>CAWDYI010000022.1:0-624576 GCA_963806395.1 uncultured Solirubrobacteraceae bacterium | reverse complement strand
TCTTCCGTGCGATCCCAATCGTCTGCGTTGAGATTGAAGATCTTCATGCCGCAAGCCTAGCTAGGGGAACGACAAGCCGCCCTCGCGCCAGACGCTCAATGTCTGCTTGGCGTCAAACCCCAGAATGCTGTGCTCGGTCGCGGCGACCTCCTCTAGAACACGCTCACCCTGATCGGGCGCGAACTCCAACGCGTGTGCCGCTGCCCAGGTGCGCACGGCCGGATGAGCATGTTTGAGCAAGGGCAGAAGCCGCGCTCGCTCTCCCTCGGCGCGTAGCTCGCGGTAGACCGCGGCGAGGCGGTCGTGGGCCGCGTTGGCGCTCCTGCTATCGCCCTCGGCAGTTGCGTGTCCGTGCGCCGCGGCGGCCTCGGCGTACACCGAAACACGCGGGTTTGGCTCATCGGTCACGCCGAAGATCTAAGCGAAGGCGAGTGCTCCTTTCGCCTGGAGGGAGCGGCGATGCACTACGTGCCGGCGCCGCTCCTTGTGCCTCAAGCAGCAGCGTGACCAACTACGCCCTGAGGTCGCTGCGCGCTCGGACGAGCGCCGCGATGAAATCCTCGACTGGGAGTTCGCCCGAGCTGTCGTAGAGCGTTACGTTCCCGGCGCGAAGCGCCGCGACCTGGGTTCCCCGATAGAACACGTCCGCGACCGGCAGGTCCTCCTCGACTTCAAGCGTGACGAGGATCTCGAAGCCGTTGAGGTCCATCACCGCCAAGGGTACGGCGAATGGCCCTCGACGACACTGCCGCTTCCGCCTGATAGCGGCGGTTGGAGCCGCCCGAACCCGACTGCTGCCTACCCCGCAGCGCGACACTCCCGCGGCCGCAACCCGCCCCACACCCTGAGAGCCCGGCTCATTTCCAGCCTCCGGCTCGTCGCCGTCAGCCAGCCGCCTCGGCCTCACGACCACGCCCGGCGGTTACGTTTGGATGGACGCGCCGCGGCACGTCGCCTGAGGGCACGGCGGCGCCGCCGCTCACCGCCGGGCAGCATCCCACGGGTCAGGCAGGTCCGGGCGACGCCCTCGTAGATCAGCAGGACGACATCCTCGCTCAGCGCCACCCACGCATGCTCGCCCTGGCCCCCTCAGCCAGCCACGCCGGTGGCTCGGCTCGCCGGCCGTGCTCACGCGCGAGCGTGAGCAGCCGCGTCCGCGCACTCCGGAACGTCGTCTCGCTCGACGCTGCGCGCTCCCAGAAGCGATCGACGCGATGCGTCGTCGCCCACAACGACTCACCGTCGACGAGCTCCAGACGCACCGCGCGCCGGTGCCGCTCGCCGTCCGGGCCTGGGTTGGGTCGCCCGATCCCCGGGCCGCCGACATCGTTGATCACACCACAGGAGTCGCTCGAGCCGCCGCGACTCTGACAACAGGGGCGGTAGCCACTTCTCGTGCCTCAACCCAGCAGCCAGACCGTGATACTGGGCAGCGTGAGCCGGAAGCAGGACGCCGATCTCGACAAGCTCACTCGGGAAATCATCGAGGCGCTTCGCGACGACCGCGATGCGGACGTGTCGAACCTCATCGACGCCGGGTTGGTCGTGGATGCGAAAGGCCTGGCCTACGCGCTCGTCCGGCATGCCGCCCCGCTGCGCTTCATCGCGCCGGATGGGCAGGCGTTCTTCGCCGACCGCGCCGGTGAAACGTTCGCCTTCTGGCTGGATGGACAGCCTGATCGGTGGGAGGCTTCGGAGCGCAGGTTCGTGGTTGCCACCCTTGGCTCGACGCTCGGCTACGAGATCGCGCACCAGGAACTACCCGAGTGGATGGACTCGCTGGCGACGCGCGTCTTGGCGGACCTCGGCGTCACCACCTGAGGCTGCTCCTTTCGCCTGCAGGCGAGATTGTCGGCTCGGCCTCAAAGCGGCAGCGGGTTTACGCGCCGGCTAGAACTCCTCACCGATCTTGCGGCTGAGTGCGAGCTCTTGGAACAGCCATCGTTCGAGATAGGCGTCGCGAGACGTGCTATCCGCTGCCACTAGCAGCCACTCTTCGGCGGCCCGTCGCATCGCGGCCACAGTCTTCGGCCGCTCACCGGGCTTCAGTTCGTATCTGTCGGTGAGCTCCGACCAAATCCAAAAGAGGCGATAGGCGACGCCGAACTCAGTCATCAGGGAGTTCGCCAAACCGTGGAGCTCCGTCCCGGCCCAATACGGCTCGTCGGAGGAGGCAACCTTTTCGTTGGCCCGATTGATTTCCTCCAGCATGTCCTGCTCGTCACGATCCGTCATTTGGCGGACGTAGCGCCGCTCTCGCTTTCGCCTAGACCAGCAGACTCGCGAACCCGCGAGCGCCGACCGCCACGGTCTTCTCGCCCAGCACCTCGCCCGTCACCGCAGCGACCGCGGCGATCGTGTGCGAGCGCTTGTGAGTGTCCGGCCCGAGCACGATCATTGCCCTCGTCCACCCCTTCATCTCCGACGTGGTGGACGTCCGGCGGACACGGCTTGCTGGGGGCGCTGCCACGCTCCTATCAAGTCACGCCGGACATCCCCGACCGGCGACGAGCGACACAACAAAAGGAGGTCAGACCCACTCGGTCGACAGCCTCAAAGAGAGTCAGCTCGCCGCCCGGTCGGGACCTTCTCCACCGCGTCGGACGTCACCGACGAGGCGAATCCAAACAGCAAGCCTCAAAGCAGCACTACCGTCTCGCCGCTTCGAGAGCCTGCAGATGCTCAGTGGGGAAGGGATGGTCCAGCCACCGCTCGTGGTAGCCCTCCTCGCCGTGGGTGTTCAGCACCTGCCGTGCGCCGAGGGTGAGAGCCGCCACGAAGGCTCGGAAATCGCACGTGGCGTCAAGCAGGACGTCGCCGTCGCCATCGGGCGCGTCTGACCACAACTCAGGGAACTCAAGGATGCGGACACGCATGCCCTCGCCGTCACGGTCAAGCAGCCAGCGGTACTCGCCCGGCTCCTCCGCCCAAGACGCCCGCGCGGCGGTGTCCCCCTCGACCAACAGTCTCGTCGCGAGGAGCAGGTCACCGAGCGCGTCGTCGAGGTATGAGGCGGTGAGGCTGACCCAGTGGCTACCGACAGCGAACCGCGCTTCGCTCCAGCCGGTCCCTACTAGCGATAGTCGAATTCGACGGCGGCGGGCATGCGCTGCCTTATACCGGCTCCGACTGCCGCTTTCGCCTGGACGGAGAAGCACCGAGACCCCGCCTGCTCGGAAATCGCGACGGGTACCAGACCCGCCAATACCGACTCTATGTCTAGGCCCACAGATCTCGCCCTAAGTGCGACGGCAAGTCGACCCGCCGTGACAAGCCCTAGCCCCCAAGCCATTGCCCTGAGCGCGCGCGCCACTCAGTACGTCTGCCTGAAGGACAACCCCGAAAGCCCGAACACACCCCTGCACCAGATTGGTGCACCGGATGGCCCGGAAATGTCCGACACCGGCTTGAAGGACCGGAGGACATTGCGTGCTTTCGATCGGCAAGCTGGCAGCCGGGCAGGCCCGGTACTACCTCGACCAAGCTGAGGCTCGCGTCGACGTGGTCGCGAGCGTGGGGTCGGGCGTTGAGGATTACTACGCCGGCGGGTCGGAGGCGCGAGGCCGCTGGATCGGGAGCGGAGCTCGCGAGCTCGGGTTGGCGGGTGCGGTCGATGGCCGAAGCGCTGCGTGATGTGCTGGCCGGGCTGGATCCGCGGAGCGGTGAGTCGCTGCGGCGGGCGGGGAGTCGGGTTCGGTTGGGTGGCTTTGATCTGACGTTCTCGGCGCCGAAGAGCGTGAGCGTGCTGTTCGGGCTCGGCGGCCCTGAGATGGAGGCGGCGGTTCGTGCGGCGCATGATCGGGCGGTGATCGAGGCGCTCGGCTATCTGGAGCGCTCGGCGGCGATGGTCCGTCGCGGGCATGCGGGGGCGGTGGTGGAGCCGGCCGACGGCCTGGTCGCCGCGGCGTTCCGTCATCGGACGTCGCGTGCGGGTGATCCGCAGTTGCATACGCACGTGGTCGTCGCGAACCTTGGCCAAGGCCCGGATGGCCGGTGGTCGGCGCTTGACGGTCGCCGGATCTACGCGCTCGCGCGCGCGACGAGCTTCATCTACCAGGCGGTGTTGCGCGGCGAGCTGAGCCGGTCGCTCGGGCTGGAGTGGACGCCGGTGCGAAGCGGGATCGCCGAGGTCGCCGGTGTGCCGCGGCCGGTGCTGCGGGCATTCAGCCGACGGCGCGCCGAGATCGAGGCCGAGCTCGACGCGCGCGGGACGACGAGCGTGCGGGCTGCCGAGGCGGCGGCGCTCGCGACGCGCCAAGCGAAGGACGGGGCCGTGACCGCGGACACGCTCGAGGGCGAGTGGCGCGACCGGGCGACGGCGCTCGGGTTCTCCGTCGAGGGCATCGAACGGACTGCAGGTCGGCGACCGCCGCCCGATGCGGCGGCGTGGGAGCGGGTGTTCGACGAGCTCGGTTCGCCGACCGGGTTGACGCACCGGCGGTCGACGTTCACGCGCCGGGACGTGACCCAGCAGATCTGCGAGCTGCTGCCGCCCGGGACACGAGTCGACGCCGCGACGCTCGAAGCCGCGACCGATCAATTTCTCGCATCGTCGCGGGTGGTCCCGCTGATCCCGCATGGCGGTGACCGGGAGGCGTTCCGTCGGCGCGATGGGCGGCTGCTTCCTGTTCTGCGGGATGAGCTGCGTTACTCCACGCCGGAGCTGCTCGCGGTCGAGCAGCGGCTCGTCGGCGCCGTCGAGCGCGGCCGGAACGCTGGCGCCGGCATCGCCGACCGCGACGCGGTCGCGGCGGCCGAGCGTGCGCGCCCGAGCCTCGCGGCCGAGCAGCGGGAGATGGTGCGGCGCCTCTGCCTGGACGGCGCCGCCGTGGATGTCGTCGCGGGCAAGGCGGGGACGGGCAAGACGTTCGCACTCGCGGCGGCGCGCGAGGCTTGGGAGGCGTCCGGCTTCCCGGTGCTCGGCGCCGCAGTCGCTCGGCGCGCAGCGCGGGAGCTCGAGGACGACAGCGGGATCCCGAGCACGAGCATTGCGGCGCTGCTCGCCGCCCTGCGCGTTGGGCCGGACGCGCTGCCGGCGCGGGCGGTCATGGTGGTCGACGAGGCGGGCATGGTCGCGACCCGCCAGCTCGCCGAGCTTGTCGATCACGCCGGCCGTGTGGGCGGCAAGCTCGTGCTCGTCGGTGACCATCGCCAGCTTCCCGCGCTCGAGGCCGGCGGCGCGTTCCGGGGCCTGGTTGCGCGCGGGCTGGCGATCGAGCTGCGCGAGAACCGCCGGCAGGAGAACGCGTGGGAACGAACCGCGCTGGACCACCTCCGCGAGGGCCGCGCCGAAGAAGCCCTCGCGCTCTACCAGGCACACCACCGGCTCACCGTCACCCCCACCGCAGGCGCCGCGCGACGGCAGCTCGTGCGCGATTGGTGGGCGGCCGGCGATCTGGACGACGCGGTCATGATCGCCCACCGCCGCGCCGACGTCGCAGACCTCAACGCCCGCGCGCGACTCCTACGCGCCGCCGGCGTCCTCGGCCGCGACGAGCTCACGCTGCCCGGCGGGGAGTTCGCGGTCGGCGACCGCGTAGTCGTCAAAGCCAACGACGTCCGCCGCGGGATCAACAACGGCGACCGCGCCCAGGTCGTCGCCCTCGACCGCGACGGGCTCACGATCGAGACCGATCGCGGCCGCGTGAGGCTCGGCCGCGACTTCCTCGACGCACGCACAGCGGCCGGCGATCCGACGCTGGTGCACGGCTACGCGATCACCGCGCACGTCGCGCAGGGCATGACCGTCGACCGCACGTTCGTGCTCGCCGGCGACACGCTCGGCCGCGAGCTCGCCTACACCGCGCTCAGCCGCGGGCGGAAGAGCAACCGTCTCTACGTCACGGCAGGCCGGTCGGACGCGCGCGAAGAGATCGCCCCGGTCGACCCGTTCCACCGCCCGCCGGTCGACGCGCTCACCGCCCGTCTTCAGGACAGCGGAGCTGCGGCGCTGGCGATCGACACCGGGATCGCCGCCTCGCGCCGCGAGCTCCACGAGGTCACACGGGAGCGGGCAGCCGCTGAGCGCGACCATCAGGCCGCCCGCCGCCGCACACTCGACGCGGAGACGCACTGGTCGCGCCGGCTTCCCGGCGGCCAACGCCGGATCGAAGACGCACGCCGCGAGGAGACCCGAGCAGCCAACCAGGCTGGACTCCTCCGCGAACGCGAACGAGCGCTCCGGGCCCTCGTCGAACAGGCGCGACAGGTGGCCAGGCCGGTCGCTCGCCGACGGCCAAGGCGAGAACGCGGACTCGACCGCGACCTCGGACTGGACCGATGAGGCCGACTCCGCGATCAGATCGCCCATCACGCCTCGTCGGCGGCTTGACCCAGGCGAGCGTGAACCAGTGACCCTCGAACCCGCTGACATCGACGCCATCGCCCAGCGACCTGCTTGCAACCCGGGGCGGGAGCGGTGACCGAGCCCGTGCGACCCCAGCCGGCGAGGCGTCCGACGCACCCAGTGCCCCGCCTCGCGCTCACGCGGCAGGAGGCGGCCGAGGCCCTCGGGATGGGCGTGACGTCATTTGAGCAGTACGTGCAGCCGCACATCCGCGCCGTGCGTCAAGGGAAGCTTCGCCTGTTCCCCGTCCACGAGCTCGAGCGTTGGCTTGAAGAGAACGCGGCGATGACCCTGGAAAGCCGCCGATGAGAGGTAGGCTCGCCGGGACACGGATCGAGGAGGACCCGATACCGCCACGGAACCGTTCTGGCTTACCGGATGGGATCACCGCCCGTCACCGGCGCGCCTGCCCCAATGCAGGCCTGCCCGAGTGGCGGTGCGCCTGCCCGCCCCGCTATCAGGTACAGGTCTGGTCGCGACGCGACCGGCGCCGGCTGTCGCGAACGTTCCCCAAACTCGCCGCCGCGAAGGCGTGGAAGCGTGACGCCGAGCAGGCGCTTGCTGCAGGCGAACTCGTCGCCGGGACCGGTGGCCAGACCATTCGCCAGGCCGGGAAAGTCCTCATCGAAGCGATGCGCGCGGGCGTTGTGCGTACCCGCTCGGGCCGCCAGTACAAGCCGTCTGCCATTCGATCCTTCGAGAGCAACCTGGACCTCCACATCTACCCGGCCCTCGGTCCGTATCGCCTCCAGGACGTGCGTCGCGGGGATGTGCAGCGCCTCGCCGACCGGCTGCTGGCGACGGGCCGCTCCCCTTCGACGGTCCGCAACGCGATCATGCCGTTGCGCGTGATCTACAGACGCGCGCTCTCACTCGAGGAGGCGACGGTCAACCCGACGTCTCGCCTGGACCTTCCGGCGGTCGACGGCGTCCGCGAGCGCTTCGCGACTCCTGAGGAGGCCGAGGCGCTCATCGCTGCGCTGCCGGTCGGCCAGCGCGCCCTTTGGGCTACGGCGTTCTACGCAGGGCTCCGCCGCGGCGAGCTCGTCGCACTGCATATCGAGGACATCGACCTCGAAGCGAATGTCATGCGCGTCCGCCACGGCTGGGACCGCGTCGAGGGTGAGATCGAGTTGAAGAGCATGCGCGGACGCCGGGACATTCCGATCTCCAAGACGCTGCGCCGGTACATCGTCGAGCACCTGATGCGGCTCGGGTGGCGTGAGGGCTACGTCTTCGGTCGCGGCCCGGGCAGACCCTGGTCGATCGAAGTCCCGCAACGGCGAGCCTCGCGGGTCTGGAATAAGCACGACGACCTGGAACCGATCGGGCTCCACGAGGCCCGCCATACGTTCGCGTCGCTGATGATCGCCGCGATGGCCGGCGGCGGGAAATTCAACGCCAAGCTTCTCCAGGAACTGATGGGCCACGCGTCGATCACCGAAACGTTCGACCGGTACGGCCACTTGTTCCCGGGCACCAAAGACGAGGCGGCCGCGCTCCTCGACGCGTACCTCGAGCTGCACGCCAGAGGCGTCCAGTCGTGAGGCGTTGCAGCGAGCGTTGCAGCGCAGCACCGCAGACTTAGCGCTACGAAGCGGTTTCGAGCCGATTCGGAGGCGGTCTACGGAACCGAAGGTCACAGGTTCGAATCCTGTCGGGCGCGCTCAGGAAGGCTCAGAAATGCTCGGCCTTTCTACGCAATTCACGACGACGGTCAGCATCGCCGGGTGGCCGCCCGGGCCAGGCTCGAGTTGCCCTCCACGAGCCGTGCGCAGCGGACCTCGCGGGCGAACGGGCCGCGATAGCGCAGCACGTAGAGGCCGTTGCGGCGGTCCCCCACGTAAACGAGCCCGTCCCGGAGGATCGGGTACGTCGTCGTGATCACCTTCTCGGGCCCGGCCGTCAGGCCCGGCTCCTCGAACGCGACGCGGGGGAGCGGCTCCGGCCGGAACTCGGCGATGCGCCGCGGCGCGGTCGGCGAGCGCAGCGTGAAGGCCTGCAGGCCGGTGCCGTACCAGCTCGCGATCATCAGATGACGCGTGAGCGTCGGGTTGTGGACCGAGTAGCTCGCCTGGAGCGGCGACGGGCAGTGGAGAGCGTCGTCGAGGCCGGGCACGCGCACGTCGGCCGCAACACGCGGCATGCTGGGATCGCGCGCGTCGATGACGTGGATCCAGCCCCAGGGGCAGCCGTAGAACTCGTCCGCTACGACCATATAACGCGACGTGCCGGGCATCGTGACCGCACTGTGGGCGTTGACGAACGGCCACGTCGCGCGGTTGTCGACCGGCGTCAGCGTCGGGATCTGCGGCGCCGCCCGCCCCGCGGCGAGCCGCGATGTGTCGGCGACCATGAGCCCGAGCCCGAAAGCCGCCAGGTACGTGCGGCGCCCGTCGCGCGAGACACTCATCGAGTGCAGCCCGTCAGGCATCAGCGGCGCGGCCTCGGGCGGCAGCGCCCAGCTCCCGACCTCGCGGACCCGCCCCCGGCGGGCCGCTGAGATGTCGAGCACCACGAGGTTCTCACCCGACCGAGCGGGCGTGGAGACGTACAGCAGCGCCCGGTCTGGGCGCCGCGGGTCCTGCCAGAGGAAGATCTCGTGAGGCTCGGTCACGAGCCGGTGCGTGACGAGCAGTCGCGGCGAGCGCGCGTGGCGCCCGCGCACGTCGTACAGGCGGACGGCCCACCGCTGCGGGACGCCTTGCGGGCACGTCGGCTGCCGGCAGCCGAACGTCATCACGGCGAGAACATCGCGCCGCGGCCACAGGCGCAGCTCCTCCGGCGTCTCTCCCGCGGGTTGGCGCAGCTGGCCGACGGTGCGCGGGCGGTTTGGCCGCCGGATCGAGAGGATCGCGATCGGCCGGCCGCCCTCGTTGCCGATGTACGCGTGCCGGGCGCCGAGCGCGAGGCCAGAGTTCAGGGCTCTGCGACCGAGCGCGTGGTGACCCACCTGGGCGAATCTGCCGCCGAGCGCCGAGGCGCCGGCGGGCGCCGCGGACGCGAAGACCGGTCCGCCGAGCGCCGCGTTCAGAGTGTGGGCAGGGCCATGTGCCGTCGCGTCGGGCGGCGCCGCCGCCGGGAACGCCAGACCGGCGACCGCCGCGCTCAGCCGGAGGTATGCGGAAACGCGCACTGCTCAGCGGGATTGACGCATATCTCGGCCAGCTCGCTCGCCCACGCATCGCGGTACGTACGTAGGATCGTGCTCGGCCGGACGCTGGCGAGCGCGCGCACCTGCGCGACGAGCGCTTCCTGGAAGTAGCCGCTCTGCGCTGTTACCCGGCGCGGCGGATCGGTGAGATGAAGCAGCCAGACGAGCGTCCGGCCCTGCCCGTCGTCGTAGTAGGGCAGCGCGCGGTCGACTGTGACCAAGCCGCCGCGGAACAAGCGGCGGGCAGCCGGGGAGAGGTCGCTCATGTCATACAGGCCGATCATCGCGTACAGCATGTGGGCGAGCGTGTGCACCCGCACGGGCAGCGAGGCGTAGCCCTCGTAGAACGGGAGGTCGGTGTCGAGGAACTTCGAAACGACGCCGCCGTGTCGCGTCGGCTTGAGGAACGGCCTCAGGGCACGGCGCGCCTGGCGCAGGTAACGGCGCTCGTGTGTCGCCCGGTAGAGACGCGTCAGGAGCGACAGTGCCTCGCCCTGCACGTTCGCTCCGTACCAGCCGGGCCGCAGCCACAGCGGGCTCCCGAGGCCCTCGGTGACGTTGTAGCTCCAGTAGAGCGGGTATAGCCCGCTCCGCGTTCGCTGGCCGCGAACCAGCCATCCGGCCAGCCGCTCGGCACGCCGCAGGTGACGGCGGTCACCCGTCCGCACCCACTGCGCGTGCGACCACAGCCCTTCGATCGCGTTGTCGTCGATCGAGTGCACCCAGCGCCCTCTTCTGAACTGCTGCAGGCCGCGGCCGTCGCGTCCAATGCGCACGCGCATGCTGTCGTGCCAGCCTTCCAGCAGCGACGGGCGGCTGTCGAGATCCAGCCACACGCCGTCGCGCTCGTAACGGTACGGTGCGGCGCCCGTGGGCGCCGCGACGGCCAGCCCCCATACGACGGCCAGGACGGTGGCCACGCGAACGGACAACGCGTCCATCGTACCCGTGTCCAGGGCCGCAATCTCACGCCACCGCTCCCGCCGTCGCCTAATCTGGATCGTGTCCAGATCTGTGTAACACTTCCCGGATGCCCGGGTCGTCGGAACTCGAGCGCATGCTGCGCGGGGCTTCCCTGCGCGTCACGCGTCCTCGGCTAGCGGTGTTGGCCGCGGTGTATGACCATCCGCACGCCGACACGCACTCGATCATTCGTGTCGTGCGCGAGCACCTCGGTGAGGTGTCCCAGCAGGCCGTCTACGACGTACTGCGAGCGCTGACCGACGCGCGTCTGGTGCGGCGCATCCAGCCGCCGGACTCCTTGGCGCGCTACGAGTCGCGGGTCGGCGACAACCATCACCACGTCGTGTGCCGGTCGTGCGGTGCCATCGCCGACGTCGACTGCGCGGTCGGCGATGCACCCTGCCTGACCGCATCCGACGACCACGGGTTCGCCATCGACGAGGCCGAGGTCGTCTACTGGGGCCTGTGCTCTGACTGCTCGTCTGCTCGCAACAACCTCTGATCCGAGAAAGGGTTCCCGTGTCCGATAGTCCTGACGCCGTCGTAGGAGAGATGAACGAGGAGACCGGGGGCGGCTGCCCGGTCGCGCACGAGCGCGCTCCGCACCCCACCCAGGGCGGGGGGAACCGGGGCTGGTGGCCGGACCGGCTCAACCTGAAGATCCTCGCCAAGAACCCCGCCGTGGCCAACCCGCTCGGCGAGGAGTTCGACTACGCCGAGGCGTTCAAGACGCTCGACCTCGCCGCGGTCAAGCAGGACATCGAGGACGTGTTGACGACCTCGCAGGACTGGTGGCCGGCCGACTTCGGCCACTACGGCCCGTTCATGATCCGGATGGCGTGGCACAGCGCGGGCACGTACCGCATCAGCGACGGCCGTGGTGGCGCAGGGGGCGGCCAGCAGCGGTTCGCGCCGATCAACAGCTGGCCGGACAACGGGAACCTGGACAAGGCCCGCCGGCTGCTGTGGCCGGTCAAGAAGAAGTACGGCCAGGCGCTCTCGTGGGCGGACCTGATGGTCCTCACGGGCAACGTCGCGCTCGAGTCGATGGGCTTCGAGACCTTCGGCTTCGCCGGCGGCCGGGAGGACGTGTGGGACCCCGACGAGGACGTCTACTGGGGCCCCGAGACCACCTGGCTGGGCGACGAGCGCTACACCGGCGACCGCGAGCTCGAGGAGCCCCTCGGGGCCGTTCAGATGGGCCTGATATACGTCAACCCGGAGGGGCCGAACGGCAACCCGGACCCGCTCGCCGCGGCCATCGACATCCGCGAGACGTTCCGCCGCATGGCGATGAACGACGAGGAGACGATCGCGCTGATCGCCGGCGGGCACACGTTCGGCAAGACCCACGGCGCGGCCGACCCGGATGAGTACGTCGGCCCCGAGCCCGAGGGCGCGCCGATCGAGGCGCAGGGCCTGGGCTGGATCAACAGCTTCGGCAGCGGCAAGGGCGCGGACGCGATCACCAGCGGGATCGAGGTCACCTGGACGGCCACGCCGACCAAGTGGAGCACCAGCTTCTTCGACAACCTCTTCGGCTACGAGTGGGAGCTGACCCAGAGCCCCGCCGGCGCCCACCAGTGGCAGCCGAAGGACGGCGCCGGTGCGGGCACGGTGCCGCCGCCGGAGGATGGGTTGGAGCGGCGCCCGCCGACGATGCTCACGACCGACCTCGCGCTCCGGTTCGACCCGATCTACGAGCCGATCTCGCGGCGCTTCCACGAGCATCCGGACGAGCTCGCCGACGCGTTCGCGCGGGCGTGGTTCAAGCTGACGCACCGCGACATGGGGCCGATCGAGCGCTACCTCGGGCCGGAGGTCCCGTCGGAGAGGCTGCTGTGGCAGGACCCCGTCCCCGAGGTGACGCACGAGCTCATCGGGGCGGAGGACATCGCCGCGCTCAAGGCGCAGATCCTCGCTTCGGGTCTGTCCGTCTCCCAGCTGGTCTCCACCGCGTGGGCGTCTGCGTCCACGTTCCGCGGCAGCGACAAGCGCGGCGGCGCCAACGGGGCGCGCATCCGGCTCGAGCCGCAGCGTGGCTGGGAGGTCAACGACCCCGAGCAGCTGGCGACGGTGCTGCGCACCCTCGAGGGGATCCAAGCGGCCTTCGACAAGCCGGTCTCGCTCGCCGACCTGATCGTCCTCGCCGGCTCCGCCGCGGTCGAGCGGGCGGCCTCCAACGGAGGTGTCGACGTCGAGGTCCCGTTCACGCCGGGCCGCACGGACGCGTCGCAGGAGCAGACCGACGTGGAGTCCTTCGAGGCGCTGGAACCGACCGCGGACGGGTTCCGCAACTACCTCAGGCCGGGGCAGCACCGGCTTCCGGCCGAGTACCTCCTGGTCGACCGCGCGAACCTGCTAGCCCTGAGCGCCCCCGAGCTGACCGTCCTCATCGGCGGCCTGCGGGTCCTGGGCGCGAACCACAGGCAGTCCGCGGTCGGCGTCCTCACCTCGACGCCCGCGTCGCTGACCAACGACTTCTTCGTGAACCTGCTCGACCTGAACACGGCGTGGACCGCGTCCGGGGACGCGTTCGAGGGCCGCGACGTCGCCACGGGCGAGCTCAGGTGGACCGGAAGCCGCGTCGACCTCGTCTTCGGCTCGAACTCCGAGCTGCGCGCGCTCGCGGAGGTCTACGCGAGCGATGACGCGCGGGAGAAGTTCGTGCACGACTTCGTCGCGGCGTGGGTCAAGGTCATGAACCTCGACCGGTTCGACCTGAACTGATCTGGGTGTCCGGTGTCGGCCGGCCGTTCGCCGGCCGACACTGGTCAATCAGTCCTCGACGATCAACGCCGGAGTGTCCTGCTTGAGCGTCTCGCCGCGGAAGAAGGACGGCGAGCGCGCCTGACTGACGAACATCACCACGACGCCGAGCAGCAGGAGGCCGACGCCGAGCACGAACACCGTGCCGAGGCCGAAGACCGACCCGCCGCTGCCGTACTCGGGGTCGGTGGTGTCGATCACGAGCTTGACGAACACCGCCGCCAGCGTGAGGCCGCCGAGCACGGGGGCGACGCCCTTGAGGAGAAAGTCCGTGACGCCGAGCGTGAGCTCCTTGCGGAAGTACCAGGCCGCGGCGAACGCCGTGAGGCCGTAGTAGAAGCAGATCATCAGGCCGAGCGAGAGGATCGTGTCGACGAGGACGTTCTCGCTCACGAGCGTCATCAGCGTGTAGAAGATCGCGGTTCCCAAGCCCGACACGAGCGTCGCGTAGCTGGGGATCCGGTGGGTCGGGTGGATGTGGGCGAGCCGCTCCGGTAGCGCCTTGTAGACGCCCATGGCCAGCATCGTCCGCGCCGCCGGGATGAACGTCGTCTGCAGGCTCGACGCGGAGCTGGCCAGCACCGCCAGGAACAGCAGCAGCCCGAAGGAGCCGCCGAGCACGGGGTCGGCGAGCGCCGCGAAGACGTTGTCGGAGGTCTCGGGGTTGCCGAGCCCGACGCCCTGCTCGCCGACGCCGGCGTACATCTGCGCCGCGACCGCCACCAGCACGTACGTGCTGGCGAGGATCACCAGCGACGTCAGCGCCGCGATGCCGGGCGTGCGCTCGCTGCCGCTCGTCTCCTCGTTCGCCGACAGCGCCGCGTCCCAGCCCCAGTACATGAAGATCGACAGCGACAGCGCGGTGGCCAGCGCGGAGAACGTCGTCACCGAGAACGGGCTCAGCCACGACCACTGGAAGTCGACCGACGTGGCCACGTCGCCGTCCAGCGCCTTGCCGATGGCGAGCACGACGAACAGCACGAGCGCCACGAGCTGCACCGCCACCAGGACGTACATCACGCCCTTCGTGGCCGACATGCCGCGGTAGGCGACGAACGTGGCGATCGCGATGAACGCGACGCAGGTAGCGACGTTGACGAGCTTGTCGTCGCCCCAGGTGGCGATGTCGGCGTCGCCGATCACCTCGGCCAGGAACAGGTAGAGGAACGTGACCGCCACGCCGGCCAGGTTCGAGAGGACGATGATGGTGGCGATCACCAGGCCCCAGCCGCACAGCCAGCCGACGTGCGGGCCGAACGACTTCACCGTCCACGTGAACGAGGTCCCGGCGTCTGGCGCGACCATGTTCAGCTCTCGATAGGCGTAGGCGACGAGCAGCATCGGCAGAAAGCCGACCAGGAAGATCGCCGGCATCTGGGCCCCGACCTCGCTGACGGTCGGCCCGAGCGTCGCTGTGAGCGCGTACGCGGGCGCGACCGACGAGATCGCGATCACGACGCTCCCGACGAGCCCGACAGAGTTGTGCTTGAGCCCCTTGTCGATCAGGTCCGGCTCAGCGAGATGATGCGGGTCGTGCGCCTCGATGTGAGGCTGGCCCACCGCCACCGACGACCTGTCCGCCATCAAACGGCTCCTCCCCTGGGGTGCACGGTCCATCCTCTGCGAAGCGGGCCACGACTGCAATCGGGCGATCTGCCCAGACGCGCGCACGGCTGGCGCCGGCCCGGAGGGCTCAGGTAGAGTCGGGCCTTGTTGATCGCGCTTACATCGAGCGCGCTGTGACCCCCCTGCTCTACCGGCTCGGCGGGTTCTGCGTGCGCCGCCGGTGGATCGTGCTCGGCGCCTGGCTGGCGATCTTCGTGGCGCTCGCCTTCGCGGCCCGCAGCGTCGGGCCCGACCTCAACGACAACCTCACGCTCCCGGGCAGCGACAGCCAGAAGGCGAGCGACCTGCTGGCCGAGCGCTTCCCGTCGCAGGCCAACGGCACCAACCCGGTGGTGCTCAAGGCACCGCAGGGCGCCAAGCTGACCGACGGCAAGTACAAGAAGCCGATCGACGACACGGTCGCGGCGTTCAAGAAGGATCCCGACGTCCGCTCCGCGACGAGCCCGCTCACCTCGAAGGACATCCTGGCCAAGGGCGCGCGGACCGGCTACATCGCGCTCAACCTGAGCGCCAGCCCGAGCGACCTCACGACCGACGACGCGCAGCGGATCGTCGACGAGGCAGATCCCGCTCGCGCCGCCGGCCTCGACGTCGGCTTCGGCGGCTACGTCGGTCAGAAGGTCTCCAAGCCCGAGACGCACTCCAGCGAGGTGGTCGGGCTCTCGATGGCCGTGATCGTCCTGCTGTTCACGTTCGGCACCGTGGTCGCCATGGGCCTGCCGATCGTGACTGCGATCGTCGGACTCGTCAGCGGGCTGTCGATCATCACCCTGATCAGCCAGGTCGTCGAGGTGCCGACCGTCGCGCCCACGCTCGCGACGATGATCGGGCTCGGCGTCGGGATCGACTACGCGCTGTTCATCGTCACCCGCCACCAGGCGCAGCGACGGGCGGGCATGGAGACGCGCGAGTCGATCGCGCGCTCGGCCGCCACGTCCGGCGGCGCGGTCGTGTTCGCCGGCATCACGGTGATGGTCGCGCTGCTCTCGCTCGCCGTCGTCGACATCCCGCTCGTCACGACGCTCGGCTACACGTCCGCGCTCGTCGTCCTCGTCGCGGTGACCGCCGCGATCACGCTGCTGCCGGCGATCCTGGCGATCGTCGGCGATCGCATCGACCGGTGGGCGCTGCCGCACCGCCGCGGCCCGAAGGACGACCACCCGCACGGCTGGGAGCGCTGGGCGCGGTTCGTTGCCCGCCGTCCGCTGCCGTCGGCGCTCGTCGCCATCGCCGTGCTCGTCGCGCTCGCGCTGCCGACGCTCGACCTCTACCTCGGCCAGCAGGACAACGGGGCGCTCCCGACGAGCACCGAGGCGCGCCGCGCCTACGACGGTCTTACCGCCTCGTTCGGTGTCGGCGCCAACGGCCCGCTCTTGGTCAGCGTCGACATGTCCAAGCAGCCCGCGAAGCCCGACCAGGCGAAGCTCGACGACCTTTCCAAGCAGGAGTCCCAGCAGAAGGCCGCGGCGCGCGAGAAGGCCGAGGCGCAGGGCCTGCCGGCGTCGGCTGCCGACGCGCAGGTCAAGCAGATCGAGGACAAGGCCTCCCAGCAGCGCAAGCAGCTCGAGCAGAAGGCGACGGACCCGCGGCTGACGAAGCTGCGCGACGACCTCACCAAGACGAGCGGCGTGAGCAAGGTGAGCCTGCCGCTGGTCAACTCGGGCGGCACGGCGGCCGTCCTCAGCGTGACGCCGAAGACAGGCCCGTCGGACCGCGCCACCGAGGAGCTCGTGCGGCGGCTGCGCGACGACACGATCCCGAAGGCGACGAGCGGCGCGAACATGACCGCCAGCGTCGGTGGGACCACGGCCGGCTACGTCGATCTAGCCGACGAGATCGCGGGCAGCCTGGTGCTCACGATCGCGGTCGTCGTCGCCCTGAGCTTCCTGCTGCTCATGCTCGCGTTCCGCTCGGTCGTGATCCCACTGACGGCGGGGCTGATGAACCTCGTGTCGATCGGCGCCGCGTTCGGCGTCGTCAGCGCCGTGTTCGAGAAGGGCTGGGGCGTCGGGGTCGTCGGGCTCGAGGCCGAGGTGGCGATCGTGAGCTTCGTCCCGCTGATGATGTTCGCGATCCTCTTCGGGCTCTCGATGGACTACGAGGTCTTCCTGATGACGCACATCAAGGAGGCCTGGGAGCGGAGCCGCGACAACACCCGCGCGGTGATCGAGGGCGTCGCGCACACCGGGCGCGTGATCACGTCGGCCGCGCTGATCATGGTCAGCGTCTTCTTCGCCTTCGTCCTCAACGGCGACCCGACGGTGAAGCAGTTCGGCGTCGGCATGGGGGTGGCGGTGGCGGTCGACGCGACGCTCGTTCGCTGCCTGCTCGTGCCGGCCGTGATGACGCTGCTCGGCCGCTCGAACTGGTGGTTCCCGCACTGGCTCGACCGCATCGTCCCCAACTTCTCGATCGAGGGCGACGAGTGGTTCCGCGCGCGCGACGCGGCGGCCGGTGCCGCGCCGACGGTGCCGGCCGCGCCCGGGCCTACGCCGGCCCCGGCGAAGCCGAGCTAGCCGCCGCGGTTACGCCAGGCCGCCGCCCGGCGCGTAACGGTGGTGCAGGCCCAGGGTGTTGCCCGCCGGGTCGAGGAACATCGCCTGCCAGCAGACGCCGCTGTCGAACGTGTCGCTCACGAACTGCACGCCCTGCGCCTCGAGCGCCTCGCGCGCGGCGGCGACGTCGTCGACCCGCAATGCGACAGGCAGCCCGTGCACGCGGAGCTCCTGGCCGAACGCCCCGGGCTCCATGACGGAGAGGGTGAGGTTGCCGGCCTGGTACTCGCTCGCGGGCATGTCGCCGTAGTTCTTGACGAACGGCAGGCCGAGCACGGTGCCGTAGAAGTGGCGGGAGGCTTCGATGTCCTTCGCCGGGAGCGTCACGAAGTCGACTCCGGTGATCACGGGGGGTGCCTGGGCTGGGGTCGTCATGCCGGTCAGACTACGGCGATGCCGTCCTTCAAGAAGCTCAAGCAGATCAGGGAGGCGCTCGACCCGGAGAACATCAAGCGCGGCTTCGAATCCTCGACTGCGGAGAGTGCCGCCGCGACGCAGCCGGTCGTCCCGGCGTGGCAGCCGCGCAACTCGCTGCACGGTCCTGCGGGCGACTACGTCTACGGCATGCACCTGTCCGGCAAGGTGCGCGCCGCGCTGCCGACGCCGGTCGTCCTGTCGGCCGACCGCGAGGAACAGGCCGCGGGCGAGCGCGCCGCCCGTGACGAGGCACGGGTGCCGTTCCTGGCGCCGGCGCGCGTGCCGGTCGAGATCACGCGGCTGGCCACCCGCGAGAAGACCCAGCTCGACGAGGTCGCGGCGTACCTCGGCTCCAGCGGGCTGGCTGCGCGACCGGATCTCGTGTTCGGCGTCTACCGCCTGCCCGACCACATCGACGGCGGCCTGAAGCGCGGGTCGCGGCTGGTCGAGTGGGACATCGTGCACACGACGGCTGCCGGCCTGGCGCCGGCGGCGGCCGCGCGCTCGGCGTGGTTCGACGCGGAAGAGACCTGGGTCGCCCGCCGCCCGGGCGAGTCCTCGGTGTACGACGAGGACCTCGCGCTCGCCTACCTGACCCGCGCCGGCATCGGTCCGGAGCGGACGCTCGGCATCTCGCGGTTCATCAAGGTCCATCAGACCGGCGAGGAGAGCGGATCGGCGACCGCGTCCTACGTGACCGGCGTCCACGTGTGGCATCCGGAAGGGCTCGGCGCCGGTGTCGTCGAGCAGCTGGCCGCCGCGCGGCCGCTGGCCGACGGGCCTGTGGCGGACGTGCACGTCGAGGTCCTCAACTGGGCCGGGATCCGCAAGGCCGTGCACCCCGAGACCCACCTGCGCTTTGCCAGCCCGTCGCCGTTCCCGTATCTCCCGAGCACGCCGCAGGAGCTGTTGCGCGCCTACCTCGACATCGTCGGGCTCGACCCGTCCGACGCCTACACGGCCGCGGTCACGGAGGACGCCCCGAAGGACCTCAACGGCGTCACCCGCAAGAAGGGCATGACGATCAGGACCAATCGCGGCGAGCAGCAGCTCGGCGCGGACGGGCAGCTGCATCCGCGGCTCACGGGCGCCTCCCGGATCGTCGTCGCGTACCACGATCGTCCCGCCTACGTGGAGGGCCGTGAGCGCTTCGCCGCGTACGAGCGCAAGGTGCTCAAGTCGGACCTGGCGAGCGGCGCCGAGCGACGTGCGGTCGAGAAGGAGAACTTCGTCGAGCGGCTGCCGGGCGTGCCGCGCAGGTTGTTCAAGACCGCGGAGTTCGTGCACAACGTCGTCGAGGGGGAGAGCAGCGACGTGTTCGACCGCCTCGCGCCGCACCGGTACTGCTGGCCCCCGCAGCGATGAACGACGTCACCCCGGTCGGCTTCGCGGCGACGGAGGGGCCGGGCGCGATGCTGCGCCGGCGCCGCAACCCGTTCTGGCTGGTGCTCGGCCTGGTGCTGGTGGTCGGCGCAGCCGGCCTCGTCGGCGCGGTGATCGTCAGGCTTGCCGGCGCGGCGCCTGGAGACGGCGAGGAGCTCGCACCCGGCACGATCGCCGCGCTCGACGGCGCCGCCACACCGGCGGTGAAGTTCACCGGCGCCGGCGGTGACTTCACCGTCTGGCTGGATCACGACGGCATCTTCAACGACGACGTCAGCCAGCAGGTGGTCGCCGCCACCAACTGCGTGGCACAGCTGCCGGGCGGCGGCGAGGCCCGTTTCCGCGGCGCCATCCAGGGTCACAGCGTCACGATCGGCGACCAGTCGACGATCGGGACGTTCCGCGCGGGCCCGGGCGAGGTGACGATCGCCTGCGCCCAGGCCCGCTTCGGCAACTACCGCACCCACGGCCGCCTCCGCGAGCAGCGTCCGTTCGTCGTCGCGCCCGGCCTGCCGCCGGCGGGCTGGGGGACGGTCGCCGCGATCACGGCCGGCATCCTCGGCGCCGGTGCGGGCCTCGCGTCGCTGGCCCGCTGGCGCGGCGGTCGCGTCGCGCTGCGGTAGGGCTACGCCGCCATCTCGAGCTCGACCTCGGCGGCGGCCGGCACCGCCGCAGGCTCCGGCTCCGGTGCGCGCATCCACAGGATCGACGCGACCAGCGCTGCGGCGACGCACCCCGCGGCGACGACGAACGCGAGCTGGTAGCCGCCGGAGAGCGCCTGGATCGCGGTGTCGCCGTTCGCCTCCAGGGCGCTCGTGTGGTTCGCCGCGATGGTTCCGAGCACCGCCAGTCCGAGGGCTGCGGCGAGCTGCACCGAGACGTTCACCAGGCCCGACGCGATCCCGGCGTCGCGCGCCGGGACGTCTGCCAGCGCCAGCGTCATGAGCGTCATGAACGACGTGCCCGCCCCGACTCCGATCAGCGCGTAGGCGAAGAACAGTTCCGGGAAGTAGGCCGCACCGGGTCGGAGAACTGCGGCGAACAGCCCGAGGCCGGCGGTCAGCGCCGTGAGCCCGAAGATCAGCATCCGCCGTGCGCCGAACCGCTCGGTCAGCCATGTCGTCGGTCCCAGCGACAGCGCCGCGACGGTCAGCGTCTGGGGCAGGAACGCCGCGCCTGCCGCGATCGGGCCCATCCCGCGCACGCGCTCGAGGTAGAGCGCGCCGACGAAGAACGACGCCCACAGGCCGCACACCAGCAGCGCGCGGACCAGGCAGGCGACCATCAGGCTGCGCAGTCGCATGATCTCGAGCGGCAGGATCGGGTTGGGGATCCGCCGCTCGACGGTCATGAACGCCGCGAACATCGCCGCGGCGATCGCGGCGAAGCCGAGCGTGCGCACGGAGCCGAGCCCGTACTCCTCGGAGCCGACGATCGCGTAGATGGCCGTCATCGCCGCACCGGTGATCAGCACCGAGCCGAGCACGTCGACGCCATGGCCCAGCCCGAGGCCGCGGTCGCGGTCGAGCGTGACCACCCCGAGCACGTAGGCGGCGATGCCGATCGGGAGGTTGATGAAGAAGATCCAGTGCCAGTCCAGCGTCTGGGTCAGCACGCCGCCGGCGAGGAGGCCGAGCGATCCGCCCGCGACGCTGACGAACGTGTAGGCGGACATCGCCCGGATGCGCTCGGCCGGGTCGGGGAACTCGACGACGATCAGGGCCAGGATCGCCGAGGCGCCGACGGCCGCGCCGATGCCCTGAAGGAATCGCGCCGCGATCAGCATGCCCTCGCTGCCGGCGAAACCGCACAGCATCGAGGCGCCGGTGAAGATCGCGATGCCCGCGAGGAACATCCGCGTGCGGCCGATGAGGTCGCCCAGCCGGCCGCCCAGCAGCAGGAAGCTGCCGAACGCGATCAGGTAGGCGTTGGGCACCCACGTGAGCGACGAGGAGGAGAAATGCAGGTCGGTCTTGATCGCCGGCAGCGCGACGGCCACGATCGTCGCGTCGAGGATCAACATCAGCTGACCCATGCACACCACCGCCAGCGCCAGCCACCGCTTGTCTCTTGTCTTCATGATCGTCACCATATCATGATGATCTATCAAACATGATGGTCTTGGAGTTGGTATCCTGTAGGGCCGTCATGAATACACCGACGCCGACCCGCAGCACCGCCGGGGCCGTCGTCCTCTTGACCCGCCTGGCGCGGAGCGCCTACCGGCTCGTCGATGAACAGAAGCTCGGGATGAGGCTCAAGGAGTTCGTGATGCTGAGCTACCTGGGCGAGGGCACGACGCAGCGCGAGCTCAGCGACGTCATGGGGATCGACGCGAACATGGTCGTCCTGCTCCTCAACGGCCTCGAGGAGCGCGGCTTCGCGGTTCGCGAGCGCGATCGCGATGATCGCCGCCGCCACATCGTCCGCAGCACCCCTGCGGGCCGCAAGGCGCTGGTCCGCGCCGAACGCGCGGTCGAGGGCGTGACCGACGAGGCGCTCGGCGCCCTCGACGCCGAGGAGCGCGCCGTCCTGCGGGCGCTGCTGGCGAAGGCGCTCGGCGACGGCGCGCTCGCCGCCACGGCCGACGGCGTCTAGAGACCCTCCGCGCGGCGGCCCCAGGCGCGGACGGTGCCCGACCCGTGGAACCAGCGGCTCGTGTCCGCGAGCGCCGCGCGCCCGGAGTCGACGACCTCGCCGGGGCTGCCGGCGGCGACGATCTGATCGCGTACCTGAAGCCACGTGAGGCTCCAGAACTGCGCCGTTTCGGAGCCGCCGCGGAACAGCTCTCCCTCGAACACGGCATCGACGTCGATCAGGCCGAGGGCGTCCAGCCGCTCCGGCAGCTCCGCAGCCCACTCGGGGTCGACGCCGGCGCCGCGCATCATGTCGTGGAACGCCTGCCAGGCCTCGAGATACGGGCCGCTCGCGATCGCCAGGACCGGATGCACCAGGCCCTCCTCGATCATGAGCACCCCGCCGGGGCGGACGGCCGCGGCGAGCCGCCGCAGCACCTCGTCGCGCGCGGGCATGTGCATCAGCACCATGCGGGTGTGGACGAAGTCGAACGCCGCCTCCGGCAGCTCGTCCGTCGTGAGGTCCATCCGGCGAAGCTCGATGTTGGGCTCGTCATTGGCCTCGAGCAGTCGCACGTCCATGTCGGCGGCGACGACGCTGCCGGCCTCGCCGACGCGCGAGGCGAGCCAGCGCGCGAACGAGCCGTTGCCCGCGCCCGCCTCGAGACAGTGCCAGCCGGGGCCGACGCCGAGTGCCTCCGCGCGCCGGATGCTGGACGGGTCATGGGAGGCCTCGAGCAGTTCGAGGCGACGTCGCGAGAGCTCCCAGGCGTTGGGGAGCGGGTAACTGGTCGTGTTCGTCACGGTGACGGACGCTAGGCCGCGGCCGTTGCCGCGGACAGCCCCAACAGGAGCCGAGTTCGGACGTCCCCAGGCCTGGGGATCCCTAGTTGGGCCCGGCGCGGACGGGCGAGGGCGCTCCGAGCAGGAGCCGCGTGAGCCCGACCCGCGACTCGACGTCGAGCTTGCGGTAGATGCGCTTCACGTACTGGCTGACCGTGTGGCGGCTCAGGAAGAGTCGTTCGGCGATCTCGCGATCGGCGAGCCCGTCGACGACGAGCCCGGCCACCTCGGCTTCGCGCGGAGTCAACGTGGCCAGCGCGGCCGGCGAGACGCGGGCATGGTTGCGCCGCAGCTCGAGCACGGCGATGAGGGCGCCGTTGTCGTCTTCGAGCGGGTTGAAGTCGGCGTGCAGCGTCGCGATCTCTCCCGTCAACAGCTCGACGTCGAGCCGGCGCGAGGACGGCCCGTCCTCGGCGCGGCGGCCGAGCATCCGGTGCAGCCGCTCGTCCGCATCCACGACGTCGCGGAGGAGGCGCCGGGCCGGCTCGTTGAGCCGTAGCTCGGTCGCGTCGGGGTCGCTCACGACGACGGCCAGTCCGGCGACGGCGAGCGCCGCGCGCGACTCCTCGCGCTCCCGCGTGAGGCGCTCGCTCGAGTCGATGTCCACGACAGCCTGCGCGAGGACGTCGGCCAGCGCCTCGGCCAGCTGAATGTCTCCGGCGCCGACGTCGTGCTCGACGGCGTTGGTCGCGAAGTGCAGGCTGCCGACCGGCTGCCCGGCGGCCATCATCGGCGCCTCCACGATGTGCCGCATCCGCTGCATCGAGAAGGCGCGACGGTAGGCCTCGCTCTCCTCCCACTCGAGCGGCGACATCAGATCGAGGTTGTAGACGGCGCGCCCCGATTCGTGCGCCGCGATCCGCAGCGGGTCGTCGTCCATCACCTCGCGGATGTAGCGCGTCACGAACACGTCGCTGACGTTCGCCGCGACCTGGTGGCGCAGCCGCGTGGTGCCCGGATGCACCACGTTGAAGCCGAACATCGGAACGCCCAGCACGCGACCGAAGCCGGCGAGGAAGGTCCGCCCGAGCTGGTCGAGGGTGCTGCCGCGATGCAGCGCCTGGACGAAGCGCACCAGCGGGAGCTCTCCGGTCGGATGAAGTGGCACGGCGGATTCCATGCCGACGAGCGTGAGGCAGGACCGAGTCCGCGTCCATCCCAGGATCCTGGGGTGATTTCCCACTGTATGAGGGTTTCCGCTATTTCGCCGCCGCCGTGTCGTCCGTACGGTCGCCTGATGCCTGAAACCCCGACACGGAGGACGAAGAAGTGAGACGAGCACGAATCGCTGCGACCGTGGCGTGCGTCTGCGCGGCCATCGCCGCGGCGGGATGTGGTGGAGCGGCGGAGCGCGACTACGCCGAGGAGTACACCGCCGTCAGCAGCAAGATCGGGAAGGAGATCGGCACGCTCGAGTCGACGCCGACCGCGGACCCGGCGAAGCTCGGCTCGCAGCTGCGCGCCCTGGCCGGCGCGCTCGGCGACGCCGCCAAGGAGCTCGCTGCCGTGGACCCGCCCGACGACGCGAAGGCCGGTCACGCGAAGGTCCAGACCGGCGTCGAGACCCTCGCCGCCGACCTGCGCGGCGCCGCAAAGAAGCTCGGCGACGCGTCGTCGCCGGCAGCGACGGTCGAAGCGCTGGGTGCGATCGCGAGCTCGAAGGGCGCGGCGCAGATCCAGGCCGGGGAGCAGGAGCTCCGCGACGCCGGCTACAAGGTCCAGTGAGCGACGGGGCCCCGGTCGGCTACGGCGTCGGGTCGCGGTTGAACAGGTGCTTGGCCCACAGGTATCCGGCCAGCCCGATGCCTGCGCACCAGGCGACCGCGAGCACGCCGCTGTTGCCGATCGGGGTGCCCATCAGCAGTCCCCGGAGCGTCTCCATGATCGGCGTGAACGGCTGGTTCTCGGCGAACCAGCTCAGGCCGGCCGGCATCGAGTCGGTCGGGACGAATCCGCTGCCGAGGAACGGCAGCAGGAGCAGCGGCATGGGGAGGTTGCTCGCGGTCTCGACGCTCTTGGACACCATGCCGAGCGCGACCGACAGCCAGGTGAGCGCGAGCGTGACCATCGCGAGGACGCCGGCCGTCGCGATCCAGTCGAGCGCATCTGCGCTGGGCCGGAATCCGACGAGCATCGCGACGGCGATGACGAGCGCGAGGCCGAGCATCGTCTGGATCAAGGTGCCGAGGACGTGCCCGGTCAGCACCGAGGCGCGCGAGATGGCCATGGTGCGGAAGCGGGCGATGATCCCTTCGGTCATGTCCATCGCGACGGATATCGCCGTCCCCTGGGCCGCGGCGGCCACGGTGATCACGAGGATTGCGGGAGTGACGTAGTTGACGTACTCCTCGCGACCGCCGGAGAGGCCACCGAGCCCGGCTCCGAGCGTGCCTCCGAACACGTAGACGAACAGCAGCAGGAAGACGACCGGCATGCCGACGAGGATCACGGTCATCGAGGGGTAGCGCAGTTGGTGGCGAAGCTGCCGGCGCAGCATCGTCGCCGAGTCGGTCACGGCGTAGGAGAGGGTGCTCATCGAACCAATTCCTTGTGCTTGTCGGTGAGGGCGAAGAAGACGTCGTCGAGATCGGGGGTGTGGACAGACAGCTCGTCGACCGCGATCGCCTCGGCGTCGAGTTGGTCGAGCAGCGCCCGCAGCGACTGGACGCCGCCGTCGCTCGGGACCTGGAGGCTGAGCTCGTCGTTGTCGCGGCCGGCCTCGCCGAGGGCGCGGGCCGCCGCTTCGAGCGCTGCGGCGTCGGCGAACCGCAGGCTGATGTGACCGCCGGGGACCAGCCGCTTGAGCTCGTCCGCGGTGCCCTCGGCCACGAGCGTCCCCTGGTCGAGGACCGCGATCCGGTCGGCGAGATGGTCCGCTTCCTCCAGGTACTGCGTCGTCAGGAAGACCGTGACGCCGCCCGCGACGAGGTCGCGGATGATCTGCCACATGGTGCGCCGGCTGCGCGGGTCGAGGCCGGTGGTCGGCTCGTCGAGGAACACGATCCGCGGGTCACCGACCAGCCCCATCGCGAGATCCAGCCGGCGGCGCATGCCACCGGAGTAGGTGGCGGCCGGCTTGGAGGCCGCGTCGGCGAGGTCGAAGCGGTCGAGCAGCTCGGCGGCGCGCCGGCGGCCCTCCGACCGGCCGAGGCGGTGCAGGTCGGCCATCAGGATCAGGTTCTCCTGCCCGGTGAGCAGGTTGTCGACGGCCGAGAACTGTCCGGTGACGCCGATCGCCGCACGGACGGCGTCGGGGTCGCGGGCGAGGTCGTGACCGGCGACCCGCAGCTCGCCGCCGTCGGCACGGATGAGGGTGGAGAGGATCTGGACGATCGTGGTCTTGCCGGCGCCGTTCGGGCCGAGCAGCGCGTAGATCGTCCCCTCGGCGACGTCGAGGTCGACGCCGTCGAGGACGACGTGGTCGCCGAACGACTTGCGCAGGCCCGTCGCCGTGATCGCTGACCGCGCGCGTGTCATGACGGACGCCCGATCACGACGGTGCCCGCGGTCGTGCGAGCACGCACCTCGACGGTCTCGGCCGACGGCTCGGGGGCCTCGGCGGCGTCGAGCGAGTTGCGGACCTTGCCGGCGCCGGCGCGAACGTCGAGCCAGGCCGCGGTGCCCTCGCGGATGCCGACCTCGAGGTCGCCGAGCGACGTCTCGAGCACGACCGAGCCACGGACTACCTCGCGCAGCCGGACGTCGCCGTTGGCGGACTTGGCGACGACGCTCGCGTCCGCGAGGCCGACGCCGATGCTGCCGTTGGCCGCGTTGATGCGCAGGTCGCCGCCGGCGGCGCCGACCCACGTGTCGCCGTTGGAGTTCTTGATCGCCGCGCTGCTGTCGAGCGAGCGCAGCAGCACGTCGCCCGACCCGGTCGCGACCTCGGCGTGGCCGGTTGCCCGCTCCACGTTGACGTCGCCGATGCCGTTCTTCAGGCTCAGCGTGTCGGCTTCGTCGACCACGATGTGACCCATCCCGGTCTTGATCCGGCAGTCGCCGAGCCGGCCGTCGCAGCGGAAGTCCGTCATCTGGCCGGTGCCGTGCACCTGCGAGCCGGCCGGCAGCTCGATCGTCACGTCGACCGATCCGCCGCCGCTGCGGATGCGCCACGAGCGCAGCTTCGGCACCTTGACCAGGAGCTGCGCGTTCGCGTACTCGACGCGGGTCGCCTCGGCGGCGCTCACGTCCTCGTCGTTGGACGCGTCGCTGGGTCGCACGTCGACGACCGTGGCGCTTCCGTCGACGGCGCGGATGCGGACGTCGCCGACGGCGACGTCGATTGTGGCTGTGATCGGTTCGGGGGTGTCGAAGGTCGGCATGAGGAGGTCCTCCTGGAGGGTCAGGTTTGTTCGAAGTCGGGTGGTGTTGGAGCGGGCGGCCGCGGTCAGCGGACCCAGCCGGTGTAGGCCTCGCCGACCCGCCCGCCACGCTGCGGCGGGCGGCGGTCGGGGTCCTCGCGCGCGATCGCGGCGGCTGCGACCCGGACGAGCCATGCGTTGACGGACAGCCGCTCGCGGCTCGCGGCCTGCTCGATGCCGCCCTTGAGCTGCTCGGGCAGGCGGAGGTTGATGCGCGCGGTCGCGCCCTCGTCGGCCTCTGCCGGCACGGACGGTGGGGCGTCGTCGCGTGCCGCCTCGACCGTCTCGTCGGCCGGTGCCGGCGTCACGACGAAGTCGGGCTCGCCGGCACGCAGGCGCAGCTCGACCGAGCCGGGCGCGAGCTCGCGCGTGATCTCGTCCGCGGCGGCCGACAGCGCATCGAGCAGCATCAGCCGGGTCGACGACTCGAGCGGGGCGGTCAGGCGCTCCGCGAGCGCGCGGGCGTCCTCGCCGCCGGCGTCGGCGGCGACCGCCAGTTCCCGGCGGAGGTTCTCGACGTAAGGGATCAAGTCCATGGCGCCAGTATGACACCACTATGGCACCATGTCAAGACCATTGTGGTGCGCGATGGTGTCAGGGCGGCAGCACACCCTTGTCGGGGTAGGCTCCGCTCGACCACAGCCAGCCGAGGAGGAGACGTGCCGCGGACCCACTATCTGCCGGACGAACGGGTGCATTTCACCTGGGATGTCGGGCACGAGCCGGTGCTCGAGATCGACTCGGGCGACACGGTGGTGCTGTGGACGCGCGACGTCAGCGACAACCAGATCGGGCCCGACTCCGACTCGAGCGTGATCGCCGGCATCGACTGGGATCGCGTCTATCCGCTCGCCGGCCCGATCACGGTCAGCGGCGCACGGCCGGGCGACACGCTCGCCGTCGAAGTGCTCGACATGCACACCGAGGGCTGGGGCTGGAGCGCGATCTTCCCCGGCCTCGGCCTGCTGCCCGACGACTTCCCGGATGCCTACCTGCGGACCTTCGACATCTCGAACGGCGACGTCGCGTACGTGCGCGAGGACATCGCGGTCCCGCTCGCGCCGTTCTTCGGCACCATGGGCGTCTGCGCAGCCGGAGCGAGCGCGGTGCCCGTCATGCCGCCCGGGAGGTTCGGCGGCAACATGGACACGCGGCAGCTCGTCCGCGGCTCGACGTTGTACCTGCCGGTGGAGGTCGACGGCGCGCTGTTCTCATGCGGCGACGCCCACGGCTGCCAGGGCGACGGCGAGGTCTGCGTGACCGGGCTCGAGGCGCCGATGTACGCCACGCTCCGCTTCACGCTCGAGAAGGGGCGGTCGCTCCCGGGCGCGCAGTACCGCACGCCCGCCCCGCTCACGCCGGGGGTCGACATGGCGCCCTTCTACGGCACGACGGGCGTCGGCCCCGATCTGTATGTCGCCGCGCAGGACGCCACCCGGGCGATGGTCGACCACATCGCCGCCACGTACGGACTGGGCCGCGAGGACGCGTACGTGCTCTCGAGCCTGTGCGTCGACCTCAAGATCTCCGAGATCGTCGACGCCGGGCAGTACATCGTCAGCGCGCTGCTCCCGGAGGCCGTCTTCCTGCCGTGACGTACTACCGCGCGGCGAGCTCGCGCGCCAGGGCCGCAAACGCACGGGCGGCGGGGCCTCGCGCCGCCTCCGGGCCCGCGGGCTGGACGAGATCGAGCTGGAACGTGGCGGCCGGCTGCAGCTCGAGCAGCCGGACGCCGCGGGCGGTCGACGGTGCCGCCGACCGCGTCGTGAGGCCGACGCACCGCTCGCTGCGTACGGCGGTCTCCCACGCCATCGGGCCGTGCGGGTCGGGGCGGGTGCGAGGCTCGAAGCCCGCGTCGAGGCACAGCGCGGCGACGGCGCGGTTGTAGCCGGCGCCGTCGTGGGGGTCGACGAGCGCGAACGTCTCGCCGGCGAGCTCGCCCAGCGCGACGTGCTCGCGGCCCGCGAGCGGGTGGTGGCCGGCCACCGCGACCACCGCGGGCTCGTCGCGCAGCGGCTCGCAGACGACGCCGTCGACGGGCTCGGTGCAGAAGCCGAGCGCGAGCTCGAGCCGCCCGTCGGCGACCTGCCCGGCGAGCACGCCGGATCCGTCCTGGGTCGCGCGCACGCGCACGTGCGGGCGGCGGCGGGCGAACTCGGCCAGCAGCGCCTGCGCCACGTAGTGCACGCCGGGCGACAGCCCGAGGCGCAGCTCGCCCGTCTCCCCGCGGGCGTGGCTGCGCGCGAGCTCCTCTGCGGCGGTCGCAGCGTCGACCGCCGTGCGGGCGGGCGCGAGCATGGCGGCGCCGGCCTCGGTCAGCTCGACCTGCGTGCGAGTGCGCTCGAACAGCCGCACGCCGAGCTGGCGCTCGAGCCGCGCGATCTGCTGGCTCAGCGCCGGCTGGGTGATGTGCAGGCGTTCGGCGGCGCGGCCGAAGTGCAGCTCGTCCGCGAGGGCGACGAACGGGCGCAGCAGCCGCGGGTCGGCTGTCATGCACGCAGCTTATGAGACGCGCGTAGTCGCTATTTCTGCGGGCCGCCGGACCGACCTACCATCGCGAGCGTGGCACGAGCACTGCTGATCGCCCTGCTGGCGCTCGCGGGATGCGGCGGCGAGGATTCGCCGCCGGCGCCGCGCGAGGAGCCGACGACCACCGACGCACCGAGGATCGCGGCGCCCGACGCGGGGACGCACGCGGGCCACGCGGTCGAGCCCGACCGCGCGACCGTCCCCGAGGCCGACCGGACGGCGCCCGAGGCCGTGCTCCGCCTGGGCGACGCCGAGGCCGTCTCGGGCGAGCGCGCACCCGCCGGCGTGCGGCTCACCGCGCCGCTGCTGCGCCCGACGGCGGTCGGTCGCGACAAGCAGGGCATGGCCCGCATCCGCGTGAGCCTGAGCGCGCGCATCCGGTGCGGCGACGAGGTCGTGCCGCTGATCCGCTACTTCCCGCCGCCGGCGATCGCGCGCACGCGCATCGCCCCCGGCGTCGCCGCCCCGACCGAGCTCACGCGCCGCGTGCGGTTCGATCTCGCGCGGCGGTGCGGCGGCGCCGAGTTGCGGGCCGCCGACGGCACGCTGTGGGCGGATGCGACGAGCGCGTGGGAGACGGAGGCGAGCAGCGCCCCGTTGCGGTTCGTCTACCGGCCGTGAACTCGCTCAGCAGCTCGAGACGATGTCGATCGGGTCCACCTGGGCGGAGTCGTTGCCGCTCCCGCAGGAGATGATGTCGATCTGCCCGTCGCGGGCGAAGATGCGGTCGCTGCCGCTGCCCCCGTAGAACCGGTCCTTCCCGGAGCCGCCGGTCAGGCGGTCTCCGCCAGAGCCTCCGTACAGCGTGTCGCTGCCCGAGCCGCCCGACAGGCGATCGGCGCCGCTGCTCCCGTACATCACGTCGCTGCCGCCGCGACCGGTGAGCCGGTCGGCGCCTCCGAGGCCGTACATCTGGTCGCCGCTCGCCGTGCCGCGCAGGCGGTCGGGGCCGGAGTCGCCGCGGATCACGGCCGCGAAGGCGGTGGCGGCGAGGACGAGGCACGCGGCGGGTACGGCTGCCGCGACGAGAAGGCGGTGCATGGTCGCTCCTTCGATATGGCTCATGGCACCCCGGCGTGTCCATCACGGCCGGGAAGTGCCCCCCTGAATACGCCTATGGCGCACCGCCGAAGGCCTTCTCCAGCGCCTGCTCGACGTTGCTCGTCGCCTGCTCGACGTTGGCTTGGGCCTGATCGATGTTCTGCTGGGCCTGCTGGGTCTGCTCCTGTGCGCGCTGGGTGTTCTGCTGGGCCTGCTGCGTCTGCTCCTGCGCACGCTCGGTCTTCTGCTGGGCGCGCCGGGTCTGTTCCTGCGCGCGGCGGACCGCCTGCCGGGCATCGCGGGTACGCCGGCGCGAACGTCCGACAGCGCGCCGGACGGCGGCCTGCTCGCGCTCAGCGGCACTTCGCTGCCGGGCCGCGCGAAGCGTCCTCTCCCGTGTGAGGGAGTCGCCCACCCGCGTGAGCCCGGCCGGCCGGAGCGGGGTCGCCTGACCCGCGCTCGGCGACGGTGCGGGCGCCGCGACCGGCCGTTTGGCCGGCGCATCGTCGCGCGCCACCACTGCGACACATCCGGCGGCGACGCCGACCGCGACACATCCGGCGACGAGCTTCGTCGCCAGCATGCCGCCCATCGCCGTGCCGCCGAGCGCGCCCGCGGACGCCTCGGCGCTCCCGGCCGGCGCCCGGTCCGAGATCCGCGCCGCCGCATGTGCGGCGTGCTCGACCAGGCCGCGCGCGCCCTCCTCGGACGCGCCGGCCAGGACGATCGGCATGACCGCAAGGCGTCCCTCGTGGCGCAGCGCGGCGACGGTCGCTCGGCACGCCGGGCACGTCGCGAGATGCCGCTCCAGCCGTGTCCGGCGCCGGCCCGCGATCTCCCAGCCCAGTGCCAGCGCCCGCAGCGTGCTCGCGACGCCCATGCATCGCTCCGCGGCGCCCGCGTCCTCGAGCTCGGTGGCGAGCCGGCGGTGGCCGGCGTCGGAGAGCTTGCGCGCGCGGCGCGGACTCACTCCGAGGCTGGTCGCGACGTCGGCGATGCCGAGGCCGAGCGATCGCAGCAGCACGGCCGCGCGCTCCCGCTCCGGCAGGTCGGCCAGCGCCTCCTGCACCGCCCGCTGCGCGTCGTGCGCCGCGACGACATCCTCGGGCGCCGGATCGCGGCTCGCGACGCGGTCGTCGAGCGGGGCGGCGGGCGCTCGTACCGGTCGCAGCTCGCGCCGGTGGAACCGGTGCCACATGATGCCGGCGAGATAGCCGGCCGGATCCTCGACCGCCGGCGCAGGCCGGCGGACGAGTTCGAGCCAGGCGTCCTGGTACGCCTCGTCCGCCGCCTCGTCGAGGTCGTGGAACGCCTGCTGGCCGGCCCGCCGCGCCCGGGCCATGAAGCGCCGCCGGGCCTCCGCGCGCAAGGGCTCGAAGTCCCGATCCGGGTCGAGTCGAGCGGTGGGTGTCGGCCGGACTCCCGCTTCCATCCCTGCGCCTCGGATGCCCTGCGCGGGAGCGTACTGCTTTCAGCCGGAATCCAGGCTCAGGCCGCCTCGGAGTAGGCGGGCTGGCCGCAGCCGCGCTCGGGAGCGGCCTGCTGCTTCGCGGCCTTCGCCTCGGGCTCCAGCACCGTGAGGGTGACGACGATCGCTGTGGCGACCAGCGCGGCGCCGATCCAGAACGCGAGGTGGTAGCCGCCGGTCAGCGCCGCCGCCGCCGACTCCCCCTGCGCGAGCAGATCCTCGCTGCGCGAGGTCGACAGGGTCGCGAGCACGGCCAGGCCGAGCGCGCCGCCGACCTGCGCGGTCGTGTTGATCAGGCCCGAGGCCAGTCCGGCGTCGCTCGGCGTCGCGCCCGACATCGCGAGCGTCATCAGCGCCGGGAAGCACAGGCCGGCGCCGGTGCCGAGCAGGACCATCACCGGGAGCACGTCGGTCACGTACACGCCGTCCACCGGCGCCTGCGTGAACAGGGCGAGTCCGGCCATGAACAGGACCAGGCCCGTCAGCACCAGCTTTCGCGCGCCGAAGCGCATCACCAGCCGGTCCGTGTAGCGGACCGACAGCGTGCCCATCAGGATCGTGACCGGCAGGAACGCCAGCCCGGTCTGGAGCGCGTCGTAGCCGAGGATCCGCTGCAGGTACAGCGCGCCGAGGAAGAACATCCCGAACATCCCGGCGACGCTCAGCACCTGGATCAGGTTCGCGCCCGTGACGTTGCGCGAGCGGAAGATCCGCAGCGCCATCAACGGGCTCCGCGCGGTCGCCTCGCGGGCGATGAACGCCGCAAGCAGCACGAGCGACAGGGCGCCAAGCGCCAGCGTGCGGCCGGAGCTCCAGCCGTAGTCGGCGGCCGGCTCGACGATCGTGTAGACGCCGAGCATCAGCGCGCCGGTGACCAGGACCGCGCCGGCGATGTCGGCGCCGTCGCCGAAGCCGATGCCCTTCTCGCGCTCGATCAGGCGCATCGCGAACACGGCCGTCGCGACGCCGATCGGGATGTTCACGAAGAAGATCCAGTGCCAGTTGATCGCCTGCGTGAGGACGCCGCCGACCAGCAGGCCGACCGCCCCGCCCGCGGACGCCACGAACGCGAAGACGCCGATCGCCTTCGCCTGCTCGCGCGGCTCGGGGAACATGGTGACGATCATTCCGAGGATCACTGCGGAGGTCATCGCGCCGCCGACGCCCTGGAGGAAGCGCGCGGCGACCAGCATTTCCTGGCTCTGCGCGGCGCCGCACAGCAGCGACGCCACCGTGAACACGCCGAGGCCGGCCAGGAAGATGGTCCGGCGGCCGATCAGGTCGCCGAGCCGGCCGGCGAGCAGCAGCAGGCCGCCGAACGCGATCAGATAGGCGTTGACGACCCACGCGAGGCTCGAGGTCGAGAAATCGAGGTCGTCCTGGATCGAGGGCAGCGCCACGTTCACGACGGTCGCGTCGAGCACGATCATCAGCATTCCCGTGCACAGGACGTAGAGCGCGACCCAGCGCGATCTGTCGGATTGCTGTTGTTCGAGTTGTGCGGTCATGATCTCCCTCGTCTGTCGCCTGTCGTTGCCATAAAGACCGGGCCGGGGCCCAGAACTCATCGCTCTGGCGACTCAGGGCGGCCGGGGGTGACGAGCCCCGACTCGTAGGCCAGCACCACGGCCTGCACGCGGTCACGCAAGCCGAGCTTGTTCAGCACGTGCGTGACGTGGGTCTTCACGGTCGTGTCGCCCAGGACCAGCGCGGCGGCGATCTCCGCGTTGGACATGCCGCGCGCCAGCAGCTGGAGTACGTCGAGCTCGCGTGGAGTCAGCTCCTCGAGCTCGGGCGGCCGGGCGCGGCGGGCGAGGCCGACGCGGGCGAACTCCTCGATCAGGCGGCGCGTGACGGTCGGCGCGAGCAGCGCCTCGCCGCTCGCGACGGAGCGGATGCCGTCGGCGAGCTGCGCGGGCGGCGTGTCCTTGAGCAGGAAGCCGCTTGCTCCGGCCTGGAGCGCGTCGTACACGTACTCGTCGAGGTCGTAGGTCGTGAGCACCAGGACCCGCGCACGGTGCTTGGCGGTGATCTCGCGGGTCGCGGCGATGCCGTCGAGCTCGGGCATGCGGATGTCCATCAGCACGACGTCGGGGTCGAACCGCCCGGCGCTGTGGATCGCCTCGTGTCCATTTGAGGCCTCGCCGACGACCAGCATGTCGGGATGGTTCTCGAGCACGAGCCGGAACCCGGCGCGCACGAGCGACTGGTCGTCGACGATCAGGACGCGGATGCTCATGCGTGTCCGATCGGCAGCCGGGCGCGGACCAGGAAGCCGCCGCTGGGGCGGCCGCCGACGTTCAGCGTGCCGCCGTAGAGCCCGACGCGCTCGCGCATCCCGACCAGGCCGTGACCGGAGCCGGTGTCGGCGCGCCCGCCGTTCGGTCCGCGCCCGTTGTCGGCGATCTCCAGCTCGACCCCGTCGGCGGCGTAGCGGACGATGACCCAGGCGCGCGCGGCGCCGGCGTGCTTGGAGGTGTTGGCCAGCGCCTCCTGCACGATCCGGTACGCCGCCAGGTCCATCCCGGCGGGCAGCGGCGCCGGCTCGCCCTCGACGCGCAGCTCGACCGGCAGGCCCGCGTCGCGGGCACGCTCGGCGAGCGCGTTCACGCGTGCGAGGCTCGGCTGCGGCGCCGTCGCGGCGGGATCGCGGCTGAGCGGATCGAGCAGGCGGCTCAGCTCGACCAGCGCCTCGCGGCCGACCGCCTCGATCAGCGCGGCGCACTGCGCGGCGCGCTCGGGATCGCGCTCGACGACGCCCTCCGCGCCGCCCGCCTGGATCGCGATCACGCTGATGTTGTGCGCGACGACGTCGTGGAGCTCGCGCGCCACTCGCACCCGCTCGGCCATCATCGCGGCCTGGGCCTCGAGCTCGCGCGCGTGCTCCATCCGAGCGGCCTTGCTCCGGAGCTCGAAGGTCAGCAGCCTGCGGCTGCGCACGGTGCGGCCGACGACCCACGGGACCGTCACGCCGCCGAGGACCGCGGGCGCCACGCCCTCGGGGTGGAAGACGGCGGCGTGCAGCGCGACGCCGAGCGCGAGCACCACCAGGCCGGGGACCGCGAGCCGGCGCTCCGCGTGCGCCCCGACGGCGTACGCGGCGGCGATCAGCGCGGCGATGTCGGAGATCGGGAAACGGATCGAGGCCGAGGACCGCGCTCTGGATCGCCGACCGCCGCGAGCACGGCGAGCGGCGACGGTGACCGGCCGGCTACGGCGCCACAGCAGCGGTGTGACGATCAGAACGGCGGTGAGCGCCGCGATCAGGCGGTCGCCGCCGGGCGCCGCGAACGCGAGCTCGATCTCGGCGCCCACCGAGCAGGAGCGCCGACGAGCGCCTGGTCGAGCCGGCGCTTGCGCAGCTCGGGCCGGCGCGGCTGCCTCGCCGATGCGGCAGGCCGCGGTGTGTCGGGCGACTGCGTGCCACGGCGGCACGCCGACCCCGGTGTCGAGCCGCGCCTCCGTGGGCGCGAGCGGCGGCGGCTGCGTCGCGGCGGAGGATCGCCGAGCACCCGCCGCACGTCGGCGAGCGCGTCACGTGCCCGGTCGGCGATGCCCACGAGCAGCGCGCGCGCCGCTGCGTGCTCGTTCGCGGCCAGCCGCTCGGGCAGCTCGTGTGCCTGGTGGACGATCGTCGTCAGGTTGCCGGTGACCGCCGCCTGAAGGTCGCCGGCGATGCGCATGCGCTCCTCCTCGGCGGCGTGGCGAGCGTTGCGCTCGCGCTCGCGTTCGAGCTGCGCCGCCTTCTCCTCGAGCTCGCCGTGCAGCAGCGCCTGGCCGCGCACCCAGCGACCGATCAGCAGCGGGAGCGGCGCGTAGAAGACCGTCAACGCGGCGTCGCCGACGGTCTCGACGGCCGGGTCGAAGGCGATCCGCGTGACGGCGAGCGCCGCGAGGGCGACAGCGGCTCCGGCGAACGCCGGCGCGGTGGCGGCGTACCGGCCGGCGGAGTAGAGCGCGAGCACGAGCGCCACCAGCGGGGTCACGGACTGCTCGACGAGCAGCCCGCCCAGCAGCGCCTGAACCGGCAGCACGACCGCGAGCGCCATGATCGGCAGCAGCGGCGCGCTGCGGCGCCACGCGAGCGGCAGCGTGGCGACCGGGAGCGCGAGCGCGCTCACCAGCCGGCTGCCGTCGACCACCGGCCCGAGCAGCACCTCCAGCACGCCGGCGATGGTCAGCGCGACACGCAAGCAGCACGTCGACCCGGGGCGGCCGCGGGATGTTCGCCAGAGCGTCACTCACGGCCGCCACTGTACGAGCCGGCAGCGTGTCCGTCCTCGTCCGCGCGGATGAGCTTGGCGTCCTCATCGAGGAGGAGACCGCGCCGCTGGCCACGACTCGCGGACGACATCAGGTTCGCCGTCGCGGGCGACGACGGCGCGCGGCGATCGCTGCGACGGTTGCGGATCGTCATGAGCCCGTCCCAAGATCTCAATGCCGCCCGTCGGTGCGCCGCGCCGTGCTCACCGCTGCACATCATCGCCTCCGTCGGGCTGCTCGGCGACTCCGCCGGCATCCTGGCGATCAACATCCGCGCCGCCACGACCGCCGATCCGGCCCTCGCCGCATCGTCCTACCGAGTTGCTCGAAATGTTCAGCATCGTGTTCGGCATCCCGCTCAGCCTGGCCACGCTCGGCACCGGCGTCCTGCTCGGTCTCGGAACGAAGTGGGGCGTCCTGCGCCACCGCTGGGTCACGGCCAAGCTCCTGGTGATCCTCGTCGGTCATCATCGCCGGCGCACTGTCATCGGCCCGGCCACCGCGGCGATGCGCGACGGCGATGGTGGCGCGCGAGTCAACATTGATACTCGCGTGCGCCTACGACGTGCTCGCGCTCACGCTGGCGACCGGGCTCTCGGTCTTCAAGCCGCGCAGGCACCGTCCTCGACTCGCAAGGAGGGTCTCATGACCGATCCCGTACGCGACCCGGTCCACAAGGTCCGCTACGCGTTCGAGCCGCAGGGCGACGACCTGATCGTCCACTGCTGGCTCGAGCCCGGCGGCCGGCTCCCGCGCACCTGCACCCGCGCCAGATCGAGCGCTGGTCCGTGGTCGAGGGCAGGGTGCGGTTCCAGCTCGGCGACGACAAGCGGGTGATCGGCCCCGAGGACGGCGAGATGGTCGTATCGCCCGGCACCAAGCACGGGCTCGCCGCCGTCAGCGACCGCGAGGCGCAGCTGCGCTGCGTGGTCGTTCCCGGGCTCGACCTTCAGACGTTCCTCGAGGAGAGCGCGGCCGGGGCGCGCGACGGCATGTTCCTCAGGCCGGGAATCCCGCGCGGGCTGCGCGGCGCGCGCTGGGCGGCGCGCTTCCTCAAGAAGCACCGCGGCGAGACCGTCTTCCTGTCACCGCCGCCGGTCGTCCAGCGCATGCTGATCGCGCTACTGGCGCGCGACACCTGACGACGCTACCGGCGCCGCGTGCGGGCGACGGCGCTGGCCGCGCGCCCGGCGAGCGCGCCGAGACGCCGGGCCTCGGTGCGCGTGAGGTTCCGCGGCCGCCCGCGCGACTTCGCGAGCAGGCGCCGGGCCTCGGTGCGCTCGGCGGCCGAGAGCTCATCCCAACCGGCCTGCAGCCAGAAATAGAGCAATGCCGCGCGGCGGCGCAGCTCGGGCCACGGGACGTCACGCGGGCTCGGCAGGCGGCGGCGAGGCTCGGGCATCGGGCGGAGGCTACCCGCGCGCGGGGTGGCGGTAGCCCTCGCCGAGGGCGTTCCCGAGGCGTCACCCGATCTTCACCGGACCCGCCTGTCGTGATGGAATGGTCCGGCCGCATGTCGACGCTCGACCTCGATCGGCGGCTGGCGGAGATCGCCGCCGGGCCGCACACCCGCCGGAGCGCACTTGTGGGCGCGGGGTCTCTCGCGCTCGCCGCCGCCCTCAGCCGGCTGCCACTCGACCTGGCCTACGGCGCGAACGCGGGCCACGGTTCGGATCCCTTCACCCTCGGCGTCGCCTCCGGCGATCCCGCTCCGGACGGCGTCGTGCTCTGGACGCGTCTCGCGCCGCAGCCGCTCCAGGCCGACGGCGGGATGCCGCCGCGGCCCGTGGAGGTGCGCTGGGAGCTGGCCAAGGATGCGGGCATGCGCCGGATCGTGGACCGCGGTCGCGCCACCGCGTGGCCGGCGTTCGCGCACTCGGTCCACGTCGAGGCACACGGGCTCGACCCCGGGCGCGAGTACTTCTACCGCTTCACCAGCGGCGCCGCCGCCAGTCGCGTCGGCCGCACGCGCACGGCGCCCGGTCCGCGCCGCGTCGACCGGCTCGCCTTCTCGTTCGTCACGTGCCAGAAGTGGGAGGAGGGCTTCTACCCCGCCTACCGTGCGATCGCCCGCGAGGACCTCGACTTCGTCATCCACCTCGGCGACTACGTGTACGAGTACGGGATCACCAACGGCTGGGGCCCGCGCGCGCCGCAGCTGCCCGCGGCGTTCGCGGCAGAGACGGAGACGCTCGACCAGTTCCGGCTCCGTCACGCGCTCTACAAGACCGATCCGGACCTGCAGGCCGCCCATGCCGCCCACCCGTTCGTGGTGACCTGGGACGACCACGAGGTCCGCAACGACTACAGCGGCGACGAATCCGCCGTCCTCGCGCGCCGGGCGAACGCCTATCGCGCGTACTACGAGCACCTGCCGCTGCGGAGCGACTCGCTGCCGCGCGGGACGTCGATGCCGATCTATCGCCGCCTGAAGTGGGGAGACCTCGCCGAGTTCAGCGTGCTCGATACGCGCCAGTACCGCACCGACCAGCCGTGCGGCGACGGCGAGAGCGCGCGCTGCGCCGCCGCGCTCGAGCCGCGCCAGACGCTGACGGGCCCCGAGCAGGAACGCTGGCTGCTGCGCGGGCTCGACCGCTCCCCCGCGCGCTGGAACTTCATCGCCCAGCAGGTGCTGATGGCACAGCTCGATCATGACCCTGCGCCGGACGTGCAGCGCTTCTGGAACGACTCGTGGGACGGCTACCCGGCGGCCCGCAACCGGATCATCCAGCACCTGCACTCGCGCCGGATCGACAACCCGGTCGTGCTCACCGGCGATTGGCACTCGACGTTCGCGAGCGACATCAAGCTCGACTTCGACAACCCGCGGTCACGGACGGTCGCGGCCGAGTTCGTGACGCCGTCGATCAGCTCCAACGGGGACGACACTCCGTACGGGCCGTACTACGGCCCGATGGTGCCGTTCAACCCGCACATCCGCTTCTTCGACGGTGACCGCCGCGGGTCGATGACGGCGCGCCTGAGGCGCTCCGAGCTGGAGGTCGACTGGCGGATCGCCGACCGCGTCGGCAGCCCGGACGCCAGGGTCCGCACGCTGAAGCGGTTCGCGGTCGAGGCCGGACGGCCCGGCCTCGCGGACTTCTAGAGGTACGGCTCGAGCAGCGCCCGGTCGGCGGGTCCGAGCCGGTCGGAGGCCGTCTTGGCCTGGTGCCAGTAGGGATAGATCAGCGGCGGGCGGCTGACCTCCTCGAGCCGCGACGCGCTCGCCCTCGGACAGCGTCAGCTCGGCCGCCCCGAGGTTGTCCGCCAGCTGCTCGTCCGTCCGCGCGCCGACGATCACCGACACCACGCCCGGTCGCTGGAGCAGCCATGCGAGCGCGACCTGTGCCGGCGAGACGCCGTGCCCCTCGCCGATCTCGACGAGCACGTCGACGATGTCGTAGACCTGCTCTTGGTTGCGCACCGGCGGCTCGTTCCAATCGGTGAGGTGGCGCGCGCCGGCCGGGCCGTCGGTCCCGCGGCGGTACTTGCCCGACATCAGGCCGCCGGCCAGCGGGCTCCACACGAGGATGCCGACGCCCTGGTCGATCGCGATCGGCACCAGCTCGTACTCCGCGTCGCGCGATTGGAGCGAGTAGAAGATCTGCTGGGTCACGAAGCGCTGGTAGCCGTGCCGGTCGGCCACGGCGAGCGCCTTCATCAGCTGCCAGCCGCCGTAGTTCGACGCGCCCACGTAGCGGACCTTGCCGTCGCGCAGGAGCGTGTCGAGCGCCTCCAGCGTCTCGTCGAGCGGCGTCTGGCCGTCCCACTCGTGCACCTGGTAGAGGTCGACGTAGTCGGTCCCGAGCCGCCGCAGGCTCGCCTCGCACGAGGCGATCAGGTGGTGGCGCGAGAGCCCCGCGTCGTTCGGCCCGTCGCCCATCGGCATACGCGCCTTGGTCGCGATCAGCGCGCGATCGCGCCGCCCCTTCAGGGCCTCGCCGACGATCTCCTCGGACAGCCCGCCCGAGTACACGTCGGCGGTGTCGATGAAGTTGACACCGCGGTCGAGGCAGAGGTCGATCTGGCGGGTCGCGCCCGCGACGTCGGTCGAGCCGACGGCGGCGAAGTTGTCGCGGCCGCCGAAGGTCATCGTGCCGAGCGTGAGCGCGGAGACTCTCAGGCCGGACGAACCGAGCTGGCGATATTCCATCGCCACAGTCTGAATCAGATGCGGGGGAACGAGCGGTCCGGTGGGACCGCTCGTGACCACAGCCGCACTCGCACCGACGCCACACGGCGCGCGGGCGACGCCGCCTGCCGCGGCCGCGGCGGGATTGCGGGCCGCCGCGGGTACACGCGATGGTCGGGCGGCGCGGTCGGTCTCTGGGGCTTGTTCATCACCCCCGATCCTGGGGCGCGCGGGCCACGATGCCCATGGCCGCGCGGTCCAGGATCAGGGGCGCAGGAATCGCCCCGCGGTCGTGTCAGCCGATCTCGATCGTGCCCTGCATGCCGGGGTGGAACGTGCACACGTAGCTGACGGTCCCGGCGTCGCCGGCGGTGAAGGTGAAGGTCTCGCCCGGGGCGACCGAGCCGGAGTCGAAGTCGGCGCCCTCGCCGGCGGTGGCCGTGTGTGCGATCGCGCCGTCGTTGGTGAACGTGACCTCCTCGCCCGGCGCCACCTTCAGGTCGGCCGGCGTAAAGCTGTTGTCCTGCATCGACACTGCGGTCCCGCCGGTCGCGGGCGGCTTGGCGGCCGCCGCCGGGGGCTCGTCCGACGAGCCGCCGCCGCAGGCTGCGAGCCCGCTGCCGAGCGCTGCAACTGCGAGGCAGATCGTGATGGTGCGCTTGAGCATCGGTGTCCTCCGTCGTGTGGCCGTCTCGATAGGACCAGACGCCGTGGCGGGGCGGATATTCCGCGCGGGTCAGAGCTCGACGAGCGTGCCCGCGCGCTCGCGGCGGGCGGCGGCGTACACCAGCTCGGCAGCGGCGATGTCCTCGGCCACGTGCCCCATCGCCTTGTAGACCGTGATCTCGGTCTCGTCGGCGCGCCCGGCGGCGCGCCCGAGCAGGAGCTCACCCAGCTCCGTGCCGGACGCCGGGTCTAGCCCTGCGAGCTCCGAGCAGCCGACGGGCGGCGGCGCGAACGCCTCGCGCGTCTCCACGAACAGGTGGCCCGCGCGCGCGAGCTCGCGCGGCAGCTCGCCCTCCGGCGGCCGGTAGCCGATCGAGGTCACGTGCGTGCCGGGAGCGAGCCAGCCCGGCTCGATCACGGGGTGCGCCGCGTGCGTGGTGAGCGCGACGACGTCGGCGCCGCGCACCGCCTCCTCCGCGGTCCTGACGGCGCCGGCGCGCGGGTCGGCGGCGGCCACGCGCTCGGCGTCCTCGAAGCGCGAGGACGAGACGCGGATCTCCTCGAAGTCGCGCACCAGCGGCATCGTCCGCAGGTGGTTCGCGCCCTGGACGCCGGCGCCGACGATCGCCAGCACGCGCGCATCCCTGCGGGCGAGCAGGTCGCAGCTCAGCGCCGCCGCCGCGCTCGTGCGGATCGCGGTGATGTACGTGCCGTCCAGGAACGCGCGGCACTCGCCGGTGTCAGGGTCGTACAGGCCGATCGTGGCGAGGTGCGACGGGATCCCGAGCTCGACGTTGGTCTCGTACACCGTCACGACCTTCACGGTCATCAGCCCGTCGCGCGTGCGGCCGGGCATGCCGAGCAGGAATGCCTCGCCGGGCCCGGCGAGCTCGTTGCGCGGCGCCGCGGCGACCTCGCCCGTGGTGATCGCGCGGAACGCGTCGCGGAGCGCCTCCAGCAGCTCGCCGAGATCGAGCAGCCGCTCGACCTCGGCGCGGTTGAGGATCAGGACTTCCATGGCGCTGCACCGTACGTCATGTGCGGCGAACGCCGACCATCGCGCCCGCGCTCGCCACGACGATCAGCGCGATCGCCACGACCGCGGTGGGCGGCAGGTGCTGGCCCAGGAGCGCGAAGCCGAGCGCGGCGCCGATCGCGGGCTCGAGGCTCATCACGATCCCGAACCGGGCGGAGGGCAGCCGGCGGAGCGCGAGCAGCTCGAGTGCGTACGGCGCCAGCGGGGCCAGCAGCGCGAGCCCGGCGCCGGCCGCCAGGACCCCGGGATCGATCAGCGCGGTACCGGCCATCGCGATGCCCGGCCCGAGCGCGAGCACCGCCGCGACGGCCAGCGACACTGCCAGTCCTTCCAGCCCCGACCAGCGCGAGCCGACCCGCTTGGTCAGCACGATGTATCCCGCCCAGCAGACGGCCGCGACGCCCGCCAGCGCCACGCCGGCCGGGTCGAGACCGCCGTCGGCGCCGCGCCCGAGCATGAGCAGGGCGACGCCGGTGGCGACCAGGAGCACCCACAGGACGTCGAGCCGGCGCCGCGAGCCTGCGACGGCGACGGCGAGCGGCCCGAGGAACTCGATCGTCACCGCGACACCGAGCGGGATGCGGTCGATCGCCGCGAAGAGTCTGCGCGCCCGAGCAGAGCCCGAGCCAGACCGCCGCGCACAGGTCGGCCCGGTCACGGCCTCGGGCGGCGGGCCGCGTCAGCGGCCACAGCACCGCCGCGGCGACGGCCAGTCGCAGCGCCACGACGCCGGTCGGGCCGACCTCTGCGAACAGCGGCTCCGAGAGCGCGCTCCCGAGCTGGATGATGCCCATCGCGCCGACGGCGAGCAGCAGGCCGCCCGGCTGCGATGAGGAGGGGTTGACGGCCGCTGCTGCCATGGCCGGGCAGCATGCGGAGCGCCGGTCGCCACCACATCGGGGAGTCCCCTTGACCTGCCCCCTCGTGCGGTTATCCGTACCCGTGCGCGATGCGGGACCGCGTCGCACACGCGGCCGCCGGGGAGGACGGCCGCGCGTGGGAAACGCCTTCGCGCCGACCATATCCAATTTGCGGCGCAGCAAACACAAGCCCTCGGGCTTTCGCCGCTTCTCCGCGCAAGTGACTAGCCCGGCGCGGGCACGGCGAGCTCGGCGCTGAGCTCGTGCAGGCGCGCCCACAGCGCCGGCTCGATCGGCACGCCCGAGCGCTCGCGCGCGGCCCGCGCGCGCGTCTCGGGATCGCCCGGAGCGAGCACCTCGTCAGAGCCCGGAGCGACCGGGCTCGCACGCAGCTCGTCCAGCATCCCGCCGAGCACGTCCGCGAACCGGTCGCGCCCGACGGTGCGCTCCGGGTCGAGCGCGAGGTGAAAGTGCCCGACGTCCTGAGGCTCCCTGCCACCGTCGTACAGCCCGCCGACCCCGTGTCGGACGCCGGCTCCCGCCAGCACGCCGCACAGGATCTCCACCATCACGGCGAGCACGTAGCCCTTGTAGCCGCCGAGCGGGACTGCCGAGCGCACGGCCGCGGCATCCGTCGTCGGCTCGCCGCGCTCGTCCACGCCCCAGCCGAGCGGGACCGGCCGGCCCTCGTCGCGCGCGTTGTAGATGCGGTTGATGGCGACCTGGCTGGTCGCCAGGTCGAGGTCGAAGATGCCGACGCCCGCCGGCGCCGCGAGCGCGATCGGGTTCGTGCCGAGCGCCGGCTCGGCGCCGCCGAACGGGATCACGAGCGGCTCGGTGTTGGTCATCGCGATCCCGACGAGGCCCGCCTGCGCGGCCCGCCGCGCGTAGAACGCCGCGGCGCCGAAGTGGGCGCTGCGCCGCACCGCCACCGCGCCCACGCCGTGCTCGCGCGCCATCTCGATCGACAGGTCGGTGGCGATCAGCGCGGCGACCTGACCGGGCCCCTGATCGCCGTCGACGAGCGCGATCGCACCGTCGCGCCGCACCACCGACGGCTTCGGGCGCGTATTCAGGACGCCGCTGCGGAGGCGCTCCGCGTACACCGGCACGCGCGCCACGCCGTGCGAGTCGACGCCCCGCAGGCTCGTGTCGATCAGCGTCTCGGCGACCGCCGCAGCAGCGTTCGGCTCGAGCCCTGATGCCTCGAGCAGCGCCTGCGTCCAGCGCTCCAGTTCGCCGGCCGGGACCCGGTGCTCCATCAGGCGTCGCTGGACGCCTTCCAGAGGTTGATGCCTCCGTCGACCGCGTGACCGTCGATCTCCGTCAGCTCATCGTCGGAGAACTCCAGGTTGCCGAGCGCGCCGAGGCTGTCCTCGAGCTGCTCGACGTTGCGGGCGCCGATCAGCGACGAGGTGACGCGCGGGTCGCGCAGCGTCCACGCGATCGCCATCTGGGCGAGTGACTGCCCGCGGCGCTGCGCGATCTCGTTCAGCGCGCGCACGTGCGTGAGCGTCCGCTCGTCCAGCATGTCCGAGCTCAGCGAGATGCCCTTGGTCGCGCGCGTGCCCTCGGGGATCCCGTCGAGGTACTTGTCGGTGAGCATCCCCTGCGCGAGCGGCGAGAACACGATCGAGCCGACGCCCTCGCGCCCGAGGACGTCGAGCAGGTCCTCCTCGATCCAGCGGTTGAGCAGCGAGTAGGACGGCTGGTGGATCAGCAGCGGCGTCCCGAGGTCGCGCAGGATCTGCACCGCCTCGCCCGTGCGCGCGCCCGAGTACGACGAGATGCCGGCGTACAGCGCCTTGCCCTGGCGGACCGCCGTGTCGACCGCGCCGAGCGTCTCCTCCAGCGGCGTGTCGGGGTCGAGCCGGTGCGAGTAGAAGATGTCGACGTAGTCGAGGCCCATCCGCTGCAGGCTCTGATCGAGGCTCGCGAGCAGGTACTTGCGCGAGCCCCATTCGCCGTACGGGCCGGGCCACATGTCATAGCCCGCCTTGGTCGAGATCACGAGCTCGTCGCGGTAGGGCGCGAAGTCCTCGCGCAGGAGCCGCCCGAAGTTGATCTCGGCGGAGCCGAACGGCGGGCCGTAGTTGTTGGCGAGGTCGAAGTGCGTGACGCCGAGGTCGAACGCGCGGCGGAGCACCGCGCGCTGGGTGTCGATCGGCTGGTCGTCGCCGAAGTTGTGCCACAGGCCGAGCGAGACGGCGGGCAGGAGCAGGCCGCTACGGCCGGTCCTGCGGTAGGGCATGTGCTCGTATCGGTCCTCGGCGGCGACGTAGGTCATCGGCGCAGTTTATGACCGAGAGCCCCGGCCGCTCGCGCCGGCCGGGGCTCTCGATCGTCACCCCCAGGGAGGCCCGGCGTTCTACGGGGCCGTGGTCGACAGCGTGAACGTCAGGGTCTTGCTGTACGTGCCCGAGCGCAGCACGTCGCCGGACCCGATCCCCTGCCGGAATCCCAGCGTCACGGGCTGCTGGTTGATCGGACCGTCCCACGTCAGCAGCTGCGTCGGCGTCCCGGTGGCCTCGGCCAGGGGCGCGAACGCCTGCGTCGGGTTGCTCGCGTTGATCGCCCGTGCGTTGATCGGCTGCGGCAGCGCGAACGCGCCGTTGACGAGATGGCCCGGGAACGACGTGCTCGAGTCGGCGACCGAGAGCGCCGCGTCACCGGTGGTGGTGGTCACGACGGCGGCCATCGCCGTCTCGTAGTTGCGGGTCAGCGTGGGCATGAACGTCCCGAAGCTGGCGCCCGCGCTCGGGATCGAGAGCATCATCACGCTCGGGACCGTGCCGCTGATCGGCTTGACGGCGTTGCCCCCGCTCGTGGCGGCGAGCAGCACGCGTTCCATCGCATCGTCCGAGTCCGACGTGAACTGGAGGCGCGCGACCGACGTGTAGTTCGTGCGCGATGGCCTGAAGCCGACGTTGACGACGCACTGCGCCCCCGGCGCCAGCGGCCCGGCGCTGCCGGCCCCGGAGCAGTTCTGACTGACGATCTGGAAGTCGTCACGCGTCTGGTTGCCGCCGTCGGCGGCTTCGGCCTGGAGCTGCACGTTGGTGATCGTGAGCGGTGCGTCACCGTCGTTGATGACCTTGACCGGGACCTGGCTGTCGGCCGCGGCGGTGCCCACCGGCACCGACGACGGGAACGTCGGCGGGAAGGCGTACAGCACCGGCGCCGGAGCGCTCTTGAGCGCGGCGGCGCTGTTGGCCGTGTTGACGAACGGGTTGAAGTTCGTCGGGCCCCCCGGGGTGACCGGGTCGCGCTCGGCGAGGTAGTACTTCACGCGGTTCTTCGCCGCCGCGAACATCGGCGCGAAGTTGATCTGGCCCTGGCCGAGCTCGCGCTGGTCGTCGTTGTTGCACGCCGGTTCGATGTCGACCATGTCCTTGACGTGGAAGCTGACGATCCGGTTGGTGAACTTGTTGATCATCGCCGTCACGTACGCCGCGCCGACGGCGGGGTCGACCGGACTCACGTGGCCGGAAGCGCCGCAGACCGCCCAGCCGATGTCGATCTGCGCCGACACCCAGCGCGGATCGGTGCGCTCCATGATGATCTCCCACGCGCTCTTGAGCATGCCGTTGTCCACGTGGCGGGTCTGGAACTCGGCCTGGTGGTTGTGGAAGTACGCCGGGCCGAGGCCGGCCTCCATCGAGCGCTTGCCCAGGCGGTTGAGCAGCTGTGCCGTGTTCAGCGCACCCTGGTAGGTGTTGTAGGCCCCGCCGCCGCCCGGGAACCCGGCCTCGCCGATGTGGTCCTGGCCGAGGAGCTTCGACGCCGTGATCTGGTTGTCCCAGTTCGGCTCGTTCAGGTTGCCGTGGCGCCCGGTGAAGCGGATGCCGTACTGGTCGCCCAGCGCGCGCAGCGCGTCGAGCCCTGGCAGGTTGAGCGGGGTCATCGGGTTCGTGCCCGGGAACGGGTTGCCGGGATAGCCGTAGAGCTCGACGATGTTGATGTTCTGCGACTGCAGGAAGGCGAACACGCGCTCGAGTCGCGCGGCCTGGGTCGCCGGCGCGGGCGCGGGGACGCAGTACGGAGTGGGATCGGCGGGCGGGTCCGGGCAGACGATCTCGCCGGCGCCGTTCTGGATGTACGAGCTGAAGTTGTACAGCTGGATCCCGCTCTGGCCCGACGGCGCGCCGTCACCGAGGCTTGGAGGTCGCTGCGCCTGAGCGGCGCTCGCGCACGCCAGGAGCGCCCCCACCGCCGCGATCGATGCTGCGACTGCGCGCACGTTCCCTAGTCCGGCCATGTGACCTCTCCTCCGACTCACCCTGCGCGTGGGACCTGCTTCGGGACCACAGACAGCGGAAGATTTACACAGCCGGAGCCTCAGGTGGAAACTTTTGTCGCCTCGGACTACAAATTGCCGTCGATGACGTAGCCGAGCAGGGCGACGACCTGCTCGGGCTCGCGCGCGACGGCCAGCGCGGCGCGGTCGACCTCCTTCAGCGCGTGGTCGTGCTGCTCGGGATGCAGCGTCACCAGCGGCTTGCCGAGCGCGGACGCCATCCCCGCGTCGAAGGCTGCGTTCCACTGGCGGTACTGCTCGCCGAAGCGCACGACGACCACGTCCGCCTTCTCGAGCAGCGTGCGCGTACGGACGGCGTTCACACCGGCGCCGAGGTGGTCCTTCCAGAACGGCTTCTCCTCGGGGCCGAGGATCGCGACGCCGCAGTCGTCGCTCGCTGCGTGGTCGGTCACGGGGCCGGTGAACTCGACGTCGAGCCCCGCGGCCTCGGCGCCGCGTTCGATCCGCTCGCGCCAGTCGGTGTGGATCTCGCCGGAGAGGTAGACCTGCCAGGCCATCGGCGCCGGATCCTATCCTCGCCTCACGGTGAGCGGACCCGAGCGCTACGAGATCCCGCCTGAGCGGCTCGGCCGCTGGCTCGAGCGCTGGGCGGACGAGCACGCGCCGGTCGAACGGACCGAGATCCGTCCCGGGCTCGTGACGTTCACCGGTGCGGAGGGCGCCGTGCTGGAGGCCGACCCGCCCTTCCCGCCATTGGGCTCCACCGGCGTCAGCGAGGGCTTCGACCCGCAGCCGCTGCTCGACCATGCCGCGCGCGAGCGTGTGGTGGGCGTGATCCTCGTGCGGCTCGGAGGCCACGCGGCCGGCGTGTTCTCCGGCCGCAGGCTCGTGGCCTCGAAGGTCGGGCGTCGCAACGTCCACGGCCGCCACAGCGCGGGCGGCTCGAGCCAGAAGCGGTTCGAGCGCCGCCGCGAGGGCCAGGCGCGCGTCGCGCTCGACGACGCCGCGGGCGTGGCGGCCGGCGTGCTGCTCGAGCACCGGCGCGACCTCGACGCGATCGTGCTCGGCGGTGACCGGCGCGCGCTCGCGACCGTGCTCGACGACACGCGGCTGCGGCCGCTCAAGCACCTGGTGGTCGCCGAGCGCGTGCTCGACGTGCCCGACCCGCGCCTGGTCGTCCTGCGCCGCACGCCGGACGCGTTCCTGGCCACGATCCTGCGGCCGCGATGATCGACCGCGTCCGCGCCGCCCGGCGCGACCCCGGCATGGCGGTGCTCGAAGGCTTCCACGCGCTCAAGCACGCGCTCCGGTTCGGCGCCGAGGTCGAGGCGGTGGCCGCGGTCGATCGCGACGACCTCGAGCGGCTCGCCCGCGAGCTGGCGCCGGACCTCGCCGGCCGCATGAAGGACATCGCCGTCGAGGTGACGCGGGACGAGCTCCGGCAACTCGCCCCCGGCCCGCTGCGCACGGGCGTGGTCGCGATCGCCCGCCGGCCGCGCGTCGACGTGGCCGCGGTGGTCGCAGACCCGCGGGGTGCCCCGCTGGTGGTGCTCGAGGATCCGCGCGACCTCGGCAACCTCGGCGCCGCTGTCCGCGTCGCAGCCGCGGCCGACGCCGCAGGCGTGCTGACGACCGGGGCGCACGAGCCGTGGGACGCCGCCGCGCTGCGCGGCTCCGCGGGCCTGCACTACGCGCTGCCCGTCGCCCGCGTCGAGGCGGTGGAGCCCGGGGACAGGCCGCTGGTCGCCGTCGACCCGGGCGGCGAGGTGCTCGCCGACATCCCGCCCCGCGCGATGCTGGCGTTCGGCAGTGAGCGCCGCGGTCTCGGCGACGACCTGCTGGCGCGCGCCGACGCGCGGTTGAGGATCCCGATGCGGCCGGGCGTCTCGAGCCTCAACCTTGCCACCGCGGTCGCCGCCGTACTCTTTGCGCGCCGATGAGCGCACTCGCCGGACACGCGAACTCGTACCACTCCTACACGGCCGAAGAGGCGCTGGCCGGCATCGCCGAGGCCGGCTACCGGCACGTCGAGCTGTCCGCCGTCCCCGGCTGGACCGAGCACGTCGACGTGCACGCCGATCCCGCCGAGACACGCGCGCGGCTCGCGCACTTCGGGCTCGAGGCGGCGTCGATCAGCGGCCACTCCGACCTCACCACCCGCGACGGGCTCGAGCACGGGCTCGCGGTCGTGCGCTGGGCGGAGCGCTTCGGCGTGCCGATCGTCAACACGGCGATCGGCGGCCACGCGCACGTCGAGGAGAGCGAGGACGCGTTCATGGCCAACATCGGGACGCTCGCCGACGCCGCGCAGGCGTCCGGCCTGGTCGTCGCGCTGGAGATCCACGGCGACCTGATGGCCACCGGCGAGCGCTCGGCCGCCCTGCTCGACCGGATCGGGCATCCCGCGGTGAAGGTCAACTACGACACCGCCAACGTCGAGCACTACGGCGGCGTGCGGGCCGAGGACGACCTGCCGTCGATCGCCGACCGCGTCGCGAACGTCCATCTGAAGGACATGCGCGGCGGGCTCGGCGACTGGGACTTCCCGGCGATCGGCGAAGGCCACATCGACTTCGGCCGCGTGCTGGAGATCCTCCGCGGATCCGGCTACGACGGGCCGTACGCGGTCGAGGTCGAGTTCACCGGCGAGCCGTGGCCGCCGCTCGAGCAGGTCACCGCCGCGATGCGCGCCTCGCGTGACGCGCTCGCTCCGCACGGGCTCTCGTGACCGGCATCGCGCTGCTCGGTGCAGGCTTCATGGCCCGCACGCACGCGGCGGTCTACGCGGAGCTCGGCGACCGCGCGCAGGTGCGGGTCGTGTGCGCCCGCTCGGCCGAGGACGCACGCCCGCTGGCCGAGAGCCTCGGCGCGGAGATCGTGACCGAGTGGGACGCGGCGATCGCCGCGGCCGGCGTCGACGCCGTCGACATCTGCCTGCCGACGCCGCTCCACCGCCCGGTGGCCGAGCGAGCGCTGGCGGCCGGCCGCCACGTGCTGCTGGAGAAGCCGGTGGCGCTGACGCTCGAGGACGCCGACGCGATCGGGGCGGCGGCCGGGGCGAGCGATGGGCTGCTGATGGTCGGCCACGTGCTCCGCTACCTCCCGGAGGTCGTCGAGCTGCGCCGCGTGCTCGCGACCGGTGAGCTCGGGCGGCCGCTGGCCGCCACCGCGCTCCGCCTCTCGACGCCGCCCGACTGGAACGATTGGATGCTCGACGCGGACCGCTCGGGCGGGACGCTCGTCGACCTGATCGTGCACGACTTCGACCTCGCCGGTGCACTCCTCGGACCTGCGCGCCGCGTGCACGCGCGCGCGGCTGCGGGCGGCCGCCACGTCATGGCGCTCGTCGAGCACGAGGGCGGCGACGCGGCGGTCGAGGGCAGCCATGCGATGCCCGGCTCGTTCCCGTTCACCGCCGGGCTGCGGGTGCTGTGCCGGCGCGGCGTGCTCGACCACCGGTTCGAGGCGCGCGCGGACGACGAGGGCGGCAACATCGGCGGCGGCGTCACCTCGGTGCTGCGGATTCATCCGGCCGGAGGAGAGGCGCGCGAGTTCGTGGGCGAGGGCAACCCGTGGGGCGCGCAGATCGAGCGGTTCCTCGACTGCGTCGAGGCCGGCGTCGAGCCCGAGGACGGCACCCTCCCGCAGGCGCGGGCCGCGCTCGCGGTGGCACTGGCCGCGCGCCGCTCGCTCGTCAGCGGGCGGCCGGAACCGGTGTGACCTCCTCCGCCAGCTCGGCGCCGGCGGCAGTCGCGAGCTCGATGAAGTCGCGCGCCGGACGGCTCAGCTCGCGGCCCTGGTGCCACAGCAGCCCGAGCTCGCGCCGCGGCACCTGGTCGCGCAGGTCGAGCACGACGACGTCGGTCCGATCGAGATCGATCGCGAGCAGCGGCATCACCGCGGCGCCAACGCCCTGGGCCGCCAGCCCCTGGAGCAGGTGGTTGTCCTCGGCGCGCATCACGACACGCGGCTCGATCCCCTTGTCGCGCAGGTGGCGCTCCACGCGCGCGTGGGCGCGACAGACGCGGTAGCCGATCAGGTCGTGGTCCGCCAGCGCTCGCAGCGCGGGCGGGCGGCCGGCCAGCGCGAGCGGGTGCTCGGGGTGTACGACGAGCAGGTACGGGTCGCTGAGCAGACCCGTGTAGCCGAACACGTCCTCGTTGGGGATCGGCGGCGTCGTGAACGCGACGTCGAGCGCGCCGCGCTCCACGCGGCCGTCGATCTCGTCGTGCGAGCCCGACTCGAACAGCTGGACGTCGATCCGTGGCCACAGCTCCCGGAAGCGCGCGAGCACGACCGGGAGCAGCCGCGTCGCGACGCTCTGGTAGGTGCCGACCCGCAGCTCGCCGACGGCTCCCTCGACCAGCGCGGTCAGGTCGGCGGAGGCGGCCTCGACCCGCGCCAGCACGGCCTGCGCATGGCCGAGCAGCACGCGGCCGACCTCGGTCACTCGCACCGGTCCCGGCCCGCGCGATCGCTCGAACACCGGGTGCCCGACGATCTGCTCGAGCGAGAGGATCTGCTGGCTGACGGCCGACTGCGTGTAGCCGAGCTCGTCCGCGGCGGCGTTGAACGACAGGTGGCGGGCGACCGCGTCGAGCGCGATCAGGTGCCGCAGCTCGATGCCTAGTTGATTAGCTCTCACGCTTTTCTAGATCACTCATTGAAGTTGTGCTTATCAACATCGTACGCCATCTTCAGGTCCATGACCAGCCCCGCCACCACCTCCGTCGCCCCCGTGCGGGTGCGCTCCCTGGCGAGCGCCTTCGCCGTGAAGGCGCCGCCGGAGAGCTTCTTCATGGTCAGCGCCGTCTTCCACTACCTCGGCCCGTCGTTCGCCGTCCTGCTGTTCGCCCGCGTCGACGTGCTCGGCGTCGCGTGGCTGCGGATCGCGACCGCCGCGGCGATCTTCGCGCTGTGGCGCCGGCCGTGGCGCACGTTCGCCGCGCTCGACCGCGAGAGCAAGCGGCTGCTGGTCGGCTGGGGGGCGGTGCTCGCGGTGATGAACAGCACCTTCTACCTCGCGATCGACCGGCTGCCGCTGGGGACCGTCGCCGCGATCGAGTTCCTGCCGGTGATCGTGCTCGCCGCCGTCGGCGCCCGCACGGGCCGCAACCTGGCGGCGCTCGGGCTCGCCGTCGGCGGCGTGTACCTGCTGACCGACGTGCAGCTGCAGGCGGAGCCGCTCGGCCTCGTGCTCGCCTTCGCCAACGCGGTGCTGTTCGCGCTCTACATCGTGCTCAGCTCGAAGGCGGCCCGGCGAGGCGCGGGAGTCGGGATCGACGGGCTCGCCGCCGCGATGCTGATCGCGGCCGTCGTCGCGACGCCGATCGGAGCCTGGGCGGCGGTCCCCGCGATCGTCGACCCCGTCGTGTTGCTCGCCGGTCTCGGCGTCGGGATCGCGTCCTCGGTGATCCCGTACGTGACCGATCAGCTCGCGCTCGCCCGCATGAAGCGCTCGACCTACGCGCTGCTCGTCGCGCTCCTGCCCGCCACGGCTACCGTGGTCGGCGTGATCGTGCTCGCCCAGGTCCCGACGTGGCTCGAAGTCACCGGCGTCGCGCTCGTGATCGCCGGCGTGGCCGTCCACCGGGAGCGCGCATGACGGCCGCCGCCGCCGCCGTCGAGGCGCTCGGCCTGCGCGCCGAGGACGACGTGCTGGTGCTCTGCAACGACGAGCAGCGCTCGATCGCCGACGCGCTGGCCGAGGCGGCGAGCGGCGCGCGCCGCGTCACGATCCTGCCGTTCCCGGCCGCGACCCGCCACGGCGAGGAGCCGCCGCCCGCCGTCGCCGCCGCGATGCTGGGCGCATCCGTGGTGTTCGCGCCGACCGCCTTCTCGATCAGCCACACCCAGGCCAGGATCGCGGCGAGCGAGCTCGGCGTGCGGATCGCGACGATGCCGGGCATCACCGAGGAGATCTTCCGGCGAGCGGTCGCCGTCGACTACGGCGAGCTGAAGCGCGCCGGCGAGGAGGTCGCCGCCCGGCTGACCGCCGCCACCTCGTGCCGCGTCACGTCGCCGGCCGGGACGCACGTGGTGCTGACGCTCGACGGCCGGACCGGCATCAGCGACGACGGCGACCTCGGCGCGACCGGCGCGTTCGGGAACCTGCCCGCCGGCGAGGGCTTCATCTCCCCGATCGAGACCGCCGGCGAGGGCACGATCGTCTTCGACGGGTCGATCGGCGGTTACGGCCTGCTCGAGGAGCCGCTGCGCGTGACGCTGTCCGGCGGCCGGATCGTCGACGCGGTCGGCGCCGCCGCGCCGTGGCTCCTCAGCACGCTCGACGCGGGCGGCGAGTGCGGCCGCTCGATCGCCGAGCTGGGGATCGGCACGAACCCGGCCGCGCGCCTGAGCGGCAACATCCTCGAGGACGAGAAGGTGAAGGGGACGGCCCACATCGCCTTCGGCACGAGCGTGGCGATCGGCGGCGTGAACGTGTCGACGGTGCACATCGACGGGATGGTGCTGCGACCGACGGTGGAGTTCGACGGCTCGTAACCGCGCCGCGGACGAACGTCAACTGCGCAGGTAAGGAAGCGGGGGTGCGATCGGGGCTGATGGGGTCGCTAAGTCGCGGTATGCGCGACTAACCAACCCCATCCCCGCGGCGGGGTCGCTAACGGTCGCTGTTCGACCATTACCAACCCCGGCGCGGCCAGGACGGTCACCCGACTTCCCCACCCAGCGCTGTTGACGTTCGCCCGACCGCCGGCGCGCCTAGTACGCGAGCCGCCGCCGGAACGCCCCGGCACCAACCACCTCGGCTCCACGCTCACGAGCGCGCGCGGCGAGCGCCGCGTCCGACGTCACCACGCGGATCGAGGCCGGGTCCGGGTCGGCGTCGAGGCGGCGGGCGATCTCGTCGTCGGCGGCGTCGCGGCCGCGCCGGGGGGCGATCGCCACCTCCAGCGGCCCGTCGCGTCCCGCCCACTCGGCCGGCCCGGCGTCCAGCACCACCGTGACGTCCTCGCCCTCCTCGGCGAGCTGCCGCAGGGCGTCGATCAGCCGTCGCGCGGCAGCGTCGCGGTCACGCCACCAGCCGTCGGGCTTGGATCCGATCACGTTGCTGGCGTCGACGAGCCAGCGCATCAGGCGGACGGGCGCTCCGCCCCGGGCCAGGGCTCGAGCGTCTGCGCCGGCAGGATCATCGTTTCCGTGCGCTCGTCGTACACGGTCAGCCCGCGGCGCTGATAGGTGCGCAAGGCCGCCGGGCCGTCGAGCGAGCACGTGTGCACCCACACGCGTCGCGGGCCGAGCGCCCATGCGCGCCGGAGCACCGCGTCGAGCAGCCGCGGCCCGATCCCGCGGCCGATGAACGCCGGCAGCAGGCCGAAGGAGACGAGCTCGACCGCGTCGCCGTCGTGCTCGAGCTCGGCGAAGCCGGCGGGCGTGCCGCGCACCCACCCCAGCCATGTCTCGAGCTCGGGGCGGGCGAGGTGCTCGTGCCAGCGCGTCCAGCTCCAGCCGAGCCGGTCCATCCAGTACCAGTCACCGCCGACGCCCGCGTACAGCGCGCGCGACAGCTCCGGGGACGGCAGCTCCGCCTGGCGCACCTCGAGCTCCGGGTCGGGATCGGGCGCCGGCGCGAGCTGCGCCGGATCGGTCATCTGGAGATACCAGGTCGTGACGTCGACGGATGGCACACCGCCACGCTACAGATGCGCACCCCAGCGGCCGACTACACGGGCACTGTGGCCTTTCGCCGGTCGATTCCCCTGCTTTGCGCGCTGGTCGCGCTGCTCGGCGTGCCCGCGTCCGCGCTCGCGCAGGACGTGACGCCGCCGGTCAACACGACCCCGGCGACTCCCGCGGCGTGGCAGACCAGCGACTACACGGTCGCGCTCTCCGGCACCGACGCCGACTCCGGCATCGCGACGATGCAGTGGCGGCTCAACGGGTCGGCCGAGACGAACGTCGCCAACGGCGCGACGGCCACGATCACCGACTCCGGCGTGCACAACTTCGAGACCCGTGCGACCGACGTCGAGGGCAACGACTCGGGCTGGCGCTCGGAGCAGCTCCGGATCGACAAGATCCTCCCGATCGACGGCACCGATCCCGGCACGCTCGCGTGGCGCCCCGCCGCGACCAGCGTCCAGGTCCTCGCCATGGACGTCACGTCCGGCCTCGATCACGTCGAATGGCAGCTCGACGGCGGCCTGGTGCAGAGCGGCCCGAACGCGTCGGTCGTTCCGATCGCCAGTGACGGCGTCCACACGCTGCGCACCCGCGCGGTCGACGTCGCGGGCAACGTGTCGGTCTGGCGCGACCACACGGTCCGCGTCGACACCGTCACCCCGACCGACACCACGGCGGCACCGGCCGGCTGGCAGACCTCGCCGCTGAACGTCAGCGTCGGCGGCTCTGACGCCCATTCCGGCATCGCCGGCCTCGCCTGGCGCCTCAACGGCGGCGCGATCACCAGCGGCCCGCCGCCGGTCTCGCTGACCGTGTCCGCCCAGGGTGAGCACCTCCTCGAAACGCGCGTGACCGACGGCGCCGGCCACGAGAGCGGCTGGAAGAGCCACACGATCCGGATCGACACCACGGCGCCCGCGAACCAGACGCCGGTGGCCAGCAGCGCCTGGCGCGCGACCGACTATGCCGTGATGGTGTCCGGCGCCGACGACGGCTCCGGCCTCGCACGGGTCGAGTGGCGGGTCGACGCCGGCCCCGTCACGTCGGGCGCCTCGCCGCTGCAGGCGACCGTCTCCGGCACCGGCACGCACACGCTCGAGACGCGCTCGGTCGACGTGGCCGGCAACGCCTCGCTGTGGCGCTCGGAGTCCGTGCGGATCGACTCGGTCGCGCCGACCAACACCACCACGTCCCCGTCCGGCCCGGTCGCCAACCCGTACACCGTCTCGGTGACCGGCAACGACCCGCACTCGGGCATCAGCCATGTGGAATGGCGGATCGACGGCGGCGTGGTGCAGTCCGGCCCCGCGGCCTCGCAGGCGACCGTGACCGGTGACGGCGCGCACACGCTCGCGACCCGCATCGTCGACCTCGCGGGCAATGCTTCGGCATGGCGCACCGACGACGTCGACATCGACATTCTGCTGAACAACGACACGACCGTGCCCACGGACACGACGCAGACCGCCCCCGCCGGATGGCGCGCCGACAACGTCACGCTGATTATCTCCGCGACCGACGCCGGCACCGGGATGGACGTCGTCCAGTGGCGGATCGACGGAGCGGCGATCGAGACGCGCAGCGGCGTCAGCGCATCGCTCACGATCAACGAAGAGGGCGTGCACGAGCTCGAGACGCGCGGCCGTGACCTCGCCGGCAACGTGTCGGCGTGGCGGCTGCAGACGATCCGGATGGACTTCAGCGTGCCGACCGACACGACCGCGATCCCGACTGCCTGGCAGTCGTCGCGGAACGTCACGCTCTCCGCCACCGACACGCTGTCCGGCATCGCCGACATCGAGTACAAGATCAACGGCGGTCCGGTCCTGCACGCTGCGAACAACCAGGTGATCAACGTCGGCGCCGACGGGACGTTCACGATCGCCCACCGCGTGATCGACGGCGCCGGCCAGGCGACCGCGTTCAAGACCGACACGCTGCGGGTCGACACCGTGCTGCCCGCGAACACGACCGCGGTCCCCCTCTCGACCTGGCGGGCCGTTGCGCTCGAGCTGCCGCTGACCGGCACCGACGCGGGCTCCGGCCTGGCGACGATGCAGTGGCGCGTCGACAGCGGCGCGATTCACGACGGCAGCCCTGCGGTCGTCGACACCGACGGCGTGCACACGCTCGAGACGCGCGCGGTCGACACGGCCGGCAACCAGACGGCGTGGCGCAGCGACACGATCCGCGTGGACACCACCGTCCCGGTCAACGACACGCTCGAGCCGGCTTCGGACTGGCTCACGACGCCGCCGTACACCGTGCTCGTCCAAGGCTCTGACGGCACCGGCTCAGGCGTCGCGAGGATCGAGCGCACGATCGACGGCGGCGCAGTGTCGCAGGACCCGAACGTGTCGATCGCCACCGACGGCGTCTACGAGCTGCGCACGCGCATCGTCGACAACGTCGGCCACGCGTCCGCGTGGCGCACCGACACGGTCCGCATCGACTCCACCGCACCGGTGAACACCACCGAGGTTCCGGATCCCGCCTGGCAGCCGACCACGCTCGCGCTTGCATTGAGCGGCACCGACGCCACCTCCGGCGTGGCGACGATGCAGTGGCGCGTCGACAACGGCCCGATCGAGGACGGCGGACCGGCAGTGATCGACACCGACGGCGTGTACACGCTCGAGACGCGCGCGGTCGACGCGGCCGGCAACGCCTCCGCGTGGCGCACCGACACCGTCAGCATCGACACCGTCTTGCCGGTCAACGACACGCCCGAGCCCGCGGCAGGCTGGCGCGCGACGCCGTACACCGTGCTCGTCGAAGGCTCCGACGGCGGCTCCGGCGTCGACAAGATCGAGCGCACGATCGACGGCGGCGCCGTGTCCGAGGACCCGGACGTCACGATCTCCGCCGACGGCGAGCATCCGCTGCTCAGCCGCATCGTCGACCTGGCCGGCAATGCCTCCGCCTGGCGCACCGACACGATCAGGATCGACAGCGTCGACCCGGTCGTCGGCCTCGCCTGCTCGCCCGCCACCGGCTGGAGCAACCACGCCGTGACGTGCACGGCGAGCGCGAACGGCGGCCCGTCCGGCGTCGCCTCGCTCACGAGCTCGCGCAACGGCGGCACCGCGACGGCAGTCGCGAACGGCGGCGCGGTCGTGGTCGGCACGGACGGCGTCCACGTCGTCCGGCTGAACGGCACAGACGGCGCCGGCAACACGGCCTTCACCCAGGCGACCGTGCGGGTCGACCGCACGGTGCCGGCTGCGACGCTCACCTGCGCGGCCGACTCCGGTACCGCCTACACCTGCCGCGCGACCGGATCCGACGCCACCTCGGGCCTCGCGACGCTCAGCTACAGCCTCAACGGCGGCGCCTGGACGGCGGTGCCCGCGGCCGGCTCCTTCCCGATCCGCAGGGGCGCCGTGCGCGTGCGCGCGCTCGACGCCGCCGGCAACCAGGGCCTCACCGGTTGGCTCACGCTCGCCAGCCGCGCAGTGGTCGAGAAGCCGCCCGTCGTGACGGCGTCGAGCTCGCCGGTCTACCTCGCCGGCCACACGGACTCGGACAGCCTCGTCGGCGCGATGCGCGCCAAGCGCAGCGCGAACGGCACGGTGTCGGTCGACCTCCGGCCGCTCGCCGTCGGGCGCGGCAAGTTCCGCGTCCAGATCAAGCTGACGTCGGGCAAGCGCTCCAAGACGGTCAAGCGCACCGTCAAGGTCGGCAGGGGCGGCACGCTCCCGCGCATCGCGGGCTCCCTGTCCGCGGCGACCGCGAAGTGCACCGTCAAGCTCACCGTCTTCAAGCGCACCGGCGGTCATTGGCGCCGGTTCGCCACCTCGAAGGTCGTGCTGGCGGGATGACCGGTGCTCTCAAGACCGCCGTCGCCGTGCCGATGATCGAGACGAGCCGATGAAGGTCCAACCGACCCAAAACGGCGACGCCGCGGCTCCGCGGATCGCCGACACGCGCATCGACAACGGGGAAAGCTCCGCGTTCAAGGCCGTGCTCGCTCAGGCGTCGACCGGCACCACGCCGGGCACCGACGTCGCCGCCGATCCCGCGATCACGCTCCGCAAGGGCGAGAAGATGACGGCGGTCGACGACCACGCGTACGCCGAGATCTCGGGCGGCAAGCGCAGCGGCATGTTCGTCAACACGAGTGGCAACGTCCGCCACGGCGAAGCGTTCGTGCTCGTGCGCAAGAACGGCAAGGAGTACCACATCTACGGGAGCGGCAAGGACCGTCTCGTGGTCGGTTTCCACATGCCGAAGGCCGACAAGCCCGCCGACACCGGTGGCGCAGACGCGACGCCTCCCGTCGCCGCGAGCACCGAGGGCCTGCACCTGCGCAAGGGCGAGAAGATCGAGCCGGTCGAGGGCCACGCCTACGCGGAGATCACTGCCGGCAAGCGCAGCGGCATGTTCATCAACACGAGCGGCAACGCGCGCCACGGCGACGCATTCGTGCTGGTGCACAAGCACGGGACCGAGTACCACATTTACGGCAGCGGTGAGAACCGCCAGGTCGTCGCGATCCGGTCTCGCGACAACGACGACGACGACCGGTCCTAGTCACTCCACGGCGCGCCGAAGCGCGCCGCCGCCAGCTCGGGCGGGATCGTCACCGAGCTGTCCAGCACACGGTCCGCCACGAGCCGCGCCGATCCCGGCCCGAGGCTGATTCCCCACGCGCCGTGGCCGGTCGCCACGTGCAGGCCATCGATGCCGGCGACCGGACCCAGCAGCGGGCGGCCGTCGGCCGGCACCGGCCGGGCACAGGAGCGCACGTGCTCGATCGCCGCGCCGCGTAGTGCGGGCACGAACAGCACGCCGCGCTCCACCAGTTGCGGCGCGATCGCCTCGGGGTCGGGCTCTTCGGGTGTGAAGGTCGATCCGACCGCGGACGTGCCGTCCACTGTGACGATGCTGAATAGCGACGCCGGCCCGCCGCCGGGCTGGGTGAGCGACTCGACTCCGGTCTGCTCGACGGTGTGGCGTGGCGGCGCGGCCAGACGCACCTGCGCGACGACGCCCCACAACGCGACCACCGGCCGCCACTCGGGCGGGGCGCCGATCGCGGCACACGTCCACGGGCCGGCGGCGACCACCACCGCGGCCGCCGGTTCCAGCCGCCCGCCGGCGCGAACGCCTTCGACGCGCCCGTCTCGACGCGCGAGCACCGCCGCCTCGCCTTCGACGACACGGGCCCCCGCCGCGCGCGCCCGCTCGGCCCAGGCGCGCGTGGCGGCGGTGGGCGGCACCGGGCGACCGGTGGCGAGCCGGTAGCCGCAGACGCCGGCCGCGAGGGTCGGCTCGGCGGCGTGGAGCGCCGCGCCCTCGAGCCACTCGGGAGCGAGCGCCGGGAAGCGCGCCTGCACGCCGGCGAAATCGGAGGACAGCGCCGCCGCGTCGTGGGCCACGATGAGGATGCCGGACGGGTCGGCAGGCAGGGCGAAGCCGTGGCCGAGCCCGCCGTACAGCTCGAGCGACGCCTCGTGAAGCGGCTCGAGCACCGGGTCCATCGGATGCTGGACGACGCCGGAGTTGCGGCCCGACGCGCCGGCCGCGATCGTCTCGCGCTCGTACAGCGTCACCGTGGCGCCCGCCTCGGCCAGGAATGCGGCGGTGGCGCAGCCCGCGATGCCGCCGCCGATGACGGCGACGACGGCCGTCACCCCCCGACGACCTCCGCGCCGAGCAGGCGCCGCAGCTTGACCTGGAGCTGCAGTGGCGAGAACGGCGCGGCCAGGCGCTCGTCGGCGCCCGCGGAGGCGGCCTCGCGGCTCGTGCCGTGCCCGTAGTCGATGAGGAGCAGCACCTTGGCGTCACGCGTGATCGCGTCCGCGCGCAGCTCCGCGATCCCCGCTGCGCCTGCGCTGGCCCAGTCGACGATGACGAGGTCCGGGCGCTCCTCGCGCGCGGTGTCCGTCGTCGCATCCACCGTGGCCTCGAGCACGTCGACGCGGTTGCCGAGCGCGACCCGCGCCACCGCGCGGGTGCGATCGTCGAGGCCTCCCAGCAGGACGCGCGGGCGCCGCGCCGCGGCCGCGGCGACGCGGACCTCCGACGTGGCGGGCGCGAAATCGCCGAACCCGGTGCTGTGTCGCGGCGGCGACGTGTCGCCCAGCGGCCCGGCGGAGTCGAGCACCGCCCGGGCGGCGGAGATCATGTCGCCGCAGCTCGGGAACCGCCGGTCGGGCGACTTGTCGAGCGCCTTCGCCACGACGGCGTCGAGGCCCTCCGGCAGATCGCGCCGGAGGGTCGAAAGCTTCGTCGGCTCCTCAGACAGGTGGGCGTAGATGACGGCCACGTCGGTCTCGTGAGCGAACGGAACCTGGCCGGACAGGCAGTGGTAGAGCAGGCAGCCGAGCGCGTAGACGTCCGTGCGCGCGCTCACCTTGCGACCTTCGATCTGCTCCGGCGCGACGTAGTGGATCGTGCCCACGACGTCGCCGACGCGCGTGATCTGGGCGTTGGTGCCCTCGAGCTGCTTGGTGAGCCCGAAGTCGGTGAGGAACGCCGTCCGGCCCTCGATCAGCACGTTCGCGGGCTTCACGTCGCGGTGGATCAGCCCCATCGCGTGTGCGGCGTCGAGCGCCGCGGCGACCTGACGGCAGACGTCGATCGCGCGGTACGGCCGCAGGCGGCCGTCCTTCTGCAGGATCGCCGACAGGTCCTCGCCCTCGATGTACTGCATGGCGAGGTACAGGAGGCCGTCGACCTCGCCCGCGTCGTACACCGTGACGATGTTCGGGTGCTGGAGGGCGGCGGCGATCCGTGCCTCGCGCGTGAAGCGCTCGCGGAAGCCGGACGACTCGGCGAGATCGGGCGCGATGATCTTGATGGCGGCGCGGCGGCGCAGGTTCAGATGCTCGGCGCGATAGACGACACCCATGCCGCCGCGGCCGATCCTTTCCTCGATTCGGTAGCCCGCGATCACCGTGCCGAGGCGCGCGTCATCGCTCGTGTCCGCCATCATGGCTCCCGATTATGGACGCCATCGCCGGGATGAGGGTGCTGTTGGCCGGGAACGACGCCGCCGCGGTCAGTGAGTTGCGCGCTGTGGTGTCCCTCGCGGGCGCCGTGCCGGACGCCTGCAGCGGCGATCCGGGCGACGTCGCAATCGCGGTCGCACACGCGATGCCGGCCGCCGTGATCGCCGTGGGAGCCGATCCTGCGGCTTTGCGAGCGCGGCTGGACCCGCTCGGCCTGGACAGCGGGCCGGAGGTGGTGGCGGTCGAGGACCTCACGCGCTCGGGCGCGCTGTTCGACGCCAACGCCGCGCGGCGGCTGCGCGCGCTGATCGACCGGCGTTCGCTGCGCGCCCGCCAGGTCGAGCTCGAGGCGGTGGTGGCGACGGAGGCCGTCGGGCGCCGCCGCGATCTCCAGGACGCGAGCGTCGACCTGCTGCACCGGCTGGCGGCCGCCGCCGAGTACCGGGACGACAACACGCACGAGCACACCCAGCGCGTGGGGGACCTGGCGGCACGGCTCGCCCGCGGTCTCGGCCATGACGACCGCACCGTCTGGCTGGTGCGGCAGGCGGCGCCGCTGCACGACCTCGGCAAGATCGCGGTGCCGGACAACATCCTGCTCAAGCCCGGCCGGCTCACGGATGAGGAGTACGAGGTGGTCAAGACCCACGCCGTGCTCGGCGCGCGCGTGCTCGCCGGCGGTCAGTCCGACCTGCTCCAGACCGCTGAGCGGGTCGCCCGGGCGCACCACGAGCGCTGGGACGGGACCGGCTATCCCGACGGGCTGGCGGGCGACCAGATCCCGTTCGAGGGCCGGGTCGTGCACGTCGCCGACGTGTTCGACGTGCTCGTCCACGAGCGTCCCTACAAGGAGTCCTGGACCGTGATGGCGGCCACCGAGGAGATCCGCCGCGGCTCCGGCACGCAGTTCGACCCGGAGGTCGTGGCGGCGTTCGACGCGCTCGGCGCCGGCGCCTGGCAGCTGCTCGACGGGCAGCGCACGTCCTGAAGCCTCCCGCGACCCCGCGCCGCCAGGCGCGAGGCCGCGGGGAGTGCCGCCGTAGGACGGGGAGGGGGGAAGGGCGCCCCCGGCGATCACGCTTGACAGGCTACAAATTTGTGTCAGCGGATGGGTGCCTCGAAGCGCGCTCGGTACTCGTCGAAGTCGCTCACGCGCGCCGCGATCACCACGCTCCACGTGCCGGACACGCCGAACGCGGCGCCGGACACGACGTAATGACCCGGACCGGCCTTCGTGGCGTCGAGCTCGATCGGCGCGATCCGCTTCTCCCGCATCTCGGCCGTCACGGTCAGCTCCTTCGTCGCGTCGAACTGGCTGCCGTCGCGGCGGTCGAAGAGGTACATGTGCATCTCGTTCGGGCCGACTCGCGCGGGATCGATCGTGACCTCCATGCGTGCCGGGCCGATGTTGGTCTCGGTCGAGAACGGTCCGCCGGTTCAGGTAACCGAGCGCGACGATGCCCCCGAACAGCGCGATCTTCACGAGCACCGCGCGCCCGAAGGCGGTGTCGACGAGGTTCGGCACCGTCGCGCACCTCCACCAGGCCCTGCACGATGCCGGAGGCCAGCAGCACCGCGACCGCGATCCCGGCGAGCGTCGAGAACCGCCCGATCACCGACGCGAGCAGACGCGTGCGCTCGGCGGCCTCCAGCCGCGCGGTCGCGCTGCGCAGCGCGAGCACCAGCACAGCGATGCCGCCGAGCCAGGCGCTCATCGCCACGACGTGCAGGATGTTCGCCGGCAGCAGCAGCGCAACCGGCGACTGCACGGAAGCGTGGCCGCCGAGGGCCGGCAGCGCGACGAGCGCGACGAGCGGCACGATCACCAGCGTGCGCGAGCGGCCTGCCGCGAGCGCTCCCACGAGCAGTCACCCCAGCAGCCCCAGCCCCCACACGAGGCCGAACCGCGTCCCGAGCACGTCGCCGATCACGCTCGACGTCAGGGCGTCTTACAGCGGCGTGCCGCCTGCGACGGCGCCCTGCAGCGCGAGCGCGAGCGCGGCGGAGAGCCGAACTGCACGGCGCGGGTCACGGCGAACGCGGTCCCGGTCACGGGCCCGCTGTCGTCATCGAGCAACTCGGCCACGGTCGTGGGTGGCGCGGTGGCGTCGCCGACGACGAACACGAAGCCGCCCGAGACCGGGTGCGAGTCGGCGGAGATCACCCGGTACGTGACGGTGTAGCCGTCGTCACCGAGACCGTCGCGCAGCCTGATCGCCACCTCCGCGCCGCGGTCGCCCGGATGGAACGCCCGCCCGTCCTGCACCTCGCGGCCGCGCGAGTCGAACACGCGCATGGCGCGCCGAACTCGGCCTCGACGGGCTCGCTGAAGCGCAGCGTCACCTGTTCCGGCGCGGCCTTCAGGCGTGCTGCTCGCTCGGGCGTGGTCTCCTCGAGCGTCGCGTGGGCGCTCGCCACAGCGGGCGCCAGGGCGAGCGCCACCAGCGCCAGGGCGAGCGGCCGGATCACCAGGCCTCCGGCTCCGTCGCCGGCTCGGCGCGGCGGCGCCGCCGGACGACGATCACCACCACGCACAGGACGATCGCGAACCCGGCGAACACGAGGATCGCGGTGACCGGCAGGCCGGAGGAGGGCACCGGAGTCCAGAACAGGGTTCCGGCGATCGCTCCCCGGCGGTCATCGACCTCGAGCGGCACCTTCCAGTCGAAGACCTTCGTGCGCACGCTCTTGTCCTTGACCGCCTCAGGGTCGCCCTTCGACATCCAGTGCATGCGGTGGTCGTGCCACTCGAAACGGCCGGAGTGCGAGATCACCTTCCACGTCGGCTCGCCCTTCGAGTCGATGCCGGGCGGCACGTCGACCTGGCCGTCGCGCTCCTCGTTGATGTAGTACGCCTCCGAGTCGGTGTTGACCGCGACCGCGCCTTTGCCGTCGATGCGCGCGTACGGCTCGCCGGAGTAGCCCTCGATCACGACCGTGCTTCCGCTGGTGTTGTGCAGCAGCAGCCGGTCGTCGCGGTTGAGCACGCTGACGGAGACGCCGTCGGCGGCCGGGGTGACCTGGGTGATCGTGGACAGGAAGTTCGGGCTTCCCTGGTGGGCGAGCGCGACGGGCGTGGCAGCGAGGAGCGCCACAGCCGCGGCGAGCGGGGCGAGGGTCCGCACTGGGACCTCCTTCAAGTTCGTCGAGGCGGGACCGGAGGCGGGCGCCCGAGGTGCTGCGTGCTCAGGCGCCGGCGAGCGCAGGCGGCCCGCGCTCGAGGCGCGGCGTGCGCAGTGGCCGCGTGGCGAGCGGCGTGTTCGAGACGGCGGCCCAGCGGCTGCGTGTGCGGCGTGCTCGGCGATGCGGTGCCGTGCCGCGCCAGTGCTGGACGATGCGGTCCTCGGCGATGTAGCGGCCGGACAGCAGCAGCGCTGCCAGTACGAACAGCGGGGTGAGATACAGCGTCAGCTCGCTGATCCCCGACAGGCCCTGCGCGACGGCGACGAGCACCGCGACAGCGGTCAGGCAGGCGAGGAAGCGACGCTGGTGCCGGTCCACGGTGCGGACACGCTAGTACACGCGGCGCGCACGAGCGGCCGCACGCGATCCGGAGCCGGCCATCAGGCCCGCGGCGATCCCGGCACCGACCAGCACCGCGCCGGCGAGGCGGCCCGCCGTGAGGTCGGCGCGGCCGAGCATCGCGGCGACCACCAGCGCGCTCACCGGGAGCACGCCCGACAGCAGGCCGGTGCGCTCGACGCCGAGCGCGCGCACCGCCGAGTACCACAGGATGAAGGCGGTGACGGTGACGGCGAGGACGAGCCACGTGAGGCCGAGCGCCTCCTCCACCGTCGGGACCTGCAGCAGCCCGCCGGGCCCGTCGACCGCCACGCCATAGGCGAGCAGCATCGGTACGGCGAGGATCGCCGCCCAGGCCGACACGACGACCGGGCCGAGCGGCGCCAGCAGCGGCGCCGCGAGCAGCGAGAACGCCGCTTCGCACGCGAGTGCGCCGAGGGCGGCGGCCAGCCCGGCCGCCGTCACCTGGCCGCCGAGGCCCTGCACGACGGCGGCGCCGACCGCGACGAGCGCGGCCGCGGCGAGCACGCGCGGCTCGACCCGCCGGCCCGCCTGCAGCGGCCCGGCGATCGCGAGCAGCACCGGCACGGCGGCCACGATCACGCCGACGCTGCCGGGGTCCATGCTCGCCTCCGCCGCGAGCACCAGCAGGTTGAACGCGGCGAGCCCGGTCGCCGCGAGCAGGGCGAGGCGGACAGCCTGGCGCGTGGTCGGCCGCGGCAGCCGGCGGCCCGCGAGCAGGACGAGGATCACCGCGCCGGCGGCGTAGCGCACGGCCTGCCCGCCCGACTGCGGGTACGCGCGCAGCGTGTCGAGCACCGCGAACGACGAGCCGACGATCGCCATCCCGAGTGCCGCGCCGGCGGCGTAGAGCCACGCCGGACGCTCGGTCACGAACGGTTCGTCTGCCACTGGGAGCGTCGCCTGCGCCATCGGCGCCGATGCTAGGTTGCATCTGGACTTGAGAACAGGTCCACTATCAGTTCAATGAACCGGACCAGTTCACGCGAGTTGCTCGTCACGCTCGACCGCGGCGACGGTCCGCTGCATGCCCAGGTCGAGCTCCAGCTGCGCGACGCCGTGCGCGCCGGGCGGCTGCCCGCCGGCGAGCGGCTGCCGTCCAGCCGCGCGCTGGCGGATCAGCTCGGCGTCTCGCGCGGGGTGGTGGTCGAGGCGTACGGCCAGTTGGCGGCCGAGGGATACCTGGCGGTGCGACCCGGCGCGGCGCCGCGGGTGACGGCCGCGGCTGTGGCGGTGACCGCTGGCCTCGTCGCGCCGCCGGCAGCGCCGGCGCCCTATGACCTGCGGCCCGGCACGCCCGACCTGGCGCTGTTCCCACGCGCGGCCTGGGCGGCGGCGCAGCGGCGGGCGCTGCGCGACGTGCCGGACGCCGATCTCGGCTACCCGGATGCGGCCGGCCACCCGCGACTGCGCGTCGCGCTCGCCGCCTACCTCGGCCGCGTCCGCGGCGTCCAGGCGGCGCCCGAGCGGATCGTGGTGTGCGGCGGCGTGGCGGAGGCGCTCGCGCTGGTGTGCCGGGTGCTGCGCGCGGGCGGTGCGCGGCGAATCGGCATGGAGGACCCCAGCCACCACGGCGCGCGCTCGATGATCAGCCATGCGGGGCTCGAGCCGGTGCCGATACCGGTCGACGCGCGCGGGATCGTCCCCAGCGCGCTCGCCGCGGCAGCGCCCGACGCGGTGCTCGTCACGCCCGCCCACCAGTTCCCGACCGGCGTCGTGCTCGACCCGCCACGGCGGGCGGCGCTCGTCGCCTGGGCGCGCGACGCGGGAGCGGTCGTGATCGAGGACGACTACGACGCCGAGTACCGCTACGACCGCCACCCGGTCGGTGCCCTCCAGGGACTCGCGCCCGAGCACGTCGTGCACGTGCACTCGGTCTCGAAGACGCTCGCACCCGGCCTGCGCCTGGGCTGGGCGGCGCTGCCCGCCCGGCTCGGCCCGCCGGTGGCGGACGAGAAACGGCTCTCCGACCTCGGTTCGCCCGTACTCGAGCAGCTCACGCTGGCGGCGTTCCTGGAACGCGGGGAGCTCGACCGACACCTGCGCCGCACGCGCCTGGTCTACCGGCGCCGCCGTGACGCACTGGTGACCGCGCTCGCCGGTCTCGAGGTCGATGGCGTGGCGGCCGGCCTGCACGTGCTCGCCCGCCTCCCCGCCGGGCACACCGAGGAGGCGGTCGTGGCGGCGGCCGCCGCGCGCGGCGTGGCGGTCGACGCGCTCGGCCCGCACGTCGCGGGCGCGCCGCGCGCGCCCGCGCTGGTGCTCGGCTACACGCGGCTCGGCGAGCCGGCGCTCGCCCGCGCCGGCGCACGCCTGCGGGCAGCGCTCGACTGACCGGCCCCGGCTTGCGACAATCGCCGGCACGGCCGGCCTTCGGGGGGCCGGCGTCGACGAAGGGAGCGCTCATGGAGTCTGCCGCCCGGGTCCTCGTGGTCGCCAACAAGACCGCCGCCACGCCGGCGCTGCTCGACGCTGTGCGCGAGCGCGTGGCGAAGGGGCCATGCGAGTTCACGCTGCTGGTGCCGAACGCCACGCATGGGCTGCACACGGTCGTCGACCCCGAGGACCAGTCGCAGGGCGAGGCCGAGGCGACGATCGAGCTCGCGCTGCCGTTGCTCGAGGAGGCGGCCGGCGCGTCCGTCGACGCGATGATCGGCGTCCCTGAGCCGCTCTCCGCGATCCAGGACGCGATCAACCTGCACGGGTTCGACGAGCTGATCATCTCGACGCTGCCGACGCGGGTGTCGAAGTGGTTGCGGCTCGACCTGCCGCACAAGGCGGCCGGGCTCGGGCTCCCCGTTACCACGGTCACGGCGCAGTCGCGCGCCGGCGCAGAGGTGTGAGCTTGTCGCGTTTCTGGCTCTGGACTCAGGTGGCGATCGTCGTGTTCGTGCTGGCGGGAGCGATCATCGCGCTGACGAAGATCTGAGCCACTCCGGCAGCGGGCGGCCGGCGACGATCGCCGCCGGCACGGCGGTCGTCATCCACTCCACCTGCGCCTCGTCGAGCACGCCGTCGGCGGCGTGCAGGTCCGGGTCCCGGTGTGTCGCGTCATGCGCGTCGGAGGCCAGCACGTGCAGGAGTCCCTGCTCGAGCATCGCCGCCGCCGTCCGTCGCGGGATCTCGCCGAAGTCGCCGACAAGCGAACCGGTCGTGACCTGGGCGAGCGCGCCGCGCTCGACCAGCCGCGCAAGCTGCGCCGGGTCGCGCTGGAACGAGGGCGAGCGCTCCGGGTGGGCGAGCAGCACGCCGAAGCCGCGCTGCTGGAGGTCGGCGACCATCGCCTCGAGGTTCGCGCCGGCGGGCGAGAACGGGCACTCGAGCAGCACGTAGGGCCCGCCGCCGAGCGCGAGCGCGCGCAGCGCATCGTCGTCCAGCTCGGGTAGCCGGCTGGGCGCGATCTCCCCGCCCGCCAGCAGCTCGAGCTCGATGCCCGCCTCGGCCAGGCGATCCGCCAGCGCCTCACGTGCCGAGCCGATCTCCGCCGGCGCGATGGGATACACGGGGCCGACGTGCGGCGTGGTGGCGATCGCGCGGGTGCCGGCAGCGGCGGCGGCGCGCGCCATGTCGAGCGCGGCCTCGACCGTGGCCGGGCCGTCATCGACGCCGGGGAGGATGTGGGCGTGGAGGTCGATCATGCCGTTCTGTAGGCCTACCCCCAACCGGCGAGCCGTGCGCCGGGCGAGGCTATGATCGCGCCCCGGCGAGTCGGCGACGCGAGGGAGAAGTGCATGTTCAAGTCGATCGTGGTGGGCACCGACGGGTCCGAGACGGCCGGTGAGGCGGTGCGCGAGGCGATCGAGCTGGCCAAGGCGGTCGGCGGGTCCATCGAGCTGGTGTCCGCGTTCGAGCCGGTCCCGAACCAGCGGCTGCGGGAGGAGGCGCGGCAGGTGCCCGAGGACCTCCAGTGGATGGTCAATCCGCGCGAGGACGTCGAGGCGACGCTGCGCGAGGCGGCGGAGCGGGTCGATGAGGCGGGCGTGAGCGTGAACACGTACGCGCGCGAGGGCGACCCGGCGGACGCGATCCTCGACGTCGCCGAGGAGCGCGGGGCGGACCTGATCGTGGTCGGCAACAAGGGCATGACCGGCGCCAAGCGGTTCCTGCTCGGATCGGTGCCGAACAAGGTCTCCCACCACGCACCCTGCTCCGTCCTGATCATCCGGACGACCTAAGGCGGGTCAGCGCGCGGGATCGGTCGCCGCGGCCGCGTCGATCCGGCCGGCGCCGTACGCCTCGTCGACCCCGGCCGGGCCGGCGTCGACGGCCGTGGCCTCCAGCCGTGCCTCGATCGCCTTCGGCGTGGGACGACGGCCCACGCGGCCTGAGGCGATCACCAGCGCGGCGGTCGCCGACACGTGCGGTGCCGCCATCGAGGTGCCGACGAAACCGCTCGGCAGCCCGAACCGGCGGTAGCTGGACGAGGTCCGCGGCGCGCCGTACGCCGCTGCCCACGGGAAGGTCACCTGGTAGATGTCGCGGCCGTCCGGCAGGCCCTGCGGGCACGACGTGTCGGTGGGCGCGTCGGCGCCGCCGCCCGGCGCCATCACGTCGATCCCGCGGCCGACGTTCGAGTAGTCGGCACGGCAGCCGTGCTCGGTCGTCGCGCCGACCCCGATCACCGTCGGGTAGCGCGCCGGGTAGGCGATCGTCGGGCGCGACTGGTTGCCGGCCGCGGCCACCACGACCACGTTGTGGCGGCGCGCGTAGCGCAGCGCGGCGAGGATGTCGGGGATCTCGCCCGCCGACACCTGCCGGTAGCCGTCGTCGAACTCGAACGACAGGTTGATCACGTCGGCGCCGCGCCTGACGGCGTAGCGGATGCCCGCCGTGATGTCGACGCTGTCGCCCGCGCCGTCCTCGTCGAGCACCCGCACCGGCATGATCCTCGCGCCGTACGCAAGCCCCGTGACGCCCGTCTGGTTGTGCGTGCTCTCCCCGATCGTGCTCGCCACATGCGTGCCGTGGCCGTTCTCGTCGTTCGGGAAGCGGTCATCGTCGACGAAGTCGTGGCCGCGGACGAAGTCGCTGCGGCGGAAGTCCGGCGAGCGCCGGAAGCGGCGGCGATCGGCGTAGGCGACGCCGGTGTCGAGCACCGCGACCACGACGCCGCGGCCCCCGGGCCGCCGGACGTCGATCAGGTGCTGCCACGCGTCGGGCGCGTTGACGCCGACGCCGGCGAGGAAGTTCCACTGCAGCTGCTGCCAGCCGCCCGGCACGCCGGCGGTGCCGGGATCGGACGGGATGAAGGCGGAGATCCGGGCGATCGCGTTCGGCGCCGCCGTTGCGACCTCGGGGCGCGCGCGCAGCTCCGCGACCGTCTCCTGGATGCTCTCGCCGTCACGGATCTTGAGCACGCGCGTGCGCGGCGCGAACACGCGTGGGCGCGCCACGCCGGTCTGTCGCTGGACGGCTGCCCGGTCGCTGCGATCGGCGTCGCGGGCGTAGCGGACCACGACTTCGCCGGGAACCGCCGTGTCCGCAGTCGCGGCCGCGGGCGCGCCGAGCACGGCGGCGGCGGCGATCAGGAGGGAGGGGAGGAGGCGGGGCATTGTGAGGGCGCAGGAGGGAGCGCCGCGTGCGGGGGCGCCTCCGTAGAACATTGTGGGCACGCGATAGTTACGGGACAACCCCTCAAACCGAATTTTCGATTGCCGCCTCCGATCAGACCGCAGCGCTTCTTCGCTCGTGACGAGTACTTCATGCAGCTCGCGTTGCGGGAGGCCGAGCGGGCGCTCGACCACGACGACGTCCCCGTCGGCGCCGTGCTCGTGCGCGCCGGCGAGGTCGTCGGCGCCGGCCACAACGAGCGCGAGCTGCGCGAGGACCCCACGGCCCACGCCGAGACGATCGCGATCCGCGAGGCCGCCCGCATGCTCGGCTCGTGGCGGCTCCTGGACACCGTCCTCTACGTCACGCTCGAGCCGTGCGCGATGTGCGCCGGCGCGATCGTGCTCGGCCGCATCCCGCGCGTGGTCTACGGCGCCGCCGACCCGAAGGCGGGCGCCGCCGGATCGGTCCTCGACGTCCTTGCCGAGCCCCGTCTCAACCACCGTCCGGAGGTCGCCGGAGGGCTTCTGGAGGCCGAATGCGCCGAGCTCCTGGTGGCCTTCTTCAGGACCCGTCGCTAGAGCTGTCGCTACCCTCCACAGTCGCTCCCCGGAGGGGTGCGAGAGTGGTTGAATCGGGCGGTCTCGAAAACCGTTGTGTGGGTAACCCCTGCACCGAGGGTTCGAATCCCTCCCCCTCCGCCTATGGCCCCCGCGAACCCCGCCCAGCCGGGATCGCGGGCGGGTTGATCTTTAGTCGCATGTGGTAGGTTTGCGCTTAGCCGATCAATAGTCGGCGAGGTTGGTGAGCGTGAAATGTCCCTCTTGAGGGGGCGTTTTACCGTGCTATCTTGCCGGCTCGTGCCTGTCTGCCCTCGGCACGATCCGCGCACGTCGTCCGCTCCACCGACCCTCCCGAGGAGTCGCCGCCTTGGCTTCCGTTGATGCTCCCCGCACGCGCCGTTCGTTCGCGCGCCTCGACAAGTCGATCGAGGTTCCCAACCTGATCGACATCCAGAAGAAGTCCTTCGACTGGTTGGTCAACCCAGACGGGGGCGGGTTGCGGGAGACGATCGACGACGTCTCCCCGATCGAGGACTACACCGGCAACCTGGCGGTGCAGTTCAGCGAGTTCACGTTCGATGAGCCGGTCGCTTCGCTGGAGGAGTGCCGCGAGAAGGATCTGACGTATGCGCGGCCGCTGACGGTGACGGTCGGGTTCATCAATCGCGAGACCGGTGAGATTCGTGAGCAGTCGGTGTTCATGGGCGATTTCCCGTGGATGACCGAGCGTGGGACGTTCGTGATCAACGGCACCGAGCGCGTCGTCGTGACGCAGCTGGTGCGTTCGCCGGGCGCGTATCTGATGGAGCCCAAGGACGCCGAGAAGCAGGTCTTCATCGCGAACCTGATGCCGGCGCGTGGGTCGTGGCTGGAGCTCGAGATCGACAAGAAGGGCCGCGTCTACGTCCGGATCGACCGCAAGCGCAAGCTGCCGGTCACGGTCCTGCTGCGCGCGATGGGCTACAGCACGGACGAGGAGATCCTCAAGCTCTTCGAGGACTCGCTCTACATCCGCAACACGATCGACGCCGACACCGACGTCACGCGTTCGGAGGACGGCGCGCTGATCGAGCTGTTCAAGAAGCAGCGCCCGGGTGAGCCGCCGTCGATCGACAACGCCCGCGCGCTGCTGAACCAGATGTTCTTCGACCCGAAGCGCTACGACCTCACGCGCGTGGGGCGCTACAAGCTCAACTCACGCCTCGGGCTCGACATCGACCTCGACACGCGCACGCTCACGCACGACGACATCATCGCCCTGATCAAGGAGCTCGTCCGGCTCCCGAACCTCCTCGGCATCTCCGAGGAGCTCGACGTGGATCTCAAGGACTACGCCGCGGAGGCCCTGAGCCGTCCGCGCGAGCCCGTCGCGGACCACCTGGACGAGTACGAGCACTTCGGCAACCGCCGTCTACGTACGGTCGGCGAGCTGATCCAGGAGGCGTTCCGGATCGGCCTGTACCGGATGGAGCGCGTCGTCCGTGAGCGGTTGACGACCGAGGACGCGGACACGATCACGCCGCAGACGATCATCAACATCCGCCCGGTTGTCGCGGCCCTCAAGGAGTTCTTCGGGTCAAGCCAGCTGAGCCAGTTCATGGACCAGACGAACTCGCTCTCGGGCCTCACGCACCGTCGCCGCCTCAACTCGCTCGGCGCCGGTGGCCTCACGCGCGAGCGCGCGCCGATCGAGGTTCGCGACGTGCACCCGACCCACTACGGCCGGATGTGCCCGATCGAGACGCCGGAGGGCCCGAACATCGGCCTGATCGGCTCACTGTCGAGCCACGCCGAGGTCTCCGAGTACGGCTTCGTGACGACGCCCTACCGCGTCGTCAAGAAGGGAAGGGTCACCGAGGAGATCGTCCGCCTGGACGCGACGGCGGAGCAGGAGCGCCTGATCGCGCAGGCCAACGAGCCGGTGGACAAGAACGGCAAGCTGCTGGGCGATTCGATTCTCTGCCGTACTCAGGCCGGCCAGTACGTCTACGTCGAGCCGGGCGACGTCGACCTCATCGATGTGTCTCCCGAGCAGGTGTGGTCGGTCGCGACGGCGATGATCCCGTTCCTCGAGCACGACGACGCCAACCGCGCGCTGATGGGCTCGAACATGCAGCGTCAGGCGGTGCCGCTGCTGAAGACCGACGCGCCGCTGATCGGTACCGGCATGGAGCGCCGTGCGGCGCTGGACACGGGCGATCTGCTGCTGGCGCGCAACGCGGGCGTCGTGGACTTCGTCGACGCGACCCGCATCGTCATCAACACCGAGGACGGGCGCGACGAGTACGACCTGCAGAAGTTCATGCGGTCCAACCAGGGCACGTTGATCCACCAGAAGCCGTTCATCCAGGCCGGGCAGGAAGTCGTCAAGGGCCAGCTGCTGGCCGACGGCTCCTCGTCGGACAAGGGCGAGATGGCGCTGGGCAAGAACCTGATGGTCGCCTTCATGTCGTGGGAGGGCTACAACTTCGAGGACGCGATCATCCTGTCCGAGCGCCTGGTCAAGGACGACGAGCTGACCTCGATCCACATCGAGGAATACGAGATCGACGCGCGTACGACGAAGTTGGGCGATGAGGAGATCACGCGCGATATCCCGAACCGCTCGGAGGAGTCGCTGCGCAACCTCGACGACCGCGGGATCGTGCGGATCGGCGCCGAGGTGCAGTCGGGCGATCTGCTGGTCGGCAAGGTGACGCCGAAGGGCGAGACCGAATTGACGGCGGAGGAGAAGCTGATCCGGGCGATCTTCAAGGAGAAGGCGCGCGAGGTCCGCGACACGAGCCTGAAGGTGCCGCACGGTGAGGGCGGCGTCGTGATCGACGTCAAGACGTTCTCGCGCGCGGCGGGCGATGACCTGTCGCCGGGCGTGAACGACCTCGTGCGGGTGTTCGTGGCCAAGAAGCGCAAGATCGCCGAGGGTGACAAGCTGGCCGGCCGTCACGGCAACAAGGGCGTGATCTCGAAGATCGTGCCCGAGTCCGATATGCCGTTCCTGGAGGACGGCACGCCGGTCGACGTGATCCTCAACCCGCTGGGCGTGCCGAGCCGGATGAACATCGGCCAGATCCTCGAGACCCACCTCGGGTGGGCCGCCGCGCAGGGTTGGTACGACGACGGCACCGAGGCGTACAAGCGCGCCCACGCCGAGGACAACGGCCGCGTCTACGTCGCCACGCCCGTCTTCGACGGCGCGACGGTGGCCGACGTGGACCATGCCCTCGCCCAGTGGCAGCGCGAGCACAAGGGCGCGATCCGCATGGACGTCGACGAGAAGCGCCGGGTCGGCGAGCAGGCCTCGGGCAAGGTGACGCTGTTCAACGGGCGCTCCGGTGAGCCGTTCGAGAAGCAGGTGACCGTCGGGTACATGTACATCCTCAAGCTGCTGCACCTGGTCGACGACAAGATCCACGCGCGCTCGACCGGCCCCTACTCGCTGGTCACCCAGCAGCCGCTCGGTGGCAAGGCGCAGTTCGGCGGCCAGCGGTTCGGTGAGATGGAGGTGTGGGCGCTGGAGGCCTACGGCGCCGCGTACACGCTCCAGGAGATGCTCACGATCAAGTCCGACGACACGGTCGGACGGGTGAAGGCCTACGAGGCGATCGTCAAGGGCGAGAACATCGCCGAACCGTCGATCCCGGAATCGTTCAAGGTGCTTTTGAAGGAGATGCAGTCGCTGGCGCTCGACGTCAACGTGGTCTCTGAGGAGGGCCTGCGCGCTGAGATGGGCGACGAGGACGACGACCTGCTGCGTGCGGCCGAAGAGCTCGGCATCGATCTCTCCGGTGTGCGAGCGACCGAGGGCACCGGCGATGACGCCGCCGACGAGGAGTCCGAGGAGACAGAGGCGGACGACGAGGGCCCCGAGGCCATGACCGAGGAAGCCCCCGCGGTCGCCCCTGACTTCATCGAAGACGCGGACGCCCCGATCGGCGACATTCTCGCCGCCGACGAGGAGTAGCGAGCCTGGGTCAGTCGCCGGCCCGCTCGTAGACCAGGACCGCGACGCCGTCGCCAACCGTCTTCGAGTCGGCGAGCCGTAATGACTTCTTGTCGCTCGTCTCGCCGAACAGGCGCTTGCCGCTCCCGAGGACCACCGGGAAGACCATCAGCCGCAGCTCGTCGACGAGGTCGTTCTCGAGCAGCGTCTGTGCGAGCTGCACGCTGCCGTGGACGACGATGTCCCGGTCGTGCTGCTCGCGCAGCTTCGTGACCTCCTCGACGACGTCGCCCTTGAGCACCGTCGAGTTGGTCCACTCGGGGTCCGACAGCGTCGAGGAGACGACGTACTTGGGCATGTTGTTGAACTTGTCCGCGAAGCCCTGTGGGTCGTTCCGCGACGGCCACGCCTGCGCGAAGCCCTCGTAGGTCACGCGTCCCAGCAACAGGGCGTCGGACCCCATGGTCTCGTCGAGCTTGAACTTGTCACCCTCCGGTCCGCGACTGATCTCGAAGCTCCAGCCTCCGTGCTTGAAGTCCTCGCTTCCGCCCGGGTCCTCGACGACGCCGTCCAGTGACATGAACTCTGTTACGACGATCCTGCCCATCCTGATTGCTCCTTCTGATTTGGGGGAACATCCGCCGCAGCGGCTATCTTCAAGCTATCACTTGAGCAATTGAGGACGTGAACACGGTGGCAGTCGATCAGCTCAGCAGCACCTTCGCGGCCCTCGCCGATCCGACCCGCCGGGCGATCCTCGGCAGGCTCGCGGAGGGCGACGCCACGGTCAAGGAGCTGGCCGCGCCGTTCCCGATCACCGTTCAGGCGGTCTCGCAGCACCTCAAGGTGCTGGAGCATGCCGGGCTGATCACGCGCGGTCGCACGGCGCAGCTGCGGCCGTCGCGGCTGGACGCGGCGCCGCTCAAGGACGTTGCCGACTGGCTCGGGGAGTACCGTCGGTTCTGGGAGGGCAGCTTCGACCGCCTCGACGCCCGCCTGCGAGACGATGGCTGAAGGGATCGAGATCACCCGCATCTTCCACGCGCCGCGCGAGCGGGTGTGGGACGAGTGGACCGTGCCCGAACGGTTCGCGGACTGGTTCGGCGGCAGCGAGGCCGAAGTGCCCGTGTCGACGGTCACGATGGACGTCAGGGAGGGCGGCAGGTGGCGGGCGACGATGTTCGCCGGCCCCGCGCGGCGCGAGATCCAGTGGAAGGGCGAGTACCGCGAGGTGGTCGAGCCCGAGCGGCTCGTGCTCACGATCACCGACGAGCCTGACGACGAGGGATCGGACGTCCTGATCGTCGTGTTCACCGACCTCGGCGACGGCCGCACCGAGATGCACTTCCAGCAGCGCGGCGGCGGGCTGACGCCCGAGGGGTACGAGCGCGCGGGGCAGGGGTGGTCGAAGTTCTTCGACCGGATGGCAGAGGATCTGTCCAGGTCCTGACGGACTACGGGACCAGCACGACCTTCCCGACGTTGCGGCGCTCGGCGATGATCCGGTGCGCCTCCGGCGCGCGGTCGAACGGCACGGCGTCGGACACGACCGGCTGGATCGTCCCGTCCCCGATCAGGGCCGCGAGCGGCTCGACCCAGGGCGCCAGCGTGCCGCGGTCGTCCCACAGCCGCAGCATGTTCAGCCCGATCACGGCCTTCGAGTCGGACATCTGGCGGACGAGGTCGAAGCCGCGCATCATGCGCAGCGCCTGCGGTGCCGCGCGCAGCACACGCCGCCGGTCGCCGGGCAGGACGCTCGAGGCGCCGAACGCGACGAGCCGGCCGCCCGGACGCAGCAGCCGGTAGGAGCGCTTGAACGACGCGCCGCCGACCGCGTCGAGGACGATGTCGAAGCTGCCCTCCAGGCCGCGCTCCCAGCCGCGGCGCGTGTAGTCGTGGGCGACGCCGACGCCGAATCCGCGGATCGCCTCGTGCTTGCCCGGCGACGCGGTCCCGTGCACCTCCGCGCCGTGGCGGCGTGCGAGCTGGGTGGCGGCGATGCCGACACCGCCGGCGGCAGCGTGGATCAGCACCCGCTCGCCCGCCCGCAGACTGCCGTAGCCGACCAGCGCGGTCCACGCCGTCGAGTAGTTGACCGGGATCGCCGCGCCCTGCTCGAACGTCAGCGCGTCAGGCAGCGGGATCACGTCCGAGGCGCGGATCACGACCTGTGAGGCGTAGCCGCCGAATCGCGTTCCCGCCATGACGCGCGCGCCCGCCGCGACGCCGTCGACGCCCGCGCCGACCTCGGCCACCGTCCCGGCGATCTCGTAGCCGAGCACCATCGGCAGATCCGGCGCGTCGGGGTACAGGCCCGTGCGGGCCATCGTGTCGGCGAAGTTCACGCCGGCAGCCGCGACCTCGATCCGGACGTGGCCCGGCCTCAGCGGCGGGTCGGGGCGCTCCTCGACGCGCAGGACGCCCGGATCGCCGTGCTCGGCGATGACAATCGCGCGCATGCCGTCACGCTACGCGAACGTCAGCGCTGCGGCTCCGGTTCCTGCGCGACCTCGGCGACGTGCTCGACCGGCAGTAGGGCCGCTCGGGCGAGCTCGCGGATCGTCTCGATCGAGTCGGCCTCGAGGAGGAGGAAGCACGTCTCGTCCTCTTTGACGTGCAGCGACCGCACGTAGCGCACGGGCGTGCCGTCCCGTGTCAGCTCGTCGGCGGCGAGCCGCGCTCGCCGCACGGCGCGTTCGACCGCGCCGGCATCGATCCGGGAGACGTACAGCTCGACCATGAACTCGACCACGGAGCCGACGGTACGCACGGCCGCCCGAGGGCGAAATCCCGGAAACCTTCAATCATTGGCCGCTACGCGTCTTCGGCCAGCCGGCCCGCGAGCTGCGTGCGCGATCGCACCCCGAGCTTCGCGTACGAGTGCGAGAGGTGCACCTCGACGGTGTGCACCGTGACGAACAGGATCCGCGCGATCTCCTTGTTCGAGCGGCCCTCGACGGCCAGCTCGACCACGCGCTTCTCGGTCGGCGTGAGGTCTCCTGAGGGAGCCGGCCGGCGCGCGCCGACGCGCCCCAGCTCCTCGCGGGCGAGCTCGGCCCAGCCCGTGGCCTCGAGCGTGTCGAACCTCGCCGCGGCGCGCTCGAGCGCGCTCCGTGCTGCGCCCCACTTCTTGAACCGGCGCTGCGAGCGCCCGAGGCTGAGCAGCGACCGGGCCGCATCGAAGCCCAGGCCGAGCTCCTCGTAGGCGCCGGAAGCGCGCTCGAGCGCCGCGGCCGCGTCGGCGTCGTAGGTATCCGCAGCGAGCGCCACCACGGCCCCGCACCGCTCCGCCGTCGCGTGGGCCCAGGGGTGATCCTGCTCGGCAGCGAGCTCCGTCAGGCGGCCGATCAGCGCCAGTGCCTCGTCGCGCTCACCGGTCTCGGCGAGGGCGTCGACGAGGTCGGGTGCGACGGGGAAGACGCCGGGATCGTCGACGCCCTCGCGCTGCATGTGCTCCCACACCGGCCGCAGGTTCTCGAGCGCGCCCGCGGGGTCGCCGGAGCGCAGCGCGGCCAGCCCGCGCGCCCGGTGCGCGTCGAGGTCGTCCCACGCGATGCCGGCCGCCTGCGCGTCCGCGATCGTCTTCGCCGCCCATTCCTCGACCTCGCCGGGCAGCCCGCGGATCGCGGCGAGCAGCGCGCGGCACCGCTGGTAGTGCGGTCCGAGCAGCAACATGTCGTCGCCCGATTGACCCCACTCGTCCAGCAGGCGCGCCGCCGCGGTGCAATCGCCCGATCGCAGGTGGAGCTCGCACAGGTTCAGGCGCACCGCCGCGTAGGCGACGGCCTCCCCGCGCTCGTCCGCGTTCCTCAACAGGGCACCGAGGGCGGTCCGCGCTCCCTCGACGTCCCCTCGCCATGTGAGCCGGACCGCGGCCGGGCGGTCGACCGACTGGTACGTGTACGCGGGGGCGTCCGACGCGGCATGGAAGCGATCGACCAGATCGTCGACGGGCCGCCCGCGTAGGACTCGCGCCCAGCCGAGCGCGGTCAGCACCTCCCGCTCGATCGCCGCGCCCGCCTCGCGCGCCGCCGGCAGTGCGTCGGCGGCCCAGGCCTCGGCTTCGCCGATCCGCTCGATGCGCGCCAGGACGGTGCTCGTGGTCCGCATCGCCACCGCCTGCGCGCGGAGCCCGGGATGGTCCTCGCTCTCGGCGAACGCCTGGTCGACCTGGCGGTCGTGGTCGGCGACGGTCTCGATCGCGCCGCCGTTGGCCAGCAGCAGGTGGGCGCGCGCGCGAGCGGCGCCCGCGGGCAGCGAGTCGATCTCCGGCGCCAGCAGCTCGGTCACCCGCTCGTGCTCGCCGGCCACGATCAGGTAGTGGCCCAGCGCGAGCAACCGCTCGGTGCGCTCGGGCGCGCGTGGCGGCGTCAGGCGCAGCGCGTGCTGCGCCAGCGCCGCGGCCTCCTCGGCGGCCGTGCGCGCCTCCGCGCGGACGGCCGCGTCGGCGACCGTCGCCGCGAGGGCGGCATCGGGCCGGTCCGCGGTCAGCGCCAGGTGGAGCGCCCGGCGTTCCGGCGCGACGGCGCCTGCCAGCGCGAGGTGGAGCTCGCGCCGCTCGCTCGCACGCGAGCGCAGGCGCGCCGCCGCGCCGAGCAGCGGATGCGACGCGCGCACACGGTCGCGGTCGACGACCAGCAGCCCGGCGTCGAGCGCGTCGTCGATCGTTCCGGGCTCGGCGATCGCCGCCAGCTGCGGCAGGCGCAGGTCGGAGCTGAGGGCGACGGCGAGCAACAGCCGGTGCTGGTCGTCCGGGAGCCGGGCCACGCGCGCGCCGACCAGATCCTCGAGCGCCTCGGGCGCCTCGATGTCCTCGCCGATCTCCGGCGATCCGCGCTCGGCCAGCGTGCGCCCCAGCTCGACGGCGAACAGCGGGTTGCCGCCGGCCGAGTCGACGACCTGTCGCAGGACGCGCCGGGACACGCTGAGGCCGAGCCGCTCGTAGAGGACGCGCCGGGTCGCGCCGAGGCTCAGCGGCGCGACGGCGAGGGTGCCGGGCGTGAGCGCGGTCTCGAGCGGCGACACGCTGTCCGCGCGCTTGGTGAGCAGGAAGCCGACCGCTGCGTCGCCAAGCCGGCGGGCGGCGAACGCGAGCGCCTCCTCGGAGGCCGCGTCGAGCCACTGGACGTCGTCGATCGCGACAAGCAGCGGCTCCGCTGCGGAGAGCACGCGCAGCGCGTTGAGGAAGCCGAGGCCGATCGCCCGCGGCTCGGCCGGCTCCGCCTCAGGCTCGACCCGCAGGAGCGCCACCTCCAGCGCCCGCCGCTGCGGGGCCGGGAGGTCGGCCAGGGCGCCCGACTCGACGTCCTCGAGCAGGTCGGTGAGCGTGGCGAACGCGAGCTCCGCCTCGGCGCCGCTCGGCCGCGCCGCCAGCACCCGCAGCCCGCGCGTCCGCGCGGACTGGATGCCGGCCTCCCACAGGGTCGTCTTGCCGATGCCCGGCTCGCCCGTGAGCAGAAGCGCCCCCGGCTCGCGGAGGAAGTCGTCCAGCGCCGCAAGCTCCCGCTCACGGCCGACGATGCCCGGCCACTGTGACGTCATGAACTCCTGGGATCGAGGCTCCGGCCGCCGCCGCCGGCCCGATCCTGCCATGGCCAGCCCAAGTGTCGCCTCGCGCATCCAAAGACGGGCCTCCGCGGGGCTGAATCTGCCACGGCCTATGTTCCCACGGCCCGGCGGCGGGCTCCAGTCGGCCGAAGCATCCCGTGCAGCCTGCGCGCCTCGCGGCCCGGCGTCTCGGTGAAGCGTCTCCAGGTGATCCGCACGACGGGGAACCCCGCGGCGAGCAGCGCGGCGTCCTTGTCGCGATCGTGCTCGAACCGGGTCCGCTCGTCGTGGTACGCCCAGCCGTCGAGCTCCACGATCACGCGCTGGTCACGCCAGAGCATGTCGACCTCGTAGCCCGCGATCTGCTGGTTGACCTCGGGGCGGGGGAGCCCAAAGCGCTCGGTGAACACCAGGAACGCGTCCTCGAAGTGGGAGCGGGTCGGTTGCGTGGCGTGCTCCACGTGCGGCCTGAGGCGCGTGGTCGCGCGCCCGGGGGAGCGGATCAGGAGGGCGGCGAGGTCCGGCAGGCTGAGCTGCCGCTGGAGCCGCGCCTCGTTGACGGTGCGGGTGAGGGAGGCGTCGTCCAGGACGTCGGCGAGGTCGAGCAGCGTGCGCGCGGGCGTGGTGACGGGGATGCCGTGGTGGTGCGTGACGTCCTGCGGTTCGAGCGTGCGTGAGCGGTGGAGGGTCACACCGCGCCGGGCGTGATTCCCCCGCGCCGTGACGTCGATGTCGCGGCGCCAGCGGCCGATCCCCCACAGCGCGGCTGCGGACCGGTGGCTGAGCACGGCTTTCGGTCCGCAGGCGAACACCGCCGCAATCGCTCGCGCGTGCGGTGAGGGCGGGCGGTGGCCCACGGCGTAAACCCCGCGATAAAGGAGGTGGAGCCGGCCAATCCGACGCCGATACGCGATTTCGTCCGCGCTCACCCCGAGCCCGATGAGCTGGCGGCGGGTGACGATGCCGTGCTGCTCGGCGGCGATTTGGGCGATTTCTCGGTCGTGGCCAGGGGGTGTGGCGACTTGGGGGTAACTATTGCCTTCAACTGGCCACACCCCCGCGACGATGGCGCATCGCGGCCGCCCATCGCCCAAACCGCGCGCCAGTTGTTCTCCTTAAAAGCGCAGTTCGTCACACATCGCCGCTGGCGTGTGCGACATCCCCGCCCGCCCGCGGCCCTCGACCACCCGGCCGGCGCCACCCCACAACCGCCAGCAACCCAGGCGGGAGCCGGCCGTCGGTCGACAGCCACGAGCCGGCGAGGATCAGCAGCAGCCCCGCGATCGCGCCCGCGCCGAGGTGCTCGCCGAGCACCGCCACGCCGAGGGCGACGGCGACGACCGGCGCGACGTAGGTGATGACGAGCGCGCGGCCCGGGCCGGCCTCGGCGACCAGCGCGCCGTAGAACACGAACGCCGCGGCGGTGCAGAAGATCCCGAGGATGGCCAGTGAGACGAGCGCCGACCCTGACGGGACCGCGTCCGGCGGGTTCACCATCACCGCGGGCGTGAGGACCACCGCGGCGACGCCGAGCGCGGCGCCCATCGACGCGCGTGGGTCGAGGTCGGCGAGGTGGCGCTTGAGGACCATCGGCCCGACCGCGTAACAGAACGCGGCGAGCAGGATCGCGAGCGCGCCCAGCAGCTCATCGGTGCGGCCGGCGACGTCGATCCCGACCAGCGCGACCACTCCGGCGATGCCGAGCAGTAGGCCGGCGAGCCGCGTGCCGGTGGCGCGCTCCTCGGCGTCGTAGCGCAGCGCGAGCAGGGCGACGAACAGCGGGGCGGCGGCGACGATGATCGCCGCCAGCGACGAGCTGACGTGCTGCTCGCCCGCGGCGATCAGCGGGAACGGCAGCGAGATCTCGACGATGCCGAACACCGCGAGCCACTTCCAGCGGCCGCGGAGCGGGCCGAGCGTCCCGGCTCGCCAGGCGAGCGCCAGCAGCACCGACGCGCCGAGCACGACGCGCACCCACGCGAGGAACACCGGCGACACGCCGTCGTCCACCGCGACCTTGATGAACAGGTACGGCATCCCCCACAAGGTCGATACGGCGGCGAACGCCACCCATGCGCGCGTGCTCATCGCGAAAGCATCTCAATCTCGCGCGAGCGCAAGCATCGCTCCCCGCTAGATTCGGAGCCCATGGACGACGCCAACCTCGAGCGCCTCGCCGACCTCGTGGTCGATTTCGGCGCCAATGTTCAGAAGGATCAGATCGTGGCCGTGACGTGCGAGCCCGGCAAGGAACGGCTCACGCGCGCGATCGCCGCGAGCGCCTATCGCCGTGGTGCGAAGTTCGTGGACGTCGTGTGGTTCGACCCGTGGGTCAAGCGGGCGCGGATCGCGCACGCGCGCGAGGAGACGCTCGAGTTCGTCCCGGACTGGTACGGGGAGCGCGTGCTCGCGCTCGGCGATGTCCGGGCGGCGCGGATCGCCCTGTCCGGCGCGTCGGCGCCGGGCGTGCTCGAGGATCTCGACCCGGTGCGTGCGGGGAAGGATCGCCTGCCGGCGGTGAAGGAGTCCGGCAAGGTCATCAACGACCGCACGACCAACTGGTCGATCATCCCGTGCCCGACGGAGGCGTGGGCGAAGCTGGTGTTCCCGGACCTGTCCGAGGAGGACGCGCTCGCCGCGCTCGACGAGCACGTGATGCACGTGCTCCGGCTCGACGAGCCGGACCCGATCGCGGCCTGGCGCGAGCGCGTCGCCGTGCTCGTGTCGAGCGCCGCGCGGCTGACCGAGCGCGGGTTCGACGCGCTCCACTACGAGGGCCCCGGCACCGACCTGACGGTCGGCCTGCTGCAGGGCGCGGCGTGGCAGGCGGCGCACTTCGAGACAGTCGACGGGATCGAGCACCTGCCGAACATCCCGACCGAGGAGGTGTTCACGACGCCGGACCCGGAGCGCACGGAGGGCCACGTGACCTCCAGCAAGCCGCTCGTGCTGGCCGACGGGACCGTGGTGCGCAACCTGCGGGTGCGGTTCGAGGGCGGCCGCGCGGTGCAGATCGACGCCGACACGGCGCAGGACACGATGCGCACGATCGCCGAGCACGACAGCGGCGCCGCCCGCCTCGGCGAGGTCGCGCTGGTCGATGCCGAGGGCCGAATCGGCAAGCTCGACACGGTCTTCTACGACACGCTGATCGACGAGAACGCGGCCAGTCACATCGCGCTCGGCCAGGGCTTCCCGTTCCTGATCTCCGGCGAGGACCGCGACCGCTCGAACGAGAGCGAGATCCACATCGACTTCATGATCGGAACGCCCGAGATGACGGTCACCGGCATCACCGTCGAGGGCGACCGCGTGCCCGTGCTCGTGCAGGGCCAGTGGCAGATCTGAGCCGCTAGGCTGGGCCGTCGTCCAGGAGAGGTGCCGGAGCGGCTGAACGGGCACGACTGGAAATCGTGTGACGGGGGTCAACCTCGTCCGAGGGTTCGAATCCCTCCCTCTCCGTCGGCTCTGTAGTCGGACGCGCCGGCCGCGGCGAGTTCGGGCACCGTGACGAACCGCGTCCCGCGCGCCGTGTGGTGCTCGAGCGCCGCGCGCGCCGCCGCAAGGGAGCGGGAGCGGTCGTGGTGCCCATCGTGATCGGAGCCGTCGTGGAGCAGGATCAGGTCACCGTCGCGAGCGCGGATGCAGCGGCGCCCGATCCGCTCGGCCGTCTCCCAGCCACGCCAGTCGTAGCCGGTGACGGACCAGGTGACCGGCACGTAGCCCTCCTCGGCGAGCACGCGCAGCGTCCCGGGCCGTCGACGCCCATATGGTGGGCGCATCAGCATCGCGCCGCCGACTCGCGAGAACGTCACGCCCGCGAGCTCGACGGCGCCGCGGCAGCGCGCGAGCTCCTCGCGGATCGCGTCGTCGCCGTGCAGGGGCATCGTCGGGTGCGTGTGCGTGTGGTTGCCGATCGCGTGGCCGCGCTCGACGATCTCGCGCACCAACGCCGGCTCCCGGCCCGCCCACCTGCCGATCAGGAAGAACGTCGCCTTGGCGTCGTAGGCGTCCAGCAGGTCGAGCAGGCGCGGGGTCTCGCGCGGATTGGGGCCGTCGTCGAACGTGAGTGCGAGCTTCCCGCGCGCGCCGGGGAAGCGATGGATGGTCGGTCCGTAGAGCTGAGCGGTCGGGACCTGGGCGCCGTAGAGCGCGACGGCCGCGACGCCGGTCGCGAGCGCCAGGGCGGAGCGCATCAGGCCGCCCTCCGCGCCGTCCGCCGCGCCTGCCGGCGGATGCGCCGCGAGTCGGCGGCGGCCTGGGTCACGCGCGCCTCGATCGTCTCGAGCGCGACGTGGTTGCCGGCCTGGCGATAGCCGGCGAGCGCCTCGTCGTACTCGGGCAGGCGGACGAGGAACTCGGCCAGCTCGGCCGGACCGGCCGCCGGCGCGCACATCCCGTATCCCTCGCGCTGCAGGTAGCGGGCGTTCATGAGCTGCTCGAACTGCCCATGCAGCGGCACCGAGAGCACCGGCTTGCGCAGGAAGATCGCTTCGCTGAGCAGCGAGAACCCGCCGCCGGTGACCACGGCGCGCGCCGTGCGCAGATCGTCGAGGAAGCCCGCGTCCGAGCGCGGCCGGTACGAGATCGCGCCGTCCTCGCCGGAGCCCGGCGCGCCGCGCATGCCATACACCCGTGCCGGCACGCCGGCCGCCCGCAGCGCGTCGATCAGCCGGTGGTTCCCGCTCGAATAGACGAGCAGGTGCTCGCCGCGCGTCGGCGCGGCGTCGACCACCTCGGGTCGCACGATCGGCGGCACCAGCGTCGTCCGCCCCCAGAGGATGTGCGGGCGGAAGAACGTGGTCACGACGTAGTCGCCGGCCGTGGGGATCATCGCCCGCGTGATCGCGCGGGCGAGGACGAAGTCCGCCAGCTCGCCGCCGACGATCGCGTCGTCGTGGTGGCAGCGGACGAGCATGTTGATGTTGTCCACCGACACCAGCGGGACCAGCATGCTGCGCGCGTAGAGCGCGGACAGCGGCTCGAAGTCCGTCACCACGACGTCGGGCCGCCAGTCGTACACCACCGAGACCCAGCGCCGCACGGTCTCGGGCAGCTCGCGCTGGGCGGCGACGACGTTGAGGCGCAGCGTCGCCCAGCGGTGGATCTCGCCCTCGTCCATGGCGAGCGACGGCCCGAAGATCTCGTCGACGCACGGGAGCCGCTCGCTCAGGTGACGGAACGCGCTGCCCGAGGCGACCACGCGCACGTCGTGCCCGCGCGCGAGGAGCATGTCGATCACCACCTCCGAGCGCGTGGCGTGGCCGAGGCCCTCCCCGTTGACGCCGTACAGGATTCTCATATCTGCTCCTTTGCTTCGGTGGGAGGACCGGCGATCAGGTCGGCAGCACGGCGGCGGGTGCGCGCGAGCGGCCGGTCATAGGCGAACCGGCGCGCCGCCCGCCCACGGCGGGCGTCGTCGTATCGCCATCGCGCCCACGGGGATGACGGCCTGGCAAGTCGGAAGGCGCCGACGAGCGCGACGACCGGGATGAAGAGGCCGACGACACCGAGCAGCACGCGCCCCTTCGCGAAGCACACGCTGGCCAGGGCGGTGATCGACGTCACGGCCACGGCGGTCCCCGCGATCGACGCCGGCTCGTCGAGCCCGAACGGACGCGTGCCGACCACGACCAGCGCGCCGAACGCCACCGTGCAGACCACCGCGTCGAACGACGCGCGGCCCTCCTCGGCCCAGTACACGTCCTCGAGCCGGACCCAGAGCGCGAACTCGTCGAGCGTGAAGCCCGCGCCGACGCCGAAGCCGATGGCGATCAGGTGCCACCACGGCGCGGCGAGCGGGGCCGCGAACGCGAGGAAGCCGCAGAGGAGCATCAACCCGATGCCCCACACGAGGTGGTGGAGGTGCACCCCGTTCGTCTCGAGACCGCCCGGCCACCAGGACACGCCGCGCGTCAGCCGCGCGCTCGTGCGGATGGCCAGGAAGGAGACGAGGAACGCGACGAGCACGACGAACGCGGCTCCGGGGCCCGGCTGCAGCCGGGCCCCGAGCGGATCGACGAGCGTCATCGGACCGGCTTGATCGAGAAGCCCGAGCCCGAGGGACGGAGGAACGTCCCCGTGGAGGCCTTGAGCCGCCACGGCTTCGCCAGCCGCCCGTCCGGGCGCTGCAGGAAGCCGGCGAGCAGCCGCGTGGCCGCCGGACAGGTCGGCCTGCCCGCGGACGTGCGCGTGACCCAGTAACGGCCCTTCGGCACGCGCAGAGCGCCGATGCGGTCGTTGTGCAGCACCCGGAACGTCGCGGCGCAGCGCAGCCCGCCGCTGCTCGGCGTCGGGCCGGGCAGCGGGTTGACGGCCGGCTCGATCCGGAACCCGGCGAGTGCGGCGCCGCGCGTGAAGGTCGCCGTCTGCGGGTCCAGCGTCCACGGGGATGGCAGGCGGCCGTCGTAGTCGCGCAGGAAGGCCGCGAACCGCGTCGTGGCCTGCGTGCAGGTCAGCGGGCCGACCGACAGCAGCGTGACCGTGTACTCGCCGGCCGGCACCGCGAAGGTCCCGATCCGGTCGTTGTGCATGACCCGGAACACGCCGGGACAGCGCGGGCCTCCCCCGCCGCCGCTCGGCGTGCCGGTGCGCACGAACTGGAAGGCGTTGCCGTTGCCGGCGGAGAACGTCGACGTCGTCGCGTCCAGCGTCCAGGGGAACGGCAGGCGCCCGTCGAAGTCCTCCAGGAACTGGCGGAACAGGTCCGCCGCGTGAGCGCAGCTGAGCCGCGTCGCGTCGGCGACGATGAGCTTGTAGTTCCCGGCCGGAACGGCGACGGAGCCGATCCGGTCGTCGTGCTGCACGGCGAAGGTGGCCGGGCACGTGGCCGGCGCGGCGGAGGCGGCCGCCGGCGTGACGGCGACGATGGCGGCGGCGAGCAGGCCCGCGGCGAGCATCCGCAGCCTCATGCCGTCACCTCTGCCGCGCGCGGCGCGCTCCAGATGCTGCGCTGGGCGACGACGAGGTTCTGAGCGACGAACGAGAGCGCGAGGAAGAGGAACACGTCGCCGGCGTGCTCGGCGGGGAACCAACCGGTGATCGAGGCGATGGTGCCCATCGCGACCTTCGCGCCGATGAGGGCGACCCAGAGCGCGATCGTGGTGCGGTTGCCCTGGCTTATCCAGCGGCCGGCGGCGTCTCGCCAGACGGTGATCTTGACCCCGCGCCAGATCCCCATGACGAAACTCAGGGCGAGACTGAACGCGACGTAGGAGAGGGCCGCGGCGTCGGTCGGGATCGCGTCGATGCCGAAGCCGAGCACGCCGACCGTCGCGAAGATGATGGGGAGCTTTACGAGCCCCGAGCCGGTGATCTCGTGGGCATGCATCTGGCGCCAGATCGACCACGGCAGGAGGACGAGGAGTATGAGGAGGAGTGTCATGGGCGGAGCATCCCGACGCCCGCGACGCGTGCCTTCAGTAGTCCACTACTGCACTTGCGAAGGCCCGGTACGTAGGTCGCGCCGATCGCTGACGCCGAGCTTGTGCATCGCCCGGTAGATGTGCGACTCAACGGTGCGCACGGACACCACGAGCCGGCCCGCGATCTCCGCGTTCGAGAGTCCTCGCGAGGCGAGCTCGACGAGCTGCGCCTCGCGCGCGGTCAGCGACACCGTCGCGGTGTCGAGGCCCTCGATGACGGGCATCGGCACGTCCTGGCCGCGAGAGTGCAGGTGGCGGCAGCGGGCAGCGGCGCGGCGCGCCGGGTCCTCGCGACCAGCGGCCACGAAGGCCGCCGCCGCGTCCGCGCTCGCGAGCATCGCGTAGTAGCGCGCGCCGATCCGCTCGAACTCGTCGGCGGCAGCGGCGATCCCCTCGCCGTCGCCGAGCGCCACACCGGCCGCGTGCGCGGCGTAGGCCGCGACGCGCGGCGCGTCGCAGCGGCCACGCAGGGCGGCGAGCCGGCTCACGAGCTTGCGAGCGGGCGCGCCGGCGAGCAGCGCGTCGTAGACCAGCTGGGCGGCGAGGAGCGGTGACGCCACGTCCTCCGCGGCGGCCAAGAGCAACTCCTGCGCGCGAGGCCCGTCGCCCGCGGCCAGCGCGCCCCACGCCTGGCCGCGCACGATGAAGGGGCGCTGGACCGGGACCGGCACGTCGCCCGCGAACGCTTCCGACATGTACTCGAGCGCCTCAGCGGCGCCGCCGGCGTCGCCGCTCATGCACGCAAGTCCCACGCGCATCGACCGGGCGATCGGGCGCACGCCGAGGCCGTCCGAGCGCTCGTCGTGCAGCTCCGACTCGGCGAACCAGCGCGCCGCCTCGCCGCAGCGACCCTGCCCCATCGCGAGCAGACCGAGCCCCAGCGCCGCGCGCTGGGAGCCGGCCGGATCGTCGGCGCGGGTCGCGGCGGCCATGGCGCCGGGCAGCTCCGCGGCGAGCTCCTCCCAGCCCAACCCGCTCAGCCACAGCGCGCTGATCCAGATCGCAAAGGCGTGCTCCTCGCTGCGCCCGCGCAGTGGCGGCGACGGGCGGATCCGGCGGGCTACCTCGACCGCTTCGCGGGTGCGTCCGCTGTAGAGCAGGTTGCTGACGTGCACCGGCTCCATCTGGCGGCGCAGCGTCGCGTCGAGATCGGGCTCGGCCAGCGTGCGGCTCGACACCTCCAGCATCGCCTCCGGATCGGCGGTCAGCGAGAGGACATGAACGCGCACGAGGTCGAGCCGCCGCTGCCACTCCGCCTCCGGCCACCACGACTCGGCGCGCTCGAGCAAGGCAGGGAGCAGATCCGGCCGCTCGAGGCCCCACTGCAGGACGTAGCAGCGCTGCTCGAGATACTCGAGCGCCAGCGGTGGGTCGTCGATCCGCCCTTCGGCGGCGGCCAGCACCGCCTCGGCCTCCCCGAAACGCTTGCGCACGATATGCGCGCGGGCCAGCAGCAGCGTGGCCTGCACGCCGGCGCCCGTGTCCAGCGCCTGCTGGGCGAGCAGGCCGCCGAGATCCGGGTCGCCGGCCTGGTTGGCCGCACGCGCGGCGTCGAGCAGCAGCGCGGCGGGCACCGCGGCGCCCGCGTCCAGCAGCCAGCGCGCGACGCGCAGCGCGTCGTCCGGCACCAGCGGGTCACGGCCCTGCACGATCTCGCTGAGCCGCAGCCGCAGCCGGCGGGCGCGCAGGGCGGGCAGCAGGCTGCGCACGACGTCGCCGTAGAAGGGATGGGCCAGACGCACTTCCGCTCCGTCGAGCGGGGCCTCGACGACCACCAGCTCGCCGGCCTCGGCAGCCGCCAGGGCGTCGTCGCCCGCCGCGGCGGTCGCCTCGGCGAGCCGCAGCGGCTCGCCAAGGGCGAGCAGCTCGACGATGTCGCGCTCGGCGGTCGCAAGGCCGGCCATGCGAGCGGCGACGAGCTCGGCGAGCGATGCGGCGGGAGGCGGGCGACCCGGCAGGCGCCACAGGCCGTCGTGCTCGACCAGCAGGCCCTCCGCGAGTGCGCCGACCACCAATTCGCGCACGTGCAGCACGTTGCCGCGGCTGCTCTCGACGATGCACGCGAGCGCCTTCTGCTCGACCGGGCCGCCGAGGCCGGCCTCGATCAACGCCGCCATCTCGTCGTCGGGCAGCGCGCCCAGGTCAACTCGCAGGGCGCCGCCGTCCTTCCACAGCGCCACGATCGCGTCCGGGCATGGCTCGCCGGCTCGCACGGTGGCCAGCACGAACGCCGTGCCCGTCGTTGCCAGGTGCTGCACGAGCGTGGCGGAGGTCGGGTCCAGGAGGTGCGCGTCGTCGACGCCCACGACGACCGGCCGCCCGGCCGCCCGCTCGCGCAGCGCGCCGGCGGTACCCCGCAGGAGCGACAGTGTGTCGTCGGACCGCAGCCCATCGGCCAGCAGGCCCGCCAGTGCGCCGAGCGGCAGTGTTGCGGCGCTGCGCGTGGCCTGCACCCACTCCACGAGCGCGCCGTCGCGCTCGGCGGCGGCGATCGCCTCACGCGCCAGCCGCGACTTGCCGACGCCGGCCGGCCCGCGCAGCACGACCCCCAGCACGTCTCCGGCCCGGCGCACGCGGCTGAGCCGCTCGAGCTCCTCGGCGCGACCCACCAGCGGCCAGGATCTCGATGACAGGCGATCCGGCATGGCGCCCTGCCGACTCTAACCTGTTCCCGCTGAGACACGAAAGGGCGCCCGTGGGCGCCCTTGTCGTTGTGCGATCTGATCGATTCAGCGGAGGCGGATGATGCCTGCGCGGACGCAGGCGCTCCACGTCACCCAGCGGTAGGACTCGATCGACCTCCACCAGTTGCGGGGGAGCTGGCCCCGCTCCATGCGCGGGATGCACGCGTCCCAGCCGCGGTATCCCTCTTCGGTGTAGATGGCGACGCTGGACTTCGCGTCGGGAATGCCGAAGTTCCAGGCCGAGTACGTGGTGTTGCCGACGATCTGGTTCCGGTCCCCGCGCTCGTAGCGGTCGTTGTTGAGGTTCGGGTCCGAGCCCGGGTTCTGGTAGATCCCCTCCACCTGCGCGGTGTCGGAGTAGAGGCAGAAGTCGCCGGGGTCGCAACGGCCGTACGTCGCGGACGCCGTCGAAGCTGACACGGCCGACACGGCTGTGGCTCCGACGAGCGCGGCGAGGATGGCCAGGATCACCCGGCCACGGGGCGCACGTGCGATGAGCTGAGGCATCTCGTTGTTCCTTGGTCGCTTGTCACGGTGCGCCCCAGGGTGGGACCTCGATCGCCTGGCGACCATCCCAGGAATCTGGGTTTCCGTGTGCAAAACGGGCCCGTCGCGCCGGCCGACCGGCTCCAGGAACGACAAAGAGCCGCTCGGAAGCGGCTCTTCCGTAAGTTATCGGCAGCTACCGGCGCCGACTTGAGCGGATCTCGCGAGGCTGGCGCGTTGCCGCTCACATCCACCCTGATGCGCCTTCTCACCACCACCCTTCTCGCCGTCGTCGCCGTGGGCGCCGGACTGTTCGCGTTGGGCGCGCTGTCGAACCTCTGGGCCGACTATCAGGACAGCCCGACCTCGACCTACCTCTTGTTCGGCCTGCCGCCGCTGGCCATCTGCCTCGCCGCGGTCGCGGCGGCCGTCCGCCTCTGGCGCAAGCCGTAGGCCGAGCACGAGAGAGGCCCGCCGGGGCGGGCCTCTCGCACTTCCGGTGTCTCGCTCGTGCTACTCGAGCGTGAGGTTCTTCTCGGGGGTCGGCTGGCTCTTGAGGTACTTGCCGACGTCCGCGTTGGCCGGCATGCGGGCCCACACGCTGGAGGGGATCGACTGGACTTCGAGAGTGTCGCCGCTGCTCTTGGAGTTGAGGATGCTGCACATCTCCGGGACCGAGGCGATGGGCGTCCCGTCGAGCTTGACGATCACCTCTCCGTGGTCGATCTCGCGCTTGTCGGCGGGCGAGCCCGACTTGACGCGGCCGACCACGAGCGCATCGCGGTCGCCGTAGGGCACGAGGTCGAAGTCGGTCCAGCCGACGTAGCCGGTGTTCTTGCCGGCCTTCAGGTCCTTCAGCAGCTGCTCGATGCGCTTCGACGTGATCGCGCCGTTCAGGTTCTGCGTCCGGTCGTCGGTCGACGAGAACGTGTTGAGGCCGATGAGCTCGCCGTTCTGGTTCAGCAGCGGGCCGCCGGACATGCCCGGCCGCAGCGGTGCCTGGTGCTGCAGTGCGTCCGGCGACTCGGGGGTGAGCGCCTCGCCCTCGATCACTGCCGACGTCTGCGAGACCGTGCCGTCGGTGGCCTGGAACTCGCGCTCGTCGAGGTCGGTGGTGAATGCTCCGGGGTAGCCGGCCGCGACGATCCGGTCGCCGATCTTCGTGGCGTCCGAATCGCCGAACGTCACCGCGGTGAGGCCGTCCGGCACGGGCCGCAGGCGGATGACCGCGAGATCCTCGCAGGGCGCCTCGCCCTCGATCGTCGCACTGCCTCGGTGCCGTCGCGAGCTGCGCCTTGATCGACGTCATGCCCTCACGACGTGCGCGTTGGTGAGCACGAGGCCTTCCTTGGCGTCCACCACGACGCCTGTCGCGCCGTCCTTCGCGTTGACGTCCCGCTCCTTGTCGACGTCATACCGAGGTCCGCTGACGTTGATCTCGACCGAGGCATCCTCCGCCTTGGAGGCGAGCTCGGCCACGCTGAGCCCGCTCGCCGCCGACTGGCGGTTCTTGCTGTCGGCCGACGCCGGCTCCTCGTCACCGCCGCCGAGCGCGATCACGGCGACCACGGCGGCCGCGAGAAGCAGCATCGGTATGGCGACCAGCGCTGCGAGCCGACCTGTGCTGCGCTGCGGTCGGGGTTCTTCCTGCCGCGGCTGCACCGGCGTTGCATGGTGCGGCGGCGGCTCCTGGTACGGGGCGGTCGATGCGACCGTGTCGTACTGGCTCGGCGGGCGTCGAAGCTCGGGACGGTGAGAACGTCGTCGGCTGCGGCCGCCTGCCCGACTCGTCGAGCACCTGCATGACAGTCGCGCCGACCTTGACCGTGTCGCCCGGCAGCAGCCGGCGCGACCCCGAGATCCGCTCGCCGTTGACGAACGTCCCGTTCGTTGAACCCATGTCCTCGACCGTCAGGACGCCCTCGGCGTCCGGCGAGATGCGGGCGTGGCGCCGCGACAGCTCCGGGTCGTCGGCCAACCGGCCGGTCTCGTCGCTGCCACGGCCGATGATCAGCTCGTCGCCGATCGCGATCTGGCGGCCGATGGCCGGGCCCTCCAGTACCTCGAGAACTTCGTTTGGCATCTCTGCCTCCTAGCTTCCTTGTCGTTACGGTTGGCGGCGTTCGTCCGTCGCCTCGATTTGACGCTCGTGCACCCGCCTTCAGTTCCAGGCGTCAGGGGATCGCGGCGCTCACGGGCGCCGCAGCCGGTCGAGGACGTCGCGCACCAAGTCATCCGTGCTCTTGCCGTCGCGTGCCGCTTGTGCGGCGAGGTCGTCTGCCAGCCGCTGCTCGAACGCAGGCGGCGGGTCGAGCGCGGGCGGCTCGGCGTCGAGCCACGCGCGCAAACTGTCGTCGGCCGCCCGATCCGTGTGCCAGACGGCATCGGCGCCGGGCTCCGGGAGGCCTGGAGGATCGTCGGAGGGTGCTTCGCCGACCGGCTCGCCGGCGACGAAGTCGTCGTGCGGCGGCGGCTCGTACTGCGGGAGCTCGGGCTCGTCGTGCTGCTCCGGCTCCGGCGTGTGCTCCTCCGGCCCGATGCCGTCCTCGGGATGCTCAAATGTCTCGCTCATGACCTCGTCGCTCCCAGCGCATCGGCGAGTTGGGCGCGCGCGCGGTGGTAGGTGGAGCGGACGGTCCCCAGCTTGAGGCCGGTCGCATCAGACGTCTCCTCGTAGGACAGCCTCGCCGAGCACGATCAGGACCACGACCTCGCGGGCCCGCTCGGGCAGGGAGTCGCATCGCGGCACGGAGATCGGGCGCGAGCTGCGGGGCGGCGCCCGCGGTGCGTTCGTCGCCCGGCTCCGGGAGCTCGCCGGCGAGCACGATGTTGCTCCACGCGCGCACGTCGCGGGCGCGGCGGCGGGAGATCATCTCTCGAATCGCCACGCGGCGCAGGTACGCGTCGAGCGGCCCGTCACCGCGGTAGCCGCGCAGGACCGCCGGCTGGCAGATCTTCAGCAGCGCCTCCTGGCAGAGGTCCTCGGCCTCGTGGTGGTCGCGCAGCGCGGCGATGCGGTGCCGCTGGGAGCCGACCCCGACTACGCCGAGGCGCTCAACGGCGACATCGCCCAGGTCAACGGCGCGCGACGCAACCTGCGCGGGGATCTGCGCGCGCCAAGACGCACTCGGGCCAGGCCCGTATCGTCAAGCGTCTGGCCGCTGTCCACCTCAACATCGCGGATTCCGTCGCAGGTCGTCAGGCGGCGCCGGCCGCCGCCGACGCGCAGCTGCGGCTCGCAGCGGCGCTGCGGAGCACGGCCGACGCCTACTCCGCTCTCGCAGCCGCCAGCCGGCGCTACAGGCCGAAGGCATACGACGACGCGCGCAAGGACGTCGCGGGCGGGCGAGGCCGAGATCCGGCAGGCGATCAAGGGTCTCGCAGCGCTCGGCTACCGCGTGTCATGAGCCGCCACGCGGCGGTCGCGCTCGTCCTCGGGCTGCTCGCGCTAGCGCTGCCCGCCGCTGCCGCGGCCGCTGAGCCGACCGCGCGGATCGTGGTCCTGCGCGAGCCCGGCGTCAGCGCTGCCTCCGTGCGCGCCGGCGCCGAGCGCGTCAAGGCGGTGCCGGGACTGCGTGCGGAGGTCCTGCGCGTGCCCGCCGCCGACCGCGACGCGACGCTCGCGCGACTCAACCGGCTCCCCGGCGTGCGCATCGCCGAGCCCGACATGCTCATGCACGCGATGGGTCCCGACCGCAGTGCCGAGCAGTGGGGCATGGCACGCGTGCGCGCGCCGAGCGCGTGGCCGCTCACCCTCGGAGCCGGTGTGACGGTGGCCGTGGTCGATTCAGGCGCCAACCTCGATCACGAGGACCTGCCGGCGCAGCAGATCGCTCCCGGCGGCCACGACTGGGTCGACGATGACGACGACCCCGACGACGCGAACGGTCACGGCACGCACGTGACGGCCTCGATCGTCGGCGACCGGGACGCTCAGGGCATCAACGGCGTCGCACCGTCCTCGCGGGCGCTCGTGCTGCGCGTGCTCAACGCTCAGGGCAACGGCTTCGTCTCCGACATCGCGTCCGCCTTCGACTACGCCGGCAGCCGCGGCGTCCGGATCGTGTCCGCGTCGCTCGGCGCGCGCGGGTTCAGCGAGACCCTCGATCAGGTGATCCGAAGCTATCCCCGGACGCTGTTCGTCGTCGCCGCCGGCAACGACGGGTCCGACAACGACCTGGCGCCGACGTATCCATGCAACGCGCCGGGCGTCAACGTCATCTGCGTCGGCGCGAGCGACACGGGCGACCAGCGCGCCGGCTTCTCCAACGTCGGCCGCGTCAGCGTCGACGTCTTCGCACCCGGCGTCGGGATCCTCTCCGCCTGGCTCGGCACGAGCTTCAACTCGATCGAAGGGACGTCGATGGCGACGCCGTTCGTCTCTGGGATCGCCGCGCTCGTGCTCGCCCGCGCTCCTTCGCAGTCGACGCTCGCGCTCAAGAACGCGGTCCTCAACGGCGCCGTGGCCGTCCCCGCGCTTGCGCCCTCCGCGGTCACGGGCGCCCGCGCCGACGCCGTCCGGGCCGTCACGCTTGCGCCGCCGGACGCGGACCGCGACGGCATCGGTGACTCGTGGGACGTATGCCGGCTCGCCTCTGACGCCGGCCAGGCCGACGCCGATGCGGACGGCATCGGCGACGCGTGTGACGACGGGGACGCGGACGGGGTCGTCGACGGCCGCGACGCCTGCCCGGACATCACGGCGCTGCACAGCTCGGACGGGTGTCCCGCGACGATCGACACCGACGGCGACAGGGTCCTCGACGCCGTCGACGGCTGTCTCACACTCGACGGCCCGGCGCGGTTCGACGGCTGCCCGGACACGCGCGACCGCGACGCGACCGGATGGTCGACAGTCTCGACGGCTGCCCGGGTCAGCGCGCCTTCACCGACACGGGCTGCCCGAAGCCGCGGATCCGCTCCGTCCGCGCCCGCACGGCCCGCTGCGGTGCGCGGCTCTGCTTGAAGGCGCGCGTCGAGCTGCGCCACACCACGCTCGTCTCGGTCATGGCACAGCGTTGCCACCTGCGCGGCGCCCGCTGCGAGTGGAAGACGCTCGTCACCAAGCGCCGGCGCGCACGGTCGTTCACGGTCACGCTGAAGCCGCGACTCGTACCGGGGCGTTACCGCGTGCGCGCCATCGCGCGCAACGCCGAAGGGCGCTCCCGGCCGCGCAGCGACGGCCTCCTGATTCCGTAGGGAACTTTCTCCGGACCGCCCTGCGTCAACCAGGGCACATGACCGCTACGGAGGAAATCATGGACTGCGATTGCTGCTGCTTCACCACGACGGACCCGGCCGCCGACTTCGATGCGAACTACGTCTTCGACGTGGTCGAGCCGATCGACATGCCGGAGCCGAACTTCGTCGTCGGCCCGACAGAGCCGTTCGACCCGATCCAGCCGGTCGAGGCGACCTTCCCGGCCGACACGATCACGCCGACCGACACGGTCGCGCCGACCGTTCCGTTCGATCCCTTCACGGCCAAGCTCGCGAACGACATGTTCATCGACGCGCTGAACCAGCAGGACGTCGCGATGAGGAACCTCACCAGCCCCTACTCGCCCGACTACACCGCCCGCTACGACTCCACCACCAACTCGACCGACTGGTACCGCGACGGCGACCTCTCGCCCTCCACGCCGTACTGAGGGCTACGCGGCCTCGAGCAGCCCGCGGGCGGCGGGCAGCGTGCCGAGCGTCCGGAGCGCCCGGTCCTCGACCTGGCGCACCTGATGCGGCTTGACGCCGAGTGCGCGAGCGGCCTCTCCCGGCGTGTGCGGAGTCTCGCCGCCGAGGCCGAAGCGCAGCTCGAGCACGCGCCGCTCGATCGTGCCGAGCTGGCCGAGCGCGGCGGCCACGCTCGCGCGCTCGGCGCCGGCGAGCGCCAGGTCCTCGGGCGACGGCGAGACGGCGGCGATCAGGTCGCCGAGCTCGGTCTCGCCGTCGTCGGCGACCGGCGCGTCGAGCGATGCCGGGCGCCGGCTGGCGCCGCGCAGCGCCTCGATGTCTTCGATCTCCCACTCGAGGTCGGCCGCCAGCTCGGCGACCGTCGGCGCGCCGCCGAGGCGCGTGGTGAGCGCGCGCTCGGCGATCTCCAGCTTCCGCACGCGGTCGGCGACCGTGACCGGCAGGCGCACGATGCGGCCCTTGTCGGCGAGTGCGCGGCCGACGGCCTGGCGGATCCAGAGCGTCGCGTAGGTCGAGAACCGGTGTCCGCGCCGGTAGTCGAACTTCTCGACCGCGCGCACGAGGCCGATCGTGCCCTCCTGGATGAGGTCCGTCAGCGTCATCCCCGAGTCCTCGCGCTGGTAGCGCTTGGCGATGTGGACGACGAGCCGCAGGTTCGCCTCGATCATCTGATCCTTGGCGGCGAGGTCGCCGCGCTCGACCCGGCGCGCAAGCGACAGCTCCTGGGCGGCGGTCAGGAGTGGGGTTCGAGCGAGGCGCCGTAGGTACAGGGCCAGCCCATCATCGTGGCGATCGCTCATTGCGACCACTCTCGACGGGTTTCATCAAGGGGTCCTGAAGGGCGCCTCAACGCAGCGTGAAGGCTTATGCGGCGCTGACCAAGTCGCTTTAGCGTCGGGGACAGAACGCCGACAGGAGACACCATGGACCGCCTCTGGACCGACGGGCCACCGACCCGCACATACGCACCGCCGACTCGCCCCTCCGAGCCCCCCACTCAGCCGCCCGTCCAGCCGCCCTTCTCGCCGCCGCCGCAGCACACGCCGCCGCCGGCGTCCGGTGGTTCGGGTGGGGGGTCGCGATGGCTGGCCGCGGTCGGTGGCGGCACGGTCTCGGCGGTGCTCGTCACGGCCGTCCTGCTCGGCACCGGCATCGCCGGCGACAACGACCAGCCGCGCCCCGACGAGCACGACGCCGCCTGCGGTCGTCAACGCGAGCGACGCGAAGGGCGACCTCGTGCGCAGCGTCTACGCGGCCGCGAGCCCGAGCGTGGTGTCGGTGCGCACCGAGAGCGGCTCCGGCACCGGGTTCCTCGTCAGCAGCGACGGCACGATCCTGACCAACGCGCACGTGGTCGGCAACTCCCAGCAGGTGCAGGTGCGGTTCGAGGACGGCGGCGACCTGCACCCGGCACAGGTGCTCGGCGTCGACGCATCGACCGACCTTGCCGCGCTGAAGGTCGACGAGGACGCCGCCAAGGGCGTGCGGCCGCTCCAGTTCGCCAACTCCGACGACGTCCAGGTCGGCGACTCCGCGATCGCGATCGGCTACCCGCTCGGCCTCGACCGCACCGCGACCGCGGGCATCATCTCGGGCCTCGAGCGCAAGATCGAGTCGCCCAACGGGTTCTCGATCGACAAGGTGATCCAGACGGACGCGCCGATCAACCCCGGCAACTCCGGCGGCCCGCTGCTCAACGCGAACGCCCGCGTGATCGGCGTGAACTCGCAGATCGCCACGGCGGGCGGCAGCCAGGGCAGCGTCGGCATCGGCTTCGCGGTACCGGCCAGCACCGTCCAGGAGGTGCTCCCGCAGCTCGCGCGCGGCGTGGCGCCTGAGCACGCCTACCTCGGGCTGACGACGAGCGAGGCGCCGGGCGGCGGCGCGCAGGTCGCCGGGACGACCTCCGGCGGCCCCGCCGAGAAGGCCGGCCTCACCCAGGGCGACGTGGTGACGGACGTCGACGGCAAGCAGGTGCAGACGCCCGACGACGTCGCCGGGGCGATCGCCGACAAGAAGCCCGGCGATCGCGTGGACGTGACCGTGCAGCGCGGCGGCTCCGAGGAGACCGTGCAGGTCACGCTCGGCCAGCGTCCCGAGACCGTCCCGTGATCGCCGTTTAGGGAGTCTTCGCTGCGCCTTACCTCTCCTTAGTGTTGGCCCGCTTGACTGGCCGCCATGGGGAGTAAGGCAACGCGATCCTTCTTCGCCGCCTCGCTGTGCGCCGGCGTCGCCATGATCGGCGTCTCGGTGCACGGCGTCCTCGGCGTCGACGCCGAGCTTCAGCGCTCAGCCTTCGCGGCGCAGCAGCGGACCATCGAGACCCACTCGGTCCGAGTGCTCGACCGCCCCGACGGCGGGGAGTGCCCCGCCCCGGCCGCGACGCCGCGGGACAAGCAGCGGATCTGATCCGAACGCCACCTCGGCGACGAGCCCGCCCCCGGCCCGCGGGCTGAGGTCGAGCCGCGCGCCGTGGGCGTCGGCGACTGCGCGCACGATCGAGAGGCCGAGGCCGGCGCCGGGGCCGTCGCAGTCGCGGTTCAGGCGCTCGAACGGCTCGGCGAGCCGGCGCACGTCGTCCGGAGCGATCTCGCGGCCGGTGTTCTCCACCCGGATCCGCCCCGGCGTGACCGTCACCAGCACACGCCCGCCCGGCTCGTTGTGGCGCACGGCGTTCTCCATCAGATTCGCCACCAGCCGCTCGACGAGCGGGCGGTCGGCGATCAGCGGCGCGTCCACGAGATCGAGGTGCACACGCACGCCGCGCGACGCCGCCTCGGAGGCCAGCGCGCCCTCGGCGGCGTGCGCGGCCGTGGCGAGGTCGACCGGCTCGCGCCGCGGGACCGCCTGCTGGCTGCGGGCGAGCACCATCAGCGAGTCGAGCAGCGCCTGCGTGCGGTCGGCCGCCTCGAGCACCGCGTCGCCCATGTCGCGCAGCTCGGCGACGCTCGCATCCGGATCGGCGAGCGTGACCTCGACCTCGGCCCGGATCACCGTCAGCGGCGTGCGCAGCTCGTGGCTCGCGTTGGCGACGAACCGGCGCTGGCCGTCGAACGCGGTCGCCAGGCGGTCGAGCATGCCGTCGACGGTGTCCGCCAGCTCGCGCAGCTCATCCGCCGGTCCGTCCATCGCGATCCGCTCGTCCAGCCGCTCCTGGGTGACCCGGCGCGCGAGCCCGGTCACCCGGCGCACCGGGGCGAGCGCGCGGCCGGCGACGAGGTAGCCGAGCGCCATCGCCACCAGCAGCGTGCCACCGAGCGCGAGTGCGTACTGGGCGTTCAGCTGCGCGAGCGCCGAGTCGGCGAGTCCGGACGGGAGCGTCCGCTCGACCTGCCGGTGCACGAGCCACGAGCTCAGCGCCAGCAGCAGCGCTCCGCAGGCCCCGAACAAGAGCGTGTAGAGCGCGGTCAGGCGGAGGCGAAGTGTCACACGCGATAGCCGGCGCCGCGCACGGTGTGGACAACGGGCGGGTCCCCGAGCTTGCGCCGCAGCGTCATCACGGTCATGCGGACCGTGTTCGTGAACGGGTCGATCCCCTCGTCCCACACCTTCTCGAGCAGCTCGTCGGGGCCGACGACGGTGCCGCCCGCTCCCATCAGCACCTCGAGCACCGCGAGCTCCTTGGGCGCGAGCTCGACCGTGCGGCCGGCGCGCGTGACCGCACGCCGGGCGGGGTCGAGCTCCACGTCGCCGGCGGTGAGCACCGGCGGTCGCGGCGCGCCGTTGCGGCGGGCGAGCGCGCGCGTGCGGGCGACCAGCTCGGCGAACCGGAAGGGCTTCGGCAGGTAGTCGTCGGCGCCGAGCGCGAGCCCGTCGACCAGGTCGTCGACGCCGCCGGCCGCCGTGAGCATCAGCACCTTCGTGTCGGGACGCTCGGCGGCGAGCGTGCGGCAGACGTCGTCGCCGTGCAGCTCGGGGAGGTCGCGATCGAGCACGACGACGTCATACGGAGCAGTGAGCGCCTTCTGAAGCGCGGAGGCACCATCGCGCGCGAGGTCGACGGCCATGCCCTCGCGGCGCAGCCCGCGCGCTATCGCATCGCCCACACGGGGCTCGTCCTCGGCAATCAGCACGCGCACCCGGCGGAGCCTGACGTGCTTGCGTGAAGGCGCGCCAAAGGGGGGCTAAAGCGTTCCTCATTGTCGCCCCGGCCGCGCTGCCGGCTGAGGTTCGTCAGTCGAGCGGGGGCGGCGTCGAGTACGACGCGACCTGCGCCGGCTCGGGTGTGCCGCCGGTCTCATCGATGATGCCGAGCGTCTCGAGCTCGACCACGAGCACGATCTGCCGCACCGCCAGCGCGAGGAACTCGTGACGCTCGGGCGGGCGGTCGGAGTCGAGCCAGCGGACATCGGCATCGGTGAGCGCGAGGAAGTCCCGCTCGTGGGCGTTCAGGAAGTCCGTCGTGCGCGACCGGTAGCCCTCGTTGGGGAGCTGAACGGTCCCCTCGATGTCATGGCGCTCGGTCTCGATCCGGACGCGCTCCTGGCGGAAGTGCATGACGTTCAGTATCGGCCATCGGCCCGGGGCGCTGTATAGGGTCAACCCCCCGATGGTCGACGTCGACGGGATCATGAGCCCTTGGTGGGACCGCCTGGAGGCGGACTTCGGCACGCTCGACCTGTTCGACGCGCACACGCACATCGGCGCCGACGACCCCGACGGAGTGCGCCAGACGGCCGGGGAGCTGATGACGGCGCTGGAGCGCGCCGGAGCGCGCGGCGTCGTGTTCCCGATGCACGAGCCCGACGGCTATCCGGCGGCCAACGACCACGTTCTCGAGGCGGCCGAGGGATCCGGCGGCAGGCTGGTCGCGTTCTGCCGCGTGAACCCGCACGATCACGCGCTGCGGGAGGCGCGCCGCTGCCTCGATGCGGGCGCGCGGCGGCATCAAGCTGCACCCGCGGGCGGAGCGCTTCACGCTGTCCGAGCCGGCCGTGCGCGACCTGATCGAGCTGGCGCACGACCGGTGCGTGCCGGTGCTGATCCACGCCGGCCGCGGGATCCCGGCGCTCGGGCGCGACACGGTGCGCCTGTCCGGCGAGTTCCCGCGTGCGCGGCTGATCCTCGCGCACGCGGCGATCTCCGACCTCGCGTGGCTGTGGCGTGTGCTGCCCGACCACCCGAACCTGTTCATCGACACCGCGTGGTGGGACCCGGCGGACATGATGGCCCTGTTCACGCTCGCGCCGCCCGCCAACGTGCTGTGGGCGAGCGACTCGCCGTACGGGCTCCCGCTGGCGTCCGCGGTGATGCACATGCGCCTCGCCGCCCAGTCAGGACTCGATGCGAAGGCGCTGCGCTCGATCGCGGGCGGGCAGATCGAGCGGCTGCTGGCCGGCGCCGAGCCGCTCGATGCCGGCCCGCCGCCCGGCGTCCCGCGTCCGCTCGATCCGCTGCTCGAGCGCGTGGTCTCCCACAGCGCGCAGGCGATCGCGCGCACGTTCGGCGCCGGTGATCCCGAGGAGTCGGTCGCGCTCGCCCGGCTCGCGTGCGCGGTCGGCGACGACGGGCCGCACGCCGAAGTGTTCGCGGCGGTGCTCAGGCTGATCGACCTCTACGAGGAGCACCTCGAGCCGCCACCGCCCGGGCGCATGTTCCCGATCGCGGTGCGGTTGCTGCTCGCGGCGTGCACGGTGGCGCGCACGCCGGACGTGGCGCTGCCGGACGTCGGCTAGACGTTCGAGAAGCGGCTGTCGAACGGGTCGCCGAAGAGCCCGTCCTCGAGCCCGCGCAGCACCTCGTCGACGCCGTCGGGCACGCGCATGATCGGGTCGAAGCCGAGCTCCGAGCCGATCTTCGCGAACGAGACGCGGTAGTCGCGCGGGTCCTCGTCGCGGTGCACGAAGGTGACGTCCGCGTTCGGGAGCCGCTCGCGGATCATCTCGACCAGGTCGAGCTTGCGGTAGTTCTCATCCGAGTGGCCGACGTTGAAGACGGTGCCGGCGACGCGGTCCGCGGGCGAGGCGAGCACCGTCGCGAGCGCGCGCGCCGCGTCGGCGACGTGGACGTAGGGCCGCCAGAACCGCTCGCCGTAGACCTCGAGCCGGCGGGCGTCCCAGAGGTCGCGCGTGAACTCGTTCACCGTGAGGTCGAAGCGCATGCGCTCGGCGACGCCGTAGATCGTGGCGAACCGCAGGCAGGTGACGATCGGGATCGCGTCGGCGGAGCGTGCGAGCAGGTCGCGCTCGACGGCCACCTTCTGCTCGGCGTAGAGCGACACCGGCGCGAGCGGGGCGGTCTCGTCGATCGGCACGAGCGGGTCGGTCATGCGGCCGTAGTTCGAGCACGTCGAGGCGAACACGAACCGCTCGACGCCCGCCGCCTCGGCATCGGCGACGACGGCGCGGGTGGCGTCGACGTTGACGGTCTGCGAGAGGCCGGGATCCAGCGCACAGGCGGGGTCGCCGACGATCGCGGCCAGGTGCACGACCGCTGCGGCGCCGTCCAGCGCGTCACGGCGGGTCGCAGGGTCGCGGACGTCGCCGCGGATCATGCGGATACCGGACGCCTCGAGCGCCGAGGCGACCTCGTCCTGGCCGTGCAGCAGCGAGTCGAGCACGGTCACCTCGTGGCCGGCGCTCAGCAGCTCGCGGCTGGCGCGGGCGCCGATGTAGCCGGCGCCGCCGGTGATCGTCACCTTCATGCGGCGTGCAGCTCCGGCCGGCCGAGCAGGCGGGGCAGGATCGTCGCCGCGTGCTCCTGGGCGCGCGTGTAGTCGTCGTGGCGCCCGATGTTCAATGAGTGGCCGGCGTGCACGTACGCGCCGACCGGCTCGCCGGCGGCCAGCAGCGTGCGGACGAGGCCGGGGACGTCGGCGGCGGTGCCGTAGGCCATCGCCGCCGGCTCGACGGCGTGCACGCCCATGCTCGCTCGGTGGTGCAGCCGCGGAGCGGACTCATACGCCGTCACGGCTTCGCCGTCGGCATGGACGATCCCGTAGTCGACGTCGACCACGCGGTCGTGCGTGGCGACGGTCAGCAAGCTCCCGGCTGCGCGATGCGCTGCCAGCAGTGAGGCGTGGTCGATGTCGGTCAGCACGTCGCCGTTCATCATCAAGAAGGTATCCAAGAGCTCGAGCGGCTCGTGCTCGAGCTGGTAGCTGATGCGCAGGCCGTGGGCCGCGCCGTCACCGAATACCGCCTGCACGAGCGGCGCACGGTCCGCGACCGTGACCACGACGTCGCGGAAGCCGGCGCGGTGGAGCTGGCGCAGCACGATGTCGAGGATCGCGCGGTCGCCCACGGGCAGGAGCGGCCTGGGCAGCACAGTAGTGCCGGCCGGACGCGGACCGCCGGTGATGATGACCGCCGTGCTGCTCACACGAAGCAGTATCGCCACGTTTGCGGAATTCACCATTCAACTGTTGTCCAGTCCCGCGCTAATCGCTCGCGAGCTGGTGCCGCAGGCGGTCGCGAAGCTCGGCGAAGCGCCGCGTCTCGTAGACGATCACCGCAATGAGCACCGCGCTGAGGATCGCGAGCGTGGCGAGCGCGGGCAGCTCGACCGCCGCCGGCACGAGCGCCACCAGCACGGCCGCGGCGATCAGCCGCTGCCAGCTGAAGCGGTGCACGTTGCGCCACCGGAACGCGACGTGAGCGAGCAGGTAGATCGCCGCCCCGCCCAGCAGCGCCGCCGCCGGGACGAGCTTCAGCGGGTCCTCGACGTGCTCGAGCGTCTTCTTCAGCCCGAGCGCGAGCAGCACGATCCCGGCCACCATCGGGAAGTGCAGGTAGGAGAACGAGTCGCGCGCGATCTCGTTGCGCACGCGCCCTTCCGGCGCGTTCGACAGCCGCCGCTCGGCGACGAGCGCGACGACGTCGAAGTACAGCCACCACAGCGCTCCCGCGACGACGACCCCGAGCGTGGCGGCGGCGACCACCCCGGCGTCGACGACCCCGTGGGCGCCGACGCCGATCGCCACGATCGACTCTCCCAGCGCGATGATCACGATCAGGCCGTGGCGCTCGGCGAAGTGGCCGGGGGACAGTCTCCAGCCGCTGGAGTCGATCAGCAGCGGGCCGCCCATGTCGAGCAGGAGCGCGAGCGCCCACAGCGCGCCCTGGAGCGTGCCGTCGGCGAACGACGCGACCACGAGCAGCCCGACACCGATCCCGGTGCTGGCCGCCAGACCCCAGACCGAGTGGCGAAGACCCGGATCGTCGCGGCTGGCGAGCACGAACAGGGCGATCTGCGCGTACCGGACCACCGCGTACGCGCACGCGAACAGCAGCGCCTCGTCGCCGAACGCGCCGGGCACGCACAGCGCGACGACCAGGAACGCGGCCATCGCGGCGAACATCGACAGCCGGACCGCGCCCTCCTCCGGGTCGACGACGCTCGTGAGCCACGAGTAGCCGACCCACGACCACCACATCACGCCGAGGATCGAGCAAGCCCCTGGCGACGCCCTCCCAGGTCGGGTCGTCGGCCATCAGCGCCGTGCACTGCGTGAGCGCGAGCACGTACACGAGGTCGAAGAACAGCTCCAGCGGCATCACCCGCTCGCCCTCGCGCAGGACCGCGGTCAGGCGCGGGGATCGGCTCGGGGTGGCCGCGGACACCCCGGCATCTTCGCAACCGCGGCTTCGCCGTTGAGTGCATTCCACGCATCAGGCCTGGCGGATTGCGGTCGCAGCGCCGGATAATCGCGTCCATGCAGCTTGCACCTCTCGCCCGCCGCGGGCTCGTGCTCGCGCTCATGCTCACCGGCGCCGTCGCGGCGCCCGCCGTCGCCGAGCCGGTCGACCTCGAGCGGGTCACCGTCGCGCAGTTGCAGTCCAGGATGCAGGCGGGCGAGCTCAACAGCGTCGAGCTGACGAAGGCCTACATCGCCCGCATCGCCGCGCTCAACAGGCGCGGCCCCGGGTTGAACGCCGTCCGCATCCTGAACGCGGACGCGCTGACCGACGCGGCGCTGCTCGACCACGAGCGCGCGACCGGCCACGTGCGCGGTGCGCTCCATGGCATCCCGGTGCTCGTCAAGGACAACCTCGACGTGGCGGGCCTGCCCACGACCGCGGGGGCGGTCGCGCTCGAGCACTCGATCGCCCCGACCGACTCGACGGTCGTCGCGCGGCTGCGCTCGGCCGGGGCGGTGATCCTCGGCAAGACGAACCTGAGCGAGTTCGCGAACTTCATCACCAACAGCAACCCGAGCGGCTACTCCGGGCTCGGCGGGCAGGTCCTGAACGCGCTCGACGCCGACCAGAACCCGAGCGGCTCCTCCTCGGGCTCGGCCACGGCGGCGGCCGCGGCGCTCGCGGCGGTCACGATCGGGACGGAGACCTCCGGTTCGATCATCAGCCCGTCGGCGGCCCAGGGCATCGTCGGCCTGCGCCCGACCGTCGGGCTCGTGAGCCGCTACGGCATCGTGCCGATCTCGGCGTCGCAGGACACGGCCGGCCCGATGGTGCGGACGGTCGCCGACGCCGCCGCGGAGCTGCAGGCGATCGCCGGCGCCGACCCGCTCGACCCGCCGGGGCTGCCGCTCCCGCCCGTGCTGCCGGACTACCTCGCCGCGCTCGATCCGAACGCGCTGGCGGGGGAGCGGATCGGCGTGATCAACTCGGGCGACGCCAACTACCAGGCGGCGGTGGCGGCGGTCCAGGCACTCGGCGCGGTCACGGTGACGATCCCGACGCCGAACGCCCAGGGCGTCCCGCAGGTCCTGAACTACGAGTTCAAGCGCGACCTCAACGCGTACCTCGCGCACCTCGGTCCGGGCGCGCCGGTGAAGAGCCTGCAGGAGGTGATCGCGTTCAACGACGCGCACCCGCAGGAGGCGATCAAGTTCGGCCACACGCTGCTGACGCAGAGCCAGGCGATCGACATCTCGCCCGGCTCGGCCGAGACCGCCACCTACAACACGAACCTGGCGAACGGCAAGGCGGCGAACCGCGCGGCGATCGACAACGCGCTGACGACGAACGACCTCGGGGCGATCATGACGCCGTCGGGCACGCTGACCGGCATCGGCGCGCGCGCCGGCTACCCGCAGCTGACCGTGCCGGCGGGCTACGCCGCCGCGTCGCGGCGCGCGGTGAACGTCTCCTTCACCGGGACCGCCTACACCGAGGCCAAGCTGCTCGCCTACGGCTACGCGTACGAGCAGGCGACGAAGCTGCGCAGGCCGGCGAGCGAGATCGTCCCAAGCCTGTACAGGTGCGCCAAGACCGCGCCGCCGAGCACGTTCGCCTCGCGCGGCGCGTGCGCGCCGGGCGCCGAGCTGCTGGCACAGATCGGCTCTGAGCAGGACCTGCCGTTCGCGATCGAGACCGAGTCGGCGCGGAGCCTGGCGGCGCGCATGACCGCCGGCACGCTGACCTCGCTCCAGCTCACGAAGGCCTATCTGGCGCGGATCGCGCGCACGAACACGGAGGGCCCGTCGCTGAACGCGGTCCGGATCGTCAACCCGAAGGCCATGGACGACGCCGCCGCGCTCGACGCCGAGCGCGCCGCCGGCCACGTGCGCGGGCCGCTGCACGGCCTGCCCGTGCTGGTGAAGGACAACATCGACCTGGCGGGCCTGCCGACGACGGCCGGATCGGTCGCGCTCCAGCGGTCGGTCCCGGACGAGGACTCGACGCTGGCGCGACGGCTGCGGGCGGCCGGTGCGGTCATCCTCGGCAAGACGAACCTGACCGAGTTCGCCAACTTCCTCACGAACGGCGATGCCCGGCGGCTACTCGTCGCTCGGCGGCCAGGTCCTCAACCCGTACGACGCCGACGTCAGCCCGAGCGGCTCGTCGGCGGGTTCGGGCTCGGCCGCCGCGGCCGGCCTCGCGGCGCTGACCGTCGGCACGGAGACGTCGGGCTCGATCATCAGCCCGTCGGTCGCCAACGGGATCGTCGGCCTGCGGCCGACGCTCGGGCTCGTGAGCCGCACGGGCATCCTGCCGATCGCGGCGTCGCAGGACACCGCCGGACCGATGACGCGCGGCGTCTACGACGCGGCGATGGAGCTGCAGGCGATCGCCGGCCCGGACCCCGACGACGACGCCACCGACACACAGCCGCCGACGCTGCCCGACTACGTCGGCGGCTTGTCCGCGACCGCGTTGAACGGGAAGCGGCTCGGCGTGATCGGCAACACGAACGCGCCCAACTACGAGGCCGCCGTGGCGGCGATCCAGAGGCTCGGGGCGGCGACGGTCACGATCACGCAGCCGACGGCGACAAACGTCCCGTCGGTGCTCGCCTACGAGTTCAAGCGCGACCTCAACGCGTACCTGGCGCGGCTGCCTGAGTCAGCGCCGGCCGACTCGCTCGCCGACATCGTCGCCTACAACACCGCGCACCCGGAGGAGGCGCTGAAGTTCGGCCAGACGCAGGCGGTCGCCAGCCAGGAGGTCGATCTCGCGCCCGACTCGGCGGACACCGTCGCCTACAACGCCAACCTGGCCGCCGGCAAGGCCGCCAACCGTGCGGCGATCGACGATGCGCTGACGCGCGGCACGCCCGACCCGGCCGACGACCTCGACGCGATCGTGACGCCGTCGGGCACGCTCGTCGGCATCGGCGCGCGCGCCGGCTACCCGCAGCTGACCGTGCCGGCCGGCTACGACCTCGACAACACGAAGACGTACAACCCGGTGAACATCTCGTTCACCGGCACGGCGTACAGCGACGACACGCTGCTCGCGTTCGGGTACGCGTACGAGCAGGCGACGAACCTGCGCCTGCCGCCGAGCTTCACGAACCCGAGCCTGTGGCGGTGCGTGCCCGGCAGCGCGGTGATGCCGCACTCCTGCGCCCCCGGCGATCCGGCGAACGAGACGCCGGTCGCGGGTGACGTCAGCGGCGACGTCCCGGCGACGCTGGCGCTCTCGCTCGGCGCGCCGAGCACGAGCCTCGGCGCGTTCCAGCCAGGTCTCGCGCGCGACTACACGGCGACGCTGGCGGCGAACGTGATCTCGACCGCCGGCGAGGCGGTGCTGAGCGTGCACGACCCGAGCGCGACCGCGACCGGCCACCTCGTGAACGGCCCGTTCGCGCTCCCGCAGGCGCTGCAGGCGAGCGCCGGCTCGCCGTTCGCGCCCGTCACCGGCGCGGCCGGCCCGCTGACGCTGAAGAGCTACGCGGGGCCGGTGAGCAACGACGGCGTGACGATCGCGTTCAGACAGGCGATCGGGGCGAACGACGCGCTGCGCACCGGGCGCTACAGCAAGACGCTGGTCTTCACGCTGTCGACGAACACTCCCTAGCCTTCACTGGATGGGCGGAGTCCTGGCGATGCTCGCTGCGCTGCTCGTTGCCTCGGGGGGCGGCGATCTCTCCGGCCGCATGGTGGTCGTGGATCCGGGTCACAACGGCGGCAACGGCGCCCATCCGGACTCGATCAACCGGCAGGTGGGCATCGGGCACGGCGTGCGCAAGGCGTGCGACACGGTCGGGGCCCAGACCGCCTCGGGCTACGCCGAGTCGCGCTACAACCTCGTCGTCGCGCGCGAGGTGGCGCGGATCCTGCGCCGCAAGGGCGCCGAGGTGATCCTGACGCGCCGTGGCAACGGCGGGGTGGGGCCGTGCATCACGCGGCGCGCCCGCATCGGCAACGAGGCACAGGCCGACGCCGCAGTGTCGATCCATGCCGACGGCGGCCCGGCCGGCGGACGCGGGTTCCACGTCATCCGGCCGACGCGGATCGAGGGCCTCACCGACGACATCTACGCGGAATCGCGCCGCCTGGGCCGGATGCTGCGGGCCGCCTACGGCGAGCGGACCGGGTTGCCGCGTGCGACGTACGTCGGCGGCAACGGGCTCGTCGCGCGCTCGGACCTCGGTGGCCTGCGGCTGTCGGACGTGCCGAAGGTGTTCGTCGAGACGGCGAACATGCGGAACGCGACCGACGCCTCGAGGATCGAGTCGTCGCGCTTCCGCAAGCGCATCGCGCGCGGCATCGCCGACGGGCTCGAGCGGTTCCTGATCGTCCGCTGAAACCGCGCAGAGTCATGGCCTCGGCGCTCTCGACCGATAGACCCTTTAGTTGGCCGGTCTCTTTCCCGGCCCGAACGCGTCAGGAGCCCGAAGTGCCCGATACGAGCGGCGTCCGCCGCTTTTCATACGAGGAACACGCGGCCGTGCACTTCGCGGCGCTGCCGACGAAGCTGGTGCGGCTCGCGACCGAGTGCCTCGATCTGACCGATCCGGCGACCGGCGGTCACATCCAGCGGCTGCTGCGGGCGGAGCAGGAGCTCGAGCGCTCACTCGCCGCGCTCGCGCAGGAACTGGTCACCGCAGGCGTCGCACCCGAGGACGTCGAGTCCGACCTCGAGGCACGCGCCGGCGCGCTCCGCGACCTGCAGAGCGCCGTCCTCATCGCAGTCGCCTCCGACTGACGTACACTCGCCCCGTGGCGGGCGAGGCGGTAACGCGCGAGGGCGTGCAGCGGTGGCTGGACGCCTACGTCGACGCCTGGCGGACCTACGACGAGGCTGCGATCCGCGTGCTGTTCGCCGCGGACGCGAGCTACGCGTACCACCCCTACGACGAGCCGGAGCAGGGCTTGGACGCGATCGTCGCCGCCTGGCTCGGCGACCGCGACGATCCCGGTACGTGGGAGGCCGCCTACGCGCCGTCGCTGCTCGACGGCCGGCGCGCGATCGCGACAGGCGTGACGCGCTATCTCGACACCGGCAGGGTGTTCTCGAACCTGTTCGAGCTCGAGTTCGACCCGGACGGCCGCTGCACCCGCTTCGTCGAGTGGTACATGGCGCACCCGCGGGCCTGAAGCGCGGCGGGCGCGAGGCTAATCGCGCTTGTGCGAGCGCGCTTCTCCGAAACTGCTCGGTCGTGTCCACGCCATGCCGAAGCACGTCGGGACGGGCTGGAGGTCCGTGTGGCGGCGGTATTCGGTCGGCGACCGGCCGACGATGTCGCTGAACGTCCGGCTGAACGTGCCGAGGCTGGTGAAGCCGACGTCGAGGCAGATCTCGGTCACGCTGCGATCGGTCTCGCGCAGGAGGAACATCGAGCGCTCGACGCGGCGGCGCTGGAGGTAACGGTGCGGCGTCTCACCGAACGTCGCGCGGAACGTGCGGATGAAGTGACTCTCGGAGACGTGCGCGATCTGGGCGAGCGTGCGGATGTCGAGCGGCTGCGCGTAGGTTCGGTCCATCGCGTCGCGCGCGCGGAGCATCCGGCGATTGGACTCCTCCACGGCACGGCTCATCGCGTGATCACATCACGAGTCGGCGAGCGGCGTGGAGATGGCTGCACACGCTTGTTACAGCCTCCAGCCTGACGTACGATTTCCGTGGGAGGCGCTTCGGCGTCTATAGACAGGACCCGGGAGGCGGGAATGAGGCTCCTGCGCTACGTGCTGCTCGTCCTAGCTGCGAGCGTGCTGATCGTCGTCAACCCCGCGGCCGCCGCGCCGCCGGAGCCAAGGTCGCCGCTCGAAGTTCCCGAGCCCGTGCGGACCGTCAACCTGCACCTCACCGGCTCGGACATGCTCGACGACGTCGCGGAGGCCGGCTTCGATCTCTCGAGCGGCCCGACGCGCGTGCCGACCGGGATCGAGGTCGAGGCGGTCGTGTCCGACTCCGAGGTGGCCGCGCTCGAGGCCAGGGGCGTGCAGGTGCTCCCGAAGGGCGAGGGGTTCGAGTGGGGTTCCCGGCAGGGCCGCGGCCTCGCCGCCCCGTTCGGTCCGACCGTCATGAGCCACGAGGCCACGGTGCGGGTCGTGCGGGCCGACTGGTTCACGACCAAGGGCCAGGGCTTCCTGTACGTCGAGGCGAGGACGACCGAAGGTGCGCAGGAGGACCCGGTCGTGACGATGCAGCTCGAGAACGACAGCGGCGAGGGCACCGACTTCGGCTTCCCGCGCGCGATGAGCCGCTTCATCGACTCGGGCGAGTACATGTTCCATCGCAACCTCTTCAAGCTCGACGCGCGGCCGAGCCAGATCCGCGTCACCAGCAGCACCGGCGGCGTCGCCACCGGCCTGGTGTCCGACTGGCTCGAGGACGTCGTCCCGCTCACCGCCGACCCGCAGTACGAGTGGGACTTCGTCGACGGGTACCGGCACCCGCAGCAGCTGTACTCGCGCTTCGAGGAGATCGCCGAGCAGTACCCGAGGATCGCCCAGATCGTCGAGCTGCCGAACAAGACGAACGGCTACCAGCGCAAGGCGCAGGCGACCGTCGGCAGCGTCCCCGCACAGGCGGTCGTGGTGACCACGGCCGCGTGGGGCCACGAGGGCGGGAACGACGTCACCGTCGAGTTCGTGGCGCGGTCCGGCTCGAACCTGCCGCTCGCCGTCGTGGTCGACGGCAAAGCCGTCCGCGTCCTGCTGGCGAAGGGTGCGGCGGGCGAGCTCGCCAGCACCGTCGCCGACGTCGCGACGGCGTTGCGTACGCGGTCGGAGGGCCTGATCGACCGGGCGCACGCGTACCGGACCAACGACGGCGCCGGGATCGTCCAGCCGACGCTGAGCCCGGTCCCGCTGTCGGACTTCCTCAACCAGAAGCGCGCCGGCGCACCCGCGGGCGAGGTGCCTCGGGGCCCGTTCACGGTTCGCGCCCTGCGCATCGGCAGGCATCGCAACGGCCGCAAGCCCGGTGTCCTGATCCAGGCCCAGGACCACGCGCGCGAGTGGGTGCCGGCGACGATCACGCTCGAGACCGCCGAGCGGCTCGTGCACAACTACCAGACCGACGCGGAGACGCGGCAGATCGTCGACAACACCGACATCTTCCTGGTCCCGTCGAACAACCCCGACGGGGCGAACTACAGCTTCTACAACTTCGCCTCCCAGCGCCGGAACATGACGAACCACTGCCCGGACGCGAACGCCGATCCGGCCCGCCGGAACTCGTGGGGCGTCGACCTGAACCGCAACTATCGGGTCGGCTCCGGCTTCGACGGCTACTCGGGCGCGTCGACGAGCTGCACCAGCGACACGTACCAGGGACCGGCGAAGCTCTCCGAGCCGGAGAGCAGGAACGCGATCTGGCTCGCCGAGCGCTATCCCAACATCAAGTTCTTCATGTCGGTGCACTCGAACGGCGGCCAGCTGTTCTGGCAGCCCGGGGCGTACAAGGCGGAGGGGCGGATCACGACGCCGCGGCCGCCGCTCCGCGACGAGGCGTACTACTGGCAGTCGGCCAGCCGGATCCTCTCCCACGTCAAGGCGCACCGGCAGACGGTGGTCACGCCCGAGAACGTGGGCGGCTCGTCCGACGTCCTGTACTCGTCCGCCGGCAACGTGCGCGAGGACCTCTACAACAACTACGGCATCTACGCCTTCGGCTGGGAGGTCGGCGGCTCGGTCTACAACCCGGACACCGGGGAGTTCCAGGAGGGCTCGTTCCAGCCGCCGTGGGTCGGCCTGCCGGACCTGGTCAGCGGCCACAGCGAGACGATGGAGTACGCGAACGGGATCATGGAGATGTTCCGGATCGCCGACGAGTGGGGCCGCGACAGGCAGCGGCCGACGTCCGAGCTCGTTCCTGGGCACGGCACATATCCCGGCCCCGTCGACGTCGTGTTCGAGACGAGCGAGCCCGCGACCGTCTACTACACGACCGACGGCAGCAGGCCGACGCTCGACTCGCCGCGCTACAAGGCGACCGAGTTCCGCGAGCCGGGGGAGACGTTCCACGTGAACGAGACGACGACCTTCCAATGGTTCTCGGTCGACACGGCGGGGAACGTCGAGCGGGGCTACGACCCCGCGAGGCCGGCCACGCGGGGCAGGTTCCGGAAGGCGACGATCACGATTCGCGACGCGCTCGACAGATGAACGGGCAGGAGGGCGCAATACTCCAGCGCCAGTGACAGCCGTCCTCATGTTCGGCCCCACGGAGAAGGACACCGACCTCTTTCACGTGGTGCCCACGATGATCGCCGATCCGTTCCCGTACCTCGAGGACGGTGACGGCCGCCGCGCGGCGGTCATATGGCCGGCGGACGCCGTCCACCTCCCCGAGCATGGGGTCGAGGTGCTGCCGCGGGAGGACTACGGCTGGGATGAGCTGCTCGAGACCTGCCGCGACGAGTACGAGATGTGGACGAACGTGGTCCCGCGCGCGTGCGCGGATCTCGGCATCTCAGACGCAGCCGTGCCGCCCCAGTTCCCCGTCTTCCTCGCCGATGCGGTGCGTGCCGCCGGCTTGACGCTGCGCGTCGATCCGGACCTGTTCGTCGCTCGCCGCCGGGTCAAGACAGAGCATCAGCTGGCCGGTATCCGGCGCGCCCAGGCGACCGCGGACGCGGCGATGGCCGTGGCCAGGGAGATGATCGTCGAGTGTCGTCCGGTCGACGCGGTGCGCGCGGCCATCGAGGCGGTGTACGACGAGCGCGACGCCGAGTTCGACGACGCCTTCGTCGCCCCCGGCGCGCAGGGCGCGTCGTACCACGAGCGGGGCGAGGGCCCACTCACGCCCGGCGAGCCGGTCGTCGTCGACCTGTGGCCGCGCGACCGCCGGTCGCGCTGCTGGGCGGACATGACGCGCACATTCGTCGCGGGCGGCACCGAGCCGCCCGGGGAGCTGGCGGAGATGTGGCGGCTGTGCCGCGAGTCGCTGGACGCGTCCTACGCCGTCATCCGCGCGGGGGCGGACGGCACCGCGGTCTACGCCGCGTCGTGCGAGCCGTTCGAGGCGGCCGGCTGGCCGACGCAGCGCACCAAGCCGCCCGGCGAGCCGATCGTCGACGGCTACGCACACGGCCTGGGGCACGGCGTCGGCCTCGACGTCCACGAGCGCCCGAACCTGGGCCGTCTCGGCGACGAGCTCGTCGCGGGCGACGTCATCGCAATCGAGCCTGCCCTCTACCGCCAGGGCTTCGGCGGCTGCCGCCTCGAGGACCTCGTCCTCGTCACCGAGGACGGCTACGAGCGGATCACCGACTTCCCTTACGAGCTCGCCTAGCATCACGACGAGCTGCGCTCGCGCAGCAGCGCGCGCAGGTCGCCCACCGGCCCGAGGTGTCGCAGCTTGTCCGGGTTGACGATCGCGCTCACGCCCTGGATCTGGCCCTCCGCGATGTCGAGGATCGCCACGCTGATCAGCTTGCCGTCGCGGTCGAAGAACAGCGCGCCTGGTTGGCCGTTCACCTCCTCGCGACGCGTCGTGAGTCCGCCGAAGCGCGTCGCGGCGCGCAGCCCCGCGATCAGCAAGCGCGCGACCTTGGCGCGGCCGTGCACCGCACGTGCGGCGGCGGGCGCCTTGCCGCCGCCGTCGCCGCGGAAGACGACGTCGTGGGCCAGCAGCTCCTCCAGCCCTTGGAGATCGCCCTCCTCGGCGGCCGCGAAGAAGCTGGTCGCGAGCGCTTCGCGCTGCTCGCGCGAGGCCTCGAACCGGGGCCGCCGCTCCTCCACGTGGCGGCGGGCCCGTGTGGCGAGCTGGCGGGCATTCTGCTCGCTCGTGCCGACGATCTCCGCGATCCGGTCGTAGGGCTCGTCGAACACCTCGCGCAGCAGGAACGCGGCGCGCTGCTCCGGCGAAAGGCTCTCGAGCAGGACGAGGAAGGCGAGCGACAGCGAGTCCGCCATCTCGGCCTTGCGGGCGGGATCGTCGTCCACGCTCGCCACCAGCGGCTCGGGCAGCCACTCGCCCACGTAGGTCTCGCGCCGGACCCCCGCGGAGCGGAGGTGGTCGAGCGAGAGCCGCGAGACGACCGTCGACAGGTAGGCGCGCGGCGACTCGATCCGCTCGCCCCCCGCGCGCGCCCGGTGCAGGCGCAGGAACCCCTCCTGCACCACGTCCTCCGCCTCGCTCACGCTGCCGAGCATCCGGTAGGCGACGGCGAACGCCGACGGGCGGAGCTGTTCGAACTCTTCCTCGGTCATCGCTTCAGCCGAGTCCCTCGGCGAAGCCCTGCCGCCAGCTCGCATAGCGCGGCTGCCAGCCGAGCTCGCGCTTCGCCTTCTCGTTCGAGGCACCCCGCACGTCGGTCATCATGACGGTCGCCGTCTCGCCGGCCGCCAGCCGACCGAGCCAGCGCGGGACACGCCGTGGCGGCTTGGCATCCAGCGCGCTCGCCAGCACGGGCAGCCACTGCCGCACGGGCGCGGGGTCGTCGTCGACGACGTTGTAGACGCCCGACTGGCCGCGCTCGACAGCGACCGCGGTCGCCGCCGCGGCGTCGTCGATGTGGATGAGCGACCAGACGCCGCCACCGTCGCCGACGATCGGGAACCGGCGCTTGCGGATCGGCGCCGCCATCACCGCATCCGGAGCCGCGCTGATCCCGGTCCCCGGACCGTAGAAGCCGCCATAGCGCAACGCGAGACCCTCGCCCCACTCGATCGTCGTCACCGCCTGCTCGAGATGGAGGATCGCCGCCACGGCCGTCCGCGGCGGCGCCGGCGAGTCGGGATCGAGGGGATCGGCCTCGGTCAGCACCGGCCCGCCTGCGCGGGCGGACCGGATCGCGCCGAAGCTCTGCGCCACGAAGCGCCGAGCCCCCACGACGCGGCCGGCGGCGAGGAGATGGTCCGTCGCCTCCGTACGCAGCCGGTTGGTCATGATCGCTCCGCTGAACCGCTCGGGGTGTCGCGCGTCACGGACGCTCATCGGCCCGGACAACGCTGTGAGCTGATGCACGATCACCTCGGGCTCGGCGGACGCCACCGCCTGGGCGACCGCGTCGGGATCGAGAGCGTCGGCCACGACCGGGCGCGCTCCCAGGCTGCGCACCAGGTCCTGCTTCGATGCGCTCCTGGTCATCCCGACCACCTCGTGGCCTCGCGCCACGAGCTGCGGGACGAGCACTCGGCCGAGAACGCCGGTGGCGCCGGCTACAAAGATCTTCATGACGGCTCCTTTCGTCTCATGTGCCCTTGAGACGAGATAGAGGCGCTGCCTGTGACAGTGCCCGCCGCGCCGACCTGTCACAACGCCGGTCCGCGAAACGTCTTACAGACATGACGTACACGCCTCCCACACCCCCGACGGCGACACCGCGCGACGACGCGCGTACGCCGAATCCCCCCAATTCGACGTCCGGAGAGATGCTCGAGGAGCTGATGGACCTCAGCGCCGGCCTCGGAGTCGCTCTGATGCCCGTGCTCTTGCTCGCCGTGCCCGGGATCATCCTCTTCGTCGTCCTTCCGGCGATCGTGCTGCTCGCGGTCGCGGCGCCGCTCGCCGTGATCGGCGCGGTGATCGCCGGCCCGCCGTACCTGCTGGCCCGCCGGCGGCGGCGACGTCAGATGATGGGCGCGGCGGGTTTCGCACCTGCGACCTCTCGCGTGTGAAGCGCGATCAACGGGCTTCCGGAGCGCCACCGCAGCAGGGCCGTTTGTTCTGAGTTGCAGCCCTTTGTCGAGGCTCTGTCGCGGTGCGGCCCGAGTCCGCAAACTTGCGCCGATTCCTTCCTGCTTGGGCACTGGTGCCCAAAGGTGTGCACGGAACGGCGGCGCGAGCGCCCACTCGCGGGTCCCACGCCACAAGCACCTCAGAGACGCGGTCGCCAACAAAGCTCGCCGCTCAGGTTCTACCCACGCTTGCACGTGATGTCCGGGCCGGCATCGCAGTGAACGCATCGACACGGGTGCTCGCAAGCGGCACGGCGTGTCCGGCTACGAGCTGCTGCGGCAGTACCGCGACGGCGAGCTTGCGAACCCCGGCGACGCCGCCGACCTCCTCGCGCTGGCAGACCTCGTCGACCTCGACTCCGACGGCCAGTAGCGGTCAGACCGTTCCGGCGCTCCTGGGGCGCGCTCGGCACAAGCAGGGCGTGCCCGACTCGCTGGAGGCGTTCCGCGAACTCGCGGCGTTCCTGCTTGCCCTCAGGCGGCCCTTGGCCTCGGCGTACCTTCATGCCCTCGCGCGTGCGCGCACGTATGAGGTCAGCTTCGAACTCGGCGACCATGGCCAGCACATTGACCAGCAGCCGCCCAACCGGGTCTGTCGGGTCGTACACGGAGCCGCCCAGGTTGAGCCGAACGGTGGGGTGCGTGAGGTCGTCGGCGATGTCGCGCGTCGGGCAGGGAGCGCGCGAGGCGGTCGAGCTTGGTCACGACGAGCGTGTCGCCGGCGCGGCACGCCGCGAGGGCTTCACGCAGTCCCGGCCGGTCGCGGCGGGTGCCGGTGAGACCGTGATCGACCTAGATGCGCTGCCGAGCGCCTGGAGGTCTTCGCGTTGGGCGGTTAGGTCTTGGGGCGTCGGTGGAGACGCGGGCGTAGCCGATCAGCAGTCCAGGCACGTCGAAAAGCACGTCGAAGTGAGCCCAGCCGCCGGTACTCTGGGCCCTCACGAGGCGGGGTCCACGACAGCGGCCTCGACGACCTTTGGAGATACGTCATGGTGCACCACCACACCAAGCTCGGGGATGGTCCCGCCTACTACGTCGTCTGGCGCGGCGCTCTGTCCCGCCAGCCCGCTGGAATCCTGCGAGGAAGCGCGTGAGCGACACGAGCACCGGCACAGGCAAAGTGGTCGTGAACAGGGCGATGTCGCTCGACGGCTTCATCGCCGGTCCCGACCACGCGATGGACTGGATCCTCGACCTCATTAGCGCGGACCCGGAGGTCATGGCGGCCACGGGCGCCATGCTCATCGGCCGGCGCACCTACGAGGTCGGCAAGCAGATGGCCGACGAAGACACCACCTACGACGGGGGAGCCAAGTTCGTCCTCACCCACGAGCCGCCGGACGAGCCGGACCGAGGGATCACGTTCCTCACCTGCGACATCGCGAACGCCGTCGCCACAGCGCGCAACGCTGCGGGCGGCAAGAACCTGGAGATCCTCGGCGCCGACGTGGCCAGCCAGTGCCTGCAGCGAGGGCTCGTCGACGAGATCCTGGTGTATGTCCTGCCGGTGCTGCTCGGCGACGGTGTCCGCTTCTCGACCCCAGGCCTCGGCAGGATCGACCTGGAACCATTCAGTAACACGCAGTCGGGCCCGGCCACCATGCTCCGATTCCGCGTACTCAAACGTTGACCGGGCACTTCAGCGGGCGGGTCTTACGGGACACCCGGCGCAACGGTGGTGCTGACGCGGACCGGGCTCGGCGGGTGTCCCGGTGGGGGTTCCCCATACCGGGAGCTCCACGCGGCGGGGGAGGGCGGCTCGCTGCCGCCCATCCGCGACCGGACGTCGCCGCCACCGGCCTCACGCCGCGGGAGGCCAGATGGTCGAGCTCGCCTCTCGCGGCTTCACTAACGCGGAGATCGCAGAGCGCCGGTGCTCTCGGTCCGGGCGGTCGAGACCCACATCTGCCGGGCGATGCGAAGCTCGGCGTCTCTGACCGCCGGGAGTTCTGACCTGTTCGGTCCGCGTGCGCGCGCACGGCGGCGCCCGGCCGTCGCCGGGCGCCGTGGTGGTGTGCCTGCCTCGACTGCCGCCTGCGGCTAGCCGCAGATGGTCGGGTAGTCCAGCGCCGCCTTCTGGATGTAGTCGGCCATGGAGAACCGGTTGCCCGAGACCCAGCCCCACGAGTAGAACTGCTCCTTGGTGAGGCCGACGCCGGAGCTGCCGTTGAGCGTCTGGGTGACCGGGAGGAACAGCAGGTCGGTCAGGGACGCCGAGGGTACCTGGAACGACTCCTTGCCGACGGGGTCGCCGAGCCCCCACACGAACGGGCTCGACGGGGTCCCGTCGGCGGCCGTGGTGGTCAACGGGGCGAAGGCGGCGCTGTCGGGTAGCGCTTGACCGCCGCTGGGGTTGCCGCGCAGGTCCGGCACCGCGCCGGGGCGGAAGGGCCAGCGGTCGTACTCGCCCGGGTAGTTGCCGTATATGCAGATGACGCTGTTGAGTCCGGCGGCTGTGTTGCCCCCGACCTTCGGGACGACGGCGATCTGCGCGTACGCCAGTGGCATCATCGTCTCGTAGAGCCACGCCTTGGTGCTCGCCGTGACCGCGGTGGTCTGCTGGGCGGCGGTGAGGCCGTCGCTCCCCCACACAGTGGTCGCGTTGTACGCCGCCGTGGAGAGCTTGGTCCAGTCGGTCAGGATCATGTTCTCCACGTAGTCGAGCTGCGTGGAGGCCTCGATGAGCCGGTTGGTCGCATCCGCGCCGATTCCCGCCTTGGTGCTGTCGAACTCGTCCAGAGCCGGGTTGCCGGAGCTGTCCGAGGTCTGGGCCAGCGCCATGTCGAGCCCGCTCGCGAAGAGGCCGAGCACTAACGAGATGCCCGGGTCGCTCTCTTCCAGGCCGATGTCCTGCAGCGGCTGGAAGAAGTCCGTGACGAATTCCTGGATGCCGAAGGACCCGGGGGGCACGGTGACGGACATGCTGGTGTCGACCGCGCTCGCCGCGTTGACGAAGTCGAGCGTCGCCGCCGCTTTGGCCCCGCCGTAGGGCTTCTGCAGCTGGTCGAACATCGACTGCACGCGGGAGATCATCGAGAACTCCTTGGCGAGCTGCTTCTGCACTTCGGCGCACGACGACGCCGTGAACGCGGTGTTGTCGGTGGGGCAGCTGAGGCCGTTGAGCTGGTTCAGGTAGGTGTCGCCCCAGGAGCCCGCGAGATTCTTGTTGCAGTACTCGGCGCGCACGTCCCAGGTGCCGGGGGAGTAGCACAGGCCGGTGCCGTTGGCGCTCGGGTTCCCGAGGCCGAGCTGCTGGGAGATCCACGCGCGTGCGGCGTCGAAGGCGCCGCCGCTCGACGGCCACGCTTGCGGCGCCGCCTGGGCGAGCGGCGACAGGGCCAGCGGGTTGACCAGGTAGGTCTTCCCGTTCTGGTCGACCGAGGTGGTGGTCGCCATCGTCGTGCTGCCGTCGACGATCGCGAGCGAGTCGGGCCCGCGGCCGATCACGCCGCGCAGGGTGCCGGCGCTCGCCGGACCGCCGTTGGCGGCCGAGAGGGCCCCGCTCGCCTCGGCGCTGGCCGTCGCCTGCAGCGAGCTGCTGGCGCCGGCGCCGGCGCGGGCGACCAGGGCGTAGTCGCCGGTCCCGTCGAGCTCGATCCAGACCGATGTGGTCCCGCCGTACTGTGTCAGCGCGTCACCGACGTCGCCCCAGGCGGTGGTGTGCGCCTTCGGGCTGCCCCACGTCTGCACCTGCATCACGCCGCCGGGGTACTGCTTCGCGAAGGCGTCGAGGACGGTGGCGAGGTTCGTGAGCCTGCCCTGATCGCTCGCGCCCCCCGACAGCCCATAGACGTTGTAGCCGAGCGGCGTCACCAGGTCCGCGCCCATAGTGTTGATGACGATCCCGGAGGGGGCGCTGGACGTGTCGATGTTGTAGTTGAGCCCGCCGAGCTGGATGTTGAAGCCGGAGCCGCCGGTCACCGACGAGTCCGTGACCTTCGTGTCGAACGTGACCGCGTCGGGATAGCTGAACGTGAACTCGTCGTCGCCCGCAAGCGTCTGGGAGGGGCGCCACAGGCCGCTCACGGCGCCGGCCGAGCGAGGGCCGGACCAGATGCTGCCCACGACGGTGATGCCCGCGTTGTACGCGATCGGGTTGTCCCAGCCGCTCGGGCCGGCGACGATCGTGGTGAAGCCGTCGCCGGTGTCGACCGGGCCTATCCGGCCGAGCCCGTCGCAGCAGCCGCTCGTGCCGGTGAGGATGCCCACCTGACCCGCGTGGACCGCGGCCTTGACGCTCTGCGCGTCGAACGACGTCAGCCGCGTGGAGCTGACGACGCCGAGCGTCGCCTGGTCGAGCACGATCAGCTGCGCGGCCTGCGCCGGAATGTCGACGTAGTCGCTCTGGCCGTCGGGGTTGATCGGGATGCCCTCGATGGTGGTTCGGGTGAGGTTGCCGCCGGCGTCGGGGACCAGCGTCGTCATGGGGATCCCCCACGGCGTCATGGTCGCCGCGGCGTCGACGGTCACGGTGTCCGTCGCGACCGGCCGGGCGGCGGCGGCGCTCGCGCCGCGTGCCCGGTGGCGCGCAAGCTCGAGTCGGATCCGGTAGCGGCCGGCAGCGGTCGTCTTCAGCCTGGGGCGCATCGTCGTCGCGCCGGTCAGACGCGGCGCCGCGCCGTGCGGTCGCTTGACGACGCGCCAGCGGTAGCCGAGGGGAACTTCGTCGCCCGTGGTGACGGTCCGCGCCGCGCTGAGCCCGACGCGCGCGCCGGCGGCGACCCGCCGGTCGCGGCCGGCCGCGACCAGCGGCGCTCGCCTGCCCATCGTGAAGGCCCGTGACATGCGGCTCCAGCGCCCCGTGTCCGCGTCAAAGGCGAGCAGGGCCACCTCGTTGGCGCCGAAGCGCAGGCCGTCGGCCGCCGTCAGGCGTACCGCCGCGGGGCCCGCGTGCGGCATTCTCAGCAACGGGACGCGGCGGCCGTTGAGACGGACGCGCATGGTCGAGGGCCGCAGCCGCAGCCGTAGCCGCAGCTTGGCCGTGCCCGCGCCCTTGGTCACGCGCGCACGGCGAGCCAGCAGCGTCTGCTTCGGCCGGCCGACTACAAGCCGCCCGTACGCGAAGAGGGGCTTGCCGGCGCGGGTCCTCGCCCGCACGACCGCCGTCGCGCGGCCGGCCTCGAGCGATGAGGCGCGTACGGCCGCCCTTCGCCGCCTCCCGCTGCCGCGCAGACGGCGTGTAACGTCGGTTCCCGCGACGGAGACCCAGACCTTCCGTGCACCCGCTGGAAGGCGGACGCGCAGGTTCACGGTCCCGGTCTGGAGGGAGCCGCCGGTGGGCGCGATCGCGAGAGCGGCGCGCTTGGCGGCATCGGCGTCCGCGACGCCGAGCACGGCACAGGCTCCCACGAGAGCGCCGATGGCGGGCGCCAGGGCAAGGGTGCGGGGCATGACGCGCTCTCTTCCGTGGGGGACAAAGCCGAGCGTATACCCGCGCCGTCGCGTCGGCTAGGGTCGTCAGTACCCGGTATGCAATCCCGCCGGGCGCCGTACGTACGTCCCCCAACTCCACCGCCCGCCCCTCATCCCGGGCGCCGGTCGCTCCGCGCGCTCAGTCGTCGATGAAGGGCAGCAAGCCGACGGTGCCCATGGGCTCGAACACGCGCTGCACCGTGGCGTTGCCGCGGGCGAGAGCGAGGTTGAAGCCGTCCTTGCGCAGCTCGGCGAAATGCGGCGGTCGAGCGCGCGTACAACGCCTGTTGGCCGCAGGGCGGGCGGAGTCAGTGCCGGACGAGGTTGGCGAACGTCTGCAGCGGCCAGCCGCTGGCGTGCGGGGAGCAGGCGCCGAGCGGCGTCGTGTAGTACTCGGCGACGCGGTCCGAGAGCGGGCTGATGACGACTTGCTTGCGCCGCACCGACGCCGCGCAATTCGCCGCCCGGCGCGCGGGGTTCTGGTGCGCGGACGTTGCGGGGCTCCCAGCAAATAGCGTTGGTACATGTCGAGGATTGAGCGGGATCCTGAACGCGGCCGAGCGGTTGCAGCCGAGTTGAGGCGGCTCGGCGCGAAGAGAACGGACCGCCGACGGACACTTCTCAGTCGAGGCCCAATCGCCACGCATCTATCAGGTCACGCCGGAGATCCTCGGACGGCGGCGGGCGACACAACATCCGCCGGTCAGACCTGAGCCGGTCGACAGAAAGTCAATGAGTCAGCCCGTCGCCGCCCGAGGACCTACCGGCCGCGTCGGACGCCACCGGCCCGACCGCGAGGACTGTGACACTGCGAAAGTCAAGCCGCTTGATCGACCACCTCCGCTGCTGGAAGATTTGCAGCGGGCGCGGGCGACGACGAGTCAGAGTGCAGACTTGGGCCTGGGGTCTGCCGCGCGACATGCTCTTTCGCGGAGCTTTGAGATGCGCGGCCCGGTGTCGCTCGCGCCGATCTAGAGCCATCGGGAACACGTTGGCGCCCTCGGACGCGGCGCTCCAGTGCCGGCCGTCCTCTCCGCGCACAGGCACCAAGGGCGTCGACCTCGATGCACCCAGACGCGTCGCCCACCTCGTCCCGTTCGCTGCGGCTGCCTCTTCGGGCGGGACGAGCGGGCGGCACACACTCACGCCGCCGCGGTAGCGCAAGATCAGTCGTGTTGTTGGCGGCTGGCTTTGGCGATCGCTTGGTCGGTGGACTGCAGGGCGGCGGTGAACAGGTTGAGTTCCAGGTGGCCGTAGTACTGCTCGGTGGCCGGGTCGTCGTGTTCGCACGCTCGACCTTCAAGGCCCACGGCGAGCGCCATGCCGGCCGCGCGAGGTCGCGCGCACTGTGCTCACGCTCGCCGCGGGCGAGCGCCGCTGCGTAATGCTCCGCTTCACCGCTCTGTTCCGGCGGGAGCTGCGCGCGCACTCCCGTCGCACGGTGCGCCTCCGCGCCGTCACGCGCAACACCAGTGGCACCGATCTCGTGGCAACGCGCCACGGTCGCGCTGCGCTGACCACCTGAGGGACGGCCCGGCTGCCTGCCGGGCCGGCCGTGGTCACCCGAGCTTGAAGCGGAACGATCCCTTCTGGCCGTGGCCGTCGTCGGCGACGATCGTCCAGCTGGCCTTGTAGCGGCCGGCGCTGAGCCTGGACTTCAGGCGGACGGCGAGGCGCCTGACGTTGCGTGGGTCGCGGCCCCCGGAGCCGATTGACACCTTGCCGCCCCCGACGCGTTTGACGCGCAGCGTGCCGCTTCGGATCCGCCCGTCGAAGGTGACCTTGACGGTCTTGAGCGATGTGCCGGCGGTGCTGCCCTTGCGCGGGCTGGTCGACTTGACCTCGGTGTGGGCGAGGGCGGGTGCGGTGATCGCGACCGTGAGCGCGGCTGCGAGTATCGCGATCGGGAGCCTGTGTCTACGCATGTCGGTGTACTGCCTCCTTCGGAATTGACTTCGACTACTGGGCGCCGGGCCGCGAGCGGCCCGGCGCCCGTCGTGGTTCAGCGGGTGAGCGTGCCGGTGGCGCTGTCGGCGCGGTCGCCGGCGACGGCGGACACGCTCAGCTTGAGCGTCCGCTTGGCCTTCTTCACGGCGCGCGCGGCCTGCTTAGAGAGCTCGACGGTGACGCTGCCGGTGCCGTCGGCGCCGGTCGTGACGGTCGCGCGGCCGAGGACGTTCGACTTCAGGCCGAGCGCCTTCGCGCGCGACGAGGCGATCAGGAACCGCACTCTTACCGCACGCGACGGTGGGCCGGTGAGCTCGACGGTCGCGCCGCGGTTGGCGACTTGGCGGGCAGCCTGGCGCGCGTCCGTCAGCTTGACGGTGAACGCTGTCTTCTCAGCGGCGAGCGCGTTCTGGGCGGCCAACGCGCGTGCCGTCGCGGCCTTTGCGGCGGCGTCGGCGGCGGCAGCGCTCTGGAGCGCGGCGGCCTTCTCGGTTTGGAGCGTGCTGATCTGCGCTTCGAGCGGCGCGGCGGTGTGCTCGATCGTGCCGGAGTTGAACGCTTCGATGCTGGACTGTGTGGTGTCTGCCGGGACGAAGGTGCCGTCGAGCGTGGTCTCGCACAGGCTCTCGAGCTGGGTGGCGGCGGTCGCGGGGTCGTCGCTTACCGTCGCCAGGTCGACCGCGTTCCCCGTGAGCGTCTTGACGTAGCCGATCCACGTCGCCGGATCGTCCTCGAGACCTGCCGCGGTCTTCTGGAACGGGACGTAGTTGTAGAACGGCTCGATCGGCGCCTCGGTGTCCTGCCAGTCGGCGATCGCGGCGGTCGTCCAGAGGGCCTCGACGTCGTCGGCGTCGGCGACGCCGTCGTCCCAGCACGTCGCGTGTGCCTGAGCGCCGGTGTCGCCCTCGGCGAGCAGTGCGGCGGTGGTGAGCGTGCCGCGATACGGGTTGGGCATGTACTTGTAGTCCATGACGCCGAAGTCGTCGTCCTTGCCGTTGCTCTCGGTCAGCACGTAGGTGAAGCCGTGGTTGGCGACGACGTAGCGCTTCTGTGGCACCGGTGGGTTGCCGGTCCGGGCGTCGCTCGTATAGACCGACGGGTGGGCCGCGGCGGCGGCGGGTACCGCGAGCGCCGCAGCGGCGGCGACCGTGGCGGCGAGACGGATGGAGCTCATCGAACGACTCCTGTGTTGGACGTTGACCGCAGCGCACGGCCGCGGGAGGGGACGAACACGACCTGGTAGCGGCCGCGCTTGAGGTGGTTGAAGCGGAACGTGAAGCGCCCGTTCCGGGGGCGCGCGCGAGCGCGCGGTCTGACGTCGTCAGAGCGCAGCAGGAGCGCGCGCCCCGGGAGCGACGGCCAGACGCGGCCGACGAGCTTGACGCCACCGTCGCGCAGGCGCCGGACCTTGATCCGGACCTTTGACCGTACGACGACGGTGAGGGTCTGCGAGCCGATCCCGCCGGCCTCGGCGCGCAGTCGCGTCGTCTCTGTGATCCGCATGCGGATCGAGAACGTCCCGTCAGCGCGGGTGGTGAGGTTGCGTGTCGACGAGCGTTTGTTGCGGCTGGCGAGTGCCACGGGCACTCCCGCCCGTGCCGGTACGACGGTGCCGCTGATCGTCCGGCGCCCACCGCCGACAATCCGCTTGGGCGCCCTGAGCTGGACGGCCGTGACCCCGGTCGGTGCCGGTCCGCCGCCGGGCGGTGGCTGGGTTCCGCACGAGCCGGCGACGTAGTCGGCGCCGACCTCGCTGCCGTCGGGGTCGACACCGCCGGGTGCGCGGTCGACCCAGTGCGGCTCGCTGCCGGTCTGGCCGTCGTAGGTGAGCACGAACGGCCGGGCCAGGATCGTCCCGGTGGCGACGCCGGGCACGTTGATAGTCAGGCTGCCGCGCGTGCCGGCGATCGCCTCACCGGTCGTTGTGCCGGCGCTCACGAAGCCGCCGGCGTGCGTCCAGGTGCCGTGGTCGTAGCGCACGGGCGCCTCGCGCGGCGCCTCGGCGCGGACGTAGCGGATCTGGCCACCGGTGGTGAACAGGACCGCGAACCCTGCGGCGTCCGAGTCGTCGTGTGCGGGCTCCCAGATGCCCTGACGCACCTGGACGACGGCCTGCAGGCGCCCGGCCTGCTCGGAGAACCATGCGCCGACGACGTCGGTGTTGATGTGGTGCCCGTCGCCCTGGGGGTCGGCGATCTGCGCCACGCCGCCGCACGGGGCGGGCGGCGCCGCCCAGGCGGGCGCAGCGGTTGCCAGCGAGGCGGCGACGACGATCACGCCGACGATTCGTCGTACGCGCGTGCCCGCTCTGGGTTGTGGTCGGTCCATGATTCCTTTCGCTCGTCCTCGGTGCGCGAACTGGCACCGCTGTCACTGCCGGGTGGTCAGGACGCGACGGGCGGTGGCGGACGGACCGCCAGGGAGAGCGCCATCAGTGAGGTGCCACGTGGCATGAGGACGAACAGGGGGCGGCGGACCGGTCCGAGCGAGCGGCGAGGTCGCACGGGTCGACGGCGACGCTCGGTGATCGCCGCGATGATGCGCTCGCCGGGATAGCGGCCGAGCATGAGCGGGACGAGCACCGTGACCAGCGGCGCCACGTACGCGAACGTGGCGTCCATTCCGGCCATTCCGGCTACCAGCGCCAGGGCTGCCCCGAGCACGGCCAGGCTCAGCAGGACGCGGCGATCGCGCTGGGACATCATCGTCCCGCGGACCTCGGGCGCCTGAGCGCGAGAAGCAGCGCCGCGATCGCGACCAGCAGGGCTCCGCCGGCGAGCAGCAGCGGCAGGATGTCGTCGTCGGCTTCAGCCGTCGTCGTGCTGCCGGTCTGGGTTGCCGGCCGACTCGCGGGTGCCGCGGGCGCGCCGTCGTCGGCTGCCTCGCCGCCCTCGCCGCCGGCGTTCTCGCGCGTCGCGTCGTTCGTGATCGTCGTGAACGAGGCCGGCTCGTCGGCCTCCGCGTCGCCGATCCAGCGAACGATCTCCCCGTCTTCGTAGATCTGCAGTGCCTTCCAGGCGATCGTCCCCTCCTGTTCGGGGGTCGTGGCCAGGAACGTGAACCGGGCGAGGCCCTCCGGCCCGACGCGCCCGACCCACACGATCCGCTCGATGCTCTGATCGCGCGCCAGCTTCAGGCTGCGCTCCCAGCCCGGCTGGTCCTCGAACGAGAACGGCGACACGCCCGGGGGGACCTGCAGTTCGATCCGCGTCGTCGCCTCGGAGCGCTCGTTCGGGACGAGGACCGTCCAGAGCACCGGGTCCAGCGGCGCGGCCTGCGCCGGCCGCACCTGGATGTGCGCACCGGCCGCGGCGGGTATCGCGATCAGCAGCAGGGCGGTGATCACCGCGGAGAGTGAGATGTGTCGGGTCTGCATCTGAGATCCTCGTCGGTACTCGACGGCGCCGCCCGCCCGGGGGGAGGGGGTCGGGAGGACCGGGCGGGCGGTGCGTCGAGCCTTGTCCGGGCCTTGGCCCGGAGCAAGCAGTGCGGCTTTAGAGGTCCTCCTCGATCGTCGAGCGGACACGGCTGGCGGTCACGCAGACCTTTCGATGTGGCCGGGACGCGTCCGCCTCACATCGGCGGACGGAGCAGGGGGAACTGGCCGGAGCTAGATTCCGGCGAGCGTCGCGGACGGCGGTCCGCGAAGTTCCCTACTGCCGAGCAACAGCCTCAGCGCGCGCGGCTCGAGCGAGCCGAAGCCGCGCGGCGGCGTGCTGCTGCGCGCCGCGCGCAACCGTCGCCCGCGCAGGCGGGCGGCGATCCGGACGAGCGTCTTCAGACCCGGGTACCGTCCGGCGAGCAGCGCGGTCATGAGGAACACGACCGGCATCGCAAGCAGGACGTCGCTGGTCGCGCCGAGCAGCGCGGCGGCGATCAGCAGCGCGCCGACGATGCCTGCGACGACGCGAGCGATCCGCAGTGACCGTGCCGTTGGGTCCGTGGGCTGAGACGAGCGCATGAGTCGGCCCGGGCGACCGACCCGGGCGGGCGCAGCGTAGTCCATCCGTCTCGCGACGGCAAGACGAGCAGTCTCGCCGGCTGGCACGGACGGGCGAGTAACAGTTGCTCCGGGCGGTCGTCGCTACGATTGCCCGCGTGGATGGGACGCAGCGGAAGTTCCTTGCGTGCCTCGCGGCGCTGGTGTCGGTCGCTGCCGTCTTGGACGGCGCGTCCGGGGTTGTGCAGCTCGCGATGAACCTGCTGCCGTTGCTCCTGGTCGCCGGGCTGCTGCTCTGCGGACGCTTCGTCGCCGAGGACCGGATCGTGCGCCGCTGGCGCCGAGCGGTGCCGGCGAGTCGGCTGCGTCGAGCTCGGAGCTGCTGGCCTGCGGTCGCGTTGCTGGCGCCCGTATCGCGGCTGACTCGCGTCGCTCGCGTCGAGCGTGGTCCGCCAGCGCTCGCTGCCGCCTGACCCGACTGTCCCGACGACAAAGGAGTCCATTGCGACTCGTCACCTACGTCGCCGCGGCCGCCCTCCTGCTGCTCGGCGCGCCCGTGGCGCTCGCTCACCAGGGAAGTCCGAACTTCCTGTCGCAGATCAACAGCGTGACCCCCGCCGACGACGGCATCGCCGTGGACGTGCTCAGCCGCGACGACCGGCTGCTGCTGCGCAACAACAGCGGCAAGACCGTTGTGATCGAGGGCTACACGGGCGAGCCGTACGCGCGCATCGACGCCGACGGCACCGTGTCGGTCAACAAGAACTCGAAGGCCTACTACATCAACGAGGAGCGCGACGGTCAGGTCGACGTGCCCGAGAGCGTGGACTCCGACGGCGAGCCGTCCTGGGAGGAGGTCTCCAGGACCGGACGCTTCGAATGGCATGACCACCGCATGCACTGGATGGCCGAGGGCGACCCGGAACAGGTCAACGACAAGAGCGTGCGCGCCAAGGTGTTCGATTGGAAGGTCCCGATCGAGGTCGACGGCCGTGCCGGCGCAATCACCGGCACGCTGTTCTGGACTCCCGTCAGCTCGTCCGGCCTGCCGCTGCTGCCGATCCTCGCCTTCGTAGCGGTGGCCGTCCCGTTGTGCATCGCGGTGATGATCGTGCGCCGCCGCCGCCGCGCGGGCGCGGGCGAAGCGCCCGACGACACCTCGGAGGCCTGGTGATCCGAGCGCTCGTCATCGCGCTCGCGGCGCTCGCCCTGCTACCGCAGGCGGCGAGCGCGCACGCAACACTGGACACGACCACGCCCGAGCGCGGCGCCCGGCTCGACGCTGCACCCGACCAGGTCACGCTCCGCTTCAGCGAGGGTGTCGAGGCAAACTTTGGCGCGGTCCGCGTCTTCGACACGGACGGCAACGAGGTCCAGACGGGACGGACGTTCCATCCCGGCGATCGCGGGCGCGAGGTCGCCGCCCGGCTCAAGCCCGGTCTCGGCGACGGGGGCTACACGGTCACCTACCGCGTCGTGTCCGCCGACTCGCACCCGATCTCGGGCGGCTTCGTGTTCGTGGTCGGCGACGCCGTAGCGCCATCCACCACCGTCGGCGAGCTGCTCGGCGACGACGCGGCCGGACCGGTGACCGGCACCGCGTTCGGCGTCGCCCGCGCGGTGCAGTACGGCAGCATCGCGCTCGGCCTCGGTTCGCTGATCTTCGCACTCTCCTGCTGGCTCCCCGGCCTGCGGATCGTGGCGGGCGGCAGCGACGGCTGGTGGGCCGCGTCAGCCGCGTTCGGGCGCAGCATCCGCGGTCTGCTGCTGATCGCGGCCCTGGCCGGCATCCTCTCGGCCGCGGCCGCGATCATGCTCCAGGGCGCGGTGGCCGGAGGCACCACCTTCTGGGACGCAGCCAATCCCGACGTGATCGGCGACGTGCTCGGCACCCGCTTCGGCGTGTTCTGGGGGCTCAGCATCGTCGCCTGGGTCACGGTGGCCGCGCTCGCCGCGCCGCCACGCGTGATGCCCGTGATGCAACCGGCGTCGGTCGGCGCCACCGGCCTCGCGCTGCCCGGCAGTGGGCGCCTCGCCGCGCTCGCGGTCCCGCTCGCCATGCTTGCCGCCCTGCCCGCGCTCGGCGGCCACGCCAGCGTGCAGTCGCCGGTGATCGTGCTGCTGCCCGCCAACGTCCTCCACGTCGTCGCCATGGCGGCGTGGCTCGGCGGCATCGCCGTCCTCGTGCTCGCGGTGCGCGCGGCCGCCGCACGGCTCGAGCCGATCGACCGCACGCGGCTGCTCGCCGCCGTCGTCGCACGCTTCTCGACGCTGGCCGGCATCGCGATCGCCGTCCTGCTCGCCTCGGGGATCGTGCAGAGCGTGGTCGAGGTCCGCACCGTGCCGAACCTCGTCGACACCGCCTTCGGCCGCGCGGTGGTCATCAAGATCGTCCTGTTCCTCGGCATCGTCGCTCTCGGCTGGGTCAACCGCAGCCGGCTGCTTCCAGCGCTCCGCGGCGCTGCCGCAGACGGCTCGAGCCCGGGCCGCACCGGCCTGCTGCTGCGCCGCACGCTGCGCGCCGAACTCGTGCTCGGGGTCGCCGCCCTTGCCGTCACCGGCGCGCTTGCCGGCTACGCACCCTCGATCTCCGAGTCGAGCGGCCCGTTCTCCACGAACGCGGATATCGGCCCGGCGCGCCTCGAGGTCACCGTCGATCCCGCGCTCGTCGGCCCGAACGAGATGCACCTCTATCTCTTCGACCGCAAGGACGGCAGCCAATGGGACGAGGCCGACGAGCTCAACGTGGCGGCGGAGCTCCCCGGCAAGGACATCCCGGCAGTCACCCTCGATCCCACCAAGGCCGGGCCCGGACACTACGTCGTCTCCGGCGCCGCATTCGGCGTCGCCGGGGACTGGACGGTTGAGGTGCGCGCCCGTGTCGGCGACTTCGACGAGTACACCACCGAGATCACCGTGCCCATCGAGTGATGAAGGAGGTCCATCACGATGAGACGCATTACCCTCGCCGTCGCCGCGACGGCGCTACTGGCGGTTCCCGCCGCAGCCCAGGCCCATGTCACCGTCCAGCCGCCGGAACTGCCGGCCGCCTCGTTCACGCGAGTCGACGTCCGCGTGCCTAACGAGCGCGACGACGCCGGCACCACGAAGGTGCAGGTGCAGATGCCCGACGGCATCGCGTCGGCGTCCTATGAGGCCGTGCCGGGCTGGACGGTCAAGGTTGATCGGGAGCAGGCCCCGGAGCCGATCGACCTCCACGGCGAGGAGGTCACCGAGCAGGTGAGCACCGTGACGTTCACCGGCGACGGCAAGCAGGGGATCGTCAAGCCCGGCGAGTTCCGCGACTTCGGGCTGTCGATCCGCACGCCCGAGGGTCAGGCGGGCGACACGCTGACCTTCAAGGCGGTCCAGACCTACGAGGGCGGCGAGGTCGTGCGTTGGATCGGCGCCGAGGACGCCGACGAGCCCGCCCCGACCGTCACGCTGGCGGCCGTCGAGGAGGAGCACGGCGCAGCTGCCGGCGGCGACAAGGCTGACGCCGAGCCGGCCGCCGCCGCCACGACCACGGATGGGGACGACGGCGGTGGCAGCGACACGCTCGCCATCGTGGCCATCGTGCTTGGCGCGCTCGGCTTCGTTGCGGGGATCGTCGGCTTCATGGCCGGCCGCCGCGCTCGCGTCGCCGCAGGCGCGCACGGCCGCGTCGCTCCGCAGGCCTAGGTGATGCATGGCGGCGGCCGGACCTGCGCCGGCCTATCCGCGCGGCGCCGACCGGGGAGATCACCTCCAGATCCGAGACCCCGGGCCTCGCGAGCCCGCGAAAGGACCATGGCCCTGGGCCGAAGACGGGGTCCCGTCCTCCCGGGTCACGTAGATCGGAGGTGAGCCCTGGGCGACGAAGATGGGTTTGAGCCGGTCACGAGGTCGGCCGGCTCGGACGCGAAGGTGATGGTGTGGCGTGCGGGCTCCATCCACCGACTCCAGCGCAGTCGTCGCGCCGGCGTCGAGCGGCTCATCGAAGATGGCCACAGCGATCGACACCGTCGGCTGACGGAGATCGGGCGACTGACGAACGAGCTCGACCGGCACCCCGCCCCTCGGCGCCCGAGCGTCTGGCGCGGCGGCGATCCGCTCGCGGCGTTCGAGCCGAACGCCCCGGAGCGGGCACCTCGCGCCGCGCGCGAACGCAGGCTCGATCGGTCCGTTGACCGCGGCGTCGACCTGGAGCGCTGACATGGAGCCGGCACTCGATCGCGCCAGCCTCCACGCGGTCGCGCGCGAGGTCGCCGAGCTGCTCGGTCACCGGGACGCTCCCCTGCTGACGGCCCGGCAGGTCGCCGTTCGCTTCAACGTCGACCGGGGCTGGGTCTACGCGCATGCCGACGAGCTCGGTGTCGTCCGGCTCGGGCACGGACCTCGACCCAGGCTGCGGTTCGATGCCGCGGTGGTGGCTCAGCGGCTTCTGTCACAGAGGGGGCGAATTGTCGCCCCGGCGCCCTCTCAGCAGGTGAATTCGGGAGCTCCGCTGCTGCCGATCCGACCGTCGCGTCGGCGGCGCATCCTCAGGCCCAACAGATAGCGCCACCGATGCCACGCAGAGCGACAGGCGAAGTGATCGAGCGCGACCGCGGCGGCGGCCGCATCTTCGCGCTCCGGTTCCGCGCTTACGGGCGGCGCCACTTCGTCACGCTCGGCGGCGCCGCGGACGGTTGGACGCGGCAGCGGGCCGACGCGGAGCTGCGCCATGTGCTCGCCGACGTCGAGCGCGGGTTGTGGGCGCCCGGCGCGGGGCCGGCGATCGAGGCGCCGCTGAGCCCGACCTTTCACGAGTTCGCCTCGGAGTGGCTCGACGCGCGCCGGACCGAGCTGCGGCCCAACACCGTCGCCGACTACACGTGGCAGCTCTCCAACCACCTGCTGCCGTTCTTCCACCGCCACCACCTGTCGCAGATCACAGTCGCCGAGGTCGATCGCTACCGCGCCTTCAAGGTCCGCGAGCGGATCCTCTCGGCCGAGTCGATCAACAAGACGATCACGCGCCTCGGCCAGATCCTCGCCGTAGCGGAGGAGCGGGATCTGATCCCGCGCAACCCGGTCCGGGTGAACACGCGCAACCGCAAGCTCAAGGCGAAGCGCAGGCGGCCGGTCTACCTCGAGTCGGCGGAGCAGCTCGCCGCGATGATCGACGCCGCCACCGAGCTCGACGCCAAGCCCCAGGCCCGGACCGCCGGTCGCCGCGCGCTGATCGCAACGCTGATCTACGCGGGCCTTCGCATCGGTGAGGCCACGGCGCTGACGTGGCAGGACGTCGACCTGGCCAACGGCCGGATCTCGGTCGGCGACTCCAAGACGGAGGCCGGCGTCCGGCTGGTCGACATCCTGCCGGCGCTGCGCGACGAGCTGACCAGCCACCGGCACACCACCGCCAAAGCGCGGCCGATCGATCTCGTCTTCCCGACCTCGAGCGGCAGCCGCCGCGACAAGGACAACGCCCGCGAGCGCGTGATCCGACCGGTCGTCGCGCACGCCGAGGCGGTGCTGCTGCGGCGCGAGCAGCAGCCCCTTCCCGAGGGCGTGACGGCTCACAAGCTCCGCCACACGTTCGCCTCGATCCTCTTCGTCCGCGGAGAGGACCCGCCCTACGTGATGGCCCAGCTCGGACACACCGACCCGGCGTTCACGCTCCGGGTCTACGCCCACGCGATGCGCCGCGACGACGGCGACAAGGAGCGCCTGAAGGCCCTCGTCGAGGGCCGTGATTGGGCACCATTGGGCACCACAGGCCCCGATGAGCGGTCACAAGGGGCGGAAGAGCACATCCCCACAAACGACGAAGTGCCAGCAGATGCAGGGACTTCAGAGGATGGGCGCGGCGGGTTTCGAACCTGCGACCTCTCGCGTGTGAAGCGAGCGCTCTCCCACTGAGCTACGCGCCCGAATTGGCGGCCCCAGTCTAGCGATGCGGCCGCGTTTCTGAAGCGCCGCACACCGCGCCGGGCCGGTTTTAGGGTTAATGGAACAGTGTGATTCCTGCACGCGTCACACTGCTTTCCGGTTACCCCTTTTAGGGATCTAGCGACCAGGGACAGGGCCGATGACCTGCCCACATGATTCCCTCCTCTCTCTCCCTAAAGCGCCGGCTCCTCCCCCCGGCGCTCGCCTGCGCCGCGCTGCTCGCCGCCGCAGCTCCCGCCGCTGCGGGCACGCCCCTTCCCGGCGACATCGCCTTCGGCCGCCCGGCCGTCGCGTCCACCACTGACGCGGGCTTCCCGGCCTCGCGCGTCGTCGATGCTGACGTCAACACGTCATGGGGCTCGCTGTCCGGCCAGACCGCCGCGCAGTGGCTGTATGTCGACCTGGGGACGTCACGGCAGATCGACACCGTGATCATTGATTGGAGCTACTCGTACGCGAGTGAGTATCAGATCCAGACCTCGGCCGATGCCGCCACGTGGTCGACCGCAGCGACCGTCACGCTCGCAGCCGAGGAGACCCGGACGACGACGTTCGCGGCCCGTTCGGCTCGCTACGTGCGGGTCTACGCGACCCGAGCGGCGCGCACGCGCACCGCGATCACGGACCTCGCAGTGAAGGCCGCTCCGGTCCCGCCCACGACGCCGCCGCCGGCGCCGTCGGGTTGGTCCGCGCCGTGGAGCACCGGTGTGCTGCCGGCGCCGCTGCCTGCGTCGACGGGGACGCTGAAGTACGTCGCCACGACGGGCTCGGATGCGAATCCGGGGACCCAGGCGCTGCCGTGGCGTTCCATCACCAAGGCTTTGAACGCGGCTGTGCCCGGCAATCGGGTGCTGGTGCGCGCGGGTACGTATTCGGGAACGGTCGGTGCCGGTCCGAGCGCCGGAACCGTCGGTCCGGCGGCATACGGGTCGCCGAAGGGGACGGCGTCCGCGCCGATCTCGCTCGAGGCGTATCCGGGTGAGCGCCCCGTGATCGGCGCGATGATCTCGTTGCCGAACGCGCAGTGGTTCCGGCTCAGCGGCTTCGTGATCGACGGCACGCTGGCTCCCGGCGCGCAGGGCGTGTCACTGGGGAACACGTCAGGGCTGGTGCCGAGCCACGTGGAGATCTCCTACAACGAGATCCGCAACTTCGGGCCGGTCAATGACCATGCGCAGGGCATCCTGCACTACTCGGGCACCGACACGGCGCTCGTCGGCAACCGGATCCATCACATCGGCCGCCAGACGTTCTTCGACCACGGCATCTATCTCAAGGCGGGTCGCCGGGTCGTCGTCGCCAACAACGTGATCAGCGATGTCACCGGCGGCTATGGCTTGCACATCTGGGGTGACTTCGACGACTCGTGGGTGATCAACAACACGGTCTACGCGTCGGCTGCGTCTGGTTTCACGATCGGCGGCAACAGCGATCGCGGCTATCCGGACCGCGTGGTGACGGCGAACAACATCTTCGCCGCCCACAGCGGCAGCACCGATTCGCATCAGGGTTACGCGGCGAAGGAGTATCAGCCCGGCACGGGCGACTCGACGCGTCACAACCTCGGTTGGGCGAACGCTCGCTCGAGCGCCTTCCAGCTATCCGCGGCCGGCCCGTCGGACAACCTGACGCTCGATCCGCGGTTCACCAACGCCGGCGCACGCGACCTGCGCCCGCTCGCGGGCAGCCCGGCGATCAACACGGCCGAGCAGTTCGGCCTGCTGCTCGACGTCGACAAGCGCGCACGCACCAACACGCCCGACAAGGGCGCGCACGAAGCCGGCTGAGCACAACGCAACAGCGGCTGAAGCGATCGAGGGCCCCGCAGCTGCGGGGCCCTCGGCACGTGTCGGCGCGGTTCAGAGCCGGCCGGCGAGCGGCGCGGGGCGGCGGCGGGAGACGAGCCGGGTGCGCACGTCGCGAAGCTCGGCCATGGCGGTCGGGAACACGAGCGCGAGGGCGGCCAGGTACGCCGCGGCGCCGGTCGCGGCGGCCGCAGCGCACGCGGCTCCCTCCGGCACGCCGAGCGCGGTGCCGGCCGCGAGCACGGCCCACCCGATCGCCAGCATCGCGGCGGTGGCCGTCATCGCCGGCAGGCAGGCGATCCAGAGCGACCGCACGTCGACGCCGGCACGGCGCCGGAGCAGCAGCTGCTGGCCGATCAGGGCGCGCAGGACGTTGAAGACCGTGACCGCCACGGCGAGCTCGACGAGCCCGTACGGGGCGACCACGTACACGACCAGGCCGAGCCCGATGATCTTGCCGACGTTCCAGCGCAGCAGCGCTCCCGGATGGCCGACCGCCAGCAGCAGCGGTCCGGTGCCGGTCTGGATCGTCGCCATCATGCCGGCGACCGCGAGGATCTGGGTCGGGACGACGGCGTCCTCCCACTGCGGTCCGAAGATCAGCGTCACGGCCACCGGCGCCAGGAGGATCAGGGCCCCGAGCAGGGGGAAGATGATCAGCGTCTGGAGTCGCACGATCCGCTCGCGCATCTCGCGCTGGGTCGCGAGGTCCGCCGCGCGCGCGTACAGCGGCAGGCCGATCTGGACGAGCACGCCGCTGAGCTTGCTCTGGTAGTCCACGCCGAGCGTGTAGGCGCGCCAGTACAGGCCGACGGCGGCCGCCGGGAGCCGCGCCGCGATCACGGCGTAGTCGATGTACTGGGCGCCGATGCCGGCCAGCCCGGATCCGAGGCTCGGCACCCCGAAGCGCAGGATCTCGCGCGCCTCGCGCGGGTGCCACGCGGGCCACACCATCGGAGTGGCCCGCAGCAGGAGCCCGGTCGCGACGGCGGTGCCCGCGAGCGGGCCGAGGATCAGCGCCTCGGCGCCCTCGCCGGCGGCGGCGAGCGCGACGCTGGCGATCGCCGCCACCACCATGCGCACCAGGTACACGATGCTCAGCCGCCGGAACTCGAGCGCGCGCTCGAGCACCGCCTGCGGGACGGCGGCCAGCCCGGCGAGCAGGAAGAACGGCGCGCTCAGCGGGAGCAGCTCGGCGATCTCGGCGCCGAACAGCGGCTCGGCCGCCGGCTCGGACAGCGTCGCGACCAGCACGGCGAGCACCACGCCGAGCACCAGTGACAGCAGCACGGCGACGCGCAGGTGCGCCTCGTCGATCGAGCGCCGCTGGACGAGCGGGGCGCCCAGGCCCTGCTGGCCGGTCGCCGTTGCCAGCGTGGCCGCCACGAGCGCGACGGTTGCGATGCCGAACTCGGCCGGCGTGAGCATCCGCGCGAGCGCCACCGTCGCGGCGAACGCCACCAGCTCGCTGACAAGCCGCGCCAGCCCCGTCGACCGCACCGCGGCGTACGCCTCGCCGGCGAGGGCCTCCCGTTCGACGACGTCCCGGCGCTCAGGCGTGGGTGCGGGCACGCGCGCGGGCGTGGCGGCGAGTGATGATGCGGTTGAGGATGCGCTCCGGAGGCTTGACCGCGCGCACCGCGGCTCCGCCGAGCTTGCCGGGCAGCAGCCGGCGGCAGACCGGGTCGATGATCGTCATCTGGCGCCGCCAGCCCAGCCGGCCGAGGCGCTGGCGGAAGAACTCGTCGTCCGCGAGATCCCATTTGGCGCGGAAGTGCTCGAGGCTGCGGCGCTCCCATGCGTCGCTCCAGCGCAGCATGTAGAAGTGGGCGTCCGCCAGGTCCTTCGGCGGCCCCGGCACGTAGTGGACAACGGCAGAGGGCTCGAACCACATCGTCCGGCCGGCCTGCGCGACGCGCAGGCACCAGTCGAGGTGGTAGCGCGTGCTGAGCGCCTCGTCGAGCCCGCCGATCTCGTCGATCAGCTCCCTGCGGACCAGCAGCGTGTGGAGCTCGAGCAGCGTCACCGGCTGGCGCTCGAGCTCGTCACGGACGTTCACGAGCTTCTTCTGGGCGTGGAACATCCGGTCCTTGACGTGCCGGGTGCCGTCGTCGGTCTCCTCGATGCGGACCTCGCCGCCGGCGAAGTGCACGCGCTCGCCCAGCGGCTCGCCCTCGCAGGTGAGCGGGCCGGCGGCGCTCCCGCCCGTCTCGTCGAGGCACTCGACGAGGCGCTCGAGCCAGCCGTCCTCGACGACGACGTCGTTGTCGATCAGCGCCACGAGCTCGGTCTTCGCGTGCGAAAGCCCGAGGTTGCGCGCCTCGGAGGGGACGAGGTTGTGATCCACGCGCAGCAGCTCGAAGCCGTGCTCGTCGGCGCGCTCGCGCAGCCAGCGCGCCAGACGGCGCGGCGAGCCTCCGTCGACGTAGATCAGCCGGTGGGGCATCGTCAGCGAGGCGAGCAGGCGGTCGAGCGTCCGCTTGACCGGGCTCAGACGCTCGCGCTGGGAGACGACGACGGTGACTCGGGGCTCATTCACGGCCGCAGTTCTAGCGCGCTCAGTCGCTGGGCACCAGTATGTGGCGCATTTGGTCGAACTCCTCGACCGCCTGTTCGTAATCGTCATGACGCCCGATATCGAGCCAGTAGGAGTCCGATCGCCAGCCGCGGACGAGCTCGCCGGCATCGAGCAGCCGCTGCACGAGATCGGGGAAGTCGAGCCTCCCGCCCGGCTCGATGAAGCGCAGCACCGACGGGGAGAAGCAGTACACGCCCATGCTCGCGTGGTAGTCGAGCCGCGGCTTCTCGACGCAGCCCGTGATCCGGTCGGGCATCCCTTCGTCTTCGAATTCGAGCACGCCGAGGTCGATCTGCACCACCCGCTGCTTGACCGCGACGGTTGCCGCCGCGCCGCTCTCGCGGTGGCCGTCGAGCAGCGCCGCGTAGTCCATGTCGGTCAGCACGTCGCCGTTCATGACGAGGAAGTCCTGGTCGAGCCCGTCGATCAGCGCCAGCGCCCCGACCGTGCCCAGCGGGCGGTCCTCGCGGAAGTAGTCGACCGGGATGCCGTGACCGGCGCCGTCGCCGAAGAACGCCTCGATCAGCTCGGCCAGGTGACCGGTGGCGATCGTGACGCGTTCGAACTGGTGCCGGCGCAGCTGGCGCACGACGATGTCGAGCACGGGCCGGTCACCGATCGGCATCAGCGGCTTGGGAAGTACCGTGGTGTAAGGCTGCAGGCGGGTTCCGAGGCCACCCGCGAGCACAACGGCACGTCGCGATGGGACCGTATCCTGGGCACTACGTTGCGCAGGGCCCGTCACAGGAGAAGAGCCTAGGGCACAGAAGTCGACGGATGTACGGGGCCCGGGGGTTGCCAATCGTCCTCGCGCACGCTTAGACTGTCGCCAACATGATGAAAGGCAGGAAGATGAGGACGAGTCTCCTGGCGGTTCTTGCCGTCTGCTTTGTGTTCGCGCTAGGCGGTAGCGCGCTTGCGCAGGACAGCCCGACCCGAGATGCCTATGGCGGCGTCCTCGGCAATGAAGTCGAGAATGACGTCGGCGGCAATCAGGCTGAGCTTGGCGCCAACACGGGCTCGCTGCCTTTCACCGGCTTCGAGGCCGGCCTCGTGGCGTTCGCGGGCATTGGGCTCGTGGCGCTTGGGTTCGCCATCCGGCGGACCACGCGACGCCCGTCTGCCTGACGTCTTAACGACATACGAAGCATCACCAGGGCGCCCGACAGGGCGCCCTTCGTGTGTCCATTGTCAGCAGGCAGACACTTCTGCGTCGATTTCGGGGTTTCAATTTCCGACGCGCATGCCGATGACCAGTGCGAGCGCTTCTCCCTTGGGGGGAGGCACAGCGCTCGATTATGGTCCGGTCTTCTCGCCACCTGCTCGGCCTCCTCGCCGTGCTCGCTTCCACGCTCTGCGTCGCGCCCGCCGCGTCCGCAGACTCGACGCTGTGGGTCGCCCGATCGGGCTCGGATTCGGCACGGGGGAGCGCGGCGCACCCCCTCAGGACGCTCGATCGGGCGCTGGAACGGGCTCGCCCGGGCCAGACGATCCTCGTCCGCAGCGGCACCTATCCGGAGATGACCGAGGCCTCGCCGCGCGGTCGCGCCGGAGCCCCGATCACGCTTCGCCCCGCTCCCGGAGCGCATCCGGTCGCCTCCGGCGGCTTCAAGCTGATCGGCGCAAAGCACGTTCGCGTCGCCGGGATGACGTTCGACGGGACCGGTAACCCGCAAGGCTTCGGCACCAGCATCTGGCGCTCGCATGCCGTCGTGCTCTCCCACAACGAGATCACCGGCTACCGCAGCGCCCAGGGCGTCCTCATCAAGGGCAGCTCATCCGGCGTCCGCGTGGTCGGCAACCACATTCACGACCTCGGCGTGCGAGCACGCTACGAGCACGGGATCTACTGCGAGTCCGCGAGCGGCACGGTGATCGCCGACAACGTCATCCACGACATCGCCAGCGGCTACGGCATCCACCTGTTCGGTGACTGCGACGGCACGCGGATCGTCCGCAACACGATCGCCCACAACGGCCTCAGCGGCATCATCCTCGGCGGCAACGACGACCGCGGGACCGCCGACGGCACGCTGATCGCCCGCAACGTGATCGCCGAGCACGAGGTCGAGGCCTGGAGCGAGTACGGCTTCGCGGTGACCGAGTACCAGGCCGGCCGCGCCAACGTCGTCCGCGACAACGTCTTCTTCCGCAACGCCGGCCGCCAGAACGTGGACTGCGACCCCTGCATCGCGCGCAGCAACGTCGAGCGCGACCCGCACTTCGTCGACTCGGCCAACGGCAACTTCGCGCTCCGCAGCGACAGCCCGGTGCCCGGCCGCATCAGCAGCGCCCGCACGCTCAGGTAGTCGGCCCACTAGCATCCGCCGGGTGGCGGAGGCTGAACGGATCGCCGCCGAGTACGCCCGGCGTGGCGCCTCGATCCCTCCGGATCGGTATTCGCCGGCGGCTCCCGCCCAACTGCTGCTGCGCCAATCGCGCGAACGCGCCATGCTTGCCGCGCTCCGGCGATCTGGCGTGCTGCCGCTCGCCGGCAGGAAGATTCTCGACGTCGGATGCGGCGTCGGTCAGTGGCTCGCCGACTTCGAGACGTGGGGCGCCGACCGCGCCGGACTGGCGGGGATCGACCTGCTCGACGACCGGATCGACGCCGCACGCGAGCGCCTGACTCCGGGCGCCGACCTGCGTGCGGGCGATGCGAGCCGGCTGCCGTGGCCGGCCGGACACTTCGACGTCGTGCTGCAGAGCACGGTCTTCTCCTCGATCCTCGACCAGGCGATGCGGACGGCCGTGGCGGGCGAGATGGCGCGCGTGCTCGCGCCCGGCGGCGTGATCGTGTGGAACGACTTCTTCGTCGACAGCCCCGGGAACCGGGCGGTGCGCGGGGTCCGCAAGCGCGAGGTGGCGGCGCTGTTCCCCGGCTTTCGCGTCGACCTGCGGCGCGTCACGCTCGCGGCGCCGCTGGCGCGCGCGATCGCCCCGCGCAGCCAGCTCGCCGCGATCGCGCTCGAGGCGCTGCGGGTGCTCGACACCCACTACCTCGGCGTGCTGCGACGCGCCTAGACCGTCCGCAGGTCGCCGAACGCCTCGTGCAGCTCGCGCGGCGTCTCGGGGTGGTAGTCGCGCCGGTAGGTGAGCGCGGCCTTCGCGGCGGCGGCGCGGCGGCGTAGCCGCCACACAGCGCCGGCGACACGGCGGCGGCCTTGCAGGGCCGCGAGCTCGGCGTCGAACCGCTCGGCGCGCCTTGCGAGCGCGCGTCGCATGTCGTCGGGCAGGTCGTACTCGGAGCCGACGAGCCGCCACAGGTCGCGCTGTCCGGCGATGACGAGCGTCGGATCCTTGCTGATCGACGCCGGGCGCTGCCGGTAGACGGCCAGCCGCCCGCTCGCGCGGACCGCGCGGTGCCCGTTCGCCGCGAGCCGCAGCCACCACTCCCAGTCGATCATCGACCGCAGGCGCACGTCGGGCGGGCCGACCTCGTCGATCGCGCTCCGGCGGATGGTCGCGGCGTTGAAGATGAAGTTGCGCTGGAGCAAGACCTTGAACAGGTCCTCCGCGGACGCGGGCGGGGGCTCGGGCGGGCGCTGATAGCCCATCGCCGAGACGCGGCGCACGCGACGCAGGCGGTTGTCCAGGAACCAGGCGTCGGTGTAGGCGAAGCCGGCGCCGGGGTCGGCGTCGAACGCCGCCGCCACGCCCTCCAGATAGCCGGGCATCCACAGGTCGTCGGAGTCGATCAGGCTCACGAACGGCGCCGTGCCGGCCGCGATCGCGGTGCCGCGGGCGCTCGCCGCGCCGGCCCGCTCCTGCTCGATCAGGCGCACGCGCGGGTCGGAGAGGAACGGCCGCACGCGGTCGGCGTTGGCGTCGGTCGAGCCGTCGTCGATCACGATCAGCTCGAAGTCCCCGCGCGTCTGCGCGAGCACCGAGCGCACGGCGGAGGCGATCGTCGCCTCCGTGTCGCGCGACGCCATGACGACGGTGAACGTGGGCTCGCTCACCGCTTGCGCTCCAGCAGCTCGCGGTACAGGCCGGCGAAGCGGCCGGCCACGGCGTCGATCTCGTAGCGCTCGAGCCGCTGCGCTGCGGCCTCGGCGAGTCCCTGGCGCTCTTCCGGCGCGGCGAGCAGGCGCTCGAGCGCCGCCGCCATCGCGCCGGGGTCGCGGGGCGGCACGAGGATCGCGCTGCGCCCGTCCTCGAGCATGTCCGGCAGGCCGCCGACGGCGGTCGCCACGAGCGGCGTGCGCGCGGCCATGCACTCGAACGCGAACAGCGGCGTTCCTTCGAAGTCGGAGCTCATCGCGGCGACATCCACGGCGGCAAGGATGGCATCCACGTCGTCGCGGAGGCCGAGGAAGTGCGTCCGGCCGGTGATCCCGAGGTCGGCGGCGCGCCGCTCGAGGTCCGCGCGGCAGCTCCCGTCGCCCGCAACCACGAGATGGGCGGCGCCGTCAGGCAGGCGGGCGAACGCCTCGAGCAGGACGTGCAGCGCCTTCTGCGGGCGCAGGATCGCGGCGGTCCCGACGAGCGGGGCGGTCGCGGGCAGCCCGAGCTCCTCGCGCAGCCGAGCGGGCGGCCGCGCCCCGGTGCGCGGCACGTAGCCGTTGAGCTCCACGCGCAGCTTGTCCGGCGGGACGCCCTCGAGCGCGGCCATGCGATCGCGGTCGGCGGTCGAGACGGCGACGAACGCGTCGACATGCCGGCCGATCAGCTGTCCGTCGAGCAGACGGCGCAGCCACTGGCCCTCGTAGTCCCACGTCTGCTCGTGCGCGACCACCACCGGCACGCGCGCAGCACGGCCCACGATCGTCCCCCACACGTTGGAGCCGAACATGTGCGCGTGCAGGACGTCGACCCGCTGCCGCCGCAGCACCCGGGCGAGGCGGGCGAACGGCAGCACGTCGGCGGTCGCGCGCCGGCCGAGCGCGAACCACGGGACGCCGCTCTCACGCAACGTCCGGTCCCACGGCTCCAGGACGGCGCGCGTGGCGCACAGCGCGACGTCGAAGCCGTGGCGAGGAAGGTGGGCGGCGAGGCCGACCGCGAACCGCTCGCCGCCGCCCGACCGCGGTTCGAGTTGGTCCAGCAGCATCATCACGCGCGGCCGCCCGGCGGCCATCACGCCGGCTCTCGGCGTGCGATCCCCAGCAGTGCGGTGCCGAGCCCGAGTAACAGCCACAGCTCCTTGTTGAGCTGGTCGGACGCGAAGAAGTCGGCCACGAAGAGGGCGATCAGCGCCAACACTACGCCGCGCGCGCACGTCTCCATGAAGGCGTTCCCCTGCTGCGCGAACTCGTTTGCGGCGCGCCACGCCGCCATCAGCCCCGCCATCAGCAGGGTGCCGAACAGCACGAGCCCTGGCACCCCGAGCTCTGCCAGCACCTGGAGGTAGGAGTTGTGGGTGACCTGCGGGCGGTCGACGATGAACTCGTCGCGCAGGATCGCCCCGGGCTGGAGCAGGAAGTGGATCGACGCCGTCCGGAAGTTGCCGACGCCCACGCCGCGCACCGGGTCGTCGTCGACCATGCGCCACGCGACTGTCCAGATGTCCGTTCGCCCCGTGCCGCTGCCGAGCGTGGTGACGCGCTCGCGTGCCTCCTCCGACGCCGCGAACGAGAAGTAGCCCACGGTCGCGAGCCCGACGGCGACGATCACCACCGCGACCCCGACCCTCCGCCGCTGGCCGCCGACGAACACCGCTGCGGCCAGCGCGGCGGCGAGCGCCACCAGGCCGGCACGCGACAGCGTCAGGAACAGGCCGATCAGGCACACGCCGATCGCGGCCATCAGCAGGGTGCGCAGGAACGGCGAGCCGCGCAGCGCCAGCAGCAGGCCGCCGGCCAGGAACAGCGCCGTGACGAGCAGGCTCGCCAGCTCGTTGGCGGTGCCCGCGACGCCGCTGATGCGCTCGAACTCCTCGCTACCGCCGCCGCCGACGACCGCGATCGCGTATAGCGCGGAGAAGGCCGCGCCGGCGACGTACACGCTGATCACCGCCACGACGTGCTCGCGCCGGCGCACGGCGCTGTAGACGATCGGCAGGAGGGAGATGTTGAGCGCGTAGCGCATCACGTCCTCGCGCGCGACCGCGGGGTCCTCGGCCCAGGTGATGCTCAGGATCATCCAGGCGAGCAGCAGCGCGCCCGCCGCGGTCATGACCGGGTGCGCCGTGAACAGCTGGCGCTCGCCGGCGCGGCGCGTCGCGACGCTGCCGAGCCACGAGATCGCGAGCAGCGCGCCGAGCGCCTTCACGAGCGTCAGGTCGGACGTTCCGGCCGCCGGGATCCGCTCGGCGAACGAGACCACGATGAACACGCACAGCCCGAGGGTGAGGTCGGCCGCGACGAGCGTCGCGAAGGCGGCGGCGACGGCGGCGCCGATCGCCAGCGCCGGGGCGGTGCCGGCCAGCAGCCCGACGGCAGCGCACAGCGCCAGCAGCATGCCGCTCAGAGGCCACTGTGCGCGCGCCGTAGCCATGCGGGCGGCGGTCAGTTGCGGGCGAGCGCCCGGCTACGGCGCGGCCGCGGCGCGGTCACGTAGTAGTCGCTCGCGGAGTCGGACGCCGGGACGCCGACGACCGCGATGCCGACCGGCTCGATCCCGTGCTGCCCGAGCAGCTCGCCGAGCTGGACGACGCGCGACTGGAGGCTGCGGCCGAGCCGGATGACCAGCAGCAGCTCGTCCGCGCGCTCGGCGAGCGCCAGCCCGTCGATCACCTCGGTCAGCGGCGGGGAGTCGATGACGACGAAGTCGGCGAGCTCCTTCGCGTGCTCGAGCAGCGTCTGCGCGGTCGGAAGGAACAGGCCGTCGGCGAACGGCGCCGCGCCCTCGCCCGGATCACGCGCGAGCAGGACCTCGAAGTTCGGGCCGTAGCCCTCGACCGCCTCCAGTGCCTCCTCCAGCGGGACCTGGTCGAGGATCACGTCCATCAGATCGTGCTTGGGCTCCATCCCGAGCGTGCGGCCGATCGAAGGACGGCGCAGGTCGGCCTCGATCAGGATCACGTGATGACCGGCGAGCGCCAGCGACGCGGCGAGGTTGATCGCCGTCGTCGTCTTGCCCTCGGACGCCGACGCGCCGGTGACGAGCAGCGACCGCGGGCCGGAGACACCGCCGCGCGACACGGACAGGGTCGCGCGCAGCGTGCGGTACGCCTCGATCGTGGCCGGCGACAGCCTGTTCGGGCCCGAGCGGGGTCTTCCCGCGCCGCGGACTCACGCGGCACGCGCGCGAGCACCGGCAGCCGCAGCAACCGGCGGATCTGCTCCTCGCGCCGTATCCGCGGGTCGAGCAGCTCGAACGCGAACGCTCCGACGAGGCCGAGCACGAGGCCGACGATCAGGCTGGCGACGATGCTCAGCACCGGCCGCGGCGCGACGGGCGACGTCGGGAGGTCGGCCGGGTTCTGCAGCCGGATGGTCGGGTCGGGGCCGCCGCGCAGGGTCTCGAGCTCGTTGATCTGGAGCTCGAGCGCCTCGCGTGCCGGCGTGTCGGCTCCCGTCGCCCGGCGGCGGTCTCGCAGGCGATCGAGAACCTGGTCGAGCTGGTCGTGCAGTTGCTCGGTCCGGTCCTCGACGATCGCGTTCGCCCGAAGGCATTCGCGAGCGTCTGCGCCTCCCTGGCGCTGTCGCCGGTCGCCGTGATGGCGACGATGTTGCTCTGGGCGACCGGCTCGGCGGTGACGTTGTTGAGCAGCGCGCGCGCCGTCCGCGGCGTGTTCGAGGTCGCTGCGAACCCGGCTCGGCGACGGCGCTCGAGGTCACGAGCCTCGAAACGGTCTCGACGTCACGCGTCGGGTCGCTCGACTCGCGCACGAGCGGCAGGCCGACGAGCGCTTCGGTGTCGCGCGCGATCGGGCTCACCAGCAGGTCCGACTCGGCCTCGAACACCTGGTCCGCGGTGCTCACGTAGACGACGGTGACGCCGACGCAGACGACGACGCACAGCACGATCACCCACAGGCGCTCGCGCACGACGCGCACGTAGCGCTCGAGCGGCAGCGGCTCGGAGCCGGCGTGGAGCCAGTCGGCAGCGGGCCGCGGCGTGCGGGCGCCGACGTCGGAACCGTCTACCTTCTGGCGGATGTGGCTCGGATGGCTGCATCAGGGATAACCGGGTCCGCCTTGTCCTGCCCACCGCATCGGCGGGCCCGCGGAGCGGCTTGAGCGAGGCTCCGCCGCTAACCGGTGACCCGATAGCGTAGCCGTAGTGGACCACGATGCGGTCGACGTCAGCGTCCTGATCCCGGTCCGCGACGAGGAGGCAGCGATCCGCGACGTCGCGCGGCGCGATGCTCGCGCAGCAGTTCGACGGCCGCATCGAGTTCCTGTTCGTCGACGGTCGCTCGCGCGATGGGACGCCTCGCAGATCCTGCTCGAGCTCGCCGCCGCCGACCCGCGCGTGCGGGTCCTCGACAACCCGGCCAGGCGCACGCCGCAGGCGCTGAACCTGGCGCTGCCGGCAGGCTCGCGGCCGGGTGATCGCGCGGATGGACGCGCACACGCGCTACCCGCCCGACTACCTCGCCCGCGGGGTCGAGCGGCTCGAGCGCGGGGGCGTCGAGTGGGTGAGCGGGCCGCAGGTGGCGGAAGGCGAGGGCCGCTGGTCGAGGCGCGTCGCGCTCGCGCTCACCACGCAGGCTCGGCACCGGCGGAGCGTCTTCCGGCACGCCGCGGATGCCGAGTTCGAGGTCGACTCCGGCTTCACCGGGCTGTGGTGGCGCGAGACGCTCGAACGGCACGGCGGCTGGGACGAGGAGTGGGTCAACGACCAGGACTTCGAGCTCGCGGCCCGGATCCGCAAGGCGGGCGGCACGATCGTCTGCGTCCCGGCGATGGCGGCCGGCGTACATGCCGCGCGACGGCCTTCGAGCGCTCGCGCGCCAGTACCACCGCTACGGCTTCTATCGCGTCAAGACCGAGCCTCCGGCACCCGGAGACCCTGCGCCGCTCGCACGTGCTCGCGCCCGGCCTGGTGCTCGCCGGCGATCGCGGCCGCTGGCGCGCGCCGCCGTGCCGCTGCGGCCGGCTCGTGCCGGTGCGGCGGCCTACGTGGCGGCGGTCGCGGGCGCCGTGCGCGCGCCGGCGCGTTCGCGCTCCCCGGCGGACGCGGCCGCGCTGCCGCCGTATTCGCGACCATGCACGTGGCGTGGGGCATCGGGGTTCCTGCGCGGGTGCGCGGTGCTCGGGCCCCCGTGGCGCGCGCGCGCGTCGCTCACCAGCGGCTCGGCGTCGCGTTGAGCCCGCGATAGGCGGCGACGATCTCGGCGTCGCCGAGCGGGTCCTCGCGCCGCCGTCCGAGGAAGCCGATCGAGGACGCGGCGTCCAGTCGCCCCCGGCCGGCCGATCAGCCAGCGGTCCAGCCGCGGCAGCCAGAACGTCGCAGCGGGACGAGATGCGCGTCACCGCGCGGCCCGCCCGACGATCCGGCCACTCACGGCAGTAGCGCAGCGACCACGCGAGCGCCATCGCCGGCCCGCAGACCGGCGCCGCTCGCCAGCTCGTCGAAGTCGCCGGAACAGGCGTCGCTGGCCGACGTACGTGTAGCGCGTCAGGTCATGCGCGCCCTCGTGCACCTGCTGCATGAACGGGATCTCGGCGTAGACGCAGCCCGCTGGGCCGCAGCACGCGATGGATCTCGGCGACGACGCGCGGCGGGTCGAGCACGTGCTCGAGCACGGCCTGGCACACCACCGCGTCGAACGTCGCGTCGCCGAACGGAAGGTCGTGGCCGTCGCACACGAGCCGCGTGCCGCGGCCCGAGCCAGACGTCGGTCTCGGTCGCGTCGACCGCCGGGTGGTCGAGCAGCGGCGCCATGCCCGCGCCGAGCGTGCCGCCGCCGACGACGAGCACGCGCGGCCGCGGTGTCGACCGAGCAGCAGCTCGAGCAGGCGGGCGACCAGCGCGGCGGTCCCGACGTTGCCGGCAGTCGCGCGGGCAGCTTGCCGGCGATCCGGCGCGCTGCGCGTGCGGCCCGCGACCGCCGCGGTGCCCCTGCTGCGGCTGTGGAGTCGCTGAAGAGACGCTCTGCTCGCGCGGCGATCAGCATCGGTACGCCGTCGACGATCGGGTAGCTGCGGGCGCCGTCCTCGGTCCGCAGCACCGGCCCGTCGCGGCGCAGGCGCGCGCCCGGTCGCCGGGCAGCGCAGCTCCTCGTCACCGACCATCGGCGGGACTGTATTTGGCGCCCGCTCAAACAGGCGTCCAGCTTCCTGGGGTTCGGCGAGCAGATCGCGCGCGCGGGTCGATGGATCCGCGAGATGCGCTTCGCCGCCCGGATCGCGCTCCTGTGGGGCGTCCTCACGTCATTGATCGTCGCGTTCTCCTTCTCGCCGCCGTTTGCGGTCGCGTCCGGCGCAGCGTCCGAACGCGCGGCAGGTCGATCTCGGCAGCCCGCACGGTCCAGGCCGTGACCGTCCGCTGGCACGCCGCCGCGGCCGCCGCTACCGCGTGCAGACGTCGCTCGACGGGCGCTCGTTCGCGACCGCCGCGCGCGTGCGCCCGGGCCGCGCGACGCGCACGCGCGTGGTCCTCGGCGGCCACAGTGCCCGCTTCGTCCGCCTCGCCGGCGCCGGCCGTACGCCGAAGCGCCTGATCGTGAAGGCCGTCAGCGCACCGGCGCCCGTCGCGCGCCGCCCGCGCCCGCCGGTGGCGACGCCGACGCCGACGCCGGTCGGCACGCCGACTCCCACTCCGGTTCCGACGCCGACGCCGACGCCGACGCCGACGCCGACACCGACGCCTACACCGACACCGACGCCTACACCGACACCGACACCGACGCCCACACCCACCCCGACGCCGACGCCGACGGGTTGGTCGGCGCCGTGGAGCACCGGCGTGTTGCCGGCGCCGCTGCCCGCGTCGACGGGGACGCTGCGGTACGTCGCGACGACCGGCTCGGACGCCAACCCGGGGACCGAGTCGCTGCCCTGGCGTTCGATCACCAAGGCTTTGAACGCGGCCGTGCCCGGCACCCGCGTGCTGGTGCGGGCCGGTACGTACACGGGAACGCTGGGCGCCGGTCCGAACGCGGGCAGCGTCGGTCCGGCGGTGTACGGGTCCCCGCAGGGAACCGCCGCGGCGCCGATCACGGTCGAGGCCTATCCGGGTGAGCGGCCCGTGATCGCGGCGATGGTGAGCCTCCCGTCGGCGCAGTGGTTCCGGCTCAGCGGCTTCGTGATCGACGGCGCTCAGGCGCCCCCCGGTGCGCAGGGCGTATCGCTGGGGAACACGTCAGGCGCGGTGCCGAGCCACGTCGAGATCTCCTACAACGAGATCCGCAACTTCGGCCGCTGGCCGTCTCACAAGCGCAGGGGATCCTGCACTACTCGGGCACCGACACGGCGCTGGTCGGCAACCGGATCCACCACATCGGCCGCCAGACGTTCTTCGACCACGCGATCTATCTGAAGGCGGGGCGCCGGGTCGTCGTCGCCAACAACGTGATCTCCGACATCACCGGCGGCTATGGCCTGCACATCTGGGGCGACTTCGACGACTCGTGGGTGATCAACAACACGGTCTACGCGTCGGCCGCGTCCGGCTTCACGATCGGCGGCAACAGCGACCGCGGCTATCCGGACCGCGTCGTGACGGCCAACAACATCCTCGCCGGCCACAGCGGCACCACCGATTCGCCACCAGGGCTACGCGGCCAAGGAGTACCAGCCCGGCACGGCGACTCGACCCGTCACAACCTCGGCTGGGCGAACGCTCGCTCGAGCGCCTTCTACGTCACTGCCGCAGGCCCGTCAGACAACCAGACGCTCGATCCGCGCTTCACCAACGCCGGCGCGCGCGACCTGCGCCCGCTCGCCGGCAGCCCGGCGATCAACACCGCCGAGAACTTCGGCCTGCTGCTCGACGCCGACCGCACGCGCGCGCACCAACGCCCCCGACAAGGGCGCCTACGAAGCCGGCTGACGCGTCGCGCACGCGGTGATGCAGACCTGATAGTCCGGGTCGTGGTGATCGAGGCGGCGGTGCCCGATGTCCTCGGCCGCGAGGCCGTACAGCAGCCCGCAGGCGGCGAGCACGTTGCCGTGCGTCGCGACGGTCACGTTCCCGGCTCCGAAGCTCTCCGAGAACAGCCGGCTGACGGCCATGTCGGTCGGATGCCAGTACTCGCCCCACCGCTCGTAGTCGTTGCGGCTGACCTGCGCGAGGCCGTTGAACGTCGCCAGGACCGAGCCGGCCGGGCGCAGCAGCCGGTGCGCGGTGGCGACGGCCGCGTGCACGTCATAGATGAATTGGAGCGTGTCGTAGAGGATCACGCAGTCGTACGCCTGATCCTCCGGCAGGCCGCGGCCCGACGCCAGGTCGCCCACGATCGTCGCCTGCGGGTTGCCTTCCTCGGCGTGCAGCACGGCGCTCGAGCGCACGCCCGATCCGTGGGCGCGCGTGTACCGGTCGTCGCCGACCTCGAGCACGTCGCCGCGGATCAGGCCGGCGTGACCGGCGATGAAGCGCTCGCCGTAGTAACGGTCGATCGGGAGGCCGCGCCCGCGGCCGAACGACGTGTCGACCGGCCGCACGCGCCGCAGGCTCTGCACGTGCAGGCGCAGCGCGCGGTGGCGCGCTCGCCCGGCGGCTCGTCGCAGAGGCTCGGGCAGGCGCGGCGCCACCGGCTGATCGTAGTGGCCCCGCGATCCGCGACAATCGCCGCGTGCCCGACGACGACGTGCCGGCCCCGGCTGAGCAGGACCGGTACGCGCGGGGACTGAAGTACTCGGCCTACGACACGGCGACCTCGTTCGTGTTGGGGCTGGCGTCGGCGATCGTCACCGCTCGCGTGTTCGGCGCCGAGGTGATCGGCGCGTTCGCGCTCGCCTCGCTCCTTACCGGCTCCCTGCACATGGTCTCGAACGTGCGCGAGCAGGGCGGCCTGGTGCGCGAGCTCACCCGCTACGTGCCCGGCGCGCCCGAGACCCGGGCGCTGCTGTGGCTCGTGCTCGGCTTCTCGGTCGTGCTCACGATCGCGATCCTCGCGCCGTTCGGCGCGCTGGCGCTGTTCATGCTGTACGAGGTGTTCGAGCGCCCCGAGCTGGTGGCGCCGTTCGCCGCGCTGGTCGCGTCCTACGTCCTGCTGGACAACACGTCGTTCAACCTCGAGGCGCCGCTCGTGGCGTTCCGCGACGGGCGCGCGCTGTGGATCGCCCGCATGGGCGTGACCGCGACGATGATCCTGGGCGCCGTCGCGTGCGCGGTGGCCGGCGCGCAGACGCTGTGGGCATTGGTCGGCGTGACGATCGCCGCCTCGGCGACCGGGGTCGTGCTGCGTCTGTACGCGGTCGGTCGCCTGACGGGGCTTCGCACGCGGCGCGCGGCGATCGCGGCCGTCCGCGACCGGCTGCGGCCGATCGTGTGGTTCGGGATCCGGCAGGCGCCGCTGAACTACTCCGAGACGGCGATCGAGTACGCCGATACCGCCGTGCTCGGTGCCACCGTGCCGCTCGCGTCGGTCGGCGCGTACAACCGCGCGTACACGCTGTACCGCCGCGCCGGGCAGATCCCGATCGGCCTGAGCCGCCTGTACTTCCCGACCATGAGCGCGCTCTTCCACCGCGGCGAGCGTGACGCGATGGTGCGCGTGTACCGGCTCAGCACGCGCTATCTGACGCTGCTGCTGCTTCCGGCCGCGACGTGGGTCGCGGCGAGCGCCCCGGCGGTGCTCGGGCTGTTCGGCCCGGGGTTCGAGCCGGGAGCGACGGCGCTGTCGATCCTGATCTTCGCGATCGTGTTCTACGGCTACGCGTCGACCTCCGGCGGCCTGCTGAGCGCGGCCGACCGCCCTGGCGTCGTCTCGATCGTGTCGGTCGCGACCGCGGTGCTGAACGTGGGGCTGTGCCTGGTGCTGATCCCGCCGCTCGACCTCACCGGCGCCGCGCTGGCGAACCTCGGCTGCTGGGTGTTCGACGCAGCGCTGCTCCTGGCGATCGCGAGCCGCCAGGCGGATCGGTCGAGCTGGGTGATGCTCGACATGGGCTTCCTGGCGCGGATGCTGGGCGCGTCGGCGGTGCTGGCGCTTGCGGTCGTGCCGCTGCGGGACACGGGCTGGGCGCTGCTGTGGCAGAGCCTGGCGGCGCTGCCGGCGATCGCCGCCGGGCTCGTGCTCTTCCGGCCGCTCGCCCGGGCGGACCTGCCGACGGTGGATCGCGCCGCGGTCGCCGCGGGCGCCCGCTCGCCGCGTGTGCGCGAGCTCATCCGCGCATTGCACGCGCGCATCTCGCACGGCCCCGCGGCCTTGGCGGATCAGGCCGCCAGCCGCTCGTAGAGCGCCAGCGTGCGACGGGCCAGCTGCGCGGAAGCGAACTCCGCCTCCACCCACTCGCGTGCGCGCTCTGCGCGCTCCCGCCGCGCGCGCGTGTCCGCGAGCAGGCGCGTGACCGCGTCCGCCAGGGCGGCCGGATCGTCGCTCGGCACCAGGTCGGCGCGATGCTCGGGCGGCACGGTCTCGGCGATTCCGCCGGTGGCGGTCGCGACGAGCGGGACGCCCACCGCCTGCGCCTCCTTCGTGACCACGGGCGACCCCTCGGCCTGCCCGTCCGGCATCACGCGGCTCGGCATGACGAAGACATGCGCGGCGCGCAGACCCGCCAGCACGTCCTCGCGACGTGGCAGCGCGCCGCGGAACGATGTCTGCGCGATGACCCCGAGACGCTGCGCGAGGCGCTCGAGCTCGTCGCGGATCGGCCCGCCGCCGATCACCTCGAGGCGAGCCGTCGGCACGGTCTCGAGGATCCGCGGCATCGCCTCGAGCAGCACGGCGAGGCCCTTCTGCGCGGTCAGCCGGCCGACGTAGAGGATCCGCGGCTCGCCGTCCGGCTCGGCGTCCCTGAACGGCATCCGGTCCAGCCGCACGCCCGCCGGGATCACCTCGATCGCGCCGCCGAATCCGAGCGCGCGCAGCTTCGCCGCGATGAAGTCCGACACGGCGATCGCTGCATCGAGCCGCTCGAACATCGGGATGTAGGCGTGACCGCGCGGTCCCTGCCACCCCTGCCCGCCGGCCCCGCTGGCCGGCACGACCGTCACGTCCGTGCCGTGGAACGTCGCCACACATGGGACGTCGAGGCGCCGGGCGACGGCGACGCCCGACACTCCGCCCCAGCCGAACTGGGCGTGCACGATCGCGGGGGACACCACGCGCAGCCGCTCGGCGACCTGTGCGGCGAAGCGTTCGGTGCCGGACCGGCCGCGCAGCCGGTCCGTCGCCCGGCGGGCGACGCCCGGCGGTGGGCAGACGAGCAGGCGGTCGTCCGGCGGGAACGGATAGGTGTCGCGGCCCTCGACCGACATCGTCGCCACCCAGCCCTGCGCACCGGCGTGCTCGAGCTCCTCGAGAGCGTCCGGAATGAAGCTCTCCGAGAGCTGGCCGTAGTGATGCACGATGTGGGCGACCCGCACGAGCGCTGGCGAGGCTAGTACACGACTGGGACAATTCACCTGGATGCGTTGGATCGCCAAAGCGCTCGTGCAGGGGACGCTGAGCCACGTGCCGCGCGGAGAGGCGCTCAACTACCTGCTCCAGCGCCACGTGACGCGGAACCTCCCGGCGCCCGATGCCGTCCTCCGGATGCACGTGGAGGAGGCGCTCGAGCACTTCCACGCGCTTCGCCGCCATGCGCCGGCGCTCGAGCCGCGCGATGCCGTGCTGTACGAGTTCGGAGCAGGCTGGGACCTCGTCGGTCCCGTCACGCTCGCGATGTCGGGCATCGGGCGCCAGATCGTCGTCGACATCCGCGAGAACCTCCGCCTCGACCTGGTCAACGACACACTGCACAGGGTGCCCGCGGTGCTCGACGGGCCACCGGTTGCGCCGGTGTCCTCCACGGAGGAGCTCGAGCGGCGGCTCGGAATCCGCTACGTCGCGCCGTGCGACGCACGCGCCACGGGGATGCCGGCGTCGAGCGTGGACATGGTCTCGAGCACGTTCACGCTCGAGCACATCTCCGCGCCGGACATCGCGGCGATCCTGCGCGAGAGCGCGCGGCTGCTTCGGCCGGGCGGCCTCGTGTCGTGCGCCATCGACATGAAGGACCACTACTCGTACTTCGACGACGGCCTTGGCCCGTACCACTTCCTGAGCATGCGCGACCGCGTCTGGCGATTCCTCAACCCCGACCTGCACTACCAGAACCGGCTGCGCCTGCCGGACTACCAGCGGCTGTTCGCCGAGGCCGGGCTGACGGCGGTCGCCGAGAACGTCAAGCAGCCGACGGACGCCGAGCGCCGCCAGCTCGACGCCATCGACCTGGCGCCACGCTTCCGCCGCTACCGGGCCGACGACCTGGCCGCACTCGAGCTCCGGCTGCTCTGCGCGCGATGAGTCGGGGCGCGGTTCTCGAGCACGGCAAGCGCCGCCTGCGTGCGCCGGCGGCCCGCGGGCTGCTCGCCGCGGCCCGGCGTAGGCCCACGGCGGCCGGAGCCGCGCTCTGCTACCACCGCGTCGGCAACGTCCAGGGCCGGCAGGGCTACGAGCTGGTGCCGGCGCTCGGCAGCCGGCTGTTCGTCGAACAGCTGCACCTCGTCCGCCGGCGCTTCAGGCTGGTCACGGCGTCCGAGCTGCCTGCGGCCGTGGCGACGCGGCGGCGCGGCGCGCGGTTCCCGCTCGCCGTCACGTTCGACGACGATCTGTCCGGCCACGCGAGCGTCGCGCTCGATCTGCTGCGCGCCGCGCGGATACCGGCCACGTTCTTCGTCGGCGGTGGCTCGCTGGACGGCCCGCGGACGTTCTACTGGGAGTCGCTCCAAGCCGCCCTCGACGCGGGCATGGCCGCCGACGATCCGCTGCTCCCGCGCGTGGAGGCGGCCGCTGGGCCGGGTGGCGCCCACCGCGTCGCGGACGCGATCCGCCAACTCCCGCGCCGCGAGCGCGACGCGCTGATCGTGGCGCTGACGGAGCGCGCGGGCGGAGCGCTGCGCGAGATCGGCCTGGCCGAGCCGGAGCTGCGCCGGCTCGTCGACGCGGGGTTCGAGATCGGGTTCCACACCCGCGACCACGAGTCGCTCGACCAGCTCGGCGACGAGGAGCTTGCGGTCGTCCTGCGCGACGGGCGCGAGCGGCTCGAGGACATATCCGGCCGCCGCCTGCTCACCATCGCGTATCCCTTCGGGGTCGCGGACGCGCGGGTGGCCGACGCGGCGCGCGCCGCCGGCTTCCTGACCGGCTACACGCTCGCCGCCGCGCCGGTGCTCGCGCGCGACGACCCGTTGCTGCTCGGCCGCTTCCAGCCGTCGTTCGCCTCGGCCGGCCGCACGGCGCTGGAGCTCGCCCGCGCGATCGCCGGAGCCGGCCGCCGATGACGAGTGCTCCACGCGTCCTCGTTCCCCGAGGCGCCTGGCCCGATGACCGCTTCCCCGAGTGGGCGGTGGCCGCCTTGCGCGCGGCCGGCGCACACGTGGGCGAGGCGGACGGGCCGTGGCCGAGACGCTGGGACGCCGCGGTGCTGCCGGCGGTCCGCGCGGCGGATGCCGCGCCGCTGTCGGCACGGCGCGTCGGCCGCGTGACGGCCTTGCTCGACGTGCCGCCGCGACCCGGTGACCGCTTGCTGCGCGGCGCCGACGTGGTCGCAACGTCGGCGGCGCTCGCGGCGGCGTGGAACGGCGGCGGCGTACGGGTCGTGCGGCCCGCCGTCCCGGCCGGCGCGGCCGCCGCGACCGCCGGTCCGATCCTGCGGATCGCCAGCGTCGCGCCGCTGCACTGGAGCGCGGGCCACGAGCACGCCGTCGCCGCGGTCGCGGCGCTGCTCCGCGAGGGCACGCGCGTCGAGCTCCGCGTGGCGGGCGACGGACCGGCGCGCGAGGCGGTCCTGTTCACGATCTTCGACCTCGGGATCGAGCGTGCCGTCACGCTCGTGGCCGGCGAGGAGCGATCGGTGGTGCAGGACGCCGACGCGGTCGTCGTCGCGGCCGTCGAGGATCGCGCCTGGAGCGGTCTGCTGCACGCATTCGCGTGCGGTGTGCCGGCGATCGCGAGCGACCTGCCCACGACGCGCGAGCTCGGCGGCGCCCGGCTCGTCCCGCCACGGGACCCGGCCGCGCTCGCCGACGCGCTGTCGGCGCTGGCCGGCGATCCGGCGCTGCGGGCAAGCCTCGCCGCCTCCGGGCGGCGAGCAGCCGTCACCGACGTCGCGGCCTGCGGGCGGGCGCTGCTGGGGACACCGGCGCGATGAGGGTGCTCCTGGTCGTCGGGCAGTTCCCGGAGCCGTCGCAGACGTTCATCGCCTCGCACTTCGCCGGCCTGCTCGCGCACGGGGTGGACGCGCACGTGTGGTGCTCGGTCGCCGACCCGGCGGCGTGGTGCTTGTTCCCGGGCCTCGCGGAGCTGGCGGCCGGGCGTGTGCACGTGCACGCCCCGCGCGAGCGCCCCGGTCGCACGCTGCGCGGCCTGCTGGCGGCCGTGCCCGCCGCAGCGCGCCGAGCGCGCACGGGCGGTCCGCGGCTCGTGGCGGCGGCTCGCGAGCGCCCGCCCGCCGACGCCGGACGGCGGCTGCTCGCCGGCGCCCGCGTGCTTGCACTACGCCCGGACGTGATCCATTTCGAGTTCGGCGTCGACGCCGCCGGCTCGACCTGGATGGGCGACGCCGCCGGATGCCCGGTCGTGGTGTCGCTGCGCGGCTACGACATCAGCTACGCCGGGCTCGACGAGCCGGGCTTCTACGACGAGGTGTGGCAGCGCGCCGATGCCCTGCACTTCCTCGGCGAGGACCTCCGGCGGCGCGCGCTGCAGCGCGGCTGCCCTCCGGGCAAGCTGCACCGGCTGATCCCGTCGGCGGTTGACACCGCGCGCTTCACGCCGGGCCCGCAGCGGGAACCCGGGGCCGGCCCGCTCGTCGTCCTGACCGTCGCCCGGCTGCACTGGAAGAAGGGCCACGAGCACGCCCTGGTCGCGGTGCGCAAGCTCGTCGACGCGGGGATCGACGTCGAGTACCGGCTGCTTGGCGGCGGCCCGCACGAGCAGGCGGTGCGCGCCTGCGTGCACGACCTCGGGCTCGGCAGCCACGTGCGGCTGCTCGGGGACCGCCCGCCGGCCGCCGTGCTCGACGAGCTGCGCCGGGCGGACGTGCTCCTGCACCCGGCGGTCTCGGAAGGCTTCGGGAACGCCGTCCTGGAGGCGCAGGCGGTCGAGGTGCCGGTCGTCTGCACCGACGCGGACGGCTTGCGCGAGAACGTGCTCGACGGCGTGAGCGGGCTCGTGGTCCCGCGGCGCGACCCGGACGCGCTGGCGGCCGCGGTCACGCGCCTCGCAGGCGATCCCGCCCTGCGCCGGCGGATGGGTCAGGCGGGCCGGCGCCACGTCGGCGAGCGGTTCGACCCGCGCGCCCAGATCCAGGCGTTCGTCGACCTCTACGAAGAGGCGACCGCAGCGCCGCGCGCGATCACGGCGGCGCCGCCAGCAACGGCTGCTCGAGCACCTGGCGGTTGACGTCGAGCGGATCGAGCCGCTCGCCCTCCTCGACGGCCGCAAGCGAGTCGGTGACGATCGGGTCGTTGCGGTTCAGGCGCGCGGCACGCCGCAGCGCGGCCACCGCCGCGGCCTGCCGGCCGGCCTGCGAGTCGAGCAGCCCGAGCTCGAAGTGCGCCACCCAGTCCTCGCGCACGTCGAGCGCACGCTCGAAGCTCCGGCGCGCGAGGGCGTCGTCGCGCAGGTTCAGGCCGATGAAGCCGCTGCCCAGGTACGGCTCCACGGACAGCGGGTTGAGGGAGGCAGCGCGGTCGTAGGACTCGAGCGCCTCGCGCGGGTCGCTCGCGCGCAGGTCGTCGCCGCGCTCGATGTGGCGCACCGCGAGGTACGGCGGAGTCATCACGATGACCGCGACGACGGCGAGGACCGCCGCCGCCGGGGCCGCCCACGCCGCGGCGCGTGCCTGCGCGGGGGCGGCGGCCCGCATCACCACCAGCGGCAGGCAGACCGCCGGGACGACCAGCGCCGGGACCTCCTCGAGCCAGTCGAGGCTGCACTGCAGGAAGAACCCGGTTCCGAGGGCCGCCGTCGCAGCGATCGCGGGGTATGACTCCGGCGCCGAGCAGCGGCGCAGCCGGATCAGCGTCACGAGGCCCGCGACGAGCGCCGCGAGGAGCAGCGCGAGGCCGACCACCCCCGTCTCCGACAGCGCTCGCAGCCACACGTTGTGGGCGTAGCGCGAGTGCTTCGGGTAGCGCTTGTCCGCCGCGTAGCGGGTCTCGAAGCCGCCCGCCCCGATCCCCACGACGGGGTGCTCGCGGAACGCCCGCAGCGCCACCGTCCAGTAGTCGTAGCGCTTGTCCGCCACGATCTGGCCGATCCGCGCGCCGGTCTGCGTGTTCTCCGTGTCCGCGTTCGAGGAGAACGTGTTCCAGCGGTCCGACAGCCCGGTCGAGATGCGGTCGTGCGACACGGCCGCCACGGTCGCGCCGGCCAGCAGCGCGAGCACGAGAGCCACGACGCCGGCGCGGCGGATCCCCACCAGCACCCGCTCGCCCGGGCGGATCGCGCGCTCGGAGGCCACCAGCACGACTGAGGCCGCGAGCGCGAGCCCTGCCGCGATCGCGGTCCGGAGCATGGCGGTCTCGACGACGTCGTCGAGCGGGTTCTTCAGGCGCGAGGTCGTGTAGACGTCGAACAGGGCCGGCACCGCGATCACCAGCGCGCCGGCCACGACCAGGAGCCGCGTCAGCACTCGCGCCCGGTGCGACGAGAGCGCGACGAACAAGGGCAGCACCGCGAAGCCGGCGAGCATCGTCCCGCGGCTCTGCGGCAGCAGCGCCCATGCGAGCACGACGACCGCGGCCGGCAGCGCGATGATCCGCGCCGCGGCGCTGAAGCGCGGGCTGGAGGCGACGGCGAGCAGCGGCCAGAACGCCATCGCGCCGAGCGCCGCGGTGCCGTTGGCGTAGCCGATCGGGCCCAGGTAGCGGCTCTCGAGCAGCCGCCCGCCCGGGCTCGACGCGGTCGCGAACGTCACGAGGTCGACGGTCGCGATCACCGCGATCGCGCTCGCCCACAGCATGAGCAGCGTCAGCGCCGACCGCGTGCGCCACGGCGTCGCGACCATCACCGCTCCCATCACCAGCACCGTGAGCAGCTCGTTCGTGCTGTCCCACCCGTTGTCGGGGGCGGCCGTCCAGGCGACCGACAGCGCGTTCCACCCGATCCAGGCCGCCAGCAGCCCGAGCGGCAGCAGGGCGGGCGATCGCACGAACGCGCCCGGCGGGCGGGCCAGCGCGAGCACCAGCAGCAGGCCCGCGGCGAGCAGCGTGCCGGGATAGCGCGAGACCGGGAAGTAGCCGCCGCCGTCGGGCGCCCACACGACCCAGGTGGCCGCGACGATGAACGCGGGAACGAGCGGGAGCGCGGCCGTGATCCGCCGCAGGCCACCGGCGGCCGGTGCCGGCGAGGCGGGGGCGATCGCCGTCACGGGCGCTCCCCGGGGGCGCGTCCGCCAAGATCAAGCACGTGATCGACCTGCATACGCACGTCCTGCCCGGCATCGACGACGGGCCGGACGACCTCGCGGGCAGCGTCGCGGTGGCCGAGGTCGCGGCGCACGGCGGGATCCGGACGCTGGTCGCCACGCCGCACCTGCGCGCCGATCATCCCGGCGTGCGGCCGGCGGAGCTGGCAGGCCGCGCGCGCGAGCTGTCCGAGCACCTGCGTTCCCGCGGGCTGCCGGTGGAGGTGCTGCCCGGCGCGGAAGTCGACCTCGAGACCGCGATGGGGCTCACGGACGCGGAGCTGGCGCTCGCCACGCTTGCCGGCAACGGCCGCGACCTGCTGCTCGAGACACCGTACGCGCCGCTCGCCGACGACTTCGAGCAGCGGGTGATGGCGCTCGCCGGCCGCGGCTTCCGCCTGACGCTCGCCCACCCCGAGCGCAACCCGACCGTCAAGGCGAACCCGGAGGTGATCGGTGCGCTGGTGGCTCGCGGTGTCCTGGTCCAGCTGACGGGCCGCAGCCTCGGCGGTCGCCGCTCGTCCACCGCGCGGACGCTGCTGGAGCAGGGCTGGGCGCACGTGCTGGCGTCCGACGCGCACGCGATCGACCGCCGGCCGCCCGACCTCGGATCGGCGCTCCGTCACGCCGTCGAGGCCCTTCCGCACGCGCGCGCCGAGCTCGAGTGGATGGTGACCGAGGCGCCGCGCGCGATCCTCGACGGCCGCCCGCTGCCCGAGCGCCCGCCGCGCGCGAACAGGAGCCTGCGCAAGCGGCTGCTGCGTCTGCGATGAGGATCGCCTACCTGGTGTCGCGCTTCCCGGCCGTCTCGGAGACGTTCGTGCTGCGCGAGCTCGACGCCGTCGCCGCTGCGCCCGACGTCGATGTTCTGCTGCATTCCCTGTTCCCCGCGCAGGGCGAGACCGTCGTGCACCCGGCTGCGAAGCCGTGGAGCGAGCGGCTGTGGCGGGCACGTGCCGGAGCGGGGGCCGCGGCGCTCGCGTGGTGGCTGGTGCGGCGTCCGCGGCGGACGCTGGCGGTCGTCGGTGTGGTGGCACGCGAATACGCGCGCGTCCCGCGCGTGCTCCCGCGCGCGCTCGCGACGATCCCGCTGGCCGCCGCCCACGCGCGTCGCCTCGAGGACGAGCGCGTCGAGCACGTCCACGCGCACTTCGCGACGTACCCCGCGCTGGCCGCCTGGATCGCGTGGCGCCTGACCGGCGTGCCGTACAGCTTCACGGCGCACGCGCACGACCTCTTCATCCATCAGGCGATGCTTGCACGCAAGGCAGCGGACGCCGCGTTCGTCGTGGCGATCTCGCATTTCAACGAGCGCTTCCTGCTCGAGCGCGCCGGTCGCCGCCGGCCGCGGGTCCACGTCGTCCACTGCGGCGTGCACCCCGACCAGTTCGCCTTCCGTGTACGGCGGCTCGAGCCGGGCCAGGCGCCGGTCATCGCCTGCGTCGCCGCGCTGCGGCCGCCGAAGGGGCACGCCGTCCTGCTGCGCGCGCTCGCCGGCGCCCCGGCGCCGCTGGCGGACGCGCGGCTGGAGCTGGTCGGCGACGGTCCGCTGCGGGCCGAGCTCGAGACGCTGGCGCGCACGCTGGGCATCGCCGGCCGCGTGCGGTTCCACGGCAGCCTGCCGGAGGAGGCCGTGGCCGTCCTGCTCGCGGGCGCCGACCTGTTCGTGCTGCCGAGCGTGATCGCCGCCGACGGCGACATGGAGGGCGTGCCGGTGGCGCTGATGGAGGCGCTCGCGGCCGGGCTGCCCGCCGTCGCCACGCGCCAGTCGGGCGTGCCGGAGCTGATCCGCGACGGCGTCAGCGGCTACCTGGCCGAGCCGGGCGACGTCACGAGCCTGCGCGCCGCGATGCTGGAGGCGCTCGGCGAGACCGACCCCGAGGAGCGGGCGCGCGCGGGTCGCGAGCTCGTGGAGCGCGAGTTCGACCAGCTGCGGTCGGCGCGCCGGCTGCTCGAGCTGTTTCAGGCCGCTTCGCGCTCGGGCGAACCGGCGAACGATGGTGCGATCTCCTCGTAGCGCGCGATCGCCTGCTCGTAGTCCTCGCGGCGGCGGACGTCCAGGCTCAGCCCGTCGTGCTCGACGGCGCCGACGCGCCGGCCGGCCGCGATCAGCCGCTCCACGAGCGTCGGCATGCCGAGCTGTTCGCCCTCGCCGATGTGCTCCTGCACGCCCGGCTGCACCGCGTAGACGCCCGTGCTGACGGTGTAGACGGCGCGCGGCCGCTCGACGTAGCGCTCGACCGGGACGGTCGGGACGCCCACGTTCTCGCCGAGGTGGAGTACCCCGAAGTCGGCCAGCACGTCGCGCTGGTGGGTGGCGACGGTGACCGCGTTCTCCGAGCGCACGTGGGTCTCGAGGAAGCGGCGCAGGTCGAGCGTCGTGAGCACGTTCCCGCTGACCAGCAGGAACGGTCCGTCGAGTGCGAGCGTTCGTAGCGCGCCGGCGGTGCCGAGCGGCTCGGAGTCGGTGCCGTAGGAGATCGACACGCCGAGCCGGCCACCGTCGCCGAACATCGCCCGGATCAGCGGGGCGAGCTCGCCGACCTCGAGCGTGACGTCGGTGAACCCGTGACGCGCGGCGTGCCGCAGCATCAGATCCAGCACCGGCCGGTCGCCGACCGGCATCAACGGCTCGGGCACGCTCCTGCGTCGCGGCGTGTGCCGCGGAGCATGATCTCCCGCCAAGATCACTATGTGGTCCGGCATCAGCGCCTTCGTAGATTCATTCGCCCTGTCTGGCGATTGACCGCGACCTCACGCCGCAGGATAACGGCCACCAGTGACCACGCAAGGATCCTCAAGTCGAGCAGCAGCGTGCGCCGGCGTGCGTACATGACGTCGAGCGTGACCTTCTGCGGAAGGATCGTGCTGACGTAGTGGGCGAGCGGATCCTCGGCGTCGAGGATGCTGCCCTCGGCCACGAACGCGATCTGCGAGAGGCCGACGAGCCCCGGCCGGACGGCCAGGATCTCCTCGTACTCGTCGCGGTGGCGCTCGACGAACCCCTGCGTCTCCGGGCGCGGGCCGACGAGGCTCATCTCGCCCCGCAGCACGTGCCAGAGCTGCGGGATCTCGTCGAGCTTGGACTTCGCGAGGAACGCGCCGAGGCGCGTGAGCCGCGCATCGCCGGCCGTCGTGAGCGCGATGCCCGTCGCGTCGGCGTGCATCTTGCGGAACTTCAGCATCAGCAGCTCGCGGCTGCCGTGGCCGACACGCGACACCTGGAAGAAGGCGGGCCCGCGCGAGTCGAGCCGCACGAGCACGGCCACCAGCAGGATCATCGGCGCCAGGACCACCAGCAGGACGAGGCTCACGACGATGTCGATCAGGCGCTTGGCACCTGCGTCGAGACGCTCCGAGGACAGGAACCCGGCCAGCGACGGCACCGGGATACCACGGACTGCGAGCCCTGCTGGCTCGGTCACCGCGGTCCGCATCAGCGGCGCGCGGGGATTCTGTGTCGACACGGTTACGCCCTCCGTCTGTGTGGGCGTACCTGTCTCGCGGCTTTCCTTTGCCAGCATCCTTATTTCGGGTCCGAATCCTCGAGCTGGGAGATCCGTCTGGCGCATTCCCTGCCCCTGCTGAGCGCATTGTGACGGTACGAACACAGCTCCACCATCGGAGATGCGTCTAGTTTTGCGCGGAAACTTCCTGTTCGCCCTATTCAGCATCCTGCTCCGTAGAGGTGGTATTGGCCTCTCACCGGGGTGCTCCGGCCCCGGTTCGCTCGCAAGCATCTCGAAACTCGGCGTCCGTGCCTAGGGCAAGTTGGCGCGCTATCGTCTTCGATCGGACCGTGCTAGGCGGGGAGGTAGCGGTGCCCTGCACCCGCAATCCGCTCTAGCGGGGCTGAATCCCCTCCCGAGGGGTGCTGCCCCTGGGCCAGCGCGTCGCCTGCCGGCGGCGATGGCCGGGTCCCGCGCGATGCAGGCCCGTGAACCAGGTCAGGTCCGGAAGGAAGCAGCCTTAAGCGGTCACCTGTAGGCGCTGCGGGGTCGCCCGGCCGGAGTCGGCAGACGAGGGACAGCCCCCAGGGACGGCCTCGACGGAGGGTGCACGGTCCACTTCCCTCGCACCCTCCGGCTGGAGGGTGCGAGCGCTCCGCGCGGGTCTCTAGACTCGGCCACCGTGCCTCAGGCTCCAGCCTCGCTCTACCGTCGCCACCGCCCGCGCACGTTCGATGACGTGGTCGGTCAGGACCACGTGGTCCGGACGCTGCGCAACGCGATCGAGCAGGGCAAGGTGCACCACGCGTACCTGTTCGTCGGCTCGCGCGGGACCGGCAAGACGTCGATGGCGAAGATCCTCGCCGCCGCGTTGAATTGCGTGAACGGGCCGACCGTCACGCCGTGTGGGGTGTGCGAGTCGTGCCGCTCGATCGCGAGCGCCTCGTCGCTCGACGTGATCGAGATGGACGCGGCCTCGAACAACTCGGTCGACGACATCCGCGACCTGCGCGAGCGGGTGGGCTTCGCGCCGGTGGGCGGACACCACAAGGTCTACATCCTCGACGAGGCGCACATGCTGTCGACCGCGGCGTGGAACGCGTTCCTGAAGACGCTCGAGGAGCCGCCGCCGCACACCATCTTCGTGCTCGCCACGACCGAGGCGAGCAAGGTCCTGCCGACGGTCGTGGACCGCTGCCACCGGTTCGACTTCGCGCGGCCGAGCGTGCCGCAGATCGCGAGCGTGCTCCGGAAGGTGGCCGACGCGGAGGAGATCGAGATCTCGGCCGAGGCCGCGGCGCTGGTCGCACGGTCCGCGACGGGGTCGTTCCGCGACGCGCTCGGCACGCTCGAGCAGCTCGTCTCCTACTCGGGTCGCAGCATCGCGCTGGAGGACGTCCTCGCGGTGCTCGGCGCCGCCGACGCGGACCTCGTGTTCGGCACCGTCGACGCCGTCGCCGCGGGCAACGTGCGCGAGGCGCTCCTGGCCGCCGCTCGGCTGGCCGACTCCGGCCGCGACCTCGGCCGCTTCTTCGGCGACCTCGAGACGCACGCGCGCGCGCTGATGGTCGTGCAGGCACTCGGCGAGCTGCCGGCCGAGTTGTCGGTCACGCCCGAGCAGGACGAGCGCCTCGTCGCGCAGGCCAAGTCGGTCGCGCCCGGGGAGGTCGTCCGCCTGCTGGAGCTGATCGCCGCTGCGCTGCGCGCGCTCAAGGACGGGGCCGACGCCCGCACCCAGCTCGAGCTGGCGCTCGTGAAGGCGGCCGAGCCGGCACACGACCCGTCGGCGAAGGCGCTGATGGCGCGGATCGAGCGGCTGGAGGCGCGGCTGGCCGGCGCGCCCGCCCCGCCACCCCCGCGCGACCCGGCGGAGCCCGCAACGGCCGCCGGCCGCACCCAGGTCGCGGTGCGCGCGCAGGTCGAGGGCCAGCCGCCCGTGGCGGCCTCCACCACGCTCCCGGGCACCTCGGAAGGCGGTGCGAGCGGCGCGCAGGCGGCCGCCGACGAAGCCGCGTCGGCCGTGTCGTCCGAGCTCGCGACGGAGGACGACCCGGCACCCGCCGTGACCGCCGTCGCGGTCGTCGAGCCGGACGCGCCGGCGCCCGAACCGTCGTTCTCGGCCGGCGTCGAGCTGTCGCTGGAGGCGTTCGCGGAGCTGTGGCCGGCGGTGCTCGAGAGCCTCGAGGGCGAGGCGCCGATGCTCGCGGCGATGCTGCGCGAGGCGCGCCCCACGTCACTCGCGGGCGAGGGTCTCACGCTGGCCTGGCCGGAGTCGGCTCGCCTCTCCAAGTCCCACGCCGAGGATCCGGCCAAGCGCGAGCAGATCGCGCAGTCGATACGCGCCGTCACCGGCGCGTCGCTGCGGCTCGCGCACGAGCTGCGCGCCGACGTCGGCTCGGCCGCCGCGACACCCCTGACAGACGACGAGCTGGTCGAACGCTTCAAGCGAGAGTTCGGCGCGGAGGAGGAGCTGCCGCCGCCGCCGACGGAGGAGTCCTGATCGGAATGCCGCAACCGCCCAACCTCCAAGCAATGCTGCGCCAGGCGCAGGAGATGATGGCCGCCCAGCAGGAGGCCCAGGAGGCGCTCAAGGCCGAGCGCGTCGAGGCCAGCTCGGGCGGCGGCATGGTGAAGGTCGTGATGACCGGCGACCTGCACCTCGAGTCGATCACGATCGATCCCGACGCCGTCGACCCCGAGGACGTCGAGATGCTGCAGGACATGGTCGTCGCCGCCGTCAACGAGGCCACGCGCTCCGCCCAGGAGATGCAGGAGTCCAAGCTCGGCGGGCTCGGCGAGGGCTTCGACCCGATGAGCGCGCTCGACGCGCTCGGGATGGGCGGCCTCGGCGGCGGGCCAGGCGCAGGCGGCCCGCCCGGCGGGCTGCCGGGCGGTCAGCCGAACCGCGCCGCCCGCCGGAAGAAGCGCTGACCTGAGTGCTCGCACCGCCGCTCCAGCGCCTGGTCGGCGAGCTCGCCAAGCTGCCCGGAGTGGGCCAGCGGACGGCGCAGCGGCTCGCCTTCCACATCCTCCGTGCCTCGGGTGAGGACGCCGCCGCGCTGGCCGAGGCGATCCGCGACGTGAAGGAGAAGATCACCCCCTGCGAGGTGTGCTTCAACCTCGCCGAAGGGCCGCGCTGCGCCGTCTGCCAGGACGAGCGCCGCGACCCCGAGGTGATCTGCGTGGTCGAGGAGGCCGGCGACGTGATCCCGATCGAGCGCACGCACGAGTACCGCGGCCGCTACCACGTGCTCGGCGGCGCGTTGTCGCCGATCGACGGGGTCGAGCCCGAGGACCTCAAGCTCGCGCAGCTGTACTCGCGGGTGGAGAACGGCGTCCGCGAGGTGATCCTCGCCACCAACCCGACGACGACCGGCGAGGCGACCGCGCTGCACGTCGCCGCCGCGCTGCACGAGCGCGCCCCGGACATCGCCGTGACCCGTCTCGCGTCCGGCCTGCCGGTCGGCGGCGACCTCGAGTACGCCGACGAGGTCACGCTCGGCCGTGCGTTCGCCGGTCGGCGGGCCGTGTAGCGCGAACATCAACTGCGCAGGTGGGGAAGCAGGTGACCGTCTGGGCGCGGTGAGGGTTCGCCGAGTGTCGAGTTTCCGGGCCCCACACCCAGAAACTCGACACTCGAACCTCACGTCGCCGCACAGTCACCCGACTTCCCCACCCAGCGCAGCTGACGTTCGCCGGCGCAGCGCCCGCGCTCAGCGCAGCCGCTTCAGCGCCCCGGCCAGCGCGGCCTCCGAGCGGACCACTCCGGCACGCGCCCTGATGTAGCGGGCCCGGCCGCTCGCCTTGGCGAGCGCGTCATACGCGGCGCCCACTCGGCGGAGGGCGGCGACCGTCGCGTCGGTCGGACCGGGGACGGCGAGCGGGGCGAGCGTGGTGGCCGCCGCGCGGTGCGCGCGGGCGAGGCTCTGCGACGCCGCCACGCGGCGTCCGCGGGCGAGCGCGGCGCGGCCGGCGACCCGCTTGCCGTCGAGCGTGCGGACCGCGGCCGGGACGCGCTGCCGGAACGCGAGATCGGGCGCCGGGGTGAGCGCGGCTCCTGCGGACGAGGCGATCGAGCCGACGCCCGCCTCACAGCCGAGGACGGCGCTCCAGGTCTCCGGTGACGCCGAGCAGGACACGGCGAGGACGCCGGCGGTCGTCGGCGTGAGCGTCACCTGGATCACGCGCTTGTCGTCGCGGATCGGGCCGTACGTCCACGCCGGCAGACCTGCGAGCCGCGCGCGGCGCGGCGGCGGAAGCAGTTCGGGGAGCTGGGTCCGCAGGGCGGCCGGAATCAGCGAGGCGTCGGCCGGCGCGCCGGCGACGACTGTCACCCGGCCCGGCAGGCCGGGGGCGAGTGCGAAGGTCGCGGTGCCCGGCGCGTCCGCGCCGGACGCGGGACGGGCCGGCGCCCACGCGGCCGGAAGCTCGAGCTTCATGTCGCCGACGGCCACGATCGGCTGCGCCGCGTCGACGCGCTCCGGTGCGGCCGTGACACCGCCGAGCCACCAGCCGGCCACGCAGGCGACCGCGAGTGCGGCCACGCCGGCCAGCACTGCGCGCGACGGGCCGGCGAGGCGTGCGCCGCTCGTGTCGACGGGCAGCGGCACCGCGGGCGGCGGAGGGACGGCGTGCAGGTGCCGAGCGGTGCCGGCGCGGCCCGCCGAGCGATCCGGCGCGTCGTGACGGTCTCCGGAGGCCTCAGGGGTCATGGTCATCCGGTCGAGTCGAAGCTCTTGGGGGCCGACGGCGGAGCCGCGGCGGGGGCGGGGGGCGGGGCGGGCGCCGCGGTGGCGACCGGCACCGGCGCAGGCGCCGTCGTGGCCGCCGGTGCCGGCTTGGCCACCGTGCGCGGCTTGCGCGGCCTACGCGGACGCTCGGGCCGTGGCGGGGCCGGGAGCGCGGCCACGCGGCGCAGCGCCGGCAGTGCGGGCGCATCGGCGAGCGCGGCCGGCTCGACCACGGCGGCCGGCGCCGGCGCGGCGTCGGCGCTCCGTCGCGCGTTGACGGTGAACGGGATCGCGAAGGCGAGCACGGCGGCGGCCGCCCAGGCCACTCCCCGGCGCGTCAGCGTCAGTTGGCCGGGCATGCCCTGGGCCTCCCTGAGCCGGGGAACAGGCAGCGGTCGCGGCGGATCGGGGCCTTCCCCCGCCGGATCCGGATCAACGTGTGCTTGCCGACGAAGCCGGGCCGCGTGACGCGGACCTCGAGCCGGACACCGGCCGGCAGGAAGCCCTCGAACGCCTTCAGGCGCGTCACCTTCGCCGCCGTGCGGGCGAGGCTGCGGCGCGGACACCCGCGACCGTGACAGCGCACCGAGATCTTCAGCGAACGCGGGCCGCGCACGCTGAGCGCGTCGATCATCGCGCCGCGCGCCGTGATCCAGCCACGGATCCGCACGAGCGGGAAGGGGCGCATCATCCGCAGCGGGGTCTCGCGCACGTCGGCCTCAGGCGCCGGCGCAGCCGGGATCATCGGCGGGGGAGTGCTCGTGACCGGCGGATCCGGGGTCGGAGCCGGGGTGGGCGGAGGAGTCGGCGCCGGCGTGGGAGTCGGCGTAGGCGCGGGCGGCGCAGCCACGACGCTCGTCGCGCTCGAGACCTCGTCGTCGCGCCCGTCGCGGTTGCTCACCGTCAGCCAGACGCGGATGCGCTTGCCCTGGTCAGCGGGCGTCAGCGTGTAGGCCAGGCCGGTCGCGCCGGCGATCGCGGAGCAGTTCCACAGCGAGGTGGAAGTGCATCGCAGCCATGTGTAGGTGGCCACGGTCGAGCTGCCGCCGGTCCACCGCGCGTCGCGCGCCTCAAGTCGCTGGCCCACCTGCGCCGTGCCGCTCAGCACCGGGGCCCGGGTGATCTCCGGCTCCGCCGCCGCCGCGATCGCCGGAGCCGCGCCCAGCGTTGCTGCAGCCACCGCCAGGGCAATCCCTGCCCGCCGCCAATCCAGATACAAGGTCGTCCTTCCGTCCATGGGAGGCCCTTCCGCTCAGCATTGTGGAGCTGAACAAACAACACGACAATCGGGCAAACGTCCAGGCGAACCGCAGCGGCCTAGACTTCCGCCCTCGTGTCCGGCACCGTCGTAATGAAGTTCGGTGGCACCTCCGTCGCCGATGCCGAGCGCATCAAGCGCGCGGCGCGCCGCATCGTCGCGGCGCGCGAGCACGGCCAGCGCGTCGTCGCGGTGCTGTCCGCCCGCGGCAAGACGACCGACGAGCTGATCTCGATGGCCGAAGAGGTGTCGAGTGCGCCGGACCCGCGCGAGATGGACATGCTGCTCTCGACCGGCGAGCGGATCTCGTGCGCGCTGTGCGCGATGGCGATCAACGACCTCGGCCACAAGGCGATCTCGCTCACCGGCTCGCAGGCGGGCATCGTCACCGACACGTCGCATACGAAGGCGCGGATCCTCGACGTCCGGGCCGACCGGATCCGCGCCGCGCTGGACGACGACCTGGTCGTGCTGGTGGCGGGCTTCCAGGGCGTGTCCACCGCCAAGGACGTGACGACGCTCGGCCGCGGCGGGTCGGACACCACCGCCGTCGCGCTCGCCGCCGCCGTCGAGGCCGAGGTGTGCGAGATCTACACGGACGTGGCCGGCGTGTTCTCCGCCGACCCCCGGATCGTGCCCGACGCCCGCAAGCTCCCCGTCGTCTCGTTCGAGGAGATGCTCGAGATGTCGGCGTCCGGCGCCGGCGTGCTGCAGCTGCGCTCGGTCGAGTACGCGCGCAACCATGGGATTCGAATCCACTGCCGTTCGTCGTTCACCGAGGAGCCCGGTACCTTCGTGGTCGGAGAAGAGGAGACGATGGAACGCCCGCTGATCACCGCCGTCACCCATTCGCGCGACGAGGCGCGGATCACGCTGCTCGGCGTCCCCGACCATCCGGGCGTGGCCGGCCGCATCTTCACGGCGCTCGCCGGCGCGAACGTGAACGTCGACATGATCATCCAGAACGAACCCGTGTCCGAGGGCGCGTCGGCCGACATGTCGTTCACCGTCCCGCGAGCCGACCTGCGCGACGCGCGCGCGGCGCTCGACCCGCTGGTCGCCGAGCAGGGCATCCGCGCGGTCGCCGAGGACCCCGAGATGGGGAAGGTGTCCGTCGTCGGCGCCGGAATGAAGACCCACCCGGGCGTGGCCGCGAAGGTGTTCTCCACGCTGGGCGACCAGGAGATCAACATCGAGATGATCGCAACCTCCCCGATCAAGATCTCGTGCGTGGTGTCGGGCGAGATGGTGGACCGCGCGGTCCGCGCCCTGCACGCCGCGTTCGAGCTCGGCGCCGACCAGATCGAGGCCGAGAATCCGTTTGGAGCGCGGGCATGAGCTACCGCGTGGCAGTGGTCGGAGCCACCGGCGCCGTCGGCACCGTGATGCGCGCGAAGCTGCGCGAGCGCGGCTTCCCGGCGTCGGAGATCGTCCCGTTCGCCTCGGCGCGCTCCGCCGGCCGCGAGCTCGACGGCGCGATCGTCCAGCCGCTCACGGACGAGACGATCCAGGGCTTCGACATCGCGATCTTCTCGGCCGGCGCGACGACGTCGGGCGAGTGGGCGAAGCGATTCGTGGACGCCGGCGCGGTGGTCGTCGACAACAGCTCCAAGTGGCGGCGCGACCCGGAGATCCCGCTCGTCGTGTCCGAGGTCAATCCGGACGCGCTCGAGGATCACAAGGGCCTGATCGCGAATCCGAACTGCTCGACGATGCAGCTGATGGTGGCGCTGAAGCCGATCTACGACGCCGCCGGGATCGAGCGCCTGATCGTCTCCACCTACCAGTCCGTGTCCGGCACGGGGGTCAAGGCGGTCGAGGAGCTCGACTCGCAGACCCGCGCCGCGCTGCACGGCGAGCCCCTGCCCGCGCCGAAGGTCTACCCGCACCCGATCGCCTTCAACGTGCTCGGCGGTGCCGGCAACTTCGTCGACGGCGACGACCACACCGACGAAGAGCGCAAGATGATGTTCGAGACGCGCAAGATCCTCGGGGACGAGTCGATCGCGATCAACGTCACGTGCGCGCGTGTGCCGGTGCACACCTCGCACTCGGAGTCGGTCACGCTCCAGACGCGCGAGCCGCTCGATGTCGACGAGGCGCGCGCGCTGCTCGCCGCCGCGCCCGGGCTGACGCTGGTCGACGACCCGGCCACGCACGGCTACCCGACGGCGTTGAACTCGGCCGGCCGCGACGACGTGTTCGTCGGCCGCCTGCGGCGGGACCCGTCGCACGAGCGCGGCCTGTGCCTGTGGGTGGTCTCCGACAACCTGCTCAAGGGCGCGGCGACCAACGCGATCCAGATCGCCGAGGTCCTGCACGAGCGGAATCTGGTCCGCGTGCCCGCGCGCGTCTGAATTCGCGGTTTATCTCTCGGCAACCGGGGAACCAAGTCCGCCAAGAATTTCCTGGGGCGGACTGGGGTACGCCAACGAAACGAGTAAAGGAGGGCCCGGGAGGCCCTCTTTACTCGTTAAGGGGCGCTCAGCCGACCGAAGCGACGACCGACGTCGACCAGTCGATCACCGAGCTGGGCTTCACCACGTGCTTGCCGAAGCCGAGCTCCTTCGGCTCCAGCCCGAAGGCAAGGCCGACGAGCTGCGACAGGTGCAGGACCGGCATGTTCAGCTCACGCCCGACGACGCGCTCGGCGATCGGCTGCTGCAGGTCGAGGTTGAGGTGGCACAGCGGGCACGGCGTCACGAGGCAGTCGGCCTCGGCGTCGACCGCGTCGCCGAGGTGGCGGCCGGCCTGCTTCAGCGAGGCTTCCTTGTTCATCGTGATGATCGGGAAGCCGCAGCACTTGTACTGGCCGGCGTAGTCGACGACGGTGCCGCCGAGCGCGACGATCAGCTGGTGCAGGTACGTGTCGCGCGGGTGGTCGCGGTCGATGCCGAGGCGCGGCGTCGGGCGGACGATGTAGCAGCCGTAGAACGGCCCCACGCGCAGGTCGGTCAGCGGCCGCTCGACCTTCGCCTTGATCGCGTCGAGCCCGATCTCCTCGACCATCAGCCACAGGAAGTGCTTGTTGACGATGCCCTTCTCGTAGCGCAGGCTCTCGGCGGCCAGCGTCTCGTTGACGTGCTCGCGGTACTCGCTGTTCGCGTCCAGGCGCTCCTGACATTCGCTCTGCGCGCCCTGGCACGTCGAGCAGATGTTCATCATCAGGTCGGCGCCGTCGGCGATCTCCTGCTGGGCGAGCGCGAACGTGCGCGCGTTCAGGGTGTCGGCGAGCTCCTGGTTGTGCTCGGCGAGCACCCCGGCGCCGCAGCACGCCGCGCGGTCGAGCTCGACGAGCTCGATGTCGAGCAGCGGGGCGACCTTGGCCATCGACCCGTGCAGCTCGGGAGTGAAGCCACGGCTCACGCAGCCGGGCCAGTAGGCGACCTTCACGGCTCCGGGCTCCTCTCGACGTCTACGTCCTCTTCGTCGTGGCCGACGATGTACAGGTTGAGCTCGTACCGCTCGCCCTTCTCGGCCACATGCTCGAAGATCCGCCGCACCTCGCGCGGGGCCTTGTGCTGGTGCCGGAGCGCCTTCGACGGCGTGACCTTGCCGCGACGCAGCGCCTTGAGGATCACCGGCAGCGACGAGGTCAGCTCGGGCACGGCGCGCGGGTGGAACTTGCCGCCGTAGGAGTCGGGCAGCAGGTCGGCCTCGTGCAGGAGCCCGTTCCTCTCGATGTTCTTGACGAACGCCATCTCGTGACGGTGGCCGTTGTTCTGGTCGTCGATGCCGTGCTCGGCGCCGGCGATCCGCCGCAGGCGCATGATCTGGCTCATCGGGGCGACGTCCTTCGGGCACGCCTCGATGCAGTTGAAGCAGTGCGTGCAGTCGTAGATGCCGTGCGGATCCTCGGCGAGGTCCTTCAGCCGCTCGTATTGCTGCCCGTCACGCGGGTCGCCGACGAAGCGGTAGGCCTTGGCGAGCGCGGCCGGGCCGATGAACAGCGGGTCGACCTCCATCGAGAGGCAGTCGGAGACGCAGGCGCCGCACTGGATGCACGCCATCGTCTGCGTGATGTCGATCATCGACTCGGGCGGGACGACGTATTCGCGCTCCGGCGGCGGGCCGTCGGGCAGCAGCCACGGCGTGACGCGCTGCATCTTGTTCCAGTGGACGGCGTCCATGTCCACGATCAGGTCCTTCAGGACCGGCATGTTGCCCATCGGCTCGACCACGATCGCGCCGTCGGGCGCGGTCTCGGCGGCGTGGTCGAGGTGCGTGTGGCAGGCGAGCGTCGGCTTGCCGTTGATGCGCACGCCGCACGAGCCGCAGATCGCTGCGCGACAGGAGCAGCGAATGCCGATCGACCCGTCCTGGCGGTCCCTGGCCTGCAGGATCCCGTCGAGCACGGACCGGTGGCCGTCCAGGTCGATCGTGAAGTCGTCCCAGTAGGCCGCGTCGCCCGACTCGGGCGAGTACCGGCGGATTCTCAGTGTGTATTCAGGCATGGGTCAGTACGTCCGCTCCTGAGGCTCCCACTTGGTGAGGGTCACCGGCGAGTAGAACACCTTCGGCTGCCGCGCCGCCGTTGACGGACAGGTTGATGTGCTTGAGCCACTCGTCGTCGTTGCGCTTGGGGAAGTCGAGCCGGAACTGCGCCCCGCGCGACTCCTTGCGCTCCAGCGCGCGCGACGACGATGCACTCGGCCACGTCGAGCATGTACCCGAGCTCGATCGCCCCCAGCACGTCCTGGTTGAAGATCGTGCCGCGGTCGTCGATGCAGGCGACCGTGGCCTCCTCCTTCAGGCGGTTGATGATCCGGTGCGCCTCGGTCAGCCCTGCCTGGTCGCGGAACACGGCGCACTTCTCGTTCATCACCTCGCCGAGCTCGTCCTTGATCTCCGAGACGCGGCGGCCGCCGGAGTTCGCGCCGGTTCACGATGCCGTCGATCATCTCCTGCTCGGCCACGAGCGCGGCGTGGGCGGGCGTGGGCATCGCCATCCCGAGCGCGCGCTTGGCTGCGTGCTCGCCGGAGCGGCGGCCGAAGATCAGCGTGTCGAGCAGCGAGTTGGCGCCCAGCCGGTTGCCGCCGTGGACGGACACGCAGGCGACCTCGCCGGCGGCGTAGAGGCCCGGGATCGTCGTCGCGCCCCAGACGTCGGTCTTGACGCCGCCCATGATGTAGTGGCAGCCGGGGCGGATGTGGATCGGCTCGCGCGTGATGTCCACGCCCGCGAAGTCGCGGCCGATGTTGACGATCTCGCGCAGCGCCTCGAGCGTGCGCTTGCGCGGCACCTTCGTGATGTCGAGCGCGACCGTGCCGTCGGGATAGCCGCGGCCCTCGTTGATCTCGGTCTGCTCGGCGCGCGAGACGACGTCGCGCGAGGCCAGCTCCATCTTGTTCGGCGCGTACTTCTCCATGAAGCGCTCGCCCTGCGCGTTGTAGAGATGGGCGCCCTCGCCGCGCGCGCCCTCGGTGATCAGGATCCCGTTCCCGGCCAGCGTGGTCGGGTGGTACTGGACCATCTCCATGTCCATCAGCGGCGCGCCGATGCGGTAGCTCTGGGCGATGCCGTCGCCGGTGCAGATGAGCGCGTTGGTGGTCGGCTTGAAGCACTGGCCGGCGCCGCCGGAGGCCTGGATCACGGCCTTGGCGGCGAACAGCTCCATCGCGCCGTCGCGGATGTTGCGGCAGATCGCGCCGCAGCAGTTGCCCTCGTCGTCCTGGACGAGCGAGGTGACGAACCACTCCTCGTAGCGGTCGATCTGCTCGTGGTGCTTCATCAGCTGCTCGTAGAGCACGTGCAGCAGCGCCTGGCCGGTGATGTCGGCGACGTAGTACGTGCGCGCGGCGGACGCGCCGCCGAACGCGCGCGTGCCGAGATGCCCGGTCTCGCTGCGGTGGAACGTGACGCCCGAGTGCTCCAGCCACAGCACCTCGCCGGGCGCCTCGCGGCACATGATCTCGATCGCGTCCTGGTCGCCGAGGTAGTCCGAGCCCTTCACGGTGTCGAAGGCGTGCGACTCCCACGAGTCGTCCGGATTCAGCGCGGCGTTGATCCCGCCGGCGGCGGCGTTGGAGTGCGATCGGACGGGATGGACCTTGGACATGATCGCCACCGTCGCGCCCTCGCGGGCCGCCGCCAGGGCGGCTCGCTGACCGGCGAGGCCGGCGCCGATGATCAGGACGTCGTGTGCGGGCATGGCGCGCAAGGTTATTACGCGGCCTATACGGTTGAGCCGCCGTGCCTGTGCGCTTGATGATCGTCGACGACCATGCGGACGTGCGGTATCTGATCCGGGCGATCGTCGAGGACGCCGACGGAGGCGCGGACGTCGTCGTGGCGGGCGAGGCGGACGGTGTGCGGGCGGCGCTGGAGTCGATCGACCAGGTCGATCCCGACGTCGTCGTGCTCGACGCCCTGATGCCGGTGGTCGGCGGGCTCGAGGCCGCGCCGATGATCCTGGCGCGCCGTCCCGGGCAGTTGATCCTGATGTGCAGCGCGTTCGTGGACGACGACCTGCGCAGGCAAGGCGGAGGCCGTCGGCATCGCAGCCGTGCGTGTCCAAGGACGACCTCGAGGCGATCCCGCGATCGCGGCTCGAGCTGGCAGCCCGGCGGTGAATTCGGCTCGAGCGCTACGCCGGGCTGAGGCGCGTGCGCAGTGCGCGTGTGACCTGCTCGACGGTCACGACGCCGCGCAGCCGGCCGTCGGCGTCGACCGCCATCAGCGCGCCGAGCCGGCGCAGCGGCTCGGAGCCCAGCAGGGCCTCCAGCGGCGCGTCGTCGCGCACGCGGTCCTCGGCGCCCGCGGCGACGTCGCGCACCGGCGTGGTTCCGCCGTCGCTCGTGGCCGCGTGCTCGACCGCGGCGCGGTGGGCGAGGCCGGCGTAGCGGCCGTCGGGCTCGACGACCGCGAACCACGGCCAGCCGTAGTAGCGCAGGAAGAACTCCTCCCACGCCTGCGCGGCGGGCAGGTCGGCCGGGATCGCCACCGGCTCGGTGTCCATGATGTCGGCGACCGTGACGCCCGCCAGGCGCTCCGTGAAGGCCGACTGGGCGATCGCGGCGCGCGCCGAGGAGCCGAGCAGGTAACCGAGCACGATCGCCCACAGGCCGCTCGTGGTCTCGTCCTGGGAGACGAGCAGGTACAGCCCGTAGCCGATCAGGATCGCCGCGAACGCCTGGCCGAGGTACGCCGAGACGCGCGTGGCCCGACCGCGGTCGCCGGTGATCTTCCACACCGCCGCGCGGGCGATCCGGCCGCCGTCGAGCGGGAACGCCGGGATCAGGTTGAACACGAGCAGCAGCACGTTCATCGAGACGAGGAAGCTGAGCCACAGCTCGAACGCCGAGGGCGGCGTGGCGGTGCCCTCGAGCCGCGCGGAGTCGCTGAAGCCCGTCCCAGCCGAGCAGCGCGACGCTGCCGAGCCCGGTCGACGACCACGATCAGGAACGTCACCAGCGGCCCCGCGACCGCGACGCGGAACTCCTGGCCCGGCGATTCGCGTGTCGCTGCTCATCTTCATCACCCCGCCGAAGAAGAAGAGGTCGATGCCGCTGACCTCGATGCCCTCACGGCGGGCGGCGAGCGCGTGGCCGAACTCGTGCAGCAGGATCGAGCCGAAGAAGCCGAACGCCGCCGCCACGGCGACGAAGAACGCCACCTGCGAGTCGCCCAGGATGTCGGCGAACGCCTCGTTGAGCCAGAAGACGAACAGGAACAGGACAAGGAACCACGAGACGTTGACGCCGACGCGGATGCCGAAGATGGTCGCCAGCCTGATCGAGCTGCCAGTGAGCACTGAGCGCCAATGGTCGCATAGCCTTGCCGCATGGCTCACGAAGTGACATTCATCCCTGGCGACGGCACCGGCCCCGAGTTGGCCGAGGCCACGCGCCGGGTTCTGGAAGCAACCGGCGTCGAGTTCCAGTGGGACGAGCACCCCGCCGGCGAGGACGTCTACCGCGAGGAGGGAACCCCTTCCCCGACCGCACGCTGGAGTCGATCAAGCGGACCACGGTCGGCATCAAGGGGCCGACCACCACGCCGGTCGGCTCCGGGTTCCGCTCGGTCAACGTGCTGCTGCGCAAGGAGCTCGACCTCTACGCCTGCATCCGGCCCTGCAAGGCCTACAAGGGCGTGCGCACGCGGTTCCCCGAGACCGACATCGTGATCGTGCGCGAGAACACCGAGGACCTGTACGCCGGCATCGAGTTCGAGAAGGACACCGAGCAGGCCGAGAAGCTGATCGAGTTCATCGCCGACCTCGACGGCTCACGGATCCGCGAGCACTCCGGTATCTCGATCAAGCCGATCTCGGTGTTCGGCTCCGAGCGGATCGTGCGCGCGGCGTTCGACTATGCGCGCGAGAACGGCCGCCGGAAGGTGACGGCCGCCCACAAGGCCAACATCATGAAGTTCTCCGACGGGCTGTACCTCGAGGTCGCGCGCAAGGTGGCGGAGGACTACGACGACATCGAGTTCGAGGACCGCATCATCGACAACCTCTGCAACCAGCTCGTCTCGCGGCCTGAGGAGTACGACGTGATCGTGCTCCCCAACCTCTACGGCGACATCGTCTCCGACCTCGGCGCCGGCATGATCGGCGGCCTCGGCCTCGCGCCGGGCGGCAACATCGGGACCGAGGCGGCGATGTTCGAGGCAACCCATGGTTCGGCTCCCAAGTACAAGGGGCAGAACAAGGTGAACCCGACGGCGCTCATGCTCTCGGGCGTGCTGATGCTGCGGCACCTCGGTGAGCGCGAGGCGGCCGACCGGCTCGAGGCGGCGATCGCGGCAGTGATCGAGAAGGGCGAGAAGGTCACGTACGACCTCAAGCCCACACGTGACGACCCCTCCGCAGTCGGCACGTCTCAGTTCGCCGATGCCGTGATCGAGGAGATGAACGGTTAAGTGCCTTCACCAGTCAATGTAACAGTGACAGGAGCGGCCGGCCAGATCGGCTACGCGCTGCTGTTCCGGATCGCGTCCGGCCAGATGCTCGGTCCTGACACGCAGGTGCGCCTGAAACTGCTCGAGATCCCGGATGCGGTGAAGGCGGCCGAGGGCACCGCGCTCGAGCTGTTCGACTGCGCGTTCCCGCTGCTGGCGGGCATCGACGTGAACGACGACGCGCGGCAGGCGTTCGACGGGTCCAACGTCGCGCTGCTGGTCGGCGCGCGCCCGCGCACCAAGGGCATGGAGCGGGCCGACCTGCTGGAGGCCAACGGCGGCATCTTCAAGCCTCAGGGCGAGGCGATCGCCGCCGGCGCCGCCGACGACGTGAAGGTGCTCGTGGTCGGCAATCCCGCCAACACCAACGCGCTGATCGCCATGAGCAACGCCGACGGCGTGCCGCGCGAGCGCTTCACCGCGATGACCCGGCTGGATCACAACCGCGCGGTCGGCCAGCTGGCACAGAAGACCGGCGCGCTGGTGTCCGAGATCACCCACATGGCCGTGTGGGGCAACCACTCACCCACCATGTATCCCGACCTGTTCAACGCCAAGGTGCGCGGCGAGCGGGCGTGGGACGTGGTCGGCGACGAGGCGTGGGTCGCCGATGAGTACATCCCGCGCGTCGGCAAGCGCGGCGCGGAGATCATCGAGGCGCGCGGCGCGTCATCCGCGGCGTCGGCGGCGAACGCCGCGATCGACCACGTGCACGACTGGGTCGGCGGCACGGCGGACGGCGACTGGGTCTCGATGGCCGTGCCCTCGCCCGGCGCCTACGGCGTCGAGGAGGGGATCATCTCCTCGTTCCCCGTGCGCACCGCGAACGGTGAGTGGGAGATCGTGGAAGGGCTCGACGTGCCCGACTTCTCACGCGAGCGGATCGACCGCACGGTCAACGAGCTTGAAGGAGGAGCGCGACGCCGTGCGCGGCGCTGGGCCTAGTCTGCCGTGAGGTGCCAACCTCGGCCCGACTTCGTCACCTTGCCGTCCTCGGCGAGGCCGGGCATCACGCGGTAGAGGTAGTTCTGCTTGATCCCCATCGCCTCCGCCAGCTCGGGGATCGTGATACCGGGCCGCTCGCCCACTAGCTGCAGCGCCTGCGCGGCGCGCGTGCCGGAGCCGCGCGGGCGGCCGCGGCGGCCGTTCGAGGATGAGGACGGCCGGCGGCGGCGGCGAGCCGGCGTGGCGGCGGCGCGTCGGCTCGGACTCCACGCCGGAGAGCGCGCGCTCGGCGGCCTCGAGGCGGTGCGTACTCGTCCACGAGCGGCCGCAGCTCTTTCAGGCGGGCCTGGATCTCCTTGCGCTTCTCGTCTAGGAAGTCTGCCACCGGGTTTCCCTTCTCAATTTGACGGTGAGAAGTTACCAGTGAACGTCGCTTTTCCGGGTCCTTCCTGCAGGAACGATTGCACCGCTTTCTGGCAGTCCTCAGTCTCGAACAGGTGTGATGTGAGCGCCGCCGTACGCTCGTCGGCACCCCGCGTCCCGTGGTCGGCCTGCGCGCGGATGACCGCCTTGGTGGCCGCGTGGGCGATCGTCGGGCCGGCCGCGAGGTCCGCCGCGAACCGGCGCGCCTTGACCAGCAGGTCCTCGGGCGCGACCACCCGGTTGACCACTCCCCACTGATGCAGTGTCTGCGCGTCGTACAGGCGGCCGGTCATGACGAACTCACGCGCACGCGCCGTGCCGGCGCGCTCGGCCATCCGCTGCGTGCCACCCATCAGCGGCGTGATGCCGACGACCTTCTCCACCAGGCCGAACTGCACGCCCTCCGCCGCCCACAGCAGATCGCAGGCCAGCGAGAGCTCCAGCCCGGCCGTCAGGCACAGCCCGTGGGCGACGGCGAGCGTCGGCAGCGGCAGGTCCTCGACCGCGTGGGCGAGCTGCAGCAGGCGCCCGGTGAGCGCGGCGGACGACTGCGCGTCGAGCCCTTCGAACACGTGGACGTCGACGCCGGCGGAGAAGACCTCACCCTCCGCGCGCACCAGCATGGCGCGCGGCCGCTCGGCGGCGGCGCGCGCGACGCCGGCCTCGACGTCCGCGATCAGCTGCGGGCCCCACAGGTTCAGGGGCGGGTTGGCGATGACGATCTCGGCGACGTCACCGTGGATCTCGTAGCGAGTGTGGGACATGGCGCAGGATTCTGAACGCGCCATGTCCCACGCGGACCCTCAGTGCGCGTCGGGCGCGGTCAGCGTGACGCGCGGCGCCGGCTGGTCGGCGTCCGGCGCGCCGTTCCACCTGACGACCTCGCCGCCCTGGTACGTCTGGAACGCGCGGAAGGCGATCACCGTGCCGGGCGCGCCGTCGGGCGTGCGGACGGACAGCGGGAAGTCCTGGAACTGACCCGGGGCGATCCGGTCGCGCCGCGGCTTGCGGGCGGTCCACACGACACGGGTGAACCGCTGGTCGACCGAGAAGCCGCCGAGGTCGACCGGCGTGTCGAGCTTCCTGCGGTACACCCGCGCCTTCCACCCCGGCACCTTCTGGTAGGACAGGAAGTAGATCCCGTTCGGCAGCCGGAGGTCGACCTTGACGGTGCCGCGGCGGTCACGCTCGTTCGGCACGCGGACGTCGACCTTGGTGAACGAGCCCGCGGGAACGCTGCCGGGCTGGATCGTGACGTGCGCCGCCGCGGCGGCCGGGAGGGTGAGAGCGGCGGCGGCGGTGAACGCGGCCACGGTGGTCTTCTTGATCATCGGAATGTCCTTTTCAGCGCAGGTTGAATGACCACGACTTCGACTTCACGTGGCCGTCGTTGTGGAGCACCCGCATCGAGACGTGGTACCGGCCGCGCGACAGGCCGCCCCTCAGGCCGACGCGCAGCACGCGCTTGCGGCTGACGACGGAGCCGTCGCCGATCGACACCTTGGAGCCGCTCGGGCTCGTGACGGTGAGGTGGCCGTCGGTGATGCGGCCCTTGAACTTGACCTTCACGCGCTCGAGTGAGCGCGCGACGGTGCTCCCGCGCTTCGGCGAGTACGACTTGACGCCGACATGGGCGGCCGCCGGGGAGGCGGCGACCAGGAGGCCGAGCGTGAGCGTGAGCGCGAGTCGGCAGCGGACGGCGGTGATCATGGTGCCTCCTTGAGCGGCGCGTGGGTGGATCCGGTACGGCGCCCGGCGAGCAGGCCGGCCAACCCGGCGAGCAGGCCGAGCAGCCCGGCGACGAGTGCGACGATGGTGAGCGTGTCGGCGCCGCCGTCGTCCGCCGGCGCGGGCGCTGCCGGCGCCCCCGGCGCCGCGGCCTGCTCGGCGCCGTCCGGCCCGGTCAGCGTCACGACCGGAGCCGGCTCGTCGGCGTCCTCGGGCCCGATCCAGCGGACGATCTCGCCGCCCTCGTACGTCTGGAGCGCCTTGAACACGAGCTTGTCGCCGGCCTTGCCCTCCGGCATCCGCAGCGACAGGCCGAAGTCGACGAACTGGCCCGGGGCGATGATGCCCCGCTTGCCGTCACCGGTCCATGTGACCTGGGACACGCCCTCGTCGATCTCGAACCCCTCGACGTCGACCGGCTCGTCGAGCTTGACGCGCTTGAGTGTCACCTTCCAGCCCGGCCGCGGCTCGTAGGACACGAACGGGGACGGCTGGGGGAGTTGGACGTCGACCTTCACGGTCCCGGCGTCGTCGCGCTCGTTGGGCACCCGGACGTCGAGCCGGGTGAAGCCGCCGGCAGGCGCGGACGGCGGCTGGAGCGTCACGTGCGCGGACGCTGCCGCCGGCAGCGCGAACGCCGCGGCGATGACGGCCGCGGCGACGCGCGGCCCTTTCCTCGGATATGGCACTGCGGAAACTCCTTGCTTGCACTCGTCGGTTGGCAGGCGTGATGCGCCTACCGCCCGACGGGCGTCAGGCGGCCGGCGCGGCCTGCGCCGGCGGCCCGCGGACGCCGAAGGAGCCCTGCAGGAGCTGAGAGCGAAGCGTGCGGACGGCGTGCGGACGCCAGCGGACGGTGCGGCGCCGTGGGCGGCGGAGGCTGACCGCGGCGCGCCACCGCGCGACGATCTTCTCCTCGCCGATGTAGCGACCGCACAGCAGCAGCGAGCCGATGACGAACAGCGGCGCGAGGAACAGCGTCAGCTCCGACACGCCGGTGAGGCCCTGGATCGCAGCGCAGAGCGCCGCGAGCGCGGTCAGGCACAGCAGAAAGCGGCGCTGCGGTCCCAGCACGGCGGCGAGCCTAGCCGATTGTCGACCCGGACGGTCGCCCGTTCTCCAACAGGTCCTTGAGCTGATGCAGCGACCGGTTCGCCTCCCGCTGCGGCACGCCGCCGATCAGCATGCGGCTCGCAGCGGCGCCGAGGAACCCGCCGGGCGCCTTGAACTCGTTCTCGTACTCGAACCGCGTGCGGCCGCCGTCGAGGTCGGCCAGCGCGTAGCTGGTGCGTGCGTAGGAGTGGGCCGGCCCGCGGCCCTCCCACGTCGCCCGGTCTGGCCGCTCGGCTTCGGTCAGCGTCCAGCGGACCTTGAAGTTGGCTCCTCGCAGGCACAACGTCTGATCCATCTCGTAGCCCTCGCGCGGCTTCCCGGCGTCGCGCGTGTTGACGCGCCGGTGGATCGTGACCCACTCGTCGAGCCGCGCCGGGTCGAGCACGAGGTCGTAGACCCGCTCCCGCGGCGCGTCGATGTCGATCGACGCCGTCACCAGCGTCACTTCGCGGCCACCTCCTCGGTCTGCTCCCAGTCGCGCAACGCGCGCTCGACGGCTGCGTCGAACGAGTGCAACCTAACGCCGAACGCTTCCGCGGCGTCGTCATGGCGCGGCAGCAGGTCGTGCTCGAGCGACTCCATCAGCGGTGTGATGAACCCCGGGTCCTCGCTCGCGACCGCCGCGGCGACCACCGACGCGACCGGTGTCAGCGTGAAGCCCAGGGAGACCGCCACCCGGTCTACGAGCATCACGTCGGCGATGCGCTCGATCAGCGCGGCGTAGGTCATCCGCTCGGGCCCGGCGATGTCCCACGAACGGCCGGCGAGCGCAGCGGGCGCTTCGGCGGCGCGGGTGAGGAAGTCGAGCACGTCGCGGCCGTCGATCGGCTGCGTGCGGTTCGTGCGCCACGCCGGCAGCGCGAGCACCGGCAGGCGCTCGATCAGCCGTACGAGGAAGCGAAACGAGCGCGAGCGTGCGCCGATCACGATCGAGGCACGGAGCGCGATCGGCTCGTCGGCGGCCTCCAGCAGCGCCTGCTCGACAGCCAGCCGGGAGGCGAGGTGGCGCGAGACCTCCCCTTCCGCCGGCACCAGGCCGCCGAGATAGACGATCCGCCGCACGCCCGCCACCCGCGCCGCGGTGGCGAACCGCTCGGCCGCGCGCCGCTCGTGCTCGGGGAAGCCGCTGTTGGCCGGCCCTTCCATCGAGTGGATCAGGAAGTACGCGGCGTCGATGCCGTCGAGCGCACGGTCGAGACCGGCGCCGCTGATCGCGTCGCCGATGACGACGTCGTCGAGCGCGACGCCGGCGGCCGCGACGCGCTCCGCCGAGCGCGCGAACCCGCGCACCTCGTGCCCCGCTCCCACCAGACGCGGCACGAGCGCCGCGCCGACATAGCCGGACACGCCGGTGACCAGGATCCGCATCGCTGTCAAGCGCTCCGCGCGGCGCCGCGAGGAAAAACCCCGTCGGAGCGGGGTCGCCAAATCGCAGGCAGGGAGTTTTTCATCGCTTTGGAGGGTATTTGCGGGAACACAGGAAGTCCGTGCGTTTTGCGGGGAACGTGCTTGCGCCGCTCGGCCCGGCGGGCTTTGCTGTGACCGTCCTGTAACGGTTCGGTGAAGAAAGAGGGCTCGGGGTGGACAAGCGCGGCAAAGGCCGAAAGGTGACCTGCGACGATTGCTTCTTCAAGCGCAACGGATTGTGTGCGCTCGTAGTTGAGCAGCCGTGTGCGACCTTCCGGCCGGACGGCCCTGAAGGGCTGCACCCGCCGCGCCAGATGCGGTTCGTGTTCCGGCAGGAGCGCCGGCGCCAGTCGGCATGGGAGTTTCCGAGCGCTCAGGAGCAGGCCGCTCTGCACGCGACCTAGGGCGCGCTATTTGGATTTCGCCCGTCGCTCATCGCGAGCGACGCGGGGCCGGGACGTGGCGCAATCGGAACACAGAGTCGCTCGCGCTGAGCGCCGTGCGACGATACGCAAATGGACCTGAGGGTGCTGGGCAAGTCCCCTGCCTGGCAGGACGCCGGCGGGGCATGCAGCGGGTATCTCGTCGTGTCGGACGGCATCTCAGTGCTGCTCGATTGCGGGAGTGGCGTGTTCGGCAAGCTGCGGGCGTTCATCGACTACGCCGACGTCGACGCGGTCGTGGTGTCGCACCTGCACGGGGATCACATCCTCGACCTCGTGCCATACGCGTCCGGGCTCACGTACGCGCCGCGCCACCAGCCGGTGCCGGTCGACGGCTGGCCCGGCACCGACGATCCGCCGCGGCCGCGACTGATCGCCCCGCCCGGCGCGCGCGCGACGTTCCGGAAGCTGTGCGCGGCCGCCGGGATGCGCGAGGAGCACATCGAGGGCGCCTTCCGGCTCGAGGAGTACGACGCGGGCGGCGCGGTCGACGTCGGCGGCCTGAAGGTCCGCTTCCAGCCGGTGCCGCACTTCCTGCCGACCCACGCGGTCGAGGTGACCGCCGCCACGGGCCGGATCACCTACAGCGCCGACTCCTCGCCGAGCGATGACCTGTGCACGTTCGCGGACGGCACCGATCTGCTGCTGATCGAGGCCACGTTGCCGCGGCCCGAACGCGAGGGGCCGCGCGGGCACCTGACGCCCGAGGAGGCGGGCGAACACGGCCGGCGCGCGGGTGCTCGACGGCTCGTGCTCACGCACATCTCGGACGAGCTGGACGCCGAATGGGCCCGCGCCGAGGCCGAGAGGGGCTTCGGTGCGCCCGTCGAAGTGGCCCGTGAGGGAGCGGTCTACTCAGTCTGAGCGCTTCAGCGCGCGGCCGTTTTCGCCGATGGTTCTGTGGTGACACCTTCAGCGGCAAACGCGATCGACGGTGTGCGACTCCTGTCGCACCGTCCTTCTGTGCTCTACAAAGTCGAGCATTTAGCCACAGAGCGCGTTCAGGGCGACATCGCCGTCGAGGGTCTCGTACTCGCGGGTCCGGGCTGGAACGAGCGGCTGAAGGAGCTGCTGAACACGATCTCGACGGCCGAGCGGGCGTGTCTGTTCGCGCTCCGGCTGGGTGACGAGCAGTCGCTGCCGCTGCCGGCCGAGACGCTGCTCGACCGCGCACGCACCGACTGGTTCCCCGATTTCCTCTCGCACGGCCAGATGAAGCCGCACTTCCAGCCGATCGTGGAGCTGGGCACCGGTCGCACCTACGGCCGCGAGGCGCTGATGCGCGGCAAGCTCGGCGCCGTCGAGGTCCGCGGCGGCGAGCTGCTGGCCGCCGCCGAGGCGCACGACGCGCTGTTCTCCTTCGACTACCGCGCGCGCACCGCCGCGCTCGAGGTCGGCCTGCCGCTGCTGCCGGAGGGCGAGGTGCTGTTCGTCAACCTCGACCCGCGCGCGGCGCTCGACGTCGAGTCGACCGTGCGCACGACGTGGCCGGTCGTCGCGCAGTTGAACGCCGATCCCTCGCGGATCTGCATCGAGGTCATCAAGCCCGAGCGCTGCCCGGATCGCGACATGCTCGTCGAGATGGTCGACGCGCACCGAAAGCGCGGAGCGAAGATCGCGCTCGACGACCTCTCCTGCGGGACCGACGCGTTGCTGTGCCTGGAGCTGCTGCGGCCCGACATCGCCAAGATCGACAACATGCTCACGCAGGGCATCCAGCACTCGGATGCCCGTCGCAGGCTGGTCGGCGCACTCGTGGAGCTGGCGCACGAGCAGGGCGCCATGGTCGTCGCCGAGGGCATCGAGCGGGTCGACGAGTACGAGACGATGCTCGAGCTGGGCGTCGATCTCGGCCAGGGCTTCTACTTCGGCCAGCCGACCGAGCGGCCGATGGCCGTCGACTCCCGGCTGTTCACCCGCCGCTAGCCGGCACGCCCCGCGACGGTCGCATTCCCACCGCTGAGGCGGAGAAGCTCGACCGCGCCGCGTTCGAGCTGAAGACGTCGAAGCAAGACCTCGTCGCCGGGCTCGTGACCCGCTACGGCGACGTCGACACCCTGCGCCGCGTGGCCGTGGAGACCACCGACGACGGGCTCTCGATCGGCCACGCCTCGTTCCGCGCCTTCCCGCCGCCTGACGTGCTCACCGTGCGGCAGCTCGCCGAGTGGCTCCAGGTCGACGAGCAGGCGATCGCCGAGCTTGCCGAGGCGAGCGAGCTGCCGGGCCGCCGGCTGGCCGGGGAGTGGCGGTTCGCGCGCGACGCAGTGTTGGACTGGCTCGCGCGCCGATAGCCTTCCCGGCGTGGCCTCCGAGCGCGACCTCTTCGCCAACTTCGAGCGCATGCGCCGCCAGATGGACGAGCTGTTCGACCGGCGGCTCTCTACGCACCGTCGCGGCGGCTTCTCGCCCGCCGTCGACGTCTACTACACGGCCGACCCGCCGCGGGCCGTCGTGCGTGCCGACCTCGCCGGGATCGACCCGTCGGAGATCGAGCTCCAGATCCGCGGGCGCGAGCTGGTGCTGGCCGGCCACCGCAGGCCCGAGGGCGGCGAGGAGCGCGTCTACCAGCAGCTCGAGGTCGAGCACGGCCCGTTCCGGCGTGTGGTCGCGCTCGGCGTCGACGTCGACGCGAACGCCGCCAGCGCCTCGTACGAGGACGGAATGCTGACCGTCGAGCTGCCGCTCGTCCAGCCGGCGCCCTCCCGCAGCGTCCCGATCCAGCGCAGCGAGGACGCGTGATCGACGTCGTCGGTGGCGATGGCGAGTACACGCCACAGGAGACCGGGCTCCCGCCCGAGCTGCCGGTCCTGCCGCTTCGCGACTCGGTCACGTACCCCGACACGCTGACGCCGCTGGCGATCGGGCAGGAGCGCTCGGTCCAGCTCGTCAACGACGTGCTGATCGGGAACCGGATGCTCGTGATGGTCGCCAGCCTCGACCCGGAGGTCGAGGCTCCGCGCCCGGGCCAGCTCTACGACGTCGGCGTCGCGGGCATGGTCGCGCGCATGCTGAAGGTGCCCGACGGCTCGCTGCGGATCCTCGTCCAGGGCGGCCAGCGGGTGAAGATCGAGGAGTGGCTCGGCGAGGAGCCCTACCTCACCGCGCGGGTGTCGGAGCTGCCGGACGTCGTGCGCGAGGGACCGGAGCTGACGGCGCTGATGCGCAACGTCCAGCAGACGTTCAGCCAGATCATCGAGGACGTCCCGTATCTCCCCGAAGAGCTCCAGATGGCGGTGGCGAACCTCGAGGACCCGTCGGCGCTCAGCCACCTGATCGCCGGCGCGCTGCGGATCAAGACCGAGGAGCGCCAGGCGCTGCTGGAGGAGATCGACGTCGCCCGCCGGCTGCGCCGGCTCTCGGAGATCCTCGCGCGCGAGCTGGACATCGTCGCGATCGGCTCGAAGATCCAGGACCAGGTCAACGCCGAGATGGACAAGGGCCAGCGCGAGTGGGTCCTGCGCCAGCAGCTGAAGGCGATCCAGGAGGAGCTCGGCGAGCAGGACCCGGCCGAGGCCGAGGTCGACGAGCTGCGCTCCCAGCTCGCCGAGCTCGACCTGCCGGAGAACGTCCGCACGCAGGTCGGGCGTGAGCTGGGCCGGCTCGAGAAGATCCCGCAGGCGGCCGCCGAGCACGGCGTCATCCGCACCTACCTGGAGTGGATGGCGTCGCTGCCGTGGGGCAAGGCGACACCGGACAACCTCGACCTCGCGCACGCACGCGAGGTGCTCGACGCCGACCACTACGACATCGAGAAGGTCAAGGACCGCATCCTCGAGTTCCTCGCCGTGCGCAAGCTCAAGCCCGACGCGCGCGGCACGATCCTCGCGTTCGCCGGCCCGCCCGGCGTCGGCAAGACGTCGCTCGGCCAGTCGGTCGCGCGCGCGCTCGGCCGCAAGTTCGAGCGCATCAGCGTCGGCGGCGTGCGCGACGAGTCGGAGATCCGCGGCCACCGCCGGACCTACATCGGGGCGATGCCCGGGACGATCATCCGCGCGATGCGCGACGCCGAGTCCCAGAACCCGGTGTTCATGATCGACGAGATCGACAAGATGGGCTCCGACTACCGCGGCGACCTCGCGAGCGCGATGCTCGAGGTGCTCGACCCCGAGCAGAACGCGACGTTCCGCGACCACTATCTCGACGTCCAGTTCGACCTCTCGCGCGTGATGTTCATCTGCACGGCGAACGACATGGATCGCGTGCCCGGCGCGCTGCGCGACCGCATGGAGGTGATCGCGCTCGCCGGCTACACCGAGCAGGAGAAGCTCGAGATCGCCAAGACCTACCTCGTGCCGCGCCAGATCGAGCGCAACGGCCTCAAGCGCTCGCAGATCGCGTTCACCGACGCCGGGCTCCGAGAGATCGTCACGGCATACACGCGCGAGGCCGGCGTCCGCAACCTCGAGCGCGAGATCGGGTCGGTGTGCCGGAAGATCGCGGTCACGGTGGCGAACGAGACGCACGACCGCAAGGTGTCGGTGACGGCTCCGCGCGTGCGCGCGCTGCTCGGCCGGCCGCGCTTCACGCCCGACGTGCGGCGCCGGACCGCCGAGCCGGGCGTCGCGACCGGGCTGGCGTGGACGCCGGTCGGCGGTGACGTGCTGTTCGTGGAGGCGAGCGCGATGCCCGGCAAGGGCAAGCTGATGATCACCGGTCAGATCGGCGACGTCATGCGCGAGTCGGCCGAGGCCGCCCTGTCGTACGTGCGCGGCCATTCCGACCTGCCCGAGGACTGGTTCGTCAAGCACGACCTGCACGTGCACGTGCCCGCGGGCGCGATCCCGAAGGACGGCCCGAGCGCGGGCATCACGATGGCGACCGCGCTGATGTCGCTCGTCACCGGGCGGCCGGTCCGCGACGACATGGCGATGACCGGCGAGCTGACCCTGACCGGGCAGGTGCTGCCGATCGGCGGGCTGAAGGAGAAGGCGCTCGCCGCGCAGCGCGCGGGCATCCGGCGCATCCTCGCGCCGAGGCGGAACGAGGGCGACCTCGAGGACATTCCGGAGGCGCTGCGATCCGGGATGGAGTTCATCTGGGTGGGCGACATCGGTGAGGTGTTCGACGCGGCGTTACGCGATGGCACCGGCCGCCGTTGACCGCTCCCCATCGCGGGTATGCTCGTAAAAACAGACGCGGAGAGGTGGCATGGCTAAAGCCAAGAAGAAGGCCCAGAAAGCGCAGCGGGCGGCGATGAAGGCGCGCTACAACCCGTACGTCAAGCGGGTCATCGAGGACGAGGACCTGCGCGACAACATCGTGCAGGCGTACGAGTCCGCGCGAAAGGCCTACGGCCGTCTGGCTAACGGCAAGTCGCCGACGAAGCAGATCTTCGACGACAAGAAGCTTCAGAAGGACATCAAGAAGTCCGCGTCGTCGGTCAAGGACGCGAGCCTTGCGCTGCGCGAGGCTCCCAAGAAGCGCCGGGGCTCCTTCGGCAAGATCCTCGTGATCGGCATCGCCGGCGCGGGTGTGGCGCTCGCGGTCAGCTCAGACCTGCGCAAGAAGGTGCTCGACACGCTGTTCGGCGCCGAGGAGGAGTTCGAGTACACCTCGACGACGACCGCCGCAACGCCGTCCGGCGAGACCGCCGCTCGACGAACAACTGATCCCGATCGGGCTTCGCCCATTGGGCGAAGCCCGGTTACGGACATCTCAGCCATCCGGAAGGATCGGGATGTCCCACCAGAGGACGGCGAGCATGCACGCGGCCAGTGCGAGGAGCGCCGCGATCGCGGCGAGGATCCGCTGCGTGCGGGTCGTCTGAGCCGCCTTCTCCTGCGCGATCGCGGCCTGCTCGAGCGAGCGTTCGAGCAGCTGCTCGGCCCACACGAACTCCAGCGAGAGCATCGCCAGGCCGATCGGGATCAGCACGAACGCCGGGCCGGGCGTGACGAGCATGATCACGCCGCCGAGCAGGACCACGATGCCCGCGAGGCCGAACGCGATCCGGAACAGGCGGTTGCGTTCGCGGTGTGTCTCGCGCTGCGCCTCGAGCTTCTCGATCAGCTTCGGCCGCGGGCGCCGCTCTTGCTCCATCGGTTGAGAGTGTGCCAAACCGAACCAAACCGGCATGTCTCGTTCGCTAGCGTCGGGCCACATGACGGAAGATGCGATTGTCGTCGAGGGGCTCGAGAAGTCCTACGGCTCGGTGCGCGCGCTCTGCGGAGTGGATTTCGCAGCACCGACCGGGAGCATTCTCGGCCTGCTCGGCCCGAACGGCGCCGGCAAGACCACGGCGGTGCGGATCCTCGCCACGCTGCTGGAACCCGACGCGGGTACCGCCCGCGTGGTCGGGCTCGACGTGGTGAAGCAGGCCGCGCAGCTGCGCGCCCAGATCGGCCTCGCCGGGCAGTACGCCGCGGTGGACGAGAACCTGACCGGGTTCGAGAACATCGAGATGGTGGGGCGGCTGTACCACCTCGGCAAGGAGCAATCGCGACAGCGGGCAGGCGAGCTGCTCGAGCGGTTCGACCTCACGGATGCCGCCAAGCGCCCGGCGAAGACCTACTCGGGCGGCATGCGCCGCCGGCTCGACCTCGCCGCGGCACTCGTGGCGCGGCCGCCGGTGCTGTTCCTGGACGAGCCGACGACCGGCCTCGACCCGCGCAGCCGGATCGGCATGTGGGAGATGATCGAGGCCCGCGTCGACGCGGGCGCGACCGTCCTCCTGACCACCCAGTACCTCGACGAGGCCGACCGGCTCGCCGACCGGATCGTGGTGGTCGACCACGGCAGGGTGATCGCCGAGGGCACGTCCGACGAGCTCAAGGACCAGATCGGCGGCGAGCGGCTCGAGGTGCGCCTCGAGGATCCGGACGATGCCGAGCCGGCGATCGCCGCGCTCGCGGAGCTGGCCAGCGACCGGCCGAGCGTCGAAGACGGGGTCGTGAGCGTGCCCGTGCGCGCGCGCTCGGGGATCATCCCGCAGGCGGTGCGACGGCTCGACGACGCGGATGTCGGTATCGCCGACATCACGCTCCGCCGGCCGACGCTCGACGACGTGTTCATCGCGCTGACCGGGCACGCGGCCGAGGAAGAGGAGGAGGTGGCGCCCGTATGAGCTCGCTCTCGATGACCGCGGAGGACACGCTGGTGCTGGCGCGCCGCAACCTGAAGCGGATCCCGCGCCAGCCCGACCTGCTGATCGCCTACACGGTCCAGCCCGTGATGTTCGTGCTGCTGTTCGTGTACGTGTTCGGCGGCGCGATCCAGACGCCGGGCTTCGACTACGTCGACTTCCTGATGCCGGGCATCATCGTCCAGTCGATCGCGTTCGGCGGGTTCGTGACCGCGCTCGGCCTGTCCGAGGACGTCCAGAAGGGCCTGATCGACCGCTTCCGCTCGCTGCCGATGTCGCGCGCCGCCGTGCTCAGCGGGCGGACGTTCTCCGACATCGTGCTCAACTGCCTCTCGCTCGTCGTCCTGCTATCCGTCGGCTTCCTCGCCGGGTTCAACTTCATCGGCGCGACGTTCGGCGAGATCGTGCTCGGCATCGTGCTGCTGCTCCTGCTCGGGTACGCGTTCTCGTGGATCTTCGCGCTCGTCGGGCTGTTCTCGTCGACGCCGGAGACCGCGAACTCGATCGGCTTCACCCTGATCTTCCCGCTCACGTTCGCGTCGTCGATCTTCGTGCCCGCGGAGTCGATGCCCGACGGCCTGCGGCAGTTCGCCGACGCGAACCCGTTCACGACGGTCGCCGACGCCGTCCGGTCGCTGTGGCTGAACACGCCGGCCCACACCGACGTGTGGATGGCATTCATCTGGTGCTTCGTGCTGATCGCCGTGTTCGCGCCGCTCGCGGTGTCGCGCTACCGCCGCGTCACCGCGAACTGACGCGGGCGCGCAGCTCGCCGGCCCTCGCTCCGGAGGGCCGGCGCAGGCGCACCGTGATCCTGCCGCCCGTCCCGGCGCTCACCGTGCGCCGGGCGACGCGCCGGCCTGCGTGCACCAGCGTGACGGTCAGCCGTCCGGGCTGCCGCGCGCAGACGCTGACGAGGGCGGAGCGGCCGCGCACGCGGACGCGCGGGCGGCGTGCCTTGCAGGCCGCCGCGCTGGTCCAGGTCGGCTGCTCGCCGCCCTTCAGGACCCGGCGCTCACGCGGCGCGCCGGCGGCTCTGGCGACGTAGATGTCGCCGCCGCGCTCGAACGCGATCCGCTTGCCGTCGGGCGACCAGGTCGGCTGGGTGTTCTGACCGCCGACGAGCTGGCGCACCTGAGCGCCGGTCGCGGCGTCGTAGATCACGATCGGCCCCGCACCGATCGTGGTGCTCGGCGACCGGACGACCGCGGCGAGCCTGCCGTCGGGCGAGAAGGCCGGGTTGAACAGATCCTGGGTCGGGTCGCGCGCCACGTCGCGCTCGCACTGGAAGTCGACGTTGGTCACCAGCAGGCAGATGCCGTACGGGAACGGGTCGGTGTCGGACGTGTCGGTGCGCACGAGCCGCGCGCCGAGCCAGGTCATGTCGACGACGACGCGGGCGGTCGCCTCGCGCCCGCTGCCGTCGGCGTTCATGACGAACATGTACGGAACGAAGCCGGACAGGCCCGGGCTGCCGGGCGGGCTGCCGACCGGCGCCGGCGAGATCTCCGGCAGGAGCTCCACGGGGCGACCTGCCTGCCGTCCGGCGCCATCTCGGCGATCACGTCGATGCCGCCGCGCGGGAGCTTGCCGGTGATCCGCCGGCCCTTGCCGTCGAGCACGTAGGCGAAGGTGGCGTTGACCACGGCCAGGCGCGACCCGTCGGCACTGGCCGACACCCACGCGTACAGCGGGCCGCCCGGCTTGCCGTCGGTGGTCAGGCGCTGCTTGCCGGTGCCGTTCGGCGCGGCCTTGCAGACGTTCGCGAGTGTCGCACGGCGCGCGCGGCGGCGGAAGGCGTCGGATGTGACGGTCTGGTTACGTCAGCCCCGAGGAGCTGGCTGGACGGCCAGCTAGAGTCCGGCGCATGGAGGCCTCGAGCGCGAAGATCGTCGACGCCATGCGCCGCTCGGTCGCGGCGCGCGGCGCCGCCGGGTCGACGTTCGACCACGTGGCGCGCGAGGCCGGCGTCTCGCGCGGCCTCCTGCATTACTACTTCGGCACGAAGGAGCGCCTGCTCGCCGAGGTCGTGCGGCGCGACGCCGAGATCCGCCTCGACCACCTCGGCACCGAGCTCGCGGGCGCGGGCACGGCCGACGATGTGATCGACGTGCTCGTGCACTCGCTCCAGGACCTCGTGGAGCGCGACCCGGGCTTCGTCGCGCTGATGTTCGAGCTGTTCATCTCCGGCCGCCGGAAGGCGGAGATCGCCGCCGAGTTCGCCTCGCTCCAGCGCGTCACGCGCACGAAGGTCGCCGAGCTGCTCGCGGCCAAGCAGGCCGACGGCGTCGTCCGGCTCGGCGCCGATCCGGAGGCCGTCGCCGCGGTCCTGCTCGCGCTCGCCGACGGGCTCGCCCTGCGGATGCTGGGGGAGCCCGAGCACGACCACGGGCCCGCGGTGCGCGCGGCCACCGATGCCGCCCGAACCCTGATCGCAGCCAACGACTAGGGATATCCCTGATTCCCTGACCGCGCGCTTCCGCAAGGCTGGCGCGCATGAAAACCTCCCTTTCGCCTGGCAGGCCACAGGGCTTCGCCGGCGGCCTTCGGCGACGCTACGTCGGCGCCGCGGTTGCAGCCAGTGTGCTGCTCCTGCCGGCGGCGGCCGGGGCCGCGACCAAAGACATGTACGCGGGCACGCCACCCAAGGGCTTGCTCAAGGGCGTACCGGGCTTCGCGACCGATAACGCGTTCTATCCCAAGCGGACCGCGATCCATGCGGGCGACAAGGTGTCGTTCCGGATCCTCGGGTTCCACAACGTGCTGTTCGCGCCCAAGGGCACGACGCCGCCCGCGCTGTTCGCGCCGAACCCTGCGGTGCCGGTCTCCGGCGCCAAGGACGCCGCCGGCGCGGACATGTGGTTCAACGGCCAGCCGACGTTCGGGATCAACCCGCAGGTCGCCGCTCCCACGGGCGGCAAGGTGATCGACGGCTCGGAGGTCGTCGGCTCCGGTCTCCCGCTCGCCGGCCCGGCGAAGCCGTTCAAGGTCAAGTTCCCCAAGAAGGGGACCTACACGATCCTCTGCTCGATCCACGCCGGCATGAAGGGCACCGTCGTCGTGAAGGGCAAGCGGGCCCGCATCGCGACCAAGAAGCAGGACGCGAAGCGGGTCAAGAAGCAGGTCAAGGCCGCCTCCAAGCTCGCCAAGAAGCTCGTGGCCGGCCAGGGCGTGCCCGGCGGCAAGACCGTCAAGGCCGGCAACGACAAGAAGGGCGTGGCGACGCTCGCGTTCTTCCCCGACTCGACGACCGTCAAGACGGGCGACGCCGTCAAGTTCACGATGTCCAACAAGTCGAGCGAGGTGCACAACGTCGCGTTCGCGCCTGAGCCGTACGCCAAGCAGCTCGCGCAGACGTTCCTCGGACCGAACGGGGTCGATCCGTTCACCCTGTACCCGAGCGAGCCGCCCCCGACGGCGCTGGTCGTCAACGGCACCAGCCACGGCAACGGGTTCGTGAACACCGGCATGCTCGACGACGACGCGGCGACGCCGCTGCCCAAGAACGCAACCGTGTCCTTCTCCAAGCCCGGGACGTATGAGTACTACTGCATCGTCCACGGCGCGGAGATGAAGGGCAGCGTCACGGTCACGCCGTGAGCCGCTCGCTTCGCACCTCCCTCGCTCCCGTCGCCGTGCTGGCGGCGGGAGCGGCGTTCCTGGTGGCCGGGCCTGCCGAGGCGCGCGTCCAGAAGGCGGACATCGGGTCGAACTTCTTCGCTCCCGGCAAGCTCAGCGTCAAGACGGGCGACAAGGTCCGCTTCGTCTGGGAGGGCTTCTCCTTCGAGGCGCACGACGTCAACGTCCGCAAGGGCCCGGTGAAGTTCCATTCCCCGCTCCAGGCGGGCGGGAAGTGGACGACCAAGAAGCTCACCAAGGCCGGCAAGTACTCGCTCTTCTGCTCTCAGCACCCCGAGGAAATGAAGATGACGCTGAAGGTCAAGAAGCGGTGAACACGCCGCGGGCGCGCCACAGCGCCCGTGGCGTCCCGCGCGGACGCAGGCGGCCGGTGGCGACCGCGATGCGCGGGTCGAGCCGGCCCGCGACGACGTCGACCCAGTCGTCGAACCGGCAGCGCAGCTCGACGTCGACCTGCGGCGCCCGGCCGGGCGCCGCCGCCGTGGCGCCGTTGTCAAGGCGCACGTGCCACGGCTCCGCGTCGGAGAACTCCCACTGCAGCACGAGCGGCCCGTCGGGGACGCGGCGCGGGTCGACGCTGCGGCGGATGCTGTCGAACAGCACCGCCATCGCCTCCGGGTCGCGCGCCGGCGGGCCGTTGCGCTCGCCGAGGTAGCCGGCCCGCAGCATCGCCAGCCCGCGCTCGGCGCGCTGGCGCGGCGGCATGTCCATCGGCATGATCGACGGCCCGGGCAGCGACTCGATCGGCAGCCCGGCGGCGCGGAACCTGGCCTCGAACGACCGCGCGCCCTCCTCATACACCTGCTCGAGCGTGAAGCCGAAGCACTCCACGTAGCGCGTGTCCCAGCCGGGCGGGACGAACACGGCGAGCGAGATCGGCGTGACGGCCCGGAGCTGGTCGGCGACCGCGTCCGGCACCTCCGGGTCCTCGGCCGCGAGGTCGCGCAGGAGCTTGACGCCGAAGGCGATGTGGCGCTGCTCGTCGTGCGCCACGTTGCGCATCCCCTCGCGGAAGCCGGGCAGCACCTCGCGCGCGGCGAGGTAGTCGGAGATGAAGTGCTGGCCGGGCTGCGCGAGCGTCGCCTCGACGACGAAGTGGTACATCGTGACCGCCTGCGCGAGCTTCGTGCGCGAGCGGTCGCGGCGCAGCTCGTCGACCACCCGGTGGAGCATCTCGAAGGTCTTCACGAAGCCCCACGTGAGCTCCGGCCGCGTCGCGTCGAGCGCGCCGCCGATCGTGCCGTCGCCGCGCTCCACGACCTCCTGCATGAAGCGGTTGAAGAACACCGCATGGCGCGCCTCGTCGACCTGCTGGGTGGCGAGGAAGTACTTCTGCTCCTCGCGCGGGGCGGCGTCGATGAACGGCGACAGGTCGTCGGTGACGGCGTCCTCGCCGTGGAAGAACATCGCGTAGTTCCACAGCGCGGCGCGGCGCTCGAGGTCGGAGAAGTTCTCCTGCCACTCGACGCGGTCCTGCGTGAAGTCGATCTCGGTGGCGCGCCAGTTGCTGCGCTCCCAGCGGTCGTACAGGTCCTCGTACGTCACCTGATCGACCGCGACCGTCATGCGGCGGACGCTACTAAACGCTGCCGTTCAGCGCGTGAGTTCGGTCACACGGTCGACCAGCTCGGTGACCGGCACGCGCTGCTGCTCGAGCGTGTCGCGGTCGCGCAGCGTGACGGTGTCGTCCTCGAGCGTCTGGTGGTCGACCGTGATCGCGAGCGGCGTGCCGATCTCGTCCTGGCGGCGGTAGCGGCGGCCGATCGCGCCGCCCTCGTCGTACTCGGTGTTGACGCGCGTGCGTAGCTCCTCGTAGATCGCGCGCGCCTTCTCCGGATGGCCGTCCTTGCGCAGCAGCGGCAGCACCGCGACCTTGACGGGCGCCATCGCCGGGCTCAGCCGCAGGACCGTGCGCTGCTCGCCGCCGATCTCGTCCTGGTCGTAGGCGTCGCACAGCAGCGCGAGCACGGTGCGCCCGACGCCCGCCGCCGGCTCGATCACGTGCGGGACGTAGCGCTCGCCGGTCGCCTGGTCGAAGTACTCGAGCTTCTCGCCGGAGAACTCGGCGTGCTGCTTGAGATCGAAGTCGCCGCGGTTGGCGATGCCCTCCAGCTCCGACCACCCGATCGGGTACAGGTACTCGATGTCCGAGGTGGCCGACGAGTAGTGCGAGAGCTCGTCGGCGTCGTGCGCGCGCAGCCGCAGCCGCTCGCGGTCTACGCCGAGCGACGCGTACCAGTCCATCCGCGCCTGCATCCAGTGCTCGTGCCACTGCCCGGCCTCGGCCGGCGGGACGAAGAACTCCATCTCCATCTGCTCGAACTCGAGCGTGCGGAAGATGAAGTTGCCGGGCGTGATCTCGTTGCGGAACGACTTGCCGACCTGCGCGATGCCGAACGGCGGCTTGCGACGCGCGTACTGGAGCGTCGTCTTGAAGTTCAGGAAGATGCCCTGCGCGGTCTCCGGGCGCAGATAGACGGTCTGGCCACCCTCGCGGATCGGGCCGATCGACGTCTCGAACATGAGGTTGAAGTCGCGCGCCTCGGTGAGGTCGCAGTCCGGCGTGTCGCCCGGGTGCTTGGACGGCCTGCGCCCGCACTCGAGCTCCTGCAGATGGTCGGCGCGGAACCGCTTGCCGCACGTCTTGCAGTCGACCAGCGGGTCGGTGAACCCGGCCAGGTGGCCCGACGCCTCCCACGCGCGCGGGTGCTGGATGATCGCCGAGTCGAGCGCGACGACGTCGTCGCGCTCCTGGATCATCGCCTTCCACCAGGCGCCGATCACGTTGTTCTTCAACAGCACGCCGTAGTGCCCGTAGTCGTACGTGTTGGCGATGCCGCCGTAGATCTCCGATGCGGGGAAGATCAGGCCGCGCCGTTTGCACAGCGCGACGACCTCGTCCATGGTGGCTGCGGCCATGGTGGCGCAGTCTAGGCAACCTATACTCGCGCCCGATGCCGATCTACGAGTATCGCTGTGAGAACGGCCATCTGATCGAGGTGATGCAGAAGATCACGGAGGATCCGATGACGAAGTGCCCGGAGTGCGGCGCATCGGTCCAGCGCGTCTACCACCCGATCGCCGTGCACTTCAAGGGATCGGGCTTCTACAACACCGACTACGGCACCGCCAAGCGCAAGCGTGAGACCGACAAGGCGGCGTCGGCCGGGGCGGACAAGCACGACGCGAAGTCCAAGGAGAAGAAGCCGGACTCCAAGCCGGACTCGAAGCCGTCGCCCTCGCCGGGCTCCGCAGATTAAGCCTGCGGCTTACTCGCACTCGCAAGCTCGCGCGAGCGCCTTGATTAGCTGAGCTTATGCCCGGCAGGCGGAATCGTCATTTCCGCTTGGAGGCACTGGCTGCGACACTGACTGTCGATGACGCCCCGGCAGATCGGACTCCTGGCTGCGCTGTCCGCCATCTGGGGCGGTTCGTACCTGCTCATCAAGTACGCGCTCGAGGACTTCAGCGCGCCGGTGATCGTGTGCGCCCGCGCGGCGCTCGCCGCGCTCGTGCTGGTGATCGCCATGCGCGGCGCGACCCGCGGCGCGCTCGCCGACATGCGGCGGCGCCCTCGCTGGGCCGTCGTGCTCGGCTGCGTGTCCGTCGTGGCGCCGTTCATGCTGATCACGCTCGGCGAGCTCGAGGTCCCGTCCGGCCTGACTGCGGTGCTGATCTCTCCCGCCGCGCTGTTCGTCGCCCTGCTCGCGCCGCTGATCGACCCGACCGAGCGGATCGACCGCCGCCAGGGCGTCGGCATGCTGATCGGCCTGGCCGGCGTGGCGCTGGTCGTGGGCGTCGAGTCGATCCACTCGCTCTGGCAGTTCCTGGGCGCGCTGGCGATGGTCGGCGCGGCCGTCTTCTATGCGCTCGGCGGCTTCGTGGTCAAGCGCCGCTACGGCCGGCTGACCTCGATGCAGACGTCGTTCGTCTCGCTCTCCGTCGCGACGATCGTGACGCTGCCCGCCGCTCTCGCAACCGCGCCGAGCGACACGCCGGGGCTGCGTGCGGTCGTCGCGCTGATCGCGCTCGGCGTGGTCGGCACGGCGCTCGCGTTCGTCATCTTCTACAAGCTGATCGCCGAGGTCGGCGCCGGCCGCGCGTCGCTGGTCAGCTACCTCGCGCCGGGCGTCGCGCTGTTCTACGGCGCGATCTTCCTCGACGAGGCGATCACGCCGGCGGCGATCGTCGGCCTCGTCGCGATCCTCGGCGGCGTGGCACTCGCGTCCCGCCCCCGCCGGCGCGACGCCGAGCCGCAGGCGGTAGCGTCCGCGCTCCATGGACCTGACACTGTCGCCAGCGGAGCGAGAGTTCCGTGACGCGGTCCGCGGCTGGATAGAGGCCAACCATCCCGGCCGCGAGCCGGACGGCGATCGCGACGTGTTCGAGTTCCGCCGTGCCTGGCAGCGCGCGCTAAACGACCGCGGCTGGGCGGGGCTGAGCTGGCCGACCGAGTACGGCGGCGCGGGCGCCACGCTGGTCGAGCTGGCGATCTTCTACGAGGAGACCGCGCGCGCGGGCGCTCCGCAGATGGCGAACGTGCTCGGCCTCGCGATGGGCGGCCCGACGGTGATCGCGCACGGCACCGAGGAGCAGAAGCAGCGCTTCCTGCCGCCGATCCTGTCGGCCGACGAGATCTGGTGCCAGGGCTTCTCCGAGCCGGGATCGGGCTCGGACCTGGCATCGCTCAAGACGCGCGCCGTCCGCGACGGTGACGACTGGGTCGTCACCGGCCAGAAGGTGTGGACCACGTACGCGCACGAGGCGAAGTGGTGCATGCTCGTCGCCCGCACCGACCCGGATGCGCCGAAGCATCGCGGGCTGACGTACTTCCTGATGGACATGGAGCAGGCCGCCGTCGACGTCCGGCCGCTCGTGCAGATCACAGGCGAGGCGGAGTTCAACGAGCTGTTCATCGACGAGGCGCGGATCCCGCACGAGAACATCGTCGGCGGCGAGGGCAACGGCTGGCCGGTGGCGATCACCACGCTGATGCACGAGCGCGCCGGCCTCGCGTTCGCGCTTCAGGTGCAGGTGCAGATCGCCCTGCGCGAGCTGCAGGACCAGATCCGCGAGGCCGGCGTGGCCGGCGACCCGCTCATCCGCCAGCGCTTCGCGCAGGTGTTCGCCGAGGCCCAGGTGCTGCGCCTGAACGCCTACCGCGGCCTCACCGCGACGATGAAGCGCGGCGCTCCCGGCCCGGAGGGCTCGCTCGGCAAGTGGCACTGGGCGGAGGTCAACCAGTCGCTCACCGAGCTGGCGATGGACGTCGCCGGCCCGCGCGCGCAGCTCGCCGACGACGCCTGGACCTATCGCTTCCTGCGCGCCCGCGCGAACTCGATCGAGGGCGGCACGACCGAGATCCTCCGCAACATCGTCGCCGAACGCGTTCTGGGCCTCCCGCGCGCCTCGTGACCAACCCCCGACCCCCGCACTCCCGGATGCCACGACTGACCTGCGCTGGATCGCCACCCGACGGCTCGCCGATAACCCCACTATCGGCTTCACCGCCGTGCGACGCCCAGCTTGGTCATTCGCGGCCCCGGAAGCACGCGGATCGAAGGTCGGCCACGTCGTGAACTTCGACCTCTCCGACGATCAGCGGACGATCAAGTCCACCGCGCGCGAGCTGCTCGCCGCCCGCTACCCGCTCGCCGAGGTCAGGCGCCTGGCGCTCGACGACGAGCGCGGCTTCACGGACGCGCAGTGGAGCGAGATGGTCGAGCTCGGCTGGCCCGAGATCGCCGAGATCGGCACCGTGGAGATGATCGTGGTCGCCGAGGAGCTCGGCTACGCGCTCGCGCCGACGCCGCTGCAGTCGACCTGGGCGGCAGGCCTGCTGGGCGCCGACGTCGGCGGCGGCAGCCGCGGCGCGGTGGTGATGGACGGCCTGAGCGCCGATGCGGGCACCGCCGACGTGCTGGTCGACTGGGACGGCGCGGTGGTCACCGGGGCGAGCGTCGAGCCGGTCCGCGCGCTCGACCCGACGCGCCGCCTGTTCCGCGTCTCGGGCGGCGAGCGCGAGCCGGTCTCCGGTGACCTCGACCTCGACCGTGCGCGCGGGCAGGCGGCGACGATGAACGCCGCCGAGTCGGTCGGCGTGGCCGAGCGGGCGATGGAGATGGCCGTCGCGTACGCGAAGGAGCGCCGCCAGTTCGACCGCCCGATCGGCACCTACCAGGCGGTCTCACACGCGTGCGCGCAGATGCTGCTCGAGGTCGAGGGTGCCCGCGCGGCCGTGTACTGGGCGGCGTGGGCGCTCGACTTCGAGCCCGAGACCGCGCCGCTCGCCGTCGCCTGTGCAAAGGCCTACGCGGGTGACGCCGGACGGCGCGTCCCGCGCGCCGCGCTGCAGGTCCATGGCGGCATCGGATTCACCTGGGAGCACGACCTGCACTTCTTCCTCAAGCGCGGCGAGGCGAACGCGCACGCCTACGGCGAGGGCACAACGCACCGCGAGCGGATCGCCGCGCTGGCCGGACTCTGAACCTCGCGCGCCGTGCGCGCGTATCCGTCCCTTGAGGCCCATTCAAACCGGGGGAGGTTTCAGGGTGAGGAAGAGACTGCAGCTTGCCGGAGCGGTGGCGGTGCTTGCGCTGCTCGCGGTCGTCGGCGCGGCGGTCGCCACCGGCGGTCACCGGGACATCCGGGAGACGCTCACCGGCTACGAGGAGACCCCGATGACGGTCTCCACGGCCGGCAGCGGGGAGTTCAAGGCGCGGATCGACCGGTGGGACGACGAGATCCGCTACCGGCTCTCGTACAAGAACCTCGAGAGCGATGTCACCCAGGCCCACATCCACTTCGGTGCACGGGCCACTTCCGGCGGCATCAGCGTGTTCCTGTGCTCGAATCTGGGCAACGGGCCTGAGGGGACGCAGGCATGTCCGCCGAAGGGCGGGACCGTCAGCGGGACGCTCGGTCCGGAGGACGTGATCGGCCCGGTCGGCCAGGGCATCGAGGTCGGAGCGTTCGACGAGCTCCTCGACGCGGTCCGCGCAGGCGTCACCTACGCCAACGTGCACACGGTCAACCGAGGCGGCGGCGAGATCCGCGCCCAGCTGGCCGACGATCGTCGCGGCGACTGACCCCCGCGGCCTGCTCCGGGCGCCCATGGAAGGGCGCCCGGTGTCAGCCCTCCAGGAACTTCTGGACGGCGCGCTCCTTCTCGGCGTCGTCGACCGTGAGGCCGGCGCCGCCGTCGGGAAGCGTCACGCCGCCGGACGGCGTGAGCAGCTCCTTCTTCGAGTCGCCGCCGATCAGCTCCGCTCCGATCAGCCCGAGCAGCGTCGGGCCGGACATGTCCGAGCGCACGGCCTTCGGCGCCGCCCATGACACCCAGGGGAGCCGGATGAACGTCTCGAACGACGTGACCTTGCCCTTCATCGCGTTGAGGATCTTCTGCTGGCGGATCACGCGCGCCTGGTCGGTCTCCTGCGGGCGGCATTCGTTCTTGCGCGTGCGCGCGAGCGCCAGCGCCTCGTCGCCGTTGAGCTCGTTCGTGCCGGCCTTGAGCCGCAGCGTCGTGCCGCCGTTGCGCGAGCCTCCGTTGATCTTCGAGATCACGCAGTTGCCCGTGTAGGTGATCCCGCCGAGCGCGTCGATCAGGTCCGGGAAGTTCTCGAAGTTGACCTCGACGAGGTGGTTGACGTCGATCCCGAGGTAGGACTCGACGGTCTCGATCGCCAGCGACGGACCGCCGAACGCGTACGCGGCGTTGATCTTGTTGCGCCCATGGCCGGGGATGTCGACGACCGTGTCACGGAGGATCGAGAGCTGCGCGTTGGCGCCGCCGCCGACGCGCAGCAGCAGGATCGAGTCCGAGCGGCTCGGCGCGCCGATCGTCTGTGCTCCCGGCTCGCCCTTGCCCTTCGCGCGCGCGTCGGACCCGAGCACGAGGATCGTGTTCGGCGACGTCAGCGGGTAGCCGCCGCCGCTCAGCTTCGCCTCGGCGGCGTCGGAGACCTTCGCCGACTGGATCTGGGCGCTGACCAGGAACAGGATCAGCGAGACGAGCAGCCACGCGCTGACCGCCATCGCCAGGTAGCCGACCACGCGGCCGACCGAGATCCGGCGGCGCCGCCGCCGCTTGGGCGGCTCCGGCGCTCCCGGCTGCGGGCGTTCCTCGGGCTTGTCGTTCAGGCCGTCCAGCCCGTCGTCGTCCTTGCGCCAGGGGGCACGGGGACGGGAGCGATAGACGGTGTACTGAGGCTGTTCTTCGTCGTCGGCCATGAGGAGAGAGCGGTATGGTGGCCGCGTGGTCGAGCGAGGCGTCATAGGCGTCGACCTCGGCGGCACGAAGCTCCTGGCCGGCGCGGTCGACGCCGACCTCGGCATCCATCACCGTACCAACCGCCCGGTTTACGGCCTGGACCAGGTCGGCCTCGTGCAGATGGTCGCCGATGCGGTCCAGGAGATCCGGACCGCCGTGGACGGCGAGATCGAGGCGGTCGGCTTCGGCATCCCGTGTACCTTCGACTCGCGCACCGGCAGGGCGGTGCAGGCGGCCAACGCCCCGATCTACGACATGGCCTTCCACGAGGTGATGTCCGAGCGGCTCGGGCTCCCCGTGATCGTCGACAACGACGCCAACTGCGCCGTTCTCTGCGAGGCGCGCGTGGGCGTCGCCGCGGGCTGCCGCGAGGTCGTGCTGCTCACGATCGGGACCGGTATCGGTGGAGGCCTGCTGCTCAACGGCGAGGTCTACCGCGGGTGGATCGGCGGCGGCGCCGAGATGGGTCACATGGTCGTGGACATGGACGGCCCGCCGTGTCAGTCCAACTGCCCGAACTACGGGTGCCTGGAGACGGTCTGCTCCGGCACCGCACTGGTACGGATCGCGTCGGTCGCGGTCGCGCGGCGGCCGGACACGGCGCTCGGCCACGCGCTCGAGGAGGGCCGCGAGCTGACCGGGCCATTGATCACCCAGCTGGCGCAGGAGGGCGACCCGGTGGCGGCAGACGCGATCGCGCTGATCGGCAACCGGCTCGGCATCGGCCTCGTGTCGCTGGTGAACATCTTCAACCCGGAGATGGTGGTGATCGGCGGCGGCGTGAGCGCGGCCGGTGAGCTGCTGCTCGAGCCGGCGCGCGAGCTCGTCCGCGAGCGGGCGCTCGCTCCCAACCGCGACGCGGTGCGGATCGAGGCTGCCGCCTTCGGCGCGGAGGCGGGCATGGTCGGCGCGGCGCTGGCGGCGCGCGAAGGGATCGGCGTGGCGCGCGCCGGATATCCGGAGGCCGTGGCGTGAGCGGTCGCCTGGTCGTCTGCCCGACGCCGATCGGGAACCTCGAGGACGTGACCTTGCGCGTGCTCTCGGCACTGCGCGACGCCGACGTCGTCGCGTGTGAGGACACACGCCGCACGCGCGTGCTGCTCGAGCGCTACGGCGTGCAGGCGTCGCTCGTCTCCTACCACGAGCACAACGAGCGCGAGCGGGCGGCCGAGCTGGTCGAGCGGATGCTCTCCGGCGACGTCGTCGCACTGGTGTCGGATGCGGGGATGCCGCTCGTCAGCGACCCCGGCTACGTGCTCGTGCAGGGGTGCGTGGCGGCGGGGCTCGAGGTCGAGGTCTTGCCGGGTCCGTCGGCGGCCCTTGCGGCGCTGGTCGCGTCCGCGCTGCCGGCCGACGTGTGGCGCTTCGCCGGCTTCCTGCCGCGCAAGCGCGGGGCGCTCGTGGAGGTGCTGGGGTCGCCGGAGACGGTCGTCGCGTTCGAATCGCCCCGCCGTGTGGGCGCGTCATTGGCCGTGCTGGCGGAGCTCGATCCGGAGCGGCCGGTGGCGGTGTGCCGGGAGCTGACGAAGGTGCACGAGGAGGTCGTGCGCGGCCCGGCGGCCGAGCTCGCCGAGCGCTACGCGGCCGAGGCGCCGCGGGGCGAGGTCGTGCTGGTGATCGGCGGCGCGCCCCGGCGAACGGGTGTCGATCCGGCCGCCGTCGACGCCGTTCGCCGGTTGGTCGAGGCGGGAGCGCGTGCGCGGCCGGCGGCGAGCGTCGTGGCCGAGCTGACCGGCGTGCCCGCGAACGCGCTCTATCGCGCGGTGGCGGAGAGTTAGTCAACCCCGCATTGAGGGCGGCGCGGGAGGGGGTGGTTCACGTTTGTTCGATCCTCGTGAACGTTCGTGACACACCCCCGCCGATCCCTTGCTCAATGCCGCAGTTGACGTTCGTTCAGGGAACCACGACGTCCGACTGCTGCGCAGCCGGGGTGTTCACGGCCGGCGCCGCGTCCGCCCGCGCGCTCGCGGGCGTCGCCTGCGCGATCACGTCCTGGGCGAAGCGCTCGCTGAAGCCGGACACGAACCCGAGACCGGCGTAGAAGGCCAGGTTCGCGCCTCCCTGCGGCGGTGAGAGCACCTCGACGATGCCGCCGTCGAGGAACAGGTAGATGACCGCGCCGAACACGGCGCCGATCACCGGTCGCATGAACCCGAGCGCGCGGATCGTCTTCTTCCCGGACTCCGGTCGCAGGAGCAGCCGCCCGTTCGTCATCCGGTTCATCACACTCACGACGGCGCCGGTCGCGCCCGCCAGCACGCTCACGGTCACCGGCTTGTCGAGCACGCCGGTCGCGAGGGCGATCGTCACCGTCGCCGCGATCGCGAGCACGAGGAACGTGAGCATGCCCACCAGGTAGTCGAGCTGGGCCTGGCGCTGGCTCGACTGCACGTAGTACGCGCGCGCCTGCTCGAGCTCGTGCTCGAGCGTCTCGACCTCGGCCGGGTTGGACCCGAACGGCGTCAGCGCCTTGCCCTCGGTGTCGCGGTCGAACTGGCGCTGGTCGAGCGTGCCGAGCAGCGTCGTGATCACGCCGAAGATCATCCGCATGCAGATCTTGCGCGGCTGCGGGGTCAGGAACTCGAGCGCCCGGTAGTGCAGGTGCAGGCACTGGAACAGGAGCTCCTTCGCCTTCCAGTCCGCGGGATCGCCGAATGTCGGCTCGATGTGGATCGCGGAGCTGGACGCGGGCGCCGGGTCGAACGCGTGCCGGAACCAGCCCCCGTCGTGGTCGCCTTTGGCGCGATGGCGGCGCGCCCGTCCGTTTCCCTGCGGCTGTCCGTTGGTGTGGGCCGCGATCTCCTGCTCGCGCTGGGCGAGCAGCGGCACGATCGCCGCGGGCGGCGGGCCCTTGAGCTCGGCCTCGGGCACGCCCTCGGGTGCGCCGGCGGCATGGCCGATGTCGGTCAGCGCGGCCGCGACGCGGATGTGGCGGCAGAAGTACGCGGTGATGACGCCCTTGCGCGGCTGGGCGAACGCGTCGAGCAGCCCGGGGAAGATCGCCTTGAACTCCGCCCGGAGCTCGTCGGAGAGGTTCGGGTCGGACATGTTGAACCACGCGTTCGCGACGTCGTGGAACGTGACTGTGCCGCGCCAATGGGCGTACCGCGCCGCCTCCAGGTCGCTCTCGGCGGCCATCGCGACCCGCCGCCGCGTCTCCGGATCCGCGATCAATTTGATCTCGGGCGGAGAGCTGCCCATCACCGCGGCCGCGGTGTCGTCGTCCTGGGTTCGCATGTGCTTCGTCGCGACCCTCCCACGGTGGAGGTTGCTCAGTCAACCGAAGCGGTCCGATGCAGCACTCCTTGCAGGGAGATCGTGTCGAAACGCGCGCGTGATCGTGCCGATTCTGTGCCGGTTGGCGGTAGCCGGGCCCCGCACCCGTACGGTCGTGACCGATGCGCCTCGCCACCCTGCTCGCAGTCCTCGCCCTGTGTCTCGCCGACGTCGCGGAGGCGGCGTGGCGACCACCGGTCGGCGGTGCCGTCACGCGCGGGTTCGACGTCGGCTCCGATCCGTTCGAGGCCGGGCGTCACCGCGGCGCCGACCTCCGCGCTAGCGCGGGCACGCCGGTCCGCGCGCCGTGTCGCGGGCGCGTCGCCGTGGCGGGTCGGGTCGGCGGCAGCGGCGGCGTCGTCACGGTGCTGTGCGGTCGCTGGCGGGTGAGCCACATGCCGCTGTCCGCGATCGGCGTTCGTCCCGGGGCGGCCGTCTCCCGCGGCGCCGTTCTCGGCACCGTCGCCCGTTCGCGCGCGCACGCCGGCCTGCACCTCGGCGTCCGCCGGGACGGCGCGCGATTCGGGTACGTCGACCCACTGCGGTTCCTCGACGCGGCTCGCCCTGCCCCGCCGGCGCTGATCGCGCGCCGAGGGCCGTCGCGCCGCGCGCCGCGGCTTCGCGGTCCTCGGCCGGTCGCAGCGCCGGCGCAACCGGGTTCGAGTCCGGTTCGCGACGGCGGCGTCGCCCCCTGGCCCGCGTGGGCCGGGCTCGTGCTTGTCCTTGCGGGTGCGGGGATCCGGTGGCGGGGACGGGTTCAAACCCGGCGCGGTCCGGTGCCGGGCAGGTTGCGCCGGGAGGTAGTTTGAGGGCATGACCGCGCTCCTCGCCGGCTTTGCGCTCGGCTTCTTCGTCGCCGCCCAGCTCGGGCCGATCTCGCTGCTCGCGATCCGGTCGACGCTGCGCAGCGGCGTGCTGGTCGGCCTCTCGATCGGTGCGGGCGTCGCCGTGGTCGACACGCTGTACGCGGCGGCGGGCGCCGCCGGGGCGGCGGGGCTGCTCGCGATCGAGCCGCTGCGGCTGGCGTTCGGGCTCCTCGGCGCGGCGGTGCTGACCGTGCTCGGCGCCCGCACGCTGTGGAGCGCGTTCCGGATCCGGATGGGCGGCGAGTCGCGCGAGGAGCTCGCCACGCCGCGGGCCGCGTTCCTGACCGCGCTCGTGGCCACCGCCTCAAACCCGCTGACGATCGCCTCGTGGGCGGCCGTGTTCGCGGCTGCCTCGACGGCCGGCGCCGCGGCCGCCGGCGGCGCGGCGCTGCTGCTGGCCGGCGTCGGCCTCGGCAGCCTCACGTGGATGACCCTGCTCGCCGGCGGCGTGTCGCTCGCCCGCCGCCGTGTCGGCCCGCGGCTGCTGCGCACGGTGGACGGCGTCGCCGGCGCCGGCATCCTCGGCTTCGGCGGCCTGCTCGCCTACCGCACGCTGCGCGATTGAGGGCCTGTCCAAGAACCCCGCCACGCCCAGGACAGCCGTGGACACTTCGCCGGATCGCCACCCGAAACCTCGGAAATACGTTCGTATTCCCTTCGGATTCGTGCGGCGCCCGGCTCGATCCACGACCGCCCTGGCCGGGGCGGATCTTCTTGACCAGACCCCTAAAGGAGCACCGACGTGCCGATCGTGACCGTCCAGCAGTCTCCACGTGACCTCGAGCGCAAGCGGGCGCTCGTCGCCGGGATCACCCAGGCGTTCGTCGACGCGTACGACATCCCGCCCGAGCACGTCCAGGTGTTCATCCACGAGTTGGACCACGAGAACTGGGCGAAAGCGGGGAAGCTCGCGGTGGACCGCGAAGCGTGACGAGCCCGCAGCGCCGCTAGCCTTCGACGCCGCGATGGCCTTCTACGTCACCACCCCGATCTACTACGTGAACGCGGCGCCGCACCTCGGTCACGCGTACACCACGATCGCGGCGGACGTGCTGGCCCGGCATATGCGCCAGCGCGGCGAGAACGTGTTCTTCCTCACCGGCACCGACGAGCACGGCGAGCCGGTCGCGCTCGCCGCCGAGCGCGAGGGGATCACTCCGAAGGAGCTCGGCGACCGGAACGTCGAGCACTTCCAGGCGCTGCTGCCGCGGCTCGAGGCGACCAACGACTTCTTCATCCGCACGTCCGACCCGCGCCACGAGCAGCGCGTCCAGGAGATCCTCCAGCGCGTCCACGACAACGGGCACGTGTACAAGGGCACGTACGAGGGCTGGTACTGCCCGCGCTGCGCGGACTTCAAGTCCGAGCAGGAGGCGGGCGAGGACCACATGTGCCCGATCCACAAGATCCCGCTCGACCGCGAGAAGGAGGAGAACTGGTTCTTCCGCCTCTCGAGCTTCCAGGAGCAGCTCGAGCGCCTGATGGACGAGAGCTCGGACTTCGTGTTGCCGCGCCAGTTCCGCAACGAGGCGAGGGCGTTCGTCGCCCAGGGGCTCAACGACGTCTCGCTCACGCGCGCCCGCCTGAAGTGGGGCATCGAAGTGCCGTGGGATCCCGACCAGGTCTTCTACGTCTGGTTCGACGCGCTGCTCAACTACGTCACGGCGCTCGGCTTCGCACGCGACGGGCAGGACCTGACCGACGAGTTCTGGCCCGCGACGTTCCACCTCGTCGGCAAGGACATCCTCAAGTTCCACACGATCTACTGGCCCGCGCTGCTGCTCGCGGCCGATCTGCCGGTGCCCGAGCACGTCTTCGTCCACGGCTTCCTGCTGATGCGCGACGCCTCGGGCTCGGAGCACAAGATGTCCAAGTCGCTCGGGAACGTGCTCGATCCGTTCGCGGTGATGGACACGTTCGGGACCGACGCGCTGCGCTACTACCTGTTCCGCGAGGTCTCGTTCGGGCAGGACGGCAGCGTCTCCACGATCACGTTCGGCGAGCGCTACGAGGCCGAGCTGGCGAACGAGCTCGGCAACCTCGCGAGCCGCACGCTGTCGATGATCGACCGCTACCGCGACGGGACGGTGCCCGAGGGCGATCCCGACCCGGAGCTGGCCGCCGACTTCGACGGCCTGCGCGACGAGGTGAGCGAGCTGCTCGACCGCGCCGAGATCACGCAGGCGCTGGACCGGATCTGGCAGCGCGTGCGCCGGCTGAACCAGTACGTCGAGCAGCGCGCGCCGTGGCAGCTCGCCAAGGACGAGGCGAACGCCGCCGAGCTCGACCGGACGCTGCGATCGCTAGCCGAGGGCCTGCGCGTGGTGACGGTGCTGCTGGCGCCCTACATCCCGGAGACCGCCGCCAAGCTGCTCGGCGCGCTCGGCGCTCCCGACGACTCGCTCGCGGGCGCCGTGTTCGGCGCCCGCCCGGGCGGCGCGCGCGTCGAGAAGGTGCCGCAGCTCTTCCCGAAGCCGTCGTGATCGACTCCCACACCCACCTCGACCGCGGGCGCGCGCCCGAGGCCGAGCTGGTGGCTGCCGCCCGCGAGGCGGGCATCAAGCGGATCCTCACGATCGGCATCGACGCGGAATCGCGCCGGGCGGCGCTCGCCGCCGCCGACGAGTACGACGAGGTGTTCGCGGCGATCGGCCATCACCCCAACAACGCGACCGGCTACGACGACGCGATCACCGCGGAGCTGCGCGAGCTCGCCGCCCACCCGCGGTGCCTGGCGATCGGCGAGACCGGGCTCGACGACTACCGCGACTACGCGCCGCGGGCCGATCAGGAGAACGCGTTCCGCGCGCACATCGACGTCGCGCACGAGCTCGGCAAGCCGCTGGTGATCCACACCCGCGCCGCCGAGGACGACACGATCTCGACGCTCGCCGCGCACGCCGCCGGTCTCGAGGTGATCCTGCACTGCTTCTCGATGCCCGATCGACTCGACGAGTGCCTCGAGCACGGCTGGTGGATCTCGTTCGCCGGCAACGTGACGTACGCGAAGGCGACGGATCTGGCCGGGGCCGCGGAGCGCGTCCCGCTCGACCGGCTGCTGGTGGAGACCGACGCGCCGTACCTGACGCCGGAGCCGGTCCGCAAGGAGCGCAACCAGCCCGCCTACGTCGTCCACACGGCGCGCTTCGTGGCCGAGCGTCGCGGCATCGCCTACGAGGAGCTCGAGGCCGCGGTCGAGGCCAACGCAGTCCGGTTGCTGGGCTGGTGAGCGAGCTCCCGGCGCAGCCGAGCCTGCGCCGTATGCGCCAGTTCGGGATCCGGCCGAACCGCGAGCTCGGCCAGAATTTCCTGATCGACTCGAACATCCTCGACGTGATCGGCCGCGCCGCCGCGCTCGCGCCCGAGGACGTCGTGCTCGAGGTCGGCGGCGGGCTCGGCGTGCTGTCCGAGTACCTCGCGGCGCGCGCCGCGCACGTGCACGTCGTCGAGGTCGACCGGCGGCTGGAGCCGCCGCTGCGTGACGCGCTCGACCCGTATCCGAACGCCACGCTGCACTTCGCCGACGCGGTCAAGCTCGACCTCGCGGCGCTCGCACCGGCGCCGACGAAGGTGGTCGCGAACCTGCCCTACGGGGTGGCGGCCAGCGTGATCCTGCGCACGATCGAACAGCTCCCAGACGTCACCACCTGGGTGGCGATGGTGCAGAAGGAGGTCGGCGAACGGCTCGCGGCGCGGCCGGGGACCGGCGCCTACGGCGTGCCGTCCGTGCTCGCGCAGCTGGCGTGCGAGGTGAAGGTGCTGCGGCCGATCGCGCGCACGGTGTTCCATCCGGTGCCGAACGTGGGCTCCGTGCTGGTCGGGCTGACGCGCCGCGGGCCCGCGCCCGAGCCCGATCTGCGCTCGCTCGTGCAGCAGGGCTTCGCGCACCGGCGCAAGGCGCTCGCGCGGTCGGTATCGCTGGCGCCCGGGGCGGACGGCGACGCCCGCGAGCGCGTGCGCGCCGCGCTCGAGGCGATCGGCCGCCCGGTCGACGCCCGGGCGGAGTCGCTCGCGCCCGAGGACTGGCAGGGCCTGTACGCGCGGCTGCGTCAGGATCAGGCGCCGTGACCGCGCTGTTCGCCCGTGCTCCCGGAAAGGTCAACCTGTCGCTGTTCGTCGGCGCGCCGCGTGCCGACGGCCTGCACCCGCTCGTGTCCGTCGTCCAGGCGGTCACGGTGGCCGACGAGCTGACGCTCGGGCCCGCGCCGGACGGCGCGACCGGCGACGAAGTGGTCTGCCCCGGTGTCGACGGACCGAACCTCGCCGGCCGCGCGCTCTCGGCCTTCCGCACCGCAACGCGCTGGGACGCACCGCCGCAGCGCCTGGAGATCGTCAAGCGCGTCCCGGTCGCCGCCGGCATGGGCGGCGGCTCGGCGGACGCCGCCGCCGCGCTCCGGCTCGCCGCGCACGCGGCAGGCGGTGCGAGCGCCGCGCTGCTACACGACCTGGCGGTCTCGCTCGGCGCCGACGTGCCGAGCCTGCTCGCTCCCGGACGCGTGCTGATGACCGGTGCCGGGGAGCACGTGGATGTGCTCCCCGAGCCTGCGCCCTTCGGCCTCGTGATCGTGCCCTCCGGGCTCACGCTGTCCACGCCCGCCGTCTACGGCGCATTCGACCGTCTCGGCGGGGCGCGCGACGCCTCCGAGCTCGAGCTGCGTGCCGACGCCGCCCGCGCCGGCGAGCCGCCGCCGCCCGTCAACGACCTCCAGGACGCTGCGCGCTCGCTGTGCCCGCCGATCGACACGGCGCTCGCGGACGTCCGCGCCGCGGGCGCACACGTCGCGATGGTGTCCGGCTCCGGGCCGACGGTGTTCGGGCTGTTCGACGACATCGGCGCCGCGCGCGCGGCCGCCGCCGCGCTGTCCGACCGCCACCCGGAGGCTGTCGCGGCAGGGCCCGCGAGCGCCGCCTTCGCCGAGGTCCGCGCCGCGTGAAGTGGAGCTGGCTTCTCGGCGCGGTCGCCCTGGCCGCCTTCCTCCTGCTTCGCAGGAAGCGGCTGGATCGGTGGCTGTTCGTCGGCGGCTGGGTGGCTGTGGCGGGCGCGGCCGTCATCGGCGCCGGGCTGGTCGAGCTGCCGAAGCTCGAGGACGTGATGCTCGACATCGGCCGCGCGCTCGGCCCGTGGACCTATCTGGTGGTCGGCGTGCTGGCGTTCCTGGAGACGGGCGCGTTCATCGGGCTGATCGCCCCTGGTGAGACGACGGTGATCGTCGGCGGCGTTGTCGCCGGCCAGGGGGAGATCTCGCTGTTCGTGCTGATCGCGATCACCTGGGCGTGCGCCGTCGCGGGCGACGTCGCCTCCTATACGGCGGGCCGGCGGCTCGGACGCGCGTGGCTGCTGCGCCACGGCGATCGCTTCAAGATCACGGAGGAGCGACTCGGATCGGTCGAGGACTTCTTCGAGCGCCGTGGCGGGACGACGATCCTGATCGGGCGCTTCATCGGCTTCGTGCGCGCGCTCGCACCGTTCATCGCCGGCACGTCGCGCATGCCGCTGCGCAAGTTCCTGCCGTACGACGTGCTCGGCGCCGGCGCGTGGGCGGCCACGTTCGCCACGCTCGGCTACGTCTTCTGGCACTCGTTCGACCAGCTCACGACATACGTGTCGCGCGGCCTGTTCGCGTTCGGGACCGTGGTCGCCGTCATCGCCGCGCTCTTCTGGCTGGTGCAGCTGCGGCGCGACCCGGAGAAGCGCGAGCGCGTGCGCGTGTGGCTGGACGAGCATCGCGACAAGCGCGGCTGGCGGCCGATCGTTCGTCTGGCCGGGCCGGTCTGGCGGGTGATCGGGCGGCCGACGGCGATCGGCGCGGAGATTGCCGCCCGCTTCGGCCGCGGCCGTGTGACCCCGGGCGATCTCGGGCTCGAGCTGACGACGCTGCTCGCGCTGCTGGCCGTCGGCGGCTACACGTTCTTCGTCGTCGGCGAGGTCGCGTCGCAGCCCGGCCTGTCGCAACTCGATCGCACCGCCATCGAGATCACCGAGCGACTGACGATGGACGCGCTCGTGGAGATCGCCAAGATCGTCACGGAGCTCGGCTCGCTTCCCGTGGCGGCGGCGTTGACGCTGGCCACCGCCGTGTGGGCGCTGACGCAACGGCGGTGGATCGACGCGACGGCGCTCGTCGTCGGGTTCGCCCTGGTCGTGCTGCTCGTGCACGTGGCCAAGGCCGCGTACGACCGCGACCGGCCGGGCGGCGGGCTGGTCGACGTCGACCTCTCCGCGTATCCATCCGGCCACACGGCGTACGCCGTCGCGCTGGTCGCCTGCGCCACTGTGCTGGTGCGCGCCGGGAGCGGCTGGGCGACACGTTTCGCGGCGGTCACGGTGGCGGTCGCGCTGGTCGTGGTGATCGGCGCCTCGCGCGTCTACCTGCGCGTGCACTACCTCACGGACGTGATCGGCGGCGCCGCGCTGGGGGTCGCCGTGTGGGCGCTGGTTGGCACGCTGGCGGTAGTCGCCGGGCACGTGCGCCACAATGTTCGCCGAGCCGAATGATCGACGACCAGGTCAGCCTCATCGTGATCGGCGTAGCGGCCCTCATCTCGCTCGTCGCCTGGATCGCCCTCATCGCCGTTCCGGCGTGGCGGTCCTATTGGCGGCTGCGCGAGCGGCTGCTGGCGATTGTGATGAGCGTCTACGTGCTCGCCGCGTTCGTGCTCGCCGGCGCTCTGGCGGGCGGCCTGGTGCTCTGGTACTACGACCGCCTCTGACGTGCCGGAGCCCGTTCCGATCCGGTCGCGGCCGGCGGCAGTACCGGACCTCGACGCACTGGCGGCGATCACCGACGCGGTCGAGTCCGGCCTCGGGCTCCCGGAGGTCGTGCGCGCCGCAGCACGGGCGCTCGACGCCTCGCTCGTCCTGATCGACCGCTCGAGCGCGGTGCTCGCCGTGGCCGCGCGGTCGACCGCCGACGAGCGCGCGCTGATGGCCGACGCCGGCGGTGTGACCACGCACGAGCTGCGCGTCGGCGACACGGTCGTCGGGCGCCTTCGCCTGCGCGGGCGTGGCGGCGAGCCGTCGCCGGCGCTCCTGCGGGTGGTGACGACGCTGATCGCCTCGGAGGTCGAGCGCGTGCGCGCGCCCGAACGCGCGTCCGAGGTGGCGCAGGCGGGGTTCCTGACCGCGGTGCTGCGACGCGAGGTCACCGATCGCCGGGACATCGTGGCGCGCGCCGCCGAGCTGGGGGTGGACGTGGCGGCGGGCGCGGCGCTCGTCGTCGTGCGTGCGCATCACTACGCCCCCGCCGACGAGGATTGGCGCGGGCGCGTGCTCGCGGCCGCCGAGCGCGCCGCGCGCGCGAGCGCGCCGGGATCGCTCGCCGCCGTGGTCGACACGCTGACCGAGGCTGCCGGGCATGTCGTCGTGCTGCTTCCCGCAACCGGCGACGCCGAGGTGCGGCGCGTCGCCGAGTCGGTCGCGCGCGAGCTGCGCTCCAGCCTGCACGGCTTCACGTTCGCCGTCGGGCACTCGCGCGTCGCGATCGACCCGGCGGACCTCTACCGCGCCGGCAACGAGGCGCTGCTGGCTGCGAACGTCGCCGAGGCCGGGCCGGAGGACACCGTGCTCGCGTTCGAGGACACCGGCGCCTACCGGCTGCTGCTCCCTGCGATGAGCGAGGACCCCGCCGAGCTCCAGCGCTTCTTCTCGGAGACCGTCGGGCCGCTCGTGACCTACGACGAGCAGTACGAGACCGACCTCGTGCAGACGCTGGAGACGTTCCTGGATGCCGACGCCAACGTCGCCGGGACCGCGTCGCGGCTGTTCACGCACCGCCACACGATCCGCTACCGGCTCGAGCGCGTCCGCGACCTCACCGGGCTCGACGTCTCGTCGACCGACGGCCGCGAGAAGCTCGGCCTCGGGCTGAAGGCGATGCGCGTGCTCGGCGTCGCCGCGCCGCGCGGCCCGGCCACCGAGGCCGGTGCGGGCGGTGGGCGGGTCCAGAAGGAACCGAAGGACAGGTAATCAAGGCGCTCGCGCGAGCTTGCGAGTGCGAGAAAGCCGCACTCAAAATATCTCCGGGCAGTACGGCGCCCGGTCACCCCGGAACGCCCGGCTCGCGGCGGCGAGCGCGCCGCTGCGCAGCTCGCGCACCCGGCCGGCGCGGGCGAGCACTTCGAGCGTCGTCCCGCCGAGGTAGGCGGCGCCCAGCTCGGCGACACCGAGCTCGAGCCCGGCGGGCAACGCCGTCGGCGCGCACGTCGCGGTCTCGCCGTCCCAGCGCAGCGCGTAGCGGCCGGCGTTCCACGGACACACGTCGTCGGCGACCTCGATCACGACCTCGAACGGCGTCGCGTAGCTGCGCTCGCGAAGCGCTCGCGGCACGTCGACCAGGCGCACCAACAGCGAGTCGGCGACACGCTCCCGCACCGCCTCCGGGCCGGTGACGAGGTGCCGCAGCGGGTCGTCGGGCGCCGCCAGCCCGTACACGAGCCGGCGTGTCAGGTCGAGGCCGAGCAGGAAGCTCCAGATCGCCGCCTGCCCCTCGGGCGTCACGGCGAGCGCCTCGCGAACGGCGACCTCGCTCGCGGGCCGGTCGAAGTCGAACTTCATCCTCACCGAATAGAGCGCGTAGGCCAGGCCCTCGATCACGACGGCGCGCAGCGGGCCGTAGCCCTCGCGGTCCTCGGGCGGGTCGTCGACGCGGATCTCCCACCACGGGCCGGCGCGATCGAGCATGCCCGGCCGGCTCGGCCGCGCGGTGTCGTAGATCTCGCGCATCGCGTCGATCGCGTCGGCCGGCTTGGACAGCCGCGCCTGGACGGTCGGGGCAGAGCGCAGCCGCACGTCGCGGACGACGACGTCGATCTCGGCCAGCATGCTCGCGATGCCATAGCCGAAGCGCCCGTAGATCCCCGACTCCGTCGCCCACAGCGCCGCGACCGACTCCTGGCCGAGCTCGTGGATGTCCGCGAGCTGGCGGCGCATCAGCGCGGTCAGCATCCCGCGCCGCCGATGTGTCGCAAGCACGCCGACCTGCGTCACGCCAGCGACCGGCAGCTCGCCGCCGGGCACGCTCATCCGGCGCGAGTAGATAGAGGTCGTGGCGACGATCCGCTCGCCGTCGCGGATCACCAGCGAACGCTCGGGCTCGAGCTTCTTCCGGAGTCGCTCCACGTCGTCCGCCAAGGGGTCCTCGTGGAACGCCCCTTCGATCGCCTCGGCGAAGGCGGGGATCTCATCGGCGGTGATCGGCGTCGGCTCCACGCCGGTCAGCTTATGCATACTCCTGCGCCATGCCGATTGGGATCATCACGGGCTCGGGCACCTACGCGCTGCCCGGCTTCGAGGGTTCGAACCCGCAGCCGGTCACCACCGAGTGGGGCGACGCGTTCGTCTCCAGCGGCGTCTTCGCGGGCACCGACGTGCTGCACGTCACGCGGCACGGGGAGGGCCATCACCGGCTCTCCAACCTGGTGACGCACCGCGCGAACATCGCCGCGCTGGCCGACCTGGGCGCCGATGCCGTGATCGCGGTCACCGTCTGCGGAGCGGTCGACCCGGGGGTCGAGCTCGGCTCGCTCGTCTGCTTCGACGACCTGCACTTCCTCGCCAACCGGCTCGGCGACGGCGAGCTGTGCACCTTCTACTCCGCGCCCGGCGATCACCGGCGCGGGCACTGGATCTTCGAAGGCCCGTTCTCCGATCCGCTGCGGCAGGCGCTGCTCGCGGGCGGGATCGAGGCGAACGTCCCGATCCGCGACGGCGGCGTCTACGGGCACGTCGACGGGCCGCGCTTCAACACGCGCGCCGAGATCCGCGGCCTCGCCGCGTGCGGGGTGACGCATGTGTCGCAGACCGGCGGTCCCGAGGCGGTGCTGTGCGGGGAGGCCGAGCTCCCGTACGCGCTGCTCGGCTACGCGACCGATTACGCCAACGGCGTCAAGGACGAGGCGACGCCGGTCCAGACGCTGCTCGACATGATGGCCGCCAGCACCGCGACGTTCGCCGCCGTGCTCACCGCCGCGGTGCCCCGAGCCGCCGCCGCCGACCTGGCGCCGGCGGGAACGGTGTACCGGTTCGAGGGCGGCTAGCGCTTGACGATCCGGACGCGCGTGCGAGCGCGGCCCGTGATGACCAGGTCCTCGTCGCGGAACGCACGCGACTCGGCGCCGGCCAGCCGCAGCTCGATGCCGTCCCAGCGGCCGAGCGCCTCGATCGCGTCGATCAGGTCGTTCAGCCGCGCCGGGGCATCCGGGACAAGCCCCTCCTCGACGCCGAGCAGCAGCTCGAGCAGGTCCTCGTCGAACGCGGGCTCCTCGAAGCCGTTGAGCTTGAGCGTGCGCACGCCGGGCTTGAGGCCGCCCGGGATCCGCACCCGGTAGGTCTTCGTGAGGTTGCCGCCGCGGATCCGCTGCATCGTGACGCGCAGCCTCACCCGCTGGCCCGGCCTCACGCGCCGGGGCGCCTTCACGCGGCGCAGGAACGCGAGGCGCTCGCCGCGGCGCATGTCGACGTTTGCCGTCATGCGCGTGACGTGCGGCGTGCGGCCCTTGTAGCTCTCGATGAAGCTGATCGCGGTCGACGCGTCGATCGCCGCGCTGAAGGCGATCGGGTTGCCGAGCGCTCCGAGGTCGGGAGCGAAGATCGTGGACGACAGGTAGCGGTTGCAGAACCGCGCCGGGTTCTTCGGGCGCTCGCGGAACGTGATGCGCAGGCACATGCTCCCGGTCAGCCGCCCGGGCGAGCTGTGCATCACGCTGCCGGCCGCCTCCGCCACTGCCAGCGGTGCGACACCGCCGAGCGGCGTGAAGCCGGTCGGGTTGTCGACGTCGGTCTCGTCGGCGATCAGGGTCTCGACCTGCCGGGTCTCTCCGGTGTCGTGATCCTCGGCATTCGCGATCACCGTGGTGGTCTGCGGTAGAGCGCCGACGCGCCCGACGATCGCCGAAAACGCGTCGTTGGTCAGCGTGCCGACATCGTGACCTGCCACGGCGAGTTTGTACGAGCCGCCGGTGAGCGACGCGTTCGGGTCGTTGACGACGGTGAAGACGTAAGCGTCCTGGAGCAGCAGCGACCGCGCGCCCGCGCTCTCGAACGGGTGGCCGAACGCCCACACGCGGCCGGCGTCGGTGTACGCGACCGTGCCGACCGCGCCGACGCGCAGGTCACCGCTCGAATAGCCCGCCGAGACGGCCGAGCCCGGCCGCAGCGTCTGCGCCGGGAACGACCCGAGCGGGCCCGAAGGCGCGGCGATCACGGGCCGGCCGATGCGCGCGCCGGTGCGCTCCAGCGCGCGGCCCAGTCGGGCCGAGACGCCGCTGATCGTCAGCGCCGCGGTGAGCGGCTTCGTACCGAGGCGGCGCATCCTGCGGATCGCCGCTGCGGCGCGCGGCGAGGCCGCGTTCCCGTCGCCCGCGTCACGCGGTCGCGGCGGATCTGCGCTGTTGGCGAGCATCAGCTCGATCGGCGTCGCGAGCACGGTCTTGCCGCCGTAGTCGCCGATCGACTCCGAGATCGCGCCGATGTTCCGCTGCACGCCGCCGCCCGGGCAGTAGATCGGCGAGCCCGAGAAGCCGGGGCCGATGCCGGTGGTGTCCACGGCCGGCCCGGAGGCCTTCACGAGGATCCGCGCCGAGTCCATGCCGGGCTCCGCTTCGATCACGTCGAGCACCTCGACGTCGAACGAGCTGATCGTGGTCCCGCGTACGACCGACAGGCCGGTGCACTGCATGCCGCTGCGGACCTGGGAGAGCGGCATTATCGGGTCGGCGGCGACGGCGGGAGCCGCGAGGATGAGCGAGGCCGCGACCGTAGCGGCGAGCAGAATTCTGGGGCGCATGGAGGCGCCAGCGTAGTCGCGCGCGGGCGAATGCGGTGCGCGCGCCCGGCTTCTAGCCGAATGTCCGGGCATCAACCGGTCCAATGGTCCAGCGACGCCGTCGGCGCGTCGCCCGCAGGCGCCGCGAACCGCGGCGCCGTGGCGGCCGTACTGTTCCCGCATGGCCGCGACGCGGAGCGATCCTGGAGGTTCGTCGCTTCCGGTTCTGCATGTGACCAACGGGGACGCGGTCGTCCCAGAGCTCGCTGCAGCGGCCGGGGTCGCACCCGACGACGTGCTCGTGTGGCGCGACGTGCTCCACGATGGGCCGGTGCCCGCCGGGCTCGATCCGGACGCCCTCGCCCGTGTTCGCGCCCGCCACCTCACGGCACGCTCCTGGTCGCACGCGGAGACCGTCGAGGTGTCCGAGGAGGCCGCGCTGGCGATGCTGCGAGAGCGCGACGCCCGGCTCGCCGACCACCCGCAGGCGGCCGAGGTCGTGCTGTGGTTCGAGGACGATCTGTTCGACCACCTGCTTCGGGCGCAGGTCGAGGATCGGCTCGGCCGGCGCGGGCCGGTGACCCGGGTCCGACTGCGGCATCCGCCACGCGGCGACCTGCACGCCGCCCTGGCCGCCCGCGAGCCGATCGAGCCCGATCCGTCCGCTTTCGCGGCGCTGCGTTCACCCGATCCGCGAGCGTGGCTCGACGTCCCCGGCTTCGAGCGCCTGCTCGAGGAGCTGCCGGATGTCCGCACCGGGCTCAGCCGGCTCGAGCGCCAGATCCTCGAGGCGCTCGGTGCCGGCCCGCTCACCCCGCCGGACCTGTTCGGCGCCGCGACGGCCGCCGAGGATCCACCGTGGGTGGGCGACGCGACCGTGTTCGCGCTCGCCGGCGACCTCGCCCCGCTCGTCGGCTTCGTGGACGGCCGCTATGCGCTCACGCCCGGCGGCCGCGCGGTCCTCGACGGCGCGGCCACGCGCCCGCCGATCGATCGCTGGCTCGGAGGCGTCCACCTCGGCCCCGGCCAGGCCGACTGGGCCTGGGACGCCATGGCGCGCCGCCCAGTTCGCCTCGACTGACGCCGCAGGCGGTAGGTTGGGTCGATGGATCGCGCCCGTAGATGAGTCACTCCGACGCGGGCGCCATCGGTGGCGTCACAGTCGCTGCGGCGATCGCGGTCTGCCTGCTCGCTTGGGCGCCCGCCGCTCTGGCGCAGGCCGTGCCCGCGTGCGCGCCGGACAAGACGCTCGACGTGTCGCTCTCGAGCACCGAGCGGGGGGAGCCGGCTCCGCTCGTCGCAACCCACGACGTCAGCGTCGACGGCGAGTTCACGGGGATCACGGCCAACGAGTCGTTCACGCCGCCGCCCGGCGTGAAGGTGGTGGCCGCCGGGAGGAGCGGAGTCGACTTCATCGTCCCGATCGCCGCGAGCGTCGCGATCACGGTGTCGTGGCACCAGGGCAAGGATCCATCCGACTCCGGGAGCGATCCCGAGGACCCGGCGGAGCGCTGCGCCGCCTCGCGCGTCGTCACGCTCCCCGTCACGGCCGCGCGGCCGGGTCACGCAGTCAAGATGCGCGAGTGGAAGCGGGCCTGGCGACACGGCATCGCCTCCTTGGCCGTCGTGCCGGCCCTGAAGCAGCCCGACCTTTCGCCGCTGGAGATCTCGATCAGGACGACCTCGCGCGCACGTCTGCCGTCGGCGAGCGCCACGGCACGGGCGATGGCGGTGCCGATGCGCACTGTCGACCAGATCGAGTACCGCAAGGCGCTCCCGTCGCTGTACCACCTCTCCCTGGCGCGCAGGTGCAAGTTCTTCCTCTTGACGTGCGGCAGCGTCTTCACCGATGTGGCCCGCCCGTTCCTCGACACGGACGCGCTCCAGCGCGGCATCGAGAAGGCGGACATCAACGGCGGAGCCAGCCTGCTCGCCCGCACCCAGCCGAGCCTGGAGGCGGCCCGCTACGGCGTGGTGATCAACGCGGTTCCGGGAGCCGCGCGCCTCGGCAAGCCGCGCCCGTTCGGCTTCGACCTGCAGGTCCGGCAGTCCGGTCGCCTCCTCGCCCGGGTACGTACAGCCGGGCGCTGCGTCGAGCGGCGGGACTCGCGAGGCCTCTTCACCACCTGCAAGATCGCGAAGCGGAGCGCCAGGCTGCGGTGACCGGCGACTCGCCGGCCCGGAACTGGGGAGTCAGGGATCGAACCCGAACCTAGGCAGCCAAAGTGCCTCGTGCTTCCGCTTACACCACTCCCCACTGGACGAACGGCGTGGCGGCGAACCGCGGGCCCGATACTACGATGCCTGCGTGCCTGAACCCACCGTCGTGATCCTCGCTGCCGGCGAGGGAACCCGCATGCGCTCGGCTGTCCCCAAGGTCCTGCACCCGCTCTGCGGGCGCCCGATCATCGCGTGGCCGGTCGCCGCCGCGCGCGAGGCGGGGGCTGCGCGGGTGATCGTCGTCGACAACCCGAAGGGGCTCCTGGAGGAACACCTTCCCGCCGGCGTCGAGGTCGCCGTCCAGCAGGAGCCGCGCGGGACGGGCGATGCCGTCGCCGCGGCCGCTCCGCTGCTCGACTCGAGCGCGACCGTCGTCGTGGTCACGGGCGACGCCCCGCTGATCACCGCCACGGCGATCCGCGCGCTCGTCTCAGCACACGAGGCGGCCGGCGCCGCGGCGACGATGGCGACGATGGAGCCGGACGACCCCGCCTCCTACGGCCGTGTCGTACGCGACAGCGACGGCTCGGTGCTGCGGGTCGTCGAGGCGAAGGGCGGCGAAGGCGACGCGACGCCCGAGGAGCTGGCGATCCGCGAGGTCAACACCGGCATGTACGCGTTCGACGGCGGCGCGCTGGTCGAGGCGCTGGCGCGGCTCGAGAGCGACAACGCCCAGGGCGAGGTGTACCTGCCCGACGTGCTCGCCGGCGATGCGCGCGGCCGGACTGACCGTCGCCGCGCATCCCGTCACCGACTTCACGATCACGCTCGGCATCAACGATCGCGCGGAGCTGGCGGAAGCGCGCCGGCTGGCGCAGCAGCGCATCCACGTCGAGCACATGCGCGCCGGCGTGTCGATCATCGACCCCGCCTCCACCAGCATCGACGCCGGCGTCACGATCGGTCGCGACACCACGATCGAGCCGTTCGCCCAGCTGCGCGGTCGCACCGTGATCGGCGAGGGCACGACGATCGGCGCGATGAGCACGCTGACCGACAGCGAGGTGGGGGACGGCGTGACGATCCTGCACTCGCATCTGACGCAGGCGCGCGTCGACGACGGCGCGACGGTCGGGCCGTTCGCCTACCTGCGGCCCGATGCGCACCTGCACCCGAAGGCCAAGGCCGGCACCTTCGTCGAGATCAAGAACTCCGAGATCGGCGCCGGCACCAAGGTGCCGCACCTGTCCTACATCGGGGACGCCGACGTCGGCGAAGGCACCAACATCGGGGCCGGGAACATCACCGCCAACTACGACGGGCAGCGCAAGCACCGGACGACGATCGGCTCCGGTGTCAGGACCAGCGTCGACACGGCGTTCGTGGCGCCCGTCACGGTCGGCGACAACGCCTACACCGCGGCCGGCAGCGTGATCACCGACGACGTGCCGCCAGGTGCGCTCGGCATCGCTCGCGCCCGCCAGACGAACATCGAGGGCTACGCGGATCGCAAACAGCGGTGACCGCGTTCCCGACGTCCACCGCTCGTCGTACACTCCGAGACTCAGTGAGCGCGCTGGATCCCAGCACCGGCATCGCCCACCTCGGCTCCTCGCTCGCGGTCGAGTACGACAAGCGATTGATGGTCGTCGCCGGCCGCGCGAATCCTGCGCTGGCGGGCCGCATCGCCGAGAAGCTCGGTGTGTCCCTCGGAGGTGTCACGCTCCGCACCTTCTCCAACGGCGAGGTCTACTGCCGGTACGAGGAGTCGATCCGCGGCGCCGACCTGTTCATCGTCCAGCCGACGTGCGGCAATCCGGAGACGGGGATCACCGCCAACGACGCGCTGATGGAGCTGCTGCTGATGGTCGACGCGGCCGTTGGCGCGTCGGCGCACCGCGTGATCGCGGTCACCCCGTGGTACGGCTACTCGCGCCAGGACAAGAAGTCGCTCGGCCGCGAGCCGATCTCCGCCCGCCTCGTCGCCCGCGCGCTCGAGACCGCGGGCGCCGACCGCGTGCTGACCATGGATCTGCACGCCGGCCAGATCCAGGGCTTCTTCTCCAAGCCCGTGGATCACATGACCGCGATGTTCATGCTCACCCAGTACTTCCGCGACATGCACCTCGACGACCTGGTCGTGGTCTCGCCGGATGCCGGCCGAGTGAAGCTGGCGAAGAAGTTCGCGGAGAAGGTGGGCGCCGAGCTGGCGATCCTCAACAAGGAGCGACCGGCCCAGCAGGTGGCCGAGATCGCCTACGTGATCGGCGACGTCAAGGACAAGACGGCCGTGATCCTCGACGACATCATCGACACCGCCGGCACGCTGCGCGCGGCCGCCGAGACCGTGAAGGACGAGGGTGCCCGCCGCGTGTTCGCGGCTGCCACGCACGCGGTCCTGTCCGGCAACGCGTTCGAGAACCTCGAGGCCGCCGGGTTCGAGCAGGTCGTCGTGACCGACACGATCCCGCTCCGCGCCGGCGCGCCCGACAACCTCAACGTCCTGTCGGTGGCCGACATCCTCACCGACACGATCCGCCGCATCTTCACCGACGACTCGGTGTCCGAGGTGTTCGGCGGCGAGAACCAGCTGTTCTGAACGATGAGCTGCTGGCCGCCTGACCGTGGCCCGGTCTCGCATACCGGCTGAATCCACTCATCCCGGTCCGTCCAACGGGCTGACCAGGGACGCACGCCCGACCTGACTGGATGCGTCAGGCCGGGCAGTTTGCGAACGCTGGGCGAGCGCTGCGGTCGGTCAGCTAAGGGATGATGTCGATGGCCTCGCCGCGGAGGTTGTTGGCCTTCACGCCCTCGCTGCCGACCTGCGTGCCGAGCGCGTTGGGCTCCAAGCCGATCACCTCGCCCTTGAAGGTGAATGAGACTGTCTCCAGCGGCACGCCGTCGTCCGTCACTCCCTCGCTGCCGACCTGCGTGCCTGCGTCGGTCCGTGCCTTCACGTCCGTGTGCGCGAAGTCGATGATGAAACCGTTCGCGGTGGGCGTCGCCGGTGCCTTCACGCCTTCGCTTCCGATCTGCGTGCCCTGCTGCGTCAGCGACAGCTGTGAGACGTCGTTGGCAGCACCGAGTTGAGGAGCATTGAGGAAATCTTCCGACATGCCCATGCCTACCTCGACGGTGAACCCGTTCCGAGCGGTTTCGTGCCAGACCCACGTCGCGCCGGCCGGCGCCTTCGAGCCGGAAGGGGGCGTGGTCACGCCACCGGCGTCGGCCGGTAGTTGGGCGCTGGCCGGTCCCGCTGCCGCGAGCAGTCCCGCGACGACGCCGAGGGTTGCCGCTGACCGTTTGAGGGTGATGCTGAACATGGTGGATTCCCTTCCGGGTGGGTTGCCTGTCAGCGGGCATGACCCCGGACGCCTCGCGCGGGTTGGCCGGTTGCGACCGAGATCCTCTGCAGCGCGACTGTTCGGCGGACGGTCGTCGCGGCCGCTAACGCCCGATCGCCCGGCCCTAGCGCCGGCTGGCGACGACCGACGCCCCCTGCGATAGTCGCTGAGTGCGACGGCGGGCCCGCAACGCATGGGACAAGCTCGGACTGTTCGGCCAGATCGGCGTGGTCGTGCTGGGCTTGGCGTTAGCGGCGCTCGCCTATCTCTTTGTCCTGAAGTGGTTGCCGGAATGGCTCACGAACGACGACCTGACGGGCAAGGACCGGGCCGAAGACGTCGAGACGTAACCCAAGATCGACCGAGCCACTTCCTCAACCTCGCTCGTACCGATCTGAGGAGGCTCCATCTGGATGCGGAGGAAGGCGGCCACCTCGAACGGGCCAACCTCTTCGAGGCGCACCTCGAAGGGGCCAGACTCTGGGGCGCGCACCTCGAAGGGGCCTTCCTCGGCAGCGCGCACCTGGAAATGGCCATGCTCCCCAGGGCGCACCTCGAAGGGGCCAGCCTCACCGAGGCGCACCTCGAAGGAGCCGATCTCAGCGGCGCGCACCTAGAACGGGCCCTCCTCGGCGATGCGCACCTCGAAGGGGCCAATCTCAGCGGCACGCACCTCGAAGGGGCTTCTCTCCGCGGAGCGCGCTACGACGACCCGACCGGCTGGCCAATCGAAGAATCCGAGGCACGATCCAGGGGCGCGCGCCACGTCGATGTACGACGAGGATCGTCTCGTCGAGGCTGACTAGCTCGAGCCGCTCTGGCCGGCACGACCTCGGTGAAGGTGGCGTCACAGGAGCGCAGATCGGTCACGATCACGGATCAGTACGGGGTGCCGTAGCGGCGGGGTCGTCCGACGATCCGCCGATCGGATGATGGAGGCCGCGCCGCGAGCGCTCCAGACTCGTCCGATCTGGCTTTCGCGACAAAGGACCTGAGATGAGAGACCGCCTCGTGAGCTCCGAGCACCGCAAATGGTGGACGCTCGCGGCCGTCAGCTTCGGCCTGTTCATGATCATGCTCGACAACACGGTCGTGAACGTGGCGCTGCCCACGATCCAGCGTGACCTCGGCGCCGGACTCTCCGAGCTCGAGTGGATCGTCTCGGGCTACGCGCTCACGTTCGCGGCGCTCATGCTCACCGGCGGCAAGCTGGCCGACATGTTCGGTCGCCGGCGCATGTTCGTCAGCGGCCTGGCGGTCTTCGCCGGCTCGTCGCTCGCGTGCGCACTGGCTCCGAGCGCCGGCTTCCTGATCGGCGCCCGCATCGTCCAGGGCGCCGGGGCGGCGCTCATGAACCCCGCGACGCTCTCGATCATCTCAGCGACCTTCCCGCCGCGCCAGCGCGGCACGGCGATCGGCATCTGGGCGGGCGTGTCGGCGCTCGCGCTCGCGATCGGCCCGCTGGTGGGCGGGCTGCTCAGCCAGCACGTGGGCTGGAGCGCGATCTTCTACGTCAACGTGCCGATCGGGATCGTCGCGATCGCCGCGAGCTTCCTGCTGATCGACGAGTCGAAGGACACGACCGACGGCCAGCGACTCGATCTGCCGGGCCTGCTCTCCTCCGGTATCGGCCTGTTCGCCCTCACCTACGCGCTGATCGAGGCCAATACCTACACGTGGGGATCCGCGCGCATCCTCGGCGCGTTCGCGGTCGCTGCCGTCGCGCTCGTCACGTTCGTCCTCCTCGAGCGCCATCAGCGGGTGCCGATGCTCGATCTCGGTCTCTTCCGCAATCAGACCTTCGCCGGCGCGAACCTCGTGCTGCTGCTGGTCGCGCTCGCGATGTTCGGCGTCTTCTTCTTCCTCTCGCTCTACATGCAGAACATCCTCGGCTACTCGGCGGTCAAGGCCGGCGCCAGCTTCCTCCCGATGACCCTGTTGATCATCGTCGTGGCGCCGCTCGCCGGCCGGCTCTCCGATCGTCTCGGCTCACGCTGGTTGCTCACGGGCGGCATGACGCTCGTCGCGGTTCAGCTCCTCTACTTCTCGCGGCTCGGCGTACATGAGACCTTCTGGAGCCTGCTGCCCGGCATGCTGTTGGGCGGCGTCGGAATGGCCTCGGTGATGGCGCCCGCCAGCGCAGCGGCGCTGAGCGGTGTCGCGGTCGACAAGGCCGGCGTCGGCTCGGCGGTCATGAACTCCTCGCGGCAGCTCGGAGGCTCCATGGGCGTCGCCCTGATCGGCGCGATCATGACGCACGAGATCGGCGGGAGCCGGACGCCCGAGGCCTTCGTGCACGGGCTCTCGGTGAGTCTCGAGATCGCTGCCGCGATCGCCGCCGTCGGGGCGATCGTCGCCGTCGCGACGGTGCGGGCACACGTCGAGCGCGCCGTGCCCGAACGCGCTCGCGCCGCCCCTGCGCAGGCATAGCGACGGCGCGCGTCCGGTGTCTGGAGCATCCTGCGCCGGGAGCGCGCGCCGTCTACATGTTCAACGCACGAACAGCGGAGAGATTGGGAGGACCGTGCGGCACCGTCGCAAGTTGGCGCGGAGCCGATCTACGCAATGCCGCCGTTAGGGTGTTCGCATGGCCGTTCTGAGCGCCACGCGGCTGCAAGACCTGCTCGGCCTGTCCGACGAGGAGCTGCTCGCGGTGCTCGACGCCGACCCGCTCGAGCTGATCTCGGGCGACCTCGACCACAAGCCCGAGCTGCCGATCCTGCTCGCCCTGCTCGCGGAGGCGGAGGAGAGCGCCGGCGCGGCGACGCTGCGGCGCTGGGTGCGGGCGACGGGACCGGCCGGCAGGCCGATCGACCTACTGACCGAGCGCGACTTCGGGGCCTTCGAGCGCGCCCTCGCGACGCTGGCGGAGCGAGGGTTCGTCGTCAGCCGTCGTCAGGATCCGGGCGCTTCTCACCAGGCCAAACCCCGGTGAGGTGCCGCCAGCCGATCGCGCCGTAGCGGTCGACGGCGACGCGGGTCACCTTGAAGATCACACCCTGGATCGCGGCCGCGGCCAGCACCCTCTGCCAGGTGGTCGCCTCGGTCGTCGCCTCAGGCGGTTCCTCGTCGTCGACCTTCGTCCACACGAAGTCGAACAGCCGCTTGCCGACGAGGCCGGCGAGCAGCCCGAGCACGATGCCGAACGGCTTGTAAATCAGCCCCATGGTGCGCGCACTCTACCCACGGTCGAAACGAACCCAGTCCGATGGTCGGTGTTGCAATCTGTCGGAACGCGGTAAACATGTCGATAACGAGGACAGATGGACAGCCACGAGCACGCCGACGACCTCCTTCGGCGGGCCCTCCTCGACACGGAGGCGACCGCTGCGGTCGCCCTGCGCGTATCCGGCCTCCCGCTGTGCGAGCAGCTCACGGTCGTCTTCCACGGGCGGCGTGACCTCGGGACGATCCAGACCTACGTGACGCATGGGGGCCGTGGAGCCGGGTCGGCGGTGACCGCCAACGAGTTGATGCGCGTGCCCTGCGACCTCGACCTCGCCGGCGCCGAGGACCGCGAAGAGGCCGAGCACATGTACGCCGAGCAGGCCGCCGCGATGCGTGACGCACTGGTGGGTGCGGACACGGTGCTGGACATCTGGCGCGGACCGCTCGAGGACCTCGCGCACAGCCGGGTCGAGGTCGACCGCCGGATCGCGCTCGACGTCGATCTCCCCGCCCACCGCCTCCTGCCCGCCGCGCTGGTCGCCCCCGAGCGGCGGATCGTCGTCACCGCGGTGTGCGGCGCCCGCCCGCTGGCCGAGGGCCGGCCGCCGATGGGGATCGTCTGCGCCCAGCAGGACGTCGCCCGCGTGTACCCGCTGCCCGACGACCCGGAGCGGTGTCTGGAGGACTTCCTCGCCTTCGCCGCCGAGCACGCGCTGCGCATGGCGGAGCAGATGGGACGCCAGGAGGCGAGCGTGCAGCGCTTCCTCGAGCTCTCCGGCGACGAGTTCGACGAGGCTGGCTAGTACCGGCATTCGCGTACTTCCGAACACCGGTACTAGATTGGCGCGCCATGCGGCGCGCCCGGATCCGCATCGCGATCGGCTTCGCGGTCTTCGTCTTCCTCGGCCTCTCGGCCTTGCTGGCGCGTGGGCTGACCGGCGCCGGCACCGAGCGGTCGCGCGTCCTCACGCTGCTCGAGGCACAGGCGCGTGGTGACGCCGACGCGGTGCTCGCCGAGATGCCCGCCTGCGACGCCCAGCCCGCATGCGTGCAGCTCACGCGCGACCGCGTCGCCGAGCTCCGGCGGCCGGGCGACGTCGAGATCCTGACCTACACGCCGTCGGTGCGGATAGCGCTGACGCGCCGTACCGGCGTCGGTCGCGTCGCCTGGCGCGCGGGCGCGTCGCGCCCCGTCGTGCAGTGCGTGCGCGTGCGCCGGGACGGCCCGCTCACCGGCGCGGACGTCGAGTTGATCGCGATCTCGGCGCCGATCGGCGGTGAGGAAGGCTGCGCATGAGGCGGCCGGCCCTGTTAGGTATGCGCTGATGCGGCCCGCCCTTCGTCTCACCGTGCTCGCGCTCGGCCTGCTGGTCGCTCCGGCGGCCCACGCCGCCGACGTTCCGTCCGGCAAGCCGTTGTACGAGGACGGGCCGGAGGGGCGCGCACTGGTCGGCGGGACGTGGCTGTTCCGCTCCGACGGCGCCAACCGCGGCATCCGCCGGCGCTTCCACCGCCAGCGCTCGACCACGGGCTGGAGCACGGTCAGGGTGCCGAACGCGTGGAACGTCGGCGACGACTCGGTGGCGTCGATGAACGGGTCGATCGGCTGGTACCGGAAGGACTTCGAGCTGCCCTCCAAGAGCGCCGCGCTCGACTGGGCGATGCGCTTCGAGTCGGTCAACTACCGCTCCGACGTGTGGCTCAACGGGCGCAAGATCGGCTCCCACCGCGGCGCCTACCTGCCGTTCACGGTCCTGCTCAGAGGGCTCCACCGCACGGGCGTGAACCGGCTCGTGGTGCGCGTGAACTCACACCGCAAACCGACCGACTTCCCGCCGGCGCGCAACCACCCGACGACCGGTCTGCCCACCGGCGGCTGGTGGAACTACGGCGGGATCCTGCGCGAGGTGTATCTCCAGCGGATCGAGAAGGTGCAGGTCGAGTCGGCGCTGGTGCTCCCGCGGCTGGGCTGCCGCGCGTGCGCGGCGACGGTGCGGATGTCCGCCCGGCTGCGCAACGTCACGAGCCGCAGCCGGCGCGTGACCGTCACCGGCCGCTTCGGCGGGCGCCGCGTCCGGCTCGGCTCGGGGACGGTCGGCGCGGGGTCGGCGGCCGGCTTCGACGGCTCGCTGAAGCTCCGGAAGCCGAAGCTGTGGTCACCCGCCTCGCCGTACCTGTACCCGGCGTCGATCGAGGTCGCCACGGGCGGGCGCGTCGTCGCCCGCTGGCGCGTGCACAGCGGCGTGCGCTCGCTGCGGGTGTCGGGCGGGCGGCTGACGCTCAACGGCCGGCCGGTGCAGATTCGCGGCGTCGGCGTGCACGAGGACAACCGCGCGCAGGGCTTCGCCGTCGACAACGCGTGGCGGCGGTGGTTGGTGAGCCGGGCCCAGGAGCTCGGCGCCTCGCTGCTGCGGACCCACTATCCGATGCACCCCTTCATCCACGAGCTGGCCGACCGCGAGGGGCTGCTGATCTGGTCGGAGATCCCCGTCTACGCGCACAAGAGCCAGTACATCGAGGAGATCACTGACGAGGCCGTGGCGATGCTGCGGACGAACATCGAGACCAACGGGAGCCACCCGTCGGTCGCGGTCTGGTCGATCTCCAACGAGCTGTCGTCGGCGCCCGGACCGAGCCAGGGCACCTACATCCGCAGGGCGAAGCGCGCTGCCCGCGCACTCGACCCGACGCGGCCCGTCGGCCTCGCCGTCGCCGGCTATCCCGGCGCCGGCTGCCAGGCGCGCTACCGGCCGCTCGACATCGTCGGCATCAACGAGTACTTCGGCTGGTACCCGGGGCCGGGGGGCTCGATGTTCGACCGCAACCGGCTCTCCGGCTACCTCGATTCCGTCCGCCGGTGCTATCCGAGTGAGGCGATCATGGTCACCGAGTTCGGCGCCGAGGCCAACCGCGTCGGGTCGGTCGAGGACAAGGGCACGTACGCGTTCCAGCGCGACTTCGTGAACTACCACCTCGGCGTGTTCAACTCCAAGCCGTGGCTGAGCGGAGCGCTCTACTGGGCGCTGAACGAGTTCCGCGTGCGACCGCTGTGGGACGGCGGCAACCCGTTCTCCACGCCGCCGATCCACCAGAAGGCGCTGATCACGTACGACGGCGTGCGCAAGCCGGCGTGGGCCGACGCGCAGCGCCTCTTCCGCGCCGTGAACCAGTTCGGGGAGTAGCTATCCGGGCGGGTCCGCGAGGCCGTGCCCGTACGCGTAGACCACTGCCTGGGCGCGATCGCGGACGCCGGCCTTGGCGAAGATGTGGTTGACGTGGCTCTTGACGGTCGCGGCGCTGACCACGAGCCGCTCGGCGATCTCGGCGTTGGTCAGGCCCGATGCGATCAGCGTGAGCACCTCTGCCTCGCGCGGGGTGAGCCCGTCCGGGAGGTCCGGCGGCGCGTCCGCGCTCGGGACGGTCAGCGCGGCCAGCACGTGGTGCTGCACCGCCGGGTCGAGCGCCGCCTCGCCACGCGCGACGGCCTCGACCGCGGCGCGGATCTGCTCGGCGCCCGCATCCTTGGTGAGGTAGCCGCGCGCCCCCGCGCGCAGCGCGCCGAGCACGGACGCGTCGTCCGCGTAGGTGGTGAGGGCGATCGTGCGTGGCCGGTCGCCACGCGCCGTCAGCCGCCGGATCGCCTCGATCCCGTCGCACCGGGGCATCCGCAGATCCATCAGCACGACGTCGGGGTCGTGCTCGGCCGCGAGCGCGATCGCCTCCTCGCCGTCGGCCGCCGTGCCGACCAGCTCGATCCCCTCGAGCAGGGAGAGGAGCGTGCCCAGGCCCTCGCGGACCACCCGCTGGTCGTCGGCGAGCAGGACGCGGATCAGGGCAGCCACAGCTCGACCCGGAAGCCGTCGGCCGTCGGCGCCGTGCTCAGCCGCCCGCCGAGCAACTCCGCCCGCTCGCGCATGCCGGTCAGTCCGTAGCCGCCCCCGTCGCTGCCCTGTCCGACGGCGACCGGCGCCCCTGGGCCGTGGTCCTCGATCACGAGCCGGGTGCCGGAGTCCTCGTAGGCGAGGTCGATCTCGACGCGCTCCGCGGCGCTGTGCCGGAGCACATTGGTGAGCGCCTCCTGGGCGGTCCGGTACAGGGCCAGGCGGGCCTCGGAGCTGAGGACGCGCGGCGTTCCGCGCACCGTCACCCGGCAGTCGCCGACGTACGCGTCGGCCAGGTGCTGGAGGCGCTCGGGCCCGGGGAGCTCGTCACCGCGCAGCGCGCCGATCGCGTCGCGCGCCTCCACGAGGCCCTCGGCGGCGAGGTGGTGCGCGCGCTCGACCGCGGCGACGACCTCCGGGTCCGCGCCGCGGTCCCGCGCCAGCAGGCGCGTGCCCTCGAGCTGCAGCGCGAGCGCCGAGAGCGAGTGGGCGAGCACGTCGTGCATGTCGCGTGCGACCCGGCCGCGCTCTGCCAGCGCCGCCGACTCGACGTGCGCGGCGCGCGACTCGCGCAGCTCCTCGACCAGCTGCTCGGCGCGGTCGCGCGCCTGGAACATGCGGCGCAGCAGGCGGATCACGAGGAACCAGGGGAGCACCGAGAAGGCGAGCCCGATGATCCCGCCCGCGGGGTCGTCGGCCGTCAGACCGACCACGACCAACTCGACGATGACGGTCACGGCGCTCACGATCACGGCCGGCACGAGCTCGAGCCGGAGCGCCGCGATGACGACGACGTAGTACAGCGCCCCGAACACGACGGCAACAGGTTGGAGGGCGGTCAGCGCCCAGGTCGCGGCGGCGACGAGCAGCAGGCCGGCGAGCCGGCGCCGTGTCGAGATCTCGGTGCGCGGGACGCTCAGCACGATCCCGGCGACCAGCGCCACGATCGCCAGCGCCACCAGCGGGCCGTCGCCGTCGAGGCCGGGCCGCGGGTCCGTGAACGCCGAGACGATCACGATCACGGTCATCGCGAACATGCCGAACAGGCTCAGCGCCGGCTCGTTGCGGACGTATCGGAGCAGCCTCACGCCGAGAACGGTAGGGCTCGTGGCCGTACGCGTCTTCGGCGCGCGGGTGGATCGCATCCTGCGTGTCTCCACCCACGGGTGGAGACCGAGGTTCGACCCGTCCGCCGATGACGGATGGCCGTACCGGGACGACAGTGCAGGGCATGATCACGAACTCGCTCGAAGTCGCCGCGACGGCGGCGTTCGCCGACATCGCCGAGCCCGCCATCGAGGTTCGCGCGGTGCGCAAGTCCTATGACGGCGTGCAGGCGCTCGACGGCGTCGACCTCACCGTGCGCCGCGGAGAGGTGCTCGCCCTGCTCGGCCCCAACGGCGCCGGCAAGACCACGCTCGTCGAGATCCTCGAGGGTCACCGAAGCGCCGACGGTGGCGATGTCCGGGTGCTCGGCTTCGACCCCGGCCTGCGCGAGCGCGCCTTCCGCGAGCGCATCGGCATCGTCCTCCAGGAGGGCGCCGTGGACGCCAACCTCACCGTCCGCGAGGCGGTCGAGCTCTACAGCGCCGCGTATCCGAGCCCGCGTCCCGCCGGCGAGGTCGTCGATCTCGTCGGCCTCGGACCGGTCAGCGACACACGCGCCGAGTCGCTGTCCGGCGGCCAGCGGCGCCGGCTCGATCTCGCGATCGGCATCGGCGGCGACCCCGAGCTGCTGTTCCTGGACGAGCCGACCACCGGCTTCGACCCGGCCGCGCGACGCCAGTCGTGGGAGCTGATCGAGCGCCTGCGCTCGCTCGGCAAGACGATCCTGCTGACCACGCACTACATGGACGAGGCGCAGCACCTGGCCGACCGCGTCGTCGTGATCGCGCACGGCCGTGTGATCGCCGAAGGCACGCCGGAATCGCTCGGCCGCGGCGGCCCCGCGCCGGTGCTCGTGAGCTTCCGGCTGCCCGCCGGCATCGAGCCCGACGAGCTTCCCCTGCCCGACGACGCGACCGCCGAATGGCGCGGGCGCGCCGTCTCGTTCCACACGCCGGTGCCGACGGGCGACCTCGCACCGCTGCTGTCGTGGGCAGCCGTCCGCGGCATCGAGCTCGAAGGGCTGACCGTCAGCCCGCCGACGCTCGAAGACGTCTACCTCCAGCTGACCCAGGAGACCGCATGACACGTCCCGACCTCTTCCTGCTGCGCCGCTGGGTGGTCGCCCGCGCGCGCCTCACCCTGCGCACGCCGCGCGCCGTGTTCTTCACGTTCGCGTTCCCGCTGATGTTCCTGGTGCTGTTCACCGGGCTCAACGGCAACGCCAATGTGGCAGCGGCCGGCAGCGCGGGCGGCGAGGTGCCGTTCGCGCAGTTCTACACGCCGTCGATCGGCATCTTCGGCCTCACGACGGCCTGCTACACGGCCGTGATCTTCGGCCTCACGCACGCCCGCGACACCGGGCTGCTCAAGCGCGTCCGCGGGACGCCGCTGCCGATGTCGTTCTACCTCGGCGCATGGCTCACGGGCGCCGCGCTCACCGGGATCGCCAGCGTCGTGCTGATGTTCGCGGTCGCCGTGCCGGCGTTCGGCGTGGAGATCTACGCCCGCAACCTGCCCGCGGCGGTGGTGACGCTGGCGCTCGGCGCGGCGACCCTGGCCGCGCTCGGCCTCGCCGTCGCGAGCCTCGTCCGCACGCAGGACCAGGCGACGCCGGTCGCGCAGTTCACGTTCCTGCCCCTGTCGTTCATCTCGGGCATCTGGTATCCGCTCGCCGGCGCGCCCGACTGGGTCGTTACGATCGCCCACATCTTCCCGCTCTACCACCTCGTGGACGCGTTCGATGCGTGCTTCGTGCCCCAGACGACCGGCGGCGGCTGGGCGCCCGGACACCTCGCGGTGATCGCGCTGTGGGGGATCGGCGGACTCGTCGTGGCCGCGCGCCGGTTCAGCGCCGAGCCTGCGACCGGCGAGCGCCGCCGCACGCGGCCGCGGCTACGGTTGCGGACCGCCTAGTGAGTGACGCGCCTGCGGTCCGGCCGCGCCGGCTCGGCCACGCGCCGGCGCGCGGGCCGCTCGCGCAGGCTTCCCGGCCGGTCGTGCGAGCGCACGCGGAACGGCGCGGGATCCGCGTCGGGCAGCGGGATGCCGCCCGACGGTGAGGTCTTCGGCCGGTCGGAGATGCGGTCGTTGCCACCGCCACCGCCCTCGTCGTCCTCCGGCGGGCGGTTCCCGGAGCCGCTCTCGGAGCGCAGGAACATCACGAAGAGCACGACGCCGAGCGCCAGCGCCACCAGGTGGAGTGCTCCGAAGATCACCATGAGCTCCTCGTCGGGACTCATCGATCACAGCGTACCCCCGGATCGCTTTCGTCAGACCCCGTTTCGCTACCATCGGCAGCCGCTCCATGGCTTCCACCGACTCCACACTTCCCGTCACCGCCCGCGCGCCCGAGGGCTCGCGGTCCGCCCGCCGGCTGCGCCGCGAGGGCCTCGTTCCCGGCGTCATGTACGGGGGCGGCCAGGACCCGCAGCACTTCGCGGTCGACGCGCGCACGCTGCGCAACACACTCGCCCACGCGGGCCAGGTGATCGAGGTCACGGTCGACGGCGGCGTGAACGACAACGTGCTGATCAAGGACGTCCAGCGCCACCCGGTGCGCGGTGAGGCGGTCCACGTGGACCTGCTGCGCGTCCGGATGGACGTGATGATCCACGCGACGGTGCCGATCGAGTTCACCGGCCACGAAGAGGCGCCGGGCGTGACCGAGGGCGGCATCTTCAACCAGGAGCTTCGCGAGGTCAACATCGAGGCGCTCCCTGGCGACATCCCGGATTCGATCGTCTACGACGTGTCCTCACTCGTGATGAACGAGACGGTGACGCTCGACGTCCTGCAGGCGCCGGAGGGCGTCACGCTGCTCGACGACGTCGAGCTTGTGATCGCCACCATCACGCCGCCGACGCTCGAGCCGGTCGAGGAGGACATCGAGACCGAGACGGCGGTCGTCGGCGAGGATGGTGAGCCGGTCGAGGGCGAGGCCGAGGGCGACACCGCCGAGCAGGCCGAGCAGAAGGCCGACTCGGACGAGAGCTGAAGTTCTTCAGCTCCACACCGGTCGACTGGCTGATCGTCGGGCTCGGCAATCCGGGCCCCGGCTACGCCGACAGCCCGCACAATGTCGGGTTCCGCGTGGCTCATGCGCTCGCTGAGCGCTGGGATCTCGCGAAGCCGAAGAAGAAGTTCGCGGGTGAGCTGTCCGAAGGCCGCACCGGCCCGGGCGGCCCGCGCGTCGCCGTGCTCCGGCCGCAGACGTACATGAACGAGTCGGGCCGGTCCGTCGGGCCCGCGCGAGGCGCCTACAAGCTCGACCTCGACCGGATCGTGGTCGTGCATGACGAGATCGACCTTCCGTTCGGCGACATCCGCGTCCGCCTCGGCGGCGGCCTCGCGGGTCACAACGGCCTGAAGTCGCTGCGTCGCGACCTCGGCTCGCCGGACTTCCACCGCGTTCGTGTCGGCGTCGGCCGGCCGGACACGACCGACTCGGACCTGGTCAGCGCACACGTGCTCGGCAAGTGGCGACAGCCCGCCGCCGAGGTCGCCGAACTCGTCGAGCGTGCGCGCGAGGAGACCGAGCGGCTCGTGCTCGGCGGCTGAGGCCGTCGAATCTGGCGCCGCGCCCTGATAGTGCGCGAGGTCGCTGCCGATGACAGGGATATGTCATCCCCCACTATTCGCCCTGCCGCCAAGTCCTCCCGTCGCATCAGCGTCAGGACCAAGCTGCTCGGCAGCGCCGGGATCCTGCTCTCGTTGATGGTCGTCGTCGGTGTACTGGGGATCGCAAGCCTCGAGCGCGTCAGCTCCAAGGCCGACTCGATGTACGACGATGCGGTCGCGCCGCTGGCCGACCTCGGCGTCGCCCGCGCGCTGTTCAACGAGAACCGCGCGCATCTGAACGACCACATCCTCGAGCTTCCCGACGCCGAGCGTCCCGAGATCGAAGAGGCGATCGCGGCGAACCGCGAGATCGTCGGGAGGCGCCTGGTAGCGGTCGCCAAGACGCTCGAGTCACCGAAGAGCAAGGCGGCGTACGCCGATCTCCAGAAGCAGCTGAAGACCTATCAGGCGGCTCGCGACAGGGTGCTCGCACTGTCGCGCGAGGACCGCGACGCGGAGGCCTCCGAAGTGCTCGACGATGAGCTCGAGGGCGTCGCGAAGGTCGTGGCCGCCGACTTCAAGGCCCTCTACGACGCGACGGTGGCGCTGGCCAAGGCCGAGCGCGCCGGGATCGACAGCACCGCCACGGCGAGCAGGACGAGCGCGATCGTGATCATGGCGATTGCGCTGCTGATCGGCCTCGGGATCGCGCTGTGGATCGCGACCGGCATCCAGCGCGGCGTCAAGCTGATCCTCGCGCGGCTCGCGAGCCTGCGCGACAACTGCGCGACCGACCTGCGCCACGGGCTCGAGGCGGTCGCCACCGGTGACCTCACGGTCGTCGTAACGCCGGTGACGCCTGAGCTCGCTCGCACGTCCAACGACGAGATCGGCGACGTCGCCGAGGCGGTCGGCGCGATCCGCGACAGCACCGTCGCCTCGCTCGAGGCATACAACAACACGCGCGTGGCGCTCACGCGAATGATCGCCCAGGTGTCCGACAGCGCCACTCGCGTCGCGAGCAGCTCGCAGGAGATGGCCGCGACCTCCGACGACGCCGGCAAGGCGGTCGGAGAGATCGCCAGCAGCGCCGGCGAGGTCGCCCAGGGAGCCGAGCGCCAGGTGCGCGCGATCCAGTCGGCGCGTGAGCTGACCGGCGAGATGGTGACCGCGACGGAGCAGTCGGCCGTCAGCGCGCGCGAGACCGCCGCCGTGGCCGGGCAGACGAGCAGGCTCGCCGACGACGGCGCCAAGGCCGTCGCGCAGGCGACCGAGGCGATGGAGTCGGTGCGCGCATCGGCCGAGGAGACGACGATGGCGATCCGCGACCTCGGGTCGAAGTCGGTGCAGATCACCGGCATCGTCGCCACGATCACGGGGATCGCCGAGCAGACGAACCTGCTGGCGCTCAACGCCGCGATCGAGGCCGCCCGCGCCGGCGAGCAGGGCCGAGGCTTCGCTGTCGTGGCCGACGAGGTCAGGAAGCTGGCCGAGGAGTCGCAGGCGGCAGCCGCCTCGATCGCCGAGCTGATCGGCCAGATCCAGCATGAGACACAGCGGGCCGTCGAGGTCGTCGAGACCAGTGCCCAGCGCACCAGCGAGGGCGCCGCGACCGTCGAGGGCGCGCGCGACTCGTTCGTGGCGATCCGCGACGCCGTCGAGGACATGAGCGGCCGCGTCGAGGAGATCGCCGCCGCCATCCGTCAGATCTCGGAGTCCTCGCAGCGTGTGCAGGACGAGTTCTCGGAGGTCGCCTCCGTCGCTCAGCAGTCGTCCGCGGCAGCCGAGCAGGTGTCGGCCTCCAGCGAGGAGACGAGCGCCTCCACGCAGGAGATCGCGGTCTCCGCACAGCAGCTCGCGGCCACGAGCGAGGCGCTCGCCCAGGTCGTCGCCCAGTTCACCCTCACGCATGAGGTCGCCCAAACAGGGGTCTGACCCCGGTTAGGGCGCCCGAATAGGGGTCTGACCCCGTTCGCGATAACGTACAGGCGTATGCCGCCGCGCGACTGGGATGCGACCTCCTATGAGCGCATGTCGGCGCCGCTCGAGGCAATGGGCCGTGACGTGCTCGACCGGCTGGAGCTTCGTGGCGACGAGCGCGTGCTCGACGCCGGCTGCGGCACCGGCCGGGTGACGGCCGCGCTCCTGGAGCGTCTGCCGCGCGGTGAGGTGGTGGCCGTCGACGGCTCGCCGGCGATGGTCGCGCAGGCGCGCGAGCGGCTCGGCGACGGTGTCGACGTGCACGTCGCCGACCTGCTGGAGCTCGAGCTCGAGCGCCCGGTCGACGCGATCCTCTCGACCGCCACGTTCCACTGGATCGCCGACCACGAGCGGCTGTTCGCGCGGCTGCTCGGCACGCTCGTGCCCGGCGGCCGGCTCGTCGCGCAGTGCGGCGGCGCCGGCAACGTCGCCGCGCTCGAGGTTGCGGCCCGCACCGTCGGCGAGCGCGAGCCGTACGCGGCAGCGCTCGCCGGCTGGCCCGGGCCGTGGCACTTCGCGTCGCCGGCCGACACCGAAGCGCGGCTGCGGAGGCTCGGCTGGGTCGACGTCTGGACCTGGTCATACGGCGTCAGGGTCGACCCCGACGACCCGCACGAGTACCTCGGCACGGTCGCGCTCGGCTCGCACATCGAGCGCCTCGAGCCGGCGTCGCGCGAGCCGTTCGTCGACGCCGTGATCGCCGAGCTGGACGAGCCGGTGGTCGACTACGTGCGGCTCAACATCCTGGCTAGAGCACCCTCGTAGACTGGTTCGTGCACCACCTCACCGCGCACTGACGCGGCGTTTGGCGTGCCCGCACATGGCTCTCCGCACCTTCCTCAACCATCTCGACCATGACCCTGCCGCCGTAAAGCTGGCGGACGAGGGCGGCTCCGCGTTCGTCTCGCAGTCGCTGCGGCCGTTCGTGATCGCCGCGCTCGCCGACCGCGACACGCGCCGCCCGACGGTCGTCGTGGCCGGCGACGACCGGTCGGCCCGCGACCTCGCGCAGGACCTTCGCGCATGGCTGCGCCCGCGCGCGGTGCGCTACTACCCGAGCCGCGGCGTCGCCTACCAGTCCCACCTCACGCCGCCGCCGCACCTCGTCGGCCTCCGCGTCGCGGCGCTCGACGCGCTCACCGACACCCCGCCCGGGTCAGAGCAGCCGGTGGTGATCGTGTCGGCCGTCGCGTTGTCGGAGAAGGTCCCCGACCCGGAGCTGCGCCCGCACGGCTTCACGCTGCGCAAGGGCGACCTGCTCGACCTCGACGAGGCGGCGAACGACCTCGTGGCGGCCGGCTACCAGCGCGTCGACCAGGTCGAGGAGCGCGGCCAGTTCGCGATCCGCGGCGGGCTGCTCGACATCTACCCGGCCACCGAGGAGCGCGCGGTCCGCGTCGACCTGTTCGACGTCGAGATCGACTCGCTGCGGTGGTTCTCCACGTTCACCCAGCGCAGCCTCGGCGAGGCCGACGCGGTCGAGATCGCTCCCGCCGCCGAGCTTGCGGCGGAGCATCGCGAGCTGGCCGAGATCGCGGCCGGCGACAAGGAGGAGGACCGCCCGGACATCGCCGAGCTGCTGCCGGTCGACCGGTTCTGCGAGCTGCTCGACCTGATCCCGTCCGAGGCGCAGATCGTGATCGCCGCCGAGGAGGACACCGAGCCGAGCCTGCGCGACCACTGGCAGGATGTCACGGCCGCGTTCCACGACGCGGATGCCCACCAGCTCTACGTCGCGCCCGACCGCATCCTGAGCACGCTCAACGAGCGCGCCGCCGTCCGCCTGTCCTCGATCTCGGCCGATCAGCCGACCTCGCTGCGCGCGCAGGCCGCCGACTTCGCCGCGCGCTCGCTCAAGGAGGCCGAGGCGGAGCTGGAGAAGCTCACGCGCTCGGGCTACACCACCGTCGTCACGTGGCCGCAGCGGGGCGCCGCCGAGCGCGCCGCGTACAACCTCGCGCGCCTGAAGGCCGACCTCAACGGCGGCGCCACCGGCCTGATCTTCACCGAGGCCAACCTGCGTGACGGGTTCGTCGCCCCGGGCCTGAAGCTGGCCGCGTTCCCCGAGCATCGCCTGATCCACCGCCGCAAGGCGTCCACGCGGCCGACGCGCAAGGGCCGCGGGCTGCTGCGCTCGTTCACCGATCTGCGAACCGGCGACATCGTCGTCCACGAGGACCACGGCATCGCGCGCTTCGCGGGCTTCGACACCAAGACCGTCGCCGGTGTCACGCGCGACTATCTCAACCTCGAGTACCAGGGCACCGACAAGGTGTTCCTGCCCGTCGACCAGCTGGCGAAGATCTCGCGCTACGTCGGCGCCGACGGCTCGCACCCGCCGCTGAGCAAGCTCGGCGGCAACCGCTGGGACGCGATGAAGGCGCGTGCGCGGCGCGCCGCGCAGGAGCTGGCAGGCGAGCTGCTGAACCTGTACGCCGAGCGCAAGCGCCGCCGCGGCCACGCGTTCGCCGAGGACTCGGTCGAGCTGCGCGAGCTGGAGGAGGCATTCCCGTACCGCGAGACGCCCGACCAGCGCGACGCGATCGAGTCGGTGATCGCCGACATGGAGACCGACCGGCCGATGGACCGCCTGATCTGCGGCGACGTCGGCTACGGCAAGACCGAGGTCGCATTGCGCGCGGCGGTGAAGGCGGCGAGTGCCGGCAAGCAGGTGATGATGCTCGTGCCGACGACGATCCTCGCCCAGCAGCACTTCGGCACATTCTCCGAACGTCTGCGCGACCAGCCGTTCAACGTCGAGCAGGTCAGCCGCTTCCGGTCGGCGGCCGATCAGCGCGCCGCCGTCAAGCGGTTCTCCGAGGGCAAGGTCGACATCCTGATCGGCACGCACCGGCTGCTCAGCCGCGACGTGCGCGCCAAGGACCTCGGGTTGCTGATCGTCGACGAGGAGCAGCGGTTCGGGGTCAAGCAGAAGGAGCTGCTGCGGCAGATCAAGCTGAAGGTCGACGTGATCTCGATGAGCGCGACGCCGATCCCGCGCACGCTGCAGATGAGCCTCGCCGGGCTGCGCGACATCTCGGTGATCGAGACGCCGCCCGAGGGTCGCCGGCCGGTCAAGACGTACGTCGGCGAGTATGACGAGCAGCTCGTGCGCCAGGCGCTCGAGCGCGAGCACGCGCGCGGGGGCCAGGCGTTCTTCCTGCACAACCGCGTCGACGACATCGACGAGACGGCCGAGCGGCTGCGTGCGCTGTGCCCGGCGGTGCGGTTCGAGGTCGCCCACGGCCAGATGGACGAGAAGCTGCTCGAGGACCGGATGCTGAGCTTCCTGCGCGGCGACGCCGACGTGCTGGTGTCGACCTCGATCATCGAGTCCGGCATCGACATCCCGCAGGCGAACACGCTGATCGTCGACCGCTCCGACCTGTTCGGGCTCAGCCAGCTCTACCAGATCCGCGGCCGCGTGGGCCGCAGCCGCGAGCGTGCCTACGCGTATCTCCTGTATCCGAGCGCGGCCGCCCTGACGCAGGAGGCCGCCGACCGCCTGTCCGCGCTGAGCGACTACACGGAGCTGGGCGCCGGCTTCAAGGTCGCGATGCGAGACCTCGAGCTGCGCGGCGCCGGCAACCTGCTGGGCGACGAGCAGTCCGGGCACGTCGCCGCCCTCGGGTTCGAGCTCTACATGCAGATGCTCGACGAGGCCGTCCGGTCGATGGACCCCGAGATGGACGGGGCCGAGAGCTTCGAGCCGGTGCGCCTCGACGTCAACGTCGACGCCTACATCCCGCCCGACTACATCCCGTACGAGCAGGCCAAGGTCGACGTGCACCGCCGGATCGCGGGTGCGCGCGAGGTGGCCGAGCTGCAGGAGCTGCGGGCCGAACTCACCGACCGGTTCGGGGAGATCCCGATGCCGTTGAGCAATCTCATCACCCTCCAGCAGGCGCGCATCAAGCTCGGCCAGGCCGGGGCCCAGGCCGTCACATTCCGGGGTGGCCGGCTGGCGGTCACGCCGATCGAGCTGGACAGCGTGAGAGCCCGCAAGCTGCGCGCAGCGCTGCCCGGCGCGATCTACGAGTCAGGGCGCTCTCAGCTCTCCCTGCGCGTGCCCGATGACCCCGAGCAGCGGTTCCCCGCGGTGGTCAACGCAGCCGACGTGTTGCTCGCCGTCCAGCGTGAAGCCGCTTAAAGAGTGGCTGAACAGGCGGGGAAACCCGACACAAGGCCGCTACCATGCCTCACCCGAGGAGGGCTCAAAGCCCGGTCGCCCGCGCATGAAGCGCGCGACTGTTCCCGTAAACGTCCCCCCTCCCCTTAGGTTCTCATGATGAAGGCAGTTCGACTTGTCATCGCCCTGTGCGCCCTCGCCGCGACCGTCGCGGTCGCTGCAGGCTGCGGAGGCGTACCCGGTAACGCCGTCGCAGAAGTCGACGGCACGCCGATCGAGAAGGATGCGTTCGAGCACTGGATGGCGGTGGCCTCCAAGTCCAGCGGCACCAAGGGCGCGAAGGTTCCGGATGCTCCAGAGTTCGAGCAATGCGTCGCGGATAAGAAGAAAACCGCGCCGAAGCCCGCCGCCGGTCAGCCCAAGACGACCGACAAGCAGCTCAAGGAGCAGTGCAAGCAGGAGTACGACGCGCTGCGCGATCAGGTCATCCAGCTGCTGACGTCCTTCGAGTGGATCGAGGGCGAGGCCGAGGAGATGGGCATCAAGGTCAGCGACGCTGAGGTCAAGAAGTCGTTCGCTGAGCAGAAGAAGCAGAGCTTCCCCAAGGAAGCCGACTACGAGAAGTTCCTCAAGGACTACGGCCAGACCGAAGAGGACATCATGCAGCGGGTCAAGCTCGACCTGCTGTCGAGCAAGATCCGCGAGAAGATCATCAAGGGCAAGGACAAGGTCTCCGACGCCCAGATCGAGGAGTTCTACAACAAGAACAAGGAGCGCTTCGCTCAGCCCGAGCGGCGTGACCTGCGGATCGCCCTGACCAAGGCCGAGGGCAAGGCCGACGAGGCCAAGGCGGCGCTCGCGAGCGGCGACTCGTGGAAGGACGTGGCGAAGAAGTACTCGATCGACGAGGCCTCCAAGTCGCAGGGCGGCAAGCTGCCGGCCCAGGCCGAGGGCACGCTCGAGAAGGCGCTCGACAAGGCCGTCTTCAACGCGGAGAAGGGCGAGGTGACCGGGCCCGTCAAGACGCAGTTCGGCTTCTACGTGTTCGAGGTCGACAAGGTCCAGAAGGCCTCGCAGCAGACGCTCGAGCAGGCGAAGGAGACGATCCGCCAGACGCTGCAGTCGCAGAACCAGCAGAAGGCGCTGGACAAGTTCGTCGCCGACTTCCAGAAGAAGTGGAAGGAGCGCACCGAGTGTCGCGAGGAGTTCGTGACGCAGCAGTGCAGCAACGGTCCCAAGGAGACTCCGACTCCGACGCCGCCTGCGGGCGCCGCGCCTCCCGGCGGGGCCGCGCCTCCTGGCGGTGAGGCCGCGCCGCCGGCCCAGCCGACGCCTGAGCAGTAGGTGACAGCGGACAGTGACGCGAATGTCGAGGCGCTCCGGCGCCTCGACGCGTTAACGCGGCGGTTGCGGCGCGAGTGCCCGTGGGATCGCGAGCAGGACGAGCGCACGATCGTCCCGCACACGGTCGAGGAGGCGTACGAGCTCGCCGCTGCCGCCAACACCGGCGACGACGCCAAGCTGCTCGACGAGCTCGGTGACGTCCTCTTCCAGGTGCACTTCCTCTCGCTGCTGCTGGAGGAGCGCGGCGCCGGCTCGCTGGCCGAGGTCGCCGAGCACTGCCGCCAGAAGCTGATCCGCCGCCACCCGCACGTGTTCGGCGAGGTGGAGGCCGACACGGCCGGTGAGGTGCTCCGCAACTGGGACCAGATCAAGGCCGGCGAGCCGGGGCGCGAGCCGGGCATCTTCGGCGAGGTCCCGGAGAACCTGCCGGGCCCGCTGTACGCGCGCAAGGTGCAGCGGCGGGCGGCGACCAGCGGGTTCGACTTCCCGCACGTGCCCTACGAGACGGTGGAGGGCGAGCTCGAGGAGCTGCGCGCCGCCGAGGGCGACCGCGACGCGGCCTTCCACGAGGTCGGCGACGTGCTGTTCGCGGCCGTCAACGTCGCGCGCAAGCTCAAGGTCGATCCCGAGCTCGCGCTGCGGGCCGCGTCCGAGCGGTTCCGCGGCCGTGTGCAGGGCGCTGCCGACCTGGCCGCAGGCGACGGCGCCGATTGGCAGGATCTGGACTCCGACGCCCAGCTCGCCTACTACGCGCGGGCGCGCCTGAACGAGGAGCAGACTTGAGCCAGATCGAGACCGTCCACGCCCGCCAGATCCTCGACTCGCGAGGCAATCCCACCGTCGAGGTGGAGCTTGCGCTGCGCTCCGGTGCGACCGGCCGCGCCGCGGTTCCGTCCGGCGCGTCGACCGGCGAGTTCGAGGCGACGGAGCTGCGCGACGGGGGGGACGCCTGGGGTGGCAAGGGCGTCACACAGGCGGTCGCGAACGTCAACGGCGACATCGCCGAGGCGATCGGCGGCACGGACGCGCTCGACCAGTCGGGGCTCGATCGTGCGCTGATCGACCTCGACGGCACGCCGAACAAGTCCCGCCTCGGTGCGAACGCGATCCTCGGCGTGTCGCTCGCCGCCGCGCGCGCCGCGGCCGCCGAGGAGGGCCAGCCGCTCTGGCGCTACCTGGGCGGCGAGTCGGCGCGCGTGCTGCCGGTCCCGATGATGAACGTGCTCAACGGCGGTGCCCACGCCGACAACTCGGTCGACTTCCAGGAGTTCATGGTCGTGCCGGTCGGCGCCGGTTCGTTCGCCGAGGCGCTCCAGCTCGGCACCGAGGTGTTCCACGCGCTGAAGAAGACGCTGAAGGCACGCGGGCTGAACACCGCGGTCGGCGACGAGGGTGGCTTCGCTCCCGACCTCGAGTCCAACGAGGCCGCGCTCCAGGCGCTGATCGAGGGCATCGAGGCGGCCGGCCATCAGCCCGGCGACGACGTCGCCATCGCGCTCGACCCTGCCGCCAGCGAGATCTTCTCCGGCGGCGCCTACGAGCTCACGCACGAGGGGCGCACGCTGAGCTCGGACGACCTCGCGTCCTACTGGGCCGATCTCTCCGAGCGCTATCCGATCCTCTCGATCGAGGACGGGATGGACGAGGAGGACTGGTCCGGCTGGAAGGCGCTGACCGACCGGCTCGGCGACCGCGTGCAGCTCGTGGGCGACGACCTGTTCGTCACCAACACCGAGCGCCTGAAGCGCGGGATCGACAGCGGCGTGGCGAACTCGATCCTGATCAAGGTCAACCAGATCGGCACGCTGACCGAGACGCTCGCCGCGATCGACATGGCGCGCGAGGCCGGCTACACGGCGGTCATGTCGCACCGCTCGGGCGAGACCGAGGACACGACGATCGCCGACCTCGCCGTGGCCACCGGCTGCGGCCAGATCAAGACCGGCGCGCCGTCGCGGTCGGACCGTGTGGCCAAGTACAACCAGCTGCTGCGGATCGAGGAGGCGCTGGGCGGCGACGCCGAGTATCCGGGCAGATCTGTGTTCCGCAGCTGAACGAACCGTTTCAAAGGAAGGGGCCTTCGTCCGTCGAACGAAGGCCGAAGGCATGGAGCGCCGTACCCGGATTCGCTGGGACCGTCTGGGCCGCTGGGCCCTGATCGTCGTCCTCGGCTTCGTCCTCTACCTCTACGTCGGCCCCGCGGCCACGTGGGTGTCGACCTACCGCGAAGCCGCCCGCAAGCGCGCCGACGTGGCCGCGCTGAAGCACGAGAACCGCCGCCTGACCGAACGCCGTCGCGAGCTCCAGCACCCGGCCGCGCTCGACCGCGAGGCGCGCCGGCTGGGCATGGTCAAGGCGGGGGAGAAGTCCTATGTGATCGAGGGACTTCCCCGTCGCTAGCCTGAAACGGTGTCGTACGAGAACGCGTTCGCCCAGTGGCAGGACGGCCTGCGCCGCCTGGCGGATGCCCCACCCGAGCAGCGTCGCCTGCTCGAGCGGGTGACGCGTGCGATCGAGGACGAGCTGCGGCGCCGGCTCGGCGGCGCGTTCACGACGTCCGAGCTGGTGGACCTGTACGACGACGGCACGGACTGGACCGCCGACCTCGCTGCGGCGCTCGCCCCGGAGGACCCGTACGCGTGGGATGTGCGCACCGTCGCGGACGCCGCGTTCGGCCGCTATCTGCGCGGGGCGACCGACTACGCCGGCGGCCGGCGCCTGCCAATGGGCTAGCCGGGCCGGCGCGTGAACACGTGCTGGATCCACACGGTCTCGAAGCCGAGTCGCTCGTAGAGCCGCTTCGAGTCGCCGTCGTCGTCGGCGATGATGAACGTCGTGGTGCCGCCGGCCGCGCGCGCGGCCGCCGACACCAGCCCTCCGCCCGTTCCGCGGCCACGATGGTCGGGGGAGACGTACACCTGCTCGACCTCCGCGCCGTCGTCCCGCGCCCCGAAGGCCGCGAAGCCGACCGGGGTGCCCGTGGCGTCGCGGGCGACCAGCGTGCGCGTGCCGCGCAGCGCGGCGACGGTGTCCTCGTGCTGGGTGAAGCGTCCCGCCGCGTCGTCGTCGGACGCCCACGGCGCCGTGCGGGTCCACTCGACGCGTAGCGAGGTGGTGTCGACGAACGGCACCTCCTCGAACTCCGGGCCCGCCGGTGGTGGGCCCTCGAGCAGCATCCACGCCAGCCGCTCGGTCGCCCAGCCGAGCGCCGCGAACTCGGGCTGGAGCCGCTCGCCGGCCGCCTCGTTCTCGAACTCGACCTGGCGGTGGGCCAGGTCGCCTTGCAGGATGTCCGCGGCGCGCACCAGCGCGTCGGCGCTCGCGCCTGGGTCAGGACCCTCGACGCGCACGCTGTTGTAGTTCCAGAACGTCGGCAGCGGCGTGCAGCGGACCGCGGTCCCGTACTCCCAGGCTTCTATGACGTCGCAGAGCGCTGCGTGCTGACCGCGCCGCCAGGCGATCGCGCGGTCACGGGCAACGGCGCCGTCAGTCTTCGTCGTCGTCCTCGCCTCCGCCGGCGCGGCGGATCACGATCTGGTCCTCGTCGATCGTGATCTCGACGGGCCGGTGGCCCGCCCAGTGCTCGGCGTAGACGGGATCGTCCTGAACGGCCGGGTCGAGCCACAACCCGTAGCCCTCCTCGCCGTGGTCGAACGTGCCCTCGAGCGGGCGCGGTGCCCCGGTGCGGCGGCGCGTGCGGCCGCCACGGGTGCGGCGGACGCGCTTGGGCTTGGCGTCGTCCTCGGACTCGGCCTCCGGTTCGCCCTCGCCTGCGGCGGCGGCGGCCTCGGCGGCCGCGGCTGCGGCCTCTTCCTCGGCGGCCTTGCGGGCGGCCTCCTCGGCCTCCTCCTCCGCACGCCGCTTGGCCTCCTCCTCGAGCTCCGCTGCGATCGCGGCGTCGTCCTCGGCGCGGAGGTCGACCTCCTCGAAGCCGGAGGTGCCCGGCTCGGCTCCGTCGGCCTCGAGCTCCTGCTCGCGTTTGAAGGCCTGGATCTGCTGGACGGTGACGTCGAGTTGGTGTGCGATCCAGGCGTCTGTACGACCCTGTCGCACCCACCCGCGGATCTGGTTAAGCTGCGGACGCAGGGACCGGCGACTCATGAGAGGCCGGTAGGCTAGCGCAAGAGGGGTCAGGGGCTTCGGGTGCAGGCCCTATAGGAGATTCGCCGAATGAGCACTAACCTCGCCCGAGCCTTGAGAAACGCCAGGGAGGCGGCGCCATGCTGGTACTGACACGCAAGTCCAACCAGTCGATCATGATCGGCGACGACATCGAGGTCTCGGTGTTGTCGATCATGGGAGAGAAAGTACGAATCGGAATCCAGGCACCGCGGGACATTCCCGTGTTCCGCAAAGAGGTCTATCTCGAGATCCAGCAGGAGAACGTCGCTGCAGGGGCGTCGGCTCGTGCTGAGGTCGACGACGCGCTGAAGCGGCTTAGCAGCCGCCCCTAGTCCATCACGATGTAAAGGGTCTGGAACATCGCCCAGGCCACGATCACGGCTGTGGCGATGAGGACCAGCAGGACCAGCAGGAACCGCAGCGTTCCGCTGCGGTGCGTTCTGGCCGTGCGACGACGCCGCGAGCGCTGCTCGGCATGGCGCCGCAGGCGCTCACGTCGCTCGCGATCCTCCTCGATCTCCTCGAAGAACGCCTCTTCGATCTCGGAGATGCTCTGGCGCATGCGCATGGGAGCGCAACATTAGCGGCACTCAGCCCACAGACCGCGCCCGTTGCGCCGTGCGAGCACGGCGAGCCGTCCGCGTGCGCCACGTTCGGCGGGATCGTCAGAACCGTCGCGTAGCCGCCGCGCACCAGCTCGGCGTTCACGACCCTCAGACGCGCGCGCTCTGCTCCGCGTCGTCGTAGACCTTGATGAAGCGCAGGTAGTTGTTGGCGATCTGGTCGGCGGCGGCCTCCCGCTCGAGATCGCCCGCGAGGAAGTTCTTCAGCGCGTCCCACCAGATCGAGCGGCCGATCGCGAACCCGACGAAGCCCTCGACCGGCGCGGCCTGCTGGAGCCAGTGGTCGACCTTCTCGTCGCTCGCGCCGCGCCCGAGCAGGACCGACACGACGTTCTCACGGCCTTCGCCCTTGCGCGTCTGGTCGACCAGCATCTGCGCGTCCTCCTGCCGGTCCACGCCCTCGATCTTCCAGATGTCGACCTCGATGCCGTGGTTCTGGATGTTCTCGATCGAGCGCCGCATCAGCTCCGGGCGCACCTCGCCGTCGTAACGGTCGGCGTCGCCGCCGACCGACTCGAGCTGCGCCGGCTCGGCGGGTACGAGCAGCTCGAACAGGAACAGGCGGCCGTTGTCGTGGAGCCAGTCCGCCAGGCGCTTGAGCTTGTCGAGCTGGGTCCGGTTCGCCTCGGCGTCGCCCTCCGGGTTGTAGCGGACCAGCACCTTGGAGAACTGCGGGTCGAACTCCAGGATGTGCTCGCCGAACTCCTCGCCGTACTGGAAGTCGAACATGTCCTGGCCGGACTTCTCGACCGGCATCGAGAGCGCGAGTCCGTGCTCGCGCGCGAGCCGCGGCACGTCGCCGCCGAACTGCTCGTCGACGAGGACGCCGGCCGCGGACGCGTCGACGCCCCGCTCGACCGCCTTCTCCATGCCCTCGAACACGAGGCGCTTGGCGTCGGTGATCGTCGTCGTCTCCTCCGGCGTCGGCTCGCCCTCGATGCCGAACATCTTCTTCTGGAACGAGCCTCGGTGGTCGAACGCGAGGATGTAGAGCTTGCCGTCATATCCGAGCGCCATGGTGCGCCCCCCTGTTCAAAAGTCGGTTCTGCTTCGAAGGCTCGTACTGTACGCGGCCGATGGAGCCGAAGTTCACCGGGCCCAGCTATACGATCGGGATCGAGGAGGAGCTGATGATCCTCGACGCCGAGACGCTGGCCCTGGCCAACGCGATCGAAGCGGTGCTCGAGGAGTACGGCGAGGACGGCGACGTCAAGCCGGAGCTTCTGCAGTCGGTGCTGGAGATCGCCACGCATCCGCACCCGGACACGCGCGCGGCCGGCGAGGAGCTGCGCACCTTGCGCCGGGCGGTCGCCGAGGCGGCCGGCCGGCGTGAGCTGCTGATCGGCTCCGCCGGCACGCATCCGTTCGCGATGTGGGAGGACCAGCGGGTGTCCTCGCACCCCCGCTACCGCGAGCTGATCGCCGCGCTGCGATTCGTCGCGCGCCAGGAGATCATCTTCGGCCTGCACGTGCACGTCGGGGTCGACGACGCCGACAAGGCGATCCACATCGCCAACGGCATGCGCGTGCACGTGCCGATCCTGTTCGCCCTCGCTGCCAACTCGCCGTTCTGGCGCGCCGACGAGACCGGCTTCGCCTCCACCCGGATGCCGATCTTCCGTGCCTTCCCGCGCGTCGGCATCCCGCCGTACTACGAGGACTGGGCCGATTGGGAGCGCCGGATCGGCTTCATGGTCGACTCCGGCGTGATCGAGGACTACACGTTCCAGTGGTACGACGTCCGCCCGCACCCGAACTTCGGCACCGTCGAGATCCGCGCGATGGACGCGCAGACCCGCATCGAGCACACGCTGGCGCTGGCGGCGCTCACCCAGGCGATGGTGAAGGAGCTGGCCGAGCACTACGAGGCCGGCAAGCAGCTCGCCCGCTACCCCTACGAGATGCTGGACGAGAACAAGTGGCTGGCGGCCCGGCACGGGATGGAGGGCGAGCTGGTCGACCTGCCGGAGCGCCGGATGATCTCCGCCAAGGACCTGGCGAAGCGGCTGTACGACCGGCTGCGCGAGCACGCCCAGGACCTCGGATCGGCCGACGAGTTCGAGGCGCTCGAGGACATCCTGCAGAACGGCAACGGCGCCCAGCGGCAGCGTCTCGTCTATCAGGCGAACCACGACTACGGCGAGGTCATGCGCGAGATCGTGGAGGCCACGAACCCGTAGGCGCGTGTCCCGGCCGGGTGGTTATTCAGGCCGCGTAGAATCGATCGTCCATGGCGAGCGGACCCGACCTCTTCGTCGTCTGCAAGAAGTGCGGCTCAGAGGTGTCGCCGTACATCACCGAATGCCCGTACTGCGGTACGCGGCTGCGTAAGCGCGCGCCGAAGCTCGAGCGCGCCGGGAGCGGCAAGGAGACCAAGCCCCCGCGCAGGCGCCGTACGACGCTCAGCCGCCTGAAGCCGGGCGAGATCCCCGGCATCCGCGCCGAGCGGCGGCCGTACGCCACGATCGCGCTCGTCCTCGGCGCGCTGCTGTTCACGCTCGGGGCGCGCGCCGGGATCTGGCCGATCATCGACGTGGTGCTGTACTCGGACGTGACCGACGAGTGGTACCGCACGGTCACGACGCTCTTCTACTACCCGAGCACCGGCTACGAGGTCGTCACGCTCGGCGCGATCTTCCTGTTCGGCTGGCTGGTGGAGCGGCGCCACGGCCCGTGGGCGGCGCTGCTGCTGTTCTTCGCCGGCGGCGCGGGCGGCAACGCCCTGGCGATCGTGGGCGACGACGTCGGCCTGATCACCGCGGGCGGCAACGGCGCCGCGCTGGCGCTGCTCGGCGGATGGGCGATGCGCGACGTGCTCGGGCGCCGCCGCGGGATCGAGGACGACTCCGACCTGCTCGGCGCGCTCGCGATCGCGGCGGTCCTGATCATGCTGCCGCTGGCGACGCCGAGCGCGAGCGCGCTCGCCGGCCTCGGCGGCGGCCTGATCGGCGTGATCCTCGGCATCGCGCTCGCGCGTCTGCGCGAGCGCTAACCCACTGAGATCGTCCCGGGCTCGCCGGCGCGGAGCCGGCCGATCACGGCGCCGTCGATCGCGGACGTGCGCTCCGCCGGCACGGCGGCGAGCAGGCCGCCGGAGGTCATCGCGTCGCATACCAGCCGCCGCCGCGCCTCCGGCACCGCGTCCGCCCAGGTCGTGAAGGTCTCGGCGTCGGCGCGGTTGCGCTTCGAGCCGCCGGCCAGCGCGGCGTCGGTCGCGAGCAGCTCGAGCACGCCCTCGATGGCCGGCACCGCGGCGGCGTCGATCTCGGCCGCGACACCGCTCGCTGCGGCCAGCTCGTGGACGTGGCCGAGCAGGCCGAAGCCGGTGACGTCGGTGAGCGCATGGGCGCCGGCCGCGCGCGCCTGATCGGCCGCCCGATCGTTGAGCGTGGTCATGACACTGACGGCGCGCTCCACCAGCGCAGCGTCCGCCAGCCCGCGCTTGATCGCCGTCGCCACGGCGCCCGCGCCGAGCGGCTTCGTGAGCACGAGCGCGTCACCGGCGCGGCCGCCGGCGTTCGTGAGCACGTCGTCCGGCGCGACCACGCCGGTCACCGCCAGCCCGTACTTGGGCTCCGGATCGTCGATCGAGTGGCCGCCCACGATCGGCGTGCCGGCTGCGGCGGCGGCGTCGGCGCCGCCGCGCAGGATCTCCCGCAGCACGTCAGGGCCGAGCGTCGCCAGCGGATACGCGACGAGGTTGAGCGCCGCCACCGGTCGCGCGCCCATCGCGTAGACGTCGGACAGGGCGTTGGTGGCGGCGATGCGGCCGAACGCGTAGGGATCGTCGACGATCGGCGTGAAGAAGTCGACGGTCTGCACGATCGCCAGGTCGGGCGTGATCTGGACCACGCCGGCGTCGTCCGCGGTGTCGGCGGCGACCAGCACGCGCGGGTCGGTCGTTCGCGGGAGCGCGGCCACGATCGGACGCAGGTCGGCGGCGGACAGCTTGCAGCCGCACCCTGCTCCGTGTGACAGCGACGTCAGGGGCGCAGTCATCGGCTCCTATGATGCCGGTCCGTGCCCGAGCGCCACTCCGACGCCGAGATCGACGCTGCGATCGAGGCCCTGAGCGATCCGCGGCGTCTCGAAGAGGCTCAGCGGCTGGTCGCCGCGAAGGCGCCGCAGCTGCAGCGCATCCTCGACGAGGCGCTCGCCGCCGCCGACTGGTTCGGCTCCGCACACCAGGCCGAGGTGCTCAAGGCGGCCGGCAAGCCGGATCCCGACGAGCGGCTCACCGCCGTGCGCACGCTCCTCGCCGAGGAAACACGCCTGAGCATGCTCGTCGGCGTCGCCGTCGGGTACGAACTTGCGCAGACGCTGAAGAAAGGAGACTGAACATGGCGGTTGACATCCGATTCCTGGGCCACGCCTGCTTTGAGCTGAAGGCAGGAGGCGCGACGGTGGTCATCGACCCGTTCCTGACCGGCAACCCGGCCGCGGCGGTCGCCGCCGACGACCTCGCGCCGGACGCGATCCTGCTCACCCACGGCCACGCCGACCACTTCGGCGACGTCGTCGGCATCGCGAAGCGCACCGGCGCGACGGTCCTGGCGATCACCGAGCTGGCGGGCGAGCTCGGCAGCGGCGGCCTCGAGAACGTGGTCGATCCGAACCTCGGCGGCACCGTCCAGTTCGACTGGGGCTGGGTCAAGCTCGTGCCCGCCTGGCACACCGCGGTGTCGCCGGGCGGTACGCCACACACGCCGGCGGGCCTGCTGATCCACATCGGCGACCGCCTGATCTACCACCTCGGCGACACGGCCCTGTTCAGCGACATGAAGCTGATCGCCCAGCGCGGCGACAAGGTCGACCTCGCGCTCGTGCCGATCGGCGGCCACTACACGATGGACCGCTACGACGCCGTCACCGCGGTCGGGTTCATCGAGCCGCAGCAGGTCATCCCGTGCCACTACAACACGTTCCCGCCGATCGAGACCGACGCCGCAGGCGTTCAAGTCCGACGTCCAGAACGCGGGCTTCTCCGAGGTCGTCGTGCTCGACCCGGGCGGGACGCACACGGTCAAATGACCCACGCGATCGTGCTCATCGAGGCCGAGCGCCCGGCGATCGAGCGGCTCGGCGGCGCGCTCGCCGACGTCGCGGGCGTGGCCGAGGCCTACTCCGTGACCGGCGAGTGGGACTTCGTCGCGATCCTCCGCGTGCGCGAGCCGCAGGAGGTGGCCGAGGTGGTCACCCATCGCTTCGGCAAGCTCGAGGGCATCCGCCGCACGCACACGATGGTCGCCTTCGAGGTCTTCTCGCAGCACGACCTCGAGGCGCTGTTCTCGATCGGGAACTAGTGCGCCGGCCGCTGGTTGCATCCCTCGCCGTCGCCGCCGCGCTGTCTGGCTGCGGCGGCGACGACGAGCCCACCGCTGCGCCGGCGACGCCCGCGCCGCCGGCGGCCACGGCGACCGAGACGCCGACCGAGACGCCCACGCCCACACCCTCGCCGGCGGCCACCGACACCCCGGCGCCGCAGAACCCGGAGGACCAGCCGGGCGGCGCGGGCGACGAGCAGGAGGCACGCGTGCCGGTCGAGCTCACGGTCGCGTCCGGCGGGATCACGCCGCCGGAGGTCTCTGTGCCGGGCTTCCTGGCGATCGAGCTGATCGTGCACAACAAGCTGCCGGTCGAGGTCGTGGTGCGCCTCGAAGGCGCGACGCCGATCGCCGTCGGGCCGGGGAGGACGGCGCGGGCAAGGCTCGAGGGCCGGCGGCCGGGCCGCTACGCGATCGACGCCGGCGTGGCCGGCAAGGCGGTCCTCATCACGGGCGTAGACGCCGGACCGTAGCCTCCGCCACGGCTGCGGGCGCCTCCAGCGGCGTGAAGTGGCCGACGCCTTCGACGATCTCCAGCTCGAAGTCCGAGTAGAACTCCTCGAGGCGGTCCGACCACGCGGGCGGGGACAGCGGCTCGCGCTCGCCCCACAGGACGGTGGTGGGGACGTGCACGCGGTCCTCGGGATCCGGTGCGCGCTCCGCCAGCGCGGTCGCCACACCGCCGGAGCCCGAGCGGTACCAGGCGATGCTGGCGGTGAACGCGCCGGGCCGCGAGTACAGCGCGACCAGTTCGTCGAGGCGCTCGGTGGGCAATGACCAGCCGGGCGCGCTCCAGTGCTCCCAGAAGTGGGCCAGGTAGGCGCGGACCGCGTCCGGTTGCCCGTCGAGGAGCGCGTCGGCGATCGCCAGGTTGTGGAACGGCTGGTACCAGTACTCGCGCTGCGCGCCGGCACCGAGGATGCGCTCGCCGATGCCCGGCAGCGGCGGGGCGAGGACGAGCGCGCGGATCGCGTCCGGGTGTGTGGCCGCGATCATCCGCGCGACGCGGCTGCCGATGTCGTAGCCGACGAGAACCGGGCGGTCGAGCCCGAGCTCCTCGATCAACGCGAGCACGCCGGCCGCCTGCGCCTCGGCCGAGTACGCCTCGGCCGGCGGCCGGACGTGGCGGTCGGACTCGCCGAAGCCGCGCAGGTCAGGCACGACGACGTCCGCATGGGGAGTGAGCAGCGGGACCACATCGTGGTAGTCGGCGCGCCATCCCGGCCAGCCGTGGAGCAGCACCGCGGGCGGTCCTCCGCCCGCGCGGTCGTAGGCGAGCTGGAAGCCGTCGACGGGGGAGCTGAGGGGCATGCTGGAGTCTAGGCTGGCCGGCCAGCCAGTAGCAGGGTAGTCTCGCGCAGAATGAGCGAGCGCACGCAGCGGACCGACTTCCAGGCCACCAGCGACCCGGCGCTGCTCGCCTCGGCGGACCGCGGCGAGTCGCACCTGCTCGACTACCGCCAGCTGTACGAGTTGTGGGAGCGCCAGCACTGGGCCACGCAGGACCTCGACTTCACGCAGGACCGCATCGACTGGCACGAGCGGATCCCGGAGGACGAGCGCTTCCAGCGGATGTACGGGCTGTCCTCGTTCTTCATCGGCGAGCAGCGCGTCGCGGCCGAGCTGGGGCCGATGATGCGCGCCGCGCCCGACGAGGAGATGCGGCTGTTCCTGTGCACCCAGATCGCCGACGAGGCGCGCCACGTGGCGTTCTTCGACCGCTTCTACCGCGAGGTCGGCGTTCTCGAGGCCGACAACCTCGAGCAGCGGCTCGAGGAGACCTCGACGCATCTGAACCGCGAGTTCGGCGTGCTGTTCGACGAGATGCTCCGCACGCGCGTGGACCGGCTGGCGGTCGAGCCCGAGGACCTCGAGACGCTCGTCGAGGCGATCACGCTCTACCACATGGTGATCGAGGGGATGCTGGCGCTCACCGGCCAGCACTTCATCATGGACTTCAACGAGCGGATGGGCACGCTGCCGGCGTTCGTGAGGGGCTTCACCCTGGTCGCCCGCGACGAGCATCGCCACGTCGCGTTCGGCGCCCGCTTCCTGCGTGACATGGCGCGCCGCGACCCGCGCTACGTCACCGCGATCCAGCGCACGCTGACCGAGGTCGCGCCGGTGGCCGACGGCGTACTGCGCCCGCACTGGCTGGAGGGCGGCGACGACGACATGACGCTGTTCGGCGTCACCGTCGCCGAGACGCGCGCGTACGCTATGAAGGCGCTGGAGCGGCGCATGAAGGTGATCGGGCTCCTGCAGGCCGCATAGCCAGGGAGGAACTGCAATGAAGGAAACGCAGAAGTTCTCGGCCGAGGAACGAGCCGCGATGAAGGAGCGCGCTCGGGAGCTGAAGGCGAGTGGGAAGAAGGCCGACGAGGAAGCCGCCGTGCTCGCGAAGATCGCCGAGATGCCCGAGCCGGATCGCACGATGGCCGAGCGGCTCCACGCCGTGATCAAGGCCAGCGCGCCGGACCTCTCCCCGAAGACGTGGTACGGGATGCCCGCCTATGCCAAGGACGGCAAGATCGTCTGCTTCTTCCAATCCGCGGAGAAGTTCAAGTCGAGGTACGCGACGTTCGGCTTCAACGACACGGCGAACCTTGACGAAGGCACGATGTGGCCGACCGCCTTCGCTCTGACGGAGTTGACCGCCGCCGACGAGAAGCGGATCGGCGCGCTCGTGAAGACAGCGGTGAGCTGACGGCCTCGCCGGCTAGTGGATCCGGGCGCCGAGCGGCACGGCCGTGTCCGGCGCCAGCAGGATCACGCGGCCCTCGTCGTCGGCCGCGCCGAGCGTGAGGACCTCGGACATGAACGGCCCGATCTGGCGTGGCGGGAAGTTGACGACGGCGACCACGAGGCGGCCTTCCAACTCGTCCTTGGCGTAGTTGGTGATCTGCGCCGACGACCGCTTGGTGCCGATCTCGGGGCCGAAGTCGATCGTCAGCTTGTAGGCCGGCTTGCGCGCCTCGGGGAAGTCCTCGACCGTGACCACGCGCCCGACGCGCATGTCGACCTTCAGGAAGTCGTCGAAGTCGATCATCGGCGCGCCAGCCTAACGGCCGCGGCGCGGTCCTACGGCTGCGGCGCGGGCGACGGCTCCGGGCTGGGAGCCGGAGGATCCGGCGTGGGGTCCGGCGCCGGGGTGGGCTCCGGCTCCGGCGTGGGGGCCGGCGTCGGCGTCGGGGTCGGGGTCGGCGTCGGGATCGGGGTCGGCGCCGGACCGGCCGGTGTCGGCGTCGGAGCGGGGAGCGGAGCGGGCTGCGCGGCGGGGTCGCCGGGGGTCGGGGCGATCACGCCGCCGGAGTCCTCGGTCGAGCCGGTCGTCTCGGTCGGCAGCTCGCTCGTGGCAGACTCGTGCTGCTCGACGTCGGCCGGCGTCTCCGCCGCGGCGGGCTTCGAGGCGTCTGCCGGCTTGTCGGGCCTGGTGGCCGCCTTCGCCTTCTTGGCGTCGGGCTTGTAGCGGTCGCCGTCGGAGCGCGGCTGCGCCTCACGCACGGGCGCGGCGGCGGCGACGGCCGGGGCGGCGGCGGGAGCGACGGGCGCTGCGGCAGCCATGACGGTGGGAGTCTTGTTGCCCGGCTTGCGGGCGACCTGCTTGACCTCGACGGCGCCCGCGGTGACGATCGCCGCTGCGGCCAGCCCGGCCGCGGTCTTGGTGGCGAGCGTGCTCAGACCGGCCTGCATCGCGCTGCCGGCGGCCGCACCCGCCGCGGCGGCGCCGCCCGACGCGGCGGCGGTGCCGCCCCCGGCTGCGGCGCTGGTGCCGAGGTGCGCGAGCAGCGTCTTCTTGAGCAGTAGGAACGGGCCGACGGGGAACAGCGCGGCGAGCGCCTTGTTGGTCTGGCGCAGCTGCTTGCGGAACGTCGCGCAGCGCTCGCAGGTCCGCAGATGGCGTCGCACCGGGGCGGTCGTGCGGATCAGGCCCTCGGCGACCTCGCCGAGCTCCTGGCGGACCTCCTCGCAGGTGAGCAGCCGCGCCTCGGCCGCCTCGGCGAGCGACACGCGGGCGCGCACGAGCAGCGACTTGACGGATGGGACCGTGGTCTCCATCGCCTCGGCGATCTGGTCGTACGACAGCGCGTCGATCTCTCGCAGCAGCAGCGCCGTCCGCTGCGTCTCCGGCAGGTCCTGGACGTCCGCGATGAGAAGGCGGAACTCCTCCCGGCGATGCACCTTGTCGGCCGTCGTCTGGCCGTGCTCGGACAGGTGGATGTCCATCGAGTCCACGCCGACGGCCTGCGTGCGCCTGAGGTGGTTCAGCGACCGGTTGCGCGCGATCCGGTACAGCCACGGCCGCACGTTGATCGTGCGGTCATCGGCGAGGATCGCGTTGAACGCGGCCGCGAAGACCTCCTGCAGCACGTCCTCGGCATCCTCCTTGGAGGACAGCATGTGCCGGCAGAACGCGTGCAGCCGCGACTGGTAGCGCGCCACCAGCGCCTCGAAGGCGTGGTGGTTCCCGCGCCGGACCAGGGCGATCAGGCGTTCGTCGGACTGCAGCCGCAGCAGCGGCGAGCGCCCGTGCACGCCGGCAATGCCGGCTGGATGATGGAGTGCGGAAGCTTCCAAGATGGTCGACGCCCGCCGATCATCCGGCAGCGGAGATCGGGGCGCAATTCGTCCGGTCGCGGGCAGGAACTCCTGCGCGACCAGAAAGTTGCGTCGTTCCAGCGTAGCGAGAGCTCGAGAACCCATGCGCCAAGCCGCGCGCAACTACGATGCCGGGCACGCCCGGGTGCCGCAACTGGTCGACGGAATCGCCTTAAAAGCGATGGTCCTTCGGGACAGTGTGGGTTCGAGTCCCACCCCGGGCACTTGCGAGTAGGCTTGATTGCTCGAAGGGCCCGACCAGAGGAGCGCGCATGTCCGGGACCGCAGATCGACTTCGTGCAGTGCGTGAGAAGTGGGCAGCGCACCGGCGCGACCGCAAGGAGAAGGCCGGGGAGCGCGCCCTCCGGCGTGCGGAGGCCGATGCGCAGCATCGCAAGCACGCGACCTTCGACGAGGGTCGGCGCGATCCGAACGCCCCCGGGATGTAGGTCCCCGCGGAGACCGTCGCGGTTGCATTCCGTGACCTGACGCGGGATTGTTCTTGTTCGTGTACGCGGTGCGGTGTCTGACATGCGGGGAAACGCGGTGGAGCCTGTTCGCCGGGTCGGTCGAGCACCTGCTCGAGGAGCCATGCCCGGCGTGTGGCGGCGAGACGGTGGTGGAGCGGCGGCGGCCCGGGAACTTCCCGCGCAAGCAGGTCCTCGAGCGCAGGGATCGGCTCGTCGGGAGCGGTTCACGCCCGCACGAGCTGAGCTGAGCGTCCGACTTCAGCCACGGGCCCGGCGCGACGAAGTGGTCGGTGAGCGCGCCGGGGCGATCGTGATCCGCGTCACCGCGCCGCCTGTCGACGGGCGCGCCAACGACGCGCTGTGCCGCCTGATCGCCAAGGCGGCGGGGGTCGCGCCGTCGCACGTGAGCATCGTCCGCGGCCATTCCGGGCGCGACAAGCGCGTGCTCGTGGACGGCCTCGACGAGCACGCAGTCCGGGCCGCGCTCGGCCTGTAACCGCAAGTTCTCGCCCATAGCCGCGTTGGGGCTCCCGGGAAGGGAGCAGGAGGAACCTTGCGCGGAACAGCCCCACTTGTGCGCATCGTCGCACTCGCAGCCCTCGCGGCCGCCACGGTGTTCGTGGTGGTCGTGCTGCTGGGCGGCTCCGGCGGCTACGTGGTGAAGGCGCGGTTCGAGAACGCCTCCCAGCTCGTCAAGGGCAACCTCGTGCAGGTCTCCGGCGTGCCGGCCGGCAAGGTCGAGGACATCCGGCTGACGCGCGACGGCCAGGCCGAGCTGACGCTCAGCATCGACGGCGATCACGCGCCGCTGCGGCGTGGCACGCTCGCCACCGTCCGCCAGGCGTCACTGTCCGGCGTCGCCAACCGCTACGTCGACCTGCGGCTCGCGCCCGATCGCGCGGCCGCGATCCCGGACGGCGGCGTGCTCGAGCAGGACGCCACGACGACGGCGGTCGACCTCGATCAGATCTTCAACACGCTCGACCCCGGCACCCGCCGCGATCTGCAGAAGGTGATCAAGGGCTCGGCCGCCCAGCACGCCGGCCGCGGCGAGCAGATGAACGCCGGGCTGCTGTACCTGAACCCGTCCCTGTCGGCCTCCTCGCGCCTGTTCCGCGAGCTGAACTCCGACTCGAAGCTGCTCGAGCGCTTCGTCGTCGCGTCGTCGCAGCTGGTCACCGACCTCGCCGACCGCCGCGAGGACCTGTCGGGGCTCGTCGACAACCTCGCGACGACGACGAACGCGATCGGGTCCGAGCAGCAGGCGCTCGCGGAGTCCGTGGAGCAGCTGCCGGGCTTCATGCGGCGCGCCAACACGACGTTCCTGAACCTGCGCGCCACGCTCGACGACCTCGAGCCGCTCGTCGAGGACTCCAAGCCGGTCGCGAAGAAGCTCCGCCCGTTCCTCTCGGAGCTGCGGCCGCTCGCGCAGGACGCGCGACCGACGTTCGCCGACCTCAGCCGGATGCTGAAGGCGCCGGGCGAGGCCAACGACCTGCTCGACCTCACCAACGCGCAGGCGCCGCTGCGCGACGTCGCGGTCCGTGACGTCAACGAGAACGGCGAGGACCGCGAGGGCGCGTTCCCGGCCTCGACCAAGGCACTGGGCGAGGCGACGCCGCAGCTCGAGTACATCCGGCCCTACACGGTCGACCTGCTCGGCTGGTTCGACGACTTCAGCCACTCGGGCACGTACGACGCGCTCGGCGCGGCCTCGCGCGTCGGCATCCACGCCAGCGCGTTCGCGGTCGTCGACGGCCAGCTCACGCCGGTGCCGCCCGAGCTGCGCGACGCGGCGTTCCAGGCGGCCGCCTCGACCGACCAGCGCAACCGCTGCCCGGGCGGCGGCGACCACAGGTCCGCCGACGGCTCGCGCCCGTGGAAGCCGACGCCGGACTTCAACTGCGACCCGACACAGGTCCTCCCGGGGAAGTAGGTGCGCCGGCTACTGGTCCTCTTCCTGATGCTCGCCGCCGGCGCCGCGGCGGTCGTCGCGACGGCGTCCGCCGGCTCGCAGGACCCGAGCGGCGGGCACTTCACGATCGAGCTCGACAACGCGTTCGGGATCGTCAACGGCGCCGACGTGAAGGTCGCCGGCGTCCGCGCCGGCCGCGTCACCGGCATGCGCGTCGACCGCCGCTCCAAGCGCGCGCTGGTCGACATCGCGATCGACAAGGCGGGCTTCGGCTCGATGCGCAGCGACACGTTCTGCGAGACGCGCCCGCAGTCGCTGATCGGCGAGTACTTCGTCGACTGCCGCCCCGGGACCGACGCGCAACGGCTGAAGCCCGGCGCGACGATCCCCGTCGAGCAGACCGCGTCGACGGTCCCGATCGACCTGATCAACAACATCATGCGGCGCCCGTACCGCGAGCGGCTCGGGATCATCCTCGACGAGCTGGGCGCCGGGGTCGGCGGTCGCGCCACCGACATCCAGCAGACCGTCCGCCGCGCCGTCCCGGCGTTGCGTGAGACCGACCGCGTGCTGGCGATCCTCGCCGACCAGAACAAGGTGCTGGCGAACCTCACGGGCGATGCCGACACGGTGATCGGCGACCTCGCCGGCAACCGCAAGAACGTCGGGCGCTTCGTGACCGAGACGCGCCAGACCGCCGCCGCGTCGGCACAGCGCAGCGCCGCGATCGCCGCCAGCCTCGAGCGCCTCCCGGCGTTCCTGCGCGAGCTCGAGCCGACGATGGCCAAGCTCGGCCAGGCGACCGACGCGCAGGCACCCGCGCTCGCCGACCTCAACGCGTCAGCGGGCCAGCTCGCGACCCTGTTCGAGAACCTGCCGGACTTCGCCGACGCGAGCCGCGCCAACCTCAAGTCGCTGGCCGAGGTCGGCCGCGATGGCCGTCCGGCGCTGCGCGCCGCCACGCCGACGATCGCCGAGCTCAGCCGGTTCGCGGCCGACACGCCGGAGCTCGCGAACAACCTCGGCTTCGTCCTCGACGACCTCGACGACCGCAAGCGAGCGGTCGAGAAGGACCCGCGCTCGCCCGGCGGCCAGGGCTACACCGGGTTCGAGGCGCTCCTCCAATACGTCTTCGACCAGACGATGGCGATCAACGCCTTCGACTCCAACGGCTACATGCTGAAGGTCAACCTCTTCCTCTCGAAGTGCTCGAGCTACCAGAACCTCCAGTCGCTGAAGGAGAAGCTGAAGGAGGACCCGTCCTTCTACGCCGAGTGCGCGGCGATCCTCGGCCCCAACCAGCCCGGGATCACGCAGGCGGACCCGAGCCACACCGGCGCCCAGGAGAAGGACGCCGGCCACCACCTGCCCGCCTCCAAGCGCAGCAGGAAGAAGGACGCCGCCGGAGCACCGAACGCGCCGGAACGCCCCGGCGCGAAGGATGACCCGAAGAAGAAGAAGCAGAAGGACCCGAAGCGCAAGGCCGCCGAGGAGCTCGTCCAGAACCTGGAGGACACGCTCGGCATCGACCTCCCCGACCTGCCGCCCGCGAACCTGCCCGACCTCGGCCCGGTGCAGGGCGCCCTCCCGCAGAACCCGAGCTCCGCTGACGCGCAGGGGCTCCTGGACTTCCTCCTGGGACCATGAGGTTGACGTCGAACCCCGTGCTGGTCGGCGCCGTCACCGTGCTGGTGACGGTGGTGGCCGTGTTCCTGGCCTACAACGCCAACAACGGCCTCCCGTTCGTCCCGACGACGACCGTCAAGGTCCGGGTCGCGAACGGGGCGAACCTCGTGAAGGGCAACGAGGTGCGGTCGGGCGGCACGCGCGTCGGCGTCGTCACCGACATGCGCCCTGTGCGTCTGGAGGACGGGTCGACCGGAGCCGAGCTGACGCTCGAGCTCGGCAAGGACCACGGCCGGATCCCGCGCGACTCGACGCTGCGGATCCGCCCGCGCTCGGCGCTCGGCCTGAAGTTCGTCGAGCTGTCGCAGGGCACGAGCAAGGACCGGCTGCGTGACGGCGACACCGTCCCGGCCTCGCAGTCGTCGTTCTCGACCGAGCTCGACGAGGTCTACTCGATGTTCGACGAGGCGACGCGCAAGGCCTCGCAGGGCAACCTGCAGGGCTTCGGCGACGCGTTCGCCGGCCGCGGCGGCGACGTCGGCCGCACGCTGGAGGAGCTGCCGGTGCTGATGCGCTCGCTCGAGCCGGTGATGAACACGCTCGCCGACCCGCGGACCGACCTCGACGGCTTCATCCGCGAGCTCGGCGACGCGGCACGGATCGTCGCGCCCGTGTCGGAGCAGAACGCCGCGCTGTTCACCTCGATGGCCGACACGTTCGAGGCGCTCGGCCGCGACGAGCAGGCGCTGAAGGCGCTGATCGCCAAGTCGCCGTCTACGCTCGCCACCGGCACGGAGTCGTTCCGCGTCCAGCAGCCGTTCCTGGACGACCTGACCGCGTTCTCGAAGGACTTCTCCGGCGCGACGCACGAGCTGCGCGGCGCGCTGCCTCCGGTCAACCGCGCGGTCGTGATCGGCACGCCGGTGCAGGAGCGGGCGGTGAAGCTCAACGACGAGCTGCGCAAGACGCTCGGCAGCGTCAAGGACCTGGCCGAGGCGCCTGGCACCAACCCGGCGCTGCGCGGGCTCACCGCGACGGTCACGACGCTCAACCCGCAGCTGCGGTTCTACGGCCCGTACGTGACGGTCTGCAACGGCTGGAACTACTTCTTCACGTACCTGGCCGAGCACTTCTCCGAGCCCGACACGACCGGGTCCGCGCAGCGCGCGCTCGTCAACACCGCCGGCGTGCAGGAGGACTCGCTCGGCGCGATGGGCGCCGACGAGCCGGCCAACGGCAAGGGCGTTGTCGAGGGCACACCGCAGTACGCGCAGGACCAGCCGTACGGCGCTGCCGTCGCCGCGGACGGGCGCGCCGACTGCGAGGCCGGCCAGCGCGGCTTCGTCGAACGCCAGGCGCGGTTCTTCCCGGAGCGGTACAAGGTCGCGCGCGACCCGCGCTCGGCCGGCCTGCAGGGCCCGACGTTCGCCGGGCGCGCGCGCGTGCCCGAGGGCCAGACGTTCACCGCCGAGCCGGAGACCGGCCCGTACTCGAAGATGCCGGCCTCGGAGCGCCCATGAGGCTGCCGCGCTCCAACATGGCGATCGGGCTCGTCGCGCTGGCCGCGAGCGTCGTGTTCGTCTACTTCGGCTTCACCAAGTCGATCCCGCTGAAGCCGCACTACGAGGTCCGCGCCGCGTTCGCGAGCTCGAACAACCTGCGGCCCGGCTCGCCGGTGCGGATCGCGGGCGTCGAGGTCGGCAAGGTGATGGACGTCGCGCGCGCCGAGCGCGGTGGGAGCGGCGCGGTGGTGACGATGCGGATCGAGGACAAGGGCCGGCCGATCCATGCCGACGCGACCGCGAAGATCCGCCCGCGGATCTTCCTCGAAGGCAACTTCTTCGTCGACATGACGGCCGGCTCACCGTCGGCGCCGGAGCTCGACGACGGCGGCACGCTCCCCGTCCAGCAGACCGCGACCCCGGTCCAGCTCGACGAGGTCGTGACGGCCCTGCAGTCCGACACGCGCGAGGACCTGAAGATCCTCCTGCGCGAGTACGGCAAGGCGCTCGAAGGCGCCGGCGCGCGCGGCTTCAACGCCTCGATCCCGTTCTGGGAGCCTGCCTACCGCGACTCCGCGATCGTCAGCGAGGCGATGCTCGGCGAGACCGGCCACGACCTGTCCGGCTACGTCGACAAGGCGGGCGCGACGGCCGCCGCGCTCGATCGCAACCGCCGGCAGCTGAAGGCGCTGATCACCGACTTCAACACGACCGCCGGCGCGTTCGCGCGTGAGGATGCGAGCCTGCAGGCGGCGATCGCCGAGCTGCCGCGCACGCTGCGGGCGGCGCAGCCGGCGCTCGGCGCGCTGAACGAGGCGTTCCCGCCGCTGCGTGCGCTGGCCACAGACCTGCGGCCGGGCGTCCAGAGCTCGGGGCCGACGCTCGACGCCGCCGTGCCGTTCGTGCACGAGCTGCGCGGCCTCGTCTCCGAGCAGGAGCTGCGCGGGCTGGCGGCCGACCTGCGCCCGACGGTGCCCGACCTCGCCGCCCTGGTCGAGCGCAGCGTGCCGCTGTATCGCCAGGTCCGCCGCGCCGCCGGGTGCCAGAACGACGTGATCCACCCGTGGTCGATGGACACGATCGAGGACAAGCAGTTCCCGGCCGAGGGCAAGGTGTTCGAGGAGGCCCCGAAGCCGCTCCCCGGCCTCGCCGGCGAGAGCCGCTCGGCCGATGCCAACGGGTCGTGGTTCCGCGTGCTGGCAGCGGGCGGGAAGAACCTCGTGACGCTGAAGCCCGGCGTGTTCGCGACCACGCCCGAGCCGCTGCTCGGCGCCAACCCGCCGAAGCCGAAGGGCCGGCCGCCGCTGAACGCGGACGTCGCGTGCGAGACCCAGCAGCAGCCGGACCTGCGCACGAACCCGGCCGCGCCGCCCGAGCAGAAGACGATCAACACGGACTCACCGGCGTTCCAGGCCCGCTACGGACTCGCGCGCACGAAGGCGATCAAGTGGCTCGAGCGCCGGCTCAAGCTCGAGGGCCTCGAGGGCAAGCTGAAGATCGCCGGCAAGGACGCGACGCCGCAACTGCTCGACCGGCTCGGCGCACGACCGGGGGGCAACCGGTGACCGCGATCCGCAAGCACGCAAAGGAGTTCCTGGCCGTGCTCGGCCTGATCGCGATCGCCGCCGCCGTATCGCTGTACCTGCTCGACCAGCAGCGCATGCGGTTCCCGTGGGAGCCCGCGCCGCTACGGCTGAACGCCGAGTTCTCGACCGCGCAGGCCGTCACCGCCGGCCAGGGCCAGACCGTGCGCGTGTCAGGCGTGCGGATCGGCGACATCGGCGCCGTCAGGCTGCGCAACGGCAGGGCCGTGGTCGAGATGGTGATCGACCCCGAGTACGAGGGCATGGTGCGCACGAACGCCCGCGCGCTGCTGCGGCCCAAGACCGGCCTGAAGGACATGTTCATCGACCTCGAGCCGGGGACCGGAGAGGCGCCGGCGGCGAAGGGCGGCTACACGATCCCGATCGCCGCCACCGCGCCGGACGTCAACCCCGACGAGATCCTCGCCGAGCTCGACGCCGATACGCGCGACTACCTGAAGCTGCTGATCGGCGACGCCGGGCGCGGGCTCGAAGGCCGCGGACTGGACCTGCGCGAGGTGCTGCGGCGGTTCGAGCCGACGCACCGCGACCTCGCGCGCGTGAACACCGCGGTCGCCCAGCGGCGGCGCAACCTGCGGCGGCTGATCACGTCGCTGAACCAGCTCAACGGCGAGCTCGCCTCGCGCGGCGACGACCTCGCCGGCCTCGTGGACTCGTCCGCCGTCGTGATGCGCCAGTTCGCGGCCGAGGAGGCGAACGTGTCCGACGCCGTGGGCGAGCTGCCGGGCGCGCTCAGCCAGACGACCAAGACGATGGCGCAGCTGGAGCGCTACGCGACGCTGCTCGGTCCGACCGCCGAGAAGCTGCGGCCGGCGGCGCGCGCGCTGGCGCCCGCCAACGAGGCGATCCGCCCGCTCGCCATCGAGGCGACGCCGCTGCTGCGCGACGACATCCGCCCGTTCGTGCGCGAGGCGCGGCCGGTGGCGCGCGACCTGCGGCCGGCGGCCCACAACCTCGCGGCGGCCACGCCCGACCTCACACGCTCGTTCGTGCGGATCAACCACTTCCTCAACATGCTCGCGTTCAACCCGAACGGCCGCGAGGACCCCGGGAACGCGGCCCGCCAGGAGGGCTACCTGTTCTGGCTCGCGTGGGCGCAGCACATGGCCACCCAGCTGTTCTCCAGCTCGGACGCCCACGGCACGTTCCGGCCGGTGACGATCGGCGCGCCCTGCGCCACGATCCGCCAGCTCGTCGACGAGCAGCCCGAGCTCGAGTTCCTGCAGATGCTCACGCCGATCCTCACCGACTCCGAGGCCTGCGCCACCGGCTGATGCAGAAGTCGGCGCCCTCACTCGCGCGGGTCCTCACGATGGTCGTGTTCGCGCTGTCGTGCTTCGGCCTGCTGCTGTTCCTGTGGCTGTCCTTCGGCGGGCCGATCCCGCTCAAGCCGCAGGGCTACCGCGTGCAGGTCGCGTTCCCTGAGGCGACCACGCTCGCGCCGGAGGCCGACGTGCGGGTCGCGGGAGTCTCGGTCGGCAAGGTCCGCAAGCTCGCGATCGACGGCGAGCGCAACCGGACGGTGGCGACGATCGAGCTCGACCGCGAGTTCGCGCCGCTGCGCACCGACGCGCGGGCGATCCTGCGCCAGAAGACGCTGCTGGGGGAGACGTACGTGGAGCTCACCCCCGGCCGCGCCGCGGGCACGCTGCCGGAGGGCAGGCGGCTGGCCGACGCGCAGGTCGAGGACACCGTGCAGCTCGACGAGATCTTCGACTCGCTCGACCCGGCCACGCGCGCCTCGTTCCGCACCTGGCAGCAGCAGCTCGCGAACGGCATCGAGGGCCGCGGGCGCGACTTCAACGACGCGCTCGGCACGCTGCCGGGGTTTGCTGCCGACGCGTCCGACGTGCTGCAGGTGCTCGACTCGCAGGAGGGCGCGCTGCACCGGCTGGTCAAGAACACCGGCGTCACCTTCGCGGCGCTGACCGAGAACGAGCAGCAGCTGCGGACGCTGATCACGTCCTCCAAGCGCGTCTTCGACGCCACCGCGTCGCGCAACGACGCGCTGGCCGAGTCGATCCGCATCTTCCCGACGTTCCTGGACGAGTCGAAGGCGACGCTCGCGCGCCTGCAGGCGTTCTCGACCGACACGCGCCCGCTCGTGCAGGACCTGCGGCCGGTGGCGCAGGACCTCAAGCCGACGCTCGCCGACGTGCGCGCGCTGGCGCCCGACCTCGAGGCGTTCTTCCGCAACCTCGACCCGGTGATCGAGGCGTCCAAGGAGGGCCTGCCGGCGGCACGCGACACGCTCGAGGGCGCCGAGCCGCTGCTCGCGAAGGTGCACCCGTTCCTCGGCCAGCTGAACCCGATGCTGGAGTACCTGGAGGCGTCACAGCTGCAGGTGTCGGACTTCTTCTCGTATGGCGCGGCGGCGCTCGCCGACACGACCAGCTCGCCGGGCGGCGGTCTCGGCCATTACCTGCGCCAGTTCGGGCCGCTCGGGGCCGAGAGCGCGGCGATCTACCCCGAGCGCCTGAACACGAACCGCGGCAGCACGTACGTGGGCCCGCAGCACCTGTTCGGCCCGGAGGCGTTCACGCACCTGATCGCGCCGTCCACGGACTGCTCGAACGCGGGTGGCGACCACCCGCCCCAGAACGGTGAGCCGGGCTGCTGGAAGCATGGCCCGAGCGAGTTCGGCGGGCGCCTCCAGGGCGACTTCCCGCACGTCGAGGCGCGCGACTACACGAAGTAGTGAGCCCGCGCTAGGCCGCGGCGCGCCGGGCGGCGGCGGCCGTGAAGCCGGTCAGCAGCGTGTCGGCGAGGTGGCGGTTGCCGCTGAAGGACAGCTCGTCGGCCGATCCGCCGGGGCCGAGCGCGCGCACCCAGGCCGCCTCGTTGCCGGTCACGGTGGCGGCGGCGGCGCTCTCGGGCTCGCTCTCGGAGATCTCCACGTGCCCGCGCGAGGCGATCAGGCGGAAATGGCGCTCCGGCTTGTCGTCGCCGTTGCCCTCGACGATCAGGTCGACGGCGCCCTCGAGCCCGGGCGGGGCCTCGATCAGACCCGGTGCGAGCCGGAACACGGCGCCGATGTTGATGTCCTCGCCAGGGCGCGGCGCGGTCCACGTCCAGTCGTAGCCCCAGCGGGCGAGCGCGCCGACCACCGGCATCAGCTCGCGCGAGCGTTCGGTCAGCTCATAGTCCACGCGCGGGGGCACTTCGCGGTAGCGCTGGCGCGTGAGCAGGCCGTCCGCGACCATCCGGTTCAGTCGCGAGCGGAGCTGCTCGGTCGAGATGCCGGGAAGCACGCGCTGGAGCTCGACGAATCGCCGGGGCCCCGCTGCGAGATCACGGATGATCAGCAACGTCCATTTGTCCCCCACGAGGTCGAGCGCGCGTGCGTCTGGCGACCATTGATCGTAGGGATGTCGCTTGGGGGGAGGGACGTTTGGGATCGCAGGCCTCGATAAAACGGGGGATTGGCGTGAGCATACCCGCCCTGAGGGACGGTGGGTTTCATACGGTGGACATTTAGGGTCTGGTCTGTAGTCGGACCCGCGATTCGTCCAGGCGGCGCAAGTTTTCCTCCGATCGGTCGTTCATACCGAGAGCACGGGCGCAGACGCGCCAAGCAATGAGGCAATTCGGCAGAACGAGACGAATCGAATGGGCGAGCTCATCCAACTCGCGGAGCGCAGGGAAGCGCGCCGCACCAGGACGCAAACGCGGCCGGCGACCGTGCGCGCCGATTTCATGTTCGATCTCGCGTGTCCGTTCACGTACCTGGTCGCCGAGCGGGTCGAGCGCGCGTTCGACGACGTGCGCTGGATCCCGGCGTCCACGACGGCGCTGCGCGCCGGCTCATTGGGCTCCGACGCCGCTGCGACCGCCGCCGTGCGCGTGGCCGCCGAGCAGCGTGCGGTCGAGCTGCGGATGCCGCTCGTCTGGCCCGACACCTTTCCCGTCGACGTCCCGGCTGCGATGCGCGTCGCCGCCCACGCCGCCGACTGCGGCCGCGGCGCGGCGTTCGTGCTGGCCGCCGGCCGGCTCGCCTTCTGCGGCGGCTTCGACCTCGACGATCCCGAGATCCTGTTCGAGGCGGCCGCGGCCGCCGGGCTGGCGCTCGACGACGCCCTCCGGGCAGCCGGCGACCGCAGCCGCGACGTAGCGATCGAGGGCGCCGGGCGCCGCCTGCTGGCGGCAGGCGCGGATCGCCTGCCGGCGCTGCGCGTCAAGCGCTCGCTGTTCTGGGGCGAGGGTCAGGTCGCCGACGCACTCGCGACCGCGCGCATGAACGACGCTACCGCGCTGCCTCGCTGAGGACTCAGTAGGGAGTTACGAGCCCGGCGAGGATCTGCTCGTCGAGCTCCTCGCGCGGTTCCTGGCGCTCTGGACGGCGCGGGGCGACGAGGAAGGGCTGCTCACGATCGGACTCGGCCAGGAGCAGCTCGAGGTCGGCGTCGCGGATCTGAGAGGGATTCTCCATTGATGGACACCGTAGCCATGCGGCTACTGGAGCTCACGCTCGACCGGGGTCCAACCCCCCGCCCGGGGGGTAGATTGCGGCGCCATGACCGTTGAGGCGCAAGAGACGACGACGCTCCACGGTGGCCGCCTGGTGGCCCGCCGCCTGAAGGCCTACGGCGTGAGCAAGCTGTTCACGCTCTCGGGCGGACACCTGTTCTCGATCTACGACGGCTGTCGCGCCGAGGGAATCGACATCGTCGACGTGCGCCACGAGTCCGCGGCCACATTCGCGGCCGAGGGCTGGGCGAAGGTGACGCGCGAACCGGGCGTCGCGGCGCTCACCGCGGGCCCCGGAGTGACCAACGGCATGAGTGCGATCGCCTCGTCGCAGCAGAACCACTCGCCGGTGCTCGTCCTCGGCGGCCGCGCGCCGGCGATGCGCTGGGGCCAGGGCTCGCTGCAGGAGATCGACCACGTCCCGTTCGTGCGCCCGCTCGTCAAGCTCGCCGCGACCGCTCCGTCGACGGCCGAGATCCCGGGCCTGATCGACGACGCCTGGGGCGTGATGCAGCGCGACCACCCGGGACCGGTGTTCCTGGACTTCCCGCTCGACGTCGTGTTCATGGAGGCCGAGGAGACCCCGTTCCCCGAGAGCCGTCCCGCCGGCCGCGCGCACGCCGACACGGCGGCCGTCGACCGCGCGCTGGCGCTGCTGCGTGACGCCGACCGCCCGGTGATCATGGCCGGCACGAACCTGTACTGGGGCCACGGCGAGCACGCCCTGCGCGAGCTCGCCGAAGCAGCGGGCATCCCCGTGTTCCTCAACGGCCTCGCGCGCGGGTGTCTGCCGGCCGACCACCCGCACTTCTTCGCTCGCGCGCGCAGCGCCGCGCTGAAGGACGCCGACGTGGCGCTCGTGATCGGCGTCCCGATGGACTTCCGGCTCGGCTTCGGCGGCGCGTTCGGCGAGGAGACCGAGATCGTGGCGATCGACCTCGCCGAGCCCAAGAATGCGCACCCGCGCCCGGTGGCCGTCGAGTGCTACGGCGACATCGCGCAGACGCTGACCGCGCTGGCCGGCGCCGGCGGGTCCCGGGACGACTGGCTCGAGCACCTGCGCGGCGTCGAATCGTCCAAGCGGGCGGCCGAGCGCGAGCTGCTCACGGACGCCCGCGCGCCGCTCCACCCGATGCGCGTCTACGGAGAGCTCGCGCAGGTGCTCGACCGCGACGCGATCGTGATCGGCGACGGCGGCGACTTCGTGTCCTACGCCGGGCGCGTGGTGGACTCCTACCAGCCGGGCTGCTGGCTCGACCCCGGCCCGTTCGGCTGCCTGGGCAGCGGCCCGGGCTACGCGCTCGCGGCGAAGCTGGCCCATCCCGGCCGGCAGGTCGTGCTGCTGCTCGGCGACGGTGCCTTCGGGTTCTCGGGGATGGAGTTCGACACGCTCGCGCGCCACGGCGTCCACGTCGTCGGCGTGATGGGCAACAACGGCATCTGGGCACTCGAGAAGCACCCGATGGAGTTCCTGTACGGCTACTCCGTCGCCGCCGACCTCACGCCCGAGACGCGCTACGACCAGGTCGTAGCGGCACTGGGCGGTCACGGCGAGCTGGTACGCGAGCCCAGCGAGCTGCGTCCGGCGCTGGAACGCGCGTTCGAGGCGAGCGGACCGGCACTGGTCAACGTGCTGACTGATCCGACCGTCGCATACCCGCGCTCGGCCAACCTCGCGTAGGCTTCCTTTTGGCGCCGTAACAAGAAGCCGCCCGCGGCGGGGGCGGGCGGCTTCAAGTTGGCCCCATCAGGACGGGCAGGGGTACGTGCCTTTAGGGGCCTATTTGGGTGGCCCGGACGGCGGGAGGCGCCGATGATGCGGCATCGCCCGGACCTATGGCGTCGGAGGGGCAGCGGCGGGAGGCACGACCGCCCTTTCCGACGCAATGGAGTATGCCGCCCCCAAATGAGCCGCGGCAATCGAACAAGCGTCCAGGGTTTCCAGCTACTTCTGTTGACTTTCGGCGTTAGGTGTGCTGTCCAGCGCGACACCCCACAGGATGTCGCGCTCAGATACCTCGACCTTGTCGAGGGCGAACGCCGAAAGCACCTCGAGAAGGACCTCCACGCCGGCCACGATCGTCGGTGCGCGCGCCGGGTCCAGGCCCGTCACGCCGCGTCGCACGGCCAGCGGGACCGCGGCCAGGCGGTCGCGCAGCGCCTCGAGCCGGGAGCGCGACAGCACGTGGCCCTCGACCCGCGCCGGGTCGTACGGGTCGAGCGCGAGGTCGATCGACGCGCACGAGGTCGCGGTGCCCGCGACCGCCACCGCGGCGCCGGCGCGCTCACGCACCTCGGCCGGGACCGCAGCCTCGATCGCGCTGCGCGCGTCCGCGGCCAGCGCCGCGAGCTCGGGGCCGGTGGGGGGATCGGAGTGCAGATGGCGCTCCGAGTGGCGGACGACGCCGACCTGCGTGGAGACGTGGAAGTCCACGGCGCCGCCAGCGCCCACGACGAGCTCGGTCGAGCCGCCGCCGATGTCGATCACGAGCAGCGCGGCCGGGTCGTCGCGGTCGCGGGCGGCGGTCGCGCCGAGGAACGTCAGCCGGGCCTCGTCGTCGCCGGACAGCGTGCGCGCAGCGAGCCCGTAGCGGTCACGCACGGCGACGGTGAACTCGGCGCCGTTGGCAGCGTCGCGGACTGCTGATGTGAGCACCGCGGTGCGCACGCCGGCGTCGTGACGGTCGATCGCCTCCGCGTAGGTGTCGAGCGCGGCGAACACGCGCTGCTGCGGCACGTCCCCGAGGCGGGCGGTCGCGTCCACCCCCTCGCCCAGGCGGGTCACGATCGACTCGCGCTGGAGCTCGCGCAGCGACCTGCCGTCGACCTCGGCGACCAGCAGCCGCGTCGAGTTCGAGCCGATGTCGACGACCGCGACGCGCGTCACGCAACCGCGTGCGGCATCGGGTTGCCGTCGAGCGCGGCCAGCAGGTTCTCGACCGCCATCTCGGCCATCCGGGCGCGAGTGTGCACCGTGGCCGATCCCACGTGCGGGACGACGAGCAGATTCGGCGCGTCGAGCAGCGGGTGATCGGCGGGCAGCGGCTCGGGGTCGGTGACGTCGAGCGCGGCGCCCGCGATCGCGCCCTCGTGCAGCGCCGTCCGCAGCGCGTCCTGGTCGACCACGCCGCCGCGCGAGGTGTTCACGAGCAGCGCCGTCGGCTTCATCCGGCCGAGCGCGTCCGCGCCGATCAGGTGCCGTGTCTCGGGGGTCAGCGGCGTGTGCACCGAGACGAAGTCGGCCTGCTCGAGCAGATCGGAAAGCGGCACCCCGGAGGAGCGCGAGCTGTGCACGATCTCCATCCCGAAGCCCTCTGCCCGGCGGGCGACCGCCTGCCCGATCCGGCCCCAGCCGACGATCCCGAGCGTGGCGCCGGCCAGGTCTGCCCCGAGGTCGCCGGCCGGCTCCCAGGTCCGCCACTCGCCGCTGCGCACCTTCTCCGCTCCGGGCACGATCCGGCGCGCCAGCGCGAGCAGCAGCGCGAACGCGAGGTCGGCGGTGGCGTCGGTCAGCACGTCGGGCGTGTTGCCGACGGCGATCCCGCGCCCGGCCGCCGCCTCGACGTCGATGTTGTCCGTGCCGACCGCCATGTTCGCGATCGCCTTCAGATCGGGCGCGGCGTCGAGCACGTCGGCGCCGACCGGGTCGGTCACGAGCGTGAGCAGCGCGTCGGCCTCGCGCGCGTGCGCGCGCAAGTCATCGGGTCCGGGCGGCAGCTCACCCGGCCACTCGTCCACGTCGTGCGCGGCCCGCAGGCGCTCGAGCGCGGGGAACGGAAGCTTGCGCGTGACGAATATCCGGGCCACGGCAGGGCATTGTGGAGGCATGCCCCGCATCCGCGTCGGCTGCTCTGGCTGGAACTACGCCGACTGGCGCGAGCGCGTGTACCCGCGCGGCGTTCCGCAGCGCCGCTGGCTCGAGCACTACGCCACGCTGTTCGACACCGTCGAGGTCAACTCCACGTTCTACCGGCTCGCCAAGCCGCAGGCCGCCGCTGCATGGGTCGAGCAGACGCCGCCGGAGTTCGTGTTCGCGGCCAAGGCCAGCCAGTACCTGACGCACTTCAAGCGGCTGACCGGCCTCGATCGCGGGGTCGAGCGCTTCTACGACGCGATCGCCCCGCTCGCGGCGTCGCCGAAGATGGGGCCGGTGCTGTGGCAGCTGCCGGAGCGCTTCAAGCGCGACGTGCCGCGCCTGGCGGCCGCGCTCGATGCGCTGAATCAGTCCCCACCCACCCGGCACTGCTTCGAGTTCCGCCACGAGAGCTGGTTCGCGGACGACGAGGTGCCGGACCTGCTGCGCTGGCACGGTGTCGCGCTGGCGATCGGCGACCACCCGGCGCGGCCGTGGCAGCCGTGGGTGACGACGACGGACTGGTCGTACGTGCGATTCCACTACGGGCACCGCGGGCGGCGCGGCAACTACAGCGACAGCGAGCTGCGCGACGCAGCCCCCAGGGTGGCGAAGCTGGCCGAGGCCGGTGACGTGTACGCCTACTTCAACAACGACTGGGAGGGATTTGCTGTGAAGAACGCCCTGCGGCTGCGAGCATTGCTGTCGTGACGGCGCTCCACGAGGACGCCATGCGCGAGGCGATCGCCGCCGACGGCGACGCCCAGCGTGCACTGCTGGCCGGCGCGCCCGCCCGCGCGCCGCTGCAGCGGGCGGCGAACAGCTATCGCGCCTCGTGGGAGGCGGCGCCGCCGCGCAGCTTCGGGCGCCTGGTCGGGTACGCGAAGGCGTCGATCCTGGCCGGCGACGACCCGTCCGAGTACGTGCGCGGGCAGCTCGGGGACGAGGGTGACTCGCCGCCCGCGTGGTGGGCGCTCGCGCTCGCGGCCCTGGCGGCCGACGACGCCGCGCTCGCCGGCCGCGCCGCCGAGGGGATGCGCGCCGGCTCGGATGCGTTCGGCCGCGCGGCGGACGCGGTGGCGGCGCTCGCGCAGCGTGACCGCGAGGCGTACGCCGCCGCGGTGCAGGCGATCGTCACCGACTTCGAGACGCGCGAGACGCATCTCACAGGCATCCCGATCGCCGACACCGCGCTCGTGCTCGAGCGCCTCGCCGAGCGCCACGGCCTCGCGGCCCATCCGTCGTCGGCGCTGCTGCCGCCCGTGGACGACGTGCGGGCGATCCTCACCAGCACGCGCGTGTGGGCGGTGGTCGGCTGCTCGCCTGATCCGGGTCGCGACTCGCACCGCATAGCTTCCATGCTCCGCCGCCGCGGCTACGACGTGATCCCAGTCAACCCGCTCGCGAACGAGATCCTGGGCGAGCGCAGCTACCCGTCGCTGGGCGCCATCCCGGCCGGCCGGGGCGTCGAGGTCGTCGACGTGTTCCGTCGCGCGTCCGCGGCCGGCGAGCACGTGGACGAGGCGATCCGGATCGGCGCTCGCGCCGTCTGGATGCAGCTCGGCGTGGTCGACGAGGCGGCGGCCGAGCGCGGCCGTGCGGCCGGCCTGCGCGTCGTGATGGACCGCTGCCCGGCGATCGAGCTGCCGCGGCTGGGGCTTTGAGAAACCACCGAGGAGGAGACCGATGCAGGGCCTGATGTCGTCGTACCCGTTGACGCTGCCGCACATCTTCCATCGCGCGGAGCGCCTGTTCGGCGACAAGACGATGACGACGCTGACCACCGACGGAGTGGAGCGCCGGACCTACGCCGAGTGGGCCGACCGCACGCGCCGCCTGGCCGGCGCGCTCGAGACGCTCGGCATCGCCCCCGACGGCCGCGTGGCGACGTTCGCCTGGAACACGGCCCGCCACCTCGAGCTGTACTTCGCCTCTCCGTGCAGCGGCCGCGTCCTGCACACGCTCAACATCCGGCTGTTCCCGGAGCAGCTGAGCTACATCGTCGACCACGCCGAGGACGAGATCGTGTTCGTCGACCGCTCGCTCGTGAAGGTCCTGTGGCCGCTGGTCGAGGGATTCGGCACGGTCCGGCACATCGTCGTGATGGACGACGGCTGCGCGGACGAGGTCCCGGAGGACCACCGCGTGCTCGACTACGAGGAGCTGATCGCGGACGCCGAGCCGGCCGAGTTCGGAGTCGAGGACGAGAACCAGGCCGCCGCGATGTGTTACACGAGCGGCACCACGGGCCACCCCAAGGGCGTCGTCTACTCCCACCGCTCGAGCGTCCTGCACTCGCTCGGCGCGATGGTGGCGGACACGGTCGCGGTGAGCGAGCGCGACGTGGTGATGCCGGTGGTGCCGATGTTCCATGCCAACGCGTGGGGGCTCGCGCACGCGGGCGTGATGGCGGGCAGTGCGTTCGCGTTCCCCGGGCCGCAGATGAACCCGGCCGCGATCGCGAAGCTGATCGAGGACGAGAAAGTGACCCTGGCGGCGGGGGTCCCGACGATCTGGATGGCTGCGCTCGACGAGCTCGAGGGCCGCGACACCTCCGCGCTGCGGGCGATCCTGTGCGGCGGCTCGGCGGTGCCGCAGGTGCTGTCCGAGGCCTATCGCGAGCGGCTCGGCCAGCCGCTCCTGCATGCCTGGGGCATGACGGAGACGAGCCCGCTCGGCTCGGTCTGCCGCGTCAAGAGCACGCTTGCCGGCCGCTCGGAGGAGGAGCTCGCGGGCGTGCGCGCCACCCAGGGCATCGTCACGCCGCTGATGGACTGCCGGATCGTCGCGCCGGGCACGAGCGACGAGCTGCCGTGGGACGGCGAGGCGCGTGGCGAGCTGCAGGTCGCCGGTCCGTGGGTGGCAGCCGGCTACTACCGCGACGAGCGCGAGACCGATTCGTTCACCGGCGACGGCTGGCTGCGCACCGGCGATGTCGCGACGATCACGCCCGACGGCTACATCCGGCTCGTCGACCGCACGAAGGACCTCGTCAAGTCCGGCGGCGAGTGGATCTCCTCGGTCGAGCTGGAGAACGAGATCATGGCTCACCCGCGCGTGCGCGAGGCGGCGGTGATCGGCGTCCCCGACGAGCGCTGGGGCGAGCGCCCGTGCGCCTGCGTGGTGGCCGAGGACGGCGCCGAGCTCGACGCCGACGAGCTGCGCGCGTTCCTCACGGACCGCGTCGCCAAGTGGTGGATCCCCGAGCAGGTCGAGTTCATCGACGAGGTGCCGAAGACCTCCGTCGGCAAGTTCTCCAAGAAGACGCTGCGGGAGCGGTTTGCGGGCTGACGGCGGCCTTGCCAGGACGTGAGGCGTTGCTACTATTTGACGTCGCGTCGCGGGGTGGAGCAGTCAGGTAGCTCGTCGGGCTCATAACCCGAAGGTCGCGGGTTCGAATCCCGCCCCCGCTACTTCCCAGAGGCCCTGCATATGCGGGGCTTCTGTCGTTCTAGGAGCCTGGCGCGGCGGGTAGCTGCACCGTGACGCAGAGCCCGCCGGCGGCGCGGGGGGTGAGGGTGAGGGTTCCTTCGTGTGCCTGCGTGATGCTCTTGACGATCGCCAGGCCGAGGCCGGCACCTGCGTGGTCGGTGCGTATGCGTTGGGTGCCGCGCTGAAACGGCTCGGCAAGCGTGGCGATCAGCTGTGGCGTGAGCTTCTCGCCGGTGTTCTCGACAGTGAGCACCACGCTATCGGGGTGAAAGGTGGTCGTGACCCACACGGTGCCCTGTTCAGCCAGATTGTGGACGATCGCGTTGTGCACGAGGTTCGTGGTCATCTGCTGCAGGAGCGCGTGTGAGCCGGTGGCGGGCGTCATGTCACCGGACGTCTCGATGGTGACGCCGCGCGTCTCTGCGAGAGGGAGGAGCGTTTCAGTGGCTTCTTCCGCGATGAGCGACAGGTCGACGGGTTCTCGGACGAAGGACCGCTGGTCGGCGCGGCTGAGCAGGAGCAATGCCTCGGTAAGGCCGATCGCTCGGGTGTTGACGAAGTGCAGGCGGTCGACAAGTTCGTCGTCGCCGCGGCTCTGATCGTTGCGGGCGACGTCGAGAAGTGTCTGCGTGATCGCCAGCGGGGTGCGCAGCTCGTGGGAGGCGTTGGCGGCGAAACGCTGCTGTTCGGCGACGTGTGCCTCGAGGCGCGCGAGCATGGCGTCGAAGGCATCGGCGAGTTCGCGGAACTCGTCGTTGCGGCCTTCCAACCGGATTCGGTGGGAAAGCGATCCGGTCGTGGCCGTGCGCGTGGCGTCCGTGATGCGGGTCAGGGGGGCGAGCATCCGGCCGGCGAGAATCCACCCTCCCAGCAGACCGAACACGAGCAGGAACGCCAGCACGATGGCCGCGGGCAGGCTGAAGCCGTTGAGGGGGTCGGACCGGATGGGTGGGATCCACGGGACGCCGAAGATCACCTCGTCGGGTATGTATCGCAGCAGGGACACCCACACGACCGCGAGCATCAAGGCGCTCGCGACCATGAGGAAGCCGGCGTAGCTGAGGGTGAGTTTGAGGCGAACGCTCAACCCCGGCGCTCTATCCACGGTCTCCTCCCGCACCCCCGGCGTCTGGTGGCGTGCTGATGCGGTACCCGGCGCCGGCCACGGTGGCGATGATCTCTGGTTCGCCGAGCCGTTTGCGCAGTGCCGAGACCGTGATGCGCACGGCGTTGGTGAACGGGTCGGCGTTCTGATCCCATGCCCGTTCCAGTAGCTCCTCGGCGCTGACGACGCCGCCTTCGGCGGCGACGAGGACTTCGAGCACCGCGAACTGCTTGCGGGTCAGCGCGACGTAGCGGTCGTCGCGGTAGACCTCTCGGCGGAACGGATCCAGTTGCAGACCTGCGATCTCTCGCACCGGCGGCCTGTTGTGGGCGCGCCTGCGGTCGAGTGCTCTGAGACGGAGCACGAGCTCTTGGAGGTCGAACGGCTTGGTGAGGTAGTCGTCGGCGCCGAGCCCGAACCCGGAGGCCTTGTCGTCGAGCCGGTCGGCGGCGGTGAGCATGAGGATCGGCATGCCGCTGCCGGAGGCGACGATGCGCTTGGCGATCTCATCACCGGTAGGTCCGGGGATGTCACGGTCGAGGATGGCGATGTCGTAGGCGTTGACGCTCAGCAGCTCCAGAGCGGCCTCGCCGTCGCCGGCGATGTCTGCCGCGATCGCTTCCAGCCGCAGGCCATCGCGGATCGCTTCCGCCATATAGGGCTCGTCCTCGACGAGCAGCACGCGCATGCTCTGATGCTAGGGCCGGCGCATATCGTCGGCGTATCGAAAACCGCATACGTGCCGGCAACACCACGCTGCCTTCAATGGCGGCGTGACCTACAGCGAACCAGCACGAGCAACGATCTATCGGACTCGGACTCGCAGGCTCCGTGCCACCGGCCTGGTGGTCTTCATCGTGGCGATCGCCGCAGTTCTCGGATACCAGGCGTTCGCCTCCTTGTCCTCGACGGCCGCATCACTCATCGACGTCCCTCGCAGCGAGCATCGCGGTCCTCGGAGTGAGCACCGCGGTGCGCTTGGCGAGGCCGGCGGTGCCGTCCCCGACGGCACGTCGGTCTTCGATGACCGGATCCCGGGCGTCGCCAACCTCGACGCGGATCTGCTCGGTGCCCTGCGCCAAGCCGCAGCGGATGCCGCGGACCACGGGGTCGAGTTCGTCCTCGACAGTGGCTGGCGTTCCCCGGAGTACCAGGAGCAACTCCTCCGTGAGGCGGTCTCGGAGTACGGCTCAGAAGAGGAGGCTGCCCGATGGGTGGCCACCCCCGACACGTCTGCTCACGTGTCAGGGGACGCGGTCGACATCGGGCCGTCCGGCGCCGCGGGGTGGCTGTCCGAGCACGGCGCCGCGTACGGGCTGTGCCAGGTCTACAGCAACGAACCGTGGCATTACGAACTGCGCCGCGAAGCCGGCGATCAGGGTTGCCCTCCCACGTACCCCGACCCGACGCACGATCCAAGGATGCAGCGGTGACGCAGCTCAAGCTACGACTGGCCGCCCTGGCCATGGTCGCCCTGATCGGCGCGGGCTGTGGCTCGAGCGCACCCTCCGAGACCGGCAACACCGGCAGCGGTAGCAACGAGAGTGCCACCGCTGGCGATCAGACGGTGAGGTTCGCCGACTGCATGCGCAAGAACGGCGTCACGGAGTTCCCGGACCCGAACGGGCTGAGCGACCAGGAGCTCGTCGAGGCGATCGAGAAGGCGGACCCGAGCTCCGCGGCGTTCAAGAAGGCCCTCGGCGCGTGCAAGGAACTGCAGCCGGTGGGCTTGTTGGGGGGCAAGGCGAGCCCCAAGCAGATGAGCGACCGCCTCGAGTTCGCCCAGTGCATCCGCGAGCACGGCGTGGAGGACTTCCCGGACCCCGCCAACGGTGAGCCCCTCGTCAACACGAATCTCATCCCATCCACCAGCACGGAGGGCGGTATGACCATTCTCAACGCCGCGATGCAGGCGTGCCGCGATGTCGCGGCCAGAGCGCTGGACGGCCAGTGAAGCCGAAGACGTGGGTGCCGGCCGCAGCGGCCGTCCTGGTCGCCGTGACCGTCACCGGCGGCGTGGTCGTCGCGTCCAGTGCGACGGAAGCGACCCCGGCCGCGCTCGAGGCGCCGGCGAGCACCGCCAAGGTGGAACAGGGGGATCTCTCCTCCCTGGTCTCCCTGGATGGGATCCTGACCTATCGGGCGCGGTCGGACGGCTCGCCGTACTCCGCGATCAACCAGGCTCGCGGGATCTACACCAAGCTGCCCGGCGAAGGCGACAAGGTCGACTGCGGCGACGTGCTCTATCGGGTGGGCGACGACCCCGTGCTGCTGCTGTGTGGCGCCGTCCCGGCCTACCGCGACCTGCACGAGGGCGATACGGGCAAGGACGTCCGTCAACTCAACCGGAACCTGCGCAGGTTCGGCGCCGACGCCGACGACGACGACTTCACCGCCAGGACGAAGCAGGCGCTCAAGAGGCTCCAGCACGACAAGGACGTTCACCGAACCGGAACGCTCGATCTCGGCGCTGCGGTCTTCCTGCCCAACCCGGGACGGATCGCCAGGGTGACCGGCAAGCTCGGTGCATTCGCCCGGCCGGGTGCGCTCCTCGCGCAGGCCACATCCCACACGCTCGAGGTGCAGGTGAACCTCGACGCGTCACAGCAGGGAGAGCTGAAGCAGGGCGACCGGGCACAGATCACGCTTCCCGGCAACCGCTCGGTGACGGGAAAGGTGGATCGGCTCGGGAAAGTCGCCCGGACCGCCGGGAAGGACGACAACGTCGCGGACGCGACGATCCCGGCCTACATCAGTCTCGACGAGCCAAAGCAGGCACGCGGGCTCGACAGGGCCCCGGTTCAGGTGGACATCACGACCAAGGGAGTGGAGAGTGCCCTCAGCGTCCCGGTCACCGCGCTCGTCGGGAGGTCCGGCGGCGGGTTCGCGGTCGAGGCCGTCCGCGACGGCGGCCGACGCGAGCTGGTCGCTGTGCAGCTCGGCCTGTTCGACACCACAGACGGACGAGTCCAGGTCGAGGGCGATCTTGCCGAGGGCGATCAAGTCGTGGTGCCGTCGCTATGAGCGGCGAATCGGTTCTGGAACTGGATGGGGTGACCAAGGTCTACGGTGAGCAGCCGCCGGTCGCCGCCCTGCGCGGCGTGTCCCTTTCCGTCCGACGGGGCGAGCTGGTGGCGATCGTCGGGCCCTCCGGATCGGGCAAGTCCACGCTTCTGCACGTCATCGGGACGCTCGAGCGGCCCAGCAGTGGCGTGGTCCGGATCGGAGGAGTCGACGCGGCGCGGCTGAACGACCGCGAGCTGTCGCGGCTGCGGGCCCGGGAGATCGGGTTCGTGTTCCAGCAGTTCTTCCTGGCCGAACATGCCACGGTGCGGGAGAACGTCGCCGACGGGTTGCTCTACGCCGGCGCCCCGGCCGCCGAGCGCTACCGGCGCGCCGATGAGGCGCTCGAACGGGTCGGCCTGTCCGCACGCGCGAAGTTCAAGCCCACCAAGCTCTCCGGAGGGGAGCGGCAGCGGGTGGCGATCGCCCGGGCCCTCATCGGCCGTCCGGCGATCGTTCTGGCCGACGAGCCGACCGGCAACCTCGACAGCACCACCGGCGCATCGATCATGGAGCTCATCCACGAGCTCAACACCTCCGGGGCCACCATCGTCATGATCACGCACGACGCGGGCCTCGCCGCTCGGCTGCCGCGCCAGATTCGGGTGCTGGACGGCCAGGTCGTGGCATGAGGCGCGAGCGGTTGCGGCTCAAGGACGGGCTGCGGGTGGCGAGCGTCGGGCTGCGCGCCCGGCCGGTGCGCGCCGCGCTGTCCGCGCTCGGGATCGCGATCGGAACGGCAGCGATCGTAGGGATCCTCGGGTTGTCCGCCTCCTCGCAGGCCGGGCTGCTCGCGGAGATCGACCGGCTCGGCACGAACCTGCTGACCGTCGAGGCCGGACAGAGCCTCACCGGCGGCGAGGCGAAGCTGCCCCGCGAAGCGCCGGCGCGGCTCACACACCTGGACAACGTCGAACGGTTGGCACACACCGGCCTGATGAAGGACGAGAAGGTCTACCGGAGCTCGCTGATCCCGGAGGGCAACTCCGGCGGCCTCCAGGTGCAGGCCACCAGCCTGAACCTGCCGTCCGTGCTCAGCACCGGCATCACGCACGGCAACTGGCTCAACGAGGGCACCGCCCGCGAGCCGGTGGCGGTGCTCGGTTCGGTCGCCGCACTGCGGCTGGGCATCGACCGGATCCACCCCGATCAGCGGATCTGGCTTGGAGACCAGTGGTTCTACGTCGCCGGCATCCTGAAGCCCTCGCCGCTGGCGCCCGACATCGACAACAGCGCCCTGGTCGGCTATCCGGCCGCCCAGAAGTACCTCGGCTACGTCAGCCTGGTCCGCGGCGGGGAGCAGGCCGGCCCGCCGAGTTCGATCTACGTGCGCGCTGCCACCGGTCACGAGATGGCGGTGCAGTCGTTGCTGGCGCAGACCGCCAGCCCGGAGGCGCCGAACGAGGCGGACGTCAGTCAGCCGTCCGACGTGCTGACCGCCCGGGCCGCTACCGCGGGAGCCTTCGACAGCCTCTTTCTCGGGCTCGGCGTGGTGGCACTGATCGTTGGTGCCGTCGGCGTCGCCAACATCATGATCATCTCGGTGCTGGAACGCCGCTCGGAGATCGGCCTCCGTCGCGCCCTCGGCGCGACCAACGGCCAGATCCGCACGCAGTTCCTCGCGGAGTCGATCCTGCTCGCCGTCATCGGCGGCGTCGTCGGCGTGCTGGCCGGTGCCGCGGCAACGGCCGCGTATGCCAGCTCGAAGGGCTGGGCCGTCGTGGTCCCGGCCGAGGCGTGGTCGGGCGGCATCGCCTCGGCCATCCTGATCGGCGCGTTCGCCGGCCTGATGCCGGCCGTTCGAGCGTCTCGGATGCCGCCTACGGTGGCATTGCGAACGGCATGAGCGGGACTTCGCGGGCGCTGAGCGTCTAGCGGACCTTGAAGTCGGCCGCCGCGCCGGTGCCCGTGACGAGGAGCCGGCCGGTGCGGCTCTTCCGCCCGCCCGCGTCGGAGCGGTAGTTCCACGTCACCCACGGCTGGCCGTCGCGGGCCCGATAGACATCCATCGCGCCGGGGCCGCGCTTGTTGCCCGGCAGCCGGTACTTGCGCATCGCGGGCGGCAGCGCATTGCGCGGTCCGGCATAGGCGAACCACGCGACTCGGTTGTTCGGCATCTGCCGGCACAGTCCGTCGGCGAGCTTGGGGCCGCAGTGGGCGATCCCGGTCGCGTAGTAGTTCGTGTTCCAGCTGTTGCCCGAGTAGAACAGGTACCAGGAGCCGTTGTTGAAGAACGCACTCGGGTTCTCGATGACCGTCACGCCGGCGTCGCGGTAGTGCGCCCAGGCGAGGCCGTTGCTGCGCATGATGACCCTGGGGTTCGAGCCGCGGTCGACGTTGCCGTTCCTGCGGAACTTCAGGCGCATTGCCGAGAGCGCGGACTCAGGCCCTCGCGCCCGCTGGCCGTCGCGCCAGGTCATCCAGACCGCGGGACCGGTCCCCTGCGTGACGTCGGCGTCGAGTGCCCAGCGGTTGCCCTTCGCCGGGCACACGAGCGGCTTCCGCTCGGCCACGTAGCCGGTGAACGGCTGCGTCGAGTGCGCGACGCCGACGCACTTGCGCCCGCCGGAGTTCCTCGCCGTCGCCGTGTAGAACAGGTAGTAGCGGCCGACGCCGCGTTTGACCTTGTAGAAGGCGCCCGGCGTCCAGATGCCCGAGCGGGGCTCGGCCCACGCCCCGCCGCCGTTCGGCAGCGCGTCGCCGCCCACGGTCGATGTGCTGCCGACCTCGTTGCCGCTGCCGTGCCGGGCCCAGGGCACCTTCCTGCCGCCCGTGCTGGCGCCGAACGTCCCGTACTGATTCGAGCCGTCGTTGAGCGCGATCGTGTCGGCGCCCGGGAACGGAAAGTCGTTCGCCTCGCCGTCCTGAAGCGGGGCGGCGCCGGCCACGGCCGGCACGACGGCGACAGCGACGGCGGCAAGCGCTGCCGCGACGAGCGGTCGGAACGATCGGTTCACTGCTGTTCCCCCCTGCAAGTGGATACGTCCTACTCAAGGCCGGGGAACCCGGCGAGGCCTGCGAAGTTGCGGCTCAGGCGACGGACTCGCGGTCGATCAGGCCGTTCCAAGCTCACGTGAGAACGCGATGCCAGGGGATCTACAGCATTGCCGTTCGGAAGCCACGCAGGACGTGAAGGTCGCCAATGGGCGTACAGACGCGCAAAGCCTGAAGCGGTCGCGGCCGTGTGCGCCCGATGGTCCGCCTTGCCGCCCTACGGTTGAGGCATGACATCCGCTGGTTTTGATGAGGCGGCGCTTCGCCGTGCCGCCGAGAGCGGCGACGCGCAAGCGATGTTCGAGTTGGCCGCGGACATGGAGGGACGAGCCCGGCAGCAGATGCGCGACGCGCGCGCGTGGTTTGAGCGCGGCATGTATGCGGGGTCGCTGGACGCGCGGCTCGCAGTCGTCCGGCTGATGGTCGCCGATCGCAAGTACGGCTACGCCCAACTGTTTCTCCGTGAAGCCCTGGCCAACCATCCCAGCGTGCCCGCCGATAGGTTCGTTACCGTCGCCCCGGACGTGCTGGGTGGTGGGCTCGCACTCGACAGCGATAGCGGCCACGATGAGGGCGACGCGGTGTTCACCATCATCGCCGCGTATCCGGACCGGGCTGCGGCGGCGGTCGCGCGGGTCGCGCCGCGGCTGATGGATGTCGACGAGTTCGGAGTTGAGAAGTCCTACGAACTGCGCGAACGAGAATTCCAGCCGGGCGATGAGGAGCCGTACACGCCGAACTACCTTTCGGACGTCAGGTGGAACCAGTACGGCGCGCTCGTTCACCTGGACACCAAGGGTGGGCCGGCAGCCGCGATGGGCCGTGCCATGGTCGCCATCCTCGTGGACGCGCTCGTAGCCGACGCGATACCAGCGCACGTCGCCGGTGAGTGCCGCGACCTGGGCGCGGACGAGTGGGCGGTCTGGCAGGTAGCGGACGCCAGCGGCTGAGCGAGCCGGGCTCGGCCGGCCCAGCCCGGCGAACCTACTCACGTTCTCCGTCGACATCACGCGCTGCCTGACCAACGGCGGCGTGACTTGGAACCCGGGCGAGACGCTCGCGGTCGACATCCAGGCCCGCTCCAACTACGGCGACAACGCCGCGCAGAAGGTCTACTTCAGGCGCTAGCCAGGCGCCTCCCGGATCAGTGGCTCGATCTCCGCCGGCGGCCCAGGGCGCGCGAAGTAGTAGCCCTGCGCCCAGCCGCAGCCCAGGGCCTGCGCCTCCGCCGCCTGCTCGGCCGTCTCCACGCCCTCCGCGACGACCTCGACGCCGAGCGCACTCGCCATTGCTGCGATCGCGCGCACGATCGCGCGGTTGCCCTCTCCCGCGCCGAGGTGCATCACGAAGGACCGGTCGATCTTGAGCGCGTCGATCGGGAACCGCTGGAGGTGGCTCAGCGAGGAGTAGCCCGTTCCGAAGTCGTCGAGCAGGATCCTGACTCCGAGCGCCTTGAGCTCGTGCAGCGAGGCGGCCGGCACGCTCGACTCCTCGATCAGCGCGGTCTCGGTGAGCTCGATCGCGAGGTCACCCGGGCTCGCGCCGGTGTCCGCGAGCACCTGCCTGATGATCTCCGGCAGCTCGGGTTGGGCGAGCTGCCGGGCGCTCACGTTGACGCTGACCGGCAGCGGCGCTCGGTCGCCGAAGCGCGCGCGCCAGCGGCATGCCTGCTCGCACGCCTCCCGCAGGGTCCACGCACCGATCGCCAGGATCAGGGCGCTCTCCTCGGCGATCGGGATGAACTCGCCGGGTGAGAGGAGCCCGCGCTCGGGGTGCTGCCACCGCACGAGCGCTTCGGTGGAGTGCAGGGTGCCGCCGTCGAGCGTCACGATCGGCTGGTAGTGGAGCCGCAGCTCGCCGGTCTCGATCGCGTGGCGGAGCGCCCGCTCCGTCGCGATGCGTTCGAGCGCTCTGTCGCGGAGCGCCTCGTCGAAGAGCTCCCAGTTCCCGTGGCCGCGCTGCTTCGCCCGGTACATCGCGATGTCCGCGTCGCGCAGCAGGCCGTCCGGATTCCGATCCGCTCCGTTCGCGAGCACGATCCCGATGCTCGCGGTCGCGACGTGCTCCTTCTGCGCGACGACGAACGGGCTGAGCAGCGCGCGCTGGAAGTGCTGCGCGATTCGAACGGCGCCATCCTCCGAGTCGAGGTCCTCGCACAGCACGACGAACTCGTCGCCGCCGAACCGTGCCAGGGTGTCGCTCTCCCGCATCACGGCCCTGAGCCGCTGCGACACGGACCGCAGGAGCTGGTCACCGGCGCTGTGCCCGAGCGTGTCGTTGATGTCCTTGAACCTGTCGACGTCCAGGAACAGGACCGCGGCGAACGTGGCGCGGCGCTCGGCGCGCGCCAGCGCCAGCTCGAGACGATCGCGGAAGAGGAGTCGGTTCGGCAGTCCGGTCAAGCCGTCGTGCGTCGCCTGGTGGGCGATCTGCTCCTGCGCCGTGATCCGCTCGAGCACACGCCCGAGGTGGCTGCCGATCTGGGCCATCACCTCGAGCAGGGGAGCATCGGGCGCCACGGCCGGCGCGGTGAAGAACTCCAGCACCGCCGTGATCTCGCCGTCCATGTGAATCGGGAAGGCGAACGCTCCGCGGACCCCGAGGTTCCGTCTGGCGAAGGCCGGGTCGGCCGCCACGTCGGTGATCCACGCGGCCGCGCCCGTGGCGAGCACGCGGCCCGGGAGACCGCTCCCCGCAGGAAACGACGTCTTCTCGGTCAGGTCACGAAACGCCGCGAACTGGGTCGGGTGCTCGATGTGCCACGTCGTGCTCGGCACGAGATCGCCAGACGCGGAGTCTCGGAGATACGCGTGTCCCACGGGCCAGCTCGTGTGGGCGCAAACGGCATCGACAGCGCCTTGAAGCGCGTCCTGCACGGTCACGCTCTCGTTCGACTTCGAGACCACCGCCTCGAGCAGCACGAGCTCCTGCTGCTTGTCGTACAACGCCCGGGTCGCCCGCTCCCCGATCTCCTCCGCGTCACGGCGGGCAAGGCGCTCGCGTCGCAGCCGCCTCTCGAGCGCTTCGAGCCGGGCCGGGTTCATCGCGAGAAGGCGATCTCGATGACGCAGCGATCGTCTCCGCGCTTCATGCAGGACGGCTGCTCGATCGTGAGTCGCTCTCCGTAGTGGTCCGCCGCTCCGAGGAGCAGACCTTCGGCGAACGAGCACAGCTTGCGCGGAGACCGATAACCCATCACCAGACCCGCGCCGCGAACGTCGAAGTCGAACTCCGGGACGTCAGCGCCGGGATAGAGCTTGCGCACCTCGGGATGGATGATGTCGTTGAGGGTGAGGACGAACGACCGCGTGGAATCGTGCGGTTCGAAGAGCTGCGGGTAGCGCTCCGCGAACAACGGCAAGGCGTTGCGGCCGTACCACACGACGACGTCGTCGGCGGGCATGGCAAGCGCGTCCGCAGCGGCGTCCACGAGCTTCACCAGATCCGCGTCCGGATAGCTCCCGAGCGAGGTGTAGACGCCGTCCAGGCCGCTCGCGTCGAGGAGCCCGTCCCAGGTGTCTTCGCCGAAGTCCCGTGCGACGAGTTGCTCGAGCAGGTTGAAGACCACGCCTCTCACGGCTAATGAACAGTTTGCCTGATCGATGAGCGTTCGACACTCGCTGATCCTGTTGGTTCATCGATCTGGCGGCAGCAGCCGGTCGAGGTGTGCGTCGAGTGCGGCGAGCGCGTCCTCGGCGGTGAGCACCGAGGGGGCGCAGAGCCGGTGCCAGGCGAGACCGTCGGCGACGGCCACGGCCCGGATGGCGTCGGGCCGCGGGTCGACGCCGGCGGCGGCGATGCCGAGCGCCACGGCGTGGTCGAGCGCTGCTGAGATCGCGTCGATGAGCGCGCGGTAGCCCTCGGTGTAGAGCTCGGTGAGGCGCGGGCTGTAGACGGACCGCGCCGTGAACGCGACGGCGACGCGCAACTCGGTGTCGCGGCGCTGGTCGAGCGGCAACAGCTCGCGCAGCAGCGCGCGGACATATGCGGCGGGGCCGGCGCCGCGCGCGGCGATCTCGGTCGCACGGATGGCGACCTGATCGATGGCGCGGCTGTAGGCGGCCAGCAGCAGCTCGTCCTTCGTGGCGAAGTGGTACTGGACGGCGCCGATCGACACGCCGGCCTCGCGCGCCACGGTGCGGATGCTCACCGCGTCCAGACCGTGCTCGGCCACGACCCGCATCAGCGCATCGGTGAGGTCGTCGGGAGACATTTGGGCCGGGCGGGGCATTCGTGTATGATGCCATACGATCGTATGGAAATGAAAGGACCCGACATGAAACTCGCGCAAACGTCAAGGTCGGACCGCTGGGCCCCGTGGTGGGCGTACACCGTCCCGCTCGGCGCCCTGAACATCCTGCGGCAGCTGCTCGTGCCGCCCGGAGACGTCGGCGACGTCGTCAGCGTCGCGCTGTTCCTCGCGACGGCCGCCACGGTCGCCGTCGTCGTCACCACCCTGCACCGGTGGGTCGCTACCCGGCCCGACGCAAGAACGGGATGACGGTCCTCACGAACGCGTTCTTCGACGGCAGGGCCGACAGCGGGTCGATGTGGTCGTACGTCTCGTGGCGGTCGACGAGTGTGAGCCGCCGCCGCGGGATGTGCGACCGCCGCGCGAGCGCCCGGGCGCCGCGCAGCACGCGGCCGGCGCCGAGCGAGGTCTCGATCGCGTAGATCGGCAGGTCGAGCTCGCGTCCGTGCGTCGCGCGCATGCCGAGCAGGCGCTGGGCCGGGTTCGCGATGCCGCCGGCGACGGCCGCGCCGTCGAGGCTCAGGCGGCGCGGGTGGTACCAGGCCGTGCCGTCGACGCGCCGGATCCCCGAGAACAGCCGTGCCGCGCGGTCGACGGTGCCGAGCTCGCCGTCGAGCCATCCCCGCGGGCTGCCGGTCGGCGACAGCGAGCCGATGTTCATGTGCACGAGGCGCAGGCTCGCCGGCGAGGTGTCGGCATCGAGCGCGAAGCCGTACCCGCCCGCGTTGGTCGCGGGCACCGGCGGCTTGAGGTTCGCGGGCAGCGGCTGCCAGTCATGGAGCGCCGACGGTGCGTCCGGGTCCATCCGCGCGAGCGTCGAGCCGACGATGTTGAACACGCCCGCCGACCACGGCAGGCCGAGGCCGGTGAGATCCAGGAACGGCGAGCCGGTTGCCAGCTGCGCGAGCTGCCGCTGCGCGTTCGCGCGCGTGGGTGGCCGGCCGCCGCTGCCGCCGTCGATCAGCACCAGGCCGGCGAGATCCCGCGCCCCCGCGCGGCCGCCGAAGTCCCACGTGGCGTACGCGACGGCGATCGTGGCCCCGAGCGAGTGCCCACCGAGCACCACGCGCCTGCCGCCGCGCCGCGCGGCGCGGATGACGTTGCGCAGGTCGCGGATCGCCACGTTCATCCCCCACCGGCGCGCGAACGGCACCGACGCGTCGGCGACCGGCTCGAAGTGCGGGCTGATCGACGTGTCGCTGATCCACTCGAGGTAGTACGGGAACAGGTCGGCGAGCGGGCGCCTTCGCGCCAGCACCTGATCGAGCATGGAGTGGTCCTCGAGCAGGTTCTCGCGGCGGTCGACCGACCACACCTTCCAGTCCCGGAGCCCTCTCAGCAGGTCCGCCGCGACCGGGTGGAAGTACGCCGCTCCGCCGGAGGTGCCCGGGGCGAGCACCAGCACGTTGCGTGCGCGGCGCGGTCCCTGCTCGATCACTCGCACGCGGTCGTACCGCGCCGGGCCGGGCCCGTCCGCGCCGCGCACTGTGAGCACTCGCTCCGCCTGCGCCGTGGGGACGATCGCCAGCGCGAGGAGCATCGTCGACAATGGGAGCAGCCAGGCGCGTCGCATGAGACCTCCTGTTACAGAATCAGGAAATGTTACGCCAGGCCGGCCGACCGCGCTGGACGCGTTTTTGCGCGCCCGCAAGCGGTTCCTGGCCTGCGAGCGGATCGACATGAGCGGCCTGGCCGACGAGCTCGGCGTGAGCCGTGTGACGCTCTACCGCTGGGTCGGCTCACGCGACCAGCTGCTGGTGGAGGTGATCTGGTCGCTCGCCCGCCGCACGCTCGACAACATCGAGGCCGAGGTGACCGACACCGGCCCGGAGCGGATCGTCCAGGTCATCACGCGGTTCCTCGACGCCGTGATCACGAACCCCGGTATGCGGCGCTGGCTCGCCGAGGAGGGCGAGGCCGCGATGCGGCTGCTGACCCGCCACCAGACCGGCTTCCAGCAACGGCTGATCGACGCCGTGCACGACCTCCTACTCGAGGAGACTGACGCCGGGCGGCTCGCGCTGCCGGTCGACCTGCGCGAGGTCGCCTACGTGATCGCGCGGCTGATCGAGTCCTACACGTACCTCGACCTGATCACCGGCGAGGAGCCCGACGCGCGGCGGGCGGAGCCGATCCTGCGGTTGCTGCTGCGCGACTGACCGGCGTCACCACATCTCCTCCGGCGTCGCAGAGTGCTTCCAGTAGCCGAGCTCCTGCACCGTGGCGCGCGCCAGACCGCGCTGCTCGCGCAGATGGTCGCGCACGGCGCGCATCGCCCGCGCCTCGGCGCCGCCCCACGCACGCCCGCGCCCGTCCGGGAGCGCGAGGTCGCGCAGCGCGTCCACGAGCACGGTCGTCGTGCCGGGAGCGCGGCCGCCGCGCGAGAGCCAGTGCAGCTCGACATCGGCGGCGCTCTCGACCGGCTGGCGCTCCGCGTCGTCGCCGACCTCCACGAGCGCGGTCGCGGGGTGGCCGGCCGGCAGCGCCTCGAGGATCGCCAGCAGCGCCAGCAGCGCCGGCAGCCCGGTCTCGTCGGCGACCAGCAGCGACCAGTCGGCGCCGCCGTTGTGCCCGCGCCAGTGCGTGCGCGGCCCGGCGAACCCGATCCGGTCGCCGGGCGCGGCGCGGAGAGCCCACGCCGACGCGCGCCCGTCGTCGCCGTGCAGGAAGAAGTCGACGTCGATCTCGGCCCGCGTGGGGTCGTAGGCGCGGACCGAGTAGTTGCGCCAGTGCTGGTCCTCGGTGCCGGGCGGGAAGCGCCAGCGGCGCCGCGGCAGCACCAGCTCGCGGCCGGGCGCCGGCCAGCCGAGGGTCACGATCTCGCCGGGCTCCTCGACGCCGAAGTCGGCAGCTCGGGGGCGGCGAGCGTGATGCGCGACATGCTCGGCGTGAGCGTCGCGACGCGTACGACCTCCGCGATGCCGGTGCGCAGCGGGAACTGGCGGCTGGGCATCCGGGCACCCAACAAGAGTTAGGGTGCCCTAACTCCACGGCCGAGCGGCAGAACGAGCGGGGTTCCGGCCTCGGGGTCGTCGATCACCCGGCAGGGCAGGCCGAACACCGTCTCGACCAGCTCCGCGGTCACGGTCTCGGCCGGCTCGCCCTGCGCGACGATCGCGCCGTCGCGCATCGCCACGAGATGCGTGGCATAGCGGCTCGCCTGGTTGAGGTCGTGCAGCACCGCCACCAGCGTGCGGCCCTGCTCCGCATGCAGCTCGGCGCACAGGTCGAGTACCTCGACCTGGTGGGCGATGTCGAGGAACGTGGTCGGCTCGTCGAGCAGCAGGATCGGCGTCTCCTGCGCGAGCGCCATCGCCAGCCATACGCGCTGGCGCTGGCCGCCGGACAGCTCGTCCACGACGCGGTCGGCGAGGTCGGTGACGCGCGTGGCCGCCATCGCCGCGCCGACCGCCCGCTCATCGTCGCGCGACCACTGGCGCAGCAGTCGCTGGTGCGGGTAGCGCCCACGGGCGACGAGGTCGGCGACCGTGATCCCGTCCGGGGCGATCGAGCTCTGCGGGAGCAGCCCCAGCTCGCGCGCGATCTCCTTCGACGGTCTCGACGTGATCAGCGCGCCGTCGAGATAGACACCGCCCTGGCGCGGGCGCAGCAGGCGCGCGAGCGCGCGCAGGAGCGTCGTCTTGCCGCACGCGTTCGGGCCGACGATGACCGTGAACGAGCCGTCGGGGATGTCGATGCCGAGGTGCTTGGCGACGACGCGGCGGTCGTACGCGAGCTCGAGGTCGTGGGCGCGCAGGCGCGTCATGTCGTCCGCCACCCGCGCCACAGCAGCCAGCCGAGGTACGCGCCGCCGACCGCGCCGGTGACGACGCCGACGGGGAGGTCGGCGGAGACCACCCGCTGCGCCGTCAGGTCGCTGGCGGTCAGCAGCAGCGCGCCCATCAGCGCGGACGAGGCCAGTCCGGGCGATGCCGCCCGGGTCAGCCGGCGAGCGATCTGTGGGGCGGCGAGCGCGACGAACACGACCGGACCGGTCGACGCCGTCGCGACCGCGGTCAGCCCGACCGCCACGAGCAGCAGCGCGAGGCGCGAGCCCTCGGCTGGGACGCCGAGCGCCCGCGCCGCATCGTCGCCGAGCTCGAGGATCGTCAGCCGGCGCGAGAGCGCGAGCGCCGCCGGCACGAGGAGCGCGAGCGCGGCGGCCACCGGCCACACGTGCTCCCAGCCGCGGCCGTTGAGGCTCCCGACGAGCCAGTGCGCCGCCACGAACGCGTCGTCGCGGGCCGCGCGCGTGATCAGGTAGGCGTTCGCCGACTCGAGCACGGCGCTGACGCCGATCCCGACGAGGACGAGCCGGTAGCCCTGCACACCGTGGCGAAGTGCGAGCAGGTAGACGAGGGCGGCGGTCGCGATCCCGCCCGCGACGGCGCCGAGCCCGATCTGCAGCGCGCGTCCCGCCCACCACCAGGATCACCAGGAGCGCGCCGGTCGCGGAGCCCATGGTGAAGCCGATGATGTCCGGGCTGCCGAGCGGGTTGCGCGTGACGCTCTGGAAGACCGCACCGGCGATCCCGAACGCGCCGCCCACCAGCAGCCCGGTGAGCACGCGCGGCGAGTCGCAGCGTCTCGACGATGAACGTGCTCGCCGGGTCGCCGCGACCGATCAGCGTCGCGACGACCTGCTCGGGCGAGAGCGGGTAGTCGCCCGTCGCCGACGCTCACGACGCCGACGGCGAGCACGGCGAGCAGCAGTGCGGCCGACGACGACCGCGGTGCGCCCGTGCACGCGGAGCGAGACGCGGTCGCGCGGCGTGCGGATCCCGCGCCAGGCAAGCGCGCTCACAGCTGCGCGATCCGCCGTCCGGCGCACGAGCGCGATGAACACCGGCGCGCCGACGAGCGCGGTGATGATGCCGACCTCCAGCTCGCCCGGCCGCACCACGACGCGGCCGATCACGTCGGCGCCGAGCAGCAGGATCGGCGCGAGCACGACGGAGTAGGCGAGCACGCGGCGCTGGTCCGGCCCGGCGATCGCCCGCGCGGCGTGCGGGACCGTGAGCCCGACGAAGGCGATCGGGCCGGCGACCGCGGTGGCGCCGCCGCACAGCAGCGTGATCGCGACGGCGCCGAGTGCGCGCGTCCGGCCGACGTGAGCTCCCAACCCGCGCCCGGCGTCATCGCCCAGCGCGAGCGCGTTCAGCGGCCGCGCGAGCGCCAGCGCGAGCAGCGCGCCGACGAGCAGGAACGGGCCGACATCGGCCAGGATCCCCAGGTCGCGCCCGCCGAGCGAGCCGACCGACCAGAAGCGGAAGTCGTCGAACGTCAGCGGATCGAGCAGCGTCATCCCGTTGGTGAACGCCGTGAGGGCGGCCGCGATGGCCGTCCCGGCGAGCGCCAGCCGCACCGGCGTCGCGCCGGCCCGCCCGCGCGAGCCGAGCAGGTAGACGACGATCGAGGCCGCGGCGGCGCCGGCGAACGCGAACCACACGTACGCCGCCGGGCTCGCGAGCCCCAGCACGGCGATCGCGACCACGACCGCGGCGGCCGCGCCCGCGTCGACGCCCAGCAGTCCGGGGTCCGCGAGCGGGTTGCGCGTGAGCGCCTGCATCAACGCACCGGCGAGGCCGAGCGCGATCCCGACCGCCAGCCCGACGAGCGTCCGCGGCACCCGCAGCTCGCGCACGATCGCCGCCTGCTCGGAGCCGTCGTCATGGAGCAGCCCGTCGAAGACGTCCGTCACCGGGATCGGCTTCGCGCCGATCGCGAGGCTGAGGACGGCAACCGCGGTCAGGGCGGCGACGGCGGCGAGAACGCGCATCGGTTAGGGCACCCTAACCGTTGTGGCGGTTTCCCGAACGTCAACTGCGGTCGCGTTGCGCCGGCTCAACGTCAACTGCGCTGGGTGGGGAAGTGGTGGGCGGTCGCGGCCGCGCCGGGTTCGCCGAGTGTCGAGTTTCACGGTCTGGGGCCCGGTAACTCGACTCTCGCCCCGTTCGAAGCCCGCCGCGTGTGGGTTTCGACCCTCACTCCGCCCAGCGGACGCTCGCCTCCCCACCTAGCGGCAGTTGACGTTTACGCCGGCCCGCCACCCGGCCCACCGCGGCGATCCCCGGGAAGTAATTTCGAAACGAAACCCTTGCGTTTCGTAATCCGATGCTCTACGCTCCGCAAATCGAAACGATCCCGTTCCGTTTCTCAACCACCACAGGAGCCCCGAGATGTCGCACACCGAAGCCGAAGAAGCCCCAGATCCCCGCCGCTGGTGGACGCTCGTCGTCCTCAGCCTCTCTCTACTCGTCATCTCGCTCGACAACACGATCCTCAATGTTGCTCTCCCCACGCTGGAGCGCGACCTGGGCGCGACGAGCTCGCAGCTCCAGTGGATCGTCGACTCCTACATGCTCGTCTTCGCCGGTCTGCTGCTGACGGCCGGCGCGCTCGGCGACCGCTTCGGCCGCCGCAGGGCGCTCAACGCAGGTCTCGTGATCTTCGGTCTTGGCTCCGCGCTGTCAGCGGTCGCCGACTCGGCCGGGATGCTGATCGCGAGCCGCGCGCTGATGGGTGTCGGCGGCGCGTTCATCATGCCCTCGACGCTCTCGATCCTCACCGCCACGTTCCCCGCCCACGAGCGGGCGAAGGCGATCGGCATCTGGGCCGGCGTGTCCGGCCTCGGCATCGCGATCGGCCCCGTCGCCGGTGGCTGGATCATCGAGAACGCGCACTGGAGCTGGATCTTCCTCGTCAACGTGCCGTTCGTCGTGGGCGCCCTGATCGCCGGGCGACGGCTGGTGCCGGAGTCGCGTGATCCCTCGGCGCCGCGGCTCGACATCCCCGGCTTCGTGCTCTCCACCGACCGGCCTGGTCGCGCTCGTGTGGGGCGTCATCGAGGCCCCCAGTGCCGGTTGGACCGATCCCACGATCCTCGCCGCGTTCGGCGTCGGGATCGCCGTCCTGGCCGCGTTCGCCGTGTGGGAGTCGCGCACTCCCGAGCCGATGCTCGACGTCCGCCTGTTCCGCAACCGCGCGCTTCTCGGCCGCGAGCGCTGCGATCACGCTGTCCTTCTTCGCGATGTTCGGCGCGATCTTCTTCCTCACGCAGTACCAGCAGCTGGTGCTCGGCATGGGGGCGCTCGAGACCGGCTTCCGTGTGCTGCCGGTCGCCCTCGGCCTCGTCGATCGGCGGGCCGATGTCGGCGAAGCTGACGGAGCGCATCGGCGCGAAGATCGTGGTCGCGGCAGGGCTCGCGCTGATCGCCACGGCGCTGCTGCTGATGACGCAGTTCGAGGTCGACTCGGCGTACGGCATCGTCGCACTCGCGTTCGTCGTGCTCGGCTTCGGCATCGGAACCGCGATGGCGCCGGCCACCGAGTCGGTCATGGGCAGCCTGCCGCTCGCCAAGGCGAGCGTCGGGTCCGCCGTCAACGACGCGACCCGGACGACCGGCGGTGCGCTCGGCGTCGCCGTGCTCGGCTCGATCCTGGCCAGCGGCTACCGTGGCGACATGGACGCGGTCGCCTCGGACATCGGCGGTGCCGGCGGCGCTGCGGCGCACGACTCGCTCGCCGGCGCGCTGGCGGTGGCCGGGCGGATCGGCGGAGCGACCGGTGACCGTCTCGCCGTCACGGCGCAGGAGGCGTTCGTGAGCGGCATGCACGCCGCCGTCGTCGTGGCGGCCGGGATCGCGCTCATCGGCTCGCTCGTGGCGCTCGTGTTCCTGCCCAGCCGCGAGGCGCCCGCTCCCGAGCCGGCGATCGCGCCGCAGCCCCAGCCGCAGCTGCTGCCGCAGCCGCAGGCGCTGGCGGCATGAGCGGCGCTGCGGAATCCACGGAGGAGGGGCGGCGACCCGGCCGCCCCCGCTCCGCGGCGGCCGACGCGTCGATCGTGCGCGCGACGCTCGAACTGCTGCTCGAGGGGGGCTACCGCGGCCTCACGATGGAGCAGGTCCGGGCGCGCGCCGGCGTGGGGAAGGCGACGCTCTACCGCCGCTACGGCTCCAAGGAGGAGCTCGTCGCGGAGGCCGTGCGCCACCTCAACCAGCCGATCCCGGCGCCGGACACCGGCTCGGTGCGAGAGGACATCCTCGTGGTCGCGCGTGCCGTCCTGGAGGGCGCCGCCCGGGTCGGCGCCGCGACGTTCATCCCGCGGATGCTGGCCGAGGGTGCCGGCGACCCGGAGATGCACGCGATCTTCTACGAGAACCTCGTCGCCCCCAGGCGCGCGATCATGGCGGAGGTCCTGCGGAACGGCATCGCCCGCGGCGAGCTGCGCCGCGACCTCGACGTCGAGCTGGCGATCGACGTGATCACCGGGCCGTGGGTGTACCGGCTGCTGATCTCCGGCGGCGACACGAGCATGGTGCTCGCGATCGACCCGGAGCGCCTGCTCGACGTCGTGCTGCCGGGGATGGCGGCGCGGTAGCCGAACCGCGCGAGCGGTTCCTGCGTAGGGCGAGTCATGAAGTGGCTCGCAGCGGTCGCGGTGCTCGTCGCCGCGCTCGCGACGGCGGCGCTGCCCGCGCCGGCCGCCGACGACGAGATGATCGTCGTGCAGGACTTCGCGTTCGCCCCACCGTCGGTGACGATCGACCCGGGCGACACGGTGACGTTCGGCAACGCCGGCGGCACGCACAACTTCGAGTTCGCCGACCAGGCCGTTCCCGCCGCTCCGACCGACTCCGGCGACCCGGTCTGGGACACGCCGCTGACGCGCACGTTCAGCGCGCCGGGCACGTACGAGTTCCACTGCGGGCTGCATGGCTTCATGACCGGCCGCGTGGTCGTCCGAGAGCCGTCGGCGACCCCGACGCCGACCGCGACGCCCGATCCCGGCGGCACTCAGCCGGTCGCACTGGCGATCCGCGCGCTGCGCGTTCGCCGCGGCGCGTTCTGCAGCACCCGGAGCCGCGGGTGCCGGCGTCCGGGCGTCGCGCTGCGGATCGACCTCACCGCCGCCGCCCATGTCCGCGGCACGCTCAGGCGCGGCCGCCGCAGGGCCGGCAAGGTCAATCTCGGAACGGTCGCGGCCGGCCCGCGGACCGTGCGGATCGGCCGCCGTCTGAAGCCCGGGCGCTACACGCTGCGCGTGCGCGTCGGAGCCCTCCCTCAGCGCACGCTCCGCTTCAGGATCCGCCCTTCAGGCGCGGGCCTGAGGAGTCGATGAACAGTAGATGGAGCGTGGTTTCGCCGGCCGCCTGAGCCGGATCGTTGACGCGCAGCGTGCAATCGCCGCTGCGGGTCTCGACCTGCCCTCGGTCATGGAGCTCGTCTGCAGCCACTCGCAGGAGCTCACCGGCGCCGACGGCGCCGCGGTCCTGCTGCTCGAAGAAGACGGCGCGCTCGTGCGTCACGCGCACTACGGCTCGACCGCCGGGCCGCCGGTTGCCGGCATCCCGCTGCACCGCGCCGACGCCGTCGCCGGGCAGCTCCAGGCCTTCTCCGACCGTCCGGACGAGTTCACGCCCGCGGATCGCAGCACGCTCGAGCTGCTCTCGTCCGTCGTGTCGGCGGCGCTGAGTCGCGCAACAGAGGTCGACGCGCTGAAGATGTCGCGGACGATCTTCGACAAGGCCCCGATCGGGATCGTGCGCGTGCTGGCTCCGGAAGGCCGGATGGTCGAGGCCAACCCCGCCTTCGTGAACATGCTCGGCTACTCGCCGGCCGAGCTCGCCGCCATGAGCTTCGCCGTGTACACGCATCCGGACGACGTGGAAGAGAACATGGAGCTCTTCCGCTCGCTGATGGCGGGCGAGCGCGAGTCCTACCAGCTCGAGAAGCGCTCGTTCCACCGCGACGGCCGCATGATCTGGACGCAGGTCAACACCGCGCTCGAGCGCGACCCGGACGGCAAGCCGCTGTTCGCGGTCTCGATGCTCGAGGACATCACGACGCGCAAGCACGCCGAGGACGAGCTGCGCCAGCAGGCCGAGCTCAACGAGCACCAGGCGATGCACGACGCGCTCACGGGCCTGCCGAACCGCACGCTGTTCCGCGACCGGATCGTGCAGGCGATCCTCGCCGCGCAGCGCGAGGGCGACAGCGTCGCCGTGATGATGATCGACCTCGATCGCTTCAAGGAGGTCAACGACTCGCTCGGCCACGACGCCGGCGACACGCTGCTGCAGGAGGTCGCGCGCAGGCTCGCCGGCTCGCTGCGCGCATCCGACACGATCGCCCGGCTCGGCGGCGACGAGTTCGGCGTCCTGCTGCCGCGTCAGTGCAGCCCGGAGGACGTGCGCAAGGTGCTCGACCGGATCGGCGCGGCGCTCGCTCTGCCCGTCGTGCTCGACGATCTGCCGCTGGCGATCGAGGGCTCGCTCGGCGTCGCGATGTATCCCGAGCACGGCGCGAACGTGGACACGCTGCTCCAGCGCGCCGACATGGCGATGTACACGGCGAAGGAGAGCAGCTCGCCGTATGCGTTCTTCGACGAGAGCGCCGACCACTACGACCCGAGCCGCCTGACGCTCGTGTGCGAGCTGCGCCGCGCGCTCGACGAGCGCGAGCTGGTGCTCCACTACCAGCCGAAGGCGACCGTCGCGAGCGGCAAGATCGGCTCTGTCGAGGCGCTGCTGCGCTGGGAGCATCCGACCCGCGGCATGGTGCTGCCGAACGACTTCATCCCCGTCGCCCAGCAGACGAGCCTGATCCGCCCGCTGACCCTCTACGTCATCGACGAGGCGCTGCGCCAGTGCCGCGAGTGGCTCGACGAGGGCCTGCCGCTGTCGATCGCCGTGAACCTCTCGATCCGCAACCTGCTCGACGTCGAGTTCCCCGAGCAGGTCGGCGAGCTGCTCGCCAAGTGGGAGGTCGAGCCGCGGTTCCTCGAGCTCGAGATCACCGAGTCGACGATGCTCACCGACCCGGTCAGGACCATGAGCGTGCTCGAGCGCCTGTCGGAGATGGGCATCCGGCTCTCGATCGACGACTTCGGCACCGGGTACTCGTCGCTGTCCTACCTCAGCCGGCTTCCGGTCGACGAGATCAAGATCGACCGCTCGTTCGTGACGAACATGACGCTCAACGAGGGCGACGCGATCATCGTGCGCTCGACGATCGACCTCGGACGCAACCTCGGCCTCGAGGTCGTGGCCGAGGGCGTCGAGACGGTCGAGTGCTGGGACGAGCTCACCTCGCTCGGCTGCACCGCCGCGCAGGGCTTCTTCCTGAGCCGGCCGCTTCCCGCGGCGGAGCTCGGGGCGTGGCTACGCGCGCACGCCGCGGCGTAAGCTCGCCGTCCCGGTGTCCGAGAGCTTCGCCCGCAACCCCCATCTCGCAGCCGCGCCACTCACCTCCGGCCCCCCTCCCGAGGAGGCCGCCGGGGCGGTGATCCTCGTGCACGGCCGCGGGGCGTGGCCGGAGACGATGCTCGACCTCGCGATGCGGCTCGCGCTGGAGGACGTCCACGTGCTGGTGCCGGTCGCCGCCGGCCGTACCTGGTACCCGCAGCGCTTCACCGCGCCGGTCGCGGCGAACGAGCCGTGGCTGTCGCACGCCCTCGAGGCCTGCGACGCCGCGGTCCAGCGGCTCGCCGGCGCCGGCTGGGCGGCCGAGCGGATCGTGCTCGCCGGCTTCTCACAGGGCGGCTGCCTGACGCTCGAGTACGCCGCACGCCACCCGCGCCGCTACGGCGGCGTGGCCGCGCTCACCGGCGGGCTGATCGGGGACGACTCGGAGCTCGCGCACCCCCAAGGCCTGGCCGGCACGCCGGTGCTGATCACGACGGCCGAGGGCGACGAGTGGGTGCCGCGCGGCCGCACCGAGCAGAGCGCGAGGATCCTCGCCGCCGGCGGCGCCGACGTCGACCTGCGCGTGTTCGAGCCCAGCCCGCACGGGATCCGCCCGCAGGAGGTCGACGCGGTGCGCGCGCTGATCCGCGCCGCGGGCGGGCCATGACGGCGCCGTTCACGCACGACCAGCCGCCCGCGCGGATCGTGTTCGGCCCGGGCACGATCGACCGCCTCGACGACGAGCTGGAGCGGCTGGGGGTGCGGCGGGCGGTGGTGATCCACGGCCGGTCGACGGCCGCCTTCGCGGAGCGGCTGTCCGGCGACCGCTGGGCCGGCGCGATCTCCGAGGTCCGGCGCCACGTGCCGGCCGAGCTGGCCGACCGTGCGCGCGACCGTGTCGCCGAGCTCACGGCCGACGGGCTGGTCGCGCTCGGCGGCGGCTCCGCGATCGGGCTCGCGAAGGCCGTCGCGCTGACGGCGAAGGTGCCGATCGTCGCCGTGCCCACGACCTACTCGGGCTCGGAGATGACGAGGCTGTACGCCGTCAGCGAGGGGGGTCGCAAGCGCACCGGGCTAGACGAGGCGGTGCGCCCGCGGACCGTGGTCTACGACCCCGAGCTGAGCCGAGACCTGCCGCTCGCGGTCAGCGGGCCGAGCGCGATGAACGCGCTCGCGCACTGCATCGACGCGCTGTGGGCACCGGCCGCGACGCCGGTCACGACGCTGCTCGCCGAGGAGGGAGCGCGGGCGGTGCGCGAGGGACTCGACGCGATCGTGGCGGCGCCGGACGACCTCGACGGCCGTGGGCGGCTCCTGTACGGCGCCGCGCTCGCCGGCTGGGCGCTCGGCATCGCCGGGGTCGCGCTGCACCACAAGGTCTGCCACGTGCTCGGCGGCATGTTCGATCTGCCGCACGCCGAGACCCATTCGGCCGTGCTGCCGCAGGTCACGGCACGCAACGCGCCGATCGCGCCCGGCCCCGCCGCGCGGCTTGCCGCGGCGCTCGGCGCGGCCGACCTTGCGACCGGCGTGTACGACCTGGCCGAGCGCGTCGGCTCGCCGACCAGCCTGCGCACGCTCGGCCTGCGTGAGGAGGATCTCGACGGCGCGGCCGACGCGGTCGCGGAGACGACCGGCGAGCCGCTCGAAACCTCGCGTGATCTGCTGCAGCGAGCGTGGGCCGGAACCCGGCCCGAGCGGCCCGGCGCCGATCGACCGGATGGCGAGTCGTGAACGGCCCGATTCCGACCGGCGGGCGGTGGAGGCGCCGAGCGGCCGCTGACAAGCTGTCGACAGCGAGCGGGAAGGCGGCGCGCAGAATCGCATCTCTCCTCCTGCGAGGTTGCGCCGTCCTCTCGCTCGTGACCTGAAGGCAGACGGGCCGGAGCCGGCGCCAGGACGAGGGGACCGCCTGCGCCGGCGCCGGCCCGTTACGCCTGCGCGGGGTTGAGCGGGAAGGCGCCGTAGGGCGCCAGCGCCCCGGCCACGAGCGCGAGCTGGCCCTCGATCGCCGCCGCCGACGCCGCGTCGGTGGGAACGCCGGCCGCGTGCGTGAAGAATCCGCGTTCGAGCGTCTCCAGCGCGCCGCTGGCGTGGCGCAGCTCGACGGTCGCAAGCGGCGAGCCCGACCCAGGCCCCGCGACCGCGACGAGGTCGTCGATCGCCGCCGCCGGCAGCGCGCCGACGAGGCCGTCGTCGGCGAGGCGGGCCTCCGGGTGCTCGGACTCCATGTGCAGGTGACCGAGCGCCGACGGCGGCACGATCGAGAACGTGTCGAGCTCCGGCCGCAGCTCGCGCAGGGGCCGCAGGAGCTCCGCGCCCTCTGCCTCCGTGCCGAGGTGGGCGGCCTCGACGACGGCGTACGAACCGCCGCGCACGAGCTCGGACACGTCGTGTGTATCTCGGAACTGCATTATCCGGGCGACGGACGTGATCTCGGCGGGCGCGCCGGCGGTCCACTCGTGCCATGCGTGCATGACCTCGGACGCGCGGTCGAAGGCGAAGAACAAGGCGCCGGCGTAGAGGTCGTCGGCGGGGTGCAGCTCGAGCTCGAGCGCGGTGATCACGCCGTCGCCGTGCAGCAGCTGATCGATCTCCGCGTCGCGATCGGCGCGCACGATGTCGCCGCCGGGGGTGACGGCCTCGATCGCTGTGACGCCGCGGGCGGCGAGCCCATGCCGCCGGGCGAGCCAGCCCATCCCGTCGCCGAGCACGTGGCCGACCACGCTGCGGCCGCGCGAGAAGCCGCCGGCCGGCGCGAGGCCGAGGAACGAGGCGCGGTCGAAGACGTCGGCCCAGCGGGCGCCCGCCCGCACGCGTGCGCGATGCGCCCGCGCGTCGATCTCCACTCCCGCCACCGCGTTGGTCCGCAGCAGCATCGCGTCGTCGAGCGGGCCGAGCCGGGCGGCGTCGTGACCGCCGCACTGGGGGACGACGCGCAGTCCGGCGGAGCGGGCATGACGGACGGCAGCCACGATGTCGTGCTCGTCGAGCGCGAGCGCGACCAGCGCCGGGCGCTGGTCGACGGCGAGGTCGAACGCCCGCCGGGCCGCGTCCCATCCAAGCTCTCCGGGCTCCAGGAGCGAGAGGGACGTGGTGGCGGGGGCCTCCGTGCGGGTGATCATGGGCGCAGCATCCCTCTACGCCAGGGCGCGGTCATCGAGGGGACCCCCAAACCATCACCCCCATCTTGGGGTTGGGGCGCCCTAGGGGTACGGGCAGCCGTACCCCAGCTACCGGCCCGAACGCACCCAGCCCGCGCGCGGGTCGGGCAGCGGTGTCAGCCGCTCCTCGATCTGGGCGCGGTGGGGCTCGAGCTGCGGCGGCAGGATGACGACGGAGCCGAGCTGGTCGAGCGGGACGTCGACCGTGAAGCCGGGAGCGTCGTCGGCGATCTCGAACAGCACGCCGCTCGGCTCGCGGAAGTAGATCGAGCGGAAGTAGTGGCGGTCGATCACGCCGCTGTTCGGGACGCCCGTGAGGTTGAGGACGTCGAGCCAGCGCTTGTGCTCGGACGTGGTCGTGCCCCACGCGATGTGGTGCACGGTGCCGGCGCTCTGCCGGCCGGGCGCGCTGGGCGCCCAGTCGTACTCGATCGTCCCGCCGCGACGAGCCCCGCGCAGCTCCCAGGCGGCGTCGCCGACGGGCCGCGCCGACAGCACCTTCTCCAGCAGCACGCGGCTGTGGTCCGGGTCGGCGGTGTACGCGCGCACGCCGTCGAAGCCCTGGAGCGCGTGCTCGGTCGGGATCGCGGGATGCTCAGCCGCCAGCGGCTGGTCGACGCCGGGGCGCACGGCGAGCTCGTGCTGGAGGCCCTCGAAGTCCGCGAACCGCAACGCGTCGTCTCCGCGCTCGACCTCGATGCCCTCGCCACGGAGGCGCTGCTCCCAGAAGTCCAGCGCCGCGGGCGAGCCGACGCGCGACACGATCGTGTGCACCATGCCGGCGCCCGCGCGCCCCGGAGTCGCCCGCGGATACTCGAAGAACGTCAGCTCGGACCCGGGCCGCCCCTGCTCGTCGGCGTAGAACAGGTGGTAGACGCTCGGGTCGTCCTGGTTGACGGTCTTGGCGGTCAGCCGGAGACCGAGGACGCGCGTGTAGAAGTCGAGGTTCCGCTGCGCGTCCCCGGTGATGGCCGTGATGTGGTGGATGCCTTCAAGGTGCATGGTTGTCCATGCAACTATAGCTACCTAGCGCATGGTGAACATCTGCGTCTGCGGGTTCGAGAATGGCAGGTTGCGGGCGCCCTTGGTGGCGCGATCGCGGACCTTGATGGCGTCGACCCCGCGGCCGCCGTCGTTGGTGAAGATGTGACCGTTGTACCAGTACGCCGACCAGGTGTTGGCGCCGTGCGGGTCGAGGTGCCCGACCTCGCGCGGGCGTGAGACGTTGTTGAAGTCGACCATCGTCGTGCCGGCCGCGTAGGCCGAGGAGACGAGGACGTCGCCCCTCTTCGTCGGCAGCGTGTTGAAGTTGTGCATCGTGCAGTTCGGGTCCTGCGCCTGGTCAGGCTCGATGCTCTCCTGGATGCGCGGCACCTTCCACGAGCTGCGCCACGGCTCGACCGTCGAGCCGTCCATGTTGTCGAGCCTGCGCACGTCGTAGAACCACAGCGCCCCCAGCGTCTTGGGATCCTCCGTCCGGCAGCGCGGGCCCGTCCCGCCGCCGGCCTCGTCGCCGAAGATCACGCGGCGGCCGTCGTAGGAGAACGTGGCCGAGTGGAAGAACTCCACGTTCGGGTTGTGGATGCGCGCGATCGTCTCGGGGTTCTCGAGATCGGAGATGTCCCAGATCTGGCCCTCGCCCATGCAGGCCGAGGCAGCGCGCCGGAGCTCCATGAACACGGTGATGTCATGGCAACCGCGGAAACCCGGGGTCGCTCGGTAGTCGTTCTGCGGGAACCGCGGCTCGCTGACCACCTTTGCCGCGGTCGGGTTGCGGAGCGGCACCTCGACCACGGAGATCTTGTTGTGCGCGATCTGGCCGTTCTCGTCGAAGCGCGCGCACTCGTTCCCGTACTCGGACTCGGCGATCACGCTCGCCGTGTACGAGGCGATGTAGAGCAGCACCCGCCGATGGCGCGGGTCCGGCACCAGCGTGTGGGTGTGCGAGCCGCAGTCGGTCGGGACGCCCTTGATCATCACCGGCGACCGCGGGTTGCTGACGTCGAAGATCCGGATGCCCTCGAACCCGGGCGTCTGCGTGACCGAGTCGCACTCCGGGCTCGAGCGCGGGGTCTCGACCGAGACGAACAGCAGGCTCTGCCAGACCGACACGTCGTGTTGCGAGCCCGGGCAGTCGTCGACGTCGACGACCTGCTTCGGCTTGCGCGGGTTGCCGACGTCGACGATCTGGAAGCCCTCGTAGTGGCCGGCGTAGGCGAACCGGCCCCAGAACGCGAGGTCGGAGTTGCGGTACGTGCTGCTCCCGACCGTGCGCCTCACGCTGCCGACCATCTCGAAGTTCGACGTCCTGCTGCTGGTGCTCGGCCAGTACCAGCCCTCATGGTGCTCGGCCTCGGTCAGCCAGCCGGCCCCGAGCCCGGTCTCGTGCGCCGCAGCGGGTGCCGCCAGCGCCAATACGACGATGATGGCCGCGGCCAGCGGCCAGGTGCGCCCTGCACGCATGTGACCCATCTCCTCCCGTAGACGAATCTGTTGAGCGGAGCATACCCCGCGCCCGGCGGCCGAACCCGGGCCGCTTTCACGATCGTGCTGAGTTTCGAGCCGTCCGTTACGCGCGCACGTAGGCTCCGCCGAGGGTCGTCCTACAAGAGGAGGAGTACATGCGGACTCGTCTCACGCTGTTACTGGCGTGCGTTGTCGTGTTGGCTGTTCCGGTCGGCGCCTCGGCGCACCCGATGCCCACCAACACGCTCGCGACGGCACTCGGTCTCGGCGCTGCTGCGACGCTGACCTACGGCACGCCCGTCGACGACGCCGGCGCCAACTTCGAATTCAGCCGCAACATGACGCTCAAGAGCTTCAGCGAGCGCCGCGCTGGGCCGAGCGTGTTCGCCGAGTTCAACTCGGACCTCGCGTTCTGGCGCGACAAGGCCTACCAGGGAACGTTCAAGGGCTTCCGGATCATCGACATCGACGATCCGCGCAACCCGGTCGAGCTCGTCGACTACGAGGAGTGCGGGACGGTCGGCCAGGGCGACATGGTGGTCTGGGGCGACGTCCTCGTCCGCTCCTGGGACGCCGTGGGAGCAGGCCAGACGTGCGCCGGCCAGCCCGTGCCCGCCGGCTTCGAGGGCCTGCACGTCTTCGACGTCTCCGACCCGGCAGCGCCGGTGCTGGAGGCCACGATCGATCTCGAGTGCGGCTCGCACACGGCGACCGGCGTGCCGGACCTCAAGAACCGGCGCCTGCTCGTCTACAGCACGCCGTCGAGCGGCACCTGCGAGGGCATCAACATCGTCGAGGTGCCCCTGAGCCGGCCGGAGCAGTCGGCGCTGATCGGCTTCGAGGAGTCCGACCCGCGCCAGCCGCCCAACACCGGCCCGCCCGCCGAGAACCCGAGCTTCGCGTGCCATGACACGGGCGTGATCCTCGGTCGTGCGATGAAGGCAGCCTGCGCCGGCGGCGCCGGCCTGGCCGTGTGGAGCCTCGGCGGCAAGGACGGCGGGACGCTCGACGACCCGCGGTTCCTCTACAACGTCGTGCTGCCCGAGATCGCCTTCGGCCCGCCGAACGCCAACGAGGGCCCGACGGGCCACTCGGCCGCGTTCTCGTGGGACGGCGAGACGGTCATCTTCGGCCACGAGCCGGGTGGCGGCTTCGATCCGCGATGCATGGCGACCGGCGAGGACCTGCCGGACCGTCCCGAGGTCGCGTTCCAGAACGAGAACCAGAAGTCGTTCTTCTTCTTCGACGCCGACACCGGCAAGCGGAAGGGTCAGTGGGCGTTCAACGACCGGCCGCAGACCGGCACCGAGAACTGCACGCTGCACAACTACAACATCGTCCCGACCAAGCGCGACGACATCCTGGTGCACGGCTCCTACCAGTCGGGCATCGGCGTGCTGGACTTCAGCGACACCCGGCGCGCACGCGAGATCGCGTACGCCGACCCGGCGCCGCTCGTGCCGGCACAGCTCGGCGGCGACTGGTCGTCGTACTTCTACAACGGCTACATCTACGAGTCCGACATCACGCGCGGGCTCTACGCGTGGAAGCTCGACGACCGCGACGTGAAGGACGCGTTGAAGCTGACGCACCTGAACCCGCAGACGCAGGAGTTCACGATCGAGGGGAAGGGCCACTGATCGCCTGATCACGTGATCCAACGGAGCGGGCGCCCGCAAGTTTGGGCGCCCGCTCTCGTTTGGAGGGGTATGACCCCCCTCCTGCGCAGACTCTCCGTCGCGCTGGCCACGGCCGGCGCGTGCCTCGCACTGATCGCAGCGCCGTCGTCGGCCGTGGTGGGCGGCCACGACGCCGCACCGGGCGCCTATCCGGCGGTCGCGGAGATCACGTTCGGGAGCGCGTTCCTGTGCACCGGCACGCTGATCGCACCGACGTGGGTGCTGACGGCCGGCCACTGCGGGTCGATCACCGGCGGCGCCGTCGCCACACCCGCCGCCTGGCCGCCGCAGCTGATCACCGTGCGGATCGGCTCGGTCACGCCCGGCCAGGGCGAGCGCGTGCCGGTCAAGCGCGCGGTCGTGCAGCCGAACTACCTCGTCAACGCCGGGTACGACATCACGCTGCTCGAGCTCTCGACGGCGTCGACCAAGACGCCCGCGAAGGTCGTCGGGGCCGGTGGCGCCTCGCTGTGGGCGCCCGGCACGCTCGAGACGATCGTCGGGTTCGGCACCACCTCGGAGGGCGGTGACACGCCCGACACGCTGCAGGAGGCGGAGGTGCCGATCACCACCGACGCCTACTGCGCGGGCGCGTACAGCGACTTCGATCCGCAGTCGATGGTCTGCGCCGGCTTCCCGCAGGGCGGCGTCGACACCTGCCAGGGCGACTCCGGCGGCCCGATGTTCGGCCGCGATGCCGCCGGCGCGCTGAAGGTCGTCGGCGCGACGAGCTTCGGCGAGGGCTGCGCGCGACCCGGCAAGCCCGGTGTGTACGCGCGCGTCGGCGACACGGTGTTGCGTGAGTGGATCCGCTCGCTCGCCCCCGCGGGCGTCGACTGATCATGGACTGGCTCGAGCTCGTGCTCGACCTCGAACGGCCCGGGCGCAGGTCGGCGGCAAGGAAGCCGCCGACCTACGCCGCCGGGACGATCGTGCAGGTACCGCCCCGCGAGCTACGAGAGCGCGGCCTGGAACTCCGACCGGAGCCGGAGCTGGCCGGCGATCTTCTCGATGTCCCGGTGGTGCTCTGAGCCGAAGAACGTGATGCCGACGCCGGTGCGGCCCGCTCGCCCGGTGCGGCCGATGCGGTGCACGTAGCCGTCGCGGTCGGCCGGCGGGTCGAAGTTGATGACGTGCGAGATGCCGCTGACGTCGATGCCGCGGGCGGCGACGTCGGTCGCCACGAGCGTGTTGACGCGGCCGGCCTCGAACGAGGCGAGCGCCTTCTCGCGCTGGCGCTGGGACTTGTCGCCGTGCATGGCGACGGCGTCGACGCCGGCGGTCGAGAGCCTGCGGACGAGCCGGTCGGCGCCGCGCTTGGTGCGCACGAACACGAGCGTGCGGTCGCGGTCGTCGGACTGCAGCTCGTACACCAGCGCGCTGAGCCGGTCGTCGCGCTCGACGGCCAGGAAGCGGTGCTCGATGTCGGTGACGCGCTGCTCGGGCGGCGTGTGCTCGTGGCGCACGGCGTTGCGCGTGTAGAGCTTGGCGATCCGGCCGGCCTCGCCGTCGAGCGTGGCGGAGAAGAACAGCGTCTGGCGCTTCGCCGGGCACTTGGCGACGATCCGGTCGACGGCCGGGCGGAAGCCCATGTCGAGCATCCGGTCGGCCTCGTCGAGCACGAGCGTCTGCACGTTGTCGAGCGTGAAGGCACGGCGCTGGAGCAGGTCCTCGAGACGGCCGGGCGTGGCGACGACGATGTGCGCGCGCTGCGCGTCGCGCGTCTGCTTCTCGAAGCCGACGCCGCCGTAGACGGCGGCGACGGAGAGGTTGCGCGAGCGCGCGACCGCGCGCAGCGCGTCGACGATCTGGCTCGCGAGCTCACGCGTGGGGGCGAGCACGAGCGCCGCCGGACGGCGGGCGTCGGGGGCGATCCGGTCGACGATCGGCACGCCGAAGGCGAGCGTCTTGCCGGACCCGGTCGGGGACTTGGCGAGCACGTCGCGGCCGTCGAGGACGTCGCCGATCACGAGGTGCTGGATGGGGAAGGGGGTGTGGATGCCGCGCTCTTTCAAGGCGCCGGCAACCGCACGCGAAACGCCGAGATCGGCGAAGGACTGCTGTGACATGAAACTCCTGCGGCAAAGGGGCCGCGAACGATTCGGGAGGCGAACCACTGACCCGAACCGCCACTGGCGGGACCCAAGCAAGCGAACTGCCTCGCGGCAGGCAGATCGCCAACCGCTGGAACGTAGTTTAGCGCGCTCTACTGCGGTTTCGAGCAGCGAAGCTGGTACACCGAGGTGAAGCCGGTCTCGAACCCGCGCCGCGCCGCGCGCACGTAGACCCGCCAGACGCGGATGCGCTCGGCGCCGACGAGCGCCTCGGCCTCCTCGATCCGGTCCTCGAGCCGCCGCATCCAGTGCCGGAGCGTCTCGGCGTAGTCCTCACGGAAGTCCTCGACGTGGTGGGTCTCCAGGCCCGCGCCCTCGATCGCCGACTGGATCCGCGACAGGTGGAGCGGCGCGGCGTCCGGGAACACGTAGCGCTCGGAGAACGGGCCGGCTTCGGGCTCGCCGCGCCGCAGGCGCGCGATGCCGTGGTTGAGCAGCCGCCCTCCGGGCCGGAGCAGCCGCGCCAGCGTGCGCGCGTACTCGTCGATCCGGTTCGCGCCGACGTGCTCGACCATCCCGATGCTGGCGATCGCGTCGTACGGCTCGCCGTCGAGCTCGCGGTAATCCATGACCCGGATATCGACCAGGTCCTCCACGCCGGCCTCGGCCACGCGCTTGCGCGCGAGCTCGGCCTGCGGCTCGGAGAGCGTGATGCCGGTCACCGACACGCCGTGCTCGCGCGCGGCGTGGATCGCGAAGCTGCCCCAGCCGCAGCCGACGTCGAGCACTCGCTCGCCCTTCTGCAGGGCGAGCTTCGTGCACACGAGCTCGAGCTTGGCGCGCTGGGCGGCCTCGAGGCTCGACCCGTCGCGCGAGAAGAACGCGCAGCTGTAGGTCATCGACTCGTCGAGGAACATCGCGAAGAAGTCGTTCGAGACGTCGTAGTGGTGGCGGACCGAGCGGCGGTCGCGCTCCGGGCTGTGGCGGCGGCCCTTCGGTCGCAGCTCGGAGGCCGGGACCGGCGGCGGCCGCATCGGCCCGACCGCGCGCGCGGCGGCCGCGGCGAGGCGCAGCTGCGCGCGCTTGTCCAGCGGCGGCGGCCGGTAGCTCTCCAGCAGCTGCAGCGTCGCCTCGATGTCGTCGACCTCGAGCGTGCCGCTGACGTACGCGCGGCCGAGGCCGAGCTGGCCCGGCGCGCGCAGCGCGTGCGCCAGCGCCTCGGGTGAGCGCACGTGCAGCGCGGGGCCGGCGCCGTTCGTCGGCGGCAGCTCGGTGCCGTCCCAGAAGGTCAGTCGGAACGGGCGCTCCGGCAGGGTGTTCTCCAACTCCCGCCGAAGCGGCTCGGTGGTACGCAGGACCGGCATGGTTACGTCCTTAGGGCTTTGCGGGTCTGACGGGCGGGGCTGATCCTCACAACATCCCAAGCTAGGCCAGTGAGCTCAAGCAGGCGTATGACGCCCCGTGACGGGTCGATCTGCCACCACCGCATCCCGTGCTCGTACGACGTCGGGAACGCGTGGTGGTTGTTGTGCCACGCCTCGCCGAACGTGAACGGCGCCAGCCACGCGAGGTTCCGCGATTCGTCCCCGGTGTCGAACGCCTGCCGGCCGAAGAAGTGGCAGAGCGAGTTGATGCTGTAGGTCACGTGGTGGACCACCAGCATGCGCACGGCGCCGCCCCACAGCATGCCGGTGAGCGCGGCGTGCAACGTGCCGCCGATCAGGTAGCCGAGGCCGAACGGCACGAGCAACCCGACCGTCACCCAGAGCACGAACGTCCGGTCGACCCAGCGGATCAGCGGGTCCTCCATCAGGTCCGGCGCGTAGCGCTGCTTGTTGCCGCGGTGCGTATGGATGAACAGCCAGCCCACGTGGGCGTGGAATAGGCCGCGTAGCGCTCCCTCGAAAGCCCCCGCCGTGGTCGACGTGCGGGCTGTGCGGGTCTCCCTCCTGGTCGGAGAACGCGTGGTGCTTGCGGTGGTCGGCGACCCACGAGATCACCGGGCCCTCGATCGCGGCGGACCCGAAGATCGCGAGCGTGCCGCGCACCCAGCGCTTGCACTTGAACGAGCGGTGGGTCAGGTGGCGGTGGAATCCGACGGTGACGCCGAGCCCGGTCACGACGTAGCAGATCGCGAACACGACGAGGTCGCTCCACCGGAGCGCGTCGTTCCACAACTGCCAGCCGACGACGAACAACGCGACGAACGGCACCGCGGTCACGATTCCGGTCGCGATGCGGTCGCGTGTTTCGTTGAGGACCGGCTGCACATCCTGGGCAGTCGGGGCCACCATGGCGCGGGAACCCTACTTGGTTCCGCCGGGTGCTACCTTTTCGCGCGTTCGACCGGGATTCAATGCCCGGATAAGCAGTGCACGACGCAGTTGGTTGCCTTCCGCATCCTCGGCGTTCGACAGCACCAAACGCCGTGGAGGTAACCACATGGCGACCGGTACCGTGAAGTGGTTCAGCGACGACAAGGGCTTCGGGTTCATCACCCCGGACGAGCCCGGCAAGGACCTCTTCGTCCATTTCTCCGGGATCGCGGGCGACGGTTTCAGGACCCTCGCCGAGGGAGCCCGCGTGAACGTACGAGGCCGAGCAGGGCCCGAAGGGCCCCGCCGCCGTCAACGTCACGACGATCTAGATCGTCGTATGGGGCGCGGCCCGCTCACCGTGACGGTGCTGCGGGCCGCGTTCTGATCCCCCGTCGCTTCAACGGCCCTCCGGCCAGCGCGAACGGGGGCTACGCGTGCGGGCTGGTCGCCCGCTACATCACCGGCCCGGCGGAGGTCTCGCTCCGCCTGCCGCCGCCGCTCGACACCGCGCTCGAGCTCGTCGCGCACGGCGGACGGCACGCTGCAGCTGCTCCATCGCGAGCTGCTCGTCGCCGATGGCCATGCCGCCGAGGCGCCCGACGTCGAGCCCCCGGTACGCCCGACCGTGGCGGAGGCGCGCGAAGCGCTGCGCCGGCACCCGTGGCAGGGCGCCCGGCACCCGTTCAGCGACTGCTACGTGTGCGGCGTCGGCCGTCACGACGGCCTCGGCCTGCACTTCGGCGACCTGCGCGGGCAAGCCGACGATGACCGCCGCGCTGCTGGTCGCCGACGCGACCGATCCCGCACGACGCCGCACGGCCTGCTGCCGGAGATCGCTGTGGGCAGCGCTCGACTGCCCGAGCTACGTGCCCGCGATGTGGGACGCCGACTCGCCGAGCGTGCTCGCGCGCATGCAGGCCGAGCTGCTCGAGCCGATCCCGCTCGGCGAGCCGATCGTGGCGACCGGCTGGCTGCTCGCGCGCCGAAGGCCGCAAGCACTTCACCGCGTCGGCGCTGCTGGCGGCCGACGGGCGCCTGCTGGCGCGCGCCACGCACCTGTGGATCAGGCCGCGCGCCGCCGCGGGCTGACTACGACAGCCGCAGCGCCGCGAGGCCGCTGTCGGAGTCGGCGTGGATCGCCATCCACTCGGCTCGCGCCGACGGCGTCGAGCAGACGGGAGACGTCGCAGGCCGGCGGGCAGACGATCGCGAAGCGGCCGCCGTGGGCGCGAACCTCGGACGCCGCACCGAGCAGTGCACGCAGGCCGGTCGAGTCGCAGAAGTCGACGTCCGTGAGGTCGACGAGCAGGCGCGGGCGGCGCCCCGCGCGGCTGTCGTCGAGCCGCGCGCACAGCTCGGGCGCCGTGGCGATGTCCAGTTCACCGGCCACTGCGATCACGCGAACGCCCGCCTCGTCGCGCTCTTGCAGGGTGAACGGATCCCCGCCGGATGGAGTGACTCACCGGTCCACCTTCGCGGGTTCCGGACGCGGCGTCAACAACTCCTTCGAGCTTCGCGCTCAGGGGCCGCTTCGCGGTTGCACTGCTTCTTCGGCTTCTTCTTCGGCTTTGGCTTCGGGAGCACGACGCGAACCGTGCGCGTCTCGACGCCGAGCGGGCCGCTCGGGCCCTGCGCCGGCGATCCGCAGCCGGTAACCGCCCGCGCGCCGGCGGCGTCCACGCGACCGTGTGGGCGCCGTGCGGGAGCTGGAGCGAGCGCGTCATGTTGACGCCCGTTCTCGGCGCCACACGCGCACGGTCACCGCCGACACCTTCGAGAGCGAGAAGCGGACCGTCGTCGCGTGGCGGGCCTTCAGGCTGCCGCAGCGGTGCGATGCCGATGCGCGTCGGCTCGCGCTCGTAGCGGGCGAACCGGCTGCGCGCCGAGCAGTAGGTCCGCCGCTGCGTGCTGCAGGCACATGTCGCCGAGGAACTCCTCGATCAGCTGGTGGTAGCCGAGCGTCGCTTCGCGGCCGGCCGCACGAGTACAGCGACCACGCGCCGGTGTCCGCCGCCGCGACCATCGCGCGCGTCGTCCGCTCGCCGCGCCGGAACAGGCGGCCGGCGCATGGTCGGTCGCGCCCGAGCGCGGCCAGCTCGCCGATCCCGCTGACCGCCTGCAGCTCGCCGTTGAAGACCCGCAGGGTGGGCGCGAACGAGTACATGAGGAAGTGGTCGCCGCCGTCGACGCCGACCGGCGGCGGCGTGTCGAACGCGGCCAGGCGCGCGGTGCGCCGCACGCGCGCCAGCGCGGCTCGTCGAGCGCCCGCGAGGCGCGCGCGAGCGCCGAGATGGCCGTCGCCTGCGTCATGCCGCTGATCCACGGCGGCGAGCCGCCACCCCAGCTGAAGTAGTGCTCCCAGGCCGGGAAGCCGGCACCGCGGCTCGCCGCGAGCCCGAGCAGCGCGATCGACATTCCGGCGCAGCTCGGCGACCGGGCAGCCCGCGCGGCGCCGCGCCTTCGCGCGCGCCCGCAGGCACTGCCCGGCCAGCCAGTTCACCTTGCCCCAGCTCGCCAGCGGCTGGAGCTGCATGCCGCGGCCGGGGTAGTACTGGAACACCGCGGGATCGCGCGCCGAACGTCGTCCGCCGAACGCCGCCGCGGGCATCGCCGCGTGCGTCCAGAACTAGGTGTTGCGGCGCAGCACGAGGAACACGGGGCGCAGGCGGCTCGCGTCGAGCAGCCGCTGGGCGGCGAGCGAGTCGACGGTCGCCGAGCACGGAGCCGCAGCTCGGCGGCGCGCGCGCCGGTCAGCCGTCGCGCGGCGCGCGGGCGTCGGCGTAGTCGCGCGTCAGGCGGGCGTGCGCGCCGCGGCGTGATGCGGCCGGTGAGCAGCGCCAGCCGCAGCGCGCCGGCGACGGTCGTGGGCTTGCGCCGCGCCTTGCGGATTGCGGCGCGCAGGCGCGCCAGGCGCCGCGCCTCGGCGGCGGCCGCCGCGCGCCACGTGGCGGCCTTCAGCTCGCCCTGGTTCTCGCTCAGGCCGGACCTCCGGCGGCGGGGCCGGCTGCGGCGGCGGATTCGGCGCACGCGCGCCACACCGCCCAGCCCGACGATGAGCAGCAGCAGTGCGATCCGTCGCCGGGCCATGCCACAGCATCGTCCATACGCTCAGGGCGCTTGACCGCGACTGTCCGGAAGCCGACCCGATCGTGTGGCGATTCCGGTCGATCCGCGCGGGCGTCGCGCCGGGTTGCTGTTCGGGGGAGGCGGGCGGCGGAGCGCTCCGTGGCGCTAGCGTGGCGCGCCTGGCCGTCCCTCGTCTGCGCGTCCCTGCCGCCGTTCCCGGCGGGTCCCTGCGACAGGCCGCCGGGCCGGTCTCCGACGAGGTCGAGCTCTACCACCGGACGTACACGACGCTGCTGCGCTCGTCCGGCGAGACGCTGCTGCGGGTGCTCGAGCCGTCGCACCGCTCGATGAACTCGAGCCTGCACCCGCTCGCCGCCACGAGCGAGGTCGACCTCGGCGCGTTCCTGTACGCGATGCGGCGCCTGCCCGCCGGCATCTGGCGAGGCCGCCGTGATCGTCATGGGCCAGGAGGCGCAGGTCTTCGAGCGCGTCGGGCCTCGGGCGGATCGAGGAGTGGGACGCCGTCGAGGCGCCCGCGCGGCGCCGGCGCTGGTTCGACAGCCACGAGGGCACGATGGCCGTGCTGCTGGCGTCGACCTCCGACCTCGACGACCTGATCCCGACGCTCGTCGCCTACCAGGTGGAGTGGAACAAGCTGCGCGCGCGCCGTGCGGGCGGCAGACACGCCCGGAGGGCGACGAGCCCGACCCCGCGGCCTGCGCCGAGGCGTTCGGCGGCGCGGCGGAGGACTGGATCCGCATCCGCGAGGCGTGGGGCGACCTGCGGTCGTTCCTCGACGCAGGTCCGCACCGGCCGCATGAACCTGCCGCATCCGCATGCTCGGCGGCTCGCAGGCCGGCTACGCGCGCATGACGCGCCGCTGGTGGGCGCCGGTGCGCGCGTCGATGGAGGAGCAGGGGCTGGGCGACCGGCCGGTCTACTTCGTCTCCTCCAACCCGCACTCGATCGTCAACCTCGTCACCCCGACCGCGCGGTCGGGCGAGGCGGAGATCGTCGCGTTCGTCGAGCAGCACGGGCCTGAGTACCTGCGCGAGGAGCTCGAGCGCTTCCGCGCGGGCCATGCCGAGGGCTCGTGGGAGAACTTCCTCTACTTCGCGGCCCGGCTGTTCTGGGAGGCGCTGCCCGAGGAGGGCGAGGAGTGGACGCGACCGCCAGCACGGCCGAGCGCGCGGTCGGCGTCACGCACATCTCCAGCCGGGCGGCGCTGCGCGTGTCCTCGCAGGTGATCGCGCTCGACAAGCTCGACCCGGCGGGCCTCGACCCGCGGCTCGGCGACATCGACGCCGAGCGAGCTCGCGGCGATCGGACGCCGTCGTCGTCAACATCGAGTATCCGCTCGGCCTCGCCGCGTACAACATCCTGCGCGAGCTGTCCGCGTCGATCGACGTCGTCAAGGGCGTCTACGTGCTCGGCAAGGCGGCGACGCTGAACGCCGACGTCGGCGACGTGCTGATCTCCGGCGTCATCCACGACGAGCACTCGGGCTCGACCTACTGGCTCGACAACGCGTTCTCGTTCGACGACATCGCGCCGTTCCTGCGCTTCGGCTCAGGGCTCGACAACCAGCGCGCGGTGACCGTCAAGAGCACGTTCCTGCAGAACCGCGAGTACCTCGACTTCTACTACCGCGAGGCCTACACGGTGGTCGAGATGGAGGCCGGGCCGTTCTGCAACGCGGTCTACGAGATCGCCGACGCCGACCGCTACCCGGTCGGCGAGGCGGTCAACTTCTCCAAGCTCCCGATCGACTTCGGGATCATCCACTACGCCTCTGACACGCCGTACACGCAGGCGCGCACGCTCGGCGCGCGCGGGCTGTCCTACTACGGCATGGACTCGACGTACGCGAGCTCGCTGGCGATCATGCGCCGCATCTTCAAGCTCGAGGGGATCCTCGAGAGCTAGATCCCGACGAGCTTGCGCAGCAGCGGGCGCAGCTCGCGGTCGCCGGCTTCGCCGATCGGGGCCGCGATCTCGGCGGTCGCGGCCGCGAGCTCCTCCGCGCGCCGCGCCAGCACGCGCTTGCCCTCGGGCGTCATGGTGACCGTGTACGAGCGGCGGTCGGCGGGGTTGCGGCGGCGCTCGGCGAGGCCCAGCCGCTCGAGGTCGTCGACGACCTGGGTCATCGATCGTGGCGCTGATCCGCATCCCGTCGGCGAGCGCCTGCTGGGACGTCGGCCCGAGCTCGTCGAGCGTGACCAGCACGCCGTAGTGGCGGATCTCGATCGCGAGCGGTCGCGGACCGCCTCGTTCGCGCGGTCGCGGGCGAGTAAGTGCGCCTGGATCATCAGGAAGCCGGTCAGGTCGGCGAGGCTGGGCGGGACCAGGCGCTCTTGGTCGCCGCCGATCAGCATCGCGCAGCAGGCTCGTGGATCCGCGTGCGCTCCGCCGCCGTGAGGCGCTCGGCCATGACGCGCGTTGGCCCGCACGACCTCGCGGCGCCATCTCTCCGCCGCGGCCTCGCCCGGCCGGCGTGATGTGGAGGGCGTTGGAGCGCCGGTCGGCGGGGTCGCGCCGGCGCTCGACCCAACCCCATCCGCTCGAGCCCGTCCACGATCCTGACCACCAGCGTGCGGTTGATCGCGCATCCGCTCCGCCAGCCGCTGCTGGGACACCGGTCCGCTGTGCGTGAGCGCCGACGAGCAGGCGAAGTCGCGCGGGTGCGGTCCGTCCGGCATCTCGGCGGCAGTGGTCCGGTGCGCGTGGTCGAACGCCAGGCGCAGCAGGTAGCCGGTGTGGTCGATCAGGTTGTCGGCGTGCACGCGTTCGGGAGGTTATTCATTCGATTGATCGTGAACCGTTATATCGTCAATCTCTTGACGATCAATGAGTTCAGGAGTAGCATCGCAGCCAAGCTTCTTTCTCCCCAGGAGGCACCCCGATGGCCCGCAAATGGTGGACGCTGGTAGCCGTCTGCACCGGCGTCTTCATGCTCCTGCTCGACGTCACGATCGTGAACGTGGCGCTCCCAGACATCCAGCGCTCGCTCGGGGCGAGCCTGGGCGATCTGCAATGGGTCGTCGACGCCTACGCGCTCTCGCTCGCCGCGCTGCTGCTGACGGCGGGCTCGATGGCCGACCGGCTCGGCCGCCGCGTCATGTTCTCGATCGGCATCGTCGTCTTCACCGTCGGCTCGCTGCTGTGCGGTGTCGCCGGTGATCCGACGTTCCTCGCGCTCGCACGCGCCCTGCAGGGCATCGGCGGCGCGATCATGTTCGCCACGTCGCTGGCGCTGCTCTCGACCGCGTTCCGTGGCAGCGACCGCGGCACCGCGTTCGGCATCTTCGGCGCCGTCACGGGCGTCGCGGTGGCCGTCGGGCCGGTGCTCGGCGGCGCGATCACCAGCGGCCTGTCGTGGCGGTGGATCTTCTTCGTGAACCTCCCGATCGGCGTGCTCGCGCTGGCGGCGACGCTGCTGCGCGTGGACGAGTCGCGCGACCCGCGGCCGCGCCGGATCGACTAGCTCGGCTTCATGACGTTCAGCGCCGGGCTCGGCGCGCTCGTGTTCGGGCTGATCCGCAGCACCGAGGACGGCTGGGGCGCGAGCGTCGTGGTCGGCTCGCTCGCCGGCGCCGCGATCCTGCTCGGCCTGTTCGTGGTCGTCGAGTACGTGCAGCGCGAGCCGATGTTCGACCTCTCGCTGGTACGGGTGCCGACCTTCGTCGGCGGCCTCACGTCGGCGTTCGGGATCTCGGCATCGCTGTTCGCGATGCTCACCTACCTCGTCCTCTACATCCAGAACCTGCTCGGCTACTCGGCGATCGAGGCCGGCGTCCGGTTCCTGCCGCTGACGCTGGCGATCTTCCTCACCGCGGGTGTCGCCGGCCGGCTGTCGGCGCGGGTCCCGACGCGCCTGCTGATCGGGCCCGGGTTCGTGCTGATCGCGATCGGCCTGCTGCTCATGCACGGCCTGACGCCCGCCTCGGACTGGACCGCGCTGCTCCCCGGCATGATCGTCGCCGGCGTCGGAGCCGGTCTCGTCAACGTGCCGCTGGCGTCGACGGCCGTGGCGGTCGTCGAGCACGAGCGCGCCGGCATGGCCTCCGGCGTCAACGCGACGTTCCGGCAGGTCGGGATCGCAACCGGCATCGCTGCTCTCGGCGCGATCTTCTCCCACAGCGTCGGCGACGGTGCGACGCCGCAGGCGTTCGTCAACGGCCTGAACGACATCCTCCTCGTGGGCGTCGGCATCGCGGTCGTGTCGGCGGTGGCAGCGTTCACGCTGATCCGCCAGCGCGACTACGTGGAGGCGGAGGCGAGCTCGAGCACGACGACCTCGGGCGGCGCGAGCAGCCGCACCGGCAGGCCGCTCGTCCCGAGCCCCGACGTCACGTAGAGATGGCGGCCCTGCTCGACCACGTGCCCGCGCGCGTAGCGCTCGCCGTAGCGTGACGGGATCGCGGGCCGGCGCAGCACCGGGATCGCGACCTGCCCGCCGTGGGTGTGGCCGGACAGGGTGAGCGAGACGCGGTCAGGCATGTACGGGAACACGTCGGGGTCGTGGGCGAGCACGACCACCGGCGCATCCTCCGGCACGCCGGCGAGCGCGCTCGGGAGGTCCGGCCGGCGGCAGCGCAGGTCGGCGAGGCCGGCGACGTACACGTCGCCGGCCTTCACGGCGCGGTTCTCCAGCACCTCGATGCCGGCGTTCTGGAGCGCGCTCCACATCCGCTCGCCCTCCTGCCGCCAGTCGTGGTTCCCGAGCACGGCGAACGTGCCGAGCGGGGCGCGCAGCGCGGCCAGCTCGCGGGCGATCGCCTCGGGCGCGATGCGGCCGCCCCACAGCGGGTGGGCGTCGACGTAGTCGCCGAGCAGGACCGTCACGTCGGGCGCCTCGTCGTTCAGGCGCTCGACCGCGCGGGCGATCGGTCCCAGGCCGGCGTGCGGCGCGCCGGCGTGCAGATCCGAGAGCACGCCGACGCGCAGGCCGTCCAGCGCGGCGGGCCAGCGCGGCAGCTCCAGCCGGAGGCGGACCGTGACCAGCCGTCGCGGCTCGACCCAGCCCGCGTACACGGCGCCGGCGACCACGGCGCCGGCGGCGATGGCGGTGACACGCCTCACAGCGCCGCGAGCACCTCGTCGCGGCGCGGCATGCCCGCGCGCGCGCCCGGCGCGCGCGTGGACAGCGTGGCGGCCGCCAAGGCGAACCGTGCCGCGTCGCGCAGTGATCGCCCGGCCGCCAGCTCGGCGGCCAGCGCTCCGTTGAGCGTGTCGCCCGCGCCGGTGGTGTCGACGACGTCGACCCGCAACGCCGGGAGCCGCTCGGCGACGCCCTCGTGGAGCAGCAGCGCGCCGTCCCCGCCGAGGGTCACGAGCACCGGCGCCATGCCGGTGCGGGCGCGCAGCGCACGCGCGGCCGCCTCGATGTCCTGCTCATCCGTGAGCTCGCGTGCTTCGTCGGCGTTGGGCGTCAGCAGCACGGCGTCGAGCGCTCCGTCCGGCAGCGGCCGCGCCGGAGCGGGGTTGAGCACCGGCATCCAGCCCGCCCGCGAGGCCTTGATGCCGGTGACCACGACCTCCTCGGACACCTCGTGACCGAGCAGCACGACGCCGGGCGACAGCTCGTCGAGCAGACGCGTGAGCGAACGCGAGACGACGCGGGTGTCGAGCTGCGCGTTCGCGCCCGAGGCGACGGCGATCTGGTTCTCCCCGGCCTCGTCGACGACGATCGCCGCTACGCCGGTGGCGACGCCGTCGAGCCGCTCGACGGCCGACACGTCGATGCCCTCGGCGGTCAGCTCGCGCAGCGCCTCGTCGCCGAGGTCGTCCGCGCCGACGGCGCCCACCATCGCCACGCGCGCCCCGGCCCGCGCCGCCGCGACCGCCTGGTTCGCGCCCTTGCCACCGCCGTGGCGCGCGAACGTGCCGCCCGCCACCGTCTCGCCGGCCCGCGGCAGCCGCGCCACCGACACCACGAGATCGGCATTGACCGAGCCCACCACCACGACCGACGGATCCGACATGGCCGCCGAGGGTACGAGGTCAGGCCCGGAGCGTCCGCGCGAGCTCCTCGGCCTCGTCGGCCCATCGCACGCAGAGCGCGAGCGCGGCCGCCCGCGCGGCATACCGGGCGTGCGCGTCGACGGTGCCGCGCCGGCCGTAGTCCGCGTGCTCGACCGCACCGGCGTGCTCGAGACAGAAGACGGTCAGCCAGTCGTACTTGATCGCCGACGCGCAGATGCCGAGCCGGACTACTCGCTCGTCTCCGCCGAAGCCGGCGTCGCGCAGGCCGTGCACGTACGCCGCCGTCAGCCGGGTGTCGAGCTCGTCGAGTGCTTCGTGCGGGAAGAGGAGGTCGAGCACCGAGTCCGGGACCAGGTTGCCGACGTCCTCGCCACGCGCCCCGTCTCCGGTGAACGCCCAGTCGAGCAGCGCGATCTCGCCGGACGGGCGCCGGATCAGGTTGTTCGCCCACACGTCGAGATGGCAGACGGTGCGAGGGAGGCGCTCGCTCACGGACAGCAGCCACTCGCGGCGTTCCCGCAGCCGCACGAGGCCGGCGCGCAGCTCGGGCGGGAAGTGCTCGCGCATCAGCGGCTGCGCCCACGCGGCATCGTCCGCCAGCAGCGCCCAGTCGACCGCGCGCGAGCCGCTGTAGTCGCGCAGGAAGGAGCGGCTGAGCCATCGGGCGTCGGGCACGTCGGCGCGGCCCTGCGACCCGCCGAGCGCGTGCGCCGCCGCCTCCAGGTCGTCGATCGTGAGCGAGGCGCTGTGGCGGCCCTGCACATGCTCGAGCCGCAGCGCGAGGTCGCCGTCGGCCGTCTCGGCGAGGTCGAGAAGCCGCGGAGCGCCGAGACCCAGGCGCTCCGGGAGCGCCGATTCGTAGACGAGCGCCTCGCGCCGCCAGTAGTTCCAGTGCCGCGGGTCGTCGGACGCGGCCCAGTGCTCGGGCGCGTCGCGGCGGCGCGTCAGCACCTTGTGGACGGCGTCCCCGTCGCGCCAGATCGCGCCGGTGACCCCGTTGAGCGGGTTGTGGGTCAGCTCCGCTTGCGACATCCGCGAGCAGGGTAAGCCGCGTGGCGGAGGCACGTCACCCAACGGCGAGGGTAGGTGAGCATGGCTACGGCGGACACAGCCATCGGGCGCGGATTGAGCGTCGGTTCCGAGCAGGGGCTGAACCTCGCACTGCGCGTCATCCGCGTCGGACCGGCGCTGATCCTCGGCTTGCTGGCGGTGATCATGACGCTGGCGTCGCCGTTCTTCCTGACCGGCGACAACCTGTCGAATCTCGCGGTCCAGGTCGCGCCGCTCGCGTGCCTGGCGATCGGGCAGCTGTTCGTGATCCTCGTCGGCGGGATCGATCTCTCGGTCGGCTCGGTGCTGGCGCTGTGCACCGTCACCGGCGCCACCGCGTACGGCTGGGGCGACTTCGGCGGCGGCATCCTGACCGTCGCGGTGATCCTGCTGACCGGTGTCGCGGTCGGCCTCCTCAACGGCGTGATGCTCGTGAAGGGGCGGATGCCGCACGCGTTCATCCCGACGCTCGCGACGCTCAACGCCGCCCGCGGCCTCGCGCTGATGCTCTCCGACGGCGCGCCGATGCCCGGCATGCCGAAGATCGTCACCATCGCCGGCGCCGGCGAGCTCGGGCCGATCCCGGTGCCGCTCCTGATCGTCGCCGGCTTCGGCCTCGTCGCCTGGGTGCTCGCGACGCGGCTGCAGTGGGGGCGCTGGATCTACCTCGTCGGCGGCGACAAGGAGGCTGCACGACGGCTCGGCATCCCGGTCGACCGCGTGATCATCTCGGTGTTCGTCATCTCCGGTTTCGCCGCCGGGCTCGCGGGCCTGATCACCGCCGGCCGGACCGACGCGGGCTACCCGAGCGCCGGCCAGCTCGACGAGCTGGCCGCGATCTCGGCCGTGATCATCGGCGGCGCGAGCTTCTTCGGCGGCCGCGGCTCGGTCGGCGGCGCGCTCGTCGGCGTCCTCATCTTCGGCGTCATCAACAACGGCCTGAACCTCCTCAACGTCAACGTCTACATCCAGCTGATCGCGATCGGCGTGATCGTGGTGGTGGCCGTCGAGCTCGACGTGCTGCGAAGGCGACTCGAGGAGCGTTTCCGGACCCTGCGCGGAAGCGAGGCATAGCCATGGCCGACGCCGTCCTCGAGGTCCAGGGCCTGCACAAGCAGTACGGCGCGACCACCGCGCTGCGCGACGTGTCGCTCGAGCTGCGCGAGAAGGAGGTGCTGGCGCTGCTCGGCGACAACGGCGCCGGGAAGTCGACGCTGATCAAGATCCTCTCCGGTGTCGTCGAGGCGGACGCCGGCGAGGTGCGGATCGAGGGCAAGGAGGTGCGCATCGAGTCGCCCAAGCGCGCCCGTGAGCTGGGGATCGAGACCGTCTACCAGGACCTCGCGCTGTTCGACAACTCCGACGCGACGGGCAACTTCTACGCGGGCCGGGAGCGCAAGCGCGGTGGCGTGCTGGGCGCGCTCGGCTGGGTCGACGACCGCGCGATGCGCAGCGAGACCGAGGAGCTGCTCGATCGCCTGCAGGTCAACCTGCCGGGCAACGGCTCCGAGGTCGGGCTGCTGTCCGGCGGCCAGCGCCAGGCGGTGGCGTGCGCGCGGGCGATCGCGTTCGGCAAGCGGATCGTGATCCTCGACGAGCCGACGTCGGCGCTCGGCGCGCGCGAGGCGGGCAACGTGCTGCGGCTGATCCGCGAGGCGCCGGAGCACGGCGTCGCGGTGATCGTGATCTCGCACAACATGGAGCACGTGATCGAGGTGGCGGACCGCGCCGTCGTGCTCCGGCAGGGTCGCCACGTCGGCGAGGAGACGCCGAGCGCGGAGACGCAGGAGCGGCTCGTCGGCATGATCGTCGGCTCGTCGAAGGAGGAGTGATGCGCCGGCTGGCGGCGCTCGCCGCCCTCGCCGTCCTCGCCACCGGCTGCGGTGGCCAGCTCGCCGGCGAGTCCGAGGACGAGGTCAAGATCGGCTTCGTCCCCAAGTCGCTCAACCAGGAGTTCTGGGTCAACACCAAGAAGGGCGCCGAGGCGGGCGGCAGGTCCGGGCAGGCGCGCGTGATCACCCAGGCCGCCGGCTCGGATCTCGAGATCGCCGAGCAGATCGACATCGTCGAGAACCTGCTCGTGCAGGAGATCGACGCGCTCGTGATCGCCCCGGCGTCGGACGAGCTGCTCAAGCCGGTCCTCGAGCGCGTCGCCGCCGAGGTCCCGGTCGTCCTGATCGACTCCGACATCGCCGACTGGAAGCCCAAGACGAGCTACGTCGGCACCGAGAACGTCGACGGCGGCGTCAAGGCGGGCAAGTACATCGCGGAGAAGCTCAAGGACGGCGGGACGCTGGCGGTCATCGCCGGCATCCCCGGGTCGCAGGTGGGAATCGACCGCGTGGACGGCCTCAAGAAGGGTCTCAAGGAGGCTGGGAGCAAGATCGAGATCGTCAAGGAGATCCCGGGCAACTTCGACCGCGAGCAGTCGGTCGGCGCGATGGAGGACATCCTCCAGACCAACCCCGACATCGATGCCGTCTTCTGCGCGAACGACCAGATGGCGCTCGGCGCGATCGAGTCGATCGGCGCCCGCAAGAAGACCGACGACATCATGCTCGTGGGCTTCGACGGGGCGCTCGAGGCGACGCAGAAGATCCTCTCCGGCGACATGCAGGCGACCGTCGCCCAGGACCCGTACGGCATGGGCAAGATCGGGGTCGAGACGGCGTTGAAGAAGCTCGACGGCGGCCGCGTTCGCGAGAAGGTCGACACCGGCGCCCGCCTGGTCACGCCGGAGAACGCGGACAAGTACTTCGAGGAGGTGCGCGGGAAGCTCGGCGGGACCGGGCGCGGCATAGAGGGCTAGGCCCTGAATATGGTTGGGCGGGTGCTGAAGGTCCCGCTCACCGCCGCCCGGCGCCTCGCCGTGGCCGCCCAGCGCCTCGACGGCCCCGCGCCGCGGCGCAGGCCCGACCGGGACGAGATCCTCGACGTCTGCCGCGCGCTGCGCTGCCTGCAGCTCGATCCGACGAGTGCCGTCGCCCGCTCGCACCTGCTCGTGGTCTTCAGCCGGCTCGGCCCGTACGACGTCGGCCTGCTGGAGGGACTCGCGTACGAGGACCGCGAGCTGTTCGAGTACTGGGCGCACGAGGCGTCGCTCGTGCTCGCCGAGGATCTGCCGCTGCATCGGTGGGAGATGCGGAACTGGCCGCGCGGCGACGGTGCCTGGCACCGCCGCTCACAAGAGTGGTGGGACCTCAACCGCGACTTCCGCGCGTACCTCGTCGACCGTCTGCGCGCCGACGGCCCGCTGCCGATGCGCGAGCTCGAGGACCGCGCGGTCACGCCGTGGCTGTCCGGCGGCTGGTCGCACCAGCGCAGCGTCTCGCGGATGCTCGACCTGATGTGGGTGCGGGGGCAGGTCGGGGTCGCGGCGCGCGAGCGCGGCCAGCGGGTGTGGGATCTGATGGAGCGCTGTCTCCCGCCGGACGCGCCGACCGACGATCCCAGCGATGCCGAGGTGACGCGTCGGGCGGCCCTGTTGGCGCTGCGGTCGCTCGGCGTGGCGCGCGCGCCGCACATCCGCGCGCACTTCACGCGCGGCCGCTACCCCGAGCTCCCGGAGGTGCTCGCGGACCTGCAGGCCGAGGGCGAGATCGTGCCGGTGGAGATCGACGGGTCCAGGGGCGGCTGGTGGATGCGCGCCGAGGACGTCGAGACGATCGAGGCACTCGCCGACGGTGCCTGGCGTCCGCGCACCGCACTGCTCTCGCCGTTCGACAACCTGATCTGCGATCGCGCACGCGCCGAGGAGCTGTTCGGCTTCGTCCACCGGCTGGAGATCTACACGCCCAAGCCGAAGCGGATCTGGGGCTACTTCGTGCTGCCGATCCTGCACGGCGACCGGCTGATCGGCCGCGCCGACCTCGCGATCGACCGCAAGGCGGGCCGGCTGATCGCGCACGCCGTGCACCGCGAGCCGGACGCGCCGCGCGGGAAGGCGATCGGCCGCGCCGTCCGGCGCGAGCTCGAACGCCTCGCAGTCTGGCAGGGCGCGACCGCCATCGAGCTGCGCAACGTTCCGGACGCCTGGAAGCCGGGGCTCGCGAGCTAGACAACGTCAACTGCGCTGGGTGGGGAAGCGTCGCTGTGCGGCGGGGGCTGAGGGTGCATGCTCGGCGAACCCGCCACCGCCGCTACAGCCGACCGACGTCCCCACCCAGCGCAGTTGACGTTCCGGCCGCTAGCAGCGCCCGAGCGCGCCGGTCTCGAGCATCGCGTGGCCGAGCGCGACCCAGGCGTCGCCGTAATAGCTCGGACGCTCGTCCGCGAGCTCCGCGGCACGCGCGAGCAGGTCGCTCGATGCCCGCCGGTCGCCCGCCGCGCGTGCAGCGGCTGCGGCGCCGACGAGCGCCGCCGGGTGCTCGTCACCGTCCACGGGAGCGCCGTCGAGCGCGCGCCGCGCAGCGCCGGGCGCGTCCTGCAGCCGCGGCCAGATCCGCGCGGCCAGCTTCCGGTCCGCCGGGTCGCACGACTCGGCCAGCCGGACCGGGACGCGCACCGCGTCGTACGAGTACGCCGGCTCACCGCCGGACGGCGGTCCGGTCGGAATCACGCCGTAGGGCTCGACCAGCGCCCAGTCGGGCGGCAGGCCGGACTCGAGCAGCCGCTCGGTGAGCCGCCGCGACGAGGCCGCGACGTCGTCGAATCCGAGCTGCTGGAACGCGCGCGGCGACCAGTAGCTCGGGTTCACCACGGCCTTGTCGCGGGCCCACGGCCCGGCCACCAGCACCGTCCGGTCCGCCGCCCACGCCGTCGCGTGATCGGCGATCGCGCGTGCGAGCGCCCGGCCGGCAGAGCCGTATCGGGGCTCGCCGAAGCGCTCGCCGGCCAGCACCAGCGCTCGCGCGGCGTCGAGGTCGGCGTCGGTCGCCGGCTCGTCCTCGACCACACGGCCGTCCGCCCAGCGCCAGGCGAGCAGCCCGTCGCGCCGGCGCAGGTTCGCGCGTGTCCACTCCCACACGCGCGCGAAGTGATCCTCGTCGTCCGCCGCCACCGACAGCAGCAGCGCGTACGCCTGGCCCTCGCTGACCGTGTCGCCGCCCTGGTCGTGACGCACCACGCGGCCGTCATCGCCGACGTAGCGCTCGAGGAATCCCTCGGCGGTGCCGGCCGGCGCCTGCTCGCCGCATCCGGCGAGCGCGACGGCGAGCAGGAGCGCGGTGACCGCGACCAGCCTCACGCAGGAACGGGCGCAGGGCGTGGAGCGGGAGCGGGGAGCGGCGCGCGTCGCAGCGCCGGCCACACTCCGGCCGCCAGCACGCACACGTGCAGCCCGGCGAACGCGACGTTGTTGAGCGTCGCCGGGTCGCGGTCGCGCAGCAGGCCGTAGGCGCCGACCGCGCACAGCGCGGCGATCGCCACCAGCGCGGGCGCGACCGCCCGCGGCTGACGGCCCTCGGCGCCCTCCTTCGGTGTCACCACGAAGCCGCCGCGCCGCCCGAGCAGCGTGAGGATCGTCGACTGGACGTGGATCCAGAAGCTGGCCGCCTGCAGCGCGAACGCCTTGAACGTGTAGGCGCCGCCGCCGAGCACGGTGACCACCAGCAGCGACAGGCCGAAGTACGGCGCGAAGTGGGCGAGGAACTGGTCGGCCGACGTCGCCGCCAGCGGCTGCGCGCCCGTCAGCAGCCGCACGATCGGGAACGTCATGTAGACGAGCACGGTCCAGCCGCTGAGGAAGAACGAGGCCGACAGCAGGTACTGGACCTTCAGCCGCAGCGGCAGCGCCGAGCGCAGCACGGTCGGCAGCGCCGCGAGGCAGCCGCGCGACCAGCGCTGCTGCTGGCTGACGTACGACGCCATGTCCTCCGGTCCGAGGCCGTGCGCGAGCACCTCCGGCACGTAGCGCGAGCGCCAGCCCCGCTCGTGCAGCCGGATCGACAGCTCGAAGTCCTCGGTCACCGAATCGAGCGGGAAGCCGCCGACGCCCTCGAGCGCCGCGCGCCGGAAGACGACGTTCGTGCCGCAGCAGAACATCGCGTCGTGCGCGTCCTTGCCGCGCGCGATCGGGCCGAAGAACAGCGCCTGCTGGCCCCAGGCGGCGGCCGGAATCTCGCCGCGGTCCCAGTTCGCGTAGTACTGCGGCGCCTGGGCGAACGCGACGCGCTCGTCGGAGAAGCAGCCGAGCGTCGCCTCGAGGAAGTGCGGCTCGGGCACGTGATCGCAGTCGAGCACGACGACGTACGGCGCCTCGGTGCGGTCGAGCGCGTGGTTGATGTTGCCGGCCTTCGCGCCGGATCGCTCGCTGCGGCGCAGGTAGCCGGCGCCGTGGCGCGACGCCAGCGCGGCCATCTCGTCGCTGTCGCCGTCGTCGAGCAGGTGCACCGTGACCTCCGCGCCGGTCATCGCGGTGGCGGCCCTGATCGTCGGCTCGACCACCGACACCGGCTCGTCGTAGACCGGCACGAACACATCGACGGCCGGCGGCGCGCCGTTCCACACCGGACGACGCCAGCGGCGCTCGCGCGAGCACGTCCACCAGAAGCCGAGCGCCTGCGCGGCGTTGAACAGCTCGGCGAGCACGAGCAGCGCGTACAGCAGCGGGTGCCCGACCCGCTCGGGCGTGAGCAGCCACGCGAAGTAGAACAGCGCCAGCGGCACCATCGCGCAGAGCAGCAGGCGGATCCAGCGGCGGCGGCCGGAGTGGGGCGCGGCGGCACTCCATGCGGGCCGCCGCAGGCGTGAGTCGGATCGGGTCATCGGCGGAACTCCCAGGTCCGGATCTGCGGGACGGATTCGCGGCGCACGAGGTCGTAGCGGCGTGAGAGCCGGCGCACGGCGTCCTCGGTCGCCTCGCGGTGCTGCGGCTTGTCGAGGAAGCTCGCGAGCAGGAACACACGCTCGCCGCGGCGCAGCCTCGGCAGCCCGTTGTCGAGCGGCCGCATGCGCAGGCCGCCGCGCTCGTAGTAGGCGACCACGTGGTCGAGGTACTGCGGCGAGTACACGATCAGGTCGCCGGGCCGCGCGCGGTCCTCGATCGACGTGACCGCCGACTTGAAGTCGTACACGCGCGGGTTGGAGCCGTTGAGCTGCTGGTCGGCGAGCCCGAGCGCGAGCATCGCCGTCGCGGCGCCGCTGGCGAGCACCATCACCGCCGGCCGGCGCGCCCAGCTCGTGAGCGCGCGCGCGATCAGCAGCAGCGCCAGCGGCACGGTGCCGACGAAGTAGCGCACCTCGAACACGAACGGCTTCAGCTGGCCGAGCGCGAACAGCCCGATGGCCGGCACGACGGCACACGAGACGACGAGCAGCGTCGGCCACGAGCGGCCGCGGCCGAGCAGCGCGAGCGCCAGCAGCAGCGCCAGCGGCCACATCGCCGCGAGCGCCGTCATCGTCGCGTTCGAGTGGTAGCCGAGCACCGCCCATGCGACGTTCGTGAGCGCGGCGTACGCGCCGGGAGCGGCGCCGGGCTCGACCGATCCGCCGGCCTGCGACGGCTGCTGGAAGCCGCGGCCGGCCGACTCGTTGGCCGTGAACTGGTCGAGCGCGAACGGCATCAGCGGCAGGATCAGCAGCACCAGCACGCCGGTCCCCGCGAGCGCCTGGCGCACCGGCAGCTCGCCGCGTGCGATCGCGACCGCGAACGCCAGCTGCTGGACGCCCACGAACAGGATCCCGAAGTACTGCGTGTAGACGAGCGCCGCGGCCGCCACGGCGTAGCCGGCCCATGCCAGGGCACCCCCGCCGCGCAGGATCCTGACCTGCGCCCATACCGCCAGCAGCGCGAAGACCATGAACAGCGCGTACATCCGCGCCTCCTGCGCGTACCAGATCGCGAACGGCGCGACGGCGCCGAGCGCGGCTGCGGCCATCCCGGCGCGGCGGTCGTAGATGTCCTTGCGCGGCGGCGTACAGCAGCGGCATGATCGCCGTCGCGGCGATCATCGACGGGGCGCGGACGGCGAGCTCGCCGGTCCCGAGCGCGCGCACGGTCACCCACAGCACGACGTGGTGCAGCGGCGGGTGCACGTCGGTCGAGCGCAGCGTGTGGAGCATGTCGCCGAGCGGCATCTGCGCCTGGTCGATCGAGGTCGCCTCGTCCAGCCAGATGCCGCGGGTGGCGAGCAGGCGCAGCGCCAGGCCGCCGGCGGCGAGCGCGGCCACGGCCAGAACGTCGCCCCGTGCCAGGAACCCGAGTGAGATCCGCGGGAGCGCGAGCGCAGCGGCGCCGGCCGTGAGCACGGCCGTCGCGGCGAGCGTCGCGGTCGCGATGCCCGCGGCGTCGTCGCCGAGCGCGATCACGAGGCCGGCGTGCAGCATCGCGACGCCGGCCAGCAGCGCGACGGCGCGCCGGGCCGAGTGCTCGGCGCACGCGTGTGCGACGAGCACGCGCGCGACCCCGAGCAGCGCCATCGCGAGCACGTAAGGGACGGCGATCGCGCCGACCGCGGCGTAGCGCGAGCCGAACACGGCGCCGACCAGCGACTCGGGCGAGACGGCGACGATGGCGACCGCGCCGAGGCCGAGCAGCGCGGCCACGCCGAGAGCGGCGCGCAGCGCATCGCGGCCCGCGCGCGGCAGCAGCATCAGCGGCACCGTCGTGGTCGCGAACGCGGCGACGCCGCCGAGCGTGGACACCACGGCGAAGCGGCCGGCCTCGTTCGCGCCGAGCAGCGCGTTGGCGAGCAGCACGTCCTGGTTCTGGACGACCGCGAGCAGCAGGAACGCGGCGACGGTGCCGCCGGTCCGGCTCGCGCGCGGCGGCTCGGCGCGGGTCGCCACGGCACGCCCCGGCAGGTGCGCGACGGCGAGCGCCGCCCAGCCGGCGACGACCACCGCGACGGCGCCCCCGACCGGCCCCGCGACGATCGCGAGCGCGACGCCGAGCGACAGTCGTACCGCGGGCTCGGCGAGCAGGCTGCCGACCGCCCGGGTGCGCCGGCCGAGGCCGTACAGGCGCCCGCGGTCGAGCGCGAGCAGGCCGGCCGTCGGCGCCGCCGCGGCGGCCGCGAGCAGCAGGGCCGGCGAGAGATCGAGCAGCAGCGCCGAGCGGGACCGACAGCAGCGCCAGCGCGCCGCCGACGGCACCGCCGGCGGCCAGCGCGCGCCGCCGCGCGCGGGCGGCGAGCGCGGGGGCCAGCGCGCTGCCCGCGGCTGAGGCTCCCGGCCGGGACGTGGATCAGCAGGTAGAGCGCGAGGAACGCGGCCAGCTCGGCGAACGCGCCGGGCGCGAGCAGGCGCGCGGCGACGAGCGCGAAGACGAGGTTGCCGACGCCCGCGCCGAGCTGGCCGGCGGCGACCGCGAGCTGCTCGCCGGCGAGCCGGCCGACGCTGACCGCGGACTCGCGCCGCGTGCGCGCCGGGTGCTCGGGTGCGGCGTGCGCGCCGGGCGCGGCGGCGGCCCCGGCCGCCGTGGGCGGCGCGGGGTCGTCGTGCGGTGGTCGGTCGGGGTGCTCATCCAAGCCACTCCTCCGGTCGCAGGGCCAGCCCTTCGACGTCGACGGCCTCCTCCGATCGCCCGCGTGCGAGCAGCACCCGCAGCAGGCGGAATCCGTCCTCGGCCGACGCGCGCTCGCGCCGCACCGCGGCGACTGACGGCGGCACCGCGTCGAGCGCGCTCAGCACCGCCGAGGCCAATGTGACGGGCGGCGCATCCGCCGCGACCGCCGGCTGGTCGAGCCGGCGCGCGAGGCCCGCCAGCTTCGGCTCGTGCGCGACGGCCAGCGTCGGCACGCCGGCCGACGCTGCGGCTACCAGCGAGTGGAAGCGCTGGGCGAGCACGAGCCGCGCGCCGAGCATCCCCGCGCGCGCGGCGAGCAGGTCGGCCGGCGGCGGGGCGAGCTGCACGCGGTCGCCGAGCCGCGCGACGACGGCGGCCGCGAGCTGCCGCGTCGCCGTCGGGCTGCCACGGGTCGAGCCGCACCGGGATCCCGGCGTCGAGCACGGGTTCCAGTCCGGCGGCAAGGCGGTCGGCGAGCTCGCGCCCGCCGGCGAGATGGCTGAGCGCGACGACGACCGGGCCGCTCGTGCGCTCCGGCGGGCGGGTCGGGGACGAGCGTCCACGCGGCGTCGGCGCCGACGCGGAACGGCGTCGGCGCGCCCATGTCGGCCAGATGGGCGGCCGACTCCTCGTCGCGCAGCACCAGCAGGTCGGCGGCGCGCACGATCGCGCGCGTCAGCATCAGGGCGGTCTGCCCGTGCAGCGGAGCCGCGCCGACGCCGACCAGCGCGAGCGGCTTGCGCATCGCCTTGCTGACGCCGGCGAGGGCCGCCGTGCGCCGCAGGAGCGACAGCGGGGCACGCCCGCACGAGGGATGCAGCGCCTTGAAGATGGTGCCGCCCGCGACGACGACGGCGTCGGCGCGCGCGATCGTGCGGGCGACGCGCGACAGGTCGTCACGGCCGACGGCGGCGATGCCGTGCGCGGCGGCGGTCCCCGCCGGGTCGGACGACGCGGCGACCGGGCTGTGGTCGCGCAGCGCGCGGCCGAAGGCGGCGAGCAGTGCCTCGTCGCCCGGGTTGCCCTGCCCGAACGCACCGGCCAGGAACACGCGGCCGGTGCGTCGCGGCGCCGGCGGCTTCGTGGGTCGCGGGGCGAGGGCCGTCATGCCGGACTCCCGTAGAGGTCGATGTGGCGGCGGGCGACCTCCGGCCAGCGTGCGGCCGGTCGCGAGCGTTGCGGCGGCGGCACGCAGCCGGTCGCGCTCGCCGCCGTCGGCCGCGAGCGTGCGCAGGCGGGCGGCGATCGCTCTGCGGGTCGGCGGCGACCGCCAGCTCCTGCGGCGCTCCCATGGTGCCCGCGAGCGCCTCCGACAGCAGCACCGGCGTGTCGTGAGCGAGCGCGAGCGCCAGCGGGCCGCTCGACGCGAACGGCTGCGGATACGGCAGCAGCGCGACGTCGGCGGCGGCGAACCAGCGCGCGACGTCGGCCTCGGGCACGAACCCGGTGAAGCGCGCGTTCGGCGGGGCGGACGCGCGCAGCGCTCGGCGTAGCCGTCGCCCGTGGCCTTCAGGCGCGGATGCTCGCCGCCGGCGATCACGAGCTCGACGCCGTCGCCGGCGAGCCGGGCGGCGCCGAGCGCCGCCTCGAGCCCCTTGTACGGGGAGAGGAAGCCGAAGCAGAGCACGCACAGGCGGCCGCTCTCGACCCCGAGCGCGGCGCGAGCGGCGTCGCGGTCGCTGCGCTCGCGCGACCTCGATCCCGTGCGGCACGACCTCCGCACCGGGGACGACCGCGGCGAACGACGGCTCGTGCACGACGACCGTGTCGGCCAGCGTGCCGATCGTGCGCTGCACGGCGGCGACCCCGACGCGGGCCAGCGGCGCCGGCGCGCGCACGCGGTGCGTCGCCGTGAACGCCGCGTCGACGGCGCGCGGATCGACGACGTGGTGCATCGTCACGACGGCTCGCCGGTTGCGCAGCGCGGCCAGCGCCGGGACGACGCCAGGCACCGCCGCCGGGCCGCCGTACAGGAACAGCTCGTGCTGGAGGTGGACGGTCGGGGCGCCGGTGGCGAGCGCGGCGGCCGCGGCGGTCGGGAGCGCTCCCGGCCCGCGCCGCCACACGCGACGCACCTCGAGCGTGCCGTCGCGCGCGACGGCCGGCTCGCCCGGCTCCTCGCCGGCGAGCACGGTCACGCGAGCGCCGGCGTCGCCGAGTGCACCCGCGAGGTTCGCGCTGTACGAGGCCACGCCGGTCCAGCCGCCGTGGCGCTCGCCGAGCGCGGGGAAGGGCGTGATGAGCGTGACGTCAGGCGTGGCCATGGGTCCTCCCTTCGTGCACGGGCCGCCGCATGCGGCGCCGCAGCCACAGGCGCAGGAGCGAGGTGCCCATGCGGCGCGAGTCGGCGACCGTGCTGACGCGCGAGCCCGCCTGGTCGATCCACACGGTCGGCACCTCGACGACGCGCCAGCCGCCGTCGCGCGCGGCGGCCAGTAGGTCGACGTCGAACAGCAGGTCGCGCGCGGCGAGCCGCGGGAGCACGTCCCGGACCACATGGCGGCGCAGGACCTTCGCCCCGCACTGCGTGTCGCGGTAGGGGAGGCCCATCAGCACGCGCACGCTGCCGGCGAAGCCCGCGCTCGTGATCTCGCGCGAGAGCGGGCGGCGCGCCGGCAGCATCGACGCCGGGTGACGGCGAGAGGCGATCGCGCCGTCGGTGTGGCGGGCGGCGTCGGCGAGCCGGAGCAGCTCGCGCGGCGGTGTCGCGCAGTCGGCGTCGACGAAGCCCACCAGCTCGGCGTCCGAGCGGCGGAACGTCTCCGCGATCACGCCGCCCTTTCCGAGCTTGGGATATTCGAACGACCGGACACGGTCGTCGTCGTGCTGGTGGGCGCGGACGATCTCCGGCGTGCCGTCCGTGCACGAGTCGAGCGCGACGAGGAACCGGACGCCCTCGTCCGGACAGGCGGCGCGATACGCACGCAGCGTGCGATCGATCCGGTGCCTCTTCGTTGTGCGCTGGCATCACGATGTCGAGACGCACTCAGACCTCCCTGGTCTGGGTCGGGTTTGCGGTTGTGGTTCCTGCGTCCCAGGTCGGGCCGGCGCGGAAGGAGGGGAACGACTCGCGCCGGTGGACCGGGTCCTTGACTGCCCGAAGGCTCCAATCCTGAACACCAGAACCGGCAAATGATGCGGTCTGTGACCCCCGTCACAGCCCCCCACCCCCCACTAAGGGGGTCAGACCCCCTTACGCGCCGGCGGGACTGAGGGGGTCAGACCCCCTTACGCGGTTATGCAGGGGAAATGGTGCCCGTGACCTCGCCGAACGAGACCGTGTCGCCGCACCGGCCGCGCAGCGTGACGGTGTCGCCGTCCTCGAGGAAGGTGCGCTCGGAGCCGTCGGCGAGCCGGACCGGGTCGCGGCCGCCCCAGGTGAGCTCGATCAGGCTTCCGCGGCTACCGGGCTCGGCGCCCGAGATCGTGCCGGACGCGTAGAGATCTCCCGGCCGCACGTTGGTCCCGTTCACGGTCGCGTGCGCGAGCTGCTGCGGGAACGTCCAGTACAGCCCGCGCGTGTTGGTGCGCGAGATCACGGTCCCGCCGAGCTCGACCTCGAGCGCGATGTCGAGCGCCCAGTCGCCCTCCGTGCGCAGGTACTCCAGCGGCTCCGGATCCTGCGCCGGGGCGGGCACGCGGAACGGCTCGAGCGCCTCCAGCGGCACCACCCACGGTGAGATCGAGGTCGCGAACGACTTGCCCAGGAACGGCCCGAGCGGGACGTACTCCCAGCGCTGGATGTCGCGCGCGCTCCAGTCGTTGACGAGCACGAAGCCGAACACGTGGTCCGCGGCCGCGGCGGTCGTGATCGACGTGCCGAGCGCGTTCCCGGGACCGGTCACGAACCCGAGCTCGAGCTCGATGTCGAGCCGGCGCGTCGGGCCGAACGACGGTCGCCCGCCGGGCTCGGCCGGCGGCAGCTGCCCGCGCGGGCGCCGCACCGGCGTGCCCGACACGACGATCGAGCTCGCGCGGCCGTGGTAGCCGATCGGCATGTGACGCCAGTTCGGCAGCAGCGGCTCGGAGTCGGGCCGGAACATGCGGCCGAGGTTGGTGGCGTGCTCGAGCGACGAGTAGAAGTCGACGTAGTCGCCGACCGCGAGCGGCAGCCGCACGTCGACCTCGGCGAGCGGCACGAGCGCGGACGCCGGCAGGCCGTCCGCGAGCAGCTTCTGCAGCGTCGTCCGGAGCGCCGACCAGGCGCCGCGGCCGAGCGCCAGCAGCGGGTTCAGCACCGGGCCGGAGAGCGTCCGCGCCGGCAGCCCGGCCGCGACGAGGAGCCCCGCCTCCTCGAGGACGTCGAGGAGCACGGCGTCGTCGCCGAGCCTCACCGCCAGCTGGGCCGGGCCGTCGTCGCGCGCGACCGCGCCGTACGGAAGGTTGTCGGGGCCGAAGCCGTCGCTCACCGGCGCGATCCTATGGGCCAAAGGCGGGTATGAGTCCTTCCATGGAAGAGATTCAGCCGGGAGTGCTGCACTGGACCGCGTTCCACAGTGGCATCGGAACGGACGTCCACTCGTACATGCACACGCCGTCGGGCACGCTGATCGACCCGATGCAGCCGCCGTTGGGGCTCGACGCGCTGCCGCGCCCGGAGCGGATCGTGCTCACGAACCGCCACCACTACCGGCACAGCGATCGCTTCCGTGTCGAATACGGCTGCCCCGTGCTCTGCCACGAGGCCGGACTGCACGAGTTCGACGGCCGTCCGCATGTCGAGGGCTTCGCGTTCGGCGACGAGCTGGCGCCCGGCGTGACCGCGCTCGAGGTGGGCGTGCTCACGCCCGAGGAGACCGCACTGCACCTCGCCGGCGAGGGCGGCGGCGCGCTCGCGTTCGCCGACGCGCTGGTCCGCGGCCCCGACGGCGACCTCGGGTTCGTCTCCGACCCGCTGCTCGGGGACGACCCGGCGGCGATCAAGCATGGACTTCGCACCGCGTTCTGGCGCCTGATCGACGAGAACGACTTCGAGGCGCTGCTGCTCGCCCACGGCGCGCCGTTGGCGACCGGCGGGCGAGACGCGCTGATGGCGTTCTCGAACCGGCGGTTCGCGAGCCGCCGGGCCGACCGGCAGGCCAGGTCTGGCTGACACCGGGAGGCGTTGAGCAGGATTTCCGGCGCGCCGCCGCGCTGACCGACCGGCCAGGCCCGGTTGACAGGAAACCGGCGGGTAGGGGAGGGTGCGTTGGTGCACCGGGTCATCACACTGACGATTTGCGTCGCGGCGATGGCGTTCACCTGTCCGATCGCGTCGGCGCAGGTCCCGCAGCTGGCGCCTCCGTTCAGCAGCTCGTACTCGATCAGCGTGATCGGGACGCCGGCCGGCGTCCCGCCCCGCTTCGGCGGGCTCACGCTCAAGGCGGGGACGACGGACAAGCTGCTGCTCGGCGGCGAGGCCAACGGCTCGACGGGCGCGCTGTACGAGGTCACGATCGCCCGCGACCCGGCGGGTCACGTCAGCGGCGTGCTCGGCACCGCGACGCGCTACGCCGATGCGGCGTACAACGACGGCGGAGTCGCCTACGGCCCCGGCGGCGTGCTGTTCCTCGCCCGCTGGCCCGTGAACGAGCTCGGCCAGACCAGGCCAGGCAGCGCGGTCACCAACAAGATCACGCCCCTCGCTCCGCTCGGCATCGAGTCGTCGCTGGCGTCCTTGCGCTTCGTGCCCCCGGGGATCCCCGGCAGCGGCCGGCTCAAGCTCGCGAGCTACAGCGGAGGCGCCTGGTATGACGCCGGCGTCACACCGGACGGCAACGGCACCTACGACCTGGTAGGCCCCAAGGAGATCACCGCCTCGCGGCTGGGGGCGGCCCCGAGGGTTTCGCCTACGTGAGCCGCGGCTCCGCCCAGTTCTCCAAGCCGAGCCTGCTGGTCTCCGAGTACGGGGCCGACATGGTCGCCGCGTACGAGGTCAACGCCAACGGCGACCCGATCGTGTCCACCCGAAGGACGGTCATCACCGGGCTGGACGGCGCAGAGGGCGCGTTCATCGACCCGGTGTCCGGCGACTTCCTGTTCTCGACGTTCGGCGCCACGAACCAGCTGGTCGTCGTCCGCGGGTTCTCGAAGCCGCCCCCGCCGCCGGTCGTCGGGAAGAGGGTCAACGCGTTCCCGGCGAGCGGCACCGTGAAGATCAAGCTCCCGGGCAAGAAGGGCTTCAAGACGCTCAAGGCCGGCCAGCAGATCCCGGTCGGCACCACGGTCGACACGACCAAGGGTCGCGTCACGCTCGTCGCCGCGGCGAACGCGACCGGCGGCACCGCCGAGGCCGACTTCTACGACGGCATCTTCAAGGTCGGGCAGTCGAAGGGCTCGAATCCGCTGACCACGCTCACGCTGGTGCAGAAGCTGAGCTGCGCGGGCGCGAGCCGGGCGAGCGCCGCCGCGAAGAAGAAGAAGAAGCGGCGCCTGTGGGGTAACGGGAGCGGCCGGTTCCGGACCAAGGGCAAGCACAGCGCGGCGACGGTGCTCGGCACGAAGTGGCTGGTCGAGGATCGCTGCACCTCGACGTTGACGCGGGTGGCGACCGGCAGCGTGTCGGTGCGCGACTTCGCCAAGCGCAAGACGGTGATCGTGCGTGCTCCGAAGAAGTACGTCGCGAAGCAGAAGCGTTGACCGGGCGCTACGTGGGAGCGGCAGTCGTCGCCGCGCTGATCGGGCTCGCGATGCCTGCTGCGGCGTCGGCGGCCGACGTCACGGCCACCGCCTTCGACGACCACCCGCTGAACGGGTGTACGCCGGCGGACTGCACGCTGCGCGAGGCGGTGGATCAACTCGAGAATTTCGAGACGGTCACCCTGCTCGCCGGCCGCTACCAGCTCACGCAGGGAACCCCGTTGGTGCTCGAGCTGGACGTTGAGCTCGTGGGCCCGGGCGCCCGGGCGACGACGATCGACGCCACGGGAACGAGCCGCGTCGCATACTTGGTCGGCGGCAGCGCCAACGTGAACGTCAGGGGGGTCACGGTCACCGGCGGAGACGCAGGCGCCGACGCCATCGACCCCGGACAAGGCGGCGCCTTCCGCGTGGACGAGGCCAGCGATCTCACGCTCGAGCAGAGCGCCGTGGTCGGGAACGTCGCCGGAGAGAACGGCGGTGGCATCTCGAGCGACGGTGGGCTCACGGTCGAGGAGTCGGTGATCTCCGGCAACAGCGTGGCGGGTAGTGGAAACCCCCGCGGAGGCGGGATCTCTGTTGCCATCGGAGGTCAGCTGACGGTCCGCAACTCGACGGTGAGCGGCAACACCGTCACGGCCACCGACGGGACGGCCGCAGAGGGAGGCGGCATCTTCGCCGCGGACCGCTTCGAGCTCGAGCACGCGACGATCGCGGCCAATCGCGCCGAGGACGGGGGCGGCCTGTTCCAAGCAGCCGGCGTCGGACTCGACCTCTCGATGTCGAACACCCTGCTCGCCGGCAACATCGGCGGAGCGTGCGGCGACGCCGCGAACCTGATCGAGACGGATCACAGCCTCGCCGACGACGCGACGTGCCAGCTCAACGGGTCCGGTGACCTGCCGCCCGGAAACGCCAGGCTCGCGCCGCTGGGCAACTACGGCGGCCCGACGAACACGCACGCTCTCTACACCGGCAGTCCGGCGATCGACGGCTCGGACAACTGCGGCGCCCCCGATCAGCGCGGCGTCGTGCGGCTCGGTGCGCCGTGTGACATCGGCGCGTACGAGGGCAGCATCGCGCCGCCGGGTTCACAGCCGCCGCCGCCGCCGTCTCCGCCTCCGCCCGACGACCAGCTGCCGCCGCCGGTTGCCGGTGAGTCGGGGAATGTGCTGCCGGCGAGCGGGACCGTGAAGGTCAAGCTCCCCGGCACGAACAAGTTCGTCGTCCTCGCCGAGGGTCAGCAGATCCCGATGGGGACGATCGTCGACACGAGGAATGGGAGCGTGCGGGTCGTCGTGGCGAGCAACAAGTCGGGTGGCACGTCGACCGCGTTGTTCTACGCCGGGATCTTCAAGCTCAGCCAGTCGAAGGGCGTCGAGGCCGATCACGACGTTGACGTTGGTGGAGAAGCTCTCGTGCCCGCGGTCGGGCAAGGCGAGCGCGGCGGCGAAGAAGAAGAAGAAGCGGCGGTTGTGGGGTGACGGGAAGGGCCGGTTCCGCACGAAGGGCAAGCACAGCGCGGCGACGGTGCTGGGCACGAAGTGGCTGGTCGAGGACCGTTGCACGTCGACGCTGACGCGGGTCGTGCGCGGGCAAGGTCTCGGTGCGCGATTTCGCCAGGCGCAAGACGGTGGTCGTCCGCGCGGGCAAGAAGTACCTAGCCAGACGGCGTTGACACGGATGGCTCGGGTAGACGAGGATCGGCACTTGAGCCGCCGCCGAACGATCCAGATCGCGGTCCTGGCGGCGCTGCTCGCCATGCTGGTCGTGCTCCCCGGAGTTGCGAGCGCCCAGGGTCCGCCGGTGACCGTCAACACGGCCGTGGACGACGACGACGGGGAGTGCGAGGCCACGCCCACGGGGAACTGCACGCTGCGCGAGGCGCTGCTCTACTCCCCGTCAGGCACGCTGGTGATCGTGCCGGCGCGCGAGTACGTCGTCACGGGCGAGCTTTTCATCGCGCAGAGCCTGACGATCCGTGGCGCCGGCGCGCGGACGACAACGATCCGCTTCCAGGGCCTCGACGGCGACACCGGTCGCGTGCTCTTCGTCGGCTCCGACACGGCCGTGGCACTGTCGGGCGTCCGGATCACGGGCGGCGACGACACCGACCAGCCGGGTGGCGGCATCTATGTGAGCTTCGCGTCGACGCTCCACCTCACCGACAGCGCAATCGAGGACAACACCGCCGACCGCGGCGGTGGGATCTGGAGCGCGGGGACGCTCAACCTGGTGCGCACGACCGTCGCCCGCAACCATGCGGTGGGAGGTGAGTCGCAGCCGGTCGGCGGTGGGATCGAGATCGCGGCCGGCAGCACGGCGACGCTCGAGAGCTCGACCGTGAGCCGCAACACCGCCGTCGAGGAGAACGCAGATGGCTTCCTGATCGGCAACGGCGGCGGCATCTACACGGCCGGGAACCTCGACCTCCACAACGTGACGATCGCCGAGAACTCCGCCGCCGGCGGCGCGTTCGGAGATGGCGGCGGGCTGTTCCAGAACTTCGGACCGCGACGCGGGGCAGACGGTCTCGACGAACACGCTCGTCGCCCGCAACGCCGGCGGGAACTGTGCCGGGACGCAGGACGACCCGATCGAGTCGACCAACGGCCTCAGCGACGAGCTCGCCCAGCCGTCGTGCAACGCGCAGGGTCTCGGCAACCTGCTGGTCGCCGACACGCGCCTCGGTCCGCTGGCCAACAACGGCGGCCAGACGGATACGCATGCACTCCTCTCGGGCAGCCCGGGCATCGACGCCGGTGGCGCGCCCTGCCCGGCCGTCGATCAGCGCAGCATCTCGCGGCCACGCGGTGTCCGCTGCGACATCGGCGCCTATGAGTTCGTGCCGACGCTGCCGTCGCAGCCGCCGCCACCTCCGCCCGAGGAGCAGGAGCTGCCGCCGCCGGTGGTCGGCAAGTCGGTGAACGCGCTTCCCGCTCGCGGCACCGTGAAGATCAAGCTGCCGGGCACAAACAGGTTCATCGAGCTCGACGAGGGTCAGCAGATCCCGGTCGGGACGGTCGTCGATACGAGGAAGGGGCGCGTGCGCCTCGTCGCGGCGAGCAACAAGTCGGGTGGCACGTCGACGGCGTTGTTCTACGACGGCCTGTTCAAGCTCGGGCAGTCGAAGGGCTCGAAGCCGATCACGACACTGACGCTGGTGGAGAAGCTGGCGTGCGGTGGTGGCAAGGCGAGCGCGGCGGCGAAGAAGAAGAAGAAGCGGCGGTTGTGGGGTGACGGGAAGGGCCGGTTCCGGACGAAGGGCAAGCACAGCGCGGCCACGGTGCTGGGCACCAAGTGGATGGTCGAGGATCGCTGCGACTCGACGTTGACGCGGGTCGCGCGCGGCAAGGTGTCGGTGCGCGACGGGCGCAAGACCGTGATCGTGCGCAAGGGCAAGAAGTACGTCGCCCGACCCGGCGACTAGCGGTTTCCCGCCCGACCGTCCAGGTCGAGCGATTGACACGCACGGTCTCACTCAACGAGGATCGCAACGCCTTGCACGTGCGCGGCGCCACCAGGACGGTTCTCTTGGCCCTCGCCGCGGCGCTCATCGCGCTCGCGGCGCCGAGCGTCGCCGCCGCGGCCCCGTTCCAGGTCAACACGACCGCCGATCCCGCCGAGGACAAGGTCTGCAGCGCCCCACCGGGGGACTGCACGCTGCGCGAGGCCGTGTCACTCGCCGGCGGCGCTGACACGATCAACGTGCCCAGCGGGACCTACACGCTCGCGCTGGGCGAGCTGTCGCTCGTGGCTGACCACATCGTCGGAGCCGGCGCGCGCACGACGATCATCAACGGCAACAACGCCAGCCGCGTGTTCCGCGTGTCGGGCGAGGCCTCCTCGTCGATCGCCGGCGTGACGATCCGCGGTGGCAACGGCGCCAGCTCAGTGATCAGCAGCGGGACCGGCGGCGCGGTCTACGTCGGGGTCGGCGCCGTGCTCTCGATCGGCAGCAGCACGGTGACCGCCAACACGGCGGTGAACGGCGGCGGCATTCACACCGCCGGGACGCTCGGCCTCGTGACCTCGACCGTGTCGGGCAACACCGCCAGCGGGCGGTCGCCGCGCGGAGGCGGGATCAACGTCGCGTCCGGCGCCGGGGCAGCGCTCGTCAACGCGACGATCAGCGGCAACACTGCCGCGGCTACGGTGGGCGCCTCGCTGGGTGGCGGGATCGCCTCGAGCGGCGGCCTCTCCTTCAACGGCGTGACGATCGCGAACAACACCGCGACGTCCGCCGGCGGCTTCTACGAGGACGCGGTCGGTGCGGCAGCGCCGCCGCCGCGCACGATCGCGAACACGATCGTGAGCGGGAACTCCGGCACCGAGTGCGGCGGCGCGGGGCTCGACACGGACACGACGCGCAACAGCGTCAGCGACGACGCCACGTGCGCGTTCACGGGGACCGGCGACCGCCAGGGCTTCAGCGCGCAGCTGATCGCCCTCGCCAACAACGGCGGCACCACGAACACCCACGCGCTGCTGCCTGCCAGCCCGGCGATCAACAACGGCAGCGCGTGCGCGGCCACCGACCAGCGCGGCGTTGCGCGCCCACAGCCGGCCGGCGGCCAGTGCGACGTCGGCGCGTACGAGTACCGGGCACCGACGCTCACCGCAATCACGAACGTCGTGAACGACGCGGGCGGCACGCGCACGCCGGACCAGTTCATCGTGCACGTGAGGCAGAGCGGGACCGACGTGAAGGGGAGCCCGGCGGCCGGCAGCGCGGCGGGGACGCCCTACTCGCTCGACGCCGGCTCGACCTACGCCGTCGGCGCCGACGCGGTGACCGGCTACACGCAGGCGGTCACCGGGGCGTGCGCCGCGAACGGCAGCATCACGCTGCAGGAGGGGCAGGCGGCGACCTGCACGATCACGGCGTCCGACACGGCGCCGACGCTGCGGGTGATCACGCAGGTGGTCAACGACAACGGTGGCAGCCTGACGCCCGCCGGCGTCACCGCGCGCGTGACCGGCACCGCGACGAATCTCAGCGCGCCCGGAAGCGCGACCGGGACGCTCTACCCGCTCGTCGCCGCGCGGCAGTACACGGTCTCCGCCGACGCCGTGACCGGCTACACCAGAACAGTCTCGGGAGGTTGCGCCGCGAACGGGACGATCACGCTGCAGCTCGCCCAGAACCTGAGCTGCACGATCACCCTGAACGACATCGCGCCGACGCTGCGGGTGATCATGGCGGTCCGCAACGACGAGGGTGGGTCGGCGGAGCTCGACGACTTCAGCGTGCACGTCCGCAAGGGCGGCGCCGAGGTGGCCGGCAGCCCGCAGCCCGGGAGCGCGAACGGGACGGAGTACACGCTCACCGCCGGCGCCCATGCCGTGGCCGCCGACGGCGTGAACGGCTACTCGATTTCGGTCACGGGCGACTGTGCGGCGAACGGGACGATCACGCTCCAGCTCGCCCAAGCTCGCACCTGCACGCTCACCGCCGACGACGGCGCGCCGGCCCTCAAGGTGATCTCCGCCGTCGTCAACGACGACGGTGGGACGGCGGCTCCGAGCGCGTTCAACGTGCACGTGAAGAGCGCCGGGACGGACGTCGTCGGCAGCCCGCAGCCCGGCAACGGCGCCGGGACGACGTACTCGCTCGTCGCAGGCGCGTACGCGGTCTCCACCTCGGGCGTCTCCGGCTACGCCACCTCGTTCTCCGGCGACTGTGGATCCGGCGGCACGGTCACGCTGGCGGTCGGCGATCCGGAGAAGACCTGCACGGTCACGAGCAACGACATCGCGCCGACGCTCAGGGTGATCACCAGCGTCGTCAACGACAACGGCGGCACGCGCGCGCCCTCCGGCTTCACCATCCACGTCCGCAAGGGCGGCGCGGAGGTCGCCGGCAGCCCGAAGCCGGGCAGTGCGAGCGGGTCCACGTACACCCTCGACGCCGGCTCGTACGCGGTGGCCGCAGATGCCGTCAGCGGCTATGCGACGGCGATGTCGGGCAGCTGCACGGCGGGCGGCGCGGTCACGCTGCAGGCCGGCCAGAACCGGACGTGCACGGTGACCGCCAACGACACGCCGCGCACGACGAACCAGGGCCGCCAGCTCCCGCCCCCACAGCTCGGGAGGAACGTCAATGCGGTGCCCAAGTCCGGGACCGTCAAGGTCAAGCTGCCGGGCACCAACACGTTCGTCCCGATCGACGAGGCGGAGCAGATCCCGGTCGGGACGATCGTCGACGTGACGAAGGGCCGCGTGACGCTGACCGCGGCCGCCAACAACAGTGGCGGCACCGCCACCGCGGACTTCTACGGCGGCATCTTCAAGCTCAGCCAGTCGAAGGGCGCGAAGCCGATCACGACGTTGACATTGGTGGAGAAGCTCTCGTGCCCGAGGTCGGGCAAGGCGAGCGCGGCGGCGAAGAAGAAGAAGAAGCGGCGGTTGTGGGGTGACGGGAAGGGCCGGTTCCGCACGAAGGGCAAGCACAGCGCGGCGACGGTGCTGGGCACGAAGTGGCTGGTCGAGGACCGTTGCACGTCGACGCTGACGCGGGTCGTGCGCGGGAAGGTTTCGGTGCGAGACTTCGCCAGGCGCAAGACGGTGGTCGTCCGCGCCGGCAAGAAGTACGTCGCCAAAGCCAAGCGGTGAACTGGGTATCCGTCCTAGCGGCCTTCTTCGTCGCCCACGTGGTGGGTGACTACCTGCTGCAGACGGACTGGCAGGCGCGGAACAAGCGTCGGGGACTTGGCGGCGATCGCACCGCAAGGCGCGCGCTCGGCGCCCACGTCGCCACCTACACGCTCGCGTTCGTCCCCGCCGCGATCTGGATCGGCTCCGAGGTCGGCGCCGGCTGGGCGGTCGTCGCGCTCGCGCTGGTCGCGCTACCCCATCTCGTGATCGACGACGGCAGGCTCGTGAGCATGTACCTGCTTCGCGTCAAGGGAGCCGAGGCGGCCGAGCCGGGCCTCGCCGCCTCCGTCGACCAGGCGTTCCACGCGCTCTCGCTGTGCGTGGTGGCACTGGTCGTGGGAGGGGCGTGACCGTGCGGCGGGGGACGCCGACGGCATCGCCGCCTGGAAGGGCGATCACAATCTCGACGACGACGGGACGTGCGGCTTCACGGCCGGTGCACGGACCCAGACGCACGCGCTCCTGACCGGCAGCCCGGCGATCAACGCCGGCGCCGGGTGCGTCGCCACCGACCAGCGCGGCATCGGCCGCAGAGGGGCATGCGACATCGGAGCGTTCGAGTTCGTCCCGCCACCGCCTCCGCCGTCGTCCGGTGGCTCCAGCTCCCGCCGCTCGTCGCGGGGAAGCAGGTCAACCTGCGGCCGGCGCGCGCGACCGTCACCATCAGGCGGCCGGGAACCAGTCGGTTCGTGCGGCTCGAGGAGGGCGCGCAGGTCCCGGTGGGGACGGTCGTCAACACGCTCGACGGCCGCGTGACGCTGGTCGCCGCGAGCAACAAGACCGGCGGCACTGCCACGCGGCGTTCTACGGCGGCACCTTCAAGCTCGGGCAGACCAAGGGTCGACGACCGGTGCAGCTCGACGCTCACGCGGGTCGTCCGCGGCCGCGTGTCGGTACGCGACTTCGTCCAGCGCAAGACGGTCACCCTCCGCAAGGGAAGAAGTACATCGCGAGAGCGAAGCGATGACCCGCGCCGCGGGTTGACATCGCCGTGAGCCGTCAAGGACGATGCGTCGCCTGTGCGCGCGCGAAAGGTGCCATGCGGCTGACCATGGCGGCGGTTGCCGCCGTGCTGTTCGTCCTCGCAGTCCCCAGCGTCGCGGCGGCGCAGGTGACGGTCACGCCGACCCGCTTCGACGATCCCGTCGGCGCCACGTGTCTTCCGACCAGCTGCTCGCTGCGTGACGCGCTCGAGCTAACGGCCGGCCGCTGACGATCAACCTCAGAGCCGGGACCTATGAGGTCGGCGGGGCTGGGCCGTTGGGCGTGGCCGGCTCGGGCAACGGCCTGGTGACGATCAACGGCGCGGGCGCACGCGCGACCACGATCGACGGCAACGGCCTTAGCCGCGTGCTCACCGTGGTCGAGGGAACGGTCGCGACGATCAACGACGTCACGGTCACCGGAGGGAACTCGGACGCGGCGCAGGACACTGAGGGCGGCGGCATCTGGGTTGAGGGGGCGGCGAGCCTCGCGCTCAATCGCAGCGCGGTCAGGGGAAACCGCGCGTCCGCGACTGGCGGGGGAATCCGGGCGGACGGCGCGCTGGTCGCGACCGATTCGACGATCTCGGGCAACCAGACCGGCACGGCCGGAGCCGGAGGCCAGGGGGCCGGGATCTACGCGGACGTGGACACCACCCTCATTAACACGACGGTCAGCGGGAACGTGATCCTCGCCGGAACCCTCTCGAACGGTGGCGGGGTGGTCAGCGTGAATTCCAACCTGCTGCTGCGACACGTCACGATCGCCGGTAACACGGCGACGTCAGGCGGCCTCTACGTGACGTCGACGTTCGGCAGCCACACGCTCTGGAACACGATCGTCACCTCCGACAGCGGGACGGCCTGCGCCGGAAGCATCGGCCTGCTCGTCGGTGACCACAACATCGCCGACGACGCGACGTGCGGTCTGACGGGCGCCGGCGACAAGCCGAGCACGAACCCGCTGCTCGGTGCACTCGCGAACTACGGCGGCCCGACCGACACGCGAGCGCTCAGCCCGGCGAGTCCTGCGATCAACGCGGGCAACGCGCTGCAGTGCCGGCCGACCGACCAGCGCGGCGTGCCGAGGCCTGCAGGCGCGTGTGACATCGGCGCGTTCGAGTACGTCGCCCCGCGGCTCACTGTGAGGACGACCGTGGTCAACGACGACGGCCGGAGAGCAGTCCCGGGCGACGTCTCGGTCCACGTCCGGACGCCGGCCGGCGCGGACGTCGCGGGCAGTCCGCGCGGCGGCACTCCGGCCGGGTCCACGTACACGCTCGCGGCGGGCGCGTTCGCGGTTGCGGCGAACGGTCCGACCGGCTACGCGCTGACGATCGGCGGCGCCTGCACCGCGGCGGGGGCGGTATCGCTGGCCGAGAACCAGGTGAAGACGTGCACGATCGTCGCCAACGACGTACCGCCCGTGGTCGGCAAGTCGGTCAACGCGGAACCCGAAGCCGGCCGCGTGAGGATCAAGCTCCCGGGCCGCAGGCGCTTCCGCAGGCTCACCGACGGCGCGCAGCTCCCGGTCGGCACGACGGTCGACACGCGCAACGGACGGATCAATCTGACCGCCGCACAGAACAAGCGCGGCGGGACCGCGTCGGCGGACTTCTTCGACGGTCTCTTCAAGCTCGGCCAGACGAAGGGCCGGCGGCCGATCACGACGCTGACGCTGGTGGAGAAGCTGGCCTGCACGCCGTCCGGCAACGCGAGCGCGGCGGCGAAGCGCAAGAAGAAGCGCCGGTTGTGGGGCAACGGCCGCGGCCGCTTCCGGACGAAGGGCAGGCACAGCGCGGCGACGGTGCTCGGCACGAAGTGGCTGGTCGAGGACCGCTGCACGTCGACGCTGACGCGGGTCGTGCGCGGACGGGTGTCGGTGCGGGACGAGGTCCTGCGCAAGACCGTGATCGTCAGGCGTGGCAAGCGGTACGTCGCGCGGGCCGCTTCGTGACCCGGGCGCGGGCCGTCATCCCTCTTGTGCTTGCGGCGCTCGCGGTCGCCGTCGCGCCGGCGCAGGCGGCTGACGTCATCGTCAACACGACGGCCGATTCCCCGTCGTCCACGAGTCCCTGCACGCCCGAGCCGGGCGGCTGCACGCTGCGTGAGGCGATCGAGGCGGCCGGCCCGACCGACGTGGTGCGCGTGCCGGCCGGCACCTACGGGCTGACGCAGGGCCCGCTCCTCCCGAACGGCGACACGATCGTCGGCGCGGGTGCCCGGACGACGATCATCGACGGCACGAACACCAGCAAGGTGCTGTACGTCACCACTGCGGGCAACCAGGTCTCCGGCGTGACGATCACCCGTGGGAACGGTCTCGCCGTTCAGGCACCGGCAGTCGGCGGGGCCATCCTCGTCAACAGCACGTTCGCCCCGGCCGGCCTGACGCTCACCAACAGCACCGTGAGCGCCAGCAACGCGCCGGCGGGCGGAGGCATCGGCAGCAACGGGACTCTCACCCTCGTCGGCTCGACGGTGTCGGGCAACACGGTGTTCACGAACGGCAGCGACGCCGTCGGCGGCGGTATCGCCGTCATCGGCGGGACGACGACGCTGCGCAACTCCACGGTCAGCGGCAACGTCGTCGGGTCGGACGAGTTGACGACCCAGGGCGGTGGTGTCTACGTGGCGCCCGCCGCAACGGGAGCCGCCGGCACGCTCGTGACCCAGAGCGTGACGATCGCGCGCAACCAGGCCGATGCCGGCGGCGGCCTGTACCGAGCCCCAAGCACGGCCGCCACGATCTCGCACACGATCATCGCCGACAATCCGGTCGGCGGTGCCTGCGGCGGCGCCGTGACGCCGCTGACGGCCGACCACAACATCGCCGACGACGCGACGTGCACGTTCGCCGGGTCGCCGCGCGAGCCGCTGCTCGGGCTGCTCGTGAACAACGGGGGACCGACGAACACGCATGCACTCACCGCCGCCAGCCCGGCAGTCAACACCGGCACGAGCTGCCCGGCCACGGATCAGCGCGGCGTCGCCCGGCAGGGCGCGTGCGACATCGGGGCCTTCGAGTACGTCCCGTCGCCGCCGCCGCCGGGCGACCCCGGGCTCCCGCCGCCGGTCGTCGGGAGGCTCATCAATGCCGAGCCCGAGAGCGGGACGGTGAGGATCAAGCTGCCGGGCCGCAAGCGCTTCCGCACGCTCACCGAGGGCGAGCAGCTCCCGGTCGGCACGACCATCGACACGCGCAAGGGCCGGATCGCGCTGACCGCCGCGGCGAACAAGACCGGCGGGACGGCCTCCGCCGACTTCTACAAGGGCCTGTTCAGGCTCACCCAGACGAAGGGTCGGCGGCCGATCACGACGCTGACGCTCGTGGAGAAGCTCGCGTGCAAGACCGGGAACGCGACCGCGGCCGCGAAGCGCAAGAAGAAGCGCAGGCTCTGGGGCGACGGCAAAGGCCGGTTCCGGACGAAGGGCAAGCACAGCGCGGCGACGGTGCTCGGCACGAAGTGGCTGGTCGAGGACCGCTGCACCTCGACGCTGACGCGCGTCGTTCGCGGGAAGGTCTCGGTCCGCGACTTCGTCGAGCGCAAGACGAAGACCGTACGTCGCGGAAAACGGTACATCGCGCGAGCCAAGCGCTGACGCCGGTCCCGTCCAAGCGTCCAGGTCGACTTGACGTGGCCCCCTCACTGCTTGACCATCGCTGGTGACTTGGGAATGCGAGGAGGGATCCGACTCGGCGTCGTGGCCGTTGTCGCGGCGCTGGTCGTGCTCGCCGCGCAAGGCTCTGCGCCCGCACAGCAGTCCCCGGGTGTCTTCACGGTCGACACGACCGCCGACGGGGATGATCGCGAGTGCGCACGCGATTGCACGCTGCGCGAGGCGGTCAGCCTGGCCTCGACCGCTCAGGGCGGCGGCACCGCGTCGATCACGCTCCCGTCGGGTGTCTACCGGCTCACACGGGGCCCGCTCGTCATACGGAACAACGTGCTCATCCTCGGCGCCGGCCTTGTCGGCGGCCAGGGCGCAGGCGCGCGAACGACGATCATCGACGCGGGAAACCGCAGCCGCGTGGTGGAGGTGCCCGCCGAGATCGCCGCGATCTTCGCCGGCGTCACGCTCACGGGCGGCGCGGCCGCCACCGGTGGCGCCGGGCTCGTCGCGGCCGGGGGAACCCTGCAGCTCTACAACACGATCATCGAGGGCAACACGGCGTCGGCACGCGGCGGCGGGATCACGGCCCTCGGCACCCTCGCACTCCAGAACTCGACGGTGGCCGGCAACCGCGTCACCGGCGGCAGCGGCGGCGGTATCGCGGTGGAGGCGAGCGGCGACGCACTCATCCTCGCCTCGACGGTGAGCGGGAACACTGCCACCGCCAACGGCGGCGCCATCACGACTGCAGGCTCACTCGTCGTCCAGGGCTCGACGATCGCCGGCGGCCTCTTCCAGGAGAGCTCCGACGGCGCTGACACCAGCTTGTGGAACACGATCCTCTTCGGCGGGAGCGGCGCGGCCTGTGGCGGCTCGATCGCCGGCCTCCCGCGGGCGCCAGTTCATCCGCAACCTCGCCGACGACGCGACGTGCCAGCTCACCGGAACCGAGGGCGTGCAGAACGTCGACCCGCGCCTGGGCGCGCTCAAGAACAACGGCGGTCCGACGGACACGCGCGCGCTCGGCGCCGGCAGCCCGGCGATCAACGCCGGTGGTGACTCGACCTTCTGCAGCGGCGTCGACCAGCGCGGCGCCGCGCCCGTCGGCGTGTGCGACATCGGCGCCTTCGAGTTCGGCGGCCGCCCGCCTGAGCCGCAGCTACCGCCGCCGGTCCCCGGTGAGACGGTCAACGTGTCACTCGCGCGCGGCATCGTGAAGATCAAGCTCCCGGGCAGCGACGAGTTCTTCGAGCTCCGCGACGGCCAGCAGGTGCCGGTCGGGTCGACCTTCGACACCATCAAGGGCCAGGTGAGGCTCGAGGCGGCGGCCAACAACACCGGCAAGACCGCGAAGGCCTGGTTCTACGAGGGCATCTTCAAGATCACCCAGACGAAGGGCAGCAAGCCGCGTACGACGCTGGCGATGACCGGCAAGCTCAGCTGCGGCAGCGGCAATGCAAGAGCCGCGGCGAAGAAGAAGAAGCGCCGGCTGTGGGGCAACGGCAAGGGTCGCTTCCGGACGAAGGGCAAGCACAGCGCGGCGACGGTCCTGGGCACGAAGTGGCTCGTCGAGGACCGCTGCAACGGAACGCTGACGAAGGTCGTGCGCGGCAAGGTGTCGGTGCAGCAGTTCAAGCCGCGCAGAACGATTCGCCTCAGAGCCGGCCAGCAGTACTTCGCCAAGCGCTAGCGGTGAGCTGGGTATCCGTCTTCACCGCGTTCCTCGTCGCTCACATGGTCGGTGACTATCTCTTCCAAACCGACTGGCAGGCTCGTCACAAGCGCGGTGGGCTGAGCGGCGATCGGGTGGCCCTGCGCGCTCTCGTGACCCACGTCACCACCTACACGCTCGCCTTCGCGCCGGCGCTGCTGTGGATCGGGGGTGAGCTCGACGCGGGCTGGGCGCTGCTCGCGGCGGCGCTGATCTTCCTGCCGCACTTCGTGATCGACGACGGCCGCTTCGTGCGCGCATACCTCGCCAACGTCAAGCGCGCCCCGGGGTTCGACGTCGGGCTGGCGGCGTCCGTGGACCAGTCCTTCCACGTACTCTCGCTGTTCCTCGTGGCCCTCCTCGTCGGGAACGTATGAAACGCCGCGCACGCGCGCTCCCGTTCATCATCGCCGCGCTCGTCGCGGCGGCCGTCGGGGTGGGGTTGCTGCTGACCGACGCATTGCGCGGGCCCGAGCACACGACGGTCGACGTCCGCTTCGATCTGCGTGGGGAGCACGAACCGCGCAGCGACATCGTCATCGTGGCGATCGACGACAAGACGCTGAAGGCGGACGGCAACTTCCCGTTCAACCGCCGGCGGCACGCCCGCGTCATCCGGGAACTCACAGCGGCCGGTGCCGGTGCGATCGCGTACCTCGTCCAGTTCACACAGCCGAGCCCGGACACCGGCGCTGACAATGCACTGATCTCGGCGGTACGCGCCGGCGCTCCACGCGTGATCCTGGCGGCGACGGCGGTCGACCCCGGCGGCAAGACGGCGATCTTCGGCGGCGACGAAGGCCTGGCGTTCAGTCGCGCGATTCCCGGCTTCAGCTCATTCAGGAACGACGAGGACGGCGTCCTGCGGCGCATGCCCGATGCCACGTACAACGGCATCGAGAGCGTCACCTACGCGACTGCCCGGGTCCTCGGGCGACCGCTTCGCCAGCCCGCCGGAGAGCGTGCTTGGGTCGACTTCCCGGGGCCGGCCGGAGCGTTCGAGCAGATGAGCTTCTCCGACGTCGAGCGCGGCAACGTCCCGGCTGAAGCACTGCGCGGAAAGATCGTCGTCGTCGGCGCGACCGCGCCGGCGCTCCGTGATCGCCGCCGCACCCCCACGAGCGAGGCCTACCCCGGCGCGGAGCTCCACTCGGCGTCGATCGCCACCGCCCTCGACGGATTCCCGCTGCGCGAAGGGCCCGGCTGGATCGATGTGCTGCTCGTCGTGGTGCTCGCGGCGGTCGCGCCGCTGGTGGCGCTGCGCTTCGGTGCACTCGTCGGGGTGGGCGCCGGCGCCCTCACCACGGTGCTGTTCCTCGTCGGGGCGCAGCTCGCGTTCAACGCCGGCACGGTGCTCACGGTCATGCCGGGCCTGGCGGCGGCCGCGACGGGAGCGCTTGGGACCCTGCTGGTGTCCGTACCCGTTGGTCATCCGCGGGTCAACCGGGTGCTCGATCGCCTGAGTCCGGGCGCGGGGATGAACCGGCGGACCCGCCGCCTACGCACGTCGCTGCTGCTCGGGGCAGCGTTGTTCTGCGCGGCGGGCAGCCTCGGGCTGATGGCGCTCGACGCCCTCCAGCGCCTCGATCTCACGACCGTCGACATGCGTTTCGACGTCCGCGGCGCGCGCGAGCCGGCGGACTCGGTGGTGGTGGTCGCCATCGACGATCCAACGGTCAACACGGCCGACCACGTGTTTCCGTTCGATCGGCGCTATCACGCCAAGGTCATCCGCAACCTCGCGGAAGCGGGTGCAGCGGCGATCGCCTACGACGTGCAGTTCACGACACCCAGCACACGCCCGAAAGCCGACAATGCGTTGATCGAGACGGTTCGTGCGGCGGCGCCACGCGTGGTGCTCGCCACGACCGCGGTCGATCCGGGTGGCAAGACGTTGATATTCGGTGGCGAGGAAGGCCTGAAGTACAGCCGCGGCATCCCAGCGTTCTCGGCGTTCCAGAAGGATCCGGACGGGATCACGCGGCACATGCTGGACGGTGACGAAGGCGTCCCGTCACTGCCGATCGCCGCCGCACAGGTCAAGCTCGGCCGTCGCATCACGAACGTCCCGCCGGGCAACACCGCGTGGATCGACTTCGCGGGGCCGCCGGGCACGGTTCCCTACATCAGCTTCATCGACGTCGAGCGCGGGCGTTTCCGCGCCTCCGACGTCAAGGACAAGATCGTCGTGGTCGGTGCCTCGGCCACCGTCCTCCAGGACATCCGTGAGACGTCCACGACAGGGCAGCAGGCGATGCCGGGTCCGGAGGTCCACGCCCACGCGATCACGACCGTGCTGGCGGGCTTCCCGCTGTCGAGCGGCGCTGGGTGGATCAACGCGCTGCTCGTCGTGGTGCTCGGCGTCGCCGCGCCGTTCGCCGCCCTGCGACTCCGGATGGTCTACGCGATTGCCATCGGCGTCGTGGCGATCGCACTACTGCTCGTGGCCGCCCAGCTGGCGTTCGGCGGGGGCGTGATCATCGGCATCGTCTACGCGCTCGTCGCAGGGCTCGCCGCGCTCCTCGCCACGGCGGCGATCCACGGCGTCACCGTCGCCTTCGAGCGTGCCACGACCCGCGACGCGTTTGCTCGCTTCGTGCCCGAGTCCGTCGTCGACCAGGTCCTCCAGGACGCCGACGGCCTCCGCCTCGGCGGCGTGCGCGGCGAAGCGACCGTGATGTTCAGCGACCTGCGTGGCTTCACCTCGTTCGCCGAGACGCTCGAGCCGGAGCAGGTGATCGCCGCGCTCAACCTCTATCTGACCGCGATGAGCGAGGCGATCCTCGATCACGGCGGCACGCTCGTCGCCTACATGGGCGACGGCATCATGGCCGTGTTCGGCGCGCCGCTGCAGCAGGAGGACCACGCCGACCGGGCGCTGGCCGCGGCGCGGGACATGCTCGACCGCCTCGAGGGGTTCAACGACGCGCTGCGGCAGGACAGCCTGCACAAGGGCTTCAAGATGGGCATCGGCCTCAACACCGGCGCCGTGATGTCGGGCAACGTCGGGTCCGAGCGGCGGCTCGAGTACACCGCGCTCGGCGACACCACCAACACGGCCGCGCGGCTGGAGGGCATGACCAAGGGCACGCCCTACCAGCTGTATGTCTCCGACTCCACGCGCGCGGCGCTGAAGCAGCCGGCTGACGACCTCGTGGAGGTCGGCGAGTTCGAGGTCCGCGGCCGCAAGGCGAAGATCAAGCTGTGGTCGCTCGGAGCGGACGAGCCCGCCGAGCCCGAGCCCGAAGCGGACAGTCCCCCCGCGCCACCTGCCACAGCGCAGCCCGAGCCCGAGGGGGACAGCCCCGCCCCCGCCGAATCGCCTGCCTGAGGCCTTACGCGCCCGCCAGCCAGCGCAGGCCGCTCATGCTCGGGCGGTACAGGTACTCGCCCCCGCGCATCGTGACGAAGCGCGGCTGGGGCTTGAGGAAGAACGGCGGCTTGCCCTGGATCGTCATCTTGCCGGAGCCGTCGTCACCCGGCTCGCCGACCAGGAAGTCCTTGTCGAGGCCGAGGCCGAACGGGTCGCCGTCATCGATCCACAGTGCCTGGACGGTCTCGAACTGGCGCCAGATGCTCGCGTTGAAGCAGACGAAGACGAGCCCCCGGTCGACGCCGTCGTCTTCGAGGACGCCCGCGGGCAGCGGCGGCCCGTAGGAGCGTCCGCGGCGGATCAGCCGGTGGCGGTTGGCGAGCCGGCCGTCGAAGAAGCCGACCGAGTCGCGCGGGTTGGCGCGGCGGATGTGCGCGCCGACCGGGCACCGCAGCCCGTCCGCGTCGTCGCGGAACACGAAGTCGTTGATGCGCGCCGGGTCGGAGGCGATCGCCGGCTCGGGCCGGTCCGGCGACACCTCGAGCGGGGTGCCGTCGGGCCAGCGGCCGACGATCTTGGCGCCCAGCTGATCCGGCCCGCCCGGATACCGCTCGCCCTGCTCGGCGATGAAGCGGCGGAAGGCCGCCACGTCCATCTGCAGCTTGCGGTAGACCATGAACGTGCCGTTGCGATGCAGCGGCGCGGCCGGTGCCTGCGGGAGCCGGCCGTCCTCGTCCTCGTAGCCGTGAAGGAACTCGCCGGTCCGGACCGCGCGCCAGCGGCCCGCTCCGTCCGGCTGGCCGTCACCCGGCCGCGGTGCCACGCCGCTGCCCTGCACGTCAGGCTGCGCGATCCCGTCGGCGAAGCCGAAGTGATCGCGCGTGCCCTCGAGCGCCGCTGCGCGCTGCTCGTGGACCAGGCTCACGGCGCCGTCACCGACGCCGCGGAGCGCGTCGCGCGCGGCGTCGAGCCGCTCGTCGTCGACCGCGTAGACGGTGACGAGCGCGTGCGCCTCGCCGGTCCCGAGGCCGGCCTCCCAGTGCTCGGGCGCGCTCGGACCACGGTCGCCGAGCCGCTCGGCGCGCGCAGCCATGCCCTCGCGGAACTCGGCCGGGAACGAGTCGAGCACGGCGGCCGGCAGGCCGAGCGCAGACAGCCCGGCAAAGGTGAACGACACATGCAGCGCGGTGTCCGGAGGCGCGCCGGCCCACGGCTCGGCCGTCACGACCTGGGGCAGCATCCTCGTCATCAGCGCGCGCGCCCGGTCGGGGTCGACGATCCGCAGGAACAGGTACGCCGCGGTCGGATGGGAGTAGCCGCGCAGCACGTTGCCCTGGATGTCCGGAAGGTCGACGCGTGCGGACGACGAGCGCCGGCGCGGGAGGTTCGGCGGCCGCCCGAGCCGCATCAGCGCGCGAACCGCTCGCGGAAGCGTGCCTGCAGCTCCGCGGCGTCGAGGCCCTGGGCGCCGGCGGCGAAGTCGACGATCCGCTCCCGCAGCTCCACGCTCTCGCGCACGCGCGCGACGTTCGCGTTCGGGTGGGCGGACGCGAACAGGCTCGTGTCGGCCTGGTGGTCGCGGATGTAGCGCGTGAACGCGGCCGGGTCGGCGGTCCCCGGATAGCCGGCGCAGTGCTGCCACCACTCGTCGGCGTCCGCGCCCAGCCGGGCGCAGATCGCCTCCAGATACGGGTCCAGCTCGCCGTCGAAGGTGCTGGTGAACACGAGGTGGCTCGACCGTAGACGATCGCGCTTGCGCTGCTTCTCGCCCTGGTGCACGAGCTCGCGGAAGATCTGCAGGCGCGAGAAGTGCAGCCCGTCGAGCCGCGCGAGCGGGCTGTCGGCGCCGACCGGCATCGCCTCGATCACCGCCTGCACCGCGTCCTCGTGCCCTTCGAGGATCGGCGTGAACACGGTGAGCGCATACGCGCCGCCCCGGCGGTTGCGGCCCTCGGCCATCAGAGGTGAGCCTGGGACTCGGTCAGGAACCGCTCGTACGCGACCTTGAACGCCTCCGGGCCGAGCCGCTCGGAGTCCGCCACCAGGCGGTCGAAGCGCTCGCGCACCTCGAGCGCGCCCTTGACCATCCGCGTGCTCGCCTCAGGGTAGGCGCAGTAGTAGTGGCCGCCCTCCATGCTGTTGCGGTCGATCCACGCCTTCAGCGGCTCCGACGGCGGCGGCGCCGGGAACCCCGGGCCGCGGCCCCAGGTGAGCCGGATGTCCTTCGGGATCACGTAGGCGAAGGCGTCGATGTAGTGCTGCCACGGCCCGTCGAAGTTGCTCTCGAAGAACAGGTAGCCGTAGTTGAGCCGCTCGCCCGGCAGGCTCCGCACGACCGACCAGCGGACGAAGTGGATGAAGTTGAACTGGAGGATGTGCTCGTCGAACAGGCGGACGCGCCTCGATACGAGGAAGCCCACGCGCAGAAACGGCAGCCACTGAGGGCGCACCGGCGTGAACAGCGTCAGCCCGACCATCCGGCCGATCGCGTTGCCCATCAGCGGCGGGCCCAGATCTCCTTGCCCTCGGCGGCCCGGCGTGCATGCCCGGGATGCCCAAAGCGCTCGTAGTACTCGACCTCGAGGTGCGAGAACTGCACCCATGTGCCGGGCAGGTAGAAGGCATCGGTGTGCGCGGGGAAGCGCCCGTACGTCTCCACCAGGTAGCGGCAGATCTCCTTCGTGTACTCGACCGCCTCCGGCGGGTGGTGCGGCGCCTGGTTGAGGTACGCCTCGGCGCTTGCGCGGTCGCGGTATGACTGGCCGAAGACCTCGGGGTCGGCGTACGCGCCGCCGTTGCCGAACTTCTCCTCGAGCACCTGGTCGACCGCGGCGTCCATGTCGGTGACGTAGGGCGGGCACAGACCCTCGAGCACGCCGTCGATGCCGACGAAGTTCGGCTGCGACGCCGGCACCGGCGGCCAGCGCTTCCAGCGGCCGGGCTCCTTCTTGGCCAGGTGCTCGCGGAAGCCGAGGCCGAGATAGCCCTTCTCGGGGTCGCGCCGCATCACGTGCGGGATCATCGGCGCGCCGTGCACCCAGCCGCCGAGCCGCAGCGCCTCGCCCATCAGCATCAGGTTCTGCATCAGGAAGTACGCCTCGTGCTCGGTCCGGACCTCGCCGATGCTGCCCAGCGGGGCCGGGACCTCGGGCGACACGAAGCCGCCGCGCACGCGCTTGAGGCCGCCGATCGGCTGGTACGGGATCGGCTCGACGAGCCCGATCTTCGAGGCCAGCCAGGCGGCGTACTCGACCGCGCCGCGCGGGCGGAACGGGCGCCAGTCGTCGATGAACAGCGGCGCCTTTCCGGTGGTCTCCGACAGGAGGATCAGCAGCACGTTGATGTACTGGCGCGTGTTGTCCACGATCGGCAGGAAGCAGGTCGTGCCGGGCGCGTTGGAATGCTGCGCGTTCCAGCCCAGGTAGAAGGGCCACTCGCGCGGGAACTCGAAGCGCCCGTCATAGACCTTTCGCTTGACCGCGTTCGCGTAGGAGATCCAGTCGTCCTCGGTGCGGTCCTCCCAGCGCGGCGGGATCTCCCGGAACAGCTCCATCGCCTCGCGCTCCTGCGGGCGCTTGATCAGCCAGATGCCCTCGTCGTTGATCATGAACAACGACGTCGCCTGGGCGTTGTCGGCGCTGCTCGCGGCGCGGCCGGTGACGTGCAGGAACGGCGTGCCGAGCTCCTTCCCGCCGTCCGGCTTGTCGATCGGCCCGTCGTGCATGACGGCCCCGGTCGGGCCGGTCGAGGCGATCAGGATCGCCTCCTCGAGCGGCGTCAGCGGCGACGCGTCGTTGGCGCTCTCGTACGACATCTCGCCGGCTTTGAGCGACACGCCCTGCGCCACCCGGCGGGTGCGCCGGTCCTGGAAGCAGGCGGCGACCGAGTAGGAGAAGAGGTCCCTGAGCCCGGCGTGCTGGGCGGTCGTCTCCGGTGCGGTCATGCGTTGTGCCGCTCCAGCTCGGCGAGGGCGATCGGGAACACGTCGCGGTCCGCGTCCTTGCCGAGCCAGCAGTCCAGGTGCGCGTAGTCCTTGATCACGTGGCGGCTGTAGAGGTCGGGCCCGTTGGCCTCGCGCAGCAGCTGGTGCGTGGCCTCGATCCCGCGCGGGACGAACATCCGGTTGTGCTCGCCGGTCAGGAACGAGATCGGCATCCGATAGCGGTCGGTGTTCGAGAGGTAGACGTCGCGGCCCTGGGCATCGACGGCGCGGCCCTTGCGGATCATCAGCGAGATGTGCTCGAAGAACGTCATGTTGCCGTTGCCGAAGAAGCTCGGCACCGCCTCCTGCATCGTGGCGTCGTCGATCCGCGTGTGGTCGAACACGTCGCCGTAGATGAAGTAGATGCGGCGGCCGACGGGACTGTCGTACACGCGCTTGAACGGGAGCACGCGCATGACCGTCTCGATCGCACGGTCGGGAAGCGATCCGGGGTGATAGTCCGTGTTCAGGCCCTTGATCTGGAGCTTGCGGAAGATCGTCGCGAGGTGGACGCCGGCGCGCAGGCGGTTGGCCGGCGTCGGGATCGGATGCCCGGCCAGCGCCGAGAAGGTCGCCGAGCGCAGCCCTTCCAGGCCGCCGCCGATCGCCATGTAGAGCGACAGGCCGCCGACGCAGTGGCCCATCGCCTGGACCGACTCCGCCCCGGTCGTGGCTCGCACGTGCGCGATCGCGGCCGGCCAGTCGCGCATCGCGATGTCGTCGACGGTGAACTGCGTGAAGCTCGACTCGAGGTCGGGGCTGGCGCGGTAGTCGAGCAGCCAGACGTCGTAGCCGTGCTCGCCGAGGTACTGCGTGTAGCTGCGCGGCACGGTTGGGAGCGCGAACGCGCGCGCGGCGTTCCCGTACCCGGGCGCCAGCACGACCGGCCCCTTCGTGCCCATGGCGTAGCGCGTGAGGCGGATCTGCGTCCCGTCCGACGTGGTCACCGGGTGGATCTCGGGCTGCGGCAGCGCGACAGGGCCTCCGTCCCTCTGGACGGCGGTGGGCTCCATCAGATCCTCCTTGACTGCGTGCACGCGGGGATAGACATGCGGTTGTATCCGTGTGGGCCCGCGTTATCAAGGGGCCGATCGTCCAGGCAATTCCCTGCAGGACTGGCCGAATGATCGCTAGCGCGTGCGCCGACGGCGGGGTTATGCTCGCTCTGGTCCAAAGGAACGAAGGAGCGATGGCACACCTGACCGAGATGGCCCGCAGTGCGCCGAAGGCTGTGCGAGGCGTGCGGCCGATGACGACGTGGCGCGAGGACCTGATCACGATGGCCCTCGCCTTCTGGCCGATCACGGCCATGTTCTTCGACGGCCGCGGCCACAACAACGAGACCGGCCAGGAGTCGTTCTTCTCGATCGCGCACCTGTTCCTGTACGGCGGGATCACGGTGCTCGGCCTGTGGATCACGCTGGTGGTGGTGCGCTATCAGGTGGCGGCCGGCGTCGAGGTGCGTCGCCTGATGATCGACTTCGCGGCGATCCCGGTCGGCTACGGCGTCGCGATCATGGGCCTCGGCCTGCTCGCCCTCGGCGGCCCGACCGACCTCATCTGGCACAGCGCGTACGGCTTCGAGGTCGGCGTCGACGCGATCTACAGCCCGCCGCACCTGATGCTCTTCTTCGGCGGCCTGCTCGTGTGCTCGACCGGCATCCGCTCGATGTGGGCCAAGGAGGACATCGCGCCCGATCTCCGCACGTTCGCGCCGGTGATCCTGTCGTCGATCCTCTTCATCGGCGTCGCCGGCTTCATCACGATGTACCTGTCGGCGTTCATGACGAACGTCACGCCGACCACGGACTTCGTCGACGACCTCGCGCGCTTCAACGACGTCCGCTCGGACCAGGCCATCAGCGTGAACGAGGGCCTGACCGGCTACGGCGACGACAAGTGGGCGTACAACTACTACAGCGCCAGCCACGGCATGGCGTCGATGATCATCACGACCCTGATCCTGCTCGGGCCGACGCTGCTGCTGCTGCGCCGCTGGCGCGCGCCGTTCGGTTCGGTGACGCTGATCTACCTGGCGTTCGGGCTGCTCGTGAACATCATGACCGAGTACAAGGACATCGTCCTGATCATCCCGCTGATCGTCACCGGCGTGGCCGTCGACATGCTGCAGCAGCGACTCGGCCAGGAGCGGGCCGACGGGCGGGTCACGCTCGGCGGCATCCGGATCGTCGGCACAGCCGCGGCGGCCGTTCTCTGGATCTCCTACTACGCGGTGCTGGCACTCGACAAGGGCATCGGCTGGGAGCCGACGCTGTGGGTCGGAGCGCTGTTCGTCGGCACCATGACCGGCTTCGGCGTGGCGTTCCTGATCGCGCCGCCGGCCTACGGGCCGCGGCTGGTGGAGGCCGAGGAGTAGCTCGGCTCCACCGTTCGCGCGCCGCCGCCGGGGTCAATCACACGGGTTGTCAGGTGCCGGCCGCTCAGGCTCGGGTGCGACGCGCGCCGGCTGGCCGGGGCCCTCGGCCGGTGCGCCGGCCACGGCATCGCGGCCGTTGACCTGCTGCGCCGCGGGACACTCGTAGGCGACCTCGGGCGAATCGAATACTCCGGCGACGGCCAGGCTCGCCGGTGTGGCCAGCAGCGCGGCGACGGCCACCGCGAGCAGTCGCCGCCGTCGCCGGGACCGCGCGCGCGGGTTTGCCTGGGCGGCGCGCATCAGGTCGGCGCGCAGCTCCTCCCGGAGCCGGTCGATGGCGGGGAACCGGGACTCGGTCATGTGTACGTCTCCTCGGCTCGGGGGTTCGATTCAAGGGCGCTCATCAGCGCCTTCAAGGCTCGCGAGACACGCGCTCGGGCCGCCGGCTCGGAGATCGCGAGCCGGCTGGCGACCTCGCGGTACGGCAGCTCCTCGACGACGCGCAGCCACAGCGCCTCGCGGTGGGCGCGCGAGAGCTCGTCGAGCTCGCCGCGCAGCGCGGCCCGCAGGTCGTCCAGCTCGGCGAGCTGCTCGATCTCGCGCTCGGCCTGCGGTGCGAGCTCCGGCCGCTCGAGCCCGAGCCGCTCGAGCGCCCGCAGCTCCGCCCTGCCGCGCTTGAAGTAGCGGGCGAGCTGACGCTTGGCGATCCGGTACAGCCACGCCGCCGCCTCGCCGCCCGTCGTCCCGCGGAAGCGATGCCGGCTCAGGTACGCCTGAGCGAAGCTCTCGGCGGTCAGGTCGAGCCCGGCTTCCGCGTCGCACGTGCAGCGCGTGAGATAGCGGAGCAGATCCTCGAAGTAGGCGTCGTAGAACGCGCCGAACGCCTCCGGGTCACGCACGGAGCGTCGGAGCTGATCGGCCGGATTCGTCGAGTGCATCTACCCCCTCAGTGCGCCGCACGTGCCGAGTTGTGACACGCGCGGCCCCATCCAGGCGGACCGGGCCGCGCGCGTCGCGCCGGCGATCAGCTCAGCACCGCGAGCCGGCCGCGCCGATCTTGAACTGCAGCATGCCGGGCCCGAGCGGCCCCGGCCGGTTGGTGTTCGGGTTCAAGCAGAAGCGGCGCCACGTGCCGTTTGCACGGGTGCCGCGCAGCAGCAGCCGGCGGTCGGCGAAGCGGTTCTTGGCCGAGTAGTGCCGAAGCGCCACGCCGTCGGAGACATAGATCCAGCGCCACACGCCGGCGTAGGGCGCGCCGAAGGTGAGCTTCCAGATCCGGAAGTCCGCGCCCCTGAAGATGCAGACGCGGCGGTTGCCGCAGTGCCTGAACGTGTGCGACCGCGGGCTGACGGCGTCCGGCGCCTGCTCCGACGCCGGGTCGACCGTGGCCGGGGCGACCGCGTCGGCCGGCACGCCGGCCTGACCCGGTGGCGTCGCCGCCGCCGCACCTTGCGCCAACAGCGCTGAGGCGATCGCGGTACCGGCGATCAGCGCGGCGACATGCCGCGAGGTGGTGCGCATGGACATCTCTTCACCTTTCGTGAGGTTCCCTGGACGCGGCGGCCGCCAGTGCACCCCCACCCTCAGGGCGGAGCCGGCCGGCCGCAAGGCCGTCCTCACGGTCTTCTCAGCACCGCCTCACAGTCGCCTCATAACGTGAGACTTCTTTGAGATTTCGGCCCTGCGCGGCGCTCGGCGCGTCATCCTTGGGCGTCATGCGCCGCGTCCTCATCACACTCTGCGTGCTGGCCGGCGTCGGTGCCGGCGCCTCCGTCGCCGCCGCCGACGTCAAACAGGGCACCAGCGGTCCGGACCGCATCGTCGGCACCGCCGGCGCCGACCGCCTCGTCGGCAAGGGCGGGCGCGATGTGCTCATCGGCAAGGGCGGCCGCGACATCCTGATCGGCGACTCCGGCGGCGACCGCCTGTACGGCGGCCGCGGCAGGGACACCCTGCTCGGCGGATCGGGCAACGACCGGCTGGTCGGAGGCCCGGGCCGGGACGTGATCTCCTGCGGCGCCGGACGCGACACCGTCATCCGCGGACCGGGCGACCGCGTGGGGTCCGACTGCGAGCGCGTCAGGAGTGGCTGACGCCGGCACGAGGTCCGCGGTCGTGCTGCTCGTGGACGACGACGCCCGCATCCGGCGGACGGTCGGGGCCGGGCTCCGGCTCGAGGGGTTCGAGGTGGTTCCCGCCTCCGGCGGCCGTGCCGCACTCGCCGCCGTCGAGCAGATCAACCCGGCCGCGATGCTGCTCGACATGGCGATGCCCGACCTCGACGGGCTCGAGGTGCTGAAGCGCCTGCGCGCGGCCGGACACGACCTGCCGGTGTGCGTCCTGTCGGCCCGCGACGAGATCGGCGACCGGGTCGCCGGGCTGGAGGCCGGCGCCGACGACTACGTCGTGAAGCCGTTCGCGCTCGAGGAGGTCGTCGCCCGGCTGCACGCGCTCCTGCGCCGCCGGCCGCCGCACGGCGACGACGTCATCGCGGTCGGCGACATCGAGCTCGACCAGGCGGGCCACCGCGCGCTGCGCGACGGGCGCGACCTCGAGCTCACGCGGCGAGAGCTGGAGCTCCTCAGCCTCTTCATGCGCCATCCCGGCCAGGTGATCGCGCGCGAGCGGCTCCACGAAGAGGTGTGGGGCTACGACTTCGACCCCAAGACCAACGTGGCCGACGTCTTCGTCGGATACCTGCGGCGCAAGCTCGAGGCGAGCGGCGAGCGGCGCGTCCTGCACACGGTGCGGGGCGTGGGGTTCGTCCTGAGGCCGTGAGAGCCTCACGCGGTGCGCAGCCTCCGCGCCCGCCTGAGCCTCGGTGTCGGGCTCGTGATCGCCGTCGTGCTCGGGGTGTCGGGCGTGCTCATCTCGGACTACACGGAGCGGACCGCGCGCGAGGCGCTTGACGACCGGCTGCGGCGCACGGCGGAGCTGTCGCGCGCCACCGCCGTCGACGCCGTCCAGAACGCCGTGCCCGGGACCGACCGGCGGCTGGACGCGGTGCTCCGCGCAACGGGCAGCTCGGTGCGGCTGTTCATCGATGACGTCGTCGTGCTGGAGGCGGGGCGCCCGGCGCTGGCCGGCGGCATCCCGCCCACCGGGCTGCGCACGGTCACGCGCAGGGGGGAGCGCTACCGCGTGCTGGCGACGCCGCTGAGCGGCGCCGGCCTGGGCGACCTGGCCAAGCTCGAGGTCGTGTCGTCGCTGGCCGAGCTCGAACGGCGTCAGGCCGAGCTCGACTCGCGGCTGACATGGCTCGGGATCGCCGCACTGCTCGCCGCCAGCCTGGGGGCCTTCCTGGCGGCGGTGCGCACGCTCGGGCCGTTGCGGCGGCTGCGGCTGGCCGCCGGGCGGATCGCGGCCGAGGACGACCTCGACGTCCGCGTGTCCGAGACCGACGGGCCGACCGAGGTGCGGAGCCTGGCCGCTTCCTTCAACGCGATGCTGTCGCGGCTGAGCGCCTCCGCGGCGCTGCGGGAGCGAGCGTTCGAGGCGACCCGCCGCTTCGCGTTCGACGCCGGCCACGAGTTGCGCACCCCGCTGACGACCGTCCAGGCGACGCTGTCGGCGCTGCACCGGCATCCCGACGTGTCGCCCGAGCAGCGCGCCGCGATGCTCGAGGACGCGCTCGAGGAGCAGCGCCGGCTGGTCGCGCTGCTCGACGGCCTGCAGGCGCTCGCGCGCGGCGAGGCGACCAGCCCCGAGCACGAGGACGTCGACCTCGCCGACCTCGTCACGCGCGTGGTCGCCGACACGCGGACCCGCTACCCGGAGACGGAGTTCGCGCTCGACCTGCCCGATGCGCCCGTCGTCCTACGCGGCTGGGAGGAGGGCCTGCGCCTGCTCGTCGCGAACCTCGTGACCAACGCCGCGCACCACGGCCGCCCCGGCGGAAACGTCTGGGTCACGCTGGTCGGCCGGCCTGCGCCCGTGCTGACCGTCGACGACGACGGTGACGGCATCGCGGAGGGCGATCGCGACGCCATCTTCGACCCGTTCCACCGACTCGAGGCCGCCGCGGACCGGCCCGGCACGGGCCTCGGGCTCGCGCTCGTCGCGCAGCAGGCGCGCGAACACGCCGCGACGGTGCGGGTGGACGCGTCGCCCGCCGGCGGCACCCGCATGGTCGTCGCCTTCGGCGCGGCCTGATCGGCCTAACCCGAACTCATCGGGCAGGTCCCGATCTGACACACCCGCTTGACAGCTCGGACGACCCGAGTAATTGTTGGGCGGCGGGACAAATTGGGTAGTGATGAGCTCGACGACGGGAGGCGAGAGCTCAATGAGGCGGGAGAGAGTCGTGTGCCGCGTTGCGGCATGGTTGGTCGTCGCCGTCCTGGTGGCAGGGTCGGCGCCTGGCTCGGCGGCTGCAGCGGAGGACGGCTACAGCGGCTCCGACATGTGGCTGCACTACGTCCCGGTCGGCGACTGGGAGCGGCTCCACGAGTACCGGCGCCTGGTCAGCACGATCGTCGTGGAGAACGCCGGGCGCAACAAGGTGCACCGCACTACGGAGGACCTGCACATGGAGCCGGGATCCACCGAGCAGTTGGTGGAGACCAGCCTGGAGGCGGCGAGGAGCGAGTTGGTCAGGGGCCTTGGCGGGCTGCTGGACCGGCCGGTGCCCGTGAAAACCACGCCGGGCGACGGCGCCGTGATCGTGGGCACCCGTGACAGCTCGAAGGCGGTGCGGCAGCACGTCTCCGCCCGCGCCTTGGCTGCCGTCGGTGACGAGGGCTACGTGATCCGCTCCGTCCGCGCCGGGCGTTCGAGGTTCACCGTCGTCGCGGGCAACACCGAGGTCGGCGCCCTGTACGGCACGTTCGCGTTCCTGCGGCTCATGCAGACGCAGCGGTCGATCGGGAATCTGGACATCTCGGAGTCGCCCCGGATCAGGAACCGCCATCTGAACAACTGGGAGGCCACGCGCCTGTACGCGGGCAACAACGCGTCCGGGACGGGCGGGCTGAACGGCGAGAACGGGACGATCTTCAACTTCGCCGCCACCGGGCCCAGCGCCGGGCGGAACCTGCCGGTCATCCTCGACCGCTACATCGTCGTCGCGCGCGCGATGGCGGCGGTCGGGATCAACGGCTTCGAGATCAACCTCGTCAACGCCGACAACGTGTACCTGACGCCGGCGTACATCGCGCAGGAGGCGGCGCTGGCCGACGCGCTGCGCCCCTACGGGATCAAGATCTCCCTGGCGATCAACTACACGGCGCCGACCGACAGCCGGTTCGCGCCGGACACGCTGACCAACGAGCAGCTCGATCCCACGAAGGCCGCGTTCCGGGGATGGTGGACCCGGAAGGCCCAGCAGCTGCGGGCGTCGATCCCGGACTTCATGGGCTTCACCGTCAAGGCCAACTCCGAAGGCCAGCCGGGGCCGCAGGACTTCGGCTATGACCACGGCGATGGAGCGAACGGCATCGCGGCCGCGGTGGCGCCTCTGGGGATGACCGTCTACTGGCGCACCTTCGTCTACAACGCCGATGTCGACAACGACAGGTTGAAGCGGGCCTACCTGGAGTTCGGGCCGATCGACGACGAGCCCCTCCAGGACGGCACGAAGGGGCGCTTCGAGGACAACGTGTTCCTGCAGACCAAGAACGGCCCGCTGGACTTCCAGGCCCGGGAGCCGTTCCACCCGATGTTCGGCCGCATGGAGAACACCAACCAGGCGCTCGAGCTGCAGATCACCCAGGAGTACACCGGGCAGGACAAGATGCTCACGTACCTGGGGCCGATGTGGGAGGAGGTCCTGAAGACCGACACCTACGCCACCGACGAGCGCGGGAAGCTGCTCAGGAAGCGGCGGGTGGGCGACATCGTGGACGGGAATGCGCAGGGCCATTCCGACACCGCGATCGTGGGCGTGGCCAACCTGGGCAACGCCGACAACCTGACCGGCCATCACTTCTCCCAGTCGAACCTGTTCGCCTTCGGCCGCCAGGCCTGGGACTGGACGCTCGACTCCGAGGACGTCGCCGAGGACTGGGTCCGGATGACCTGGAGCAACGACCGGCGTGTGGTCGGCACCGTCGTGAAGATGATGATGGGCTCGTGGGAGGCGCTGGCGAGCTATCAGACACCGCTCGGCATCGCACACCAGTTCACCGCCGACGTCCACTACGACCCCAACCCGTCCCAGTGGTTCATCCAGGACGACTGGAGCCCCGTCTACTACAACAAGGCGGACACTGCCGGGCTGGGCTTCGATCGCTCTGCCGGCGGCAGCAACTTCGCCGCCCAGTACTTCCCGACGCTGGCGGCGAGGTACGGCAACATCGACACCGTCCCCGAGAACCTGATGATGTGGTTCCACCACGTGCCGTGGGACCGCCGGATGGACAGCGGCCGGATCTTCTGGGACGAGCTGGTCTACCGCTACCAGATGGGCGTCCAGTACGTGACCTGGATGAGGGAGACGTGGGACTCGCTGGAGTCGCGCATCGACGCCCGCCGCTTCTCGGAGGTGAAGGCCAAGCTCGAGACCCACGAGACCGATGCGGCCCGCTGGCGGGACACGAACGTGAACTACTGGAAGGAGTTCAGCCGCCGGGACATGCCCGTCGACGACGCCCCGCTCTCCGCGAGCATCGTGGTCGACGGGAAGCGGATCGGCGGGTTCGACCTGTCCGCCGCGTCCTACACGATCCCCGTGGCGGCCGGCGCGTCGCCGAGGATCACCAGGGTCAGGACCGCCGACCCCCGCGCGCGGCACGAGATCGTCTCGCAGGCCGGCGGCGTCCCGGGACAGGCCGTCGTCAAGGTCACGAAGCACGACTTCTTCGGGCCGATCGTCAAGAACTACGTGTTCAACATGGTCCGGGACACGACGCTGAAGACGTTGAAGGTCAACGGCACCGAGCCGGCTTCGTTCAGGCCCGACGACCTGAGCTACAACGCGGTGCTGCCGTCTGCCGGGGCCTCGCCCGCACAGGTGAGCGCGGTCGCGAACGACCGCGCCGCCACGGTCGTCGTCGAGCAGGCGGCCGGCCCCACCGGGCAGGCGAAGGTCACCGTCACCAACGGCGACGCGTCGTCCGTCTACACGGTCGACCTCGACGTCGCCATCGGCGGCAGCGACGAGTTCGGGTCCGCGGAACTGGGTTCCCAGTGGCAGTGGGTGCGACCGGACGACACGAGATGGCGCCTCGGTGACGGCTCGCTGGTCATCACCTCGCAGAGCGGCGACCTGCAGGGGAACGCGAACACGGCCAGGAACCTGGCGCTGCAGGATGTGAACGGAGACTGGACGGCCGACTCGAAGGTCGTCTTCTCGAGGCCGCTCGCACAGAACAACGAGCAGGGCGGCGTCGTCGCCTACGGCGACGACGACAACTACGTGAAGCTGGCGTGGGAGATGGGCAACGTCAACGCGCCGATCAACAAGCTGCGCGTGGTCGTCATCCGCGAGCAGAACGGCGTCCCCACGACCCTGCAGGTCACGGGATCCGACGCGCAGGAGATCGTCGGCGAGGACGGCGCGATCTGGCTCAGGCTCAGCAAGGCGGGGGACACGTACAAGGCCTATTACTCGCAGGATGGGAGCGTCTACAGGTTCATGGGCTCGACGACGCTGAACGTCGAGCCGGCGCGCGCCGGGGTCGTGGCGTTCAACCGCGCCGGCGGCTCCACCGACCTTGACGCGGCCTTCGACTACTTCCGCATCGAGAGCGAGGGCGATCCGGTCCCGCGGTAGTACAAGACGCAACTTATATAAGTCGTTCGTGATACGATCGCTGGTGTGCACGCGTTCGACGTCCTCGGCGATCCGGTCCGCAGACGCATCCTCGAGCTGCTCGCGACCGGTGAGCAGTCGTCGGGCGCGGTCACCGACGTCATCCGATCCGAGTTCGGGATCTCCCAGCCCGCGGTGTCCCAGCACCTCCGCGTCCTGCGCGAAGCGGGGTTCGCGACGGTGCGGCCCGAGGGCGCCCGTCGGCTCTACGCCGTCGACGCGGAGCCGCTGCGCGACGTCGACGCCTGGCTCGACAATTTCCGCGCGTTCTGGACTCCGCACCTGGACGCGCTCGCCACCGAGATAGCCCGCGGCCGCCGCCAACGCCGGCTCCGCGCCACCGCCGACGAGAGGAGCAGGCCATGATCGACGTCACCCATCAGATCAGCAGCATCGACCGCGAGGTCGGCAGCCGAACGCTGGAGGCCGGCGAGGCCCGCACGCTCATCATCTCGCGCGTGTACGACACGCCGCCCGAGGACCTCTGGGACGCGTGCACCAACGCCGAGCGCATCCCGCGCTGGTTCCTGCCGATCTCCGGCGACCTGCGGCTGGGCGGCCGCTACGAGCTCGAGGGCAACGCGTCCGGCACGATCGAGCGCTGCGAGCCGCCCCACAGCCTCGCCGCAACGTGGGAGTACGGCGGCCAGACCTCGTGGATCGAGCTGCGCCTCACACCGGAGGCCGGCGGCCGAACGCGGTTCGCGCTCGAGCACATCGCCCACGTCGACGACGAGATCTGGGCCCAGTACGGCCCGGGCGCCGTGGGCGTCGGCTGGGACCAGGCCCTCGTCGGCCTGACCCTGCACCTCGCCGGCGGCGGCGAGCGGGTCGACCGCAAGGCCTTCGAGGCGTGGCAGGCGTCCGATGAAGGGCGCCGGTTCAACAGCCTGTCCAGCGAGGGCTGGGCCGAAGCCAGCATCGCCGCAGGCGCCGACGCCGCAGAGGCGCACGCAGCGGCGGCGCGCACGACAGACGCCTACAGCGGCGAGCCGGCCGCGTGAACTGACGTACGCTCTCGCGTGTGAGTTACGACCTCTACATGCTCAAACCGCAACCCGGCGAGGATCCGATGGACACGCTGGAGCGACTGGAGGAGCAGGAGGAGCCGGCGTCGCCCGATCCGGCCGCCGCCGAGCGGAACCGCCGCATCGCCGACTCGCTCCTGGCGCTGAACCCGGCGTACGAGGAGTCGGCGATCGAGCACCGCGACATCGAGCTGACGGCCGAAGGCGGACTGCAGCTCACGCTGTCGGACGATCAGGCCTCGATGAACATCCCCTACTGGGACTCGCTCGATCCGGCGCACCTCGCGCGCGAGATCGAAGCGGCCGCGAAGGCGATCGCGGCGGAGACGGGCTGGCAGTTGTACGACCCGCAGTTGGAGAAGTTCCTCGACCCCGCGCGCGACGCGGACGAGTTCGCCGCGATGTTCGGCGCCGGCGTCGGCCACGTGCAGCGCATCACCGCCGAGGACGAATCCTCGGGCGGGGAACGCCCATCGCTGTGGCAGCGCCTGCTCGGGCGCGGCTAGGAGGGAGTCTCGATGACGGAAGAAGCCGAGAAGGCCGATCCGGGACGGTGGGCGCGCTTTCGTGAGCGTCGCCAGGACCGACGCCAGCGGCGGGCGTGGCGGCGTGAGCGTCGGAAGGGGTCCCCGAGCGTCGATGGCGCGCACATCCTCGGTCAGCAGGCTGTGCACGGGCAGGCTGTCGACGGCGGAGCGGCCCAGTCTTCGGGCGGAGGAGCCGCGGCGCCCTGACCACGAGTTCAGCGGCGGTACGGCGAACAGGCGCCGCCGCTGCATCAGCGGCAGGCGCCTGTGGCCGGGGGGTGGCTAGGCCGTGACTCGCGGCGCGTGGCGGCGGACGCGGAGCCGCCGGAGTCCGGTCGCGCTCGCGGCGGCGAGCGTGACGGCGGCGGCGATCGAGAGGGCGATCGGCAGCCAAGGCGCGGGAGCCGGGGAACGCCGCGCGCGAGGCACTGGCGCTGTTCCGTGGCGACCCGCTGGCGGACCTGGGCGACGAGCCGTTCGCGAACGCGCAGATCCGCAGGCTCGAAGCACTGCGCGAGACGGCCGCGGTGCTGGTGAAGCGCGTCAAGCGGATCCCGATGGAGTACGGCCGCTGGAGCCGGTTCTCCCGCGACGGCCGGCTGCTGATCCTCGGCGACCACGAGGGCCGAGCGCAGATCTACGACGGCCACACGTTCGAGCCGCGCGGGCGACCGCTGCTCGGGCACGCCGGGTTCATCCTGATGGCCGACTTCAGCCCCGACGGCCGCACCGTGGCGACGAGCTCGAGCGACGGGACGGTCCGGCTCTGGGACGTGGCGTCCGGCCGGCCGATCGGCAGTCCGCTGCCCGGGATCCCGAACGTGCAGGTGGGCGTCGTGTTCACCCGCGGCGGCACCCATATCGCGGCCGTGTACGACAGCGGCCAGGGATACTCCTGGGACGTACGGCCGTCCTCATGGGCGCGCCAGGCATGCGACGTCGCGGGGCGCCCGCTCACCCGGGCCGAGTGGAACGAGGCACTCCCCGGGCACGACTACGACCCGGCGTGTGCCGCGCCGCGCGGATGAGCCGGCCTAGAGCCCGATCCCGGGCTCGCCGCCTCCGATGCCGGGGATCATCTGCAGGTCGTCCCACGCCTTGGCCGCCATCTCCCAGTCAGACTCGCTGTCCTGGCCCTCGGTCTGACGCAGCATCCGGATCATGTAGGCGAGCGCGGAGAGCATCGCCATCGCCGCGAACACGATCTGGACGCTGAGGACGCCCTCCTCGGTCCAGTACACGTCGTCGAGCTCGAGCAGCAGCGCCGACTCGTCGAGCACCAGCGCGACGCCGATCCCGAACGGCAGCGCGAGGTACTTGTCCGCGTTGGAGCCCTTCATGCCGATCGCCACTCCGCCGGCCGACAGCGCCAGCAGGCCGCCGGGGACGAAGTGGTGGATGTGGCGCGTGCCGACGACGACGTTCTGGATCGGCCCGAGCCCGCCGTGCGCGCGGATGTACGACGTGATCCCGCGCGTGATGCCGAACGTGACCGAGAACGAGGCGAGCATGTTGAACAGCGTGTTCTCACGCGTGCGGCTGACGGCGTAGCCCTCGCGGATCACCAGCAGCGACTGCCGGATGCGCCCGGCCTCGTCGAGCTGCTCGCGCTCCTCGCGGCTCTTGGGCAGCATCCCCAGGCGCCACACGCGGGCGACCTCGGCACCGAACACGGTGAGCACCGCGCCGCCGGCGAGGAAGCCGAGCAGGTGCGTGCGGCCGGACGGCTTGCTGCCGGCCTCTTGCGCCGCCTTCAGCCGCTTACCCTTTTGCTTTGCCATCGGCGCGCCGCCCCTTCCGCAGGTAGGTCTCGGCCAGCTGGCCGAGGAAGATCAGACCGAACCGGGCGAGCGCCCCCAGCTTACGGCCGGCGCTCGGGCCGCCGGCGCGGAACGTCGTGAGCTGGCGCGCGAAGTCGCGGATGCGGATCCGCAGCACGCCGGACGCCACCAGCTCGGCGCTGTCGTCGTCGCCCTCCTCCACGTGGCCCTTCAGCACGCGCGTGAAGAGCGTCGTGGTCGCGGGCCAGACGTCGAAGCCCACGTCGTTGCGAATCAGCTTGTGGCCGCTGAGCGTGAGCGGGTGGCCGACGCCGTCGCGGAACCACAGCCGGTAGAGCATCCGCTTGACGCCCGGCTCGGTGTCGATGAACAGGTTGAAGACGCCGCGCTCGACCGGCAGCCGGCCGCCGAGCGCGTCCGACTCCACGTAGCCGTGCGCCGCAGCCTGCCGCGTCGCGTCGCCGGCGAAGTGGTCGATGTCCTCGACCTCGATCGTGAGGTGGAACTTCAGCGGTCCGGCGCCCTGCCGGTCGGGCACGGCGCCGCGGGAGAAGTCCTCCTCCCCGAACGTGACGTGACCGAGCATCTCCTCGGTGAAGCGGACGGTGGCGGGCATCGTGGCGGTCACGGTCATGTAGCAGCCGCCTCCGCGGCGGGGGTGGTCTCGAGCATCCGGTCGGCGAACCGATCGGCGAGGGCGGCGATCGTGAAGCTCGGGTTCGGCCCGACCGGGCCCGGCATCACGGAGCCGTCGGCGATGTGCAGCCCGGGGTATCCGAACACGTTGCCGTACGGATCGACGACGCCCTCCTCGGCGGAGCGACCCATCGGCGAGCCGCCGAGTGGGTGCACGGTGATGACGCGGCGCAGGAACCAGATCGGGTTGTCGCCGAACTTGCCACCGAGCGAGTGGGCAAAGCCGCGTGAGGTCGTCCGGAGGCGCTCGAAGTACTCCTCGGAGCGAGCGCGCGACCAGTCGAGGTCGAGCTTGCCCTTGTTCAGGTACATGCGCCCGTCGGGCACGTCGCGGCCCATGCCGAGCAACGGCAGCCCGCCGGCCGACAGCTCGGCCGACTCCAGCAAATCGGCGATGTGGCCGGTGACGTCGGTGTCGGGCGACCCGCGCATCCAGTTCTTGACCAGGTACCAGCCGTGCGAGCGCCACCGCCACAGCGTCTGCGGCGCCGCGACCACGTGCAGGATCCACGCGAGGTGCTGCGGATAGCCGGCGTCCTGCAGGTAGAAGCCGCGGCCCTCGCCGCCGTCGTCGAGCGCGTCGGGCATCCGCGCCGTGCTGGTGATCACCGGGCCGTAGCCGGGATCGACGATCCGCGGCACCCGCTTGCCGTCGGTCACCTCGCCGCAGTTGACGGCCAGCGTCAGCAGGTCCCCGTTGCCGCAGAAGCGGGTGCCGAGCTTGCTGCTGATGCCCGGGAACCTGCTGCGGTTGCGCAGCAGCAGGTTCGTGGTGCCGAGCGTGCCGGCGCTGAGGATCAGGTGGTCGCAGGTGAGATCGCGCAGCGGCATCCGGCCGTTGGCGGCGGGGTCCTCGCCCAGCGCGGCGTAGCCGACCTTGTAGCCGCCGCCCTCACGCGGCTCGATCGTGCGCACGTCGCACAGCGTCCGGAGCTCGGCGCCGTGGTGCTTGGCGTGCGTGAGGTAGTTGTAGTCGAGCGTGTTCTTGGCGCCGAAGTTGCAGCCGACGTCGCATTCGCCGCACAGCTGGCAGGTGACGCGCTCGCGGCCGTGCAGGTTCGGGATCGTCTCGTCGATCCGCTCGCCCGGCACCGGCGGCCGGCCCTCGTTGGCGAACGTGACCGCGAGCGGCGGCAGCGACCACTCCAGTCCGTTGCGCTCGGCGGCGAGCTTGAAGGCGATCGTCTTCGGCGTTCCGGCGTACGGCTCGTGCTCGAACGGGTAGCGCTGGAGGCCGATCATCTTCTCGACGCGGTCGTAGTGGGGGTCGATGTCCGCCCGCGAGAACGGCCAGTACTCGAAGCCGCCGTTGTTGACGTCCTCGTGCACGAACCAGCGCTCGTCCTTGCGCAGGAAGACGTTGGCGTAGATCAGCGAGCCGCCGCCGAGGCCGGCCGACACGAGCGCGTCGATCCCCTTGAACGACCAGTAGTGGTACATCCCGTGCAGGCTGCGCTGCGGATCCCAGAAGCTCTCGCGCGCCTTGTACGGGCTGCGCGTGAACGAGCCGGGCGGGTACGCGCGGCCGCGCTCGAGCACGAGCACGCGCCGCCCGGCCTCGGCCAGGCGGTAGGCCGTGACGGAGCCGCCGAAGCCGGAGCCGACGACGATCGCGTCGAAATGGCTATCGCCGTTGGCGGTCATCCCACGCAACCGTAGTGGTGTGCGAAGGCGGTCGGCAACTTGCCGTCAGCTCAGCGGCAGCGTCCGGCCGCCCGTTGTCGACAGCGGGAACGTGTCGAGGTCGAGCGCGACGACCGCCAGGTCGGCGAACAGGGCCGCGCGGGCCAGGTCCTCGTGCCGATAGGGCCCGCCGTCGCGGCGGTCGAGCAGCGACAGGGCGCCGATCGGCTTCCCCTCGCGCACGAGCGGGGTGACGAGCATCGTGTAGGGCACGTAGCCGGTCTTGGCGGCGACCTGGGCCGCGAACCGCGGGTCCTTGCGGCATTCCGGCACCGCGACCGCCTCGCCGCTCGCCACGACGGCGCCGGAGAGCCCGGCCCCGGGCGGCAGGCGCATGCCGACGACCTCGGACGCACCGGCGCCCCACGCCGCCTCGTACACCAGCTCGCCGGTCGACTGGTCGGTCAGCGCGATCGACGCTGCGGCGGCCTCGAACATGCCGGCGGCCGTGCGGACGATCGCCTCGATCACGCGACGGTGCACCGGTGCGCGGCCGAGGCTCTGCGCGAGCGACTCGCCGCCGAGGTACGTGATCGGCACGCCGATCGCCTCGGCGAACGCGATCGCGGACGGGATCCGCATCTCGGGCAGCATCTCGAGGCCGCCCGCGAGCGCATCGCGCAGCTCGGGGGCGAGCGTCGGCGCGACCTTCTCGATCTTCATCACGTCGCCGTAGCGCGGCGGCGCACCGATGATCAGCGTCCACAGCGTCGCGGCGAGGCTGAAGATGTCGCTCGCGGCCGACACGGTGCCGCCCGCGAACACCTCGGGCGCCATGTAGCGCGGCGTGCCGACCGCGATCGTGCCGACCGTCTCGTCGCTCCCGATCGCGCGCGCGACGCCGAAGTCCACGAGCACGACCCCGTCGTCGGCGAGGATCATGTTCTGGGGCTTCACGTCGCGGTGCACGATCTGCTGGTCGTGCACGTACTGGAGCGCCTCGCAGGTGTGGCGCGCGTACTCGATCGAGTCCGCGTACGACAGCCCGGGGTTGCCGCGCTCCTTGAGCTGGGCGCCGAGGTCGGTGCCGTGGACCAGGTCCATGACGATGTAGAGCCCCTGGTCGTCCTGCGAGTGGTCGCGGACCTTCACGACGCGCGGGTGGCTGAGGCTCGACAGCAGGCGCGCCTCGATCTCGAAGCGGGCAGCGTGACGGACGTCGAGCAGTCGCTTGACCGCCACCTCGTCGCCGGTCTCGAGGTCGCGCGCGCGGTACACGGCACCCATCGCACCGCTCGAGATGGGGGCAACGATCTCGTACCGTCCGCTGAAGACGGTTCCGGGAACCACTGCCGCGCCCGAGTCGGGTTCGGACACCCGTCGATCGGCCCCCTCAGCCGGCCGCGACCAGGCGAGCCGGCACCGGGCGGCCGAGCGCGCGCAGCATGTCGGTGAGCAACGCGCGAGCCGTCGGCGGGCGGTCGTCGGGGTCCTTGGCCATGCCGTTGACGATCACGTCGTCGAGCGCGGCGGGCAGCTCGGGGCGGCGGGCGGAGATGCTCGGGGGCTCCTCCACGACGTGCGCGTACATGACGGCCGCGTCGGTGCCGCGGATGAACGGGACCTCGCCGGTGAGCGTCTCCATCGCCAGGCACGTCAGGGCATAGATGTCCGCAGGGGTCCCGACGCCTTCGGCTTCGAGGTGTTCGGGCGCCATGTAGTCGAGCGTACCGAGGACCTGGCCGGGCAGCGTGAGCGCGGCGCCGTCCGGATCACGCGCGAGGCCGAAGTCGCCCAGGTAGACGTGCTGGCCGGCGTCGAGCAGCACGTTGGCCGGCTTGATGTCCCGGTGCACGATCCCCGCGCCGTGCGCGGCATCGACCGCCTCGGCGACGGCCGTGATGATGTCGACCGCGTGGTCGAGCGGGAGCGGGCCGGCGACGATCAGGTCCTTCAGGTTCCCGGTCACGAGCCGGGTGGCGATGTAGAGCTCGCCCTCGATCTCGCCCATCCCGTAGATCGGGATCACGTGCGGATGGCGCAGCGCGGCGAGCAGCGCTCCCTCGCGGCGGAAGCGCTCGCGGTAGACAGGATCGATGCTGACATCCTCGCGCAGGACCTTGAGGGCCACTGCACGTCCACTTCGGGAATCCGTGGCGAGGTACACGATTCCCGTGCGCCCGGTGCCGACGATCCCCTCGATCCTGTAGTAGCCGAGCTGTGGCCTGTCCATAAGCGAGATCCCGAGAAGTGTCGTCGGTCGAAGGTCGAGGCGCAAGTGCCCCCCAACGGAAGTACGGGGCCGGCCTGGACCGTGGAGGGATATTCTCCGCGGCTCGAATGCCAGAAATCGCGTTGGAGCCCCGGCCGGGCGATTCGCTCGGCCCGTACAAGATCACCCGCGTGATCGGCCGCGGCCGTATGGGGATCGTGTTCGAGGGAACCGCCGACGGCCAGGAGCCGGTGGCCCTGAAGGTGGTCACCACCGAGCTGTCGCAGGACGAGGTGTTCCTGCGCCGCTTCCGCCGCGAGGTCCAGGCGGCGCAGAAGATCGTGCATCCCAACGTCGTGCCGGTGCTCTCGCACGGCGAGGAGGGTGGGCTGCCGTATCTCGTGCAGCGGCTGATCCCGGGTGGCTCGCTCGCGGACCGGCTCGAGGCGTCGGGCCCGCTCGAGATGACGGCCGCCGTCCGGATGCTCGCGGCCTGCGCCGGCGGGATCGACGCGCTGCACGCCGCCGGCCTCGTGCACCGCGACATCAAGGCCGCCAACATCCTGCTCGACGGCGACACGCCGTACGTGTCGGACTTCGGACTCGCGAAGGACAGCCAGGCGTCGAACCTCACCCGGCCGGGTCAGGCGCTCGGCTCGCTCGACTACATGTCACCCGAGCAGATCCGCGGCGAGGACGTGAGTCCCGCGACGGACATCTACTCGCTCGGGTGCGTGATGTGGGAGGTCCTGACGGGCACGCCGCCGTTCGGCGGCCGCCCGAGCATGCGGGTCCTGTTCGCCCACCTCCAGGAAGCCCCGCCGGACATCTCGGCCCAGCGCGCGGACATCTCGGCGGCCACCGCGCGCGCCATCACCCGAGCACTCGAGAAGGAGCCCGAGGACCGCCCCGCCAGCGCGGCGGATTACGTGTCGGGTGTTGCCCGCGCCGCGGGTGTCGGCCTCTGAGCGCCGTGGCGCTCGCCCGCGCCCTGGTTCTCGACGAGGACCCGGAGCTCGCCGAGCTCGTCCCGAAGGCACAGCTCCAGACCGCACGCCAGGCGAGCCTCGCCTCGGTCGTCGAGGTGCCGTCCGGCCGCTGGGACGCGAACGTCGAGGGCGACGCGGCGCGCGAGGGCTACGGCCTGCTGGTGCTCGACGGCGTGCTGGTGCGGCGCGTCGGCTACGCCGGCCGGTTCGGCGCCGAGCTGCTCGCCGAGGGCGACCTCCTGCGCCCGTGGGACTTCGACGGCGACGAGACGATCGGCTTCGAGACCACCTGGCGGGTGCTCACCGGGACGCGGCTGGCCGTGCTCGATGCGGTGTGGACCGAGCGGATGGCGCGCTACACGCAGGTCGGGCCGGCACTGGCCGGCCGCGCGCTCGCCCGCTCGCGACGGCTCGCCGCGATGATGGCGATCGCCCAGCAGCCGCGGCTCGACGAGCGGCTGTGGATGCTGTTCTGGGAGCTGGCCGACCGCCACGGCCGAGTCCACCCCGACGGAGTCCACGTCGACCTCCCGCTCACCCACGAGGTGCTCAGCCACCTCGTCGCCGCGCGCCGCCCGTCGGTGTCCGGCGCGCTGACGAAGCTCGCCGCCCAGGGTCGCGTGCGCCGGGACCACAAGGCCTGGGTGCTGCCCGGCGACCCGCCGGACTCGGGCTGAGCGGCGCTGGCGGGCAGTGGGGTTAGTTAGTCTGCATACCGCGACTTAGCCACCCCACCAGCGCGCGATGGCGCTCCCCGCTGCCCTACCCAGCCGCAGTTGACGTTCCTACGGCCCGAAACGCGTGCGGGAGAGGCGCTTGGCGTGGCCGGCGGCGACCGCGGCGCGGAGCGCGGCGGCGTACCGGCCCGGGCCCCAGAAGCGCGCTCCGACGAGCGTCGCCAGCTCGCGGCGCTCGGTCGGGCCGTGCTCGGCGAGCGCTCGCTCGATCGCGGCGACCTCGCGGTCGAGGCCGGCGGCGGCGATCCGGGCCGAGACGAGCATCCCGGGCGACGAGCCCACGCGGCCCGCGCTGGCGCGCGGGCGGTCCTCTGACTCGGCGTCCTCCGCGGTCAGCGGCTTCGCGATGCTCTCGAGGTCCTCGCCCTCGGCCTTGACGCCGAACAGCAGCTCGACGATGCCGCCGAGCGCCATCACGCCGGCGCCGATGAAGAACGCGATCGCGACCTGGGACTCCTCGCCGGACTCGATCATCTTCCCGAACAGGTACGGGCCGGTGATGCCGCCGACCGCGGTCCCGATCGCGTAGAAGAAGGCGATCGCGAGCGCGCGCGTCTCCATCGGGAAGATCTCCGACACGGTCAGGTAAGCCGAGCTGGCGCCCGCCGACGCGAGGAAGAACGTGACCAGCAGCAGCGCCATGAAGCCCCACAGGCCGAGCGAGCCGCCCACGAACAGGATCGTGAGCACGACCAGCACGGCGGCTGACCCGAGGTAGGTGCCGGCGATCATCGGCTTGCGGCCGACCGTGTCGAACAGCCGGCCGAGCAGCACCGGGCCGAGGAAGTTGCTCGCCGCGAACAGCGCGACGTACAGCGGCACACGGCCGGACTCGATGTCGTAGAACTCGGCCAGGAACGTGCCGAGCCCGAACGTCACGGCGTTGTAGATGAACGCCTGGCCGACGAACAGCGCGAAGCCGAGCGCGGTCCGGCGCGGGTACCGCTTGAAGGCGGTCGAGGCGATCGTGCGGAACGAGATCGACTTGCGCTGGCGGACCGTGATCGAGCCGGATGGCTCGTCCAGCTCCTGCCCGGTGCTCGCACGGATCTCGTCCTCGATCTCGCCGACGATCCGCTCCGCCTCCTCGTCGCGGCCGTGGATGAACAGCCAGCGCGGGCTCTCCGGCACATGGCGGCGGACGAGCAGGATCCCGAGGCCGAGCACCGCACCGAGCCCGAAGGCGAGCCGCCAGCCGAGGTCGGCTGCGAACAGGCTGGTGTCCAGCAGCACCAGCGCGCCGAGCGCGCCGAAGACCGCTCCGAGCCAGTAGGAGCCGTTGATCATGAGGTCGACGCGCCCGCGCACGCGCGCCGGGATCAGCTCGTCGATCGCCGAGTTGATCGCCGCGTACTCGCCGCCGATGCCCGCGCCGGTGAAGAAGCGCGCGATGAAGAAGTACAGGGCCGTGTTGGCGAACGCGGTCGCCACGGTCGCGACCAGGTAGACGACCAGCGTCAGCAGGAACAGCTTCTTGCGCCCGAACCGGTCCGTGAGCTGGCCGAAGAACAGCGCCCCCACGCAGGCGCCGGCGACGTACACCGACCCCGCGGTCAGCACCTGGCTCTGGCTGAGCTCGATGCCGCTTCCCTTCTCGGTCAGCCGGGCGGCGATCGAGCCGACGATCGTGACCTCGAGCCCGTCGAGGATCCACACCGTCCCGAGCCCGACGATCACGAGCCAGTGGAAGCGCGACCACGGCAGCCGGTCCATCCGCGCCGGTACGCGGGTCTCGATCGTGCGCAGCCCGGCGTCGTCACTCGCCATGGCCGCGGCGATACCCAGCGGCCGGACGCGCCGAAACTAGGTCACTCCTGAACCTCCATCTGGAGCATCATCCCGAAGTCGCCGTGCTCGAGCGCATGGCAGTGGAACACGTAGCGGCCGGGGTACGGAGAGAACCACGGCTGGATCGTCACCGTCTCGCCCGGCCGCACCGGCACCGTGTCCTTCCAGCCGGTGGTGCCCCGAGGCTCGAGGACGCGGAACAGGAAGCCGTGCAGGTGCATCGGATGGACGCGGTTCGAGGGATTGACGAACTCCCACTTCTCGGACGTGCCCAGGCGCGTGCGGATGTCCGTGCGCTCCATGTCGAACGCGCGGCCGCCGATCCGCCACTCGGGCCCGCGCACCGACGTCCCGAGCGAGAGCTCGAAGCGCCGGTCGACGGCCGGGGGCGGGATCCGCTGGAGGCGGCGCAGCCGCCGCGGCACGCGCGCCTCCTCGGCCCCGCCGCCGCGCGCGACGTCGAAGCGCATGACGGCCGCCGTGGTCCCGTCTCCGAGCGCGTTGCCGAGCACGACCTCGGTCCCGGCACGGAAGTCGCGGAAGTCGAGCACGATGTCGGCGCGCTCGGCCGGCGCGAGCGTCAGCCGGGTGCGGCGGACCGGGCGGGGCAGCAATCCACCGTCGCTCCCGATCTGGGTCATCGGGCGGCCGCGCCCGAGCACCAGGGCGTACTCGCGCGCGTTCGAGCCGTTGAGGAACCGCAGCCGGTAGCGGCGACGCTTCACGCGCATGCGCGGGACGACGGCGCCGTTGACGAGGATCGTGTCGCCGAGGAACCCCGTGTCGGCGTTCGGCAGGTACTTGAACGACCCGTCGTCGGAGAACGCGCGGTCCTGGATCATCAGCGGAACGTCGAACTCGCCGCGCGGCAGCTCGAGCTTCTCCTCGTGCTCGTCCTCGAGCAGGTAGAACGCCGCCATGCCGTAGTGGATCGAACGGGCGGTGTGCCCGTGCGCGTGGTCGTGGTACCAGAGCGTCGCCGCGTCCTGGCGGTTCGGGTAGCGGTACGTGAGCGTGTCACCCGGCGCGATCAGGTCCATCGGATGCCCGTCGTGCGCGGCCGGGACGGTGCCGCCGTGCAGGTGCACGTTGACGTCGAACGACAGCTCGTTGCGCTGGCGGACGACGGTCTCGCGCCCCTTGCGGGCGCGGATCGTCGGGCCCGGGTAGAGGCCGTCGTAGCCGTAGACCGGAGTCTCGAAGCCGGGGAGGATCTCGGCGAAGCCCTTGCGGATGGTCAGCTCGTAGGTCTCGCGGCCTCGCCGGCGGCTCGTCGCCACGAGCTCCGGGGGGATCGGGAGCTCGGCGCGGAAGGGAGCGAACGGGGCGGCGTTCTGGGCGCGCATGGCCCCCGAGGTGATGGCACGCGAGCCCCTGCGCGGCTTGGGCAGGGCGCCGAAGGAGCACACCAGCGTCAGCGACGCCATGCCTCGCATGACGTCGCGCCGGGTGAGTTCGGGTTCCGTCATCGCGATGGCCTCCGGATCCTCAGGCTCGTCTTGCGCCACGCGGAGCGGTTGCCCGTCGCGTCGCGCGCCTGGAGCTCGATGCGGTAGCGGGCGCGCCTGAGCCCGGGGACGAGCACGCTGCGCCGGCCGGCGGGGGCGTGCACCCGCAGCGTCCGCGCGGACCTGCCGCGCCGGATGCGCATGGTGACGGTGGCCGTCTCGGAGAGCCGGAAGCGCACGCGTGCGGCGCGCCGCAGGCCGGTCACCGAGACGCGGCTCAGTCGCGGCTTCACGGTGTCCGCCACCTGACCGTCGGGCGGGGGCACCGAGGGAGGCGGTCCACCCGGCGGCGGCGTGCCGGGCGGCGGCGGTGTCTGGCCCGGCGCGAGCACCGTGACGGTCCCGGCCATCCCGGGCGCGTGCAGCTCGCAGACGTAGCTGTAGGACCCGGCCGCCGCGAACGTGAACTCGTGCGTGCCGTGGCTCACGCTCACGGCACCCGAGCGGAAGCTCCAGTTGCCGCCCGTCGCGGCCACATTGTGCGCCACACCGGGGTTCGCGAAGGTCCACACGACCTTCTCGCCGACCGCGATCGTCGGGTTCGCATTGCCGAACGCGAAGCCGTCGTTCGCCGTCACCGTGGCGTCGGCTGCCATGGCCCCGGCCGGCGCGATGAGCGCCCCCGCCGTGGCAAGAAGAGCGGCCACCGGAACCCGGAGCCGACCCTGGGTGATCCCGTGGATCGTCATTCGATGCACCTCCCGAATGCATCGCTTGTCCTGCCGCAGTCCGGCCGGACTGTAGCCGAGGTCTGCCCGGTTTCGCTGCTTCCCATACGAACTTCGATTAGCCGGCGGGAGAAGGTGGTACGTTGGAAATTGGCCCTGGCAGGGGCGCTTGGAACCCGAATGGCGAGGAGACGGGTCGATGTCCAAGGTGAGGCCGTTCGCTCGCGGGCTCGTGCTCGCAGTCACCGCTGCGCTGCTCTCGGCGGCGCCGGCCGCGGCGCAGGAACCGGTCCGCGTGCTCGTGTACCACGAGACGACCGGCGAGCCGCACGAGTCGGTGGATGCCGCCGTCGAGGCGATCGAGGAGCTCGGCGGCGACGACTTCGCCGTCGACGCCACGGATGACTCCGGCGAGTTCACCGCCGCCAACCTGGCCCGCTACCGGGCCGTCGTGTTCCTCTCCACCAACGGCGACGTGATGACCGCCGCGGAGGAGGAGGCATTCAGGGAGTTCGTCGCCGACGGCGGCGGCTTCGCCGGCATCCACGACGCCGCGCGCGTCGAGCCGGCCTCCGACTGGTTCACCGGCCTGATCGGCAGCCGCCCTGGCCAGAGCCCCGAGGGCGTGCAGGAGGCGGTCGTCGAGGTCCCCGACCGGGTCCATCCGGCGACCGAGGACCTCCCGCTCGCGTGGACGCGCAACGACGAGTGGTTCAACTGGGATCCGAACCCGGCCGGCCAGGTGCACACGCTGGCGATCGCCCGCGAGCGCAGCTACGAGCCCGGCTCGTTCGGCAACGGCTGGAACCACCCGATCGCCTGGTGCCGTGACTTTGCGGGCGGACGCTCCTTCTACACGGCGATGGGCCACACGGCCGCGAGCTACGGCGACGAGAGCTTCCGCGCGCACCTGCTCGGCGGCATCCGCTGGGCCGCGGGCCTCGTGCGCGGCAACTGCAAGGCGACGATCAGCTCCAATTACGAGGCCGAAAGGCTGACCGCACCGAACTCGCTCGTCGGCAACGGCGTCGAGCAGCAGCTCGATCAGATCGGCGAGCCGCACGGCCTCTCGATCGCCGAGGACGGCCGCACGTTCTACATCGGCCGCGGCGACCGTGGCCCGGGCTTCACCGACATCGTCAACAACGGCGAGTCGTGGCCGGCGGGGGCGTTCCGCGGCGCGGGCACCATCCACGCCTGGGATCCCGCCACCGGGAACGTGACCGTGGCCGGCGTGCTGGACGTGTTCGGCGACTCGGGCAGCGGCGACGAGCTGCGCAAGAAGGAGGAGGGTCTGGTCGGCATCGCGCTCGATCCGAACTTCATGGAGAACGGCTGGATCTACACCCACTGGACGCCGTTCGAGGACGTCAACTTCACGACCCACATCGCAAAGCGGCGGATCTCGCGCTGGACGGTCGACCTCGCGACGAACCAGATCGAGCCCGGCTCGGAGAAGGTCCTGCTCGAGTGGGAGTACCAGGCGCACAACTGCTGCCACATGGGCGGCGACATGGCGTTCGACGCTGCCGGAAACCTCTACATCGCCACCGGCGACACCAACTCTTCAGGTGAGGTCGACGGTTACTCGGGCAACTTCTCGCCGAACCAGTTCCCCCACCAGGAGGACCCGACCACGCCCGACCCGAGCGTCGGCGTCGGCTACAACGACGCCCGGCGTACCGCGGGGAACACGAACGACCTCAACGGGAAGGTCCTGCGTATCGACCCGCGCGACGCGCCAGGCGAGGAGCCGGGTCCGGGCAGCACCTTCGACGTCCCCGCCGGCAACCTGTTCCCGGAGGCGGACGACCCGGGTGACAAGACGCGGCCGGAGATCTACGTCATGGGCGTCCGCAACCCGGCGCGACTGTGGGTCGACAAGGCGACGGGCTGGCTGATGGTCGGCTGGGTCGGGCCGGACGCATCCGCCCCGAGCAAGGCGCTCGGGCCGGCGAAGTACGAGAGCCTCGCGGCGATCCCCGAGGCGGGCAACTATGGCTGGCCCTACTGCATGGGCAACAAGCAGCCGTACCGCGATCGCGACGAGCACGGGACCCCGACCGGCTGGTACGACTGCGACAACCCGGTCAACGAGTCGGTCTGGAACACCGGCCTGCGCGAGCTGCCGCCGGTGACGCGGGTGAACATGTGGTACTCGCCGCAGGGCGGCGGGCCCGTGTTCCCCACCGATCCGGAGACCGATCGGCCCGACTACGGCGGAGCGCAGACGTTCACCCAGCCGTACCTGCGCAGCGGCGGCTGCCAGGCCGTGATGAGCGGCCCGATGTACCGCCACGATGACAGCGACCGCGCGGACCGCTGGCCGGCGTTCTGGGACGGCAAGTGGTTCATCGGTGACGAGTGCGGAGGCAACTCGCGTGTCGCCGTCGCGCTCGACGAGGGCGCCGTGACCGGCCACCGGCCGCCCAAGTCGGCGGTCGACATCGAGCAGATCGTCACCGGGGACACCGTCGGCGGTCTGATGGGCTGGCGGTTCGGGCCCGACGGTCACCTGTACGTGCTCGACTACGGGACCGGCTTCTTCAGCGTGTCGCCGGAGTCGGCGCTGTGGCGGTACCGGTACACCGGCGGGCCGGCGACCCCCGCCGCGACGGCGACCGCCACGTCCGGCCCGGCCGCCCGCCAGGTGCGGTTCTCCAGCGCCGGCTCGGGCGGGGTCTCATACGAATGGGACTTCGGAGACGGCAGCGCGCCGTCGACCGACGCGAACCCCGAGCACACCTACGCCGAGGCGGGCGAGTTCCGGGCGCGGCTGACCGTGACGTACGCGGACGGCGCCGAGTCGGTCCACCGGGTCGACGCGCTGGCGCTCGAGCCGCCCGACGCGCAGGCGCCGGTGACCAGTGCCGCGCTCGCGACGACGGACTCCGGCATCAACGTCTCGCTCAGCGCGACGGACGCCGGCGGCGCGCGGCTGGGCGAGACCGAGTACCGCGTCGACGGCGGCAGGTGGACCAGCTACGGCCGCGCCGAGGAGCCGATCTTCGACGGCACCGCGGCGTCGCTGGCACGCTGGCGGCAGGCGCCCGGCGGCTCGTTCGAGCTCCAGGCCGACGGCTCGATCCAGAGCGTGGGCGGGCTCGGGATGCTCTGGTACCCGGTGACCGACTACGGCGACTTCTCGGTCAAGTTCCGCTTCCGCGACGCGCGCACCGACGACGGGTTCTCCAACAGCGGCCTGTTCGTGCGCTTCCCGGACCCGCGGGCGCCGGTGCCGGGCTGCGCCGACGACGAGGACCGCGAGGCGTGGGTCGCGATCTACTGCGGCCAGGAGATCCAGATCTACGACGGTCCGACCGGCGAGCCCCAGAAGACCGGGTCGATCTACAACTTCGACCCGATCGCCCTCGACGACGCTGGCGCCGTGCCCAAGGGCGAATGGAGCGACTACGAGGTCCGCGTCGTCGGCCAGCGCTACACGGTGATCCGCAACGGCGAGGTGATCAACACCTTCGACAACGCGGTGCCGCGGGAGTCGTCGCGTGACGGCGACCCGCCGACGCAGGACCGTCAGTTCGACGAGGGCTACCTCGGCGTCCAGAACCACGGCGACGACGACAAGATCCAGATCAGCGACGTCCGGGTCCAGGCGCTCGGCACGGGCGACGGCCCGTTCGAGGTCACCGGGCCCGGTCGGCACACGGTCCAGTTCCGCACGACCGACACGGCCGGCAACGTCGAGGCCCCGCGGTCGGTGACGTTCACGATCGCCGGCACGCCGCCACCGGGCAGCCAGCCGCCGGCGCCGCCGCCGCGTGGCGTCGAGCCCGGCGCGGCGTTCGGGCTGCGTTCGGTGCAGCGGCCGAAGCTCGCCACGTTCGCGCGGCGAGGCCTGCGGCTCTCGGTCACCTGCGACGCGACGGGCGCCGGGCGCGCCGCGCTGAAGGTCACGCGCAGCGTGCGACGGCGGCTCGGGCTGCGGAGCACGACGCTGGCGGCGCGCACGGTGCGCTGCGCGGCCGGCCAATCGGTGACGGTGCGGCTCAAGCCGTCCCGCACGACGGCACGGCGGCTGCGGGCAGGGCTGCGCCGGCGGCGGGCGCTCAAGCGCGTGAACTTCGTCCTGGAACTGCGCATGCGCCCGGTCGGAGGCGACCGCGTGCAGGTGCTGCAGCGCCGGATGTCGCTGCGTCGATAGCCGTCGGGGCGCCGCTCGTGAAGTCGCGGGCGGCGCTCCCGATCGGCAGGTCGAGCGTCGGCCGGCAGCCGGGCCGGGAACGTCAACTGCGCTGGGTGGGGAAGCGGGTGACCGCTCGCGGTTGCGGCGGGTTCGCCCGAGTGTCGAGTTTCGGGGCCTGACACCCGGAAACTCGACACTCGCGTGAGTTCATCCCGATCGGCGCGGTGCCTCGCACTCGCCTCACAGCCAACCGACTCCCCACCCAGCGCAGTTGACGTTCGCCGGGCGGGCAGTCGGCGTTCGCCCGGGCGGCGCTCCTAGCGGATCGTCAACCGCGCGCGGCGCAGCCGCGAGCGGTTGCCGGCCAGGTCGCGCGCGAGCACCTCGACGCGGTACGAGCCGGCGCCCAGGCCGCGCACCGTCACCGCGTGGCTGCCCTTGCCGCGGCTCACGCGCCTGGACCTGACCGTCCGGTCGCCGCGCTTGATCCGCACCGTCACGCTCGCCGGCTCCGACAGTCGGAAGCGCACGCGGGCGCCGGAGCGCACGCGCGCGACGCGCACGCGTGTGAGCGCGGGGCGCCGCTCGTCGCTGACCTCGAGGACGGTCGGGGCGGGCTGGTCGTTCACGAACGGCTGCTCGCTCAGCGGCGGCGGGGGCGGCGGTGGCGGGTTGCCGACCTTGACGGTCCCGTTCATCGTCGACGGGTGGAGCCCGCACACGAACTCGTAGATACCGGCCGCGCTGAACGTCCAGGCGACAGGCGGACCCGCGACCTTGTAGGCCGAGGTCAGACCCCAGTTCGCGCTGTCGGCCTGGACGTTGTGGGCGACCGTCGTGCCCTCGAACCGCCACGTCACCGTGTCGCCGACGTCGACAGCGACGGCCTCCGGGTTCCACAGATAGTTGACGCCGCCGGGATCGTCGACGGCCTGGACCGTCCGGTCGGCGGCCGTCGCGGCGGCCGCGGGGACCACGGTGGCGATCGCCGCCAGCGCGGCGGCGAGTGTCAGCCGGCGCGTCATAGCGTGACCTCCATCTCCAGCATCATCGCCTTGTCGGCGTGCTCGAGCGCGTGGCAGTGGAACACGTACCGCCCGCTGTACGGGGAGAACCACGCGAGCACCGTGGCGGTCTCGTCCGGGAGCACGCCGATCGTGTCCTTCCAGCCGAGCCGGTCGGCCGGGTGCACCCTGCCGCTGCTGCGCTCGAGCACCCGGAACAGGAACCCGTGCAGGTGCATCGGATGGACGCGGTTCGAGCGGTTCACGAACGTCCACCGCTCGGTCGTGCCGCGCCGCGGACGCGCGGCGACGCGGTTCGGGTCGTACGTCATGCCGTTGATCTCCCAGGCGCTCGCGCCGAGCGTGATCTCCCAGCGGCGGCTGGTGGTCTCCGGCGGGAGCGGCTCGCGCGGGCGCAGACGGCGCGGCACGCGCGCCTCCTCGCGGCCGCCGCCGCGCACGACGTCGAAGCGCATGATCGCCACCGTGCCGCCGGCGCCGTCGGCGTTCTGGAGCACGAGCTCGGTGCCGGGCCGGTAGTCGCGGAAGTCGATCACGAGGTCGGCGCGCTCCCCGGGGTGCAGCGGGATCGCGGTACGCCTGACCGGGCGCTCGAGCAGCCCGCCGTCGCCGGCGATCTGCGTCATCGCCCGCCCGCGTCCCAGTCGCAGCGTGTAGGTGCGCCCGTTCGACGCGTTCACGAACCGCAGCCGGTACTTGCGCCGCTCCACGCGCATGCGCGGCGAGACCGCGCCGTTGACCACCAGCGTGTCGCCGCGGAAGCCGACGTCGACGTTCTCGGCGTAGCGGAACGAGCCGTCCTTGTTGAACGCGTGATCGGCGATCATGATCGGCACGTCGTAGTCGCCGGTCGGCAGGTCGAGCTCGCGCTCGAGGTCGTCCTCGAGCAGGTACGTCCCGAGCAGCCCGTAGTAGAGCGTCCGCGACGTGCGGCCGTGGGCGTGGTCGTGGTACCACAGCGTCGCCGCGTCCTGGCGGTTCGGGTACACGTAGTCGAACCGGCCGCCAGACGCGATCACGTCCATCGGATGCCCGTCGTGCGCGGCGGGAACGTACCCGCCGTGCAGGTGGACGTTCGAGTCGAACCCGAGCGCGTTCTGCTGCTGAACGATGATCTCGCGGCCCGTGCGCGCCCGGATCGTCGGGCCCGGGTAGATGCCGTCATAGCCGTAGATCGGCGTCTGGAAGCCGGGCAGGATGTCGGCCAGCCCCTCGCGGATCGTCGACTGGTAGACGTCCGCCGTCCGCGTCGTGCGAACCGGCAGCAGCTCCGGCATCCGGGGCAGGTCGCGCCGGAACGGCTCGAACGGCGAGCGCGCCTGCGCGCGCATCGCCGCCGACGTCACGAGCGGGCGCCGGCTCAGCGACGCCGGCGATGCGACCGTGCACAGGAGCGCGACGGAGGCGAAGCCGTTGCGCATGAAGTCGCGGCGCGACCACGCGTCGGCCGGCGGTCGCCAGTGAGCGTCGGAGCCCGGCACGCTACCTCCTGATGCGGAGCGGCTTCTTGGCCAGCGACGAGTTGTTGCCGAAGGCGTCGCGCGCCCGCACCTCGATCGTGTACTTGCCCTTCTTGAACTTACGGCTGCGCACGGTCACCGTGCGCTTGCCGGCGCGGGCCTGAACCCTCACCGTCTTGAGCACCTTCCGGCCGCGCTTGACGCGGATCGTCACCGTGGCGGCCTCGGACAGCGTGAAGGTGACGCGCGCGCCGCGCTTGACCTTCTTCAGCTTGACGCTGCGGACCGTCGGCTTGACGGTGTCGGTCTGGCCGCCGCCGGGGCTCGGCGTGGGATTGCCCCCGCCCGGCTGGGTGGTCGGCGTGGGAGTCGGGGTGGCGGTGGGGGTGGCCGTCTGCGTCGGCGTCGGCGTGGGCGTCTCCACCGGGTCGCCCGTCACCTGGATCGTGCCCTCCATGCCCGGATGGGCCTGGCAGACGAACTCGTAGGCGCCGGGCTGGTTGAACGTGCGCGAGTAGCTGCCGGTGGTGACGAACTCGCCCGCGAAGTCCTTCCACGTCGGGTCGGCGGGGACGTCGTTGTCGGCGGCGGCGTTGTGCGGGGTCGTGCTGCCGTCGAAGTGCCACGTGACCGTCTCACCCGTCTCGATCGCCACCTCGGCCCGCTCGCCCGTGGCGCACTGCGCCGCAGCGGGCACCGTGGAGAAGCACGGACCGTTGAGATCCCGCGCGTACACGTTCGCCGGCACCGCCGATCCGGCCGTGCCCACTCCCGCGAGCACGCCGGCCGCTACGAGCATTGCTCCGGCGGCGAGGACGCCGCGCTGCCAGATTCCACCTCTGCTCATGTCTCCCCCTGGACTGCTGGCTCCGTCATAGCTTTCGCTGCGCCGCCGAACAAAGTGCCCGCCGCGACGGGCGAAAGATACCCGAGAGCAATGCCCGGGCGTTCTCCCCCTGAAACACCCGTGTCGATGCAGGGCTTTTGTCGGCGTGCTTACGGAACTTCTTTGACATCCGCCGCCCGTCGTCGTTACCTTCCCTTCGCCGCGGAAGTCGCGGGGGGACTGTTCGAGGGGGAGGAGAGCGCGGGATGCGAGCGTTGAGGTGGGGAGTCGGTGGCAGGCGCGCCACGACGGTGGGCCTGGTGGTGGCACTCGTCCTCGGCGCCGGCGCCGGCGCGGTCGCGGGAGCAGCCGTGCTCGGCACGGGCGGCGGCGCGACCGCGACCGCGCTCGCGGCCATGTGCGGCACCGACGAGTTCGACGGCTCGACGCTCGACGACGCGCGCTGGGACGTCCTGCGACCCGTCCCCGCGGGCCTCAACGTGGCGGGCGGCAAGCTCAACATCGAGCTCAGCAACACCGACCTGATCAGCGGTACGGCCACCGCGCAGAACCTCGCCCTGCAGGACGCGCCCGCCGGCGGCTGGACCGCGACCACCAAGTTCAACATCGCGTCGATCGACACGAACGGGGAGCAGGCCGGCCTCGCGCTGTGGAAGTCCGAAGGCCCGCCGAACGCGAACAACGTGTTCGCGAAGGCCACGTTCATCCAGGTCTCCTCGGGTGAGGCGGGCACGCGCCGGTTCGAGAGCATCTGGACCGACGGCGGTGGGCTCGCGGTGCCGATCCCGAGCAGCCAGACCCCGCCCGTCACCGTCGCCCTCGACGCCGACCTGCTGATGCGCATGCGCTCCGACGGCCGGACCGTGACGGCCGAGTACTCGTTGAATGACGGCGGCGAGTGGACGCAGATCGGCCGCACGGCTCGCTACAGCGGCACGCTGCGGGTGGGCCCGCTCGCGCTGCGCGGCGCCACCGGCGGCGGCTTCATCCCGTTCGAGCGATTTGACCTGGCGTGCGGGCCCGACGTCTCGGTCGCGGCCTCGACGACCAGCGGCGCCGCGCCGCTCGCCGTCGACCTCACCGGCACGGTCGGCGCCGGCGGCCAGAACCTCGCATGGGACTTCGGCGACGGCTCGACGGCGGCCGGCGGCACCACGCAGAGCCACACGTTCACCCAGCCCGGCACGTACCGGGTGACGCTCGCCGCCGACGCGAACGGCGCCACGACGCGCGGCTCGACGCTCGTGACCGTGCTGGCGACCGCGCCGCCGTGTCCGGCCACCAACGACGAGTTCGCCGGCAACGCGCTCGACCCGAAGTGGCAGGTGCTGCGCCCGCGGCTGACCGGCCTCGACGTGGCCGGCGGCAACCTCCGCTTCACGACCTACGGCGGCGACATGAGCGGCGGCACCGCGAGTGCCAGGAACGTGCTGCTCCAGCCGGCGCCGGCAGGCCCGTGGACGGCCACGACCAGGATCGACACCGCCGAGCTGACGACGACGGGCGACCAGGCGGGGCTGCTCGTCTGGCGCTCGGAGGCGCCCAACCACTTCGCCAAGGTCGTCTACAACCGGCGCAGCGCCACCGAGTACTGGGTCGAGCGCTCGAACACGCGAAACGGCTCGACGGGCTTCCCGGGCAACGACAACGGCAACTCGGGCAACCGGCCGGTCCCGGCTGCGTCCTACATCCGGATCACCTCGGACGGCGCAGCGAACCCCATGCTGCAGGCTGAGTTCTCCGAGGACGGCGCGGCGTGGACGCCGCTCCGCGGAGGCTTCCAGGTCGAGGGCTCCGGCCCGCTGAAGTTCGGCCTCACGTACTTCCAGGGTGACGCGCTGCGCGTCGCCGCGTTCGACTACTTCCGCGTCACGGGCGCGACCGCCTGCGGGGAGCCGGACACGGCCGCACCGGTCACCAGCCACACGCTCAACCCCGCGGCCGCCTCCGGCAGCGGCTGGTTCACCGCGGCTCCCGAGGTCACGCTGACCGCGGTCGACGACGCCGCCGGCTCGGGCGTGCAGACGACCGAGTACCGGATCGACGGCGGCGACTACACCACGTACGCGACGCCGTTCTCCGTCCCGGCCGGCGAGCACACGGTCGACTACCGCTCGGCCGACCGGGCCGGCAACGCCGAGGCCGCCAAGTCGCTCTCGGTCAAGGTCGATCCGGCGGCGCCGACCACGACCGCCGCGCTCGACCCGGCCGTGCCGGGCCCGGGCGGCACCTACGACGGTCCGGTCGAGGTGTCGATGAGCGCCACCGACCCGGCCGGCGGGTCGGGCGTCGAGGCGACGCAGTACCGCGTCGACGGCGGCCCGTGGAAGAACTACGGCGACCCGGCGGAGGAGGTGCTGTTCGACGGGACGCAGGCGTCGCTCGACCAGTGGGTGCAGGCCGGCGACGGCGGGTTCACGCTGCTGCCCGGCGGGGCGATCGAGAGCAACCAGAGCAACGGGCTCGGGATGCTCTGGTACCCGGTCAAGCAGTACGGCGACTTCTCCCTGAAGTTCCAGTTCCGCGACGGCCGGACGGCGGACGCGAACTTCAGCAACGGCGGCGCGTTCACACGCTTCCCCGACCCGCGTGTCCCGCTCGACCAGCGTCCCGACAACTGCTCCAAGACCGGGGCCGCGGCCACCAACCAGGCGTGGGTCGCGATCTTCTGCGGCCAGGAGATCCAGATCTACGACGGTGCGGGCGGCGAGGCCCAGAAGACCGGGTCGATCTACAACTTCCAGCCGCTCAACCTGACGCAGGCGAGGCCCGTTCCGAGGGGCGACTGGAGCGACTATGAGATCCGCGTGGTCGGCCAGAACTACACGATCATCCGCAACGGCGAGGTCCTGAACCGGTTCGACAACGCGGTCCCGAGGAACTCGTCGCGCGCCGGCGACCCGCCGACGCAGGAGCGCCAGTTCGCTCAGGGCTACATCGGACTGCAGAACCACGGCGGCGCGGACCGCGTGCACTACCGCAACGTCCGCGTGTCCGAGCTGTCCGGGCCTGCGGCCGGTGCGTTCACGATCTCCGACGACGGCGCGCACACGGTCGACTACCGCTCGCGCGACCTGGCCGGAAATCTCGAGCAGACCAAGAGCGTCGCCTTCTCGATCGGCGAGGCCGAGCCGGTGAACATCTTCGACACGATCGGGATCACCGAGGAGGCGAACCGGGGCAACAGCGAGATCTTCGGCAACCCGCAGCCCTACTCGCTGCCGGCCGAGGAGATGCCGCCCTCGCGCGCCATCGTGACGCCGGCGAACGACGCCACGGACGACGTCCCACTGCGGATGCCGAACACCAGCGGCACCGTCGACAACCTCGCCGCCTTCCGCGGCCAGACCGTGTTCCTGCGCGAGGCGGAGCAGAAGGCCTACGCCAAGGTCCACTTCTTCGGCACCACGACGGACGGCGGCCCGGCCGGTGGTGACTTCATCCTCACGTACTCCGACGCGACGACGCAGACGGCGACCGTGCGGTTCAGCGACTGGTGCGCCGACGAGTTCCCGGCACCGGAGCACATCGCGATCGGACGGCTGACCCACAGGCACACGGCGACGGGCCAGGACGGCGCGCAATGCAGCATCTTCCACGTGCCGGTGACCATCGATCCGAACAAGACGCTGGTCTCGGTGAAGCTGCCGTCCACGACGACCCCGGGCAACCCGCCGATCCAGAGCTACCTGATGGCGCTGACGTTCGAGGAGCCGGGCGGGGCGTTCGTCACGCCCGACCTGGGCGCGTCGCCGTTCCCCGACGACCTGACGGCGCCGACGTCGACGCACACGCTCGACCCCGGCACCCCGCAGGGCCAGAACGGCTGGTACTCCACCGCCGTCCAGGTCACGCTCGCGGCGGCCGATGAGCAGGGCGGCTCGGGGGTCGACGAGATCCAGTACCAGATCGACGGCGGGGCGTTCCAGCCCTACACGACGCCGGTGACCGTCAGCGGCGAGGGCGCGCATGTCGTGCGGTACCGCGCGTCCGACAACGCCGGCAACACGGAGACCCCGAAGGCGGTCGACGTGAAGATCGACTCGACCGCGCCGACCACGACCACGCGGCTGGATCCGCGGCAGCCGGGCGCGTCGGGCTGGTACGACGACGCGGTCACGCTGACGCTCCGCGGGACCGACGGCGCCGGCTCCGGCGTGGCCACGACCGAGTACCGCATCGGCGCCGGGAACTGGCAGGTCTACACCGGACCGGTCGTGCTCGATGACGTCGGCACGTACTCGATCACGTATCGCTCGACCGACGTGGCCGGCATCGCCGGGCAGGTCGGCGGGCCGCTGGTGGTGAAGGTCGACGGCAGGGCCCCGACCACGCGGGCGCTGCTCGATCCCGCCGAGCCGGGGGCCGGCGGCGCCTACCGCGGTCCCGTGCGCGTGTCGCTGGCCGCGGACGACGGCGCCGGCGGCTCGGGCGTCGCGCCGGCGACCACCGAGTACCGCGTCGACGGCGGCGCGTTCCAGCGCTACTCCGGTCCGTTCACGCTCTCGGCGCTCGGCGGCCACCTGGTCGAGTTCCGCTCGCGCGACGTGGCCGGCAACCTCGAGAACGTGAAGGACCTGACGTTCGTGATCACCCAGCCGCAGGCCGGCGGAGGTCCTGGTCTGGAGCCGTTCGTAGGCCTCGCGAGCCCGGGGACGAACCGGATGCGGCTCGGCGCGCTGGTGCGTGACGGGCTGCGCGTCAGCGCGACGTGCGTGTCGGTCGGCCGCGGCACGCTGAAGCTCGCGGTCAGCCGCAAGGTCGCGCGCAAGCTGGGCCTGCGGAAGACGACGCTGGCGCGGCGGTCGGTCCGCTGCGGGACCGGCTTCAAGCTGACCGCGCGGCTCAAGCCGAGCGGGAAGGTCGCCAGGGCGCTCCGGCGGGCGCGCGGATCGTTCTCGGCGACGCTCAGCCTCACGATGTCCGGCAGCGAGGGCCGGGCCACCGACAGACTGCGGCTCTCGCTCCGCGGCAAGAGGCCGCGCGGCTGAGCGGCCGCCTCCCGGCGGTCGCGACCGGGCCACGCTCCAGATGGGTCGTCATCGGGGCGTGGCTCGCGCTCGCGGTCGCGCTCGCATCGCTGCAGCCGCGGCTCCAGGACGAGGCGTCGAACGAGAACGAGGCGTTCCTGTCGAGGTCGGCCGAGTCGACCGAGGTCAACAACCTGATCGACGAGCGCTTCCGCCTCGGGCGAGAGGTGACCGCGCTCGTGGCGTACACGCGCCCGGGCGGCCTGACCGAGACGGACGTGCAGCAGATCGACGCTGAGATGCGGTCGCTGTGCGACTCGCGGGCGATCGCCGACCTGAAGGCCGTCACCACGCCCTACGGGATGCCGTGCGGCGAGCTGGAGGGGAGCCTCGCGCCGGAGACGCCGCCGTCACAGGTCTCGGCCGACGGGTCCACCGCCCTGGTCACCGTCGACACGACGAACGAGGACACGAGCGTCGTGGTCGACGACGTGGCGACGCTGCGGGCGCTGCTCCCCGATCCCGGCGGCGAGGGCCTGGGCGCGTTCGTGACCGGCCAGGCGGGCTTCACGGCCGACGCGAGCGAGGCGTTCGAGGGCATCGACGAGACGCTGCTCGCGATCACGCTCGTGCTCGTCCTCGTGCTGCTGCTCGCGACCTACCGCTCGCCCGTCGTGACGCTGGTGCCGCTGGTGGTCGTCGGCGTCGCGTACCTGATCGCAGCGGCGGCCGTGTACGGGCTCGTCGCGGCCGCCGGCCTGCAGGTCACGGGCCAGACGACGGCGATCCTGATCGTCCTGATGTTCGGGGTGGGGACCGACTACTGCCTGCTGCTCGTCTCCCGCTACCGCGAGGAGCTCCACCTGACCGCCGACGCGCACGCGGCGATCGCCCGCGCCGCCGACCGGAGCGGGCCGGCGATCCTGTCCGCCGGCGCGATCGTCGTCGCCGCGATGCTCGTGCTCGGGCTTGCCGAGTACCGCGCCACGCGGACGATGGGGCCCGCACTGGCGATCGGGATCGCCGTGTTGGTGCTCGCCGGGCTCACGCTGCTGCCGGCGCTGCTCGCGGCAACCGGCCGCCGCGCGTTCTGGCCCGCCGTGCCGCGCGCCGGCGCCGCGCCGCGCCCGCGGTTCGACGTCTGGGCGCGCGTCGGCCACCTCGTGCGCTCGCACCCGGCCCCGACGGTCTGTGCCGTGCTCGCGCTGCTGATCGCCGGGGCGCTCGGCAACCTGGCGGGCCGCGGGACGCTGGACTTCTCCGAGAGCTTCCGCGACGAGCCCGAATCGGTGCGCGGGCTGGAGCTCGTCAAGGAGCAGTTCGGCGCCGGGCGGGCGGCGCCGCTGGACCTCGTGGTGGCGACCGATCGATCTCCCGACGTCGTCGCCGCGATCGGCCGATCACGCGGCGTCGAGACCACAACGCTGGTCAGTCACTCGGAGGACGGCAGGCTGACGCTGGTCGACGTCACGCTCGCCTCCGACCCGTTCTCGGACGAGGCGGCCGATGCGGTGCCGCGGTTGCGCGAGGAGGCGGCACGGGCGGCCGGCGGAGGGCTCGCCCTCGTCGGCGGGCCGACGGCCGAGACGTTCGACTCGAGGGCCGCACAACGCTCCGATGCGGCGCTGATCGTCCCGCTGACGCTCGTGCTCATGTTCCTGATCGTCGCGGCGCTGGTGCGAGCGCTGGTCGCGCCGCTCTATCTGGTCGCCACCGTGGTGCTCTCGTACGCCTTCGCGCTCGGCGCGAGCTCGCTGGTGTTCACCCACGTGCTCGGCTGGCCGGACAGCGATCCGGCACTGCCGTTGTTCGCGTTCATCTTCCTCGTCGCCCTCGGCGTCGACTACAACATCTTCCTGATCAGCCGGATCCGCGAGGAGCACGGCGCGCTCGAGACGAAGGACGCGGTGATCGCCGGGCTCCGCCGCACGGGCGGCGTGATCACGAGCGCGGGCCTGATCCTCGCCGGCACGTTCGCCGCGCTGATGTCGCTGCCGGTCGAAGGCCTGGTGCAGATCGGCTTCACGATCGCGCTCGGGCTGCTCGTCGACGCGTTCCTGGTCCGGATCTTCCTCGTGCCGGGCATCGCCGTGCTGCTCGGCGAGGCCAGCTGGTGGCCGTCCCGTCGCACGCCGTCAAGCAGATGACAGGCTTTTGCGGATAACCCAGCAAAAGTCCTTGACGGAGGCTCGCAACCTGGTAGCTTCCGCGTCCTCGTCGGCGGCCAACGCGTGCAACGCTCGCAAAAAGCCATCGTCTGAGCAGCGGGATGTACTGGGAGGAGGAGGCAGGATGCACGAGGCAGGCCGGTCGTCGGCGGTGCTGATCCGAGCGTTGAGCGCGCTCGCAATCTGTTGCGCGATCGGACTGCTGGGGGCGGCGTCCGCGCACGCGCAGGCGACGCCGATCGAGGTGCTGGTATTCCACGGCCCGTCGGATCCGACGACCGACGCCGGCGTCGCGGCGATCGAGGCGCTCGGCACCGCGAACGACTTCGAGGTCGACGACACGGCGGACGCTGCCGTGTTCACGCCGACCGGCCTCGCCGACTACCGCGCGGTCGTGTTCCTCAACACGTCCGGCGACCGGCTGAACGACTCGCAGGAATCCGCCGTCGAGGCGTTCGTCGAGGCCGGCAACGGGTTCGTCGGCATCGGGACGGCCGCGGAGGCCGAGCCCGGCACCACCTTCTTCGACGGCCTGATCGGCGCCCGCCCGGCCCCGACCAGCCCGACCGACACCACGACGCAGACGGTCGCCGTGGGCGACCGTGTCCACCCTGCGACGAAGGACCTGCCGCTCGAGTGGTCGCGCTCGGACGTCTGGTACACGTGGCAGACGAGGCCGACCGGCAGCGTCCACACGGTCGCCCGCTACCACGCGCCGACCGCTCCCGCCGGCGACGGCACGAACACCGGCGGCACCGACCACCCGATCTCCTGGTGTCGCGACTTCCAGGGCGGGCGCTCCTTCTATACCGGCATGGGCCGGATCGCGGGCAGCTACGCCGACGCGAGCTTCCGCGGCCACCTGCTGGGCGCGATCGAGTGGGCGGCCGGCGTCTCACGCAGCAACTGCAAGGCGACGATCAACGCCAACTACCGCGGCACGCGGCTCGTGAGCGGCGGCGACGCGGCCACCAACGGACTCTCCTTCAGCGGCGAGTCGCACGGCGTCGTGATGGCGCCGAACGGCTGGGCGCTGTACATCGGCCGCGGCGACTGCCGCACCGACGGCGAGCGCGGCGGGCTGCTCGGCGGCGGCCCGCTCGCACGCATCCTCGACCACTCCAACCCGAACGTGGGTCTCGGCTGCGGCAGCGTGCACGTGTGGGATCCGGCCCAGTACAACGGCACTGAGAACAGCGGCGTGACGCGCGCCGGGACGCTCGCGGTCTACGGCGACGGCGGCACCGGCGGCGAGCGCACCAACCAGGGCAACCACAAGCTCGAGTGGGGCCTGCTCGGGATCGCGCTGGCGCCCGACTTCATGGAGACGGGCCACGTCTACCTGCAGTACTTCCCGAGCTACAACGAGAGCGCCAAGCCGCCCGGCCTGCCCGTGTCGCGGCGGATCTCGAAGATCTCGCGGCCGCGGATCTCGCGCTTCACGCTCAACCTGACGACGAAGAAGCTCGACCTCGACTCCGAGGTCCGGATCTTCGAGTACGACGCCCAGATCTTCAGCTGCTGCCACGTCGGCGGCGGCATGGGCTTCGACTCCGCCGGCAACCTATACGTCACCACCGGTGACACGAACTCCTCGCAGGGCACCGACGGCTACTCCGGCAACAACCCGGACGCCAAGTGCCCGACGGGCGACCCGGGCACGGCGTCCAGCGCGCACTGCGGCGCCGCGAACTTCTCCTACCAGGACGCGCGCCGGACGGCCGGCAACACCAACGATTACAACGGCAAGATGCTGCGGTTCAAGCCGATGGCGATCCCGAACGGCACCCAGCCGACGGTCGGGGTGGGCACGACGTACACGCTCCCCGGCGGCGACGCGCCGAACGGCCCGAACCTGTTCAACGGGACCGAGGGCAACGGCAACCAGGCCAAGCCCGAGATCTACGCGATGGGCCTGCGCAACCCGTCGCGCCTGTCGATCGATCCCAAGACCGACATCCCGTACTCGGGGTGGGTCGGGCCGGACGCCGGCTCGCCGAGCGGGACCCTCGGCCCGTCGACCTACGAGAGCCTGTCGCAGATCGATCGCGCCGGCAACTATGGCTGGCCCTACTGCATGGGCAGTAAGCAGGCGTACCGTGACCGCGTTCCCGGCAACGTGCCGCGCACCACGAACGCGCCCGGCTACGTGTCCGGCGGTCCGGCCACCGGCGGCACCGACGGCTGGTACGACTGCGACAACCTCGTCAACGACTCGCCCAACAACACCGGCCTGACCGTGCTCCCGCACAGCACCGGCACCGGCATGGATGCGGGCAAGGTGCGGCCGGTGAACCTCTGGTACAGCCGCGGCAACCCGGGCGGCAACGGGTGCCCGGAGTTCCCGCGCGACCGCGGCGCCGCGAACGCGCCGAACTACGGCGCGACGAACACGCAGCTGTGCCCGTACGCGACCGCGAGCGGCGCGACGGTGATGGACGGACCGATCTATCGGTTCGACGACGAGGCGACCGACAACGCGCGCCGCTGGCCCGCGTACTGGGACGGCCGCTGGTTCATCCACGACTTCGGCAACAGCAGCGTCAAGCACGGCGTGCTGCTCGACCCGGCCACCGACCAGGACGGCAGCCAGCCGGTCTACGCCGACAGCCTCCGGAGCGCGCTGAACTGGCAGGGCAACTACATGGACTCGAAGTTCGGGCCCGACGGCGCGCTGTACGTGCAGGTGTACGACGGGTTCTTCCGCGCCGGCCCGTCCGTCGGGCTGTACCGGTTCGACTACACCGGCGGGCCGGACACGCCGATGTCGAATCCGACGGCGACGGCGATCGGCAACCGCCAGGTGAGGTTCTCGAGCGCAGGCTCGGGCGGCGTGTCGTACGAATGGGACTTCGGCGACGGCTCGCCGGTCTCGACCGCCCCCAACCCGACCCATCAGTACCCGGCGGCCGGCCGCTTCACCGCGAAGCTGACCGTGACGTACAAGGGCGGCGGCACGTCGGTCAAGACCGTCGACGTCGACGTGCTCGAGGAAGCCGACACGACGGCGCCCGTAACCACCGCGGCGCTCGACCCCGAGCTGCCCGGGCCCGGCGGCACCTACAACCGGCCCGTGACGGTCACGCTGACCGCCACCGACCAGGGCGGCACGGGCGTCGACAAGACCGAGATCCGCGTCGACGGCGGCGCCTTCCAGGCCTACTCGCAGCCGGTGCGCGTCTCAGCGACCGGCGCACACCTGATCGAGTTCCGCTCGACCGACGGCGCGGGCAACGTCGAGGCCACCAAGTCGGTGGCGTTCTCGATCGAGCTCGTGGACACCTGTCCCGCTCCGCTGTCGGACGAGTTCAACGGCACGTCGCTCGACCCGAAGTGGACCGTCCTGAGGAACAACGCGGCGGCCCGCAGCGTGTCTGACGGCAGGCTCCACATGCTGGTCCGCGCCGGCGACATGATCGCCGGCACGGCGACCGCCCAGAACGTCCTGCTCCAGGACGCGCCCGAGGAGGGCGGCTGGGCGGCGACGACGAAGGTCGACGTCTCGGACCTCGCGGAGTCGGGCGAGCAGACCGGCCTGATCGTCTGGGAGGGCGAGAACCCGAACAACTTCGTCAAGGTCGTGTTCATCAACAAGGGCGGCGGCACGCGCTGGTTCGAGTACGTCCTGACGGAGAACAACGGGACCGTCAGGCTGCCGAACACCGGATCGCTGGACAACATCCCGGACGACGTCTACATGCGGGTGATCAGCAACGGCGAGGGCACGATCACCGCGGAGTGGTCGTTCAACGAGCAGGACTGGAACCCGATCGGCACGCCGATCACCGAGCTGGGCACCGACCTCCGGGTCGGCCTCAAGATCTCCGACAACGCCGACTCGGCGAACGCCGCCCACTTCGACTGGTTCCACTTCGACTGCCAGGATCGTGCGGCACCGGTCACGACCTCGACCGTGAATCCGGAAGAGCCGGACGGCGAGCTCGGTTGGTACACCTCGGCCCCGACCGTGACGCTCGCGGCGTCCGACGGCTCCGCCGGGTCGGGCGTGGCGCGGACGGAGTACCGGATCGGCACGTCGGGCCTGTTCCAGACCTACGTCGAGCCGTTCACGGTCACCCAGGCCGGCAGGCAGACGGTCCAGTACCGGTCGAGTGACCAGGACGGCAACGTCGAGGCGACGAAGTCGATCGCCCTGGCCGTCGATCCGCAGGCGCCGACCACCACCGCGTCGCTCGCGCGCTCGCCCGGCGCGGGTCCGGTGACGGTGTCACTCTCCGCCGCGGACGGGACCGGCGCGGGTGTCGAGAGGACCCAGTACCGGGTCGACGGCGGCGCGTGGACGACGTACGCCGGACCTGCCGCCGACGAGACGATCCTCGACGGCACGCAGGCGTCGCTGGACAGGTGGAAGCAGGCCGGCCCGGGTGGGTTCGACCTCCAGCCGGACGGGTCGATCCAGGCCCGCGGCGGGCTCGGCATGCTGTGGTACCCCGTCAAGGAGTACGGCGACTTCTCGCTCAAGCTCCAGTTCCGCGACGTGCGCCCCGGCGCCGCATTCGCCAACAGCGGTGTGTTCGCGCGGTTCCCGAACCCGGACCAGATCGTCGATCTGCCGCCGGGTGAGAAGCCCAACTGCGTCTCTGACGAGGAGGAGCGGCCGGAGTGGGTCGCGATCTTCTGCGGCCATGAGCTGCAGATGTACGACGGCCCGACGGGCGAGCCCCAGAAGACCGGCTCGGTCTACAACTTCGAGCCGCTGACCCTCGCGCAGGCCAACCCGGTGACGAAGGGCAACTGGAGCGACTACGAGGTCCGCGTCGTCGGGCAGCAGTACACGCTGATCCGCGACGGCGAGGTCATCAACCAGTTCGACAACTCGATCCCGAAGAACTCGTCGCGGGCGGGCGATCCGCCGACACAGGACCGCCAGTTCGCGTCAGGTCACATCGGGCTCCAGAACCACGGCGACGACGACCTGATGCAGATCCGCAACGTGCGGGTCCAGGATCTGTCGGCCGGCGCCCGCAGCGGCACCGGGGCGTTCAGGGTCACCGGCGCCGGCAACCACACGGTCGAGTTCCGCTCGATCGACTGGGCGGGCAACACCGAGCAGACCAGGTCCGAGACGTTCCGGATCGGCACCCCGCCGCAGGCGAGCCCGCCCGGTGACGACACGCCGGCCGTGTTCCGCCTGTCCAAGCTCCCGAGGAAGAGCCTGGTGGGCATGGCGCGGCGCGGCCTGAAGATCAAGGTCACGTGCACCGGAGCGATGCAGGGCAGCGCGGCGCTGAAGGTGACGCGCTCGACGAGGCGCAAGCTCAAGCTCAGGAGCGGGACGCTCGCGCGCAAGACGGTGCGCTGCACCACGGCGGGCACCAAGAGCGTCACGCTGAAGCCGTCGAAGAAGGTCGCGAAGGCGCTGCGGCGGTCCAAGCGGGCCGTGAAGACCACGGTCGAGGTGCGGCTGAAGGCGATCGGTCAGCCGACGAGGGTGGTCCGCAGGTCGCTCACGCTACGCAAGTAGACGTGGCCGCGGCGGTCGGCCCTTCGCGGGTCGGCCGCCGTCAGGCGACGGGGGTGACAGGCCCGCAGGCCTGGAGGTTCTGAACGAGCTCGGCGGTGCGCTCGGTGGTCCAGCGGCCGCTGCCGACGAGGTGCTCGGCGATGGCGTCGACGTCCGCGAGGGCGTCGGCGGCCTCCTCGATGCCGGCGGCGAAGAAGAGGTTGTCGGCGGCGTCGCGGATGCGCTGCTCCTCGGCGGGCTGCAGCTTGGCAGGCCCGATGTCCTCGAGGGTCTTGATGATGCGCCCGTAGGCCTGTGTGCGTTCAGAGGTCATATCAGTCGGTCCCTTGTAAAGGGTCATCGTCAGGATAGGCGCGGTCTGTAGCCGTTATTCGTAAGAAACCGTGACGTGGGTCACAGGGCGATCCCGGGGCACCGGGGTAAGGGATCGACTCGGGGTCCCTGAGGGTCATCCCCAATTGGAACTGGGACCGCGTCTCCCGACACTCCTTCCATGCCCGACGAACCCCACATCGAATCCACTTCTGACGACGCCCCCACCGGCCCGACCGAGCAGATGAGCTCGGGCGAGCCGCCCGCGGACGAGCCACGCCGGCTCACGCGGTCGGGCTCCGACGCCATCATCGGCGGCGTAGCCAGCGGCCTGGGCCGCTACTTCGGCGTCGACCCGATCCTGTTCCGGATCGGCTTCGTCGTGCTCTCGTTCGTCGGCGGGATCGGCATCCTGGCCTATCTCGCGCTGCTGGCCTTCGTTCCCACGGACGGCGCTGAGCGCCCGGGCGGCACCAGCAAGGTCGTCGCCACAGCCGGGGCGGTGGTGCTGGGCATCGCGCTCGTCACGTTTCTCGGTACTCCTTTCTTCTTCTTCGGCCCCGGTGTGCTCATCGTCGGGATGGTCGGGCTGGCCGGGTACCTGCTCTGGCGCGCGCTCGGAGGATCGCCCGGCGGCGACCCGGCCCGGACGGTCGGGCGGATCGCCCTCGCCGCGCTCATCGGCTTCGGCGTCGCAGGGGCAGCTCTCGGCGTCGGACTTGCGGCTGCCCTGGGCGGGGGCGTGGTGATCGCCTCGCTGGCGGTCGTGACCGGCCTCGTGCTGGTCGGGACCGCGTTCGCGGGCGGCGCCCGCTGGCTGATCGTCCCGGCGCTTGCGCTCGTGCTGCCGCTCGGCGTCGTGGCGGCCGCCGGGATCGATCTCGACGGCGGCGTCGGCGAACGCGAGTACCGGCCGGCCACGATGACCCAGGTGCGCGACCACTACGACATCGGGATCGGCTCGCTGCGGGTCGACCTGCGCGACGTCGACCTGCCCGCCGGGCGGACCGACCTGGCCGTGAACGTCGGCATCGGCGAGGCGATCCTGTACGTGCCCAGCGACGCCTGCATCACCTCGGACGTGGAGATCGGCGCCGGCGGCGCCGACGTGCTCGATCGCGACAACGACGGCGTCGACGTGTCGTTCTCCGACGACGCGATCGCGCCGGCCGGCAAGCCCAAGCTGCACATCGACGCCGACGTCGGCCTGGGCGTGCTCGAGGTGGTCCGCGAGGGCTACGTGGCCGATCGCTACGGCCACGATGAGGACCGCTACCTCGACGGCGACCGGTTCGACAACGGCCCCACTCCGCCGCTTGACTTCCGCTTCGGCGCCGACGACGGCGACGGTGGGACGATGTGCGCGTGAGGCGCGTGGACCGCACGTCGCTCGTCGCCGGCCTGGCGATCACGCTCGCGGGCGTGGTGCTGCTGCTCGACCGCGTCGAGGCGTTCGACCTGCGGTTCGGCTACGCGTTGCCGCTCCTGATCGCCACGGTCGGGGCGATCCTGCTGGTCGCGGGGCTGGAAGGGCCCCGCGACCACGACTGACGCTGCCAAGATGGCCGGCATGAGCACAAGCGCCGCCGCTTCGCTACGCCGCGACCCTGCGCGCGGCATCGTAGCCGGCGTGGCCGCCGGCATCGCGCGCCGGCTCGCGATCGACCCGATCATCGTGCGCGTCGGCTTCGTGGCGCTCTCGGCTGCCGGCGGTGCCGGCCTCGCGCTGTACCTGCTCGGCTGGGCGGTGATGCCCGGCGAGGGCAGCGCGAAGGCGCCGATCGAGCGGATCGCCGGCCGCGGCGACACGTGGATGGCGGTGGCCGGCGCGGTGCTGCTCCTGCTTGCGGCCCTGCTGCTCCTGCGCGAGTGGGGCATCTGGTTCAGCGACGCGATCGTCTGGCCGCTCGTCCTCGCCGCCGCCGGCGGCGCGCTGATCTGGCGCCAGTCGACCGCGCCCGCCAAGGACGCCGATGTGCCGCAGGCCGCCCCGGCGGCGCGCCGCGAGATGCCGATCGCGTTGCGGCTGCCGGCGGACGCGGTGAGCCGCGCGCTCCTCGGCGCCGCGCTCGTCGTCGGCGGCGGACTGGTCTTCCTGTGGCTCAACAACGCGCTCCAGCCGGCGCGTGACGTGCTGCTCGCCGTCGTCGTCGTCCTGATCACGCTGACGCTGATCCTGGCGCCGTGGTGGCTGCGGCTCGTGCGCGGTCTGTCGACGGAGCGCGCCGAGCGGATCCGCTCGCAGGAGCGCGCCGAGGTCGCGGCGCACCTGCACGACTCCGTGCTCCAGACGCTCGCGCTGATGCAGCGCCGGATCGACGACCCGCGCGAGGTGGCCGCGCTCGCCCGCCGCCAGGAGCGCGAGCTGCGCGCGTGGCTGAACGGACGCCACGCCGCCGGCGACGACACCGTGGCGCTCGCGCTCGAGGCCGCCGCGGCCGAGGTCGAGGAGGCGCACGGCGTGCCGGTCGAGGTCGTCGCCGTCGGCGACGCTCCGCTCGACGCGCGCGCCGAGGCGCTCGTCGCCGCGGCACGCGAGGCGCTCGTGAACGCCGCGAAGTTCGCCGGCGATGGCCCGGTGGCGCTGTACGCCGAGGTCGCCAACGGCCGGATCGAGGTGTTCGTGCGCGACCGCGGGCCGGGCTTCGATCCCGCAGCCGTGCCGGCCGACCGGCGCGGCGTGCGCGAGTCGATCATCGGCCGGATGGAGCGTCACGGCGGGCGGGCTGCAGTGCACACCGCGCTCGGCGAAGGCACCGAGGTCGAACTGGTGCTCGAGCGATGACCTCGGTCGTGATCGTCGACGACCACCACCTGTTCCGCTCCGGCGTGCGCGCCGAGCTCGACGGACTGGTCGAGGTGCGCGGCGACGCCGGCACCGTCGACGACGCGGTCCAGCTCGTGCTCGAGACCGAGCCCGATGTGGTGCTGCTCGACGTCCAGATGCCCGGCGGCGGCGGCGTCGAGGTGATCCGCCAGGTCGCGATCAAGCGCCCCGCCCAGCGCTTCCTCGCGCTGTCGGTCAGCGACGCGCCGGAGGACGTGATCGCGGTCATCCGCGCGGGCGCGCGCGGGTACGTGACGAAGACGATCTCGGGCCCCGAGCTGGCCGACGCGGTGCGCCGGATCGCGGACGGCGACGCGGTATTCTCTCCCCGGCTCGCCGGGTTCGTGCTCGATCGGTTCGCGAGCGGCCTGCCGGAGCGCGAGGTCGACCCGCAGCTCGACCAGCTGACCGCACGCGAGCGCGAGGTGCTGCGGCACATCGCCCGCGGCTATCTGTACAAGGAGATCGCGCAGCGGCTCTCGATCTCGACCAAGACGGTCGAGGCGCACGTCTCGGCGGTGCTGCGAAAGCTCCAGCTGTCCAACCGGCACGAGCTGAGCCGGTGGGCGGTCGAGCGGCGGCTGATCGACTAGCGCTTGAAGCGCTTGTGCTTCGCGCGGTAGAGGTCGGCGTCCGCGCGGCCGATCAGGCTCTCGAGGCTGTCGTCGTCGTGCAGCTCGGCGAGCCCGGCGGTCAGCGACGCTCCGTGGCGGAGCTCTTCGAGGGCGTTCTGGATCTTCCCGGTGCGCTTCGTCGCCACCTCGAGCGACACGTCCGACAGGGCGCAGACGAACTCGTCGCCGCCCCAGCGCATCGTGACGTCGTAGGACCGTGTGGTCGAGGTGATGGCGGCGACCACGTCGCGCAGGAGCGCGTCGCCGCTCGCGTGCCCCTGCTTGTCATTGATGACCTTCAGGCCGTCGACGTCCATCATGGCGACGACCATCGGGATGCCCAGCCGCCGCGAGCGGTCGACCTCATGGGCGAGGGCGAGCTCGCCCGTGCCGCGCCGGAAGATGCCGGTCAGCTCGTCCAGGCCGGCGTCGTTGCGGTCCGCCGCCGCCTCGTCGCGGTCCTCTGCGGCGGCGATGCGGTCGGCCGCTGCCGCGCTGCGCTCGAGTGCGGCCTGCCTGCGCACGGCCGCGCCCGCGAGCCGGAGCGCTTTGAGCGGGGCGGTGCCGGGGTCGAGCTCGCCTGCCTCGACGGCACGGCGCTCGCGCCCGTCGGCGGCTCTGTCGCGCGCGTCCGCGGCCTTGTCGCGCGTCCGAGCCGTGCGATCGCGGGCCGCGGCAGTGAGGTCGCGTGCCCGCGCCACCTCGTCGCGCTGCTGCGCCGTCGCCAGCCGATGGGCGGTCGTCGTCGCGCGCGCCGCAGCGGTCGAGCCACGCTCCCGGCTGGACGCCTCGCGTGCCTCGCGCGACGCCGCGCGGATGTCGCTGTCGATCCGCTCCATATCGGCCGCGGCCTGGTCGCGATCGGACGCGTGCTGGTCGCGCTCGGACAGCCGCTGGTCGGAGTTCGAACCGATCTGGTCGGAATCCGATCCCGACTGGTCGCTGTCGGCCTGCGTCTGATCCATGTCGGCAGCCGACTGGTCGGCATCCTGCTGAGTCTGAGACTGGACTTCGCGCCGCACTTCGTACACCTCCGAGAACGTCTCAACGAGTCAATTCCGGAGGTCAGGCAGCGCTGCCGGATGATCCGACCTCGCAGCACGATGCCCTCTGTCCAGAGATTGTAGTGGGGAGCCGCGGACTTGCGCGCCACTTTCTAGAGCAGTTCGGCGATCGCAGCCGCCGCGCGTGCCGCGCCGTCGCTCTCGACGTCGCGGTAAGCGACCTCGCGGCCGATCTCCTCGGCGATCGCGTCGGCGATCTGCTCGGGCCCGTCGGTCTCGTAATCCATGTAGCGCCCGGCGCCGTAGCGCTCGAGCCGGTGGCGGACGTGGAAGTTCTGCTCGAAGTGGTGCCGGAGCGGGAAGCACAGGAACGGGCGCTTGTTGGCGGTCAGCTCCATCGCGGTCGTGAGGCCGCCCTGCACGACGGCGAGGTCGCAGGCCGCGAAGTGGCGGTAGAGGTCGTGCACGTACGCGCGCACCTCGAGCCCGTCGGCGGCCGGGAGCGACGCCGGATCGATCCGCGGTCCGGCGACCACGATCATGCGCAGGTCGGGGACCCGCTCCTTGGCAGCCGGGAACGACTCGATCACGCGCCGCAGCAGGTGCTCGCCGACGCCGGAGCCGCCGACGGTCACGATGCACACCTGCTCGCCCGGCCGGTAGCCGAGCTCCGCGCGCAGGCGCTCGCGATCGGCGAACGCGGCCGGGTCGAAGCCGCTCACGTAGCCGGGGAACGTCGTAGTGCTGCTCGGTCCAGGCGCGGATCTCCGGCAGGTCCGGCCCGAACCGCTCGGGCACGACGTCGTCGGGGTGGCCGACGAACAGCGCGCGGTCGCGCACGCGCGGGTAACGGGCGATCTGCTCGATCATCTCGGCGTTGTAGTCGGCGGTGAGGAACGGCTCACGCTCACCGCCGTCCTCCATCGGCAGCCAGCCGACGAAGTCGGTCAGCCACACGTAAGCGGCGCGCTTGCGCTCCGGGTTCTCGTGCAGGAAGTAGTCGACGTCCCACGCCTCGTCGCCGACCCACAGGTCGTACGGCTGCTCGCGCACGACGTCGTCGAAGACCATGTAGTTCGCGACCAGGATCTCGTCCATCCGCCTCCATGCGTGGAAGCAGTGCAGGTCGTGCTCGGCCGACTCGGACTCGATGTGGCCGGACTCGTTCGCGAGCAGGGCGCTGGCGGGGTGGATGCGCTCGCCCTCCGCCTCGAGCACCCTCGTGACCGGATGCTGGGCGAGCCAGTCGATCTCGAGGTCGGGATGCGAGGTTCCGCAGCTCCTTCGCGATCGCCACGTCGCGGCGGGCGTGCCCGAGCCCGATCGGCGAGCAGACGAACAGCGCGCGCCGGCGGCGGTCGCGGCCGCGCGTCCAGACGCGCTCGCGCGGCTTCTGGGAATCGGACGAAGTCGCGCAGCAGCACGTTGACCTTGACCGGGTCGCGGGCCTGCGGGCAGTGGCCCGCGCCCTCGAGCGTCACCAGCTCGCCGCCGGTGACCTGCGCGAGCGCCGCGCCCTTGGGCATGTGGGCGGATCAGGTCGCGATCGCCGTGGATCACGAGCACCGGGCACTTCACGCGCTCGCAGGTCTCGCGGAACTCCTCGAGCCCGCAGAGGTTGAGCGCCGACATCGTGTTGGCGAGCGTCGCGGGGTCGGTCTCGAGCGCCCAGCCGATGCAGTCCTCGATCTGCTTCGTCGAGTGCGGCTCGTTGAAGATCCTGGCGAAGAAGAACTCGAGGAAGCCCTCGTAGTCCCGCTGCCAGTAGTGGCGGTTGTACTTCGCCCAGCCCTCGTCGGTGTCGAGCTCCTCCTCGAAGCGGCTGACGATCGCTCGCTCGGGGAGCCCTGGGGCGAGCGGAACCGCCGGGCCGATGTAGGCGATCGCCGACACACGGTCGGGGTGGTTCGCGGCGAGCAGGGTGCCCCACAGCGCGCCGCACGAGACTCCCATGAGCACCGCGCGCTCGGTGTTCGTCGCGTCCAGCACGGCGATCGCGTCGGCCGCGAACTCGGCCTCGACGTACGGGGCGACCCCGCGCGGGCGGTCCGACTTGCCGTTGCCGCGCCCGTCGAAGGTGACGACGCGGAAATGACGTGCGAGGTAGGGGATCTGCGCCTTCCAGTGGCGCGAGTGGATGATCGTCCAGGTCGGGAGCAGCAGCAACGTCGGGTCGCCGTCGCCGTAGACCTCGTAGAAGATGCGCACGCCGTCGCGCTCGACGTAGCCCTCCTCGTCGGGGTAGCGGGCGCGTGACTGCTCGCGCGCGCCGGCGATCGGGGGGGCGGTCACGGCCGCGCCTCCAGGACGAGGTTGAACGGCGTCTCGGCGACGCGGCGGAAGCGGGTGAAGCCGGCGGCGGTGACGACGTCGCGCAGGCGCGCCTCGCCCGCCTGGCCGCCGAGCGCGAGGCCGACGTCCTGCGCGAGCGACGCGGGCGTGCAGACCAGCGTCGAGACGGCGTAGTACATGCGCCCGACCGGGTTCAGGTTGTCCTCCACCCGGTCGCAGGCGAACGGCTCGACGATCAGCCAGGTGCCGTCGGCGTCGAGCGACTCGAGCACGTGGCTCGCGGCGCTCACGGGGTCGCCCATGTCGTGCAGGCAGTCGAACGTCGTGACGAGGTCATAGCCGGTGCCAGCGTAATCCTGGGCCGAGGCCGTGTCGAATCGCGCCCGGTCGTCGACGCCCGCCGCAAATGCGCGAGTGGTCGCGACCTCGATCGAGCGGTCGTGGTAGTCGAAGCCGCTGAACTGCGACGCGGGGTAGGCCTCGGCCATGATCAGCGTCGACGCGCCGTGCCCGCAGCCGACGTCGGCGACACGCGCGCCCGCCCGCAGCCTGGCCTCGACGCCGTCGAGCGCCGGGATCCAGGACTCCACGAGGTGCGCGCGGTATCCCGGCCGGAAGAAGCGCTCGCAGCCCTCGAACAGCGCGTGGTTGTGCTCGTGCCAGCCGACGCCGGTGCCGCTGCGGAACGCCTCGGTGATCATCGGCTCGTCGCGCACGGCGGCCGTCATCATCTGGAAGGCGCCGGGCAGGAACGCGGGGCTGTCCTCGTCGGCGAGCGCGACCGCGTGCTCGGGCGGCAGCGTGTAGCGGCCGTCGTCGTAGGTCACATAGCCACCGGCCGCCTGCGCGCTCAGCCACTCACGTACGCAGCGCTCGCTCGTGTCGGTGCGATGCGCGAGCTCGGACGGCGTGAGCGGACCGGCGCCCGCCATCGCCTTATAGAGGCCGAGGCGGTCGCCGATCACGACGAGCGCTGCATTGAGCGTCGCCCCCAGCTCTCCAACCGCTCGGTGCACGAACTGCTCGACCTTCGAAATGTCGATCGGCTGCTCGACCTGGGTTGCCATCGCGTGTTCTCCTCGGGCGTGATTCGATCATCGTGGCGCGACCGTATGAGGGCGCTGGATGAGTCGCATCAGGAGGGCACCTGGGCTTTCGGAGGGTCGGCACCGATCGCATCGGCGAGCTCGGTCCGCGAGCTGATGCCGATCTTCCGGTACACGTGGCGCAGGTGGTAGTCGACGGTCTTGGGGCTGAGGAACAGCTTCGCGGCCGCCTCGCGGGTCGTGTGACCCTCGGCGAGCACGAGCGCGACCTGCAGCTCGCGCGGTGTCAGCTGGTCGAGCGTGCTCGCGTCGCGCTTGCGCGCCGTCTCGCCGGTGGCGAGCAGCTCGACCCGCGCCCGCTCCGCCCATGGCTCCGCCCCGAGCCCGTCGAACAGGTCGACCGCCGCCCGCAGCTCCTCGCGTGCCTGCACGCGCCGGCGCGTGCGCCGCAGCCGCTCGCCGTGGCAGAGGCGGGTGCGCGCCTCCTCGAAGCGGTCGGGCGTCAGCGCATGCAGGCCGAGCGCCTCCTCGAAACGCGCGCTGAGGTCCTCCGCGCCGGCGACCAGGCCGCGGCAGCGCGCCAGCCGTGCGAGCGCCCACGGCTGGCCCTTGGCCGTCGCATGCTGCGCGAACTCATCGAGCCGGCCGAGCGCCTCGTCGACGCGGTCCAACCGCACCAGCGCCTCGACCAGCTCGGGTACCGGCGACACGTCGGGGTCGGCGATGCCGCGCTCCGCCAGCAGCCGCGCCTTCTCCTCCAGCAGCTCGATCGCCGGCTCGATCCGGCCGAGGCCGAGCTCGAGCTCGGCGAGCGCGTCGAGCGCCCACAGCCGGAAGAACACGAGGCCGAGCTCGCTCGTGAGCGCGAGCGCGTCTCCGGCGTGCTCGCGGCAGGCCTGCTCGCGGCCCTTGCGCGCGTCGACGCACGAGAGCCCCGCCAGTCCGGCGACGACCGACGTCGCCTGCCCCGTCTCGCGAGCGAGCCGGATCGCCTCCTCGTAGAGCGCCTCGGCGACCGCCAGGCGGTCGCTGGTCGCCGCGTCGCGCGCGGCCAGCCAGAGCGAGAACGGCAGCGCGCCGAGCGCTCCCTCGCTGCGCGCCGAATCGATCGCGCGCGCGACGAGCGCACGGCTCGCCGCGGCCTCGCGCAGGAACAGGGGGCCGAGCGCCGCCGAGGAGAGAAGTCTCGGATCGCCCGAGAGGGCGTCCGAGCGCTCGAGGATCTCGACGGCGGCGCGCAGGTGCTCGGTGCCCTCCTCGCCGTTGTAGATCAGCGCCATCCCGAGTGCGAGCGTCGCGAAGAACCGCTCGCGCTCGCCGGCCTCCGGCCACAGCGCCTCCCACGCGCGCCGGGCGATCTCCAGCATCGCCCGCGGTCGCGACGCGTACGCGCAGGCGTCCGCGGCCTCCGCGAGCATCACGACCACGCGCGCGGGATCGTCGCGCAGGGCGGCCTGCTCGGCGGCTTCGAGCAGGATGTCCTTGGCGTCCAAGACCCTGCCCGACCGCAGCGCCGAGTGGCCGCGCAGGTGATCGATCTCGATCCGCAGGTCAGGGTCCGCGCAGACGTCGCGCGCGTCTTCCAGCAGCCGCTCGGCACGTTCCGCGTGGCCGGCCAGCCAGGCCGACTCGGCGGCGGCGAACAACCGGCGCGCCCGGTCCGGCAGCGCGGCCGTGAGGCGCGCGGCGCGGTCGTACGACGTGGCGGCGGCGGCGTAGGCGCTGCGGGCACGGGCGCGGGCGCCGGCCGATTCGAGCTCGTCCGCCGCCTCCGCGTCGGGGCCGAACGCCGCGGCGGCGAGATGCCACGCCCGCCGGTCCTGGTCGAGCGCCCCGCCGAGCGCCGCGGCGAGCGCCGCGTGCGCCGCGCGGCGCTCGTCCGGCGGCGCCGATCGGTACGCGGCCGATCGCGCGAGCGGGTGGCAGAACGCGACCAGCTCGAGCGAGATCGCGACCAGGCCGGCGCGCTCGGCGGCCGCCAGCCCGCCGAGGTCGAGGCCGAGCGCCTCGGCGGCCGGCCCGAGCACGGCCAGCTCGCCGGCGTCCTCGGCGGCGGCGAGCGCCAGCGCCCGCCGCGCGCGTGCCGGCAGCGACTCGACCCGCCGCGCGAACGTGCGCTCGACGCTCGTCTCGATCGGGAGCGGCCCCTCGCCGGGCTCGGCCTCGGCTGCCGCCTCGGCCAGCTCGACCAGCGCGAGCGGGTTGCCGAGCGTGGCCTCGAACAGGCGATCGGCGGTGCCCGGCGGAAGCGGCCCGCCGGCGCGCCGCTCGATCACCGCCGCGGCCGTCTCGCGATCGAGGCCCTCGAGCTGGAGCGTCGGCAGCAACGCGTCGGGCGCGGGCGATGCCTCACCCGAGCGCACGGTGAGCAGCGTTGCGACCGCGTCGGCGAGCAGCCGGCGGACGGCGAACAGGATCGCCGCCAGCGACGACTCGTCCAGCCAGTGGGCGTCGTCGATCGCGATCAGCAGCGGCTGCCGCTCGGCGTGTGCCGCCAGCAGGCTGAGCGTCGCCGCGCCGATCAGGAAGCGGTCGCGCTCGACACCGGGCCCGAGCCCGAGCGCGCCACGCAGCGCCGCGGCCTGCGGCGCCGGGATGGCGTCGAGCCCGTCGAGCGCCGGCCGCAGCAGCGCGAGCAGGCCGGCGAACGGGATCTCCGCCTCGGACTGCACGCCGCGTGCCCGCAGCACGGCCATGCTCTCGGCGCGCTCGATCGCATATTCGAGCAACGCGGTCTTGCCGATGCCCGGATCGCCGGCGACGACGAGCACACCGCTCGTGCCCAGCCGCGCGCCGGCGAGTAGCCGCTCGATCCGGGCGCGCTCATCGGCTCGCCCGATCAGCATCCGCTGATCCTAAGGCGTCACCCTCACCACGTGGTACGGCGTGGAGGGCGTCGGCGGCGTGGTGAACCGCGCGTTGACGGCCCACAGGAAGCCACCCGCCCATGCGACCGTGGTCGGCACGTCGAAGTCGGAGTCCGTGAGGTGCCGCTTGACCTCGCCCCGGCCGAGGCCGCGCTTGAGGTGGATCACGGCGATCCGGTTGAGCTGGTTCTGGACCGCGTACAGCCGCCGGCCCTTCAGCAGCAGCCCGTCGCCGTTCGCGACGTCGCCGCCGCTCAGCTCGATCTCGTCGGTGACGCCGGTGCGTGCGTTGACCTTGAACAGCTTGCCGGTGCCGCTCTGGACGGTCACGAGGGTCCGGCCGCCACGCGCGGCCGCGATGCCGTTCAGCTCGAACGTCATCGGATCGTCGTCGTACTCCAGGTCGCCGGTGAGCGGCAGCGTGCGCGAGGCGGTCGGCAGCTTCCCTCGGCGGCCGAGGTCGAGCACGTACAGCTGCTGCTTTGCAGAGTCGGTGAAGTACGCGGCTCTACGGGTGACCGTGACGTCGTTGACGAACGTCGGCGGCGTCGTCGTCGTCAGCGTGTACCGCCGCAGCAGCCTGCCGTTGCGGGCGTTGTAGACGGACGCGGTGCCGGTGCCGCCGCCGGCCACGAACAGCCGGTTGCGCCGGTCGACCTTCATGCCGAGCGCGGCGCCGCCGGGCCGGCCCGGGACGAGCACGTCGCCACGGCCGGACTTCAGGTTGCCCGCGAAGATCGCGCCGGTCGCGCGCGAGCCGGCGTAGAACGAGTTGTGCTTGCCGGTCGCGATTCCCTCCGGCTGCCAGCCGTTCGGCAGGCGGATCGTCTCCGGGTAGGTGCGCGCGGCCGCGGGTGCGGCGAGCGTCGCGCAGAGCAGCATGGTGATCGTCAGGATGCGCATGTGAACGCAGGACCTCCCGTGTCCCTCGAGGATCTACATCGTGAGATACGCAGCCACCGTGGCTGCGGGTTCGAACCGTGCGAGACGGCGATCGAACATGGTGCCAGGGGAGGGCAGCCCGACGGCCGACGTGATGATCGTCGGCGAGGCACCAGGCGCGCGTGAGGATGAGCAGGGCAGGCCGTTCGTGGGCCGCTCCGGGCGGTTGCTGGACGAGCTGCTGGCCGCCGCCGGCCTCGATCGCGAGCAGGTGTACATCACCAACGTCGTCAAGGCCCGCCCGCCCGGCAACCGCGATCCGCGTGCCGACGAGGTGGCGCATCACATGGCGTGGCTGGAGATCCAGCTGGCCCTGATCCGCCCGCGCCTGATCGTCCCGCTCGGCCGCCATGCACTCGGGCACTTCACGCACGGGGCGAAGATCTCCGAGGTCCACGGCACGGTCCTGCGCGAGCGCGGGCGCGTGCTGTTCCCTATGTACCACCCGGCCGCTGCCCTGCGCGGCACTGCGGTGCGGCTGGCGGCGTTCGAGGACGCGCGGGCGCTTGCCGCGGTGCTGTCAGAGCGGGATGACGGCGCGGACGAGCGTGCCCTCGCCCGGCGGGCTGGTGACGCTCAGTGAGCCGTCGGCGGCTCCGACCCGGTCCGCCAGCCCGCTGAGCCCTGAGCCGGGGGTGGCCTGCGCGCCGCCGACGCCATCGTCCTGCACCTCGATCGCGAGCTCGCCGTTCTCGCGCGCCAGGCGGACGGTGGCGTGGGTCGCCCCGGCGTACTTGGCGACGTTCGTGAGCGCCTCGGCGACCGTGAAGTAGGCCGTCGCCTCGGTCACCGGCGCGAGCCGGTCGTCCGGCAGCTCGAGCACCTCGACGGGCAGCGGCGCGCGCGAGACGAGCGTCTCGATCGCCGGCGCGAGGCCGCGCTCGGTCAACAGCGCGGGGTGGATGCCGCGCGCCAGCTCGCGCAGCTCCGCAGACGCCCCGGCGAGCTCCTTCCCGAGCCGGTCGAGGAACGGGCCGGCCGTCGTGGGGTCCTTGTCGACACGAGCGCGCGCCATCCGGACCTCGAGCGCCAGCGCGACCAGCCGCTGCTGGGCGCCGTCGTGGAGGTCGCGCTCGATCTTGCGGCGGGCCGCGTCGGCGGCCTCGACGATCCGGGTGCGCGAGGCGCGCAGCTCCTCCGTCCGCGCCTGCTCGACCTCGCGCACGCGCAGCGCCTCCTCCGCCCGGCGGCGCTCGGTGATGTCGAAGATCGCTCCGTCGCACCAGCGCCGGGCGCCGGCTCCCGTGACGATCTGCCCGCGGTCCATCACCCACCGGACCCCGCCGTCCGCGCGCACGATCCGGTACTCGATGACGAACGGCGTGCCGTCGTCGGTCACGGAGTAGACCGCCTCGTGGACCCGGTCGATGTCGTCGGGGTGGATGATGCTGCGCAGCGTCCGCCGCTTGCTGGCGATGAAGTTCGAGGCGGGATAGCCGGAGATCCGCTCGATCTCGTCGCTGATCAGCTCGAGCGTGTAGTCGGCGTGCCACGCCGACCGGTAGATGGCGCCGGGGACGTTGGTCATCAGCGCGCGCATCAGCGCGTCGTCGGAGCGCTGCTGCGCCGCCCGCAGGCCCGCCCGAGCGCGTGCCAGCAGCTCGGCGCGCGAGAACGGCCGGTGCAGGTAGTCGTCGGCACCGGCGTCGAGCGCGAGGTCCGCGGTGCGCTTCTGCGCCGCCAGCGTGATCGCGAGCAGCCACGCCTCGTCGAGCCGCGCGTCGGCGCGCAGCGCGCGGATCACGCCGGGCACGTCGAGGCCACCCGGCTCCCGGTCGACGATCACCAGGTCAGCCGGCTCCTCGTCCAGCGCCTCCAGCGCCGCGCCGACGCCGCGGACCGCGCGGATCGCATGGCCGGCAGCACGGATCCACGGCTGGATCTCGGGCTCGGCCATGCCGACCACGAGCACGCCGGCCTGTCGCCGCCGGACCGATCCGGAATGGGGCACGGACCGATTATCCAACTACCGGTCAGCCCACGCCGAGTTCGTCGAGCGAGACGTGCAGCTCGGCGGCGTCGCGGTAGACGCGGTAGGCGCCCGTGCGCTCGAGCTCGTCGGCGCCGTAGCCGCCCGTCAGCAGTCCGATCGCGAGCATGTGGGCGCGGCGGGCGGCGAGCAGGTCCCAGACCGCGTCGCCGATGACGTAGCAGTCGGAGGGGTCGGCGTCGAGGCGGCGGGCGCACTCGACGAACAGGTCCGGCTCGGGCTTGGCGCGAGCGACGTCACCGCGCTCGACGACGACGGTTCCCGCGGGAACGCCGAGCGCCTCCAGTGACGCGTCGATCTCCGGGCGCCGGCCGGAGGTCGCGATCCCGTGCGTGATGCCCCGGTCACGAAGGTCGGCCAGCAGCTCGGCGGCACCCGGCAGCGGGCGGCGCTCCGGCAGCAGCTCGCGGAACAGCTCGCCGTGGAGGGCCTGGACGTCGGTCGCCTCGGCATCGGTCAGCTCGCGGCCGATCTCGCGCGCGACGGCGCGCGTGAACAGCCCGCCGCTCATCCCGACCCGCCGGTGGATCCGCCAGCCGTCGATCGACAGACCACGCTCCGCGAGCGCACGCTGCCACGCGAACACGTGCGCGTAGACGGTGTCGACGAGCGTCCCGTCGAGGTCGAAGATGAGCGCCGGCATCCACCGCACCATAGCCGTCCGCGTTTGACGCCCGGCGGCCCAGGAAATCCCCTGAATACATGGCCACCGCCCCGGTAGAGACGCGCCCGCACGCCGCCAACGGGCGCGCGCAACCGCCCCCGCCCGTGATGCTGAAGGGCGACGACGCGGTGCCGCGCGGCCTCGCGGTCGCGTCGGCGGTGATCCTGCGCGCGACGATCGTGGTCGCCGGACTGGTGCTGATCGCGCTCGGCGCGGCGCGGATGATGCTCGTCGTCCTGCCGGTGATCATCTCGGTGCTGCTCGCCACGCTGCTCGTCCCGATCGCGCACTGGCTGCAGGCGCACCGGTGGCGGCCTGCGCCGGCCGCATTCGCGGGCGTGCTGCTCGCTGTGCTCGTGTTCTTCGGGCTGTGGGCGCTGATCATCCCGGGCGTGCTGTCGCAGTCCGATGAGCTGGTCGCCAACGTGCAGAAGGGCGCCGGCGACGTCGCCTCGGCGCTGGAGCCGCTCGGCGTCGGTCGCGCAGACCTCGACAAGGCGGTCGATCAGGGGTTGCAGTCGGTCCAGGGGGGCGCGGTCGCGAACGAGGTGCTGTCCGGCGCGGTGCTGCTCACGCAGTGGGCGGCGGCGATCGTCCTGATCGTCGTGCTCACGTTCTTCTTCATCAAGGACGGCGCGCGGTTGTGGGAGTGGGTCGTCGAGCTGTTCCACGAGGATCGCCACGAGGCGCTGCTCGAGGTCGGGAACCGGTCGTGGGCGGCGCTCAGCGCCTACGTGCAGGGCGTGTTCCTGGTGGCGACGATCGACGCGGTGTTGATCGGCGCCGCACTGCTGATCGTCGGCGTGCCGGTCGCGCTGCCGCTGATCGTGCTCACGTTCGTCGCGGCGTTCTTCCCGATCGTCGGCGCGTTCACCGCGGGTGCGGCGGCCGTGCTCGTCGCGCTGGTGGCGAACGGGCTGCCGGCGGCGCTGGTGATCTTCGCGGTGATCGTCCTGGTGCAGCAGCTCGAGGGCAACGTGTTCTATCCGGTCGTGGTCGGCCGCAAGCTGCAGCTGCACCCGGTCGGGATCCTGCTCGCGCTGACGGCGGGCGGCGTGCTCGCGGGCGTGGCCGGAGCGTTCCTCGCCGTGCCGCTGGCGGCGGTGGGGGCGGCCGTGCTCGGCTACATGCGCGAGCGCCGCGAGGCGCGCCAGTCAGCCGCTGTTCTTGCGCCGTAGCGTGTAGCGCAGCGAGGCGCTCACCCAGCCGCCCGGCTGGAGCGTGACCATGCGAGCCGTGACGCGCCGTTTCGGCGCCCGGCGCAGCGCGACGCTGAGCGTGCGAGCGCGGCCGACCGGCAGGTCGACGTCGCGCGACCCGAGCTTGCCCGTGCGGTCGCGCAGGATCAGCCTGCCGACGCAGCGGCCCACCGACCCGTTGCACGACACGCGCACACGCGCACGGTCACCCTGTACGCGCGGGCGTCGCGCGGCCGGGAACGCGAACGGCGCCGACTCGCCCGCGGCGTCGCTGCACGGCGGCACGAAGGCCGGGTCGGCGGGGCCGCTGCGGCCGAGCGCGTTCAGCGTCCACGCGAGCGCGATCGGGTCGTAGATGATCCCGACGTGGTCGGTGACGTCCTCCGGGCAGCGGTCCTGGAGCACGACGTTGGTGACCGTCGAGCCGGCCAGCGCCTGCGAGCGGTACGGCGTCACGACCTGGTCGTAGCGCGTCGAGACGACGGTGTACGACGCCGGTGGCGGCGCCTCCTCGCCCGCGTTGAGCTTCTGCATGAACGCGGAGCCTGCCGCCTGCTCCGCGCACGCCGGGCAGCCGAGCCCGGCCACGTGCGGCGCCAGCGGGTTGGTCGTGCCGTGGCTGGACGGCGCGAGGCCGACGATGTCGTCGATCACGCTCAGCTTGTTGCGGTGGCGGGCGACGTAGCGCCCGAGCATGCCGCCCTGCGAATGGCCGACGAGCGACACCTTCGCCGCGCCGGTGCGCTGCCGGACCTCGTCGATGAACGCGGCCAGCTTGTCCGCCGACTGATCGATCGGCGCCATGCCGCGCTTGACCAGGTCGAGCGCGAACACGCAGAAGCCCGCGTTCTTGAGCGCCGGTGAGACCAGGCTCCAGGAGACGGTCATGTCGCCGAACGTGCCGTGCACGAGGATCACCGGCACCGGGTGCGGCGTCGAGCGGCACCCGAAGTCGTTCGCGCCGGGTGGGCTGACGCCGGGCGCCTGGGCGCCCGCCGGAGCCGCCATGGCGGCCAGGCCGGCGGCGGCCAGCATCAGCGCGAGCGCTCTTCTCATCCCGAGGTCAGCTAACCACACCCGAGCCGGCGGTGCGCAGGCTGTCGGCCGGCGAGCGCTCGCCGAGCGCGAAGTGGCCCGGGAGCGGCTCACCGCCGCTCAGCGCTGCGGCGACCCGCTCGGCCATCGCCGGGCCATGCTTGAACCCGTGGCCCGACCCGCCGCCGAGCAGCCACACGCCGGCGTGCTCGGGATGCGGTGCGGCGATGAAGTGCGAGTCCGGCGAGAGCTCGTAGCGGCACGCGCGCGCCTCGGCGAGACGAGCGTGCTCGAGCGCGGGGAAGCGGAGGCGCATGTACTCGCGCACCGCCGGCTCGGTGGTCGGCGTGTCCTCGAGCGCGGCGTCGGGATCCAGTAGCGGGCCCTCGAGGTCGAGCGCCGCCTTCACGCCGAGCTCGTCGAGGTCGGACGTTCCGTACATCGCGTGGTCGTAGTCGACCCACCCCGGCACCGTCGCGGCCTGCCACGCCGCGCCGCCGTCGAGGAAGAGCAGCTCCTGGCGCGTGACCTTGAGCGTCACCAGTCCCGGGAAAAGGCGCGCCAGCCAGCAGCCACAGGCCCAGACGACGACGTCCCCCTCGAGCCGCGTGCCGTCGTCGAGCAGCACCGCGGCGCCGTCCGGGCGAGCACGCCCGCGGATCAGACGCGCGCCGTGGGCGGCCGCCTGCGCGGCGAGCGTCTGCACCGCGCGCTGCGCGCGCAGCACGCCGGCCTCGGGCTCGAGCAGCGTGAACGTCAGGTCGTCGTCGCGGAAGCTCGGGAAGAGCGACGCGACGTCGTGGCGCTCGGCCGGGATGCCCTGCGCCAGCATCGTGCGCTCGGACGCGGCCTCCCAGCCGTCCTCGCGGTGGGCGAACCAGGCGACGCCGCACTCGATCAGCAGGTCGGCGCCGGACTCGCGTTCGAGCTCTCGCCACAGCGTCCGCGCCCGCCGCGCCATCGCCGTGTAGTCCGCATGGGCCCCGTGCGAGCAGCGGATCAGCCGCGTCTCGCCACCGGAGGTCGCTCGCCGATCGCCCGGCTCGAACTGGTCGACGAGCGTGACGCCGTGGCCGGCGCGCGCCAGCTGCCAGGCCAGCGAGGCGCCGAACGTCCCAGCGCCGACGATCACCACGTCCATCGCGCAGAAGATAAAGGGGTCTGACCCCCCTTAGGGTCCCCGAACAGGGGTCTGACCCCCCTTAGGGTCCCCGAACCGGGGTCAGACCCCTTCGCGGCCGAGGATCCGGTGCGCGGCGTACTGCGCCATCCCCATCACGGTCAGCTGCGGGTTCACGTGCACGGAGGACGGGAAGACGCTCGCGTCGCACAGCCACAGGTTCGCGAAGCCGCGCACGCGGAAGTCCTCGTCGACCACGTCGCCGATCGCGTTGCCGCCCTGCGGGTGGGCGCTGGTCATCAGCAGGTCTCCCGTGTTCCGGATGGTGCGCGCCAGCCCACCGAGGTCGCCGGCGCTGCGGTACTCCTGCCACGTGAACGTGGCGGGCATCACGCGCTCCGCGCCGGCCTGCAGCCAGATCCGGCCCGCCACGCCGAGCCCTTCGACGACGCGGCCGCGGTCGGCCGCCGAGGCGGTGTACTCGATCTGGGGCCCGTGGCGGGTCGGCTTCACGCGGCCGGGCGTCGTGGTGCCGACGAGCACGCCGCCGGCCGCCATGTGGCGGTAGCGGTGCATGTTCTCGAAGTGGTGGTCGAACCAGCCGGGCATCGCCAGCGCCTGCGTGGCCGGCGGGTTGAACCAGGTCTCGACGAGGTAGCCGGGCGGGTCGCCCGGCGGCACGTAGGCGTGCGACATCTGGATCCCCGCGAACGAGTCGACGGGGTCCGGGAAGTCCGCCGTCAGCGGCGAGTTGATGTTGAAGTGCAGGCCCTCCCCGACGCGCTCGCCGCCGAGGCCGCTGCGCTGCAGCAGCCAGCTCGAGGCGATCGGCCCGGCCGCCACGACGACCTCGCCGGCGGCGAGCGAGAGCCGCTCGCCGCTCGGCCCGTGCTGCGCGACCACGCCGACGGCGCGGTCGCCGGCGGTGACGATCCGCTCGACCTCGACGTCGGCGAGCACGTCGACCCCGAAGCGCTCCTGCGCCCACGGCAGGACCGTGTCGAGCGCCGCCTGCTTGGCTCCGTACGCGCAGCCGATGTTGCAGTACCCGGTCCCGCGACAGGCCTCCGTGATGTTCGCCTCCATCACGTCGAGCCGCCCCGGCAGCCCCAGCTCCCCGACCGCCTTCGCGAACCGCCGCGCGGCGATCGTCGTCGTCTCCGGCCGGATCGGGCACACGCCCAGCCAGCGCCGGACCTCGTCGATCGCCGCCTCGAGCCCGGCGCGCTCGACGCCCAGCTCCGCCCACGCGTCGAGCACGGGCGCGGGCGGCGGGAGGCAGAGCGCGTTGTTGATCGTCGTGCCGCCGCCGACGCACATGCCCTGCAGGACCTGCAGGCTGAAGTTCGTCGCGAGCTGGAGCGCGCCCTCGTTGTAGAGGCGCAGGTACTGGCCGACCTCGTCGTCGGTGAACTGCCGCGGATCGAGGTGCGGGCCGCGCTCGAGCACGAGCACCTTACGGCCCGCCTGGGCGAACCGGAACGCGAGGATCGAGCCGGCCGCACCGGAGCCGACCACCAGCGTGTCGTAGCCCTTGCCCCCGTCGCGAGGCGGCACCGTGAGCGTGCGCAGCGGCGGCTCGGGCGGGTCGCTCGGCCCCGCCGCGCGGCCGTCCGGCCGGCGATCCTGATAGGGCGTGTAGCCGATCGACTCCCACGACTTGCGGTCGCCGTAGTAACCGAGGTACGACATTTGCGCGCCGGTCCGGATCATCACCTGCACGAACGGCCGCAGCGGCCGGAACGTACGTCCCGCCTCGACGTCCTCGATGAAGCGCCGCTCGAGGAACTGCTTGCGCGTCGCGGGAGCGAGCGCGGGCAGCGGTGGGCGAAGCGTGAGCATCGGCCACACGCACAGCGCCACCAGCGCGAGCTGCACGCGCCCCTTGCCGCGCGCGTCGAGCGCAGCGAGGTAGCTGTCGACGTTCTTGGCGACCTGCTCGGGCGAGACCACCTCGCGGCGCCCCTCGATCAGCACCTCGGCGAGCGCGACCAGCGACACGAACGCGAGCGGGTTCAGGTACCGCAGACCGTGGCGCGCGCGGACGGAGGCCGCCCACCACGCGGCGAACAGCACGGCGAGCACGAGGTCGATCGCCATCCAGGCCAGCAGCACGACGGCCGCCGCGACCTCGACGCCGAGCAGTTCCTGGCCCGGCGCACCACCCCAGATCAGCGTGGCGATCTGCCCGACCACGAGCGCGGCGTAGCCGGCCGCGATCACCAGCGCCGTCCAGCCGAAACGACGCACGTCCGCGGCGCCGATCGCCGACAGCGCGACGAACAGCATGTCCTTCGCGAACGAGTTCGGCATGAACGCGAACGTGCCGGTGTCGCCGCCGGCGAGGTAGCCGCAGGCGAGCAACGCGCTCCAGATCGCGTGCGCGATCAGCAGCACGCGCAGCCGGCGTTCCTCGAAGTTCAGGGCGACCGGCACGCGCGGACGGTATCCAACACCACGCCTCGCCTGTCGAGGCGCGCCGCGTAGGCTGACCGACCGTGACCATCGTCCTCGTACGGCACGGCGAGACCGAGTGGAGCGCCAGCGGCAAGCACACCAGCACCACCGACGTGCCGCTGCTCGACTCCGGGCGCCGTGACGCCGAACGCCTGCGCGAGCGGCTCGCGGGTCGCGACTTCGCGCTCGTCCTCACGTCGCCGTACATCCGCGCGCGTGAGACGGCGTCGCTGGCCGGGCTCGGGGCCGGAGCCGAGGTGGACGAGGACCTGGCGGAGTTCAGGTACGGCGAGTACGAGGGGCTGACGACGCCGGAGATCCGCGAGACGCGGCCGGGCTGGAGCGTCTGGACCGACGGTGCGCCCGGCGGCGAGACCGCCGAGCAGGTGGGCGCTCGCGCCGACCGCGTGATCGCGCGAGCGCTGGCCGCGGACGGCGACGTGGCCGTGTTCGCGCACGGACATCTGCTGCGCGTGCTCGGCGCGCGCTACATCGACCTTCCCGCTAGTCACGGCGGCCGGCTGGCGCTGTCGACGGGTTCGGTGAGCGAGCTCGGCCTCGAGCGCGAGCGGCGCGTCATCTCGCTGTGGAACGACACGTCGCACCTGCGGTGATCGAGACGCCGCGGCTGCGCGGCGAGCGGATCGGCCCCGAGCACGAAGCGGCCCTGACCGCCCTGCTGGGCGACCCGCGGGTGGGGGCGACGCTGGGCGGCGCCCGGTCCCCCGACGACGTCCGGCGCGGGATCGCGAGGCACGGCGACGGCTGGGACGCGCACGGCTTCGACTACTGGATGTTCGTGGACGGCGAGACCGGCGCGCCGGTCGGCCGCGGCGGCCTCAGCCGCACGCACGTCGGCGGCCGCGACGAGATCGAGGTCGGCTGGGCCGTGATGCCCGAGCTCTGGGGGGCCGGCTACGCGACCGAGATCGGCGCTGCGTCCGTCCGCGTCGCGTTCGACGTGCTCGGCCTGCCCGACGTCGTCGCCTACACGCTGATCGGCAACCTCGCCTCACGGCGCGTTATGGAGAAGCTCGGCTTCGGCTACGAGCGGGAGGTCGTGCACGCCGACCTCCCGCACGTGCTGTACCGGATCTACTCGCCCGGCTCGGCGTGATCTCCGGGACCGCGCTTGAGGACATCGACGTCCGGCCCGCCCGAAAGCACGTCGCGACCGTGCTCGCCGTCGAGCCGGTCGGCGCCGTCGGCGCCGTAGAGCGTGTCGTCGCCGTCGCCGCCCTCGGCGCGGTCGTTGCCGGCGTCGCCGAAGATCGCGTCGTCGCCGTCGCGACCGTCGATCACGTCGTCGCCGCCGAGGCCGCAGATCACATCGTCGTGCCGCGTGCCGCGCAGGTGGTCGCGGCCCGGCGTGCCGGTGATCGTGCACGGTCGCGGCGATGCGCTGAACTCCTCGACGCCGATCACCGGGCGCAGGGCGCGCTCGAAGTCCTGCGTCGCGAACGCCCGCCGCAGCACGTCGTGGCCGAGCGCGTTGCCGAGCGCGGCCATGATCATGCCCTGGTCGAGCGACAGGTACGAGGACGACACCACGCCGGTGTCGACGTTGACCGAGTCCAGGAAGCCCAGGCGCGTGTAGATGTCGAAGTCGCGCTCGAGCCGGCGCAGGTCGGCCAGTGCCGCCGCCGGCCGGTAGCGCAGCCCCAGGAACGCCGCGTGCGGCGTCACGACGCCGTTGGTGTAGGCACTCGGAGGCGGGTCGGGCAGCGCCGGCCGCCCCCCCGGGCAGTCCGGCCAGCCGTGGTCGATCAGCGTGTGGTCGTTGTTCGAGGGGTAGCCGCCGGAGTCGGTGCCGATCCCGTCGACGCCGTACGTGGCATACCCGCCCTCGGGGACGTTGGCGGGGGAGAAGCCCCAGTAGCCGTAGCCCGCCTCCACGAGTCCGTGGTGGATCTGCGCGTCGACGGTCAGCGGGTGGTTGGCGCCCCAACTGCCCGGCGCCCAGTCCTCCTCGGGCACGAACAGCGAAGGCATCAGCGCCTCGAACATGCTCCCGCCCCAGCCCGGCGTGACGAGCGTGCCGTTGTACGGGAGCGAGCCGTCGTAGACCGGCGTGCCGTAGTACGTGCGCGTGAAGCCGACCGGACGGGTCTCGGTCCAGGAGGACTCGCACGTGTCCGGCCACGAGCGGTTGGCGCCGAAGACGACCTTCGGCGGGACCTCGCCCTTCGCGATGCCGAGGTAGCCGGCGATCCGGCTCTCGCTGACGTACGTGTCGTAGCAGCACGCGTCCGGGTTCGCGGCGCCCGGGACGTAGTGGAACAGCATCCGGTTGACCGACGGCCGGTAGTAGAAGCCGAAGTCCATGCCGGAGTACAGCGCCCGCGCCCGGTGCGAGAGCTCGGGCACGCGGTTCGCGACGATCCGCAGGCCGGTCGCCAGCCAGCCGTTGTCGACGGACGAGAGGATCGGCGTCAGCGGTCCGCCGCTGGGCGGCCAGACGGTGAGCTTCTCCCCGGTGCGGAAGTCGTACCAGTTGTAGTACTGGCCCGAGGGAGCGTGCCGCTCCATGTCCTCGAGCGTGCCGACGGTCCGGCGCAGGCGCTTCACCAGTTCGGACCGGCGGATGATCCCGAGCTGCTCGGCCGCCACGGCGCTCCACATGTAGGCGCCGATGTTGGTGGTCGACGTCTGCACGCTGCGCGTGCCGTCGACGCCGAGCACGTCGGTGGGCAGACCGGTGCGTTCGTCCGTCATCGCGACGAACGACCTCCAGGTGCCCTCCGCGTAGCGTTGCAGCGAGCGATCGTGCGCCGCTGCGGGCTGTGCGAACGCCGCTGCGGCCAGCACGACGAGCAGCGCTCCGAAACCTCTCCTCATGGCTCCCCCCGGGGATTTCGCCGGAACGCCGACGAAAGCTAGCGGATCAGAGCGTGGATTTGCTCAGTCGCTTGCGGTACAGCAGCCGCTGATCGGCGCAGTCGAGCAGGGCCGCGCCCGACGCTGCGTCCGACGGCGCCACCGCCCATGCGAAGCTCGCCTGCACCGAGGCGATCTCGGCGGGAAGGTCGGCCGCCGCGATCGCCTCCTCGAGCGACGCGACGATGCGTGCGACGCCGGCCGAGCCGGCGTTCGGCGCGATGACGGCGAACTCGTCGCCGCCGATGCGGGCGAGGCAGTCGTCGTCGCGCACGACCTCCTGGCACGCGGTCGCGATCGCCTGCAGCACGGCGTCGCCGACCGGATGCCCGTGGTCGTCGTTGATCGCCTTGAACTCGTCGAAGTCGAACAGCACGAGCGCGACGCCGTCCTGGCGGTCGAGCGCGTGCACGAGCGCCGCGTCGAAGCTGCGCCGGTTGTAGAGACCGGTGAGCGGGTCGCGTTCGGCCATCACGCGCTGGCGGGCCTCCGCGTGCAGCAGGCGCCGCTTGAGCATCTGGATGACGATCATCTCGCCGGCGAGCGCGATCGCGTACCCGACGGCGCGCGCGGGATAGGTCTGATCGACCGCGGCCGCGTCGTAGAACAGGGGCGACGCGAACGCGAGCGCGAACAGGGCGACGAGCGGCCACGCGAGGCGCGGCGGGAAGAAGTAGGCGACGAAGATCGAGGTGAACAGCAGCAGCGGCTGGAGGAAGCTGGACGCGCCGCCGGACGCCCAGATCGCCGCGGCCACAACCGGCGCCGTGGAGGCGGTCACGACCGCGCGCACGCCGATCGACATCGTCCAGCGCGCCTTCCACAGGCCCAGCGAGATCAGCCCCCACAGCACCGCGAAGACCGCGATCGCAAGCCCGGCGCCGAGGTGCTCGTGCGGGGAGCCGGGGAGCAGGAACATGGCGCCGCCGACCAGGCCGGCGGTCGTCCACATCCCGGCCGAGGTCAGATCCGCGAGCGGACCCTCGTCCCGCGGGTCGTCGTGATGAGGCGCTTTCATGGGGAACCCAAGAAAGCATCGGCCTCCCAGCGCGCGGCTTGAGGGTCAGCTCAGCTCTGGGCCGGGAGCTTCACGTGCCGCCGGCGTCGACGCCCGCCTGGTAGCGACGGACGGCGCCCTCGACGCCGTCGGGTCCGGCGCCGTCGGGCAGGCCGGCGAGCAGCCGGGCGAGCGCCTCGCCGGGGACGCGCCCGAGCAGGCGCTCGCCACCGCCGTGCCGGTCCTGTACGTACACCGCGTAGACACCCGGCGAGTCCTCGTCCGTGAGCCGGACGGTCGGCTTGACGAACAGGCGGCGCAGCTCGGCGTTGCGCGTGGCCAGGTTGTCGAGGTCGGCGGGCGTGCGGGTCACGATCACGGATGGTAGGTCGCGCGGTACGGTGGCGCGATGGAGTTCGCCGCTCCTCTTGCGGGTCGCGAGATCAGCTCGTCCCGCGCCTCGCTCGTCGTCGCTGAGTGGACGGATCCAGGAGGCGGTGCCGACCCGCCGCGCTACGTCGCTCCGCTGCACATCCACCACGACGACGACGAGGCGTGGTACGTCCTCGACGGCGCGCTCTGCGTGCGCGTCGGCGCGGACGACGTGATGGTCCCCGCCGGCGGCGCGGTGCTCGTCCCGCGCGGCACGCCGCACACGTACTGGAACCCGCAGGCCGCGCCGACGCGGTACCTGCTCGTGATGACCGCGCAGATCGAGCGGCTGATCGCCGCGCTGCACGCGCTCGCCGAGCCCGACGAGCGCACGGTGGCGGCCACGTTCGCCGCGCATCGCGGCGAGTATCTCGGCTGGCCTTGACGGGCTCTTAGCCGACCTGCTCGGGAATTCCGGCGGGGGGAACGGCGTCTGGACTTGTTACCGCCATGCCCAGATCGCTCCTCCAACGCTGCCGACCGCCCGGCGAGCTCGCGCTCACCGACGGCTCGCGCGTGTACACCCGGCCGATCCGGCCGGCCGACCGCAACGCGCTCGCGGAGGGATTCGCGCGGCTCAGCGCACGCTCGCGCCATCTGCGGTTCCTCGGTCCCAAGCACACGCTGTCGGCGCGCGAGCTGACGTACCTGACGGAGGTCGACCACGTGACCCACGAGGCGATCGTGGCGTTCGACGAGGACGACCGGATGGTCGGCGTCGCCCGCTACGCCGCGTGGCCGGAATCGGCCGGCACCGCCGACGTCGCCGTCACGGTCGCCGACGACTGGCACGGCCGCGGCCTTGGCGGCGCGCTGACCGCGCGCGTCGTCGAGTGTGCGCGAGCGAACGGCATCCAGCGCCTCACGGGAACGACCCTGTGGGACAACGCGCCCGCGTCGGCGCTGCTGCGCCGGCTCGGCTTCCGTGCCGTGGGCAGCGGCGACGGCGCCGTCGACTTCAGGCTCGATCTCGCGGCTGCGTGACCAGCTCGGTCCGCAGCTCGTGGCTCTCGTCGGGCAGCCGCGCCTCGTAGTAGATGCGGAAGGCGCCGTCTGGAAGCGGGAGCACGTCGAGGTAGCGGACGTCGGCGACCGGTTCGTCGCGCGCCGCCACGAGGCCCGTGCGCTCGAACCAGTTCTCCTCCGCGGTCGCGCGGCCGTCGTAGCTCGCGCGGCCGTCGGGCAGGACGGACGTGAGCCGGGCGCCGCGCGCGTCCCAGCCACCGGGCCGGCCGGCGAGCACGGTGCCGTGCCACTTCCAGTCGAGGCCGTCGTCGCTCGTCGCGTACGCGCTGCTCATGCGGTCCTCCGCACCCGGCTCGTCGAGCGGGTGGCAGCAGATCCACGCCTCCCAGCGCCCGTTCGCGCGGCGCACCAGCGGATCCTTCACGCCCGTGCGCTCGTCGCCTCCGAACACCGTGCGCGGCTCCGCCGAGGCGAGGCCCTCGAGGTCGTCGGCCTCCAGCGCGTCGATCCACCAGTGCTTGCTGTCGCGGGCGGCGCAGCACACGTACAGGCGCCAGCGGCCCGCTTCGGTGCGCACGAGCGCCGGGCGCTCCATCCCCTTCGCATCGAAGTCCGACTCGTCGCGCGTGGCGACGGTCGTGAGCCGCTCACCATCACCCGACCGCGCGACGATCGTCTCGTCGTTGCCGTCGTGACCGTTCCGTACGCGGTACGCGACGATGAACCCGCCCTCGCCGTCCTGCACGGCACACGACGCGCCCGCCCAGTAGCCCGGCCCTGCGCCCGGGGCCGGCGCCGCGACCACGGCCTCGCCGTCACCCGGCAGCGGAAATGCACGCACGTCTGCTCCTCTCGTAGTCATCGACGGCAGTGTCGTGCCGCCTGGACCTGCCGACATCGGGCGGATGGAGCGCGGTTGCGGCCCGCCGCGCTTACGTGCCGGAAAGCGGCGCTTACGCTAGGCGCCGGCCCCGCCCGGCACCGCGATCCCGGACTCGTAGGCGAGCACGACCGCCTGGACGCGATCGCGGATCCCGAGCTTCATCAGCAGCCGGGCGACGTGCGTCTTGACGGTCGTCTCGCTCACGATCAGCTCGGCCGCGATCTCGGCGTTCGAGAGCCCGCGCGCGACGAGCTTGAACACCTCCACCTCGCGCGCCGTGAGCTCGGAGAAGCCCGGCGGCGGCCCGCCGGCCGGGGCGGCGCGGGCGAACTCGTGGATCAGGCGCCGCGTGATCGACGGAGCGAGCAGCGCGTCGCCGCGGGCGACGATGCGGATCCCGGCGGCGAGCTCCTCCGGCGGCACGTCCTTCAGCAGGAAGCCGCTCGCGCCGGCGCGCAGTGCCTCGTAAACGTATTCGTTGAGGTCGAAGGTGGTGAGCATCAGCACGCGCGGCGGCGCGTCGCCGCCCGCCTCCACGACCCGGCGCGTCGCCTCGATGCCGTCGAGCTCGGGCATGCGGATGTCCATCAGCACCACGTCGGGAGTCAGCCGCCGGGCCTGCTCGACCGCCGCCGCGCCGTCGGACGCCTCGCCGACGACGTCGATGTCCTCCTCCGCGTCGAGGATCATCCGGAAGCCGGCACGGACCAGCGCCTGGTCGTCGGCGACGAGGACCCGGATCACAGGGGGAGCCTCGCGACGACCGCGAACCCGCCGCCCGGCCGCACGCCCGTGCGCAGCGACCCGTCGTACAACCTCATGCGCTCCTCCATCCCGACGAGCCCATGGCCCGCACCGTTGCCGTTGCCGATCCTGCCCGCCCCAGTGTCGACGATCTCGAGCTCCAGCGCCGACGGCTGCCATCGCACGATCACCGAGGTCGGCGCCGCGCCCGCGTGCTTGATCGCGTTGGTGAGCGCCTCCTGGACCACCCGGTAGGCGGCCAGGTCCTTGCCGGCCGGCAGCGACCGGGGCGTTCCCTCGACCACCAGCGTCACCGGCAGGCCCGCGGCGCGCGAGCGGGCCACGAGCGCATCGAGCTCGCGCAGCGTCGGCTGCGGCGCCCGACCCGCCTCGTCCTCGCCATGGTGGAGCACGCCGAGCAGCCGCCGCATCTCGGTCATCGCCGCGCGCCCGACCTCCTCGATCCGCGCCGCCGCTTCGACGGCACGCTGCGGATCCTGGTCGAGGATGCGGCGCGCGCCGCCGGCCTGGACGACCATCACCGAGACCGAGTGGGCGACGACGTCGTGCATCTCGCGCGCGATCCGCCGGCGCTCGTCTGCGGCAGCGCGTGCGAGCTCCGCCTCGTGCGCCTCCTGCGCCTGGACGGCCGCCTCGTGCAGCTCCTCGGTCAGCCGCGTGCGCGTGCGCAGGCCGCGGCCGGCGAGCCACGCGATCAGCGTGAACGCGGTCGGGAAGATGTAGTCGGTGAAGACCGGGTCGGGGAACGTCGTGACGACGGCGGTCATCCCGGCGACGACCACCAGCGGCGCCGCGAGCGCCTGACGGCCCGTGGTGTACGCGCCCATCGCGTAGCTGATCGTGAGCGCGGCGACCAGCGGGGCCTGGAGCGGTTCGAGGTCGACGCTGAACGCGTTCGCGAGCGTCCACGTCATGAACATCACGACGCCGGCGGCGACCGGCTGCGTGCGGCGCCACGCGAGCGCCGCGAAGCTGAGCGTGATCGGGAGCACGAGCCACCGGGCGCGTTCGTCCGGTCCCTGCAAGGCCAGCTCGACCAGGCCGACGACGATGAACGCCGCCGCGATCAGGCGGTCGATCGTGCGCCGGTCGGCGCGCCCGAGGGCTCGCAGCCGGCGCCTCACGCCGAGCCTCCCAGCGGGAGTCGCGCGCGGACGACGTGGCCGCCGTCGCGTCGCGCGCCGGCCCGCAGCACGCCGCCGGCGAGGGTGACGCGCTCGCGGATGCCGAGCAGCGGGCGGGACGGCTCGCCGCCGTCGTCGACGACCTCCAGCTCCACATGGTCCTCCGCGTACCGCACGCGCACGCGCACGTGACCGGCATGGCCGTGGTCGCGGGCGCCGCCGACGGCCTCCTGCACCACCCGGTACGCGGTCAGGTCGAGGCCGATCGGCAGGTCGCGCGCCTCGCCCTCGACCGCCAGCTCGGCGGGCAGGCCGGACGCCTCGACCTTGCGCAGGAGCGACGCGAGGTGGCGCAGTGACGGCTGCGGCGCGAGCGCCAGCTCCTCGTCCTCGCGGCGCAGGACGCCGAGCAGCCCGCGGATCTCCATCAGCGCCTCGCGACCGCTGGTCTCGACCGCCAGGAACGCCTCCGCCGCGCGCGCCGGATCGCGCTCGGCGAGCCGCCGCGCCCCCGACGCCTGCACGACCATCGCACTGAGCGAGTGCGCGACGACGTCGTGCAGCTCGCCGGCGATCCGCGTGCGCTCGTCGCTCGCCGCGGCCGCGGCGCGACTCGCGCGGTCGCGCTCGAGCCCGTGCGCCTTCTCCCGCAGCGTGCGGTTGAGCCGTGCGCGGTTGCGCAGCACACGGCCGAGCAGCGCCGGCCCCAGGACGATCGCGCCGACCGAGAACAGGTAGCTCGTCGGCTCGTCGTCGTACGCGTCGGTTCCCTGCGAGATCATCGCGCAGACCAGGGCGTAGCCGACGATCGCGTACAGCGTCCTGCCCTCGAGGTTCCTGCCGTACGAGTAGAGCAGGAACACGATCACGAAGAACGGGCTGACCATGTGGTCGCCGTAGTCGGCCCCGAGCGCGCTGAAGGCGATCAGCAGCGGCATCCCGACGAGCGCGGACACGACCGTCCACCGGCGGCGGATCGCGACCGCAAAGGCGAGCACGACGATGACCGCCGTCGCGCCCGCGCGGTACGGGGCACCGTCCGGTGGCAGCACGGCGAGCTCCACCAGCCCCTCGACGAGGATGGCGGCGGCGAGCAGCAGGTCGGCCCGGTACGGGTCCATCGTGCGCAGGCGTCCGAGCATCGCGTGAGCAACCCTAGCCGCGCGCAGGCCCCGAATCGTCGTCCTCGCAGACGATCGCGGCGTCATCCTCGAGGATGACGCCGAGTCGTCCGCAGGGGTCGAGCAGGATCGTCTCCGAGGCCGACGACAAGCGACGCCGTGGCGGCGACAGTCCTGGCATGAGGACATGGACCGCCGAGACCACCACCGCCGCGCGTCCCGAGGACGTGCTCGACGTGCTCACCGATCCGGACGCATGCGCCCGCTGGGCGCCGTTGCCGTTCGACGTCGAGGAGCTCGACGGTCGCCGGCTGGCGGCCGGCAGCCGCGCTCGCGTGAGCGGGAAGCTGGCGGGCCGGCGGGTCGGGTTCGACGTCGAGGTGCACGAGGCCTCGGGACGCGGGCTCTCGCTCGCGGCCGATGGCCCCGTGGGCTTCGACGTGTCGTACGAGCTCGCCGCCTTCGAAGGTGGCAGCGAGGTCCGCGCCTCAGTGTCCGTTCGCCCGTCCGGCGGGATCGCCGGGCGCCTGCTCGCCCAGGCGACGAGCGCCCTGCTGTCCGCCGGTGCTCTGGAAGCCGCCCTCTCACGCATCACGCGTGAGGCGGCCTTCGCTTGACAGTCGATTTCGCGTTAGGAGTCCCCTTGACCGCTCTCCTCGAAGCTCCCCTGGGCGTCGGCACGGCCGTCGCCGCCACCGCGCTCACGCGCACGTACGGCCACGGCGACTCCAGCGTGCACGCCCTGCGCGGCGTCTCGCTCACGCTGCCCGCCGGGCAGTTCACGGCCGTGATGGGCCCGTCGGGCTCCGGCAAGTCGACGCTCATGCACCTGCTGGCGGGCCTGGACGAGCCGACGTCGGGCACCGTCCAGGTGGCGGGTCATGACATCACGCGGATGAAGGACCGCGAGCTGACGCGCCTGCGCCGCACCCACATCGGGTTCGTGTTCCAGTCCTTCAACCTGCTCCCGACGCTGTCCGCGCAGGAGAACATCCTGCTCCCGCTCGCGATCTCCGGCACCAAGCCGGCGGCCGGCGAGATCGAGGCGCTGATCGAGCGTGTCGGTCTCACCGAGCGCCGCGGGCATCGGCCGGCCGAGCTGTCGGGCGGCCAGCAGCAGCGCGTCGCGATCGCCCGGGCACTGATCACGCGCCCGACCGTGCTGTTCGCCGACGAGCCGACCGGCAACCTCGACTCCGAGGCCGGCGCCGGCATTCTGGAACTGCTGCGCGACGCCGTCGACCTCGACGGCCAGACGACGCTGATGGTCACGCACGACCCGCGCGCGGCGGCCACCGCCGACCGCGTGCTGTACCTCACCGACGGCCGCATCGTGGCCGACCTCGCCCGGCCGACCGAGGCCGGCGTCCTCGCGGTGATGAAGGAGGCGGCGGGCCGATGAAGCGGGTCGCTCTCAGAGGACTGATCGCGCGCCCCGTGCGCACGATCCTGACCATGCTGGCCATCGTGCTCGGCGTCGCCATGGTGAGCGGCGCGTTCACGCTGACCGACACCATGCGCGGCGCCTCGGACAGCCTGTCCTCGGCCGCCTACGACGGCACCGACGCGGTCGTCGCCGGCCGCACGGCGTTCAAGGTCGACGCGACCGACTGGACGGCCAAGCGCCCGACCGTCGACGCGAAGCTGCTCGACACGGTGCGCGCGGTCCCGGAGGTCGCGGTCGCCGTCGGCGACGTTTCCGACGAGGCCAAGATCGTCGCGCGCGACGGCAAGCCCGTCGGCGACGGCCCCTACTTCGGCGTCGGCTACGACTCGCACACCGCGGGCGCCGCGGCCACCACGCCGTTCCGGCTCGACTCCGGCCGCTGGGCCCGTGGGCCGGGCGAGGTCGTGATCGATGCCGCCACGGCCGAGAAGCAGCACTACGCGCTCGGCGCGCGTGTGCGCGTGACCACGCCCGGCGCGGCGCGCGAGTACACGCTCGTGGGCATCGCCCGCTTCGGCACCGTCAAGTCGCTCGGCGTCGCCACCGCCGCCGTCTTCGACCTGCGCGCCGCGCAGGAGCTGTTCGGCAAGGACGGCGCCTACGACTCGATCCTCGTCGCCGGGCGCGACGGCGTCGCTCCCGCCGACGTCCGCAAGGCCGTCGGGCAGGCGGTCGGCACGGCCGGCCAGGTCCAGACCGCCCGCTCGCACGATCGCTTCACCCTGCAGGGCCTGGAGCAGTTCATCTCGATCATCCGGATCGTGCTGCTCGTGTTCGGCTTCGTCGCGATCTTCGTCGGGGCGTTCACGATCTTCAACACGCTCTCGATCACCGTCGCGCAGCGCTCGCGTGAGTTCGGGCTGCTGCGGATGGTCGGCGCCGCCCGCAGGCAGGTGCTCGGCTCGGTGATGCTCGAGGCGCTGGTGATCGGCCTGCTGGCGTCGGCGCTCGGCCTCGCCGCCGGCTTCGGCATCGCCAAGGGGCTCGACGCGGTGTTCCGCTCGATGGACCTCTCGCTGCCGGACGCGGGCACGGTGTTCGCCGCGCGGACGGTGATCGTCTCGGTGCTCGTGGGCACGCTGGTGACGCTCGTGGCCGGCCTGATCCCGGCGTGGCGGGCGACGCGCGTGCCGCCCGTGGCGGCGCTGCACGACGCCGAGCCGGGGTCGCACCGGCTGCGTCTGCCGGCGCGCGCCGTGCGCATGCTCGCCTCCGTGCTCGGCCGCCCGGCCGAGCGGATCGGCGGGTCCGCGGGCGTGCTCGCGCGGCGCAACGCGATGCGCCATCCCGGCCGCACCGCGGCGACGGCCTCGGCGCTGATGATCGGCGTCGCGCTCGTGACCCTGGTGACCGTGGTCGCCCAGGGCCTGCGCGACACGACCTCCGGCTCGCTCGAGCGGCGGATCGCGGCCACGCACGTGATCACCGCCGCGGACGGCTGGTCGCCGACCGATCCGGCCGTCGCGAAGGCCGTCGCGGCCGCGCCCGGCATCGACGGCGTCACCGCCGTCCGCCAGGACGTCGGCCTCGCGTTCGGCGACAAGGAGATCGTGAACTCGATCGATCCGGCGACCGTCGGCGGCCGGTTCTCGTTCGACTACAAGGTCGGCTCCGACGCGGCGATCGCGAAGCTCGGGACCGACGGGGCGATCGTCGACGAGGGCCTCGCCACCGAGCGCGGCCTGACGGTCGGCGACCGGTTCGACGTCACCTCCCCGAAGGGCGACGAGCTGCAGCTCACGGTGCGCGCGATCGAGAAGTCGCCGGTGCTCGACGCGCTCGCGATGGGCCCGATCACGATCTCGCAGACCGCCTTCGAGGGCGCGTTCGAGAACAACCGCAACATCGTCACGTACGTGTCCGCGTCCGACGGCGCCGCGCTCGACCGGGCCCTGAAGCCGTTCCCGGACGCCAAGGCACGCACGGAGGCCGCGTACATCGACGAGGTGACCGCCGACATCGACTCGCTGCTGGCGATCTTCTACGTCCTGCTCGCGCTCGCCGTGATCGTGAGCCTGTTCGGGATCGTCAACACGCTCGTGCTCTCGACGTTCGAGCGCACGCGCGAGCTCGGCACACTGCGCGCCGTCGGCATGTCGCGCCGGCAGGTGCGGCGGATGGTCCGGCACGAGAGCGTGATCACCGCGCTGATGGGCGCGGCGCTCGGGATCGCGGCCGGGCTCGGCCTCGCCGCGATCGTGACGTCGGTGTTCGGCGACGAGGGCCTGACGTTCGCGATCCCGGCGGGCTCGCTCGTCGTGCTCACGGTCGTCGCCGCTCTCGCAGGCGTACTCGCGGCGGTGATTCCGGCACGGCGGGCCTCGCGGCTCGACGTGCTCACCGCGCTCGCGTACGAGTAGGGGAGAGCCCGAGGCGCCGGCGATCCGTGCGATCGCCGGCGTCTCAGGGGCCGCGTGCGCTACGGCTTGAAGGTCATCCGGCCCGAGTCGATCGGGACCAGTAGCAACTGGTGTCCCGTCTCGGCGAGGAACTCGTCCACGGCCTTGCGCGCGCCGTCCCAGTAGCCGTAATCGTCGAAGACGATCACCCCGCCCGGCGTGACCCGGTCGTACAGCTGCATCAGCTCGTGCTTGGTCGACTCGTACCAGTCGGTGTCCAGGCGCAGCAGGGCGATTCGCTCGGGCGCCTTCGCCGGGACCGTGTCCTCCACGAGCCCGGGGTGGTAGTGGATCCGCTCGGCGGGATAGCCGGTCTGCGCCATGCCGGCCCGCACGTCGTCGAGGTCGGCGACGGCCCAGACGTTCGAGTCGCGAGGACGGCTCTCGAGCAGCTCGCCGGCGAGCGGCCCGTCGTGCCGCCGGTCCGCTGCGGTCGGCGGCGGCATTCCGTCGAAGGTGTCGAACAGGTGCAGGTCGCGGTCGGTCACGCCCCGGTCGAGCAGGGTCCGCGCGACCGCCTGCATGCTCCCGCCGCGCCAGACGCCGCACTCGACGACGTCGCCCGGCACTCGGTGATCGGCCACGTATCGGACCGCGACGATCAGCGCGAAGACCTTCCCGTGGGATGTCATCGTCCACTGCCGGACGGCACGCATCGTCGCGCGCGCCTCCTCGTCGTGATAGCTCCTGATGCGGTCTTCCCTGGGCCGCCGTCGTGCGGGCTTCGGTTTCGGAGGAGGCGGCGGCGGCTTCGGCGGCGCGGGTCGCACCTTGACGATGTGGTGACCCGTGGCCCGGCGTAGAACGTCGTTGACCGCGTTCCGCCAATCGAGCGAGCGCGACATATGCCGAGCGTGCCGTGGCCACGGCGATGCGCACAGCCCCCGGAGGGGTGAATCGGCTCCCCCCCGAGGGGACTAGGCGACCGCCGGGGTGAGCGGGAAGGCGGCGCCGGTCAGCTGCTCGGAGAGCGTCCACAGCCGCTCGCCGGTCTCGATGTCGCGTGCGGCGTCGCTGCGCCCGACGAGGGTCGGGTGTCCGCGGCCCTCGCGGATGCCGTCGGGGCCGACGTAGCTGTCGCCCGGCAGGTCCTGCGTCGCGGCGTAGAGCGTCGGGAGCGCGCCCTGCTCGGCACTCTGCGCGATCAGGCGGTTGCCGATCGCCATCACCGTGTTCTGCAGCCGGTTCTCGGTGCGGTTCTGGAGGCTCGTGGCAGCCCATCCGGGATGGGCGGCGTGCGCGCGGACGCTCGATCCGGCGGCGTCGAGCCGGCGCTGCAGTGCGGACGTGAACAGCAGGTTGGCGAGCTTCGACTGGCCGTAGGCCCGCCAGCGCTCGTAGCTGTCGCGCTCCCAGTTGAGGTCGTCCAGCCGGATCGATCCCATCCGGTGCGCGCCCGACGCAATGGTCACGACGCGGTCGGTGATCTTCGGCAGCAGGAGGTTCGTGAGCGCGAAGTGGCCGAGGTGGTTGGTGCCGATCTGCATCTCGAACCCGTCCTTCGTCCGGCGCTCGGGAACGGCCATCACCCCGGCGTTGTTGACGAGGACGTCGAGATCGCCGTCCCAGGCGTCGGCGAACGCGTGGACCGACGCGAGGTCGGCGAGGTCGAGCTGCCGGACCTCGGGCCGCCCTTCGATCGACGCGGCGGCTTGCGCGCCCCTGGAGGTGTCACGTACGGCGAGCACGACGTGCGCGCCGGCATGGCCGAGCGCGCGTGCGGCGGCGAGGCCGATGCCGCTGTTGGCGCCCGTGATCACGAAGGTGCGGTTCTCGAGGCCGGGGAGGTCCTGTGCTGTCCATTTGCGAGAGGTCATGGAGATAAAGTAGCTGGTGACAACAATGGTGTCAATGACAACATTGAATCGCTAGGATCAGAGGTGATGGCAACGCGATCGCGCCCCTATCACCACGGCAACCTCCGATCGACCCTGCTCTCGTGTGCCGAGCGGACGCTGAGCGAGCACGGTGCCGGGGATCTCTCCCTGCGCGAGCTCGCCCGCCAGGCCGGCGTCAGCCACGCCGCCCCCAGGCGGCACTTCGCGGACAAGCAGTCGCTGCTCGATGCGCTCGCCGAGGACGGCTTCGACCGCCTCGGCGGCGAGCTTCGCGAGGCGATGGCGGCAGCCGGCGGTGCGTTCCACGCCCGCCTGCTCGCGTTCGCCCAGACGTACGTCAGGTTCGCCACGCAGCACGCGGCGCTGCTCGATCTGATGTTCGCGGGCAAGCACCGCGAGGGCGCGGCGGACAGCCTGCGTGAGGCGGCCGACCGCGCGTTCGAGGCGCCGCTCGCGCTGATCGCCGAGGGCCAGGCCGCCGGTCACGTCGTCCCGGGCGATCCGGAGCGCGTCGCGATCGTGACGTGGGCGGCGCTCCAGGGCCTCGCCTCGATGGTCAACAGCGGCATGATCGCCGACGCCGGCCTCGACGAGCTCGTCGCCGACGCAGTCGACCGGCTCGTCGCCGGCCTGCGACCGCGTTGAGATGGTGATCTCCGAGGAATACGTGGACGTGCCGGTGGGTGATCGCGCGATGCGCACGTACGTCGCGGCGCCGCGCGCCGGGCGGCACCCGGGCGTCGTGTTCTACTCGGACATCTTCCAGCTGACCGAGTCGACACTGCGGTGGTGCGCGCGGCTGGCCGGCCACGGGTTCGTGGTCGCCGCGCCGGAGATCTACCACCGGATCGAAGCGCCGGGCACGGTTCTCGGCTTCGACGACGAGGGCAAGGCGCGCGGGCAGGCCGACGCCGAGAACACGCCCGTCGCCGACTTCGACGACGACATCCGCGCCGCGCTCGACCATCTGGAGCGCGACCAGCGTGTCGCCGACGGCGGGCTCGCCGCGACCGGTCACTGCACCGGCGGCCACCTCGGCTTCCGCGCGGCGTTCGACCCGCGCGTGCGAGCCACCGCGCTGTGGTACCCGACCGGGCTGCACGACGGCAAGCTCGGCGCCGACGCCGACGCGGGCTCATTGGCGCGCGCCGGTGAGATCCAGGGCGAGCTGCTGATGATCTTCGGCAGCCGCGACCCGCACACGCCCGCGGAGGGGCGCGATGTGATCAGGCGCGCGCTGGAGTCCGCCGGCACGCGCTTCCGCTGGAGCGTGTACGACGCCGAGCACGCCTTCGGCCGCGACGTCGGGCCGCGCTACGACCCGCAGGCGACGGACGCCGCGTTCGCGGAGACCGTCGCCATGCTCCGCTTTCAGTCATAGAGCGTGAACACCGTCCCGCCCGGCGCGAGCCACGGCTCGACGATCGCTCGCGCCCGCTCCGGCTCGCGGTGGAAGAGGCCGACTCGCACGGCGAAGATCGTGTCGAACCGGCGGTCGCCGAGGTCGAGCTGCTCGAGGTGCATGACCAGGAACTCGGCCCGGCCGGCCTCGACGTACGCCGCGTTCCGGCGCGTCGCGGCGGCGATCATCTTCGGCGACCGGTCGATCGCCGTCAGCCGGCCTCCCTCCAGGCGCTCGCAGACGAGCGTCGCCGCGACGCCGTGCCCGCAGCCGATCTCGAGCACCCGGTCGTCCGGGCGGACGTCGATCCGATCGACGACCGCCCGCAGCCGTCCGCCCGCGTCCTCAGGCAATCGCCGGTGCGTCCGGGAGCCGTGCCAGCGCGGCCTCCATGTCGCCCTCGGAGAACTCGGGGTCCTCGAGCTCGCCGGCGAGGAACGCGTCGTAGGCGGCCAGGTCGAAGTGGCCGTGGCCGCACAGGCCGAACAGGATCACCTCCGCGTCGCCGCGCTCGACCTCCTCGATCACCGCGCGGATCGCGTGGGCGGGCTCGGGCGCCGGGATGATGCCCTCGGTGCGGGCGAACTGCACGGCCGCCTCGAACGTCTCGTTCTGCTTGTACGCGCGCGCCTCGATCCTGCCGGCCTTCACCAGCCCGCACAGCATCGGCGCGTCGCCGTGGTAGCGCAGCCCGCCGGCGTGCACCGGCGGCGGGACGAAGTCGTGCCCGAGCGTGTACATCGGCATCAGCGGCGTGAGCCCGGCGGTGTCGCCGAAGTCGTAGTGGTACACGCCGCGGGTCAGCGTCGGGCAGGCGGCCGGCTCGGCGGCCACGAAGCGCGCGTTCGACCCGGCGCGCAGGAACGGGAACGCCATGCCGGCGAAGTTCGAGCCGCCGCCGACGCAGCCGACGATCACGTCCGGCTCGTCGCCCGCCAGCTGCATCTGCAGGATCGCCTCCTGCCCGATCACCGTCTGGTGCAGCAGCACGTGGTTGAGCACCGAGCCGAGCGAGTAGTTGCAGTCCGGGTCCTGCGCCGCGACCTCGACCGCCTCGGAGATCGCGATCCCGAGCGAGCCGGTCGGGTGCTCGGCCTGCGCGCGGCCCGACTGCGTGCGGTCGGACGGCGAGCGGTGCACGGTCGCGCCCCACGTCTCCATCATCGAGCGCCGGTAGGGCTTCTGGTCGTAGCTCGAGCCGACCATGAAGACCTCGCAGTCGAGCCCGAACAGCGAGCAGGCGAACGCGAGCGACGAGCCCCACTGGCCGGCGCCGGTCTCCGTCGCGAGCTTCCTGATGCCGGCCTTGGCGTTCTCGTACGCCTGCGGGACGGCCGTGTTGGGCTTGTGCGAGCCGGCCGGCGAGACGCCCTCGTACTTGTAGTAGATCCGCGCCGACGTGCCCAGCGCTCGCTCCAGCCGGCGGGCGCGGTACAGCGGCGTCGGCCGCCACAGGCCGTAGGCCTCGCGCACCTCGTCGGGGATCTCGACCTCCGGCTCGGGCGAGACCTCCTGCATGATCAGCCCCATCGGGAAGAGCGGCGTGAGGTCGTCGGGTCCGGCCGGCTGCCCGGTGGCGGGGCTGAGCGGCGGCAGCGGCTCGCCCGGGAGGTCCGGCAGCAGGTTGATCCAGTGCGTGGGGATCTGCTCCTCGCGGAGCAGGAACTTGGTCGGCTCGCTCATGGCGAGCGATCCTACGGCGTAAAGTCGCGCTCGTGGATGGGCGCTTCGTTCTGCTCGGCCTGATCGTGGTCATCGCCGGCACCACGGCGCGGAACCTGCAGCCCGTGCAGGCGCCCGGCCAGGAACGGGCCGACCGCGCCCGCGAGCGCGCCGTCGACGCCGTGCTCGTCGAGGTCGACCGGTCGCAGCTCTGCTACCGGGCGCGGCGGCGCCAATACGCGGACTCGATCCCGTCGCTGCAGTTCGCGCGCGGCCATTTCATGCGGCGCGCGCTCCAGCACGATCTGGACATCAGCGTGCGCACGAGCGATGACGGTCAGAGCTACGAGCAGCGCGTGACGGGGCTGGACGTGCACGCGAGACTCGCGCGCCGCGGCACGGAGGTGACGCGGCTCGACGTCGGCGACCGCCCACCGCCTGAGGTCGCGAGCGACTGCTAGGTCAGGCCGGCGCGCCGCGCGCCACGCGGCCGAGGATCGCGTCGACCCGGCGCGCGGTGCCGGCGGCGTCCGTCATCGCGTAGGCCGGTCCGGTGGCGGTGGCGGCCCACGGCACGAGCACGTCGAAGTCGAGCTCGCGGATCAGCTCGAGCGTGGCGACATACGCGTCGCGATCGCTCCCACGCACGTCCAGCCCATCGACCCACTCGCCGTCGCGGAGGTAGATCGTGTCACCGGTGAACAGGAACCGGTGCTCGCCGCTGTCCCACAGGAAGGCGGTCGCGCCGGGGGTGTGTCCCGGCGTCGGGATCAGCTCGAGGTCGCCGTCGAGCATCGAGCGGTCCGAGAAGGTCCCGGTCACGTGATGGCGCTCGCGTACCGCAGCGGCGTCGGCCTCGTGCACGTACAGCGGCGCACCGACCGGCTCGAACATGGCCTCGTGCGAGTGGTTGAGGTATTGGCGCGCGACCCCGCCGAGGCGCTCGATCGCGACGGCGTCGTCGTCCGACGTCGCGGCCCCGTAGACGAGCACGTTGCCCGCGTCGCGCTCCAGCAGGTACGAGCGGACCGCGAGCGACGGGGCGAACGAGAGCCCCGCGGGAGAGGTGGCGTGCAGGTGGGGGAGGAAGGTGTCCATGGTGCTCATGGTGGGGCGCTCGGCCCGTCGGTACCACGGGCAATTCGTCGTAGAACCTCGGACCTAGCAGTCGGCGTGCGCCGGCTGACTACGCCTTCGCTCGCGCCCGGGCCGCCTTGACGCGCGACAGCCCGTCCAGGCCGACCTTGCGCAACCGCACGGCACGGGGCGTGACCTCGACCGCCTCGTCCTCGCGGACGAACTCGAGCGCCTGGTCGAGCGACAGCAGCCGCGGCGGCATCAGCCGCACCAGCACGTCCGAGTTCGACGACCGCATGTTGGTGAGGTGCTTCTCCTTGCACGCGTTGACGTCGAGGTCCTCCGGGCGCGCGTTCTCGCCGACGATCATCCCCTCGTAGACGTCCTCGCCCGGGTGGACGAACAGCACGCCGCGCTCCTGCAGGTTGAACAGCGCGAAGCTGGCGGTCTTGCCGCTCCGGTCGGCGACCAGCGAGCCGGTCGGGCGCAGGCGCAGCTCGCCCGCCCACGGCTCCCAGCGGTCGAACACGTGGTGGAGCAGGCCGGTGCCGCGCGTCTCGGTGAGGAACTCGGTACGGAAGCCGATCAGGCTGCGCGCGGGAACGAGGTAGTCCATCCGGACCCAACCGGTCCCGTGGTTGACCATCTGCTCGAGCCGGCCCTTGCGCAGCGCCAGCAGCTGGGTGACGACGCCGACGTAGTCCTCCGGCACGTCGATCGTCATCCGTTCGACCGGCTCGTGCACCTCGCCCTTGATCTCGCGCGTGACGACCTGCGGCTTGCCGACGGTCAGCTCGAAGCCCTCGCGCCGCATCAGCTCGACCAGCACCGCGAGCTGCAGCTCGCCGCGGCCCTGGACCTCCCAGGTGTCGGGCCGCTCGGTCTCCAGCACGCGGATCGAGACGTTGCCGATCATCTCGGCGTCGAGCCGGTCCTTGATCTGGCGCGAGGTGAGCTTGTCGCCCTCGCGCCCGGCGAGCGGCGAGGTGTTCTGGCCGACGGTGACCGACAGCGACGGCTCGTCGACGCTGATCACCGGCAGCGGGCGCGGGTCCTCCGGGTCGGCGAGCGTCTCGCCGATCGTGACCTCCGGGATCCCCGCCACGGCGATGATCTCGCCGGGGCCGGCATCGTCGGCCTCGACGCGGTCGAGCGCGTCGGTGACGTACAGCTCGGCGACCTTCGCCTGCGTCACGGTGCCGTCGGCGCGACACCACGCGACCTGCTGGCCGCGCTTGATCGTGCCGTTGCGGATGCGGCAGATCGCGAGCCGGCCGAGGTACGGCGAGGCGTCGAGGTTCGTGACGTGGGCCTGCAGCGGATGGCCTGGCTCGTGCTCGGGCGCGGGAACGTGGTTCACCATCAGGTCCAGCAGCGGCGTCAGGTCGGTGCCCTCGTCGCCCTCGGTCAGCGACGCCCAGCCGGCGCGCGCGTTCGTGTAGACGATCGGGAACTCGATCTGGTCCTCGGTCGCGCCGAGGTCGATGAACAGCTCGTAGATCTCGTCGACGACGTCGGCGATCCGGGCGTCCGGCCGGTCGACCTTGTTGACCACGAGGATCACCGGCAGCCGGTCCTCGAGCGCCTTGCGGAGCACGAAGCGGGTCTGCGGGAGCGGTCCCTCGGACGCGTCGACGAGCAGCAGCACGCCGTCGACCATCGTCAGGCCGCGCTCGACCTCGCCACCGAAATCGGCGTGGCCGGGCGTGTCGATGATGTTGAGCTTGACGTCGCCATGGCGGACCGCGGTGTTCTTGGCGAGGATCGTGATGCCCTTCTCACGCTCCAGATCCATCGAGTCCATCACGCGGTCGGCGACGTCCTGATTCGCACGGAAAGCCCCGCTCTGCCACAACATCGCGTCGACGAGCGTCGTCTTCCCGTGATCGACGTGGGCGATGATCGCCACGTTGCGCAGATCCTCACGGAGTTGCATGCAGGAGACCTTGACACCATTCGGCCGCAACAGGTACGGTGGCCGGGTGGTCGGACCACCGTTCGGCACCGTCACCAGGGAGGCGGTGCCCCAGCAGATCGTCTCGCGCCTGCTCGACCTGATCCAGCAGCGTCACCTCGGCCCGGGCGACCGCCTGCCCGCCGAGCGTGAGCTGGCGGCGTCGATGGGCGTCAGCCGCTCGTCCCTGCGCGAGGCGCTGCGCGCGCTCACGGTGCTCGGCGTGACCGAGATGCGCCACGGCACCGGCACGTACGTCTCGTCGCTCGAGCCGGAGCTGCTCGTGCGGCACCTGAGCTTCGTGCTCTCGCTGTCCGAGCACGGCTCCGACCAGCTGTTCGAGGCGCGGAAGGTCGTCGAGCCCGCGATCGCCGCGCTCGCCGCGGACCGCGTGGACGACGCCGCGCTCACCCACCTTGACGAGTGCCTGGAGCAGACGGGGGAGACGATCGGCGACGCGGACGCGTTCCTGGTCGCCGACGTCGAGCTCCACGACGCGATTCGCGTCGCCGCCGGGAACGCGATCCTCGGGCGCTTCATGGAGTCGATCCACGCGCTCGGGCTTGCGAGCCGGCAGCGCACGGGCACCGTCCCGGCCGTTCGCCGGCAGTCGCTGGCCGACCACCGCGAGATCGTCGCGGCGCTGCACGCGCACGACGGCGAGGCGGCCGCGGCTGCGATGCACCGCCACCTGGACAACGTCGAGCGCAATGCGCGCAAGGAGGACTTGTGACGAGGATCGTCGACCTCACGCTGAAGATCGGCGAGGACACGCTCAGCCCACCGTCCGTGAACAAGCGGCTCGAGCTCACGAGCCACCACCGCGGACCGGGCTTCTGGCAGGCGAGCGAGATCAACATGCTCCTGCACACGGGCTCGCACGTCGACTTCGGGCGCCATTGCGCCGCCGACGGCGAGACGGCGGCGGACGTGTCGCTCGACCGCACGTGCGGCCAGGCGATCGTGATCGACCTCACGTTCATCGGCGAGGACGAGCCGATCACGATCGCGATGCTCGAAGAGCACGCGCCGCCGATCGAGGAGGGCGACGTCGCGCTCGTGCGCACCGACTGGACCGAGAAGTTCTGGGGCCAGTTCCCCGACTACTACATGCGCTCCCCGTACTGCGAGCCGGAGGCCGCCGGGTGGCTCGTCGACCACGGCGCCAAGGTCGTGGGCTTCGACTGCTTCAGCGAGCGGTCGGCGCGCGAGCCGGACTTCACGTCCGAGGACTTCGTGGTCCACAAGGCGATCCTCGACCGCGGCGCGATCCTGATCCAGCAGCTCACCGGACTGTCGCAGCTGCCGGTCGGCGTGCGCGTGCCGTTCTTTGCCGGCTTCGTCCCGATTCGCGGGGCGGAGGGGTCCCCGGGGCGTATGTTCGCGCTCGTCGACTGACGTCAGAAGGAGGAGGAGTGGTAACCGAGTACCTGCTTCCCGACTCCGCCGAGCAGGCCGCCACGCAGCTCGCGGGCGGTGCCGCGGTGATGGCCGGGGGAACCACGATCATGCCGGCGGTGCTCGCCGGCTCGTTCGACGTCGCGCGCGTGGTCGGCCTGGCCCGGGCGGGCATGGACGGGATCGAGCGTCGCGACGGGCGGACCATCGTCGGCGCGACCGTGACGCTCGCCGCGGTCGCCCGGCTCGAGCACGCGCCCGCGCTGGCCGCCGCCGCCGGCGAGGTCGGCGGCCCGGCGCTGCGCAACATGGCCACGATCGGCGGCAACCTGCTCGCCGGCCTCCCGTACGGCGACGTGGGCGTCGCCCTGCTCGCGCTCGACGCGGACGTCGAGCTCGGCGACCGCACCGTGCCTGTGGATCGCTTCTGGGACGAGTTCCGGCGCGGCGAGGACCTCGTCCGCGCGGTCTCGTTCGACGACGCCGCGGCCGCGGACAGCGTGTATGTGCGCTGGGCGCGCCGCGCGGCCAACTCTCCTGCCGTCGTCTGCGTGGCCGTGGCCGGCGGGCGCGTTGCACTCGGCGGCGTGGGAGACCATCCCGTCAGGTCGGCGGGCGCCGAGGCCCAGTTGGACGACCCGGCGGCGGCGGGCGCGGCGGCAGCGGGCGAGGTCGATCCGCCGACCGACGGGATCGCCAGCAGCTGGTATCGGAAGCGCATGACCGAAGTGTTCGTGCGTAAGGCGCTCGAGCAGACGCGAGGGGGGGAGTAGCCGTGGCATCGACGATCGTCGAGTTCGAGCTCAACGGGCGCGACACGGAGGTGATGGCGGGGCCGATCACCACGCTCAACCACGTGCTGCGCGAGCAACTCCAGCTGCGCGCCGCCAAGGCCGGCTGTCGCCAGGGCGGCTGCGGGAGCTGCACGGTGCTGCTCGACGGCGAGCCGGTGCTGTCCTGCATGCTTCCGGTCGCGAACGTGGCCGGCCACTCGGTCACGACGCTCGAGGGGATCGGCGCCGACGGGACGACCGAGCTGCAGCGGATCTTCCACGAGCGCTTCGCCGTCCAGTGCGGCTACTGCGCGCCCGGCATCCTGACCGCGGCGACCGCCCTGCTGGAGCACAACGCGTCACCCACGCGCGACGAGATCGCCGCTGCGCTGACCGGCAACGTCTGCCGCTGCACGGGCTATCAGTCGATCATCGACGCGATCGCGGAGGCCGCGGCATGAGCGCCACCAGCCAGCAGCCGTTCCACGCGATCGGCCGCTCCGCCATGCGCCGCGACGGCATGGGCCACGTCACCGGCACCACCGAGTACGTCGACGACGTCCGCTACCCCGGGATGCTGCACCTGAAGATGGTCCGCAACCCGCTCGTGCACGCGCGCATCCGCGGGATCGACTTCTCCGAGGCCGAGAAGGTCCCCGGCTTCGTGTGCGCGCTGACCGCGAAGGACGTGCCGAAGAACGTCTACACGATCCTCTGCCTGATCGGGGTCGAGCCGGACGAGGAGCAGGTCCTGGCGGAGGAACGCGTCCGCTACCGCGGCGAGCAGATCGCAGCGATCGTGGCCGAGACCGAGGAGGCCGCTCTGGAAGCGGTCAACCGGGTCAAGCTCGACCTCGAGGAACTGCCCGCGGTGTTCGACGTCGAGGAGGCGCTCAAGCCGGGCGCTCCGCGCGTGACGCACTGGGACACGAACCACTTCTGGTACGAGGGCCACCACTGCCGGCGCGTCCGCTTCGGCGACGCCGCCGCGGCGCGCGCCGGGGCCGACCACGTGATCGAGGGCGTCTACCAGAACAGCCCGACCGAGCACGCGCCGACCGAGACCACAGGGTGCATCGCCAAGCCGGAGGCGGACGGGCGGATCCTCGTCCACACGAACACGCAGGCGCTCTACTTCTCGCTCGACAACACGGCGATCATCCTGCAGATCGAGCCGTCCCGCCTGCACTTCATGGGCGGCACGGTCGGCGGCGGCTTCGGCGGCAAGGTCGACGTGATCACGGAGCCGATCGCCTGCCTGGCGGCGATCAAGACCGGCCGCCCGGTCCGCTATGTCTACTCGCGCGAGGAGGAGATGCGCGTCTCCTCGACGCGCAGCGCGAACCGGATCCGGATCGTCGACGGCGTGATGGACGACGGCCGGATCGTCTCGCGTGAGACGACGACGTGGCACGACGCCGGCGCGTACAGCCGGCACAGCCCGTACGGCGCCACCAAGCACGCGGCGAACATCTGCGGGCCGTACACGATCCCGAACGTCTCGATCGACGTGCACTGCGTCTACACGAACCGCCAGCCGGCGAGCGCGTTCCGCGGCTTCGGGGTCACCGAGGCGTCGTTCGCGACCGAGATGCAGATGGACCGGATCGCGCGCGCGATCGGCGCCGATCCGTGGCAGATCCGGCTGCTCAACGCCTACAAGGACGGCGACGAGCGGCCCTACCGAAAGATCGTCGAGGACGCGACGCTGATCGAGACGATCCAGGCGGCGGCGGAGCTCGTCGGGCACGAGTTGCCCGACGACCTGAAGGCGATGAGCTCGGCGCGGGTGCCGGCATGACGCTCCTGCGCGGGCGCGGCATCGCCGCCGTCAACTACCCGACCGGCATGAACCTGGGCGGCGACCCGACCCAGGCGCTCGTGCACGCGACCACGGTGGGCAACTTCGTGATCACCCTGTCCAGCGTCGACCTCGGCCAGGGCCTGAAGACCGTGCTCGCCCAGATCGGCGCCGAGGCGCTCGGCGTGCCGTTCGACACCGTGCGCGTCGACACCGGCGACACCGACACCGGCCCGCACTGCATGGGCACGTTCGCTTCGCGGGCCACGCACCGTGCCGGCAACGCGATCATCCAGGCGGCCGACGAGGCCAAGCGCGTGCTGCTCGAGGTCGCGGGCGAGGAGATGGAGGCGTCGCCGGACGATCTCGAGACCGACGGCGAGGGCAACGTGCGCGTGATCGGCTCTCCCGGATCGTCGATGAGCGTGGTCGACATCGCGCTCGCCGCGCACTTCAAGCAGGGCCGGACGATCTCGGGCCGCGGGATCTACATGAAGGAGAAGAGCGAGGTCGTCCCGGAGACCGGCGAGATGGACCCCGACTCGACCGAGGCGCACGCGTGCACGGTCGCCGATGTCGAGGTCGACACCGAGACCGGGCACGTGCGCGTGCTGCGCCTGGCGAGCGCCTACGAGATCGGCTGCGCGCTGAACCCGGCGCTGGTTCAGGGCCAGATCCGCGGCGGCGCCTGGATGGGCATGTCGCACTGCCTGTACGAGACGACGGCGCCCTACTACCCGTCGATCGATCACCCGCCGGGTGACTTCAATCACTACCTGATGCCCGGCCCGCTCGACCTCCCCGAGATCGACGCGGTCGTGCTCGAGATGCCGTCCTCCAACGGCCCGTACGGCATGAAGGGCGTGGGGGAGATGACCGCCAATCCGCCGATCCCGGCGATCGCCAACGCGGTCACCGACGCGATCGGCGTCCAGATCACCGACCTGCCCATCACGCCCGAGAAGGTGCTGCGGGCATTGGAATCCAAGGAGGCTGCGTAGTGCTCAAGGTGTTCTCGCTGATCAAGCGCAGGGAGGATCTCTCGCTCGAAGAGTTCCGCACGTGGATCCTCGAGCAGCACGCGCCCAAGGGCCGCGAGCTGCCGGGGATGCGCGAGTACAAGGTGAGCGTGATCGAGCAGGACGATCCCGACCTGCCCTACCACGCCGTCACGGAGCTCTACTTCGACGACGAGGACGCGTTCAAGGCGGCGTTCGCGAGCGAGGCCGGCAAGGCGGCGGGCGCCGACGTCGCTGCCCACGCCTCCGACCGCGTCCGCCTCCTCACCCGCGAGAACCGGATCATCTGAGCTCGACGAAGTCGGCGTAACGACGGCGCGGGTCACCACCGCCCGCGCCGAAGTACGCCAGCAGGCGCTCGACATCGAGCCACCGCGGACTCGTGTCGCCGAGCATCGCGGCATGGCTGCTCCAGGCCCACTCGGCCGGCCCATCACACAATCCCGCATCGACGGGGTTGCGCACGATGTACCGCGCGGTGTGCAGCAACTGCTCGTCGCTGCGCATCAGCACGGAGCCAAACCGGCCCTGGAACAGATGCCCGCTGTGGCGGTGCTCGCGATTGAACATCTGCCCATACATCCCGTGTAGCCGCTGCATCCCGGCACCGAGGTTCGGGTCCGTCGTTTCGACGAGCACGTGGACGTGGTTGGCCATCAGGCAGTAGCCGAAGCACCGCCAGCGCGTCCGAGCCACGACCTGCGCCAGCAGGTCCAGATACAACCGGCGATCCGTGTCGCACAGAAAGATCTTCTGCTTGCGGTTCCCGCGGGCGAAGACGTGATGGACGGCACCCGGGAACTCCTCGCGAGGCTTACGTGCCATGCACGCAATAGCGCGCCCACGGCCAACTTCGCCCCTAAGGGGGTCAGACCCCCTTACCCCGCCGGCCGCGTAAGGGGGTCAGACCCCCTTACCCGGTCAGCGGCTTGGCGGGAATGGGCGGAGGGCGTCGGCGACGAGGCTGCGGAGCCCCTCCATGCCCGGCTCGGTGCTGCCGCAGGCGCGCACGACGATCCTCAGCCGTTGGCCGGTCGCGACGTACGGGATCCCGTCGCGGTCGGCGCCGGTGATCGTCGTCTGCGCGTCGATGTTCACGTACCTCCCGGCCTTCCCTCGGACGAGGAACTCGCGGTCGGATGCGCGCGTCGCCGCCACCCTCAGCGGGGCGGCCCCGGGAGCCACGGTGCCGACGACGCGGACCCGCATGGTGCGCGGCGCACCGCAGCGGTAGCCCTCCGTGGCGTCAGGTTCGTCGGCGGTGAGGTAGACGGCGCCGTGCAGCGGGTGCCGAGGGCTCTCCACGATGTAGCCCGGGTGGCCCCACAGCTCGACCTGCCTGGAGCTCGGGTCGGACTTGACGGCGACCGCCACCGTCGGGTCGATGCCGCGGAGCCGGAAGACCACGACGTCGATCGCGGGAGCGTCACGGCACCCACGGATGACGCTGTCCCGGAGCCGAGGGCCGACCTCTACGCGCTGCCGCGGGTAACCGAGGCCGTCGTACTCGACGCCGTCCCAGGAGAACTGGGCCGCGCAGTCTCCGTCGACGTCACGGCAGCCGCCGGCGGCGATCGCCAGCAGGACGACGACGATGCCGGCCGCGCGGGTCACGCGGCGACACTAGCCTCAGCCGAGACCGGCGTGCGCGGCCTCGCGAGTCCCATGACACCGGGGAGCGGCAGAATGGCTGCATGACCGCCGCCGGAATGCGCGCCGTCGTAGTCGCCGCGCTCGTGGTCGGCGGCGGCGTGGTCGCGCTGATCCTGGCGAGCGACCACGTCGAGACGAAGCCGGTCTGGGCGGTGTTCCAGCCCGCGGTCGGATGGATCTTCATCGGCACGGGCCTGTACGCCTGGCGCCGCCGGCCGGAGAGCCGGACCGGGGCGCTGATGGTCGCGATGGGCTTCGCCTGGCTCCTGGCCGCGCTCGAAGCCGCGAACTCGCCGCTGGTGTACACGATCGCGCTCGTGACGGGCGGCCTGTTCGGCGCCGTGTTCCTGCATCTCGGAATGAGCTTCCCGACCGGCCGGCTCGACCCGGGGATCGACCGCGCGCTCGTGATCGCCGGGTACGTGATCTTCCCGCTGGCGTTCGTCCCCGGACTGCTGTTCGCCGGCCCGCAGGAGCTGCGCTGCGACGACTGCCCCGTGACCGTCCTGCTGATCGAGCGCGACGAGACGCTGGCGGCGATCGGGCGCGCGTTCGGCGCCCTCCTCTACGCAGGCCTGTTCGTCCTCGTGCTGATCCGCGCGCTGCAGCGGTGGCGGCGCAGCGAGGGGTTCGAGCGCCTCCAGCTCACACCGGTGTACGTGAACGCGCTGGCGGCGTTCCTGGCCGTCACCGCGGCCCAGGCCAGCGGGACCGAGATCGCCCGCGGGATCGCGGTGGTGACCGCCGCGCTGCTGCCGTTCACGTTCCTCGGCAGCCTGCTGCGCACCCACGTCTCGCACCTCGACGCCGAGCTGCGCGAGAGCCTCGAGGAGCTGCGCGCCTCGCGCGCGCGGATCGTGCATGCCGGTGACGCTGAACGGCGGCGGCTCGAGCGCGACCTGCACGACGGCGCGCAGTCGCGGCTCGTCGCGCTCGCCCTTCTCCTCCGCAGCGCGCGCACTCGCGCGAAGGACGATCGGGAGCTCGCGGGCATGCTCGACCAGGCGCAGGAGGAGCTGCAGACGAGCCTGGGAGAGCTGCGCGAGCTCGCGCGCGGGATCCACCCGGCCGTCCTGACCGACCGCGGGCTCGAGCCCGCCCTGAACGCGCTCGTGACCCGGGCGCCGGTCCCCGTCTCGCTCGAGGTCGAGGCCGCCGATCGCCTGCCCGGCCCGGTCGAGAGCGCCGCCTACTTCGTCGTCTCGGAGGCACTGACCAACGTCGCGAAGTATGCGCGAGCGACGCAGGCGACGGTCGCCGTCCGGCGGCGGAACGGACGCGTCACCGTGGAGGTCGCCGACGACGGCGTCGGCGGCGCCGACGCGGCCTCCGGCTCCGGCCTGCGCGGCCTCGCGGACCGCGTCGCGGCGCTCGACGGCACGCTCTCGCTCGACAGCCCCGCCGGTCGCGGAACGCGCCTGCGGGCGGACATCCCGCTCAGCCGCTGACGCCCGCCGCCGCGACGACGCGCTCGATCAGCACCGGCTCGCGACCCAGGGCGCGCAGCTCGCGCGCGGAGGGCAGCAGCCGCTGCGGGATCTTGTGCTCCGCGCCGGCCGCGATCTGCTCGAGCCGGTGGCCGATGCGCGGGTTGGCGAAGCGCTCGAGCATCTGCTCGACGAACGCGTCGACGTCGATCCCCGGCACCTCCGGGACCGTGGGAAGCAGCTCCTCGGCGAGCAGCCGGCGCACGAAATCCAGCAGCTCGGGATCGGCGACGGCGTCGGCGACGGTCTCGTGCCCGCGTGGCAGCCCGAGGTGAGCGAGCGCGGAGTGGCTTGCGTTGACCAGCCGCAGCTTCATCGCCTCGTACGGGCGGGTGTCGGGGACGAGCAGCGCGCCCGCACGCTCCCACGCGGGCCGCGGACCCAGGAACGTGTCCTCGATCACCCATAGCGAGAACGGCTCCGTCACGACGACCAGCGGATCGTCGGACGCGGGCGTGATGCGATCGGCGACCGTCGACGGGAACGTGACGCCCGGGCCGGCACCGCCGACGGCGCGCCGCGTCGCCTCGCCGTTGCGCGGCACGTTGTCGCACGAGAGCACCGCCAGCGGCTCCTCGACCCCGGCCGCGGCGCGCGCGGCCAACCCGCGCGCCAGCAGCTCGATCATCGTGCCGCCGCCGTAGCCGCCCTCGGTGATCGTCAACGTGACCACGCGCGTATCCGCCGCGGCCAGCCGGTCGACCACGGCCGGCGCATCGTCGACGGCGACCAGCGCCTCGCGGATCACTTCCACTTCGCGCGCGCGGTCGGAGACCGGCCCGCGCTCGATCAGCGTGTAGCGCCCGCCGGATCCGCGCAGCGCGTCGGCGACCGCACGGTTCCGCCACGCGACGCCGCAGATGTCCCAGCCGCCCGCGTCCTCGGTGTACACGGCCTGGTGGGCGCGGTGAAACGCCCCCAGGCCGAGATGCACGAGGCCGGTCACCGCCGTGATGTCACCAGAAGCGGCTCCTCGGTGACGGCGGCCGCGCTGACGATCTCCCGCTGCGCGGGGTCCATCTCGCCGATGTCGACGTCCTTCGTCTCCGCCGAGAACAGGAACGCGACGAGCGAGATCAGCGACAGGCCGACGAAGAACGCCGCCACCAGCCACGGCTCATCGCCGTTGGCGCTCAGCAGCGCCACGGAGACGAGCGGCGAGAACCCGGCAACCGCCGCGCCGAGCTCGCGCGACGTCGCGAAGCCGGTGTAACGCACGCGCGCGCCGAACAGCTCGGCGTAGAACGCCGGCTGCACGGCGATCATCGGCGCCCACCCGAACACGGCGGCGACGATCAGCGCGGTCCACACGAGCACCGGCTCACCGGTCTGCACGAGCGCGAAGAACGGGAACGCCCACAGGCCGGTGAAGATGACGCCGAAGAGGTTGAGCGGGCGCCGGCCGATCCGGTCCGACAGCGCGCCGAGCACCGGCTGGAGCGCGATCACCAGGAGCCCGTACGTGACCACCGCGCCGAGCACCACCCCCTTCGACATGTCGAGCTGATCGGTCGCGTACGCGACGGTGAACGTCGCGTACATGTACGCCGCCGCGGTGTCGCAGACGTGCGCGCCGATGCCCACCAGGACGCTGCGCGGGTAGCGCTTGAGCGCCTCGACGACGGGCATCTTCACGACCTTCTGGGAGCGCTGGACCTCCTGGAAGACGGGCGACTCCTCGACGCGCAGGCGGACCCACAGCGCAACGCCGATCATCAGGAACCCGAACAGGAACGGCACGCGCCAGCCCCACGTGTTCAGCGCGGAGTCGGGCAGCATCCCGACGAGCAGGAACGACAGCGTGCCGAGCACGAGGCCGATCTGCACGCCGGTCTGGGCGAACGAGCAGAAGAAGCCGCGCCGCTCCTTCGGCGCGTGCTCGGCCAGCAGCGTCGACGCGCCGCCGAACTCGGCGCCGGCGCCGAGGCCCTGGAGCACGCGCAGGGTGACGAGCAGGATCGGCGCCCAGATCCCGATGCTCGCGTAGGTCGGCAGCAGGCCGATCGCGCCCGTCGACAGACCCATGACGAGCGTCGTGACGATCAACGTCTCGCGCCGCCCGATGCGGTCGCCGAGATGACCGAAGAGCATCCCGCCGAACGGCCGCGCCACGAAGCCGACGCCGAAGGTGGCGAAGGCGACGAGCGTGCCGGAGCCGGACGCCGGGTCGAAGAACAGGTCGCCGAAGACGAGCGCGGCGGCCGTGCCGAAGATGAAGAAGTCGTACCACTCGAGTGCCGTGCCGACGGTGGCGCCTGCGACGACCCGCCGCAGCGACTTCGGGCTGGTGGCGGTGCGCCGGTGCGGCCGGCGCCTGCCCGTCTCGCGTGAACCGGCTCATGCTCTCGCTCCTCCCTTCAGGGTCTCGAGCTCCGACCACGTCGCGGCCGGGATCGGGATCCCCTCGTGCGCGCGTCGCACGCGCGTGCGTCGTTCGATCTCTCCTGGGATGAGGACCTCGTCGAAGCCCCGTGCCGGCGCCGTGCCCGTGAGCGCGGCGCAGAACGCCTCTGCCTGGTCCTCGAATTCCTCGCGCGGTACGAACGCGGCCGCGTCGAGCGCGACCAGCACCGTGCCGTTGCCCTCGTCGTGGCCGTCCAGGCTGGAGACCCCCGCTCCGGACAGCGCTCCGCCGACGAGCTCGATCATCACGCTCAGTCCCGATCCCTTGTGCGCGCCGAACGGCAGCAGCGCGCCGCCGTCGTAGAACGCCTCGGGGTCGAGCGAGGGCTCGCCGCCGGCGTCGATCAGGACCCCGTCGGGAGCCTCCTCGCCGCGCGCCCGCGCGATCGCCAGCTTGCCCTCCGCGGTCGCGGCCGTCGCCCAGTCCATGACGATCGGCGGCGACGGCGGCCGCCGCGGCGCGGCCCACGCCAGCGGGTTGGTGCCGAGCCGGCGCTCGCGCCCGCCGAACGGCGCGACCGTCGGGTCGGCGTTGCAGAACGCCAGCGCGATCAGGCCCTCCTCCGCCAGCGCCTCGACGTACTCGCCCAGGCGCCCGATGTGATTGCCGCGGCGGATCGCCACCGCGCCGACGCCGTGGTCGCGCGCAAGGTCGGCGAGCTCGCCGACGGCGAGGCGGGCGGCGAGCTGCCCGAACCCGCGGCAGCCGTCGACGATCGCGATCGCTCCCCGGCGCCGGACCAGCTCGGGCTGCGCGGCCGGGTCGACGTGGCCGTCGCGGATGAACTGCAGGTACGGAGCGAGCCGCCGGACGCCGTGCGAGTCGTGCCCGCGCAGGTTCGCCTCGACCAGCGATTCCGCGACCGCGCGGGCGGCAGCGGACGACGCCCCGGCATCTTCGAGGACCGTGCGGGCAAGCTCGACGAGCTCTTCCGCGCTGTGTGTGTCTCCTCCGCTTTCCATGTGACGGAACGTGATTCGTTCAGGTGGAAACGCGGGTAGCGTGCCCGCCATGGGTGTGGCCAAAACGCCTGACGTGCTGGTTCTCGGTGAGGTGCTGGTCGAGCTGACCGCCGCCGTCCCGCTCGGAGAGGCCGACAACGTCCGGCTGGCGCTGTCCGGCGACGCGCTGAACGCCGCGGCGGCGGCTGCCGCCGCCGGCGCGTCGGTCGGATTGGTGACCGCGGTGGGCGACGACGAGCTCGGTGACCGGATCCTCGCGTTCGCCCGCAGCCGCGGCATCGACACGACGTACGTGCGCCGCGCGCCTGAGCCCAACGGCGTGTACTTCGCCGGCCCGGGCGGCGAGTTCGTCTACGCCCGCACCGGCAGCGCCGGCTCGACGCTCGGCCCCGACGACGTCGCCCGCGCGCCGCTGGCGGCGGCCGGTGCCGTGCTCGTGACCGGCATCACGCAGGCGCTCTCGGACTCGTCCGCCGCGGCCGTCGAAGCCGCCGTCGCGGCCGCCGGTGGCCACGTCGTCTACGACCCGAACTTCCGCCGCCGCCTCACCACGGAGCGCGCGGCGCGCGCGGCGCTCGAGCGGATCGCGCCACGCGCCGCGCTCGTCACCCCGTCGTGCCCGGACGACACGACGGCGCTGCTGGGCACCGACGACCCCGCGACGGCGGCAGCCGCCGTGCGCGGGCTCGGCGCTGCGTCGGTGGCGGTGACGGTCGGCGCCGACGGCATCCTCGTCGACGACGTCTGGCTGCCGCCGGCGACCGCGCCGGAGGTCGTCGACACCACCGGCGCGGGCGACGTGCTGGCCGGCACCGCGGCAGCACGCCTCGCGCTCGGCGACGGCCTGCTCGACGCGCTGCGCCGCGGCGCGGCGGCCGCGGCCCGCTCGCTGGGCGCCGCCGGCGGGACGGGCTGGCTGTCTACGCCGCGCGGGCGCCGAGCGCCTGCGACAGCCGCTCGGCCGCGGCGACCACACGCGGCCCGAGCGTGAGCGCATCCTCGAACGACACCTCGACGGTCAGCGCCGACACGCTGATGGCGTGCGTCGGGACGCCGCGGTGGTCGCGCACGGCGCTGCCCACGCAGCGGATGTTGCGCTCGTTCTCCTCGTCGTCGATCGCGAAGCCGCGCTCACGCACGCGGTCGAGCTCGGCCTCGATCTCGGGGAGCGAGACGAGCGTGCGCGGCGTGCGCCGCACCAGCTCGCGGCGGCTCAGGAGGTCGCGCGCCTCGCTGCCCGGCAGCCCCGCGAGCAGCGACTTGCCGATCGCGGTGCAGTGCAGCGGTATCCGCCCGCCGACGCGTGACGCGAACTGGTACGGCAGGCTCGGGTCGACGAGCTTCTCCAGGTAGACGGCCTCGTCGTCGGAGAGCATCGCGAAGTGCACGGTGTGGCCGACCGCCGCGTGCAGCTCGCGCAGGATCGGCAGCGCGTAGGTGCCGGCGTCGAGCTGGTGCAGCAGCGCACCGGCCATCGACAGCACGCGCGGCCCGAGCCCGTAGACGCCGCTCCCCTCGGCGCGGGCGTACCCGCGCTCGACCAGGCGCCTCAGGATGCGGTGGACCGTCGACTTCGGCAGCTGAGCGCGCACGGCGATGTCGCCGAGGCTGCTGCCGCTGTCCAGCGCGTCGAGCACGCTGAGCGTCTTCTCGGTCGCGTCCATGGGCTCACGCCGCCGTGACGCCGCCGTCGACGACCAGCTGGCTGCCGGTGGAGAACGCAGCGCGGTCGGAGGCGAGGTACACGACGGCCTCGGCGATCTCGTCCGGCGTGCCGAGCCGCCCGAGCGGCTGGCGCGCCGTGAGCGCGTCGCGCGACTCCCCGTGCTCGGCGACGACGCGATCGATCCACGGCGAGTCAACGGTGCCCGGGCAGACGCAGTTCACGCGGATGCCGTCCCGCACATGGTCGATGGCGAGCGCGCGCGTCAACGCGATCACCGCGCCCTTCGACGCGCAGTACGCGGCACGGTTGGGCAGGCCGACCATGCCGGCGACCGAGGCCACGTTCACGATCGCGGCGCCGCGGCCCATCCGCGCGAGCGCGTGCTTGCACGTCAGGAACGTCCCGCGGGCGTTGACGGCGAACGCCTGCTCCCAGTCCTCCAGCGGGATGTCGGGCACCCGGTCCGTGCTCGCCAGGACGCCGGCGGAGTTCACGAGCACGTGCACGTCCGGGCCGACGGCGTCGAACAGGGCTTGGACCGAGCGCTCGTCGGCGACGTCGGTGGCCACGAACCTCGTCTCGCCGCCGGCTTCGGCGGCCACTGCGCGGCCCGCGTCCTCCGAGCGGTTGGCGATCGTCACGCGGGCGCCGGCGGCGGCCAGCCGCAGGGCCACGGCGCGGCCGATGCCCGACCCGCCGCCCGTCACGATCGCGATGCGGTCCTCGAACTCGCGTTTCATCGCACGGAACATTGTTCCATATCTGAACTCCGACCTCGTTGGTAGGCTTTATGCCGTGATCTTCACGACGAAGGCTGAGTACGGGGTGCGGCTGTTGATCCAGCTCGGCCTCCAGGGTGGCGCGCAGCCGGTGTCTCTGAAGGCGGTGGCCGACGCGGAGAACCTCCCGCTCGCCTACCTCGAGCGGATCGCCGCGCTGCTCAAGAAGGCCGGCCTCGTCGAGGCCACGCGCGGCGCGCACGGCGGCTACGTGCTCGCGCGCCCCGCCGAGGAGATCACGATGGATGCGGCCGTGCTCGCGCTCGAGGGCGCGATCGCGCCGATGGACTGCTTCATCGACGACCGCGAGGCGCGAGTGCTGTGCTCCCACGTCGCCGACGGCGAGCACTGCTCCACCAAGCTGCTGTGGACGCGCGTGCAGATGGGCGTGATCAAGTCACTCCAGCGCACCACGCTCGCCGAGCTCGTCGAATTTGCCTCGCCCACTGAGAAGACTTTGGAGATTCATGGCTGACCTCGAGATCAAGAACCTGCACGTCTCCGCCGGGGACAAGCAGATCCTCAAGGGGGTGGACCTCCACGTCCGCTCCGGAGAGTTCCACGCCCTGATGGGCCCGAACGGCTCGGGCAAGTCGACGCTGGCCAACGCCATCATGGGCCACCCCAATCTCGAGGTCACCGACGGCCAGATCCTGTTCGACGGCGAGGACATCACGGAGGCCGACCCGGACGTGCGCGCGCGCTCGGGCCTGTTCATGGCGTTCCAGTACCCCGTCGCGATCCCGGGCGTGACCGTCGCCAAGTACCTGCGCATGGTGATGAACGCGCACCGCGAGGCGCGCGGCGAAGAAGCGGTGTCGCTGAAGGAGTTCCGCAAGACCGTCGAGGTCGCGATGGAGCTGACCAAGGTCCCGCGCGACTTCTCCAGCCGCTACCTGAACGACGGCTTCTCGGGCGGCGAGAAGAAGCGCATGGAGATCCTCCAGCTGGCGCTGCTGAACCCGAAGCTCGCGGTGCTCGACGAGACCGACTCGGGGCTCGACATCGACGCGCTCAACACCGTCGCCCACGGCGTCAACACGGTCGCCCAGGACTCCGACATGGGCGTGCTGATCATCACCCACTATCAGCGGATCCTGCACATGGTGAAGCCGCAGTTCGTGCACATCATGTTCGAGGGCCGGATCGTCAAGGAGGGCGGCCCGGAGCTGGTCGAGCAGCTCGAGAAGCGCGGCTACGGCTGGATCGCCGAGGAGGTCGGAGCGGCAGCGTGAGCCTCGCCGTCCCACCCGTGAGCGACTTCCCGGTGCTCGCACGGGAGGGCCTGGTCTATCTCGACTCCGCCGCGACGTCGCAGACGCCGCGGCCGGTGATCGAGGCGATGGACCGGTACTACAACGAGTACCGCGCGAGCATCCACCGCGGCGTCTACCCGCTCGCCGCCGAGGCGACGGAGGCGTACGAGGGCGCGCGGGAGAAGGTCGCCGCGTTCGCCGGCTCGACCGCGGGCGAGACCGTCTTCACGCGCAACGGGACCGAGTCGATCAACCTCGTCGCCCACTCGTGGGGCCGCGCGAACATCGGGCCGGACGACCTCGTCGTGCTCACGCAGATGGAGCACCACTCGAACATCGTGCCGTGGCAGATGCTCGGCTGCCGGCTCGCCTGGGTGGGGATCGACGACGAGGGCCTGCTCGACCTCGACGCGCTCGACGCGGCGCTCGCGCGCGGGCCGAAGCTGGTCGCGGTCACCCACGTCTCGAACGTGCTCGGCACGGTCAACCCGATCGCCGAGATCACCCGTCGCGCGCACGCCGCCGGGGCGATCGTGATGGTCGACGGCATGCAGGCCGCGCCGCACCTGCCGGTCGACGTCCGCGCGCTCGACGTCGACTTCTACGCCTGGACCGGCCACAAGGCCTACGGCCCGACCGGCATCGGCGTGCTGCACGGCCGCCGCGCCCTGCTCGAGGAGATGCCGCCGTTCCTCGGCGGCGGGCACATGATCGCGCGCGTGACCGAGGACGGCTTCACGTCTGCCGAGCCGCCCGCCAAGTACGAGGCCGGCACGATGCCGATCGCCGAGGCGATCGGGCTCGGCGCGGCCGCCGACTTCCTCTCCGGCATCGGGATGGACGCGGTCTGGGAGCACTCTCGCGACGTCGTCGGCTACGCCGTCGAGCGCCTGCGCGAGGTGCCGGGGCTGACGCTCTACGGCCCGTCCGACGTCGAGCAGCGAGGCAGCGTCGCGGCGTTCGCGATCGAGGGCGTCCATCCGCACGACGTCGCCGAGATCATCGGCCGCGAGGGCGTCTGCGTCCGTGCCGGCCACCACTGCGCGCAGCCGCTGATGCGCCGCCTCGGCGTCTCGGCGACAAGCCGCGCATCGTTCGCCGTGCACTCCACGCACGAGGAGGTCGACCGTCTGATCGACGCCCTCGCCACGGTCCGCAACGTCTTCTCGCTCGCCTGATGGACGACCTCTACCGCGAGAACATCCTCCAGCACTACAAGCGCCCGCATCACTGGGGCGACCTGCCGGACGCCGACTTCGAGGCCGAGGACCTGAACCCGCTGTGCGGCGACGAGCTGAAGGTCCAGCTCAAGGTCGACGGCAACGGGAAGATCGAGGACCTGCGCTTCTCCGGCCACGGCTGCGCGATCTCGCAGGCGTCGGCGTCGATGACCTCCGACGAGATCGTCGGGATGCACGTCGACGACCTGCTCAAGCTCGACCGCGAGTTCGTGCTCGACCTGCTGGGGATCGACATCTCCGCGACGCGCATGAAGTGCGCGTTGCTGTCGCTGAAGGTGCTCAAGAGCGCCTCGCTCGGCCACGCCGTCGCGTGGGAGCCCGAGACGCCGCCGAGCAAGGCCGAGAGCGGCGAAGCGGCGTAAGAGGTACGTTCCCGGACTCAATCGACTTTGAGGGGGTCGGTATGTGTCTGCCGGGGACGATCGAGGCGGTTCGTGAGAACGGCTCTGCGGTGTCGCGACGCGCGGTGCTTGCGGGCGGCGGCGCGGCCGCGCTGGCGGCGCTGGTGCCGAGCGGCGCCGAGGCGCACGGGCGCAGGCACCGCAGGCACCACGGCAAGGTCGTCGACCTCACGCACACGTTCACGGCGGGCTTTCCGGTCTACACCGGGAACGCGCCTGCCAAGCGGACGCTGACCACGATCCCGGCGAACGGCTTCTACAAGCAGGAGTGGACGTTCGACGAGCACTCCGGCACCCACCTCGACGCGCCCGGCCACTTCATCGCCGGCGGTCGCACGACGCCGGAGCTGACCGCACGCGAACTGGTCGTCCCGGTCGTGGTGATCGACATCTCCAAGCGCGCGAAGCGCGACCCCGACGCCGAGGTCACGGCCGACGACCTCAAGCGCTACGAGCGGCGGCACGGCCGGATCCCGAAGGACGCGCTCGTCGCCATGAACTCCGGCTGGGCGGCGAAGCTCAACACGCCCGCGTACAAGGGCGCCGACTCCGGTGGCACGTACCACTTCCCCGGATTCGGCCTCAGCGCGATCGAGTACCTGATCGACAGGCGCAGGGGCGCGGCGATCGGCGTCGACACGCTGAGCCTCGACAACGGCCCGTCGACCACCTTCATCGTCCACAGCACGTGGCTCGGTGCCGACAACTACGGGATCGAGAACCTCGCCGGACTCGACCGCCTGCCGGCCTCGGGCGCGACGGCCACGGTCGGCGTCGTCCCGTGGGACGCGGGGTCGGGCGGGCCGGCGCGGGTGCTCGCGAGCTACTGACGTGAAGGAGCTGGCCGACGGCCTCTGGCGCTGGACGGCCCGCCACGACGAGTGGCACCCGGGGGAGTGGGGAAGTCAGGTCGCGTCCTTCGCGCTTGCCGCGGAGGACGCGACGCTGCTGATCGACCCGCTGCTGCCGGACGACGACGGCCCCGTGCTGTCGCGGCTCGACGCGATGGCCGACCGGCCCGTCGCGATCGTGATCACGATCCCGTACCACACCCGCAGCGCCGAGCCGCTGCGGGAGCGCTACAGCGCGACGATCCACGGCCACCCCGCGGTCACCAAGCGCCTGCGCGACGCCCGCGGCTTCACGCCGATCGAGCCGGGTGCCGCGCTGCCCGGCGGAGCGCGCGCGTTCTCGATCGGCAAGCCGCGCCGGTTCGAGACGCCGATCCACCTGCCGTCGCATCGCGCGCTCGCCTTCGGCGACGCGGTCGTCACGACACCCGGCGGCGATCTGCGGCTGTGGCACAACGACCGCGTCGACGCCGCCCGCGCGCGCTGGTACCGCGACGTGTTCGCACCGACGGCCGCGCCGCTGCTCGATCTCGACCTCGACCGCATCCTCGTCACGCACGGCGAGCCGGTCCTCCGTGACGGCCACGCCGCGCTGGCCGCCGCGCTCGCAGCGAAGCCCTGGTATCACCACGCCTGACGATGCGAGCAGGGACCGAGCACGGCGTCGCGGCGTGGTCTTCCACGCCGTGGCGAACGTCGGCGGTGGCGTGGCTGGACGCGCAGCTCGCCGCTGCCGGGATCGAGCGCACCGGCGAGGTCGAGTACCCACACGTGCGGCCGTGGGCCACGGTGCTCCGGGCGCCGACGACCGATGGCCCGGTGTGGTTGAAGGCCGCGGCGCCCGGCACGGCCTTCGAGGTCGCGCTCTACGAGCTCCTCGCCCGCACCGTCCCCGACCGTGTGCTGACGCCGATCGCCTCCGACCCGGCGCGGGGCTGGGTCCTGTTGCCGGACGGCGGCCCGTCGCTCGGCGAGCGCAAAGCCGGTATCGACCTGGTCGAGGCCCTGGTCGAGGCGATCGTCGAGTACGGCCGGCTCCAGCGCACGCTCGAGCCGTGTGTCGATCAGCTGCTTGGCCTCGGCGTCGCCGACATGCGACCCGCGGCGATGCCGGCGAGGTTCGACGACGCGCTCGCCGCGGTCCGGCGGATCGCCGAGGGCGCAGACGATCCGACCGCCGGGACGATCCTCCCGAAGGTCGCCGCGATGCGGCCGACCGTGGATTCCTGGTGCGAGCGGCTGGCGGCGTCGCCCGTGCCGCCGAGCCTCGACCACAACGACCTGCATCCGTGGAACATCCTCGGCGAGCGCGGGGACGTGCGGTACTACGACTGGGGCGACGCCGTCGTCGCCCATCCGTTCGCCGCCATGCTCGTGCCGCTGGGCTTCGTGCAACGCGGGCTGGGCGCGACGCTCGAGGATCCCGGGTTCCTGCGCGCGCGCGACGCGTATCTCGACGTGTTCGCCGACCTCGCGCCGCATGCGGAGCGGGTCGAGGCGCTTGCGCTCGCGTGCCGTGTGGCCAAGATCGCCCGTGCGCTGACCTGGGAGCGGGCCGTGCGAGCGACGCTCGAGCAGGGCGAGCCGGTGGAGCGCACCTGGGCGACCGCGTCCGCCGAGACGCTCGCCTCGATCCTCGACGATTCGTACCTTGGCGGGGGCTAGAACGGGTACATCGACGCGAATGTGGCGTCTGATCGCGATCGTCCTGACCTCGTCGTTCCTCTGCGTCGCGTGCGGAGGAGACGACGCCGAGCGACCGGCCGACGGGGCGCGGCCGACTCCCACCGCCGAGGGATTCGCGGAGCTACCCCCGCCCGGACCGTGCCCGAAGGGGACCGCCTTCGTCCGCGCGCGCGACGTCATCGGACCCGCTCCCGCCGGGTTCAAGGTCGTGGCCGGGGACCGGCGCAGGCTCGCAGCGATCGCCGCGGACTTCGAGAAGGCCTCCGGCGATGCGTGGCGGGGCTACGACGCGAAGGTGCTCGCGCGGCGCAACGCGGCGAACGGGACCGCCGTGATGGTCGTCAACTCCCACGAGGAGACCGGGTCGCGTGAGGATTTCCTCAAGGGCGTCAAGGCGGCGCAGGAGGCGGCGGGCACACCGGCCGAGCCGATTCAGGTCGCCGGCGGAGAGGCCAGCATGCAGAGGACGCCGGACGGCGCGTACCTCGCCGCGGCACCGGCCGGGACGTGCGCGGTGATGTTCCTGATGGCCGACACGAAGACGCTCGTCCGCCGCGCCGCATCGCTGCTCCCGGCGCGGTAGCGAACCTCACGCGCTCGCGCGGTAGTACATGCGCGGCCGTGCCGCGCGCGCCGGTGCGATGTTGTGGGTGAGGCCGAACACGTTGCCCGGGTCGTACGTGCGCTTGAGCTCGCGCAGCCGCTCCCAGTTCGCCGCGGTGAAGGCGGTGTGCGTCCGCCGCGGGTCGGCGAGGAAGTTCAGGAACGAGTCGCCGGTGGCGTAGGGCGCCAGGCCGTCGGCCGCCTCGAGCGGCCCGTCGACGGTGATCGAGAAAGGCAGGTCGCGGTGACCGGCCGGGCCGGCGCCGGGACCCGGCTGCGCGATCGCGCCGCCCCAGTGGCGGACCTCGACCGCGTTCGCCGGCGCGTCCACGACGGCGGCGATCACCTCGTCGGGCAGGCGCTCGAACAGGTCGAACTGGCGCGGCGCGGTGCCGCCGATCGAGCCCGTGTCGGCGAAGCCCATGACGCGGAAGTCGTCGGCGACCGGCGTGCCCGCGGCATCGAACAGCGGTCGCAGCGCGCGCCGCGCGTCGTCGGCCTCGCCCGCGTACAGCCCGCGGATCGCGAGTGCGTCCTTGGTCACCACGATCGAGGCGTTCAGCTCGTCCGGCTGGGTCGCCGCCCACTCGCGGTAGCGAACGAGCGTCTCGGCGGCGCGCTCGACCGCGAAGACCGCTGTGCCGGCGTACACGCGCGCGACCGGGTACAGCCGGAACTCCAGCGCGGTGACCACGCCGAAGTTCGCGCCGCCGCCGCGCACGGCCCAGAACAGGTCGGCGTTGCGATCCGCGCTCGCCGTCACGAGGTGGCCGCCGGCGGTCACGATGTCCGCCCGCAGCAGGCTGTCGGCGGCGAAGCCGTACTGGCGCGACAGCCACCCGAACCCGCCGCCGAGCGTGTATCCGGCGACGCCGACGGACGGCGACGTGCCCGAGAGCGGCGCCAGCCCGAGCGGCGCCGCTGCGGCGATCACGTCGCCCCAGCGTGCTCCGGGCCCGACGCGCGCGGTCTGCCGGTCTGGATCGACCAGCACCTCCGACATCTGCGACGTCTTGAGCAGCAGGCCGCCGTCGCACGCCACCCGCGTCCCATGGCCCGTGGCCTGGACCGCGAACGGCACGTCGAGCTCCTGCGCCGTCACGACAGCGGCGCGGACGTCGGCCGCCGTCAGCGCCTCGGCGATGATCGCCGGCCGCTGGTCGACCTTGTTGCCCCACGTCGCGCGCTCGTCGTCGTAGGAGTCGCTACCAGGGAGATGCACCTGCCCGCGGAAGGCGTGGCGGAGGTCGTGTGCGGCGTTCATGCCAGTAGAACCGGCACCCGCCGGGAAACTCATCGCTCGGTGTTCAGCGCGCGAACGACTGCAGCCCGACGGCGCCCAGCAGCGCCAGCGCCTGCGCGTCGGGCGAGCCCGGCGTGGCGGTGTAGACGACCAGCCGCAGGTCGCTCCCGCGCACGGTCAGGGCGTCGCAGTCGAGCGTGACCTCGCCGACCTCGGGGTGCAGCAGCGTCTTGCGGCTGGCGATGTGCGCGCGCACCGGGCGCTGCTCCCACAGCTCGGCGAACCTCGGGCTGACCTCGCGCAGGTCCTCGACGAGCGCGTGCAACTGCTCGTCGGCCGGGTAGCGGCCGACCGCGTCGTGCAGGTCGGCGACCGCCTCGGACTCCATCACGGCCTCCTCGGCCTCGTTGCGCACGACGCGCGACGGCATGCCGGTGAAGTGCCGCCAGAGGATGTTGCGCTCGCGCGGCGTCGCGCCGGAGAGGTCGCCGAACAGCGCGGTCGCCAGCGGATTCGCCGCGATCTGCTGCCACGAGGCGTCGAGCACCGTCACCGGGACGTCGGACAGCCGGTCGAGCACCCGCTGCACGCCGGGCGTCATGTGCTGCGGCATCCGCTCGGCGGTCGGCTGCGCGTGGCCGGCGATCCGGAACAGGTGGGCGCGCTCGTCGTCGGTCAGCCGCAGAGTGCGCGCGAGCGGCGCGAGCACCGATGCGGACGGGCTCCGCGCGCGGCCCTGTTCGAGGCGCGCGAGGTAGTCGACCGACAGGCCGGCGAGCTGGGCGACCTCCTCGCGCCGCAGGCCGGGCGCGCGGCGGCCGCTTCCCGCCGGCAGCCCGACGTCCGCCGGGCGGAGACGGTCGCGCCACGAGCGCAGGCATTGGCCGAGGTCGTCCACGCTCTCCATGATGGCGAACGCCGGGCGCGTCAACGTCGCCCTGTCAGTCCCAGGCTCAGCAGACCTCTGGTGACGGCGCGCGATCGCGACCACGATGGGATCCATGACGACGACTCTCATCACCGGTGCGAACAAGGGCCTGGGACGCGAGACGGCGCGGCGCCTGCTCGCCGACGGCCACGACGTCTGGGTCGCCGCCCGCGACCCCGAGCGCGGGGGCGCGACCGCGGAGGCACTCGGCGCGCGCTTCGTCGTGCTCGACGTGACCGACGACGCCAGCGTCACCGCGGCCGCCGAGCACGTCGCAGCCGAGGGCGGCCTCGACGTCCTCATCAACAACGCGGGCATCTCCGGCGGCCTGCAGCCGGTGCCGGAGGTCACGCCCGACGACGTCGAGCGCGTGCTCGCGACGAACGTGGTCGGGATCGTGCGCGTGACGCAGGCGTTCGTGCCGCTGCTCGCGCACTCCGGCAACCCGGTGGTCGTGAACGTGTCGAGCGGCATGGGATCGCTGGCGATCACGACCGACCCGTCGCGCGTCGAGTCGACGTTCGTCGGCCTCGGCTACCCGGCGTCGAAGGCGGCGGTGAACATGCTCACGACCCAGTACGCCAAGGCGCTGCCGGGCATCCGCGTCAACGCCGTCGACCCGGGCTACACCGCCACCGACTTCAACGGCCACAGCGGCACGCAGACCGTCGAGGAGGGCACCGACGCGATCGTGCGGATGGCCAAGCTCGACGCGTCCGGCCCGACCGGCACCTTCGTCGACAGGAGCGGCGTCGCGCCATGGTGAACGGGCGAGCATCTACCCTGCGGGTGGATGAGCACCGCTCCCGCGACCCCGGCCGATGAGGCCACATACCGCCGCCTCGTCGAGCCCCACCGCTCCGAGCTGCACGCCCACTGCTACCGGATGCTGGGCTCGGTCCACGAGGCCGAGGACGCCCTGCAGGACGCGATGCTGCGGGCGTGGAAGGCGCTGCCGCGGTTCGAGGATCGGGGCTCGGTGCGTGCCTGGCTCTACAAGATCGCGACCAACACGTGCCTGGACACGATCGCCAAGCGGCCCAAGCGCGTGCTGCCGATCGATCACGCGCCGCCGTCCGATCCGCACGCGGGCGTGGGACAGCCGGTCATCGAGTCGGTGTGGGTCGAGCCGTACCCGGACGAGCGGCTCGGCGTCGAGGACGGCTTCGCCGCTCCCGAGGCGCGGTACGAGCGGCGCGAGGGAATGGAGCTGGCGTTCATCGCCGCGCTCCAGCACCTGCCGGCCAATCAGCGCGCCGTGCTGATCACGCGCGAGGTGCTCGGCTTCTCGGCGCAGGAGACCGCCGATCTGCTCGACACCAGCGTCGCCTCGGTCAACAGCGCGCTCCAGCGCGCCCGCAAGGCGGTCGACGAGAAGCTGCCCGAGCAGAGCCAGCAGGCCACCCTGCGCGCGCTCGGCGACGACGGCCTGCGCGAGCTCGTCGAGAACTACATCGATGCGATGCAGCGGGGCGACGTCGACACGATCGTCTCGATGCTGGCCGAGGACGCCGCGTGGTCGATGCCGCCGCTGGCGAGCTGGTTCCGCGGCATCGACTCGGTGAAGGTCTTCCTCGCGAAGGGTCCGATGTCGGGCGCGTGGCGCTGGCGCTACCTCCCTGTGCGCGTGAACGGGCAGGCGGCCGTCGCCGGGTACATCTGGGACGACGACGCGCAGTACTACCGCCCGTTCGTGCTCGACGTGCTGACGCTCGAGGGCGACCGGATCAAGGACGTCACCGCCTTCATCACGCGGTCCACCGACCTGCCCGACCCGGACGACTTCAATCGCTGGCCGGACGAGGCCGACGATCCCGCGAAGTCGGCGCTGTTCGAGAGCTTCGGCCTGCCCGTCCGGCTCGACTGACGCGCGGCGCTAGAGGATCAGCCGGCGTTCCATGTAGCGGATCGCCAGTCGCCAGGACACGAGCGCGAAACCGACAAGGAACGCGAGGCTGCCGATGTCGGTCCAGCCCTCCAAGCCGAACACGGCGTGGCGGACGAGCTCGACGCAGTGGTAGAGCGGGTTGAGGTGGCCGAGCACCTGCGCCCACGTGGGCAGCTGGTCGAGCGGGAAGAAGGTGCCGGCGACGAGGAACATCGGCGTCAGCAGGCCGCTCTGCCAGTACGAGAAGCTCTCGATCGACTTCGCCTTGGCGGCGATGAAGATCCCGAATCCCGCCCAGCCGAACCCGGCGAGCGCCGCGATCGGCGGCACCAGCAGCATGCCCCAGCTCGGTTGGAGGCCGAAGACCATCGCCACGAGCATCGGGACGCACCCATAGACCCCGGTGCGTGCCGCGATCCACATCGCCTCGGCCGTGACGAGCTCCTCGGTGTCCACGGGCGCTGCCAGGATCGCGTCGTAGGTGTGCTGGAACTGGTACTTGACGAACGTCGAGTACATCGCCGGGAACGCGCCGGAGAACAGCACCGTCGTGGCCACGATGCCGGTGCCGACGAAGTCGATGTAGTCGTAGCCCGCGACGGTGCTGACGAGCGCGCCGAAGCCGAAGCCGAAGGCGAGCAGGTAGATCGTCGGGTCGACCGTCGAGGAGAACGTCGACGACCGCCAGAACGACGAGAAGTTGACGATCTCGCGGACCATGACGCCCTGGATCGCGGGCCGCTCGAGGCGGTGGAGGCGGGGTGCTGCGGCAGCGCGGCCCATCAGCTGATCTCCTCTCCGGTCAGGAGGACGAAGACGTCCTCGAGGTTGGTCACACGGCGCTCGCCGTCGAGGTCGGCGGCGTCGCCGTTCGCCTGCAGGATCGACACCGACGTCCCGGTGCGGCGCGTACGCCACCCGCGCCGGCGGGCGATGCCCTCGACCTCGGTCAGCCGCGCCGGCGAGCCGTACACCTCGATCGCCTCCGGCCCGGCGTGCTCGGCGATCAGCGTGCGCGGCGGGCCGACGGCGACCGCCTTGCCGTGGGACATGATCGTCACGTCGTCGCAGAGGCGCTCGGCCTCCTCGATGTAGTGCGTGCTCATCAGGATCGAGACGCCCTCCGAGCGCAGCCGGTCGATCAGCGCCCACAGCTCCTGGCGCACCTGTGGATCGAGCCCGACCGTCGGCTCGTCGAGCAACAGCAGCCGCGGCTCGTGCAGCAGGGCGCGCGCGATCAGCAGCCGGCGGCGCATGCCGCCGCTGAGCTCGTCGACCTTGGACCCGCGGCGCTCGCCGAGGTTCGCGATCGCCAGCGTGCGCTCGATCGCCTCCTTGCGCTTGCCGGCCGGCACGCGGTACAGGTGCGCGAACACGAGCAGGTTCTGCTCGACGGTCAGCGAGACGTCGAGGTTGTCGAGCTGGGGCACGACGCCCATCACCGCGCGCGCCTGCTTGGAGTCATCGGGCAGCTGGTAGCCGAGGACCTCGAGCTCGCCCTCGTCGGCGATCACCTGCGCCGTCAGCGCCTTCATCGTCGTCGATTTGCCTGCCCCGTTCGGCCCGAGGAGCCCGACGCAGGTGCCGAACGGCACGTCGAGATCGAGGCCGTCGACGGCCGTCAGGGCGCCGAATCGCTTGACCACGCCGCGGAGCCTGATCGCTGATTGGAATCTGTCGTTCATCGTCCGTTCGTCACGTTCGCGGGTCTCCTTCTCCAGCAGCATGTTGATACAACGGCGAAACGCGGCTCAACTCATCGCTCGTGGCTCCCCGGTCAGACAGGCGGGCAGTAGCGCGAGCGCCTCGTCGACGGTGAGCAGCGCCGCGGCGGCGACGTCCTCGGCGGGCACCCAGTCGGGGAACGGGACCTCGACCGTCCGGTGGGCTCCTGTGGTGGTGTGGACCTCGTCGACGGCGGCGAGGCGCTCGGGCGGGAAGCGGTCGGCGACACGCACCAGCGCCGGCCAGACGCGGCGGTGGACGAGGGTGATCTTCCCCTCGACCAGGCGCGTCGCGATCACGTCGCGAGAGTCGAGCAGGCGGGTGAGGACGGCGAAGATCTCGTGGCCGGAGGAATGCGTCCACCAGCTCCCCCGGATCGGCTCACCGGCGATCTGCTCCGCGAGATTGGGCAGCGGGCCGCGAGCCGACTGCAGAACGACCCCCTGCTCGCGTAACCAATCCAGCGAATCCATCCGCGGCAGTGTGCCGCAGGCGTCGCCCGTACGGCTCTGGCGTCTGTACCGCACCATCGGACGCCAGCAGACCGCCTGTGCGCAGCGCGGTGGCGCTGCGACGGTGGGGACATGACGACGACCATGGTCCGCAAACCCGCGCCGAAGCATGCGCAGCCCGAACGGCGGGCGCCCCGGCGTTCGCGCGAGGCGCTGATCTTCAGCGCGGCGACCGCGGTCGCGCTCGTTCATGCGCTCGACGACGCCTTCCTCTCCCGCGGGCCGGGTGTCGGCCTCGGCCAGCACGCGCTGCTCGCCGCGCTCACGCTGATCCTCGGCCTCGGCGCGATCTCCCTCTATTCATCGATGCGGCCTGGACTGCGCTCGGTCGTCTCGTTCTACTTCGGCGCGCTCGCGACCGTCAACGGCATGATGCACGTCAAGCACATCGCCGGCGAGGGAGCCGCTGCCGGTGACGTCACCGGCGCGCTCGCCGTCGCGGCGGGCCTCGTGCTCGTCGGGCTGGCGATCGCGATCCCGTGGATGCACCGCGGCGAGGGCCCCTCCGGCACCGCCCGCCGCTGGACGTATCGCCTGCTCGCCGTCCCGGTCGGCCTGCTCGCCTTCTTCTACACGGTGATCCCGATGGGTACCGCAATCACCGAGACGCACAAGTTCCGCGAGCCGATCGGGGCGCCGCCGAGCGCCGACTACCGCGAGGTCAGCTTCGAGGCGACCGACGGGGTCAAGATCTCCGCCTGGTACCGCCCGACGCAGAACGGCGCGACGCTCCTCGTCGTGCACGGCGGCGGCGGCGACCGCACCGGCGCCGTCGCCCACGCCAAGCTGCTCGTCCGCCACGGCTACGGCGTGCTCCTGCACGATGCCCGCGGCCGCGGCAAGAGCGAGGGCGTCCAGAACTCCTACGGGTGGGGCTGGGAGAAGGACATCGCCGGCGCGATCGCGTTCCTGAAGACGCGCGACGAGGTCGATCCCGAGCGCCTCGGCGGGCTCGGCCTCTCGACCGGCGCCGACGCGCTCGTCCAGGTCGCCGGGCAGCGCAAGGATCTCAAGGCGGTCGTCGCCGAGGGTACGGCTGCCGAAGCGCTCAAGGACTGGATCCGGCTCGGCGGAGCACTCAATCCGTTCGCGCCGTTCCTGGCAGCGGAGTTCGCGACCGTCCAGGCGACCTCGGGGGAGAAGCCCGGCCCGGCGCTCGAGGACTCGATCAAGCGCGTCACGACGCCGCTGATGCTCATCTCCGGCGACCCGGAGAAGGAATGGGGCGAGATGTACGACCGCGCGGCCGGCGACGGGCCGGTCGAGCACTGGCACCTCCCCGGCGTCGGTCACACGGCCGGCCTCCGCCAGGCCCGCGCCGCATACGAGCAGCGCGTCAGCGCCTTCTTCGACGACGCGCTGGGAGGGCGCTGACCGGAGCGGGCCCGGCGCGTCAAGATGCAGGGATGGAGACGCCCGAGGTCGCCGACTTCCTCCGGGAGCTCTCACATCCGCTGAAGGACGGGATCGTGAGCCTGCGGGCCGCGATCCTGGCCTCCGACGAACACATCACCGAGCACATCAAGTGGAACGCGCCCAGCTTCTGCTATCGCGGCGACGACCGGGTGACGTTCCGGCTCGCCCCCGATCGGCTCCAGCTGATCTTCCACCGCGGCGCCAAGGTCCGGGCCGACACCGAAGCGTTCAGCTTCGGCGACGGCACCGGGATGCTCGAGTGGGCGGCGCCCGACCGCGGCATCATCACCCTCACCGACGCCGACGAGGTGCAGGCCAAGCTGCCGGCCGTGCTCGAGCTCGTCGGTCGCTGGATGCGCGCTACGGCCTAGTCGGTGGACCCATCCGCAATTTCGTCGGGTTCTGGCAGGCCCCGGCCGCGTCTGACCGGGACGCCGCCAGGCGACCCGCCCAAATTGCGGACGGATCCACTAGTTCTCGACGAAGTACGCCCCGCTGGTCTGGCCGCTGGAGAAGTACCGCGTCGTGACGGTCTTCTTGCGCGTGAAGAAGTCGACCGCGTCGGTGCCGTGCGCGTGCAGGTCGCCGAGGAACGAGTCCTTCCAGCCCGAGAACGGGAAGAACGCGACCGGCGCGGCGACGCCGATGTTGACGCCGATCATCCCGGCCTCGACGTCGTGGCGGTAGCGGCGGACGGCGGCGCCGTTCTCCGTGAAGATCGACGTGCCGTTGCCGAACCGGCTGCGGTTGACGAGCTCGATCGCCTCCTCGAGCGTGTCGACGTGGACGATCGTGAGAACCGGGCCGAAGATCTCCTCCTGCACCACGTCCATGTCGGACGTGACGTCGACGAGGATCGTCGGGCCCACGAACGCGCCGTCACCGTCGCCCGCGTCGCGGCCGTCGACCACCAGCGTCGCGCCCTCGTCGACACCGCGGTCGATCCAGCCGCGGATCCGCGTGCAGGCCGCCTGTGAGACCACCGGGCCGACCTCGGTCGTCTCGTCGAGCCCGTCGCCGAGCCGCAGCGCCTCGGTCGCCTCGGTCAGCGGCGGCAGCAGCCGCTCGTGCGCCTCGCCCACGGTCACGACGACCGAGCCCGCCATGCAGCGCTGGCCGGCCGCGCCGAACGCGGAGCCGATGATCCCGCCGACGGTCTTGTCGATCACCGCATCCGGCATCACGACCATGTGGTTCTTCGCGCCTCCGAGCGCCTGCACGCGCTTGCCGGTCGCCGCCGCGCGCTCGTAGACGATCTTTGCCACCGGCGCCGAGCCGACGAACGACACCGCGTCGATCCCCGGGTGCTCGAGGATCCCCTCGACGACCTCGCGGCCGCCGTTGACGAGGTTCACGACGCCGGGCGGCAGGTCGAGCCCGTCGAGGATCTCGAACGCGATCTGCTGCGTCAGCGGCACCTGCTCGGACGGCTTGAGGATGAACGTGTTCCCGCATGCGATCGCGAACGGCAGGAACCAGAACGGGACCATCGCCGGGAAGTTGAACGGCACGATCGCCGCGCACACGCCGACCGGCTGGCGGATCGTCTCGCAGTCGACGTTGCGCGAGACGTCCTCGAGCACGCGCCCCTGCATCGTCGTCGGGACCGCGCACGCGCACTCGACCATCTCGATCATGCGCCCGACCTCGGCGCGCGCGTCGGCGATCGTCTTGCCCATCTCCACCGTCACCGACCGCGCCAGCTCCTCACGGCGCGCCACGAGCGCCTCGCGCAGCGCGAACAGCTTCTGCGAGCGGCCGATCACCGACACCTCGCGCCACACGGGCAGCGCCTCGCGCGCGGCGCGCACGGCCGCGTCGAGGTCGGCGGCGGAGGAGAGCGGCACGCGCGCCAGCACGTCGCTCGTCGCGGGGTTGACGACGTCGAGCGCGTCCTCGGAGGTCGCGGGCGTCCAGCGGCCGGCGACATAGTTGTCGAGCAAGCGGGTGGCGGTGGGGGCGGTCATGGCGTAAGCGTCCATTCGTGGTCGGGATCGTTGGCGACGGCCCAGGCGCGTACCGGGCCGGCCATCACGTTCAAGTAGTAGACGGCGTAGCCGGGCGGGGCGGAGACGGTGTGGTAGCCGCGTGGCACGAGCACGATGTCACCATCGCGCACCACGAGCGTCTCGTCCAGCGCTCCGTCGGTGGTGTAGACGCGCTGCAGCGCGAACCCCTGCGCCGGGCGGATCCGGTGATAGTAGGTCTCTTCGAGGAACGATTCTTCGGGCATCGCGTCGCGGTCGTGCTTGTGCGGCGGGTAGCTCGACCAGTGGCCGGGCGGCGTCAGCACCTCACACACCAATAGCGAGTCGGCCTCGCGGTCGCCCATCAGGATCGGGTGGATCGTGCGCTCGTGGGTCCCGTGCCCGCGCTGCTCGGGCACGATCTCGGCGCCCGGCAGCACGCGCGCGGCCGCCCCGTCGCCGGCGGGCGCTGTGCACAGGCCGACCTCGCCGTCGCCCTCCAGCACGTAGCGCGTGGCGGGCGGCAGATAGGCGGCGTCGGGCATGCCGGAGAACGGATCGGGCCGGCCGCCGAGGTCGCGCCACTCGCCATGCGGCGAGTGCACGTCGCAGGTGCCGGAGAGGACGACCAGGCACAGCTCGTCCGTGCCCGTGTCGCGCTCGACCGGCTCGCCCCGAGTGAGCGCGAGCGCCTCGAAGCCGACGTACGACCAGCCGGCCGACGCCGGCGTCACCGGGCCGCGCACGACGAGGCTCACGGGGTCTCCAGGTACTGACGCTGCGAACGCCGCGCCTGGTCGTATTGCGCACGCGCGGCCTTCACCGACTCGTCTCCGGCGATCTCCGCCACCGGCACATCCCACCAGCTCTCGTAGGTCGGCACGCCCTCGTAGCGGTCGACCTCGACGTGCACCACGACCGGCCCGTCGGCCGCCTTCGCCTGCTCGAGCGCGCCGCGCAGCTCGTCGATCGTGCCCGCCCGCAGCACGCGCGCGCCGAGGCTCTCGGCGTTGGCGGCGAGGTCGACCGGCAGCGGCTCGGCCGGGGCGCCGTCGTCGAGCGGGTGCGCGCCGTTGTCGCCGCGCGCGTAGCGCGTGCCGAAGCCGGCCGAGCCGACCGACCGCGACAGCGCGCCGATCGACGCGTAGCCGTGGTTCTGTACGAGCACGATCACCAGCTTGACACCCTCCGCGACAGCGGTCACGAGCTCGCCCGGCAGCATCAGGTACGAGCCGTCGCCGATCATCACGAACACCTCGCGCTCGGGCGCGGCGAGCTTGACCCCGATCCCGCCGGGGATCTCGTAGCCCATGCACGAGTAGCCGTACTCGACGTGGTAGCCCTTCGGGTCGCGCGCCCGCCACAGCTTGTGCAGGTCGCCCGGCATCGAACCGGCTGCGCACACCACCACGTCCGCGGGGCCGGCGGCGGCGTTGACGGCGCCGATCACCTCCGCCTGGCTCGGCAGCGGCTCGTGCCGGGCGTGCACCAGCCGCTCGACCTCGCGGCCCCAGGCCGCCGACTCCTCGGCGGCGCGCTGCTCCCACGCCTCGTCGACGCGGTGGTCGGCGAGCGCGTCCTGCAGGGCCTCGAGCGCCAGCCGCGCGTCGGCGAGCACCGCCAGGCCGCTGTGCTTGGCCGCGTCGAGCGACGCGACGTTGACGTTCACGAACCGCACGCCGGGGTCCTGGAACGCCGACTTCGACGCCGTCGTGAAGTCGCTCCAGCGCGTGCCGATGCCGATCACGAGGTCGGCGTCACGCGCGAGGCGGTTGGCCGCCGGCGTGCCGGTCGCGCCGATCGCGCCGAGCGCCGAGCGGTGATCGGAGGCCAGCGCCCCGCGGCCGGCCTGCGTCTCGCCGACCGGGATGCCGGTCGCTCCGGCGAGCGCGGCGAGCGCGTCGGTCGCCTCGGAATAGATCACGCCGCCGCCTGCCACGATCAGCGGCCGGCGTGCCGACCGCACGAGCTCCGCCGCGCGCTCGAGCGCGTCGGGTGCCGGCGGCTGGCGGAACACCGTCCACACGCGCGGCTCGAGGAAGGCGTCCGGGACCTCGACCGCCTCGGTCTGCACGTCCTCCGGCAGCGCCAGCGTGACGGCGCCGGTCTCCGCCGGGTCGGTCAGCACGCGCATCGCCTCGAGTGCCGCCGTCACGAGCTGCTCCGGCCGCTCGATCCGGTCGAAGAACCGCGAGACCGGCTTGAAGCAGTCGTTAACCGACAGCGTGGCGTCGTGCGGCACCTCGAGCTGCTGCAGCACCGGGTGCGGCGCGCGCGTGGCGAACGTGTCGCTCGGCAGCAGCAGCACCGGCAGCCGGTTGATCGTCGCCAGCGCGGCGCCGGTGACCATGTTGGTCGCGCCCGGCCCGATCGACGTGGTGCAGGCGAATGTGCCGAGCCGGTTGAGCTGACGCGCGTAGCCGGCGGCGACGTGGACCATCGCCTGCTCGTTGCGGGCCGGGTGGAACGGGAGCAGGTCCTGGTGCTGCTGCAGCGCCTGGCCGAGCCCGGCGACGTTGCCGTGGCCGAAGATGCCGAAGCAGCCGCCGAAGAAGCGCCGGCGCTCGCCGTCGCGCTCGATCTCCTGCACCGCCAGGAATCGCACCAGCGCCTGAGCGACGGTCAATCGCACGCTCATGCCCGCACCTCCTTCGGGTCGAGGTCGGAGAGGGTCGGCATCGCGTCCGCGCACGCGAGCCGCGCGGCGACGTACGCGCCCGCCGCGTTGGCCAGCCGGATCGTGCGCTCCAGTCCCCACTCGTGCAGCAGGCCGTGCACGAGCGCGCCGCCGAACGCATCGCCCGCCCCGAGGCCGCACACGACGTCGACCGGGACCGGCTCGACCTCGACCAGCTCATCGCGCGTGCGCGCGAGCACGCCTTCGGGACCGCGCTTGACGATCGCGATCGTCACGCCCAGCTCGAGCAGCGCCTCAGACGCCTCGTACGGGTCGCGCGTTCCGACGGCGACCGCCACCTCGTCGCGGTTGCCGACCGCCACGGTCGCATGCGCGAGCGCCGCGCGCGCCCACCGGCCGGCCTCGGACTCGTCGGCCCAGAACATCGGGCGGTGGTCGAGGTCGTGCACGGTGATCCCGCCGTCTCTCGCCTGCAGCGCGGCCAGCGTGGCCTCGCGGCTGGGCTCCGCCGACAGGCCCGTGCCGGTGGTCCAGAACACGCGGGCGGCGCGGATCGCGTCGAGGTCGAGCTCGCCGGGCGCGATCGTCATGTCCGGCGCCTGCGGCTCGCGGTAGAACAGCAGCGGGAAGTCGTCGGGAGGGTGGATCTCGCAGAACACCACCGGCGTGCGCAGCGTCGGGTGCGTGCCGACCCAGCGGTCGTCGACGCCGAAGCCGCGGAGTGCGCTGCGCACGTACGGGCCGAACGGGTCGTCGCCGACCTTCGTGATCACCGCGGCGTCGGCGCCGAGCCGCGCTGCCGCCACCGCCACGTTCGTCGCGCTCCCGCCGAGCGACTTCGCGAACGTGCGCACGTCGGCGAGCGAGACGCCGATCTGCTCGGGGTACAGGTCGACCCCGACGCGGCCCATCGTGATCAGGTCGTGCACGCGAGGCTCCTCTCCAGCCGCCGCAGCTGCGTGTCGAGGTCGGGAAGCTCGACGGCGAGCGCGGCGGCGGTCGCCGTCGCGTCGAGGCTCGTGTCGTAGGGCACCGGCCACGGCGGGGCCGGGGGCGGGCCGAACTCGAGCAGATCGCGGTCGAGGTCGAACGCCTCGACCGTGCGCTCGGCGAGCGTCCGGCGGTCGACGGACTCGCCTCCGCAGCAGTGGAAGATCCCGGTGTGGCCGCCGTCCACGACGCGCGCGATCAGGTCGGCGGCGTCGCCGGCGAGCGTCGGCGTGGCGACCATGTTGATGTCCGCGCTCTCCCACACCGTGAAGCGCTCTCCCGCGCGCAGCGCTCGTACGATCGCGGCGACGAAGTAGCCGAAGCCGGCGTCCTGGCTCCGCGGCGCATCGTGGACGCCCTGCACGGCGGAGATCCGCGCGACGGCACCGCGCTCGGCGCGCTCGGTGACGACGAGCTCGCTCGCCGCCTTCAGGAACCCATAGAGGTTGATCGGGTTCGGCGGCGTCGCCTCCGTGGCACCGCCCCGCGTGCCGTCGAACACCCAGTCGGTCGACACGAGCACGACCTGGGCGCCGGTCGCGTTGGCGGCGTCGACGACGTTGCGGGTCGCCCCGACGTACGCGGCCCACCCCTCGCGGGGCAGCCGGTCGACGTCGTTGAGGATCGCCGCGTGCACGATCGCGTCCGGGCGGTACGCGGCCACGCTGCGCCGCACGGCGGCGGCATCCGTCACGTCGACCTCGGCGTGCGACGGCGCGAGCACTTCAAGGGGGGACAGTCCCCCCTTGAAGTCGCGCACGAGGTGCGATCCCACGAACCCGCTCGCCCCGGTGAGCCAGACCTTCACGCGTCGACCTCGTCGATCCGCACCGGCCGCCCCTCGCGCAGCGATCGCCATGCGGCCAGGCCGATCACGAGCGGCGCGCGCGCGTCGGCCATCGTCACCGGCGGGTTCTCGCCCGCCTTCAGCGCGGCGGCGAACGCCTGCCACTCGCGCACGTAGCTCGGCACGTAGCGCTCCAGGTAGAAGTACGGCAGCGTCGACATCCGGGTGCCGGCGGCGGTGCGGACGAGCGCCGAGTGCGCGTACGGGTTCTCGGATGCCGCCATGCCGAGCGACCCGAACACCTCGACGCGCTGGTCGTAGCCGTACACCGCCTGGCGCGAGTTGTCGATCGCCGTCAGGCAGCCGTTGGCGTGCACCAGCGTGATCAGCGCCGTGTCGACGTCGCCGGCGTCGTCGAACGCGGGATCGATGCGCACCGCCCCGCGCGCGTACACCTCGACGACCTCCGAGCCTGCGACGTAGCGCGCCATGTCGAAGTCGTGGATCGTCATGTCGAGGAAGATGCCACCAGACGTGCGCACGTAGGCGAGCGATGGTGGCCCGGGGTCGCGGCTCGAGATCCGCACCAGATGCGGATCGCCGACCTCGCCCGAGGCGACCGCGTCGTGCACGGACTGGTGCGCCGGGTCGAAGCGCCGGTTGAAGCCGATCTGGAACGGCACGCCGGCGTCGGCCACCGCCGCCAGCGCCCGGTCGAGCTCCGCCAGGTCGAGCGAGATCGGCTTCTCGCAGAAGATCGCCTTGCCGGCCTGCGCCGCCGCGACGATCAGGTCGGCGTGTGTGTCGGTGCTGGTGCAGATCGCCACCGCGTCGGCGTCGCTCGCCAGGATCTCGTCGAGCGAGCCTGCGACGGGCAGGCCGAGCTCCTCGCCAAGGCTGCGCGCGGTCTCGGCGTGCGCGTCGAAGATCGCCGGCACCGACGTTCCCGGCACCCGCCGCGTCAGCAGCTCGGCGTGCATGCGGCCGATCCGGCCGACGCCGATCACGCCGACGCGGACCGTCGCGGCCACCGTGCTCACCGTCATCGCGCCACGTCCTCCCAACTGCCGCTGCGGCACGACTCGAGCAGCGCCGCCTGCACCCGCACGAACGCCAGCGCATCGTCGAACCCGGGCCGGTGCTGCCGCCTCGCGGCGACAGAGGCCAGGAACTCGAAGTCCTCGATCACGACGAGGTCCTCGAACCCGATCCCGTTCGCGCTGCCGGGGACGAAGTGCCCGTGGTAGGGGAAGCGCTCGCCGCCGAACACGGTGCGATAGCCGGTGTGCGGCACGTCCTCGGCGAGGTACACCTGGAGCTCGTTCATGCGCTCGAGGTTCCAGCTCAGCGCGCCGCGCGTGCCGTGCACGTCGAACGCCATCTGGCTCTCCGGCCCGACGATCGTGCGGCTGGCCTCGAACGTCCCGCGCGCGCCGGAGGCGAACTCGCACAGCATGCCCGCGTAGTCCTCGTTGGTCACCGCGCCGGTCGGGTCGCCGGCGCTGCCGCGCCCGTAGTGCGTGCCGGAGGCGGACACCGGCCGCTCGCGGATGAACGTCTCGGTGGTGCCGACCACGCGCGTGATCGGGCCCAGCAGCATCGTCCCGAGATCGACGGCGTGGCTGAGCAGGTCGGTCGAGGCGCCGTGGCCGCCCTCGTCGAGCCGGTAGCGCCAGGACAGAGGGCCGAGCGGGTCGCTGCCGTACATCGAGAAGAACCGGCCGCGGTAGTTCGTGATCTCGCCGAGCTGCCCGTCCGCGATCAGCTGCGCGGCGTACTGCACGAGCGGCGCCCAGCGGTAGTTGTAGCCCACGCCGGTGATCACGCCGGCCGCGCGGGCGGCGGCGGCGGCGCGCTCGGTCTGCTCGGGCGTGCCGCCGACGGGCTTCTCGCAGAAGACGTCCTTGCCCGCCGCCACAGCGGCCTCGATCAGCTCCAGGTGCAGCATGTTCGGCGCCGCGATCACCACGACGTCGACGCCCGGGTGCTCGACCACGCGGCGCCAGTCGGCGGCCGCCTCCGCGTAGCCGAACGCCTCCACGGCCTCCTCGAGCCGCGCCGGCACCGTGTCGGCGCAGATCACCAGGTCGGCGTCGAACTCGCGGTCGGCGAACAGCGTCGGCAGGCGGCCGAGCGAGCGGCTGTGGGCCTGCCCGAGCCAGCCGAAGCCGATCAGCCCGATGCCGATCCGGGTGCGGGGGGAGCGCCCGCCGCCGAGCACCTCGGCGGCGGGCGTCGCCTGCGTCATGTCGTCACCCGCTCCAGCTCGTGGGTGAGCTGGTCGAGCTCCGCGCCGCCGGCCATCATCTTCACCAGCTCGTCGCGGCTGATGCCGCCCTTGTCCCACGCGCCGAGCATCTTGCCGCGGTTGAGGACCACGAAGCGGTCGCCGACCGGCCAGGCGTGATGCGGGTTGTGGGTGATGAAGATGACGCCGAGACCGCGGTTGCGCGCCTGCACGATGTAGCGCAGGACGACCCCGGACTGCTTGACCCCGAGCGCCGACGTCGGCTCGTCGAGGATCAGCATCTTGGCGCCGAAGTACACCGCCCGCGCGATCGCCACCGCCTGGCGCTCGCCGCCCGAGAGCGTGCCGACCATCTGGTCGGGGTCGCGGACGTCGATGCCCATCTTGGCCATCTCCTCGCCCATCGTCTGCTTGGCGAACTTGATGTCGATCCGGCGCAGCGGCCCGGCGCCCTTCATCGGCTCCGAGCCGAGGAAGAAGTTGCGCCAGATCGCCATCAACGGCACCGTCGCCAGGTCCTGGAACACCGTCGCGATCCCGGCTGCCTTGGCCTCGCGGGGCGACGAGAACGACGTCTCCTTGCCCTCCACCAGCAGTTCGCCCTCGCTGTGCGTGTGCACGCCCGAGAGGATCTTGATGAACGTCGACTTGCCCGCGCCGTTGTCGCCCAGGACGCAGGTCACCTGGCCGGCCTTGACCACCGTCGAGACGTCCTTCAACGCGATCACGTTGCCGAAGTACCGGCCGATGCCGCGCACCTCCAGGAGCGGCGGGCCGCTGTCGGGGTCCTTCTGGCCGTTGGTCTTCTCCGGACTCATCCCCGTGCCCCCTCCGCACGGCGGCGGACGTAGGTGTTGACCAGGACCGCCGCGAGCAGGATCACGCCGAGGAACAGGTAGCGCCAGTCGGTGTTCCAGCCGCTGAACTGGATCCCGATGAACGTCATGCCGATGATCAGCGCGCCCATCGCCGCGCCGATCGCCGAGCCGAACCCGCCCGTGAGCAGGCACCCTCCGGCGACCGCGGCGATGATGTAGTTGAACTCCTCGCCGATGCCCTGGCCGGCCTGCACCGAGCCGAGCCGGAGGGCGATCATGATGCCCACCAGCGCCGCGGCCATCGAGGTCATCATGAAGAGGCCGATCTTGACCCGGTTGACCGGGACGCCGACGTTGCGGGCGGCGATCTTGTCGCCGCCCACGCCGAAGATCCAGTTGCCGACGCGGGTGCGGCTCAGCACCCAGGTCGCGACCGCGACGATCACGATCCACCAGATCACGCTGATCCGGAACTTGTGCGGATCCCAGAACGTGCTGGCGAAGATCCGTTCCGCGCTCTCGTACCCGGTCGCCTCGCGCAGGCCGCCGACCCGCACCGTGCCGGTGATCGCCTTCGTCCCGCCCAGGTTGAGGCCCTGGAGGATGAAGAAGGTCGCCAGCGTCACGATGAAGCTCGGCAGCCCGGTCTTGATGACCATGTAGCCGTTGAGCAGGCCGACTCCGGCGGCGAAGACGAACGTCAGCAGGATCGCGATCCAGATGTTCATCCCGACCTCGGTCGCGAGGATGCCCATCAGCAGGCCCGTCGAGCCGGTCATCACGCCCGACGAGAGGTCGAACTCGCCGCCGATCATCAGCAGCGCGACCGCGACGGCCATGATGCCCAGCGTCGAGGCCACGTCGGTCCAGCGGGCCATGCCGCTGAGCGTCCCGAACTTGTCCGCCGTGATGACGAAGAAGATCAGGACGACGCCGGCGCCGATCATCGCGCCCAGCTCGGGGCGCTGGAGGAGCTTGGTGAGGAACGAGACCTTCGACAGCCGCTCGTCGATCGCCGTTGCCGGTGGTTCCGACGTCGGCTCGAGCGTGGTGCTCACCGCGTTCCTTCCTTCGCCAGCTTCTCGATCTCCGCCGCGTTGGACTTGTCGACGAAGCCGGGGCCGGTGAGGACCGGCAGGCCGCCGCCGACCGTGTTCAGGTTCGTCTTGTTGAGCGTGAGGAAGACGACCGGCAGGTAGCCCTGGAGGTACTGCTGCTGGTCGACCGCGAACAGGATCTCGTCGGCCTTGATCGCCGAGATGACGTCGGCGGAGAGGTCGAACGTGGCGACCTTGGCGTCCGAGCTCGCGCCGGCGACCGCGTCACGCGCGGCGACCGCGATGTCCGGGTTGAGCGCCAGCACGCCGTCGATCGAGTCGTCGGACTCGAGCTTGGACTGGATCTCGGTCAGCGTCGTCGAGACGTCGCTCGTACCGGCGACCTGGACGTTCTCGACGTCGCCGCCGAAGCCCTTCTTGGCGCCCTCGCAGCGCTGGTTGAGTCCGACGTTGCCCTGCTCGTGGATGATGCAGATGATCTTCGTGGCGCCGGCCTCCTTGAACTTGGCGCCCGCGCCCTCGCCGGCGATCGACTCGGTCTGACCGACGTGCGTGATCGCACCGAGGTCGGCCGAGTCCTCGGCGCCCGAGTTGAGCGTGATCACGGGGATGCCCGCGTCGACGGCCGTCTTGACCGATTCGCGGATCGCGTCGGCGTTCGGGACCGAGACCGCCAGCCCGTCGACGCCCTCGGTGACCGCGGCCTCGATCAGCTGGGCCTGCTCCTCGGGGTCGTTGTTGGACCCCGACCACTTGACCGTGACGCCCATGTCCTTGCCGGCGGCCTCGGCGCCCTTCTTGGCCACGGCCCAGAACGAGCCGCCGTCGTCGTGCGTGACCACTGCGATCGTCAGGTCCTTGCTCTGGGTCAGGTCGACCGAGTCCTCCGAGCCGCCGCCCTCGTCATCGTTGCCACCACAGCCGGCGAACACGACGACGCCGACGGCCAGCATCACAAACACCAACGCAAGTCGCCTCATGACTCAGCAACCCTCTCTCTCCGCGTTGGAGCCAGCGAGTGCAGGTAGTCGATGCTCGTCCGCACATCGATGACCGGACCACGTCCCACCGGCGGCTCCACCCCGGTGATCGCGGTGTCCTGCTCGAGCACGAGCCAGCGCTCGTAGCCCGATCTGCCCAGCTGATCGACGATCTCATCGATCCGCGCGTCTCCTCGGCCAAGCGGCCGGAACAGCCCCGCCTGCGTGGCCTCGACGAGCGTCAGCTCGCCGGCGCGCAGTCTTGCAGCGATGCCCGCGTCGACGTCCTTGAGGTGCGCGTGCACGATGCGGTCGCCGTGGCGCCGCACGAAGTCTGTCGGGTCGGTGCCACCGATCAGCAGGTGGCCGGAGTCGAAGCACCAGCCCGCGTCCGAGATCGCGAGCATCCGCTCGACGTCCTCGCGGCGCTCGATCTGCGTGCCCACGTGCGGGTGCAGCGCGAGCGTGAGCCCGAGGTCGGCGACCAGGCGCTCGATCTCGCCGAGGTGGCGTGCGAGCCGGCTCCAGGCGGGCTCGTCGAGCGCGGCCGGGGAGGACCAGGCATCGTCCGCGACCGCGGCGGCGACGAACACGCCGGCGCCGGCGCCGGCCAGGACGCGGGCGATCCGCTCGGCGGACTCGCGCGCCGGCCGCAGGTCCTCGGTGTGCAGCACGAGCGGCACAAAGCCACCGACGAGGCGGAGGCCGTGGCGGTCGAGCCGCTCGCGGATGACCGCCGGCTCGAACGGCAGGTAGCCGATCGGCCCGAGCTCGGTCGCCGTCAGGCCGAGTGATGCCATCTCGGCGAATACGCGATCCGGCTCGAGCATCCTGCCCCAACCGGGCACCTCGCAGACGCCCCACGAGATCGGCGCGCCGGCCAGCATGTCGGTGGTTCCCACCATGATCGTTGGAGCGCTCTAATCGCGACGTGAAAAGACGCGGTGCCGACCAGGCCACCGGATGCGACGACTCCCCTTCTCCTCCTCGCTCGACCCTCCCAGGAGCGCTTGCAACCGCGGGTACGATTAGAGCGCTCTAACGGAGTCTTCAACAGATGACCCGCGATGTCAACCCCACCCATCCGACGATGGACGACGTGGCTCGTGCGGCGGGGGTCTCGCGGGCGCTGGTGTCGCTGGTCATGCGGGAGAGCCCGAAGGTGAGCGACGAACGCCGCGGTCGGGTGCTCGAGGCGGCGGCGCAGCTCGGCTACCGGCCGAACGCCAATGCGCGCAGCCTGGCGAGCCGGCGCACGCGCACCGTCGGCGTGCTCCTGAACGATCTCCACAACCCGTTCTTCGCCGAGATCGCGGACGGCATCGAGGACCTGGCGTCGCGGCTGGGCTACCGGCTGCTGCTGACGACGGGCGGCCGCCGGCCGGCGCGCGAGCGGGCGATGCTGGAAGCGCTGCTCGAGTACCGGACCGACGGCCTGATCCTCGTCAGCCCGCGGATGGAGACCGCCGTGATCGTCGCCGCGACGCGGTCGACCCCGGTCGTCGTCACCGGCCGCGTGCTGCGCAGCGCCGCGGTCGACTGCGTCGAGACCGACGAGGCGATCGGCGCGCGCCTGGCGGTGCGCCACCTCGCCGGGCTCGGCCACGAGCGGATCGTGCACATCGACGGGGGACGCGGCGCCGGCGCCGCCCCGCGCCGCGCGGGGTACCTGCGGGCGATGCGGGAGGCCGGGCTCGCGAGCCACGCGGCGGTGCTGTCCGGCGAGTTCACCGACGCGGCCGGCGTCCGTGCCGTCGAGCAGCTGCTCGCCGCGGGCGAGCTGCCGACCGCGATCTTCGCCGCCAACGACCTCGTCGCCGCCGGCGTGCTCGACCGGCTCGAGGACGAAGGTCTGCGGGTACCCCAGGACGTGTCGATCGTCGGCTTCGACAACACGTTCCTGGCGGCGCTGCACCACATCTCGCTGACCACCATCAACCAGCCGCGGCTGGAGATGGGACGGCTCGCGCTCGAGTTGCTGCTCGAGCGTCTCGACGGCCGGACGACGCCGAAGATGCGGCTGACGGAGCCGACGCTCGTGGTGCGCGACACGACGGGGCCGCCGCGGTGAGGCTCGCCGCGCTCGCCGCCGCCGCGCTGCTGGCGCCGTCCGTGGCCGCCACGCCGCCGCGGCCGCCGGACGTCGTCGCCGTCAGCGTCGCGCACGCGACCGGGCCGCCCGACCGGGCGACCGGCTTCGTGGCCGGCGACGGCCTCGTCGTCACGGTCGCGCACGTGCTCGGCGACGGCGGCGCGATCGCGGTGGGCGGCCGGCGCGCGACGGTGGCACGGGTCGACCCGCGGCTCGACCTCGCGCTCCTGAGCGTGCCGGGCGTGCGCGGCGAGCCGCTGCGGGTCGCGGCCGGCAGGGCCGGCACGAGCCTGCTCGGCCGGCGGGCCCCGGTGGTGCGCCGGATCAGCGCGCGCGTCGACGGCGGCGGCGCACGGCCCGCGCTGGAGGTCCGCGCAGAAATCGCGGCGGGCGACTCCGGCGCGCCGCTCGTGACCGCCTCGGGCCGGCTCGCCGGCGTCGTGTTCGCGCGCTCGCGCACGCGCCCGGCGATCGCCTACGCGGTTGACGCGAGCGCCCTGCGAGCGCTGCTGGCGCGCTAGGCGCCGGATTCCGCCGGATGGCGGCGGCGTTGTGAACGTCGACTGCGCTGGGTAAGGGAGGCGAGGATTCCGTCGCCGTGCCGGGTCCGTGGCGCCTTTTCGTCGCATAGCGACGAGAAAGCGCCACGCGTGTCGAGTTGACGTCGATATGCGACGTCAAGTCGATATCGGCCCGCCGCCGCGGCCGATCTCCACACTTCCCCACCCAGCGCAGTTGACGTTCGCCGGCCCCGCCACTACGCCCGCACCATCCGGACCAGATTGCGCGGACTGAACAGGGTCGCCGGCGACCGGCGGCGCGTGCCGACCCCCTCGAAGGTGTGGAAGACGCGATCGTCCGTCACCGACGCGCGGTAGAGCGCGCGCTCGAACGGGTTCGCGCGGCGCGCCGACGCGATGTCGGAGATCAGGAAGTGGTGCGGGCCGAGGCGGCGCCGGTGGACGCGGCGGTAGGAGTCGAGCGCGGCGTCGACGTCGCCGCCCCCGACGAGCGCCGCCGCCGTCTCCTCGACGAGCCAGTCCGCGCTCTGGAACGCCCATCCGCAGCCGACGCCCCACAGCGGGTCCGAGGCGAGGGCGGCGTCGCCGACGAACGCGAGGCCGGGGCGTGCAGCCGGCCGGCTGACGTTCGGCACGTCGCGCTTGCCGAGCAGCTTGGACTCGCGCGTGGCCTGGCTGATGTCCGGCCCGTCGGGGAGCGCGGCGAGGTGGCGCAGGTACGCGCCCTCGAGGTCGGCGCGGAACTCGGGCAGGCGGTCGCGATGCGGAGCGACGAGCAGGAGGCAGAGCCCGTTCTCGTTCGGGAACGAGTAGGCGCAGTCGGGCTCCATGAACCACATCCGCGAGCGGTCGCCGGCCGGCTCGACGCCGGTCCAGTACGCCCAGTAGAAGAAGCGGTTGTGCGGGCGCACGCGCCCGCGGACGCCCGCCATCCGCGCGAGCGGCGAGTCGCGTCCGTCGGCGGCGACGACGAGCCGCGCGCGCAGTTCGCGCCGCGCGTGCAGGCGATCCTCGATCACGACGCCCGGGCTTCCGCCCGCCGTCAGCTCCTTCGCCGTGTTGCCGCACAGGAGCTCCACGCCCGGCGTATCGGCGGTCATCCGGCGCAGCAGCGGGTCGAGCACCTGGCGCGTGATGTTGTAGCCGTACGGCACCTCCCCGCGCCAGCGGATCCAGCCGCCGTACGGCGTCCACACGTCGATCGAGTTGCGTAGCGCGCCGCGCTCCTCGATCAGCGGCACCAGCCCGAGCTTCGCGATCGTCGGCGTCGCGCTGGCCTGGATGTAGTGCGTGCAGACCGTCTTGTAGGCGTCGACGTCGGGCCGCTTCTCGACGAGCGCCACGCGCGCGCCCCGCTGCGCGTACAGCCGCGCCGCCGTGCAGCCGGCGACGCTCGCGCCCACCACGACGACGTCGAAGTCGCTCATTCCGCGCGGCGGCGGAGCATCCGTGCCTGCAGGCGCTGGAGCGCCACCACGACCTTCTCGGCGCCGCTGCCGGGCGCCGGCGCGATCGCCAGCTGGCGCACGAGATCGTTCGTGTCGTAGAAGGCGCGGTAGCGCTCGATGCGCATGTCGCGCAGCGTCCACAGGTCGACGCCCTCGATCACCATCGAGCGCCCGGTCGGAGCGAATCCCGGCGGGTCCATCGGACCGGTCATCGTGCCGCGCATGCGCCAGCGCCAGGCCACGTCGTTGCCGTCGGCGGTCCGGTGCGGGGCGTCGGACTCGTCGAAGCGCAGGTCCGGGAAGGCGACCCAGCCGGCGCGCATGAACGCCTGCACGGCTGGGATCCCGCGGGCGGGCCCTGGGAGCGCTGGGTCCTCCCACACGATGTCGTCCGTGAGGAGATCGGCCATGGCGCCCGGATCGTGGTTGTTCCAGGCCGCCATGTAGCGGTCGCAGAGGGCCACAAGATCGGATGTTGAGACGGTGTCCGGCATGTCGCCGACCCTATCTCAAGCGAAGTCGTCGCAGAGCGCCTCGACCAGCCCGTCGAGGCTGCCCGCCCGCTCGGCCATCGCGCGCTGCCGCGCGGCGCCGGGAGAGGCCGCGAGCAGCGGCACCTGGGCCAGCTCGCGCGCGCACCCGAGTGCGCGCGCGTGCGGGGCGCACGCGTCGATCAGAGCGGCCAGCTGCTCGCGCACCGGCCGCGTACCCCACGACGCCGGGTCGACGAGCGCGGCGTCCATCCCGTCGCGGGCGGCGATGAAGCGGTTCTCGCTCAGCACCTCGGGCGCGTCGGCGGCGGGCTCGCCCCGGTCACGCTCGGCTTCGAGCCGGACCAGGCACTGGACGAGCGTCGCCAGCGCGGCCGTGTCCTCGACCCGCGTCTGGGCGTCCATGATCCGCACCTCGAGCGTGCCGAAACGGGGCTGCAGGCGGGCGTCCCACCACATGAACGTCGGCTCGGGGATCGCGTCGGAGCGCACGAGCACGTCGATCGACTCGACGTAGTCGGCGTAGTCGCGGAACCGGCGCGGCGGCCCGGTGCGCGGGAAGGCGTCGAAGGCCGGCGTGCGAGCGGACGCCAGGCCGCTGTCACGGCCCTGCCAGTACGGCGAGTTCGCCGACAGCGCGAGCAGCACGGGCAGGTGTCCGCGGATCGCGTTCAGTGCTCGTACGGCGGCCTCCGGCTCGGGCACGGCGACGTGGACGTGCAGCCCGAACGTCGGCTCGCGGCGGGCGAGCTCGCGCATCGACGCGTGGACGAACTGGTAGCGGGCACCCGGCGAGACCTCGATGTGCTCCCAGCGGGCCGTCGGGTGCGTGCCGGCGACGGCCGCGCGCACGCCGAGCTCATCGACGGTGCCGACGAGCGCCGCCCGCAGCGCCGTCAGCTGGGCGATCCCGGCGGCGATCGTGTGGTGCGGGGCGGTCGCCAGCTCGAGCGCCGACCCGTGCGTCTCGGCGCGTGCGCAGTCGGCGATCGCCGACGGCAGCGCCGCGAGCACGTCCTCGCAGCGCGACACGGGCAGCCACGACTGCGGCGAGACGAGCATCACCTCTTCCTCGATCCCGACCGTCCAGGGGGCGCCGGCGGCGCCCTCGTTCCACTCAGCCCAGGCCGGCATCACATCTTCTATCGCCATACGTCACAGCCTCCCCCGCGAAGCGTGTCAGGACCTGGGCCGTCGGTACAAGCCGGGGCGGCTCTGTATCGCCCTGCGGTCGAGACTACCCATGGAGGTGCGTCTGCAGCCAGAGCTCCAGCAGCGCGAGCTGCCAGAGCGTGCTCCCGTCGAGGTTCGTCCGGTGCTCGTTCGGGTCGGCGAGCATCGATTCCACCGCCTCGCGGCGGAACAGCCCGCGGTCGCGCGCGGCGGTCGAGGTGAGCGCGTCGGCCACCATCTCGATCACCGGCCCTTCGAGATGGGACAGCGCCGGCACCGGGAAGTAGCCCTTCGGGCGGTCGATCACGGCGTCCGGCACGACGCCGCGCGCGGCCTCCTTGAGCACGCCCTTGCCGCCGCCCGCGAGCTTCAGCTCGGGCGGGCAGGCGGCCGCGAGTTCGACCAGTTCGTGGTCCAGGAACGGCGTCCGCGCCTCCAGGCCGTGAGCCATCGTCATGTTGTCGACGCGCTTGACCGGGTCGTCGACGAGCATCACCTCGGCGTCGAGGCGCAGGCCACGGTCGACCGGCGACTCGGCGCCGGGGCGCGCGAACCACTCGGCGGCGAAGGCGCGCGAGGGGTCCTCGTCGAGCGCCCACTCCGGTGAGACGAGCTCCGCGATCCCGGCGTGGTCGCGGTCGAAGAACGCGCCGGCGTACGTGTCCAGGCCGTCGCCCGCCGCCTCGAGCAGCGGCGGGTACCAGTAGTAGCCGCCGAACACCTCGTCGGCGCCCTGGCCCGACTGCACGACCTTGCGCTCGCGCGCGACGGCCTCCGAGAGCAGCCAGAACGCGACCGCGTCATGCGACACCATCGGCTCGCTCATCGCCCCGATCGCGGCCGGCAGCGCCTCGACGATGCGCTCGGGGTCGACCCGGATCTGCCGGTGCTCGGTCGCGAACTCGCGCGCCACGAGGTCCGAGAACTCGAACTCGTCGCCCGCGCGGCCGCCCGCGTCCGGGAACCCGATCGAGAACGTCGCCAGGCCGCGCTGGCCCTGCTCGGCGAGCAGCGCGACGATCAGGCTCGAGTCGAGCCCGCCCGAGAGCAGGATCCCGACCGGCACGTCGGCGACCATCCGCCGCCGGACCGCCTCGCGCAGCGCCTCGCGCACGGCGTACGCCCAGTCGTCGGGGTCCCATGTGGCGGTCATCGGCTCACGCGCGAACGGCGGGTCCCACCAGCGCCGCTCGCGGCGCGAGCCGTCGCGCTCCACCACCAGCACGGTCGCGGGCGGGAGCTTGCGCACGCCGCGCAGCATCGTCCGCGGCGCGGGGACGATCGAGTGCCAGCTCAGGTAGTGGTGGAGGGCGACCGGGTCGACCGCGGTGTCGACGTCGCCGGCACGCACGAGCGCGGGCAGCGACGAGGCGGCGCGCAGCCCGCCGCCGGGCAGGTCGGCGAGGTACAGCGGCTTGACGCCGAGCCGGTCACGGGCGAGCACGAGCCGGCCAGTGCGCTCCTCCACGAGGCAGAAAGCGAACATGCCGGCGAGCCGCTCGAGCAGGCCCTCGCCCCACTGCGCCCAGCCCTTGAGGAGCACCTCGGTGTCGCTCGTGGAGGCGAACGCGTGGCCGAGCCGCTCGAGCTCGGCGCGCAGCTCGCGGTGGTTGTAGATGCAGCCGTTGAAGACGACGGCGAGGCCGAGCGCCTCGTCGCGCATCGGCTGCGCGCCGCGCTCGGACAGGTCGATGATCGCGAGCCGCCGGTGCACGAGCCCGGCGGCGCCGTCGAGCCACAGCCCAGCGCCGTCCGGCCCGCGCGGCGCCATCGCCGCGCCCATGCGCTCCAGCGCGGCGCGATCGGGGCGCCCGCCTGGGCGCAGCTCGGCACCGAACCCGCACACGGCGCGCTCAGGCCGCCCGCTGCTCGCCGACGGCCGCGCGCGCCGTCGCCGCGGCGACGAGCGCGTCGAACAGGCGCGCGTGCCGGGGCCGGTCGATCAGCGTCTCGACGTGCCACTGCACGCCCAGGTACAGCGCCGGGCCGCTCGACTCGATCGCCTCGATCACGCCGTCCGGCGCCCACGCCACCGCCCGCAGGTCGCTGCCGAGCCGGTCCACCGCCTGGTGATGGAACGAGTTCACGTCCAGGTCGCTGGAACCGACGATCGCGGCCAACCGCGAGCCCGCCTCGATCACCACGCCATGGGTGGTCTCGCGACCGGAGGCGGTCTGGCGATGGTCGACCGACCCGTCGGTGACGTCGGGTAGATGCTGGTGCAGCGTGCCGCCGCGCGCGACGTTGAGCGCCTGGCAGCCGCGGCAGATGCCGAGCACCGGGATGCCGAGCGCGTCGGCATGCAGCGCCACCGCGACCTCGAACGCGTCGAGCGCCGGCTCGACGGTGCCCAGGTCGCGATGCGGCCGCGCCCCGTAGGCCGCCGGATCGAGGTCCGGGCCGCCCGACAGGCAGACGCCCGACAGCCGCTCGACCAGCGGGGCGATCGCGCCAGCCTCCAGCGGCGGCAGCACGACCGGCAGGCCGCCGGCTCGCTCGACGGCCCGCGCGTACACGATCCCGAGCGCCATCTCGGCCTGCGGCGGGTCCCCCTCGGGCAGTGGGTTGGTGTGGCTCGCGAGCCGCATCTCCGACGTCGTGACGCCGATCAGCGGGCGGCTTACGGCAGCACCCACGTGTCCTTGAACCCTCCGTTCTGGGACGAGTTGACCACCATCGCGCCCTCGTCGACGGCGAACCGCGTCAGGCCTCCCGGGAGTACGCGCGGGTGGTCCGGACCGTGCATGAACACGAACGGTCGCAGATCGACATGACGGGGCGAGAGCGCGCCGTCGACGAGCGTCGGGTGCGTTGACAGCTCCACGAAGGGCTGAGCTACCCATTCGCGCGGCGAAGCGCGCACGCGTTCGCGCAGATCGGCGACGTGGGTGGGCTCGGCGTGGGGGCAGATCATCACTCCGAGCCCGCCGTGGCCGGCGCGCGGCTTGATCACCAGCTCGGCGAACGTGTCGAGCGCGCGCTCGAGATGGTCGGGGCGCGCCAGGTCGAGCGTCTGGACCGACCGCAGCTGCGGCTCCTCGCCGAGGTAGAAGCGCACCATGTCCTCGACGTAGGCGTGCGTGAGCTTGTCGTCGCCGACGCCGCAGCCGAACGCGTTGATCACCCCGACCGTCCCCGCACGCACGGCCGGGCCGAGCAGCGCCCCGATGTCGCTGTCAAGCACGTCGGCGTTCGTGCGCCGGTACACGGCGCCGACGGTGTGCTCGCCGTGGCGCAGCCGCGTGCCGTCCAGCCGCAGGTCGCCGCGCTCGACGAGCGGTACGCCGATCGCCGACGCCGCCCAGGCGTGCTCCCAGTGGGCAGCGTTGTCCGGCCCGTCGGTGAGCACCACCAGATACGGCTCGTCCTCATCGGCGGCGGCCCGCAGCGTGGCGGCTATCAGCTCCGGCAGCTCGTCGAAGCTGCGCGGCACCGACCCCGGGCCCGGGTTGAGCTCGGGCAGCACCGCGTCGCGAGCGGCCGCCGCGTAGGAGAAGCCGCTCGGCGTCATCAGGTTGTCCTCGATCACCCTGAACTCGCCGTGGGAGACGCGCACGAGGTCGAGCCCGGCGATCCCGATCCACTGGCCGCCGACCGGCTCGACGCCGCGCATTGCCGGCTCGTAGTGGTCGGCGGTCGTGATCACGCGCGCGGGCACGACGCCGGCCTTGACGATCCGCCGCGGGCCGTAGGCGTCGCCCACGAACGCGTTCAGCGCCTTGACGCGCTGGGCGAGGCCGATCTTGACGTGCTGCCAGTCGTCCTCGCTGATCACTCGCGGCACCGGATCGAGCGGGAACGAGGTGCTCCCGCCGACGCCGCGGAAGCGGACGTCGGCGGCTACCACGCGTGCCCGCACGGCGGCCGCCAAGCCCGCCGCATCGCCCGCCACCGCCGCAAGGGCGGCAGGCGCGGCGGCCTCATCGTATGGCCCGCGTACCGGCATCCGGCGGAGGCTACCCGGCCGCTAGACTAAACCCGACCTCGTGAGTCGGACTTTTGTTGACATCTGCCCCATCGAAGAACTCCCGCCCGGCGCCAAGCGCGTCGTCACGTGGGAGGACCTCGAGATCGGCATAGTGAACTGTGGCGGCGATATCGTCGCGATCGAGGATCGCTGCTCGCACGACAACGGCGACCTGATGGAGGGCGACGTCGATCCGGACAAGTGCACCGTCGAGTGTCCCCGGCACGGCTCGCTGTTCGACCTGAGGACCGGAAAGCCCCTGACATTGCCTGCGTACGTCCCGATCGACACCTTCCCGGTGACAGTCGAGGATGGCGTGATTCGAGTGGAGGTCGACTGACCCATGGCCACCCCTGAAGTGATCGCCGAGCAGCAGGCGCTGGTCGGTATCAACGCGGACTACAAGGAGAAGTTCGGGTTCCACGACCCGGAGAGCGACTACGCGTTCAAGGCGCCGAAGGGGCTCACCCGCGAGCTTGTCGAGCAGATCTCCGAGTTCAAGAACGAGCCCGCGTGGATGCGCGAGTTCCGCCTGAAGGCGCTCGAGCACTTCCTCAGCCGCCCGCAGCCCACCTGGGGCTCGCCGATGCTGGCCGAGGTCGACTACGACAACATCCACTACTTCGTCCGCGCGTCCGAGAAGTCCTCGAAGACGTGGGACGACGTCCCGGACGACATCAAGCGGACGTTCGACCGGCTCGGCATCCCCGAGGCCGAGCGCAAGTTCCTCTCCGGCGTCGGCGCGCAGTACGAGTCCGAGGTCGTGTACCACCAGGTCCGCGAGGACCTCGAGAAGCAGGGCATCGTGTTCATGGACATGGACTCGGGCCTGCGTGAGCACGAGGACCTCGTGCGCGAGTACTTCGCCACGATCATCCCCTCGAACGACAACAAGCTCGCCGCGCTCAACAGCGCCGTGTGGTCGGGCGGCTCGTTCGTCTACGTGCCGCCGGGCGTGCACGTCGAGATGCCGCTGCAGGCCTACTTCCGGATCAACACCGAGAACATGGGCCAGTTCGAGCGGACGCTGATCATCGCCGACGAGGGCTCGTACGTGCACTACGTCGAGGGCTGCACCGCCCCGGTGTGGACGACCGACTCGCTGCACTCGGCCGTGGTCGAGCTGATCGCCAAGCCGGGCGCGCGGATCCGCTACACGACCGTGCAGAACTGGTCGCAGAACGTCTACAACCTCGTCACCAAGCGCGCGATCGCCGAGACCGACGCGACGGTCGAGTGGGTCGACTGCAACCTCGGCTCGAAGCTCACGATGAAGTACCCGAGCGTCTACCTGATGGGCGAGCGCGCCCACGGCGAGGTGCTCTCGATCGCCTTCGCGGGCAACGGCCAGCACCAGGACGCCGGCGCGAAGATCGTCCACGCGGCGCCGAACACGACGTCGAACATCTTCGCCAAGTCGATCTCGAAGGACGGCGGGCGGTCCTCGTACCGCGGCCTGCTCGAGGTCGCCAAGGGCGCCCACGGCTCGCGCTCGAAGGTGGTCTGCGACGCGCTGCTGCTCGACGAGCAGTCGCGTTCCGACACCTACCCGACGATCCGGATCGGCGAGGACGACGTCGACGTCGGCCACGAGGCCAGCGTGTCGAAGATCGGGGAGGAGCAGCTCTTCTACCTGATGGCGCGCGGGATGTCCGAGGAAGAGGCCGGCAAGCTGATCGTCAACGGCTTCATCGAGCCGATCGTCAAGGAGCTCCCGATGGAGTACGCGGTCGAGATGAACCGCCTCATCGAGCTCCAGATGGAGGGCTCCATTGGCTGAGGTCACGGCACTCGAGCTGCCCACCTTCAAGGGTCGAGCGGGGTGGGAGTTCACGGACCTCAGCCGGCTCGACCTGAGCGCGTTCTCGCCGCCCGAGGGCGGTGACCTCACGGCTGTGCCGGAGGGCCTGTTCGCGCTGCCGGAGAGCACGCAGCTGGAGCAGGTCGACGGCGCCTGGAGCGACGGCGTCGCGGTCGAGGACGGCCCGGTCGTGCTCCCGCTGTCCGTCGCCCGCGAGCGCCATCCGGAGCTGGTCGAGCCGCATCTGGGCCGCGTGGTCGCGGCCGACGACGTCTTCACGCGCTGGAACGAGGACTCGTGGGACGGCGGCGCGTTCGTGTGGGTGCCCCGCGGCGTCCACGTCGAGGCCCCGATCCTGCTGACGGCGGTCACGGCGGCCGCCGGCACGGCTTTGCAGCGCCGCGTGCTGATCGTCCTGGAGGAGGGCGCCTCGGCCGAGGTGTGGGAGCAGTACCTGTCCGGCGACGACGAGTCGGAGACGCTCCTGAACACGGTCGTGGAGCTCGTCGTCGGCCAGAACGCGCGCCTGCGCTACGTGTGCGGCCAGGATCTCAACGAGCGCTCGTGGATCTTCGGCGCCCAGCGCGCCGAGGTCGCCCGCGACGGCTCGCTCGACTGGGTCGTGATGGGCTTCGGCGGCGCCAACGGCCGCGTGCGCACCGAGACGCTGCTGGCCGGCGAGGGTGCCCAGGGCAAGGTCACCGGCGCGTACGCGCCGCACGGCCGCCAGCACGTCGACTTCGACACCACGCAGGAGCACGGGGCGCCGCACACCACGTCCGACCTCGCGTTCCGCGGCGTCCTCAGCGACCGCTCGCACGCGGTCTGGCGCGGGATGATCAAGGTCGACCCGGGCGCGCAGCAGACCGACGCGTTCCAGGAGTGCCGCAACCTGCTGCTCTCCAAGCGCGCGCACGCGGACGCGATCCCCGGCCTCGAGATCCTCGCCAACGACGTCCGCTGCACCCACGCGGCCGCGATCGCCCAGATCGACAAGGACCAGCTGTTCTACCTGCGCAGCCACGGCCTCGGGGCGCCCGTCGCCACGCGGCTGGTGATCGACGGCTTCATGCAGGAGCTGGTCGAGCGGTTCGAGGAAGGCCCGCTCCGCGAGGCGATGTCGGGCGCGCTCGAGCGCCGGCTGTCGCAGATCCTCGACTGACGCGCTAGCCGCGAACGTCAACTGCGCTGGGTGGGGGGAGTGGCGGATCTGGTCGCGGGCGGCGGCGCGTCCCGAGCGGCGGTTTGACGCGTGGGGTTGCTAGTGCTCGCTATGCGAGCGTTTCCCACCCCACGTCTTTCAGGTGCATTGGATACGGCCCAAAATCAGCCAAGGCGGCAAAGAATGAGCCACGGGCGACCGCACCCCAGCTTCCCCACCCAGCGGGGCTGACGTTCGCGCTACCGCGTGAGCATCACGAGATTGCCGTCGGGATCGGCGATCCAGGCGATCCGCTCGCCCCACGGCATGTCCGCCGGCTCGGCGAGCGCTTCGAACCCGCTCGCGCGTGCCTGCGCGAAGACACCGTCGACGTCGTCGACGTAGACGCAGAGCTCGATCCGGTGGCCGGACGCGGGACGCTGCGGCCGGCCGTGCAACGGCTCCGCCGCGATCCCGCCCAAACCGATCTCTGACGACTCGCCGATCGTCAGCGCGACGAACGCGGGCTCGCCCTCCTCGGGGAATCGATAGGTCTCGACGCCGCCGAGCAGGTCGCCGTAGAAGGCGAGCGACCGCGTGAGGTCGCTGCACGACAGCATCGGGAAGAGCTTGGACGCCATCGCCTAGTGTCCCGATTCGGTAGCTCGGAGGCCGTCTGCGGGCGCCTGATCGCGCCTGGCGCCCGCCGCCGACCACCCAAGTACGCCCGGTACGAGCGTGGTCGGCGGCGAACGCCGGACGCGACCATGCTTCCCGCAGCCTGCGACCGAACTGACGAATCGCGACACTAGCTCGCAGCCCGCGCCACCCGGCGCCGATAGGCACGGCGGTTCTTCTCGCGCGAGCCGCAGATCGACATCGAGCACCAGTGGCCGGAGCGGTTCTTCGAGTGGTCGTAAAACGCCCACCGGCAGACGTCGCGCTCGCACGCCTTCAGGCGCGGCCACGTGCCCTCGCCGATCGCGGCGTGGATGGCGGCGACGATCCGGCCGAGCGCCGCGTCGACGCCGCCGGCTGACGGCTCGTAGCGCGTCTCGGGATCGTCGAGCACCGGCCGCAGGCCGGCGCGCGTGGCCGCCTCGTTGACGGTCCGCATCGCGTCGCGGTCGTGCGGGAGCCCGGCGTGGCCCGCCACCAGCTCGCGGATGGCCTCGCGCAGCTCGATCGCGCGCCGGTGATCCTCGGCGTCGACCTCGGCCGCTTCGTCGAGCACGCCGGCCGCGACCAGCCACTCGCGCAGGGCCGTAGCGTTGGGGAGCAGATCGGGGCCGGTCTCGAGGTCGTTCGTGTTCACGAAGCGCTGAACGAGTCGCAGCGGCCCGGGTGCGGGGGCACGATCTCCGGGTTCTTGCAGCGACTTCATCGTATTCATACTAGCAAAGCTTGTTTGAAGGTGCTATAACACGGGCATAATGACTTTGATGGTGTTAGAGACCGAAGCCGAGAACGAGACCGAGCCCCGAACGATTGCCGACGGCATCAAGGCGGGGCTCCCGTTCGTGCTGCCCTCACTGGCGATCGGCACGTCGTTCGGCGTGCTCGCCGAGCCGGTGATGGGCGCCTTCGCGGCGATCGCGATGTCGTTCCTGGTGTTTGCCGGTGCGGCCCAGTTCGCGTCGGTCGGCATCCTCGCGGCCGGCGGCAGCCTCGCGTCCGCGGTGTCGGCCGGCATCCTCATCAACTCCCGCTTCCTCCCCATGGGTCTCGCGGTTGCGCCCGCCCTGCGCGGCGGCCCGGTGCGCCGCGGCGTCGAGAGCCAGGCGATGGTCGACGCGTCGTGGGCGCTCGCAAACCGCGGCGACGGCACCTTCGACCGCCAGATGATGCTCGGCGCGACGGTCCCGCAGGCGATCGGCTGGTGGGGCGGCACCGCGATCGGCGTATTCGCCGGCTCGCTGCTCGGCAACCCCGAGACGCTCGGCCTCGATGCGATGTTCCCCGCCTTCTACCTGGCGCTGCTGGCCGAGGAGATGAGCGATCGGGCCGCGCTGTCCAGCGCCCTGCTCGGCGCCGCGATCGCGCTCTGTCTCGTCCCGTTCGCCCCGCCTGGCATCCCGGTCGTCGCCGCGTCCGCCGCTGCCCTGCTCGGCCTGCGAGCGCGCAAGTCATGACCACCGCCTGGATCACCATCGCGCTGCTGACGGCGGGCACCGTCGTGATCAAGGCCGCCGGGCCGATCGCGCTCGGCGGACGTGAGCTCCCGCCGCAGCTGGCCGGCGTGGTCGCGCGGCTGGCACCGAGCCTGTTGGCGGCGCTCGTCGTCGTCGACACGTTCGGCGGCGACCGAGAGCTCGTCATCAACGAGACCGCCATCGGCCTGGTCGCCGCCGCCGGCGCGCTCGTCGCACGGCTGCCGATGTTCGCGGTCGTGGCGATCGCCGCGGTCGCGACGGCTGCTGCGCGCGCCCTGATCTAGCTAGATCTTCGGCAGGTCCCGGAACCGGCTCCGGCCCGCCGGCGTCTCGCACAGGCTCGCCACGCGCGGCTCGCACAGGCGCACGAGGTCGCGCGGGTCGATCCGCAGCGCGTGCCGGTGATCGCCGCCGGCGCACACGATCTGGTCGTGGTAGAGCAGGTGGATGTCGATCACCTCGGGCATCGGCATCATGGCGCCGATCGGGGGCATCGCGCCGACGTCGAACATCGGGAAGTCCTTCGCGAGCTCGTCCTCGGTCGCCAGCCGCAGGTGGCTCGTCGCGCCGAGCAGCTCACGCACGCGGTGCAGGTCGAGCCGGTGGCTGGCCGGGATGACGGCCATCCGGTAGCCGCCGCGGTCGTGCAGGGCGAGCGTCTTGGCCGCCTCGCGTAGCTCGGCCCCGGCCGCGCGCGCCTCGGTCGCTGCACTGAACGTGGGGCGGTGCTCGACGACCTCGTAGCCCACGTCGGTCGCGTCCAGGAAGGTGGTCACCGCGTCGATGCCGTGGGCGGCGGTGGTGGCGCTTCCGTCGGTCATGACCGTCCCTCCGGGTCCGTGAGCTGTAACCGCTGACGGTACGCCTGCCGAGCCAATGCCGCAAATCTGGACGGATGTCCGCTAGTAGGAATCCAGGGGACGCCGATACCGGTTGCACGTTGATTGAAAGGACACTCTTGACGATTCGGTTTGGGATCCGCTGGGACGGTTGGGGCCGTCCCGGTCCGGCACGGATTGCCGCCCTTGGACTCACCCTTGCAGCACTCTTCGTGCCGGCGACCGCCGGCGCGGCCGACACCGTCGGTAAATCGATGGACCGCATCGCCGGCGGCAGCGGCATGACCGGCCTCCTGACGCCCGATGGCAGCGGCGTCGACGTCGCGATCGTCGACTCCGGCGTGGTCCCGGTCGGCAGCCTGGCGCAGCGCGGCCGCGTCGTCTACGGCCCGGACTTCTCGTCCGAGAGCCGCGACCGCGACCTGCGCAATCTCGACACCTTCGGCCACGGCACGCACCTCGCGGGAATCATCGCCGGCCGTGACCCGATCACCGGCTTCGCGGGCGTCGCGCCCGGCGCGCGCCTGGTGAGCCTGAAGATCGCGGGCGCCGACGGCGAGACCAGCCTGAGCCGCGTCCTCGCGGCGCTCGACTGGGTCCGCCGCAACCACGACGCCCCTGGCTACAACATCCGCGTCGTCAACCTCTCGCTCGGCGTCGAGGGCGACGACTACCGCTCCGACGTGCTCGCGTACGCGGTCGAGCAGCTGTGGCACGACGGGATCGTCGTCGTCGCCGCGGCGGGCAACAACGGCGCGCAGGCGCGCGCGCTCGACATGCCGGCCGACGATCCGTTCGTGATCGCGGCGGGCGCCACCGACACCAAGGGAACCGCCAGCCCGGCCGACGACCGCGTCGCGGACTTCTCCAGCCGCGGCCGGACGCGCTCCGCGGACCTGGTCGCGCCAGGCACCGCGATCATGTCGCTGCGAGTTCCCGGCTCGACGCTCGACACCGAGTTCCCGTCCGCCCGCCAGGGCAGCGGCTTCTTCCGTGGGAGCGGCACGTCCCAGGCGGCGGCCGTGACCTCCGGCCTTGCGGCGCGGCTGCTCGGCGCGCGGCCGACGCTCACGCCGGACCAGGTGAAGGCGCTGCTGATCGAGGGCGCGGTCGACCTCGTCGATCCGCAGTCCGCGGACGGCGCCGGCCGCGTCGACCTGCGGCGCTCGCTCGCGGCCGCCGTCCCGTCGCGCGAGGACGCGAAGCAGCGCTGGGCGCCCGCGGTCATCGACTACGAGAGGCTCCGCCGCGCACTACGCCGCGACCGTGACGAGGCCGTCGGCCCCGGTGCGGAGTGGAACGGCCGCCGGTGGTCCGGCCGCCGCTGGTCGGGCCGCCGCTGGTCGGGCCGACGCTGGTCTGGAGACTCGTGGAGCAACAACTGAAACGGCTGCCGCGCGTCTCGCTCGCCGCACTGATCGCCGCGACATCCGTCGCGGCGTTCGTGTTGTGGCACGAGGTCGTCCGCGACCTGATGCCGTACGAGGCCGGCGTGCGGATCCCGTGGTGGGCACTCGCCGCGGGCTTTGCGTGCACCGAGCTGTTCGTGATCCACGCGCACGTGCGCGGGAGCGCGCACTCGCTGTCGCTCTCCGAGCTGCCGCTCGTGCTCGGCCTGCTGCTGGCCGCGCCCCAGGACCTCGCGATCGCGATGGTCGTCGGGCCGGCAGTGGTGCTGCTGTGCACGCGCGGCCACGGGGTCACGCGCCTCGCCTTCAACCTCGCCCAGTTCGGCCTCACGGCCGTGCTGGCGACGCTCGTCCTGCACGCGCTGGCGCCGGCGCCGGCGGAGATCGGGCCGCTGGTGTGGGGAGCGACCTTCGCGGCGGTGTTCACGAGCTCGCTCGCGGCCTCGGTGCTGGTGTTCTGCGCGATCGGGCTCTCGGAGGGCTCGATCCCGTCCCGCCGGCTCGCGAAGATGCTCGGCGCCGACCTCGTGGTCGCGCTCACGAACAGCAGCGTCGCGCTGTCGGGCGCCACGATCGTCGCCCATGACCTGCGCGCCGCGTGGCTGCTGATCCCGCCGGCGGCCGTGCTCCTGCTCGCCTACCGCGCCTACGTGTCCGAGCGCGCCAAGCACCAGAGCCTCGAGTTCCTCTACGGGGTGACCCGCTCGCTCTCGCGCGGGCGCGACCTCGAGCCGGAGCTGCTCGACCTGCTGCGCCGCACGCGCACGAGCTTCCGCGTACGGACGGCCGAGATCGTGCTGCTCTCGTCCGAGCCGGACGTCGGCGCGCTGCGGACCTCGCTCGGCCCGGACGGGTCCGAGGAGGCGATGGTCGCGATCTCCCCGGTCGCGGCCGCGGCGCTGCGCGCCACCGTCGAGTGTGAGCACGCCGTGCGGGTGAGCCGGGATCGCTGCGGGCGCGAGCTCTCGCGCTACCTCGCCGAGCGTGGCATCGACGAGGCGCTGATCGCGCCGGTGCGCGGCGAGACGCGACTCGCGGGCGTGATGGTGCTCGCCGACCGGTTCGGCGCGACGACGTCGTTCACCGACGAGGACCTGCGGCTGTTCGAGGCGCTGGCCACGCACGCCGGCCTGTCGCTCGAGCTCGACCGCCTGGAGCGCGAGGCGCAGAGCGACCCGCTGACCGCGCTCGCGAACCGCACGCTGTTCCTGCGCCGAGTCGAGGAGTCGCTGGCGCGCCCGGCCGGAATGGCGACCGTGCTGTTCCTCGACCTCGACGACTTCAAGGCGATCAACGATCGCGCCGGCCACGGGGCGGGCGACGCCGTGCTGGTCGCCGCCGCCGGCCGGATCGAGGTCTGCGTGCGCCCGGACGACGTAGCGGCGCGCATGGGCGGCGACGAGTTCGCGGTCCTGCTGGAGGACGTCGACGACCACCACGGCGAGCAGGTCGCCGCCCGCGTCCTCGATCTCCTGGCCGAGCCGGTGACGATCGACGGCGAGGAGATCTGGGTGCGCTCCAGCGTCGGCATCGCGACGGCGGCCGCCGGGTCGGTCGACGCGGGCGAGCTGCTGCACCGCGCCGACGTCGCGATGTACCGCGCCAAGGACGCCGGCAAGAGCCAGGTGCGTGTGTGGTTCCCGGAGATGCAGCCGGCCGGCGAGGGCGCGGCGACGGGCCGCGACGAGCTGGCCGCGGCGCTCGAGTTCGGCGAGCTGGTCGCCCACTTCCAGCCGATCGTGGCGCTCGACGGCGGCGAGCGGGTCGCGATGGAGGCGCTCGCGCGCTGGCGCCACCCGCGCCACGGGCTGCTCGGCGCCGGATCCTTCCTGCGCGACGCCGACACCGATCTGATCGCCGCCGTCGACCGCGAGATCCTCGCCCAGGCGTGCCGCGAGGCCGCGAGCGGTTCGATCGCGGCCGTGCACGTGAACCTCGCCCAGCTCGAAGCGGGCACCGTGCGCGACGTGCTCGAGTGGACCGGGCTCGAGCCCTCGCGGCTCGTGCTCGAGCTGTCCGAGCGCGCCCTCGCGGAGGCGCCGCTCTCGGGGTTGGAGGCGCTGCGCACGATGGGCGTCCGGATCGCGTTCGACGACTTCGGCACCGGCCGCCGGGCGCTGGAGATCATCCGCGAGCGCCCGGTCGACATGATCAAGATCGGCCGCTCGTTCATCGACGGCGCGGGCCGCCCGGGCCACGATCGCGCCGTGCTCTCGATGGTCGTGCAGCTCGGATCGCTGTTCGGCGTCCAGGTGGTCGCCCAGGGGATCGAGCGCGACGATCAGCGCGAGGCGCTCGCCGAGCTCGGCTGTGAGCTGGGCCAGGGCTACCTGATCGGCCGCCCGCTGCCGCTGCCAGCGGCCACGCCCGTGGCCTGAGCGCCGCCGGGCTCGTATGCTGCGCGGTCCGTGCCCGCCATCAAGACCTCTATGAACGAGCCGATCGGCGACTACCTCGCCCGGCACGCGCGCCAGGACGACGTGCTCGCCCGGATCGAGCGCGAGACGCGCGAGCTGCCGCTGTCGCGGATGATGACCAGCCCGGACGAGGCCGCGCTGCTCACGATGCTCGCCCGCCTCACGGGCGCCGCCACGGCGCTCGAGATCGGCACTTTCACCGGCTACGGAGCGGTTGCGATCGCCCGCGGCCTGGTCGACGGTGGCACCCTGACGTGCCTCGAGCTCGAGGAGGAGTTCGCCGAGATCGCGCGCGCGAACCTGCGCGACGCCGGGCTGGACGACCGCGCCGAGATCGTCGTCGGCCCCGCTGCCGAGTCGCTGGCCGAGATGCCAGAGAAGCCGACGTTCGACTTCGTGTACCTCGATGCCGACAAGACCGGCTACCCCGCGTACTACGACCTGATCCTGCCGCGGCTCAAGCGCGGCGGCCTGCTCCTGATCGACAACGTGCTGCTGGGCGGGAGCGTCACCGACCCGCAGGACGAGCGCTCACGGATCATGGACGCGTTCAACGACCGCGTCGCGGACGACGAGCGGGTCGACAGCGTGATGGTGCTCGTGGCGGACGGGCTTACGCTCGTGCGCCGGCGCTGACGAGCAGCAGCGCGCGGAGCGCCGGCAGCTCGAGCGGGCGTGCGAACAGGAACCCCTGTCCCAGCTGGCATCCGAGCTCGCGCAGCGCGTCGCGCTGCGCGGGCACTTCGATCCCCTCGGCCACGAGGTTCAGCTCGAGGCTGTGCGCCAGTTCGATGATGCCTCGCACGAGCCGCGAGTCGCCCGCGGGATCCTCGAGCTCCTTCACGAAGGGCCGGGCGATCTTGAGTCCCTGGACGGGGAGGCGCCGGATGTGGCTGAGTGAGGAGTAGCCCTCGCCGAAATCGTCGAGCGTGAGCAGGACTCCCGTCTGGACGATCCGATCGAGCTTGGCGATCGTCACCTCGGGGTTCTGCATCACCGACGACTCGGTGACCTCGAGCACGAGCGCCCCGGGCTCCAGCCCGGTCTCGGCCAGGACGCCGCTGAGGATGTGCTCGAACTGGGGATCGATCAGCTGCCGGGCGGACACGTTCACGCCGACGCGGACCGCCGGGGAGCCGTTCGCCCGCCACTCGCGCGCCTGGGTGCATGCCTCCTTGAGGATCCATGCGCCGAGCGGCTGGATCAGCCCGGTCTCCTCGGCGAAGGGGATGAAGTCCAGCGGGGGTATCAGGCCGTGGCCCGGCCGGTCCCACCGCATCAGCGCCTCGGCGGCCACGACGTCGCCGGTCTCGAGGTCGACGATCGGCTGATAGTGGACCACCACCTCGTTGCGCTCAATGGCCTTGCGAAGGGCGTTGACGGCCTCGAGCCGGTGAACCGCGCGGTCCTCCATGGCGGGGTCGAAGAACGTGGTGCCGTTCTTGCCGTGCTCCTTCACGCGATACATGGCGAGGTCCGCGCGTTGCAGGAGCTCTTCCGCGTCGAGCACATCGACTGCGAGGGCGATGCCGATGCTCGCGCTGACCACGACATCCGAGCCGTCGAGCTGGAACGGCGCGTCGAACAGGTGGCGGATGCGCTCGGCCGCGTCCAGCGCGTCGTCGAGGCCGCGGATACCTTCGAGCAGGACGGCGAACTCGTCGCCGCCCAGCCGGGCGACGGTGTCGGACGGGCGCGCCGCCTTGCTGATGCGGCCGGCCGCCAGCGCGATCAACTCGTCGCCGCTGGAGTGGCCGAGCCCGTCGTTGACGAGCTTGAAGTCGTCCAGGTCGATCATCAGCACGGCGATCTGCTCGCTCGTACCGGTGCTCCGGTCCAGCGCGTGACGCGCCCGGTCGTCGAACAGCGCGCGATTCGCGATGCCGGTGAGCGAATCCGTGAAGGCCTGCCGCTCGAGCTGGTCGTGCTGCTCCTGCAGCGCTCCCGCCATGCGGTTGAACGTCTCCGCCATCTCCTGCAGCTCGGCGGAGGAGTCGACCGTCACCCGGTGGCCGAGGTGACCGCTGCCGAACGCCCGTGCGGCATGGGTCAGCCGGAGAATCGGCCGCAACGTCGCGGCGGCCAGGCGGCGGGCGAGGAGGGCAGCGCTGCCGAGCGAGACGAGCAACGCCGCCAGGGCGATCAGCAGCTGCGCGCGGTTCAAGCTCCGGGTTGCCGCGAGATCCGCCTCGATCTCGCGCTCGGAGCCTTCGGCGAGCCGCTCGACGCCGCCGATCGCGTCATTCACGTGCTCCTCGAAGACATCCTCCGGGTCCGCTGCGTCGTCGCGCGGGGAGGCGGTTCCCGTCGGGGCGCCGCGGAGCTGGCCGACTGCGGCCTGCCAGTCGCGGTTGACTCGGCGCAATGCCGCGCGCTCCTCACCCTCGTCGAAGACCGTCGCGCTCAGCGCTGTGTCCACGTGTCTTGCGGCGACCCGGAAGTCCGCAAGCTCGTCTTCCTCGCCTTCCTCCATGTAACCGCTGCCGGCGATCCGCGCCGCCTCCAGGTTCTGGAAGAGGCTCACGCTCACGTGTGTCTCGGCCGCCAGCTCCTCGGCGAGCCGGTGCGAGCGCGTCGCCGAGAACAGCAGGACGATCCCGCAGACGAGCGCTCCGACGACCACGGGAGCGAGCACAGCTGCGGCGAACACGAGCAGACGGCGCTGGAGCGACGCCGGGCGGCGTGACGCGGGGGGCCGCCCGGTCAGGTCTGGCTCGGGACGCATAGTCATACCGAGCAATCGACCTGATCGACTGGTTCTAGAGGGGAACGGCGCGTTGGCGCGGTGGCGCTAAGCGGTCAGCAGGCGACAATCAGGTTGAAGGGCAAGTCCTCCAGCTGCTCGTGCCGTTCCATGTCCTGACCAGTACGTGCGTCGCCGCTCGGCTCGACTCTGATTCGGCTCGCTGCGGGAGGCGCGGGCGTAATCGCCGCCGGGAACCACTGCCAAGGACGCCGTAGCCACGCAGTCGGCGACGGACCGTGAAAACCGGACGACCCGGGCTCCCTCAGCTGGGCTCGAAGTGCCTTCGGCGTTGCCCCTGACTCGACCGCCGCCCGAGTTGATCGCCGCAAAGAACGTCACGCCCGAAGGGCCTCTGCGGTCCCTGTGGCCCGACCTGCCCTCGGAGCGATCGCCTGGTTCGCGCGGCGACGTCGCGCAGACGAATCGATCGATCGTCGATCTCGGAGGACCGGACGGAATTCGCGCGTAGTTGCTTCGACCCCACGCTGTCACGCGGCAAGGTCAGCGCGTACGAGGTCCCGCCCAGCGCGATGAAGACCGCGATCGTCGCCATGACGTTCGCGTAGCTCAGCCGCTCCCGGATCGGATGCCTCATCGCACCACCATACGTCGGTGCAGCCCGAAGTTGCGCTTTTTGTCACAAGCCCCTGACCAGCACGTGGACAGACCGCGAGACACCGGTGGCGTAAGGGAACCCAGATTCCTGAGGAACTCGCGCGCGGAAGCGGTACCGAACCGTGCCCCGCGTCGCGGTGAAGCGATATCGGTAGCTCCAACGACCGCTTGCGGCGCTCGCGCGTGGCGTTGCGAACGTCAACCACCTCCCGCGCGAGTACGCCTGAAGCTGAACGAGCTTGCCCACTGCTGGCAGCGGCCGGCCAAGGATCTGGCCTCGGAGCACGATCTCGTCCCCGTTTACGACGCTTCTGCGACTCGATCCAAGCGTGGAGGTCGCGGTCACCTTGATCGCCACCTCCGTGGTGCGCGCCCGGACGATCGCCGTGCCGGGATAGCGGAACCGCAGCACGCGGCTCGGTCCCCGCAACGCCTTGAACTTGAAGCGGCCGGCTGTATCCGTACCGATTACCGCGATGCGCCGCCATCCGGCGCGCGGCAGCCGGGCTCCGCTCCCACACCTCGATCGTGCCGCCGGCGACCGCGTTGCCTCCGGGGGTTGTCAGGCGACCTCGGATCGGGATCGTGCGGCCGTAGGGAACTGTCGGCCGGACGACGATGACGCGGCGGGTGCGTCGCCTGCCATCGCGGGAGCGGCGCGCGGTCACGCGCTTCACCTGCCCTGCCACCAGTCGCGTGTTGACGCGCTCCGGGACCCGGCGCGCAGCGACGCGGCCGGAGATCTCGCGATTCGTTGATTGCTCGTTGCCGGCGCTGTCAGCCGCGCGGGCCCGTAGCTCGTAAGTGCCGTCGGGGAGGTGCTCGTCGTCCAGTCGCGCGGAGAAGCCGTCCGTCGAGCGGGTCGTGGGCAATGGGAGCCAACGCGCGTCGCCACGACGCCGGATCTCGAGCTCCGTGCGCGTGAGCGGAGACGTGCTGTCTGACGCTCGCACGTCGATCCGCGTCGGGTCGGCAGTGTCGAGCGGCTCTGAACCGGACTACCGGCGGCGTGTCGTCGAGCCTCAGTCGCACTGACTGAGCGGATCCCGAAGTCCGCGTTGCCGGCCGCGTCGCGGAGCCAGAACCTGCCGACCCAATCGCCTGCGCGCGGGACCTTCACGCCCGACACGCTGCTCATCTCCGGCTTGGCGTGATGACCAAATGTGCAGTGGTCCCAGATCTCCGGATCGTCCTGTGCGCGGACAGATCGCCGTCTCGATACCGGCGATCGGCGCGGTGCCGGTTTGAGACGGGTTGCGCCACGTGAGCGAGAACCCGTTCTCGCGTCGCCACGCGCCGCCGCCGGTGACGCCGCAGCTCGATTGGTGGCCCGGGCGGCGTGTTGTCGACTGACACGACGACCGCTCTTGGACCCCAGTTGGATGCGGCGTCCAGGGCCCGGACGGAGACCGTCTGACGACCGTCGGGGAGCGCGCGCGTGTTCACGCGCAGCCCTTGCGTGGCGGTCTAGGGCACGGCACCACCAGGGTGTAGCTGCACACGCCGTCCGCGGCTCGCAAGCAGCTTCACGCCGCGGATGCGCCTCGACGTATCGGATCCCGACGTTGTCAGTTGCGCGCAACGTGATGCTCGACGATCGCCGCTCTTCCAACCCGGCGTGACGCCCGACCCGCCCGTGATCGTTACCGCCGGCAGCGTGTAGTCCGCGACCCAGACCGTCGCCGAGCGCAGGCTGGCCCAGGCCATGAGCGTCGCGCCGGTCACCGAGCACGAGGCGGCGATGCACTGCGTCACGAGCCGCACCTGGTTCGTACCGCCCAGTGCGAACCCGAACTGCGGTGGATCGATCGATCCGCACGAGCTCGTCCCCATCGAGCGGACCCAGACCCCCGCCGCGTTCATGAGTCCCGTTTTGAAGCCGTTCCAGGCGCAGAAGTCGTGGGTGTAGGTGATGCGAGAAAGTCCCGCGCCGGGCGGAGCTGTGAACGCCAGTGCGGCGTATGCGCCCTGCCGGACCGTGCCGCCAGGCACCAGCGTGTAGCGCGTCACGAGCCCGCGATCCCACAGCGGCCCGCTCGCAGGCGCCGGGCAGTGCGCGTACGCGACCATGCCGGCGGTCGCAGACGCGACCCACGAGCGGTTGATGTCGCCCGCCGCCGGATCGCAGGCGTACACCGGGTACTCGCCGGCGAGTGCCGGGGCGGCTCCCGCGCCGGCGAGGAGGACGATCAGGATCGTCAGGGCCAGACAGCGCGGGGGTGACATGGACCGGCTCCTCGTGGACTTCATGGCGTGAACTCGCCTCCGCCGGTGGCGGGTGCCGCGGCCGGCTCGGATCGGGCTTGTGGGACTTCCGGGGTGAAGGTCTCCTGGCCGCTGCTCGAGGCGATGGCCGGCGCGATCGGCGTCTTCTCATGGCTCGTGGCGGTCGTGTCCTGCGACGGGTCCTTGCCGGCGCTCCGCGCGCTCTGCCGGCGCGGGGCGTGCGGCTGCGGAGTCGCCGTTGCGCGCGCGATGACGGGCTGTGGCGTGGCGGCCGGCGCCGGCGTGGGGGTCGCGACCACCTGACGGCGAGGCTTGGCGGGTCGCGGGTCCTCCTCACGGAAGTTCTCGAGTGGAACCGGGACCAGTCCCGCCACGACGCACACCGTCCCGACGCCCGCCCCGCTGAGGCACAGTCCGAGCACCGCGGCCACCGTCGTGACCCGCCCGCCGCCGCTGGACGCCGCGATCTGGACCCCGGTTGCGACGTCGGAGGCGCTCGCTCGATGGAAGAACTCCGAGATGCTCTGCCGCAGGCTTTCGAGCCGGCCGCCACCGACCGGCTCTGGCGTAGGGAGCTCGAGCGGCATGGGCCCGACGTCGTCGGCGATCCGCTCGAGCGGCACCGGGGTCTGCCCGGCGAGCTCCTGCAGGCGCTCGTCGACGCTCGGAGACGATATGCCCCGCCGCTCGGCCAGGGCGAAGATCGGCCAGAACAGCGTTGCCCGGCGAGCGCGCGACAGATGGAGGTCGCGCACCGCCGCACGGCAGACGGTGCAGTGGCGGAGGTGCGGACGGATCTCGAGCACCTGCGCGGCGGTCGCCGCGCCACCGGCCAGCGCCTCGACGATCGGGCCGAACCGCTCGCACTCCTCGCCGGACTCGATCCCCTCGTACACGCGCATGAATCGGCGCCGGCCCTCGGTGATCGCCCGGTTGACCTTCGTATACGACCAGCCGTTCCGCTCGCCGATCTCGTCATACGAGAGCCCGTGCGCCTTCATCATCAGCGCCTTCGCCTCGTCAGGCTTCAGCGCCCGCAGGGCCTCCGCGGACCGTCGCACCCGCTCGCCGGACGCGATCTGGTCCTCGACGCTGCGCTCCGAGCCTGGGATGAACGCGTCGAGCTCCATCTCCTCGCCGTTCACCGACTCCGAGCGGGCGCGCCTGATCGCCATCGCCTCGTGCCGGATGACGACCTTGAGCCATGCGACCTCGGTCGCGGGATCGACCGTCTCGACACGCCGCACGAAGATCTCGAGCGCCCGCTGGTAGGCGTCGAGCGCGTCGTCGTGGCAGAGCGATGCCTGACGCGCGACACGCAGCAGCGCGCGCTCGTGCCGGACGACCACTGACGTCACGCGGGAGCGCGGATCGTGGGCGATTCCGTTCGTCCGTACTACAGCCACCTGCCGAGCCTTCCGTTACGACCATTGCTCCGAACCAGAAAACGGAGCCACGCTCCCTGCAGGCTCCTGAGTGGTCTAGTTCATCCACGCCAGGACTAGGCACCGATTAGTAGTGATTTGCAAAGAATGTTCGCAAATTGCGAACGATTCCAGCACCCAATACCGCGCGAGGGCGCTGTTTTGTCCCTGCTGGTTCGGGGAGACCGAGGTCATGCGACGCCTGGGAACGGTCACGGCTGAGGGCGTCGCGGCCGCGCTGATCGCCGCCGCGGCGCTCGCGGGGTGCGGCTCCGACCAGGACGCGCCCGCTGCGGAGCTCGCCTCCCGCGGGCCGGCGACGGTCGACGAGGGCGCGGGTACCTACCGCGGGGTCGGCCTCGGCAGCACCCGCGACGAGGCGCGTCGCGAGCTCGGTCGTCTGGAGTCGGGGGCGACCGACCCGCTCGCGCCGATCGGGACTGACCCGGTCGACGTCGGCGTCCCGCCGTCGCCGCAGGAGCCGCGCGACTCCGGCGGGATCGCGATCTGGCGCTTCGAGGACGCGGTGATGGCCGCCGGGCGCGGCCGCGCCTGGCTGGTGACGGTCGCCGCCGACGACGCCATCACCGGCGAGGGCGTGGGGGTGGGCAGCGAGCTCGACGACGTTCGCGCCGCTTACCCGGACGCCGAGTGCGACACGGCGAACGAGGGCACGGAGTACACGCAGTTCGAGTACTGCACGCTGCGCGTAGCCTCTGAGCGGTATCTGTGGTTCGCGTACGACCCGGTGCGCAGCGTCACCGTGTCGCGTGAGCCGCTGGGCTAGCCACTGTCGGCGCGCCAGGCTGGCCCTATAGTCGTACGCATGAGCACGTCCACCACCGGCTCCAAGGCCGACATCCGGGACTCGATCCTCGACACCGTCGGCGAGACCCCGCTGGTGCGCCTGAGCCGGATCAGCGCCGGCCTCCAACCGCAGATCGTCGCCAAGCTCGAGTCGTTCAACCCCGGCGGCTCGATCAAGGATCGCGTCGCGCTGCGGCTCGTCGAGGCCGCCGAGCGCGACGGGCGCCTGCGCCCCGGCGGCACCATCATCGAGCCGACCTCGGGTAACACCGGCACCGGGCTGGCGATCGCCGCGCGCCTCAAGGGCTACCGCGTGATCGCCGTGATGCCGGACAAGATGTCGAAGGAGAAGATCGACCTGCTGCGCGCCTACGGCGCCGAGGTCGTGGTCGCTCCGACCGACGTCGCCCCCGACTCGCCGCAGTCCTACTACCGCGTCGCCGACCGCCTGACCGAGGAGATCCCGGGCGCGTTCCAGCCGAACCAGTACGCGAACCCGGCCAACCCCGAGACGCACTACCTGACCACCGGGCCGGAGCTGTGGCGCCAGTCCGGCGGGAAGATCACGCACTTCGTGTGCGGCGTCGGCACCGGCGGCACGATCACCGGCGTCGCCCGCTACCTGACCGAGCAGAACCCCGACATCGAGGTGATCGGTGCCGATCCGGTCGGCTCGATCTACTCCAACGACGAGGTCCACCCGTACCTGGTCGAGGGCGTGGGGGAGGACTTCTGGCCGAGCACGTTCGACCGCTCGGTGGTCGACCGCTACGTGACCGTCTCGGACAAGGACAGCTTCCTCACCACGCGCCGGCTGGCGGCCGACGAGGGCCTGCTGGTGGGCGGCTCGTGCGGCCTCGCGGTGCACGCCGCGCTGCAGGTCGCGAGCGAGGTCGACGACCCGAACGCGATGATCGCGGTGATCCTGCCCGACGGCGGGCGCGCGTACCTGTCGAAGATCTTCAACGACGCGTGGATGCGCCAGTACGGGTTCCTCGAGCGCTCGAGCGACCGTACCGTCGGCGACGTGCTGCGGGAGAAGACCGCGGCCGGCGAGATCCCGCCGTTCGTCACCGTGCAGACGCACCAGAAGGTCAAGGACGCGATCAGCCTCCTGCACGAGCACCGCGTGTCGCAGCTGCCGGTGACGTCGAGCAACGACGTCAACACCGTCGTCGGCTCGGTCGGCGAGCGCGGGCTGCTCAAGCGCGCGATCGACAACCCGGGGCTGATGGGCAGCGACATCGTCGAGGTGATGGAGGCGCCGTTCCCGGCCGTCTCCACGACCGACTCGGTGCGCGAGGCGGTCGAGCTGCTGTCGGGCGACCGCCAGGCGCTGACCGTGACCGAGGACGGCAAGCCGGTCGGGATCGTCACCCGCGCCGACCTGCTCGATTCGCTGGTCTCGTGAGCGATCACCGCTTCGCCACCCGCGCCGTGCACGCGGGCCTGGAGCCGGACCCGTCGTTCGGCGACATCGTGCCCGCCATCCACCAGGCCTCGACCTTCGCGCAGACCGCGCCGGGCGAGCCGGTGGGGGACTTCGACTACTCGCGCTCGGGCAACCCGACGCGCGCGGCGCTCGAGCGCGCGCTGGGCGAGCTCGAGGGCGGCCTGGGGACGGCGTTCGCGTCCGGCATGGCGGCCGAGCACGCGCTGATCACCGCGGTGACGGCGGCCGGCGACCACGTCGTGCTGCCCGACGACCTCTACGGCGGCACGTACCGGCTGGTCGACAAGGTGCTCAGCCGCTGGGGGCTGGAGTACACGATGGTCGACCAGACGGACCTCGACGCGGTCGAGGCGGCGGTCACCGACAACACGAAGCTGATCTGGATCGAGACGCCGACCAACCCGACGCTGAAGGTGGTCGACATCGAGGCGATCGTCGCGCGCAAGCGCGGCGCGCTGGTGGCGGTCGACAACACGTTCGCGACGCCCGTCTACCAGCGCCCGCTGGAGCTCGGCGCCGACGCCGCCGTGCACTCGACGACCAAGTACATCGGCGGGCACTCGGACACCGTCGGCGGCGCGGTGATCGTGCGCGAGGCGGCGGTGCACGACGCGGTGCGGTTCGTGCAGAACTCCGTCGGCGCGGTGCCCGGCGCGCTGGACTGCTTCCTCGTGCACCGCGGCATCCGCACGCTCCACCTGCGGATGGCGGCGCACAGCGAGAACGCGCGGGCGGTGAGCGAGTGGCTGCGCGGGGTGGAGGGCGTGCGCGACGTGCGCTGGCCCGGCTTCAGCGGGATGGTCTCCTTCCGGCACGACGACGCGGCGCGGATCACGGTCGCCTGCGAGGTGTTCTCGCTCGCCGAGTCGCTCGGCGGCGTGGAGTCGCTGATCGAGGTGCCGCAGGCGATGACGCACCAGTCCGTCGAGGGCTCGGGCGCGGCCGTGCCGGCCGACCTCGTGCGCCTGAGTTGCGGGATCGAGGCCGCCGAGGACCTGGTCGAGGATCTCGCGAAGGCGATCGGCGCTCCGGTCGCGGCCTGATTCTCGGCGCTGAGGGCTCAAGGGCGCCGCACGGCGTCCGATGCAGACAGGTGTGAGATGCCTTCTTGCCGTGATCCTGCTGGCGCTGTTCGCCCCGAGCGCCTCCGCCTATCCGTCGCTGCCCACGCCGATCCCGCCGGTGGCCAACAACCCGGCCGACGCGCTGGTCGACCTGGCGATCGAGGGCTCGATCTATGACACGGCGACCCGCTGCAAGCGGCGCGCGAGCCATGGCATCGTCGCCCTGACCGGATGGCTCGGCGAGAACACGCGCGGCTCGTTCTGGGGTTCGTACCGGTGCGAGAAGTGGGGCACGAACTCCGCCTCGCTGCACGCCGAGAACCGTGCGATCGACTGGCACCTCGACGTCGCCGTCAAGGCCGACCGCAAGGCAGCCGACAAGCTGTTCCGCCTCCTGCTGGCGCCCGACAAGGCCGGCAACCTGCAGGCGCTCGCCCGTCGCATGGGCGTGGAAGAGCTGATCTGGGATTGCGGGTACTGGGGCGCCGGGATGTCGAACTTCAAGCCCTACAGCTACTGCTACACGAAGCGGGGCAGGCTGCGCAGGAAGCTGGACAAGACGGCCGCGCACCGCGATCACGTCCACATCGGGATGACCAAGGCCGGCGCCAAGGCCCGCACGAGCTTCTGGACGGCGTTCTGACGCCATGCGGCGACGCAGACGCCATACTCGACTGATGCGTCGCGGGATCCTGCTCTTCGTCGTCGCCGGTGTCGCCGCGCTGGCTGCCGGTGGGCTCGCGCTGAGCGCGTCCGGCCGTGAGGGCACCGACGCGCCGACGCGCATCGCTGCATCGCAGAAGCAACCCGCCGAGCTGCCGCCGCTGCCGGAGATGCGCCCGAAGGTCGTCGAGCCCGTGGCCGGCTACGCCGGCGGTGCGTCGGAGGCTCCCGAGACCGATCCCGGGCTGACCGACGTCGGCCCGAAGCCGGACTCGGCCGCGTCCGTCGGAGGCCGCCGGCTCTCGAGCCCGGGCCACACCGACATCACGAGGGCGACCGCGCTGCCGAACGGCATCGCGCTGCCGCCGCTCGAGGCCCCCGAAGAGGTCAAGCAGATCATCGAGGCCGGGAACATCATCGCCCGCAAGCCCTACATCTGGGGCGGCGGCCACGGCAAGTGGATCGACAAGGGCTACGACTGCTCGGGCTCGGTGTCGTTCGCGCTCGCCAGCGCCGGCCTGCTCGAGGGACCGCTGGCCTCCGGGCCGCTGATGAGCTGGGGCGAGCCCGGCCGCGGCAAGTGGGTCACGATCTGGTCGCACCAGGGCCACGTGTTCATGGAGGTCGCCGGGATCCGGTTCGACACCTCCGGTCAGCGGATCGACGGCTCGCGCTGGCAGAACACGATGCGGTCCACCAGCGGGTTCGTCGCCCGCCACCCGGCCGGTCTCTGATCGTGCTTGGGGTACTCACCCTATGAGGCGTCGTGGCCGGTGGGCCGATCTAAGAAGTGAAAGCGTGCCCCTCCTGTCGAAGAACCCCCTGATGTCCCGCTCTCACCTCATAGACGAAGTACTCGCCGGTCCGCCGCCTGAGGCCCTGGACGAGGTTTATGCGGCGTGGGAGCGGGCTCAGGAGCCCCTTCTCGACTCGCTCGAGCTTGCCTTCGCGTCTGAGCCCGCCCTGGGCCGCGCGTGGGGAGAGCTTCGGATGCCGGACGGCAGGGTCGTGGCAAGCATGGCGGCCCGCGAGGCAATCGCGATCGCCTGCGGGGACGCCATGATGCTCCCCGCTCCCGCCTTCGCCGCCTAGTTCCCGCCTGGGCCGGGCAGCACGGTCCGCATGGCGATCAAACCGAAGCAGATCCTCGACACCGCCGTGAGTCTCGGCCGCGAGGCCGTCGATCGCGGCGTCGACCTGGCCGGGCGGCTGCGCAAGGACGACGACGAGCCCGTCACGCGGCCGACCACACCCGCCACGCCGGCGGCGAAGACCACGCCCGCGCGTGCGCGCGCGACGTCGGGCTCTCCGAGCACCGTCGGCGCGCCGAAGCCCGGCGAGCCGCGCGGGCCGAAGTCGGCCACGACGACCAAGGCGAAGTCGAAGCCGAAGGCCGCCGCGAAGCCGAAGACGGCCGCAACCGCGAAGCCGAAGGCCACAGCGAAGCCGAAGGCCAAGGCCGCCGCGAAGCCGAAGCCACGGACGCGCGCCACGCAGGAGTCCAACTCCCGCTAGGTCGCTTCGCCGGGCGCGCGCGGTTAAAGGTCCGCGCCATGCGCCCCATCCCGGCTCCCCGTATCGGCGACTGCCATGGGCTGCTGCGTGCGATCGACGCGCGCGAGCGCCTGCGGCTCGATGAGTTCGTGACCGAGTTCTCGGTCGAGGAGCTGTATCCGCCGGATCTGGAGAACGCGCTCGGGCGGACCCGTCAGTTCATCTCGTTCGGACGCGCGGCCGGGCTGGTGAAGGAGGACCGCGGGATCGTCGAGCTGACCGAGATCGGCCGGCGTTACATCAGTGCGGGTGACGAGGCGATGGAGTTCGACGTGTCGCCCGGCCAGGCGGAGTGGCTGCGTCGCCACCTGCGCGAGAAGCACATGACCGACAGCATCTACCACGGGCTGGCGATCGGGCTCAGCCTGCTCGCCTCGAGCCCGGGGGCGCGTGTGTCGACGCTCGACTTCGGCCGCTCGCTCGCCTACCTCGGGCGCGCCGGGTGGGACAACGAGAACACGCTCCAGATCCAGGGCGAGCGGCACCTGACGCTGCTGCGCGACATCGAGCTGATCGGCGAGGACCGGGTCCTGACGGAGACCGGCACGCAGGTCAAGTCGGAGCTGACGCTCCCGATCCACATGGCGCTCGTCGACATCGCCGCCCAGCTCAACCCGGGCGGCGCGGCCGCCGTCCAGGAGGCAGGCGACGCCGAGTTCGAGTCCGCGGAGCCGGAGGCCGCGGCGCCGGAGGCCGCGGAGCCGGAGCCCGAGCCCGAGGAGCCGGAAGCCGCCGAGCCCGAGGCCGCCGAGCCGGACGCCGCCGAGCCCGCGGCCGAGGAGCCGCAGGAGGACGACGGTTACGATGACGTCGGCCCGGGGGCCTGGGCCGCGCCGCCGGCGCCGGAGCCACCGACGCCGCTGCCGCCGCCGATCCCCGAGCCGGTCGCGCCGGAGGAGGACGCGCCGACCGTGATCCCGCTTCCGCCGGCGCCCGCCGCCGTCGCAGCGCCCACGTTCGTCGACGTCGCGACGATCCGCGCGGCCGCCGCCGACCAGGGGCTGCGGATGGACGACGGCGTGTACGCGAACGTCGCGGCGGCGCTCGCCGCCGACCGCCACGTCGTGCTCGTCGGCCCGCCGGGCGCGGGCAAGACGACGCTGGCGCTCGCGATCGCGCGCGCCGCCGTCGACGCCGGGAAGGCCGCCGGCACGGTGCTGGTGACGGCCGGCGACGACCTCGACGCCCACGTCGTCGCGGCCGCGCGCGACAACCGCTGGCTGGTGATCGACGAGCTCGACCGCGCGCCCGCCGGCTGGGCCTCGTCGGCCTTCCTGGCACACCTGCCGATCACGCTCTCGAGCGGCCAGGTCGCCGCCCCTGAGACGTGGCGGATCGTCGCCACCGAGATCGCGCCGCCGGCCTCCGGCGTCGCCGCGCTGCTCAACCGCCTCGCGTTCATCGCGGTGCCGCCGCACGAGGACCTCGAGGCCGCGGTGCGCGAGGCCGCGCGCGGCGACACGGTCGCCGTCGCCGCCGTCACGCGGCTGCTGCCCCTGCGCGAGCTGGCACCGCTCGGCGCCGGCCCGTTCCTGGCCGCCGCCGCCCACGCGGCCGCCCGCCGTGCGGCCGCGCCCGCCGACGAGGCGACGCTCACGCGCGAGGTGTACGCCGCCTACCTGGCTCCGCTGGTCGGCGAGCTCGGACACGACGCCCAGGCGCGCGTCCGCGACCTGCTCGCCTAACCGATCACCCAGGTGTCCTTCACGCCGCCGTTCTGGGAGGAGTTCACGACCAGCGAGCCCTCGTCGAACGCCACGCGCGTGAGCCCGCCGGGCAGGACGCTCGCCGAGCCCTCGGCGCCGAGGAACACGAACGGGCGCAGGTCGACATGGCGCGGGACGAGCTCGCCGTCGACCACGGTCGGGTGGCAGGACAGCGTCACCAGCTCCTGCGCGATGAAGTCCTCGGGCGCAGCCTGCACTGCGCCGCGGACGCGCTCGACGTCGTCGCGCTCGGCGTGCGGGCAGATCACCACGCCGTCGCCGCCGTAGCCCGCGCGCGGCTTGACCACCAGCTCGTCGAGCCGGTCGAGCGCCTCCTCGAGCACGTCCGGGCGGCCGAGGTCGTACGTGCGCACGGAACCGATCAGCGGCTCCTCGCCGAGGTAGAAGCGCACCATGTCCTCGACGTACGCGTGCGCCAGCTTGTCGTCGCCGACGCCGACCCCGAACGCGTTCACGAGGCCGAGCTCGCCGGCGCGCCATGGGCCCTCCAGCAGCCGTCCGACCGGCGTGTCGAGCCGGTCGGCGTCGGTGCGGCGGTAGACGACGTTCACCGCCGCCAGGTCGAGCTCCTCGGGCGTTACCAGCGACACCCCGAGCCCCTCGGCCAGCCGGCCGTGCTCCCAGTGCGCGGAGTTGCCGGGCCCGTCGGTCAGCACGGCAGCGCGCGGCGTGTCACCGGGGGCGACGGCCGCGACCGTGGCGGCCAGGAGCGACGCGAGCATGTCCAGCGACCGCGGGCGGTCGGCCGGCGCGAGCAGGTGCTCGATCGTCGCACGGGCGGCGATCGCGTACGCCATTCCGCTCGGCGTGCGCAGATTGTCCTCGAGCACGAGGAAGCGGCCGTCGGGAGCGCGTACGACGTCGAGCCCGGCGATCCCGACCCATAGCGGCAGTCGCAGGCCCTGGAGCTCGGGCTCGAGCGTGTCGGTCGTCTCGATCACGCGCGCGGGCACGACGCCGTCGCGCACGATCCGCCGGTCTCCGTAGACGTCTGCGCACCAGGCGTCGAGCGCGCGCACGCGCTGCGCCAGCCCGGCCTCGAGCGCCGCCCAGTCAGCGGCGGAGATCAGCCGCGGAACCGGGTCCAGGTGGAAGCGCTCGTCGCCCTTGGCGCCGAACGTGATGTCCTCCACCGCCGCACGCGCGGCGTGGGCGAGCGCACCGGGCTCGCGGCCGTTCAGCTCGGGGGCGGATTCACGGAACGGCGTGGGCATCGGCGAGGCCCTACCCAGCGGCATGGCACCATCATGCACCCGTGCCCGACGACCTCCACGAGGCGCTCACCCGCCACGCCGAAGCGGTGGCGACAGTGCGAGCGTTCGCCGAGCGGTCCGGCGCCCTGCGCGTCGTGCTGCTCGTGGACGCCGGCACCGGCGTCGAGCCCACGATGCTGGACTGCGCTCCCGACGGCGCGCTCGAGCTGACCGACGCCGGTCGCACGTTCGAGATCGATGCGGGCGCGAGCGTGGATGCCGCGCCGCGCGCGCTGCCGGACATCCGCCCGGCGCCGCCGACGACGATGTCGATCGATCCCGAGACCGGCGAGCTGGAGGCGCCGCTCGGCGCCGTCGCGAACCTCGCCCGCGCCGTGCTCGACCTGGCGCGCGCGTTCGGCGGCCGCAGCGTCGCGACCGCGGACTTCGCGTCCCGCGACCCGCAACTGCCCTTCACGATCGCCGCGCGCGAGGGCGAGCCGCTCGTGCTGGCGGCCGCCGACCGGCGGTTCGTGCTCCCCGGGGGCGTCGTATGAGCGATCGCTGCACGTGGTGCGGGGCGGACGTCGAGGCCGACGACGGCTACCGCGCGTTCGAGGCGGCGGGTGGCCGGCGCGCGGTGTTCTGCCGGCTCGAGCATGTGGTGCCGTGGGCGATCCGCGGCGCCTGGTGGGAGCCCGGGGCGGCGGTCGACGACACACGCCTGTCGGCCTGCTCGTGGTGCGACGCGGCGCTCGAGGACGCCCACGTCCTGCTCGTGCGTACGCGCGGCGAGCACTTCGTGCCCGACGCGTTCTGCACGGTCGAGCACCTGCTCGAGTGGGCGAAGGCGGGCGGGCGCTACCGCTGACGCGCGCGGTAGCTGCGCGCCTTGGCGCGGTTGCCGCACACGCTCATCGTGCACCAGGTCCGCGAACGGTTGCGCGAGCGGTCGTAGAACGCCCAACCGCAGGCGTCGGCCGGGCACGCCTTCAGGCGCGACCACGTGCCCTCCGCCTGCGCGCGGGCGACCATCCCCAGCAGGCTCGCCAGCACGCCGTCGACGCCGCGGCCGGCCGGGGTCAGCCGCGCGTTGCCGTCGGCGTCGAACGCCACGAGCACGCGCGCGTCGCGCGCGGCGCGGTCGAGAACGGCGATCGCCTCGGGGTCGGCGGCCTCGCCGTGGTTGGCCAGCAGCAGGCTGCGTAGCGCCTCGCGGACGACCACCACGCGCGTCCGGCCGGCCTCGTCGAACGCGTCGCCCCACTCGGTCAGCCCCGCCGTGCGGAGCCAGGCGGCGAGCTGCTCGGGGTCGCCGAGCTCGTCCGCGCCGGTCTCGAGATCCGCCGTGTTGACGAACCGCTGGACGAGCGCGAGATCGCCGGGCGCCGGCTGATCTGTGGTCTCGGATTCCATAACCGTCGTTCGAGTATAGCCGGTGCTGGCGTGCTATACTAACTTCCAATCAACGAACGGTGGTTACGCATGTATCCCGTTACGCATCTCGTCGTCCATACCTTCAACCGCAACGCCTCACCCGTCGTGCCGCCGGCCTTCGGGCCGCGCCGCTCCCGTGCGGACGCCGCTCCGCTCGCCTCCGAGAACGTGGCGATCCGCGTCGCGCGTCCGGCCGACGCGCACGCACTCTCCAACCTCGCCGAGATCGACAGCGCGCCGCTCGCAGCCGAACGGCTTGCCCGCCTCGCCGCCGACCCGACCGGGGGCACCGTGCTCGTCGCCGATGTCGACGGGCACGCGCTGGCGGCGCTCGACGTCGACCGCGACCGCGCCGTCGCCGACCCGTTCGAGCCCACCGCCTCGCTGGTGGAGCTGCTTCGCGAGCGGGCGAAGGGGCTCGCACGCACCGGCGCGCGGTCGCGCCGCCTCCCGCACATTGGGGTGCCGCATCTGCGCCTTCCGTGACACTCGGTCGCCGAAGGGGTAAACCTTGTATGGGAATGCTGCACAACCGGCACTGGACTCCGGAAGAGGCGAATCAGCTGCGCCCGATCGTCGGCGCGACGGTGCGCAAGCTGCGCGACGCCCGCCGCCTGCTCTCCGAGCACGGATTCGACACCGACCTCGCGCTGCTCGCGGAGGCGACGGGCGGGGCGTGGCCCGGCGCTGAGCGCGCCCGCGCGTCGGTCGAGGTGGCGCTCGGCTTCGAGCAGCTCGAGCGCCTCGACATCGTCGTCCGCGACCTCGAGCGCGGCCTCGTCGACTTCCCGGCCGTGATGGACGGCCGCGAGGTCTACCTGTGCTGGCTGCTCGACGAGCCGATGGTCGACCACTGGCACGCCGTCGAGTCCGGCTTCGCCTCGCGCCGGCCGCTCAGCTAGTCCATCGACTCGGCGATCCGCACGGCCTGATCGCGCGAGAGCCTGCCCTCGATCCGCAGCAGCAGGCCGTCGCTGCGCTCTACGAGCAGCGTCGTGCCGGCGAGCCGCTGGTCCTCGAACACCGGGTTGCCGCCCGGGCTCGGCACGTAGGCGAACCCGTGCTCGGCGCCGGAGATGAAGTACGCGGGATCGCCTCCGACGGTGAGCCGCTCGAGCTTCGAGGTCGATCCGATCGTCTTCTCGATCACCGGCTCGGCGGTCGCGCGCAGCTCGGTCACCAGTAGCCCGGCGCCGATCGAGCTCGCCCGCGGCAGGCCGGGCCGCGCGCGGTAGAGAAGGTCGACGCGGGTGCCGAACGCAGGATGCTCGGCGAGGTAGACCGCGTCGGGCTCGCCGACCGCCTCCGGGACGACGACCGGGAAGCTCCGGCGTGCCCGCTCGAGCGTCACCGGCTCGCCGAGCGCGAGGCCGGAGCCGAAGCGCGACGGCCGTGGCTCCCGGCGCTCGATCTTCACGCTCTTGAGGCCGAGGAACTCGAGCACCGCCGAGCGCGCCGGCGGCACCGCCATCACGACCGCGATCAGCGCCGCCGTGACGGCGACGCCGAGCTGCCACGCCGGCCGGTCGAGCCACCGCAGGCGCCGTGGCGCGCGCGGCGCCGGCGCGGTCGCCAGCCGCACGGTGACCGCGGCTGCCAGGTCGGGCGTCTCGGGCCACTCGACCCGCAGCTCTTCGAGCTCGCGCTCAAGCATCGTCGCCCACCTCCTCGCGCAGCCGGTCGAGCGCCCGTGACAGCCGCGACTTGACGGTTCCGCGCCGCACGCCGAGCGCCGCCGCGGTCTCGGCCTCCGACAGCTCGAGCAGGTAGCGGCACGCGATCACGATGCGGTCGCGCTCCACCAGCCGCTCGAGCGCCGCCAGCAGCACCGTGCGGCGCTCGCCCGCGAGGAGCGCCGCCTCTGGGGAGGGGGCCGCCTCCCCCGAGGGGCGCCCCTCGCCGGCGGCGCGCAGCGCGAGCGCGGTCCGCCTACCGGCGGAGCGGCGGCGGTTGCGGGCCTCGTTGGCGACGATCGCCAGCAGCCAGGGTCGCAGCGGCTCGCCGAGCCGGAACCGGCCCAGCGCGTTGTACGCCTTCACGAACGCTTCCTGGGCCGCATCCTCGGCGTCCGCGGCGCTGCCGCAGATGACGTACGCGATGCGGAAGGCGGTCTCCTCGTGGTCGCGGACGAGCGTCGCGTACGCGGTGCCATCGCCTCCGCGCGCGCGCTCGACCAGCTCGGTCTCTGTCAGTGGTCGGCCCACCACTGCCAGCTAGTACATCGGTAGGGGAAGATGGGTTCCATGCAGGCGCAGCTCCCGCCCGGTCCGCGCGAGCCCGCCGCGCTCCAGATGGCGGAGTGGATCGTGCGGCCGACCGCCCTGCTGCGGCGCTGCCACGCGCGCTACGGCGAGCCGTTCACGCTGCAGATCGGCTGGTCGGATGCGCCGATGGTGTTCATCACCGACCCGGCCGACATCAAGCGCGTGTTCGCCGCCGACTCGTCCGTGCTGCGCGCCGGGGCGAGCTCGACGGTGCTGGAGCCGTTCGCCGGGCCACGCTCGATCCTCGCTGCTCGACGGCGCCGAGCACCTGCGCCAGCGCCGCCTGCTGCTGCCGCCGTTCCACGGCGAGGCGCTCGCCCGCTGGCGGGAGACGATCGCGCAGCTCGCGGCGGAGGAGCTGGACTCGTGGGAGCCCGGGACGCCGGTGCGCGCGCACCGGCGCATGCACACGCTCACGCTCGAGGTGATCCTGCGCGTGGTGTTCGGGAGCGGCGATCCCGAGCTGCGGGACGCGATCCGGCGCGCGCTCGACATGACGACATCGCTGCCGCGCCTGGTGGCGATGTCGCTGATGCAGAACCGCGCCGGGCCGTGGCGGACGTTCATGCGCGCCGTGCGCGACCTCGACGCCGTGATCTACGACCGGATCGAGCGAGGCGCCGACGACGGCTCCGTGATGGCGCTGCTGCGGTCGGCGCGGCACGAGGACGGCTCGCCGCCGACGCGCGAGGAGATGCGCGACCAGCTCGTCACGCTGCTGGCCGCCGGCCACGAGACGACCGCCGGTGCGCTCGGCTGGGCGCTCGAGCGGCTGGCCCGGCACCCAGAGGTGCTCGCCCGCCTGCGCACCGGCGGCGACGAGTACCTCGACGCGGTCGTCAAGGAGGTGCTGCGTGTGCGGCCCGTGCTGTCGATCGTGGGCCGCAAGGCGATGGTGCCGTTCGAGGTCGGCGGCTGGACGCTGCCGCCCGGCGTGCATGTCACGCCCTGCATCTACCTCACCCACCGGCGCCCCGACCTGTGGCAGGACCCGACGGCGTTCCGTCCGGAGCGGTTCCTCGCCGGTGCGCTCGAGCCGTACACGTTCATCCCGTTCGGCGGCGGCACGCGGCGGTGCCTCGGCGCCGCGTTCGCGACGCTCGAGATGCGCGAGGTGCTGCGCGCGGTCGCTGAGCGGTTCGAGCTGCACCCGGACCGGGCAGATGGGGAGCGTGTGCGCCGCCGCGCGGTGACGCTCACACCCGCGCGAGGCGGGTACGTGATACCGGAGGCGCTAGCGTCTGAAGCCTTACCTCATGCCGATGTTCTGCCGCCACAACCGACTGACCGCCAACTGCCCGATCTGCAGCCGCGACCTGCAGGATGAGCTGAGGTCGAAGGCTCCCTCGCGGCCGGCACGCGGGCGCGCCGCCGGGACCGCGGCGTCCACGCGGTCACGCGGCTCCTCCGGCGGGCGCAGCGGAGGGCTGGTGACGCGGCGGCTCGCGCGCGCGGCCGACGACGGCTACCGCAACGCGCTCGTCCCCGGTTTGCGTGCCACGGCCGACGCCGAACGCCTCGCCGCCGCGCTGACGGCCGCCACCGCGCGGCTCGAGCCGCCCGGCCCGTATCCCGCGGTGGCGTCCGAGCCGGACCTCGAGGAGGCGACGTGGCTGGCGTTCCTGCTGGCGCTCGCGGGTCCGGACGCGCCGGAGCTGCAGGACGCCGTGATCGCGGCGCGCCCGTCGTGGGCGTCGGGCGAGGTGCCGGAGCTTCCCGGCGGGCGCGACCGCATCGCGGCCGCCTACCGCGCCTGGGTCGACCGCGCCGGGTCGCAGGCGGCGGCGTTCGGCGGGGAGCCGTCGTGGACGCCGCAGCGGCGGTTCTCACGCGTGTTCGAGCGCCTGTCGCTGCATGGCCTGGGCCGCGCCGAGCGGTTCGACCTGTTCACCGCGCTGGGCGCGGCCGGCCGCTACGAGCTCGAGGCCTCCGAGCTGCAGCTCGCCGCCGGCGAGGACGCCACCACCGAGGCCGCCAAGCGGGTGCTCGTGTCGGGCGACAAGCTGCTGCTCGAGCGCCGTGCCCGGGAGCTGGCCGACGCGTGCGGCGTGCCGCTCGCGGCGCTCGACCGCGGGCTGGCGCTGTGGGGCACGCCGGGCGAGCACGCGGAGCTCACCGTCGAGGTGCCCGAGCCGGTCCGGGCGGGACTCTCCCTGCGGTGAGCGCCCCGGCCGTCCCGGCGCCGCCGCGCCCGGCGAGCGCGTCGGCGGGCGGACGCGACGCGAGAGCGCGGGTCCGCGGCGGCATGTGGCTGCTCGTCGCCGGCTGCCTGGCGCTCGGCGGGCTGTCGCTGCTCACCGTGTCGACCCCGACCTACGACCCGTGGGCGTGGATCATCTGGGGGCGCGAGGTCGCCCACGGAGACCTCGTGACCACGCTCGGGCCGTCGTGGAAGCCGCTCCCGGTGCTGTTCACGACGCCGTTCTCGCTGCTCGGGGACGACGCTGCGCCCGCGCTCTGGCTCGTCGTCGCACGCGCCGGCGGGCTGCTGGCGTTCGCGATGGCGTACCGCCTCGGCGCGCGCCTCGCCGGACCGTGGGCGGGCGCGATCGCCGCCGGCGCGCTGGTGCTCGCCGACGAGTTCATCCGCAACTTCTGGCGCGGCAACTCCGAGGGTCTGCTGGTCGCGCTCGTGCTGTGGGCGGTCGAGCGCCACCTCGACGGCCGCCGCACCCACGCGTTCCTGCTCGGCTTCGCCGCTGCGCTGCTGCGGCCGGAGGTGTGGCCGTTCTGGGGCCTGTACGGGCTGTGGCTCGTGTACCAGGCGTGGGACGGCGCGCCGCCGTGGCGCGAGATCGTGCTCGTGTTCGGCTCGGGCGCGCTCGCGCTCGTGCTGTGGTTCCTGCCGGAGTACCTCGGCTCGGGCGACTGGCTGCGCGCGGCCTCGCGGGCGCGCGACCCCAACCCCGACTCGGCGGCGTTCGCCGCGTTCCCGTTCGCCGAGGTGTTCCGGCGCTCGGCGGCGGTGCTGATGGTGCCGGTGTACCTCGGCGCGGTGATCGCCACCGCGGTCGCGCTGTGGCGCCGTGACGGGCTCCGGATCGCCCTCGCCGCGATGGCGACGATCCTGATGATCGCCGTGGCGCTGATGACGCAGGGCGGGTTCGCCGGCAACCTGCGCTACATCGCGCTGCCCGCCGCGCTGGTCTGCGTGCTCGCCGGCGCGGGATGGGTGGAGCTGGTGCGCGGCGCCCGCGTGCGCTGGGGCGTGGCCGCGGCCGCCGCAGCGGCCGCGGTGGTGATCGCGGGCTGGATCCCGTTCGTGGCCAATGACTACTCGACGCTGCGCGAGGACTGGGACCTGCTCGTCAAGGAGGCCGACTTCTACGGGCCGAACCTGCGCGCCGTGATCGCCAAGGCGGGCGGCGAGGAGCGGATCAAGTCCTGCGGCGAGGTGTTCAGCGGGCCGTTCCAGGTGCAGGCGGTCGCCTGGCACCTGCACCTGCACGGCAACGAGGTCGGCATCTTCCCGTTCGGCCCGGGCACCGCGCTCGCCCAGGGTGGGTCGCATCTGTCGGTCGACCCGCGCTACCCGGAGATCACCAAGACCCGGCGCTGGACCGTGGGATCGAGCTGTGGCCGCGGGTAACCTCACACGCATGGCCACCTACGCCTCGCGCCCGGCGTGGGATGTGCGGGCTCGGGCGCTCACGCGCGGCCGGGTCGCCGTCATCGCTGGGATCGGTGCGCTGATGCTCGTGTCGGTCGTGCTCCGCACGCGCGAGCTCGGGATCGGCTTCTGGATCGACGAAGGGCTGTCGGTGGGCATCGCCGACCGGCCGCTGCTGGACATCCCCGATGCCCTGCGGCTCGACGGCTCGCCGCCGCTCTACTACATGCTGCTGCACGTCTGGATGCAGGTCGCGGGCACGTCGGAGGAGGCCACGCGCGCGCTGTCGCTCGTGTTCGCCGTGCTCACGGTGCCGGTGGCCTGGTGGGCCGGACACACGCTGTTCGGCACGCGCGCGGCGTGGATGGCGGCCGTGCTGGCGGCCACGAACCCGTTCCTGACGCAGTACGCGCAGGAGACGCGGATGTACGCGCTGGCCGCGCTGCTCGCGCTGGTGGGGAGCGCCGCGTTCGCGCGTGCGTTCGCGGCCGACGCCGACGCCGACGCGCGTGCGCGCCGGCCGTGGGCGATCGGCTTCGCCGTCGCGCTCGCCGCGCTGCTCTACACCCACAACTGGGGGCTGTTCTTCGGCGCGGCCTGCGGCGCCGTCTGGCTCTACCTGATCGCGCGGGCACCGGCGGGCGCGGCGCGGCGCGACCTGCTGATCACCGGCGCCGTCGGCTTCGGCGGCGCGCTCCTGCTGTACCTGCCGTGGATCCCGACCACGCTCTACCAGGCCGCCCACACCGGCGCGCCGTGGGCCGAGGCGCCGACCGTCCTGTCGCTGCTCGGCACCCCGGGGAGAATGCTCGGCCAGTTCGTCCAGATCGTCCTGATCCTCGTGGGCGGAGCGGGCGTCGCCACGCTCCTGCGCCGCCACGACGGCCGCCTCACGCCGGCGGGCCGGACGGCCGCGTGCCTGCTCGCCGTCGCGGTCCTGACCGTGGTCCTCGCCTGGACCGCCTCGCAGCTGTCGCCCGCGTGGGCCAACCGCTACCTGGCGATCGCCGTCGCGCCGCTGCTGCTGACGGCGGCGGGCGGGCTGGCGCACGCCGGGCGGCTCGGGATCGTCGCACTGGCGGTGGCAGCCGCGCTCGCGGCCGGCGACACCGCGCCCGATGACAAGAGCAACGTACGCGAGGTGTCCGAGACGATCGCCCCGAGCCTCGCTCCCGGCGACATCGTGGTCGCGACCCAGCCCGAGCAGGTGTCCGTGCTGGCGTACTACCTGCCGGAAGGGGTGCGGTTCGCGACGCTCACGGGAGCCTTGCGCGACACCGGCGTCACCGACTGGCGCGACGGGCCGGAGCGGCTCGGCGCGACCTCGGCCGAGCGTGACCTGCAGCCGCTGCTCGACGAACTCGAGCCCGGCCAGCGGCTCGTCCTCGTCGAACCGATCGTCTTCGACGTGCGCCGCTGGCACGCGCCATGGACCTCGCTGGTGCGCATGCGCTCGGACGAGTGGCGCCAGCACATCAGCAACGACAACCGCTTCTCGGTCAGCGCGGTCGAGCCTGCGCTGCCGATCGAGCGCCGTCCGAACGCGGTCCAGGCGACCGTCTACGTGAAGACGCACGAGTAGTCTGGCCGCCATGACGAGAGCCCTGATCCTGGCGGGAGCGCTGGCCCTGGCCATCGCGATCGTGACGACCGCGGTCGCGGCGACGCGCGTGTACTACGAGACGCCGTACGGCCAGGTGGTGTCGAAGCCGAAGCGGATCGAGTTCAGTGACCTCACGCTCTCGAAGATCCAGTGGAAGCACTGGGGCCGCAAGACGTCGCGCGGCTCGGGCCGCGCGCGCACCGGGGCCGGCTGGGGCACCGCCAAGCTGAAGATGTTCAAGCGCCACAAGCAGGGTGGCAAGCGCTTCTACGGGTGCATGACGGGCACGACGACGATCCACGGGTCGAGCGAGCGCGTCGTGTGGCCGCCCGGCTGCTCGGGATAGCCCGTCAGCGGGCGACGGTGTCGCGCGGGCTGCGCGGCGGGCTGCCGGAGCCCTCCTGCTCGGCACTGGCGAGGGTGAGCACGAAGCATGCGCCGGGCGGCTCGCGCTCGGCGAGCCGGAGCGTGCCGCCCATCCGCTCGGCCAGCTCGCGCCCGATCGCCAGGCCGAGCCCGAACCCGCTCTCCGAGCCCGACGCGCGGCCGCGGTGGAAGCGCTCGAAGATGTGCTCGCGCTCCTCCGGCGGGATCCCGGGCCCGCGGTCGGCCACGAGGATCGCCGCGTGCCCGTCGGAGCTGGTCGTGGTCAGCGTCACCACCTGGCCGGCCGGCCCGTAGCGGAGCGCGTTGTCGAGCAGGATCCGGACCACGCGCGCGACCGCGTCCGGGTCGCCGCGACCCCAGCAGCCGTCCTCGGGCTGGACCGCTTCGACCTCGACGTCGCGCTCATTCGCCTGGAGATGGAATTCGGCCGCGACGGCGCGCGTCAGCTCGCCCAGCTCGACCGGCTCCGAGCGAAGCTGCACGGCGGCGTCGAGGCGGCTGAGATCGAGCAGCTCGCCGGCCAGCGCCGACAGCCGCCGCAGCTCGCGGCGCGCGTTCGTGACCTGCACCTGCGCGTCCTCGATGTCGACCCCGCCGTCGCGCAGGTCCTCCTCCAGCAGCTCCATCGTGCCCTGGAGCATCGTCAGCGGCGTCCGCAGCTCGTGCGAGGCGGTCGAGACGAACGAGCGCCGGGCGGCCTCCTGGCGCCGCAGGTCCTCCTGCATCCGTGCGAGCGCGCGGGCGAGGTCGCCGACCTCGTCGCGGCCGCTGTCGCGCGGCGCCGGGGCGTCCGGGCCCTCGGCGCTGATCCGCAGCGCGACGGCGCGCAGGCGCGCGAGCCGGCGCAGGAGCGTGCTGGACATGATGACCCCGAGCACGACCGCCGCCAGCAGGCCGATCGCGGCGGCCACGAGCAGCGCGTTGCGGACCTGCTCGACCGCCGCCGTCACCTCGGTCAGCTGCCGCTGAGCGACCAGCACGCCGTTCGCGCCGCCCTCACCGTTGACGAGGTGCTCGGCCACCGTGACGCGGTCGCCGCTGACGCGTACGACGGTCCGATCCTCCCGGATCGCCTGGAGCGCCGAGCGCGTCGCGTCGGAGCTGGCGGGCCGGAAGTCGGAGTCGTAGAAGAAGTCCGGCAGGCTGGCGCCGTCGGCGTCCTCGGCATCGACCATCACGCGCACGTCGAGCCGCTGCTGGAGCTCGAGCGCCAACACCCCGATCTCGCGGAACCGCTCCTGCACCGGGGGGCGCGCCGACGGGTCGTCCTCGCCGGGGCCCGGCGGCGGGATCTCCGGCTGGAGCGCCGTCACGAAGTCCTGCCGCATGCCGAGCACGGTGTCGCGCATGCTGTCGATGCTCTGCGTCCTCAGCTTGTTCTGCAGCGGCCCGAGCAGTACCGCCGCGGCCACCAGGAGCGTGAGCGCGCTCGTGATCACGAAGGCCGCCAGCAGGCGGCCGCGCAGGCCTCCCGGGACGATGTGGCGCATCAGCTCTCCCTGAAGCGGTACCCGCGCCCCGGCACCGTGAGGATCAGGGTCGGCTCCTCCGGCTTCGCCTCGAGCTTCTCGCGCAGGTGGCGGATGTGCACGTCGATCGCGCGCGGGTCGCGGTACGCGCTGTCGCCCCAGATCGAGCGCAGCAGCTCCTGGCGGTTGAACGCGTGGCCCGGGCGGCTGATCAGCCGTGCGAGCAGCTCGTACTCGCTGAACGTGAGCTTGACCGGGCGGCCGTCGACGGCCACGCGCCGCTCGTCCTGGTCGAGCATCACCGGCCCGACGCGCAGGCTGCCCTCGACCACGCGGCCCTGGGCGCGGCGTAGCACGGCACGGATGCGGCTGCGCAGCTCCGCCAGCCCGAACGGCTTGGTGACGTAGTCGTCCGCGCCCGACTCCAGGCCCTGCACCGCGTCCGCCTCGCTGTCGAGCGCGGTCAGCATGATGATCGGGACCACGTCGCGGCGACCGCGCAGCATTCGCGCGACGTCGTGCCCGGTCGGCCCGGCGCCGAGCGCCACGTCGAGCAGCACGACGTCGAACGGGCGACTGGCCGCCGCATCCAGCGCGGCGTGCCCGTCGGCCACCGCCGTGACGCGGTGGCCCTCGCGCTCGAATGACCGCGTGAGCATCTCTCGCAGGGGCTTGTCGTCGTCCACTAAGAGGATCTCGAGCGTGGAGGAAGTCTGCACCGCCCGACACCCTAGCGACCGATTAAGGGCTGTTAGGAGGGCTTAACGGCAGGGCCGAAATCCGGGCGAAGCGGGGAAGGATGGCCCGCATGGCAACCCTTGACTTCGAAACACCGCGCCGCAGGTTCGAGCGCGGCAGTACCGACCGTCCCGTCGCCGTCCTCGGCGGCGGCCCGGCCGGCCTGACGGCCGGCTACCTGCTCGCGCGGCAGGGGCGCCCCGTCATCGTCTTCGAAGCTGAGGACCAGGTCGGCGGAATCGCCAAGACAGAAGTGCGCGACGGCTACCGCTTCGATCTCGGTGGCCACCGCTTCTTCACCAAGTCCAAGGAAGTGGACGACCTCTGGCACGAGGTCATGCGCGAGGAGTTCCTCAAGCGCCCGCGCATGTCGCGCATCTTCTGGAACGGCAAGTTCCTCGACTACCCGCTCAACGGCATGGACGTCGTGCGCAAGCTCGGCCCGCTCGAGCTGATCCGCTCCGGTCTCTCCTACCTGTGGGCGGCCGCGAAGCCGAAGGGCCGGGAGGACAACTTCGAGCAGTGGGTCTCGAACCGCTTCGGCAAGCGGCTCTACCAGCACTTCTTCAAGACCTACACCGAGAAGGTGTGGGGCGTGCCGACGACCGAGCTGCGGTCGGAGTGGGCGGCCCAGCGGATCAAGGGCCTGTCGTTCTTCTCCGCCGCGAAGGCCGCGTTCTTCGGCAACAAGGACAACATCAAGTCGCTGATCAGCGAGTTCCACTACCCGCGCTTCGGCCCGGGCCAGATGTGGGAGACGATGGCCGACGAGATCATCGCCGCCGGCGGCGAGGTGCGCCTGAACACGCCGGTCACCAAGCTCGAGATCCGCGACGGCGAGATCGTCGGGATCGAGGCTGGCGACGAGTGGATCGAGCCGAGCCACGTGATCTCCTCGCTGCCGTTGCGCGCGACCGTCGGCATGGCCGGCGCCGCCGCCTCCGGCGAGGTCCAGGGCGCCGCGCGCGGCCTGCGCTACCGCGACTTCCTCACGGTCGCGCTGATCATCGACGGCGAGGACCTGTTCCCCGACAACTGGATCTACATCCACGATCCGAGCGTGCGCGTCGGGCGGATCCAGAACTTCCGCTCCTGGAGCCCGTGGATGGTCCCGGACCAGTCGAAGGCGTCCGTCGGCCTGGAGTACTTCTGCTTCAGCGGCGACGAGCTGTGGGAGATGGCCGACGACGACCTCATCGAGCTCGGCAAGCAGGAGCTGGCGAAGCTCGGGCTGGTCGACCCGGCGAAGGTCGAGAAGGGCTACGTCACCCGCGTCCCGCTCGCCTACCCGATGTACGACGCCGACTACAGCGAGCGGGTCGACTCGATCCGCGAGTGGCTGACCGGCGTGCGCAACCTGATCCAGGTCGGCCGCAACGGCCTCCACCGGTACAACAACTCGGATCACTCGATGCTGACGGCGATGCGCGCGGTGGACAACATCACCACGGGCGCCCGCCACGACATCTGGGCGGTCAACGCCGAGTCCGTGTACCACGAGGAAGACGTCGCCGACGAGCACCCCTACAAGCGCGCCCCCGAGACCCGCGGGATGCGCGAGCCGCTCGCCGACGCTCCAGTTTCCTGAGTCTGATCGCGGACGCCGTGGACGCATGTCCTATGGTCGGTCGCGGCCTGTGATGCGAGGCTGCGCATCGTCTGGAGGGCGTACGGATTCCGGGCCTGAGGCCCGCTCACGGAGGAGGCGGCGGAAGGATTCGCTTCGAAGCGGCCGTGTGGCGAGAAGCCACACGGCCGTTTCACTTTCCTAGCGCTTCAGGCGCGCTCGCCTGGTGGTCCGGCGGGCGTTGCCGGCGGCGTCGGTGGCGCGCACCGAGACCGTCACGCGCACGGCCCCGCGGCGCCTCAGCGCTGCGCGCAGCCGCCGGGTCGTCTTCCTGGTCAGCTTCACCCGCACGGCCGTGCTCTGGCTGCCGGGGAGCAGGCGGTTGCGGGGCTTCAGGCGCTGGACGTGCCGCAGTCGCGTGCCGATCGCGACGCCGCATGGCTCGTCGCAGCGCACCGTGACGCGCAGCCGCCGGTGCTTGAGCGCGGTTCTCAGGCCGCTGATCGCGACCTTCAGATGTGGCGCCGTCGTGTCCGTGCCGCCCTGCGGCACGATGAAGCTGCACGGCGTGGCCGCGCCGTCCTGGAGCCGGAACACCGCCCCGCCCTGGGACGTCGCGTACACGCGTCCGCATGCGTCCTCGCCGAACGAGCTGAGGTTCGGAACGCGGAGCCCCGTGTCCTTGTCGTCGGCGCCGGTGCGCGGCACCGTCGACCACAGCTGGTACCGGCAGTTGTCGCCGTAGAGGTACCGGCCGTTCAGCGTCGGAAGGCCGGGATCGCGCACGACGTACCCGCCGACGACCGCGCACCAGTTGTCGTTCGCGTGGTCGTGAGCGGCGATCGGGCTCTCGCCGCACGTGTTCCCCGGGTCCGGGCCCTCGCAGTCCGGCCAGCCGAAGTTCATGCCGCGGCCGCGACCCGGGGCGGGCGCCCAGTTGATCTCCTCCCACTCGCTGTTGCCGACGTCCCCGATCGACATGTCGCCGGTCACGCGATCGAACGAGAAGCGCCACGGGTTGCGCAGTCCGTACGCCCACACGGCCCCGTGCGGGTTGCCGGTGGCGGCGCCGCCGGTTCGCGGGTCGAGGCGCAGGATCTTGCCGAGCAGCGACCCGGTCTGCTGGGCGTTCGCGCTGTTGTGCCCATCGCCCGTGCTGACGTACAGCATGCCGTCCGGGCCGAACTGCAGCTGCCCGCCGTTGTGGTACTCCGGCCCGTGCGGGATCGACAGGAACTCGCGCCGCATCGCCGGATTGGCGCGGTTGGGATCGCCGGAGCGCTGGTACTCGCGCACCTTCAGGTCGCCGGTGCCCTTCTCGGTGAAGAACACGTAGAAGAGCCCGCTCGCGGCGTAGTCGGGCGGGAAGGCCATCGACAGCAGGCCGCGCTCGCCGTCGACACCGTTGACGATGGCGGACAGGTCGAGGAACGTGCCGACGCCGAGGATCTGCACGCGGCCCGCCTTCTCGACCACGAAGAGCCGCGGGTCCTTGGGCGGGGAGGTGATGTAGAGCGGCTCGGCGAAGTCGCCGACCTTCACCAGCGACGGTGCCGCGGCGGCGGGCGCGGCGACGGTGAGCAGCAGGGCGAGGGCGATCAGCGCAAGGCGCATCAATGGTCGGCGACGTGGCCGTCCGCGGGATCGAGCGGCAGCCCGCCCTCGTCCCACGCCGTGATCCCGCCGTCCATCGAGTAGGCGTCGTAGCCGGCGCGCCGGAAGGCGTTGGCCGCCATCCCGGACCGCGAGCCGAGCCGGCAGTAGAAGACCACGGGGCGGTCCTTGTCGATCGTGTCGGCCTGCGAGGCGACCCGTTCGAGCTCGACGTGGCGGGCGCCGCCGACGCGGCCGGCCTCCCACTCGTAGGTCTCGCGCACGTCGATCAGCTGGATCTCTCCCGCCTCGTGGCGCTCGCGCACCCACTGGGGCGCGACGTCGACGTCGTCGGCGTGGAAAGCATGGTCCCCTGCGGCCATCGTCACAGCACGGTACTAGCCTGCGCGCATGGCCGCGTGGGTCAACTGGTCCCGCACGCAGCGGTGTGAGCCGGCCACGGTCGAGCGGCCCGGCTCGCGCGCCGAGGTGGCGAGCGCCGTCGAGCGGGCGGCCGCCGCGGGCCGGACGGTGCGGGTCGCTGGCGCCGGGCACTCGTTCACGGGTGCGGTCCTCACGGGCGGCACGCTGCTCTCGCTCGACCGCATGGACCGCGTGCTCGACGCCGACCCGGCGAGCGGGCTCGTGCGCGTGGAGGCCGGGATCACGCTGCACCGGCTGACCCGCGAGCTGCACGTCCGCGGGCTGGCGCTGCCGAACCTCGGAGACATCGACGCGCAGTCGGTCGCGGGGGCGATCGCCACCGGCACGCACGGCACCGGCGCGCGGCTGCCCAACCTGTCGGCGCAGGTCGAGGCGGTCGAGCTGGTGCTCGGCGACGGCAGCGTGCGCGAGCTCACGGCCGCCGACGGCGACCTGCTGCGCGCGGCGCGGGTCGGGCTCGGCGCACTCGGCGTGGTGGTCGCCGTGACGCTGCGCTGCGTGCCGGCGTTCCGGCTGCACGGGCTCGACCGGCCGGAGCCGCTGGAGGACGTGCTCGCGGCGCTCGACGAGCGGGCGGACGCCGCCGACCACTTCGAGTTCTGGACCTTCCCGCACTCGCCGCTGGCGCTCACCCGCACGAACACGCGCACCGAGGGCGGGCGCGAGGTGCCCGGCCGCGTGGGCGAGTGGGCCGAGGACGTCCTGATGGACAATCACGTGTTCGGGCTGCTCAACCGCGTGGCCCGCCGCGTGCCGCGCGCGATCCCGGCGCTCAACCGCGCGATGGCCCGCGCGGCGTCGCGGCGCGAGCGGGTCGACTGGTCGTTCCGCATCTTCGCCAGCCCGCGGCTCGTGCGCTTCACGGAGATGGAGTACGCGGTCCCGCGCGAGTCGGCGGCCGAGGCGGTGCGCGGCGCCCGCGCGATCCTCGAGCGCCACCCGGTCTCCTTCCCGGTCGAGCTGCGCCTGGTCGCGGCCGACGACGCCCTGCTCTCGCCCGCGCACGCGCGCGACAGCGCGTACGTCGCGGTGCACGTGTTCGAGCGCGTGCCGTGGGAGGCGCCGTTCCGCGAGGTCGAGGCGCTGATGGGCTCGCTCGGCGGGCGGCCGCACTGGGGCAAGTGGTCGTTCCTGACCGCGGCGGGGCTGGCGGGCCGCTATCCCGCCTGGGACGCCTTCCAGGCCGCGCGGCGGGAGCTCGACCCCGGCGGCCGGTTCGAGAACGACTGGGTACGCCGCGTGCTCGGCGCGGCGCCTCAGAGGAACGTCCGGCCCTCGCCCCGGTAGGTCGGGACGGTCGCGACGCGGCGGCCGCCCTGGACGAGGTGCAGGACGTCGAACCGCTCGCACAGCTCGCCCGCCTTCGCGTGGCGCATCCACACGCGGTCGCCGATCCGCAGGTCCGCCGCCGCAGGCCCCAGCAGCGGCGTCTGGACCTCGCCCGCGCCCTCCTGGCGGTCGAGACGCAGGCCGGCCGGGAGGGCGGGATGGGGGAGGCGGTCGCGACCGGCGGGCCCGGACGCCGGGTAGCCGCCGCCGAGCACGGTCGCCACGCGTGCGGACGGCCGCCGGACCACCGGCAGCGCGAAGAACGCGGCCGGGCGCGGCGCGAAGGCGCGGTAGGCGTCGAACAGCGCCGGCGCGAACAGGCCGGAGCCTGCCGCCACCTCGGTCACCGCGGGCTCGGCGGCGGTCCCCTCGATCGAGCCGGTGCCGCCGCCGTTGACGAACCGCAGCGGCGCGACTGCACGCACGGCGGCCACCACCGCGGCGCGGCGGGCTGCGAGCTCGCGTGCCGACGCGCGCTGCATCGCGCGCAGTGCGGCGCCCAGCACCGGGTTGCCGGGCCGGTCGCCGACGCCGGCGATCTGGGCCTCGTACATCAGCAGCCCGTCCAGCTCCAGCGCGGGCCGGGCAGTGATCTCACGTGCCAGCGCCGCGGCCTGCTCGGGCGTCCGCAGCGGCGAGCGCTTGGCGCCGATCCTGATCCGGCCGCCGAGCGGCCACCAGCCTGCGTCGACGTCGATGCAGACGCGCACCGGTCCGGCGCCCGCCGGGATCAGGTCCAGCTGCTCGCGGCAGTCGACCATCACCGTGACGCGCTCGCGGGCGGGGCCGTCCGCCAGTTCGCGCAGCGCCGCGCGATCGACGGTCGGGTACGCGACCACCACGTCCTCGGCGCCGTTGCCGGCCAGCCACAGCGCCTCCGGCAGCGTGAACGCGAGGATCCCGCGCAGGCCAGCATCCAGCGCGCGGTCGACGAGCGCACGGCACCGGACCGACTTCGAGGCCAGCCGCACAGGCGTGCCGCCTGCGCGGCGCAGGAGGTCGGCGGCGTTCGCGTCGAACGCGTCGAGGTCGACCACCGCGAACGGCGGGTCGAGGTCGGCGGTGGCAGCGTCGAGGGCGTGCACCAGGGGATGCACGCTATCCGCCGTCCGCTCCGCTAGAGTGGCGCGCTTCGTTGGGGACATAAACGCCGAGTCCCCGCCCGGTCCAGGCCGGCGGGGAACGGGGGAACCAATGGCCGAGCACGTCTCGGCCGGGGGCGAATCGCCGCAGCACGCCGCGTAGCGCGATCTTTCCGCGCGAGCCCGACAGCTAACCCCGTAGGCGGAGGAAAGAAAGGAACCATCCGCCGTGCCACGCAGTCGTACGCTCGCCGTTGGCCTCACAGGCCTTGGCCTTCTGCTTCCCGCCGCCGCGCCCGCCGAGGCCAAGCGCTTCGCCTTCGGCGACCGTGCTCTGCGCCAGGGAGACTCCGGCCGCGACGTGCGGGTGCTGCAGAACTACCTCACCCGCGTCGGGCTCCGCACCGGCGTCGACGGGCAGTTCGGCCCGCGCACGGCCCGGCGCGTGCGCTCGTGGGAGCGCCGGTCCAGCGTCCGCCGCGTGAACGGGCGCGTGTCGCGCTCGGACGCTCGCAAGCTCAGCTCGCAGATCGCTCGCGGGGTTCGCGTGTACGAGCCGCGGACCGAGGACGCACCGCTGGCCGCGCCCGCGGGCGAGGAGGCCGTGCTGGGCGACGACGGCCGCGCGGTGGCTCCGGCGTCCGCGCCCGAGGAGGTCAAGGCGGCGATCGCTGCCGCGAACAAGATCGTCGGCAAGCCGTACAAGTACGGCGGCGGCCACGGCCGCTGGAACGACTCCGGCTACGACTGCTCGGGCGCGATGTCGTACGCGCTGCACGGCGCCGGCCTGCTCGACCGCCCGCTCACGTCAGGCGACTTCATGACCTGGGGCAAGGCCCGCAAGGGCACCTGGATCACCGTCTACGCGCACGGCGGCCACGGCTTCCTCGTGATCGCCGGCCTGCGGTTCGACACCGGCTGGAACAACGCCGGCAAGGGCCCGCGCTGGAGCACGGTCATGCGCCCGACGGACGGCTACAAGGTCCGCCACCCCGACGGGCTGTAGCTGGTCGATTTCGGGGGCGCTGTGCGCCGCCGGCCGCGGAACGTCAACTGCGCTGGGTGGGGAAGCGGGTGGCCTGTGTGGCCGCGGCGAGGGTCGACAAGTCCCCAATCGTGCGGTCGCGACGCGACGATTGGGGCGAAACCCGCGCTGGCTCGCCCCGAGTGTCGAGTTACTGGGTCTCAGGCCCGCAAACTCGACGCTCGACGAGCCCTCGCCACAGCCGAGCGGTCGCTGACCTCCCCACCCAGCGCAGTTGAAGTTCGCGCACCGCGAACTCGCGCGGGAGCAGGCCGGGTCTAGTACACGTCGCGGTCGCGCACCACGGTCCGCTCGCGACGAGCGGAGGACAGCATGAAGAGCGAGATCAGCAGCCCGAGGCCGCCGATCACCATCAGGATGACCCCGACGGTGGAGATCTCGATGCCCGAGACCTGCGCGTTGACGGCGAAGTACAGGATCGCGCCGGTGGCGATCAAGAAGAGTGACGTGCCGATTCCCATGGCCTCCGCATCCCCACCCGCGGCGCGCTCCAAACTCCGGTGGACGCCTGTTTCGGCGTGCGCAGATCGCGAGTCGGCACACTTAGGTGCATGGAGACCGCTGCTGCCGACACCTACGCGCTCACCGACGATCAGATCGAGTTCCGCGACACGATCCGCCAGATCGTCGTCGAGCGGGTGGCGCCGAGAGCCGCCGAGATCGACGCCCAGGCCGAGTACCCCTGGGATATCCGCAAGCTGTTCGCCGAGCACGACGTGCTCGGCCTGCCGTTCGCGACCGAGTACGGGGGCACCGGAACCGGCACGTTGATGCTCAACCTGGCGATCGAGGAGATCGCTCGCGCGTGCGCCTCGAGCGCGCTGATCCTGATGATCCAGGAGCTGGGCACGTTGCCGATCAGCCTGTACGGCACCGACGAGCTCAAGCAGCGCTTCCTGCCGCGCTGCGCCAGCGGCGAGTGGTCGCCGGCCTTCGCGCTGTCCGAGCCCGAGGCGGGGTCGGATCCCGGCGGGATGATCACTCGCGCCGTCCGTGACGGCGACGAGTGGGTGATCACGGGGACCAAGAACTGGATCACCAACCTCGGCGTCGCCGACTTCTACATCGTGTTCGCCAAGACCGACACGGCCGCGCCCCGGTCGCGCGGCATCAGCGCGTTCGTCGTCGAGGCCGACCGCCCGGGCTTCACGGTCGGCAAGCTCGAGCACAAGCTCGGGATCAAGGGCTCGCCGACGGGCCAGCCGATCTTCGACGACGTCCACGTGCCCGCCGGCAACCTGATCGGCGAGGAGGGCCGGGGGATGCAGGTCGCGCTCGGGACGCTCGACCACTCGCGGCTCGGCGTCGCCGCCCAGGCGGTCGGCATCGCCCAGGGCGCCACCGACCACGCCGCCGGCTACGCGCGCGAGCGCCGCCAGTTCGGCCAGGCGATCGCCGAGTTCCAGGGCATCCAGTTCAAGCTCGCCGACATGGAGACCCGGACGGCCGCCGCGCGCGAGCTGCTCTACCGCGCGTGCGCGAAGATCGACCGGCACGAGAGCGATGCCGGCAAGTACTCCGCGATGGCGAAGCTGTTCGCCTCCGACACGGCGATGGCGGTGACCGTCGAGGCCGTGCAGGTGCTCGGCGGCTACGGCTATGTCACGGAGTACCCGGTGGAGCGCTACATGCGTGATGCCAAGATCACTCAGATCTATGAAGGCACCAACGAGATCCAGCGGCTGGTCATAGCCCGCAGCTTGCGATAGGAACTGATCGACATGTTCGCCAACCTCCCCGCCGGACGCCGGACCGCGATGACGGCGCTGTTCACCTTCTGCTGCGCGATCCTGCTCGTGACGCTGCTCGCCGGCCTGTCGCAGATGTACGCCGTGCGGCTGATGCAGATCATCGCGTGCATCCTGGCGTTCATCGTCGTCCTCGCGGGCGTGATGGTCGCGATCACGGGCCGCCTCGCCGTCTACACCGAGCCCGAGGACGAGGAGGAGTTCGAGGAGCTCGTGCGGCTCTCCGAGCGCCTCGCTCGGGACAACCTCGCGGCCGAGCCCGACGAGGGCGAGTTCATGGAGCTCGACCCGCGCAACCCGCACGACTTCGAGGAGCTCGTCCGCCAGGCGCTCGACGACATGCCCGACCTGCTGCTCAAGTCACTCGACCACGTCGCCGTCGTGATCTCCGACAAGGGCCGCCGCCACCGCGCCTACGGGATGTACCAGGGCGACACGGTCGCGCGTGACAACTACCCCGACCGGATCGTGATCTTCCGCGACACGCTGTTGCGCGACTTCGGCGACGATCCGGACGAGCTGCGCGCCCAGGTCACGCGCACGGTCCGCCACGAGCTCGCCCACCACCTCGGCGCCGATGAGCTGGGAGTGCGCGAGCTGGGCCTGTGACGGCTCAGTGGCAGTCCCAGCCGAACGAGCCCAGACCGTCGTCGCGTACGCAGACGTAGCAATGCGCGCCGTCGGCGAGGTCCTCCCACGCCCACGTGGCGCTGAACTCGAGCGCGAACCGCCAGCCGCCCTCGCGGGGTGTCAGGTCGTCCTGGAGGAACAGCCCGGTGCCGCCGATCTTGTTCCAGTCGCCCTGCTCGAGCGGGTCGCCGTACTCCCACCTCTCGGGATCCGCGCCGTCCTCGAGCACGACGAAGCGCTCGTGCGGCTCAACGATGGGGTAGCGGCTGTAGAGACGCGGTCCCTCGGCGGCGGGAATCGTGTCGAGATGACACCGGTTCCCCGGCTGGATCACCACCGCATTGCCCTGCCCGAGCTGCTCGTACGTCTCCGCGCGCTCGTCGAGGCTGATGAAGATGTAGGCGATCTGTGAGTCATCGCGCGTGAGTGGCATCTGGCCGTAGAACGTCAGTGGCCGGCCGTCCGCGGTGACGGGCCACGCCGGCTCGCCGATCCAGTCGGGCTGCCCGCCGAACTTGGCGGCGGAGGGAGCGTCGCCGAAGCGCGCCATCGTCCGGCGCGGGACGGTGCGGGGCCGCTTGAACGTCCGTTCCTCCGGCGTGCTCTCGTCTCGCCGGTGGTGTCCGAGCAGCGCCACCCAGGACGGATTGGCCTGCTTGAGCTGGGCGACGGCCGCCTCGTACTCGCCGGGAAAGTCGTGCAGCGACGGCACGACCGCATGCACCAGGCGCCGCGCGTATTCGAACTCTGGGGACGGAGCCGGATGGTGCACCGCCTCGCGGGCCAGCCGCAACGCGATGTCCACGAGCGCGTGACGATCCGCAGAGCTGCCGACGCGGATCAGCGGCGCGGTCACGTTGTCACCGTGCCGACCCTCCAGCACTCCGGGCAGGGCTTCCCACAACGGTTCAACGGCGCGCGCGTCTCCGAGCTTCGCCAGGTACCACGCGACGGTCACGCGCTCCTCGTCAGCGACGTGGTCCAGGCTCGTCGCAAGGGCGTCAGCCGCGGCGCGGTCCCCGATCCGCGCGAGCGTCGACCTCGCGGCTTCCCGCATGTCGCGTTCGCTGTCGGCGAGCAGCGAGGCGATGCGCGGGACGTCGTCGGGGCCGCCGCGACGGCCGAGCGAATGCACGGCTGCCGAGCGCACGTTTGCGTCGGCGTGACCGGCGAGATCGCGTAGCAAGGCGGCCCCGGCGGGGTCTCTGACCCTGGCGAGCAGCGACCACGCACTCGCCCTGCCGATTCGTTCGATGTCTGCGACGAGGAGGGCGACGGTCGCCTCGTCGGCGGGACCCTCCCAGCATCCCTTGCACGGCAGCTCCGACGCCGGCAGGTTCAGCCCACAGCGCGGGCACCAGGGGACAGCTTCCATCCGGAGACCATCGACGCCCCGGCCGGGCCGCTTGAGTGGGAGGAGCTACCGGTCCGGGCCGGGCTCGCGGAGACCGAGGCGGATCGCCTGGGCCCCGGCCTCGCCGCGGGTCCGTGCGCCGAGCTTGCGCAGGATCGACGCCACGTGGTGCTCGACCGTCCGGGACGAGAGGAACAGGCGCTCGGCGATGTCGCGGTTGCGCAGGCCGTCGGCCACCAGCGCCAGGACCTCGAGCTCGCGGGCGGTGAGCTGCGCAGGGTTCTCGCGCGTTGCCGGGCGTGGCCGGCGCGGCAGGTTGCTCGCCCCGCGCTCGCGCAGCCGCCGGCCGACGACGGCGGCCGCCGCGGTGGCGCCGAGCCCGAGCAACTGGTCGAGCGCGCGCCGGAGCGCGGTCTCGTCGTCTGCTCCGGCCAGCGCGAGCGCCGCCTCGTAGGGGCACCCGAGGGCCGCCCAGCGCGCCGACGCCTGCTCGAACTCGCCGGCGAGCTCGAGCGCGTAGGGCTCGGGGACTGCTGCACCGGGCTCCTCCTCGACGCCGGCCCGACGGCGCCAGCACGCGGCCTCGCCGATCACCCAGCGGGCGTCGCATCGCCGTGCGAGCGCCAGCACGTGCTCGGTCTCGGCGACCACTCGTTCGCGATCGCCGGCCAGCCACGCCGTCTCGGCACGCGCCAAGGCGACCGGCTCGATGCGCTGGAGCTCCTCGCCGGCGAGCGAGCGCGCCTCGTCGAGCGGCGCCCAGGGATCGGGATCCCCGCGGCGGGCGCGCAGGCGGCCGGCGACGGAGAGCGCGAGGATCACGGGGAGGGGGGATGCGAGGCGGCCCTCGATCGCGACCGTCGCGGTCTCGGATGCGTCCGCCCACCGCCCCTGGTCGAGCTCGGCACGGGCGCGGTAGCCCAGGACGTGGATCAACCAGAGGTCGAGCTCCGGGTTGCTCGCATATTCGGTCGCCGCGCGCAGGTAGCCGTCGGCGAGCGGATAGGCGCGGTGGCGCACCGCCGCCCAGGCGAGGTTCGAGTAGGCGCGCAGCGCGCCGTCGACGAGCCCTGACCGCAGCGCGAGCTCGAGGCTGCGCTCGGCGGTGGCGCGGGCGTCGGGTCCGCCCGCCAGGAACTCCATCGTCCCGATCGAGCCGAGTGCGTGGAGCTCGATCGCCTCGTCGCCGAGGGCGCGTGCGAGGTCGAGCGCCCGCGCGCCCCAGTCGGCGGTGGCGCTCGCGTCCTCGTGGTTCATGGCCAGCGCCGCCATGTTCGCGTACGCCATCGCCAGCTCGCGCCCGGGGCCGAGTGGTTCGAGCACGGCGACGGCATCGCGCCCGGCGCGCTCGGCCTCGTCGAGGTTGCCGGGGCACCAGACGATCGTCGACAGCAAGCGGAGCGCATCGCCCTCGCCGCGGCGATCGCCGAGCTGCCGGTAGCAGTCGAGCGCGCGCTGAAGGTCCTTGCTCGCCTCGAAGGGCTGGTCGGCGACATAGCACTCGTGCGACCGGTGCTCGAGCAGCTCGGCGAGCGCCGCGGGGGCGAGCCCGTCGGCGAACCGCAGGGCGCGCGCGTACTGCGCCGCGGCCTCGCGGTGCGCTCCGGCTGCTGCAGCGCGCTCGGCCGCGGCGGGGGCGAACCGCAGCACCGCGTCGCCGTCCCCGGCGCCCTCGGCGTGGTAGGCGAGGCGGGCCGGGTCGCTGCGGCCCTCGAGCGCGGCGAGCGCCCGGCGATGGAGGACGACCCGCTCGTTGGGGACGAGCGCCTCCTCGATCACGACGTGCGCGAGGTTCTGCCGGAAGGCCACGCCACCGCCCGCCGACCCCAGCACGCCGCACGACAGGCACTCCTCGAGGTGCTCCACGGCGTCGCCGGCGAGCGCCTCGAGCAGCGGCAGGTCGACGGTCCCGGGGACGATCGCGGCAGCGTCGAGCACCCGGCGCGCCGGCAGACTCAGCGGCTTGACGCGGGCGAGTACGGCGTCGCGGATCGTGGCGGGCAGCTCGACGGCGCCTGCGGCGAGCGCCTCGGTCACGAAGAACGGGTTCCCGGCCGTCCGGCGATGCAGCTCGGCGGGATCGACGCCGTATGGCGCGGCGAGCTCCGCGACGGCCTCGACCGACAGCGGCACGAGCCGGAGGCGGTCGGTCGTGTCGAGGCGCGAGAGCTCGCCGAGCGAGACCCGCAGCGGGTGGGTGCGGTCGAGCTCGTCGTCGCGGTAGCTCGCGACGAGGAGTGCCGGGACGGTCGCGATCCGCCGGCCGAGCAGGCGCAGGACGTCGAGCGTCGCCTCGTCGGCCCAGTGCACGTCCTCGAACACCACGATCGCCGGCCGCCGGCCGGCCAGCTCGCGCAGCAGCGCCGCAGCGACGGCGTGGGGCGGAGCGCCGTCGGCGATCGAATCCGCGAGCTCGCCGCCGGTGATCGTGGCGATGTCGGCCAGCGGTCCGAGCGGTGACAGCGTGAAGAGCGCGTCGCAGTCGCCCCACAGGACCCGCTCCGCCTTCGTCCGGCGCTCGCAGAAACGGCGCAGGAGCACGGTCTTGCCGACCCCGGCCTCGCCCGCCAGGAGCACGAGCCGGCCGCCCGTGTCACCTACCGAGGCGAAGGCGGCGTCGAGCGCATCGAGTTCCGATGCGCGTTCGAGGAGCGCGATCTCGCGGCTCGGGGCGGCAAGTGGCATGGCGCCGCATTGTCCTCCCTGTCGCGAGCCGGGGCAACGTCTACACGACTAGGACGGCACCACGTGGGGCTCGGGCGCCGGCTCGCTGATGCGGATGGGGTTGCCGGACGGATCGCGCAGCGCGCAGTCGATCCCGTAGAACCGCTCTACCGGCTCCTGCGTGAACTCGACGCCGCGGTCGCGCAGGCGCTCGTACGTGGCCCGGCAGTCGTCGGTCTTGAAGATGATGGCGCTGACCGCGCCCTTCGTGATCAGCGCGCGCACCTGGTCCGCGGTCTCGGGATCGAGCCCCGGAGGACCCGGCACCAGCAGCATGATCTCCGTCTCGCGCTGCCCGGGGACGTTGACGGTGAGCCAGCGCATGTCGCCGATGTCGGCGTCGGTATGGACCTCCAGGCCGAGGCGCCCGACGTAGAACTCGAGCGCCTCGTCCTGGTCGAGCACCCAGACCTGCGTGTGCGTGATCGCGTTCAGCATGGGCGGAACGTAGCCGCCGCGCGGGAGCCCCGCTTCTCCGAAACCGCTCAGGTGCGAGGATGGGTGTGCCGTGATGATCGTGATGACACCGGAGGCCACCGACGCGAACATCGCCGCCGTGCGGGCGCGGCTGGAGACCGCCGGCGTCCACGTGCTGGTCCTGCCGGGCGAGCTGACGACGGCGATCGGGGCGATCGGCGATCCGCAGGGTGTGCAGGAGCTGGGGCTGGAGGGCATGGCGGGCGTCGATCGCGTGGTCCCGATCTCGCGGCCGTACAAGCTCGCCTCGTCCGAGCTCGCGCACCACGAGCCGACGACGTTCACCATCGACGGCCGCCTGGTCGGCGGGGAGACGGCGTTCTGCCTGATCGCCGGCCCGTGCACGGTCGAGTCGCGCGAGCAGACGCTCGCGGTTGCGCGCACCGTCGCGGCCGGCGGCGCGACGATGCTGCGCGGCGGCGCCTTCAAGCCGCGGACGTCGCCGTTCGCGTTCAAGGGCCTCGGCGTCCCGGCGCTGGAGATCCTCGTCGAGGCGCGGGCGGAGACGGGCCTGCCGGTGGTGACCGAGTTCCTCGACACCACGCACGCCCAGGCGATCGCCGATCACGCCGACGTGGTCCAGATCGGCGCTCGCAACATGCAGAACTACGCGCTGCTCGAGGTGGCCGGCCAGCTCGGCAAGCCGGTGCTGCTCAAGCGCGGCCTGTCGTCGTCGCTCGACGAGCTCCTGATGGCCGCCGACTACATCCTCAAGGAGGGCAACGAGCGCGTGATGCTGTGCGAGCGCGGCATCCGCACGTTCGAGACGGCGACGCGCTTCACGCTCGACCTCTCGGCCGTCCCGTGGCTGAAGCTGCACACCCACCTGCCCGTGATCGTCGACCCCAGCCACGCGTCAGGCGACCGCCGCCTCGTCGAGCCGCTCGCGCGCGCGGCTGCCGCGGTCGGCGCCGACGGGATCATCGTGGAGGTCCACGAGGACCCGGACGAGGCGCTGTGCGACGGCCCGCAGGCGCTCTACGCGCGCGACTTCGCGGGGTTCGCCGAGCGTGTCGGCGCCCACGCGGCGCTCACCGGCCGCACCCTGTCCTGACGGCTGGTGAGGTTCGCGCCCACGAGCGCGCCGACCGTCAGCGCCGCGCCGGCCAGCTCGACGACCTCGGGGTGATAGCCGCGCACGATCGCGATCGTGAACGCGACGACCGGCACGAGGTTCATGAACAGCGCGGCGTTCGGGGCGCCGAGCCGCTTCACGCCCTCGTTCCAGGACAGCACGGCGAGCAGCGCACCGATCACGACGACGTAGGCGAGCTGCCACCAGATCGCCGCCACGTCGCCGGTCGAGGGTGCGGTGAGCCAGCCTGCAAGCGTCGCCGCCTGGGTCACGACGAGCACGGTGATCGTGCCGCCGGTCGCGGTCATCGCGGTGTAGCGCAGTGACGAGAGGCCGGTGAAGCGCCGGGCGCCGAACGTGTAGACCACGAAGCTCGCGGCGCCGAGGAAGACCAGCAGGTCACCGGCGTTCACGCCGCCGTCGAGGACCGCCATCGGGTCGCCCTTGCCGATCACCATGAGCACACCGGCGAGCGCGAGCAGCACGAAGCCGAGCGTCGAGCGCCGCGGCGCGCGGCGGGCGAGCGCGGCGTCGGCGAGCAGTGCCATCAGCGGGCTGGTGGCGACGATCAGCGCGGCGTGCTCGGGCGTCGTGTGCTCGAGCCCGACGAACGCGAACAGGTTGAAGCCGGCGATCCCCGCCGTCCCGAACGCCCACAGCTCGAGGCCGCGTCCCTGCGTGCGCAATGCGCGGCGGCCTTCGAACAGCCACAGCAGGGCGATGAAGCCGGCCGCCGCCAGCAGGTAGCGGATCGCCGTCAGGTGGAACGGGTCGACGTGGTTGATCGCCGAGTCGGCGATCGGGAACATCGCGCCCCAGCCGAGCGCGGGGATCAGGCTCGGTCCATATTTCGATGACGCTCGAACCATGGGTCCGCCAGGTTACCACGATGGTACGATGAGCATCGAAATATGCGCACGCTGTTCCATCCCACCCGCGACGACCTCGAGCTCACCTCCGTGATGGCCGCGCTGAGCGACCCGGTTCGCGTGACGATCCTGCGGGCGCTCGCGGATCAGGGCGAGGGCGAGATGGCGTGCGGGACGCTCGAGCTGGGCGTGTCGAACGCGACGCGCTCGCACCACTTTCGCGTGCTCCGCGAAGCCGGCCTGACCCGGACGCGGCCGGCTGGCACGCATCGCTACGTCTCGCTCCGGCGCGAGTGCGTGGACGAGCGCTTCCCCGGCCTGCTCGACGCCGTGCTCGCCGCCGCCGAGCGTGACGCCGCCTACAGCACGCCCGCCTCGTAGGCCAGCGCCACCGTCTGCACCCGGTCGCGCAGGCCGAGCTTCTGCAGCATGTGACGCACGTGCGTCTTCACGGTCGCCTGCGAGATACGAGCGCCTCGGCGATCTCGGCGATCGACAGCCCGGGCATCCGCACGTCATCAGCACCACGTCGAGGGCTGATTCCAGCTCAGCCCAGACGAGAGATGCGCTCGACCAGCAGGTCGAGGAACGCGTCCGCCTCGACGTCGACGCCGACGTGCGCGTTCGGCTCGCGGCCGGTGACCTGCCACAGGTCGACCACCGTGCGCCCGCGGCACAGCTCTGACGCGCAGTCGATCGCCACGTTGCGGTGCTGGGTGCGCACGAGGCCGCCGTCGATCACGTGCGCGACGGCCATCGCGTCGTGCACCGGCGTGCCCGGGAAGTCGTACACGCGGCTGTGGAAGCGGTGGTAGAAGGCCCACAGCTCGGCGACCATCGCGCCGACACGCCCGGCCGCCTGCAGGCGCTCCGCGTGCGCGGAGGTCATCAGGGCACGGTGCGTGACGTCGAGTCCGATCATCGTCACGTCGAGCCCGCTCGCGAACACGCGCGCCGCCGCCTCGGGGTCGACCCAGATGTTGAACTCGGCGGCCGGCGTGACGTTCCCCTCGGCGGTCGCGCCGCCCATCAGGACGATCCGCTCGATGTTCGCGGCCACGTCCGGGTGCCGCGCGAGCAGCAACGCGATGTTGGTCAGCGGGCCGGTCGGGATCAGCGTCACCGGGCGGCCGGCGGAGCGCGCACGGTCGGCGAGGAAGTCGACGGCGTGCTCGGCCACGGGCGCTCCGGCGGGCGGCGGCAGGTCGGGCCCGTCGAGCCCTGTCGCGCCGTGCACGTGCGCGGCCACGCGAGGCTCGCGCGTGAGCGGGCGGTCGGCGCCTGCGGCCACGGCGATGTCTCCGTGGCCGGCGAACTCGAGCACCCGCAGCGCGTTGGCCGTGGTCTTGTCCAGCGTCTGGTTGCCGTGCACGGTCGAGACGCCGAGCAGGTCGAGCTCCGGGCTCGCGAGCGCCAGCAGCAGCGCCATCGCGTCGTCGTGGCCGGGGTCGCAGTCGATCAGGATCGGAGTGCCCACCGCGGGCGGGAGCTTACGACGCCCTCGACCTGATGGTGGCTAGCGCGGTCCGTGCAGGAGCGCCGAGTTGGCCATCCGGACCAGCCGCTTCTTCTCCTGCCGCGCGGTGCCGGCGTGCGCCTGGATCCAGTACAGGACGTTGCGCCGGCGCCATTCGATCACCGGCGGCGAGCACGACGCGCCGCACGTGAGCGGCTTGAAGTAGCCGGTGCGCCCGCCCCGGAGCCTCACCTTGCGCGTGAAGTGCGGCCTCGCGCCGCGCTTGGCGGAGAAGTCGGCGATGAAGCACGCCGTCGCGCCGCCGCAGCCCTGGATCGCACTGAGGCTGAACGTGTAGCGCCTGCGGGCGAAGCTGCCCGATTCGTAGACCGTCCGGGCGTCGGTCCGGTACGTCTGAGGGAGCAGGATCGGGACCCGGGTGTTCGCCTTGGCCGCGACGAGCAGAGCCTCGAAGTTCGTCGGCAGGTCGATCGTCCTCGCCGCCGCGGTTGCCGGCAGCAGCAGAAGGGCGGCAAGTGCGAGGACGACGGCTCTCATACGCCGCGAGCCTACGCGCGGGTCATACGAAAGTCACGCCGTCGTCACGGCGCGGCAACCGGCGCGCCCGCCTCCCGCGGTTGAGTGCGCACCGCATGCGAGCCGCGCTGATCACGGCGCTGCTGCTGCTCACGCTGTTGGCGGGCACCGCGGTCGGACACACTTGCGCAGTACGGCGCGATACCGTGGCGCAACGGCGGACGAGCAGACATACGCGTTCGCGAACGCCATCCCCGCGCAGCGCGATCGGCTGCGAACTCTCGAGGCGCTGCTGGACGCGGACACGATCCGGCACCTCGAGGCGCGCGGCGTCGATCGAGGCTGGCAATGCCTGGAGGTAGGCGCCGGCGGCGGGTCGGTGGCCACCTGGCTGTGCGCGCGCGTCGCCCCCGGCGGGAAGGTGGTCGCGACCGATCTCGACACCACGGTCCTGCGCGACCTGTCGCATCCGAATCTCGAGGTTCGCGTCCACGACGTGCTCGCGGACGACCTGCCCGAGGACACGTTCGACCTCGTCCACCTGCGGCTGCTGCTGGCCTGGCTGGCCGAGCCGGAGACGGCGCTGCAGCGGCTGGCCGGCGCGCTGAAGCCGGGAGGCTGGCTGGTGGCCGAGGAGATGGATTTCGTGTCCGCGGTGCCCGACCCCAGGATGGACGAAGAGGCGCGCGCGCTCTTCGTGCGCATCGCGACCGCGCACAACCTCGTTCTCGGCGAGCGGCACGGCTTCGACGTCGAGTACGGGCGGCGTGTCACCGGCGATCTGGAGGACGCCGGCCTCGCCGAGGTGGGTTGCGAGGGTCGTGCGACGATGTGGCGCGGCGGTCAGGCCGGCGGCCGGATCTGGCGCCACACGGTCGTTCAGCTGCGCGACTCGATGATCGCCACAGGGCTCGTGACGGCGGCCGACGTCGACGCCGCGCTGGCACTGTGCGACGACCCGCGCCTGAGCTCGCTCTCGCCGGTCGTCATGGCTGCCTGGGGTCGGCGGCCGGCGGCGGCTTGACCGCAGGGCGGTACGCCGCGCAGTCGAACTCGACCTTGGCTCCGAACAGTTCACGCGCGTCGCACGACCCGATGACTCGTCCACGAACACTCCGGCTGCTCGAACGCGGCGAGTGGCCGCCCCGGTCAAGCGCGCAGGATGCGCTCGACGAGGCCAGCGCCTGCGTGGTCTCGGCTGCGATGCCGCCGTCGACCATCCCGGCGAAGTCGTCACTGAGCCCGAGCATGCCGGCCACGTAGATGTGGTCGCCGGCGACCGTCGCGTGAGCGAACGCCGGGAACTCCGGCAGCTCGGGGATGTTGACCCGCGACCAGTTCGGCATCTGGACGTCTTTTCAGCGGAGCGAGGCCGCCACCTGCTCGAGGACGTCCATCTGCTCCTGCATGCCGAGCTCCATCCCGGAGTTGAGGATCATGTCGCGGAGCTCCTTGCTCGAGGTCTGCACGAGCAGCGCGAGGATCGTGCGGTTCTCCACCTCGGTGAACGTGACGAGATTCAGCGGCGCCTCTGACTCGGGCAGCGCTTCCTCCTCGGGCATGCCCTCGTAGACCTCTGTCGTGACGATTCGTTCGTTGGGGATGATCTCGCGGTACTCGCCGTGGAAGCCGACTTCGAAGCCGCCGGTGGCGGTCATCACGTAGCGCCACATACCGCCGACGCGCAGATCGATCTCGACGCTGGTGACGGTGCCGCGGTCGCCGGCCCACCAGCGCTTGACGAGCTCGGGGGTCGTCCACGCCTTGTAGACGAGGTGCTTGGGGGCGTCGAACTCGCGTGTGATCAGGATCTGCTCGTCGGTCGGCAGCGTGACCGTCGCCTTCCCACTACTGGTGCTCACCGGGGTCATCTCCTTGCTCCTTCGCCTTGAGGTCTTCCAGTACCGCGTCGAGTTCCTGGAACCGTTCGGTCCACGTCGCCTCGTACGTCTTGACCCAGTCGTGGATCGGTTTCAGCGCGTGGCCGTTGAGCCGGTACAGCCGCTGGCGTCCGTGGTCGCGCACATCAACCGCTCCCACCTGTCTGAGCACCCGCAGGTGCTTTGACACCTGCGGCTGAGCGAGCCCGAGCGCTCCGACCAGGTCGTTCACGGGCCGCTCACCGCCGGCCAGCAGATCGAGGATCTGCCGTCGCCGCGGTTCTGCGACTGCGTTGAACGCGTCGGTTGTGGTCGCCGCTCGAGCCATGCGACCGAGCATCGTATTCCTACATGGGAATATGTCAAGCGCGCCTGCGCAGAACGTCAACTGCGCTGGGTGGGGGAGTGGTTGGACTGTGCGGCGGCCGCGAGGGTGCATGCGCTCTGCCCGTGCCCGAGCCCACCCGCGGTCGAGTGTCGAGTTCCTGGGCCTCACGCCCGCAAACTCGACACTCGGCGAACCCGCTGCACCCGCGAGCGGTCAACCAGTTCCCGACCCAGCGCATTTGACGTTCCCGGCCGACCCCGCCGCGCCGCTAGTCCTCGCGGCCCCAGAGGTCGCCGCTGACGTACTTGGCGAGCCCGAAGGCGACGGCGGCGCGGCTGTCGCTCTCGTGGTCCCACATGAACACGTAGAGCTCGTCGGCGCCGCCGGAGAGGACCCGGAAGCCGTACAGGTCCCCGTTCCCCTCCGCTCCGAAGAAGAGCAGGCAATCGAACGGCATGTAGAGCTCGGGGAAGTCCTCGAACGTGCGCATCTCGTGGTTGTGGCGTGCGATCTCCTGCACCCCGAAGACCACCTCGCCGCCGTACTCGTCGCGCAGGCCGTCCGTCACCTGAAGGAGCTCGCGCAGCGGTGCCGGGAACGCGCATCCGACCACTGCCTCGGCCGAGACGATGTCCGCAGGCGTCGCGGGCGGCGCCATGCTGAGTCCCCGCTCCTCCGCAAGCTCGCGCCACATGCCGCTCACTGTAGGCCGCGCGGCGCTCAGCCGGGCGGCAGGCCGAGCCTGAGCTTGCGCAGGAGGTCGGCGAGCCGGCGCTGCTCCTCGTCGGTGAGGGCGCTCAGCAGCCGGCGCTCGTTGTCCAGGTGCGCCTCGGTGACGCTGTCGATCAGTTCGCGGCCGGCGGCGGTGAGCGTGATCAGCGTTCCGCGCCGGTCGTCCGGATCCGGGGCGCGCGTGATCAGGCCGGCCTGCTCGAGCCGGTCGAGCCGCTTCGTCGTGCCGCTCGAGGTGAGCATCAGCGTGCTCGTGAACTCGCTCGGCCGCAGCTGGTAGGGCGGGCCGGAGCGGCGCAGCGTGGCCAGCACGTCGTGCCAGCCGGCCTCGAGGCCGTGCTCGCGGTACACCGGCTCGAGCCGCTGCTCGAGCTCGCGCGCGAGTCGTGAGACGCGGCCGATCACCCCGATCGGGGCGGAATCGAGCTCCGGGCGCTCGCGTCGCCACTGCTCGAGGATCAGGTCGACGCCGTCGCGCTCGGGCACGAATCGAACCCTATCCTAAATATTGCGTCCTAGAGGGTTGCGTCCTAGGAAGATATGTCGTAGGATGCAAATATGTTCAAGCACATCTTCACCTCCACCCGCCGTCGCCCCGCCGCCCGCGTCACGCGCCGCCCTGACCCGCTGCCCCGGATCCACTACTACTAGGCGGCCTGAGCGGCCGGCCGCCGCGCGTCCCAGAAGTCGGCGTCGAGCGCGCCGAGCTGGGTCGCCGGCGGTTCGCCGGCGTGGTACTCGGCACCGAGCGCGGCCCAGTCGGCGCGCGCCCGCAGCTCGCCGAGGGTCGAGAAGACCAGGCCCTCCATGCGGCGGATCAGCAGCGCCTGGGGCGGGAGCGTCATCTGCCGCAGATCGTCGAAGAACTCGGAGCGTGGCGAGGAGCCGCGCTCCATCAGGTCGCTCACGTACTCGGGCGTGATGCGCCGCGACCCCGGCTCGAAGTACCACTCGCCCGCGAGCTGCAGCTGCGCGAGCAGCCGCTCGGGCTCGAACGCGTCCGGGTCGGGCAGGTAGCCGAGCGAAGCCATCCGCGTGTGCACCGCGGCGGCGTTGCCGGCCACGACCGCGCGGGCGACCGCCTGCTCCGCGGCCAGGTAGGCGGGATCGACGACGCGCATGAGGCCGAAGTCGAGGAACCCCACGGAGCCGTCCGCGAGCAGCAGGTAGTTGCCGGGATGCGGATCGCCCGACGCGCGCCCGAGCTGGTTCATCGTGCCGAAGAAGAAGCGGAAGACGATCTCGCCGAAGCGGTCGCGCGCGGCGTCGTCGAGACGCTTGACCTCCTCGAACCGGAGGCCCTCGAGCAGGTCGGTGACGAGCACGCGGCGGCTGGATAGCGACGTATGCACGGTCGGGACGTGCACGAACGGATGGCCGCGCCACCCGCGCGCGACGGCGCGGTGGTTCTGCGCCTCGATCTCGTAGTCGAGCTCCTCGGCGACGCGCTCGCGCATCTCGGCCGCCAGCGCCCGCGCGTCGAGCCCGGGCGCCAGGCGCTTCACGAGCGGCAGCAGCAGGCCGAGGTTGCGCAGGTCGCTCTCCACCGCCTCCGCCATCCCGGGGTACTGGATCTTCACGGCCACGGTTTCGCCGTCGCGCGTGACCGCGCGATGCACCTGGCCGATCGAGGCGGCCGCGAAGGCGTCGTGCTCGAACTCTGCGAAATGCCGTTCGACGGGCCGGCCCAGTTCGCTGCGCACGAGCCGCTCGATCTTCGCCCACGGCAACGGCGGCACGTCGTCGCGCAGCGTCGCGAGCGTCTGCTTGAACTGCTCGCGCTCGGACGCCGGGATCGCCGTGAAGTCGACGGTCGAGAGCACCTGGCCGATCTTCATCGCAGCGCCGCGCATGCGCCCGAGCTGCTCGACCAGCTCGCGGGCGAGCGCGGCGGCGCGCTCGCCGGTCGCCGCCTCGGCGCGCTCGGGCGAGCGGACCATGTTGGCGGCGCGGGTGCCGGCCCAGCGCAGGCCCTGGCCGGCGACGAGGCCGCCGACGCGGCTGGTGCGGGCGAGGCGTGAGGTGGGCAGCGCTTCAGGCACCCGCCCAGGCTACGAGCGCCCGGCGCGGCCGACCATAGGGGAAACCCCCCTTGGTTATGCGTGCAGGCCGACCGGGCAGCTCACGCCCGTGCCGCCGATCCCGCAGTACCCGTTCGGGTTCTTGGCGAGGTACTGCTGGTGGTACTCCTCGGCGTAATAGAACGGCCCCGCCTCGGCGATCTCGGTCGTGACCTCGCCGTGGCCGGCCGCCGTGAGCTCCTGCTGGTAGGTCTCACGCGACGCGAGCGCGGCGGTGCGCTGGGCCTCGTCGGCCCAGTACAGGCCGGACCGGTACTGGGTGCCGACGTCGTTGCCCTGGCGCATGCCCTGCGTCGGGTCGTGGCCCTCCCAGAACAGCCGCAGCATCGCCTCGTAGGAGGTCACGTTCGGGTCGAAGACCGCCAGCACGACCTCGGCGTGGCCGGTCCCGGTCGAGCACACCTCCTCGTAGGTCGGGTTCGGCGTGAAGCCGCCCGCGTAGCCCGCGGCGGTGGTGTAGACGCCTTCGGCCTGCCAGAAGATGCGCTCGGCACCCCAGAAGCAGCCCATGCCGACGACGATGCGCTCGAGCCCTTCGGGGAACGGCGGCGCGATCGGCGTCCCGAGCACTTCGTGACGCGGAGGGAGGGGCATCGGCGCGTCACGGCCGGGCAGCGCGCGCTCGGAGTCGATCATCTTGGTCTTGCGTGAGGAGAAAAGCATCTGCCTCCACTGTACGGTGACGGCCGCATGCGCTACACCCGCGAAGTCTCCGACGCGCTCGACGCCGGTCGTCCGGTCGTCGCGCTCGAGAGCACACTGATCGCCCACGGCCTGCCGCAGCCCATGAATCTCGAGGTCGCGCGCGGGATCGAGGACGTCGTGCGCGAGGAGGGCGCGGTGCCGGCGACGATCGCGGTGATCGACGGGATGGTGCGGATCGGGCTCGACCGAGCCGGGCTGGAGTCGATCGCGATGGGCGAGGGCGTGGCCAAGTGCAGCGCGCGCGACCTCGCGGTGGTGATGGCCAGGCGGGCGACCGGCGCGACCACCGTGGCCGCCACCGCGACGCTCGCCGTGCGCGCAGGGATCGGCGTGTTCGCCACCGGCGGCCTCGGCGGCGTCCACCGCGAGGCACGCGAAAGCTGGGACGAGTCGGCCGACCTGGCGACGCTCGGACAGACGCCGATCACGGTCGTGTGCGCGGGCGTGAAGTCGATCCTCGACGTCGAGGCCACGCTCGAGCGCCTCGAGACGCTGAACGTGACGCTGCTCGGCTACCGAACCGACCGCTTCCCGGGCTTCTATCTCGCCGACTCGGGGTTCGCCGTCCCGTGGCGCGTCGAGACGCCGCAGGAGATCGCCGACGTCGCGCACGCGCGCGCCGAGCTCGGCCTCGGCGCGATCGTCGTGGCCAACCCGATCGAGGATCCGATCGACGGCGACCTGCACGAGCGGGTCCTGCGCAGCGGGCTCGCAGCGGCGGCCGAGCAGGGTGTGCGCGGCAAGGACGTGACGCCGTTCCTGCTCGACTGGTTCCACCGCGAGACCAACGGTGCGAGCCTGGAGGCGAACGTGCGGCTGGTGCTGCGCAACGCGGCGCTCGGCGCGCAGATCGCCTGCGCCACGGCATGACGCTGGTCGTCCTCGGCGACCTGATGGTCGACGTGGTCACGCGGATGTCCGGGCCGCTCGCGCGCGGGAGCGACACGCCCGCGCAGGTGAGCGTGGAGGGCGGCGGCTCGGCGGCGAACGTCGCCGCGTGGGCGGCCTCGCTCGGCTCGCCGGTGGTGCTGGTGTGCCGCGTGGGCGACGACGAGCGCGGCCGCGCCGCCGTCGCCGGGCTGCGGGCCGGCGGGGTGGACGTGCACGCGACGCTGGACCCCGACCGCCAGACCGGCACGTGCGTCGTGCTCGTCGAGCCCGGCGGCGAGCGCACGATGCTCCCCGACCCGGGCGCCAACGACGCGCCGCTCGGGCCGGTCCCAGCGGGCGACCACCTGCACGTCGTCGGCTACGCGCTGCTGCGCGACGGCCCGCGCGAGAGCGCGCTGGCGGCGATCGAGCACGCGAGAGCAGCCGGGGCGACGGTCTCGGTCGACCCGTCGTCGTGGGCGCTCCTGTACCCCGGGGCGATCCCGGAAGTCGACCTGCTGCTGCCGAACGAGGAGGAGGCGGAGGCAGTGGGCGAGCAGCCGGCGCACGAGACCGTCGTCAAGCTCGGACCGGCCGGCGCCCGGTGGTCCGACGGCTCGCAGACGATCCACGTGCCGGCGGAGCCGGGCACGGTCGTCGACACGACCGGTGCGGGCGACGCGTTCGCCGCCGGGCTGCTCGTCGCGCGCCTCGGCGGCGCCGGACCGCGCGCGTCGCTCGAGGCAGGCTGCCGCGTGGCGGCGCGCGCCGTGGCGCAGGTCGGCGCCCGCCCCTCGTAGGATGCGGTTGACTCGCGAGTCAATCGTGGAAACGGAGACTGAGAATGCCTGAAGCCGTCATCGTCGACGCCATCCGCACGCCGATCGGGCGCGCGGCCAAGGGCTCGCTGAAGGACGTCCGCACCGATGACCTCGCCGCGATCCCGCTGAAGGCGCTCGTCGAGCGCAACCCCGGGGTCGACTTCGGCGAGACGGTCGACGTGATGATGGGCTGCGGCTTCCAGCTCGGCGAGGCGGGCTACAACATCGGCCGCAACGCGTCGCTGCTGGCCGGCCTCGACCATCACATCCCGGCCACGACGGTCAACCGGTTCTGCGCCTCCTCGCTGCAGACGCTCCGGATGGCCTTCCACGCGATCAAGGCGGGCGAGGGCGACCAGTACATCGCCGCCGGCGTCGAGGCCGTGTCGCGCTTCCCCGCGCAGGCCCCGTTCGACCCGCACTCGCAGCTCGACGGCTCCGAGGGCGCGCCGTTCAACGTCTACATCCCGATGGGCCTGACGGCGGAGAACGTCGCACAGCGCTGCAATGTCAGCCGCGAGGCGCAGGACGAGTGGGCGGTCACGTCGCAGAACCGCGCCGTCGCGGCGCGCGACTCCGGTCACTTCGACCCCGAGATCGTGCCCGTCAGCACGCCCGACGGCGAGGTCGCGCGCGACGACGGCCCGCGGCCGGGCACGACGATGGAGCGGTTGGCGGAGCTCAAGCCGGCGTTCGACCCCGACAAGGGCACCGTGACGGCCGGCAACTCGTGCCCGCTCAACGACGGCGCCGCCGCCGTGCTCGTGATGTCGGAGGAGAAGGCGCGCTCGCTCGGCCTGGAGCCGCGGGCGCGGATCGTCGCCTCGTCCGTGGCCGCGCTCCGGCCCGAGATCATGGGCCTCGGCCCGATCCCGGCGGTCAAGGCCGTGCTCGAGCAGGCCGGCATGACGATCGGCGACATCGACATCGTGGAGCTCAACGAGGCGTTCGCCGCGCAGGTCGTGCCGTGCCGCGACGAGCTCGGGATCGACCCCGAGAAGCTGAACCCGTTCGGCGGCGCGATCGCGCTCGGCCACCCGTTCGGGATGACCGGCGCGCGGATCATGACGACGCTGCTGAACGGCCTGAAGACGCGCGACGGCACCTTCGGGCTGGAGACCATGTGCGTCGCCGGCGGCATGGGGCAGGCGATGATCGTCGAGCGGCTCAACTAGGGCCGCAGCACGAGCTCGCAGCCGCGCAGCCGGTCGCGGGCGTCGGCGGTGACGGCGTCGCGGCCGGGTCCGCAGCGCACGCGGTCGCGCGTCCCGTCACGGGCGCGGATCCGGTCGCGGCCCGAGCCGCCCTTGATCGTGTCGCGGCCCGGGCCGGGCCGGAACACGTCGTCCCCGCGTCCGCCGACGAGCAGGTCGACGCCCGGACCGCCGTTGAGCTGGTCGTTCCCGCTGCGGGCGAGCGCGAGGATGCCGCGCCCGCAGGCGTCGCCGAACAGCCGGTCGTCGCCGCGGAAGCCGGAGAGGTTGTCGTTGCCGCCGAGGCCGCACATCGTGTCGTCGAGCGGCGTCCCGCGCAGCCGGTCGGCGCCCGAGGAACCGAGCGCGACCGCCGGCGGCTGCGGCTCCGGAGGCGGCAGCGGGGTCGGTGTGGACGTCGGCTGCGGCGGGGGATTCGCGCTCGTGAACGCGAGCTTGGACACGAAGACGTCGTCGAGCGGCGAGTTGCCCTCGATCTGCCCGCGGGTGTCGAAGTCGGTCGAGCCGGTGACACCCGTCACGTAGCCGCCCGTGGGGTCGACGGCGATGCTGTTCCCGATGTCGGCGCCGTTCCCGCCCAGGTAGGTCGAGTGCGAGAGGAAGTCGCCGGCCGGGCTGAGCTTGGAGACGAACGCATCCGTGTCGCTCTGGTCGCCCTCGAACGGGGCGACCGTGTTGAAGTCCGCCGAGCCGGTCTCGCCGGTGACGTACATCGCCTGCACGCCGTCGATCGCGATCGCGTTGGCGCGGTCCGGGCCGCTTCCGCCGAGGTACGTCGAGTAGCCGAGCGAGCCCGCCACGTTAAGCCGCGCGACGTACGCGTCGGTCCCGGGCTGGTCGCCCTCGATCCGGGTGGCGGTGGTGTTGAAGTCGGCCGAGTCGGTCCCGCCGGTGATGAACGCCCGGCCGATCGGGTCGACGGCGATGCCGTGCCCGACGTCCTGGCCGGCGCCGCCGAGGTAGGTCGAGTACGCGAGCGCCGTCCCGGGCGGGCTGAACTTGGTGATGAACACGTCGTCGCCGGGCTGGTCGCCCTCGATCGGGTTGACGGTCTCGAAGTCCGTCGAGCCGGTCGTCCCGATCACGTACGCCGAACCGATCGGATCGAGCGCGATGTTCTCGGCGTGGTCGACGCCGTCGCCGCCGAGGTAGGTCGAGTACGCGAGCGCGTTGCCCGGGGCGGTGAGCTTGGCGACGAAGCCGTCGGTCGAGTCCGAGTCGTCCTGGATTTCCTGGTTGGTGTTGAAATCCGTCGAGTCCGTCGAGCCGACGATGTAGGCCGCCAGCGTCGAGTCGACCGCGATCCCGAAGCCCCCGAGGTCGTCATCGCCGCCGCCGATGTAGGTCGAGTAGGCGAGCGTGTTGCCGGCCGGGTTGAGCTTGGCGACGAACACGTCCAGCCCGGGCTGGTCTCCCTCGATCGGGTTGACGGTGTTGAAGTCGGCCGAGCCGGTCGTGCCGACGATGTACGCGAACCCGTTCACGTCGAGCGCGATCGCGTGCGCCTCGTCGGGTCCGCCGCCGCCGAGGTAGGTCGAGTACGCGAGCGCGTTTCCGGCCGGGTTGAGCTTGGAGACGAACGCGTCGGTGCCGGCCGAGTTGCCCTCGACGCCGCCGACGGTGTCGAAGTTCGTGGAGTCGGTGCGGCCGGTGATGTACGCGCCCGACGAGTCGACCGCGACGTCGTAGGCGATCTCGTTCCCGCCGCCGCCGAGGTAGGTCGAGTACGCGAGCACGACCGGGTCGATCACCAGCTCGCGCGTGCGGTCATAGCGGCCGAGCCGAAAGCGGATCGTGCGCCCGTCTCGCTCGAACGCGACGCGCACGCTGCGGCGCTCGCCGCCGACGACCTGGTACGCCGACGGGTCGCTCTGGCGCAGCCGCCCGGCCGTGCGCACGGCGATCCGCGACGGGTCGGCGCCGGCAGCGATCACGAGGTCGTACTCGAGCCGGCGCTGGTTGCCGTGCCACTCGACGTCGATGCCCGGCCAGACCTCGGGATAGCGCACGCGTGCGAATGTCGGGATGTCCGTCCGCCAGCCGGCGGGGTCGTCGCCGACGAGGTGGTTGACCTTGCCCGGCAGCCGCTCGAGCGCGTGCGGCCGGCTGCGGGCGGCCCCCACGAGCATGAGCTTGCCCGGCCGCTTGCCGCGGCGCGCGACCGTCGCGCCGCGCGAGCTCAGCCCGGCCATGCCCGAGGCCGAACGGGCGAGGAAGTCGAAGCGGGCGGGCGCCTGCCCGTCGTTGCGCTCGAACGCCAGCGGCAGCGAGCCGTAGGCGACGGCGTGCGCGGGCGCGGCCGGGTCGGGCGCGCGCTGCGCGACGAGCACCGCGGCGCCGGCGACGAGCAGCATCGCGAGCGCGCGCTTCATGCGGGCGCCGCCGCGAGCGGGTGGCGGGAGAGGAACCCGGCGAGCGCCTCCGCCATCCCGCGCGGGTTCTGCAGATGCAGCAGATGCGTGGCTCCGTCGAGCACGAACGGCTCCACGTGCGGCAGCCACGCGAGCAGCAGAGCCTGGCGCTCCTCCCACACGGGCGAGACCTGGTGGCTGAGGCCGCCCACCACGGCCAGCGCCGGCTGGGTGACGCGGTGGGCGTCCTGCTCCCCGAACGACCACTGCTGCACCGCGGGCAACTCCTGCTCGAAGAACGTCGGCGCGTCGGCCACGGCCTGCTCGAACGCCCCTGGGAGCACCCGGTCCATCGCCGTGCGGTAGCTCTCCCCGGCGACCCCGCGCATCCAGATGTCGACGGCCTCTGCCCGGTCACCCGCGCGGTATCGCTCGATCGCCGGGATGGCGACCGCCTGACCCCACGCCGTCCGGCTCGGCACGTCCATCAGCGCGGGCTCCAGCAGGGTGAGCGACTGCACCGCCGCCGGCTCGTCGAGGGCGAGTTGCAGCGCGATGTCGGCGCTCGACGAGTGGCCGACCAAGTGGGCGCGCGCGATCCCGAGGCGGCGCATGAGTCCGTGGCAGTGCCCGGCGTGGTCGGCCAGGCTCACGCTGCCCCACGGGTGGCTGCTGCCGGCGTAGCCCGCCCGGTGGTACGCGATCAGGCGGTATCCGGCGAGCGCCGGCTCGTCGAGCAGCGGCTCGAACCAGGCGGCGCAGAGGCCCGCGTGCATCAGCACGACAGGCTCTCCGGCTCCCTGGTCGGTGTACTCGAGTGTCGTGCCGTCTACGTCCAGCCGTTCCATCGGCCGACGCTACCCCGGCAGCCGCCGTGGTCGCGCCGATGAAAACCCTGGGTTCGCGGGGCGTAGGATCGCGACGTGCTGCTGGGGCGCGACGCGGAGCATGCCCGCCTGCGAGGCCTGATCGATCTGGCCCGCGAAGGGGCGAGCGCCGCACTCGTGATCCGCGGCGATCCGGGGATCGGCAAGAGCGCGCTGCTCGAGGACACGGTGGCGGCGGCGGACGGGATGACGGTCCTGCGCGTGCGCGGCGTCGAGTCCGAGTCCGAGCTGTCGTTCGCCGGCCTCGCCGACCTGCTGGCGCCGGTGGTCGGTCAGCTCGACGCGCTGCCCGCGCCCCAGCAGGCGGCGCTCGCGGGAGCGCTCGCGCTCGGCCCGCCGGTCCCGGGCGACCGCTTCACCCGCTACGCGGCCGCGCTCAGCCTGCTCGCCGCCGCCGCCGAGCAGGCGCCGGTGCTCGCGCTCGTCGACGACGCGCCCTGGCTCGACGCGCCGTCGCGCGAGGCGCTCGTGTTCGTCGCGCGGCGGCTGCAGGAGGAGGGCATCGTGCTGCTGCTGGCGGCGCGCACCGGGGAGCCGGTCGGCACGGAGGCGGCAGGGATCGAGGAGCTGACACTCGGCGGCCTCGACGCCGTGGCCTCGGTCGCGTTGCTGGCCGCCGGAGGCGTCAGCCATCCCGACGTCGCGCAGCGCCTGTTCGGCGCGACCGGCGGCAACCCGCTCGCCCTGATCGAGCTGTCCGGCCTGCTGACCGTGGCGCAGCGCGCCGGGACCGAGCCGCTGGAGGATCCGCTGCCGGTGGGCGCGGCCGTCGAGGGGGCGTTCATGCACCGGCTCGAGGCGCTGCCCGACGACACCCGCAGCGCGCTGCTGGCGGCGGCGGCGAGCGAGTGGGGCGGGCTCGACGTGCTCGCGCCCGCCCTGGCGACGCTCGGACTCGACGTGCGCGCGCTCGAGCCGGCCGAGACGGCCGGCCTGATCGCGGTGGCGGACGGCCGCGTGGCGTTCCGGCACCCGCTGCTGCGGTCGCTCGCCTACCGCGGGCTGTCGGCCCCTGAGCGGCGCGCCGCGCACGCGGCGCTCGCCGCCGCCCTCACCGGGGAGCGCCGCGCGTGGCACATGGCGGCCGCGACGGTGGCGCCCGACGAGGCGGTCGCGCGCGCGCTCGCCGAGGCGGCCGCTGCGGCCCGCGGCAGCGGTGGGCCGGCGGCGGCGATGCGCGCCGCCGAGCGGGCCGCGCGCCTGACGCCCGATCCCGAGCGGCGCGCCGGCCGGCTGCTCGAGGCGGCGAGCGACCTGGCGCGCACCGGCCTGCCCGAGCGCGCGACGGCGCTGGTGCGGGAGGCGCTGGAGCTGGCCCGCGATCCGCGGCTGCGCGCCGACGTGCAGCTGCTCGCCGCGCTGATCGAGGCGCGCAGCGGCGCCGCCGGAGCGGCTGCCGAGCTGCTGGTGGCGGAGGCCGAGCGCGTCGAGCCGGTCGACCCGGTCCGCGCGGCGACGATGATCATGGCCGCGGTCCAGCCGTGCTTCGAAGCCGGGGAGAACGCCCTCGGGCTCGAGACGGCCCGGCGCGGGCATGGCGCTCGCCGAGCGGTCCGGCCTCGGCCCGATGCCCGCGGGCCTGCCGCTGGCGATGGCGCTCCTGCTCTCCAACGAGCGCCGCCGCGCGTACGGCCTGCTGCTCAGCGCAGCGGCGTGGCTCGACGAGGCCGAGGACCCGTGGGCGCTCGGCCCCGTCCTGATCTTCGGGATCGGACAGGCGTTCACGTGGCTCGAGGACTACGACCGCGCGCGGCGCCTGCTCGCGGACGGCATCGCGCAGGCGCGGGCGTGGAGCGCGCCCGGCCTGCTCCCGTACGGATTGCTCTCGATGTGCGAGCTCGAGTTCCGCACCGGGCACTGGGCCTCCGCCTACGCGGCCGGCGCCGAGGCCGCGCGGCTCGGCGAGGAGACCGGCCAGCTCAACGACAGGGCGTACGCGTTCGGCGTGCTGAGCCGGGTCGAGGCCGCGCTCGGCCGCGAGGAGGACTGCCGTGCGCATCTGGCGCAATCGCTCGAGCTGGTCGAGCAGCTCGGGGCTGAGATCCTGCGCGCCTACGCGGGCGCGACGCTCGGGTTCCTCGAGCTCGGCCTCGGGCGCGCGGAGCAGGCGGTGGCAGCGCTCGAGGCGGTGGCCAGCTTCCTCGGCGAGCGGCCGGCGGGCGACCCGGCCGTCCTGCAGTGGGTCCCGGATCTGGTCGAGGCGTACGTGCGGCAGGGGCGCCGCGCGGACGCCTTGGCGACGCTCGCCCGGTTCGAGCGCGACGCCGAGCACAGCGGCAGCGGCTGGGCGGCGGCGACCGCCGCGCGGTGCCGGGGGCTGCTGGCCGGCGAGGACGCGTTCGAGACGGAGTTCCGGGACGCGCTCGCACTGCACGACACGCCGTTCGAGTCCGCCCGGACAGAGCTCGCGCTGGGGGAGCGGCTTCGCCGCGCCGGCCGTCGCGTCGAGGCGCGGGCGAGCCTGCGCGCCGCGCTTGCCACGTTCGACCGGCTCGGGGCGCGGCCGTGGGCGGACCGGGCGCGGGCGGAGCTGCGCGCGTCCGGCGAGCGCGTCCGGCGCGGATCACCGGCGGCGGCCGAGCGGCTGACCCCGCAGGAGCTCCAGGTCGCGCTCGAGGTGGCCGGCGGGTCGACGAACCGCGAGGCGGCGGCGGCGCTGTTCCTGAGCCCGAAGACGATCGAGTTCCACCTGCGCAACGTGTACCGCAAGCTCGGGATCCGGTCGCGCACCGAACTCGTGCGGATGGTGATCAGCGCCGGGCCGCGGGAGTAGTCCACGCGGCCGGTCGTGCCATCCTCCACGACGATGCGCATCCTCTTCGTCTGCATGGGCAACATCTGCCGCTCACCCACCGCCGAGGGCGTCATGCGCCGCCTGGTCGCCGACGCGGGCCTTGACGACGTCGTCGAGATCGACAGCGCCGGGACCGGCGGCTGGCACGCCGGCGAGCCGCCGGACGCGCGCGCCACGACCGCCGCGCGACAGCGCGGGGTGATCCTCCAGGGCGGCGCCCGCCAGGTCCGTCCCGAGGACTTCGAGCGGTTCGACCTGATCGTCGCGATGGACCGCGAGAACCTGCGCGAGCTGCGGGCGCTGGCGCCCGACGACGACGCGCGCGAGAAGCTACGGCTGCTGGTGGCCGGCCGGGACGTGCCGGACCCGTACTACGGCGGCGACCGCGGGTTCGAGACCGTTCTCGACATGGTCGGCGCGGGCTGCCGCGAGCTGCTCGACGAGCTGCGCGCCGCCGACCGGGTGTGAGCCTCCAGGCGGCTGTCGCCCGAGCGGTCGGGCGCCCGGTTCGCGGCCTCAAGCGCGTCGCCGGCGGTGACATCAACGACGCCTACACGGCCGAGCTGGAGGGCGGTGGGCGGGCGTTCGTGAAGACCCGCGCGGACGCGCCGTCCGGCGAGTTCGCGCGTGAGGCCGCCGCCCTCGACTGGCTGGCGGAGCCTCGTGCGCTGGGCGTGCCGGAGGTGCTCGGCGTGCTCGACGGGGAGGAGGAGCCGCGGCTGCTGGTGCTCGAGTGGCTGGACGCGGGGCCGGCGGGCGACGAGGCACAGCTGGGCCGCGGCCTCGCGGCCGTGCACGCGGCCGGCGCGGACGCGTTCGGCGGAACGTCGCCGCTGCGGATCGGCCCGCTCGCGCTCCCGAACGACCCGCTGCCGGACTGGCCGGAGTTCTACGCCGAGCAGCGGCTGCGTCCGCTGCTCACGCCGGCGCGCGATCGCGGCGCGCTCACGGAGCAGGGCGCTCGCGCGGTCGAGCGCGTGTGCGAGGAGATCGCCGCCGTGGCCGGCCCGGCGGAGCCGCCCGCGCGGCTGCACGGCGACCTGTGGAGCGGCAACGTGCTGTGGAGCGGTGGGCGGCCGTTTCTGATCGACCCGGTCGCCTACGGCGGCCACCGCGAGGTCGACCTCGCGATGCTGCGGCTGTTCGGCGCGCCCGGGCCGGGCCTGCTCGCCGCCTACGAGGAGGTCGCCCCGCTCGCCGCCGGCCACGAGGATCGCGTCGCGCTCTGGCAGCTGTTCCCGCTGCTCGTCCACGCGGTGCTGTTCGGCGGCGGCTACGGCGCCTCGGTCGAGCGCGCCGCGAAATCGATCATTTAGAGTCGCCGGCGATGGACCTGGGGATCTCCGGACGGGTGGCGGTCGTGACCGGTGCGAGCCGAGGCATCGGCGCCGCCACGGCCGATCTGCTGGAGGGAGAGGGAGCGCAGGTGGTGCGCGTGTCGCGCGGTGACGGGATCGACGTCACGGCGCCCGACGCCGCCGAGCGGATCGCCGAGCGGGCACCCGCGCCGGTCGACATCCTCGTCAACAACGCCGGCACGACCTTCGCCCGCGGGCTCGACGAGCTCACCGACGCCGACTGGAACGGGCTGTGGGAGCTGCACGTGATGGCCTCGATGCGGCTGATGCGCGCGTTCGCGCCCGCGATGGCCGAGCGCGGCTGGGGCCGGGTCGTCAACGTCTCCTCGTCCGCGGCCAAGCGCCCCTCGCTGACCAACGCGGCCTACTCGGTCACGAAGGCGGCGCAGCTCTCCGTGTCGCGCGTGTTCGCCGACGCCTACGCCGGCCGCGGGGTGCTCGTCAACGCGGTCGCGCCCGGCCCGGTGCGCTCGTCGCTGTGGGTCGCCGAGGGCGGCGTCGGCGATCAGACGGCCGCTGCCCGCGGCGTCTCGCGCGAGGAGGCGATCGACGCGCAGGCCGCAAAGATCCCGCTCGGCCGCTTCGCCGAGCCGGCCGAGATCGCCGCCGTGATCGCCTTCCTGTGCTCCGAGCGCGCCTCGACCGTCACCGGTGCCGCATGGTCAGCCGACGGCGGCACCGTCGCGACGATCGTGTAGCGCGCTACTTCGGCTTCGCGGCCTTCAGCGTGAACTTGAACACGCGCACCGAGACGTTGCCGGCGGCGTCCTGGACCGCGATGCTCGCCGTCACCTTGAGCTTCTTGCGCTTCTTCAGCGCCTTCTTCGCCTTCTTGCTCAGCTTGATCCGGACGACGACCGACTGATCCTTCGCGGCGCTGAACCGCGCGCTGCCGAGCTTGCGCGTCGACTTCAGCGAGATCACGCCCGTGGTGTCCTCGACCGCGGCTCCGAACCGGAACAGGACCACACCCGGGGCGCGCACGGTGAGCTTCTTGCTCTTCGCCGGGATCACGATGACCGGGCCGGTGGTGTCGATCGGCGGCGGAGTTGCGGCACCACCGCCACCGGTGGGGGCCGGTGCCTTCACGGTGTAGGTGACGGTCTTGGTCGTGCTGTTCCCGGCGTTGTCCTGCGCCGTGACCGTGAACGTGTGCGGTCCGGCGGTCTGCGTGTCGATCCGCGCGCCGTTGGCGACCGGGCCGGCGCAGGAGCCCACACCCGAGCCGCCCGCCTCGTCGGCGCATGAGTACGCGGCGTTCACCAGGGCGCCCTTCGCGTACGTCGCACCGTTGACCGGGCTGGTGATCGACGATGACGGAGCCGTGATCTCGACCTGCACCGCCGCCGAAGTCTTGACGGCTTCTGCGCGTCCGACCTCGTCGGTGGAGAAGTACTTGATCTGCTGGCCGTTCGTCAGGACTGGCTTGGCCGACGCGTCATAGGTCGGCGAGGCCGCCGTCGGCGTGCTGCCGTCGGTGGTGTAGTGCGTCTGCGCGACGCCGGAGCCGGCGCCGTCGGCAGCGGTCAGCGTGACGGTGACATCGTGGTTGACATAACCGGCCGGAACGTCGTCGAGCGTCGTCGGCGCATCGAGGTCGACCTTCGCCGGCTTCGATCGCTGGAGATCCTCCTCGTTGCCGGCGTTATCGGTCGAGAAGTACCTGATGCGCTGCCCGTTTGTCAGGACCGGCTTGCTTGCAGGGTTGTAGGTCGGGGAGGCCGTCGTCGGCGGCGTGCCGTCGGTCGTGTAGTGCGTCTGCGCGAGGCCGGAGCCACCGGTGTCGGCAGCGGTCAGCGTGACGGTGACGTCGTGGTCGACGAACCCGGCGGGGACGCCGTCGTCGGTGGTCGACGGCGCGTCAACGTCGACCGCGATCGAGAAGGGCTGCGTGTCGTTGGCGAAGACGCCGTTGGCGGCCCTGATCGTGCCGGCGTACGTCCCGGATGCGGTGGGGGTGCCGGTGATCTGCCCGCTGGTGGCGTTGAGTGAGAGCCCGGGCGGCAGGTCTCCCGCCCCTACGGCGAACCTCGGCGTCGGGGATCCGGTCGCCGTGACCGTGTGGGAGTACGGTCGGTTCGCGCCGGTGGCCGGCAACGGGGCGCTGGTGATCGCCGGAGCCGCACCGAGTTGCCCCTTGCCGTCGTCTCCCCAGCACACGTTGTTGCCGTTGGTCTTGACGAGGCAGGTGTGGTTCAGGCCGGCGCTGATCTCGGTGACGGTGCCGGTTCCGGCCGGGATCGTGCTCTGCCCGAAGTCGTTCTTGCCCCAGCAGACGGGCCTTTCGTTGGTCTTGATCGCGCACGTGTGGAAGCCCATGGTGCTGATCTCGGTCACGGTGCCGGTTCCGGCCGGGACCGTGCTCTCCCCGAACTCGTTCTTGCCCCAGCAGACTGGCGTGCCGCCGGTCTTGATCGCACACGAGTGATACAAGGCTGCGGCGATCCGGGTGACGGGCCCCAGGTCCGGCGGAACCGTGGCCTGCCCGAACGCGTTGTACCCCCAGCAGACGGCGGTCCCGTCCGGCTTGATAAGGCACGTGTGGTTGCCGCCGGCCACGATCTGGGTGACGGGCCCGGTCCCCGCAGGCACCGTCGACTGCGAGTCGACGTTGCGGCCCCAGCAGACCGGGTTGCCGTCGGTCTGGATCGCGCAGGTGTGGGTGAAGCCGACACTGATGTCAGTGACCTGGATCCCCGGAGGGACGTCGAGTTGCTGCGTGCCGTTGTCGCCCCAGCAGACGGGGGCGCCGCCGGTCTTGATCGCGCACGAGTGGTAGCCGCCGCCGGCGATCTCGGTGACGGTGCCCGTCAGTGGCGGGATTGCGACCTGCCCGTCTTCGTCGTCTCCCCAGCAGACCGGGTCGCCGTTCCCCTTGACCGCGCACGAGTGCGTGAAGCCGGCGGACACCGAGCCTCCCGAAGCCAGCGCCGGAGTGGCCGAGAACACGAGCGCGGCCACCCCGAGGAGCAGTACCGACAGAGAATGCTTCAACACCGACGAACCTCCGCGATCCAAGACAGTGACGTTCGGGTCCGGAAGCCCTTTCCGCCATGCACCCGAAAGCCGAGATTAGGCGTGGTTTCCGGGCAGACCATCGACGAAGGTCCAGGCCTCGGGGCGCGGCTAGCCGACCGTATAGGCGACGTTCGCCCGCGATCGAAGCCACACGGCGACGGTGATCGCGGCGGCCGCGGTGGCGACGAGTGCGCCGCGGTAGCCGATCGGATCGGCGAGCGTGACGAGCACCGCCACGCCGATCGCGGTGCCGATCTGGGCAGCCGCGCTGAGCACGCCGGAGGCGATCCCCTGCGCGGCGTCCGGCAGTGCCGCGGTCCCGGACGCGGTCGATGCGACCGCGGCGCAGCCGAGGCCGGCCCCCATCACCAGGACACCGGCGAGCAGGGCGACGGGGGTGAGCGTGGCGAGCGCGAGCGCGCCGGCGCCGACCATCGCCAGGCCGCCCGCCATCAGGGCGCGCGGCGGCCATCGCAGGCGGAGCATCGAGCCGGCGATCACCGCGACGTTGAACGGCGCGCACCAGAGACCGACCTCGAGCGGCGAGCGGCCGAGCTCCTCCTGCTGGTAGAGGATCGAGAGGAACATCGCCGGCGTCGTGGTCGCCGTCAGCGCGACCGCCGCGGCGTTCGCGATGCTGAAGGCCGGCCGGCGCAGCGCCCATGCGGGGAGGATCGGGGCCTCGGCGCGCCGCTCGATCCGCGCGAACGCGACGAGCGCGAGCACGCCGCCCGCCAGCGACGCGGCCGTCCCTACGGCGTCGAGGCGGGTCAGGCCGTGCACGATCAGCGCGAGGGCGACGGTGACCGCGACCGCGCCCGCGAGGTCGAGCCGCTCGCGCGGTCCGTCGGCGCGGCTCTCGGTGAGCAGCCGCGGCGCGAGCGCGACACCGGCCGCGCACAGCGGCAGGTTGACGAGGAACACCGCCGGCCACCCGAGCGTCCCCACGAGCACGCCGCCGGCGAGCCAGCCGGAGGCGCCGCCCCCGGCCGCCGCGGCCGTCCACCACGCCACGGCGCGGCGGCGCGCCTCCGGCTCGGAGAACGTCGCGGCGAGCAGCGCGAACGCCGCCGGCGCCTGGATCGCCGCTCCGATGCCCTGGACCGCGCGCGCTGCGACGAGCGCGGCGCCCGACGGGGCAAGGCCGCAGGCGAGCGACGCGCCGCCGAACACGAGCAGCCCGGCGCAGAACAGCCGGCGGCGGCCGAACAGGTCGGCGGCCCGCCCGGCGGCCACCAGCAGCCCGCCGAACGTCAGCGCGTACGCGGTCACCACCCACTGCAACACCTCGGTCTCCAAGCCGAGCGATCGTCTGATCGCGGGGAGCGCGACGGCCACGATCGTGGCGTCGAGGACCACGATGAACTGGGCTGCGCAGAGCAGTGCCAGCGCCGCTGTCCGTGGTCGCGTGGTTACCGGTGAAGTCAGCATTGGTGGTCTCCAACGATGCTGCCCACCGCGCTACCAGCTAAACTCGCGTTGGTGGTAACGAAGTCGGTTACCGAGCTCGAGCTGGTGGGTGGGAACCCGGCGCTCGACTTCGCGAACACGCTCGAGGGCCCACGGGACGGTGAGCCGGGCGACGAGCACCTCCGCGAGCCCGCCGACCTCGATGCGTGGGCGCGGTACGCCGGTGTCCCCGTCGGCACGACGGCGTGCGACGAGCGGGTGTTCGCGCGCGCGCTGATCCTGCGCGCCGCCGTCTACGACGTCTTCCGCGCGATCGCGGCCGGCACCTCGCCGGCTGCCGGCGCGCTCGACACGCTTGCCGGCTTCTACGCCTCGGCGGTCGCCCACGCCCGCCTGGCGCCCACGTCAGGCGGCTTCGAGCTCACCTGGGACGCTGACGATCCAGAGCGCGTGCTGTGGCCACTCGCCGCCGCCGCGGTCGACCTGCTGCGCAGCGGTCCGCTCGAGCGCGTCGAGATGTGCGTGGAGTGCCGCTGGCTGTTCCTCGACCAGAGCCGCAATCACAGCCGCCGCTGGTGCTCGATGAACGAGTGCGGCGGCCGGTCGAAGATGCGCCGCTACCGCGCCCGCCGGGCTACACGTCGATGATCGCGTAGCTGAAGCTGACCTCGTGCTGCGGGACCGGTGCGGCCCCGGGGTCGTCGACCGGGATGCCGACGTTGCATGCGGCCAGCACGAACCGGCTCCGGTTCGACGACGCGCGCACCGTGAACGTCACGCGCCGCTCGACCCAGCGGGCGTCGGGCGAGACGAGCATGAGGTCGTCCCGGATGTCGGCGCCGGCCAGTTCCGGCGCGAGGCCCGCGAACTCTCCCGACCAGCATCGACCAATCGGGATCGGCCCGATCTGGGCGCGGAACCGCCCGTGGAAGCGGCTGAAGTCGGCAGCCCGCAGCGCGCCGTCCGCGACGTGCTCGCTGCGCACCGCGCCCAGGCCGAGGTCCGCGGCCGCGACGGCGCGGTCGGCGAGCGCGGCCGACGAGACGGCGCCGTTCGCGAGCTTGCCAGGCGTCACCGAGCGGTTCGCCAGCTTGGCCTCGGTGACCGAGGAATTCGGCGTCCGCTGGAGCGTCCGCACTGCGGGCCGGCCGAGATCGCGGACCTTCAGCGACCGGTCCTTGACCGCCGCGCTCGTCACGCTCCCCTTGCGCAGCAGCTTGCCGTCGATGAAGCGTGCAGCGTGCGCCGGGCCGCCGAGCGCCACGAACAGCGCGAGCGATGCGATGACGGTGGCAAGGGACGGACGCCGCACGACTCGCAGCGTAGGCACGTCAGGCGCCTGACAGAACGGGACTCGACGGACGTTCGAGCCAGGTTGCAGTCGGGGCTGGCCTCCTGATCAGGCTCAGGCCGGCGACCGTCTGGCACTGTTCGCCTCATGGGCGCGAAACGGCTGCAGGGCGTGGCGATCATCCGGGAGTCGAGCCGGGACCTGGAGCGCGACGGCGACAACCCGGTGGCGCTGCTGGACATCGGGCTCAACCGATATGGCCGGCGGCGGTACGAGTTCGCGCTGGAGGTGCGCGTCCCCGGCATCGAGCCGTACACGGTCCGGGACAGCTTCCGCGTCCCGCGCCGGGTCGAGAACACCAGCGTCTTCAGCCGCGCGAACAAGCTCGAGGTCGGCCTCGAGCTGCCGGTCGCCATCAATCCGGACAAGCCGCTCGACGTGCACGTCGACTGGGACGCGTTCGAGGCGCTACCCGGCCGCAAGCAGGCGATGGAGGCGGCGGAGCTCGAGGCGCGCAACCGGATGCTTGGCGAGATCTACGCGCGCAAGCACAAGCAGTAGTCGCGACGAGCGCGACCGGCTTGCGTCATCCGGCGAGCCGCATTGCGTGCCGGATGTGCGCCAGCTCCGCCCGGGTATGTCGCGTCGCGAGGTCGGCGAGCATGAATCTGCAGGCCCAGATCCGAGCCGGGGCGGAGAGGACGTGCATGCGGCCGGCCTGGAGCCAGTGGTCGATCAGGGTCGCCCATCCAGGATCGTCGTTCAGTGCGCGCGCAGTGGGATCGAGCGTCAGGAGACTCCAGGTCCGTGCCCGGTCGAGCTCGGGGTCGCCCGCGGCGGCGTTGGCCCAGTCGATCACCCCGGTCGGCTCGCCGTCGTCGTCCACCAGGACGTTGAACGGATGCAGGTCCAGGTGCAGCAGTCGCCGCTCGCCGCAGTCCGCTCCCGGGGCGTCTCGCACGCCGCGCGGGGAGGCGACTTCCGCCAGCGCGTGGTGCAGCTCGCCACAGGCTCGCCCGGTGCCTGCGGCAAGCTCGGGGCTCTCCAAGGCCAGCTCGCCGGCTGGTCGTCCTGGAACCCGTTCGAGGAGGACCGCGCCTACGCCGTCGAGCTCGAGCCGGTCGAGCACCCGGGGAACCGGGACGTGGCCGCCCGCAGCTGACGCGGCCAGCACCTCATCGGCGATGCGCTCGCCGACACGAAGCACGACGTTCCCGGCACTCCAGGCAGAGCCCGACCTTCCGCCCAAGGCGCGCAACCGCTCCGGTTCCAGTCCGAACCCGACGGCGGCGCGGACGACCGCACGTGGGATGGCAGCCATCGGTCCATGGTGCCACCGTTCCTAGACGGTGACGCCCTCGTCGCGCGCCACCAGCTCCGCGTACGGGCCGCCCGCCACGAGCAGCTCCGCGTGCGTTCCGCGCTCGACGATCGCGCCGCCGTCGAGCACGGCGATCTGGTCGGCGTCGCGCACGGTGGACAGGCGGTGGGCGATCACGATCGTCGTGCGGCCCTCGGCCAGGCGTTCGAGCGCCTCGCCGACGGCACGCTCGGTCTGCACGTCGAGCGCGCTGGTCGCCTCGTCGAGTACCAGCACGGGTGGGTTGCGCAGCACCGTGCGGGCGATCGCGATCCGCTGGCGCTCGCCGCCGGAGAAGCGGAAGCCGCGCTCGCCGACGACGGTGTCGTAGCCCTCGGGCAGGGCCGCGATCGTGTCGTGGATCTGCGCCGCGCGGGCCGCGTCCTCGATCTCCTCGTCGGTCGCGTCCGGCTGAGCGAAGCGCAGGTTCTCGCGCACCGTGGCGTGGAACAGGTAGGTCTCCTGCGAGACGACCCCGACGGCGTCGGCCAGTGACGCGAACCGCAGCTCGCGCAGGTCGGTGCCGTCGAGCCGGATCGTGCCGCGCTCGGGGTCGTACAGGCGCGCGGCGAGGTAGCCGACGGTCGTCTTGCCCGAGCCCGTCTCGCCGACCAGCGCGAGCTTGGTGCCGGCGGGCACGTCGAGGTCGACGCCGCGCAGGGTCCATTCGTCCTCGTACTTGAACCAGACGTCCTCGAACGACACCTCGCCGCGGACGTCGCGCAGGTCGTGCCGGCCCTCGCGCAGGTCGACCGGCAGGTCGAGGTACTCGAACACGCGCTCGAACAGCGCCATCGACGTCTGGATGTCGACCGCGACGCCGAGCAGCGACTGGATCGGCCAGAACAACCGCGTCTGGAGCGTCGTGAAGGCGACCAGCGTGCCGATCGTGACGGCGCCCGGCGCCAGCCCGGCGAACAGGTACACGAGCGCCGGCATCACCGCGAACGAGGTCTGGATCGACGCCATCACCCAGCGGCCGGCCATCCGCGAGCGGACCTCGAGGTCGGCGAGTCGCTCCGACTCGCGCGCGAACCGGTCGGCGAGCTCGTCGCTGCGACCCATCGTCTTGCCGAGCAGGATGCCCGACACCGACAGTGACTCCTGGACGAGCGCGGAGATGTCGGCCATCGCGCCCTGGCGGGTGCTCGCGATCCGCCGCCGCTGGTTGCCGACGCGCCGCGCCAGCAGCACGAAGAACGGGGTGAGGGCGAGCGAGAAGAGCGCCAGGCGCCAGTCCAGCAGCATCATCGCGACGACCGTTGCGAGCACCGTCGTGACGTTCGAGACGATCGACGTCGCGGTGCTGGTGACGACGGTCTGCACGCCGCCGATGTCGTTGGCGATCCGCGACTGGATCTCGCCGGTGCGGGTGCGCGTGAAGAAGGCGAGCGAAAGGCGCTGGAGGTGGCGGTAGACCTTCGCGCGCAGGTCGTGCATCACCTTCTGGCCGACCACGTTGGAGAGCCAGGTCTGGCCGACGCCGAGCACGCCGGTGGCGACGGAGATGCCGATCATCCCCGCCACCAGCGCGGCGAGCAGGCCGTCGTCGTTCTCGGGGATCGCGACGTCGAGGACGTCGCGCAGCAGGAATGGGGAGATCATCCCCAGCCCCGCTGAGACGACGATCAGCGCGAGCACCGCCGCCAGCCGCCCCCGGTAGGGGCGGAACAGGGCGGCGATGCGTCGCGTCAAGCTACGGCCTCCGTGCGGGACGGCTCCAGCGCCAGCTCGAGCACCTCGTCGATGCTCATCACCGGGTGGAACGTCATCTGCTCGCGGACGTCCTCGGGCACGTCGTCGAGGTCGCCGCGGTTGCGCTCGGGCATGATCACGTCGGTCAGCCCGGCCGCGTGTGCGGCGAGCACCTTCTGCTTCAGACCGCCGATCGGGAGCACGCGGCCCTGCAGCGTGACCTCGCCGGTCATGCCGACCGTGTGCTTGACCGGGCGGCCGCTGAGCAGCGACGCGAGCGCCGTGATCATCGTGATCCCGGCACTCGGGCCGTCCTTCGGGATCGCGCCCGCCGGGATGTGCACGTGGAACTCGCGATCGCTGAAGGCGCCCGGCTCGAGGCCGAGCCCGTCCGCGTGGCCGCGCACGTACGAGAGCGCGATCCGGGCGGACTCCTTCATCACGTCGCCGAGCTGGCCGGTCAGGACGAGGCCGTCCTTGCCGTCCATCGAGGTCGCCTCGATGAACAGGACGTCGCCACCCGCGCCGGTGACCGCCAGGCCGGTGGCCACGCCGGGCACCGCGGTGCGCAGCGCCGCCTCGTGGAACACCTTCTGGCGGCCCAGCGCATCGCGTATGAGGTCGACGTCGATCGCGATCGAGGTGTCGGCCGTGCCGGACGCGACCTTCGTCGCCGTCTTGCGCAGGATCGTCCCCAGCTCGCGCTCGAGGTTGCGCACGCCCGCCTCGCGGGTGTACTCGCTCACCACCGTGCGGAGCATGTCGTCCGAGATCGTGACCTCATCCTCGCGCAATCCGTTGCGCTCGCGCTGGCGCGGCCACAGGTAGTCACGCGCGATCGCGGTCTTCTCGGCCACGGTGTAGCCGTCGAAGCGGATGACCTCCATGCGGTCCAGGAGCGGGCCGGGGATGGTCTCCGCCACGTTCGCGGTGGCGATGAACATGACCTCGGAGAGGTCGAGCTCGACGTCGAGGTAGTGGTCGCGGAACGAGTGGTTCTGGGCCGGGTCGAGCACCTCGAGCAGGGCCGAGCTCGGGTCGCCGCGCCAGTCGGCGCCGACCTTGTCGACCTCGTCGAGCATGATCACCGGGTTCATCGTGCCAGCGTCGCGCAGCGCGCGCACGAGGCGGCCCGGAAGCGCGCCGATGTACGTGCGCCGGTGGCCGCGGATCTCGGCCTCGTCACGGACGCCGCCGAGGCTCATGCGCACGAACTCGCGTCCGGTCGCACGGGCGATCGACTCGCCGATCGAGGTCTTGCCGGTGCCGGGCGGTCCGATCAGCGTCAGGATCGCGCCGCTCCGCTTGTCCTGCGCGACCTCGCGCTCGACGCGGAGCTTCTTCACCGCCAGGTACTCGACGATGCGGTCCTTGACGTCCTCGAGGCCGGCGTGGTCGGCGTCGAGCACCTCACGCGCGTGCACCGGATCGAGCTGCTCGTCCGAGCGCTCCTTCCACGGCACGGCGATCAGCCAGTCCAGGTAGGACCGGATCATCGAGGCCTCGCCCGACTGCTCGCCCATCCGCTCGAGCCGTCCGAGCTCCTTGGTCGCCTGCTCCTCGACCGCCTCCGGCATGCCGGACTCGGCGATCTTGGTGCGGTACTCGTCGACGACGGACGCGGAGTCCTCGCCGAGCTCGCGCTGGATCGACTCCATCTGCTTGCGCAGGAAGTACTCGCGCTGCTGCTGGTCCGCGCCGGACTTGACGTCCTCGCGGATCTTCACGCGGAGCTGGAGCTCGGTCAGCCGCTCGCGCTGAAGGCGCACGGCGAGTGCCAGGCGCTCGGTGACGTCGAGCGTCTCGAGCACCTCCACCTTCTGGTCGAAGTCCACGTCCGGCGAGTAGCCGATCGTGTCGGCCAGCGCGCCCGGCTCGCGGATCGCGCGCAGGAAGGCGCCGACGCGGTCGTCGACGCCGCGCAGCTCGAGGATCTCCTCGACCACGGCGCGGTACTCGCGCTCGAGGTCGCGCGTGCGCCCGTCGACGGGAACGTCGTCAGGGTGCTCGGTCACCTCGATCCGGAGGCGGCCGGCGTGGTCGGTGTGCGCCGCGCCGGCGACGCCGCGCGCGACGCCCGACAAGGCGACCGCTCGGCCTCCGCCGGGCAGGCGGACGGTGTCGGTCACCTTTGCGATGGTGCCGACCTTCGCGAAGGCCGAGTCGTGGCGCGGGATGAGCAGGACGTGCTCGTCGTCGCCGACGTCGACCGGTAGCGATACATCCATGGTCGGGAAGACCACGGTCTCGTCCATCGGGACGAGGAGCAACGAGGTCATCTAAAGCTTCACCTTCTGTAGGAACTTACGTATGGTACGTAAGTCTAGCGCGTGAAGTCACTCGTGGTCAAGCGGATCTCAGTGGTTCCGACTGAGATCATAGAGGCAGCGGGCCAGGGCTCTTGACCGTGCGCAGCGCGAAGTTCGAGCGCACGTCGCTGACGTGCGGCAGCTTCAGCAGCATCCCGAACAGCAGGCGCTCGTAGCTGGCCAGGTCCGCCACGACGACTTCGAGCAGGAAGTCCGCCGAGCCGGACACGATGTGCGCCGAGATCACGCCGGGCGCGGCGCGCAGCGCGTCGCCGATGATCGCCGCATTGCGGTCCGAGTGGTTGTCGACCTTGAGCTCGACGAAGACGGTCAGGCCGAGCCCCAGCAACGGGCGGTCGAGCACGGCGCCGTACCCGGTGATCACGCCGTCGCGCTCGAGCGCGCGCAGGCGCCGCAGGCACGGCGACGGGGAGAGATGCAGCTGCTCGGCGAGGCCGGCGTTGGAGATCCGGCCGTCGCGCTGGAGGATCTCCAGCATCCGGCGATCGACGACGTCCAGGGGCATGATCATCTCCTAGAATGGTGGTCAGACGCAGATCATTGCGCAGGCGGGTGTCGTAGGGGAGCAAGTGAGCACCAAATGCCCCTGAATTCGAGAGACACTGCCCTACATGACCGGCACGCTCTCCACCCGCTCCGCGACCGCGCTTTACGTCGGCGCCGTCCTCGGCCCCGGCGTCCTGATCGTTCCCGCGCTCGCGGCCGAAGCCGCCGGTCCTGCCTCCGTCCTCGCGTGGGCGGCGCTGCTCGCGCTGTCGGCGCCGCTCGCGATGACGTTCGCCGCGCTCGGCGTGCGCTATCCCGAGGCCGGCGGCACCGCCGCGTACGCCCGCGCCGCGTTCGGGCGGCGCACCGGTGCGATCACCGGCTGGTGGTTCCTCGCCGGCGTCGTCATCGGCGCGCCCGCCGTGGCGTTGGCCGGCGGGTTCTACGTCGCCGAGCTCGTGGGCGCCGGCCGCGGGGGAGCCGTCGTCGGCGCCGCGGGCATGATGGCGGCGGTGATCGCGGCGAACGCGTTCGGGCTGCACACGACGGCGCGGCTCCAGCTACGGCTCGCCGGCCTGCTCGCTGCGCTGATGCTCGTCGCGATCGTCACCGCGCTGCCCGAGAGCCGTGCGGAGAACTGGACGCCGTTCGTGCCGCACGGCTGGGCGGCCGTCGGAACGGCGGCGAGCCTGCTGATGTTCTCCTTCATCGGCTGGGAGGCCGTCTCGCACCTCGCCGGCGAGCTGCGCGATCCGACCCGCCAGCTCCCGCGCGCGATCTTCTCCGCGCTCGGCGTCGTGGTCGTGCTCTACCTCGGGCTGGCCGTCGCCAGCGTCGGCGTGCTGGGCACCGCGGCGCCGTCGAACGTGCCGCTCGCGGACCTGATGGCCGCGGGCCTCGGGGCGCCGGGCAGGACGGCGACCGCCGCGCTCGCGGCCCTGCTGACGATGGGCACGATGAACGCCTACGTCGCCGCCGCGACGAAGCTCGCGGGCGCGCTCGCCGAAGAGGGTGCCGCCCCGCCGGTGCTCGCTCGCCCGAGCCGTGCGCTCGCGCTGTTCGCCGTGACCGGCGCGGTTCTGCTGGTGCCACTGGGAACGGACGTGCTGAGCCTCGACGGTCTCGTGCGTGCCAGCGGCGCCGCGTTCGTCGCGGTGTACGTGACCGCCACCGCCGCCGGCGTGCGGCTACTCGACGGCGCGGCGCGCCGGGCGGCGGGCATCGCGTTCGCGGCGGTGCTCGCGGTGCTCGCGTTCTCGGGTCCGTACCTGCTCGTCCCGGCGGTCGTCGCCGTCGCCGCGTTGACAGTGGTGCGATCCTCTCCTGCATGGCCGCACAGCACGCCGACCGACTTCCGGGCGCCGAGGGCGCTCCCGTCGGCGTGCGAGTAGCCGGCTGAGCCCGAGCTCCCTCGGCTCCCACGTTCCCTGCCCGCCTTCGCGGGTTCTGCTCCTGTCTCGGAAAGGCCCTTCTCATGCTCGTACTCACCACCGTCCTTGCTCATCGCGATCGCCACCACGGGAGGCACTTGCGATGCGCGGCGCCGATGCCCTGATCGCGGCGCTCGAGCGCGCCGGGGTCGAAGCCGTCTTCGGCATGCCCGGCGGTGCTTGCCTGCCGCTGTACGACGCGCTGCTGGACTCCGGGATCCGGCACGTGCTGATGCGCCACGAGGCGGGCGCCGGTCACGCCGCCGCGGGATATGCGCGGGCGACCGGGCGCGTCGGCGTCGCCTTCGCCACCTCGGGGCCGGGCGCGACGAACCTCGTCACGCCGATCTGCGACGCGCACATGGACTCCGTCCCGACGGTGTTCGTCACGGGTCAGGTCCGCACCTCGCTGCGCGGCACCAACGCCTTCCAGGAGGCGGACGTGATCGGCATCACCGCGCCGATCGTCAAGCACTCGATCGCGGTCGAGCGGCCCGACGACATCGCGCAGGCGATCGCCGACGCGATGCACCTGGCGCTCTCCGGCCGCCCCGGGCCGGTGCTCGTCGACGTGCCGGTCGACGTCGCGAGCGGCCCGGCGCGCGGCACGCCGGCGCACCCGCCCAACCTGCCCGGCTTCCGGCCGCGGACGAAGCCGAACGGGCGCCAGGTGCGCATCGCCGCCGGGGCGATCGCCGCCGCACGGCGGCCGGTGCTGTACGCCGGCGGAGGCGTGGTCCACGCCGGCGCCGCCGCGGAGCTGACGGCGCTGGCACGGCTCGCCAACCTCCCGGTCACGACGACGCTGATGGCGCTGGGCGCGTTCCCGGCGAGCGATCCGCGCTGGCTCGGGATGCTCGGCATGCACGGCACGCCCGCGGCGAACCGGGCGATCGACGAGGCGGACCTGATCGTGGCCGTCGGTGCGCGCTTCGACGACCGCGTCACGGGCGCGCTCGACGAGTTCGCGCCACACGCCAAGGTCGTGCACATCGATGTCGACCCGGCGGAGATCGGCAAGAACGTGCCGGCGCACGTGCCGATCGTCGGCGACGCCCGGCGGGCGCTGGCGGCGATCGCCGAGGCGTACTCACCGCTCGGCGCCGACCGCGGCCGGCTCGCCGACTGGTGGGAGCGGATCGGCGGCTGGCGGGCCGGCGGCGCGCCGCGCAACCGCGCCGAGGAAGCGCTCGACGCACTCCAGACCCTGCTGGGCGGCGAGGCGATCGTCACGACCGACGTCGGCCAGCACCAGATGTGGGCGGCCAACCGCCTGCGCTTCGACCGCCCGCGCCGCTGGATCACCTCCGGCGGCCTCGGCACGATGGGCTTCGGCCTTCCCGCGGCGCTCGGCGCGCAGGTCGCGTGCCCGGACGCTGCGGTCGTGTGCGTGACCGGCGAGGGCTCGCTGCTGCTCAACGTGCAGGAGCTCGCAACCGCGGCGCACGAGCAGCTGCCGGTCAAGATCGTCGTGCTCGACAACGGCGCGCTCGGCATGGTCCGCCAGCAGCAGGACATGTTCTGGGGCGGCCGTCGCAGCGCGGTCGACCTCGGCGCCACCCCCGACTGGCCCGCGCTCGCCGCGGCGTTCGGGATCGCCGCCCGCGACGTCCCGGCCGGCGAGGAGGCCGGGCTCGCCGAAGCCCTGGCGGACACGCTCGCGGAGCCCGGTCCGGCGCTCGTGCGGGTGGCGATCGAGCCCGATGCCGACTGTCTGCCGATGTTCCGGCCGGGCGGTGCTGCGCGGGACATGATCGGGGCGTAGCTGCCGGCGAACGTCAACTGCGGCATTAAGGGAGTCAGGATCGAGGGGTGGTTCACGTTTGCGTCCTATAGGTGGACCTAGGTGAACCACCCCCCGGATCAGGCGCCCGAACAGGGGTCAGACCCCTCTTAGGGCGCCCGAACAGGGGTCAGACCCCTCTTAGGGCGCCCGAACAGGGGTCAGACCCCCTTAGGGCGCCCGGCGTCAAGCGAGCTCGAGAGGGGGGTGCGTTACGTTTGTTCGATATGCGTGAACGTTTGTGAACCACCCCCCGGACCACGCGCCCTCACCGTCCGCAACGGACGCCCGCTTCCCCACCCAGCGCAGTTGACGTTCGGCCCGTGCCGCCGCGCCTACCGCGGCGGCATCCGCAGAGCACCGTCGAGCCGGATGACCTCACCGTTCAGCATCGGGTTCTCCACGATGTGTGCGGCGAGGTCGGCGTACTCCTGCGGGCGGCCGAGGCGGTGCGGGTGGGGGACCTGTTCGCCGAGCGCCGCGCGCGCCTCCTCCGGGAGCCCGGCGAGCAGTGGCGTGTCGAACAGGCCGGGGGCGATCGTCATGACGCGGATCCCGGACGACGCGAGGTCGCGTGCGGCCGGGAGCGTCATGCCGACGATCCCGCCCTTTGACGCCGAGTAGGCGAGCTGGCCGATCTGGCCGTCGAAGGCGGCGATCGAGGCGGTGTTGATGCACACGCCGCGCTCGCCCTCGGCGTCGGGCTCGCCGCCGAGCATCGCCGCCGCGGCCAGCCGCAGCACGTTGAACGTGCCGATCAGGTTGATCCGGATCACGGTCTCGAACGGGTCGAGCGAGTGAGGCCCACGCCGGCCGGCGGTCTTCTCCGCCCAGCCGACGCCCGCGCAGCAGACGGAGATCCGCAGCGGACCGGCGGACTCGACGGCGGTCTGGACCTGCGAGGCGTCGGTGACGTCGCAGCGGACGAAGCGCCCGTCCAGCTCGGCCGCGACCGCCTCGCCCTTCTCATCGTTCAGGTCGGCGATCGTGACCTCCGCCCCGGCAGCACGGAGGCGCCGCGCGGTGGCGGCGCCGAGCCCGGACGCGCCTCCCGCGACGAACGCGCTGGATCCCTCGATTCGCATGGGCGCGGACCCTATAGGCCGTAGCGCATGTACAGCTCCGATCCGGACTGGAGCGTCCACAGCAGCTCCATGCCGACCGGCTGCGGGAGCGTGCCGCCGGACACGATCGTCGGCTCGGCCTCGTCGCCGGTGAGCAGCGGGGCGATCGTGAGGTACAGCTCGTCCACGGCCGCGGCGGCGACCAGCGCTCCGAGCAGCGTCGGGCCGCCCTCGCACCCCAACGCCCGCACGCCGCGCTTACGCAGGTCGGCGAGCGCGATTGCCGGCGCCGGGTCGTCGAGCACCACGACCTCGACCGGCGCGGGCACGTCGGGCACCGCGCCCTCCGCGCCGGTGTAGATCAGGACCGGCTGCTCGGGCGCCTGGAACATGCCGGCCTCCCACGGGATGTCGAACCGGCGCGAGATCAGCACCGCCACCGGGTCCTCCGCGAGCCCGGCGGCGATCCGGCGCGCCCGCCGCTCCTCGCTGCGCATGAGCCGGGCGTAGCCCTCGGCGCGGAGCGTGCCGGTCCCGATCAGCACGGCGTCCGCGATCTCCCGCAGTTCGAGCAGCAGTTCCAGGTCCGCCTCGCCGCCGAGCGGACGCGTGCTGCCTTCGAGCGCCGCGCGCCCGTCCGCCGTGGCGATCATGTTCACGAACACGAACGGCCGGTCGGCCCCCGCGCGCTCCCGGGGCCGCACCTCGGCGAGCAGCTCGTGTGCCGTGCGCGCCGGCTCCGGGACGAGCGGGGAGAGGGGCATCCGCGTCAACCTACCGGGACGATGGGCTTCGACGCGATCGTCATCGGCTCCGGTCCGAACGGCCTGTCGGCCGCGATCGCGCTCGCGCAGGCGGGTCGCTCCGTGGTCGTTCTGGAGGGTGCTTCCCGCCCGGGCGGCGCGGTGGCGACCGAGGAGCTGACGCTGCCCGGCTTCCACCACGACACCTTCTCCGCCGTCTACCCCGCGGCTGCCGCGTCGCCCGTGTTCGCGCGGCTGCCGCTCGCGCGCCACGGGCTCGAATGGGTGCACCCGCGCTTCTGCATGGCGCATCCGCAGCCCGACGGCAGCGCCGCCGTGCTGTCGCGCGACCTCGCCGAGACCGCCGACATACTCGACCGCCTGCACGCCGGCGACGGCGAGCGGTGGGCGGCGTTCGCGCAGCCCTTCGTGCGCCGGCCGCGCGCGCTGCGCCGGACGCTGCTGGCCGGGTTCCCGCCGCTCCGCGGTCCCGCGGAGCTGCTCGCGCGCGCCGGGCCGCGCGCCACGCTGAGCCTCGCGCGCGCGGTGTTGATGCCGGCGCAGGCGCTGGCGCACGAGCTGCTGGAGTCCGACGCGGCGCGCGCGTGGCTGCACGGATCGGCGCTGCACGGCGACGTGCCGATCGCTGCGCGCGGCAGCGCGATCACGGCCGTCTACCTCCAGCTGCTCGGGCACGTGGGCGGCTGGCCGAGCCCCAGGGGCGGAGCGGGCCGGCTCACCGCGGCGCTCACCGGCGTGCTCGCCGAGCTGGGCGGGAAGGTGCGCTGCGGGCAGCCGGTCGTGCGCATCGCGGCCGAGCGCGGTCGCGTCACGGGCGTCGAGCTCGCCGGTGGCGAGCGCGTGGCGGCGCGGATCGTGATCGCCGACGTCACGCCGCGCAGTCTCCTGCAGCTCGCCGACCTGCCCCGCCGCTACGCCGCCGCGCTCCGCCGCTACCGCTACGGCCCGCCGACGCTGAAGGTGGACTGGGCACTCGACGGCCCGATCCCGTGGACCGCCCCGGAGGCGCGCGAAGCCGGGACGGTCCACGTGGGCGACGAGCGAGGGTTCGCGATCTGCGGCCAGCAGTCGATCGCCGACCCGGGCCGCGCCCCTGCCGGCAAGCACACGGCGTGGGCGTACGTCCACGACACCGAGATCGGACCGGACGGCGTCGAGGCCCGGATCGAGCGCTTCGCCCCGGGCTTCCGCGGCCGGATCCTCGCCCGTCACGTGCTCACCTCCGCCGACCTCGAGGCGCGCAATCCCAACCTCGTGGCCGGCGATGTGGGCGCCGGCTCGTACGCGCTCGACCAGCTGATCTTCCGCCCGGTCCGAACGCTGACGCCCTACCGGACGCCGATCCGAGGCCTCTATCTCGGCAGTGCAGCGACGTTCCCGGGCGGCGGCGTGCACGGCGTCCCCGGCCATGCCGCGGCGAGGCTTGCGCTTGCGCTCGATCTGCCGATGAGAGGTCCTAGATGATTCGCCTCGCCCTTCTCACGGCCGTGCTGAGCCTCGCCCTCGCCGCTCCCGCGTCCGCCGCCAAGCTGCTGCCGCCCAAGAACAAGGTCTACACGGGCGTGACCGGCTCGAAGTCGGTCAGTCAGTTCAAGCGCCAGGTCGGCAAGCACCCGTCCGTGTTCGGCTTCTTCACCAAGTTCGGCGGGCCGGCCGAGTACATCTACGACTCGGTCGAGCGCTCGGGCTCGCGGCTGATGCTGCACATCTCCACGCAGGACGGCTACGGCACGCCGGAGGCGGTGACCCCGCGCGGGATCGCCACCGGCGCCGGCGATGCCTATCTGATCAGGACCAACCGCCGGATCGCCGAGTACGGCGAGCCGACGTACGTGCGGTTCCTCGCCGAGATGAACCAGACCAACAACGGCTACTCCGCGTACAACCGCAACGGAACTGCGCGTGGCCCGTCGCACTCGACGAGCGCCTTCAAGCAGGCCTGGCGGCGCGCGACCCTGATCCTCCGCGGCGGCCCCGTGGCGGCGATCGACGCGAAGCTCGCGGCGCTCGACCTTCCGGCGCTGAACACGCACGCGGCGGTGCTGCCGGTGCCGCAGGTCGCGATGGCGTGGGTACCGCAGACCGAGGGCACCCCGAACACGCACGCCAACCGCGCGCGGGCGTACTGGCCCGGCTCGAAGTACGTCGACTGGGTCGGCACCGACTTCTACTCGAAGTTCCCGAACTTCACCGACCTCGAGACGTTCTACGACGACTTCCCGACGAAGCCGTTCGTGTTCGGCGAGTGGGCGCTGTGGGGCAGCGACGACGCCGCCTTCGTGCGCCGGTTCTTCTCCTTCGTCAACAGCCACAAGCGCGTGCGGATGCTGCTCTACAACCAGGGCAACCTCAGCGGCGGCCCGTTCCGGCTGACCCGCTATCCGGACTCGAAGGCGGCGATCAAGGCGGCGCTGACGAAGAAGCGCTACCTCGGGATGCCGTAACCAGGCAGCCCTCGATGTGGTCGTCGACGAGGCCGCACGCCTGCATCATCGCGTAGGCCGTCGTCGGGCCCACGAACCGGAAGCCGCGCCGCTTGAGCTCCTTCGCCATCGCGGTCGACTCGGGCGTCGTGGGAGGGACCTCGGCGATCGTCCGCGGGCGAGGTCGCGGAGCGGGCGCGAACGACCACAACAGCTCGGCGAGCGGGACGTCGAGCGCCGTCGCGGCGCGCGCGTTGGCGATCGTCGCCTCGATCTTCGCGCGGTTGCGGACGATCCCCGCATCAGCCATCAGCCGCGCGACGTCGGCGTCGCCGAACGCCGCCACGCGCTCGATCTCGAACCCGGCGAAGGCGGCGCGGAAGCTCTCGCGCTTGCGCAGGATCGTCAGCCACGACAGGCCGGACTGGAACGCCTCGAGACAGAGCTTCTCGAACAGCGCGCGGTCGTCGCGCACCGGCCGGCCCCACTCGTCGTCGTGGTAGCGCACGTACTCGGGCGTCGATGCGCCCCACCAGCAGCGCCCGTCAACGAGCCCGTCGCTCACGGCGCGAGTTCGTCGATCAGCGTCGCGACGGCGTCGGGAGCGGCGATCGGCGTAAGCACGAGCGTGGTGATCCCGCGCGCCGCGTACTCGCCGAGGCGTGCGCGCATCGCGGCCCCGTCGCCGAAGATGAAGATCTCCCGCACGAGCTCATCGGGCACGTGCCCGACTGCCGCCTTGCGGTCGCCCTCGCGCCACGCCGTGACCATCGGATCGATCGCCTCGCCCCACCCGAGCGCGCGGAAGAACGCCTCGTAGACCGGCACCGTCGCGTAGGCGGCGAACATCATCCGCGCGACGTCGATCCCGTCGCCGGGGATGCAGAAGAAGCGGCAGATCACCTCGGTCTCGTCGCGTCCGGCGGCAGCCTCGCCCTCGCGCACGCGCGCGACCACGTGATCGGTCGCAGACAGCGGCAGGAAGTTCACGAACGTGCCGTCGCCGAGCTCGCCGCCGAGCCGCAGCATGCGGTCGCGCAGAGCGGCGAGCACGATCGGCACCGGCGCGGCCGGCGGCGTCTCGAGCCTGAAGCCGCCGGGCCCGCGGCCGCCGCCCAGCACCTCGCGCAGCACCGGCACGACGCTGCGCATGCGCGTCAGCGGCTTCTCGAACGGCATCTCGTTCCAGCGCTCCACGATCACGTTCGAGGACGCGCCGAGGCCGAGCACGAACCGCCCGCCGCTCGCGTCGGCGAGCGCTGCCGCGTGCTGGGCGAGCACCGCCGGCCCGCGCGTGTACGGGTTCACGATGCCTGTGCCGAGGCGCATGCGCTCGGTCCAGGCCGCCGCCAGCGCCAGCGGCGTGAAGCCGTCGGGGCCGTTCGTGTCGCTGCTCCAGAGGTCGTCGTAGCCGGCCGCCTCAGCGCGGCGCACGAGCGGCTCGTGCCCGGCCAGCGGCACGCCCGCGAACGGCAGCGTCAAGCCCCATCGCTGATCCGGCACGAGGGCGAGCCTATAGGCTCGCCCGCAGATGCACTTCGACCGGCTGGGAAGGGGCGAGTTCGTCGCGGCGCTGGGCGGGCTGCTGCTCGCGGTGTGTCTGTTCCTGCCCTGGTACGAGACGAGCCCGGACAACCCGAACGCGGTGATCGACGGTGCGCGCGGCGCGCTCAGCGGGTGGGAGGTGCACGGCCTCATGCGCTGGCTGCTGCTGGCGGCCGCGGCGGCGCCGTTCATCCTGATCTGGATCGTGATCCGCGACCACGAGCTGTCGTGGCCGCGCGGTGAGATGACCGCGGTCGCCGCGATCGCGGCGTTCGGTCTCGTCGCCTACGCCGGCTTCCTCGACCGGCCGGGTGAGCCGGGCGGAGCGATCTCGCTCCAGCTGGGGTTCTACGGCGCCCTGCTGGGAACGATCCTGATGATCGTCGGCGGCGCGATGAGCGCCGGCGAGACCGAACGCGTACGCAAGCCGCCGGGAGTGATGTAGATGAATGGAGCTCCAGTCGATCGCAACCTCGCACTCGAGCTGGTGCGCGTGACCGAGGCGGCGGCGCTGTCCGCCGCCCAGCTCGTCGGCATGGGTGACAAGGAGGCGGCCGACCAGGCCGCCGTCGACGGCATGCACGCTGTGCTGCACACGGTCCACATGGACGGCGTCGTGGTGATCGGCGAGGGCGAGAAGGACGAGGCGCCGATGCTCCACAACGGCGAGGAGGTCGGTGACGGCTCGCCGCCGGAGGTCGACATCGCGGTCGACCCGCTCGAGGGCACGCGGCTCGCCGCCGACGGCCGGCCGAACGCGCTCGCGGTGATCGCGCTGTCCGAGCGCGGCACGATGTTCGACCCCGGCCCGTGCGTGTACATGGAGAAGATGGCCGGCGCGGAGCACCTCGCCGACCTGCTCGACCTCGACCGCCCGCTCGGCGAGACCGTCGGCCTGGTGGCCGAGCGCAACGGCACCGACGTGCGCGACGTGATGGTCGTGGTGCTCGACCGCCCGCGCCACGAGAAGGGGATCGAGGCGATCCGCGAGGCCGGCGCGCGCGTGCGGCTGATCCCGGACGGCGACGTGTCCGGCGCGCTGCTGGCGGTCTCCCCCGACCGGCCGGTGGACCTGCTGTGGGGCATCGGCGGCACGCCGGAGGGTGTGATCTCCGCGGCCGCGCTCAAGTGCTACGGCGGCGGCCTGATCGGGCGCCTGTGGCCGCGCGACGACCACGAGCGCCAGGCGGCCGTCGACGCCGGCTACGACGTCGACCGCGTGCTCACCCAGGACGACCTGGTCCGTGGCAACAACTGCTTCTTCTCGGCCACCGGAGTGACCGACGGCGACGTGCTCGAGGGCGTCCGCTACGCGGGCTCGCGCGGCGCGAGCACGGAGTCGCTCGTGATGCGCAGCCGCTCGGGCACGGTGCGGCGCATCCAGTCGCGCCACGACCGCTCGAAGCTGCGCGAGCTCACCGCCCGCTACGGATGACGCGCACCAGGAGGTAGCCGGCGGCCACGGTCGCCGCCACCAGGCCGGCGACCACCGCCCACGGCGTGTCGCCGACGTTGACGGGCTGATCGTCCGGACCGGCGAACCGCCCGACGGCCGACCGCTCGAGCTCGCGGCGGGCGAGCGAGCGCAGGAAGCCGTGCGTGACGAGCACGTGGATGCGCGACTGCGTGACCTTGTAGACCCAGCGCGCGACCCGGGTGGCGATCGCCGGATAGAAGTTCGCGACCTCGACCTCGACGTGCGCCTGCTCGTAGCCCGGCCGGTCGGCCTCGCCCTTGCGGACGTCGATCTCCAGGTAGCCCTCTTCTCGCTTGGCGACCAGCACGCCGTCGCGGATCCGCCAGCGCACGATGCCGCGGCCGTCGCTGATCTCGTACTCGGGCGCGGCGAACCGGAGCAGCACGAACGGCCGGCGCAGGAGCACGACGCGCCGCTCGGTGTCCGTGTACTCGACGCGGATCAGGCCGAGCGACACGCGCGAGAGGAACTTCCAATACGTGCGCGCGAGGCGCTCGAGGTACATCGGCGTCCAGAGCGCGTCGAGCTCGCCCGCCGGCATCGTCACGTTCGCCGCCTGGATCGAGCGAACGCTGCCGCTGGAGTCCATGACCGTGTTGTCGTCGATCTCGCTGATCACGGCATCGCCGGCGCGGCGGTTGCGCTTCTTCATTCGAGCGCTGCCCGGACGGCCTCGTCGAAGCCGAGCGGCCGGTCGTTGATGCCGTCCGGCGGCGGCTCTGTCACGACCATCTCACTGCCGAGGCCGTCGACCAACGGGCGCACGAGCCCGGTTTCGACGGGCGTGACCAGCGCGACCCAGTAGGAGGAGAGGCGGGGCGTGAGCACGGGCACCTTGACGATCCGGGGCCGGCGGCGCCCGAGGACGGCGGCGGTGCGGCTCATCATCTCACGGTAGGTCAACGCGTCGGCCCCGCCGAGCTGCAACTCCTCGGGCGGCTGCTCGTGCTCACCGGTGTTCGCGAGCGCGGCGACGACGTCGCGCGAGGCGATCGGCTGCGTACGGGTGTCGATCCAGCGCGGGCACACCATCACCGGCAGGCGCTCGACGAGCGAGCGCAGCATGATGAACGACGCGCTGCCCGGACCGATGATCATGGCGGCGCGCACGTGGACGAGGTACGGCACGCGCTGGCGCAGCAGCTCGGCGACCTCCAGGCGGGAGCGCAGGTGCTCGGAGTCGTGGTCGCCGAGCCCGCCGAGGTAGATCACGCGATCGACGCCGGCGGTCCGGGCCGCCTCGCCGAAGTTCGCCGCCGCCTCGCGGTCGCGGGCGGCGAAGTCGTCCGTGCCGCCGCGGCCCATCGAGTGGATCAGGTAGTACGCGGTGCGGCAGCCGTCGAGCGCCTCGGCCAGGCCGCGCGCGCTCACCACGTCGCCCGAGCGGACGTCGACCTTGGCGGGCAGGGCTGCCTGTGCGGGCGCGCGGACGAGCGCGCGGACGTGCCGGCCGCGCCGGAGCAGTTCGGGAATCAGACGTGCGCCGACGGAACCGGTGGCGCCCGTGACGAGGACGGGGTCGAGGGTCATCGTCGGGCTCTACCCAGAGCCGGCCGGTCTGGTAGCAGCGCTAGGGGGCGGGCTTCGCAGACCGCACGCGGACGGCGCCGAGGCGATCGGTGAACTTGAACCCGAGGGCGTTCGCGGTGGCCGCCGTGAGGTCCCACTGCGTGCCGTGCCTGAACGGGCCGCGGTCGACCACCGGAACGGTGATCCGGCGGCCCTTGTAGAGGACGGCGACCTGCGTGCCACACGGGAGCCGCTTGTGCGCGACGCCCAGGAGCGAGCGGGTCATGCGCGCGCCGCAGGCCGTCCGGCGGCCGTAGAACCCGGGTCCGTACCAGGTCGCCACAGCCGGCCGGTGCACCGTGATCGCCAGCTCGGGAGACGCGCTGGCCACGATCGCCTGTCCGGACGGCTGGAGCACGGCGCGCACGCGGTACTCGCCGACCGCGTCCGGGCGCCAGCGCGCCAGGTACGTGCCGTCGGCGGCCACGGTGGCGGTCGCCACGGCGGCCCAGGCCCCGGTCTCGGCGTCCAGCCGCTCGATCTTGATCGTGCGGCCGGCGGCCGACGACGGGACGCGCCCGCGGAAGCGCGCCAGCTTTCGCACCATCGTGCCGGCGCGGGCGAGGATCGCGACCTGCGGCCCCTGCGCGCTGACGACGCGCTCGGTCGCGGCCGCAGGCGGTGCCTCGGCGCCGCCTGACGTCGGCGGGTCGCCAACGGCCACGGACGGCGCGGCGAGCGCGGCGAGCGCGATGACGTACAGCAGTCTTCGACCCAAGGACCTCGTCACGATGCTTTCTCCCATGCCTACGAGGTGAGCTGACGGGCTCGCGCAGAGAAAGCAGCGCTACGGCCGGTGACCTCCGGCCGATTCGCCCCTTGCGGCATCCGCGCCGCAGTGGTTCCCCCGTTCGCCGCGGTGAGTCCGCAGCAACTCGGCGCGCGGCAAGCTAGCAGAACGCGGCCGGAGACGGCGCAGTTCGGTGATCGTTTGCCGCGGCGGTCGCGCGCGAACGGCGCCTACGGGCGGGGGAGGCTGCGGGCTGCGCGCTTGAGCAGCTGCCCGCCGACCGTCAGCCCGATCTGTGCGAGCTCACCCGCGGCCTGCACCGCCGTGGTGACGATCTCGGTGCCGTGAGGCGGCCCGCTGGGCCGGCGGTCGCCGTCCGGCGGCGGCGCGACACGCGGCGCCGCCTCCGGCCGCGCCGCGGCGGTCTGCTTTGCGGCGGCGCTCGCCGCGGGCGTCGCGGCGGCGGTGCGCTTGGCGCCCGCGGCTCGCGGCTTCGCGGTCTTCGCCTTCGGGGCGGCCGCCTTGGCCTTCGGCGTCGCCTTCGCCGCGCCGGCCGTCTTCGGCTTCGCGGTCGCCTTCGGCGCGCTCGCCGCCTTCGGCTTTGAGGCCTTCGTCGCCGTCGCCGCGCTCGCCCGCCGCTCGCCTCCAATGCGGGTCGGGCGGGTCGCGGGAAGGCTGCCGAGCACGCTCGCGTTGGCGCCCGCGCTCTTTGCGGCCTTCTTCGGCTTCTTCTTTGCAGTCTTTTCGGCCATGGCTTCAGCGGTGGAAAGAAATTCGTGCCGTGGAACCCATCCCCACGGGGTACAGTCATTGCGCAACGGGGTGCTTTATGCCTCGTTGACTTCAAAAAATATAGCTCCTAGACTCATCTCCTAGCGTCGTGCTCTCCAGCTTTGCTCCGGGTCAAGGAGAGCCGATCAAGGCGGTGTTTGTTCAGATTCCCTGTCGCCCCCGCAGGGCGCTCGCCGAGAACAGGAACCGATGTCTGTAGTTGACCTCCAAGAACTCGAAGAAGTCAAAGGTCTGCTCCTCAAGGGCCAGCAGGTCGGCGTCCTCACTTTCGCCGAGATCGCGACGGCCGTCGCGGAGATCGATCTCGACGAGGCGGACGTCGAGGAGCTCCACGGCTACCTAGAGAAGTCCGAGATCGAGCTCGTCGAGGAAGTCGACCCTGCGCTCGAGGCCGCGCAGGTCGAGCGTGCGCCGGACAAGCGCGGGCGTCGCAAGAAGACGACGCTCGACCTCAAGCCGGACATGACGACCGACTCCCTTCAGCTGTTCCTGAAGGACATCGGCAAGGTCCGCCTGCTCACCGCCCAGGAGGAGGTCGACCTGGCGCGCCGGATCGAGCGCGGCGACCTCGACGCGAAGCAGAAGATGGTCGAGTCGAACCTGCGCCTCGTCGTCTCGATCGCCAAGAACTACCGCAACCAGGGCCTGCCGTTCCTGGACCTGATCCAGGAGGGCACGCTCGGCCTCGTCCGCGCGGCCGAGAAGTTCGACTACCGCAAGGGCTTCAAGTTCTCGACCTACGCGACCTGGTGGATCCGCCAGGCGATCGCCCGCGCGCTCGCCGACAAGGCGCGCACGATCCGCATCCCGGTCCACGTCGTCGAGAAGCTGAACAAGATCGGCCGTGCCGAGCGCAAGCTCGTCACCGAGCTCGGTCGCGAACCGACCGCGGAGGAGATCGCCCACCACACGGGCATCGAGCCCGACGAGGTCGAGTCGATCAAGCGCTCCGCACAGGCGCCGGTCTCGCTCGAGAAGCCGGTCGGCGACGAGGAGGAGTCCGAGTTCGGCCAGTTCATCGCCGATGAGCGCGCCGAATCCCCGTACGAGCGGGCAGCGGAGATCCTCACCAAGGAGGCCCTCCGCGAGGCGCTGGAGAACCTGTCGTACCGCGAGCGCCGCGTGCTCGAGCTTCGCTACGGCCTCGGCGGCGAGCACCCGCGCACGCTCGACGAGGTCGGGCGGACGTTCAACGTCACGCGCGAGCGCATCCGCCAGATCGAGAACCAGTCGCTGAAGAAGCTCCAGAGCCTCGCCGAGGCTCAGAAGCTGAGGGACGTCGCTTAAGAGGCCGCGTTTTCCCGCCGTCGCAAGCTCCGGCAGGAAAGCCGCAGTTACATAGGATCGCTTGGTGCTCCTGGAGCGCGAGGCGTTTCTCGATGTCCTTGCCGGCCCGTCCGGCCGGCTGGTGCTGGTCGGCGGGGAGGCAGGTGTCGGCAAGACCGCGCTCGTGCGCGCCTTCGCCGAGCGCTCCGATGCGCGCGTGCTCTGGGGCGCGTGCGATCCGCTCGAGACTCCGCGACCGTTCGGCCCGCTGCTCGACGTGGCGGACGCCGTCGGCGGCGAGCTGCTCGAGGCGTTCGACGCAGGCGCCCGGCCCGCCGCGCTGGTCAGCGCGCTGCTGCGCGAGCTGCGTGATGCGCCCGGCACGGTGCTCGTGCTCGAGGACGTCCACTGGGCCGACGAGGGCACGCTCGACGCGCTGCGGCTGATCGGCCGCCGGATCGGCACGGTGCCGGTGCTCGTCATCGCCACCTTCCGGCACGAGGCCGACCCGGCGCTCCGGATCGTCCTCGGCGAGCTGGCCACGGCGGCCGACGTCGAGCGGATCGCGCTCCCGCCGCTGACCGCCGACGCGGTTCGCGCCCTCGCGGAGCCGCACGGCGTCGACGGTGACGACCTGTACCACCGCACCGGCGGCAACTCGTTCTACGTCACCGAGGTCCTCTCGGCGCCGGCCGCCGCGATCCCCGCCACCGTCCGCGATGCGGTCCTGGCCCGCGCCGCCCGGCTGAGCGACGAGGCGCGCGAGCTGCTCACGCGCCTGGCGGTCATCCCCGGCTCGGCCGACCCCGAGCTGATCGACGCCGCCGACGAGCCGCTGGACGAGTGCCTGCTCTCGGGCATGGTCCGGCTCGACGGTCGCGCCATCGTGTTCCGGCACGAGCTGGCCCGCCTGGCCGTGAGCGAGGAGGTCCCGCCGCGCCGCCGGGCGGCGCTGCACCGGCAGGTGCTCGAGCGGCTCGTCGCGCGTGAGGCCGACCCCGCCCGCCTCGCGCATCACGCCGAGGCGGCGGGCGACGCGGACGCCGTGCTGCGGCACGCGCCCGCAGCCGCCGACCGTGCCGCGCGGCTCGGCGCCCATCGGGAGGCCGCCGATCAGTACGCGCGGGCGCTGCGCTGGGCCGGCGACGTGCCGGTGCGCGAGCGCGCGGAGCTGCTGGAGCGGCGATCGTACGAGTGCTACCTCACGGATCAGATGGAGGAGGCGATCGCGGCCCGCGAGCAGGCGCTGGCCTGCCGGCGGCAGCTCGGCGACGGCATCGCCGAAGGCGACGCCCGCCGCTGGCTCTCGCGCCTGAACTGGTTCCAGGGACGCAACCCCGAGGCCGAGCACTACGCCGAGCAGTCGATCGCCCAGCTCGAGCGCCTCCCGCCCGGACCCGAGCTCGCGATGGCCTACTCGAACCAGGCACAGCTCCGGATGCTCGCCGCCGACTGCGCCGGCGCACAGCAGTGGGGCGCACGGGCGATCGAGCTCGCCGAGCGGATCGGCGAGCTGGAGACCGTGGTCCACGCGCTCAACAACGTCGGCACGGCCGAGCTGCAGGCGGAGGTACCCGGCGCCACCGAGAAGCTCATGCGCAGCCTCGCGCTGGCGCTGGACGCCGGCATGGACGAGCACGTCGCGCGGGCGTACTGCAACCTCACGTCGACGTCGGTCGAGCGCCATGGACACGGCGGCGTGGCGGACCTGTTCGCCGAGGGCGTCAGCTATTGCGTGACGCGCGACCTCGATTCGTGGCGGCTCTACATGGTGGCCTGGCGCGCCGTCGCCGAGCTGCACGCGGGCGACTACGACACCGCGGCCGCGTCAGCAGCGGAGGTGCTGGGGCACCCGCGGACCGCGCCGATCACCCGCGTCCCGGCGCTCGTCGCCCTCGGCCTCGTGCGAGCCCGCCGCGGCGACCCGGGCCACATGGAGCTGCTCGACGCCGCGCTCGAGATCGCGCTCCCGACCGGCGAGCCGCAGCGGCTCGGGCCCGTGGCCGCGGCACGCGCCGAGGCCGCCTGGCTGGCCGGCGACGCCGAGGCGTGCCGGGCTGCGACGGAACTGGCGTGGGACCTCGCACGCGACCGCCGCGAGCCGTGGCTGACCGGCGAGCTCGCGCTGTGGCGGCTGCGGGCAGGCGTCGCCGAGCCCGTGACCGCCGCCGTCGCCGAGCCGTACGCCCTCGAGCTGGCCGGGCGCTCCGACGACGCGGCGGCGTGCTGGACGGCGCTGGATTCGCCGTACGAGGCGGCGCTCGCGACGGCCGACGGCGATGCGCTCGATCGCCTCGGCGCGCGCGCCGCCGCTGCTCGGTTGGGCCGCCGCGGCCCGCGGACCGCCACGCGGGAGAATCCTGCGGGCCTGACGGCGCGCGAGGTCGAGGTGCTCGCGCTGGTCGCCGAAGGCCTCAGCAACGCCGAGATCGCGCAGCGCTTCGTGGTCTCCCGGCGCACGGTCGACCACCACGTATCCGCGATCCTGCGCAAGCTCGACGTCCCGACGCGCGGCCGTGCCGGTGCCGAGGCCGTCCGCCTAGGTATCGCCAAGATGGGCAACCTCGCCGATGTGGGCGCGGCGCCGCGCTGAGATCGTCTGCCGCATGCCCAGATACGTGGTCCAGAGGACCTTCCCAGACGGTCTCAACATCCCGATCGACGAGGAGGGCGCCACCGCCGTCCTCGGTGTCGTCGAGCGCAACGCCGCCGACGGCGTCACGTGGGTGCACTCCTACGTGTCCGACGACAAGCAGCAGTCGTTCTGCGTCTACGACGCGCCGGATCCCGAGGCGATCCGCCGCACCGCCACCGGGAACGACCTCCCGGTGAACACCATCACCGAGGTGCGGGTGCTGGACCCCTACTTCTACCGCTGAGGCTCAAGGGGTAGCGCGGCGTTGCCGATTCTGACCAGAACATGGCATTCGATCTCGATCACGCGCTGCGCTACCTCATCGCCGCCGAGGGTTCCGACCTTCACCTGAAAGTCCCCTCGTATCCGCTCATTCGTCTTCACGGGCATCTCGAGCCGATCCCGGACACCGAGCGTCTGTATCCGGAAGACACCGAGCGGGCGCTCGCCGAGATGCTGAACGACAACGACAAGGTCGACGAGTTCGCGTCCGAGAACGAGGTCGACTTCTCGTACGCGGTCGAAGGCCTCGGTCGCTTCCGCGTCAACGCCTTCCGCCAGCGGGGCTCGGTCTCGATCGTCATGCGCGCCATCCCGGTGGTCATCAAGTCGGTCGACGAGCTCGGCCTGCCCGAGATCGTCACCCAGCTGGCCCTCGAGGAGCGCGGGATCATCCTGCTCACCGGCACGACCGGCTCCGGCAAGTCGACCACGCTCGCGGCGATGCTCGACCACATGAACCGGTCGATGCACAAGCACATCGTCACGATCGAGGACCCGATCGAGTTCCTGCACCGTGACCGCAACTCGATCATCAACCAGCGCGAGGTCGGCGCCGACACCGCGTCGTTCAAGCGGGCGCTGCGCCGCGTGCTGCGCCAGGATCCGGACACGATCCTGATCGGCGAGATGCGCGACGAGGAGACCGTTCACACGGCGCTGAGCGCCGCTGAGACCGGCCACCTCGTGCTGTCGACGCTGCACACGGTCGACGCGTCCGAGACGATCAACCGCATCATCGACTTCTTCCCGCCGCACCAGCAGCAGCAGGCGCGAGCGATGATCGCCGGCACGCTGAAGGGCATCGTGTCGCAGCGCCTCGTCCCGACCGCGGACGGCGCGGGTCGTGTGGCGTGCTGCGAGATCCTCGTGATGACGGGCCGCGTGCACGACATGATCCTCGACCCGAAGCTGACCGGGCAGTTGCCCGAGGTCATCAGCGAGGGCGCCTATTACGGGATGCAGACGTTCGACCAGCACCTGCTGCAGCACCTGCACGCAGGGCGGGTCACGATGGATGACGCGATGCGCGTGGCCTCCAAGCCGCACGACTTCAAGCTGATGGTGCTCGCGGCCTCCAAGACCAAGGACTCCGGCCCCGAGGCGGAGGCGACGACGGCTGCGCCCGCTCCGCCGTCACAGCCGTCAGCCGCTCCGCCGGCGCAGGCCTCCGCTCCGCCGGCACCGCCGGCCCCGACGGCTCCGCCGATGACGGTCGACCTCGCCGAGCCGGAGCCGATGACGTCGCCCCAGACGTCGGCTCCGCCTCCCGGCGTCACCTACTAGCCGAGGCTTCGCTAGATGTGCACGACCTCGCCGTCACCGTCGGCGGGGTCGTCCACCACCTGCTCGCAGCTCGGGCACCACCAGCGCGCCTCGAGCGCCGTGCCGCACGCCTCGTGGCGGTAGGGCTCTCCGCCACCGGTGCGCGCGCCCCAGTCCGCGAGCAGGCGCAGGGCGCCGGCCAGCTCGCGGCCGGACTCCGACAGGTCGTACACGAATCGCGGCGGCCGGTCCGAGTAGGCCTGCGCGACCACCAGCGCCTGCTCGGTGAGCGCCTTCAGCCGCGCGCTGAGCACGTTCGGGGCGATCCCGTCGAGCGACTCCTGGAGCTCGTTGAACCGGCGAGGGCCGTCGAGCAGCGCCGCGACCACGAGCAGCGTCCAGCGATCGCCGACACGGGCGAGCGCATCGGCGAGCGGGGAGGACGGGGGGTGGTGGGATTTCTTGCGCATCCAGAGCGAGCGTAGTTGACCCCGCCTGCGGACTGGTAGTCTGGTGACTTGCAAGTTGCAAGTGACTAGGGTGGAGCCGATGAACCAGGTACTCGAAGCACTCCAGCAGGCGGTCGCCGAAGCCGCGGAACGCGTCGGGCCGTCGGTGGTCGGGCTCGGCCGTGGCTGGGGCCGCGGATCGGGCGTGGTGATCGCGCCGGGCCAGGTGCTCACCGTCGCGCACGTGCTGCGCGGCGAGGAGGTGGCGGTCACGTTCGCCGACTCGGGCGTCGCCGAGGGACGCGTGGCGGGGTCAGACCCCGACCTCGACGTCGCGGTGATCGCGGTCGACACGCGCGACGTGCCGCCGCTCGCGTGGGATCCCGCCGCTGAGCCGCCCACGCTGGGCACGCCGGTGCTCGCACTCGCCAATCCCGGAGGGCGCGGGCTGCGCACCACGTTCGGCCTCGTGTCCGCGACCGGGCGCGGCTTCCGCGGCCCGCGTGGCCGGCGCGTGGCCGGTTCGATCGAGCACACGGCGCCACTCCCGCGCGGCTCCTCGGGCGGGCCGCTGGTCGACGCCGGCGGGCGCCTGCTCGGGCTGAACGCCGTGCGCCGTGACGGGGGCTTCATCCTCGCGCTCCCGGCCGACGCGGCGCTTCAGCGCCGCGCCGGCGAGCTGGCGCGCGGCGAGGCGGCCGAGCGACCGCGGCTCGGCGTCGCGCTCGCACCGTCGCGCGTGGCGCGCAAGATGCGTGCCGCGGTCGGCCTCCCGGACCGCGACGGCCTGCTCGTGCGCGGCGTCGTCGAGGGCAGCCCGGCGGCGCGCGCCGGCCTCGAGCGCGGCGACCTGCTCGTGCGCGCCGGCGACCGTGCAGTCGCGAGCATGGACGACCTGTTCGACGCGCTCGACGCCGCCGGCGAGACGCTGACGCTCGCGGTGGTGCGCGGCACCGAGGAGCGCGAGCTCGAGATCGACCTGCGCTCGCCGTAAAGCAACTTCAGTTCGTGAAGTGTTGCGATATCCTTGGGTTCCGTGCCGAACTCCGATTGTCCCGTCTGCCGTACCGCCAACATCGTGTGCGGCAAGTGGACGCTGCTGGTGATCCGCGATCTCGCAGACGGCCGGTCGCGCTTCTGTGAGCTCGAGCGCTCGCTGGCCGGCATCTCGCCGCGAACGCTGTCGTTGCGCCTGCGGGCGCTCGAGGAAGAGGGCATCATCGCGCGGCAGACGTTCCCCGAGGTCCCGCCGCGCGTCGAGTACGCGCTGACCGAGAAGGGTCGGGCACTGGTCCCGATCATCGAGTCGATGCGGGTCTATGGCCGCGAGTGGCTGGGCTCCGACGCTGCGTGCGTCGAGGAGCCCGAGCAGCAGCCCGTCGCCGCCTGAACCTGCAATCCCGCGTGCGTGCGGGAGGAGGGTTCCGCCGCAGGGCGAACGAGCGGCGCATGCACAACCGCGCCCTGCACGACTCGCTCGCGGCCTTCGTCGAGGAGGCCTCGTGGCAGCTCGCAGAGGAGATCTCCGGCGGCGCTGAGGTCCCGTTCGAGCTGATCGATGCAAGCCCGCCCGCCCGCGCCGCCACTCCGCTGTACTGCTACCGGCCGCTGACCGGCCGCTTCATCGCCGACCGCTCGCCCGAGCTGGCGAAGCTCCCGTCCTACCCGCCGGCGGTGCAGGGCCTGACCGCGCTGCCCGACCTGCCGGCCTATCTGCAGTCCCGCGGTCGCCGCACTCCGTCGCCAGACCACCGTGCCCAGGCCCAGGCGGCGCTGCAGGCCTTCCTGACCGCGGTGTGGGCGGAGTCGACCGACTTCGCGTTCGACCTCGAGCGCTTCGAGGCGGCGTTCGCAGAGCTCGAGGAGGCGTCCTACGGCGACCGCACGCTGTCGGTCGTGCTCGCCGCCGTCGAGGGCCTGGTGCTGGAGAGCGACGAGGTCGCGCTCGGCGATGGCCTCACGCTCGTGCGCGCCGAGACGATGCGCGACGTGCCCGACGAGCTGCTGGCCGACGACATGGGCACGATCGCGATGCTGACGCTCGACGCCGCGATCGGCGACGACCGCGCGCTCGAGGGCGCCGGCCGGCGCCTGCGCCGGCTGCAGACCGCGCTGCGGCTGTGGGACGACGCCGAGCCGTCGCTCGGGCCGACGGCGTGGGCGCGTACCGACGGCGGCGCCTGGAGCGCCGTGCCGCTCGCCACCGGCGTGCGCCGCGACGCCGGCGACTGCTTGCTCAGCGCCGAGGAGGAGGACCCGCTGCGCGCGTTCTGCGCGCTCGTGACCCGTCGCACGCCGCGCGGCGGCGAGCTTGCGTGGGCGCTGCGGCGGTTCGAGCTCGGCTGCGAGCGCGCGTTCGCCGTCGAAGCGCTGACCGACTGGCTCCTGGCCGGCCGAGCGCTGCTCGCCGACCCGGACGCCGGCGGCTACGAGGGCATGGCCGAGCGGCTCGCGGTGATCTGCGCCACGCCCGAGGACCGCCCTGCGCTCGAGCGCCGGCTCGAGGAGGCGATCCGGCTCGAGCGCGCCGCGATCGCCGGACATGCGCGCCCAGAGCCGCAGGTCGAGGCGCTGATCGCCGACCTCGGCGGAAACCTGCGCGCCGTGCTGCGCGACGTCCTCTGTGGCCACCTCGATCCGCAGCTCCGCAGCGTCGCCGACGAGATGCTCGACGCCGAGATGGGCGTGGGCGAGCAGCTCGCGTAGAACGTCAACTGCGGCATTAAGGGAGTGGGATCGAGGGGGGTGGACTACGTTTGTTCGATATGCGTGAACGTTCGTAGTACACCCTCCGCTCAGTCGTCGCCGAACAGATACCCGCGCACGAGCGCGAGGCCCTCGACGTCGTGCACGTCGCCGTCGAGCTCCGGGACGACGATGGTCGGCGGGTCTCCGAGCCGGCTGCGGAGGTGCTCGACGTTCGCGGCGTCGCGCTCGGCGAGCGCGGCCAGCTCGTGTGCCGCGGTCGTCACGCGGCCGGCGAGGCTCTCGCCGAGCTCGGTGGCCACGGCCGCCGAGAGCGCGCCGTCCTGAGCCTGGTGCAGGCGGTTGACGACCAGGCCGCCGAACGGCATGTCCGCGTCGGCGAGCTTGCGGTGGAAGAAGATCGCCTCCTCGACCGGGTCGTGGCGCGGCGCGGTGACGATGAGGAACGTCGTGGCCGGGTCCTCGAGCAGCGCGCCGACTCGCCGCGCGCGCTCCGTGAAGCCGTCGATCATGCCGCCGAGGGCGCGGAAGAACACCGAGAGGTCGTGCAGCAGGTCGATGCCGGTGAGGCGCTCCATCAGGCCGAACACGACGCCGGTGCCGCGGCCCAGGAGGCGGCCGCCGATGCCCGCCGGTCGCAGGAACATCTTGATCGCGCGGCCCTGGAAGAACCCGGCGAGGCGGTTCGGCGCGTCGAGGAAGTCGAGCGCGTTGCGCGACGGCGGCGTGTCGAGCACCAGCAGGTCGTAGTCGCCCTCCTGGTCGAGCTCGTAGAGCTTCGCGATCGCGGTGAACTCCTGGGAGCCGGCGACGGCGCTGGAGAGCTGCTGGTAGATCCGGTTGCCGAGCACGTCGTCGACCGTCGCCCGGTCGGGCGCGAGCGCTTCGATCAGCTCGTCGAACGTGCGCTTCGCGTCGAGCATCATCGCCCACAGCTCGCCACGGATCTCGACGCCGTGGTCGCTGAAGCGCGCGGGGTCGACGAGCCGCGGCTCGTTGCCGAGATCCTCGAGCCCGAGCGAGTCCGCGAGCCGCTTGGCCGGGTCGATCGTGACCACCACCACCTTCAGCCCGCGCTCGGCCATCCCCATCGCGATCGCGGCCGCCGTGGTGGTCTTCCCGACGCCGCCCGACCCCGCGCACACGACGATCCGGCGCCCCTCGAGCAGCGGGGCCAGTGATGTCAGCACGCGAACACTCAGATGAGGCCCTCGCGCACGGCGAAGGCGACTGCCTGTGAGCGGCTACGAGCGTTGAGCTTGGTCACGACATCGTGCAGGACGTTCTTGACGGTCCGCTCGGAATAGCACAGCTGCAGCGCGACCTCGCGCGTGGGATGGCCGGCGGCGATCAGTGCGAGCACCTGCTGCTCGCGGTCGGTCAGCCGCGCGACGGCCGGCCGGCCCGGGTCGAGCGTCTCCGGTGACAGCCCGCGCAGCAGGTTCTCGAGCAGCTCAGGCGTCATCACGCCGGTCCCGTTGGCAGCGGCCGCGACCGCCGCCCCCAGCGTCTCCGAGGTCAGCGTGTCCTTGCGCAGGTACCCGACCGCACCGGCCTGGATCGCTGCCAGGACCGACTCCTCGGCGCAGTCGGACGAGCAGACCATCACGCGCGCATCGACCGCGCCGATGAACTCACCGCTGCCCGCCGCCGCGGGGTCGAGGATCACGAGATCGGCATCGCGCAGGTCCGGATGCTCCCACGCGTCCGCGACCGACTCCGCGTGCCCCACACGCTCGACCTCCGGCATCAGCTCCAGACAAGCGGCGAGACCCCGCCGGTAGATCGTGTGGGGATCGAGGACGAAAAGCTTCACGGTCAGGCCCGAGGTTGCCGAGCCACTGGGGTGTCGCGATACTACGCGCAGCCCCGTCGCAAGGAAAGTCCGTGCCACCGATCTGCAACGTGAACGCCGTCATCACCTGCCCGCACCAGACGGGGATCGCGAAGCCGATACCGAAGCAGGTCCAGGTGCTGGTCGGGGGCGCGCCGGCCCTGCGGATCACCGACATGCCGGGCACGCCGATCCTCCCCGGCTGCACGAACCTGCCGACTCCGGCCACGCCGGCGTTCGTACCGTGCCTGACGATCGTGGCGCCCGCGATCCAGGGTTCGACGAAGGTCATGATCGGCGGCATGCCCGCGCTGCTGGGCACGTCGCTGATGACCACGAACTGCGTGGTGCCGGTCCCGAACGGGGCGACGGTGAAGTTTCCCGGTCAGGTCCTCGTTAACGCCAACGGCTGATGCCGGAAATCCTCAAGACGGTCGGCCGCTACGAGATCCTGCGGGATGTCGGGCGCGGCGGAATGGCGGTCGTCTACCTGGCGCGGCAAACCGACCTCGACCGGTTCGTGGCGCTGAAGGAGCTCGGCGCCTTCCATGCTTCCGACCCGTCGTTCGCGCACCGGTTCCTGCGCGAGTCGCGCGTCGCGGGCTCGCTCTCGCATCCGAACATCGTCACCGTCCACGACTACTTCGAGCACGACGGGACGCCGTACATCGCGATGGAGTTCGTCGAGCGAGGCTCGCTGCGCTCGTACGTCGGCAGGATGACGCTGGCGCAGGTGAGCGGCGTGCTGGAAGGGCTGCTGGCCGGCCTCGCCCACGGTGAGCAACAGGGGATCGTCCACCGCGATCTGAAGCCCGAGAACCTGATGGTGACCGCGGACGGCCGCGTGAAGATCGCCGACTTCGGGATCGCGAAGGCGACCACGCGGATGCAGACGGGCGCGTTCCTGACCGCGACCGGCACCACGGTCGGCACGCCGACCTACATGGCGCCGGAGCAGGCGATGGCGCAGGACATCGGGCCGTGGACCGACCTGTACTCGGTCGGCTGCATGGCGTTCGAGTTGTTCACGGGGAACGTGCCGTTCCACGACAGCGACGCGCCGATGGCGATCCTGCTGCGCCACGTCAACGAGCCGATCCCTCCGGTGAAGTCGATCGAGCCGTCGGTCGACCAGGGGATCTCGGACTGGATCGAGCGGCTGCTGGTGAAGGATCCGACGCAGCGCACGCAGTCGGCCGCCGACGCGTGGGACGACTTCGAGGAGATCGTGATCCGCCTGCTCGGCCCGCGCTGGCGGCGCGAGGCGCGGCTGCTGGACCGCGTCGAGCAAGTGGACACGCCGAAGCCGCTCACCCCGGCGCCGTTCGAGGGCACGTCGGCCGACGCGGCGGTGTCGGACGACTACCAGTCGGTCCAGTGGGGCACGCCGGGGCCGTTCACGCCGCCGCCGAGCCAGGCCCTTCCCGTCGAGGACGGGGAGACCGGCTTCGTGACGTTCGGCGCCCCGGCGCCGGCGCCGCCGACCGATGCGCTGCTCCCGCCCCCGGAGGCGCCGCCGGCCGAGCAGGCGCCGGCCGAGGAAGGCTTCGAGACCTACGTCGCGCCGCCCCCGCAGCGACCGCCGGTCGCGGACCCGCCGCCACCGGAGGCCGTGGCACCACCGCCCCCGGCCGCTCCGCCCCCACCGCCACCGGAGGCCGCGCCGCCGCCTCCACCGGCGCCGCCGGAGCCCGAGCGTGCGCTCGAGCCGGAGCCGGAGCCAGAGCCAGAGCCCGAGCGGGTGCCCGAGACGGCCATGCCGAAGGCGATCCGGGAGTCGCTCGCCACGCCCACCGCCCGCCCGGAGCCGCAGCCGCAGGCGCGGCCCCGCAGGTTCGTCGCCGTGGCGATCGTCGCCGGCGTCGTGGTCGCCGCCGTCGCCGGCTTCCTGATCGGCGGCTCGGGCGGCGATTCCGGCGGTGGCGAGCCGGCGACCGTGCAGTCGAACGCGGCGATGAAGGTGAAGGTGCCCGAGGGGTGGAACGCGGCCGACGCACCGCCGGTGCCGGGGCTCGAGCTGACGGACCCGAAGGCGTTCGCAGCGGAGGACGGCGAGACGGTCCTGTTCGGCTCGGTGGACGAGGACGCCGACAACTCGACGCTGCTGCCGACAGGCGTGCTCCAGGCCGCCGACTCGGTGCCGGAGCGCACCGCGGTCAAGCTCGGCCCGGCCGGCCTCGAGGCGTACCGATACAGCAACGTGGAGCTGGCGGGCGGCGCGGAGCCCGTGACGTTCTACGCCGTGCCCACGGACCGGGGCGTCGCGACGATCGCCTGCGTACCCGGCTCGGCGGGCTCACCGACCTGCGAGGCGGTGGCGAACACGCTCGAGCTGGTCGGGCGCGAGCCGTTCCCCGTCGGACCGAGCGAGAGCTACGCGACGGCCGTCGGCGGCGTGCTCGGCACGCTGGCGACCGCGGTCGACAAGGGCACGGCCGCGCTCGGCAAGGCGAAGGTGCCCAAGGCTCAGGCCGCCGCCGCGCGCGACCTGCAGGCGGCGTACCGGAAGGCGTCCCGGAGCCTTGCCGGCCAGGATCTGAGCCCGGCCGACCGCGGAGCGAACGCGCGCCTGGTGGCGGCGCTCGGCGGTGTCGCGAAGGCGTACGGGCAGGCCGCCACTGCGGCCTCGAAGAGCAACAAGGCGGGCTACGCGAAGGCCGGCAAGGCCGTCAAGAATTCCCAGCAGGAACTGGCCGGAGCTGTCGAAGGGCTCCGTGCCGCCGGCTACGAGATCGAGTCCTGAGGAGCAAGCGACATGCAATCCCGCAACATCGTCATCACCGCGGGCGCCGTGGTCGCCGCCTTCGCGGTGGCATTCGGCATCGGGAAGGTCGCGGGCGGCGGCAAGGCGACCGCCGGCACCGGCGAGTCCGCACAGTCGATCGACGTCCCGTCGGCGGCGATCTCGGCGAGCGTCACGAGCGAGGGCCTGCCCGCGCTCAAGCCGAAGCCGAAGCCGAAGCCGACGCCCACGCCGACGCCGGCCGCGAGCGCCCCGCAGGAGAGCACCGCGCCCGCGCCGGTCAACCCGGCGCCGAGCAACCCGACACCGAGCACGCCGGCACCGTCCAACCCGGACCCGGGTCCGGTGACCGGCGGCGGCGAGGACTGACGCTCAGCGGAGCAGCGTCCGCGCCTCGGCGAGTCGCAGCTGGTAGCGGCCGCGGTATTGCTCCGCGGGGCGCTCGACGTCGGCGATCCACTCGCCCCACTTGGCGGGGTCCTTCCCGAAGTTGACGTCCCCGGCGGCGATGCGCTGCTTCTTGACCGCGAGCGCGGTGTCGATGAACCACTTCGCCTGGAGGTCGGGGCGCTGCGGGTAGCCGGCGTAGGGGCCGTTGTTCCAGAACGAGAGACGCATCTGGAAGAAGCCGACCGAATCGGCGTCGCCGTGGTTGAGGTTCTTCACGCCGGACTCGACGAGCGCCGCCATCACGGGGAGCTCGGGCGGTAGCCCGGCCTTGTCTGCCTGCTTGGCGAGCCATTTCGCCAGCGCGGCCTGCGACGCGTCGTCGCCCGGGTAGTCGGCGGGGACGCCGGTGAGGTTGGGCGCGGGCCCGACGGGCGCGTCGGCTGCCAGCTCGGGCGGCGCCGCGGCCTTGACCTGCGACGGATCGATCGCCTTCATGAACTGCACCGTGGCGCGGTGCTTCGCGGCCTCCTGGGCCTTCACGGCGACGAACAGCATCGAGTCCTGCCGGCGGACCTCGGCGGCGTCGAGTGCGACCTTCGCCTGCGCCTTCGCCACGTCGGTCGGGTCGGCGGGCGCGCCTGCCGCCGCCTCGGCGAAGCGCCGGCCGCCGGTGAACTGCTCCGCGTAGTAGGCCTCGTCGAGACTGGAGATCTTCACGACGTCGCCGGTGCTCGGCGCGTGGATGAACTTGTCGCCGCCGAGCGACATCCCGACGTGATGCACGTAGCCGCTCGCGTCGCGGAAGAACACGAGGTCGCCGGGCAGCAGCTCGTCGCGCTTCACCTCGGTCCCGTTGTCGGCCAGGATCTGCTGGTCGGTCACGCGCGGGATCTGGATCCCGGCCTGCGCGTACGACCACTGCACGAGCCCGGAGCAGTCGAAGTTCGTCTCCGGCGTCGAGCCGCCCCACTGGTACGGCGTGCCCAGATACTTCTTGGCCTCCGCGAGCGCGGCGAGCGCGGGCGCGCCGGCGGCCCCGCCGCCGGTTGGGCCGGCGGCGTCGATCGGTGTTTCGCCGGCTGGTTGCTGGGGTGCGTCTTTGAGGAGGGCTTGGGCTTCGGTCGAGTTTGAGTTGGTAGCGGCCGCGGAATTGCTCGGCGGGGCGTTCGACGTCGGCGATCCATTCGCCGAATTGGTTGGGGTCGTCGATTGATTGGCCGCGGGAGACGCGTTGCTCTTTGATCGCTTCGGCCTGGTCGAGGAACCAGTCGATCTGCTTGTTGGGGTCGTCGGGGTAGCCGGCGTAGGGGCCGTTGTTCCAGAACGAGAGGCGCATCTGGAAGTAGCCGACCGAGTCGGCGTCGCCGTGGTTGAGGTTCTTCATGCCGGACTCGACGAGCGAGGCCATCACGGGCAGTTCGCCTGGCAGTCCGCGCTTCTTGGCCTCGCCGGCCATCCAGGCGGCGATCTGCTCCGGCGGCGCATCGTCACCCGGGTACTCGGTCACGATCGGTGCGCCGGCAGCCACAGGCTGCGGCTCGACCGCCTGGATGAAGCTCAGCGTGTCGGCTGCCTTGCCGGCGCCCGCTGCGACGGCCTTCGGCTTCACCGCCGCGAACGTCAGCGAGTCGCCGGGCCGGCGCTTCGCCGGTGCCGCAGCCTCGGCCTGCCCCGGGGCGGCAAGGTCGCCGGGCGGCCTGAAGTCCGGCGAGATCTCCTCCTTGAAGCCGACGTGGAGGTGGTCCTGGTGGCCGGCGTCGGTGAAGTAGCCCGGCCCGGCGATCGCCCATGGGGTGCCGATCTCGTTCGGCCGGATCGAGGGATCGAAGTCCTGGAAGGCCATCGCGATCTCGCGCGCGTCGAAGTTGGACGCGTTGACCGGGACGCCGTCGATCGCCGCGATGTCGAGGCCGCGGCCGAAGTGGTGGTTGGACACCGATCCGCCGCTCGTGAACTTCGAGTGGTCCGAGCACATGCACGAGACGGTGATCTTGTGGTCCTGGCTGAGCTTGGTCAGCACCGCCACGATCCGCGGATCGATCCGGCCCTCCTTGAGGTCGGCGACGCCGACCTCGTCGAACACGACGTTCTTGTTCTTCAGCAGCGCCTGCGTCTCCGCGCTCGGCGGGCCACCCTTGCCCTCGGCGCCGAACTGGGCGGGATCGATCGGCCCGGTGTCGACGACCGGCGCCGGCGCGACGGGCTCGACGGGTGCTGGTGCCCCGGCGGCTGGTTGCTGGGGTGCGTCTTTGAGGAGGGCTTGGGCTTGGTCGAGTTTGAGTTGGTAGCGGCCGCGGAATTGCTCGGCGGGGCGTTCGACGTCGGCGATCCATTCGCCGAATTGGTTGGGGTCGTCGATTGATTGGCCGCGGGAGACGCGTTGCTCTTTGATCGCTTCGGCCTGGTCGAGGAACCAGTCGATCTGCTTGTTGGGGTCGTCGGGGTAGCCGGCGTAGGGGCCGTTGTTCCAGAACGAGAGGCGCATCTGGAAGTAGCCGACCGAGTCGGCGTCGCCGTGGTTGAGGTTCTTCATGCCGGACTCGACGAGCGAGGCCATCACGGGCAGTTCGCCGTGGCAGTCCGCGCTTCTTGGCCTCGCTCGCCATCCAGGCGGCGATCTGCTCCGGCGGCGCGTCATCGCCCGGGTACTCCCCGACGTCGGCGACGTCGACGGGTGCCCCGGCTGCCGGCTGCTGCTGTTGCTCGACCGCGCGGATGAAGCCCAGCGTGTCGGCGGCCTTGCCGGCGCCTGCCGCCACGGCCTTCGGCTTCACCGCTGCGAACGTCAGCGAGTCGCCCGGCCGGCGCTCGGGCGGCGCCGTCCCGGCGGGCGCGCCTGGCGGCTGTGCGCCGGCGGCCAGATCGGCGGGCGGCCGGAAGTCCGGGGTGACGGGCTGGTCGAAGCCCACGTGCAGGTGATCCTGGTGGCCGGCGTCGGTGAAGTAGCCCGGCCCGGCGATCGCCCACGGCGTCCCGATCTCCGACGGCCGGATCGAGGGATCGAGATCCTGGAGGGCCATCGCGATCTCGCGTGCGTCGAAGTTGGACGCGTTGACCGGGACGCCGTCGATCGCCGCGATGTCGAGGCCGCGGCCGAAGTGATGGTTGGACACCGATCCGCCGCTCGTGAACTTCGAGTGGTCCGAGCACATACACGAGACGGTGATCTTGTGGTCCTGGCTGAGCTTGGTCAGCACCGCCACGATCCGCGGATCGATCCGCCCCTCCTGCAGATCGGCGACGCCGACCTCGTCGAACACGACGTTGTCGTTCTTCAGCAGCGCCTGCGCCTCCGCGCTCGGCGGGCCGCCCTTGCCCTCCGCACCGAACTGGGATGGATCCACGGGTCCGGCGGCCACGGGCGGCGGCGGCGCGTCGGGCTCGGGAGCGTCGGTCGTCTTCGCGCCCGCCTGGGACGGCGGCTCGGCGTCCGGCGGCGGCGCCTTCGGTGGTGGCGCCTCCGGCGGTGCTGCCTCCGGCGGCTTCTTCGGCTCCGGCGGGGCCTCGGGCGGCGGCCTCCGGCGGGGCCGCCGCCGCCGCTCCGCGCGCGGCCTCCGGCGGCGCCGCCACCGCCGGCTCCGCAACCGCGACCGGGTCGCTCCTCGGCGGCGACCCTGCAAGCGCACCGCCGACGGCCGGGAGCTGCACGCGGCTCAGCACGTCGCCGACCTCGGCCGGGATGTCCTCGAGATGCGGGAGGACGTTCTCGGAGAACTCGATAGAGGCCCACGCCCTCCATCGCGGCGGCCATCATCACGCCGGCGAGGCTCGACTTGGACTCGCGGACGTCGAGCGTCATCATCGCCTTGCCCGCGCCGAGCGCCATCTCCTCTGCGAGCTGCTCCAGCCCTGCCTCCCGGCACGCGGTCGCCGGGTCGCGCCGGAAGCGAACGCGGAAGTCCGGCTCGGCGAGCAGGCGCTCGATCAGCTGGGCCGCGACGTCGGCCTCGGACGTCGCCACGCGATCAGCGCTCCCCCCGCACGCGCTGCAGGAGCGGCCGGCCGACCACGACCAGAACGGGCACGAACACCGCGATCCACACCGTCGCCATCACGGCCCACACGATCCAGTCGGCCGGCGCCGCCGCTTCGAGCGCGCCGCGGTAGCGCAGCGTCATGGCGATCACGAACAGCGCCGCCACGAACGACCACACGAGGCCGTACAGCGAGTAGCGCGCGAGCACCGGCGAGTCCCCGCCGCGGTCGCCGCCCGACAGCCGCCGTGCGAACTGCTCGCGCGCGCGCCTCCGCAGCCCCGGCTCGCGCAGCACATCGACGAGGATGTGGTAGCCGTCACGGTCGAGGAACGGGTTGAGGTTGAAGCACGCGCCCACGTACGCCGCGAACGCGAGCTGGAAGCAGATGTCACGTACCGTGCCCGGCGCCAGCAGCAGGCAGCAGATCGAGAACACGGCACCGAGCGTGAAGTCCGACGCTGGGCCCGCGGCGCTGATCGCGATCCTCCTCCGGCGCGGCTCGAACCACGCCTCCGACGTGTCGACGAACGCGTACGGGAACACCAGCAGCAGCTTCACGCCGGCCTTGTGGACCCGGCGCCCGTACGACGCCATCGCGAGCCCGTGGGCCAGCTCGTGCACCGCCACGACCGCAAAGCGCCCGAGCAGGAACACCAGCCCGCCGAGCCCGATCTTCTTCGCGACGACGAACGGCGTGCCGTACCGATTGGCCACGAGGTACGCGAACACGCCGACGCCGGCTGCCGCCAGCACCGCGAGCGCGATCAGCGCCGGCCGCGTGAACAGCACCCAACCGCCGCGGGCGTACAACGCCTCGAACAGCGTCCCGATGCCGCCGAACGTCTTCACCCGCGGGCGCATCAGCCGCCGGTACCACGGCTGCGGCGCCTCGATCATGCCCGCTGCCGCGCTCTGCACGCCGGCCAGGAAGCCGCGCTCGCCGAGGTCGGCGAGCAACCGCGCGAGCCGTGCCGGCCCGGTCGCGCCGAAGAGCTGCTCGGCCTCGCCGATCAGGTCGGCGAGCGAGTGTTCGCCGTCGAGTCGCTCGAACAGCTGCGCGTCGTTGTCGCTCAGCCGCAGGTACGTGCCGGTCTCGAGGTCCTTGAGCACCCAGCGCCGGTTGCCCTCCGCCGCCTCCAGGCGCTTGAGCGCGTAGCCGGAGCGCACCCGAGGGCGCGTGCCGAACTGGGTCGCCTCGCGCGCCGGCATCGCGGCGGGCACAGCAGCGCTCGCGTTCACGATGATCGTGCGGCCCGCCTCGGCCGCGTCGCGCCGCCGCTCGACGCCGAGCACGGCGTCGCCGAGCCGGATCTTCGCGCCGTCGCGCAGCGGCACCGGCCCGGTCACGCGCACGCCGTCAACGAACGTCCCGTGCGACGAGCCGGCGTCCTCGAGCAGCGGGCCGTCACGGTTGTCAGGCCAGATCCGCGCGTGCACGCGTGAGACCGAGGGATCGCCCAGCACGACGCTCGACCCGGGCGCGCGACCGAGCGTCACGTCCGCCACCAGCGGCACGCGCGTGGCGTCCTCCAGCACGAGCTCGAGCGGGGCCGCGGCGCCCCCGATCGGCGCTCCGCACGCACCGCACCAGCTTCCCCCGCGCTCGAGCTGGCGACGGCAGGCCGGGCACAGCACGGCTCCGCTAACCCCCCAGCGAGAGCGGTTCGAACGCCGGGTTGTCGCCGCGGGCGTTCAACTGCTGGTGCTTGGCAGGGTCGCTCACCGGCAGCGACACCAGCGAGCCGACGGCCTCGCTGCACACCTCGTCGGACTGGACGATCACCAGCTCGCGGCTGTCGGGACGCCATGCCAGCTTGCAGGCGCGCACGCCCGTCGGCTTCGCCTTGTCGAGCTGGAAGTCGCCCGGCTTGGCGAGCACCAGCTCGAACGGGCGGTTCCCGATCTTGGCGATCATCGCCAGGCGCTTGCCGTCGGGTGACAGCGCGGCCTCCTTGAGGCCCTCGTTCGGCTTCGAGGTGTCCGAGACGAACTTCCCCTTGCTCCAGTCGGCCGGGTCGGACGAGAACGGCTCCTTGGTCTTCCACTGCACGACGCCGAACACGCCCTGCTCCGTGTTCGACACGCCGCCCGCGAGCAGCGACTTGCCGTTCGGCGCCCAGTGGATCGCGCCGCCGATCGGTCACGTCGGGCTCGGTCAGGCACCCCGGGCGTCATGCCGTCGCGTGCGATCCGGCCCAGGCACAGGTCGCGGTCGTTCTCGCTGATCTTCCCCATCGCCAGCACGTCGGCGTCGGCTGTCGGCGCCCACGCCAGGTCGGCGAACTCCTCGCCCTCGGCGGTGAGCTCGGCTGCCGCCTCGTCCGGCTTCTCGAGGTCGGCGAGGAACACCCGGCCGTCGCGGACGTAGGCGACGCGCGAGCCGTCGGCGCTGAACGTCGGGTCCTTCTCGAGCCCCGGCCCCTTGGCGACCGGGTCCAGCTTCTCGCCGGTGGCCCCGTTGACGCGCAGGATGTCCTTGTCGTTGTCGAACGCCAGCGACGGCGAGCCGGCGGAGACGAGCAGGAAGACCTTCGTCCCGGCCTTGACCTTGGTGCCCTCCGGCGGGTCCGTGGCGAACAGCGTCCCGGGCTCGCGACGCGTCGAACGCGGTCTTCACCTCGGGGACGAGCTTTTCGTCCGAGACGGTCTGGGCGTACTCCTCGGTCGCCGCGCCGTCGATCGCCGGAACGGTCACCTCGGCGGCTTCGCCGCCCTCGTTGTCGTCGCCGCCGTTGCCGCCCGGACCGCCGGGTCCGCCGCCGCCCCCGGCGCCGGGCTCGGGGTAGAAGATGTCGACGGGCGTGCCCTCCTTGACGACCTCGCCGGCGGCGGGGATCTGGCTGGAGATCTTCTTGGCCGGGTCGGGCGGCTGCGGCGATGCCTGGCCGAGCGTGAGCTTCTTGTCGCGCAGCGCCTTCTCCGCGTCAGGCAGCTTCTTCCCGACGATCTTCGGCACGGTCACCTCGCCGTTGCCGACGGCGATCAGCAGCGAGACCTCGGAGTCCTTCTCGGCCGTCTCGCCGGCCGCCGGGGTCTGGCCGATCACCGTACCGGGCTCGGCCTCGTCCGTCACCTCCTCCTTCTGCTGCCCTGCCAGCTTGAGCTCGGCCTCGGTCAGCTTCTGCTCGGCCTCGAAGGCAGACGGTGAGCCGACGACGTCGGGTACCTCGACGTTGCGCGGGAGCAGCATGAACAGGAACACGGCGAGCGCGGCGAGCAGCGCGAGGACGGGGATCAGCCACCACGGCAGCCAGGCCTTCTGGCGGAACACGCCTTGTGAGGGCAGCAGCGGCGCGGCCGGCGCAGCAGCGGCGCCGCCGCCTTTGAGGTTCTTGAGGTTGGACAGCTGGAGGTTCTTGGAGGGCACCTGCGGGCCGCGCAGCTGCGGGCCGCGGAGCTGCGGCTTGCGGAAGTTGATGCCGCCCGGGCCGATGTTCACGCCCGGCTCATACAGCTGTGGCTTGAACACCTGCGGCGCGCCGACGCCGGGGATCCGCAGGCGCCCGCGCCGGGCCGCCGGCGACGGGCCCGCGTCGGCGGTCTCGGGCTCGGCAGCGAGCCGCTCGTCGGCCTCCGCGCCGGTGAGCGTCGTGACCTCAAAGCGCTTGTCGACCGCGCGGCCGACCCAGATCTGCTTCGCCGGCTTGACGCGCATCGTGGTCTGGACGGTCTGGCCAGGGGTGATCTCGGCTGGCGGCCGGTCAAAGCCGAACTGCAGCTCACCGTCGGGGTCTGTCCCCTCCAGCGCGACCACGACGGCCGCGTTCGCGCGGTTCTCGACGTCGACCGTGAAGTCGGCCTTGCGGCGCCCCTTGGCGCGCTGGGGCCGCACGCTGGTGCCGGTCTCGGTGTACGGCAGGATCCCGAGCGCGAGCGGAGCCGACACCGCGTCACGGCTGTGCGCCTTCGAGTGCGCCACCACCTGCAGGTCCCAGATCCGCGCCTCCGCCTCCGGCGTACGCGGCGGATGCAGGTGGATCTCGACCTCCTGCTCATACGTACCGGACGACCCGAACGGGACCAGGTACACCGTGTCCGGGAAGATCGACCACCAGCCCTCGGGCAACCCGTCCACGCGCAGCTCGTAGTTGTCGACGATCCCGCTCTGGTTGCGCACCAGCGCCAGCACCTGCTCGCGCTGACCAGGCTCGACACCGACCGCGAGCGTCTCACCGTGCTCAGCGTCGCGGTCCGGCTGGCGCAGCGTGATCGACGCACCCGCCACCTCCTGCGGTGCCGCCGGCGGCTGCGGCGGCTGCGGCGGCTGCGTGGCGGTGGCGGCGCCTGGATCGCCTCGTGGCCGTTTCCCGGCGGAGGCGGCGGCGCCGGCGCCTCGTTGACCGGCACCGGCGGCTCCGGCGGCGCCGGCTGCTCGACCGCCTGCTTGGCCATCTCCGGCGACACCGCCGGCATGAAGCCCGTCGGCTCCCACCGCAGGTACTCGCCGCAATCGCAGAAATCGCGATCGTCCGGGTTCTCACGACCGCAGCTCGCGCACGTCCTCATTGCGACTCGTCCTTCTTCTTCGAAGCCTTCACGCGTAACCGGTAGGTCGTGCCGATCGGCTTGAAGTGCTCGATGCAGCGTGCGATCCCCGCCTGCACCTGCTCGCCGACCGGCTTGTCGCAGTAGACGACGAACGACGGCGGCGGCGCGGCGGCCGGCTTCTCGCCCGGCTTCACCGTCCAGCGCACGCTGCCCTGGTCCTCCACCCGCAGCGGCACCCCGGGGAAGCTCAGCTCGAGCGCGAGCTCGAGGCCGCGCACGGTCCCGCGGCGGCGGCCGAGGTCGGCCGACCGGCGCACCATCTCGCGCTGGTGGCGGATCTCCTGGGACTCGTCGAGGTCGACGCCGAGCCACGCCGCCATCAGGTCGAGGATGTCGCGCGGCGCGAAGTCGGGGTCGAAGTGCGCGGGCAGGGCGTCGAGGATCGCCACGATCGGGTCGAGCGTCGTCTCGAGCGCGCCGATGAAGCGCATCCCGAAGTCGCCCTCCTGGTAGACCGCGGGGAGCCCGTTGCGCAGGTATGCGCGGCTGGAGGCGACCGACGGCGTCTCCTTCGTGCCGGCGGCGAGCCGGATCATCAGCGTGCCGAAGCCGGCGCCGCTGAAGGTGCGGTAGTCGCCGTTCCCGCTGCCGTTGCCCTCCGCCATCAGTCCTCTCGATGCGTCGCCTTGACGATGTGCCGGCCGGACGCGATCAGCTCGTCGGGCTCGAGCACGATGTGGCTGCCGGCCGGCTTGGAGGACTGCTCGCCGGTCTCGACGTTGGTCTCGTAGATCCGCAGGATCTTCACGAACTCGACGCCGGGGACGGCGTGCACGATCCCGTACAGCTCGCCCTGGTTGAGCGCCCGCCCGAACGGCCATCCCTCACCGGGCCCGGCGGGGTTGCCGCCTACCAGCGGGTTCAGGTACGTGTACAGCGCGTGCGCGACGTCCTCCTCGACCCGCGCGGTGTCGGCGAGCTGCGAGGCCTGGAGGTTCACGACCACCGACAGCCCTCGGAAGCGGCACGGCATGAGGTCCACCGTGGTGCCGATCAGCCGGCGCTCGTCGAGGTACTCCTGCACCTCGGTCATCAGCGCCTCGTTCGGCAGCAGCTCCTCGTGCGCGAGCAACCGGTCGGCCGGATACACGCGCGGGAGCAGGTGCAGCGGCACCGGCCCGCCGTCGGCGGGCGGGATGCAGACCGCGCGCGCCACGCGTGGTGACGCCTCGCCCGCCAGGAACTCGAAGTCCTCGGCGGTCACGGCCCGGTAGCGCGAGCGGATCTCCATCGACGCGCGCTGGCGCGCGTGCTCGATCCGCTCGGCGTCGACGCCGCCGGTGGCCGAGTCCGGGTTCGTGACCGTGTCCACGCCGGGGATCGCGCTCTTGAGCACCGTCAGGGTCGAGGCGGTGACGTTGCCCTGGCGGCCGCCGCCGTGCCGGTAGCGGGTGAAGCGCAGCGTCGCGCCCTTCGGCGGCACTGCGCCGTACTGGCTCCAGCCGCCGTCCGTCTCGCGGATCGCCGGCCCGAGCTCCACCTCGCCCGACACCAGGTCGAGCGCGTAGTGACGGTCGAACTCGGTCGAGTCGACGAAGTCCTCGCGCAGCTCCCACGTCGACCAGTCGCCCGACTCGGGGTCCTGGACCTCGAGCGTCTCGCCCGCCTGCGGCTTGAGCACCGGCCGGTGGCGCAGGGGGTGCACCTGCCCCGGCGTGCCGTCGGAGACGCCGAGCGTCTCGCGCTCCTCTTGCGCGGCGTGGGTGGACGGTAGCCGGGCGCCGACCGGGGCGGCGGTGATCGAGTAGATCTCCGGCGGGTGCGAGTAGGTCGTCGCGGCGCCGCCGTGGCGGGTCTTGTCGTCGATCCGGCAGCGCAGCCAGTGCATGCGATGGCCGCCGACCGGCTGGATCGCCGAGCGTGGCGGCAGCTCGAGCTCGACCGCGCCCGCGCCGTAGTTGAAGCCGCCCGTGAGGTCCTCCAGCACGATCGCCTCGTCCCACTGGCCGTCACCCTGCGAGACCTCCCAGCGCAGCGGCGGATCCTCGGGGTCCACGCCGGCGCCGCGCGCCTGCGAGGCATCGACCTGGATCTGCATGAGCAGCCGGCCGAGCGGCTCCTCGAAGCCCAGGTAGAGCGCGTCGCCGACGGCGGGCGGTGCGCCGAACGGCAGCTGGTCGGGACCCTGCGGGCGAGCGCGGCCGTCGGCGAGCCCGACGTCCTTGATCTGGCCGCCGCGCTGGAGCACGTACGCGGCGGGCCGCGCGGGCGGGATCGTGAAGTCCTCGTCGACCTGGAAGATGATCGACTCCTCGTTGGTCGTGCGCGGCGTGCCCACCTCGGTCTCGCCACCGGGGATCTGCACGTGCTCGGTGGCGGGCGCGGCGAGCCGGAAGCGCAGCGAGGTCGTGGCCGCACTCGGGCCGTCCAGCCGGATGCCGAGCAGTTCGAGCAGCGCGACGTGGAGCTTGTCCGGCACACGGTTGAGCCGGTAGATCGTCATCTCCGTCATCCAGGCGAACAGCTCGATCAGCGTGATGCCGGGGTCGGAGACGTTGTGTTCGGTCCACTCGGGACAGGCACGGTTGATGCGCATCCGGGCCTCGGACACGAGGTCCTGGAAGCGGCGGTCGTCGAGCTGGATCTCCGGGAGTCTCATTGGGCGGTCTCTTCTGCAGGTATGACGTAAAAGGGGTACACGAGATTCCGCATGTGGTTGGTGGCGCGGAGCCGGTAGGTGATGTCGATGAGCAACGCGCCGGTGTCGGTGCGGTCGAGATCGAACGTCACGTCGGCGACCTCGATCCGCGGCTCCCAGCGGTCGAGCGCGGCGCGGATCGCCGTCTCCATGCGCGCGACGGTCCCGGCGTCGATCGTGTCGAACACGAAGTCGTGGACGCCGCAGCCGAACTCGGGGCGCATCGGCCGCTCGCCGGGCGCGGTGGAGAGGATCAGCTGGATCGCCTGGTCGACGTCCGTCTCATCCTTCGCCAGCGCGATCCCGCCCCTTCGATCCACCTGGAGGGGGAACGCGAGGCCGGAGCCGAGGATCTCCGCCATGTTCAGCCGACCCTATCCCTATCCGAGGTTGATGATTGCGCCCTTGACATTCACCGGGCCGTTGGACTGGATGTCGATGACCGCGCCCTTCAGCGTCAGCGATCCCGTGGACTCCACGGTCACCGAGCCCGTGCCCTTGATCGTCACCGACTGGTTGGCGCTGAGCTCGATCGATTGCCCGGCGGTGCCCTTGATGTTCTGGGCCGCCTTGTCCTCGATGTTGCCCTTCGCGTCGAGCAGGAAGTCGCCGGTGCCGCCCTGGGCGTCGCGGTCCACGAGCACGGTCATCTTCTCGTGCGTGCGCAGCTTCAGCTCCTTCTCGCCCTCGACGTGGACCGTGTGGTCGGACTTGAGGCCGAACGCCGCCTTCTCGCGCGTCGGATCCAGCATTTCGTCCGGCACCTTCGCCCGGCCGTCGTAGAGCGATCCGATGACGAACGGCCGCCTTGGGTCGCCGTTCTCGAAGCCGACCACGACCCGGTCGTCCACCTCCGGCAGCATGAAGATGCCACGCCTGTCCCCGGCGTTCAGGGTCGCCACGCGCGCCCACCACCCCTCCATCGTGGAACCCAGTTGCGGGAACGTGACCCTGACGCGGCCCAGGTTCTCCGGGTCGTTGTTGTTCGTGACCACACCGAGGACGAGCGACGAGGACCAGGCTCGATCTTCGCCGTTGCGCGTCAGGTCCGAGAAGCCGTGACCCGTGCGGCCCGAGATCACGAAGCCGGTGGCGTACTCCGAGCCGCCGCGGAACGTGTGCGTCGTCGCGGACAGGACGTACTGGCCGCTGAATGAGCCGACCCCCTTGATCTCGACGGTCTTGCGCGCGCGCAGCCGCGGGTTGCCGACCCCCTTGCCCGACGCCTCGACGAACGTGCTCGCCAGGCGATCGAGCGTCGACTGTGCGACCTGGGTCGCCTCGGCCTGGGTCTCCACCACGCGGTCGCCGACGACGACGCTGCCGTTGGCGTTGACCTTCCCCACCAGCGCGCGCCGCGTGTCCACCGCCTCGGAGCGGCCGGCCATCTGCGGCGTGGACGCGGTCGCCACGAGCTCCTGCCGGTTCTTGGGGTCGTGGCCGTTGACCGTGACCGCGCCGACCTGCCCCATGGCGCTCAGGCGCGGCTTGAACGTGAGCAGGTTCTCGCCCCACTCGAGGACCGCGACCGGTGCCGCCGCCTCGCGATGGTAGAAGTTGACCGACCTGTCGTCGACCACGAACTCGAAGTCGTTCATCGCCGCGAGGCGCCGGCAGAACTCCCAGTCGGTCTCCATGCTCTGCTGGAAGAACGGATGCACCGCGTCCGTGGACTCGAACGTCCCGGGCGTCAGCCCGACCCGGCCGATCACGTTGCGGATCATGTCCTCGGCCTTCTGGTCCTGGAACGTCTGGCTGCGGCGGTTGGACAGCAGACGGTGGCCGCGGTCGTAGGCGCGCGCGCAGATCACGCAGTCGCGCTCGCCGAACTCCGGCTCGAGCGCGACGACCTCGCCGATGAACACGCGCGTCGTGCCGTCGTCCTTGCGCGCGCCCATCTTGATCTCGATGACCGCCCCCGGCTGCAGCGGGTGGCCGTCGATGAACTCGCCCGCCGGATCGCGGAACCGGACCACGGCAGTGTCGGGCAGGAGCAGGTTGTCGCGGACCTGCACCTCGAGGAGCTGGGCGACGTACTCCTGGGCGAGCTTGGTGCCGTCGACGATGATCTCTACGGCGGGGACGGGAAGCGGGCCGGGCATCAGCTCTCCAGCAGCGGCAGCGTGAGCGGGGTCCCCCGGCGCACGTGCAGCGGGTCGTCGATGTGGTTGGCCTCGGCGATCGCCCGCCACCGGGTGGCGTCGCCGTAGGCCTGGTAGGCGATCGACGGCAGGCTGTCACCGTCCTGGACGGTGTGCACGCCGTGCCCGGCGATGGCGCGGGTCGTGGGGTTCGTTCCCAGGTTGGCGCTCGATGACGACGCGGTGCTCGCCTGCTCGGCCTGCTTGAGGGAGAGCTTGACGTCGGCCCGGATCGGGTCGCCGTTGGGCAGGAACAGCTGGTACGCGACGGTGAGCGAGGTGCAGACGGCCTTGAACGTGTCGACCGCGCCCCAGCGGAACGTGATGTAGGGCGGCGAGGACCGCGTTCCGCCGGCGGGCTGGCCGTCACCGACCTCCATCATCTTGAACAGCTTGTTGGTGACGTCCATGACGCTCTGGCTCTCCTCGAGCAGCGACGCGTCGAGCAGCAGCGACAGCGAGATCTCCCTCGGGTTGCCGCCGCCGAACTCGGGCGGCGGGAGCGACGCACCCTGGACCTCTTTGAAGTTCCAGGTGTTGGTCTTCGTCACCGTGTACTCGGTCGGGTTGAAGAGGACCTCGATCTTCTCGCCGCCGTCGATCTCGATCTCGGCCTTCTTGAACCCGCTCGGATAGCTGGGCGGCATCAGGGCACCCGCAGTCCGTTGTGGACTATCTCGAGCTGCTCCGAGGCGATCGAGGTCGACGTCGCGTTGAGGTTCGGCCCGGTCCACTTGACCGGGTAGGCGTTCAGGAACGCCCAGTTGCGGACGGGCTTCGTGCCGGGCCCGAGCAGCGTGATGGTCATGATCTTTCGCTGCGGCGTGAAGCGGCTGTCGTAGAACCACTTCATGAGCTCTTCCTCGTGCGTGATGCCGCGCTTGAGGACGATGTTCGGGTACTTCACGCGCGTCGGGAGCTTGTGGACGAAGTCGTTCAGACCGCCCTCCATGTACTCCTTGGTCTCGACCTCGACCGAGATGCCGGTGCACTCGCTGAAGCGGCCGATGCTGAGCCCCTGCAGGTCCACGCTGAAGCGCAGCTCGGCGACGGGGTCGGGCATCGACGACCCTTTTGTCACGGCTCTCATTGACATGGGCGTTCCTCCGGCATGGTCAGATCAGGTCCATGGATCCTCCGGACTGCTCGCGCTCGATGAGCAGCTCGCGCCGGAGCTTGTCGATGACGGTTTCGGCCAGCGCTTCCATGTCGACGGCAGCCGGTCCGGCCGCGCTGGGCGTGGCCTCGGCCGGGGTCGACGGGGTGGTGCTCGCGGGAGGTGCTTCCGAGGGCGCCTCGGCGCGGCTGACCGTGCGCGGGGCCGTGGAGAACGGGACGAAGGGACCGGGACCCGCGCCGGGCATCTCGACCGTGGCGTTGCCCGCGTCGTCGGTGCCCACCTCCGTGCCGAGCATCCGCGCCAGCCGCTCGGCCTTCGTGCTGCCGATCACCGGCGTCTCTGACACCGCGGGCTCGGGAGCGGCGTCCCGGAGCTGAACTCGCGGGCGGGCGTCGGGCGCACCGGGTACGAGTTGCACCGGCACGCGCGCGAGGGCGGCACGGGGAGCCGGCGCCGCGGGCGCAGCGTCGCCTCGTGTCGCCCGGAGGACGGTGGGGCGCGATGGGGCGGGGGGAGCGGCCGCGGTCGCGACCTCGCCCGGCTGCACATCGGCCGGCGGTGCGGCGCCGGTGCGCGGGCGTTGGACCGCGGGTGTCGAAGCTTCGTCGCGAGCGGATCGCTGCAGCGCCGCCGGCGGTGCGGTACCGCTGGTGTGGGCGGGCGTCGGGGCCGGCGCGTCGAGGGCGGGCGGCGGCGCCTCCTGCCCTGCCGACGTCGTCGGCGCGGAGTCCATTGCGGTCGGGCCGTCCCCAGCACGCGGCGGCGGGTCGGAGTCGTGCCGGCGCGACCGGAGAAGGGCGGGCGCCGGCGGCGCGCCTCGGGGCGGGGTGCCGGATGCCGCCTGTGCGTCGCCGCCGGACGGGGCCGCGGCAGCCGCCGTGGTGTCGCGGCTCGCGGCCGAGGCGTCGGGAGTCGCTGGGGCCTCGCTGCGGGGGGAGGGGGCGGTGCCGGCCGCCGGGGCGTCGCTGCCCGGTGACGCGACGTCGGCCGGCGCTGGGGCGTCGCTGCCGGCCGCGGCGGCGTCGACGGACGGGACGCGGGCCGCAGCCACGCTGCGGGCGGGGGTAAGACCGACTGCGGCCGGGGCGTCGCCGGCGGGCGCGACACCGGTCGCTTCCGAAGGCCTGCCGGCCTGCGCGGCCTCGGCCGCTGACGGGGCCTTGCCGGCGGGCGCGGCGCCGGTCTCTGGCGGCGCTTCGCCGGTGCGCGCGACGGCTGCCGCCGGAGCTTCGCCGGTGCGCGCGACGGCCGCCGCCGGGGCTTCGCCGGTGGGCGCCGCGCCGGTCGCTGCCGGGGCGTTGCCGGTAGGCGCGGCGCCGGCCTCTGCCGGAGCGTCGCCGGTGCGCGCGACGGATGCCTCCGGGGCTTCGCCGGTGGGCGCGGCGCCGGTCGGTGCCGGCGCTTCGCTGGTTCGCGAGACGGGTGCCGTCGGGGCTTCGCCCGCGGGCGCGGCGCCTGTAGCTGCCTCTTCGCCCGTGCGCGCGACGCCGGCCGCCGTCGGCGCTTCGGTGCGCGCGACGCCGGCCGCCGTCGGCGCTTCGGTGCGCGCGACGCGGGCCGCTGTCGGGGCTGTACCCGCCGCGGCGACGTCGGGCGTTGCCGGGGCGTCGTCGCCAACCGACGCGACGTCGGGAGTCACTGGAGTGTCGCCGCCAGGCGGCGCGACGTCTGACGCCGCGGCCGCGACGCCGCTGCCGGACGGCGCAGACGCGGCGCTCCGCGCGACGGCCTCGACGCGGTCGGTGACGGCGGGCGCGACGAGGCGGGTCACCTTCGCCGGCGCGCGCGCCGGCGTCGGAGCGGCTGCGGCCGGCGGCTCGGGCGCCGGCGAACGGAAGATCCCTGCGACTCGCTGCAACAGGCCCTGACGAGGCGCCTCCTCCGTCACCGGCTCGGGCGCCGGCTCGACGGGAGCCTCGGCGCGCGGCATCCGTTGCACCGCCGGGCGGGGCGCAGGAGCCTCGGTCGGCCGCTCGAGCCTGACCCGCGGCGGGCTCGGCGCGTCAGCGGACGGCGGCGCTTCGTCTTGTTTCGCCACGCGCGAGACCGTGGCCCGCGGCGGCGGCGGTTGCGCGGGCTGCGCCGTGCGGGCGACGGCCGGCGGCGTGGCGGGCGGCGGTGGCGGTGCCTCGCCCTCATCTGCGACGCCGGCGTCCGCCGGTTGCTCCGCAGGGGGAGGCTCGGGCGCCGGCCGCGGGCTGCGCGCGAGCTTCTTCGGGCCGTCAGCGGGCACAGCCGGTGGCCGCTCGTCGCCCTCGAGGATCTTCGCTCCGCGCGCGACCTCGAGGCCGCCGCGCTTGACGCGCGAGAGCTTCTTCTCCTCGGGCGTGCGCGGCGTGAGGCCGGCGCCGCCCGCCCACGCGTCCCCGGAGGCGACGGCTGTCGACTGGTCGCCGAACAGCCACTCGGCCCCCCAGTCGGACACGCCGGGTAGCACCGTGCTCTCGCTGGCCGACGGCTCCCAGGCGGGCTCCGCGGCCGCCACGGGCGCCGCCGCCGGAGCGGGAGCGGGAGCGGCCGCGCGCGTCACCAGCCGGACCGGCGTCAGGCGCCGGGCGGCCTGCGCGGGGCCGGGCGGCTCATGCCGTGCGGCCACGGTCTCGCCCAGCCGCTGCCCGGTGGCGCGCATCAAACGGGCATGGCGGCCGAGCAGGCGTCGCCCAACTGGCGCGATCCGCGCCACCAGACCGCCGGTGCGGTCGTGATCCGTCTGCGGTACGTCTTCCATCGATCAAGTCTCTGTGGGTCCGCTCGGGACGTAACCGGCCAGCGCGTCCGCCTCGCGGATGAAGCGCCGGCGGTCCTGGTGCTCGAGGTCGAGGATCGTGTCCAGCGGCCAATGGAACTGATGGGCGAGGCGGGCCGCCTCCGCGAGCAACTGCTCGGGAGACGGCCGCGTCATTCCCCCAATCGACCGTCCTCTATTTCCGTGAGGTCGACCTCGAACGCCTGCGCGCAATGCGGGCACGTGACCGCGCCCACCGCCTCGCCGTCGGTGTTCAACCGCTCGTAGAGACGTTGGAGGTGGTCGAAGTCCGCCGCATACAGCTCCTGCACCAGCTCCGGCGTGACGTCCGTGACGTCGCCGATGCGGGTGACAACCCGGGACAGCAGCAGCACGGCCAGGTACGCCTCGTTCCGGCGTACCTCGGCGTCGCGCAGCGGCTCGATCTCGTCCCGGGCCGTCGCCAGGCGCATGACGCCCTCGCGGTGCACGGCACCGCCGGCGTCGACATATCCCTGGGGGAGAGTGAATGCGAACTCCGTCCTCATTGCGCGAAAGCCGTCCTCGCTACATCCGCTTGAAGCCCTCGTGGCAGATCGTTATCGCCTCGACCGCGACCTCGTTCGAGCCCGCGTTCATGGCCGCGCCGGTGTACTTGCTCGGCCAGGCCTGCGTGATCGTGTATGTGGTGATCGGCGATCCGTCGTAGTCGATCAGCTCCAGCGTGCAGTCCGTGCGCGCGGAGTCCGGGCCCTCGGTCTCGACCTGGTAACGCCACTCCCAGAGCGCCTTGTCGACGTCGATCCCGCGCTTGAGCTCGATGTTCGACCACTTGACGTTGCCCGGCACCTTGACGGTCACCGGGTTGCCCTGCGCGTCGACCTCCTTCTGCTCAACGATCTCCTGCTCGGAGTCGAGCCCGCTCACCTCGCGGAACTGGCCGATCGCCTCCTTGCCGCCGATCTGGAGGCGGAAATGGTTGGTCGGGCGCGGCTTCTGTGCTGATGCCATGGCGTCTCAGACTCCTTTCTTATCCCTCGATCTCCGACTGTCCGGCCGAGTACTGGCTCAGCCGGAAGATCACGAACTCGGCCGGCTTCACCGGCGCGATCCCGATCTCGCAGATGACCTGCCCGGCCTCGATCACCTCGGGCGGGTTGGTCTCCTCGTCGCACTTGACGAAGAACGCCTGCTCAGGCGTGGCGCCGAAGAGCGCCCCCTCGCGCCAGGTGCGCATGAGGAAGTTCGACGCCGCGATCCGCAGCTGCATCCACAGCCGCTGGTCGTTCGGCTCGAACACCGACCACTGCGTGCCCTCCATGATCGACTCGGCGACGTAGTTGAAGAGCCGCCGGACGTTGATGTACCGCCACTCCGGATCGCTCGACAGCGTGCGGGCGCCCCAGATCCGGATGCCGCGGCCCGGGAACGCGCGGATGCAGTTGATGCCGACCTTGTTGAGGCCGCCCTGCTCAGCCTGCGTGACCTGGAAGCCGAGCCCGTTGGCGCCGAGGACGACCTCGTTCGCCGGGGCCTTGTGGACGCCACGCGTGGAGTCGGTCCGGCACCAGACGCCGGCCACGTGACCCGACGGCGGAACCAGCATCGGCTGGTTCGACAGCGGGTCCATGACCTCGATCCACGGGTAGTAGAGCGTCGCGAACTTGGAGTCGTAGCCCGCGGTGTTCATCCGCCACTCGAGGATCTCCTGCGGGAGCTTGTCCGGCGGCGCGTCGAGGATCGCCATGCGGTCGCCGGCCATCTCGCAGTGGGCGAGCATCTTGCCCTGGAGGTCGCGCAGCTGGGTGTCGTCGCCGTTCTGCGCGAGACCCATGATGTCCGGCATGCAGACCATCGTGATCTCGTCGACCGCGGCCAGACCGCCCATGCCCTTGCGGCGGGCGACGTCGCCTTCGAAGTCGCCGGCCTTGACCTGCTCGGGCGCGACGCTCGGCGTCGACAGCGAGTAGCTGCCGGTCGCCGGGGCGCGTTGCGCCTCGGGCAGCGAGGCGCCGGTCTCCTCGATCTTGATCAGCTTCGACGCGCTGTTGACCTTGGTGGCGAGGTTGTTGCGGCCCTTCTTGAGCGTCAGGCCCTCGTACTCCTCCTTGCCGGCCGGCCCTGCGTCGACGACGAGCTTGTAGGTCGCGTCGCCGGGCTTGCCCTCGCCGCCCTCGGCGGACGGCTCCTCTTCGATCTCCACCTTGACGTTGCCGTCGACCCCCTCGAGCGCCTGCGCGCGGAAGGTCTCGACGCCCTTGTCGGCCGCGGCCGGCAGCGCGGCCACGGGGCGGGCGTCGCCGTTGTCGGGCGCGCCGACGCGGACGACCCAGCACAGCGCGCCGCCGTTCTGGAAGAACCCGTAGACGGAGTGCGCGAGGTACGCGCCCTCCATGAACGGACCGTTGTCCGGCTCGTTCGGGTCGCCGAAGATCTTCGCGAACTGGGTCCAGTTCGAGATTCGCATCGGCGTGTTCACCGGTCCGCCCGGCGCCAGCCCGACAAAAGCCGCGATCGACGTCCCGACGCCCTCGATGGGCTTCGAGGTCGACGGGACCTCCTCGACGTACACGCCGGGAGTCAGGTAAGTGGGCATATCACCTCTCCACTCGGTTCACTTGACTTCTCAACAACTCACTGCGGAGCTCCTCGGGGACCGGGGTGACTACCCGCCGGGGCTCGGAGGCGCCGGGGTCGACGACCTCCATCACTTCCTCGTCACGGGCCCAGAACACGACCGTCGTGTCCGGCGACGCCGCTCGTACGCGGTCGCCGAGCTCCCGTGATGCCGCCTGCCCGAGATCGAGGACGACGGCGTCCGGACGCAGACTGGCCGGCGAGGAGGACGAGCGCCGCTGGGCGCACCTCCTCGCCGATCACGTCGATGCCGTCTTCCTTCAGAACCATGGTCATCCCCAGCCGGACCATCGGCTCGAGGTTGCCGAGCAGCACGCGCGGCGGGTGACCCTCGTGGACTGGCACACCGCAACCCTCTCCGGTCCGCGGGGCGCGGCGCCAGAGTCGTTCGGGCAGGGGGCGTTGCCCATTCGGTCACTTCGCCTTCGCTCGGGCGCCGATCACGAGATCGGCGCGGGTGCCAGGGATGTCCACGTCGGCCTTCGCCTCGCCCCCGTCGGGGGCGCGCACGACCAGCTTGTGCCGGCCTGCGCTGACGCGGTTGAAGAGAAAGCGCCCGTCCGGGCCGGTGGTCGCGAGCAGCCCGAGGTCTGGGCAGCGCGACCCACGCGGACGCCACCGGCGCTCCGTCGGCGCGGGCGACCGTGCCGCCGAAGCGATGCATCTCGACGATCGTCCGCGCAGGCCCGTCCGCGAGCTGCGTCGACACGGTTTGGGTGCGGACCTCCGGTCCGCGCTCGAACGCGGTCCCGGACTCGCACGCGATCGTCAGCACGACGTCGAGTGACGCCTTGTACTGGCCGCCGACGGCGTTCCAGAAGTCGGCCTTGCCGTCTGCCTTCGGCTGCGCGATCCGGCCCGTGATCGGGAAGCGGTCCGCGAGCCCCTGGAGGCGCGGCGGCATCGCGTCGGGCGGCAGCGACGGGAACGCGAACACGACGGCGAGCACCTGCGAGAGGAGGCGATGCTCATCCTCGACCGCCTGTGTCCAGGCGGTCACGGCGTACGAGCACTCCATCAGCATCGGCGGGCGGATCTCGCGCGCGTGGCCGTTGCTCGGGCGGTCGTTGATCCACTCGTTCGGCCGCGCCTCCTGCGATTCGCGCAGGTCGTACAGGAAGAGGTTCACGGTCGGTGAGGAGAGCTGACCGGACCATTCGCGCGACGGCGCGTCGAACGCGACCTGCACGCCGTCGAACCCGTGGCGCTCGAGTTCGCGCTTGAGCAGCGACCGCAGCGTCTCGTCCAGATCCGCGAGCATGGTGTTGAGTGGCACGGAGACGACGAGCGCCATGGGGGTCGACCCTAACCCGCCTGCCCCGGCACGTGGAGAAACTTCTGGACGGCCCTGCCCGCACACTGCACGTCCTCTATGACGCCGTCTTCCGGCGGATTATTCCCGGTGTTTCGAGAAAGTCCGTCAGCGTTCGGCGTGCACCGCGACGCGCCCCTGCTGGGCGCGGAACCGCGGTCCGCGCAGCCGCCGGTAGGCCGCGCGCGCGAAGCGGTAGGCGCGCGGCTCGCGGTGCACGACCTCGACTCGCGTGAAGCCCTCCTCGCGCAGCATCGCGGTGAGCGCAGCGACGTTCGGTCCCCACCAGTTCGAGGCGTCGCCCGACAGCTCGGCGCCGGGGTAGAGCGCCATCGCGGGACGGCGGAGGTCGAGCAGGTCGGCGTGCGTCTCAACGATCAGCAGCCCGTCGCACACGCTCGCCACCCGCTCCAGCACCGGCCACGGGTGCTTGAGGTGGTAGAGCACGCCGAGGAACAGGACGACGTCGAAGCGGCCGATCGTGTCCGGCCCGATCTCGTCGAGCTCGAGGTCGCGATCCTCGACGCGCGAGCCGAGCGCGCGGCGCGCGAGCTCGAACGGCGCCTTCGTCCCGTACCCGTCCGGCCCCCAGGCGGGCTCGCTCCACGCCGGCCCGTCGAGGGCCAGCACGCGCTCCGCGCCGCGCCGCTCGGCCTCGAACGAGAAGAACCCGTCCCACGCGCCGACGTCGAGCACCGTGCGGCCGCGAAGGTCGGCGGGCAGGCCGATCCAGCCGAGCTTGCGGGTCGACTCGTCACGCCCCGGCGTGACGATCCCGTGCCCGAGGTCGATCGTGTGGAACCAGCCGAGGCCGGCGACGGCGGCGCGCAGCTCGTCGGGTGAGAGGTCGGACATGGCGGGCGGCGAGTCTATGGCTCGATCCGCCGATGTTCGCGCGGGCGCGAACGTCAACCCCGCTGGGTGGGGAAGCTGGCTGTGCATAACTCACCACAGGACGAGCCGCTGCGAACGCGTGGCGAGAAATGCACCGCCACGGATCACAACTCACCACACCCCACGCCAGACCCCATCGAGTGGCGAGTTATGCACCCTGATCCACCGCCCATAGCCCCAGCTTCCCCACCCAGCGCAGTTGACGTTTGTATGTGCCCGCGCGGCTAGCATCCGCCCGGTGGCGCCCGGCGACGTTCGGCCGGCCTTCGCGCAGGCGGCGGCCGAGGACGGGATCGTCCTCTCCAGCCAGTCGTTCGACTGGCTGTGCGAGCAGGGGCACGTCGGGCTCGAGCGGGTCGCGAAGGCCCGCCGCGACCCGGCGCTGGTACGGCCGGTGACGGCGGCGCTGGAGCAGCTCGGCGCGATCTACGCCCGCCTCAAGGGCAAC
>CAWDYI010000021.1:0-212771 GCA_963806395.1 uncultured Solirubrobacteraceae bacterium | reverse complement strand
CGGCATGACCACCATCCCGCGCGCGTCGATCCTGCGAGCGTGCCCTGGGACGTCGGCGACGATCTTGCCGTCCTCGATGCACACGTCGCGCGTCTCGCCGGCGATGCCGTTGGCGGGGTCGTACACGCGGCCGCCGGCGATCGCGGAGACATCAGAGGCGCCCGCCGATCGCGGCCAGCACGTCCTCGACCCCGGGGCGCTCCCCGGGCACCACGGCGCGGAGCGGGACCGGCACTCCGTCCATCCGGTGGAGCGTGCCCGCCACCTCGATGCCGTCGGCCGCGGTGGTGAACGCCACCCGCGCCGACTGCGACGTCGCGGTCTCCCGCGCGTCGACCACCACCGTCGGCAACCCGCGCAGGCGCGGCAGATCCTCAAGCGGGTCGGCGGCCACGACGAGGGCGGCATCGACCTCGCCGCGCTCGAGCAGCTCGGCGGCGCGCGGGCTCTCGCGCGGGAAGCCGCGCGCGAAGCTGACCGCCGCGGCGAACCCCGTCTGCCACGCGAGCACGTCCTCGGCACCGCGCGCGTTGCCGTCGCCGCGCAGGCCCAACGTGACCGCGTGGCGATCGCGGGCGAGGTCGCGCACGAGCGAGCGCAGCGCCAGCGCGGTGAGCTCGTCGAGCGCGCCGTGGATGAAGGCGACGTGGCGTGCGGCGAGCATGCGGCCGGCGAGGTCGTCGTGCGCCTCCCCCCGAATCTGCGCCCGCAACGCCCACAGCGCGTTGAAATCGTCATCGACCTCGACGAACGCGCCGGCCGCGTCGGCGGTGGCCGTGCGCTCCGCGTCGACGACGACCATCGCGGAGGGGGCGAGCCGCAGCCGCTCCAGCAGGCGCGGATGGGTGACGACCGGGTCGGCGCGCCAGAGCACGACAAGCTCGGCCCGGTCGCGGATCTCGCCGAAGGTGGCGGTGCTCGAGCCGATCGCCGCGTACGCCTCGACCGAAGCGCCGACGTCGATCACCGCCCCTGCCGCCTCGGCGAGCGCCACGGCGCGGCGCTGCGCCTCGCAGCTCGTCTGGCCCAGGCCGTAGACGAGCGGTGCGCGCGCCTGACGCAGGATCGAGGCCGCGGCGTCCACGGCCTCGTCGAGGCTCACCGCGCGGCCGTCGACGCGGGCGACCGCCGGCCGCTCGCCGCCGCGCTCGGCGAACCACCGGTCGCCGAGCGGGCACGTTCGTGCCGGCCGGCCATCCGTGATCTCGATGTCGTCGCAGGCGCAGCCGCAGCCCGCACACGTCGCGTCAGCCACCCGCCGCCACCTCCACCCGGAGCTCGGCGCGCAGCCGCGCTGCCTGCTCCTCGAGCCCCGTCAGGGCGTCGTGCGGTGTCGCGGCGGTCGTCACGACCGTGCAGACCGGACGACCTGCGGCGATCCGCTCGCCGGGGTGCGGGACGTCGCGCACCCCGCGCTCCAGCCAGCGCTCGCTGTCGCCGACCACCACGTCCTCGGTGGCGAAGAGGACCGCCTTGCCGGCCGCGCCCCGGCACTCGGCCTCGACGGGCGGCAGCTCGCCCGCGCAGGCGCGCACGTGCGCGTCGAACACGCCCACGCCGTACGCCGCCTCGATCGCCTCCAGCGACGCGGTCGGACGCGGGTTGACCTCCACCGTCCACGCGCGCTCGCCATCCCACACGAAATCGACGCCGAACAGCCCGCGCAGGCCGAACGCGGCCGCCAGACGGGAGCAGATCGCCTGCGCCTGGTCCCGCGACACCGGCGTTCGCGGCGGTACGAGGTTCCCGCACCAGCGGTGGCCGCGGACGCCGAACTCCCGCCGCCCGACGAGCTGCTCGGTGACGCCGAGCACGACGGCGTCCCTTCCGTCGCCCATCGCCGCCGCCGAGCACGGGACCCCGTCGATGCGCTGCTGCAGGAACGTCCCGGCGGGCAACGTGCCGCCGCGCCACTCGCGCACGCGAGTCCCGCCGCCGCCGCGCAGCGGCTTGCGCAGCCAGCGGCCGGACGACGGTGCCTCGACGGTCGTGTGCGGGTACGGGAGATCGCTCAGCGCGGCGCCGAGCCGCACGGGATCGCGCACGGCGCGCAGCGTGGCCGCCGGATTGCCCAGCAGCCTGTGGCGCTCGGCCAGGCGTTCGACCAATCCGGGGTGGTTCTCGAAGCTCGCGCCGTAGACGACGGCGCCCGGCGCCTCCGCCACGGCGGCGTCGACGAGCGCGGTCAGGCTGGAGCGTTTCACGACACGCGCGGCGTGCAGGTCGAGATCGCCGAACAGGTCGAACGCGATCACGTCGTCGCGCCTCGCCAGATCGGCGAGCATGCGCGCGCTCAGGGCGATCAGGAGGAGTGGCTCACTCGGTGCGACGGCGCGAGCATACCCTCGAGCAGCGCGACGAAGACCGTCGCCGTGACGAGGTCGGCGGTCGTCCCGGGGTTCAGCCGGTTGCCGTCCGTGCGCAGCGACGCGTCGAAGCTCTGCAGCGTCCGGCGCCCGGCGAGCACCTCGCGCGCGCCGGCCGACACCTGCTCCGCGGCCTCGGCGCCGGCCTTGCGCGCGATCAGCGAGTCGGGCGCCACGGCCAGCAGCCGCAGATGCAGCTCGACGATCGCGTCGCGCACCGCGAGGCCGTCGCCGAGCGCGGCGGCGAGCGCGGGAACCCCGGTCTCGAAGGTCAGCGCGTAGTCGGTCACGTACTCCGACGCCACCGAGTCGCGCTCCGCGGCACTCGCCATCGCGTCGCGCAGGCCGACGGCCGGCTCCGACCGCACGTCGTGCTCGACGCGCTCCTGCAGGCCGGCCGCGCCCGAGACGCGGATCGCGGCGTACGCGGCGCGCGCGTCGGCGGCATCGAGCGCGCGCAGCGTCGCGCCCAGCTGCTCCCGCAGCGGCGCGCCCGTGAGCGCGGCCTTCGCCAGCGGCGCGAGCAGCAGCGCGATCCCGAGGTTCGTGTTGGCCGGCGCGACGCGGCGCGATGCCTCGACGACCGCGAGGATCGTCTCGCCGACGCCGCGCTCCCCGGCGCGTGCCAGCGCGGGCCCGATCGCGATCGCGCTGCGCAGCATGTCCTCGTAGGAGGTGTCGCGGAACTCGTGGCTGGGCGTGATGTTGCCCGGCTTCTCCGCGCCGACCTCGAGCACGCAGGCCAGTTGCGCCGCACCGGCGACGCCGTCGGCGGCATGAACGGTCGCGCCTGCCCCACGTGCGGGCGACCGCTCGTGACGAGCTTGACCCTCGCGAGCGCCAGAGGTTAGAGTCGCCGACCCGTTCCCTGATTTCTCAGGCACACGTACAACCATAGGAAGGACGGGTCATGGCCACGACTTTGCTGGTAGGAGAGTCACTCGTCGGTGAGGGCAACGAGGTCGCGCACGTCGACCTCCTGATCGGCTCGAAGAGCGGGCCGGTCGGCGAAGCGTTCGCGAACTCCCTCGTCAACCAGAAGGAGGGACACACGAACCTCCTCGCGGTGGTCGCGCCGAACCTCCCCGCGAAGCCCGACACGATCATGTCCAACAAGGTCACGATCAAGGGCGCCACCCAGGCCGTGCAGATGTTCGGACCCGCCCAGGCGGCCGTCGCACGCGCCGTCGTCGACTCCGTCCGTGAGGGCGTCATCCCCGAGGGGGACGTCGACGACCTCTGCCTCATCGTCGGCGTGTTCATCCACTGGGAGGCCAAGGACGACAAGAAGATCTTCGACTACAACTACCAGGCCACCAAGGAGTCGATCGCCCGGGCGCTTGCCGGCGAGCCCAAGGCGAGCGATGTGCTGGGATCGTCCGAGGCGGCGCGGCATCCGTTCGCGTCGGGCGTCGAGGACTAGCCGGCGACGTCAGACCTATCGGCTGATACGACCCGGCCGGGTCGGCTGCAGGGCCTGCACGCCGTCGTCACCGGCGCGAGCAGCGGCATCGGCCGCGCCGTCGCCGAGGCCTATGCGGCCGAGGGCGCCGTCGTGCTGCTCACGCACCGCGACTCGCCCGACCGTGCGCGCGATGCCGCCGACGCGATCGCGTCGCGCGGCGGCCGCGCGCTCATCCGCCAGGCCGATCTCGCGACGCGCGACGCGTGCGAGCGCCTGGTGGCGGGGGCGCACGACGAGCTCGGCCGGGTCGACGTGTGGGTCAACAACGCCGGCGCGGACGTGCTCACCGGCGAGGCGGCGGAGTGGGAGTGGGAGCACAAGCTCGACGTCCTGCTCGCGGTCGATCTGAAGGGCACGATCGCGTGCTCGTACGCCATCGGCGACATCATGCGCGACCAGGAGCGCGGGGGCGCGATCGTCAACATGAGCTGGGACCACGTGACGAGCGGCATGGCCGGCGAGAACCCGCAGCTGTTCGCCGCCGTGAAGGGCGGCGTGCTGGCGTTCAGCAAGAGCCTCGCGCGCAGCCTGGCGCCCGCGGTGCGCGTCAACGTGTTGTGTCCCGGCTGGATCGAGACGAGCTTCGGCGAGCACGCCGATCCCGACTTTCGCCGCTCGGTCGCGCGCGACACGCCGCTGGGTCGCTGGGGCCGCCCTCAGGACGTGGCGGACGCGGCGCTGTACCTCGCCTCGCCGGCGGCCGAGTTCATCACCGGGCAGGCGATCAACATCAACGGCGGCGTGGTGATGTAGCGCTCGGCGTGCTGTAGTCAGCGAAGACCGCGAAGGAGGCATTTCCATGGAGGCAAGCGCCAAGCCCAAGACCTACGAGCCGGACGAGATCGAGGCCAAGCTCAAGGAGGCCGGCCTCGACGACTGGTACCTCGAGGGCGACTGGATCCGCCGCAAGTACAACACCGACGGCTGGCCGTCGACGCTGATGGCGGTCAACGCCATCGGCTACGTGTGCGAGGCGGCCTACCACCACGCCGACCTCGCGGTGACCTGGGGCAAGCTGTGGGTCAAGCTGCAGAACCACGCCGCCGGCGGCATCACCGACAAGGACTTCGAGGTGGCGCGGCAGATCGAGGACACGGTGCTGTGGCGCCCCGGCGACGACAGCGCGCTCGAGGGCACCCCGAACAAGTTCGTCTTCAGCAAGGGCCGCGGCTAGGCGCTCGCGCCGCGCGGCTGTCGACGCGATGGCCGATCGATACCTGTTCGTGACCGGCAAGCTCGCGGCGCCGGCGCTGGGACGAACGCTGGAGCGAGCCGACCTGCCGTTCGACTACGACGTCGCGGTGATGAAGATCACCGTCGCGGCGCTGATGACGACGACGTGGATCGCCAAGCGGCTCGAGGTCCCGTCGAACGTCACGCGGATCATGATCCCGGGCATGTGCCAGGGCGATCCCGCGGTGCTCAGCGAGCGGTTCGACATCCCGGCCGAGAAGGGCCCCGCCGACCTCAAGCGCCTGCCGGCCCACTTCGGCCAGGCCGACGCGCGCTCGCGCTACGGCGCGCGCGACATCCGGATCTTCGCCGAGATCAACAACGTGCCGCGCCTCGATCGCGAGCGGATCGTCGCGGCCGCGGGCTACTACCGCGACGCCGGCGCCGACGTCATCGACCTCGGGCTGTCGCTCGACCGCAACTGGCTCGACGAAGGCCCGGAGGTGATCCGCGAGCTCAAGTCCCAGGGCTTCACGCTCAGCATCGACACGCTCGACCCCGACGAGATCCTCATGGCCGACGCCGCGGGCGTGGACTATGTCCTCAGCCTCAACGGGCAGAACCGTCATGTCGCGGACCGGCTGCGCGCGACCCCGGTGCTGATTCCCGACACGCCCGACGACCTCGACAGCCTCGACGCGACGATCGCCCACCTGCAGGAGCTCGGCAAGCCGTTCCTCGTCGACCCGATCATCGAGCCGATCGGGTCCGGGTTCGCCGCGAGCCTCGGCCGCTACCTCGAGACGCGCCGCCGCCACCCCGACGCCGAGATGCTGATGGGCATCGGGAACATCACCGAGCTCACCGAGGCCGACACGACCGGGGTCACGGCGACGCTGCTCGGCTTCTGCCAGGAGCTCGGCATCCGGAATGTGCTCACCACCGAGGTGATCAACTGGGCGCGGGGCGCGGTCCGCGAGGCCGTCCTGGCGGCCCAGCTCATGCACTACGCCGAGCACGAGGGCACGCCGCCCAAGCATGTCGACGGCCGCCTGCTCACGATCAAGGACGAGGAGTTCGGCCCCTACACGGAGGCCGAGCTGCGCGAGCTGCACGCGAGCATCACCGATCCCAACGTCCGCATCTTCACGGACGCCGACTGGATCTACGCGTTCAACGCCGAGCACTTCGTCAAGGGCACCGACATCAACCAGATCTTCGACGAGCTCGGCGTCGATGAGCACACGCACGCCTTCTACCTCGGGAAGGAGCTGATGAAGGCGTCGATCGCCCGCGGGCTGGGAAAGAACTACCGGCAGGAGTCCCCGCTCGACTGGGGCTATCTGACCTTCGACGAGCCGCGCCGCGAACGCGTCCGTCTCACAGCTCGCTCCCGGAGGCCATCCGACGAGGAGGAATCGTGAAGAAAGTCCTGCTCCAACTGGACACCGAGGAACACCCCAGCCCGTTCGACGCGATCGTCGCGCACGACGCCGGCGTGGACGTGCTGCTCTCGCACAGCGGCGTGAAGGCCGAGTCCGCGCGCGCGCTCGCACAGGACGCGTTCTTCACCCGCGGGGTGGACGACCTCAACACGATGGCCGTGTGGGTCGGCGGCAAGGACACCGCCGCGGGCGAAGAGATCTTCGCGCAGGTGCAGAAGGCGTTCTTCGGCCCCTTCCGTGTCTCCGTGATGCTCGACTCGAACGGCTGCAACACGACCGCGGCCACGACGATCGCGCGGATCGCCAAGGAGCGCGACCTCGCGGGCTGCCGCGCGGTCGTGCTCGGCCTGGGAGCCGTCGGCCTGCGGTCGGCCGTGCTGCTGCAGCAGGAGGGCTGCGAGGTGGTGATCGCCGCGCTCTCGTCCGACCTGTTCGGCGACGATCGCCCCTATCGCCGCCCGCGCGGCGTTGCGGCCGCGCAGCGACTCGAGCTCGACGTCCGCGAGCCGGCCGACCGCGGAGAGCTCGAGGCGCTCCTCGACGGCGCGCAGGTCGTCCTCTCCGCCGGGCCTGCCGGCGTGCCGGTGCTGCGACGCGACTTCTGGACGCAGCACCCGACGATCGAGCTGCTGGCCGACTACAACGCGGCCGAGCCGCTGGGCGTCGAGGACACCAAGGCGACCGACGACCTCGCCGACTACGACGGCAAGCTCGTGCTCGGCGCGCTCGCGATCGGCGGGCCGAAGATGAAGGTGCACAAGGCCTGCGTGCGGCGGCTGTTCGAGAGCAACGACCAGTTGCTCGACACGGACGCCGTCTACGCGGTCGCCAAGGAACTCGTTTGAGCCGCGTCGCCGGTGTCGATCCGGGGACGGTCTCGTTCGACGTCTGCGTGCTCGACGACGGCGACGTGATCCTCGAGCGCAGCCTCTCCACCGAGGCTGTGGGCGCCGATCCGGCGCCGCTGGTCGAGACGCTCACCGGCCACGGGCCGTTCGACCTCGTGCTCGGCCCGGCCGGCTACGGGCTTCCGCTCGTCGCGGCCGAGCAGGTCGGTGAGCGCGAGCTCGAGCTGATGGTCCTGCTGCGCGCCGACGAGCCGGGGCGCCGCGTCGGCGTCGCCGGGATGCGCTCGATCGTGCGCGCGCTGATCGCAGCCGGCCTTCCGCTCGTATTCGGGCCGGGGGCGATCCACCTGCCGACGATCCCGGCTCACCGGAAGTGGAACCGCATCGACCTGGGGACCGCGGACAAGGTCGCGAGCGCCGCGCTGTGCATCGCCGACCAGTCCCGGCGGCTCGGCGTCGACGTCTCCGAGACCTCGTTCGTCATGCTCGAGCTCGGGGGCGCGTTCACCGCCGCCCTCGCCGTCGACGGCGGGCGCATCGTCGACGGGCTCGGCGGCTCCGCCGGGCCGATCGGGGCTCGCGCGTGCGGTGCGCTCGACGCCGAGGTCGCGTACCTCCTCGGCGGTGCGCTGTCGAAGCGCACCGTGTTCAGCGGCGGTGCGCTCGATCCGCGCGGCGATCTCGATCTCGCCGCCGGGCTGGAGGCGCTGCGTCGCGATCCCCGGCACCGGGATGGATGGCTCGCGCTCGAGGAAGGCGCGGCGAAGGCGGCGCTGGCGCTGACGGTCAGCGCCCCGGCGCCGCGCGAGATCATCGTCGCAGGACGCCTGGCGCACGTGCCGGGCATGCTCGATGCGCTCGGCGAGCGGCTTGCCGCGGTGGCTCCGGTGCGGCTGGTCGCCAAAGCCGCCGCGCACGGCGCGGCGGTGCTGGCCGACGGACTGGCGGGCGGGCGCTACGCGGCGCTGGTCGAGCGCCTGGGGCTGCGCGACGCGAGCGGCACCGCGCTCGACCACCTCAGGCTCGACGGCGCCGACCGGATCCGGCTGCGCTAGCCGGCGGCGTCGAGCCACTCGCGCATCGTCGCGTGATGCGCGACGCGCGTGCCGCCGTCGAGCTCGCGACGCAGCTCGCCGAACAGCCCCGACCGCTCGGCGACGACGTTGTGCTGGTGGATCGTCTCCAGATTCTCCTGGCGGACCGACAGGAAGGCGTCGTCGCGCAGGTCGCCGAAGCGCTCGAGCGCGCCTCGGATCGCCTCGCGCACGCAGTCCTCCACGAACCTCGGGCGACGCGCGGCCTTCTCGACCACGGCGCCCTCGTCGGAGCGCTTCATCAGCTCGTAGATCTCGCTCGACATCGAGTCCTCGACGATCGCGAGCAGCACCGCGGCGTCGACCTCGATGTCGCACTCCTCGGGCAGCCCGAGCTGGAGCGTGCCCAGGCCGCGCTGGTTGTGCGTCGCCACCGGCACGGCCTCGAGGATCGCGGCGATCTGGTCATCGCTGAACCCGTCGGCGCCCAGGCGCTCGCGTGAGCCTCCGGCGACCAGCTGCTGCGCGCACGGGCACGCCGTCATCCCCTGCGCGGAGACGCCCACGAGCCGGCGCGTGCCGCGCTCGGACGCGACCGCCGAGCCGAGCAGCGTGTAGATCTCCTGCGTGGCGATCCCGGACACCGGCGCCGGCTTGTACTCCGGATAGCGGGCGGCGATCGTCACCTCCGCGCGCAGCGCGCCCTGGCGCTCGCGTACCGCGACGGCGATCTGCTCGGCGAGCTGCTCGACCTTGAAGCCGCCCGCGCCGAGCACCACCTCGCCGATGACGTCGTTGACGACCTCCTGGAAGCGCGACACGTTCGCGTCGTCGTGCGCGGGCCCGAGCTCGACGAAGCAGTCGAGCCTGACGTAGTAGAGCTGCTCGGCGCCGCGCGGGCCGATGCGCGTGACCTTCTCGATGTCCGTCACGCCGACGCGCGACAGCGCGGGAAGACGCGTCGGCTCCATCTACTCCGGAGCGTACCGGGGCCGTCTGGGACACTCCCGGCATGGCCTTCACCAGGGCGCAGGTGCGGGAAGCCGTGGAGCGGGCGGGCGACGAGCATTGGCAGGCCCTGATCCGGCACCACGAGGATGCCTATCCGGAGAGCCGGCCCACCCCGGGCGACGTCTGCCGGGCGGAGGCCGAGCGGCTCAACCAGCTCGGGCTCGGCGATGCCGAGGAGCTCACGCTGGTCGAGACCCGCGTCGAGCCCACCGACTCGACCATCCGGCTCGTGCACGTCTTCGAGTACGGACCGAACGACGCCCGCCTGTTGACGGAGCCGTTCGAGGGCTACGGAGGCTGAGAAGCCGCCGTCAGCTCGCGTAGCTGACGGTCAGCTCGCCGACGCCGTCGATGTGACCCTCGAGCCGGTCGCCCGGCTCGACCGGGCCGACGCCCTTGGGCGTGCCGGTCATGATCAGGTCCCCGGGCCGCAACGCGACCAGCGTGCTCAGATAGCTGATCGTCTCGGGCACCTTCCAGATCTGCTGGCCGAGGTCGCCCTCCTGGCGCGGCTCCCCGTTGACCCGAAGCGAGACGGCTCCCCGGGTCGGGTGGCCGATGTCGTCGACGGTGCGGATCGACGCGGTCGGCGCGGACCGGTCGAAGCCCTTGGCCATGTCCCACGGCCGGCCGGCCTTCTTCGCCGCCGCCTGCAGGTCGCGGCGCGTCATGTCCAGCCCTACGGCGTAGCCGAAGACGTGGTCGAGCGCCAGATCGACCGGGATATCCGTGCCGCCCTTCTCGAGCGCGACCACCAGCTCGATCTCGTGGTGCAGCTCCTGCGTCTGAGTCGGGAACGGCAGCCGGCCCGGGGGCACGACCGCGTCGGCCGGCTTCATGAAGAAGAACGGCGGCTCGCGCTCCGGGTCGTGACCCATCTCGATCGAGTGCTCGGCGTAGTTGCGCCCGACGCAGTACACCCGAGCCACCGGGAAGACCTCATCGGTGCCCGTGACGGCGACGGTTGTGACGGGCGGCGCAGCGATCGCGTAGCCGGTCGACCGGTCAGCGGTTCGATGCATAGAACGACACCTTTCGCTCGAAGTGGGCGACCGCCTCTGACGCGATGAAGGCAAACGCGAACACGATGATGAGCAACGCCCAGAACTCCGGCATCAGGAAGTTCCGGGAGTACAGCTCGAACAGGTAGCCGAGCCCGAGCACGGCGATCAGCAGCTGGCCGATGATGACGCCCTTCAGCCCGCGGATCAGCCCGAGCCGGATGCCGGCGAGCAGCTCGGGCAGAGCCGCGCGCAGCACGATCTGGGAGTACAGGACCCGCTTGGAGGCACCGAAGGACCGGCCCATCTCGACCAGCGAGGGGTTCACGCGCTCGACTCCGACCTGGGTGTCGAGCGCGATCACCCAGACCGCGAACAGGAACACGGTGACGATCATCGTCGGCAGCCCGAAGCCGAGCAGCGCCATCAGCGCGGGCACGACGGCGGTCAGCGGCGAGCTCTCGAAGATGTTCACCCACATCCCCATCAGCGATCCGATCGCGCGGTTCGCGCCCATCGCGATGCCGACGCCGATGCCGACGACGAAGGCCAGCGCCATCCCGATCAGGAATGCCTGCAGGGTGATCCACGCCGCGTCGGCGAACGTCTCCGACGACACGACCTCGGGGAACGCCGCGAGCACTTCGGTGAAGGGCGGGAGCAGCGACACGAGCTCGAGCCGGCCGACGACCTCCCACACGACGCACCACACGAGCAGCGAGAACGCCATCGGGACCCTGTGACCGCGGAGCTCCATGTCAGCGCTCGAGGTAGCCCTGGAGCTCGTGCCAGATCTGCTCCACCCAGTCGAGGTAGGCCTGGCTGCGCCGGATGCCGTCGGCGCCGCCGCTGCGGTCGACGCCCGGGCGGATGACGTTCGACACGCGGGAGGGCCCGCGGGTCAGGATCACGATCTGGTCGGAGACGTAGACCGCCTCCTCGATCGAGTGGGTCACGAAGATCACGGTCTTGCGCTCGTCGCTGAGCAGCTGCAGCAGGTCCTCCTGGAACTTGCGGCGGATCTGCTCGTCGACCGAGGCGAACGGCTCGTCCATCAAGAGGATGTCGGCGTCCACCGCGAGCGCCCGGGCGAGCCCGACGCGTTGCCGCATGCCGCCGGAGAGCTGGTGCGGATACGCGTCTTCGAAGCCGGACAACCCCACCTTCTCCACGTATCCGCGCGCGGCCTCCTCGCGCTCCCTGCGCGGGACACCACGCAGCTCGAGGCCGAAGGCCGCGTTGCGCAGCACGGTCGCCCAAGGCATCAGGGCGAAGTCCTGGAACACGAACGCGCGGTCGGGTCCGGGCGTCGTGACGGGAGCGCCGTTGACCTCGATCCGTCCCGATGTCGCGTCGATCAGCCCCGCGATGATCTTGAGCGTCGTGGTCTTGCCGCAGCCGCTCGGCCCGATGATGCTCGTGAGCTCGCCCTTGGGGACGTCGAAGGTGAGGCCGCCCAGCGCGCGGACCCCGCCGGCGAACTCCTTGGTGAGATCGACGACCCGGACGGCCGGCCCGCGGCCGCCCTCCGCCGTGACGGCCCCGCCGGTCTCGGAAGGGGTTCGCGCGCCCTGGGTCATGCCGGCCTCATCTCAGGACGGAACAGGCGCCGTTCCAAGGCCTGGAGCAGCGTCACGCTGACGCTCGCGACCAGGATGATGGAGAGGATGGACGCGAACATCGCGGGATAGTCGGCGATCGACCGGTTGTAGGTGATGAGGTCGCCGATCCCGGTGGGCGTGATCAGGAGCTCGGCCAGGACGACGCCGGTGAAGCCCTGCGCGAGGCCGAGCCGCAGGCCGGCGAACATCAGCCCGCTGCCCGCCGGGATGACCACCTTCCAGATCCGCTGCCAACGGCTTGCAAGGAACGCGTTGCTCATCTCCAGCAGCGACCGCGGCGTGTTGGCGATGCCGCGGTAGGAGTTGAGCACGATCACCGGCGCGCTGAGCAGCACCACCGCGAATACCTTCGCGGTGAAGCCGATGCCGTAGACGAACGTGATCAGCGGGATGATCGCCGCGGACGGCGAGGCCTGCAGGACGATGAACACCGGCAGCCCCAACCACTCGGCCCGCGCCGAGAGACCCATGACGAGCCCGGCGAACACGCCGCCGACGGCGGTCAGGAGCACGCCGACGATCAGCGGACCGGCGGTCTCGGCGTAGGCCGCGGCGAACGTGCCGTCGACCAGCATCTCCCCGAATGCGGCGAGCGTCGCGCTGCAGGTGGGAAAGGCCGGGTTCACCGAGACGGCGGCGCCCCACTCCCACAGCCCGAACACGAACAGGATCGACGCACTGCGCAGCAGCCACGGCCTGCCCGCCCAGGCCGCGACGCGCCCGGCGTGCTTACCGCTCCCGGCCGCCGCGCGGTCGGCGAGGCTCTCGACCGACGTGGCCACTCAGCTGCCCGATTCCCCGACCGTGCTCATCGCTGCCTGGGCCGGGGCGAGGTCCCAGAAGTCCTCGACCCGCAGCTCCGACGGGTCGCCCTTGAGCTGTCCGGCCGCGTTGTAGAACTCGAAATCGTCGCGCGCGGCCTCCTCGCCGCCGCAGTCCTGCGTGAAGAGGCCCCCCTCGGCTCCCTCCTCGTAGTAGGGCAGCAACTCCTTCTCGAGCTCGGCCGGCATGTCCTTCAGCAGCCCGAGCCGCTCCCGCTCCTTCTGCGCGAACGACGGGTCCTCGGCGATCGAGCGCCAGACCTTGAGGACCTCCTCGAGCAGGACCTGGACGGACTCCTTGTTCGCGCCCATCCACTGCGTGTTGGCGAACAGGACCTCGTCGCTCGCGTTCGTCTCGGGCGTCGGGAGCTCCGCGAACTTGCCGGGCTCCTCGGCCATGACGTAGTTCTTGTTCGGGATGTCGAGCACCGCGGCCTTGACGTTGCCGCGCAGCAGCGCCGTCGCTCGCACCTCGGCGCCGGGGACGAAGCTGACCTCGCCGAACTCGATGCCCTCTTCCTGCTCGATGATGTGGGCGAGCGCCTCGCTCGTGGAGCCACGGGAATGGACCGCGAACGTCCCGCCGTCGAGCGACTGCCAATCCGGGTACGCGGCCTTGTCGACCACGGGGAAGAACTTCACGCTCTGGAGCTGGCAGAAGATCCGCAGCGGCGCGCCCGAGCCCTCGATCAGCCCGTAGGGCGCGCCGAGACCGACGTCGGCCTGGCCCCCGATCACCGCCTGGTTGGCGAGGTCCTCGTCGGCGAGCTCGATCAGCTCGACGTCGGTGCCGCGCTTGCGCACCCGCTCCATCGCGATGAAGAGCGCGAGCGTCTCGACCGACTCGATGTCGCCGAGGGCGACCCGGATCTTGCCGCCGCCTTCGGCGCCGCCGCCTCCCGATGCCTCGTCGTCGCCGCACGCCGCGACACCCAGCCCCAGCGCCAGCGTCGCAGCTAGTGCCCCCAACCTCTTCATGCCGCCTCCCCCCGGAGATGCCGATCAGGTTGCCCGGCCGAACATATCAGATATGTTTCTAGGTATGGCCGATCTCAAGTCGCGCGCGATCTACGTCGCCCTTCGAGAGCGGATCCTGTCGAACGACATCGCGCCCGGAACGCGCCTGGTGATGCGCGACGTCGCGAACCGGTACGAGGCCAGCGACATCCCTGTCCGCGAGGCGCTTCGCATGCTCGAGCGCGACGGCTTGGTCGAGACCGCTCCGTACCGCGGGGCCACGGTCACCACGCTCACCGCCAAGGAGGTCGAGGAGACCTACTTCATCCGCTCGCAGCTGGAGAGCATCGCCACGGGCCTGGCCGCTGAACGCATCACCGACACCGAGCTGACGCAGCTCGACGGTCTCATGAACGAGATGAGAGCGGCCGTCGAGGCACAGGACGGCCCGACGTTCTCCGATCTCAATCGCGAGTTCCACCGCACGATCGTGGCCAGCTGCGGCAACGACATGCTGCGTGAGCTGACCATGGACATCTGGCAGCGCCATTCCGGGTTCCAGCGGGTGTTCCGCATGGTCCCCGGGCGAATCGCCATGTCACAGGCCGAGCACGAGGGCATCATGGAGGCGCTGCGCAACCACGACGCGGAGACGGCCGCCCACCGCGCGCTGCTGCACAAGCGGTCGGTTCGCGACTCCGTCAGCACGCTCGTCGACCAGGACGACGATCACGGGTCGGCACGCGCGGCGTCGTAGGCGTTCGCGCTACAGGCCCATCGCGACCACCATCCGAGCGAGCGTCCGATCGGCGCGCCGGCAGGCGTGCTGCTCCCCCTTGGCAAGCCGGGCGTCGAGCTCGGCCGGGTCCGTGAGCAGTCGCTGGTAGCGGTTGCGCATCGGCGCGACGTGCGCATCGATGGCGTCCGCGAGCCGCGCCTTGACCTCGCCGTAGCCGATCCCGCCGGTGCGATAGCGCTCCTCGACGGCGGCGACCGTCGCGGGGTCGGCGAACGCACGCAGCAGCGCGACGAGCGTGTCGGGTTCCTTCGGCTGCTCCGGCGGCGTGGAGTCGGTCACGATCCGCCGGATCTGCTTGCGCATGTCGTCCGGCTCCGCCATCAGCGAGATGGCGTTGCCGTAGGACTTGCTCATCTTGCGGCCGTCGAGGCCGGGGAGCGTCGGGGTCGTCCGGGCGATCAGCGCGCGCGGCTCGCGCAGCACGCCGGGCCGGTAGCTGCGCGAGAACTGCTGCGCGAGATCCACGGCGATCTCCAGGTGCTGCGCCTGGTCGGCGCCCACCGGCACCTCGTCGGCGTCGAGCGCGAGGATGTCGGCGGCCATCAGCACGGGGTAGCTGTACAGGCCCACGTTCACGCCGTGGTCGGGGTCGCGTCCGGCCGCGACGTTGGCCGCGACCGCCGCCTTGTAGGCGTGGGCGCGGTTCAGCAGCCCCTTGGCCGTGACGTTGTTGAGCAGCGCGGCCATGCCGGCGACCGCGGGAACCCGGCTCTGGCGATACACGTGGACGTTCGGGCGGTCGAGGCCGCAGGCGAGCAGCGCGGCGACGAGCCGCCGGCTGCGCTCGCGCAGCACCGCCGGATCGGGGCGGCTGTTGAGCGCGTGCAGATCGGCGACGAAGAGGTACACCTCCCGGGTCGGGTCGACGGCGAGATCGGCCAGCGGCCGGATCGCGCCGATGTAGTTGCCGAGGTGCAGATCCCCGGTCGGCTGGACCCCGGTCAGGGTGACGGTCTGGCGGGTCGTGGCCGCGCGGCTCGATCGTGCGGGCTGTGGTGTGGTGAGCGGTCATGCACGGTCATCTCCTGGGGTTGGCGCCCGTGTCGGTCGACGGGGGGCCTTGAGAGATCACCGTGGGCACGCGGTGGCCGGCCCCCGCTTGGGGTCGGGCCGGAACTGCGGCCGGTGTCAGATGAGGATCTGAAGCGGCCTGCCGGCTAGCGGCAGGCCCACCACGACTGCGACGCGCGCAGGCACGACGCCGGGAGGGCGGGTCGGCTGATGTGCGCGGGCAGGGTCATGTCTCGAAAAATGATACGGCACCGCGGCTGGACGTCCGAGCATGAATCGGCGCTTTTTGGTCATAGAAAGTCCGAATCGATCGCGGCAACTTCTACGAACCCGCGATCGAACACTGGATGACCCATGAACGAGAACTCGAGACCCGAACCCACGCTGGTGCTCGGTGGCACCGGCAAGATCGGCCGCCGGGTGGTGGAGCGCCTCACCGCACGCGGCCTGCCGGTGCGCATCGGCTCGCGCTCGGGCGAGCCTCGTTTCGACTGGGACGACCGCTCGACCTGGGCTCCGGTTCTGGAAGGCGCCGGATCGGCGTACGTCTCCCATTACTGGGACGCGATTCCGGGTGCCGCGGAGACGCTGGGATCGTTCGCCGACCTGGCCGTGGAGCGCGGCGTGACGCGTCTCGTCCTGCTGTCCGGGCGCGGCGAGGAACAGGCCGAGCGCGCGGAGCAGGCCGTGCGCGACTCCGGCGCCGAGCTGACGGTCCTGCGCTCGACCTGGTTCGCCCAGAACTTCAGCGAGGACTACTGGCTCCAGCAGGTCCAGGGCAACGAGGTCGCGCTTCCGGCCGGAGAAACGCCCGAGCCGTTCGTCGACGCCGACGACATCGCCGACGTCGCGGTCGCGGCGCTGACCGACGACCGGCACGCCGGCGAGGTGTACGAGCTCACCGGGCCCCGGCTGCTCACGTTCGCGGACGCGGTCCTGGAGATCTCCCGGGCGGTGGGCCGCGAGATCCGCTACGCACCGATCCCGATCGAGGACTTCGCCGCCGCTGCTGCCGAACAGGGCGTTCCGGGCGAGGTCGCCGACATGCTGAGCTTCATCTTCGGAGAGGTCCTCGACGGCCGCAACGCCCGCCTGGCCGACGGCGTGCAGCGCGCCCTCGGACGCGAGCCGCGGGACTTCGGCGACTACGCACGCGCCGCGGCCGCCACCGGCATCTGGGACGCGACCGCCGCCTGGGCGGCTTGACGTGGCGAGCCGCACCACAACCCGCAGCGCCGACGTCGTGCTGGGCGCGGCCGTGATCGCCATGGGCCTGTTGGCGGGGCTCGTCTACGACTGGGCGATCACCGTCATGCCGGCCCTGACCGCGGCCGACGACCGCACGCTCGTCGACGCGATGCAGCAGACCCTCGACAATCCGGCCTTCCCCCTGACCTTCCTCGTGGCTGGGGCGCTCGCCGCGGTCGCCCTCGTTCAGGCGCGTCGCTCCGGCTCGGCCCAGACCGCACGCTGGATCGTCGCCGGCCTCGCCCTCTACGCGGTGGCGGTCGTCGTCACCGGCGCGATCCACATCCCGCTCAACGACGACCTGAAGAACGCGGGCGACCCCGCCCGCATCGAGAATCTCGCCGTCGTGCGCGACGACTTCGCGACCCCCTGGGTCGCCTGGAACATCGTCCGGGCGGTGGCGTCGACGGCGGCCTTCGGCTGCCTGACCTGGGCGCTCGTCCTACGCGGACGCAACCAAGAGAAATCGGCGACGATGACGTCGTAGTGTCGACAGACCCAGATGAGCAACCCGCATTCGCCGCGCTCTTCGAGCGCCACCGCGGTGAGCTGCAGGTGCACTGCTACCGGATGCTCGGCTCGCTCGAGGACGCCGAGGACCTCGTCCAGGAGTCCTTCCTGCGCGCCTGGCGGAGCCGCGAGAGGTTCAGCCCCAGCGGCCACTTCTCGTTTCGGGCGTGGCTGTACCGGATCGCGACGAACGCATGTCTCGACTCGCTTCGCACCCGGTCGCGGAGGGTGATGCCGCCCGACGTCGCGCCCGCCGCTGATCCGGCCGTCCCGCCCTCGGCGCCGTCGGACCGGCCGTGGCTGCAGCCGTACCCCGACCTGTTGCTCGAACAGGTCACGGCGCCTGAGGACGAGCCGGGCGCGGTCGTCGTGGCCCGGGAGACGATCGAGCTCGCCTTCATCGCGGCGATCCAGCACCTGCCGCCGCGCCAGCGCGCCGTGCTCATCCTCCGCGACGTCCTCGGCTGGTCCGCCAAGGACACCGCGTCGCTCCTCGAGACCACTGACATCTCGGTGAACAGCGCCTTGCAGCGGGCCCGGGCGACGCTTCGGCGTCGCCTCGGCGAGCGGCGGACGGAGTGGCGGACGGACCCGGAGCCGAGCGCCGAGGAGCGCGAGCTCCTGCGCCGCTACATCGAGGCGCACGAGCGCGCCGACGTCGACGCGCTCGCGGCACTGCTGCGCGAGGACGCGCGCCTGACGATGCCTCCGCACCCGACCTGGTTCGAGGGCCGCGCCGCGATCCTGGTCGCAGCGGAGCAGGGATTCGACCCCCGGTTCGGCGACCTGCGGAGCGTGCCCGCCTGGGCGAACCGCCAGCCGGGCGTCGCCCACTACCTGCGGGCGCCGGGCGAGACGCAGTTCCGAGCGCTGGCGATCGACGTGCTGCGGATCGAGGACGGCCGGATCGACGAGATCACCTCGTTCGTCGACCCGGAGCTGTTCGCCGCGTTCGGGCTGCCGTCGGTACTCGAGCGGTGAGTTTCTCGCCCGCGGTCGTTGTAGATGGTGAAGGCCATCTACGCGAAGGAGCAACCGATGAGAACTCTCGCCGTCACCACGTTCGTCTCGCTCGACGGGATCATGCAGGCGCCCGGCGGACCACACGAGGACCCGACCGGCGGCTTCACCAAGGGCGGCTGGGCCGTCAACTACTTCGACGAGGAGATGATGGCGTGGATCTCCGGGGCCGCCGCGTACGAGCTCCTGCTCGGCCGCGGCACCTACGAGATCTTCGCCGCGCACTGGCCCTATGACGAGGGACCGATCGCCGACCACCTCAACAGCACCCGCAAGCACGTCGCCTCGTCGACGCTCGACCGGGTCGAGTGGAACAACTCGATCCTGATCCCGGGCGATGTCGCCGAGTACGTTGCCGCGCTGAAGCGCGAGGAGGGACCCGAGATCCAGGTCCACGGCAGCCCCGGCCTGATCCAGACCCTGCTCGAGCACGACCTGATCGACGAGTTCCGGCTGTGGGTCATGCCCGTCGCGCTCGGCACCGGCAAGCGCCTCTTCGGCGACGGCACGATCCCGGTCGCGCTGAAGCTCGTCGAGAGCTCGGTCTCGAAGACCGGGGTGACGAGCAACACCTACGCTCGCGCCGGCGACATCGAGATCGGGGAGATGGACTTCGAGGAGCCGACCGAGGCCGAGCTCGAGCGGCGCCGGCGCCTCGCGGCGGGCTAGCGCGAGTAGATCTGTCGGCCGCCTGACACAGGCGAGCCGATCGATGGAATACCCCGGCGCATCGGTCCGTGGTTAACGGGCGTACGGGCGAACGGGTACTGCCGCTTCGCCATGCTCCCGACCCCAGGAGGTACCGGGATGACCATCCCGTTCACCACACCGGGCGCGTTCGTGCGCGCCCGGTCCCCGATCGCCGGCGTCCTCGTGCGTCTCGCCGCAGTCGGTGCCCTCGCCCTGACGGTGTTCGCGGTCAGCGCGAGTGCGGCGTCGGCCGGTTCGCACGAACGGATCCTCACCAAGGGCGGCGTCGTCTGGTTCGATCACACGGGCGACTACATCGGGGCACTGGACCGCCGCAAGGACGGGTACGCCGTGCGCGCCTACCTCAACTGGCGCGTCGGTGAAGATCTCTACGAGGAGGAGGTCACCGACGACAGGGGCTTCACGCCCGGCCCTGCCGACCCCGACCGCGCGGTGTACCGCAAGCTCTTCATCCCGGAAGGCACCACGGTGACGCTGACCATGTGCTACGCCGAGGGCGACATCAACAGGCGCTGCAGCCAGGGCCAGCGCGCCGAGGCCTGACATGGGACGTCGCCTACTTGCCGCAATCAGCGCCCTCGCCCTGACCGTGTTCGGGCTCGGCGCTTCCACCGCAGCCGCGGGCCAGTCCCGGGAGATCTCCACCGAGCGCGGCGCGGTCTGGTTCAACCACGACGGCGATCGGCTCTACGCCATCGACACCAAGGTCGACGGCATGGGTGTCCAGGCGTTCCTGACCTGGAACCGCACCCGGTCGGCGTCGGTGTCGGACCGGGGCGCCCACGGCCCTCCGAAGCCGAAGAACCTCAACATTCCCGAAGGCACGATCGTCGACCTGCAGATGTGCTATTTCCGCAACAGCGGCCTCGTGAAGTGCAGCAAGCCTCAGTCGGCCATCGCCTGAGCGCCGAGGCGCTCGACCTGACCGCCGCCGGACGAGGCGACCGCCGACGTGGCGGCCTCGGCAAGGGCCGCCAGGAGGGCGGCGGTGGCGGGCGGGTCGGGCGGCTCGCCGTAGGTCGCGGCGTAGATGTGCCGCTTCGAGTCGGGCAGTTCCGTCGCGACGACGCCCTCGATGTGGTGGGCGCGCAGTGCCAGCCCGGTCTGGGTCGCCACCCCGAGCCCGGCGGCCACCCACGCCTGCATCACGACCATGTCGTCGGAGCTGTAGCCGATCCGCGGATCGAACCCGGCGTCGGCGCACACGGACAGCAGGTGGCTGCGGCATCGCTCGCAGCCGGCGATCCACGTCGCGTCGCGCAAGGTGGCCAGCCCGCCCTCGCGACGCGTCGAGAGCAGGTAGACCGGATCGTCGAGCAGGTGATGCAGGCGCACCCCAGGGGGCTCGGGCTCGGTCTCGTCGTAGCGGAAGATGATCGCGACCTCGACGTGCCCGGTACGCAGCAGCTCGAGCGCGTCGATCGGATGCGTGTCGGTGAGGCTGATCTCCAGGCTCGGATACCGGTTCGCCAGCGTTGCCAGCGCCGCCGGCACGAGCGATCCGTTCGCCGAGGCGAAGCCGGCGAGGCGCACGCGGCCGGCGTTCAACCCCACGTGGGCGGAGAGCTCCGCGCCGGCGGCATCGATGCGGCCGATGATCTCGGCGGCGCGGTCGGCCAGCAGCTGCCCGGCCGGGGTGAGCCGGATCCCTCGGCCGACGCGCTGCAGCAGCTGCGCCCCGGTCTCGGCCTCGAGCCGGGCGAGGTGGTGGGTGACGGACGGCTGCGAGTAGTGCAGGTCCTTCGCCGCCGCGGTGACCGATCCGTGGCGGGCGACGGCGTCGATGACGCGCAGCCGGTTGACGTCCAGCATGCATCAACTCTATCTATGAGTCAGCACGAAAGTTGGCATTGGACGTATGAGGCGGCCTAGCGCAAGCTGAGGGCATGACCGCGACCCAGATCCACCCCGCCGCCCAACTGACCGAGCTCGTCGCCGGTGTCCGAGCCGCCGTGGAGAGCCATGCCGACTGGGCCGAGACCGCGCAGCTCGTCGCCGATCAGCTGCGCCGGCACCTGCCCACCCCGGACGTGCTGACCGCCGAGCAGCGCCTCGGCTCACCCGACGAGTACGTCGGCCACAACCTGTACGTCGCGCCGGACGGATCGTTCTCGATCGTCGGACTGGTCTGGCGTCCCGGGCAGATCACCCGGATCCACGACCACGTGACCTGGTGCGTCTTCGGCGTCATCCAGGGCGTCGAGCACGAGGAGCTGTTCGACGCCGATCTGAACCTGATCGGCCAGAGCGACAATCACGTGGGCGACGTCAGCGGCTTCGCGCCGCCGGGTGACATCCACCGCGTCCACAACACCGCTGAGGAGACCGCGATCTCGATCCACATCTACGGCACGGACGTGACGCGCATCGGCTCCAGCGCCCGCCGCTACTACGACTGACCGTCGATCGAGACCACGAGAACCGACCCCCCGACCATCGAAGGAGCACCAGCCAATGTCACTCGCCCGCGTCCACAACTTCGCCATCTCACTCGACGGCTTCGGCACCGGTGAGGGTCAGAGCAGCGACGCACATTTCGGTCACGCCGGGGAGAGGCTGCACGAATGGATGTTCGCCACCCGGTGGTGGCAGCCCGGCGGTAGCGGCGGCGTCGACGACGTCTTCGTCCAGCAGACAGATCCGGGGATCGGCGCCGAGATCATGGGTGCCGGGAAGTGGGGCCACCCCGGATGGCACGAGGACCCGGAGTGGAAGGGCGCGTGGGGTCCCAACCCGCCGTTCCACACACCGACCTTCATCCTCACCCATCACACACGCCCGTCGATCGAGATGGAGGGCGGCACGACGTACCACTTCATCGACGCTTCGCCCGCCGAGGCGCTCGAGACCGCTCGCGAGGCCGCGGACGGCAAGGACGTACGCATCGGCGGAGGTCCCAGCATGATCCGCGACTTCCTCGCTGCCCGGCTCATCGACCACATGCACATCGCGGTGGTCCCGATCCTGCTCGGCCGCGGCGTGCGGCTCTGGGACGGACTCGAGGGCCTCGAGCAGGACTACAAGATCGAGGCCACCTCCTCGCCCAGCGGAGTCACGCATGTCACGTTCACCCGTGCGGGTGCCTGATCTGAGTTCTCAGATGGCGAGACCCGCGTTTCGTCATCATCGTCCAGCGTGGCCGACCGGAGACCTCGCCGAGGAGCAGTGGGCGCGCTCGTAGCGCTCGCCCTTCTCGCGGGCTGCGGCGGGGAGACCAAGCCACTTCCCGCCGCGCCCGACACCATCCGGCTCGCCACGCCGGACTTCAAGGACGGCGGCCCGATCCCGCGCGCGCTCACATGCGACGGCGCCGGCACCGCGCCGACGATCACCTGGCAGGACGTTCAGGGCGCGGCGGAACTGGTGCTGTTCGTCGAAGACTCCGACGCCGGGTTCACGCACTGGACGGCGTACGGCATCAGCGCCGCAGGCGCGAGCGGGCTGGCGCCGCACGGTCGGTTCCCGACCGGCACCGAGTACGGGAAGAACTCCGCCGGCAAGATCGGCTGGACGCCGCCGTGTCCGCCCGAGGGCGACGACCCGCACCACTACGTCTTCACGCTCTACGCGCTCGAGGACGCGAGCGCGCTCCCCGACGGCGCGGAGCCCGACGAGGTCCGCGCGAAGCTCGCCGGCGCCGTCGCCCGCGGCACGTTCACGGGTACCTACGCACGCGAGTGACCGCGTGGAGCGATCTCCACGGCCGGACCGAGCAGGGCCCCTCCGTTTCTGTTGAGATGCGTAGGTTGCCCGCACGAGGAGCGGGCAAGGGTCCTACATACGGAGGGTTGCGTCCATGGTCGGGAGAAGGCCGCTCATCGCGCTTGCCGCGTCGGCGTTGTTGTTGGTGGGAGGCCCATCCGCCGCGTTCGCGGCCGACGATGACGGCACCCCGTTCGAGCAACTGGTCCAGGTCTATGTGCCGGATCAGGCTGCTGTCGACAGCGTCGTGTCCAACTACGACGCCGCCGAGTACAGGTCCGTCCAGGACGACGGCTCGATTCTCCTCGCGGTCTTCGTGACCGCCGAGGAGAAGGCCGCGCTGAAGGCCAAGGGCTACAAGATCGGGCGCGTCATCGAGGACTCCAACACCGGTGCTCAGCGCATGAAGGAGCGCCAGGAGATCATCGACCAGGAGGCGGTCGCCGCCGACGTCGCCAAGAACGGCCTCAAGGGCGCCGCGAAGTTCGAGGGCAGGTCCGTCCAGTCCGTGCCCGGCCAGGGCGACACGGTCATCCAGCGCGCCGTGGCCTTCACGGACGCGGTCGGCCCCCCGACGAACCGCACGACCGCGCGCTTCCTCTACGTCGAGGCGTTCAACAAGTCCACGAAGCGCGTCCCGGGCACCAACAACTCCTTCACCGGCCCGTCGCTGGCGCTGTCCTACGCCGGCCCCGACGGCGTCTACTCGACGCCGGTCAACATGGGTCGCTTCATCGACAACCAAGGAGTCACGCCGCAGGAGTACATGTACCACCGTCAGCTGGTCCGCCTGACCGGTGCCTACGCGAATCTCGCGGCCAACGACATCCAGCTTCGCGTCGCCACCGCGGCGACCGCCGGCGGCGCCGAGGCCAGTACCGAGACCTTCCCGGTCACCGAGTGGCTCGGCCAGAACCTCCCGCCGCACGTCGCGGGCTTCAGGACCGAGTTCTTCACGAAGTACCAGGATCCGACCGAGACCCGCGCCGACCTCGACGCGCTGGCCGCCCGGTACCCCGAGCTGATGAGCGTCGTGAACATGCCGGAGCAGACCTCGGGCTACCAGCGCAAGGCACAGGCGACCATGAACGGCACGACCGGGATCGGCTCGACTCCGCCCGCCGCCCTCGGCCCGCTGTTGATCGACACCACGGGCGAGATCACGGCCGCGCAGCCGGTCGCCTCGATCCCGTTCACCGGCGAGGCAGGAGTCCAGTACCGCGCGATCGTCAACGGGATCCCGGGCGGCTCGACCGATTTCATCTTCACGCTCAAGGACCCCGCCGGCAACGTCCTCCAGGTGATCGACACGGGGACGAGCCCGGAGACCATCACCCAGGTGTTCCCCACGACCGGCACCTTCACCTACGAGGTCTCGGGCTTCCAGGGCGACCTCGGCGACTTCACGTTCCAGCTCCAGGAGGTCATCTACTCGGCGGTCGTGCTCACCACCGAGGACTGGGGCCATGAGGGCGGCAATCAGGTCCAGGCCGAGTTCCGCAACCCGGGGGCGGCCAACTCGCCGCTGAGCGTCACGGTCACCGACAAGCTGATCGACGTCGCCCTCGCCACCGACGGCACCGGCGCGCTCAACTCGACGGCCAAGCAGGTCGTCGACGCGATCAACGCCAGCCCGGCGGCCGCCGCGCTCGTCAAGGCGACGACGTTCCGCGGCAACCGGGGCTCCGGCATCGTCCAGCCCCGTGCGCGCACGAACCTCTCGGACTTCCTCAACGCTCCCGCGAGCGTCGCGCGTGGTCCGTTCCAGCAGCATCTGTACCGCGTCGGTGCGCACCGTGACGGCTCCAAGGTGGGCGTGTTCCTCTTCTGCCAGCAGCACGCTCGTGAGTGGACCACCAGCCTCACCTGCCAGGAGACCGCCCACCAGCTGGTCGAGAACTACGCGACCGATCCGCAGACCAAGCAGCTCCTGGACAACATCGAGGTCTTCATCTCGCCGAACTCCAACCCGGACGGCGGGCACTACTCGATGTATGACGCCTCCGCCCAGCGCAGGACGCTGGTCAACTACTGCCCCGAGAACGGCGCCTCCGACCCGGCCGCGCGCAACGCGTGGGGCGTCGACATGAACCGCAACAGCGGCGAGTACTCGCTGTTCGACGGCTACTTCGGCGCGTCGACCTCGTGCACGAGCGACACCTACGCCGGCCCGGGCGAGTACTCGGAGCCCGAGACCCGCAACGAGAAGTGGGTCGCGGACACGTTCCCGAACATCAAGTTCATGAACAACATCCACTCCTTCGGTGGGTACTTCATGTGGGCGCCGGGCTCGTACAAGAACGACGGCTTCCGCACCACGGCCCCGGCTCCGAACATCGGCATCGAGAACTACTTCTTCGAGGCCGGTGAGAAGATCCTCAAGCGGATCAAGGACGTTCGCGGCACCGTGATCCTCCCGGAGCGCACCGGCCCGATCGCCGACGTGCTCTACTCCGCCGCCGGCAACTCCGCCGACGACGGCTGGTACCGCAAGGGCATCATCGCCTACTCGTTCGAGACGGGCGCCGACCGCATCCTGAACACGACGACGGGCACCGCCATGACGCAGGTCGGCTTCCAGCCGTGCTTCGGCGCGGTCGGCACCGGCGGCGGCCAGGGCTCCTGCCCGGCGAACGGCTCGCTGGTCAACGAGGGTCGCGACGAGGCGCTGGAGTTCGCGGCCGGCAACTACGGCATGGTCGAGTCCGCCTTCGACTACGCGATGGACACGACGCCGCCGAGCACCTCGCTCGACTCCGACAACGTCACGCAGTCCAAGGACCCGATCGCCTACCGCTTCGTCTGGAACGACGAGGCGGCGGTCATCCGCTACACGACCGACGGCTCGACCCCGACGCTGTCCTCGCCCACGTACAACAACCAGCGGGCGCGCAGCATCGGCGAGATCCTCAAGATCAGCACGCCGGGTATGACCACCGTCAAGTGGTTCGCGGTCGACATCAAGGGCAACCAGTCCGCGGTGCAGTCGAGGTCCTTCCTGCTCGACCAGACGGCGCCGACCGTCACGGTCAACATCCCGGAGGGCGCGGTCTACACCCAGGGCCAGCCGGTCCCGCTCACGTTCTCGTGCGCTGACGACCAGGGTGGATCGGGCATCGCCTCGTGCGTCGGCTCGACCCCCAGCGGCTCCAACCTGCCGACCGGCACCGCCGGCATGCAGGTGCTGACGATCACCGCCACCGACAACGCCGGCAACGTGTTCGTCAAGACCGTCAACTACCGCGTCCTGGACGCCACCAACGTCGACGGCGACGTCGACGGCACCGTGCCGGCGACGCTGGGCCTGACGCTGGGCACCCCGTCCGCCACGTTCGGCGCGTTCACGCCGGGCCTGGAGAACGACTACACCACCACGATGACGGGGAACGTCGTCTCGACCGCCGGTGACGCCGCGCTGACCGTGGCCGATCCGAGCAGCACCGCGACGGGCCATCTGGTCAACGGGACGTTCTCGCTCCCGTCGATCCTGCAGGCCAAGGCCAGCAGCCCGGGCGGCACCGGTGGGGGCGCGTTCGCGGACGTCGGCGGCTCTGCCGCGCCGACGCCGCTGCTCAGCTACACGGGCCCGATCAGCAACGACGCGGTCGCGGTGTCGTTCCTGCAGCACATCGGTGCCACGGACGCCCTGCGAACGGGCACCTACAGCAAGACGCTGACGTTCACGCTGTCGACAACGACGCCGTAAGCAGCTGCTACTCCCGGAGCACGTCCGCGTGCTCCGGGAGCAGTCCCGACGCGCGCTCAGCAGTCAAACACCGACCAGCAGATGTCGTTTCGCAACCGCTGGTCGTCAAGTACGAGCTCGCGAATCGCCTCCGGGAGCCGGTCACGCTGCCACTGGCACTCGAGTCGCCCTGCGCCGTCGCCCTCGCCCTCCGGCGCGCCGCCACGTGCAGCCTTGATTGCATAGGCGGCCGCACCGAGTTCGTGCGCGGCGACGTGCGGGACGATCCCCGCCTGGCCGGCAGCGTACGCGGCATGCCGCGCTGCCCCAGGTCTCTGGCCGCGGCCATTGCATGGCCGGCCGCCTCGCGAGCCTGGGTCATCTTGACCTCGCCACGCACCCAGGCGCGAGCACACTCGATCGCCTGACGCGGTCGTGGGTCCTCAGGCTGAGCCGACTCGAACAGTTCCAGGGCGTGCTCCGCGCACGATGCCGCCCAAAGAGCGAGGCGCTGGTGATCCGAATCGGTGAGGGTCCCACCGCGGCGGATCGTCACGAAGCGAGGGTCTCGGACCTTCGGGAGGATCATGGTGGCACTCCTATCACCTGCATTCGCCCATCGCCCACTACTCGATCGGGGACCCCACCGCCGGCCGCCGGAGCGTCTCTCTACAGGTAATACGTGAGCTTGTCGCTCAGCCAGCTGATGAGGCGTTCGCGCGTGTGCGAGGGTGGGTTGCCGCGCTTGGAGCGGGCGATGTCGGGCTCGAGCAGTCGCTCCCGCACGAGTTCCACGGCCTGCGGGCTTGGCGATCATCAGGAGCTCGGCGCTGCGGTAAAGGGCCCAGGCGTCGTGGTTGAGCGTGCCGAAGCTGACGACGTCGTCGGCGATGACGACCTTGGCGTGGACGACGGTGTTCGGCACCTCCCAGACCTCGATGGCTGCGGCGTCGAGGCCGAGGCTTCGACGTCGGCGAAGATGCGCGGGAAGAAGTTCTCCCCATCGGCCCAGGGTTCGAGGGTCGCCGCGGTCGACCATGCGAATTCGAGCGCCGCGTCGCGAGGCCCGGCGCTCGCTCGCGCAGCGAACGCCTCGGTCGCGGCTTGTGCGCTGTCCGGGGTGACCGCGTCCGGGGGCGGCGGCCAGTTCGGGCGTCGCACGATCCCGAGCACCCGCCGGTGCACAAAGCACAGGCCGCCCAGCAGGCGCTCGACGGGCTCGGCACCGACGTGGAGTCGCTCAAGGGTCAGGTCCAGCAGGCCGTCGAAGACGCGGGCGCGTCGGAGGACGGCAGCGCACCCTGACGAGCCGCGAGTCCACCGAGTCGCGATGACCGCTGAACGCCCGACAGCCTTCGTCTCGACTGGAGAACTGCCGCCACCCGAGCGAGTCCGCATGCTCATGCACGACGCGCATGAGCGCTTCGCCTCGATCGACGACGGTCGGCCGTCGCAGACCTACCCTGCGCTCGCTCGAGCATCGCCCGGGCTCTTCGGGATCTGCGTCGTCGGAGTCCGCGGGGGCGTCCACGGCGTCGGCGACGACGACGTCGAGTTCACGATCATGAGCGTTGCCAAGCCGTTCGTCTTCGCGCTCATCTGCGCGGCGCTCGGCCCCGAGGACGTGAGGCGCAGAATCGGGCTGAATGCCACGGGTTTGCCGTTCCACTCGCTCACGGCAATCGAGCAAGGCGACGGGGGTCGGACGAACCCGATGGTGAACTCCGGAGCGATTGCCACGACGAGCCTCACGCCCGGCGCCACGATCGACGAGCGATGGCGCTTCATCGCGGATGGCCTGTCGCGCTTCGCGGGCCGGCAACTCGCCCTCGACGGGGAGGTCTATCGCTCCGCGTCGGAGACGAACTTCGTGAATCGAAGCATCGCGAACCTGCTTGAAAGCCGCGGCGCGCTCTCGGGCGATCCCGCGGTTGCGGTCGATCTCTACACGCGCCAGAGCTGCCTCGCCGTCAGCGCCCGCGATCTCGCGGCGATGGGTGCGACGCTCGCACTCGGTGGCGGGAACCCACTGACGGGCGAGCGAGTTGTCAACGAGGAGACATGCCGGCACGTGCTGGCCGTCATGACGACTGCCGGGCTGTATCAGACCTCAGGCGACTGGCTCTACGACGTCGGCCTTCCGGGGAAGAGCGGGATCGGCGGAGGAATCATCACCGTCGCCCCAGGCAAAGGTGGGCTGGCAACCTTCGCGCCTCCACTCGACCCGGCGGGAAACAGTGTGCGCGGACAGCTCGCCGCGCAGTTCCTTTCGCGCGCGCTCGGGCTGGACATCTTCATGTCACGGGCCGAAGATCGAGCAACCTCGACCTGATGTCGCCCAAAGCTGCGTCGTCGAGCAGGCTGGACGCTTGGAGGTAGTGTCGGCACGACCGCGCTCGAGTGACTGCAGGCGCGTCGAGATTGTCGGCGCCGCCTGAATACTCACCCCCGCGCGCCGGTTGAAAATGCACCCCCGGCGGCTGGCGCGTCGGGTTGTCCGGGTGGGCGTGGAGCCTGGCGGCTCTTGCGGGCGAGCCAGGAGGAGGGCGGTGGTCGGGGTGGAGCAGTGGGCCGAGATCCGCCGGATGCACTTCGTGGCGGGGCTCTCGATCAAGGAGATCGTGCGCCGGACGGGCCGGGATCGCAACACGGTCCGGCGGGCGCTGCGTTCGGAGGCGCCGCCGCGTTATGCCCGCCGGCCGCGGCCGTCGAAGCTGGATCCGTTTCGTGAGGAGATCCATCGGCTGCTTGGCGAGGACGGCGAGCTGCCCGGGCAGGTGATCCGCGAGCGTCTGCAGGAACGCCGCACACGGTCGGAACCAGGTTTCCGCCGAGCAGGATCGTGAGTAGCGCCTTAAAGGCTGGCCGGAGACGACCGCTTCCACGGGAAGCAGCAGCGCGCCGATCGATCGGCCTCATCCGCGCGCACGCTCAGTCGCATGGAACGCGATAGCGCGAGCGTGACTGCCGCTTTCCACGGATGCAGGAGCGCGGTGCGGGCCGATTGCGCGCCGGTGGACGCCTGGTCCTCGTCCTTTGCGAGCGTCTTACGCTTGCGCGTGTCGCGACCGCTTGCAGGGGACGCGAGCACTCTCGCTTGAGTGCTCCCTCGACGCGAGAGGAGCACTTTCGGCCCGAGCGCTCGTCTCACGCGATAGCGATGTCCGGCCCTACCTGCGGAACGCTCGTCGGAGTCCGCTCGCGCGGGCGAGTCGCTCCTGGCGGCGGCGGACCGTGTCGCCGATGAGCCAGAACATCGGGGGCCAGAGCCCGACGAAGATCGCACGCCGTTCAGCGTTGCCACGCTCATCCTCGCCGATGGTCTTGGCGCGGATCCAGAGCGTGATGCACAGCGCGATCGAAGCGAGTGAAGTGGCGTAGAGATAATCGCTGCGAAGCGGCACGGTTTCAGGGAGGTTCGGTGTCATGGGTCGAGGCAGTCTGACGCTAGCGCATGGTGGACGTCCCCGATGGGTAAGCCTTCAGGCGTGCCGCGGAGGCAATCCTTCCCATTGCGCCTCAGGACCGCCGCGCGCTGGCCGGGTGGCGTGGCCCTCACGGCTTGGAGCTACTTCTGGCGCACTACCGCGGTCCACCGCTGGGAGATGACCGGTTCCCCCTCAGAGGACGCGGCGCCAGACCTTCCTGCGGACGTCGACCGCGACGAGGTGCAGGAGCCCGGCGACGGAACCGGGCCGCTCCTGCACCGCATCTACCGCACACGGATCGTCGGAGGTGAACTCGGACCGGACGAGCTCATGGACCGGATCACCGCAGATCTCGATGCCATCGCGCCCTCCGAGTTCGCCACGTTCCAGAAACTCGGCGACGACGGACCGCTCGCGGTCGGCGATGAGTACGTCGTGCGGATGCCCGGGCCCTGGGACGGGCCGGTACGGGTGGTGGGCCGCTGGCCCGGCGGCTTCCGCCTCGCGACGCTGACAGGCCATCTCGAGGCCGGCCAGGTCGAGTTCCGTGCGGGCACCGATCGTCGCGGCCTCGAGTTCACGATCGAATCGTGGGCCCGCAGCGGCGACTGGTTGTCGGACCTCATGTACTCGCACCTGCGGCTGGCGAAGGAGGTCCAGCTGCACATGTGGACCTCGGTGCTCGAGCGCGTGATCAAGCTCGCACAAGGCACGATGGACGGCGGGGTCATCATCACCACCCGCCGGGTCGAAGCCAGCGGTCGACACGTTGACGGCGCGGCGACCACCGCGAGCCGGCGGGCGCGCCGCCGACTGGCCGAGCTCTCGCAACGCAGCGTGAACTTCGATACCTCAAGGATCGCGGACTACACGAGCTCGACCGGCTGGCAAGTCGACGATCTGGTCCAGCCGCTGCCACACGAGGCTCCCGGACCCCCCGAGCATGACGGGACCTGGGAGCTGGCCCGCCGGCTGATGGTCGATTACCAACTCGCTAATCCGGGCACGGTCCGCGCGGTCTACGACCCGGTGGCACCGCTCGAAGGTCGTGACATGCTCCTCGAGATCCGTTTCCTGTCGGTCCGGTTCGCCGTCGGCGTACGGGTCAGCGAGGTCTATGAGAGCGAGCGTGTGGTCAGCGGGTCCCGCGCACACGTGACCGGCTGGGCCTATCAGACGCTGGACGGCCATTTCGAGCAGGGCGAGATGCATTACCAGGTCTGGAAATGGATCGACTCGGGCGATATCGAGTTCCGCCTGCACTCCGTCTCCAAGACGGCGGACACAGGCCCATGGCTGCTGCGCACCGGCTTCCGGCTGCTCGGCCGCACGAACCAGCTGCGCTTCTACCGCCAGATCTGCCGGAGAGTCCGCCGACTGACGGAGGCCACGCTCGAAGCTCGCCGAGTGGCAGAGACAGCCTGACCCGCGAAGGCGCTCGCGCCGGCGACGTCCCGCGTCGCGATCCCGGAGCCCGTCTGCGCCGTATGAATGTCGACTACAACGATCGGGGGCCGACATGGCGAGAGTGCACACAATCAACGGGTGGTCATCCATCCGCCATCCGAAGGCCGGGACGTCATGACGAGACAGGACCTGGGCGTGAGGTTATTCCTGGCCGCTGCCGTCGCGTCGTTTCTGCTCTCGATCGCGCTCTGGTTCACCGACAATCAGGACGAGGGCCTGTTCGTCGGGCTGTGGGTGCCGTCGATCCTCGCGGCCGGCGGCTTCTGGATGGCCGCGGTCAGGACACGATGACCGATCTCGACGTCCTGCTCGCCGTCGCAGGGCTCACCGTAACGGTCCTCGTCGTGGCCGGAATGATCCTCATCACGCCGCGTGGCACGGTCGATGCCTTCGACGAGGTGACCGATCCGCAGGGCGCAGAGCTGAGCCGAGCCGATGCGACCGGCCCCGCCCACACGGCCGCGCGCCGTCGAAGAGTGGGGCCGACCGAGTGAGCGCCACAGCGATGATGAGGGACAGCTGGCGTCGCGGACACCGTGGCTGGCCCGCGAGGTTCCCAGTCGCCCAGTTGCCCAACGCGCCGCTCTGGGTCGCACTTAGCGGCCGGGCGATCGCCGCGACGACCGGCGGCTCAGTACACGCGTACGCACGCGCGGCGTTCTACGCCGGGCTCGCCGCATGGGCATGCGAGGAACTGGTCAGCGGCGTGAACTGGGTGCGTCGCGCACTCGGAGCCGGTGGGCTCATCTACGTCGTGGGCAAGGTCGCCGCGGCACTCCGAGCGTGAGCGGATCACACGTGGAACGTGTCTGGGATTATCCCCGCCCGCCGGCTGTGACGTCATGCCGACGCCGCATCCGCTTGGAACTGGCCGGTAAGGCGCTGGCTGACTCGACGCGTGCACTCCGCGTGCTCGAGACCAGTCACCCACCGACCGTGTACCTGCCGCCCGACGACGTGCGCGGCGACCTGCTGGCCGCCAGTGGCGCGCGATCGACCTGGTGTGAATTCAAAGGCGCCGCGCGCTACCTCGACGCGGTCGTGGACGGCCGCCGCGTCCATGCAATCGCGTGGACCTATCGCGACCCTACGCCGGCCTATGAGGCGCTGCGCGACCACGTCGCGTTCTATCCCGGGCGCGTGGATGTCGCTTGGATGGGCGACGAGCGGGTGCAGGCGCAAGCGAGCGATTTCTACGGTGGCTGGATCACCGCCGACCTCGTCGGACCGTTCAAAGGACCACCGGGAACGCTTGGTTGGTGAGCCGTCTTCAGCAAGAGCATCTAGGACGCGTAAATGCGGCGGACCTTCCGACGCGCAGCAGTGGCCGAGCGAGAACCCGCGTCTCGGCGACCTCACTCCCGCCGCGCACGATCTGCAGAAGCGACGTCGGCGTCAGCCGAGGCGCCTGCTGGTCGGGGCATGAAAATGGCGCTCGGAGGGCTGTTGTTCGGGTCTCGGCCGGGTTGGGGTCGAGTGACCGGGACAGGGCTCTCTGGGAGGACGCCTCTCGCTCGACTTCTCCCGCGCGCGTCTGGGCTGGGGCTGGGGCTCGCTCCGGCTCGGCCCCGTCGCCGGCTCGCTGACCGCGGTGGCCGCCGGGGCGCTCGACGGCGCCTTCGGGCTGCCGGCCGGGACGGTGCCGCCCGGCCTGAAGCTGGGCGACGCGACGGTTCGCTACCGCCTGTTCTAGACTTACACAGTCTGAAGCGGAAAAATTCAACAACAGGTCGATGGCACCACCGGCTCGAGCGCGAGCAGGTGGTGCCCCGGCCGGTCGGCGAGGTGTTCGCCTTCTTCGCGCAAGCGCGCAACCTCGAGCGGATCACACCGCCGTGGCTGCGGTTCAGCGTGCGCACGCCGGACCCGATCGAGATACTGCCCGGCGCGCTGATCGAGTACGACCTGCGCCTGCATGCGCTGCCGCTGCGGTGGGTGACGCGGATCGAGGAGTGGGTGCCCGGCCGCTCGTTCGTCGACCGCCAGCTGCGCGGCCCGTACCGACTGTGGCACCACCGGCACGAGTTCGTCGACCGCGGCGACGCCACGCTCGTCCGCGACCGGGTCGACTACGCGCTGCCGCTCGGCGTGCTCGGCGAGCTCGCCCACGTCGCGATCGTCCGCCGCGACCTCGACCGGATCTTCGACTTCCGCCGTGACGCCGTGGCGCGCCTGCTCGGATGACCGCGCTCTTCTGGTTCACGCGCGATCTGCGGGTCCGCGATCAGCCCGCGCTGCGCGCGGCGCTCGACGGCCACGATCGCGTGATTCCGGTGTTCTGCTTCGACGACCGCCTCCTCGGCGGTCGCCACGCCTCCGGCCCGCGCACGCAGTTCCTGCTCGAGTGCCTGCGCGAGCTCGACGGGGCGCTGCGCGAGCGCGGCAGCGGGTTGGTCGTCGTCCATGGCCGGCCCGAGCGCGAGCTCCCGCGGCTCGCCCGCGAGACGGGGACGAGCGAGATCCACTGCAGCGCGGACAGCGGGCCGTTCGCGAGGACACGGGCACGCGCGATCGAGCCGGTGAAGCTGTGCGAGCACCCCGGCCTGCACGCGGTCGACGACCTCGGCGAGCTCAGCACCGCCTCGGGCACGCCGTTCCGCGTCTTCACTCCGTTCCACCGGGCGTGGCTCAACGCGCCACGGCGGGCGCCGCTCGGCGCGCCGCGCTCGCTGCCGCCGCTGCCGTCGGGCCTGCGCAAGGGGCGGCTGCCGTCGCTGGCGGCGCTCGGGCTCGCGGACCGCGTCGACGATCCGCCGCCGGGCGGGGAGGAGGAGGCCCGCCGGCGCGTCCGCCGGTTCCTCGACGGGCCGGTGTCGCGCTACGCAGACCGCAACGACGCCCCCGGCGTCGACGGGACCTCGCGCCTGTCGCCCTACCTGCACTTCGGGTGCCTGTCGCCGCGCGAGCTCGAGCAGCGGCTCCCGCGCGGGGCGGGCGCCGAGGCGTTCCGGCGCCAGCTCTGCTGGCGCGACTTCCACCACCACGTCCTGCTGCACAACCCCGACAACGCGCACCGCGAGTTCCAGCCGCGCTACCGGCAGCTGCGCTGGAGCGGCGACCGCGAGCTGTTCGCTGCCTGGTGCGACGGCGTCACCGGATATCCGCTCGTCGACGCCGGCATGCGGCAGCTGCGGCGCGAGGGCTGGATGCACAACCGTGTGCGGCTCGTGGTCGGCTCGTTCCTGACCAAGGACCTCGGTATCGACTGGCGCTGGGGCGAGCGCTGGTTCATGCGCTGGCTGGTCGACGGCGACGAGGCCAACAACAACGGCAACTGGCAGTGGATCGCATCCGTGGGCACCGACCCGCAGCCCGTCTACCGGCGCCTCTACAACCCGGCGCGCCATCAGGAGCGCCTCGACCCCGAGGGCGCCTACGTGCGGCGCTACGTGCCCGAGCTGGCCGCCGTGCCCGACGACCATCTCAGCGAGCCGTGGGGCATGCCGGAGGAGGTCCAGCGCGAGTGCGGCTGCGTGATCGGCCGCGACTACCCCGCTCCGGTCGTCGACCACCTGCAGGCCCGCCGCGAGGCGCTCGAGCGCTACCGGGCGGCGGGAGGATGAGCGCCGCCGACGTAGGCGAGGCAGCGGCTCATGAGCATCATCGCGTCCGGGAGGTCGGGCGGCGGCGGGGGCCGGTCCTCCAGCCGCCGCGCGCGCTCGCGCAGCGCCTCGGGCATGAGCGAGGCGGCCGCGCGGGCGACGTGGCGCACCGCGTCGGGCTCGACCGTCCAGATCGCCTCAAAGCGCCGCGCCGCGTCGGCGAGCGGGCGCTCGGCGGTCAGCTCCCACGCGGTCATCGCCACGCTCAGCTCGTCGCTCTCGCAGACGATCGCCCACTCGCGCCGCAGCGGCGCGTCGCGGGCCAGCGGCAGCTCGCAGACCGCGTGCTCACGAATGCGCGCCTGCTTGAAGTCCGCGAAGGCGACGGCCAGCTCGGCGGTGCGGGCGAGCTCGCCCCATCGCCGCGCGGCGGTGCGGTAGAAGCGCACGCGCTGGAACGCTGCGAACAGCACCGGTGTGCCGGCTCGCGCGCACAGCTCGTCCTCGATCGCGTGCGAGAGTGCGATCAGCGAGCGCTTCGGCAGCACGTGCGGGACGAGCTCCGGCCGCGCCCGGCGCAGCGTCGCGAACAGCGACTGCTCAGCGGCGGCGGGCGCGGCGCGCACCTGCTCGATCGCCGCGGGCAGCGACAGGCCGCGCTCGCGCTCGGCGAGCACGCGCGCGACGGCCTCGCAGTCCTCGTCAGTGTAGCGCCGGTGCCCGCTCGGCAGCCGCTGCGGGGCCGGGAAGCCGTAGCGCGTCTCCCACATCCGGAGCGTGCCGGCCGGCACGCCCGTGCGGCGCGCGACGTCGCGGATGGTCAGCGCCTCGCTCACGCCGCGTCGGCCATGAGCGTGCGCATCTTCTCGAGGCCGAGGCGGATCCGGCTCTTCGCGGTCCCCTCGGGCATCTGCACGTGGAGGGCGATCTCGGTCGCCGACAGGCCGGCGTACCGGAGCAGCAGGGCGTTACGCTGCTCGAGCGGGATCGCGTGCAGCGCCTCGAGCAGGCGGCGCCGGCGGTCGCGCCGGATCACCGGCGCGGCGCTGCTCTCACCGAACCGGGGATGCGAGTCCAGCTCGCGCGCGGCCCGCTGCACGGCGGTCTGGCGCGCCGACCGCGACCGCCAGTGGTCGACGGCGCGGCTGCGGGTCAGCATCCCGATGTACGTGCGCAGCGAGCCGCGGCTCGGATCGTATGCCGACGGCTGCTGCCAGAGGTGCAGGAAGACCTCCTGCACGACGTCCTCGGCCGCCTGCTCATCGGCCAGCACCGAGCGGGCGATGCGCAGTGCGGTCGGCCGCAGGTCCGCGTACAGCTCGTCGAAGCCGGCCACGGCCTTCAACACGATGATTCACTAATCCTCAACAGCATGTGTAGATAGTGTACACACCGCGGGAAGTGGCGTCGCAACCCAGCGGGGCTTGGCCAGAACCATCTGGGCGACGCCGATGCGGCGCTCGACGAATCCGGCCTCGCAGTAGCAGAGGTACATCCGCCACAGCCGCCGGAAGCGCTCGTCGTAGCCGAGCTCGCCGAGGCGGTCCTCGTGGCGTGCGACGTTCGCCCGCCAGCGGCGCAGCGTCTCCGCGTAGTCGGTCCCGAGGTCCTCCATGTGCGCCATCCGGAGGTCGGTCCGCCGGGCCAGGCAGCGGGCGATCACCTCGATCGACGGCAGGCAGCCGTTGGGGAAGATGTGCGTCCGGATGAAGCTGCGTGACGCCCGTTCGACCGCGTAGGCGCGATCGTCGATCGTGATCGCCTGCAGCAGCATCGCGCCGTTGGGCTCGAGCAGGTCCGAGCAGCGCGCGAAGAAGGTCCCGAAGTCCTTCCAGCCGACGGCCTCGATCATCTCGATCGAGACCAGCTTGTCGAATCTGCCGCGCAGCTCGCGGTAGTCCTCGGTGAGCACCGTGACGCGATCCTCGACGCCGGCAGCGTGGACGCGCTCGAGCGCGAGCGCGCGCTGCTCCTGCGACAGCGTCGTGGTGGTGACGCGGCAGCCGCGCGTCCGGGCGGCGTAGACGGCGAAGCCGCCCCAGCCGGTGCCGATCTCCACGACGTGGTCGCGCGGCCCGAGCTCGAGCTTCTCGCAGACCAGCTCGAGCTTGGCGGTCGATGCCTCCTCCAGCGTCATCGACGGGCGCGCGAAGCGGGCGCTCGAGTACATCATCGTCGGGTCGAGCATCAGGCCGAAGAACTCGTTGCCGAGGTCGTAGTGCGCGGAGATGTCGCGGCGGCTGCGGCGCGGCGTGTTGCGCACGAGCGCCGAGCGCGCGCGCTGGTACGGCTCGCGCAGCGGCGTCAGCCGCTGGCGCGGGGCGTCGATCTGCCCGGCGTTGCGGGCCCCCACGCGGATCAGCGCCACCAGGTCGGGCGTGTCCCAGAGGCCGTCGGCGTAGGACTCGGCCAGGCCCCGGCTGCCGCTCAGCAGTGCCGTCCAGGTCGCGGGCGAGCGCACGTCGACCGTCGCATGCGGCGCTCCGCTGCCCAGCTCGAGCCGCCGGCCGCCCTCCACGATCGTCAGGCTCCCCTCCCGCATCCGGGCCAGCAGCGCGAGCACGATGCGGCGAGCGGCGTCATGCCGCATCACTGCGCCTCACCCCCTTGAGTCGCAGGGCGACCGCGTGGCCGTAGATCAGCGGCAGCACGCGCAGCGCGCCGCCGCGCAGGCGCCGGGCGGCGAACGGCTCGCGCCGCAGGCTGAGCGTCGCGTCGAACGCGCGGCGGCCGCGCTCGCGGTTCTCGATGTGCACCGACAGCGTCGGCCCGGGCTCGCCGACGGCGATCACGTACTCCTGGTCGAGGCCCATGAACGGCGACACGCGCATCGCCTTCGCCTCGACGCCGCGCTTGACCCGGCCGGCGCCCGACACGACGTAGGCGTGGCGCTCGCCCCACGGCGTGTTCGTCACCTCCGCGACGACGGCCTCGAGCCGCTCCGCGCGGTCGTAGCAGTAGTAGAAGCTCACCGGGTTGAAGCAGTGGCCGAACGTGCGCAGGTGGCACAGCACCCGGACCGGGCCGTCGGGCGCGCTTCCCTCCTGCTCGGCGACGACGGCGCGCACCGCGTCGGCAAGCGGGACGCCGGCGTCGCCGAGGTAGTCGCGGCGCCGGAAGCGCAGGACGCCCGGCCGGCGGGCGAGCAGCCGGCCGCCGAGCAGCTGCGGAAGCTCGTCGAGGTCGAGATAGGCCATCGCGATCCGGTGGCGCAGCTCGTGGCGGCGGACCGCGACGCGGCGGTGGCGGATCGTGCCCGTGTAGACGGCGCTGTGGCTCACAGCGGCTCGCCCCCGAGCCGCTCCGCCACCCGCGCGCCGCTGGCCGTGCCGTCCTCGTGGAAGCCCCAGCCCCAGTAGGCGCCGCAGAAGTGCGTCCGGCGGCGGCCGCTGATCTCGTCGTGGCGCGCCTGCGCGGCGACGCCCGCCGCCGTGTAGACCGGGTGCGCGTAGTCGAACCGGCGGATCACGCGCCCGGGATCGATGGCGTCGGTGCGGTTGAGCGTCACGCACAGCTCGCGGCCGGCGTCGAGCGACTGGAGGCGGTTCATGTGGTAGGTCACGGCGGGGCGGCCGGCTGGCTCGGCCAGAAGGTGGTAGTTCCAGCTCGCCCAGGCGCGGCGGCGGCGCGGGAGCAGCCGGCGGTCGTCGTGCAGCACCGCCTCGTTGGCCTGGTACGGGAACGCGCGCAGGATCTCGTGCTCGCGGTCGGAGGGGTCGGCGAGCACGGCCAGCGCCTGGTCGGCGTGCAGGGCGAGAACGACCTCGTCGAAGCGCTCGGCCTCGCCGCCCCGGGGCGTGACCGCGACGTGGTCGTCGTGGCGCTCGACCGAGCGCACGGGCGTCTCGAGCCGGAGCCTGAGCGGCCGCGTCAGGGCGTCCACGTAGCGGCGCGAGCCGCCGGCGATCGTCCGCCAGCGAGGGCGCCCGAGGATGCCGAGCATGCCGTGGTTGTCGAAGAACTCGACGAGGAAGCGGGCGGGGAAGGTCGACATCTGCGCCGGGTCGGCGGACCAGACCGCCGACGCCTGCGGCACGATCAGCCGCTCGACGAAGGCATGCGAGTAGCCGCGCTCGCCGAGCCAGTCGCGCAGCGACGGGTCCTCGCGCGAGCTGAGCAGGGCGCGCGCGTCGCGGTTGAACCGCGCGAGGTCGGCGATCATGCGGTGGAACCACGGCGTCGCCAGGTGCGCGCGCTTGGCGAACAGGCCGTTCGGCGACGAGCCGTTGTACTCGAAGTCGCCGGCCTCGTCGCTGACCGAGAAGCTCATGTTCGACGGCTGCCACGCGACGTCGAGCCGGGCGAGCAGGCGCTCGAAGCGCGGGTAGTTGCGGTCGTTGAAGACGACGAAGCCGGTGTCGACGTCGTGCGCGCCGGTCTCCGTCTCGACACGCACGGTGTTGGCGTGCCCGCCGGCTTGATCGGCCGCCTCGAAGACGGTGACCTCGTGCGTGCGATGGAGCAGGTGGGCGGCGACCAGGCCGGACACGCCGGCGCCGACGATCGCCACCCTCATCCGCTGAGCCGGGAACAGGGCATTCACTGACTGGTTCGTAGCACGGCGCGCCGCGGATCACCGAGGTGATCCGGACGGGCGCCCGGCGCGTACCCCCAGTGATGAGTACCCCCCGCCTTGTCGCAATCGGCGTCCTGGGCCTGCGCATCGCCTACGGCGCGGCCCTGCTCGCGGCCCCGGGCCGCGTGACCCGCTCGTGGCTCGGGCCCGCGGGCGGCGAGCCTCCCGCCGCCGTCGCCCTGCGCGGCCTCGGCGCCCGCGAGGTGGCGATGCACGCCGCCGCGGCGGTCGCCGCCTGGCGCGGCCATCCGGTCCGGCCGTGGCTCGTGCTCAGCATCGCCGGCGACCTCTCCGACATCGCGGCCACCGCCGCCGGCCGGCGGAAGCTGCCGCCGAAGGCCGCGCCGGCCACGGCGGTCGTCGCCGGCGCGTCGGCCGCGATCAGCGCCGCGGTGGCCGCCGCGGTCGACTGCTGACGTGAAGCTGGACGGCGCGACAGCCCTGGTCACCGGCGCCAACCGCGGCATCGGCCGCGCGATCGCCGAGGCGCTCGCGCGCGAGCCGCTCGCCCTGCTGCTGGCCGGCGCCCGCGACCCCGGCGCGATGGAGCCGCTCGCCGCACCGGCGGGAGGCGCGCGCGAGGTGCGCGCGGTCGCCGTCGACCTGTCCTCGCGCGAGTCGATCGAGCGCAGCTGCACCGGCCTCCCCGAGATCGACCTGCTGATCAACAACGCCGGGCAGATGACCGGCGGCCTGCTCGAGGACCAGGACCTCGACGAGGTCTACGCGATGTTCCAGGTGAACCTCGTCGGCGTCACACAGCTGACCCGCGCCGTCCTGCCGGGGATGCTGGGTCGCGGCCGCGGCAAGATCGTCAACAACGCGAGCATCTCGGGCTACGCGTACTTCCCGGCGGCCAGCACCTACGCCGCCTCCAAGGCCGGCGTCGTCGCCTTCAGCGAGTCGCTCCGGCGAGAGCTCAAGGGCACCGGGGTCGACGTGCTCCAGCTCGTCACGCCGGGCGTGCGGACGGAGATGATGGACGCGACGCTCGAGGCCTACGGCCGCCACATGGACACCAGTGCCTGGGACCTCCAGCCGGCCGAGGAGTGGGCGGCCAAGGTCGTGAAGGCGATCCGCTCCGACGACGCCGTGCTCGGCCCGGGCGGCCGTCTGGCGCTCGCCAAGCTGGCCTCGCGCGGGCCGGCGGCGCTGCTCGACGCCATCGTCGCCCGGTCGTTCAGCCGGCGGCCGCGGAACTAGATGGGGCCCGTGATGAACCCATCTGGACTAATCCGGGGCGACTGAGCCGGCGTCGAGGCCGGCCGTCAACGCCTCGCGGATCGCGTCCGGCTGCACGCCGAGCGCGCGGGATGCGCCCCCGGCGGGATCGTCGAGCGCGCTGAGCAGCAGGTCCTCGACCTCGATACGGGGACTGTGACGAGCGCAGGCCGCGCGCGCCGGCGCCTCGAGCAGGGCGCGGAGGTCGTCGGTCGCGGACGCGCGCCGGAACAGGTTGCCGCGCGTCGGCGCGCCCTCGACGTGCGTGTGGGCACGGTCGCGGCTGATGCCCTCGGCGCGCAGCAGCTGCGACGCAGCCTTGCGCTGCTTGCGCCACGCCGTCAGATGCGACGTGTACAGCCCCTCGCGCCGCAACAGCTCGCCGATCTCCCCCGACCTCGTGCACGCCTCGGCCTGCTCGAGAATCTCCAGCTTGTACTTCGCCGTAAACCGCCGGCGCTTGGGCCGCTCAACCAGCTCAGGGTCAGGCGGGGACCCCGACGCGCCGCGCGCGCCGCGGCACTCCTCTCGTGTCCGTTCTCCTGCGACATCCCAACGTGCTCCGAATCTCGCCCTCAATGTCAGTAGATCCCCTGATCGTGAGCGTCTCATCGGACGTTGGCAGAGAGGGGCGCCACGACTGGGTCGAATCCAGGAACGCCATCCGCGACTGGCTGCACGACATGTTGACGCGACGCCCCGCACAACCGGGAATGCGGGCGCATTCCGCGATCGATGCCCACACGCCCGCCCCGGACGAGGTGCGAGCGGCGGCGTCGACGGTCTGCTCGCTTTCGCAACAGCGCTTGGCTGTCGCGTGAGTCCTGCAGGACTCACGACGCCGGGCGGCAGTCGTGAGCTTTGGTTTGCTCCGGTGCCGTGTGCCGCCAACGGCCGGCCCATAGGCGGCCTTGAGAGCGTGGCGGTGGAGCTTGAGGACGGATGAAAGTCAAGTCGTGGCGGGGCCCATTGTTGGTGCGGTTGCAAGCGGTGACGAGGCGGCGGTAGGCGACTTCGGCCTGTTCGGAGAGCTCGCGCTCGCGAGCGCGTTCGGCGCGCTAGGTGTAGGCGATCTTTGTGGGCAGGTCTCGATAACCGCGGTGCCGCTCGGCGCCGGCGCGCAGCTCGAGGCCGCGCAGGTTCTTGCGCGTCAGCGACGGGCGCTGGAACGCGTAGTCCTGCTGGCGCGTGAGCTGGTGCCAGAACAGCACGGCGAGCTTGCGCGCGACGGCGACGATCGCGATCTGGCTGCCGCGGCGGGCGCGGACTCGCTCGTAAAAGGCGCGCATCGGGCCGGCGGTACTGACGGCGACAAGGGTGGCCTCGGCGAGCATCTGACGGACCTGGGCGGCGCCCTGCTTGGAGATCCGGCCGCGACCGCCGCGCCGATCCCGGACTGGCGGACCTTGGGGTCAAGGCCGAGATAGCTGACCAGCTTGCGCGGATCCTGAAAGCGGCGAACGTCGCCGACGGCAGCGATAAGCGTCGTCGCGGTCGTCAGGCTCACCCCGGGCACGGCCATCAGCCGCTTGACCGCGTCAGAGTGCAGCGCGTGTTCGGCGATGCCGCGCTCGAGGATCGTGATCTCGCCGTCGAGGAAGTCGATCTGGCGCAGGCACCCGTCGACGGTTTCGCGCTCGTCGGCGGGCAGTTCGAGCTCGGCCAGCCAGATGCGACCGCCGCGACCGAAGGCGTCGCTCATCGGAGGTCGGCCCTTGAGGGTGCGCATCAGCACCGCGTGGACCTCGTTCTTGCAGCGCGTGCGCTGGCGCACTAACTGCGCGCGGCGCGCCAGGCGCCGGCGCAGCGCCCGCGTCTGCTCATCCGGCAGCCAGCAGCCGCCAAGCAGCCCGGCGGCGAGCAAGCGCGCGAGCGTGCGCGCGTCGCGACGGTCCGTCTTGACCTTGGCCTCAGCGATCGCCCGCAGCTCAGTCCGAGTCGCCACGACGACCCGCGCCACGGATGGCTCCAGCGTCCGCGCGATCGCCAGCGCGTTGCCGGTCGCCTCCAGCGCCACGTGATCGTCGGGGCCGAGGCTGTTGGCCAGGACCTGTAGCCCCTGCGGGCTGGTTGGCACGCGGCCCCCCGACCGCACGCGTCCTGCCTCGTAGATCGCGATCTCACAGAAATCGAGATGCACGTCTAACCCGATGAACAGCTTGCCCTTGCGGGCGCTGTAGGGGTACCAGAGGAGCTCCGACCTGGGGGCCAGCCGCGTCGCAGTGATCGCCTGCGGGCGGCAGTACTTGCGAATCCCGTGCGCGCCACCGAGCCGCGCGCCGACGCCGGATTCCTTCCAGCCACCCTGAGGGACACGGAGCGCGAAGACGTTGACGAACATGTCGTTGATATTCACCGCGCCGACCTCCAGGCGCCGGGCGACCCGGTCGCCGCGAGGGCGGTTGCGAGTCCAAACGCTGGCCGACAACCCGTAGCGCGAGCCGCGCGCGGAGACTCGGTCCTGCCGCCTGCGATCACGCCGCACACGCTGCGTCGCACGTTCGTAACCCTGTCCGCCCAGGCCGGCCGCAGCGCGTCGTGGGTCCAAGCGCAGATCGGACACGCCGACATGACCACGATGCAGCGCTACTACATGCAGGCCTCCCGCTCGGAGATCCAGCCCCGGATCAAGCGTCTGGTCGAGTACCTGCTCGGTGAAGCCGGCATGACCGACGGGGGCCGGGACGCGGCCGGCGACGGCGAACTCGAGCGACTGCTGGAGCGGGGTCGATGAGGCGACGCCAACCACCCACGGTGCGCTCAACGAGGGGTCACGTCCCGTAGCGTGGTGTAGGACGGGATCGGACGGAACCTGCAGATGGTTCCGGCCACCGCGGCACTCATGATCGTCGGAGTTCTCACGCTTCGACGAAAGGAGGCCGGCGATGGCCGGTCCGGACAGGATGACGGTCGAGGAGGTCGTCAGGAAGGTGCTGCGCGATGAGCACGCGGACGTGATCCGCGAGTCGGTGAAGACGATCGCGCGCGAGCTGATGGAGGCCGAGGTGAGCGAGTTGATCGGGGCCGAGCTCGGCGAGCGTCGGCCTGAGGATCGCGCGACGCATCGCAACGGGTATCGGGCGCGGCGGTGGGACACCAGAGCGGGTGAGATCGAACTGCAGATCCCCAAGCTGCGGCAGGGCAGCTATTTCCCGTCGTTTCTGCAGCCGCGCAAGCGTTCTGAGCAGGCGTTGGTGAGCGTGGTCCAGCAGGCCTATGTCTGCGGCGTCTCAACGCGGCGGGTCGATCAGCTGGTGGAGAGCCTCGGACTGCGGATCTCCAAGTCTGAGGTCAGCCGGATCGCCGGGTTGCTGGACGAGCAGGTGCAGGCCTTTCGGCAGCGGCCGTTGGAGGGCCGCTACCCGTATCTGTTCGTCGACGCGAAGGTCGAGAAGGTCCGCGATGGTGGGCGGGTCGCGCGCAAGTGCGTGGTGATCGCGCATGCCGTCCATGAGACGGGCCGGCGCGAGATCATCGGCCTGGATGTCGGCGAGGCCGAGACCGAGGCGTTCTGGCGCGAGTTCCTCAGGAGCCTGGTCGCGCGCGGGCTGGTCGGCGTGCAACTGGCCATCTCAGACGCCCATCCCGGATTGAAGGCCGCCTTGGCCCAGGTACTCGGCGCTGCGTGGCAGCGCTGCACGGTGCACTTCCTGCGAGACCTGCGCGGTCACGTCCGCAAGGACCAGCACGACGCGCTGGGCGCGGTCATCCGCTCGATCTTCACCGCCGCCGATGGCACCCAAGCGCGCGAGCGATTGCGCGACGCGGTCGGGCAGCTCGAGCGGCGACTACCGAAGATCGCCGCGATGCTCGAAGAGGCCGAAGAGGACGTGCTCGCCTTCTTCGCGTTCCCGGCCGAGCACTGGCCCAAGCTGCGCTCGACAAATCCGCTGGAGCGCTTTAACCGCGAGATCGGCCGACGCACCGACGTTGTCGGCATCTTCCCCGACGACAAGAGCCTGATCCGGCTGGTCTCGATGCTCGCGATCGAGGCCAATGACGAGTGGCTGGTCGGGCGCAGCTACATCAGCCAGAAATCGATGGGCACTCTCTTCGAGCGCGGATCCGAGACGGATATCCCCCTAGATCAGACAAAGGAGGTCGAGCTCATCGCGGCCTGAGCCGCCACGCGTCACCGACGACTTGAGCGCGCTCCTACACCACGCCCCGGGACTTGACTCCACGATTTTCAGTCGGGCACGGCGCGCTGTTCGCGACCGCGAAAGAGCTGGAAAGTACGCACTTTGCGCCGGTTCGATCAATCGGCGCGATGTTCGCTCTTTGCGGACGATCGCCGTCCTTTCGGGGGATGGTGCGCAGCTCATCCCCCGAACTCGTGCGTGTGCCGGCCGATCCTGTTGAGATCTCCTCGTAGCCGGCCGTACCGGCCGCGACACGCTCGATGGCGCCTACATCGAGCACCACGGTTGCTCGACGCACGCCGAGCACTGCGATCCTCGCAAGCGCCGGCCGCACCGAGCGGTGTTCGCCATGTCCTCCGGTGCTCGCTGGTGGAATGCTGCGCGGGTGCCGTTCACCGTGGACAAGGCGGAGCTCGACCGCTACGCGGCTGGGCTCGAGCGCGAGGTCGCGCGTGAGCTGCGCGGCGCGCTCGGGTGGTTCGGGGCCGACGAGGACGGAGCGACGTTCCGCGTCTCGCGCCACGACCTCCAGCAGTTCCTGCACTACACGCTGCCGCGCAAGTACCTGGCCGGCGTGGAGGAGCACCTCGCCGCCGCGCGGGCGCTGGGCGACGCGCTGGAGCACCTAGACGCGCCGACGGGCTATGCGGAGCTGTGCCGCTCGCCCGAGACGCTCGCGCTGTTGCGCCTGTGGTCGGTCGACGAGGACGCCGCGTTCGCGCGGTTTGCTGCCCTCGCCGACGAAAGCGGCCTCGAGCCGCCGGACGTCGAGGAGCTGAACTGGCACGGAGTCGTGGGCATGGCGGAGGCGCGGACGCGCGACGCGGCGACGCTTGCACTCGAGCAAGCGCTCGAGTCCGCTGACCCGCGCCCCGCGGCGGAGATCGTGCGCGCCGTGCTCGCCGAGCCGGATCCGGACGGTGAGCATCCCACGCGTCTCAGCGCCGTCCAGGCCGAACGCATCGACCGCTGGGCGGGCTGGCGCGACTCGCCGCGACGCGCTCTGCTCGAGCCACTGTTGGGCGAGATGGTCGACACACCGCCGCCTGAGTGGCCGGCCGACGACGTGCTCGACTGGCTCCTCGAGGAGGCACGCGACGGCCTCGCGTTGACCGAGCGCGGCGCGCTCAGCCGCGCGCTCTGCGTCGAGGTCGCCCGGCGGCGCCCGCAATGGACATGGGGCAAGCCACCCCGCAGCGAGACCGACCTCCCGCAGCTGCACAGCCTCCACGGCGCGCTGCGAGGGTCTGGCCTGGTGCGCAGGCGCGGACGTAAACTGCTCGCCACCAGGCGGGCGGGCGCGATGGACCCCGGCGCGCGTCGCGTACACCTGCTCGAGCACCTACTCGACGGTGACGCCTTCCTCGGTGCCGTCGCCGAGCTGACCCTGGCGGCGCTCCTGCAAGACGGCGTCGATGCCCGCGAGCGGGTGGAGGAGGCGATCGTGGCCGAGGGCTGGCGCAGCGGTGATGAGCCCGTGCCGCGCTACGCCGTGGCGGGAGCGATGGGGGAGGTACGGCGGCTTCTGCTCGGCATCGGTGTCGCAGAGGGCGAGCTCTTGAGTCTCCGGGAGTGCCGGCTCACCCAACTCGGTCGGGCCGCGGCGCTCGCTTCCCTCCGCGCGCACGCCCTGCGCTCGCAGCCGTCGCTGCCCGCGGCGCCAACTCCGCCGTCGGTGGCGCGCGTCGAGCGTGCGGGCGCCGTCCTCCCGCCCGTGCCCGGTGGTGCCTTGCCTCACCTGGACCCCGCCGACGAGGACGAACGCGCGGAACTGATCCGCCTAGCGCACCCGGAGCTCGCGTCGGCCATTGACGCCGGCCAGGACGTCGTGATCGTCGACGACGAGGCCGTGAACCCGCGTCTGCACCTGATCATGCACGAGGTGGTGGCCGCCCGGCTGCTGCACGAGGACTCGCCCGAGGACTGGGTCGCGTTCGACGCGCTGCTCGCGCAGGGCATCGATCCGCACGAGGCGCAGCACGCCGTTGGCCGACGGCTCGTCGAGGAGATGTTCGCCGAGCTTGTGCCGCCGCACGCGCCGGCGCCGCCCCCGCGCGGCCACGGCGACCGACGCGCCCGCGATCGGCGAAAGGCCCAGCGGGCCGCGCGCCGCCGAAACCGCCGCTGAGTACCAGCCGCCGAGACGTTGCGTCAGGTCCAGAGACCGCTGAACGGGACGGCCCAGAGGCGGTCGCCGAGCGGGGTCGTCTGTGCTCCGGCGTGGAGGATGATGCCGGCCCTGAAGCGGTCGGGCCGGGCCTCGCGGAGGCGTTCGAGCCAGCGCCGGTCGCGGCGGTCGATCGTGACGGCGGCCTTGACCTCGACGGCGGCGATCTCGCCGGCGTTGTTCTCGATGATGAAGTCGACGTCCTCGCGGTCGCGCTGATAGTGGAACAGGCGGACTGTCTGCTCGGCCCAGCTCGCATGCTTGAGGAGCTCGGCGAGCGCGAGCGTCTCGCATGACTTGCCCTTGACCTGGTCGTCGGCGCGGATCCGCGTCTCGTCGGCGCCGAGGAGATGGGCCAGCAGCCCGGGGTCGCAGATGTAGGCCTTCGGGCGTGCGGCTTCCCGGGCGCCGAGGCCGGGCCGCCACCCCGGCAGGCGGCGGACGAGGAAGAGCTGTTCGAGCAGCAGCGTGTGCTCCTTGACGGTCTTGTCGTCGAGCTCGAGCTGCTGGGCGATCTTGCGGTAGGAGAGGAGGTTCGCCGATTGGCTTGCGATCAGCCGCAGCAGCCGGTCGACCTCGTCGGCGCGGCGAAGGTCGGCGAGCTCCAGCAGGTCCTTCCCGAGCGTCCCGGCAAGATAGTCACGGAACCACCGATTGCGCAGTCGCCCGGCGGGTCGTAAACGCGCCTCCGGGTAGCCGCCCTCGGCGATCGCGGTCGCGTAGGCGTCAGGACCGACGGCTGCTGCGGAAACCTGAGGGGCGCGGCCGGCGAGCAGCTCGTCGATGATGTTGAGCGTGCCGCCCTCGATCTCGCTTCGCGCGAGCGGCCACAGCTCGATGCGATCGATGCGCCCGGGGAGCGCGTCGATCACCTTTCGGTGGGCCAGCACATCGGCCGATCCGGTGATCAGGAACCGGCCCGGAACGGTGTCAGCATCGACCGCTCGCTTGAGTTCGAGCAACAGCGCCGGCGCGTGCTGGATCTCATCGATCACCGCCGGCCCCCCGAGACCCGCGACGAAACCTGCGGCGTCATCGCGGGCGGCCTCGCGTGCAGCTCGGTCATCGAGTGTCACGAAGCGCATCGGGTGGTCCCCGCCCGGACGCGTGACATCGGTCACGAGCGTCGTCTTGCCGACCTGCCGGGCTCCGGCCACGAAGACGATGCGCGCGTGGTCGAGGCTCTCGGAAACGAGCGGCTTGACGAGGCGGGAGAAGAGTTCGGCCATGACGTCAGCGATGCGTAACTGCGGAGTCCTAGCGGCGCAAATGCGGAGTATAGGTTGCGCAGACGCGGAATCCAATAGGCGGATTCGCGGAGTCTGTCCACCACGATCGGGAGAGGCCGCCGGTCATCCACGAAGGTGAGCCGCATGGTGAAGCTGCGCGGCCAGCGTGTGCAACCGCGACGACCACGACAAGGAATCATGGTCGGCTCGGTTCGATTCGGCCGCCGCGATCGCAGCTGCATGGCCGAATCGACGGCATCGGTCGTGGGCGTGCGACGGCGGTTTCTGGCGACCGCTCCCCGTTTCAGGCCCAGAAGTCGGTCAGTGCGCAGACATGTATGCCCAAGCACCGACATCCAGAAGATCCAGTGGTAATGCGGGTTCCTGAGTGGCGAGACCCGGACTCGAACCGGGGACACCACGATTTTCAGTCGTGTGCTCTACCAACTGAGCTATCTCGCCGTGGCGGCGCTAGATACTAGCCCGCCTCGGCGAGCCACAGATAACGGCGGGAGGTCGCCGTCCACGGCCCGCGGTTGTAGTCGCCGAAGCGCTCCACGACCGTCAGCCCGGCGGCCTCGAGCAGCAGCTCGAGCTCCTCCGGGAAGTAGATGTGCCAGTCGAGATCGCCGACCTGGTGCTCGACGCGGCCGTCGCTGCGATGGATCTCGTAGCGGTTGCTCGAGCGCAGCGTCTGGGTGCCCGCGTCGTAGGCGTCGCTGTACGTGCGCAGGAAGCGGGCGACGCCGTACTCCGGCGCCGGGTGGTCGACGTCGACGCGCAGCGGCGGGCACGGCTGCAGCGCCTCGGCGATGAAGTCGTAGCGCGGCTGGATCAGGTCGAACGCCAGGCGCCCGCCGGACGCGAGCAGCTCGCGTGCCGATCGCAGGCAGGCGAGCCGGTCCTCGCGAGTGATCAGGTACGCGAGCGAGTTGAAGGGCACGGCGACGAGGTCGAACGTGCCGTCCACGGCCGGCGCGCACATGTCGCCCTCGAGCACACGCACGGCGTCGCGCACCGGCTCAGCCTCGCCGGCAAGGCGCGCGCGCAGCCGCTCGAGGAACGGGGCGCTCGAGTCGATCCCGACCAGCTCCTCGGCGATGCCGAGCCGCGCGAGCGGCAGCGTCAGGCGTCCCGTGCCGCAGGCGAGCTCGAGCATCCGCCGCGGCGCCACCTCGCGCACGACCGATTCCCAGAAACGAAGGTCGAACGCCGGATCGTCGGCGTTCTCGGCGTCGTAGAGGTCGGGATCGAGCCACATGAGCTAGGCCGGGAGTGGGATCGGTGCCGGCCGCGGCCAGGCGCTGCGCATGCGCGGGCTCGAGATCACGATGACGCCGAGCATGCCGACGCCGGCCAGCGCGAAGGTCATCTGGACGCCGCCGGCCGAGATCATCACGCTCGCTCCGATGAACGACGCGGCGAACGCGAGCGAGGTCAGCGCCTTCTGCAGCGCATAGACGCGCCCGTGCAGCGCGTCCGGAACGGCGGCGCCGAGCAGCAGTCGGTCATGCACGAGCGCGAACCCGTTGCCGAAGCCGCCGAGCACGAACACCGGCAGCAGCACCCACAGGTTCGGGATGAACGCGCACAGCACCAGGTCGATCGCCATGCAGGTGAGCCCGGCGATGTACGCACGGCGCCACTCCCACGAGGTTCGGAAGCGCGCGGCGAGCGATCCGAGCACGGTGCCCGCGCCGTGCGCGGCGACAAGGGCGGCAAGGCCGGACGCGCTCGTGCCGAGCACGTCGCGCGCGAGCAGCACCTCGCCGATGTTCGTCACGCCCGCGAACAGCACTGCGGCGGTGGAGCTCGCGAGCAGCAACCGCACCTCGGGGCGACCGCCGATCGAGCGTAGGCCGACGCGCAGGTCGGTCCACAGCGAGCTGTGCTTGACCCCGCCGCTGCTGCGCCCGCGCGGGCCGATCGTCGTCAGCAGCACGGCCGACATGGCGAAGGTCACGGCGTTGGCGCCGAGCAGCGCCGCGGGCCCCACCAGCGCGAACAGGCCGGCGGCGAGCGCGGGGCCGGCGGTCAGCCCGACGTCGTCGAGTGCCCCGAACAGGCCGAGCGCCGCCGGGCGGCGCGCCCCCTGCGCGAGGCGCGTCACACCCGCCAGCGCCGCGGGTGAGAACAGCGCGCTGCCCGTGCCTGCGAGCGCGGCGCCGACGACCAGCCACGGCAGCGAGTGGGCGAACACGACGAGCGTGAAGGCCACCATCCGCAGCAGGTCGGCGGCGATCGCGCACGTCCGCCAGCCGACGCGATCGACCAGCGCGCCGAACAGCGGGCCGAAGAGGATCGCCGGCAGCAGGTCCGGGATCAGCACGGCGGTCACCGCCCAGGCGGAGTGCGTGTGCTCGTAGGCCAGCAGCGGCAGCGCCACGTGGGCGAGGCCGGAGCCGAGGCACGACTGTGCGTGCGCGGTGAAGAACCGTCGGCTGGGAGCGTCGGCGAGCGCCGCGCGGAGCAAGTTTCAGGCCCCTGCGGGGACCGGCGCGCGCCAGCGCCGGGGAACCAGACGGGACTGGCAGACGCCGTGCAGCAGCACCAGCACCCCGAGCACGATGATGATGTCGCCGATGCTGTAGACGTTGTACAGCGGCAGCGACGACGGGGTCGAGAACACGTCGCCGAGGAACAGCAGGTTGGGGTTCTCCATCGCGCCCGAGTTCACGAATCCCTCGCCGCCCTCGCGCGCGACATGCAGAGCGAGCTCCGGATCCGCCGGCATCACGCCGCCGTTGGCGGCGATCGCGATGAAGTTCAGCAGCCCGCCGAGCATGATCAGCGGCACGCCCGGAATCCGCCGGTTGGCCCACACGAAGGCGCCGAGCAGCCCGTAGCTGGCCATGTGGACGACCTCGTGAAGCCCGGCAGTGCCGGCGGGCAGTATCGAGATGATCACGATCTGGACGCCGATACCCGCGAGTGCGAGCCAGCGCCAGCGCAGCTGCACGTCGCCCAGCGCGGTTAGGCGCCCGCGCGCGAGGGGGACGGTCAGCAGGCAGATGAGGAAGACGAGTCCAAGGATCATTCCCAACCGGCATCGGCGCGGGCGGACAAGGCCTCACTCCAACAAACGTCCAATTGCTCACCCTCCGGCTCGTGCCCGCCGATGAACGCCGTGTTCGAGGCTTCCGGGAAACAGGACCCGGGGGCCGTGTTTGACAAGGAGGTCAAAGGTGAAGGCACGCCTGTATCGCACTGCAGTGACCGTGAGCGTCGTGGCAATCCTCCTCGAGGGGCTTGGCGCGGGCTGGAAGTGGTCGTAGGGATTCTCCTACGCCCGACTGTCCGCACCGACCCATTCGAACGGAAGGAATGAACCCATGAAGGTCCTTAACGGCCGTAAGTGGTAGCGGAGAGGGTGTCATGCGCCGTGCGTAGCGGCGCATCCGGGGCAGGGCACCCTCTTCTTTTTCTCCACGATGCAAAAATCAACGTCCAGACTCCCGCCGCTCAAGGCGTACGTGTTCTTCGTCGCCACGGTAGGCGCGATGTGCTGCGTCGCGGTGTTCGCTCTGGACGGCAGCAGCCTTTCGCGGCTGCTCACCCCCGAGGTCTTGCTGTTCGCCGGCTGTGCATTCGCCGGCGAGCTGATCTCGCTTAAGGTCGTAACGCGCGGCGCCGAAGGCGAGGTCACGACGTCGACCACGTTCGCGTTCGCGATCCTGCTCGTCGCGGGCCCCGCGTCCGCCGTGGTCGCCCTGATCTGCGCCAGCTTCGCCGCAGACGTCATCCAGCGCAAGGCGCCCCTCAAGCTGCTGTTCAACGCCTCGCAGTACGTGATCTCGCTCACCGCTGCCGCGGCCGTGCTGGCCGTCTTCACGGACGTTCCGCGTCTCGGCGAGGAGTTCCACTTCGCGCCCGCCGACCTGCTCGGCATCCTCGCGGCCGCAACCGCCTTCTTCCTGGTCAACTCCTCCCTGGTGGCCACCGTGATCGCCCTCGTGCAGGGCCTGCGGATCGGCCGCCACGTCGTCCAGGACTGGTTCTTCCAGGTCTCCACCGGAGGCCTGATGCTCGGCCTCTCGCCGATGGTCGTCCTCGCCGCCGACTTCGCGCTGCCGTCGGTGGCCCTGCTCTTCCTGCCGCTGCTCGCCGTCCACCGCGGCGGCCGCCAGGCGATCGCCAAGGAGCATCAGGCGCTGCACGACGCGCTCACCGGACTGCCGAACCGCTCGCTGTTCCGCCATCGCATCGAGCAGGTCGTCAGCGCCGCCCGGCGCGGTTCCAGCACCACGGCCGTGATGCTGATCGACCTCGATCACTTCAAGGAGATCAACGACACGCTCGGCCACCACGCCGGCGACCGGCTGCTCCAGGAGGTGTCCGTGCGCCTGCGCGCGTCGCTCGCGGAGCCGGCAACGGTCGCGCGCCTCGGCGGCGACGAGTTCGGCGTGCTGCTCTCCGACCTCGGCGGCTCCGACGAGGCGAGCGCGGTCGCGCACGACCTGCTCACCCAGCTGCGCGAGCCGTTCCTGATCGAAGGGCTGACGCTCGAGGTCGACGCGAGCATCGGCATCGCGTGCGCACCCGAGCACGGCACGGCGGTCGAGCAGCTGATCCAGCGCGCGGACATCGCGATGTACGCCGCCAAGGAGGGCGGCCGCGGCCACCTGCTGTTCGAGCCGCAGCTCGACCGCTACAGCCCGCGGCGCCTGTCGCTGGCCGGCGCGCTGCGCTCGGCGATCGCCGACGGCCAGATCGTCCTCTTCTACCAGCCCAAGGCCGAGCTCACGACCGGCAAGATCGTCGGCGTCGAGGCGCTCGCCCGCTGGCAGCATCCACGGCTCGGGCTGATCGGGCCATCCGAGTTCGTCCCGATAGCCGAGCAGACCGGCCTGATCGGGCCACTCACCTCGCACGTGCTCGAGGAGGCGCTGCTCCAGCTGAGCAAGTGGGCCGACCAGGGCGAGGAGCTCAGCGTCGCCGTCAACCTTTCTGCGCGTTCCTTCCTGGACGCGCAGCTCGCCGTTGAGATCCCGCGCCTGCTCGAGGCCTCCGGGGTCGACGCACGCCGCCTCGAGCTCGAGATCACCGAGAGCATGCTGATGCTCGACCCGGCTCGCGCGAAGGCGACGCTCGACCGCCTCAGCGCCATCGGCCTCAGCCTCTCGGTCGACGACTTCGGCACCGGCTACTCGTCGCTCGCCAACCTCAAGCGGCTGCCCGTCGACGTGATCAAGATCGACAAGTCGTTCGTGATCGACATGCCGCACGATCCGTCCGACGCCGCGATCGTGCGGTCGACGATCGACCTCGCGCACAACCTCGGCCTCCGCGTCGTGGCCGAGGGCGTCGAGTCGCACGAGGCGTGGCGCCGCCTGGCAGAGCTCGGCTGCGACCTCGCCCAGGGCTTCTACGTCTCACGCCCGCTGCCCGCCGACGCGATGACGCGCCTGCTCGGCGAGCGGCGCGCCGCAGTCACGGAGCCGGCGATCGAGCCGGTCCCGTTCCGGGTCGTCGGCGGCTACGCCACCTAGCCGGCCCAGGCGAGCAGGTCCGGCAGCGGGTCGATCGGCTTCGAGCGCTTGCTCGCGTACCAGCCGTCCGGCCAGATCTCGAAGTGCAGGTGCGGGCCGTCCGCGTGGCCGGTCGCGCCGACCGCCCCGATCCGTGCGCCGGGCGCGACGCCCGCGCCCTTCTCGACCGCGACCGATCCGCGCTGCATGTGCATGAAGACGTAGTCGCGCGCGTCGTCGCCGTGCAGCACCACGTAGTGCCCGGCGCCGTCGGCCTGGTAGGCGCGCCAGCTCACGAACCCTGCCCGCGGCGCCACGATCGGGGTCCCTGCGGCGGCGGCGATGTCCTGGCCCTGGTGCGAGTGACCCTCACGCGGGGCGCCGAACTTCGACGCCTCGCCGCCGAGGGAGTAGGCGCCCTGCACCGGGAACACTCCCGTGGTCGTGGCGACGGGCGTCGCGAGGACCTCGACCGTGGAGTTGCGCGACGCGCGCGCTGTGCCGCTGCGTGGTGGCGCGGTGGCGCGCAGGCGGGCGGTGTAGCGGCCGGCCTCGAGCGTCGGGCGCCAGGTCGCGGTGAGGTCGCGGTTGGTCGGGCGCCTGCCGAGCCGTAGGGTCGCGGCGGATCGGCTGCTGTCCTCCGGCAGCAGGTCGATCCGCACACGCACCCGGCGCGGGCGGCCGGCGATCCGGTACCGCACGGTCAGCGTCGCGCCCGGAGCGACGGCGGCGGGCGAGATCGCGAACGTCGGCGCGGTCAGGCGCGGGCGCGGTTGCGGCTGCGGCTGCGCTTCGAACTGCGCGCCGCCGGTTGACTGCGCGGCGGCCGGCGGGCTCGCGGCGGTTGCAGCGGTTGCGGTGGATGCGGCGATGGCGGCCGCGATGAGTGCGGGCGAACGGCGCACGTAGGGAGGGTCGGTCGCCGCGCCCTTCCGCTCAACCGATGCACGCATTCGTTCAGAAAGGCGCGCGGGTCTGTGCCGATTCTGTGGAACCGCGGGCATGCCTGCTCGCAGTCCGCCAAGGTGCACCAATGCCGGCCAAGCGTGCATTTCTCACCACGCGAGCTGCTCGCGCGATCGCGTGGTGAGAAGAGCACCGCCATGGAGCACAACTCACCACACCTCGACCCGGAAGGCGTCCCGTGGCGAGTTACGTACGGGGATCGGGCCATCTCCGCGCTCGCGGCGCGACGGCACGGCGTCGTGACGTCTGCGGACCTCGCGCGCGCCGGGATCGGCCCACGCGCGATTGCCAGGCGGGTGACGGAGGGCCGACTCCGCCGCCTTCATCGCGGGGTTTTCCTCGTCGGGCTTCTCCCCGGACCGCGGACGAGAGAGATGGCGGCGGTACTCGCGTCTGGCGATTCGGCGGTGGCGAGCCACCGTTCGGCGGCGGTGGTGTGGGGCATCCATCGCGCGTGGTATGGCGACGTCGATGTCACGGTTGCAGGTCAGTCGCGCGACAGGCCCGGCGTGCGCGTCCACCGCGTCCGCCACCTCGACCGGCGCGACGTCACGCGCCGCGACGGCGTCCCCGTCACCTCCCCGGCTCGCACGCTTCCTGGATCTCGCAACGGTGCTGCCCGCCCGCGACCTCGCGCGAGCACTCGAGGAGGCCGAGGTCCAACGGTTGGTGACGCGCCGGCAGCTCGCGGCGCTGCTCGACCGCAGCCGACGACGCGCCGGCGCCGGCGCACTGCGCCGCGCCCTCGCCCGCTACGACACACCCGCCCTCACACGCTCGGAAGCCGAGCGGCAGATGCTCGAGCTGATCCGCGCCGCCCGCCTCCCAACCCCACGCACCAACACGCCGGTCAACGGCCACGAGGTCGACCTGCTGTGGCCGGAGCACCGCCTGATCGTCGAGATCGACGGCTTCACATTCCACTCCACCCGCACGGCCTTCGAGCGCGACCGGGCACGGGACCAGGAGCTCCAGACGGCCGGCTACCGCGTCATCCGTATCACGTGGCGCCAGATCCAGGAAGAACCAGAAGCGCTGATTGCCACCCTCGCCGCCGCCTACAAGCGGGGTTGCCGTTGGTCGGAAGGACCGATCCATAGCTTGACAGAAATATAACCAACTAGTAATATACACGCCTCGATGGCGACTCAAACCGAGACCGAACTCCCGGCCTCCACCTTTCACGTCCTCGCCGAGCCCACCCGGCGCCAGATCCTCGACCTCCTGCGCGAGGACGAGCGGCCGGTCAACGAGCTCGTGGCGAAGCTGAGCATCAGCCAGCCGGGCGTGTCCAAGCACCTGCGCGTGCTGCGCGAGGCCGGGCTGGTCGAGGTCCGCCACGACGCCCAGCGGCGCTTCTACCGCGTGCGCGCCGAGCCGCTCGCCGAGATCGACGCGTGGCTCGAGCCCTACCGGCGCCTGTGGGCGGGCCGACTCGCCGCGCTCGAGCGCCACCTCGACACCACGGAGGACCGATGACCACCGATCACGGCACTATCGAGACACGCGACGACGGCACCCGCGTGCTGCGCTACGAGCGTCACCTGCGCCATCCGATCGACCGTGTGTGGGCCGCGCTCACCGACCCGGAGCAGGTCGAGGGCTGGCTGGCGCGCGCCGAGCTGGACGCCGTCGAGGGTGGCCGCGTGCGGCTCGAGTGGCTCAACACGGACGAGGAGGGCAACCAGGCGATCGCCGAGGGCACGGTCACGCGGCTCGACCCGCCACGGTTGATCGAGCTCGACACCGACATCCACGGGCAGCTGCGGTGGGAGCTCCGGCCCGATGGCGACGGCACGCTCCTCACGCTCACGGTCACCGCCGAGCTACCCGGCGAGTACCTCGCCAAGGTGATGGCGGGGTGGCACGTCCACATCGACTTCCTCGAGGACTTCCTCGACGGCCACCCGATCGACTGGCCGAACTGGCCGATCGAGCGCTGGGCCGCGCACAACGAGCACTACGAGGCCGAGCTGGCGCAGCGCGCGTAACGCCTAGCTGCCGGCGGCGAGCATCCGGCCCATCAGCCCGGCGCAGCCGGCCTTCGACAGCGGCTCGTTCAGGTTGCCGCACTTGGGCGACTGCACGCACGACGGGCAGCCGCTCTCGCACGGGCACTCGCTGACGAGCCGGTGCGCGTCGTCGACGAGCGCCTCGAACGCGACGAACCCCCGGCGGGCGATCCCGATGCCGCCGGGGTGCCCGTCGTAGATGAAGATCGTCGGGCTGCCGGTCTGCGGGTGCAGGTTGGTGGACAGGCCGCCGATGTCCCAGCGGTCGCACATCGCCAGCAGCGGCAGCACCGCGATCTGCGAGTGCTCGGCGGCGTGCAGCGAGCCGAGCAGCGCCTCCAGCGGCAGCGCCGACCCCAGCACGTCGTCGTCGAGCTCGTACCAGAGCGCCTGCGTGGCGAACGACGTCGGCGGGAGGTCGAGCGCGATCAGGTCGATCGCCTCGTGGTCGGACAGGCTCCGCTTCTGGTAGGCGAGCACCTGCTCGGTCACCACGACGGTCCCGAACGACAGCGTGACGCCGAGCGCCGACCGGCGCTCGATCAGCTTCTCGATGTATGTGTCGGTCTCGTACTTGGGCTGCGTGTACCAGTTCCCCTCGAACGGATGGACGAGCGCCCGGCGCCCCGGCAGGTCGAGGCCCTCGACCTCGAACACGCGCCCGCCGTGCAGGTACACCGCACCGTCGTGCACGGTGTTGTGCGCCCGCGGCGTGTCGACAGTGCCGAGCAGCTCACCGGAGCCGGTGTCGACGATCACGACGCCGTCGCGGCTCGCCGAGCGCAGCGACACCGCACCCGCCGGGTACTCCTCCGGCCGGCGCGGCACGAACGTCCCGTCCGGGCGCTCGCGCAGGTCGCCCGCCGACACCATGGCCTGCGCGAAATGCCGCCAGTCCGGGCCGAGGAACTCCGCGTCGGCATCCTCCAGCGGACCTTCGTGCGCGGCGCACAGCAGATGCGCGGCGTGCAGCTGCTCGTTGAACGGATCGAGGATCGCCGCCTCGACGGGGCGATCGAGGAACTCGTCCGGATGGCGGCAGAAGAACTGGTCGAGCGCGTCCTCGCCCGCCACGTACAGCGCGAGCCCGCGGCCGCGCCGGCCCGCGCGTCCCCACATCTGGCGCAGCGAGGCGACGGTGCCCGGGAAGGTGACGCAGATCGCCGCGTCGAGCGCGCCGATGTCGATACCGAGCTCGAGCGCGTTCGTCGCGACCACACCGAGTAGCTCGCCGTCGAGCAGCTTGCGCTCCAGCTCGCGCCGCTGCTGGGACGTGTAGCCGGCGCGGTAGGGCGCGATCCGCTCCGCCAGGTCGCCGCGCCCGCGGTCGGTCAGGGCGAGCTGCGCGAAGCGCGACATCAGCTCCACCGCCTTGCGCGACTTCATGAACACGATCGTCCGCGCTTCCTCGCACACGAGGTCGGCGAGCAGGTCGGCCGACTCGGCCAGCACCGAGCGCCGCGCCCCGATCTTCTCGTCCGTGATCGGCGGATTCCACATCGCGATCGTCCGCTTGGCCGTCGGCGCGCCGTCGCGATCCACGATCGTGATGTCGTCGAGCCCGGTGAGCCGTTCGGCCAGCTCGCCGGGATTCGCCACCGTCGCGGAGGCGAGCAGGATCCGCGGCGCCGTCCCGTAGACGTCGCACACGCGCCGAAGCCGCCGCAGGACGTTCGCCACGTGGGAGCCGAACACGCCGCGGTACACGTGCGCCTCGTCGACCACGACGATCGCGAGGTTGGCGAAGAAGTCGCCCCACGCGGGGTGGTTCGGGAGGATCGCCAGGTGCAGCATGTCCGGGTTGGTGAGCACGACGTTCGACCGCCGCCGGATCGCGCTGCGCTGCTCGCGCGGGGTGTCGCCGTCGTAGATCGCCGGCCGTGCGCGCTGCACGCCGAGCGCGTTCAGCGCGCGCGCCTGGTCCTGCGCGAGCGCCTTCGTCGGGTACAGGTACAGCGCTCTCGCGCGCGCATCGCGGCACAGCACGTCGAGCGTCGGCAGGTTGAAGCACAGCGACTTGCCGGACGCGGTCCCGGTCGTGACGATCGTCGGACCCGCCCATGCGGCGTGCAGCGCCTCGGCCTGGTGCGCCCACAGCCGGTCGATCCCGCGGGCGCGCAGCGCGTCGGCCACCTCGGCATGGAGCTCCTCGGGGATCGCCGCCTCGCGCGCGGGCCGCGGATGCTGCGACGTCTGCGTGACGAGCCGCTCGTCATCGCGCCCTGCCTGGAGCAGCGCATCCCACGGTTCGATGTCGCGCACGACGGCCATACCGCCATCGCACTCTACGAGCCCTTGCGGGAGTCCTCTCTAGCCGCATACTCATACCGGTGCAGACCCCGCTCCGCTGCGTCTACCTCGACCTCGACGGCACGCTGCTCGGTGCCCGCGCCTCGCTGCTGCACGACGCCGACGGCGCGTTCTCCCTGCTCGGCGCCCGCGCGCTCGAGGCGTGCGCGCGCGCCGGCGCCGAGGTCGTCCTGTACTCCGGCCGCCGCCGCGAGACGCTGTTCCACGACGCGCGCCTGATGGGCATCTCGAGCTACGCGTTCGAGGCGGGAGCCGGTGTCGTGCTCGACGGCGAGCTGCACTGGCTGACCGGCGACCTCGTGCCCCGGGACGGGAAATCGATCTTCGAGCAGATCGAGGAGTCCGGCGCGCCCGCGCTGCTGCTCGAGCGCTACGCGGGCCGGCTCGAGTACCACGACCCCTGGCACATGAACCGCGACGTGTCGCACCTGTTCCGCGGGGACGTCGACGCGTTCGAGGCCGACGCCCTGCTCGAGGAGGCCGGGCTCGGCCACCTTCGGCTGGTCGACAACGGCGGCATCCACCCGCAGATGCCGGGAATCGAGCACGCCCGCGCCTACCACCTCGTGCCGGCGGGAGCCTCGAAGGCGGGTGGCGTCGCGTTCCACATGCGCGCCCGCGGCTACGCCCGCGAGGAGTGCATCGCGGTCGGCGACTCGCGCGAGGACCTCGGCGCCGCCTCGGTGGTCGAGACCTTCTGGATCGTGGCCAACGGCCCCGAGCGCGACCCGACGATCCGCGCCGCGTTCACCGCGAACACACGCGTCACCGAGGAGCGCAACGGCGCCGGCGTCTACGAGGCAGTGATGGCCGAGCTCCTAGAGCGACGCTCGTAGGATCCCGGCGAGGTCCTCGGGCCCCGCCTCGCGCGGCGCGACGACCAGCAGCCGCTGCTGCTTGAGCGCGCCGTCGACCAGCGCGTCGATGTCGCCCTCGTCGTACCCGAGCGCGCGCAGGCCGGTGGGCACGCCGACGTCGCGCATCAGCGCGAGCAGCAACTCCGGCAGCGTGTCCGGCCCCGCGTCGTCCAGCGCGTGCCCCGCCAGCAGCTCGGCCGCGCGCCGGTGGCGCTCCGGAGCCGCCTCGAACGTGAAGCGGAACGCCGCCGGGGAGGTCACGATCACGGACTGGCCGTGCGGGATGAAGCCATGGTCGGCCGGATAGCCGGGCGGGCGGTGCTCGTGCTTGAGGCCGGCGATCGGATACGCGCAGGCGTGCGGGATGTGCACGCCGGCGGCGCCGAACCCGATCCCCGCCAGCGACGCCGCGAGCATCATCCACCCGCGCGCCTGGCCGTCGCCCGCGACGGCGTCCCGCAGGTGGCGGCCGCCGTACTCGAGCGCCTTCGCCGACCAGATGTCCGAGATCGGCGTCGCGCCCTGGTACGGCGGGCGGTCGCCCGGCGACTCGGGGCGCTCGCGCTCCGAGTACGGCTTGGCGATGAACGACTCGGCCGCGTGGCAGATCACGTCGAGCCCGCACGACGCCACGACCTCGGCAGGCAGCGTCGCCGTCAGCTCCGGGTCGACGATCGCCTGGTCGGGCCGGAGGTACCGGTGTGAGATGCCCGTCTTGACCTGCATCTCGGGGATGTCGAGCACGGCCACGGTGGTCGCCTCGGCGCCGGAGCCGCAGGTCGTCGGGATCGCCAGCAGCGGCCGCAGCGCCGAGGGCGGCTCGCGACCCTCGCCGACCGGCGCGTTCACGTAGTCCATCACCGCGCCGCCGTGCGTGGCGACCAGGTCCGAGACCTTCGCCGTGTCGATGCTCGACCCGCCGCCGATCCCCACGAAGCCGTCGAAGCCGCCGTCCGCCGCGAAGGCGGCGGCCTCCTCGAAGGAGGCCGCCGTCGGCTCCACGCGCGCGGAGTCCCACACGTCGGTCTCGATCCCCGACGCCTCGATCCGCTCGCGTACACGGTCGGTGATCCCGGCCGCCACCACGCCCGGGTCCGAGACGAGCAGCGCGCGCTTCACGCCGAGGCGCTCCAGCTCCCAGCCGGCGTCCGCGGCAGCGCCGCGGCCGTACTTGAGCGGGGTCGCCTCGAGCGTGAAGACCTGCTCGTGACTCACCGAACCCCGGCGGTCTCGCGGTCGCGGAAGCGCTCGCGGTCGAACCGCCGCTCGCGCACCAGCTCCCGCTCCTGCTCGTCGTCCTCGTCTATGTCGTTCAGATACGTCTCACGCGCGAACAACGTCGCGATCACGGAGATCAGGCCCAGGCCGGTGATGTAGAGCGCGACCATGCTCGATCCGCCCGACGCCAGCAATGCGGTGGCGATCAGCGGGGCAAAGCCGCCCGCGAACACGGATGCGAGCTGGTAGCCGAGCGAAGCGCCGGTATATCGCACACGCGTCCCGAACAACTCCGAGAAGTATGCGGCCTGCGGCCCGTACATGAGGTCGTGCCCGATGTTGACGCCGACGACGACGGCCAGCCAGATCAGCACCGGAGACTTCGTGTCCATCAGCCCGAAGAACGGGAACGCCCAGAGCGTCGTCACCACGGCTCCGGCCAGGTACAGCGGCCTGCGGCCGACGCGGTCGGAGAGCATCCCGTAGAGCGGCACCGTGATCAGGCCGAGCGCCGCGGCGATCACCACGCCGGTCAGCATCGTGTTCTTCTCGAGGCCGAGCTCCTCCTCGCCGTAGACGTACACGAACACCGTGAGCAGGTAGAAGACGCCGTTCTCGCCGACGCGCATGCCCATCGCGACGAACACGTTGCGCGGGTACTTGCGCACGACGTCGACGATCGGCCGCTTGGCCTCCGTCTCGGTCTCCTTGACGCGCTCGAACGCGGGCGACTCCATCAGCTTCAGGCGGATGATCAGGCCGACGATCACGAGAACCGCGCTGGCGAGGAACGGGATGCGCCAGCCCCAGCTCGCGAAGGCGGCCTCGGAGGTGCGGCTCTGCACGAGCAGGAACACGAGCGTCGAGAGCAGCAGGCCCGCCGGAACGCCCATCTGCGGCCACGAGCCGAAGAAGCCGCGGCGGCCCTTCGGCGCGTGCTCGACCGCCATCAATACCGCGCCGCCCCACTCGCCGCCGACGCCGATGCCCTGCGCGAACCGAAGGACGACCAGGAGGATCGGGGCGAGGATGCCGATGGCGCTGAAGGTCGGCAGGCAGCCGATCAGGAATGTCGCGATGCCCATGATCAGCAGCGACGTGACGAGCATCGTCTTGCGGCCGATGCGGTCGCCGTAGTGCCCGAACACGATCCCGCCGAGTGGCCGCGCCGCGAAACCGACCGCGTACGTGCTGAGCGCCAGCAGCGTCCCGATCAGCGGCTCCGCGTCCGGGAAGAACAGCTCGCCGAAAACGAGTGCCGCCGCCGTGCCGTAGAGGAAGAAGTCGTACCACTCGATCGTGGTCCCGATGAAGCTCGCGAAAGCGACCTTCTTGACATCCTGCGTGCGACTATCGCGCTGCCCATCCGGGCGCGCGGATACGTCGTCCATGGTTCCTCGCCTCCCTCGGTCAGGTACCGCCAGGCGGGCTACCCGTCACAACGGGCGGCCGAACCACATCAGCGACAGCGCGCCGCCGGCGAGCAGCAGCACGATCGCGCCGCCGGCGAACGCGGCGGTGACCTCGCGCTCGATCGGGCGGGAGGAGAGCCGGGTGCCGAGGTTGGCGTAGATCGACTCCAGGCGCGCGGCGTCAGGGGCCGCAAAGTAGCGCCCCCCGGTGGTCTTGGCGATCTCGCGCAGCGTCTCGGTGTCGGGCGGCACGAGGATGCGGCGGACGCCGCCGAACTGGTCGCGCACGGACACCTCTCCCTCGGGCGTGCCGAGCGCGATGGCGAAGATGGGAATCTTCAGCTCCGCGGCCTGGCGGGCGACCTCGAGCGGGGAGATGCTGCTCTGCGTGTCCTTGCCGTCGGACAGCAGCACGAGCACGGACGGCAGCCGGCGGGTACCGCTGCCGTCCTCGTTCGGCACCGGCGTGCGGGCCAGCTCGAGCGCCCGCTGCAGCCCGGTCGCCATCGCCGTGCCGCCCTCGGCGCGCAGCCGGTCGAGCCCGGCCTTGACGACGTCCCGGTCGGTGGTCGGCGGTGCCTCGACCTCGGCGAAGTCCGAGAACGTCACGAGACCGAGGCGGAACGGCTCCGGCAGCTCGTCGGTGAGCCGGCGTGCGGCCCTGACGGCGGCGGACAGCCGGTCGGGTTCGACGTCGTTCGCGTTCATCGAGCCCGAGATGTCGGTCACCATCATCACCGTGGCCGCGCGCTGCGGCGCGGCGACCGTGCGCTGCGGCCGAGCGAGCGCGATCACCAGCGCGCCGAGCGCGAACAGCACGAGCAGCGGCGGCAGGTGCCGGCGCCACCCGGGCCGGGCCGTGAGGATGTTCGGCAGCAGCGCCGGGTTGGCGAACCCGGCGGCCTCGCGCCGGCGGCGGCGCTGGATCGAGACGTACGCGAGCGCCGCGATCGGGATCAGGATCAGGCCGGCGAGCATGACCGGCTCGCGGAAGGTCATACGAGCGTCCCCGCGTCGTCATCGACAACCGGTGCGCGGGCGCGGGCTGCCGCGCGCGTGGGCGCGGCGGCGCGCAGCGCGGCTTCGCCACGGCGCAGGTGGGAGGCCAGGTCCTTCAGCCAGTCGCCGCGCGTGGAGAGCACCAGGTGGTCGGCGCCGGTGCGGCGCAGGGCTGCGCCGACCTCGGCGCGCTCGGCGGCGGCCGCCTCGGCAAAGCGGCGGCGCACGCTGCGGCGGCTCGTGTTGACCTGAAGCTGCCTGCCGGTCTCCGGATCGACCAGCCACAGGTCGCCCATCGCCGTCAGCTCGAGCTCGCGCGGGTCGCGGATCTCGACGGCCAGCACGCCGTGACGGGCGCGCAGGCTGCGCAGCGGGCCTTCCCAGTCGCGCTCTCCGCGGAAGTCGGACACCACGACGATCAGGCCGCGTGCGCGTGCGACGGCGGCGACCCCCTCGATCGCCGCTCCCATCGACGTCGCTCCGGCACCGTCCTCCTCCGGCTCCGCGCGCAGCTCGGCCAGGAGCTGGAGCAGGCCGAGGCGGCCCTGGCGCGGGCGCATCACCTTCGGCGCGCCGCCGCCGAACGACACGACGCCGAGCCGGTTGCCGCGTCGCGTGGCGACATGGCCGATCGCGAGCGCGACGCCCTCGGCGACGTCGGCCTTGCGGCGGTCGGCGGTGCCGAACGTCATCGACGCGGACGCGTCGAGCACGAGCCAGGCGGTCAGCGCCCGCTCGCCCACGTGCACGCGCACGTGCGGTTCCTGCATGCGCGCGGTCACGTTCCAGTCGATGTGGCGCACGTCGTCGCCCGGGTGGTACGGGCGGATCATCGCCAGCTCGGTTCCGGCGCCCACCTGCGGCGTCAGGTGCTCGCCCGGCACGAGGCTCTCGACGCGGCGGAGGACGGCGAGGTCGAGCGAGCGCAGCACGGCGGGCGGCACCGCGCCGGGGCCCGGGCGCTCCGGGGTGCGCTCGACGGTCGGGAGTGCTCGCCTGCTCACGGCAGCCGCGCTCCGCGCGTCATCGCCGCCGCCATGCCGGCCACGAGCAGCAGCAGCGCGCCGCCGGCGAACGCCGCGGTCACCTCCTGCTTCTCCTCCTTGGTCGAGAAGCGCGTGCCGAGGCCGCGGTAGATCTCGGTCAGCTTCCTGGCGTCGGGCGCTGCGTAGAAGCGCCCGCGCGTCTCGCGCGCGATCTCCTGCAGCGTCTCCGTGTCGGGCGGCACCGCCTCGCGCCTGATCGTGCCGTCCCGGCGCTTGTGCTCGAGCACGCCTGACGCGGTCCCGAGCGCGACCGTGTAGACCGGGATGCGCAGCTTCCGCGCGCGCTCGGCGGCCGTGATCGGGTCCGAGCCCACGGTGTTGGCGCCGTCGGACAGCAGCACGATCGCGGCGGGCAGGCGCCGCGGGAGCCCGCTGTCGGGGTCGGTGACCGGTGAGCGCGCGGCCTCGACCGCGAGCGACAGCCCGTCGCCCATCGCGGTCTTGCCCGCGAACTTGAGCGAGTCGATCGCGACCCGCACGCGCGCCTTGTCGGTGGTCGGCTCGACCAGCTGCGACGCCGCGGTGCCGAAGCCGACGAGGCCGAGCCGGAAGTCGCGCGGCAGCTTGTCCGTGAGCGCGCGCGCCGCGACCTTGGCCGCCGTGAGCCGGTCGGGCTGGACGTCCTTGGCGAGCATCGATCCCGACGTGTCGGTCACCATCACGACCGTCGCCTGCCGCTGCTCGGCCGCGACCGTGCGCTCCGGCCGTGCGAGCGCCACGAGCAGCGCCGCCAGAGCGAGCAGCCCGAGCGCGGCGGGGATGTGACGGGCCCAGCCGACCCGCCCGGCAACGCTCGCCAGCACGTCGACGTTCGTGTAGCGCACGGCATAGCGCCGCCGCCGCCGCTGTGCGACGACGTATGCGGCGAGCGCGACGGCGATGACCGCCAGGCCGAGCAGCAGGAGGAGCGGCGCGCGGAACGACATCGCTACCGCGCGTGATCCTCCGCGAGCTCGATGCGCGGCATCTGCACCTTCTCGAGCACGTCGTCGAGGACGCGGTCGGCGTCCACGCCGGCCGCCAGCGCCTCGTAGGTGAGCACGATCCGGTGGCGCAGCACGTCACGCGCGAGGTCGCGCACGTCGATCGGGAGCAGGTAGTCGCGGCCGCGCAGGAGCGCGAGCGCCCGGCCGGCGTGGACGAGGTTGATCGAACCGCGCGGGCTGGCGCCGAACTCGACCCAGTTCTCGTCGCCGCTCTCGCGGGTGGCCGTGGTGAGCGCCACCGCGTACTCCATCACGCGCCGGTCGACATACACCGACGACGCCGCCTGCTGATGGGCGGTCAGCGCCTCCGGGCTGAGCACCTCGCGCGCCCGGACGCCGCCGTCGAGCGAGCGCTCGACCACAGCCACCTCGTCGCGCGGGTGCGGGTAGTCGACCACGAGCTTGAACATGAAGCGGTCGACCTGCGCCTCGGGCAGCGGGTAGGTGCCCTCGGACTCGATCGGGTTCTGGGTCGCGAGAACGAGGAACGGGCTCGGCACGCGATGGGTGTTGTGGCCGATCGTGACCTGGTGCTCCTGCATCACCTCGAGCAGCGCCGACTGCACCTTGGCCGGCGCGCGGTTGATCTCATCGGCGAGCAGGAAGTTGCAGAACACAGGGCCGAGCTCGGTGTCGAACCCGCCCGTGTCGGGCCGGTAGATGCGCGTGCCGACCAGATCGGCGGGCACGAGGTCGGGCGTGAACTGCAGGCGCTTGAACGAGCCGCCGAGCACATCAGCGACCGTCTTGACCGTCAGGGTCTTGGCCAGGCCGGGCACGCCTTCGAGCAGCACATGGCCGCCCGCCAGCAGCGCGACGAGCACGCGCTCGAGCATCGCCTCCTGGCCGACGATCACCCGCTTGATCTCGAACAGGGCGCCCTCGAGCGCGTCGTGTGCCAGGCGAGCGGGCCGCGGGTCCTCGTCGTCCCGCTCCAGCGCCCGCAGGCGGCGCTCTTCCGATGTCACGCCAATCGTCTCCGTTCTCCGTCGCATTAGGGGTTGCTGACCTTCTCCGGTTGCGTCCCCAGCGTCACTGTGAGGGTACGCCGTTGGCCGCCGCGCTCGACGATCACTCGCACCTTGTCGCCAGGTCGGCGGGTGTTCACGACCGCCGAGACGTCGTCGGGCTCACGTACCGGAGTGCCCGCGATCTCGACGATCCGATCACCGCTGCGCAGCCCGCCACGGGCGGCCGGGCCGCCGGAGATCGCACTCCGGATCGCGGCGCCGCCCTCGTTGGCCACACCGCTGGAGATGCCCAGGTACGCGTGCTGCACGTCCTTGCCCTTCTCGAGCACCGGGATCGCGCGCTTGACGGCGTCGACCGGCACGGCGAAGCCGACGCCCGAGTTCTGGTCGCCGCCGTTGGTGCGGATCTGGGAGTTGACCCCGATCACGCGCCCTGATTCGTCGAGCAGCGGGCCGCCGGAGTTGCCGGGATTGATCGCGGCGTCGGTCTGTACCGCGCCCGAGATCGAGAACCCGTTCGGCGCCTGGATCGTGCGCCCGAGCGCCGACACGATGCCGCTCGTGACCGTGCCCTCGAGCCCGAACGGGCTGCCGATCGCGATCGCCGGGTCGCCCGGCTGGAGGTCCTCGGAGGCGCCGAGCACGAGCGGTCGCAAGGGCTCGCCGACGTCCTTCGGGTCGACCTTCAGCAGCGCCAGGTCCGCGGACGGATCGGTGCCGAGCAGCTTCGCGACGATCGGGTCGCCGTTCTCGCCGAAGCGCACGCGGAACTGGTCGGCGCCGTCGACGACGTGCTCGTTGGTGACGATGTGGCCGTCCTCGTCGATCACGAACCCCGAGCCGGAGGCGGCCTGACCGCCACCCGGGAACGGGAGCTCGCCGCGGCCGGAGTTGGCCTGGACGAAGACGACGCCCGGCGACACGCGCGTGTAGATGTCGGCGACGGCGGCCGACGCGCTGTTCGGCGTGGCCGTGCTCGTCGCAGGTGGGGGCGTGGACTGGGCGCGGACCGTCGTATCCGACCCGTCGAAGGCGCCCGCCAGCGCGAGGACACCCACGACGGCGCCCACCGACGCCGCGCCGGCCACGAAGGAAAGGAGCCGGCTCATGCAGGTGATTGGAGCGCTCGTGCGTCAGTTACGGCTAAAGGTCTTCGTCAACTCTTATGCGGTGCGGTGAGGGTGCCGCGTCATGATCGGAGCATGACTCTGGTCCTCGTGGTCGACGACGAGCCCGCCGTTCGCGTGGCGCTCGAGCGGGCGTTGCGGCTCGAGGCCTACGAGGTCGAGCTGGCGGCCGACGGGCGCGAGGCGCTCGACCGGCTCGCCGGCCCGGGGCGGCCCGACGCGATCGTGCTCGACGTGGCGATGCCGCACGTCGACGGGCTCGAGGTGTGCCGGCGGCTGCGGGAGGCGGGCGACCGCACGCCGGTGCTGATGCTGACCGCGCGCGACGCCGTCGACGACCGCGTGGCCGGCCTCGACGCGGGCGCCGACGACTACCTCGTCAAGCCGTTCGCGCTGAAGGAGCTGAAGGCGCGTCTGCGCGCCCTGCTGCGCCGCTCCGGGTCCGCCGGGGCGGCCGATCCGCTGCGGTTCGGCGACCTCGTGCTCGACCCGGTGGCGTACGAGGTGGAGCGCGGCGGCCGGCGGATCGAGCTCTCGCGCACCGAGTTCCACCTGCTCGCGCTGTTCCTCGAGCATCCGCGCCAGGTCCTCACGCGCTCGCAGATCTTCGAGCGTGTGTGGGGCTACGACTTCGGCGCGAGCTCGAACGCGCTCGGCGTGTACGTCGGCTACCTGCGGCGCAAGACCGAGGCGGGCGGCGAGCCGCGCGTGCTGCACACGGTGCGCGGCGTCGGCTACGTGCTTCGGGATAGCTGATGCCGCTGCGGCGGCGGATGGCGGTCGCGACCGCGCTGGCGGTGGGCGTCGCCGTGCTGCTCGTCGCGGGCGTCGCCTACGCGGTCGTGCGCGGCGAGCTGCGCACGCAGGTCGACGACCAACTGCACGAGCAGGCCCGGCTCGTGCAGCGGGTGGAGGGGCGGCTGCGGCCGGAGATCGCACGGCGGATGGGGCGGTTCGGCGACCGGCCGCCGCCGGGTGAGCGGTTCGGCGAGTTGCCGGCGCCGCCCGCGCAGCGCGGCGGGCCGGCGGCGTACGTCCAGGTCGTGCCGGCGAACGCCGACGTCGCCGTGCCGCTCGGCGCCGGTCCCCAGCTTCCCGTCGACGGCGGCGCCCGCGCCGTGGCGGACGGTGAGGCGAGCGAGTTCCTCTCCGACGCCGAGGTCGACGGCGATCACGTGCGCGTCCTCACCGCCCCGCTCCGCGGCGGCGGGGCGCTCCAGCTCGCCCGCTCGCTCGAGTCGACCGACACCGTGCTCGCGCGGCTGCGGTGGGTGCTGCTCGCGCTGGTGGCCGGCGGCATCGCGCTCGCGGCACTGCTCGGCCGCCTCGCGGCCCGCCATCTCGTCGCGCCCGTCACGCGCGTGACCGAGGCGGCGCGCCACATCGCGCAGACCGAGGACCTCGGACGCCGGATCGAGGTCACGAGCCAGGACGAGGTCGGCGAGCTGGCGGCGCGCTTCAACGCGATGCTCGACACGCTGGAGCGGTCGGTCGCGGCGCAGCGGCAGCTGGTGGCGGATGCGTCGCACGAGCTGCGCACGCCCGTGACGTCGCTGCGGACGAACATCGAGGTACTCGCGGAGAGCGATCCGGAGCCCGCCGAGCGCGCGCGCGTGATCACCGACGTGCAGGCGCAGGCGGAGGAGCTGAGCGCGCTGGTCGGCGACCTGATCGAGCTCGCGCGCGGCGACCAGCCGAGCCCGGCGCTGGAGGACATCCGGCTCGACACGCTGGTGGCGGAGGCGATCGAGCGCGCGCAGCGGCACGCGCCGGACGTGGAGTTCCGGGCAGAGCTCGAGCCGGTCGTGGTCGAGGGCGTGCCCGATCGCCTGGCGCGGGCGGTCAACAACCTGCTCGACAACGCGGCCCACCACAGCCCGCTCGTCGAGGTCCACGTGGAACCGGGCGGCGTCCGCGTTCGCGACCACGGTCCCGGCATCGCCCCCGCCGACCTGCCGCACGTGTTCGACCGCTTCTACCGCGGCGCGGACGCCCGCGGCCGGCCGGGCACGGGCCTTGGCCTCGCGATCGTCCGCCAGGTCGCCGACCAGCACGGCGGCACGGTCAGCGTCGCGAACGCCGACGGCGGCGGAGCCGAATTTACCCTGCAAATCGCAGGAGAACGGTCTCTTTAGGTTTGTAAGGGGGTCTGACCCCCCTTACGTCCGCCGCGCGTAAGGGGGTCTGACCCCCTTAGAGGTTGAGTGCCGCCGGGAGGTCCGCCGGGTCGGCGACGATCGGGTGGGCTCCGGCGGCCGTAAGCTCGGCCTCGTCGCCGATCCCCCAGAGGACGCCGACGCACGCGATCGCGTTCGCGTGCGCGGCCTCGGCGTCGTGGCGGCGGTCGCCGACGAGGGGTGCGGCCGCGCCCGGCTGCAGGCCGAGCGCGGCGAGCGCGCGGGTGACGGTGACGGCCTTCACCTCGTCCGGCGCGTCGAGCTCCGGCCCGACGATCGCCTGCAGGTGCGGCAGGAGGCCGAGCCGCTCGCACAGCGGCTCGGCGAATGCGCGCGGCTTGCTCGTCGCGACGGCCACCGGCACGCGGGCTGCGACGAACGCGAGCGCGTCGAGCACCCCCGGCACCACCGTGGTCTCGAGCAGGCTCGAGTGCACGTAGCGCTCGCGGTAGGAGGCGAGGCACGCGTCAGCCCGCTCCGGCCCGGCGAGCGCCGCGAAGGAGTCGAGCAGCGGCGGCCCGATCCAGCGCTCGAGCTCGGCCGCCGGCGGCACCGGCGCGCCGTTCTCGCGCAACCCGTGCTCGATGCAGCGCACGATCGCGGTGCGCGAGTCCAGCAGCACACCGTCGAGGTCGAACAGCACCGCCTGCGGCGTCACGCGGAAGACGGGTTCCGCCGCAGCCGCGTGCGCGTCCGCCACCACCACCGCCGCCACGCGGCGCCGCTGTCGAAGCGGGCGGGCTGCGGGACCGTCGCGCGCACCTGCGCGACCCAGTCCTCCAGCGGCATCTCTCCCGCGATCAGCCGGTTCAGCGCGTGCGTCACGGGCGCCTCGACGTCGGCCGCCTCGAGCGCCGCGGCAAGCAGCGGCACCATGTCGAGCGCCTCCACGGCCTGGCCGATCCGGGCCGGTATGTCGGCCGCCGCGACGCCCTCGGCAAGCAGCTCGCCGGCGCGGCGGTTGCGGCTCTGCGGCGCCAGCGCGGTGGCGACGAGGTCGCCCGTCCCCGCGAGCCCGATCATCGACTCCGGGCGGCCGCCCTGGAGCTCGGCGAACCGCCACACCTCGAGGAAGATGTGCCCGGCGGCGGCGCCCGCCGCGTTCATGCCCTGCGCCTCGGTCGCCCCGGCGGCGAGCGCGGCCGCGTTCTTGGCGATCCCGGACAGCTCGACGCCGACCGGATCGCTCGACTGCTCGCACACCACGCCGGCGCGCATGAACACGTCCGCGATCGTCAGCGCCAGCCGCGCGTCGGCGCTGGCCGCCACCAGGCCGGCGCCCTCGGTCACCATCTCGCGCGCGTGGGCCGGGCCGCCGACACACGCGATGCGGCTCGCGCCGAGCGTCTGCGAGAGCAGCGTCGTCGGCGCGAGGCCGTTCGGAGGAACCAGCCCCTTTGCGAGCGAGATCACGGGCGTGCGGCGCCCGAGGCCGGCCGGCACGAGGCCCGCGATCACCTCGTCGAGCCCGCGCGACGGAACACCGAGGAAGACGTAGTCCGCACGCGCCAACCCTGCGGACATCGGCTCGATCCGCAGCTCTCGCGGCAACGCGACGCCGGCGAGGTACTCGCGGTTCTCGCGGTCGGCCTCGAGCCGCTCCGCCTGCTCGGGCGTGCGCGTCTGCAGCGTCGTCCGGAATCCGCCGCGTGCGAGCAGCACCGCGACGGCCGTGCCGAACGAACCGGCGCCGATCACGACGGCGCGGCGCGATCCCGGTGCCGGGATCGAGAGATGTGGCCGGGGCGGCATCGGGTTATGATGGCGCGCAACGGCGCCTCGGGAGGGTGCCACTCTCGACAGGGGAGGTAGTTATGAACGCGCGACGGGTGCGTTATCTGCTGGTCGCGGCTGCGGCCACAGGCGCCGTAGCGCTGTTGCCGGCGTCAGCCGGCGCCCATCCGGAGGCCTGCGCGGCGACCGGTGCGTTCACCGGTACGACGACGGCCGACTGGGTGAACTGGGGGGCCGAGTCCGAAGGCTGCATGAGTCAGGCCGCCGTCGACGGCCTCGACGACTCTGGTGCTGCGCTCGCCGCCGGCGAGTCGGACGGCACCGACAACCTGACGCTGCTCTCGAACACGCCGAAGAAGGCGCCGTTCGAGCTCGAGGGCGACTTCAACTCGGACATCGCGTTCGAGAACGGGTACGCCTTCGGCGGCAACTACGACGGCGTCCAGATCTGGGACGTGCGCGACGGCCAGACGCCGGCGCTCGCGTCGACCATCCACTGCCCGGGCTCGCAGAACGACGTCACGGTCAACGACGGCATCCTCGTCACCTCGACCGACTCGCGTCGTACCAACGACTCGTGCGCAAGCGAGGCGACGACCACGCCGGCGGATCCCTCCACGTGGGAGGGCCTGAAGATCTTCGACGTGCGCAATCCGTACAACCCGAAGTACCTGGCCTCGGTACGCACCGACTGCGGCTCGCACACGCACACGGTGCTGCCCGAGCGCGACCGGCTGATCGTCTACGTGCAGTCGTATGACACCGGTGCCGGCCGCTACCTCTGCGACGACGTGTCGCAGACCGGGCACGACCAGATCTCGATCGTGTCGATCCCGAAGCGCAACCCGGCCAACGCGCGGGTCGTCGCCGAGCCGAACCTGTTCCCGGGCGGCGGCAACGACGGCACGACCGGCACGCTGCGTGCCACCACCGGCTGCCATGACATCACCGTCTACCAGGAGATCGGCCTGGCGGCGGGCGCGTGCACGGGCGAGGGCGTGATCTTCGACATCCGCAACCCGGTGCGTCCGAAGGTGCTCGCGAACATCGAGGACACGAACTTCGCGTTCTGGCACAGCGCCACCATCAGCAACGACGGCAAGCGGGTGCTCTTCACGGACGAGCTCGGCGGCGGCAGCGCGCCGACCTGCAACCCGACGATCGGTCAGCGCCGCGGCGCCGACGCGGTCTACGACATCACCGACCCGGCCAACCCGCGGTTCATGAGCTACTTCAAGATCCCGCGGACGCAGACCAACCAGGAGAACTGCGTGGCCCATAACGGGAACCTGATCCCGAACAAGAAGAACCGCGACATCCTCATCCAGTCCTGGTACCAGGGCGGCACCTCGGTCATCGACTGGACCAACCCGAGGAAGATCAAGGAGCTCGCCTGGTTCGACCGCGGCCCGGTCGATCCGGCCCGGCTCGTGCTCGGCGGCTTCTGGTCGACGTACTTCTACAACGGCTACATCTACGGGTCCGAGATCCAGCGCGGATTCGACGTGTTCAAGTTCGAGCACAAGCGGATCAAGGGTGCCGACAAGTTCCACTACGACACCCTGAACGCCCAGACGCAGGTCAGGTTCTAGGCGCTAAGCGAGGCCCTCGGCCAGCTCGTGGCCGAGGGTCTCGCCGGCCGCCTCCATGGCGGCGAGATCTGTCGCCTCGATCACGCGCATCAGATCGATCATGCGCTTGCCGAAGGCGTCCAGCTGATCGGTGCCGACGATCGCGTGCAGCGGCACGCCGCCCTGCCGGGCGCGTGTGCCGATCTCACCCACGAGCTTGCCCTGGAGCGTCTGCTCGTCGAGCTTGCCCTCGCCGGTGACGACGGCGCGCGAGGCACGCATGCGGTCGTTGAAGTCGAGCGCGTCGAGCACCCATGGCGCTCCCGGCTCGAGCGTCGCGCCGTGGACGGCCCACAGGCCGCCGGACAGCCCGCCCGCGCAGCCGGTCATCGGAACGCCGCGCGGGTCGCGTGGCCAGCCGGCGGCGAGCGCGTCGAGGCGCCGCTCGAGCTTTGCGACCATCTCCGGGTCGGCCCCCTTCTGCGGCCCGAACACCTTCGGGGCGTCCTCGAACGGCGTGCGGACGTCGCACAGCACGACCAGGCGCGCACCGCCGAGGCCGCCGGCCTCCTCGATCGCCTCGAGCGCGCCCGCACCGCCGTCGCTGGTGGCCGAGCCGCCGACCGCGACGATGATCACCGCGGCGCCGGCCTGCGCGCCGGCGGCGATCAGCTCGCCGGTGCCGTACGTCGACGCGGCCCACGCGTCGCGCTCGTCCTCGGCCACGAGGCTCAGGCCACTCGCCGTGGCGGTCTCGACGATCGCCGTGCCGCCGTCCTCGACGAGGCCGAAGCAGCCGCGCAGCTCGCGGCCGAGCGGATCGTGCGCGGGAGCGGCGACGACGTCGCCGCCGAGGCCGGGGAGCAGCGCGTCCATCGTTCCCTCGCCACCGTCGGCGACCGGGCACAGGTCGGGCGGCATCAGGCCCGCGCGCTCGAGCCCGCGGCCGATCGCGCCCGCCACCTCGGAGGCCCGGAAGGTCCCCTTGAAGGAGTCGGGGGCGACGAGGACGGGGCGTTCGGGGACGACCATGGGCGCGCATCCTGTCAGGCGCGCGGCCCGCGTGACACATCCTGTCGCCTACGCACATGTCATCCTCGACGTCCATGGCCGGTACTCCTATTCCTGCCCCTTTCCCGGTGGCTGACGAGCAGGCGCTGAAGGCCCTCCAGGGAGCTGTGGGCGTGCTCGCAGCGAAGTGGAGCGTCGTCGTGCTCGCGCGGCTCGGTGAGGGCACACACCGCTTCAACGAGCTCCTACGCCAGATCGACGGCGTCTCCAGGCGCATGCTGAGCGCCACATTGCGCCAGCTCGAGCGCGACGGGCTGGTCGAGCGCCACGTCTACGCGCGCGTGCCGGCGCGGGTCGAGTACGAGCTGTCGCCCGTCGGCGAGCACCTGCTCGTCGCGCTGGTCCCGCTCGCCGGCTGGGGGCTGGAGCACCAGAGCGATCTCACCAGCGCTCGCGAGCACTTCGACCGCCTCCAGATCTGGCGTTCGCAGGGCGAGGAGATCACGGCGCGCTCGCAGAGCACGCCGCGCATCGTCTGAGCTACTGGAGCAGCTGGTCCATCAGGCATTCGGCGGGCGGCTTGTCCTCGCGCCAGCGCGCGATCTTCGTGCCGTGCCGAATGCGGTCGTTGCTGGTGTGGTCGAACGTCACCTCGACGACCAGCTCCGGCCGCAGCTCGATCCACTCCAGCTCGCGCTCGTTGGCCCACCGGCTCGGGTCGCCCATTCCGCGCTTGCCGGTCTCGTACGGCGCCAGCCGCGCCGGCAGCTCGCGCTTCTGCTTCGCCGAGAACCCTGACGTGTGACCGACCGTGCGCAGATTGCCGTCCTCGCCGTGCAGGCCGAGGATCAGCGATCCGACCGTGCCCTCCTCCTTGCCGGGCCGCCAGCCCATGACGACGGCGTCGATCGTCCGCACGCGCTTGATCTTCACCATGCCCGTGCGCTCGCCCGGGCGGTACGGCGCGTCGAGTAGCTTCGCGATCACGCCCTCGGCGCCCTGGAGCCACTCCTGCGCGCCGTCCGGGTCGAACACCACCGGCGTGAGGTCCACCGGCGCGTCGACGCGCTTCTCGAGCCGCTTGCGGCGCTCGTGCTGGGGGAGTTCGAGAAGCACCTCGTCGCCGTCGGCCAGCAGGTCGAACGCGATGAAGCGCGTCGGGGTCTTCTCGGCCAGCATGTTGATCCGCGACTCGGCCGGGTGGACGCGCTGGCCGAGCGCGTCGAAGTCCTGCCGGCCCTGCTCGTCGAACAGCACGATCTCGCCGTCGAGCACGTAGCGCCCGGCCGGGAACGTGAGCTCGGGGAAGTAGCGGCGCAGCGGGCGCCCGTTGCGCGACTGCAGGTAGACGTCGCCCTCGTCGATGAACGCGATCGAGCGGAAGCCGTCCCACTTGGGCTCGTAGCTGTAGTCGCCCGTCGGCAGCGTCTTCGCGGTACGGGCGAGCTGGGGCAGCAGTGGGGGCACGAGCGGGAGCGTCATGCCCCTAGAAAATCAGAGAGCCCCTGCCGAGGTACGACAGGGGCTGCTCGAGGGGAGGATCTGTATGGGCGCGTATGCCCGCTGGGGCGGCTCTAGGAGAGCGGCCGGCGCTCATCGAAGCCGGGCCGATCCTCGGCACCGAACCTCAAACCGATGAGCGCTGCGAGCGGGAGCGCGACTGCGGTGAGAGTGAACATGCAATCAGTATCGGACCATGTGATCCATCGCTGTATACTTGATTGACTAGAGCATCGGAAGGTTATGCCTATATGACGCTCCAGCAACTCACCTATTTCCTGGCCGCCGTGCAACACGGCTCGTTCTCGGCCGCCGCGCAGTCGCTCTTCATGGCCCAGCCGAGCCTGTCCGAGCAGATCCGCCGGCTCGAGGGGGAGCTCGGCGTGCCGCTGTTCACGCGCGCGGGCCGCGGGCTCGAGCTGACCGAGGCAGGGCGGCTGCTGCGCCCACACGCCGAGCGCACCGTGGCGGCCGCGCAGGAGGCCGCCGAGTCGGTGCGCGAGGTGCGCGACCTGACGGGCGGCTCGGTCGCGTTCGGCACGTTCGGGAGCGCGCACCACTACCTGCTCGGCGGCCTGGTCGAGGACTTCCGGACGCGCCACCCGAAGGTCCGCGTGCGCGCGATCGGCCAGAACTCGGCCGAGGTGGCCGACGAGGTGCGCGAGGGCCGGCTGGAGGCGGGGCTCGTGGTCCTGCCGGTCGACGACCGCGGGCTCGACGTACGGCCGGCGATGCGTGAGGAGCTGTTGTACGTGAGCGCCGATCCCGAGCGTGCGCTGGAGCCGATGACGATCGAGCGCCTCGCCGACGCGCAGCTGATCCTCTACGACGCGCGCTGGGGGATCGACGATCCGACCCGTCGCCAGCTGCGCGAGCGCGCTCAGCGGGCCGGCGTGCAGATCGAGCCCCAGATCGAGGTCGAGTACTCCACCGCCGCGCTGGATCTGTGCGCCCGCGGCCTCGGCGACACTGTCTCCTCGCAGTCGATGATCCGCACGCGCAGCTACGCCCGCAAGCTCCACGCCGTGGCGTTCGACCCGCCGCTGTACGACACCTTCGCGTTCATCACCCGTCGCAACGCCCACCTGTCACCGGCGACGCGCGAGTTCATCCGGCTCGCCGAGAAGCGCGTGCAGGGGCTCCAGCGGGCGATCGCCGAGCGTTAGTCGCGTCGCGGCGCCGCCGTGCCGCCGCGCAGCCGGCGCAGGATCGCGTCGGCCAGCCGCGGCGAGATGCCGTTCAAGCCGAGCAGACGGACGACCGGCGGGTAGAACACCGCGCGGCGGTCGCGCTCGACCGCGCGCAGCACCGCCGCCGCGAGCCGGTCGGCGGCGGCAGCGCTCTCGCCGCCCTGGTACCAGTCCGGCAGCGAGTCCTTCTCGTGGTCGTGCAGAGCGGTCGCGATCTCGCCCGGGAACACGGTCGTGACGGAGACGCCGGAGCCGCTCAGCTCGTGCCGCAGCGCTTCGGCGAAGCCGCGCTGGGCCGCCTTCGTCGCGCCGTAGCCCGCCGCCCACGGGAACGCGCGCAGGCCCGCCCCGGAGGAGACGATCACGATGTGACCATGGGCGCGATCGACCAGGTGCCCGAGCGCCGCGTCGACCGTGTAGACGGTCCCGAGCCAGTTCACGCGCGTCATCGTCTCGATGCGCTCGACGTCCTGGGCCAGGAACGGGCCGTAGTGCGCGATCCCGGCGTTGGCGACCACGAGGTCGAGCCCGCCGGCGTGCTCGGTGAAGCGCTCGACCGCGGCCTGCACCTGCTCGCGATCGCCGACGTCGGCGGGCAGCGCGAGCGCGCGCGGGCCGAGCTCGGGCGCGAGCTCGGCCAGCTCCTGCTCGGACCGGGCGAGCAGCCCGACGGCCGCGCCGCGTGCCGCGAGCGCTACCGAGATCGCTCTGCCGATGCCGCGCGAGGCGCCCGTCACCACTGCGCGGGTCGTGACGTCGATCTTCACGCGCACGAGGATATGCTCACGGTATGTCCCAGGACCAAGCGACTATCGCCGAAGAGGAGTACCTGCAGACGATCTTCTGGCTGCAGGAGGCGGGATTGCCCATGACCGGCGCGAACGTCGCGCGCGCCATGCAGCTCTCCGCTCCGACCGTCCACGAGATGATCGGCCGGCTCGAGCGCGACGGGTACGTCACGCGCGGGACGGACAAGGTGCTGGGCTTCACGGACAACGGGCTCGAGCACGCCGAGGGCATCGTCCGCCGCCACCGCCTGATCGAGCGCTTCCTGACCGACGTGCTGGGGATCCCGTGGGATGACGTCCACGAGGAGGCCGAGCGGCTCGAGCACGCGATGTCCCCGAAGCTCGAGGAGCGGATGCTGGCCGCGATCGGCGACGCCAAGACCTGTCCGCACGGCCATCCGATCGACCCCGGCAACCGGATCGAGGGCGTGCCGCTGGCGGACGTCGAGCGGGGGGCCAAGGTCACCGTGCTGCGGTTCGAGAACGAGGCGGAGGACCTGCTGCACCTGTTCAAGAACGAGGGCCTTGCGCCGGGCAAGGAGGGCAAGGTCGCCGAGGTCGACGCCGAGCACGTCGTGGTGGCGTTCGCCGACGGCAACGCCACGCTCACCCGCTCGGTGTCCGAGACCGTCTCCGTGATCGCCGACCCCTCGCCGCCGCCCCGCACGGCGCTGCCTGAGCAGCTCGTGCTTGCGAAGGAGCGGTACGGCCGCTAGGTGACGCGCCCGGGTGTAGCGTCGAACCGGCGGTGATCGCCGCGCTCGACGACGCCGCGTAAGCGGTCGATGGCGTCCCACGCGTCGACGAACCGGGTGTAGAGCGGCGCGACGCCGAGGCGGATCGAGTCGGGCCCGCGGAAGTCCGGCACGACCGCGACCAGTTCGATCAGCGCGCGGCAGATCGGCCACGCCTCCGGGTGGCGCAGCGAGACGTGCGACCCCCGGCGCACAGGGTCCCGCGGCGAGCCGAGCTCGAACCCGAGCGGCGCCAGCCACGCGTCGTGCAGCGCGACGATCAGCTCGCAGAGCGCCCCGGACTTGTCCCGCAGCCGCTCCACGCCGGCGTCGGCAGTGAGCCGCACGCCCTCCTCGACGGCGGCGAGGTCGAGCACCGGCGGCGTCCCTGCCAGGAAGCGTCCGATGCCCTCCATCGGGTCGTACGGGCGCTCCATCGCGAACTGGTCGCGCTGGCCGAACCAGCCCCAGATCGGCGAGCGCAGCCGGGGCAGCAGCTCCGACGCCGCGTACAGGTACGCCGGTGCGCCCGGACCGGCGTTGAGGTACTTGTACGTGCAGCCGACCGCGAGCTCGACGCCCGCGTCGCGCAGCCGCACCGGAACCGCGCCGGCCGAGTGGGAGAGGTCCCACACCACGTGCGCGTCGTAGCGGCGGGCGACGTCCGTGAGCGCGCGCATGTCGGCCAGTGCGCCGGAGCGGTAGGCGACGTGCGACAGCACGATCAGGGCCACCGCGCCGTCGTGCAGGACCGCTTCGAGGTCCTCCGGCTGCGGGCCGTCGAGCGGGTCGACGTCGATCATGCGCAGCTCCAGGCCGCGCTGTGCGGCCAGGCCCTCGAGCACGTAGCGGTCGGTCGGGAAGTTGTCGCGGTCGGTGACCAGCGCGTGCTGGGGCGACAGCTTCGACGCGTCGAGCACGGCCGAGCAGAGCTTGAACAGGTTCACCGTCGTCGAGTCGGCGACGAGCACCTCGCCCGGCCGCGCGCCGAGCACGCCCGCCGCGAGCGCGTCGCCGACGCGCGTCGGCGCGTCGATCCAGTCCGGCCACCCGGACACGAGCTGGTCGCCCCACTCGTCGACCAGGTCCCGCAGGCGGTCGCGCGTGGCGACCGGCAGCCGGCCGAGCGAGTTGCCGTCCAGATAGATCCGCTCCGGGTCGGAGATCACGAAGCGGTCGCGGAACTCCGCCAGCGCGTCGGCGGCGTCGAGCGCGGCGGCGTGCTCGCGCGTCAGCTCGGGAGCCAATCGATCACCGCCCGCCACGCGCGCGAGTTCGGCTCCAGGTGCTCGTAGTGACTCTCGTCGTCGATCACGACCAGCTCGCAGGCGTCGCCCGCGGCGGTCGCGGCGGCCGCGAACTCGCGCGAGATGTGCACCGGGACGTCGTCGTCGCGTGCGCCGTGCACGAGCAGCAGCGGGACGCCGATCGGCAGCCGCCGCGCCGGTGACGTCGCGTCGTAGCGGTGCGGCACCTCGGCCGGCGTGCCGGCGAGCAGCTGGTGCACTACGCCGTCCGAGGAACCGAGGCGTGACAGCTCGTGCAGGTCGAGCGCGCCCGCCTGCGACACGGCGCCCGTCAGCGGCACGCGTGCCTCGGGTCGTGCGGCCGCCCATACGGCGAGCTGCCCGCCGGCCGAGTGGCCGATCGCCACGACCCGCCCGAGATCGAGCCGCTCGCCGTGATCGGCGAGCGCGTCGATCGCCGCCGCCACGTCGTCGAACGTGTGCGGCCAGCCGCCGCCGGCGCCGAGGCGCCGGTACTCGATGTTCCACGTCGCCCAGCCGCGGCCCACCAGATCGCGCGCGATGCCTCCTTCCAGCTCACGCCCGTAGCGCTCGCGCCAGAAGCCGCCGTGAATCAGCACTGCGACCGGATGCGGCCCGTCACCGGACGGCTCGAGCAGCTCGCAAAGCTGCGAGGGATGCTCTCCGTACGCGTGAACGTCAGGCTGCGACGCCAATCGACCGTGCCGCTGCGGCCAGGCGGGAGACCCCCTCGTCGATCTGCGCGGGCGTAACCCCTGAGTAGGCGAGCCGGAGGGTGTTCTCGCCCCCCTCGAGCAGGAAGTCGGTGCCCTTGACGAAGATCACGCCACGGTCCTTGGCGGCGGTCTCGAGCTCCGCGACGCTCACGTCCTGCGGCAGCTCGACCCACATGAAGTAGCCGCCCTGGGGCGCCGAGAAGCGTGCCTCCGGCAGCTCGCGCTCGAGCGCCGCGACGAGCGTGTCGCGCCGATCGCGAAGCGCCGACTTGACGGTCTCGATCGCCGAGTCGATCCGCCCGGAGCGGCAGAACTGGTTGACGATCGACTGGGCGACCATGTTCGGCGAGATGTACGTGTTCGTGGCGATCCCCTGGATCTGCTTGATCGTCGCCTGGGAGCCCACCAGGTAGCCGACCCGAATGCCCGGGCACACGGTCTTGGAGAACGACGACGCGTAGACGACGCGCCCGGCCTCGTCCTGCGAGAACATCGTCGGCAGGCCCTCGCCCTCGAACCGGATCGAGATGTACGGGTCGTCCTCGAACAGCGTGAACTCGTACTCGGCGGCGAGCGCCAGCAGCTTCGCGCGCTTGGGAGCGCTGAGCGTGTAGCCGGCGGGGTTCTGGAAGTTCGGGATCACGTGCGCGAGCGTCGGCCGCAACCCGTCGCGCAGCGCCTCCTCGAGCGCGTCGACCGCGATGCCGTCGGTCTCCAGCTCGATCATGTGGATGTCGGCCTCGCGGTTGCGCAGGTTCAGCAGCGTGCGGTCGTAGGTCGGCGACTCGACGACCACCGCGTCGCCTGGGTTCACGAGCAGCTGGAACAGGAACGCGTCGGCCTGCATGGAGCCGTTGGTGACCAGCACCTGGTCGGGCTCGACGCCGTGCTGCTCCGCGATATACGCGCGCAGCGGCACGTATCCGACCGACGTCCCGTACGCCGTCGTGCCACCGGGATCCGCGTCGAACGCGCGCTGTGCAGCCTCGCGCAGCCCGTCCACATCGACGATGTCCAGAGACGGCGCCCCGCGGGCGAAGGAGATCGTGTCGGCCATGGCGCGCAGGATACGCCCGATCACATCTCCACCACCGCCCCGTCACACACCCGCAGCCGCCGCTCGGTTCCGATCGCGTCGAGGAACGCGCGGTCGTGCGAGATCGCCACGATCGCGCCCGGGTACTCGCGCAACGCGGTCTCCAGCACCTCCAGCGACGGGAAGTCGAGGTGGTTGGTCGGCTCGTCGAGCAGAAGCAGCTCCGCGCGGGCGGCAACCATCGCCGCGATCGCCGTGCGGGCCCGCTCGCCGGGGCTGAGCCGGCCGAGCGGTCGGAGGGCGGCCGCGCCCTCGAGCCCGAAGTGGCCGAGCAGCCGCCGCGCCTCGCCCTCCGGCACGTCCTCGTGCGAGCGGACGAACGCGACCGCCGTCACCTCGGCGGGCAGCGCGTCGGCGCCCTGCGGCAGCACCGCCGCACGCACCGGCCGCTCGACGGCGCCCTCCAGCGGCGCGAGCGTGCCGTCCAGCAGCGACAGCAGCGTGGTCTTGCCGGCCCCGTTCGGGCCCGTGATCGCGATCCGGTCGCGCCCGTGGACGGTCAGGTCGACGTCGCGCAGGAGCGGCTCGCCGTCCCACCCGGCGGTGACGCTGCGGACGGCCGCCACCAGCCGTCCGCCGGCGGCGCCCTCGAGCTCGACCTTCAGCCGCGACGCGGTGCGCGGCTTGTCGATCGCGGTGTCGGAGTCCAGCTCGCGCCGCAGCCGCCGCTCACGCGACTGCGCCTTCTTCGCCACCTTCTTGGCGTAGCGCTTGAGCTTCGGCGCCTCTGCCCGGCTGACGGTGTTCTCGGTGTGCTGCGCGTAGCCGCGCGTGGCGTGGATGTCGGCCTCGAGCCGCTTGCGGCGCTTCTCCTGCGCCTCGTACGCGAGCTCCTGTCGCGCCCACCGCCGGGTCTTCTCCTCCCGGTACGCCGTGTAGCCGCCCTCGTAGGTCTCCAGCTCGCCGCCGCTCATCTCCCACACGTGCGAGACGGTGGCGTCGAGGAACCGGCGGTCGTGGGAGACCACCAGCACGGCGCCGCCGAACCCGGCGAGGAAGTCCTCCAGCCAGTCGAGGCCGTCGAGGTCGAGGTGGTTGGTCGGCTCGTCGAGCAGCAGCACGGTCGGCCGTGCGAGCAGCACGCCCGCGAGCAGTGCGCGCGCCGCCTCGCCTCCGCTGAGGTCTCCGAGCGGGGCGTCGATCGGCACGTGCGCGATGCCGAGAGCGTCGCGCGCGCTGTCGAGCTGTGACTGGAGCGCCCAGCCGTCGAGCGCGCCGAAGCGCTCCTGCGCCTCGCCGTAGGCGGCGAGGGCGGCCGGATCGTGCAGCCGGTGCTCGAGCCGCGCGAGCTCGGCGCGCAGACTCCACACCTCGCCGAGCGCGGCGCCCAGCAGCCGGTCGATCGTCAGGTCCGCGCCTGGAGGCTCCTGCGGCAGGTAGCCGATCCGGTCGCCCGGACCGCGCGCGACGCTGCCGCGCTGAGGAACGTCGACGCCCGCCAGCACGCGCAGAAGCGTCGTCTTGCCGGCCCCGTTGGGCCCGACGAGCCCGACGCGCCGCGTCCCGGACAGGGTCAGGCTCAGCCCATCGAAGATCGTGTTGTCGCCGTGCGCGCAACGCAGGTCGGATGCCTTCAACATGGTGTGTCCTCCGTCGTCAGGCCGGCGGACGAGGCATTGGAGCCTCGCCACCGCACGCACCGTCCGGGCGCTTGCCGCGCCGGCCAGTTTCAAGAAGTGCGGTGGCTGCTCACTTCACCGTGGCCGAGCGTAGCGCCGCTCGCCTCAGCAGGACAGTGAGGCTGGCCGTACTCCGTGCTCCGGCCGGCCGGACTACCGTCCGCCGCGTGAGTGAGCAGCATCCCGAGCTGCGGGTCTCCGACGCCGAGCGTGAGGCGACGGTCGGCCGCCTGCGCGTGGCCGGCGGCGAGGGTCGCCTGACGCTCGAGGAGCTGGGCGAGCGGGTCGAGCTCGCGGACGCCGCGCGCACCCGCGGCGACCTCGCCGCGCTGACCGCCGACCTCCCCGAGACCGGCCGCCGGTTCCAGCCGGCCGCCGAGCCGCAGAAGGACCGCAACTGGGTCGTGGCCGTGATGGGCGGCGCCGAGCGCAAGGGCCGCTGGCGCCCGGCCCGGCGGACCAACGTGGTCACGGTGATGGGCGGCGCCGAGCTCGACCTCCGTGAGGCCGAGCTCGCCGACGAGGTCGTGATCACGGCGGTCACCGTGATGGGCGGGATCGGCATCGTCGTCCCGGAGGGCGTGTCGGTCGAGCTCGGCGGCTTCGCGCTGATGGGCGGCAACGGCGGCCCGCGCGACAAGGTGCCGCCGCTGCCCGACGCCCCGATCGTGCGGGTGCGGGCGTTCTCGCTGATGGGCGGCGTCAGCGTCGAGCGCAAGAAGCCGCGCAAGCCGCGCGGCTACCACGGGCACTAGCCCGGCTCCTCCCCCGAACGTCAACTGCGCTGGGTAGGGCGGCTGGGTTCAGTCGCGGGCGCCGCGTGTCGAGTTGACGTCGATATGCGACGTCAAGTCGACATTGACCTCGCCGCAGCCACCGCTCGGCGCTTTTTCGTCGATATGCGACGAAAAGACGCCACGCACCCTCACTGCGGCCAAATCCGCCGCTTCCCCACCCAGCGGGGTTGACGTTTGTCGACCGCGGCTAAGCCGGCGTGTCGTCCGCCCAGGCCTCGGCCAGGCGCACGATCGTCGCGGCGGCCGACGCCATGTCCTGCACCGAGGCCCATTCGCGCACCGAGTGGTACTCGTGGCCACCGGTGAACAGGTTCGGCGTCGGCAGGCCCATCGCGCTCAGCAGCGAGCCGTCGGTGCCGCCGCGGATCGGCGTGCGCACCACGTCGATGCCCTCGGCGCGGATCGCGCGCTCGGCGGTCGTGACGACCTCCGGGAACGTCTCGATGTGCCGGAGCATGTTGGTGTACTGGCGACGCACCTCGACCTCCAGGCGGGCGCGCGGCTCGGCGGCCACGACCTCGGCGGCGGTGCGCGTGAGCAGCGCCACGTGCCGGTCGAGCAGTTCCTCGTCGAAGTCGCGCAGGATCGTGCGCACGTCGGCACGGCTCGCGGAGGCCTGCACCTCGTAGGGGTGGATGAACCCCTCGCGGCCGGACGTCGTCTCGGGCGTGAGCGAGTCGGCCGGGAGCGCGTCGAGGATCCGCGCCGCCAGCCGCGCGGCGTTCACGAGCTTGCCGGTCGCCCACCCCGGGTGGATGTCGAAGCCGTGCACGGTCAGCTGCACCTCGACGGCGCTGAACGTCTCGTCCTGGAGCTCGCCGGGCTGGGAGCCGTCGAGCGTGTACGCGCACTCGGCTCCGAACCGCTCGATGTCGAACAGCGACGCTCCCTCGCCGATCTCCTCGTCGGGCGTGAAGCCGACGCGCAGCGTCGGGCGCGGGAGCTCCGGGTTCGCCGCCAGGTGCGCGACCGCCGCCATGATCTCCGCCACGCCGGCCTTGTCGTCGGCGCCCAGCAGCGTGTCGCCGCTGCCCGTGACGATGTCGTGGCCGACCTTCCCGGCCAGCACCGGCATGTCCTGCGGGTCGAGCACGGTCCCGCCGCGCGGCAGCTCGATCCTGCCGCCGTCGTACGCGCTGTGCACGATCGGCTCGACACCGGCGCCCGGGGCGTCCGGGCTCGTGTCCAGGTGTGCCAGCAGGCCGACCACGCGAGCTCCCTTCGGTCCGGGGAGCGTCGCGAACACGTAGCCGTTGTCGTCCAGTTCGACGTCCTCGAGGTCGGCGGATCGGAGTTCGCCGACGAGCATCCGGGCGAGCTCGAGCTGGCCCGGCGTGCTCGGGCTGCCATTGCGGTCACGCTGCGACTGCGTGTCGATCCGGACGTAGCGCTCGAAGCGCTCGAGCACGGTCGGCGCGAGCCCTTCGGCGAGCGGAGACGTGAAGGCCATCGGGCGTTCAGGCGGTCTTGAGGGAGCCGGCGATGTCGGCGGCGAGCTCCGCCACCTCCGTCGGGGTGCGGCCGACCCGCACGCCGCGGGCCTCGAGCGCCTCCTGCTTGGCCACCGCGGTGCCGGCGGTGCCGGAGACGATCGCGCCTGCGTGGCCCATCGTCTTGCCCGGCGGCGCCGTGAAGCCGGCGATGTAGGCGACGACCGGCTTGGAGACGTGCTCGGCGATGTACTCGGCCGCCTCCTCCTCGGCCGAGCCGCCGATCTCGCCCGCCATCACGATCAGCTCCGTCTCGTCGTCGGCCTCGAACAGGGCGATGATGTCGATGAAGCTCGACCCCGGCACGGGATCGCCGCCGATGCCCACGATCGACGAGTTGCCGAACCCTGAGCGGGCCAGCTCGTTGCCGATCTGGTAGGTCAGCGTGCCCGAGCGGGACACGACGCCGACGTTGCCCTCGGAGAAGAACGCGGCCGGGATGATCCCGACGTTGCCCTTGCCGGGGGAGAGGATGCCGGGGCAGTTGGGGCCGACGAGGCGGACGTTCGCGTTGCGCGCGAGGTGGTTGTAGACCCGCAGCTCGTCATGGGCCGGGATGCCCTCGGTGATCGCGACGATCAGCGCGATGCCCGCGTCCTCGGCCTCGAGGATCGAGTCGGCGGCGAACCGCGGCGGGACGAAGATCATCGCCGTGTTGGCGCCGGTCTCGGCCACGGCGTCGTGGAACGTGTTGAACACGGGGATGCCCTCGACGTCCTGGCCGCCCTTGCCGGGCGTGACGCCGGACACCACGTTCGTGCCGTAGTTGCGGTTGTTGAGCGTGTGGAACGTGCCCTCGCGGCCGGTGATGCCGGAGACGCACAGCCGCGTGTCGGTGTCGACGAGGATGCTCATCCGGCGAGCTCCACGACGCGGCGGGCGGCGTCCAGCATCGTCGCCTCGGTGTGCACGTTGGGCAGGTCGGCCTCGGCGAGCAGCGCGCGGCCCTCCTTGTCGTTGGTCCCGTCCAGGCGGACGACGAACGGCACGGTCGGCTCGATCTGCGCGAACGCCTCGATCAGCCCCTTGGCCACCTCGTCGCAGCGCGTGATGCCGCCGAAGATGTTGAACAGCACGGCGGTGACGTTCTCGTTGGAGAGGATCACCTCGACGGCCTGGGTGATCGCCTCCGCCTTCGAGCCGCCGCCCGCGTCGAGGAAGTTCGCCGGGCTGCCGCCCGCCTGGGCGACGACGTCGAGCGTGGACATCACGAGCCCGGCGCCGTTGCCGAGGATCCCGACGTTGCCGTCGAGCTTGACGTAGGTCAGCCCACGCTCGCGTGCCATCCGCTCCTGCGGGTCCTCGCCCTCGGTGTTGCGCAGCGCGGCGTTGTCGGCGTGCCGGAACAGCGAGTTGTCGTCGAGCGTCACCTTCGCGTCGAGCGCCGTCACCTGGCGGTCGCCCGTGACGATCAGCGGGTTGACCTCGACGAGCATCGCCTCCTCGCCCACGAACGCGTCGTACAGGCGGTTGAGCAGCGCGCCGACCGGGCGCACGACGTCGGCGTCGACCCCTGCCTCGAACGCGAGCCGGCGGGCGTGGAAGTCCTGGAAGCCGAGCAGCGGATCGACGTGCAGGCGCGCGATCGCGTCCGGGTCGCGGTCGGCGACCTCCTCGATGTCCATGCCGCCCTGGGTGGAGAGCAGCACGAGCGGCCGCTTGGCCGATCGGTCGAACACGATCGAGGCGTAGTACTCGGCGGCGATGTCGGACGCGGCCTCGACCCACACCTCGTGCACCGTGTGGCCGCGGATGTCCATGCCGAGGATCGCCTTCGCGTGCTCCTCGGCCGCCGTGCGGTCCTCGGCGACCTTGATGCCGCCGGCCTTGCCGCGGCCGCCGATCAGCACCTGCGCCTTGATCACGCAGGGGTACCCGATCTCGTCGGCGGCGGCGACCGCCTCCTCGACCGTGGTGGCAGGGGATCCGGCGGGAACGGGGACCCCGTGGCGGGCGAACAGCTGCTTGCCCTGATACTCCAGAAGATCCATGAGCGGGCGCCGATGCTAGCGCTCAGGCCACCTCCCAGGCCGCGTGTTACGTCTGCATGCCAGAATGATCGGCCGCATGCCGCTGCCTAAGGAAGTCAACTTCGTCACCTTCGACGTCTACGGAACCCTTATCGACTGGGAGACCGGGGCCTTCGACGCCTTCTCCAAGGAGGCCGACCGGGACGGCTACACGCTCTCGCGCGATGAGCTGATCCCCCTGTTCATGCAGACCCAGCAGGACATCAAGGGAGGGTCGTACGAGTTGTATGCCGAGGTGCTCCGCCGCACCGCGGTGAACATCTCGCGCGAGCTCGGCTGGCCGCTGGAGCCGTCGCGGTCCGGGTTCCTGCCCGACTCTGTCTCACGCTGGCCGCCGTTCAAGGAGACCAACACCCAGCTCGAACGGTTCGGGAAGAAGTTCGACATCGGACTGATCTCGAACGTCGACGACAAGCTGCTCGGCCTCACCCGCCGGCATTTCAAGGTCGACTTCGACCTCGTGGTCACCGCCCAGCAGGTCCGCTCCTACAAGCCCGATCCCGCGCACTTCAAGGAAGCCGAGCGCCGGATCGGCGGCAAGAAGGGGTGGGTGCACGTGGCGTCGAGCTACTACTACGACGTCGAGCCGTGCGTGAAGGCCAAGGTCCCGGTGATCTGGGTCAACCGCACCGGCGAGCAGCTCGATCCGGGCGCCAAGAAGCCGACCGCTGAGGTCAAGACGCTCCTCGAGGCAGCTCGGCTCCTCGGGGCCGCGTGAGGGCCGTCGGGCTCCACGCTGACGTCGTAGTCGCCACCTCAAGGGCCTACCAGACCACCTGCACGCTCGTCCGTTCCGCGGGCGAGGCGTTCTGCATCGACTCGCCGGTGCTCCCGGACGAGCTCGAGGTCCTGCCCGCGCTCGCCGACCAGGCCGGCTTCAACGTCGTCGGCCTGCTCGCCACGCACGCGGACTGGGACCACCTGCTCGGCCGCTACGCGTTCCCGGAGGCGCCGCTGGGCTGCGCGGAGACGACCGCCGGGCGGCTGATCAACGATCCGGGCGACGCCCAGCGCAAGCTGCGCGCGTTCGACGAGGAGATGTACCTCGTCCGGCCGGGGCCGCTGTCCCTGCCGGGCGCGCAGCGGCTCCCGGTGCCGGGGAAGCTCGAGGTGGGCGAGCACGAGCTCGAGCTGCAGCCGGCCGACGGCCACGCCGTCGACGGGATGGCGGTCTGGGTGCCGTGGGCGCAGGTCCTCGTGTGCGGCGACTACCTGTCGCCGGTCGAGATCCCGATGCTGTCCCCCGCCGGGTCTGCCGACGCGTACCTCGCCACGCTCGCCCGCCTCGAGCCGCTGGTCGAGCAGGCCGACCACGTCGTCCCGGGCCACGGCGAGCCGCTCGATTCCGCCCGCGCGCTGGCGATCCTGCGCGAGGACCGCGCGTACCTCGAGGCGTTGCTCGAGGACGGCGAGGCGGCGAAGCTGCCGCTCGCCCGCCGGACCGGCGCCCAGCGCACCATCCATGCCGACAACGCGCGGCGGGTCGCCGCTTGAGCCTGCACGACCACGACCTCGCGCTGGCGGAGGCGATCCTCGCGGCGGCGCGCGAGCGGCTGGCCGCCGACCCGCCGGCGCTCGGCGTCACTGAGACGGCGGCGGCGCTGACCGCCCGCCTCGGCCAGGCGATCAGCCCCGGCGGCCTGGGTGCCGAGCGTGCCGCGGCGCTGCTGCTCGGCGACGTGCTGCCGGCGTCGATCCAGATCGACCATCCGCGCTACCTCGCGTTCATCCCGTCGGCGCAGGCCCCGGCGGCGGCGCTGACCGATCTGCTGCTGGCCGTGAACTCGATCTACGGCGGCTCGTGGATGGAAGGGTCGGGCGTGGTGCACGCGGAGAACGAGGCGCTGCGCTGGCTCGCCGGATTGGCCGGCCTGCCGGACTCGGCGGGCGGCTGCTTCGTCCAGGGCGGCACGAACGGGAACCTCTCCGCCCTGCACGCGGCGCGCGCGCACGCCCGGCACGGCGGCGCCGCCGCGACGCGCGTCGCCTGCGGCGCCGAGGTGCACTCGTCGGTGCGGTCGATGCTGCGGCTGATGGACGCGGACGCGCTCGAGGTGCCGGCCGACGGCGGCCGGCTCACCGGCGCGACGGTGCGCGCGGCGCTCGACGCCGACGGCGGCGACGGCGTGTTCGCGGTGGTGGCCACCGCCGGCACGACGAACGTCGGCCTGATCGACGACCTCGCCGGCGTGGCGGAGGTGTGCCGGGAGCGCGGGCTGTGGCTGCACGTCGACGGGGCGTACGGCCTCGCCGCGCTGTGCGCGCCCAGCGCGCGCGACCGCTTCGCCGGGATCGAGCACGCGGACTCGTTCATCGTCGATCCCCATAAGTGGCTGTTCTCGCCGTTCGACTGCTGCGCGCTGGTCTACCGCGAGCCGGCGCTCGGCCGCGCCGCCCATCGCCAGCACGCCTCCTACCTCGAGGCGCTGTACGCCGACGACGACGCGTTCAATCCGTCCGACTACGGCGTCCATCTGACCCGCCGGGCGCGTGGCCTGCCGTTCTGGTTCGCGCTCGCCGTCCACGGCACCGACGCCTTCTCCGAGGCCGTCGAGACGACGCTCGCCCTCACGCGCGCCACCGCGCAGGAGATCCGTTCGCGGGACGAGCTGGAGCTGCTCCTCGAGCCCGAGCTGTCGGTGCTCGTATTCCGCCGCCTGGGCTGGGAGACGGCGGACTATGACCGCTGGGCCGCGGGCCTGCGCGAGTCGGGCACCGCGTTCGTGCTGCCGTCGACGGTCGACGGCGAGACGGTCGCCCGCCTCGCTTTCATCAATCCGCGTACGACGATCGACGACGCCACGACCGTGCTCGACGCGATGTCGGGTTAACCGAACCATCGGACGGTGGTCCACTTCCTTTCAAGATCTGGGTCGGATGGTCGATCCTGCGGACATGACCACCCCGCCCCTTACCTCGATTCGCGCGACCGCTCTCCGTGAGATCCTGTCGACGCAGCGTGACGCGCATACGCGCCAGCGCGAATTGGTTCGGGCGAGCCTGACGATGTACCCGGGCAAGAGCCGCCCGGCGTCGCCGGCCCGCTAGAGCCTGCGACGCATCAACAGGTCCTCGCCACCGGTCTTGCCGGTCTCGAACCCGAGTGACCTGTACAGCGCCATCGCGGCGGGGTTCTCGCTGTTGACGTCGAGCTCCACACGGCGGCAGCCACGAGCGGCTGCACGATCGATCACCGCTTCCGTCAGCGCGCGGCCGAGCCCGCTCCCGCGCGCCGCCGCGGAGACGTACAGGTCCTCCAGCCAGCGGTCCTCGGCGTCCCACCAGATGCCCCAGCGGTAGCGGACCTGCGCGACGCCCTGCGGCGGATCGCCGTCGGCGGCCGCGGCGAGCAGGTACTCGGTGTCGTCACGGACGATCAGGCGCTCGACCGAGGCCAGGAAGGCGTCGTCGCCGGGACCTTCGTACTGCATGTGGTCGCGGAACTGCGACAGCAGGGCGGCGACCGCGGGCGCCTCCGCCGGCGTGGCCCGCCAGACCCTCACCGCAGGGCGGCCAGGTCCTCGTACAGCGCTCGCGCGGAACGGCGTCCGAGGTCGAGGCTCGTGAGCGCGAACGACTCGTCGGGCGCGTGGAAGGCGTCCTGCGGCAGCCCGAAGCCGGACACGATCGCCGGGATGCCGCGCTCGGAGAACGCCGCGAGCACGGGCAGCGACCCGCCGGTGCGGATCAGCACCGGCTCGCGGCCGCAGGCGCGTGCGAACGCGCGGCGGGCGATCAGCAGCGGCTCGCTCTCGGGGTCGAAGCGCGACGCGTTGGCGACCGTCGCCGAGTACCGCAGCTCGGCACCGTCAGGCAACCCGCTCCGCAGCAGCGCCTCGAATGCGCGCGAGATCGCCTCCGGGTCCTGGCCGGCCGCGAGCCGGACCGAGACGTCGCAGGAGGCGACGGGCGGGATGATCGTGCGCGCCTCGCCGCCGCGGATGCGGTGCACGTCGAGCGACGCGTCGGCCCCGGTGCGGACGTAGAACTCCGCCACGGCGGCCGCGTCGGCCGGCCGCGCGCCGGCCTGCTCCAGCTCGGCGGCACCGCCGGGGAGCGCCTCCCAGTCGGCCAGCTCCTTCGGCGACGGCGGCTCGATCCCGGCGCGCAGCGGCTCGGGCAGCCGGCCGTCGGGACGGGGTAGCACGGCCGCGAGTGCCCCGTGGAGCGCGTGGAACGCGTTCAGGGCCGCGCCGCCGTAGACGCCCGAGTGGGCGATCCGCTCGGCGGTGCGAACCTCGAGCGAGGCGAACACGATGCCGCGCGTGCCGGTCGTGATCGCCGGCGTCTCGGCGTCGAGCATGCCCGAGTCGAAGACGATCGCGCAGTCGGCGCCGCGCTCGTCGGCGAGCACCCACTCGTTGACGTCGTCGGTGCCCGTCTCCTCGGCGCCCTCCACGAGCACGCGCACGTGCACCGGCAGCTCGCCTCCGTCGGCCATCTCGCACGCGACGTGCAGCAGCGGCAGGAAGTTGCCCTTGTCGTCGGCGGCGCCGCGCGCGTACAGGCGGCCGTCGCGGATGTCGGGCTCGAACGGCGGCGTCGTCCACTGCGACTGCTCGCCCGGGTCCTGCACGTCGTAGTGCCCGTAGATCAGCACCGTCGGCGCGTCGTCGTGCACCGCCCGCAGCTCGCCGACCACCAGCGGCGCGCCGCCGGGCGTGTCGACGAGCTCGCACGTCCCGCCGGCCGCGAGCACGCGCCGCTGCGCCCACTCGGCGGCGGCGCGCAGCGCGTCGTCGTTGCGCTCCCCGATCGAGACGGACGGGATCCGCAGCCAGTCGGCGGCCTCGTGGATCAGCGCGTCGAGCTCGGTGCTCACTTGATCACGGCCAGCGTGTCGCCACTTGCGACCGCGGCCCCTTCGGAGATCGGCAGCTCGGCCACCGTGCCGCCCTTGTGGGCGGTGATCTCGTTCTCCATCTTCATCGCCTCGATGATGCAGATCAACGCGCCCTCCTCGACCTCGGCGCCCTGCTCCACGAGCACCTTGAAGACATTGCCCTGGAGGGGCGAGGTGAGGGTGTCACCGCTCGCTCCGCCGGCGCCGCCACCGGCCTTGCGCTCGCGCCGCGGCGCCTGGCGGGCGGCCGGGGCGGTGCCGTTGGGCGCCGCCGCCTCGCCGCGCACCTTGACCTCGAAGCGCTTGCCGCCGACCTCGACGAGGTAGTCGCGCTCGACCGTCTCCGCCTCGCCCTCGGCCGGAACAGATTCCGTCCCCACCCACCCCTTCGGCTGCGCCAGCGTCTTCAGCCACGCGCGATCCTCGATCAGGTCGCGGCAGGTCTCCGCGTTCGCCCACTGCTCGGAGGCCATGATCGCCTTGTGGAACGGGATCAGCGTCCGCACGCCCTCGATGTGGAACTCCTCCAGCGCGCGCGCCATCCGCCGCGTGGCCTTCTCGCGATCGGCGTCCCAGACGATCAGCTTGGCGACCATCGGGTCGTACAGCGGGGTGATCTCCGAGCCGGCCAGCACCCCGGAGTCGACCCGCACGCCCGGGCCGGAGGGCTCGAAGTACGCGGTGATCGTGCCGGGCGCCGGGGCGAAGTTCTTCGCGGCGTCCTCGGCGTTGATGCGGCACTCGATCGCATGGCCGTGCCAGCGGACGTCGTCCTGCGCGAACGAGAGCGGCTCGCCGGCGGCGATCAGGATCTGCTCGCGGACGATGTCGATCCCGGTCGTCGCCTCGGTCACGCAGTGCTCGACCTGCACGCGCGTGTTCATCTCCAGGAAGTAGTACTCGCCGTCCTGGAGCAGACCCTCGATCGTGCCGGCCGAGTGGTAGCCGACGGCGCGCGCGGCCTCGACCGCGATCTCGCCGATCCGCTCGCGCAGCTCGGCGTCGACCATCGGCGCGGGTGACTCCTCGATCAGCTTCTGGTGCCGGCGCTGGAGCGAGCAGTCGCGCTCGCCGAGGTGGACGACCGTGCCCTGCGTGTCGGCCAGCACCTGCACCTCGACGTGCCGCGGATCCGGCAGGTAGCGCTCGAGGTAGACGGTCGCGTCGGAGAAGAACTTCTCGCCCTCGCGCGCCGCGCCCTCGAACGCGTCCTGGAGCTGGTCGGGCTCGAGCGCGACGCGGAAGCCCTTGCCGCCGCCCCCGCCCGCGGCCTTGACGGCGATCGGGTAGCCGATCTCCTCGGCGATCTTGCCCGCGTCCTCGACGGTCTCGACCGCCTCCGTCGTGCCGGGCACGATCGGCACGCCGGCGGCCTTCATCAGCTCGCGGGCGCGGGTCTTGGAGCCCATCGCCTCGATCGCCGAGGCGGGCGGGCCGATGAACGTGATCCCGGCGTCCTCGAGCCGCTTCGCGAACGCGGCGTTCTCGGCCAGGAAGCCGTAGCCCGGATGCACCGCGTCGGCGCCCGAGGCCTCGATCACCTCCATCAGCTTGTCCACGTTCAGGTACGACTCGGCGGCGGGCCCGGGGCCGAGCAGGTACGCCTCGTCGGCGCGCGCGACGTGCTGCGACTCGCGGTCGGCGTCGGAGTACACCGCCACCGAGGCGACGCCGAGCTCTTTGAGGGCGCGCATCACGCGGACGGCGATCTCGCCGCGGTTTGCCACCAGAACCTTCGAGAACATGCGGCGCGTAGGCTACCCGCCCGTGAGCGACCGGCTGATCCTTGTCCGCCACGGCGAGTCCACGTGGAACGCGGAAGAGCGGCTGCAGGGCCAGCTCGACCCGCCGCTGTCCGAGCAGGGTCGCGAGCAGTCGCGCGCGCTGGCGGCGGTCGTCGACGGGCTTCCGGCCGAGCGTGTGATCTCGAGCGACCTCGCGCGCGCCCGCGAGACCGCGGAGCTGCTCGGCCTGCGTCCGGCGCGATTCGACGCGCGCTGGCGCGAGATCGACGTCGGCGAGTGGGGTGGGAGGACGGCGGCCGAGGTCGACGCCGAGGGCACGGAGCTGACGAACTGGCGCGGCGGACCGCGCAAGGCGCCCGACGGCGAGTCGTGGGAGGCGTTCTCGGCACGGGTGAGCGGCGCCGTGGACGAGCTGATCGGCGCCGGGGGCTCGTGGGTCGTGATCTGCCACGGCGGCTGCATCCGGGTCGCCGTCGCGCACGTGACAGGCGCCGACGCGCTCCGGCTCGGCTCGCCGCCGAACGCCAGCGCGACGGTGTTCGAGCTCGGCGAGCGCCCGCGGCTGCTCGTGTATGGATCGCTGCCCGACGGCGGCCTGCCGACGGGGCTCTACTGACCGTGGTGCTGGACGCGCGTGTGCGCACCGCCCATGCCGACGCATGGGCCGTCGAGGGCACGCTGCGCGAGCGCCAGGGCGGCGCGACGGCCGCATTGCGGGGGATCCGCGTGATGGCCTCGGGGTTGCCGCACCCGCAGTGGAACGGGGCCGACGTCACCGGACCGAACGCCGACCTCGACGGCGCGCGCGCGTTCTTCGCAGCCCGTGGCCTGCCGTGGGGCGTGCGCGTGCCGGTCGGGATGCCCTGGAGCGCCGGCCGGCATCTGTTCCGGATGGGCCTGATGGGACTCGCGCAGACGGGGTTCCGCCCGGCGCCGGACGTGCCGTCGCTCGTGCTGCGCACGGCCGGTCCCGCCGACGTCGAGGCGGTGGTGGCGATCGACACGGCGGCGTTCGGGGCCGATCCGCGGTTGCAGCGCCCGTGGCTCGAGCCCCACCTCGGCGCACCCGGCATCACGGTCGCGCTCGCGGAGCTCGACGGCGAGCCGGTCGGAACCGCCTACGCGCTCCGCAGCGACGGCGCCGCCGGCCCCGCGACGTTCCTCGCCGGCGTCGCGGTCGCCGAGCCGGCGCGACGCCGCGGGGTCGCTGGTGCGATGAGCTCCTGGCTGCTCGAGCGCGCGTTCGCCGGCGGCACCCGGCTCGCGCACCTGCACCCCGACACGGATGCGGCGGCCCGGGTCTACGGCCGGCTCGGGTTCTCCGACGCCGGCGCGCTCGACATCTACGTCGACGTGTAGCGGGACGGACGTCAACTGCGGCTGGGTAGGGCGGTGAGGTTTCGGCCGCGGCCGTCGGTCCGCGAGCTGTGGGGTTGATAGCGGTCGCATAGCGACCATTTCCAACCCCACGCTGTTTCGCACCCGCCGAACCCTCTCCCTCGGTGCCGCAGTTCACGGCAGACGCGCCTCGACTTCGCGCAAGTTCTCGCGCGCGCCCTCGTTGCAGTGGGCATGCCCCGCCTCACGCGCCTCGCCCTGACGATCGCCGCCGTGCTCCTGGTCGCGCCGGCCGCGGCGCCGGCGCAGGAGCTGAAGTCGGACAACGTGAGCGTCGTCGGCAAGCTGCCCGACTCGGCGGGCGCGATCGGGGCGCGGTTCTCGCCGGACGGCCACACGATGTACGTCACGAGCGCGACGGGGCTGGGGATCTACGACATCACGGCGCCCGAGACGCCGCAGCTGCTCTCCCGGCTGCCGCTCCCGCACTTCGAGAACGAGGACGTCGACGTCGGTCGCGACACGGTCGTGATCACCAACGATCCGAGCTTCTCCAGCGTCGGCATGATCTACCTGATCGACGTCAGCGACCCGGCCGCGCCGGCGGTCCGGTCCGCTCTTCCGACGTCGCTCGGCGGCCTCGCGGACGGCGACACCGGCAACGGGCACATCGCGAACTGCATCGCCGGCTGCGACTACCTGTACACGACCGGCACCGCCGAGGGCCTCGCGATCTACGACATCCGCGACCTCGCCAACCCGCGCTTCGTGAAGACGTTCGCGATCCCCGGCAACGGCTTCACGCACGATGTGCACGTCGACTCGCAGGGCATCGCGTGGGTCACCGGCGAGGACGGCACGTTCGGCTTCGACACGACCGACCCGCTGAACCCGCAGCTCGTCCTGCGCTCGGACGAGAACGTGACCAACACGGGCGGCGGCCTCCCCGGGGACGACGGCTCCGGCCCGCTCGACTTCCTGCACCACAACATGCTGCGGCTCTCGGACGACACGGTCGCCGTCACCGAGGAGGACTACCTGAAGCCGGGCTGCGACGGCCAGGGCTCGCTGCAGACCTGGGGGATCACCGACGAGCGCAATTCGGACGGCTCGCAGAAGCTGAAGATGCTCGACCTGTGGACGACGGAGCTGAACGAGCTCGCGAGCCTCGAGGGCCGCTCGCCCGCCACGATCAACTGCTCGGCGCACTGGTTCGACGAGTCCGGCGGCCTGCTGGCGCAGGGCTGGTACGACCAGGGCGTCCGCTTCCTCGACGTCTCGCAGCCGGCGGAGATCCGCCAGGTCGGCTACTACGCGACCGCCGGCAGCTTCTGGGCGGCGTACTTCGCACCCACCGATCCCGAGCACGAGATCGTCTACGCGATCGACGTCACCAGCGGCGTCGACGTGCTGCGGATCGACCGCTCCGGCGCGATGCCGACCGTGCGCAAGGCGGCGAGCAGCGGAGATCTTCGACGGGCCCGGGCGGCGTTCGCGCCGCATGCGCGCTGGGGGCTCGTCTGCCAACTGCCCTCGGCGGGTGTCACATCCGCCGTGACCGGGGTCACGGGGCAGAGCCGCTGAGCGGGGAGCCGCTCAGTCCGACGGAGGGTCGGGCCGGTCCGCAATCATGGGGCCGCGGGCCGGTCCGCTCTCCGTCTGCCACAGCAGTTGCCTGACCAGCCCGTCGGCGACCTCGTTGTCGCCGCGCGGATGCCAGCGCCAGCGGACGCCGGAGAGGCCGCCCGCAGCGGTGCGGATCTCACGCACGAGCGCGGCGAGCCCGGCGTCGTCCGGCTCCGTACCCTCGACCGCCGCGATCGCGAGCCGCGAGTCGCTGCGGACCTCGAGCGGGTCGGCGCCGTGGACGGCGGCGAGCCGCAGCCCGAGCAGGATCGCGCGGTACTCGGCCTCGGCGGCGGTCGCTCGGCCGATCGTCTCCGAGCGGCTGTCGAGCATCGCGCCACCGGGCGCCAGCAGCACCGCCGCGACGGCCGCCGGACCGGGGTTCCCGCGCGAGCCGCCGTCGCACAGCAGCAGCGCCCGGTCACCGGCCGCGGGCAGCGCGGCGGCGCCGTGGCGCGAGGCATACGCGAGCTGACGGCGCTCACCGTCGGTCCTGGTGCCGCCTTTGCGCCGCGGCCGGCGGCGGGGACGCGTGCGATCGGCCACGCACGCAGTCTCCCACCGCCGGTCACGCGGGCGCCTGGCGAGCGTCAGCCGCTGCTGCCGCCGCCGGAGTACGAGCCGCCGTCGTAGCCGCCGCCGGCAGCCGGAGCCACGTAGGCCCGCGGCTCCTACCGCGCCGAGGTGCGCTTTCTCCGCTCGTGGCAGAAGCGCCGGATCGCGTGGCTCGATCGCAGGCTGAGCCGGTAGCCGGCTACTCGACCATGCCGGCGCCGACGGTGTCGTTCGTGGCCTCGTCGACGACGATGAAGGCGCCGGTCGCGCGGACGCGGTCGTACGGGTCGGGCATCAGCGGGGCGGCGAGGCGGAGCCGGACGCGGCCGATCGCGTTGAGCTCGAGCTCGGCGGCGGGCTCGTGCGCGAGCGTGGTGACGTCGAGCCGGTGCTCGATCGACTCCAGCCGCGCGGTGACGGAGCGGGTCGTGTGCTTGATCAGGTAACGGGCGCCGGGGCGTGCGGGCGTGTCGCCGAGCCAGCACACGGTCGCCACGAGCTCGCGCACGGGCTCGGGCGCCTCTGCCGGGCGGGCGAGCAGGTCGCCGCGGCCGACGTCGAGCTCGTCCTCGAGCGCCACGGCGATCGAGCGCGGCGCCGCGGCGGTCTCGCCTCCGTCCTCGAACGCGGCGATGCGCGAGCGCGTGCCGGAGGGGAGCACGACCACGTCGTCGCCGACCTGCAGCGTGCCCGCGGCCAGGCGCCCGGCGTACCAGCGGCCGCCGTCGGCGCGGATCACGTACTGCACCGGCAGCCGGGCGGGGCCGTCGGCGAGGCCGTTGCCGGCCGGTACGGACTCGAGGTGCTCGAGCAGCGACTCGCCGCCGTACCACGTCATCGCCGCCGAGCGGTCGACCACGTTGTCGCCGTGCAGCGCCGACACCGGGATGAAGCTGACGCCGTGCAGCCCGAGACGTGAGCCACCACTCGATCACCTCGCGCACGACGGCGTCGAAACGATCCTCGGCGAAGCCCACGAGGTCCATCTTGTTCACCAGCACGGTCACTCCCGGCACGCCGAGCAGCGCCGCGATCGCCAGGTGGCGGCGCGACTGCTCGGTCATCCCGCGGCGCGCGTCGACGAGCACCAGCGCGAGGTCGGCGGTCGACGCACCCGTGGCCATGTTGCGCGTGTACTGCGCGTGCCCGGGGCAGTCGTGCAGCACGAACCGCCGCCGCGGCGTGGCGAAGTGGCGGTACGCGACGTCGATCGTGATGCCCTGCTCGCGCTCGGCGCGGAGGCCGTCGGTGAGCCGAGCGAGGTCGGCGGCGGTGCCCATCTCGTCGGCCATCAGGGACTTGGAGTCGTGCAGCAGGCGGCCGATCAGCGTCGACTTGCCGTCGTCGACCGATCCGGCGGTGGCGACCTTGAGCATGGCTAGAAGTACCCCACTCGCTTGCGGTCCTCCATGGCGGCCTCGCTGACGCGGTCGTCGGCGCGCGTCTCGCCGCGCTCGGTGATCCGCGTGGCGGCGATCTCGGACACCACATCGTCCAGCGTCGAAGCGTGCGAGCGCACTGCGCCCGTGCACGTCATGTCGCCGACGGTGCGGTACCGCACCGACTCCACGAACGCGTCCTCGCCGTCCTGCCGGGGCCAGGAACTCGGAGGCGGCGTAGAGCATCCCGTCGCGCTCGAACACCTCGCGCTCGTGCGCGAAGTAGATCGGCGGCAGCTCGAGGCGCTCGACGCGGATGTACTCCCAGACGTCGAGCTCGGTCCAGTTGGAGAGCGGGAACACGCGCACGTGCTCGCCCTTGCGCACGCGGCCGTTGTAGATGTCCCACAGCTCGGGCCGCTGCCGGCGCGGGTCCCATTGGCCGAAGTCGTCGCGGAACGAGAAGACGCGCTCTTTCGCGCGGGCACGCTCCTCGTCACGGCGCGCGCCGCCGAACGCCGCGTCGAAACCGTGCTCGGAGATGGCGTCGAGCAGCGTCGTCGTCTGGAGGCCGTTGCGGGACGGCCGTCGTCCACGACACGACCGTGGTCGATCGACTGCTGGACCGACGCCACCAGCACCTCGGGGACGTAGGCGGTCGCGGAACGCGATCACCTCGGGGAAGTTGTGGCCGGTGTCCACGTGCATGACCCCGAACGGCACGGCGCCTGGCCGGAACGCCTTGCGAGGCAAGGTGCAGCAGGACGATCGAGTCCTTGCCCCCGGAGAACAGCAGCACCGGCCTGGAGAGCTCGGCTGCTACCTCCCGGATGACATGGATCGCCTCGGCCTCGAGCTGGTCGAGGTGATCCGTCAGACCGCGCACTCCCCCTCGCCCCGCGCCACCACGAACGGCACCTTCTTGGTCCAGTCGATGAAGTCGTTCATCGTCTCTAGGCTGAACTCGAGCGGCATCGCGAGGTCGCGCACTTCGTCCTCGAACGCCTTCGTGCCGACGCGCACGGCGTAGGCGTTGAACACCTCGCCGTCCTCGCGCTCGGCCTCGTACTTGCGCAGCCAGCGCTCGACCGCGTCGGGCACGCGCTTGGCGGGCAGGCGCACCTTCAGGCGCGTGCCGTAGATCACCTCGCCGCCTTCGTAGTTGCCGCCGATGTGCGCCACGTAGGCCGGGATCGTGTTCTCGCCGACCTTGATCGACGCGCCGTAGAACCCGATGTTGCCGATGTGGTGCTGGCTGCAGCCGTTCGGGCAGCCGGACATCTTGATGTGGATGCCGCGCGTCAGCGGGTCGGTGATGCCCATCGCCTCGATCCGCTCGGTCACGGCGCGGTTGAGTCCCATCGAGCTGGTGATGCCGAGCTTGCAGGAGTCGGTCCCGGGGCACGAGACGACGTCGTTGATCTGGTCGGCGCCCGCATCGCCCAGGCCGAGCTCGGTGAGCCGGCGCCAGACGTCGTAGACCGCCTCGTCGCGGACCCACCGCAGAAGGAAGTTCTGGTGCACGGTGGTGCGCGCGTATCCGCCCGAGTACTCGCGCATGATCGCCGCGAGGCCACGCATCTGCTCGGGGTCGAGGTCGCCGCGGGTCACCTTCACCTGCACGGCCGAGAAGCCCTTCTGGCGCTGGGCCTCGACGTTCGCCAGCCGGAAGCGCAGGAACTCGGTGCCGTCGCCGTTCGGCGAGCCGGGGGCCGGCGGCGGGCCCGGGGCGTTGCTCTCCTCGTCGTACAGGAACAGCCGGTGCTGCGGGTCGAAGTCGCGCTCGGCGACCCAGTCGCCGCGGAGCTCCTCCTCGACCTGCTCGCGCACCGCCTCGATGCCGATCTTGTCGACCAGCACCTTGATCCGGGCGCGCGCGCGGTTGACGCGCAGCCAGTCCTGGCGGTCGAAGATGCGCAGGACCGCCTCGGTGTACTTGAGGTACTCGCCGTCGTCCGCGCGCACGAAGTCGATCAGCGTGGGCGCGATCCGCGGCATGATCGACGTGCCGCCGCCGATCCGCATCTCGAAGCCCTTCACGCCGTCGCGCTCGCGGGCGATGAACGCGACGTCGTGGATGCCGGTGAGCGCGCGGTCGGAGTCGGACCCGGTGAAGGCGGTCTTCACCTTGCGCGGCATCAGCTGCGTCGTCGGATGGCGCACGAAGTAGCGCACGTAGGCGCCCGCGTACGGCGTCGGATCGAAGGTCTCGTCGTGGCAGACGCCGGCCCACGGGTCGGCGGTGACGTTGCGGACGGTGTTGCCACAGCCCTCGCGGCTGGAGAGCCCTGCGTCCGAGATCTCGCGGATCAGGGCTGCCGCGTCACGCAGCGGAACATGATGGATCTGGATGTTCTGGCGGGTCGTGATGTGGCCCTTGTTCAGCGGGGCCCACTTCTCGACCACGTCCGCGAACGTCTCCATCTGCTCGGGCGTGATGCCGCCGAACGGCAGCTTCACCCGGATCATCTGGACGTCGGGCTGGCGCTGGCCGTAGACCCCCTGCTTGAGCCGGAAGCCGATGAACTCGTTCTCCGCTGTATCGCCGGCGAGGTACTTCTCCGCCTCGTTGTCGAAGTCGTCGAACTCGCGCTGGAGGATCGGGATGACGTGGCCGGGGACGTCCTCGCGGACTTCCGGGTTCTCGAGCGAGCCCTGCTTGCCCCGCCCGGTCGTGGTCGATGGCTCCATCCCGCAAAAATACCAAATCCCCATCGGGATCCGGTTATTTGAAGATGTTATGCGCGGGGTCTGACCCCTGTTAGGGCGCCCGAACGGGGGTCAGACCCCTGTTAGGGCGCCCGAACGGGCTCGCGGTCGACGCCTTCGCGGCGCGCCGCGCGCACCCAGGGGCTCACCTGCGCGCCCTCCGGGGCTGCTGGGGGTGTCGTGTCGCGCAGGAACTGCTCGACCGCCGCCATCACGGCAGCGGCCTCCTCGGGCGTCGCGGTCGACCCGCGCAATTCCAGCTGCGGACGACGGTTCACGCCGGTGGGCCGTTGACGCCCTTGATCGACTTCTGCCCGCGCGCCAGGCGGTACTGGAAGCCGTTCGACGTCAGCATCCTGCGCGAGCGCTGCTTGATCGTCTCGACGCGCTTCAGCGTGCACTCGAACCCGCTCCGGGATGCCTCCACCAGCGCATAGCCGTGATGGTCGAAATCGGCCTGATCGATCCACGGGTTGAACGCGCGGAGCGCGTCGATGACCGCCGGACTCGTGTTCGGGTTCGCGTCGTTGCCCGGGATGATGATGCCGCCGCCGGCGTCGATGTCGGTCTCGCCGAAGTTCTGCGACGTGATCGATCCGCCGACGAACTCGACCGCGACGCTCTCGCCTTCGCCGAGTCTCGTGCGCACGTCGCCTGCCAGGAACAGGTGGATGTCGCCGGTGATGAACACGACGTCGTCGATGCCTGCCGACCGGATGTGCTCCAGCAGCTCCTCGCGCTCCTGCGGGTAGCCCTGCCAGTTGTCGAAGCCGTAGTAGGCGCCGCCGGTCACCTTCGCGGGCATCATCATCGTCTGGGAGCCGATCACCTTCCAGGTCGCCTTCGACCCGCTGAGTCGGCGCTTGACCCAGTTCATCTGCTTGCGCCCGAGGAACGTCCGTGGCTGGTTGTGGTCCGCGCACGGCGCGGAGACGGCATCTCCGCACGGCTGGTCGGCGCGATACTGGCGCTGGTCGAGCAGGATCAGGTCGACGTTGCTGCCATGGCGCAGAGACCGGTAGACCTGCTTGGTTGGGCCGCCGTAGAACGGCATCGACTCGAAGAACGCCTTGTAGCCCGCCCCCTTGCGCGCCTGCGAGTAGCGCAGCGTGGGATCCAGGCCGCCGTCGGCGTCCCCGCCTGCGTAGTTGTCCTGCACTTCGTGGTCGTCCCAGATCGTGACCATCGGGTAGCGGGCATGGAGATTCCGAAGTGTCTTGTCGGAGCGGTAGAGCGCGTACTTGGCGCGGTAGTCCGACAACGTGAGCGCCTCGCGCACGTAGTTGGTGCGCTGCGGGTTCGGCTCGCCGATCGGGTCGTCGCGCACGCCGGTGCCGCCCGTCACGGAGTGATACGCCTCTCCGTAGACGTAGTCGCCCAGGCACACGACGAAGTCGATGTCGTCACGCCGCATGACGTCGTAGCCGTTGTAGTAGCCGTGCGTGTAGTCCGCACACGAGAAGAACGCGAACTTGACCGGCTGCCTGGAGTCGGCGGGCAGCGCGGTCTGGAAGCGGCCGACGGGGCTCTGCTTGTCGCGCGTCTCGAAGCGGTAGAAGTACCGCTCGTGCGGCGCGAGGCGGTCGACGCGCGCCTTCACCGAGTGATTCCGCTGTCCGCTCGTGGCGATCGTCTTGCGGGCGACCACGTGCCGGAAGTCGCGGTCGCGAGCGACCTCCAACTGCACCCGGCCGGCGCCTTCCACGTCGTCGAGCAGCGTCAGCAGCGTGATCCCGTGGGGTGTCGGGTCGCCGGACAGCACACCCTGGGCGAACCTCCCGCCGCGCAACAGACGCGCGGCGGCTCCGCGTGGCGCTGCGAGCGACTCCAGCGCGGTCTGCGGGGCGATGACGAGGGCGGCTCCGACGGAACCGCTGCGGACCATGAACTGGCGGCGTGAGAGCATCGGCCGCCAGCCTACCTGTCAACCGGTCAGGTACCCACCGGGTGCCAGGCGGTCTTGAGCTCGACGAACGGCTCGATCCGCGACAGGCTGTCGAGGCCGGCGATGTCGAGGTAGTCGGCGTCGTGGCGGTGTGCCACGCGCGTGACGCTGTCGGCGGCCAGCCGCGTCACCTCTGGGTCACCGGTGGTGTCGACGATCGCGTCGACGTCGCGGTGGCCGGCGAGCGGCTTGACCAGCTCCGAGCGCAGCCCGGAGATCAGGTTGACGACGCCGGCGGGGACGTCGGCCACGCCGAGCACCTCGCCGACGTGCAGCGCGAGCAGCGGCCAGCGCTCGGAGGTGATCGCCACGACCACGTTCCCGGCGGCGAGCGGCGGCAGGATCTCGGCGACGAGACCGAGCACGTCCGGCTCGTCGGGCGCGATCACGGCGACGACGCCGGTCGGCTCGGGGAACGTGAAGTTGAAGTGCGGCGCCGCGACCGGGTTGACGGTGCCGAGCACCGCGTGCAGCTTGTCGGTCCAGCCCGCGTAGTGGACGGCGTGGTCGACGGCGGCCTCGATCTCGGCGCGCGCGGCCGCGGGCTCGATCCCACGCAGGCGCGCGGTCTCGCTCGACAGCTCGTCGACGCGCGACTCCAGCGCCTCGGCGAACCGGTACAGGATCTGGCCGCGGTTGAACGCGGTGCGGCCCTGCCAGCCGGCCAGCGCGCCGCGGGCGGCGCGAACGGCGTCGCGCACGTCCTTGCGCGTGCCGCGCGGGGCGTTGGCGACGCGGTTGCCGTCGTGGTCGGAGACGGTCAGGTGGCGGCCGGACTCGCTGCGCACGAACGCTCCTCCGACGTAGAGCTTGTAGGTCTTGGCGACCGGCAGCCGGGACGTCATCGGATCCGCACGTACGGTCGCAGGCCGGCGGAGCCGCCCTCGCGGCCGAAGCCGCTCTCCTTGTAGCCGCCGAACGGCGACGTCGGGTCGAACTGGTTGTACGTGTTCTGCCACACGACGCCGGCCTTCAGGGCGCGGGCGACGGCCAGCGCGCGCGAGCCCTTGTCGGTCCACACGCCGGCGGCGAGCCCGTAGGCGCTCGCGTTCGCCTTCTCGACGGCCTCCGCCTGCGTGCGGAACGTGAGCACCGACACGACCGGGCCGAAGATCTCGTCGACCGCGATCCGGTATGCGGGGGCGACGTCGGTGAACAGCGTCGGCGGGAACCAGTAACCGCGCTCGGGCAGCGTGCAGGCGACCGTGCGGCGCGTCGCTCCCTCGCGCTCGCCGGCGTCGACGAGCGCCTCGATCCGCTGCAGCTGAGCGGCCGAGTTGATCGCGCCGACGTCGGTGTTCTTGTCGAGCGGATCGCCGACGCGCAGCCGGCCCATCCGCTGCCACAGCTTCTCGATCACCTCTTCGGCGACGCTCTCCTGGAGCAGCAGCCGCGAGCCCGCGCAGCAGACGTGGCCCTGGTTGAAGAAGATGCCGTTGACGATGCCCTCGACCGCCTGGTCGATCGCGGCGTCGTCGAACACGATGTTGGCGGACTTGCCGCCGAGCTCGAGCGTGAGGCCGATGTCGCGACCGGCGGTCGCGGCCTGGATGTCCTTGCCGACGCCGGTCGAGCCGGTGAACGCGATCTTGTCGATGTCCGGGTGGCGGACGAGTGCGGCGCCGGTCAAGCCGTCGCCCGGCAGGATGTTCACCACGCCGGCGGGCAGCTCGGCCTCCTGCATGATCTCGGCAAGCAGCAACGCGGTCAGCGGCGTGGTCTCGGCCGGCTTGAGCACCGCGGTGTTGCCGCACGCGAGCGCGGGGGCGAGCTTCCACGCCGCCATCAGCAGCGGGAAGTTCCACGGCACGATCTGGCCGACGACGCCCATCGGCTCGGCGGCGCGGCCGGCGAGGCCGTACGCGAGCTTGTCGGCCCAGCCGGCGTAGTAGAAGAAGTGCGCGGCGGCGAGCGGGATGTCGACGTCGCGCGACTCGCGGATCGGCTTGCCGCCGTCGAGCGACTCGACGATCGCCAGCTCGCGGGCGCGCTCCTGGATCAGGCGGGCGATCCGGAACACGTACTTGCCGCGCTCGAGCGCGGGTAGCTTCTGCCAGCGCGGCAGCGCCGCGCGTGCGGCCGCCACCGCGGCGTCGACGTCCGCGTTGCCGGCCTGCGCCACCTCGGCCAGTGGCTCCTCGGTCGCCGGGTTGATCGTCGCCTCATACACCCCGCTCTCCGGCGGCCGCCAGGCGCCGTCCACGAACAGCTCGTAGCGGTCCCGGAGCCGGATGTGGTCCGTCGCCTCCGGCGCGGGCGAGTACTCCCAGGCCAGGGCGGTGCGCGGGGTGGTGGCGGCCATCCTCTCTACTCCTTCGAGAAGTCCTCGGGCCGCTGGTAGCGGCCGGACTCTCCGTGCTCGTACTGCATCAGCAGATCGTTCAGCACCGACGACGCGCCGATCCGGAACCGGTCGGGCGTGAGCCACTCCCCGCCGAGCGTCTCGTTCACCAGCACGAGCTGGTGGATCGCCTGCTTGCTCGTGCGCACGCCGCCGGCCGCCTTGAAGCCGACCACGCGGCCGGTGCGGTTGACGTAGTCGCGGACCGTCTCGAGCATCACCAGCGTGGCGCTCGGCGTCGCCCCCTTGCCGACCTTGCCGGTGGAGGTCTTGACGAAGTCGGCGCCGCCCTCCATCGACAGCTGCGTGGCGTGCCGGATGTGGTCGTAGCCGCCCAGCTCGTCGACCTCGACGATCACCTTCAGGTGCGCGGGCCCGCACGCCTCCTTGACCTGCTCGACCTCCGAGACCACGCGCACGTCGTCGCCGGAGAGGTACGCGTCGCGCGCGATCACCATGTCGATCTCCTCGGCGCCGGCGGCCACCGCCTCGCGCGTCTCCTCGAGCTTGAGCTCCATCGAGGTCAGCCCGGAGGGGAACCCGGTCGCGACCGAGGCGACGGCCACGCCGGTGCCCTCGAGGGCGCGGCGGGCGTCGGCCACGCGCGACGGGTACACGCAGACCGCTGCGCACGACGGCATCTCGGGATGCGTGGGCGCCGGGCACACGGCCTTGGCCGCGAGCTGCGCGACCTTGCCCGGGGTGTCCTGGCCCTCGAGCGTCGTGAGGTCGACCAGCGAGACGGCGAGGCGGATCGCGGCCTGCTGGGACTCGGCCTTGATCGAACGCTTCCCGAGCACGGCGGCGCGCTCGTCCACCCCGACCCGGTCGACCGGTGTGAGCCGACGTCGCATGCCACCAGCGTACCGCCGCAGGGGCCGGCCGATGCCGGCCGGCCCCCCTTGGCTCGCCTACGCGCCGCCGCCGCCGGCGTACGCCGAGGCCGGCCCGTCGTTCTTGTACACCCTGCCGGTCTGCCACGTGGCGGGCAGGTTCGCGCGGCCCGTGCGGCCGGTCTCGCTGTTCTGCGTGCCCTTACCGCCCGAGTAGGTCCGGATCCGCAGGATCCCGCCGTGGCCCTGGACGGCGATCCAGTACGGCTGGCCGTCAGCGAGCTGCACGTCCGCGATCGACACGGTGTTCCAGGCCCCGCGCGTGAGCGGGGTGCTCGCGCTCTGGCCCAGAAGCTGACCGGGGTGGCCGGCCGAGTCCGCGTAGATGCCGGCCACGAGCCAGCCGGCCGTCGTGCCGTTCTCGACGTAGACGGTCAGCTCGTCGACCGCGCCCGAGCTCCGGGCGACGTTCCGGAACGCCTCCGGCAGCGTCGAGCTCAGCGTGTCGATCTGCGGCGCCAGTCCGGCGAAGCCGAGGATCGGCTCCTGGATCGTCAGGTCGGCCTCCGAGACGTCGAAGAACACGTTCCCGACGGCCTCGACCTTGATCCGCGCCTTCGTCGTGTTGACGATCGGCAGGGTGACCGACTGCGATCCGTCGTTCGCGGTGCCCTGCGCCAGGACGTGCGGGTAGGTGACGCCGCCGTCGGTCGACAGCCGGATCGTGACCTGGGTCGCACTGATCGGCGCGACGTTGGTCCCCGCGACGTCCCACGTGACCGGCTGGACCGAACCGGCAAGCAACGTTGCGGGCGCCGCCTGCGAGGTCACGAGGAACGGCCCGGTGCCAGGCGCCAGCGTGAGCTTCGTGTCGGCCCGCCCGATGCCGCCGCCGCCCAGGCGTCCGTCACGCGCGGTGAGCCGGAAGTTCAGCGTCCGGTCGCCGGCGAAGCCGACGTAGTCGGCCGTCGGCAGGAACTCCGAGAAGCAGTCGCGGACGGCGGGCGGGACGAGCGCCGGTGGTGGCGGCGCCGCCGGGCAGGTGCCCGTGACGGCGTTCGTGTTGTTGGCCAGGATCTGGCCGACGTCGGGGAACACGCGCGTCGGGTCGGTCGTGACGGCGTTCAGGCCGGGCGACGGGGACTTCAGCGTGTCCTCGGCGCTGACGTTCGCCGCGGTCCCGAACTGCCGGAACAGCGGCCCGTTGGTCTTCACGTTGTTGACGAGCGCGGTGCCGGCGGCGCCTCCGCGATCGTTCTGCTCCCACATGTAGGTGACGATGTCGCCGTCGGAGTCGGTCGCGCTGCCCGTCAGCGCGAACGGCGTGCGCAGCGGGATCGTGTACCCGGCTGCGGTGGACACGACGGGAGCGTGGTTGCCCGTCTCCGTGATCGTCGTGCCCGTGTTGTCGACCGGGCCGCCGCGGGCCGTCTCGCCGATGAACCCGCCGGCGCCGGTCACGTCGAGCCCGAGCGGCGCGAGGTCCATCTGGCCGAGCTCGGCGCCGAACGTGACCTGGAAGCCCGTGTCGGCCAGCGCGCCCGCGCCGCCGAAGGCAGCCACGACGCCGGTCGCGCGCGCGGGCAGGATGCCGGTCGTCCCCTTCGTCGTCTCGACGACCGAGCCCGTCGCCCCGGTGCCGTTCGTGACCGAGAACGGATCGACGTCCGTGCCCTGCAGGGTGCCGCTGAGCGTCAGTGCGTAGCCGCCGTCGGTGACCGTCCCGGCCGCCGCGGTGGCGCCCGCCGGCCAGCCGGCCATCGGGGCGCCGCCCTTGGCCGTCTCGCGGACTGTCGCAGCGCACGTGCCGGTGCAGTTGACGATCGAGATCGCCGGGACGTCCGTGGCCGCCGAGGCGCCCGCGAACGTGAGCGTGAAGCCGCCGTTGCCGGCGCCGGCCGAGCTGACCGTGCCGGCGAAGCCCGGGATCGCGTTGATCGCCCCCGCGACGTTGCCGTTGGTGATCTGCAGGCCGCCGGCGCCGAGCACCGCGGACGTGGCGCCGCCGATCTGCACCTGGAACGACTGCGTCGCGGCGCTGAAGCCGGTCAGCACGACCTGCTGCTGCTCGTTCCCGCCCTGGATCGCGTTCTGGATCCCGGCGGCGGTGTTGTTCTGGTCCCGAACGATTGGGACGGTGTCGTTCCCGTTGTAGTTGAGGGTGTACGAGTCGCCGTCGGCGTCGTAGCCGGTCAGAGTGACGGTCTGCACCTCGCTGGGCCCCTGGATCGCGTCCTGGATTCCCGCGAGCGTGTAGTTCGCGCCGCGCACGATCGGGGCCGTCGTCCTGCCGTCGAACGTCAGCGTGAACGAGTCGGTGCCGTCGAAGTCACGCAGCGACGCCGTCTGGACCTCGTTGATCGCCGGCCGGTCGGACGTGACGAACGCGGTGATCTCGTCGTAGCTGCGCTGCGACCAGTACGGGTCGCTGTGCGGCTGCAGGTTGTCCTGCTGGCAGATGCCGGCGTACGCCATGATCGACGAGCCGCTGGCCGGTTCGACCGAGGTCGTCGCGCTGCGGTTGCCGCCCGCGCAGTTGGTCTGCGTGCCGTTGAACGTGTGGTTGCCGGCGAACTGGTGGCCCATCTCGTGCGCCACGTAGTCGACCGCGAAGTAGTCGCCGACCGGGGTCGAGAGGCCGGTGCAGCCCTGGGCCTTGCCGTTGCCGCCCACGACGCCGAGGCTGGCGATGCCGCCACCCGGGTTGCCGAGCGCGATGTGGCCGATGTCGTAGTTGCCGGCGCCGATGATCTGGCCGATCACGATCCGCGTGCGGCTCAGCGTCGGGCTCCCGCAACTGGTCGCCTGCTGCGGCGTGTAGCACGCGGCCGCGCCGCACGGCCCGTTCGGGTCCGTCATGTCGGCGGCCGTGTTGAGGTTGAGCTTGTCGTTGTCGGCGATCAGGACCATCCGGATCGCCGTCTCGCTCTCATAGACCTGGTTGACGCGGCTCATCAGCGTGACCTTGGCGGCCGTGACGTTCGCCGGGCCTCCGAAGTAGGTCGAGTACGTCGGATCCGTCAGGAGCGCGAGCCGGTAGGTCCGCAGCGTCACGCCCGGTCCCATCGGGACGCCGGCGAGGCCGAGGCCGAGCGGGTCGCTGTCGCCCTCGGGGCCGCGCTCGACGAACGCGCCGTGCGGGTCTTCGACCAGGTCGCGCCCGTAGTAGCTCACGTAGACGCTGTCGTCGAGGTGGTAGTAGGGATCGACGTACCAGGCGCCGGCGGGCGACCGGACGGAGGCGTGGAAGCCGAGCGGAGTGCTGTCGGCATGGATCGTGGCCGCGCGATCGTCGATGCCGCGACCGCTGTAGGTCTTGATCTCCGGATGGGCGGCCGCCAGCCCGGGCTCCATGATCGAGGACTCCTCGACCGCGAAGCGCTGGAAGCCGCCGCCCGGGGCGGGGAGCGTCAGCGTGACCGGCGCGCGCCTGGCGGATGAGCGCGCGGCCTGCTGCGGCGCCGCGTCGAGCGCGGAGTCGAGCGCCGCCCGCTCGAGCGTGAACGCCCGGAACGCCTCCGGCTGCACGTCTGGCGGGGCGCCTCCCTTGGAGGCCGGCGGCGTGCCCGCCACCGGGTTCCACACGTCTCCCGTCGCCTGCGCCGCCGCCACCGCAGGCGTCATCGCTGCCACGGCCGCGCAGACGCACGCGCCGTACACCGCTCGCTTGACCGAGCCCCGCATCCGATCCTCCCTATACCTTCGCCGCTTCGGTCGCCCCGACGCGCGATCCTGCCACGCTCACCGAGCCGAGGCAAGGGTTTCCGGCGTATCGCTAGAGCGGGATGTTCCCGTGCTTGCGCTTCGGGCCGGGCTCGCGCTTGGTCTGCAGCGTCTCGAGCGCGGTGATGACCTTCGGGCGGGTCTCGTGCGGGATCAGGACGTCGTCGACGTAGCCGCGCTCGGCCGCCGAGTACGGGTTCGCGAAGCGGGCCTTGTAGTCGCCGATCAGCTTCTGGCGGCGCTCGTCCGGCGTCGGGGAGCCTGCGATGTCGCGCCGGTGGATGATGTTGACCGCTCCCTCGGGCCCCATGACGGCGATCTCGGCGGTCGGCCAGGCGAAGTTGAAGTCGGCTGCGAGGTGCTTTGACGCCATGACGTCGTACGCGCCGCCGTAGGCCTTGCGCGTGATCACCGTGATCTTCGGGACGGTCGCCTCGGCGTAGGCGTAGAGCAGCTTGGCGCCGTGGCGGATGATCCCGCCCCACTCCTGCGAGGTCCCGGGCAGGAACCCGGGGACGTCGACGAACGTCAGGATCGGGATGTTGAACGCGTCGCAGGTGCGCACGAAGCGCGCGGCCTTCACGCTGGCGTCGATGTCGAGCACGCCGGCCAGCGCGCGCGGCTGGTTGCCGACCACGCCGATCGCGATCCCGTTCGCGCGGCTGAAGCCGCAGATGATGTTCTGGGCGTAGTGCTCGTGGACCTCGAAGAACTCGCCGTCGTCGACGACGTAGCGCACGACGTCGCGCATGTCGTACGGCTTGTTCGGGTTGTCCGGGACGACGGAGTCGAGCTCGGCGTCCATCCGCAACGGGTCGTCGGAGGGCTGCACGCGCGGCGGCGTCTCGAGGTTGTTCTGCGGCAGGAAGCTGATCAGGTAGCGCGCGTCCTCGAGGCACGCGTCCTCGTCGTCGGCGGCGAAGTGGGCGACGCCCGACTTGGAGTTGTGGCTGATCGCGCCGCCGAGGTCCTCGAACTCGACCTCCTCGCCGGTGACCGTCTTGATCACGTCGGGACCGGTGATGAACATGTGCGAGGTCTCCTTCACCATGAAGATGAAGTCGGTGATCGCAGGGGAGTAGACCGCGCCGCCCGCGCACGGGCCCATCACGAGGCTGATCTGCGGGATCACGCCGGACGAGCGGACGTTGCGCAGGAACACGTCGCCGTACGCGCCGAGCGACACCACTCCCTCCTGGATCCGCGCGCCGCCGGAGTCGTTGATCCCGATCACCGGGCAGCCGATCTTGGCCGCCAGGTCCATCAGCTTGCACATCTTCTCGGCCATCACCTCGCCGAGCGAGCCGCCGAACACGGTGAAGTCCTGCGAGAACACGCACACGCGACGGTCGTCGATCGTCCCGTGACCGGTCACCACCGCGTCGCCCCACGGCCGGTTCTTGTCCATGTCGAAGTCGGTCGTGCGGTGGCGGACGTACGTGTCGAGCTCGTTGAAGGAGCCGGGGTCGAGCAGCTTCTCGATCCGCTCACGCGCCGTGTACTTGCCCTTCGCGTGCTGCTTCTCGATCGCGTTCTCGGACGCGTGGTGGATCATCGCGTCGCGCAGCTCCTGAAGCTGCGCGAGCCGCTCCTCGTTGGTCTCGGGGCTCTTGCGGCGCATGTGCGCGCGATGCTACGCGTTCAGCGGCGCGCCGTGAGGCGCTGCCGCATGCGCCGGCCGCTGTCGTCGAGCGTGGTGAGGCGGAACCGGAGCCGGCCGCGGGTGCGGCGCGTGACGGCGCCGCGGGTGAGCGTGGCGGAGATGTGGCGGGTGGCCGCCGTCTGGATCGTGAGAACGCCGCGGCCCGTGAGTCTCGCCGTGCCCGCGCTCGTGCGGATCCGGCCGCGGCGCGGGTGCGCCTTCAGCGCGCGCGGGAGCGTCAGCCGCACCAGCCGCAGCGAGGGGCCGCCGCGCGCCGCGGCGACGCCGAGCCGGAGCCGGCGACCGCGCAGGCGCACGTTCGCGGCCGGCTTCACGCAGCCCGTGACCGTGAACGGCTCGCGCAGGTTCGCGACGGCGCCGTTGTGGCCGGTCAGCCGGGCCGTGATCCGCGGCACGGGGCCGAGGCAGGCGTCCTTGACGGCGCGGATCCCGTGGCCGGCGTCGAACGAGAGCTCGAACCGCTCGAGCGGGACGTCCGGGATGCCGGTGAACTCGGTGCGAGTCCCGTCGCGCCCGCTGGACGCGGCGGCGGTCAGCGTCAGCGACACCACGCCGCTGAGGTCGACCCGAAGGCCCGGCAGCGGCTCGCCGGGCAGGGAGGCGAGGTAGACCGGCCCGGTGAGCGGCGGCAGCAGCGGCGAGCGCGCCACGGCGCGCCCGACGCGGGAGCGCTCCGGGCAGCGGCCGGCCGCCTGCTCGGCGAGCGAGCACGCTGCCTGGACCGCGCCGAGGTTGACGCCGATGCCGGGCGGCAGCGTGACCGCGGCGCGCGCGGTGTTGGCGTTGCCGGCAGGGCCGGTGATGACCGTGCGCAGCGCCGGTAGATCGCTCGACCCGATCGTCGCCTCGAGGCGCGGCTTGAACGCCAGGCGATTGCAGGCGGTGGGCGTGAACGGCGGCGCCGCGCGCGACGCCGGCGTGCCGTTCGCCGACCGTGCGGCGATGCGCGCGGTCGCGGCCCGGCAGGAGGTCGGCATCGTCATGAACGACGTGCGGCGCGCCCGGCGGCCTGCCGAGCAGCGTGAGGTTCATCGACTCGATCCACACGTCCTGCTGGCCGAGCACCGGGATCCCGATCTTCGGCGGCATCCCGGTGATGATCGAGTCGAGCCCGCCGTCGGACGGGCGCAGCGCGACCGGCGAGACGATGAACACCTTGTCGGCGCCGAGCGGCGGGCGGACGACGACGCCGAGCCGCGCCGGCTCGCGCGCGCCCGGCCGCAGGTTGTAGACGTCGCCGTCGGCGGTCGTCGACATCCCGAGCAGCGCCGGGATCGTGGTACGCACGGACGTCGTCCCGACCTTGGTCGAGTCGGCGCAGTCGTCGGCCTGGAACGTCGCCAGGTTGCAGCGGGCCGTCGCGTTCGGGTTGCCGACGAGCCCCGGCGGCAGGCTGATCGTGATGTCGCGCACGCGCTCCGGCGGGTTGCCCGAGTCGTACGGCGCGAAGCCGATCGCGATGTTCACGTTCGGGTGCGAGCCCGCTGCCATCCCGCTGGGCGTGACCGTGAACGAGCGCACCTCGAACGCCGCCTGGGCGGAGGCCGGGACGACGAGGAGGAGGACGAACGCGAGGAGAGAACGGCGGGCCAAGCTAGATCTCGGGCTGATACTCCCCGAAGACGTCGCGCAATGCGCCGCATACCTCCCCGACCGAGCTGCGGTCGGCGAGCGCGGCGCGGATCGGGTGCAGCAGGTTGCCGGTGCCGCGGGCGGCCTCGCGCAGCTCCTCGAGGCGCTGCTCGACCAGCTGCTGGTCGCGGTCGGCCTTGAACGCCTTCAGGCGTTCCATCTGTGCGCGCTCGGTCGCCGGGTCGACGGTCAGGGTGTCCTCGACCTCGACGTCGTCCTCGACGTAGCGGTTCACGCCCACGACCACGTCCTGCTCGGTGCGATAGCGCTCGTGGTAGCCGAACGCCGAGTCCTCGATCTCGCCCTTGATGAACGCGATCGCGTCGACCGAGCCGCCCATCTCGTCGACGCGCTCGATCAGCGTCCAGGCGCGGCGCTCGATCTCGGCCGTCAGCGACTCGACGTAGTACGAGCCGGCGAACGGGTCGACGGTGTCGGTCGCGCCGGACTCGTGGGCGATGATCTGCTGCGTGCGCAGCGCGATCTTGGCGGCGCGCTCTGTCGGCAGCGCGAGCGCCTCGTCGTAGCCGTTCGTGTGCAGCGACTGGGTGCCGCCGCAGACCGCGGCGAAGGCCTGGAGGGCGACGCGCACCACGTTGTTCTGCGGCTGCTGGGCGGTCAGGGTGACGCCGCCGGTCTGCGTGTGGAAGCGCAGCATCATCGAGCGCTCGTCCTGCGCGCCGAACCGCTCCTTCATCGCGTGTGCCCACATGTTGCGGGCGGCGCGGAACTTGGCCACTTCCTGGAACACGTTGTTGTGGCCGTTGAAGAAGAAGGCCAGGCGGGGCGCGAAGTCGTCGACCTCGAGGCCTGCGTCGAGCGCCGCCTGCACGTAGGCCATGCCGCTGGCGAGCGTGAACGCGACCTCCTGGACCGCGCTCGATCCCTTCTCACGGAAGTGGTAGCCGGAGATCGACACCGTGTTCCACTTCGGGATCCGCTCGGCGCAGTAGGCGAACAGGTCGGTGGTGAGCCGCATGCTCGGCTCCGGCGGGTAGATGAAGTTCCCGCGGGCGATGTACTCCTTGAGGATGTCGTTCTGGACCGTCCCGCGCAGTTGCTCGCTGGAGACGCCCTGCTCCTCGGCGACCAGCTCGTAGAGCAGGAGCAGTACGGCCGCGGGCGCGTTGATCGTCATCGAGGTCGAGACCTCGTCGAGTGGGATCCCGTCGAACGCCGTGCGCATGTCGTCGATCGTGTCGATCGCGACGCCGGTGCGGCCGACTTCGCCGAGGCAGCGCGGGTCGTCGGAGTCCAGGCCGAGCTGTGTCGGCAGGTCGAAGGCCATCGACAGGCCGGTCGAGCCGTGCTCGAGCAGGTACTTGTAGCGCTCGTTCGACTCCTTCGCCGACGCGTAGCCGGCGTACTGGCGGATCGTCCACAGGCGCTTGCGGTACATCTCCGCGTGAAGCCCGCGCGTGAACGGGAACGCGCCCGGCTCGCCGAGGTCGAGGTCCGCGGGCAGGTCGTCCGCGTCGTAGCGCGGCTCCACCTCGATCCCGGAGTCGGTGAACCGCCGCGGATCGTCCGGCCCGACGACCGGCGCGACGGACAGGTCCGCAGTTTCCTTGTCGTCGATCGCCATGCGCCCCAGGTTAGGGGAGGATTGGGGGCATGATCACTGTGATTGGCCCGGGAGACGGGGAGTCGGTCCAGTTCGGCGGGCTCGGTGTCCGCTTCATGGCGACGGGCGAGGGGTTCTCGCTCGTCGAGCATCCGATCGCCCCGCGCACGCTGGCGGCGCCGATGCACATCCACGAGCACGAGGACGAGTACTCGTACGTGCTCGAGGGCGAGATCGGCGTGCAGATCGGCGACGCGGTGCGCTATGCCCACCAGGGCGATCTCGTCTTCAAGCCCCGCGGCGTCTGGCACGCGTTCTGGAACCGCGCCGACGAGCCGGCGCGGGTGCTGGAGATCATCTCCCCGGCAGGCTTCGAGCGCTACTTCGCCGAGGGCGCGTCGCTCGGCCCGCCGGTGCGCGAGCAGCCCGACATCGACGCGGTGAAGGCACTGATGGAGCGCTACGGGCTGCGGGTCGACATCGACTCGATCGCGACGATCAGCGAGCGCGAGGGCTTGCCGGCGCGCGGGTAGGGTGGCGCCATGGGGCTGCGCGAGCTTCCTCCCGTCGACGCACTCGCCGCCGAGGTCGACGCACCGCGGGCGCTGGCTGTCGCAGCGGCGCGAGCGGTGCTCGCCGAGCGCCGAACCGAGCTGCTCGGCGGCGCGGCCGGCGAGGCGGACCTTGCCGAGCGCGCCCGCGCGTGGGCCGAAGCGGCGCAGCGGCCGAACCTCCGGCGCGTGCTCAACGCGACCGGCGTGATCGTGCACACGAACCTCGGCCGGGCGCCGCTGGCCGCGTCCGCGCGCGCGGCGGTGGCGCGGGCGGCGGAGGGCTATTCGAACCTCGAGCTCGATCTCGAGACCGGCGCGCGCGGGTCGCGGCACGCGCACGTGGAGGGGCTGCTGCGCGAGCTGGCGGGCGCCGAGGCGGCGGTCGCGGTGAACAACTGCGCCGGCGCGACGCTGCTGGCGGCCGCGGCACTCGCCGGACCGGGCCGCGAGGTGATCGTCTCGCGCGGCCAGCTCGTGGAGATCGGCGGCGGGTTCCGGGTGCCCGATGTGATCGCCCAGGCGGGCGCGCGGCTCGTCGAGGTCGGCACCACCAACCGGACGCGCCGTGCCGACTACGAGCAGGCGATCGGGCCTGACACGGGCGCGATCCTGCGCGCCCACCCGTCCAACTTCCGCCAGCTCGGGTTCGTGCAGGAGGTGGAGATCGAGGAGCTGTGCGAGCTGGGCGTGCCGGTGGTCGACGACGTCGGCTCCGGGGTGCTGGCCGACGAGATCGCGCTGCTGGGCGACGAGCCGCCGGTGCGCCGGTCCGTGCGGGCGGGCGCGGCGCTCGTGTGCTTCTCGGGCGACAAGCTGCTGGGCGGTCCGCAGGCCGGTCTGATCGTCGGTCGCGCCGATGCCGTCGCCGCCGCCCGTGCGCACCCGCTGGCGCGGGCGCTGCGGCTCGACAAGCTCGGCCTGGCGGCGCTCGAGGCGACGCTGCGGCTCTACCGCGACCCCGAGCAGGCCCGCCGCGAGATCCCCGTGCTCGCGATGCTGACCGCGGACGAATCGGCGCTGCGCGACCGCGCCGAGCGGCTGGCTGCGGCGATCGGCGGGCCGGCGGTCGTCGTCACCGCGACCGCGCGCGTCGGCGGCGGGGCGCTGCCGCTGCTCGAGCTGCCCGGGCCGGCGGTCGCGGTCGCGCTGCCGGGCGTGAGCCCCGACGAGCTTGCCGCGCGGCTGCGGGCGGCGGATCCGGCCGTGGTCGGCCGGATCGAGGACGGGCGGCTGCTGCTCGACCCGCGCACGCTGGGCGATGACGAGATCCCGCTCGTCGCGCGCGCTTTCCCATGACCACGCTCGGCACCGCCGGCCACATCGACCACGGCAAGACCACGCTCGTGCGGGCGCTCACCGGGGTGGACACCGACCGGCTGCCGGAGGAGCGCGAGCGCGGGATCTCGATCGCGCTCGGCTACGCGCCGCTGGAGCTGCCGTCGGGGCGGCGGCTGTCGGTCGTCGACGTGCCGGGTCACGAGCGGTTCGTGCGCACGATGGTCGCGGGCGCGACCGGGATCGACCTGTATCTGATGACCGTCGCCGCGGACGACGGCGTGATGCCGCAGACGCGCGAGCACGCGGCGGTGCTCGCCGCCCTCGGGGTCGACGTGGGCGTCGTCGCGATCACCAAGGCCGATCTCGCCGATCCCGCTCGCGCGGCTGCCGAGGCCACGGCGCTGCTTCCGGGCGCCGAGCCGGTCGCGGTCGCGGCCCGCAGCGGGGCCGGCCTCGACGAGCTGCGTGCCGCGCTCGACCGCGCGGCCGCGCGGGTGCCGGGGCGGACCGGCGCGCCGGGCGGTCTGCGGCTGAACGTCGACCGCGTCTTCAGCATCCGCGGCGCGGGCACCGTCGTCACCGGCACGCTGTGGTCCGGCGCGGCCGCCCCCGGCGACGAGGTGACCGTGCTGCCCGCCGGTCACCGCGCCCGCGTGCGCGCAGTCGAGGTGCACGACGTGCGGGTCGAGCGCGCCGAGGCGGGCCAGCGCGTGGCGCTCAACCTCGCAGGTACCGGGCGCGAGCAGGTCGCGCGCGGCGACGTGATCGTCGCCGGCGACGCGCCCAGCCCGACGTTTCGCGTGGACGCAGCGCTCGCGTGGACGACGCCCGACGCGCGACCGGACGGCGGCGCGCGGGTCGCGGTCCACCACGGCACGCGCGAGTCGGCCGCTCGGCTGGCCGAGCTCGGCGGGCGGTTCTTCCAGCTGCGGCTCGAGCAGCCGATCGTCCCGCTGCGCGGCGACCGGCTCGTGATCCGGTCGCTCGCGCCGCCGGACACGCTCGGCGGCGGCGTCGTGCTCGACCCCGCGCCGCGGCGGCACGGGCCGTCGCGCGACGTGCTGGCGCGGCTCGCGGCGCTCGAGCGCGGCGAGGAGCCCGCGCCGCCGGAGCCCGCCGCCGCGCCGCCGCCGCCGTCCCCGGCCGAGCCGCCGCCGCTCACGCCGTCCGCGCTCGCCGTCGAGGAGCAGCTGCGGGCGGCCGGCGCCGAGCCGCCGGTCGACGCGAAGCTCGCGGCGACGCCGGACGACCTCGCCGCGCTACGTGCCCACGGCCGCGCGCTGCGGCTCGGGCGCGCGACGCACGTCCACCCCGAGGCGCTCGCGGCCGTCGAGGCCCGGATCGTCGCGGCGATCGAGCGCGACGGCTCGATCACGCTGGCCGGCGTCCGCGACGAGCTCGGCACGTCGCGCAAGTACGCCCAGGCCTACCTCGAGCACCTCGACGCCGCCCGCGTCACGCTCCGGCGCGGCGACGAGCGGGTGCTGCGGCGGCGTCGGGCGTGAACGCGGCCGGGAGGCTCCTCACCTCCCCACCCAGCGCAGTTGACGTTCGCGCGTCTCAGCGCACGCGGAGCGTCGCTCGCATGCCCTTGGCCCGGTGGCCTTCGAGCGTGCAGTACAGCCGGTAGCGGCCGCTGCGCAGTCGGCCCGTCCACTCGCCGACCTCGCCGGGGAGCGTCTCGCCGATCCTGCCGCCGCGGTGGCCGCGGAAACGGGCCAGACGCAGGTCGTGCGGATCCTCGCCGCGATTGGCGAGCTGCACGATCGCGCGGCCGGACTTGAGCTTCGCGCGCGAGAGCGTGAGGTTGAACTCGCGCGCCTCGACGAGCAGCCGCGCCGGCGCAGGTCGCGCGGCGGCGGTGGCGGGCAGAGCGGCGAGCAGCGCCAGCGCGAGGCCGAGCGCTCGCCTCACCGCAGCACCTTCGGTCGCGGCAGCCGTGCGCCGGCGCCGAGCACGATGGCGGGGTCGACGCCGAACCAGTCGGCGCAGAGGGCGGAGTAGAGGCCGCGGAAGTCCGACGTGGCGCGCAGGTTGCCGTTCGGGTCGAGCTGCGCGAGACCGGGGAACTCGCCGATCATGCGGCCGCTGGCGCGGGTGCCGATGACGAAGCCGATGCCGGCGGCGCCGTGGTCGGTGCCCGAGCCGTTCTCCTCCGCGCGGCGGCCGAACTCCGACCACACGAGCGTGAGCACGCGGTCGGCGATCCCGCGCGCCTCGAGGTCGCGCTGGAAGGCGTACAGGCTGTCCGACGTCATCTTCAGGTTCTCCGGCAGCGTGCCCGCCTGGTCGGCGTGCGTGTCCCACGCGCCGGGAGCCGACAGCGTCGCGCAGCGGATCGGCAGGCCGGCGCCGAGCATCGCCGCGAGGCCCGCGAGCCGGCGCGGGAAGCGCTCCTCGCTGCTCTGCGGGTAGACCGCGCGCGGCGTGTAGGTCGGCTCGCCGTCGTTGCCGAACGGCGCGAGCGCGACGCGCACGCCGCCGGCGAACGCAGCAGCCTGGGCGGCCTGGGCGACCGCCGCGTCGCGCGATCCGGCCAGCGCGCGGCCGACGTCGGCGAACGCCGGGATCGCCAGCTCGCCGGGCGGGCCCCAGGCGCCGGGCGCCCAGAAGCCGAAGTCCTCGGGTGCGTCGACGGCGGCCACCGGCTTGCGGGCGGCGGCGAGCGACGGGCCGAGGTTGCCGCCCATCGACACGCCCTGGAGCGGGTTGTCGGTGGTGCCGATGTGGTCGATCACCCGTCCGAGCCAGCCGGAGCGCATCTGGGCGTCGGTCGCGCCGACCTCCCAGTAGTGGCGGGAGACGAAGTGCGACTGGTCCGGGCTGTCGTAGCCGACCGCGGGCATCACCGAGACCTTGCCCTCGGCGTGCAGGGCGGCGAGCGGCGCGGCCGCCGGATGCCACCGCATCCGCGTGTCCTCGCTGAACGGCGTGCCGCCGCCGCCGAGCGCGAGGCTCGGGCGCAGCCGGCGGTAGTTCGGATCGCCGACCGGAGCGAGGATCGACATGCTGTCGGCGCCGCCGTCCAGGAACACGCTGACGAGCACGGTTCCGGCGCGGCCGGCCTGGGCGCGGGCGATCCCCTCCTCGAAGACGGGAAGTCCGGCGAGCCGCCCGGCGCCGTAGACGGACAGGGCGAGGCCGGCGGATCGCAGCAGGAACGAGCGGCGCGACAGGCCGGTGCCGGCGGGGGTCGGCATACCGCGCTCGATCGCGGGCAGGCCGGCGCCGGCGCGGGCGTGCTCTGCGCAGCAGACGCGGGAGTCGTGGGTCGGGTTCATGAGGTCAGGTAGTCCGGGGAGACGGCGATCAGCATCCGCAGCGCGTTCTCGATCAGCACGGGGTAGGACTCGCGCTCCCAGCTCTCGTTCGCCGCCGACATCGAGGTGCGGGCGTAGCGCTCGAGTGCCGTGCGGGTGGGGCGCGACAGCGGCGTGTCGGCCCAGAACCCGGCGGCGCGCCTGACGAGCTTGGCCGGATCGGTCGGGACCTTGCCTCGCATCGTCTCGTGGTCGAGCTGGTCGTTGTTGCAGATCTCGGCGGCCATCCGCCAGCGGGCGCGGAAGGTCGCGGTGTCGAGCCAGCGCGTCGCGTCCCAGCCGGCCACGTTCGGCGGCAGGAACAGCATCTGGCCGGCCGTGTCGCACAACCACGCCCAGGCGTCGGTGTCGATCCCGCGGCCGGTCGCCCGCAGCATCCCGGCGGCTTGCACCACCGGCGGCTTCGTCATCCGCCGGTCCGGGTCGTACAGGTGCGGGTGGCGCAGGATCGCGCGCACCAGCGGGCGCACGTTCCGGCCCGAGCCGATGTACATGCGCTCCAGCGCCCGCGCCGTGCCGCGCGGCGGCGGCGTCGGGATGAAGTAGCCCCACAGCTTGTTCACGAGGAACGACGGGTGCTTGCGGTTGCGCACCGCGAGCCGGACGCCGTCGCGCCAGTCGAACCGCCCGCGCTTGCCGTACAGGCGCTTGAAGCCGGCGTCGTGGAGCGAGCGGTCGTAGCGGAACGAGTGCGGGCCGCGGCCCTCGGACCATTCGTTGCGGAACCCGGTCAGCGCGCGCGCCATCTCGCGTACGTCGCGCTCGGTGTAGCCGCGGCCGGCGCCGAGGCAGAACAGCTCCTGCAACTCGCGGGCGTAGTTCTCGTTGACGTCCTCTTTGTGGTTCGAGGTGCCGTTGAGCCACAGCAGCATCGCCGGGTCGCGCGTGACGTCCATCGCGAGACGCTCGAACGAGCCGAGCGCGTGGCGGCGCAGCAGCGCGTTCTGCCGCAGCAGCAGCGTCTGCGGACCGGCGTCCTTGCTCGTCGCGAACCAGTCGTGCCAGACGAGCGTCATGCGCTCGACCAGCGGCGCCTGCGTGCGGACCATCCGGTCCAGCCACCAGCAGTGGTCGTGGCCCCAGGCGTCACGGGGCGCGAGCGGGTGCCCGTCGCCGTCGCGCGGGGCCGGGCCCTTCAGCCGCGTCGACTTCGGATGGACGAGCGACTCGACCGCGCGGTTCAAGCCGCGCTTGGCGAGGCGCTCGGCCTCACCGGGCCGCGGGCCGAAGCCGGCGCGCCACAGCAGGCGACGCGCTTCCTCCGGGCCGAAGCGGCCGTGATAGGTCGGGACGCGGGCCATACCCTCCTGTCGTCGGCAGGAACGGGCAAGGACAACAGTTCAAGCGTTCGGCGAGAGGACGTCCGTCCGGGAGTAGTGCCCCACAGCGTCGAACCAGCGCTTGGCGTGCAGACCCACCCGCAGGTCGCAATCGGCCAGCAGTATGCCCTCTTCGTCGTACAGCGGTCCTGCGACCACGTTGCCCGCCGTCGGCTCGACGATCACGGCGCCGCCACGGCCGTAGATCGTGTCGCGATCGATCTCGACCGGGAAGTCGTCTCCGAACGCGCTGCCGGGGATGTACTGCGGCACGGAGATCACGAACGCGCCCGACTCGATCGCGATGTGGCGCATCGAGGCCAGCCAGCCGTCCGAGTCGTCCGCGGTCGGCGCGACCCACAGCTGCGGCGAGCCCTGGTAGACCGACCAGCGCGCCAGCGGCATCCGGTTCTCCCAGCAGATCAGGCCGCCGATCCTTCCGAGCGGCGTTTCCACTGGCGCGAGGTCGTCGCCGGCGCCGATGCCGTGGAACAGGCGCTCGTGCTGGGTCGGCATCAGCTTGCGGTGCTTTCGCAGCAGTCCCGTCGGCCCGAGCAGCAGGTAGGCGTTGTAGAGCGAGCCGCCGTCGCGCTCGTTGATGCCGATCACGGCGTGCACGCCGAGGCGCTCGCATGCCGCGACGAGCTCGTCGACGAGCGGGCCCGGTACGTCGACGGAGTTCGCGTGCAGCCGCTCCCACAGCTCGTCCCAGCCGCCGAACGCCGACGCGCCCTTGGCCCAGCGGTTCGAGGGGTAGAGCGGGATGAACGTCTCCGGCAGCACTGCGAGCTCGGCGCCCTTCCCGGCCGCCTCCTCCAGCAGGCGCACCGTCTTGGCGACGGTCGCCTCGGCGTCCAGGATCACCGGGGTGGCCTGGATCGCGGCCACGCGGACGGACCGCAGCTCGGGCATGGGGCGATGCTATGCGACGTGGCCACGCGCTGCCGGTTGTCGACTTGACGTCGCATACCGACGTCAACTCGACACGCGCCCTCGCGGCACGCCGGACCCGCCTCCCTTAGTGCCGCAGTTCAGCGGCGCGCCAGCACGTCCTCGACCACCCGCTGCACACGCGCGAAGGCGGCGCGCTGGAGGCGGTTCGGGGTATCGCACGCCGTGTGCCGGCACGGGTTCTCGAGCACGCCGAGCTTGACGCCGCGCATGCCCGCGAGCTCGAACTCGCGGTGGTCGGAGTTGCCGGTGCCGCTGTCGCGCTGCCAGTCGACGTTGACGTCCTGCCGTCGGGCGGCGGCGAGCAGCTCGCGCTCCACGCGCCGGCGCGGAGCGCTCGTCGGCGAGCGCAGCCGGAACCGTGTGCCGCGGCCGACCTCGTCGAGCGAGAGCGCGTACCGCAGGCGCGTGCGCGGCACGATGTCGCGCAGCGCGAGCGCGCCGAGGTGGTCCGGCGAGCCGGTGTAGATGCGCTCCTCGGCGCCGGTGGCGACGAGCCACACGTCGCACGGCGGGTCGATCGCGCCGAGCCGCCCGCCGAGCGCGACCAGCACGCCGACGCCAGAGGCGTTGTCCTCAGCGCCCGGCGAAGGCGGCACCGTGTCGGTGTGCGCCATCAGCACGCGCAGGCAGCTGCGCGTGCCGTGCCGGATCCCGATCACGTTCCGCGAACGGCCGCGCGGCGTCGAGAACCGCTGCACGCGCACGTCCAGGCCCGCGCGCTCGAAGCGCCGCTGCACGCGCTGGTGCGCGCGCCGCTCCAGCGCTCCGGCCGCCGGGCGGGCACCGTCGCGTGAGACCGAGACGGCGAAGTTGCGCGCCTGCTCCCCCGGCGCCGCGAGCACCGCCGCCGCGAGCGCGGCGAGAAGCACGAGGCTAGAACGCCCCGCGCCGGCTCAGCACCGCCGGGACGGTCTTGAGCAGGATCGCCAGGTCGAGGCCGACCGACCAGCGCTCCAGATACAGGAAGTCGAGCCGCACGAGGTCGTCGAAGTCGAGCTCGGAGCGGCCCGCGACCTGCCACAGGCCGGTGATCCCGGGCAGCACCAGGTAGCGCTTCTTGTGCCACTCCTCGAGCTGGTCGAAGTCGCGCTGCGGCAGCGGCCGCGGGCCGACCAGCGACATCTTCCCGGCCAGCACGTTGAGCAGTTGCGGAAGCTCGTCGAGCGAGTAGCGGCGCAGGAAGGTGCCGAAGCGCGTGAGGCGCGGGTCGCGCCGGATCTTGAACAGCGGGCCGGAGGCTTCGTTGAGCGACTCGAGGTCGGCCTGGATCTGGTCGGCATCCGAGCGCATGGTCCTGAACTTCAGGCACGCGAACGACTCGCCGCCGATGCCCGGCCGCATCGAGCGGTAGAGCACGGGACCGCGCGAGGAGATCGCGACGGCGATCGCGATCAGCACCAGCACCGGGCTCAGGACCACCACCAGCAGCAACGCCACCACGAAGTCGAACGTGCGCTTGACGGCGTAGTCGAAGCCGTCGAACACGGGCGGGCGCAGCTCGAACAGCGGCACCGACGCGCCCGGGACGAACTCGGCGCGATGCACGAGGATCTCCATCGTCGACGGCGCGATCCGCACCGTCACGCCGCGCTGGTGGCACTGATCGACGAGGTCGACCGCGCGCTCCTGCGGGAAGTCGGGGTCGGCGATGATGACCTCCTGGACGCGGTGGGCGTCCAGGATCGCCGGCAGGTCCTCGATCCGGCCCAGCGAGCGCAGCCCGTTGTCGGGCCGCGGCGTGAGCGAGATGAAGCCGACCATCTCGACCGGCGCGTGCACCTCGCTGATCAGCGCGTGCGCGACGTCCTCGATGTGCTTGCCGGAGCCGACGAGCACCGCGCGGCGCCGGTAGCCGGCCGCCCGCAGCAGGAGCCCGGTCGCGCTCTCGTAGCCCCACCGCAGCAGGCCGATGAAGCAGATCGCGAACACCAGCGTGCCGTAGAAGATGTAGTAGCTCGAATACTGCTCGCCGTTCACGACCGCGAACACCAGCGCGACGACCGTCACCTGGAACAGCGACGTGACGATCTTCGACAGGCCGGGTCGCTCGGCGCGCGACGAGTACAGCCCGGAGCGGGCGAACAGCAGTACCGTCACCAGCGACGCGAACGCGACGTTGTCGCGCGTCTCCACGTACGACGCGTGCCACGCCCAGTCGCCGTAGCGCAGGACGGACTTGACCATCAGCGCGACGTAGATCGCCGCGAACACGCCGAAGAAGTCGAGCGCCAGCAGCGACACCACGCGCAGCGCGCGGCGCAGCGTCTCCAGCCGCAGCAGGAACGCCAGAGCCGGCGGCCGCTTGCGGCGGACGTCGACGAGCGGCAGGTCGATCGCCACCGGTTCGGTGGCGGGCTCCGCGCGTTGCTTGGTTTGAGTGGGGGCGTCAGCCAAGTGGTAAGGCTCCCGACGCTCCTAACGCGTGCGGGAGGCTGATGTAGCGGGGTTAGGTGACGCCGGCGCCGGTGAGGGCTTCGACGCCGGACTGGTCGAGCGTGCGGCGCAGTCCGTCGCGCAACGCGACCTGGGGCTCCCAGCCCAGCAGCTCGCGCGCAAGTCCGATGTCCGGTTGCCGGACCTTCGGATCGTCGGTCGGGAGTGCCTCATGCACGATCTCCGACCGTGAGCCGGTCACCTCGATCACCGCGGTGGCCAGCTCGAGCAGGGTGAACTCATTCGGGTTCCCGATGTTCACAGGGTGGTGCACTCCGGACTCCGCGAGACGGATGATGCCGTCCACGAGGTCCGAGACGAAGCAGAACGACCGCGTCTGCGAGCCGTCGCCGAACACGGTGATCGGTCGATCCTGCAGCGCCTGGCGCATGAACGTCGGGATCGCGCGGCCGTCGTGCGGGCGCATCCGCGGACCGTAGGTGTTGAAGATCCGCACGATCGCCGTGTCCACCCCCTGCTGGCGGTGGTAGGCCATCGTGAGCGCCTCGGCGTACCGCTTGGCCTCGTCGTAGACACCGCGCGGACCGATCGGGTTCACATGGCCCCAGTAGGACTCCGGCTGCGGATGCACCTGCGGGTCACCGTACACCTCGGACGTCGACGCGAGCAGGAACCGCGCGCGATGCTGCTTGGCCAGGCCGAGCGAGTTGTGGGTCCCGTACGAGCCGACCTTGAGCGTGTGCAGCGGCAGCCGCAGGTAGTCGATCGGCGACGCGGGCGACGCGAAGTGGTAGACGACGTCGACCTGCTCCTCGACGTGGAACGGGCGCGTGATGTCCGCGTGGATGTGGCGGAACTCGGGCCGCCGGATGTGCGCGATGTTGGCGAGGGAGCCGGTCTCGAAGTTGTCGACGCAGATCACGCGATGACCGCGACCCAGCAGTTCATCGCAGAGATGCGATCCGAGGAATCCCGCACCACCCGTGACGAGGCAGGTGGCCATGTCGGCCGCAGGATATCGACAGCTACCGGGCGCGCGCGGCCTTGAGCGTCTTCTTGCCGATGCCGAGCTCGACCAGATAGTGGCCGTTCGGGCGCTTGGTCGCCAGGCCCTGCGTCATCAGGCGTTTGCACACCACAGGGCAGCGCTTGCAGCGCGGCCCGGACTTGCAGCAGCGCTTCTTCGGCTTGACTCGCTTGAACTCCGCCATCGACGGCGCCAGCGTAGCACCCGCCCGTTAGGTGACCCTAACGGGCCAAATGGCTGTGCGGCTTACTCGCCCTCGCAAGCTCGCGCGAGCGCCTTAGGATGTCGCGATGCCCGCAGACTCCTTCGTAGACCGTCTCAACGAGCAGATCGGCAACGAGTTCGCCGCCCACCAGCAGTACGTCGCGATCGCCGTCCACTACGACGCTGAGACGCTGCCGCAGCTCGCCCGCTTCTTCTACCGCCAGGCGCTGGAGGAGCGCGACCACGCGATGATGATGATCCAGTACCTCGTCGACGCCGACGCCGAGGTCGTCGTCCCGGGCGTGGCGGCGCCGCAGACCGCGTTCGCCGACATCGTCGCCCCGGTAGCGCTCGCGCTCGAGCAGGAGAAGCGCGTCACGCAGCAGATCAACGGGCTCGCCGCCGCCGCGCGCGACGCCGGCGACTTCACGAGCGAGCAGTTCACGCAGTGGTTCATCAAGGAGCAGGTGGAGGAGGTCGCCACGATGTCCGACCTGCTGCGCGTCGTCGAGCGGTCGAAGGACGACCCGATGGACATCGAGAACTTCATGGCACGCGAGCATCCGGGTGAGGAGGGAGAGGACCCCACGGCGCCGCATCCCGCCGGCGCCGAGTGAGCTTCTCGGCCGAGCTGCGCGAAGCCGCCGGTCCGGCCTGGGAGGCGCAGGTCGAGCATCCGTTCGTGCGCGGCATCGGCGACGGCACGCTCCCCGAGGAGCAGTTCCGCTTCTACGTCCGCCAGGACTACCTGTTCCTGATCGACTACGGGCGGCTGCTCGCGCTCGCGGCGGCGCGCGCACCGCGGCTGGAGTGGATGCGGCGGTTCGCCGCGCTCGCGCAGTCGGTGCTCGAGACCGAGATGGATCTGCACCGGCAGTTCGCAGCGCGGTGGGGCGTCACCGCCGAGCAGCTCGAGTCCGAGCGCACCGCGCCGGCCACCGACGCGTACTGCGACTTCCTGCTGCGCACGGCGGCGCTCGGCGACTTCGCCGAGCTGGCGGCCGCGCTGCTGCCGTGCATGTGGAGCTACGCGGAGATCGGGCAGCGCCTGGCGGCCGCGGGGCCGCCGGACCACGACGGCTACGCCGAGTGGATCGCGATGTACGCCGGTGACGAGTTCGGCGAGCTGGCGGCGTGGAGCCGCGAGCTCACGGATGCCGCTGCGGAGGGCGTCGCCGGCCCGGGCCGCGAGCGCATGCACGCCGCCTTCCGCGCCTCGCTCGAGCACGAGCTTGCGTTCTTCACGGCAGCGGCACCTCCGCACCGTCCTCCGGCACCGTAACGCGGTCGTGCAGGTCCTCCTCGTGCACGCGCTGGTGGAGGTCGGCGCGGGTGAGCAGGCAGTGGTTGACGGCCTCCATGTGCACCGCGACGACGCGTGCGCCGGGCGCGTGCCGGGCGACCGCCACGACGTCATCGGCGGTCATCACGATCGGATCGCCCTCGAGGAAGCGCGCCCCGCCCGCGTTGACCACGACGGCCGCCGGACGGTGCTCGTCGAGCGCGGCGCGCACCTCGTCGCACCAGACCGTGTCGCCGGCGAGGTAGAGCGTGGGCTCGCCGTCCGATGCGAGCACGAACCCCGAGACGGGCGCCATCAACTCGCCGATCCGGCCGGTGCCGTGGCGGCCGTGCGTGCGGGTGATGCGAATGCCGTCCCAGTCGAGCGCATCGTCGACCGCGCGCACGTCGGCGAATCCGTGCGTGCGCAGCGTGTCGGCGTCCTCGGGCTGGCAGAAGACGGGCAGCTCCTTCGGCAGCAGCGCGATCGCGGTCGCGTCGAGGTGGTCCTTGTGCAGGTGCGTGACGATCACCGCGTCGAGCTCGCGGACCACGATCGCGGCCGGCTCGGGGAGATCGCAGAGCGGGTTGCGGACCGGGTTCGGCGTGTCCTCGACCGGCGGCCGCGCGCCTGCGGGGTCGAGCATCGGGTCCACGAGCACGCGCCGGCCGGCGAGTGTGACGAGCAGCGTCGCGTTGCGGATCAGGCGCAGACGCATCCCCGCGGAAGCGTACCCTCGGCCCGGTGCGGCGCCACTACGAGGACTTCTGGGCGGACGCACCGCAGGATCCCGAGCCGTGGGCGTGGGAGCGCCGGCGCGCGCTCCTGCTCGCCGAGGCGCGGCCGGGCGAGCGGGTGCTCGACCTCGGCTGCGGTGCGGGCCGGTTCGTCGCGGCGCTGCAGGCGGCCGGCGCCGACCCGGTCGGCGTCGAGGTCGCCGAGGCGGCGCTCGAGCGCGCGCGGCGCAACGCCCCGGGCGCCGACCTGCGCGCGATCGAGCCGGACGGATCGCTGCCGCTCGAGCACGCGAGCGTCGACCTCGTGTGGTGCTCGGAGGTGCTCGAGCACGTCGCCGACACGGCGTACGCGCTGCTCGAGGCCCGGCGCGTGCTGCGCCCCGGCGGGAGGCTGCTCGTCACCGTGCCGTTCCACGGGCGCGTGAAGGGGACGCTGATCGCGCTCGCGCGGTTCGACGCGCACTTCGACCCGCTCGGCCAGCACCTCCGCTTCTACACCCGCACGTCGCTGGCGGCGACGCTGCGCCAGGCCGGCTTCGACTCCGTGCGGGTGCGCCCGTGGGGCGGGCCGCCGCTCCTGCGAACGGGCCTTACGGCGTTGGCTCGGCGGGCGCAGGCGTAGGCGTAGGCGACTGCAGCGCCCGGCTCGCCTCGAGCACGTCGGAGGTCGACGCCGGCGCCTGCGGGTCGAGGTAGTAGGCCGCCTGGAACGCGCTCAGCGCGCCCTTCGGGTCGTTCAGCACCGACATGCGCAGCCGCCCGAGCCGGCGCCAGGCCTCGGCGTTGGCGGGCTGGAGGTCGACCGCGCGCTCGAGCGCCGCCGCCGCCTGCGTGGTGCGACCGCGCGCCTGCTCGATCGTGGCCAGCTCGAACAGCGGGTCGACGGAGAGCGGGTTGCGCTTGGTCGCGATACCCGCGATCGACGTGGCCGCCTCCGGCTGTCCTCGGTCGAGCCGGTCGAACGCCGCGTCGCCGGCATGGACCGCTCGCACCGGCTGATAGGCCGTCCACGCAGCCGCGAGCGCGATCACCAGCACGAGGCCGACGCCGATCGCCCGCAGCGGCGTCACGCGCTCGCTCAGCCGCGCGAGGCGGCTCGCGTGCGGCCACGACGATCTCGGCGGCGGCGTTGTGCGGCCCTCGAGCCGCGCGCGCAGGGGCCCGCGGCCGACGATCCAGCCGCCGCACAGCAGCGCGACGCCGGCGTTGGCGGGCACGAACCAGGTCCAGTCCACGGCCGAGTGCACCGCGAACACGGCGACGACGGCGAGCAGCGTGAGCAGGCCCACCCGCTCGGCATCGAACGGCAGGCCGCGATCGCGGCGCCGCAGGCCGGTCGCACGGAATGCCGCGAGCAGCCACGCGAAGGCCGCCGCGAGCGACAGCGCGAGCCCCGCCCAGCCCAGGTCGGCGAGCGTCTGCACCACGTATCCGTGCGCGTGGCGGACGGCGAGCGTGTCGTCGCGGAAGCGCGTGCGGACGGTCGCGTACGCGCCCGCGCCGGTGCCGATCCACGGCTCGGTGGCGTGGATGTCGAGCGCCTCCTTCCAGTACCGGGCGCGCACCGAGGAGGTGGCGGTGAGCCGGTCCGGCGTGTTCGCCGGCGTGCGCGCGTTCGGGTCGGTGAGCTGGTCCCACGCCTTCGAGACCTGCCCGTCGACGCCGCCGGGCGCGGCAGCCAGCGCGATCAGCGCGATCACCGGCACGAGCGCCAGAACGGCGAGCGCCGAGCGGCCCGCGAGCTGGCGGGTGGCCCGCGTCGGCGGGCGCTGCGCAGCCGCGAAGTGGACGGCGAGGCCCGCCGCCAGCAGGACCGACACCATCAGCAGCAGCAGGGCGCCGAACTCGTGGCCCGCGTCGACGCGCGCGGCGATCGGCGCGCGGTCCGTCGTGAGGCCGTCCTGCGAGAACGCCCACGCCACCACCGGCGCGGAGCCGAGCACGCCGGCGGCCAGCGCGACGGTGGCACGCAGCCGCAGCGGCACGATCAGGAACCACAGCCCGACGCCGACCACCAGCGCGACCAGCGCGCCGCGCGAGTAGGAGAGCATCATCGCCACCAGCAGGACGCCGATCGCCGGCCAGGCGAGCGCGTTGGCGGCCGCGTGGCCGGTGCGGCGGGCGGCGAGCCACAGCATCGGCGGCACGCCGAGCGCGGCCATCAGCCCGACGGAGTTCCAGTACGCGAACGGCTCGCGAAGCCGCGCGTACGTCTCGTCGGGAGCGAGCGAGGACGGGAAGATCTTGGTCAGCAGCGCCCAGCCGCAGACGATCAGGCAGCCGGCGCCGACGCCGACCACGAGCGCCATCCACCTGTCCGGCACGAGCCGTGCCAGCGCCACGCCGCCGGCGAACACGGCGAGATAGGCGAACGTGCGACTCGCCTCGATCCATGAGTCGGACGGCGCCAGCGACCACAGGACCGACAGCGCGGTCAGTGCCGCGAGCAGGGCGAGCATCAGCAGCGGGCCGCCGCCGTACAGCGGCGTCTCGGCGGTCCGCGGGCGCTGGACCAGCGCGATCGCCGACAGCGCCGCGCCGCCCAGCATCATCAGGATCAGGACGTCGGTCGTGCGCTCGAGACGCAGGCCGCCGGCTGCGGCGAACGAAGCGAAGGCGATCGCGATCGCGATCGCGGCGGCCAGCGGCCCGGCGCCCGACAGGCTCGGGACCGGGATCGTGACCGTCCGCCGCTTCGGGCGGGGTCGGCTAACCGGGTCGGCCAGGGAGGACACGTCGGCGGAGCGCGGGCCCGAGCGCGACGACACGGCCGGCGCGGCGGCGCAGGAACGGCGCGGTCGCGGCGACCGCCGCGGCGGCGAGCAGGATCAGAACGACGAGCAGCGTGGTCGGCAGGTCGTTGCGCAGCGCCTCGCCCGGCGTCACGGGCCGGCCGGCGATCTGGAGCGGCTGGCTGCCGGCCGTCGCAGCGCTCTGGAGCGCCGCGCGGTCGGCATCCGTGGAGGGCGTCAGTACCTCGCCGCCGCCACCGCCACCGCCGTCGCCTCCGCCACCGCCGCCCGTGCCGCCTGCGCCTGTCCCACCGCCGGCGCCGTCGCCCGACCCGCCGGCCTGGCTCTGCAGCGCGCGGCTGAGGACGTCACGGCAGTCCGAGTACTGGTCGAGGTCGTCCGGGATGTTGTTGCGGGCGTCCCGGATCTGCTTCGCGGTGTAGTCGCCGGTCAGGCGGCCTTCCTGGCACTCGCGGAGGATCTTGGTGCGAGTGCTGTCCGCCTGCGCGGCGGGGGCGGCCGCCAGGACCGCCAGCAGGGCGATAGTGGCCAGTCGCATCATGAGGCGCGGCACGCTAGCAGCCACCTCCGGAGCGTCCGGCACCTGCGGCGGCCAGTGCGCGCGCGATCCCGGCGGCCCACGCCTCGTGCGTGTAGGCGGCCACGGCGGCGCGCCCCGCGGCGCCGAGGCGCGTGCGCAGCGCGGGATCGTCGTGCAGGCGCCGGAGGGCGCCGGCGAGCGCGTCGGCGTCGCCGGCCGGGACGACGAGGCCGGTGCGCTCGTGCTCGATCAGCCCGCCTGCGGCGGCGCCGACCGCGTCGGTTGCGATCACGGGGACTCCCTGATTGAAGGCTTCGTTCGTGACCAACCCCCACGGCTCGCGGAAGTCGCGCGTGGGGATCGACGGCAGCACCACGACGTCCGAGCCGGCGTAGAAGCCGCGCAGCGTCTCGGCGTCGGCCGGCCCTTCGAGCATAGCCGCGCTGGTGGCGACGGCCCGGGCTCGGATCGGACCGCCGCCTACCAGAACCAGCGCGGCTGCTGGTGCTGACAGACCTGATTGCCGCCAGGCCCGAAGGAGCACCGCTACTCCCTTTTCCCGCGCCAATCGGCCCGCAAACGTGACCTGGAACGGCGCACGGCGGATCGGGCCCGCCGGCGCCGACCAGAACGCGTCGTCGACGCTCTGCGGTGCCTCCACGACGGGCCCCGTGGCGCCCTTGCCGCGCACATAGGCGCTGACGTGCGGGCCGTAGGTGGCGATCGCGTCGGCGTGCCGGTACAGGTGCCGCAGCGGCAGGTAGGAGAGCGCGTGGGCGGCCGTCCGCGGATGCGCCCAGATCGTCGCCCACAGGACGAACGGCACACGCGCGCGCCGGGCGCCCACGTAGGCGGCCGGGAGGGCGACGCGGCCCGACAGCCCGGCGACGACCGCGCGGAAGCGCCCGGAGGCCGCCAGGCGCAGCACGCCGCGCTGGCTCGGCCGCAGCACCGGGAACGGCAGGTCGGCGCCTCCTTCGCCGCCGCCGTGGCGCACGTCGCCGCCGATCAGCGCGAACACGACGTCCTCGCGCTCGTGCAGCGCAGCGAACGCCCCGACCCGGAAGGGCGGCGCGTGGTTCGTCACGAACAGGACGGGCCGGGTCACCGCGTGCGGCTGCGCTGCGCCCAGCGCGGCAGGCGGTCGGCGTTGGTCCCGAGGCTGCGGCCGAGCGCGCGCGCCACGTGATGGCTCAGGGAGCGGAGCGTCTGCACCTCCAGGCCCTCGCGGCGCATGAACGCGCGGTCGGCGGCCACGTCGTTGCGCACGCGCGCCGCGATGTACCGCGGCGTCAGCGGCTCTCGCACCCCGTTCACCTGCGCCAGCGCGCGGAAGTCGTCGAAGTACCGGCGCAGCGCCCGCAGCGGCGGGTGGTCGTGCGAGTGCACGACCGCCGCGCCCGGCACATAGGCCTTCGCGAGTCCGGCGGCCAGCATGTCGCGCGCGAGCACCTGGTCCTCGGCGTAGTCGACCGCCCGGAACGGCACGCGCTCCCACGCCCACCGCGCGACCGCGCCGTTGGCACTGCTGAAGAACGTCGCCGGGCCGGGCGCGGCGTTACCGCGGTCGACGCGCTCGGAGCCGAAGCGCCCGAAGAACTCCTCCTGCTCGCGCCGCACCATCGGGCTCGCGTCGGGCCGCGGAAGCTGCGGCCCGCACACCAGCGCCACGTCATCGGCGAGCGCGAAGCCCCCGAGCAGCGCGGCGAGCCAGCCGCGCCCGGCGGGCACCGAGTCCTGCGTCAGGAAGGCCACGTGCTCGCCCGCGGCGAGCTCCATCAGCCGGTTGCGCGTGCCCCCGTGCGAGAACTCCGCCGGGGCGATCTCGACGACGCGGGCGCCGTGGCCGCGGGCGAGGGCGGGCGAGCCGTCCGTCGACCCCGAGTCGATCACCAGCAGCTCGACCGGCCGGTCGACCTCCTGCGCGCCCACCGCGGCCAGCAGCTCGCCCAGCCGCGGGCCGCCGTTCAGCACGGGGATCGCGACGGTGACGCTCATCGGGCCAGCGCCTGCTCGTACGCCTCCACCGTCGCGCGCCCGCACCCGTCCCAGGTGAAGTCGCTCTCGACCGTCGCACGCGCGGCCGTGCCGAGCTCGTGGCGCCAGTCGTCGCTCGCCAGCAGCTCGCCGAGCTCGCGCGCCAGGTCCTCGGGGTCGCCCGGCGCGACCAGCCTGATCCCGTGGCCGGCCGCGGCGATCTCCTCCGGGCCGTCCTCGCCGCGGCAGCCGATCGCAGGCACGGCGCCGGCCATCGCCTCGATGTAGGAGACGCCGAACGCCTCGTCGACGCTCGGGAGCACGAACACCGCGCTGCGTCGCGCCTCCTCGAGCGCGCGGTCCGGCGCGAGCGGGCCCGTGAAGCGGACCCGGCCGGCCAGATCCAGCTCGCTCGCGAGGCGCTCGAGCCGCTCGCGCTCCGGGCCGCCGCCGACGACGACCCACTCGACGTCCGGGTGCGCTTCGCGCAGCAGCCACATGGCGCGCAGCACGTCGGAGTGGCGCTTGCGCCGGATCAGGCTGCCGACCGTCACCAGCCGTCCGGGAGTGGCCGGCGGGACCGCGGCCGGCAGGTCGCTGCCGAGATGGACCACGCGCGTGTTCGCGGCCCCGAGCGCCTCCGCCCGCCGCGCCATCCCGGTCGAGTTGGCGAGCACCACGGCGGCGGAGGAGAGGGCGCCTTGCACGGCGCGCGTGCCCGCCCGCGATCGCTGCGCGACCGCGAGCAGGTCGCCGCCGTGGACCGAGACGGCGAGTGGCACGCGGACGCCGGCGCGACGCACGGCGTCGCCGGCCGGAGCGGCGTAGTGGGCGTGGACGAGGTCGAAGCGGAACTTGCGCCGCAGGCGGCGCAGCGCGACCGCGAGCGACGGCGCCGCCCAGCTCCCCCACGTGCCGTAGGTGCGCGGGCGCGGCGGGGCGAGGAACGGGACGTAGGTCACGGGCACGCCGTCGAGATCGGCGCGCAGCGGCTGGCGCATCGGTGCCGTGAGCGCCGTGCCGTCGCGCGCCTGCAGCGCCGCGCGCGGCGGCACCGGCCGGTGCAGGACGAGCACGTGCACGTCGGCGCCCGCAGCGGCGGTCGCCACCGCCTGGCGGTGCGCCCAGATGCCCAGCGCCGGATCGTGGGCGCGGGGGTAGTACTCGGCGACGATGGCGACCCGCATGGCGAACCTATGATGGCGGCGTGCCGCTCGACGTCGCCGTCCAGGTCGTCAACTACCGCACGCGCCGGCAGCTGCAGACGTGCCTCGAGACGGTGCTCGGGGACCTCGGCGGCAGCGGGCTCGAGCACCGCGTGCTGGTGCTCGACAACGCCTCCGGGGACGACCTGGCGGACCTCGCGCGGGCGCACCCGGACGTCGCGTTCGAGACCGCCGAGCGCAACCTCGGCTTCGGCGCCGGCCACAACCGGCTGGCGACGCGACACGACGCGGCGGCGCTGCTGATCCTGAACCCCGACGCGCGGATCGTCGAGCCGGCGACGGTCGCGCGGCTGCACGCGGCGCTGCGCGCGGGCGTGGGCGCGGCGGCGGTCGGGCCGCAGCTGATCGGCGCCGACGGGTCGGTCGACCCGCGCGACCACGGGGAGCTGCACGGCTTCCGCGCACGCGTCGCGCAGGCCGCGGGGCACAGCCACTACCGCCGCCGCGACGAGCCGACCGACGCCGCGTGGGTGTCCGGCGCGGCCTGCCTCGTCGCGCGGCGCTGGTTCGACGCGCTCGGCGGCTTCGACACCGGCTTCTTCCTCTACAAGGAGGAGGAGGACCTGTTCCTGCGCATCCGTCACGCGGGCGGGCGCGTGCTCTACCTGCCGACGGTCCGCGTCGAGCACGACGGCGCGGCGGAGGCCGCGCGCGCCGAGCACCTCGCGCCGTCCGTCGCGCGCTTCGCCCGCAAGCACATCCGCTCCCGCGCGCAGCGCCGGCTGATGCCGGCGGTGCACCGCAAGGTGGCGGTCTGGGGAGGGCGGCTCGACCGCCTGCTGGGCCGCTGATCCTCCTCCTGCACAACCGCTACCGGGTCCCCGGTGGCGAGGAACGCGCGGTCGAGGACCTCGCGTGGCTGATCCGCACCGAGCTGGGCGAGCCGGTGTCCGTGCTGGAGCGCGACTCGGCGTCGCTGAGCCCGCGGCGCGCGGCCGCGGGCCTGCTCGCGGGCGGCCTGCGCCCGGCGGCGGTGGCGGACATGGTGCAGAGGACCGGTGCCCGCGTCGTGCACGCCCACAACGTCCATCCCGGGTTCGGCTGGCGCGCGCTGGCGGCGGCCCGCGACGCCGGAGCGCGCGTCGTCCTGCACCTCCACAACTACCGGCTCGTGTGCGCGGTCGGCACGTGCTTCACCGACGGCGAGGACTGCACGCGCTGCCACGGCCGCAACACGCTCCCGGGCGTTCGGCACAACTGCCGTGGCTCGCGTGCCGAGGCGGTCGTCTACGGCGCGTCGCTGGCGCTGTGGCAGCGGCGGCTGGCGGAGTGCGTGGATGCGTTCGTCGTGCCGAGCTCATTCGCGCTCGCCAGGTTGCGGGAACTCGGCGCGCCGGTGTTCGACCGGGCGCACGTGATCGCCTCGGTGCAGCGCGAGTTCGCGGCGGGCTCGGCCGCGGCGGATGGGGGCTTTGCGCTCGCCGCCGGAAGGCTCACGCCGGAGAAGGGCTTCGCCGACGCGATCACGGCGTGCGCGGCGATCGGCCGGCCGCTCACGATCGCCGGCGACGGCCCGCAGATGGACGAGCTGCGCGCGCTCGCGGCGGGGTCGGACGTCACGTTCACCGGCCGCATCGCGCCCGCGGAGCTGGCGGCGCTACGGCGTGCGGCGGCGATCGCGATCGTGCCGTCGCGCTACGAGGAGATCCTGCCGCTGGCGGCGCTGGAGGCGATGGCGGCGGGCCTGCCGGTGGCCGCCGCCCGCGCCGGCGGGCTCGCCGAGCTGGTGCCGGGCGAGGGCCTGTACCCACGCGGCGACGTCGACGCGCTCACCGCGCGAGTGCGATCGCTGTGGGGCGACGCCGTGGCGGGCGAGCGGGCGCTCGCAGCCGTGCGCGAGCGCACCGCTCCCGGCCGTCGTCGCAAAGGCACTGCGCCGCGTCTACAGCTGAGGGACGCCGAGGTGGCGCGTCGTGCCGCGCAGGTCGAGCACCTGCGGCGCCTGCTCGACGACGCGTCCGTGGTCGACGCCCGGGTGCGCCGTGACGATGACGGCGAGGTCGATGCCGTCGAGCGCCTGGTCGAGCGGCATGCTGAGCAGCTCGTGCTCGGGCAGCTCCGGCACGTGCGGGTCGTGGTAGCGCACGTCGGCGCCGAGCTCGCGCAGCAGCCGGATGATCTTCAGCGCGGGCGACTCGCGCAGGTCGCCGACGCCGGCCTTGTACGAGATGCCGAGCAGCAGCACGCGTGAGCCGCGCACCGGCTTGCGCTCGTCGTTCAGCGCGCGCTCGATCTTCTCCACGCAGAACGCCGGCATCCGCTGGTTGACCTTGCCGGCGAGCTCGATGAACTCGATCGAGAGATCGAACTCGCGCGCCTTCCACGCCAGGTAGAACGGATCGACCGGGAGGCAGTGGCCGCCCATGCCGGGGCCGGGATCGAAGCGCATGAACCCGTACGGCTTGGTCGCGGCGGCGTCGATCACCTCCCAGATGTCGATGCCCATGCGGTCGCAGAGGATCGCCAGCTCGTTGACCAGCGCGATGTTGACCGAGCGGAAGATGTTCTCCAGCAGCTTCGAGAGCTCGGCCACCTCGGGCGTCGAGACCGGGACGATCTCGTCGCAGACCTGCGCGTAGATGGCGGCGGCACGCTCGGTGCAGTGCGGCGTGAGCCCGCCGACGACCTTCGGGGTGGTGCGCATCGTGTGGTCGGTGCGGCCGGGGTCGACGCGCTCGGGCGAGAACGCGAGCGCGAAGTCCTCGCCCGCGCGCAGGCCGGACTCCTCGAGCAGCGGCACCAGGTGCTCGCGCGTGGTGCCGGGGAACGAGGTCGACTCGAGCACCACGACCTGGTCGCGCGCGACGACGTCGGCCAGCGCGCGTGCGGAGGACAGCAGCGGGCCGAGATCGGGCTCGCGGTTGCGCGTCAGCGGGGTCGGGACGCAGACGAGGATCGCGTCGGTCTCGTGCAGGTCGCGATAGCGCGTGCTGAAGGTGCAGCGCTCGCGAACCGACTGCAGGCGCTCGTCGGACACGTCCTCGATCGGGGAGCGGCCCTCGGTCAGCGCGGCCACGCGGGCGTGGTCGACGTCCACGCCGACGACGTCCTGCCCCGCTTCCGCGAAGGCGACGGCCAGCGGCACGCCGACGTATCCCAATCCAACGATTCCGATGCTCACGGCCGAGCAGGCTAGCGCCATCCCCACAGCGAGCCGTAGCCGGGCGGGGCGTGCGTCGGGACGTGCCGGAGCGAGAAGCCCGCGGCGCGCAGCCGGCCGACAGCGGCCGCGCGCGGCTCCGGCTCCGGGCACAGCTCGGGGTGGTACTCGAGCGCGATGGCGCGCGCGGCGGTGGCGGCGAACCGGGGATCGTCGAGGATCGCCCACTCGCTGCCCTCGGCGTCGATCTTGACGAGGTCGGCGCGCTCGAGCAGCGGCAGCACGTCGCGTGCCGGGACGGATGTGGCATCCGGGTCCGCGTCCGTCGCCGGGCCGCTCATCGCGTAGCGGCCGGTGACGAACCGCATCTCGCCGTCGGCCACCGTCGCCGCGGTCTCGTGCAGGCGCCACGCGCCGCCGCGGCCGCTCGCCGCGATCGCCCGGCGGTGCATCGCGGCGTTGCGCGGGTCGGGCTCGAACGCATCGATCTCCGCTCCCGGCCAGCGCGCGAGCGCCCATGCGCCGAAGAGGCCGATGTTCGCGCCCACGTCGAGGATCTTCGGCGCGCGCCCGAGCGCCGCGACGGCCGCTTCCACCTCCGGCGGCGGCGCGTAGATCTGCTGGTAGAAGAGCTCGTCGAACGCCTGCACGTCGGGTGTCCCGTGCTCGAGCACCACGATCGCGCCTCCGCGGCGGACGCGGTGCGTGACGACGCGGCCGCGGCCGGCGAGCTCGGCGAGCGCGAAGCGCGCCGGGTTCGCGACCAGTCGCGCCAGCAGTGCGGTCGAGACCACCGGCTCGACGCGCGGATGGGTCAGCAGGCGGCGGGCGGCGGCGGGGGGCACCGGCGCCAACCATAAGCTCTCCGGCCTGTGACCTCGGCCGGCGACCCGGACCTCCTCGGCACCACCGCAGCCGGGCCCGCGGCGATCCGCGGCGGCGCGCTGCGCGTCGCCGGCTACGCCGTCGGCGTGCTGCTGACGGTCGGCTCGGCCGCGGCGCTGTTCCGCCACCTCGGCGTCGACGACTCCGGCCGCTACGTGCTGGTGCTCTCGCTCGTGACCCTGTTCGGCGGCATCACCGATGCCGGGCTGTCGACGATCGGCGTGCGCGAGCTCGCGGCCCGGGGGGGCATCGAGCGCGGCCGCCTGCTGCGCAACCTGCTCGGCCTGCGGCTCGTCTTCACGACCACCGGCGCCCTGCTCGCCTGCGCGTACGCGGTGCTCGCCGGCTACGACGAGGTGCTGATTCTCGGCACCGCGATCGCCGGCGTCGGCCTCGTCCTGACCGCGCTGCAGAGCGCGCTGGCGACGATCCTCGTGGTCGAGCTCCGGTTCGGGTGGGTGACCGTGGTGGACGGCCTGCGGCAGGTGCTGACCGCGGTCGGGATCGTCGTGCTCGTCGTCCTGGGCGCCGAGCTGCTCCCGTTCTTCTTCGTGGTGACGGTCGCGGCCGGCGCGGCGCTCGCGGTCACGGCGCGGCTCGTGCACGGCGTCCCGGCGCGGCCCGCGTACGAGCCCGCGGTGTGGCGCGGGCTGCTGCGCGACACGCTCCCGTTCGCGCTCGCGGCCGCGGTCGGCGCAGTCTACTTCCGGCTCAGCATCCTGATGGTCGACCAGCTCTCCGATCCGGTTCAGACCGGCTACTTCGGCGCGTCGTTCCGGATCGTCGAGGTGCTGGTCGTGGTGCCGCAGCTCGCGATCGGCGCCGCGTTCCCGATCTTCTCGCGCGCGGCGTCCGACGACGTCGACCGGCTGCGCTACGCGGTCCAGCGGACGTTCGAGGCGTCGCTGCTGCTCGGCACGGTGGTGGCGATCGGGCTCGGCGTCGGCGCGCAGTTCGTGATCGACGTGGTGGCGGGCGAGGAGTTCGCCCCGGCCGCCGTGGTGCTGCGGTGGCACGCCGTCGCGCTGCTGGCGGCGTTCACCGGGTCGGTGTTCGGCTATGCGCTGCTGGCGGTGCGCCGCCACCGCGCCGTGCTGGTCATGAACGCGGGCGCGCTCGTGGTCGTCGGGGTCGCGGGCGTGCTGCTGATCCCCGACCACGGCGCGCGCGGTGCGGCGGTGGCGACGGCGCTGTCGGAGGGTGCGCTGGCGCTGCTGGGCGCCGTCGCGCTGGCGCGCTCGGGCGAGCTCCGGCGCGGGTTCTCGCTCGCGATCGTGCCGCGGGTCTTGGTGGCCGCGGGCGTCGCCGTCGGCGCCGCCCTGCTGCTCGAGCTCCCGTCGGCGGTCGAGGCGGTGATCGCGCTGGCGCTGTTCGCGGCGCTGGCGCTGCTGCTGCGGGCGGTCCCGGACGAGCTGATCGTGGAGGCGCGGGAGGCGCTCGTCAGGCTGCGGGCTTCACGAGCGGCAGGCAGACGGAGCTGAACGTCGAGAGGTGGGCCCGGACCGCGAGGTGCGGATACGGGCTTCCGGTGGAGGAGCTGACGGTCCCGTCCGGCTCGATCGTGTGGACGTTCTCGCGCGACTGCGGCGACTGCGTGACGGCGAGCGGCTGCATCAGGTCGAGGCCGCTCGGGCCGATCAGCCGCGTGCGCAGCTCGCGCGGCGTGAAGCATTCCGCGATCCCCCGCACCCGCAACGTCGCGCCCGAGCAGCGGCGGCCGAGCGTCAGCGCGCGCACCGCCGCGAGCACCGGCGCGCGGTCGACCGGATGGTGCTCCACGAACAGCTCCGTGACCAGCAGCGCATGACCGCCCGGCCGCAGCACCCGCCCGATCTCGCGCGCGGCGGAGGCGATGTCGCCCGGCGAGCCGAAGTGCTCGATCGACGAGAACGACACGACGGCGTCGAAGCTCGCGTCCGGGAAGTCCAGCCGGCGGGCGTCCATGTCGCGGACCTCGAGCCGCTCGGCCGGGTAGTCGTACGGCGCGTGCGAGGCGGGCTCGGCGAGCATCGACGCGGCCGCCTCACGCTCGCCGAAGTCGCCGCGACCGTAGATGTCGACGGCGACCACGCGCCGCGCCCGCTGGGCGAGCCAGTACACGATCGGCTCCGATCCGGCCCCGACATCGAGGATCTCGGCGTCGCCGCCGAGCCGGCCGGCGTCACGCAGGAACAGCGCCCCCATCGCGAACTCCCACGGCTTGCGATGCGGCCGCGACGGGTGCGACTCGGGGTCGATCTCCTCGATCAGCGCCCCCAGCTCGGGGTCCGCGAAGTCCTCGAGCTCGCACACCTTGGCGTACTGGCGGGTCAGCACCGCTGGGCAGCGTAGACGGCGCGCGGTGGCGGACTCGGCAAACGTCACCCCGCTGGGTGTGCACAACTCACCACTCGACGAGTCTCGAAACGGAGTGTGGTGAGTTGTGCTCCGTGGCGGTGCGTTTCTCACCACGCGATCTCGGCGAGGCGTCGATTGGTGAGAAATGCGCACCCGCCCGGCGCTACGGACCGCGCGCCACCCCGATGACGACGACATTGCCGGCCGGGAACGGCTCGCCGTACGGTGCGCCGCGGACCTCCGGCCAGCTCGCCTCGGCCCACTCCAGCTCGCCGGTGCGGCGCAGGTAGGCGATCTCGTCGAAGGCTCCGGCGTCCGGCGCGGCGAGCTCGTCGGCGGCCGGGTTGTAGCCGAGCGGGAAGGTCACCAGCATCCGCCCGCCGGGCGCGAGCAGCGAGCGGAGGTGCGCGACCGCGCGGCGTGGCTTGCCCTCGTCCCGGACCTCCTCGTCGAAGCCCATGTGCTCGATCGTCGAGAGCGACACGATCCGCGCGAACCGCTCGGGCGGCGCGAAGTCCAGCGCGTCGACGTTCAGGACCCCGGGCGCGCGCTCGTACTTGTCGACGACCACGTGCCCGCGGTGGCCGTAGTGGGCGAGGACGTTGCCGATCTCCAGCAGCGGGGAGGCGTCGAGCGCCTCGAGCACGAGCGGCATCTCCACCGCGCGCTCGTTCTGCCACGTCGCGTTGTAGCGGTGCACGAACAGGGGCCGCTCGCGACCGCCGAACTCGAACGTCGGCGCGGCGCGGCGCAGCCGGCGCACGGTCGCGGCCATGCGGACGCGGTGCGACGCCTCCCGGAGCGAATCCTTCACCGACACAGCTCGGACGCTAACGAACGACTGGGGTCAGACCCCCCGTAGGGCACCCTAACGGGGGTCAGACCCCTCGCCCGATAGCCTCGCCCGGCGGATGTCCCTGCGAATCGGCCTCAACCTCGTCTTCCTCGTCGAGGAGTCCGGGGGCGCCGGCAAGTACGCGCGCGAGCTGATCCGGGCGCTCCGCGTGGTCGAGCCGGACCTGCAGCTCACCGCGTTCGTCTCGTCCGAGCTGCCAGACGACGTGCGGAAGGCCGACTGGGCACAGGGCATCGACTTCGTCCGCTTCCCGGTCACGGTCACGCACGGGCCGCCCGGGAACATGGCGCTGACGATGGGCGCGCAGTGGGGTGCGATCCCGTGGATCGCGGCGCGGCGGGGGCTGCACGTCGTCCACGGCCTCGCCAACATCACGCCGCTGTTCGCGCCGCGGGTGGCGACCGTCGTCACGCTGCTGGACCTGATCTGGATGCGCTTCCCGCAGACGCTCAGCCGCCGCGCGACGATCGGGATGAAGACGACCGCGCCGCCGTCGGCGAAGCTTGCGACGCGCGTGATCGCGATCTCCGAGGCGGCCCGGCAGGACATCATCGAGACACTGTCGATCGATCCCGCGCGCGTGGACGTCACGCCGCTGGGGACGCGCGTCGACGGCGACGCGCCCGCGACGCCGGAGGCCGACCTGCGCCGGACGCTGGACCTGGGCGACGCGCCGGTGCTCCTCAGCGTCGCGCAGAAGCGCGAGCACAAGAACCTCGCCGGGCTGATCCGCGCGCTCGCGCTGCTCGGGGACCGTGACGTGATCCTCGTGCTGCCCGGCTCGGCCACGCCGCACGAGGCCGAGCTGCGCGCGCTCGCCGCGCAGTTGGGCGTCGCGGACCGCGTGCGCTTCCCGGCATGGCTGCCGGCGGCGGACCTCGAGGGCCTCTACCGGCTCGCGACCGCGTTCGTGCTGCCGTCGTTCGAGGAGGGCTTCGGGCTGCCGATCCTCGAGGCGATGGGCCGCGGAGTGCCGGTCGCGTGCTCGAACACGTCGTCGCTGCCGGAGGTCGCCGGCGACGCCGCGGAGACGTTCGACCCGCGGTCGCCGGAGGACATCGCGCGAGCGATCGAGCGCGTGCTGACCGACCCGGCGCGACGCGTCGAGCTGGTCGTCCGCGGCCATGAGCGCTGCCGCACGTTCACCTGGGAGCGGACCGCGCGCGCGACGCTCGAGACCTACCGCCGGGCGGTCGCGGCACGCCGATGACGCGCCTGCGCGTGCTCGCGTTCAACGCGCTGTTCCTCGACCCCGGGGTCTCCGGCGGCACCGAGACGTACCTGCGCTCGCTGGTGCCGGCGATCGCGGCCGAGCGGCCCGACGTGCGGATCAGGGTGCTGACGACCGGCCGCGGCGCGCGGGCGCTGGTCGACGCCGGATGGCAGGAGTGGGCGCACATCACCGCCCTGCGCGCGGAGGAGGGCCGGCGGGTCCGCCGGCTGGCGGGCGAGCAGGTCGCCGTGCCCCGCCACTCGCGCGACGCCGACGTGCTGCACTCGCTCGCCAACACCGGCCCGCTGCGATCGCCCGTGCCGCACGTGCTCACGATCCACGACGTCAACTTCTTCACCACCCGCGCGCTCTCGCGCGCGAGCAGCCTCGCCTACCGCGTGATGGTCGCCGCCGCCGCGCGTCGCGCCGACCGCCTGATCGCTGTCTCGCACGCCGCGCGCGACGAGATCGCTCGCGTGCTCGGCGTCGCCGGAGATCGCTTCGACGTCGTCCCGCATGGCGCCGGCCGCGCGACGGTCGACCCGCTGCCCGAGGCGCAAGTGCGCGCACGGCACCGGCTCGAGGGCACACGCGTGGTGCTCTGCGTCGCCGCCAAGCGCCCGCACAAGAACCAGGAGGCGCTGCTGCGCGCACTCGCGCACCTGCCCGCCGACGTGGTCGTGGTGCTCGCCGGCCACCCCGAGGCCTACGACGCGCGGCTGCGGCAGACCACGGCTGAGCTCGGCGTCCAGGATCGCGTGCGCTTCCTCGACCGGATCGGCGACACCGAGCTGGAGACGCTGTGGCGGCTGGCGGCGTGCGCCGCGTTCCCGACGCTCGCCGAGGGATTCGGGCTGCCGGTGATCGAGGCGATGCGGCGCGGCGTGCCGGTCGCGTGCTCGGACCTTCCGGTGCTGCGGGAGGTCGGCGGTGACGTGCCGGTGTACTTCGATCCCGGCGACGCGGCGGCGATCGCCGCCGCCGTGCGCGCCGCGATCGGCGGTCAGCGCGGCGGCGCCGAGCGCGCAGCGGCGTTCACGTGGGACGCGGCGGCCCGCGGCACGCTCGACGCATACGAGCGGGCGCTGGCGTGACGCACGTCGGCCTCAACCTGATCTTCCTCGTCCCCGGCGAGACGGGCGGGATGGAGATCGCGGCACGCGAGCTGGTGCCGGCGCTCGCCCGCGCGGCGCCGGGCGTGCGCTTCACCGCGTTCGTCGGGCGCGACGCGCGCGGCGTCGACCTCGGCGTCGATCGCGTCGTGCTGCCGGTGCGCGCGGCGAACCGGGCGGACTGGGTGCGCGGGGAGCAGCTGGTCCTCCCGCGGGCGGCCGAGCGCGCCGGCTGCGACCTCGTGCACTCGCTCGCCTCGACCGCGCCCGCGACCGGGCGCTTCCGGCGCGTGACCACGGTGCACGACCTCAACTACCGGATCGTGCCGGACGCCCACTTCGGCCTGCGCGGCCTCGGCATGCGCGCGCTCGTCCCGCTCGCCGCGCGCCGCTCGCACCGCATGATCGCGGTGTCCGAGAGCACGCGCGACGACCTCGTGCGCCTGCTGGGGTCAGACCCCGCGCGGATCGACGTCGTGCCGAACGGCGTCGGCAGGCCGCCCGTGGCCGGCGCCACCGCGGCGACGGAGCTGCGCGCACGGCTCGGGCTCGGCGACCGCAACGTGCTGCTCTGCCTGTCCGCCAAGCGGCCGCACAAGAACCTCGGCGGCCTGCTCGACGCGCTGGCGCTGATCCCGGCGGAGCGGCGGCCGGTCGCGGTGCTGCCGGGCTATCCGACGCCGTACGAGGCGGAGCTGCGCGAGCGCGCGCGCACGCTCGGCGTCGACGCCGACGTGCGCTTCCTCGGCTGGACGGGCGACGCCGACGTCGAGGGCCTGTTCGCGCTCGCCTCCGCGTTCGCGTACCCGTCGCTGTACGAGGGGTTCGGGCTGCCGGTACTCGAGGCGATGGCGCGCGGCGTGCCGGTGGCGTGCTCGGACCGCTCGTCGCTGCCCGAGGTCGCCGGCGGCGCCTCGCTGCTGTTCGACCCCGCCGATCCGGCGGCGATCGCGCGCGCCGTCACACGGCTGCTGGGTGACCGTCAGCTGGCGTCGGAGCTCGTGCGCAAGGGCCGCCTGCGCGCCGCCGAGTTCTCCTGGGAGCACACGGCGCGCGGCACGCTGGCCGCCTACGAGCGCGCCCGGTAGCTCGCAGCGACCGCGTCGAGCGAGGCGCCGAGCGACAGCCGCTGGGCGTTGCGTGCGAACCACTCGCGCGTGCGGGCACGCAGCGCCTCGCCCTCCTCGTGCACGCGCACGATCGCGGCGGCGAGGTCGTCGGGGCTCGCCGACGCGGCGATCACCCCGTTCTCGCCGTCTTCGACCAGCTCGACCGCCGCGTTGTCCTCGCCGCGCACGACGACGCTCGGAGTCCCGCGCGCGGCCGCCTCGACGACCACGAGGCCGTACCCCTCGCGGCGCGACGGCAGCACCATGCACAGCGCCCGGCGCAGAGCGGCCTCGATCTCTGCGCCGTCCACGAAGCCGGGCGCCACGACCACGCCGTCGAGCCCCTCGCGCTCGATCGCCGCCAGCACCTGCGGGCGCTCCGGCCCGTCGCCGTAGATCTGCCCGCTCAGCTCCGGGATCGCGGCACGCGCCAGCCGGATCGCCGGCACCAGCGCGGGCACCTGCTTCTCCGGGATGTGGCGCCCGGCGAACACCGCCACCGGCTCGGCCGGGTGCGGCTCCGGCGGCGTCAGGTCGCCCGCGTACTCGCCCTCGAGCAAGGTGACCGGGCCGCGCACGCCGCCCGCCAGCAGGCGGTCGCGGTGCAGGCGCGAGAAGCAGAACGCCTCCTGCGGGATCCGCATGCACGCCGCCTGCACGGCATGGCCGACCGCTCCGCCCGCGCGGCCCAGGTACTCGCGCCAGTACGAACGGCTCCACAGCTCGTGCCAGTCGACCACCAGCTGGTAGCCGGCGAGACGGCGCAGCAGCCCGGCCGCCAGCAGGGAGAAGTACGGGAACGAGGCGGTGTGGACGACGTCGTAGGAGCGACCGCGCCGCGCAAGGTGCCAGAGAACGCCGGCGCCGAACACGAGCGGAGGGAGGATCCGCCGCCGCGGGCCGGCATACAGCCCCATGCGCGGTCCGACGGCGACCACCCGCACCCCGCCGTAGGACGCGTCGGCGCCGCGCTCCCACTGACGCAGCGTCAGGTAAGTGACCTCATGGCCGTCGGCGGCGAGCCGCTCGGCCAGGTTCCGGTACCAGCGCTCGGCGCCGCCAACGGTCCAGGGGAACAGGCAGTCGTAGACGAGGCAGACGCGCACGCGGGCGGCAAGGCTGCCACACCGCTCTCAAGCCCGCCCGCGCGGGCGCCGATCACATGACCAGCTTCCCGCGCGCCGATGACCACCGTCCCGCTCACCCTGCCGCCGGTCACCGAGGCTCTGGAGGAGGAAACCCTCCTCGTCTCGGTCGTGATCCCCTGCCTCAACGAGGCCGAGAACATCGAGCGCTGCGTGCGCCTCGCGCGCACCGTGCTCGACGAGCACGGGATCGACGGCGAGATCATCGTCGTCGACAACGCGTCCGAGGACGCCAGCGCCGAGCTGGCCGCGGCTGCCGGCGCGCGCGTCGTGCCCGAGCGCCGGCGCGGCTACGGCAACGCCTACATGGCAGGCCTCGCCGCCGCCCGCGGCCGCTACGTCGTGATGGGCGACGCCGACCTCACGTACGACTTCCGCGAGATCCCGCGCTTCCTCGAGCAGCTCGAGGACGGTGCCGACCTCGTGATGGGCGACCGGATGGACAACATCCGCCCGGGCGCGATGCCGTGGCTGCACCGCTACATCGGCAACCCGGTGCTGACGGGCGTGCTGAACCTCTTCTTCCGCACCGGCGTCAAGGACGCGCACTGCGGCATGCGTGCGCTGCGCCGCGACACGCTCGCGCGCCTCGACCTACGCACGACCGGCATGGAGTTCGCGTCGGAGATGGTGATCCGCGCCGCGAAGGAGCGGCTCGACATCCGCGAGCTGGCGATCGAGTACCACCCGCGCGGCGGCGAGAGCAAGCTGTCGAGCTTCCGCGACGGATGGCGCCACCTGCGCTTCCTGCTCGTCCACAGCCCGATGCACCTGTTCATGCTGCCGGCGCTGCTCCTGCTGCTGCCGGGCGTGCTGATCTCGACGATCGTGGTCGCGCAGATCGATGTGTTCGGCCGCACGTGGGACCTGCACGCGCTGATCGCCGGCGCGCTGCTGATGATCGTCGGCGTGCAGGTGCTCTCACTCGGCCTGTGCGCGCACGCCTACGGGCGCTACTTCATGAACGAGCGTGACCCGTGGTTCGATCGCATGCGGGCACGGTTCAGGCTCGAGCACGGGCTGATCCTGGGCGGTGCGATCGTCCTGACCGGCGTCGCCGGCGCCGCCTTCACGGTCATCGTGTGGGTCGATCGCGGCTTCGGCGTGCTTGCCGAGCAGCGGCTGGCAGTGCTGGCGGCGACGCTGATCGTGATCGGCGTCCAGGTCTTCTTCTCGTCGTTCCTGCTCAGCATCCTGGGCCTGCGGCGGCGACCTGCCGCAGAGTGACGGCGCGCGCGTCGGCTCCGGCGCGCACCTCGTCGTGCCAGTCGAGCGTCGCGTCGAGACCGGACGCCAGGTCGTGCGCGGGCTTCCACCCGAGGCGGTCGCGCGCCGCCGAGGCGTCCAGCCGTAGCGCCTGCGCCTCGACGTCGTCGCGCGGTGGCTCGATCGTCACGTCGAGCGGCCAGCGCTCGCGCACGCGGTCGACGATCCAGCGGACCGGCCGCGCGTCGGTCTCGGCCGGGCCGAAGTTCCACGCGGCCGCGAACTCGGCCGACCCGGCCAGGCGCTCGGCCAGCAGCAGGTAGCCGGCGAGCGGCCCGAGCACGTGCTGCCACGGCCGGACGGCGTCCGGGTGCCGGAGCACGACCGGCTCGCCCGACTCGCGTGCGCGGACGAGGTCCGCCAGCAGCCGGTCGCGCGCCCAGTCGCCGCCCCCGATCACGTTGCCGGCGCGGGCCGTCGCGACGCGGCCGCCGAGCGCCTCGCGGTGCGCGGCCGCCACCAGCTCCTGCGCGGCCTTGGACGCGGAGTACGGGTCGCGCCCGCCGAGCGCGTCGCCCTCGCGGTGCGGGCGGTCGCCCGGCGCGTAGCACTTGTCGCTCGTGACGCACACGACGGCGGCGTCGCCCGCCGCGCCGAGCACGTGCGCGGTGCCGAGCACGTTCGTCTCGTAGGTGCCGGCGGGGTCGTCGAGCGATGCCCGCACGATCGACTGCGCGGCGAGGTGGAACACGACCTCCGGCCGCGCCGCGCGGACGGCGTCGCGGACCGCGCCGGCATCCCGCACGTCGCCGCGCCGGTCCGCGCACAGCTCACCGACACGAGCCAGCTCGAACAGCGACGGCGCCGTCGGCGGCGGCCCGGAGAAGCCGGTCACGTCGGCGCCGAGGCTGTGCAGCCACAGCGTCAGCCACGCGCCCTTGAACCCGGTGTGCCCGGTCACGAGCGCGCGGCGGCCGTGCCAGAAGCCGGTCACCCGCCGAGCAGCTTCAGGTCCGCATCGACCATCAGCTCGATCAGCCTCTCGAAGCTCGTGGTCGGGCGCCAGCCGAGCTCGCGCTCGGCCTTCGACGCGTCGCCGACGAGCAGGTCGACCTCGGCGGGCCGCTTGAACGAGTCGTCGATCACGACGTGCTCGCGCCAGTCCACACCGACGCGGTCGAACGCGATCTCGACGCACTCGCGCACGCTGTTCGTCTCACCGGTCGCGATCACGTAGTCGTCCGCCCGGTCCTGCTGGAGCATGAGCCACATCGCCTCGACGTAGTCGACCGCGTAGCCCCAGTCGCGCTTGGCGTCGAGGTTCCCGAGCCGCAGCTCAGCGGCCAGGCCGAGCTTGATCGCCGCCGCGTGCCAGGTGATCTTGCGGGTCACGAACTCGAGTCCCCGGCGGGGGCTCTCGTGGTTGAACAGAATTCCGGAGCATCCATGCAGGCCGTACGATTCGCGGTAGTTGACGGTGATGTGGTGGCCGTAGGCCTTGGCGACTCCGTACGGCGAGCGGGGGTAGAACGGGGTCTCCTCGTTCTGCGGCGTCTGGCGGACCTTGCCGAACATCTCGCTCGACGAGGCCTGGTAGAAGCGCGCCTCCGGGGATGCCTCGCGCATCGCCTCGAGCATCCTCGTGACGCCCACGCCGGTGAACTCCGCCGTCAGCGTCGGCTGGATCCAGGAGACCGCGACGAACGACATCGCGGCGAGGTTGTAGATCTCGTCGGGCCGGCTGGCGCGCATCGCGTCGACCAGCGATCGCTGGTCGAGCAGGTCGCCCTGGTGCAGCGTGATCCGGTCGCGCAGGTGCTCGATCCGCTCGAACCGCTCGGTCGAGGACCGTCGCACCATCCCGTGCACCTCGTAGCCCTTGTCGAGCAGCAGGTCGGCCAGGTACGAGCCGTCCTGGCCGGTGATCCCGGTGATCAGCGCGCGCGTCATCCCGGCCACCCTCCGCGGCGCTCGACCTCCGCCTGTGCCCGCTCGTACTCGCCCACGGTCCCGATGTCGAACCACTCGTCCTCGGAGTGGTAGGACTCGACGTGCTCACCGGCCTCCAGCAGCCGCTGGACGAGGTCGGGAAACTGGCACGGCCCGTCGGGGAGATGCGAGAGCACGCGCGATTCGTAGACGTAGATGCCCATGCTCACGCAGTAGCCGTGCGTCGGCTTCTCGCGGTAGCCGACGACACGGCGGCCGTCGAGCTCCAGCACGCCGAGGTCGATCTCGACGCGCTTGTCCTGCACCGCGATCGTCAGCGAGGCGCCTGACGCGACGTGGTGGTCCATCAGCGCGCGGTAGTCGAGCGTCGTGAGGATGTCGCCGTTCATCGCCAGGAACGTGCCCTCGAGACCGGGCACCCAGCGCAGCGCGCCGGCCGTGCCGAGCGGTTCTCCCGGCTCCCAGTGCCACTCGAGCTCGAGACCGGTCGGGACGACCGTGCCCTCGCTGAAGTACGCGCGGATCAGCTCGCCCAGGTGACCGACGCAGAGGTCGACGTGCAGGAAGCCCGCGCCGGCGAGCTGGCGGAGGATGATCTCGACGATCGGGCGGTCGCCGATCGGCATCAGGGGCTTGGGCAGGATCGTGGTGTACGGCCGAAGGCGCATCCCAAGCCCGCCGGCGAGAACGACGGCTCTCATCGGTGGCGCCAGCCTATCCGGTCGTTAGGCTGGCTCGATGCCCGATTGGACCGTTCCGCTCGCCGACGTCGTCGTCCCGGAGGAGGACATCGCGGTCGTCGCCGACGTATACCGCTCCGGCTGGCTCAGCATGGGCCCGCGCACGGAGGAACTCGAGCGCGCGCTCGCCGAGTACACCGGCGCCCGCCACGCGCTCGCGGTAACGAACGGCACCGCGGCGCTCCACCTGATCTGCCTCGCCGCCGGGCTCGGGCCGGGCGACGAGGTGATCGCGCCGTCGCTGACCTTCGTGGCGAGCGTGAACGCGATCGCGTACACGGGCGCCACACCCGTGTTCGCCGACATCGCCGCGCTCGAGGAGCCGTGGACGCCCGCGGCCGCCGTCGAGGCGGCGATCACGCCGCGCACGAAGGCGATCATGGCGGTGGCCTACGGCGGCCACCCGGGTGAGATCGCGGAGCTGCGCGCGCTCGCCGACGCGCACGGCCTCACGCTGCTCGAGGACGCGGCGCACGCGATCGGCGCGCATCACGCCGGCCGTCACCTGGGCACGTTCGGCGCGGCCGGAGCGTTCTCGTTCTTCTCCAACAAGAACCTCGCGGTCGGGGAGGGCGGGGCGGTCGTCACCGACGACGACGCGCTCGCCGCGCGCATGCGGCTGCTGCGCTCGCACGGGATGACGACGCTGACCTGGGACCGGCACCGCGGCCACGCGGCCGGCTACGACGTCGTCGCGCTCGGGTTCAACTACCGCATCGACGAGCCGCGCGCCGCGCTCGCGACCGCCCGCCTGGCCCGGCTCGACGCCGAGAACGCGCGCCGTCACGAGCTCGACCGGCGCTACCGCGAGCGGCTCGCGCACGTCGACGGGCTGACGCCCACGGCCGCGCCCGCCCACCACATCTTCACCGCGTTCGTGGACGAGGGGATCGACCGCGACGCCGTCCGCAAGACGCTCGCCGAGCGCCGGATCCAGACGAGCCTGCACTACCCGCCGATCCACCACTTCTCGATCTACGCGGACGGCGCCCCGGAGCTCCCGCTCACCGACGCCTACAGCACCCGCGCCCTCACGCTGCCGCTGTTCGCCGGCATGACCGACGAGCAGCAGGACCTGGTGGTCGAGGCGCTGGCCGCTGCGCTCGCGCTGTCACCGACGCATCCGTAGCACGCGCAGGAGCCGGTGGCGGTCGGCGCGCGCCAGGCGGCGCACCTCCTCGTCGTCGTCCGGCAGCCGCGACCACTCCGACGCGAACTCCGCGCCGAACACCAGCACGAGCGACACCGCGTAGACGAACAGCAGCAGCGCCATCAGCGCGCCGAGCGAGCCGTAGAGGGCCCCGAAGTCGGCGAACTCATCGAAGTACAGATCGAGAGCGGCGCGTACGACGCTGATCAGCGCCGCGGCGACGATCGCGCCCGGCCAGATCTCCTTGACCTTCGGTCGCGGCGATGGCAGCACGCTGTAGAGGAACAGCACGACCAGCGCGGTGAAGGCGAACGGCAGCAAATCGCCGATCGCGTCGAGCAGCAGCGCGAGCAGCCAGCCGGCGTCGCGGTCGTCGTCGAACACCGCCTCGGCGCGGCGGGTCGCGCTCAGCGACAGCGAGAACGCGAGGACGACCGTCGCGCCGAGGACGAGCGCCAGGTCGAGCGCCTTGCGGGCCAGCAGCGGCGGCCGGGTGTCGATGTCCCATGCCTGGTTGATCGCGTGCCGCAGCGCGCCCATCACGCCGCTCGCGGCCGCGAGCAGCAGGACGATCGACACCGGGCCGAGGTGGCCGGCGCGCTCGAGCGAGTCGCCGACCGCACGCTCCAGCCGTACGCGGTCTGACTCCTGGGCGAGCGGAACGTTGTCGAAGACCGCACGCACGACCCGCTCGCGTACCTCCTGATCGTCGAAGATCAGGCCGAACCCGCCGACGAGCAGCATCGCCAGCGGGACGAACGAGAGCACCGCGAAGAAGGCGATCTGCGCGGCGTCCCGGTGCCCGCGGTCCTCGACGAACTCCTTGCACGCGTGCCAGAACGTGAGCTGCGCCCGGTCGGCGAGGACCCAGATCCGGCGCGCATGCACGCACGGAGCCTACGGCTCCCGGTCAGCCGTCGAGCACGGTCAGATCGAGCAGGCGCAGGCGCGCGGGGTCGGCGAGGATGTCGATGGCGACGATCCTCCCGTCCTTGATCGTGAGGGCGCCGATCGAGAACGGCTCTCCGTCGCGCGTGGTCACGACGCCCGCCGTGCCGTTGATGAGCGCAGGCTTCGTGACCAGCCCGAGCCGCGAGAACAAGAGTGCCTGGCTGGCCACCGTCTCCGCACCGCGAACCTCCCTCGAGCCGCCGGTGGCCACGGGGCCGACGTCCGCGCGCAGCACGACGTCCGGGTCCAGCACGGCGAGCAGCGCGTCGAAGTCGCCGTCGCGCGAGGCCGCGAGGAACGCATCGACCACCTCGCGCTGCGTGTCGATGTCGGCGTCGGGAACCGTGTTCTCGCCCTGGACGCGGCGGCGCGCGCGGCTGGCGAGCTGACGTGCCGCGTCGGGCGAGCGGTCGACGATCGGCGCGATCTCGTCGAACGGCATGGCGAACATGTCGTGCAGCACGAACGCGAGCCGCTCGGCGGGGGTCAGCGTCTCGAGCACGACGAGTAGAGCCAGACCCACTGCGTCGGCCAGCAGCGCCTCGTGCTCGGGGTCGGTCCCGTCGGCGCGGTCGACGATCGGGTCGGGCATCCGGACCCCGATCGGCTCCTCGCGCCGCGAGTTGCGCGAGCGGAGCATGTTCAGCGAGACGCGCGCCACGACGGTCGTCAGCCATGCGCCGAGGTTCTCGACGGCGTTGCTGTCCGAGCGACTGAGCCTCAGCCAGGCCTCCTGGACCGCATCGTCGGCCTCGGTCAGCGAGCCGAGCATCCGGTAGGCCACCGCTCGCAGACGGCCTCGGTGCTCCTCGAATCGTTCTGCCAGCCAGTCGCGCTCATCCATCGGTCACATTCCTCCGTCGCTCCGGGTCTTACCACTAGACCCGCGAGATCGATCCGATGTGACCAAGGAGATGGCAATGCGCGTTTTCGTTGCAGGCGCCAGCGGTGCGATCGGCACCCGGCTCGTTCCTCAGCTGATCGACGGAGGCCACGAGGTGATCGGCAGCTTCAGGTCGCCCGGAAAGGCCGACCTCGTACGGGCGCTCGGAGCGGAGCCCGTCGCGCTCGACCTGCTCGACGCGCGCGCCGTGCGCAAGGCCATCCTCGAAGCCGCGCCCGACGCGATCGTCCATCAGGCGACCGCACTGGCCGACGCCCGCTTCACCCGGCGCTTCGACCGCACCTTCGCGCAGACCAACCGGCTCCGGACCGAGGGCACGGACGCGCTGCTGGCCGCCGCGCGCGAGGCGGGCGTGCGCCGATTCGTCGCCCAGAGCTTCGCCAGCCTGCGCAACGCGCGCGTGGGCGGGCCGGTCAAGACCGAGGACGATCCGCTCGACCCCACCCCGCTGGCCTCGATGCGCGAGACCAGCGCCGCCATGCGCCATCTCGACCAGGCGGTCACGGAGGCCGGCGGAATCGTGCTTCGCTACGGCGGCTTCTACGGCGCTGCCAACGACGGCCTGGTCGAGCCCGTGCGCAAGCGCCAGTTCCCGACCGTCGGCGACGGCGGCGGCGTCTTCTCGTTCATCCACCTCGACGACGCCGCGGCAGCGACCGTGCTCGCGCTCGAGCACGGCGAAGCCGGCATCTACAACATCGTCGACGACGACCCCGCCCCGGTGCGCGAGTGGCTGCCGGTGCTCGCGAACGTGCTCGGCGCCAAGCCGCCGCGCCACTTCCCCCGCTGGCTCGCGCGGCTGTTCGCGGGCGACGCCGCGGTGATGATCGGCACCGAGTCCCGCGGCGCCTCGAACGCGAAGGCCAAGCGCGAGCTCGGGTGGACGCCGCGCTACGCCAGCTGGCGAGAGGGCTTCGTGGCCGCGTACGCGTCCACCAGCGCGGCCGGCCGGGTGGTGGAGCCGGCCGTCTAGCTAGCTCTGCTCGGCGTCCGGGTCGTCGGCGTCGTCGTCCGGGGCAGGCGGCATGCGGGCGCGCGACCGCATCCGCGCCTCGTCGCGGCATCCGCGACGGCGAAGTCGAGCAGTTCGCCCAGACCCTCCATCCGCTCCGCGAGCTCGGTCGACGTCGACGCCGGCTCGTCATATTCGGGCAGCCGCTGCACGAAGCGGCGGTCGTGTCGCCTGAGCCGCTTGAGGAAGATCGGGTTGCGGACGGCGTCGGGGACCAGCTCGTACTCCGTGTGCGTCATGCAGTTGGTGAGGCCGGCCTGGCCGGCCCTGATCTCGAGCTGCCGCAGCCGCGGCCTCAGCTGGTCCGCGGCCTGTACGAGCGCGACCGGGTTCAGGTCCGCGCCGCCACCGGGCAGCGCCGCGAGCTCGGCGTCGACGCCCTTCAGCTCGCGCATGAACGCCGCGGGCGCGCGGCTGCCGCCCTTGGCGAGCGGGACGGCCACGGCCTTGCGGATGCCGGCGCGAACCTCCGCGACCCCGTCAGCGACGGTCCGGCCGAGCGTGGCGACCTCCGCCGGACGGCCGCGCTCGCCGAACGAGCGGTTGAGCTCGAAGCAGACCTCGTCGACCGCGGCGCGCCAGCGGTTCTGCGCAGCCTCGATCTCGGCGGCCGTCGGCGCTTGGACCCGCTGCCGCCACAACCCGCGACCGCGCATACGGGCCAGCAGGAGTGCGTATCGCCGCGCTCGCATCGTCGATGCACCGGATACCCGGGCAAGCGCGGATCGACACGCGGTGCCCGGCGCTACGCGACCGCTTGAGCGCGCAGCCACTCGGCGGTCTGGGCGATGCCCTCGCGCACGCCGATCCGGGCGCGCCAGTCGAGCAGCCGCTCGGCCTTCTCGACCGAGGGCCAGCGGCGCTGGACGTCGACCTCGAACGACGGCAGGTGCTCGAGCTCGAGATCGTCCGGGTCGTTGCCGGCGGCCTCCCAGCACAGGCGCGCGATCTGGGCGACGGTGAGCTCCTCGGCGGCCGACACGTTGAAGTCCTCGTTCAGGGCGGCCGGATGGGCCATGGCGGTGACGACGCCGTCGGCGATGTCGTCGATGTGCGTGAGCGTCCGGGTCTGCTCGCCGGAGCCGAAGATCGGCAGCGGGCGCATCGCGGCGAACGCCTTGCGCAGCAGGTCCGGCACCGCGTGCGCGATGCCGGGCTCGTCGTCGGGCATCTCGCCGGGCCCGTAGGCGTTGAACGGCCGGCAGATCGTGAACGGGAGCCCGAACTCGTCGTGCGCGGCGCGGCAGTAGGTCTCGCCCGCCAGCTTCGACCAGCCGTAGGCCGAGCGCGGCGGCGGGCACCGGGGCAGGTACTCCTCACGCGTCGGGAACTGCTCGGCGTTCTCGAACACCATGCTCGAGGACACGTACGTGAAGCGCTCGACGTCCTCCTCGATCGCCGCGCGGAAGACGGCGTTGTAGAGCGCGTGGTTGACCTCCGACAGCGTGAACGGGAGCTTGTGGAAGTTCGCGATCCCGCCGACGATCGCGGCCAGGTGGATCACGTGCGTGCAGCCGTGGATCGCGCGCCGCGCCTCTACGACGTCGCGCAGGTCGCCGACGTGGATCTCGCCGCCCTCGCGCATCCAGTCCGGCGCCGTCCGCTGGTCGGACACGCGGACCTCCCAGTCCGGATCGCCCAGCAGCCGCCGGACGACGGCGGCGCCGATCGTGCCGGCGCCGCCGGTGACGAGCACGCGCCTCACGTGCGCAGCGCGGCGATCTCGTTCGCGTAGGCGAACACCTGCGCCGCCCCGAGCGTGTTCCACGGGTCGACGACGAGGCAGTCGGGCTTCGCGCGCTCGCCGATCGCGGCGAGCGCCTCGGGGCGCTCGAACGCGCTGTGGTTGGTCGCCACGACGACGACGTCGGCGTCGGCGACGGCCTGCTCGAACGACGCCGTCGGCGTCGCGACCATCGGGTCGTGCACGGCCACGTCGGCGAGCTCGCGCTCGAGCAGCCGCAGCAGCTTGTGCGACAGCGAGTCGCGCTCGTCGTCGGTGTCGCGCTTGAACGCGAGCCCGAGGACGGCGACCTTGCGCTCGCGCAGCGTGCCGCCGAGCCGGCGCTTGACGCCGTCGATCAGGAACAGCGGCACGCTCTCGTGCACGCGTGAGACGCCGAGCAGCATCCCCGGCGCGTTCGACTTCTCCTCCGAGAAGGCGAAGTCCTTGCGCAGGCAGGTGCCCGCCGTCAGCCCCGGCATCGCCATGCCGCCGCGCGGGAAGTCGCGATTGACCAGGTCGATCACGTCGAACACGTTCGCGCCGTAGCGCTCGCAGTCCATCATCAGCAGGTTCGGGAGCGCGAACGTCGTGTAGCGCATGATGTTGGTCCAGATCTTCGCCAGCTCGGCCTGGACCGGCGTGGTCCGGACGATCGCGGCGCCGAGCACGTCGAACAGCCGCCCGGCGCGGTCGCCCGATCCGTCGCCGACGCCTCCGACGATGCACGGGAGCGTGCCGATCTCGGCCAGGAAGCGGTCGGCCGCGATGCGCTCCGGCACGTGCGCGACGAACAGGTCCTCGCCGACCGTGAAGCCGCGCTTCTTCTCCAGGTAGCCGGCCACGAAGTCGGTCGTGCCGGGCGCGACGGTCGAGCGCAGCACGAGCAGCTGCCCGGCGCGCAGCACCGGTAGCAGGTCGTCGAGCACCGAGCGGATCTCGCCGAGGTCGATCTCGATGTGGGAGAACGTCGGCGTGCCGAGCGTGAGCACGATCGCGTCGGACTGGGCGGCGTCCGTCGCGCGTGCCGACACGTCGAGCTGCACGCGGGCGAGCAGCTCGTCGGTGCCCGGCTCCTTGAACGGCATCCGCTTCGAGCGCACGGCGTCGAGGCGGTCCGCGTCCTTGTCGATCCCGAGCACGCGCAGCCCGGCGTCGGCGAACGCGAGCGCCAGCGGCAGGCCGACACGGCCGAGGCCGATGACCGAGACGTCGTAGGACATCAGGGCCGGGAGGCTAGCGGCGCCCGAGCCGCTCGCGCGCCCACTGGCGCGCGAAGCCGACCACGAAGCGCGGGTTGTAGCGCAGGTAGCGCCGCCACAGCCGGCGCGGCTCCTGGGCCAGCCGGAACGCCCACTCGAGCCCGAGCCGCTGCATCCAGCCGGGCGCCTGCGGGATCAGGCCGGCGTGGAAGTCGAACGCGGCGCCGACGCCGACGAGCACCGGCGCGGCGAGCCGGTGGCGCATGCGCGCCATCCACTTCTCCTGCTTGGGAACCCCGATGCCGACCCACACGACCTCGGCGCCGGAACGCCGGATGTCGGCCGCCACGTACTCCTCCTCGGCGTCCGTGAGCTCCCGGAACGGCGGCACGTAGCCGCCCACGATCTGCAGCCCGGGGTGCCGCAGGCGCAGGTTGCGGGCGAGCTGGGCGAGCGCGCCCTGGTTGCGGCCGCCGTAGAGGTAGAAGCGCCGGCCGGTCCCGACGGCGCGAGCGCACGCGCGATCCATCAGCTCGGGCCCGTAGACGCGGTCGCCGACGCGATGGCCGAGCAGGTTCAGCGCCCACACCAGCGGCTGGCCGTCCGGGACCGTGAAGTCGGCCCCGCGCACGGCGGCGCGCAGCTCCGGGTCGTCCGCGGCGGCCATCACCGTGTGCGTCGCGGCCACGCACACGTAGCCGCGCTCGCCGGCGGCGACCGTGGCGTCGATCCAGTCGAGCGTTCCGTCGTAGTCCGTGAGCGCCAGCGGCACGCCGAGCACCTCGGCGGTGGGCGGCGCAGCGGGGGCCGCAACGGAGCGCGCGGCGGTGAGGGTCCTCGGGCGATCCATCGGACTAGCGCATTGTATGAACCGGCCCGCGTTCTAGACTCCCGCCGAGCCATGACGACCGAACGCCCATTGCGCGTCGCCGTCGCCGGCCTGGGCTACTGGGGTCCGAACATCGCTCGCAACTTCGCGCGGCTGCCCGGCGTGGAGCTCGCGTGGTGCTGCGACGCCTCAGAGGCCAGCCGCGAGCGGATCGCGCCCTCATTCCCCGACGCCCGCCTCACCGGCGACCTCGACGAGGTGCTCGCCGACGACACGGTCGACGCCGTTGCGCTCGCGACGCCCGTGCCGACCCATGCGCAGCTCGCGATCCGCGTGCTGGAGGCCGGCAAGCACTGCTTCGTCGAGAAGCCGATGGCGCAGTCGGCGGTCGACGCCGAGGCCGTCGTGGCCGCGGCGGCAGCCGCCGACCGGACGCTGATGGTCGGCCATCTGCTCGAGTACCACCCCGGCGTCATCAAGCTCAAGGAGCTGATCGACGAGGGTGCGCTCGGCCGCGTGCTCTACATCTACGGCAACCGGCTGAACCTCGGCAAGCTGCGCGCCGACGAGAACGCGCTGTGGTCGCTCGGCGCGCACGACATGTCGGTGCTGCTGCGGCTCGCGGGCGAGGAGCCCTACGAGGTCGAGGCGCGCGGTGAGAGCTACATGCGCGAGGGCGTCGAGGACGTCGTGTTCTGCTTCCTGCGCTTCCCGTCCGGCCTCGCCGCCCACCTGCACCTGTCGTGGCTGGACCCGCACAAGGAGCGCCGCTTCACCGTCGTCGGCGAGCAGCGGATGGCGACCTTCGACGACATGGCGCTCGAGGGCAAGATCGCCGTGTACGACAAGGGCTTCGACGAGCAGACCAACTCGTACGGCGAGTACATCACGCGCTCCGGCGACATCTGGAGCCCGCGCCTGTCGAGCGTCGAGCCGCTGCGGACCGAGTGCGAGCACTTCGTGGAGTCGATCCGCGAGGGCACCGCCCCGGTGTCCGACGGCGTCGCCGGGCTGCGCGTCGTGCGCGTGCTCGAGGCGCTCCAGCAGTCGCTGGACGCCACGCGCCGCGAAGGGCTCGCGCGTACGGTCGCGTTGACGGGGAGCTGAACCGTGCTGCGGCCCGCGGCGGAGGCCGTCGGCCTCGTCCTCGGCGACGGCGTGCTGATCGGCGAGGGCGTCCTGTTCGGCGCCCACGTCGTGGTCAGCGATGGCACGGTCATCGGCGACGGCTGCGTGATCGAGCATGGGGCGATGCTCGGCAAGTCGCCTCGGCTGGCGCGCAGCTCGACGGCCTCGCGCAACGAGCTGCCGCCGCTGCGGATCGGTGCGCGCGTGACCGTGTGCGCCGGCGCGGTCGTCTACGCCGGCAGCGAGATCGGCGACGAGGCGATCGTCGGCGACCAGGCCCAGGTGCGCGAGCGTACGACGGTCGGCGAGCGGACCGTGATCGGCCGCGCCGCGGGGATCGACAACGACGTGAGCATCGGCGCCCGCGTGAAGGTCCAGTCGCAGGTCTACGTGACCGCCTACAGCGTGGTCGAGGACGACGTCTTCCTCGGCCCCGGCGCGTCGACCACCAACGACGACACGATGAGCCGCCACGGGCCGGACCATCCGCTGCGCGGCGCCACGATCCGCCGCGCCGCCCGGATCGGCGGCAGCGCCGTGCTCGTGCCCGGCGTGGAGGTCGGCGAGGAGGCGTTCGTGGCGGCCGGAGCGGTCGTGACGACCGACGTCCCGGCGCGCGGCTTCATGGTCGGCATCCCGGCCCGCCACATCCGCGACGTCCGCGACGACGAGCTGCTCGAGCACTGGCGGTCGTGATCGACACCCGCGCGCTGAAGGTCCGCGCCTTCAAGGCGATCCGGGCGGGCGCCGGTCGCGTGGGCCTGCAGGTCGTCCCGAAGACCTACTACAGCCCGATCCCCGATCTCGACGCGCTGCCCGCGGACGTGTTCGACCGCCGCAGCGAGCTGCGCGGCATCCGCTTCGACCTCGACGAGCAGGTCGCGTGGATCGAGCGGCACCTGGCCGAGGCGATGCGCGAGTTCGCCACCGGCAGCTCGGGCGCGTACACGGTCGACAACGCGTCGTACGGCCGCGTCGGTGCGGATCTCCTGCACGGCGTCGTCCGCGGCCTCAAGCCGCGCCGGATCGTCGAGCTCGGCTCCGGGCACTCGACGCTGATCATGGCGGCCGCCGCCGAGCGCAACCGCGCCGAGGGCGCCGAGACCGAGCTGCGGACGTTCGACCCGTACCCGAGCGTCGCGAAGCCCGGCCTGCCCGGCCTTGCCGCGCTGGAGGCCGTGCGGGCGCAGGACGTCCCGCTCGAGGTCTTCACGTCGCTGGAGCAGGGCGACGTGCTGTTCGTCGACACCACGCACACCGTCAAGCTCGACTCCGACGTCAACCGCATCGTGCTCGACATCCTGCCCGCGCTGCCACCGGGCGTGCTGGTGCACGTGCACGACATCTTCCTGCCGTACGAGTATCCGCGGCAGTGGCCCGAGGAGTCCGGCTTCCACTGGGCCGAGCAGTACCTGCTGCAGGCCTTCCTCGCCGGCAACTCGGGCTTCGAGGTGCTCGCCGCGACGTTCGCGCTGTGCCGCGACCGGCCCGACGCGATGGCGCGCCTGGCGCCGACCTGGAAGCCGGGCGCCGAGGCGAGCGCGTTCTGGTTCAGGTCGCTGGACGCGCCAGGCGGTCGAGCAGCGCCGCCACCCGCTCCGTGACCGCCGCGCGGCTGAACGGCGCGAGCGCCACGGCGTCGACCGGCGGCGGCGGCGCGTCGAGCAAGCGCACCACCGCGCGCGCGACCGCCTCCTCGTCGCCAGGGGGCGCGCAGCCGGCATCGTGGCCGAGGCGCCCGAGCAGCCGCTCGGACTCGCTGTCCGGGCTCGTCAGCGCCAGCACCGGCGTGCCGAGCGCGAGCGCCTCGTAGAGCTTGCTGGGCGCGGCCATGTCGCCGCCCGTGCCCTGACTGTTGATGACGACCGCGATGTCGGCGGCCTGCACGCGCTCGACCGCCGCGCGCCACCGCATCGGCGGCTCGACCACGACCTCGAGCGCGCCGTGGCCGTGACGCAGCTCGGCCTTGGTGCGCGGGTCGAGCGCGCCCACGAGCACGAGCCGGGTGCGCGACGCCAGCTCCGGTCGCGACAGCGCGCGCAGCAGCGTGACCGCCGAGCGGTCGCCGTACAGCGTTCCGGCGTGGACGAGCGTCGCGCGCTCGCCGGGACTGCGCGGCCGGTCGCGCAGCTCGAGCAGCACGGGGTCGAAGCCGTTGGGCAGGATCTCGAGCCGCGGCGCGATCTCCGGGTGCAGGTCGAGCATCCGCTCGGCGCAGCTCTCGGTCACGGTGACGACGGCGTCGGCGCGCGCGAACGCGCGCTTCTCGATCCGCGTCAGCAGCGTGCCGCCGGCGTCGAAGTACGGATTGCCCGCCCACAGGTCGCGCATCTCGGCCACGAGCGGCACCGTGCCGCCGTCGAGCGCGGCGAGCGCCGCGAACAGCGCCGACGGCGGCGGGCACGTCGCCCACACGACGTCCGGCCGCACGCGCTCGCGCGCGCGCCGCACCGCCGGGCGCCCGGTCAGCGACCACAGCGCGTTCGGCGGGAACGCCTCCGGCTGGATCCCCAGCCGCCGGTACGCCGGGCGCGTGGCCGCGCCGACGGCCGTCATCACCTTCGCGCGCGCCGCAGCCAGCCGCGCGGCGCGCGGGTCCGTGCTGGCGGCGTTCGCCGTCGGGTTCGGCCGCGCGCTCACCTCCTCGACCTCCCAGCCGTGACGCGGCAGGGAGTCGCGCAGGTACTGCCACCGCACGCTCGAGCCGCCGCCGTACTCGAGCGGCCGCTGCGTGACGAGCATGAGACGGCGGGGTCCGGGCATGCGGGGCGTCAGGTTAGGAGGACGTCCCGGTAGATCCCCTCGAGCAACTCGGCGCCGCGCGCCCACGTGTACTGCTCGGCGACATGGGCCTGCGCGCGCTCGCCCATCCGGCGGCGGCCCTCGGGGCCCTCGTCCACGATCGCGCGGACGCCGCGCACGAGGTCGTCGAGGTCGCCCGGGACGACATGGACGCCGTGCTCGCCGTCACGGCTGACGCCGCGCGCGCCGGGCAGGTCGGAGATCACGACCGGCAGGCCGCTCGCCATCGCCTCGAGCTGGACGATCCCGAACGACTCGAGCGTCGACGGCATGACGAGGAAGTCGGCGGCGCGCAGGTGGCGCGCGACCTCGTCGTGCGGCTGGTCGCCGGCGAACACCACGCGGTCCGTCACGCCGGCCTGCGCCGCCTGCGCCTCGTACCGCTCCTGCAGCGCGCCGCCGCCGATCACCAGCAGCGTCAGACCGGGCACGCGCGCGGTCGCCTCGATCGCCAGGTCGGGCCGCTTCGTGAGGTGCGCGGCGTCGAGCTTGGCGCAGAGCGCGCCGACCGTCGCGGTGGCGGGAATGCCCAGCGACGCGCGCAGCGCGGGCTCGGCGCCGGGGCGGAAGGTCTCGACGTCGACGCCGTTCGGCACCGGCGCGAACGCCTCCGGGCGGCGGCGCAGCTCGGCGGCCAGCAGCGGCGCCTCGCGGGCATGCTGCATCGAGAGCACCGTGAGCTTCGCCGACCAGCGCAACGCCCTCCGGGTCACGACCTTGTCGTAGCCCGCGAACAGCAGGCCCTTGAGCCCCGGCGCCTGCAGCTCGTTGTGGTAGCTGCTGACCAGCGGGGTGCCGCTGCGCAGGTGCGCGGCCAGCGCGGCCTCGGCGCCGAAGATGAACGGCTGGTGCAGGTGGATGACGTCGAAGCCGTCGATCAGCGCCAGCTGCGGGATGAACGGCGCGTTGCCGAGCCGCAGGCGGGCGCGGTAGCGATGCGTGACCACGCCCTCGGGATCGTGCGCGACGCCGGGATAGGACGCCGTGAACACCTCGACCGCGTGGCCGCGCGCCGCCAGCGCCTCGGCCTGGTAGAAGCACGCGTTGCCCGAGCCGGCGTAGTACGGCGGGAACGTCGCGACGAGGTGGGCGATGCGCATCACGAGCGGCGGAGCAGGCTGAGCACCCGGCGACGCGCGGGCATCAGCACGCGGGTGGCGAGCGGGATCAGCGGTTGCGAGGCGGCGTCCAGCGCGTGCGAGGCGATCGAGCCGGCGCTGCGCGGTCGCCCTGGTCGGCCCGGCAGCTCGCGCTCGACGTCCTCCACGAGGCGCCGGTACGTGTAGTGGCCGGAGGCCACGATGTCCGCGTGAGCGCGCTCGGCGATCGACTCGGCGTCGCCGCCGGCGACCGCGTCCAGCACCTCGTCGAGGTTCGACAGGTCGCGCCGCAGCTGCAGGTAGTGCACGTCCGGCTCGAGCACGCCGCTGTAGGACCCCTCGACGAGGATCTGCACCGTGCGGGTGGCACACGCCTCGAGGTGGCGCGGCGACAGCGCGAACAGGGACAGTTCGCCGTCGCGGCCCGGGAAGCAGGCGGCCTCGAGCTCCTCGAACGTCGCCTCCGGATGGCGCTCCAGGTGGGCGTCGACGCACGCCTGCACCGAGCCGTCGCGGTCGAGGATGCTGGCCCCGCCCTCGATCCCGATCGTGTACCGGCACGAGGCCAGGAACCGGTACCAGTCGTCGCCGTAGAACGTGTCCTCGGCGCGCTTGGAGACGTCCACGCGCAGCCCGCGCTCGGGCGCGCGCTCGCCCACGACGTCGGACAGCTCGGCCTTCAGCGCCGCGTGGCGGCCCAGGTAGGGCTTGGCGGGGACCGTGCGGTAACCGATGTCGACCGTCCGGTCCCGCCGCGTGGCGACGATGCCGTCGATCCGCTCGACCGTGCGCTCGTCCAGATAGCCGGTGAGCACCGGAGATGCCGATGCCGTCGAGCTCCTCGTACAGCGCCGGCCACTCCGACGGCGGGGCGACGGAGAACACGTGCCCGACGCCGAGCTCGGCCAGGAACGCGTTCACCCGATCGCCGCGGATGAACTCGTCCTGGGGGAGCGCGACGTGGAACGGCGCGGTCGCGCGCAGCGACCGCGCTCGGCTCAGCAGGCCGCGATGCTGCTCCTCCGGGGCCCACCGCAGCCACGCCAGCACCGTGTTGTGCCAGATCACCGCGTCGTAGCGCCGCCGCGCGTACGCACGGGCGAGGCCCGGCACCGCCAGGTTCACGTACTCGTACCGCCGCGTCCCGTAGCGGCGGAAGCTGTAGACGTGGTCGTGGACCGTGCCGCGCCACGGCTGCAGCTGCGCGTAGGCGACGAGCACGCTGCTCATCGGCGGTCGCCGATGAGGCCCTCGACGAGGGCGTTCAGCTTCTCCTCCTCGGTCGCCCAGCTCACGCGGCCGGCCGCCCGCCGGGCGTTGCCGCGCATCCGCTCGAGCTCCTCCGGATCGTCCACGAGGCGCTTGAGCGCCGCCTGCACCGAGGCGCTGTCGCGGGTATCGATCGGCAGCCCGACGCCGTGCTCCTCGCACAGCGCACGGATCGCCGGCATCGTGGCGGGGTACAGCAACGGCAGTCCGGCCGCGATCGCCTGGTACAGCCGGTTCGGCAGCGCGTTGAGGAAGTTCGAGGTGAGCGGGAAGTACAGGATCGCGGCCGCGTCCGCACCCGCGATGAAGCTCTTGACCTCGGCAGGCGGGACCGGCGGGAGGAAGTGCACGCGCCCACCGACGCCGTGCTGCTCGGCCAGTCGCGTGGCACCGTCGTAGTTGCGACCCACGAACGCCAGGTGGACGTGATCGGGGAGCGCGGCGAGCGCGTCGAACGCCGGCTCGAACGCGGTGCCGGTCTTCGAGTTGCCGGCCGCGACGAGCAGGAAGTCCGTGTCGGCCAGTCCGATCGCCTCGCGTACGTCGGGCGTCGCCGGCCGGTCGAGGCGGTCGTCGTGGGCGTTGTGGAGGATCTCGAACGGCCGCTTGAAGTGCCCCTCCTGCAGCGCGGCCACGCCCTTGCCGACCGTGATCCGCTCGGCCGCCATCGGCACGAAGGCGCGCTCCACCATCGAGTGCAGCCACATGCCCCATCGCTCGCCCCAGGTCAGCTCCGGGTTGTTGTTCAGCGAGTCCGAGTAGAAGTCGTGCGCGTCATAGATGAAGGGCACGCGGCGGAACCGCGCGAGCAGCGCGACGGCCGGGAGGTGAGGGACGCTGTGGACCCAGTACAGGTCGGCCGGCGGCAGCGCCATCGCCGTGGCGCGGTTGATCGAGGCCAGCGTCAGCACCGGTCCGGCGAGATCGGCGAGCGGGCGCAGGACGCTCCAGACCGATCGCGGCAGCGCCGCCTGTGCGGCCGCCCCGCCGCTGCTCGGCCCGGCCGCCGGCCACAGGCTGACGACCTCGATCGGGACGTCGTCCCACGACTCGGCGCTCCCGACCCGCTCCACCACGATCGATCGCAGGCCCGCGCGGGACAGCGAGACCGCCTCCTTCAGCGTGCGGCTGTCCGCGTCGAGCCGCAGCGGCGTGACCGACACCACGGTCCGCTCGGAGGTCGGAGTCCTGCGCAGGGCCGGCGGCCGCAGCCGGCCGGCGAGGCGCCAGAACCGGCCCTTCGAGAGACGCCACCACACCCGCAGCCACGACACCCGATCGGTCGCCCGCCCCGCCAGCTCGCCCGCGAGCACGCCCACGCGCGCGACCGGGCCGCGCGCCGGCGCCGGGCCGGCCAGCAGCGCGTCGTCCACCTGGGCGGCGAAGCCGCGGTACGTGTACCGGCCGGACGCGACCACGTCGCGGTATGCGGCCTCGGTCATCGCCTGCCGCGCCGGCTCGTCCTTCGCCTGCTCGAGCACCTCGCCGAGGTCGGAGAGGTCGGCACGCACGGGCAGGTAGTGGCGGCCCGGCTCGAGCACGCCGCTGTAGCTCCCCTCGACGAGGATCTGGCCGGTGCGGGTGGCGGCCGCCTCCAGGTGGCGCGGCGACAGCGCGAACAGGGCCAGCTCGCCGTCGCGGCCGGGGAAGCAGGCCGCCTCGACCTCGTCGTAGTCCGCGTCGGGATGCTCGGCGACGTACCGCATCGTCGCGGCGCGTACCGCCCCGTCGCGGTCGAGGATGCTCGCGCCGCCCTCCACGCCGAGGGTCCAGCGAGCGGCGGCGAGGTGACGGAACCAGTCGTCGCCGAGCAGCGTGTCGTCCGGCGAGATCGAGATGTCGCCGGTCAGCCCGCGAGCGTCCGCCTCGGCGCCGCCGGCGCGGGCGATCTCCGTCTTGAGCATCCCGTGCCGCCCGAGGTACGGCCGCTCGGCGCCGGCGCGGTAGAAGACGTCGTGCGGCCGCTCGCCGCGTCTCGCGCACGATCGCGTCGATCCGCGCCATCGTGCGCTCGTCCAGGTAGCCGGTGAGCGCCGGCTCGAACCGCACGCGCTCCCGGTCGACGCCTGCGTAGATCTTCGGCCACTCGGACTCGGGCGAGACCGAGAACACCACGTCGACCCCCGCGTCACGGATGAAGTCGCGCAGCGCGTCGCTGCGCAGGAACTCGTCCTGCGGCATCGCCGCCCGCAGCCCCGGCAGGTCGCGCAGCTCGAGCGCCCGGTCGCGCAGCGTGGTGTCGAGCGCCGGCGCCCACCGCAGCGAGGACAGATAGCTCGTGTGGAAGACGATCGCGTCGTAGCGGATCCGGCGCATCCAGCCCGGCACGGGTCCCACCAGCGCGTTCGCGTAGAAGCAGCGGGCGCCGCGAGTACCGCCTCAGCGCGTACAGGTGGTCCTCCACGGTCGAGCGCAGCGGATGCTGCATCAGTCCGTAGACGACGAGGATCGTGCGCACGGTCTCGCTTCTAGCGCTTGCGCAGGCGGTACGTGCCGCCGATGCCGGCGTGGAAGCCGCGCGTACATCGGCCGGCCGGCGAGGTCGAACGTGAGCGACGCGCAGGAAGTCGCGATGCTCGCCGTCCAGGCGGGCGTCGGCGATCGCCTTCGCCCACGACTGCTCGAGCACCCGCAGCTCGTGCTTGGAGACGTAGCCGCCGACGAACTCGACGTCGAAGCCGGCCCCGCTCGCACAGCGCCGCGAACTCGTCGGGCGGGTAGCTGCGCGAGATCGGGCACTCCGGGCCGTCGGTGTTGCGCCGGAACGCCTCGTGCACGTCGACGCCCGGGGAAGGCGTTCTCGACGATCATCTGCTCGTACGCCGTGTACAGGTGGAACCACACGCTCTCGCGGTTGTAGACCATGATCGTGCCGTGGCCGCCGGGCCGCAGCACGCGGTGCAGCTCGCGCAGGATCGCCTCGGGGTCGCTGGTGTGGTGCAGCACGCCCTGGCTCTGCAGGAAGTCGACCGAGTCGTCCTCCAGCGGGATCTCGGTCGTGCCGTCGCTCCCCTGGATCAGCTCGACCCGGCTCGAGTCGATGCCATGGAGGGCGAGCCGGCCGCGCGCCAGGTCGAGCGCCTGCGGCGAGACGTCGAACCCGATGATGCGCCGGGCGCCGGTGTAGAGCGCGAAGCCGGTGAGGTCGTTGCCCGGCCCGCAGCCGTAGTCGAGGATCACCTCGCCGTCGTGCTCGCCCCACAGGCCGGAGAACTCGCGGAACAGGGGGTACTGGTCGAATCGCCACTCGAGGTTGCGCTCCGACGCGCGCTTGCTGCGGAACCGCTCGGCGCGGACGGTGTGCCCGGTCCAGTATCTGGTCGACCGCTGTCGTCATGTCGGCGTGCAGGCTAGAGGAACGCCCGCGTCCACTCCTTGACTGGCTAGTCGCTGCGCCTCGCGGCGATCAGGCAGTTGCCGACCTCGTCGCGATGCTCGCGGTCGACCGTGAGCCCGGCGTCGGTCAGCATCTGCAAGACCGTCGCCAACCGCGGGTGCGAGAAGTGGAACGGGTCGACGGCGCCTCGGGGCGTCCGGTACCCCAGCAATGTCGGCCCACCGCGGATTCGCCGGCTGACCCGCTCACGCCACGTGCGGCGAGCCGGTGGCGGCGGCTCGCCGTGCCACACGCAGACGAGGCCGTCCGGCTTGAGCACCCGCCGAGACGCGGCGAGTGCTCGCCGCGGGGACAGCATGTGGTCGAGCGAGGTGGCGAACAGCACCCGGTCGAAGACGCCGTCGCGGAATGGCAGGTACTCGGCGATGCCCTGGACGAACGCGAAATCGCGGCGACCCCCGCGGAGCGGGTCGATCCCGACGAATTGGTCGCCCCCGGCGTAGGACGGCAGGGCCTGCGGGCCGCAGCCGACGTCGAGTACCCGACCCTTCAGCTGCGCGAACTCCGCGAATGCGCGGGCGTCCTGCCGCTCGCCGACCGACAGATTCCCTGCCGGGTCGCCGTCGTAGACCTCCGCGCCGTTCGCCTGGAGCTGCTCCCACAGACCCCACTTGGACTGGACATCGCGATCAGGAGGCGGCACAGGCGTGTAGTCGCCGTCCGGATAGCTGCGGCCGCAGGCGGTGCAGCTGGCGTCGACGACGGGTGCCTGGCAGACCGGACAACCGAGGATCTCGGCAAGGATCGACGCGTGGGTGCCCGCGACCATCGGCGCCAGGCTAGCGAACGGCGGCGGCTACGCTCTTCAGCCGCGATGAAGCCCGGCCTCTTGGAAATCCTGACCTGTCCTCACGACGGCAGCGCGCTGACGCTCGACGGCGACGTGCGTCTGGCGTGCGCGGACGGCCACGGCTTCGCGATCCGCGACGGCGTCCCCCGGCTCGTGCCCGACGAGTCCGGCCCGCTGGGCGACCAGACCGGGACGTTCGACTCGTTCTCGGCCAAATGGTCGCGGGTCGACAGCGACGAGGTGCGTCAGCGCGTCGAGGCCCAGTACCGGTGGTACGTCGAGCGCTTTGGGTTCGGCGACGACGAGGGCCTTCGCAGCTTCCTCTCCGGCAAGCGAACCGTGCTCGAGGCCGGTACCGGTCTCGGCGGCGACGCGGCGCGGTTCGCACGCCTCTCGGATGCGACGGTCGTCGGGCTCGACCTCAGCGAGAGCATCGTGACGGCCCAGCGCGAGTTCGGCGGCGCCGACAACCTGCACTACATCCAGGCTGACCTCCTGCGGCCGCCGTTCCCCGCCGCCCGCTTTGACTTCGTGTCGGCCGACCAGGTCGTCCACCACACGCCCGATGCCGCGGCTGCCGTGCGCTCGCTCGCGCGCCTGCTCGCGCCCGGCGGGGTGCTCGCCTTCTACGTCTACAAGCGCAAGGCGCCGCTACGGGAGTACGCCGACGACTACTTGCGCGAGCGCACGACGAAGATGAGCGTTGAGGAGTGCATGGACTTCAGCGCGGCCATGAGCGAGCTCGGCCACAAGCTCTCGGACCTCGGCGCGACGGTCACGCTCGACCGCGACATCCCTCTGCTCGGCATCCCGGCCGGCGAGCACGACGTGCAGCGGCTCGTCTACTGGCACTTCGCCAAGTGCTTCTGGAACGACGACTTCTCGCCGAATCTGAACGATCTGGTCAACTTCGACTGGTACCACCCGCCGTACGCATCGAGGCACACCGAGGACGAGGTCCGCGGCTGGTGCGACGACCTCGGCCTCGCAGTCGAGCACCTCGACGTGAGCGACGCCGGGATCAGCGTCCTGACGGCGCCGACACCCCGATAGCGCCGCGGAGGCCCTCGGACAGCGCGATCGCGGGCGCCACGCCGAGCAGCTCGCGCAGGCGGCCGATGTCGGCGACGAGGTCGCCCTCTGGCTGCGCCTCCGTATGCTCGACGGCCGGCGACCGGCCCGCGAGTTCGCCGATCAGCCGCACGAGCTCGGTGACGCTCACGCGCTCGGCGCCGGCGACGTTGACCGTCGCGGAGCGGCCGAGCTCGAGCGCGGGCTCGAACGCCCGCACGGCGTCGTCGACGTGGATCGGGTTGATGCTCAGGCCGGGATCGCCGTCGACGACGATCGGCTCGCCGGCGGCCACCTTGTCGATAAGGCTGGCGATCAGCATCCGGCGCTGCCCCGCGCCGTAGACGAAGAACAGGCGGAACACCACCACCGAGAACAGCTTGGCGTACGCCTCGGCGAGCAACTCGGCGGAGCGCTTGGAGCGGAAGTAGAACGTCGTCGGCCGCGGCTCGTCTTCGCGCTCGGATATCGGATGGGGCCGATACCCGTACACGCCGCCGGTCGACGCCAGCACGAACGCGCGGGCGCCCGCTCGCCGCGCGTATTCGAGGAGCCTGAACGTCGAGCCGACGTTGACCGCGAAGACGTCGGGCGCGCCGTCGGGGAAGTCCCTGTAGTGGGGCGACTGGGCGAGGTGCACGACGCCGTCGATCCGGGCCGGGAGGGCGTCGGGATCCAGCGTGAGCAGGTCCTGCTCGATCCACTGCGCGCGGCCCGCCAGCGCCGCCGGCGGCGGGCGGCGCGTCAGCGCGTACAGCTCGTGGCGGTCGGCGAGGTGCTCGATCAGGTGGCAGCCGACGAAGCCGGCGGCGCCCGTGACGAGGATCCTCACGGGCGAGCACCGTGGAGGAACGTCTGGCACCAGTGCTCGATCGTGAGCAGTGACCACAACAGCAGACGGCGGTTCTCCCGCCCCTCCAGGTGATCGTCGACGAGCCGGCGCACCACGACGGGGTTCAGGTACTCGTACATCGCGGAGTCGTCGTTGAACACGATCTTGCGGACGTAGTCGATGCTGTCGCCGCGGAACCAGCTCGCGTCCGGGCCCGAGAACCCCTGCTTGATCTGGTTGGTGACCTGCTCGGGCACGTACCGGCTCATCACCTGCCGCAGCAGCAGCTTGCCGTCGCGCGTGCGCTCGAAGTAGCGCTCGGTCTTCGGACTGGGCAGGTTCTCGTCGAGCTGTACGACGTGCTCGAGGTCGCGAAGCTTCAGGCGAACCGGAACGCGCTGGGCGAAGTCCACGAGGTCGTTGTCCATGAACGGCACCCGGCTCTCGAGGCTGTGCGCCATGCTGAGCTTGTCCTCGACGACGAAGAGGCCGGGCAGAAACGTCTTGGCCTCCAAGTAAAGCGAGTGGTTGACGTACTCCTCGGGGCTTTCCGGCGCCTCGCGGTCCGGGAGCTGGTCACGGAAGATGTCGATCGTGCGCAGGTCGCGTACCTCGTTCCAGACCGCCGGCGCGAAGAAGTCCTCCAGCACGTCGTTGGGCACGAGGCGGTGCCAGTAGCGGTAGTACTTCTCCACATAGTCGTCGACGTGGTCGTTGACGACGGCGCGGTAGTAGCGCCACGGATACCCGGCGAACAGCTCGTCGCCCCCCGAGCCCGAGAGGGCGACCTTCACGAACTTGCTCGCCAAGCGCGCTCCGTAGAAGTTCGGATAGCTCTGGCCGACGCGGGGATCCTCCAAATGCCAGACCAGCGCGGGCAGGCAGCGCTCCATGTCGCCTGACTTGAGCACGACCTCGTAGTGCTCAGTGCGGAACTGGTACGACATCGCCTCGGCCTTGACACGCTCGTCCGCGGCGACCTCCATGCCCACGCGCGAGGTCATGTCGAAGCCGACCGTGAACGTGTTCATGTACGGCAGCGCCTCCGCGGCCAGCGCGGTGATGCTCCCGGAGTCCATCCCGCCGCTCAGATGGGCGCCGACGGGCACGTCGCTGACGAGCTGGCGACGTACGGCCTGGCGGAACAGGCGGTCCAGTTCGTCCTGGTACTCCTGGTCGGAGGCCAGGCCGTCCGTCTCCTCGCGGAAGTCGAAATCCCAGTAGCGCTCCGGGCGCGCGCGGTCGCCGTTCGCGCGCACTGTGAGGTGGTGGCCCGGGGGCAGGAGCCGAACGCCGTCGAACAGCGTGCCGTCGGTGAAGATGTTCTGGAAGGTGAAGTACTCGAGCAGGTGCGGCAGGCTCATGCGCGGAGTGAGCGCCTCATGCTCGAGCATCGACTTGATCTCCGAGCCGAATAGGAATGCGCGGTCCAGGTCGGCGTAGTAGAGCGGCTTGACGCCGAATCGGTCGCGCGCCAGGAACAGCTCCGAGCGCTCACGGTCCCAGATCCCGACCGCGAACATGCCGTTGAACCGCCTGACGCACGCCGCTCCCCACTCGGCGTAGGCGTTGAGAACGACCTCGGTGTCGGTGTGCGAGCGGAAGCGGTGGCCGGCGGCGACGAGCTCGTCTCGTAGGTCTGCGAAGTTGTAGACCTCGCCGTTGTAGGTGATCCAGTATCGGCCGTCGTCGGACGCCATCGGCATCGCGCCGGCCGGCGTCGGGTCGATGATGGCCAGGCGGCGGTTGACGAGGCCGACCGGGCCATCGGCGTGCACGCCTTCGCCGTCCGGGCCGCGGTGCGCCATGACGTCGCCCATGCGCTGCAGGACGTCCCTGTCGGCCGGGCGTCCCGAGCGCTCGAACACACCCGCGATGCCGCACACGTCAGATCGGCTCGACGGCGGCGGCGCTGTCGGCGCGCCTCCAGGCGACGACCGACTCGAGGCCCGTGCGCAGGTCGACCTCGCCCCGGAAGCCGAGCAGCCGCTCGGCGAGCTCTGTGCTGCCGACGCGGTTGGTGACGAACACCTCCTCCTGGGGGAGGTACTCGGGCTCGATGCCGCTGCCGGTGATCTCCAGCAGCATGTCGACCAGCTCGCGGATCGTGGTGCCGACGCCGGTGCCGATGTTGAAGAACGTGTCCGTCGCGTCGGACTTCAGTGACAGGATGTTCGCTCGCGCGACGTCCTCGACGTGGACGAAGTCGTAGGTGTGCGAGCCGTCGCCGTAGATCAGCGGCGGCTTGCCCTCGTCGAGGCGGTCCAGCACCTTCATGATCACGCTCACGTACGTGCCGCGGTAGTCCATCCTAGGCCCGTAGATGTTCATGTACCGGTGCCCCACGTAGTCGAGCCCGTGGCGCTCGTGGAAGGCGCGGAAGAACTGCTCGCCCGCGATCTTGGTCGCGCCGTACATGGTGCGGTTGTGGAACGGGTGATCCTCGGTCATCGGCTCCTCGACCGCGTTGCCGTAGACCGACGCGGACGACGAGTAGACGACCTTCTTGACGCCCGCCTCCTGAGCGGCCTCGATCACGTTGTAGGTGCCTACGACGTTGGCCTCGAGCGCCTTGCGAGGCTCATGGACGCATTCGTAGAGCCAGAGCGCGGCGAGGTGGAACGCGTAATCCGTGCCGCGCATGAGGTCGTTCAGCAGGTCGATGTCCTCGACCGAGCCCGCCACCAGCGTGACGCGGTCGTCGTCGAGCGCGCCGGCCAGGTTGTTGCGCGTGCCGCGCACCAGGTTGTCGAGCACGACGATCTCGCGTACGGGCTCGGCCAGGAGCTGGTCGACGATGTGCGAGCCGACGAAGCCGGCACCGCCGATCACCAGCACGCGTGAGTCTTCGATCGCGGGCATCGGACGGTTATAGCAACGGCCGCTGTGGCGAAAAGGTGCGCGCGAACGCCTGCGAGAATGGCCGCGTGAGCCCCGACTGGCACATCGAGGACTTCACCGAGGCGTCGTATCGCGAGATCGTGGAGACGGCGCTCGGCCGCTACGCGTTCGAGCCGTTCGGCACCGTCGCCGAAGGTCCGCACGTCCTCTGGCGCCACGACGTGGACTACTCCGTCCACCGCGCGGTCGCTCTCGCGCGGCTGGAGGCGGAGCTAGGAGCGCGCGCGACGTACTTCGTCTCGCTGCACAGCGACGTCTACAACGCGCTGGAGCCCGCCGTACACGCCCGGCTACGCGAGATCGCGGCGCTCGGGCACTGGATCGGCCTGCACTTCGACGCGGGGTTTCCAGGCGGCGGTTCGCTGGACGACCGCGCGGCCTGGGAGGCGCGAGTGCTCTCCGAGGCGCTGGAGGTGCGCGTGGGTGCGGTCTCGCTGCACAACCCGTCGGTGTCGGGCACGCAGGACCTCGACGTGGAGACGCTCGGCGGGATTCTGCACGCGGGAGCGCGCAGCGTGCGCGAGCGCTACGCCTATATCTCCGACTCCAACGGCTATTGGCGCTTCGACCGGCTGCCGGAGGTCTTGGCGGCGGCGGCGCCCGACCGCCTGCACGTCCTCACCCACCCGGAGTGGTGGCAGGAGGCGGCGATGCCGCCGCGCGACCGCATCCTGCGTTGCATCGCCGGCCGCAGCCGCGCGTCCGAGGCCGCTTACGACGATCTGCTGGCCACCCACCAGCGCGTCAACCTGGGGCTGCCTGACGCTGCTCGGTGAGCAGCGCATGGAGCACCGACAGGCCATGCGGCGCGGCGAACTCCTGAGGCAGGAGCTCAATGCCCGTCGCCGCGAACCGGTCGTCCTCTTGGTAGCCGCCGGCACCGCCGCCGGCCAGGTACGCGCTGCCGCCGACCGCGCGGACGAGGCCGATCAGGAGCTCCGTGGCGCGGCCCGCCGCCGCCAGGTCCGAGGCGCGCACGATCGGTGTCGTCATCCCGAGCACTGCGGCCACCTGGCGGATCGCGTGCTCGTTGTAGCCGGCCAGCCGCTCGTCGCGGTGCCCGACCAGCTCCTCTACCAGCGGGAGCGCGTCGGCGCGCGGGTAGTTCTGTCGCAGCGTCTTGACGACCTTGGCGCGCCAGTCGCGCGTCTCGTCGATCATTACGTCCCGGATCGGTCCGCCGATCCCAGAGCGCTGCACGGGGGCGGTCATCCAGCGCGGCTCGCCGCCGACGAGCACCTCGACGCGGTTGGCCCGGCTGCCCTTGGAGAACTCGACCGTATCGAGCAGCACGAACGTGTCCGCGCGTTCGAGCTTGTCGAAGAAGCCCAGCCACGGGAAGAAGTTCGGCTGATGGATCGCGACGATGTGCGGCCGGGCCATACGAATCACCCGCTCCGCGCGTCCGTCGATCTCGATGATTTCGGCCCGCTCGCCCGGCCCGCCCTGCTCAACGAAGCCCGCGCGCCGGTAGACCGCGAGCGCCCGCTCGTTGGATGCCAGTACATGGAGCGTGACGCGACGCAGGCCGAGCTCTCGGAACGCGTGGCGCAGCAGCAGCCGCACCGCCTCGCTCCCGTAGCCGCGCCCCTGCGCCCGGCGCTCTCCGATCCGGATCTGCAGCTCCGCGGAGCCGTCGTGGATCGAGTGCAGCTGGCAGGAGCCGATCAGCTCGTCACCGCCGACCACGTGGATGCCCAGGATCCGCACGTCGTCGCGCTGCCGGATCGACGCGAACCACGCGTCGTGCTCGGTGCGCTCGATCGGGCGGAACGGTGCGCTGAGGGTGACCAGCGCGCGGTCGTTGATCCAGGCGAACAGCCGGTCGGAGTCCTCGTCGCGCAGCGGTGCGAGCCGGACGCGCTCAGGCACTCAGCAGCTCGCGGTAGATCTTGTCCATCCTCCGCGCGCCGGCCTCGGCCGAGTGGTACTTCAGTGCGAACCGGCGCCCGCGCCTGCCCAGCTCGCGGCGCCGCTCCGGGTCGTTGACGAGCTCCTTGAGGACCTGCTCGACCGTCTCCGGCGTCGCGCTGACGACCGGCAGCTCGTCGATGTAATCGGGGACCTGCTTGCGCATGCTCTCCAGCCACTCGGGCCGCAGATAGCACACGACCGGCTTACCGAGCATCAGTGCCTCGCGCACGTTCGCGCCGAACCAGCCGAAGGTGAGCATGTCGACGACGATGTCCGCCTGCACCTGCGTGAACCGGACTTCGGCGTTCGGTACGCCCTCCACGAAGATGAGCTCGACCGGGTAGCCCTCTGTCTTCATGCGTTCGATCAGCGGCATGTAGATATGGCTGGACTTGATGTTGCGCCCGCCGGCCGTGCGCTTCTGGAAGTTCCCGACGGCGTGGTAGATCTTCACGGTCCCGGCCGGCAGGTCGAGTCGATAGCGCTGTGAGACCTCGAGGTCGGGGCGCCAGAACGCCGGGTCCAGGCAGTAGAACTCGGGCACCTCGTGGACGCGCGGGTCGTCGTTGAAGTCCTTGCGGTTGTCGCCCGTCGTGCACTGGAAGTCGGTCAGCCGGTTGCGGTGGTAGCCCCACTCGAGATTGCGCTCGTCGCTGCAGATGTCCGGGCGCTCGCGCCACGGGCAGTCCAGGCACACCGGAGAGTCGCCCCACGACGCGAACGACGTCTGCGACACGCCGTCCAGGCAGCCGTTGTTGGAGTACACGATCTTCTTGCCCAGCCGCCGCAGCAGCTCGATCTCGGCGTACGGGTGGAACCGCTCGGCGACCCACTTGTGGAGCGGGTGGCCGAAGCGGATGCCCTGCGTATTGGCGAAGTGGTAGATGTCGTAGCGCGGCAGCGAGCGGAGGTAGAACGCGAGGTGCGGCAGGTAGCGGCGGCCGCGACGCGGGTCCCACGTGAACTGGTAGTCCTGCCCGTGGTAGAAGCCCTGCGTGCCCGGATCCCAGTTCCAGTTCAGGACGTCCGCCCGCCAGCCCAGCTTGCGCAGCTCGCGGGACAGATACCAGGCGTGGTAGTAGCTCTGGCCGGCGAACAGGACGCTGGGCCGCCGGCGCCCAGGCGTCCGAAGCCTCACGGGTCGAGCCTCCCCGTAATGGCGGGGCGCTGCAGTTCCCAGCGCGTATCGGAGCGAAGGTAGCCGCGCACGCCCCACGCGTACGTCTCCTCGTCGCCGTCGCTGGCGCTGACGCCGAATTGGAGCACGCGCTCCACGAAGTCAACGCTCGCGTGGCCTAGCTCGTGCACGCCGATATCGAGCAGGAATTCACCAGGCAGCAACTCGGGGTCGAGCTCGGCCCGGAGCCCATGTCGTCCAGGCTCGAGCCGCATGGGCGTCCGGCCGCCGTCGGTGCTCATCGAGGTGACGATCCGCAGACCGTCGACGGTGTTGATTCCGATCTCGAGCACCGCACGCTCGATCGTCTCAGCGACCTCGAGCTCGGCCTCGAGCACGAGCGGCTCGCTGAGCAGAACCGAGCCCGTCGGCCCACCGTCCTCCGCTCGCACCAGCCGGACGCGCCGGAACTTCGCTGTGCCGGTGCCCACCCGCGGCGTGTCGTCCGCGATCTCGATCGAGCCGCCGTGCTGCACGGGATCGACGGTGCGCAGGTAGCCGGCGATGACCTTCGCGACCGGCCCATGGGCTGCCATGACGCCGTCCTCGATCAGCACGACACGGTCGCACAGCCGTTCGACCCAGGCGAGGTTATGGCTGACGAACACGATCGTCCGCCCCTCCTGGACCGTGAGCTCGCGGATGCGGCTCATGCACTTGCGCTGGAACGCCGCGTCGCCGACCGCGAGCACCTCGTCCACGAGCATGATCTCGGCATCCAGATGGGCGGCGACGGCGAAGCCGAGGCGCACGGACATGCCGCTCGAGTAGCGCTTCACCGGCGTATCGATGAACTTCGCGACGCCCGAGAAGTCGACGATGGCGTCGAACCGGCGGGCGATCTCCTGGCGGCTGAGTCCGAGGATCGCGCCGTTGAGGATAGACGTTCTCGCGGCCGGTGAGCTCTGGGTGGAAGCCCGTGCCGACCTCGAGCAGCGAGGCGAGCCGGCCGCGGAGCTCGATCCGTCCCTCGGTGGGTTGGGTGATCCGCGCGAGCAGCTTGAGCAGCGTGCTCTTGCCGGCGCCGTTGGGACCGATCAGGCCCACGACCTCGCCGGGCGCGATCTCCAGAGACACGTCGCGTAGCGCCCAGAACGGTTCGCTCGCAGGGGCCCGGTGCTCGCGTCGGACGAGCCGGCGCAGCGCGTGGCCCATCTGCTCGGACAGCAGCGTGCCGCTCGCCCCCTTGGAGCCGCGGTAATAGCGCTTGCTCACGTGCTCGACCCTGACCGCGGGCGCGCTCATATCAAGTCGGCGAAGCTGCGCTGGGCGCGGTTGAAGTACAGGATTCCCGTCGCCAGCAGGACGACCGACTCGACGAACGTGATGAGGATGAGCAGCGCCGGAAAGTCAGAGCCCGGGAGGACCATCCAGCGCATCAGCTCAAGCACGCCGACCATCGGGTTGAGGCCGTACAGCAGCTGGTAGGCCTCCGGGACGTGGCTGAACGGATAGATGATCGGCGTGATGAACAGACCGACCAGCACGGCGAACGGCACGATGTTGTTGACGTCGCGGTACTTGACGTGCAGGGCGGCGAGCCAGAGTCCGAAGGCGAGGACGACCACGAGGACGATCGGCACGAGCAGAGGCACCAGCACCACCTGCACCGGCGGCACCACGCCGTACGCAAGCGTAACGACCAGCGCCACGACGAAGCCGATCACGAAGTCGATGACCGGCGCAAGGGTCGCCGCGATCGGGATGACCAGCCGCGGAAAGTAGACCTTGGAGACCAGCGTCGAGCTCGTGACCATGCCCGTGGAGATCTTGCTGATCGCCGAGGTGAAGAACAGCCAGGTGACCATGCCGAGAATCGCGAACACCGGGTACGGCACGTCCATGCCGGTGTCGATGTCGGCGAGCACGCCGAAGAAGATCGTGAAGACCGCCGCGAGCAACAGCGGCTGCACCACCGCCCACAGCGCGCCGATCAGCGACTGCTTGTAGCGGATCGCGACGTCCCGGCGGCCTAGGACGTAGATCAGCTCGCGTCGCGCCCACAGCTCGCGCCAGTCGGGCCATGACGCGCCCGTGCTCGGCTCGATGAGCGTCACGGCGGGATCGCGCGCCGCCTGGGCGCTCACGCGGGAACGCCCTCCAGCTCCTGCATCCGCAGCGCATGCTTCGCGATGCAGGCGTCGATCCACTCGCGGTTCTCCCGCATCCACGCGATCGTCCGCTCGAGGCCCTCGCGCAGCGGCATCGTCGCCTCGAAGCCGAGCTCGCGCTGCGACTTGGACGGATCGCCGAAGCGCTGGCCCGAGTGGTCCCAGTCGCGGGCGGGAGTGAGCGCGATCGGCGTCGGGTTGCCGGTCAGCTCGTTGACCAGCTCGGCAAGCTCGCGGATCGTCGTCTCGGCCCCGCTCGCGAGGTTGTACGTCTCGCCCGGCTCGCCGCGGGTCGCGCACGCGATCAGGCCCTTCGCCATGTCGCCGACGTAGATGAAGTCGCGGCTCGCGATCCCGCCGTTCTCCACCGGCAGCGCCTCGTGCTCGAGCGCCTTGTAGATGAACGTCGGGGTGACGTTGCGCCAGACCGTGTTGACGGTCCCGCGCCAGCGCCCGGCGCCGAGCACCTCGCCCGGCCCGTAGACGTTCTGGAAGCGCGCCTTGACGGTCGGGAGCCCGTGCCGGGAGAAGTAGTAGTTGGAGTAGTACTCCCCGATCATCTTGGAGATCTGGTACGGGCTGTCCAGCCACAGCGAGACCGGCGCGTCCTCCTGCGTGGCCTCGGCGCCCTCGAACGTCTTCTCGGCCACCGTGCAGCCCGCCGACGCGTAGACGACCGCGCTTGATCTGGTCGTGGTCCTTGAGCGCCTCGTAGAGCTTCAGCGTCGTCAGCGTGTTGTGCTCGTGGTCGGCCAGCGGGTCGGCCATCGAGCTCTGGTTGCCGTGGTAGGTCGAGAGGTGGAAGACGTACTCGAGGTCGCGCGGGAGCGCCGCCAGCACGTCGTCGTCGTTGATCGAGGCCTCGATCAGCCGCACGCGGTCGTCGTCCGGCAGGTTCTCGCGCTCGGAGGACAGGAGGTTGTCGACGACGAGCACCTCGCGCGGGTCGATCTCCAACAGCGCGCGCACGAGGTTCGAGCCGACGAAGCCGGCCCCGCCGACGACGAGGATCCGCGAGCCGCCCAAGATCACTCGCCGACCTTCAGATGGGTGTAGGTCTGGGAGATCCCGTGCTCCCTGTAGTACTCGATCGCCCGGCGGACGCCCTCCTCCAGCGGCACCTTCGGCGACCAGCCGAAGTCCTGGTTGATGCGGCTCGGGTCGAGCAGGATCGTGTACGCGTCGTCCTCGCCCCGCGGGCGCACCTCGACGTCACTCGTCGAGCTCGACCTCGGGCAGCGCCGCGATCGTCGCGTCGAACAGCTCCTTGATCGAGAAGTCGCTGCCGGAGGACACGTGGTAGTGCCCGTGGCCGGTGCCGTCGACGATCGCCTGCGTCACGACGTCGATCAGGTCGCTGACGTAGATGAAGTCGCGCCGCGTGTCCATCACGAACACGCCCTTGCCCTCGGTCAGCCGGTGGTAGAAGGTCGGCAGCGGGCCGGAGATGTTGCGCGGCCCGTACGCGTTGGCGAGCCGGAACGAGACGAAGTCGATCGCCCGACAGCTCGATGTACTGCTCGCCCGCCGTCTTGGAGATGCCGTAGCTCGAGTCGGGCCGGATCGGGTGGCGAGAGCGTGACCGGCTGCTCGGTCGGCGTCGTGCCGTAGCAGAGCGCGGTCTGGAAGTAGAGGAGCCGCTGCACGCCGGTGGCCTGCGCGGCCTTCACGACGTTGACGGTGCCGAGCGCGTTCGTCGTCACGTCGGTGCCCCAGGCCTCGGGGTCCTTGTACGCCGCCGCGGCGTGCACCACGAAGTCGGGACGGAAGCCCTCGAACGCCTCCATCACGGCGTCGGCGTCCTCGATCGTGTCCTCCACGATCTCGAGGCCGTCACGCTCGGTCAGGTTGTCGCGGCGACCGGTGGCGTAGTTGTCGATGACGAGGACCTCATGGCCCTCATCCAACAGCCGATCGGCGAGGTGGGAGCCGATGAAACCGGCCCCGCCCGTTATCAGGACCTTCACTTGCCGTCCCTTTCGTCGTTAGCAGATTCTTGAACTCGTGCTCGCGGTCGTGGAACAGCCGCTGCCACAGTTCGAGGGATAGCAGGCCCCATGTCTGGCGGCCGAAGCGGTTCTCCTTCTCGAGCCCCGCGAGCACCTTGCGGTTGTCGAAGTGCGCGCGGCCGAGTGCCTGCGAGGACGAGAACACGTCGGAGACGTACTCGCGCGCGGGTCCGGCGAACCACTCATGCAGCGGCACCGGGAAGCCCATCTTGTCCTTGCGCTGGGCGATCGCGTCGGGCACGAGCGAGCGCGTGGCCTGCTTGAAGACGTGCTTCATCGTGCCGTCCTTGAACTTGACGTCGGCCGGCATCGTGGCCGCCAGCTCGACCAGCTCGTGGTCGAGCAGCGGCACCCGCGACTCGAGGCCGTGCGCCATGCTGACCCGGTCCTCGACCTGCAGCAGCGCCGGCAGCAGCGTCTTGAAGTCGAAGTGGGTCATCTTGTCGAAGTACGACTCGTGGCCGACGTTGCGGCCGTTGAAGATCGCCTGGAAGGTCTCGAACGGCGAGTACTCGCCGAGCGCGTCGAAGTCGACCTCGCCGTCGAGCGTCGGCGCGCGGTTGATCAGCCGGAAGTAGCGCGCGTCGAGGTCCTCGAACAGGCCGTCGCGCCAGAACTCCGTCAGCAGCGGCTTGTAGTTCTTGAGTGCGACGAGGTTCGGGATGATCGACTCGTACGTGACGACGAAGCTGCCCTTGTGCATCGTGCCGTCGATCGCCGCCTTGATGCACTGCTCGAAGTACGCGATCAGGTAGCGCGTGTAGCCGCCGAAGATCTCGTCGCCGCCCTGGCCGCCGAGGATCACCTTCGCGTCGCGCGAGGCCGCCTCGGAGACCATGAACTGCGGGAACGAGCCGGGCCCCGCGACCGGGTGGTCGAGGTGGTAGATGACCGACTCGATCGAGCCGAGGAAGTCGCCGACGCCGATGTCGATCTGGTGCAGGTCGAGGCCGCGCTCGTCGGCCAGCATCCGCGCGTAGCGGCTCTCGTCATAGCGCTCATCCTCGGGGAAGCGCCCCGTGAACGCCTTCATCGGGCCGCCTGAGCCGCGGCTGGCGAGCGACGCCACGCTCGAGGAGTCGAGGCCGCCGCTGAGGTATGCCGCGACCGGCACGTCGCTGCGCAGGTGCAGCTTCACCGACTCCGCCAGCAGCGCCTCGATCCGCTCCTCGAAGTACTTCGCCGTGTGGTCGAAGTCGAGGTCGTAGTAGACCTCCCAGTAGCGCTCCGGCACCACCGTCCCGTTGCGCACGCGCAGCCGGTGGCCGGGCAGCAGCTCGCGCACGCCCTCGAACAGCGTCTTGCCGGCGAGGCAGAACTGGAACGCGAGGTAGTCCTTCAGGCCCGCGAGGTCGGTCTCGATCCGCGGCAGGAACGGCAGCAGCGCCTTCGCCTCGGACGCGAAGTACAGGACGTCGCCGACCTGGGCGTAGTAGAAGGGCTTGATCCCGAAGCGGTCGCGCGCGCAGACCAGCTCCTGCTCGACCTCGTCCCACAGCGCGTACGCGAACATCCCGCGCAGGTGGTCGAGCGAGTCGACGCCCCAGCGGTCGTGCGCGCGCATCACGACCTCGGTGTCGCAGCCGGTGCGGAACGGCCCGCCGAGCTCGAGCCGCAGCTCCGGGTAGTTGTAGACCTCGCCGTTGTAGGTGATCCAGCGGCCGGCCTCGTCGGTCATCGGCTGGTGGCCCGCCGGCGTCGGGTCGATGATCGCCAGGCGGCGGTGGCCGAACCCGACGTGGCCGCGCTCGTGCACCCACAGGCCGTCGTCGTCGGGCCCGCGATGCTCGATCAGGTCGTTCATCACCTCGAGCCGGCGCGGGAGGTCGGGGATCGGCTCACCCCGCAGGTTGATGGCTCCGCAGATTCCGCACATGGCGTCAGCCGTCGTGGCGAGTGCCGGAGCGCAGCAGCGGCTGCAGCTCGCGCGCCTCGTCGCCCGCGGCCCGCGCGCGGGCAAGCTCGACCTCGCGCAGGCGCTCCTCGAGGATGGCCTGCCGCTGGGCGAGCACCTTCGACTGGTCGGTGAGCCGCGACATCGCCGCCGAGAAGTGCAGCAACAGCAGCAGGATGAACGCCATGGCGACGAAGAACAGCGCGTTCGGCGCCGACAGGATGCCGAGCTGCCGGGCGAGGACGGTCAGCGCGCCGTCAAAGATCGCGAGACCGAGGATCACCACCGAGGCGAACAGCCACAGCAGCGCGTAGCGCTCCATCAGCGCGCGCCGGCGGACGAGCTCGAGCACGAGCACGAGCAGGCCGACGGCGCCGATGATCGCGACGATCTGGAGGCGGAGCTCCATCAGATCCCGTGCTCCGCCGCCACCGGAGCGGCCTCGCCCGGCGCGGGCACCGCGCGCCGCCGGCCGAGGCCGACGAACAGGGCGAGCAGCACCTTGACCATGTAGTAGAAGGACTTGCCCGAGCCGGTGAGCGAGGAAACGCCGCCGCCGCGCTGGAACATCCGCACCGGGACCTCGCGCATCGTCAGGCGGTGGTGGTGGAGCATCAGCACCGCCTCCACCTCGGGGTAGTCGTGCGGGTAGTCGCGCGCGAACAGGGCGATCGCGCGGCGGTTGTAGAGCCGGAAGCCGGACGTCGGGTCGGTGATCGGCTGGCGCAGGAGCCGCGACAGCAGGAACGCGAACAGGTGGATCCCCGTGCGCCGGCTGATCGGCGCGATGTAGCCGGTCTCGGTCCTGAAGCGGGAGCCGCAGATCATGTCCGCGCCGTCCGGGCCGTCGATCGCGGCGAACAGCGTGCTGATCTCGCCGGGGTCGTGCTGGCCGTCGCCGTCGACCTGGACCATGAAGTCGTAGCCGTGCTCGTCGGCGTACTTGAAGCCCGCCTGGACGGCGCCGCCGATGCCGAGGTTGAACGGCAGCCGCAGCACGCGTGCGCCGGCCTCCTCGGCGCACTGCCCGGTGGCGTCCGTCGATCCGTCGTCGACGACGACGACGTCGAGTTGCGGGGCCTTGTTGTGCAGCGCCATGACGACGCTGCCAACCGTGGCGGCCTCGTTGTAAGCGGGGACCACGGCGAGGCAGGAACTGCGGTCTGTGGGCGGCGTGTGGGGCAGCGTCAAAGGTTCGGCCGGGGCCGGTCGCTCGCTGAAACGTCGGCGACCGGCGGAGGTTGCGGTCATCCGCTCCCAGGGTGTCGGCTGATCCGCGCGTTCAGGCATGGAACTCACGGGCGGTTTGCCCGTCGCTCGGCGGGCCGGAGGCTAGCATGCCCGCCCCGATGTCCCGGGAGGGTGCAAGCCGCCTGTCGGCCGTGGTCGTGACCTACAACAGCCGCGCCGCGGTGGCCGTCGCGCTGCCGGCCCTGTGCGCGCAGCTCGGTCCGGACGACGAGCTCGTGGTCGTCGACAACGCGTCGACCGACGACACCGTCGCGGCCGTGCGCGAGCTCGCACCGGCCGCGAAGCTGGTGCAGAGCGGGCACAACGCCGGCTTCGCGGCCGGCGCGAACGCCGGCGCGCGTGCCGCGACCGGCGACCTGCTCGTGTTCCTGAATCCCGACGCGACGCCTGCCGCCGGCTTCGTGGACGCGATCCGCGCGCCGCGCGGGGACTGGAGCGCCTGGATGGGGCTCGTCACCGCCGACGGCGGCCGGGCGGTCAACACGAGCGGCGGCGTCGTGCACTTCACCGGCATCGCGTGGGCGGGGCAGGCCGCTGCCCGCGGGTCGCGGGAGGTCGCGTTCCTGTCCGGCGCCTGCCTTGCCGTGCCGCGGCGCGAATGGGAGCGCGTGGGCGGGTTCGCGGAGGCGTTCTTCATGTACCAGGAGGACGTCGACCTCTCGCTGCGCCTGCGGCTCGCGGGCGGCACGCTCGGCGTCGAGCCCGCGGCGGTCGTCGACCACGACTACGCGTTCGCGAAGGGGCCGGAGAAGTGGCGGCTGCTCGAGCGCAACCGGTGGGCGACGATCGTGCGCTGCTACCCGGCGCCGCTGCTGCTCGCGTTGGCGCCGGCGCTGGCGGCCACCGAGGCTGGGCTGCTCGTGGTGGCGGCCGCGGGCGGGTGGCTGCCGCAGAAGCTGGCCGCCGCACGCGAGACGCTACGCGCGCTCCCGCGGCTGCTGCGGGAGCGGCGCGCCGTGCAGGCGACGCGGACGGTCTCCGCTGCCGAGTTCGCGGCCTGGCTCACGCCGGACCTCGATTCGCCGTTCCTCGGCCGCGCGGGCCGCCTGGCGCCGCTCCGCTGGGGTCTGCGCGCCTACTGGCGCGTGGTGTCGGCTGCGCTGCGCTGATCGTCGGACGCTGCGCGCGCGACCGCGCGCGCGAGCAGCAACGGCGCTGCGACGAGGATCGCGAGCGCCAGCGCGAGGTACACGAGCGGGGTGACCCAGCCGGCGCGGAAGCGGGCGGCGCGGTCGGCGATATGCTGGAGCAGCGCCACCAGCGACCGGTCGCTGTCACGCAAATTGAATGTGAGGTCGGTGGTGATCGGCTCGCCCGACAACGTGCCGGAGGTCGGCGGCGAGGCGATGCCGGCCTGGCCGATCACCGACACGGCGCCGGGGCCCTCGTTGACCACGCACACCTCGCAGCGGCGCGTCCGTCTCTACGCGGCCGACGGTCGACCACGTGCTCGCGCCGGCGCGCGGGGTCGAAGTCGGCGTAGCCCGACGGGAGGCGGCCGGAGGCCAGCCGGCGGTTCGTCGCGTCGTCGAGCACCTCGACGCGCACGGGCGGGCCGGGCTCCGCGACCTTGCGGAGCATGAAGCCGACCCGGTCGAAGGCGGCGCCGCGCGGGACGCTGACCGGCGCCTGGCACGCGCGGTCGCCGGTCGCCAGCTCGCCGCCGACAGCGCGGGGTTGACGCCGAGCGAGTAGACCAGGCTCGAACGCTGGCCGAGGCCGACGGCGACGAGGGCGACGAGCCCGATCACGAAGGCGGTCGCGAAGCCGATGACGGCGCTACGCATAGAACCGCTCCAGCACGAGCCCGAGCGCGAACAGGTGGAAGACGAGCAGTCCGGCGACCGCTGCGCCGGTCGCCAAGGCCCGGCGCGAGGCGGGCAGCAGCGAGACGGCGCCGGCGAGCGCGAGCCCGAAGATGCCGATCACCGGGAACGCGTATCGGCCCTGCATGAAGCCCTTGGAGCCGGCTTCGAGCTGGTGGTAGTCGGTCCAGTGCAGGCCGCCGAGCAGCGCTGCGCAGGCGAGCGCGAGGAAGGCGAGCACGCGCAGGTCGACATTACGGCGGGCGCGCAGCAGCGCCGCCAGCGCGAGGGCGAAGACGGCCATCGTCAGCACGCCGAGGATGCGGTAGACCCAGGGCGGGAACTTCACCTCCAACCAGCCGAACGCCGCCCAGCCCTGCGTGATCCAGATCTGCAGCAGCGGATAGCCGCTCTGCGGGATCCGGTACGCCTGCTGGCCCGGCACGCGCGGCAGGTAGTACTGCCAGACGTACGACGCCAGCTCGCGCCAGTTGGTCCCGCCGCGCTTGCGGCGGCGGCCGGTCCCCCGCCGCCCGCGGACCCGCCGCCGGCCGACGCCGCCGCCGTCACCTGCGCGGCTGCCGGGCGGTCCTCGGCAGCAGCGACCAGCATCCACACGCCGAGCGTGAGCGCGAGCGGCACCGCGACCACCGCGACGAGCCGCAGAACGCGGCCGATCCGCCACGGCCAGCGGGCCGCGAGGCCCGCCACGGCGACGAACGCGGCCGGGACGAACAGCGCGTAGCTGGTCGCCTTGACGGTGCAGGCAAGGCCGACGAGCGCGAAGAACGCCGCCCCCTCGCGCGCGGGCACGCCGTTCTTGACGGCCCGGACGCCCAGCCAGAGCGCGAGCGTCCAGAGCGCGTACATCATGCCGTCGGGGCTCACGGAGGCGGAGATGAAGGCGAACATCGGGACCAGCGCCGGCACCGACGCCGCAGCCGTCTGCAGTAGCCGCCGGCGGCCCAGCACCTCGCCCGCGAGCAGCCACGTCGCGAGGACCGAGATCGGGACCCACAGCGCCGACATCAAGCGGGCGCCGAGCAGCTCGTCGAACAGCGTGCCGCCGGAGGCGGCGACGTAGCCGATCGCCTGCCACGCGTACGCCGTCGGGGGGTAGTCGTACGCCGGCCCGACGCCGCCGCCGTCGTCGCGCGGTGCCTGCTCCTCGGTCGCCGCCCACCGATCCTCGACCTGGTCGCTCCACTCCGGCTTGACCGGCTTCTGCGCAGCGACCTGATCGGAGTTCACGGCCTCGATGCCCTCCCTGGCCTGGGTCGAGGAGAACTCGTGGTCGCGGTCGCCGGGCAGGGCGTGCCGCGCTCCCAGCGACTGCACATAGTTGAAATGCGACTGCTCGTCGGGCGCCTGGAAGGTCGGCAGCACGGCCGCCCACGTGGCGGCCAGCAGCGCGCTCACCGCGAGCAGGGCGCCGAGCGCGGGCGGCGGGCGCAGGCGGCTGCGCGCCTCAGCCACCGCGGACCCGGAGCGCGTTCCGCAGCTCGCGCTCGACCTGCTCGGCGGAGACGTCCCAGCTCTGCTCGCGGACGAAGTCGATCCCGAGCCGCGACCGGCGCGCCCAGGCGTCCTCGTCGTCGAGCAGCCGCTCGAGCCCGTCCGCGATCGCGCCGGCGTCGAAGTCCGCCAGCGTCACCGGGCCGTCCGCCCCGAACACGGAGCGCGTGCTCGGCCGGTCGAGCTCCACGCACGGCAGCCCGCAGGCCAGCATCTCGCGCGGCACCAGCGAGTGGTTGGTCATCGACAGGCACAGCCCGGCGGTCGCCTCCGAGAACAGCCACGACAGCTGCTCGTGACCGGCGACGCCGGCGTCCTCGAAGTCGAACGGCGCCTCGATCGGCCTGTCGTTGCCGAACAGGACGATCCGCACGTCCGGTCGCCGGCGGCGCAGCTCGGCGAGCCCGAGCACTGCGAGCGCGACCGCGCGTCGCGGCGTGACCGCGCGCGCGTACGCCACGACGGTGTCGCGCCGGCGCGGGACCGGCCGGGGGAAGTAGACGTTCGCGTCCACGCCGTACTGGAACGTTCCGGCGTCGCCGCCGTACCGGTTCACGTACAGATCCTGCAGCCACGGGCTGCCGACGATGCCGTACAGCCCCTGGCTGTACGTCCGCTCCGCCCACTCGGACTCGACCGACGTCGGGAAGAACTCGGGCTCGTGGTCGTTGACGAGATAGGCGCGCGCCCGGCAGCCGTCGAGCTCGAGCACCGGGAAGACCGTCTGCCACCCGGTGGCGACGACCACGTCGGCCCCGTACCAGTCGTCGAACTCGCGGAAGACGGGCGCCTTCACGGGCGCGAACGACTCGGTGATCTCGCGCCGCATCACCGCGGCGCTGCCGTCCGGCCGGCCGCCGAACAGGTCGTGGACCCACACCGAGCACGTGTGGCCCATCCGCTCGAGCCGCTCGACGATCTGGAAGATCACGTAGTGGCCGCCGGAGCCGACGTTGAACGTCGGCACGACGAACGCCAGGTGCAGCCGCTCGCGGTCGGCCATGCCGGGATAGGGCGCGAGCAGCGGCGCCGGGCCGTTGCGCATCGCGCGGGCGATCTCGTCGAACCGGTGCCGGGGCGGCGTCGCGGAACGGTGCTCGAGCGCGGGCCGCGGCGCCCCGCGCCGCTCGAGCGACAGCGCGCGCTGCACGACGGGCGGGAGCGCGTCCGCGCGCGAGCCGAGCGCCGAGAACGCCCGGCGGCCGCCGTGGTGCACGAGCGAGCGCGCGGTCCAGCGTGCGCGCTCTCGACCCGCGACGCCGCGCGCGCCCATGTAGCGCCGGTCCGCGGCCACCTGGTCACGGACGCCGCGCACGGACGACCGCACGCCGAACGGCTCGACGTGGTCGATCGTCTCGCGCAGGCCGCGGTACTCGTCGAAGTAGCGGCGCATGAAGTCCAGCGGCGGGTAGTCGTGGGCGTGCAGCACGCCGGCGCCCGGGTGGTACGCCTTGCGCCAGGTCGCGTGCGCCGCGAGCGCACGGCCGAACGCCTGGTCCTCGCTGTAGGGCACGTCGTCGAACCGGATCTCCTCCCAGCACGCGCGCCGGTACGCGGCGTTCACGTTCGAGAGGAACGTCGGATCGCCCGGCCCGAAGACCCGCGGCGCGTCGCCGAACGTGGCGAAGAACTCCGTCAGCTCGCGCGCGATCATCGGGCTCGTCCCCTCGCGCGGCAGGTGCGGGCCGTAGACCGCGCCGACGTGCTCGGACAGCGCGAACGCCTCGCGCACGGCGGCGAGCCAGCCGGGCACGGGGGTCGCGTCCTGGGTGAGGAACGCGACGACGTCGCCGCTCGCGCGCTCGGCGCCGAGGTTGCGCGTGCGGCCGTGGGCGAACTCCTCCGGCGCGATCTCGACGACGGTCGCGCCGGCGGCCTGCGCGATCTGCTGCGACCCGTCGCGCGAGCCGGAGTCGATCACCAGGATCTCGTCGACGCCTTCGCGCGCCAGCGCCTCGAGCATCTCGCCAAGGAAGCGGGCCCCGTCTTTGACGGGGACGACCGCTGTGACCCGCTCGCTCATCGCGCCAGGCGGCGGCGGATCCTGTCGGCGATCAGGAGTGCGCGGCGCGCCCGCTTGGCGGCCAGGAACGCCCACTGCCCCGCTCGCGTCGCCATCACCCGGTTCGGGTCGATCCGCCACCGGTCGAGCCAGTAGAGGCGGTCCTCGGCGGCGGCCACGGCGGCGTTCGCGCGCTCGGTGCGGTCGGCCAGCTCGCGCTCGAGCTCGGCCACGCGCGCACGTAGCAATTCGACCTCGGCCTGCTCTTCCACGGCGGCTCCGGACACGGCGAGCAACGTAGCAGGGAGCACCGTGCTATCCATCCCGCGATGCCACCCCGCACAGCCGGTGCCCCGCGGCTCATCGAGGCGACCGGAGAGCGCATCGTGCCGTGGGCGCAGGACGCGCAGGTGATCTACGAGCACTTCCACCGCTACCTGTGGGCGCGGCCGCTCGTGGCCGGCCGGCGGGTGCTCGATCTCGGCAGCGGCGAGGGCTTCGGCGCGGCGCTGCTCGCCGACACCGCGAGCGCGGTCACGGGCATCGACGTCGACGAGCGCACGGTCGAGCACAGCCGCGCCAACTACGTCGCGCCCGGCCTCGAGTTCCGCGTCGCGTCGGCGACCGACCTGTCCGAGTTCGCCGACGACGCCTTCGACGCCGTGGTCGCGTTCGAGATGATCGAGCACGTCGGCGACCAGGAACGGGTCCTGGCCGAGGCCGCGCGCGTGCTCGCCCCCGGCGGTCTGCTGATCATGTCCACGCCCGAGCGCCAGACGTACTCCGACGAGCGCGACTTCGTCAACCCGTTCCACGAGCGCGAGCTCACGCAGGACGAGTTCACGGCGCTGCTGCGCAGCCGCTTCGCGACGCTGTCGATGTTCGCGCAGCGCGCCGTCGCGGGCTCACGGATCGAGGCGCTGACCGCGGCACCCGCGGGCCACCTCGCGGTCCGGATCGAACGCACGGAGGGCGAGTGGCGCCCGGCCGAGGCGCCGGAACCGCTGTACCTCGTCGCCGTCGCCTCGGACGCCGCGCTGCCTGAGCTGCCGGCGGAGTCGAGCCTGTTCGACTACGGGCTCGAGCTGATCGCCGAGCGCGAGGAGAGGTTCCGCGCCGAGCTGGCCGCCAAGCACGAGGAGCTGGTCGCCGCGCACGCGCGCGCCCAGCGCGCCGAGGACGAGGCGAAGCGCGTGCAGGAGTCGGTCGCGTGGCGGCTGCTCGAGCGCATCCGCGGAGCGGTCTACGGCGTGATCGGCGAGGACTCGGCGGTCGGCCGCGGCCTGCGCCGGGCGATGAACCGGCTGTTCCGCGCGATCCGTTAGAGGTGCTCGGCGATCCGCGGCGCCTCGCGGCGGAACGCCCAGGCGCCGAGGGCGAAGGCCGCCACGGTCACGCCGAGCGGGACGAGCAGCCAGGCGGCGCCGCCGATCACTGCTGACGCGGTCGGCGCCGTCGGATCCACGACCGCGTGGCGGACCTGCGTGAGGATCGCGGCGATCGGGTTGAACAGGTACGCCTGGCGGTAGTCCTCGGGCACCATCGTCGCCACGTACAGGATCGGCGACGCGTAGAACAGGATCTGGGTGGCCACGTCCCAGATCGGCTGTACGTCGCGGTAGCGCACGAACAGCACGGCGAGCAGCATCCCGGTGCCCGTCGCCGCCACCGCGAGCACCGCGATCAGCAGCGGCAGCTCGAGCCAGCTCCAGGTCGGATACACGCCTGCAGCGATCGCGAACACGAACACGGCGACGAGCGTCGCGCCGAGGTTCATCAGCGCCGTCAGCACCGTGCTCAGCGGGATCGCGAGGCGCGGGAAGCGCATCTTGCGCAGCAGGTTCTCGCGGCTGACGACCGACGTCACCGAGCCGGTGGTGGCCTCGGCGAAGAACTGGAACAGCACCAGCGAGAAGAGGATGCAGACGCCGTAGTCCTTGACGTCGTTGCCGATGTCGGCGATCTCCGTGAAGACGATGTAGATGACGCCGAAGAACGCGAACGGCCGCGCGAGCGTCCACACGTAGCCGAGCGCGGACCCGTAGAAGCGCAGCTTCCAGTCGGTCACCGCCAGCATCCACGTCAGCTCCCAGAAGCGGCGCGCGTCGTCGCTCATCGCCGCTCGATCACGATCGCGTGCGGCAGGTCGACCAGCCCGCCCGCGTTGCGCGTCCCGTGCACGGTCAGCACGGTCAGGTTCTCGCGCGCGTCGAGCGCCTCGGTGCCCGCGCCGGCCCGCGCGAGCGACGGCGTGAACCGGTACGCGCCCGGCGCGAGCCAGTTGTCCAGCGTCACGCGCACGATCGCCACCTCGCCTGCCTCGAACCGGCCGGTCGGCACCTGCTGCATGTCGGTCCGCGTGGCGAACACCGCCTGGCCGGCGTCGTGGCGCAGCGTGAAGCCGAACACCGGCTCGTCGAGCGGGGCGCGGAAGCGGACCTCCATCACGACCTGCACCGGCTCGCCGTGCGCGAGTGCCTGCACGCGCTCGCCCGCCGCGTTCTCGAACCACCCGCCGGTGATCTCGGCCTCCGTGTGGTCGCCGTAGCGGGCGCCCTCGGGCGCGTCGTGCACGAACCGCCCGAAGTTGATCTCGTTGTAGGCCTGCGCGATGTGGTGCGGGTCGCCGATGTCGACGATCCGGCCGCGCTCGAGCAGCATCGCGCGGTCGCAGAAGCGCTCGACGGCGTGCATGTCGTGGGTCACGAACACGATCGTGCGGCCGGCGTCCTTGAGCTTGAGGAACTGGTCGAAGCACTTCTGCTGGAACGCGGCGTCGCCGACCGCGAGCACCTCGTCGATCAGCAGCACGTCGGCGTCGACCTGCGTCGCGACCGCGAACGCGAGCCGTACGTGCATCCCCGACGAGTAGTTCTTGAGCTTCAGGTCGAGGAACTCCTCGAGCTCGGCGAACGCGATGATGTCGTCGAAGCGCTCGCGCGCCTCGCGCCGCGTGAGGCCGAGCAGGATCGCGTTGATCAGCACGTTGTCGCGCGCGGTCAGGTCGGGGTTGAAGCCGACCCCGAGCTCGATGAACGGCGACAGCTTGCCGTCCACGTCCATGCGCCCGCTGTCGGCCTCGTAGATCCCGGCGAGGCACTTGAGCAGCGTGCTCTTGCCGCTCCCGTTGCGGCCGACGATGCCGAAGAACTCCCCCTGCCCGACCGAGACCGACACGTCCTGGAGCGCGTGCAGCTCGTCGATCGCGCTCGAGCGGAACGGGTGCAGCGCCCGCTCCTTGAGCGTCGAGTAGCGCTGGTGCGGCAGCCGGAACGTCTTCGAGACGCCGTCGACCGTGATGGCGGCCGCCGTGCTCACGCGCGCTGGAGGAAGCCCTCGGGGTGGCACGAGATCCCGTACAGCTCGAGGTCGCGCCGGACGGTGAACTCGCGTCCCTGCGGTGTGTCGAGCCAGTGGTGCAGCGCGGGCAGCACGCCGCGCGGCCAGGCGTCGTCGAGCCGCAGCGCCTCGACGTCGACGCAGCCGTCCTCGACCACGAAGAACCCCTGCGGCGGCACGAACCGCGCGAAGCTCGTGAGCGCCGCCATCGTGGTGTCGTACTCGTGCGCGGAGTCCTCGACGACGAGGCAGCGCGCCCCGTCGTTTATGAGAGCCGCGACCGCGTCGGCTGTCGCCGGGTCACGGACGTCGCCGTCGACCAGCCGGATGGTCTTCGACCAGCGCGGATCGGCGCGCGCGAGGTGCTCGCGCGCCGAGTCGTGCGACGCGTCGACGCTGATGACGCGCGGCCGGCGCCCGATCCGGCCGTAGCGGCGCGCGGTCTCGAGCCGATCGCGGAACCACAGCGCGCTGCCTCCGGCCGAGGTCCCGATCTCGATCACGGTGTCGATGCCATCGGCCCACAGCAGGTGCTCGTACGTGCGCAGGTCCTCGGGGAACTTGAGCAGCGGCACCCCGGCGTACGTGTCGTGCGTGTGCTGGGCGGCGCGCGCGAGCCAGTAGTCGCGCAGCGGTCCCTCGGTCACCCGGGTGGTCACGGGCGGCGGCAGGCTCATCCCCGCACGCGTCCCACGGCGATGCCGCGCTGGCCCTCCACGTACTGGGGGTTCAGGTGCGCCGGCGCGTCGAGCATGTGCACCTCGCTGTAGCCCGCCACCTCGATCGCCTGCACCAGCGCGGTGCGGTTGGGGACCAGGCTGATCACGCCGCCGAACGAGGCGAGCGGGTTCCCTTCGTCGTGCTGCTCGTCCGCCGGCTCGAGCACCGCCGCCCAGTGCCCGGGGGCCGACCGGAACACGCCCGTCTCCCCCCAGCCGAGCCGGATCGGCTCATCGTGCGACGTCAGCTGCGACTCGACGACGGCCGTCCCGCGCGTCAGGGTGCGTGCCACTCGCAGCGCGCCGACCGGGTTCTCTAGGTGGTAGATCAGCCCGAGCACGAGCACGACGTCGAAGCTGCCGAGCCGCTCGGGATCGAGCGTGAGCACGTCTGCCTGCGCGAGCGTCAGCTGCTCCGGCTCGATCCCGAAGTGCTCCCGGATCAGCATCGCGCGGTGGATGTTCGCGTCGCGCACGTCGAGCCCGACCACGCGTGCCGCACCCCACTCGAGCGCGCGGTGGGCGAACCAGCCCTCGTTGCACCCGAGATCGAGGAGGGTTGCGCCCGGTCCCGCTGCGGCGAGCGCCTCGCGCACGACCGGCTCGATCATCTCGCTGCGGGTCGCGTGGATGCTCGGCAGCTCGGATCCCTCGAGCTCGACCGCGACCTGCGGCGTCAGCTGCCACGGGTACATCCAGGGCAGCGGCGACCGCAGCTCCGCGTCGAGCTCGGCGGACACTGACCGCGGCAGCCGGCCGTCGCGGCGGCGGAGGAGATGCTTGAACGCCATCGGACCCGGCAGCCTAGTACCGGCGGCGGGCGGCGTTCGCCGCGTCTGCCATCGTTGGTGCGTGCCCGACGCTCGCGCGAAGCGCCTTACGCTCGTCGCCGCGATCCTCGGGTCGAGCGTCGTATTCCTCGACGGGACGGTCGTCAACGTCGCGCTCCCGGCGATCCGCGAGGACCTCGAGACCGGGCTCGCCTCGCAGCAGTGGATCGTCGAGGCCTACCTGCTCACGCTCGGTGCGCTGATCCTGGTCGGCGGCTCGCTCGGCGACCACCTCGGGCGGCGCCGGGTGTTCATCGCCGGCCTGATCGGCTTCGGCATCACGTCGGCGCTGTGCGCGGCTGCCCCGACCTCCGGGGTGCTGATCGCGATGCGCGCGCTGCAGGGGGTCGCGGGTGCGCTGCTCGTTCCCTCCAGCCTGGCGCTGATCACCGCGACGTTCCCGGGCGACGAGCGCGGCGCGGCGATCGGATCATGGACCGCCTGGACCGGGATGGCGTTCGTGATCGGCCCGCTCGGCGGCGGCGCGCTGATCGAGTTCGCCTCGTGGCGCTGGATCTTCGCGATCAACGTCCCGCTCGTGCTCGTGACGCTGTGGCTGGCGCGGGGGGTCCCGGAGAGCCGCGACGAGGAGGCGCCGGGCAAGATCGACTACGTCGGCGCGCTGCTCGCCTCGCTCGGTCTGGCGGGCCCGGTGTTCGCGCTGATCGAGCAGCCGATGTACGGGTGGGACGACCCGATCGTCTGGGTGCCGGCCGTGGCAGGGCTCGCGCTGCTCGCGGTGTTCTTCTGGCACGAGCGCCGGACCGACCATCCGATGCTGCCGCTGTCGCTGTTCCGCTCGCGCAACTTCGCGGTCGGTAATGCGGCCACGCTGCTGATCTACGGTGGGCTCGGGGCGGCGACGTTCTACGTGGTGATCTTCCTCCAGCAGGTGGCCGGGTGGGGCGCGGTCGAGGCGGGGACGGCGCTGCTCCCGATCACGCTGATGATGTGGCTGCTCTCACGCCGGTTCGGCGCGCTGTCGGACCGGATCGGACCGAAGCTGCTGATGGGCCTGGGCCCGATCGTGGCGGGGATCGGGCTGATCTGGATGGGCCGGCTCGACGCCGACGTGAACTACTGGACCGAGCTGCTGCCAGGCGTGCTGACGTTCGGTGTCGGGTTGTCGGCGACGGTCGCGCCGCTCACCAACACGGTGCTCGGCTCGGTCCCTCAGCACAACGCCGGCGTGGCGAGCGGCGTCAACAACCAGATCGCGCGCGTCGCCGCGCTGCTCGCGATCGCGGCGGTCGGGCTGGTCGTGGCGGCGAGCTTCGAGTCGTCGCTCGGGGCCGAGGCCGACGGCGTCGACCCGCTGTCGGCCGGGTCGCCCGAGATCGTCGACGCGTCGGTGACGGCTTACCGCACGGGGCTCGGGACGGCCGGTGCGCTGGTCGTGCTCGGCGGCGTGCTGTCGCTGGTCGGGATCGTCAACCCGCGACGCGACGAGGATGCGGCGCGCGAGCCCCGCGACGAGCCGGGCGCGGTGCGGCTCGCCCAGCCATGCCCGGAGGGTCGTCGTGCTGCGTAGCTGCATCGTCGTGGCGACGTTGCTGCTGGTGCTGCCGGTGGGTGTGGCCGCCGGTCAGGACGTCCCGCCCGGCCTGAGTCGGGAGCAGCCGATCAGCGTGGCCGGCGAGACGATCTCGCTGGCCGAGATCCGGCACCTCGCGCGGAACTCCGCATGGTCGCGAGGCGGTCTGCGCGGCAGGAGACCGAGCCGGGCGGACTTCGAGCGCGCCGCGGCGTACCTGATCAGCGTGCGCTGGATACACGGCGAGGCGCGAGGGCAGGGCATGCGCGTGACCGGCCGGCAGGTAGGCCGCATGATACGGAGCCAGATCCACGACTCGTTCCCGTCGTGGCGCGAGTTCCGCGCGTTCCTGCACGAGACCCGGCAGACGCTCGCCGACATTCGGATGCGGGTGCGCGCCGACCCCGAGTCGGATCGGCTGCGTGAGCGCGTGACCGCCGGCATCACCGATCCCGGGGAGCAGCAGGCCGTGCTCGACGCGTGGGTGGCCGACTTCCGCGCGCGCTGGCGCGCCCAGACCCTCTGCACGCCGCGGTTCGCGGTGGCGCAGAGCGACTGCGGCAACGCCCCCGAGCAGTAGCCGCGCTGCCACAATGTCGCGCGGGATGCGGGACCGCTACACGCTCTCGCTGCGCGCCTACCGGTGGGTGGCGTATGCCGCGCTCGCGACGCTCGTGCTGATCGTGCTGAGCGGCGCCGGTGTGCGGCTCACGGGCTCGGGGCTCGGCTGCCCGAGCTGGCCCGATTGCTCCGGCACGTTCGTGCCCGAGCTCGACACGCACGTGTGGATCGAGTACGGCAACCGCCTGTTCTCCGCCGTCGTCGGCTTCGCGTGTGTCGCCGCCGGCCTTCTCGCGTTCCGCGTCCGGCCGTTCCGCGCCGACCTCGTGCGTCCTGCGCTCGTGCTCGCGGGCGGCGTGGTCGCGCAGGGCCTGCTCGGCGGGCTGACCGTCGCGCTCGACCTGTCGTGGCCGGTGGTGATCGCGCACTACCTGCTCTCGATGACGCTGCTCGTCGCGGGCGCCGTGCTCGTGTGGCGGGTGCGACGAGAGCCGGGCGAGGCTGCGCCGCCGCCCGACCGCCTCCTGATGATCGGCACGCGCGTGCTGGTGGCCTACGGTGGCCTCGTGATCGTGGCCGGCACGTTCGCCACCGCCGCCGGCCCGCACGCGGGCGGCGCGGGGACCGGCGACGTCGTCGAGCGGCTCGACGCGTTCGGCGCCGGCACGCTGAAGACGCTGATCCACCTGCACGGGCACATGGCGACCGCGATGGGCATCGCCGCGGTCGGCCTGTGGGTGTTTGCGCGCATCCGCCACGCGCGACCGCCGCTGATGGGGGCGCTGACGGTCGTCTGCGTACTGCTCGCCGTGCAGGGGATCGTGGGACTGATCCAGTACCACAACGCACTGCCCGCGGCGCTCGTCTGGGTGCACGCGTCGCTGCCCGCCCTGATGTGGGTCGTGCTCGTCTGGAGCTGGCTCGCCGCGGGATCGGTCGCCACCGCGCGGGAGCCGGCGGCGGTCGCCGCGCACGTGCCTGCGGCATAGCGGCCTACTGTTGCCCACGTGCTGTTCCTCGCCCTCCGCTACGGGCTCCCGGCGCTGCTGATCGTCGTGGGCTTCGTCCTGCTCTTCACGGTCGAGGGGAACCTGCGCTGGGAGGGCTGGGCGATGTGCGTCGGGTCGGGCCTCTCGATCCTGCTCATCAACGTGCTCTATCGCTTCGGGCGGAAGGGGGACCGCGAGCGGGACGATGAGACCGCGGCGCGCGAGTTCTACGGCGAGCACGGCTACTGGCCCGGCGAGGAGCCGCCGAAGCGCTGACACGCCGCTCGGGCTGCCCCCGGTGCCCGTCAACGATTCGTAGCTTCCCTACAAATTTCGCACCGCATCGGACAAAGCAAACCGCAAGAAACTCGCCAGGATGTGCGCGAAGCTGCAGCAACATGACGAGAGCTGAACGCACCGCAAACCTCATTGGCGTGGTCGTGCCCTTCATCGGGCTGTTCGCCGCGGTTGTCCTGCTGTGGAACCAGTGGGTCGACGCGACGGACCTGGCGATCATGGTCGTCACCTACGTCCTGTTCGGACTGGGCATCACGGTCGGCTACCACCGGCTGCTCACGCACCGCGCGTTCCAGACGTACAAGGGCGTGCAATACGGGTTCGCCGTGTTCGGCTCGATGGCCCTCCAGGGTTCGGTCATGGACTGGGTCGCCGACCACCGCAAGCATCACGCCCACACCGACGAGGAAGGCGATCCGCACTCCCCGCACGTCGGTCACGGCTCCGGCCTCAAGGGCCTCTGGCACGCCCACACGGGCTGGCTGCTCGAGACGCACGGCCAGGCGGACTGGAAGAAGTACGCCGCCGAGCTCTACGAGGATCCGGGCATGCGGCGGATCGGCCGGATGTTCCCCTGGCTGGCGCTCGCGAGCATCGCGATCCCGACCGCGCTCGGCTTCGTGCTGCACGGCTTCACCCTCGAGGGCGCGCTGCGCGGCCTGATCTGGGGCGGCCTCGTCCGCGCGTTCTTCCTGCACCACGTGACGTGGTCGATCAACTCCGTCTGCCACTACTTCGGCCGCCGCCGGTTCGCGATCGAGGACCACTCGACCAACGTGTTCTGGCTCGCGCTCCCGTCGTTCGGCGAGTCGTGGCACCACAACCACCACGCCTTCCCGCGCTCGGCCTCACACGGCCTCGCACGGCGCGAGATCGACATCTCGGCCGGCTTCATCCGCATGCTGGAGCGTGTCGGGCTCGCCTGGAACGTCGTGCGGATCGCTCCCGAGCGCCAGGCGTCCAAGCTCGTCGGCGCCACGCCGAAAGCTGCCGCCGCACCCGCGCCCGCCGAGCAGCCGCGCGAGCCCGCCGGCGTCGCTTAGGACCTAGGAGCGCTCGACCGGCCGGCTGCGCATGCGGCCGGCCGTCTCGCGTTCGGCGCGCTTGCACGCGACGGGCGGCAGGCCGCTGAGGATCAGCTCGAGGTCGGCGACCGCCAGCCGGCCGATCTCCAGGAACGCCTCGCGCATGCCGCCGGCGCGGTGGGGTGAGAGGAGCATCCCCTCGAGCGCTCGCACGGGTTCATCCGGACCCACCGGCTCCTCCGGGAACACGTCGGTGGCGGCACGGAACCGGCCGGCGGCGACGAGGTCGGTCAGCGCGCCGAAATCGACGATGCTCGCGCGGCTCATCAGCAGGAACACGCTGCCCGGGCGGATGAGCTCGAGCTGCGCGCGGCCGAGGAAGCCCTCGTTGTCGGCGGTCGCGGACGCGAACACGAAGATCACGCGGGCGGTCGAGAGCAGCTCGTCGAGCGCCTCCGGTTCCGCTCCCGCGCGCCGGATCAGCAGCTCGGGCAGCCACGGATCGTGCACCTTGACCGGGCACGCGAACGGCGCGAGCAGCCCGTGCAGCGTGCGACCGAGGTCCCCGTAGCCGATGATCCCGACCGAGCTGCCCGTGAGCACGAACGACTCGGCATTCCCGTCGAGCCCGTACGACTCGGTGCCGGCGCGCATCGCGCGATCGGCGGCGCTGATCCCGCGCGCGAGGTCGATCGCCATCCCGAGCGCGGCCTCGGCGACCGGCAGCGCGAACGCCGGGCTGGCGTTGAGGACGTGCACGCCGCGGTCGAGGCACGCCGCGTAGTCGACGTTCGGCAGGAAGTTGCCCTCGACGTTGACGATCGCCCGCAGGTTCGGCGCCCGCTGCAGCCGCTCGGCCGGCATCGCGGTCTGGCCGACGATCGCGACCGTGTGGGGCAGGTGCGCGTCGACGAGCGCGTCGGGCATCGGGCCGTCCTCGTGCACCACGAGCGTGCCGAGCGCGTCCAGCCGGGCGCGCGTCGCCGGGTCGCAGATCATCTCGAGCGTGCGCGGGAGCGGGTCGACGAGGATCACCGGGTCCACGGCTTCCATCCTGCCGTAGCGCCGCCGGCCGGCGACGCCTGGGCGATTGACATACGAACAGTCACGATATATCGTTACGTATCGTCGATACTGCAGCAAGGAGACTGACGATGACCACGTATCAACACACTGCAGACCACTGCGACCCGCGCTCGCTCCTGCTCAACCTGGCCAGGCACCATCACCACGGACGCGGCCGGCACGGTGGTCGCGGGCCGTTCGGGTTCGGCGGTCCGATGGGCTTCGGCGGTCCCGGTGGCGGCGGCCCGTTCGGCCGCGGCCCGCGCGCACGCCGCGGCGACGTCCGCACCGCGCTCCTCACCCTGCTCGCCGAGGAGCCGCGCAACGGCTACCAGCTGATGCAGGAGATCGAGCGCCGTAGCGAGGGCGTCTGGCGCCCCAGCCCGGGGTCCGTCTACCCGGCGCTCCAGCAGCTCGAGGACGAGGGCCTGGTCCGCGCCGAGGAGACCGACGGCCGCAAGCTCTTCCACCTCACCGACGAGGGTCGCGCCGCCGCCGAGGCGAGCGCAGGGGAGGGCGCGCCGTGGGACGCGGCCAGCGACTCCGTCGACTCCGACGTGTGGGAGCTGTTCGGCGTCGCGCGCCAGGTCGGCATGGCGGTCTTCCAGATCGCGCAGGCCGGCACCGCCGACCAGCTCACCGCCGCCCGCGAGGTCCTCAACAACGCCCGCCGCGCCCTCTACGGAATCCTCGCCGAGGACGAGACAACCGACCCTCCCCAGGAGGCGTGAGCTAAGGGGGTCAGACCCCCTTAGGCGCGCCGAACAGGGGTCAGACCCCGGTTAGGCACGCCGAACTGGGGTCTGACCCCGTTTAGCGGCGCTCGACGGCGACGCGGAGGCCGAGTGCGATCAGCACCGCGCCCGTGGTGCGCTCGAGCCACGCCTTGAAGCGCGGCGCGGTGAGCACCCCGCGGGCGCGGTAGATCAGCCGCGCGAAGAACGAGAGCCAGATCAGCCCGACGATCACGTGGATCGCGGCGAGCGTGAGCGTCTGCGGCAGGACGGCGGCGTCGCGGTTGACGAACTGCGGGAGGAACGTCAGGAAGAACAGCGCCGGCTTCGGGTTCAGCACCGTGCTGATGAGTCCCTGCAGGAACGCGTGGCGCGGCACTGCGACGGCTGTCGGCTGCACGTCGACGGGCGGCTGCCTGGACGCGCGCAGCGTCTGCACGCCGAGGTAGACGAGGTACGCGGCTCCGGCAAGCTTGACGGCGGTGTAGGCGGTCGCCGACGCCACGAGCAGCGCCGACAGCCCGGCGGCTAGCGCGACGCCGTGGACCAGCAGCCCGGTGAGATTCCCGAAGATCGTCCTCTGCGCCAGCGTCGGCCCGCCGACGAGAACCTGGCGCGTCACGAGCGCCATGTCGGCGCCCGGGATCACCGTCACGAGCACCGATCCGACGAGGAACGGGAGCAGCACGTCGAGTGGGAGCGGCACGATCCAATCGTTCCACACGGCACCCACGCGCGGTCAGCCGGCGGCGGGGAGCTCCAGCTCGGCGAGCACGGCGCGGTGGTCTGTCCCGGGGATCGTGTGGACGGACACCGAGCGGACGCCGGAGCGCTCGTCCGCGAGCACGTGGTCGATCGTCACGGAGGGCGGGAAAAGGCGGCCGTGCGGCCAGGTCCCGTGCAGCCCTGCGCCGACCTCGGCCGCGGCGTCCTCATAGCCGCTGTCGAGGAGGCGCCGGAGCTCGGCGTGGTCGAGCGTGGCGTTGAAGTCGCCGGCGAGGATCCGCAACCGGCCGTCCGGCGTCGCCGGCGGGAGCGCGCGCAGGTCGGATCGCCAGTCACGTATCTGGCCGTCACGGAGCGGCGGCACGGCGTGCACCGCGACGACGTCGAGCGGCGGTGCGCCCGGCAGCCGCGGCGACCCGACCGGGCTCGGGTTCCGCGTGCGCCGGATCACCGCGTGCGGGTCCAGCGGGACGCGCGAGTACAGGCCCATCCCGCTCCCGCCCGGCTGCGCCTCGAGCACGCGCGAGGGCATCAGCTCGGCGAGCCCGGCGGCGTCGAGTCGCGCCGCCAGGTCCGGCGTCAGCTCCTGCACGCTCAGCACGGTCGCGCCGCTGCGCCGCACGAGCGCCACCAGCTCCGCGGCCGAGCCGCGGCCGAACTGCATGTTGGCCGTCACGATGCGCAGCCGCGGCCCGGCCGCGCCGTCCGGCGCGCTCGGCCCGCCGAGCGCGCGCGGCGCGACCACCGCGACGAGCACCAGCGTCGCCACCGTGGCCAGCAGCGCGGCCGCCCGCTGGCGACACACCAGCGCGATCAGCACGACCGCGGCCGCGCCAACTGCCACGAACGGCGTGAACGCCGCCATCGGCACCAGCGGGTAGCCGCGCTCGAGCCCGAGCAGCCGCACGACCGCCCATCCGAGGCAGACGGCGGCCAGCAGCCAGACGGCGAGCGAGCGCATCCGACACATATTCGACGCGGGTTGGACACATCCGCCCTGTGGCCCGCGCGGTCGGCTTGCCAAGCTTGAGGGCAGCCGATGACGATCGCCGACGTCCGACCGCCCGTACCGCCGCCCGCGCCCGGCCTCGACCGCGACACGGAGTTGCTCTCCGGCCTGCTCGAGGAGACGATCGCGATCCAGGGCGGCGAGGCGCTGCGCAACGCCGTCGTCGGGCTGCGCGGAGCCGCGGAGCGCGGTCGCGCCGGCGACCCCGGCGCCGAGGCCGACATCGCCGCGCTCGCCGCCCAGATCCTCGACGGCGACCCGCTCGACGTGATCCGCGCGTGCTCGATGGAACTGCACCTCGCCAACCTCGCGGAGACGCGCGAGCGCGTCCGGCGCCGCCGCGGATACGAGCGCGCCGACGGCCCGCCCCAGCGCGAGTCCGTCGCCGAGGCGGCCGCCCGCCTCGCCACGGTCGCCTCAACGGCGGCCGCGTCCGCGCTCGACGGCCTCCGGCTCGACCTCACGCTCACCGCCCATCCGACCGAGGCGACCCGCTGGTCGGTGATGCAGCACGCCGGTGACGTCAGCTCCGCACTCGCCCGGCTCGACGACGATCGCCTCGGCCGCACCGCGCGGCAGCGGATCGCCGACGGCATCCGCGAATCGCTCGCGCTGTGGTGGCAGACCGCCGACGTCCGGCGCGAGCGCCCGCAGGTCGACGACGAGGTGCGCCGCAACCTGCATTTCTTCGACCGCGTCCTGTTCGACGCCGTGCCGGAGCTGGTGCGCGAGCTCGAGCGCTGCTTCGGCGAGCGGCCGCTCGACTTCGCGCCCGTCCGCTTCTCGAGCTGGGCCGGCGGGGACATGGACGGCCATCCGGGCGTGACGGCCGCCACCTACAGCGCGACCGTCGACCTGCACCGCCGCGTCGCGATGCGGCTGCTGCGAGACCGGGTCGAGCGGCTCGCCTCCCGCTCCAGCCAGAGCGAGGCCGAGATGGGCCCTGGCCGCGCCGCGCTCGAGGCGAGCATGCGCCGTGACGGCGCGCTGATGCCGGAGGTCACGCGCCGGCTCGGCGAGCGCCGGCGCCACGAGCCGGTGCGCGCGAAGCTCAACTACATCTCCGAGCGGCTGCTGGTGAGCGGCGAGAAGCCCGACAGCCCGCTCGCCTACCGCACCGCCGAGCCGCTCCTGCGCGATCTCGAGCTGGTACGCGACGCCACCGGCAGCCCGTCGATCGCGGACGGCGCGGTGAAGGACCTGCTGCGGCAGGTGAGCGCGTTCGGCCTGCACCTCGCGCGGCTCGACATCCGGCTCGCCGCCGACGCGATCGGCGACTCGGTCCGGCGCGACCTGCCGGAGCTCGTCGGCGCCGACGAGCGCGGGCGGCGGGCGATCCTCGACTCGCGCCTGGTCACCGTCCTGCCCGACCGCTTCGGCCCGATCTGCGTGCCGACCGAGGCGCTGCACGCGATGAGCGCGGCGGCGCGCCGCTATGGCGGCGCGTCGGACACGCTCGTGGTCTCGATGGTCCACGAGGTCACCGACGTGCTCGGCGCGCTGTGGCTCGCGCGTCGCGCCGGCCTCGGCGGGCCTGGCGAGCCGGCGCTCCACATCACGCCGCTGTTCGAGACGCTCGCTGCGCTCGAGCAGGCGCCGGAGACGATGGCCGCGCTGTACGCCGACACCGCCTACCGCGACCACCTGCGCCGCCACGGCGACCGCCAGGAGATCATGCTCGGCTACTCGGACTCGGCCAAGGACGCCGGCTTCCTCAACAGCCAGTGGTCGATCTACCGCGCGCAGCAGCTGCTCGTCGCGCAGGGGCCCGAGCACGGCATCGAGGTGACGTTCTTCCACGGTCGCGGCGGCTCGCCGTCACGCGGCGGGGCGCCCGCGCATCAGGCGATCCTCGCCCAGCCGCCGGGGACGCTCGGTGGCGGCGTGCGGATCACCGAGCAGGGCGAGGTGATCTCTGCCAAGTACGCCGACCCCGAGCTGGCGGGCCGCTCGCTCGAGCAGCAGGTGTCGGCCCTGCTGCTCGGCCGTGCGATGCCGGCCGACGAGGCGCCCGACGCGTTCCGCGACGAGATCGACCGTGCCGCCACGCGGTCACGCGACATCTACCGAGCGCTCGTCGACGACGAGGACTTCGTCCGCTTCTTCCACCAGGTGTCGCCGGTCGACGAGCTCTCCGAGCTGACGATCGGCTCGCGCCCGGCGTCGCGCCGGGCGGGCGGCCGGCTGGAGGACCTGCGCGCGATCCCGTGGGTGTTCGCGTGGACGCAGAACCGGATCCTGCTGCCGTCGTGGTACGGCGCGGGCAGCGCGCTCGAGGAGGGCGACCTCGAGCGCCAGCGGGAGATGTGGCGCTCATGGGCGTTCTTCCGGATGGTCTGCTCGACGCTCGAGATGGCGCTGTTCAAGTCCGACCTGTCGGTCGGGCGGCGCTACCTCGCGCTCGTCGACCAGCCGCTCGCGGAGCAGTTCTGGCCCGCGCTCGAGGCCGAGCACGCGCGCGTCGTCGCGCGGCTGCTGGCGATCCGCGACGCCGGCGGCCTGCTCGACTCGACTCCCGCGCTGCGCGACCGTCTCGCCCACCGCAACCGCTGGGTCGACCCGCTCTCGAACCTGCAGGTCGCGCTGCTCGCGCGCTCGCGCGCCGGCGACGACACGGTCGGTGACGCGCTGATGGCGACCATCACCGGGATCGCCGCCGGGCTGCGCAACACGGGCTGATCCGGTCGGTGCGGTCACCCGTACCAGACCTGTGGAAGCCCGAACGCCTGACATGCCTGCCAGCGCGATAGAGGCAGTTGTCACGTGGTGAGAGGGTTCCGCCTATGAGCCCCACCGACATCTCCATCGTCCACGCCCAGGCCCTGCACACCACCCGCGTCCGCCGCGGGAGCCGGGTCCGCTAAGGAGCCCACCATGACCATCACGGTCACCCCCCGCCCGCCGATCGCCGCAGCCGCCCACGTGTACACGACCCCGGTCGTGCGCGAGCTGCCGCCGGTCCAGCGGCCTGGCACCTTCGCCTCGACCTGGTGACCGTCCTCACCGCGCCGGAACCGGCACGGTGAGCGTCGTCGCGTAGCGGCCGGAGACGCCGCGGCGCGCCGAGACCCGCAGTTTCCATGAGCCTGGGAGCGGCAGATACGCCCTCCGCACGGCGAACGAGTTGAGCTCGGTGCCCTGGATGCCGGCGAACTGCATCGGCCCGAGGCCCGCCGACTCCAGCGACGCCCACACGCGCACCTCGAAGTAGCCGCCCTCGGTGCCCGTCGGCGGCGGAAGCTCGAGCTCGATCCGGTTCCAGCCGACGCGCGCCGGGAGGATCGCCACCCGGCTGTCCAGCGTCCCCATCTTCACGCTCGCGCGGAATGGCTTCACGGACGCCGCGCTGCCTCCGGCGTCGGTTCCCGTCACCGCCACGCCGACCACCAGCGACGCCACGGCGAGCGCGCCCGCCACGGCGGCGAGCCGGACCCGTCGCGTGAACGCGAGCGCCGCCGCGCCGATCGCGAGCAGCACGAGCAGCACGAAGGCGGCGACGCGGGCGGCGGACGGGCCGCTGTCCGCGTCGCCCGGCGCGCTGCCGGCCGCTCCTGCCGGCGGCGTCTTCGGCGCTCCGATGTGGAACACGAGGAAGCCGGAGACCTCGTCGACGTCGTCCGAGATCACGCGCCACACGACGGTGTAGGACCCGCGCTCGAGCTTGCCCTCGATCGGCGCCAGGATCTCGTTCGGCTGCGGCTGGGAGACCTTCCCGACCCGCACCGGCCGGGCGACGCCGTCGAGGATCCGCACCGAGCTGGGCTTCACGGCCTGGTTGAAGCGCATGACGACCTGCTCCGGTGCCACCTCGACGACGGCGTCGTTCGCCGGCGTGGAGGAGACGAACCCGGCGTGAGCCCCGGCGTGCGCCGGGACGGCGAGGACGATCGCGACCGCCACGAGCGCCGCCCGCCGCGCGGTCACGGCCCCCAGACGCCGCACGGGCTCGAGCAGATTGCCGATAGGACAATCAGACCAGTGGTCACGCGGGCCTGTCAAGCCCGGCGCGGGCTCGTCGCCTGCTCGACACGGGCGACGTGCTCGTGCATGCGCCTGCGCGCCTCGTCGGGCTCGCGGGCCGTGATCGCCTCGAGGATCAGGCGGTGCATCTCGATCGCATGCTCGGGGCTGCCGGGCACGTGGAAGCTCGTCGCCAGCGACCGCTGGAGCTGCGAGCGGATCGCGTGCATGAGGTGGACGATCAAGCGGTTGCGCGTCGCGTGCGCGACCGCGATGTGGAACCGCAGGTCGGCGATGATGAAGTCCTGCTCGGAGCCCAATCCGGCCTGCATCGCCTCGATCTGCCGCGCCATCTCGACCGTGTCCGATTCGAGGTGCCGGTCGGCGGCAAGCGCCGCCGCCTCGGCCTCGAGCATGTGCCGGACCTCGAACAGCTCGCCGAAGTCCGCCTGGTCGACACTCAGCAGGAAGTCGAGCGAGTGGTTGAGCGAGTTGCCGAACTCGGCGACGTTGAACGCGCCGTTGCCGGAGTTGTGGATCACGCCCTTCGACTCGAGCATCCGCAGCGCTTCGCGGATCGAGGAGCGCCCGACGGCGTACATCTGCGCGAGCTCCCGCTCCGACGGCATCGCATCGCCGGGCTCGAGCCGGCCCGACGCGATCAGGCTGAGCAATCGCTCCTCGACGAGCTCGTACGTCTTCTGCCGGGCGATCGGCTCGAAGCGATTCTCTGACACTGAGCGGCTGACTATACGCCGCCCTTGACAGCGCTCTCGCGGCTGATAGATACTCGGCACTGGTCTGACAGTCCGATGTCCCTACCGGACGAGACGTAGCGTTTGAGGGATGAGGGAGCAGGTTGCCCGCCAGATCGACTGCAATCGTTTGCAGTCGGAGGAGAGGAGTCGTTCCATGCTCGATGGGTCACGGCGGAGGAAGTCCAAGAGGCCGGGGGCGCCGCCTCCCGAGAGCAAGGTCTGGCGGGTCGCCACCGTGGTGGCGGCCACGGTCGCCGCGATCGCCTCGACGGCCGTGCTCGCCAGCGCGGGCGGCGGCGGCGACGCCAAGCCGCCGCAGGCGCTCGGCAACCTCGGGGTCCCGGACATGGTCCTCTACAACGGCAAGATCTCGACGGTCGACGAGGACAACTCGGTCGTCGACGCGATCGCGATCCGCGACGGCGAGGTCCTCGCGACCGGCTCCAACGGATCGATCAAGAAGCTGGCCAAGAAGGGCACCAAGCTCGTCGACCTGCGTGGCCGCCGCGTGCTGCCCGGATTGATCGACGGGCACATCCACGGCATGCGCGAGGGCTATCACTGCTGGACGCAGGTGGTCCGGCTCGATCTGGTCACGAGCCGTGCCACGGCGCTCGCCATGTACGCGGCGAAGGCCGACGAGCTCGATGACGGCCGCTGGATCTGGACGACGTCCGGCGGGTGGAACCTCGGCCAGCTCGACAACCCGACGGTGTTCACGTTCGACGAGCTCAGCGCTGCCGCGCCCAAGAACCCGCTGTGGATCCAGGGAAGCGGCATCGCCGGGGCACGCGTCAACCAGGCCGCGCTCGACCTGCTCGGGCTGTCGGCCGGATCGCCGGGCGTGGTGCTCGGCGCCGACGGCAAGCCGACCGGCCAGCTGGCCGCACCGGCGACCGCGCTCGCGAACGCGGCGATCCTCGCCCAGATCGACGCGATCGGGATCGACGGCGAGGCGAAGTGCCTGAAGGAGTTCATCGCCGAGGCCAACAGCCGCGGCCTGACGGCGTGGAAGGACGCCGGCGGCAACACGGCCCCGTGGGGGACGACCGGTGCGATCAACGACGGTCTGCACGTCGAAGAGGGCGCGATGCACCTGTACCGCACCAGCGGCCTCAACGCGCGCATCGCCTACAACGCGATGAGCAGCTACGCCGGCTACCCGCGGCAACTCGAGGACACGAGGAACGCCGTCGGCTTCCTCGGCGACGACATGTTCCGGTACATGGGCCCGGGCGAGGACATGATGCCGAACGATCCCGACTACCCGGCGTTCACGCGCTACGCCGCCGGCAAGCGGCTGAGCGTCGAGACCCACGTCGGCGTGCTCGATCCGCTCCTCGACGGCTTCGAGGCCGGGAACACCGTGTACCCGATCAACAAGCTGAAGTGGCGGATCGCGCACCCGAACGACGGGCAGCCGACCGATGCGCAGCTGGCGCGGGCGAACGCGATCGGCGTCGGCTGGGCCCTCACGTTCTCGTCGGTCAGGAACGGCGGCGCGGGTCCGCGGTACAAGACGGTCATGAACAGCGCCGAGCACATGTGCCTGGCGACGGACGCGATGAACGTCGCGCCGTGGGCACCGTTCCAGACGCTCTGGTACGTCACGACCGGCCAGACGATGCTGCCCGGCGTGCAGGGCGTGCCCGCGGACCAGCGGCTCACGCGCACTGAAGCGCTCCGGCACGCGACGGTCGAGTGCGGCTGGTTCATCGACCAGGAAGACCGCGTCGGCTCGCTGCAGCCCGGCTGGCACGCGGACATGATCGTCCTCAGCGACGACTACTTCGAGGTCGACGACGCGGACATCAAGGACATCAAGTCGCTCCTGACGGTCGTCGACGGGCGCGTCGTGCACGCGGCCGGCGAGTTCGGCTACCTCGTGGGCGATGAGCCGATCCTCGGGGAGACGGGCCTCGGGCCGGAGACCGACACGCTGAGCTCGACGCTGCCGGAGGCGTTCCGCAACGTCGCGCGCAAGACCGGCGCGGTGGATCGCCTGAGCGTGTTCGTCGAGAACGGCACGACCGCCGGCTCGTTGGTCGCAGGCATCTACAGCGACGCGAACGGGCACCCGGGCCAGTTGCTCGGCCAGGGCAAGTGGTCGCCGGTCACAGCGGGCGCGTGGAACACGGTGTCGCTGCCGGCGGTACCGCTCGCGAAGGACGAGCCGTACTGGATCGCGGTCCAGGGCAATGGTGGGGTGCTGAAGATCCGCACGTACTCGGGCGGCCAGGGCACCGAGAACAGCGAGACCGGCCGCACGGGGCGGAGCGACCTCCCGCAGACGTGGCGGACCGGCAAGGTGTTCAAGGACGACGGGCCGGTCTCGGCCTACGCGTTGGGCGGCTAGACAGCGACGGAGCCCCCGGCACCCGCCGGGGGCTCCGCTCGTCCTGATAGGAAGAGGCCACATGGGGAGATGGCTCATCCTCGGCGCGTGCGTGCTCGCCGTGGCCGCAGCAGGGGTCGGAGTGGCCGCGGGAACCGGCGACCCGCCGGCGACGACGGCGCTCCCGGCACCGGACACGATCGTCCATCACGGGCGGATCACGACGATGGACGGCCGCGGGTCGACGGTGCAGGCGCTGGCGATCCGGGACGGCGAGATCGTCGCGGCGGGCGGCGACGCCGAGGTGAAGGACCTGGCCGGTGACAAGACACGGCTGATCGACCTCGGCGGCCGCCGCGTCCTCCCGGGCCTGATCGACGGCCACCTGGAGGGCGTGCGCATGGGCTCGAGCTCGTGCTACTCCCGCTCCCCGCGCTTCGACGCGCTGTACAAGCGCAGCGAGGCGCTGATGGACGTCGCCGACCGCGCGCAGCGCACGCCCGCCGGCAAGTGGCTGTTCCAGATCGGGGGCGCATGGAACGTCGCGCAGTTCGACTCCCCGGGGATGCTCACGCGGGCCGAGCTCGACGCGATCGCGCCGAGCCACCTGGTCTACCTGCAGGGCACCGGGGTCCCGGGCGGGCAGCTCAACACGCCGGCCATGCGCAAGCTCGGTCTCGAGGCCGGCGACCCCGGCGTCGTACGCAACTCGTCCGGCATGGCGACCGGTCAGGTCATCGGTCCCGCGAACGCGCGCGCGATCCGCGCGATCGGGAACGAGACGGGTCGCCTGACCCTCGACGAGCAGGAGTCGTGCACCACGCACCTGATCCGCGAGCTCAACCGCCGCGGCCTGACGGCGTGGGACGATCCGGGCGGCGACCTCGGCTACGAGGCGGTCAACCGCCTCCATCGCGCCGGCGAGCTGAACGCGCGCATCCGGCTCAACCTCCCGCTCGACGCCATCCAGGTCAGCGAGGTCGGCGACGACACGCTGCGGATCGGCGGCGTCGGCGCCGGGGTCCTGCGCCCGGGCGCGAAGGGCGTGTACCCGCCGCCCGAATACCGGCGGATCCTGCAGCGGCTCTCCAGCCGGGAGCTGTCGTTCGAGCACGGCGCCACCCGGGCGACGACGCAGCACGGCCTCGTCGCCGAGTGGGAGCAGGCCAACCAGCGCCACCCGATCACGGACCTGCGCTGGCGGATGCTGCATCCGGGCGCGGGGCCGACCGAGCCGAACCCCGACGCACTGGCGCGCCTGCAGGCGCTGAACGCCGGCGTCGTCCCGACCGACATGGCCGCCACGGGCGGCCGGGCGCATCCGCCGTACCGGCGGATCTACGAGAGCGCGACGGAGTCGTGCCTCGGCTCGGGCGGGCTCGACGGCGCGCCGTACCCGCCGTTCGTGAACCTCTGGTACGCGATCAGCGGTATCACGTACGACCCGAATCGCGGCGGCGTCGCGGAGGACCAGCGGCTCACGCGCGAGCAGGCGCTCGCGATGGCGACGACGCGGTGCGACTGGTTCATGGGCCTCGACGACCGAGTGGGATCGCTCACGGTCGGCCGGCTCGCGGACCTGATCGTGCTCAGCGACGACTACTTCAAGGTGCCGGTCGACGAGATCCGGACGCTGACCTCGGTGCTCACGATGGTGGGCGGTCGGGTGGTGTACGGGGAGGGCCGGTACGAGCAGCTCGAGCAATAGCGTCGACCATCGCGACGTAGCCCGTGCACCGGCACAGGTTCCCGGCCAGGGCCTCGCGGATCTCGTCCTCGGTCGGGTCTTCGTGCTCGCGCAGGAACGCCTCGGCCGACATCAGCACGCCCGCCGTGCAGAACCCGCACTGGAGCGCGTGCGCCTCGTGGAAGTCCTGCTGGAGCGGGTGCGGCGAGAGGTTCTCGATCGTCCGCACCGCGCGGCCGCGCGCCTGCACGGCGAGCATCAGGCACGAGCGCACGGGCTCGCCGTCGACCTGCACCGTGCACGCGCCGCAGACACCGTGCTCGCAGCCCACCTTGGTGCCGGTCAGGCCGAGCTCGTGCCGCAACAGGTCCGACAGCGACATCCGTGGCTCGACGTCGGCGTCGTAGGCGCGGCCGTTGACCTCGAGCTCGATCCTCACGTGGTCGCCGCCTCGATCGCTCGCCGGGTGAGCGCGGTCAGCAGCGCGCGCCGGTAGGGGTCCGCCACACCCGCCGCCGCCAGCGCGGCCGCGTCCCCGACGCTCGCGCCTCCGACGAGCGCCTGCTCCGCCTCGGTCGCGCGGACCGGGACCGGCGCGGCGCCGAGCAGCGCGATCGCGGCGCGGCCCGGCGCGACGACGGCGGCTGCGCCGGCGATCGCGAAGTCGCCGTGCGTGCGTGCCTGCTCGACGAACGCCGTTCCCGTCCCGGCGGGCAGTGGCGGCACCTCGATCTCGACCAGCAGCTCGTCCGGCTCGAGCGCGGTCGTCAGCGGCCCCTGGAACAGCTCATCGGCGCTCAGCATGCGGGCGCCGGTCGGCGAGCGCACGTGGAAGCGCGCGTCGAGCGCGGCCAGCGCCACCGGCAGCTCGGCCTTCGGGTCGGCGTGCGCGACCGAGCCGCCGACGGTGCCGCGCGAGCGGATCGCGGCGTGGCCGACGAGCCGTACCGCCTGATGCAGCAGCGGCCAGCGCTGCGCGACCAGCTCCGAGCGCTCGAGCGTCGCCTGGCGCGTCATCGCCCCGATCTGCAGCGGCCCGGCGGCGGCGTCCAGGAACGCCAGCCCGGAGACGCGCTCGAGGTCGACCAGCCGGGCCGGCCGCGCGAGCCGGAAGTTCAGCATCGGCACCAGGCTCTGACCGCCGGCCAGCGGCCGCGACTCGTCGTCGAGCAGCGCGAGCGCGTCGCCCAGCGACTCCGGCGCGGCGTACTCGAACGGCGCCGGCTTCACTGCAGCGCGCTCCCAGAGCTTGTCCGCCGTGTAGGGCGGGTCGACGCGGCGGCCGCCGAGCGCGTCCGCGACGGCGTTGCCGATCGCCGCCGGCGTCCCGATCGCCCCGCCCTCGCCGATGCCCTTCGCCCCGAGCGGGTTGTGCGGTGACGGCGACTGCACGAACGCCGTCCGGATCTCCGGCACCTCGGCCGCCGTCAGCAATCCGTAGTCGAGGAACGTCGCCGTCGTCGGCTGCCCGTCCTCGTCGTGCACCATCTCCTCCGTCAGGCTCGCGCCGAGGCCGTGGACGGTGCCGCCGAGCACCTGGCCCTCCGCGAGCAGCGGGTTGATGATCCGCCCGGCATCGTCGACGGCGGCGATCCTCCGTACGCGCAGCGCGCCGGTCGCGCGCTCGATCTCCACCACCGCCGCGTACGCGCCCGAGCCGAAGATGAGGCCCGACTCGAACCGTGCGTGCGCCTCGACCGGCGCCGTCTCGCCGCGGTCCAGGCGTTCCCGCACCTCCCGCGCGGCGATCAGCAGCGCCGACCCGGCCATCGCGGTCGACCGGCTGGCGAACGTCCCGACGCCCGCCGGTGAGTCGGCCGAGTCGCCGAACCGCATCGTCACGGCGTCCGGCTCGACGCCGAGCGCGTCGGCGACGATCTGGGCGAACGTCGTCGCGTGCCCCTGCCCGTGCGGGCCGGAGCCGCTGTGCGCGACCACCCGGCCGCCAAGCTCGACGGCGACGCGGGCCTCCTCGAACTGACCGCCGGCGCGCTCGACGTAGAGCGCGACGCCGGTGCCGACGACGCGCTCCGAATCGCTGCCTCGCTCCGGCTGCACCAGCTCGGCGGCGAGGTC
>CAWDYI010000020.1:0-642480 GCA_963806395.1 uncultured Solirubrobacteraceae bacterium | reverse complement strand
ACTGACGAAAGCCCCGCCCAAGCGGGGTTTTCGTTGTTCTCGGGCAGCCTCCGAGGAGGGGGCCACTTTCGTCTGACAACGCCTCTGACAAGAGGGCCACGCTTCCTGTGGCCCCCTTGTGTGGCCCCCGGGGAGGCGTTCGGTGAGCATTGACTTCGACCGAGCAAGCAGCGGTCGCGCGTTCGGTGGCGGGAGGATGGCCGGCAACGGAGCCGGATCACCACCCCGAGGAGCACCATTACCGCGGCCGCGTACCTCCTGCACGGCCTTCTGGATGTCGACTTCGACCTCATCCTCTACAAACATGGCCATTCAGTTTCGAGCTTCGGGATGAGCTGGCGTCGATGCGGCCGACAAGCTCATCGACCGCACCACACCCTCCTCCCTATGGCCTTCGGATCGAGGTCACGGCTCGCGGACGGGAACTCGAGCAACATTTCCAGCGGACGATGGCGCGTCACGGCGCGCAGCTCGGCTGGATCGCGGAGCGTCTCCGTGATCGAGGCGTGATCGAGCTCCTTGAGCGTCTCGCTACCGGCCTCTGGGTGCGTCGCGATCTAGGGGAGACTGCCGGCATCCAAGCCCGGAGCGAGGCCCTGAATGCCCTCAAGCCCGATGTCTCGAACGACGCGGCGACAAAGGCGGTGGAGGAGATCGACACGACGATCGTCGCATCGGCGCACGCACTGACGGCATGAGAGACGGCGTGCCATCAGCTCATCAGCGCAGCAGGCGCTGCTCACGCTCTGGAGAAGGTGTCTGAGACCAGGCAGGGGCGACGCTGCAAGCCGTCCGCACCCTCGCTACTCTCCGCGAGCTCGGCGGTTGGGCGATCGGCGGCGTGGTGCAGCAGTGGAGCGCGCCGAGGAACAGCGCGCTCGCGAGCAGCTAAGCGCGGTAGTCATGCTGGTGGTTGAGTCCCATGAGAGGGGTCGGTGAGCGCAGTGACGCGACGTCAGTCGCGGGCGTCATCGAGTTGTCCGACATTCGGCAATGGCGGCCACTAGCGGACGAGCCCGCGCGCCGACACGGCGATCACGCGCTCGACGACGCCGGACCGCACGCCCAGGAGCCCGTCGTGGAGGTTGACGCAGCCGCACGCATGGTTCGGGATGACCTGCAGACGGTCACCGACCGCCGGCCGGTCGGTCACGCGGGACACGTCGACGTATCCGTGCTCCTCGTTGAGCTCGTGCAGGCGCGCGTCCGGCAGCTCGTAGATCTCCCCGTGCTCCCCGTCCGGATGGCCGTCCGACGTCAGCGTCTTCGAGCCGGCGTCGATGACGATCTGCCCCGGGACCCGGTCGGACACGACGGTCACCTGCGATCCGGAGTGCACACGCGTCACGTCCGCCGTCGGGCTCGTACTCGTTGCGGTCGAGCAGCGCGTAGGTGCCCGCCCGCAGCTCGTTGACGCAGGTCTCGTGCGTGAGGTAGCGCCCCGGCGTCGAGCCGCCGGAGATGCGGTCGCAGGCCAGGCCCGCTCCGACGAAGGAGTCGCGGGTCTCGCGCAGGAACGCGTCGACCCCCGCCAGTAGCCCGCGGATCGTGTCCCGATCGCCGTGGCAGAACCCCGGGTAGCAGCTGATGCCCCACCACCTCGACGGCCGGCAGCTCGGACAAGCGCTGCCCGAGGTCGCGTGCCGCGGCCGCCGTCTGCTCGCCCGTCCGGTGCAATCCGACGTCGAGCTCGACCAGCAGCGACGCCCGGGCGCCGTGCCGGCGCAAGGCGGCCGACAGGCCCTCCGCGGCCGCGACGCTGTCGACCGCGACCGTCAGGTCCAGGCCCGCGGCGGCGAGACGCGCGAGCCGCTCGCACTTGTCAGGGTGCGAGCGCCGGATAGTGGAGCAGCAGGCGCGGCACGCCGGCCTCGTGGAAGACCTCCGCCTCGCCGGTCTTCGCGACGGTCAGGCCACCGGCGCCCAGCGCGATCTGCCGCAGCCCGATCTCGGGCGACTTGTGCGTCTTGGCGTGGGGCCAGAGCACGATGCCGTGTTCGTCCGCATACCTCTGCAGCGATCCCAGGTTGTCCTCCAGGCGGTCGAGATCGACGACCGCCGACGGGCGTCTCGACCTCGCTCACGTGACGGCCGACCTGAGCCTCCAGCAGCTCGATCGTCCGTTGCGCCCCATTCCTCATCTCACCCTCCCTCGATCTCGGGCCAGCGTGCTTGTAGCCGCGGCGTCGCGGCGAAGAACGCCTGCGCGACGCCCAGCAGACTCGAGATCGCTCCAGTACGGCCCGGTGAACTGGACGCCGATCGGGATGCCGAGCTCGTCGAAGCCCGCCCGGACCGCGCACGCGGGAACGCCGAGCAGGTCCTGCGGAACGGTGTACGTCATGACGAGCTCGCGGAACTCGATCTCCCGCCCGTGATGCGCGACGCGATCCTCGCCGATCGGCGCGGGCGAGCCGGCCGCCACGGGCGTGAGCAGCACGTCGACCTGCTGGAAGAGCGCGGCGAACGCCGAGCGCGAGCGCTCGCGCTGCGCCGTCGCCTGGAGATAGTCGTCGAGCGTCACCTGCTCGGCTGCCTCGAGACGGCCGCGGACATCGTCGCCGTACGCGTCCCTGCGGCTCGGGTACAGCCCCGCGCCCCTGTGCGTCAGCAGCGCCTCGGCGCGCTGGATGACGCCGAAGGTCGGATAGATCGACGTGCGCATCGGGCAGCGAGACCTCCACCACCCGCGCACCCAGGTCGCCGACCGTGCGCACCGCTGCGTCGAACGCTGCCTGGATGTCCCGCGGCAAGCGGCACCAGGTGGAGGTCCGGGCAGACGCCGACCGTTCGGCCGGCCAGGCCCGCGGCGCACAGCGCGCTCGAGGGCGTCGAGCGCCCGACGCCCGTCCGCGCCCTCCATCGCACTGAGCAGGAGCGCAGCGTCGGCAGGGGTCCTGGCCATCGGTCCGGGATGATCGAGCGACGGCGCGAGTGGCCAGACGCCGTCGGTGCTGAGCCGCCCGAAGGTCGGCTTGAATCCGACCGTCCCGCAGAACCCGGACGGGACGCGGATCGATCCGCCCGTGTCACTGCCGATCGCGAGCGGCGCCATGTGGGCGGCGAGCGCCACGGCGGAGCCGCCGCTCGAGCCGCCGGACATCAGCCGGCGGTCCCACGGGTTGCGGCTCGTCCCCGTCAGCTCGTTGACCGACGTTATGCCCCACGCGAACTCGTGGGTCTGGGCCTTGCCGAGCATGATCCCGCCGGCGTCGCGCACGTGTCGGACGACCGCCGCGTCCGCGGCGGGCGTGTGCCGCGCGAACATCGGCGAGCCGTACTGCGTGGGAACGTCGGCGGAGTCGAAGAGGTCCTTGACGACGAACGGCACGCCGGCGAGCGAGCCCGCGGAGCGGCCCTGCCGGTAGGCCTTCTCGCTCGCGCGCGCCTCCTCGCGCGCGCGCTCGGGACACAGCGTCGTGATGGCCCCCAGTCGGGGATCGCACGCGTCGATCCGCGCCAGCGACGCGTCGACCATCTCGACCGGCGACACGGTGCCCCGGCGGTATTCGTCCAGCAGCCGGCGCGCGGACAGTCCGCTGATGCGGGAGGGTCCGCCCTCCGCCTCGACCTCGATCATGCGGGGCCGGCCCCGGGGCATGCGTCAGAATCCGGCCGCATAACCATCCTTTCGAACGTCGGATCCGCCGAAGAGCGCGTCGCCTTCGGCCAGGATCACCTGACCTCCGCCGAACGTGGACGTGTCGCGCTCATGCACCGTCCTGATGCCCAGCCGCTCGAGCTCGTCGGAACGGTCCCATAGCCCCTCCTCGAGGCGCACGACGTCGCCGTCGACGAGGAAGCGTGAGCGATCGAGCGCCGCTTGGGGGTCGAGGCCGTCGTCCACGAGCCCGACACGAGCTGCATGTGGGCTTGTGCCTGCATGTGGCCGCCCATGACTCCGAAGGGACCCGCAAGGGCTCCGCCGCGGAGGAGCATGCCGGGGATGATCGTGTGGTAGATGCGTCGACCCGGTTCGACGCGCCCGTTGACCGCGAAGCAGGCGGCCCGGTTCTGAAGCACCACGCCGGTGCCCGGGGCCACGATCCCCGATCCGAAGCCGCCGAACAGGCTCTGGATGAACGACACGGCCATCCGGTCGCCGTCGACCGCGCAGAGGTAGACCGTGCCTCCGAGCGGCTCTGCGACGGCGGCGGAGGTCTCGCCGCCGTTGCTCGAGGCGAGCCGGATCGAGCAGCGCGCGCACGTCCGCGCCGTCGCGCACGTGCGCGAGCGCGTCCTCCACCGCCAGGCGCGCACAGGCGATCTGGTTGGCCAGATCGGGCGTCGTCCCGGCGAGCAGGCCGAGCGCCTCGGCTGCGGCCAATCCCTGCGTGGGCGGCGGAGCTCATCACCTCGTGGTCGCGGTACGCGATGCGCAGCACGTCCACCCACGATGACCGGTACGACGTGAGGTCCTCCTCCTCCAGCCAGCACGCCTGTGCAGATCGCGCGGGCCGCCGTTCCCTCGTAGAGTCCTGCCCTTCCGTGCCGGCGATCCGCCGGAGCGTGCCGGCGAGGTCGGGGAGCCGAACGCGTTCTCCCGCCCTGGGCGGGGGAGCGAACTCGGGCGGTACCTCCGCCGCGGCCCAGGAGGTGCTCGTCTGACCGGCGGTGGCCGCCCAAGCGGCCGCCGCTGTGGGCGACGACGAAGCCGTTCCGCGGGCGTCGATCGCATCGGCGAGGCAGGTGTCGAGCCCGAGCCGGCCGAACCGCGCTGACAGGGCGGCCCAGCGTCGACGGCGCCGGGAACCGTCACCGACCTTGGTCCGCGCTCCGCGGGATCGAGCGGGTGGGCGCCCCGGCGCCGGCCCGGCGGCGTCCAGGCCCACCACGTCGCCGTCGTTCCATATCAGCGCGAAGGCGTCGCCGCCGAGTCCGGTTGACATCGGCTCGGTGACCGCCGAGCACGGCCGCAGCCGCCAGCGCCGCGTCCGCCGCGTTCCCGCCGCGTTCGAGCGCGCGGAGCCCGGCGCGGGTGGCCAGCGGCTGGCTCGTCGCCACCATCGCCTCGCGCGCGACCGCGGGAGGCCTGCCGAACGCTAGGCGGAATGCCACGACGCTCGTCCAGTTGCGTACAACCAAGTCGCAATCGGATGCACGATCCACGCACCACTCCGTCCATCGCCGGGCGGTGATTCGGCGTCGTCGCAGGCCGCACGTCGTCAACCGATCTCGGCCAGTGCCTCGGGCGACTCCGGGAGCACCTGCCCGCCATCGATCACGAGCGTCTGGCCCGTGATGTAGCGCGCCTCGCGCGAGGCGAGGAAGCGGACCGCCCAGCCGACGTCGGCAGGGTCGGCGAGGTCGCGCATCGGGATCGAGGCGACCATCCTGCGCTTGTGCTCCGTCGCCCAGCTCGTCGATGCCGGCGGTCGCACGTTCCCGGGCAGGACGGCGTTGATCGTCATGCCGCGAGCTGCGATCTCGACCGCGGCCGACCGCATCATCCCGAGCATCGCGGCCTTCGACGCCCCGTAGTGCGCGAACCCCGGCTGGCCGGTGATCGGACCGGTGATCGACGACGTGAGCACGATTCGTCCGTACCCGGCTCGAGCATCGCGGGAGGCACGCCTGGATCGCGTGGAGCGCGCCCTTCACGTTGGCGTCCATGACCCGTCCCAGGCGGGGTCGTCGATGGCGCTCAGCTCGTCCATCGGATAGATGCCCGCGTTGGCCGCCAGGATGTCGATCCGCCCGAAGGCTTCGAGAGCCGATGCGGCCATCGCGTCGGTGCTCGCGCGATCCGTCACGTCGACGCGCAGCGCGATGGCGTCGTGCCCCTCGCCGACGAGCGCGGCCGCCGCGGCTTGCGCACGGGCGAGGTCGATGTCGGCGATGGCCACACGAGCGCCCTCGCCGGCCAGGACCATGGCGATGCCCTGCCCGATCCCGCTTGCCGCGCCGGTGACGATCGCCGACTGGCCGTTCAATCGCTCCACGTCCGCTCGACCTCCCTCTCCCCCGCATGGTGTTGGTGACCGGCAACGGCCGTTCCCGGGCACCGATGATCTCCAGACGTCATGCGATGGCCGCGCCCGGCACGGAATTCAAGAGCTTGATCGTGTACCAGTGCTGCGGATGCTCGAGCACGTCGTCGACCGGGCCGGACTCGACGACCTCCCCGCGGTAGAGCACGTAGACGCGGTCCACCACCTGGCGCACGACCGCGAGGTCGTGCGTGATGAAGAGGTAGCTCAGCCCAGCTCGTCGCGGAGCGCCCCGAACAGGTTGAGGATCTGCGCCTGCACCGACACGTCGAGCGCCGAGACCGGCTCGTCGCAGACGACCAGGACCTTCGGCTCGACCGCGAGCGCGCGGGCGATCGCCACGCGCTGGCGCTCGCCGCCGGACAGCGCGACCGGCTTGCGCGCGGCGTAGCTGGCGGGCAGGCCGACCCGGTCGAGCAGCGTCGTCGACGGCGGCGTCGAGTCGTCCATGACGCCGCGTCGGCGACGCGCGAGCGCCTCCTGCAGCGTCGAGCCGACGGTCGCACGGGGTTCAGCGACGAGTACGGGTCCTGGAAGACGATCTGGATCGTCTGGCGGAGCCGGCGCGCTGCTCGCGGCTCGAGCGTCGTAGTCGCTCGCCGCGATCGCCGTCGATCGCGATCGCGCCGCCCGTCGGCGTCTCGAGCCCGACGAGGCACGCGCGCCAGCGTCGTCTTGCCCGACCCCGACTCGCCGACCAGCGCCGACGCTCTCGCCGCTGCCGACGTCGAGCGACACGCCGTCGAGCGCGCGTACTGGCGCGCGCCGCTCGCCGCGCTCGACGTCCGGGAACACCTTGCGCAACCCCGTCGATCGCGCACGAGCGGCGCGCCGCGGCTGCGCCGGCGATCGGGCCGGTCGTCCGCTGCGGCCGCGACGTCCGCGCGTCTCGCGCATGCTCGATCGCGGATCTCGTCCATGCGCACGCAGGCGGTCAGCCGCCCGGGCTCGACTCGACCGGAGCGGCGGGTCGCCGCTCGGCGCATTCGGCGTGCGGCCCACTCGCAGCGCGGCGCGAACGCGCAGCGGTCGCGACCTCGTCCGGGCGTCGGCACCGTGCCCGGGATCGCGACGAGCTCGCGCGACCCGGCGGTCGCCGCGGCGGCTCGCGAGAGCAGCAGCGCCGAGCGTGTAGGGGTGCAGCGGCTCGGCCTCGAGCGCGGCCGCGGCGCCGACCTCGAGCGACCGAGCCGGCGTAGAGCACGTAGACGCGGTCGCACATCGAGAACGCCACGCGCAGGTCGTGCGTGATCAGGATGAGCCCCATGCCCGCGCGCTCCTGCAGCGGCCTCAGCAGCCGAGGATCTCGCTCTGCGTCGTCACGTCGAGCGCGGTCGACGGCTCGTCGGCGATCAGCAGCGCCGGGTCCCGCGCGAGCGCGGCGGCGATCCCGACGCGCTGGCGCATGCCGCCCGAGAGCTGGAACGGATAGCGGTCCGCGACGCGCCGGATCGGGATGCCGACCTCGGCGAGCCGCCGGACCGCCTCGCGCGTCGCGCGTCGCGGCGCATCGCGCGGCCGGCCGTTCAAGCGCGCAGCGCCTCCTCGATGTGCCGCCCGCACGGCAGCAGCGGATTGAGCATCGTGAACGGGTCCTGCATCACGAGCCCGATCTCGCGGCCACGGAGCGCTGCCATGTGCCCGCTCGCGCGAGCGCGAGCGAGGTCGCGCCCGCCGTAGCGCGACCTGCCCCTCGCCTGCGACACCGCCGGCGGGCAGCAGCCCGCATCAGCGCGCGCGCGGTCATCGACTTGCCGCTGCCCGACTCGCCGACGATGCCGATCGTCTCGCCGCGCTGCGACCGAGGTCGAGCCCGACGACGATCGTGTCGTCGCCCGCCCGATGCGGCTCACGATCTCGAGATGCTCACGGCGAGCAGCGGCGAGCGTGGCGGGTCGGACCGATCGGCGACGCGGCCCGGGACGTGTCGCTCATCGTGCCCGCCCCCGTCGCGAGAGCCGCTCGTAGAGCCAGTCACCGATCAGGTTCACGCTCGCCGCCGTGAGGACGATCAGCGACGCCCGGGCGCGAACGCCGCGACCGGGTTGTCGAACAGCAGCTCCGGCTCTCGGCGAGCATCCGCCCCCAGTCCGGCGGTGCCGGGCGCCACGCCGAAGCCCGAGGAACGAGAGGGCCGAGAGCGCGACGAGCGCGAACGCGAAGTCAGGCACGTGTTGGCGACGACGAGCGGCGACACGTTCGGCCAGATGTGGAGCAACATGATCCGCCGCGCGGCAGCCCCAGCGTCCGTGGCCGCCTCGACGTACGGCAGCGACCGCTGCTCGAGCGTGGCGCCGCGGATCATGCGCGTGTCGAACGGCGCGACAGCAGGACGAGCAGCGCCGACGGCGACCCAGTAGCCGCCGCCGACGATGCCGACCACGACGATCGCCACCAGCAGGCCCGGCAGCGCGTACATCAGGTCGACCCACCGCATGATCACGCTGTCGACGCCGCCGCCGCGGTAGCCGGCGAGGAGGCCGAGCAGGTTCCCGATCAGCATCGCGCCGATGCGCGATCACGAGCGGACCGACGACGCGGTACGGGCGCCCACGAGTCACGCGCGAAGACGTCGCGCCCGAGCTCGTCGGTGCCGAGCCAGTGATCGCCGCTCGGCGGCGTGACGCCGACGCGCAGATCCTGGGCATCCGGATCGGCGGAGCGATGTGCGGCCGAAGCGTCGCGAACGAGCACCACGACGCGCCAGAAACGCCACGCCGACGAGCACGAGCATCGGCAGCCGCTGCGCGCCGGCCGCAGCGCGGACGAGCGCGGCTCGTGCCGACCGTGCGAAGGGCGACCGGTCGCGTCACGACGCCACTCTCTCGAAGCGGATCCGCGGGTCGACAGGTACAGGTAGAGGATGTCCGTGGCGAGGTTCACCACGATGATCAGGGTCGCGACCACCATCGTCATGCCCTGCACCATCGGTATGTCCTTGAACGTCGACCGACTCCACGAACAGCGACCCGATGCCCGGGCAGCGCGAACGTGACCTCGACGAGCAGCGCGCCGGTCAGCATGTAGCCGAAGACCAGACCGCGCGGAGGTCACGACCGGGATGAGCGCGTTGCGCAGGGCGTACCCGAGCACGACGCGCCGTCGTCGAGAGCCCGCGCGCCCGCGCGAAGGTCACATAGTCCTGCGTCGAGCGCGACGATCATCGCCGCCCGCGTCAGCTTGAGCAGGAGCGCCATCGCCGTCAGGGCGAGCGCGACCGCCGGCAGCGCCAGATGCCACAGCCGGTCGAGGAACCCCTCGCCCGGACCGAAGACCGGGAACCATCCGAGCACGACCGCGAAGACGTAGAGCAGGACGATCCCGGTCGCGAACGCCGGCGCGCTGACGCCGATGACCGAGAGGCCGACGACGGTGCGGTCCAGCGCGGTGCGCTGGCGGAGCGCCGCGAGGACGCCCGAGCGGGACGCCGAGCCGACGGCGATGACGAAGCCGAAGACCCCGAGGAAGGTGCTGAGGTAGAGCCGATCCGTGATCGACGACAGGACGGGCTCGGACGTTCGGATCGAGCGGCCGAAGTCGCAGCTGCACGGCGCCCTCGAGCCACAGCCCGTACTGCGTGAGGAACGACTCGTCCAGGTTGTACTCCTCGCGTATTGCCTGGACGGTCTCCGGATTCGGTGGACGTGTGCCGATCAGGACCTGCTCGACGCTCCCCGGCGCGGCGTACAGGAGCCCGAACACGATGAACGAGATCAGGAGCAGGAGTGCGACAAGCGCGACGAGGCGTCGCAGGACGTAGACGCCGAGCGATCGGTAGCTCATCGTCCGCCACTTCGGGCCCACCGGTCGACGTGGATCCCGCCGACCGGCGTTCCGCGCTTGATCGTGAACCGCCGGACCGACAGCCCTCGCAGGACGTCGGTGGTCGTCGCGGCCTCGAGCACGACCAGATCCGCCACGGCGCCGACGGCGACGCTGCGGTCGGGGCGCCGCAGCGCACGTGCGGCCCGCGTCGTCACCATCTCCAGGGCCGCGGCCACCTCCGGCTTCGTCTGGAGCCCCGCCGAGAGGATCGCCACGTAGGCCGTCTCCACCGGGTCGAGACGGCCGAACGCGAACCACATGTCGTTCATGTTGTCGCTGCCTGCCGCGACGTTGACGCCGGCGTCGAGCAGCTCCTTCGTGCGCGAGCTCCCGCGATGGGTGGGCAGCCGTCCGAACGCTCCGACATGCTGGAGGTTGGCCGCAGGCGCGATGCAGACGGTGATGTCCGCGCGGCGCAGCTTCTCGATCACCCGTTCGCACTCCGGCGGCGGATGGACCGCGAGCGAGCAGCAGTGGTTGGCGAGGACCCGGCCCTCGAACCCACGTTCGAGCGTCACATCGGCGAGCATCTCGAGCGCTCTCTGCGAAGGGTCGGTGTCGTAGTCGACGTGCGCATCGACCTGCGTGCCGAACTCCTCGGCGATGTCGAAGAGCGTCTCGATGTGCTGCTTCTGTCCGGCCGTGTCACGCTCGAAGTTCGGGATCCCCCCGATGACGTCGGCGCCGCGTCGCAGCGCCTCGCGCGCGAGTGACGGGAGCTCCGGGTGCTCGACGACGCTCTCCTCGATCAGCGCGACGATCTCGATGTCCACCGCGTCCGCCCAATGCCGTCGCGCGCGGAGCACCCCCTCGAGGGAGATGAGCTCCTGCTCGGTGTCGACGGCCACGTGCGCGCGGATGAGTCCGATCCCGTTGGACACCGCGAGCTCGATCGCCCGCGAGGCGCGAGACTCGACGTCCTCTTGGTGAACGCGCGCTTCACTCCGCGCTGGGCGACGCCGGCCTCATCCCATGTCGCTGCCTGCGCACCCGGCAGATGCCGCGTCGACACCTTGTCGAGGTGGATGTGCGGCTCGACGAACGACGGGAGGACGATGCCGCCGCCCGCATCGATGCGCTCCACGGCGGCGCGGTGTCGGACATCGGCTCCGATTGCCTCGATCACCCCGGCGCGGATCCCGATGGCCACGGGATCCCCTTCCCCATTGGGGCGAACGCCCTCGATGATGAGATCGAGCATCGAACCCGCCACCCGTTACGCCGATCCCTCGAGCTGCTCGACGAACGCCCGCTCGACGCTGCAGGATCCCGTGTGGAGTCGGTTGCTCACCTGGCAGACCGCCGTTTCGGCGACCATCCCCAGCAACGACGCGATCGCTCGTCGCGACGCACCCGTGTCCTCTTCGATCCACAGCATCAGCTCGCGGAAGGCCTGCCGGCATGCGTCGGCCAGCGAGATGTCCGAGACGACGGTGGCCCAGAGGGAATCCGTCTCGACACGAGGCCAGCGCATCGACGCCGGTCGGGGTCGGCGTGTCGCGGTCACGGTGAGCCGGGTCCCGACCTCAGGCGCCGCCACGATCTCTCCGGCCCCCATCCGCGCCTTGCAGTCACCGAAGTAGACCATGGCACCGTCGACGCGCGCCGGAAGGATCACGGTTGCACCGGTGGACATGAGCCGGCAGTCCTGGTTCCCGCCGAAATCGCCCTCGTGCCGGCTGCGGATGACTTCGTCCACGGGGGCTGTCGCAAGGCAGCCGACGAGTGGCTCGATGGGTACGCGCAGCCGGTCGCTGAGAACGACATGCCCGTCGGTGATGGGCAAGGCCGCGGAGGAATCCTCGTCGAGCCACCAGTCGTCCGGTGACGGATCCGTGTACGGGCCGAGGACCAGCGTGCCCGGAGTCGTGATCTCCATCGCGTCGATGTGCACGGCGACGACGTCGCCGGCGCGCACTCCTTCGACGTGGATGGGGCCGGTGACGAGATCGAGGTTCGCCTCGACCCATGGCGAGCGTCTCCGGGGTGAAGCCCGCGGGATCCCGGAGCCGCCCGTCGAAGCAGTCGGCCGTCTCGATCTGGAACGTCTCGCCCGAGGCGACCCGGCCGTGAGCCTCGTGAAACGGGCTGTACACGTTCTTGAGGTTGGTCGCGGGAAACAGCCGCATCGAGGCCTGCCGCGCGCTGACCCGCGGTCACCCCGGCCCGCCGGCGGGGGCGGGGCTCATGGAGAACGGCCACCTCGGCGGGAAGCCTGGCGGCTCGCCGAACCAGTCCTCCGCGCGCAACTGCTCCCATAACTTCGACACCGCCTCGCCTCCGCGCGCGCTGGATCCGCGCGATGTCGTCGACCCGGAACTGCCCGTCCATGAGCTGGAGATTGCCGTCGGTCACGACGTGCCGAACGGAGAGGCCGTTCGCGTACAGGAGGTTGTTGAGCGGCTCCGGCGGCGTTGCACCTCCACCGACGAGCAGGCCCGCAACGTCGATGCTGCACAGATCGGCCTTCGCGCCGGCCTTGATCCGTCCGAGGTCCTCCCGACCGAGTCCTCGCGCCGCGTTCACCGTCGCCGCATCGACGGCATCCCAGATCGTCGGCATCTTCATCGGCACGTCGCTCACATCGCGCCGCATGTAGCAGCGTGCCCGCCCGTTGAGCACGGCGAGCTTCAGGTTCTCGACGTAGTCGTTCGAATGCGTGTCGTTCCCCAGCGCAGTGTTCAATGCCGGCCGCCAGGAGCTCCGGGAACGGCTGGCACCCGTTGCTCCCACCGGCGCCGCCCCCGGACGGGCAATGGACGTACGTGAAGCTCTCATGTCGCTGGAGGATCGGAAGATCGCTCTCGAAGTCCATGCACGAGAGGTGGACTCCGAAGCACCGCTCGGAGAAGAAGCCGAGGTTCTCCAGCAGCGCGATCGGGACCGCAGCCCCAGAGCCGCTTGACCGTGTCGACCTCGTCGATGAGCCGTGAGAGGTGGATCTGGATGCCGTTGCCGAGCTCCTTCGCGACGGCAAGACTTGCCTCGAGTGTCTCGACGGTGTTCGTGTCGGGGCCGTGAGGCGCGATCATCGGCAGGATCCGGCCCTCCTCGGCGCCGTTGATCCGGGTCGCGAACTGCCGGTACACCTCGATCTCGGCCAGCGATTCGCCGGCCGACGCCAGGATTGCCTCGTCGCGATCGTCCTTGGCCCATAGCGTGCTCAAGCCGATCGAAGCCCGGGATCGCGTTCCCTGGATACGCCCTCACCCCCCACCTCCGCGCGAGGCGTACGTACGACTCGACGTGGCGCCGGCTGATGCTCATGTCGAGCTGCGTGGTGCAGCCCGAACGCAGCAGCTCGGCGAGGTTGTACGCCGTGAGGTCGTCGATGGTCTCGTCGTCCAGCGAGGTCGCAATCTCGAACGGCCGCATGAACGAGCGGCCTTCCTCGATGATCCCTCGCGTGGGCGTCCCGCCCGATACGTGCGCGTGAGCGGAGATGAAGCCCGGCAGGACGATCTGACCCTTGGCGGAGATGCGTGGATCCGTGCTGCGGATCCGACCTTCGCGTACCTCCTCGATCCGGTCGGCCGCGAACCCGGACGGAGCGCGTCTCGAAGCAGCTTCGGCCTGTCGTCCACGCACGCGAGCACCCAGTCGGCCTCGAGGATGAAGTCCCCGTGCGGGGGTTCCGAAGGCGCCGTCATCTCTGGTTCTCCTCAGCCGCTCATGTCCTGGAATTGACGGTGTAGTGGGGTTCGTAGGCGGCGAGGGCCAGTCGTCGTAGAACGCCGCGCAATACGGCTTCACCTCGGCCAGCGCGCCCTTCCATCCCCGGAGCCAGTCGGCCTGCTGGCAATCGGGCTCCCTCGACCAGCGTTCGCACTGCCGCGTCCTCATCGAAGGCGACGACGACGCCGTCGCGCAACAGGACGTCTCCTCCGACGATCACCGTCTTCACGTCGAGGCCCTTTCCGCGCGCCAGCAGCACGTCGATCACGGCCGCGTCGCTCGGCACATGGGGATGGGCGATCCGCTCCCAGTCCACGACGACGACGTCTGCCGGCCCGCCGGGGGCGATCCGGCCGGCCCCGCGCATCATGAGCGGCCTGCTCGCGTTGACGGTCGCCATGCGGAATATCGTCGGATGGCGCGAGACTCGGCGTGTGCCGCATACCGCACGGAAGCTTGTGCAGCAGGTGCGCGAGCCGCATCTCCTGGAACATGTCCTCGTCGTCGTTCAACGTCGTGCTGTCCATTCCGAGCGCGATGTTCACGCCGTGTCCGACGGCGGCCGCGCCCGGGAGCACCCCGACGCGCAGCCTGAGGTTGGAGCTCGGGTTGTGACAGATCGTGATGTCGTTCTCGGCGCACACCGTGAGGTCATCGGGCGTCGCCCAGACGCCGTGCGCAAGCGACACGTTCGGACCGGCGAATCCGACGTTCCACGAGATGGCTGAGCGTGGGCTTTCCGTACAGGCGCGTCAGGTACTCCCGCTGGTATGGCGACTCGAGGCAGTGCAGCTGAACCGCGGTCCCGTCCCGGCTCGCCATCGCCGCCACCTCGTCCAGCAGATCGTCCGAGCACCACTCCGGTCCGAGCGGGCCCAGCGCGATCCGGATCCGCTCGTGAGCGGCGTACTCCTTGCTCAAAGCGCCGTAGACGCGACGGAAGTCCTCGACCGTCGGGAAATCGATCTGCGCCATCGCCGCGCGCACGAGGTGTTGCGTCCGGGGCGGCAGCGACGCCATGAAGGCGACATCGTCGTGATAGACGAACGTGTTCCGATCCATGACGTGCACGCCGAACGTGACGCGAATGCCCGAGTCGTCGTAGGCTCTGAGCGCGGCGCGGATGCCCTCCTCGTATCGGCTCCAATCCCGCGAGAAGCCGGCGTGCCACACCGCTGTCACGCCCGTTCGGATCAGCTTCGCGCATGCGTACAGCGTCTCCGCGTAGACATCCGGCGGGGTGGCAGCCAGGAGGTTGATATTGAAGACCTCCAGGTAGTCGTCCGCGACCCCCATCTGGAGCGGGGTGAGGCCCCAGCCATGGGAATGGCTGTTCACGAGCCCAGGTACCACGATGTCGTCCGCCGTCCCGAGCGATTCCGCCTCGGGATAGCGGCGCGCCAGCCTCTCGTACCGGTCGACGGCCACCACCTGCTCCGTCCTCGATGGCGACCGCCCCGTTCTCGACGATTCCCCCCGCCGGTAACAGGGTCGGGTCGTCGATCACGTATCGGCCCCTGACCAGCTTCATGGCGTTCCCACCACCGCCGCTCTGGCCGGCTTCACGCTGCGCCTGCCACCTCTGTGGCCCAGGCCTGGAACTGCGTGAACGCATTGAACGACTCGTACTTGTAGTCCGTCCCGATGCCCATGACGGTCTCCTCCCACCAGATCGGGACGTACGGGAGGTCCTTCGCGGCGTTCAGGAGGATCTCTCCGGTCAGGTCGGCTCGCTCGTCCGGGATCGAGTGACGCGATCTGCCGGTCGAGCAGGTCGTCGACGGCGGCGTTCTTGTAGTTCGCCATGTTGTATCCGCCCTTCACCGCATACTTGCTGTGCATGCACACGTTGGGGTAATCCGCCGGATCCGGATAGTCGGGGAACCACAGGTTGATGTGGAGCCCCGTCTTGTGGGCCATGATGTCCGCGAAGAACTGCTCCTGAGTGACTTCCTTCACCTCGATGTCGACGCCGAGGGGTCTCAGATTCTCCGCCAGGTTCAGCAGCGCTTTCCCTAGGCTCTGGAACGAGCTCGGATAGGTCGACGTCGTGGAGAACTTGGGGAACTTCGAGTTCTTCAACTCGAACTCGGCCTTGTCGAGATCGAACTCGTACTGGGGAAACGTCTCGTAGAGCTCCTCGACTTCCGCCTGCTCGAGCAGCGCACCCCACTGCTCGGGGGCGACGATGCTGGTGGCCGCGCGCCCGTGGCCCTTCAACACCGAGCTCACCAGACCCTCGCGATCGGTGGCGTGGGAGATGGCGCGACGCACGCGGATGTCGCTGGTCGGGCCGTTCTCGACATCGAGCTCGTAGAACACGCTCCAGAGGGAGGGTTGCGAGACGATGTCCGCGTTGTCCAGGTCCGACCACTTCTCGGCGACCTGCGCGGGCACGTAGAACGCGCCGTCGATCTCGCCCGAGCGCATGGCGAGCAGTCGCGTCTCGTCGTCCGTGATGAACCGGTGGTTGATCTCCTTGATCGCCGGCGGCTTGCCCCAGTACTTCTCGTTGCGCACCATCGCGACGCTTTCGCCGGCGACGTACTTCGTGACCTCGTACGGCCCCGTGCCCATGGTCAGGACCTTCGGCAGGCCGATGTCCTTCCCGTGCTGCTCGGCGAACTTCTTCTGGACGACGCGCGCGGCTCCGTGCGCGGGGATGTACTGGAAGAACGCATCGGGTGACTTCATGCGCACCGTGACCTCGTCCGGCGCTGTCGCCTCGATCCGGTCGACCGACGTGTAGTAGAAGCTCCACTGCGAACCGGCGTCCGGGTCGATGTGCTGGTTCAGGGAGAAGACGACGTCGTCCGCTGTCAGCGGATCCCCGTTCCAGAAGGTGACGTTCGGCCGGAGCTTGTAGACGTAGGTCAGCGGATCCGGGTGGGACCAGGACTCCGCCAGGCTCGGTTGCAGGGTGCCGGCCGCGTCGAAGGCGAGCAGCCCTTCGAGGGAGTTCGACAGCACGCTCGGCGTCGTGAAATCGAGCGTGTGGACATAGTCCAGATTGGGCGGAGCTGCGGGATGCGCCCAGGCGAGCTTTTCGATTCCGTCGTCGGCGCCCGATCCCCCGCACGCCGCGAGCGTCCACGGAAGGCTCAGCGCGACTCCTGCCGCGCCTACGCCTCGTAGGAACGCGCGGCGACCGAGCGGATGGCCGAAGACATCGAGCTGACTACCCGTATCCATCTCTTTCCTCCTAGAGACGAGGCATGGTGCGCATCGGGAACCTGGGTTCGCCGCATCCCGAATGCCGAACCACGAGCCGCCACGCGCGAGAGAGATCGCGGGTTGCTGCGTCGCTCGCTTTTGGTCTGACAATCAGGCCGCTACCATATGCGACCCGCGGCGAGCTTGTCAATCCTGCGAATGCGTAGGCCAAGAGGAGTCGGAGAGGGCGATATGAACAGCGATCAGACGCTTGCGGTTCAGCCGACCCGGCATCGCAGCCTCGCGCAGACCATCGTCGTCCAGCTCCTCGAGCTCATGAGCGCTCAAGGGGACGCGGAGATCCGGCTGCCGACAGAACGCGTCCTTGCCGAGCAGCTCGGGGTCAGCAGGGCGTCGTTGCGCGAAGCGCTTGCCGCGCTCGTCCACGCGGGCGTCGTGACGACGCGGGGAAAGGCGAAGTACGGCGACTGCAAGCGTGCGAAGGTGCGGATGCTGACGGAGCACACGCCTGCATCGTCAGAGCGTGAGCTCGTCACCGACCCGCTCGAAGTGCGTCGCATGTTGGAGCCCGAGATCGCCGCGAGAGCAGCGGAACGCGCGACTCCCCGTGCCCTCGCCGAGCTCGAGCAATGGCTCCGTCTCATGGAGGAGGGCATCGAACGCGGCGAGCGCGTGGTCGAGTACGACGTCGCCTTCCACGTCGCGATCGCGGCCGCGGCGCAGAACCACGCGTTGACGGTGGTCGTCCAAGGGCTTGCGGACTCGTTGCAAGAGAGTCGCGAGCTCTCGTTCTGGCCGGCCGAGGGAGCCGCGCTGTCCTGTGCCGGGCATCGAGAGATCTTCGCCGCGCTCCGCGACCGCGATCCCGATGCCGCGCGGCGCGCGATGCGCAACCACCTCGATCAGGTCGAGTCCCTCATCCGCGCCACGCTCACGACCTAGCCGCACTCCTGGTTCAGGTGGCTCGGAGCTGATGGCATCGCACGCGTGTAGATACGGAGTTCCCGAGGCGCTTCGCGGGACGGGTAGTCATCGTCACGGGTGGGGCCAGCGGGATCGGCGCCGCGACAGCGGTCCGGTTCGCAGAAGAGGGCGCATCGGTGATCGTCGCCGACACGGACGAGGACCGGGGGGACCGGGTCGCGACCGGGATCCGGGAATCGGGCGGCGATGGTCACTTCTGTCGTTGTGATGTCTCACGCCTCTCGGACTGGCACGGACTCCTGGACGCGACGTTGACGAGGTTCGGGCAGCTCGATGTCGTTCACAACAACGCGGCCACGGTCGAACGGAGCAGAACCCATGAGCTCTCAGAGGAGAGCTGGGACCGGCAGATCGCCGTCTCGCTGAAGTCGGTGTTCCTGTCCGTCAAGGTGTGCATCGCCGCCCTGTCGGAGACAGAGGGCGCGATCGTCAATACGTCATCGATCCACGCGGTGGCCGGGTTCCCGAATCATGCGGCGTATGACGCGGCGAAGGGTGCGATCTGTGCGTTGACGCGGGAGCTGGCGGCAGAGTACGGGCCGCGCGTCCGCGTGAACTCCGTCCTTCCCGGCATGATCCTGACGCCCGCGTGGAAAGGAGCGACCGATGAGGAGCTCCGGAGATCCGCGGTGGGTGCACCCGCCGGTCGTCTGGGCCGCCCCGAGGAAGTCGCGGCCGCCGTCTGTTTCCTGGCTTCTCAGGACGCATCCTTCATCACCGGCGAGAACCTCGTGGTGGATGGCGGGTGGACGATCACGAAGACGTGACGAATCAGCCCCGGGCGCTCGCCGCGCGTCCCGCCGATCAGGTCGAGGGCCTGGTCCGGGATAACCAGGTGGGGGTTCGAGTCCTCTTCGGCGCTTTGACGAAAGCCCCGCTCAGGTGGGGCTTTCGTCGTTCTTGCGGGCCTCCCGGCAGCCAGTGGGGCACGCCGTGGCAACGGGAGCAGCAACATGGGGGCACTCGGTGCCCCACCCGTGTCGGGCCAGGGACGCCGATCGGCTTTCACTCGGCCGTCATCCCGCTCAGAGCCCGGTCGCGACCGGCGGCGATTGCGACGCCCTACGCGCGGCGCGTGCCCGTCGAAGGTCGGCTAGGCCGCACGAAGCCGGCCCGGGCGACCGCTGCCGCCCGCCACATCGCCCGGACGTCACACCGCGCCGCTCTGGCCGGCAGTCACGATCGCCTCCTTGCGCTCGCCGTCCGGGCCGGCGATGAACGGCTTCTGCAGCAGCCTCTGGAAGGCCTCGGAGTGCTCGACGCCGGGGGCGTCATCGACCGACGGGTAGACGTCGGCCCAGGCGCTGTGGGGCGCGGAGTACTTCAGGAAGATCGCGCGGCGCTCGTACTCGGCTGTCCACGGCCACGTGCCGTGCGTGAGCGACTCCGTGAACACGACCGCCGATCCCGCCGTGACCGGCACATGGTGCAGCCACGGACCGACGGTCTCGAGCGTTGTGAAGTCGTCGGGGCACGGGATGTTGGCCTTGTGGCTGCCGGGGATCGCGACGAAGCCGCCGTCCTCCTCGCTCGCGTCGACGAGCGAGATCGCCGCGGCGACGAGGCCGTTGTACATGCGCTCGTTGCGGTAGAGGTAGTAGCTGTCCGGAAGGAACGGCGTGCCGCCGCCGTGCAGCCCGAGCCGGGTCGATCCTTTGCGCATCAGGATCGCGTGGCCGTGGTCGTAGCGGACCTGCGGGCCGATCAGCTCGCGCATGTAGCCGAGGATGCGCGGGTGCTCGATCAGGCGGCGGAACGACTGGTCCCAGGTGTGCGGGCGCCCGCCGGAGATGAACTGGCTGTCGTTGCTCCACAGGTCCTCGAGCTCGCCGCGCTCGGCCTGGCCCCAGAGGTCGTAGTCGTCGAGGTGGCGGTTGAGCTCGGCGACCTCGTCCGCGTCGAGGACGTCGGGGACCACGAGGTAGCCCAGCGTGTCGAACAGGTACCGCTCGTGCGTGTTCATGACGATCCTTTCGGTCGAGGTCTCATTTGCCGAAGCCGGCGGTCAGCCCAGAGCGGATCGCGCGCTGAGCGCACATGAAGACGACGAAGATCGGCACCAGCGCGATCAGCGCGGCGGCGGCGTTCGCCTGGGGCTCGCTGTCGAACCGGCCCGCCAGCGTGGAGGCGGCGACCGTGATCGTGAACCGGTCGCTGGACTGGATCAGGATCAGTGAGATCACGAGGTCGCCCCACGTCCACACGAAGGCCAGCGACGCCAGCGTCGCCAGCGCCGGGCGGCTGAGCGGCAGCACGATGCTGCGGAACGACTGCCAGGCGGTGGCGCCGTCGACCTCCGCTGCCTGCAGGATCTCGCCTGGTATGCCGTCCTTGTAGTAGGCGTAGATCAGGTAGAGCCCGAACGGCACGTTGATCGCTCCGTAGACCAGGCCGAGGACGAACAGGTTGTCGGTCAGCCCCGCGTCGCTGAGCATCACGAACAGCGGGATGATGTAGACGACGTAGGGAATGATCCACAGGCTCACGATCGCTCCCAAGAGCGCCGTCGCGATCCGTCCGGAGTGCCGGAGGAACCAGTAGCCGGCGAGCGCCGAGACGACGACGACGATCACGACACCGGTCCCGACGGCTATCAGCGAGTTCACGATGCCGCGCCCGAGCTCCGCGTTCTCCAACGCGTACGACATGTGCTCGAGCGTGAACGCAGTCGGCAGCCCCAGCCGCGAGTCGATGAAATCGTCCTCCGGCCGCACGGCCGTGAACAGCATGAACATGAACGGGTACACGAACGGCACGCACGCGACGGACAGCGCCACGACCTTGAGCCGCCGGGACGTCGTCGTCGTCATGTCCGCTCGCTCCTGCGCGCGATGGGGTAGCCGACGAGCAGGACGATCGCGGCGATCACGAGCAGGCACATCGCCTGCGCCGACGCGTAGCCGAACAGCCCGTTCGTGAACGCGTTCTGGTAGACGTCGTAGTCGAGCGTCGTCGAGGAGTAGCCGGGCCCGCCGCGGGTGAGCACGTAGATCCACCCGAACACGTAGAGGAACACGCTGACGACCTGGTAGACGACCCAGAACGCCACGACGCTCGCGATGCCGGGCAGCACGACGTACCGCAAGCGCTGCAGCCAGTTGGCGCCGTCGAGCGTCGCGGCCTCGAGGAGGTGCTTGTCGATGCTCGTCATCGCGGCCGAGAAGATCACGGTGCCGGCGCCGACGCTGGCCCACGCCAGCACGAAGATCAGCGTCGGCTTGACGAGCGCCGCGTTGTCGAGCCACAGCACCGGCGCCGACACGACGCCGAGCCCGAGCAGGACCTCGTTGACCAGCCCCTCCGGGGCGAGGATGCCCCGGAACACGATCCCGATGATCGCCGGCGACAGCACGGCGGGAAAGAAGAAGATCCCCTGGAACAGTCCCGTCGCCGGGGTCCGCTCGTGCAGCGCGAACGCGAGCACGAGCGGCAGCGCGGTCCACAGCGGGATGCCGAGCATCAGCACCCCGGTGTTCTTGACGATCTCGCCCGTGACGGGGCTCGACAGGAACTCGCTGTAGTTGGCGAGGCCGATCCACGGGCTCTCGCTGCCGGGCCGCCAGTCGGTGAACGAGTGGTACAGCGCGACCCCGGCGGGGATCAGCACCACGACCACGACCACCGCGAGCACCGGCAGGAGATACGGCAGCTCGGACAGCCCGCCGACCCTGCGGGTACGTCGACGCCGCGCGGGCCGCGCCTTGGCGGCGACCGCGGTCTCGGCAGCGGGAGTCACGCTCCCGTCACCATCCCCCGGCTCATTGCAGTCGGGGTTTGGCCTTCTCGATCGCCTCGTCCATCCGCTTCAGCACCTCGTCGCTCGAAACCTTCCCGGCGAGGAAGTTTGGGGCGTCCTTCTCGAGCGGGATCAGGGCGGACGCCGGGAAGGCCGTGTAGATCGTGTGGTTGTCCGGGAGCTTCATGATCTCGAGCATCGACTGCACGGGCGCCGCATCGGCCGGCGTGTCCGCCGTCCGGTTGACCGGGATGTCGTTCTGCTCGTTCCAGAACAGCTCCTGGTTCTGCTTCTCCGCGATGAACGCGATGTACTTCCACGCCTCCTCGGGATGCTCGCTCCACGACGTGATGCCGAAGCCGACGTTGGCGCCCGCGTCGGTCATCTCGGGCCACGGCGAGTCCGGGAGCTTCGGCGGCAGCGCGACGCCGACCTTGTCTTCGCCGAGCTGGTCGCGGAACAGCGCGAGGTTGCCCGTGGTCTCGAGCGCCATCGCGACCTGGCCCTTGGCGAACTGGTCGCGCGCCCCCTCCAGCGACGCGGTGGCCCCGTTCTCCTTGAAGCAGCCGCGCTCCTGGAGGGCCGTCACGAAGTCGAGCGCGCCTTTGAAGGCGGGGTTGGAGGCCGGGAGGTCGAGGCCCATCCAGCGGTCGGTGTCCTCCGGCGACAGCAGTTGGCCGCCGTAGACGAACAGGTACCACTCGAGCAGGTAGCCGTCGCGCCAGCCGGCGGCGAGGGGCTCGATCCCCGCCTCGCGCAGCGCGTCGCAGGCCTCGAAGAGCTCCTGGTCGGTCGCGGGCGGCGCCTCGGGATCGAGGCCGGCCTTCTTGAGGAGGTCCTTGTTGAACGCGAGGAAGTAGCCGTAGACGGAGATCGGGACGGCGTATGTCTTCCCGTCCGGCGACTGGGACGTCTTCCACAGCGGGTTCTCGTCACGCTGCTCGTCGGTGATGGACTCGTCGAGCGGCGTGAAGCCGTCGCGGTAGTCGCCGGCGAAGGCGCCCGGGAACAGCGTCACGAGGTCCGGCCCGCGGCGCGCCGCGATCGTGCCGCGGAGCTTCACGTAGAGGTTCTCGTACGGGATGCCCTCGTGCTGGATCTCGACGCCGGGGTTGGCCTTCTCGAAATCGCGATCGATCTGCTCCCAGACCTTCTTGCCGGTATCGGGGAAGTAGCCCGAGTTCCAGACGGTCAGCGTGACCGCCTCATCGGATCCCCCGGCTGCGTCACCGGAGTCGTCGGAGCCGCAGCCGACCGCGAACCCCGCGAGTCCGGCCACGGCGAGCAGCACGCTCGCGTAGCGACGCGTCAACCCACTCCCCTTGTGCCTCACTGCCTCGTCCTCTCCTCGTGAACGACGGCGGGTGCGCCTCGCCACCCTGCTGACGAGTTGCAGTATCTGAACGGCTGTGCCGATGGTGAGCCACTGTACTGCCGATCCCGGGGTCCGTCAACTACGCGCACACGCGCGCGAGCGCCTCGGGCGACCGCGGGTGCGAGCGTCGCGCCGGCTACTGCGTGATGCCGCCGGCGCCGACGTCCAGCGCGGCGGCGATGTACTCGTCCCGATGGGCGTCGAAGCGCTCGCGAGGTGCCGAGAGCACGACCACGAGGGACGGGGCGCCCCGCCCGATCGGTGCAGCCACGCAGGCGACGCCCTCCGTGAACTCCTCGTAGTCGATCGCATAGCCGTCGGCGCGGATCTGCTCGAACGCCTTCAGCAGGTCCTCCCGCCGGGTGATCGTGGCGGCGGTGTGCCGCGTGAGCGGATGCGTGGCGAGGTACGCCTCGCGAGCCTCGTCCGGCGCCAGCGCGAGCAGCAGCTTGCCGCTGGCGCGGGCGTGGCCCTGGGCGATCGGGCCGATCGAGCTGCTCGCCACGCCCACCGGATGGTGTCCCGGGACGCTGCAGAGGAGCATGAGCTGATCGCGCTGGCGAATCGCGATGTAGGCCGTCTCGCCCGAGCGCGCGGCGAGCTCGCGCGCGAGCGGGAAGAACCCGCCGGGCACGACGTGGCGCTCGAACGCGGCGACGAGGGTCCCCACGCCGAGCCCGATCCGGTAGCGGCGCTCCGGACTCTGCGTCACGTAGCCCGCAGCGCCGAGCGTGTGCAGCAGGTGGTAGACGGTCGCGCGGTTGAGCCCGAGCGTGCGGGTGATCTCCTGCGCGGTCGCCCCGTCGGCGCTGCCCGCGATCACGTTGAGGATGTCGGTTGCGCGCGCGACCGACTGCACGCGGGGCGCCTTGGCGGGCGTCTTGCCCATGGGCGAAGCAACCGACACGCTCCCGACCATATCGCCATTCGAACTCGTTGGCAGGATTCAGGCCGGCTGCCGGTCGCCGGCCAGGCTCGCCAGCAGCCGGAGGCTCGCCCGCAGGCGGTCGACCTGGTCGGCCACGCCGGCGCTGTTGTCGAGCCCTTCGACGCCGAGCATGAACTCTCCGTCGACGCGGTCGAGGAGCGCGCCGAGCAGCGCCGGCAGGTCGGCGACCCCTTCGCCGGGGTAGCGCCAGCGGACCGCGAAGCCGCGGCGGTGATAGCGGTCCTCGACGAAGTCCGAGACGAGCGCGTAGTCCTTGACGTGGCCGGCGGGCGCCAGCGGCGCCAGGCGCTCGACCACGGGTCGCGGGTCCTCGAGGCTCGAGATCGGGTTGATCATGTCCAGGAAGACGCCGACGTCGTTGCGCCCGACGCGGTCGACGATGTCGAGGTACTCGGCGGCCGTGAAGTCGGAGTGGTTCTCCAGCAGCAGGCGCACGCCGGCTCGGGTGGCGGCGTCAAGCGACGCTCCGAGCACGCCCACGACGTGGTCGGCCTCGGCCGCGATCAGGTCGGCGCGGCCCGCGAGGTCGGCGCGGTAGAAGCCGGACGCGACGCGCAGCACCGGGCTGCCGACGATCGCGGCGCGATCGATCCAGCGCGCCACCCGCTCGCGACCCTCCCCCAGCGTGGCGCCGTTCGCGGCGCTGCCCACGAAGTCGCCGGACGCCAGCAGCCGCAGCCCTTCGCCGTCGGCCCGCCGGGCGAGTGCCGCGAGCTCGTGGTCGCTCAGCGCGCGAGCGTGATGCAGGTTGAGTTGCACGTAGGCGGCGCCCGCCTGCCTCGCCTCGGCGAGCAACTCGTCGAGCGTGAGCCCGCCGGCCTCGAGGCGCGCGTGCCAGCACAGCGTGTCGGCACCGAGCACGAGCCGCTTCACAGCGTCTCCTTGCCGAGCACCGAGTAGAGGCCCGCGGCCACCGTGCTGACCGGGCCGTCCGGCGCCGCGTCGCGCGCGATACCGGCGAGCGCCGACCAGGCGGGCAGCGACCAGATCGCCAGGCCGCGCGGATCGGGACCGAGATGCCCGATCCGGTCCACCAGCAGGCACAGCTCCGCCTCGTCATGGCCGCCCGTGCGCTCGATGAAGTGCGCGATCACCGCGTCGCGCTCGGTGCCGGGCCCCCAGTCGAAGAACTCGGCATAGAAGCGCTCGCTCGCCGACGCCACCGGCTCGACCAGCGCGTCGTAGCAGCCCGCCCGTTCGATCCGGGCGGCCATCTGGAACGGCTCCTCGTACACGTCCGCGTCGCCGCTGCGGAACACGCGCTCCCAGTCGTCGAGGCGCTCGAGACCGAACGCGGGGCTGTGCCAGACGCACAGGTACTCGGGCTCCGGCCCGAGCCGCCAGGTGCGGCCGACCAGGAGCACCGTGCTGTCGTCGGCGTGGTCGGACGCCCAGCCGCCCTGCCCGAGCCGCATGATCGTGTGGAAGGTCTCGAGCGAGACTCCCGGCCGGCGGCTGGTGTATTCGATGTAGATCACGACTCAGAACGAGACCGTATGCCGGATCGCCTCCGCGATCCGCCGGGCGTCCGGCAGCCACGCATCCTCCAGGACGCCGGAGTACGGCACCGGCGTGTCGTCGCCGCCGACGATCGCCGGTGGCCCGTCCAGCGACTCGAACGCCTCGATCGCCACGCGCGCCGCCAGCGTCGCGCCCCAACTCCCCGCGAGCGTCGCCTCCTGGACGACGACGAGCCGGTTCGTCCGCTCGACGCTCCGGCGCACCGCCTCGAAGTCGAACGGCACGAGCGTCCGCGGGTCGATCAACTCGACGTCGATCCCTTCCGCGGCCAGCACGTGCGCCGCCTCGAGCGCACGGTGGCGCATCAGCTGGCTCGCCACGACCGTGACGTCGTCGCCGGATCGCACGACCTCGGCACGGCCCAGGCGTGCGACGTCACTCGCGTCCGGCAGCGGCCCCTTGACGTTGAGCAGGCTCTTGTGCTCGAAGAAGAGCACGGGATCGGGGTCGCGGATCGCCGCGCGCAGGAGGCCGTAGGCATCGGCGGGCGTCGCCGGCGTGACGATCTTGAGGCCGGGGACGTTCAGGAACCAGTTCTCCACCGGTTGCGAGTGCTGTGCCGCAAAGCCGGCGCCGGCACCGTTCGCGAGCCGGATGGTGACCGGCAGCTGAACCTGGCCGCCGGTCATGTAGCGGTACTTGGCGAGCTGGTTGGCGATCTGATCGAAGCAGACCCCCGCGAAGTCGGCGAACATGATCTCCGCGAGCGGCCGCAGGCCCTGGACCGCCGCGCCGATCGCGGTGCCCACGATCGCCTGCTCGGAGATCGGCGTGTCGAGGACGCGGCGGCCGCCGAAGCGCTCCTGAAGGCCCTCGGTCGTCTTGAAGACGCCCCCGGCCGCCGCGACGTCCTCGCCCAGCAGGAACACGTCGTCGTCCGCTTCGAGCTCGGCCGCGATGGCCCGGTTGACCGCCTCCCGGTACGTCGACTCGGTCACGCGAAGACGTGGTCGAACCGCGACGCCGGATCGGGATCGGCGTACGCCTGCGCCCGCTCGAGCGCCGCGCCGACGGCCTGAACGGCCTCCTCGCGGACCTCGGCGAGGCGAGCGCGCGACACGCCGCCGGCGGCCAGCGCCGCCTCGAGCCGGAGGATCGGATCACGCTCGAGCCAGCTCTCGAGCTCGCCCGCGGGACGGTAGGTCCCCGGGTCGGTACGCGAGTGGCCCCGCTGGCGGTACGTCATCGCCTCGATGAACGTCGGGCCCTCGAGCCTGCGCGCCTGCTCGGCGGCGCTCGCCACCGCGTCGATGACCTCGGCGACGTCGTTGCCGTCGATTCGCTCCGAGCGCATGTCATAGGCGGTCGCGCGATCGGTGAGTCGCTCGACCGGGGTGGTCCACGCGAGCGGCGAGTACTCCCCGTACAGGTTGTTCTCGCACACGAAGACGACCGGCAGCGCCCAGACGGCCGCGAGGTTCAGCGCCTCGTGGAACGCGCCGATGTTGGTCGCGCCGTCGCCGAAGATGCACACCGCCACCGCGCCCGTCTTGCGATAGCGGGCCGCGAACGCGGCGCCGACGCTGATCGGCAGGTGCGCCCCCACGACCGCGAACGAGCCGATCGCGCCGACGCTCATGTCGGTCAGGTGCATCGATCCGCCCTTCCCGCCGCAGAGGCCTTCGGCCTTGCCGAGGATCTCGCCGAACGCCCGGTCGAGCGGCGCGCCCATGGCCAGGACGGCACCGTGGCCGCGGTAGGTGCAGCTCATCGTGTCGCCGGGCCGGAGCGCACGCGCCACGCCGACCGCCACCGCCTCCTGGCCGTCGCACAGATGCGTCGAACCGCGAACGAGACCCTGGGCGAACAGCCGGTGGCATTCGCCCTCGAAGGCGCGGATCTCGAGCATCGCCCGGAACCACTCGAGACGGTCGTCAAGCGAGGCTGCGGCGCCGGCCTCCGGCGGGGGGATCGCGAGGTCTTCGGACGGGGTCGTCATGTCGGTGGCGCCGGTCTCGGGGCGGCACCATATCACTCTATTTGCGACTGTGTTCATGATCTGAATAGCCGCATGAGTGGTTGTCAGCCGCGCTCGGCGAGGACCTGGCGCAGAGCGGCGGCGAAGGCGTCAGGGTCGCCCGTCTGGCCGTATTCGCCGCCGAGGAAGCCGCCGTGGTCGCTCGGAAAGGTGACGTGCGGCGTCCCGAGCCGTTCGGCCACGGCCACCGCCGCGCGAGCCGCCAACGTCTGGCCGGATTCGGCTCCGACCGCGACGACGACGCGGGTCGATGCCGCACGGAGGGCGTCGAAGTCGTGCTGGTAGTAGTTGCACGAGACGATGTTCTGCCCGACGAGGGGGTCGTTGCGGGACCCGTCGTCCTCGGTCGAGAACCCGAAATCGGCGGGATTCGGAGCGGGTCGGTCGGCGAAGTCCGCCGGGAGCGGGCCGTCGTAGGCGACGAGCATGATGAATTTCGCCATCGCCGGGCCATGCCCGCTGCGCTGGTACGTCTCGTGGATGTCCACGCACGCGGCCAGCGCCTGCTCACGGTCCGGCAGCTCCTGTGAGGCCGGCGGCTCGTGCGCGACGAGTGTCCGGACCTGCTCCGGATGGCGAGCCACGAGAGCGAGCGCGTTGACGGCGCCACCGCTGGTGGCGAAGAGGTCCACCGGCCCGGCGTCCAATGCCGAGATCAACCGGTGCAGGTCGTCCGCGTGCTCATCGGGCGTGGACTCGGTGGCGTCGTCGGTACGTTCGCTGCGCCCCACGCCGCGCGGGTCGTAGGTCACGACCGTGCGGTCGGCGAAGTGTCCGGCGAGGGTGCCGAATCCGGCGGCGCCCATCGGCGACCCGATCGTCAGCAGCACCGGCTCGGTGCTCTCCGTTCCGGCGGCTCGTACGTCGTAGTGCAGAACGGCGCCCGGCACGGTCAGGGCCTCGGTCTTCGCCTCGGTCATGCGTGTCCTTTCTCGATGTCTGTGAGACAAACCGGCGCGAGCAGCGGAACTCATCGGCCGGCGGGCGGGCAGCCGATCCACAACGTGCTCCAAGGTCTCGGCAAGGTCTCGCCAAGGCCGACGCGGGACGTTTACCGTCGTGACAACTGACCGGCCGGTGCCGCTCGCGTCATGGCACGACGTCGCCGATGCATCCTTCGCCGCCAGGCTGGCCGAGCAGGATCGCGCGGCGTTTGCAGGCCGCCGGCGCGAGCTCGAGATGATCGAGGGGCTGGCGCCCGACGACTCGCCGGTCAGCGTCCTGCTGATCCACGGGCCGAGTGGGATCGGCAAGAGCGCGCTGATGCGCGAGATCGGGCGGCGCGGCGCATGCGCCGGATGCCTCGTCGTGTGGGTCGAGGGGCGCGATGTCGGATCGGATCCGGACGCATTGGAGGAAACGCTCGCCGACGCGTGGACTCACGAGCGGCCACTGATCCTCATCGACGGCTACGACCTCATGGCCGGACTCGAGCGCCAGTTGCGCGGCTCGCTTCTGCCGTCCTTGCCCCGGCGGACGCTCGCCGCGGTCGCCAGTCGACAGCCGCCTGACCGGTCCTGGTTCGAGGGAGGCTGGGAAGCCGTCACGATCGCGATGCGGCTCGGCCCGCTCCCTCCCGACGAGTCGCGCGCGGTTCTCGTCGAGCAAGGCCTCGCGGACGACCCGCGCCTCCTGACGATCGTCGGATGGTCAGGAGGCTGGCCGCTCGCGCTCAGGATGGCCGCGGACGCCGCACGCGCAAACCCGCGCTGGCTTCCGGACGCGGACGCCCGTGAACCCGTCCCCGACACGGTGACCGCCCGCGTGGATGCCGAGGCTGTCCGCCAGGCGCTGCGCGTCCTGCACATCCCCGCCGCCCTGGCCGATAGCCCGTTGGCACGCGGGAGTGGGATGCGCGAACGGGCTGAGTCGGTCCGCGAGCTGATCCGAGACGCCGCTGAGCACGCGTTCGGCGTGACGTCAGACGAGCAGCTCCTCAAGCAGATTCTCGTCCGCGGCTATCTCGACCCGGCGCCCAGCCACGAACGCGCGGCGGCCGAGCTGCACGTGAGCCGCTCGACGTACTTCAGGCGGCTCAGGCTCGCCGCCGAACGCGTCACGTCCTACGTGTGCGACAACGGCAGCCCACCCGACTTCCCCGGCATCCGCGCGGGGTGAGGCCTCGCGCCGCAGGTCGCGCCCCACGAGGGGGCGCGACCGGGGCGTGCTCTCCGGCTCGGGGCCGGAACGGTCCGGACTACTGGTTCGTGAGGACGGCCAGGTGCCAGTCGTCCAGCGTGAACGCGATGTTGGCGTTCGTGACGGCGTACTGCACGCGGATCCGGTAGGAAGCGCCGTTCGCACCGCCGGACAGCCGGCGCGAGCGCTCCATGCCGTGACCCTCCCAGTGGTCGTCGATCGCGCCCGGCGTGGGGTCGCTGTCGAACGCGTAGTCGATCCCGGAGACCGGGTTCAGCTCGACCGAGGCGCCGTTGGCGAGGTTCGTCGCGATGATCCGCACCGAGCACCACCCGCCCGAACCGGGCCAGGAGCAGCGGGACTCGGCGAAGAAGGGCACGTCGTACAGGCGCGATTGGTTGCGCGGGATCCGGACCACGACATTCGCGCCGGGGAGGTCGACGAACGACCTGGACCTGGTCGTGGACGGCTGGTTGTTGGTCCGCTTGTCGACGCGGAGCTGCGCTCCGCCGGCGTCGGCGGTGAGCACGGCCGCGGCCGTGCCGGTCAGGATGCCTGCGGCAAAGATCGCGCCGATCACCAGCGCGATCCGCTTCATCATGCGGTTCTTCATGGTGGTTCCTCTTCGTTGACGTTGCGGCGTCACGTCCTGTGAGCCGTTCCGTAGGCCGTCTCGAGAAGGCTGTTGGGTCGCCGGGAAGTGTCTCCGCCGGCAGGCGCGACGTCAGTGCCGGGTCGGTCTCACGTCGGTCTCACGCTTTGCGTTACGAACCGCTACAGAACGGATCGGGCTAGAATCGACGCATGGGCCGCCCCCGCAACCCGCAGATCGACGCCGCCGTGCTCGATGCCACGCTTGCGGCGCTCGGGCGATCCGGCTACCGCCGCCTCACGCTGGAAGAGGTCGCACGCCAGGCCGGGACGACCAAGCCGGCGATCTACCGCCGGTGGCCCAACCGCCAGCGGCTGGTGCTCGCGGCGCTGGGCGAGCGCCTGGGCGACGCGCAGGCGCCGGACACCGGCTGCACGCTGTGCGATCTCGACGAGTGCCTCAAGCTCTTCGTCGCCGCGTTCCGGCGTATGCCACCCGACGTGATCGCCCCGCTGTTCGCCGACTGCGCCGACGACCGCGAGCTCCGGGCCGCGTTCATGACCACGCTGTTCGACCCGCCGCGCGCGGCCGTCAAGGAGACGCTCGACCGGGCGCAGGCCCGCGGTGACCTGCGCGAGGACGTCGATCGCGACCTGATCCTCGATCTGATCGGATCGCTCATCCACTACCGGACGCTGTTCGGCCACGCGCGCACGACCGACGCCGAGATCGAGGGCGCGGTCGAAGCGCTGCTGCAAGGCATCGCCGCCGACTACCCGAGGCTGCTCGAGCACAGCCGCCGGGTGAGCGGCGATCCCACGCTCCATCACTTACACGCCTGAAGCGAGGCCGGCACAGCCGCCTGACGCGGGCACGGGATCTCTGCGGGCGTCGCGGCACCGGGGCGGAGATTCAGGGCGACGATCGCGATGGCGGCGATGCCGGCGGAGACGACGAGCACCGCGGTGCTGAGGCCGTCCGCCGTGGCGGTCCGGAGCGCCTCGCCGGTGAGTCCGTCGGTGCCGGAGGTGGCGATCAGGACGAGGACGGCGAGGCCGACGGAGGCGCCGACGGAGGTGCTGGTGGAGACGAGGCCTGAGGCGACGCCCTGCTCGCGGTCGGCCACGCCGGTGCCGGCGGCGATGAACATCGTGGTGAAGACGACGCCGTCGCCGATGCTGAGCAGGATGAGGCCGGGGATCAGGGCGGCGTATGAGCCGTTCGGCGACATCGCGAGGCCCAGTGCGAGCGCGCCGAGCGCGCCGATGCTGAGCGCCACGATCAGGGTGCGTCGCAGACCGAAACGCGTCGCGATCCGCCCGGCGAGCGCCGAGCCGGCCACGACGAGCGCCGTCGGGAGCAGGAACCCGACGCCGGTTTCGAGCGCGTCGTAGCCGCGCGCGTCCTGGAAGTAGAGCGTGAGGAAGTACAACACGGAGCCGAACGTCGCCGAGAACAGGAACGCGATCGCGACGCCGGTGGCGAGGTTGCGGTTGGCGAGCAGCCGAGGCGGCACGAGCGGGTCGCGGCTGCGCCGCTCGACGAGCGCGAACGCACCGAGCGCGACGACGCCCGCGACTGCGGCGGCCACGACCGCGAGCGAGTCCCAGCCGAGCGTCGGGCCCTCCACGAGCGCGAACACGAGCAGGGTGATGCCGGCGGTCGCGGTCAGGGCGCCGGGCAGGCCGAAGCTGCGGTCGCGCTCGCGGCCGCCGTCGGCGGGGATCAGCGTGAACGCGAGCACGATCGCCGCTCCCGCCAGCGGCACGTTGACGAAGAAGACCGCCTCCCAGCCGAGCGCGTGGGTGAGCACGCCGCCGAGCAGCACGCCGATGACCAGGCCGGCCGCGCCGGCGCCGCCCCAGATCGCGACGGCGCGGTTGCGCTCGCGCCCCTCGGCGAACGTGGTGTTGACAAGCGACAGGGTGGCCGGGAAGACGAGCGCCCCGCCGAGGCCCTGCACCGCGCGCGCGACGAGCAGCACCTCGGGCTCGGAGGCGAGCCCGCCGCCAAGCGAGGCGCCGGTGTACAGCGCGAGGCCCGCGACGAAGACCCGCCGCCGCCCGAGCAGGTCGGCGGCGCGCCCGCCGAGCAGCAGGAAGCCGGCGGATGCGACGGCGTAGGCGCTGATCACCGACTGCAGCGTCTGCGCCGAATAGCCCAGCTCCCGCCCGATCTCCGGCAGCGCCACGACGACGATGTACTGATCGAGCGAGACGATCAGCATCGCGAACGCCAGCAGCGCCAGCGTCGCCGCCCGGCGGTCTGTGCCGAGCCGGTCGAGACGGGATGGTGGGTTTGTGAGGGGCATCAGTGGGGTTTGGTGCAGTGGAGCGAATTAAGATCCGTATCGTATCATAACGTAATTGACGCGCACTCGCGCGGATCGTTAAGCTCCCGCGCCGTGCTTCGAGCCTGGCCGATCCTGGCGACCCTCGTCTTCGCGCTGACCGTCGCCGCGGCACCGGCCGGCGGCGTCGCAGCGAGTGACCACCGCGACGCCAAGCGCTTTCGGACCTGCATGCAAGTCGGCACTGGCTGCGGCCGGCACGTCGAGGAGGGCGACATCCCGTACGCCCGCTTCAAGGACCGCAGCGGCAACCGCCCACGGGTGCGGGTCTGCGTGCGCGACCGTGACGGTCGCTACTGCCTGCCCCGCCGGCGACCCCCACGCAGCAATGGCGTCCTGTACCAGCCCGTGCTCTACAAGAACACCGGCCGGCAGCTGACCACCTGGCGCGTCAAGGGCAAGGTCGTCGGACGCTGGCGCTGGCGCGTCGTGCCCGAGTAAGCCGACGCTGCGCTGCACGCCAGTAGGTTGCTGGGACGATGAGTGACGATCAGTTCGCGGGGTTCCGCATCGAGCGCGAGCTCGGACGGGGCGGGATGGGCGTCGTCTACCTCGCCGAGCATGTGCATCTCGGCCGCCGCGTCGCGCTCAAGTTCCTCGGACCGGGGCTTGCGGAGACGGACGACTTTCGCGAGCGGTTCGTCCGCGAGTCGCGCCTCGCGGCCTCACTCCATCACCCGAACATCGTCACCGTTTACGACGCGGGCGAGGCCGAAGGACGGCTCTACATCGCGATGCAGTACGTCGAAGGCACCGACCTCGCAACGGTGCTCAGCGACGAGGGAGCACTCGAACCGCAGCGCGCGCTGGCGATCCTGGAGCAGATCGCGAGCGCGCTCGACGCCGCACACGCGGAAGGGCTCGTGCACCGGGACGTCAAGCCGGCGAACGTCCTCCTGCGGGACGCCCATGCGTACCTGACCGACTTCGGGCTGACAAAGCGGACGACATCGGCGACCTCGCTCACGGCGACCGGCCAGTTCGTCGGCACTGCCCAGTACATGGCGCCGGAGCAGATCATGGGCGACGCCGTCGACGGACGGGCCGACATCTACGCGCTCGGCTGCATCCTCTTCCACTGCCTCACGGGCGCTCCGCCGTTCGAGCGTGAGAACTCCGTGGCGATGATCTACGCCCACTTGAGCGAGCCGCCGCCGTCCGCGAGCGCCGCGCGACCGGAGCTGCCGGCCGCGCTCGACGCGGTGATCGCGCGCGCGATGGCCAAGGCCGCCGACGACCGCTACCAGACGGGCGCGGCGCTCGCGGAGGCTGCGCGGGCGGCGCTCGAGTACGGCGCCGCAGCACCCGCACCGGAGCCGGCACGCCCGGCCGCCGCCCCCGAAGTCGCATCGGAGCCGGCGCGTCCGGCCACACCCACGCGGACGCGGCTCTGGCTCTGGGGAGCGGCGGTGCTGGCCGCGGCGCTGATCGGCGTCGTGGCCGTCCTCGCCGCCGGCGGCGGCGACGATTCCGCAGGCGCGCCGACCGCCCGCGAGACCCCCAAGCCAGGGGCGACTGCGAGCGTCGCGCCGGTCGCGGATCCCGACCCGCCGGCCCCCGCCGGCGAGCTCGCGGTGGGCAACCGCCCGTCAGACCTCGTGATCGACCCCGACCACTACTCGGTGTGGGTCAGCAACCTCGCTGACGGCACCGTCACGCGTGTCGACACCGGAGCGGCGAACGTCCTCGAAGACCCACTGCGCGTCGGCGAGGCTCCCTCCGCGGTGGCGCTGGCCGACGGCTACCTCTGGGTCGCGAACCGCGACTCGAACACGCTGACCCGCATCAAGACCGCGCGCAAGCCGCGCCCAGGCCAGACGTTCGAGGTCGGCCCGGGACCCATGGGCGTGACGGTAGCGCTTGGCACGGTCTGGGTCGTCAACGGCGGCGACGACACCGTGAGCCGCTTCGACGATGGCGGCCAGGCACTCGGGTCGGCGACGAAGGTCGGGCGGGGCCCGCACGACATCGCGGCCGACGCAGCCGGGGCCTGGGTCACGAACGGCGAGGACGGCACGGTCACGCAGCTCGACGCCGACGGGCGCGCGCAGGGCGAGCCGATCCAGGTTGGTCGCGATCCCGCCGGCATCCTGGTCGCCGACGGCGTCGTGTGGGTCGCGAACCGCGGCGACAACAGCGTGAGCCGTATCGACGCCGCCGGCGCGAAGGTCATCGGCGACCCGATCGCCGTCGGCCGCGCCCCGGCCGGCCTGGCCACCGGCGACGGAGCGATCTGGGTCGCGAACACGGCCGACGGGACCGTGGTCCGGCTCGATCCCGAGACCGGCGGCCGCATCGGGGACCCGCTCCCGGCCGGCAAGGAGCCCGTCGCCGTCACGTTGGATGAGTACTCGGCGTGGGTCGCAGACGCGACCGGGGCCGTCGCGCAGTTCTCGCTCCAACCGGGCTGACGTAATTCGACGGGCGGATCGCCGTTGTACAGGCGACCCCACCCCACTCCCCACGGAGGCCCGCAATGTTCCGCGTTGCCAGACACCAGCGCATCCTCGTCAGGACGCTCGTCACAGCGGTCGTCGCGACGGTCGCGGCGACGGCCCCGGCGGCTGCGTCTGCTCCAGATGCTCCCAGCCGACATGCCGTGAACATCGCCGCCGCGACCTGCGGAGGGCCGAACGAGATCATCGAATGCGCGCCGCCGGTCGAGGGCCGCCACGCCGCCGTCACCGACCGCCTGCTCGCGCCGACCTGCGGAGGTCCCAACGAGATCGTCGAATGCGCGAGGCCGCGCCCGTGAGCGCTGTTCGACCGGCGTGAGTGCGACGTCGGTGCGCGAAACGCCGGCCGTCAGTCAGTCACTGGCGGCCGGCGAGCACCGACCGGCTGCGCTCTTGACATCCGAGCAAGTCCTGGTACTTTCATATTAGTTATGACTTCGCAAGTACCTGACCTCAGCCACAACCGCAGGATCGGCGTGCTGCTGATCTGCTGCATGAGCCTGTTCATCGTCGGCCTCGACATCACCGTCGTGAACGTCGCCCTGCCGTCCGTGGGACGCGAGCTGCACGCCGGCGTCTCCGGGCTGCAGTGGACGGTCGGCTCCTACACCGTCGTGATGGCGAGCCTGCTCATGCTCTCGGGCTCGACGGCGGACCGGTTCGGGCGCAGGCGCACGTTCGTCATCGGCCTCACCGTGTTCTCGGTGGCATCGCTCCTCTGCAGCCTGGCACCGAGCGTCGGGCTCCTCGTCGTGTTCCGCGTGCTTCAGGCCGTGGGCGCCTCGATGATGAACCCGGTCGCCATGTCCATCATCACCAACACCTTCACGGACCCGCGCGAGCGGGCTCAGGCGGTGGGCGTCTGGGGCGCCGTGTTCGGCATCTCGATGGCGCTCGGGCCGATCGTCGGAGGCACGCTCGTGTCTTCGCTTGGCTGGCGGTCGATCTTCTTGATCAACATCCCCGTCGGGCTCGCCGCGATCATCCTGACGCTCCGCTTCATCCCCGAGTCGAGAGCGCCGCGGCCGCGCCGGTTCGATCCCGTCGGTCAGGTGCTGGTGATCGTGCTGCTCGCCGCGGTCACGTACGGGATCATCGAAGCTCCGAGCCGGGGCTGGTCCTCGCCGGCCATCCTCGCGGTGTTCGCGGCGTCGGGAGTGGCGCTCGTGGCCCTGCTCCTCTATGAGCCCCGTCGGGACGATCCGCTCGTCGACCTGCGGTTCTTCCGGTCGATCCCGTTCGCGTCGTCGATCGTCATCTCGGTGGCCGCGTTCGCCGCGTTCGGCGGGTTCCTCTTCCTGAACACGCTGTACCTCCAGGACGTACGCGGCCTCTCGCCGGTACAGGCCGGGCTCGCGACCGTGCCCATGGCCGTCATGACGGTGCTGGCGTCCCCGCTGGCAGGCCGCCTGGTCGGCCGCATCGGTCCCCGCCTCCCCCTCCTGATCTCCGGCTTCTGCCTGGTGACCGCGTGCGCCATGCTCACCGGCATCGACTCGGCGACACCGCTTGCGTGGCTGTTCGCGGCGTACGTCATCTTCGGAATCGGCTTCGGGTTCGTCAACGCACCGATCACGAACGCGGCCGTGTCCGGGATGCCGCGAGCCCAGGCGGGCGTCGCCTCGGCGATCGCCACGACCTCCCGGCAGTTCGGGCAGACGCTCGGTGTGGCGGTCGTCGGGGCACTCGTCACCGCCCATCTGGGCGCGTCGGTGCGTGCAGACCTGTCGTCGGCGAGCCCGGCGGCCTGGTGGACGCTCACGGCCTGCGGTGGTGTCGTGCTCGCGCTCGGCTTCATGGCCACCACCAGTCGGGCCAAGGAGTCGGCCCGGCGCACGGCGGCCGAGCTCAATCCGGAGGCACTCGCAGCTAGGCTGGCGGCGGCATGAACGCCGCATCGGAGACCTCACGCGAAGTATGGCTGCTGATCAGCGACCTCGTGCTCGACAATCAGCGGCGGCGCGAGGTCTCCGAGGCGGTCGGCATCAGCTTCGGCCGCGCCCGCGCACTCCGCCGCCTGACGCGCAAACCGATGTCGATGGGCGAGTTCGCCGCGGTGCTGGAGATCGACCCTGCCAACGCGACCGCGGTCGTCGACGACCTCGAATCCCTGGGACTCGCGCGCCGGCGGCCGCATCCCACCGACCGGCGGGCCAAGATCGTCGAGCCGACACGCAAGGGCAAGGAACTGGCTCGACGAGCCGACGCGATCCTCGCCACGCCCCCGCCCGCGCTCAGCGCCCTGAGTGCAGACGACCTCGAGACGCTCCGGCGGATACTCAAGGGCGTCACTGCTCCTGTGCCCGGAGGTAGGTGAGGGCCGCGAGCACGCGGCGGTGCCCTTCCGGGTTCTGCGGCAGCTCGAGCTTGGTGAAGATGCTGCTCAGGTGGCGCTCGAGCGTGTGCTCGCTGAGGTCGAGGCCGGCGGCGATCGCACGGTTGGACTGCCCTTCAGCCATCAGAGCCAGGACGCTGCGCTCGGTGGCGCTCAGCGAGTCGATCGGTCCACCCGGCCGGCGACGCTCGAGCATGTGCGAGACGACCTCGGGATCGAGCGCGGTGTCACCGCGCGCGACCTGCCTCACGGCCTGGGCGAAGCCGCCGGGCTCCATCACGCGGTCCTTGAGCAGGTAGCCGACACCCGCGGCGCTCTCACCGAGGAGCTGCAGCGCGTAGCTCTCCTTGACGTACTGCGACAGCACGAGCACGCCGGTCTGGGGCATCTCGGACCGGATGACGGCGGCTGCGCGAAGGCCATCGTCGGTGTTCGAGGGCGGCATGCGGATGTCGGTCACGACGACGTCGGGCCGGAGCTTGCGCACCTGAGCGAGCAGCTCGTCGGCGTCGCTCGCCTCGCCGACAACCGTGAAGCCGGCAGCCTCCAGGACGCGGACCACGCCGGCGCGCAGCAGAAACGAGTCCTCGGCGACGACCACGCGCAGCGCGCTGTCGACCTCGGGCGTCACGTGCACGGCAGCTGCGCCCGCAGCCGGGTGCCGCGCCCTGGCGGACTGGAGACCTCCAGCGCCCCGTCAAGCGCCGCGACGCGGTCCGACAGCCCTCGCAGACCGGAGCCGCCGGCCGGGTTCGCGCCGCCCATCCCATCGTCGGAGACCTCCACGAGCAACCGGCCGTCGACCTCCTGCACGCGGACCGTCGCATGCGTGGCGTTGGCGTACTTGGCGACATTGGCCAGCCCTTCGGACACCACGAAGTACGCGGCCGTCTCAACCGCGGCCGGCAGGCGCCCGCTCGGCGCGGCGACGAGCTCGACGGGCACGGGAGCACGAGCGGCCAGCGACCGCAGCGCAGCTTCCAGGCCGCGATCCGACAGCACGGCTGGGTGGATGCCCTGGGCCAGCTGGCGCAGCTCTTCGAGGCTGAGCCTGAGCTCATCGATCGAGCCGTCGATGAGGGCGGCGACCTCCGAGCCGTCGTCCATGCGGCCACGCGCGAGCCGCAGGTTGAGCGCCAGCGCGACCAGCCGCGACTGCGCGCCGTCGTGCAGGTCGCGCTCCAACCGCCGGCGGGCTTCGTCGCCCGCCTCGACCAGCCGCGCACGCGACGCACGCAACTCGACCACGTGCGCCCGCACCTCCGCGTCCAGACGCTCGTTCTCCAGCAGCAACGCGGTCGCCGCACCCGCGGCCCGGACGGTATCCCGGCTGTCGATCAACCCGCGATCGTGGACGATCGCGGCCACGCGCCGCCCATCGCGCTCGATCTCGGTCACGGCGTCTCCCGCGTCGCCGACCGGCAGCTCGACGGGCATACCGGTGGCGTCGACGTAGCGCTCCTGCTCGGGCATCCAGAACGCGAGGCGCAGGGCCGGATCGCCGAGAGCGGTGGCGAGCGCGTCGCGCAGGTCGCCGTGACCCGACAGGTCGCCGAGCCGCGCGAGCAGTCCACGCACCGCGCGGGACTGCGTGATGTCGGCACGCAGCAGTCCGGCCAGGAAGGCGAACGGCATGACGGCGAACGCGGCGAAGCTGAACCACAGCAACGCGGGCACCTCCGTCGCCGCGTAAGCGACGACGAACAGCAGCGTCGCCGCCCCGGCGACGAACAGCGGAGCTAGACTGCGCCGCTCAGGGGCGCCGGCCGCGCGCCACCGGACGGCGAGCATCCACACGGCCAGCAAGCAGAGCGTCATCACCAGGGCCGACCCTGCGGCGAGCAGAACCTCGGTCAGCGACTGATCGCGCCTGACGAGGAACACGTTCTCGGGGCAGTCGCCCGCGCAATCCACCACCTCATCCGACGTGCCGAACAACAGCGCCGGCACCGGCGCGAGCGGGACGATCACGTACGCCGCCAGCACGAGCGCGCGCTGCGGGAGCGTCACAAGCCGACCGCTCGGGAAGCTCAACAGCACGTGGCCCAGCACGGCGCCCCACACCGAGCCCAGCACGATCCCGACCGTGAAGACCAGCGGGCTCTCCGCCGCCGACAAGGGAGCCAGGAACCAGGCGAACCCCAGCACGGTCATGAGCAGTCCGAAGCGCGAATCCCGTCGCGTGCGCCAGGCGTACAGGCCGGTCGCGATGAAGCTCCATCCCACGAGCGGCCCGAAGACCGCCCACACCGCCGGGTCGGGGATGTGGTCGCTCGACGCGACGAGCGCGCAGATCGCCGAACCGGCGATCAGCGCCGACGCCGCGATGAGAGCGATGCGCCGGGTATCTGGTGCGGCGAGCCCGGCGGAACCGATGACCGCCGACATGAACGCATCCTGACGGCTCGCACGGCGGCTGCCTAGTGGATCTGTCCGGCGGTACGGGTGGTCCCACCACCGGCGCGGGAAGTCCGGCGCTCGTACGCCTGCCGCCACCACAGCGCGCGGACAGGCTCCGCGGCAGGCTCTGTCTCGACCCCGCTACGCGTCCGAGGAGAGCACAGAGATGTCACGGAGAACCGCACTACAAGCGTTCATGGTCGGAGCCCCGCTGGCCTTCGCCTGCCTGCTCGTTCTGCACCCGATGGGAACCGGCGACATGTACACGGCCGTCTCGGGCGACGCCACGAGATGGCTGGTTGTCCACTACGGCGCTGCAGTGTTCTTCCCGCTGATGGCGCTCGTCGTCTGGCTGCTCGTGCGCGACCTGAGCGGCCGCGCAGCGACCGTCGCCCGCTTCGCTCTACCGACGTTCGCCGTCTTCTACACCGTGTGGGAGGTCCTGTTCGGGATCGCCACCGGCATCATCGCCAACGCGGGCAACACCGTCGGCGACGCTCAGCGCGAAGGAACGACCGCCGCCTTCGACGCCATCATCAACTCGCCGCTCGTCGGAGAGTCCGGCGTCTTCGTCAGCGTGGGCAGCCTCGCTTGGTGGACGGGCATCTCGGCCGCCATCCTGGCGCTCAGGCACGCCGGCGTTCGCCCCGCTGCGCTCGTGCTCCTCGGCCTCGGCGGCCTGATGGCGTTCCATGTGCTGGTCGGCCCGGTCGCACTCGTCTGCCTGAGCGGCGCGGCGTACCTGATCGAGCGCCGCCGCGCTCCCGTCCACGCTGAGAGCCTGAGCCCCGTGCCGGCGGCGTGACGCGGAGAGCCAAGCGACTCCGACGCTGGTCAGCCGTTGTCGGAGTCCTCGAGCGTGAGCTGCGGCACGACGAAGACGATGGCGGCCGCGACCGCGGCCAGCAGCAGCACGACGCCGAGGGCGAGCATCGGGCCGGCGTCGGAGAGGAAGGTGAGCGGAACGCCGATCGCGGCGCAGAGGACCGCCGCGATGCCGGCCGGGCGCCAGGCCTCGGGCGCCGGCGATCCGGCCGCGACGGGATGCGCCTCAGCGGGCTCGTCGAAGCGCCCGCGGAGCACCAGCCCGAACAGCAGCACGAGCGACGGAATCAGGATCAGACTGCCGATCGCGATCGAGATGAGGAGCGCGACCATCGTGGCGTCGCCCGCGGCGGCCTGCTCGACGGTCAGCCCGGGCAGGAACTGCGGCTGCTGAGCCGCCGCCCAGCCGGCGACGATGGTGCCGACCGCCACCGCGGCCGACCAGCGCGCCGGCTCCAGGCGGCGCCGCGCGACGAACAGCATCGTTGCCGCGCCCGCGCCGACCGAGGCGACGAGAGCGACCAGGCCCGCGCCGGAGGTAAGGCCCTCGTAGATCCGCTCGGCATCCTCGTGCAGCACGAACAGCCCGCCGAGCGCCAGGGCGCCCGTGATCGCTCCGGTCGCGAGCGCGCGCGTGCGGAACGCCTCGACCAGGTTGGCGTGGCCGGCGCGGGCGGCGTCGCCGGTCAGCCACACCGCGGCCAGGTAGGCGCTGGTGGCGACGGCGAGCACCCCGACGGTGATCGATGTGGGGTTGAGCCACGAGTCGATCGCATCGCCCGCCGCGTTGCCGAGCGGAACGCGCCCGGACGCGATGCCGCCAACGGCAGCGCCGAGCGCGAACGGCGTCAGCACCGAGGAGACGCCGAACAGCGCGCCGAGCAACCGCTCCTCGCCCGGCGTGGACACCACGCCGCGCAGCGCGTAGCACGCTCCGCGCAGGATGATCCCCACCGCCGCCGCGAACAGCGGCACGTACAGCGTCGAGAAGATCGCGCCGAACGCGCTCGGATACGCGGTCCAGACGACGACGAGCACGAAGATCAACCAGACGTGGTTCGCCTCCCACACCGGACCCATGGCGTGGTAGGTGTGATCACGCAACGGGCGCCGTCGCTCGCCCGGCAGGAGCATGTACCAGAGCCCCGCGCCGAAGTCGGCGCCGCCCAGCACGACGTACGCGGCCAGTCCGACCAGCGCCAGCAGCAGTGGCAGCTCAGCGAGGCCCATCGCGCACCTCGACCACGAGCGGCGCGCGGGCCAGGCGCCGCAGCAGCCAGACGGTCGCGGCGGTGAGCGCCACGTAGATGAGGACGAGCGCCGCGTACCCGAGCGGGATCCCGCCGGCGCCCGTCACGGCGTCCTCCGTCCGCATCCGCTCGTAGACGACCCACGGCTGGCGGCCCACTTCGGTCGTCACCCAGCCGGCGATCAGCGCCATGACCGACAGCGGCCCGAACACGGCCACCGTCCGCAGGAACCAGACCCCGTCGGGCAACGCGCGACGCCGCCACCACACCACCAACAGCGCCACGCCGAAGATCGCCATCAGGGTCCCGATCCCGACCATGGTCGCGAACGAGAGCCGGACGACGTTCACCGGCGGGCGGTCCTCGGGCGCGACCCGGTCGAGGCCCTCGACCGTCGCGTTGGGATCGTGGAAGGCGAGCAGCGACAGCAGCTTCGGGATCGCGATGCCGTACCGCACCTCCCCGCTCGCCTCGTCGTACCAGCCTCCGATGTGGAGCGGCGCGCCCTCCTGCGTGTGGCCCAGGCCCTCGAACGCCGCCAGCTTCGTCGGCTGGTTCTCGGCAACCTCGCGCGCCGCCCAGTCGCCGACGACGACCTGCGCGGGGGCGGTGATCGCCGCCACGACCAGCGGCACCGCCATGGCGACCCGTACATAACGGTCGCGCCGTCCGCGGAGGGCCGAGACCGCGTAGACGCTCGCGGTCACGAACCCGGCGACCAGGAACGCAGCCAGATACATGTGCACCATCTCGTGCCAGAAGTACGAGTTGCCGAACAGCGCTTCGACCGGCCGGACGTCGACCACGCGGCCGCCCTCGAGGCGGAAGCCCGACGGATGGTTCATCCAGCCGTTGACCGTGATCACCATCAGCGACCCGCTGAAGCCGGCGATCACGACAGGTATCCCGGCGAGCATGTGCGCCCGCGGCGACAGCCGGTCCCAGCCGTAGACGTAGACCGCGATGAAGATCGCCTCGACGAAGAACGAGAAGCCCTCGAGCGCGAAGGCGAGCCCGAACACCTCGCCGTAGGTCGCCATGAACTCCGGCCACAGCAGGCCGAGCTCGAACGACAGGATCGTGCCCGTGACGACGCCAACGGCGAACAGCGCGATCATCGCCCTCGACCAGCGGCGAGCGAGCGCCATCAGCAGCGGATCGCCGCGGCGACGGCCGAGCCACTCCATCCCCAGGACCAGCGCGGGGAACGCAACGCCGAAGCAGACGAGCGGGATGTGCACCGCGAACGACAGCGCCTGCATCTGACGCGCCTCGAGCAGGTACTCCTGCTCGACCGGGCCGAGTGCCTGAGCGAACTGCCAGATCATCGGCACCGTTGTACTCCCTTATTCCCGCGCGCGCATGGAGTGACAGCGTTAAGAAACCGGAGCGCGCAAGCGTGTCGCCATGCAGCCCACCACCGCAGCGCAGCCGCATCTTGCGCACGAGGCCGGTGCCCCCTGGGGCATGCTTGCGGCGCTCAACCTCCACGGCTGCGACCGCAGCCGACTCGCGGATCCCGACAGCATCCGCCGCTTCGTGCCGACCGTGATCGACGCCATAGGCATGTGCGCGCACGGCCCGCTCGTACTTGACCGATTCGGCGACGACGACCTTGAGGGCTGGTCCGCGATGCAGTTCATCGAGACCAGCTCCATCACGATCCACGCCGACGAAGTCTGGTGCCGGTGCTTCGTCGACATCTTCTCCTGCCGGCCGTTCGACCCGGACGCGGCGGCCGCTGTCGCCGTGGCGCACTTCGGCGGCACGCCCACGATCACGGTGCTCGAGCGATGAGCGAGATCTGGTCGAACACCGACTTCCCGTACATGTGTCTGAAGGACGAGGCGCGCACTCTGGCCTTCCGTGACGCCATCCGCGAGGTGGTTCGCGCCGGGGACGTCGTCGTCGACGTCGGGGCGGGCACCGGCATCCTCTCCTTCTTCGCGGCCGAGGCGGGGGCCGGCAAGGTGTACGCGGTCGAGGTTGACCCGGTCTCTGCGGCGGCGCTTCGGCGCAGCATCGATCTGAATCCACGCGTCGCCGACCGCATCTGCGTGGTCGAGGGCGATGCAGCAGTCGTCGCCCTACCGAGCGCCGCCGATGTCGTGGTGGCAGAGGTCATCGAGACCGGCCTGGTCGAGGAGCAGCAGGTGCCGGTGCTGAACGCCATGCGGCGCCGTGGAGTCATCACGCGAGCCACCCGGCTCCTACCCGCGAGCTACGAGACGACCCTCCAGCTGGTGACCGCAGACCATCGCTACTACGGATTCACGATCGCGGCGCCGAAGCACGAATGGCCCTTCTACGCGTCAGGGCCGGGCTGGCATCCGACGTCGGTGACGGCGGCCAGCGACGCCGTCACCGTGATGCGCGTCGACTTCGCCGCCGGCGTCATCGATGAGCTCGTGGCCGGCGAGATCGACGTCGATATCGACCCCAAGGCGACCATCAACGCGGTACGCCTCGCCGGCCGGATCGGCCTTGCGGCGAATCAGACGCTCGGACCGAGCCATGCCCTGAACGGCGACAAGATCCTGCCGATCGGCGCGCTCTCGGGCCTGTCTCGGGCGAACCTGAGCTGGCGCTACCGCATGGGCTCAGGGCTTGGCGCGCTCGAACTCGGCTGCCGGCCGGCGGACGTGAGCCGGCGAGCCGCATGATGGCGCGGCGTCGCCGCCTTGGGTGCGACCACGCCGCGCGAATAGACTCGCCCCGAGGTCATGAGCGCTCCGCTGACCACCGGCGCGGGGCAAAGCGGCAGCTTCGTCCCTCCACGGCTCGCGGCACTGCGACGCACGCCATACGGGCGCGGCGCGTTCTACGTCGTCTCGACCGGGCTGATCGCGCTCGCCTACTACCTCGCGGGGCGGGTGGGGCTGGAGCTGGCGTATCTCGACGGCGCGGTCGCGGCGATATGGCCGCCGGCTGGGCTCGGTCTGGCCGTCCTGGTCCTGTACGGCCCACGCGCCGTGCCGGGCATCGTCATCGGCGATCTCCTCCTGGCCGACTTCTCCACGCCACTCGGCACCGTGCTCGGGCAGACGGTCGGCAACACGGTGTCGCTGGTCGTCGCGGCCCAGCTGCTGCTCCGCCTGACCAGCGGGCGTCGTGGGCTCGATCGCGTGTCCGACGTGCTGGCGTTCATCGTCTGCGCGCTGGTCGCGGCGGTTGTCAGCGCCGCCTTCGGGCCGACCGCGCTGGCTCTCGGCGGCGTGATCACGACGGACGAGCTCGGCGGTGTCTTCCGGACCTGGACGCTGAGCGACGCGGCCGGCGTGCTCGTCGTCGCGCCGGCGCTGCTCACATGGTCCGCGGTAGGCGCGCGCGGAATCGGCCGGCGGGAGCTCGCGGAGGGCGCGGTCCTGCTCATCGTCCTGTTGGTGCTCGTGGAGCTCCCGGCGGAGCGTGACGTTCCCTACGTCGTGTTCCCTGCGCTGCTGTGGGCGGCGCTCCGGTTGGGGCCTCGCGGCGCGGCGGCGGCGATCCTCGTCGTCTGCTCGTTCACCGTCTGGAAGACCGCGCAGAACACTGGGCCGTTCGTGCGTGACTCGCTCACCGACAGCCTGCTCGCGACGCAGCTGTTCATCGCCACTGCGGCGGTCACGTCGCTGCTCCTCGCGGCGGTGACCGCGGAGCGCACCCGCGCCGCGCGGGCGCTCGCGGCGACAGAGGCGACACAGCGCGCGCTCGCCGGCGAACAGGCGGCGTTGCGCAAGGTCGCCACGCTCGTGGCCAGCGACGCGCCGCCGGGCCGGGTGTTCGAGCAGGTGACCGAGGAGGTCGTAAGACTGCTCGGGCTGCCGGGCGCGAACGTGATGCAGTACGACGGCGTACGCACAGCCACTGTCGTCGGCGCGTGGAGCGAGCACGGGCCGCCTCGATTCCCGGTCGGCGCGAGGCTGGACGTCGACGGTGACACGGTCGTCGCACGCGTCGTGCGCACCGGCAGCCCAGCGCGCGTGCGCTACGACGAGGCGAGCGGGACGCTGGCCACGACGGTGCACAGCGCCGGCTACCGGTCGGCGGTCGCCGCGCCGGTCAACGTGGGCGGACGGCTGTGGGGCGTGCTGGCTGCGGCGAGCACCTCGGACGACCCACTTCCCGAGGGGATCGAGCAGCAGCTGCGCGATTTCGCCGACCTCGTCGCGCAGGCGCTGGCCAACGCCGACGCGTACGAGAAGCTGGCCGCGTCGCGCGCGCGGCTGCTGGAGGTCGGCGACGCCGAGCGGCAGCGGCTGGAGCGCAATCTCCACGACGGCGCTCAACAGCGCCTGGTCTCGGTCGCCCTCGAGTTGAGCATGGTGAGCGCGCGGCTGGAGAGCGATCCGCAGGGTGCCCGCGAGCTGTTGGCCACCGCCCAGGCCGATCTCACCCAAGGGCTCAGCGAGCTGCGCGAGCTCGCCCGCGGCATCCACCCGATCATCCTCACGGAACGCGGGCTCCGAGCGGCGCTGGATGCCCTTGTGGCACGCGCCCCGGTCCCCGTCGACGTCACCACGCTGCCGGACGAGCCGCTCGCAGCGCCGGTCGAGGCGGCGATGTACTACGTCGTCGCCGAGTCGATCACGAACGTGGCCAAGTACGCGCACGCGTCCAGCGCCAGCGTCAGCATCGCGCGCGCGAACGGCGTCGCCACGGTGACCGTCTCCGACGACGGCGTCGGCGGCGCCGATCCGGCAAGCGGCTCGGGGCTGCGCGGGCTCGCGGCTCGCGTCGAGGCGCTCAACGGCCGTTTGGACGTCGACAGCCCACCCGGGCGCGGCACGCGCATCAAGGCGGAGATCCCGCTGGCGTGAGCCGGTGTCCGGTCAGCCGGCCGGTTCGGCAAGCCAGGCACTGCAGATGGCGGTGATGTGGCGTTGATCCGTGCCGCAGCATCCACCGAGCACGTTGAGCCGCGGAAGCCTCGTCCTCAGGTCCACGTAGCGCGCGCCGAGGTCGGCGGGATCCCCCGCGTCAAGCTCAGTGGCCTCGTCGAGCTCGGCGTGGCTCTTCGTCGAGGCGTTGGCGCGGAGGCCGCGGATCCGCTCGGCCCAGGACTCGCCCCCCGCAAGCACGGCCTCGAAGTGAGTCGGGTGAGCGCAGTTGATCATGTAGTACGCGGCGGGCGCCTCGGCATCGACCTGCTGGATCGCATCGCCGAGTGCCTGACCGCTCGGAAGGCGTCCGTCCGTCTCGACCGTGAACGAGATCGCCGCCGGCAGTCCGGCCTCACTCGCGGCCCGGCTGACGCCGACCGCCTCCTCGGCGTAGGTCATGGTGATCGCGGTGATCATGTCCGCCGCCGTGTCGGCGAAGGTTGCGATCTGAGTGCCGTGGTAGTCCTGCGCCGCGTCGGCTGACAGCGTGTCCGCGGGCCGGTAGCCGTCGTCCTGCGGTCCGACGCAGCCGCTGATCACGACCGGCGCGCCGTCGGCCTCGTACTCGTCCCGGAGCTCCTCCATGAGCGCGATCGCCTTGCGGTTGAGTTGGTCGAGCTCCTGGTCCGAGTAGCCCAGCGCGGTGGCCCAGCGTGGACTCGCCCTCCAAGTTGGGCTCTCCAGCACGAAACCGAGTCGCTCGTCGCGCGCGAGCGACGCGTAGGGCTCGTAGTACCGCCGCAGCGCCTTCGTGCCCTCCTCGTCCTTGAGCAGGTCGAACGCGGCGAAGCCGGGCAGCTCGAGCCCTTCCTGGAAGATCAACACCGTTTCGATGCCGCCGTCGGTCAGGAAGAGGCCGCCGTCGAGCTGAGGCAGGCTGTTGCGGTACCTCATCGCCAACTCCCTTCGTCGCGGTCAGCGCAGCCCCGCAACCGTAACGGGGCCGGCGGCTACGCGGCCGGACTCATCTGAAAGCCGAACAGCATGTCGCGGTCGTACTCCACGTGACCCGCCACACCGCGGAGGGCTCCCGTGATGATGAGCGACAGCTGAGCGGCTGCCGGGATCGACGCCGTGAGGGCGCCCGAGTCACACGTCTTCCCGGGAGTCGTGATCGTGCACTTCAGCGCACTGTCGACGCCGTTGACCCGCAGGATGACATCGGCGCTTCCCGGAACAAAGCAAAGCGTCGCGCTGGCCAACGCGTCGGTGCAGGGGGCCATCGTGAGGCGGACGGCGAGGTTCCGTGCGGTCGTCGCCACGTTGGGACTGAGTGTCTGCACCACGGACTCGGTCCCACTGGCGTTGGCGACACCCACCGCCGGTCCGAAGAATGTGGATTGCGAGACGTTCAACGCGACGTCGTTGAGGCGTCCCGACGTGAGGCCGGTGCCGGGCGCGCCGGCGGTGCCGGCCGCGCCATCGAGGCCATCGACGCCCTGCGCCCCGGTCGATCCTGTCTCGCCTGCATCTCCCCGCTCGCCGGAAGGCCCTTGCGCTCCAGCCGGCAGTTCGCCCGCCTTGAAGTCCTTGGAAAGCAACGCTCCGTTGGCGATGTCCGTCGTGCCGAGGGACGAGTGCTTGACCTGGAGACCCGTCAGAGACGAGTTTCTGATGTCGCGACCGGTCAGGGACGCATCCTCGACATCGTGACCCGTCAGGGACGAGTTCTGGACGTCGCGGCCGGTGATCGACACGGCCGCGTAGGACGTGCCGCCGAGAGCGAGGAAGACGGCGACGGTGGACAGGACGTTTGCGTACGAGAGACGACGACGGACCTGATCGAGCACGGGCGCTCCTTCGCGAGGCATGACTGACAAGTGGAGCGGCTGCGTGCCACCGCTCTCCGAGCCATCGGACGCCGGCGCGACGGTTGAGCGCGAACGCAGTCCTGGCGCAGATACCACCCTGCGCGAATCTGCCCGAACCGCTGCACGGGTTTCGGTTGACGGCGGCGCCGAAAAGGTGTCGAGTACGCATGTGTCGATGACACGCACGCGCCGGAGCGACCACCCAGTCGCCGACGACGAGCGCGAGCAGGCGCCGGCCGCGCCCGCGCCGGTCGACGCGGTCCTCAAGCTCCAGCGCAGCGCGGGTAACGCCGCCGTGGCGCGCTGGCTGCGCGCCGACTCCGCCGCCGGCTCCGGCGGTGCCGCCCCCGCCGCCGAGCCGTACTGGCCGGATTCCGGCTACGAGGGTGCTGAGGAAGAGGCCGAGGGCGACGCTACGCCCGAGGCCACGAGCGGCTCGATCGAGGACCTCGAGGGCGCGGAGATCGACACCGCCGGGTGCGACCGGCCGGACGACGCCGGGCCGCCGCTGCGGCTGCGCACGAACCTCACGGTGGTGAGCGGAACGAGCGACGCGCCCGCTGCTTCGCGCAAGAGCGACGCGGTCGGCAGCACGCTCAACTTCGGCTCGAAGGTCAAGAAGGGCGGCGCAAGCCCCAATTCGAGCCAGTTCGGCGTCGAGAAGGTCAAGTACAAGGTCGACAAGATGAAGTGGACGCACGACGCCGCCACCAGCACCGTGAACGCCGAGGCCCGCGTGTTCCTCGACATCGGATGGGGCGTCCACAGCCTCGGCCGGACGAACATCCCCGACGAGAACGTCAAGGCGGTCAAGAAGAGCACCTGGCAGAAGGTGCGCGACGACCTCAAGCCGGACGGCACCGGCCGCCCGACGCGCAAGAAGTACTGGGCGAAGGACCTGACGGAGAAGCACGAGCAGTTCCACGGGTCCGACGACATCCAGCGCGCGCAGGCCTACGTCCCGACGGCGCAGGCGTGGCTGGACACGCAGACCGTTCGCGCCAAGAAGATCAAGAAGGACCTCAAGGCGCATCTTGAGACCGTCCGCAGCAATGTCGAGGCCGACGGCTGGGCGTGGTACGGGACCGGCGGCGAGGATCGTGCGTACGCGGACGGCCAGGCGTCCTACCAGGCGCGGGCCGACGCGATCGACGCACGGGCGACCAAAGAGGGCTGGTGACCGACCCGGTGGCGGCGGCCGACGCCCGCCGCGCAGAGTCGTCCGCACAGCGACTGGCCGAGCGCGGCTACGGCAACGACCGCGCGGAGCTTGAGCGCGCCCTCGCCAAGGGCGACCAGGCGGTACGTGCCGAGGCGGCGTTCCTGCTCGGAAACGCCGGCGACAGCGCCGCGGCCGATGCGCTCCGGGCGGCGCTGGCCGACGAGTCGGCGCGCGTGCGTGTGGAGGCTGCGCTGGCGCTCGCGCGAGTCGGCGACGCCGATGCCGATGCCGCGCTCGGAGTCCTTCGCACCGAGCTCAACGGCGAGTTCTTCGCGGACGCACCGCTGCGCGCGGCGCGAGCGCTCGCGGTGCTCGGCGACGACGCCGGCTGGACCCGGGTGCAGGAGGCGCTCGCCTCGCCGCTCACGTCGAACCGGATGGAGGCGATCGCCGCGCTGCCGGCGTTCGCCCCCCTGCGCCGCAGCGACGTGGTGGCCGCCCTGCGCTCTGCCCGCCAGGATCCGGACGAGCTGTTGCAGCGCGACGCCGACAGCGCGCTCGCGGCCGTCGGCGAGCCCGACCAGACGACGTGACACTCACACGAAGGCCCCGCCTCGGCGGGGCCTTCGCGTCGAGCTCAGGCGTCGAGCGTCACGCGGGAGCGCATGCGCTCCCGGACGCGATCGGCGACGGAGGGAGTCCGCCGGTACGCCTGGATCCCGCCCGCCCGCGCGCGCATGTGCGCGAGAAGGGAGGGTGCGCCGGACATGGCGGCGAGCACCGAACGGTTCTCGTCGACCGCGAGCGCCGCGGCAACGACGCCACGGATCTCACCGACGAGGATCTGGCCGCTCGGCCAGCGCTCCTCGGTGGCCCAGCCCAGGCGCACCAACTCCGGTACGTCGGGCGGGCGGATGTCGCGAATCACGTACGCGGTCGCGGAGTGCATGTCGAGACCTCCTTTGGGGTTCGACTGCTACGCCGCGACGCGCGCGCGGCGGTCGCGAAGTCGGATGCGGCCGGCCATGGTCCCCGCCGCGCCCAGGAGAAGGAACACTCCCGCGGCTGCGGCGACCGCCGTCCACGGCGCGGCCGGGTCGTCGGTGTCCACCGACCGCGCGGCCTGCGGAACGGGCGCCTCGTAGTCGTAGGACCAGTAGACGGGCTGGGTGTCGGCGGCCGGTCCACCCGGGCGGGCGAGCGTCGGCGGTGCGGCGAGCGCCACGATCGCCAACGCTACGACGAGCGGGCTGATGAGAGTGTGGATGCGGGGCATGGCGGATCTCCGTGTTTTCTGGGCGGGCATGGGGTCGATGTCGTGCGTGCTCGGTGAGGCGGCTGGTGGGCTGAATCGCGGCGGGCCGGGGATCGCGGCGTCATCGGACGCCTGCCGGCGACTAGGTCGACTCAGCGCCCGGCGAAGACGCCGGCGGCTCCCTGAGGGGGTCGTGCGGTTCATGGTGTGTGTCATCGATCAGGTGGAGGTGCGGCGGGGCGACGGTTCGACCGTCGCCCCGCCGTTTGAGTCAGGCGGCCACGCGACGTGCGCGGACGCGATAGCGGCGACCGGCTCCGGCGGCGCCGGCGGCGACGATGCCGGTGGCGGCGAGGCCGATGCCGAGCACCAGCCAGATGTCGTCGTCCCCGCTTGCGGTCGCGGGCGCGGGCGCGGGCTTCGCGGCCTTGACCACGGGCTCGGGGTGGGTCGGCCAGGTCGGCTGCCCGGGCATGATCTGGGTCTCGGCGGCGCGCGCGGCGTCCCGGGCGTGCTCGCCGCGGAGGTCCTGCCGCGGCAGGGTCATCTCGGCGGCGCGCGCGGCGTCCCGGGCGTGCTCACCGCGCAGGTCCTGCCGCGGCGTGATCGTCCCGGCGAGGCTGGACGTGGGGCTGTCGTACCGATCGACGCGGTCGGTGGGCGCGGCGAGCGCCGGCGTCGCGGCGACGATGCCGGCCGCCAGGGCGGCGGCGAGCGTGTGCTGCAGGGTGGTGCGGCGGGGCATGAGGCGGCTCCTTGCGGGGCGGTTGGATGGTGTGCGATCACGATCCCGAGGCCCGCTTGCCGGACGGTTGCAGCGCGCTGACAGCGCGCGTCAGCGGCTGCACGCGGCACACGCCGTGCAGCGACCGCGGCGCGCGGATACGGTGGGCCGAGAACGCCGTGGAGTTCCGGATCCTGGGTCCGCTCGAAGTGCGCGCCGACGGCCGAGCGGTGGCGGTTCCCGGCGCCAAGCCGCGTGCGGTGCTCGCCGTGTTGCTGCTGCACGCGAATCAACCCGTCAGCGCAGAGCAGCTGGCCGTCGCGCTGTGGGGCGAGGACGCGCCCGCGGGAGCGGTCAACACGGTCCAGGTCCACGTGTCGCGCCTGCGCAAGGCGCTGGGCGACGCCGACGTGCTGGTCACGACGCCTGCCGGCTACGCGCTGAAGCTCGATCCCGACCAGCTCGACGCAGGCCGCTTCGAACGCCACCTCGCCGATGGACGGAGCGAGCTGGCGGCCGGCCGCCCGCGGCCCGCGGCGTCGGCGCTCGAGGAGGCGCTGTCGTTATGGCGCGGCCGGCCGCTCGACGAGCTCTCGTACGCGCCGTTCGCTCAGCGCGAGATCGCGCGCCTCGAGGACCTGCGGGTGGCAGCGTTCGAGCAGCTGGTCGACGCGAAGCTGGCGCTCGGCCGGCACGCCGAGGTGGTCGGTGAGCTCGAGACGCTGATCGACCAGTACCCCTATCGCGAGCGGCTGCGCGCGCAGCTGATGCTCGCGCTCTATCGCTGCGATCGCCAGGCGGACGCGCTACAGGCGTACCAGGACGCGCGACGCAAGCTCGTCGATGAGCTCGGGATCGAGCCCGGCGAACGGCTGCGCGAGCTCGAGCGGGCGATCCTCGGCCAGGAGCCGGCGCTCGCGGTGCCGGCGCCGGAGGAGGTCGCAGCCGGCGAGCCCGAGGTCAGCCGTGCCCCGCCTGACGCCGACGGCGCGCACGCCGCGCGCCGGGTGGTGAGCGTCGTCGTCGCCGACATCGCAGCGGCGGCCGAGCTGGCCGAGCGCCTCGATCCGGAATCCATGCACAGCGTGCTCGACCGGTACTCGGAGGCCTGCGGAGCGGTGATCGAACGGCACGGAGGGACGGTCGAGGCGTACTTCGGCGAGGCGGTCGTGGGCGTCTTCGGCCAGGCCGAGGTGCACGAGGACGACTCGCTGCGCGCCGTCCGGGCCGCGGTCGAGTTGCGCGACGCGGTCGTCGCACTCGAGCGCGATCGAGGACTGCAGCTCGGCGTGAAGCTCGGCGTCGAGTCGGGTGAGGTCTTCATCGGCGCCGGCGCGCGCCGCGCGAGGTTCGCGGCAGGCGGCGCGTTCAATGTCGCGGCCCGCCTGCAAGGGACTGCGCCGGAGGGCGAGATCCTGCTGGGCGACAACATCTACGGGCTGGTTCGTGACGCTGTGCAGGCGGAGCGCCTCGAGGAGACGCACGCGTGGCGGGTGCTCGAGCTGGAGCGCGAGGGCTCCGCGATCGCACGGTCGCCCGCGAGCCCGTTCGTGGGAAGGCAGCGCGAGCTGGAGGCGCTCCGAGGCGCGTTCGACTTCGTCCGGGACGAGCACGACTGCCGTGCGGTGACCGTCGTCGGTCCTGCCGGAATCGGCAAGTCGCGGCTCGCTCGCGAGCTCATCGCCGACATCGGGGACGGCGCGACCGTCGCGGTCGGCCGCTGCCCGTCCTACGGCGAAGGGGTCACCTACCGTCCGCTGGCCGAGATCGTCGGCCAGCTCGGCGGAACCGATCCACGGCAGCGGGTCACCGAGCTCCTCGACGGCGACGAGACGACGGCGCGGATGGTGCTGGGCGCAATCGGCCTGTCCGATACGCCGGCCCAGGCCGAGGAGACGTTCTGGGCCGTCCGCCGGATGTTCGAGCGGGTGGCGCAGGCTCGCCCGCTCGTGGTGATCGTCGAGGACGTCCACTGGGCCGAGCCCACGCTGCTCGACCTGCTCGAGTACCTCGTCGCGTTCGTGAGCGGCCACGCCGTCCTGCTCGTCTGCCTGGCGCGGCCAGAGCTCCTGGAGACGCGCCCGATATCGGCCGCCCCGCAGCCGAACACGTCGCTGCTGGTGCTGGACGCGCTCCCGGACACCGAGGCGCGCCGGCTCGTCGAGCACGCCGGCGAGGTCGGCTCGGGCACGGCCGCCCGCATCGTGGAGCTGGCGGAGGGCAACCCACTGTTCCTCGAGCACCTCGTGGCTGTCGGAGCCGAGACCGGGGAGGCCGCCCTGCCGTCGAGCATCCAGGCCGTCCTCGCCGCCCGCATCGACCGCCTCGACCCGGGTGAGCGCGCACTGCTCGAGAAGGCTTCGGTTCAGGGGCGGAGCTTCTATGTCGGCGCCGTCGAGGAGCCCGACCGGGCCGCGACCGCGACGCGCCTGGTCTCCCTCGTCCGCAAGCAGCTGATCCGCGCCGAGCGGTCCGGGCTCCCGGGCGAGGACGCCTTCCGGTTCACGCACGTGCTCGTCCGAGAGGCTGCGTACGGGGCGATGCCGAAGCAGCAGCGTGCCGAGCTGCACGAGCGCGTGGCTCGCTGGATCGAGGATCGGCCGGGCGCGGAGGACGAGACGGTCGGCCACCACCTCGGCGAGGCCTATCGGTACCGCACCGAGCTCGGACCCGTCGGCGAGCCCGAGCACGCTCTGGCCGGGGCGGCGGCGGAGCGGCTGGCGGCCGCCGCGGACGCCGCGCTGCTGCGCGGCGATCCGGTCGCGGGGGCACGGCTGCTGGAGCGCGCGGCATCGCTCCTGGAGTGGTACGACGCTGCGCGCGGCGAGGTGCTGCCGGCCCTCGGGGCTGCGCTGTTCGAAGCCGGTCGCGTCACCGACGCGACGCGCGTGCTCGACGAGGCGATCGCCACCGCGCCGGAACCGCGCCTGCGAGCCCGCGCGCAGGTCGAGCGCGAGCTCATACGGCTCGACACCGAGACCGGCGTCGGCATCGACCAGGCGCAGCGTGTCACCGACGCGGTCCTGCCTGTGCTCGAGGCAGACGACTACGGGCAGTGCCGGGTCTGGTTGCTGCGCGGCCGGATCGCCTGGCATGCAGGCGAGGTCGCCAGGGCGGATGCGGCCTGGTGCGAGGCCGCCGAGAGCGCCCGCCGCGCGGGCGGCCTGCGCGAGCTGTTCGAGGTGATCGGCTGGCGGGCGACGGCGGCCGTGCTCGGTCCCACTCCGGTCGACGAGGCGATCCGCCGGTGCGAGGAGTTTCGCGAGCTCGTCCGTGCGAGCCCGATCGCCACCGCGTCGACGCTCAACCCGCTCGCGCTGCTCCACGCGATGAAGGATGAGTTCGAGATCGCCGAACGATTGCTCGCGCAGGCGGGCGAGATACTGCGCGAGCTCGGCGGGCGTAGCGCCGGGGTGTCGCATCTCGAGGCGTCCGTCAGGCTGCTCGCCGGTGAGCCGGCGCTCGCTGAGGCGCCGCTGCGCGCGGACATCGAGCAGCTCGTGGCCATGAGGGAGAGCGACACGCTCGCGACGACGACCGCGCTCCTGGCCCAGGCCGTCTATGCGCAGGGGCGCACGCTCGAGGCCGGCGAGCTGTGCCGGATGACCGACCGCACCGCAGCGTCGGAGGACACCGTGACGCAGACGATCTGGCGTGGTGTGGAGGCGAAGGTCCTCGCTCGCGACGGCCGTTGTGAGGAGGCCGAGGCGCTCGCGCGCGCGGGCGCCGCGCTGGTCGAGCCGACCGACTTGCTCTCGCACCGCGGCGATGCGATGCTCGACCTCGCCGAGGTGCTCCGGATCTGCGGGCGCGTGGACGAGGAAGAGCGCGCGACCCGTGCCGGCCTTGCCCTGTACGAGCTCAAGGGCAACGCGGTGGCGGCGGCCCGGGCACGATCGCGGTTGATGGATCGACCAGGAGGCAAGTGATGGCGTTCAAGCCGAACTTCACCAGCGCGCGTCTCGACGGCGACACCGTGGCCGTGTCGGGCGTGTCGAGTCCCGAGCCCGCCGGTGACATCGTCGACATCCGGGTCATCCTCGCCCAGGGCGAGCGGATCGAACGTGGACGCGTGGAAGTCGTGGGCTCGAGCTGGCAGGCCAAGGTTCCGGCCGCCGGGTTCGTTGCCGGTCCCGCGACGGCCTTCGGCGTCGAGACGCGCCACGAGCATTTCACGACCATCACCTGGGCCGAGCAGGTGGACATCCGCGCGCCCTGATCAACGGACGCGCTCGTCGTCCGCGTCGTACAGCACGTCCGGCGCCACGCTGGCGTCGGCCGGCTCGCCGAGCACGTCGACCGTGACGCGCGTGCCGACCGTGAGCTCGGGCGGCACCGTCGCGAGCGCCACGGTGCGATTCACGGTGAACGCGTAGGCGCTGGTGCGCACGCGGCCGACGACCGCGCCGTCGACGCGCACCGCCTCGCCCCCGTACACGCACCGGTACTCCCCGCCGCTCAGCACCACCGTCCGCAGCCGGTGACGCGGCTGTGCCGCGGCCAGCGCCGCCGCGCCGATGAAGTCCTTGTCGCGCGCGACGCAGAACCCGACCCCACCCTCGTGCGGCGTGTCCGACGCAGTGAGGTCGGTGCCGAAGTAGCGGTAGCCCTTCTCGATCCGCAGTGACTCGAGCGCGCGGTAGCCGACGGCGCGGATGCCGTGCTCGCGACCGGCGGCCGTCAGCCGGTTCCAGACCTGCACCGCCCACTCGGGCGCGACGTACAGCTCGAAGCCCAGCTCGCCGACGAAGGTGATCCGCTGCGCGAGCGCGGTGGCACCGCCGATCGTGATCTCGCGCGCGTGGCTGAACGGCAGCGCCTGGCCGGACACGTCGTCGCGGGTGACCGTCTCCAGCACGTCGCGGGCGCGCGGACCCCAGATCCCGATCACGGCGTACTCGTCGGTCACGTCGCGGATCTCGCACGTCGCCGTCCGCGTGGAGCGCGAGCCAGCCGAGATCGGAGTCGACCGCCGCCGCGCCGGTCACGACGCGGAAGCGATCCTCCCCCAGCCGCGTGACGGTCAGGTCGGCGACGATCCCGCCGGCGCCGTTGAGGAACTGCGTGTAGACGACACGCCCGACCGGGCGATCGATGCGGGCGTCGCACACCCGCTCGAGCAGCGCCGGCGCGCCCGGGCCCGAGACCGCGATCTTGCCGAACGACGTGAGGTCGAAGATGCCGACGCGGTCGCGGATCGCGTGGTGCTCCTCGGCGAGCCGGTCGAGGTACGGCGGCGCCTTCCAGCCGAACGCGCGCTGGTCCTCCCCCGCGCGCCGCCACGGGCGGCCCGGCTCGAAGTAGTCGGCGCGCTCCCAGCCGTTCTTCGTGCCGAAGACCGCGCCGAGCTCCTCGAGGCACCCGTGGAGCGGGCTCAGCCGGCAGCCGCGGCCCGCCGTGCTCGTGTCGAGCGGGTAGCGCAGCCGGTAGTAGTACTTGTACACCTCGCGAGCGGTCGCCTCGGCGTAGGCGGTGTTCCGGTAGACCCGCCCGAAGCGCCACGCCCGGTACGGCATGACGTCGACCTCGGTGACGCCGCCGGTCATCCACTCCGCCAGGGCCTTGCCGAGGCCGCCCGCTCCCCCGAAGCCGTTGAGCGACAGACCGGCGGCGACCCAGAAGCCGCGCACGCCCGGCACCGGCCCGAGCAGCGGATTGCCGTCGGGCGTCATCGCATCCGGGTGACAGAGCAGGCGGATCACGCCGGCGTCCTCGAGGAACGGGAACCGGCGGATCGCGCCCTCGAGCAGCGGTGCGAAGCGATCGATGTCCGACTCGACCGGGCTGGCGGCGTGGTCCCACGGCACGCCGTCGGTCCAGCGCGCGGGCGGATTCGGCTCGTATCCGCCGACGAGCATGCCGCCGGCCTCCGCCCTGCCGTAGACGAGGTGGTCGGGATCGCGGAAGCACGGCGCGTCGCGCGGGATCTCGTGCCCGGCCACGGCCTGCATCGCGACGTGCTGGTGGTCGACCGGCACGGACGGCACGAATGCGCCGACCATCGCCGCCACCTGCGGCGCCCAGATGCCCGCCGCGTTGACGACGTGCTCGGTCTCGATCGGGCCGCGGTCGGTGTGCACGGCGCGCACCTCGCGGCGCGGGCCGAGCTCGATCGCGGTGACGCGTGTCCGCAGGCGGATGTCGACGCCGAGCGCGCGCGCCGCGTCCGCCACCGCGTGCGTCGCGATGTGGGGATCGACGTAGCCGTCGCCGGGCATCCAGACGGCGCCGAGGATCGGCGCGCCGCCGGCCTCCGGCAGCCGCTCGAGCACCTCTTCGGGCGAGATCAGCTCGGCCTCCAGCCCGATCCCGGCGGCGGCGCTCGTGGCCCGGCGCAGCTCGACCAGGCTCTCCTCGCTCGACGCGATGCGGACGCTGCCGACGCTCTCGAAGACACCGAGCTCGCGGTACAGCTCGACGCTGTAGCGGCGAAAGCGCATCATCGTCGACGACGGGTTGAACTGGGTCACGAGCCCCGCCGCGTGGTGGGTCGACCCGCTCGTCAGCTCCGCCTTCTCCAGCAGCACGATCTCCTGCCACCCCGCCTTGGCGAGGTGGTAGGCGACGCTGCACCCGGCGATGCCGCCCCCGATCACGACCACGCTCGCTCGCTGCATGTGCGAGATCATGTCTTCCCATGCCCCTGGGCGCGTCGCTCGACGAGGTGCTGGACCTGGTCCCCGAGCTCGCCGGACGGCCGCGGACAATCGCCGAGCTCCCCGGCGGGCTGACCAACGCCAACCACAAGGTCGTGGTCGACTCCGGCGCCTACGTCGTGCGGCGCTGGAGCGACGACACCGGCCTGCTGGCGATCGACCGCGACAACGAGCACTGGAACTCGGTGCGGGCGGCCGAGACCGGCGTCGGCGCCCCGGTCGCCGCCTATCTCCCCGAGCACAACACGCTGATCCTGGAGTTCGTCGAAGGGCGGACGATGAGCGCCGACGAGCTGCGCGGAGGCGGCCACATCGCGCGCGTGGCCGACGCCTGCCGCCGGCTGCATGGCGCGCGCCGCTTCCGCGACGACTTCGACATGTTCGAGACCCAGCCGCGCTACCTCGGCATCGTCCAGGCGCGCGGCTTCCGCCTCCCCGACCGCTACCTCGAGTTCGCGCCGCACATGGCTGCGATCCGCGATGCGCTCGCCGTGCGCGAGGAGGCCACGGTGCCGTGCAACAACGACCTCCTGGCCGAGAACTTCATCCTCGGCGCCGACGGCTTCCGGCTGATCGACTACGAGTACTCGGGCAACAACGACGCCTGCTTCGAGCTGGGCAACGTGTGGAGCGAGTCGAACCTGTCGCTCACGCAACTCGACGAGCTCGTCGCCTCGTACTACGGGCGGGCGCTGCGGCACAAGGTCGCGCGCGCCCGGCTGTGGGGCCTGATGTCGAAGTACGGCTGGACGCTCTGGGCGTCGATCCAGGACGGTGTCTCGGACATCGACTTCGACTTCTGGTCGTGGGGCATGGAGAAGTACGAGCGCGCGGTGGCGGAGTTCGACGCTCCCGACTTCGAACGCCTGCTCGACGAGGCGCGGCGCCCGGACTGACGCCTCAGCCCCCGAGCGCCCGAAGCATGTATGGCCCGAGCGTGCTGTTGAACACCGGGTTCATGTGATTGAAGTCGCGGTAGACGTACGCACCGCCGATCACGGGAAAGCAGCGGCTGCTGTCGCAGAAGAGCCGTGTGAAGTCCAACAGCCGAACGCGACCGCCGGCCAGCGCTGCGGCCTGGGCCGATGTGTCAGCGGGGAAGGCGCCGCCTCTGGAGACCGCGCACACGCCGACCGAGCTACCGCCCCGGCGCCTGACCGCACGAACGCATCCTGAGGTCGCGTAGCTCACTCGCGGAACGTCGCGGATGACGTAGATCCGGCGCACCGACGCCGGCACCCGTCTCCAGATCGCGAGGTAGCCGCCGACGGACAGGCCGCGGCCGGCCGAGCTCGAGGTCACGATCGTCTTGACGCTGGGATGTCTCCGGAGCCAGCTCAGCGCCTCGAGACTGTGCGTGCGGCACCGCGCCGGTATCGGCGGCGGAGCCGGGTAGACCTCGCTGGAGAAGGAGCATCCGGGGGATGTCAGGGACGCGGCGCGCCGGCCGGCGGCCTTCGCGGCGACGTCCAGCGCAGCTCGCCAGTGCGCCGAGTGACTGTCGCCGATCAGCGCCACCGCCGGCTTGCGTTTCTCGACCAGGTAACCGAACGCGCACGGCTCGATGACCGAGTAGCGCGTCCGAGCCGCGCGCCGACACGGCTGATCCGGAGTGATCTCGGCGGCGCCCGGTCCTGGGATCACCGAGCGGCGAAGCTCCGGATTGACGCACGATCGGCTTCTCGCTCGTGCAGCCGCGCCAAAGCACCGCGGGCCGCCGAGCGCGCTGACCCGCGCCGTGTACGCGCCGGCATCGGGGACCCGATCCTCACAGGCCACATCGCAACCCTCACCGACCCATCGGGACGAAGCAGACCACCGAAGGCGTGCAAACGGCAACCTGAGCGTTCGCGGATAGAACCTCGCCGAGAACGAACGCTCGTCGCGGCGCTGCACGACGGCCCGGAGGATGCGTGCAGGGCCGAACACGCCATCCGCCGCGCGACTGTAGAGCAGGACCGCGCGGCCACGGTCGCGACGGCCGACGCACATCCGCCCGAGCACCTGCTTCCGGCGCAGCGTCACGCAGATGCCGTCCGCTTCGATCGCGTCGGCGGCCCACCCGCCCTGCGTCTGGACTGTGAACCAGAGCTGCGTGCCACGTTGCCCGAGGCTGACGCGCCGGACGTCCAGCGGACTCGGCCCCGCATCCTGCGGATCCAGCCGTGCCGGGAGCGGGAACAGCTTCTCGGTCATGACGGCGCCGGACGCCGGCTCGGACGAGCCCGCGACGGCCGCGAACGCGACCGTCGCGAGCCACAAAGCCGCAAGCGTGCGCCGGCTTATGGGTTCGTCGTGGACAGCGTGAATGTCAGCGTCTTGCTGTAGGTGCCGGTCCGCAGTGCGTCCGTGGCCCCGATCGACTGCTTGAAGCCGAGCGCAACCGGGTCGTTGCTCACGGGCCCCGGGTACGTGAGGATCGTCGTCGGGTTGGACGAGCCGCCGACCGGCGCGTACGCCCCGCCCTTCGCGTTCGCCTGCAGCGCCTGCGGCAGCGCGAAGGCGCCGTTCACGAGCTTGCCCGTGTGCGTCGAGTCCGCATCCGAGACCGACAGCGCCGCGTCGCCCGCCGTCGAGATGACGTTGGCCGACATCGACGCGAAGTAGTCCCTCGCGACGCCGGGCGTGAACGCCCCGAACGTCGCCGCCGGGCCCAGCGAGAGCGACAGCGTTGGCGGCACCGTGCCCTCGACCGGCACGTCCGGCCCGATCAGGAACCGCTGCGATCGGACGGGCGACACGTTGCCCTTGATGTCGACCGCGATCCACTTCACGTCGTGGACGCCCGGACGGTCGATGCTGAGGATCTGGCCCGGCCGCCGCGGCCCCTGGGCCTCGTACGTCGGCGACGCCAGCGTCGGCGTCGAGCCGTCCGTCGTGTAGTGGACGACCGCCCCCTCGCCCGGCCACGTGAAGCGGTAGTTGATCGGCGGCGCCGTCGCACGCGTGACGCCGTCGGAGTCGAGGTCGACCACCGGCGGGGTGACGTCGCGCGCGTACATGAGCGCGCTCTCGAGCAGGCCGAAGTTGCCGTCCGTGAACTCGAACGCCTCGTGCCGGCCCTCGCTCTCGAACGGCGGCCGGAAGCCCTCGAAGCCGCCGCCGCCCGGGTCCGTGCGCGTGATCTCGCCGGTCTGCTGGTTCACGGAGAAGATCCGCGACCCGGCCTCGAACGAGTAGGAGATGATCCCCTTGCGGTAGTACTGGTCGTCGGCCGAGTTGCCCGCGGCCGAGTACAGGACGTCCGCGATCGGGCCGGTCCGCTCGGCCTCGATGACCGTGTTGCGGTGCTCCTTGATGCGCGCCAGGATCGTGTCGGCGACGTCGAAGAAGTAGCGCTCGATGCCGATGTTCGGCGCCGGCAGCGTGACGCGGCCCTGAGCGATGTACGCGCCCGGCGCCCACATGAAGTAGCCGCCGTAGGTGTGGATGTTGATCGCGAACTTGATGTTCGAGAACGTGTCCACGACCCAGTGCTCGTTCTGGATCTCGGCCTCGGAGCGCTCGAACGGGCCGGCGTAGACGTCGCTCGTGCACTGGTTGAACGTGTTCGGGTTCGTCAGGTCCACGCCGGTGGCGCCGGCGTAGCCGTCGAAGAACGTGCCGATGGTGTTGTTGCGGTTGAGGTCGACGCCGACGAAGTGGCGTGCCAGCGGGTCCTGGAACGTGTCCGGCTGGCAGTGGTTGACCAGGTTGCGGCGCTGGTTGTTGTTGTCGTACAGCGAGTAGTGCGAGCCGTCGGGGTTGACCGACGGGACGATGAAGACGTCGAGGTTGTCGATCAGCTCCTTCGTCTGCGGGTCGGTCGCGTAGTTGCGCAGCAGCCGCTCGGCCGTCTCCAGGCACGTGATCGGCGTCACCCACTCGCGCGCGTGCTGCTGGCAGTAGATGAAGACGCCGACCTTCGAGCCGTCGCGCTCCTTGCCGATCCGCAGCATCTTCGTCTGGAACGGCGCGCGCTGCACGTGCGCCGGCGCGTTCAGGAAGTCCGACAGGCGCGAGCGCGGCGTCGCCTGGGCGGTGCCGGTGCCGGCGATCGCGAAGCCGCGGTAGCGGAACGCCTTCAGGATCGCGGCCGCGCCCGCGTGCGCGTTGATCGCGTCCACGACCTGCGCCGCGGTGCTCGACAGCGCGCCGCTCGCGTTGGTGGCCAGGTCGACCACGAGCTCGTTGCCGGTCATGCTCACGGTCAGCGGCGAGTCCGGAACGCCCGGATCGCGGAACGTGGCGAAGAGGTCGTTGCCACCGTCGTTGCCGTAGGCCAGGGACTCGAGGATGACGGCCTGCTGCGCGGCGTCGGCGGGCAGGTTGCCGACCTGGCCGGCGTACGGCGCGCCGAGGTTCACGCCCATGAGGGTCTGCGCCTTGCGGCGGTAGCCGTGCGTGAGGTTGGGCAGGTTGACGAGCTCGGCGACGTTCGGGAACTCCGCGGCCAGCGACGCGAAGCGGTCGGTGATCTGCGTCGGGTCCATGTAGCTCGTGAAGAACCCGCGCAGGTAGCCGGCGGCGTGCGGCGGCCTGCGTCGTGCCCACCCACTCGCTGACGGACCCCTCGTCGACCCCGCCGGCGCTCGAGGCCACGCGGACGCGCATCGGCTCGACGTCAGTCACGCGCACCAGGTGGCGGTGGTACATGTAGACGTTGTTGTTGGTGATGCCGGTCTGGTTGTCGCGGAGGATCGGCATGTTCGACGCGGGGCCGAAGACGCCGTCCGCGCCGGCGAAGCTGAGCGCCATCGTCGGGCTGCCCTCGACGCCGTTCGGGGTCACCGGCGTCGCGGCCTTGGTGTGGGCCTCGACGTAGAGGAAGCGGCCCGCGTAGTTGGTGAACGTGTACGCGCGCTGGATCGTGACCTCGCCGGGCAGCGGGATCGCGCTCTGGCTCCGGCTGCCCGCCGCGGAGCCGGCCGCGCTCCGCCAGGCGATGCGCGCGCGCCTCGCGCGCGAGCGCCGCGTCGCGTTCGTCCACGCGCCGCCCGGTCATCGCGTCGGTCTCGAGCGTCCTGACGAACTCGACGCCCCGGGCCTGGAGCGCCGCCTGCTCGGAGGCGTTGACGAGGACGTCGGTCGACACCGACCCGTCGCCGTTGCGCTGCATCGCCTCGACGAAGTCGTAGGAGGAGTAGAGGGCGGCGTAGAGGCTCTGGTTCGGGACCTTCACCTCCATCAGCGTCTTGCCCGGCTCCAGCGTGATGTCACGGTGGGCCTCGTCGGCGGCGGCCGGCCCGGCTCCGGCGAGCACCAGCAGCGTCAGCGACGCGACGACGGCGAACTTCCCCCTCATGGGAACCTCCTCCTCGGGCCTGAGGCCGTATCAGAACAGGTTGCCGCCTGCCGGGGGAAATTTTGACCGGTGCGGCCCCCTGGTATATGTCAGGCGAGCAACGGATCCGGACTGTTGGGAGGCAGTTGTGGAGAACGGGCTCAACCGGCGGCGGTTCCTCGGCGCCGCGATCGGGACAGGGGCGGCCGTGGCGGGGGCCGGGCCGCTCGCGCAGACGGCGGCCGGCGACAGCGGCGGATCGGGCGGCAGCGTGCCGCGCAACCGGCGCGGCATCCAGCTGTACACGATGCGCCGCGTCATGGACAACTCGCAGGACGACGCGCGCAGGGTGCTGCGCCGGCTCGGCGACGCCGGGTACACGGAGGTCGAGCCGTACTGGCGGTTCGAGTGGACGCCGAAGCAGTTCCGGGCCGAGCTCGACCGCGCCGGGCTGCGGGTGATCGCCAGCCACGACGGGCTCGACGTCGACTCAGCCGGCACGGCCTGGCGCGAGGGCTACAAGGCGAACCTCGAGTACGCCGCCGCGCTGGGCCAGAAGTACACCGGCCTGGCCTGGTACCCCGAGCCGTACACCGAGGAGCGGTTCAAGCGGATCGCCCAGCGGATGAACGAGGCCGGGGCGATGGCGAAGCAGTACGGCCTCCAGTTCTTCTACCACAACCACGACTTCGAGTTCCTCAACCGAAGGGCCGACGGCGCGCCGCTCTACGACGTGTATTTCGAGGAGACCGACCGCCGGCTCGTGATGCTCGAGCTCGACATCCTGTGGATCGTCGTCGGCGGCGAGAGCCCGCTCGACTACCTGCGCCGCGATCCCTCGCGATACATGGGCTACCACGTCAAGGACCACGTCTGGGGCACGCGCCGCAACCCCGACGGGACCGCGGGCAACCCGGTCGAGGACGTCGGCGCCGGCATGCTCGACTTCGCCGACGTGTTCCGCGCCGGCGCCGGGTCGGACAAGCACTACTTCATCGAGCACGACGAGCCGCAGCTCTCCCACCCTGGCGACGAGAACGCGGAGTTCAAGACCGCCAGGGCAGGGATCGACTACCTGCGCAGCGTGCGGTGGTAGCTACTCGTCGAACCTCATCTGGTCGACGTCCATGCCGCCCGTCGGGAACGCGAAGACGAGCTTGTGCTTCCCCGCGGGCGGCTGGATGGCGAGGGTGAAGTCCTGCCTCGTCTCCCATCCGCCGGTGTTGGGCACGGCGATGGTGCCGAGCAGCTGACCGTTCACCGGATCGTCGAGCCGAACCTCGATCGGCCCGCCGTCGCCGCCCGCGGCGGCGGTGACGGTGATCGACGTGATGCCCGAGAGGTCGACCGGCTCCCAGGCGACATAGTTGACGCCGCCGTCGGTGCCGTCGTCCTCGGTCGAGCCGACCTGCTCGCCGCCGCCGGCGCCCGAGATCGGGTAGACGATGACGCCGCGCATGTCGGTGAAGTGCTCGGCCTGCAGCAGCCTCGGCCAGATGCGCAGGCCGTCCTGGCCGCTCAGTGCCGGCGCGCCGGGTAGGCCGCCGCCGTCGGTGTAGCTCGCCGACAGCAGGCCGAACACGTTGGCGTCGTCGCCGTGGCCTGCCTCGCCGGTGGTCTGCAGCGTGCCGCGGCAGCCGGTCGCGTCCGTGATCGGGTGCGAGTGCTCGTCGTGCCCGAGCAGGTAGCTGACCCGCATGCGCGCGCACGCCGCGTGATCGCCGGACACCGTGCCGTCCTCGTTGTCGGTGACGGTCACCTCGAACGGGATCGCGTCGCCGAAATCGAAGAAGCTGCCTTCCAGCGGCGACGTGATCTCGACCGTCGGCGCCGCGTTGCCGACCACGATCGTCACGTCGTCGGTCCCGCTGCGGCCGGTGCTGTCAGTGACGGTCAGCGTCGCCTGGAAGCTGCCGACCGCGGCGTAGGTGTGGCTCGGATCGGGCTCGGTCGAGTGCGGAGTGCCGTCGCCGAAGTCCCAGTCGTAGGTGATGGGGTCACCGTCCGGGTCGCGCGTGCCCTCGCTGGAGAGCTGCACCGTCTGCGTCGCGGCGCTGCTCGTCGCCGGATCCGCGCTCGCCTCCACGATCGGGCGCCGGCCGCCCTTGACGTAGTCGACGCGGTAGAGCGCCGAGTCCGGCCCGCCGCCGAACCAGTTGCTGCCGTAGTCGAGCACGTAGAGCGAGCCCTCGGGGCCGAACTCCATGTCCATCGGGTTCTGCCACGTGAAGGCCTCGTCGTCGAGGAACGCGCTCACCTCGAGCGGCGCGCCGGTCTTGTCGAGCGCGGTCTCCTTGATCCAGTCGCGCCCCCACTCGTACGGGAACCAGTGGTCGTCGTAGTAGGGCGGGAACTTGGTCTGCGACGGGTTGGCCTCGTCGAAGTGGTAGACGGGCCCGGCCATCGGCGACTCCGAGTTGCCCGGCTTCATCTCCTCCTCCCACGGGCCGTCGGTCCCGTACCAGATGGCGGGCAGCGTGGCGGGCGGCAGCTGACGGGCGCCCGTGTTGCGGGGCGACGCGTTGACCGGCTTGGCGCAGTTGAAGGCGGCGCCGGACGTGCCGGTGGCGAAGTTGTAGTCGACGTAGGCGCTGTTGGCCCCGATGCAGTAGGGCCAGCCGTAGTTGCCGGGCCGGCGCACGACGCTGAACTCGACCTGGCCGTTGGGCCCGCGCGCCGGGTCGGCGGCGCCGTCGGGGCCGTAGTCGCCGACGTAGACGTGGCCGGTCTCCTGGTCGACGGCGATCCGGAACGGGTTGCGGAAGCCCATCGCGTAGATCTCGGGCCGCCTGCCCATCGCGCCGGGCGCGAACAGGTTGCCCGCCGGGATCGTGTAGCTCGCGCTCGCCGGGTCGGGCTTGATGCGCAGGATCTTGCCGCGCAGGTCGTTCGTGTTGGCCGACGAGCGCTGGGCGTCGAGCGCCGGGTTGCGCGTCGGCCGCTCGTCGATCGGCGCCGAGCCCTGCGACTCGAACGGGTTCGTGTCGTCGCCGGTCGAGACGTAGAGGTTGCCGTCGGCGTCCCACGCGAAGTCACCGCCGTTGTGGCAGCAGATGCCGCGGTCCTGGGCGACTTCGAGCAGCTTCTGCTCGCTTGCCAGGTCGAGCTGCTTGGCGGCCGGGTCCCACTTGAAGCGCGAGACCTGGTTGACGCCCTTGAAGGCGGCGAACTGCTCCTCCGTGCCGTCGAACGGGGCGTCGCCCGCCGGGGTGCTCAGGGGCGGCGCGTAGTAGACGTAGACCCAGCGATTGGTCGCGAAGTCCGGGTCGAGCGTGATCGCCTGGAGGCCGTCCTCGTCGTGGCTGTAGACGGGGATCGTCGCGGCGACCGTCGTCGCCCCGCTCGCGTCGGTGAGGCGGACGACGCCGTCGCGCGCGGTGTGCAGCACGCTCTGGTCGGGCAGCACGGCGAGCCCGACCGGCTCGCCGGTCTCCTCGGCCCCCTTGGCCAGCGTCACGCGCTCGAAGTTGCCCCACTCGGTCGCGCCGCACTCGCCGGGCACGAGGTTGGCCGCCCACTTGAGGCCGCCGAGCAGGTGCTTGCGGAACGCCGTCTCGCCGTACGCCTGCTTGGTGTGGCCGCCGCCCGTGTACCACGAGCGCCCGCCGTCGTAGTTCTGGCACCACGCCGTCGGGTGGTCGACGCCCATGGCGCCCTCTCCCGCGTCGTAGCTCGTCTCGTCGAGCGTGGCGAGCACGTGCACGTCGCCGCGCGGGTTCGCGCGCAGGTTGTACCACTCGTCGTGGCGCTTCCAGCGCTGCGGCAGATGGGCGGTCGAGGGGTGCTTGCGGTCGGACACCTCGACCGTCGCGTCCTGGTTCGCCGGGTGGCCGGCGAAGTAGGCGCCGACGAGGCCGCCGTACCACTCCCAGTCGTACTCGGTGTCGGACGCCGCGTGGATGCCGGCGAAGCCGCCGCCGGCCCGGATGTAGCCCTCGAACGCGGCCTGCTGCGCGTCGTCGAGCGGGTCGCCGGTGGTGGAGAGGAACACGACCGCGTCGTACTGGGCGAGCGTGTCGGCGGTGAAGGCCGACGAGTCCTCGGTCCAGTCGACGGCGATCCCGTCACGGCCGGCCACCTTGCAGATCGCCGTGCGGCCGTCGGGGATCGAGTCGTGCCGGAACCCGGTCGTCTTCGAGAACACGAGCACCTTCTCGTCCGGCCCCAGCTTCCGTTCGTCGCAGCCGGCCCCCACCGCCGGCAACTCGGTCGCCTGAGCCTGCGCGGACGAGGGCACCGCCCACGCCACCAGCATGAGTACGCACGTCAGCAGCAGCCCTTTGCGAGGCATTCCGCTCTCCTCCCGTTTCCCTGCCGTCTCCGCCCGCACGGAGACCGACTTGCCCTACGAGTCTAGAAAGCGCAGCAGCTCGTTGGTCGCCAGTCAGGGGACAACGTCAACTGCGCTGGGTGGGGAAGCTGGTGCCGCTTCGGGCGGCTGGTGAGGCGTGGAGAGGGAGACTCGACCACTCGAGTCACGCCGGCGTCGATCCCGGGCTCGCCGCCCAGCGCACCGTGCAGAAGCACCGCACCCCGCCGCCCCCCAGCGGTGACGTTGCCCTCCGTCACGCGCGCCCGGCTCCGATGGCAGATCAGGCCAAGCTGTCTCGCAGAGCAACGGCAGCGTCCCCTCCCCTTCCCGCCCGGTCGAGGTTGCTGGTCAACGACAGCGGTGGCCCGGATTGGATCACTTATTCCGCGCGCGCTTGGCGGGCGTCGGCTTGAGCCGCACCCACAGTTGGCTCGGCCCGGTCGGACCGGGCACGTCCCTCACCTCGACGTATGACTGCGCGCGGACCAGTTCACCGAGCTTCGAGTGGCCGTAGTCGCGAGCGTCGAACGCCGCATGGCTCTTGCTCAGGTACGCCCCGACCTCGCCGAGGTTCGACCAGCCGTCGTCCTTGGACGTGCTGCTGATCGCCGTCGACAGGAGCTTCTTCAGGTTGGGCGGCGGCGGTGCCGGCTCCTCCTCGTCGTCCGATGTGCGTCGCGCCGGCTCTCGCGGCTCCTCGGTCAGAAGGTCGAGGTAGATGAACCGGTCACACGCTGCGACGAAGGCAGCGGGCGTGTTGCGGCGCCCGAGCCCGTACACGGTCATCCCCGATTCCCGCAACCTGGTCGCCAGCCGCGTGAAGTCGCTGTCGCTCGAGACGATCACGAACCCCTCGAGGTTCCCTGCGTACAGCAGGTCCATCGCGTCGATGATCAGCGCGGAGTCGGTGGAGTTCTTCCCGGTCGTGTAGGCGAACTGCTGCACCGGCTGGATCGCGTGGCGCAGCAGCTCCTCCTTCCAGGCGACGAGGTGCTGCGTCGTCCAGTCGCCGTACGCGCGCTTAATCGTCGGCGTGCCGTACTTGGCGATCTCTTCCAGCAGCTCGGTCGTCAGCCTCGCCGTCGTGTTGTCCGAGTCGATCAGCACGGCGAGTCGCGTCGCGTCGGTGGTGGTCACCTCGACATCGTCGCGCAAACAGGAGACACCCCGCTCAGCGCATGCCGAGGCCGCGTCGTCCCGTCTCGTTCAGCTGCTCGGGCTGGAAGCGGTCGGGCCAGTTGCGCTCGTAGTGCTCCTCGGGGAAGTCGCTCGGGCTGTCGCCGTTGAGGAAGGCCTCGCGGACGCTGGCGGCGTACGTCTCGTTGCGCGGGCACCAGGGGGCGGCCGGGATGTACATGACGTTGCCCCAGCCCTGCTGGTCGCGGACCGGCGCCACGCTGTGGATCATGTCGCAGTGCCACCAGGCGGAATCGCCGGCCTGGACGTCCGGGATGCCGCTGAGGGCGCGCATCAGCAGCGGGTGCCACTTCTCGACGGCGGGGAACACCTGGTTGACGGTGGTGCCGCACATGTCGTCGTCGGCCACGTCGGACAGCAGCGGGCGCAGCATCAGGTACGCCATCGCCCCCGGGATCGGCACGGTGTGGAGCACGCCCTGGTCGCCGGCCATGTCGGAGAGCGCGGTCCACCCCTGGAAGGTGCGGAACACGGAGGTCATCGTCGAGCCGGGGTACGTCGGTCCGGCGGTGCGGTGTGACGCGTCCCACGGGTCGTACTGCTCGACGGAGCCGTCGAACAGGTGGCGGAACGCCTGCTGGTAGGCGCTGGTCATCCACAGGTCGAGCGTGCCGGGGTCGAGGTGGGCGCCCAGCCCGTCGGAGTTCGCGCCGGGCGGGCGACGACGGATGCGGTCGGGGTAGAGCGAGTCCTGGTCGGGGTCGAACCACTGCACGCCCTCGGACTCGTAGGTCCACCGGTGGTTGAGGAACGACTGGACGCGTGCCATGCGGTCGCTCTGGCGCGCCTCCATCTGCGCCTTCGACCAGTACACGGGGTAGATCTCGGGGCGCGAGCCGACGCTGCCGAAGAAGTCGTCGGCCGGCCCGCTGTACGCATCGAAGAAGCCGTTGCCCTCGACGTAGTCGAGGATGTCCTGGTCCCAGGCGAGCGCCTGATCGCGCTCGAAGTGGCCGCGGATGATGGCGCAGCCGCGACGGCGCAGGTGCCCGACCGCCTCCGGGGAGACCGTGCCGGCCTCGATGTCGGCGTAGTCGATGACCGGCCAGATCGTCTCGCCGCGCCGCTTGGCGTCCTCGATCTCCTCCACCTGCTCGGTCAGCTGCGCCGTGACGACGGACCAGACCTCCTCGACCGTGCGGCCCGAGGCCTCGATGCGAGCCCGGATCGCGGCCTTGATCTCCCGGGTCGCGGCCTTGAGGTCCTCCGGGGTGCTCTCCCAGTGCGGGAGCGGCGGCGCTTGCGTTGTCGAAGTGGGGGCTGACATGGCTCTCCTCTAGGAACGACTCCTTACTAGAAGCGCAAGATATCAGCCGATTCGCTTTTAGGCAAGAGTCCTTCCTAGAATGTCCCGGTGGCTCCGACCAAGCCGACGCTCGAGCTGCTCCGCTCGCTGTCCGACGAGCACGTGCTGCGCGCGCTCATGTCGCGGCGGCAGGCGACCCGCTCCGAGATCGCCGCTGCGACCGGCCTGTCCAAGCCAACCGTCTCGGAGAGCGTCCGGCGGCTGAGCGCGAACGGCTCCGTGGTCGACACCGGGGAGCGCACCACCGGGCGCGGCCGGATCGGCACCTACTACGCATTGCCCGCCACGACGGGCTGGGCGCTGGTGGCCGGCCTCGCTCCCGAGGGGATCGTGGCCGAGGCGATCGACGTCTACGGTGATGTCATCGCGCGGTCGCGGGCACCGGTGACGCGCTCGCCCGGGGCCGGGCACGTCGCCCGGACGCTGAAACGCGTTGCCGGCGAGGTCGCCGGCCACGGGGCCGGGTCGTTCCGGCTCGCCGTCGTCAGCGCCGCCGATCCCGTGGACCGGGAGACCGGGCGGCTCGTCGAGCTGCCCGACGCGCCCTTCCTGCTCGGCGCGCTCGACGCGCCCGCCGTACTGGCCCGGCTCGTCGACGGTCCCGTCACCGTCGACAACGACGTCAACTGGGCCGCCCGTGCCGAGCACAGCCACGGCCGCGCGGCCGGAGTCAGGGACTTCGTCTACCTGTTCCTCGGTGAAGGCCTCGGCTGCGCCGTCCTCACCGACGGAGAGGTCGTGCGCGGTCATGCCGGCGTGGCCGGCGAGATCGCCCACGTCGTGACGGTCGGCCCGGGAGGCGTGGCGATGCGGCTGACGGACGTCTTCGACGCGCTCGGCCTTCGCCGTCCCGGTACCACCGCGATCGACGTGCCGGCGCTGCTGCACGCCGTCGATCCGGACACGGAATCGGCCGCCGAAGTACGGAACGCGCTCGCACGCGCCGTGGCCGGCGTGCTGTCGGCCGTGGTGGCGCTGACCGATCCGGCGGTCGTGCTGGTCGGCGGGTCATGGGGCCGGCATCCGGGTGTGCTGGCGGCAGTTGAGCGCGCGTGCGCGGACGCGCCACGCGCCGTCCCGGTGCAGGCCGCCGCGGTGAACGACGAGCCGGCGCTGGCCGCGGCTCGTGAGGCCGCGCTCCGGCAGTTGCGCGACGCGATCGTCACCGCCGCGCCACGACGCGACGCGCGGACGCGGTAGCGCCAACTCGGATCTCCCTCGCCGCGGCCGCTGACACACTGCGCGGCATGCTCGAGCGGCGAACGAAGATCGTGGCGACTCTCGGCCCCGCGACGGACGGGCCCGGCGTGCTCGACCAGCTGATCGCTGCCGGCCTGGACTGTGCGCGGCTGAACTGCTCGCACGGCGACGCCGACGACCTGCGCCGGCGGGCGGCCGAGGTGCGCGCGGCGGCCACGCGGGCGGGGCGCCCGCTGGGCCTGCTGTTCGACATCCAGGGGCCGAAGCTGCGGCTGTCGGGCGACAGCGTCGAGCGGCGCGTTGAGGCCGGAGATGAGCTCGTCTTCACCGGCGCCCGCGGCGTGGCCGGCCCGGACCGCGTGCGTGTCGAGTTCGACGGCTTCGCCCGCCTCGTGACGGACCGCTCCGAGCTGGTGATCGGCGACGGCGTCCCGCGCTTCGCCGTCCAGCACGTGGGCGCGGACGAGGTCGTCGCGCGCGCCGTCGCGCCCGGCCCGCTGGCGCCGCGCAAGGGCATCAACGTCACGTTCGCGCGACCCGAGCTGCCGGCGATCACCGACAAGGACGCGGCCGACCTCGAGCTCGCGGCCGAGCTGGGCGCCGACTTCGTCGCCCTGTCGTTCGTGCGCTCCGGCGCCGACCTCGAGGATCTGCGCTCGCGGCTGAGCGAGCTCGGCTCGCGCGCGCGCACCGTGGCGAAGGTCGAGAAGGTCGAGGCCTACGAGAACCTCGACGAGATCGTCGCCGTCAGCGACGGGGTCATGGTCGCCCGCGGCGACTACGGCGTCGAGGCGGGCCTCGCGCGCGTGCCGCTGATGCAGAAGGACACGATCCTCCGCGCCACCCAGGCGGGCAAGTTCGTGATCACCGCGACGCAGATGCTCGAATCGATGATCAACGCTCCGGAGCCGACGCGCGCGGAGGTCGCCGACGTGGCCAACGCCGTCATCGACGGCAGCTCCGCGGTCATGCTCTCGGCCGAGACGAGCGTCGGCTCCTACGCGGTCGAGGCCGTCCGGGCGATGGCGACGATCGCCGAGGCCGCGGAGGAGTTCCCGGAGATCCACGGCCGTGCCCGGACACCCGCGGGCGACACGGTCGCGGCGGCCGTCATGCACGGCGCGGTCGAGCTCGCAGAGAAGATCGACGCCGCCGCCCTGGTGATCCCGACCGCCACCGGCGGCGCCGCCCGCGCGTGCGCGAAGTACCGCCGCCGTCGGCCGATCATCGCGCTCGCCCACGACCCGGTCGTGGCGGCGCAGCTGACGCTCGAATGGGGCGTCTACCCCGCGAGCATGAACGTGGCCGAGTCCGTCGACGACATGATCGACGAGGCGCTCCAGACCGCGGCGGAGAACTTCCCCGAGCTCGGGAGCAGCGCCCCCGTCGTCCTCACCGCGGGGCGGCGTACGGGCACGCCGGGGGCGACCAACCTGATCATGGTCCGCGAGCTCCCCGAGGTCAGCCTTCACGGCGAGTAGTGGAACTGCCCGCCCGCGTCCGCCATCAGGATGAAGGCCGCGGCGCGCTCACCGAACATGATCGTGTTCGAGGTCCCGTCCGTGACGCCGGCGGCGTTCGATCCGAGCCCGGCGTGCCCGTTGTAGACGATGAGGCCCGACTGGTGGGTCGCGGCGCTCGCTGATCCTGCCGCGACGAGAAGGCCGGCGACGACTGCGACGGTCACGACGGAGTGCTTGAGCTTGATGCCGAGCATGAGGCTATGCCTTTCACGGTGGTGGTCAGGCGGTATGACCCGCGCACCGCGCGGAAGGTTGGCCAGATGTGGTCAGCGGCGCACGCAGAGCGAGCCGAGCGAGATGCCGTAGAGCGGCTGGTGGATCTGGCAGCCAATACGGTCGGAGAAGAAGTCGGTGCTGACGTCGGTGGCGAACGGCGCAGCGGCCCCGGCGCGCGCGGAGGCGGCGTCGAGCTCGGCGAAGGCGCGGGCGCGGGCAGGCGTATCGGTGATTCGTAGCGCGGCGCGTACGCGCCGCCCGAGCGCCTTGTCCCTGAAGTCGCCCGGCCAATATCCGGTCTCCACGCCGGCCGCGTACAGCGGCGCGACGAAGTCGGACGGGTCCGCGATGAAGATGCCCCACCCCCAGTAGCCGATATCCCAGGGTTCACCCGGGCGGTTGATGCGGCGGACCATCTCGTTCCACGGGAAGTTCTCGATCTCGACGTCGACCCCGATCGCCGCGAGGTTGCGGCGGATCTCCTTTCCCTGTTCGACGCATACGGGCACGATGCAGGTGTAGAGCACCGCGTGTCGCCGGCGGTTGCCCGCCAAACGGCGTGCCTGCTCGATATCGGGGCCGCCGAGCCGATAGATCGGCACGTCGTGGAACCCGGGTTGCCCGGGCGGGATGAACTGGTCGGTGGGGCGACCCGGCCCTCCGATCGGCCCGCGGAGCACGACGCCGGCGAGCGCACGGCGATCGAGCGCGAAGCTCAGGGCGCGGCGCATGCGTCGGCCGGCGAACAGCGGCCGGTGGCTGTTCATCACGAAGGAGTGCAGACCCGCCACGGGGGCGCTGAAATACCGTTGGCGGCCGGCCCGTCCGGCGTCGCTTGCGGGCCCGTAGCGGCGATCGAGCGCGGCCACGCGTTCAACGGGCACGCGGCTGACGTAGTCGGCGCGGCCGCTTTCGACGGCGGCCACCGCGCGCGCGGCGGTCATATCGAAGTTGATGTCGATCGCGTTCATGCGAGCGCGCCGTGACCCGTGGTAGTTGGGGTTGCGTCGCAGCAGCAGGCGACGCTTGGGCACGTAGGACGCGATGTAGTACGGACCGGCCATCGGGATCCGCTCGGTGCCTGCGCCGCTGATCGGCGTCGTCGGCGGCACGGCGCAGGCCATGAAGGTGGCCATCCGCGCCGGCAGAGTGGCCGACGGGTCCGTCAGGCGGATTGTCAGCGTGTCGCCGCGCGCGGTGACGCCTGCGATGTGCTTGGCACGCCCCGCGTTGTAGGCAGCGGCACCGACGATGTCGAGCATGGCCTCCGCCATATACGGCACTCTCCGCGGGTGTGTCGCGCGCTCGATCGCACGACGGAATGCGTCCGCCGTGACCGGCGCGTTCGAGGGAGGCGAAAAGCGAAAGTCGGAGCGCAGGCGGAAGGTGTAGGTGCGCCCGCCGTCCGTGACCGTCGGCATGGCGACGGCAACCTCGGGCTGCAGCTGCGCGCCGGCCGGGAACGGCCGGTCGGGGTAGTTGAGCAGCATGGCGCACGTCTCGCTGAGCACCTGGTCGCCTCCGGCTGCCGGGTCCGTGCTCCCGAATAGCTGTCCCTGTGGCCGGATCACCGTCAGCACGTCGGAGGCACCGCCGGCTGACACGGACCGCGGCTCCGGCGGGCGCGCCTGGACCGCCACCCACACGGCTCCCTCGGTGACGGCGATGCCCTGGAGGCTCTGCCCGAGCGGCACCGTCTGAGTCACGCGCGCGCTGCCGGGATCGATCCGCGTCACGGTCCCGCCGCGCCGGCTCGTGACCCACACGGCACCGGCACCGATCGCCACGGCGCCCGGCGCGCCGGGAACCCGCACGGTGTCATTGATGACGTTGGAATCGGGGTCGATTCGCTTTACGCGATCCTCGAGCGGAACCGTCACCCACACGCCCCCGGCGCCCACCGCGAGATCGCTCGCGCTCTGGCCGACGGCAATCGTGGCGACGGGCTCGTTCGTGTCCGGGTCGATCCGCGTCACGGTGCCGTCGATGCCGTCGCTGACCCACACGCCACCTGCCCCGACTGCGATGCCGTTGGGCTCCGTGCCGACGAGCGGCTTGGCGATCGTGTGCCCGTCGTCCGGATCGATGCGCGCGAGCCCGGTCCCGCTGGCCATCCACACCGCGTCCGCGCTGACCGCGACCGGCCGGGGAGCCCCGGGCTCGAGGTTCCCTTCGACCGGGACGGTGCGCGCGACGCTGCGGAAGGCGGGGTCGATCATGCGCGCGGTCGAGCGTGCGTTGTCGGCCACCCAGACGCCGCTCGGACCGACAGCCAAACCGTCGATCCGGATGCCAGGAGACACGGAGCCGGCGACGCGCCGCGAGCGGGCGCCGATCTGCGTCAAGCTGTCGTCTCCGAGGTTGGCGACCCAGACGGACCCCGCGCCGACCGCCACGTCACCGGGGCGCACCCCGACCGGCACCTGCCCGACGACGCGCCCGTCATCCGGGTCGAGGATCGCCACGCTGTTGGGACTCACATCGACCGTGTCCGCGCCGCCGGGCGCGAGCAGCGCCAACGGGACGGCGATCAGTGCGATCGCAAACGCGGCGACGGCGATCACGGCGCGTCGGGACCTGCGGAGCCGCACGCGGCGCTTGGGCAGCCCCTCGGCCGGCCGGACCTCGAGCAGGTGCTGACGCTTCGGGAAGCCCTTCAGCGCGACGCGGCCACGGTCGCGGAAGCGCGCGCCCGGCATCGTTCCGACGAGTTCGCGGACGGCATCGGTGACGAGCACCTGCCCACCCTCGGCACGATCCATCACGCGCGCTGCGAGGTTGATCGCCGCACCGAACGGCTGCCCGTCGTTCTCCTGCACCTCACCGACACCGATCCCGATGCGCACCCGCAGCTCATCCTCGCGCGCCGCGAACTCGCGCTGGATCGACAGCGCGCACGCGACGCCGCCTCGCGCCGAGTCGAACAGCGCCAGGAACCCATCCCCGGTGGAGCGAACCTCCCGGCCCTCGTGTGCGGCGATCGCGTCGCGCACGAGACCGTCGTGCTCGGCGAACAGGCTCGCAGCGGCGTCATCGCCCAAGCGCGTCGTCAGCTCCGTGGACCCCACGAGGTCCGTGAACATGACGGTGGCGATACCGCTCAGGCGTGTAATGCTCAAACTTCCTCCCCAGGCGACTCTTTCACACCTGAGCGCGCTCCAAACCCCGTTGCTCGCCGCGTCCTATGTGGTCAGCGACGCACGCAGAGCGCACCGAGCGAGATGCCGTAGAGCGGCTGGTGGATCTGGCAGCCGATGCGGTCGGAGAAGAAGTCGGTGGTGAGGTTGACGGCGAACGGCGCGGCCGCCGCGGCGCGCGCGAAGTCGGCGTCCAGGTCTGCGAAGGCACGGGCGCGTGCGGTCGGGTCGGCGATGGGCAGCGCGGCGCGCAGGCGCCGCCCGAGGGACTTTCCGCTGAATCCGCCCGGCCAGGGGTCGAATGCGAGCGGCGTGTACAGCGACTTGACCCAGTCGGACGGGTCTCCGGAGTCCATGAGCCAGCCCATCATGGCGATGTCCCACGGCTCACCGGGGCGGTCGATGATCCGGCGAAAGAGCTCGAAGAGCGGGAAGGTCTTGACCTCGACGTCGATCCCGATCGCCGCGAGGTTGCGGCGGGCGATGGCGGCTTGCCGGACGCACGCGGGGTGTTTGCACGTGTAGAGCACCGCGGGCCGCCGGCGATCACCGGCCAGGCGGCGGGCGCGCTCCAGGTCCGGGCCGCCGAGGGGATAGATCGTCGCGTCGTGGAATCCGGGCAGCCCGGGCGGTGTGAACTGGTCGGTCGGGCGACCGGGCCCCACCACCCGGTCGGCGAACAGGACGCGGGCGAGCGCGGGGCGGTCGAGCGCGAAGTTCACGGCCCGGCGCATGCGTGTGCGGGCGAACAGCGGCCGCCGCGTGTTCATCGCGAAGGCCTGCAGGGACGGTGCTGGGCTGCTGAAGTACCGCTGGCGGCCCGCCCGTCCCACGTCGCTGTCGGGCCCGTAGTCCCGTTCGAGCGTGCCGACACGGTCCAACGGGACGCTGCTGGTGTAGTCGGCGCGCCCGCTCTCGACGGCGGGCACCGCGCGCGTGGAGGCGGCGGCGAGGTCGATGTCGATCTCACGCATTTCAGCGGGCCGTGGGCCGTGGTAGTTGGGGTTGCGTCGCAGCAGCAGGTGGCGCTCGGGCACGTAGGACGCGAAGTAGTACGGGCCGGCCATCGGGATTCGCTCGGTGCCGGGACCGCTGATTGGCGTCGTGGGCGGCACGGCGCAGGACCAAGGGGCTGCCATCCGCGCCGGCAGGCTGGCCGACGGGGCCGTCAGGCGGATCGTCAGCGTGTCGCCGCGCGCGGTGACGCCCGCGACGCGCTTGGAGCGCCCGGCCCTATACGCGCCGGCGCCGACGACGTCGCCCAATATGTACGGCACCCACGATTCGATCCGCGGATTGAGCCCGCGCTCGATCGCGCGGCGGAACGCGTCCGCCGTGACCGGCGCGTTCGAGGGAGGCGAGAAGCGAAAGTCGGAGCGCAGGCGGAAGGTGTAGGTGCGCCCGCCGTCCGTGACCGTCGGCATGGCGACGGCAACCTCGGGCTGCAGCTGCGCGCCGGCCGGGGACGGCCGGTCGGGGTAGTTGAGCAGCAGCGCGCAGGTCGCATACTCGATGTGAAGGCTCCCGACGCCCTTCAACGTCGCCGGGTCCGTGCCGCCCACCAAGCCCTCCGGGCGGAGCACGGTCAACACATCAGCGGCGCCTCCCGCGGGCACGGGGGTCACGTCGGGCGGGCTCTCCTGCACCGCCACCCATACGGCTCCGTCCGTCACCGCGACGCCCTGGAGGCTGTGCCCGAGATGCTCCGTGTGAGTCACGCGCGCGCTGCCGGGATCGATCCGCGTCACGGTCCCGCCGCGCCGTGTGGTGACCCACACGGCACCGGCGCCGATCGCCACGGCGCCTGGCGCGCCCGCCACGCGTACGGTGTCCTTGATCGCGTTGGTGTCGGGGTCGAGTCGCTTCACGCGGTCTTCGAGCGGCACCGTCACCCACACGCCGCCGGCGCCGGCTGCGACGCCGCTCGCGCTGTGGCCGACGTTGATCGTTTGCACGACCTCGTTGGTCTCGGGGTCGATCCGGGTCACGGTGCCGTCGGTGCCGTCGCTGACCCACACGCCGCCGGCTCCCACCGCGATGCCGTTGGGCTCGGTGCCGACGAGCGGCTTGGCGATCGTGCGCCTGGTTTCCGGATCCACCCGTGCGAGGCCGGTCCCGCTGGCGATCCACACGGCCGCCGCCGTCACCGCGACCGGCCGCCGCTCCCCGGGGCTATCACCTTCGATCGGGACGGAGTGCGCGACGCTGCGGAAGTCGGGGTCGATCACGCGCGCGGTCGAGCGTGCGTCGTCGGCCACCCAGACGCCGCTCCGACCTGCGGCCAAACCGTCGATGCGGATGCCGGGAGACACGGAGCCGGCGACGCGCCGTGAGCGCGCGCCGATCTGCGTGACGCTGTCATCTCCGATGTTGGCCACCCAGACCGACCCCGCACCGACAGCCAGTTCACCGGGGCGCACGCCGACCGGCACCTGCCCGACGACGTTCCCGTCGTCCGGGTCGAGGATCGCCACGCTGTTCGGGCTCACATCCACCGTGTCCGCGCTGCCGGTCGCGAACAGCGCCACGGGGAGCGCGATCAGCGCGACCGCAAGCGCCGCGACGGCGATCACGGCGCGTCGGGACATGCGCTGCGACAGGCGCCGCCTGGGCAGACCCTCAGCCGGCCGGACCTCGTGCAGATGCTGGCGCTCCGGGAAGCCCTTCAGCGTGACGCGGCCACGGTCGCGAAAACGCGCGCCCGGCATCGCGCCGACCAGCTGGCGGACGGTATCGGTGACGAGCACCTGCCCGGCATCGGCACGATCCACGACACGCGCCGCAAGGTTGATCGTCGCGCCGAACGGCTGCCCGCCATTCTCCTGCACCTCGCCGGCGCCGATCCCGATGCGCACCCGCAGTCCATCCTCGCGCCCCGCGAGGCCGCGCTGGATCGCCAGCGCGCAGGCAACGCCGGACCTCGCCGAGTCGAACAGCGCGAGGAACCCGTCACCGGTGGAGCGGATCTCCCGGCCGCCGTGCGCGGCGATCGCGTCGCGCACGACACCGTCGTGCTCGGCGAACAGGCTCGCCGCGGCGTCATCGCCCAAGCGGGTCGTCGTCTCCGTGGACCCCACGAGGTCCGTGAACATGACGGTGGCGATGCCGCTCGGGCGTGTAATGCTCAAGAATCCTTCCCAGACGACTCTCGCACACCTGAGCACTCGCGCCTACCCCGTGGCGTGCGATGCTCGCCGCGGTATGGCCGGCGCCTTCATCGACGCGCTCACCGAGCCCGAGGCCCAGGACCTGCACGCGGCCGGACGGCGCGCGTCCTATGGCGCCGGCGTGACGCTGTTCCACCACGGCGACGACGCCGGGTCGGTCCTCGTGCTGCTGGCCGGGCGCGCGAAGGTGGCGACGCTCAGCTCGGCAGGTCGTGAGGTGATCGTCGCCGTGCGCGGCCCCGGCGACCTCGTGGGCGAGATGGCGGCGATCGACGACGAGCCGCGTTCGGCCACCGTGACGACGCTCGAGCCGGTCGAGGTCCTGCTGGTGCCCGGCTCAGCGTTCTCCGCGTTCCTCGAGCGCAACCCGCGCGTGGCGCTCGTGATCCTGCGGATGGTCGCCGGCCGCCTGCGCTACGCCGACGCGCAGCTGGCCGACTTCGCGGCGAACGACGTGGTCGGACGTGTCTCGCACCGCCTCGTCGAGCTGTCCGAGCGGTTCGGAACGCCGGGCGACGAGCGGATCGAGATCGCGTTGCCGCTGTCCCAGGAGGAGCTGGCCGCGTGGACCGGTGCGTCGCGCGAAGCGGTGAGCAAGGCCCTGCAGTTACTGCGCTCGCTCGGGATCGTCGAGACCGGGCGCCGCCACGTCACGGTGCTCGACATCGAGACGCTGCGCCGTCGCGCGCAATAGCTCTGTGGCGGATTACGCAGAACGTGGTGGCGAAGTGCGTGGAGCGTGCCCGGAAGCCGACTTAGCGTGGGGCCATCGAATCTGCCCCACCGCCTCGAGGAGGCCCCCGTGTCCACCAGCACCCGCCGCACCGCCGCCGTCCTTGCCACGCTGATCGCTCTTGCTGTGCTGCCCGCTGTGGCGAGCGCCCGCCCGATCGACGGCGGCCCCGGCTCTCAGGCCGCCGACCCTTCGACACCCGCCGAGACCGTCGTGCGCACCGTGGTGAAGGAGCAGTCCTTCACCGTGCTCCCGACCGCACTCGCTGGCGCCGCACTGATCATCGCGATCGCGGGAAGTGGCTACGCCATCGTCCGCACCGCCCCGATCCGCCAGCAGCTTCGCGGCCTGCACTGATCCCGCTCCATCGCCTCGGGCCACCGTCCGCGGCGCCCACTCGACCGCCTCGGAAGGAGGCAGTCATGAAGATCCAGATCCATCCGCACACCCGTGTGCGGCTCATCGGCCTGGCCGCGGTGACCGCGGCCGGCGCGCTCGCCGCCCCGGCGGGCGCTCACCACCCAGCGCGCTCGGACGCGGTCGCAGTCTGGAACGCGAACGCGGGCAGGGCGGCCGTCGCCGCCTGCATCTCGCCCGCGCCCAACCCGCTGCACGAATCGCGGCTATACGCGATGACGCACGTGGCGATCCACGATGCCCTCAACGCGATCGATCGCCGCTCCGAGCCGTACGCGTTCGCCGGCCGGGCGCGGCGCGGAGCATCGCTCGACGCCGCCGTGGCTGCGGCGGCACGCGGGGTGATGGTGCCGGTCCTCAGCCAGCAGACGCCGCCGTTCGACGGGTGCATCGGCGCGGCGGTGGATCGCGTCGAGGGCGACTATGCCGCCGCGCTCGCATCGATCCCGGCCGGCCGCGCCAAGACCCGCGGCCTTGCCGTCGGCCGGCGGGCAGCCGCCGCCATCGTCGGTCTGAGGGTGGGCGACGGCGCTGACACACCGCTGATCGTCTCCGACTTCACCGAGGGCACCCGGCCAGGCGAATACCGCTTCACGCCCGGCACGCCGTTCGTGTTCGCACCGGGATGGGCGGACGTCACGACGTTCGTGCTGCGCGACGCGTCGCAGTTCCGCGCCCCCCCGCCCTACGACGTCACGCGGCGCAAGTACGCCGCCGACTTCAACGAGATCAAGGCGCTCGGGAGCGCCACGTCGAGCACACGGACCGCCGACCAGACCCAGATCGCCCGGTTCTGGCTCGAGAGCTCGCCGCTGCAGTGGAACCGGATCGCGCGGACCGTCGCCACCCGCCGCGGACTCGATCCGTGGAAGCAGGCGCGCCTGTTCGGCCTGCTCAACATGGCCCTGGCCGACGGGTACATCGGCTCCTTTGAGTCCAAGTACCTCTATCTCTACTGGCGGCCCGTCACCGCGATCCACAACGCCGCGACGGACGGCAACCCCGACACCGCCCCGGACCCGGCCTGGACGCCGCTGGACCCGACCCCCCCGATCCCGGACCACGACTCGGCGCACAGCGTCGAAGGCGGGGCGGCCGCGATGGTGATGAAGCGCGTCTTCGGCACCGACCACGTCGCCTTCAGCGCCTGCAGCTCGACACTGCCGGCCGGATCCAACTGTGTCGAGGGATCGCCCGTGTTCCGTCGCTACGCGAGCTTCTCCCAGGCCGCGAAGGAGAACGGCCTGTCACGCATCCTCGTCGGCTTCCACTTCCGCAAGGCGGTCGAGGACGGCATCGAGCACGGACGCAAGATCGGCGAACGGGCCGTCGACCGCTTCATGCGACCCAGCCACTGATCGATCTCAGGCCCCGGCGGCGCGGCGTCATCGCCGCGCCGCCTGGGCGTTCGTCGTACTCGCCGGTTCATGAACCCGCGTCGACGGCCGATCCACATACGGACTCCTCGCGCGCGTGCGCCCATATGACCGACCCTCGATTCAACGACCTCATCGAACTGTCCCGGCGCATGACGTCGAGTCTCGACCTGCGCACGGTCAGCGACGACGTGCTCACGTCCGCGATCCGCGCGACCGGCGCGGCCAAGGCGGCGATCGCCCTCTGGGATCGCGACCTCGACGTTCTCGTGACGCTGACCGACATCGAAGTCGTCGAGCTCGGCTCGACCACGCCCTCCGGAGAGATCTTCCTGCGGCTCGAGGAGTACCCGGCCACCCGGGGGGTCCTCGCGGAGCAACATGCGCTCACCATCGATGTCGATCGCGTCGGCGACGACTCCGCGGAGCGGCGCTGGCTACGCGAGTACGGGCTGAGCACGGTCCTGGTCCTGCCGCTGATCTCGCGAGGCGAGGCGATCGGGATCATGGAGATCGCCCGCGGCAGCGGCGCCTTCAGCGCGGACGACGTCAGCTACTGCCAGCTGCTCTGCGACATGGCCGGCAGCGCGGTCGAGAACGCCAAGCTGTACGGCGAGCTGCAGGCGACCCTGACCCAGTACCAGTCGCTGATCGAACGGCTGCCGGCGATCACCTACCTCGACGACGTCGAGACCGGCGAGAGCCAGTTCGTCAGCCCGCAGAGCACACAGCTGTTCGGGATCACGCCGGAGGAGTGGATGGCGAGCCCGGAGGCCTGGCTCGCGCCGGTTCATCCCGACGACCGCGATCGCGTCGAGGAGGCGTACGCCGCAGCGATGCAAGGCGCACGAGCCGTTCCGCGCCGAGTATCGCGTCCGATCGCCCGACGGCGTCGAGCGCTGGGTGGTCGACCACGCCGTCCTCCTGCCGCAGGTCGACGGGCGCCGAGCGCTGACCCAGGGCGTGATCTACGACATCAGCGACCGCAAGCGCGCCGAGCAGGAGCTCGCCCACCGTGCCGATCACGATGCGCTGACCGGCCTCCCCAACCGCGACCAGTTCCGGAGCCGCCTCGACGTCGCGATCGCGCACGCGCAGGACAGCCGGCGAGCGCTCGCGGTCCTCTACATCGACCTCGACGACTTCAAGCTCGTCAACGACGGCTTCGGGCACGAGGCCGGCGACGAGCTCCTGACCGCGATCGCCGAACGCCTGCGCGAGGCCAGCCGGGCAGGCGATGTCGTCGGGCGCGAAGGCGGCGACGAGTTCCTCGTGTTGATGGCAGACCTGCCCGGAACCCAGGCCGAGGCGGCGCGGGCCGCCGAGGACACCGCGGCGCGGCTCCGGCTCGCACTGCAGCAGCCGCTCTCGCTCAGCGCCGCCGAGATCGACATCCGCGCGAGCATCGGGATCAGCGTGTACCCGTTCGACGCCCGCGACGCCCAGACGCTGCTCAAGCACGCCGACGCCGCCATGTACGAGGCCAAGGCCGCCGGGCGTGATGCGTCCCACCTCTACCAGCCCGGCATCAGAGCGGCGCCGGGACCGCTCGAGCTCGCGGCGCGCCTACGCCGCGGGATCACCGACGAGGAGCTGACGCTCCACTACCAGCCGATCGTGGACCTGCGGTCCGGTGCCCTCGCCGGCGTCGAGGCGCTCGTTCGCTGGAATGACCCGGAACGCGGCCTGATCGCCCCGGCCGACTTCATCCCGCTGGCCGAGCGCAGCGGCCTGATCCGGCCGATCAGCGAGTGGGTGCTCGGCGAGGCGAGCCGCCAGTCCGCGGTGTGGCGCGCCGCCGGCCAGAACCATTCGATCTCGATCAACATCCCGCCTGACACCTGCCAGCAGATCGGAGCGGCCGCGATCGAGCGGCTGATCAAGGCTGCGGGCGCTGAGCCGTCGCGCATCACGCTCGAGATGACCGAGTCGGCGATGACGAGCCGGCGCGGACAGCGTGACGAGATGGAAGCGCTCTGCGAACTCGGGATCCGGCTCGCGATCGACGACTTCGGAACCGGGCACTCATCGCTCGCGCGGCTCGGCGAGCTGCCCGTCAGCACGCTCAAGATCGACCGTTCCTTCGTTCACGGCCTGCCCGATCTGAACACCTCGCGGACGCTCGTCACCGCGATCCTGTACCTCGCCGACGGGTTCGGCCTCGACGTGATCGCGGAAGGCGTCGAGACCGAGGCCCAGCGCCGCTTCCTGCTCGACGCCGGCTGCCGCTACGCGCAGGGCTACCTGTTCTCACGGCCTGTCGAACCCGCGCAGATCACGCGCGACTGGGCCGACGCCGGCCGCGCCGCCCGGCCCGCCGTCGCGGCACGCCTGGCCCTCTGAGGGCGGAGCGGCGATACTGCCGGGCGTGCGGGCGGCGATCCTCGACGAGTTCGGCGCGACGCCCCGATTCGGCGCGTTCGACGCACCGAGCCCCGCCCCGGGCCATGTCGTGGTCGACGTCGCCGCGGCGGCCATCCACCACCTCGACCTGCACAAGGCGACGGGGACGTTCTACACGGGTCCGCCGCCGTTGCCCTCGGTCGTCGGCAGCGACGGGATCGGCCGCCTGCCGAGCGGCCGGAGGGTCTACTTCGACGCGTCCGTAGCGCCGTACGGCTCGATGGCGGAGCAGACGCTCGTGCCGGAGGACGCCGTGTTCGAGGTTGCCGAGAGCGTCGACGACGCCACCGCCGCGGCGCTCGGCAACACCGGTCTCGGTGCGTGGCTGGCGCTCGCGTGGCGCTCAGGGCTGCAACCGGGCGAGACCGTGCTCGTGCTCGGCGCGACCGGCGCGTGCGGGAGCGTCGCCGTGCAGGCGGCGAAGCTGCTCGGCGCCGGCCGCGTCGTCGCGGCGGCGCGAGCCAGCGAGCGCCTCGAGCGGCTGCTCGACCGCGGCGCCGACGCGGTGGTCGAGCTCGACGCCCACGACGACCTTCCGGCCGCCCTGCGGGACGCCGCCCGCGGCGAGGTGCACGTGACCGTCGACACCCTGTGGGGCGAGCCCGCACTGGCCGCCATGCAGATCGCAGCCCGGTTCGGGCGACATGTCGAGGTCGGCAACCTCGCCGGCCTCGAGATCGACCTGAAAGCGCCCGCCATCCGCTCCGCCTCGCTCGACCTGCGCGGCTTCTCCGTCGCACACCCGCCGCCCGATGTGCGCCGCGAGGGCTTTCTGACCCTCACGGAGCACGCCGCGCGCGGCGACATCGTCGTCGACCTCGAGCGCTATCCGCTCGCGGACGTGCAGACTGCGTGGGACGCCCAGCGGGAGGCGACCGGCGGCGTCAAGCGCGTGCTGCTGCCAGGCGGCGCTTGACGCGGGCAGGGCGCAGTTGGAAAGGTGGCGAGACCGTCCAGAGAAGGAGTCCACACGCATGAGCAGTGACGCCGCCACGATCGAGCCGGGCCGGCCGGTCGTCCTGCGCCGGGGCACGGTGCTGACCATGAACGACGCCCACGACATCGTGCGCGACGCCGATGTCCTCGTGGTCGACGACAAGATCGCCGGGATCGGCCCCGATCTCGAGGCGCCGGACGGTGCGCACGAGATCGACGCCTCGGGCGGCATCGTGATGCCGGGGATGATCGATACGCACCGGCACATGTGGCAGACCGCGCTGCGCGGGTACGGCGCCGACTGGACGCTGGCCCAGTACTTCGTGTTCTTCTACCTCGAGTGGGGCAGGATCTTCCGCCCGCAGGACATCTACGCGGGCAACCTGCTGTCCGCGATCGAGTCGATCGACGCCGGGGTCACGACGACCGTCGACTGGTCGCACGGGCTGCAGACCGTCGACCACGCGGACGCCGCGGTCGACGCCCTGCAGGCGGTCCCCGGGCGCTTCGTGCTCGCCTACGGCAACCTCCAGCAGGGCCCGTGGGAGTGGGCGACCTCGGCCGACTTCCGCTCCTTCGTCGACCGCCGCTTCGGCTCGAAGGACGACATGCTCGGCTTCCAGATGGCGTTCGACGTGACCGGAGACCCGGCGTTCCCGGAGCAGGAGGCGTTCAAGGTCGCGCGCGAGCTCGACGTGTCAGTGACGACGCATGCGGGCGTGTGGGGTGCGACCAACGACGACGGCATCAGGCTGATGCACGAGCACGACTTCATGGCGCCGGGCCACGTCTACGTCCACGCGGCGACGCTCACCGAGGACTCCTACCACCGCATCGCCGCGACCGGCGGCTCGGTGTCCGTCTCGACCGAGAGCGAGCAGAGCGCCGGCCAAGGCTACCCGCCGACCTGGCAGCTGCGCAAGCACGACATCCCGGTCTCGCTGTCGATGGACACGAGCGTGTGGTGGAGCGGCGACCTCTTCTGCGCGATGCGCTCGACGCTCGGCGCGGACCGTTCGCGCGAGCACCTCGAGGCGCACGCCAAGCAGGAGACGGTCACCAACCACCACCTGCGCAGCGAGCAGGTGGTCGACTGGGCGACGCGCGGCGGCAGCAGGGCGCTCGGGATGGACGACCTGATCGGCAGCCTCGAGGTGGGCAAGAAGGCCGACGTCGTGCTCGTCAAGAACGAGCACTCGCCGGTGATGTTCCCCGTCCTGCACCCGTACGGCCACGTCGCCTTCCAGGCGCAGCGTGGCGACGTGCACACCGTGATCGTCAACGGGCGCGTGGTCAAGCACGACGGACGGCTCGTCGGCATCGACCTCGGGCAGGCCCGCCGCGCGATCGAGGAGACCGTGGAGTTTGCGCAGCGAGAGCTCGGGGACGACGTGTGGAAGAGCGGCATGCACCCCGAGATCCCCGAGCAGAACATCCTCGAGAACCCGTACCAGTACACCGAATGGGACGCAGGAGCGGCGCAATGGAAGCGATGAGCACGGTCAACACCGAACGCGTGGCGGGCGTCGTCAACGACGCGCTGGCGGCGCTCCACGAGGTGCTCGAACGGCACCGGGTCACGGAGGCTGAGTGGCACGCCGTGCTCGCGTTCCTCACCTCGGTCGGTCGCGCCGACGAGTTCATCCTGCTCTCCGACGTCACGCGCACGTCGGTGCTGATCGACACCATGGAGCACGGCGGCGACGACTCGGGCGCCACGGCCAGCGACGTCGAGGGCCCGCTGTACGTCGACGACCCGCCGTGGCGCGAGAAGCCGGTGCGGGTCTACGAGGACTACCAGGGGATGGGGGACGACGCCGACGTCCTGCTCGTGCGCGGCTCGGTGACCGCGACCGACGGCAAGCCCCTGCCCGACGCCGTGATCGACATCTGGCAGACCGGCCCGAACGGCGGGTACGACATCTGGGACGAGCGGCAGCCGGAGTACAACTTCCGCGGGCGCTGGCGCGTGGAGGACGAGGGCGGCGCGTACGAGTTCCAGACGATGCTGCCGCAGCCCTACACGGTCCCGGTGGACGGCCCCGTCGGCCGCTACCTCGAGGCGGTCGGCCAGCATCCGTGGCGCCCGGCCCACATCCACTTCAAGGTCACGGCGCCCGGGCACCACCCGCTGGTGACGCAGGTCTTCTTCCCCGGCGACCCCTACCTCGAGAACGACACGATCGGCGCCGTCAAGCCGGCGCTCGTGCTCCCCGTCCAGCCGGAGGGCGACCACCTGCTCTGCCCGTTCGACATCGTCCTGCGGCCGGCCGCTTGAGCGGGGCCGGCCGCCCCGCGGTCAGCGTCACCTTCGACAACCTCGGCGAGGTCGCCGCGCTCGCGCGCGGCGAGTGGCCCGAGGGCGAGCCGGTCGGCGAGCACTTCTCCGTCACGCGCGCTCTACCCCGGATCCTTGACGTGCTCGAGGAGACCGGGATCCGGGCGACGTTCTTCGTCGAGGGCCGCAACGCCGAGCTCTATCCCGAGGCGCTGCGCGCGCTCGCGGACGCCGGCCACGAGGTGGCCTACCACGGCTGGTGCCACGAGACCTGGTCCGCGCTCGAGGTGGACGACGAGCGCGAGCTGCTCGAGCGCGGCGTCCGGGCGCTCGCCGGCCTCGGGCTGCGGCCCGCCGGCTTCCGGCCGCCGGGCGGCGAGCTCACGCCCGCCTCGACGCACGCGCTCGGCGACCTCGGCTTCGCATACTGCTCGCCCGCCGGCGAGACGGTCGAGACGCGTGACGGGATCGTCGTGCTGCCGTTCCGCTGGCCCCTGATCGACGCCTTCCACTACCTGCCGCACTTCGGCAGCCTGCGCGAGCGCTTCCTCGGCAGCGATGACGTGCTGTCGCCGGCCCGGCTCGGAGCCGATGTCGACGCCGCGCTCGAGGCGGCCGTCCGCGACGGCGACTACCTGGCGCTGCTCTTCCACCCGTTCCTGTCGGAACCCGACGAGCGCTTCGCCGTGCTCCGCAGCGCCCTCACGCACGTCCGCGAGCTCGTCGACGCCGGCGCGGTGCGGTGCGCGCCGTGCCGTGACGTGGCCGCGTCGCTGCGGACCTAGACGGTTGATCCACGTGCGGCGGGCGGCGGCCCGGGCCGTCAACTGCGGCATTAACGGAGCGGGATCGACCGGGGCGACCGATTCCGAGGGGTGTGGCCACTTGACATGAATATGTGCGGTCAAGTGGCCACACCCCGCCGAACCCACTCCCTCAATGCCGCAGTTGACGTTCATCTAGGCGAGCCGCTCGCGGACGATCCGCGCGCCCTCCACCAGCGCGCGGAGCTTGGCGAACGCGAGGTCGCGCGAGAGGTACTTCATCCCGCAGTCGGGGCCGACCTGCAGGCGTTCGGGCGGGATCACGCGCAGCACGGCCTCGATCCGCTCCGCCACCTGCTCGGGCGTCTCCGCCTGCTCGTCCGCAAGGTCGAGCACGCCGACGATCACCGTCTTCTCCGAGAGCGGCTCGAGGACCGCGGGGTCGAGCCGCGGCTGGGCGGCCTCGATCGCGAGGACATCCGCGGCGCAGCCCGCGAGCTCGGCGAGGAACGGATAGCCCGGCGGCCGATCGTGGACGATGTGGGCGTAGCCGAAGCACGTGTGCAGCGCCGTCGTGCCCGACACTCCCGCGAACGCGCGGTCGATCGCCGGCAGCGCGAACTCCCTCGCCTTCTCAGCGCGCGACTGCAGCCACGGCTCGTCGATCTGGACGATGTCGGCGCCGGCGGCGAAGAGGTCGTGGACCTCCTCGTTGACCGCGGCGGCGAAGTCCATCGCCAGCTCGGCCTCGTCGGCGTATGCCTCGTTGTAGGCCTGCTGACTCATCGTGAACGGCCCGGGGAGCGTGATCTTGATCGTCCGGTCCGTGCGGCTGCGAAGGAAGCGGAGGTCCTCCACCTCGACGGGCCGGGTGCGCCGCACCCGCCCGACCACGCGCGGCACCGCGTTCTCCCCGCCGGCGCGGCCGGGGACCATCGCCGGGTTGTCGATGTCGAGCCCCTCGAGCGCGGTCGCGAACCGGTTGGAGTAGCTCTCGCGGCGGATCTCCCCGTCGGTGACGATGTCGAGGCCGGCGCGCTCCTGGTCGGCGATGGCGAGCGCGGTGGCGTCGTCCTGGGCCTGGGCGAGATACGCCTCGTCGATGCGCCAGAGCTCACGTGCGCGCACGCGCGGGGGCAGCGAGCCGCGCAGCTTCTCGCGGTCGATCAGCCAGTCCGGCTGCGGGTAGCTGCCGATCACCGTGGTGGCGAGGAGTGAGGGGGGCGGCACCGGGCCAAGCCTACGGCTCGCCTGCCGCTGACGGCGTCCCCGAATCGCCTGTTTACGAGCGAGGCCGACGGACATAACGGACTAGTCCGTACATTCGCTGAGGGAGACGCAGTGACGACGCGCGACCACAACAACGGGCACGACGCGGGCAAGACCCCGACCAAGGCGGCGCTCGCCAGCTGGGTCGGCAGCGTGCTCGAGTACTACGACTTCTTCATCTACGGAACCGCTGCCGCGCTCGTGTTCGGCAAGGTGTTCTTCCCCGAGGCCGACCCCGCGACCGGCACCCTGCTGGCGCTTGCCACCTACGGCGTCGGCTACGTCGCGCGCCCGGTCGGCGCGTTCTTCATGGGCCACATCGGGGACAGGCACGGCCGCAAGCGCGTGCTGCTCCTCACGGTGTCGCTCATGGGCGTGGCGACGTTCCTCGTCGGCTGCCTGCCCACCTACAACCAGATCGGCATCTGGGCCCCCGTGCTGCTCGTGGCGCTGCGGCTGCTCCAGGGCCTGTCGGCGTCCGGCGAGCAGTCCGGCGCCAACTCGCTCAGCCTCGAGCATGCCCCCGAGCATCGACGCGCCTTCTTCACCAGCTTCACGCTGAGCGGCACGCAGGCCGGGCTGATCATCGCGACCGCGGTGTTCCTGCCGATCGGGGCGATGCCGGAGGAGCAGCTGCTGAGCTGGGGCTGGCGCATCCCCTTCTGGCTGAGCGCCGTCGTGGTCGTCGTCGGCCTGCTGATCCGGCGCCGGCTCGAGGAGCCACCGGCGTTCCGCGAGGAAGCCGCCACGGACGCTGTCGCGACGGTCCCGACGGCCGTGCTGTTCCGCGACCACTGGGCCGGCGTGCTGCGCGTGGCGTTGGCCGCCATCGCCTCGACCGTCAGCACCATCTTCGGCGTCTACGCGCTCTCGTACGCGGTCGACACCGAGGGACTGGACCAGACGACCATGCTGTGGGTCGCGATCGCCACCAACGTCGTGGCGCTCGCGGCGATTCCCGCATGGGCCATGCTGGCCGACCGGATCGGGCGCAAGCCCGTGTTCATCTTCGGCGCCGTGGGCAGCGGAGCGCTCATGTTCGCGTACCTCGCGGCGATCGCCAGCGGCAACTACGCGCTGATCTTCGTCGCCGCGATCTGCATGTCCGGCGTCGTCTACAGCGCCATGAACGGCATCCAGCCGTCGCTGTACGGGGAGATGTTCCCGACCCGTGTGCGGCTGTCCGGCATGGCGATCGGCACGCAGATCGGCTTTGCGATCGGCGGGTTCGCCCCGACCGCGGCCGCCGCGATCGCCGGCGACGGCCCGAACGGGTGGGTGCCCGTTGCCGCCTACGTCCTGGGCTCGAGCCTCGTCGCCGCCGTCGCCGTCGCGACCGTGCGCGAGACCTACAAGCTGCCGCTGCGCGTGATCGACGGTCGCACGGACCCCGCCGGCCCGACCGCACAACCCCCCACCCCCGCCCGCCGGGAGCTCACCGGAGCAGGCGTGTCCTAGGCCCCATATCGAGTGGAGGATCGGGTCCGCGCCCCACGAGGAGATCGCGCCGCGCGCCGATTCAGTCTTGTGTCCTTGCGCGCCGTCGTGTCGCTCGTCGCCGCGCTCTCGTTGGCCGTCGCCGCCTGGGCGGCCATGCGCGGCGGTGGCACGGCCGCGCCGAGCGTCGACTCGCCGGTGACGGTCGGCTCGGTGCGCGTGGCGGCGAGCGCGCTCGAGGCGGCCGCCGTACGGTCGGCGGGGTCGCGTCCGGGCCGGCTCGCGGGCGCGCGCAGGGCGGCGGCGAACCGCGCGATCGAGCGAGTCTGGCTCGAGGGCGAGGCGGCCGCGCGCGGGCTTAGGCCGACCGCCGCCATCGGCGTCCTGCGCGCACGCGTCGCCGACGCGCTCGTGGGCTCCAAGCCGGCGCCTGACGCGGCCCGCCTCGCGACCGTGTTCGATGCCTTCCACGCGCGCTGGCGCGGACGCACCCGCTGCCTCGCCGCGTACCGGGACGCGTACGAGGATCGCTGCGCGGACGGTGCCGGCGCGGCAGCCGGCACGTGCCGCTGGATGGGCGAGGCGACGGTGTGCGCCGTACGCGGCGGTCGCCGCACTGCGTGGGTGGTCGTCCGCCGTGCGCGGTCCGGGCGCCCCGCGCGCCTACGCTCGCGAGCGAAAGCGCTCGCAGTGGCACGCGCCGACTATGTCGTCGCACGCGCGACTCGGGCGCGCTCTGCCGCGGCCACGCGCGCGGCCGCGAAGCGCGCCGAGGCCACGCGCGCGCAGACCGCCGAGCGCGCGCGCCTCGCGCGTGAACGGCAGAAGCGGGCGCGCAACCCTCGGCTCACGGGCGAGGCGCTCGCCGCCGCACAGGACGCCTGCGAGCTCCAGCTGCACGACAGCGATCCGTACATGTTCGGCTTCGGCATGCAGGATGTGATCGGCCAGGCGCAGGGCCTGCTCGCCGCTCGCGCGGCGCTCGCCCGCCGGCTTCCGGAGTCCGCGGCCGACGCAGTCGACCGCCACAAGCTGCGGCCCCTGATCGAGGCGGTCGCCGCGGGCGACGACGAGCTCGTCCGCCTCGCATCGGCGCGCCAGACCAGCGACCTCGCGACGATCGCCAGGCGCACCGCCCGCTTCGACGCCCGCACCGAGCCGGAGCGAGCGATCAGCCGCCGCCTGGGCCTCGGTGACTGCCTTGCCCGGCCGGCCCGCTGACGTCGCCCGCCGCTACACGAGCAGCCCGAGGTCGCCCGCCTTCGCCGCGGCCTCGGTGCGTGACCGGCAGCGGAGCTTGGTGAGGATGTGGCGCACGTGCATGTCCACCGTGCGCGTGCTGAGTACGAGCTCGCCGGCGATCTCGCGGTTCGTGCGGCCGGACGCCACCAGGCGCATCACCTCGAGCTCGCGCCGGGACAGGCCGGCGTGCTCGTAGTCGGCCGCCGCGCGCCGCCCGAGTCGCCGCTCGACCGACTCGCCGAGCCTCGCGACCTCGCGGGCCGCCTCGGCGGCAAGCGGCGCCGCGCCGAGGCGGCGCGCCGTGGCGTGCGCCTCGGCGAACCACTCGGCCGCCGACTCGCGCTGCCCCGCCGCGGCGAGCGCCACGCCCGCGCGGAGCTGGATCTGTGCTCGCTCGAACGGGATCTCGAGGCTTGCGTGGAGCTCGGCCGCGCGGCTGAGCTGAGCCGCGGCGGCGTCCGCATGGCCCTCGGCGAGCGCCGTCTCGCCGAGTGCGTGCGCGAGCGCCGCCAGAGCGTCCGGGTGCCCCGTCCGAGCCGCGATGCTCGACAGCGCCTCGGCGCACGCGCGCGCCTCGCCGAGTGAGCCGTGACGGGCGAAGAAGCACGCGGCCCAGCGCAGGCCCGAGACCGCGTAGTGGTGGTCCTCGCTGCGCTCCCAGCGCTCGAGCAGGAAGCGGCAGTGCGCGTGAGCGTCGTCGAGATCGCCCTGGTGCTCCTCCAGCCAGGCGAGCGCCGCGGCGCTGTCCACGGTCATCGAGACCACGTCGAGGCGCGAGGCCGTTTCGAGGCACTGGACGAGCAGCGGGCGGGCGGCCGACCACTCGCCGCGGAAGGCATGGATCGATCCGAGAATGCCGTCGGCCACCAGCGTCGCGTCCGCGCTCGCGCCCGGGAAACGGAGATCGACCGACAGCTCCGATGCGCGCTCCCAGTCGCCCAGCTCGCGCAGCACATAGGCCATGCAGCTGAGGCACGTGTGCTCCATGCCGTCCGCCCCCGACGCCTCGCAGAAGCCGAGGGCGGTGGAGAGCGCATCGCGCGCGCCACCGTAGTCACCCGCGATCTCGTAGGCCGTGCCGAGACGTTGGTAGACCTCCGCCGCCTCGAGGGTCAGCTCGTGCTCGAGCGCCAGCGAGAGCCCCGCTCGGATCGTCTCCATCCCTTCGTCATACTCGCCGCCCTTCACACGGGCGACCCCTTGGAGCCCGAGGATCCGCGCGCGCAGATCGTTGCGCTCCGCACGGCCGGCCTCCTCACCGGCGCGGCGCGTGAGCTCGACGGCGTCGCCGTGGTTGCCGGCGCTCTGGAGGTACGCGGCGGCGATCAGTCGATCCGCCGCGGCCTCGCCGGGGAGGCCGTTGGCGGCGAACGCGTCGGCTGCGACGCGGCGGGCGGCGAGCGCGCGCTCACGGTCGCCCTGGAGCTCGTAGATCGCGGCCAGTCTCCGCTCCGCATCGGCGAGCGCACGGCCGGCATCCTCGGAGCGCCGTGCCGCGACCACCTCGCGCTGCGCGCGGGCCGCCTCGGCCAGCTCGCCGGCGAGCTCCGAGAAGCGCGCGTTGCGCTCGAGCACCGTGATCCGCTCCGGACCGCGTTCCCCCTCGGGCCACAGATCGAGTGCCTGGCGCCCGAGACGAGCGGCGTCCCGGTACGCATGAACGGCCGAGAGCTCGTCGACCGCCCGCACCAGCGAGTCCAGCGCGCGCGGTCCGTCGCGAGCCGCGAGCCAGTGCGCGGCCACCTCCGCCTCGCCGCCGTCGCGCGCCTCGAGCGCCGCGGCCAGGTCGCGATGGAGCGAACGCCTGCGCAACCACGGCACGTCCTCGTAGATCGCATCACGCACGAGCGGATGCCGGAAGGCGGCCCGGCCCGGCTCGAGCTCCACGATCAGACCACTGGTGAGGAGCTCGTCGAGGCCGGCCTCCCAGCCGACGGCGGCCAGAAGCTCGACGTCGAAGCGGGTCCCTGCGACGGAGGCCGCCTCCGCGGTCGCGCGAGCCGGACCGGACAGGTCGCCGGTCCGCAGCAGCACGGCGTCGCGGATCGTCTGCGGCAGCGGCACGTCGGCATCGAGCGTGAGCTCGACGCCGGCGTCCTCGGATCGCAGCCGCCCGCCTGCCTCGAGCGCGCCGGCGAGCTCCTCGATGAAGAACGGGATGCCGCCCGTGCGGTCATGCAGCGCGCCGGCGAGCCGCGCGGACGGGGCGGCGCCGAGCACCCTCTCGGCCAATTCTGCGGTGCCGCGTGCGGTGAGCGGCTCGAGCGTCAGCTCGGTGAGCGAGCGGTTCCGGCGCAGGTCGTTGCGCAGCCACCGGAGCTGATGCGCGCGCGGGATCTCGTCCGAGCGATAGGCGCCGATCACGAGCATCGGCAGCTCACGCAACGGCGCGGCGAGCGCCGCGAGGAGCTCGAGCGTGGCGTCGTCCGACCACTGGAGGTCGTCGAGAAGCACCACCGCCGGCCGCTCGGCCACCACCGCGGCGAGCCCGCAGCGGATCGCCTCGAACAGCGTGGCACGATCGCTCTCCTCGATCGCCTCGCCGAGCTCCGGGAGCAGCAGCGCCAGGTGCGGGCGCAGTGGACCGCAACCCGAAAGCCCGCCGGGGGTGGCACGCAGGAATCCGCGAAGCGCGGCGGTGACCGGCCCGTAGGCAGCCGTGTCGGGGCTGGACGTGCCGCGGAGGAAGTGCGCGTCCGCCGACGCGACCACCTCCTCCGCAAAGCGCGTCTTGCCCACACCCGCCTCGCCGGACAGCAGAACGAGCGAGCCGCGGCCTTCGAGCGCCTCCGTCAGCACCGCCTCCAGCCAGGCGCGCTCGGATTCACGCTCGATCAGGACGCCGCGACTCACTTGCACAGTTTACGGGCGAGACGTCGTGCGATCTAGCGCGGGAGGTCCCGCGGCCCGGTGCGGTCGAACACCGAAGCGACCTCGGCGACGAGGTTGGCGGGGAAGCCGCCGACCCTCGCGTGCTCCCTGATCACCTCGGCGTTCTCGGCCTGGTGGAAGCAGTACACCTTGTCGCCCGCGACGTAGCTGTGCAGCCACTCGTAGGGCTTGTTGAGCGACGCGACCGCGTCGTTGGACGTGCTGGTGATGCCGCGCAGCTCCTCATGGGTGAGCTGGGCAGCACCCGGGATCTCGCGCTCGATGACGTACGTCTTCACGTGATTCTCCTTCACATGACGGAGTTGATCGGTTGCGATGACGACGGTACGGGCGGACCATGACCCGCCGCATCCGTTGCATCGCCGTAATTCCGTCTCCGCATTGCCGTATCCGGGAGGTAGCGCCACGCGATCAGGGCACCGAGCGCGGCCACGAGCGCGACGACGATCGACGCCGCTGACATCGCCTGGACGAACGCCTCGCGCGCCGCGTCCGCGACGTCGGGGCCGAGCGCGACGCCGGCGCCGAGCGACTCGCGAGCGGCCGCGGCGACGTGCGCCGGAGCGTCGTCGGGTAGCGCGCCCGAGAGCTGCGTCGCGTAAAGCGACGACATGATGCTCCCCACGATGGCGACGCCGAGCGCGCCGCCGAGCTCGCGTGTCGTGTCGTTGACAGCGGACCCGATGTTGGCTCGCTCGGGCGGGAGCGAGCCCATGATCGACTCGGTCGCCGGCGCTCCCGCGAGTCCCATGCCCGCGCCCATCAGGAGCAGCGCGAGGCCGAGCCGCCCGTATCCGCTGCTCGTGGTGAGCGTCGCCGCGACGGCGAGACCGGCCGAGAAGAGCAGCATCCCGGTCGTGGTGACGCGCTTGGTGCCGAAGCGCGCGACGAGCGTCGACGAGAGCGGCGCGAACACGATCATCGCTCCGGCGTAGGGCAGGACGCGCACGCCGGCGGCCGACGGCGAGTAGCCGAGGACGAACTGGAGGTACTGCGTCGACAGGAAGAGGAACCCGAAGAGGGCGAAGAACAGCACCGTGATCGTGCTGCTGGCCGCCGTGAAGCGCGCGTCCTTGAACAGGCGGACGTCGAGCAGCGGCTCCGCGATGCGGCGCTGCCGCACCACGAACGCGACCAGTGCGATCGCCGCGAACGCGCCGGCGGCGAGCACCGGGGCGGACGTCCAGCCCTTCGAGGGCGCTTCGATGATCGCCCACACGAACGCGACGAGGCCGGCGCCGGAGAGGCCCGCGCCCGCCCAGTCGATACGCCGTGCGACCGGGTCACGCGACTCGGGGATGAACCTGCGCCCAGCGACGATCGCGATCGCCGTCAGCGGGACGTTCACGATGAAGATCGAGCCCCACCAGAAGTGGTCGAGCAGGAAGCCGCCGACCACCGGGCCGAGAGCGACGCCGAGGCCCGCGGTCGCGGCCCAGATGCCGATCGCCATCGTGCGCTCGCGGGTGTCGGTGAAGACGCTGATCAGCAGCGAGAGCGTCGCCGGCATGATGAACGCAGCCCCCGCGCCCATCACCGCGCGGCCGATGATCAGCCCATCGACGCTGCCCGCATACGCGGCACACGCCGAGGCGACTCCGAACACCGCAAGCCCTCCGAGCAGCGTGCGCCGGCGTCCGAAGCGATCGCCGAGCGCGCCGGCCAGGAGCAGCAGCCCCGCGAACGTGAGCGTGTACGCGTCGACCACCCACTGCAGCTCGCTCAGGTCCGCGTTCAGGTCGCGCGCCAGCGTGGGCAGCGCGACGTTGACGATCGTGTTGTCGATGACGATGGCGAGCAGGCTGATGCACAGCACGCCCAGCGCGAGCCAGCGCCGGCGGTCGCCGTTCATGACGCGGTCCGGGTCGTGCGGGTCGCCAGGACCACGGGCAGGACCGCCGTCGCGGCCGTCACGACCAGCGCGCCGCTGGAACCGAAGACGGCCCACTGGGTGTCGACGTCGATGCCGATCGAGGTGGAGATCGCCCAGCCGATCGCCCACAGCGCACTCAGCGCCGGAGCCCAGAGGTAGGCGATGCGCCCGCGCAGGACGAGCGCCTGGGCGGCTCCGATCGCCAGGCCGCAGATCGCGCCCTGCACCACGAGGTCTTCGAGGCTGGTGCCGTAGCCGACTGCCGAAGCACCGAGCGCGAGCCCCAAGGCCAGACCCACGGTGGTGGCGGCGATCCACCGGCGCGCAGCCGGACCGTTCGGGCGCATGCCCCACGACTGGACCGCGCCGAGGATGGCGCCGGTGATGGCGCCGGCGAAGAGCGCCGCCACGAGCCCGTCGACCGGGCCGACGATCAGCGCTGCGACGAAGCCGCCGAGCGGGTACCCGAGGAACGTCGGGAGCCAGCGCAGTGCGCTCCGGGTCGTCATGCCGTCACCGCGGTCTGGCCGTGCGAGGCCGGCGCCGTCGCGCGGCGTCGCTCGTGGACGAGGATCACGACCGCGAAGGCGATCAGCCACACGCTCCAGAGGACGTAGCCGACGAAGTTCGCGGTGTCGATCACGGGCAGGCCGAGCGGCGAGAGGACGCCGGCGACGACCAGCACCGCCGACACCGCACCCAGCACCTGGAACCAGCGTCCGGCGTAGCGACGACCGAGTGCGACGATCACGAGCACCGTCCACGAGGCGGTGAGCAGGTAGCCGAGCGTCTCGCCGACGGCGGTGCCGAGGATGTTGCTCGCGGTCGTGAACGAGTCGCGGGCGGCTGCCGCGACGGCGGCATCGCCGCTCGCCGCGTCGGACGCGTAGCCGGGCACCAGGGTCGGCCAGCGCAGCAGGCCGATGACCTGCACGACGGCCGCCGCGATCCCGACCGGCACCGCGATCCGCATCGCCCGCTTCGAGGAGAGGCGACCGACGCCGATCGCGATCGGTGCCATCAGCGCAGCGGACAGCGCGAGCACCGCGAACCATCCGCTGACGGCGCCCTGGTTGTCACGGAAGGCGTTGAGCACCTGGCCCGCCGGCTCGTCGAGCACGTCGGGGTAGTTGAAGACCGAGCCGAGCGCGGTGAAGGCCGCGTTCGCCAGGACGGCGGCGAGGATCAGCAGGGATGCGGTGAGCTTGAAGTTCATGACTCCTCCTTGGTCGAGTGACTCGCGCCGGCGATCCAGGCGACGAGGACGTTGTCGGGGTGGTCGACGAGGTGGTCCCGGGCGAGCGCGTCGACAAGGTCGCGCTCGCCGCGCAGATGCGCGGTGGCGATGGCCACGAGCTGGCGGTCGCGGGTCGTCGCCGCGACTCCTCCGGCCCGCGCCATCAGACCGGCGCCGTCGGAGGCGAAGAGCGCCGCCGCGACGAGGATCATCGGGTCGTCGCTGGCTCGCGACGCCTCGACGATCGCTGCGATCGCCGCGGCATCGCCGACGACGAGTTGATGGATCAGCTGCTCGGGGCGTGTCGGCGGCATGGCGGCCACCATCGACGACGGTCCTGACGCTGCGCTGACACCGCGCTGATCAGCCCGGCCATAGACTTTCGACGTGTTCCAGATCTCGGTGCTGGGCCCCGTCGAGGTCAGGCGCGACGGCGAGCTCGTGCCGGTGCCGGGCGGCAGGACCTCGGAGTTGCTGGTGCGCCTCGCGCTCGAGGCCGGGGTGCCCGTTCGCGCGGACCGGCTCGTCGACGACCTGTGGGGCGCCGATGCCGTGAACACCCGCCGCAACACGCTGCAGTCGAAGGTCGCCAAGCTTCGCCGGGCGTTCGGGGATCCGCTGGTGATCGTCAGCGGCGAGGGCGGCTACACGCTCGCGGTCGAGCCGTCCGCGGTCGATGCGCTCGCCGTGTTGCGCGACACCGTCACCGCGTCCCAGCTGCTCGACGGTGGCGACGACAGCGGCGCCGTTCTCCTGAGCGCGTCGGCGTTGGAGCTGTACCGCGGGGACGTCCTGCCGGGCGCCGGCGACGGCGACTGGGTCGACCCGCACAGGGCACGGCTCGACGAGGCGCGCACGGAGCTCACCGAGATCCAGTACTCGGCGCGGCTCCGGCTCGGAGACGTCGGCGACGTGATCGGTGAGCTGGAAGCGGCCGTGGCGGCGAACGCGTACCAGGAAGGCCTGTGGGAGCTGCTGATCACGGCGCTGTACCGGGCGGGGCGGCAGGCCGACGCGCTCGCGACGTACCAGCGGGTCCGAACCCTGCTGGCGGACGACCTCGGCCTCGCTCCCGGACCGCGACTGCAGCAGCTCGAGCAACAGGTCCTGAACCACGCTCCGGCTCTGCGCGGCCGCGCGGCCGCGGGGAACCTGCCGTCGATGGCGGCCGAGCTCGTCGGACGCGAGGCGGAGATCGCCGCCCTCGCCGACCTGCTGCAGAGCAGGCGGCTCGTCGAGATCGTCGGGCCGGGCGGAATCGGGAAGACGGCGGTGGCGATCGCGACCGGTCGGAGCCTGTCCGAGACGCCGGGCGGCGTCTGGCTTGCCAGGCTCGAATCCGCGACGACGGCGGACGACGTCGTCGACAGCCTGATCGCCGCGATGAACGTCGCCGGCGGCGAGGCGGCGCTGGCCGAGCGGCTCAAGGGCACCGCGGCGGTGGTCATCCTCGACAACTGCGAGCACGTCCTCGACGCCGCCGCAGAGCTCGCGGTCCGCCTCCTCGACGCCGCCCCCGGGCTGCGGATCCTGTGCACCAGCCAGGTGCCGCTCGACGTCGACGGCGAGGCCGTGGTCGAGCTCACGCCGCTTGCGCTCTCCGACGCCGTGGAGCTGTTCACGCGTCGTGCCACCGCCCGGCGCGGCGGCGAGGCCGCCGACGCGGTGCGCGACCTGTGCCGTTCGCTCGACGGCCTGCCGCTCGCGATCGAGCTCGCAGCGGCGCGCACCAGGACGTTGTCGATCGAGGAGATCACCCGCCGCCTCGACGATCGATTCAGCGTATTGAGCGACCCGGCCAGCCGCAGGCCGGAGCGCCGCCGGGCGCTGAGAGCGACGATCCGGTGGAGCTACGAGCTGTTGTTCCCCGACGACCAGCGCGGTCTGTGGGCACTTGCCACGTTCGCGGGCGGCGCACCGCTGCCGGCGGTCGAGTCCGTCCTCGATGCGCTCGACGTGCCGGCGTCGGCGGCGATCGACGTGGTCGGACGGCTCGCGAGCCGTTCGCTCGTGATCGTCGACGACGAGGGTCAGCCGCGGTACCGGCTGCTCGACAGCATCCGCGCGTTCGCGCTCGAGGCGATGACGGACGCCGGGCTGGGCGAGCGCGCGCTCGCCGCGCATGCGGCATGGTTCGCCGACGCGGCGCGAGCTTCGACGCAGGGTGTGCGCAGCGGTCGCCAGGCCGAGCATCTCGCGTTCGCCCGGGCCGAGCGCGCCAATATCGACGCCGCCCTGGCCTGGAGCGCCACGCACGACCCGCTGCAGGCGCTCGGCATCGTCAACGGGTTCGGCTGGGCCTGGATCGTCCTCGGGGACAGCCGAGGGGCGCAGCGGATCCTGACCGCGCTCGACGCAGCCGGCGACGCGGCCGCGGTCCGGGACCGGGCCGGCGCCCTGCTGCTCGCGGCGTGGATCGAGGCGTCGACCGGCCATCTCGAGCTCGCCCGTGAACACGTCGCCGCGGCCACCGAACTGGCCGGCGCGATCGACGACGTCGACCTGCAGGCGCGCAGCTCGTACTACCTCGCCTACGTCGTGTCACACGACGGCGAGTTCGTTCAGGCGATGGAGCTGACCGATCGCGCCAGCGCGCTCTACGGCGAGCTGGACCGGCCGTGGGATCAGGCCGCGAGCTGGCTGTTCGCCGCCCGGGCCGCGATCTCGTCCGGTGATCGCGTGCGCGCGGTCGCGGCTCGCGACCAGGTCGAGCACTGGCTCGGAACGGTCGACGACCCGTGGCTTCACGTCCGCCGCGACGCGATGCTCGGCGAGCTTGCCCGCATCGAGCACCGGTTCGACGATGCGGTCCTTCACATCGGTCGCGCGGCGGAGACGTCGGGACGACTCGGCTTCCTGCAGACGGAGGCGTACCAGGTCTTCAGCCTCGGCCGTGCGCAGTGCCAGGCCGGTGACTTCGAGAGCGGCGTCGTCACGCTGGAGCGCGCGATCGAGAAGGCCGAAGCGACCGGAGACGTGCGCCTGGCGGCGCTCGCACGGGTGCATCTCGGGCGCGTGCTGCGCGCGCTCGGACAGGTCGCCCCGGCGCGAGCGGCGCTCGAGACGGCAGTCGCGTGGCACCGCGCGGCCGGCGGTGGAGAGCAGGCCCTACTGGGCGAGTGCCTGCTGGCGGCAGTCGACGCCGAGGATCAGATCCCGGGCGCGGAGCAACGGCTCGTCGCGATCCTCGACGATGCGCGGCTCGACGACGACGCCGCCGTCGAGGTCTTCGCGCTCGACGCGCTCGCCCGGATCGCGACCGACGCGGGCGACGTCGCCAGGGCAGGAGATCTGAATGACGCCGCCGATCGGCGGATGGAAGCCGCCTCGCACCTCATCACCGACCTCGACCGGGCCGATCGCCCCGCTGGTGCAGCACGACGAACGCCAGCAGCCCGCAGATGACGATGGCGATGCCGGCGATCTGCCGCTGATTGACCACCTCGCCCAGCAGCAGGAACGACCACACGACCGCGAGGGCGGGCTGCGCGACCTGGGCGATCCCGATCGTGCCGATCTGGATCGTCTTCTGCGCGTACACCATCAGCCCCTGGGCCGCGACGCCGCTGGTGAACGTGAGGATCAGCATGTACGTCCACCCCGTGCTGCTCATCGAGAACATGTCGCCATGGGCGATCGCCAGGGGAAGCACCGCGACGGCCGCGATCGGGCAGATCGTCGCCATGAACGTGGTGACGTCCATGTTCTGGCGGAAGTACTTCGTCGACGCGACGTACGCCACCAGCAGCAGCATCGCGAGCATGCCGAAGACGTTCCCCTCCAGCGAGGCGTCACCGTTCGGGGGCGCGTTGAACAACACGAGGGCCACGCCGCCGAACGCGAGCACCGCGAAGACCAGCGCACGCGGATTGATGTACTCCCTGAACAGCCAGGCGCCGACCGGCACGATCAGAAACGGGGCGAGCGAGCCGATCAGCGCGGCGTTCGCGACGCTGTTGTGCGTCGCGCCGGCGAAGAAGACGGCCAGGTTCAGGCCGAAGAAGACACCCGGCACCAGCGCCTGGCGCACGTTCGCCATCGTGATCCGCCGGCCGGTGCTCAAGAGGATGACGTTCCAGACCACGCTGACCGTGACCATCCTCCAGAACGCGACGAGGACGCCGGGAGACTCGGCGCGCTTCACGAGCGTCGAGCTGAGCGAGAAGGCGACGACCATGCCGACGACCGCCAGCACCCCGAGGGCCAACGCGCTCAGGACGCGGGTCCGCGTCGGTGGAGCCGTCGTCGTCATGACGCCGAGGACAGCCTAGGCCAGCGCCACCGGCTTGACGGCCGGGCGTCCGATGCGTAGCTTCGCCGCGATGCGGAGGGTGTGTGCAGATCGGTAAGGCCGGCGCTCCCGTCAGCCACATCAGCCAGGCCTATCCCGACAGGGTCGAAGTGCGGGGACGCGACCTGTGCGGCGACCTCATGGGCCGCCTGAGCTTCACCGAGTACTTCCACCTGCTGCTGACCGGGCGCGAGCCGACCGAGGACCAGCGCTACTTCCTCGACGTGCTGCTCGTCGCGATCGCCGAGCACGGGATGATGCCCACCAACGTCGCCGCGCGGATGACGCTGTCGGCGGATCCCGGATCGCTGCAAGGGGCGGTCGCGGCCGGGATCCTCGGCTGCGGGCCGGTCATCCTCGGCACGTCCGAGGCGTGCGCCCGGCTGCTCGAGGAGGCGCAGGAGAAGGTGGCGGCCGGTGACGAGCCCGCGGCGGTCGCCGGCGAGATCGCGCGTGCGGTTCGCGCCGCCGGCGGCAAGATGCCGGGGTTCGGCCATCCGGTGCATCGCCCGCTCGACCCGCGCGCCGAGCGGATCCTCGATCTCGCGGACGCCCGCGGCGTCGCCGGCCCGCACGTCCTGCTCGCGCGCCACCTCCGCGACGCCGTCGCCGAGGCCTGGGGCAAGCCGCTGACCATGAACGTCTCGATGCCGATCGCGGCGGTGATGCTCGACGTGGGCTTCTCCTCCGACACCGTGAAGGCGGTTCCGATCCTCGCGCGCACGGCCGGGCTGCTCGCCCATCTGGTGGAGGAGCAGCAGCATCCCCTCGGGTTCCTCATGGCGGCGGAGGGCCGAGGAGGCGATCGAGTACGAGCCGCCACCCGATGACGGGCCCGGCTGATGCTCGCGCCCGAGGTCGAGTCGCTCCCGTGGGCAGAGCAGTTCGCCCTCGACGATGAGCGCTATCGCACCCAGCTCGCCCATCTCTTCGATCGTTCGGCCTTCTATCGCGAGAAGCTCGCGTCGGCAGGGTTCGCGTCCGCCGCGGCGACCGGCGGACTCGCGGACATCGCGCAGCTCCCGCTGACCGAGAAGCACGAGATCAGGGCGACGTGCACGCCCGGGAACCCGATCGGCACGCACCTCTGCGCGAGGCCGTCCGAGGTCGCTCGGATCTACTCGACGAGCGGCACCACGGGCGCACCCAGCTACATCCCGCTGACGACCGGCGATCTCGACAATTGGGTGACGGCGTCGGCTCGCAGCTACTCGGCGTCGGGCATCGCCGCCGGCCAGAGCATCGTCAGCACGTACAACGCCGGGCCGTTCGCCGCGGGCGCGGCGCTGGCGGCCTTCGACCGCATCGGCCTCTGCCACATCCCGCTCGGCACCGGGAACACCGAGCGCCTGATGCTCGCCGTGGAGCTCCTCCGACCCGAAGCCGCGGTGCTGACGCCGTCGTATGCCGACCATCTCGTCGAATGGGCGGCGGAGCGCGATGTCGACCTCCGGGGATCGAGCGTCGAGCGCGTCCTGGTGGCGGGTGAGCCCGGCGGCGGCGAGCCGGCGTTCCGCGCCAAGCTCGAGGAAGGCTGGGGCGCGAAGGTCACCGAGGCGATGGGCATCGGCGACATCGGCGTGTCGCTGTGGGGCGAGTGTGAGGAGCAGGACGGCATGCACCTGGGCGCGCGCGGCTTCGTCCACGCCGAGCTGATCGACCCCGAGACCGGCGTCGCGCTCGCGATCGGCGACGGCGCCACCGGCGAGCTCGTATTGACGCACCTCAAGCATCGTGGGGCGCCGCTGCTGCGGTTCCGCACGCGCGATCACGTCGAGTTCCGGACCGGCCCGTGCAGCTGCGGCCGCACGAGCCCGCGCATCCGGTGCATCGGCCGCACCGACGACATGCTGATCGTGCGCGGCGTGAACGTCTTCCCCTCGGCCGTGCGCGAGGTGGTGGGCGCGTTCGCCCCCGACGTCAGCGGCCACATCCTCGTCAGGCCGCAGGCGGCGGGCTCGCGGCAGGAGCCGCCGCTGCCCGTGAGCGTCGAGCTCGCGCCGGGCGCGACGGGCGATGCCGCGCTCGCGGAATCGATCCGCGACAGACTGCGCAACGTACTCGTAGTGCAGACTCGCGTGGAGCTCGTGCCGTGGGGGAGCCTGCAGCGCAGCGAGTACAAGTCGAAGCTCGTCGAGCACTAGGCCCGAGGACCCAATTGCGAAAGCTTCAGAGTCAGGGTGTCCACCACATCACGATCGTCGGCGCCGACCGGCAGACGTCGATCGACTTCTGGGAGGGCGTGCTCGGCATGCCGTTCGTCTTCGAGCAGCCGAACCTCGACAACGCGGCGGAGAGCCACCTCTACTTCGATCCCGGCGATGGTCGGCTGATCACGATCTTCACCGACGAGAACCGCAAGCCGGATCCGACCCGCACGTCGACGGACATCGGCTGCGTGCACCACATCGCGTTCTCGGTCTCGCACGCGATCTTCGCGCAGGCCGTCGAGCGACTCGACGAGCGCGGGATCCATCACAGCGGCGTCAAGGACCGCGGCTTCATGGACTCGATCTACTTCGAGGATCCGCTCGGCCTGCTGGTCGAGCTCGCGTCCTATCGGTTCGAGCCGCCGTTCGGCTACACGCACGCCGACGTGCTGATGGAGGCCCACGCGATCCGCGTGCAGCGCGGCGACTACAACATCGGCGAGCTGCACCTGGCGGACGCCCTCGAGACGCTCGTCAGCCGGTCACGGTCGTCGCTCTCGGACGACCGGTCCCCGAAGGATCCGTACCACTAGGAGGAGGAGCACATGGCCGCGAACACGCTCAGCATCCTGACGCCGAGCGTCAACAACCTGACGGCTCGGATCTTCGTGCGAGCGGCGGGGCTCGACTTCGAGGAAGTCAACGTCTGGGGCGCCACGACGACGCCGGAGTTCCTCCAGAAGGACCCGGCACATCTCACGCCGTTGCTCGAAGAGGACGGGCTGCCGAGGGGTTCGCTCTGGGAGAGCTGCGCGATCATGCAGTACCTCTGCAACACGCACGGCCTCGACCAGTTCTACCCGAAGGATCCGGGCGAGCGGGCGATGATCGACAGCGCGATGTTCTACCTGATCGGCACGCTGTATCCGCTCCTCGCGCGCGCCACCTACCCGGCGCTCGGATTCCCCCAGTACCCCGGCGAGGCCGCCACGTCGGACGCCGACGATGCCATCAAGGCGCAGGCGCAGAAGGACGCCGAGGCCGCGCTCGCCGAGCCGCTCGACGTCTACCGCGCGTTCTTCCTGGACGGCAAGACGTTCATCGGCGGCGACCACCCCTCGATCGCCGACATCCGCCTCGCCGCGACGCTCGAGTTCCTGCGCGCGATCGACTACGACTTCCCGGCCTGGGCCGAGGAGTACCTGGCCGCGATGGAGAGCAAGCTCGGCGAGGCCTACTCGGAGCCCGCGGCGGACGTGCGCGGCTTCGTCGCGCAGGCGAAGTCGGGGTGAGCCGCGCGGCTCACTGACGCCGGAGCCGGTAGACGCGCGGGTCGGCGCCCGAGATGTGCTTGTAGAACCGCGCCCCCGTCACGACGTCGAACGGCTCCTCGTCGATCACCTCCCACTCGGGATAGGCGGCTTCGATGTCGCCGCGGCTCGCGCCGCGCGGCAGCGGGCCGCGGCGCCCGGGCGCCCACGCCGTCAACAGCAGCGTGGCGCCGGGTGCCGCGATCGCGGTCACCTCGCGGCCCATCGCCACGCGCTGCTCGTCCGTCAGCTCGTCGTGGAACAGGAAGAAGTCCAGCAGGAGCCCGAACCCGGAGCCGACACCGGTGGATCCGAGCTTCGTCACGTCGCCCTCGACGAGCCGCAGCTCGACGCCGGCCTGGCGTGCGCGCTCGCGGGCGCGGCGCAGGGCCTTCGGGACGAAGTCCACGCCGGTGACCTGCCAGCCGCGCCGTGCCAGCTCGACGGCCCAGGTGCCGCTGCCGCAGCCGAGGTCGAGCGCCTGCCCGTACGGCGGCCGGCGTCCGGATTCCTCGCGGTCGAACAGCGCGGAGATCCGCTCGTGGACGCCCGGCAGCGCGGCGGGTTGCTCCCAGGGCGTGTAACCGACCGCGTACAGCAGCCTGTAGGCGAGGCTCATGCCGGGAGGATGGCTCCGCACGTGCCGCGGAGCATCGGTCGGACTACCTATTCCGCTACGGATCTGCGGGCGGTCTCGCGCACTGCGTAGGCGGCCGCCTGCGCGCGGCTGCGCAGGCCGAGCTTGGACAGGATGCTGGCGACGTGGTGCTCGGCGGTTCGCCGGCTGATGTAGAGCCGCTCCGCTATCTCCGCGTTCGACAGTCCCTCCGCAAGGAGCGGCAGGACCTCCGCCTCCCGCTGGGTCAGCGTCCCGGGGCGCCTCGGCCGGCCGCGCCCGGCCGCCCCGAGGCCGCGGAGTAGCTCGGCGGCGGCGTCGGCGTCACGGGCGGCGCCCATGCGCTCGAAGCGCCGGAGCGCGACGCGTGCCTCGGCGGGCGCTTCGGGCGCGAGCGCACGGGCGAGCCCGAGCTGCGCGCGCGTGGCCTCGAACGGCAGAGCGAGCGCCGAGAACCTCTCCACCGCCGCCTGGAGATGAGCGGCGGCTCGTGCGTCCCCCTCGGCGGCGCCCACCCGGCCCGCCGCGAATTCGGCCAGGGCACGCGCGCGCTCGTCGCCGCGGCCGCCGGCGAGCTCGGCGAGCCGGTCGAGCGCCTCCCGCGCGGCACCGATGTCGCCGCGCGCGAGCCGGATCTCCACGAGCAGCTCGAGCAGCGCCGCGCAGGCAGGATCCGCGGGGTCCTCGCCGTCGAGGCACAGGCGCATCTGCTCCTCGGCGAGCGCGAGGTCGCCTCGCGCCAGCGCGATCGTCACCAGGACCCGCCTCGCGGCCGGATGCCATTCGTTGTCCTCCAGCAGGCGCTCGGCCTCCTCCAGCCGTCCCTGCCGCACGCGCAGATCCGCCAGCCGCACGAGCGGGAGGACACGCTGCGCGCGGTAGCCGCGCTCGAACGCGCGGATCGCGGCGAGCAGTTCCTCCTCCGCCTCCGCCCAGCGCCCGACCGCGGTCAGGATCCCGCCGTAGTGGGACTGGCAGGTCGGGGGCACGAAGTCGCTCCAGGCGACGAGCCGGTCGACCGCCGACATCCACTGCTCGGCGCGCCTGACGTCGGCGGCGTGCTCGCAGGCGCTGAGCAGCCTGCAGTAGATCTCGCCGATCGGCCCGTGGCCGACGACCTGCCCCGCCGAGACGGCGGCCATCGCCTGGTCGAGGAGCGCCATCCCCTCGGCGACGCGGCCGGAGGCGACGTACGCCTCGCCGAGCAGGGCGAGCGCGTCGAACTCGAGGTCGGCGTCGCCGAACCGCCTGGCGATCGCGAGTGCGGCCGTCGCGAGCCGCTCGCGCTCGGACGAGTCGCCCGACCAGGGCGCGCGGTCGAGCGTGAGCCACCCGTGCGCCGCGCACTCCTCCACGCCTTCGAGCAGGCTCTCGGCCTGCGCCATCCACCCGTTCGCGGCGGCCATGTTGCCGCGCACCGAGACGTGGAGGAACGCAAGCCAGCGCGCCAGCTCGGCCGCCTCGACCCGCTTGCCGCGGCGCCGGTACGCGCCGAACGCACGCTCCTTCAGGTCGATCGCGCGGATGTGATCGCCCTGGAAGTGGACGGCCTGGCTCAGGCCGTCGAGGACCTCGGCGCTCGCGTCGCGCTCGCCGGCCTGCTCGAAGCACGAGCGCGCCCGCTCCCACTCGCCCGCCGCAAGCGCCTCGCGACCATCGCGGAGGAGGTCGTTCGCGACGTCCGCGCCCATCCCGGTGATGATGTCACCGCAGCCGCCGCCCGGGCTTGAACACCGCGAGCCCGGTCGCGACGGACGTGCGGACCGAGCCGGAACCTCGGGGTCAATCCGGGCTCATCGGGTTGTCGAGGACGACGCGCCAGCTGCCGTCCGCCTGCCGGCGGGAGACGATCGTGCCGCGGCCCGCCATCTCCACCCGCTCGTCGCCGGCGGTCGCCACGATGCTCCAGCGGGCGTGGGTGAGCGCGAGGCCGTCGGCCTCGAGCTTCTCGACGACGTCGCTCTTGAAGCTCGGGCGAAGCGCCAGCGTCGGCTCCAGTGCGGCACGGATCGCGTCTCGCCCGCTGACGCGCTGCCCGTCGGGCGGCACGATCAGCGTCGCGTCCTCGTCGTAGACCTCGGTGAGCGCGTCGAGGTCGCCGGCGTTGAACGCCGCGGCGAGCAGGGCGTGGGTCTCCTCAGGGCTCTGTGCGGACATGCGCCGAACCTTGCGTCACATGTCGCGCCGCGACCATCCCAGGATCCTGGGATCTTCGGCGGACGGGTGCCACAATCGGTGCATGGCGGTCGCATCACCCGCACGCGTCCGCGGCGACCTCGCCCGGCTCGTGCACCGCGGGGCCGGCGTGCGCGACTTCGCGCTCGGCGCCGCCCGGATCCTGGATCGCGCGGTGCCGTTCGACGGCTTCTGCGTGTTGACGATGGACCCGGCCACGCTCGTGCCGACCGGCGAAGTCGTCGAGAACGGGCTTCCGGAGGCGGCGACCGTCCGCATGACCGAGATCGAGATGCGCGGGGAGGACTTCAACTCCTTCGACGCGCTCGCCCGCTCAGAACGGCACGCGGCGAGCCTCAGCGAGGCGACCGGCGGCGACCTCGACCGGAGCCTGCGCCAGCGCGAGCTCAGGGGACCCAACGGGTTCGGCGACGAGCTACGAGCGGTGCTGGTCGACGATTCGACGACGTGGGGCGGCCTCACGTTGCTGCGCGGCTCCGACCGCGGCCACTTCACGCCGGCCGAATCGATGCTCGTCGCGTCGGTGTCCGCGTACCTCGCCGAAGGCCTGCGTCGCGCGATGCTGCTCACTGCCCTGAGCGCGGAAGCCAAGGAGACCGAGGAGTCCAGCGGTCTCGTCCTGCTCGCGGCCGACAACTCGATATTGCTGGCCGACGCCGCCGCCCAGATGTGGCTCGCCGAGCTCCAGGAGAGCAAGCGGGGCGAGCCCCTGCCGCCGGTCGTGAGCGCCGTTGCGAGTCGCGCACGCAGCATCGTGGACAGGCATGCCGAGGCGGGCGCCGTCGCCCGCGCGCGAGTCCGCACCGAGTCCGGGATGTGGCTGCTGGTGCGGGGCTCGGCGCTCGGCGACGACGCCGAAGGGCAGACCGCGGTGATGATCGAACCCGCCCGGCAGCACGAGCTCGCGCCCTTGATGGCGGACGCCTACGACCTCACCGAGCGTGAGCGGGCGGTGACGCAGCTGATCGCGCAGGGGCAGCCGACGAGCGCGATCGCCGACCGGCTGCACATCTCGCCGTGGACCGTGCAGGATCACCTCAAGTCGATCTTCGAGAAGGTCGGAGTGAGCACGCGCGGCGAGCTCGTCGCCCGCGTCTTCTTCGAGCACCACGCGCCGCGGCTCACATAGGCGTCGACGCGGCTGGACCGGCCGTTGCGGCACCGGTATGGTCGCTGTCCCCCGAGTCCTCTCGTGAGCTTCGCATGACTAACCAGAGGCAGTCCGCGAGGGAATCCGAACCGCCCCGCCCGGAACGCCGCCCGCCCGACGAGCACGAGGGCCGCGAGACGTTCGCGCCCCGCGGCGTGCGTGAGCCACCGCCGCTCGCTCTCCACGTCGGCCATCTCGGCAACCACGCCGTGTCGCGACTGGTCGCCGCGCGCCGTCCCGGCGCCGAGGGCGGGTCCGCCGGTGGCCGGCTGAGCCGCTTTGAGGCGATGGAGCACAAGACGATGGGCGACCGCGGTTCCGGCGGCCAGACGATCACGCTCACGCCTGGGCTCGACATCACGTTCGGCGACATGACGGCGATGGCGGGCGACCACTTCAGCTCCGTCGATCAGCTCCAGAAGCTGGCGGCCATCCCCGGGTCGGCCAAGGCGCCGTTCAACAAACCGGGAACCGTCGACGAGGTCAAGTACGTCCTCTACGTCGAGGTCCGCAAGTCGATGAAGGCGGACCAGTTCGACGAGAAGGTCATCAACGCGGCCAAGAAGCGCTACTTCAACCTGGCGGCGCACAACGAGTCGCACTTCAGCCGGCCGGATCTCGGCGACGAGATGCTCACGCAAAAGCAACTCGCGGCCAAGGGCAAGGCGAACAACGCGGGCAGCTACCGGGGCAACCACGAGCTCGCGATCGAGGAGGCGGTCACGGCGGGCAAGCGCGGAGCGCCGCTCGACCAGGCGCTGCTGTACGAGGCCTTCGGCAGCCACTTCCTGACCGACGCGTTCGCGAGCGGCCACACACGGACGCCGCGGGGGGCGATCAAGGACTGGTGGGACCCGAGGGTGCCGATGTTCTGGCACAACCTCAAGCTGTGGCTGGCCGAGAACATCGCCAAGCACCTGAACGACAACACCACGATCGCGGGCGCCGCCACCGTGAACTACCTGTGGAAGCAGGCGATCTCGACGCTCGAGGAGGTCATGAAGGAAAAGGGCATGCCCGACCTGACGTTCGGCGACGCGATCTCGGGTGCGCTGCACGACCTCGACAACACCGAGGGCGTCAAGGCCAAGGTCGGCGCCCGCGCCGTCACGCTCGTCGGCGACGGGGAGGTGCTCGACGACAAGGACCGGGAGCTGGCACGCGGCTCCGAGACGCTGAAGCTCGCGGCCGCCAGCGTGAAGGTCAGCCTCAAGGACGTGCACGACGCCTATGCGGCCGCGAAGTCCGGCAAGGCCAACGCGGCTGCCGTCAAGCGGTCGCTGATGACCCGCGACGGCCTCTACCGGGCCGAGCAGCTCTGGCCGCAGGCGCTCCCGAACACGAAGGTGTCCAACCCGTCGCTGAACTGGATGGTCGGCTCCGTCGACACGCTGCTGGCGGATCCCCGCATCCAGGAGGCGATCACCCACTTCGCCCACGAGAAGGCGGACACGCTCGGCGGCGAGGTCGACCTCGACCCGCCCTTCAAGCTGGAGAAGCAGGCCGCGCTCAAGTGGACGCTCGCGAAGCTCAAGCAGGATCGCGCGGGCGTGCTCGCCGTCTTCCAGCAGATCATCAACTACACACCCGGCCTCGCCACGGCGTCCGGCCCGCGCGGCGAGGGCGAGCTGACCGGGCTCTTCGGCGACACCTCAGATGACAATGCGCGCGCGTACTACCGCACGGCGAAGTCGAAGAAGGTGCTCCATACCCTGACCATTCCCCAGCGGCAGCGTCTGATCCGCCTCGGACTCGACGGCTCGACGGGCGACGAGGACGAGCAGATGATCCTCGGCGTGCTCTCGAGCAACACCGCGCACATCGTGCCGGTGCTCAACGACGTCGGCTGGCGACGGGTCTGGGAGGACATGGACGGCTCCGAGGGGCACCAGTTCGTCAAGCTGGCGGCGCAGACGTACTGGGCCAGCCAGTCGTTCGCCCGTAAGCGCAGCGAGCTCGCCTGGCTGGCCGGCGGCGTCACCGGCGAGACCGCGGAGGAGACGATCGTGGCGATCCTGCGCACCTGCACGCGCGCCCAGGTCAACCAGCTCGACGACGAGCTGGACCTGTCGTGGGATCTCGACGGCGCCGAGCAGAAGGCGCTCGACCAGATGAAGGCGGGCCGGTAGCCGCGGCGTCAGCCGTCGAGCAGCTCGATCGCGACCGGCGTCGGGTCCTTGTCGTTGATCGCGACGATGTCCTGCGGACAGGCGGAGACGACGACGAGGCAGTCCATCTCCGCTCGCAGCGTGACGAAGTCGCCCGGTCCGGTCGGCGCCGTCTCCCAGCCGAGCATGCCGTCCTCGCCGACCGGGATGTTCATGAACAGGTTGATCGGCTGTGGGATCTCGATGTGGGGCTCGCCGAGATCCGCCATCGCCCGTTCGAGGTTCTCGCGGCAGGAGGCGTGCCAGCCCTCGACCCCGAGGCCCGTGTAGCGCTCCGGGTCGCACGCCGCGCACAGCATGTCGTGGATGCCGGGCGTGCGGTCTTCCTCGAGCACGAGGATCGGTCGCCGCCGGTTGGTCACGAAGGCCTCCCCCACCTGCGGGAAGAGCCGGCTCACGTGCACGCGCGTGTGCTCGGCAGAGTGGTACTCGGAGACGTCGTCCGCGCGGAAGGCGAACGTGTCGGCGACCTGACCACCCGCGACGTCGATGACGCGGAAGCGCTGCCCGGCGGTGACCCGTACCCCGCGGCCCTCGCGCGCGGGTACGTCGATCACGGTCACGGCGCGGCCGCGCTGTCGGGCGTCGTCTGCCGGACGCGCTTGGACGCGAGCAGCCAGTACAGCCCGCCCGCCACGAACATGCCCGCGGCCCACGAGAAGTCCGTGTTGCCGAGTGCCTTGGCGACCGGGCCCTGCAGCGGTTCAACCAGGCCGTACTCCCAGGACCAGCCGGCCGCCAGCCCGACCACGAGCGCGATGATCGCCGGCCAGTTGACGTCGCCGTAGATCGAGCGGTCCGGCGGCTCGTAGAGCGCCGGGACGTCGACCTTGCCGCGCCGGAGCACGAAGTACTCGACCAGCGTGATCCCGGCCCACGGGCTGATCCAGACGATGATCGAGACGATCCAGCTGTCGAACGACGTGGCGAAGCTGTCGTCCTGGATGAAGATGATCAGCACGCCGCTCCCGATCACGGCGGCAGCCGCGGTGACCTTCCAGCGGGCGGTCCTGAGGCCGATCGAGAGCGCCGCCAGCGAGCACGAGTAGAGGTTGAGGATGTTCGTGGCGATCGGCCCGTGCATGATCAGGAAGAGCACGGGGATCGTCATGACGCCGAAGACCGAGGCGACCAGCTGCGAGGGATCCGCCTCGGTGCCCGCCGACGCGATCGACGCGCCGAGCGCGGCGAGCCAGACGGTCGGCAGGAACATGCCGAGCGCGGTCGCCCTCCACACCTGCACGTCGGTGTACCTGCGGGCGACGAAGCGCGTGTAGTCCGACGAGTACGTGAACCAGGAGATGCCCCACCCGATCCCGATCGCCGTGAGCAGCTGCGAGATCGAGGTGATCTTGTCCGATCCGTGGACCGTCGAGTTGCTCCACACGACGTCCGACTCGGTCCACGCGAGCACGCTCATGACCACCATGACCAGCGCCGCCACCGGCACCGTGTACTTCTCGAACGTGCGGATCAGGTAGAAGCCGTAGATCGCGATCGCGGCCTGCAGCGCCATCAGCACGAAGCCGACGACGTACTTCGTCGCGGTGCCGCCGTCGTAGCCGAGCTCGCTCAGGACGCCGAGCACGAGGTCGAGCACGACCCACGTGTTCACGCCGACCCATCCCATCGTCAGCAGCAGCTGGGCGACGCCCGGCACGTAGGCGCCGCGGCGGCCGAACGCGCTGCGCGAGAGGACCATCTGGTTGACGCCCGTGCGGTGGCCCATCACGCAGAACAGCCCGAACAGCGCGCAGCCGACGAGGTTGCCGATCGTGATGACGAGGATCGTCTCGATCAGGCTCAGCCCGAGGACGATGCCGAGCGCCCCGAGGACCCAGTTGATCGGCGCGATGTTCGCGCCGGACCAGATCCAGAACTGCTGCAGCGGCGTCGAGTCGCGATCGGCGTCCGGGATCGGCTCGATCCCGTGCGGATCGATCTGGAGCGCCTCGGAGAGCTCCTGCCGCTCGTGACCGCTGGCCGCCATCGATTCCTCCTCAGAGATCGGGATAGGTCGCCGCGTCCACCTGGACGGGGCGCAATGTCCGCTTGGTCGCCTGCGGGTCGTCGCGCACGCGCGCGGCGACCTCGGCGGCCGTGACGAACTCGACGTCGCCGCGGTCGAGCGCGTGCTCGACGAGCCTGCGCAGCGTCTCCACCCGTCCCGGTCGCCCGGTCAGGAACGGGTGGTTGGTCAGCATGAAGAGGCAGCCGTGCCGCCGCATCGCGTCGAGCTCGTTGGTCCACAGGTCGAGCACCTTCGCGGGCGCCTCGATGTTGACGCCGATCGGCGGCCGCGGCAGGTACGCGTACTGCTCCCAGTCGTCGAGACTCCAGTGCGGCGGCAGCTCGGCGATCGTGCCGCGCTCCGTCGTGAGCAGGTACGGCTTGTCGTCGTCCATCAGCGTGGAGTCGTACTCGAGCCCGTACTCGGCGACGAGCGCAGGCGTGTCCCAGCTCGCCTCCCAGAGCGCGCTGCGATGGCCCTTCGGGCGCACGCCGACGCCGTCGAGCGCCTGGAGAGCACGCTCGAAGTCCTCACGCTCGCCGGCCTCGCCCAGGTCCACCGGGCTGCGATGGCTGTAGGAGTGGTGCCCGATCTCGTGGCCGGCTGCCGCGATCTGGTCGACCGTCTGCGGGTAGCGCTCGGCGGTCAGGCCGGGTACGAAGAACGTCGCCTTGAGGCCGAAGTCGTCGAGCAGCTGGAGGATCCGCGGCACGCCGACCAGCGGCCCGTACGCCTGGTGCGTCATGACCATGGCGTGATCGGCGTAGCGACGACCGTTGGCGAGGATCGCCGACTCCGCGTCGACGTCGAACGACAGCACCGCCAGCGCCGCGCTGTCACCCAGCCAGCTCATTGCACCCCCTCACGGCGCGCACAAGGAAATCACCTTGCGCGGCGTCGTGCGCTACCGGCTTCTTCGTCCCAGTGCGACGAGCGACAGCATCTCGAACAGCGCGTTGGCTGCGAACAGGGCCGTGACCTGCCCCGGCCCGTCGTACGCGGGCGCCACCTCGACGACGTCGAAGCCGACGAACTCGACGTCGCGCAGCGAGCGGAGGTAGCTCATCGCCTGGTAGCTGGTCGGACCGGCGACCTCGGGCGTCCCCGTCCCAGGGCAGAACGCGGCGTCGACGAAATCGACGTCGAGCGTGCAGAACACGGGTCCCGCTCCGATCCGTTCGGCGACCCGCGCGGCGAAGGCGGCCGGCGACAGCTCGACCAACTCGACCCACGGGATCGTCTCGACCCCGAGCGTGCCCGGGATCGCCTCGTCGTCCTCGCCGTAGAGCGGTCCGCGCATGCCGGCCTGGATCACGCGCGAGGCGTCGACGATGCCCTCTTCGATCGCGCGGCGGAACATCGTCCCGTGCGAGTACGGGAGCCCGTTGTACGTGTCCCAGAGGTCGGTGTGCGAGTCGAGGTGCACGAGACCGAGCGTGCCGTGGACCGAGGCCACGGCGCGCAGCTCGGCCAGCGTGACCGAATGGTCGCCGCCCATGCCGAGCGGCACGACGCCCGCCGCGGCGATCGGCGCGACGTACTCCTCGATCCGCTTGAGCGTCTCCTCGATGTAGCCGGGCGCCGTCGGTGCGTCTCCGTAGTCGACGACGGACAGCGCGCCGAAGACCTGGACCTTCTGGACGGGGTTGTACGTCCGGATCATTCCCGACGCGGACCGGATCGCCTCGGGCCCGAAGCGGGCTCCCGAGCGAAACGACGCTCCGCCGTCCCACGGCATCCCGAACACGGCGCAGTCGACGTCCTCGAGCGTCGCGAGGTGCGGCAGGCGTGCAAACGTGCGCGGGCCCGTGAAACGCGGTGCCGCGAGCGCGTCGGGCGGCTGGTGGATCGGCTGCATCGCGCGAGCATACGCGTGTGCGTGCCGCTCCAGATGCGGGCGATCAGGATGTGACCGCTAGAGCCCGCGTCCGCTCGTTATGAGGACGCCCGAGCGCAGGCCGCGCGCGGGGCGCAGGTCACGCGCGTGGCGTCGCGCATCCGCGAGGACGACGCCCGAGTAACCCTGCCCCTCGTGGCCCTGGAGGTCGCGGCCCTCCACCCGCGCGCTGAAGCGCGGAGCGAGGACCCGCCGCAGGTCGTGCTCGTCGACGTTCGCGCTCGGGAATCGCTTGTCGCCGACCAGGTAGGAACGGCAACGGCGCAGGGCGGCCGTGATGAACAGGCCGCCGGGCTCGACCAGGTCGGTGATGTTCGCCATCAAGGTCTCCCAGGTGGCGCGATCGTCGGTCGCCGAGTCCGCGCAGTAGGCGCTGATGACCGTGGCGTAGCGCTGGTCGAGCGGCACGGGACGGCGCGCGTCGACCTGGAGCAGGCGCGTGATCTTCGAGCGGGTGAGCTCCTCGCGCTGCTCGATCTCCTCGTCGGTGGGGGCCGTGAGCCCTTCGCATTCGAGCGTGTAGCGGACGAACGCGCGCCAGTCGTGGGCGGCGGGGTCGCGCGTGCGCCAGCGCTCGATCTCGTCGAGGTTCGCGGGCAGGTAGTCCGCGAGGTGGATCTCCGAGGCCTTCGGCGCCGCGAGGAACACGTGGTGGAGCGTCGGCCCGGTGCCGAAGACCAGGACCGTCTCATCGGCCGGGGCGTCCTTCATCGCGTCGGCGAAGTAGGCGATCGTCTCGCGCTCGTCCGGCTCGACGACGCGGTAGTAGTCGGCCAGGTACTCGCGCGGCACCCAGTCGGAGTCGAAGGACGCGCACGACGGGCGCCGAAGGATCGTCCGCGTCAGGCGAGCGAGGACGTACTCGTAGGCGGCGGCTCCGAGGTTCGCGCCCGCGAGGAAGATCAGCGCGTCGTTGGACGAGACCGCGTCGGTCAGGACGGCGGCGCCGAACGCGCCGGCGTAGTACGGCGCCTCCTTGGCGAGCTCGGTCGCGACGTAGCCCGCGCCCGCGGCGACGAGCTGTGTGCGCACGCCCCGCCGCCTGGTGAGCTCGAAGGCAGCCTTGGAGATCACGTTGGTGCTGGTCCCGGTCCGGCGTAGCAGCAGCCAGTTGGCACGGAGGTTCGCGCGCAGGCCGAAGCCCCACGCCACGTACGAGGCGGCCAGGAACGCGAGCACGAGCAGGTGGTCGAGTCCGCTCAGCAGCTGGGACGCGACGAGCAGCACGCCGATCGCGGTCGCAACCGCGTCGAGCGCGTACGTCGACGCCGCGGTGGCGGCGAGCGTGATGAACCACGCCGAGGCCGCTTGGGGTCTGGAGGGGTTACGCAAGCTGGTCACAGCGGAGACAATGGGCTCCCGCGCTGTCACGGCGCTGTCATGCCGCACCGAAGGAGGCAGGTGCAGTTCCGCATCCTCGGACCCGTCGAAGTGATCGGCCACGACGGCGGCGTGCTGCCGTGCCCGGGACGGCCGCTCCGGCTGCTCGCACTGCTGCTGGTCGACGGCGCCCGGGTCGTCCCGGCGGACGTCGCCATCGACGCGCTGTGGGGCGACGCGCTGCCCGCGCATCCCGCGAACGCGCTCCAGGTCGTCGTTTCGCGCCTTCGCCGCGTGCTGGGCGACGAGGCGGTCGTCTGGCGGGCCGATGGGTACGAGTTGCCGCTCGACGGCCCTGATGCCGTCGATGCGCACCGGTTCGAGCGGTTGACCTCCGAGGGGCGCGATGCGCTCGCCCGCGGCGATCACGCCGCGGCGAGCCGGCTCCTGGCCGACGCGCTGGCGCTGTGGCGCGGTCCGGCGCTGCAGGATGTCCGCTACGAGCAGTTCGCGATCGCCGAGGCCGAGCGCCTCGACGAGCTGCGCCTGGCGTGCGTGGGCGCGCGCGTCGACGCCGACCTCGCACTCGGCCGTCATGCGGACCTCGTGGGCGAGTTGCAGACGCTCGTGGCGGAGCATCCGCTGCGCGAGTCGCTGTGCGCGCAGCTGATGCTGGCGCTCTATCGCTGCGGCCGTCAGGCCGACGCGCTCGCCGCGTACGGCGACGCGCGGCAGAGGCTGGCGGACGAACTCGGCCTGGACCCGTCCCCCGCGCTGCGGACGCTGGAGCGGGACATCCTCCGGCACCAGGTCGGCCCGCCGACGGTGGCACGGCCGGGGCGGCGCGAGGTCGTCTGCGTCGCCGCCGACGTGCGCGCGACCGAGCGGGGGACGCCGCTCGACCCCGAGGTGCTGCGCGAGGTGATGGAGCGATGTCATGCCGCGATGGAGGCGGTCGCGCACCTGCACGGCGGTCCGGCTCGCGAGCTGCGCGGGTCGGGCATGATCGCGGCGTTCGGCGCCCCGATCGCCCACGAAGACGACGCGCTGCGCGCCGCGCACGCCGCCCTGGCGCTGCGGGAGCAGCTGGCCGAGATCTCGGCGGCGCTCGCGGGCGATCGCGACATCGAGCTCGACGCTCGCGCCGGCATCACCGCCGGCACGGCGCTGATCGCGGATTCGCCGCAGCCTGGTGCGCTCCCGCTCGGGGACGTCGTCGAGGCCGCGGCCCTGCTCGCGCGCGACGCGGCGCCGGGCGAGATCCTCGTGGACGCACGCGCGCGGGCGTTGCTCGGCGATGCGGTACGCACGGGCTCGGGGACCTCCGGGCACTTCGTGCTGCACGGGCTGAGCGCACACCGCGCGGGCGCGGGCCGCGATGCCCCGCTGGTCGGCCGTGAGCGCGAGCTGCGGCTCCTGGACGAGGCCTTCGAGCGCGCAGCGCATGCGCGCCAGCCGCAGCTGGTGACCGTGATCGGCGAGCCGGGCATCGGCAAATCCCGGCTTGCGCGCGAGCTGACCGCGCGCCTCGGCGGCCGGGCGACGGTACTCGAGGGACGCTGCCTGCCCTACGGATTGGGGATCACGTACTGGCCGGTCCGCGAGATGGTCCTGCAGGCGGCGCGCGGGCGGCCGCTCGAGGAGCTCACCGCGGGCCTGGCCGACGGGGCGGCGGCCGCGGCCTCGGTCGCCGGAACACTCGGCCTCGGCGAAGGCGCGCCCGGTGAGGCGACCCCGTGGGGCTTCCGGCGGCTGTTCGCCGCCGTCTCGGGCGACGGCCCGCTGGTGCTCCAGTTCGAGGACGTCCACTGGGCAGAGCCGCCGCTGCTCGACCTCGTGGACGACCTCGCCGCGCGACTGACGGACTCGCCGGTGCTGCTGCTCTGCCTCGCCCGCCCTGAGCTGCTCGCCGTCCGGCCGGCGTGGGCGCGCGATGCCGCCGGTGCGACGACGGTTCGGCTCGGACCGCTCAGCGCCGACGAGAGCCAGCGGTTGCTGGCAGCCCGCGGCGGTCTCTCGGAGTCACAGCGGACGGCTGTCACGGCGGGAGCCGGCGGCAATCCGCTGTTCCTCGAGCAACTCGCCATGCACGTGGCCGAGCGCGAGGGACCACCGAGTCTTCCGCCCGCCCTGCAGGCGCTGCTGGCCGCGCGTCTTGACCTGCTCGCCCCGCCGGAGCGGTCGCTGCTCGACGCCGCCGCGATCGAGGGCGAGCGGTTCCACCTCGGCGGTGTGCTGGCACTCGTCGAGGACCTCCAGGAGGAGGACGCAAGGCGCAGCCTGAACACGCTCGTGGACCGTGAGCTGCTGCTGTCCGCGCGGGCCGAGATCGCCGGCGAGCACGCGTGGCGGTTCCGTCACGCGCTGGTGCGGGACGCCGCCTACGCGTCGATGCCCAAGGCCGTGCGAGCGCAGGGCCACGAGCGCCTCGCGAACTGGCTCGAACTGATCGAGACGCGTGTCCCCGAGGCCGAAGCGTGGATCGGCACGCATCTCGAGCAGGCCCACGGCGCCGCCGTCGAGCTCGGGCGCGCATCGCCGGAGCTGGAGGCGCTCGCAGCCCGCGCCGCGCAGCGCCTCGCCGAGGCGGCGAGCCGCGCGCATCTCAGGGGAGACCTCCCGAGCGAGATCGCGTTCCTGTCACGCGCCGCCGACCTGCTCGCCGACGACGATCGGACGCGCGGGGAGCTGCTGCCTGCGCTCGCCGCAGCGCTCATCGAGGCCGGCACGCTGGACCGCGCGGCGGAGGTGGCGGAGGCCGCGCTCGAGATCGGCGAGCGGCTCGGCCTCGCGCGTGTCCGCTGGCGGGCCGCCGTCGAGCGCGTACGGCTGCACGCCTTCCGTCATCCCGAGACCGTGGATCCGGACGCGTCGCTGGCCGTCGTCGGCCGCGCCGTGGACGCGCTGCGCGAGCTCGGTGACGATCTCGGGCTTGCCCGGGCCTACACCCTCTGGTGCGAGGTGCTCTGGCTGAAGGGGAGCCCGGAGACCGGCTACCGCGCCGCGCAGCGGGCGGTGGACCATGGACGGCGTGCTCGCAGCAGCTTCGACATCGATACGGGCGCCAGCCTCATGGCGTGGGCGCTCGTCGTCAACGCGGTCCCGGTCTCCGAGGCGAGCCGCCACTGCACCCAGCTCGAGCGCGACGTCGCCGGGCGCTTCGCCGCGATGAGCGTGCGCGGGTTCGGCGCCGTGCTCGACGCGATGGCCGGGCGCTTCGAGCTTGCGCGCAAGGATCTGGCGACCGCACGCGGAGGACTGGAGGACCTCGGCCTCCGGCAGGCCTTCGTCTGGATGGCGGTGTACGACGCGCTGGCGGAGATGCTGATGGGTGACGGCGCGGCCGCCGAGCGGGCGCTCGACGACGCGGAGCGGGTCGCGGTCGCGATCGGCGATCGCTGGTTCGAGTCGACGATCCTCGTCGACCGCGCGCACGCGGTCCTCGCCCAGGACCGGCCCGGCGCGGCGGCCGAGGCCGTCGCGCGCATCGACGACATCCCCGCGCCCGCCGACATGGAGTGGCGGGTCAAGCGTCACGCGGCGCGCGGGAAGCTGGCGGCACGCGAGGGCGACGCGGACCGCGCGCTGCACGAGGCGCGAGCGGCCACCGCGCTCGCCGACCCGACCGGGATGTTCACGATCCGCGCCGACGCCCACCGCGACCTCGCCGAGGTCGCCGCCCGGTGCGGCCGGCACGATGAGGCGCGCGCCGCGACGGCCACCGCGCTCGCGCTCTACGACGCCAAGGAGAACGTCGCCTCCGCAGCCCGGCTGCGAGCGCGCGCCAGCGAGGGCTGAGCCCGGCTGGCTCGCGAACGTCAACTGCGCTTGGTGGGGAAGTGGTGGATCTCGGGGGCGGCGAGGGCGCGTGGGTTTCGCACCATTCGTCGCGTCTCCAAACGCGCGTGGTGACGTACCCGCCTCCTGGTGTGGGTTTCGCACCAACCGCCGAGCGCAGCCGCACCATTGGTGCGAAACCCACACACGCAGACCCGCGACCACCGCCCACGGACATCCACCTCCCCACCCAGCGCAGTTGACGTTCCCGGCGCCCCACACCTCCTCGCGCTGCGCGAGCAGGCCTTGCATCGACGGCGCCGGTCCAAGATGCTCCGCGCGTGCCAGGCGACGGGCTGCAAGAGCACAGTGGGATCGACGAGGCGGATGTCGTCGCGCGGGTGCTCGCGGAGGCGCGCGCCGACGTGCTGGGAGTCCTGGAGGTGCTGTTCGCCGAGCGCCGCCAGATCGGCTACGGGCCGCTGTACGACCTGCTGGCCGACTATCCGTTCCGCGAGGGGAAGGGCCTGCGGCCGGCGATCTGCCTCGCGGCGTGCCGGGCGGTCGGGGGTCGCACCGAGCAGGCGCTGCACTCCGCCGCCGCGCTGGAGCTGTTCCACAACGCGTTCCTCGTCCACGACGACGTCGAGGACGGCTCGCAGTTCCGGCGCGGCCAGGTGACGCTGCTCGAGGCGCACGGCGTGCCGGTCGCGGTCAACGTCGGCGACGCGACCAACGTGCTCGCGCTGGACCTGCTGCTGCGCAACACGGAGACGATCGGCGTCCGCAAGGCGCTGCTGGTGTTCCGCGAGGTCGAGCGGATGGCCCGCGAGTCGGCCGAGGGCCAGGCGATCGAGCTCGGATGGATCGCGGAGGAACGGCTCGACCTCGGCGATCGCGACTACGTCCGCATGGCCTATAAGAAGACCTGCTGGTACACCGTCATCGCGCCGCTGCGGATCGGCGTCATCTGCGGCGGCCCGCCCGGGGCGCTGGCGCCGTTGCGCGAGGACCTGCAGCCGCTGATCGAGCTCGGGTTCCTCGCCGGCATCGCGTTCCAGATCCACGACGACCTGCTCAACCTGGAGGCCGACGAGGCGCTCTACGGGAAGGAGATCAGCGGCGATCTGTGGGAGGGCAAGCGCACCGTGATGCTCCTGCACTTCCTGCGCACGGCCGCGCCGCCAGACCGCGCCCGCGCGGTGGCGCTGCTGTCGACGGCGCGCCTGCAGAAGGACCCCGACGAGGTCCGCTGGCTCGGCCAGGCGATGATCGAGGCCGGCTCGCTCGAGCACGGACGCGAGCTTGCGCTGGAGTACTCCGAGCGGGCGCTCGAGGTCCACGACCGCCTCGCGGACTTCGCCGGCGACCACGAGCACGGCCGGTTCCTGCGTGAGATGCTGCGATACGTCATCGACCGTGTGAAGTGAGCATGCGAGTACCGAACGACCCTCCCGGCCCCCCCGGCAACCCGCTGTCGGAGCTGATGCGGCTCCAGACCGAGTTCCAGGCACGCCTGGCAGAGGAGACCATCTCCTACCTGCGGCGGCTGCAGGGCGCGGCTGCGCCCGCGTCGCCCGGCACCGTGGTGATGCCGGACGGCGACAGCACGCTCCACGCGACCGCGAAGCCGGGCGGCTCGGCCAAGCTCGAGCTCGAGATCGAGAACCGCCAGCGCGTGCACTGCATGGTCACGCCCGCGCTCGGGCAACTCGGCGCCGCGTCGGGCGTGACGTGGATGCCCGCCGCCGAGGCCAGCCCGCCGTCGCTGCTCGTCGGACCCGAGCAGGTCGTCGCGCTTGCCGTCGCCGTGGCCGTGCCGCCCGAGCTGCCGCCGGACACCTACCGCGGCATGCTCGTCCTGCAGGGCTTCCGCCAGGGCGGCATCCCGGTGGCGATCGCGGTGGAGCCCGCGCCGTGAGCGCGCGCGTCAAGCTCGTCGACGACGCCGCGGAGTCGGGCCGCTCGACCGCGACGCTGCTCGCGTCGCTCGGCGGCCGCCTGGGTGCGCTGCACGTCATCACCGGCGCGACCGCGGTCGGCTCGCTGGCGGCCGGCTTCGCCGCCCTCGGTCGCGAGGTGTCGGCGACAGCCGAGGGAGCGCGGATCCGGCAGGCGCTCGAGAGCGGACGCGCGGGCTCCAACGGCGAGGTGATCTGGGATGCGCTGCGGATCGGCGACTGGGTGTCGAGCAACCCGCCGTCGCCGGTCCTGGACCAGTTCCGCAACGACCTGGCGCTCCTGCTGGCCGAGGACGTCGACGAGACGCTCGAACTGCTGCCGATCCCGCCCGAGATGGCCGGCGCCGCAGGAACGCAAGAGGTCCCGCGCGCGGAGTTCCTCGACTTCGCGGTCGGCTACTGGGCGTTCAGCGTGGAGGTCGTGCGCGCCTTCGACGCGCTCACCGGGCCGACGCTCGGGCCGCCGTACGCCGTCGGCGAGGGCACGCCGGCGGAACCTGGCGGGCCGCTCCTGCGCTGATGGCGCTCGACGGTCTGCGACCGCCCTCCGCCCTCGACCCGAAGGCCGGGCGTTACAAGGACTGGCTGCACCTGAACCTGTTCCAGCCGTCGTCCGGGCTGGTCGGGCTCGTCAACGTCGCCGCCCACGGCGCGCCCGGCGATCCGCGCGCCCGCGCGGTCGGTGCCGCGCTCGTGCACGTCCCCGGCCACGGCTGGGCGGGCAGCATCGAGGCGATCTCGCTCGCCGACGCGTCGTTCGACGAGCGCGGGATCGGGCTGCGCGCCGTGGCGCTCGCGCTCGACACGACCGTCGTCCTCGCCTCGGCCCGCCTCCCCCAGGACGGCCTCGAGCTCGCGGTCACGGCGCGCGCGACCGCCGCGCCGCTCACCGTTCCGCTGCGGCTGCCACTCGGCGAAGGCTGGATCTCGTGGTCGGCGGTCTCCCACTTGGCCGCCGAGGGAGAGGTGACGGTCGGCGACCGCACGATCGCGCTCGGCGGCTGCGACGCCTACCACGATCACAACTGGGGCCGGTGGCGGTGGGGTGACGACATCGGCTGGCGATGGGGCTGCTTCCTCGCGCCCGGCGGCGACCCCTCGATCGTCATCGGCCGCACCTACGACCGAAGCCACCGGGTCGGCCACCGCCCCGTCCTCGTCGTGCACAGCGGCGGCCGGCGGCGGCTGTTCACCGGCTCGGCCGTGCGGATCACCACGGCGGGCACGCTGGATGTGCGCCCCCGCCGGCTCCCCGGGGCGCTCGCCGCCCTCCACGTCGACCGTGCCCGGCCCGCGCTGCCGGCAGAGGTGCACGTCGACGTCGACGACGCCCGCGGCCGCCTCCGCCTGCGCTTCCGGACCGCAGCCGCCGCGCAGATGATCACGGCGGAGCCGGGCGAGCGCGGCTACGGCTTCATCCACGAGCTGCCCGGGACGTTCGAGGCGTCCGGCGCCATCGACGGCACCGGCTTCGAGGCCGAGGGCCTTGGCATCTACGAGCATGTCGATTGAGCCGCCCTGCCGCACGCTGGCCGAGTACGTGACCGAGCTGATCGGCCGGCTCGGCGCCGCCGATCCGCCGGCGCTGGAGCGGATGCGCACCGTGGTCGACGGCCGGCGGGCGCGCGTCGTCCTGGGCGATGAGGCGGTGGACGTGACGTTCGCCGGTGACGAGCTGCTCGTCGAGCCCTCGGCGTCCGGCGCGGCCGACGGTGAGGGCGTGACGGATCGCGCCACCACGCTCGAGCTGATGGACGGTTACCTCGAGGTCACGGACGCGATCCTCGACGGCCGGCTCGACGTCACCGGCACGGTCGACGACGTCGAGCGCATGTTCCTCGCGATCGAGATCCTGCTCGACGTCGCCGCCCGCGCGCCGGCGCTTCAGGACCTGGCAGCCGACTACCGCGCCGACCCCTGCCGCGAGCCGCGCCGGGCCCCTCCCCCGCCGCTGCCCGCACCGAGTCACGAGTCCGAGCAGGCGCTGCTCGACCGGTTGGGCCTGCTCCCCGACACGCCGGGTTGACGGAGCCGCTGACCGCTGCGACGATCGAGTCTCCACGAGCTCCGAAGGGAGGCCTCAGTTGGGCGTCGACCTGAGCGATGTCAACGTCGATCTTGGCGGCAGCCTGGGGTCCGTCGGCCCGGTCACGGTGGCGGGCATCCCGAGCAACTTCACGATCAACATCCCGTCGCTGCCCAAGGTCAGCCTTGGCATCGATCCGATCACGATCAACAAGGTGCAGCTGGGCATCGACCCGCTGACCATCAATCCGGTCGACCTGCGGATGTCGATCGAGAAGATCCCGGACATCCGCGCGCACCTGCCCGCCGACTTCCGCGTCGGGCTGTCGCTCCTCGGCATGGAGCTGATGTGCGTGCGCCTGTGCGGCGAGGCGCAGGTGATCACCGAGCCGTACGTCCCGAACCCGTGCGAGCGCTGCGGCGATCGGATCGATCGGGCGAACGATGGCTAGGAAGGCGAAGGCGAGCGACGCGGCGCCGATCCGCTTCACGGGTCGGCCGAACCGGCTCGACGCCGCGCTCCCGGTCGCCGTCACCGCCGGGACCGCGCCGGAGCTACAGGTCGATCTCGACGTGCCCGACGGCACCGAGCCGGCCGTCGGCTACGCCGCGCGGCCGGGGACCACGGCGCTCGGTCTGCGACTCGCCCTTCCCGACTCCACCCCGGCGGGGACCTACAAGGGGGTCGTCACGATCGGCGACGCCAAGCACCCGATGGTGGTCGAGATCCAGGAGCGCCGCCGCGTCGTCGTCACGCCGGCGCGCGTCGCGCTGACGCTGTCGCTGCCCGGTCGCGAGGCGTCCACCGAGCTGCACGTCCTCAACGCCGGCAACGCGCCGCTCGACCTCGCCGCCAAGCAGGCCTTCGGGCTGTTCGAGGACCATGGCCTCGACCGCAGCCTGGCGCGCGCGTGGACGGATGCGAGAGCACGCGGCGTCGACCGGTTCGGCGTCCTCGCCGACGAGCTCGCCGCCAGCCACGGCGGCCCGGTGCGGGTGCGCCTGGCCGAGGGCGCAGGCGTGCTCGAGCCCGGCGAGAGCAGGATCGTCAACGTGGTCTTCGAGTTCCAGGGGGAGCTCATCGCAGGTCGCGGCTACTTCGGCTACTGGGACGTCGGAGGCACGGTCTGCACGGTCAGAGTCAGGGTCATCGAGTCCGGTCCCGAGGAGCCGAGATGAGCGCGAAAGGCACGACGTCGCAGCAGCTGCTGGCCGACGGAGCGCAGCTGATGGTCGACCTGCTCGACCGCGGGATGCGATTGAGCACGGATGCGATGGACGCCGTGCGCGAGCGCACGCGCGGGCCATTCGAGCTGCCGAGCCTGCCGACGTCCTCCTGCGGCTGCGACATCCCGCCGCCGTGCTGGTATCCGAAGTCGGCGGGAGAGGTGACCAGCCACGTCTGCCCGGGCGGGACCGCGGTCCTACGGATCCGGGTGACGAACTGCGGCCCGGCCGCGCGGACGATCCAGGTCGAGGCCGAGAAGCCGATGAAGGCCGACCCGGAGGCCCTGCAGCTCGGGCCGATGGAGCGCGGCGTGGTGACGGTGTCGCTCCCCATCCCGACCGATCAGGCGGCGGAGAGCGGCCGCGAGTACCTGGTGTGGATCCACGGCTGCCACGACCACTTCATCCGCTGGACGATCGACACCGACAAGCGCGGCGCGGACTCGTGCCACGAGCTCGACGTCGAGGACTGCCCCGACTACCTGCACCACTGGTACGACCACTTCTACTGCGCCCATCCCTGCCCCGGCGGGCGCCGCCTCCAGCCCCGTGGCTGAGGCAGGCCCGGCGGGCGACGTCCTGCGGCGGGCGCTGGAGGCGAACCTCCAGTACTACGCGGCGCTCGGCCGGCTGACGGTCGACTACTTCGAGGCGCTCGGCTCGATCGCCCGCCAGGTCGAGGTGCCGGCCAAGCTGGGGAACCGCACGATCACCCTCCGCCAGGCGGAGCCCGCGCCGGCCGCCCCCGCTCCGGCCCCGGCACCCCCGGCGGTGATGGTGCTCGAGGCGGAGGGTGGTGGCACCGCGATCGGCGTGTTCCTCGTCGAGAACCTGCTGGGCGAGAAGGTCTCGGCGCCCGTGTCGGCCTCGGCGGTCGCGGCTCCGGACGGCCGCGAGGTGGCGCTCCCGCTCGCCTTCGATCCCGAGGTCGTCGTGCTCGAGCCGGGCGAGCAGATCCTCGTCCGCGTGAACGCGCGCATCGCCGACGAGCTCGAACCGGACGTCAGCTACCGCGCCGAGCTTGCCGTGCCGGGCGTGATCGGCACCAAGGTGCCGATCGTGGTGCGACGCCGCGGGTCATGACCTCGCGCGCCGCCGAGGGCCTGCTCGTCGGGGCGATGTGGTCGTACGCCCAGACAGTCCTGGCGCCGGCGCAGGCGCTGAAGCGCTCGGGCGTGCGGGTCGTCGCGCCGCCCGAGGGCGACGATCCCGCCGACGTGCCGACGCCCGGGCTCGGCCCCCGCTTCTCGACCGAGCACGACCGCCCCGTGCTGCTCGAGGCGGCGACCGAGCACGACGAGCTGGTCGAGGAGTTCGACCGGATGGGCGAGGTGTACGAGGCCTTCGTGCGCCCGTTCTCGACCCCGATCTTCGACGAGGCGGTCGCCGTCATCGAGCCGTGGCTGTCGGCGGACGCGCGGCTGCTCGACGCCGGTTGCGGCGCAGGGCGCGAGCTGCGCCGGATGGCGCGGCTCGTCCCGGACGGCGAGGTGGTGGGCGTCGACCTCGCGGCGGGCATGGTCACCGCCGCACACCGCGCCGCACGCGCCCACGGACTCGACCACTGCGCGTTCTTCCAGGCCGACGTGGGCGAGCTGCCGGACGCGTTCACGGGCGAGTTCGACCTCGTCTACAGCTCGCTCGCGCACCATCACTACCCCGACCCCGCGCGCGCCACCGGCGAGGTGCTGCGCTGCCTGCGCCCGGGCGGGCTGTACTGCGTCGTCGACCCAGGACCGGCCTGGTTCACGACGCTCAGCGCTCCGCTGGCCCGGCAGACCGACCCCGGCTGGATCGGCTTCCACACTCCCGCCGAGTTCCGCAGGCTGTTCGCGGCCGCGGGGTTCGAGCGGACGGGCTGGCGCGAGCTGCTGCCGGGGTTCGGCCTCGCCGTCGGGCAGAAGTCGCAAGCGATATAAGTCCGGTTTCACGAATTTCATCGAGCGAAGGGCGGGAGGGCTTGATGGCGGGATTCGGGAGTGGACTTCGTGCGTCCGCAGTCGTGGCGGTAATCGCCGGGGCGGTGGTGTGCACCCCAGCGGTGGCGCAAACCGTGGACGCGTGCCCGAACGGCTGGTCACCGGAGGCGACGGTCGAGTTCGCGCCGCCGGTGCCGGCGATCGACAGCGGCGTGGCGAACGCCGAGCGCGCGGACGGCTGCACGCTGCTCGACGACATCTGGAACGCCGAGCCGTTCCGGAGCGAAGCCGTCTTCGTGGCGAACGTGTCGCGGATCACGCGCGACTACGTGCGCGAGGGGCTGCTGAGCGAGCGGGACCGGCTGAGGGTCATCGCCGCCGCAGTACGGTCCGGCGTGGGCGGCCCGGACGACGTTCAGCTCGACAACTCGTGCCCGAACCGGATCGCGTTCACGTTCGACGACGGCGTCTCCGCGTACCGGCCGCAGACGTTGCAGGTCCTGCGCGACAAGCAGGTCCACGGCGTCTTCTACGACAACGGCTTCCGGGTGGCGGCCAACCCGCAGATGGCGATCTTCCAGGTGCGCGAGGGTCACACGCAGCTCAACCACACCTACACCCACCCGCACCTGAACCAGCTCTCGGATACCGCCGTGCTCGACGAGGTGCTCCGCACCGAGCGCCTGTTCGAGGCGATCGATGCGCCGCTCACGTTCAAGGGCTTCCGGCCGCCGTTCTTCGAGGCGAACGCGAACGTGCAGGGCCTGATCGGCGGGCTCGGCTACACGCTGTCGCTCGGGGCGGCCCAGACCGACGACTGGGACCCGGCGGTCACCGGCGCGGAGATCCGCGACGCGATCCTCGCCCAGCTCGTCCCGGGCTCCGTGATCCTGCTCCACGACGGGCCGAACGACACGCCCGCCGGTGCCGGATCGGTCGAGGCGCTCGGACAGATCATCGACATCGCCCGCTCGCGCGGGTTCTGCTTCGGCGTCACCGACCACACCGGCGAGGTCGTCGCGAGCCGCTACGTCAGCTCGGGCAAGCGGATCCCGCAGATCGTCAATCCGGTGCCCTACAACGTGCTCGTGCGTCCCGGCACGCCGCCGGAGCCGTACGTGTTCACCGAGTCGCCGATCAGGATCGCGGCCACGCACAGCCCGGCGACGTTCGCGCCCGGCGAGGTCGGCAACACGCTGACGCTGACGGTGACGAACGTGAGCCGGAACCCGACCGACGACAGCACGGTCACGGTGACCGACGAGATCCCGGCCGGGCTGACCGCGACGGCCGCGGGCGGCGACGGCTGGACGTGCAGCGGCACAACAACCGTCGCGTGCACGCGCGCCGAGGTGCTCGCGCCCGGCGCGGCCTACCCGCCGATCACGATCACGGTCGACGTCGCGGCGGACGCCGTCTCGACCACCAACGCGCCGAAGGTCGTCGGCCACGGCGGCGTCTGGCAGTCGACCGCCTCGGACCCGATCGAGGTCAGCAGCGGCCTGCCGTGACGGAATAAAGGCGCCCGCACTCCGTAGGTGAGGGGTGTTCCGTGTTTCCGGCAGAGGAGTTCGAGAATGTGGAGGCGTCGAATCCAGGTGGTGGTGCTGGCGGTGGTCGCGCTCGCACAGGCCACGATCGCCGAGGCCGGTGCGCAGGCGCCGAGCCTCGGCGACTTCAAGCTGCGCCCGACCGGGGTCGACCTGCAGTCGCGCGTGGATGCGCTGGAGGGGCAGCTGGTCAAGAGCGACGTCGCCGACGTGCTCGCGGACGCCAACCGGCCCGCCGTCGAGAACGGGCCGTGCAGGCAGGCAGCGTTCCCCGGCATCCCGGCGGGGAGCCGCTGGTTCTGCTTCGACACGGCCGACTCGGGCGCCGGGCAGGGACAGCTCGAGTGGATTCCGCAGGGCGTCAGCACGGCCGCGGACGCGGACGCCGCGCCCGCTCGTGACGCTCTGCTCGTCAGTTGGTACGACTCCGCCGTCGGGCCCGAGAAGGGCGTGCGGATCAGCTTCCTCAATCCGAGCACCGGGAAGTACCGGCACGTGCTGCTGGCGTACCCCTACATCGCCGCGGGCGGCAGGCCGACGTACGAGATCGTGGGCCGGCCGCAGGGCGGGATCCACGCCGGCGGGATCCTCTGGTACGGCAACTACCTCTACGTGGCCGACACCGTGCGCGGGATCCGGGTGTTCGACATGCGCTACATCTTCGACCTCCAGGAGAGCCCGAAGGGCGACACCTCGGACAAGTCCGGGATCGGATGGGGCGGATCCGGCGCGTACCGCGGCTTCGGCTACCGCTACGTGATGCCGCAGGTCGACGCGTGGGTGAACGCCGCCGGGCCCGACGCCGACCCGGCAACCCGGTGCACGGGGCGCGGCGCGCCGAAGTTCTCGTACATGGCGGTCGACCGCGGCGAGACGCCGCACCGGCTGATCACCGGCGAGTTCTGCGACGCAGCGGGTGATGTCGGCCGGGTCGCCCGCTGGCCGCTCGACGCTGCGACGGGGCGCCCGGTGGTCGACGCGGGCGATGGGCTCGTCCACGCCTCGGAGGCGTACCGGCTCGCGCGCGACCAGATCCAGGGAGCGGTCTCGTTCGGCGGCACCTGGTACCTGAGCCGCACCAACCGCCGCGAGCGCGGCGGCGAGCTGATCGCCGCCCGCCCCGACGCGACCCCGACGGGTTCACTGCAGGCGATGCAGACCCGGCCGGCCGGCATCGGCCCGGAGGATCTCTCCTACTCGCCCGCCGACGACAGGCTGTGGACGGTCACCGAGTTCGCCGGCCGGCGCATGCTCTACGGCGTGCCCAGGTGAGTCGTTCGGGCCCCAGTGGACGATCGCGCCGCGCCTAGGGCCCTTGCCGTGACAGTGACCGAAGGCGCTGCCCTTGCGCGTTCCGGGGCAGCGCCAGCGCCGCAGGCGCGCGCCGTCGCGCACTCTCCGAGCCGCCACGCGGCGGGCGGTCCGGCACGACACGCGCGTCGCGCCGACGGAGATCGTGTGTCCCAGCGCGGGCCTGCAGAGCCAGTCCGCCGGGCCGCCGTACGTGCCGGGGGCGTGCGCGCCGGCCGCAGCCGGGATCACCAGCAGCAGCGCGACGAGCCCGGCCGGCGCTCCGCATCTCTTCAGCACCTCGCAACCTCCTCGTGAAGGGTGGACACCTCTCACCGTGCTCCACGGAGCACGGTCGCGTTTATTCCGCCGGTCGGCCGGCCGGGGTTTATCGCGCACCGGCGGCGGGCAACGAGACTTGCGGTGCGGCGGGCCACTTTCCTGATCCTCGTTCTCGCGTTCGTGCTGCCTTCGGCAGCGTCGGCCGACCACCGGGCGCCGCGGTGGAAGCCGGTGCCGACCGGCTCAGACCAGCAGTACCGCGGGCTCGACGCCGTCGACAAGCGCGTCGCCTGGGTCGGCGGCAGCGCCGGCGAGGTACTCCGGACGACCGACGGCGGCAAGACCTGGCGGGACGTCTCGCCGCCGGACACCGCCGGGCTGCTGTTCCGGGACGTCGAGGCGGAGAGTGCGCGGCGCGCGAGCGTGCTGTCGATCGGCACCGGCGACGCGTCGCGGATCTACACCACGACCGACGGCGGCCGGAACTGGCGGCTCGCGTTCGTCAACGACCATCCGGACGCGTTCTACGACTGCATGGACTTCTTCGCCGGCGGCCGGCGCGGCCTCGCGCTGAGCGACCCGGTCGACGGCAAGTTCCGGATCGCGGCGACCGACGACTGGGGCCGCAGCTGGCACGTCCTCCCCACCCGCGGCATGCCGCCGGCCGTCGCGGGGGAGTTCGCGTTCGCCGCCAGCGGAACGTGCCTCGTCACCAGCGGCGGGCGTGACGCCTGGTTCGGCACCGGCGGCCCCGCGTCGCGGGTGTTCCATTCGCGCGACGGCGGCTTCAGCTGGAAGGTCACGGCGGCGCCGATCCCCGCAGCCGAGGCCGGCGGCGTGTTCTCGCTCGCGTTCCGCAACCCGCGCGAGGGCGTGATGGTCGGCGGTGACTTCACCGCGCCCGAGAACGGCGCGGATGCGTCGGGCTTCACGCGCGACGGCGACACCTGGCGCGGTGGCGGAGACCTCTCCGGCTACCGGTCCGGCGTCGACTGGCTGACCGGCGCGCGCGCCACGCTGATCGCCGTCGGCCCGACCGGCTCCGATGTCACCTACGACGGCGGGCGCCGCTGGAAGGCGTTCGACGCCGCGCCCTACGACGCCGTCGACTGCGTGCCCGGCACGTGCTGGGCGAGCGGCCCGGACGGTGCCGTCGCCGTCCTCGCCCGCTGAGCGCGCCTACAGCCACCCGCGCTCTTCGGCCACCCGGATCGCCTCGATCCGGCTGTGCGCGTCGAGCTTCTGCATGATCGCCGAGAGGTGGTTGCGGGTCGTGCCGGGCGAGAGGTACAGCGCCGCGGCGAGCTCGGCGACGGTGCCGTGCCGGCGCGCCTGCTCGAGCACCTCCTGCTCGCGCGCCGTGAGCGGGTTCTCACCCTGGCTGAGCGCTGCGGCGGCGAGCCCGGGATCGACGACCCGCTGACCCGTCGCCGCGGCTCGGATCGCGCGCGCGAGGTCGTCGGCGGGCGCGTCCTTGAGGAGGAAGCCCGCGGCGCCCGCCTCCATCGCGCGGCGGAGGTAGCCGGGCCGGTTGAAGGTGGTGAGCATGACCACGCGCACGTCGGGCAGCTCCTCGCGCAGGAGCTCGGCGACCTCGAGGCCATCGAGGCCGGGCAGCCCGATGTCGAGCAGCGCCACGTCGGGGCCGGAGCGGCGCGCGGCATCGAGCACCTCGTCGCCGCGACCGACCTCGGCCACCACCTCGATGTCGTGCTCGAGGCCGAGCAGGCTCGCGAGCGCGCCGCGCACCATCGCCTGGTCCTCGGCCAGCAGGACGCCGATCACGCCGGAGTCCCGCTCCGTCCGGCGGGCAGGCGCACGGTCACGCGGAAGCCGCCGCCGGGGCCGGCGCCGGCCTCGACCGTGCCGCCCACGGACTGCGCACGCTCACGAAGCCCTGTCAGCCCGTGGCCGGCGCCTTCGTGCTGCGGTGCCCCGTGCCCGTCGTCCGCGATCTCGAGCTCGGTCGTGTCGGTGCCCGACCGAACCGTGATCGCGGCGTGCCGGGCGCCGCTGTGGCGGATCGCGTTGGTCGCTCCCTCACGCACCGCCCACGCCAGGACCGACTCGACCTCGGGATCGAGCGCGCCGTCGAGCCCTTCGACCTGCAGCTCGATCCCGGCCGCCTCGAGCGCGACCTTCGCGCCCGCCAGCTCGCTCGGGAGCGTCGGCTGCCGGTAGCCGCCGACCGCCTCGCGGACCCGTTGCAGGGCGCTGCGCGTCAGCTCGCGGATCTGCTCGACCTCGGTCGCGGCCTGGTCGACGCGCGCCGGCAGCAGCTTGCTCGCCAGCTCGGCCTTGAGCGCGATCAGTGACAGGTCGTGCCCGAGCAGGTCGTGCAGGTCGCGCGAGAATCGCAGCCGCTCCTCCGCCACCGCCATCTCGGCCAGCTCGGCGCGGGCGTCACGCAGCGCCTCGTTCGCGCGCAGCAGACCGAGGATCAGCAGCACCACGGCGCCCAGGCCCGCCACGGCGGCAGTCGCGCCCCAGAACAGCGCTCCGTCGGGGTTCGCGAGAGCAATCGTCGCCGCCGCGAGCGCCGTGATCGCCGTCCACACCTTCGCGCCCGTCATTCCGTCGAGCCATATGGCGGCGGCGGACCCCACCCAGGCGAACAGCAGCCCGAAGGCGTCGTCGGCAGCGAGGGTCAGCGTGACGGAGATGGCGAGCATCGCGAGGACGGGCGGCAGCAACGGACGCCGGGTCATCACAGTGCGCAGGAACAGGACGGCGAATGCCGACAGGCCGGCGGCCACCAGCGCGATCTGTCCCGCCGACGGGTCCGACTCCGCGAAGGCGACCACCAGCGGCCAGATCCAGAGGAGGCCGAATACGGGGGCGACCCAGCGCACGACGCGCGCCCGCTTGTTCAGGGATTCAGAGTTCTCGTAAGCCATGTTTGGAAACGCTAGGCCTCGCTCGCCGCGCCTACCAGTGCCGACCATCCGGAATCCGCCATGACATACGTCATGCCCAGTATCGCTGCCGCGCGCTCCAGCCCGATCACGCAGCGAGGAACCGGCGCACGGCTGCGTTGAACGCCTCGGGCTGCTCCATGTTGCTCACGTGTCCGGCATCGGGGATCACGGTCAGCTCGGCGCCGGGGATCAGGCCGTGGAGCTGCTGCCCGATCGCCACCGGGCTGCGCCGGTCGTCGTCACCCCAGAGCAGGAGCGTCGGCGCCTCGATCGTGGGCAGGAGGCCGGTCGTGTCGGTGTCGGCGGAGGACTTCGCCATCAGGCGGAAGCCATGCGGATGGAACTCGGACAACACGGCCGACAGCTCCGCGAGGAGATCGTTCGACGCGGCAGGCGTGAACATCTCCGGTACCCATCGCGGGATGAACTCGGCCGGAGGCAGCACCGAGTCCTGCTCGCATCTCGCCAGTCGCTGCGCGCACACCTCCGGCGGGAGCGCCCCCCTCCAGCCCGGGTACGTGTCCGCCAGGACCAGGCGATCGATGCGCGCCGGGTCGACCCGATACAGCTCCTGCGCGATGATCCCGCCCCACGACAGCCCGACGACGTGCGCGCGCTCGACACCGATCGCGTCGAGGAACGCCGCAAGGCACCATGACCAGTCCTCGGCGGTGAACGGATCGGGAGGGTCGGACGAGAGGCCCGCGCCCGGCGCGTCCCACGCGACGACGGAGTAGTCGGCCGCGAGACCGGCAAGCTGCGTCCGCCAGACGCGCGAGTCGCACAGGAAGCCGTGGAGCAGGAGCAGCGCCGGACCACGGCCCGCACGCCGGTAGGCGATCGAGTGCTCCCCGACCTGGACGCGGGCAACATCCTCGTCGGACATCGCCCCAGCCTACGCGCGGCGGACTCGGCGTTCAGCTGCTGCTGCGCCGCCGGCTCGTCGAGCGGGTCTTCGTTCCGGCTGCCTTGGAGCCGGACTTCGCGCCCGCGGTCGACTTCGAGCCACCGGACCGCGTGCTCGACGACTTCGGCTTCGCCCCGCGCGATCGCGCGGCGGTCGTCCGGCGAGCCGGCGTCGCGCCGGCGGCCGCGGTGCGCCGCGCGGCCGGGCCCTCGATCTCGGCGACCGGAACCGCGTCGTGCACCGTGTCGACCGCGAGTTGCGGAATGAGATCGGTGAGGAAGTCGGCCATGCGCTGCTCCTCGCGCAGGATCTTGCGCGCGAGCTTCGCTGTGTCCTTGTCGCCGACCGCCGTGGCCATCGCGTCGATCAGCCGGTAGGTGGCGATCTCCTTCGCCTCGTCCTCGAACTCGGTTCTGGCGTTCTTGAGCATGCGCTCCTGCTCGCCGACGCCCAGGACGGCTTGGAGCGGCTTCTTGACCGCGGCGGTCGCGCGCTGCACGGCGCTCTGCGCGGCCTCGGCGCCGCGACCCAGCGCGTCCGGCCCACCCACCAGCTCGGCCGTGCCGCCGAGCTGCCGGATCCGGCGCTCGACCTCGGTCGCGTGCGACTTCGTCTCCTTGAGGTGCTGCTTGAGCCGCTTCAGATAGTCGGCGCGCGTGGTCCCGTCGATGTGCGTCTGGAGCGCGACCTCAAGGCGCCGCTCGGTCGCGTATGCGTCGTTGAGATACTGAGCGAGCTTGGCGTCGCGCGCGGTCTGATCTGGCATCTCAGGCTCCTTCTGGACGGGTCTGGGCGCGTCCTACCCAGTCGCTGCGCGTTCCAATGGGCGCCGGGCGCGCGCGCACCGTGAGAGCGGCTGCAGCGCATGCCGGATCGCGTACCTCCCGACCTGGCGGCCGAAGTACTCGGCCAGCACGGGGCGATCGCGTCTCCGCCGACGTTGTGTGGCTGGCCGGACACGCCAGCGACGATCCGCTCGTCTGCCCGTTTGTTCGGCGACCCTTCCCGCCTACCGCGTTGCAGCCCTGCCCGGTCGACGCGCACGTGGCCCACCTGTTCTGGTCGTTCCTGCCCGAGGGGCCAACGCACTCGAGGCGACCGGTCATTTCGTGCGCTACCGGACGGCAAGCGGCGCCAATGACGACAATGCTCGACGGGCCGGGCGGTAGCGTCGTCGCCGCATCCTGCCCAGCGGCCGTGAGGATTCGGTGACTCAGACACTCCTTCGCTTCGTTCTCGGCGGCGCGATCGTCGCCTCGCTCCCGCTTATCGCCGAGCGCTTCGGGCCGACCATCACCGGCCTCGCGGTGTTGTTCCCCGCCGTGACGCTGGCGGGCTTCCTCGTGCTCGGACAGGCCCAGGGCCTCGATGCGGTCGCCGCGACGTCCGTGCGGGCGTGCTTCGGACTTCCGACCGTGGCGGCGTTTCTGTTGGTCGTGCATCTGACAGCACGCAACGGCGTCCCGTTACCGTTCGTGCTGCTCGCGGGCGTTGGCGGATGGCTGCTCGCCGCGGTCCCGATCGGCGGCTGGCTCGAGCGCCGCCAGACCTGACCGGCGGTGAACTTGGAATACTGAACCCCGCGAACCATGGCGTCCAAAAACCGCAGCTCTCCACGGTGGCTGAGCGGCGACGAGACCGACGTAAAGCTCTACTCGGTCGTAGCCGTTAGCCTCGCCGCTCTCGCGATCCTCGACGGAATCTTCGACTTCGTATCCGACAGCGTGTTCATCGCGGCGATCTTCGGCGCGCTGTATCTCGTCCTCCGCCTCACGCTCAAGCTCGTGTCCGTCGAACGTGACATGAGCGAAGTGCTCACGCGCGTGCAAGACCGCACCACGGCGCTTCGGTTCGAGAACTATGACGAGCTCTACGAGGCGCTCCGCTACCGCTTGCGCTCCGCTAACAAGGGCCTGCGCCTCACGCACGTTCGTGACGACCCGCCTGCGGTGTTCGGCCACGAGGACTTCTACGAGGCCGTGCGGGAATGGCCAGGGTCGCATCCGGCCTGCAAGGTCGAGCGGATCATCGCCACGCCGAACGAGGCTATGCGCGCGTGGGGCGAGCAGCTGCGCGAGGACGAACGCGCCAACCCGAACTTCCGCGTGCGCGTCACGACGCGGTCCGCCGGCCTGCCGGTCATCAACATGGTGATCCTCGACGACCTAGATGTGTTCTTGTTCGTGTCCGGCGAGACGGCGCAGGACACCGCCGGCCTGTGGCTAACCGGCGAAGGTGTGGCGCGTGACTTCGCCGTCTTCTTCGATCAGATGTTCGCCAAGTCGATACCGCTCGAGCACGCGCTCGCCGAGAGCAGGCAGCCGCAGAGCCCGGCGTGACAGAGCACCCATGTCGACGATCGCCCGCCCATCCCGGCTTCGGACCTAGATCAGCTGCGCGGCTTTTATCTCAACGAGGCACTCGCCGACGAGAGCCTCTTCGACGTGTGGGAGCGCGGCGATGCTTGGGGCGACAGCGTCACGCCGTCCACATTCGACCCGGGCTACCGCGCCTGGATCGTGGACAAGCTCGAGCGCTGCCTCGACGGTGCTGGCGGAGGGTCGCTGCTCGGGGTCGGATGCGGCAACGGGATCGTCGAGGCAGAGCTGGTCCGGCGGGGGCGGTCGGTCCTCGCCATCGACGCCCTTCCGCAGGCCGTCAGGCTCGCGCGCAGAAAGGGCGTCGACGCGATCGTCGCCGACGCGACGCGGTGGCAGCCGCCGCATGACCGCTGGCACGTCGTCTACGCCGACGGCTTCCTCGGGCACGTCTACGACCGCTACGCGGGATGCGACGCGATCGTCCGCCGGCTGCGGAGCTGGCTGGCACCGCGCCACGGAGTACTGGTGATCTCAAATGACGCCCCGTCGGAGACAGAGCGCGCGCGTCCCGCGACCGCCGTACCCGGCTTCTACTGGCTCTCGGCGGGCTACATCGGGGAGCGGTTGCGCTCCGCCGGCTTCGAGATCTGCGAGACCGAGGAGTTCGTCTACGAACGACCGCTTTCAGGACCCAGGCGGCGGGCGGTCGTGACCGCCCGCGGCTGACGACGACCCGGGCGGCTCTCGCGACGCCGTGGTCAGTCCGGCGGCCGTTCGCGCGGAGCGGGCAGACTACGGCCGGATGGAACACCGTGCCACTGGCTGGCAGCGCTTCGCGGATGCGGACTGGGCGGCCGCGCGCGACGCGTTCGCGGCGGCGCTGACCGACCACCCGGGCGACCCCGAGGCGCTCGACGGCCTCGGCCAGTCGCTGTGGTGGCTCGGCGAGCGCGACGCCGCGATCGACCGCCGCCGCGAGGCGTACGCCGCGTACCAACGCGCGGGCAGCGCGCGCGACGCCGGCCGGCTCGCGACCTACCTGGCGGGCGAGCACCGGATCGACGGCCGCCACGCCGAGGCGGCGGGCTGGATCGCACGCGCGCGGCGCCTGCTCACCGGCGTGGGCCCCGGTATCGAGCTCGGGTGGCTCGCGATCGAGGAGGCGAAGCGCGCCGAAGACCTCGCCGACGCCGAGCGTCACGCCCGCGCCGGGCTCGCCCTCGCGCACGAGATCGCCGACGCCGACATCGAGTGCATGGCGCTCGCTCAGCTCGGTCGCGCGCTCGTCCGCCAGGGGCTGGTCGAGCAGGGCACCGCACTGCTCGACGAGGCGATGACCGTCGCTCTCGGCGGCGAGACGAGCGACCCGCTCGCGTGCGGCGACGCGTGCTGCACGACGCTGGTGGTGTGCGACGGTCTCGCCGACCTCGACCGCGCGACCCAATGGTGCGAGGCCGTCGTCGAGTTCATCGACCGCCGTCGCTTCACGCCCGTCCAGTCGTGGTGTCGCGGCATCTTCGGCGCGGTGCTCATCCGTGCCGGAGTGTGGGACCGCGCCGAGGCGGTGCTCACTGATGCGCTCGCACGCCGCCCCGACCGCCGTCGCGGCGGCGGTCGCGCCCTCCCGCTCGCCGTCCTCGCCGACCTGCGGCTGCGACAGGGCCGCACCGAGGAGGCCGCACATCTGCTCGACGGCCTCGACGACGAGCCGGCCGCGCTCGCACCGCTCGTGCGCCTCCACCTCGCGCGTGGCGACGCGGGGCTCGCCGCGGCGCTGCTCGATCGCGACAGCGCACGGATCGAAGACGACGGCGCGCAGCTCGTGCTGCGCGCCGAGGTCGCACTCGCGACGGGCGATCCAGACTCCGCCGACGATGCGGCCGAGCGGCTGCGCAGTGTCGCGGCGGCGGCCGCCCGCGACGACCTGGCCGCCGAGGCGCTGCGGCTTGAGGGCGCGGCGGCCGCCGCCCGCGGCGACGTCGCCGGGGCAACCAGCCGGCTCGACGACGCCGCCCAGCGCTTCACCGCGCTCAAGCTCCCGTACGAGGCTGCGCGGGCGCGACTTGCGCTCGCGCGCGTGCACGCGAACGCCGGATCGCCGCTCGCGCTGGCGTCCGCGCGCGCGGCACGCGACGCGTTCGAGCAGCTCGGCGCGCTCGGCGACGCCGATCAGGCCGCCGCGCTGCTACGCGGCCTCGGCGTCGCCGGCCGCACCGCGACGCGCGGCGAGCGCGACGAGCTCACCGCGCGCGAGCGGGAGGTGCTTGGCCTGGTCGCCGCCGGTCTGTCGAACGCCGCGATCGCCGAGCGGCTCGTGATCGCGCCGAAGACCGCCGAGCACCACGTCAGCCGCGTGCTCGCCAAGCTCGGCGTGCGCAGCCGCGGCGAGGCGGCAGCGCACGCCGTGCGCGATGGCCTATGAGGCGCGGATGCCGTGGGCGTCGAAGACGCCTTCGGGGTCGTACCGCCGCTTGACCGCGATCAGGCGCTTCAGGATCTCCTCGGTGTAGGCCTCGTGGACCGGCCGGCCCGCGTCGAGCGCGTTGACGTAGACGCCGGGGCTCGCGAACGGCACGGTCGCCTCGAACACGCGTCGCACCCAGTCGGCCGCCGGCCCGACCGGATCGTCGGCGGAGCAGCCGATGAGCCAGGTGAACGCGCGCGCGCCGCGGTGGCCGAAGGCGGTGTCGCCGGCGGCGACGCGGTCGACCGCCCCGCCCATCCACGCGGTCATGACGTGGGAGTGCGGCGTGGGCACATCGGCGAAGCCGTCGAGCAGCGTGTCGATGAACGCGTCGCCGACCTCGGGGAGATAGTGGAGCTTGTCGTAGTAGTGCCGGCCGTGCGGTGCTGTCTCGTCGAGCATCGACTGCAGCGCGACGTACGGCATCGGCGCGACGAGGTCGACGAGTGGCGGGCAGCCGGCGCGCAGCGGCGCGAGCACGCGATCGCCCTCGTCGAGGTCGCCCGACCACGCGACGGCGACGACCGCGACCGGGCGTCCGTGATGCTCGGCCGGGAACGGGGGTTGCGGCGGCGCGGTGATCAGCACGGCGAACGCGGTCAGCGCGTCCGGCGCGTCGGCCATCAGTGCCCGCGCCGCCTGGAAGGCCGCGCGCGCCTGCTCCCACGGATACACGAGCATCCCGCCGAGAACGAGCGGCCCGACACGGCGCGCGCGGAACTCGAAGCGCGTCACGACGGCGAACTCGCCGCCGCCTCCGCGCAGCGCCCAGAACAGGTCGGCGTGCTCGTCCGCGGACGCCCGCACGATCTCGCCGCCGGCGAGCACGACCTCGGCGGCGAGCAGCGAGTCGATCGTGAGGCCGTGGTGGCGCATCAGCCAGCCGATGCCGCCGCCGAGCGTCAGCCCGCCGACGCCGGTGTGCGAGATCTGCCCCGCGGGCACCGCGAGCCCGTGCTGCTGGGTCGCCGCGTCGAGCTCGCTCAGCAGCGCGCCGCCGCCGACGTGCACGACCGCGTTGTCGGGATCGACCTCGACACCGTTCAGCGCCCGCAGGTCGATGCACAGCGCGCCGTCGCGCACCGAGCGCCCCGAGACCGAGTGGCCGCCGGCGCGCACCGTGAACGGCAGGCCCGCGCTGCGCGCTGCGCGGATCGCCGCGCCGACGTCGTCCGCGTCGTTCGCGTAGGCGACGGCGGCAGGGTGACGGTCGATCGCGCCGTTCCAGCCCGCACGGGCCTCGTCGTAGCCGGCATCGCCGGGTTCCACGAGGCGGCCGATGAAGCCCTGGGCGCGCACGCCGGCGGCGAGCGGAGTGGCGGGAGTCGTCGTTGTGTGCATGCCGCGCAGCCTCGCTCGCAGCGCGCTGCCGTGCGTCGGGGGTGTCCCCTATCTGCAACCCCTATGGCGATCCCTGAAGACGCACCGTGAGAGCGGCTGAAGCGCGTGCCGGATCGCGTACCTCCCGACCTGGCGGCCGACCTTCACGCCGGTCTCGATCGCGGAGCGGAAGTGGAAGCCCACGAGCACGCGCGACTCGGCGTTCTCGAGTTCTGCCCGGGTGAACGAATCCCAGCAACGCTCTGTTCCCGGCGGCGTCGACGTCGCCGAGCCCATGCAGAACCGGAAGGCGCTCGTCCCGGTGAACCGGCGCAGGATCTCCGCCGCAGCGCCGCCGAGCAGGCTGTGCGTCGACGGGTAGTCGGGCAGCGCCGGCGTCGGCCGCAGGGGCAGCCACGACGGATCGCGCTTCGTCGCGCGGTTGCCATCGGTGTCCCCCGCCCGGATCGCGGTCACCGGCCGCCAGAACGCGAAGCGGCGCTTCTGGAACCAGCCGACGACGAACCCGTCCGCCATCGCCATGTTGAGCAGCGCCTGCAAGCGCGCGGTGCGGTGAAGGTCGTAGCCGTAGCGTGCGGACACCAGGTTCCCGACCCGGCTCCACCCGCTTGCCGAAGGCTCGACCCAGAAGTGGGCGAGATGGGTCTGATCGGCGGTTCGCGCCCGGCTGATGTCCTGGCCGACGAGCTTGACCTCGTTGTAGTCCCGGGCGTACCTCCAGCTCGTTAGCCGGGGCTGCCGCTCCGGCAGGAACTGCCTGCGGTCGCGAAGCGTGAACGGCGCCACGTTCTGGAACTGCGGTTCGAGCATCGGCGCGAACGTCGGCGGAGTCGGTTCCCAGATTCCCGGCCCGGGCACGGGGCTGAACGGATCCGAGGTGCCGTACCCGTCATCCGCGCGCACCTCGAGGACGACGTTGCCCACCGTGCGCCCCAGTGCCACGCCGGCGTCCTCCGCGTCGCCGTCCGGGACACGTGCGAGCGACTCCGCGAGCTGCTCGTCGAGCACTGCTCGATCCGCCGGGAAGAACGCGACGAGCACTTCGTGCGCGGCAGCCGCGGCAGCAGCCTCGGCGTCGGCCTCGGGGTCGTGCACCGTCCCCGTGTAGGTCTCGTACCGGGTCACGGCGCCGTTGACGCTGTCGTGTTGGGCGGCGTGCATGATGGCCAGGATCCGCGCGAGCCGGAGCGAGTTGCCGAAGGCCTGGGATCGCGCCGTCTCGTTCCACTCGCGAACGACCTCGCCCGACGACGAGCCGCCCCGCGCCGCGGCAGTCGACGGCGACGCCGCTGCGAGTGCGAGCACGGCGACGCAGGCGGTGATGGTGCGATTCATCGAGGTCATCGCGCACCTGCGCTCGCCGTGTAGGCGTAGTAGTTGCAGGCCGCGAAGAACGTGCCCTCCTTCGCGGAGCGGCGCTGGTCGGCCAGCCACGCGTCGACGTCCGCGGCGGGCAGGAGACCGGCCGAGGCGGCCAGCGGCCCGTAGGTCTCGGCGAGGTTGAGCAGGAAGGTGCTCGATCCCGCCTCCGCGTACACGTGGGCCTGCGTGGCGATCAGCCGCAGCCCGGCCTTCGGCAGCAGGCGCGGGAGCTCTCGCATGACGCGGGGCGAGCTCATGATGATCGACTGGATCGCGCGCTCCATCGCCTGGCCGAGCTCGGGGTCGGAGCTGCCGAAGGTCAACGAGCCGTAGTCGCCGTCGAAGATCGCCACGGATCCGCCGGGGCGCACCACGCGGGCGGCCTGCGCGAGCACCGCGAGCGGGTCGCGGACGTGGCTGACCAGCGTGTGGGCGACGACGGCGTCGAAGCTCGCGGACGGGAGGTCGAGCTCGTGCGCGTCGCCGACGACGAACCGGACGCGATCGCCGACACCGTCGCCGGCGGCGAGCCGCTCGGCGGTGTCGATGAACTCCGGGCTCTGGTCGATGCCCGTCACCACGCCGGCGAACCCGTCCCGCGCCGCGATCGCGCGCGCCACGACGCCCGTGCCGCAGCCGAGGTCCAGCACGGCTGCATCGCGCGGCAGGTCGATCAGCTTCAGGTACGCCTCGCGGTATTCCCGGAACGTCGGATCCTTGCCGCGGAACTCCAGCCGCCCGATGAACCGCTCGAGTGTCGCTCCGTCCTGCTCGTTGACGAACTGCATCGCGTCACGAACGTGCGTCTGTGTCTCCATGCCGGGAGGGCGTGACATCCGGGTTCCCGGCGGTGACTTCAGGCGTCCCAGGCGATCGGCACCCTCGGATCGGGGTCGTAGACGCAGAACGTGCCCGTACGCACGGCGAGCGAGAGATGGCGACCCAGCTCGGGGTGCTGCTCCTCGAGGCGCCGCACCGCGCTGCGCACCGCCTTGCTCACGCTCGCCCGCGCGCGCTCGCTGTCCGACGCTGCTCGCCGGTCGCGGCCGCCCAGGCCCAGCGCGCCGGCCAGCTCGCGGGTCAGCACATCGAGCTCGCCCTCGGCACGCGCGGTCCGCTCGGGGTCGTTCCAGCGACGAGCCTGGTCGAGCTCCGCCTCCAGGTCGGCGATTCGCTCGCGGTAGGCGTGCTTGGCCCCCTCGTCGAGCACGACTCCGGCGTCGGGCGCCGCCGCGACGAGACCGTCCTCACGCGCCGTGTCGCCTCCTCGTCGTGCGTCGCCGGCCAGCAGGTCGAGCACGTGGAACTCGCGATGGGGATGGCGCAGGAGCCGGGCCAGGTATCCGAGTCCCTTGGCGTCGCGCATGCGGATCACGGTCCCGCCGAAGGCGACCGTCCAGTAGTCCCCCTCGCGCCGGAACACCATCGCGGGGCCGTCCGGCGCTGCCGGGGCCGGCGCCCGCCCGGCGGAGGTGGCGAGAAGCTGCCATGAGTCACCGACGGCCGCCAGGGCATGACTGCCGCGATCGACGAAGCCGATCCCCGCGCCCGCCACGAGGTCGGCCACCGTCCGCGAGACGACCACCTCGCCTGGAGCGGCGCAACCGAGGATCTCAGCGGCCATGTCCACGGCCACTCCGCGGAGCTCGCCGTCGTGCAGCTCACACTCGCCGGTGTGGAGCCCGGCGCGGCACGGGACTCCCGATCGCCCGCCCTCCGCGACGATCGCCTCCGCGCAGCGGATTGCGCGCGCAGGCCCGTCGAACGAGGCGCCGACGTCCCCGCGAGCGGCCAGCATCTCACCGCGGAACCGGGCGACCTCGCTGCGCACGACCTCGGCCTGCGGCGCATCGACGAACATCACGGTGGCCACGACGCGGTCGGGCTCGGGCTCCGGCCGCGTCCCCGTCAACAGCTCCTGGAGCTCCGCCACGATCGGCTCCGTGTCACCGATCCAGGGCAGATGATCCGAGCCGGGCAACTCGACGTAGCGCGCCCCGGGAATGTGCTCGGCCATGTACCGGGAGTGCGAGACATCCACCGCCACCTCGTCGACTCGATGGAGGATCACCACAGGAACCCGGATCGCCGGCAACAGCGGTCGCACGTCCACATCGAGCATCATCCGCAGCAGTGCGCGGGCAGCGGTGGGCGTCGCCGACAAGCGCTGTGCCCTCCCCCATGCGCGCCGCGCCGCGTCGTCTCCGGCGAGCGAGGGGGCCATCGCCGCCAGGTCGCCGCCGTCGCCCCACTCGCGCTCGAGCCGGTCGAGCGCGTCGTCCACGGTGTCGCCGCCCCAGTAGCGGCCGATGAAGCTGCGGCGCCAGTCGTAGCGGGCGAAGCAGCCCCAGAGCAGCAGCCCGAGCGTGCGCTCGGGATAGGTGGCGGCGAACAGCAGGCACATCGGGCCACCCTCGGACGCGCCGAACAGCGCCGCCCGCTCGGATCCGACCGCCTCCATCACGGCGCGCACGTCGTCCATCCGCTGCTCGAGCGTCGGAAGGCGATCCTCGGGCACCCGGTCGGACAGCCCGGTCCCGCGCTTGTCGAACAGGATCAACCGGCAGAACGACGCCAGCCGCCGATAGAACGACGCGAGCGCCGGCGTTTCCCACGCCACCTCGACATTCGAGATGTAGCCGCGGACGACGATGAGATCGACCGGGGCATCGCCGACGACCTGGTAGGCGATGTGAGCGTCACCGCTCTTGACGTACCGCGTCTCTGGCTCGCTGCGCACGCTCTGCCCTGCGCCCGGCATCAGCCCAGCTTATGCACCTTCGCGATTCGCGATGGCGCCCGGCACGCCGCGTGGCACCATCGTTCGGATGCTCATGCGATCGATAGGCGACATGGACGTAAGCGCACTCGGGCTCGGGTGCTGGGCGATCGGCGGGCAGTTCGCCACGCCCGACCGCGCGGCGGCCGGCTGGGGCGAGGTCGACGACGACGAGTCGATCGCGGCGATCCGGCGTGGCCTCGAGCTGGGCGTGACGTTCTTCGACACCGCGGACGTGTACGGGACCGGCCACAGCGAGGAGGTCCTCGGCCGCGCGCTCGGCGCCGATCGCGACCGCGTCGCGATCGCGACCAAGTTCGGCAACACGTTCGAGGAGGGCACCGGGCGGATGACCGGCGCCGATCTCTCGCCCGGCTACATCCGGCGTGCGTGCGAGGCCTCGCTGCGCCGGCTCGGCACCGACCGGATCGAGCTCTACCAGTGCCACGTCGGCGACCTCGACGACGCCGCCGCCGAGGAGGTCGCGGGCACGCTCGAGCAGCTGCGCGCCGAAGGGCTGATCCGCGGCTACGGCCTGAGCACCGACACGCTCGACCGCGCCGAGCTGTGGGCCGGCCGCCAGGGCTGCCTGGCGATCCAGCACGTGCTCAACGTGGTCGAGGACGCGCCCGACCTGATCGCGCTGTGCGAGCGCCATGACCTGGCGAGCATCAACCGCGCGCCGCTGGCGATGGGCCTGCTCAGCGGCAAGTTCGACGCGGACACGCGCCTCCCGCGCAGCGACGTGCGCGGGTCCGGCGCGCCGTGGCTGACCGCATTCGACGCCGACGGCCGGCCGCGCGGCGAGTTCCTCGACGCGCTCGCGGCGATCCGCGACGTGCTCACGACCGGCGGGCGTACGCTCGTGCAGGGCGCGCTGGCGTGGATCTGGGCGCGCAGCGAGCGCACGATCCCGATCCCCGGGTTCAAGACGGTCGCGCAGGTCGAGGACAGCGCGGGCGCGCTCGCTCACGGGCCACTCGGAGAAGACGCGCTGCTGGAGATCGACGGCCTGCTGCGTCACGCGCCTCAGAGCGTGCGCTGAGGCTCAGCCGGAGAACGGCCCGGCGCGGTAGAGCAGCCCGGGCAGGTCGCGCCCGAGCACGCCGGACAGCCAATCGGCCACGGCGATCAGCGCGTCGAGGTCGACGCCGGTCTCGACGCCCTCGCCGTCGAGCAGGTAGAGCAGATCCTCGGTGGCGATGTTGCCCGTCGCCCGCGGGGCGAACGGGCAGCCGCCGATGCCGCCCACCGAGGCGTCGAGCACGGTGACCCCGTGCTCGAGCCCGGCGGCGGCGTTCGCGTAGCCGGTGTTGCGCGTGTTGTGCAGGTGCAGGCCGACCGGCACCTCCCCCACGACTGCCCGCGTGGCCGACACCAGCCGGCCGGTCTGACCCGGCACGCCGACGCCGATCGTGTCCGCGAGCATGATCTCGTCGGCCCCCGCGGCAGCCATCCGCGCCGCGTGGTCGACGACCAGGCCGGGATCGACGCGGCCCTCGAACGGGCAGCCGAACGCGACCGCCAGCGTCACCGTCGCCGCGCACGCCCGCGTCGTGTGCGCCCGGCGACGAGCGCGATCGCCGTCTCCGCCGCCGCGTCGACCGTCATGTTCTGGTTGCGCTGGGCGAACGTGTCGGTGAGCGGATAGGCGACGTGGATCTCGCCGGCGCCGGCGCCGACCGCGCGCTCCAGGCCCTTGCGGTTGAGCACGAGCGCGGCGAACGTGGTGTCGCCGCCCCGGCCTTCCAGCGCCAGCGCCGCGAACACCTCCTCGGCGCCGGCCATCTGCGGCACGAGCTTCGGGTGCACGAAGCTCGCCGGCCTCGACGCGCGCGAGCCCGGTGGCCGCCAGCCGCATGCAGAGGTCGGCGCGCACCTCCGGCGCGAGCAGCGCGGAGTCGTTCTGGAGTCCGTCGCGCGGACCGACGTCGCACAGTGTCACGCGCATGACGCGCGCCATGATTGCATGCAGAATCGACGGCGCGACGGTTGCACCGACTCACATCGCGATGGTTTTGTATGCACATGGTCGCGCCGACGAGCACGATCCGAGTCCATGAGGTGCTCCGGACGGCGATCCTCGACGGTCAGCTCGCCCCCGGCGAGCGTCTCAGGGCCGAGGCGCTCGCGGGCCGGTTCGGCACCTCGCGGACGCCGGTGCGCGAGGCGTTGCTCATGCTCGAGCGCGAAGGCCTGGTCGATGTGCAGCCGAACCGCGGAGCGATCGTGCGCTCGTTCGATCCGGAGGACCTGCTCGACCTCTACGACGTGCGCGCCCTGATCGAGCCACACGCCGCCGCGCGGGCGGCCACGCGGATCGCGCCGGCAGCGCTCGGGCGGCTGCGCGAGCTGTGCGACGCCGCCGCGGATCCGGACGCCACGGTCGCCGACCAGATCGTCTTCAACGAGGAGTTCCACCGGATCGTCGTCGACGCGGCCGAGTCGCCGCGGCTGGTCGGCGGCGATGCGCGCGGTGGCCGGCATCCCGCGCGAGTTCCGCACCGCGTTCTGGGCGTCCGAGCAGCAGCGCGCGCAGTCGTTGTTCTGCCATTGCGAGCTGGTGACCGCGTTCGCGGCCGGCCAGGCCGGGCTGGCCGAGGCCGTCATGCGGATGCACATCCTGGGCGCGCGCGAGTTCCTCCTGCAGGCGGTGCAGGAGCATGCCTGAGGCACCGCTCGCAGGCCGGCGCGTGGTCGAGTTCGGCCAGCTGCTGGCCGGGCCGTACGTCGGGACGCTGCTGGGCGACTTCGGCGCCGACGTGGTCAAGATCGAGGCGCCGCCGAACGGCGACCCGATGCGCGACTGGGGCCGCCTGCGCCACAACGACCACTCGCTGTGGTGGTCGATCCTCGCGCGCAACAAGCGCAGCGTCACGCTCAACCTGCGCAGCGAGCGCGGCCAGCAGCTCGCGGGCGAGCTCGCGGCGCCGAGCCGACGTGATCGTCGAGAACTTCCGGCCCGGCACGATGGAGAAGTGGGGTCTCGGGCCGGAGGACGTCCACGCCGCGCAACCCCGGCGCCGTCTACGCGCGTGTGTCCGGCTACGGGCAGACCGGCCGCTACCGCGACCGGCCGGGGTTCGCCTCCGCCGGCGAGGCGATCTCGGGCCTGCGGCACATCAACGGCTACCCGGGCCAGGCGCCGCCGCGCAGCGGTATCTCGCTCGGCGACACGCTGGCCGCCCAGTCGGCGTTCCAGGGCATCCTGCTGGCGCTGTACGCGCGCGACGCGCGCGGGGCCGGCGGCCAGGTCGTCGACGCGTCGATCGCCGACGCGTGCTTCGCGATGATGGAGTCGACGGTCGTCGAGTACGAGAAGACGGGCTTCGTGCGCGAGCCGACCGGACCGCGACTGCCGCGCATCGCACCCTCGAACGTGTACCGCAGCAGCGACGGCAAGTGGGTCGTGATCGCGGCCAACCACGACACGCTGTGGAAGCGGCTGGCCGAGCTGATGGGCCGGCCCGAGCTCGGCGACGACCCGCGCTTCGCGTCCCATCACGCACGCGGCGAGAACGAGGACCTGCTCGACGAGATGATCGGCGAGTGGGCGGCGCGGTACACCGCCGCCGAGCTGGACGATCTGGTCAACGACGCCGGTGTCGTGTGCTCACCGGTCTACGACGCGCAGGACATCTCGCGGGACGAGTGGTTCCGCGAACGCGAGCTGCTCGTGCCGCACGAGGACGAGGTGCACGGCGCGATCAACGTCCCGGGCGTCGTGCCGAAGCTCACCGGGACGCCGGGCGGCATCCGGCACGCGGCGCGCTGGACCGTCGGCGCCGACACGCGTGCGGTGCTGGCCGAGCTGGGGGTCGACGAAGCGGAGCTGGAAGAGCTCGATCGAGAGGGCGTGGTGTGACGAGAGAGGAGTCACCGTGGCGTACCGGCTAGGTGTGGACGTCGGAGGGACGTTCACGGATCTGTTCCTCGTGGAGGACCAGGAGCACCGGCAGTGGCGGGTCAAGACGCCGTCGACCCCCGCCGACCCGTCACAGGGCGTGCTGACCGGCGTGCGGCGGATCTGCGAGGAGGCCGGCATCGAGCCGGAGGCGCTCCGCAACGTGGTCCACGGCACGACCGTCGCCACCAACGCCGTGCTGGAGTCCAAGGGCGCCCGCGTCGGGCTCATCACCACGCAGGGCTTCGGCCAGATCCTGCACCTCGCCCGCTCGCAGACCCCCGGGCCGCTGGCCGGCTGGATCATCATGATCAAGCCCGACCCACCGGCGTCGCTGGCCGACACGCGCGAGGCGGTCGAGCGGATGGACGCGCGCGGCAACACGCTGGTCGCGGTCGACCGCGAGCAGGTCGCCGGGACCGTGCGCGACCTGATCGACTCGGGCGTCGAGTCGCTCACGATCAGCCTCATCAACGCCTACGTCGACGGCCGCCACGAGCGCGAGATCGCGGAGATCGTGGAGGAGATGCATCCCGGCTTCCCGGTGACGATCTCGTCCGACGTGCTGCCCGAGTTCCGCGAGTACGAGCGCACGCTGACCGCGTGCATGAACTCGTACGTGCGACCGACGGTCGCCGCCTACGTCGACAGCCTGCAGCAGTCGCTGCGCGGCCTCGGGGTGAAGAGCGAGGTCGACATCCTGCGCTCGGACGCCGGCGTGATGACGCCGGACGAGGCGGCGCGCAACCCCGTGTACGGCGTGCTGTCGGGCCCGAGCGGCGGCGTGGCCGGAGCGCTGTTCGTCGCGGCCCGCGCCGGCTACCCGAACATCCTCACGTTCGACATGGGCGGCACCTCGACGGACGTCTCGCTGTGCCAGGCGGGCGAGCCGACGATCGGCCGCGAGACGACGATCGGGCAGTTCCGGATCAAGATCCCGTCGATCGACGTCCACACGGTCGGCGCCGGCGGCGGCTCGATCGCGCACGTGCCCGAGCTGACCGGCGCGCTGCGCGTCGGGCCCGAGTCGGCGGGCGCCGAGCCCGGCCCCGCCGCCTACGGCCGCGGCGGGACGGCGCCGACGGTGACCGACGCGAACGTCGTCGTCGGGCACCTGCCACCGCGCCTGATCGGCGGCGAGATGGAGCTCGACGTCGATGCCGCGCGCGCCGCCGTCGGGACGATCGCCGACGCGATGGGCCTGAGCCTCGACGAGGCCGCCGCGGGCATCCTGAAGATCGTCAACGAGAACATGGCCGGCGCGCTCCGCCTGATCAGCGTGCAGCGCGGCCACGACCCGCGCGAGTTCGCGCTGGTCGCGTTCGGCGGCGCCGGCCCGCTGCACGCGAACGCCGTCGCCGAGCTGATGGGCTCGTTCCCGGTCATCGTGCCGCCCTCCCCCGGGCTGCTGTGCGCGCTCGGCGATCTCGTGGCCGACTTCCGCAACGAGTTCGCGCGCACGCTGATCCGCCTGACCGCGGAGGCGGGCGCCGAGGAGATCGACGGCATCCTCGGCGAGCTCGAAGGCCGCGCGCGCGCCTGGATGGACGCGCAGGGGATCGCCGCCGGCGAGCAGTCGGTGGCGTTCGCCGCCGACATGCGCTACCGCGGCCAGGGCTACGAGATCCCGGTGGCGATCGAGCGCGACGAGGTCGGCACCGTGCTCGACGAGCGCTTCAACGGCCTGCACGAGCAGCTCTACGGCTTCCGGATGCCGGACACGCCGTCGGAGATCGTCAACCTGCGCGCCGTCGGCACCGGCGTGCGCCCGAACCCCGAGTTGCCCGAGGGGGAGCTGCACGGGCCGGATCCGGGAGCCGAGGGGCCGGTCCACGATCGCGCCGAACTGCGGCCGGGGAACCGCATCACCGGCCCTGCGGTGGTCACCGAGTTCGACTCGACCACGGTCGTGCTGGCGGGCTACGAGGCGGAGGTCGACCGCTACTTCAACATCCTGATCCGACCGGAGGGCCCGGCATGAGAGTCGCGCAGATCCCCGATATCGAGATCGACCCGATCACGCTCGACATCATCGAGAACGCGCTCCGCCACGCCCGCTTCGAGATGGACGCGGTGCTGTTCCGCAGCGCGATGAGCCCGGTGATCCGCGAGCAGCACGACGAGTTCCCGATGATCACCGACCCGAACGGCCGCATGGTCGTCGGCCAGTTCGGGGCCTACATCTCGCAGATGATGGCCGAGTGGGATCGCGGCATCTACCCGGGTGACGTGATCCTCACGAGCGACCCGTACAAGTGCTCGGCGTCGATCTCGCACACCAACGACTGGCTCGTGCTCGTGCCGATCTTCTACGAGGACGAGGTCGTCGGCTGGTCGAGCCAGTTCGGCCACCAGATGGACGCCGGCGGCCGGCTGCCGGGGTCGCTGCCCACCGGCGCGACCACGGTCTTCGAGGAGGGGATCATCATCCCGCCGCTGAAGATCGTCGAGCGCGGCGAGGTGCAGGAGGACGTCCTGCGGCTGATCCTCAACAACGTCCGCCTGCCGGAGATGAACCGCGCCGACCTGTTCGCGATCATCGCCGGCTGCCGCGCCGGCGAGAAGCGCGTGATGGAGCTGTGCGAGCGCTTCGGCAAGGACGTCTACCTGGCGGCGCTGCAGGCGCTGCTCGACCGCACGCACGAGGCGATGCGCAAGCTGATCCTGCTTGCGATCCCCGAGGAGCCGCAGTCGTTCGAGGACTGGATCGACGACGACGGCCTCGGCAACGGCCCCTACAAGATGAAGCTCACGATCTGGCGCGAGGGTGAGGAGGCGTGGTTCGACTGGTCCGGCACGGACCCGCAGGCCCTCGGACCGGTGAACTTCTACCTCTCCGAGGGCATGTTCAAGATGTTCATCGGGGTCTACCTGATCATGGTCAACGACCCGCAGATCCTCTTCAACGACGGGTTCTATCCGCTGCTGCACGTCGTGATGCCGGAGGGCTGCCTGCTGAGCCCCCGCTACCCGGCCGCGCTCGGGTGCCGGACGCACGGCCTCGCGCGCCTGTTCGACGTGCTCGGCGGCGCGCTGTGCAAGCAGGCGCCGGAGCTCAACACCGCCGCCGGCTACGGCACCTCGCCGTACATGCTCTACAGCGGCTGGAAGGAGGACGGGGAGTTCTTCTACGCGATGGAGATCCTCTACGGCGGGATCCCGGGCCGCCCGATCGGCGACGGGATGGACGGCCACTCGTGGTGGCCGCTGTTCGAGAACATCCCGACCGAGTACCTCGAGGCCTACTACCCGCTGCGGATCGACGGCTACACGACGGTCACCGACTCCGGCGGCGCCGGCATGCATCGGGGCGGTAACGGAATCGAGAAGCGCTACGTCTACCTCGAGCCCGGCCACGTCTCGATCCACGACGACCGCTGGCTGACCCACCCGTGGGGCGTGCTCGGCGGCGAGCCGGGCGAGCGCTCGACGAAGCTCCTGCGCCGCGCCGACGGCACCGAGCAGGTGCTGCCGGCCAAGTGCGACGAGGTCGAGGTGCAGCCGGGCGACATGCTGATCTTCCGCACCGCGGGCGGCGGCGGCTGGAAGGACCGGCTCGACCGCCCGGCCGAGGCGGTCGCCCGCGACGTCGCGTTCGGCCTCGTCTCACGCGCGAAGGCGCAGAGCTCGTACGGCGTGATGTTGCGCGATGACGGGACGGTCGACGAGCCCGCGACCGGCGCCGAGCGGGACCGGCAGCGGGCCGACCGCGGCGAGCCGAAGGCGTTCGACTTCGGGCCCGAGCCGGCGGACGCGATCGCGCGCTGCAAGGAGGAGACGGGGCTCGAGCCGCCGCAGCCGGCGCGGCCGCTGCGGTGGTCGCCGCTGGAGTCGCCCGACGACGCCCGCGCGCGGGTCCGGAACTCGATCGGGGCCACGTGACCGCCGGGTTCGGTGAGGCCGGGGGCTTCGGGCGCCGTCCGGCGCTGATCGTCGTCGACCTGTCGCGCGGCTTCACCGACCCGGCGTCCCCGCTCGGCACCGAGATGGACGACGTCGTCGCCGCGACGCGCACGATGCTGGACGCGGCGCGCGAGGCCGGCCTGCCGATCGTGTTCACCACGGTCGTCTACGACGACGCCAACGAGCGAGCGGCGGCCGTGTTCCTGCGCAAGGTGCCGGCGCTGCGCGTGCTCCAGCCCGGCAGCGAGTGGATCGAGGTCGACCCGCGGCTGGGCCGGCGCGCCGGCGAGCCGGTGCTGTCGAAGGCGTTCGCGTCGGCGTTCTTCGGGACGCCGCTGGCCGCGATCCTCGCCGGCCACGACTGCCTGCTGGTGTGCGGCGCGACCACGTCCGGATGCGTCCGGGCGACGGTCGTCGATGCGCTCCAGCACGGCCTGATGCCGGTCGTGCCGCGCGAGTGCGTCGGCGACCGCTGGCCCGCCGCGCACGAGGCGAGCCTGTTCGACATCGAGCACAAGTACGGCGACGTCGTCGCGCTCGCCGACGCGGTCGCGCAGGTCCGCGCGGCCTGAACGGACGTCACCGCCAGGTCGCGACGAGCTCGCGCGCCCCCGCCCAGAGCTCGCGCTCGAGCGCGCGCTGCGCGAGCGCGAGCGACGGCTCGACGACGAGGTCCGCCGGGCTCTCGGGGAGCGCGTCGAGGCCGTCCCAGAATCCCGCGGCGAGCCCGCCCAGCATCGCGGCGCCGAGGGCGGTCGAGTCGTGCCGTCCCGTGCGCTGGACGCGCACTCCCGCGAGGTCGGCGAGACGCTGGGCGATCCAGTCCGAGCGCGACAGGCCGCCATCGATCCGCAGCGTGTCGAGCGTGCCGATCGCCTCGACGGCGTCGGCCACCTGGTGCAGGATGCCGTCGACCACCGCCCGCGCCAGGTCGGCGCGCGTCGTGCCGAGGCTGAGCCCGAGGACCGCGCCGCGAGCGCCCGCGTCCCAGCTCGGGCTGCCGAAGCCCTGCAGCGCCGGGACGCAGACGACGCCGGGCTCGCCGGCCGCGAGCAGCTGATCGAGCTCCTCCCCCGCCGGCAGCGCTCCGATCCGCTTGAACCAGTCGACCGCCGCACCGGCGGTCGGGATGAAGCCCTCGAGCGCGTAGCTGGTCGCGCCCGCGCGGCGCCACGCGCACGAGGCCAGGATGCCGGCCGGCGGCTGTGGAGCCGCGTCGCCCGCCTGGGCGAGCACGAAGGCACCGGTCCCGAGCGTCACCTTCGCGGACCCCGCCGCCCAGCAGCGCAGCCCGAACAGCGAGGCCTGCTGGTCGCCCGCCGCGGCGCGCACCGGGACGCCCGCGATCGTGGCGTCGATCCGGTCCGAGTCCACGATCGGCGGGAGCAGTGCCGGGGGCACGCCGAAGAGCTCGAGCAGCTCGTCGTCCCACTCCAGTCCGCCGAGCGGGCAGAGCAGCGAGCGACCCGCGTTGCCGGCATCGGTGACGTGGACGCCTCCGAGGCGGTGCAGCAGCCAGGCCGCGACGTCGCCGTAGGCAAGCCGGCCGTCCTCGGCCGCGGCGCGGGCGCCGTCGACATGGTCGAGCACCCAGCTCACCTTCGTCGCCGGGAAGGTCGCGTCGAGCTCGAGCCCGGTGCGCTCGCGCACGAGCTGCTCGTGGCCGCCCGCGGACAGCGCGGCGCACGCCTCGTCGGTGCGGCGGTCCTGCCAGACGATCGCCGGGTGGACGGGGCGTCCGGAGGCGCGATCCCAGATCACGAACGTCTCCGTCTGGTTGGCGACGCCGAGTGCCGCCACGTCGCGCGGCCCGGCGCCCGCGTCGGCCAGCGCGCCGGCGATCACGCGCTGCACCGACTCGGCGATCGCCTCCGGGTCCTGCTCCACGAGGCCGGGACCCGGGAACGACGAGTCGACGGCGACCGACGCGGATCCGCGCTCGCGCAGGTCGCCGTCCAGCACCACGCAGCGGGTGCTCGACGTGCCCTGGTCGAGGCCGAGGACGAGCTCGGTCACTGCGGCACCGCAGCGTCGCGGCGCTCGGCGAGCACCGCCCGGTACGCGGCGAGTGCGCGTTCGTCGTCCGGCTCGGCCTCGCCCGCCTTCCGCGCGGCGACGCGCCGGCGCCACGCGTCCGCCTCCTCACGCGCACGGTCGGGCGTCCAGCCCAGCGCCCCGGCCATCAGCGCCGCCGCCGGGCTCGCCGCGGCGAGCCCGCGGTCGGGCGTGGTGAGCGCGATCCGGGTGCGGCGCTCGAGCACGTCCTCGAGGTGGAGCGCGCCCTCGTGCGTGCAGGCGTGCACGACCTCGGCGCGCAGGCGGCCCCCGCCGCCCTCGAGTGGCTCGGCGAGCGACGGCTGTGCCTGCATCAGCTCGACCAGCTCCTCGACGCGGTCGCCGTAGCGGCGGAGCAGGCCGCTGATCGTCGTCGCGGACACGCCGGCGCGCGTGGCCAGCGCCACCTGGCTCGCCTCCGCGCTCGCGAGCCGGGCGGCACCGATCAGCGGGACGTCGCGGGTCACGCTCGGCGCCGTCGTGCCGAGCGCGCGCGCCGCCTCGTCGACGAGGTCGGCCGCCATCACGCGATACGTCGTGTACTTGCCGCCGGCGATCGTCGTCAGGCCGGCGGCAGGCGTCTCGACGACGTGCTGCCTGCTGATCCGCGTCGTGTCGTGGCGCGCCGCTTCGGCGACGAGCGGCCGGAGCCCCACGATCACGCCGTACACGTCGGCCATGCCGAGCGGCTCGGTCAGCAGCGCATTCGTCTTGGCGAGCAGGTAGTCGATGTCGGCGCGCGTCGCGACGGGCTCGTCGGGCTCGTGGTGCCACGGCGTGTCGGTGTCCCCGATCAGCCAGCCGCCCTCCCACGGGATGATGAAGAGGACGCTCTTCTCCGTGCGCGCGAGCACGCCGGTCTTCATCGGGATCCGGTCGGCGGGCACGAACAGGTGGATGCCCTTGGACGGGACCATGCGCCGCGAGGACGTCCCACCGGCGAGCTCGCGGATCCGATCGGTCCACGCGCCGGCGGCGGAGGCGACATGACGCGCGCGCAGCACGAGCGTCTCGCCGGTCTCGTCGTCGACCGCCTCGACCTCGCCCGCGCGTAGGAAGCCCGTCACCCGCACGCGGGTGGCGATGTGCGCGCCGTGGGCGGCCGCGGTGCGCGCGACGACGGCGACCATGCGGGCATCGTCCTCCGCCGCGTCGTGGAACTGGACGGCGCCGACGAGCGCGTCGCCGCGCAGCGCCGGGGCGGCGGCCAGCGCGCCGCGGCGGCTCAGGTGGCGGTGACGGGGGACCGACCGCGCGCCGCCGATCGTGTCGTAGAGCACGAGCCCGGCGCCGAGGTAGGCGCGCTCCCAGGCGCGACCGCGCAGCGGCCACAGGAACGGGACGGGCGCGACGAGGTGGGGAGCGAGCCGCGTGAGCAGCAGCTCGCGCTCGCGCAGCGCCTCGCGGACGAGCCCGATGTCGCCCATCTCCAGGTAGCGCAGCCCTCCGTGGATCAGCTTGCTCGACGCGCTCGAGGTGCCGGCCGCGAGGTCGCGTGCCTCGACGAGCGCCACGCTCAGGCCGCGCGTGGCAGCGTCGAGCGCCGCGCCCGCGCCGGTGATCCCGCCCCCGATGACGAGCAGGTCGAGCTCTCCCGCGCAGGCAACCTCGAGCGCCCGCCGCCGCGCGGCGCCGTCGAGTGTGCCTGGGTCCACTAGTGGCACCTCCGAGTCGAACAGCGGTCGCAGCGCAGCGTAGAGCCGCAGGTGCTTGCGGTGCAGATCGTCGTACACGGCGCGCAGCTCCGGGTCGGGTTGCATGTGCGCGCTGCGCGGGCCTGCCATCGCGCGTGCCGCGGCCGCCACGGTCGGGTGCAGCCCGGCGCCCGCCGCGGCGAGCATCGCCGCGCCGCGGGCGGTGGTCTCGACGTCGTCCGGCCGGGACACCGGCAGGCCTGTGACATGCGCGCGCATCTCACACAGCAGCCGTCCCTTGGCCCCGCCGCCGACGCAGACCAGCTCGTTCGGGGCGTGCCCGGCGCCGGCGATCGCCTCGATCACGTCGCGCAGCGCCAGCGCGTTGCCCTCGAGCAACGCACGCGCGAGGTGCGCCCGGCCGTGTGCGGCCGTCACCCCGAACCAGCCCGCCCGCGCGCGCGAGTTCCACTCCGGCGCCATCGCGCCCGCCAGCGCCGGCACCCACGTGACGCCGCCGGCGCCGGGCGGCGCGCACTCGGCGAGCGCGTTCAGCAGCTCGTAGACGTCCGCGCCGCTCTCCGCGGCGGCCGCCGCCTCGGGGCCGCCGAGCTCGTCGCGGAACCAGCGGTAGGCGCCGCCGGAGAGCCAGCCGGGGTTCTCCAGCAGCCAGGTCTCCGGATCGGCGTGGGGATGCAGCTCGACGAGCCCCGTCGGGTCGTGCGCCGGCTCCGCGACGACGGCGCACACCGGCTCGGCCGTGCCCATGACGTCACAGACGGTCCCGGGCTCGACGACGCCCGCGCCGAGCGTGGCGGCCATCTCGTCGCCCGCCCCGAGGACCACGAGCGTGCCGGCGTCAAGACCGGTCGCCTCCTGCAGCCATCCGAGGATCGGACCGAGCACGGCATCGGGGCGCCGGACGGGCGCCAGGTGCGCCGGATCGACGTCGAACGCCTCGCACGCCTGGTCCGCCCATTCGCGCGTCCGCGGATCGAGCAGTCCCATCGAGGACGCGTTCGACGGATCGACGGCGAGCGTGCCCGACGCGCGCCAGGCGACCCACGAGCCGGGCAGCACGAACACCGCGGCCTCCTGGTGGACCTCGGGCTCGTGGCGGGCGAGCCAGGCGATCTTCGGAGCGACGTGCCCGGGGTCGAGGTTGCATCCCGTGAGCTCGCGCAGGGCGTCCGGAGCGATCCGCTCGGCCGCCGCCTCGCACTGCTCGTCGGCGCGCCGGTCGGCCCAGATCAGCGCGGGATGCAGCGGGCTGCCGTCGCGGTCGGCGGCAACGAGACCGTCCAGCTGGGAGCCGAAGGACAGAGCGACGATCTCGCGGCCGGCGGTCTCGGCGCGGATCCGCGAGAGCGTGGCGACGAGGGCGGCCGTCCACTGGCCTGGATCCTGCTCCGCCCACCCCGCCTGCGGGTAGCCGAGCGCGTGCGGCTCGGACGTCGAGGCGACGAGCGTCCCGTCCGGCTCCAGCGCCTGTGCGCAGGTGCCCTGCGAGCCGACGTCGACGCCGACGACGAGGGGCGCGCCCGAGGTCAGTGGTCCCCCTCGCCGGGGCCCCGCCGCAGGAGGGTGAACGTGAACGCGTCGGCGACATGGTGCTCGCGCGAGACGAGCACGGCCACGCCGTCGGCGGTGCGGTCGATCTGGTCGACGGTGAGCAGCAGGGTTCCGCGCGGGACGTCGAGGCGGCGCGCGAGATCGCCGTCGGCGTTGCTCGGCGTCAGGTCCGCGACGCCGTGGTCGACGGCGAGGCCGCGGTCGGCGAGCGCGGCGTAGATCGAGCCCTCCGGGATCTCCGGCAGCTCCTCGGGCGCGAGGTGCTCGACCCGGCACCAGTCGGTCACGTCGACGACGCGGCGACCGTCGGCCGTGCGGACCCGCCGGAGCGAGCTCACGAGCTCACCCTCGGCGACGCCCAGCGCCTCGGCGACCGCGGCCGGAGCGGGGAACGCGCCCGAGTCCTCCTCCACCGTGCCGGGCGTCATCCCGGTCGACCGGATCAGCGAGGAGACGCCGAAGTTTCGGCCGAGGTCGTGCGGCAGCGCCGGGCGGTAGGTGACGTAGGTCCCCGAGCCGTGCTTGCGGCTGACGACGCCGTCCTCCTCGAGCATCGTGATCGCCGCGCGCATCGACGAACGTGAGACGGTGCGGCGCCGCGCCAGCTCCGGCTCGGATGGGATCCGGTCGCCCGGCCGCCACTCACCGGCCAGGATGCGCGTCCGCAGCTCCTGCGCGAGGCTGTGGCGGAGCGAGCGGCGCGGCCCGCTCACGGCGCCACGACGACCTTGAGCGCCTCCCCGGCGCGGATGCGCGGGAAGGCGTCGGGTGTCTCGTCGAGGCCGATGATGTCCGAGACGACGGACCGGATGCCGCCGGCGTCCGCCGCCAGCATGTCGAGCGCGGCCACCTGGTCGCGGTGGCGGGAGGCGTAGGAGCCGTGGACCTGGACCTCGCGGTAATGCAGCACGTTCGACGGGAAGTCGATGTGCGTGGTGCCCTTGGGCAGGCCGCCGAAGAACAGGACGCGCCCACGCGGCGCGGCCATCTCCATCGCGTCCTGCTGCGCGGCGTCGCTCGAGCAGGCGACGATCACCACGTCGGCGCCGAAGCCGGCCGTCGCGCGCATCACGGCGGCGTTGGCGTCCTCCTCGTCGCTGTCGACGTAGGCGATGCGGTCGTCGCCGACGATCGCGCGGGCGAGCTCGAGGCGGCGGGCGGTGCGCTCGAGCAGCAGGACCTGGCCGGCGCCCTGCAGCCGCGCCAGCGCCGCGTGCGCGGTGCCGACCGGGCCTGCGCCGATCACGACGACGGCGTCGTCCAGGCCGATCGCGATGTCCTTGTGGCCGCAGATCACGTCCGACAGCGGATCGGCGAACGTCGCGTGCGCGGGCGACAGCCCGTCGGGGATCCGGAACAGGTTCTTGAGCGCGATGTTCGGGATGACGACCCGGTCCGCGTAGGCGCCGGGGTGGTCGAAGCCCATCAGCTCGCCGTTCAGGCAGAGGTTCTCGGCGCCGCCGCGGCACAGCCGGCAGCGGCCGCACCACAGCGTCGAGATGCAGTGGACCGCATCGCCGAGCGAGATGCCTCCCGCCTCGACCTCGGCCTCCGCGCGCGGGCCGATCTCGAGGACCTCACCGGAGATCTCGTGCCCGAGCACCCACGGCGGCTCGATCCGGCGATCGCCGTTGTAGAAGGAGCGGACGTCGGTGCCGCAGACGCCGCAGGCGAGCACCTGGAGGAGGACGCCGTCGTCGGGGCAGACCGGGTCCGGGGCGGTGCCGATCTCCATGCTGCCCGGCCCGTTCCAGATCGCTGCGCGCACCTGCCTCCTCCTCCATTGGGACCGGTGCTAGCGTACCAGTTGTCCGACAACTCCGCCGTCGGCGCGGCGAGATCAGGAGGCCTGAATGATCGAGTTCATCTTCATGCTCACGCGCGACGACGTCACGCTGGCGGACGCCCGCGAGGTCTACGCCTCGGTCGCCGCCACCGGCCTGCGCCATGTCGGATGCAAGGACGTCGGCCTGCCCAAGGACGAGCTCGCGGCGCTGATGGACGACATCCGGTCGAACGGTCACGAGACCTGGATCGAGGTCGTGTCGGAGACCGAGGAGGCGACGCTCGAGTCGGCCCGGGCCGCGGCCGAGATGCGCCCGGACCACCTGATCGGCGGCACGCTGATCGAGCCGGTGCAGGAGATCCTCGCCGGGACCGGCGTGAAGTTCTGGCCCTACGTCGGGCAGATCGTCGGCCACCCGTGCCTTTTGCGCGGCACGATCGACGAGATCGTCGCCGACACCGAGCGCGCGGCGGCACTCGGCGTCGACGGGATCAACCTGCTCGCCTACCGCTACGACGGGGACGTCTCGGCGCTGGTGCGCGCGGTTGTGGGCGCCACCGACCTGCCGGTCATCTGCGCCGGCTCGGTCGACTCGATCGACCGCATCCGCGCGCTCGACGGCTGCGGCGCGTGGGCGTTCACGATCGGCACTGCGGCGCTCGACGGGGCGCTCGTCGAGGGTCTGCCGCTGAGCGGGCAGCTGCAGGCGGCGCTCGAGGCTGCCGGCGTCACTGCCTGACTCGGCGAACGTCAACTGCGGCATTAAGGGAGGCGGGATCGAGGGGGTGCGTCACGTTTGTTCGATATACGTGAACGTTCGTGACGCACCCCCCTGATCACGCGTCCTCACCGTCCGCAAGCGGACACCCGCTTCCCCACCCAGCGCAGTTGACGTTCGCCGGGCCTCTGATCTAGGCCGGGCCCGGCAGGCGCCGGGCCCGGCGTCGATCCCCCTACGGTGTGACCCCCTCGTCGATCATGCGGCCGATCATGTCGAACTTCTTGCGGTTGGTGCTCTTGAGCCAGAACGCGTAGCCCAGCGCGATCGCGACGCCGACGACGGCGATCGGGGCGATCAGGTCGACGTAGCCGATCGTGCCGGCCAGCACGTCGATGTTCTTGAACAGCAGGTAGAGGGCGAACACCTGGCCGGCGATGGCGATGATCGGCGCGACCACGACGATCCAGAACGAATCGGGGTGCTTGTGGCGGCGGTGCCAGACGATCACGGCCAGCGCGCACACCGTCTGGATGGCCATCAGCCAGACCACGCCCTGCACGGCCATCATCGTGTAGATGCGGACGTAGGCGGTGTCGAACCCGTCGGCGAAGCCGAACCCGGAGCCGATGCCCCACGCCAGTACGAGCACCAGGGCGAACACCGTCTGGAACATACTGGCCACGTACGGCGACTTGTGCGACTTGTGGGTCCTGCCAAGGGCCCTGGGCAGGATCCGCTCCCGCCCCATCGCGTAGTAGTAGCGCATGGCCGCGTTGTGGAAGGCCATCGCGCACGCGAACGAGCCGGTGAGGATGAACACCTCCATGACGTGCACGAAGAACTGGTTGCCGTACTCGCCCATCGCGACGAAGAACGGACCGGCCGGGTTCTGCGCGTCCTCGATGAGCGACGACTCCGGGTAGGCGGAGACGAACGCCAGCGACGTGATGACATAGAGGATCCCCAGTCCGATGACCGAGATCAGGGTCGCCCGTACGATCATCCGCTTCGGGTCGCGCGACTCCTCGGCGTAGTTGGGCACCGCCTCGAATCCGACCCACGACCAGAACGCGAGGAACAGGCCGACCCCGGCGGCCAGGCCGACGCCCGGGTCGGTCAGCTTGAACATGTTCAGCGCTTCCCACTGGATGCCGTCGGCCTCGCTGCCGCCGGAGCCGAAGACCACGACGTCGAAGATCGCGAGGATGACGAGCTCGCCGATCAGGGCGGTGCCCAGCACCTTCACAGACAGCTCGACGTCGAACCAGCACAGCACGCTGATCAGGAGCGCCGCGCTCAATGCGAACAGGATCCACGGGATATCCCAGCCGAACCACGCGCTGAAGTTCGTCACCGCGAAGTAGGAGAACCCGCCCAGCAGCGAGACCTCGAACAGCGTGTAGGCGAGCGCGCCCGTGATGCCGGCCGCGAGCCCCAGCTCACGACCGAGGCCGTGCGAGATGAGCGTGTAGAAGCCGCCGGTGGCGCGAATCTTGCGCGCCATCGCGACATAACCGATCGAGAAGATCGTGAGGATGATCGTCGCGAACAGGAACGCGGCCGGGGTGTAGAGGCCGGTGCCGAAGCCGGTGGCGAACGGCACGTTGAACAGCATCGCTGAGATGGGCGCAGCGCCGGTCACCGCGATGAAGATCACGCCCATCAGGCCGATGGCCCCGGGCTTGAGGCGGTCGACCCCCGAGTCAGAGACCAGTACCGACTCGACGGTCCCCTCGTGACGCGCCTCGACGCGGTTGTCCGGCTGGGTGGTGGACATCAGCTCCCCTCTCTCCGTTCCCTCGATGCACCAAGTTGTCCGACAGCTTTTGCATTCAACCACCTGCGGGGGCGATGTGGCAAGCGTTACGAGACATGCACGGCAGCGCCCACCAGCGTCGGCGCGGCGGGCGAGGAGCGGGCGCGCACGACGATCCGCGCGCGGTCGGCGCGGAACAGGTCGTGCGACCGCTCGAACGGGCGGCCGTCGGCATCCCACGCGACGCGCGCGACGGCGAGCAGCGGAGCGCCCCGCGGCAGCCCGAGCAGGCGCGCCTCGGCGGCGCCCGCTGCGACGACCTCGATCCGCTCCTCCGCCTCGCCGGGCACCAGGCCGTAATGCGTCTCGAGCAGCTCGTACAGCGACCCGGCGAGCGCGCGGTCGAGCAGGTCAGGGAACCGCTCGGCCGGGAAGCGGGCGCGCTCGAGCGAGATCGGCTCGCCGTCGGCAAGTCGTACGCGGACCACCTCGAGCACGAGCGCCGGCGCGGCGAGGCCGAGCGCCGCGGCGGTCTCGGCGTCGGCCTCGATCGTCGTGGTCGACAGCACGCGTGCGTCGGACTCGAAGCCCTGGCGGCGCAGGTAGGCCGGCAGCCCGGCGAGGCTCGTGAGGTCGCGCTCGACCTTGCGCTCGGCGACGAAGATGCCGCCGGCGCGGCCGCGCGTGCGTCGCACGATGCCGCTGCGCTCGAGGTCGGCGAGCGCCGCGCGGATCGTCGAGCGCGCGACGCCCAGGCGCTCGGCGAGCTCGCGCTCGGCCCCGAGCCGCCCGCCCGGCGCCGGCCGGCCGGCGCCGATGTCGGCGAGCAGGCGGTCACGCGCCGCGAGCGCCGTCGGCCCGAGCGAGACGGCCGAGCGTTCCAATTACACGGCCTCGAGCGCCATCAGCGACTCCGGCTGGACCTGCCCGCCGTCCACCACGATCGTCTGCCCGGTGATGTACCCCGCCTCGTCGGTCGCCAGGAACAGCGCCGCGAAGCCGATGTCGTCGACGCTCCCGAGCCGCTTCTGCGGGATCGAGGCCTCCATCTTCTCCCGGTACTCCGGGCCGAGCTCGGCCAGGCCCTCGGTCACGATGTTGCCCGGCATCACCGCGTTGATCGTGATGCCCTTGCCCGCGAGCTCGATCGCCGCGGTGCGGAGGAACCCGAGCTGCGCGGCCTTCGTCGCGCCGTAGTGCGACCACCCGGGGAAGCCGGTGATCGGCCCGGTGATCGAGGACGTGAGCACGACACGCCCGTGGCCGCTGCGCTCGAGCGCCGGCATGCACGCCTTCACCGACAGCATCGTGCCCTTGACGTTGGTGGCGAAGATCGAATCGATGTCCTCCTCGGTCATGTCCTCGAGCTTGGTGTCGGGGAAGACGCCCGCGTTCGCGCACAGGACGTCGATCCCGCCGAAGCGCGCGACCGTCTCGGCCGCCAGGCGCTCGCAGTCCGCAGCGCGGCTGATGTCGGCGGCCACGAACGCGACCTCGCCCGCGCCCCCGCTCGCCAGGTCGGCCGCCGCCGCCTCGCCGCGCGTCGCGTCGCGGCCGGCGACCACCACGTTGGCGTCCGCGCGCGCGAACACGCCGGCGATGCCCTTGCCGATGCCCTTGGTGCCGCCGGTGACCAGGACGGTGCGGCCGGTGAGGGGGGTGAACACTTGGTCTCGCCTCTCAGGAATGGGTTGACAGGTAGTGCTCCGCCAGCGTGCAGGTGCCCGCGGTGAAGCCGGCGCCGAGCTCCGCCGCCTCGGTCGCGAACGTGTGGTGGGAGCCGATCCAGGCCACGAGCAGCAGCCGGCGCAGCATCACGAACGTGTCGAGCTCGGCCTCGTCGGCAGCGTCCAGCGGCGCGACCGAGCGGTAGCCCTCCAGCCACGCCTCGCGCAGCTCGGGCACGCGCGGGTGGTCCTCCATGAACGACACCGTCGTGGCGAAGTCGTACATGAACCACGCGAAGCCGCAGTCGTCGAAGTCGATCACCCGGACGTGGCCGTCGTCGGCGAGCAGGTTGGCGAGGCGGATGTCGGCGTGGACGAGGCCGAAGCGCCGCTCGTCCTGCCCGTATGCCTGAAGGCGAGCCGCGATCACGGCGTCGAGACGCTCCAGCACGCGCCGCTCCTCGGCGCCCATGCCGAGCCCGTCCTGCCACGCGCCCCAGTGCCCGCCGGCGCCGAGCGTGTGCTCGTAGTCCCAGGCCGGGCGGTCGAACCCCTGCGGCGGCGTCCACGCGCGCGAGTGACCGTGCATGCGCGCGGAGACCGCGCCGAGCGTCCGGAAGCCGGCGATCACCTCGTCGCCGGCCGGATCCGGCTCGTTGCCGGGCAGCCACTCGAACAGCGCGACGTTGCGGGCGCCGAGCCCATCGGCCGAGACCTCGACGACGCGCTCCCCGTCGGGGGCGGCCACGGGCACGCACGTGTCGACCGCGCCGTCCTCGCGCAATGCGTCGACCCACTGCAGCTCGGACTCGATCTGCTGCGCGGTGCGGTAGCCGGCGCGGTGCACCCGCAGGGCGTAGCGGCGCCCGGACTGCGGGTCGTCGACGCGGTACGTGTGGTTCTCGGAGACGTTGCAGAGCGTGGCCGTCGCCTCCGGTGACAGCCCGAAGCGGGCGACCGCCGTCACGGCCAGCCCGTCGATCCGCTCCTGCTCGCTCACGTCGTCCCCTCTCCTCGACCCTCGTGCTCGCGGCCGGCGACATCCTCGAGCACGCGCGTGATCTCGTCGCGCGCGAGCACGATATCCGGCGTCGAGCCCGCGAGGTAGACGCGCCCGGCTGCGCCGATCATCGAGACGGTGACGAGCGTCAGGCCCGGCGCGACGCGCTCCGCGGCGTTGGCCGCGACGGCGGCGAACAGCGCCGGCGTCATCTCGACCACGAGCAGCGTCTCGCCCGGCAGCAGCATCGACGCCTCGCGGTTGCGGTTGACGATCACCGCGTGCTGGTCCGTGACCTCCTCGATCACGTCGACGTAGAGGATGCGCGGGCGCAGCGCGTCCTCGGGCGTCGCCCCGATCCCGGCGAGGATCGCCTCCCCCGCCCGCTCGACGTGGCGCGGGTCGGACGCGTGGACCTCCAGCACCCCGAACTGGCGCTCGACGAAGTGGATGCCCGGTTCGATCTCGGGCACCGACTTGAGCGCGAGGTCGATGATCCGCTCGATCGCCAGGCCCGGCGCGACCTCGACGATCAGCGCGTGGTCGCCCTCCATCGGCGGATAGCCGCGCGCCCGCGTAGGCGTGCCCAGATAGGCCGCGAACTGCCGTCCCAGATCGGGGATCGGCAGGTAGACCCGGAGCTCGATCCCCACCGTGCGCTCGCGGTCAGGCTGCCGCGCTCGTGAAGTGCTTCCCCAGCTCCGAGTGCGGCCGCGGGATGACGTGGACGGAGATCAGCTCACCGACCGTGGACGCCGTCTCGGCGCCCGCCTCGGTGGCCGCCTTGACCGCGCCGACGTCGCCGCGCACGACCACCGCCACCAGGCCGTCGCCGACCTCCTCGCGCGAGACGATCGTCACGTTGGCCGCCTTCACCATCGCGTCGGCCGCCGCCAGCGCTCCTACGTATCCCTTCGTCTCGATCATGCCCAGCGCTTCGCTCATCACTGCTCCTCTCGGTCGTTCCTTGTCTCGTCCCCCGGCTCGTCGAGCGAGCCGATGATCAGTGCGTCGAGCGGCGGGTGCTCCGGCGCGAAGAACGCCGACGCCACCGATCCGGTGGCGACGAGCACGCGCTCGCCGACGCCGCTGCCGAGCACGTCGAAGGCGATCAGCGTCGCGCCGTCGTCGGCCGTCACCTCGAGCAGGGCTCCGCTTGGCAGCCCGTCGAGCCGCCGCGTCGCCCATACCGAGCCCGTCACAGTCGCCCTCAGCATCTCCGCTCCCGTTCGATCTCGATTCCCAGGGCGCGCGCCTTCTCGCGCGCCAGGGGCGTCAGCACCGCGGCGGGCGCGAGGACCAGCCGCGCCCCCGTGGCAGCCGCCTCCTTGACCGTGCGCTCCGTCACCGCGCCGCGCTCGATCCGCATCGTGCTCGTTCCCGGACCGGGCTTGCCGAGCGAGAAGCGCAGCTGACCGGCGCGGATCGCCGCCCCGTCCGTTTGCAGCCGGGCCAGCAGCGACTGCACGAACCGGTGGAGGTCCTCGTCGGAGTCGATCGTCACGTGCTCGGTGCGCGCGGCCGCGGTGCCGGCGCCTTCGCCGATCACCTCGCCCGCCACGGGCGGCCCGCTCCAGTTGGAGGGGCGCAGCACGGCCGCCACCGGCGGCGCGGGAACCTGCGGCGCCGAGCCGTTGCCGGTCGTCAGCGCCTCCTCGAGGAGGTCCGGCAGCAGTTCGCGCAGCAGCCGGCGCGCGTCGTCGCGGTCGCTCATCCGACCGACTCCAGAGCCGCCGTCGCCGCCTCGGACGCCGCACGGACGTCCGACTCGTCGCCGGTCAGGTACACGCGGCCCGTGGCGCCGATCATGCGGTAGTCGACCACCTTGATCCGCGCGGCCTTCTCCGCCTCGTTGACCGCGAGGATCGCGTACGACGCGGGCTGCATCTCGAGCACGAACAACGACTCGCCCGGCAGCGCCATCGAGCCGAGCTTGTTGCGGTTGATCAGGAACGCGTGCTGATGGTCGAGGCGCGAGACGAGCGTCGAAGCGAGGATCTTCGGCGGCGTCGCGTCCGCCGCCGAGGCGCCGAGCGCCTCGAGCACCGCGTCGGTGGCGGACCGCACCGCCGACGTCGAGCGCGAGTGGAACTCCAGGTAGCCGAACTGGCGCTCGACCACGAGGATGCCCGCCTGGAGCTGCGTGTGCTTGATCGCGACGTCGGTCAGCGGCTCGATGTCGAGCCCCGGCGCGACCTCGATCACCGCCGCCGCCATCTCGCTCCGCGGCAGCCGGCCGCGTATCCACGTCCCCAGGTAACACATCGTCTGCGGCTGGAGCTGGTCGATGAAGATCGCGGAGCGCAGCTCGGCCACTACCGCACCAGCTCCCGCAGTTCGTCGAGGATCAGCCGCCGCAGGTCCTCGCGTGAGAGGTCGGCGGCCGGCCGCTCGGCGCGAGCGACCACCGGCGCCGGCTCCGGCCGCACGGACCACGGCTGCAGGTCGCCGAAGTCGCCGAACGGCTCGGAGGGATCCGAGGCGTAGGCCACGCGCGTCCACTGCACCAGGTGCTGCGGCTGCAGGTTCTCGGTCAGGCTCGAGCTCCCGAAGAACCCGGTGCCGACGGTCATCGTCGGCGCCAGGTTGGTGTCCAGCCCCGCCGAGCCGGTGCTCCCGGGGGCGTTGACGGTGACCCGGAGCACGCGCACGGCGGCGCCGTACGCCAGGATCGTGCGCGGATCGCGCGAGTGGATCACGGCCGAGTGGCCGGCGCCGCCGATCCGCAGCAGCGCTCGTGCGGCCTCGATCCCGCGCGCAGCGTCGGACACGCGGACCATGCCGAGCAGCGGGAACAGCTTCTCGCGCGCGAGCGGCTCCTCGGGCACGACGACGTCGAACGGCGCGACCAGCACCCGCGTTCCGCCCGGCACCGTGATGTCCGCGGCCTCCGCGAGCGCCGCGGCGTCCTTGCCGGCGAGCGCGGTCTCGATCCTCCCGCCGGGATACAGCGCGGCACGAGCGCGCACCGCCTCGTCCTCGTCGAGCACGTGCGCGCCGTTGCGCTCGAGCTCGCGCGAGAACTGCGCGAAGACCCGTTCGTCGACGATCGCCGCCGACTCGTTCGTGCAGAGGATCGAGTTGTCGAAGGCCTTCGAGTCCGCGAGGCACGACGCGGCCCTCGCGACGTCGGCCGTCGCGTCGACCAGCGCGGGGACGTTGCCGGGCCCGACACCGAGCGCCGGGGTGCCCGACTGGTAGGCCGCTCGGACGACCGCCGTCCCGCCCGTGGCCACGATCACGTCCACCTCGTCGTCGGCCATCAACGCCTCGATCAGCGGGATCGTCGGCTCCTCCACGACCTGCAGGCAGCCGTCGGGCGCGCCGGCGGACACCGCCGCGCGCGCGAGCAGGTGCATCGCCTCGGCCGACACCTTCCGCGCCAGCGGGTGCGGCGAGACGACCACCGCGTTGCGGCCCATCAGGGCGAGGATGACGTTGAAGTAGACCGTCGCGATCGGGTTCGTCGACGGCGTCAGCGCGAGCACCACGCCGGCCGGCTTCGGCACCGAGACGATCTTCGCGCCGGGGTCGACCTGCACGCCGACGAGGTCGGCGGCCTCGTAGCGCTCGAGCAGGCCGCGCGAGCACGCCTCGTTCTTGCGCCGCTTGTGCTCGGCGACGCCCATCCCGGTCTCCTCGACCGCGGCGACGGCGAACCTTTCGGCGTTTTGGTATGCAACCTCGACGACCGCCTCGACCACGCGGCGCGTGCGATCGCGATCGAACGTGGCAAACGCGGTGGCCGCCCAGCGCGCGCGCTGGAGCATCATCCGCGCGCGCGGGGCGCCCGGCGGGTCCGGTGCGACGGCATCGATCACCGCGCCGCTCACCGCAGTGCCACCTCGCGCGTGGCGCCGGCATCGGCGAGCGCGAGCCCGATCGCCACGCCGGCGCGGTCGAGCACCTCGTCGACCAGGTCCGGGCCGAGCAGCAGCCCCGGCTTGAACTGCAGCACGCGCGGGTCGAGCGTCGAGAAGATCGCCCACACGCCGTTCTCGTACAGGCGGCGCATCACGAGCTTGGCGCCCTGCGGGTGGTCGAACTCGAGCCCCATCACGACGCCGTCCTGGCGGATGCCGACGAACCAGTCCGGATACAGCTCCTGGATCGCGCGCAGGCCGGCGCGGAACCGGTCGGCGATGTAGTGCACCATCGACCGCACCTCCGGCCTGCCGGAGATCTCGAGCACCTTGAGCGCCACGATGCAGCCGAGCTCGGCGCCGCCGCCGGTCGAGATGTGGCCGAAGCCGTCCTCCTTCAGCCACGCCGAGCACTCCTCGGACACGACCGTGCATGCGATCGGGTACATGCCGCCGGTGATGCCCTTGCCGACGATCATGATGTCGGGCTCGATCCCGGCCTTCGTGACGCCCCACATCTCGCCGGTCCGCATCAGCCCCGTTTGCACCTCATCCGCGATGTAGAGCGCCCCGTAGCGCTCACAGAGCTCTTTGACCGTGCGCAGGTAGCCCGGCTCGGGCAGCGGGAAGCCGTAGGTCGCCGGGATCGTCTCGATCACCACGCCGGCGACGTCGCCGCCGCGCAGCGCCGCCTCCATCGCGTCGAGGTCGTTGAACGGGACCTGCGTGAACTCGTCCGGGCGGTCGGACAGGAAGAGCGTCGAGAAGCGGTCGTCGCCGGTCGCGACCGCCAGTCCGGTATGCCCGTGATAGCCCTTGAGGATCGAGACGATCTTGCGCCGCTGGCGCGTGTGCCGCGCGGTCTTGATCGCGATGTCCGTCGCCTCGCCGCCGCCCGACCCGTAGATCACGCGGCGCAGGTTCGGCGGGCAGGTCGCCACGAGCGCTTCGGCGAGCGCCGTCCGGGCCAGCGCCGGGAAGTGGTGGTTGCCGATGTCGAACCGCCCCATCGCCTGCTCGAGCACGGCGATCAGCTCGGGATTGCGGTGGCCGAGGTTGTAGGTGCCGCCGTTCAGGTGCAGGTCGATGAGCCGCCGGCCGGCCATGTCCCAGAACAGGTAGCCCTCGCGGCGGTCGATGACGAGGTCGACGCCCGCGTCCTGCCAGAAGCGGGTCTTGTCCGGGTTCCAGAAATCCTCGGACCGGCGGAGGAAGTCCGCCTTGGAGTCGAACGAGAAGAAGCCGTAGTCGTGCACGTTCCGCGCTTTCGTGCCGAACGTACCATAAGCAGACCGAAACGCAAGCCTTTGTTCAGTATTGGTCCGATGCCTGCGCCGAGAAGGCATCGAACAGCCGGAACGCGGCCGCCCTCGCCTCCTCGAGGCGCTCCGGCGATGCGGTCAGCAGCGCGGCGTCGTCCTCGATGCCCAGCGCCGCGAGCCGGCCACGGTCGAGCCTCGCCCAGCCGGCGACGATGTCGACGGTGCTCTCCGGATGGAACTGGACGCCGAGATGCGGGCCCAGCCGGAACGCCTGCGTCGCGTCGGCGGTGCGCGCGATCTCCGTCGCGCCGGGCGGCGTCGTGAAGCGCTCGAAGTGCCACTCCAGCCACGGGCCGCGCGGTACCAGCTCCGGATCGTCGGTCTCGATCTCGCGCCAGCCGAGCTCCGGCACGGGGGCGCGCTCGACGCGCCCGCCGAGCACCGCGGCGAGCGCCTCGCCGCCGTAGCAGAGGCCGAGCACCGGCACCCCGAGCGCGACCGCGCGCCCGAGCAGCTCGAGCTCGGCGGCGACGGCGGGATCGTCTGTGTCACCCGGCCCGCGGCTGTGCCCCAGCGACGCCATGAACGCGTAGCGGCCGGGATCCGGCAGCGGAGCGCCGAGCCACGAGCGGTCGACCTCGTAGGGGCGGCCGCGCGCCTCGAGCCATGTGGCGAGCAGGCCCGGCGGCGCGTACTCGACGTGCTGTCTGATGAGGACGGGCTTCACGTCGAAGGCGAGTCGATGTCGGTCGTCCCGGCCAGCTCGCTCGCCCGGCCGGCGTCCAGCCATCCGGCGCGATCGTGCTCGACGCTCGCGCTGGCGACGCCGACGGCGAACCGCGCCGCCTTGTCGATCGCAGATCCGCGGGCGAAGCCCGACGCGAGCCCGGCGGCGAACGCGTCACCCGCGCCCATCGGGTTGGACACGCTGACCGCGGGCGCCGGGATCCAGCGGCCGGACCGGTTCTCGCGGTCGGCGATCGCCACGCCGGCGGAGGCGGCGGTCACGATCGCCGCACGAGCGCCGTAGCCGACGAGCGCCTCGGCCGCGGCGATCGAGCGATCGCGTGCGTCGTCGGGAGCGCTCACGGTCTCATCGCCGCCTCCCAGCAGGACGCCCTCTGCCTCCGCGAGGTTCGGGCAGACCGCGTCGGGGCCGTGCTCGAGCGCCTCGACGAGCGGCGCGCCGCCGGCATCCACGATCACCACCCGCCCGCGCCTGCGTGCCGCCTGCACGATCCGGGCGTAGCCGTCGGCGGGCGCGCCCGGAGGCAGGCTGCCGGAGCACACCACGACCGCGTGATCCTCGAACGCCTCGACGCTGGCCGCCTCGTACGCCAGCCAATCGTCCTCTGCGAGGACCGGTCCGGGCTCGTTGAGCACCGTCGCCCGCCCTCCGTCCTCGAGGATGATCAGCGAGAAGCGGAGCTCGCCCGGCACCGCCACGCCGACCAGGTCGATGCCCTCGTCGCGCAGCAGGTCGGCGGCGGCCCGCCCCATGTGACCGGCGAGCAGGCCCGTCACCGTGGCCCGGAGCCCGAGGAACTTCGCGGCGCGCGCGACGTTGACGCCCTTGCCGCCGGCCGTGACGATCACCCTCCTGATCGCCGTGGCGCCGCCCGGCCGGAGCTCGTCGGTGGAGAGCGTGCGGTCGATCGTCAGATTCGGCCCGACGACCAGCACATCGCGGGCGGGTCGACGGGCTGCGGCCATCGCGCGTCAGGTTAGGGATCGTGCGGCTGGGAGCGCGCGGGGTTGTCCACCACGTGCGGGCGGCCCGCCCGCTCGACGACCAGCTTGCAGAAGCCGCGCGCCTCGATCGCGCCGTAGTCATGCCCGGCGTGGCCGGGGAAGGCGAAGAACGTGACGAGCGGCTCGTCCGGATCGACGTTGATGCTGCGATGCGCGTAGCGGCCGGGGACGTGCACCGCGTGCCCGGGCGTCAGTTCCTGGACCTCCCATTCGCCCTCCGGGTTCTCCATCACCAGGTAGCCGTGGCCGCTCAGGCAGTAGTAGACCTCGGCGGTGTCGAGCACCGAGTGGAAGTGACCCTTGGTCATGAAGTACTCGTCGCCCACGCGCCCCGGGAACGTCGTGCTGGTCCCGTAGGCGACCTCGCCGGTGGTCGACGGCACGGCCATGTCGTAGTACTCGTAGACGAGCGGGTCGCCCGCGGCGAGCATCCGTGCGGCGGCCTCCGGGTCGGCGTACATGCCGGCCATGTCCGAGAGATGCCGCCGGATCGGGGCGCGGCGGGAGGAGGCGCCGGTCGCCAGGTCGAAGTCGACGACGGTCGAGAGCGAGGTCTCCGTGGTCATGTGCGTGCTCCTGCGGTCGTGTCGCGAGCGATCGCGGACAGGCGTTCGAACTGCGGTCCCGCCGTCGGGATGTCGACGCCGAAGACCTCGGCGATGACGCTGGTCCAGCCGTGGATGAAGTAGTCCCAGCCGTCGACGATCTGCAGCGAGCGGGCGTCGCGCCGGCGCGCGGCCTGCTGCAGGAAGACGAGGTCGCCGCGGTAGTTGAAGTCCCACGCGATGCCGCCGTGAGGGAGCTCCGCCGCGTCGGTCAGCGGCGAGCCGGGGCGATCCTTTCCGAGGCCGGTGGCGTTGATCACGACCGACCCGGGCGCCAGGCCGGCGATCGCGGCGTCGTTGTCGCCCGGCTCGGGTGCGCGGACGTAGTCCGCAGGGATCGCGAACCCGAGCCGGCGGTGGATGCCGCTGCATCTCCGCGAGCCGGGCCGCGCCGCGGTTCGTCACCACGAGCCGCGCCGGGACGTCCAGCCCGTCGGCCTGGCGGCGATGCAGGTGGAGGGTGAGCGCGAGCGACGAGCCGCCGGCGCCGAGGATTGCCAGCTCGGCGCCCGCCGGACCAGTAGCCGTCCGGGACGATCGCCTCGAGCGCGAGCCCGCTGGTCACCGGGTCCTTCGCATGGCCGACCAGGCGCCGGCCGGACTTCGAGATGCTGCTGACCTCCTCCAGCAGCTCGGCGTCCTCGCCGAGCTCGTCGAACAGGTCGCGGGAGGCCTTGAGCAGGTCGAGCTTGTGCGTGGTGACGAGCGCGCCGAGCGACTGCGGGTCGTCACGGATGAATCCGACCACCTCGCGATAGCGCTCGGGAGCGGCGTGCAGCGGCAGATCGACGCCCTCGAGCACGGCGTGCAGGCCCAGATGGCGCGGCCCATTCGGGGAACACGCGCATGATCGAGCTCGAGCCCGTGGTGACGCCGATGAAGTACATCGTCGGCTCGGCTGCCGGTTGCAGCTGTGCGCCCATCGGTGGCCGCGACACTATCAGACGAAATTTCGAGGGTTTGTTGTGGTCGCAGAATATTTTTCGATCACAGGTGGTCGCTGCAGTATCCTGCCGACATGGCCGACACGGCGGATCTCCGCCAGCAGATCTCGGCGAAGCTGCCCTATCTGAGCCCTGCTCTGCGCCAGCTCGGCGAGTTCATCCTCGCCGCGCCGGATGCCCCACAGTCGATGACGATCTCCGAGCTCGCCACCGCCGCGGGCGTCGCCGATTCGACCGTCTCGCGCTTCACCAGCAAGCTCGGGCTCGACGGCTACCACGCGCTCAAGCTCGGCATGGCCGAGGCCGAGTTCGCGCGCCGCGCGAGCAACGGCGCCGGCGCCTCCGAGGGGTTCGTCTACGAGAACGTCACGCGCGGCGACTCGGTCGCCACGATCCTCGAGAAGCTCAGCAAGAGCAGCCGCCACGCGCTCGACCTGACCACACGCGAGCTCGACGTCGACGCGCTCGCGGCGGCCGTCCGCCTCGTCGAGCGGGCACGGACGCTGTCCTCGCCAGCATGGGCTCGTCGAGCATCGCCGCCGAGAACGCGGTCGGGCGCTTCACGCGCGCGGGCAAGAAGTGCCTGTTCGAGCGCGACCAGGCACTGCAGGTGATGACCGCGAGACCGTCGATCGCGACGACCTCGTGATCGGCATCAGCGACTCAGGGCGCACGACGCTGGTGATCGAGGCGCTGCGGCTGGCGAAGCTGCGCGGGCGCGCCGACGCTCGCGATCACCTCCGACCCGCAGGCGCCGGTGCTCGAGCACGCCGACGTCGCGCTCTTCACCACGACCGTGCCGTCCGCGGGCGGGATCTACGGTGAGACGGTCACCTCCAAGTGGGGCCAGCTGCTCGTCGTCGACGCGCTCTACGCGGCGTTCGCGGCGCGCAACTTCGACGCGACGCTCGCGCACCTGAAGCAGACCTACTCGACGGTGATCGAGCAGTCGCGGTCGTAGGCCGGGTCAGAGGATCGAGCGGACGAGCCCGCCGTCGATCCTGAGCGCGGCGCCGTTGATCGCCCCGCCGCGCGCGCTACAGACGTAGGCGACCAGGTCCCCGATCTCCTCCGGCCTGATCAGCCGCCCGATCAGCGAGGTCGGGCGCTCCTCGGCGACGAACCGGCGCTCGCCCTCGTCGAGCGGCAGATCCGCGTAGGCGTCGCGCACGATCGCGGCGAGCCCTTCGGTCTTCGTCGTCCCCGGCATCACCGTGTTCACCGTCACGCCGGTTCCCTTGGTCAGCTCGGCGAGGCTGCGCGAGATCGAGAGCTGCATCGCCTTCGTCGCGCTGTAGGAGACCATGTCGGGCGGCGGGGTGATCGCGGCCTCACTCGCGATGAAGACGACGCGCCCGCCGCGCGCGGCGAGCATCCGGCGCAGGTACCGCCGCGCAAGCCGCACGCCGCTCATCACGTTGACGTCGAACACGTGCTGCCACGCCTCGTCGGTCTCGTCGAAGAACGACACGGTCTCGTAGACGCCGAGGTTGTTGACGAGGATGTCGACCTCGGGGAACCGCGCGATCGTCTCCTCGGCCCCCGCGGCGGTGCCGTTGTCGGCCACGAGCGGCTCGAGGCTCGCGCCGGGCACCTGCTCCACGATCGCGGCGATCGCCGCGTCGACCGTGTCCGCCGTGCGCCCGTTGACGATCACGGTCGCGCGCTCGCGCGCGAGGCTCGTGGCGATCGCCCGGCCGATGCCGCCGGTCGACGCGGTCACGAGCGCGAGTCTTCCGGCGAGCTCGAGCTCCATCACGCCTCCTTCGCCTCGTCGAGGTAGCGCGCCGCCGCCGCGCGGACGGCGTCCCAGTCGCCGCCGCGGACCAGCGCCGGCGGGCACAGCTCGCTGCCGGCCCCGACCGCCGCCGCGCCGGCGTCGATCCACTCCTGGACGTCGGCGGCGCGGATGCCGCCGGTCGGGACCACCTGCAGCTCCGGGAACGGCCCGCGGAGCGCCTTCAGGTGCGCAGGACCGCCGGTGCCGGCCGGGAACAGCTTGACCACCTCGGCGCCGGCGTCCAGGGCGATCGCGACCTCGCTCGGTGTGAACACGCCCGGCATCGTAAGCAGCCCGGTCTCGAGCATGCAATCCAGTAGCGCGCGATCGAGGTGGGGCGTGACGAGGAACTCGGCCCCCGCGTCGACCGCGGCCCGCACGTCGTCGTGGGTGCGCACCGTCCCGGCGCCCAGGAGCACCTCGGGCGGCAGCCGTGCGCGCGCCTCGCGCAGCGCCTCGGCAGCACCCGGCGTCGTGAAGGTGAGCTCGATCGCCTGCACTCCCGCGCCGGCGAGCGCGTGCGCCGCGCCTGCAGCCGCGTCCGGCGTCTCGGCGCGCACGACGGCGATCACGCGCGCCCGGCGCAGGCGTGCCAGCGCGCCGCCGGTCATGCGTGCACCGGGAACCGCGGCGGGCGGCCGTCGAGCACCGCGAGCAGCTCGTCGACGGCGATCCGCGCCATCGCGGCGGTCGCCTCGGCGGTGTGGCCGCCGAGGTGCGGCGTCACGAGCACCCGCTCGTGCGCGACGAGCGGGTGGCCCGGCGGCGGGGGCTCATCCTGCAGCGTGTCGAGCGCGGCGCCGGCGAGCGGACCGTGGTCGAGTGCCCACAGCAGCGCGGCCTCGTCGACCAGCGCCCCGCGGGCGGTGTTGACGAGCAGCGCGCCGGGGCGGAGCGCGGCGAGGAAGTCGCGGTCGACCATGCCGCGCGTCTCCGCCGTGAGCGGCACGTGCAGCGAGACGATGTCGCACGCGGTCGAGCAGCTCAGGCCGTGCGACCAGGCGGATGCCCGCCGCGTGCGCGCCGGCGGGATCGGCGTACGGGTCGTGCGCGACGACGGCGGCGCCGAGCGCGCGCACCATCGCCGTGACGCGCAGGCCGATCACGCCGAGACCGAGCAGGCCGACCGACCGCGCCGCGAGCTCGCGGCCCGTGAGCGACGGCCAGCCGCCGGCGCGGACGCTGCGGTCGGCCTGCGGCAGCATCCGGCAGAGCGCGAGCATGAGGGCGAGCGTCATCTCTGCGACCGCGCCCGCGTTGGCGCCCGGGGTGGTGGTGACGGTGACGCCGTGGCGGGCGGCGGCGTCGAGGTCGACGCGGTCGACGCCGACGCCGTAGCGCGCCACGACGCGCAGGGCGGGCGCGGCGTCGAAGACGGCGGCGTCGATCTCGTCGAGGCCGGCGAGCAGGGCGTCGACGCCGTCGAGCCGGTCGGCCAGCTCGCCGCCCGTCAGCGGCCGGCCGAGGTCGTTGTAGCGCACCTCGCCGACCGCGTGCTCGAGCCGCGCCTGCGCTTCGGCGTCCGCGCCACGGAACGACCGCGGGGTGACGAGCACGACCGCGCCGTCCGCGCTCACGGCACGATCACGACCTTGAGCGCCTCCCCCGAGCGGGCCGCGTCGAACGCCGCCCCCGCCTCGGCCAGCGGCCGCCGGCCGGTCACCAGCCGCCCGGCGTCGACCGCGCCGCTCGTGACGAGGTCCAGCGCGGCGCGGCAGTCGTCGTTCGTGTTCGCCGTCGTCCCGGTGACCACGCAGCTCCTTGTAGTGGATGAGGTTCGTGTCGAGCGCGACCTCGGAGCTGCCGCTGGGAAGTCCGCCGAAGAAGTTGATCCGCGCGCCGGTGGCCGCGAGCCGGAGCGCCTCCGCCTGCGCCTCCGCCGCGGGCGCCGCGACGATGATCACATCCGCCCCGTCCTCGCCGAGCGACCGCAGCCAGGTCCTCGCTCGACGGATCGACGGTGCGGTCGGCACCCCATTCGGCCGCCTGGGCGCGGCGTGCCGCCGACGGCTCGGAGACGACGATCGCGCCGGGCTCGCGCACGCGTGCGGCCAGCAGGTGCAGCAGCCCGATCGGTCCGGCGCCGACGATCAGCACGACGTCGTCGCGCCCGATGCCGCACGGCGCCTGGCCGCGCAGCACGCACGCCAGCGGCTCGACCACGGACACCGCTGCCGCGTCGAGCGGCCGCTCGAGCGCCATCACGTTGCCCTGCTCGGACGGCCGCGGCCGGCACGAGCACGTGCGTCGAGAACCCGCCGTCGAGGGTGATGCCGAGCGCACTCGGCGTCCGGCAGAGGTTGACGCGCCCCTGCCGGCACTGCCGGCAGCGCCCGCAGCCGACGTTCGGCGCGACGAACACCGGCGTGCCCTCCGCGATGCCGGCGCCGTCGCCGGCGTCGGCGACCGTGCCGGCGATCTCGTGGCCGGGAACGCGCACCGTCCCCTCGGGGTACGCGCGGTGCGAGCCCGAGGCGATCCGCAGGTCGGTGCCGCAGATCCCGCACGCCTCGACGCGCACGACGACCTCGCCGGGGCCCGGCGTCGGGGTCGGCCGCTCCTCGACGCGCAGGTCGCCGGCGCCGCGGTAGACGAGCGCCTCCATCAGACGAGCACCTGGTCGAGCGCGATCGGCCGGCTCCTCCTGCCACGAGCGGTTCGCGGCCCGCACCGCGTGCACGGCGGCGCGCCCGTCCGCCGCCGTGACCGGCGGCGCGCCGCCCGACGAGCGCCGCCGTCCGCGAACGCCCGCATCTGCGCGCGGTAGCCGGCCTCGAAGCGCTCCGGCCAGGTGCGGTGGACCGGCGACACCGCGCCGACCTCGCGGTCCTGGACCATCAGCAGCGCCTGCGCCGCGCACCTCGCCGATCTGCAGCAGGCCCGCCGTGCCGACGACCTCGACGCGCGCGTCGTAGCCGTAGTCGGCCGGGCACGTCCCGTCGATCGTGCCGACGCGCGCCCGAGGCGAACCGCAGCGTCGACGACGGCGTTGTCGTAGAAGTCCTCGACGTCGACGCCGCGGTCGGCGCCCTTGAGGTTCGCCGCCTCGGCGTAGACGCGCGTGATCTCGGAGCCCATCAGCCAGCGCACGCAGTCGAAGTCGTGCGAGTTGACCTCGGCGAGCATGCCGTTGGAGGTCTTCAGGTCCCACGCCCACGGCGGCGGCAGACCGGGCCCGCGAGTGAGCGACTTGATCACCATCGGGTCGCCGATCTCGCCCGCCTCGATGCGCCGGCGCGCCTCGACGAACTCCGGCTGGAAGCGGCGCATGAAGCCGATCTGCAGCACCACGCCCGCCCGCTCGGCGGCCTCCGCCATCTCGTCGCACTCGCGCTCGGTGATCGCCATCGGCTTCTCGCAGAAGACGTGCTTGCCGGCCGCCGCGGCGGTCACGGCGAGATCGCGAGTGCGTGAACGTCGGCGTGGCGATCACGACGGCGTCGAACGGCCGTGCGCTCGATCGCCTCCTCGAGGCCGGCGTGGGCCGCGCGAGCCGAGCTGCTCCGCGAGGCGCGCGCGCGCTGTCCGCGTCCGCGTCCACGACGCCGGCGATCGACGCCGCGGGCACGTGCTCGGCGAGGTGGCAGCGCGTGGTTCGCGCCCGCGCGGCCTGCGCCGACGAGGACCACCTGCAGGACCGCTCATCGCCAGAACCTCCGCGTCCGGCTCCAGCAGCCGGTCGAGCGCGCGGTACGGCTCGACCACGGCGTCCTCGAACGCGCGGTGGACCGCGTGCAGGCGTTCGTAGACCGCGTGGTCGGCGGCGACCGGCTCGATCACGCCCGGCGTGCGGAGCCGCTGCGCTCGGCGGCGGTCGCCGAGGTCGTCGAAGACGCCGACGGCGGCGCCGGCGACGAGCGCCGCGCCCCAGCACGACAGCTCGCAACGCTCCAGCCGCGCGTAGCGGCACGCCGAGCACCGACGCCTTCAGCCCGCACCACACGTCGCTGCGCGCACCGCCGCCGGCGACGCGCGTCTCGGCGAACGCGAGGTCCGGATGCAGGCCGGTGAGGACGTCGAGGTAGCGCCGGTACTCCAGCGCGACGCCCTCGAGCACGGCGCGGGCGAGATGCCCGCGGCCGTGGCGGCGGTGCAGCCCGAGCCACGCGCCGCGCATCGACGGCTCGCTGGGCAGGATCCGCCCGTCGAGGTACGGCAGGAACAGCAGCCCCTCCGAGCCTGCGGGGACCGCCGCGGCCTCGGCGGCCAGGCGCTCGAGCCCTTCGGCGGACGCGACGGCGTCGCCGCCGGCGTCGTGCTCGACGAACTCGTCGCCGAGCAGCAGCCCGGCGAGCCATCCCAGCAGCGGGCCGCCGGAGAGATACGCGAGCGACACCCACTGCCCGGGCACCGCGCCGCGCATCGTGATCAGCGTGCGCTCGTCGCACGTCGGGCCGGAACTCGGCGACGCTGCCCGCGAGGATCGCCGCGGTGCCGGCGATGTCGAGCAGCTGGCCGGGCCGCACGACGCCGGCGCCGAGCGTGCCCGCCGCGGTGTCCCCGAGCCCGGCGGCGATCGGCGTCCCGGCCGCCAGCCCGCTGTCCGCGGCGGCCTCGCGGCGTGAGCTCGCCGATCACCTCGGTCGGCTCGACGATCCGCGGGAGCGCTCGCCGCCGGGACGCTCGAGCGCGTCCGCGAGCCGCTCCGACCACGTGCCCGCGCGCTGGTCGGCGAGGCCGGTGAAGTGCAGGTACGTGGCGTCGATGAACGCCTCGTCGCCGCGCAGCCCGGCCAGCCGCCCCGCCACGTAGCTGCCGGGCGGGATCCAGGCGACGGTGCGCTCGAAGGCCTCCGGGCTCGTGGCGCTTCCACCACAGGATCTTCGGCGCGTGGTTGACCATCGGCGGGCAGCCGCAGGTCTCCATCAGCGTCGTCGCCGAGCTCGCGCTCGAGCCACGCGACCTCCTCGGCGCAGCGCAGGTCCAGCCACGAGTCGTACGGGCGTCGTCGGCGCGAAGTCCGCGTCGACGCCCATCGTCCCCGCCATCTGGCCGCAGATCGCGATCGCGCTGACGTCGCGGGCGTCGGCGTCCGCGCGCTCGCAGGCAGCCGGCGATCGTCGATCGTCGCCGCCCGGTAGAAGTCCTCCGGGTCCTGGTCGACGCGGCCGGTCCCGTGCCAGCGCAGCGGCGTCGGCGCGGTGCTGCTCGGCGAGCGCCGTGCCGTCGGGCGCGTACAGCGCCGCCTTCAGCGCCGGTGGTGCCGAGATCGACGCCGACCAGCATGCAGCTATCACGCCACCGCCTGCCGGGCCGCGCGCCGGCGCCACTGGTCGAGCGCGACGACCGCGATGATGATCAGGCCGTTGACGACCCGCTGCCAGAACTCGGCGACGCCCATGATCGCCAGCCCGTTGGAGAGCACGCCGATCACGAGCATGCCGATGACGGTGCCGCTCACCCTGCCCTCGCCGCCGAACAGGTTCGTGCCGCCGATCACGACGGCGGCGATCGACTGCAGCTCCATGCCGTCGCCCATCAGCGCGTTCGCGCTGCCCTGGCGGCCCGCCAGCAGGAAGCCCGCGACCGCGGCCAGCAGGCCGGAGAGGATGTAGATCTTCATCTTCGACCGCTCGACGCGGATGCCGGAGATGCGTGCGGCGTCCGGGTTGCCGCCGATCGCGTAGGCCGAGCGGCCGAGCCGCGTGCGGTTGAGGATCAGCGCCACCGATCAGCACGCAGACGAGCGCGACGATCGCGATCAGCGGGATCCGCCCGATCGTGTCCGCAGCCGAGCGTCGAGACCGACGAGGGGATCGTGCGCCCCTCCTGCGCCTTGCCGAAGTCGGGCACCGGCAGCCCGTCGGTGATCAGCAGCGCGACGCCGCGGACGGCGGTGAACGTGCCCAGCGTGGCGATGAAGTCGGGCACGTGCCAGCGCGTGATCACGAAGCCGTTGAAGGCGCCGACCGCGAAGCCGGCGCCGAGGCCGAGTGCGAGCGCGAGCGGCTCGGGCCAGCCCCAGTGGGCGAACGCGACGCCCATGACCGAGCCCGACAGCGCCGCGGTCGCCGCGACCGAGAGGTCGATGCCGCGCGAGACGATCACGATCGTCTGGCCGACCGCGAGGATCATCGGCACCGAGTACTGGCGCAGGATGTTGAGCAGGTTGTTGGTGGTGAAGAAGTCCTCGCTGGCGATCGCGAAGAACGCGACCAGCACGCAGCAGCATCATCAGCGCGCCGCCGCGGCCGCCGACCACGCCGGCGACCTGCCGTGCCGCGCGGCCGGGCGAGGCGGGGCTCGAGGGCGGTGCGCCGGCGGCCGCCGGCGTCAGAGCATGGCACGACGCCCCCGGCGGCGGCCATGATCTCCTCCTCGGGCGTCGCCGGGTCGAGCGCGGCGACGATCGCGCCGCCCGCCATCACGAGCAGGCGGTCGCCGAGCGCGCGCGCCTCGCGCACCTCGGAGGTCAGGTACAGGACCGCGGCTGCCCTCGTCGGCGCGGCGGCGCACGAGGCGGAAGACCTCCTCCTTGGCGCCGACGTCGATGCCCTTGCGTCGGGTCGTCGAGCAGCAGCACGCGCGCGCCCGCGCACGACCAGCGCGCGAGCACGACCTTCTGCTGGTTGCCGCCCGACAGCGTCGCGACCGGCACGTCGACGGACGGGGTGCGGATCGCCAGGTCGTCGACCTGGCGCCTGCGCCTCCGCGCGCTCGGCGTCGAAGTTCATCAGCGGCCCCTTGAACACGCTGTCCAGCGACGCCAGCGTGATGTTCGACGGCGACGCTCATCTTCGGGACCAGCCCGCCCTGGCGGTCCTCGCCCACGTAGCCCATCCCGGCCGTCGATCGCGTCGACGGGCGAGCGAGATGCGCCGTTCGCGGCCGAGCACCTCGAGCTGCCCCGCGGTCGCCGGCTCGAGCCCGAACAGCGTCTTCGCGAGCCGGCTGCGCCCGGCGCCCACGAGCCCGAACACGGTGACGATCTCGCCCTCCGTCAGCTCGAGGTCGATCTCCTTCAGGCGCGGCCGCCGGGAGAGGCCGGTGGCGCGCAGCGCGACCGCGCCCGTCGCGCGTGCTGCTGGCGCTCCTCCGTGGCGGCGACGGCCATCAGCGTCGTCGCGCGCCCGACCATCATCCTGCGCGAGCTGCGCCTCGTCGACGTCGCTGCGTCCGCACGGTGTCGACGCGCCTCGCCGTCGCGCAGGACGGTCACGCGATCGGAGATCTCGACGAGCTCCTGGAGCCGGTGCGACACGTAGATCACCGCCACGCCGTGGCGCGTGAGCTCGCGGATGATCGCGAACAGCCGCCGAGCCTCGCGGTCCGACAGCGCCGACGTCGGCTCGTCGAGCAGCAGCACGCGGACGTCGGTCGAGAGCGCCTTCGCCAGCTCGACGAGCTGGCGCTCCGCCATCCCGAGCTCGGACACCGGGCGCGAGGGATCGCCGTCGAAGCCGACGCGCTCGAGGTGCCTGCGGGCCTCGGCGAACGTCTCCTTCCAGCCGATCAGGCGGCCGAAGCGCGCACGGCTTCCAGCGGCCCATGCAGCACGTTCTCCCCGATCGACAGCTGCGGGACGAGGCTCAGCTCCTGGTAGACGATCCCGATCCCGTGCTCGCGCGCGTGCTCCGGCGAGCCGAGCGGGATGCTCGCCCCGTCGAGCGCCAGCTCGCCCTCGTCGGGCGTCACCGATCCGGCCACGATCTTCATCAGCGTGGACTTGCCGGCGCCGTTCTGCCCGAGCAGCGCGTGCACCTCGCCGGCGTCGACGCTGAGGTCGACGCCGGCGAGCGCCTGCACGCCCGGGTAGGACTTGCTGACGGACCGCGCCTCCAGCAGCGTCATTCCTTGCAGTCTCTGCTTGATCGCCTCCCAGTCGGTCTCGGGCAGCTCGGGCTGCGGGTAGAACTGGTCCGCGTTGCCCTCGTAGACGGTGCGGGGACGGATGTCGATCTTCGGCTCCGCCTCCTGGCCGCAGGCGAGCTGGACGGCGACCTTGGTGCCGAACCAGCCCCACTCCGGGAACCCGTGGTGCGTCTCGGCGATCAGCTTGCCCTGCGCGGATCGCGTCCGTGGACTCGGGCGTCACGTCGTTGGTGAAGACCGAGACCTTGCCGGCCGGCGGCTCCTTCAGCCCGCCGTCCGCGTTGAGCAGGTTGCGCTGGTCGAGCGCCTGGATCGCGCCGAGCCCCATCTCGTTCGAGGCCGCCCAGATGAAGTTCATGTCGGCGGGCTTGTAGCGCGACACGAAGTTCTCCGTCGCCTTCACGCCCTTCTCGCGGTTCCAGTCCGCCGCGATCGGATTGCCGAGGACCTCCACCCCCGGGTACTGCTCGACGACGGAGTTGAAGCCGTCGAGGCGCGCCTGCGAGAAGAACGTGCCGGCGATGCCCTCGATCACCGTGCCCTTGGCCTCGATCGCGTTCTTGTCCGCGTCGCCGTAGGTCTTCTCCCACCACGCCAGGTCGAGGTAGTCGTCCGGCTTCACGTCGACCTTGTCGCCGGCGCCGAGGACACCCGGGCCGCCGAAGTAGTCGAGCACCGCGTACGCCGAGACCTTCGCGGCCTCGGTGTTGTCGAAGCCGATGTAGCTCGCGACGTCGATGTCCTCCTGGGGCTCCAGGAGGTTGACCATGATCACGGGGATGCCGGCGTCGTTGGCGCGCTTGATGGCCGGCTTGACGGCCTCGGTGTCGGCGGGGGAGATCGGCGATCACGTCGACCTGCCGCGAGATGAAGTCCTCGATGATCGCCAGCTGGTCGGCGAACGCCGTGTGGGTCGCCGGCGAGCGGCTCACGATCTCGACTTCGAAGCCGGCCGCCTTGGCGTCGTCCGCCGCCCGCTCGAAGTAGTCGGTCGCCGTCTTGAACACGCCGGTGATGTCCGGCGGAGTCCAGCCGATCGTGACCTCCTTCGTCTCGGTCGACGAGCCACCGGAGGCGGCGTCGCCGCCGTCATCGCTGTCACCACAGCCGGCGCTCAGGCCCAGGCAACCGGTCGCCACGAGCAACAGCAAGATCCTTCGCACGGTGAACTCCTCCTCTCGCTGGCGGAGAGAACGGCGCCAGCCGTCGCCCGCGGCGCGAGGCCGTGGCCCGCTGGCGATCGAACTCGGTACCCCCACGCGCCGGGCGACCCGAGAGCCGCTCCCGGCTCTCCCCGCTACCGCCAGATGCGAGCCAGCGGTGCGGCTCGGGCGTCCCGTGGCGTCGTGGGCGCCACCGTATCAGAGGAAATTTCGCGTGTCCAGCTTAGGTTACGGAAAATATTTCGACAGGCGTCGTGGACCGGAACGTCAACTGCGCTGGGTGGGGAAGCGGGTGACCGTTGGCCGCGGTGAAGGTTCGCCGAGTGTCGACTTATCGGGCCTGGGGCCCAGAAACTCGACACTCGCCCGGTTCGGGGTCCGCGCGTGTGCATTCGTCAACACGGCGCCCGCGAACGCGACGAAGTTGACGAAATGCACCCTCACCGCGGCCACACAGCCCACCCGCTCCCCACCCAGCGCAGTTGACGTTCGCCGGCGTCACTCGCGCGGCAGCGAAGCGGCCGCGTCCCGAACCGCGGCAAGAACCGCCTGCGTCGACGGCCGCGCGGCGTCGGTGGCACGCGTGACCGCCGAGATCGCGCGGCTCACCGAGCCCTCGGCAAGCGAGCGCAGCGCGACGCCCGCCCCGCGACCCCACAAGACAAGCTCAGGCAGCAGCGTCACGGCCATCCCGCCGGCGACGAGCGCGAGGCTGACGTTGGCGTCGTTGGTGCGGTGGCGGATGTCGGGGTCGAAGCCTCCGAGGGCGCGGCACGTGCGCTGCGTCATCTCCTCCCAGCTCATTCCGGGGTGGCCGGTCGTCCAGACCTCGCCCGCCAGCTCGGACAGCGGCACGGCATCCGCGTGCCGCCCCGCCAACGGGTGGCCGGCCGGAAGGACGAGGTGGACCGGGTCCTGGAACAGCGCGTGGCGGACGAGGCCGTCGGGCAGCCGCCATGGCTGGTGCTGCCACTCGTCGCCCAGCACGAGGTCGACGTCGCCGAGCGCCAGCGCCGGAAGCGCCTGCTCGGGCTCGGCCTCGATCAGCTCGCAGCGGAGTTGCGGCGCGTCGCGCCTGAGCGCCTCCATCGCGGGCAGCGCGATCCGCACCGCCACGGACTGGAAGCCGGCGATGCGCGCGCGGCCGGTTGCGGTGCCGGCGGCCGCCGCCAGGTCGGCCTCGGCGAGTGCCGCGCGGTCGAGCAGCGCGTCGGCGTGGCCGACCAACACGAGCGCGGCGTCGGTCAGGCGCACGCCGCGCCCGGCGCGCTCGAGCAGGCGCACCCCCGCCTCGCGCTCGAGCATCGCGAGCTGCTGCGAGACGGCCGACGGCGTGAACTGGAGCGCGTCGGCGACCGCGGCGATCGTCCCGCGATGGGCAAGCTCGCGGAGCAGGCGGAGACGGCGGAGCTCGAGCATCGTGCAGGAACGCTACCGATTCCTCTTCAGGAATCGGAATCGATCTTGACGCTTTGCCCCAGCAGGATGCGCACCATGCGCTTCTCGGGAACCGTCCTGTGCCTCGGCTCCGCCGCCGCGTTCGGCGCGATGGGCATCTTCGGCAAGCTCGCCTATGAGGACGGAGCGACCGTCGGGACGCTGCTCGCGATCCGCTTCATGCTGGCCGCTGGTCTGCTCTGGGCGCTGGTCCTCGCGAGCGGCGCGGCACGAGAGATCCGAGCGCTCGGCGGCCGCGACGTCGGCGTCGCGCTCGCGCTCGGCGGCGGCTGTTACGCCGCCCAGGCCGGCTGTTACTTCGCCGCGCTCGACCGCGTCGACGCATCGCTGCTGTCGCTGCTGGTCTACACCTTCCCGGCGATCGTGGTGGTCGCAGTGATCGTGCTCGGCCGCGAGCGCGTCGACGGCCGGCGGCTGGCCGCGCTCGGCCTGGCGTCCGGCGGGCTCGCGCTCGTCGTCGCCGGCGCGGGGGCGGGCGCGCTCGACCCGCTCGGCGTCGCGCTCGGGCTCGGCGCCGCGGTCGTCTACAGCGCGTACATCCTCACCAGCGAGGGCGTCGCCGGGCGCGTGCAGCCGCGCGTGCTGGCGGCGCTCGTCTGCACCGGCGCGGCAGTCTCCTTGACGGTCGGCGCCGCGATGCTCGGTGAGTTGCGGCCGGACGAGCTGACCGCGGCCGGCTGGGGTTGGCTGGCGTGCGTCGCCGTCGTCTCGACCGTCGCGGCGATCACGCTCTTCTTCGCCGGCCTGCCCCGCGTCGGGCCGACGAGCGCCTCGATCCTCGCGACGGCCGAGCCGCTGACGGCGGTCATGCTGGCGTTCGTGGCGTTCGGCGAGGCGCTCGGTCCCATCCAGCTCGCCGGCGGGGCGCTCGTCCTCGGCGCGGTTTTCGTGATCAACTGACTGGAGGCTCCTGTGACGACGGCTGACTCACTCGCTGGCAAGGTCGCGCTCGTGACGGGCGCGACGCGCGGCGCCGGGCGCGGGATCGCCGTGGCGCTGGGAGAGGCGGGTGCGACGGTCTACTGCACCGGTCGCACGACCAGGGAGCGGCGCTCCGAGTACGACCGGCCGGAGACGATCGAGGAGACCGCCGAGCTCGTCGATGCCGCGGGCGGTACCGGGATCGCCGTCGAGGTCGATCACCTCGAGGCGGCGCAGGTCGAGGCGCTCGCCGGACGGATCGACGCCGAGCAGGGCCGGCTCGACGTGCTGGTCAACGACATCTGGGGCGGCGAGAAGCTGTTCGAGTGGGACACGCCGGTGTGGGAGCACGACCTCGAGAACGGGTTGCGGATGCTGCGCCTGGCGGTCGACACGCACCTGATCACCAGCCACTTCGCGCTGCCGCTGCTGATCCGGCGACCGGGCGGCCTCGTCGTGGAGATGACCGACGGCACGCTCGAGTACAACGCCGAGAACTACCGGCAGTCGGCGTTCTACGACCTCGCCAAGACGGCCGTCATCCGGCTCGCGTTCGCGCAGAGCAAGGAGCTCGCGCCGCACGGCTCTGCCGCCGTGGCGCTGACGCCGGGCTGGATGCGCTCGGAGATGATGCTCGACATCTACGGCGTCACGGAGGACAACTGGCGCGAGGCGACCGTCGGCAGCCCGCACTTCGCCGCGATCTCCGAGAGCCCGCGCTTCGTCGGGCGCGCGGTTGCCGCCCTCGCCGCCGACCCGCAGCTCGAACGCCGCAACGGCGGCTCGTTCTCCTCCGGCGGGCTCGCGCGCGAGTACGGGTTCACCGACGTGGACGGCTCGCAGCCCGACTGCTGGCGCTACATGGTCGAGGTCCAGGACGCGGGCCTGCCGCCGGATCCGACCGGCTACCGCTGAACCGTCAGGTAGTCGACGACCATGTCGCCGAGCATCGCCCGGTAGCGCTCGCGCGTGTCCTGCTCGAGCAGGTCACGCCCGAACAGCGCGGCGAACGTGTGGCGGTTCGCCACGCGGAAGACGCAGAACGAGCTGATCAGCGCGTGCAGGTCGACGGCGTCGATGTCGCGGACGAACACGCCCGTCGCGCGGCCGCGTTCGAGGATGCGGGCGATCAGGTCGATCGCCGGGGTGCCGAGGTTCGCGATCGCCTCCGACTTGGCGACGTGCTCGGCGCGATGGATGTTCTCGATGCTGACGAGCCGGATGAACTCCGGGTTCGCCTCGTGGTGGTCGAACGTCAGCTCGGCCAGCCGCCGGATCGCGGCGGCGGGGTCGAGGTGGTCGACGTCGACGCTCTGCTCGGCCCCGCGGATCGGCGTGTACGCGCGCTCGAGCACGGCGATGAACAGCCGCTCCTTGCTGCCGAAGTAGTAGTAGAGCATCCGCTTCGTGGTGCGCATCGCTCGGCGATCTCGTCGACCCTCGCCCCCGCGAAGCCGCGCTCGGCGAACTCGCGCGTCGCGATCTCGAGGATCTCGCCGCGGGTCCGGCCGGCGTCTCGGCGGCGATCCGGAGGGGCGCCTGCGGCGGCCTGCCGAGACGACGTCGAGCTGCGTGCACGCGGCATCGGGCTTCGCGGCGATCGTAAGCGGGCTGTTTGACAAATGCGTCCGCGGATATAACGTACTAGTTCGTACATTGAGTCCCGGGAGCTGCACTTGGCAGGAGACCAGAACGTCGTGGGCCTGGTGGGAGCGCGCATCGAAGCCTCGCTCAGCCCCGCGCTGCACGAGCGCGAAGCGGCCGAGCTGGGGCTCGACTACCGCTACAAGCTGCTCGACATCGAGCAGCTCGGCATCCCCGTCGACGAGTTCGGCGACGTGCTCGCTGACGCGCGCAGCGCCGGCATGCCGGCCTCAACGTCACCCATCCGTGCAAGCAGGTCGTGCTGCCGCACCTCGACGAGCTCTCCGCCCGACGCCGCCGCGCTGGAGCGGTGAACACGGTCGTCTTCGCACGGCGACCGCGCGTTCGGCCACAACACCGACGCGAGCGGGTTCGCGGAGAGCTTCTCGCGCGGCCTGCCCGACGCGCCGCTCGACCGCGTCGTCGTGCTCGGCGCGGGCGGCGCCGGCACGGCGGTGGCCCACGCTGCGCTCGGCTCGGGCGTCGGGCGGCTGACGATCGTCGACGTCGAGCCGGACCGCGCGCGGGCGGTCGCGCGAGCAGCTGGACGCCGCAGGCGACGCGCGGGCGACACTCGACGAGCTCGCGCACGCCGACGGGCTGATCCACGCCACCCCGACCGGGATGGCCGCGCACCCCGGGCTGCCGCTCCCCGAGGAGCTGCTGCGATCCGCGGCTGTGGGTCGCCGAGGTCGTCTACCGCCCGCTGGAGACCGAGCTGCTGCGCGCGCGCGCGCGCGCTCGGCTGCCGCACGCTCGACGGCGGCGGCATGGCGGTGTTCCAGGCCGCGGAGGCGTTCCAGCTGTTCACCGGCGTCGAGCCCGACTCCGAGCGGATGCTGCGCCACTTCGCCGAGCTCGCCGAGCCGCCACGAGCCTCGCCCGCTGAAGCGCCGCTCGATCGCCACCGTCTGCCTGAGCGGGACGCTCGAGGAGAAGCTCGACGCCGCGGCCGCCGCCGGGCTTCGACGGAGTCGAGCTGTTCGAGGACGACCTGATCGACTCGCCGCTGTCCCCGGCCGAGGTGCGGCGCGCGCGCGGACGACGCTCGGGCTGACGATCGACCTCTACCAGCCGTTCCGCGACTTCGAGGCCGTCCGCCGCGACGCTCGCGCGCAACCTCCGCCGCGCGGAGGCGAAGTTCGAGGTGATGGAGCAGCTCGGGGCCCGACGATCCTCGTCTGCTCGAACGTCTCGGCCGACGCGATCGACGACGACGCGCTCGCGGCCGAGCAGCTGCACGCGCTCGCCGCCCGCGCCGCCGAGTGGGGCATGCGGATCGCGTACGAGGCGCTCGCGTGGGGACGGCACGTGCAACGACTACGACCACGCGTGGCGGATCGTCGCAGCGCGGCCGACCACCCGAGCCTCGGCGCCTGCCTGGACTCGTTCCACATCCTGTCGCGCGGCACCGACCTCGCCGCGATCGCGCAGATCCCGGCCGAGAAGCTGTTCTACCTCCAGCTCGCCGACGCGCCGCAGCTGGCGATGGACGTGCTCCAGTGGAGCCGGCACTACCGCTGCTTCCCGGGCCAGGGCGGGTTCGACCTGCGCCGGCTTCGTGCAGCGCGTGCTCGACGCCGGCTACGACGGGCCGCTCTCGCTCGAGGTCTTCAACGATGTCTTCCGCCAGGCCGACCCGGAGCGCACCGCGATCGACGCGATGCGCTCGCTGATCGTGCTCGAGGACCGGCTCGGGCTGACACCGCTGCCACCCGCCGCCGCGCTCGCGGGCTACGCGTTCGTCGAGCTCGGGGTCGACGCGGAGTCGGCGCCGGCCACCGAGGCGCTGCTGCGGTCGATGGGCTTCGTCCACGGCGGTCCGCATCGCAGCAAGCCCGTGCAGCTGTGGGAGCACGGCGACACGCGCATCGTCCTCAATCACGGTGCCGGCGACGACGACCCCGAGGTCGTGGCGATCGCGGTCGAGAGCGAGGATCCCGGCCGGTCCGCCGAACGCGCCGAGGCGCTGCTCGCGCCGGTGCTCGAGCGCCGCCGGGACCCCGGTGAGGCCGAGCTCGCGGCGGTCGCGGCGCCGGACGACACGTCGGTCTTCTTCTGCCGCACGGCTCGCGCCGACGGCTGGCTCGCCGACTTCGTCGCGCTCGGCACGGACGGGAGCCACGACCGCGGCGCCCCGGTGCCGATCCGTCGCGTCGACCACATCGCGCTCGCGCAGCCGTTCGAGTCGTTCGACGAGGCCGTCCTCTTCTACGGAGCGGTCCTGGGACTCGAGCCGACCGAGAGCCAGGATCTCGCCTCGCCGGACGGCCTCGTGCGCAGCCGCGCGGTCGCCAGCCGCGACGGCGGCGTCAGGTTCGCGCTCAACGTCCCGGCGCTGGCTTCGCCGCTCCACGGGCAGGGCGAGCTGCAGCACGTCGCGTTCGCCTCCGACGACGCGCTCGAGGCCGCGCGGGCGATGCGCGATCGAGGCGTCCCGCTCCTGCCGATCCCCGAGAACTACTACGACGACCTTCAGGCCAGGATCGATCTGGACCCGGAGCTGCTGGCCGCGCTGCGCGAGCTCGGCGTGCTCTACGACCGCAGCCCGGGGGCGAGCTCCTGCACTTCTACACCGCGCGAATCGGCGGGCGCGTGTTCTTCGAGGTGCTCGAGCGACGAGGGGCGTACGAGCGCTATGGAGCCGTCAACTCACCGGTCCGGATGGCCGCACAGCGCGCGGCGATCACGCCGGTGGCATAACGCGAGCAGAGGGAGGAGAGCGATGCACACGACCGAGGTGACCGGACAGCAGGAGCCCGCTGCGCCGCCTACCGGGCGGTTCACGCGCAAGGGCAGCGAGGAGCGCGAGCTTCCCGAGGCGCCGCCGCTGCGCCGCCTGATCGGGCCGAGCGTGATCCTGATCGGGGTCGGCGTCGCCAGCGGCGAGTACATCCTCTACCCGTTCATCGCGTCGCAGGCCGGCCTGGTCTTCCTGTGGGCCGCGGTGGTCGGGATCCTCGTCCAGTTCTTCATCAACATGGAGATCGAGCGCTACACGCTGGCGACCGGCGAGACCGCTATCGGCGGCTTCCAGCGGCTCTGGAAGCCGTGGGGCGCGCTACTGGCGATCGGCGCGATCCTCGCCACCATGTGGCCCGGCTGGGCCACCTCCGCCGCGACGGTCACCACGTTCGCGTTCGGCGGCGGCGATCCCAACGCGATCGCGATCGCCGGCCTGGTCACGATCGGCGTCGTGCTGACCGTGTCACCGGTCGTCTACCAGACCGTCGAGAAGCTCCAGTTCATCAAGATCGCCGCCGTCCTCGTCTTCATCGTGGTCGCCCTGTTCGCCGCGATCAGCGCGACGGCGTACCGGGACACGAGCCAGATCATCACCAGCTTCGGCACGTTCCCGAGCGAGATCACGCTCGCCATCCTCGTCGGCGCGCTCGCAGCATCGGGGGCCGGCGGCGCCAACAACCTCGTGCAGAGCAACTGGATCCGCGACAAGGGCTTCGGCATGGGCCGCTACCTCCCGCGGATCGTCTCGCCGATCACCGGCGAGGAGGAAGCCGCGCCCTCCAGCGAGCGCTTCAGCTTTCCCGTCGACGATCCGAACATGAGCCGCTGGCGCGTCTGGTGGCGCCGCGCGAATCTCGAGCAGTTCGTCACCTTCGCGTGCGTCGGCGGCATAGCGATCATCGCTCTCTCGCTCGTCGCCTACTCGACCGTCTTCCAGAACCCCGCCCTGCCCGACTCGAGCGGCTTCGACTTCATCGCCCTCGAGGGTCAGGTGCTCGACGACACGGTCGGCACCTGGTTCGGCACGCTGTTCCTGGCGGTCGGCGCGATCAGCCTGTTCGCCGCGGCGCTGGGCATCGTCGACTACGTCGGGCGCCTCGTAGCCGACGTCATCTACGTCGGCTACACGCGTGACCGCGGGAGCTGGTCCGAGAGCCGGATCTACTTCGCGATCGTGTGGTGCCTGATCGTGTTCGGCTGCGGGATCCTGCTGCTCGGCTTCGACCAGCCGCTCGTGCTCGTCACGATCTCGACGGTTCTCGGCGGCGCGATCATGGTCGTGTACACGTGCCTGCTGCTGGTCACCAACCGGCGCTACCTGCCGGAGCCGATCCAGCTGCGCGGCTTCCGGCTCGGCGTGCTCGTCTTCGCCGTGCTGCTGCTCGGCACGACCACGACGATCGTCGCGATCGACCAGATCAAGAACAACATCCTCTGAACCAGGGCCGCGACGCGGTACGGGATCAGATCCCGTACCGCGCTGCGGCGGGCGCGTTTGGGCGGCCGGTCCCATTGGGGAGGGCTCGCCCATGCGAATCGTGGTCACAGGGGCGACCGGCAACGTCGGCACCAGCGTGGTGCGGGCACTCGTTGCCGACTCGAGCGTCGACGAGATCGTCGGCGTCGCGCGACGCACTCCGGAGTGGAACCCGCCACGCACGCAGTGGGTGTCCGCCGACGTCGGCCGCGACGACCTCCGCCCCCTGTTCGCCGGTGCCGACGTCGTCGTGCACCTCGCCTGGCTGATCCAGCCCAGCCGTGACGCCGCCACGCTCGAGCGCGTCAACGTCGACGGCTCGCGGCGCGTGTTCGAGGCCGCCGCCGAGGCCGGCGTCAGACGGCTCGTTCACGCCTCCTCGGTCGGCGTGTACTCGCCCGGGCCGAAGGATCGCGCGGTCGACGAGTCGTGGCCGCGCCAGGGCATCGCGAGCTCCTTCTACTCGCGCCACAAGGTCGCCGCCGAGGACGCCCTCGATGCGATCGAGGCCGACGTCCCGCAGCTGCGGGTCGTGCGCCTGCGCCCCGCGCTGATCTTCCAGCGTGAAGCCGGCCCCGAGGTCCGCCGGCTGTTCGCGGGTCCGCTCCTCCCGGCGCGGCTGGTGCGTCCCGGCGTGCTGCCCGTGCTGCCGCTGCCAAACGGCCTCGTGCTGCAGGGCGTGCACTCCGACGACGTCGCCGAGGCGTATCGGCTCGCCGCGCTCTCCCCCGATGCCCGCGGCGCGTACAACATCGCCGCCGACCCCGTTCTCGACGGCGCGACGCTCGCGCGCCTGTTTCGCGCCCGGCCTGTCCGGGTCCCTGCCCGTGCGGTGCGCGTGCTCGCCGACGTGTCGTGGCGTGCCCGGCTCCAGCCGACCCCGCCGGGCTGGCTGGACATGGGGCTCGGCGTGCCGGTGCTGGACACGCGCCGCGCACGCGAGCAGCTGGGCTGGACGCCGCGCCGCAGCGCGACCGCCGCGCTGGAGGAGCTGATCGTGGGCATGCGCGAGCCGGCCGGCCGGGCAACGCCGCCGCTGGAGCCACGCGCGGGCGGGCCGCTGCGAGTTCGCGAGTTTCTCACCGGCGTCGGGCGCCGCTTGTGAAGGCCGTCGCCTGGCACGGCAACCACGACGTGCGCGTCGACAGCGTCGACGACCCGTCGATCGAGCAACCGACCGACGCGATCGTCCGGATCACGTCGACGGGGATCTGCGGCTCCGACCTGCACCTCTACGAGGTGCTCGGGGCGTTCATCGATCCCGGTGACATCCTCGGCCACGAGCCGATGGGCATCGTGGAGGAGGTCGGCGCGGACGTCGAGCACATCAAGCCCGGCGATCGCGTCGTGATCCCGTTCAACATCTCGTGCGGGCACTGCTACACGTGCGACAAGGGGCTCCAGTCCCAGTGCGAGACCACGCAGGTGCGCGACTACGGCACCGGCGCGGCGCTGCTCGGCTACACCAAGCTCTACGGACAGGTGCCGGGCGGGCAGGCCGAGTTCCTGCGCGTGCCGCAGGCGCACTACGGGCCGATCAAGGTGCCCGAGGGCCCGCCCGACGACCGCTTCGTCTACCTCTCCGACGTGCTGCCCACCGCCTGGCAGGCGGTCGAGTACGCCGATGTCCCGGACGGCGAGACGGTCCTCGTACTCGGCCTCGGCCCGATCGGCGAGATGTGCACGCGGATCGCCCAGCACCGTGGCGCCGGCCGGGTCATCGGCGTCGACCTCGTGCCCGAGCGGCTCGCGCGGGCGCGCGCCCACGGCGTCGAGGCACTGAACCTCGACGACCACGACGACCTGCCGGCGACGGTGCGGGAGCTGACGGAGGGGCGCGGGCCGATCTCGGTGATCGACGCGGTCGGCATGGAGGCACACGGCTCACCGGTCGGCAAGCTTGCGCACCGGCTCGCCGGGCTGCTGCCCGACGCCGTCGCCCGCCCCGTCGTGCAGAAGGCCGGCATCGATCGGCTCGCCGCGCTGCACATGGCGATCGAGCTCGTCCAGCGCGGCGGCACGATCTCGCTGTCCGGCGTGTACGGCGGCGCCGTCAGCCCGATGCCGCTGATCCAGCTGTTCGACAAGCAGATCAACCTGCGCATGGGCCAGGCGAACGTCAAGCGCTGGATCGACGACCTGCTCCCGCTGGTGGAGGGTGACGACGACCCGCTCGGCGTCGACGACTACGCCACCCATCGCCTGCCGATCGACGAGGCGCCGCGAGCGTACGAGATCTTCCAGAAGAAGCAGGACGGCGCGTTCAAGGTCCTGCTTCAGCCGTAGCCATCAACCCAGGGAGTCACCATGGCCGACCCCGTTCCCGCCGGCAGCGACGTCTCAGCCGGCACGTACAAGTGCACGAACTGCGGCAACGAGATCGACGTGAGCTCGACGCAGAGCCTCCCGCCGTGCCCGAGCTGCCAGAACGGCGAGTGGGAGACCCTCAGCGGCGGCGACGCCCAAGCCGACCCGTACCCGGACCGCTAAGCGGTCCGCGTACGTCGCCGAGCGAGCGAGCGGGAGTAGCCCGCGGGACTCAGCGGAGCGAGACGGCGACCTGCTCCAGGAGGTCCATCGACTCCTGCATGCCGCCCTCCATCCCGGAGTTGATGTGCCCGTCGCGGTGCTCCTGGCTCGTGTGCTGCACGAGCACCGTGAGCGTCGTCCGCCCGTCGACCTCGGTGAACGTCAGGGTGTTCAGCGCCTCGCCCTCGGGCATGCCCTCGTACACCTCGGTCGAGACGATCCGCTCGTTCGGGACGATCTCGCGGAATTCGCCGTGGAAGCCGACTTCGAAGCCGCCGGTGGCGGTCATCACGTAGCGCCAGGTGCCGCCGACGCGCAGGTCGATCTCGGCGATCGCCATCTCGCCGCGGTGGCCGGCCCACCAGCGCTTGACGAGCTCGGCGTCGTCCACGCCTTGTAGACGAGGTGCTTGGGCGCGTCGAACTCGCGCGTGATCAGGATCTGCTTGTCGGTCGGGAGCGTCACTGTCGCGGTCCCGCTACTCGTGCCCACTGCCGTCATCTCCTTGCTCCTTTGCCTTGAGGTCTTCCAACACGACGTCCAACCGCTCGAACCGTTCGGTCCACGTCGCCTCGTACGTCTTGACCCAGTCGTGGATCGGTTTCAGCGCGTGGCCGTTGAGCCGGTACAGCCGCTGGCGTCCGTGATCGCGCACATCAACCGCCCCCACCTCTCTGAGTACTCGCAGGTGCTTTGACACCTGCGGCTGAGCGAGGCCGAGCGCTCCGACCAGGTCGTTCACGGGCCGCTCACCGCCGGCCAGCAGATCGAGGATCTGCCGTCGCCGCGGTTCTGCGACTGCGTTGAACGCGTCGGTTGTGGTCGCCGCTCGTGCCATGGCAAGAATCATATACCTATATAGGCATATGTCAAGCCCGCAGAACTTCAACTGCTCTGGGTGGGCAAGCGGGGTGGCCCTGACGCCGCGGTGAGGGTGCATAACTGCACACTCGTCCACGCCGAATCCGGGCGTGTGCAGAAATGCACGCTATGCGTGCGCAACTGCACACGCGCGATCAGAACGCGCGTCGGTTGTGCAGTTCTGCACCCCCCGCACCGCCCAACGGCACCCGCTTCCCGCCCAGCGGGGTGACGTTCGCCCAGGACCGGAGGTCGCCGCCCGGGCGGATAGCTCAGGCGGTGAGCTTGCCGCCGGTGACGGCGAGGATCTCGCCGGACACGAACCGCGCCTCGTCGGAGGCGAGGAACACGTACGGCGGGGCCAGCTCGGCGGGCTGAGCGGTCCGGCCCATCGGCGTGTCGGCCCCGAACTGCTCGATCTGCTCCTCGGGCATCGACATCGGGATCAGCGGCGTCCACACCGGCCCCGGCGCGACGGCGTTGACGCGGATGCCCTTCGGGGTCAGCTCCTGCGCCAGCCCTTTGGTGAACGTCACGATCGCGCCCTTGGTCGTCGCGTAGGGCAGCAGCGTCGGTGACGGCTCGTAGGCCTGGATCGACGCCGTGTTGATGATCGCCCCGCCCGCACCCATGTGGGGTACGGCCGCCTGGCAGAGCCAGAACATCGCGAGGATGTTCGTGCGGAAGATGTGCTCGATCTCCTCGGCCGGGTGCTCGGTGATCGAGTCGTGCACCTGCTGGTAGGCCGCGTTGTTGACGAGGATGTCCAGCCGCTCGAACTCGGCGATCGCGCGGTCGACGATCGCCGCACAGTGGGAGACGTCGCCGACGTCGCCGGCCATCGCGACCGCCCGGCGGCCGGCGTCCTCCACCAGTCGCACGCTCTCGCGCGCATCCTCGTGCTCGGACAGGTAGGAGATCAGCACGTCCGCGCCCTCGCGCGCGAACGCGAGCGCCACGGCGCGCCCGATCCCGCTGTCACCGCCCGTGACGATCGCGGCACGCCCGAGCAGACGCCCGTAGCCGCGATAGCTCCCCTCGCCGTGATCGGCGGCCGGGCGCATCGCTCCCTCCACGCCCGGCGGCTCCTGCCGCTGGGCGGGGTAGGGCGGCTCGGGCGTCCGCGGCTCGTTCATCTCCTGTCTCGGTTCCCTACGGAGCGGCAGAGATCGCCTCGACGAGGTCTCCCACGCGCTCCTCGTCGACGTTGGTCGCGACGTCGGCCTGGCTGACGATCCCCACCAGCTTGCGGTCGTCGATCACCGGCAGCCTCCGGACCTGGTGCTCGATCATCGTGCGCAGCGCCTCGTCGACCGAGTCATCCGCGCCGATCGTGACCGTCTTGCCGTCGCCCTGGCCGAGCTCGCCGGCCTTCACCGACGCCGGATCCTTGTCGTTCGCCAGCACCTTGACGACGATGTCGCGGTCGCTGAGCATGCCCTTGAGCCGGTCGTCATCGCCGCAGATCGGCAGCGACCCGACGTTCAGCTCGGCGAGCCGCTTGGCCGCGTCGAGCACCGAGTCGTTCTCGCCGATGCACGTGCAGTCGTCGCTCATGATGTCGCGCGCCTTCTTACCCGCCACGGCTCCTCCTTTGGATCGTCTTGCACCGTTGCGTTGGCGCTGCGCTACCCAAGCGCCGGAGCGGTCACGCAGCGGCCACGCCGGGCGGTCAGACACAGGACGGGAGGTGTTTGGGAAGAGATCGCGGCCGGTGAGCGTCTATGAGTTCGATGGGCAGGGAGCAGGACCTCAGCCGTACGCCGACCGAGCTGGAGGCGGCCTCAAGCGAGCCCGCAGCGCAACCGCCGAAGCTCGACGTCGCGTCGGCGGTCGGCAACCGGGCGTTCGCGAACAGCGTGGCGGCGCGCAAGGCGGACGACGCCGGCGAGCCCGCAGGGATCCGCCCTGACGGCACGGCTGCTCCCGAGGTCGAGGCGGAGATCGCCGCTCGGCGCGGCGCCGGCGCCCCGCTCGACGCCGGCGTGCGCGACCGCATCAGCGATAGGCTCGGCGGCGAGCTACCCGACGTACGTGTCCACACGGACCCGGTCGCATCGAGCCTCGCGCGCGCCGTGTCCGCCCGCGCGTTCACCGTCGGCTCGGACGTCTTCTTCGGGGACGGCGAGTACCGGCCCGGGACGACGGACGGCGATGCGCTGATCGCCCACGAGACGGCGCACGCGATCCAGCAGAGTGGTGCGCCCACGTCCGGTCCGCTTCAGGTCAGCCAGCCGGGCGACGCGCAGGAGGTCGAGGCCGACCGCGCCGCCGACCAGCCCCTGAGCCGCGCGCCGGCGACCCGCTTCTCCCGACAGGCCATCGCCCGGGCGCCGGAGGACGCGGCCCTCGAACGAGACCGGAACGACGCAAGGGACTACCTCGACGCGCTCGAGGACTCGCTGGAGGACTACGTCAGAGCCCACCGGCGGTGGCTGTCGGCGAACTGGGTCAGGTTCTACAGCCTCACGAGCAGCAACCCGCGACTCAGCTTGGGCAAGGCCGGGCTGGATGGGTTGGTGTCCAACGCGATCGGCAACGCAGCCGCCGACACCGTCAAGGGCGTCGGCAAGCGAGTGATCGCGCGCGGCGCGGGCGGTGCGGCGGGCGCCGCCGCCGGCGGCGCGATCGCCAACCTCCCCGGTCTCGCCGTCGGCTTCGTCATCGGCGTCGTGATCGAGACCGTGGTCGGCTTGATCTACGACTCCATCGGGCCGTCCTCCGAAGAGGAGGCACGGGCTGCGGAGGCCGAGCAGGTGGGACTCCTGGTCGAGGACTCCGAGAAGGCGCTCCAGCAGGTCGAGACCGCGGGCTTCGCTGAAGCGCGGGCGAGCGTGGACAAGGCACGCGCGGCCCTGGCCGAGATGGAGGACCAGACAGAGATCATCGACTTCGGACGCGCCGCCAGGCTGGAGGCGACCAGGGCCAAGCTCAACCGCCCCGTCGAGTCGGACCGCTCGCTCGCACAGTTCCTGTTGCAGGACTGGGTGCTGGAGCACGCCGGCGACGAGAACGACGAGGACTCGGAGACCAACCAGGCGCAGTGGGAGAAGGCGCTCGCGGTCGGCTTCCGCGGCAAGGATGCGCTCGAGGGCTACTACGAGATGTTCGCGTACCAGACGCGCTCGCACTTCGGCGCGGCCGGCCTGGACATCACCGAGATCCAGCGCGTCATCGACAACACCGAGCCGTGGGCCCGGGACCGACTCGTCCGGCACAAACGCGACCGCCGTGACCTCCCCGGGAGCATCCACGAGAAGACGATGAAGGCGAACGACCGCAGCCGCTTCACGTTCGACAAGGCTCGCAACCCGGAGGCGCTGATCCGCTTCCTCGGATCCCAGTACGCCGAGCTCACCGAAGAGGGGAAGCAGGCGATCCGCGAGGGCCGGTTCAAGCTCGAGTGCACGCTCGATCTCGAGGAGGACGAAGGCACGGTGTACGTCGACGAGTGGGAGTGGACGGTGACCTTCCCCGGTGAGGGCAAGTGGTGGGTCCGGACCTCACCCCCGCACGCCCGCCGCAATCCGCTGAGCTTCACGCACTCACCGGACTGACAGCGATCCGACAGCGGGCTGGGCGAGCGTCGCATGCATGATCGAGCTCATCTGGGGCGTGCTCGCGGTCGTCGTCTGCGTGTCGCAGTACGCCGACGGCGCCTCGTGGAGCCTCATCATGGCGGCCGTCCAGGCTGTCGTCACGAGCCTGATCTTCGTGCTGTCGATCCGCCGCGGCACCGGCGGCCTGACCACGGCCGAGATCGGGATGATCGCCGTGGCCGGTGCCGGCGTGGTCGGTTGGGTGGTGGCCGACGAGGCCGCTCGTGGCGACCGCATGCGTGGTTGCAGCCGACCTCATCGGCGCGGGGATGATGGTCCCGAAGTCCTATCGCGACCCTGACTCGGAGACGCTCGTCACGTTCGCGTTCGCCTGTCTCGGCGGCGCGCTCGCCGCCGGCGCCGTCGGGGCGGTCGACGCCTCGCTGCTGCTGTACCCGATCTACTACTGCCTGGTCAATGGGGCGATCGCCGTGCTCATCCACCACCGCCGCGCCGTGATGCGATCGGGTGCGCGACAGTCGGTGCTCGAGGGGAGTGTCGCCTAGCCGACGACCCCGCGTTTCCTCCATCCCGACCGGGGGTACGCGCCGCGACGTGGCCAGTGCTGACGGACGGGCGTCCAACTCGGTCTTTCGTACCAAGAGCATCGAGCAATCCGTCGCCGAGACGGACGAGCCGGAGCACCAGCTCCGGCGCGAGCTCAGCGCGCTGTCGCTGACGGCGTGGGGCATCGGCGTGATCATCGGCACGGGCATCTTCGTGCTGACCGGAGTCGCGGCCGCCACGCGCGCCGGACCGGCCGTGTCGCTGTCATTCGTCGTGGCCGCGGTCGCGTGCGCGCTGGCCGCGCTCTGCTACGCCGAGTTCGCCTCGACCGTGCCGGTCGCCGGCTCGGCCTACACCTTCTCCTACGCGACGGTCGGCGAGCTGCTCGCGTGGATCATCGGCTGGGACCTGATCCTCGAGTTCGCGCTCGGCGCCTCGACCGTCGCCGTCGGCTGGTCGGGCTACTTCACGTCGCTGCTCGACGACGCCGGCATCACGCTCCCAACTGCGATCGCCGGGGACGACCCGTCGGTGAACCTGCCGGCGATGGCCATCGTGCTGATCATCACCGCGATCCTGATCGTCGGGATCCGCGCCTCCGCGCGGATCAACCTCGTGATCGTCGCGATCAAGCTCGGCGTCGTGCTGTTCGTGATCGTGCTCGGCGTCTTCTACGTCAAGACGGGCAACTGGGATCCGTTCGTGCCGCCGTCCGGCAAACCGGAGGCCGGGGCGGACGCCGACACGACGCCGATGATCCAGACCCTGCTCGGGCTGGAGACGAGCACCTTCGGCGTCGGCGGCATCTTCACCGGCGCGGCGCTGGTGTTCTTCGCCTACATCGGCTTCGACATCGTCGCCACGGCCGCCGAGGAGACCCGCAACCCGCAGCGCGACATGCCGATCGGCATCCTCGGCTCGCTCGCGATCTGCACCGTCCTCTACCTCCTGGTCAGCCTCGTCGTGACCGGGATGGTGAGCTACACGCAGCTCAACGTCGACGCGCCGCTGGCGTTCGCCTTCAAGGAGAACGGCATCACGTGGGCGTCGACCCTGATCAGCCTCGGCGCGCTCGCCGGCCTGACGACGGTGATGATGGTGTTGATGTACGGCCAGTCGCGCGTGGCCTTCGCGATGAGCCGCGACCACCTGCTCCCGCCCGCGCTCTCGCGAGTGCACCAGACCTACCGCACGCCGTACATCATCTCGATCATCGTCGGCATCGCAGTCGCCTTGCTGGCTGGGTTCGTCTCGCTCGAGACGCTCGCCGATCTCACGAACATCGGCACGCTGTTCGCGTTCATGCTGGTCTCGATCGCGGTCCTGCTCCTGCGCCGGCGCCGGCCCGACCTGCCGCGCTCCTTCCGCGTGCCGCTGATGCCAATCACGCCGGTGCTCGCGGTGCTGTTCAGCTTCTACCTGATGCTCAACCTCGTCGAGGCGACGTGGATCCGCTTCGGCATATGGATGGCCCTCGGCTTCGTCGTGTACTTCGTCTACGGGAAGCGCAAGAGCCGGCTGGCGCCGGGCAACTGAGCTACTCGCCGAACTCGTGCTCGTGGCCCTGGCCGGTCCTCGGCTTGGAGCCGAAGCCGCGCTGCATGCCGCCGGTGCTCACGCCGGGCGGCGGGCCGCCCGGCTGCGGATCGCCGGCGCGACCGCGCTGGGTCGGCCGGTCGCTGTCACGGCTCGGCTGGACGCGCTTCGGCTCGCCCCGCTGCTTCGGGAAGTGCGGCGGCCACGGCGCGTCGCCGAGCCCTCCCTCCTCGTCGCGGCGAGCGAGGTCGTGCAGCTGGTCGAGCGAGCCGGGCTGCTCGTCGATGGCGGCGGCGGGATCGCCGGTCGTGCGGAGGCGATCGGGCACGGTGTCGAGACGCAGGTCGCCCGGCTCGACGTCGGGCACCTCGTCCCACTCGAGCGCGCACGACACGCGTGCGTCCGGCGTCGGGCGAACGGAGTAGCACGAGGCGACGGTGCGGTCGCGGGCGTTCTGGTTGTAGTCGACGAACACGCCTTGGCGCTCCTCCTTCCACCACTTGCTCGTCGCGAGGTCCGGCGCCCGGCGCTCGACCTCGCGCGCCAGCGCGAGCGCGGCGCGCCGCACCTCGAGGAAGTCCCAGCGCGGCTCGATCCGGACGTTCACGTGGATCCCCTTCGACCCCGAGACCTTGGGGAACCCGCGCAGTCCGTGGTCGTCCAGCACTTCGCGCACGACCATCGCGGTGCGCCGTACGCCATCCCACACGATGCCGGGCGTGGGATCGAGGTCGACCCGCAGCTCGTCGGGATGGTCGAGATCGTCGCGCCGTGCCGGCCACGGGTTGAAGTCGATGACCCCGAGGTTGACCGCCCACACGAGGTGGGCGGCGTCGTTGGCGACGAGCTCCTCGGCGGTGCGCCCGGACGGGAACGACACCGTGGCCGTCTGCAGCCACTCGGGCACCTTCTGCGGGACGCGCTTCTGCCAGATCGGCTCCTCCAGGATGCCGTTCACGAAGCGCTTCATCACGGTCGGGCGCTCGCGGACGTGCACCAGCGCGGCGTCGGCGACCGCGATGTAGTACTCGGCGAGGTCGAGCTTCGTCCAGCCCGGCTTGGGGAAGTAGACCTTCCCGGGATTCGACAGCCGGACCTCCTGCCCCGCCAGTTCGAGCATCGCGTACTCGGTCTTGGCCATCGAGTCCCAGCGTACCCGGACCCTGTCTGCGAGAGTTGGATGGTGCAAGACGAGCAGGCCGTGACGAGCGGGTCTCGCGTCGAAGTCGTGGGACGCGAGCCGGAGTTCGCGGCGCTGCGCCGGTTCCTGGAGGCTGCCCCGCCGGTTCGATCGCTCGTGTTGACCGGTGGGCCGGGGATCGGCAAGACGACGCTGTGGGAGGCGGGGATCGACGCCGCGCGCCGGCGCGGCCTGGACGTGCTCTCGGCCCGCCCGAGCGGTGCCGAGGCGCGGCATTCGTTCGCAGCCCTGATCGACCTGTTCGACGGGATCGACACCGGGGCCCTCGCGGGTCTGCCGGCGCCTCAGCGTTCCGCCCTGGAGGTGGCGCTGTTGCGAGCCGAGCCGACCGGCGTGCCGCCTGAACCGCACGCGATCGCGCTGAGCGTTCTGAATGCGCTGCGCGCGCTGGCCTCCCGCCGGCCCGTCCTCGTGGCGATCGACGACGCGCAGTGGCTCGATACGCCGTCGGCGGATGCGCTCGCGTTCGCCGCGCTCCGGCTCGAGAGCGAGCCCGTCGGATTCCTCCTGGCCAAGCGTCCCGGGCGCCGGTCCGCGCTCGAGCGGACGCTCGAGCGAGGAGCGTTCACGCGCCTAGAGGTCGGCCCGCTGAGCCTCGGCGCGACACGCCGCCTGCTGTCCGAGCGGCTCGGACTGAGCCTGTCCCGTCAGCTGCTGCGCGGGGTCGTGGAGGCGACGCTGGGCAACCCGCTGTTCGCGCTCGAGGTGGGGCGCGCGCTCGTCGAGCGCGGGCTGCCGGAGATCGGCGAGGACATCCCGGTCCCGGGCGCGGTCGAGGAGATGCTCGGCACGCGCGTGGCGTCGCTGCCGGCCCCGCTGCGCACGGTGCTGCTCGCGGTGGCGCTGAGCGACGACCTGCGCATCGGCGAGCTCACGACGGTCGCCGGCGAGACCGCGGTCGACGATGGCCTCGACGCCGGGCTGCTGCTCGTCGAGGCGACGCGCGTGCGCGCGTCGCACCCGCTGCTCGCGGCCGCGGCCAAGAAGCGCTCGCGGCGGCGCGAGCGCCGCGAGCTTCACCTCGCGCTGGCGGGAGCGGTCGCCGACGAGGAGCTGCGCGCGCGTCACCTGGCGCTGGCGACCGAGCATCCCGACGCCGTGCTCGCGGCGACGGTCGCCGCAGCCGCAGCCGGGGCGTCCGCGCGGGGCGCCGCACCCGAGGCGGTTCAGCTGGCCGAGCAGGCTCTGCGCCTGACGCCGCCGGAGCGGGAGGAACGCAGCGAGCGACTGCTCACGCTCGCCCGGTACCTGGAGACGGCGGGCGAGCGGCAGCGGGTGACCGACCTGCTGGAGCCGGAGCTCGCGTCGCTCCCGCACGGCAGCGCGCGCGGGCGCGCCTGGCTGCTCCTGGCCGACGGAGGCGCGGTCAAGACCTACGACGACAGGCGGGCACACGTCGAGCGCGCGCTGGGCGAGAGCGGCGAGGACCCCGAGCTGCGCGCGTACGCGCTCGCGAGGACGGCGCTCTGCACCGCCGCCGAGGGTGTCGAGCGGATCCACGAGGCGGAGGCATGGGCGCTGGAGGCGCTGCCGGATGCCGCCCGCGCCGGGCCGGAGGTCGAGCGGCTCGCGCTGAGCGGGCTCGGCTGGGCGAGCAGCCTCCGCGGCCGCTCGATCGACGACGTGTGCGAGCGCTTCCGCGCAACGTCCCAGGGCGCGATCCACATCATGGACTCGCCCGAGCCGGTCGCGGGACTGCGGCTCTCGTGGCGGGGCAACGTCGAGGGCGCGCGGGAGACCGCGACCAGGTTCCTGTCGCTCGCGGACGAGCGCGGCGAGGCGATGTCGTACGCCTGGCTGCGCCTGAACCTGTGCGAGCTGGAGCTGCGCGCGGGCGAGTGGGACGCCGCGTCACGGCTGCTCGACGAGTGGGCCGAGTCCGCCGACCGGCGGCTGTTGACCACGCCGACCTATCAGCGGTGCCGCGCGCTGCTGGCCGCGGGACGCGGCCTGGCGGACGAGGCGGAGCGGTGGGCGACGCCGGCGCTGGCGGAAGCGGAGGCGCTCGGCTTCCGGTGGCAGGTGCTCGAGTCGTTGCGCGCGCTCGGGATCGCCGCGCTGCTCACGCACCAGCCGGCGCGGGCGGCCGAGCGGCTCCGCGCCGTGTGGGACCACACGCTGCGCGAGGGCGTGGACGAGCCCGGCGCGTTCCCGGTTGCGCCCGAGCTCGTCGAGGCCCTCGCGGAGCTCGGCGAGCTCGACGAGGCGCGGGCGGTGAGCGACCGCCTGCGCGAGCTGGCCGAGCAGCAGCAGCATCCCTGGGGGCTCGTGACCGCCAAGCGGTGCGGCGCGACGATCCAGCTCGAGTCCGGCGCCTACGACGAGGAGGCGGCCGCTGCGCTCAGCGAGGCGGCGGCCGACTACGACCGGCTGGGCCTGCGCTTCGACGCTGCGCGCTCCCTCCTCAGCCTTGGCCGGGCGCAGCGGCGCGTGCGGAAGTGGGGCGTCGCGCGCGACTCGCTCGAACGAGCGGTGGCCGCGTTCGACGCGCTGGGCTCGACGGGCTGGGCCGAGCAGGCGCGGTCAGAGCTCGCCCGCGTCGGCGCTCGCCGGCCGAGCCCGAGCGGCGAGCTGACACCGACGGAGCAGCGGGTCGTCGAACTGGCGGCCGACGGGAGCTCGAACAAGGAGATCGCGGCCGCGCTGTTCATCAGCGTGCGCACCGTCGAAGCGCATCTCACGCACGCCTACGCGAAGCTCGGGGTCCGCTCGCGCAACCAGCTCGCAGGCCTCGTCTCCGGCGCCGCTAAGTAGAAAAGATTGGTGGTTTCCACGATTTCGCGGGTGCGCACGCGAACGTACCGTCGCCGCCGTGACCTACCTCATCGTCGGAATCGATCGGCACACCTTCGGCCCGTGGCACCAGAACATCCGGGCGGGTGACGTGACGGCCGCCAGGCAGGTCGCCGTCGCTCGCGCCCACGCGGTCGGGGTCGACCTCGTGGTGGCCGCCGTGCTCGGGCCGTACTCGAACATCCTGCCTGCGACATGATGCGCATGCGTGTTGCGCCGCTGCATCGCTCTCGCGTTCGTCGTCACGCTGGTCGTGCCCGGCGCCCGCGCGCTCGCGGCCGATGAGCCGGACCTCGTCGTGCGGCTGCCGCAGGTGTCCGACTCCGGACAGGTCGCCCCCGTGTTCATCGACCGCTTCGAGCAGCCCGGTCGCGTGCTCTACCGCTTCGACTCGGTGATCCACAACCAGGGCGGCACGCTCGACGTGTTCCGCGAGGGCGATGTGCGCCCCGCGACGCAGGCGATCTGGAGCGGCGGGCTGCCGCCGGCGGGATCCGAGCCGGATGCCGGCGCGGCTCCGGCGCCGGGCGCCGGCGTGACGCTCGTCGATCGCAGCGCCGCGGGCGCGTCGTTCTCGTACGTGGTCGAGCCCGATCACGAGCACTGGCACTTCAGCCGGATAGCGCGCTACGAGCTGCTCGTCCCCGGCTCGCCCGCACGCGTGTCGGACAAGATCGGCTTCTGCTTCTTCGACGGCTTCGACACCGGCGGCGTCGTCACGTACTTCCCGGAGCCGGACTGGGGCTCGGGAGATCCAAGCTGGTGCGGTTTCGACGAGCCGGACGCGAGCATCGTCCGCATGGGCCTCTCCCCCGGCGCCTCGGACCGCTACCGCTCCCAGCGCCACTGGCAGTGGGTCGACGTGACCGGACTGTCGCCGGGCGCCTATGTGCTGCGGGGGGTCGCGAACCCTGCGGGCTACGTCGTCGAGTCCAACGCGGCCAACAACGTGCTCGACCAGACCCGGGTGATCCCGGGTGCCACGGCGACTCCGCTCGTGCTCGCGACCGCGCCGGAGCGACCGGTGAACGCCGAGCTGAAGGGAACCGTGGTGGCACCCGCGATCCCCGCGCGTCGCTCGGCGGCGTGCGAGCCCGACCCGGTCGCGGCGGACTGCTACGTGTGGCCCACGGGCCGGCTTCGCTTCGACCTCGCCGCGGCGCCGCAGCACGGCGACGTGACGATCGGGCCGGTCGACGGCCGCACCGCATCGGCGCGGTACACGCCCGATCCCGGCTTCACGGGGGACGACCGCTTCACCTACATCGTGACCGACGAGCGCGGGCTGCAGAGCCGGCCGGCCGGCGTCGACGTCGCCGTGCGCACCGCCGCACGGCCCTCCACGCGTCCCGCGCTGGCGAAGGTGCTGCGCCTGCGCCGGGCCGGGCGGCGCTGGTACGCCGCGCTGCGCATCCACCGGCGGTGCCGCGTGCGCGCGGTGCTGCGGCGCAACGGCCGGGTCGTGCGCCGGGTCGGGCCGGTGCGAATGCCCTCGGGCCGGCACCGGATCGCCCTCGGTGCGCTCGAGCGGCCGGGGCGCTACGTGCTGCGGTTGCGGGCGCAGCGCGGCGCGGCGGTCGAGACGGTGACGGCGCGCGTGCAGGTCCGGCCCGGCCGAAGGCCTCGGCTCCAGGGTCAGTCGATCCGGCGGTAGCTCGTGTGGATCTCCTGCTGCTTGCGCGGCCCGGTCACGCGCCAGCGGACGTCGAGCGCGTCGGGGCCGAGCAGGCGGTACTCGCCGGCGTAGACGTCGTCGCCGCAGCGGTGCTCGACCGTGCACACGCCGGTCGCGAGATCGAGCGGATGGAATGACCGGCCGTCGTGGAACGCGACCGTCCAGCCGTCGGGCCCGCCCACGATCGAAAGCTCCCGCCAGGCCGGTCCCTCGTGACCGCCGAACCGCATCCGGCCGGCCTCGGCCCAGCGCAGGCGATCGCCGTCAGGCTCGAACGACGCTGTGCCGGTGAAGCCGCCCACACCGCCATGTCGCAGATCCACGAGGCGGCGATGAATCGACCAGCGGCCGCTCAGGAGGGCGATCAGATTCACGTCGGTCGGGGTTGCCGTGACGGATCTCCGCCGCGGACGTAGTCATGGTATGCGCTCCACGACGACGGTCCTGCTGTTGCTGCTCGCGCTCGCGGCCGCCGGCTGCGGGAGCGACGACGGCGGATCCGCTGCGAGTCCGGACGAGCCGGTCTCGGCCCCCGCGCAGCAGGACACCGAGGAGCCGGTCGACCCGGCGGTCTGCGAGCGGCTGAGCCGGCGGCTCGTCGGCCGGTCTCTCGACAAGGCGATGTCGATGGCGCGCGCGGCCCGGTGCGTCCTGCGCGTCGTCTCCGAGGACGGCCGCGGCCTCCCGGTGACCGAGGACTACAGCACCAGCCGCATCAACGTGCGCGTCGAGGCGGGGAAGGTCGCGGAGGTCGCCGGCCTGTTCTAGAGCTGCCGCGACGACCAGAGCAGCGCGGCGAGGACGACCGACGTCACGCCGACCACGAGGCCGACGATCCAGCCCGCCACATCCTGGCCGACGAGCACCGCGCCGATGACCACCGCGATGCCGACGATGCCGCCGGTGGCGACCACGCGCACGAACCCGCGCTCCACCGGGGAGCGGCGCCGCTCGCGACCGGGCACCATGCCCTGCGGCCGCTCGGCCCGCCGCGCCTCGCGCTCGCGCTGCCGGGTTTCGCGCGACGGCGTTTCGGGCCCGCTGGATCCCTCGGACGTCACTCCCCGGGAGGCTACTCCAGCTTCGGCCGTTGCACGTCGTGGCGCGCCGCCGTGTTAGGGATACCTAACCCAGTGTAAGGTCCGCGGGCCCGTGCCCCGACGTCACCGATGCCCGCCCGCGTGAGCGGGGCCGCGAGCCGCCGGTCGGGCCGGCGGGTGGTCGCCGCCGTCGCACGCCGCCGGCGCAGGTACGTGACCGCCGCGGTCGCCTGCGGCGTCGGCTGGCAGCTCGTGCTCGTGCTGGTGCCGATCGTGCTCGGCTGGACGATCGACCGCGGGATCGAAGGCGGCGACCCGGTCGGCGATCTGGCTCGGCGCCCTGGCGGTGCTCGTGCTCGGGCTCGCCGAGGCGGCCTTCGACGCCGCTCGCCATGCCCGGCCTCGACCGGGCGCGGCTCGAACTGGCCGTCGACGAGCTCGGCCTTCGCGGCCGGTACGCGCTCGACGCCGACGTCGGCCCGGGCGGCAGCCTGCTTTCCGCCGGCGAGCGCCAGCTCGTCGCCCTGCTCCGGATCGTCGTCGCCGACCCCGCCGTCGTCGCGCTCGACGAGGCGACCAGCCTGCTCGACCCGGCGACCGAGGCGCTCGTCTCGGAGGCGCTCGCACGGGCGCTGCGCGGGCGCACCGTGATCATCGTCGCGCACCGCGCCGCGACGGCGCGGCGCTGCGAACGGATCGGCGTCGTCGACGGTGGCCGGCTGGTCGCGATCGGCTCCGAAGCCGAGGTCGACCAAGAGCTCCGGCGGTTGTGGGAATGATCCTGCCCGCCGACACGCCGCGAGCCTGGCTCGACAGTCACTACGCCGCCTGGTTCGAGTACCACGATCCCGCGGTCGAGCACCGGCGTGCATCGCTCGATGACCTGCTCGGCGGCGGCCTGCGCGAGCTGCACGAGCGACTGACCGCCGAGGGCACGCCGCGCAAGGCCGCGGCCAAGTACCTCGCCGACTGGTTCGGCGGGCTCGTGGCGCGCTCGATCGGGTTCGCCTCGGTCGCGGCGGGCGCGGGCCTGCTCGCCGACCGCGACGCCCTGCGGTGGCACATCCATCCGGACGGCTGGGCCGCCCGCGTCGAGCTCGGCGACCCGGTTGCGCTGGTCGCGCCCGGGCATCCGTGGAGCGGCCGGCCCGGCACCGAGACCGTCGCCGGGGAGGCCGAGCGCCACGCGCGCACCGTGGCGGCGCTGGCCGACGCGCTGCGCCCGCTCGTCGAGGCGCTGCGGCCGCTGAGCGGCCTCGGGCTGCCAGGGCTCTGGGCCGAGGTCGGCGACGGCTTCGGCGGCGTGCTCGCCTACCAGTCGTCGCTCCCCGTCCGCCCCGAGGGGATCGCCACCCTGCGTGCGCTCGCAACCGCCGGCACGGCGCCGTGGAAGGCCCACCCGTCGCTGTGGCCGGTGGACACCGAGCGCGGCCCGGTCTGCGTGATGCACAAGGGTGGCTGCTGCCTCGCCTACACCGAGCCCGCGCCGGACGAGGAGCCGGACGACGAGGAGTCGCGACTGTTCCGCGAGCGCTTCGGCGACGACGGCGCACCGCGCTACTGCTCGCACTGCTCGCTGCGCGACGCCGAGAGCTGCGAGGCGCAGCAGATCTGGTACGCCGCGCGCGTTGACGCGTCCAAGGCAACGAATTAGGGTGCCCTAACCATGACGAGCGCACTCCTCGAACCGCCCACCATCGCCCCGACCGACGACGGCACCCGCCGCGAGCTGTTCGCGGCCGGCGCCGCACTCGCCCTCGGCCTCGCCGCCTGCGGCGAGGAGGCGCCGACGCCGGCCCGCGAGCAGGCGCGGACGGTCCGCGATGCGTACGGCTCCGTCCGGGTGCCGGCCAGCCCCAAGCGCGTGGTCGCCGTCGATCGCGGTGCGGCCGACATCGCGGTCGCCACCGGCATCGTGCCGATCGGCGTGGCGGACGAGGTGGCCGACTTCCCCTACCTCGCGGAGCAGCTCGAGGACGTGCCGCGCACCGGCGCGCCGGACGCGCCGGACTTCGAGCGCATCCTCGCCCTGCGGCCCGACCTGATCCTCGGGCTCGACGCCTACCTGGAGGAGGACAAGGCGTACGCGCGCCTGTCCGAGATCGCGCCGACGTTCGCGGCGCGCTTCGGCGCCGGCGAGACGTGGAAGGACTTCAGCGCCGCCCTCGCGCGCGGGCTCGGGCGCGAGGCCGAGTTCACGAAGCTCGTCGAGGAGTACGACGCGAAGGTGGCCGCGCTGCGCGAGGACCTCGGCGACCGTGTCGACACGCCGGTCTCGATCCTCCGTGTCGACCCCGCCGGCGGCCACGACCACATGCTGTATCTGGCCGGCATGTTCTGCGGCAACGTCGTCTACAACGACCTCGGGCTCGCCGTGCCCGACCAGCTGCGGAAGGCGGTCGGCGACCCGAAGACGGCCTGGACGGACCTCGAGCGCGAGGCGATCCTCGAGATCTCGCGCGAGCGGTTCCGGATGGCCGAGGCCGACGCGATCTTCATCTGGACCTTCTCCGAGGAGGCGGAGGACGAGCTCGTCGACGCCGTGCTCGACGACCCGCTCTTCCGTCAGCTCGACGCGGTCAAGCGCGGCAGGGTCCTCCCACAGGGCACCCACTGGATCCAGGAGACGATCACGGGCGGCAGCATGATGCTCGACGACCTGCGCGCCGCCCTGGTCTAAGCCTCCTGTGCACGCCCGATCGGCACGACCATCGGCGTGCCGGTGACGGGGTCGGGGATCACGCGGCTGTCGAGCCCGAGGATGTCGCGCACCAGCGCCTCGGTGACGATCTCGCGCGGCGCGCCCTGCGCCCGGATCGCGCCGTCGCGCATCGCGATCAGGTGGTCGGCGTAGCGGGCGGCGTGGTCGAGGTCGTGGAGGACGAGGACGATCGTCCGGCCCTGCCCGCGGTTGAGCTCGGCGAGCAGGTCGAGCACGTCGATCTGGTGGGCGAGGTCGAGGAACGTCGTGGGCTCGTCGAGCAGCATGATGTCGGTGTCCTGGGCCAGGGCCATCGCGATCCACACACGCTGCCGCTGGCCGCCGGAGAGCTCGTCCACCCGCCGCGTGGCCAGCTCGAGCGTGTCGGTCGACACCATCGCGTCCGCCACGGCCTGCTCGTCGGCGCCCGTCCACTGGCGCACGAGCCGCTGGTGCGGATAGCGCCCGCGCGCGATCGAGATCGGTCGACGGTGATCCCGGACGGCGAGACCGGGGTCTGCGGCAGGATGCCGAGCCGCTTGGCGACCTCGCGCGTGGGCAGCCGGTGGATGTCGGCGCCGTCGAGCAGCACGGTGCCGGCACGCGGCTTCAGGAGGCGGGCGAGCGCGCGCAGCAGCGTCGACTTGCCGCACGCGTTCGCGCCGACGATCGCGGTGACCTTCCCGGGCGGGATCGCGACCGAGAGGCCGCGGCTGACCTCGCGGTGGTCGTAGGCGAGCGTGAGGTCCTCGGCGGTGAGCGAGCGCTCGGTGGCCATCACTCACCGATCCCTGCCCGGTTGGAGCGGACCAGCAGCCAGACGAGGTACGGAGCGCCGAGGATGCCGGTGAGGACGCCGACCGGGAGGTCGACCGACCCGGTCACGACGCGCGCGAGCAGGTCGGCGCCGAGCAGGAGCAGCGCGCCGGCCATGGCGGAGGGGAGCAGCGCCACGTCCCCCGTCGCGGTCAGCCGGCGGGCGATCGGAGCGGCCACGAACGCGACGAAGGCGATCGGCCCGGCGGCGGCGGTGCCGAAGGCGGCCAGGCCGCAGCCGCAGACGACGATCGCCGCGCGCGCGGGCTCGACGCGGACTCCGACGCCGCGCGCCAGGTCGTCGCCGAGCAGAGCGCCCGCAGCGAGCGCGTGAGCAGGAGCATCGCCGGAAGGAGCACCGCGACGGCGATGCCCACGCTGCGCACGTCATCCCAGCCGCGAGCCGTTGAGGTCGCCGGTCAGCCACAGCGTCGCGCGCCGCAGCTCGGAGATCGTCCGAGCGCGTGAGCAGGTAGGACGTCACCGACCCGAGCAGCGCGGCCGATCCCGATCCCGACGAGGATCAGGCGGTACTCCGCCAGCCCGCGGCGGTACGCCAGCAGGTAGATGGCGAGCGCCGTCGCCAGCGCGCCGGCCAGCGCCGCGAGCGAGATCGCGGCGCTCGACGCCCTCGCGACCACGATCATCAGCACGGCCGCGGTCCCGGCCCCGGCGGTGATGCCGATGATGTCCGGGCCGGCCAGCTCGTTGCGAGCGAGCGACTGGAACACCGCGCCGGACGCTCCGAACGCGAATCCGACCAACAGCGCGCACAGCGCGCGCGGCAGCCGCAGCGTCTGGATCACGATCTCGGCGTCGGGGCTCCCGAAGCCGAGGATCGCCGGCACGACCTCGGTCAGCGGCACCGGGAAGGAGCCGACGCTGACCGACAGGCACAGCACGATGGCCGCGGCGAGCGCGAGGCCAGCGCAGACGAGCATCGAGCGAGCTCGGGCCTGCCGGCGCGCGGCGGCGACGATCGCGACCGCGGTCACAGCTCGCGCCATGTCGCGCCGGCGGACGAGCCAGATGAAGAACGGCGCGCCGACGATGGCCGTGACGATGCCGACCTGCAGCTCGGCGGGCCGGACGACGACACGGCCGATGATGTCGGAGCCCAGCAGCAGGATCGGCGCCAGCACCAACGAGTACGGCAGCACCCAGCGGTAGTCCGGCCCGGTGATCAGCCGCGCCACGTGCGGGACCACGAGGCCGACGAAGGCGATCGGCCCGGCGACCGCCGTGGCCGCGCCGCACAGCAGGACCACGGCAAGCGCACGAGGTCGCCCGCGCGCGGCCGACGCGCAGGCCCAGCCCGCGGGCCACGTCGTCGCCCAGCGCCAGCGCGTTGAGCGCCGGCGCGCACGCGAGCGCGATCACGGCGCCGACGAGCACGAACGGCGCGATCTGGGCCGCCATCTCCGCGGTGCGGCCGGCCAGCGAGCCGACGGCCCAGAACCGGAAGCGGTCGAGCGTGGCGACGTCGATCAACAGGATCGCGGTGGTCACCGACCCCAGGAACACGCTGATCGCCGCGCCGGCGAGCGAGAGCTTGACCGGCGTGGCGCCGCGCGGGCCGAGCGAGCCGATCGCGTAGACGGCGACCGAGGCAGCGGCCGCCCCGGCGCAGCGCGAACCAGACATAGCCCAACAGGTCGGTGACCCCGAGCAGGTAGATCGCGACGACCACGAGCAGCGCGGCGCCGGCGTCGACGCCGAGGATCCCGGGATCGGCCAGCGGGTTGCGTGCCACGCCCTGCATGACCGCGCCGCCGAGTCCCAGGGCGACCCCCACCAGCAGCCCGACCTCGGTGCGTGGCAGGCGGAGCGTATGGATGATCAGGTGATCGTCGATCGTGCGGTCGTAGTCGGTGAACGCGTCGAATATCGTCGCGATCGGAATCGGCTTCGACCCGATCGCGATGCTCGCGACGGTGACTCCGAGCAGCACCACGGCGGCGGCGAGCAGACCGGCTGCGCGTGCGCCGGACCCGGTGATCGCGCCATCGCGTACCGGCGTCGGTGGCTTCAGCACCCGGGTGGCGGCGGCCGGCACGACCGGCAGTATCTTAGGTTTGCCTAACTGGGCGCCGGGGTGACCGGCGTCAGGCGATCCCGACGACGCGGCCGCGCCGCTCGTGCCACGCGCCGAGCCCGAGAATGAGCCCCGCGGACCGTCACGATCGCCGACGCACCGGCCGCGTTCGCATCCGACGTCGCCCCGACCACGACCTTGTAGGTGCCGGGCGCCGCTTCTCCTCTACCGTTTCCGCCAGGAGGCCCCGTGTCCGACAGCACGACGCTCCCCACCTTCGACCACGAGGTGCCCGACGGGGCGCCGATGCTGGCGCCGCCGCTCGAGCCGGTGGATTCCGGCCCGCGCCGCAGCGCGGCCGAGGAGGCGCGGACGCTGGTGGCGGGAACCAACGCCGCCACGCTGGCGACGCTGTCCGACGACGGCTCGCCATGGGCGTCGCTGGTCGCCTACGGCGCCCTCGACGACGGGTCGCCGGTGCTGTGCGTGTCGCGCCTCGCCGCACACGGCCGCAACCTGGACCGCGAGCCGCGCGCCAGCGTCTCGGTGGCCGCGCAGCCCGCCGGCGACGACGTGCTGGCCTCAGGCCGCGTCACGCTCGCCGGCACCGCCGAGCGCCCAGTCGGCGAGCTCGCGAGCCTGGCTCTCGAGCGCTATGTCGGCGCGGTGCCGGCCGCCAAGGCCTACGTGGGGTTCGGCGACTTCTCGCTGTGGGTACTGCGCGTCGATCGCGTGCGCTGGGTCGGCGGCTACGGCCGGATGGCGTCCGCGACCGGCGCCGACTACGCGACCGCCGAGCCGGACCCCGTCGGGCCGGCGGCGGCGCGCGCGATCGCCCACCTCAACAACGACCACGCCGACGCGCTGCAGGTGATGGCGCGGGCACTCGGCGGCCATCCGGACGCCACCGCCGCCCAGTGCCACGCGATCGACCGTCACGGCCTCGACCTGTTCGTCACGACCCCGCGCGGGTACGCGTTCGCGCGGCTGCCGTTCGCCGAGGCCGTGACGGGCCCGGGCGGGCTGCGGGGCGCGACGGTCGAGCTCGCCCGTCGCGCCCGAGCCGTCAGCTGACCCGCACCCCCGCCGCAAGGTCGTCGGCGAGGGGCGCAGGATCGGCTCGGTCTACCGCCTCGAGGACGGGCGCACGGTGTTCGTCGAACGGCCGTGGACCGGCGTCGCTCAGGCGGCCGCAGCCGGAGACGTCACAGCGAGCTCCGGCAGGTGCAGCGCCGCGGCGATCGCCGTGTAGGCCTTGCGGTTCCAGGCCAGACCGACGTGCGAGCCGGTGATCTCGACGTTGTCGGCATAGGGCACGATGCACGACGCCCAGCGGACCATCCCGTCGCCCTTGGAGTAGATGCTCGTGAGCCGCACGTCCTCCGGGAACGGCGCCCGGTAGCCGGCCGTGAACGCGCACCCGCAATCCTCGGTCATGCAGCCGCGCTTGCCGGTGCGGCGCTCGACCGCGCGAGCGACCGCGACGGCGGCGAGGGCGGGCGCGGCCGCGTCGAACTGCGACGACAGGCCGGAGCCCATCGCGATGACGTGCGAGACCAGCTCGGGCCGGCGCGCCGCGAGCGCACGGGCGAGGTGCCCGCCGCGCGAATGGCCGATGACGGCCACGCGCCGCCCGTCGGCCTCGGCCAGCCCGCTGACCCGCTGCTCCACACGCGCGAGCGCGCGCTCGGCGCAGCCCGCGTTGAACAGCATGTGGCACGTGACGGGCCGGTAGCCGGTGCGGCGCAGCCAGAACGACAGGTGCGAGAGCGTCCAGTCCCCGCCCGCGAAGCCCGGCACGAGGACCACGGTGCGGCCGTCGCCGCGCGGCTCGCCGCCGCGCAGGTAGCCCGGGTCGGCGAGCAGGCGGAGGAACTCGGCCTGCCAGCGCATCTCGGCGATTGGGCGTCCCCACCAGACAGGCGGCATCAACGGATCCTACGGGCACGGGCGGGCGGGTCTACTACCCTCGGCGCCGTGACCGCCAAAGTGGACGAGGCGATCGGCGCGCTCGGCGCGCTGCTGGGCGACCGCCTGTCCACGTCGGACTCGGTCCGCGACCTGCACGGGCGCGACGAGTCGACGTTCCCGGCGGCACCGCCCGACGCGGTCGCCTTCCCGCGCTCGACCGAGGAGGTCGCCGCGATCGTCCGCACCTGCGCCGGGCTCGGCGTGCCGGTCGTCGCGTTCGGCACCGGCTCCTCGGTCGAGGGCCAGATCCTCGCCGTGGAGGGCGGCGTGGCGCTCGACACGAGCCTGATGGACGCGATCCTGCGCGTGAGCATCGAGGACCTCGACGTCACCGTGCAGCCCGGCGTCACGCGCACGGTGCTGGAGAAGCGCGTCGGCGGCGACGGCGCGTTCTTCTCGGTCGACCCTGGCGCGGATGCGTCGCTGGGCGGCATGGCGGCCACCGGCGCGTCGGGGACCAACACCGTCCGCTACGGCTCGATGCGCGAGAACGTGCTCGCACTCGAGGTGGTGCTGGCGGACGGGCGCGTCATCCGCACCGGCACGCGGGCGCGCAAGTCGAGCGCCGGCTACGACCTCACGCACCTGTTCATCGGATCGGAGGGGACGCTCGGGATCATCACCGAGCTGACGCTGCGGCTGCGGCCGATCCCGGAGGCGATCTCCGCCGCCGTCTGCTCGTTCCCGACCACCCAGGACGCGGTCGGCACGGCGATCGCGATCGTCCAGTCGGGCGTGCCGATCGCCCGCTGCGAGCTGCTCGACGCGACGATGATGCGCGCCGTCAACGCGCACGACGGTCTCGGGCACGCGGAGTCGCCCACGCTGTTCCTCGAGTTCCATGGCTCGACCGCCGGCGTCGAGGACGACGCCCGTTACGTCGAGGAGCTCGCGCGTGAGAATGGCGGCGGCGACTTCGCCTGGGCGACGCGGCAGGAGGACCGGTCGCGGCTGTGGCGCGCGCGCCACAACGCCTACTTCGCGGGCATCGGGCTGCGCCCGGGCTGCCGCGCCCTCACGACCGACGTCTGCGTGCCGGTCTCCGAGCTCGCCGCCGCGATCGACGCCACCGTCGCCGACGTGGCCGGCCTGCCGTTCCCGGCCCCGCTGCTCGGGCACGTCGCCGACGGCAACTTCCACGTGATGCTGCTGATCGACCCCGACGACGCCGAGGACCGCCGGCTAGCCGAGAGCGTCTACGACCGGATCGTCGACCGCGCGATCGCGGCCGGCGGGACCTGCACCGGCGAGCACGGCGTCGGGCTCGGCAAGCGCCGGGCGCTCGGCGCCCAGAGCGGCGAGGCGGTCGAGGTCATGCGCGCGCTCAAGCACGCGCTGGATCCCTCGGACTGCCTCAACCCGGGCAAGGTCCTTCCTCAGCTCGAGGCTCACTCGAACACGTAGGTGCCGGGCGCCGGGCCGAGCACCGGGTAGCGGCGGTTGCCGACGCGCTTCGGCGCTCGCTTGGACTCGCCGGAGCGCTCGCCCAGCCACGCCGCCCAGTCCGGCCACCACGACCCCGAACGCTCGTCCGCGTCGTCGAGCCAGTCCTCGGCCGCCGGCGGGTTGACGTGGTCGTCGGCCACGCGGTAGCGCGCCTTCGCGTTGCCCGGCGGGTTCACGAGCGCGGCGACGTGGCCGCTGCGGGAGAGCACGAACCGCGTGTCGCCGCCGAGCAGCTGCGTCGTCGCGTAGCAGTTCTCCCACGGCGTGATGTGGTCGGAGATGCCGGCGACGACGTACGCGTCGGTCGTCACGGCGCCGAGGTCGATCGGCGTGCCGAGCAGCTCCATCTCGTCCGGCTTCGCGAGTGCGTTGGTGATCGCGAGGTCGGCCAGGTCGCGCAGCAGGCCGGCGGCCATCCGGGTCGTGTGGGCGTTCCAGTAGAGGATGTCGAAGGCCGGCGGCGTGCGACCGAGCAGGTAGTTGTTCTGGACGTAGTTCCAGATCAGGTCGTTCGGCCGCAGCCAGGCGAAGAACGACTGCAGCGCCGCCCCGTCCAGGTAACCCTGGCGGTCGACGGCCGCGACGGAGAGCTTGGCGACCTCGGGCCCCATGAACGCGCTCGCCGTGCCCGCCCGCTCGGAGTCGATCACGCAGACGCCGAGCATGATCGAGCCGAGCCGGTCGAGCTCGCCGCGCACGGCCATCCGCGCCGCCAGCGCGCTGACGAGCGCGCCGCCCGAGCAGTTGCCGGCCAGGTGGAAGCGATCGCTGCCGGTGATGGCGGTGATCGACTCGACGGCCTCGAGCACGCCGCTCGCGTACGTGTCGAGCGTCCAGTCGCGGTGCTCGGCGGTCGGGTTGCGCCATGAGAGCGCGAACACCTGCTGGCCCTCGCGCACGAGCGCCTCGACCAGGCTGCGCTCCGGCGCCAGGTCGACGAGGTAGTACTTGTTGACCATCGGCGGGACGAACAGCACGGGCTCGGCGCGCACGGTGGCGGTCTGCGGCGCGTACTGGATCAGCTCGAACAGCTCCGTGCGCATGACGACCGAGCCGGGCGTGGCGGCGACGTCGACCCCGACCTCGAACGCGTCGGCGTCGACGCTCGAGGGCAGCCGCGGCGAGCTCGTCATGTCGCCCGCGAACGCGCGCGCCCCACGGACGAGGTTGGCGCCGCGCTCCTGCACCGTGGTGCGCAGCGCGACAGGGTTGGTCAGCAGGTAGTTGCTCGGCGCGGCGGCGTCGAGCAGGTTCTCGAGCGCGAAGCGCACGCGGCGCTCGTCCTGCAGGTCGAGCTTGGCGTCGTCGAGGACCCCGTCGAGCGTGCGCCCGGCGGCCAGGTAGCCCTGGACCAGCCGCGAGAACAGCGGGTTGTCGGTCCAGGCGGGGTCGGCGAAGCGGCGGTCACCGCGCGCCGCGCCCTCGCCGCTGCCGGCGGCGGCGCGTGCCAGGCCGCCGGCAAGACCGGCGGCGCGGCGGGCGACGCGGTGCGGGCGGCGGGCGAGTCCGGTCGCGAGGGCGAGCTCCGCCCGGCCGGGGATGAAGCGGTCCATCAGCCCACCACCAGCTCTCGCGCGCCGATCAGCCGCAGCGCCGCCTCGGCCGTGAAGCACCGGAGGTCTTCGAGCGCCACGTCCGACACCCACGCGACGTGCGGGGTGAGGATCAGGTTGGGAGCGTCGAGCAGCGGGCTGGAGAGCGGCAGCGGCTCGACCTCGGTGACGTCGAGCGCGGCGCCGGCCAGATGGCCGGAGTGCAGCGCGGCGGCGAGCGCGTCCTCGTCGACGAGGCCGCCGCGCCCGATGTTGATCAGGACTGCGCCGTCCTTCATCTGCGACACGTCGATCATGTGCCGCGTCTCGGGGGTGAGCGGGACGTGCAGGGACACGCAGTCCGCGCGGGCCACCAGCTCGTCGAGTTCGAGCAGCGTCACGCCGGCCGCCGCAGCCACGTCGGCGTTCGCGTACGGGTCGTGGGCGACGACCTGGAGCCCGAACGCCTGCGCCTTGCGGGCCACGTGGCGCCCGATGCGGCCGAAGCCGACCAGCCCGAGCGTCCACCCCGACAGGCGTGCGACCGACTCCGGCGGCGGCACGTCGGCGCCGCCCAGCCGCACCGAGCGGTCGAACGCGAACAGCTTGCGGTAGAGCGCCAGCAGCAGCGCGATCGCGTGGTTGGAGATCTCCTCGTGGCCGTACTCGGGCACGTTGCCGACGCCGATACCGAGCGCCTCGGCGGCGGCGACGTCGACGTTGTCGAGGCCGACGCCGTAGCGCACGACGGCGCGGCAGGCGGTCAGGCGCTCGAGGTGCGGGCGGTCGAGCGGGATGATCGGGCCCGCCAGGATGGCCACGGCGTCGCGCTCGATGGCGAGCTCGAAGCCCTCCTCGACCGTGAGGCCGAGGTCCTGCGTGTCGATCACCTCGTAGCCCAGGGGCTCGAGGACGCGGCGCTCGACGGCACGGTCGCCGTGGACGCCGTGGTCGATGACGGCGATGGTGCTCATGGTCTGGTCTCCGTTCATGCCGCGAGGCCCGCGTGGATCGTGCGCAGGTCGCGCTTGAGGATCTTGCCGCTCGGGTTCTTGGGCAGCTCGGCGGCGATGACGACGTATCTCGGGGTCTTGAATCCGGCCAGGCGCTCACGGCAGAAGGCGGTGATCTCCTCGGGCGCCACGGTCGCCCCGGCGCGCGGGACCACGACGGCGGCGACGGCCTCGATCCAGCGCGCGTGCGGGATCGCGAACACCGCCGCCTCGGCCACGGCCGGATGCGCGTGGATGACCTCCTCGACCTCGCGCGACGCGACGTTCTCGCCGCCCGACTTGATCATGTCCTTCTTGCGGTCGACGACGTAGAGGTAGCCCTCGTCATCGAGGATCCCGAGGTCGCCGGTGTGGAGCCAGCCGCCGCGGAACGTCTCGGCGGTCTTGGCGGGGTCGTTCCAGTAGCCGAGCATCGCCTGCGGCGAGCGGTGCACGATCTCCCCCACCTCACCGGCCGGGACGGGGCGGCCGTCGTCGTCGACGACCTTGGTCTCGACGCTGAGCGCCGGGCGGCCGGCCGAGCCCGCCTTGCGGACCTGGTCCTCGGGCCGCAGCACGGTCGCCAGCGGCGACATCTCGGTCTGGCCGTAGAAGTTGAACAGCCGGACGCCGGGGAGGCGGTCGCCGAGCTCGGCGAGGACCTCGACCGGCATGATCGAGGCGCCGTAGTACCCCTTGCGCAGCGACGACAGGTCGCGGCGGTCGAAGTCCGGGTGGTTCATCAGCGCGATCCACACGGTCGGCGGGCAGAACAGCTTGGTCGCCCGCTCGGCCTCGACGGCGGCCAGCATCGCCGCCGGATCGGCCTTCGGCAGCAGCACGTTGACGGCGCCGAGATGGATGCTGGGCGTGAAGAAGCAGTGCAGCTGCGCGGAGTGGAAGAGCGGCAGCGCGTGGACCTCGACGTCGTCGGGCGTCATCTCGCCGTCGACGAAGCAGCTGGTGTGCTGTGCGATCAGCGAGCGGCTCGTGAGCATCGTGCCCTTCGGGCGCGACTCCGTCCCGCTCGTGTACAGGAGCTCGATCGGGTCGTCGTCGGTGAGGTCGACGATCGGCTCGGCGGCGTCGCGATGCGTCGTCCAGCTCGACAGCTGCTCCCACGTTCCCTGCACCGCGCCGATCACGCCGCGGACGGCGATGTTCGCGCCGGCGGCGTCGATGCCCGCCTCGGCGAGCGGCACGAGCGCGTCCTCGGCGACCATCGCGGTCGCGCCGGAGTGCTCGAGGATGTAGCCGACCTCGCCCGCCCCGAGCATGTAGTTCACCGGCACGCAGATCAGGCCGAGCTTCGCGCACGCGAAGTACGTGACGACGAAGCCGTACGAGTTGTGGCCGAGCAGCGCGAGCCGGTCGCCCTTGACCATGCCGCGCTCGGCGAGCGCGTTGGCGGCGCGGTTGACGGCGTCGTCGAGCTCCCGATAGGTCCGGTGCAGATCGCCGTCCACGATCGCGGTGCGGTCGGGATAGCGGGTGGCCGAGCGACGCAGCAGGTCGCCCATCGTCTGGCGGCGCGCGATGTTGGTGTCCATTGGGGCTCTCTCTCCTCAGACGGTTGCGAGCGGGCCGGCGAGGCGGCGCTCGGCGACGGCGTGGGCGGCCGCGAGCGGCGTGACGCCGAGGCCGGCGGCCTCGGTCAGGATCCGGCGCATCAGCGCCTCGATGCCGTCGGTGCGCTCGCGCGCGCCTTCGCCGTCGGCTCCTTCGAGCTCGGCGGCGACCCGCATCAGGCCGCCGGCGTTGGCGACGAAGTCCGGTGCGTAGTCGATGCCGCGCAGCGCGAGGTCCGCCGCGAGCGCGTCGTTGGCGAGCTGGTTGTTGGCGGCGCCGCACACGATGCCGGCGCCGATCTGCGGGACCGTCGTCTCGTCGAGCACGCCGCCGAGCGCGCACGGGGCGAGCACGTCGACCTCCGCGAGCATCGCCTCGCCGGGGCTCATCCAGGTGGCGCCCGGGAGGTCGGCGACGATCGAGCGCTTGGCCTCGTCGATGTCGGACACGATCACGCGCGCCCCGTCGGCCGCGAGCATGCGGGCGAGCGACTCGCCGACGTGCCCGGCGCCGACCACGGCGACGCTCCGGCCGCCGATGCCCGTCGTCCCGAACCGGTGCTCGACGCACGCGCGCATCGCGGCGTACACGCCGAGCGCGGTGAAGGGGCTGGGATCGCCGAGGCCGCCGAGGTCCTCGGGCAGGCCGACCAAGTGCTCGGTCCGCGTGGCGACGAGCCGCATGTCGGCCGGGCTCGTGCCGACGTCCTCGGCCGTGATGTACCGGCCGCCGAGCGACTCCACGGCGTCACCGAAGTCCAGCAGCATCGCCTCCCGCGTCTCGGCCGTCAGCTCGGTGCCCGGCTCGACGCACACGACGCCCTTGCCGCCGCCGAGGTCGACCCCCGCCACAGCCGCCTTGAAGGTCATCCCCTCGGCGAGGCGCAGAGCATCCGCCACCGCGTCGGCGGGGTGCGCGTACGTGGTCAGCCGGCAGCCGCCCAGCGCGGGTCCCAGAGCGGTCGAATGCACCGCGACGATCGTGTATGCACCGCTGCGCGCGCCGCGGCGCACCAACAGCAGCTCGTGGTCGAGGCCGGTCAGGCCCATGTGATTCCTCCAAGGTCGAGCGAGAGTCGTTCGCTATGACCCAGCTTCGGGGGCCGGGCGCTCAGGTTCTTCCGACGTATGTAGGAAATGCGCCCCGTTGGCTTGCGACGCCCGGTTGCGGAACGTCAACTGCGCTGGGTGGGGAAGCGGTGTGCCGTGCGGCCGCGGCGAGGGTGCCAGAGGTGCCGAACCTCCATCGCGCGTGCCGCACCTGCGTGAGATGGAAGAAATGCACGCGCGGCGGACCCCGACCCGGGCGAGTGTCGAGTTTCTGGGCGCCAGGCCCGATAACTCGACACTCGGCGAACCCTCTCCGCGGCCAGCGGTCAGCCACTTCCCCACCCAGCGCGGTTGACGTTCGCCGGCGCCTACCGCCCGAGCCGTGAGAGCCGCAGGCCGAGGTGCAGGGCGAGCCGGTCCTCGCCGACCTTCAGGCGCGCGCCCGTGATCTCCTCGATCCGCTGGAGGCGGTAGTAGAGCGTGGCTCGGTGGAGGTTGAGCGCCTCGGCGGTCGCCTTGACGTCGCCGGCCCGGTCGAGGTAGGCGTCGAGCGTCTCGACCAGCTGCTCGTGGGCGCCGTCGCGCAGCAGCGCGACGAGGCCCGGATGGAGCGCGTCGTCGTCGAGGTCGTCGGGGAACCGCGCGAGCGTCCGGTAGACGCCGAGCTCGTCCCAGGCGGCGACGCGCCCGAAGCGTGCGACGCGCTGGGCGATGGCGACGGCGTCGCGTGCCTGCCGGTAGGACCGCCGTGCCGCTTCGAGCGGCTCCGCCCCGCCGATGCCGACGCGCGTGACGGCCTCGGTCGCCTCGGCCAGGACCGCCTCGTCGGCGAGCGCGATCAGGCGCTCGGCGAGGTCGCGTGGCGAGGCCGCCGACGCGTCGTCGAGCGCGACGACGAACACGCCGTGGTCGGCCTGGCGCAGCTCCAGCCCGCCGCGGAGCGGGACGCTCCGGCGCAGGCGGTCGAGCGCGGACCCGACCGCGATCTCGCAGCGCGCCGGGTCCGCGTCCGCCCGGATCACCAGTACCGCGACGCGCCCGGCGTCCAGGAATCCCTCGTCGGCCAGCGCCCGGGCGGCCTGCTCGGCGTCGGCGGAGTCCTCGGCGAGCAGGTGCGCGAGCAGCCACCGCTCGCGTTCCCGCTCGAGCTCGCGCAGCCTGCGCTCGCGATACAGCACGTGCGCGGCCTCCTGCGCGGCCTCCTCGGCCTGCGCGATCTGCGCCGGGTCGAGCGTCTCCTCCGGGTCGACGATGAACATGAACCCGAGCAGCACGTCACGCGCGCGCAGCGGGATGCACACGCGCGCTTCGGCGCCGATGTCCGCGTTCGCGGGCAGCCGCACCGGCCCCTCCGCCTCCTCGATCCCGAACGAGAAGGCCCAGCGCAGCGCCTCCTCGGGCACGGTCCGCGTCAGGATCGAGCGCATCCGGGCGGGATCCGGCTCCTCGTCGTGCGGGCTGTGCACGATCCACCGGATCTGCCGGTCGTCGATCGCGACGTCGCGACCGATGTCGGCGGCCAGCGAGTCAACGATGATCTGGAGCGGCGCGTGCGTGCTCACGCCGTCACATCATGGCGGAGGCCGCTCAGTCCTCGTCGATGCCGTGGATCTCCTCGACGGGGTCGTCGGGCGGCGGAGGAGTCACGGTCGGCGGCACCACCGGCGGCGCCGTGGGAGTCGGGCTCGGGGTCGGCGTGGCGATCGGCGGCGGCGCCGGGGTCAGGGTCGGGGTGACCTCCGGCGGCGCGAGCGGCGGCAATTCGCCGCCGGGCTGCGACAGCAGGCCCGACAGCTCGATCGGCGGCGCCGGGCGCTCCTCGACCACGAGCCGGTCGCCGAACGGCGGCGCCGCCCGCGGCCCGGCGCCCTGGCTGAGCCCGGCGAAACCGGCGAGGAGCACGACGAGCATGCCGCCCGCGACGAGCGCGACCAGCGGCGGGCGCCGGCGGGCCGCCGCGGCAGGGACGCCGGGCGTCGCCTGCCGTCGCCAGTGCGGGCCGAGCAGCTCGACGATCGACAGCTCGAGCGCCTCCCACGCGCTGCGGGCGCCGGCAGGTCTCCTGCCCGGGTCCTTGGCGAGCATGCCGTGCACCCAGGCGGCGATCGCCGGCTGGAGGTCGGGCCGCAGGTCCGAGAGCGGCGGAGGGCGGTCCTTGACGTGGTGCTGCAGCTGCGCGACCGGCGCCTCCGTGCCGTGGAACGGATGCCGGCCCGCGAGCAGCTCGTAGGCGATGACGCCGGTCGCGTAGAGATCGGCCTGCGGCCCGACGTCCCGTTCGAGCGCCTGCTCGGGCGCCGTGTAGGCCGGCGTGCCGGCGGCCCCGAAGTCGGTGACCTTCGCGCGCCCATCCGCGCCCAGGAGCACGTTCTCGGGCTTCAGCGCACCGTGCACGACGCCGTGCGCCGACGCCTCTGCGAGCGCGGCGAGCATGCCTTCGAGCACTCCCGCGACCTGTGCGAGCGTCAGCCGCCCGACCAAAGGCCGCAACGACCCGCGCTCGAGGTACTCCATCGCGATGCACGGCACGCCCTCGTGCTCGAAGTACTCGAGCACCGTCACGATGTTCGGGTGGGCGAGCGCCGGCGGCGCTGCGCCGGGCCGGGCGCCGTGCAGCACCTTCAGGGCGACGTCGCGGTCAAGCGACGGCTGCCGCGCCAGATGCACGGATGCCGTTCCCCCGTGCCCCAGGAGGCGAACGATCTCGTAGCGGCCGACGACGGCCTTGGTGGAGCCGTCCATACACCTGCAGACGCCGCCGGAGCCCGGATATTCCGGGCTCCGGCAGTCGTCCTCCTACGCCCTGCTCACCCCTTGATGAACCGCCCCTCGACGACCGGTGCGACCGGCGAGTTGGCGGTGATGTAGTCGATCGCCACGTTCAGCAGCAGGTCGCCCGTCTGCTTCACGTCGGTGCCTTGCGCGAACGCCGTGTACCCGTCGCCACCGGTGAACATGAAGTCGTTGGTGACGAAGCGGATCGTGTCGGTCGGCCCTACCGGCGTGAGCGGGCCGGCCGGCCCGTCCGGCGCCTTCCAGATCCCGTCCACCACCGGCACGAGGCCGTTGCAGTGGAACGTGATCTTGAGCCCGGAGATCTGCGGCGTGCGGCCGGTGCCGCCTGCCACGTCGCCGCACGGCGGCTTGAACCCGTTCTCGAGCGCGGCCGTGAACTGCGCACCCGTCAGGGTCTCGATCACCGTCGAGTTGCCGAACGGCAGCACGGCGAACACCTCGCCGTACGTGATGTTGGCGGGGAGCGGCGGCGGCGGCGACGTGCTCGGGATGTCGGCCCGCAGGCCGCCCGAGTTGGTGATCGCCGCCTCGGCCTCCGGGTACTTCGCGCGCATCGCGTCGGCGACGAGGTTGCCCATCGCCGACTCGGTCAGGCGCGCCAGATCGCGCCTGATGTCGATCGTGCGCGTTCCGATCACGCGGTTGCGGAGCGGAGCCGTCTCGGTGTTGGCGGCGTCGACGATCGCCTGCACGTCCGGCCGCGGCGCGACGCCGAGGGTCTTCGCGAGCCGCGTCGCGGCGCCCGTCCACGCGACGTCGCCGTTCTTGAGCATCAGCTGGGCGACGGTGTAGCTGCCGCCCGCGTTGACGCCCTCGACCACCGGGATGTGGCCGCGGACGTAGTTGGCGATCCGGTGCGTGTGACCGGCGATCACGAGATCGATCGTGGTGTCCTGGAGCGCGTCGACGATCCCGTTGATTGGACCGTCCCACGGCGCCGCCGGCCGGCCGTCGATCGTGTTGGCACCGCTCAGGGCACCCTCGTGAATCACGACGACCTGCACCTTCACGCCGCGCTGCCGGAGCCTGATCGACTCCTGCTTGACCCGCGCGGCCTCGTCGAGGAACGACAGGCCCGCCGTGTTGCCCGCCGCCACCAGCTCCGGCGTGTTGCGGACCGTCGCGCCGATCACCCCGACGCGCGTGCCGTTGACGTTGAACACCGCCGACGGCTCGATGAAGTCGGGGTAGTCGCCCGTCGCCTCGTCGACGATGTTCGCCGACAGGAACGGGAAGTTCGCGCGCTCCTGGTGGGCGAGGATGCGCGCGACCCCGAAATCGAACTCGTGGTTGCCGAACGCCGTGGCGTCGAGCCCCCACGCGTTCTCCACGTCGATCGCCGGCCGGTCGTCGAGCAGGGCCGAGTTCGGCGGTGACGCCCCGACGTTGTCGCCGGCCGCCAGCAGCAGCGTCCGCCCGGGCAGGCTGTCCGACTCCTCGTCGAACATCGTCGCGAGCTGCCCGGCGCCGCCGACCGACGCGGTCAGCGTGTCGCTGGCCGCCGTCGTCGGCTCGAGCTGACCGTGGAAGTCGTTCAGGCCGATGATCGACAGCGGCTTGTAGTCGCCACCGTCGTCGAGCAGGTCGCGCCGCACGATGCCCTGGCTGTGCTGCGGCGCCGGGATGTCGAGCAGGAACGCGGCCGTCGGCGCGAGATCGATGCTGCGCACGTCGTCGACGACGCCGCGGTCGATCGCGTCACCGCCGGCGAGGAACGTCGCCCGCATGTTCGTGTTGCTCTTGAGGTCCTGCACGTCCGGCACGTAGCCGTGCTGGCCGAAGAAGGCCGAGCGGGCGATCAGCGTGCCGGGCGTCGCCGCGTCGAACTGGTACGGCGGCGTCGAGAACACGATCAGGTCGCCGGTGCGGGTCGGATGGGCCATGTCGGCCGTCTGGCCCGCGCCGTTGGGGATGTGACGCGCCTCGGCCTTGGTGAAGATCCGGTCGATCACGTCCCAGCCTTCGGGGTTGCCGTCGCCGGTCCAGTCGTTGGGGTCCTCGAGGGCTGCGAACGCGGCCTTGATCTGGGCGACGGTGGCCGCCTCCTGCGCAGCGGGGACCTGCTGGAGCCCGCCACCCGCCGGGTCGCGCCCGGCGAGGTTGAGGTAGATCTGCGCCGTGCCGCCGGCGAAGCAGGCCTTCGCCTTGCCGATCGTCTCACCGGTCGCCGGGCGGCAGTTCGACGTCTGCGGCCGCGACAGCAGGCCGAGGTCGACGAGCACCTTGCTCGCGTCGATCGCCGCGAACTGCGCGGCGAACCCGTGGTCGGAGGCGACGAACGTCGTCAGGTCGCGGTCCTTCAGCCGGTCCTGGGACAGCCGCATCGTGGCGTCGGCGCCCTTGTAGGCGCGACGGATGAACGCCTCACGCTCCTTCGCCCGGCCGTCGGGCGTCCGGTTGACCTCGACGTCGTCGTAGGCCGGGTTGGGCGCTCCGTTGGGCAGCTTCTTCGTCACGAGCCCGAGGAACTGGTGCTGGAACTCGTCCGTCACCGGATAGCCGACGAGCGCCAGGTCCGGCTTGTACTTGTCGAGCACGTACTTGATCAGCGGGTGGTGGCCCGTCTCCCAGTACAGGCCCTGCTCGACATAGGTCTCCTCGCTGACGATGCCGGCCTCGAGGATCGCGAAGTCACCAGCCTGCGACGACGGGAACCGCTCGGCGACGAAGTCCTCGAAGCTGCCGGTGAAGCCCTTCTCCCCCGGCCACGTCGGCCACGTCGCGATCGCGCGCGTCACCGAGGTGTGGAACAGGCGAACCTTCGACAGGTCGGACGCGAGCCGCTCGACCTTGACGAGCATCGCGCCCGTCTTCCCGTTGAGGGCCCCGGTCTCCTGGATCGTGACCTTGACGTCGGCCCACTCGCCTTCCTTGAGGTTGCCGACCGCTGCGTCGCCGTCCTTCGTCGGCGAGAACAGGACGCGGTCGTAGCGCGTCTTGCGGTCGTTCTTGCTGTCGTAGATGTAGGCGTTGAGCCCGTACTTGTCGGTGCCGGCGTCGAGGACGCGCAGTCGCATCTCCTTCGCCGGGCTGTAGGAGCGCGGCACGTCGACCCAGCCCGTGGCCGCGGTCGGCGCGGCCTGCGGGAACGGCGCCTGGCCGGCGAAACCGGCCGGGTGGTCGAACTGGAGGCCGAACGCCGTCGTGAACGACGCCGAGTCGGTGGGCGCGATGAAGTTCGTCGCCACGCCGCGGCCCGAGCGGAAGTTGCGGAAGTCGATCGTCGGCCCCTGGGTGGCGCCGCCGCGACCGCCCGCCCACTCGATCTGCGCGACCTTCTTGCCGCCGCGCTCGGCCGCCTGGGCGAGTGTCTCGGCCTGGAGCACGCCGGCGTCGAACGCCGCCGTGCGGTTGGCGAACGGCTGGCCGTTGACGTGGAACGTGTTGTTCGTCGAGCCGTGGACGGCGGGCCACGCGCCCGTGGTGAGCGAGAACCAGCCGGCGCCCGTGTTCGGCGGCGACTGGGTCAGCAGCCCGTGGTCCGACGCCCGTGCGCCGTGACGCAGCAGCTCGCGGAACCCTGGGACCGCGCCCTGGTCGGCATACGCCGCGACCTTGTCCTGCCGCAGCCCGTCGGCGGCGAAGAACAGCAGCTTGTCGTCGCGGCCGTCGTCACGGCCGTGGCCATGACCGCCGCCACTCGCCTCGGCCCCGACCCATGGCACGAACGCAGCGACGACGATCGCCGCGGCCACCGCCAACCTCGCTCGCATCCGTCGCCCGCCCCCATTGCTCCCCAGCAACACGTCCTTGCGCATCACGCACACCCTCCATCGCCCTCGTGAGATCAGACGGCAACCATACGGATCGCGGCTCCGGAAAGGCAAGCGTCGAACTCCCGGACGTTCACATGCGAAGAACTCTCGGGATGAGCGTGCGGCGGAAGAACCTCACAGGGCTCGCGGGCCCGGGCGTGCTGGTCGGCGAGCCGGACGAGCGGCTGGTCGAGCTGGCGCGCGACGGTGACGAGCGCGCGTTTGCCGAGATCGTGGCGCGCTATCGGACGCCGCTCCTGCGCTATTGCCTGCGCTTCCTGCCGCCTGGGAGCGCGGAGGACGCGCTGCAGCAGACGTTCATCAACGCCCACGCGGCACTGTCGCGCGAACATACCGGCGCACCTGTGGCGCTCCGGCCGTGGCTGTTCCGGATCGCCCACAACGCCGCGCTGAACGTCGCGCGCGATCCGCAGGTGGGCCTCGCCCGCGTGCCGGAGGGGCTCGACGGGCACGAGCGGCCCGAGGACGTCGTTCAACAGCGCGAGCACCTCGACCGTGTCGTGAACGCGATGAAGGCCTTGCCGGATAACCAGCGCGAGGTGATCGCGCGGCGCGAGCTCGGCGGCGAGAGCCACGAGCGGATCGCGGCCGACCTCGGGATGACTGCGGGCGCCGTGCGCCAGCTCGCGTACCGCGCCCGCGCCGCCGTCAGGGCCGCGGCGGCGGCCGTGATCCCGGCGCCGGTCATCAGGCTGCTCCCGTGGCTGGCGGGCGGGCCCGGCATGGCCGAGACGACGGCGGCCGGGTCGGGAGCGGTCGTCGCCAAGACGGCGGTCGCGCTCGTGGTCGCGGGCGCCGTGGGAGGCGGAGCCGTCGACTCGATGACCGGCCGCGAGGACGCCCCCGCGCGGCCGCGGGCACACGTGGCGACCGAGGCTCCGAGCCGCGCCGCGACGGCGCCGACCCGCAGCGTGCTCGAGGCGACGCGATCAGGCGTCGTCAGCGGGGCCGGCAGCGCTCCGAGAACCGTTCCCGCGGCTCCCACCCGCCGCGCCCGCCGAAGCGAGGACCACGAGCGGCGCGTCGACAACAGCGGGCCGGGATCGAGCGGCGATTCGAGCGGCTCGGGCAGCAGCGGGTCCGGCAGCAGCGGCTCCGGTAGCAGCGGGTCGAGCGGGTCCGGCAGCAGCGGGTCCGGCAGCAGCGGATCGGGCAGCAGCGGATCCGGCTCCAGCGGGTCCGGCAGCAGCGACTCGGACAGCAGCGGGTCCGGCAGCAGCGGCTCCGGCAGCAGCGGATCGGGCAGCAGCGGCTCGAACAGCGGCTCCGGTAGCGACTCGAGCGGATCGGGCAGCGGCTCGAGCGGCTCCGGAAGCGAACCCGAGCCCGACGACGAGACGGACGACGGCAGCGGGCACGGCTGACCCGCTCAATCGAGCAGCGTCGCCATCGCCACCGGCCGGGCGTGCTCGTGCCCGGCGACGAGGCTCAGGAGATCGCCGGCGCGGCGCATGTCCGCACGGTCCATGGCGGCGTGGTGGAACATCACGCCGGCCGGGCCGCCCCCGGCCACGGCCTCGGCAAGCCGCATCGCGAGCTCGTCGGGCGAGAGCCGGACGTGATGCCGGTGGGCGAACCAGTCGACCCGCACGGGCAGCTCGCGCAGTCCCGCGACGCCGAGCGGGGCGGCGCGCGCCTCGCGTGAGAGCGCGCGATAGCCGAGGTCGGCGAGGCAGCGCCCGGTGTCCGCCGTGCAGCGGTTCCACGGCGGCGTGAAGATCGGCTCCACGATCGGGCCGAGCAGCCCGGCCAGGCGCTCGCGACCCGCCGCGATGTCGCGCTGCTGCGCCGCTCGGCTCCGCGATGGCCCGAACTCGCACTTGCGGCCGGTCGGCTCGTGGTTGGTATGCGAATAGCCGTGCTGGTGCAGGCGCAGCAGTCCGCCGGCAGCCGCGACGCGGTCGCGCAGCTCGCCGGCCAGCCGCGGGCCGAGCGCCGCCGGGATCACCGCCACGTCGACCGGCAGCCGCCGCTCGGCGAAGCGGTCGAGCAGCTCGCCGAGCCGCTCGTCGCCCCACCCCGCATCGTCGTCGCGGAAGAAGACCGGCGCTGCGGTGGCGGCCGCGTCGAGCGCGGCACGGACGGGCTGGAGCCAGCGGGCGGACGTCGTGCGCATGCGCCTGAGACACATGTGAACGACTTGTTGTGACATTTCAGTCGTTCGGCGTGTCTCGGCAGCGATGTCCAACCACGCCGCTCCCCCGCGCCCCCGCTCCGTCGGCTACGTGCTCATGGGCTTCCCGCGCGTGTCCGAGACGTTCATCGCGAGCGAGGTGCACCGGATCGAGCAGGCCGGCGTGCCCGTGCGCCTGTTCGTCATCAAGCCGGTCGAGGAGCGCGAGCGCGAGCTCCGCCACCCGGTCGTCGACGCGATCCGCGCCGAGCCGCAGTACCTGCCCGACGCGTCGTCGCTGACCGCGCCGCTGCATCGCTGGCGGCTCGCCCATTTGCGGCCGTTCGTGCCCGCGCTGCGGCGCACCGTGCGCAGGCGCCCGCTCGGCCTCGCCCGTGCGTGCGCGACCGCGGTCGGCCAGGCGCTGCGCGACCGCCGCACGCGGTTCTCGGGTCCGCGGAAGATCTACATCAAGGAGCTGCTCCAGGCGGTCGCGCTGGCCGACCGGGTGCTCGCGGCGCCCGACGTCTGCCACCTGCACGCGCACTTCGCCCACGGCACCACCACCGTCACGTGGCACGCGGCCCGGATCGCCGGGCTGCCGTTCTCCTTCACCGGCCACGCGCGCGACATCTACGCGCCCGCGCTGAATCCCGGAGGCTGGCTGCGGCGGAAGCTGCTCGCCGCGAGCTTCGTCGTCACGTGCACCGAGGCCAACCGCCGGCATCTGGCGGCGATCGCGCCCGAGGCCACGATCCACCGCGTCTACCACGGGCTCAACGCCGACTTCGCCGACCTGCTCAGCACGCCGGCGGGCACGACGAGGCCGGACGACACGCTGCGCGTGCTCGGAGTCGGCCGGATGGTCGCCAAGAAGGGCTTCGACGTGCTCGTCGAGGCCTGCGCGGTCCTGCGCAGCCGCGAGGTGCCGTTCGACGCGGTGATCGTCGGGCAGGACGACAAGCACGGCGACGCCGTGCGGGCCCGCATCGCGCGACTCGGCCTGGAGGAGCAGGTGCGCCTCCCGGGACCGATGAGCCAGGCCGACCTGCTGCGCCAGTACCGCCGGGCGACCGCGCTGTGCATGCCGTGCCGCGTGCTCGACGGCGATCGCGACGGCATCCCGAACGTGCTGGTGGAGGCGATGGCGGCCGGCACGCCGGTCGTGGCGACCAACGTCTCGGGCATCCCCGAGCTGGTCGACCACGACGTCAACGGCCTGCTCGTGGCCCCCGACGACCCGGAGGCGCTGGCCGACATGCTGCTGCGGCTGCACGGCGACGCCGCCTACGCCGCGCGGCTCGCGCGCGCGGGTCAGGAGACGGTCGCGCAGCGGTTCGACGGCCGGCAGCTCGCCGGCCGGCTCGCCGGGCTGTTCGAGGAGGCGGTGGCATGACCGCGGTCGCCCGGCGCGAGGTCTTCTGCGTGACGGGGCACGAGCACCGGGACCGCGATATCGCGGACGGCGTGCTCGCCGGACGCTTCACGGTCGCGGGCGAGACGCGCGACCTGGGGCCCGAGCCGGACTGGCTCGGCGCCGCGCTTCCGGCCGACGAGGAGTGGCGGATCGAGTGGGTGAAGTTCGCCTGGGGGCTCGACCTCGCCCACGCCGCCGCCGAGACCGGCGACCGCGCGTACCGGGACGCATGGGAGCGGCTCGTCGGCTCGTGGATCGAGCAGGTCGCGCACGACCACGACGCGCCCGAGGTGACCGCGCGGCGGATCCTCAACTGGATCTACGCGGGGCAGCGGTTCGCCGCCGACCTGCACCCGGCGTGGCGCGAGAGCATCGCCGCCCAGGCGCGGTACGTGCGAGCCAACCTCGCGCCTGAGCGCAACCACCGCACGCTCGAGCTGTACGCGCTGTTCATCGTGGCGCTCGCGCTGCCCGAGCTGGGTCCGGACGACCTGCTCGCGTTCGCCGTCGCCCAGCTCGACCGCAACCTGGAGACCGACTTCCGGCCGGACGGCGTGCACTGCGAGGCGTCGACGCACTACCACCTGCTCGCGCTCCGCTCGCTCGTGGGCATGCGCGAGAACGCGCGCAGGTTCGGCGTCGCGGTCCCGCACGGGTTCGACGACCGGCTCGCGCGTGCGTGCGCCTTCGCGGCGCACTGCTGCCGGCCGGACGGGACGATCCCGCAGCTCTCCGACAGCGACACCGGCGACTACGGCCCGCTGTCTGCGCTGGCGGGAGATCTGCTCGGGGACGACGCGCTCCGCTACGCGGGCTCCCGTGGACGTACCGGCGCGGCGCCGGCGCTCACGTGCCCCAGCTTCCCGGACGGCGGCTACCACATCCAGCGGAGCGGCTGGGGAGACGGCGAGACGCCGTTCGAGCAGGAGCGCTTCCTCGTCCTCGACTGCGGGCCGCTCGGTGACGGCGGCCACGGGCACTACGACCTGCTCTCGATCGAGGCATTCGGCGGAGGCCGGGCGCTGGTCACGGATCCGGGCCGGTTCACGTACTCCGAGGAGCCGCCGAACCTGCGCCGCTGGTTCAAGGGCACTGCCGCGCACAACACCGTCTGCGTCGATGGGCTCGACCAGACGCCGTACCGCCGCGGCCGTCCGGAGGGGCCGGTCGCGCACGGGCGGCTGCTCGGCCGCGGCAGCGCGGACGGCCTCGACGTGCTGGCCGGCGAGGCCACCAGCCCTGTCTACGAAGCGGTCCACGAGCGGACGATCGCGTTCGTCGCAGGTGCCTACTGGGTGATCGAGGACCGCCTGCGCGGGGAGCGGCCGCATCGCTTCGACCTCCGCTTCCACCTGGCACCGGAGGCGCTCGGCGCCGCGCGCGTCGAAGGCGGCACGGTGCTCGCGCCCGGCGTCGCGCTCGTCGTCCTCGGCGCCGGGACGCTCCAGCTAGAGCCCGGCTGGGTGGCGCCGGGCTACGGCCACCGGCTCGACGCACCGGTCGTCAGCGCCGTCGTCGAGGACCAGGCGGCGGCGACGTTCGTGACGGTCCTCGCCCCGCTCGAGCCGGGCGAACCGCCGCCGCGCGTGACCAGGCTCGACGCGACGCGGCTGCGGATCGACGGGCCCGCCGGCGCCGGGGCCTGGGACACGATCGATCTGCGGCGCTCGAGCTGCCGCTGGCTGCGTAGCCGCCGGTCCGGCGAGCCGATCGTTGAGCGGAGCGTCGACCTGTGAGCGCTCCGATCCTCGCTCCCGACGCGGCGGTTCCCCAGCGCGACGCGCTCCTGGACGAGGACGCGGTCCGCCGGCTGCTCTCCGCCGACGGCTGCCGACGTCTGCACACGAAGTACCGCGTCGGCCACAGCCTCCGGGTGGTCTACGGAACCCGGTACGGCCGCCGGCACCGGCACGTCGCGATCCGCACGGTCCCGGAGGGGGCGGACGCCGGCGCGTACGAGCGCGCGTCGCACCTGCCCGCGCTCGACGCGCTTCTGTGGACGTTCCCCGACGACCGCAAGCTGGTGACGCTGTCGCTGCTGGCCGGGCGGTCGGCGGCGCTCGATCGGCTCGCCGGGCGGCCCGTCGCCGCCACCCGCCTGGTGGCCTACGCCGCCGAGCGGTCGGCGACCGTCGAGTGCCTCGATGCCGGCGGGCGGGTGCTCGCCTACGCCAAGGTGCTGGCCGGCGGCGCCGCGGCGGTCGAATGCCGTGCGCTCGAGGCTGCGGCCGGCGCCCGCGATCCGGACCTGCGCGTGCCGGGCGTGCTCGGCGTCTCCGAGCTGCACGCGGCCGTCGCGCTCGAACCGGTCGCCGGACAGCGCCTCGACACCCTCGAGCACGACGCGCTCGTGCCGGCGCTCGGGCGCCTCGGGGCGGCGCTGGCTGCGCTGCACGGCGTCCGCCCGCTGCCCGGCCGGCGATTCGATCGCCTCGACGTCGACCGTCTCGCGAAGGCGGTCGCCGTCATCGCGCGTGCCCGGCCGCAGGACGGACCGCGCGCGGCGCAGCTGCTCGCCGTCGCTGCTCGCCGCTCCTCAGACAGGGGGTCCAGCGGTGCATCTGCACGGCGACGTCAACCTCCGCAACGCGATCCGCGAGGACGGCCGCGTCGCGCTGATCGACATGGAGCACGCGGCCGCGGGCCCGGCCGCCGCCGACCTCGGCCAGGCGCTGGCGGGCCTGCTGCTCGCGCGCGTGATGCAGCGCACGACCGAGGCCCGGCGGTCGGCGCTCGCCGACGCGCTGGTCGCGGGCTATGCCGAGCGGTCGCCGGCGCCGGAGCCCGGCGCACTGCGCTGGTTCACCGCGGCGTCGATGCTGGCCCGCTGCGCGCTGCCGGCCGTCAGCCGCGTGCGCCCGCCGGTCCTGCGACAGCTGCGGCCCGCCCTCGAGGCCGCGCAGGAGCTGCTGGCATGACGCCGCGGCCCGCCCTGCTCTTCTACTGCCAGCACTCGGTCGGGCTCGGGCACCTCACGCGGTCCTACGCCCTCTGCGCCGGGCTGGCGCAGCGGTTCCGCGTCGTGCTCGTGTGCGGCGGCGCGGTCCCGGCCGCGATCCGGCCCCCGGACGGCGTCGAGATCGTCGCGCTGCCGCCGCTCGGCGTCGGACCGGACGGCCGGTTCGTGAGCCAGGATCCGCAGTTCGCCGTCGACGAGGCGTGGGCGGCTCGCGAGCAACGGATCATCGCCGTGTACCGCGTGCTGCGCCCGCGTGTCGTGCTGGTCGAGCTGTTCCCGTTCGGCCGCGCGAAGTTCGCCCGCGAGCTCGTCCCGCTGCTGGAGGCGGCGCGCGCGGACGGCGCCCTGGCGGCGTGCAGCCTGCGCGACATCCTCGTCAGCCGGCGCGCCGATCAGCAGGCGCACGACGACCGCGCGCAGGCGCTCGCCGACGCGTACCTGGACACGGTGCTCGTGCACAGCGACCCCGCGTTCGCGCGCCTCGAGGAGACGTTCGCGCCGCAAGCGCCGCTGCGCGTGCCGGTCCGGTACACCGGCTTCGTCGTCCGCGAGGCGACCGGGCCGCCGGCGCTCGGCCGCGCGCCGTCGGTGATCGTGTCCGCGGGCGGCGGCCGCGTCGGGGAGCGCCTGCTGCACACCGCTGCCGCGGCGCAGCGGACGCTGTGGCCCGCGACTGGCGCCCCGATGCGACTGATCGCGGGCCCGCTGGTGCCCGGCGACGCGTGGGAACGCCTGCACGCGGCGGTCGCCGGGCAGCCGGGCATCGACCTCGTGCGGTCGGTGCCCGACCTCGCCGCGGAGCTCCGCGGAGCGTCGGCGTCGGTCAGCCAGGCCGGATACAACACGGTGCTCGAGGTCGTGCGCTCGCGCGTCCCCGCGCTCGCCGTGCCGTACGCGACGCCGGAGGAGGACGAGCAGCTGCGTCGCGCGCGCCGCCTCGAGCGGCTCGGCGCGCTGCGCGTGCTCGACCCGGACCGGCTCGATCCCGCCTCGCTCGCGCATGAGATCGAGCGGTTGGCCTCGTTCGAGCCGCGGCCTGCAGCGGTCGACCTCGGCGGCGTGTCGGCCACCTGCCGGATCCTCGACGAGCTCGTCCGGCCCGAGGTGGCGGCGTGACGCCGGCGGGCCGGATGCTCAGGCCGTACCTGCTGCGCCGCTGGCGTGCGCTCGCCGGAGCGGGCGGCGCCACCGCCGTGCTGGCGATCGCCGATCTGGCGAAGCCGTGGCCGCTCGCGCTGGTCGTCGACCAGGTGCTCGGCCGGACGGCGCCGTTCGAGCTGACCGGCTCCGACACGCAGCTGCTGGTGGCCATGGCGGCGCTGGTGCTGACGATCGCGGCCGCCGAGGCACTGGCGCGTTACGCCTCCGATCTCTGGCTCCAGGCGGCCGGCGAGCGGATCACGCACGACCTGCGGGTGACCGTCTACGACCACCTCCAGCGCCTGTCGCTGGGGTTCCACCAGCAGCGCCAGAAGGGGGATCTCCTGACGCGGGTGACCGGTGACGTGAACGCGATGGGCGACGTGTTCTCGCAATCGGTCGGGTCGATGGTCGAGGCCGCGCTGCTCGCGATCGGGATGACCGTGGTGATGCTCGTGATCGACCCCGTGCTGGCGCTCGTCGCGCTCGCGACGACGCCGTTGCTCGCCGCGCTCAGCGTCGTGTACCGCAGGCGGGTGCGCTCGCAGGCGCGCGTGCGTCGCACCGAGGAGGGCCGGATCGCCTCGGTGGCGTCCGAGGCGCTGGCGGCGATGAGCGTCGTGAAGGCGTACGGCTCCGAGCGCTTCGAGAGCGACCGCGTGCGCGAACGGAGCGCGCAGCGCATGGTGGCGGGCGTCGCGGTGGTGCGGCTGCAGGCCCGGTTCGACGGGCTCGTCGGCTCGGTCCGCGCCGTCGGCACGGCAGCGGTGCTGGTCGCGGGGGTGCTGCAGGTGGCGAACGGTGCGATCAGCCCCGGCGAGCTGCTCGTGTTCGTCAGCTACACGCGCAAGGCGCATGGCCCCATGCGCAGCTTCGCGCGCGAGGCGACCAAGGTCGCCGCCGCGATGGCCCGCGCGGAGCGGATCGCGGAGCTGCTCGCGGCCGACGAGGTGATCGAGGACCGTCCCGGCGCGTATCGCGGTCCGCGCGCCGCGGGGGAGGTCGCGTTCGAGCGCGTCTCGTTCGGCTACGGCTCTGGACGCCCCGTTCTCGACGACGTCTCGATCCGGATCGGGGCGGGCGAGCGGATCGCGCTGATGGGCCCGTCGGGGGCGGGGAAGTCGACCCTCGCCGCGCTGATCGCGCGCTTCCACGACCCGCCTGGCGGACGCGTGCTGCTCGACGGCCGCGACCTGCGCGACTGCTCGCTCGAGTGGCTGCGCGAGCAGGTGGCGATCGTCCTCCAGGACACGATCCTCTTCAGCGGGACGGTGCACGAGAACATCGCCTACGCGGGCGACGCGACGCGCGGCGAGGTCGTCGCCGTGGCGCGGGCGGCGGCCGCCCACGAGTTCATCGCCGGTCTCCCCGACGGCTACGACACTGAGCTGGGGCCGCAAGGCGTGGCGCTCTCCGGGGGCCAGCGCCAGCGGCTCGGAATCGCGCGCACCCTGCTGCGCGATCCCCCGATCCTGCTGCTCGACGAGCCGACCACGGGCCTCGACGCTGACAGCGAAGCCGCGGTGCTGGACGGGCTCGAGACGCTGATGGCCGGCCGCACGACGGTGCTGATCACGCACTCGCCGCGCCTTGCCCGGACCGCTGAGCGCGTGGTCGTGCTCGACGGCGGCCGGATCGCCCGGCCGCAGGCACGCACGAACGCCGCCGAGCCGGTGCTGCCGCTCGACCGGCTGCTCGATCCCGACGAGATGCGCGCGGCGCTGTCGCGGGCGCTGGGCGACGGGGCGGAGCTCGACGACGTGGCGGTCAGCCGCGTCGTCTACAAGCCGCACGACACGCTGGCCGTCCACTACCGCGCCGGCGTCGGCGGCGCGCAGCACGACGTGGTCGCGACGAGCATCGCGGGCGTGGACCTCGCCGCCCGCGCCGCGCGGCCGCGGTACGCCGAGCTTGCCCGCAGGGTCGACGGGCGCTCGCCGGCGCCAGCGGCGGTGTCGTACGACGACAGGCTCGGCGCGCTCGTCACCTGGCTCCCGTTCGATCCGAAGCTGCCGGCGCTGGCGGAGGACGGGCGCGAGCTGGCGCGCCGCCTGCGCAGGCCGGCCATGGACGAGCCGAGCCTGATCGGCTACAAACCGCGCGCGCGGGCGGTGCTGCGCGCCGGCCGCTATGTGCTGAAGGCGTACGGGCGCACACGGGAGTTCGAGGCCGCGCTCACCGGTCTCGTGACCGCCTCCCGCCAGGGAGCCGTGCCGACCGCGCGGTTCGAGGGCGTGGTGCCGGAGCTGCGACTGACCGCGCAGCGTGCCGTCGACGGCCACCGGCCCGACTCGGCCGCCGAGGTCGGCGCCGCCGCGGGCGAGCTGGTGGCGGCGCTGCAGCGGGCACCCGTGGCCGCGCTCGCTCCGGCCCTGCCCGAGCGCCACCTCGAGAGCGCGGCCCGCAAGGCCGACCTGATCGGCACGCTGATCCCGAGCCTGCGTCCGCGCCTCGACGGGCTCCTCGATGCGCTCGGCGCCGACCTGCCGGCCGGTGTGCCGCTCGTGCCCGCGCACGGCGACTTCCACGTCGACCAGCTGCTGATCGGCGCCGGCGGGATCGCCGTCATCGACTTCGATCAGATGTGCCTGGCGGCGCCGGCGCTCGACATCGCGACCTACGCGGCCGACGTCGTCCGCGGGCGCGATCGCGACCTCGCTCTCGTCCGCGACGTCGTCGAAGCCATGCTCGACGGCTACGGGCGACGGCCGGAGGCGCTCGACTGGCACGTGTCGGCGGCGATCCTCGGCCGCGCCGCGCACCCGTTCCACCGGCAGGTGCCCCACTGGCCCGAACGCGTCGAGGCGATGGTCGCGGCAGCGGAGGCGGCCCGTGGCTAAGGCGCTCGTCACCGGCTGCGCCGGCTTCATCGGCTCGCACCTCACCGAGTCGCTGCTCGCCGACGGATACGAGGTGCTCGGCGTCGACTGCTTCAACGACAACTACGGGCGCGCGGAGAAGGAGGCGAACCTCTCCGTCGCCCTCGCGCACGACGACTTCGCGCTGTGCGTCGCCGACCTCGCCGCCGCGGACGCCGCCGCCCTGCTGGACGGCTGCGACGTCGTCTTCCACCTGGCGGCCGAGCCGGGGGTGCGCACGAGCTGGGGCGCGCGGTTCGACCGGTTCGTCCGCAACAACCTGACGGCGACGCAGCGGCTGCTCGAGGCGGCGCGCGACACGCCGGAGAAGCGCTTCGTCTACGCCTCGTCGTCGTCGGTGTACGGCGACTCCGAGCGGCTGCCGACGACCGAGGACGATCCGCCACGGCCGCACTCCCCCTACGGCGTCACCAAGCTCGCCGCGGAGCAGATGTGCGGCGTCTACCGCGCCAACCACGGCGTCGACACGGTGGCGCTGCGCTTCTTCACCGTCTACGGCCCGCGCCAGCGGCCCGACATGGCGTTCCGCAGGTTCTGCCAGGCCGCCCTGGACGGCGATCCGATCCGGCTCTTCGGCGACGGCCGCCAGAGCCGCGACTTCACGTTCGTCGCCGACGTGGTCGGAGCGCTGCGTGCGGCCGCGACGTCCGAGACCGGCGCGACCGCGGTCTACAACATCGGCGGTGGAGCGCGCGTGAGCCTCAGCGACGCACTGGCGATGCTCGCGGCGATCGCCGGCCGCCCGCTCGACGTCCGCCGCGGCGGGCGCGAGTCGGGCGACGTCCTGCACACCGGAGCCGACATCACTCGCGCGCGCGAGGACCTCGGCTTCGAGCCCGCGACGGACCTCGCCGCAGGCCTGCGCGCGGAGTTCGAGTGGACCGCCGAGCGGGTGGAGGGCGAGCAGCTTCGCGTCACGCGGCTGCGATCTGGTTCGTAGTGTGCCTGCTAGACCTCGCTGTCGATGAGCGAGCGGCCGAACTTCACCGTCGAATACCTGGATCCCGTCGCGGTGGCGGCCGAGCCGCTCCCCGAGGCGTTCTCGTCGTCACGGCTGCGGCGCTCGCTGCTGCTGCTGAGCGCGATCGTGCTCGTCGTGGTCGCCCTGATCGTGCTGGTCCCGGGCCTGGGATCGCTGCGCGATCGGTTCGCGGGCGCACAGCCTGCCTGGCTGGTGCTGGCCGCCGTCCTCCAGCTCGCGTCCTGCGCCGCCTACGTGCTGGCGTTCCGCGCGGTGTTCTGCCGGCGGATGAGCTGGCGCACCAGCACCGAGATCGGGCTGTCCGAGCTCGCGGCGAACTCCGTCTTCTCGATCGGCGGCGCTGGAGGCCTCGCACTCGGGGCGTGGATCCTGCGGCGCGGCGGGCTGCCCGCCGCGTACATCGCCCGCCGCACGGTCGCGTTCTTCCTGCTGACCAGCCTCGCCAACGTCGGCTTCCTCACGCTGGGCGGGCTCGCGCTCGCGACGGGACTGCTCAACGGCGCGTCAGGCGTGCTGGGAATCATCCCGGCCGCGGCCGGCGCGCTCGCGATCGCGCTCGCCCTGGCGGCGCGCCGGCTGGCCGGAGCCCTGGCCCGGCGCCCGCTCCGTGCCCGGCTGTCGGCTGCGGCGGAAGTCGTGGGCGACGGCGTGGACGAGGCACTGCGGCTGCTCCGGACCGGCGATCTGGCTCTGATCGCCGGCGCGTCGGGCTACATGCTCTTCGACGTCGCGATGCTCGGCGTCTGCTTCGCCGCCTTCGGAAACGACGTCCCACCGGTCGGCGTGCTGCTCGTGGCGTACATCATCGGCCAGCTCGGCGGTCTGATCCCGATCCCCGGCGGCATCGGAGGTGTCGACGGCGGCCTGATCGGGACGCTCGTGATCTACGGCGTCGACGCGACCGATGCGGCCGTCGCGGTGATCGCCTACCGGGGGCTGCTTCTGGCGATCCCTGCGCTGCTCGGCCTGCCCGCCCTCGCCGTCCTGCGCCGCCGGCTCCAGCAGGAGTCGCACGACATCGCCGCGTGCGCGCCCGGGGAGTCGGTCGAGGTGCTCGGCCTCGGCGTCGTGCGCCGGCCGGAGCCCGTGGTGCGCGAAGCGACCTGACGCGGACGCGCCCTACGACTCGCGCCGCCACGCTCCGACGAGCGCCACGTCGTCGACGCTGGTCTGGTCGCCGAGCATTTCCGCCACCACGCGGTCGAGCAGCAGCTCCGGGTCACGCGGGGCGCACGCGACGGCCTGACAGAGCTGCGCGATGCGCTCGTCGATCGCCGTCCTGCGACGCTCGACGAGCCCGTCGGTGTACAGCAGCAGGGCATCGCCCGGGGCGAGCTGCGCCGTGGCAGCGGTGCGAACCACATCCTCGATGCCGATCGGCGGTCCGACCGGGAAGTCGAGCAGCCGCACCTCGTCTCCTGCCAGCACCGCGGGCGGGTGGCCGGCGGAGCACAGCTCGACATCGCCCGTCCGCGCGTCGATGGCGGCAACGAGGATCGTCGCGAAGGTGACGTCCGGATCGCCGGCCACGAGGTCGTCGAGCAGCTCGATCGCCTGCACCGGGCCCGGAGCGATGTGCAGGTACGCGCGCAGGCTCGATCGCAGCCGGCCCATCACCGCGGCGGCGGTCACGCCCCGTCCGGCCACGTCGCCCACGCAGACGGCCTGGCGGCCGTCGGGCAGTTCGACGATGTCGTACCAGTCGCCGCCGACCTCGCTGCCGGCCTGTCCCGGCAGGTAGCGCGTCGCCATCTGCAGCCCGGCGACGGAGGACACGATGTCCGGCAGCAGGCTGCGCTGCAGCGTCATCGCGGTGTGGCGGGCATGGTCGAACGCCGAAGCTCGCTCGACCGCGCGTGCCACCCGGTCCGCGACGAGCGTCAGCAGCTCGGCGTCCTCGGCGCCGAACGAGCGATGCGCCCGGTTCGACACGTGCAGCACTCCCACCGTGCGTCCGTCCACGCGCAGCGGCACGCCGAGCAGTGACCGGGCCATCGTGCGCAGCTCGGGCGAGACGGGGTGGGCCGCGGGCACGTCGTCGATGATCATCGGCCCAGTTTGCTGGGCGATCTTGCCGGCGATCCCGTCGCCGAGCGCGATTCGCAGGCCCTTCCGGCCCTCGCCCTCGATCCCCAGCTCAGCCCGGACCGTCAGCACGCCCTCGTCGGGATCGAGCAGCAGGCAGACCGCGAAGTCGGCGCTCAGCACATCCCGCACGCGCGAGAGCATCTCGGGCAGGAGCTCGTCGAGCGCCAGCTGGCTGAGCGCGGCGTCGGTCACGCTCTGGAGCTGGCGGAGCCGCTCGTTGGCGAGCCGCTCGGCGCTGTGCGAGCGTGCGTTCGCGAGCGCCAGGCCGGCACGGCGCCCGAGCTCCTCGGCGAGCTCGAGCGTCTGCTGGGTGTAGCGCCGGTCCGGGCCGGCGTAGTAGAACGAGATCGCCCCGAGCACTTCACCCGCCGCGACCATCGGGATCACCATCGCCGACCGGAGCTCGAGCGCACGGACGATCCGGAGGTGCTCGGCATCGCGTGTGCCCGCGCGCAGCATCGCGTCCGTGATCTCCTCGAGCAGCTGCGGCCGCCGCGAGCGGATCGCCTCGGCCGCTCCGATGGCGGCCTCGGGGTCCGGCGGGTAGCGCTCCTCGAGCTCGAGGCGGTAGCTCACCATCTCCGGGTCGAGGTGCGCGGCGACGACGAGACGCATGGCGCCGTCCGGGTCGACGACATGCACCCAGCACCAGTCGGCGAGCTCGCCGATCGCGAACTGCGCGACCTGATGGAGCGTCTGCTCCGGGTCGCCGCCCGCCGCGAGCGCGAGGCTGGCCTTCGCCAGGTACTCATCCGCCCGCTGCGCCATCCGGTGCTCGTGGACGTCCTCCACGAGGCCGACGAGCGCCACCGGCGCTTCGTCGCCGTCGTCGCGCACGACGTGCCCGCGCGTGTGCATCCATCGCATCGCGCCGTCCGGACGGACCATCCGGAAGTCGATCTCGTAGGCGGCGCCGGTCTCGAGCGCCTCCTGCACGCGCGCGCTCAGAGGGCCGCGGTCGTCCGGGTGCAACGTCAGCAGATACTGCTCGTAGTCGGCGGGCGACCAGCCGCGCTCGCGGCCCCACAGCTCCCCGAGGTTCGCGGACCACCGGATCACGTTCGTGGCGATGTCCCACTCGTAGCTCCCCGTCCGCGTGCCCTCCATCGCAAGCTCCAGACGCTGCTGCGTGATCCGCAGGGCGTGCGCGGCCCGCCGTCCGCGCGTGACGTCCACCACGATGGCCAGCGCTGACACGACTTCCCCGGCGACGGTCACGGGCACGTAGCTGGCGCGGAAGCGGCGATCCGGGATCTCGACATCGGAGATCGTCTCGCCGAGCAGCACGCGGGCCAGCAGCGGCACCAGCGGCGCGCGCACGGTCAACCCCACGTGTTCGTCGGCGCTCAGCCGATTCATCGCGGCGAGGGCATCGTTGACCACGACGTAGCGAAGCTCGCGGTCGATGACCGCGAGCCCGACCGTGGACTGCTCGAACAGCGCGGCCAGGACCCCGGACGCCTCACCGGCGCCCAGCAGGACGCGGGTTGACTTGTGGCCGGCCATAGCCCTACGACCCAGCGTACGCCGGTTTGACGCCTCCGGTGCGATTCCTGACGCCGGTTGGCGGATCCCGCCCGACGTCTAGGGACCACCATCCGCCACGAAACCGGTGATGTGCAACGACACGGACCGGATCGACCCGGTGTCGAGCCTCGCGGCGTCGACGACCTTGAACGTCCAGTCGCCGTCGACCGGTGTCGACAGCAGCGCGTCCAGCGGCTCAGCCGGTCGCCAGGTCCCGGTGAACGGCGCCTGCGTCGAGATCACCGACGTGAACGGCGCGGCGGCGCTGTCGTCGAACACGACCTGGCACAGGTTGTTGCCGCCCGCGCCGCTGCGGGCCAACAGGGTCGCGGTCGCGCCGCCCGGCCCCGTCAGCGTGCCGGTGAGGTCGCCGACGAACGTGTGGTCGAGGCCGACCGTCTCCGATCCGATGGTCGCCGAGCAGGCGGTACCGTCGATCGAGAAGGTCAACTTGGAGGCATAGCCGATGCCCGTGACCGGGATCGAGACCGAGGCGCCGGTCGGGCTCAGGTCGGGGATCGGGACCGCCGGGCCGCTGTAGGCGAACACGGTCGGCGTGAGCGCCGGCTCGCCGGTCGGGATCGTGATGGTCGTCGAGGTCGGCGACAGGACGCCCGCGAAGGTGACGCGCACCGACACGGGAATGCGCTTACCGAGCGGATAGTCGGCGGGCAGCACGAGCCGGAAGTTCCTCGACCTCATCGCCCCGGCCGCGATGTTCCCGTACGACTGCGCGCGCGGCGTGAGCCGGACCTGCGGATCCGCGGTCGAGGCCGTGACGCTGACGCCGGTCGCGGTCCCGTCGCCGACGTTGGTGGCAGGGAGCGCGACCGTGGCGGTCTCGCCCGGCTCCACGTACAGGTCGCCGTCGCCGGTGATCGGGGTCACAATCGGCGATCCCGCCCTGACCAGCGGCTGCGGCGTCGCTCCGGTGTACGCGAGCACATGGTCGGCGCGGATGATCCCGTGCCCGGTGCGCCCGTCGACGCCCGCCGGAACGACGTCGAGCGCGGTCGCCTCGAACGCGTCGCGGAGGTCGTCGGTGCCGGCGCCCGGGTTGCCCGACAGCACGAGCGCCGCGATCGCGGCGGCGTGCGGCGCCGCGGCAGAGGTCCCGAAGAACGGGCGGAAACCGGCGACCGAGGTGTTCACGCCGTCCGCGGCCGTGATGTCGGGCTTCTGCCGGACGGCACCGCCGGTGGAGCTGAAGTCCCCCGGCGTGATCGGCGTGCCGTCGGGGTTGAAGAACACACGTCGCGGCCCGTCGGACGTGAACCGCTCCGGCAGCTGCGTAGCCGCGAACGGGTTCGGGAACGGGCCGGCCGGGTTGGGCGGGTCGCCCGGCTCGAGGTCGCGCGTGAACGGGAGGGCGGCGGGTGCCGCGGCCACGCTGAACGCATCCTCGGCGGCCGAGTGGCCGCGTGTCACGCCCGGCGTCGCGCGCGCGACGAGGCCGTCCGCCGAATCCTTGAAGCGGCCGCGGATCGCCGAAAGCTGGAAGTACTTCGCGGCGCCGGAGAACCGGACGACCGCCAGCCGCTGGCCGGTTCCCCCGCTCGTGCGCGTGAACAGGAGCTCGTACGGGTCGTCGTTCCCGTCCTGGACATCCTGGGAGAGCTCGACGACATCGCCGGCGGCGTTGAACAGGTACAGGTCGTAGTCGCTCGCCGCCGCACCGAGCGGATCGGCCCAGAACAGCGTGACCGGCACATTGACGTTCGACGTGGCCGAGAGCGGATCGAAGACCTGAACGCCCGGCCCCGGATCGAAATCGTGCGCCGCGCCGGCGAACTTGCCCACGCCGCGGCCCGAGTCCACGAAGTCGCCCTCGTACGTGCCGGACGTGCCGTCGAGCGTGTTGCCCTCGTTGCCGGCCGAGCTGAAATACAGCGCGCCGTCGGCGATGACGTCGTTGACGGCGCGGGCGATGATCCCGTCCTGGAACGGGCTCTCGTTGAAGTAGAGGATGTCGTCGACGAGGACGTCGCAGCCCGCCTGGAAGCGAAGCGCGCGGATGTTCTCCGCGAACTCGGCGTCGCCGGAGACCGCGGTCGCGAATCCCAGCTCGGCCTTCGGCGCGATGTCGTGGACGATCTCGAGCATCGCTGTGCCCTCGTCGTCGGCGCCCTCCTGGTCCGGCAGCACGTCGACCTCCGGCAGCTCGTCGGCCGCCTGCGACGCGGCCAGTGAGTCGACGCCGTCCGAGAGCACGCAGACCTTGATCCCGACGCCGGTCACGCGCCGTCGCGTGCGCGCCGTGTCGGCGGCATGCGCCTTGTCCCCCTCGGACACGACGGCGGCGAGCGCGGCCTCGAACCTGGCCGCCTCGGCGGCCTTGGAGCGAGCCGCCGGGGTCGGCATGCTCGCCGCGATCCAGCCGGCGGCCACGCCCACCCGGCGCACGTCGCGCCAGGACGCCACCTTCTCGAGCGCGTCGAGCGGGATCCGCGCCCTCACCACGCCGGCCCGCCGCGACGTCTCGCGCACGCGCGCGCCGACCGCGCGCAGCCGCTTCAGCAGATCGGCGCCGGCGGTGGTCGCCCGAACGTCGACGACGGTGGTGCCCTTCGACACCGTGGCGCCGCTAACTGCGCGTGGTATGCGCTGCGCTGCACCCTCACGGCGGCGCAGCGTCACGAGCAGCCGGCTGTCGAGCTTCTGCTCGCGCGGCGACAGTGACGCCTTCATCCGCTGGAGCGCCGCGATCTGACTCGCGGCCTTCTCGCTGAGGCCGTGGTCCGGAGTGTCCGCGGCGGCTGATGTCGCGCACCAGAGCCCGAGGATCGCCGTCGTCGCCATCAGGCGCGACGTCCTGCGCGTAACCGCCAGATCGACCGCCATGCCCGCCCCTTATGCTCGAGTCCCCCGTCAGGACCCGTCGGCGATCCACGCTAGGTGAGCGGGGTGCGCGAGTCAAGCATGCGTCAGCTGCCGTGCCCGTCGTCGGCGTGCGGCCGCTCGTTCTCCTCGTCCTTGCCGCGGCGGTCGACGTGGAGGTGGTTCTTGTTGTCGGGGAAGATCGTCAGGTCGTAGCCGGAGCGCTTCATGTCCGTGATCGTGTCGCGGAGTTCGGCGCTCTTGAGCTTGGTCCACGCCTTCCCGCGCTGCTCGGGCTGATCGGTCCAGCCCGTCCCACCGCCCTTGCGAGCGCCCCAGGTCGCGCCGAAGATGTGGCTGCGGAACTTCGTGACCGCCCCCTTGATCGGGGCCGGGGCAGCGCCGGCGGCGGCCTTCTCGTTGGCCGTCTTCTGCGGGCCGAGGGCGTGCGCAAGGTCGAAGAACTCGCCCTGGAACGGCAGTCCGATGCCATACGCGCCCTTCGGGAGGTCGCCGAGGATCTCGATCACGCGCTCGGGACCACCGGTGAACGAGAACCCCACGATGTCGACGGCCTTGCCGACCCGGTGCGGATCGTTCTTGACGGCGCTCGTCTGCTTGCGGCGCACGAAGCTGTTGAACGTCACCGGCTCGACGGCGCTCTGCGGGTCGGCGATCCAGCGCGTGAGCGTGCCGCGGACGATCGCGTGCATGTGGTCGAAGGCGTCGAACGTGACGTCGGTCGCGCTCGCGGTCGGGCCGGTGCCGATCTCCTCGGCTCCGACGGGCCGGCCCGCGACCGCGTCCTCGAGGTTCCTCCGCGCCTTTCCCAAGGTCACGAAGCCGAGGTCGGCGGCGTCCAGCAGCCACTGCGCGTGCTCGACATCGCTGGCGGGCGTGCGGCCGACGAGCCGCTGGGCGCGCGGGACGTTCTCGGCGACCGGCTCGGGCTCGGCGCCGCCCTCGTCGACGTCGTCCTCGGGCACGGCCACCGGCTGCTTGGTCGCGGCGGGGGCGGCGGCCGCGCCGTCCTGATCGAGCAGGTGGCGGTAGTACAGGCGCATCTTGTCCGCGTACGGCGCGCTGTTCTTGTGCTTCCTCCGGGCGCAGAGCGGGATCAGCTCGCCGAACTCCTGCTCGGCCTGCTCGAGCGTGTAGCGCTTCGGGCGCGCCTTCTTCATCGCCTTCTGGCGGAAGTGCACCGCCCCGAGCACCCATGCCTCCTTCTCCTCGCGCGCCAGCCCCGGGCGGATCTCCTTCCCCGTCAGCTTGAGGTAGTTGGCGTCCAGCTCGGCGTCGCTCATCGTGGCGATGCGCGGCTTCGCGTAGCGGTGCGTGAAGCTCGCCCACTTGAGCACCGCGATCGCGTAGTACTTCGCGTCGAGCCAGTTCTTGACGTCGCCCGCCGCCGCGGCCTCTCTCACCGCGTCGATCACGACGGCCTGGCCGGCGTTGTAGGCGAGCAGGACGATCGCCGCGAACTCGACGTCGTCGAGGTCCGCGCCCGCGACGCCGAGCTGCTCGAGCTCGGAGCTCAGGCGCTTGGCGATCCGATCGGCCATCTCGCGGTACTTCTTCGCCCCGCCCTCGATGCTCGTGGCCGGGTCGAGATGGGACGCGTCCTGCTCGGCCTGCATCAGGCCCTTGTAGCCGGACCCTCCCTTCCCGGAGTCGGGGTTGCCGCCCGACTCCGCGGCCATGATCGCGCGCAGCAGCGCGACCGGGACCCGGTGCGTCTCGGACGCTGCCTGCAGGAAGGGGTCCCATTCGGGGTTGGTGATCCGCTCGACGACCTTCGGATTCGGCTTGCGCGCAAGCATGCGGCTGATCGCGGCGTTGCCGGCGAAGCGGCTCATGTCGGCGAGTTGCGCCTTGCGCTGCTCGGCCGGCAGCCGCGCGAGCACGTGCGTGAGCGACGGCGCCGGAGCGACGGGCGCCGCCGGCTCCTCCGCGTCGTGCTCGCGCGCTGTGGCCGGCCCGCGCAGCCGCAGCGACTCAGCCATCGTCGACGGCGGGCGTCATTCGAGGACCTCCCAGCGGCCGGCGCGCAGCGCGTCGAGCCGGCGGCTGACGTCGGATCGCTCGTCGATCGCCGTCCGTACGAGCGCGACCTCCTGGGGATGGCCGAGCAGGATGGCGCCGACGATGCGGCCCTCGGACACGACGAGCTTGCGGTAGCGCCGGCCTCCGTCGGCCTCGAGCGCGATCACCTCGTCGCCCGGCGACTCGGCCTCGAAGCGGCCGATCGACGTGAGCTCGACGCCGACGACCTTGAGGATGGTGACCGGGGCGGCGCCCGTGAATGTCTTCGATCCGCCCACGGCGTTGTCGGCGGCGACCTCGGCCTGTGCCACCGCGGTCGGCCACAGTCCCTCGACCTGGCCGCGCCACTCGGCGGCGTCGCCGGCGCTCAGCACCGTAGGGTCGGAGGTGCGCATGCGGTCGTCGACGACGATCCCGCGCCCTGTCTCGAGCTCGGCGTCGGCGGCCAGCTCGGTGTTCGGAGCGATGCCGGCGGCGACCAGGAAGACGTCGGCCGGGCCTGCGCGGCCGTCGGTCAGCGCCACCTGCTCGACGCGCCCGTTGCCGAGCACGCCCGCCGTCTCGGCGCCGGTGACGATCTCGAGGCCGACGCCCGCCAGGTACCGGTGCAGGATGGCGCTCGCACGGGCGTCGAGCTGGCGGCGCAGCAGCCGGTCGGAGCGCTCGAGCACGGTTACGCGCAGGCCGAGCTTGTGCAGTGCGTAGCCGGCCTCGAGGCCGAGCAGGCCACCGCCCGCGACGACGGCGCGACGCGCCCCGGTGCGCTGGGCATAGGCGCGGATCGCGAGCGCGTCGTCGGCCGTGCGCAGCACGTACGTGCCCGAGCGGTCGAAGCCGTCGATCGCCGGCACGTGGCTGCGCGAGCCCATCGCGAGGATCAGCCGGTCGTACGACAGCCGCTCGCCGGTGCCCAGCTCGACGTCGCGCGCCGCGCGGTCGATGTGCATCACGCGCGTGTTCAGCCACGTCGTGATCGTGCGCTCGTCGTACCAGGCGTCGGGGTTCAGGTACAGCCCCTGCATCGCCGAGCGGCCGTAGATCAGCCGCCCGATGCCCATGCGGTTGTAGAGGTGGTGCGGCTCGTCGGCGATCAGGTCGATCTCGCACGCCGGATGGCGGCGCCGGACGTGGTCGGCGGCGGTGACACCGGCGATGCCGTTGCCGACGATCACCACCCGCTCGACCGAGCGGTCGTAGCTGAAGCCGTGGACCCGGCTGACGGTCGGCGTCTTCGGCTTCTCGGGCGTCAGCGACATGCACACCGGCCCGTTGACGCGAGCGCAGCACGCCATCCGCGTGTTCGGCGCCAGCCCGAGCCGGTCGAGCGTGGAGCGCTCGTCGGCCCCGACCGCCGAGAGGTTGCCCATGCCCTCGACCACGGCCACCGGGTCGGCGCCGCACACGCCCATGCGGCAGCCCGCCTCGATCGGCATGCCGTTCGCCTCGGCGACCTCGAGCAGCGTCTGGCCGGGAGCCACGACGACGCGTTCGTTCCCCGGAGCGAACGTGACCTCGGGCGCCCCCGCGCGCGTCTGGCGATGGCTGGTCAGCGACCGCGCGGCGGCGCCCGCCGCCGCGACGGCGGCAGGCGGCCGGGCGACCTCGTCGAGGAACGGGCGTTCCTTCGCCCACGTGCGGAGAAGCCACGCGGCTGCGAGCGCGATCGCCGCGACGCGCAGCGCCCACGTCACCGCCTCCGGCCCCGGCGCGACGTGCCAGTAGAAGAGGCCGAACGCCGCCGCGCCGTACACGGTGGTCAGCCGGTGCGAGGAGACCTTCACGAACGAGTCCAGCAGCCAGAAGCTCGCGGCGCTGACCGCCATGTAGCCGAGCACCCGGACCACCATCTCCGCGTCGGAGATCACCGGCGACTCGGGCACGGTGAAGAACGCGAGGACGAGGCCCGGGAAGGCACCGACGAACACACGCCGGTACCCCGCCCAGTATGGGTCGGAGTCGTTGAGGTCGGCCAGGTACGCCGCGCGCGGGTTGAAGTCGTAGCAGTTCTTCGCGCACCCCACGCACGGCCGGCAGTGGCTGTTGCCGACGAGCGCGAACGGCGTCTGGCCGTAGATCCGCTGGACCGGCAGCAGCGGGCAGATGGTCGAGCACCAGCCGCTCTTGCCCTTCAGCAGCATCCCGCCGGCGAAGCCGCCGGTCATCGCGCCCAGCAGCAGGAACGCGCTCGCCGGCCCGCTGTCGTCGAGCCCGATCTTCCGCAGGATGACGAACAGCACGAACAGCGAGATCGCGATCACGTACCCGTACTCCTGGAACCACTTCGGCGGCGTCAGCGCCCGGGTGAGCCCCAGCACGCGCGGCGTCTGGTTCGAGGCGGCCAGCGGGCACAGGTTCCGCCACAGCCCCGGCGCCACCATGAAGAGCAGCGGCAGCAGCGGGATGACGAGCTTCCACATCACCCAGAGCCCCGTGTCGGGCACCGCGATCAGGAGGCCGGCGACGGCGAGCGCCGCGGTCAGGCTCACGACCCTCAGCGCCTGCCACGCGCCGACGGGCAGCCGGGACGGGATCTGCGTGTAGTTGAGGAACGCGGCGGCCATCAGCCGGTCCAGCCCGCGTCAGCGCCCCGCAGCCGTGCGGCGAGGATCCGCCCGAGATCGACGAGGACGTCGCGCGCGAGGATCGGCTCGCGGGCGGCGAGCGCCTCGAACGCGTCCCAGCCCAGCCGCACGAGCTCGCCATCGGTCAGCGCGCGGATCGCGGCCCGGCGCGGGGAGCCGTCGAAGAAGGATCCCTCGCCGATCGTGGTCACCGGCTCGATGACGCCGCCCGGGCCCTCCAGCCGGCCGTCGACCAGCAGGTACAGCGCGCGGTCCGCGGCTCCCTGCTCGAGCGGGCGCTCACCCTTGCGGAAGCGCCGCGTCTCGGTGTACGCGAGGAACGTCGCCCACTCCTCCTGGGTCTTGCCGGTCAGGAACCCGGCCGTGATCGCCGGCAGGTCGGGCTCCGTCGGGTACCGGAAGAAGCCGCTGGCGTCGATCACGGCCTGACCTTCGTGACGGTGCCGTCGCCGTGGTTGGCGACCCACACGTGGCCTGCGCCGACGTCGATTCCGAGCGGCCGGCGGCCGACCGGGATCGGGCTGCCCACGACCTTGCTCGTCGACGGATCGATCCGGCTCACGCTGTTGTCGCGCGTGTTCGCGACCCACACGAACCCGCGGCCGACGGCGAGCTCTCGCGGCCCACGTCCGACACGGATCGGCTGCCCGGTCACGGTGGCGGTACGGCGGTCGATCCGGGTGACCGTGCCGTCGCGGGTGTTGGCGACCCACACCGCGTCGCCGGCTTCGACGACGCCGTGCGGCTCGTCGCCGACCGGGATCGGCGCGCCGAGCAGCGCGGCGGTGGTCGAGTCGATCCGCTGGACGGTGTCGTCACCCTTGTTGGTGACCCAGACGGCGCTCCGGCCGACGAAGATCCCGGTCGGCGTGGTGCCGACCCCGATCGGCGCCCCGAGCACGGTCGGAGAGGCGCGGTCGATGCGGTTGACCGTGCCGTCGTCGGCGTTCGCCACCCATGCCAGCTGCTTCCCGAGCGAGATCCCCTGGGGAGCGCCGCCGACGTCGATCTTGGCGGTCGGCACAGGATCGGGCTGCGCCTCGATGCGCTGAACCTGGTCATCGCCGACGCTGACCGTCCAGACGACGCCCTTGCTGGCTGCGACGCCGTCCGGGTTGGAGCCGATCGCGATCGGCGTGCCGTCGACGCGGTTGCTGTTCGCGTCGATCCGGCTCAGCGTCCCGTCATCGGCGTTGGCGACGAACACCTGGTCGCCGGCGACGGCGAGGCCGTCCGGGCCACGACCGACCGCGATCGTCGCCACGATGGCCGGCCCCGTGGGCTCGGCCGTGGGCGTGGGCGTCGGCGTGCCCGGCGCGGGCGTCGGCGTCGCCGCCTCCGGCTCGCCGGCACCGGGCTCGAGCCCGCCGATCGCGGACAGCCCGGCCAGGACGAGGCCGGCCACGAGGAGCGTCGGGAGGACGATGCCGAGCGCGATCCGCCCGCGCCGCGGCCACGGCGAGGGCCCGGCTTCGACGGCGGAGCCGTCGAGGGCGTCGCGCGCGGCCGCAGCCAGCTCACCCGCGGTCGCGAAGCGATCCGCCGGGTCCTTCGCGAGCGCGCGCTCGATCACGGCGTCGATGCCGGCGGGCACTCCCGGCGCCGCCGCCGAGAGGCGCGGCGGCGGGTCGTTGAGATGTGCCTGCATCGTCGCGACCTCGCTGTCGCGGTCGAACGGCACGACGCCCGTGAGCGCGTGGTACAGCACGCAGCCGAGCGCGTAGACGTCGGCACGGCCGTCGAAGTGCTCCCCGCGGATCTGCTCCGGAGCGACATAGTCGAGCGTGCCGACGAACGACCCGTCCTGCGTCAGCGCGCTGGTCGTGCCGGTGCGCTTGGACAGGCCGAAGTCCGTCAGGTACGCGTGCTCCTCCCCGCCTTCGTCGGCGAGCAGGATGTTGGCCGGCTTGATGTCGCGGTGCACGAGCGAGCGGCGGTGCGCGGCGTCGAGCGCGGCTGCGATCTGGCTGACGATCGCGACGGCACGGGCCGGCTCGAGGTGCTCCCGGCCGAGCAGCTGCTGGAGGTCCGGACCGTCGACGAAGCGCATCGCCGTGAACAGCAGGCCGTCGGCCTCGCCCGCCTCGTAGACCGGGATGATGCCCGGATGGTCGATCAGCGCGGCGAGCTGCGACTCGCGCTTGAAGCGATCGCGGAACGACACGTCGGCCGCCAGCTCACTCGCGATCAGCTTGAGCGCGACCGGCCGCCCCAGCGCCAGCTGAGTTGCCCGGTAGACGATCCCCATGCCGCCCTCGCCGGCGATGCCTTCGATCCGATATCCGGCGAGCTCGGTTCCCACGGGGAGGGTGTGGGTGGCCCCGCCCATACTCGTCCAGACGCCGGCGGCCCCCGAACATTCCCAATCGCGCGAGTAAGCTCGTGCCGATGCTGAACACGCTGCTCGAGGCCGGGTCGTTCTTCGAGAGCCCGCGCTGGCACGAAGGGCGCTGGTGGGTGTCGGACTTCTACCGGCACAGGGTGCTGGCCGTCGACGCCGACGGCGCCGCGGAGGAGATCCTGGCGGTCGACGGGCAGCCCTCCGGGCTCGGGTGGATGCCGGACGGCTCGCTGCTCGTGGTGTCGATGCGCGACCGCCGCATCCTGCGCTGGTCCGACGACGGCGTGACGCTTCACGCCGATGTCAGCGACTACTGCGGCGGCCACCTCAACGACATGGTGGTCGACTCGCGCGGCCGCGCCTACGTCGGCAACTTCGGCTTCGACCTGATGGGCTTCGCCGACCCGGCGCCGGCGGCGCTCGTGCGCGTCGACCCCGACGGCGCCGCCTCCGTCGTGGCCGAGGACCTGCTGTTCCCGAACGGCTCGGTGATCACGCCCGACGAGCGGACGCTGATCGTCGGTGAGACGGCGGGCGCGCGCTACACCGCGTTCACGATCGAGGAGGACGGCTCGCTGACCGACCGCCGGATCTGGGCGCAGATCGCCCCGACGCCGCCGATGACGACGTTCGAGGAGACGCTGTCACAGCTGCAGTTCGGCCCCGACGGCTGCGCGCTCGACGCCGAGGGTCACGTGTGGGCGGCCGACGAGGTCGGCGCGCGCTGCGTCCGGCTGGCTCCCGGCGGCGAGATCGTCGACGAGATCGCCGCTCCGGACGGTCTGGACTTCTTCGCCTGCATGCTCGGCGGCGAGGACGGCCGCACGCTGCTGATCTGCGCCGCTCCCGACTTCGCCGAGGCCAACCGCACGGCCGCGCACGAGGCCGTGCTACTGACCACGACCGTCGACGTCCCCCACGCCGGGCTCCCCTAGCGATCTGCGCGCCAGCGTCGCGACGAGCTGGCTGCGCGATCCGATGCCGAGCTTGCGGTAGATCTGGCGGAGGTGGAACTCGATCGTCTTCGGCGCCAGGAACAGCTCGGCCGCGATCTCCCGGTTGGACGCGCCGCGCCGGACCGCTGCCGCCACGCGCAGCTCCTGCGGGGTGAGCGCGCCGTCGCGCACGGCGGCACGGCGGCGGCGGGCCCCGGCCGCCCGCAGCTCGTTCTGCGCCTGACCTGCCCACGCGGCCGCGCCGAGCCGCTCGAACCCCGCCAGCGCCTCGCGCAGGCGCTCGCGCGCCTCGGCGCGCCGGCGGGCGCGATGCAGACGGCGGCCGAGCGCGAGCAGCGTGCGCGCGCGCTCGAACGGCATCGGGCGCCGGTCGTCGAGCGCGAGCGCCTCCGCGAACGCGGGATCGAACTGCTCGTCGAGCATGCCGCGGCAGCGGGCGGCGAGGACGCCCGCGAACGCGGTGCCGGCCGAGGCCGCCTGCCGCTCGAGCGCGGACAGCACGCGCCGCGCATCCTCGGTCCGCCCGGCGCGCACGTACGCCTCGACGAGGTCGGGCGCCCACGGGACGAGCGTCGGCTCCTCGAGCCCTGAGCCGTCGACGGTGCGCTCGACCGCCTCGAGCTGCTCGATCGCCGCGTCCACGCGACCGAGGCTCAGCTCGAGGAAGCCGTACGCCCCGTACACGAACCGGAGACCGCTGCTGATGCCCTCGGACTCGGCGATGCCGAGCGCCGTCCGGGTGGCGTCCCGGCTCTCTGCCTCGAGCCCGCGCGCCGCCAGGAGACGGGCGCGGGTTGCGAGCGCGAAGCCGTGCCACGCCGGCTGGCCCGTGTCGCCCGCCACGTGGATCGCCTCGAGCGTCGTGGCGTCGGCCACGTCCCAGTCGCCGAGCCGGAGCGCGACGTCTGCGGCGACGAGCAGCCCGCCGCCCAGCGTGGCGAGCGCACCCGCCTCGCGCGCCCGCTCGCACAAGGTCGCGCACTCGGAGCGGGCCCGCTCGAGATCGCCGAGCGGAATCCGCGCGCGCACCAGGAGATGCAGCCACGGCCAGTGCGGGCCGAGCTGGTCGAGACCGTGCGCCAGGCGCTCGGCCTCGCTCAGCACCGGGCGCGCGCTCGGCGCCTTGCCGCGCAGCACGAGCACCCAGCCGAGCAGCGCGAGCACGGGTGCGCGCGCCTGCGGATCGGCGTCGTCGCCGAGCAGGGCGACGGCGCGCTGAGCGAGCACCTCCGCGCGCAGGTACGCGTTGGTGTTCGTGCAGCCGTTGGCCGCGTCCGCCAGCATCGTGGCCGCGAGCGCTGGATCGTGCTCGACGGTCCGCTCGGCCTCGGCGACGAGCAGGCTCGTCGCCTCACCGGGGCTGCCGCTCCACACCATGATCCGGCCGCGCATGTGCTCGGCGCGGGCACGGAGGTCGCCGCCGCCGGCCGCCGTCGACGCCTCGGTCAACAGCGCGAGCGCCCGGTCCGGAGCACCGGCCGCCCCGGCCGCCTGGGCGGCCGCCAGCAGCCGCCGCGCCGCCTCCTGCGCGTCCGGCGACAGGCGCGCCGCGCGCTCGTGCGCGGCCGATGCCGACGCGAATGCGCGCCGCGCGGCCGCGGCGCCGGCGACCTCCTCGAGCTCTGCCGCGACGCCTTCGTCGGTCCCGACCGCGGCGGCGGCGAGGTGCCACGCACGCCGCTCGCCCTGCAGGACACCCGCGAGCGCGCCGTGGACGCGCCGCCGCTCGGCGGGGCGGGCCGCGTGGTACGCGGCGCCGCGGATGACCGGGTGGGCGAACGTCACGCGCCCGCCGCCGAGACGCACCAGCCCGCGCTCCTCGGCCGGCGCGAGCCACGCGGCATCCGTGCCCGCCGCACCGCACGCGGCGGAGACGGCACCGACGTCGTCCCCGGCGTAGGCCGCCGTCACCAGCAGCGCGCGCTGCGCGAGCGGGTCGAGCTCCTCGATCCGGCCGGCGAACGCGCCGGCCAGGCGTGTGCCCGGCACGACCGGGAGCTCGAGGCCGGTGACGCCGGCGCGCTGGTCGGACGTGAGCGCGGCGGGCAGCTCGACGAGCGCCAGCGGATTGCCCGCCGCGGCCTCGGCGAGCGCACCGGCGACCGGCGGCACGAGGTCCGGCGCGACCCGTTGCAGCAGCTCGAGTGACGCCTCGTCGTCGAGCGGAGCGAGCCGCATCTCGGGCAGCCCTGCGCGCGCGAGCGTGGCGTCCGCCGGGTCGCGCACGGCCAGCGCGACGGCCACCGGCCCGGCGGCCCGGTGCGCCGCGTACAGGACGCACTCTCGCGACGACGCGTCGAGCCACTGGATGTCGTCGACGATCGCGATCACCGGACGCCGCCGCGCCGCGGCGCGCAGCAGTCCGAGCGTGGCGACGCAGACGGCGAGCCGCTCGCCCGGTGCCGGGGGCCCGAGCGCGAGCGCGGCCGCGAGCGCGTCCGACTGCGGATCCGGAAGCGCCGCGCGATCGCCGATCACCGGCAGCAGCAGGTCCGACAGCGCGGAGAACGCCAGCTCGGCCTCCGTCTCCACCCCGCGCGCCCGCAGCACGGTCACGTCGTCGCCGCTGCGCTCGGCGAGCGCGTCGAGCAGCGTCGTCTTGCCGATGCCCGGATCCCCGCGAACCAAGAGCGCGCGGCCCTCCCCGGCGTGCAGGCCGTCGAGCAGATCGTCCAGCGTGCCGAGCTCTGCGGCGCGACTGACGAGCATCGCGCCAAACGTATGCGACCGGCGGCCCCGCGCGCAAGGCTTACGGACCAGGGGTTCTCCCGGTGCAAACGCGGTGGAGGTCCGGAGAGAATCGGCGCGCACGAACGCTGCGGCCGGGGTGACCGAGCGTGAGGTGAACCATGCCGATCAGCTATCCCCCGCGCCCGACGTTCCTGCTGCGCCGCACGCTCGAGTGGCTCGGCGGCGCGTCACCCCTGGACTTCGTCGTACCCACGGCCACCGGCCTCGATGATGTCGTGCGGACGAACGCCGCCGTGAAGGAGTGGTGGTCGGCGCTCGAGCCGCTGATCCTCGTGCTCACGCTGGCCGGGTACGAGTGCCCGGAGATCGTCGTGGTGAAGGCCGGCCAGGCGCGCGGCTACCTGCGCCTCCCGGTCTGGGAGGGCCTCGACACCGAGGGGCTGATCTCGCACAAGGACGTGAACTGGGCGCCCGCGACCGGCGTCACCGCACAGCAGCTCGGCGGCACGACGTGGGCGGCGACGCTCCTGCGCGTCACCGTGCGGCGGACGATCGACACGCCCGTGCGCCGTGCGGGGAGCGTGCCGCCGCGCTACACGCCGCTCCCCCTCGCCGGCCCGCTTCCCGCGATCGGCGCTGCGAGCGGCACGTGGCCGCGGTACGCGCAGCACACCGACCCGGGCGACCACTTCGCGGACCCGGCGGACGGCTGGATCGTGTTCCCCCACGTCGCCGGCACGACGGAGGCCATGCGCATCCCGAAGCAGCTCGCAGCAGCCGCGGTCGGCCCGCGCGACGCGGTGGTCGATGCGCTCGTGGCGGCGTCCGCCGGCGTCGGGATCGTGGCGGCGCTCGACCCCGCGACCTGGAGCTCCGCGCTCGATCGATCGAGCTGGGTGTGGCCGTTCGACGCGCTGGTGAGCGCGATCTGGGCGGCGACCGGGCCCGCGGGCCTGCGCACCCGGCTGAAGCTCCCCATCGAGGACAAGGCGCTGACGTTCAAGGCGATGGCCGACTCGGTGTCCGCCCCGCTCGACGCGGAGCTCGGCGGCGACTCGCGCACCGCGTCGGTCACGGCGCTGCGCGAGCGCAGCGCCGTGCTCGGGCTCGAGGACGCGACCCTCCAGACGCTGCTCGCGTCGCTCGACGGATCGGCCAAGCACCGCCACTGGATCCTCACGCTGCTCGCGCTGCACGACGCCGGCGTGATCCGGGTCCTGCCGCTCCCGCTCGACGTCGACCCGGGCATCGCCTACACCGACATGACCGGCTGGTACGAGGCCGGCTACGACAATTTCAACCAGCCCGACAACGCCTGCCTGCAGCTCAACCAGGCCGGGCACCGGCTGATCGGCTGGCTCCAGGACGGCGATCTCAACCGCTACGACATCGATGCGGAGCTCGTGTCGTATGACCCCGCTGACGACAACGCTCCGCTCGCCTACGCGGTATCCGGCGCGGGCCCCGGCGACGTCGGCACGATCGACCTGATCGCGCGCGACGATCCGACGGAGCTCGGCGTGCGCGTGCAGGTCCTGGGCACGAGCTCGTCGCAGATCCACACCCTGGTGCGGCGGCACCGCTACGCGCTGATCCCACCGCCCGCACTCGCGGCCGCGCTCGGCGGCAGGACTCCCGCCGACTTCGAGACGCAGTGCCTGCCGCTCCACTCGCGCGCCGGGCTGGCATTCGAGAACGCGAGATCGGCGATCACGAGGGCGGTCGCCGACATGCGGGTGCTGGTCGACCGCACCGGCTGGGACGACGGCGCGATGAGCCTCGCCAACGAGCTCAAGGGCATCCTCGGAGACGCCGGCGTGCTCCGGTTCGAGGTCGAGTACGACGCGAACAACCAGCCGGTCACCCGCGTCGAGGAGACGAAAATGGCCAGGCGCTTCCGGCTCGTCGTCCAGCAGGCGCTGCGCGGGACGACGCCCGCGCTCGACGACCGCGACGTTCTCAGCCGGCTGCGCGAGATCACGACCTGGGTCGAGACCGATGTCGACGCGATCTCCGACATCGCGCTGCTCTCGACGATCGTCGGGATCGCGCCCGCGCCCCACTTCTACGGACTCAACATGGTCGAGATCGGCCCGACCGCCGACGTCGACATCGTGTTCGGCTTCTGGGCGGGGCAGGTCGCGCTGCCGACCATGATCACGCACAGCGCGAGGTGCGCTCCGCCCGGCGCCCCGCAGCCGCATGACTGGTACGAGATCTACGCGGGCGTGATGGCGCAGGCCGGCATCGGCGTGAGCAGCGACGTCCGCTTCCGGGTCGAGATCGTCACGGTCAGCACGGGCAACGAGCTGATGGCGGCGCTCGAGTGGCTCCCCCAGGACTTCGTCGGAAGCTGGTTCGTGCTCGCCGAGTCCGCCGTCGAGGCCTCGGTCTATCCGGGGGCCGGGGCGAAGGCCGGATTCGGTGCCGCGCTCGGCAAGGAGTACGAGGCGTACACGTTCTTCTCGCGCGACAAGGGCTGGGCGACCGGGCAGGGCGACGGCGACTTCATGAGCTTCGGCGGCATGATCGGAGCGTCCGTCGCCGGACCCTGGTCCGGGCCGGTCGGCGTCGGCTGGAACATCCTCGGGGGCAAGGTCGGCGTGCTGCTGGCCCGGCTCGGCATAGCCAATCCGCCGACTCCTCCGCCGCCCCCGCCGCCCCCCACGCCGCTCCCGTTGTCGATGACCGTCGAGCGCACCGTCGGCTTCGCGTTCGACTCAGCCGAGCTCTCGGAGCCGGCGATGGCCGACCTGGCGGGCATCGTCGCCCGCCACCGGCAGCTGTTCGAGCTGCCGAACGCGCACCTCGAGATCGAGGGCGACGCGAGCCCGCCGGGAACCGACCCGTACAACGATCGGCTGTCGTGGGAGCGGGCGATGGCGGTCTACGGGTACGTCCTCAGCCTGCTCAGCGTGCCCGCCTCGATCGACGGCTGGTGGGGCGCGGCGAACGCGATGGCCGTCCGCGACAACCGGATCGAGCTGCTCGGCAACGGTGAGATGAAGGCGCGGTACTCGCAGCAGCAGCTCCCGAACCAGGACTGGCAGCGCTGCAAGCTGGCGATCAACGGCCAGGTGATGGTGCTGCTGTGAGCGCGTTCGAAGGGCTCGCCAAGACTGCGGCCGGCGCCCTGGAGCCGCTGTCGTCCGCGCTGACCGACCCGCGCGCCTTTCAGCGCCTGCTGCGCGAGCTCGGCTGGACCGTCCCGGTCACCGGCAACACGCTGGAGGACATCCGGACGCTGCTCCCGGTGCTCGACGCCGTGCAGTCCTTGCCGGGTTACGTCGAACGCATCGAGGACGGCGACCCCGTCGCGCTCGCCCAGCTGCTCGCCTCCACGGCCGAGGTCGTCGCAGCCCTACAGCGGCTCGACGGCCTCGACGCCGGCGACCTCGACGGCTTCCCGGCCACCCTCGCCAGCCCCGACGCATGGACCGACCTCGCCGCTGCGCTCCCGGCGAGCCTGCTCGCGCGGCAGATGACCCGCAGCGCGCCGGCGCTCCACGGCGCGCTCCGCCTGCTCGGGCTCTGCACGACCGAGCGCATCGGCGGGACGAACCGCGAGCACTTCCACTGGGACCTGCTGGGCAACGTGCTCGCGGACCCCGTGGCGGCCGTGCGCGACACGGTCGGATGGGACGCGACGGTGTATCAATGGCCGCTGCAGCGCGAGCTCGGCCTGATCCTCACCCGGCTCGGAGTGCCGGTTCGGGTGCGACCCGCGGCCGACGGCTCAGGCCCCCAGTCGGACGTCGTCCTGTTCAGCGGCACGGTCGACGGCGAGCCGACCGAGCTCGGCGTGGTCGTCGCGGCGCGCGACGACGGGGCGCTGTACATCGGCAACCAGGCGTACGGCTCGCTCGAGGCCGGTCTCCGGATCAGCGACACCTGGACGGTCACGGCGGGCGGCAGCATCGACGGGACCGGGACCGTCGGCGTGAACCTCGCACCCGGCGGGCTCACCGTCGTCGGCGGCGCGGGCGCGCTCGGGGCGAGCCTGGCGATCGAGGGCGACCCGCTGGAGCCGTGGACGCTGATCGGAGGCACCGGCGGCCCGCGGCTCGAGCTCGCCCAGGCCGCCGTGGAGGTCGGCGTGGAGGGCACGCTCGCCGAGCCTGAGGCGTACGCGCTCGTTCGCATCGACGAGGGCGCCCTGCGCCTGGAGCTCGACCTCGGCGCCGCCGACTCCTTCCTGCGCAACGTGATCCCGGAGCCGCCGGCGATCGAGGCGGGCTTCGAGCTGCGCTGGGGAAGCCGCACCGGCCTGACCTTCGGCGGCGGCCTCGGCCTCGAGGTCACGATCGCGATCGACCGCGACGCCGGGCCGATCCACATCGAGTCCGTGACGCTCGAGATCGGCGGCTCGGACGCCGGCGCGCACCTGCGGGCGACGACGATCAGCGGCCTGACGATCGGGCCGTTCTCGGCGACCGTCGAGGGCATCGGCGCGGCGCTGGAGCTGACCTCGGGTGACGGGCTCGGCGGGCTCGACGCGGAGCTGGCGTTCGTCCCGCCGACCGCGATCGGGCTCGAGCTCGACCTCGAGGCGGCGAGCGGCGGCGGCTACATCTGGATCGACGCCGAGGCGGGCCGCTACGTCGGGGCGCTGTCGCTCGACTTCGTCGCGATCGGCCTCGACGCGGTCGTGGTCGTCGACACGCGGCTGCCGGGCGATCCGGACGGCTGGGCGCTGTTCTGCAGCCTCTCGCTCACGTTCGGGCAGATACCGCTCGGCTTCGGGTTCTTCCTCGCCGGCGTCGGCGGGATCGTGTGCCTGAACCGCACGATGGACGTCGAGGCGCTCGCCGGCGGGCTCAAGAGCGGCGCGGTCGACGCGATCCTGTTCCCCGACGACGCGGTCGCCGACGCGGCGGCGATCGTCGCCGGCCTCGACGCCTGGTTCCCGCTCGCCGCCGGCAACCTCGTGTTCGGTGTCGCGGGAAGGATCACCTGGGGCACGCCGGTGACGATCGTCACCGCCGACATCGGCATCGTGCTCACGTTCCCGGAGCTCGACATCGCGGTGCTCGGCAGCATCACGATCGAGCTGCCCGAGGAGCTCCCGCTGCTCGAGCTGCACATGGACACGCTCGGGACGATCGACTTCTCCGAGCAGACGGTGATGGTCGTGGCGAGCCTGTACGACTCGACGCTGCTGCACACGATCTCGCTGTCGGGCGACATGGCGATGTACGCCCGCCTCGGCAACGACCCGTACTTCCTGCTCTCGGTCGGCGGATTCCACCCGGACTTCGAGCCGCCCGGCGGCCTGCCGGCGGCGGTGCTGGACCTCGACCGCATGCGGGTCGAGGTCACGATCTCCGAGGACGTCTGGTACGCGCTCGAGTCGTACGTCGCGATCACCTCGAACACGCTGCAGTTCGGCGCCGAGGCGACGCTCGAGGCCAGCGCCAAGTTCCTCCTGACGACGTACACGGCGCGCGGGTCGGTCGGCTTCGACGTGCTGCTCGTGCTCGCGCCGTTCTCGTTCTCGGCCGGGTTCCACGCGAGCGTCAGCGTGACGGCGGGCTCGAGCGACAAGGAGCTGCTGGCGGTCTCCCTCAGCGCCCACCTCGACGGGCCGAAGCCGTGGTCCGCGACGGGCCAGGCGAGCTTCGACTTCTTCGGCATCGAGGTCGCGTTCGACTTCGAGGTCGGCGGCGCGGCCGCTGTCGAGGCGCCCGAGCGCAAGAACGTGCTCGACGACGTGCTGGCCGCGCTCGCGGCGCCGGGCGCATGGCGTGGCGTCCTCCCCGACGGCGCGGGCGCCGCGGTGCAACTGGCCGACGCGGGCGACGACGTCACCGCCCGGCCGGACGCCGAGCTGGAGGCGATCCAGACCGTCGCGCCGCTCGAGCGCCCGCTCGATCACTACGGCGTGTACGAGATCACCGGGCCGACCGAGCTCGAGCTGACGAGCGCCGGCATCGGCGACGAGGAGGTCGGCTTCGAGACCGTCCCGGACTGGTTCCCGCCCGCCCAGTTCGACGACATGAGCCGCAGCGAGAGGCTGGCAGCGCCGTCCTACGAGCAGATGACGGCCGGCGTGCGGTTCGGCACCGAGAGCGTCAGCATCAGCGACGACCCGGAGCACACGCGCGCGGTCACGCCGGGCTTCGAGTCCAAGATCCTCGACCTCGAGCTCGACACGTCGCAGTCGCTGGGAGAGCTGCCGCTCGCGACCGACCTCGCGACGGCGACGGCGGTCCTGCGGCTCGACCGCCCGCGGGGCGGTCGCACGGTCCTCTCCCCGCGCCTCGACGTCGGTCCCACGACATGGACCACCGCCGACGCGATCACCGGCGCCGGCCTTGCGGACGGCATGACCTACCGCGAAGCGCTCGCCGCCCGGCGCACCGCGCGGCCCGGCGTGCGCGTCGCCCCGACCCATGCGGTGACGCCATGAGCGACCAGATCACGTTCCTGCCCTGGCTGCGCCGCGGGCTCGCCCAGGCGCTCACGAACACCGACCCGCTGAGCGGTCCCCTGCCACGGGGCGCTCCGATCGGCGCGTGGGTCTCGATCGAGGGCAACAAGGTCGATCAGACGCTGCGGCTCCAGGGCCCCGAGGCGGTCACCGGCATCGCCCCGGCGCAGGTGCTGCGCGAGGAGCCGCGCGCCGACAGCACCGGCGTCGAGCCCTACTACTTCGCGTTCGTCGACCTGGCGGCTCCCGACCTGCCGTGGATGTTCACCCCTGCGCGACAGGACGACGACAAGGGCCGGCTGCGCCCGTGGCTCGTGCTCGTGACGGTGCGCGAGCAGGACGGCGTGGCGCTCGTGCCGGGCACGGAGGGCGAGCTGCCGGTGCTGAACATCAGCGCGCCCGAGGGCGAGCTGCCGGACCTCGCGGACTCGTGGGCGTGGGCGCACGTGGAGTCGCGCGCCGGCGTCGGCGGCGTGGCCGGCGCCGTCACGGCCGGCACCGGCGAGGTGATCGCCAGGCTGATGAGCCCGCGCAAGCTGACCCCGAACGCCGCCTGGCTGGCCTGCGTGGTGCCCGCGTTCACCGTCGGGCCGGACGGCACCGAGCTCGAGCCGACCTGGACGCCCGAGAAGCTGGCCGCCCCGATCGAGCTGCCCGTCTACCACTCGTGGCGCTTCACGACCGGCAAGGCGGGGAACTTCGAGACGCTGTGCAAGCGGCTGCGGCCCGACGGCGGCGGCGCCGTCATGGGGCTGTACCCGATGGATGTCGGCGACCCCGGCATCGTCCGCCCCGCCGCCGGCCGCGTGCTGCTCGACATGGAGGGCCCGCTGCAGACGGTCGAGGCGACGCCGCGAGATTGGGACGCCGTCCACAAGCAGGACTTCCAGGACGACATCGGCGGCCTGCTGGACGCCGGGGCGCGCCCCGAGGCGACCGCGGAGGACCCCGTCGTCACGCCGCCGCTGTACGGCTCCGGGCCCGCGGGGGTGACGGCGGTTCCGAGCGACGGCTGGGTCCGCACGCTCAACGAGCATCCCGTCCGCCGGGCAGCGGCAGGGCTCGGCGCGCGAGCGGTGCGCGGAGCGCAGGAGGCGCTCATCGCCGCGGCGTGGGACCAGGCCGGTGATCTGCGCGCGACCGTCACGGCGCTCAACCGCGCGCGCCTGGGCGCCGAGGTCGGCCGCAGCCTCACGCGCCGCGCCGAGCGCCTGCCCGACGGCTATCTGCTGCAGTTCACCGCGCCACTGCAGGCGTTCCTGCGCTCCGCCGGCCGGTCGGTGCGCGCGCGGATCGACGCGAGCGAGGTCCCCGGCGGGCTGATCTCGGCCGCCTACCTGCGCCAGACGCGCCCGGGCTCGATGCCGGCGCGTGACTGGACGGCACGCGCCGGCGCCTCGGCGCGGCTCGCCGCCGACCACACGCGGATCACCGTCGCGGCCACCGCGCCCGGCGCGGAGCGGACGGCGCTCGAGTTCGCCAAGGCGAAGGTGCCGGCAGGCGCGTGGGTCGAGGACCCGACGCTTTCCGACGTCAGCGCGACGCCGGCGATCGCGGCCGACACCGTCCGCGTGAACAGGTACTCGCGCGTGCTGGCACGCCACGGGCGTCGCCGGCCGGGCAAGGCCCCCGCCGGGCCGTCACGGGCCCGCACCGCGCCGGTGATCACCGGCGACGACGTCAGCGACATCGCCTCGACGGTCCGGTCGGTGCTCGACCCGCTCGCATCCGTGCGCGCGAACGTGCTGCTGCGGATCCCAGAGCTGGAGAGCCTCACGGCAGCGGACGAGCTCCCCACCACGGTTGCGCTCGGTCCGGTCTTCACCGACCCGCTGTACCGGGACCTGCTCGAGCTCGGCTCGAGCTGGGTCCTGCCAGGGATCTCGGCGCTGCGGCGCAACCGCGTCCGGCTCGTCGAGACCGACCTGAACTTCGTCGGCGCGTTCCTGATCGGCGCCAACCACGAGCTCGGGCGCGAGCTGCTGTGGCGCGGCTATCCCGTCGACCTGCGCGCGACGTTCTTCCACCGCTTCTGGGACTACGTCGATCCCGGCCAGACGGACATCGACGACCTCAGCGGATGGCGGCCGCACCAGACGATCCGCGACAACATGGGCGGGCCCGGCGCCACGATGACGGTGATCGTCGTCCGCGGCGACGTGGTCCGGCGCTACCCGACGCTGCACTGCTACCTGCAGGAGATCGGCGAGGACGGCGAGCCGGCCGACGTGCCCGGGCGCGAGCCGGGCTTCCTCGGCTCGCTCGATCGCAGCACGATGTTCGTCGGCTTCGCCGGGCTGCTGCCGGAGGCGGTGCGCTCCGGATACTTCTTCGTGCTCGAGGAACAGCCCGGAGCGCCCCGGTTCGGGCTCGACGAGTCCAAGGCGCCCCATTTCACCGGCGAGCCGCGGAGCTGGAACGACCTGTCCTGGGGCCATCTCGTGCACAGCCGCACGGAGCTCGACGAGCTGACGCACGCGCACACGGTGAACGACCGGATGGCCAAGGTCGGGGAGCTCAACAAGACGACCTGGGGCTTCAACGCAGCGCACATGGCGCGCGCGTGCTGGCAGCGCCCGTTCCGCATGTACATCCCTGCCGAGGATCTCGTGTGACCCCGACCGCGACCGTTGACCCCACTCTGTACCTCGCGCAGTTCTCGGGCCTCGACCCGGCGCTGCCGCTGGCGCTGCTGCCGATCCGGATGGAGACGCGCTTCCTGCCCGAGGGCGACCCGACCGAGCTGCGGATCCGCTTCTTCCCCGACGTGCTGCACGCCGACGGTCATGCGGCGACGCTCACGCTCGCCGAGCAGGCGCTCGGCCGCGCGTACTGGGACCGCGTCCGCGGCGACGCCGCCGGCCAGGACGCGGCGTTCGCGTGGCTGGCCGATCGCGTCGGCCCGTGGCGCGCGGCGTGGGTCGCCGGTCAGACACGCAAGCCGGGGGCGCCGACGCGGATCGCGGCCGAGCCGGTCCGCGCGCGGCTGCTCCCCAGCCGCTTCGCGGTGGTGGGCTACGACTGGGGCGCCAACGACCCGATCCGCACGTGGTGGGGGGCGGGGATCCCCGCCGACCTCCCGATGGCCCCGGCGCCCGTGGATGCGCCCGACGGCATCGACGGCCGCGGGCTGCTCGATGCCCAGGGTCTGCAATGGACCTACGACTTCGAGGCTGCCGAGGCCGTCGGGATGGCGCTGCGCATCGACCTGACCACGTTGCCGGTGCGCTTCGCCCAGGAGGGGTTCGGTCGCCTGATCGCGATCGGCGTGCGCAGCGGCGACCAGCGCGAGGCGCTGGAGGACCTGCTCGACGCCCACCGCTACACGCACGGGCTCGACTTCATCCCGCAGGGCACGCCGACCAACAGCACCGAGACCGCTCCCGCCGGGATGAGCAACGCGGCGCCCGACCTCGCAGCGCTGCGCGCCGCCGAGCTCGACCCGCGGCCTGTGGCAGCGCGCCCGGCCGTCGCCGCCGACGGCGACCTGTACGGGTGGACCGTGCACGACACGGCGAGCGTCGCGCTCGGGCTCGGCCGCGACAACGCACTCGACCGCGCGACCCGCGCCGCACTGGCCGAGCCGGCCCACGCCCGTGCGATGAGCCGCACGCTGTGGCCGGCCACCGGCGGCCACTACGTGGACAGTCTCCTCGAAGGCACGGTCACCGGCGCAGCGCGCACCTGGCTGCGCGACTGGAGCACCGCGTACGTCCGCGGCGCCGGCCCGCTGCCGACGCTGCTCGTCGGCTCGCAGCCGTACGGACTGCTGCCGGTCGCCAAGGTTCAGCGGCCCGACGGCACGCCGGCGAGCAACCTCCAGGAGCTGCAGGCGACGCTGCTCGATCTGCGCCCGAACTGGAACCTTTCGGTGACGGAGGTCCCGCGGCTGGACCCGAACGCCACCGACGTCGGGACGGCGGGCGAGGGCGACCTGGCCGGGGTTGCGTCCGGCCTCCTGGCATCCGTGCCGCACGCGACCGGCTTCCGGCTGGCGCACGTCGACGCGATGCGCAGCGCCTACAAGGGCAAGTGGGACTTCAGCATGTTCTGGCTCGGTGTGCAGTGCCTCGCCACTCCGGACGAGGACGGCCAGGCGATGGAGGAGGACCCGCTCAACTTCGGTTGGGGGAACTTCACGCAGCTCTCCGAGGAGCTCGACCGCGCCGAAACGCCCGAGGACCAGCTCGAGGCGGTCGAGCGGTTCACGGACGCGATGAGCGATCTCTCCGGGTCGGGCAACCTCACGTTCGAGCAGCGCACGTACTGCGCCGACCTGCTCGACTACGCCAAGCGGAACCTGCAGGACCTCGTGGCGGCGCACGCGGACCGCACGGAGCCGATGCTGTGGCTCGCGGAGCGCGTCCCCGGCATCACGCGGATGATGGGCGACGCGGACGATCCCAGCGCGTTCTACGCGCTGCGCCCGCACGATTCGCCGTTCGTGGAGACGCTCGTCGCGGTCGACCGCGGCCCGATGGGCCAGTTCATCCTGCGGCACCTCTTCCAGGACGTCGCGCAAGGACTCGCCAACGGCGTGCTGATCCAGCACTCGTACTCGAGCCCGTCGCCGCTGCTGAAGCAGCTCGTGCACCGGAGCGCCGAGCAGGCGCTCGGGACCGCCGACGTGGCGAGCCTGTCGAGCGGGCTCGCCGGGCTCGAGGCCGTCCTGGACGAGGACGACCCGGTCGGCACGCTGGAACGGCTGCTGCGCGAGGGCCTGGGCCCGTGGGCGTACCGGATCGACGCCTGGTACACCGGCCTCGGAGCCTGGCGCCTGGAGAACAAGCGGCGCACGCGGCCGCGCGGCATCCAGGTCGGCGGCTTCGGCTGGCTGCTCGAGGTCAGCCCGCGGCCGGCGACCACGGGCCCGTCGCAGGGCTACGTGCTCGCGCCGTCGCTGACGCACGCCACGACCGCGGCGATCCTCCGCAGCGGCTGGTCCGGCTTCGGCGGCGCGTTCGCGACCGACCTGTCGTCGGATCGCATCCGGCGCGCGCACTGGATCGCCGACGGCGTCCGCCAGGGCCAGGACCTCGGCCGCCTGATCGGAGCGCGGTTCGAGCGCACGCTGCAGGACGCCGGGCTGTCCGCGCAGATCGACGCGTTCCGCGAATGCGCGCTGACGGCGGTCGGGAGCACGGCGCCGCCGAACGCGATCGTGGACGGGCTGCTGCTCGCCCGCGCGCGCTCCGGTGCCGCCGACAAGACGGACGCCGAGCTGGCCGCGACGTCCGGGATCGCGGACGTGCTCGCCGCGGCGCCGACCGGCGACGTGCACCGCCTCGAGACCGCGCTCGACTCGCTGGAGGCCGACCTCGACGCCGTCGCCGACACGTCGCTGGCGCAGACCGTCTTCTCGCTCGCTCAGGGCAACGTGCCCGAGGCGAGCGCGACGCTGACCGCGTCGGCGACGGGCGAGATCAGCCTCCCGCGCCTGCGGGTCGCCGACACTCCTCGCGAGGCGTTGACGATCACCCACCGGCTGCTGCTGCTGCTCGATCCGGACGCGAGCAGGGGATGGCCGGCGGCGCCGGCAAGCGGTCGCGCGGCGGCCGCGCCCGGGCTCGAGCTGTGGGCGGCCGGACTGCTCGGCGAGCCCGGCGACTACCCGTTCACGGTCCGGTTCGACGATCCGGCCAGCGGCAAGACGCTGGCGGGGCCGTTCAAGGCCTCGGTCGAGGACGCGGGGCTGTCGGCGCTCGACGCCGTCTTCCTCGCGCCCGCCGGTGCGGACGCCGGTCTCGGTCGCCTGGGCGCCGTCCTGACCGCGTGGGCCGAAGGGCTGCGCCCGCCCGGTCTGGAGACCGCGACCGTCACGCTCGTCACCGACCAGGGCGAGCGCACGGTCGACGACCTCGCGCTCGCGTGCCGCGCGCTGCGGCGACTGCTGGCCGAGGCGCGCAACCTCGACGGACGCGACCTCGCAAGCCCCGGCGCGGGCGATGCGGCGAGCGGGTTCGCGACGTCGGGTATCGGCGAGCGCGATCTCGCCGGTCGCCTGCAGGGCGTGCGCTCGCGGCTCGTGGCCGGCCGCGGCCGCCTCGCCGGCGCGCTCCCTGCGGCCGGCGGCGAACCGGGCGGTGATGTGCGCGCCGCGATGGTCTCGCTGGCCGGCTTCGAGCTTCCCGGGGGCGTGCCGGCCGTAACCGACGCTGCGGCGCTCGCGGCCGCCGGCGCGGCGGTGCTCGCGCAGATCGACGCCCGGCTCGCCGCGTATGACGCGCTCGTCGCCGCGGAGAAGCCGGAGTGGGCCGGGCTCGACGCCGACGCCCGGGTGCGGCGGCTCGCGGCGCGAGCGCACCTGCTCGTCGGCCACGCCATGCCGCTCGCGCCGCACTTCGCGCCGGCGAACGGCGCCGATCTCGACGCCACGTTCGCGCGCTCGCGGCTCGCCACGCGCCAGGCCGCGACGGGCTGGCTGGCGGCCTCCGGGCGCGTCGACCCCGGCGCGCGCCGGCTCCGGCTCGCGATCGACCTCACCGAGGCGGTGCGCGACGCGGTGGCCTTCGAGTTCTCGCTCGGACAGCTGCCGGACCACGAGCGGGAGGGCTGGGCAGCGGTCGAGCCGCCGACCGCCGACAACCGCGGCCGGCTGTGCCTGCTCGCGACCGGCGCCGGTGCCCGCTTCGCGGGCGGGCCGGTGACCGGCCTCGTGCTCGGCTCGTGGACCGAGTCGCTCGCGCGGCCGGGGCAGGACGCGGGCCTCGCGTTCCACTTCGACGCGCCGAGCGCGCGGGCGCCCCAGGCCGTTCTGCTGGTGCGGTCGCCGAGGACGAGCAGGGCTTCAGCTTCGACGCGGTCGTCGACGCTGGTGCGACCAGTCGCTCGACCTCGCCACGCTGCGCATGGTCGGCCCCGAGACGCTGAAGGACCTCGGCCAGTACCTCCCCGGCCGCCTACCTGCACGCAGACACGAGCGCGGGGAGCGTCGCATGAGCTGGCAGCGGCTCGAGTCCGTCGACCGTCGGCGCCGAGCTCCACGAGGGCGAGGAGGCGCGGATCGCCGACCCGCTGTGGCTGCTCGGCCGCCAGTGGCAGGTCGGCGAGTTCACCGGCGAGGACGCCGCCAGCCCGATGCTCGTCGAGGCCTACGCTCGAGCACGCGCCGATCACGCGCGTGCGGCCGGGCGCGCCGACCGCCGGCGGACCGGCCATCGAGCGCGGCGAGGCCGGGCTGCCGCTCGAGACCGCCGTCGAGCGCGAGCCGGTCCGCGACCGGCCCGGCCGCCGTCCGCCTCGCCGCCGATGCGGGACTGCAGCTCTGGCGCGCGCTCGACGGCGGCGGGCGCGCCGGCGAGCCTGCCGCGGCGCATCCGCAAGGCGTTCCCGCTCGCGCTCGCGCCCGACGACGGGCTCGATCCGGTCGGCCGCGCCCAGCTCGCGCTGCTCGCCCGCCGCGGCTCGTTCGACGCGCGCGCGCTGCACGCGGCGCTGAGCGCCGGCGGCGGGGTGCTGAACGCGCTCCCCGGGGCCGGAGCCGCCGGCGGCGGCCGCGGCGCTCGCGCCTGGGCGCCGTGGTACGGCGCTCTCTTCAGCGAGCCGGCCGGCGGCGCGCGCGCCTGGGATCCGCGGCGCATGGAGTACCGCTTCCAGATCGCGGCGGGCGTCGCGGCCGAGGCGAGGTGCAGCTCGACGCGCGCGAGTACACGGGCGGGCACCTCGACTGGTACGCGCTTCGACCGCGCGCGCGGCGCGCCCGACATGGGCGCGCGCGGCGCGCTGCGGACCCACGACGTGCGGGTGCGTCCCGACCCCGGCGCGCTTCGCCGGCCAGGCCGCGTCGCGCTGGTGGCAGATGGAGAACGGCGCGGTCTGGTTCGGGGACCTCAGGCCGCGCCGGAGGACCTGGCGCGCGCGGCCGTCGCCTGCCACGGGCTGCTGTTCGGCGACGACTGGTTCCTGGTCCCGTGCCGGCTCCCCGCCGGCGTGATCGCCGCGGGCCGAGCCGGTGCGGTGCTCGACACGTTCGGGGACACGCACCGGATCCGCTCCTGCGCGGAGCTCGACGGGCCCGGCCGCAGTGGCGCTTCTTCGAGCTGACGGGCGACGCCTCGGCCGACTCCACGACACTCGCCGACCGCACCTGCCCGTGGCTCCTGCTGCCGCCGGCGCTGCCGGGCGTCACCGAGAGCCCGCCCGTGGAGGAGGTCGCGCTGCTGCGCGACGAGGCGGCGAACCTCGGCTGGGCGGCCGAGCTGCGGGTCGAGAGCGCCGCGGGCGCGCGTGATCGACCGCGCGGCCCGCGCCCGGGCGGCCGCTCCAGCCGCCGCCCGAGCCGGCGCCCGACGCGCTGGCTCTACCGGCTCGGCGACGCCGGTGCCCGAGCACCTCGTCCCGCTCGTCCCGGTGCACGACGGCGACGGGGGGCTGTATCTGCAGCGGGGGCGGCTCGCGACCGCGGCGGACGAGGACGGGGCGAAGACCACGCGGCGCGCATCGGCCAGATCCTCGAGCCCGGCCGCACGCTGCTTATCCACGACGACGAGATCCCGGCCACGGGCGCCCGCGTCACCCGCTCATGGCAGATCGCCCGCGACGGCCGATGGCGGCGTCGTGCTGTGGGTCGGCCGGCGCAAGCGCGCCGGCCGCCCGCTGCGCTCACCCGGCCTCGTGTTCGACGACGTCATGCAGGGCGACTGGCCGTGCGGTTTCCCCCACCCCGGGACGCCTGGCACCCCGCGGGCGACTGGGGGGTTCGCACGGCTGCCGCGGCGACCCCTTCGTGCGAAATTACTCGTATGCCCGATCACGTCATGAACTACATCGAGACCGAGGCCCCCAAGGGGCTCACGCTCGCCGAGTGGCGCCGATCCCGCATCGTCGCCTCATCCCGCCGCAACCGCAGGCTCTGGGGCTTCCTCGCGGGTCGCCGCCAGCCGGCGCTCGCCGCTTAGAGCCCGTTTCAGAAGTCGGCTCGATCCAGCTGCCGTCCGGCAGACTGTGCGAGATGGACGACAAGGTCAACCTCGCAGAGAAGATCGCACTGCTCGGTGAGCTGTACAGCCCCGGGATCGTCGGCTACATGAACGACTACAAGCTGGTGGTCGTGAAGGTCAGAGGCGAGTTCGTCTGGCACAAGCACGACGACACCGACGACTTCTTCCTCGTCCTTCGCGGCCACCTGACGATCCAGCTGCGCGATCGCGACGTCGAGCTCGCCGAGGGCGAGATGTTCGTCGTCCCGCGCGGGGTCGAGCACTGCCCGCGGCCGACGAGGAAGCGCACGTGCTGCTGATCGAGCCACGCGGCACGGTCAACACCGGCGACGCCGGCGGGGTACTCACCGCCTCCGAGCGCGAGATCTAGCTGTAGTTCCCAAGCAGGTTGTTCAGTCGGGTGATGGGTGGGTGTCGCCCGATGGCTTGGTGTGGTCGGTGATGGTGTAGTGGTAGAGCCAGCCGTCAAGGGCAGCGGTGCGTTCTTGGCTTGAGCCGTAGACGGCGCCGCTGTAAGCCCAGCCGGTGAGCATGGTGCGGATGAAGCGTTCGGCCTTGCCGTTGGTCTGGGGTCGTCGCGGCCGGGTGCGCAGGTGACGGACGTGCAGGTTGCGGCAGGCGATCGCGTGGACGCTGGAGCGGTAGGGCGAGCCGTTGTCGGTCAGGACGCGTTCGACGGTGATGCCGTGGCGGCGGTAGAACGCGACTGCGCGACGCAAGAACGCGATCGCGGTGACCGCCTTCTCGCCGGTGAGGACTTCGGCGTAGGCCAGGCGCGTGGCGTCATCGATGGCGATGTGGACGAACTCCCAGCCGACTGTCGCGCGGCGCTTGCCCTCGCGGTCTGTGAATGTCGGCTGGTAGTGGCCGTGGCCGCCCCAGATGCGCTTGCCGGCGCCGCCCTGGATGCGGCCGAGTTTCTTGATGTCGATGTGGATCGAGACTGTCCGACGTTCTGTGTGTGAGGCCGAGGCGACTGTGGTCATGTCAGTCGGGGAGTCGGTCTCCGAAGTGGATTTTGAGGGCTCGTAGTGCGCTGGTCCAGCGGTAGGGGGTCTTCCAGGCGGTGTGGGCGCGGAGGATCGCGAGGTAGATCAGCTTGGTCGCGGCCTGCTCGTCGGGGAAGTGGCCGCGGGTCTTGATCGCTTTGCGGATCTGGCGGTTGAGGTTCTCGATGCTGTTGGTGGTGTAGACGATCCGGCGCAGGTCCGCGGGCAGAGCCAGGAACGGGATGATGTAGTCCCAGCGCGTGCGCCAGGACTCGGCGATCATCGGGTAGCGCGCGCCCCACTTGGCGTCGAACGCGGCCAACTGCTCTGCGGCCGCTTCGTCGTTGACGGCGGCGTAGACGGGCCGCAGGTCGGCGGCGACCTTCTTGCGGTCGTTGTAGGAGACCCAGCGCATGCTGTTGCGGATCTGGTGGACGATGCAGGTCTGCACCCACGCTTGCGGGAAGACGGCGGCGATCGCGTCCGGGAAGCCGGTGAGGCCGTCGACGCAGGCGATCAGCACGTCCTCGACGCCGCGCTGGTGCAGGTCGTTGAGGACCGCCAGCCAGAACTTGGCGCCCTCGGTCTCCTGCCACCAGATCCCGAGCACCTCGCGGTCGCCGTCGAGCGTGGTCCCGATCGCCAGATAGCACGCCCTGGAGGACACCGAGCGGTCCTCGCGGACGCGGACCATCAGGCAGTCGAAGTAGACGATCGGGTAGAGCGCGGCGAGCGGCCGGGTGCGCCACGCGGCGATGTCCTCGAGCACCGCGTCGGTGACGCGGCTGATCGTGTCGCGGCCGATCTCGGTGCCGTAGAGCTCGCTCAAATGCCGCGCGATGTCGCGCACCGACATGCCGCCGGCGTAGAGCCCGAGCACCCGGTCATCCAGGCCCGCCAGCCGGGTCTGGCGCTTGCCGACCAGCTGCGGTTCAAAGCCGCCCTTGCGGTCCCGCGGCGTCTTGATCTCGACCGTTCCGAGCTCGGTGTGCACCCGTTTCGGGGTCGAGCCGTCACGGGTGTTGCCCGCGCCGCCCGGCGGCGCCTGACCCGGCGGATAGCCCAGGTGCTCGGTCAGCTCGGCGCCCAGCGCCGTTTCGAGCACCCGGCCCGCGAGCTGCGTCATCAACCCGCCGGGCCCGGTGATCTCCTCCGGCCGTAAACCCTCAAGCGCGTCCTGGAGCGCATCCGCGGGCAGCAACCCGGCGAGCCGGTCGGCGACCTCCTCACCGGCACTCTCAACAACCACGGGGCGAGACGGCTCACCCTCTCTCGACTTGATCTTCTGGTTGGTCATGGATGGCTTTCCCGGCCCCAAAGGCCGCGTCGGTCACCCCGGACCTCACACAGAACATCGGACAGACCCCGTCGACAGCGGCCGGTGCAGCAGTTCCGCGATCTCCGGACCGCTCAGCCGTAACCGCCGCAACGCAACAATCACCTCAACCGTGCGCTCATCGGTCCGATTGGCCACCCGCTTCGGCGCCGACGACCGATCAGCAAGGCCACGCGGCCCTTCAGATCGGTAGCGCGCGACCCACTTCGAACCCGTCCGGCTACTGACCTCTGCCGCCTCAGCAGCCCGCGCGATCGGCCAGCCCTGCTCGAGCACCCGCGACACCATCCGCTCACGCTGTCTCAATGACAACGCCGCGTTAGCGTGCAACCTCATCCGGTGTCCTCCTTGGACTGGGGGCTTCAGCACCACCCAGCCTCCAAGGAGGCCCGGATGAACAACCTCCCAGGAACCACATCTAGCCGGCGGCTACGAGCGCCAGCTTGTCCGCGCGCGAGAGGCGCTTGATCCGCGCCTCCTCGCGCCTCGCGGCCGCCGCGCTCGGCAGCGCGATCACCGCTGCCAGCTCGATCGGCGGCCGCGAGCGCGTGTACTTCGCGCCCTTTCCCGCCCGGTGCGCGGCGAGCCGGCGCTCGACGTCGGTCGTCCAGCCGCAGTAGAGCGCCCGGCGCGGACCGCACCACAGCAGGTAGACGTAGGCCGTCATGCCGTGAGTGTTCGACGCGCGATACGGGTCACCCGCTCGTCGCCATCGCCGCTGACGAGCAGGCGCCGGCGGACGACCGCCGGCGCCTGCGTCAGCCGCCGGGAACGTCAACCGCGCTGGGTGGGGAAGCGGCTGGGCTTCGTTAGCCGCGCCGCGTGCGCGCCAGCGTGGGTTTCGTCACATTCGGCGCGTCCGGGCTCGCGCGTTGTGACTTTCCCGTCCTCTGGTGTGGGTTTCGTCCCACTCGCCGCGCGCGATCACACCAATGGGGACTTATCGACCCTCCCCCATGCGCTTCGCCCATCTCGCGGTGATCTCCCGCGCGAGATGGGACTTACGCATGCATGTCATGCGCTCCTCCCATCGCGCCGCGTCCGACCGCGCGACATGGGCGAAGCGCATGCACCCTCACCACGCCCGACGGCCGCCACTTCCCCACCCAGCGCAGTTGACGTTGACGTTCGCCGGCGCCGCCTAGCCGCTGACGAGCAGGCGCCGGCGGGCGACCGCCGGCGCCTGCAGCGCGACCCCGGTGAGGATCTCGCGCACGATCCGCTCGGCCACCAGCGCGGTGATGTCGCGGGAGCCGATGCGGTCCGGGAGCACCTCGACCACGTCGGCGCCCACGAGCTCGACGCTCGAGGCGATCTCGCGGCACGCCTGCAGGAGGTCGGCGGACGTCATGCCACCGGGCTCGGGCGTTCCGATGCCGGGCGCGAAGGCCGGGTCGAGCACGTCGATGTCGACGGTCAGGAACACCGGGCCGTCGCCGACCGAGCCGATCGTGTCGGCGACGACGGCGCGGATGCCGCGCTCGCGGACGTCGTGCATGAAGTGCGAGACGATGCCGTGGCGGCGCTGCCACGCGAACTCCTCCTCGCCGGGCCAGTAGCCGCGCAGGCCGATCTGGACGTAGCGCGCAGGATCGACGTGGCCGGACTCGACGAGCCGGTACATCGGCGTGCCGTGCGAGAGCTCGGCGCCGAAGACCTCGCGCCCGGTGTCGGTGTGGGTGTCGAAGTGCACGAGCCCGATCGGGCCGTGGACGGCGGCGAGGGCCCGGATCGTGGGCTCCGTGATCGAGTGGTCGCCGCCGAGCACGACGGGGATCGCCCCGGCGCCGAGCACGGCGCCGACCGTGTCCTCGATCGCCTGGTGCGAGCGGACCGGGTCGGCGGGCAGGACCGGCGCGTCGCCGAAGTCGATCACGCGCAGGTCGCCGCGCAGGCCGTCGACGCCGGCCTCGAGGTGCTTGCCGGTGGCGCAGCTCGCGCTGCGGATCGCCCGCGGACCGAAGCGCGTGCCCGGCGCGTCGCACGTCAGATCGTCCATCGGCGCGCCGACGATCACGGCGTCCGCGCCCTCGAGCTCGGCCGGATCCTCGGTGTACGGCAGGCCGGCGAACGACAACAGGCCGGCGTAGTCGGGCTTCTCGCCGTAGGCGGCCCAGCGGTTCATCGGGTCGATCATGAGAGGTCTCCTTCGGGCCAGACGGCCAGTGCGGTGAGGTAGGTGATGCCGGCCACGAGCGCGGAGCCGGCGAGGCTGAGGTCGATCCCGCCCCCCACATGGGCGAGCGGGCCGGTGTAGAGCTCGGTCTCGACGGCCAGCAGGCCGAACACGGACCCGGCGGCCCACGCGCCGACCGCACGCGGGTTCCAGCCGCCGGCGAACCAGTACCGCCCGCCGCGGCGGCCCTGGTTGAACACCTGCAGGTCGTGCGGGTCGTACTGCCGGCGGCGCGCGACGAGCAGGCCGAGCAGGTTCACGATCACCCACGGCGCCGCCAGCCCGTTGAGGACGAGCGTCATCGCGGTGATCGAGTCCACGGCGTCGAACGCGAAGGTGCCGACGTACAGGAGGACGAACGCGACGATCGACGTGATCAGCGTGGTGTGGACGCGGGTCAGCCGCGGCGCCAGCGCCTCGAGGTCGAGCCCTGACGCGTACATGTTCAGCACGCCCTGCCCGACGCCGCCGGCGAGCCCGATCACGAGGATCGGCACCACGTACCACGCGGGCGCGAAGGCGACGAGGTCCTGGACGTAGGAGTCGCCGAGCGAGCTGAAGGTCGATGCCGTGAAGGCTCCGAACAGCGTGGTCGCGAACAGCCCGAGGAAGATGCCGGCGGCCGCCGCGCCGATCACCCTGCGGTCGCCGTGGTCGCGCGAGATCCGGCGGCTGTAGTCGCCGAGGCTCGGCGCGTACGACAGCGGTCCGGCGGCCGCGATCGTCACCACGAGCACCCACGTCGGCCAGAAGCCTCCGAGCACGTAGCCGCCGCCGGCGTAGCCGGCGTCGAACGACCCGGCGAACGCCACGATGCCGGCGAGCAGCAGCACACCGACGACCGGCACGACGATCTTCTGGAGCGCCACGACCGTCGCGTGGCCGTACAGCGCGATCACCGCGATCTCGACGGCGACCAGGGCGTAGCCGACGGCGAGCGCGCCGTCGCCGGTCGGCGTGCCGACCAGCCGGTGGGCGGAGGCCACGAGCGCGTCGCCGGAGGTCCAGACCGCGATCGCGGCGTACGCGAGTGCGAAGACGAGCGTGAGAGCGGAGCCGATCAGCCGGCCGCGCACGCCGAAGTGCGCGCCGCTCGAGACCGTGTTGTTGGTTCCGGTCCGCGTCCCGAGCAGCGCGAGCGGTGCGGTGACGAGCGTGCCGATCGCCAGCCCGACGGCGCTCGCCGTGACGGTGCTCCACCAGCCGAGCCCGAACGTGATCGGCAGCCAGCCGAACACGATCACCGAGAACGCGAGGTTCCCACCGAAGAACACGGTCGCCAGGTTGGCCGGGCGCGAGTCGCGCGCCGCGTCCGGGATGTAGTCGATCCCGGTCTCCTCAACCCGCCCCACGCGGTCGCGTCCGCCGGCCAGGCGCGCTGTCGATGGGAGCTCGATCTGCCCTTCGATGATTGTGCTCATGGCGGGGGACCGTACAGTAGATTGAAAATTCAGTCAAGAGCCGGAAAGCGTTAGTCTTCGCGGCGATGAGCGCACGCAGAGCCCCAGCGACCGCCGACCGCAGGAGCGCGATCCTCGACGCCGCCATCGTCGTCATCGCCCGCCGAGGCGTGCGCGGCCTGCGCGTCGAGCAGGTCGCGGCCGAGGCCGGCGTGGCGACCTCGCTGCTCTACTACTACTTCGACAACCGCAACGGCCTCGTCCAGGCGACGCTCGACCACGCCAACGAGCGCGCCGCGACGACGCTGGCGCCCGACAGAGCGAGCGGCCGCGAGGCGGTCGAGCACAAGCTGCTGGCCGAGCTCGACGACGGCGCCAACGTCCGCGACACGTCGGTCGTCTGGGGCGAGGTGCTGGCCTCGGCGGTGTTCGAGGCCGACCTGCGAGACCAGCTGCGGGAGGCGACCCGCGCCTGGGTCGTGCTCGTCGCGGACGCGATCCGCGAAGGTCTCGCGGATGGCTCGATCCCGGCGGGCATCGACCCGGACAGATGCGCCGGGCGTCTCACCGCCCTCGTCGACGGGCTCAGCTCCCGCTGGCTCGCCGGCGTCATCACCCGCGAGGAGGCGCGGGCGCTGCTGAGCGAGGCGATCGCCGCCGAGCTTGGTCGCGTGGACACCCAGCGAGCCTGAACTCCGTCGATCCTCCAATTGTCACGCGAGAGCCCGCGTCGGGATACTCCCCGCAATGGTGACCGACCGACTCTCCGGCGTGCTCCCGCGCACGGCGGACCGTGACGCCGCCGGCCGGCTGACCGTCGGCGGCTGCGCGCTCGCGGACGTGGCCGCCCGGTTCGGCACGCCGGCGCGCGTCGTCGACGAGCAGGGCCTGCGCGAGACCGCGCGCGAATACCTGGAGGCCTTCACGAGCCGCCACGCCGAGACCGACGTGCACTTCGCCTCCAAGGCGCTGCCGTGCGCGCCGGTGACGCGGATCCTCGCCGAGGAGGGGCTGGGCTGCGACGTCGCCTCGGCGGGCGAGCTGGCGATCGCGCTCTCCGCCGGGTTCGACCCGGTGCACATCCTGCTGCACGGCAACGCGAAGAGCGACGAGGACATCGGCGACGCGCTCGCTGCGGGCGTCGGCATGATCGTGATCGACGGCCCCGACGACGTCGACCGCCTCCAGCGGCTGGGCGCCGCGAACCAGCGCGTCCTGCTGCGCGTCAACCCGTCCGTCCCCGGCCAGACGCACGCGGCGATGGACACCGGCAGCCCGGAGGCGAAGTTCGGCGTCGCGGTCGAGGACGCGCCGGCGCTGCTCGAGCGGATCGCCGGCACACCCGGCCTCGAGCTGCTCGGCCTGCACGTGCACATCGGCTCGCAGCTGCTCGAGCTCGACGGCTTCGGGCGCGCGGCGCAGGCGATCGCCGCGCTCGGGCGCTTCCCGCTCTACGACCTCGGCGGCGGGCTCGGGATCTCCTACCACCCGGACGAGGTCGCGCCGACGGTGCCCGAGTACGCCGAGGCGACCGTGCGCGCGCTGCACGAGCACCTCGATCCCGGCGCGAAGCTGATCGTCGAGCCCGGCCGCTCGGTTGTCGGTCGCTCGGCCGTGACGCTCTACTCGGTCATCACGGTCAAGCGCGGGCAGCTCACGCATGTCGCGGTCAACGGCGGCATGGGCGACAACCTCGAGCCGATGCTCTACGGCCAGCGGTTCGCGCCGGCGATCCTCGACCGCGATCGCGCGCCGGAGACCTGCGAGCTGGTCGGGCATCACTGCGAGAGCGGCGACGTGCTGGCGCCGGGCGTCGAGCTCGCGACGCCGGAGGTCGGCGACGTCGTCGTGATCCCGGTCACCGGCGCGTACTGCTTCTCGCTCCAGAACAACTACAACGGCGCGCGCCGGCCGCCGGTCGTCCTGTGCCGCGACGGCGAGGCCCGGCTGGCCGTCCGCCGCGAGCTGATGAGCGACCTGCTGGCGCGGGACGTGCTGTGATGGCGCCGCATCCGCTCGACCCGCTGTCCGGCGACGAGATCCGCGCCGCGGCGGCGATCCTGCGCCGCGACCAGGGCGTCGGCGAGCGCTGGCGCTTCGCCTCGATCGAGCTGCGCGAGCCCTCGAAGGCGACCGTCGCCGGGTTCGCGCCCGGCGACGCGATCGACCGCGAGGCCGTCGTCGTGTGCTGGAACCGCGACGACGGCAGGGTCTACAAGGCCCGCGTGGCGCTCGGCGCCGATCGCGTTGAAGCGTGGGAGCACCAGCCCGACGGGCAGCCGAACATGACCGTCGACGAGTTCCACGAGTGCGACGCCGCGCTGCGGCAGGACCCGCGCGTGATCGAGGCGCTCGCGAACCGCGGGATCACCGACCTCGACCGCGTGCTGATCGACACCTGGGCGTACGGCGCGCACCTCGTGCCCGAGGCGCATCGCGGCGGCCGCGTCGGCTGGGCCGACGTCTGGTACCGCAGCCAGGACGGCTCGAGCCCGTACGCCAACCCGGTCACCGGACTGCACTTCGTCGTCGACCTCAACCGGATGGAGCTGCTCGAGGTCGAGGACATCCACCGCGTCGACGAGCCGCGCACGATGGGCGAGTACGTCCCCCACCTCGTGCCCGGCCTGAAGCTGCGCGAGGACCTCGAGCCGCTCGAGATCACCCAGCCGGAGGGGACGTCGTTCACCGTCGACGGCAATCACGTCAGCTGGCAGAAGTGGTCGCTGCGCGTCGGCTTCAACCACCGCGAGGGCATGGTCCTGCACACGGTCGGCTACGACGACGGCGGCCGCACGCGGCCGGTCGCGCACCGGCTCTCGTTCGCGGAGATGGTCGTTCCGTACCGCGACCCGACGACCGACCACTACCGACGCACCGCGTTCGACATCGGCGAGTGGGGCCTCGGGTTCATGACCACCTCGCTCGAGCTCGGCTGCGACTGCCTCGGCGAGATCACGTACCTCGATGCGGTCATGCACGACACGAAGGGCGAGCCGTACACGATCCGCAACGCGATCTGCATCCACGAGGAGGACGACGCGGTGCTGTGGAAGCACGTCGACGCGCAGGTCGGCGCCGAGGTCCGCCGCGCGCGCCGGCTCGTGCTCTCGTTCCACGTCACGGTCGCGAACTACGAGTACCTCGTGTACTGGCGGCTGTACCAGGACGGCAACATCGAGTGCGAGGTGCGCGCGACCGGGATCATGGTCACGACCCACTTCGCCGAGGGCAAGCAGCCGCCGTACGGCACGCTCGTCGACGAGCGCACCTACGCGCCGTTCCATCAGCACTTCCTCGTCGCGCGGCTCGACCTCGACGTCGACGGCGAGGCCAACACCGTCTACGCGACCGAGTCCGAGGCGCTCCCGATCGGCCCGGACGAACGCGCACGGGCTCGCGCTCGTGCAGCGCAACACGCCGCTGCGCACCGAGCAGGAGGGCAAGCAGGACTACGACTGGAACACCCAGCGCGCCTGGAAGGTCGTCAACGACAACGTCGCCAACGGGCTCGGGACCCCGGTCGGCTACAAGCTCGTCCCCGGCGCCTGCTTCCCGCCGATGATGGACCCGGACTCGCCGGTGATGCGCCGTGCTCAGGCGATCGGCCACACGCTGTGGGTGACGCCATTCCACGAGGACGAGCGCTGGCCGTGCGGCGAGTTCGTCGTCCAGAGCGAGCAGGACCGCGGGCTGCCGGTCTGGACGGCACAGGACCGCTCGATCGAGAACACCGACGTCGTGCTCTGGTACGTGTTCGGCGTGCACCACATCACGCGGCCCGAGGAGTGGCCGATCATGTCCGTCGACACCGTCTCGTTCTGGCTGAAGCCGATCGGCTTCTTCGACCGCAACCCGGCGCTGGACGTGCCGCCGTCCCCCCATCATTGCCACCCGGAGGAGAGCCGATGAGCCGAGATCACCAACTTCATCCACGGCAAGCGCGTCGCGGCCGCCGACGGCGCCACGACCGACCTGATCAACCCCAGCACCGGCGAGGTGTTCGCGACCGCGCCGCTGTCGCGTCAGGCCGACATCGACGCGGCGTTCCAGGACTGCCGCGCGCGCGTTCGAGAGCTGGCGCGACACGACGCCGAGCGAGCGCCAGCGGGCGCTGCTGAAGATCGCCGACGCGATCGAGGAGCGCGGCGCCGAGCTGGTCGACGTCGAGTCAGAGAACACCGGCAAGCCGAAGGAGCTGACGGCGTCGGAGGAGATCCCGCCGATGGCCGACCAGATCCGCTTCTTCGCGGGCGCCGCGCGCGTGCTCGAGGGCAAGTCGGCGGGCGAGTACATGGCCGGCTACACGTCGTTCATCCGGCGCGAGCCGGTCGGCGTCTGCGCCGCGGTGACGCCGTGGAACTACCCGGCGATGATGGCCGTCTGGAAGTGGGCGCCCGCGCTCGCGGCCGGCAACACGATGGTGCTCAAGCCGTCCGACACCACGCCGGCGAGCACCGTCTGGATGGCCGAGCTGATGGCCGAGTTCCTGCCGCCCGGCGTGTTCAACGTCGTCTGCGGCGACCGCGACACCGGCGCCGCGCTCGTGCGCGCATCCGACGCCGCAGATGGTGTCGATCACCGGCAGCGTCGGCGCCGGCATCGCCGTCGCCAAGACGGCCGCCGACGACGTCAAGCGCGTGCACCTCGAGCTCGGCGGCAAGGCGCCGGTGATCGTGTTCGACGACGCCGACGTCGAGCTCGCGGCCGAGAACATCGCGATCGCGGGCTACTTCAACGCCGGGCAGGACTGCACGGCCGCCACGCGCGTGCTGGCCGGCCCGAAGGTGCACGACGACTTCGTCGCCGCGCTCGGCGAGCAGGCGCGCAACACCCGTACCGGCCCGCCGGACGACGGCGAGGTGCTGTACGGCCCGCTCAACAACGCCAACCAGCTCGCGCACGTCAGCGGCCTCGTCGACCGCGCGCCCGACCACGCGAGCGTCGTCACCGGCGGCCAGCGCCAGGGCGAGCGCGGCTACTTCTACGAGCCGACGATCGTCGACGGCCTGCGCCAGGACGACGAGATGATCCAGAACGAGATCTTCGGCCCGGTGATCACGGTGCAGACGTTCGACGACGAGGACGAGGCGATCGAGTGGGCGAACGGCGTGCCGTACGCGCTCGCATCGAGCGTCTGGACCGAGGACCACGGGCGCGCGATGCGCATGTCACGGCGCCTGGACTTCGGCTGCGTCTGGATCAACTGCCACATCCCGCTCGTGGCCGAGATGCCGCACGGCGGCTACAAGAAGTCCGGATACGGCAAGGACCTGTCGATGTACGGGCTCGAGGACTACACGCGCATCAAGCACGTGATGAGCTACATCGAACGCCGCGACGGCTGAGGTGCCTGATCCTGATCTGGAGAACCTGCCCGACTGGGTGAAGTCGCTCGGGCTCCCGGCCGAGGCCGCGGCTGCGATCGACCGCTACTGGAAGCCGATCTGGGACGAGCTGCGGCTCCTCCCGGAGCATCCCGGGCGCGAGGAGCAGCTCGAGTTCGAGGCCGTGCACGAGCCCGAGCCCGGCGCCGCGTGGCAGGCGCGCTTCGAGGCGATGTGGCCGGCGTACCGTGCCTGGTTCCTGCAGGAGGGCGAGGCCGCGCGACCGTCGTACGCGGTGGCGCGGAGCGCGCTGCGCGAGCACATGCCGGAGCTGGTCGGAATGTGGGAGCGGGTCGTCGACCTCGCCGGCGGCGGCGACCTCGCCGCCCGCCTGCTCTCGCTGTACCGGCCGCCCGGCTTCATCGTCGGCTGCTCGCAGGGCGCCTGGACGCGCGACGAGCCGGTCCTGGTCCGCAACTACGACTATCCGGCCGCGCGGCTCGAGGGCATCGTCTGCATGACCAAGTGGGGCGAGCGGCGGGTGATCGGCATGAGCGACTGCCTGTGGGGCCTGCTCGACGGCATCAACGACTCCGGGCTGGCCATCTCACTGACGTTCGGCGGCCGCCGCGACGTCGGCGACGGGTTCGCGATCCCGCTCGTCGTGCGCTACGTGCTCGAGACCTGCGACACCGTCGCCGAGGCGCGCGAGGTGCTGGCGCGCGTCCCGGTCCACGCCCCGCAGAACCTCACGCTGCTGGACCGGTCGGGCGAGTTCCTGACCGCGTACGTCGGCCCGGGCCGCGAGCCGGAGTTCCACGCCGTCGCGGCGACCACCAACCACCAGGGCAAGGTCGAGTGGCCGGAGTACGCGCGCGCGATCCGCAGCGAGGAGCGCGAGCGCTGCGTGCTCGACCTGCTCGGAGACGCCGAGATCGACCGCGAGCGGTTCATCGCCTCGTTCCTCGAGCCGCCGCTGCGCAACACCGAGTACGCGCAGGGCTTCGGGACGCTCTACACCGCGGCCTACCACCCGGCCGCGGGCCGCGTCGAGTACCGCTGGCCCGGCACGACCTGGGAGCAGTCCTTCGATCGCTTCGTCCCGGGGAGCAGGACGGTGGGGCTCAAAACGCCTTGAACGCGAGCGCGGGCGTCGGTGGCGGCGCCTCGGCCGGGGGCGGCGCGCCGGCGAACTCGCCCTGGATGCCGTCGATCCACTGGAGCGCGCGCTCGGTCAGCCGGTTGTCCTCGGTCTGCATCCGCGAGCGCGCGACCAGCACGCCGAGGTCGGCGCCCGGATAGCGGAAGTCGCCGGGCGCCAGCACCCGCAGGAAGAACGCCTCCGACTCGTCGTGCAGGCTGTGCCAGTCGTTCCCCCAGCGCGCGAACCCGATGTCGCCCGAGTCGTCGAGCCGCCAGATCCCCGTCTTCGGCGCCTGCGACAGCTGCTCGACCTCGTCGCCGGTGTCCTTGAGGATGATCTGGCTCCAGACGTCCACGCTCGAGGATTCCGCCCAGCGGCGGTTGATGTCGCCGACGTCGATCTCGTAGTCGACGTCCATGTACTCGAGCAGGTGGAACAGGAACAGCGGCGCGTCGGCGTAGGCGCCGGCCGTCACGTTCGTCATCGAGGTCACGCCGCTGATGCGTGGGTTGATCTCCCCCAGGTAGAGCTCGCCGGTGTCGACGTCGGCGAGATAGTCGATCTCCAGGAAGCCGCGGTACCCCTCCACCGCGAGCCGGTCGCCGAGCAGCTGCGTCAGCACCCGCGCGCGCTCGCGGTGCTCGGGTGACAGCGCCTCCGGGAAGATGTCGTTGCCGCACCAGCCGCCCTTGTGCGGCGTCAGCTCCGGGTGGCCGGTGAGGTCGGTCATCAGCGGGCCGACGATCGTGCCGTGGCGCGTCAGCACGGCCTCGACCGCCGCCGCGCGGTTGTTGATCCGCTTCATGACCTTGAGCTCCTGGTCGGCCATGTCGGCAGCGTTCTTGTCCCAGTCGCGCTCGCCGCGGATGAAGAACGTCGTCTTGCCGGAGTCGCCGTACGGGGTCTGGACCACGAGGTCGTCGCCGAGCGCGGCCGACTCGGCGAGCGCCATCAGCTCCTCGTAGGTCGTCGCGCGCCCGAGCGTGTTCGGCGCGCTGGGGACGCCGGCCTCGTTGCCGAGCTGCGTCGTCACGATCTTCGAGTCGAGCCGGTGGCGTAGCTCGGCCGACGGGTGCGCGACCTCGAGGCCCGCCGCCTCGGCCGCCTTCTCGGTCTCGTCGTCGAACATCACGAACACGCACTTCCCGCCCGGGCCGCGGCTGTGGACGCGGTCGAGGACCTCCTTGTGGCCGAGCAGGTAGTTGCAGATGTCCTCCATCGACTCGAACTCGCGGTACGGCCGCTCGTGCGGCACGAACACACGCGGGTGCGTGCCCTCGAAGGAGTCGAAGTAGTTCACGTAGAAGAAGTTCCGCAGCCAGCGATCGATGCCGAGCAGGTTGAATGCCGTCGGCGAGATGAAGTAGATCGGCGTTTCGTTGGTGCGGAAGAAGGCGCGGATCTCGGAGATGCCGCGCAGCGTCGCTGTCTCGGCCATGGCGGGCATCCTCTCGCGCGCGGGCGCGTGCGTCCACCCGTCGAGACTCCAAAGGCGGCGACGCAACTTGGTGCTTGCGACGGTTGCCGCGACCGGGAAGGATGCGCGAGGGTCGCGGCACCGAGGGGACGAGGAGGAGAGATGGCATCGATTCAAGGCGGCGAGACGCGCTCGCCGTCGCTGTGGGAGCAGATCTGGCGCCGCAAGCCGGTTGGCGTGATGGCCGACGAGACCGGGGCCGACACCGGCGAGGGTGAGCTCGCGCGCACGATCGGCCTGTTCCAGCTGTCGCTGTTCGGCATCGGCGCCACGATCGGCACCGGCATCTTCATCGTGCTCACGGTGGCGGTGCCCGAGGCCGGACCGGCGGTCATCTGGTCGTTCGTGATGGCTGGCGTGGTGGCGGGGCTCACGGCCATCTGCTACGCCGAGCTGGCGAGCGCCGTGCCGGTCTCCGGCTCCTCGTACTCGTACGCCTACGCGACCCTGGGAGAGGGGATCGCGATGGTCGTCGCCGCGTGCCTGCTGCTCGAGTACGGCGTGTCCGCCGCCGCCGTCGCGGTCGGCTGGTCGCAGTACCTCAACGAGCTGCTGGACAACCTGTTCGGCTTCACGATCCCCGAGAACCTGTCGAACGCTCCCGAGGCCGACGGCATCATCAATCTTCCCGCGATCGTCCTGGTGGTCGGGTGCACGTTGCTGCTGATCAAGGGTGCGAGCGAGTCGGCGAAGGTCAACGCCGTGATGGTGCTGATCAAGATCGGCGTGCTCGTACTGTTCATCGCCGTCGGGCTGAGCGGCTGGAACTCCGACAACCTGTCGGACTTCGCCCCCTTCGGCGTCGCCGGCGTCACCTCAGCGGCCGGGATCATCTTCTTCTCCTACATCGGCTTGGACGCGGTCTCGACCGCGGGCGAGGAGGTCAAGAACCCGCGCCGGAACCTCCCGCTGGCGATCCTGATAGCGCTGGTGACCGTGACCTCGATCTACGTTCTCGTGGCGGTGGTGGCGGTCGCGGCCCAGCCGCGCGGAGCCTTCGAGGGGCAGGAGGCCGGGCTCTCGGCGATCCTCGAGAGCGTCACCGGCTCGAGCTGGCCGGCCAGCGTCCTCGCCGCCGGAGCGGTGATCTCGATCTTCAGCGTCACGCTGGTCGTGATCTATGGCCAGACGCGGATCCTGTTCGCGATGGGCCGCGACGGGATGGTGCCGCCGCTGTTCCACCGCCTGAACCCGCGCACCCTGACGCCCGTGCCGGCCACGGTGATCGTGGCGGTTGTCGTCTCGCTCCTGGCCGGCCTGCTGCCGATCAACTTCCTCGCCGAGATGACGAGCATCGGCACGCTGGTGGCGTTCCTGATCGTCTCGATCGGCGTGATGGTCCTGCGCCAGAGGCAGCCCGACCTGCCGCGCGGCTTCAAGGTGCCGCTCTACCCGATCGTGCCGATCGCGTCGATCGGCGGTTGTATCTGGATCATCTCGGACCTGCGCGCAGTCACGATCTACGTGTTCTTCGGCTGGTCCGCGGTGGCGCTGCTCTGGTACTTCTTCTACAGCCGCCACCACGCCACGCTCGGCAAGACCACGCCGTCGCAGGAGAGCACGTCGTGACCCTGGTCGTGGGTGTCGCGCCCGACGGGCGCGGACGGGCGATGCTCCACCTGGGGGGCATGCTGGCCCGCTCGGCGAAGGACGACCTCGTGCTCTGCGCCGTCGTCCCCGGCACCTGGCCGCCGAGCCCGGCGCGCGTGGATGCGGAGTACCACGAGCACCTCGACGGCGTCGCCGAGGACGTCCTCGAGCAGGCCCGCGCGCGGCTGCCACAGGACATCCCGGTGACCACGGTCGTGCATCACGCACGCTCCACGCCCTCCGGCCTCCTCGAGCTGGCCGAGAAACACGAGGCGAGCCTGATCGTGGCCGGCTCGGCATCGACCGGCGGGTCCGGGCACGTCACGCTCGGCAGCGCGACCGGCCGCCTGCTCCACAGCTCCCCGATCCCGGTCGCGCTCGCGCCGCGCGGGTTCCGCGCGAAGCCCGACGCGCGCGTGCGCCGGGTGACGGCGGCCTTCGGCGGATCCCAGGACGACCTCGTGGTCGCCGCGGCGGGGGTCGCCGCGCGGGTCGGGGCGTCGCTGCGGCTCGCCTCGTTCGCCGTCCGGCCGCGCGCGCCGTACACGGTCGCCGTCGGGCGCGAGTCCGACGACTCGCTGGTGCGCGAGTGGGTGCAGCAGATCGAGGCGGCGCAGCGCGCCGTGCTGGAGGAGGTCCAGGACCTCGCGTCGGTGCCGCCCGATTGCGAGGCCGTCGTCGGCCGCGGCGAGACGTGGGACGAAGCGCTCGAGGACATCGAGTGGGAGGACGGCGACGTGCTCGTTGTCGGCTCCAGCGCGATCGGGCCGGTCGCGCGCGTCTTCCTCGGCTCGCGGTCGTCGAAGATCGTCCAGCACTCGCCGGTCCCGGTCGTCGTGGTGCCTCGCGGCGTCGCCGCAGAGCTGGCGGACGAAGCCGTGCAGGCGGAGCCGCCCGGCTAGCCGGCCGCCGCGCGGGCGAACCGGGCGGCGAGCGTGCGGAGCTCGGCGGCGAGCTCGGGTGGGTCGACGACCGTGAAGTCGACGCCGATGTAGGCCACGTAGACGGCGATGCCGCCCAGCCAGGCGTGGCCGGTCCGCAGCAGGCAGCTCGTGGCGTCGATCTCCTCGAGCGTGCCGTACTCGGGCGGGACGCGCTCGAGCATCTCGTGCATCGGCGCATGCAGCACGACGCGCGCCTGGTGACGGTCGCGTTGCGCCGACGCCGACCGGGCGACGTAGGTCTCGAACCCTCCCTCGGGCGCGGGCCGCGGCGCGAAACGGCGGTCGCTGGTGGGCATCGTCTCGATCCGGTCCACGGGGAAGCTGCGCCACTCGTCGCGGTCCAGATCCCAGGCGACCAGGAACCAGCGATCGCCGAGATGCGACAAGCGGTGCGGTTCGACCCGCCGCCGGCGCGTCACCTTGTCGCTGCCCGTGTAGTCGAACCGCAATTGCTCACGGTCACGGCACGCCGCTGCGAGTGCGGCGAGCAGCCCGGGGTCGACCACGGGCCGGCCACCGGACAGCGCGACCGTGTAGGTGATGAGGGCGCTGACGCGACGGCGCAGGTGCGGGGGCATGACCTGCTCGAGCTTGGCGAGCGCGCGCACCGACGTCTCCTCGATCCCGGCGACGGTGCCGCCGGCGGCGGTGCGCAGACTGACCGCCACCGCGATCGCCTCCTCGTCGTCGAGCAGGAGCGGCGGCATCTGCGCGCCGGCACCGAGCCGGTACCCGCCGGCGAGTCCTGGATCGGCGTCGATCGGATAGCCCAGCTGCCGGAGCTTGGTGACATCACGGCGGATCGTGCGCACGCCGACGCCGAGCTCGGCGGCCAGCTCGGGACCGCTCCAGCCGGCGCGGCGCTGCAGCACGCCGAGCAGTGCCAGCAGCCGCGCCGACGTCTCGATCACGACGCGAAGTCTCTCACCGAATGCGGTCAATAGATGACCGCATTAGGCCGTACAAGTCGCGCCATGAACGCCACAGACATCACCGCCTTCCGCGCCGACGCGCCCCAGCAGGACCTCGATGACCTGCGACAGCGGCTGTCCCGCACCAGGTTCCCCGACGAGATCCCCGGTGTCGGCCTCGCCCAGGGCGTGCCGCTGGACTACCTCACCGCGCTGATCGACTACTGGACCGACGGGTTCGACTGGCGTGCTCAGGAGGCGAAGCTCAACGCGCACCCGCAGTTCACGACCACCGTCGACGGGCTGCCGATCCACTTCATCCACGTGCGATCGCCCGAGCCCGACGCGCTCGCCGTGATCGCGACGCACGGCTGGCCGATGTCGGTGTTCGAGTACGTCGACCTGATCGGGCCGCTGACCGACCCGCGGGCCCACGGCGGCGACCCGGCCGACGCGGTCGACCTGGTGATCCCGTCGTTGCCGGGGTTCGGGTTCTCCGGGCGCCCCGCGGAGCTGGGCTGGGGCAGCCGGCGCACGGCACGGGCGTGGGCCGAGCTGATGGCCCGGCTCGGCTACGACCGCTACGTGGCGATGGGCAACGACGCCGGGTCGCTGGTCTCGCCGGAGGTCGGCCGTGCCGACCCCGCCCACTGCGCCGGCGTGCACGTCACCCAGTTGTTCAGCTTCCCGTCAGGCGATCCGGCGGAGTTCGCCGCCCTGTCCCGCGACGACATGGCCAAGCTCGAGTTCCTGCAGACGTTCAACGAACAGATGTCGGCGTTCAACCAGCTGCAATCGACCCAGCCGCAGACGCTCGCGTACGCGCTGCACGATTCGCCGGCCGGGCAGCTCGGCTGGAGCTGTCAGCTGTTCGGCGACGCCGTCGACCGCGACTACATCCTGGCCAACGTCACGCTCTACTGGCTGACCGGGACCGCAGCGTCGTCGGCGCGCTTCTACTGGGAGGACCGCCAGGACACGGACCGGCCCGCCGAGCCGACGACGACAGCGACCGCGGTCGCGGTCTTCGCGAACGACTTCCGGTCGATCCGCCCGTTCGCCGACCGGGACCACCGCAACATCGTGCAGTGGACCGAACACGACCGCGGCTCACACTTCGCGGCCCAGGACGCGCCCGATCTGCTCGTCGACGACCTCCGCCGGTTCGTGCGCACCCTGCGCTGATGACGCAGAGAAGGCACGCTGACGCGGAGCTAGCCGTCGCCGCCGACGTCCAGCCTGATCTCGGTCGATTCGGCGCCCGCGATCTCGATCTGCTGGTGATCGTCCCCCACCGCGCAGCCCTTGACGACGATCTCGAGCAGGCCGTCCTCGACCGTGGCGGTGATCCGGTCGACCGCCGCCGTCTCGGGCAGCGCGATGGTCCGCCGGAAGGGGCCGTAGCGGCGCTCGCGAACGTAGAAGGAGTCATCGTCGGCGTCCGGCGCGTCCTTGCGTTCACCCGAGATCCAGAGCTGGCCGCCCGCGAGCGAGACGGTGACGTCGCTCTTCGCGACGCCGGCCAGCTCGCAGCGGATCACGAAGTCGTCCCCGTCGACGAAGATGTCGGTCGCGGGGACCCAGACCCTGGCCCCTGTGGATTGATCCTGCGCGGAATCCCCGTGGGTGACGTGCTCTCGCATGCGCGCCATCTCCGCGAACACGTCGTACAGCCCGCGGAAGCTGCTGTGGTGTCGGTCGGGCATCTGCTCTCCTCTCGGCGCGGCGGGGGTCACGAACCGCCCGCGACGGTGGGGGGCACGGACACTTGCGGGTGCGACGCGGGCGTCGGCGCTACGTCGGTGGGCTCGGGACGGAGGACGGGGGCGATGTCGGCCGCAAGGCCCTTGAACAGGGAGACGCACAGGCCGATCATCACCACCGTGAACGGCGCTGCGGCGATGATCGCGGCCTGCTGGAGCGCCGCCAAGCCGTCCGCCAGCAGCAGAATCGCCGCGGCCGCCCCGGTGGACACTCCCCACACCACCGTGACGGCGCGCCGTGGCGACAGGCTGCCGTACGACGACAACATGCCCATCACGAGCGAGGCGGCGTCCGCTCCGCTGATGAAGAACAAGGCGACCAGCACGATCACCACGAACGAGGTGATCCCGGACAGCGGGAACTCCTCGAGCGTCGTGAACAGGGCCACCTCGGGGGTGCCGACGATCTCGCCGAGGTCGGCCGCGCCGCTGAGTTGCAGGTCGATCGCGGCCCCGCCGAACACGGCGAACCAGACGAAGCTCACTCCGCTCGGGATCACGAGCACGCCCACCACGAACTCGCGGATGGTGCGCCCCCTCGAGATCCGCGCGATGAACGTTCCGACGAACGGTGCCCACGAGATCCACCAGGCCCAGTAGAAGATCGTCCAGGCGGAAAGCCACTCTTCGTCCCCGAATGCACCCGTGCGGAAGCTCGCAGGGACGATCGTGGTCAGGTAGCCGCCGATCGACTCGACGAGCGTCTCGAACTGGAAGACGGTCGGCCCGACCACCAGCAGGAAGACGAGCAGGCCGATCGCGAGCACCATGTTCGCGTTGCTGAGCCACTGGATGCCGCGGTGAACGCCGGACACCGCCGACAGGACGAAGGCGAGCGTGAGCACGGCGATGATCGCGACCGCGATGCCGTTGGCCGGCTCCACCCCCCACAGGAAGTCGAGCCCGCTGTTGATCTGAAGCGCGCCGAGACCGAGCGAGGTCGCGCTGCCGAACAGCGTCGCGAAGATCGCGAGGATGTCGATCGACTTGCCGATCGGGCCGTGGATGCGGTCACCGAGCAGCGGGTAAAAGGCAGAGCTGATCAGGTTCGGCAGGCCGCGCCGGAAGGTGAAGTAGGCGAGCGCCAGCCCGACGATCGCGTAGATCGCCCAGGGATGTAGGGCCCAGTGGAAGTACGACAGGGACATCGCCTGCTGGGCGGCCGCTTCCGAGCCCGCCCTGGCCGTCCCCGCGGGCGGCGCGGTCAGGTGTGTGATCGGCTCGGCGACCGCGAAGAACATCAGACCGATGCCCATCCCGGCGCTGAACATCATCGCGATCCACGACACGGTCCGGAACTCGGGCCGATCGTCGTCCCGGCCGAGGCGCAGCCGCCCGAACCGGCTGAAGGCCAGGACGGCGGCAAAGACGAGGAACGCCGCCGTGGAGATGACGAACACCCAGCCGAAGGTCGCGATGATCCAGGTCAGGACATCGTCGGCCACCGTCGCGACGCTGTCGGGGTCGAGCACCCCCCATAGAACGAAAGCAGCCGAGATGGCCGCGGAGACACCGAAGACCACAGGGTCGACTCGGCCGCTCCCCGACGGGTTGGCGTCGCTGTCCGCGCCGTGCTGCGGTGGGTTCGAGTCGCTGTCCACGCCGTACCTCCCCGAAGCGTGATATATCAGGCCTTCCCGGGTGGCGTTCTATCACCTGCGCAAGGGCGCGTCAACGCCAGGGCCACGGTGTGGCGCTTGCCCATCCGCGACGCTGGTGCCGTGCGCTAGCGGCGGCGGCGCAGCGCGATTCCGGTCAGCGCCTCACGCACGACGCGGTCGGCGACCAGCGACGCGTAGTCGGCCGAGCCGACCGCGGTCGGGATCACCTCGACGACGTCGAGCCCGACGAGGTCGAGCTCGGCCGCGACGATGCGGACCGCGAGCAGCAGGTCGCTCGCCGTCATCCCGCCGGGCTCCGGCGTCCCGGTGCCGGGGATGAAGGCGGGATCGAGCACGTCGACGTCGACCGTCAGGTACACCGGGCCGGCCCCGACCGCGGCGATCGCACGGGAGACCACCTCGCGGATCCCGAGATCGCGCACGTCGTGCATGAACAGGCTCGTGATCCCGCGCTCGGCCTGCCAGCCGAACTCGACCTCGCCCGGCCAGTAGCCGCGCAGGCCGATCTGGGCGTAGCGGGAGCCGTCGACGTCGCCCGCGTCGATCAGGCGCTTCATGAACGTGCCGTGCGAGCGCTCGACGCCGAACACCTCGGCGCCGGTGTCGGTGTGGGTGTCGAAGTGCACGACGCCGATCGGCCCGTGCACGGCAGCGCACGCGCGTACGGCCGGTTCGGTGACCGAGTGGTCGCCGCCGAGGACGGCGGGCAGCACGCCGGCGATGAGCACCTGGCCGACCGTGGCCTGGATCGCGTCGTGCGAGCGCCCGGGGTCGGCCGGGATCACCGGCGCGTCGCCGAAGTCGAGCACGCGCAGGTCTTCGAAGGCGTCGACCTTGACCTCCAGGTGCGGCCCCGGCGGGCAGCTCGCGGCCCGGATCGCGCGCGGCGCGAACCGCGTGCCCGGCCGGTCGGAGACCAAGTCGTCCATCGGCGCGCCGACGACGGCGACGTCGTAGCCGACCAGCTCGGCCGGGTCCTGCGTGAACGGGACGCCTGCGAACGTCAGCAGCCCCGCGTAGTCGGGCTTCTCGCCGTACTGAGCCCAGCGCTCCTGCGGGTCGATCATGGCCCCTCTCGGAGGACGTTGATGGTCTCGAACGCCGGGTCGCTCGCGCCGTGCAGCCGCGCGCCGCTGGCCGCCAGCTCGCGCAGGTACACGACCGTCTCGGCGGGGATGCGCTCGCCGGGCAGCAGGGCGGGAACGCCGGGCGGGTAGCTGGCGATCGACTCGCAGGAGATCCGCCCGACCGCGTCGTCGACCGGAACCTGCTCGGCCTCGCCGAGGAATGCGTCGCGCGGCGACACGGCGACCTCGTAGCCGAGCGCCGCGGCCGGCGGGACGATCGGGGCGGTCGCCCCAGGCTCGCTCAGCCGCTTGACGACCTCGTCGACGTCACCGGCGAGGCGCCGCAGCGCGGCGGCGGATTCGCCGAGGCCGACCACGAAGACGACCGTCGCCTGCATCGGGAGCTCGACGTGGACGTCGTACGACCGGCGCAGCGCGTCGGCGATCTCGTAGCCGGTGCACCCCGTTCCGCGCACGTCGAGCACGATCCGCAGCGGGTCGTAGCCGGCCACGCCCATCTGGCCGATCAGCGACGCATCGACGAGCGCGATCCCGTCGATGGTCTGGAGCTTCGCGCGCGCGACGTCGATCGCCTCGAGCGTCTCGTACAGGAGCTGCTCGCCGTGCAGCGAGAGCTGGCGCCGCGCGCCGTCGAGCGAGAGCATCAGCAGCGACGACGGGCTCGTCGAGCGCAGCAGCCGCAGCGCGCGGGCGATCGCGCCCGGGTCGATCCGGCCGCTGTCGCCGATGTGCAGCATCGCGCTCTGCGTCAGCGAGCCCGCGATCTTGTGCGTGCTCGTGAGCATGGAGTCGGCGCCCTGGGACAACGCGGTCGGCGGCAGTCCTTCGTGGAAGCCGAAGTGCGGGCCCCACGACTGGTCGACGACGAGCGGCACGCCGGCGCGGTGCGCGACCTCGGCGCAGCCGGCGACGTCGGCGGCCATGCCGTAGTACGTCGGCGACACGATGAACGCCGCCTTCGCATCCGGCGCGGCGCGCAGCGCCGCCTCGAGCGCCTCCGGCGTGACGCAATGGGTGATCCCGAGCTCGCCGTCGTACTCGGGCGCGACGAAGCTCGGCAGCCCGCCGCTGAGCACCAGCCCGTCGACGATCGAGGCGTGCGAGTTGCGCTGGGCGACGATCCGCGTGCCGAGCGGCGCGAGCGCCAGGCACAGCGTGTGGTTGCCCTGCGTCGCCCCGTTGGTGAGGAAGAAGGTGCGCCGCGCGCCGAACGCCTCGGCGGCGAGCCGCTCGGCGCGCTCGAACGGCGTCGGGGACGGCCCGAGGTCGATCCCGTGGATGTCCTGCGGGATGTCGGTGGCGAGCGCATCCGGCCCGATCGCGCGCCGCACGCCCGGGTCGGCGCCGGGGCCGCCCTTGTGGCCGGGCACGTGGTAGCGCCCGGGACCGCGGAACGCGTACGCGACGACGGCGTCCAGGTAGGGCGCGGTGGGCTGTTCGTTGACGTCCATCGAGCGGCGATCCTATGGCTGTCCGGCGCCCGCGGGCAATCGTGGGCCGTCCAAACTCGGCCGCCGGCTCTGTGCGCCCGCCTCGGCGACGAGCGCGATGTGGACGGCGGCGATCGTCGCGGGCTGCTTGAGCGAGCGGCCGAGCACCTGCTCCGCGCGTGCCAGCCGGTAGCGCAGCGAGTTGCGGTGCATGTGCAGCGACGCGGCCGTGGCGGCGATGTCGAGGTCGTGCGCGAAGTAGGCGCTCAGCGCCTCGTGCAGCGCCGGATTCGCCCGCAGGACCGAGAGGATCTCCTCGAGCTTCGGATCGAGCCGGTCGGGCGGGATCTCGCTGACCATGAACGTCGCGAGATCGAAGTCCTCGAACCGCGTGATCCGCCGCGCCGGGTCGACCGCGAGCTCGGCGTCGCGCAGCGAGTGGTGCGCGTCGGCGATCGCCGCGACCGGCCGCCCGATCCCGATCGCGACGTCCGGCAGTGCCTCGCACGCGGCCGCGAGCGCGGCCTCGACCGCCTCGTCCGGCCCCTGCACGAGCACGGCGAGCGAGCCTGCGCGCCGGTGGGCGAGGTGCGGGATGTGGGCGTGATCGAGCTCGGCGACCAGCTCGCGGCGCACACCGGAGAGGTCGAGCGGCGAGCGGACGACGACGAGCCGCGCCGGCAGCGAGAAGTCGAGCCCGAACGCTGCGGCGCGCGCGGCCAGCGGCAGCAGGTCGCGCGCCTCGGCCGGCTCGAGCGCCTCCTCCAGCAGCGCCGCCTTGACGGCCTGCTCCTGGTCGCGGACGACGTCGCTGAGCTGCGCCATCGCGGCCAGCAGCGGGGCGGTGGCCTCGGCGGCGGGCTTCGCGAGCTTGTCGATGAAGCCGCGGCGCGGGCTCGCCAGCACGAGCGAGCGCGTCGGCTGGTCGGCTCGCGCGACGATCGGCATCGCGACGGCGTGCCAGCCGGCGACCTCGAGCTCGAGCAGCCCGGCCGGCTGGCCGCACACGGCGCGCAGCAGCTCGGCCACCGGCGGCTTGCCGGCGACGATCTCGGGCTCCCCGTCGGCGCTCAGGAGCAGGACGCTCGCGTCGAGGAACTGCGCCAGCCGGTCGACCATCGCGCGCTCCGGCTGCGGCGTCCGCAGCGCATCGACGAGGTAGCGCTGGAGCGCCGTCAGCCTCCGGAACACCTGCTCCTCGCCGCTCGTGAGCGAGCTGTCGACGAAGTGGATGATCTCCCGGAACGGCGTCTCGTACGGCACCGCGAACAGCGGGAAGCCGTGTGCCCGCGCCACCTCGACGAGCGCCGGCGGCACGCGCTTGAAGCCGAGGCCGGTGCCGAAGCCGAGCGCGCACGCCCCGCCCGCCTCGAGCTGCGGGACGAGCTCTCGCTGCGCCTCCGCGTTCCCGCGCAGCCGCACGCCGGTCGTGAGCATGATCCAGTCGGGCCCGAGCCAGCGCGCCGGCGCGTCGACCTCGACGGCGTGCGCACCGCGCACCTCGCGCGTCGCCGCCTCCGGCCCGCCGCTCAGCAGCTCGAGCGCGAACGACTCCTCCGCGAGCAGGTCGGCGAGACGGAGCACGGCGGGCCGCAGTCTACGGATCGGCTGGGCATCGGCCCAAACCGCGCGCCCCCGTTTCGGCATCGCGACGGTTGCCGCGGGCAGTGCTCCCGTCGGACACTGAGCGACCGCACCACCAAGGAGGTTCGTATGTCCACCGTCACCAAAGCCGCGAAGACCCGGCGCACGGGCAACAAGACCGCCCTGCGCGACGCGGTCGCCGCGCTCAACGCCGGGAGCCCCGAGACGTACCTGGCGCTCTTCAAGCCCGACGCGGAGCTGCACGGCTTCCCGGCCGGGATCGAGGACGTCGACGCCCTCTGCCGCTTCCACGCCGCCACCGCCGACACGTTCCCGGACGCGTCCGTGACGCTCGACGACGCGATCGCGGAGCGTGACCGCGTCGCCACCCGCTTCACATGGCGCGCCAGCCAGGGTCCCGGCTGGGCGCTGGAGGCCCACGGCGGCGCGATCGTGCGCTTCGACGACGGCCAGATCGCCGAGTGCTGGAACCTCCCGGCGGAGATCCACGCAGTCACGTCATAGCCCGGCGCTAGTGTCGGGTCGGTGGACGACGAGATACTCGCCGCGGTCGCGGCCGAGCAGGATGCGATGGCCAAGCTGCTGGCGGAGCTCGTCCGGGCGCCGACCGTGCTCGGCCGCGAGACGCCGGGTCAGGAGGTCATGCGGCGGGCGTTCGTCGCGATGGGACTGGAGCCGTTCGACGTGCCGCTAGACCCGGCCGCGCTCGAACGGCATCCCGGCGGCGCCCCGTTCAGCTGGGACGTCGCCGGCAAGACGAACGTCCTCGCCACCTGGGAGCCGGCGGACCCGGCCGACGGCCGCTCGCTGATCCTCAACGGCCACATCGACGTCGTCAGCCCGGAGCCCGCGGCGCTGTGGACGAGCGACCCGTTCACCGCCCGCGTCGACGGAGAGTGGATGTACGGCCGCGGGGCCGGCGACATGAAGTCCGGGCTCGCGGCGATGGTCGGCGCGGTGCGCGGTCTGATGCGCCTCGGCGTGACGCCGCGCGCGCCGGTCCAGCTCCAGTCGGTCGTCGAGGAGGAGTGCACGGGCAACGGCGCGCTCGCGTGCGTGCTGGCCGGTCACACTGCCGACGCCGCGATCCTCACCGAGCCGACGCGCGGGGCGATCTGGAACGCGCAGGTCGGCGTGCTGTGGTTCCAGGTGCGCGTGCTCGGCACGCCCGCGCACGCCGGCGACGCGCCGGTTGGGGCGAACGCGATCGAGGCGTCGTACTCCGTGATCGAGGCGCTGCGCGGGCTCGAGGCCGAGCTGAACGTCTCCAAGCCGCCGCTGTACGCCGAGTATCCGCACCCGATCAACCTCAACGTCGGGATGATCCGCGGCGGCGACTGGCCGTCGACGGTGGCCGGCGAGTGCCTGACCCACTTCCGACTGGCGCTCTTCCCCGGTGAGCGCGTCGAGGACCTCAAGGCGCGCGTCGAGCAGACGGTCGCCGACGTCGCTGCGTCGAGCCCGTACCGGATCGAGGTGCTGTACGACGGCTTCCAATGCGAGGGCTACGAGCTCGCACCCGACGCGCCACTCGTCACCGCGCTCACAGATGCGTGCGCGCGCGTGAGCGGCGAGCCGCCGCCGCTGTTCGCCTCGACCGCGACCACCGACGCGCGCACCTTCCAGCTCTACGGCGGCACGCCCGCGGTGTGCTTCGGCCCGCTCGCCGAGAGCGAGCACGGCGTCGACGAGCGGGTGCACCTGCCGTCGGTGACGCGGACGGCGCAGGTGATCGCGCTGTTCGTGGCGGACTGGTGCGGGCTCGCATCGAACCGTGCCGCGCACGAAGACCGGCACGCGGATTCTCCGCGCTGACAGTTGTCCGGCCGCCGGCCGGCCACCAGCCTGTCCCGTATGACGATCTCTTTGGATGCCGCGCAGGACGTGCGCGAGGCGCGCGAGCAGTTCGTGTCCCGAGCGGTGAGCACGCCGCCGCTCGTCGTCGTGGGCGCCGACGGCGCCCGGATCGAGGCCGACGATGGGCGCTCGTACCTCGACTTCGCCGGCGGGATCGGCTGCCAGAACCTCGGGCACGGCCCGTCCGAGGTGGTGCGCGCGATCCACGAGCAGGTCGACCGCTACCTGCACCAGTGCTTCATGGTCGGCATGTACGAGCCGTACGTCGACGTCTGCCGGCGGCTCGCCGAGCTGTACCCCGGGCCCGGTTCCGCGTACAAGAGCGTGCTCGTCAACTCGGGCGCCGAGGCGGTCGAGAACGCCGTCAAGATCGCGCGCGCGGCGACCGGCCGCCCGGCGGTGATCGCCTTCGATCGCGCCTTCCACGGCCGCACCCTGCTGACGATGTCCTTGACCAGCAAGGTCGTGCCGTACAAGCGCGGCTTCGGCCCGTTCGCGCCCGAGGTCTACCGGGCGCGCGCGCCGTTCGAGTCCCATGGCGTCAGCTCCGACGACGCGATCGCCGCGCTCGAGCTGCTCTTCAAGGCCGACGTGGACCCGCAGAGCGTCGCGTGCGTCGTGCTCGAGCCGGTGCAGGGCGAGGGCGGCTTCGTCCCGATGCCGCTGGACTTCCCGCGGCGGCTCCAGGAGCTGTGCGCCCAGCACGGGATCCTCTACGTCGATGACGAGGTGCAGGCGGGCGTCGGCCGCACCGGTCCCGTCTGGGCGATCGAGCACTACGGCGTGACGCCCGACCTGCTGGTGTCGGGCAAGTCGCTCGGCGGCGGGCTCCCGCTCGCCGCCGTGACGGGCTACGCCGAGCTGATGGACGCGGTGGCGCCTGGCGGGCTCGGCGGCACGTTCGGCGGCAACCCGGTCGCCTGCGCGGCCGCGGCGGTCGTGCTCGACACCGTCGCGACGCCCGAGTTCCGGTCGCGCGCCGACGAGCTGGGCCGCACGATCCGCGCACGGCTGGACGCCATGGCGGCCGATCTCGACGCGATCCGCGACGTGCGCGGGCTCGGGCCGATGCTGGCGCTCGAGCTGACCGGCGAGCAGGTCGCCGCCACGGTTGCGGCGGCGCGCGAGCGAGGGCTGCTGCTGCTGTCCTGCGGCCTCTACGGCGAGGTGATCCGGCTGCTGCCGCCGCTCACGATCGCGGGCGACGAGCTGGCGGCCGGGCTCGACATCCTCGAGGCATCGCTCCGCGAGGCCGTCCTGTGAGCGTCGCGGTCGAGGTGCCGCCGCGGCAGCTGTTCATCGCTGGGGAGTGGCGTGACGCGTCTGGGGGCGCGGCGCTCGGGGTGGAGGACCCGTCCACCGGCGAGGTGTTCGCGGAGGTCGCGGACGCCTCGCCGGCAGACGCGGTCGCGGCGCTCGACGCGGCGGTTGCGGTGCAGGAGGAGTGGGCGCAGCATCCGCCGCGCGAGCGCGGCGAGATCCTCCGCCGCGCGTACGAGCTGATCGTGTCGCGGTCCGACGAGCTGGCGCTGCTGATGACGACGGAGATGGGCAAGCCGGTGGCCGAGTCCAAGGCCGAGGTCACGTACGCCGCCGACTTCTTCCGCTGGTTCGCCGAGGAGGCGGTGCGGATCGAGGGGCGGTTCGCGACCGCGCCGACCGGAATCGGGCGGCTGATCACGATGAAGCAGCCGGTCGGCCCGTGCTATGCGATCACGCCGTGGAACTTCCCGATGGCGATGGGCACGCGCAAGATCGGCCCGGCCGTCGCCGCCGGCTGCACGATGGTCGTCAAGCCGGCGCAGCAGACGCCGCTGTCGATGCTCGCGCTCGCCCAGATCCTCGAGGAGGCCGGGCTGCCGGCCGGCGTGCTCAACGTGATCACGTCCTCGTCATCGCGCGCCGTGTCCGAGCCGCTCATCTCCGACCCGCGACTGCGCAAGCTCACGTTCACCGGCTCGACCGAGGTCGGCCGTGCGCTCGTCGCCCAGGCGGCGCCGGGGTTGCTGCGGACGTCGATGGAGCTGGGCGGCAACGCCCCGTTCCTGGTGTTCGCCGACGCCGACGTCGACGACGCGGTGGCGGGCGCGGCGATCGCGAAGATGCGCAACATGGGCGAGGCGTGCACGGCGGCGAACCGCTTCCACGTCGAGCGCGCGATCGCCGCCGAGTTCGCGGCCAAGCTCGCCGAGCGGCTCGGCTCGATGGAGATCGGCCCGCTGATCGACTCCGTCCAACGCGACAAGGTGGACGAGCTGGTCCGCGACGCCGTCGGCCGCGGCGCGCGGGTGCTGTGCGGCGGCGGGAAGGTGGACGGCCCGGGCTACCACTACGAGCCGACCGTGCTCGTCGACGTGCCGCCGACCGCGCGGATGCTGCACGAGGAGATCTTCGGCCCGGTCGCGCCGGTGGTCGCCTTCGACGGCGAGCAGGAGGCGATCGACGTCGCCAACGACACCGAGTACGGGCTCGTCGCCTACGTCTACACGAGCGACATCAAGCGCGCGTTCCGCGTCTGCGAGAAGCTCGAGACCGGCATGGTCGGGCTCAACCAGGGCATGGTCTCGAACGCCGCGGCGCCGTTCGGCGGCGTCAAGGCCTCCGGCTTCGGCCGCGAGGGCGGCCCGGAGGGCATCGAGGAGTACCTCGAGACCAAGTACGTGGCGATGGCGCTGTAGCGTCCGGGCGGTGACGGAGGAACGCATCGCCCTCGTGCGGCGGCCCAGCAGCCGGATGGCCGAGGGCATCGTGACGCACGTCGACCGGGCGCCGGTCGACGCGGCGCTGGCAGCGCGCCAGCACGCGGCGTACGTCTCGGCGGTCGCCGACGCGGGCTGGGCGATCCGCGAGGTCGCGGCGGCCGACGACCTGCCGGACTCGGCGTTCGTCGAGGACACCGTGGTCGTGTGTGGCGACCTGGCCGTGCTCGCGCGGCCGGGCGCCGAGGCGCGCCAGGCGGAGATCGCGGGCACCGAGGACGCGATCCGCGTGGTCGGTCTCGACGTCGCGCGGATCGAAGCCCCCGGGACGCTCGACGGCGGCGACATCCTGCAGGTCGGCAACACCGTCTACGTCGGGCGCGGCGGCCGGACCAACGGCGAGGGCATCCGCCAGCTGCGCCGGCACGTCGCGTCGCGCGGGCGCACCGTCGTCCCGGTGCCGCTGCGCCAGGTCCTGCACCTCAAGTCGGCGATCACGGCGCTACCGGACGACACGATCGTCTGCTCCGACCCCGCGCTGCTCGACACCTCCCCACTCCCGACGCTGCGCCCGGTCCCCGAGGAGGCCGGCTCGCACGTGATCCTGCTCGGCGGCGGCACGCTCCTGATGGCCGCGTCGGCGCCACGCTCGGCCAAGCTGTTCGACGACTGGGGCTTCGATGTGGTCGTCGTCGACATCGGCGAGTTCGAGAAGATGGAGGGCTGCGTGACCTGCTTGTCGGTGCTGGTCGGTTAGCGCGCGCGTCCGGCCGCTGCGCGCCGCCGGCGAACGTCAACTGCGCTGGGTGGGGAAGCTGGGTCTCGGCCCGCCCGGCTACTCCGAGCGCGTTTCACCGGGGGGTGTGGCGAGTTGACCTGAATATGCGCGGTCAACTGGCCACACCCGCTCGGGAACGGCGATTTCGCGGGGTGTGGCGACTTGACGTCGGTATGCGGCAGTCAAGTGGCCACACCCCGGCCGATCCCGCCTCCCTCAATGCCGCAGTTGACGTTCGCCGGCGCAGCCCCGCGGCTGGCCACCCCGCCGCGCTAGGCGCTGCGCGGCTCCGCCACGACGTCGTCGACCACCCGCACGACCGCCCCCGCAGCCCGCAACGGCGCCGCGTCCGCGCTCGTCAGCCCGTGCGCCAGCACGCCCGCGAGATCGGCGACGGACGCGACGACGCTGAGCCCGCGCACGAGCACCTTGGAGCGGTCGACGAGCAGGGTCGCCTCGCCCGCCTGGGCGATCATCGTCCGCTTCACCTCCGCCTCGAGCGCGTCGGCGTCGGTCATCATCCCGGTCTCCGTCAGGCCCTTGACGCTGAGGAACAGGCGGTCGGCGAAGTGGCCCTGCACGGTCCGGACGGCGAACGGGCCGACGAACGAGCGCGTGAGTCGGCGCAGCGTGCCGCCGACGCCGATCAGCTCGACGTTGGGGCCGCCGTCGTTGAACACCAGCTCCATGACGGGGAGGCTGTTCGTGAGGATCGTGGTGGCGAGCCCCGTCTCGATCACCCGCCGCGCGACGAAGTAGCTCGTCGACGACGAGTCCAGGAACACCGACTCCCCGGGAGCCATCAGCGCGACGGCCTCCTCGGCCAGCCGGCGCTTCGCATCCGTCGACACGGCGAGGCGGCGGGCGAACGAATCCTCGTGGGCGGACGTCGTCGGCAGCACCGCTCCGCCGTGGGTGCGGCGCAGGACGCCGCGCCGCTCGAGCTCGTCGAGATCGCGGCGCGCCGTCATCGGCGACACGCCGAAGCTCGCCTCGACCTCCGACACCGTTACCGACCCCGTACTCCGTAACGCCTCGGCGATCGCGCGCCGGCGCGTCTCTGCGAGCACGGTCCGGCCATCTCCTGTTCGTTTGTGGTCGATCTCGATCCTTCCCTGAAAGCGTCCGCGCGACGAAATCACGCAACAGCAGGGTTGTCAAGCCAAAACGCGTGTTCCTTGACACCTGCTGGCCGTGCTGTTTTGATTGCTTTCGGTCGGAATGGAGGAGAGACCGCCGGTGATCGACCACAAACCGCCACCTGTTGGCGAAGCCGTGCCAATCGTCGAACTGCGCGACGTGACGAAGTCGTATGGCGCCGTGCGCGCGCTTCGCGACGGCAACCTCACGCTCGCTCCCGGCGAGGTGCGCGGCCTGGTCGGCGAGAACGGAGCCGGCAAGTCGACGCTCGTCAAGGTACTCGGCGGGGTCGTCCGGCGCGACACCGGGGACATGCTCGCGGGCGGCGAGGCCGTCGACTTCCACTCCCCGCACGACGCACGCGACGCCGGCATCGCGGTGATCTACCAGGAGCCGACGCTGTTCCCGGACCTCAGCATCGCGGAGAACGTGGTGATGGGGCATCACCCGCTGGCCGGCCTGCGGCGGATCGACCGGCGCGCGATGCACTCCCAGGTCCAGGGCCTGCTCGACCGGCTGGGCGTGCGGCTCGCCTCCGACCGGCCGGTGCGTGGCCTGTCGATCGCCGACCAGCAGATCGTCGAGATCGCCAAGGCGCTCAGCTTCGACGCCCGCGTCCTGGTCATGGACGAGCCGACCGCCGCGCTCTCCGGCCCCGAGGTCGAGCGGCTGTTCGCGGTCGTGCGCACCCTGCAGGAGCACGGCGCCGGCGTGCTGTTCATCTCGCACCGCCTCGAGGAGGTCTTCGCGCTCTGCGACACCGTCACGGTGATGCGCGACGGTGCGATCGTTCTCGATACCCGGACCGCCGACACGAACCCGGGCGAGCTCGTCCGGCGGATGGTCGGACGCGAGCTCAGCGCGCTGTTCCCCAAGCAGGACGCCGAGCTCGGCGAGCCGGTCCTGAAGGTCCACCGCCTCACCCGCGAGGGCGTGTTCTTCGACGTCAGCTTCGACGTGCGCGCGGGCGAGATCGTCGCGCTCGCCGGGCTCGTCGGCGCGGGGCGCAGCGAGGTGGCGCGGGCGATCTTCGGGATCGACAAGGCCGACGCCGGGCACGTCGAGATCGCGGGACGGCGGCTGCCGGCGGGCCGGCCGCTGGCCGCGATGGACGCCGGCATCGGCTTCGTGCCCGAGGACCGCCGCCAGCAGGGGCTCGTGATGGACCTCTCGGTCGCCCGCAACGCGACGATCACGCGGATGCGCGCGCTCGCGCGGTTCGGCCTGATCGGGAGCGGCTCGGAGAACCGGCTCGCGCGCGAGTGGGCGACCAGACTCCAGCTCAAGTTCCACCGGCTCGAGGACCCGGTCGCCTTCCTGTCCGGCGGCAATCAGCAGAAGGTCGTGCTCGCCAAGTGGCTCGCGACCGAGCCCAAGCTGCTGATCCTCGACGAGCCGACCCGCGGGATCGACGTCGGCACCAAGGCCGAGGTGCACCGGCTGATGAGCGAGCTGGCCGGCCGCGGCTTGGCCGTGCTGATGATCTCCAGCGAGCTGCCCGAGGTGCTCGGCATGGCGGACCGCGTGCTGGTCATGTACGAGGGGCGTCTGACCGGCGAGCTCAGCCGCGAGGACGCGGACGAGGAGAGCGTGATCCTCGCGGCGACCGGACAGGCCGCATGAGCGCCTACGCCGCCGCGACTGCCGAGGGAGGCCGTGCCGGTCGCCTGACCGCCTGGCTGCTGCGGATCCGCGAGCTCGGGATCGTCGTCGCGCTCGCGGCCCTGATCACGGTCACCGCGATCCTCGAGCCGCGCTTCATCGAGGCCGACTCGATCCGCAACCTCGCGCTGAACGCCTCGATCTTCGCGATCCTGGCCGTCGGCCAGACGCTCGTGATCATCACGCGCAACGTCGACCTCTCCGCCGGCTCGGTGCTCGGGCTCAGCGCGTTCCTCGCCGGCGACCTCCTCTCCTCCCACCCCGGCCTCTCGATCCCGGTCGTGTTCCTGCTCGGCATCGCGCTCGGTGCCGCCTGCGGGCTCTTGAACGGGGTCCTCGTCACCTGGGGCCAGGTGCCGGCGCTCGTGGTGACGCTCGGGACGCTGTACGCGTACCGCGGCCTCGCCTTCCTGTGGACCGACGGCCGCCAGGTCAACGCGGAGACGCTGCCGGACCCGTTCCTGAACCTCGGCACCGACTCGATCCTCGGCGTGCCGATCCTCGTGCTGATCGCGCTCGCCGTGGTGCTCGCGGTCGGCCAGTGGCTGCGCGACTTCCGGCCGGGCAGTGAGCTGTACGCGATCGGCTCCAACCCGGAGGGAGCGCGGCTCGCCGGCGTGCGTTCCGACCGGCGGGTGCTGGGCGCTTTCGTCGCCGCGGGCGCGCTGGCCGGGCTCGCGGGCGTGCTGTTCACGGCGCGCTTCGGCACCGTCGACGCCACCGCCGGCGTCGGATACGAGTTGACCGTGATCGCGGCCGCGGTGGTCGGCGGCGTGGCGATCTTCGGCGGGACGGGGAGTGTCTACGGCGCGGCGCTCGGCGCGCTGCTGCTCGGCACGATCACGTCATCGCTGATCGTCCTGCGCGTCGAGGCGTTCTGGCAGCAGGCCGCGATCGGCGCGCTGCTGCTCGCCGCGATCGCGTTCGACCGTCTCGTCGCCCTGCGTGCCGAGGCCGCCCTGCGGCGAAGGAGCGCGCGGCGTGCAAGCTGACACCGCAACCCCGGCACCGCCCGCGACCGAGGCCGTGACGCCTTCCAGCACCCGCCTGCGCACGGCGCTGGGCCGCTGGGAGGCGCTGCTCGTCGGCCTGCTCGCGATCACCTTCGTCGCGGGCCAGTCGCTGTCGTCGGAGTTCCTCACGTCCGACTCGTTCACGACCGGGGCGCTCGACCTGTCCGAGGTCATGCTGATGGCCCTGCCGCTGGCGCTGGTGATCGTGGCCGCCGAGATCGATCTCTCGATCGCCTCGATGATGGCCCTGTCGAGCGCCGTGATGGCGTACCTGTGGAACCACGGCCAGCCGGTCGAGGTCATCATCCCGGTCTGCCTCGTCGTCGGCGCGCTCGGCGGCGCCTTCAACGGGCTGCTCGTGACGCGGCTCGGGCTGCCGTCGCTCGCCGTCACGATCGGCACGTTCGCGCTGTTCCGCGGCCTGGCGTTCGTGGTGATCGGCGACGAGTCGGTGACGGACTTCCCCGCGACCTGGACGGACCGCGGCTTCGGGAACTTCGCCGACACGTTCATCCCCAACACGACGGTGCTGTTCATCGTTCTGGCGATCGCCTTCGCGGTGCTCCTGCACGCGACGCCGTTCGGGCGCTCGATCTACGCGATCGGGGCGAACGAGGAGGCCGCGTACTTCGCGGGGCTGCGCGTCAAGCGCATCAAGCTCACCCTGTTCGTGCTCTCGGGCACCGTCGCCGCGCTCGCCGGCGTCGTCATCTCGCTGCGCAACTCGACCGCCGCGGCGAACGTCGGCTACGGCTTCGAGCTCACGGCCGTCACCGCGGTCCTGCTGGGCGGGGTGTCGATCTTCGGCGGCCGCGGCACGATCGCCGGGGTCATCCTCGCGTTGCTGCTGCTCGGGAGCATCCAGAAGGCGCTCCTGCTCAGCGAGAACATTTCGTCGTACTGGATCCAGATCGTGACCGGGATCCTCCTGGTCGGCTCGGTTCTGGGTCCGAACCTCGCACGTCGCGCCGCCGAGGCGCGGCGGCGGCGCTCACGCCTACACCCTGAGGAGGGTCAATGAAGGTTTCCACCCGTCCGGGCGCGCTGCGCGCGCTGCTCATCGCTCTCGCACTGGTGGCGGCGCTCGCCGTCGTCGCGTGTGGAGAGACCAAGGACGACGAGGGCGGCAGCGACGCCGCCGCAACCCCGGCGGCGGACGGTGCCGCCGATCCCACCGCCGAGATCCCGAAGGACCTCAAGACCGTCTCGATCCCGAAGCAGCTCGGCAACCCGTACGAGGAGTTCGAGCACTCGGGGATCGACGAGGCGCTGACCGAGCTCGGTGGCGCGAACCGGATCTCGGGTCCGACGGACGCCGGCGCGTCGACGCAGATCTCGATCATCAACGCCGCCGCCCAGCAGAAGCCGGACGCGATCATCATCGCCGGCAACGACCCCGACGCGGTGGCGCCGGCGCTCAAGCAGGCCGCGTCGCGCGGGATCAAGATCGTCGGCATGGACTCGGACGTTGCGCCCGACGCGCGCAGCGTCTTCATCAACCAGGTCACGACGCAGCTCGTCGGGGAGAACCAGGTCGAGTCGATCTCCAAGGTGATCGGCGGCAAGGGTGAGATCGCGATCCTCTCGGCGACCGCGAACGCCACCAACCAGAACGCCTGGATCGACGTGATGAAGGAGACCCTGAAGGACCCCAAGTACAAGGACATCAAGCTCGTGAAGGTCGCCTACGGCGATGACGACGACCAGAAGTCCTTCCAGGAGACCCAGGGTCTGATCCAGGCCTATCCGAACCTCAAGGGCATCATCTCCCCCACCACGGTCGGCGTCGCTGCGGCCGCCCGCTACCTGTCGACGTCGCCGCAGAAGGGCAAGGTCAAGCTGACCGGGCTCGGCTTCCCGAACCAGATGCGCAAGTTCGTCAAGGACGGAACGGTCGAGGAGTTCCAGCTGTGGGTGCCGAAGGACGTCGGCTACCTCGCCGGCCAGGCCGCCGCGGCGCTCGCGGCCGGGCGCATCACCGGCAAGGAGGGCGAGAAGTTCGAGGCCGGGCGGCTCGGCGAGTACACGATCGGCGCGAACGGCGAGATCGTGCTCGGCCCGCTGACGAGCTTCACCAAGGACAACATCGACGACTTCGACTTCTGAGTCGATGAGCGCTCGCGTCGGCATCTTCGGGATCGGGCTTGCGGCCTACTGGCCGCAGTTCGAAGGCCTGCGCGAGCGCGTCGAGGGCTACCAGCGACGCGTGGAGCAGCGCGTCGCCGAGCTCGGCGGCGAGGTGGTGTCGGCCGGGCTGGTGGACTCGGCCGAGGGCGCGCGCGAGGCGGGAGACCGCTTCGCGCGCGCCCAGGTCGACCTCGTGCTGTGCCACGCCGTGACCTACGCGACCTCCAGCCAGGTGCTGCCCGCGGTACAGGCGGCGAAGGCGCCGGTCGTGCTGCTCGGGCTCCAGCCGACCGCGTCACTGGACTACGCGAACACCGGCACCGGCGAGTGGCTGGCCAACTGCGCGGCCTGCTGCGTGCCGGAGCTCGCGGGCGCGTTCACGCGCGCGCGGATCCCGTACGACACCGTCGCCGGGACGATCGACGGCGACGAGCGCGCGTGGGGGAAGATCGCCGACTGGGTGCGCGCGGCCGGTGTCGCACGCGCGCTGCGCCGCGCCCGCGTCGGGTTCATGGGCCACACCTATCCCGGCATGCTCGACATGTACTCGGACTTCACCGCCGTGCACGCGCAGGTCGGCGCGCACGTCGAGGTGCTCGAGATCGACGACCTCGGCGCACGTGTGGCGCAGGCGAGCGACGCCGAGGTCGCCGCCAAGCTCCAGGAGATCCGGGAGATGTTCGACTTCGCCGACCCCTCCGACGACCCGATCGCCGGGCCGATCGAGGACGAGCAGCTCGACTGGTCGGCGCGCGTGGCGGTCGGGCTCGACAAGCTCGCGTCGGATTTCGCGCTCGACGGGCTGACGTACTACTACCGCGGCGCCCGAGGCAACGAGGCCGAGCGCCTGGGCGCCGGCGTGATCGTCGGCAACTCGCTGCTCACCGCGCGCGGGATCCCCACGTCGGGCGAGGGCGACCTGAAGACCAACCTCGCGCAGCTGATCCTCGACCGCCTCGGCGCGGGCGGCTCCTACACCGAGTACTACGCGCTCGACTTCGACGAGGACTTCGTGCTGATGGGCCACGACGGCCCCGGCCACATCGCGATCGCCGAGGGCCGGCCGACGCTGCGCGCGCTCAAGCTCTACCACGGCAAGCGCGGCGCCGGCCTGAGCGTCGAGTTCAAGGTCCGCTACGGCCCGGTCACGATCGCCGGCTGCACGCAGACCGCGGACGGCGAGCTCAAGCTCGTCGTCGCCGAGGGCGAGTCGATCCCGGGCGAGACGTTCCGGATCGGCAACACGAACAGCCGGCTGCGGTTCAACCGGCCGCCCGCCGAGTTCTTCGAGCGCTGGTGCGCCGAGGGCCCGACGCACCACGTCGCGCTCGGCGTCGGCCATCGCGCCGGCGAGCTGCGCAGGGTCGCGTCGCTGCTCGGCCTCGGATACGCGGAGGTGGACTGAATGGAGCGCGTCTGCTTCCTGCTGCGCGTCCGGCCGGACCGGCTCGAGGAGTACAAGGCGCGCCACCGCGAGGTGTGGCCGGACATGCTCGACGCGCTGCGCGCCACCGGCTGGACCAACTACTCGCTGTTCCTCGACGGCGACGGGCTGTTGGTCGGCTACCTGGAGACCGAGGACTTCGAAGCCGCGCTGAGCGGGATGGAGGCGACGGACGTCAACGCCCGCTGGCAGGCGGAGATGGCGGAGTTCTTCGAGCTGCCGGACGACGCACGCCCGGACACCGGACTGCGGCGCCTCGAGGAGGTCTTCCACGTTGCGTAGGTACGCGGCGATCGACCTCGGCGCGACCAGCGGTCGCGTGGTCACCGGCCGCCTCGACGGCTCGCGGGTCGAGCTCGAGGAGGTCCATCGATTCCTCAACCGGCCGGTGCGGCTGCCGGACGGCCTGCGCTGGAACCTCCTGCACCTGTTCACCGAAGCGCTCGAGGGGCTCCGCCGCGCCGGGCCGGTCGACGGCGTCGGGGTCGACACGTGGGGCGTCGACTACGCGCTGCTGGATGCCCGCGGCCGTGTGCTCGGGCTGCCGTTCCACTACCGCGACGCTCGCACCGCGGGGATGATCGAGCGCGCCCGCTCGCGCGTGGGCGCCGATGAGATGTACGCGGTGACCGGCATCCAGACGATGCCGATCAACACGGTCTTCCAGCTGCTCGCCGACGAGGAGTCGGCCGCCCTGCCCGCCGCCGAGCGCCTGGCGCTCGTGCCCGACCTGCTCGCGTTCTGGCTCTCCGGAGAGCTCGCCAACGAGTCCACGAACGCCTCGACGACCGGCCTGCTCGACGCGCGCAGCGGCGACTGGGCGCGCGACGTCATCGCCCGGCTCGGCCTGCCCGACCGGATCTTCGGCACGCTCGTCGAGGCCGGAACGGCGCTCGGGCCGCTGCTCGCCCACCACGAGCTCGGCTCCCCCACCGTGTACGCCGTCGCGAGCCACGACACCGCGTCGGCGTTCGCGGCGGCGCCGCTGGCCGACGAGCACGCCGCGGTGCTCTCGAGCGGCACGTGGTCGCTGCTCGGCCTCGAGCTACCAGAGCCCGTCCTCTCCGACCCGACGCTGACCAACGAACGCGGCGTCGACGGCACCACGCGGCTGCTCAAGAACGTGATGGGGATGTGGCTGCTGGAGGAGTGCCGGCGGGCGTGGTCCGACGCCTCCTACGAGGAGCTGATGCAGCTCGCCGAGGAGGTCGAGGACGACGTGCCGGTGTTCGATCCCGACGACGACACGTTCCTGGGCCCGGGCGACATGCCGGCCCGGATCGCCGCCGCGACCGGGATCGACGCTGCCGACCGCGGCACGATGGTGCGCAGCATCGTCGTCTCGCTCGCGCACAGGTACCGCTGGGTGCTCGATCGCCTCGAAGCGGTCAGCGGGCGCGACGTACGCCGGATCCACGTGATCGGCGGTGGTGCCCGGAACGCGTTGCTGTGCCGGCTGACCGCCGACATCACCGGCCGCGAGGTGCTCGCCGGGCCGGTCGAGGCCACCGCGCTCGGCAACGTGCTGGTACAGGCCCGCGCCGCCGGCGAGCTCGGCTCGCTCGCCGACATGCGCGCGGTCGCAGCGGCGTCGGTCTCCCCCATCGTCTACGAGCCGTCCAGCACGTTGCGGATCGAGGAGAGGACACCGTGAACGACGTCGAGACCCGCCTGCGCGAGCTCGTGATCGAGACCCCGTCGTGGGGCTACGGCGACTCGGGCACGCGCTTCGGGGTGTTCCCCCAGCCCGGCCGCCCGCGCGACGTGTTCGAGCGCATCGACGATGCGGCCGAGGTGCACCGCCTCACCGGCACCGCCGGGGCCGTCGCCCTGCACTTCCCGTGGGACGCGGTCGACGACTACGGCGCGCTGCGCGAGCACATCGAGGCGCGCGGGCTGCGCGTCGGCGCCGTCAACCCGAACCTGTTCCAGGATCCCGACTACAAGCTCGGCTCGGTCACCCATCCCGACGGGCGCGTGCGCGCGAAGGCGATCGCCCACATGCTCCAGTGCCTGGACATCGCGACCGCCCTCGGCTCGACCGCGCAGTCGCTGTGGCTCGCCGACGGCACGAACTACCCCGGCCAGGACGACCTGCGCGAGCGCCGCCGCCGGCTGATCGATTCGCTCGAGCGCGTGTATGCCGACCTGCCCGGCGACCAGGAGCTGCTCGTCGAGTACAAGCTGTTCGAGCCGGCGTTCTACGCCACCGACCTCGCCGACTGGGGATCTGCGCTGCTGACCTGCCTGAAGCTGGGCGACCGCGCCAGGGTGCTGGTCGACCTCGGCCATCACGCGCAGGGCGTCAACATCGAGCAGATCGTGGCCTTCCTGGCCGACGAGGGCCGGCTCGGCGGCTTCCATTTCAACAACCGCAAGTACGCCGACGACGACCTGATCGTCGGCTCGGTCAACCCGTTCGAGCTGTTCCTGATCTTCGTCGAGCTGGCCGCGGCCGACACGCTGCCGCGGCTCACGATCGACCAGTCGCACAACGTCGAGCCGAAGCTCGAGGCGATGGTGCTGAGCGTCGTCAACCTGCAGGAGGCGTACGCGAAGGCGCTGCACGTCGATCGTGAGGCGCTGCTCACGGCGCAGCAGGCGGGCGACGTGCTCGGCGGCCACGAGCTGCTGCTCGACGCCTACAAGACCGACGTGCGGCCGCTGTGCGCGCGAGCCCGGGTGCAGCTCGACGCTGCCGAGGACCCGATCGCCGCGCTGCGCGCATCCGGCTACGCCGAGCGCGTGGCCGCCGAAAGACAGAACGAGACCACTGGAGTGCAATGAGCACCGTCACACCGCTCGTCGATCACGTGGAGGACCTGTGGCCCGCTGAGGCTGCGCCGGACGACGCGCTCGCCCAGCTCGTCCTCGCCTCCAACCTGCTCGGCGCCAACCGCGCCGTGTCGAACTTCGGCGGCGGCAACACGTCCGCCAAGGGAACCGCGGTCGATCACGCCGGCCGCGAGGTCGAGGTGATGTGGGTCAAGGGATCCGGCAGCGACCTCGCCACGATGGGGCCGGAGCACTTCACCGGCCTGCGGCTCGACGAGGTGCTGCCGCTGATCGAGCGCGAGTCGATGAGCGACGAGGACATGGTCGCCTACCTGGCCCGCTGCCAGCTCGACCCCGCGATGCCGCGGTGCTCGATCGAGACGCTGCTGCACGCGTTCGTCCCGGCGCAGCACGTCCACCACACGCACCCGGACGGCATCAACGTGCTGGCGGGCGCGGCCGACGGCGAGCGGCTGGTGCGCGAGTGCTTCGGCGACGACGCGGCGTGGATCCCGTACATCCGTCCCGGCTTCACGCTGTCCAAGCAGGTCGGCGAGGCCGTCCGCGGCAACCCGGGCCTGCGGCTCGTCGTGCTCGCCAAGCACGGCCTCGTGGTCTGGGGCGACACCGCGGAGGATGCCTACCGGCGGACGATCGAGGTCATCAACGAGGCGGTCGCGTTCGTGAACGAGCGGACCGGGGACACGCCGCGCTTCGGCGGGCCGGCGCGCGATCCGCAGGCCGCGGACGGCGCGCTGCTGCACGAGCTCCTGCCCGTGATCCGCGGCGCCGTGTCGAGTGCGCAGGCCAAGCTCCTGACCGTCGACACCTCGCCGCGGACGGTCGAGTTCGTCTCGTCAGAGGATGCCGAGACGCTCGTGACGGTCGGCGCGCCGTGCCCCGATCACCTCGTGCACACCAAGCGGCTGCCGCTGTGGATCCCGTACGACCCGGAGACCGACGACGTGGCGGCGCTGAGCGAGCGCATCGCCGAGCGTGCCGAGGCGTACCGCCGCGACTACCGCGCGTATGTGGAGCGCCACGCCGACGAGAGCGTCGTGCCGGCGGATCCCGACGCGCGCATCGTGCTGGTCCAGCATCTCGGCCTCGTGGCGGCGGGGACGACGACGAAGGCGTCGGGACTCTCGCGCGACCTCTACCAGCGGGCGATCGAGGTGATGGCGGGAGCGCACGCGATCGACGAGTTCGTGTCGCTCACCGCCGATGAGAGCTTCGCGATCGAGTACTGGCCGCTGGAGCTCTACAAGCTGTCGCTCGCGCCCGCTCCCGGCGAGCTCCAGGGCCAGGTGGCCCTCATCACCGGCGGGGCGGGCGGCATCGGCAGCGCGATCGGCGACTCGCTGAGCGCCGCCGGCGCCTGTGTCGTGGCCGTCGACCTCGACCAGGCCGGCGCCGATGAGGCCGTCGCCGAATACGGCGACGGCGGGCTCGGAGTCGTCGGGGACGTGACCAGCGAGGAGTCGATCGCCGCCGCCTTCGCGGCCGCCGTCGCCCGCTTCGGCGGCGTCGACATCGTGGTCTCGAACGCCGGCGTGGCCTCCAGCGCCTCGCTCGAGGAGACCACGCTGGCGGAGTGGAACCGCAACCACGCGATCCTCGGCACGGGCTACTTCCTGGTGGCGCGCGAGGCGTTCCGGCTGCTCCGCCGGCAGGGCCGCGGCGGCTCGATCGTCTTCATCGCCTCGAAGAACGCGCTCGTGGCGGGCAAGAACGCGGCCGCGTACTCGTCCGCCAAGGCGGCCGAGCTGCACCTCGCCCGCTGCCTGGCGGAGGAGGGCGGGAGCGGCGGCATCCGGGTCAACACCGTGAACCCGGACGCCGTTCTGCAGGGCTCGCGCATCTGGGGCTCGTCGTGGCGCGAGGAGCGGGCCGCCTCGTACGGCATCGACCCCGACGAGCTCGAGGAACACTACCGCCGGCGCACGACGCTCGGGGTCAACATCTTCCCGGCCGACATCGCGAGCGCGGTGCTGCACTTCGCGTCGGAGGCGCGCTCGGGCAAGAGCACGGGCAACCTGCTCAACGTGGACGGCGGCGTGCCGGCGGCTTACGCGCGCTGACGGGCGCGGCCGAACGCCTCGGCCAGCTCCTTCGCGCTCGCTCCGGCGTTGGCCTCGAGCTCGATCTCCGATCCGCGCACGCTGAGCCGGATGTTCTGCCGCAGGGCGATCCGCTTGACCTCGATCGCGTCGACCTGGTCGAGCGAGATCGCGCTCAGCAGCTCCTTCACCGAGCCTCCGATGCCGAGCCCGATCGGCGTGCCGATCCTCAGCGTGAGCAGGCGCCGCGGCGTCAGCGCCAGTGCCATCGGACCCTCGAGCTTGAGCCCGGCGTCCTCGGCGGCGTCGTGTGCACGCCGCTGCTGCCCCGCGCCCAGGCTCGGCGTGCCCGAGGCCGTCGAGCGGGTGTAGCCCCGCGGCGCGGCGACGATCGCGACGAGCACATCCTCGCCGGGCTCGAGGTGCGGGCCGGCGCCGTCCTTGATCTTCTGCTCCTGTCGTGACATGCCGCGACCCTATGGCGCGCGCCGCACGGGCGAAATCCCGGAAACCCTCAAACATTGAGGCCGGTCAGAAGGTGATGCTCCAGCCCTCCTGCTTGGCCTGCTCGGCGGTGTAGGCGACGCCTCCGGCCTTCAGGCCGTCGCGGTCGAGCAGCGTGATCGAGCCGCCCTTGTTGCCGAGCTGCACGTTGCGGGCGAGCGGGACCTTCAGGACCGCTCCCGCCTCGAGCCGCCCGGCGGGCACGGTGCACGTCTGCTGCATCCGGTCGGCGAGGCGCCAGCCGGTCAGGTCGACAGGCTGCGGGGACGCGTTGATCAGCACCACCGACTCGGCCTCCGGGGAGCCTCCGACGGGATTGACCATCGCCGCGATGATGCGGATCGCCGATCCGTCGGGCCCTGGGGCAGGGGTCGGCGGCGGGACCACGGCGATCGCGTGCCCGGTCACGTCGTCGGTGTGCCAGGCCTGGCTCTGGAAGGCGAGGAAGATGCCGATCCAGCGGTCGCCGAGGCGGATCAGCAGCCCGCCGTCCTGCCACACGCCGTCGTCGCCGCGGAAGCGCGCGCTGTTGCCCTGGTTCATGTGGATGTCGTGGACGCCGTTGCCGGGCTGGAAGCCGAACACCTTGTCCCGGGCGCCGTTCTCCGGCCCCCAGCGCTCGCCGAACGCGTACACGCGCGCGGCCGGGTCGCCGATCGCGCGCTGCACGTAGTGGTCGAGCACGTCGGCGAGGTCGTTGTCCGGCCCCGAGACGTCGGGCGGGAGCGATCGCATCGCGGTGCGGCTGAAGAGGTTGCCGCGGATGAAGTCGAGGCTCGGCCCGGCGGGCTGCGAGGGAAGGGGGTGCCAGCCGGGCAACAGATCGGCGACGGCCGCCGTGACCGGGTGACGGAGGTCGTCGTTCACCACATACAGCAGCTCCGACGGCGACTCCTGCGACTGCACGTTGACGGCGATCCGGTAGCTCGCGCCCGCGCCGTCGAGGCGCACCTGGTAATGCGGCGTGTCGGTCGCTCCCTCGCGGCGGCGTTCGACAGCCCGGCCCACGAGCACTCCGTACGACTTCAGCGGCATCGGTTACCTCTTGGTGACGGGTCCATGAGGTGCGCAGCATCGGGGAGGCCGGTTGGCGCCGGCTTGTCGGACGCTTACAGGACCAGTTCGAGGAGCAGGAGGACGACCCCTGTGACCCCGAGTCCCACGGATATGCCGAGCGCGATGTTCCGCGCCGTGCGCGCCGACTGCTGCATCTCCGCCTCGGTGCGCGCGGAGATCGTGAAGCCTCCGCCGTCGTCGGGACTGACCATCGCCAGTCTGCCGCCGCGGTCGCTCGCCTCGGCGAGGACGTACAGCCGCTGGCCCGCCGAGATCCCCCACTCCTCGTGCTCGATCCCGGTGGTCCGATCGCTCCTGGCGCTCGAGATCATGCCCTCGGCGAGGTTCGCGAGCGTCCCGCTGCCCAGCTCGAGATGGTTGGAGTCGCGATCGATGCGTTCGACGAGCTTCGGCGCCGAGTCGACGTCCGCCTCCCTCGGATCGACGACGATCGTGCCGGTGTCGTCCTGGACGAGGAACGGGTCCTCGGAGCTGTGCTCGCTCATCACGCGCGTCTTGTCGACGCGGCGCTTGCTGCCGTCGGACTCCGTCGTCTCGTCCCAATAGTGCTCGGTCACAAGCGTCCGGTGCCAGACGACGTCGCGGCCGCTGTCGGGCGCCTTGAGCAGCCCGTGCTCGCCGGCCGCGGCCACGCCCACCACCTCGCACTGCTGGCTGAAGCTACCCGCGCCGACGACGTCACTGGCCGCCTTGACCAGCACATCGAGGTCGCCGCAGCTCAGCGTCTCGGCCGAGGTCATCTGCCGCATCGACCTGCCCTGCGAGCGCCAGACGAACACTCCGACCGCCGCCGCGACGAGCGCGACGATTCCCACGATTCCCATACCACCGCAAGGTAGCGCGGCTGCGCCAGCTCGCTCAGGCGTCGTGCCCGGGGTCGATCCGCTTCGCGCGGTGGAACGTGAACTCGCTCGCGGGCGAGCGGTTCTCGGCCGCGATCGGCTCGAGCAGGAAGGCGTCGTGGTCGCCGCAGTCGTGCCGCCACAGCACGCGGCCGGCGAACCAGTTCGGGCAGTCGTCGAGGATCGGCACGCCCTCCGGCCCCTCGTGCCACGCGCAGCGCGCGAACTTGTCGACCTCGTCGCCGGTCTCGCCGCCGAACAGCTCCGCCAGCTCGGGCGCGTAGGCGGGAACGCAGTGCACGGCGAGCACGCCGGCGTCGCGCCCGCGCCGGTACGTCCGGTTGCTGTGCGACAGGCAGACGATGAACCGCGGAGGGTCGATGCTCGCCTGCGTCGCGAACCCGACCAGGCAGCCGAGCGGCTCCGCGCCGGCGCGCGCGGTCACGATGAACATCGGGTACTCGAGCTCGCCGACGAGCGAGTGGAAGGTCTCGGCCACGTCCATGGTGGCGGGGCTACCCGGAAGGATGGTGGCGAGGCTACCCGGGATGCGAGATCCTGGGGCATGGCGTATCGCCGCTACGTCGCACTCGGCGACAGCACGACCGAGGGCCTCGACGATCCGCGTCCAGACGGCAGCTACCGCGGCTGGGCGGACCGGCTGGCCGAGTGCCTGGAGGCCACCGAGCCGGGCCTGCTGTATGCGAATCTCGCCGTGCGCGGCCGCCGGATCGCGCAGATACGCGCGGAGCAGCTCGGCCCCGCGCTCGCGCTCGAGCCCGACCTCGTGACGGTCGTCGCCGGCCTGAACGACGTGCTCCACCGCCGCTACGACCCGGCTGCGACCGCCGGCCACCTCGAGGCGATGCTGACCGAGCTGCGCGAGGCCGGTGCGACGGCGGCGACCTTCACGCTCCCTGACCTCTCGACGGTCGTGCCGCTCGCACGCATGGTGCGCGCGCGGCTGGACGCCTACAACGAGGCGATGCTCGACATCGGCGCCCGCACCGGGGCGATCGTCCTGGACCTCGCGAGCGCGCCGATCACCAGAGACCCGCGGTCCTGGAGCATCGACCGGCTGCACGCGAGCGCGCTCGGCCACGAGCGGATCGCCGCGGGGATGTGCGACGCGCTCGGCCTCCCGGGCAGCGACGGCACGTGGGCCGAGCCGCTGCCGGCGGCTGAGCGGCGCGGGCCGCACACCGTTGTGGCCGCGGAGCTGGTGTGGGCCCGCCGCCATTTCGGGCCGTGGCTCGTGCGCCGGGCACGCGGGCGCTCGTCGGGCGACGGGCGGCTGGCGAAGGCGCCGGACCTGATCCCGGTCGACCTTCCGAGCCTTCCGTGACTGTTGAAACCGCCCCATTTGCGGGTACTTAGTGTGATCGATGCCCAACGCGATCACGATGCTCGGCCACTACCAGCGCCAACAGGCGGCAGCGCGCGGCGCCGGGATGGCGGGCGTGACGGAGCAGGCGCGGCTCGCGGAGACGATCAGAGCGCTGCTCGAGGTCGTCAACGGCGACTACGACCCGCGCCTCGCCACCAGCGACTGAGGCCGTCCCGGTACGCGGTGTTAACCGCATCGTGCCTTCGCGGTAGTAGTGTGCTTCGGCACTACTCCGAGGGACCCGAAGTCCAATGAGTGCCAATTCCTGGCTTGCCATCGACGTGGGCACCGCGCCAATGGTGCGTGCCCAGGAAGTGCGCTTCGCCTGGGAGCGGTTCGTCGAGGAGCTCGAGCGCTCCGGCGCCGACGACGAGGGCGATCCGGAACTCGTCCGCACGCCGATCGCGGACTCGTGGCGGCGGTCGTTCGCCGCCGGCGTCGAGCCCACGGGCAGCCGGCTCGCCCCGGTGGTCTCCGATGAGGACGAGACGCACGCCATCTGGGAGCACCACCCGCTGGCGCGCGCCGCGCCGCTGATCCGCGACTGCCTGGCGGCGACCGCCGAGGAGGGCGGCTACCTGATCGTGATCAGCGACGCGAACGGCGTGCTGCTGAGCATCGAGGGCAACCCCGCGATCCGCCTCCGCGCCGAAGAGGTCATGAACTTCGCCGAGGGCACGCTGTGGAGCGAGCCCGGCGCCGGCACGAACGCTATCGGCACCGCGGTGGCGGTCGACCACGCCGTCCAGGTGTTCGGCCCCGAGCACTTCCACGAGCCGGTCCAGCGGTGGGTGTGCTCGGCCGCGCCGATCCACGATCCGGATACCGGCGATCTGCTCGGCGTGATCGACCTGACCGGCGACTTCAGGACCGTTCACCCCGCCAGCCTCGCCGTCGCCACCGCGACGGCCGCCGCCGTCGAGGGCGCGCTCCAGCTGAAGCTGCAGGAGCGCGACGCGCGCCTGCGCGCCCGGTACGGCGACGAGGTGCTGCGCTCGCCCGGCACGAGCGCGCTGTTCGCGCCGTCGGGCCGTGCGATCACCCGCCTGCCGGCGCCGTGGGGCCAGATCGAGCGTCTGATGATCCCGCCCGGCGGCGGCGAGCTGCTGCTGCCGTCCGGCGCGCACGCGGTCGCCGACCCGGTCGGTCCCGCGCTCGAGGCGTTCGTCGTTCGCACGGTCGACCACCGGCCGAAGGGCCCGGCGCACCGCCCGCTGCTCAAGCTCTCGCTGCTCGGCCGCGACCGCGCGGTGCTGGAGATCGACGGCCGCCGCGAGGAGCTGCGACCGCGGCTGGCCGAGATCCTCGTGCTGCTGTGCGCGAACCCGAACGGCATGAGCGCCGAGGCGCTGTGCGCGGACCTTCACGGCGACGGCGGCCGCGTCTCGGGCGTGCGCGTCGAGGTGTCGCGCCTGCGCAAGCTGCTCGGCCCGTGGATCGACACCGAGCGGTACCGGCTGACGTGCGACGTGGAGACCGACGCGCGGCGGATCGCGGGCCTGCTGGCGGCCGGCTCGGTACGCGAGGCGGCCGAGGAGTACGCCGGCCCGCTGCTGCCCGGATCCCAGGCTCCTGGCGTGGTGCGCGAGCGTGAGCACCTGGACGCCTGGCTGCGCCAGGCCGTGATGACCGCCGACGACCCCGATGCGGTGTGGGGATGGGTCCAGTCGGCGAGCGGCGAGGAGGATCTCGGGGCCTGGAAGCGGCTGCTCTCACAGCTCGACTTCCGCGACCCGCGGCGCAGCCTGTGCGCTGCCCGCGTCGCGGAGCTGCGCCGCCGTTTCGGCTCCTGAGGCGAGCCCGCAAACTGCAGCGCTGATGTAACGCACGAGTGGTCCACTTCTCGCAAGGAGCGCATCAAGCGAGAGGAGGTGTCGGCCTTGAGCCGAGCCAGCATCACGAAGGCCCACAACAAGATTCAGGAGTTGTCGTGGGAGCCGACGTTCGTCACGCCGGTCGACAAGTACCCGACCGACTACACGTTCGAGAAGGCCCCCAAGAAGGATCCGCTGAAGCAGGTCCTGCGGTCGTACTTCCCGATGGAAGAGGAGAAGGACAACCGCGTCTTCGGCGCGATGGACGGCGCCATCCGGGGCAACATGTTCCGCCAGGTGCAGCAGCGCTGGATGGAATGGCAGAAGCTCTTCCTGAGCATCATCCCGTTCCCGGAGATCTCCGCCGCCCGCGCCATGCCGCTCGCCATCAACGCGGTGCCGAACCCAGAGGTCCACAACGGGCTCGCCATCCAGATGATCGACGAGGTTCGCCACTCGACGATCCAGATGAACCTCAAGCGGCTCTACATGAACCACTACATCGACCCCGCCGGGTTCGACCTCACGGAGAAGGGGTTCGCGAACTGCTACGCCGGCACGATCGGCCGCCAGTTCGGTGAGGGGTTCATCACGGGCGACGCGATCACCGCCGCCAACGTCTACCTGACGATCGTGGCCGAGACGGCCTTCACGAACGTCCTGTTCGTGGCGATGCCTGGCGAAGCGGCCGCCAACGGCGACTACCTGCTGCCGACGGTGTTCCACTCGGTGCAGTCGGACGAGTCCCGGCACATCTCCAACGGCTACTCGATCATCCTGATGGCGCTCGCGGACGAGCGCAACCGCCAGCTACTCGAGCGCGACCTGCGCTACGCCTGGTGGAACAACCACGCCGTCGTCGACGCGGCGATCGGCACGTTCATCGAGTACGGCACCAAGGACCGGCGCAAGGACCGCGAGTCGTACGCCGAGGCGTGGCGCCGCTGGATCTACGACGACTACTACCGCTCGTACCTCGTCCCACTCGAGAAGTACGGCCTCACGATCCCGCACGACCTCGTCGAGGAGTCGTGGAACCGGATCTGGAACAAGGGCTACGTCCACGAGGTCGCGCAGTTCTTCGCGACCGGCTGGTTCGCCAACTACTGGCGGATCGACGCGATGGACGACACCGACTTCGAGTGGTTCGAGCACAAGTACCCCGGCTGGTACGACAAGTACGGCCGCTGGTGGGAGAAGTACGGCGAGCTCGCGAAGAAGAACGGGCACAACCCGATCGCCTTCGAGGCCGAGGCCGACTACCAGTATCCGCACCGCTGCTGGACGTGCATGGTCCCGTGTCTGATCCGTGAGGACACGGTGATGGACGAGGTCGACGGCCAGGTCCGCACGTACTGCTCGGAGACCTGCCACTGGACGGACAAGGTCGCGTTCCGGCCCGAGTACGAGGGCCGCGCGACGCCGTCGATGGGCCGCCTCTCCGGCCAGCGCGAGTGGGAGACGCTGCACCACGGCAAGGACCTCGCCGAGATCATGCAGGACAGCCTCGGCTACGTCCGCGACGACGGCCACACGCTGATCCCGCAGCCGCACCTCAACCTCGATCCGAAGGAGATGTGGACCCTCGACAACGTCCGGGGGATCACTCTGAACAGCCCGAACGTGCTCCTCAACGAGATGACGCCCGAGGAGCGCGAGACGCACATGGCCGCGTACAAGCGTGGCGGCCCGGCCGGGCGGCCGGCGGCCGACTAGGACGACCGCGGGGAGCCGGCGTCGCGCCGCCGGCTCCCCGGTCCGCCAGCCATGGGGAACACGCACACCGTTCGCTTCGAGCCCGTCGGCATCGAGATAGAGGTCGACGAGGAAGAGACGATCCTGAGCGCGGCCTTCCGCCAGGGGATCATGCTCATGCACGGCTGCAAGGAGGGCCAGTGCTCGGCGTGCAAGTCGTTTCTGCTCGACGGCGAGGTCGACCTCGATCGCTATTCGACGTTCGCGCTGCCCGACTTCGAGGAGGCCGAGGGCTGGACGCTGCTGTGCCGCGCCCACCCGTACTCGGACCTCGAGATCGAGCTGATCAACTACGACGAGGAGATCCTGCACGGCGGCACGCCGCCGCGCACGGTTGCCACCCGCGTCGAGGCGGTCGAGTCGCTGACCGGTGACATCCGGCTGCTGCGCCTCACGGTCGAGGACGACGAGCCGTTCTCCTTCAAGCCCGGCCAGTACGTGGACATCCACATCCCGGGCGACGAGGAGCACCACCGGTCGTTCTCGATGGCCAACACCAGCACGTCGCCGGACGAGCTCGAGTTCATGATAAAGCTGTACCCCGGCGGCCGGTTCTCCGGCCTGCTGGCCGACGGCGCGATCAAGCCGGGCGACGAGCTGAAGGTCACCGGGCCGTATGGCGTGTTCACATTACGCACCAGCTCCCCGCGCCGGCTGCTGTTCATCGGCGGTGGCGCGGGGATGGCGCCGATCCTGTCGCTCCTGCGGTCGCTGGCCGAGACCGAGAGCGAGCGCGACGCGATCTACTACTACGGCGCCCGCACCGAGGCAGACCTGTTCCACGTCGACGAGATCGAGGCGCTGCCGGCGCGCTTCGTCCCCGCCCTCTCTGAGGACACCAACGGCTGGGCCGGCGAGTGCGGCCTGATCACCGACGTCATCGACCGCCTCGAGGGCGACGTGTCCGAAGTGGACGCGTACGTCTGCGGTCCGCCCCCGATGGTCGAGGCGGCCATCGCCCTGCTCGAAGCCAGGGGCGTGCCCGAGGCGCACATCTACTTCGACAAGTTCACCACGACCGCCGACGATTGAGAGAGGAGAACCATGGCCACGGAGGTCAAGGAACGCAGCGTCCCGAAGCCCGTCTTCACGGACGCCGAGGCCGGGGCCCAGGAGTTCCCGTCCTGGCAGAGCCGCAGCTACAACTACTTCACGCCACGCAAGCGGCGCGCCACCGTGTACGAGGACGTCACGGTCGACGTCCAGCCTGATCCGGCCCGGCACCTCTCGCAGGGCTGGGTGTACGAGTTCGCGAACGGCGACTCGGGCTACCCCGAGAAGTGGACGGCGCTGAAGTCGTCGAACTGGCACCTGTTCCTCGACCCGAACGAGGAGTGGGAGCAGACGATCTACCGCAACAACGCGAACGTCGTCCGCCAGATCTCCCAGAACATCGAGCACGGGCGCACGGCCCACGTGTTCGCCGCGATGAACGCCTCGTGGGTGAAGATCCTCGAGCGCCACGTGTTCGCGTGGGCGCACGTCGAGCACGGGCTCGGGCTGCACGTGTACACGCCGGCGCAGCGCGACGCGCCGACGAACATGATCAACAACGCGATGGCGGTCGGGGCGGTCCACAAGCTCCGCTTCGCGCAGGACCTGATCCTCTATAACCTCGCGCTGTCGGAGGAGATCGAGGGCTTCCAGGGCTCGGTGCACAAGGAGGCCTGGCAGCAGGATCCGATCTGGCAGCCGACGCGCGAGCTGGTCGAGCGCCTCACCGGCATCCGCGACTGGGGCGAGCAGCTGTTCGCGACCGCGGTGGTCTTCGAGCCGCTCGTCGGCGAGCTGTTCCGCTCGGGCTTCGTGATGCAGGCCGCGGCGCCGCAGGGCGACTTCGTGACGCCGACGATCATGGGCGCCGGCGAGTCCGACGCCGCCCGCGAGCAGCGCGGCGCCCGCGCTCTGTTCCAGATGCTGGCCGACGACGAGGCCCACGGGGCCGAGAACCGCGAGACGATGCAGCGCTGGCTGTCGGAATGGACGCCTCCGGCCCTCGAGGCGGGGCGGCAGCTCCAGCCGATCTGGTCCCAGCTCTCCGAGAAGGTCGTACGCTTCGAGGACTCCATCGAGCGCTCCTCCGGGCGCTTCGAGAGCCTGCTGGGCGACATCGGCCTCGAGATCCCGAAGGAGGTCAAGGCATGACGCAGTTCGCTTCCGACCCCACGTCCTCCAACAAGGCCGGCGTGACGCTGATGAACAACCAGGTCGGGTACGTCGTCGCCGAGGTGATGCGCGACAAGCCGGACGTGACGGTCACCGAGCTGCCGTCGATGATCCGCGTGGACGGCGTCGGCAAGGTCGACTTCGACTACGAGGAGATCGCCGACGCGCTCGGCTGGGCCGACTTCGGCAACGACGATTTCGAGGAGATAATGTCGACCCATTACGGGCGCATGGTCGTCCTCGACGACCGCGTCGTCCTCTTCGCGAACCCCGAGGACGCCGCGGAGTACATCGGCTTCGACCTGCAACCGGTCACCTAGGAGGAGGTAGCCCATGTACGAGAAGGACGGCGAGAAGTACTTCGTCTTCGACAGCCACCTGCACTTCTGGGACGCCAGCCCCGACAACTGGGTCAAGGGCAACGAGGAGTACGCCAAGGGCTGGATCGAGTGCTTCCACGCCTACCAAGGGCTCGGCCCTGCGGAGACGCACTGGTCACTCGACCACTTCCAGAAGTACTCCGTCGAGGACTTCGAGAAGGACGTCTTCAACGAAGGTCACGTCGACAAGGCGGTGTTCCAGTCGACGTACCTGAAGGAGTGGTACACGAAGGGGTTCAACGACATCGAGCAGAACGCCTCGCTGCTCGACCGCTTCCCCGGCAAGCTCCTCCTCAACGGGCGCTGGGATCCGCGTGAGGGCGAGGCCGGCCTGCGCCAGCTCGAGGAGGACCACGCGAAGTACGGCATCCAGGGCGTGAAGCTCTACACGGCCGAGTGGTACAAGGGCTCGCGCGGCTGGAAGCTGACGGATCCCGAGGCGGTGCCGTTCCTCGACAAGTGCGTCGAGCTCGGCATCAAGAACATCCACGTCCACAAGGGACCGACGATCTGGCCGCTGGACAAGGACGCCTTCGACGTCTCCGACGTCGATCACGTGGCGACCGACTACCAGGACCTGAACTTCATCATCGAGCACGTCGGCCTGCCTCGGATCGAGGACTTCTGCTTCATGGCGACGCAGGAGCGCAACGTGTACGCCGGCCTGGCCGTGGTGATCGGCGGCCTGATGCACGCCCGCCCGCAGTTCTTCGCGAAGGTGATGGGCGAGCTGCTGTTCTGGGTCGGCGAGGACAAGATGCTGTTCGGCTCCGACTACGCGATCTGGGAGCCGAAGTGGCAGGTCGAGGGCTTCGTCGACTGGGAGATGCCCGACCGCGAGGACTTCGCCGACTTCCCGCGCCTCGGCACGGCGGGCAAGAAGAAGATCCTCGGCCTGAACGCGGCCAAGCTCTACGGCGTCGAGGTGCCGGCGGAGTTCCAGCTGCCGGCGGAGGAGGGCGCACCGGCGGATCCCACCGACGCACAGCTGGTCGAAGGGTAGGCGTGACCCTACGCTCCCAGGTCGTCACGGCGCTGGCCTCGGTCTACGACCCGGAGCTCGACGAGCCGATCACCACGCTCGGCTTCGTCGACTCCTGCCTCGTGACCGGGCGCGGCGACGTCGAGGTGCGCCTGCGGCTACCGACGCCGCAGTGCGCGCCGAACTTCGCGTTCCTGATGGTGGCCGACGCGCGGACCGCCGTGCGCCGGCTGCCGCGGGTGCGCGACGTGACGATCGTCCTCGAGGACCACTACACGGGGGATGAGATCAACGCCGCCGTCGGGCGCGGCGGCGGCTTCGACGCCGCGTTCCCCGGCGAGACGGCGGGTGACCTCGGCGCGCTTCGCGAGCTGTTCCAGCGCAAGGCGCTGCTCGCGCGCCAGGCTCGGGTCTGCCAGGCGCTGCTGGCCGAGGGGTCGAGTCCAGAGGAGGTGGTTGCTCTACGGGTGGCGGACCTGCCCGAGTCGGCCGAGGCCGTGCGGAGCGTGGCGCTGCGCGCCGCGCTCGGTCTGCCGCACGGCCCGGCCGCCCCGGGGCTCGTGGCGGGTGATGGGTCACCGCTCAGGGCGGACGAGCTGCGCGCGTGGTTGCGCCGCGCGCGGCTCGTCAGCCTGAGCTTGGAGGCGAACGGCGGCATGTGCCGCGACCTGCTGCGGGCGCGGTACGGCACTTCGAACCAGGAGGAGGCGGCAGCATGAAGGCAGCCCGGCTGCATACGTACCACGACGCGCTGCACATCGACGAGGTCGACGAGCCGCACGCCGAGGGGCCGCTCGACGTCGTCGTGCGCATCGGCGCGGCCGGGCTGTGCCGCACCGACCTGCACATCCAGGAAGGCCAGTGGGCGGAGAAGTCCGAGGTCAAGCTGCCGTACACCCCCGGCCACGAGAACGCCGGCTGGGTCCATGAGATCGGCTCCGCCGTCAGCAACGTCGAGGTCGGCGACACGGTGATCGTGCACCCGTTCATCTCGTGCGGGCAGTGCCTGCCGTGCCGCCGCGGGGACGACATGCACTGCGTCAACGGCTCGTTCCCCGGCATCAACCGCGACGGCGGCTTCGCCGAGTTCCTGCTCACGAGCGCACGCTCGGTGGTCAAGCTCGATCCCTCGCTGCACCCGACCCAGATCGCGGCGCTCGCCGACGCCGGCCTGACCGCGATCCACGCCGTAAAGAAGGCGATCCCGGTGCTCGGCGCGGGCACGCGCGCGGTCGTGATCGGGGCCGGCGGCCTCGGCCACATCGGGATCCAGTGCCTGAAGGCGTACACGCCGACCGAGATCATCGTGATCGACCCGTCCGAGAAGGCGCTCGAGCTGGCGCGCGAGCTGGGCGCCGACCAGACGGTCAAGGTCGACGGCTCCCATGTGGACACGGTGAAGGAGCTGACCGACGGGGTGGGCGCCGAGGCGATCATCGACTTCGTGGGCGAGAAGGGCGCGATCGAGGATGGGATCGCGATGGTCCAGGACGGCGGCTTCTACTACGTGATCGGCTACGGGGAGAACATCAACATCCCGACGATCGACGTGATCTCGCGCGAGATCTCGTTCATCGGGAACCTCGTCGGCACGTACGTCGACCTGGCGGACCTGATGACCCTCACTGCGCAGGGCAAGGTCACCCTGCACACGAGCACCTATCCGCTCGACGCCATCAACGACGCGATGGCCGACCTCGACCACGGGCGGCTCCAGGGCCGCGGCATTCTCGTCCCCGCTTAGGAAGGATCCCGATGGGCAAGCGCCTGTACTTCAACCACGAGGCCCGTCAGCTCCTCCAGGCCGGCGTCGACGAGCTCGCCAACACGGTCAAGGTGACGCTCGGGCCGAAGGGCCGCAACGTGGTGCTGGAGCGCCTGACCGGGGCGCCGACGATCACCAACGACGGCGTCTCGATCGCGCGCGAGATCGAGCTCAGCGATCAGTACAAGAACATGGGCGCCCAGCTCGTGCGTGAGGTCGCCAACCGCACGAGCGATCTCGCCGGCGACGGCACGACCACGGCCACGCTGCTTGCCCAGGCGATCGTGCGCGAGGGCATGCAGGCGCTCGACGAGGGCGCGAACCCGATGCTGCTGCGGCGCGGCATCGAGCAGGCGACCGAGCGCCTGTCGGCCGAGCTGCGGCGCGTCGCGCGGCCGGTCGAGAGCCGCGACGAGCTGCGCCACGTGGCGACGATCGCCGCCAAGGAGGACGAGGCGATCGGCGAGGCGGTCGCCGAGGCGCTCGAACGCGTCGGCCGCGAGGGCGTCGTGACGATCGAGGAGGGCGACGCAACCGGCCTGGCGGTCGAGTTCGTCGAGGGGATGCACGTCGAGAACGGCTGGGTGTCGCCCTACATGGTGCGCGACACCGAGCGCATGGAGACCGTCTTCGAGAACCCGCACATCCTGATGACCAACGCGGGCATCTCGCACCCCCAGGACCTCCTCCCGACGCTCGATCTCGTGATGAAGGACCCGCGGCCGCTCGTCGTCCTGGCCGAGAAGATCGACGGCGGCGCGCTCGGCATGCTGGTCGCCAACAACCAGCACGGCACGATCGAGGCCGTCGCGATGCGCGCCCCCGGGTTCGGCCACCGCCGGATCCAGCACCTCGGCGACCTCGCGGCGTTCACCGGCGGCCAGGTGATCGCCGAGGAGGCCGGGCTGAGCCTGGCGAACGTGCGGCCCGAGCACCTCGGGACGGCGCGGCGCGTGATCGTGACCGCCGACGGGACGACCTTCATCGAGGGCGGCGGCTCGAGCGAGGCGGTGCGCGGGCGGCTGTCGCAGATCCGCGCCGAGCTGGCGCGGGCGTCGCAGGAACGCGACATCGAGATCATGCAGGAGCGCCTGGCGCGCCTGGCGCTGAGCCTCGCAGTGATCCGCGTCGGCGCGCCGACCGAGCCGGCGCTGCGCGACCGCTTCCGGCGTACCGAGGGCGCGCTCGCGGCGACCCAGGCGGCGGTGTCGGAGGGCATCGTGCCGGGCGGCGGCACCGCGCTGCTGCGCGCCGGCGCCGCGCTCGACGTGCTCGAGCTCGAGGGCGACTACGCGCGCGGCGTCGAGGTGATGCGGAGCGTGCTGGCGGAGCCGCTGTACTGGATCGCCAGCAACGCGGGCTACGACAGCCGCTCGGTGATCGACCAGGTGGCGGCGATGCCGGAGGGGCACGGGCTCGACGCCCTCACCGGCGAGTTCGGCGACCTGTTCGAGAAGGGCGTCGTCGACCCGGTACGGGTCACGCGCCTGAGCCTCGAGCACGCCGCCTCGGTCGCCGCCCTGCTGCTCACGACCGAGGCGCTCGTCGCCGAGGAGCTGATCGCCCAGCCGGGCGCGATCGTCGCTCCGGGCTTCGGCGACCTCGCCGAGGGCCTGGCGCGTCCGTCGTCACCGATCTGACCCGGGGAGCGGCGGCTACTCGCGTTCGAGCACCACGACCGGGATGTCGCGGTCGGTGCTGCGCTGGTAGTCGTCGTACGCCGGCCAGTGCCCGACCATCTCGCGCCAGAGCTGCGGCTTCTCGTCCGCGGTGGCGGTGCGCGCCCGGGCGTGGAAGCGGTCGCCTCCCACCTGCACGTCGACGCCGGGATCGTCGCTCAGGTTTGCGTACCACGCCGGCGGCCGGTCGGAGCCGCCCTTGGACGCCACGACCAGGTACGCATCGCCGTCGCGGCCGTAGATCAGCGGCGTGGTGCGCTCCTCGCCCGACTGCCGCCCGGTCGTCGTGAGCAGCAGCGTCTGCGTGCCATGCCAATCGTGGCCGACCTCGCCGTCGGTCTCGCGGTAGGCGCGGACGTGCTCCTGCCCGAACAGGTTCGATGCGTCTTTCGTAGCCATACCCCTGGGGTACCCGCTAATCGGCCGACCGATCGGCGGGCGCCAACCTAAATCCAGGCTAACGAAGCACCGCACCCTCGCGGCTCCAAACGTGTTGACTGCCGTGGAAATTGTTGACGGCTGTCAAGTAAGGAGGGGCATGCGAACCATACGAACGCGCGGCGCACTGGGCGTGGCAGCACTGGTCTGCGCGCTGTGGGCGCCGGCGGTCGCGTCGGCCGCCGAGAAGCCGGTGGCCACCACCGGCGGAGTTGCGAACGTCACGCCGACGACAGTGGTGCTGAACGCCACGATCAACCCCAAGGGCGCTGCGACGTCGTACTTCTTCCAGTACGGCACGACGGTGATCTACGGGTCGCTGACGCCGAGCGCGAGCGTCGGCAGCGGGAACAAGGGCGTGAAGGTTGCAGTCGCGGTCGGCCTTCTGGCACCGGCGACGACCTACCACTACCGGGTCGTGGCGCAGAACTCCAAGGGCCTGACGCGCGGCAAGCACCGCACGTTCAAGACCAAGCGGCAGCCGCTCGGCGTCACGCTCGCGGCGACGCCGAACCCGGTCTCCGTGGGCGGCGCGACGACGCTGGGGGGCGCCCTCACGGGCACCGGCAACGGCAACCGCCAGGTGCTGCTCCAGTCGAACCCGTGGCCGTACACGCAGGGGTTCGTGACGACGGGCAACGCTCAGGTCACCAACGCGACGACCGGCGCGTTCGCGTTCCCGGTGATCGGCGTTCCGGTGAACACGCAGTACCGCGTGCTGATGGCATCGCGGCCCGAGGTCGTGAGCCCGGTCGTCGTCGTCGGGGCGGCGGTCAAGGTGACCCGGAGGGTGCGCGTCAGTCGCGGCCTCCGCAGCGCCCGGATCCGTTTCCGCGGCCGGCTGACGCCGGCGGTCGACGGCCAGCAGGTCCTGATCCAGCGGCTCCGCAAGGGCATCTGGGTCACCCGCGCCCAGACCGTGGCCCGCCACGCCGGGGCCGGATTCTCGCGCTACTCCAAGAGGATCCGCGTCCGTCGCGGCGGCCGCTTCCGCGTCGTGCTGAACGACGCCAGCGGCAAGTACACGCCGAGCGCGAGCCGTAGCCGGCGCGTTCGCCGCGTGCTCGGCTGAGACATCACGTGTCCGCGGCGTCGCGCTCTGGCGCGGCGCCGCGGGTGCTGCTGCGGTCTCCGCCGGCGACCGTCAACTGCTCTGGGTGGGGAAGCGGGGTTTCGACCCGCCCGGCCACTCCGGAGCGCGTTTCACCGGGGGGTGTGGCGAGTTGACCTGAATATGCGCGGTCAACTAGCCACACCCCCTCGGGGACAGCGATTTCGCGGGGGTGTGCTCAGTTGATGTCGGTATGCGGCATCAAGTGGCCACACCCCCGCCGATCCCGCCTCGCTTAATGCCGCAGTTGACGTTCGCCCGCGTCAGCCCCCACCAACGAGTGCCGCGATCGCGTCATCGATCGACACCTCCCCCGAGACCACCTCGAACGTCACACCCACTGTGGCCGGCTCGTGCAGGACCGCGGCCAGCACGGCCGCGACGTCGTCGCGGGGGATCTTGCCGCGGTCGACCTTCGTGCCGAGCGTGACGCCGCCGGCGCCCGGGTCGTCGGTCAGGTGCCCGGGGCGCACGATCGTGTAGTCGAGCCCGCTCGCCACGAGGTCGGCGTCGGCCTGGCCCTTGGCGCGGAGGTACACGGCGAAGGTGTCGTCGCCGGGCGCGTCGGGATCGGCGCCCATGCTGCCGACCATCACGTAGCGGCGGATCCCCTCGGCCTTCGCGGCCGCGATCAGCTTCACCGCGCCGCCGTGGTCCATCGTCCACTTGCGCTCGGGCCCGCTCCCCGGCCCGGCGCCGGCTGCGAACACGACGGCGTCGGCCTCTCGAACCGCGGCGGCGACCTCGTCCTCGCTCGCCGACTCGAGGTCGCAGACGACCGGGTCGCCGCCCGCCGCGCGCACGTCCTCCGCGTGCTCTGACTTGCGGGTCAGCGAGCGAACCTCGTCGCCGCCCCTCTGGAGCACCCGCGTCAGGCGGAGCGCGATGTTGCCGTGGCCACCTGCGATTGCGATGAGCATCCGGACAGCTTCAGGCCCCGGCCGAGTTCGCGCAACCCCACGTGTCGCCCGCGCACCAGCGTGCGCGGTCGACGGCCTGCAGGCCGCACCGAACTTCCCGCTATTTGCGAGCTTTCACGACCTTCGACTATGCGGACGCGGGCCGCCGTGCTAGTCCCCACGCACCCCCATGGCGCACGAGACTCACCAGTGCGCACGACTGACCGCGCTACGTAGTGAGCACGCGCTGGTCGAGGCGGCGAAGGCCGGCGACATCGCCGCGCGTGACGAGCTCGTCGAGGTGTTCCTGCCGCACATCGCCGCCGTCGCGCGGATCTACCGCGGATCCGCAGGCATCGACCGGATCGAGCTGATGCAGGCCGGCGTCGTCGGCCTGCTGCGCGCGCTGCAGCGCTACGACCCGGCGCTCGGCGCGCCGTTCTGGGCGTACGCCTCGTGGTGGGTCCGCCAGGCGATGCAGCAGCTCGTCTCGGAGCTGGCACGGCCGGTCGTGCTCTCGGACCGGGCGGCGCGCCAGCTCGCGCGCATCAGGGCCGCCCGTCGCCGGCACCTCCAGGCGTCCGGGCACGAGCCCACCTGCGGCGAGCTGGCGCAGGAGTCCGGGCTGACACGGAAGCAGGTCGAGAACCTGATCGTCGCCGAGCGCTCCGCGCGCGGGCTCGAAGAGCCGATCTCCCACGACGACGGCGCGATCGGCACCTTCGGCGACCTGGTCGCCGATCCCGCCGCCGAGGCGGCGTACGAGGGCGTCCCACGGCGGATGGAGATCAACGAGGTGCGCGGGATGCTCGCGTGCCTGAGCGGTCGCGAGCAGACGATCCTGATCGGGCGTTTCGGGCTCGGCTGCCGCGAATTGACGCTGCGCGAGCTGGGCAGCACGCTGCACGTCAGCGCCGAACGCATCCGGCAGATCGAGGAGCGGGCGCTCGAGAAGCTGCGCGCGGCCGCCGACGAGCCGCTGGCGCGGCCTTGACAGACGCCGGGCACGGCCTAATACACGGGCATGGCAACGGATGCCGCGGCGCGGCAGAAGGGCGCGGCCGCGTGAGCCGCCTGGTCCACCTCGTGGCCGACTACGGTGCCGGCGACCTCGCGTTCGCGGAGTTCGCGCAGCGTCTGGCGCTCGCCATCCCCGACGCGGTCCTGCACGTCACGCCGGTGGCGCCGAATGACACCGTGGCAGGCGGGTTCTGCGTCGCCCAGCTCGCGCTCGGGCCCGGCCCGCGGGACCGGCTCGTGGTGCACGACGTCGGCGTGCCCAATGACGACCACCGCTTCTGTGCCGGCCGCACCCATGACGGGGTGTTCGTCGTCGGCCCGAAAACGGGCTGGGCGTGGTCGTTCGTCGTCGGCTCGCTCGACGGTCTCTGCCATCTAGAGGTGGTCGCCGACGGTAGCCGGCTGCGCGCCCGTGACGTCCTCCCCGCTGCGGTGTCGCACGTGTCGCACCGCCACTCGCACGCGATCTGCGACTCCGTGGCGCGGGCGAGCATCCCGCCCGCGCCCGAGAACGCGGTCGTCTACGCCGACGGCCGCGGGAACCTGAAGACGACCATCGTCGTGCCGCTCGCGGCGATCGGCGAGCGCGTCGTGGTCAACATCGGCCTGATGTCGGCCGTCGCGACCGTCACCGATGGGACGCACGAGCCCGCCCTCGGCGAGCTGACGCTCGCGCCGGGCTCGTCGGGCTGGCCGACACGCGACGGCGGGCATCAGCGCTTGCCGGAGCTGTCGGTCGGCGGTGGCAGCGCCTCCGACCGGTTCGCCCAGCCGCCGAGCGGATCGGCGATCAGGCTCCGCCCGGAGCCGCTGGATCGGCGAGCGTCGAGCTCGCCGGCGTCGGGCCGCCGAACGCAACACTCGGACGCATCGGTCAGCGGTCGGCGGGCGCGCAGCCGCGGCTGACGCGCCGCGCCGCTCAGCGCCGGAGCGTCGCGCTCGTCGCCCCCGACGCGCGGAAGCGGTACGACGTGCCCCGCACGAGCCGCCGCTTCAGCTTCCAGTAGCCGCGCCGGTCGGTCCGTACGACCGCGAGCCTCCGCCACGCCCGTCCTGCCGTGCGCCGCTGCACGGTGACCTTGTGCGCGCCGCCGGGCCGCACCTGGCCCCACAGGCGGTTGCGCGACGCGTCGAGCACGAACGGCGTGTCGAAATGGCTCAGCGCGGGCTTGGCGCGCCCGCCGACGTACCGCAGGCCGGACTGCCAGCCGCCGTACGACCCGTCGGAGCTGCGCGGCTCGTCGCGCCACAGGTACTGCGTGAACAGCCGCACCCGCGGGTTGCGCCAGGCCACGTACGCGGCGCGCTGGAGATAGGAGTCCTGCCGGCGCGCCCCGATGCCGGCGAGCCGGTCGGGCGGGTTGGTCTGGTACCCGTACTCGTCGATGTAGATGCCGAAGCGGCGCGTCGTCGAGCGGATCGCGCGCGCCCGCTGCAGGCGGTCGAGCGTCGCCGCCAGGTTGCCGACCTGCGCGAGCGAGACGTCGTCGGCGTTCGGGTGCCCGCGCTCGGGCGCGCTGAGGCTGCTGTACGGGTGGATCGCGAAGCCGTCGCCCGTCGCCCGGCGGAATCCGCGGCACTCCTTGATCCGCAGCCGTTTCCAGCGATCGCTCCGGCAGCCGAAGGCGCGCAGGAACACGAGCGGCCGCATCACCGTGTCGGCCCGCTGCAGCCGCTGGCCGCGCGGTGAGAGCACGCCGATCACGACCTTCGCCCCCGGGTCCGCGCGACGCACCGCCGGATACGCGGCGCGTACGAGACCGCGGTACAGGTGCGGCGATACCGGCGTGCAGCGCCTGCGCGCGCAGCGCGCCTGGGGCGCCAGCCAGCCGGCGATGTTCGGCTCGTTCCACAGCAGGTAGCGGTTGACGTCGGCGCCGTAGCGCCGCGCGACCGCCGTGGCGAACGCCGCATAGGAGCTCGGCCGCGGCTTGTACGCCGGCCGGCGGCGGCTGGGCGAGGAGCTCGACCACAGCGGCCCCGGGCCGGTGATCGTGAGCGTCACCCTCATGCCCGCGGCGCGCACGCGCGCGACCGCCGCGTCCAGCCCCGCCCACGAGTAGCCGCGCGACGCAGGGTCGGCGCCGTCGAACCCGGCGGGGCGCGTCGCCGGCGCGATCCGCGACCACAGCGCGAACATCCGGACCGTGTCGACGCCCATGGCGCGCCATTCGGCGACCGCCAGGTCGGCGGCGGGACCGCCCGCCATCAGGATGCGGTCATCGGCGATGCCGACCTCGGTCGAGGCCGCGTGAGCGGTTTGGACAGGGAGCAGAATCAGCAGCGCCAGCAGCGCGGGAACCAGTCGGATCATGCATCGTTGAACGTCTCCGCGCCGGTGGAGTTGCGGCTCCAGACTATTTCGCTTGCCCTCATCAGCGACAGCACACGCACGCCGCCTCGGCCTGATCGCCGCGGCGATCGTCCTGACCGCGCTGAACCTGCGGACGGCGATCGCGAGCGTGCCGCCGCTGCTCGACGAGCTGCGCGATGCGGTCCCGCTGTCGACCGCCGCGGCCGGCCTGCTCACCACGCTGCCGGTGATCTGCATGGCGCTCGGATCGCCGCTGGCGCCTGTCGTCGCGCGGCGCGTCGGCATCGAGGCGGCGCTCGCGCTGATGGCGCTCACCGTCGCCGCGGGGATCCTTGTGCGGCTGCTGCCCACCGTCGCGGCGCTGTATGCCGGCACCGTGATCGCCGGCCTCGGGATCGCGGTCGGCAACGTGCTGGTGCCGGCGATCATCAAGCGCGACTTCCCCGACCGCGTGGGGCTGATGACCGGCGGCTACACGATGGCCATCAGTGCCAGCGGCGCCCTCGCCGCCGGCCTCACCGTGCCGCTCGAGAACGCGATCGGCCAGGGCTGGCGCGCCGGCCTCGCCTTCTGGGCGCTGCCCGCGCTCGTCGCCGCGGCGGTGTGGGTGCCGTGGGCGGCGCGCGGCGCGGCCGCCGCTCGCACCGCGCGCGAGCTCGCACGCCCGGCGCCGCGGCTGTGGCGCGACCCGGTGGCGTGGCGGGTGACGGCGTTCATGGGGTTCCAGTCGCTCCTCTTCTACAGCGCCCTGTCGTGGCTTCCGGCGCTGCTGCGCTCGGAGGGGATCGAGCGCGAGGCAGCGGGCGGGCTGCTGTCGGTGATGCTGCTGACCGCCATCCCCACGTGCCTGCTCGTCCCTGTGTTCGCGGCCCGCCGGCCCGACCAGCGTGCGGCCGTCGCGCTGACGCTGGCGTTCACCGCCGCCGGCCTGACCGGCCTGCTCGTCGCCCCCGCCGCACTCGCGGCGGTGTGGGTCACGCTGCTCGGGCTCGCGCAGGGCGGGCTGCTCGCGCTCGCGCTGCTGTTCTTCGCGCTGCGCTCGCCCGACCAGGAGCACGCCGCCCAGCTGGCGGCTATGGCCCAGACGGTCGGGTACCTCGTCGCGGCGATGGGACCGCTCGTCGTCGGGATCCTGCGTGAGGCCACCGGAGGCTGGACGGCACCGCTCGTGTTCATGCTCGCCATGGTCCTGCCAACGCTGGCCGCCGGCCTCGCCGCGGCCCGTGCACGGCAGGTAGGGTGACCGCGTTGTCGCGTGAGGAGCGGACCCAGGTGGGGATCGTGGGCGCCGGGCCGGCGGGGCTGCTGCTGGCACACCTGCTCCATCGCGAGGGGATCGAGTCCGTGGTGCTCGAGGCCCGCAGCCGCGGGTACATCGAGCAGCGGGTCCGCGCGGGCGTGCTCGAGCACGGCACCGTCGAGCTGCTCTCCGAAGCCGGGGTCGGCGAGCGGATGCGGCGCGAGGGCCTCGTGCACAACGGGATCGAGCTGCGGTTCGACGGCCGCGGCCACCGGATCGACTTCCCGGCGCTCACCGGTGGCCGGTCGATCACGGTCTATGGCCAGCAGGAGGTCGTCAAGGACCTGATCCGCGCACGGCTCGACGCCGGCGGCGCGCTGCACTTCGAGGCGCAGGACGTCAGCGTGCACGACCTCGAATCCGACGCGCCGGCGATCCGCTACGCCTTGGGCGGCGTCGAGCACGAGCTGCGCTGCGACGTGATAGCGGGCTGCGACGGCTTCCACGGCGTCTGCCGCCCGTCCGTCCCCGCCGGCGCGCTCGCCGAGTACGAGCGCGAGTATCCGTTCGGCTGGCTCGGGATCCTCGCCGAGGTCGCGCCGTCGACCGAGGAGCTGATCTACGCCCGCCACGAGCGCGGCTTCGCGCTGCACAGCATGCGCACGCCCGAGCTCAGCCGCTTCTACCTCCAGTGCGACCCCGACGACGACGTCGACAGCTGGCCCGACGAGCGGATCTGGGACGAGCTGCGGATCCGCCTCGAGCGCGACGGCTGGGAGCTCAACGCGGGCGGCCCGATCATCGAGAAGGGCATCACGCCGATGCGCAGCTACGTCATCGAGCCGATGCAGTACGGGAAGCTGTTCCTGGCCGGCGACGCCGCGCACATCGTGCCGCCCACCGGCGCCAAGGGGATGAACCTGGCGATCGGCGACGTCAAGGTGCTCGCGCAGGCCCTGACCGCGTGGTACGGGGCGGACGATCGCGCCGGGCTCGACGCGTACTCGGACAGCTGCCTGCGGCGCGTGTGGCGCGCCGAGCACTTCTCCTGGTGGATGACGTCGATGCTGCACCGCTTCCCACACGACGACGCGGGGTTCGAGGAGCGCCTGCAACGGGCACAGCTCGACTACGTCTGTCGCTCGCAGGCGGCGGCGACCTCGCTCGCGGAGAACTACGTCGGGTTCGTCTGGGACGAGAAGTGAAGATCAAATTGTTTGACGTAATGCCTGCGACCTCGTTATAACCCGGCTCAACCGGTCGTCGAGGAGGAGGGGACGCTGATGGGAGAACGACGCATCGCGCGAGCATTCGTGCTCGTGCTCGTGCAGTCGCGTGCGCGGCGCTCTTGGGGGCATGCGGGGACGACGAGAGCGGCGGTGGCGGCGGTGCTGGCGGCGGCTCCGGTGACGCCGCCGAGGTCACCACCCTGAAGGTCGGCGTGATCCCGATCGCCGACGTCGCGCCGCTGTACCTCGGCGTCGAGCAGGGCTTCTTCGAGGAGGAGAACCTGAAGATCGAGCCGCAGCTCGCCGAGGGCGGAGCGGCGATCGTGCCGTCCGTCCTGTCCGGCGACTACCAGTTCGGCTTCTCCAACGTGACGTCGCTGATCATCGCCGCGTCGAAGGACCTGCCGGTCCAGATCATCGCCCAGGGCGTGCTCGGCGGCACCAGCGCGGAGGACGCGTGGGACGGCGTGGTCGTCCCCAAGGGCAGCAAGATCAAGGCGCCCAAGGACTTCGAGGGCGCCACGGTGGCCGTCAACACGCTCAACAACATCGGACCGCTCGCGATGAACAGCTCGATGGAGAAGGCGGGCGCCGACTACACGAAGATCAAGTACGTCGAGGTCCCGTTCCCGGATATGAACGCGGCGCTCGAGGCGGGCCGCGTCGACGCGGCCTGGGAGGTCGAGCCGGCCTTCTCAGGCGGCAAGGCGGCCGGCGGCACGGCGATCATGAATCCGTACGAGGAGACCGCGCCGAACCTCACCGTGGCCACGTACTTCGCGAGCAAGCAGTACATCGCCGAGAACGAGGACGTGGTGGACGGCTTCAAGCGGGCGATCGAGAAGTCGCTCGACTACGCCTCGCAGAACCCGGACGCGGTCCGCAAGGTGATCGGGACCTACACGGAGATCCCGCAGGAGGTGCTCGACAAGATCACGCTGCCGCAGTGGAAGGCGGACCTCAACGAGCCGACGATCGAGCTGAACGCCGAGCTCGCCAAGAAGTACGGCTTCATCGAGGAGATCCCCTCGCTCGACGACCTGATCCGGCGGGGGTAGTGGTCCCGTCCGCAAGTACACGCACTGCCAGGCGGCCGCTGATCGACCCCCTGGGCAGCACGCGCACCCACGGACGGAACCACTAGCCGATGGCGTGGCTGGGGGTCGCGACGACGCTTGTGCTGCTCGAGTTGCTGACGCGCACCGACACGATCTCCAGCCGCCACTTCCCCCCGCCGACGGAGACGTTCGCCGCGCTCGCCGACGAGGCCTCCACGGCCGCGTTCTGGACGGCGGTCGGGCAGACGATGCAGGGCTGGGCAGTGGGGCTCGCCGTGGCGGCGGCGATCGCGATACCGGTCGGGATCTTCGTCGGCTCCAGCCGCCCGCTGTACCGGTCGGTGCGGGCGGTGATCGAGTTCCTGCGCCCGATCCCGTCGGTCGCGCTGATCCCGCTCGCCGTGCTGATCTGGGGCAGCGGGCTGGAGAGCAAGGTGTTCCTGGCCGCGTTCGCCTCCACCTGGCCGCTGCTGATGCAGACGCTCTACGGCGTGCAGGACGTCGACCCCGTGGCGACCGACACGGCGCGGTCGTTCGGCTTCTCACGGCTGCAGCGGCTCCGGTACGTGACGCTGCCGAGCGCCGTGCCGTACATCGCGACCGGCGTGCGGATCTCCGCCGCCGTGGCGCTGATCCTGGTCGTCACGGCCGAGCTCGTGATCGGCGCGCCCGGCCTCGGCCGGGAGGTCAACATCGCGCGCCAGGGTGGAGCGGTGGACATCATGTACGCGCTGATCGCCGTCACCGGGCTGCTCGGCTGGGGGGTCAACGTGCTGTTCACCCGCGCCGAGCGGCGCGTGCTGCACTGGCATCCCTCGCAGCGGGTCGAGGTCGCGCGATGAGGACCCGCACGCGGAACGTGGCACTGGAGCTCGTCGTCCCGGTCGCGCTGCTCGTGCTCTGGGGTCTGTGGTCGAGCGGCAGCGACACGTATTACTTCCCGCCGCTGACCGACATCCTGGAGACGTTCGCCGACACCTGGCTGTTCGAGCGCGTCGGCAGCGACGTCGTGCCGAGCCTCGTGCGGCTCGCCCTCGGCTACACGATCGCCTGCATCGTGGCCGTGGCGGCCGGGCTGGCGCTCGGCCTCTCGCCCACGCTGCGGCGGGCGACCGACCCGATGGTGCAGTTCCTGCGCTCGATCCCGCCGCCGGCGCTGCTGCCGTTCGGCATCCTCGTGCTCGGTGTCGGGACGTCCATGAAGGTGTTCATCATCGCCTTCGTCTGCCTGTGGCCGGTGCTCCTGAACACGATCGACGGCGTCGCCGGCGTCGACCCGACGCTGCGCGAGACGGCGCGTGTGTACGGGATCGGCCGGCGCGACCGGCTGCTGCGCGTGACGCTGCCCGCCGCGGCGCCGCAGATCTTCGCCGGGATGCGCACGAGCCTGTCGCTGGCGCTGATCCTGATGGTGATCAGCGAGATGGTCGCCAGCGACCAACGGGATCGGCTACTTCGTGCTCCAGTCGCAGCGGTCGTTCGCGATCCCGGAGATGTGGTCCGGGATACTCCTGCTCGGGATCCTCGGTTACGTCCTCAACGCCGTCTTCCTGCTGGTCGAGCGACGCGTCCTGCGGTGGCATCGCGGCGCGCGCGCCAGCGCGCTCAGCTGATGCTCGCCGTCGAACACCTGAAGAAGACCTACGGCTCCGGCGACGCCGCCGTCGAGGCGATCGGCGACGTCTCGTTCGAGGTCGCGGCCGGCGAGTTCGTGTGCGTGGTCGGCCCGTCCGGCTGCGGCAAGACGACGCTGCTCAAGTGCATCTCCGGCCTGCTCGAGCCGACCGCCGGCGAGGTGCGGATGGACGGGACGCTGGCGCTCGTCTTCCAGGAGTACAGCCGCTCGCTGTTCCCGTGGATGAGCGTGCGCCAGAACGTCGCGTTCCCGCTCCGGCGCAGGAATCTGGACAAGGCGCAGGTGCGCTCGATCGTCGAGGAGACGCTCTCCTCGGTCGGTCTCGCCGACGCCCTGGACCGCTACCCGTGGCAGCTCTCAGGCGGCATGCAGCAGCGCGTCGCGATCGCCCGCGCGCTCGCCTACCAGCCGCAGATCCTGCTGATGGACGAGCCGTTCGCGTCGGTCGACGCACAGACGCGCGCGGACCTCGAGGACCTCGTGCTGGAGGTCCGCCGCCAGTACGACATCACGATCGTGTTCGTCACCCACGACATCGACGAGTCGGTCTACCTGAGCGACCGGATCGTGGTGCTGACGCCGTCGCCGACGCGCGTGCAGGAGATGCTGGACGTCCCGCTCCCACAGCCGCGCGACCAGGTGCAGACGAAGGAGCGGCCCGACTTCGCGCACCTGCGCGCGCACGTCTGGCGGTCGATCAAGCGGCCGGATGGGACGCGGCCCTCGGTGGGGTCGCCGGCGTGAGCCGGGAGACCGACCTGCTCGAGCTGGTGCTCGAGCACAACCCGTTCCAGCGCGGCCGGCTGGACGCGAGCGGCAGCCGCCCGACGTCGCTGGCCGACGTGCGGCCGCTGGAGAAGCGCGAGCTGGTCGAGGACCAGCGGCGCCACCCGCCGTTCGGCACGAACCTCACGTTCCCGCTCGAGCGCTACACCCACCTGCACCAGACCAGCGGCACGACCGGGTCGCCGCTGCGCGTGCTCGACACGACCGATGACTGGGCATGGTGGGCGGAGTGCATGGCCACGACGTACCGCGCGGCGGGGATCGGGCCGGGCGACCGCGTCGCACTGGCGTTCTCGTTCGGCCCGCACGTGCAGTTCTGGGACGCCCGCGACGGCCTCGAGCGCGTCGGCGCGATGGCGATCACGCTCGGCGGCATGACCTCGGTCCAGCGTCTCCAGACGCTCGCGCAGGTCGGCGCCACCGCGCTCGTGTGCACGCCCAGCTATGCGCTGCGGCTGTACGAGGTGGCGGTCGAGGAGAACCTCGAGGGCGCGCTCGACTCGGTGGGCAAGCTGATCTGCGCCGGCGAGCCCGGCGCGTCGCTGCCGGCCGTCCGGGCACGGATCGAGGAGGGCCTCGGCGTGCGCGTCTACGACCACGCCGGGCTGAGCGAGACGGGCCCGTTCGCGTACCCGTGCGCGGAGGGCGGCGGCCTGCACGTCAACGAGGCGGAGTTCGTGTGCGAGATCCTCGACGGCGACCTGCAACCGGCGGCGCACGACGCACGCGGCGAGCTCGTGCTGACCCCGCTCGGCCGTCGCGGCTGGCCGGTCCTGCGCTACCGGACGGGCGACGTCGTCGTGAACTCGACCGATGTGTGCCCGGCGGGCCACGAGCACCGCTGGCTCCCCGGCGGCATCGTCGGGCGGACCGACGACATGGTCGTGATCCGCGGCATGAACGTGTACCCGTCGGCGATCGAGCAGGCGGTGCGCGACGCTCCCGACACGGGCGAGTTCCGGCTCACGTTCTACACCGAGCCCGGGGGGATGGACGAGGTCAAGCTCGAGGTCGAGCTCGGGCATGGGGGCACGGCGCGCGCGCTCCAGGAGGCGATGCGCCAGCAGCTCGGGCTGCGCGTGCGGATCGTGCCGGTCGGCCTCGGCGTGCTGCCCCGGACCGAGGGCAAGGCCAGGCGGGTGACCGATCTGCGCGGGAGCGCGGCACGATGAGCGCGGCGCCGCGACGGCGGATCCGTGGCGCGAGCGAGCAGGTCGCGTCCGAGATCCAGCACTTCATCCAGCGCGAAGGGCTCGGTCCGGGCGACTTCCTCGGCCGCGAGGAGGACCTCGCGAGCGAGTTCGGCGTCAGCCGCCCGACGCTGCGCGAGGCGTTGAAGCTGCTCGCGAGCGGCAACCTGATCCGCGCCAGCAAGGGCCCGGGCGGGGGCATCTTCGTCGCGCTGACGGCCGATCAGGGCATGAGCCGCAGCCTCTCGGACGCGATCGCGATGATGCTCGAGACGCGCGCGGTGTCGCTCCAGGAGCTGCTCGACGCGCGAATGCTGCTCGAGGTGCCGCTCGCCGGCCTCGCCGCCTACCGCGCCGACGCCGGCACCGTCGCCCAGCTGCGTGAGACACTGCGTGCCGAGGCCGAGGCCGCACAGGCGAACGACCTCGCAGCGCTGGCGCAGGCCGACGCGGCGCTGCACCGGCTCGTGGCCGTCACCGCAGGCAACCGGATGGTGCAGGCGTTCACCGACTGGGTATTCGAGGTGCTGCAACCGTCGCTGATGCAGGTCGTCGGCGAGGCTGTCGTGCACTCGGCGGTCGTCGAGCAGCACGAGGTCCTGATCGCAGCGATCGAAAAGGGCGACGCGCCGCGTGCCGAGCGCGCGATGAAGGAGCACCTCCTCTACCTGGGAGACGTACTGCGGATGGTTCAGCCGTGACGAAACGCACCTCACCTCCATATCGGGCCGACCACGTCGGCAGCCTGCTCCGACCACCCGAGCTGCTGCAGGCGCGTGAGGAGTTCGCGCAGGAGCGGATCGACGAGGACGAGCTGCGGGCGATCGAGGACGACGCGATCCGCGACGTCGTCGCGATGCAGCACGACGTCGGCCTGCAGTCGGCCACCGACGGGGAGTTCCGCCGCGCCTCCTGGCACATGGACTTCATCTACCAGCTCGACGGCGTGAGCAAGGCGCCGGGCTCGATGAAGGTCGAGTTCCGCAACGCCATCGGCTCGATCGAGTTCACCCCCGCCGCCCTGCACATCGACGGGCGCCTCGGCGTCAGCAAGACGATCTTCGGCGAGGACTTCGCGTTCCTGCGGTCGATCGCCGGCGGCGCGACGCCGAAGCTCACGATCCCCTCCCCGAGCATGGTCCACTACCGCGGCGGCCGGGCGGCGATCGACGGGTCGGTCTACCCGGATCTCGACGACTTCTGGGCCGACCTCACGAGCGCCTACGCCGAGCAGGTGCGCCGCGTCGGCGACCTCGGCTGCATGTACCTGCAGTTCGACGACACGAGCCTCGCGTACCTCAACGATCCGGCTCAGCGCGAGATGATCGCGCAGCAGGGCGCCGACGCCGAGCACCTGCACGAGGCCTACATCAGCCACATCAACGAGGCGCTGGCGGACCGGCCGGAGGGCATGGCGGTCACGACCCACATGTGCCGCGGCAACTTCCGCTCGTCGTGGGTCGCCGAGGGTGGCTACGACTTCGTGGCCGAGGCGCTGTTCAACGAGCTGGCGGTCGACGGCTTCTTCATGGAGTGGGACGACGAGCGCTCCGGCAGCTTCGAGCCGCTGCGCTTCGTGCCGCCCGGCAAGCTCGTCGTGCTCGGGCTGGTGACGACGAAGCGCGGCGACCTCGAGACCAAGGACGAGCTCAAGCGCCGGATCGAGGAGGCGTCGCAGTACGTCGACGTCGACCAGCTGTGCCTCTCGCCGCAGTGCGGCTTCTCCTCGACCGTCGAGGGCAACGTGCTCAGCCGCGAGCAGCAGGCCGCCAAGCTCCGGCTGATCGTCGAGACGGCCGAAGAGGTCTGGGGCTGATATGTCAATTCATCTGACATACTGCCGCCGATGGCGGAGGTGATCGGCCTTCAGGACGCGGTGCGAACGCTCGTCCGCGACGGCGACAGCGTGGCCCTGGAGGGGTTCACGCACCTGATCCCGTTCGCCGCGGGGCACGAGATCGTCCGCCAGGGCCGTCGTGACCTCGAGCTGATCCGGATGACGCCGGATCTGATCTATGACCAGCTGATCGGCGTGGGCTGCGCCCGCCGGCTCGTGTTCTCGTGGGGCGGCAACCCCGGCGTCGGGTCGCTGCACCGCCTGCGCGACGCGGTCGAGAACGGTTGGCCGCGCCCGCTGGAGCTGGAGGAGCACACGCACGCCGGCATGGCGAACCGCTACGCGGCCGGCGCGTCGCACCTGCCGTTCGCCGTCCTGCGCGGCTACAGCGGCACCGACCTCGAGCCGCGCACCAACGTCCGGCCGATCACGTGCCCGTTCACCGGCGAGGTGCTGAACGCCGTCCCCGCCCTGCGGCCGGACGTCGGCATCGTGCACGCGCAGCGGGCCGACCGCAGCGGGAACGTCCAGCTGTGGGGCATCGTCGGCGTCCAGAAGGAGGTCGTGCTCGCGTCCGAGCGCTCGCTCGTGACGGTCGAGGAGATCGTCGACGAGCTCGAGCCGCGGCCGGGAGCGATCGTGATCCCGTCGTGGGCGATCACGGCCGTCGCCGAGGCGCCGCGCGGCGCGCACCCGTCCTACGCCCACTCCTACTACGACCGCGACAACGACTTCTACAAGGCGTGGGACGCGATCGCGCGCGACCGCGACACGTTCCAGAGCTGGATCCGGGAGCACGTGCAATGGCACACAGCGCCGACGAGATGATGACCGTGGCCGCCGCGCGCGAGCTGCGCGACGGCGAGGTGTGCTTCGTCGGCATCGGGCTGCCGAGCACGGCGGCGAACCTCGCGCGCGGCCGTCATGCGCCCGGTGTCGTGCTGATCTACGAGTCCGGCACGATCGGCTCCAAGCCGACGCGGCTGCCGCTCTCGATCGGCGACGGCGACCTCGCCGAGACCGCGGACTCGGTCGTGCCGGTGCCGGAGATCTTCAACTACTGGCTGCAGGGCGGCCGGGTCGACGTCGGCTTCCTCGGCGCCGCGCAGATCGACCGCCGCGGCAACCTGAACTCGACCGTGATCGGTCCCTATGACGCGCCCAAGGTGCGCCTGCCGGGCGCAGGCGGCGCGCCGGAGATCGCGGCGCTCGCGGGCCGCGTGATCACGATCGTCCGCCAGTCGCCGCGCACGTTCGTGGACGAGCTCGACTTCAAGACCTCGCTCGGCGCCGAGGACCAGGTCGTGATCACCGACCTCGGCATCCTCCGGCGACGCGACGGCGAGCTGGTGCTGACCGACCTGCACCCCGGCGTGACCGCCGAGCAGGCGCGTGAGGCGACCGGGTGGGAGCTGTCGATCGCCGACGACGCGGGCGCGACCGAGCCGCCGACCGAGGAGGAACTGACCTTGCTGCGGGAGCTGCAGGCCGCATGAGCGACGTCTACATCGTCGACGCCGTCCGCACGCCGGTCGGCAAGCTCGGCGGGGCGCTGGCGACCACGCGGCCGGACGATCTGGCTGCGCACGTGGTGCGGACGCTGGTGGAGCGCAACGGCGCGGTCGAGATCGACGAGGTGTACTTCGGCGACGCCAACCAGGCCGGCGAGGACAACCGCAACGTCGCGCGCATGGCCGTGCTGCTGGCCGGGCTCCCGACCTCGATCCCGGGCGCGACGGTCAACCGCCTGTGCGGCTCCGGGATGGAGGCCGTGTTCAGCGCCAGCCGCGCGATCGCGTCGGGCGACGAGTCGATCTGCCTGGCCGGCGGCGTCGAGTCGATGAGCCGCGCGCCCTGGGTCGTGCTCAAGCCCGAGAAGCCGTTCCCGCGCACGCACGAGACGATGCACTCGACGACGCTGGGCTGGCGGATGGTGAACCCGGAGATGCCGGACGAGTGGACCGTGTCGCTCGGCGAGGGCGCCGAGATCCTCGCCGACCGCTACGGCATCACGCGCGAGCAGCAGGACGCGTTCGCGCTGAAGAGCCACCAGCGGGCCGCGGCGGCGTGGGAGCGCGGGGCGTTCGCGGACGAGGTCGCGCCGGTGCCGGGCGTCGAGCTCGAGCGTGACGAGAACATCCGCGCCGACACGAGCCTCGAGAAGCTCGCGCAGCTCAGGCCGGTGTTCCGCAAGGACGGGACGGTGACGGCGGGGAACTCGTCGCCGATGAACGACGCCGCGTCGGTGCTGCTGCTCACCGGCGAGGCCGCGGCCGGCGAGCCCTTGGCCCGCATCGCCGGCCGGGCGTCGAGCGCCGTCGAGCCGCAGCTGTACGGGATCGGGCCGGTCGAGGCCGCGAACAAGGCGCTCTCGCGCGCGGGCATCGGCTGGGGCGACCTGGCGGCGGTCGAGCTGAACGAGGCGTTCGCGGCGCAGTCGCTCGCCTGCCTCGCCGAGTGGCCGTTGCTCGACCCCGAGATCGTGAACGTCAACGGCGGCGCGATCGCGCTCGGCCACGCGCTCGGCAACTCCGGCACGCGCCTGCTGACGACGCTGGCGTGGGAGCTGCGCCGGCGCGGCGGCGGCTGGGGCCTCGCCGCCATGTGTATCGGCGTCGGCCAGGGGGTCGCGATGGTGATCGAGGCATGAGGGGCGTGACCGGCGTCGCCGGCTACCGGCATGACGAGCCGGGCACGCACCCGGCGTACGACACGCCCGAGTACGGCTCCACGCGGCTGCGGGCGCCCGACCGGCCGCTGATCGTCCTCCCCCACTCGCTGTCTGAGATCACGGGGCCGGTGTACGGGCACGAGCGGATGGGGCGGCTCGACCATGACCTCACGCGCCAGCACGAGGGCGAGCCGCTCGGCGAGCGGATCATCGTCGGCGGCCGCGTGCTCGACGGCGACGGCCGGCCCGTGCGCAACGCGCTCGTGGAGATCTGGCAGTGCAACGCGGCCGGCCGCTACGTCCACCAGGTCGACCAGCATCCTGCCCCGCTGGACCCGAACTTCTCCGGCGCCGGCCGCTGCCTGACCGACGACGACGGCCGCTACCGGTTCATCACGATCAAGCCGGGTGCCTACCCGTGGGGCAACCACGAGAACGCCTGGCGGCCGGCCCACATCCACTTCTCCCTGTTCGGGACGGCGTTCGCCACCCGGCTGGTCTCCCAGATGTACTTCCCGGGCGATCCGCTGTTCGAGTACGACCCGATCTTCCAGTCGGTCCGCGACCCGCGGGCACGCGAGCGGATGATCGCGCGCTTCGACCTGCCGACCACCGAGCCCGAGTGGGCGCTCGGGTACCAGTGGGACATCGTGCTCCGGGGCCGCGAGGCGACGCCGATGGAGCCCTGATGCTCGGCTCGACCCCATCGCAGACCGTAGGACCGTTCTTCGCGTTCGGGCTGCCCTACGAGGGCGGCGAGCGACTCGTCGAGCCGGGCGATCCCGATGCCGTGCGGATCGAGGGCACGGTGTTCGACGGCGCCGGCGACCCGCTCGACGACGCACTGATCGAGATCTGGCAGGCGAACCGGCTCGGGCGCTACCGGCACCCGGAGGACGATCGCGACGACCTCCCGCTCGAGGACGGCTTCATCGGCTTCGGGCGCTGCCCGACCGACGCCCAGGGCCGCTTCTCCTTCGTCACGGTGAAGCCGGGCGCGGTCGCCCCCGAGGCGCCGCACATCAACGTGATCGTGCTCGCCCGCGGCCTGCTGCGCCACCTGTTCACGCGGATCTACTTCCCCGACGAGGCGGATGCGAACGCGGCCGACCCGCTGCTGTCCTCGCTCGACGACGAGGCGCTGCGCGCGACCCTGATCGCACGGCCACGGGACGGCGTGCTTCGATTCGACATCCACCTCCAGGGCGAGCGCCAGACCGCCTTCCTTGACGTCTAGGAGCCTCTTCACGCCGATCTTCGTGCCCGAGGCCGTGCAGGATGCGGTCGCTGATGCCGCCTGGCTGCGCGCGATGCTCGACGTCGAGGGGGCGCTCGCCGTCGCCGAGGCGGCCGAGGGCGTGATCCCGGCTGCTGCCGCGGAGGCGATCGCGGCGGCCACGCCCGATGTCGGCGGGCTGAGCGTGGCGGCGCGCGCGTCGGGCAACCCGGTCGTGCCGCTGGTGGAGGCGTTGCGTTCTGCGGTGGGCGGCGACGCGGCGGGCTGGGTCCACTGGGGCGCGACGAGCCAGGACGTGCTCGACAGCGCCGCGATGCTGGTTGCGCGGCGGGCGCTCGAGCCGGTGCTGGCCGAGCTCGACGCGGTCGTCGATGAGTGCGCGCGGCTCGCGCGCGAGCATCGGGGAACGCCGATGGCCGGCCGCACGCTGCTCCAGCAGGCGGTGCCGGTGACGTTCGGATTGAAGGCCGCGGGGTGGCTGTCCGGCGTGGCGGGCGCGCGGGCGCGCCTGCGCGCGCTGCGCGAGGGGCTGCCCGCGCAGCTTGGCGGCGCCGCCGGCACGCTCGCAGCGCTCGGCGACCGCGGGCCGGCGGTGCTGGCGGCGTTCGCGCGCGAGCTCGGCCTCGCCGAGCCGGCGCTGCCGTGGCATGGCGCGCGCGGACCGGTGGCGGAGCTGGGCGCCGCGCTGGCGGTCGCCGCGGGCGCGGTCGAGAAGGTCGCGCTGGACATCGTGCTGCTGGCGCAGACCGAGGTCGGCGAGGTGGCCGAGGCAGGCGGCGAGGGGCGCGGCGGCTCGTCGGCGATGCCGCACAAGCGCAACCCGGTCGGCGCCGTGCGGGCGCGCGCGGCGGCGCGCACGGTTCGAGGAGCCGCGGGCGTGCTGCTGGAGGCGATGGCCGGCGAGCACGAGCGCGCGGCCGGCGCCTGGCACAGCGAGTGGACGGCGCTGTCGGACGCGCTGGCCTACACCGGCGGCGCGGCGTGGTCGCTGCGCGAGGGGCTGTCGGGCCTGGAGGTCGATACTGCGCGGATGCGCGCGAACCTCGACCTCGGCGGGAGCGACGAGGCGCGCGACCCCGCCGCGCATCCCGGTGCCGCCGACGAGTTCATCGACCGCGCGCTGAGGCTCGCATGACGGTCGAGGTCAACTATCGGATCGAGGGGCCGGACGGCGCGCCGGTCGTGATGATGGCCAGCTCGCTCGGCACCACGCTCGCCATGTGGGACGACCAGGCGCCGGCGCTGTCGGAGCACTTCCGGGTGCTGCGCTACGACCACCGCGGCCACGGCGGATCGCCCGTCCCGCCGGGGCCGTACACGATGGAAGAGCTGGCGGACGACGCGGTCGCCCTGCTCGACCGGCTCGACATCGAGCGCGTCGCGTTCTGCGGCGTCTCGCTCGGCGGGATGGTCGGGATGACGCTGGCGCTGCGCGCGCCCGAGCGAGTCGAGCGGCTCGTCCTGTGTTCGACGTCGAGGTACCTCGGCCCACCCGAGCAGTGGGCCGAGCGCGCGGCGACCGCGCGCGCACGTGGGGTCGATGCGCTCGCACCGAGCGTGCTCGAGCGCTGGCTGACGCCGGCGGCGCCCCCGGAGATGGTGGCGCGGCTGTACTCGATCCTGCGCAGCACGCCGGCCGAGGGCTACGCCGGCTGCTGCGAGGCGATCGCCGGCTACGACCTGCGCGGCGCGCTCGGCGCGATTGCGGCGCCGACGCTCGCGATCGCGGCCGCGGACGACCCGTCGACGTCACCCGAGCACCTGGAGGCGATCGTCGCCGAGATCCCGGGCGCCCGCCTGCACGTGCTCGGCGCTGCCGCGCACCTCGCCAACGTCGAACAGCCGACCGCGTTCAGCAGCGCGCTCGGCTCGTTCCTGGAAGGCGAGGGCATGACCACCCGCCGCGCGGTGCTGGGCGACGCCCACGTCGACGCGTCGATCGAGGCGACGACCGACTTCACGGCCGACTTCCAGGACTTCATCACGCGCTACGCCTGGGGCGAGATCTGGACGCGGCCCGGCCTCGACCGGCGCATGCGCAGCGCCGTCACGCTGACCGCGCTCGTCGCGCTCGGCCACGAGAACGAGCTGGCCATGCACATCCGCGGCGCCCGCCGCAACGGGCTCTCGGACGACGAGATCAAGGAGATCCTGCTCCAGTGCGCGATCTACTGCGGGGTCCCGGCCGCCAACTCCGCCTTCGCCGTCGCGCGCCGCGTGCTCGAGGAGGAGTGACGGGTCAGCAGCGGCCGGTGCCGTACGCGTAGCAGCCGATCACGACGCCGCGGAACGAGCTCAGGCGGACCTTGTCGCCGCCGTTGTTGAGGATCGCGCCGTTCTTGCCCCAGTACCGCTGGAGCTGGGAGTCCTGCAACGGATCGCCGCGCACCTCGATCTCCATCTCCTCGCCGGGCGCGAGGACCGAGTCGCGGCCGAAGGTGTAGCCGTGCGGCGGGCTCTCGAGCCGGTAGTCCTGGAGGTCGACGGCGGCGCCGGACACGTTGCGCAGGGTCACGTACTCGCGGCCGGTCGGGTGGGCGGACAGCGCGATCGCGCCCTGCTTGGGATCGGTGCACGCGGTGCGGCACGGATAGGTCATCCAGGAGCGCAGGTCGCCCTGGGTGTCGAACAGGAACGCCCCGTCGCCGGTGTTGCGGGCGCCGACGTTGTCGAAGATCGGCGTGCGCGAGCCCCAGAAGAACTCCGTCCATGTGTTGGAGCCGGCACCGACGTACAGCGTGAGGCTCTCGAGCGGGGGCAGCGTCGCGTACTCGGGGAACGTGTACCGGCGCAGCGCCGTGTCCCGCACCCACCAGCCGCCGAGGTGGACGTCGTTGACCGGGTCGAGGTTGCGGATGCGGACCCACTCGCCGTTGCGGTTCACGTTGTCGCTGCCGTCGGCGTCGCCGTTGACCGTCACCTGCAGCGGCGAGGCGTCGCTCGGTCCGCGCCCGCAATACGTCGTGTTCCACAGGTTGCGGCGCTGCGCGGCGGCGCGCTCCGCAAGCCGGTTGTACGGGTCGTTCCAGACGTACTCGGCCGAGTTCGGCAGCCACAGCGCGTGGCCCTCGGCGACCAGCGTGCGGCCGACGTCGCGCCAGCGACCACGCAGCTTGACGGCGACCGAGCGGCGCCAGCGCGCGCCCGACCGGCTCGACGGATCCTGAGCGGCGAGCCTGACGCGGAAGCCGCCGCGCCTGAGCAGCTGCTCGAGCCTGGCGGTCGCCTCGACCGCGTGGCATTCGCCGCGCCGGCGTGACGCAGCGCTGCTGTACACCGTCTGCTCCATCGCCTGGATGCCGATCAGCCGGACCCGGATCGGCGCGCGCGTCCGGTCGCCGGCCACGTCCACCCGGATCGTGTCGCCGTCGTCGATCGACGTCACGCGGCCGTTCCAGACCTTGCACGGCGTCGTGTTGCCGGGGACCAGGCAGGAGCCGCTCCGAGCGGCGGCGTCGCCGGCAAGGCTCGCCGCGAAGGCGAGCGCGAGCACGGTGCAGAGCAGTCGGCGCATCGGGATTTGAACACGGCCGGGGATCGCGGGTTGCGCCTTGCCCATCGGTGGTGGGTTCGCGGCCGGGGCCCGAACTCCGCTCCGTTGTGTGTCTCCGCGTTGGAACGTCAACTGCGCTGGGTGGGGAAGCTGGCGGCTTCGGGCGGCAAGTGAGGGTGCGTTTCGGGACAAACGACGCGCCCGCGCACCGAGCGTGTTCCACGCCGGCGATGCAATCCAGCACACGCGAGCGCCGCGGCGCCTCGCGTGTCCACAAACGCACCGCACCACCCCTTAATCGCGGCAGTTGACGTTTACGCCGGCCCCGCCACGCCGCCCACCGCGGCGATCCTCCTAGGCGCCCTCGAACAACCGGTCGACCACCCGAGCAGCCGCCCGCCCGTCGTCGAGCGAGCAGAACCTCTCTGGAAGGCCGCGTAGCGGTCCGCATAGGCGGCCTGCACGGAGTCGAGGTCCCGGAGCGCCTCGGCGATCTCGTCGGTGGTGCGCAGCAGCGGCCCGGGGACGGTCTCGACGAAGTCCAGGTAGAACCCGCGGATCTCGTCGCCGTAGCTCTCGAGGTCGTAGGTGAAGAACAGCATCGGCCGGCCGGTGTTGGCGTAGTCGACCATCATCGACGAGTAGTCGGTGATCAGGACGTCGGCGGCCAGCATCAGCTCGGTGCCGTCCGGATACGTCGACACGTCGCGCACGAAGCCGTCCTCGGTGGTCGGCACCGTGTCGGCGATGTAGTGGTGCTTGCGGAACAGGATCACGGTGTCGTCGCCGACGGCCGCGCGCAGCCGCTCGATGTCGAGCTGGAGGTCGAGCCGCCAGCGGCCGCGGTCGCGAACTGGTCGCGATAGGTCGGCGCGTACAGGACCGACGCGCGCGTCCTCGGGAAGCGCGAGCCGCCGCCGCAGCTGCCTGCCGGCTCCGTCGCGGTCGGGGCTCGCGAGGGCGTCGACGCGCGGGTAGCCGGTCTCCAGCATCTCGCCCTCGATCGCGTACGCCCGCCGCAGGATCGGGGTCGAGAAGGGTTGGGCGAGAGCACGTACTGCCAGTTGCCGACCTGCTGCTCCCAGCCCCGCTCGAACCGGCCGACGGTCTTGCGCATGCCGGACACGTCGAGCCCGAGTCGCTTGAACGGCGTCCCGTGCCACGTCTGCAGGCAGACCTGGTCCGGCCGGCGCACGAACCAGTCGGGGAAGTGATCGTTGGAGACCACGTACCGGGCGCGTGAGCGCCTCGTAGTACTCGCGGCTCCCCTCGCGCAGCACGCGCGCGGTCTCCGGCACGCGGCAGCGCCCGTCGCGCACGACCCACAGATGCTCGAGCGGTGCGTCGCGGCGGACGAGCTCCTCGTGGATCGCCCGCGGGCTGTCGGAGTACTGCCGGCCGAGGAAGCTGGCGTACACGACCGCGTCGCGCAGGCCCTCGCCACGGCCCGGCGCGTACACGGTCTCGCGCAGGCGGCGCTCGTTGTACCCCCGCGCTCGTCCTCGTCCAGGTCCAGCCGGACCACGATCACGGCGGCCTCGTCCTCCGGCATCACTCCGAGCGCGAACGGCTTGTGGCCGACGACGATCTCCAGCGGGAGCCGGTCGCGCAACTGCCGCGACACGGCGACCGGGGCCGGCTCGGCATCGTCCGCGACGGCGTAGAGGAGCCAGTAGCCCTCGGGCACCGGCAGCGGCCCGTCGAGCGAGTCGATCCGCGCCGGCGTCAGCGTTGCCGTGAACGAGCCGTCGGAGGCGTCGATGGCGAACGCGTGCCGGCGCCGCTTGTCGCGCTCGACGATGACGAGCTCGCGCCAGGCGGTGCCCGCCGGCAGGTCGCCGCTGACCTCGAGCGCGCCGTCGTCGGTCCAGCGCGCGTCCGTGATGACGACGCCCGGGCCGGGCACCGGCCGCTTGCGCCCGCGGCTGGTCACGTTCAGCGTCAGCTCGCCCTCCTCCGACAGCCCGGCGTGCAGTCGCTGGTCGCCGGCCATCGGCACCGTGGCGGCGGGGACCGGGCGCGGCGTGTCGACGGCGAACCGGGTTCGGCGCCGCCGCAACCCTCCCGCGACGAGCGACACGTACACCTCCCACTTGCCGTCGGCCGGCCGGCCGAGCCTCTTCAGGTCACCCGGATCGAGCGTCGCCTCGAACCCCGTCCACGAGAGGTCGCAGAGCGACTGGCGCCCGTTCGCGGTGACGTCTGGCCGGTGCGTCTTCTTCGAGCGCAGTCGGACGGCGGAGGTCCGAAGCCGGATCGGCCGCAAGCGGCCGGGGCGGATGGCCGAGACGGTCAGGCGCTGCGCTCCCTCGCTCGCGGCGCCGATGCCGGTGATGTAGGCGTACCCGCGCATCTCGAGCTTGCCGTCGTTCGGCCGCAGCTCGTCGAGCACGGCGCGCATCGTCAGCTCCTCCTCGATCCGGTAGACCGAGCGCGGGATCCGCAGCCTGCGGTCGGTGCGGAAGGGGTAGTCGCCGTACCACTTGCCGCGCTCGCGCACCAGCGGCGTGCGGTTCAGGTCCTGCTTCTGGAAGCGCAGCACCTCCAGCAGCTCCGGGACGAGGCGGCGGCGGACGAGGTGCCACTTGAGCCGCTCGATCGCCGGGAGCGGGTCGTAGATGCGCTTGCCGGCACGGTCGAGGAACGCGTTCACCCGCTCCATGAAGAGCTCGATGTACTCGTCGTCGGCGGACTCGAGCACGTTCAGGTGGTAGCGCAGGTCGTCGGCGACGACAGCCTCGTCGTACCAGCCCTTCGCACCGCGCGGCCCGTTTGCGGCGAGGTACTCGCTGACCGCCTCGATCGCCGCCATCCGGTCGCGCAGCGTCCGCGTCTCGAGCCGCCGCTGGGTGATCGAGAGGTCCCCGTCCTCGCGGATCCGCCAGTGGTAGACGGGCTCGGAGATCACGTCGACCGAGCGCGCCATGAAGTGCGCGGGCACGACAACCGGGATGTCCTCGTGCAGCACGCCCTCCGGGAAGCTCAGCGAGTGCTCGTCCCAGAACGATCGCCGCCAGAGCTTGTTCCACGCCGTCCGGTCCGCGATCAGCGGGTGGTACTTCGTGACATGGGTCTTCATCTGCGTCTCGGCGAACGCACGGGCGAGGAAGTGCGACTGCTTCGTGCTGAACCGGGTGAGGCGCTGGACGTTGCCGGTCGCGAAGTCCGAGCCCGTCTTCTCGAGCGCGCCGAGCAGCAACTCGTAGGCGTTCGGTGGCAGCGTGTCGTCGCTGTCGAGGAACGCGAGGTACTCCCCCGAGGCGACGGCGGTGCCGGTGTTGCGGGCCCGGCTGAGGCCGCCGTTCTCCTGGCTGACGAGCTGGAAGCGCTCATCCCGGCTCGTGAACTGCTCCGCGATCGCGACGCTCCCGTCGGTCGACCCGTCGTTGACCAGGACGACCTCGAAGTCCTCGACGGTCTGCGCGACGAGCGACTCCAGGCAGGCGCCGAGGTACCCCTCGACGTTGTACACGGGAACGACGACGCTGATCTTCGGCACGGCGGCCATCCTACGAACGTGCGCGCAGCGAGCCGATCGCGGCACGCAGCCGCTTCCGGTATCGAGCGGGCACGCGGCGGGTGAGACGGACGCGCAGGGAGGCCGGTGGCGGCGGTGCCGCACGCGCGCGCGCCTTCGCGCCGATGCGCCCGGCGATCACCGACGACTGCGCGATCGCCTCGGCCTCTGCGTAGAGCGCGCGGTACGCCGCCCGCGCCTCGTCGAGCGCTGCAGCCGCCGCGGCGTTGTCGCCGCCGGGCCGTGCGAGCCCCTGGAACTGCTCCCACACGTCGTCGGCCAGCTCGCGCACCCGCCCCGGCACGTCGAGCTCGTCCCAGCGCACACGGTTGCGATGCAGCGACGGGTCGACGAAGGCGTCGACCTCCGGGTGGGCGGCCTTGTCCACGGCGGCGAGCGCCGGGGAGCCGATCAGCGAGCCGAGGCGGCGGACCTCGGGGACCCAGTCGTCGAGCAGGTCCTCGTAACGCACGAACGCGCGCCGTGCGCCGCGGGTGGCGTGCTCGGTCAGAAGCATCACGTTGATCCAGGCGGCGGCGCGGCCCGCGGTGGTCAGTCCCGGGCCGTACGACTTGCGCGCGCTCGCGACGATCTCCGCCGGGTGCCGGAGCATCGTCACGAACGAGATTGCGATGCCGTGCCCGGCGGCGCTGCGCGTCCACAGGTCGGAGAACCAGACGGTCCGTGGATCCTTGACCACCAGCGCGTCCCCCTCGCGCAGCTGGGCCTCCAGCCATTGCGTCAGCTCGCCGTGGACGGCAGCGTCGCCGGCCGTCGCGGCGGTGCTCTCCCAGGCGATCGGCCGCGCATCATTGACCATCACCCGCCGCTCGCGCAGCAGCCGGGTGTGGAAGTCGACGACCCAGCGCGGCTCGCCGAACCCGCGCGGGTTGGTCGCGTTGGCCTTGACCTCGGGCTGCGGGATGTGGAACCCGAGGTGGCCGAGCATGCCGGACAGCAGGCTCGTGCCGCTGCGGCCGACGCCGACGACCAGCACGAGCTGTCGCTCGCCGGACCCGCTCATCGCGCGCTCGACGCGACCGGCCGCGCCGATGGGTCGCGGTCGGAGAGCCACAGCCGGCGGACCACGCGCTCGGCGGCGTGACCGTCGTCGAGCGAGCAGAAGCGAGCGCGGAACGCGGCGCGCAGGCCGCCCGACTCCTCGCTCCACGCCGACCGCGAGGTGAGCGCCTCGATCAGCTCCGCGTCGGTACGCGCGATCGCTCCGGGCGGCTCCGCCATCAGGTCGAAGTACGTTCCCCGCACCGCCCGGTAGACCTCCCAGTCGGGCGCGTGGATGACGATCGGGCGGTCGAGCACGGCGTAGTCGAACATGATCGAGGAGTAGTCGGTCACCAGCACGTCGGCCGCCACGCACAGCTCCTCGACCGAGGGATGCGCCGCGACGTCCCGGATCCTCCCGGCGCGGTGGAGCTCGCTCAGGAGCGGATCGGCAGCATAGAAGTAGTGCACGCGGGCGAGCACGACGTGGTCGGGCCCGAGCGCGTCCGCGAGCCGCGCGAGGTCGAGCGCGGGCACGTAGCCCGGCTGGTAGTCGCGGTGCGTCGGCGTGTACAGGACGGCCGTCTGACCCGGTTCGATCCCCAGCTCCGCGCGGGCGCGGCGGACATCCTCCTCGGTCGCCTGCGCGAGCACGTCGTTGCGCGGGTAGCCGACCTCGAGCGACTCGTATGAGGTCGGGTAGACGCGCTCCCAGATCGGTGTCGAGAACGCGTTCTGGGAGATGCTGAAGTCCCACCGCTCGGCGCGCCGCAGCAGCGCCTCGAAGTCCATCCGCCGCCCGGCGACGGGCGAGTCCCGCAGGTCGAGCCCCATCTCCTTCAGCGGCGTGCCGTGGTGCGTCATGACATGGACGGTGCCGTCGCGCTTGACGAGGTGGTTCGGGAAGTTCACGTTGTTCACGAACCAGCCGGCGCGCGCGATCAGGTCGAAGTACTCACGCGTGCCGTCGACCACGTGCTCCACACCCGGCGGGATCGTGCCGACCGCCTCCGGCTTGACCACCCACACGCCGCGCACCTCCGGCACGAGCTCGCGCTGCTTCTCGTAGATCGCGCGCGGGTTGCACGCGAAGCTGCGAAACCAGTAGGCCGCGTAGGCGGCGAGCTGCGGATCGACCGGCTGCCGGAGGCGTGAGCGGTAGTAGCGGTCGAGGCGCTGATCGCGCGCGCGCCGCCGCATCCGGGCAGGACGCAACCCGGTGCGCGCATCGCGCACCCGTTCGAGCGACCGGAAGGCCCGGTAGGCGTCGCGCTGCACGAGCGTGCTGCGCAGGCGGCCGAGCCGGCCGGCCGGCTGCGGCTCGGCGCCGGTGCGATGGCGGCGCAAGCTCTCCGACATCCGCCGGAAGAACTCCCGCCGGTCCGCCTCAGGCACGCGCTTGAGCAGCGCGAGCTGGTGCTTGAGCATCGCCGGCGTGACCTGCGCCCGCTGCGCCTCCGGCACCGCGGCGAACACGGCGTCGTACGCGCCGAACACGTCGAACGGCGTGCCGTCGGCGCCGTCCGGGCGGATGTGGATGTAGCCGGCCTCGGGCGCCGCAGCGATCCGGTCGGTGCCGAGCAGCGCGGGCCACGTGACGGGCAGCTCGCCGTACGCGCCGGACGCGAAGCGGACGCCGAGCGCGCGCAGGTGCTCGCGCCGCATCGCCTTGCTCCAGGCGTGCGGCGCCGCGCGCCCCGTCCCCTCGCGGACCCTGCCGCGTGCGTCGATGGTCACGTGGTGGACGAGCAGGACGTCCGGCGTCTCGGCCTCGAGCCGCTCGAGCACGTGTGCGAGCGCTCCGGGCAGCAACTGGTCCTGCGGCTCGACGAACCACACGTAGTCGCCGGCGGCGCGATCGAGCGCGCCGTTGCGGGCATCCGCCGACGCGTCGTCGATCGTCAGCAGCTCGACGTCGGGGCCAGCGTACGCGTGCGTGGGCCCGCCGGCCACGGCCACGACGCTCAGCCGTGGCATGCTGGCGCCCCTCCGTGACCGTCTTCGCCGACACGCCGGTGCTGTGTGGCCACCGCGGCTGCGGCCGCGGCGAGCGCGAGAACACGCTCGAGTCCTACCGGGCCGCCGTCGCGTGCGGCCTGCGCTGGGTCGAGGTCGACGCGCGGATCACGGCCGACGACGTCCTCGTCGCCCGCCACGACCCGGACATCGCCGACGGGCGGCTCGTGGCCGAGCTGACCGCCGCCGAGACCGACGAGCTCGGGATCATGCGGGTGGCCGACCTGTTCGAGGACCTGCCCCGAGAGGTCGCCGTCGACGTCGACGTCAAGAGCTCGCTCGAGGACGCCCTGCGGCCGCGCGAGCGCACCACGGCGGCGCTGGTGGCCGGCCTGCTGCGCGCGGAGCAGGCGCGGCGTCAGCTGCTGGTGACGAGCTTCGACCCGGCCGCGCTGTTGATCGTGCGCGAGCACGCGGACGCGCTGCCGCTCGGCCTGCTCACCTGGGTCCGGTTCCCGCTCCGGAAGGCGATCGCCGCCGGCGCGCACCTCGGCGTCGCCGTCGTCGCCGCGAACGTGGAGTCGTTCATCGAGCGCGACACCGCGGCGTCGGTGCGCGTGGCGCATCAGGCGGGGCTGCAGGTCGCGGCGTGGTGCCCGGAACCGGTGCAGCAGAACGCGCTCGTCGAGGCCGGGGTCGACTGCCTCGTCATTGACGACGTGCCCGCCGCAACTGCACCACGGCCTTCTGCTTGACCAGCGAGACGACCGGCCCCACCAGCGTGCGCCCGCCCGGCTCCTTGGTGGCCGCGATCTCCTCGAACAGCTCCTCCCAGCGCGCGGCGATGTTCGCGATGTCGTAGCGCGCCGCGCCCTCGACGGCAGCGGCGCCGAACGCCTTGCGCCGGGCATCGTCCGCCATCAGCCCGCTCATGGCGGTCGCGAGCGCGTGGCCGTCGCCGTTGGGCACGACGTGACCGTCGACGCCTTCGCGCACGATGTCCCGCGGGCCGGTCGGGCAGTCGAAGCTGACGACCGGGAGCCCGACGCCCATTGCCTCCAGGAGAACCATCGGGAAGCCCTCGCGGCGCGAGCTCATGACGTACAGCGACGACTGCGCGAGCTCCTCGTTCAGCCGCGGCGTGAAACCCATCAGGCGCGCGCTGTCGCCTATGCCCAGCTCTTCGATCTGCTTGCGCAGCCGCTTCTTCGACGAGCCGTTGCCGAAGATCCGCAGCTCCCAGTCGGGATGCTCGCGCACGACCTCGGCCCACGCCGGGAGGAGCCGATCGAAGCCCTTCTGCGGCGTGACCCGGCCCGCGGCGATGACCACCTTCGCGTCGAGCTCCGCACGCAGGCCCGCGGTGTCGGCGACGCCGTTCGGCATGCACTCCACGCGCGTCTTGCCGCGCAGCAGCTTGCGGTAGTCCTCCGCGTCGCCCTCGGTGAGCGTCGAGACGAGGTCGAGCCGCGGATAGACCGCCTTCAGCTGCGCGCGAAGCCCGTCGCGGTACGTGGCGAGGTTCATGTGGTCCTGACCCACGCGCACCACCGACGGCGGCGCGAGGTGAGCGACGGCGAGGTTGATCGACGGCCGCGTGCCGATCAGGACGCCGTCGCGCACGGACGCCATGTAGCGCAGCAGGTTGACGTCCGTGAGCAGGTTGAAGTTCGGGTACCGGAAGTCGTGCGAGGACAGCACCCGGCTGCGGTGCGACGCGGCCCAGTGCTGCGAACGCCCTGCCGGGCTACGGTCGGCGGCCAGCCGCTTCAGCGTCTTGGGACGCAGGTCCGTGAGCGCGCGAAGCCGCACCCCTTCAGGGAGCGGGAGCGCCGGCTCGTCGCGTCGCCGGAACAGGCTCGCGATCTCGACGTCGTGGCGCTTGGCCAGCTCGCCGGCGGTCGTGAACGTCGTCCGGACCGTGCCACCGACTGCGAAGGCGTTCATGATGAGGAAGCGGATAGTCAGCGGGCATCACCCTAGTGGATGGTTGGAATCCGTCATCTACACTCGCCCGCACAATTCCCGCAGACGCACACGGCCCAATCTTCATCGTCGGCGCGCAGGGTTCCGGATCGACGCTGCTCCGGCTCATCCTCGACAGCCACGACAACATCGCAATCCCGCAGGAGACGGGGTTCATGCGCGCGTACAACGCGCACCAGCACATCCCGTTCAAATGGTCGGGGCGCAACTGGGCGCGGCGCATGGGCTGGAGCCGGGAGGAGCTCGACGACGAGCTCGCGCGCTTCTACACCCGCATCTTCATGCGCAACGTCGAGCGCCAGGGCAAGCAGAGGTGGGGCGACAAGACGCCGTTCCACACGTGGCACATCGATGGCATGGCGCGGCTCTTCCCGGACTCGGTGTTCGTGGGCATCATCCGCCACCCCGGCGCGAACGTCAGCTCCAACATGACCCGCTTCGGTCATTCGTTCCCCCGGTCGGTCGACCACGTGCTCCGGTACGACCGCGAGCTCGCCCGGCAGGCGATGCGCTATCCGGGCCGGTTCGCGCTCGTGCGCTATGAGGACCTCGTGCTGCGGTCCGAGCCGGTGCTGCGGGAGCTGCTGGACTGGCTCGGCGAGCCGTGGTCGGACGGCGTTCTCGCGCACCACACCGTGCAGGTCTCACGGGGCGGGAACCTGATGGTGGAAGGTCAGAACCGGATCGACGACCCGATCGACGTCACGCGCGTCACCAAGTGGCACCGGACGATGTCCGACAAGCACAAGCTCAAGGTGAAGGCGATCGTCGGCCCGATCGGCGAGTTCTGGGGCTATGAGATCGACGACCCGGCGGGCCTGGAGCCACTGCGCTCGGACGATGGGCTGCTGATCCGCGCCGCGGACGTCGCCGCCCGTGCCGAGCGGTTCCAGCACCTCGAGCTCGAGACCGAGCCCGAGACACCGATCGGCGACCGCTTCTTCCGCCCCGCCGAGATCCAGCTGCGCTACAAGGGCGAGCCCGAGCCACCGCCACCCGCCCCGCCGCCCAGCGCGGTCCGCCGGGTATGGCGGCGACTGCCCGGCGGCGCGCGGCGCAGGATCCGCCGGCTCGCCCGCCGTGCAGGCGCGCGCGTCTAGACTGCCCCGCCGATCGATGACGACGTTCAGGCAAAGGGCCGGCCGCCTCAAGCGCGGCGTGCGGCGCCGGGTCGCGCGCTGGGCAGCGCCGACGCTCGAGGCCGAGCTGCGCGAGACCAAGCGCAAGCTGCACGCGACGCGTGAGCGGCTGCGCGAGACGCGCGCTCAGCTCGCCGAGGCCGAGCACCCGCTTCCGCCGGACGTCGAACGGACGATCGCGCAGGCGCGCAAGGAGCACCTGACGTTCCTGAAGGAGAGCAACCTGCGCGACCTCGCCGCCGTCGTGCTCGACATCGAGGACGCCAAGGTGCCCGGGCTGCTGGTCGAGGCGGGCACCGCCCGGGGCGGCTCGGCGATCGTGATGGCCGCGGCCAAGTCGCCCGAGCGGCCGATGAAGGTCTACGACGTCTTCGGCATGATCCCGCCGCCGACCGAGCAGGACGGCCCGGACGTGCACGCGCGCTACGAGAAGATCGCCGCCGGTGAGGCGAAGGGCGTCGGCGGCGACACCTACTACGGCTACCGCGACGACCTCTACCAGGAGGTGACCGACTCGTTCTCGCGGCTCGGCGTGCCGGCCGCCGAGCACAACGTGGAGCTGATCCGGGGACTGTTCGAGGACACGATCGACCTCGACGAGCCGGTCGCGTTCGCGCATCTCGACGGCGACTGGTACGAGTCGACGATGACCTGCCTGGCGCGGATCGCTCCGCTCGTGGTCCCGGGCGGCCGGATCGTGCTCGACGACTACTACCAGTGGTCGGGCTGCCGCGACGCCGTCGACGAGTACTTCTCCGGCCGCGACGGCTTCCGCCTCGAGCGCCGCGCGAAGCTGCACGTCGTCCGCGAACCATGAGCGCGGCGCGCCGCCTCGTCCGGCGATATCGCGGACGGCTGCTCGGACGGCTGCGCCGCGCGGCGGTCGAGCCGGGAGCTGCGAACGGCGCCGCGCCGGCCGCCGCCCCGCCCGCGCCGCCACGTGAAACCCTCGTCCGGGCGCTCGAGCGCGGCAGGACGGTCGACGACTCCATCGTCGCTCAGGTCCGGTCGGCGATCCGGGCCGGCGACCACGACACGGCGCGTGCGATTGCCGAGTCGCTTCGCGTGCACCCCGACACCCGCGCGCTCGGGCATCTCACGGGCGGGATCGTCGCGTACCGCCAGGGCTACCTCGACCTGGCGTGGGACGAGTTCCGCGCCGTTCCGCGCGAGTTGTGGGCGACGCTTGCGATGGCGGAGTACGTCCGCGCCGGCCTGGCCGTGTCCCCCGACGAGACGCTGAGCGAGATCCGCGCGCTGATCGCCGACGATCCCGGCGCGGTGAACGCGCGACGGTGGTTCGACGCGCTCGCCCCGGTGTTCGGCTTCGGCGCGCAGGACGTCGCCCGCGAGATCTTCGAGGTGTTCGACCGGCACGTCGGCGAGCGATCGCCCGTGTGGGCGCAGGCCGAGGCGCACCGCAACTGGATGCGGCCGTGGGTCGCCGCCGACGCCGGCTCGCCGACCGCGCCGCAGCCCGGCGGCCGCCGCACCTTCGCCGTCGTCGACTACGGGCACCCGGGGGCGAAGCGGGCGTCGGCCAACATCGGCGATCACGTCCAGAGCATCGCCTCGCTCGGACACCTCGTGCGCCATCGCGGCGTGCGACTCCATGGCGACGGGGACCTGCTCGGCCTGCTGGAACAGCTCGGCGGCCGCACGCGCCCGGAGCTGCGGCGCGACGACGTCGACGCGGACCTCGAGGTCATGACCGTGCACCGCGACGCCTCGATGTACGAGGCGATCCCCGAGGACACCTGGGTCCTGTGCTTCGGCTGGTACATGCACGCGCTCTTCAGCATGCGCCACGGGTTCCCGCTGCACCGCAACCTGCGGCCGATCTTCATCTCGTTCCACTGCAACAAGCGCGACCTGCTGACCCCCGAGGCCGTTGAGTATCTGAAGCGCTACGGCCCCGTCGGCTGCCGCGACTGGACGACCGTCTACCTGCTGCTGTCGCTGGGCGTGCCCGCGTTCTTCTCCGGCTGCCTGACGACGACGATCAACACCGTGTTCCCGGACCCTGCGGCGGGCCCGCCGGCGGGCGCACCCGTGGCCTATGTCGACGCGGCGCCGGAGGACGTGCCCGAGGACGGCGTGACCTACAAGCACAGCTCCCCCGCCGTCCGCCGCCGGTCGTTCGCCGAGAACGTGTACGCCGCGCTCGACCTGCTGGAGACCTACCGCGACAAGCATCGCGCGGTCGTGACGTCGCGGCTGCACTGCTACCTGCCGGTCCGGTCGCTCGGCGTGGACGTCGACTTCCGGCCCAAGAACCCGTCCGACGTCCGCTTCGACGGGCTGCTCGGCATCGACGACGCGGCGTTCGACGCGATCCGCGACGGCATCACGGACAAGCTCGAGCAGGTCTTCACGGCGATCCTCACCGGCCGGCCCGAGGACGAGGTGTACGCGCTCTGGCGCGAGATCACGGCCGACGAGGTCGCCGCGGCCGAGGCGCGCCGGATGCGCCCGGCGCGCCTCGACCCTGTCGCCGCCGACATCGAGGGCCAGGTCGAGTACGCGAGGTCCGCGGCCGTCACGCACGAGCGCACGGCGCCCGCGCCGGCGGGCGACGCGGTGCACTGCGCGGTGCTGCTGCGCAAGCGCAGCGAGCTGCCGCTGTCGGTGCTCGTCGCCTCGCTGATCGAGCATGCGTCGCGACCGCTGCACGTGTGGGTGCTGGCGGTCCCGGGCGCCGACGTGGACGAGCGGCGGGTCGCCGACCGCTTCCCGCAGGCCGCCTTCAGCTGGGTGCCGCTGCGCGGGCTCGGCCGCGACCTGCGCACACCCGCGGCCAAGCAGCCGAGCCCCGCTGCCATCGTCAGGCTGCTGCTGGCCGACCTGCTGAAGGGCGTCGATCGGCTCGTGCTGCTCCCGCTCCCCGCCGTGGCCACCGCCGACGTCGCCGAGCTGGCGGACCTCGATCTCGGCGGCCACCTGCTCGCGGCGCCCACCAAGCCGGGCACGGTGGGATCCAGCGGCTTCGGGATGATCCACACCGCCGCCGCCCGCCTCAGGCGCAGGACGCAGGCGGCGGCGGAGCTGCGCCGGACCGCGCACGCCCGGCACGCATTCGACTTCGACGCGTTCACCGACGACGTGCTGGTGCTCGACCTCGCACGGATGCGGGAGACGCGCTTCAGCGGACAGGCGCTGGCGCTCGTGGAGAAGTTCGGGCTCAGTGGGCTCGAGGCGCTGCACTACCTCACCGGCCCCGACCGCGCGACGGTTCCCGAGCAGTGGGCGACGGTGCCGACGCGCACGCCGCTGCGCGGACCCGGGCTCGTCCACTGGGCCGACCGCGTCAAACCGTGGCAGGCGGTGCTGACGCCCGAGCGCGAGCGCTGGCGGACGCTCGCCGCCGCGGTCGAGCAGCGGAACGGCTGAGGCGCGTGCCGAGAGTGTCGCTGCGACGGCGCCTCCTGGGGCCGCTCGCCGTGCTGGCGCATCGCGGCGCGCTCGCGGTCGTGGCGGCGTTGCCGCACCGCCGGCGGGCGGCGCCGAAGGCGGGCCCGGTGCGGTTCGTGCTCGCGCACGCGTGGGGCATGGGCGGGACGATCCGGACGACACTCACCGTCGCCGAGCACCTCGCGGCGGAGGGCGATGCCGAGGTGGTGAGCGTGCTCCGCCGCCGCGACGACCCGTTCTTCGACTTCGCGCCGCACCTGCGCGTCAGGGCGCTCGACGACCGGCGCCGGCCGTCGCTGCTCTCGAAGCTGCCGAGCCTGCTCGTGCACCCGGAGGACTACGCGTACCCGTGGTGCAGCCTGCGCACCGACGTCGCGCTCGTGCGCTGGCTGCGCTCGCTAGACGGCGGAGTGCTGATCACGACGCGGCCGGCGTTCAATCTGCTCGCCGCGCGGCTCGCTCCGCCGGGTGTGCTCACGGTCGGCCAGGAGCACCTGCACTACGGCGCCCACCGGCCGCGTCTCGCCGCCGACATCCGCCGCCACTACTCACGCCTGGACGCGCTGACCGTGCTCACCGCCGACGACGAGCGCGACTACCGCTCGCTGCTGGCGCGCGCCCCGACGCGCGTCGAGCGGATCCCCAACCCGCTCCCGCCCGGCGACGCCCCGGTCTCGGACCAGACGGCGAAGCTGGTGGTCGCGGCCGGCCGCCTGAATACGCAGAAGGGATTCGACCTGCTGATCGAGGCGTTCGCGATCGTGGCCGGCTCGCACCAGGACTGGCGCCTGCGCATCTACGGCTCGGGGCCCGAGCGCGAGCGGCTGCAGGCACAGATCGACGTACTCGGGCTCAGCCGTTACGTCACGCTGATGGGCCGGACGCAGCGGTTGGGCGACGCGATGGCGGAGGCGTCGATCTTCGCGCTCAGCTCGCGCTTCGAGGGGTTCGGCATGGTGATCGTCGAGGCGATGAGCCACGGGCTCCCGGTCGTCAGCTTCAACTGCCCGAACGGCCCCGGCGACATCATCGGCGACGGCGCCAACGGGATCCTCGTGCCGCCGGAGGACGTAGAGGCGCTGGCCGCCGCGATCGCCGAGATGATCGAGCAGCCCGAGCGCCGCCGGCAGTACGCCGACGCCGCCGTCCGCCGCGCGCGCGACTTCGACGTTGCCGCGGTCGCGCCCCGTCTGGACGGTCTGATCAGATCGCTGGAACGCTAGGCTCCGACGGCTTTGACGAGCGGTTTGAGTGACAGCCGAGCGGTCCGGACGGACCCGACGATCGCGAACGGGACGCCCGCACCGGAAGGCCCGGCCGCGCTCACCGCGGTGGTGCTCGCCACGGCTCCGGCGACCGGCGGCGGGCCGGCGGCGCTGCTCTCGCTCGGCAGCGAGACGGTCCTCGCGCGGCTGACCGGCCAGCTCGCGGACCTCGGCGTCGCGACGACGATCGTGCTCACCCGCCCTGCATGGGAGGCCGAGGTCCGGCAGATCGCCGCCGGGGCAGACGTTCGCGCGTCGGACTCGCTCGCGAACGACCTTCGCGCGGTCGGCGCGATCGCCGCGTCAGCGGACCGGCCGCTCGTCGTCATGTACGGCGACATCGTCACGCACCGCGAGGCACTCCGCGGCCTGATCGCCGACCCGCGCACGAGTACAGCGATCCTCGCGGGCGGCAAGCGCCGGCGGATGGCGTCCCGCGTGCAGGCGCGCCGCGGCCGCATGGTCAGCGCCGCGTCGCCCTACCACGCGGTCGGGCGCGCCAACGGCACGTTCCTGGGCGTGATCAGGACCGCTCCCGCCGAGCTGGGAACGCTCGCCGCGGCCGCCGAGCGCCTCGCTGCGCTCGTCACCGCCCCGCCCGAGTCCTGGAGCGAGGAGCTCGAGCGCAAATCGCGGGCGTGGCGTCTCACGCTCGTCCGCTCGGCGGAGGCTGCGGATGAGGAGGACGACGCCGGCGCGGACGACCACCCAGGGCCTGACGACGTGGGCGACGAGCCGATCGACCCGGCCGAGCCGGAGGACGCCGACGTCGTCCTCTCCGGCGAGCACGAGGCGTGGCTGCAGGCCCGGGTCGCGGCCGCGCGCGAGGACGCCGTGTCACTCCTGCTGCTCGGCCTCGTCCGTGGCGGCGCGCCGATCGGCGGCGTGCCGCTGCGCCGGCTGTTGTGGACGCGGCCGCTGTCGCCCGAGAATGCGGCGGCGGACGCGGAGCGGCTCGCCGCGTGCGATGAGGACCGGCTGCTGCTCGACTCGGCCGTCAAGTCCGCCGACGGCTTCTTCACGACCCACTTCGTCAGCCCGTACTCGAAGTACATCGCCCGCTGGGCGGCGCGCCGGGGCCTGACTCCCAACCAGGTCACGACCGCGTCGATGGTGATGGGAGTGCTGGCGGCTGCCGGCTTCGCCACCGGCGAGCGCTGGGGCATGGTCGCCGGGGCCGTGATGCTGCAGGCGGCGTTCACCACCGACTGCGTCGACGGCCAGCTCGCTCGCTACACGCGCCAGTTCTCGAGGTTCGGGGCGTGGTTGGACTCGGTCTTCGACCGATCGAAGGAGTACCTTGCGTTCGCCGGCCTGGCGATCGGCGCGAGCCGAACCGGCGACCCGGTATGGCTGCTCGCGTGTTCCGCGATCACGCTCCAGACCGTCCGCCATATGTCCGACTTCACGTACGGCGGCACGCAGCAGCAGTCGCTCCGGACCGCTCCGCAGCCGCCGCTCGATCAGGCTCGCGACACGCTCAGCGCCGCCGCGGCGGCGCGCCGCGCGGCCCAGCCGACGGCGCCCGCGCCGCCGCCGGCCCAGCCGCTCGCATCACGCGTGCTCGGAGCCTGGCGCAGGCTCGACCGCGTGCGCCCGATGCGCTGGATCAAGCGCATGATCACGTTCCCGATCGGCGAGCGCTTCGCCGTGATCTCGATCACCGCCGCGCTGTTCAATCCGCGCGTGACCTTCATCGCGCTGCTCACCTGGGGCGCGATCGGTGTGGCCTACGCCCAGACCGGCCGGGTGCTGAGGGCACTGCGATGACCGACCTCGTCAAGCTCTATCGCGACGACGGGCCGCTTGCGCGCGCGCTCGGCGCGACGCTCGGCCGCGTGGTCCCGGTCGCGCCGGAGCTGCTGATCCTGGCCGGGCTCGTGCCGCTGCTCGCCGTCGCGGCGATCGGCGGCGGCGACGTCTCGCACCCGGCGGCCGCCGCCGTGCTCGCCTGGACGGTGCTGACCGTCGGTGCGTCGTCCGGACGGCGCGGGGCCGACAAGAGCCGGTGGGCGCAGCCGCCGCTCGTGCTCGCAACCGAGTACACGGCGCTGATCTGGATCGCCGCGCTGGAGGGCGCGGACGCCTATCCGGCCGCGTTCGCGCTGCTGGCCGCGCTCACGTTCCGCCACTACGACCTTGCATACCGCCCGCGCCACCTCGGCACGACCCCCGCGCCATGGGTGAACGCGCTCGCGGGCGGCTGGGACGGCCGCGTCGTCGCCGGCTTCGTGCTGCTCGCCGCCGGCGCGCTGCCCGCCGGGTTCTACGTCGCCGCGGCCGTGCTCGGTGTGGCGTTCGTCGGCGAGGCGGCGGCAGCGTGGCTGATCCATGGCCGTGACCCGGTCCCGCTCGGGCCCGGCGACGACGACGAGGAGGACGAGGCGTGATCGGGATGGTGCTGGCCGCCGGCGCCGGCAAGCGCCTCGGCGCCGAGACGGCCGAGCTGCCCAAGACCCTGCTCGGGGTCGACGGCGACCGCACGATCCTCGACATCGCGCTCGCCAACTTCCGCCATGTCGGCCTCGAGCGGGCCGTGATCGTCACCGGGTACGCGCACGAGCGCGTCGCCGAGCGCGTGCCGGAGCTCGAGCGCACCCACTCGCTCGAGCTCGAGCTGGTGTTCAACCCGAAGGCGCTGGAGTGGAACAACGCCTACTCGCTGTGGTGCGCGCGCGAGTCGTTCGCCGAGGGCGTCATGCTGGCCAACGGCGACACCGTGCACCCCGCATCGGTCGAGGAGCGGCTGCTCGCGGCCCGCGGCCCCGACCTGCTGATCGCCGTCGACGACGAGAAGACGCTCGGCGAGGAGGAGATGAAGGTCCACCTGACGCCTGAGGGCTACCTCGATCGGATCAACAAGGCGCTCGAGCCGGCCACCGCGCAGGGCGAGTACATCGGCGTGACGCTGATCGAGCCGGCGGGCGCCGCCGCGCTGGCCGATGCGCTCGAGGCGACCTGGCGGCGCGACCCGTCGCTGTACTACGAGGACGGCTTCCAGGAGTTCGCCGACCGCGGCGGCCGTGTCGGCACCGCCCCGATCGGCGACGTCGAGTGGGTCGAGGTCGACGACCACGCGGACCTGGCGCGGGCACGGGAGGTCGCGTGCCGCTGCTGACCCGCATGGTCGGCACGCCGCTCACGATCGACATCGGACCGGGAGCGGTGGCCGGGCTCGCCCCGCTGCTCGCCGACCGGCGGATCTCGAGCGGCGGCCACGTCGCGGTGATCGTCGGTCCCGGGCTCGGCGAGGAGATCGCCGCGACGCTGCGCCCGCAGCTCTCCAATGCGGAGATCTGGAACGTCGAGGGCGGCTCGGTGCAGGCCGGCGCGGAGCTGGCCGTGCGGATGCGCGGCGGGTTCTACGACGCCGTCGTCGCGATCGGCGGCGGCCGCACGCTCGATGTCGCCAAGTACGCCGCGAGCCTGTCCGGGCTGCCGGTGGTCGCGGTCGCCACCAGCCTCGCGCACGACGGCATCGCGTCGCCGGTCGCCTCGCTCCAGGACGACGGCGCCGGTCGCAAGTCCTCCTACGGCGTCCAGATGCCGATCGCCGTCGTCGTCGACCTCGACTACGTGCGGCGGAGCGAGCCGGCGATGCGGCGGTCGGGCATCGGCGACGCGATCAGCAACCTGTCGGCGATCGCGGACTGGCGCCTGGCCGAGCGCGAGCGCGGCGAGGCGGTCGACGGCGTCGCGGTGACGTTCGCGCGCGTGGCCGCCACGTCGGTCGTCCACCGCGAGGACGGCATCGGCGACGACGCGTTCCTGATCGCGCTCGCCGAGGCGCTCGTGCTGTCCGGCCTCGCGATGGCCACGGCGGGCAGCAGCCGGCCGTGCAGCGGCGGCGACCACGAGATCCTGCATGCGATCGACCATCTGTTCCCCGGCACCGCGAATCACGGCGAGCTGGCAGGCGCCGCCAGCCTGTTCACGTCGTTCCTGCGCGAGGACGACGGCCTGGCGCACGGGATCGACGCCTGCCTGACGCGCCACGGCCTGCCGCGCACGCCGGCCGACCTCGGGCTCACGGACGAGCAGTTCGTCCAGGCGGTGGTGCAGGCGCCCGACACGCGCCCGGACCGGTTCACGATCCTCGAGCACCTGGCGCTCGACGAGGCCGGCGTGCGGCGTGCCGTCGCCGGCTTCATGGACACCTACGGGCGGTGAGCCGTGGGCTCGCCGTCGATCACCGAGCTGCGCGACGCAACCCAGCCGGACTCGATCTTCGCCCGCAACAGCGGCGAGCACTGGGGCGGCCGGCTGTACATGCGCCGGCTGTCCCCGTACCTGACGCGGCTGCTGCTGCGCACGCCGATCACGCCGAACGGTGTGACCTGGCTGATGATCCTGAGCGGGCTGGCGGCGGCGGCCGTGCTCACCCTCCCGGGGCTCGCCGCAGCTGCCGGCGCGGTCGTCCTGATCCAGCTGCAGCTGCTGCTCGACTGCTCGGACGGCGAGGTCGCGCGCTGGCGTGGCCAGGGATCGCCGACCGGCGTGTACCTCGACCGCATCGGCCACTGGCTGACCGAGGCAGCGCTGCCGATCGCGCTCGGCATCCGCGCCGACGGCGGCTGGGACGACCTCGGCACGTACACCACGCTCGGGCTCGTGGTGTCCGTGCTGGTGCTGCTGATCAAGGGCGAGTCGGCGCTCGTGACGGTCGCACGCGCGGAGGCCGGCCGGCCGCCTGCTGCCGACACGCGCGCGGTCGCCGCTCCGCGCGCCGGCGGTCTGCGGCAGCTCCGGCGCGCGCTCGGGTTCGTCCCGTTCTACCGTTCCTTCGTGGCGGTGGAGGCGACGCTGCTCGCGTTCGCCGCGGCGATCGTCGACGCGGTGGCGGGTGACCTGGCCGGCTCGCGCGTGCTGGTGGTCGCGCTCGTGGCGGTGACGGCCGTCACGGCGGTGGGGCACCTGCTCGCGATCCTCGCGTCCGACCGGCTCCGATGATCGGCTGCGTGGTGCTCACGCAGGGCCGGCGGCCGGCCGAGCTCGCGGCCGCCCTCGACGCGCTGGCGGCCCAGCGCGGCGTGCTGCTCGACGTGGCGGTGGTCGGCAACGGCTGGGAACCGGCCGGGTTGCCTGAGGGCGTGCACGCGGTGTCGCTCGCGGAGGATCGCGGGATCCCGGCGGGCCGCAACGCCGGCGTGCCCGCCGTCGCGGGCGAGCTGCTGTTCTTCCTCGACGACGACGCGCGCCTCGCGGAGCCCGGCGCGCTCGCGCGCGTGGCCGAGCGATTCGCCGCCGACCCCATGCTCGGGCTGCTGCAGCTGCGCGTCGACGCCGCCGACGGTGGGCGGCCGCCGCGCGACTGGGTTCCGCGCCTGCGCGTCGGCGACCGCGGGCGGTCGAGTGACGTGACCGCCGTGTGGGAGGGCGCGGTGGCGATCCGGCGCGCGCTGTTCGACGAGGTCGGCGGCTGGCCGGAGCAGTTCCACCGCGCCCACGAGGGGATCGACCTCGCATGGCGGGTGATGGACGCCGGCCGGCGCGTGCACTACGCGGGCGACATCGCGGTGCTTCATGCCGCCTACGCCACCGCGCCGCACGACTCCTCGGCTTATTACGGGGCGCGCAATCGCGTCTGGCTGGCGCGCCGCCATCTGCCGCTGCCGATCGGCGCGCTGTACGTCGCCGGATTCGCACTGCGCACGCTGCCGGTGCTGCGCTCGCGCCAACGCGCCCGCGCCGCGCTGCGCGGCTATCGCGACGGGCTGCGTGGCCCATGCGGGGAACGCCGGACGCTGCAGGCCCGGACGCTGTGGCGAATGGCCCGAGCCGGGCGGCCTCCGCTGTTGTAGTAGCTAGCCTCTCCCTGCCGATGACCGCCCCTGTCACCGATCCGGACGCTGCCGCCGAGCCCACGCGCACGGACGAGTTCAACGCCGTCCGTCACGTCTACGAGCCGCACTCGATCGGCCTGCCGCCGCTGCGGCCGTACGTGCGCGAGGTGTGGCGCCGGCGCGAGTTCGCGTTCGAGATGGCGCGCACCAGCCTGCGCGCGCAGCACTACGACACGGTTGTCGGCCAGCTCTGGCTCGTCCTTAACCCGCTGCTGCTGGCGTGCGTGTACTACCTGCTGGTCGACATCATCGGCCTGCGGACGGGCGGCATCTCGTTCTTCGCCCACCTGATGGCGTGCCTGTTCGTCTTCCACTTCGTGACCGACGCGATCCGCCAGGCCGTCCGGTCGGTCACCGGCGGTGGCCGGCTGATCCTCAACACGGCGTTCCCACGCATCCTGCTGCCGACCGCGTCCGTGATCGTGGCGTTCAAGCGCTTCCTGCCGACTGTCGTGATCTTCATCCCTGCCGCGATCATCGCCTCGCTGCCGTTCGGGCCTCACCTGCTGTGGCTGCTCCCGGTCTTCGGGCTGTTCGTCGTGCTGACCGCCGGCCTGGCGATGCTCGTGGCCGCCGGCCAGGTCTACTTCCGCGACCTCAAGAACTTCCTCCAGTACGCGCTGCGGATGTGGCTGTACGCCTCGCCGATCCTCTACTTCGCGTCGCGCGTGCCGGAGCGCTACGAGTTCCTGCTGATCCTGAACCCGCTCGCCCCGCTGCTGACCGCGTGGAGCGACATCATCGACTTCGGGCGCGCGCCGCAGGGCACGGACCTCGCGCTCGGCGCCGCCTGGGCGTTCTCGCTGTTCGTGCTCGGCGCGCTCTTCTTCATCTCCCGGGAGCGTGAGTTCGCTGTCCGTCTCTAGCCGCCCGCGGATCCGCGTCGAGAACGTGTCGGTGACGTACCGGACGTCGCTCGAGCGCGCGCCCACGCTCAAGAGCACGCTGATGCGCCTGGGCCGCCGCGAACGGGTGATCCGTGAGATCGAGGCCCTCAGGGACGTGTCGTTCTCCGTCCCCCAGGGCAAGGTGATGGGCGTCGTGGGCGCCAACGGGGCCGGCAAGTCGACGCTCATGCGGAGCGTCGCCGGCATCCTGCCGCCGACCCGCGGGCGGATCGAGGTCGACGGGCGCGTCAGCACGCTGCTGTCACTGGGCGTCGGCTTCAACCGGCGGCTCACCGGTCGCCAGAACGTCGTGCTGGGCGGCCTCGCCGCCGGGCTGACACGTAGCGAACTGGCCGAGAAGTACGACGAGATCGTCGACTTCGCGGAGCTCGAGGAGTTCATGGACATGCCGATGCGGACGTACTCGTCCGGCATGTACGGGCGGCTCGCGTTCGCGGTCGCCGTGACCATGCACCCCGACATCCTGATCATCGACGAGGCGATGTCGGTCGGCGATGCGCGGTTTCGGCGCAAGTCGTCGCGGCGGATGCGCGAGCTGTGCGGCGAAGCCCGGACGATCCTGCTCGTCAGCCACGCGCTCGGCACGATCGAACAGCTGTGCGATCAGGCGATCTGGCTCGACAAGGGCCAGATGCGCATGTGGGACGAGCCGACCGCGGTGGTGGAGGCCTACACGGAGTTCCTCGGCGTCCGCGACGCGGAGGAGGAACCGGACGCGATGACCATGGAGGACGTCTAGTTGCGGCGTCTGCCGCGCATGCGTTCGCTGCGACGAAACGGCGACGAGCCCGGCCCGAACATCCTGCTGCTGATGACCGACCAGCAGCGGTGGGACGCGCTGGGATGCTCCGGCGGCTGGGTGCAGACACCCAACATCGACCGGCTCGCCGCGGAGGGGGTGCGGTTCACGAACGCGTACACGAACTCGCCCGTGTGCGTGCCGGCGCGGGTGAGCCTGGCCAGGGGGCTGTACCCGCACAACACCGGCGTGTGGAGCAAGAAGTCGCACACGCTGTCGCCGGAGGCGCCGACGTGGATGCGCGCGATCCGTGACGCCGGCTACAGCACGAGCGTGTTCGGCAAGACGCATCTGCACCCGCACACCGGCGACCTGCGCGACCGTGCGGATCTGATCCGGGCGGCCGGGCTGGAGCACGTGGACGAGATCGCCGGCCCGCGCGCGGCCGCGGCCTGCCGCTCGAACCTCACGGATCTCTGGGAGGCGGCCGGCGTGTACGACGCGTACCGGAGCGACCTGCGCGATCGGTACGAGAACAAGCCGTGGGTCGTGCGCCCGTCGCCGCTGCCGCTCGAGCTGTACGCGGACGTGTACGTGGGCCGGCAGGCAGCGGCGTACCTGCGCGACTATCAGGACAGCAAGCCGTGGTTCTGCTGGGTGAGCTTCGGCGGCCCGCACGAGCCGTGGGACGTGCCGGAGCCGTACGCGAGCCGCTATGACCCGGCGGCGATGCCGGAGCCGATACCGGCGCACGACGACGACCGCGAACGCCCGCGCGGGTTGCTGGACAAGCGGTTCGCGAACCGCCGGATCGCGTTCGAGCCTGGCGAGGTGGCGCAGCTGCGCGCGGACTACGCCGGCAACGTGACGCTGATCGACGATCAGATCGGCGACGTGCTGCAGGCGGTCGCGGAGCGAGGCGAGCTCGACCGCACGGTCGTCGCGTTCGTGTCCGACCACGGCGAGCTGAACGGCGACCACGGCCTGCTCTACAAGCAGAACTTCCTGGGCTCGGCGACGCGCATCCCGTTCATCGTGCGCTCGCCGGCGCATCTGCAGCGCGGCACCGCCGGGGGCGTGTCGGACGCGATGGTGGAGCTGATGGACGTCGGCGCGACGCTGGTCGACCTCGCCGGCGCCCGTCCTGCCCAGGGCAGCCTGGCCCGCAGCGTCACGGGAGTGCTCGACGACCTCTCACGGCCGCACCGGGAGGTTGCGCTGTCGGAGCTGCGCCGGGAGCAGATGGTCGCGACCGCGGATTGGAAGCTCGCGCTCAACCGTGCCGGCGAGGTCTACCTTCTCTTCGATCTGCGCGCGGACCCCTCCGAGATCCACAACCTCGCGGCGTTGCCGGACTACGACGAGATCGAGCACGACGTACGCGGATACCTCCGCAAGACCGTCGAGGCGACCCGCTGACCGCCGGAGGTGAGACGTGACGGTGCACTTCGTCCATGTCGGCAAGACAGGTGGAACCGCGATCAAGCGGGCGCTGACGAACCGCCGCCTCGCGTACTGGAATGAGGAGCGAGCGGACCGCGTGCCCGAGACGCCGTTCGGCCGGATCCGGCTGCACAACCACAACTTCACGATGACGGAGGTGCCGCCCGGGGACCACGTCTTCTTCTGTGTGCGCGACCCGATCGCCCGCTTCCTCAGCGGCTTCTACAGCCGCCTGACCAAAGGCCAGCCGCGGTACTACTTCGAGTGGACCGAGGCGGAACGCGAGGCGTTCGAGGCATTCCCGACGCCGCAGAAGCTGGCCACGGCGCTGGCGGGCGACGACGCCGGCGAACGCGGTCTCGCGCAGTCGGCGATGCGCCACATCCGCCATCTCGGGTTCATGGACAAGAACATCGGCACGCCGCGGCAGCTGCGGGCGCGGCTCGGCCAGATCCTCTTCATCGCCAGGCAGGAGACGCTCAGCAGCGACTGGGAGCAGCTCAAGTCCGTGCTGGCGCTGCCGCGCGAGGCCGAGCTTCCGTCGGATCCGGTGCGGTCGCATCGTCGCGACGCGTCGCTGGACAGCACGCTCGACGACGACGCCGTCAGTGCGCTGCGGGACTGGTACGGCCGCGACTACCGGCTCGTGAACTACTGCGACCAGCTGCGCGCGTGGCACGGTTGGGATGCCGGCCCGGAACCGCCGGCCGGCGCCGACCGCCTGCGCCGCCGCGCTCGGCGGCTGCGCGGCATCCCGGCGGTCCTGCCCGCGCCACCACCCGCGCTTCGTCGCCACCTTCCGTTCTGATGACCGGCACCGCCAACGTCACCCTCGTCCAGGCGGTCGCGGCGGAGGCCGAGACCCGGCTGGAGCTGTGGGCCTCCCTGCTCGACCGCGTCGGTGCCCGTACGGTCGCCGAGATCGGCGTCTACCGCGGGGCGTTCGCCGCCCACCTGCTCGCGAACTGCCCGAGCGTCGACGCCTACTACATGGTCGACCCGTGGCGCCATCTGGACGGCTGGAACAAGCCCGCCAACCGCGACGACGCGGCGTTCGAGCGGATCTTCGAGCAGGCGATGGACAGCACCCGCGCACACGAGGCGCGCCGTGTGGTGCTGCGCGGGCGCACGACCGAGGTGATCGACGAGATCCCCGACGGCAGCCTGGACTTCGCCTACGTCGACGGCGACCACACGCTGCGCGGCATCACCGTGGACCTGGTTCGCGTCTACCCGAAGGTCCGCGACGGCGGGTTCATCGGCGGCGACGACTTCTCTCGATCGATCTGGCAGCACGGCGAGCAGTTCGAGCCGACGCTCGTGTTCCCGTTCGCCGTCCACTTCGCCGAGGCCGTCGGATCGCGCATCTACGGGCTGCCGCACCGGCAGTTCCTGATCGAGAAGCGAGCCGACCTCGACTTCGAGTTCGTCGACCTCACCGGCAGGTACTCCAAGCTCGACCTGCTCAGCCAGCTGACCTCGCGGCGCGCCCCGCAGGCCGGGCCGACGCTGGCTGAAAGGGCGCTGCGGCGGCTACGCGCAGCCCGGCGCGGCAAAAATGCGCCATGACGGGTTGCGGTAGATCTGCCGGAATCCGTCGGGCGGCTTCACGCGCGGGAAGGTGCTCGGCTTGTAGACGCGGCCGGTCGACCGGTTGCGGCGGGGCAGCAGGAGCATCCGCCCCATCGGGCTCGCCCCGTTCTCGATCGTCGTAACCGACCCCGGGGCGCCGTCGAGCCAGAAGCGCGCGAACGGGATCGGACGGTGATCGGCGGCCGTCAGCGGGGCGCAGCGCGCGAACGCGGCGCGCACGACCGGCGCCTCGGCGGCGACCTGGAGGTGGGCGTACATCCGGCCGTCGACCTCGATCCGGCGGTCGACGCTCTGGAGCTTGTCGACGTGCCACGGCACATACGCGACCGACAGCGCCACCGCGAGGCCGCCGACCGCCATCCAGCGGCTGCGCGCGCGGCCCGCCGGCAGCAGCATCCAGCCGCAGACGGCGAGGCCGTAGAAGAGCGTGAGCAGTACCGCGGGGGTCTCGACGTAGCGGCGGATCAGGGGCAGGCCGAACAGCGGCCCGGCCGCGAACACGGCCGTCATCGCCACGACGATCGCCGCCGGCAGCGCCGCTCGGCGGCGCGTGTAGATCCACGCGAATCCGAGCCCGATCGGCACGCCGAGCACCATCGGCTCGCGCAGCGCGTAGCCGAAGTACTTGGCGGTCCAATACGGCACCTGCTCGGGGCTGCGACGCCGGTCGGCCTCCTCTGCGAGCGCGGCCGTCCCGTGCAGCGAGTGCAGCGGGTCGCCGGTCACGATCCAGTCGCTCGCGGCCCAGATCAGCGGCGCGGCGAGCACCAGCGCGGCGGTGCGCGCGCGCTCGGCCGGCGCGGCCGGCGGCCACAGATAGAGCCAGTACAGGCCGGCGAGAACCCACGCCTCCGGCCGCAGGAGCCCGGCGACGGTGAGCAGCGCGAGCACCGCGACTCCGCGACGCGGCCGCCGCGCCTCGAGCAGCACGGCGCCGATCACGAGCACCGCGAACGGCATGTCCTGATAGCCGATCAGCGCGTCGCGCTCCATTGCGGGGCGGGTGAGCACGACCAGCGCGGCGACGACGCCGACCCACGGATGGAACAGCTCCTCGCCGAGCCGGTAGGTCAGGTACACGAGCGCACCGAACGACAGCAGGCTCACCCACAGGATCGCGAGGTGGGCCTCGTGTCCGAACACGAGCGCGAGCGAGCTGGCCGCGGTCGCCAGCGGATGCGGCGTCGGCGCGAAGTCCGCGGTGTACTCGGGCGTGACGCCGTGCCACAGGTCGCTCGCCCACAGCAGCGCCCATTGCGCGTCGTAGTTGACGTACGACGGGGCATAGACGAGTGCGAGCACGACCGCGACGCCGACAGACGTGACCGCGGCGACCGCGAGCGCCGGGACGTTCCGGCGCCGCTGCCGCTGCAACGGGGGCGTGCTCTGGGTCGTCGCCGCCGGCGCCGGCCTCGGGGGCGTTACGGTGGCCATCCGCTCGGCCACGATAGCGGTCGAGGCGGACCTCCCACCGCCGCTGGTCACGATTTGGAAACGCATCGTGCGGACGTTCATCGCGGAGTCGGCCGCCCGCGGCGCCGCTAGGGTTGGCGCCGCGTTGCCCGCGTCGCTGGACCTGCTCGCCGTCGCCGCCCCCGTCCAGGGCGTGGCGATCCTTGCCACGGCCGGGGCGACCGCCGCGGCGATCGTCGCGCGCGACCGGCGGCGGCGCGCGATCGCGATGCTGGCGGCGCCGGCGCTCGCGGCGGTCGCGCTCGCGACGCTGGCGAGCCGCTTCCACGTGCCCACGATCGGTCCGGCGATCGCCGGCGCAGGCGTTGCCGGGGTCGTCGCCGTCGTGGTGCTGACGTGGCTCGTGCACCGGCGCCCGGACGCGCTCCCGCTGCTGGCGGTCGGCGCACTCGCATTCCGCGTCCCCGTGTCGGTCAGCGGCTCTGCGGCGAATCTCCTGCTGCCCCTGTACGCGGTGATCGCGGCCGGCACGCTGGCCTACGCGTGGCGCTGGCTGCGCACTCGCGACGACGAGGAGGATCAGGAGGAGGCACCGCCGGCGCCGCTGCTGTGGCGCCTGAAGCTCGCGTTCGCGGTCGTGCTCGTCGTGTACGGCGCCCAGTCGGTGTACTCGAGCGACGTCGAGCCCGCGCTCAAGAACGTATGCCTGTTCTACGTGCCGTTCGCGCTCCTGTTCCTGCTCCTGCTCGAGGTCCGCTGGACGCGGGCGCTGCTGCGCGCGAGCCTCGGCGTGACGGTAGTGCTGGCGCTCGTGTTCGCCGCCATCGGCTGCGTCGAGTTCGCCACCGGGCACCTCCTGATCACCAACGCCAAGGTGGTCGAGGCGAATGACCTGCTGCCCTACTTCCGGGTCAACTCGCTGTTCTTCGACCCCAACATCTACGGGCGCTACCTGGCGCTGACGATGGTCCTGCTGGCGACCGTCCTGCTGTGGACGCGCAGGCGCCGCGAGGCGGTCGTGATCGCGTGCGCGCTCGCCCTGCTGTGGGCGGGGCTCGTGTTCTCGCTGTCGCAGTCGAGCTTCGCCGCCCTGCTGCTCGGCCTCGCGGTGCTCGCGGCGCTGCGCTGGAGCCCGTGGCCGGTGCTGGCCGGCGCCGCCGCGGCCGGGGTCGTCGCGGTCGCGCTCGTGGTCTTCGCCCCCAGCGTGCTCAACGTCGAGACCGGCAGCCAGGCGAAGCTCGACCGGATCACCAGTGGGCGGGCGAACCTGGTCGTGGGAGCGCTCGAGATGGTCCGCGACCGCCCGCTGTGGGGCTACGGCTCCGGCGCGTTCACGGAGCAATACCGCGAGCGCGAGCGGGTCAGCTCGGACAAGGTCGCGGCGGCCTCGCACACGATCCCGCTGACCGTGACCGCCGAGCAGGGCGTGATCGGCCTCGTCGCCTACCTGGCGCTCGTCGCCGTCTCGCTCGCACTGCTGTTCCGCGGGTTGCGCGCCGCCGTCGGGTCCGCACCCTGGCCGGGTGTCGTCGCGGTGGCACGGGTGGGCATCGCCGCCGCGTACGCCGCGCTGCTCGTGCACACGCTCGTGTACGCGGCGTACCTCGAGGACCCGCTCACCTGGGTCCTGCTCGCGATCGCGGCGAGCCTGCGCGCGGAACCGCCGGAGGGCCTGGACGCCGCGAGCGCCATTGAATCGAGCGGCGGGGACCGTTCGTACACTGGCGCCGATGTCCGCGCGTGAACCGCTCGTCCTGCCCGAGTTCGGGCCGACGCTGCCGGAGCTCGTGCGCCGCCGGACCGGCGTGCGCCGGCGCACGACGATCGCGCTGCTCGCGGCCGCCGTCGTGCTCGTCCTCCTCGCCGTGCTGGTCGTGCGCCCGCACATCGACGGCGTCACGCAGCTCGTGCACCGCGAGCAGCCCGTGTTCAACCTGCTCTACGACGACGGCGCGCTGGACGCGGTCGCGCCGCCGCAGGGAGAGCTCGTGCGTCTCGAAGGCCGCGGCGGACGTATGACCGCCGCCGTGTCGGTCAGCCCGGTGGCGCTGCCCGCACGTCAAGGCGACGTGGCGCACGGCCTGCTGCCGGCGTACGCGTCAGGGCACATCGAGTCGCTGCGCGCGCGGTACGACGACTTCCAGCTGCGCTACGAGGGCCGCGCCCGCTTCAACGGAGCGCCAGGCTACGAGGTGCGGTTCCGCACCGGCCCACCCGGCCGCCGCGCGTTCCACAACGACGTCGTGCTCGTGCCCGCGGAGGATGACGGGCGGGGCGCCGTGCTGCTGAGTCTGCGGCGCGAGATGCGCGGCCGCCCGACGTTCGGGAAGACCGAGCAGGAGTTCTCGGACATCGCCGCCGCCGCGTTCCACTCGTTCAAGTACGGCACCGAGGCCAAGTAACGGGGCTCGCACCGCGACGGCGAGCAGCTGGCGCCGCCGCCGTCGCGGGAGACCGGCGCCTTCGGCCCGCGGCGCGGTCGCTCTGCGAGTCGCCCTCCGGCTGTCCCCCGTCCGTGATCTGGGTGTCCCAACAGCCCGTTGGCGTTGCGCTGCGCCGTGTCCCGCCACACGGCGTGTCGAGGTGATACCCAGCTCGTGCGAACCGGAACAACGTTGGACATAATTTTGAAGCGCTACTGGGCGTCCAGAAACGCGACCGCGCGGCAGAAGGCGGCCTCGCCGCCCTGAAAGCGCCACGGGAAGCAGCCGAACTGGATCCGCTGATCGAGCACCTGGTCGATCGCGCCGCCGAGGTTCTCGATGTGGACCACGTCGTGCGGGAACAGCAGCGTGTGCATGATCTGGTAGTCCGGCTTCGGGAAGATCTCGTCGAGCGAGCGGCCGAGCTTGGCCTCCGCGTCCTCGGCCTCGTCGGGGCGCATGCGCCGGATCACGGTGTTCATCGGATGGTCGGCGGTGCCGGCGTCGACCGCCAGCCAGCGGATCCCGCGATCGAGCACCCACTCGGCGAAGGCGCGCGTGGGGCCGGGATGGCGGATGAAGTACTTCGTCTCGTCGACCGCGCTGAGGTCGGCCCAGTTCTCCGGATAGTGCCGGTGGTAGCCGGTGTGGATGATCAGGATGTCGCCCCGCTCGATCGCGATGCCGGTGTCGCGCTCCCAGCGCTCGAAGTGCTCCGGGCCATAGAGGTCGAAGTCGCCGAGACCCATCCGCTCGAGGTCGACGACGCATGCGGGTCCGACCAGGAACTCGATCGGCAGGTCGCCGATGAACTTGCCGCCCGACAGGAAGTGCGCCGGAGCGTCGAGGTGCGTGCCGACATGCAGCGTCGAGGTCAGCTCCTGCCCGCCCGCCTTGTCGAACGCCAGCCGTTTGATCCATTTGATCGACGGGCCGTCGTAGCTGGCGAACGCCGGCGTATGCATGGAGAAGTCCTGGGAGAGGTCGAGCACGTTCATGGCCGGGCAGACTAATCGGCTTCGGCCATGCGCTTGATCGCGGCCAGCCGGGCGTCCCACTCGGAGGCGAGGCCGGCCATCCAGCGCGCGGTCGCGTCGAGCCGTTCGGGGCGGACCGTGTAGAGCACCTCGCGACCGCGCCGGCGGCTCTCCACCAGGCCGGCGCGGTCGAGAACCGCGAGGTGCTTGATCACCGCCACTCGGCTGACCGGGAGCTCGCCGGCCAGCGTCGTGGCGGTGCCGTCGCCGCGCTCGGCGAGCAGGCTCAGCACCCGCCAGCGCGTCGGGTCGGCGAGCGCGGCGAAGACGCCGGCGTCGTCCATCAGGCGGTGACGCGCTCCGCGTGGTCGCGCAGGTGGCCGAGCTCCTGCGCCCAGCCCTCGGTGTTGCCTTCGACCTTGCTCACGCGCTCCGCCTCGGGGACGTCGAGCGCGGCGAACCCGGACTCGACGACGCTCAGCCGCGTGCCGTCGCTCTCGGGTGCGAGCGTGAACTCGACCAGCGTCGAGTTGCCGGCGACCAGCTCGGCGTCGCCCTGTGCGGTGGACGCCGCCCAGCGGTACGCGAAGCGGCGGGGCGGCTCGACCGCGACCACCTCGCCGTGGACGGTGCCGTGTTCGGCCCAGCGCAGGATCAGCGTGCCGCCCGGGCGCAGGTCGATCTCCGCCCCGGCGTCGCCGAACCACGTGCCGATGTGCTCTGCCTCCGTGAGCAGCGTCCACACGCGCTCGACGGGTGCCGCGATCATGGTCTCGCGCTGGATCTGGTCGGATGCCATCGGTGCCTCCTTGGGAACAATGTGTAACCGTAGAGTTACACATCATCCGATCGCTGTCAACGCGCGGCCCGCCGCGAGCGCGTACGCGCGGCCGGTCGAATGGCCGATCCGCAGGAGCCGCGCGAGCGCCTCGCGGCGGCCGCCGAGCAGTGCCTGGAGCGGCTCGGCGACCTGCCCGGCGGCCGCCAGTTCCAGCAGTGTCGCCGACAGCGACGTTGTGCGCGCACGCAGGTCCGGCCCGAGCGCGACCCGCAGCCACGCGTCCTTCTCGGCAGCCGGCCACGGCCCGGCGGCAACGACCGCGGCCGTCGCCGCGACCACGTCGTCACCCTCCGGCGTGAGCCCCGGCCCGAGCCCGATCAGCGCAGCCGCCGCCTCCGCGGCAAGTAAGGGGGTCTGACCCCTTTGAGAGGGTTGGTTGAGGGTTTGCAGTAAGGGGGTCTGACCCCTTTGGGAGGGTTGGTCGAGGGTTTGGAGGATCTCCGCTCCCACGCGCGCCGGGTCGTCGGGGAGCCGGAGCGTCGGGTCCCACACGGTCGCGCCCTCGAGCGAGAGCGGGCCCTTCTCGGGCCTGCCCGTGAGCACGACGCCGTTCGGCAGCAGCGGCCCGCCGCGGCCGACGACGACGACGACGAACCCGTCGAGGTCGACGTACGACGGGTCGTCACCGGACAGCACCAGACGGCGGCCGGCCACCGGCGCCGCGACGGCGTGCGCGATCACTGTCCCGCGAGCGCCCGTACGGCCTTGGCGAACGCCTCCATCGGCGGCTCGACGAGCCCGGCGCCGATCTGGCCGACGCCCGGCTCGCGATGGGCGATGCCGGTGTTGACGAACGGCAGGATCCGGGTGTGCACGACGTCGCGGCAGTCGATCCCGAGCGGCGTGCCGCGGAACCCCAGCGCCGGGATCTGGTAGCTGCGGCTCTCGCCCCATGCGATGTCGTACATCGCCCGCGTGGCCGCGAGCGCGTCCGCGGCGCCGCCGCCGACGAAGCGCACGATCGCCGGCGCGGCGGCCATCGCGAAGCCGCCGAGCCCGACGGTCTCCGTGATCGTGCTGTCGCCGATGTCGGGGTTGGCGTCCTCTGGGCCGTAGCCGGGCAGGTAGAGCCCGTCGACGGTGCCGCTCGGGCCGGTGAACCAGCGGTCGCCGGTCCCGCTCAGGCGGACGCCGAACTCGGTCCCGTTGCGCGCCATCGCGACGACGATCGAGGAGCGGTCGATGCCGGCGGCGGCGTCGGCCGCGGCCTTCGACGCCGGCATCGTGAGGTTGAGGAAGAAGTGGTCGTTGCCGGCGATGAAGCGCGCGACGGCGGCGACCTTCGCGGCGGGCTCGTCGAGCTCGATCAGCGCCGGGAGCAGCGTGCGGAGCAGCAGCGACGTCCCGGCACGGTTGCGGTTGTGCCCCTCGTCACCCATCTGGAGCGCCTGCGCGGTCATCGCCCGCAGGTCGATCGGCTCGCCCAGCCGGGCCAGCGCGCGGGCGAACACGCGCGCGAGCACCTCGCGGATCCACGCCAGGCGGTCGAGCACCTCGTCGTCGTTCGCGCCGTAGCGCAGGACCTTGCCGAGCCCTTCGTTGAACGTGCAGAAGGCGCGGTTGCCGTGCGTCGCGTTCTCCACCACGCACATCGGCATCGACGCGCTCACGACACCCGCCATCGGCCCGACCGCGCCGCGCTCGTGGCACGGCGCGAACTCGAACTCGCCCGCGGCGGCGCGGCGGGCGGCGTCATCGCGGTCGCTCGCCAGCCCCTCGTGGACGGCGGCGCCGATCACCGCCCCGCGCAGCGGCCCTGACATGTCGTCCCAGCCGATCGGCGGCCCGGCATGCAGGATCGTGCGCTCGCCCATGTCCGGCAGCAGGTCGCGCGCGACGCCGACTCCGACGAGCAGCGGTTGCGCGTCGTCGAGCCGCTTCACCGCCTCGTCGTTGGCACGCGCGATCGCCGCCGCCTCGAGTGCGAGGAGCGCCAGCGCGTCCGCGGTGCCCGGCTCGGGCGGGCGCCATTCGACCCGCTCGACCGGTACTCCCTGGCGCTCGAGCTCGTCGGCGAACAGATCGACGCCGGCGTTCGCGACCGCGAGCGGGCGCCCGAGCAGATCAGCCACCGGAGGCCTCCCGCGCCAGCCGCGCGGCGTGCGCGTTGCTTCGCGTGACGACCGCCCCGGCGCGCTCGAGCGCCTCGCGCTGGCCGTCGAGCCCCTGCGGGTCGGCGGCCGCACCGCACAGCGCGACGAGCACATGCAGGTCGCCGCGCGCGGCGACCGCATCGGCGATCACCGGCGCCAGCTCCGACGCCGGGTCGGGATGGGCGCCGTAGCCGAGCACGACGTCGAGCAGGAGCACGGTGACGTCCGGGTCGCGTGCGGCGGCGGCGAGCGCTTCCCTGCGCAGCGACGGATCGATCATCGGGTGCGCGCGGCCCTGCGTGTACTCATCGGCGCCGAAGTCGGTGAACTCGCCCGCGCCGACGATCCGCGCCGCCTCCGCGCAGAGCGTGCCGCCGCCGTACAGGCCGCGCACGGCGCCGGGCGCGGGCGGGCGGGCGAGGCCGGTCGTGAACGCCGGCAGCGCGCCGCCCACGAGCTCGGCCGCGCGTGCCGCCGCCTGCTCGAGCGTGAGATCGTCGGAGAGGGCGAGGACCACGGGCTTGCCGGCGCCCGCCGCCACGCCCTCGATCGCAGCGGCGACGGCGGCGTCCGGCGGCTTGGAGATCGCGACGATCGCGCGCGTGTCGTCGTCGGCGGCCAGCAGCTCGAGGCCGCGGCGCATCATCAGCCCGCCGACCCGCGCGCTGAGGTCGCGGCCGCCGACGCCGATCGCGTGCGAGACGCCGATCCCCGCCGCGTCGAGCAGGCAGCTGACCTCCTGGATCCCGGTGCCGGACGCGCCGACGATCCCGACCGGCCCGCGCCCGACGGCGTTCGCGAACCCGAGCGCGACGCCGTCGAGAATCGCCGTGCCGCAGTCGGCGCCCATGAACAGCAGGTCGCGCTCGAGCGCCCGCCGCTTGAGCGCAGCCTCGACCTCCAGGCTCACGCCGTCGGAGAAGCAGAACACGTGCAGCCCGGCCTCGAGCGCGGCCGCCGCCTCGGTCGCGACGTGGTCTCCGGGGATCGAGAGGAAGGCGACGCTCAGCTCCGGGTCGCGGCGCGCCGCGGAGGCGAGCGAGCGAGCGGCGGGGCGGTCGGCGACGGCGGCCTGCGCGCCGCCCTTGGTCGCGAGCTCGCGGTCGACGGCGGCGACGGCCTCCTCGGCGGCCGCCTCGTCACGCGCGCGGACGGCGATCACGAGGTCGTTCGGCCCGACGCCGTCCTCGACGCCGAAGCCCTGGCCGGCGAGCAGCTCGAGGTTCAGCGGCGTCGCCATCCCGACCGCGACGTCGTCCGCGCCCTCCTCCCCCGCCGCAGCGCGCGAGACCAGCATCAGCGTGACCGAGTCGTAGTACGCGCCGCGACGCACGATCACGCGATCGGTCACGCCGGCACCCGCGTTCCCACCGATCCCTCGATGGCCTCGCGTACGCGCTCGAGCGACGTGATCACGGCGCGGCCGCCGCCGTCCGCGAACGACAGCGCCGCGCGCACCTTCGGCTCCATGCTGCCGCCGGCGAACTCGCCGCGGGCGTGGAGGTCGCGCAGGCGGTCGGCCGAGACGGCGCCGAGCCACTCCTGGCGCGGGGTGCCGAAGCCGATCGCGGCGGCCTCGACGTCGGTGGCGATCAGGAAGCAGTCCGCCGCGACCGTGCGCGCGAGCAGCGCGCCGGTGAGGTCCTTGTCGAGCACGGCCTCGACTCCTCGCAGCTGCCCGTCCTCGCGCACCATCGGGATCCCGCCGCCGCCCGCGGCCACGACGATCGCGCCCTCGGCGATCAGCGCCTCGATCGTCCCGCGGTCGAGAATCTCGAGCGGATCGGGCGACGCGACGACCCGGCGCCAGCCACGCTCGCCGCGCTCCTCCCACGCCTCCCCGGCGGCGATCCGGTCGGCCGCCTCGGCGGCAGGGACGAAGCGCCCGATCGGCTTCGTCGGCCGCTGCCACGCGGGGTCGTCTGCGGCGACGAGCACACGCGTGATCACCGTGCTGACGAGCCGCTCGTGCCCGCGCCGGCGCAGCGCGGCTTCGAGGGCGGTCACGATCAGGAAGCCGAGCGTCGCCTGCGTCTGGGCGACGCACCAGTCGAGCGGGACGGGCGGGACGACGTGCCGCGCCATGTCGTTCTTGAGCAGCAGGTTGCCGACCTGCGGCCCGTTGCCGTGCGTGATCACCACCTCGTGGCCGTGCACGACCAGCGCGGCGATCTGCTCGCACGCCCCTTCCACGGCCTCCTGCTGAGACTGCGGGTCGGCTCCCCGCTCGCCGGCGATCGCGTTGCCCCCGAGGGCGACGACCAGCCGCTCTGCGCTCTCCGCACCCACGAGCGGCAGGCTATTCGGTCGCAAGCTCGCTCTTCCTCGCATATCATTGGTATATGCCTGAGGCACATATCTCGCGGGTCGCGAATCGCCTTGGGGCGATCGCGCTGACGCTGAGCGACGACATCCGGGAGGCGACCGAGATGGCGACGGGGATGGCAGGCGGTCCCCCGGCCGCGTTGGTGTCGCTCCGGGAGTGGGCGGACGGCAGGTCGGTCGACGTGCTGGCCCACGCGATGCGCGTCTCGCACTCGCGCGCGGTGCGCGTCGTCGACCGGCTCGAGGCGGCCGGCCTGGCGCGCCGCGAGTCGGATCCCTCGGACGGGCGCCGTACGCGGGTGTGGCTCGAGCCGGCCGGTCGCGAGCTGGCCGAACGGGCGCTCGACGCACGTGCGCGCGTCCTGCTCCTCGCGCTCGCGCGGCTCAATGCTGCAGACATGGGCGAACTCCAGCGGCTGCTCGGGGCGGTGCTCGATGCGACGACGGTGGACGTGCGTGCGGCGATGGCGACATGCCGGCTCTGCGACGCGCACGCCTGCGGGCACTACGACGGGATCTGCCCGGTGAGCCAGGCCGCCGATCGACACCGAGCACTGGCGTGACGCGCGTGCGCGGCGCACCGCTCGCGCGCGTGGTGGCCGTGTTCGCGCTCGCCGCGGTCGCACCGCTGTTCTTCAGCGCGGGCGGACTCGTCCTCCACAACATGGTCCTCGCCGCCGCCTACGTGGTGATGGCGCTCGGGCTCAACGTCATCGTGGGCTTCGCCGGCCTGCTCGATCTCGGCTACGTGGCCTTCTTCGCGATCGGCGCGTACACGGCGGCCTACTTCGGCTCGGGCTTCTGGGCCAACGCCGGGTCCGACGGGCGCGGCATCGCCATCCTGGCGGGCGACTCCGTGGCCGGCACGCCCGGCATCCACGTCAACTTCGTGCTCATCCTCGCGCTCGCGGTCGCCGCGACGGCGATCGCCGGCATGCTGATCGGCGTGCCGACGCTGCGGCTGCGCGGCGACTACATCGCGGTCGTGACGCTCGCCTTCGGGGAGATCATCGGCCAGATCGCGTCCAACGGCCGCAGCATCGCGCTGTTCGGCGGCACGCTCACCTCCGGCCCGATCGGCATCGGGCCGATCGACCGGATCGAGCTGCCGTTGATCGGCCGCTTCGGAACGCTGGACCTGCGCTCCTGGTACTGGTTCGCGCTCGCGCTGGTCGCGCTCGCGCTCGTCGTGAACGTGAACCTGCGCGACTCGCGCATCGGCCGGGCGTGGATCGCGATGCGCGACGACGAGCCGGCCGCCGCCTGCGCCGGGATCCCGATCGTCCGCACCAAGCTCCTGGCCTATGGGACGGGCGCCGCGTTCGGCGGGATCTCGGGCGCGTTCTTCGCCTCGCGTCTCGGCGTGGTGAACGCGGGCCAGTTCGAGTTCTCGTTCTCGATCTTCATCTTCGCGATGGTCGTGCTCGGCGGCCTCGGCTCGATCGCGGGCGTCGTGGTCGGCGCGATCGTCCTCTCGGTGGTCAACAACTACCTGCTGCCCGACGTCCTGTTCGACCTTCCGAGCCAGGTCGGGCTGGAGTTCGACCTGTCGGCGATCAGCTCCGGCATCTACGGCGCGATCCTCGTGGTGGTGATGCTGCTCCGACCGCAGGGGCTCTTGCCGGCCCGGCGGACCGTGGAGCGAGCGGCGACGCTGAAGGCGTCGCGGGGTCGACTCGATCGGGCTGCGCCGGTGCGCGGGAACGGCTAGCGACTCAGCGGGGCGCTACGGCGAGGCGCACGCCGAGGGCGACCAGCGTCGCGCCCACGGTGCCGTTGACGGCCTGCGCGCTGCGCCGCCGCTTCAGCATCTGGCTCATGCGGGCGGCCAGGTGGGCATAGCCGGTCAGCCACGCGAACACGAGCGACGCCATCGCCGCGACCATCGCCACCGGCAGCAGCGGGCCGCTCTCCGCGGTCACGAACTGCGGCACCAGCGCCGTCCAGAACAGGCCGACCTTCACGTTCAGCAGGTCGCTCGCGAGCCCGCGGCGGAACGCTGCCGCGACGGACACCTGCTGATCCTCCGCGGCCTCCGCCGCGAGGCCGTCGCCGCGGGCGGCTGCGCGCAGCGCCTGCAGCCCGACGAAGACGAGGTACGCCGCGCCGACGAGCTTGAGCGTCGCGAACGCGGTGCCGGACGCGGCGAGCAGCGCAGCCACGCCCAGGGCCGAGGCCGCGCCCCAGAGGAGGTTGCCGGCGGCCGAGCCGGCTGCTGCCCAGGTCCCGGCCCGGGGCCCTTCGGCGAGTGCGGTGCGAAGGACGACGAACGTGTCGGGGCCCGGGACGAGCATCGCGACCGCCGCCACGGCGAGGAAGCTGAGGAAGGGTTCCATGGGACTCATCCTCCGCCGCAAGTAACTTAACTACAAGCAATCCTTTCTGCACGTAATTGTTGAGCGATACTTCAAGCGATGCTCTCCCCGCGCCGACTCGCCGTCCTGCGTGAGTTCGCTGCCCAGGGCACGATCGCGCGCGCGGCCGAGGCGCTCGCCTTCACCCCCTCCGCGGTCTCCCAGCAACTCGCACAGCTGCAGCGTGAGGTCGGCGTCGAGCTGTTCCGCAAGGTCGGACGCCGGCTCGAGCTGACCGACGCCGGCCGGACGCTCGCGACCCGCGCCGGCGAGCTGCTGGCACGCGTCGAGCAGATCGAGGCCGAGCTCGCCGCCGAGGCCGGTGACGTGCACGGCACGGTTCGCGTGGCGGCCTTCCAGACGGCCGCCCTCGCACTCGCGATGCCGGCTCTCGACCGGCTCGCCGACGCCCATCCGGGCCTCCGTGTCGAGCTTGCCGAGGCAGAGGCCGAGGAGTCGCTGCCGACGCTCGTCCGCGGCGGGCTCGACGTCGTGATCGCCGAGGAGTACGAGCACGCGCCGCGGCCGCGACTGCCGCAGCTGCACCGTGAGTACCTCGAGCCCGACGAGATGCTGCTCGTCCTCCCGCGCTCGGTCGCGACCGGCGGCGCGGAGCCGGTCTCGCTCGCCGGCCTGCGGAGCACCAGCTGGGCCACCGCCCGCGCCGGCACCGCCTACGCCGACATGTTCGACCGGGTCTGCCGCTCCGTCGGCGGCTTCGAGCCCGACGTCCGCCACCGCGTGAACGACATGCGGCTGCTGCTGGAGCTCGTCGCCGGCGGCCGCGTGGCCGCGCTCGTGCCCGCGCTCGGCCATCCGGAGCGCGACACACGCGTGGCGGTGCGCCGGATCGCCGAGGCCGGCGTGAGCCGTGCGCTGTTCGTCGCGGTCAGGACCAGCGATCGCTCGCGTCCCGCGACCGCCGCGGTGGTGGCCGCGATCCTCAGCGCTCAGCGATCGCGAAACCGCCCGGCGGAATCGTGATCTCGATTTTCAGGGCTGGGCGATGGTGCGGAACATGACCTCGTCCTCGTAGCACCAGCACCAGTCCTCGCCCGGCTCGGCCGAGCGGACGATCGGGTGGCTGCTCCCGGCCGCGTGCGCCGAGGCGTGCCGGTTGGGCGAGGAGTCGCAGCAGCCGACGTGGCCGCAGGTCAGACACACGCGCAGGTGGATCCAGCGGCCGCCGGTGCGTAGACAGTCCTCACAGCCCTCGACGGACTCGGGTGGCTCGATGAGGATCTGGTCGAGGTGCGTGCACGTGTCCATGCGGTGGAGGTTACGCCGCTACGGGCTCCACTCGTGCTCGAGCATCGACATGACGACCAGCGATTCGAAGCTCCCGCCGGTCAGCAGCGCGTCGCGCAGCACGCCCTCGTCGACGAAGCCGACGGCCGCGTACGCTCGCCGCGCCCGCTCGTTGTCCACCTTGACCTCGAGCCACACCCGGTGCGCGCCGAGCTCACCGAACGCGTGGGCGAGGACGAGCTCAAGCGCCTCGCGGCCGAGTCCTTCGCCTTTGGTAGCCACGACGATCCGGCGCAGCTCGACCGCGCTCGTCGCGCGACCAGCGGATGATCCAGGGCGCGGCCTCCAGATCGGCTTCAGCAGCGAGCACGAACTCGAGCTCGGCGGCCGTGGTCGGGTGAAGTCGCAGGGCCATGCCCCGCACTTTGCCAAAGCGGCGCGCAGCCACTGGAGAGCGCCAACGCGCCAGCTTTTCAGTGATCGCTCAAGTTCCCGGCCACAGCTGCCGATAACCAGTGACGAGCCGCCCGAGGGCGGCTCGTCTCGTTCTCCGATCAGGCCTTACGGGCGATCGGCCGGTCCTCCGAGTAGGGCGAGGATCTGGGCCAACGAGCCTTCGGCCTGCAGCAGCGACTCGAGGCCGACCTGATCGCCGAGATCACGTGCCCACGCGCGCTGGGCGCGCTCGATCGCGCGCAGCGCCCGCCGGCCGGCGGTCGTGAGCGTGAGCAGCCGCGCGCGCTTGTCGGCGGGGTTGTCGACATAGGCGGCGACGCCGTCGGCGACGAGCAGGTCGGCGGTGCGCTGAACGCTCTGTCGCCGGAGCCCCATGCGGCGGGCCACCGCCGCGACGGTGAGCGGACCGTGGTCGACGACGCCCATGACCTGCCAGCGCGCGCTGGTCTGCCCGACCGGCGCGGCCATCCGGTCCCCGGTCTCGAGCAGCACGCCGTTGAGCCGGAAGATCAGGAGGACCAGGCGCGTGAACGCGGCCTCGGCCGGTGTCTCTTGAAGCTCGCTCGCCATGCTGACAGGACCCTGTCAATCTGCGATGATTGACAGGACGCTGTCAGGTTACCCGGCGAAGCGAGGCCATCGCGATGAAGCTCAACCACGTCAACCTCACCGTCGACGACGTGCCGGCCGCGCGGGCGTTCCTCGCGAAGCACTTCGGCATGCGGCCGATGAACGGCGGCCAGAAGAACTTCGACGTCCTGTTCGACGACGACGACCTCGTGCTCACGCTGATCGGCGTCGGTCGCTCAAATCAGGTCAGCTACCCGAAGACCTTCCACATCGGCTTCATCCGGCCGACCGAGGCGGACGTCGACGAGATCAACCAGCGGATCCGCGACGACGGGTTCGACATCGAGCCCCCGAGCCGGCAGCACGGCGCCTGGACGTTCTACTTCACTGCCCCCGGCGGGTTCACGATCGAGGTGCTGTGCTGAGTGGCTGAGGGACAACGTCAACTGCCGCATTAAGAGAGGTTGTGCGGTGCGTTTCTGCACACTCGGCGCGCTGCGCGGCGCGCGTGTGCGGGATCGCATCGCCGGCGTGCCCCATAGCCCCAGCTTCCCCACCCAGCGCAGTTGACGTTGACGTTGTCCCTAGGCCCCCACGCCCGGCCCCCGATGGAGCCGCTGCTCCCGCACGGTCTCAGCAACGACGCGGCCACCACGCAGAACCCAGCGCCGAGGGGCCTGCTCGCGCAGCGCGTCGCGAGCGTTCGAGGCGTCGAGCACGACGAGGTCGGCGCGCGCCCCCGGGTGCAGGCCGTGGTCCGGGAGGCGCAGCAACCGCGCGGCGTCCGTCGTGACCATGCGCAGGGCGGTGGCGATCTCGGACGGCGTGCCGAGCTGGGCCGCGTGGGCGACGATCAGCGCCACCTGGAGCGGGTCGGCGGTGCCGAACGGGTAGAACGCGTCGTCGACGCAGTCCTGGCCGGCGCCGATCGTGACGCCGGCCGCGAGCAGTTCCTTGATGCGCGGGATGCCGCGGCGCCGGGGCTCGCGATCGTCACGCCCCTGGAGCATCAGATTGGTCGGCGGGTTGGTCGCGACCATCACGCCCGCCTCGGCCGCGCGCGCGATCACGGCGGCGGCGTAGTCGTCCTCCCACGCCGCCATCGCGCATACGTGCCCGGCGGTCGTCCGCGGGCCCCAGTCGCGGCGGTCGGCCTCCTCGACGAGGATCTCGAACGAGCGCCAGCGGCCGTCGTCGGTCTCGTCGACGTGCATGTCGACGTCGGCGTCGTGCCGCTCCGCGAGGTCGAGGCAGAACGCGATGTGGCGGCGGGCGGCGTCGTGGTCGGCCTCCCAGTGCGGCATCCCGCCGACCACGTCGGCCCCTGCGCGCATCGCCTCCGCCATCAGCTCGGCGGTGCCCGGGTCGCGCCAGATCCCCTCCTGCGGGAACGCGACGAGCTGCACCGAGCACAGGTCGGCGTGATCGTCGCGCGCCGCCGCGACGCCGTGCAGCCCGGTGAGGCCGCCGATCGTGTCGACGTCGACGTGGCTCCGCAGCGCGGTCGTGCCCGCGACGACGGCGGCGCGGATCACGGTGCCGGCCCGCGCGCGGACCTCCTCGGCCGTGGCGGCGCGCTTGACCGCGTGCGACAGCGAGATCGCCTCGGCCAGCGTGCCCGAGCGGTTCGGCCCGAGCAACGCGCCGGTCAGCACCTTGTCGAGATGGATATGGGGCTGGACGAACGCGGGCGAGACGAGCCGGCCGTCGGCTGGCAGCTCCTCGGTGCCCTCGAGCCCTTCCCCGACCGCCGCGATCCGCTCGCCCGCGATCGCGATGTCGACAACCGCGTCGTCGACGCGGGCGTCACGGATCACCAGGTCGTAGCTCACCAGAACGGTCATGGGTGGAGCATCTCGAACACGGCCAGCGGAGAGAGCGGCATGCGGTCGACGGGCTTTCCGACGGCGTCGGCGACCGCGTTCGCGATCGCGGCCGGAACGGCGATCGTCCCGGCCTCCCCCACGCCCTTGACGCCGAGCGCGTTGTTCGGCGACGGCGTCTCGGTGTGCAGCAGCACCGGCGCCGGGACCTCGGTGGCGTACGGGATCAGGAAGTCCATGAAGCTCGCGTTCACGATCTGGCCGCTCTCGTCGTAGGCGATGCGCTCGTAGAACGCGCCGCCGATCCCTTGCGCGAAGCCGCCGTGCATCTGGCCGGCCACGACCATCGGATTGATCACGCGCCCGCAGTCGTGGACCATCACGTAGCGGCGGATCAGCAGGTTGCACGTGTCGGGGTCGACCTCCACCACCGCCGCGTGCATGCCGAAGCCGTACACGCCCGAGCGCGGGCTGTAGTACTCGACCGCGTTCAGACCCGGCGTGGCGCCCTCGCGCAGCGGCGCCTCGCCCGACGCGTACGCCTTGCGGGCGAACATCGCCGCCTCCGTCGCGTCGCGGCCGAACGCGTAGCGCAGCGGGTTGGCGACCACGCCGAGCTGGCCGAGCGCGATCGCGCTGCCGGGCGCGCCCTTCACGCGCACCTCGCCGTCGACCAGCTCGATGTCGTCCGGATCGGCCTCCAGCAGACGCGCCGCCAGCTCCTGCGCCTGGCGCCGCACGCTCGTCGCGGCCATCAGCACGGCGTTGCCGGACACGACGGCGGAACGGCTGGCGAACGTGCCGACCCCGTAGCCGAAGCGGCGCGTGTCGCCGGTCGTGATGCGCACGTCGTCGAGCGCGACGCCGAGCTCGTCGGCGGCGATCTGCGCGAACACGGTCTCGTGCGCCTGCCCCTGCGTGGCCAGACCCGTCGCGACCGTGACCGTGCCGTCGCGGAGCACGTTCACGGCCGCGCCCTCGTACGGCCCGATGCCGGTCCCCTCGACGTAGGCGGCCAGCCCGATCCCCAGCCGCCGTCCCTCGGCGGCCGCTCGCTCGCGCTCGGCCGCGAAGCCCTCGTAGTCGACGGCGTCGAGCAGCATCTCGAGGCCGCGCGGATAGTCGCCGGAGTCGTACACCGTCGGCCCGCCGTCCTGGAACGTGACGCCGACGTCGTACGGGAAGTCATCCGGCTGCACGAGGTTGCGGCGCCGGATCTCCGCCCGGTCGATGCCGAGCTCGGCGGCGATCCTGTCGAGCGTGCGCTCCATCACGAACGCCCCCTGCGGGCGGCCGGCGCCGCGGAAGGGCGACACCGAGACCGTGTTCGTGAAGACCGCGCGGAACTCGTAGCGGTAGCTTGCGAGCTTGTACGGGCCGGGCAGCTGCGCGGCGGTGATCACCGGCACGATCAGGCCGTACGGGCAGTAGGCGCCGGCGTCGTGAACGAACCGGGTCTCGAGGCCGAGGATCCGCCCGTCGGCGTCGCAGCCGACGCGCACGAGGTGGATCTGACCGCGCTCGTGATTGGAGCCGATGAAGTGCTCGCGCCGGTCCTCGGTCCACTTGACCGGGCGGTCGAGCCGCCGCGCCGCCCACGGGATCAGCACCTCCTCCGGGTAGAACTGCATCACCTTCACGCCGAAGCCACCGCCGACGTCCGGCGCCACGACGTGGACCTGCTCGATGTCGAGCCCGAACAGCGCGGCCAGGCCACCCCGGATCCCGGTCGGCGCCTGCGTCGAGTCGTGGACGAGCAGCCGCCGCTCGTGGTCGTCCCAGCGCGCCACGACCGCGCGGCCCTCCATCGGCATCGAGGCGCTGCGCTCGATCTCGAACCGCCACTCGAACACGTGCGGCGCATCCGCCAGCGCGGCGTCGACGTCGCCGACCTCCTCCGAGAAGCCTCCGGCGAGGTTGGCGGGGTCCTGTGCGGCCTGCGCGAGATCGGCGGCCACCGGCAGCGGCTCGTAGCGCACGCGGATGCGCTCCGCCGCATCCTCCGCCACGTAGCGGTCGACGGCGACGACCATCGCGATCGTCTCGCCCGCGTAGCGCACCTCCTCGCGGGCGAGCGCGTACTGCGTGCGCGGGGCGACCAGGCCCTCGTGCGGCGTGAGCAGCGGCAGCGGCTCGCCGAAGCCGCCGTCGAGGTCCTCGTGCGTGTAGACGGCGAGCACGCCGTCGACGTCGAGTGCGCCCGCGACGTCGACGTCGGCGATCCGCGCGTGCGCGTGCTCGGAGCGCACGAACGCCACCTCCGCGGCGCCGTGCTCGAAGTCGTCGGTGAAGCGCCCGCGGCCGGTGAGCAGCCGCGCGTCCTCGCGGCGCTCGACCGGCTCGCCGAACATCCGCGTCGTCATCTCGCGTCCTCGATGGCGGCCGCCGCCCGCACCGCGTCGACGATCCCGACGTAGCCGGTGCAGCGGCACAGCTGCCCGCCGAGCGCCTCGCGCAGCTGCTCGTCGGTCATGGCCGGGGCGTCGCGGTAGATCGGCAGCGCGGTCATCAGGAAGCCCGCGGTGCAGAACCCGCACTGGAGGCCGTGGTGGCGGCGGAACGCCTCCTGGAGCGGGTGCAGGGTGCCGTCCGGCGCCGCCACGTCCTCGACCGTGCGGATCTCTGCGCCGTCGGCGGTCACCGCCAGCATCAGGCACGACCGCGCCGGCTCGCCGTCGACGAGGACGGTGCAGCAGCCGCACACCCCGTGCTCGCAACCGACCCGCGTGCCGGTCAGCTCGAGCCGGTGGCGCAGCACGTCCGAAAGCAGCCGCCGCGGTTCGACGTCGATCCGGTGGGCGGTGCCGTTGACGCGCAGCGTGATCTCCATCACGCCGCCCCGCGCAGGCGCCGCACCGCACGCTCGCCGAGCCGCTCGGCGAGCCACCGGCGGTAGCGGGCGGTCGCGTGGATGTCGTCCTCGGGCTCGAGCTGCTCGACCGCCGCGCGCACGTCGTCGACCTCGAAGCGCGTGGGCGCCGCGCCCATGCCGACGAACGACAGCGCGACGCGGTCCCCGGACGCCAGGGCGGCGACCCCGCACAGCGCGTAGTCGCCCTGCCGGCGCGCGAACTCCTCGAACGCCGCACCTCGGCCGTCCTGCACCGGCATGCGCACCTCGTCGATCCACTCGCCGGGCGCGAGGCACGTCTCCAGCTGACCGGCGAACAGCTCGCCCGCCGGCACGGTCCGCCGCCCGCTCGCGCTGCGCACCCGCGCCTCGCCCTCCAGCAGCACGAGCACGGCCGGCAGCTCGGCCGCTGGATCGGCGTGCGCGATGCTGCCCACGACCGTCCCGCGTGAGCGGATCGCCGGGTGGGCGACGTGGAACAGCACCTCGGTCAGCAGCGGCAGCCGCTCGGCCACCAGCGCCGACCGCTCGGCTGCCCGCAGGCGCACGAGCGGCCCGAAGGAGAGCGCGCCGCCCTCCAGGACGGCGTCGGCCGGCTCGTCCTCGAGGAAGTTGATGTCGACCAGGTGCGCCGGCGCGGCGAGGCGCATGTTCAGGATCGGGATCAGGCTCTGCCCGCCCGCCAGCACCTTCGCCTCCGTGCCGAGCTCCGCGAGAAGGTCGTCGACCTGCTCGCGGGTCGTCGGGCGGTGGTAGGCGAAGGGCGCGGGCTTCACGGTCCGTCGGCCGACCTCCGCGGGTCAGGTGACGCGGCCAGCGGCCCTGCCGTCGAGTCGCCGAACGCGCCGGCCGGCGGCGGGATCTCCGGCTGGAACAGGCGCAGGACCTGATAGATGACGACGGCGGCGAGCGTGCCGAGCGCGATGCCGGCGAACGAGTAGTCGCCCCAGTTGAGCGTGTAGTCCGCCGAGCCCACGATCAGGGCGACGGCGGCCGTGACGAGGTTCACCGGGTCACGGAAGTTCACGCGCGCGTCGACCCAGATCCGCGCGCCGAGCACCGCGATCATGCCGAACAGCACCGTCACGGCGCCTCCCAGGACGCCGACCGGGATCGCGCTGATGACCGCGCCGAACTTCGGCAGCAGGCCGAGCAGGATCGCCACGAAGCCCGCGATCAGGTAGGCGAGCGTCGAGTACACCCGCGTGTAGCCCATGACGCCGATGTTCTCGGCGTAGGTCGTCGTGCCCGAGCCCCCGAAGAAGCCGGAGATCGTGGTCGCCACGCCGTCGCCCATGAACGAGCGGCCGATCAGCGGGTCGAGGTCGTCCTCGGTCATCGTGGCCACCGCCTTCACGTGGCCGGCGTTCTCGGCCAGCAACACGAGCAGCACCGCCGGCACGATCAGCACGATCGCCTTGCCGTTGAACGTCGGCGTCGTGATGTCCGGGAAGCCGAACCAGTCGGCGGCGTCGACGGCATCCCAGTTGACCTTGCCGAGCAGCGCGGCGAACACGTAGCCGGCCACCACCCCGAAGAACACCGACATGCGCGACAGGAAGCTCTTCACCACCACGCCGATCAGCAGGATCGCCACGAGCGTGAACAGCGCGATTCCCGCCTGCTCGGTGAACTGGGACTTCGCGACCGGTGCGAGGTTGAGCCCGATCAGCGCGACGATCGCGCCCGTCACGACCGGCGGCAGGAGGAACTCGATGATCCGGTAGCCCATCCGGTCGACGATCAGGCCGATCAGGAACAGGCAGATGCCTGCGACCACGATCCCGCCCAGCGCCGCCTCGACGCCGCCGTGCGACTTCGCGGCGATCACCGGCGCGATGAACGCGAAGCTCGAGCCGGTGTAGGACGGCACCCGGTTCTTCGTCAGCAGGTTGAAGAGGATCGTCCCGACGCCGGAGAAGAAGATCGTCGTGGCGACGTCGAAGCCGGTGAGCACCGGCACCAGCGCGGTCGCGCCGAACATCGCGAGGATGTGCTGGGAGCCGAGGCCGAGCATGTTCGGCATGTTCAGCCGCTCGTCCGGCCGCACCACCGCCCCGGGCTCTACCGTGCGGCCGTCACCGTGGATCTTCCAAACCTTGTCGAGACCGGAAGCCATATCCCTCTCCTCGTCGCGGCCTAACGCTTCCCCGCGAGGGTCACATTCTTCCTGGCGCGCCGCGACCCTTCACCGGCGCGCCGTCCAGCGCCCGACGGCGACGCCGATCAGGGCCAGCACGAAGCCCCCGAGCGCGCTCGCCGCGATCACCTTCGGGTCGGTGCCGGCACGCGGCGCGGCGCGCTCGCGCTCGTAGACGAGCTCGCTCTCGGTGACGGCCTCTGGCAGCCCCAGGATGCGCTCGTCCAGTGCTCCGAGGAACTGCTCGGTCGTGCGCCGGGCGGCGGCGCCCATCAGCCGCTGGCCGACGCCGGCCAGCGGGCCGGTGACCGTCGCGTCCGCCTCGTACACCATCACTGCGCTGTCGTGCCGTTCGTCGTCGGTGAGGCGCATCCGCGCGACCGTCGTGACGGTGCCGGGCCGGCCGCCCGCCGTCGCCTGCACCGTGCATGCCTCGCCCTCCACCTGCTCCGTGAGCGCGAACGACCCCTCGTACGTCCCCTTCACGGAACCGACCCCGACGTCCACCGTGATGTCGTACGCGTCGGCGCCGGTCGGCACCAGCCGCCGTGCGCCCGGGAGGCTTGCGGCGAGCGCTTCGGGATCGTGCAGCGCAGCCCACACCTGGTCGCGCCCGGCGTGGAACCGGTACTCCCCGGTGACCTTCATGCCGTCAGCCGCTTCTTCTGCACCTTGCCCATCTCGTTCCGCGGCAGCTCGTCGATGAACCGCACCACGCGCGGGCGCTTGTGCGGCGTGAGCAGGTCCGCGACGTGGCCGGCCAGGTCGTCCTGCGACGGCGACTCGCCCTCGCGCACGACGACCCACGCGACGATCCGCTCGCCGAGGTCGGGGTCGGGCTCGCCCGTGACCGCGGCCTCCTTCACGGACGGGTGCTCGAGCAGCGCGCCCTCGATCTCGCCCGCGCCGATCTTGAACCCGCCGCTCTTGATCAGGTCGGTCGCGCGCCGCCCGACGATCCGGATGTAGCCGTCCGGCGCGCGGGTGGCGAGGTCGCCGGTCTTGAACCAGCCGTCGACCAGCGCCTCGGCGGTGGCGTCGGGTCGGTTGAGGTACTCCAGGAACAGGTTCGGACCGCGCACGTGGATCTCGCCGATCGTCTCGTCGTCGGCGTCCTCGATCGCGTTGCCGTCGTCGTCCACGAGCCGCACGTCGACACCGCTCAGCGGCGGCCCGACGTAGCCGGGGCGGCGCTCGCCGGAGGCGCGCACGCCGGTGTTCATGAGCGTCTCCGTCATGCCGTAGCGCTCGGCGATCTTCTGGCCGGTCAGCCGTTCGATCCGCTCATGCTCGGCAGCCGGGAGCGCGGCCGAGCCGGACACGAGCAGGCGCGCGGACGCGAAGCCGCGCGCGACCTCCGGGTTCTCCTCGGCCTCGGCGGCGAGCCGGTGATACATCGTCGGGACCGCGAACAGCATCGTCGCGTCGCCTTCCAGCGCCGCGGCGGCCGCCTCGGCCGAGAACCTCCCGAGGTGGTGCATGCCGCCGCCACGACGGACCGGGCCGAGCGTCCCGAGGATCAGGCCGTGCACGTGGAACAGCGGCAGCGCGTGCGCGACCACGTCGGCGTCGGTCCACTCCCACGCCTCGGCGAGCGCGTCGAGGTTCGAGGCGATCGAGCGTCGCGGCAGCACGGCGCCCTTCGGCGGCCCGGTGGTGCCCGACGTGTAGACGACGATCGCCGGCGCGTCGTCGGGCAGCTCGGACGGGAGCTCGCCGCCGCGCGCATCGAGGTCGACGTCGACGCGCTCGCGCTCGGCCGCGGCGGCCGGGACGCCGGTGCCGGGCGGGCAGAACAGGAGCTCGGGATCGCTGTCGCCGAGGATGTGCGCGAGCTCGCGCTCGCCCGCCTTCGGGTTGATCGGGGTGATCGGCACGCCGGCCAGCAGCGCGCCGATGACCGCGACGGCGATCTCGGGCTCGTTCACCGCCCAGGCTGCGACGCGCTCCGAGCCGGCGACGCGGTCCGCCACCGCCGTGGCCGCGTCGCGCAGCTGCCGGTAGGTCAGCGCGCGCTCCCCGAACCGCAGCGCGACCCGCTCCGAGGGATCCGTCAGCGCCGGAAACAGCACCGGCGGCACACTAGTACGTGGGCCGCCGTTGCGCGGCCGAACGTCAACTGCGCAGCTACCCGCCGAAGCGCACGCGCGCCTGGACGAGGCAGTCGAGCGTGCCGTCCTTCGCCGACAGCGCCACGGCCTCGAGCGTGCCGGTCTGCCGCGGCGCCACCGGATAGGGGAAGCTCGTGTTCCACCGGCGGTCGGGCGCCGTCTCGGCCTTCTGGCGATGGATCGCGCCGCCCCTGCGGCGCAACCGCACCACGAGCGAGTGCTCGAACAGGTCGCGCTCGCGGCCGGAGGCGGTCACGCGCGTACCGGTCACGGCGTGGTTCTGAAGCGTCAGGCAGCCGCCGCGCCCGCGCGCGATCTCGGCCGCGTCGCTCGGTGGCCGGCTCTTGAAGAGGTGGATGACGAGGCGCTCGGGCGTGTGCTGGGCGAAGTAGCCGGCGTACTTGAAGCGCCGGTCGGCGGCCGACAGCCGGATCGTGATCCGGCCCGGGGCGTGGCCGATCCGCGCGAACACTCCGTGGCGGCGCACGCGCTCGGCCGTCGTGCGCACGCCGGAGCGCGTGAGCGGCAGCCGGACGAAGCCGTCCGGGAACGGGTCCGGGTCGGTCGCGACCACCTCGCCCGGCTCGACGCGGCCGCCCGTGAACTCGACGACGACGCGCACGAAGCCGGGGTGGTCGCCGATCCGGATCTTCGTCGCCGTCAGCGGCGCGGCCGTGGCCGGCGGCGCCAGCACGGCGGCGAGCAGGACGAAGCCGAGTGCGGCGACCGGGATGCGCATCGGGCGAGCATATGCCTCACATCCCGGCGTCGTCCAGCGCGAGGCCGAACGTGCTCTCGAGCACCCGAGCGACGTCGCCGGTCCGCTGCGTGGACATCACGACCGGAGCGCTCGACCGCAGGCGCGGCTCCAGGCCGGCCGGGAGCTTCGAAGCGATCTCGGCCGCGTCGACGCCCTGCTTGCGGATCAGCTTGACGAGGAACGACAGCTCGTCGACGCAGTACTGCACGAGCACCCCGGCGCCGTCGGCGCCACCCCCGTCGGCGCGCATCGCGGCCATCAGCTCCTCGGCGTCGGCGACCGACCTCGCGGGGTCGTCGGCGATCGCCACCAGCTCGCCCAGGCGGACGCGCAGCGGCTCGACCTCGTCGCGCAGATCGAGCAGGTGGCGTAGGAAGCTCTCCGCGTCGGGACGAGCCGGCAGCCGCTCCAGCAACGTCGTCACGAGCTCGGGCAGGACCACGCCCGTGCGGTTGCGGAACCGCTCTCCCGGCTCCACGCCGTAGTCGGCCGCGAGCCGCTCGCAGGCCTCGGAGATCGCGGCCGAGGTCAGCACCCCGGAGTCGCTGAACCGCTCCGCCACGCCCGCCTCGTCGGTGAACCGGTTGACCTTCTCCTGGAGGTGGGCGAGATCGCTCGGCCCGAGGCGGACGGCGACCTCCCCGTAGCGGCCGTTGTAGGCGCGCGCGAACATCGCGCTGCTGTCGTCGTGGCCGTCGTCGAGCGACTCCACGAGGGCGGGCTCGAGCGCACCGGAGTCGGCCGCGGGATCGTGCAACGCGGTCTGCAGGAACGCCGCCGCCCCGGGCACGAGGCGGCTGTACGCAGGCATCACGATCGCGCCCTCCCAGACCGGAGCGACGAGCTCGACCGCCTCTGAGAGCAGGAGCCCTTCCACCACGGTGACGAACGCCTCGGCGACGTACCCGGGCGCCCACGACTGCGTGATCGTGGTCTGCCGGCCGGTCCGCGGATCGATGATCGGATGGCCGGTGCCGTCGACGAGCGGGACCAGCCGATGGGTGAGCACAGCGTCCTCGTCGAGCCCGGCGACGATCTTCTCGGCGATGTCCACCTGCTCGTGATTGATCAGCGTCGCGCGCATCTGCGAGCCCCATCATCGAACATGCTGTGGATATGGCCCGTATCGGATTCGCGAGCGACAACCACGCCGGCGTCCACCCCGAGGTGATCGACGCGATCGCGGCGGCCAACGTCGGGCATGCCGGCGCGTACGGCGCGGATCCCTGGACGGCCCGCGCAGCCGAGCGCTTCCGCGAGCATTTCGGCGCGACCGCGCACGCGTTCCCCGTCTTCAACGGGACCGGCGCCAACGTGCTGTGCCTCGAGGCGCTCACGCGGCGCTGGCAGGCGATCGTGTGCGCGCGCACGGCGCACCTGCACGTGGACGAGTGCGGCGCGCCAGAGCGCGCCGGCCGCAAGCTGCTGGTCGTCGACACGCCCGACGGGCGGCTGACGCCCGAGCTGGTCGAGCCGCTGCTCGTGCGGATCGGCGACGAGCACGCCGTCCAGCCGCGTGTGGTCTCGATCGCGCAGAGCACCGAGCTCGGGACGGTGTACCCACCCGAGGCGATCGCGGCGCTCGCCGACTGGGCGCACGGACACGGGATGCTGCTGCACGTCGACGGCTCCAGGCTCTGCAACGCGGCTGCGGCGCTCGACGTCCCGCTACGCGCGCTGACGACCGACGCCGGCGTCGACGCGGTCTCGTTCGGTGGGACCAAGAACGGGCTGATGGGCGCGGAGGCCGTCGTGCTGCTGCGCGAGGACGTCGCCGAGAGCTTCAAGTACCTGCGCAAGCAGGCGATGCAGCTCGCTTCGAAGATGCGGTACCTGAGCGTCCAGCTCGACGCGCTGCTGACCGGCGACCTGTGGCTGCGGTCGGCCGCGCACGCCAACGCGATGGCGCACCGGCTCGGCGCGGCGCTCGAGGACGTGGACGGCGTGGCCATCACCCAGCCGGTCGAGGCGAACGCCGTCTTCGCGGTGCTCGACCCCGCCGTCACGGAACGGCTCCAGCACGACTGGTCGTTCTACGTCTGGGACGAGGCGACCGGCGAGGTGCGCTGGATGACGGCCTGGGACACGCAGCCGGAGGACGTCGACGCGTTCGTCGCCGACGTCCGCAGCGCGCTCACGTGATCGGCACGGCCGTGCCGGTGACGTCGATCTCCTCACGGTCCGCGTGGACGTCGGCGAGCAACCGGCCGGGGCGGCCGAGATCCTCGCCCTGCAGGATCGTGATCGTCGCCGGCGGCGTGATCAGCCCGAGCTCGCGCAGGTAGGCGCCGAGCGCGGCCGCTGCCGCGCCGGTGGCGGGATCCTCGACGACGCCGCCGGGCGGGAACGGGTTGCGGGAGTGAAAACGCACCTCGTCCTCGCGCCAGACGATCTGCACGGTCGTCCAGTCGCGGGCGGCCATCAGCGCGCCCAGGCGGTCGAAGTCGTAGTCGAGCCCTGCCAGGTCCTCGCGCGTGGCGACGGCGAGGACGAGGTGGTGGGCGCCGGCGAAGCCGACACGCGGCGGCAACGCCGGGTCGAGCTGCTCGCGCCCCCAGCCCAGCGCGGCCAGCGCCTCGTCGAGATCGGCGGCGGCGACCTCGTCCACGCGCGGCTTGACGCTCGTCAGCGTTGCCGTGAGCCGGCCGCGCTCGTCGCGGCGCGTCGCGACGGGCACCGGGCCGCTGCGGGTCTGGAACACGACGTCGCCGGGGCCGTCGCGCTCGGCGAGGGCGACCGCCGTGGCGATTGTCGCGTGCCCGCAGAACGGGACCTCCGCCAGCGGGCTGAAGTAGCGAATGTCGCGGCGGGCGCCGCCGCCCGTCACGAACGCGCTCTCGCTGTACCCGAGCTCGGCCGCGATCCCCAGCATCTCGTCGTCGGACATCCCGGAGGCGTCGAGCACGACGCCCGCCGGGTTGCCCCCGGATGGCTGGTCGGAGAAGGCGGCGTAACGCAGGACATCGCTCATATCGACATCATCGCTCACCGTGACCGCTTTCATCTGTGCCACCTGCGGCGCCCAGTTCGCGCCGTCCGACACGCCTCCGCCGCGCTGCCCGATCTGCGAGGACGCGCGCCAGTACGTTCCCGAGGACGGCCAGCGCTGGACGTCGACCGGCGACCTGGCCGCGCAGCACCGCAATGACATCCGCCCCGACGGCGGCTACTACGGCGTCGGCATGGAGCCGTCGTTCGCGATCGGCCAGCGCGCGCTGCTCGTCACGGCCGGCGACCGGGCCGTGCTGTGGGACTGCATTCCGCTGCTGGACGAGGCCGCGGCCGCTGCGATCGAGAAGCGCGGCGGCCTTGCCGCGATCGCGATCTCGCACCCGCACTACTACTCCGGCATGGTCGAGTGGGCGCAGCGCTTCGAGTGTCCGGTGTACCTGCACGAGGCCGACCGCGAATGGATCATGCGCCCGGACCCCGCGATCGAGCTGTGGGACGGTGAGACGCGCGACCTCGGCCACGGGCTGACGCTGATCCGCTGCGGCGGCCACTTCGAGGGCGGGACCGTCCTGCACGACGCGCGCGCGGGCGCGCTGCTCTCGGGCGACATCGTGCAGGTGATCCCCGACCGCCGCCACGTCGGCTTCATGTACAGCTACCCGAACCTGATCCCGCTGCCGGAGGCCGCCGTGACGCACATCGCGGCCACGCTGGAGCCGTTCGCGTTCGACACGATCTACGGCGCGTGGTGGGACCGGATCGTGCGCGAGGACGGCGCCGGCGTCGTCGCGAAGTCAGCCGAGCGCTACGTCCGCGCGCTGCGCGGCGAGTTCCCGTAGGCCTCCAGCCGCGTGCCGGCCATGCGGTCGGGGATCGTCCGCAGCCGCTGGTCGGACTCGGCGCTGAACACGAGCCGTACGTGCCGATCGGCGACCTCGCCGCCCCAGCCGGTCATCGGCGTCGCGGCGATCGCGGCGTCCTCGAGCAGTGCTCGCGACAACTCGGCCGGCGTCGTGCCGAGCTCGATCGCGTCGATCAGCATCGACCAGCCGCCGGCGGGGCGGACGACCGGCCAGCCCTCGAGCGCGCGCAGGATCGTGTCCCGCCGGCGCTCGAGCTCGGCGACCGCGTCGGCGACGTGGCCCTGGTCTCCGCGCAGGACCGCGGTGGCGCCCGCGCGCGCGATGCCGGTCGGCGTCGTCGTGTTGTAGACGTGCATCCAGCCGACCGCCTCGATCACCGCGGCGGGCCCGGCGGCCCAGCCGACGCGCCAGCCGATCATGCGGTGCTCCTTCGAGAGCGACCCGACGATGACGGTGCGCTCGGCCAGCCCGTCGAACCGCAGCGGGTGGACCAGCCCGCGGCCGTCGAACAGCAGCCGCTCCATCGCGGAGTCGTAGAGCAGCGGGACGTCGTGCTCGGTGCAGACGTCGCAGACCGCCGCCCACTCTTCGGCGGTCAGCACGGCGCCCGACGGCATCGACGGGCTCATCAGCACGGCCAGCACCGCGCCCGGTGCCGCCGCTGCGAACGCGTCGAGGTCGAGCCGCCACTCCTGCTCCTGCACGCGGTAGGGCGCGAGGCGCGGCACGCCACCGGCGAGCCGGACGCGGTTGACGATGCCGGCGTACGTGGGATCGGTGAGCAGCACGTGATCGCCGGGGTCGACCGTGGCGAGCATCACGTCGAGGATCGCCTCGGTGCCGCCGCTCGTGATCACGATCTCGCGCTCGGGGTCGTAGCGATGACCGGTGCGATGTGCGAGGAAGTCGGACACCGCCGCGCGCAGGTCCATGTCACCGGTGAACGGGAGCCAGCTGTTGGCGGCCGGGCGCTCCAGTCCGCGGACGGTTTCGGGGATCGCCTCCGGTGGCAGCGGCAGGTCCGTGTCGAGGTTCTCCATCCGCAGCACCGGCCAGTCCTGGCGGGCCGCCGTCCTGGCGTCGGCCGCCACCGCCGTGCGATCGATCCCGAACCCCCGCACGTCTGTGAGCCGCTGCGCGCGCTTGAACACTGTCGCTCCTAGAAGCCGTTTTACCGTCTGACCTGCCGTTATATTAGACAGCGATGGACGACTCGGTCAAGACGATCGCCGCCAACGTGCGCCGGCTACGCGTGGCGCGCGCGCTGTCCGCGGCAGGGCTCGCACGCGCCTCCGGCGTGGCCCGCGCCACGCTCGCGGAGCTCGAGGCGGGGCGCGGGAACCCGACCGTGGAGACGCTCTACGGGATCGCCTCGGTGCTGGGCGTGACGCTCGCCGACCTGCTCGTCGAGGCCGAGGCGCCCGCCGTGCATGTGGTGCGCGCCGGCGAGGGGCCGCGCGTGTCCGGACCGATCCTGCAGGCGCGGCTCCTGCGCCAGGCCGCCGTCGAGCGCGGGCGCGTGGAGATGTACGAGCTGCACGTCCTCCCCGGGCGTCCGCGACGCGCCGATCCGCACCCGGCGGGCGTGACCGAGCAGCTGCTCGTGCACGAGGGCCGGCTGCGCTGCGGTCCAGAGCACGGCCCGGTCGAGCTCTCGCCGGGTGACTTCGCCGCGTTCGACGGCTCGATCGCTCACCTGTACGAGGCGCTCGACGAGCCGGTGACCGCAACGCTCGTGATGGTCTCGCCCGGTTGAGCGGCGGCGGGTCCTCAGACGGGGACCTTCTCGGGCTCGGGGAGCTCGTCGAGCTCCGCTTCGGCGCCGACGCTCTTCTGGCTGCCCTCCAGCGAGATGTTCGGGAGCACGCGATCCAGCCACGCCGGCAGCCACCAGGCACGGTCGCCCAGCAGCGTCACCACGGCCGGTGCGATGACCATGCGGACGATCAGCACGTCGATCAGGATCGCGAGGCCCAGCCCGACGCCGAACATCTTCCCGATCAGGTCGTTCTGCGTGACGAAGCTGAGGAAGACGGCGGCCATGATCAGGCCGGCGACCACGACGACCTTGCCGATGCGCCCCATGCCGTGGATCACGCTGTCGCGGGGGCTGTACCCCTCGTTGTAGGCCTCGTGGATCCGCCCCAGCAGGAAGACGTTGTAGTCCATGCTCAGCCCGAACAGGATCGCGAACAGCATGACCGGCAGGAAGAAGATGATCGGGACGTCCGAGCCGGCGCCGATCAGGCCCGCGCCGATGCCCTGCTGGAACACCGCCACCACCACGCCGTAGGCGGCCGCGACCGACAGCAGGTTGAAGACGGCCGAGACGAGCGGGATCCACAGCGAGCGGAACGCCATCACCAGCAGCAGCACCGAGAGCCCGATCACCACGGAGATGAACAGCGGCAGGCGGCCGGAGACCTTGTCGGAGAGGTCCTCGAAGCCGGCGACGTTGCCGCCGACGTAGACCTTCAGCGGCGTGTCGGCGGTCGCCTGCGGGATGACGTCGTCGCGCAGACGGTCGAGGACCGCGGAGGTCCTGATGTCCTGCGGCGCGGTGGTCGGGATCGCGAAGATCGTGGCCATCTCGCCGTCCTCGCTGACCGCCGCCGGAGGCACCGTCGCGATGCCGGGAGTGTCGGCGACGGCCTGCTGCAGCGCCGTGAGCTGCTGCTCGGTCTCCGGCGCGCCCTTGGGCGTGTCGACGGCGAGCAGGAACGGGCCGTTGGAGCCCGCGCCGAACGCCGCGGTGAGCTGGTCGTAGGCGACGCGCTGCGTGCGCGACTCGGCCTGGTTGCCGTCGTCGGGCTGGCCGATGCGCATCTGCGTGACCGGGAACGCGAAGATCAGCAGCACCACCGTGGCGCCGGCGATCGACGCCCACGGGCGGCGAGTGACGATCTCGCCCCAGCGCGTGAAGGTCTCCGATTCGTGCGCGGGCGTCTTCGGCACCAGCTTGCGACCGAACGCGCCCATCATGATCGGCAGGATCGTCAGCGCCGACACGACCACCGCGCCGACCCCGATCGCGGCGCCGAGGCCCATCTTCCCGATGAACGGGACGCCGACCACGAGCAGGCCGGCGATCGCCACCATCACGATCAGACCGGCGGCCACCACCGTGGCGCCCGATGTCGCGGCCGCACGTCCGGCCGCGTCCTGCAGGCCGTCGCCCGCCGCCCGCTGCTCGCGGTAGCGGCCGATGATCAGCAGCGAGTAGTCGATCCCGGCGCCGAGCCCGATCATCATCGCGAGCACCGCCGCAAAGCTGGGCAGGCCGAGCGGCGCCGACACCGCGGCCAGCAGGATCTGGCCCGCCGCGACGCCGAACAGCGCGCCGATCAGCGTCGCGGCCATCGCCGCCCCGGAGCGGAACAGCAGGAGCAGCAACAGGATCGCGACGGCCACGCCGATGAGCTCGCCGACGGGGGCCGTCTGCTCTGCCGCCAGGTCGACCAGGACGCCGCGCGCCTCGACCTGGACCTCGGGCTCGGCGCTCTCGCCCGCGGCGATCAGCGCTTCGCCGTCGGCCTTCTCGATCGTCGCGGGGTCGCTGGAATACCGCACGTCGACGGACGCCAGGCGCCCATCCTCGGAGAGCTGGCCACCTGGCTCGAACGGGCTCGCTGCCAGCCCGACGCCCTCGAGCTTGCGGACCTTCGCGAGCGCGCCCTCGATCGCCGCCTTGGGTCCGGGATCGGACACCTTGCCCTGGTCGACCGTGAAGACGAGCGTCGAGTCGACCCCGCCGAACGCCGGCGAGTGTGCCTGGAAGAGATCGATCGCCTGCTGCGACTCGGCGCCCGGGAGCGCGAAGTCGTCGATCGCCTTGCCGGCGAAGGTGGAAGCAAAGACCAGCAGTACCAGCACGCCGATCGCCGCCAGGAGGCTGCGCTTCCAGTGCGAGGACAGCGTGCGCGCCATGCGCGCGAGGAGGCCGGCCGCCGGTGCGCTAGCGCGGCCCGCCGGCGAATCGCTGGTGCTCTTGTCTTGCATGAATCGACCTTCCGCGCCCTATCTGCCGCGCGGGCAGACGGAGCTGATGGGAGACGGCTATTCCGTCGCCAGACGAGGTCGTCCGAGAGGTCGCCGGTCGGCGTTCACCGAGAGGGTTCGACGCGAAGTCGCTTCGCAGCAGCGGTGAAGTGGCCCGTTAGACACGCATGTTAGTCGGCCGCGGCCCGGGGCTACGCCGGCTTGTGGCAGACCGCCTCGATGTTGTTGCCGTCGGGATCGAGCACGTACGCGCCGTAGTAGTGCGGGTGGTAGATCTCGCGCACGCCCGGCGCGCCGTTGTCGGTCCCGCCCGCCTCGAGCGCCGCAGCGTGGAACGCGTCGACCGTCGCACGGTCGTCGACGGCGAACGCGACGTGGAGGCCGCCCTGCACCGAGGGCCCTCGCGTGTCGATCCAGAAGAAGGGCTTCCCGGCTGCGCCGAACCCGCCGATCTCCGCCATCGGCTCCATCAGGAGCGTCACCCCGAGCGGCGCGAGCGCCTGCTCATAGAAGGTCTTGCTGCGGGCATAGTCGCTGACGCCGAATCCGACGTGGTCGAGCATCTGTTCTCCTACTCTCCGAGATCTTGCTGCGCCAGCCCGAACGGGCTTCCCTCGGTGTCCTTGCAGATCGCCCACACCTGCCCCGGGTGCACCACGCTCCCGCCGAGCGCCACGACCCGCTCCAGCGCCTCGGCGACGTCGGGTACCGCGAAATAGGGCAGCGAGAACGAATCGCCGGGCCCGGCTCCGCGAGCGTGGACGCCGACCGCCGGAGCACCCGCGTGCGTCTGCCAGCCCTCCCCCTCGCCGGCGCGGCGAGGCTCCACCTCGACGCCGAGCAGGGTCGTCCAGAAGCGACGGGCGCGCTCTGGATCGTCTGCGGGAAACTCGATCAGTGACAGTGAAGCGTCCGGCATCGGCGACACGATAACCCGGTGGACAGCGCACGCCCGACCTCGACTGGCCGCGTGGGCTGGAGCCGGGCGGTGGCCTGCGCACTCGTGCTCGTCGTGCCGCTCGCGCTGATCGTTCTGCTCCGCAGCACTCCTGAGATCGACGAGCGCTGGGAGGACCGGCCGGCGCACTTCTGGATCGTCCTCTCCGTCGGCGTCCTGAACGCCGCGATGGCGCTGGCGGTCACCGAGGCGGGCCGGCGTCGCCGCGACGCGCGGCTGCTGCTGATCGGGCTGGCGTTCCTGAGCAGCGCAGGCTTCCTCGGCCTGCACGCGCTCGCCACGCCGGGGGAGCTCGTCAGCGGCCCGAACGCGAGCTTCGTGCTCGCGACTCCGGTGGGCCTCGTCATCGCCGGCGCGCTGGCGGCGGCGTCGGCGGTCGAGTATCGGCTGGACGCTTCGCTCCGGATCGTGCGCCACTCGCGCCTGCTGACCGCGCTCGTGCTGGCGATCATCGCCGCCTGGGCGGTTGTCTCGCTCGCCGAGCTCCCTCCGCTGCGCGACAGCGTCACGCCGGAGGACGTCGAGGTGCCGCTCAGCATCCTCGCGACGGCCGGCGTGCCGCTGTACGCGTTCGCGGCGTTCGCCTACTTCCGCCTCTGGGCGCGCCGGCGGACGCGGCTGGCGCTGGCGGTCGCGTTCGCCTTCGCGCTGCTCGCGGAGGCGCTCGTGGTGGCCGTCGCCTCGCTGCCCACGAGCTGGCAGCTGAGCTGGTGGGAGTGGCACGTGCTGATGGCGATCAGCTTCGCCGCGATCGCCGCCGCCACCTGGTCGGAGTGGTATGAGGAGCGCTTCACCGGGCTCTACCTCGACGAGACGCTCGCCGGCCACCGCGACGTGACGGTGCTGTTCGCCGACCTCGCAGGGTTCACGCCGTTCTCGGAGGCGCGTGAGCCCGAGCAGGTGCACGCGATGCTGGTCGCCTACTTCGGGGAGCTGGCGCCGATGATCTCCGACTCGTTCGGCGGCGAGGTGCAGGACTTCGTCGGCGACCAGATCTTCGCGATCTTCAACAAGCGCGGCGACCAGCGCGACCACGTGCTGCAGGCGGCCCGCGCCGCGCTCGAGTTCCAGCGGCGCGCCGCGGCGATCCGCGCCTCGCATCCCGAATGGCCGCCGTTCCGGGTCGGGCTCAACACCGGTCCGGTCCTCGCGGGCATCGTCGGCGCCCGTGGCCACCGCATCCACGGCGTCTTCGGCGACACGGTCAACCTCGGCGCGCGGCTCCAGGGACACGCGCCGCCGAGCGGCATCGTGATCGGCGGCGCGACCCGCGACCGCCTCCCTCAGGGCACCGACGCGCGGCCGCTGCCCGAGTTCCACGTCAAGGGCAAGCAGCAGCCCGTCGCGGCCTTCGTCCTTCACAGCCTCCCACCGGAGGGCTCCCATCAATGACTCTCGAGCTGATCAACCCTGACGGGCTGCCCACGCCGGAGAGCTACACCCAGGTTGTCGCGGCAACCGGCAGCCGGATGGTGTTCGTCGCCGGGCAGGTGGCCGAGGATGCGGAGGGCAACCTCGTCGGGCCCGGCGACCTGGCCGCCCAGGCCCGCCGTGCGTTCGCCAACGTCGGCCGCGCCCTCGCCGGCGCCGGAGCGCGACCGGAGCAGGTGGCCAGGATCACGATCTACGTCGTGCACTACCGGCCTGACTACCTGCCTGTGATCTCGGAGGCCCGGATCGCGATGTTCGGAGCCCACAAGCCCGCCGACACGCTGCTGGGAGTGGAGACGCTGGCCGAGCCCGGGCACCTGATCGAGGTCGAGGCGATCGCGGTCGTCGACTGATCGCCCGTCAGAACGCGCTCGACAGGGCGAGCGGATACACCGCCGCGGCGCCGCGTCGCCGCACCTGACCGCCGACCATCGCGAGCGTCCAGCCGCTGAACCGGATGTCGTCGACGAGCAGGCAGGCGCCGTCCGGCACCGTGCGCGCGACCGCGAACTGCCCGCGCACGTTCGCCACCTGCTGTGCCGAGTTGGCCATCTCGCGCTGCGGCGGTCCGTCGCCGGTGCGCTCGACCGCATCTGCGTACGCAAGCCCGAGAGCGGCTGCCAGCCGCCGCCCGAAGTCCGGCACCAGCTCGCCCGAGTGGCGCGACGGCACCGCCGTCACCCACGCAACCGGAACACCCCAGGCGCGCACGACCTCGGCCGCGGCGGCCACGAGCTCGTCGTCGAACCGGCCGGCGCGTAGCCCGGCCCGCACGACCGGGTCCCAGCCGCCGTCGCCGAGCCGCGCCAGCGCGCGGCCCTCCTCGGCACGCGCGTCCTCGGGGATCTTCCGCATCGCCCCGTTCTCGTCCGGCGCCATCTTCTTCGCCTCGAGCACGATCGGGCGCGAGCGCAGCAGCAGCGCGGCCTCGCGCACCAGCGCCGGGTCGAGCGGACCGTCGTAGCGAGCGCCGGCGCACACGGCGCAGCGCCCGCAGTCGCGCGGGTCCGGGTCGTCGAGCTCCTCCTGCAGCGCTCGCATCAGGCAGCGGCCGTCGGCGCCGAACGCGGCCATCGCGTCCTGCTCGTGCCGGCGCAGCTGGGTCACGCGTGCGTAGCGCTCGGCGTCGTACCGCCAGTCGCTCCCCGGGACGAGCGACCAGCGCGATCCGTTGCGCGTCACCGCGCCCTCGACGTCGAGCACCTTCAGCAGCGCGTCCACGCGGCCGCGGCCGAGGTTGACCTGGGCCATCAGCTCGCGCGCCGTCGCGCCGTCCTCGCCCACCGCACCCAGGTGATCGAGCACGCGCGCGACCAGCTCGCGGGGCGGGAACGCCTGCTGGATGAAGAAGTCCTGGATCCGGCGGTCCTCGGCGCCGCGCAGCAGCACGACCTCGGCGCGGTCGATCCCGCGCCCGGCGCGGCCGACCTGCTGGTAGTAGGCGATCACCGAGCCCGGCGCCTGGTAGTGCACGACGAAGCCGAGGTCCGGCTTGTCGTAGCCCATCCCGAGCGCGCTGGTGGCGACGACCGCCTTCAGCTCGTTCGAGAGCAGCCGCTCCTCGACCTCCACCCGCCGGTCGCTCTCGATCTCGCCGCTGTAGGCCGCCGCGGCGATCCCGCGCCCGCTCAGCCAGGCGGCGACGAGCTCGGCGTCGCGCTTGGTGAGCGTGTAGACGATCCCCGAGCCGGGCAGTTGCGGAAGCCACGTCGCCAGCCAGGCGAGCCGGTCGGCCTGACCCGGCAGCTCGACGACCTCGAACCGCAGGCTGGAGCGTCCCAGCGGCCCGCGGTACGTGCGCAGCCCGGCACCGTCGACGCGGATCTGCTCCTCGACGTCGGCGACCACGCGGTCGTTCGCGGTCGCCGTCGTGCACAGCACCGCCACGCCGTCGGGCAGCCGCTCGAGCATCTCCTCCAGGCGCCGGTAGTCGGGCCGGAAGTCGTGCCCCCAGTCGCTGATGCAGTGGGCCTCGTCGATCACCAGCAGGCCGACGCGCTCCGAGAACAGCGGCAGCATCTCGGTCCGGAACTGCGGGTTGTCGAGCCGTTCGGGGCTGATCAGCAGCAGGTCGACCGCGTCGGCCTCGAGCAGTGAGCGCACCTCGCCCCACGCCTCGCGGTTGGTCGAGTTCACGGTGTGAGCGCGGATCCCGAGCCGCTCCGCCGCCGCGATCTGGTTGCGCATCAGCGCCAGCAGCGGGGAGACGATCAGCGCCGGCCCGGCGCCGCGCTCGCGCAGCAGCGCCGCGGCCAGGAAGTACACGGCCGACTTGCCCCAGCCCGTCCGTTGCACGCAGAGGACGCGCGCGCGGTCGTCGACGAGGTCGCGCACCGCCTCGAGCTGGTGCGTTCGGAACTCGGCCTCGGGACCGGCGAGGTCGCGGAGCAGCTCTCCGGCGCGGACGTCAAGCATCGCCATGACGTTAGGACACGGCGCGCGAAGATCGCCCCGGTGGCTGTAGAGTCGCCCGCCGTGCGGGTCGTGGTCTTCGGCGACATGGAGGGCGTGGCCGGCATCTGCCGCTGGGAGCAGGTGTCCGCCGGCAAGGCGCTCTACGACGAGGGGCGCAAGCTCTACACGGAGGAGATCAACGCGGCGGTGCGCGGCGCGTTCCTCGCGGGCGCCGACGAGGTCGTGGTGATGGACTGCCACGGCGCCGGCGGGGACTTCTCGTTCAACTCGCTGCTCCCGGAGGAGCTCGACGAGCGCTGCGAGTTCGTGGTCCAGAGCGAGTGGACCGAGTACACCGAGCCGTTCGAGCAGGGCTGCGACGCGGCGCTGATGATCGGCATGCACGCGATGGCGGGCAGCGAGCGCGGCGTGATGTCCCACACCGTCAGCAGCACCGGCTGGCACGAGCTGCGCTTCAACGGCACGGTGGTCGGCGAGGTCGGCATCAACGCGGCGCTGTGCGGCACGTGGAGCTGCCCGGTCGCGCTCGTGACCGGCGACGACGTGGTCTGCGAGGAGGCGGAGGCGCTGCTCGGCCCGGGCCTCGAGACGCTTGCGGTCAAGCGCGGCCTCGGGCGCTTCTCGGCCCGACACCAGCCGCCTTTGCGGGCGCGCGCCGTGATCGAGGCTGCCACGATCGACGCGCTCGGATCGATCGAGCGGGCGCCGGTCTACAACCCCGGCGCCCCCTGCACGATCACGGTCGAGCTCGCCGCGCCCGACGACGCCGAGCCCTACCGCCACCGCGCCGGCGTGACGATCAGCGAGGGTCGCTCGCTCACGTCATCCGCCGGCACGTGGCTGCAGGCCTGGCGCCAGTTCTACGTCTAGATGATTTCTAGGTGTTGATGGTGATCTTGGCGACGCCGATCACGAGGCCCTCCTTCAGGGCGTCGACGGCGAACGTCTGATTCAGCAGCTCGGCGGCCTCGGCCTTGAGCTTGACGGTCGTGCCCTCGAGCACGGCGGTGCCGTCGTCGTTGACCTCGAGCGGGTTCAGCGTGCGGCCGTCGAGGAAGAACAGCGGCGCGTCCTGCGCGGCCTCCTCGCCGTCCACGGACACGGTGCCGGTGAGCACGGAGGCACCCGGATCGACGACGAAGTCGGTCAGCTCGACCGTCTTGCCGCCGCCGGTCAGGCTCAGGCCCGCGCCGGCGTGGTCGATCTCACCCTGCACGAACGGCGACACGGTGCCCGGCTTGTAGTACTTGACGTTGCCACCGGTGATCGGGAACGAGGCGACGCCGGCCGTGCTGATCGTCGCCTCGCCGACCGGGGCGGGAGTCAGCTTGAGCGTGCTCAAGGCGTCGGCGAAGCCGGCGTCGAGCGTCACGGCGGTGGCGCGACCAGACAGCTGGTCGACCTGGGCGACCGGCTCGGGGCCGGTCTTCGCCGCTGAGGGAGTGTCGTCGCTCCCGCACGCTGCGGCGCCGAGGCCGAGCGCTGCGGTGGCGAGAAGAATCGATGGGGTGCGGAGTCTCATGGCCCTAACTGCGGGCCAACCACCCGATCGGATCATAAACCTGGCACCCCGGGGTCCCCCGCGCCGGCGCACGGGGGACCTGCCGGAGTCCAGTAGTGCCAGCGCCGAACCGGCGCTCCAGCGAGCTCGCCGACCCGGCGCGGTGATCCTTTCCCAGCCGTCAGGCGTGCGCGATCAGCGTTGCTGGTCGCGGCGGTGAGAGACGCTCATGGGACGCGGCCGTGCGAAGTGCATCGATCGCGGCGAGCGTGCCGACGGACAGCACGTCGTGCGCCGGGCGGGCCGCGCGCAGCTCCCACTCCGGCGCGCCGGCGAGGTCCCGCAGCACGACACCGCCCGGCAGCGGCTCGGCCGCCGCCGCGGGGACGAGCGCGTAGCCCTCGCCGGCCGCGACGAGCGCGAGCTGCGTCCGCAGGCTGTCGACGCGCCAGCGCGCGTCGCCGGAGATCAGCGGGGTCGCGGCGAGCGCCTCGGCGTCGAGCTGCCCGAGCCGTGTCAGCGGATGGTCGGCGGACAGCGCGACCTGAAGCGGCTCACGGTGGAGCACCAGCTCGACGATCGCCGGGTCGTCATCCGCGCGCGGGCCGGCCGACAGCCACACACCGACGTCGACGCGCCCTTCGCGCACCGCGGCACGCGTCGCGGGCCCGGCCGCCTCCTCCAGCACCAGCTCGGCGCCGGGGAGCCGCCGGCGCAGGAGCCGCAGGGCGCGCGGCATGACGGCGGCAGCCGCCAGCGGGCAGGCGCCGAGCCGCAGCCGCTTGACCTGCTGGGCGTCCAGCGTCTCGAGCCCGGCGTGCGCCTGGCGGACCGCCTCGACGATCCGCACCGCGTGCTCGTGCAGCAGCCGGCCGGCCTCGGTGAGCTGTACGCCACTCGACTCGCGCTCCATCAGGTGCGTACCCAATTCGGCCTCGAGCTTGCTCATCTGCTGCGACACGGCCGACGGCGTGAACGACAGCGCGTCGGCCGCCGCGGCGAAAGTGCCGCGACGCGCTACCTCGACGAACGTCTGGAGCCGAGTGAGATTCATTACAGGCCCTCGGCCGGAACATCGACACGAGTTGTGAGAAGTCCCTAAGAAACCGCCCATAATCGAGACAGGTGCACCAGACGTCCCACAAGCTCCTGGTCGTGGACGACGATCCCGCCCTCGCTCGCACGCTGCGCGTGGCGCTCGGCGTCGAGGGCTACGAGGTCGAATGCGCGGCGGACGGCGCCGAAGCGCTCCAGCGCCTCGGCGCCGTGAGGTTCGACGCGGTGGTGCTCGACGTCAGCATGCCGCGGCTCGACGGGCTGGCGGTCTGCCGCAGGATGCGCGAGCGCCGCGACCGCACGCCGGTCCTCATGCTGACCGCGCGCGACGCGGTCGACGACCGCGTGTCGGGCCTCGACGCCGGAGCCGACGACTACCTCGTCAAGCCCTTCGCACTCGACGAGCTCAACGCCCGCGTGCGCGCGCTGCTGCGCCGCGCCGGCGGCGACGACGACCGCGAAGTCGCCGACGAGCGGCTCGCCTACCTCGATCTCGAGCTGGACGTCGCCGGCCGTCGCGCACGCCGCGGCCAGCGGCAGCTCGAGCTGACCCGTACCGAGCAGCGACTGCTGGAGCTGCTGCTGCGCAACCCGGACCAGGTGCTCCCGCGCGACATGATCTACGAGCGTGTGTGGGGGCACGACATCAGCGCCACCTCCAACTCGCTCGACGTCTACGTCGGGTACCTGCGCCGCAAGACCGAGGAAGGCGGCGAGCCGCGGCTGATCCACACGGTCCGCGGCGTCGGCTTCAGGCTCGCGGCCTGACGATGTCCTACCGCCGCCGCCTGATGCTGCTCGCTGCCCTGGCGGTCTCGCTCGCGGTCGCGCTCGCCTCGGCCGCGATCTACGTCTCGGTGCGCGCGCAGCTGCGCGACTCGGTCGACGACAACCTGCGCTCGCTCGCCGGCAGCGTGGCGACCGAGCCGGAGCCGCCACAGGAAGGGCTGACGCCGCGACGGCTCGATCCCGAGCTCGAGCGCCGCCGCTTCCTGCTGCTGCTTCCCGCCTCGCCGCTCGGCGTGAACGAGGGCTACGCGCAGGTGGTGTCGAGCGCCGGGCGGATCCAGCCGCCGCCGGAACAGGAGGCGCTGCTGGCGGCCGGCCCGCGCGTGGTGGCGGTCGCGCAGGGGCAGGCGCGGCCGTTCTTCTATGACTCGCGGCTATCGGGAGAGCAGGTGCGCGTGTACGTCGCGCGGTTCGTCGAGGGCCAGGCGCTCCAGGTGGCGCGCTCACTGAAGGACGTCAACGCCACGATGCGGCGGCTGACCGTGGTCCTCGTGCTCGTCAGCCTCGCCGGCATCGCGCTCGCCGCGCTGCTCGGCGGCCTGGTCGGGCGCAGCGCGATGCGACCCGTCCGGCGCCTCACGCGCGGCACGCGCTACGTGGCGGCCACGCAGGACCTGTCGCGGCGGGTCGAGGCGATCGGCGACGACGAGCTCGCGAGCCTCGCGCGCAGCTTCAACGCGATGCTCGAAGCGCTCGCCGAGTCGCGCCGCGCGCAGCGCCAGCTGATCGCCGACGCGTCGCACGAGCTGCGCACGCCGCTCACGACCGTGCAGGCGAACGTGGAGCTGCTCGCGCGCGGCTCCGAGCTGGGAGAGGACGAGCGCCACCAGCTCCGCGAAGACCTCCTGGCACAGCTACGCGAGCTGACCGCGCTCGTCGGCGACCTCGTCGAGCTCGCGCGTGAGCGCCCGCCCGAGAGCGCGCTCGAGGAGCTCGACCTCGATGTGCTGGTGGCGGCGTGCGTCGAGCGCGCGCGGGCGCGCGAGCCGCGCGTCACCGTCATCTCGGCGCTGCGGCCGTGCCGGGTGCGCGCCGACCGGCCGCGGCTCGAGCGCGCGATCACGAACCTGCTCGACAACGCGCGCAAGTGGAGCCCGACGGGCGGGACCGTCGAGGTCGAGCTGGCGGACGGCGAGCTCGTGATCCGCGACGAAGGGCCCGGGATCGACGAAGCCGACCTGCCGTACGTGTTCGACCGCTTCTACCGCTCGGCCGACGCGCGCCGCCTGCCCGGCTCCGGCCTCGGCCTGGCGATCGTCCGCCAGGTGGCCGAGATGCACGGCGGCGCCGTCTGGGCGGCGCCGCCGCGAGGCGGCCGGGGAGCGGAGCTGCACCTGCGGCTCCCCGCTCTCCCGGCCAACGGTCAGCCCGCCGTCAGTTCACCGATGTCCACGACAAGTCCCACATCGCGTTGAACTCGCTCACCGCTCCGTTGACGTTGGCGGAGCGCAGCAGCGTCTGCTTGTCCCAGATCCAGTTCACGACCGGCGCCTGCTCGGTCACCATGTGATCGATCTTCGCCCACGCGTCGGCCCGCTCCTGGGGCTCGGTCAGCAGCGCCGCCTCGGCCATCGCCTCGTTGATCTCGGGGACGTCGAGCTCGGGCCAGTTCGAGTTGCCCTGCTGGATGATGTTCTTGCCGTTGAACGTGGGGTCGAGGATCGTCTGAGCGTCGCCGAAGTCCTTGCCCCAGCTGACGTTCGGGCAGATCGCCACGTTCGCCGGAGGCGAGTTGCAGAACCGCGTGTACATCGCGTCCTGGGTGACGAGCCGCAGGCGGATCTTGAAGCCCATCTTCTCGAAGTTCTCCTTCGCGACCTCGGCCGCCTTCTGCGCGACGCCCTCTGAGGTGCCGATCATCATCAGGTCCTGGTCGCCCTCGTACTTGCCGGAGGCGTAGCCCGCCTTCTTGAAGTACTCGGCCGCCAGCGCGAGGTCGCCTTCCGGCGTGGACATGAAGTCCAGGCCCGGGCCCTCGAAGCCGCCGGCCTCCTCGAAGCCGGGGAGGCCCGGCGGGATCATGTGGGTCGGGATGTCGCCCACCAGCTCGCCGCCGCGCACCAGGCGCATCGCGACGCGGTTGAAGCCCGCGACCACGGCCCGGCGGACGTTGACGTCGTCGAACGGCTTCACCGTCGTGTTCATCGACACGTAGCGCGCGCTTCCGCCCGGCACGAGCGAGAGCTGGTCCTTCTGGCGCTGGAGCACCTGCGCCAGCACCTGCGGGGGCGGCGAGAAGTCGCCGGTGAGCATGTTCTCGCCCTCGACCACGCGCCGCGACGCAACCGTCGTGTCGTCGTTGCCCTGCGGCATCTCGATCTCGTCCAGGTACGCCGGCTTGTAGTCGGTCGTCTTGTCCCAGTTCGGGTTGCGGACGAGGTGGATCATGCGGCCGGCCTCGTAGCCGATCGCCTTGCCCGCCGCGTCGTTCTCGATCATGTACGGGCCGGTCGCCACCTGGTTCTGGCCGTACAGCGAGGGCTGCTTGGCGTCGAACTTGCGCGCGTACTCCTCCGGCACCGGGGCGCTGAGCGTGAGCGCCAGCGCGCCCGCCAGCACACCGCCCGTGCCGCGCTTGAGGTTGAAGACGACGGTCTGGTCGTCCGGCGTCTCGATGCCCGCTATCGCGGTGCCGGGCTCGACGCCGGGCTTGGCGCCGACCAGGTCGCCGAAGTAGTTGCCCGCGTAGCCGTTCTGGACCGTGTTGAAGAAGCCACGCTCGATCGCGTACTTGACGTCCTTGGAGGTCACCTCGCGGTCGACCGGCGGGCTGAACCTCACGCCCTTGCGGATCTTCACGGTGACCGTCCTGCCGTCCTCGGAGATCTCCGGGTCGGACTCGGCGAGGTCCGGCACCGCCCGCTCGCCGTCGTCGGGCTTGTAGGAGTACAGCGGCCGCTGGGTGGCGTAGCCGACCATGTAGCCCATCTGGTAGTACGAGATGCCGGGATCGATGTTGTCCACATCGTCGGTCCACAGCATGGTCAGCTTCCCGCCCGGCTTCGCCTCTTGCTGCGCGGCCGGGCCGGTGTTCTCCTCGTCATTGGAGCCCCCGCCGCCGCAGCCCGTCAGGACGGCGCCGGCGAGAGCGAGCGCGAGGAACGCCCCCTTCAGCAGTCGGTGCATGCAGTTGCCTCCTCCGGCGGCCCCCCGCCAGGTCGTCGAACGTATGACGACCAATCTTCAGGCGCGCGCGAGGCCGGCGCGACGAGGATCACTCACGCAGAGCGCAAGCGGTGCTTACGACGCGGCCTTGACCTGCTCGTGGTTCCGCACGACGCGCCAGGCGGCCGTGATCGGATCGAGGAAGTACGGCGGGCTGCGGTAGCGCAGGCGGTCGTCGTAGCGGTAGTTCTTCGCGTAGCCGCTCACGCGCGTCCCGGAGCTGCTGCTGAACGTGCCGACCGGACCGCGGAACCGCTGGGCGATCGCGCCTGTGACGGTGAGCGTCCCGAGCGCGTTGCCGCATCGGTAGTTGTCGACGATGAACGAGTCCTTGAGGGCGAGGATGGCCGCCTCGACGGTCACGTTCATCATGGCGCCGTTGTTGTCGCCACACGTGCCGTCGACGTCATGCTTGACGCGGACGAAGCGTTGGGCGATCAGCCCGAGCACCGGGCCGGGCTCCGGCATGTCCAGCGCGACCAGGTCACCGTCGATCAGGATGTCGTCTTCCGAGCCGAGCGTCATCGACTTCGCGTAGGTGCCGCGCACCGTCAGGATCGCGCAGCCCCAGCCGTCGTCGTAGTCGAGCTGACGCGGCGGATCGATCGAGCACGTGCCGGCCTTGTCGACGTAGATCACGCCGTTCTCCGGGAGCGCCATGTTGTTGTACGTGATGGTGGCGCCGGTGCTCGGGTTCTTCGTCGACACGTCCATCGAGCCGTTGTTGAAGTTGATCGACGTCTGGCCCGAGAAGATGTACGCCGAGTCGGCGGCGGCGCGCAGCCGCGTGTTCGACGGGGGGATCGGCAGCTTCTGGGCGGCGAGGCGCACGGGGCCGTAGAAGTCGGGGGTGCCGCCGCAGCCGGAGCCACCACTCGCGGTGTAGCCGCCCGGGGCAGGCCCGGAGATCTCGATCCGGTCGAGCTTGCCCGCCTCATTACGGCCGAAGTTCGGCGAACCGCATGTAAGCAGGTCGTCGTTCGTGTGCAGCGGGCCGTTGATGACGTCCCAGGTCGGGAACGTGATGTTGACGCCGTTGCCCGGGTCCGCGCACCACGGGATGGCGTTGCGCTGCGCGCGGTACTTGACGCAGAGCGTCGCGTTGGCCTGCTCGGAGAGCGGGAAGCTCAGCGGATCGGACATCTCGAGGTCGGTGAAGTAGAGGTAGTCGAGGAAGCTCGTGCGCCGGTAGGTCGACACGATCGTCCGCCGCACGCCGCGCGACTCGCCGGTCGCCCGGATCCGGAACGAGCCGGAGCTCATGTCCAGCATCGTCTCCTCGGCCCGGGCCGTGTCGCACGCTGCCGCGCCGTTGGCCGGCAGCAGCTCGATCGAGAAGCGCGAATCGGGAGCTCCGGCGAGGGTGCGCCAGGTGCGGGCGGCGCCCGGGTTGGCGGGGTTGACCGGGCTGGGCTGGCCGTCGCCCGGGTCCTCGACGTCGGTGCAGTTCGTCCAGTAGTCGTTGTCGCGGGCGAGCTGGTAGAGGTAGTACTCGATGCCGGCCTCAGCGGCGGCGTACGCCTGCTTGCGGTCCTGGGACGCGCGGGCGAACGGGATGTCGGAGCCGACGGCGGCGAACGTGGCGCCGGCGAGGATGCTCGTCGCGAGCATCACCATGATCACGACCAGCATCGAGAAGCCGTGGTCGGCGGCGAGGTGGAGTCGTCTGGTCATACGCAGGCGGGGTCGGGAACGGTCAGGTTGGGATCGGCGTGGCGGACCGAGATCTGATCGGTCATGTTCACGGCGTTCTTGACGTCACTGGACCCTGTCGGGAACGCGACGAACTGGATGACGATCCGGGCGACGCGTGCGGCCTCGGCCGCGTCTAGCGGCGCAGGGAGCCGCAGCGTGGGCTCCGGATGCGGCGTCGTTCCCACGGTCTCGTAGGCGTAGTACGTGAGGAATGGCAGGGTGACTCCGAACGTGTCCTTCGGCAGCCCGGCGTGCTCGAACACCAGGTCGGAAGTGGTTGGGGCCGCAAGGGAGGGGTAGTCGGCCGGTGTCGGCGTGGGAACCGCCGTCTTGTAGATGCGCGCGACGATGTTCTGCGTGGCAGGGTCGTAGAGGACCGTGCGCTTCTCAGGCGGCTTGGACGCGTCCGCCTTGCTGAAGTCGGCGTAGAACGTCATCGAGGTGTCGGTCGCGCCCACGAGGACCGCCGGGTTGTCGAGGTCCAGGCACACCTGGGAGCGCAGCTGCTGCGTGAGCTTGTCCACGGCGATGCGGCCGCGCTGCATCGCGTCGGTCTTGGCCAGCACGCCGGTGTTCAAGCGCACGGAGCTCTCGAGCAGGCCGAACACGCCGGCGAGCACGACGAAGCCGACCGTCGCGGCGGACAGGACCTCCATCAGGGTGATCCCGCGCTCGTCGCGGAGGCGGCTCATGAGGCGCATGTGTTGGTGCCCGAGGTCGGGATGTTCAGCGTCGTCGCAGCGGCACCGGCCGCGGTGCGGTTCTGGAGCGTGCCGTTCACCCGCCACGTGCTGCTGCCACTCGTCCACTGGGCGCAGACGGTGTAGTCGCCGAACGGCAGCCCTGGATTCGGCAGCAGGCCGGACGCGTTCGTGGTGCCGAGGAAGATTCGCGGCGTCTGAACGCACTCGGCGTCCACGGGGTAGGCGTACACGAGCGCTCCGCTGCGCGGGACGGATGAGCGCCTGACCGTGATGTTCGTGTTCGGCTCGAGCACGCTGATCGTGCGGATCTCGCCGGGAGCGAGCACCGGGGCGGCCAGCGGATTCGTGTCGAAGTAGAGCGGGTCATAGCCGAACGGATCGGCGCCCTCGCAGCGGCCGCTGTACACCTTGTAGGCGTTCGGGAAGGGGAACAGGCGGCTGAGGACTTGATTCGACTGCGGCGTCGCGGGCGGCGTCGGCGGCGCACCGTTCTCAGGGAACAGCCGTGTCCCGGTCTGCATGCCGGTGTGAACCGCCATCACGCCATACGAGTTGTCGGCCGTGATGGCGGCCGCTCCCACCTTCGTGTGGATGTTGACGGTGAGCGTCGCCGCACGGTCGTACACGAGGTCGACCAGCGTCAGGCTGCCGCCCTCCACGGTCGTGTCCTTGACGACCAGCTGGTTGCCTTCCTGATCGACCCAACCGGTGGCGTTGAGCCTGATCTGGTAAGCACCGGAGTCGACGGCGCCGAAGACGGCGCAGCCGGCGGTGTTGGTCGTCTTCGTGCCGGCCGTCGGGCCGACCGCCTCGACGGGGAGCGACGTGACCGGCAGCCCCTGGGCGTTGGTGACCCGCGCGGCCAGCTGGCCCGAGCCGGGCTGCGGCGCGACGATGCTGGTCATGACGACCGGCTTGACCTTCTTGCCGGTGATGGGCGAGGTCACCGTCGAAGTGATGCGCAGGTAGCTGCCCCTGCCGCTCTCGAGCGCGCAGCTGATGTCCGAGCCGCCGACGTCGGTGATCCACTCGGCGTCGGAGGTGACGGTGTAGTCGACGTTGCCGACCTTGACCGTGCGCGGGCCCGGAATCAGCGCGTCGAGGTCGTCCAGCTCGACCGTGCGCAAGCCGCGCAGCTCCTCCTGGTCGCGCTCGGCCAGCGTCGCTGCGATCGTCCGTGCCTTGTTCGCCCCGGCCGTGCCGGTGACGGAATCGACGGCCGCCAGCGTGCCGAGCACGAGCAGCACGAGCACTGCCGCCGAGATCATTACTTCCATCAAGGCGACGCCGTCCTGGGATGCCAGCCTGCTGCGGGCGCGAGTTCTGACCATGCAGAACGTGTTGTCGGCCCCGCCAGTGGCGGCCTTGAGCCGCCTGGACACTTTGGCTAGTCAGCCGACGAGCGCGAGCTTTGGGCGCCGCGACTCGTAACGCGTCGCGACGTCCCGCAGGATCTCGAGCATCGCCTGCGTCGCAGGCGAGCGATAGCCCTCGGAAAGCGTCGCGGCGTAGATCTGCCGCACCGGCGTATCGCGCCCGAGATCGCGCACCACGATGTCATCGCGGACGGTCGTGAGGCCGAGCTCGGCGATCAGCGAGACGCCGACGCCGGCGGCGACGAATCCCTGCATCGCCGTGTAGTCGTCGGTCTCGAACGCGATCCGCGGCGCGAAGCCGTGGGCCGCGCAGGCGCGCGAGATCAGCTGGTTGCACTCGCAGTCGGCCTGCCCCGCCACCCACGCCTCGCCGGCGAGGTCGCCGAGATGGATCCGGCGTCGGTTCGCGAGCGGGTGGTCGCGCGGCAGCAGCGAGGTACATCGGGTCCTCCAGGAGGTGGACCCGGTGAATACCGTCGTCGGCATGCGACACCGCCGATTCGAAGACGATCGCGAGGTCGAGCTCGCCGCTGCGCAGCTGCGGGATGCAGTCCTCGGGCTCGGACAGGCTCATCGACAGCTCGACGGCGGGATGGCGCTCGCGGAAGCCGGCGATCGCGACCGGCATCAGCGTCGAGCCGGCGGACTCGAACGAGGCCATGCGCAGCCGGCCGCCGCGCAGGCCGGCGATCGCCTCGAGCTCGGCCTCCGCCTCGGCCAGCCGGGCCATGATCGCCTCGGCGTGCCGCACGACCGCCTCACCCGCCTCGGTGAGCCGCACGCCGCGCGCGCTGCGCTGCACGAGCGTGGTTCCGGCCTCGCGTTCGAGCGCCGCGATCTGCTGCGATATGGCGGACTGCGTGAACGACAGAGACTCGGCCGCGGCAGAGAACGAGCCCCGTACCGCGACCTCGCGCAACACACGCATCCGGCGGACGTCAAGCATCAGGTCATCTTATACCACCCGTTGCGAACGTTCATTTGAACTGATGGGTCGAGCACAGGAGAATTCATCTCACGGTTTCCTCCCCACCTCCGTTGAAGGGATATGACCATGTCGCTCGCACACGCCGCCCCCACGGTCCTCATCCGCCCCGCCTCGGGCTCGGACATCGCCGCCCTTCAGCGCCTCGCCCAGCTCGACTCGGCGCACGTCCCCGGTGGCGACCTGCTCGTCGCCGAGACCGACGGCGCGCTCATCGCCGCCCACGCGCCGGCAAGCGGCGCGACGATCGCCGACCCGTTCCGGCACACCGCCGGTGTGGTCGAGCTGCTCGAGCTGCGGGGCGCGCTGCTGCGCGACCTCGTGACGCCGGCTGCCCCAGCTTGGAAGGTCTGGGGCGGCCTCTGGATCGTCTACCTGATCTGGGGCTCGACATACCTGGCCATCCGCGTGATGGTCGAGACGGTGCCGCCGCTGCTCGGCGCCGGCGCCCGCTTCGCCGTCGCGGGGGCGGTCATGGTCGCGGTGCTTTCCACGCGCCGGACGGTGCGGCTCACGCGCGCGCAGCTGTTGAGCGCGCTGCTGATCGGAATCCTGCTGCCCGGCGCCAACGCCGTCGTGACGGTCGCCGAGCAGGAGGTGCCGTCGGGCATGGCGGCGCTCCTGATCGCCTCGGTCCCGCTGTGGGTGCTGCTCATGCGCCGCGCGGCGGGCGAGTCGGTGTCGCGAGCGGGCGTCGGCGCGGTGCTGGTCGGGTTCGCGGGCGTGGCGCTCCTGCTCCGGCCCGGCGAGCAGTCGGGCGACGCGACGGTGCTCGGGCTCGCCGCCTGCGTGTTCGCCGCCGTGATGTGGGCGAGCGGAGTCGTTCGCGTCGCCGCGCGTCAGCCTGCCCGCAGACCCGCTGGTCTCGACCGGCTGGCAGATGCTGCTCGGCGGCCTCGTCTGCATCGTCGCCGGGCTGCTGGTCGGAGAGGCGGCGGATGTCGATCCCGGCGCGTTCTCGACCCGCTCGGTGGTCGCGTTCGCGTACTTGATCGTGTTCGGCTCGTGGGTCGCCTACACGGCGTTCGCATGGCTGCTCCAGAACGTGCCGCTTACGAAGGTCGCCACCTACGCGTACGTCAACCCGATGGTGGCGATCATGCTTGGCTGGCTCGTGCTGGACGAGGTGATCACGCCGGTGACGCTGGTGGGCGCGGCGATCATCGTGGTGTCCGTCGCGCTGGTCGTCCGCGAGCAGAGCAACGGACGCGGCGCCTAGATCTACGCCGCGACGCGCAGGCCGATCTCGACGGCGTCGGCGAGGTCGGTGCGGCGGCCCCGCTCGACCGCCACGGCGAGCGCGTCGGAGCGCAGCGCCTCCTCCAACGCCGCGACCGTGGCGTCCACGAACGGCTGCTCGTCGGGCTGGCGGACCGCTCCGGTCGCCTCCCGGTACGCGTCGGCGGCGCCCAGCAGCGTGGCGCCCGTGACCGCGTCCCCGCGGCGTGCGGCGACGCCCGCGAGCGTCTCCAGGCACTCGACGGTCGGCACGCCCTCGCCCGCCCGGTGGCTGATCTCGAGGCTCTCGCGTACCAGCGGAACGGCGCCCGCGGCGTCGCCGCGGCGTGCGAGGAGGCTGCCGAGCACGAGCAGCGTCGAGGCGATGTGCGCCGGGTTCGCAACCGCCCGCGCCAGCTCGACGCTCTCCTGGAGCAGCGCCGTCGCGCGGTCGAGGTCGCCGCGATCCTCGTGCACGATCGCCAGGTTCTGGACCACGACGCTGAGCCCGCGTACGTCGCCCAGCTCGCGCCAGATCGCCGCCGCCTGCTCGTAGCGGACCTGCGCCGAGGCATAGTCGGAGGCGAACACGTCGAGCACGCCGAGATTCGTCACCACGCGCGCCTCGCGCGCCCGGTCGCCCGCCTCGCGTGCGCACGCGAGCGCGCCGGTGAACGCCGCCCGCGCCGCGTCGTGATCGCCGGCCGCACCGGCCAGCACGCCGGCGGCGTTGAGCGCGACTGCGCGGGCGGCGGCGCTCGCCGGCCCGGCCGCCTGCGCTGCGTCGAGCAGGCGCCGGCCCTCTGAGACCGCGCCGCGCGAGAGCCAGAACCGCCACAGCGACCCACACAGCCGCAGCGCGGTCTCGGCGTCGCCGGCGGCGGCGGCCCACTCCGCCGCGGCGCGGAGGTTCTCCCGCTCGTCGTCGAGCCGGCGCAGCCAGATCTCCTGGTCGGCGGTCTCGAGCCCGCCCTCGGCCGCCTCGGCGAGCGCGAGCGCCCACGCCGCGTGGCGCGCGGCCACGGCCGCCGCGTCGGGTGCCTCGCCCAGCCGCTCGCGGGCGAACTCGTGGACGGTCTCGAGCATGCCGAACCGCTCCCCGGCACTGACCACCAGCGAGCGGTCGACGAGCGCCTCGAGCCGGTCGAGCACGTCGCCGGCCACCGCCTCCGCGGCCTCGAGCGACCAGCCGCCCGCGAACACGGCGAGCTCAGCGAACACCGCTCGCTCGGGCGCCTCCAGCAGGTCGTGGCTCCACTCGATCGCAGCGCGCAGCGTGCGCTGCCGCGCGGGCGCGTCGCGCGGTCCGCCGGTCAGCAGGTCGAGCCTCCGGCCGAGCCGCTCGAGGATCGCGGCGGGTGCGAGCACGCGTGTGCGGGCCGCGGCCAGCTCGATCGCCAGCGGCAGCCCGTCGAGCCGCACGCAGATCTCGGCGATCGCCTCGTCGGCCGCGTCGAGCGCGCGGGCGCGGCGGAGGAACAGCTCGACGGCGGCGTCGACGGCGAGCGGCGCGAGCGGCACCTCGTGCTCACCTGACAGGCGCAGCGCCGCCTGGCTCGTGACCAGCGCGGTGACGCCGGGGGCGCGGGCGAGCGCGTCCGCCACGACCGGCGCGGCGTCCACGATCTGCTCGAAGTTGTCGAGCACGAGCAGCAGCTCGGCGCCCGGGTCGTCCACCACGAGCTCCTGCTCCAGCCGCTCGTGCGTGTCGATCGCCGCGAGCGGGACGAACCGCGCGCCGTCGCGGAACTCGCCCGCGAGCCGGTGCGCGAGCTCGAGCGCGAGCCGCGTCTTGCCCACGCCGCCCGGCCCCAGCAGGGTCACCAGGCGCGTGCCGGGGTCGCGCAGCAGCGCGGCGACCGCGTCCAGCTCGGCTTCGCGGCCGATCACGTCGGCGGGGCGAGCGGGAAGCGCCACCGGCGCGGCGTGGCGGGGCGCGTCCGGCGGCGGCGCCGCGAGCTCGAGCGCCGGATCCTGCGCCAGCACCGCGGCCTCCAGCCGCTGCAGCTCCGGGCCCGGCTCGAGGCCCAGCTCCTCCACGAGCACGCCCCGAGCGCGGCGGAACGCGTCGAGCGCGTCGGCCTGGCGGCCGGCGCGGTACAGCGCGAGCATCAGGTGAGCGTGCAGCTGCTCGCGGTACGGGTGCTGGGTGACCAGCGCCTCGAGCTCGGGGATCGCGGCGGCGTGCTCACCGAGTGCGAGGTCCAGCTCCAGCCCGTCCTCCAGCGCGGCGAGCCGGACGCCGTCCAGCCGCGCGCCCTCCCCGGCCGCGCGACCGAGCAGCTCGACGTCGGCCAGCGGCGGCCCGCGGAACAGCGCGAGCGCGGCGCGCAGCGCGTCGGCGGCGCCCCGCAGGTCTCCGGCGCTGCGCAGCCGGCGCGCCTCGTCGAGGCGGCGCTCGAGATGCTCGAGGTCGAGCGCGCCGGGCGCCAGCTCCACCGCGTAGCCGTTCGGGCGCGTGACGATCGGATGGCCGTCGCCGAGCGCCCGCCGCAGCTCGGACATGTGCACCTGCAGCCCCTTGGCGGCGGTGGCCGGCGGGTCGTCGCCCCACAGCTCGTCGATCAGCCGCTCGGCCGGGACGACCGCATCGCGGTGGTGGAGCAGAAGGACGGCGAGCAGCGCGCGCCGCTTGGCCCCTGGCACGAGCACCTCCCCGCCCTGCGCCAGCACGCGCAGCGGTCCCAGGATGCCGAACTCCATCGGCTTACCGGCGCCTTACCGGCACGTTGCCGGCGCGACCCAAGATGCGTCCCATGCACACCGACGACAACGACACGAGAGGGGGCCGCAATGTACGAGCGCGCGACCTGGACCTGATCCCCACGCACACCGACGACATTCGGAAGGAGAGCCGCAATGTACGAACGCGCGAGCTGGGGCTAGTCCCCGCGAACACCGACGGAACCGACGACATCCAGAAGGAGGGGCCCAATGTACGAGAAGGCAAGCTGGACCTAGATGCCGACGACACCGACGACATCCGGAAGGAGGAGCCCAATGTACGAACGCGCACAGTGGACCTAGATACGAGCGTCACGACACGGGGGGCCGCCGCCGTCACGACAATCAGGCGGCTCCTCGATCCACTCCGCCGCCGCTCCGTGCGGCGGCTTCTGGTCGGCGGCCTGGTCTCGAAGACCGGCGACTGGCTCACCGTCGGCGCGCTCATGGGCTGGGTGTATCAGGAGACGGCATCCACCGGCAGCGTCGCCCTTCTGATGCTCGTCCGCCTCGCGCCGCCGATCCTCGGCGGCGGCCTCGCCGCCGCGTTCGTCGATCGCGTGCGCGGCGAGCGCCTGCTGGTGACCGTCGAGCTCCTGCGAGCCGTCGCGCTCGGCACCGTCGTCGTCGGCCTGCTCAGTGGCACGACGGCCCTCATCTACGCGGCGATCGCGATCAGCGGCATGCTCGCCGCGATCTCGCAGGTCGCCGTGTCCACGCTCGTCCCAGCACTCGTCCCCGAGGCGGAGCTACCCGCCGCCAACGGGCTGAACGGCGTGTTCGAGAGCACCGCGATGGCGACCGGCGCAATCGTCGGCGGCCTGCTGCTCTCGCTCGTCGGCGTGGTGCCGGCGCTCGTCGCCGACCTCTCCACCTTCCTGCTTGCGGCAGCGTTGTTCGCCGGCATCTCGGCCACCACCGGGGCCGTCGCGACGACCGCGGAGGACGTCGCCGACGACGCGCCGAAGCCCCGCATGCGCGACCTGCTGTCGGACCGCACGATCATGACCGCGGTCGGCGCCCTGTGCGTCACCGTGGTCGCGGGCGGCCTCGTGAACGCCACGCTGCCGCGTTTCCTCACCGACCTCGGGCTCGGCGCCGGCGCCTACGGCTACGGCTTCGGGGCGATCGCCATCGGCCTCGCGCTCGGCGGCGTGATCGCCGGCGCCATCCGCGTGGAGAACGCGGACACGGCCGTGATGGGCCGCGCGCTGTTCGCCACGGCGGTCACGTTCGGCCTGCTCGCGGTCGTGTCCAGCGCCCCGCTCGCGCTGCTCCTGCTCCTGCTCGCCGGCGTCCTCGACGGGATCGTGTGGGTGACCTTCGAGACGGCGATGCAGCGCACGGCGGACCCGCGCCTGCTCGGACGCGCCTTCGGCCTCACCGACGCGACGGTCCGCACCGCGATGATCGGCTCGATCGCCCTGGCGCCGCTGGCGAACCAGCTCGTCACACCGCACGCGATCCTGCTGTTCGGCGCCGCCGTGCTGACGCTCGCCGGCACCCTGGCGATGCTCGGCCGGCGGAACAGCTACCCGGCCGTGACCGGGTGGCGCGCGACCGCCCAGAACTGATAGCCGCCGTCGTTGAACGGCACCGTGTCGGGCTGCGTGACCCCGGTCTCGTCGGTGGCGCGCGCGAGCAGCTCGTGCCGCCCGGGATCGGGCGTGAAGGGGAGCTCCCAGCGGACCCAGACATGCGGCAGGTTGGGGCCGTGCAGGCGGGCGGGCTGCCAGGTCGCGCCGCCGTCGGTGCTCACCTGCACCTCGCGGATCGGCGCGCGGCCGGACCACGACCGGCCGTGCAGGATCGTACATCGGCCGGCCGGCAGCACGGCGTTCCATGCCAGCTCGAACGCGCTCTTGACCGGCTGCACGGAGAGGCCCTCGTACCACGTCGTGTTCCACGGCGAGTGCAGCGGCCCGTCCGACACCTCGAGCGTCCCGAGCCACTTGATGCTCGCGATCCCGACCCAGCCCGGCACCACCAGCCGCGCCGGGAAACCATGGTCGGGCGGGAGTGCGGTGCCGTTCATCTCGAGCGCGATCAGCACGTCGTCGAGCGCCTTGCCGACCGGCAGCGGCCGGCGTACCGAGCCGTGGTCGACGCCGTCCTTGAGGTACGGGTCGTCGAGCCCGTGCGCCATGACGTCGACGGCGTCGCGCCGCACGCCCGCGCGGTCGAGCACCTCGCCGAGCGCGACGCCGCGCCAGCTCGCCGCGCCGATGCCGCCGAGCTTCCACGGCGTGCCGGCCACGGGCGTGTCCTGCTGGGAGCCGAACAGGTCGCGGCCGCCGCTCCCGGCGCACTCGATCACGGCGGCGACGGAGCGCGACGGCAGCTGCTCGAGATCGGCGTAGCTGAGCTCGAGCGGCCGCTCCACGCCCGGCCCGTGCACGCGCAGGCGCCAGGCCCCAGGGTCGATCTGCGGCGTGCGCGTGTGGTTGCGGACGAAGAAGCGCTCGGTGTCGAGCAGGTAGCCCTGGTCGCGCATCGCTTCCCAGCGCATCTCGGCGTTGTGGCCGTGGTCGACGAACCATGCGGGCGGAAGCGGCTTGCGGATCGGGGCAACCGCTCGCGGGGGGTCGAGGAGCACGATCAGGCGGCCATGACCGGGTGCCGGACGACAGCAGAGAACTGGTAGCCGCCGTCGTTGAACGGGACCGTGTCCGGCTGTGTGCGCCCGCTGCGATCGGTCGCGCGTGCGAGCAGCTCGTGGCGCCCGGCGGGCGGGGTGAACGGCAGCTCCCAACGCGCCCAGGCGTCGCGCAGGTTCGGTCCGCGCAACCTTGCCCGCCGCCAGCGCGCGCCACCGTCAGTGCTCACCTGCACGTGCCGGATCGGCGCGTGGCCCGACCACGAGCGGCCGTGCAGCGTGAAGCGCCGGCCGGCCTGCAGCGCGGCGTCCCATTCCAGCTCGAACGCGCTCTTGACAGGCTGCACGGTGAGACCAGGGTAGAACCGCGTATTGAAGGGCGTCGTGACCGGGCTGTCGAACACGTCGAGCGCCCCGAGCCACTTGATGCTCGCGATCCCGACCCAGCCCGGCACCACCAGCCGCGCCGGAAAGCCGTGATCGGGCGGAATGGCGCGGCCGTTCATCTCGAACGCGATCAGCGCATCGTCGAGCGCTTTGGCGATCGGCAGCGGGCGGCGCACGTGGCCATGGTCGACGCCGCCGCTGACGTACGGGTCGTCGAGGCCGGTCGCGAGCACGTCGACCGCCCGGCGTCGCACGCCGGCGCGTTCGAGTACCTCGCGCAGCGGCACGCCGCGCCAGCGCGCGACGCCGATCGCTCCCAGCTTCCACTGCGTGCCGGTGGCGGGCGTGCCCTGCTGGGAGCCGAAGAAGCTGCGGCCGTTGCCCGCGCACTCGATCGCCGAGACGATCGAGCGCGAGTCGAGGCGCTCGAGCTCGCCGGTACGAGAGCTCGAGCGGCCGGCGCACGGCCGGCCCGGCCACGCGCAGCCGCCACGTCGAAGGATCGATCGCGGGCGTGCGCGTGTGGTTGCGGACGAGGAAGCGCCCGGCGGGAACGAGATAGCCGAGGTCGCGCGCCGCGCCCCAGCGCATCTCGGCGTTCGTCCCGAAGTTGACGAACCACTCCGGCGGCAGCGGCTTGACGATCGGCCCTGCGCTCTGAGCCCAGGCCGCGCGCGGCACCGCAAGCGACAGCGCGCCCGCTGCACCGAGCTTCAGCAGTTCCCGTCTATTCACATTGTCGATCAACACGATCGACAATGTACACAAGACGAACGGGGTCAGACCCCCTTACCTGCCGGAGCACCTGAGGGGGTCAGACCCCCTTACCTGCCGGAGCACCTGAGGGGGTCAGACCCCCTTACGCGGTTACTCGACGCCTGGTGGCTCCTCGAACGGGCGCTCGAACAGCGTCGACAGCACGATCTGCGTCTGCGTGCGCGTCACGCCCGGGTGGTCGCGCAGCCGCTCGAGCGCCTCCTCGAGGTGCGCCGTGTCGCGTGCGCGCACGTGCAGCACCGCGCTCGCCTCGCCCGCCACCGTGTAGCCGGCCTCGACCTCGGAATGCCGCTCGACCGCCTCGCGCACCTCGGCGGCGGCCATCCGGCCCTCGGTGTACAGCGCGACGAACGCGTGCGTGCCCCAGCCGTACCGGCCGGGGTCGACCTGTGCCGTGTAGCCGCGGATGACGCCGTCCGCCTCGAGTCGGTCGACCCGCCGTTTGACCGCCGGGGCCGACAGCGAAACGCGCATCCCGATGCTCTGGAAAGACCGTCGCGCGTTCTGACGCAGGAGCGCAACGATCTGACGGTCGATGTCATCCATTCCTTCGTGATTCTGCCATAGTGCGCAACGGATCGTGCTTGTTGGTTGCGCGCGACAGCGCAACCATGAAGTGCAGCGAATCCAGAAACGAGGGAGACCCGCCCGTGAGCACCCAGCCCGTCGTCGCCCCTGAAACCCGCGGCAGCGACGACTTCATGCCGCTGCACGGCATCGACCACGTCGAGCTCTACGTGGGCAACGCACTGCAGTCCGCCTTCTTCTACACACGCGCGCTCGGCTTCCGCGAGGTCGCCTATTCCGGCCTCGAGACCGGCGTCCGCGACCGCACGTCGCACGTGCTCCAGCAGGGGCGCATCCGGATCGTCCTCACCGGCACGCTGGTCCCCGACCACGAGATCGGCCGCCACCAGGCCGCCCATGGCGACGGCGTGAAGGTGATCGCGCTGTCGGTGCCCGACGTCGAGCACGCCTACCGCGAGGCGACGACGCGCGGAGCCAAGGGCGTGCGCGAGCCGTGGACGGAGACCGACGAGCACGGCACGATCCACTTCGCGACGATCGAGACCTACGGCGAGACGCACCACACCTTCGTCGACCGCTCCCAGTACAAGGGCGCCTTCATGCCCGGCTATGCCGCACGCGACATCGGAACCACCGGCGTGGGCCTGCTGGCGATCGACCACATCGTCGGCAACGTCGAGCTGGGCGAGATGGAGACGTGGGTCAAGTACTACGAGGACGTCTTCGGGATGACGGAGATGCTGCACTTCAGCGACGAGGCGATCTCGACCGAGTACTCCGCGCTGATGTCCAAGGTGGTCACGAGCGGCAACGGCCGCGTCAAGTTCCCGATCAACGAGCCCGCCGAGGGCAAGCGCAAGTCGCAGATCGACGAGTACCTGGAGTTCTACGGCGGCCCCGGCGCGCAGCACATCGCGGTCGCCACGCGTGACATCGTCACGACCGTGTCCGAGCTGCGCGAGCGCGGGATCGAGTTCCTGACCGTGCCGAGCACGTACTACGACGACGTGCCCGAGCGGATCGGCGAGATCAAGGAGGACCTCGAGGACCTGCGCCGGCTCGGCATACTCGTCGACCGCGACGACGAGGGCTACATGCTGCAGATCTTCACGAAGCCGATCGGCGACCGCCCGACGATGTTCCTCGAGGTCATCGAGCGCCACGGCGCGCGCGGCTTCGGCGAGGGCAACTTCAAGGCCCTCTTCGAGGCGATCGAGCGGGAGCAGGACCTGAGGGGGAACCTCTGATGCGGTACCACTCGATGGGAAAGGTGCCGCAGAAGCGGCACGTGCAGTTCCGCGATCCCGAGGCGCAGAGCGACAACGGCCAGGCGCCGCTGCTGGTGGAGGAGGTGCTCGGGTTCGAGGGCTTCTCCGGCAACGAGTCGATCCTCTACCACCTGTGGTCGCCGTGCCGGATCCAGGACGTCGGCGAGTTCACGCCGATCGAGCTCGAGGAGTGGGTGCCCGAGACGCACGTGCACCGGCTCACGAACACGATGGGCCTCGAGCCGATGGGCGACCCGGTGCTCGGCCGCCGCGTGCTCCAGTACAACGCCGACGTCGAGATCGGGATCTGCATCCCCGAGACCGAGGCGGACTACTTCTACCGCGACGGCGAGGGCGACGAGGTGATCTTCGTCCACGAGGGCGAGGGCGTCGTGGAGTCGATCTTCGGCACGCTGCCGTACCGCAAGCATGACTACGTGGTGATCCCGCGCGGCACGACCTACCGGTTCCGGTTCGACACGCCGCAGCGCTGGCTGACGTTCTACACGCCGGGTGAGATCGAGACGCCGAACCGCTACCGCAACCGCTACGGCCAGCTGCTCGAGCACGCGCCGTTCTCGCAGCGCGACTTCATGCCGCCGGCCGAGCTCACGACGCACCGCGACCGCGGCGAGCACCTGGTGAAGGTGCGCGTGCGCCGTGGCTACCAGGACTACGTGCTCGACTACCACCCGCTCGACGTCGTCGGCTGGGACGGCTACGTCTACCCGTACACGTTCAACATCGCCGACTTCGAGCCCAAGGCGGGCCGGCTGCACCAGCCGCCGCCCGCGCACCAGAACTTCCAGGGCCCGAACTTCGTGATCTGCTCGTTCTGCCCGCGGATGCTCGACTGGGACCCGATGGCGATCGCGCTCCCGTACCACCACTCCAACGTGCAGTCGGAGGAGATGATCTATTACGTCGACGGCCAGTTCGGCTCGCGCAAGGGCGTCGACATCGGGGCGATCACGCTGCACCCGTCGGGCCTCCCGCACGGGCCGCAGCCGGGCCTGGTCGAGAAGTCGCTCGGGACCACGCGGACCGAGGAGCTGGCCGTCATGTGCGACACGTTCCGGCCGCTGAAGCTGACGCCGCTCTCGCGCGACCTCGACGATCCCGCCTACGCCTTCTCGTGGTTCGACGAGGGCTCGCAGGTGTCGACCACAGGGTGACCTCGCGGGAGGAGCTTCTCGAGCTCGCCGAGCGCGCGATCGGCCATGCGCGCGGCGAGGCGCAGGCGACCGCGTGGTGGGAGCGCCAGCTGAGCGCCGGGGCCGGCGGCGCGGTGACGACGGAGGCGGTGTCCGTCGAGATCGCCGTGCTGCGAGCCGGCCGGATCGGGACCGCGGTCACGACCGACGTCGACGGGCACGGGCTCGCGGTGGCCGCCGCCGGCGCGGTGCGGCTCGCGGCGAGCGGGCCGGAGCCTTCGAACGCGCTGCCGGACCCGGCTCCCGGCCGCTCGCACGACGGCTATGACCCGGCGGTCGTGTCCGTCGACCCGGCCGAAGCGGGAGACGGGCTGGACGAGTGGGGCCGCTGGCGCGCCGCCGCCGCGAGGACGGCGATCGCCTCGACAAAGGGCGTGCGCGCGTACGAGGAGCGCAGCTTCGGCGAACTGCGCGTGCGGCGCCACGGCGGCCCTGGTCGCTCGCTCGAGCTGACCGCCGCCGCCGTCCGGCCCGGTGAGCTCGATGCGAGCGCCCTGGCCGCGGAGGCGGACGAGCTGCTGGGCACGGGCGACCCCGCGCACGTCGAGCCCGGGGAGTACGCGGTCGTACTGGGGCCGTGGGCGGTCGCAGAGGTGCTGCGGCGGGCGGCGCTGTCGTTCGGTGGGCCGGCGTCGTCCCTGTCTGACCGGCTCGGCACGCTCGTCGCCGCGCCGGCGATCAACCTGTCGGAGTCGCCGCGCTTCGCGGCGACGCTGCCACGATCGTTCGACGCCGAGGGGTCGCCGCGACAGCCGATGCCGCTGATCCAGGACGGCGTCGCCCACCGTCTCGCCGGACCCGGTACCGGCCATGCCCAAGCGGCGGGCGGGATCGGCGGCGCGTTCCCCGAGCACCTCGTGCTCGTCGGCGGCGGCGCCGCGGATCTCGCCGAGCTGGCCGCACCGGTCGACCAGGGCCTGCTGATCCCGGCGCTGTCGTTGCACGGCGGATGGATGGCCGGCCGCCACGGCTCGGCGATGGCCGAGGGCGTGCGCGTGATCCGCGGCGGCGAGCCGGCGGAGCCGGTGCCCAACCTCACGGTGCTGTTCGAGCCGCTCGAGCTGCTCACGCGCGTGCAGGCGCTGAGCGCGCGTCAGCGCACGGTCCCACCGCCGCTGCAGCGCTCTGCCCGCACGGCTGCGGCGACCGTCACTCCCGCCCTGCGGGCGGCGGGCGGACTTCACGTGGCCGGTCCGGCTTAGCCTCGGCCTTCTGCTCCTTCGCGGTGGCGCCGGCGCCGCGGGAACCAGCGGACCCGGGGTTCGCGCCACCGGACTTCTGCGGCTTCGGCTTCGCCACGCGGGCCCTGCTCGGCTTCGGCGCCGGCCCGCGCCGCTTCTCGGCCTTCGGCTTCGCCGTCACGGGACGCACCCGCTCGGCCTTCGGCTTCGGCCCGCGGCGCACGTTGTCGACCTTCGGCTTCGGCCCGCGGCGCTTGCCCGGCTTCGCCGCCACCTCGCGGCCGTTCGCCCGCCCGCGGCGTCCCTTGCCCGCCTTCGGCCCGCGGCGCTTCTCCGCCTTCACGGGCACGGCCTCGACCGCCGGGGACGCCGCCGGAGCCGGCGCTGCCGCGGGAACGATCGCAGGCGGCCGCTTGGCGGCATCCGTGACCACCGGCGCCCGCGCCGCGCCCTCTCTCGCGGGGGGTCGGTCCGGCTCGCGCGCCGTCTCCACGGCCGCGACGCCGCCGCCGGCCAGCGCCACTGCCACGAGCGCCTTCGCCGCCACCGATCCCGTGGCCGCCGCCCCCGCCCCGGCGCCCGCCCCGGCGGCGCTGACGCCGGCGCCGGCCAGCACGCCGGACTTCAACGCGAGCGACGGCGCGACCGGCAGCACGAGCGCGAGCTCGCGCCGCTGGGTGCGGACCGCGTCGCTGTACTCGCGGCAGCCGGCGCAGTCCTGGAGATGCCGGCGCAGCGTCCGGCGCCGCAGCGCGCTCCCGTGCAGGTTCGCGAGCTGCTCGCGGATGTCCGCGCACGGCGTCTCGCGCGCCGCGCGCCCGGCGATCAACGCCGTCCGCGCCTGGTACACGAGCGCCTTGACCTTGTCACGACGGCAGCTCAGCACCGCGGCGATCTCCTCGTGCGGCATGCCGCCGACCTCGGCGAGCACGAGCGCGGCGCGCTGGTCGTCGGGGAGCCGGGAGAGGTCCGCGAGCAGGTCGCGCAGGTCCTGGCGGCGCTCCACGACGGCGGACAGCTGCTCCGTCGCGGGCGGCTCGGCGTCGGACTGCACGGACCGCTGCGGCGAGCGCAGCACCGACAGGCAGCGGTTGCGCGCGATCGTATACAGCCACGGCCGCAGCTGGATCGGCTTGTCGGAGCCGACCAGGTCGCAGTACGCGGCGAGGAACGTCTGCTGCACGGCGTCCTCCGCCTCCTCGGCAGAGCCGAGCATGTGGCGGCAGAACGCGAGCACGCCGCGGTGATGTCGCTCGAAGATCGCCTCGAACGCCGCCTCGGATCCGCCGCGAAGCTGCTCGACGAGCCGGTCGTCGGACGCGAGCCGCGAGAACACCGGCAGCGCCCGGTTAGAGCTTCAGCAGCACGATCGTGTTCAGCACGAACACGATCGCGAAGAGGATCGTCCAGCGATCCAGGTTGCGCTCCATCAGCGAGCCGCCGGACGAGCCACCGGCCGTCCCGACGCCGAAGGCGCCCGACATGCCGGCGTCCTTGCCCGAGTGCAGGAGCACCAGGAAGATCAGGGTGACGGCGATGAAAACCTGGAGGACTGAGAGCGCAGATTGGAGCATCAGCCCACCAGGATACCGGCTCCGGCCCGCCGCGACGGACCCCACACAGAGGCACGATCCGTCGCAACGCGAGCCGCCGGTCAGTGGGGCTTCGGGTGGTCGTGGGGCTTCGGGTGGTCGTGGCCGCGATGCTCGGGCTTATCGTGCTTCCTGCCATGCCCATGCCCGTGGCCGTGATGCCGCCGCTTGCGCTCCAGGACGCCGCAGGCGACCACGGTCCCGTCCTGTAGGTGGACGTTGACGTAGTAGTCCCCGCCGGTGTCCTCGGCGGCGACCGGGAACGTCGTCGACGTGCCCTTCGAGTTGGCGTTGCCGGAGCGGCGGGCGGTCAGCGCGCGGTACGTGAACCCGGGGTACGGGGCCGGGTTGGCGACGGTGCTGCCCGCGGCGCAGGGATCGCCCTCGCCGGTCGCCTGATGCACGTGCCAGAGGTACGTCTCGCCGGCCTCCAGGCCCTTCATGTGGAGCGACACCTTGTCGCGCTTGCGGCCGTCGACGAGCTGTGCGCGGCCGCGGGCGTCCGGGATGCCGGCCGCGGTGGCGGCCGCGGTCGCCACCAGATGTGCCTTGGACACCTTCGCGTGCTTACCGTGCTTGCCGTGCTTGGAGTGCGCGCTCGCGCCGGGCGCGAGCGCGAGCAGGAGCGCGGCAGCGAGGATCAGTGGCGTTCTCATATCCCCTTCAACGCTCGCCGCCGTCCGAGGTTGGAAGGTCGAGCTCGTCGAGCCGGCGCAGGATGTCCACCGCCTCGGAGCGCAGCCCGCGATCGAGCGCGCGCCAGTCCGCCTCGGCGAGCTTGCCGGTGCGGAAGTCGAGCTCGGCGTCCCGGATCTCGCGGTACTTGGCGTCGCGCGCGGCTGTCAGCTCGGCGTGCTCGGCGCTCTCGGCGGCCTCCTGCGAGCCACGCGAGCGCAGCGGCGCCGCGACCAGCAGCACCACGACGACGAACACGACGAAGATGACCAGGAGGTCCATCAGATGGTCGATGCCATCTACGCGGGGACGCGCGTCTCGCGGCCGACGCGGGCCGCGTAGACGGCGGTGACGCGCCGGCCGACGGCGCGCGGCGACGGCCACAGCGCGATCAGTCCGCCGAGGAAGGCGAGCACCGCGCCGATCCAGATCCATGTGACCATCGGCGAGACCAGCAGCCGGAACGTGGCGGGCGGCGGGTCGTCGACGTATGAGCGCACGAGGCCGCGCAGCGCCTCGGCCATGAACGCGTCGCGCTCGCCCGCCGTCAGCGCGCCGCTCTCGTCTGCTTCCGCGAACACCTTGTCGCCCTCCTTCACGCGCGGCGCGAGCCGCCGCGTGTCGGGCGCGATCGACGCCCACACGTCACGCCGCAGACCCGCCTGCAGGCCGACCTCGCTGGTCGCCTCGCCCTCGAAGAAGCGCGAGAGCGGGCCGAGCATCGGCGCCGCCGACGGGAAGAACGAGCGTTGGGTGCGCAGGATCGTCGGCTCGCCGCCGCCCCGCGTCACCCGCAGCACGGCGCCGAAGTCGATCCGCTCGAGCCGCCCGTTCGAGGCCGCCACCAGCTTGGACGTGGGCTCCACGTACTTGACCGTGTAGCCGCCGACCGCCGCCGACTGCCCGGGCACGAGCTCGACGTCGCGCTCGTCCGCGAAGCTCGACGACGCCGCGATGCCGACGAACAGCACCGCCATCCCGGTGTGGACCAGGTAGCCGCCGTAACGGCGGCGGTTGCGGCGTACGAGCGAGATCAGTGCCAGAGGTATCGGCTCGCGCGCCATCACGCGGCGCGCGCGCACGCCCCGCACGAGCTCCTGACCGACCCCGCCGATCACGAACCCGGCGAGCACGAACATGATCAGCGCGTCCGGATGCGCGCCGGCGCCGAGCGTGAGCGCGACGACCGCCGTCGTCGCCGCCACGGCGATCGGTACGAGGAAGTTGCGGCGCAGGTTCGCGGCAGTGGCCCGCCGCCAGGCGATCAGCGGCCCGATCCCCGACAGCAGCACGAGCACGAGCGCGAGCGGCACCGTCAGGCGGTCGAACATCGGCGGCCCGAACGAGTGTTGACGGCCGGTGAGCGCCTCGGAGATCAGCGGGAAGAACGTGCCCCACCAGATCACCGCGCACATCAGCACGAGCACGAGGTTGTTGAGCAGGAACGCCGCCTCGCGCGAGAACAGCGAATCCAGGCGGTGGTCCGACCGCAGCTCGCGCGCCCGCGTGGCGACGAGGTAGATCGAGCCGGCGATCATCGTCGCGATCAGCACCAGGAACGGCACGCCGAGCGTCGAGGCCCCGAACGCGTGGATCGACTCGAGGATCCCGGAGCGGACGAGGAACGTGCCGAGGATCGCGAGCACGCCGGTGGCGAGCACCAGCGACACGTTCCACACCTTCAGCATCCCGCGCTTCTCCTGGATCATCACGGAGTGCAGGAACGCGGTGCCGGTCAGCCACGGCATCAGCGAGGCGTTCTCGACCGGATCCCAGGCCCAGTAGCCGCCCCAGCCCAGCTCGGAGTACGACCAGCGCGCTCCGAGCACGACGCCGATGCCGAGGAAGAGCCAGGCCGTCAGCGTGAACGGGCGCGTGCTGCGGATCCAGTCGGCGTTGAGCCGGCGCGCGACGAGGGCGCCGATGGCGAACGCGAAGGGCACCGCGAACAGCGTGTAGCCCGAGTACAGCATCGGCGGGTGGATCATCATGCTCGGGTGCCGCAGGAGCGGGTTCAGGCCCACGCCCTCGGCCGGCAGCGGCCCGATCGTGCGGTCGAACGGCGACTCCAGGAACACGAGCAGGCAGGCGAAGAACGCCCCGAGGCCGAGCAGCACGGCGGTCGCGTACGGGGCGACCTCGCGCAGCCGCCGGCGCGTGATGAACAGGATCAGGCTCGACCACAGCGACAGCAGCAGCAGCCACAGCAGCAGCGAGCCCTCCTGCGACGACCACACGGCGGTCGCGCGGTAGAAGGCGGGCGTCGTGGTCGACGAGTGGCTCGTGACGAGCGCGAACGAGAAGTCCGAGCGAAGGAACGCCGCCTCCAGGATCACGAACGCGACCGCGGCCGTGCCCGCCAGCGCGTACACGGCGCGCCGCCCGGAGGCGACCCATTCGCGGCAGCCGGTCCGCACGCCGTAGAGCGACGCGCCGATGCCGTACACGCACACGGCGACCGCCAGGATCAAGCAGGCCTTGCCCGCGACCAGCACGTCAGGTTTTCTCAGCCGTGAACTTCGACGGGCACTTGGTCACCAGCGAGTCCTTCTCGCCGACGAAGACGCCGCCCTGCTTGCGGACGTCGACGATGACCTCGCGCCCGGCACGGAAGGGATCGGGCAGGACCCCCTCGTAGCGCACGGGCACCGACGCCTTGCCCGCCCGGTCGCGGACGCGGAAGTGCGTCACCGTGCCCTGCCGTTCGTACCCCGCCACGACCTTGCCGGTCAGCTGGTAGACCTCGCCCGGCTGCGCAGCACTGACGAGCTGACTGGGCGTGCGCGCCTCGCTCGAGGCGCTGAAGCTCGTGTAGACGAGGGCACCGGCGAGCAGCACGGCAGCGCTCAGCGCGACGACGAGTCGGACCGTGCGCTTTCGGGCGGGATCCATCGCCACCGATTATGGCGAGGTCGGCATCCGAATGGCGCCGAGGCGCGTAGAAACCGCCACGAGCTACCCGCTATTCGTCCATCTAACCCCCAACTGGACGAATGGACGTAGCCTCGTGACGGAAATCACATAAAGGTTTGTAACGACCGGTCGAGAAACCTTCACACACCCCCATTGCTATTGCTCGCAGAGACCAAGATGCACCTCACCGCTCCCCTTCCCACACTCCTCCGTCGCGACCGTCGCGACAGCCACGCCGGCCGCGCTCGCAACGCCGTCCTGCAGACCCTCGCACGCGCCAAGCGCAGCGGCGGGCCCGAGGACATCGCGCTGTACTCGTGCGGATGCGGCTACGCCTTCAAGGCGCCCGTGTCGACCTCGGTCGGCTGCCCGCACTGCGGCGCCAACCAGGCCTGGTAGCCGCGGTCAGCGGGGCGGCAGCACCCGCTCCCCCGGGGCGGTGAGCCCCGCCACCACGAGCCGTGCCACGGTCAGGGCGGCCACCACCTCGACCGCCAGGAGCGCGAGCAGCACCGTGAGCTGCACGCGCGCCGCCTCGCCGGGCGAGGCGCCCCCGAGCACGAGGCCGACGAACGTGCCGGGCAGCGTCACGAGGCCGACGTTCTTGGTCTGATCCAGCAGCGGGATCAGTCCGGTGGTGGCGGCGCCGCGCACGCTCCCTCCCAGCGCCGCCTTGACCGGGACCCCGAGTGCGAGCCGCGTCTCGATCGCCGCCAGGTCCTCGCGCACGCGCTCGGCGAGTTGGCGGCCGGTCACCGACGTCGCCACCATCGCGCCGCCGATCAGGATCCCGGCGATCGGGATCAGCTCGCGCGGCGTGGTGCTGAACGCGCCGCTGACGAGCATCGGCACGACGCCCGTGGCCGCGCCCACGACGATCGCGATGCCGGCGCGCAGCGGTGCGCGCGGGATCCCGCTCAGGCGGCGGGCGGAGGTGAGCGTGGCCGTGCCGAGCATCACCGCGACGAACCCGGCCGCGAGGCCGCCGTGCTCGAACACGAGCGTGACGATCGCCCCGACCGCGGCGAGCTGCACTCCGGCGCGGACGGCGCTGATCGCCAGCTCGCGCTCGATCCCGAGCCCGCCCACGCGCGAGAGCACGATCGCGAGCACCACGAGCGCGGCGGCGACGGCGACCTGCGTCACGCCCCTACCTCGAGCCGCGCGTCAGCGACACGGCCGGCCTGCGCTTCGTCATGCGTGACCAGCAGGATCGCCAGCCCGCGGCCGGCCAGCGCGCGCACGAGCGCCTCGACCGCGGCGGCGGCCTCGCCGTCGAGCGCCGCCGTCGGCTCGTCGAGCAGCAGCGCCGCGGGGTCGCGGGTCAGCGCGCGGGCGAGCGCCACGCGCGCCGCCTCGCCACCGGACAGCTCGCGCGCGGTGCGATCCATGAACGACCGGTCGAGGCCGGCTGCGGCGAGCGCCTCGTCGAGCGCCGCCGGTTCAGGCGCGTCGAGGCCGTAGGCGAGATTCGCGCGCACGTCGCCCTCGAGCATCACGGGCGCCTGCGTCACCAGCCCGACCCGCCGCCGCAGCGTGCACGGATCGACCTCGGCCGCGTCGCGACCGTCGATCAGCACCCTTCCGCCGGCCGGCTCGTCGAGCCGCACCAGCGTCCGGAGCAGGCTCGACTTCCCGGATCCCGACGGCCCGACCACCGCGGTCACCTCACCGGCGCGAGCCTCGAGGTCGATCCCGCGGAGCACCACCCGGCCGCCGCGGGCAATCGTCAGGTCCTGCGCCTGGATTCTCGGCACGCCCACCGGCGGGAGTCTGCCGGTCCGCCGCGCACCGTTCCTGCTGACCGCCGGTCGATGCGAGCATCGGCTTCGCGTTTCCGAGCGTCGGCGTCGGGTACGCCAAGTGAGAACCCTTACGCGCAAAACCGGCGGATCGTATGAAACCCGACACCCGCGCAACGGCTCCCACACACGGCGGCGCCGCCCGCCGGAGGCGATCTGCTCAATTCTGGTGTCTGGCTCACGGAACGACGGCGTTCACACTGCGTCTTCCCAGCAAGGAACCGGGAACGACCGATTTCGGCACCCGCGGCGATCGCCGATTGCCAGACTTCCCTGTAACCGAGTCCCAGAAAACCTGGGTCACGGTTCACTTGAAATCGGCATTCACTTCACACACCCAAAGTTCACTTGACACCAAGTGGACGCCTATTAGGGTGTCCTCACCAGCCGGACCTCATGGCGGACACGTTTCTACCAACTCCGCCCGGCGGACGGGACCGGCGCCAGAGGTGAGGAAAGGAGGTGTCCGTGCACACCATCGTTCCTGGTGCTGCTGCTGCAGCACATGTGCGAATGCTCGAACTCGTGGACTCGTTCGGAGGCTACGTCACGAACAAGTCCAAGCAACAGGACGGTATTGCCTACTACGGCTGGATCGTTCTCATCGGCATCCTCGTCGTCGCCGCGGCGGCGGCCTGGGGTTACTGCCTTGCAAGAGGGTATCGCGGCTTTACCGGCAACATCGAGGCCGTGAAGGGCCCGCTCGGAATCAAGATCGGCGTGAAGCTCGAGTGCTACTGACGCGGTACTGAGCCCTCAACGCCGAAGGAGGTAGTGCAGCGTGGAGGACCTGGACAATCTGCTCGCCGTCGAGAACCTGCGAAAGACGTACGGCGGGGCTCGCGCGGTCGAACATGTTGCCTTCGGCGTTCGCGCCGGCGAGGTCGTCGGGCTTCTCGGGCCGAATGGCGCCGGGAAGTCCACCACGCTGCACTGCATCACCGGCATCATCGAGCCGAGTGGCGGATCGGTGTCACTCTGCAATATGCCGGCGGACGACCCGCGCGCAAAGGACCTGTTCGGCCTGCTGCCCGATGATCTGCCGCTCCCGGCAAGTCTTCGGGCATCCGAGGTGCTCGCGCTGCACCGCAGGCTGCGACCGCGCTTTGACCAGGAACTCGCCGACGAGCTTCTCGGGCTCGTCGGCCTGAGCAACGAGCTCGCCAAACCGGTGGGCGATTACTCGCACGGTATGAAACGCAAGCTTCACCTGGTTACCGCGCTCGCCCACCACCCTCGCCTGCTGATCCTCGACGAGCCGCTCCGCGGTCTCGATCCGGAGGCGGCGATTCTCATCCGCACGATGATGGAGACATTCAAGGAACAAGGTGGCGGGGTGTTGTTCGCCACACACGATCTCCTGGCCGCCGAGCATTTCTGTGACCGCGTGGTGATCATGGCCGACGGATCAGCAATCGCCTCCGGCGCTCCCGACGAGCTGATGAGGCGCTCGGACACGATCAGCCTCGAGCAGTTCTTCGTACAGGTGACCGGACTGATGGGACGTATCGCCGAAAGCGAGGCGACGGTTCGGCACTTGAGCCTCGCGGGAGCGGGTGGCGGCAACACCGAGTCGCGCGAAGGGAGTGTCACATGAAAGAGCGCCGTTCATTCACCAAATCCTTGTCATGGGGAGTCAGCCTGGCGATCCTCATCACGGTCGTCGCCGTGCTCGTCGCGTTCGTCACCGGCGCCGAGATGTCGGTGCCGGGCTTTCTCGAGATCGAGTCCGATCAGGGCGCTGGACGGCCGTCCACCGAGTTCTTCTTCAACCCGCTGGGCCTGGTCCTGCTGGGTCTGGTGCTGGCCGTCGTGATCTGGGGCGCCGGCCGGCTGTCCAACGACCGGAGGTCCTGAGCCGTGACGGCCGCCACGAGGCCGGTGCCGCGCGCGCCTGTCGTGGTGGCGACGGTCGCGTTGTTCACGCTGCGCGCCTGGTTCAACGAGGTGTCGCGATCGTTCGGATCGCGCGGCGCGGCGCGAGCGATCCTCGCGGCCTGGGCGGCGATGCTCGGGCTCTGGCTCGTCATCGGCACGCGCCAGCTCTCGCACGTCCTCAGCTTCGACGAGAGCCAGGCGGCGGCCCTCGCCGGGCCGACGTGCGCCGTGCTGATCACGCTTCCCGCGATGACGACGCTGCTCGCGAGGTTGTACTCCCCCAGCCGGACCTCTCTGAACAACGTCCTGGCCGTGCTGCCCATCAGGCGCGCGCATCGCGTCGCTGCCGTCCGGTGGCTCGCGGCGGGGCTCGGCGTCGTCATCGGAGGCGTCTGGGCCCTGCCGATCGTGGTGCAGCTGGTCGTTGCGGCTCCGCTCGCACACGTGCCGGTGCTGATCGCCTGCCTCGCGGCGCTCGCCGTGACCGGCCCCTTGGTCGCCCTGCTGGCGTTCGAGATCGGCGTGCGGCTGCTCGGCCCCGCCATCGGATCGGATCGCGTGGTCACGCGCGCACTGGCCGCGGTCGCCACCGCGTTCGCGATCGCGGCGGCGTTCGTGTCGTCGATGCCCGCTCCGAGCAAGCCCGACGGCAGCGGCATCCTCGTCGTCGCGGGGGAGCGGCTGCGCGAGGTGGTCGAGCGCGGCTTCGCTCCTTTCGACGTGCTCGCGCTCGTGGCCGTGCCGCTCGTCCTGTTCTTCGCGCTGGATCTGCTCGACCGCGTGCCCGGGGCTCGAAGCGAGGACGGGCGGTGGGCGCTGCGACGCCGTTCGACCCGCGCCCACGCGAGCCGCTCGCTCGTCACGCTCGAGGTCCTGCAATGGCTGCGGTACCCCATGAATGCCACGTTGCTGCTGTTCAGCGTGGCGCTGCTGATCTCGAGCGTGTTCGTCTGGGGCGGCCGCGGGAACAGCGACACCTGGCTCACGGTGTCGCTCGTGTTCTTCAGCCTGCTGTCCACGGTCGGCGTCGGTTCCTACGCCGCAACGCGCGAATCGCACTGGGCGTACCGCATCTCCGCGCGCCCCTACGCCTGGATCGTCCCCAAGCTCACCGCGGCGCTGCTGATCTGGGTGGCGCTGATCTCGACGGCGGCCGCGCTGCTCTGGCTCCTGACGCCGTGGAGCAGCGGGGACTTCACGCCGATGCTGCCGATCCTCGCGGTCGAGTTCGCGACGGGCTGCGTCGTCGGGCTGCTCGTGCCCGCGAACCGGGAGCAGTCGCTGAGCGCGTCGTTCTCGGAGAGCTTCGGCATGGTCGCCGTCATCTCGGTCGGGGTCGGGCTCCAGTCGCTCCCCTTCATCCGCTCACAGGCCGCGTTCATCGCGCTGTGCGCTGCCGCGGTCGCGATTCTCGGCGCGATCTACGTCTTCGCCGCGCACCAGCGCGATCGCGAGGCGCTCGCCACATCCGGGGGCTGACGCGTGCGGGTCCGTCTGCAGGACGGCGTCGTCCTGGCCGGCCGGACGGCCCGCGACCCGACGCGCCGCTCCGTGCTCGAACTGCCCGCCGAGCCGGGCGCCGCTCGGGACGCAGCCCTCCTGCGCGAGGGATACGCGCGGCTGGAGCTGGGCGCGGCCGACGTCCTTGCGCTCCTCCGCGCCGCGGCGTCGCAGCGGTCGCACACAGCGCTCGCGTTGCTGGCGCACGGGTTCCGCAGGCGTCGTGCCATGGCCCCGCTCCCCGTCGTGCTCGCACAGGCGCTGCTGGCCAGCCTGCTTCCGGCCATCGCGGTGGGCATGCTCATGCTGGCCGCCGGCGTCGGGATCGGCGCGTTCGCCGGAGCTGCGGGAACCGGTGCGTCGGCTGCCGCCTCGGGAGCGCTCGTCTGGTGGATCTCGATCGGCGTACACGAAGCCGGCCACCTCATGGCGCTCCGCGCCGTCACGGGCGACCGCTCGCTCGGCGCGTTCGAGCACTCCTGGGTCAACGTCTGGATGACCGCGCCGGCGCTTCCACGCCGCCAGGCCGCAGCGGTGGCGCTCGCCGGGCCGCTGGCCGGCGCAGCTGCCTGCGCCTGCCTGCTCCTGGCAGGCGTCAGCGACTGGATCTGCTGGCTGGGCGCGATCGCCCACCTGGCGAACCTTGCGCCGTTCGCGGCCGACGGCAGGGCGCTCGTCGGCGCGCGTGGGTGAGCGGTGGAACTTTCTCCGAGCGGGCTGCGTCAACCACAGCACATGACCAACGACGTGCCCTTCACGGAGGACACCATGTGCGATTGCCTCGAACTCACCGTCGACCCGCTGCCCGAGCCGGTCATCGACGAGCATGCGCCGGCGTCCGCCATCGACCTCCTCCCCGAGTACCCCCCTTCCGGTCAACCCGTTCGAGGACCTCGAGGATCTCGTCCGCAACAACTACCAGCCGGACATCCCGGTCACGATGCTCGACCCGAACGCCCCGAGCCTCGCCTCCGGCACCGTCGCCTGGTACGCGCCCGGCGACCTCACCCCGTCGTTCTAGACAAGCGGGCGAGGGGAATCGAACCCCCATTTCTGGCTTGGGAAGCCAGCGTCTTAACCATTGGACAACGCCCGCGGGTCGGGCGGAGTGTACCGGCCCGGCACTACCCTTCAACACGTGCGCCCGCGCGTCTACTGGCCCGTCACGCTCGCCGCCGCGGCGCTGGTCGCGCTGCTGACCTACGGCGTCGCATCGGTCGGCCCCGATACGTCGCTCGACGAGGCGCTGCGCGGCGGCGACCGCGTCGAGGCGCCGGTGAAGGACCTGCCGCAGCTCGGCGCCGCCGGCACCGGATCGCTGGCCGACCATGCGGGCAAGGTGGTCGTGCTGAACGTGTGGGCGTCGTGGTGCCCGCCGTGCAAGTCCGAGATGCCGCTGCTGCAGCGCACGCATGACCGGATCGCCTCGCGCGACGGCATGGTGCTGGGGATCGACACCCAGGACGCGACCGACAAGGCGCTCGAGTTCCTGCGCGAGAAGCGCATCACGTTCCCGAGCCTGCGCGATCGCGACCGCGAATACGGGCGCGACTTCGGCGTCAGCGGCTACCCGGAGACGTTCCTGATCGACCGCCAGGGCCGGATCGCCGCGCTGCGGCGCGGGCCGATCGACCAGGCGTGGCTCGACGAGCACCTCGAGCCGCTGCTGAAGGAGCGCGCATGAGGGTCCTGCTGGCACTCGTGCTGCTGCTCTCACTCACCGCTGCGGTGCAGCAGCCGAAGACGACGCTTCCGGACGTCGAGGACGAGGTGATGTGCGTCGAGTGCCGCACGGCCCTGAACATCTCCCAGGCGCCGGTCGCGGACCAGGAGCGGGCGTTCATCCGCGAGCGGATCGCCGAGGGGATGACGAAGGACGAGATCAAGGCCGCGCTCGTGGAGGAGTACGGCCCTGACGTGCTCGCCGTGCCCGAGAGCAAGGGCTTCGACCTCACCGCGTGGGTGGTGCCGGGCGCGCTCGTCGCCCTCGCCGCGCTCGGCGTCTCGCTGCTCGCGCGCCGGTGGCGACGGACCAGCGGGCCGGATGGCGGCGACGATCCGCCCGATCTCGATCCCGACGACGCGCGCCGGCTCGACGCCGAGCTGGCAGCCTTCGACCGGTGAGCGGCGGCGTCGACACCACGGTGATCGCGGCCTTCGCGGTCGGCTTCGTGTCGTTCGTGTCGCCGTGCGTGCTGCCGCTCGTGCCGGGCTACCTGTCGGCCGTGTCCGGCGTCTCGCTGCTCGAGATCCAGCAGGGAGAGAGGCGCCTGTCACGCGTGCTGCTGCCCGCGATCGTCTTCTGCCTCTCGTTCACGGTGGTGTTCGTGGCGCTCGGCATGACCGCGACCAGCCTCGGCTCGACGCTGCAGGACGGCCGCGGAACGCTCGACAAGGTCGCCGGCGTGGTGATCATCGCGCTCGGCGTCCTGTTCCTCGTCACCCCGTTCGTGCCCAAGCTGAACAAGGAGTGGCGGCCGGACGCCCTGATCTCGCGCGCCGGCTCGGGCGGCCCGCTGATCGCCGGCGCCGCGTTCGCGTTCGCTTGGACGCCCTGCGTCGGGCCGACGCTCGGCACCATCCTGACCGCCGCCTCGGTGCAGGACACGGTGGGCCAGGGCGCGGTGCTGCTGCTCTTCTACTCCGCCGGCCTGGCCGTCCCGTTCCTGCTCACCGCCGTCGCCTTCACGCGTGCCACCGGCGCGTTCCGCTGGCTCCGCGACCGCTACCTGATCATCACCGCGGTCTCCGGCGCCGTGCTGATCGCGATGGGCGTCCTGCTCTTCACCGGCGAGCTCACGACGCTCAACGTCAAGGCCCAGGAAGCGCTCGACAACCTCGGGCTGAACTTCTTCAACGAGTTGTAGCTCGCTACATCGTTTCCGGCGCCGAGACGCCGAGCAGGTCGAGCGCGCGGGCGATCGTGCGCTTCGAGGCCATCGAGAGGCCGATCCGGAACGACTCGACGGCGCGCGGCTCGACGCCGACGACGTGGCAGTCGCGGTAGAACGCCGTGAAGGTCTGGGCCAGCTCGAGCGCGTACACCGCGATCCGGTGCGGGGAGCGGCGCTCCGCCGCCTCGGCGACCTCGGCCGGGAACGCCAGCAGCTTCTTCACCAGCTCGCGCTCGGACGGGTGGAGCTCGAGCCCTTCGCCCGACGCCTCGAGCGCCTCGGCGACCCGCTCGTCGCCCGCCTTGCGCAGCACCGACGCGATCCGCGCGTGGGCGTACTGCACGTAGTAGACGGGGTTCTCGCTGGACTCCCGAAGCGCGAGATCGAGGTCGAGATCGATCGTGGAGTCGTGCGAGCGCTGGAGCATGAAGAAGCGGGTCGCGTCGACGCCGATCTCGTCGAGCAGGTCGTCGAGCGTCACGAAGTCGCCGCGGCGCTTGGACATCGACGCGCGCTCGCCGCGCTCGACCACGTGGACGAACTGGAGCAGCGGGATCTCCATCCGCTCCGGGTCCGAGCCGGCCGCCGCCATCGCGGCCTTCATCCGCGCGATGTAGCCGTGGTGGTCGGCGCCGAGCGGCGTGATCAGGCGGGCGTAGCCACGCTCGAGCTTGTCCTCCAGATACGCCAGATCGGCGGCGAAGTAGGTCGGCGCGCCCGTCTCGCGGACGATCACGCGGTCCTTCTCGTCGCCGAACGTGGTCGTGCGCAGCCACACGGCGCGCTCGGACTCGTAGCTGTGCCCGTCCTCCTTCGCGCGGGCCAGCGCGCGACTGATCGCCGACGGCTCGCCCTCGTGCAATGAGAGCTCGGAGAACCAGCGGTCGAACTCGACGCGGTAACGCTCGAGCGTCGCCTTGATGCGTCCGATCAGGATCTGGCCGCCCTCGGTGGCGAGCTCCTCCGGGTCGCGCTCGGCCGCGCCCGGCAGCTCGGCCGCCAGCTCGGTCACGTACTCGCCCTGATACCCGTCCTCGGGCGGAGCCTCGCCGCGGGCGCGCGCCTGGATCGAGCGGCCGAGCTTGATCAGCTGGGAGCCGGCGTCGTTGAAGTAGTACTCGCTGGCGACCTCGTGGCCGTGGAACGCGAGCAGCCGCGCCAGGCCATCCCCGTAAGCGGCGTGCCGGCCGCTGGCGGCGGTCAGCGGACCGGTCGGGTTGGCGGACACGAACTCGACCAGCACGCGTTCGGGGCTCGCGGCGCCGCCGCCGCCCCAGGCGTCGCCCGCCGCCAGCACGTGCTCCGCGGCGGCGATGTGCCAGGCATCGGCCAGGAACACGTTCAGGAAGCCCGGGCCGGCGACCTCGACGCGGTCGACCCGCTCACCGAGCCGTGCCTGCAGCGCCTCCCCGAGCCGCTCGGCGATCTCCCGCGGCGACGCCTTCAGCGCCGGCGCGAGCAGCATCGCGGCGTTCGTCGAGTAGTCGCCGAAGCCGGCCTTCTTCGGGCGCTCGAGCGTCGGCGTGACACCCATCGCCGGCGCGCCGTCGCGCAGGTCCGCGGCGGCGGCCTGTACGGCGGAGCGAAGATCGTCGATCGGGGATCCCATGGGCGCGGCTAGTGATGGTAGGGCTCGTTCGCCAGGATCTTGTGCGCCCGGAACAGCTGCTCGAGCAGCACCACGCGCGCGAGCTGGTGCGGGAGCGTCATCGAGCCGAGCGACAGCTTGTGGTCGCAGCGCTCGAGCGCGGTGCCGTACGGCCCTCCGACGACGAAGCAGACGTCGCGCCCGGCCTGCCTGCGGTCCTCCAGCCAGCGGGCGAACGCCTCCGAGGAGTACGTGCTCCCGCCCGCGTCCAGCAACGAGACGTAGGACCGCTCGGGGATCCGCCGCTCGACCTGCTCGTCCTCGCGCACCTCGACGAGCGAAAGCCGCGCGTGCCGCGCGATCAGGCGCTGGTAGTGCTGCACGTCATCGGAGAACGGCGGCTTCACCCGCCCGACGGCCAGCACGGTGTAGCGCACCGCTGCGATACTACGGTCCGTGGACGGGGAGCAGCCCGAGCGCCACATCAACCTCCACACCTCGCCCGAGGTGATGGCGGGGATGTACGCGAACTTCGCGAACGTCTCGCACTCGGACTACGAGTTCACGATCACGTTCGCGCGCGTGGACCACGAGGTGGAATCCGAGGAGGTCCCGGGCGTGGTCGTCTCGCGCATCAGCGTCTCGGCGAAGTTCATGCGCGAGCTGATCGACGCGATGGAGGACAACTGGTCGAAGTGGCAGACCAAGGAGGGGATCAAGAACCTCCCGGAGTTCCGCCGCCGCGAGCCGCCTGAGGAGGAGTGAGCCCGCGCTCGAACGCGAGCGCCTGACCGATCCGCTCCATCGCCGTCGGGTGCGTGGCGAGCAGGAAGGTGACCCAGTCCGGCGGGTCGGGATCTGACACGTTCTGCTCCGCGATCCGCTGCTGGAAGGCGATCAGCTCCTGCGGATCGCGCGTGAGCTCCATCGAGAAGCGGTCGGCGCGGGCCTCGACGTCCCGCGAGAGCTGGTTGGAGATCGCGGAGATCGCCGGGACGAGCACGGCGATCGACAGAGCGACGGCGGGCACGGCGGCCACGAGGCCGGCGCCGGGCGGCGTCAGCCGCTCGCTCAGGCGGGCCACCGCGAACATCCCGAACGGCGCCACGATCGCCAGGTACAGGAGCCCGTGCGGGACGTCGCGGTGGTGCACGTGCCCGAGCTCATGCGCGACCACGCCCTCGACCTCGCGTGGCGTGAAGTCGTCCAGCAGCGTGTCGAACAGCACGACGCGCTTGGTCGACCCGAGACCGGTGACGTAGGCGTTCGCGGCGGTCGTGCGGCGCGAGGCGTCCATCACGTAGACCTCCCCGACCTTCACGTCCGCGCGCTTCGCGAGGTCGAGCACGCTGCTCCGCAGCTCGCCGTCCGGGAGCCGCTTGAACGTGTTGAAGGCCGGGTCGATGAGGATCGGCCCGGCGTAGATCGAGATCACGCCGAAGGCGATCACCACCGCCGTCGCGGGCATCCACCAGCGGCGGCCGAACCGGCGCAGCATGAAGATCAGCAGCGCGCCGCCGGCGGCCGCGATGACCGCGCCGATCGCCGTGCCCACGACGAGGTCGCGAGCGTATCCGTCCCAGCCCTGCGTGACGAGGCCGACATCCTTCGCCCGCTCGCGCGAGATGATCGCCGCCGGCAGCGTGATCACCGTGATCGCGACGGACAGCCCGGCGCCGGCGATCGCGCCCGCCAGCACCGGGCGGCCAGGCGAAGCCGGTGGCGAGCGCAGCGAGGGGCGCTTCAGGACGGCCGGCGGCCGCCGCACGACGTACACCAGCAGCCCGAGCTCGAGCGCCAGCCGCACGCCGTACAGCAGCAACTGGCCGCTGCGGAAGTCCTCCGCGCGCTCGATGAACGCGGTGCTGAAGTAGGTTTGCGGCGCGACGTCGACCGGCGTCAGGCCGTCGCGCGGCCGCATGAGAAAGACGGCGGCCTCCGCCACCACCAGCGCGGCGACGATGCTGACCGGCAGGCGGAGCCGTTTGAGCACCGAATAGACGATAACTCCAGCAATGCGCGTCGCGATCGCGTCCGACATCCACGGCAACAAACAGGCCTTCCAGGCGGTGATCGCGGCGGCCGAGGCCGACGGCGCGGACGAGCTGTGGTGCCTCGGCGACCTCGTCGGCTACGGCGCCGAGCCGGACGCCTGCGTCGCACTGGCGGACGCCCACTGCACGATCTGCCTGGCCGGGAACCACGACCTCGCGGTCGTCGAGGTGCTCTCCCTGGACGACTTCTCGCGCGGCGCCGCGCTCGCCGCGTACTGGACGCGCGAGGTCATCACGCCGGAGACGCGCGAGTACCTGCTGTCGCTCTCGCCGATGGGCAGCGGCGAGGGCGTCGGGCTGTTCCACGCCTCGCCACGCGATCCGATCTGGGAGTACGTCCTGTCTGCGCTGGCGGCCGAGCTGTGCTTCGACGCCACCGACTTCCGGATCTCGTTCATCGGCCATTCGCACGTTGCCCTGTCGTTCCACCGCCCCGAGGGCGAGGCGGCCACCGGCACGACCCGCAAGGAGGGCGTCGAGGTCGACCTCAACAGCGGCGAGTGGCTGATCAACCCCGGCTCGGCCGGGCAGCCGCGCGACGGCGACGCGCGCGCCGCCTGGCTCGTTCTCGACACGGACCGGTGGACCGCGACCTGGCGGCGCGCGGAGTACGACATCGCCGGCGCGCAGGCCGCGATCCGGGCGGCGAACCTGCCCGACTCGCTCGCCGAGCGGCTGCAATACGGGCAGTGACCGCTGCAGCGGCCGCTAGCCTGCGAGTCTTCATGCGTCGCTGCACTGCCCAGCGCATCGCGCTCGTGCTGGCCGCCGCCTCGCTGGTGGTCGGCTGCGGCGAGTCGAACCCGCGCCTGATCCCACAGGATCGCTCAGAGAGTCTGGTCGCCTCCGTCGACCGGATCCAGAGCGACTGCGCGAGCGGGAACGTCGACGAGGCGCGGGCGACGCTGAGCGAGGCCAAGCTGCAGGTGAACGAGCTGCCGCGCCGCGTCGACGATCAGCTCCAGCAGAACCTGCTCGACTGGCTGGACCAGATCGAGCGCCGGCTGAATCGCGACTGCAAGCCCGAAGAGACGCCGACCCCGACCGAGACGGCGACCGAGACGCCGACCCCGACCGAGACGCCGACCGAGACGCCGACCGAGACTCCGGCGCCGACCGAGACCCCAGCGCCGACCGAGACGCCGGCGCCGACCGAGACGCCTCCGCCGAGCGACGGCGGCGGCGTACCCGCGCCTGAGGACGGCCAGCGGTGAGGCCCGACGGCCTGTTCGCCGGCCGCTACCGGCTCGAGCGCCGCCTCGGCGTCGGCGGCATGGCGACCGTCCAGCTCGCGTTCGACTCGCGGCTCGAGCGCTACGTCGCCGTGAAGCTGCTCGCCGAGCACCTCGCCGAGGACTCGAACTTCGTCTCGCGCTTCCGCCGCGAGGCGCTCGCCGCCGCCCGCCTGGTGCACCCGAACGTCGTCCAGGTGTTCGACTTCGGCCTCGACGAGGCGACCCATCGCAACTTCATCGTGATGGAGTTCGTCGACGGCCAATCGTGCGCCGAGATCCTGCGCGAGCAGGGCACGCTGCCGCCCGGCGAGGCGGTCGAGATCCTCGCCCAGTCGTGCCGCGGGCTCGATTACGCGCACCGCAACGGCGTCGTGCATCGCGACGTCAAGCCCGGCAACCTGCTGCGCAACCGCGACCGCATGGTCAAGCTCGCCGACTTCGGCATCGCCAAGGCGGCCGAGCAGTCCGACATCACGAAGGTCGGCTCCGTGCTCGGCACCGCCGCGTACCTGTCGCCGGAGCAGACCCGCGGCGAGCCGGCCGGCCCGGCGTCCGACCTGTACGCGCTCGGCGTCGTCGCCTACCAGCTGATGGCGGGGAAGCTGCCCTACGAGGCCGCGTCGCTCACCGATCTCGCGCGGCTCCAGGAGAGCGGGCCGCCGCCGCGGCTCGACGAGCTCGAGCCCGAGGTGCCGCCCACGCTGGCCGTCGCCGTCGCGCGCGCCCTGCACCGCGACCCGGAGGCGCGTTACGCCGACGCCGCCGAGATGGAGACCGCCCTGCGCGACGGCCTGCGCGGCCGCGCGCCCGCCGGCGGGACCGACGTGACGTGGGCCGAGGACACCGCGGCGACGCGGATGCTGACCGGCACGGGCGCGACGTCGGCACTGCCGCGGACGTCCGGGACCGCGCCGCACCGGCGCCTCGAGCCGATCGACGAGCCGCCGAAGCGACCGCCGACCCGCCGCGCGTCCGCGCCGCCGCCGTCGCGCAAGCGCCGTGGCGGCCACCTGAAGCTGTTCGTCGGGATGCTGGTCGTGCTCGCACTCGCCGCGGCCGGGATCGCGGGCTATCAGGCGGTGCAGGACTCGGGGAGCAAGTCGGTCCAGCTCCGCGAGAACGTGCGCGGACCGGTCGACGACGCGGTCGGCGAGCTGCGCGGGTTGATCGAGGACAACACGCAGTAGCGGGGCGGCGGGGGCGCTAGCCCAGCTCCCACGGCGCCGCGCCACCACGCACCGCGGCGGCAGCCTCGGCCAGCCCCCCGCCGTCGATCGCGTCGCGCAGCGCGGTCATCAGCAGCTGCACGTAGGCGAGGTTGTGGATCGTGAGCAGGCGCTGCGCGGTCATCTCGCGGGCCTTCAGCAGGTAGTGCAGGTAGGCGCGGGTGTAGCCGTGGGCGCAGGCCGGGCACGGGCAGCCGTCGAGCAGCGGCTCGTCGGTGCCGCGGAAGCGCCCCTTCGCGAGGTCGACCCGCCAGCGGTGCTCGGGGTCGGGCACGAGCGCCATGCCGTGGCGGCCGATTCGCGTCGGCATCGCGCAGTCGAACGTGTCGATGCCGAGCTCGACGCCATGCACGAGGTCGTCGATCTCGCCGATCCCCAGCAGGTGGCGGGGGCGCTCGTCGTCCAGCTCCTCGATCGCCCACCTGACGACCTCGAACATCTGGTCCTTGTCCTCGCCGAGCGTGCCGCCGATCGCGATCCCGGACACCGGCCGCGCCGCGACCTCCTGGGCCGATGCGCGCCGCAGGTCCTCCTCGACGCCGCCCTGGACGATGCCGTACACGACCTGGCCCTGGGGCCCGCGATCGGCGTGCCAGGCGAGGCAGCGGTCGAGCCAGCGGTGCGTGCGCTCGGTCGAGCGCGCCGTGTAGTCACGGCCGCCGTGGAACGGCGTGCACTCGTCGAACACGAGCGCGATGTCGGAGCCGAGCGCGGCCTGGACCTCCATCGAGGTCTCCGGGCCCATGAACGTCTCCGCGCCGTCGAGGTAGGAGCGGAACGTCACGCCCTCCTCGGTGATCTTCAGCGTCGCACCGGCACGCTCGCTCGCCGAGCTCTGCGCCGCCCGGCCCTTGATCTCGTCGGCCACCGCGCCGTGGCCCATCGAGAACACCTGGAAGCCGCCCGAATCGGTGATGACCGGGCGGTCCCAGGCCATGAACCGGTGCAGGCCGCCGAGCTTCGCGATCAGCTCGGGGCCGGGTGTCAGGAACAGGTGGAACGTGTTCCCGAGCACCATGTCGAAGCCCAGCTCGGCCGCCTCGCGGACCTCGAGCGTCTTCACGACCGCCTTCGTCGCGAGCGGGACGAACGCCGGCGTGCGGACCTCGCCGTGCGCGAGCTTCAGCGTGCCGGTGCGGGCACGCGAGCCGCCGTCGCGGGTGCGGATCTGCAAGCAGGACACGGAGCGCGGAACTTCAGTCGTCGCGACCAAGGTCCGCAGCGCCCGGGAGGACGCGGTTCCAGAGGATCGCCATCTGCGTCAGCTCGTCGGCGGTGAAGTGCGTCAGGAAGCGCTCGCGGACGCCGTCGAGGTGCGTGCGCCGAGCCTCGGCGAGCAGTGCCTCGCCCTTGTCGGTGAGCACGGCGAACGTGCCGCGTCCGTCGGAGACGCAGGCGTCGCGCACCAGCAGCCCGTCCCGCTCGAGCCGGTCGACGAGCCGCGTCATGCCGGATCGCGAGAGCAGCACGCCGTCGGCGAGCTCCGCCATCCGGCGCCGCTTGTCCGGTGCGGCCTGCAGGTTGATCAGCACCTCGTAGGAGGTGAGCGGCAGCTCGTGGCCGGCGAGCAACTGGGCGTCGAGCGCCTTCACGAGCGCGCTGTGCACGCGCAGCAGCCCGCGCCATGCACCGAGCTCCTCCGTCGTCAGTTCCTGGATCGTTGCGTCGGGTACGGCCCTCATCGGTCGAACAGCCTAGCGAGAGGGTCGTTGCGCGAGCAACCGTCGGCTAGGATGACCCCGCATGCGCCTCGAAGGCCTCCACCACGTCACGGCGATCACCGCCGACGCTCCCCGCAACGTCGACTTCTACACCGCCGCGCTCGGCCTTCGCTTCGTCAAGAAGACGGTCAACTACGACGCGCCGGACGTCTACCACCTCTACTACGGGGACGAGCAGGGTTCCCCCGGCACGATCATGACGTTCTTCGAGTTCCCGGGTGCGGCGCCCGGCCGCCACGGCACCGGCATGGTGCACACGGTCGCCTGGCGGGTGGCGGGAGACGAGGCGCTCGAGTTCTGGGCCGCCCGGCTCGAGCACGCCGGCCGGCCGGTGGAGCGTGCCGACGGCGTCGTGCGGTCGAGCGACCCGGAGGGCATCGGGATCGAGATCGTCGCCGCGGACGTCCCCGACGCACCGCTGACCGCCGACGCCCCCGACGTGCCGGACGAGCATGCGCTGCGCGGCTTCGACGGCGTGCGCGCCCACGCGCTCGGTCCGGAGCGCTCGCGCCCGCTGCTCGACCGGCTCGGCTTCGACTCCGACGGCGTGCTCGCCGGCGAGCAGCGCCGTGCGACGTACACCTACGACCCCGCGCCCGCCGAGCGGGGCTTCCAGGGCGCCGGGACCGTCCACCACGTCGCCTGGGCGTCACGAGACGAGGATCACGCCGCCTGGGGCGCGGCCGCGCGCGAGGGCGGCGCCCAGCCCACGCCGATCATCGACCGCACGTACTTCCGATCGATCTACTTCCGCGAGCCGAGCGGCGTGCTGTTCGAGGTCGCGACGCTGTCCCCCGGCTTCGCGATCGACGAGCCGGCCGAGCGGCTCGGCGAGACGCTCGTCCTGCCGGCCCAGCACGAGCACCTGCGCGACCGGCTCGAGCGGACGCTGACGCCGGTCGTCAACCCGCGATCACGGTAGCCGGCCCGCCGCCGGGCACCGCGACACGTTTCACGGATCGACCTCGCCCTCGAAGAGCGCGAAGCGCGCCCCCTGCGGGTCGGCCGCCACCGCCACGCGGCCGACGGCGCTGTCGATCGGGCCGACGAGGACCTTGCCCCCGGCCTCGCGGATGGCGGCCGCCGTCTCGTCGGCCGAGGCGGTGGTGAAGTAGACGAGCCAGCTCGGGCTTTCCTCGTCCTGGGTCGGACGAACGCCGCCGTTGAGCGCGTCGTCGCGCTTGAGGATCCCGTAGCCGGACTCCTCCGGCTCGACCGTCCACCCCAGCAGCTCGCCGTAGAAGTCGCGGGCGCGCGCCGGATCCGGTGAGGCGAGCTCGTTCCACACCATGCAGCCGGGGTCGTTCACGCGGCCGGCGCCGATCTGGTCGCGCGCCTGCCACAGGTGCAGCGTCGCCCCGGTCGGGTCGCGCAGGGCGGACATGCGGCCGGCCTGCATCACGTCGAACGGCTCGGCCAGCACCTCGCCGCCGAGCTCGCGCACGCGGCCCGCGAGCGCGTCCACGTCCTCGACCGCGACGTACGAGGACCAGTGCGGCGTCAGCGTCCCGCGCTCCTCCTCGCCCATCTCGTACAGCGCCGCGACGTCGCGGCCGTCGAGCTTGAAGGTCGTGTACGTGCCGGCCTCGCCGGCCGGGTTGTCAATCGCCTCCCAGCCGAAGACCGTCGTGTAGAACCCCTTGGCGGCGTCCGCGTCGGTCGTGCCCAGGTCCGCCCAGCAGAAGGTCCCGGGCGCATAGCTGTCGCGCTCCCCCATCCGTGGCAGCCTACGCGAGCAGCGAGCGGCCCGTCATCTCACGCGGCTGCTCGAACCCGAGCAGCGCGAGCACGGTCGGCGCGACGTCGGCGAGGATGCCCTCGCCGTCGACCCGGGCTCCTTCCGCGGTGACGATGAACGGGACCGGGTTCAGGGAGTGGGCCGTGTTGACCGAGCCGTCGTCCTCGAGCATGTGGTCGCAGTTGCCGTGGTCGGCGGTGATCACGCAGGCGCCGCCGCTCGCGTGCACGGCCCCGACGACCCGCCCGAGGCACTCGTCGACGGTCTCGACCGCCTTCACGGCCGCCGGGATCACGCCGGTGTGGCCGACCATGTCCGGATTGGCGAAGTTGATGATCGCGAACGCCGGCTCGTCCGCCTTCCAGTGCTCGACGAACGCGTCCGCGGCCTCGCGCGCGCTCATCTCGGGCTTGTGGTCGTAGGTCGGGACGTCGCGCGGCGACGGCACCAGCTCGCGGATCTCCCCGTCGTACGCGTCCTCCTCGCCGCCGTTGAAGAAGTACGTGACGTGCGGGTACTTCTCCGTCTCCGCCACGTGCAGTTGCCGCAGCCCGCGGCCGGAGATGACCTGCGCGAGCGTCGTCGCCGGCCGCCGCGGCGGGAACAGCACCGGATAGGTCCAGTCCTCTTCGTACTGCGTCATCGTGGTGTAGCGGTCGACCGGCCCCTCCTCGACCAGCTGCTGCGTGATCTGGCGCATCCGGTCGGGCCGGAAGTTGAACGCGATCACCGAGTCGCCCGGGCGGATCGTCGCCTCCGCGCCGATCGTGGTCGGCGTGATGAACTCGTCGGTCTCGTCGCGCTCGTAGGCGGCCTTCGCCGCCTCCTCGGCACTGTCGGCGTGGTGTTCGCCCTTGCCCTCGATCAGCAGGTCGATCGCCTTGCCGGTGCGGTCCCAGCGGCCGTCGCGGTCCATCGCGAAGTAGCGGCCGACGACGGAGCCGACCCGGCCGGTGCCGGTCTCACGCAGCCAGCCGTCCAGCTCGGCCAAGGACGCGGCGCCCGACGTCGGCGAGGTGTCGCGCCCGTCGGTGAACGCGTGCACCACGAGATCCTCGACGCCGGCCTGCGCCGCGACGTCGACCAGCGCCTTCAGGTGGCGCTCGGACGAGTGCACGCCGCCGCCCGACACGAGCCCGATCAGGTGGACCCGCGGCGTGTCGGCCATCGCGGCCTGCAGCGCCTCGTTCTCCGCCAGCGAGCCGTCCTCGACGGCGGCGTCGATCCGCACCAGGTCCTGTGGCACGATCGCTCCCGCGCCGAGGTTGAGGTGGCCGACCTCGGAGTTGCCCATCTGGCCCTCGGGCAGTCCCACGGCCTCGCCCCAGGCCGTCAGCTGCGTGTGCGCGTGCTCGTCCCACAGCCGGTCGAACACCGGCGTGTCGGCGAGCGAGATCGCGTTCCCGGGCCCGTCCGGAGCAAGCCCCCACCCGTCGAGGATCACGAGCGCGACCTGCGGGACGGTCATCGCGCGGCGGTCTCGACGATCTTCGCGAACGACGCCGCCTCGAGGCTCGCGCCGCCGACCAGCGCCCCATCGACGTCGGGCAGCGCCAGCAACTCGGCGGCGCTCTCGGGCTTCAGCGAACCGCCGTAGAGGATCCGCACCGCCTGGCCGGCGGCCTTGTCCCGATCCTCGACGAGCGCGCGCACGAATGCGACCGCCTCCTGCGCCTGCTCGGGCGTCGCGACCTTCCCGGTGCCGATCGCCCAGATCGGCTCGTACGCGACGACCACCTCGGCCAGGCGCGCGGTCTCCACCTTCTCGAGGCCTTCTTGCACCTGGTGGCGGAGCTTGCGCTCGGTCTGCCCGCGCTCGCGCTCGTCCTCGGTCTCACCCACGCACAGGATCGGCGTCAGGCCCGACTCGAGCGCCTTCGGGACCTTCAGCTGGAGCGCCTTGTCGGTCTCGTTGTAGTACTGGCGGCGCTCGGAGTGGCCGAGGATCACCCCCTGCACGTCGATCTCGGTCAGCATCGGCGCCGAGAGCTCGCCCGTGAACGCGCCCGAGTCGGCCTCGTGCATGTTCTGCGCGAACACCTGCACGCGCGAGCCGCGGGTCGAGTCGACCATCGCCTGCAGCGCCGTGTACGGCGGGCAGATCGCGACGTCGACGCCGTCGGCCGTCGCCACCTGCGGCAGCAGCGCCGCGATGAACGCCTCCGCCTCGGCGATCGTCTTGAACATCTTCCAGTTGCCGGCGATGAACGGCGTGCGGCTCATGACAGCGCCTCCACCCCGGGCAACGGCTTGCCCTCGAGCAGCTCCAGCGACGCCCCGCCGCCGGTCGACATGTGGTCGACCTTGTCGGCGAGGCCGAACTGGGCGATCGCGGCCGCGGAGTCGCCGCCGCCGACGACGGTCGTGGCCGAGCTGGCTGCGATCGCCTCGGCGACCGCGCGCGTCCCGGCCGCGAACGGCGCCAACTCGAACGCGCCCATCGGCCCGTTCCAGAACACCGTGCCCGCGGACGTGACCGTGTCGGCGTACCCGGCAGCGGTGGACGGCCCGATATCCAACCCCATCCACCCCTCGGGCACGTCCACGCCGTCGATCGCCCGTACGGGCGTGTCCGAATTGAACTCCTGGCCGGCGACCAGGTCAAGCGGCAGCTCGAGCTTGTCGCTGCCCGCGGCGAGCACCTTGCGCGCCGGGTCGACGCCCTCCTCCTCGCACAGCGAGTCGCCGACCTCATGGCCCTGCGCCTTGAAGAACGGGAAGCACATCGCGCCGCCGATCAGGATCGTGTCCGCGCGCTCCAGGAACGCCTCGAGCACGCCGATCTTGTCGGTCACCTTCGCGCCTCCGACCACGGCCACGAGCGGCCGCTTCGGGTCGTCGAGGATGCCGCGCAGCGTCGCCACCTCGCTCTCCAGCAGCCGGCCGGCGGCGCTCGGGAGCAGGTGCGCGACCGCCTCGGTGGACGCGTGCGCGCGATGCGCGGCGCCGAACGCGTCGTTCACGTAGGCGTCGGCGAGCGCGGCGTAGCGCTTCGCCAGCTCCGGGTCGTTCTTCGTCTCACCGGGCTCGTAGCGGACGTTCTCGAGCATCACGACGTCGCCGTCCGGGACGTTGTCGAGGTCCTCCGCCAGCACCACCTCGATGCCGAGCAGCTCTGTGAGCCGCTCGGCGACGGGGCGCAGCGAGAACTCCGGCTCGCGGTCCTTCGGGCGGCCGAGGTGGGCGGCCAGCAGCAGCCGTGCGCCTCGCTCGCGCAGCTCGGTCAAGGTCGGCAGCGCGGCCTTGATGCGGGCGTCGTCGGTGATGTTCCGATTCTCGTCCAGGGGGACGTTGAAGTCCACCCGGACGAGTATGCGCTTTCCCTCGACGTCGAGGTCCTCAAGCGTGCGCACGCACGAGCACCTTCTGGGCAAGCTCGACGCACCGGTTCGAGTAGCCCCACTCGTTGTCGTACCAGGCGACGACCTTGACGAGCGAGCCCTCCATGACGGCGGTCAGCTCGGAGTCGAAGATCGACGAGTAGGGCGAGCCGACGATGTCGGACGACACGATCGGGTCGTCGGTGTACTGGAGGATGCCGGTGAACGGGCCCTCGTCGGCACGTGAGCGGAAGGCGTCGTTGATCTCGTCGACGCTGGTCTCGCGCCCGACCTGGACCGTGAGATCGACGACCGAGCCGGTCGGCACGGGGGCGCGGATCGCGAAGCCGTGCAGCTTGCCCTGCAGCTCCGGGATCACGAGCGAGATCGCCTTCGCGGCGCCGGTCGATGCGGGTACGAGGTTGATCGCGGCGGCGCGGGCGCGCCGCAGGTCCTTGTGCGGGGCGTCCTGCAGGCGCTGGTCGGCCGTGTACGCGTGGATCGTGGTCATCAGGCCACGCTCGATCCCGACCGTCTCGTGCAGCACCTTGGCCACCGGAGCGAGGCAGTTGGTCGTGCACGACGCGTTGGAGATGACGTGGTGGTTGTCGGCGTCGTACACGTCGTCGAAGTTCACGCCGAGCGCCACCGTCACGTCCGGTTCGGTCGCCGGGGCGGAGATGATCACCTTCTGCGCGCCCGCCTCCAGGTGCTTGGCGGCGTCCTCGCGCTTGGTGAAGAAGCCCGTCGACTCGATCACCACCTCGACGCCGAGGTCGCCCCACGGCAGCTGCCCCGGGTCGCGCTCGGCGAGCACCTTGACCTCGCGACCGTCGATCGCCAGGTCGCCGTCCCGCACCTCGACGCTGGCCGGGAAGCGGCCGTACACCGAGTCGTACTTGAGCAGGTGCGCGAGCGTGCCGGCGTCGGTGATGTCGTTCACGGCAACGATCTCGATGTCCGCCTCCGACTCCTGGGCGGCACGGAACACGTTACGGCCGATGCGGCCGAAGCCGTTGATCCCGACGCGTACGGACATGAAGCAATCCCTTTCGACTGGGGCAGGGGAGAAGAGGGCTGCGAAGGGTATCTAGTGGAGGCCGCTAGCCCATGCCGAGCGAGAGGATGCCGCGCTGGACGAGGCCTGCGGTGAACGCGCCCGACGCGGCGATCTTTACCCCGTAGCTCTCTTGCAGGAACCACTCGAAGTAGGTGAACGCGCTCGCGCGCACCGCGCTCGCCTTCTCGAGCCGCGCGAGGTCGTAGACACCGAGGTGGGCGCGCAGCCGCTCGTCCTCCAGAAGCCGGTCGATCACCGCGTTGTTGAGCGGTGCGATCGCGAGCAGCGGCCGCTCCGGGACCGGCTCGCTCTCCGGCGTGGCGCGCAGCTCGACGCTCGCGACCTCCCGGCGCCACTGGACGACGACCGCGTCGGGCCGCGCCTCGAGCACCTCGACGTCGGGCAGCTCGTCCGCGCAGTGCCGGCGGAAGCCCTCCAGGACCGCGATCGGGTCGAGCGCGGTCACGGCGCCACCAGCCCGAGCTCGTCGAGCGGCACGCAGCGGCCGCGCGCCGCGGCCGCCAGCTCGGCGGCGTGGCCGGCGAGCGCCTCGGGCGAGCCCGGCGCGGCGGCGTCCGCGATCAGGCAGCCGATCCGGTCGCGTGCGATCCGCCGTGCCTGCTCGAGCGCGTCGACGCGTGCGTCGCCGCCCGGCCGCAGCGCCACCGTGCCCCGCCCGTCGGTGATCGCGACCAGCCACGGCACCACGTTCGCGTGCTTGGCCCGCTCCTGCCGCAGCAGCCGGTGGGCACGCACGAGCGCGTCGGCGAGCGGCGTGCGCCCGCTCACCGGCAGCTCGTCGAGCCGCTCGCGCGCGCGCCGCGCGCTGCGCGTGAAGGGCAGCGCGACCGTCGCCTCGGCGAAGCCGCCGAACGCGACGAGCGCCAGCCGGTCGCCGTGGTTGGCCGCGTCGGCCAGCAGCGCGAAGGCGAGGCCCTTGACGCGCTCGACCATCGCCTCGGCGGCCAGCGAGTACGAGTTGTCGACCAGGAACACGACGGCCAGCGGCGAGTGGTGCTCGCGCACCTTGCGCCGCAGGTCCTCGGGCAGGACCGAGAGCACGCCCGACCCCCGGCCGCGTGCGGCGGCGGCGCGCAGCGTGGCGTCGACCGCCACGTCCGGTCCCGCGCCGAGCCGGTGGCGGGTGTACTTGCCGGCACGCCGGCTCACCAGCGACCGTGCGTGGCGCCCCGCGGCGGCGCGCTCGACCGAGTCGCGCCGGCGGTCGCTGCGCAGCGACTGCCGGTGCGCGACGATCGCCGCGATCGCCGGCGCCTCACCGGTCAGCCGGCCGCCTCCGTCGCTCGGGCCCTCTCCCCCGCTCCTGGGGCTTTTCCCGGCACCGCCCCCTCGAGCGCCTCCTCGAGCGCCCGCTCCAGCTCGTGCTCGTCCAGCCGCGGCGGCGGCCCGAACGGATCGCCGGCGCGCCGGTGCCCGAGCGCGAGTGCCGCCGCCTCGCGCACGTCGCCCGCCGCGACGGCGTCGCGCGCCGCGAGCGCAGCGAGCGCCTTGGCGCACTCCAGCACCGTCACGTCGGCACGGTGGCTGTCCACGCCGAGCCGCGTCACCAGCGACCCGATCGCCGGGTACAGCGGCTCCGGCACGCTGACGGCCGGCAGCCGCGCGACGGCTGCCTCGATCCGATCCCGCAGCTCCTCCTGGTAGGTCGCGAAGCGGCCGGCGACCGCGTCGGGATCGGTGGTGAACGCCTCGCGCCGCCGGATCACCTCGCCGCGCAGCTCCGGCTCGCGCAGCGGCTCGACCTCGACGTGCAGGCCGATCCGGTCGGCGAGCTGCGGGCGCAGGTCCCCCTCCTCCGGGTTCATCGTGCCGACCAGCAGGAAGCGCGCCGGGTGCGTCATCGACATCCCCTCGCGCTCGACGACGTTCTCGCCCATCGCGGCGGCGTCGAGCAGGACGTCGCTCAGGTGGTCGTCGAGCAGGTTGATCTCGTCGACGTAGAGGATCCCGCGGTTGGCCTCCGCCAGCAGGCCCGGCTCGAGCGCCTTCACGCCATCCGTCAGCGCGCGCGCCATGTCGATCGTCCCGGCGACGCGATCCTCGGTGGCGTTGAGCGGCAGCGTCACGACCCGCCGGCGCCGGCGGCGGCCCGGCAGCGACTCGCCGGCATCGGCGCGCGCGCGGCAGTCGTCGCACGCCGGCGCGGCCGGGTCGCACACGAACGCGCAGCCGGCGACGACGTCGATCTCCGGCAGCAGCTCCGCCAGCGCACGCACGGCCGTCGACTTCGCCGTCCCGCTCGGCCCGCTCACGAGCAGCCCTCCGACCGCCGGGTTGACCGCGTTGAGCAGCAACGCGCGTTTCAGGCGCTGCTGCTCGACGATCGCCGTGAACGGGAAGACGGTCAGGTGAGCACCAGCCGCCGTCCGAAGGTGGGCTCCGCCTGCACGATCGGCGGGAACTGCCAGGTGCCGATCAGGGGCACCGCCGTGTCGCGGTTCACGCGCACGTCGAGCACCGCGGGGCGGCCGGACGCGAGCGCGGCCTCGAACGCCGGAGCGACGTCGCCCGGCTTGTCGATCGAGTACGCCAGCGCGCCCATGGACTCCGCCATCTTGGCGAAGTCCGGGTTCCACAGCTCTCCGGTCGACTGCTTGCGGAAGCTGGTGCCGATCTCGCGGTTGTCCATGTAGAACCGCTGCAGGTCCCGGATGACCCCGATCGTGTAGTTGTTGAGCAGCACCCAGACCGCCGGGATGTCGTACTCGACGGCGGTCGCGACGGCGTGCGGGAACATCGAGAAGCTGCCGTCGCTCGTCACGCACACGGCCGGGCGATCGGGCGAGGCGAGCTTCAGCCCGAGCACGCCGCAGGTGCCGAACCCCATGCCCGCGAAGCCGCCCGGCGTGAAGATCGTGCGTGGCTCGTAGGCGTCCCAGTACTGCTCGACCCACGTCTGATGGTTCCCCGTGTCCGTGATCATCAGCGTGTCGTCGGGCGCGATCCGGCGCATGTCGCCGATCAGCCGGCGCGGATCGATCGGCTCCTCGTCGGACTCCATGAACGGCGTGATGTGGTTCGCCCACTCGGCCTTGTAGGACTCGACCTGGTCGTTCCAGGGCGAGCGCTCGCGCTTCGGGCCGCGCTTCTGGGCCATCTCCAGCAGCTGGCGCAGCACCTCGCGCGCGTCGCCGACGATGCCCAGCTCGGTCGGGTAGTTGCGGCCGATCTCGGACGGGTCGAGGTCGACGTGGATCAGACGCGTCGGCGGGATGTTGTACGTGTAGCCCGGGACCCACGACGAGCAGTGGATGTCGCTGAAGCGGGCGCCGAACGCGAGGATCACGTCGGCGTTGCGGGTGGCCTCGGTGGCCGGGTACTCGCCCCAGCAGCCTGCGATGCCGAGGTGCAGCGGGTGGCGGGCCGACAGCACGCCCTTGCCCATGAACGTGCTGTACACGGGCACGTTGACGTGCTCGGCGAACTCGGCGAGCTGCTCGCTCGCCTCCGAGAGGATCACCCCGCCGCCGGCGAGGATCAGCGGCCGGCGCGCGCTCATCAGGATGTCGAGCGCCCGCTCGACCGCCTCAGGCGAGCCCGCCGTGCGCCACTGGAGGTGGCGCGAGCGCTCCTCCGGCTCCGGCGTCTCCACATCGCCGGTCCGGATCCACAAGTCGTACGGCACGTCGATGTGGACCGGACCGGGACGGCCCTCGCGCGCCAGCTTGAACGCCTTCGGCAGGATCTTCGCCAGGTCCTCGACGCTGTGCGCCTGGTAGCTGCGCTTGACGATCGGCTTGACGACGCTCGGGAAGTCGGCCGAGTGGTGGCGGTACTCCTCCTGCAGCGCGCCGCTGTCGAACTGCGTCGTCGCGACCTGGCCGGTGATGGCGACGAACGACGACGAGTCGTAGAACGCGTTCCCCATCGCGACCGTGAGCAGCATCGGGCCGGGGCCGGTCGAGGTGTAGACGGGGATCGGGACGCCGGTGCGGCGGAAGTACGCGTCCGCCATGTAGCCGGCGGCCGACTCGATCCGCGGCCACACCAGCCCGATCTCGTCCTGGCGGCGGTAGACGCCGTCGAGCAGGCCGACCGCCCCATGGCCGGCGTACCCGAACAGGTACGGCGTCTCCTCCTTGATCAGGTAGTCGACGACGAGGTCGCAGCCTCGCTGTTCGGCCATGGGAACCCCCTTGTTCTCTCGGGACCGTCTGGACGGTACGAGGGTTCGCCGTGTGCTCCGTGTCCCAATGTGAGACACGAACTGCGGCATTGAGGGAGTGGGATCGAGGGGGGTGCGTCACGTTTGTTCGATATGCGTGAACGTTCGTGAACCACCCCCTCGCGAGCCGCCCTCAATGCGCAGTTCGAGCCCTCACCACGCCCGATGCTCGAGGTCCAGCCCGTAAGCCCGGAGCTTCCGGTACAGCGTGGACCGCGAGATCCCGAGCTCGCGCGCGGCGTCGCGCTTGTTGCCGCCGCAGCCCGCCAACGCGCGGGCGATCGCGTCCGCCTCGACCCGCTGGAGACCGCTCGTCGGCACGCGGGCGGCGCGGGCGCGGAGCTCGGCCGGGAGGTCCTCGAGCCGGACGTCGCGCGCGCCGGCGGCCGAGCGCAGCGCGCTGTCGAGCTCGCGCACGTTGCCCGGCCACGGCAGCCGCTCCAGCAGCTGCAGCGCCTCGGGGCGCGCGCGCCGGCCGCGCAGCAGCGCGGCGGCGATCGGCGCGATGTCCTCCGGGCGGGTCCGCAGCGGCGGCAGCTCGACGGCGCGGGCGCCGAGGCGCTCCGCGAGCGCAGGACCGGCGGCGGTGACGGCGACCCACGTGGTCGCCGCGCGCGGAAGTGACGCCAGCGCGTCGAACGTTCGCGGGGCCAGCGCGTCGGCGTGCCGCACCAGGACCGTGCCGCCCGCCGCCAGCGCAGCCTGGGCGCGCGCAAGCCACGTCCGCGGGTCGTCGGCGGCCTCGAGCCTGCCGTCGAGGACGGCCGCGGGCCGCTCCACGGCCGCCACCAGCGCCGCCTTGCCGACGCCCGGCTCTCCCCACAGCAGCAGCGGCGTCCGCGTCACCGCGCAGTGCGTGACGGCAGCCGCCGCGGCGCGCCAGGCGGCGCTGCGGCCGGCCAGCCCGCGCGGGGTGGCGGTGGCGCGGCGGATCGCGCGGGCGGCGTGCGGCGAGTCGATCGCCACGAGCACGCCGACCACCGCCGCCCCGTCGCCCACCGCGTGGCAGCGGGCGAGCAGCTCCTCGTCGCCGTCGAGCGCGAGCGCGCACACGCGGTCGCCACCATCCGCCACCGCCCGCCGCGCCCGCTCCCACAGCAGGCCCTGGGACACGCCCTCCAGCAGCCGCGCGGCCGCAGGCGTGGCGAGAACGACGTCCTCACCGACGCACAGCACTGGCCGCGTCGTGCGATGGCGGGCAGCCGTGAACGCCTCCAGCAGCTGCCGCTCGGTCGCGGACGCGGCATCGAGCAGCCGGTGCTCGACGTCGCGCGCCGCCGCCGCGATCAGCGGGAGCTGGAGCGGGTTCGCGGCGTCCGCCCGGCAGGTGAGGCTGACCACGCCCTCCAGGCGGCCGGTGACCGGGTGGCGCACGGGCGCGCCGGCGCATGAGGCGTCGTCGAAGATCTCGTTGTAGTGCGCCGTCCCGACCACGACGACCGGGCGGCCGGCCTCGAGCGGGGTTCCGACGCCGTTGGTGCCGACGGTGTCCTCGGACAGCACGAACCCCTCGGCGGCCCGCACGCTGTCCATCAGCCGCGCCATCGCCGGCTCGCTCGCCCACCGGCGCTCGACGCGCGCGCCCGGGTCGCTGAGCAGCAGCGCCGTGGGCGTGTCCGTGAGGTCCGCGGACAGCCGCTCGAGCACCGGCTGGGCGGCGCGCCGGAGCCGCGAGTCGCCGTTCGTCGTGCGGCCGTCGAAGCGCGCCTCGCGGCGGTCCGGCCCCGCGCCGCAGAGCCGCGAGCGCGACCAAGAGGCGAGGATCGTGCCGGGGAGCGGAGCCTCGGCCGCGCCGGTCGCGGCGAACCGCTCCCGGGCCTTCGGGTTCGGCCCGGACATGCCGGGCCCGACTCTACTCCGGGCGACTACCCGCCGCGGGCGTGCACGCGGTCGACGTCCCGGTGCTGGACCTCGATGAAGTACTCGTCACGGTCGCGGAACGCGTTCGCGAGATGCTCGGCGATCGCCACCGAGCGGTGACGGCCGCCGGTGCAGCCGATCGCGACGACGAGGTGCGCCTTGCCCTCGGCGACGTACTGCGGGAGCAGGTACTCCAGCAGCGGCAGCACGTGGTCGTAGAACTCCTGCAGGCGCCCGTCGCGGCCGACGTAGTCGACGATCCGCTGGTCGAAGCCGGTCAGCGGCCGCAGGTTCGCCTCGTAGTGCGGGTTCGGCAGGAAGCGCACGTCGAGTGCGAGGTCGGCGTCGCGCGGCGGCCCGTGCTTGTGCCCGAACGACGTGAACGTGACCGCGAGCCGGCCCGGGGTGCCCGGCTCGAGCAGCTCGTCGGCCACCTTCCGGCGCAGCGCCGCGGGGCTGAGCCCGCTGGTGTCGATGCACAGGTCAGCGCGCTCGCGCACCGGCCCCAGCAGCTCGCGCTCGCGGCGGACGCCGTCCGCCACGCTGCCGTGCGGGACGAGCGGATGCCGGCGGCGCGTCTCCTTGTAGCGGTTGAGCAGCGTCTGCTCGTCGGACTCCAGGAACAGCACGCGGTGGACGATCCCGGCCTCGTCGAGCTCGTCGATCACGCCCGCGAGCGCCGACAGGTACTCGCCTGCGCGCGAATCGGAGACGACCGCCGCGCGCTCGACCTTCGAGCCCGGGTGGCGGAACAGCTCGGCGAGCGTCCGGATCATCTCGGCCGGCAGGTTGTCGACGCAGAAGTACCCGGCGTCCTCGAACACGTTCATGGCGGAGGACTTCCCGGCCCCGGACAGGCCGGAGATGATCACGAAGTCGACGAGGTGGGACGGCCCGCGGCCGTTTGTGGTCACGGAGGAAGTGTCGCGCGTCGCGCGGCGGCTCATCTACCAGTCCGGTTGAGGTGGGTGTAGAGGTCGCGCGCGACCTTCGACGGCAGGCCCGGAACGCGCTCGAGCTCCTCGCGCGAGGCGGCGAGCACCGCGTCGGGAGAGCCGAAGTGCTTGAGCAGCGCGCGCTTGCGCGCGGGCCCGACGCCCGGCAGGTCGTCCATGATCGAGGCGGTCATCGCCTTGTCGCGGCGGATCCGGTGGTGGGTGATCGCGAACCGGTGCGCCTCGTCGCGGATCCGCTGGAGCAACTGCAGCTCGGGCGTCTCGTGCGGGAGCCTCACCGGAGCCTGGCGGCCGGGGAGGAAGACCTCCTCGATCCGCTTGGCGAGCGCCACGACCGACGCACCGAGATCGCGGAAACCCTGCAGCGGCTCGAGCCCGGCGGCGAGCTGACCCTTGCCGCCGTCGATCACGATCAGGTTCGGCTGCGCGCCGAACGAGGCGTCGCGGTCGGCGTCGTACGGCGACCGCTCGGACTGCTTGACCCACTGGGCGTACCGGCGTGAGAGCACCTCCGCCATGGCGCCGTAATCGTCGCCTGGATCGACCTCCCGGATTGTGAACCGCCGGTAATCCGACTTCTTCGGCGCGCCTCCCTCGAAAACGACCATCGAGGCGGTCGTGTGCGTACCGCCGAGGTGTGAGATGTCGAAGCACTCGATCCGGACCGGCAGCGTCTCGAGCGCGAGCGCGCGCTGGAGCCCGTCGAGCGCCTCGACCCGCTGCTGACGGCGCCGCTCGGACTTCAGCTTCTCCTGGTCGAGCGCGAGCCGCGCGTTGCGCTCCGCCAGGTCGAGGATCCGCCGCTTGGCGCCGCGCTCGGCCGGCCGGATCTCCACCGGGCCGCCGCGGCGCTCGGCGAGGATCTTCTCGAGGATCTCGATCTCCGAGCCCTCCTGGAGGTCGAACTGCACGACGAGCAGCGCCGGGATCGACAGCGCGCTCGCGTAGTACTGGAGGATGAACTCCTCCGCGACCACGGCCGGCGGCTGCTCGCCCTGGTTCTCGAGGTAGAAGGACTGGCGGTCGCTGAGCACGCCGTCGCGGACCTGGAACACCTGGGCGTTGGCCTCGGTCGCCTCGACCGCCACCGCGACCGCGTCGTACGTGCCGGCACCCTCGTTGGCGACCCGCTGGCGCTCCAGCAGCGCACGCACGGCCTGCAGCCGGTTGCGAGCGAGCGCGGCGGCCTCGTAGTCCTGCTGGCCGGAGTGCCAGTGCATGCGCTGCTCGAGGTCGCGCTCGATCTGCTTGAAGCGCCCGGAGAGGAACGCGATCGTGCCGTCGACGCCCTGCATGTACTCCTCGCGCGTCACGTAGCCCACGCACGGCGCCCCGCAGCGCTTGATGTAGTAGTCGAGGCAGGGTGAGCCCGAGTGGCGCCCGGGCTCCGCGCCCTCGCACGAGCGCAGCTGGAAGATCTTGCCCAGCAGGTCGAGCGTGCCGCGCACGCGCTTCGCGCTCGAGTAGGGCCCGAAGTAGGCCCGCTCGCGCTTGTGGCGCTCGCGCGTGAAGTACACGCGCGGGAACTCCTCGTCCGTGCTGATCGCGATGTAGGGGTACGACTTGTCGTCGCGCAGCCGGATGTTGAAGCGCGGCTTGTACTGCTTGATGAACGTCTGCTCGGTCAGGAGCGCCTCGGCCTCGGTGGCCACGACGAGCGGCTCGATCGTGTCGACCTCGTCGGTGATGGCGCGCGTCCCGTACAGCGTCGGGTTCGAGAAATGGCTCGCCACCCGCTTGCGGATCGATTTCGCCTTGCCGACGTAGATCACGCGGCCGCGGACGTCGCGGAACAGGTACACGCCGGGTTGGTCCGGAAGACTGCGGCGCTGCTCGGCGAGTCGTCCGGCGCGGTCCTGGTGTGCGGCTTCGGCGTCGATCGCCATTAGGTCTACCCAGAGAGTAGAGAAGGCCCCGGCCCGATCTTTAGGCTCTCTTTACGCAACAAAGCGCCGGTTGAGTTGATCCGGGAGGCATGTCATTCAGACTGATCCTCCCTGTCACGCTCCTCGCAGCGCTCGTCGTGGCGCCCGCCGCCGAGGCGAAGTACCGCGTCGGGCTCAGCGAGCAGAACCCGAGCATGTTCGCCAGCGCGCGCTGGCAGTCGCTCGAGCTCAAGCGCGTCCGCTACATCGTCCCGTGGGACTGGAACCGCCACCCCGGCGAGGTCGCGGCCGTCGCGGCCTACATGAATCGCGCGCGTGCCGCCCGCCAGCAGGTGCTGGTGAGCTTCACGGCTGCTCGTGGCTGCTGGAACGGCAGGCGCTACTCGAGAAGCGCCGCGTGCCGTGCGCCGAGCGCCGCCGCGTATCGGGCGTCGGTGCGCGCGTTCGACAACCTCTACCCGTGGGTGAAGACGTACTCGGCCTGGAACGAGGTCAACCACGCCTCCCAGCCGACCGCCCGCAAGCCGAAGCTCGCGGTCCGCTACTACCACGTGCTCCGCAAGGAGGCCCGGACGCGTCGCTTCAAGGTGATGGCGGCGGACGTCCTCGACACGTCGAACCTGCGCTCCTACCTGCGGAAGTTCCTGCGCCGGGCCAAGGGCTCGCCGCGGCTGTGGGGGCTGCACAACTACCAGGACGTCAACTACCGCACGTCCACGGACACGCGCCGGATGCTCGCCACCGTGCCCGGCCAGGTCTGGCTGACCGAGACCGGCGGCCTCGTGAAGTTCAACGGCCGGCGGTTCCGCTACAGCGAGAAGCGCGCGGCCAGCCGGACGAAGTGGATGTTCAAGCTGGCGAACCGCTACGACTCGCGCAAGCGCGGCCTGCGTTCCACGATCACCCAGCTGTTCGTCTACAAGTGGTTCGGCGAGGTGCGCGGCGCGCGCTTCGACTCCGGTCTCGTGAACCCCGACGGCACGCCGCGCAAGGCGTTCGCGGTGTTCCGCAAGACCGCGGTCAAGCACCGCTAGGTCCCACGAAGAGGCGAAGCCGGTTACGGGGCCACGGATGGCCCCGTTTGGCTCAGAAGCGCGAGCCGGATGCCCGCGCGAGCATTCCCATATTTTTGCGGGGTGGTCAACCTCTATTCCGACACCCAGACCCGCCCGACCGCGGCCATGCGCCGCGCGATGGCGGACGCGGAGGTCGGCGACGAGCAGTCGTTCGCCGACCCGACCGTCACCGCGCTGTGCGAGCGGGTGGCCGACCTGCTCGGGCACGAGGCCGCGGTCTTCCTGCCCAGCGGCACCATGTGCAACGCGATCGCCTTCCGGCTCCACATCGGGCCCGGCGGCGACGAGGCCGTCCTGCACCGGACCTCGCACCCGATCATCGCCGAGGCGGGCGGCCCGGCAGCGATCTCGGGCGCGGTGCTGTCACCCGTCGACGGCGCGCGCGGGATGTTCGATGCCGACACGCTGCGCGCCCACCTGCGGCGGCCCGGCGACCGCTACTCACCGCGTTCACGGCTCGTGTCGCTCGAGCAGACGACCAACATCACCGGCGGCCACGTGTGGCCGCTTGAGCAGATGCAGGGCGTGCTGGAGGCTGCGCGGGCTGCCGGCATGCGCTCCCACCTCGACGGCGCGCGGCTGATGAACGCGGTCGTCGCGTCGGGCGTCCCGGCGGCCACGTGGGCGTCCGGCTTCGACACGGCGTGGCTCGACCTCACGAAGGGCCTGGGAGCGCCGGTCGGCGCAGTCCTCGCCGGCTCGCGCGCGCTGATCGACGAGGCATGGCGGTACAAGCAGATGTGGGGCGGCGCGATGCGGCAGGCGGGGATCATCGCGGCGGCCGGGCTGTATGCGCTCGATCACCACGTCGACCGGCTGGCCGACGACCACGTGAACGCGCGTGCGCTCGCCGAAGGGCTGGCGGAGCTCCCCGGTGTCGGGCTCGACCCCGCGGCGGTCGAGACCAACATCGTCGTGTTCCGGGTACCGGACGCCGAGGCGCTGTGCGCGACGCTGGAGCGGGCCGGCGTGAAGATGTCCGCGCTCGACGCAACGCGCGTGCGCGCCGTCACGCACCTCGACGTCGACCGGGCAGGCGTGGACACGGCGATCGCCGCCACCCGCGCGGCGCTCGAGCGGCCGTCGCCTGCGGCCATGGCCGATCAGGCGCGCTGAACGGTCAATCGGTACTGTGCATCCGGCACCGCCCTCATCCCTCGGTGCCTCGCGCCCCGGCGGCGATCGACCCTAGTCGCCGGGGCGCCCTTTTCAACGGCCCGCCGTGGCGGCGCGACGGCCGCGGGGCGCGCGGCGGGTCGAGATCTTGCGGGCGCCGTCGCTCTCTGCGTCGCCGTTCCCTGAGAGGCGAACCGCCTCGAACAGCATCACGCCGAGACCGACCTCGACGACGTCCTCCGCGTGCGGGTTCTTGGCGATCCGGCCGGCGGCGGCCTCCTCGATCTTCTCCGCCTGCTCGAGCAGCTTGTCGCACGCCTTCGAGAGCTGCGTGAAGCCGCGAGCGTCGAGACGGAGCAGGGCGCGGCGCAGCTGCGCGTCCGCGCGGTCGAAGCCGCCGGCAGCCGCGGAGGCCTTGGAGTACTCGGCGATCACGTCGAGCGACGATCCGACCGCGGCCTGCTTCGCGATCGGCGCCGCCGCCGCCCATCCTTCCGCGGTCACCACCGGCCGTTCCTTCGCTCGGTAGTGGTGCTCGACCGCCCCGCGCACGCGTGTTTCGTCGACCAGCTCGATCAGTCCGAGATGCTCGAGCGTGCGGACGTGATAGGCGACGGTGCCGAGGCTCGCGCCGAGCCAACCGGAGAGCTGGTTCGGCGACGCCTTGCGCTCGTCGAGCATGGCGAGGATCCGGACGCGCAACGGATGGCTCATCGCCTTCACGTACCGCGGATCGTCGATGTTTTTGATTGGTTTCATTCTTCCACCAGTACGTGTCGGAGCTGGCGCCGGAGGCGGTGAAGTCTGACCCTGACCGTCGATTCGGCGATACCCAGCTCGAGGGCGAGCTCGCTGTTCGACAGATCTTGCCAGTAGTGGCCGAGCAATAGCCGCCGGTCGGGTCTGTCCAGGGCCCGAACTGCTCGCCATAAGTCCAGCTTCTCGACGAATTCGGTCTCATGTTGGCGCGGATCGGCCGTATCGGCGCCCTCGCCGAGTGATTCGTCGCGGCGCTTAGAGAGCGCCCGGAACGCCTCGCGGCGGGCGATCCTGGCGATCCACGGGGCCGGCCGGGCCGGAGTGCGACACCGTCGCCGGTGGCGCCACGCACGGATCGTGGCCTCCTGCGCCGCGTCGTCCGCGGCGCTCGATGTTCCGAGGACCCGGCGGGTCTCGCGCAGGCACAGCGCGCGGACGTCCGTCCAGTCCCAGTTGGGCGGGGGTCGTTGAGTCATTACGCGCCAACTTTCCCACTGATGAAGCATCCTTAGCGTTTGATCGGGTCAAGCGGGGGTGACCGCCACCGCCACGACGGCGACCGCGAGCGCCTACGACGTGCTCGCGCCCGCCTATGACCTGCTGACCGACGGCTACGCGTACGGCCCGTGGCTGCGCGCGATCGACCGGCTGGCGCGAGCCCACGGCCTGCGCGGGCGGCGAGCGCTCGACGTCGCGTGCGGCACCGGCAAGAGCCTCGAGGCACTGCTCGACCTCGGCTACGAAGCGCGCGGATGCGACGGCTCGGCGGGGATGGCGGCGGTCGCGCGGCGAAAGCTCGGTGAGCGAGCCGAGATCCACGTGGCCGACATGTGCGAGCTACCGGTCTACGGCCGCTTCGACCTCGTCACCTGCCTCGACGACGCGCTCAACCACCTGCCGTCGGCCGAGCATGTCGAGCGCGCGCTACGGGCAATGGCCGCGAACCTCTCTGCCGACGGACTGCTGGCGTTCGACCTCAACACGCTCGCCGCCTACCGCGACGTCGGCGACCGGATCGTCGAGGACGGCGAGCGGATCGTGCTCTGGCACGGCGGCCCGGCACGCCTGCGCGAGCCCGGCGGCCGTGCCGAGGTCGCGATGGACGTGATGAGCCGGTGCGGCGACGGCCTGTGGCGGCGCGCGAGCGCGAGCTGGGGTCACTGGCACTACCCGCTCGCGTCGATCCCGGCGATCGCGCGGGCGGCCGGCCTGGAGGTCGCCGCCGTTCGCGGCCAGCACCACGGCGGCCGGCTCGAACCGAACGCCGACGAGGAGCGCCACTGCAAGGCCGTCTTCCTGGCCCGTCACCCGCGAGCGAAAAGGAGGGCGCATGCCCTGGCAGCCGTAGAGAGATGAAGGGCCGGTGGCGTGCCGTCGTCGGGCGGCGGCACGCCACATTCAGCTCACGGATCGGGGTTCAGCCGCTCGCGAGAAGCGAACGACGACATCCCGATCACCTGCACCACCACGCCCCAGGCGGCGAGAGTGCCGGCGTACAGCACGTCGGCGAGCAGGCGCGCCAGCAGCGCTCGATTGGCATCGTCGGTCCCGAACTCGGTGTCCGTGAGGTCGCTGTTGGCGATCTCCAGCACACCGAGGGCCAGCACGGCCACGCTCGCAGCGATCAGCGCGCGAGCGAGCCAGAAACACAGGCCGCCGAGGCGTGTCAGCGCGGTGCCCGGGAGCAGGGCACTCGCGAGCAGGAACCCGACCACCACGCTCACGAGCAGGAGCGCCAGAGTGCTTTGCAAGGGAGTCATGTACACGACGACGCCCTGGCGGCGCGGATCTTCCGTTGCTCTCCCCCGAGCGGGCGCTGACGGCTACTTCACGACGCCATCGCCATCGAGAGCAGCGGGTCGTCCTGGCGGCGCACGGCGCCTGGCGGGGCGCCGATCACGCGCTTGAACGCGCGCGAGAAGGCGGCCTCGGAGCGGTAGCCGAGCTCGTCGGCGAGCTCTGCGACCGTGGCGTCCCGGTCGTGCAGCGCGGCGCGCGCGAGATGCATCCGCCATGTGGTGACGTACTGCATGGCGGGCTCGCCGACGAGGTCGCTGAAGCGGGCGGCGAAGGCCGAGCGCGACATCGCGAGCTCCCCGGCCAGCGAGGCGACGGTCCAGGAGCGCGACGGGTCGGCGTGGATGAGCGCGATCGCCTTGCCGATGTGCGGGTCGCGCAAGGCGCCGAGCCAGCCCGTGCGAGCGCCAGGATCGGTCTCGATCCACGACCGGATGGCCTGGATGACGATGATGTCCGCGAGGCGCGTGATGACCGCCTCGCCGCCCGGGCGCGGGTGGCGGGCCTCGGCGGCGAGGAGCCGCAGTGTGCTCTGGATCGACTCCGCGCTCGGTGCCGCCGCGCCGACGAGGATGCTGGGCGGCAGCGCGCGGATCAGGTTGCGGGCAGCCGGGTGCTCGAGCCGGACCGCGCCGCAGACCAGCGCGGTCGCCTGGCCGCCGCCGCCGTGGCGCAGCACCTCGTAGCGCTCGCTGACCTGCTCGCGCTCGAGCGAGAGGATCCCCGGCACGGGCACGCCCACCTCGCTGCGCAGGACGTGGCCGGTCCCGCGCGGCACGAGCGCCAGCTCACCCGACGTCAGCAGCTCCGGCTCGGCGTCCGCGGTCTCGAGCCGCAGCGTGCCGGCGATCACGACGTGGAACCACACGTAGCCCGGCATCGCGGGCATCGTGACGCCCCAGGGCGCCGATAGCTCGGAGCGGCAGTAGAACGCGCCGTTCATGCGCAGCAGGTGCAGGGCGCGACCGAGCGGATCCGCGGGCGCCCAGGGATCGAGTACGGGGTCCATGGGCAACACGGTCCCACACCGCTGACCGTTCATCCAGCGAACGTGGACGATCGAGCATGAATCGGCGATTCTGTGTCATAGACGCGCCGCGCGATGGCGTTGAAGCTGGACCTCCGGCACACAGCGACCCACCAGGAGGCCCAGCGCATGTCCGCGATCATCACCCAGCCGAACACCGAGAGCCTCAACTCCGAGCCTCGCGTCCGCCCCGGTCAGACCGTCGAGAATCCCGTCACCGGCGAGCGCTTCACGTTCACGCACACCGCGGCCAGCACCGGCGGCGAGCTGCTGGCCTTCGACTTCGCGCTCAAGCCGGGCGGCGCCGTCCCCATGCCGCACGTGCACCCCGTGCAGAGCGAGCGCTTCGAGGTCGTCTCCGGGCAGATGCGCTTCCGCGTCGGGCGGCGCACCGTCGTCGCCGGCCCCGGCGAGGTCGTGGTCGTCGAGCCGGGCGTGGCCCACTCGTTCTCGAACGCCGGCGAAGACGACGCCCGGCTGCGCGTCGAGGTCCGACCGGCGCTGGCGATGGAGGAGATGTTCGCCGACGTCGTCGCGCTCGCCCGGGCGGGCCGGATGCGCGCGAGCGGCATGCCGCGCAACCCGCTCGACCTCGCGCTGCTGGCGCGCACGTACGACCAGGAGGCGCACGCGCCGCTGCTCGGACAGCGCATGCAGCGGTTCCTGCTCGCGCCGCTCGTCGCGCTCGCCCGCCGCCGCGACCGCCGCCGGGCGCGTCGCGCCGCGGCCGACCCGGTGCTCGTCGCGGCGACGGCGTGACCCTCGCGGAGGGTTACCGCTTCGAGGCGCGGAACGAGCCGCGCACGGTCAGCTCGTCGCCGCTGACCTCGCTGCCGAGGACGGCGCGGACGCGGAAGCGGACCGCGAGCCGGCGCCCGCACCGCACGCTGCTGAACGAGATCCGCCCGCTCGCCTCCTCCTCGGCCGAGGACAGCTCGTTGGTGCCGTCGACGGCGAACAGCAGCGCGCGGCTCGGCTCGTCGAAGTTGAACGAGTGCGGGAAGCGAACGACGGGGCGCCGGCGGACGTCGGCCACCACGGCGCGCAGGTGCCACAGCGGTCCGCCGGGCGCGCTGACGCGGACGTGCAGCGTGCGCTCGGGCACGTCCTGCTCCCAGCGCCCGCACCAGACGCGGAGGTTCAGCGCCATCGGCACGTCCGTCCCGTCCGAGCGCGTGAACGCGACGGTGCTCGCGACGCGCAGGCCGGCGGCCGCGACCGCCGGCACGGCAGCCGGCGCGAGCACGACGAGCCGCGACGAGCAGGGCGCGACGGATGGCGGCGGTGGTGCGCATCGACTCGTATTCTGGCGCGCGAACGCAAGACCTCCGTTCCGCGCGGGTGGACCCGCGTCATCGACGCCGTCTGAACGGGCGCTTCCGGGTGCCCGTTCGTGCACTCGTGCTCGTGCAGCCGGACGAGCAGCTGGACCTGGGGTACGCTCGGCTGCGTGGCGGGGCGATCCCAGGACCACGATCACGCGCACGACGATTCGGGTGCTCCCGCGGCCGCGGCGGGATCGGACGTCGCGTCCGAAGGCGGCGGCGGTATCTGGGAGGGTCTGTTGCTCGGCGGCGGGCCGGCCTCTCTTGCGGCCACGCCGCGGCAGCGCGCGGCGATGATCGATCGCCTCCAGCGCGGCGCGGCGAACACCAGCGTGGCGCGCTTGCTCCAAGAGGTGGCGCCGCCGCGCCTGGGCCGTCAGCCGGCCGACGCCGAGCCGGCGAGCGCAGGCGGCACGCTGCTGGTGGCGGACCCCACCGCCGAAGGGCAGATGGCCGTCGGGGACTTCCTCGACGCGGTCGACGAGGCGGTCTGCGCCGTCGCCGAGCAGGAGCTGGCCGGCACGATCTATCAGGTCGGCGGCTGCCCGTGGATCGCGCACTGGATCGCCTACTACCGTGAGCGCCCTCCGGATCAGGTCGAGGAGGCCGTCCGGCGCTACGCGCCCGCCGCCGCCGGCGCCGCGACCGCCGCCGAGTACGTCCCGGCCATCTGCGACCGGGTGCGCGACGGCATCGCCACCTGGCGCGAGAGCGGCGAGGTGCCCGCGCCGCCGTCCGGAGCGCCCGCCGGCGGCCCGGCCGCGCCCGCGCCCGCGTTCAAGCTGCGCGAGCACGCCTCGCGCCCGTCGGTGGGACCGGAAGCCGTGACCGGTCGCCTCGGGTCCGGCGAACCGCTCGACGCCGGCGTGCGGTCGGGCGTCGGCGCCGCGTACGGCACCGACCTGTCGAGCGTCCGGGTGCACCGCAGCGGCCCAGCCGAGCAGCTCGTGACCAGCCTCGGTGCGCGTGCGGTGACCGTCGGCCGCGACATCGCGTTCGGGCCCGGCCAGTACGAGCCCGGCACGCTGATCGGAGACGCGCTGATCGCCCACGAGCTGGCACACGTCGTCCAGCAGCAGGACGGGTCAGCGGTGCCCGCGAGTGACACAGCGACGCTCGAGCACGACGCAGACCTCGCCGCCCTCGGCGCCGTGGCCGGCAGGTGGGCGCCGGGCGCGGCGGCCGGCCGGCTCGGCGCCCGCCCGCCCGCCGCGTGCCGCCGGCGGCCTACAACTCCAGAGCTGCCTCGACTTCGACACGAGCAGCGAGACCGAACACGAGGTGCTCCAGGGCCCCGAGGCCGAGGAGATGGCGAAGAGCGTCGGCATCACGCTGCACCAGACGCCAGAGCCGGCGAAGGCGCCCGTGGGCTTCTCGCAACGCTTCTGGCTGACGGCGCCGGAGACGATTGGCCGCCACGGCAAAGGCCAGACGCACTCCGTGCGGTCCTGGTGGGTGTCGGAGCCCGGCTCGGACGAGTTCCGCCGCCGGAACAGCCCGGAGCCCGGCAAGCGATTCGCGGTCGACATGAATGCGGAGGGCGAGTGGAAGGTCGGCGCGGAGGTCAACGTCAGCGGGCAGAGCATCCTCATCACGCGAACCCAGACCGTGGTCCCGGCCGACCAGATCGCCGGCGAGGCGTTCGAGCAACGCCGAGGACGCCGATTACGTGAAGTTCCGGATGCTGCTCGAGCCAGGAGCGACTGAAGCGAGCCGGCGGCGCCGTGCTCGACCAGTCGTACGGCCGGCGCCTACATCACCAACGACGGCCCGGGCGCCGCGAACCCGACTACGCCGGCCGGCGGCTGACGTTCTTCAAGTACCGCGGTCCACCCGGACCCCAACCCGCCGGCCGGCCAGGCGGCTCCAGCCAAGTACCGCTGGTGGGCGATCCCGCGCGAGACGAACATGGAGCAACTTCGTCGGCCCGCCGCGACCTCGGCCGGCGCACCGACGTATGAGGGCGAGTTCGCGTTCTATCCTCGGCGAGGGCGGGACGGCCCGGTTCACCCGCGGCGAGGTGGCGCGGATCGAGATCGTCTGCGAGCTGGTGTCGCGCGGACGATAAGCGGCTCGAGCACGGTGCGCTACCAGCCAGGTGGTGCTGGACTTCCACGAGAAGCGGGCGGTCGACCAGATCGACCGGCATGATGAAGAGAGTCGCGCGGCCCACTACCGGCTGATCAAGCCAGAGGCAAGGCGCGCGGGCGTCACGCGCGAGCCACCTCGACCTGCGGCGCGGAGCGACGTCCGAGCTGAGCCTGTTCGTCGGGCCGATCGGCGAAGGACGCGGACGAGATCAAGCTCGTGGACCTCACGCCGGGCGCCGAACGCGCCGAGTACGAGGGCGCTACGCGTCGCCGACGCGATCAAGGACTTCGAAGACGGCAACTCGTACGGCGAAGGGTCAGATCGACCTCGAGTACGCAGGCCCGCCGCGGATCCGCCGCACGCTGCCGACGACCGGCTCGCTCGGACCTCGACGCCGCCGCACGCGGGACCGGCATCGGGTCCGCGGTGCTGATCGGGCTCGGGATCGTCGCCGGGTTCACACCTGCCGCCCCGGCCGCCCCGTACCTGATCGCCGGCGGCCTCGGCCTCGGAGCCGCGTCGGGCACGATGGGCCTCGATCGCCACGAGCTCCGGAAGGCGAAGCCCAGCGGCACGAAGATCGCCATCGACGTCGTCTCGATCGTCGGCAGCCTGGCCGGGATCGGCGGCGTGGCTCAGCGCCGTCCAGCATCGGCAGCGTGGAACTCGTCATGGCAACCGCCAGCGGGCGGTTCTTCGTGTACACAGGCTTCGCCTCGGACGCGATCGGCGGAGTCCTTTTGGCCGCCGACACCGCGCAGCGGATCGACGAGATCCGCAACAGCAAGGCCAGCGAGGACGAGAAGATCGACGCGATCTCGCGCCTGATCGGCAACCTGCTGCTTGTCGGCGGGCTGATCGTGTTCGGAGCCAAGGACCTCGGCAAGGCGCGCACGCGCATCGCGGGCGTGCTCGGCGAGGAGCGGGCGGCGACGCTGAGCGCCGACGTCCTCTACGGCCTCCATACCCTCGACGACAGCGCTCTGCAGGCACTCAAACGCGTGCCGGCGGATGAGTTCGATGCCGTGGCGAAGGCGCTCGGCCGCGATCCCAAGCGGTCGGCAGCCCTCGCCAAGGCGTACGGCGAGAAGTTCGTCGACGAGGTGCGCACCGACCCCGCGCGGAGCCTGGACGAGATCGGGGACATGCTCGGCGCTCGGGCCGCCGGTGCCACCGGAGCGGGCGTGGTGGGCGGCGTCCGCGGTCCGGACGTCTACCAGGTCGACGTGGACAAGGGCATCGGCCGCAACGGCACGAAGTTCGAGCGGTCGATCAATACGACCAGGAACGCGGCGCGGGCACACGGGGCGACGATCGACGCGAAGACGATCGTGCGTGACAAGACGACGGGCACGGTGACGCTCGAGGTGCAGATCCCGCAGCCGGCGGGCACGCCGATCGAGGTCGCCGTCAGCGTCGAGGTCAAGGCGGGCTCAGCGCTCGCCGGTGGGGCACACGCGGGCACCGGCGGCGCCGGCCCAGGACGGATCGTGCAGCTCACGCCGCCGTCCACAGCGAGCGCCAAGTGGACGGCCCGGGTCGAGCTCGACTCGGCCCTGCTGCCCGAGAACGTCCCGTTCGTCCTCGGCCACGAGCTCGACGAGATCACCGAGTTCATCAAGCGCAAGGGCGCGGGCGGCCTGGGGACCCTCGCCGCCGAGACCGAGGCCAGCCTGTTCGTGACGTGGGCGAAGCGCGGGGTCGGCGCGCCCCCGGTGACGGCCCACGACCGCGCTGCGGCGCGCGAGTTCCTGGCGGTCGGTGCGGACGTGCGCGCGATCGAGACCGACCTCGCGAAGGCGACGAAGAAGGGCGCCGCCGCAGACGTGGCCCGGCTCGACGCGCAGCTCAAGAACCGCCGGGAGACCTTCGAGCGCCTCCGCCTGAACATGGGCCTGGTGGACCCCGAGCACCTCGAGCTCAAGCTCGCGACGCTGCGCGAGACGCTGGAGGGAATGGGCGCCGACAAGGGCCGCCTGACGATCAAGGCGCCCGGCGCGGACAACACGCCGTTCGACGAGATCGTGCTGGGCAGCCAGCGGGCCGCGACCCAGACGGAGTTCCTCGCCCTGACCGCCGGCGGCGCCAAGACGGCTCTCACGCACGACACGATCGCCCACATCCTGCGCCCCACCCCGAACCCCCGGTCGGTGTTCCTGAGCAGCGGCATCAGCGGCGGGCACCTCGACGAGAACCTCAAGGCGTTCCTCGACGCCAATCCGCAGTTCGCCGTCGTGCTCCAGAGCCAGGTCAGCGTCGGCGGCGTCACCTACCGGCACTACAAGCAGTACCGCTGGAACGGCGCCGGCGCGCCGCCGCGGCCCGGCGACGCCGCGTACCCGACGCCCGGCGGCCCGATCGACGCGAGCTGGGAGGTCGCTGCCTACCCGAAGACCACGTTCGACGACGCGGGCGCGTACCTGAGCAACGCGAGCGCCCAGTTCGACGCCTGGAGGGCGACGCTCAGTCCCGCCGACCTTGCGAAGCCGATGCGCGGGCCGAGGATCATCGGGACGAGCCCGAAGCTCGGCGTTCACTTCGACTTCACACCCCCCGACGTGTGGAAGGTCCACACCGTGTTCATCGACGAGACCTGGATCGACGCCGCCGCGAAGGCCGCTGCCACGCCGACGCCCGTCCCGACCGGCGGGCCGCCGTGAGCGAGCTGCCGACATCGGTGTCGGTCGGCGGCCTCGACCTGCCGGTCCTCGACACCGCGGACGGCCCGCGCATCGGCCCTGCCGGCGAGCTCGAGCCGCTGGCGCTGCTGGTCAACGCCCACCTGAACGGGCTGCTGCCCGACCTCCCCCACGAGCTGGAGGCTGGACGCGGCGTGACCGGTGCAGGCGTGCTGGCGGTCCCGCTGCCGGACGGCATCGACGAGGCGGAGGCGGCCGAGACCTGGGAGCGGCTCACGGGCCGGTCCCTGGAGGGCGATCCGGTGCTGGTCGGGAGCACGATCACGCCGAGCGTCGTGGCCCCGCGGGCCGTCGTGCTCGAACTGCTCGAGCGGATGCTCGACCTGCAGGCCGCCGCCGCCGAACACGACACCGGTGGGGACGGCGCGGCGCCGGCCCCGCCGGCTGCTCCCGCGGCGGACCAGGGCGACGAGACCGAGCACGCGCTCGCCCGGGCGCTCGCGACGCGGCCCGGCGCACCGGGCCGGAGCGAGGAACTGCCCACGCTCGAGCGCCGCGCGGCCGAGCTTGACCGGATGGCCGCCGGCGAGCGTACCGTCGAGCAGATGGCGGCCGAAGGCGCCCGCCGCCGTGTGGTCCTGATCGAGCTCGACGTGGCCGGCCTCCTGCGCGGCGCGAACGTCGAGGCCGAGCGGGCCGAGCTGGACGCGCTCGGCCTGCCAACGCTCGCGTCGTACGTGACGGCGGCGGTTGCGCTGCTCGGCTACCTAGGCGGCGAGACCCGCCGGCAGATGGTGCCGGGCGCGGCGCCGCAGCCGGTCCTCGGCGCGCCCGTGACGCTCGACTGGTTCCGGCGCTCGCCGTCACGGCCGGCCGGGTTGTCCGTCGAGGACTGGACGGCCCTCGGCGAAGCGCTGCTCGCCGCGGCCACCGACCTGCGCGGCGGCGAGGGCGAGTTCTTCGCCCAGCACGAAGGCCGGTGGTACGGGGTCCGCTGGCGCCGCGACGACGGCTCCACCCCCGCTCTCCTGGAGCTGCACCTCGAATGAGCCCCTTCCGCGCCTGTGGCGTGACCGGGTTCGCGTGCGCGTGCGCGCTCGCGCTCGTGCTGGCGGGCGCGCGTGAGATCTCGCTGACGGTGCAGGCGAGCCTGATCGCGGCGGCGGTGGCGGTGTTCTTCGCACTCGCGCTGGCGACCAAACGGCTCCTCGGGCATGAGGCGCTCATCTACTACCACCACGAGATCGCCGTGCTGTCCGTGGTCGCCGGCGTCGCGGCGACCGTGGGCGCGCCGGTGCTTCCGCACCTCGACGCGACGGCCCTCGGGCTCGGCGCATTCCTGGTCTGCGGTCGCATCGGATGTCTGCTCGCCGGCTGCTGCCACGGACGGCCTGCGACGCCCGGCATCCGCTATCGCGAGGAGCACATGCGCGCCGGCCTACCGGCCTTCCTGGTCGGCGTGCCGCTCATCCCGGTGCAGGCGCTCGAGGCGGCCGGCGTGGCCGCGCTCGTCGCGGTGGGCGCCGCGCTCGACCTCGGCGGAGCGCGCGATGGGACGCCACTGACGGTTTACGTCACGGGCTACGCCGTCCTCCGGTTCGGACTCGAATGGCTACGCGGGGATCTCCAGCGGCCGGTCTGGCACGGCGTCACGGAGGCGCAATGGACCTCGCTCGCACTGACCGCCCTGATCGTCGCCGGCGGCGCCGCCGGCGCCCTGCCCACAGCCTCGTGGCACGTCGCCGCCCTGGCCGTTCTCACCGCGGCGGCGGGCGCGGCTGCCTGTGGCTGGTTGCCGCGCTCACGCAACCTGCTGGCGCCCACGAGCGTGCGCGAGACCGCCGCCTGCCTCGACGCGCTCCGGCCGCTCGCCACAATCGGCGTGACACTCCGTGCCACGCACGCCGGATTGCGCCTTTCGTGCGGCTCCACCGGAGCGGCGCTGCACTACGCCATGTCCCGCGACGCGCCGGCGCTCACGGACGAGGAGGCGAGCCGCGTCGCCCGGCTCATCCTCTGGCTCACCGACCGGCGGGCGCAGGGCGCGGTCGTACGCGGGCCGGCGGGCGTGTTCCACCTCGTGCTCGACGAGCGGTTGCCTGCATCGACAAGCCGTAGCCGGCTCTCCGAACAGCATGGCAACCCCGGTCAGCGCACGAGCCGCACCTCGAGACCTCCGGCGAGCTCGCCCGCCCCGCCGAGCAGCCCGAGGATGCGGGCGACGTAGCCGCGGGTCTCGGGGTAGGGCGGCACGCACATGCAGCCGGCGACGGCACCCGGGCCGGCGTTGTAGGCCGCGAGCGCGAGCGGGACCGACGCGAAGCGCCGCAGCAGGTCGCGCATCAGATGCGCCTGGGCGTCGATCGCCTGGGTGGCGTCGAACGGGTCGTCGAGACCGAGCGCACGCGCCGTGCCGGGCATGAACTGCGCGATGCCCTGCGCGCCCGCCGGGCTCTGGGCGAAGGGGTTGAAGTTGCTCTCCGCGTACAGCTGCGCCGCCAGCAGCGCCGCCGAGACGTTCCAGCGCTGCGCCGCGCGCGCGAGCACCGGCGCGTAGCGGTCGGGCACGAACGCCGGCAGCGCGCCGTCGCCCGGGCCGGGCCGCGGCGTCGAGCGCGGGTTCAATGTGAAGCCGTAGTGCCACGCCTCCCAGGCGTAGCGCTGGACGAAGTGGAACCGCTCGGCGTTGGCGGCGAGCCACGCGTACGCGGCCGGAGGCCCGAGATCGAGCTCGGTGGCGTAGCGGTGCAGCGACGTGCCCGGCGGCGCCACCCACTTCGGGTCCGGATGGCGGCGGAACAGCACGGCCTGTTCGGCGTCCGACCGGAAGGCGCTCGTGACGAGCAGCGTCACGCCGTCCGCCCGCGCCGCCCGCTCCATCCGGTCGAACGCGAGCGCGACGTCCGGCCGCATCGGCTTGCCCTGGCGGTACGCGAGCGGTCCGTCATAGCCGCCTCCCTCGGCGCCGAGCACCGTCGGCGCCAGCTCCGCCTCGGCCTCGACCGTCACGGTCACGCGCCGGCGGGCGTCGTTCCGGCGCACCTCCACGACCTCGCGCACGCGGACGCCGATCCGGACCGGCGCGAACGACGCCCGATCGGGGAAGCGGACGGCGGCAGCATCGGCCCCGTTGGCCCGCGCCACGCGCTCGGCGGCGGCGCGGGCGAGCGCGAGGTAGCGGTCGCGGTCGAGGTGCTGCGGGTTCGGAGCGCCGTCCGCCAGCGTCGCCGGCTCGAACAGCCGCGGGTACGCCGCGTGCATCGCCCGCGCGCCGGCGAGGGCGGCGAGGTCCGCGGCCCGCTGTGCCGCCGCCTCGCGCGCGACGCCGCGCGCGACGGCACCGAGCACGAGCACGCCGACCAGCACCGCGGCCAGCCCGCCGACGAGCAGCACGGAGGCCTGCCCGCGCGAGCCCTTCACGCGTCCTCCCGGCGCCGGCCGGCCAGCGCGGCGGGGTCGAGCCGCGGAGCGGCGAGACCCGCCATGGCGAGCGAGCGCGGAATGCCGCGGCGCGGCGGCCGGCAGGCACGGGCGTCGACCCCGCGGGCGACGAGCACCGACAGCGCGGCCCGCGCGAGCGCGGTGTCGGGCTCCACCGCGACGACCGCCAGATCGTGCTCGGCCACCAGATCGTCGAGCTCCGGCGGCCGCGCGCCTGCCAGCGCGGTGACGAGCGGACCGTCGACCAGTGCCGCCGCCCGCCGCACCGCGGCGGCCGCGCCGAGCGGCTCGTCCGGCAGCGGCAGCCACGCGAGCCGCCCGCGGGCGACGGTGGGCAGCTCGCGCCGGCTGAGCGCCTCCGCCAGCCGCGCGGCGGCGGGGGTGGCCGCCGCACGTGCGACCGCGCCGCCGGCGCCCCACGACGCCACGAGCGCGGCCGGCGCCCGGTCGGCGGGCCGCAACGCGAGCGCCAGCGCCGCGGCGAGCGGCGCCGCGTCCAGCGCCGTGCCGAGGACGACGACGCGAGCGGCGGCCGGCGCCGTCGCGGTCGCGACGACGTCCGGCACCACGGCCGGAGTCACGAAGAAGGCGGCGGCCCGCGCGAAGCCGCCGGTCACGGCGTGATCTCCGGGCCGGCATCGGCAGTCGCGTCACCCGTCAGCGGGCGTGCGAGCGCGGCGACCGGCAGGCGCGGGCGGACGCGGACCGTCACACGGCGGCCGCGCACGCGGATGACCGCACGGGAGCGGGCAGCGGCAGGCAGCGCGCGCGTCGCCGCCGCGCGCGGATCGCGGCCCTGCAGGAGCGCCATCGCGCCCGCCTGAGCGGCCGTCCCGGCCTGCTCACCGGCGGCCTGAGCGGCGAGCAGCGCCGCGCCCGCCAGCGCCGCCACCAGCAGCAGCGGCAACAGCGCGACCAGCTCCACGGCCGCCTGGCCGTGCTCGTCGGCCACGATCATGACTGCGGCTCGAAATGGGCGACCGCGCGCGCATGGCCGAGGCTCGGCAGACCGGGAAGCACCGGGATGCGCACGGCGACGCGGACGTCGCCGCCGGCCGTCGAGCGGACGCGCAGGCCCTTCTCGAGCCCGGGCGGAAGGTGTGCGCGGGCGGCCCTCCGCGGGTCGCTGCCGACGGCGTGGGCGCGCGCCGCCGCGCGTGCGGCCGCGCTCGCGGCCCACTCGGTGTGACCGACGAGCGCGAGCTGCCAGAACGCCGCCAGCAGGGCGGCCACGCACGGGAGCAGCGCCACCAGCTCGACCGTCGCCTGTCCGTCCTCTGCGCCGCCTTCGACCATGCTGCGAAGCCTTCCGCGAGCGGCGTGCCGCGGCTACGCGCGAGTGTTCCGCAACTGTGCCGAAAGCCTCACGGAACCACGCGCGCTGTCGCCGGGCATGCCAGGGCTCGCCAGAGCGGAGTGGTCAGAACACCCACGTACGCCGGTGCGGAGAGGTCACATGCAGGTAACCGTCGGGTAGGGTCCGCGCGATGGGCATGGAACGCCTGGCAGTGGAGCTCGCACGCCAGAGCGACGGCAGCGTCATGCTGCGCGCCAGCGGCAAGCTGGAGCGTGGCACCGCAGCCCTGCTCGACGGCATCCTGCAGGCCCTATGGGCCGACCCGTCGCCCGTGGTGCTCGACCTCACGGGCGTCGACCACATCGACTCGCGCGGGCTGGACGTCCTGCTCGGCGCCGAGGCGCACGCCCGCAACCGCCCGTCGCCGGTCGAGGTCATCGGCGTCCGCGAGAGCCTGCGGGCCGACCGCCCGCCGCTGCACTAGGCGATTCGCCTCACGCGAGCGCCGGCTGGCCGGCCGGGAACGTCAACTGCGCTGGGCGGGGAGGGTGAGTGTCCGCTGCGCGGGGCGAGTGTCGAGTTACCGGGCCCCAGGCCCGCAAACTCGACGCTCGGCGGACCCGGCGCGGCCGCGACGGCCCACCGCTTCCCCGCCCAGCGCAGTTGACGTTCGCCGACCGCCCGGCCCGACCACTAGTACTCGCTGTACGAGCGCCAGACGCTGTACAGGCCCCACACGGCGAGGCCGAGGAATGCGAGCCACAGGATCGCGCCCGCGCCGCCGCCCTCGTCCCACATCCGGCGCGTGGCGACCAGCGTGATCGCCCCGAGCGCGAGCGCGGCGTAGAAGATCCCGCGCTGGCGGTCCGGCAGGCCGAAGATCCGCTCCCGGTTCTCCATGTAGAGCCGGTAGCCGAGGAACAGCAGGCCGCTGATGAAGATGATCCCGAGCAGGTTGCCGATCGTCATGCTCGCTGTGTCGCCGCCCGGCACGAGCCAGACGCACAGCGCGATCCCGATGACGATCGCGACGTTGCGGATGTGCGTGTTGCGGTCAGGCCCCACGACCACTCACGATAGCCCGAGTGCGTCAGGCGTGCACGGCGACGGCCGACGGTTCGTCGACCTCGAGCGGCGGCTCCGCCGCGACCGCCATCTCGGCGACCACCGGCGAGTCGGGGCCGGCCACCGGCTCCGATGCGAAGCGATAGCCGATGCCGAAGTGCGTGTGGATGTAGCGCCAGCCCGGCGAGGCCCGCTCGAGCTTCTGTCGTAGCTTGCGCACGAAGACGTCGACCGAGCGGTCTCCGTGGACCATCGCGTAGCCCCACACGCGCTCGTAGATCTCCTCGCGCTGGAGCACCTGGCCCTCGGCGTCGGCCAGCAGCTGGATCAGCTCGAACTCGCGGCGCGTGAGCTCGACCGACGTGTCGCCGACGAACGCCTGGAACTGATCGGCGCGGATCCGCAGCTCGCCGATCGCGACCGGAGCGGCGGGCACCCGCGTCTCGGCCCGCTTGCGACGCCGCACGACGGCCTCGACGCGCGCGATCAGCTCCTCCGGATGGCACGGCTTCGTCACCCAGTCGTCGGCGCCCAGGCGCAGGCCGCGCACACGCTGCGCCACGCTCGACTGACCGGTGCACACCACCACGCCGAGCTGCGGGAGGCGGGCGCACAGCTTCTCCAGGTAGGTCCACGCCTGCGGCCCCAGCACCGTCAGGTCGAGCACCACGGCGTTGAGCCGCATGGCCACCATCGCGTCCAGCGGCACCGGCGAGGCGAGCACTCTGTGCTGCCAGCCGGCGTTGTCCAGGCGCTTCGTCAGCACCTGCAGGAAGCCGCTGTCGGAATCGACCACTGCCAGGCGGATCTGTGCCTGGCTGCTTAGCGTCGTCGTCATCGTGCCCTCAGCATACGCAGCAAGGGCGACGCCGAGGGGTTGCGCCGCGCCCCGGTAACAGGATGGTCACAGGCCGTTTATACGGCGTCCGGCGATCCCGCAAGGACCGGGAATCAGACGTGCGAGGCGTCCGAGAACTCGCGGAACAGCCCGGTGACGACGAACGCCACCTGCTCGCCGATGTCCACCGCGTTGTCACCGATCCGCTCGAGCGCGCGAGCGACGAGCATCATCGTCATCGCCCATTCGCGCGTGTCCTCGTCGGTGCCGATCTCGACCGCGCGACGGAACACCTCGCGGTTGAGCGCGTTGATCTCCTCGTCCTGGCGGACCAGATCCTGCGCCAGCGACACGTCGCGCAGCGTGAACGCCTGCTTGGCCTGCGCCACCTCCGAGCGGGCGAGCTTGCCCATCTTGAAGATGCGCTCGAGCAACTGCGGGTCGGACGGCGGCTGGTGGCCCACCAGCGGCATCACCTTCGCGATGTTCACGCACTGGTCGCCCATCCGCTCGGCGTGCTTGATCACGTGCAGCAGCGCCGCGACCGTCCGCAGGTCGCTCGCCACCGGCGCCTGCAGTGCGAGCAGGGAGAGGATCCCCTGATGGACCTCGAGGTAGCGGCCGTCGATCCTGTCGTCGTCGTGCACGACGATCGCCGCGAGCTCGATGTCGTGGTGCGCGAGCGCCTCGAGCGTGCGGTCGAGCGTGGTCACGACCAGGTCGAGCGCGCCCAGCGCCTGCTCCTCGAGGCCGCGGAGCTCGTCCTGGAAGTGGATACGTGTCGCTTCTGCCATCAGCCCACCTTGCCCGTCACGTAGTCCTCCGTGCGCTGGTCGTCGGGGTTGGTGAAGATCTTGTCGGTCGCCGCGTACTCGACCACGCGCCCGGTGCGGTGCTTCTCGCCGGCGTCGAGCTCGACCGTGAAGAACGCCGTCATGTCCGACACGCGCGCGGCCTGCTGCATGTTGTGGGTGACGATCACGATCGAGTAGTTCGCCTTCAGCTCCATCATCAGGTCCTCGATCCGCCCGGTGGAGATCGGGTCGAGCGCCGAGCACGGCTCGTCCATCAGCAGCACGTCCGGATCGGTGGCGAGAGCGCGCGCGATGCACAGCCGCTGCTGCTGGCCGCCCGACATGCCGAACGCGTTCGTCTTCATGCGGTCCTTGACGTCGTCCCACAGCGCCGCGCGCCGCAGTGCGTTCTCGACGATCTCGTCCATGTCGCCCTTCATGCCGACCACGCGCGGCCCGAAGGCGATGTTGTCGTAGATCGACTTGGGGAACGGGTTCGGCTTCTGGAACACCATGCCGATCCGCTTGCGCACCTGGACCGGGTCGATCTTGCCGTCGTACAGGTTCTGGCCGTGGTAGACGACCTCGCCCTCGACGCGCGCGGTCGGGATCAGGTCGTTCATCCGGTTCAGGCAGCGGATGAACGTCGACTTCCCGCAGCCCGACGGGCCGATCAGCGCGGTGATCTGGTTCTTGCGCAGCGCCAGCGTGATGTCGGTGACGGCACGGTGGTCGCCGTAGAAGACGGCGACGTCGCGGACGTCGAAGATCGCCTCGGTGGGCGCCGCGGCGCCGGCCGTGCCGGTCCGCTTCTCGGCCACCAGGCGCCGCGGCTCGACGGCCGGATGCGCGACGGTCTCAGCTTCATCCTTCACGTGATCTGACATGTCGCCTTCCTCTACCACTTCTGCTCGTATCGATTGCGAAGCCAGATGGCGACGGAGTTCATCGCCAGAAGGAGCACCATCAGTACCACGATGGCACCCGCCGCACGTAGGACGAACTCCTGATTCGCGTCCTGCGTCCAGGTGAAGATCTGCACCGGGAGGGCCGTGAACGAGCTGTCCAGGCCGTCCGGGTTGAACCGCAGCGAGGACCCGGCGCCGATCACGAGCAGCGGCGCGGTCTCGCCGATCGCCCGCGACAGCGCCAGGATCACGCCGGTTGCGATGCCGGCGATCGAACCCGGCAGGACCTGCTTCCAGATCGTCTGCCACTGCGTCGCGCCGAGCGCCAGCGAGCCCTCGCGGATCGACGGCGGCACGGCCCGGATCGCCTCGCGCGCCACGATGATCACCACCGGGAGCACGAGCAGGCTGAGCGTGATCGCGCCCGCCAGCAGCACCGGCCCGAGGCCGAGCGGTCCGCGCACGATGAACGCGAGCCCGAGGATGCCGTAGACGACCGACGGGACGGCGGCGAGGTTCTGGATGTTGACCTCGATCAGCCGGTTGTACCAGCGGTCCTGATCCGCGTACTCCTCGAGATAGACCGCGGTCATCACGCCCAGCGGCACGACGAACACAGCGCACAGGATCATCAGGTAGATCGTGCCGATGATCGCCGACTCGATCCCCGCCCGCTCGGGGATGACGCGTGACGGGAAGCTCGTCACGAAGTCCCATGAGACGACCGGGACCCCGTCGTTCGCGAAGTCGTAGATGATCGCCGCGAGGCCGATGAACGCGATCGCGATCGCGCCGTACATCAGCCCGCGGAAGCCGCGGTCGAAGATCGTCTCCTTCGACGAGCGCCGCGGTATCACCGTCTGCTGGCGCCGCGCGGCGGCGGCGATCTGCGCACCGGTCATTCGTACACCTGCCGGTACTTGCGCACGAGCCTGATCGACACCAGGTTCAGGACCAGCGTGAGCACGAACAGCGTGAAGCCGACCGTGAAGATCGTCTTGTACTCGATCGATCCGGTCGGGATGTCACCGCGCGCCGTGGCGGCGATGAACGCGGCCATCGACTGGAAGCTCTCGCGCGGGTCGAGCGACAGGCTCGGCGACTGCCCGCCGGCGATCAGGACGATCACGGTCTCGCCGACGGCCCGCGACGCACCCAGCACGAGCGCGGCGACGATGCCCGACAGCGCCGCCGGGAACACGACCCGGAGTGACACCTGCAGCTTGCCGGCGCCGAGCCCGAAGGCGCCTTCGCGGAGCGACGCGGGCACCGCCGACATCGCGTCCTCGGCGACCGAGGCGATCGTCGGGAGCACGAGCAGGCCCATGATGACGCCGGCCGCCACGCCGTTGTAGACCTGGACGTCCATGTGCAGGACGTCGCGCAGGATCTCCGGCGTGAAGAACGTCAGCGCGAAGTAGCCGAACACGATCGTCGGCACGCCGGCGAGGACCTCGAGGATCGGCTTGATCACCTTGCGCACCCGGTTGGGCGCGTACTCCGACAGGTAGACCGCGGTCAGCAGACCGAGCGGCACCGCCACCGCGAGCGCGATCAGCGACAGGTAGATCGTGCCCCACACCAGCGGAAGCACGCCGAACGACTGCTGCTCACCGGCGAACGTCGGCGACCACTTGGTGCCGAACAGGAAGTCGCCGATCGGCACGGTCCTGAGGAAGCTGATCGTCTCGAGCAGCAGCGACCCGACGATCGCGAGCGTGGTCACGACCGACAGGCCCGCCGCCGCGAACAGCGCCACGCGGATGGCGCCCTCGAACCGGGAACGGGCGCTGGGGGCCCGGGTCAGATCGACCCGGCCCCCCGTCGCACCGGCGGCCGCCGCGAGTCGCGGCTCGGCCATATGACTAGCTCCCTGCCAGGGCGTCGACCTCGGACTTGGACTCCGTGGCCTGCTCCTCGGTCATCGGGACGATGTTGGCCGCCTCGGCGATCACCTGCTGGTTCTCGACCACGAACTTCATGAACGCCGCGACCTCCGGGCGCTCGAGCGCCTTGTCGGACGGGTACATGAAGAGCGGGCGCGAGAGCGGCGTGTAGGAGCCGTCCTGGATCGTCTCGGTGGACGGCTTGACGCAGGCGTCCGCGCTCTCCCCGACGCCGACCAGGTTCAGCTTGTCCTGGTTGGCCTCGTAGTAGGAGAAGCCGAAGTAGCCGAGGCCGCCATCGGAGCCGGCGACGCCCGTGACGAGCTGGTTGTCGTCCTCGGAGGGCTCGTAGTCCTCGCGTGAGGCGCCCTCCTCACCGTTGATCACGTCGGTGAAGAAGTCGAACGTGCCGGAGTCGGTGCCGGGACCGAAGAGGGCGAGCTCGCCGTCCGGCAGGCTCCCGTCGACGTCCGTGAGGCTCTTGACCTTGGACTTGGGCTCCCAGACCTTCTTCAGCTGCTCGATGGTGAGGCAGTCGACCTTGAGGTTCGGGTTCGTCACGACCGCGATGCCGTCGTTGGCGACCTGGACCTCCTCGTACTTGACGCCGCCCTTCTCGCAGACCGGGGCCTCCTCGTCGTCCTTGATCGGGCGCGAGGCGTTGGAGATGTCGGTCTCGCCGGCGCAGAACTTCTCGAAGCCGCCGCCGGTGCCGGACTCGCCGACCGTGATCTTGACGTCCTGGTACTCCTCGTTGAACAGCTCTCCGGCGGCTTCCGCGAACGGGAAGACCGTCGAGGAGCCGTCGACCCGGATCGTGCCGGACAGGTCGCCGGACTCTGATGAGGTGTCCTCGCCGCCGGATGAGGCGGCCCCTGGCTCATCGTCGCCGCACGCGGCGACGACAAAAGCCAGCGACGCCAGCACGGCGAGCATCGCCAGTAGACGCTTGATATTCATCGACCCTTCCTTCTCCATTAGGTGTCGGCGCCGAGACTCGCAGTGGCGGGGTGCCAAACCTGTTACCGAGTCGTGGCCGTCTTGTGAAAACGCTGTGAAGGCTCGGGCTGGAACCGGTAGCCGAACCCGAAGTGCGTGTGGATGAAGCGCCACTGCGGCAGCGCCATCGCGAGCTTGGCGCGCAGCTTGTGGACGTAGACGTCGACCGAGCGATCCGTCGCCCGCATCGGCGCTCTCCACACCGTCTCGTAGAGCTCCTCCCGCGGCACGATGCGGCCCTCGCGGCGCCCCAGCGCGGCGAGCAGTTCCAGCTCCCGCACCGAAAGCGTCAGTGCCCGGCCCCCCGCGAGCGCCAGATACTCGGACGGCCGGATCTCCAGCTCGCCGGCCTTGATGACCTCACCGGCCTGCGTCATGGTTTGCATCGCGCCGGAAGATCGAGCCTCGGGCCGGGCGTGCGGTTACCGGAACGTGAAGCAGTCGTGAAACCCCTGTGAACGACTCAGGCGAGTCGTGCCCGCGCGGCTACGGTGCTGCCATGTGGCCCGCCAAGGTCAAGGAGGGGCATGAGCTCCTCGTGCTGTTCGAGGAGGCCGGCGCCAACGTGGAGCGTGCCGCGTGCCTGCTGCGCGACCTGTTCGCCGAGTACCCGGAGAACCCGGAGCTTGCCGGGGCAGTACGCGAGTGTGAGCACGACGGCGACCGGATCGCCCACGAGATCCTCAGCCGGCTCGCGGAGCGCGGCAGCCGGTCAGCGAACCTCGACCCGGCCGACGTGCATGCGCTCACCGGCGCGCTCGACGACATCGTCGACTACGCCGAGGAGGCCGCCGACCAGCTCGGGCTCTATGGCGTCGAGGCGCCGATGGAGCAGGCCCAGGAGCTCGCCGAGACGCTGGTGAGCGCCGCGACCTGCGTGGCCGAAGCCTGCGCCGGCTGCACAACGGCGAGGACATCGCGGCGAAGCTCGTGGAGATCCACCGGATCGAGAACGACGCCGACCGGATCGTCCGCGCGGCGGTGGCGTCGCTGTTCGTGAACGGGATCGACCCGATGATGGTGATCCGCTGGAAGGACATCTTCGAGACGCTCGAGTCAGCCGTCGACGCGTGCGAGACGGTCGCCAACGTGCTCGAGGGGATCACGCTCAAGCGGTCGAACGGGCGCTTCTAGCGGCGCGGCGCGGGGGCGCTCATGCCAATCATCCGGCCACTGCCTCCCACTCCTCGTACAGCGCCTGCAGCGCCTGCCTGACCTCGCTGTGGCGGGCCGTCGACTTCGCCGCCGTGCGCGGGTCGTTCCAGGCCGCCGGGTCGGCGAGCTCGGTCTCGAGCGCCTTCAGGTCCGCCTCGGCCCGCTCGATCGCCTTCTCGAGCTCGCCCGCGCGGCGCCGCTGGTTCTTCGACGGGCCCGCGGACTTGGGCGGCGGCAGCTTCTTGGCGGCGGCCGGCTTGGCGCGCTTCGCCGTGCGCTCGGCCTCGGCTCGCTCCTCGCGCACGCGCACGTACTCAGGCCAGCCGCCGACGTACGAGTGCAGCGTGCCGTTCTCGACGGCGACCGTGCGGCTGCCGACGGCGTCGAGCAGCGCGCGGTCGTGCGAGATCAGCAGCAGCGAGCCGGGGAACGCCTGCAGCGCGGACTCGAGCGCCTCGCGGCTCTCGAGGTCGAGGTGGTTGGTGGGCTCGTCGAGGATCAGGACGTTGGCGCCGGAGTGCACGAGGATCGCGAGCGACAGCCGCCGCCGCTCGCCGCCCGAGAGCCCGTCGAGCGGCTTCTCGGCGGCCTCGCCGCCGAACAGGAAGCGGCCGAGCAGCGAACGCGCCTCGTTCGGCTTCAGCTTGGTCGAGCGCTGCGCCGCCTCGAGCACCGTGCGGGCGCCACCGACGCCGAGCTCGTCGGCGTGCTGGGAGAGCAACCCGATCTTCACGTTGTGGCCGCGCCGGAGCTTGCCGTCGTCGAGCTCGCGCTGGCCGACGAGCGCCTTGATCAGCGTCGTCTTGCCGGAGCCGTTCGGCCCGATCAGCGATACGTGCTCGCCGCGCTCGAGCCAGAGCTCGAAGTCGTCGAGCAGCGTGCGGTCGCCGATCGCGAGCGTGCCGTCCTCGACCTCGAACACGACGCGCCCGGACCGCTCAGGCGGCTTGAACGCGAACCCGAGCGCCTTGCCGTCACGCGGGTCGCGGGTGACGCGGTCCATCTTCTCCAGCTTCTTCGCGCGCGACTGCGCCTGCCGCGCGCGCGTGCCGGCGCGGAAGCGGGTGACGAACCGCTCCAGCCGCTCGATCTCGGCCTCCTGCTTCTCGATCGCGCGGCCGAGCGCCAGCTCGCGCGCCGCCTGCTCCTTGCGCCAGGCGTGCCAGGTGCCCTTGAAGAAGCGGCCGCGGCCGGCCTCGAGCTCGAGCACGGAGGTGCCGACCGCCTCGAGGAACCAGCGGTCGTGCGCCACCAGCACGATGGCGGCGTCGAGGCTCTGGAGGTGGGTCTCGAGCCACTCCAGCGACTCGATGTCGAGGTGGTTGGTCGGCTCGTCCAGCAGCAGCAGGTCGGGGTCGCCGGCGAGCGCGCGGGCCAGCGAGGCACGCGTCAGCTCACCGCCGCTGAACGTCTCCAGGCTGCGATCCAGATCCTTGTCGCGGAAGCCGAGGCCGTGCAGCGTCGCGTTGATCGCCTCGCGCCAGTTGTAGCCGCCGGCGTGCTCGAGCCGCGCCTGCGCGCGGGCATAGGCGTCGAGCGTCGCGCCGTCGGTGGCGCCGTCGGCCATCGCGTGCTCGAGCTCGCCCAGGCGCGCCTCGAGCTCGAGCAGGTCCTTGGCACCGGAGAGGACGTAGTCGCGCAGGCTGCGGTCGCGGTCGCGCGGCGGGCGCTGGTCGTGGAGCGCGATCCGGACGTCCTTGGCGAAGCTCAGCTCGCCTCCGTCGACCGACGTCTCGCCGGCCAGCATCCGCAGCAGCGTCGTCTTGCCGGCGCCGTTGCGACCGGACAGCGTCATCCGGTCCCGCCGCTCGAGCCGGAACGAGACGCCGCGCAGCAGCGGCTCCCCCGCCATGTCCTTGGCGATGTCGGATGCGATCAGGACAGCCATCGATGTTCGAGGGTATCCTCCGGCTCGTGCTCAGGACCGCCCTGCTCACGATCACGCTGTTTGCGCTTACGGCGCCCGTGGCCGCCGCCAGCAACCACGACGGCGGCGAGGGCTGGTGGGGCGAGACGAACGACAAGGTCATCACCAACGCGGGCTTCATCCTGATCGTCGCGTTCCCGCTGCTCGCACTCGTCCTGACGCTGATCCAGTCGCGGCTGGAGAAGCGCAAGGACATGCGCCTCGCGGCCGCCAAGGCGCGCAGAGCCCGCGCGGACCTGCGCGGCGGCTGGTAGCCGCTCAGCGGTAGACGCTCGTCCAGCCGGTCGCCTCGCCGTCATAGATGTGCGTGTCCACGATGTGGTTGGCCGTCGCCGCCACGGGCACGCCCCAGATCCAATGGCCCTGCCGATCGCAAGGCGGGTGATATCGACGCTCGCTTCCGTCCCGGCGGTTGCGCACGATCAGCGTCACCTTCGTCCCGGTGACACGCGGCCGGCAGGTCGTCCAGATGTTGATATGGCTGGTCCCCGGCCGGAACGTGGTCGTCGGCCAGTAGGTGGTCCACGCGCTCGATCCGCCGTACGCGATCCGCGTGGCGGCCGACGCCGGTGATGCCACGACGGCGAGTGCGAGAGCGGCGAGGATGACGGCGCATGACTTGCGCATGTGTGGCCTCCAGGAGGTCGGGTCACCCTCCCGATACGGATCCGCACGCGATTTATTCCCCGACGGGGGATGATCCGCGCATGGTCAGGTATGAGCGGACGGGCGCCGCGGCAGTGGTCACGATCGACCGGCCGGAGCGCCGGAACGCGGTCGACGGCGCCACCGCGGCGGCGTTGCTGGAGGCCTACGAGCGGTTCACCACCGACGACGGCGCGCGCGTGATGGTGCTGACCGGAGCCGGGGACGAAGCGTTCTGCGCGGGCGCCGACCTGAAGGCGCTCGAGACGCTCGACCCGGACGCGCCGGGCGGGCCGATGGGCTTCACCCGGCTCGCGCCCGCGAAGCCGGCGATCGCCGCGATCGGCGGCTGGTGCGTGGCCGGCGGGCTGGAGCTGGCGCTGTGGTGTGACCTGCGCGTCGCGCATGAGCGCTCGCAGTTCGGCTGCCTGGAGCGCCGCTGGGGCGTGCCGCTGATCGACGGCGGCACGCAGCGCCTCCCGCGGGTGGTCGGGCTCGGCCGCGCGCTCGACCTGATCCTCACCGGGCGCACGGTCGACGCCGCCGAGGCGCTCGCCATCGGCCTCGTCAACGAGGTCGTCCCGGCCGGCCGCCAGGTGGCGCGTGCGCTGGAGCTCGCCGAGGCGATCGCGGCCTTCCCGCAGGAGACGATGCTGTCCGACCGCGAGGCCGCGCACGCGGCGCTCGGCCTGCCGCTCACGGACGGCCTGGCGCTCGAGGCGCGCCTCGGCCGCGATCGGATCTCCGGTGCGCTCGAAGGGGCGCGCCGCTTCAGCGAACGCGGGTAGGGTCCACACCCATGAGCTACTTCGTCACCGGCGCGACCGGTTTCATCGGCCGCCACCTCGTCGAGCGCCTGCTCGAGCGCGCGGACGGAGGCGACATCCACGTCCTCGTCCGCCCGACATCGTCGGACAAGCTCGATCAGCTGCTGGACCGCTGGGGGCGGCCGGAGCGCGTGAAGCCGGTGCTCGGCGACCTCACGCAGCCGCAACTCGGGCTCGACGAAGCCGCACGCGAGCAGCTCAACGGCGTCGACCACTTCTTCCACCTCGCCGCGATCTACGACATCACCGCCGACGAGACGCAGAACGCGACGGTCAACGTCGCCGGCACGCAGCACGCCGTCGACGTCGCCAACGCGGTCGGCGCCGGGGTCTTCCACCACATGTCCTCGATCGCCGTCGCGGGGAGCTACGACGGCCACTTCACCGAGGACGACTTCGCCGAGGGGCAGGACCTCCCGACGCCCTACCACCGCACGAAGTACGAGTCCGAGAAGCTGGTCCGCGAGCGCATCGAGGTCCCGTGGCGGGTGTACCGGCCGTCGATCGTCGTCGGCAACTCGCAGACCGGCGAGATGGACAAGGTCGACGGGCCGTACTACTTCTTCAAGGCGATCCAGAAGGTCCGGCACGCGCTGCCGCAGTGGTTCCCGCTCGTGTCGCTCGAGTTCGGCCGGACCAACATCGTGCCGGTCGACTACGTCGCCGCCGTCGTCGATCACATCGCCCACCAGGACGGGCTCGACGGCCAGGCGTTCCACATCGTCGACCCGAAGCCGCCGCGGTCCGGCGACGTCCTGAACACGTTCGCCCAAGCCGGTCACGCGCCGCAGGCGGTGATGCGGATCGACAAGCGGATGACCGACATGCTCCCGAAGGGCGTGCTCTCGTACGCGCTGAAGATCCCGGCGCTGCAGGGGATCAAACGCACGTTCCTCGCCGACCTCGGGATCCCGGAGGAGGCGCTCGCGAACGCCGAGATGCGGACGCGGTTCGACGCGCGCGACACGGCGCGGGCGCTGGCCGGCTCGGGGATCGAGCTGCCGCCGCTGGACAGCTACGCGGTCAAGCTGTGGGACTACTGGGAGCGCAACCTCGACCCGGACCTGTTCCGGGACCGCTCGTTCGAGGGCGCCGTCAACGGCAAGACGGTCGTCATCACCGGCGCGTCGAGCGGCATCGGCCGCGCGGCCGCATTCAAGATCGCGGCCGCCGGCGGGATCCCGCTGCTGGTCGCGCGCACGCAGGAGAAGCTCGACGAGGTCAAGGCCGAGATCGAGGCCGCGGGCGGGACGGCGTACGTGTACTCGTGCGACCTGTCCGACTACGACGCGATCGAGCGCCTGGTCGAGCGGATGCTGGCCGACCACCCCGCGATCGACATGCTCGTCAACAACGCCGGGCGCTCGATCCGCCGCTCGGTGAAGCTCTCGTACGATCGCTTCCACGACTTCGAGCGCACGGTCGGCCTGAACTACCTGAGCCCGGTGAAGCTGATGCTCGGCCTGCTGCCGCACATGACCGAGCGGCGCTCGGGCCACATCGTGAACGTGTCGTCGATCGGGGCCCAGACCAACCCACCGCGCTTCTCGGCCTACGTGGCGTCGAAGGCGGCGCTCGACGCGTGGACGCGCGTCGCCAGCTCGGAGGTGATCGGCGACGGCGTGACGTTCACGACGATCCACATGCCGCTCGTGCGGACGGCGATGATCGCCCCGACCAAGATCTACGACTCGTTCCCGACGATCTCGCCGGACGAGGCGGCCGACCTGATCTGCGAGGCGATCCGGTCCAAGCCGAAGAACATCAACACGCGCCTGGGCACGTTCGGCGAGGTCGCCTACGCGCTGGCGCCGAAGGCCGTCGACCAGATCCTGCACATGGCCTACAAGGTGTTCCCGGAGTCGGCCGCGGCCAAGGGCCAGAAGGACCCGAGCGAGAAGGCCTCGGGCGAGGCGACCGCGCTCGCGTACCTGATGCGCGGCGTGCACTGGTGACGGAGGACCGCGAGGAGTAGAGCCGCCGGATGGAGCAGCGACCAGACGAGGAGACGGTCGCGGAGCTGCTCGCGATGGTGCGCGGCCTGCTCGACGACGAACGCGAGCGCGGACAGGGCCTCGACGGCAAGAGCGCCACGCTCGCCGGCTTCACCGGGACCATCCTCGCCCTGACGGCCACGCTCGGCGCTCAGCTGCTGTCGCTCGATCTCGGGTCGGTCGGCTCGGCGGTGTTCCAGGCGCTCTATGTCGTGTCCGTCGTCGCCCTGGCCGTGGCGTCGCTCGTCGCCCTGGTGGGCGTTCTGCGACCGCAGCCCAGGCTCGCGTTGGCCATGGCCGAGATCCGCCGGTTCCCCGAGTTCCCGCTCATCGCGGAGCCCAAGCTCGAGATCCAGGGCACCATGATGAACACCCTGATCGACGCCCTCGAGCACGAGCGCGGGCTCAACGACCGCAAGGCCCGGCTGACGCGGATCGCAGCCGGGAGCCTCGCGGTCGGGTTCGTCGCCGTCGCTGCGCAGGCGGTCACGCTCGGCCTCACCGCCTGAGCGGCCTTGCCCTTGCCGCGGGGGTGTGGGAGTGTCGGCGGGACATCGCCATGTCGGGCGGCGACACTCCCAAGCAGGGCACGCAGGCCCCTCCTCCTTCGAGACCTTCGGGCTCGCGGTTCGGGAGCTTCATGACACAGCCGGTGCTCGCCGTGGCGCTCGTCGCATTGCTCGTCAGCGTCCCGCTGGCGATCGGCAGCCTGTCGGGCGGCGATGGAGGCGGGGGCGGCCATCACCCAGGCCGGACAACGCCGTCGCCGGGGTTCCTCGCGGGGATCGCCGGCGACTACAGCGGACGGGCGGCCCGCGCCGGCGGCCAGGGCGCCGTGCAGGTCGACCTCACGATCGGATCGGGCGGCCGCGGCCTGCTGGTGCGGTCATCGCCGGCCGGGCGATGCGCCGGCGAGCTGCGCCTCCGCACGAACTCCTCGCGCCGCGCGATCTTCCGCTACACCGAGACCGAGGATCTCGCCTCATGCCGCCGCAGGACCACGGTGACCGTGCGACGGCTGAGTGGCGATGAGCTCCGGTTCAAGGAGTCTCAGGGCAGCCGGCTGCTGCTCTCCGGGCGGCTCAGCCGCTCGTGAGCCGCCGCGCTAGAGCCCGGTGAGCGGATCGACCGGGGCGCCGCGCAGCCGCAGCTCGAAGTGCAGGTGCGGGCCGGTGGAGTTCCCGGTCGAGCCGACCCTCCCGATCGGCGTCCCTGCGACCACGCAGGTGCCCGGCCGGACGGCGATCCTGGAAAGGTGCGCGTACCAGCTCGTCATCCCGGCGCGGTGCCCGATCACCACGAGGTTGCCGTAGCCGCCGGCGTCCCAGCCGGCTGACGACACGCAGCCGCGGCCCGCCGCCACCACCGTCGTGCCGGCCGCCGCCGGGTAGTCGACGCCCGTGTGGAAGGTGTCGCCGCGCGGGCCGAAACGGTCCCCGACAGCCCCGCCGAGCGGTGCCGCGAAGCTGAGGATCGAGCGCGGCACCCGCCGCCGCAGGGCGCTCAGCGTTCCCGCTCCCGCGAGGCCGTCCGCGGAGAGCCCGGCCCAGGCCTGGAACCGGCGCAGCGCCGTATGGCCACGCGGGCCGAGGCGCCCGTCGAACGACCCGGACGGGAAGCCGTGAGCGGCGAGCCGGAACTGCAACGCGGCGACATCCCACCCGCGCGCGCCCGGCCCGATCACCCGCGAGCCGATCCGGGGCCGCCCGCGCCAGCCGAGCGCCGCGCGGGTGCGTGGGCCGACGACGCCGTCCACCACGAGCCCACGACGGGCCTGGAACCGGCGCACGCCCTGCCGCGTCATCGGCCCGCGAACGCCGTCGACGGTTCCGCCATAGAGGCCTTTCGCGCGCAGCGCGACCTGGAGAGCGGCGGTTCCGGCCGTCTCGGCGTGCGCGACCGCCGCAGGGGCCGCCAGCACCGTTACCACGGTGAGCATCAGGGCACGACGAGCCCCCGCCAAAGCTGACGCGGCCCACCAGCTTGGTCGCCGGGCCACGCCTTAACGGTAAAACGGCGCCGCCCGCAAATTCCTGACTGGGTGAGATCTTTCAGTGGTTGTCGCGTAGCCGCTCAGTGTCCGGCGGCGCGGCGGCGACGGTAGTAGGCGCCCGCCTTCACGCGCCCGCCGCACACGCGCATCGAGCACCAGGTGGCGCTCGCGTTGGTCGACCGGTCGTAGAACGCCCAGCCGCACACGTCGCGAGGGCAGGCCTTCAACCGCTGCCAGCTGCCGTCGAGCATCGCCGCGAACGCGGCGGCGAGGATGCGGCCCAACGCGCCGTCGACGCCGGTCGCGCGCGGGACGAGCGCCGCGCCGTCGGGCGGGAACGCCGCCTCGAGCCGTGCCCGCCGCCCGGCGCGCTCCAGCACCGCCTGCGCGCCGGGATCGTGCGGCTCGCCGTTGTTGGCCAGCAGCAGCGCCCGCAGCGCCTCGCGGACCTCACGAGCGGCCTCGAGATCTCCCGCGCCGACGCGCGCCGGCAGCAGGTGGCGCTCCAGCCACGCCTCCAGTCCGGCCGGATCGTCGAACAGGTCCGGCCCGTGCTCGCGATCGACGGTGTTCACGAACGCCTGGACCACGCGCAGCGAACCCGGCGCCGGTTCGCGATCGCCGGGGTGTACGAGACCTGAGAGGAGCGCTTCGCGTTCCACGGGTCGAGCCTACCGGGGGAATACCGCGCCGGCCCGGAGCGTCATTTCGAGCAAGGGGATATGCAAGACGCGAACCCACACCTGCCGCCCGAGGACGAGGCGGACCTCGTCGCGCTCGCCGACGACCGCCTGCCGCCCGCCCGCCGCGCGGAGGTCGAGGCGCGCGTGGCCGCGGAGCCCTCGCTGGCCGCCGCGCTGGAGAGCCAGCGTGCGGCGCTCGCCCTGATCGCATGCCTCGTCACGCCGGCGCCGCTGGAGCTGCGCCTGCGCGTGGAAGAGCTGAAGGCGGCGCGCGGCCCGCGCCGCTCGCGCCGCCGCTGGCTGCCCGCCTCCGTCATGGGCGCGGCGGCCGTGACGGCCGCGCTCGTCGTGCTCGTCACCGGCGGCGGGCCGGCGGTCGACGATGCACTGGCGGTCGCCCTGCGGCCGGCCACCGCGCCCGCGGTGATCGGCGACCACGTCGACGGCGTGCAGTTCCCGCGGTCCGGCAAGTGGCAGGCGGTGGGCGCGCGAACGGACGTCGTCGAGGGCCGCTCGATGCGCACGGTGTTCTACGAGCGTGAGGGCAAGACAATCGCGTTCACGATCGTGGACGGCCCGGCTCTGGACGACTATGGGCGGTACCGCGTGATCAACGGGCCGGGCGGGCGAACGGCCGTCGTGTGGACGAACCGCGGCCATACGTGCCTGATCTCCGGCGCGGGCGTCGACGAGTCCGTGTTGCACAAGCTCGCCGAGTGGAGCTAGGCCACCCGCAGCCGGCGCCGTGGCACGCCGCCGCGCAGCTCGCGGACGACCGACTGCACGAGCGCCTCGGACTCGTCGCGGCGCCCGTCGGTGACCGCGCCGACGATCCCGCGCTTGCGCGCGATCAGCTCGATCATCGTCTCGTCGATCGTCTCGGCGGCGAGCAGGTACCACGCGGTGACGGCGTCGTGCTGGCCGATCCGGTGCAGCCGGTCCTCGGCCTGGTCGTGCATCGCGGGCGTCCACTCGAGGTCGAGAAACGCCACGTTCGAGGCCTGGGTCAGCGTGATCCCCTGGCCGCCGACGCGGGTGGAGGCGACGAGCAGCTGCGGCCCGTCGGGCTCCTGGAACGCCTGCACCGCGGCCTCGCGCTGCTGGATCGAGTCGCTCCCGACCAGGTGCAGAGCGTCGGGGAACCGCTCGAGCGTCAGCTCCTGCACCTCGCGGTTGCCGCAGAACACGACCAGCCGCTCGTCGGAGGCCAGGAAGTCCGCGATCCAGGCGAGCGCCGCGCCCGACTTGCCGCGCGCGGCAAGCCGCTTGAGCACGTTGAGCTGCGCGAGGCGCTCGGCTCGCAGCGTCGCGGCGATCCGGCTCTCGAGCTCGCCGAGGTCGAGCGGCTGCTCGCGCAGCCACGCGATCACGTCGCGCTCGGCCTGCCGGTACTCGCGCTCGTTGTCGAGCGCGACCGGCACGACGACCTGGCGCTTGGCGGGGAGCTGCGGCAGCACGTCGGCCTTCAGGCGCCGGACGAAGCAGCGCCGGCGCAGGTGCCAATGGATCCGCTCCTCGGCGCCGACGCCCTGGAAGCGGCGGGCGAACCGGGCGCCGCTGCCGAAGTCCTCGAGCCGCCCGATCACCCGCAGCTGGGCGATCAGCTCCTCGGCGTGGTTCATCACCGGCGTGCCGGTGAGCGCGAGCCGCAGGGCGTCCGGCGCCAGTGACTCGGCGAGCTTGCGGACCGCCTGCGTGCGCTTGGCGCGCGGGTTCTTGATGTAGTGCGACTCGTCGAGCACGAGCGCGGCGGGGCGCCGCAGCGCCAGCCGCGAGCGATGCGCGTGCACGATCTCGTAGTTGATGATCGTGATCTCGGCGGCCTCGGCGACGCCGCCGGTGCCCGACACGACGGTGACCGAGCGATGCGGCAGCCAGTGCTCGGTCTCGCGCCGCCAGTTGAGCTTCAGCGACGCCGGGCAGACGACCACGGCCGGGTAGGCGTCGTCGGCCTCCAGCGCGGCGAGCGCCTGCACGGTCTTGCCGAGGCCCTGCTCGTCGGCCAGGAACGCGCGCCGTGCCTCGAGCACGTACGCCACGCCGGCGCGCTGGAACGGCCGCAGCTCCCCGCCCAGGACGCCCTCGATGTCGAGCGGCGGCGCGGAGTGCGAGCGCGAGCGGCGGACGCCGTCGATCGCCTCGTCGTGCTCGGTGCGAAGGCGGTCGAGCACCTCGCGGGCGTTCGCCGCGACCTCGACCTTGTAGGTGCGCAGGTAGTGCTCGAGCGGCTCGAGCAGGTACGGGTCGACCGGCAGCGAGCGCCCGTGCGCCTCACATGCCGGGAGCGCGAGGAACGCCGGGATCGTCTCCGGGTCCCAGTTCACGTCGAGCGTGAAGCGCGGCTCGCCGACGCTCTCCACCAGCGCGAGCGTCGCCGGAGCGGGCTCCTGGTCGACCTGGAGGCGCGTGGCGCAGCGCAGCGCGCGCGGGTCCAGCCGCGCGCCCGGCATGTCGAGCAGCTCCTCGGCCACCGCGCTGTCGAACGGGAGCCACGAGCGGCCGCCCGCCGTCTCGGCGACGCCGGCGAGCGACTCGGGCAGCTCGCCCGAGATCGCCTCGAGCACGAACCGGCCGCTGCCCGACAGCTTGCCGGCCGTCACGCGGCCGACCCAGCCGCGGACGGCGCGCGCCAGCCACGTCTCGACCTCGGGCGAGACCGACAGCGACGCATGCCGCTCGAGCACGCCCTTCACGTACGGCGCGGTCGCGTCAGCGCGCGGTGCCCACCACTCCTTCGCCTGCCAGTCGAACCGCCGGCCGGGGATCGAGCGCACCGCGTCGACGATGTCCGACCGGTACGGGAAGGCGAAAACCACGGACTCCTGGCCGTGATGGTTGAGCCGCAGCTCGACGTTGTGGACCGGGTCCGCAGGGCGCATGCGAACCCATCACGGTAGCCGCGGCGGCGGAAGGATTGCTAGGTCTGTGCCGCTTCGGCGGCGCGGGCCGCATGGCCGGCAGTCAGCTCACGCTGCACGGAACGAGGCTCGCCGTCCGGATGACGGCGGGCCCACGTGCCGTCCTCCTTCAGCTCCCACGCGTTCACGTCGTCGAGGAAGCAGCGGTCGAGCGTGTCGAGCAGATCGGCGCGCAGCGCGTCGTCGAGCACCGGGGTGAGCATCTCGACGCGCGTGTCGAGGTTGCGCGGCATCAGATCCGCCGAGCCGATGTAGACCGTGCACTCCTCGTCGCGCTCGAACGCGTAGATCCGCGAGTGCTCGAGGAACCGGCCGACGATCGAGACGACGCGGATGTTCTCCGACACGCCGGGGACGCCCGGCCGCAGGCACGAGATGCCGCGGATGTTGAGCTCGACCGGGACGCCGGCCTGGGACGCGCGATAGAGCGCCTGGATGCACGCGCGGTCCACCAGCGAGTTCATCTTCATCCGGATCCGCACGTTGCGGCCCTCGCGGTGGGCGGCGACCGTCCGCTCGATCTCCTCGAGGATCCCCGCGCGCATGTGGGCGGGCGCCAGCAGCACGCGCCGGTACGCGCGCGGGCGCGCGAAGCCCGTGAGGAAGTTGAACATGTCGGCGACGTCGGCGCCGATCTTCTCGTCGCACGTGAGCAGCCCGAAGTCGGTGTACAGGCGCGCCGTCTTCGGGTTGTAGTTGCCGGTGCCGACGTGCACGTAGTGGCGCACGCCGTCGCCCTCGCGCCGGATCACGAGCAGGCACTTGGCGTGCGTCTTCAGCGACGGCAGGCCGTAGACCACGTGCACGCCCGACTCCTCCATCGCGCGCGACCACTGGATGTTGGCGCGCTCGTCGAAGCGCGCCTTGACCTCCACGACGCACACCGCCTGCTTGCCGCGCTCGGCCGCGCGGATCAGGCTCGGGACGAGCGGTGAGTCGTCGCTCGTGCGGTAGACGGTCTGCTTGATCGCCAGCACGTTCGGATCGGAGACCGCCTGCTCGACGAAGCGCTCGACCGACGTCGCGAACGAGTCGTACGGGTGGTGGAGCAGGATGTCGCCGCGGCGCATGGCGGCGAACACGTCGGTGTGATCGTCCTCGTCGGCGTGCAGGCGCGGCTGGGTGACCGGCGTCCACGGGGGGTCGCGCAGCTCGGCGTGGCCCGGCACGCCGACGATGTCCCACAGGTCCTCGAGGTCGAGCAGGCCGGGAACGTCGAACACGTCCTCCGGCTCGACCTCGAGCGACCCGGTGATCTCCTCGCGGATCGCCGCGCTCATGCCGGCGCCGACCTCGACGCGCACGACCTCGCCGAAGCGCCGGCGCGCGCAGCTCGGCCTCGACCGCCTGGAGCAGGTCGTCGGCCTCGTCGGAGACCGTGAAGTCGGCGTCGCGCGTGACCCGGAAGACGTCGTAGTCGACGATCTCCATCCCCGGGAACAGCGTGTCGAGGTGCTTGGCGATCAGCTCCTCGAGCGGGACGAACGTGTAGCCGTCGCCGGTCGGCACGAAGCGCGGGAGCATCTCCTTCGGCACCTTCACGCGCGCGAACGTCTCGATCCCGGTGATCGGGTCGCGGACGAGCACGCCGAGCGACAGCGACAGGTTGGAGATGTACGGGAACGGGCGCCCGAGACCGACCGCGAGAGGCGTCAGCACCGGGAAGATCTGGCGCCGGAACCGCTCGTCGAGCGAGCGCCGCTCCTCGGCATCGACGTCATCGACGCCGACGATCCGGATGCCGTGCTCGGCCAGCGCCGGGCGCAGGTCCATCTCCAGGCAGCGGCTCTGGCGCTCGATGTGGGTCCGCACCACTCGGCGGATCTCCTCCAGCGTCGCGCGCGGCGTGCGCCCGTCCTGCAGCGGGGTCTCGATCCCCGCCTCGATCTGGTCGTGCAGACCGGCGACCCGGACCATGAAGAACTCGTCCAGGTTCGACGAGGTGATCGCGCAGAACTTCACGCGCTCGAGCAGCGGGTTGTCCTCGTCCTCGGCCAGCTCGAGCACGCGCGAGTTGAACTCGAGCCACGACAGCTCGCGGTTGAAGTACAGCTCCGAGGAGGAGAGGTCCGCCTCGGTGCTGACCGGCTCGGTGCTGATCTCGGTCACTCAGGAGATTGTGACCGCTCAGAGAGTGCGAACGCGAGCCGGGCCGCAAATCCCTTACGTTCGTAGTCGCGCCAGAGCTCGAGGAAGTCCTCGAACAGCGCGCGCCTGCGTGCCCGCAGATGCACCTGCAGCGCCGTCAGACCGGCGTACGTGCGGCGGTTCGGCGTGCGCGCGAGGTCCGCCGGGGATGTGCCGGCCGAGGCGGCGTCCTCCGCCATCAGCTCTTCCAGGAACGCCGCGACCTCGGGGAGCTGGACGTCGCAGTCATGGATCTCGCCGAGCAGGTCCTGAAGGTCCTTGACCAGCTTCACCGAGGTGGCGGCGTACGGCCCGAAGGAGGAGCCGGTGACCTCGAGGACGTACCGCAGCCGCTTGGCCGCGATCCGCATGTCGTGCAGTGCGACCACCTTGGCGGGGTCGGCGGCCTTCGGCATGAACGAGGTCAGCTCGTCCAGCCGCACGCGAACGATCTTCTCCGCGTTGTCACCCAGCAGCGCCATGGGGTCGAGCCCCTTGACCTGGCGGGCCTTCACGTCGCGAGCTCCTCGGCGCCGTCCGCGAGCGAGTGGAGGCGGCTGTGCAGGTCGCTCTCGCGGGCGTGCTCGAGCGCGGCTGCCAGGGTGTCGTTGCCACGCGCCTGGCGCTCGCGCAGGCGCGCGACGAGCGCGTCGATGCCCGGCCGGTTCAGCGCCTGGACCTTGGCCTCGAACGCCTCCATGTCCTCGATGTGCACATCCGGGTCGCGGCGCTCTCCGAGCGCGTCGGCGAGGCCCTTCACGTCGCGCAGCACCGTCTTGAAGTCGCCCGCCGGGAACGCCGGCTGGAAGATCTCCAGCACCGCGCGCAGCCGGCGCGACGCGACCCGCATGTCGTGCACGCGCTCGATGTCGGACGTGTCGAGGACGTTCTCGGAGTGCTCGAACAGCTCATCCGCGCGCAGGCGCACGATCCGGGCCGCCGCAAGCGCGAACGGCTCGTACGGGTCGACCTCGATCTCTCCAGCCTTGGCCACGGCGTCAGAGCGTACGTGCCATGTCCAGCAGCACGCCCTCGCGCAGGCCGCCGCGGCCGATCTGCAACGGCTTGCCCAGCCGGTGCGACGCGGCGTCGAGGATGAGGATGCCGGCGGGCAGCAGCCGCACGCGCTCGGGGTCGAGCGCGAACGTGCGCGCCACGCCGGCGATCGTGTCCCCGCACAGCGCCCGCAGCGCGCGCGACATGGAGTCGGGCTCGAGCACGGCGCCGACCAGGCGGCGCAGCGAGGCGGCGCTGCCGCCGACCGCGACCGCGACGTCGGGCGCGGGCACGTCGAGCCCGTCGAACACGCCGGCGGCGTGCTCGCGCACGGCGTGCAGCTCACCGATCGACGGCGGATCCGAGCGCAGGTAGTGGTCCGCGAGGAAGCCGGAGCCGACGCGGAACGACGCGGACCAGGTCACGCCGCCCGCCACCGTGCCGACCGCGATCTCGGTCGAGCCGCCGCCGACGTCGACGACGCCGACGTAGCCCGGCAGGTCACGGCCGAACGTACGCGTCGCGCCCAGGAAGGCGAGCCGCGCCTCCTCCTCGCCGTCGAGGATCTCGACCTCCCCGTCCATCGCAGCGAGGAACTCGTCGCGGTTGGCGGCCCCGCGGATCGCGGCGGTGGCGACCACGCGAACGCGGTCGGCCCCGACGCTGCGCGCGAGCGCCACCTGCTGGGCGACCACGCCGGCGACCTCCTCGATCTTCTCGCGCGGGATCTCGGCGCCCGGCCTCATGCCCTTGCCGATGCGCGTGAACGCGCGCTGCTGGAGGATCTCGGTGAGGCGGTCGGCCGTCGCGTCGCCGACGAGCACGCGCGTCGTGTTGGTGCCGATATCGACGCAGGCGCACACCATGAAGGCCCGACATAGTGTGCCTGCGTCGCCATCCGGGCGACGCCATGACCCCGACGGGGGCCATCCGGGCCCCCGATTGACTGCCATGATGCCCGGGTGTCACGAGCCGCCGCCATCGAGGTCGAGGGCCTGCGCAAGGCCTACCAGGGGCGCGAGGCCGTGCGCGGGATCGACTTCAGTGTCCGCAGCGGCGAGGTGTTCGGGCTGCTCGGGCCCAACGGCGCCGGCAAGACCACGACGGTCGAGATCCTCGAGGGTTACCGCACGCGTACCGCAGGCACGGTGTCGGTGCTCGGCCACGATCCCGGCGACCGGCCGGCCGACCTGCGCGAGCGCGTCGGCATCGTGCTGCAGAGCTGCGGCACCTACCCGCATCTGAGCGTGCGCGAGACGGTCTCGCACTGGGCGTCGCTGTACGCGGCGCCGCGCGACGTCGACGAGGTCGTGGCGCTCGCCGGGCTGGAGGAGGCCGCCGACCGCCGCGCGCGCACGCTCTCGGGCGGTCAGCAGCGGCGGCTGGACCTCGCGCTCGCGCTGATCGGCGACCCCGAGCTCGTGTTCCTCGACGAGCCGACGGTCGGCTTCGACCCGGCGGCGCGGCGCGCTGCGTGGGAGACCGTGCGGTCGCTCCGCGCGCTCGGCAAGACCGTGCTGCTGACCACGCACTATCTCGACGAGGCGCAGGCGCTCGCCGACCGCGTGGCGATCATCAAGGACGGCGCGATCCTCGCCGAGGGGCCGCCGGGCGAGCTGGTGTCCGGGGTGACGCGCTACCGCGTGACCTACCGCGGCGGTGAGCACATCACCGACGACCCGACCGCGCTCCTACACGAGCTGACCGCGGCAGCGCTGGCGCGCGGCGAGCGGCTCGAGGACCTGAGCGTGACACGGCCGTCGCTGGAGGACGTCTACCTGGAGCTGACCGAGTGAGCGACCACGCGCTCGACGCGGTGCACGCCGCCGGCCGCTCGACGCGCGGGCCGCGGTGGGCGGTGGCGGTATGGCGCCAGTACCGGCTCGAGCGGCGGATGTTCTGGCGCAACCCGACCGCCGCGTTCTTCGGCTTCCTGCTCCCGCTGCTGCTGCTGGCGATGTTCGGTGCGATCTTCGCGAGCGAGCAGGACAAGCTCGACGTCGTCGTGCCGGGGATCGCCGGGATGAGCGTGATGGCCGCCACGTTCGTCGCGCTCGCCTACAACCTCACGTTCCTGCGCGAGCGCGGGATCCTCAAGCGGCTGCGCGGCACGCCGCTGCCGTCGTCGGCCTACCTGGCGGGGATCGCCGCCAACGCGATCACCAACACGGTGCTCCAGATCACCGTCGTGATCGTCGCCGGACGGCTGTTCTTCGGCATCCCGTGGCCGGGCGACTGGTTCGCGCTGCTGGTGTTCCTCGCCGCCGGCGTCATCTGCTTCGCCGCGCTCGGCGTGGCGCTCTCGCACGTGATCCCCAACTCGGAATCGGCGCCCGCGTACGTGAACGCCGTGTTCCTGCCCATGATCATCCTGGCCGGCGTCTTCTACGACGACGAGGACGCGCCCGCCCTGCTGCGCGACCTCGCCGAGGCGATGCCGCTCAAGCACCTGATCGACGGCCTCTCGGGCGCGATGGTCAACGGCGAGGGGCTCGCGGACCACGCGGTCGCGCTGGTCGCGCTCGCGCTGTGGGCGGCGGCCGGCCTCGTGATCGCCGTGCGCGGCTTCTCGTGGGAGGCGCGGCGCAGCTGATCGACGTCCGCCCGATCGCCGGCGAGGACCGGGCGTGGGCGGACGCGCGCGCCGTCGAGCGCTGGGACGGCGTCGTCGCGCGCCGCGGAGAGCTGATCGAGCTGGACGGCCTTGCGGGCTTCGTGGCGTACCTGGACGGCGAGCGCGCCGGACTGCTGACGTACGTGGTCCGCGGCGACGCGTTCGAGGTGGTGACGCTCGAGAGCATGGTGGAGGGCCGCGGCGCCGGCCGTGCCCTGCTCGACGCGGCGCGCGGGGCGGCCGAGCAGGCCGGCTGCTGCCGGCTGTGGCTGATCACGACCAACGACAACGTGCGCGCGCTCGGCTTCTACCAGCGCTGGGGCATGGATCTCGTCGCGCTCCGGCACGGCGCCGTCGACGAGGTACGGCGGACGGTCAAGCCGTCGATTCCGGAGCGCGACGAGCACGGCGTGCCGATCGCCCACGAGCTCGAGCTCGAGCTGCGGCTGTGCTGACTACCTCCTGCCGACGTCCATCACCCACATCGCCCCCTCGCCGCACGGCGCGGAGTCGGTCACACCGAAGCCGGCGACGGCGTACTTGCTCGACAGCAGGATGTGCTTGTGCGATGGGCTGTTCATCCAGGCGCGCAGCGTCGCGCGCGGCGTCCCGTAGGAGCCGCAGCCGTACGCGATGTTCTCCCCCCACGCCGAGCCCGACCAGCCGGCGCGCCTGAGCCGTGCCGTGAGGTCAGGGCCGCCCGGCCGCTGGTGGGCGAAGTAGTCGTTGCGGACCATGTCGCGGGCGTGACGGCCGGCCGCGCGCTGGATCCGCGGGTCCAGCCTGAGCGCGCCCACACCGTTCGCCGCGCGCTTGCGGTTGACGAGGCAATGCAGCGCCGACCGCAGCTTCTGCGGGCTCGCGTTGGACGCCTGCGCGCTGCCGCCGCTGCAGCCACCGGCTGCGAGCGCGCCAACTGGTTTGGCGGCTTCGACCACCGCGTTTGCGGTGTTCACCGCCTCGGGCAGAATGACGGTCGCGGACGCGGTGGCAGGAGCCACCGCGGCGACCAGGCCGACCGCTAACGCAGCGGCTGACGTTCCCCGCCTTGGGACGTGGCGAAGCATCGATAGGACCCCCCCTACAAGGCGCCAGTCGAATTAGGCTGGCGGCCTTGGTTCCCGCCCTGACACTTGTTTACACCCCCAACATGGGGAGCGCGTTCAGACGAGCAGGAACGCCGGCGGCGGGGTCCCCGTGACCTCGACGGGCCCCTCGGCCAGCGGCGAGCGCTCCCACTGCTTCCGGGTCAAGCCGAACACGACGACGTCGTGCAGCGCGTCGCCGTGCCGGTGCCAGGCGCGCAGGACGCCCTCGCGGCGGAACCCGACACGCTCGAGCGCGACCTGCGAGCGGCCGTTGCGGGTGTTCGCCCACGCGGTCAGGCGGCTCATGCCGAGCCGGCGAAACGCGAGCGCCGTGATCAGCGCCTTCGACTCGCGGTTGACCCCGCTCCCCCACCACGCCTGGCCGAACCATGAGCCGACCGTCGCGCGGCGGTCGCGCGCGGCGAGCTCGGACAGGCCGGTGACCCCGACCGGCCCGTCGTCCGGGTGGACGACCAGGAAGTCGAGCAGCACGCCGCCGGAGCGCTTGGCGGGCAGGCCTGCGATGTAGGCCTCCGGCTGGCCGACCGCGCTGTACGGGCCCCACGAGAACCAGCGCGTGACCGCCGGGTCGGAGGCCAGCTCGAGCAGCCGCGGCGCGTCCGCGGCGGTCGCGTAGCGCAGCGTGAGCGCCGGCCCGGTGACGACGAGCGGATCGGCCTCGTGTGGCGGCGCCGGCGCCGCGGCGGTGTCGGCGGAACTCACCACGCCGATGGTATACGCGGGCCGGATATCGCCCGGTAGGGTCCGGCGATGCCGTCGCTCGAGGAGCTCGAGACCGTCGCGCGCGGCGCGGCGCCGGTGCCGCTCGACGCCGCCGACCGCGAGCGGATCGCGGCCGGGCGGCAGGTGGTGGAGGCCGCGCTCGAGGCCGGCACGGCGGTGTACGGCGTCACCACCGGCTTCGGGCAGCTCGAGAGCGTCCGGATCGCGCCGGCCGACGCCGCGCAGCTCCAGGTCAACCTCGTGCGCTCGCACGCCGTCGGGTCCGGGCCGCCGCTGCCGGACGAGATCGTGCGCGGCATGCTGCTGCTGCTCGCATCCTCGCTCCGGCGTGGTCACTCCGGTGTGCGGGTCGAGCTCGTCGAGCTGGTGCTCGCGCTGCTGGAGCGCGGCGTGACGCCCGTGATCCCGAGCAAGGGATCGGTCGGCTCGTCCGGCGACCTCGCACCGCTCGCGCACCTCGGGCTGGTGCTGATCGGCGAGGGCGAGGCGACAGTCGACGGCCAGGTCCTCGCGGGCGGGGAGGCGCTCTCGCGCGCCGGGCTGGAGCCCGTCGCGCTGTCCGCCAAGGAGGGGCTGGCGATCATCAACGGCACGCACCTGATGGCCGCCGCGGGCGGGCTCGCGGTGCGCGACGCACAGCGGGTGCTCGACGCGGCCGTGGTCGCGGCCGCGCTCTCGCTCGAGGCGTTCAAGGGATCCACGGCCCCGTTCGACCCGCGGCTGCACGACCTGCGCGGCCAGCCGGGACCGAGCGAGGTCGCCGCGCGGCTGCGGGCGCTGCTCGCCGGCAGCGAAGTCGTGGCCAGCCACGCGGACTGCGGGCGCGTGCAGGACCCGTACACGATCAGGTGCGCGCCGCAGGTGCTCGGCGCGGTCGGCGACGCGCTGTCCTACGTCGCTGCCACGCTCGAGCGCGAGCTCGGCGCGGTCACGGACAACCCGCTCGTGTTTCCCGACGACGGCGAGATCCTCTCCGGCGGCAACTTCCACGGGCAGCCGCTCTCGCTGCCGCTCGACCACCTCGCGCTCGCGCTGTGCGAGCTGGCGTCGTTCTCGGAGCGACGCATCTACGCGCTGCTCTCCCCCGGCTATGCCGGCCTGCCGCCGTTCCTGACGCCGCGGCCAGGCCTGTCGTCGGGGCTGATGATCGCCCAGTACGCCGCCGCCGCGCTGGTGAACGAGAGCCAGGTGCTCTCCCATCCGGCAGGCGCGGGGTCGATCCCGACCAGCGCCGGCCAGGAGGACTTCAACTCGATGGGCGCGACCGCCGCGCTGAAGGCACGCACGGTGCTCGAGAACGCCGCGCACGTGGTCGCCACCGAGCTGGTGTGCGCCGTCCAGGGGCTGGAGTTCCACCGGCCGCTGCGCTCCACCGAGACGCTCGAACAGGCGGCGGCGCAGGTGCGCGAGCTGGTTCCCCGCGTCGAGGAGGACCGGTCGCTCGCTCGCGAGCTGGCCGGTCTGGCCGACGCGCTGCGCACCGGCACCGTGACGTTCGGCGCCTGAGCGGTCTATAGGACGCGCGTAGACTCGCCGATCAGACGGGAAGATGGCCCGATTGATCGTCCACGCGGTGGACTAGCGGTGTTACCGAACGACGCCAGCTGGTCGACGGCCGAGCTGACCGAGTTCCTCGCCGCCGTCTCGGCGTCGCAGGAGGTGACCACCGCCCGCCAGACCGCCGTGGAGCGCGTCGCCGAGGCGTTCGGCGCCGACGCCTGCGCGATCGTCGGCGGCGACGTCGCATTGGCGTCGGTCGGCTTCGCGGAGGACGTGCCGCATGCCGCGCTCGCCGCGGCGTGCGCGGAGGGCGGCCCGATCGAGGTGCCGGGCGTCGGCCTCTGTGCCTGCCTCACGGCCCCGCTTGACATGGCAGGTGTCCTGCTCGTCGCACGCGACCCCGAGGAGGAGTTCGCACGCGAGGAGATGTCGCTCCTGCGGGCGATGGCTCGCGTGCTGGCGCTCTCTCTCGGCACGCTCGCCGTGCTCGAGGACCAGCGTGAGCGCGAGACGCTGCTCGTGCGCCTCACGGAGGTCCAGCGGTCGGTGGTCGACTGCGGGGACCTCGGCGCCACGGTCAGCGCGATCGCACGCGGCGCAGCCGAGCTGCTGGGCGCCGAGGCCGCCGGCGTGCGCCTCGACGGCCGGCTCGCGGCCTGGGAGGGCCCCGCCGATCTCCCGCCCGTGCTCTCGGTCGTGCTGCACGGCGAGCACGGCCCCCAGGGCGGCGCCCTGGAGGTCGCGAACCGCGCCGGCCGTCGCCCGTACGCGGAGGCCGAGCGCGACGTCCTGCGCGCGTTCGCCGAGCACGCCTCGCTCGCGCTCGCCAACGCGCGCAACCACGCCGACGCCGTGCATCGCGCGCTCCACGACCCGCTGACCGGCCTCGGCAACCGCGTGCTGTTCCGCGAGCGGCTCGAGCACGCGCTCGTTCGCTGCGCGCGCAGCGGCAACGAGGTCGCCGTGCTGTTCGTCGACGTCGACGACTTCAAGGCCGTGAACGACCGGCTCGGCCACGCGCAGGGCGACGAGCTGCTCGTCGCGCTCGCCGGCCGGCTGACAACGCTGCTGCGCTCGGAGGACACTGCCGCACGCCTCGGCGGCGACGAGTTCGCCGTCCTGCTCGAGAACGTCACCGACGGCGTCGAGGCCGTCCAGGTGGCGGAGCGGCTGCTCGCCGAGCTCGAGCGCCCGGTGCGCATCGGCGCGCAGGACGTGGCGGTCGGCGCAAGCGTCGGCATCGCCACCGGCCGCCGCAGCGGCGACGACCTGCTGCGCAACGCGGACTTCGCGATGTACCAGGCCAAGGCCGCCGGGCGCGGACGGTACGCGCTGTTCGAGGCGGAGATGCACGCCACGGCGCTCGGCCGGCTTAGCCTCGCCGCCGACCTCCGCGGCGCGGTCGACCGCGGCGAGATGTTCCTGCACTACCAGCCGATCGTGCGCGTTCGCACCGGCGAGATCTGCGGTGCCGAGGCGCTGCTGCGCTGGCACCATCCCGAGCGCGGCGTGGTGGCGCCGGGGGAGTTCATCCCGCTCGCCGAGCAACAGCGCCTGATCGTGCCGATCGGGCGCTGGGTGCTGCGCGAGGCGTGCCGCCAGGGCGCCGAATGGCACCGGCGCCGGCCGCAGCTTCGCATCGGCGTCAACGTCTCCGGCTGCCAGGTGACGTATCCCGGCCTGGTCGCCGACATCGAGGCCGCGCTCGCCGAGAGCGGGATGGCGGCCGAGTGCCTGGTGCTGGAGCTGACGGAGACGGTGCTGATGCAGGACGTGGACGAGACGGCGGCGCGCCTGCACGAGATCAGGCGGCTCGGCCCCGAGATCTCGGTCGACGACTTCGGCACCGGCTACACGTCGCTCCAGTACCTCCAGCGCTTCCCGATCGACTCGCTGAAAGTGGCCCGGACGTTCGTGGACGGCCTCGACGGCGACGGCGATCGCGCCGCGCTGGCCCGCGCGATCATCGATCTCGGCGACTCGCTCGGCCTGCTCGTGATCGGCGAGGGCGTCGAGCGCCCGGAGCAGCTCGCGGCCCTGGCCACGCTTGGCTGCGACTTCGCACAGGGCTTCCTGCTCGGCCGCCCGATGCCGGCGGACGAGTTCGGCGCGCTGCTCTCGCAGCCGGCGCAGACTGCGCTTCCGCACCACGCCGCGTAGCCTGCGCCGTGTGACCGACCCGACCATGCGGTGCCGGGGCTGGGTGCAGGAGGCCGCGCTCCGGATGCTCGAGAACAACCTGCATCCCGACGTTGCCGAGCGGCCGGAGGAACTAGTCGTCTACGGAGGGATCGGCAAGGCGGCGCGCAACCAGGCGTGCCTCGACGCGATCAAGCGCGAGCTGATGCGGCTCGGGGATCGCGAGACGCTGCTCGTCCAGTCCGGCAAGCCGGTCGGCGTGTTCGAGACGCACCCGGACGCCCCGCGCGTGCTGATCGCGAACTCGAACCTGGTGCCCGAATGGGCGACCTGGCGGCACTTCCGCGAGCTCGACGCCGCCGGGCTGATGATGTACGGGCAGATGACGGCCGGGTCCTGGATCTACATCGGGACCCAGGGGATCCTCCAGGGCACCTACGAGACGTTCGCGGCGCTCGCGCGCATGCGCTTCGGTGGCTCGCTGCGCGGCCGGCTGGTCGTGACGGCCGGGCTCGGCGGGATGGGCGGCGCCCAGCCGCTCGCGGTGACGATGAACGACGGCTGCGCGCTGTGTGTCGAGGTCGACCTGCAGCGGATCGAGCGCCGGATCGAGACCGGCTACCTGGACGAGCGCGCCGGGTCCCTCGACGACGCGCTCGCGCGGCTCGACGCTGCCGCCCGCGACGGTCGCGCGCTCTCGATCGGCCTGCTCGGCAACGCCGCCGAGGTGCTGCCGGAGCTCTCCCGGCGCGGCGCGCACGTCGACGTCGTGACCGACCAGACGAGCGCCCACGACCCGCTCTACGGCTACGTGCCCGCGGGCCTCACGGTCGAGCAGGCCGACGTGCTGCGGACCGCCGACGCGGACGACTACCTGCGCCGCGTCGGCGAGAGCGCGCTCGCCCACGTCGCCGCGATCCGCGCGCTTGCCTCCGCCGGCGCGGAGGCGTTCGACTACGGCAACGCGCTGCGCGGCCTCGCCGCCGAGCACGGCGACGACGACGCGTTCTCCTATGCCGGCTTCGTCCCGGCCTACATCCGCCCGCTGTTCTGCGAGGGCAAGGGCCCGTTCCGGTGGGTCGCGCTGTCCGGCGATCCCGCCGACATCGCGGTCACCGACGCGGCGATCCTCGACCTGTTCGGCGAGCAGGACCACATCCGGCGCTGGATCGAGCTCGCGCAGGAGCGCGTGCGCTTCCAGGGCCTGCCGGCGCGGATCTGCTGGCTCGGCTACGGCGAGCGCCACCTGGCGGGTCTGCGGTTCAACGAGCTGGTGGCATCCGGCGACCTGCGCGGCCCGGTCGTGATCGGCCGCGACCACCTCGATGCCGGCTCGGTCGCCTCACCGCAGCGCGAGACCGAGGCGATGCAGGACGGCTCCGACGCGGTCGCCGACTGGCCGATCCTCAACGCGCTCGTGAACACGGCGACCGGTGCGAGCTGGGTGTCGTTCCACCACGGCGGCGGCGTCGGCATGGGCAAGTCGCTGCACGCCGGGCAGGTGATCGTGGCCGACGGCACGCCGGAGGCGGGCGAGCGGATCCGGCGCACGCTCCAGGCCGACCCCGGGATGGGCGTGATCCGCCATGCCGACGCCGGCTACCCGGAGGCGCTCGACGCTGCGGAGCGGCTCGGCGTCCGGATCCCGATGGCGCCGTGAGCACGCTCTGCGTCCGCGGCGCCGCACAGGTGCTCCTTCCGCCCGAGGACGGACTCCCGTACCTGCGCCGTCCCGGCGACCTGCGGCTGGAGCCCGGCTCGGTCACGGTCCGCGGCGGTGCGATCGCGGCGCTCGACGACGACCCGGCGGCGGATGTCGTGATCGACGCATCGGGCGGCGCGATCGTCCCGGGCCTGATCGATTGCCACACGCACCTGCCGTTCGCGGGCTGGCGGGCGGAGGAGTACGAGCAGAAGGTGACCGGCGTGCCGTACGAGGAGATCGCGCGGCGCGGCGGCGGGATCGCCTCCTCGGCCGGTGCGCTGGCGGAGGCGAGTGACGAGGCCGTGCTCGCCCAGGCGCGGGCGATCCGGGCTGAGATGCTCGCCCACGGCACGACCACCTTCGAGACCAAGACGGGGTACGGCCTCTCACGCGACGGCGAGCTGCGGCTGGTCTCGCTCGCACGGCAGCTCCGCCCCGCCGCCGTCACCGGGCTGTTCGCCCACGCCGTGCCGCCCGGGTACGACGCCGCCGGCTGGATGGACGAGGTCGACCGGCTGGCGCGGGCGGCGGACGTCGACGCGCTCGACATCTACGTCGAGTCGGTCGCCTTCCGTAACGAGGACCTCGAGCGGCTGGGCGCGATCGCGCAGCGCGAGTCGGTTCCGCTGCGGGCGCACGTGGAGCAGTTCAACGCGAACCGCTCGGTGCCGGTCGCGCTCGCCGCCGGCGCCCGCTCGGTCGACCACCTCGCCTGCCTGCACCCCGACGACCTCGCGCCGCTGGCGGCCGCCGAGTGCGCCGCCGTGCTCCTGCCCGGCGCCGAGTTCCTCGGCGCCGAGGAGACCGCCCCCGGCCGTGCGCTGGCCGACGCCGGCGCGATCTGCGTGCTCGCCACCGACTGCAACCCCGGCACCTCGCCGGTCGTGTCGCTGCCCCTGATCGCCGGCCTGGCGGTGCGGCGGTACGGATGGTCGGCGCGCGAGGCGCTGGCGGCGTGCACGCTGAACGCCGCGTGGGTGCTCGGCCTGTCGGACTCGCTGGGCTCGATCGAGGTGGGTAAGCAGGCCGACCTGGTCGTCCTCGACTCACCGGTCGAGCACGTGCCGTACCGGCTCGGGCGCAACCCGGTGCGCGCGGTGATCGCCGCGGGCCAGGTCGTGTGGCAGCGCGCGTGATCGAGGCCGAGCACCTGGGCGAACTGCTCGCCGACCTCGTCCCGATCGGCTTCGAGGAGGCGAGCGGCACGACGCGACTCGCCTGGACACGCGAGGACGAGGAGGCGGCCGGCTGGTTCGCGCGCCGCGCTGCGGCGATCGGGCGCCGGATGGAGCGCGACCCCGCGGGCAACCTGTGGGCCTGCCCGGACGCCCCGGGACCGTGGTGGGCGGCCGGCTCGCATCTCGACAGCGTGCGCAGCGGCGGGCGGTTCGACGGCGCGCTCGGCGTCGCCGCCGCGTTCGCCGCGGCGGAGCGGTCGAGCGTCCCGCTGGCAGTGATCTCGTTCGCCGACGAGGAGGGCGCGCGCTTCAACACGCCGACGTTCGGCTCGCGCGCGCTGGCCGGGCGGCTCGACGTCGACGACGCGCTGGGACGCGTGGACGAGCACGGCGTGACGCTCGGAGATGCGATGGCCCAGGCGGGGGTCGACCCGGGCGGGCTCGCCCGCGCCCCGGAGTGGCTGGAGCGGCTGCGCGGATTCCTCGAGCTGCACGTGGACCAGACGCGCGACGTCGCGGCCGTCAATCAGCCGGCCGGGGTTGTCACGCGCCTGGCCGCGCGGCTGCGCCTGCAGGTCGAGCTCGCGGGTCGCGCGGACCACGCGGGCACGACCCCGCGCGAGGAGCGTCACGACGCGCTCGCCGCCGCCGCGCGGGTGATCGTGCGCGCCGACACCGAGGCCGCGCAGCGACTCGGGATGGTGTTCACCGCGGCGCGGCTGGAGGTCGAGCCGAACGCGGCGACGACGGTCCCCTCGCTGGCGCGGCTGTGGCTCGACGCACGGGCGCCGGAGCCCGAGGCGGTCGAGTCGTGGCGCGAGGCCGTCGCCTGCGAGGCGGAGCGGGTGGCGGAGGAGGCCGGCGTGGGGCTCGACCTGCGGACCGCAGCCTGGTCGCCGGGGACCGACTTCCCGGCCGCCGTGCGCGACGCACTGGCGGCCGGGCTGCGACCGGGCGCGCCGCGACTCGTCTGCTACGCGGGCCACGACGCGGGCGTGATCGCCGCCCGCCGCCCGGCGGGGATGGTGCTGGTGCGCAACGCGACCGGCGTCAGCCACTCCCCCGACGAGGAGGTCTCGCTCGATGACGCGGCGGTGGCGGCGAACGCGCTGCTCGCAGCCGCGCAGGAGCTCGCATGACACGGCCGCTGGAGATCCCGGCGATGCCGAACGTGCACTCGCACGCGTTCCAGCGCGACCTGCGCGGCGTCGGCGAGCGCTCCGAGCGCCCGGACGACGACTTCTGGAGCTGGCGCGAGGCGATGTACGCGCTCGCCGGCGCGCTCGACCCGGCGGCCATCGGCGAGGTCGCGGGCCGCGTCTATCGAGAGATGGCGGCGGCCGGATACGGCGCCGTGGGCGAGTTCCACTACGTGCACCACCGGCCCGCCGGAGCGCCGTACGAGGAGCCGAACGCGATGGCGATCGCCGTCGCCGAGGCGGCGACGGCGGCGGGGCTGCGGATCGTCCTGCTGCCCGCCGCCTACCACCGCGGCGGCCATCCGCGGTTCCGCGACGCGTCGGTCGATGCGTTCCTGGCGCGCGTCGACGCGCTCCGCCTCGGCGGGTTCGACGTCGGCGTCGCCGCCCACAGCGTCCGCGCCGTGCCGGCCGACTGGCTGCGCGAGATCGCGGCCTACGCCGACGCGCACGGCCTCGTCCGTCACGTGCACGCCCACGAGCAGCCGCGCGAGCTGGAGGAGTGCCGTGCCGAGCACGGCTGCTCGCCGATCGAGTTGCTCGACCGGACCGGGTTCCTCTCCGACCGCAGCACCGTCGTGCACGCGATCCACGTCGACGAGCGCGACATCTCGCTGCTCGCCGCGAGCGACGCGATCGTGGCGACCTGCCCGACCACCGAGGGCAACCTCGGCGACGGCCACTTCCCTGCGCTGGAGTACCGCGACGCCGGGGTGCGGCTGGCGATCGGCAGCGACAGCAACGTCGTCGTCGACCCGTTCGAGGAGGTGCGCGAGCTGGAGACCGGCGCGCGCCGCGAGCGCCGGACGCGCCACGCGCTGCTCGCCGCCGCGGGGGATCTGTGGGGCGCTGTCGCCGGTAACGGGCTGGCGAGCCTCGGGCTCGCCGGGGCCGGCACGGTGACGGTCGACCTCGACCACTCGCGGCTGCGCGGCGTGCCCGACGAGGACGCGCTCCGCGCCCTCGCGACCTGCGCGTCGGCCGACGTCGTACGGTTGGGGGCGTGACCGAGCGCCGCCTGATCTCGTCCGGATCGTCGTTCGAGGCCCAGATCGGCTACTCGCGGGCGGTCGTCGACGGCGACTGGGTCCACGTGGCCGGAACGACCGGATTCGACTACGCCGCGATGACGATCTCGAACGACGTGGTCGAGCAGGCGGAACAGTGCCTGGCCAACATCGGCGCTGCCCTGGCCGAGGCGGGCAGCTCGTTCGACGACGTGGTCCGCGTCCGCTATCTGCTGCCCGACCGTGCCGACTTCGAGCCGTGCTGGCCTTCGCTGCGACGGTGCTTCGGCGATGCCCGTCCGGCCGCCACGATGCTCGTCTGCGGACTCCTCGACCCGCGCGTGCGGATCGAGATCGAGGTCACCGCGCGCCGCCGATCAGCGTCCTGAGGCTTAGAAGACGATCCAGTCGACCCGGTCGGTCCACACCCAGGCGAACACGGCCGGCAACAGCATCACCAGCGCCACCCACGCCTCGACGAGCGCGAACGTCAGGCGGCGGTCGGTCTCGGCGGCGGTCTGCGGCGGGTTGTGCCATAGCCGCGCGGGCTCCACGATCCACCAGATCGCGAACGCCGGGAACAGCACGAACGACGCCACCAGCGCGGCTGTAGCCAGCGGCGTGAGCAGCGGATGCCACAACAGGCAGGCCGCCGCGTACGCGCCTGCCGCGGCCAGCGCCTTGACGGTGGTGGGGCCCGGCTCGAACACGCCTTCGCGCTCGCGGCGCCGGAGCGCGGACGCGTAGGCGACGACTCCGGCCAGCCATACGGCGGCCACGAGGTGCGCGGCGATCACGTATCCCTCGACTCCGCACGAGGAGCACCGGCCCTCGCCGAACCCCGACGGGTCCGCCAGGCCGAACCACACCGCGAGCGCGAGCAGCGGCGCGGCGCAGGCCAGGCGGAGCAGCAGGAGGCGGCGTACCGGCTCGCCCATCACGGCGACACTATTCCGTCGGAGATGATCTCTAGTTCGACTGTACGGTTAGTTTTCGAGTTCGTGTCTTGTGGAGTCGCAGGCAGGCAGCTGGTCTGAATCTTTGTTCAGTTCGTGTATCTCATGCTCATCGTGAGCGACCGCGCGGCATGACCGGACACTCGCCTCGAGGCCTCCGGCAGGCGTCGGTGTCGCACAGACGGCACAGCCGGCGCTCCGCGTCTATGCCGGTGCCGAGCTCGCCCAGGATCTGCTCGGCCGCGGCCACCATCGCGGACCGCTGATCGTCGGTCAGCAAGGCGAGCAGCGACTGCATGCGAGCGTCCCGTCGTGCGAGCACCTCCCGAGCCGCTCGCCGTCCTGGCGGCGTCAGGTACAGGGCGACCGACCGCTGGTCGGCGCCCCGCCGGCGCTCGACCAGCTCGGCCTCGGCCAGGCGGTCCACCAGGCGCACCGCCCCGGAGTGCGTGAGGTCAGTAATCCCTGCTATGGCGTCGATCGTGCTTCCGGCACGGCGCCCGTGCAGCGCGACGAGGGCCTCGGGCGCCGAGCCGCCGGTGTTCGGATCCGCGAGACGGTCGGCGATCGCCAGCCCGAGAGCGCCGAGCAGGTTCGCCTCGCGCGGATCGTATGCGTGACTCATGCATGTGAGGATACGCCTCTCTCCGGCGTGGTGCGCCGCCGGCGAACGTCAACTGCGGCTGGGTATGGAAGTGGTTGGGCCTGGGCGGTCGCGGCGGGTCCGAGTGTCGACTTATCGGGCTCTGGACCCAGAAACTCGACACTCGACCGCGACAGCTACCGAGAGATGGGATCTCTCGTCCGAATCTACGGCCAGCCAAAGGGTCGCCTGCCTCCCCACCCAGCCGCAGTTGACGTTCGCCGGCGGCCCACCCACGACGACGGCCACGCCCTTACCCGCACGCCGAATCCAGCATCGACCCATGATCGAGAGTGGCAATTCACGCCTACCACGCGATTTTCGAGCCACGTACAGCCCGTCTGAGGGCCTGGACCGCCGGGCCGAAGCGTTTGGACCACAGGAGGAAATCCGCTCGCAGCGGGATTTCGGCCCTTACTCTGCCGCCATGTCGCGACCGCGTCAGATCCTCGCCATGGGCGGAGGCGGGTTCTCGATGGAGGCTGGGAACGCGTTGCTCGACGAGCACGCCCTCACCCTCACCGGGGTCCAGTGCCCGCGCGTCTGCTTCCTTCCGACCGCTTCGGGCGATGCCGACCACTACATCGTGCGCTTCTACCGCGCGTTCGCCGCGGGCCGGTGCCAGCCCTCGCACGTGTCGCTGTTCCGGCGCGACGGCGGGGCGACCGACCTCGCGAGCCACCTGCTGGAGCAGGATCTCGTGTACGTGGGCGGCGGAAGCGTGATCTCGCTGCTCGGCACCTGGAGCGCCCACGGGATCGACGGCATGCTGCGTGCCGCCTGGGAGGCCGGCGTCGTGATGACCGGGCTGAGCGCGGGGTCGCTGTGCTGGTTCGACCACGGCATGACCGCCTTTCACGGCAAGCCGACGGGCGTGAAGGGCATGGGGTTCCTCCCGTTCTCGAACGCCGTGCACTACGAGGACAAGCCCGAGCGGCGCGCCGCGTTCCTCACCGCGATCGCCGATGGCATGCCCCCGGGCTACGGGACCGGCGACGGCGCCGCGCTCCACTTCGTCGGAACGGAGCTCGCGCGTGTCGTGACCTCGCGCCAGCACGCCCGGGCGTACCTGGTGGCGCCGGATGGACCCGACGTGAGGGAGACCGAGCTGGCGACGCAGTTCCTCGGAGCGCCGGTACCCGTGGAGCCGGCACTTGCCGCGTAAGTCTGACGAGCGGCGTCCGCCCACGATCCTCGCGATGGGCGGCGGTGGATTCACCGCCGCCTCCGATCCCGCGCTCGACGAGCTCGTGCTCCGGCTCGTCGGCGCCCCGTGCCCGCGCATCTGCCTGCTCCCGACCGCGGGAGGGGACTCGGAGTACCAGATCCGCCGCTTCCACGAGACGTTCGCCGACCGCATGTGCGAGCCCTCGCACGTGTCCCTCTTCCGCCTGGGCCGGCGGCCGATCCCGCTCCGCGAGCACCTCCTGGCGCAGGATGTGATCTACGTCGGCGGTGGCTCGATGGTCAATCTGCTGGCGATCTGGCGTGCCCAGGGACTCGACGCGATCCTGCGCGAGGCGTGGCGAGCCGGCGTCCTGCTCGCCGGGCTGAGCGCCGGCTCGATGTGCTGGTTCCGATGGGGCGTCACGACGTCATCGGGCGCGCCGGAGGTTGCACCCGGGCTCGGCTTCCTGCCCGGCTCGAACTCGGTGCACCACGACAGCGAGCCGGCCCGGCGACCGGTCTACCTCGACGCCGTGCGCTCCGGGGCGATCCCGTCCGGCTGGGCGGTCGACGACGGCGCGGCCGTGGTCTTCCGCGGGACGGTGCTGCACGAGGTCGTGAGCGCGCGACCGCGAGCACGCGCCTACGCGGTCAACGTCCACGGCGAGCGCGCACTGCCGGCGCGCCCGCTCGCCCCGCTGGCCGAGACGCCCGGCACGCTCCCGGCCGTGGCCGAGATGCGCCGGCTGCGCCTCGCCCGCATCGGGGGCGTGCGCGAGTAGCGCTCCAGCGGCCCGCGGCTACGAGTCCATCGCGTCGTACGCGCCGTCCAGCATCTCGGCGAGATCCGCGTCGTCGACGTCGATGTCGTGCTCGGACTGCAGGTGCTCGACCAGATGGGCGCCGAGCTCCTTGTCGTTGGCGGCCGAGATGGTCTCGCCGCATTCGTTGCATTCGATCACGCGCATAGTTGAAGTCTTACCCAGGGAGGCGCACCTCACCCCAGTGCGCGGTTGAGGTTGTAGGCCGCGCTGATCAGCGCGAGGTGCGTGAACGCCTGCGGGAAGTTGCCGAGCTGCTCGCCGGTGGGGCCGATCTCCTCGGAATAGAGCCCGAGATGGTTGGCGTAGGTGAGCATCTTCTCGAACGCCAGCCGCGCCTCGTCCAGCTGCCCGGACCGCGTCAGCGCCTCGACGTACCAGAACGTGCAGATCGAGAACGTGCCCTCGTCGCCGCGCAGGCCGTCGGGTGACGCCTCGACGTTGTAGCGGTAGACCAGCGAGTCCGACACCAGCTCGTCGCCGATCGCGTCGAGCGTGGACAGCCAGTGCGGGTCGGTCGGCGCGATGAACAGCACGAGCGGCATCAGCAGGATCGAGGCGTCGAGCACGTCGGACCCGTAGTGCTGGACGAACGCGTTGCGCTCGGGGCTCCAGCCGCGCTTCATGATCTGGTTGTAGATCCGGTCGCGCTCGGCGAGCCAGCGCACGATGTCGCCCGGCAGCCCGCGCGACCGGTTCATCCGGATCGCGCGCTCGACCGCCACCCACGACATCAGCCGCGAGTACGTGAAGTCCTTCTGGCCGCCGCGCGTCTCCCAGATCCCCTCGTCCGGCTGGTCCCAGTTCTCGCACAGCCAGTCGACCATCCGGCGCACGTTCTCCCACGTCTCGTGGTGGATCGGCGAGCCGTACTTGTTGTAGAGGTAGATCGAGTCGATCACCTCGCCGTAGATGTCGAGCTGGCGCTGGTCCGCCGCCGCGTTGCCGATCCGCACCGGCGCCGAGTCGCGGTAGCCCGACCACGTCGGATGCTCGTACTCGGTCAGCTCGGCGCGCCCGTCGATCCCGTACATGATCTGCATCGGCCCGCTCGGCCCGACCTTCCACTCGCGCGTGCGGTCGGTCAGCCAGCCCATGAAGGCCGACGCCTCCTCGGTGAAGCCGAGCCGCAGGAGCGCGTAGAGCGAGAACGCCGCGTCGCGGATCCACGTGTACCGGTAGTCCCAGTTGCGCTCGCCGCCGAGTTGCTCGGGCAGCGACGTCGTGGGCGCCGCGACCAGCGCGCCGGTCGGCGCGTAGGTGAGCAGCTTCAGCGTCAGCGCGGAGCGCTGGACCATCTCGCGCCAGCGGCCCTTGTAGCCCGACTGCGACACCCAGCGGCGCCAGTAGTGCACGGTCGCGTCGAACGAGGCGGCCGTCTCGTGCTCGGGATACGGCCGTGCGATGTGGTCCTCCGGCACCCGCTCGAGCACGAACGTCTGCGACTGGCCGGCCGCGAGATCGAACGTCGCGCGGATGCCGCCGTCGATCCGCTCCAGCCGCCGCTGCGATCCCATCGCTTTGGCGATCGCGCCCTCCAGGGCCAGCGTGAGCACCGGCGAGCGGAACAGCACCCCATGCGGATGCATCTCCACGTCGTGCTCGGCGCGTCCGTAGTCGAACCGCGGCTGGACCTCGATCTGGAACCGCATCTCCCCGCGCACGACCACGACGCGCCGGATCAGCCGGTGCCGGTGCATGCCGGTGTCGACCGACTCGATCGGCATGAAGTCCTGCACCTCTCCGACGCCGCCCTCGGTGAAGAAGCGCGTGATCAGGATGTTCGTGTCCGGGAAATACAGCTGCCGGGACTTCCAGTCGTCGCCCAGCGGCCGCAGCGCGTAGAACCCGCCCTGCTTGGCGTCGAGGATCGAGCCGAAGACGCTCGGGGAGTCGAACGCGGGGCAGCAGTACCAGTCGATCGTGCCGGTCGTGCCGACCAGCGCGACCGTGTGCAGGTCGCCGACCAGCCCGTGCTCGGCGATCGGCAGGTAGTCGAGTCCCAGATCGGCGGAGCCGGCCATCAACCCCCCGTGAACTCGCGCTCGATCGCGTTGATCTTCCCCAGACGGCGCACGTGGCGCTCCTCTCCGGTGAAGTGCGCCGCCAGGAACGAGCGGATCACCTCGGCGGCGAGCGCCGGGCCGATCACGCGCGCACCGAGGCAGAGCACGTTGACGTCGTCATGCTCGACGCACTGATGCGCCGAGTAGGTGTCGTGCGTGCACGCGGCGCGGATGCCCGGCACCTTGCAGGCAGCCACCGCCACGCCGGCACCGGAGCCGCACACCACCACCGCGCGCTCGGCGCGGCCGTCACGGACCGCTTCAGCGCCCGCTCGCGCGATGTCGGGATAGTCGACAGGGTCGGTCGAGTTCGTGCCGAGGTCGAGCACCTCGTGCCCCAGCTCGGCCACGAGGTCGAGCACGAGTCCCTTCAGCGGGAATCCCGCGTGGTCGAATGCGCACGCGATCCTCATCGGCCCTCCACCGCCTCCTCCATCACGCCGCCGGTCTCCTCGGCGTACTCCTGGGCGGCGAGCAGCGCCGCTCCGAGCACGCCGGCGCGCGGCCCGTGGCGCGCGAGCCTGATCTCGCACTGCGAGCCCGCGCCGGGCACGGCGTACTTCCACGCCACCTCGCGCGCCGGGCCCAGCAGCAGCTCGCCCGCAGCGGACACGCCGCCGCCGATCACGACCTCGAGCGGGTCGAACATCGTGATCGCGTTCGCGATGCCGATTCCGAGGCGCTCGCCGAGGATCCGCACGCAGCGGACCGACGCCTCGTCGCCCTCGCGCGCGCCGTCGACGGCGTCGTGGCCCGTCACCCCGCCGTCGCGGTTCAGGCGCTTGCCGAGGAACGAGTTGGCGTCGGCGCGCGCCGCGTCCTCCGCGAGCTGGTCGAGGGCGCGGCCGGACGCCAGCACCTCGAGCGAGCCGGCCTGCGGGAACACGCCGGAGTGCGGTGGCGCGCCGTCGGTCAGGTCGAGGCCGATCACGGTGTGCCCGACCTCCGACGCGGTGCCGGTCGCTCCGCGGAAGAGCCGGCCGTTGAGCACGAGACCGCCGCCGACGCCGGTGCCGACCGTGAACATCACCAGGTTCGGGACCGCCATGTGACCGTCGCGGAACGCCTCCGCGAGCGCGGCGCATGATGCGTCGTTCTCCACGTACACGGGCAAGCCGACGCGCTCGGTCATCAGCTCACGCAGCGGGACGTCCTTGAGCGGGATGTTCACGCTCGACCGGATCCGCCCCGTGGCGAACTCGATCAGCGACGGGACGCCGATCGCGACCGCCCGCGTCCGGTCCGTGCGCGCCTCCTCGATCGCGGCGATCAGCTGCCCGACGAGCGCTTCCTCGCTCCCGAGCTCGGTGTGCTGGAGACGCGACTCGCTGAGGACCCCGGCCTCGAGCGTGGCACAGGCGATCTTCGTGCCGCCGACGTCGATCCCGATGAACTGGTCGTTCACCAGGAAGCCGCCGCGGAGGGGTCGAGGAACACCGTCAGCTCACCGGCGGTGGGCCGTACGTGTGCCGCCGGCGAAATGGGATCCGGCGGGTCGCCGAACGCTCGCCGGACCGCCTCGGCCTTCTCGGCGCCCGTGATGAGGAACACGACGTGGCGGGCGGCGCAGAGTGCCGGCAGCGTGAGTGAGATGCGCGGCACCTGCGGCTCCATCCCCGCCTCCGGCACGCCGGCGACGAGCCGGTCCGTGACGTCCTTCTCCGGCTTTGAGGGGAACAGCGACGCTGTGTGCGCGTCCGGCCCGAGGCCGAGCAGCGCGACGTCCCACCGCGGCTCGTTGCCGAGCCGCTCGCGGATCGCTGCCTCGTACGCACCCGCGCCTGCCTCATGGCCCAGCTCGCCCTGCATCCGCTCCACGTGCGGCGGCGACGCCAGGCGCGACAGAAGCGCGGCGTTCGCCATCGCGAAGTTCGACAGCTCGTCGTCGGGCGGCACGCAGCGCTCGTCGCTGAACCACACGGTCGCGCCGCTCCAGTCGGCACCGCGCGCGGCGGCGACCTCGTACGCGTGCTTGGGCGATGAGCCGCCCGTGAGCACGATCTGACCGCCGGCCGCGCCGACCTGCACCAACAGGTCGGCGACCGCCTCAGCGGGATCTTCGAGGACTGTGATCTCCATCACGAGACCATGAGCTGCGCGCACGACAGGGCGGGACGGTACGTCGGATCGCGCAGCAGCGCCTGCCTGACACCCTCGCCGAGGATGCCTCCCTCGCCGCGCGAGGCGCCCAGCACGGTCCACGTCAGCTCGCTGCCGTCGCGCGCGCGGCGGACCGCCTTCAGGCCGCCGGGTGCGCGGTCGAGCGACACCGCCTCACCGGACGCGGTCTCGATCGTCACCCCCGCGAGCCCCGGCGAGTCCTGCCCGACCGGCGTCAGCTTGATGCGGACCTCCTGCCGGCGGCCGCGCGCGTGCCCGGTCAGGCCGGCACCGGTGGCCGCGAGCGACTCCGCCTTCCAGCCCAGCCGGGAGGACAACCAGCCGCAGAACAGGAGCGCGGCGGCGAGCGAGTCGTGGCGGTGGCGCACGGTCACGCCGGACACGCCGGAGAGTGCCGCGCGCAGCGCCGGCGGGTCGAACGCGGCGGCCACGCGCTCGCGCCACGGCGTCGAGCGCAGCCACGCGAGGTCGACCACGTAGGCGTAGCCCGAGAGGTCGGCGGCGCGCCGCAGCGCACCGGTCACGTCCGGCTCGTCCTGGCTGTCGACCAGCACGATCTGCGCCAGCCGGCGCAGCGAGTCGAGTGCCTGCTTGTGGCCGTGCGGCGCCCACACCATCGTCGCCAAGTCGGAGACGAGCATCGGATCGACGATCGTGTCGAGCTTCGAGAGGTGACGAGGGCCGATCTCGAGCTCCACGCGCTCGCGCGCGACCGCGATGTGGCCGGGGCTCGGCTCGGCGTCGTCGGTCCCGACGCCCGCCCACGCGTCGATCGTCTCGCGCCCCTCCTCGACCGCGCACAGCACCAGCCGCGACGGGTGGTAGCGCCCGACCCGCTCGAGCCGGTTCTCGATCTCGCCGCGGTACTCGCCGTCGACGACCACGACGACGTTGAGCACGCGCGCCGGCACGAACGGATGGTCCGAGTGGTGGTGCTCGGTGACGATGTCACGCAGCGCGGCCTCGATCCGCGCCGGCGTCGTGTCCCGCTCGGACCAGACCTCGTCCACTAGTGATTCCTCCGGCGGGTCCGCGCGTCCATGGGCGGGATGCAGGCGGATGCCTGGCAAGGACGCAGGGAGGGTGCAATGGCGGAGCCCTTGCCCCGACCGAGGACGCCGCCAGGCGCCGGCTGCGCCCGTCCAGGGGCGTGGGGGCCCGTCGGGGGGATCACAACGGCCTCCAGTGGCGGCCCTCGCCGATCAGCGCGTCGGCCTCGGCCGGTCCCGGCGTGCCCGCCTCGTACTCGGCGAGCGGTGGGCTGCCGGCGGCCCACGTCTGGAGGATCGGGTCCATGATCGACCACTGCGCGTCGACCTCGTCGTTGCGCGTGAACAGCGTCGCGTCGCCGCGCATCGCGTCGAGGATCAGCCGCTCGTACGCCTCCGGCGACTGCGACATGAACGACGTGCCGTACAGGAACTCCATGTTCACGGGCCGGATCCGCATGCTCGAGCCCGGGATCTTCGCGCCCAGCGACAGCGAGACGCCCTCGTTCGGCTGCATCGTGAGGATCAGTTGGTTCGGCTGGACGCCGACCGAGCCCTTGGACTGGAACGCCATGTGCGGGACCGGCTTGAGCTGGACCGCGATCTCGGTCACCTTGCGCGCCAGCCGCTTGCCGGTGCGCAGGACGATCGGCACGCCCGCCCAGCGCCAGTTGTGCACCTCGAGCCTGAGCGCCGCGTAGGTCTCGGTCTCCGACTCACCCGGCACGCCCTCCTCCTCGAGGTAGCCGAGCGCCTCGCTGCCGCCGACCATGCCGGCCGTGTAGCGCGCGCGCACCGTCATCTCGGCGACCTGCTCGGGCGTCGGCGGCTCGATCGCCTGCAGGACCTTGACCTTCTCGTCGCGCACCTTGTTCGCCTCGAACGTGGTCGGCGGCTCCATGCACACGAGCGTCAGCAGCTGCAGCATGTGGTTCTGCACCAGGTCGCGCAGGGCGCCCGCGGAGTCGTAGTAACCCGCGCGCGAGCCGATCCCGATGTCCTCGGCCGCGGTGATCTGGATGTGGTCGATGTAGTTGCGGTTCCAGACCGGCTCGAACATGTAGTTCGCGAACCGGAACGCCATCACGTTCTGGACCGTCTCCTTGCCCAGGTAGTGGTCGATCCGGAACACCTGGCGCTCGCGGAAGACGGAGTGCACGACGTCCTGCAGCGCGCGTGCGGAGACGAGGTCGGTGCCGAACGGCTTCTCGATCACGGCGCGCACGTCGGCGTGCTCGTGCCGGTGCAGGCCGTTCTCCCTGATCGCCTCGGTGATGACGCCGAAGAACTCCGGCGCGGTCGAGAGGTAGTAGACGCGGTCGAGCGGCTCGCCGGCCTCCTGGTCGAGCTCGTCCAGCGCCGCGCCCAGCCGCGAGTAGCCGGTGGTGTCGTCGAACGGGATCCCGAGATAGCGCATCCGGCCGACGAGGCCGTCGAGCAGCTGCTCGTCGGGCTTGCGGCGCGAGAACTGTGCGATCGACTCACGCGCCTGGGCGCGGAACTGCTCGTCGGTCTGGTCGCGGCGCGAGACGCCGACCAGGTTGAAGCGGGCGGGCAGCGCTCCCTCGTGCGCGAGGTTGTAGAGCGCCGGCAGCAGCTTGCGGCGCGAGAGGTCGCCGGTCGCCCCGAAGATGACGAGCGTGGTCGGCGGGACCGGGAGCCGCTCGAGCCCCTCGGTCAGCGGGTTCTCGGTCGCGGTGACGGCCATCATCCCGATCGCTCGACGGCGTGGCCCCCGAACTGGTTGCGCAGTGCGGCGAGCACCTTATGCGTGTACTCCCCCTCCCCGCGCGAGTAGAAGCGAGCGTACAGCGCGGCGGTGATGACCGGGGTCGGCACGTCGTGGTCGATCGCATCGATGATCGTCCAGCGCCCCTCGCCGGAGTCGCTGACATGCCCCTTGAGGGCGGCGAGGTCGTTGCCCTCCTCGGCGAACGCCTTCTCGGCCAGCTCGCAGAGCCAGGAGCGGACCACGGACCCGCGCTGCCAGAGGCCGGCGACCTCCTTGAGGTCGACGTCGAACTTCGACTTGTACATCAGCTCGAAGCCCTCGGCGTAGGCCTGCATCATCCCGTACTCGACGCCGTTGTGGACCATCTTCACGAAGTGGCCCGCGCCTGCGTCGCCGAACCGGCGCCAGCCGTCCGGCGGGGCGAGCACGTCGAGGATCGGCGCCAGCCGCTGCACGCTCTCCTCGTAGCCGCCGACCATCATGCAGTAGCCGACCTCGAGGCCCCACACGCCGCCGGAGGTGCCGACGTCGACGTAGTGGATGCCGCGCTCGTCAAGCGCGGCGGCGCGCCGCACGTCGTCGTGCCAGTTCGTGTTGCCGCCGTCGACGATCGTGTCGCCGGAGTCGAGCAGGTCGGCGAGCGTGTTGACGGTCTGCTCGGTCGGGTCTCCGGCGGGCACCATCAGCCACACCGTGCGCGGCGGGGAGAGTTTGGCCACGAGGTCCTCGAGCGACGACGCGCCCTCGGCGCCGTGGCTCTCGGCGGCGCTCACCGCATCCGCGCTGTAGTCGAACGCGACGACCTGGTTGTCCGAGTCGCGGTGGATGCGATGGACCATGTTGCCGCCCATCTTCCCGAGCCCGATGAAGCCGAGTTGCATCAGAGGATCTCCTTCCCGGTCCGCACGGCGTCGAGGCCGTGGGAGCGGAGCGTCTGTAGGTCGCCGTCGGCCTGCGCGCGGATCAGCTGGCCGAACGTGAACGGCTCGCCGGGCACCGGGAGGTCGGCCTGCGGCTCGTCGACGATCTCGAGGAAGGCGCCGGTCGGCGGGCCGCCCTTGTGGAACTGACCCGTCGAGTGCAGGTAGCGAGGGCCGTAGCCGAACGTCGTCGCCACTCCGTGGTCGGAGATCAGCTTCGCGCGCAGCTTCGCCACGCCGGCATCGAGCTCGTCGCTGTAGGGCATGAACGCCAGGATCGCCAGGTAGCGCGGCGGCGCGAGCCCGGCGAGCATCTCGCCGAGCTGGCCGGGCTCGAGGTGCGGCGCTCCCTCCTTCAGAACCCGGCTCGTGTTGTCCTTGGCCTCCTGCACGTTCGGCTGGTCGAACGGGTTGATCTCCAGCACCCAGCCGACGACCGCGGTCGCGAACTCGGAGGAGAAGAAGATCCGGCCGAGGTCGGCCGGGCCCTCGGCGTGGACGGTGATCGTCGGGTGGCCGGCCTTGCGCAGCGCGGCCACGTGCGCGGCGTTGCTCTCGTCGCCGGTCGAGATGTGCAGGAACACGCGATCCTGCCCGTAGGCGTCCGGATCGACCGCCGGCTCGTCGGCGATCGGCAGGATGCCGCGGCCGTGCTTGCCGGTCGACTCGGCCACCAGCTGCTCGGCCCACAGCCCGAACGACGACAGCGGCTCGTCGACCACGAACGTCAGCTTGTCGCGGCCGTGGAGAGCCAGCTCGCCGAGCGCGATCCCGAGCCAGAGGCCCGAGTTGCCGTCGTTCTGGCGGCAGCCCTGGACCGCCACCTCGGCGCTCTCCAGCACGGCGCGGATGTCGACGCCGAGCAACGCGGCCGGCACGAGCCCGAAGTACGACAGCGCCGAGTAGCGGCCGCCGATGTCCGGGTCGTTCTCGAACACGCGCCGGAAGCCGTGCTCGCGGCCGAGCCGGGCGAGCGCGGTGCCCGGGTCGGTGACCGCCACGTAGTGGGCGCCGTCGGGCTGGCGCTCGTGGAAGAACTTGAACTGCGACCGCGTCTCGATCGTCCCGCCGGACTTGGAGGAGACGATGAACACGGTCTTGTCCAGGTCGAGCGCGTCGGCCGTCGCCTGGATCTGATCCGGATGCGTCGAGTCGAGGACGTGCAGGCGCATCGCCGGCTCCGCGCAGGACTGGCGGAACACCTCGGGTGCGAGGCTCGAGCCGCCCATGCCGAGCACCACGGCGTCGGTGTAGCCGGCAGCGCGGACCTCGTCGGCGAGCCCTTCGAGCTCGTCGACGTGGTCGAGCATCTTCTCGGAGATGTCGAGCCAGCCGAGCCGGTCGGTGACCTCGGGCGTGCCCGCCGGCGCCCACAGCGTGCCGTCGCGGTGCCAGATCCGGTGGACGACGTCATCGTCGACGGCGCGCCGCAGCCGGCCGGCGACGGCCTGCTCGAGCGCGGCCGGCAGATCGGCCTCGATCGCGGCGGGGCGGCCGGTGACGATCGCCTCGCGCTTGGACTCGATCCCGTCCAGCAGCTTGTTCATCGGCACCACGAACGCGTCGATGCCGTCACGCAGGAGTTGCGCGGTGACGTCGTCGAGGTCGATGCCCGCCTCGCGCAGGGCGTCGAGGTCGTCCGTCGGGTCGTCCGCCGCGGTCGTGCCGGTGACCTCGCCCTCGCGCGCCGCAGCGGTGAGCGTCGGGAGCGGCATCGTGTTCACGGTGTCGGGCCCGACCAGGCCGTAGACGTACATGGTCTCGGGATACGCCGGGTTCTTCACGCCGGTGGACGCCCACAGCGGGCGCTGCACGGGCGCGCCGGCCTCGCGCAGCGGTGCGAACCGCTCGCCCTCGAACACGCGCTGGAACGCGCGGTAGGCGGCGCGCGCGTTGGCGAGCCCGGCACGGCCGGCGAGGTCGCTGCGGCCGAGCGCCTCCAGCCGTTTGTCGATCTCGGTGTCGACGCGCGAGACGAAGAATGATGCGACCGAGTGCCGGTCGAGCGGCTTGCCCTCCTTGTGGCGGCGCTCGTTCGCGGTGATGAAGGCGTCCATCACGCGCTCGTAATACGACACGGCGAACAGCAGCGTGACGTTGACGTTCATGCCCTCGTACAGCGCCTGCTCGATCGCCGGGATCCCCTCGTCGGTGGCGGGGATCTTGACCATCAGGTTCGGGCGGTCGACCAGGTCCCAGTACATCCGCGCCTGCTCGAGCGTGCCCTCGGTGTCGTGCGCCAGCCGCGGCGCGACCTCGAGCGAGACGTAGCCGTCGTAGCCGGCGGTCTCGTCGTACACCGGCCGCAGCACGTCGGCGGCGAGCTGCACGTCGCGGACGGCCAGCCGCCGGTACACCTCGCGCGCGGAGAGGCCCTCGCGGGCGGCGGCGGCAAGGTCGTCGTCGTAGTCGGGCGAGCCGAGGATCGCCTTCTCGAAGATCGCCGGGTTCGAGGTCAGCCCGCGCAGCGAGTCCTCGTCGACGAGCCGGTTCAGCTCACCGTCCTCGATCATCCCGCGCCGGATCTGGTCCAGCCACACGCTCGTGCCCGCCGCCGTCAACGCCGCGAGCCGCTCGTTCACTCCGGTCACGCTCATGTCCTCGTCCTTTCCAGAACGGCGCGCGCGCGGTCCGCAATCGCCGCGCCGCTGAAGCCGAAATGCTCGTAGAGCGCCTTCGCCGGTGCTGACGCACCGAAGCCCTCCATCGCCACCACGTCACCGTGGTCGCCGACCCACCGGTGCCAGCCGAGCGGGCTGGCCGCCTCGACCGCCACTCGCGCGCGCACCGCCGGCGGCAGCACGCTGTCGCGGTATGCCTGGTCCTGCTCGGCGAAGCGGTCGAGGCACGGCATGCTCACGAGCCGCACGCGGACGCCCTCCGCCTCGAGCAGCTTGGCTGCCTCGTTCGCCTGGTGGACCTCCGAGCCGGTGCCCATCAGGATCAGCTCCGGCTCGCCCTCGCCGTCGTGCAGCACATACGCGCCGCGCTCGATCGCGTCGCCCGGCACGCCGGCGGGATCCCACACCGGCAGGCCCTGGCGCGACAGCGCGAGCACGGTCGGCCGGTCGGTCTGGCGCAGCGCGTGGCGCCACGCGAGCGCGGTCTCGTTGAAGCCCGCCGGTCGCACGACGTCGAGGTTCGGCGTCGCCCGCAGCGTCGGGAGCTGCTCGATCGGCTGGTGCGTCGGACCGTCCTCGCCGAGTCCGATCGAGTCGTGCGTGAACACGAACGTCGACGGGATGCCCATGATCGCGGCGAGCCGGATCGAGCCCTTCATGTAGTCGCTGAAGATCAGGAACCCGGCCCCGAACGCGCGAAAGCCCTGCAGCACGAGGCCGTTGACGATCGCGCCCATGCCGTGCTCGCGGATGCCGAAGTGGAAGTTGCGCGCGTCGTAGGCACCGGCCTCGATGCTGCCGCCGCCGTTGATCAGCGTCAGCGTCGACGGCGCGAGGTCGGCCGAGCCGCCGACCAGTTCGGGCACCTGCCCGGCTGCCCACTGGATCACCTCGTTGGAGGCCTTGCGGGTGGCGATCATGCCGGCGTCCGGGCCCTTCTTGGGCACGTCGGCGTCCCAGCCCCCGGGCAGCCTGCGGTCGAGCAGGCGCTGCAGCTCGTCGCGGTGCTCGGAGGCGTCGAAGCGCTCCTGCCACTTCGCCTGCAGCTCGCGCCCGCGGGGGACCGCTTCGCGGAAGTGCTCGCGCGCCTCGTCCGGGATGAAGAACGGCTCCTCGCTCGGCCAGTCGTAGACCTGCTTGGTGAGCCGGATCTCCTCTTCCCCGAGCGGCGCCCCGTGCGCCTCGTGCGTGTCCTGCTTGTTCGGCGACCCGGGGGCGATGTGGGTGCGGATGATGATCAGGCTCGGGCGGCCGGTCTCGCGCTGCGCGGTCTCCACCGCCGCCTCGAGCGTGTCGAGCGCCAGATCCTCGCCGAGGTTCTGAACGTGCCAGCCATACGCCTCGTAGCGCTTGCCGACATCCTCGGAGAAGGAGAGGGCCGTGTCACCCTCGATCGAGATGTGGTTGTCGTCGTAGAAGGCGACCATGCGGCCGAGGCCGAGGTGGCCTGCGAGCGAGCTCGCCTCGGACGCGATCCCCTCCTCGAGGTCGCCGTCGGATGCGATCACGTACGTGAAGTGACCCACCAGGTCCTCGCCGAAGCGGGCGGCGAGCATCCGCTCGCCGAGCGCCATGCCGACGGCGGTCGAGATGCCCTGGCCGAGCGGGCCGGTGGTGGTCTCGATTCCCGGCGCGTGGCCGTACTCAGGATGACCCGCACACGGCGAGCCGAGCTGGCGGAAGTTCTTGATGTCGTCGAGCGAGACCCCGTACCCGGCGAGGTGCAGGATCGAGTACAGGAGCATCGACGCGTGGCCCGCCGAGAGCACGAAGCGGTCGCGCGCCGGCCAGTCCGGGTGCTCCGGCGAGTGGCGCATGACGCGCGTGTAGAGCAGGTAAGCCACTGGGGCGAGCGCCATCGGAGTCCCCGGGTGGCCCGAGTTGGCCTTCTGGACGGCGTCCATTGACAGCGTGCGGATCGTGTTGATGCACAGCTCGTCGAGGGCGGCGCGCTCCGTCGTCACGGACAATGCGGCTCTCTCCTGGTCGGTTGCACCCGACACGCTACGCGACTCCAGGCGCCTAAGGGGTTCTCAGCTCCGACTAAGGCATGCAGCCGCTAAGGACGGCGTGACATCCCGATGTGGGGCCCGGGACTCAGCCGTAGTTTGATCCGCATGCATCCGCTCATTCTCTCCAGCGTCACCAACCAGCTCGCCGAGGCCCGCGTCGACTCCGCTCGCCGCGCCCGCCTCCACCCGCACCGGCGCCTGCTGTCCCGGCGCCGGCGCGGTGCTCCCCCTCTCACAGCCTCGCCAGGCCGGCTCCGCACAAGCGGCGCCGGCCGGTGAGCGTCCTCCCCGGCTGGAATGCGGCGGGCACGGCCTCCATGATGGGGGTCGTGCTCCGCCGCGTCTCCAGCGCCACCTTCGTCGGCCGTGCCGACGAGCTCGCCGCCCTCGACGGCGTGCTCGACCGCGCGGTCGCCGGCGTGCCGGCATTCGCGTTCGTTGCCGGCGAGTCCGGCGTCGGCAAGACCCGCCTGGTCGTCGAGTTCGAGGCGCGCGCCACGACCGCTGGCGCGCGCGTGCTGATCGGGCACTGCCTCGAGCTTGGCGGCACCGTGTTCCCCTACGCCCCGCTGGTGGACGCGCTGCGCCCGGTCGCGCGCGAGCTCGCCGAGTGCGGCACGGACCTCGATCTGCCCGCCGGCACGCGTGCCGCGTTAGCTGAGCTGATGTTCGGCACCGGGCTCGACGACCGCGAGCCCGCGGGGCAAGCACGCTTGTTCGAAGCACTGCTCTCGCTGCTCGAGCACCTCGGCCGCGACCGCCCGATTGCGCTGGTGCTCGAGGACCTGCACTGGGCCGATCCCTCCACGCGCGACTTCCTCGTGTTCCTCGTCCGCAGTGCGCGCACCGAGGCGCTGTGCCTGCTCGTGACCTACCGCTCCGACGAGCTGCACCGCCGCCATCCGCTGCGCCCGGTGCTCGCCGAGCTCGAGCGCGTGCCCGGCGTGGAGCGGATCGCCGTCGAGCGCTTCGGCCGCGCGGAGGTCGCCGCTCAGCTCGCGGGCATCCTCGACGGCCCGGCCGAGGAGCAGCTCGTCGACCAGCTGTACGCGCGCGGGCAGGGCAACCCGCTCTACACGGAGGAGCTGCTGGCCGCGTCCGCCGACGGCTGCAGCGAGCTGCCCGGGACCTTGCGCGACGCGCTGCTCGGCCGCTTCGAGCGGCTGCCGGCCGCGGCGCAGGAGGTCGTGCGCGTGGCTGCGGTGGTCGAGCGGCCGCTGCGCCATGCGCTGCTGGTGACGGTGGGCGCACTGTCGGACGCGGACGTCCTCGAGGGCGCGCGCGAGGCGGTCGCCCACCAGGTCCTCGTCAGCCACCCGGACGGCACGTACGCGTTCCGCCACGCCCTGGTCGGGGAGGCGATCTTCGAGGACCTGCTCCCGGGCGAGCGCACCGCCCTGCACGCCGCGTTGGCCGAGGCGGTCGAGCGCGATCCGGCGATGCTGGGCGATCTGCCCCCGGCCACGATCGCCGCCGAGCTGGCGTGCCACTGGCACGCCGCGCACGACCTGCCGCGGGCGCTCGGCGCGGCGGTGACAGCCGGCGTCGCCGCCCGGCGCGTTTTCGCCTACAGCGAAGCGCTGCGGCACTTCGAGGGAGCGCTCGAGCTTTGGGAGCGCGTGCCGGACGCGGCGGAACGCGCCGGCATGCCGCGCGCCGATGTGCTGCGGGAGGCCGCAGCCGCGGCCGGCGACGCGTTCGAGGCCGCTCGCGCCGTCGCGCTCCAGCGCGAGGCGCTCGTCGACGGCGCACGCGGCGCCGACCCGGTGCGGCTCTCGCACATGCACGCCGAGCTGGCGCGCTACCTGGGCCACGCGAGCGAGCACGACGAAAGCGACGACGAGCTGCGGCTGGCACTCGACCTGCTGCCTGCCGAGGCCGAGCTCGAGCGGGCGGAGCTGCGTGCCCAGAAGGCCAAGGGCCTGATGCTGCGGGGTCACTTCCGCGAGGCGGCCGCCGAGGCCGCGGCCGCTAACAAGGACGCCCGGCGCCTCGGCGCGGTCACGCTCGAGACGGGCGGTTGCAACACCGAGGGCTTCTCACGCGCCGCGCTCGGCGACACCGACGCGGGCGCGCGCCTCCTGCGCGAGGCACGCGACCTCGCGGCCGCCAAGGGGTCGCCGGCGGACCACGCGCGCGCCGTGGTCAACCTGTCCGAGATGCTTGACCTGTCCGGCCGCACCGAGGATGCGCTCGCCGAGGTGCGGGCGGCGCTGCCGCTGATCCGCGACCGCGCCGAGCCGTCGATCAACGACGCGTTCCTCGAGCTCCAGCAGGCGCATCAGCTGCTGCGGCTCGGCCGCACAAATGAGGCCGCTGCGGCGCTCCCCGCCCGGATCCCGGGCGACTCGGTCGGCGCGACCGCGATGTTCCTGAGCGACGTGCGTGCGCGGATCGCGATCGTGCGCGGCGACGACGCCGCGGCGCACGCGGCACTCGACGCGCTCCGGCGTCAGGGCATCGGCAGCCGCGACCCGCAGTGGAGCGAGCCGCTGGAGCTGATGTGGGCACAGCTCGCGGCGCGCGAGGGCCGGCTCGAGGACGCTCGCGCCGCCGCGGCGCGCGGCCTGGCGGCAGTCGAGGGCACCGACGAGGGCGAGCGGCGCCTGCGGCTCCTGTGGGCGGCGCTGATGATCGAGGCCGAAGGCGCCGAGCGCGCGGCCGCCCGCGGCGAGCCGTTCGGCGAAGACGTCGCGCGCACGCTTCAGGCGCGTCTCGACGGCGCGCTCGACCAGCCCGGCCAGTGGGCGGAAGGCCCGCACTACGCAGCGCTCGCAGCGGCCGAGGTGACGCGGATCGCTCACGCGCTCGGGCGCGGCGAGCCCGACCCGGACGCCTGGCTCGGCGCTGCAGGCGGCTTTGAGGACCTCGGCCTGCCGTGGCCGGTCGCGTACGCGCGCCTGCGCGCCGGAGAGGCGTACGTGGCCACCGGCGACCGCGCGGCCGCCGCCGCACCGCTGATCGCCGCTCGCGCCGCCGCCGAGGCGATGGAGGCCGAGCCGCTCGTGGACGCCGTGGACCAGCTCGCGCGTCGCGCGCGTGTGCGCGTGGACGTCGTCGCCCCGGAGCCGCCCGCTCCCAGCGCCCCGCACGGGCTCACACCGCGCGAGCACGAGGTGCTCCTGCTGGTCGCCGAGGGGCACACGAATCGTGAGATCGGCGCCGAGTTGTTCATGAGCGAGAAGACGGCCAGCGTCCACGTGTCGCGGATCCTGGCGAAGCTCGACGTCGGCAACCGCGTCGAGGCCGCCGCGATCGCGCACCGCCTCGGCATGACCGCACGCTGACGTCGGCCGCTCAAGAGTTGGTGTGGTGCGGCCGAACCAAGGTGCGTGACTCCCGCCGCCGCAGAAACCCTGTTCCAGATCCGCGCCCGCGCCGACCGCGGCCTCGCGTGGCTCCTCGTCGCCCACTTCCCGGTGACGCTCGCCGTCGCTGCGTGGCACGGCACCTTCCTGGCGGCGCTGGTGCTCGGCGGGACGATCTCCGCAGTCACCTTCTGGCTCGCCCGCACGCACGCCGGTGCGCTCGCCACGCGCATGGCGATCGCCGTCGGCTTCATGGCCTACGCCGCGCTGCTGATCCACCAGAGCAACGGCATGGTGGAGCTGCACTTCTACATCTTCGGCGCGCTCGCCTTCCTGCTCGTCTACCGCGACTGGCGCGTGCTGGTCGTGGCGGCGGCGACGACCTCGAGCCATCACCTCGTGCTGAACACGTTTGACCCGAACGCCCACTTCGCCCACCTGCTCCCGCACGGACAGTACGGGCTGCCGATCGTGCTCCTGCACGCGCTCTTCGTGGTCTTCGAGATCGTCGTGCTCATCTTCCTGTCGGTCATGCTGCAGCGCGAGGTGGTCGACCTCAGCGAGCACCGCGCCCGCGAGGCCGCCGAGCGCGAGGAGCTGTCCGAGCTGGCCGCACGGCTCGAGCGCCGCGACCTCACGATCCCCACCGACGACGGTGTCTCGGAGGCGAGCGCGACGATGCGCGGCGGCATCGCCCAGGTCGCCGACCTGGTGCGCGCGATCCGCGGCACAGCCCACGATGTGGCCCAGTCGTCGCGCGACGTCGTCGCCGGCGCCGAGGAGGCCGGCCGCGTCAGCGGCGAGATCGTCGCCGCCGTGTCCGACGTGGCCAGGGGCGCCGAGCGTCAGTCCGTACTCGTCGCCGAGACGCATGACGCCGCCGAGCGCGTGGCCCAGGCCGTCCGCGGCAACGCCGACGAGGCCGCAGCCGCAGCCGAGGCGGCCGAGGAGGCCCGAGCGCTCGCCGGCGAGGGCCGCACCGCCGCCGCCGACGCCAGTCGCGCCATGGCCGGCGCACGCGAAGGCTCTGAGGCGATGACCGGCGCGATGAGCGAGCTCACCGAACGCTCGCAGGAGATCTCCGGCCTCGTCACCACGATCACCGCGATCGCCGACCAGACCAACCTGCTGGCGCTCAACGCCGCGATCGAGGCCGCCCGCGCAGGCGAGCACGGCCGCGGATTCGCCGTCGTCGCCGACGAGGTCCGCAAGCTTGCCGAGGAATCCCGCGGCGCCGCGCGCAGCATCGCCGAGGGCGTCGACCGGATCGACAGCCTCACCGCGCAGGCCGCCGACGCCGTTCGCGACGCCGCCGAGCGCACCACCGCCGGCGCCGGCACGGTCGCCACGGCGGGCGAGGCGTTCGAGCGGATCGACGAGGCCGTCGCCGGCCTCGTGGACCGCGTGCGGCGGATCGCCGCCGCCGGCCGCGCGGTCGCCGAGGACACCGACGCCGTGCGCACGCGCATGGACGAGGCGGCCCGGCTCACCGAGACCGCTTCCGCGAACACGGAGGAGGTCTCCGCCACCACCGAGCAGACCGCCCGCGCCGCGCGCGCGATGGCCGGCTCCGCCGCCCGCCTGAGCGAGGCCGCCGAGGCGCTCGAGGGGCTCGTCGTGCAGTTCACCGTGTCATCCTCTGAGGATGGCAACGAGCGTGGAAAAGACCGACGAGCAGTGGCGTAGCGAGCTGACCCGCGAGCAGTACGACGTACTGCGCAAGGGCGCGACCGAGCGGCCGTTCACCGGCCGCTACTGGGACGCACACGACGACGGGATGTACCGCTGCGCCGCATGCGGAGCGGAGCTGTTCTCGTCCGACACGAAGTTCGAGTCCGGCACCGGCTGGCCGAGCTTCACCGAGCCGAAGGTGGCCGAGGCCGTCGAGCTGCGGCCGGACCGCTCACTGGGCATGGAACGCACCGAGGTCGTGTGCCGGACCTGCGGCGGACACCTCGGGCACCTGTTCGACGACGGCCCGCCGGACGCCGGAGGAATGCGGTACTGCATCAACTCCTGCGCGCTCGATCTCGACAGCCGCTGACCGCGAAGCGGTGAGCACCCGGGTCACGAGCTCCCGCCTGATCGGCCGCCTCGCCGAGATGGCGGAGCTCGAGGCCGCGCTGGTCGACGCCGCCGACGGGCGGCCGTCGCTGGCGTTCGTGGCCGGCGACTCGGGCGTCGGGAAGTCGCGGCTGCTGGCCGAGCTCGAGCAGCGGGCGGCCGACAGCGACGCGCTCGTGCTGGCCGGCGACTGCGTCGACCTCGGGGAGAGCGAGCTGCCGTACGTCCCGCTGGTCGCGGCGCTCCGACCGCTCGCCCGTTCCGGCGACCCCGCGCTCACGGAACCGGTGCGCGCGGCGGTCGCCCCGCTGCTCCCAGGCGAGGCTGCCGCGGCCCAGGAACCGGCCGAGTCCGACAGCGAGGGCGGCGCGCAGGCGCGGCTGTTCGAGGGCCTGCTGTCGTTGCTGGACGGCCTCGGCGCCCGCCAGCCGGTACTGTTGCTGATCGAGGACCTGCACTGGGCGGACCGCTCGACGCGCGCGGCACTGGCGTTCCTGGGGCGCAGCCTGCAGGCCGAGCGCGTGCTCATCGTCGGCAGCTACCGGCCGGACGAGATGCACCGCCGCCACCCGCTGCGGCCGTTGCTGGCCGAGCTCGAGCGCAACCCGCGCGCCCGCCGGATCGCGCTCGAGCCGCTCACGCACGCCGAGCTGACCGACCAGCTGGCGGACATCCTCGGCGCGCCGCCGGAGCCCGAGCTGCTCGAGCGGCTGTGGACCCGCTCCGGCGGCAACCCGCTGTACTGCGAGGAGCTGCTGGCCGCCGGCCTCGACGGGCGCGGCGCGGCGCCGGACACGCTGCGCGACGCACTGATGCTGCGGGTGGAGCGGCTGTCCGAGCCGGCACAGGAGCTGCTGCGGCTCGTCGCGGTCGCCCAGCGCGCCGACGATCCGCTGCTGGCCGAGACCAGCGGGCTCGAGCCACGGGCGCTGCGCGACGGGCTGCGGGAGGCCGTCGACGGCCACATCCTCGTCGCGGGCGACGACGACCGCTACCGGTTCCGCCACGCGCTGCTGCGTGAGGTCGTCGAGGATGACCTGCTCCCGGGCGAGCGCTCCGCACTGCACCTGGCGCTCGCGCGTGGGCTGGAGGCGCGGATCGATGACGGCGCGAGCGCCGTACTGACCTCCGCTGTGGCGCACCACTTCGCAGCAGCAGGCGACCAGCCCGCGGCACTCGCAGCATCGGTCCGCGCCGCCGCGGCGGCCGAGCGCGTGTACGCCTACGGCGAGGCGGGAGCGCTGCTCGATCGCGCCCTCGAGCTGTGGACCCGCGTGCCGGACGCGGAGGGCGTCGCCGGCGCCGACCACGTGGAGCTGCTGACGCGCGCTGCGGACGCGGCGTGGGCGGTCGGCCATCCGGGCCGACAGCTGGCGCTGCTCGAGGCCGCCTTCGCCGAGCTCGGCCCCGATCCCGACCCGTGGCGCGCCGCCTCGATCCTCGAGTCGATCGCGCGCGCACAGCGGCACCTCAACCGCCCGCGCGGCGAGCATCGCCACGCTCGAGCGCGCGCTCGACGTGGTCGAGGCGTCGGAGGGCGACACCACTCAGGGGCGCGCCCGTCTGCTCGCCGGCCTTGCCCGCGGCCGCATGCTCGACGGCCGCTACAGCGACGGCGTCGCGGTCGCGCAGCGGGCGCTGGACGCGGCGCTCGACACCGGCATGCACTCGGTCGAGGCACACGCCCGCAACACGCTCGGTTTCTGCCTGGCCATGACCGGTGAGGTCGAGCGCGGCGCCGAGGAGCTGCGCGAGGCGATCCGGATCGCGCGTGAGCGCGACCACCTGCCCAACCTCGACGAGGGATACAACAACTACGCGGACATGCTCCACATCGTCGGCCGGACGACCGAGGCGCTCGCGGCCGTCGCCGACGGGCTCGAGGCGATCGACGGGCGGCGGCCCGTGTCGATGATGTGGCTTGCGTGCCAGCGGGCGGAGTTCGAGTACGACATCGGCGAGTGGCAGCTGTCGGAGGCGAGCCTGCCGGCCGCGAAACGCTGGACCGGGATGCAGACGCGCGTGAACCTCGGCCTCCGCCGCGCGTCGCTCCAGGTCGGGCGCGGCGACCACGAGGCGGCGCGCGCGCTCCTGGCCGAGCTCGACGAGATGGCCGGCCAGTCGAGCGAGCCGCAGTTCATCGGTCCGTACGCGGTGCTGACGGCCGAGCAGCACCGCCGCGAGGGCGATCTCGACGGCGCGCGCACGGCGATCGACCGCGGCCTCGACCGGATGGAGTTCTGCACCGAGGACGCCGCCCAGGTAGCGGCCGTCGCAGCCGCCGGCGTCACCGTCGAGGCCGACGCCGCCGAGCGGGCGCGCGACCTCGGCGAGGCGGAGGCGGAGTCCGCCGCGCTGCGTGCGGCGGACGATCTGCTGGCGCGCGTCGCGGCGGCGGCCGTGCGCACCCGGCCGGTCGAGTGCGCGCTGCTGCTGGCGGCGCGCGCGGAGGCGAGCCGCGGCGCCGGCCGCGCCGACCCGGCCGCCTACGAGCGCGCCGCGGCGGCCTGGGACGCCCTCGGGCGCCCGGAGCCGGCCGCCAGGTTGCGCTGGCGCAAGGGCGAGGCGCTGGTCGCCGCCGGCGACCGCGACGCAGCCACAGAGGCGCTCTGCGCGGCCCACGTCGTCGCCGTCCGCCTCGGCGCCGGGTGGCTGCGGAGCGAGATCGAAGGGCTGGCCGCCCGCGCTCGGCTGCCGCTCGCGGTCGACGAGGCTCCGGAGGCCGAGCCCGCCGCCGACGAGGACTCGTTCGGGCTCACGTCGCGCGAGCGCCAGGTCCTCGCGCTCGTCGCCGAGGGCGCCACCAACCGGGAGATCGGCGCGACGCTGTACATGGCCGAGAAGACCGCCAGCGTCCACGTCTCCCGCATCCTCGGCAAGCTCAACGTGCGCTCCCGAACCGAGGCCGCCGCGGTCGCTCACCGGCACGGCCTGTCGAGCTAGGGTTCGGGCATGCCATCGCCAGACGCGCCGCTGACCGGAGGGTGCGCGTGCGGCGCCGTCCGGTTCGAGATCACCGCGCCGTTCAGCTCCGCGGGCTACTGCCACTGCAAGCGCTGCCAGCGCCGCAGCGGGGCGCTGTGGGCGCTGAACGGAGTCCTCGACGCCGGCGCGTTCCGGATCGTCAACGGCGCCGACACGGTCCGAACGTGGCACCCGCCGGACGGCCTCTCGAAGTCCTACTGCGGCGAATGCGGCGGGCACGTGTTCGCAGGCGATCCCGACTCCGGGCCCACGGTCGGCGTCCGCCTCGGCGCGGTCGACGGCGATCCTGAGATCCGCCCGCGCTGGCACCAGTGGGTCGACTCCGCGCCGGACTGGGAGCCGATCCCCGATGACGGCCTCCCCCGCTTCCCGGGGCAGCGCGAGACCGACTAGCGGTTCGCTCCTCGGCGAACGTCAACTGCGGCATTAAGGGGGTGGCCCGGTGCGTTTCTGCACACTCGGCGCGCCGGGCGGCGCGCGTGTGCGGGATCGCATCGGCCGCGTGCACTTTGGGACACGCTCGGGCCAGGGCGCGGTCGGTTGTCCCGAAATGCACGCTCCAGCGTGCATAACTCACCACTCGACGCTCGGCCGAGATCGAGTGGCGAGTTATGCACCGCCACGGATCACAACTCACCACTCGAGCCCGGAGACCCCTCGAGTGGTGGCTGCACCTCATCGGCGCCCCATAGCCCCCAGCTTCCCCACCTAGCGCAGTTGACGTTCGCCCGAACGTCAGCAGCCTCAGACCGGCTTGCGCCCGTTGTTCACCAGCCCGACGCCACCCGCCACCGGGTCGCCCGGGAAGCTGTAGAACCGTCCCGGCGTCGCGCCCTGCTCGCCGAAGCCGATACCGGCCGCCTCGAGCGCCCGGATCATCCCGGCGACCGTGCGGATCGACCAGGGCGCGAAGCTGCGGTCGATCGAGATCTGCTGCTTGCCGCCCAGCGCGGTCTGGGCGAAGCGGGCGATCGCGCGGTGCTCGGACTCGATCGCGCCGGCCTCGGCCAGCCATCGTGCGGCACGCTCGTTGCCGCGCTTGGCGAACGCGGTCGCGCCGGTGAGGTAGCCCATCAGCTCGACCGTGTCCGCGGTCTCGATCGACTCGAACAGCCCGACGCCACCGGCGCCGAATGCCGCGTCCGGGATCCAGAAGCGGAGCGTGAACTGCCGCCCGCCGAGCCTGCGGAGCGCGACGACGTGGTCGTACTCGGCCGTGTTGGCGGCCTTCAGGGTCTCCACCAACCCCGCCGACGGTGTGCCGGGCGCCCGCCGGATCGCCTCGGTCAGGAACGTCACGCCGAAGCTCTCGGCGGTCGCCAGGGTGGACACGATCCGCTTGGGGCTCTCGCCCTTCGCACCCCAGGCAGCCGGCGCGGTGGCGCCGAGCGCGAGCGCGCCGCCTGCCGCCGCCTGCAGGATCCGCCGGCGCGTGTGAGCGGCGGTCGGCGTGTCCTGGAGAAGGTTGTCGAGCACCTGCACGTCGTCGCTCTGCATGGTCGCCCTCCTGGGCTCAGCGGTGTGCCTTGCTTGGCGCGCCCAGGTCTGCGGTTCTTACGTGTCGGGTCGAACATTCTCCGAGCCTTAAGAACCGCTGTTCCGTAGCCCCTACCGTGAACGTGATGGCGATCGTCGCGGCCCGCGGGCTCGTGAAGACCTACGGCGAGGGGCGGGTCGCGCGACGCGTGCTCGACGGGGCCGACCTGACCGTCGAGGCCGGCGAGGTGGTCGCGATCCTCGGGCGGTCGGGATCGGGGAAGTCGACGCTGCTGCACCTCCTTGGTGGGCTCGACCGGCCGGAGGCCGGGACGATCGAGCTCGCGGGCGAGTCCGTCACCGGGGCGAGCGAGAAGGAGCTGAGCGCGCTGCGGCGGCGGCGCGTCGGTTTCGTCTTCCAGTTCTTCCACCTGCTGCCCGAGCTGACCGGCGAGGCGAACGTGCTGCTCGCCGGGCGCGTGCGCGGCGCGCGCCCGGACGCGGCCGAGCGCGGCCGTGAGCTGGTCGACCGGCTCGGCCTGCGGCCGGTGGCCGACGCGCTGCCGAGCCGGCTCTCCGGCGGCGAGCAGCAGCGGTTCGCGATCGCCCGCGCGCTGGTCAACGACCCGGACGTCGTGCTGGCCGACGAGCCGACCGGCAACCTCGACGTCGAGGCGGGCGCGGAGGTGCTGCGGCTGCTGCGGGCGGGCGCGAGCGAGGGCCGCGCGGTCGTGCTCGTCACGCACGAGGCGGCCGCCGCCGCCATCGCCGACCGCGTGCTGACCCTGCGCGACGGACGGCTCGCAGGGTGATCGCGCTCGCGGTCGCCGGGCTGCGCGGGCGGCGCTCGCGCACGCTGCTGGCGGCCGCGGGTGTGCTCGCCGCGTCGCTGGTCGTCGGCACCGGCGCGACCGTGGGCTACGGGCTCGCGACCGGCTTCGACCGCAGCGCCGACCGGTCGGACCTGCCGGACCTGATCGCGCGCTTCGACCCCGAGAGCCGCGCGACGCTGGACGAGCGCGTGCGCGCGCTGCCGAACCTCGCCGCGCGCTCGTACCGGTTCGAGCGCAACAACATCCCGCTGACCGCGAACGGCCACCACAACCACCGCGGCGCGATGCACGTGGTGCTCGGCGGGCGCCGCGGCTACCTCGTGACCGAGGGCCGCGACCTCTCCGGCCGGTTCGGCGAGGTGGTCGTCGAGCAGGGGCTCGCACGCGAGTGGGACCTGCACGTGGGCGACGCGATCGACGTCGGCCGGCGCGGCCCGCAACGGCTCGTCGGCATCGCGGTGTCGCCCGACAACGTCGCGTTCCCGCTGGCGCGCGCCGCGCGGGTCTACGTGCCGGAGCGGCCCGGCGAAGACGACGACGCGGCCAACATCGCGCTGCTGTGGCTCAACGATCCGGCCAAGGCGGACGTCACGCTCACGCAGGCGCGGTCGGTGTCGTTCGGGCTCGGCCGGCTCCAGTTCGTCACGCGCGAGGGGGTCCGGGTGCTGCTCGGCCAGGCCGCGGGGATCGTGATCTCGCTGCTGGTGGCGTTCTCGCTGGTGGCGCTGGCGGCGGCCGGGACGATGCTCGCGGCCGGCGCGCACGCCGACGTGCAGCGCCGGCTCGGAGCGTTCGGCGTCCAGCGCGCGCTGGGCTTCTCGCCGGGTCGGATCGCGGCGCTCCAGGCGACCGAGGCCGCGCTCGTCGCCGTGCCGGCGGCGATCGCCGGGATCGCGCTCGGCGCGCTCGCGGTGGCCGGCCCCGCGGCGGCGCTGCTCGCCTCGCTCAACGAGCTTCCGCCTGGCTGGGCGCTGGTCGGCCCGCTGGCGGCGGCCCTGCTCGTCGTCGTGGCGATCGTCGTCGCGGCCGCCACCTGGCCGGCGTGGCGCGCCGCGCGGCGCTCGCCCGCGGCGATCCTGCGCGGCGGCGACGTGACCGAGGCGCGCCGCCACACCGGCTCGCGCGGTGGGCTCGCCGGTCTCGGCGCGCGGTTCGCCACCGCGGCGCGCGGGCGCTGGATCGCGGCGGTGGCGACGATCGGCGTGTGCGCCGGCGTCGTGACGCTGATGCTGGCGCTGGCCTCGCTGCTCGAGCGCCTGCGCGACGACCCGGGCACCGTCGGCAAGCGCTACCAGCTGACCGTGCGGCTGGACCCGGCGTTCGGCGGCCGTGTGCGCGCGATCCCGGGTGTCGCCGACGTCGCCGCGCGCTACACGGTTGACGCGGCCGACTCGTTCCGGCTCGACAAGCCGCTCCGGCTCGTCGGCTATCCGGGCGACCACACGCGGTTCGAGGCGCCGCCGCTGGCGTCCGGCCGCCGCCTGCGCGAATCCGATGAGATCGAGGTCGGCCTGGGCCTGGCTGACGCGCTCGGTCTGCGGCCCGGCTCGGCGCTCGCGGTCCAGTTGCCGGACGGCAGCGAGGCCCGCTACCGCGTCGCCGGGGTGGTCAGGGCGCTCGAGAACGACGGGCGGATCGCCTGGGTCACGGCCGACCGGCTCAGGGCCCTGACCATCCCGACACTCGCGGTCCGGCTCGACGGCGGCGCCGACCGCCCGGCGGTCGAGCGCGCACTCGAGGAGCTGGGCGCTCCGCCGCAGCGCGTCGGCGGCGCGACGACCCGCAACGCGCAGTTCCTGGGCGTGCTCGCCGCGGTGCTGCGAGGCGTCGGCCTCGCCGTCGGCCTCGTGTGCCTGTACGCGCTCGTGCAGGCGCTGGCGATGACCGCGCGCGAGCGCCGCGGAGCGGTCGCGCTGCTGCGCGCGTGCGGCGGCGACGGCACCACCGTCGCGCTCGTCCTGCTCGGCGCCGCGGCAGCGGTCGCGCTGCCGGGCGCGATCGCGGGCGTCGTGCTCGAGGTCACCGTGCTCGGCCCGCTGGTGGCGCGGCTGGCGGCCGGCTTCGCCGTGCTGCCGATCTCCCCGGGCGCGGGCCAGGTGTTCCTCGTGATCGGCGGCCTGCTCGCGCTCGCCGCCGTCGCGACGGCGCTGGTCGCCCGCCGGGTGCTGCGCGAGCCCATCGTGCTGGGGCTGCGGGAGGAGTGATGCGCGCCGCCGCCCTCGCACTGCTCATCTGCCTCGTGCTCGCCGGCTGCGGCGACGACGGCCGAGCGAGCTCTCCGCCCAGCTCGTCGACCGTGCAGGGCACGCTGGTCGACCGCGACGGCGACGGGTTCCTCGAGCGCGGCGCCGGCGAGCCGCTGATCGCCCGCGGCGGCGACGCGCGGCCCGGCCGCACGCTCGCCACGTTCGCCCAGCTCACGGACACGCACGTGCGCGACGAGGAGTCGCCCGCGCGGGTGCCGTTCCTGGACCGCCTCGGGCCGCCCTTCACCTCCACGTTCCGGCCGCAGGAGGCGTTCTCGACCCAGGTCCTCGACGCCGCCGTGCGAGCGCTCGACCGCGCGCGCCCGCAGGCGGTCGTGGTGACCGGCGACATCGTCGACTCCGCCCAGGAGAACGAGCTCGACCAGGCGCTCGCGGTGCTCGCCGGCCGCGACGTCGAGCCCGACAGCGGCGGCCGCGGGTACGACGGCGTGCAGGCCGCGTCGAACCCGGACCCGTTCTACTTCCGGCCCGACAACGACGCGCCGCGACATCCCGGCGTGCTCGCCGCCGCGCAGCGGCGCTTCCGCGCGGCCGGCCTGCGCGCGCCGTGGTACCCGGCGATCGGCAACCACGACGTGCTCGTCCAGGGCGAGGTGCCGGCGACGGACGCGATCGAGGAGGTCGCCGCGGGTGACCGGATGGTCGTCGGGCTCGACCCGTCGTTCCAGCCGCCGGTGACCGAGATCGAGGCCGCGCCCGCCGTGAACGCACTGCTCACCCGGGGCGAGGTCTTCGGCCGCGCCGAGACCGTCCCGGCCGACCGCGCGCGCCGGCACCTGCGGCCCGACGAGGTCGTCGGCCGCCTCGCCGCCGCCGCCGGAGTGCGCCCGGCGGCGCCCGACCGGCTCGACTACGTGTTCGACCTCGGGCCGGCCGTCCGCGGGATCGTCCTCGACACCGCCGCGCGCAGCGGCGGCTCGCGCGGCGTGGTCAGCGCCGCGCAGCTCACGTGGCTGCGGGAGCAGCTCGCGAGCGCGGGCGATCGCTGGGTCGTGCTGTTCGCCCACAACCCGCTCGAGTCCAGCGACGGCGGCGAGGCTGCCCTGGCGCTGCTCGACGCCGCCCCGCGGGTGGTCGCGGTGGTGGCCGGCAACCGGCACCGCAACACGGTCGAGCCACGCGCGGGCTACTGGCTGATCGGCACGTCGTCGCTCGCCGACTTCCCGCAGCAGGCGCGGATGTTCCGGCTGCGCGAGGCGCAAGACGGTGCGGTGCTGGAGACCTGGATGGTCGATCACGACGGCCGCGGCCTCGCCGGGACGGCGCGCGAGCTCGCGTACCTCGACGCCCAGGGCGGGCGCCCGCAGGGCTTCGCGGGCGCGCCTGAGGACCGCAACGCGCGCCTGTTCGTGCAACCGTAGGCGCCGTGATCGGACGCATCCTGCTCGGCGGCTTCTTCCTGTTCGCCGGGCTGCTGCACTTCCTCAGGCCGAAGCCGTACGTCGCGACCGTGCCCGGCGTGCTCCCGCTCAAGCTCGAGATCGTGTACGCGAGCGGCGTCGCCGAGATCGCCGGTGGAGCAGGCGTGCTGTCGGAGCGCACGCGACGCGTCGCGGGTTGGTGGCTGATCGCCACGCTCGTTGCGGTCTTCCCCGCCAACGTCAACATGGCGGTCAACGCCGAGCGCTTCCGCGCGGTCCCGCGACCGCTGCTGTTCGCCCGGCTGCCGGTCCAGGGCGCGCTGATCGCGTGGGTGTGGCGCGTGGCGGTGCGATGACGGCCCACCGCGCGGCACTGCTGGACTGGCTCGCGTGCGCGTATGGCGGCCGCGAGCAGCGAGCGGCGGTTGCCGCGCGCGCGGCCGCCGACGGCCTGCTCGAGCGCGTCGCGTGGCTCGGTACCGCCGGGCACGTGCTCGACTTCGACGACACCTACCTCCCGGGTATCGCGCACCTGAGCGCTCCCACCGCCCCGGCGGCGATCGCCGTGGCCGCCGCGCTCGACCGCAGCGTCGGCGATGCGCTGGCGGCGTACGCCGCCGGGTTCGAGGCGATGGGCCGCCTCAGCCGCGCGCACAGGCTCTACGACGGCGGCTGGCACCCGACCGCGGTGTGCGGCGCGGCGGCGGCCGCGCACGTCGCCGCGCGGCTGCTCGAGCTCGACGACGAGCGGGCGGGAGCGGCCGAGCGGCTCGCGCTGCTCCAGGCGGGCGGTCTGCGCGCGGCGTTCGGGTCGGACGGGAAGTCGCTCCAGGTCGGGATGGCGGCCGCGGCCGGCGTGCAGGCGGCGCGGATCGCGGCCGGCGGCGCGTCGATCACCGCCGACGTGATCGGCGGCGAGGCCGGCTTCGCCGCCGCCTTCGGCGACCGATCGGACGACGACGGGCGGGCCGCGATCGACGAGAACTGGATCAAGCCGTGGCCGTGCTGTCTGATGAGCCACAGTGCGATCGAGGCGGCATCGATCGCTCGCGAGGCGCTCGGCAGCCCCGGCCGGATCGACGTGACCGTCCACCCGGTCGCGCGCCGCGCCGCCGCCTACGACGACGCGACCGACGGGCTGCAGGCGAAGTTCTCGATCCCCTACCTCGTCGCGCATGTCGTTCGTCACGGAGAGCCGGAGCCGGCGAGCTTCGAACAGGTCGATCCGGACGTGCGCGCGCTCGCGCGCGAGCGGGTGCGCCTGATGACCGACGACGCCCTGCGCGAGGCCGAGGCGGTGCTGGCGCTCGACGGTGAGGTGGTCGCACGGGTGGAGGCGGCGCGCGGCTCGCCCGAGCGCCCGATGACCGCCGACCAGCTGCTCGCGAAGTCCCGGATGCTGGCCGGCGAGCGGCTCGACGGGCTGCTCGACGACGCCGGCGCGCCCGCTCAGGTGCTGCTCGACGCGCTCGTCTGAAGCCGCGCGAGCACGTCGGCGTGCAGCGCCGGGTTGGCAGCCACGGCACCGCGCCCGGCGGCGGTACGGCGACCGTCGAAGTCGGTGAAGCGCCCGCCCGCCTCCTCGACGATCAGCTGCGGCGCGAGCAGGTCCCAGAGGAAGCCGAGGGGCGCGAAGGCGGCGTCGACGGCGCCCTCGGCGCACAGCATCAGGCCCAGGAACGACTCCCAGCCGCCGCTCACGCGCGCCGCCTGCAGCAGCGGCTCGGCGTCGATCTCGAACCCGGCGTGGAGGTTCGCGTACGCGACGCACGCGTCCTCGACGGCTGCCACGCGCGACACCTCGATCCGGCGCCCGTCACGGTACGCGCCGTGCCCGCGCTCGGCCCACCAGCGGCGCCGCAGCGCCGGCGCCGAGACGACGGCCACCTGCAGGCCGTCAGCGTCCTCGAGGGCGATCAGCGTGCCCCACACCGGGATCCCGCGCGCGAACCACTCGGTGCCGTCGAGCGGGTCGAGCACCCACCGCCGGGCACCGGATCCGGCCTCCCCGAGCTCCTCGCCGAGCACCCGGTCGTCCGGCCGCTCGGCCGCCAAACGCTCGCGCAGCACGCGCTCGACCGCACCGTCGGTCTCGGTCACCGGGGTGCCGTCGGCCTTCTCACTCGCGGTCGCCCCGCGGTCGAACGCGGGCAACGTGAGCGCGTCGGCGTCGTCGGCGAGCGCCAGGGCGAGCGCGAGATCGTCGGCCATCCACGCAACGTAAGGGGTCAGACCCCACTACGGCACGCCTAACAGGGGTCAGACCCCCATCAGGCGTGCCTAACAGGGGTCTGACCCCGATTGCCGAGCGCTTAGGCGGCGACCGGGACCGGCTCGACCTCGCCGCGGCGCGCTGCCTCGGCGTGCTCGCGCGATGCCTGCCCGGAGACGATCACCATCGCGACGACCGCGCCGACGATCGCCATGCCCGCGCCGACCAGGAAGGCGGACTGGAAGCCCTCGGTGAGCGCGACGTTGGCGGCGGTGCCGGTCGCGACCGCGTCGTCGGTGACGCCGTTGGCCACGGTGGCGAGGATCGCCAGGCCGAGCGCGCCGCCGATCTGCTGCGACGTGTTGATCAGCCCCGAGGCCAGGCCGGCCTCGTCGGCCTCGACGCCGCTCACGGCCGCCACGGTCATCGACACGAACGCAAGGCCGAGCCCGGCCGCGGCGAGCAGGGACGGGAACAGGATGTCGGCCACGTAGCTGCCGTCCGCCGACACCTGCGAGAACCACAGGAGGCCGATCGCAGTCACCAGCAGCCCGGAGACCAGCACCGGCTTGAAGCCGAAGCGCGTCACCAGCCCGGCCGAGGCGCCCGCCGTGATGATGATCCCGACCGCCAGCGGCAGGTAGGCGAGACCCGCCTCGAGCGCCGAGAACCCGAGCACCTGCTGCATGTACAGCGAGATGAAGAAGAACATCGAGAACAACGACGCCGCGATCAGTACGGCCGACACGTTGATACCGGTGATCGTGCGGAGCCGGAAGATGCCGGGGAACGGCACCAGCGGCGCCTTCGTGCGGCGCTCGATCACGTAGAAGGCGGCGATCAGCCCAAGCGCGATCGCGCCGAGGCCGAGCGTCTGGGTCGACGCCCACCCCGCGTTGTTCGCGTCCACGAGCGCATAGACCAGCAGCGACAGGCCTGCGGTGATCGTCACCGCACCGGCGACGTCGAAGTGCCGGGGGCCCTCGTTGCTCGATTCGGGCAGCAGGCGCGGGGCGAGCGCGGCGGCCGCGATGCCGATCGGCACGTTCACGAACAGCACCCATTCCCAGCCGGCCCATTCGGTGAGCATGCCGCCGAGCAGCACGCCGACGGCGCCGCCGGAACCGGCCACGGCGCCCCACACGCCCATCGCCTTGTTGCGCTCAGAACCTTCGGCGAACAGGACGGTCACGAGCGAGAGCGCGGCGGGCGACAGCAGTGCGGCGCCGAGACCCTGGACCGCGCGAGCGGCGATCAGCCACTCGGCGCTTTGCGCGAACCCGCCGGCGAGCGACGCGACGGAGAAGAGGATGAGACCGGTGAGGAATAGACGACGACGACCCAGCAGGTCGGCCAGGCGGCCGCCGAGCAGCAGGAAGCCACCGAACACGAGCACGTACGCATTGACGACCCACGACAGGTCGTCCTGCGAGAAGTTCAGGTCTGCGCCGATCGACGGGAGCGCAACGTTGACGATCGAGGCATCGAGGACTACGACGAACTGGGCCGCTGCGAGCAGCGCCAGCGCCAGCCACTTGTTGGTGGTGCTGGAAGGCATGGGTCTCCTGGGGAGGACGGAGGTTGAGCCCTGGCTGACCGGCCAGGTATGAAATCTGGAACCGACGTTCCGGTTACTCTCCGGCACAATACGGAGTTGGGGTTCCGGTTGCAAGTGCGGCTAGCACCACTCCCCAAAGACGAGATACGGAATCGCCGTTCCGCTACAGTCAACACATGTCCGAGCTCGCCGACAAGCCCCTTCGCGCCGACGCCCGGCGCAACCGCGAGAAGGTGCTGACGGCTGCGCGGGCCGTGTTCGCCGACCAGGGCGTCGACGCCCAGATGGACGACGTCGCGCGCCGCGCCGATGTCGGTGTCGGCACCGTGTACCGCCACTTCCCGACCAAGGAAGCGCTGCTCACCGCGCTCACGAACGAGCTTTTTGCCGTCGTCGCAGCGCACGCGCGCGAGCTGCTCACGCTCGACGACCCGTGGGAGGCCTTCACACAGGCGATGTGGTTCGCCGGGGAGAAGACCGCGGGCGATCGGGCCTTCAACGAGATCCTCTCCGCCTCCCGCCCCGCTCCGAGCACCTGTCCCGGCAAGGAGGATCTGACGATCACGGTCGGCGAGATGATGCGGCGATGTATCGCGACGGGCCGGATGCGCCCCGACGCGATGATCGAGGACGTCCCGCTGCTGATGTGCGGTGTTGGAAGCGCGAGCGCGATCGAGCACCCGCGACCCGAAGCCTGGCGCCGCCATCTCGGGATCGTGCTCGACGGCCTGCGAGCGGAGGCGGCGAGCGGCACGTTGTAACGTCGGCGCTATGACTGCGCCTGACCTGACCGATCCCGACCTCGAAGCCGTCGCCTGGGACCTCGATCCGCTGCTCGACGGCGGTGCCGGCGACCCGAATGCCGCCGTCACGGCGATGATCGCCGAGGCTCAGCGCCGGGCCGACGACTTCGCCGCGGCACATGCCGGCAAGGTGGCGGAGCTCGACGGACCTGGGCTCGTCGCGGCGATGCGCGACATCGAGGCGCTCCAGGAGCTGCTCGGCCGCGCGGGCTCCTACGCGATGCTCAACTTCTCCGGCGACACCGCCGACCCGCCGCGCGGCGCGCTGCTCCAGAAGCTGCAGGAGGGCGCGACGGGGATCGAGACGACCCTGCTGTTCTTCGAGCTCGAGTGGGCCGCGCTCGAGGATGAGCGCGCCGAGGAGCTGCTGGCGGCCGACGGGCTCGATTTCGCTCGCCACCACCTGCGCACCGCACGCCGCTACCGGCCCCACCTGCTCTCGGAGCCCGAGGAGAAGGTGCTGGCCGAGAAGGCGCTCACCGGCAGCACCGCGTGGTCGCGGCTGTTCGAGGAGCAGGCCTCGGCGATCACGGTCGATTTCGAGGGCGGCGAGCCCGTGTCGCTGGACTCCGCGCTGTCGCGCCTGTTCGCGCCCGACCGCGAGGTCCGTCGCGACACCGCGGAGCGCGTCACTGCCGCGCTCCAGCCCGGTCTCCGTACGCGCGCGTTCGTGTTCAACACGCTGCTCGCCGACAAGATGGTCGACGACCGGCTGCGCAACTTCCCGCACTGGCTCGCCAGTCGCAACCTCGCCAACGAGGCGTCCGACGAGTCGGTCGAGGCGCTGGTCACGGCCGTCCGGTCGCGCTACGAGGTCACGCGCCGCTGGTACCGCCTGAAGGGGCGCCTGCTCGGGATCGACAAGCTGGCCGACTACGACCGGATGGCGGCGATCACCGCCGAGGACGAGCGGGTCGAGTGGCCGCAGGCGCGCGACCTGGTGCTCGAGTCCTACAGCGGGTTCTCGGAGGAGCTGGGCGCGCTCGCGCGGCGCTTCTTCGACGAGTCCTGGATCGACGCGCCGTTGCGCCCGAACAAGCGCGGGGGCGCGTTCTGCGCCTACACGGTCCCGTCCGCGCACCCGTACGTGCTCCTCAACTACACGTACAAGCGCCGCGACGTGCTCACGCTCGCACACGAGCTCGGCCACGGCGTGCACGCCGCGCTCGGCGCCCGCCAGGGCGTGTTCCACATGGCCACGCCGCTCACGATGGCCGAGACGGCGAGCGTGTTCGGCGAGACGCTCGTGTTCGGCCGGCTGCTGGAGCAGGCGGCCACGCCGGAGTCGCGGCTCGCGCTGCTGGCGGAGAGCATCGAGGGCGCGATCGCGACGGTGTTCCGGCAGGTCGCGATGAACCGCTTCGAGCACCTCGTCCACACCGAGCGCCGCGAGCAGGGCGAACTGGCGGTCGAGCGGATCGGTGAGTTGTGGTTCGAGTCGCAGACCGAGCTGCTCGGCGACGCCGTCGAGGTGACCGACAACTACCGCTGCTGGTGGTCGTACGTGCCGCACTTCATCAGCACGCCGGGCTACGTGTACGCGTACGCGTACGGGCAGCTGCTGGCGCTCGCGGTGTACGCGCGCTACGAGGAGGAGGGCGAGGCCTTCGTGCCCGCCTACATGCAGCTGCTGGAGGCCGGCGGCTCACGCAGCCCGCAGGAGCTCGGGGAGATCGTCGGCGTCGACCTCGCCGACCCGGGCTTCTGGGACCGCGGGCTCGACATCATCGAGCGCCAACTCGACGACGCCGAGGCGGCGGCGCACGAGGCAGGGCGGCTGTAGGAGACGGTCGGCGTGAGCGAGGTTCGCACCGCGCATACCGCCGACCTCGACGCCGCGACGCTGAGGGCGGCACGTGAGCTGCTCGACGCGGTCTTCGGGGACGAGATGACCGACCACGACTGGGAGCACGGCCTGGGCGGCGTGCACGCCCTCGTGTGGGAGGGAGACGACCTGATCGGCCACGCATCCGTGGTCCAGCGGCGGCTCCTGCATCGCGGGCGTGCGCTGCGCGCCGGCTACGTCGAGGGCGTCGCCGTGCGCGCGGACCGGCGCAGGCGCGGGCACGCCGCGGCCCTGATGGAAGCGCTCGAGCGGGTGGTGCGCAGCGCGTACGAGGTGGGAGCGCTCGGCGCCACCGACGACGGCGCAAGTCTCTACACGTCGCGCGGCTGGAAGCAGTGGCAGGGACCGACCTCGGCTCTCACACCGGCCGGCATCGCACGCACCGAGGAGGACGACGGCTGCGTGTACGTCCTACCGGCCGGAGCCCCGCTCGATCTGGCCGGTGAGCTCACCTGCGACTGGCGGGAGGGCGACGTCTGGTGACTAGCCGCCGGCGACCTGTTCGCTGAACGTGCGTCCCTCGTCGTCGGAGACCAACACCGTCCCGTCGATCGTGGCGACGTAGACCTTGCCGTCGTCGACCGTCATCGCCATCGGCTCGCCGCCGGTCGAGCCGCGGTCCTCCCATCGGTTCCCGCCGTCCGCGCTCACCTTCACCGGGCCGCCCGGGTCGACCCGGTAGAGCTGGCCGCTCTCCGGCCACGAGAAGCGCACGTTCGGGATCGCGTCGCTCTGGCGCCAGGTCTTCCCGCCGTCCTCGGAGCCGAAGGTGCCGCGCTCGGTGCTGGCGATCCAGCGATCGGCGTCGCTCGGGTCGACCTCGAGCGCGACCAGCGGCATCGGCGCCGCGCGCGTGCTCCACGTCTTCCCGTCGTTCACGCTCACCAGCACCTGCGCCTGGCCGAACAGGGCGGCGGCGATCGTGTCGCCCGAGGTCTCGATCGCGTGGAAGTCGGCCTTCCCCAGCTCCGACACCGAGGTCCAGGTCTTGCCGGCGTCCTCGGAGCGGATCAGCCCGAGCGCGGTCGGCAGCGCCTCGCCGGCCGCGGGATGGCCGGAGGCGAGCATCTCGTCGGGCCCGACGAACCGGACCACGAGCGCCTCGGACACCTCGCCCGAGCCTGACGGGGTGTCGAGCGTGCCGGTGACCTTCTCCGGCTTCGACGCGTCCGGCGCGATCCGGAACAGGCCGGTGTTGGTGCTCATGAAGAGCGTCGAGTCGGACGGGTTGACGCTCAGGGCGCCGACGATCGGCGTGTCGCCGTCGGGATCCACCCACGGGACAGCGAGGTCCGCCGTCGCGTCCCCTCCGGCCGCTTCGTCACCGCCGCCGCACCCGGCCAGGAGCGCCGGCAGCGCCGCCAGAACGACCCACCGCACCATGCGTACCCCACGAAACACGGCGATGATGGTAACCAGCCGCGCTCGAGGCACCCGCAGGGGGCCGTCAGCGGAACAGGAGACGCAGCAGAAACCTGCTCAACGCGGTGAGCTCATCGAGGTCCACCCATTCGTCGACCGCGTGCGCGCGTTCGATCCCGGTCGTGCCGGCCATCACGCACGGGATCCCGCGCGCCGCGAACAGGCGCATGTCGGCGCCCCAGGGCACGCCGACGGCCCGCGCCGGGCGGCCGCGCTCGTCGGCGAGCGCGGACGCCACGTCACGCACCCACGGGTGCTCCGGGGGCGTCTCGGCGGGGAGGAAGGCACCGCCGGTCCAGTGGAGCGCCGCCGGCGCCTCGCCGTCGTCGAGCGCGCCCGCCACTGCGCCCTCGAGTGCCGCCCGCACGATGGCCGCGTCGGCGCCGACCGGCACGCCGACGCGGCCCTCGACCTCGACCCGGTCGGGCACCTGGCTCGACCAGTCGCCGCCCGCGATGCGCCCGACGAGCAGCGGGTACGGCAGCTCCAGCTCGCGCATCAGCGGATGCGCGACGTCGGCGTTGATCCGGCGCTCGAGCGCGTGCAGCGCCGCGTGCACGCGTACGTAGCGGTCGAGCGCCGAGCAGCCCTCGAGCCGGTGGGCCGCGTGCGCCGCCCGCCCGGGCACCACGCACCGGAAGGTGAGCGCGCCCGCCTGCGCGCAGACCACGTCGAACCCGGTCGGCTCGAGGACCAGCGCGGCGTCGAACGCGGCGTCGCGCTCGAGCTCCGCGAACGTCCCGAGCCCGCCGTCCTCCTCCGACGCGACGCACTGCAGCACCACCTCCGGCACCGCCTCCGCCACCGTGCTCGCCGCCGCCAGCGCGTGCAGCGCGGCGACCACCGCGGCCTTCATGTCGACCGCCCCGCGGCCGTACAGCCGGCCGGCCTCGACCACACCCGACCACGGGTCGTGACGCCACGGCGCCGTGCCGGGGCCGACGACGTCGACGTGGCCGTTCAGGCACAGCCGCCGCGGCGCGCCGCCCGCCAGCGTTGCCGTCAGCCCCCACAGCTCGTCGCGCTCCGCCTCCTCGCCGGGGTGATCGGCGTGCGCCCGCAGGGCGGCGAGGTCGTGCGCGTGCAGGTCGGTCGCCAGGCCGCGTGCGGCCGCAAGCTCGGCGAGTGCCTCGAGCACCGGCCGCTCGTCCCCGGTGACGCTCGGGACGCGCAGGATCGCGGCCGCGTCACGGGCGAGCGCGCCGGGATCGAGGGCGGCGAGCGCGGAGGCCTCCGGGTCCATCGGCGCCACGCTACCTGGCCGATCGGTATGGCCTCACCCCCGCAGACCCGGTCCTCCTAGACGATCGGTTGGGGAGCTTCAGTGGTGGCGTTCCTACGATCGCTGCATGTCAGGTCCCGAGCCGACCGCCGTCGAGGTCCGCGGCCTCGTACGCCGCTACGGCGAACGCGAGGCATTGGCGGGTATCGACCTCACCGCCCGCGCGGGCGAGGTGCACGCTCTGCTCGGCCCGAACGGGGCCGGCAAGACCACGCTGCTGCGCGTGCTTACGGGGCTCGTCGACCCGACCGAGGGCAGCGTGCGCGTGCTCGGCACGAGCGAGCGCGGCCGCGCCGCGCGCGGACGGGTCGGGCTCGTCCCGGCAGGTGACCGCTCGTTCTACCTGCGCATCTCCGGCACCGAGAACCTCGTCTTCTTCGCCCGCCTGAACGGCCTGCGCCGCCGCGCCGCGTTCGCACGCGCGGCCGAGGTGCTGGAAGACGTCGGGCTCACCGAGGTCGCCGATCGGCCGATCGGCGGCTGGTCGCACGGCATGCAGAAGCGGCTCTCCGTCGCCCGCGCGCTGCTGACCGCGCCGCCGGTGCTGCTCGTGGACGAGGCGACGCACGACCTCGACCCCGAGGGCGCCGAGCGCATCCGCGCGCTGATCGCGCGGCTCGCCGGCCGCGGCACCGCCGTGCTGTGGGCGACGCAGCGGGTCGACGAGATCCGCGGCTTCGCGTCCGCCGTGACGTTCCTCGACCGCGGCACCGTGCGCTTCGCCGGCTCCGTGGAGGGGCTGATGGCGCAGGCCGCCTCGCGCCGCTACGTGATCCGCGTCCGCAACGGGCACCCGGGAGCACTGGCGACCGAGCAGCTCGCCGGCCTGCTCGGCGCACGCGCCACCGTCGCCCCCGGCGCGGGTGCCGACGGCGAGCACTTCCGCCTCGAGCCGGTCGAGGGCGTGGCGCTCGGCGCCGCGATCGCTGCGCTCGCGGACGGCGGCATCGACGTGCTCGCCTGCCGCCAGGAGCGCTCGGAGATCGAGGAGGCGTTCCTCGCGCTGACCGGAGACAGGGCATGACCGCCGGCGTGTTCGCCGAGGCCGCCAAGCTGCCCGCGTTCGTGCGGCGCGACATCAAGGTGGCGCTGTCCTACCGCGTCGCGTTCGCGTCGGACGTGCTCGGCCTCGCCGCCCAGGTCGTCGTCTTCTCGTTCATCGCCAAGCTCGTCGAGCCCTCGAAGCTGCCGACGTTCGGCGGCACGCAGGTGACCTACCTCGAGTTCGTCGCCACCGGGATCGTGATCAACCTCGCCCTCGGCGTGCTGCTGTACCGCGTGGCCGGGGCGATCCGCCAGGAGCAGTTGCAGGGCACGCTCGAGTCGCTGCTGGCCACCCCGACCGCGACCGCCACCGTGCAGATCGGCTCGGTCGCCTCGACGCTTCTGATGGTGCCGCTGCGCTCAACGCTGATGATGGGCGCGATCGCGCTCGTGTTCGGGCTGCACTTCGAGCCCGGCGGGATCGTGCCCGCCGCGCTGATCATGACCGCGATGGTGCCGTTCGCCTGGGGCCTCGGCCTCGCGACCGGCGCCGCGATCGTGACCTTCCGGCGCGGCACCGGGCTGCTCGGCGCCGGCACGACGCTGCTCGGCCTCGCGTCGGGCGCCGTCTTCCCGCTCGCCCTGCTGCCGGCCTGGATCGCTGCTGCCGCCGCCTGGAACCCGCTCGCGATCGCCATCGAGGGTGTCCGCGAGCAGCTGCTCGGCGGTGCCGGCTGGAGCGCGGCGCTGTCGGACATCGCGATCCTGATCCCGCTCTCCGGGCTGACGCTCGCTCTCGGGGTCGGCCTCTTCAAGCTCGCACTCGACCGCGAGCGCCGCCTCGGCACGCTGGGGATGTACTGATGGAGCTCTGGGAGTCCGTCGAGGCGCTCGCGCGCCGTGCGCCCTGCCCTGAGGACCTGCGGCTGCACCGGCTGCACCTGATCGACGCGCGGGCGCGCCACCGCGCCGGCGAGCCGATGACGGACGCGCTGCGGGCCGAGGTCCGTCTCGCGGCGGCGTCGGCGCTCGCCGTGCCGGTGCTGCTGAGCCGCGTGCGCGCCGCCTGCGACGGGCCGATCGTGCTGATGAAGGGCCCGGAGGTCGGTGCGCGCTACCCCGACCCCGCGCTGCGGCCCTGCAAGGACCTCGACCTGCTTGTGGATAACCCGATCGGCGTCCAGCGCGCGCTCCGTGCCGCCGGGTTCGTGCCGACCGGGACCCCGCATCTGTACGAGGGCATCCACCACCTGCGGCCGCTGTACCTGCCGGGCCTCCCCGTGACGATCGAGGTCCACGCCCGGCCGAAGTGGCCGGACAGCATGGTCGCGCCGACCGCGGCCGAGCTGCTCGACCTGGCCGTCCCGGGCGCGTTCGACGCCGACGGCGTGCTGACGCTCCCGGTCGCCCACCACGCCGTCCTGCTCGCCGCCCACGCATGGGCACACGAGCCGCTCGCCTGCGCCGGACGCCTGATCGACGTGTCCGTGATGGCGCGCGAGGCCGACCCGGACGAGGCCGACGCGATCGCGCGCCGGTGGGGCTGTCTGCGGCTGTGGCGCACCACCCGCCGCGCCGCCGCGGCGCTGGTGGAGGGTGAGCGCCGCCCGCTCGCGATGCGCGTGTGGGCACGGCATCTGGCCACCGCGCGCGAGCGCACCGTGCTCGAGGCTCACGTGATGCGCACGGCAGGCGAGATCTGGGGCCTGCCGCCGCACCGGGCGGCGCCGGCCGCGATCGCAGCGATCGCCGGGAGCGCCGGTCGCACGCCCGGGGAGCGGTGGACGCAGAAGCTGGGCCGGGCACGCGCGGCGATCGGCGACGCCTGTGTGCCAAAGTCAGAGCACGACCGGCGGTCGTGGGCGCTCCAGCCCCCGCCGTTCGACGACGAGAGGAAGAGCGCGTGAGCGAGCTCAGGCTCCGTGACGAGGGCGTGGCGTGGAAGGAGGTCGACGGCGAGATCGTGGCGCTGGACGAGCAGGCCGCGCTGTACCTGGCCGCGAACCCCGCCGGCGCGATCCTCTGGCGCACGCTCGCCGCGGGCACGACCCGCGAGGCGCTCGTGGCCGAACTCATGAGCGAGTACGGGATCGACCGTGATCGAGCGACCGCGGACACCGACGCGTTCCTGCGCGACCTGAGCGAGCGCGGGCTGCTCGACGGGTGATGCGGCGGCCGCCCGACATCCCCACGCTGCGCGCAGCGTGGTGGACCGACCGGGCACTGCGACGGGCGCGCGCCGGCCTGCGCGACGGCGCCCTGCGCGAGGTGACGCTGCCGGCTCCGCCGCCGCTGCCCGCGAGCGCCGAGCGCGGCCTGCACGCGGTGCTGCGCCGGCGTGAGCACTCCTGCCTCGAGCGCTCGCTCGTGCTGCAGCGGTGGCTGGCGGCCCACGACGACCCGCGCGACGTCGTGATCGGGACCACGGGCCCGGCCGGGTTCCAGGCCCATGCGTGGCTCGACGGCGACGACGACGGCGCCCGCTACGTCGAGCTCTCAAGGCTGCCGCCGTGACGGCGCTGACGCCGCTCGAGCTGGCGACCGGGATGCCGTTCGGCGCTGCCCGCCGCCCGCCGCCGCTGCCGGCCCCGACCGTCGGGCTCGAACAGGCGATCCTGCCGGCGCTGCGGCGTGCGCCGTGCCTGGTGAGCTTCTCCGGCGGGCGTGACTCCTCCGCCGTGCTCGCGGCTGCCGCGGCGATCGCGCGCCGCGAGGGGCTGCCCGCGCCCGTTCCCGCCACGCTGCGGGCCCCGGGTGTGTCGGAGAGCGACGAGGCAACGTGGCAGGAGAAGGTCGTCGCCCACCTCGGCCTCGAGGACTGGGTGCGCATCGAGGTGCACGACGAGCTCGACGTGATCGGCCCGCACGCGGTGCGGATCCTGCGCACGCACGGACTGCTGTGGCCGTGCAACGTGCACTTCCACCTGCCGCTGCTGGAGCTCGCGCGCGGCGGCTCGCTCCTCACCGGGATCGGTGGCGACGAGCTGTTCTCCGCCGCCGCCACGCCGTCGCGGCGCCGGCGCGCGTTCGGATGGGCCCCGGCGCCGCTGCGGCGCGCCGTGCTGGCACGCCGCGAGCCCGTCGAGTTCGAATGGCTCACGCCCGCCGCGCGCCGTGCCGCGACGGCGGCGCGGGCAGCGGAGGCCGCATCCGAGCCGCGTGGCGTCCGCGACCGCATGGCGTGGCTGCGCGGGCTGCGGTACCTCGACCTCGCGCTCGACGCGATCGCGACGGTCGCCGCGGACGACGACGTCGAGCTGGCACACCCGCTGTTCGACGCCGGCCTGTGGAGCGCGGTCGCCGCCCGTGGCGGCTTCGCCGACCGCACGACCGGGATGCGGGCGCTGTTCGGCGAGCTGCTGCCGGACGACGTGCTCGCCCGTCGCTCGAAGGCGAGCTTCGACCCCGTGTTCTTCAACCGCCACAGCCAGGCGTTCGCGAGCACCTGGGACGGCACCGGTGCCCCCGCCGGCCTCGTGGACGCCGAGGCGCTGCGCGCCCACTGGGGCGGCGGCGAGCCGGCCGCCCAGACGTTCACGCTGCTGCAGGCGCTATGGCTTGCGCGCGATGGCCTCGAGCAGCCGCTCGGCGCCATCGCCAAGTGAGCCCCAGCCCAGCGGGCGGCGCAGCACGAGGTGGCGCAGCGCGGCGTACTCGATCAGCGACTCGGGCCGCGGCGGCTCGAGCCGGACGCCGCGGTGCGGGATCAGCGCAGGCAGGCGGGCCGCGCCGCGCAGCGGCTCGACGGACACCTCGTCTCCCCACTCGAGCGACACCCAGCCGCGGAACGGCAGCTCGGCCGGCACGGGTGCGAGCGGCACGCGCCAGCGCTCGCGAACGCCGACCGTCCCGAGCGGCTCGCCGATGCCCAGCCGTTGCGCGGACTCCGCGCGCAGGTCGATCGAGCGCGGGCCGGCCAGCGCCGTCGACCCGTCGAGCACGAGCGCGTCGTCGCACACCACCAGATGGCCGTGCGCGGCCAGCCAGGCCAGCGTCGTGCTCTTGCCCGCCTCCTTGTCGCCCAGGAGCGCCCAGACGCCGCCGTCGACCACGAAGGCGCCGGCGTGGAAGCTCTCCCGCCCCAGCCAGCGCGCGGCGATCAGCGCCACGGGCGCCAGGTACGGATGCACGAGCGATCCGTGGTCGACGTGTCTCGGGAGGTGGTACACGGCGCGCCCGGGCGATCGGTCGATGCCGACCCAGCCGCCGGTGAGCAGCTTCAGCTCCGCCCGGTCCGGTCCCACGCGATCACACGGCGGCCCGGGGGCGTCCGCGGCGACCGCCACCTCGAGCGGCGGCCACGCGGCGGGCGCCGGAACCAGCAGCGAGCGGGCTCCGTCGAGGCCCAGAAGGCGAAATCCATACGCACCGGCCGCGTCACGGTTCGTCGTCACAACTGGCCCTTCGGGGAGTTCCCGTAGGCGGCCCTGGCCCTTACTCTGCCCTTTGTCTGGTCGTACCAACAGGAAGGTCGCGGTCGATGAACGACCGAGCTACCCCCATCAACACCTATGAGCCGCCGAAGCTGACCGTGCTCGGTTCTGTCCATGGACTCACTCAGGTCCAGGACAAGAAGTACGGCCACTCGGACGGTTTCACGTTCATGGGGAACTCCATCACCAACGCCTCGCCCTAGAGCGGGCCGAGGTGGGACCCGCCCCGCCCGCCAGGGGCGGGTCCCACCTGGGTTCGTGCTCTTACGGACCCGACCGTCCGGCGCACGACGCGCCGGCGACCTGCATGCGGTCGTATCCTGCGCACGACGCGTCGGTGATCGCCACCAGACTCGCCCGGGCTCGCTGTCCGCCGGCACCAGGCGTCGCCATGAGGCGACGCGGTTCTCCACGATACTCTGGAACATGGTGCTACACGACAGCCAGCAGTCCCCGGATGCCCCGACCCGCCTCGGCGCACGCGTGCGCGAGTTGCGGCGGGACCGCGGGCTCACGCTGAAGGCCCTCGGCCGCGAGGCCGGCCTGTCGCATCCGTTCCTGAGCCAGCTCGAGCGCGGGCTCGCGCGGCCCAGCGTCGGCTCCGTCGAGCGCATCGCGCAGGCGCTCGAGGTCCCGGTGAGCGCACTGTGGACGCGCCCTCCGCTGGCGAGCCCGATCGTCGTGCGCCGGCCTGAGGACGCGGCCGACGGTGCCCGCGACATCCTGACCGGGCGGGCCGCGCTGCGGATGCGCGAGTGGTCGAGCGCAACCACGAAGTGGTCCGACGAAGCCGAGCCCACCACCGGCGACGTGTGCGTCTACGTCGTGCGAGGCGTGCTCGAGGTCGATCTCGGCGGCACCGTCCACGCGCTGCACGAGGGAGACGCGGTGCTGTTCGACGGCTCGGTCCCGCACCGCCTGCGCCGCCGTGGCGGCGCGAGCACCCGCGCGCTGTACGTGGCAACCGGCTGATCACGCCGCGCGAAGCCTACGCAGCCGGTGCACCGCGCCGTTGGGCAGCTCCGGCGCGCGCCTGGTCGTGACGGTCCAGGCGCCCTGCGCGGCCTCGAGGAACGCGCCGGTCGGTGCGCGGCCGGGATCGGCGAGCCACACCTCCGCGCCGAGGCGCGGCAGGAGCGGGAGCAGGGCATCCGCGTTGCGGGCCTCATAGAGCACGTCGGACGCGAGCACGAGATCCCACGGAGCGCGGTCGAGCAGCGGGGCGGGCTCGGTCCAGGAGCACACGAGCGTCTCGAGCTGCGCACCGTTGCGCTCGGCGTTCGAGGCGGTCATCGCAACCGCCTCCGGCGACCAGTCGGTCGCCAGCACCCGCCCGCCGGCCAGCGCCGCGGCGATGCTCGGGAGCCCGAGCCCGCAGCCCAGCTCGAGCGTGCGCGCTCCGCGCAGCGAGCGACCCGCGATCGTGCGCGCGAGCGCGAGCGAGCTCGGCCACAGCTCTGCCCAGTACGGCATGAACTCGTCGCGGTCGAACGCCTCGTCGTCGAGCAGCGCCTCGGCGTCGCGCGGACGCAGCAGCCGCAGGTCGTGGCCACGCAGCGGGACGACTTCCTCGACGAGGTCACTCACAGACGTGGTTGTATCCATCTCATCGGTCGATCGGAATCGAGAGTCACGAGCGTCGACGTGGCGCGCCGCGCCGGCGTGTCGCAGTCGACCGTGTCGCTGGTGCTGTCCGGCAAGTCCGCCGGCCGGATCTCCGCGCCGACGGAGGCGGCCGTGCGCGAGGCGGCGAAGGAGCTCGGCTACCAGCTGAACGTGGCGGCGCGGACGCTGCGCACCGGCACCGCCCGCACGGTCGGGCTCGTCGTCACGGACGTGACGCACCCGTTCTTCGGGCCGGTGCTGCGCGGCGCGCAGGCGGCCGCGTGGCAGGCGGGCTACGCGGTGACGCTGGTGGACGCGGCGAACGATCCCGATCGCGAGCGCGGCGCGTTCGAGGCGCTACGCGCAGGGCCGGCCGACGGGTACATGTTCTTCACGATCGACCCGCCGGAGCGGTCCGGCGAGCACGTGGTCGCGATCGAGGTGTCGCCGCCCGGGATGCGCTACGTGCGGTTCGACACCGAGCGCGGGACCGACATCGCGGTCCGCCACCTGATCGACCTCGGCCACCGGCGGATCGGGCATCTGGCGGCCGCGCTCGACGCCGAGACCTTCCGCCTGCGCCGCGAGCGCCTGCTCGCGGTGCTCGCCGACGCCGGGCTCGAGCGGTGCGGGTACGAGACGGCCGCGCTGCGGTTCGACGACGCCCACCGCGCCGGCCTCGCGCTGCTCGGGGGTCCCGACCGGCCGACCGGGGTGTACGCCGACGACGACCTGCTGGCCGGCGGCATCTACCTCGCAGCGCGCGAGCTCGGGCTGCGGATCCCCGAGGACGTGTCGGTCGTCGGCTTCGACGACCTCCCGTTCGCGAAGGTGTTCGACCCGCCGCTCACGACGATCGCGATCGATCCGGAGCAGCTCGGGGCGGCGGCGTTCGAGGCGCTTGCCGGCGTGATGGCGGGCGAGGCGGGCGAGCGGGGGCGGATTCTTCCTGTCGAGCTTGTCGTTCGGGAGTCGACCGGGCCTCCGCCCGGGACGGGGGAATCGCCGCGGTAAGCGGTTGTGGCGGGGCGGGCGTAAAGGTCAACTGCGGCATTAAGGGGGTGGTGCGGTGCGTTTGTGGACACTCGACGCTTTCGGGCGGCGCGTGTGTGCGGGATTGCATCGCCGGCGTGCAGTTCGGGACACGCTCGGGGCGCGGGGCGTCGTTTGTGCCGAAATGCACGGTTTTCGCGTGCATAACTCACCACTCGACGCTCCGTCGAGATCGAGTGGCGAGTTGTGCACCGCCACGGATCACAACTCACCACTCGAGCCCTGGAGACCCGTCGAGTGGGCGAGTTATGCACCCTCGCGGCCGCGAAAGGACCCCAGCTTCCCCACCCAGCGCAGTTGACGTCGTGGACGGACCGCCAACAACTTCCGGGCTACGACTCCTAGACAAAGCCCGTCATACGTAGTACAGTCATTCGTATGACTACTCGTGCTCTCCTCCTCTCGGGGCTTCTGGCGCTCACCGTGTTCGGTGCCGTTCAGACTGCTCCGGCCTCCCCAGAGCGGCGGGTCGTCGTGGTTGTGGACGCGGCTGCTGCCAGCGATCCCGCCGTCCTCGCCGAAGCCCGGTCCGCCGTGAAGCGGGCCGGTGGCGAGGCGCAGCTGCGCGTCCCCCGCACGGCGACCGAGCAGCTCTCGGTCACCCACCTGTTCGCGGCCCGCGGCTACAGCGTCATCGTCGGCGTCGGCCTCAACCACCCCGTGGCGATCTCCCCCGTCGCCGCCCGCTTCCCCGACACCCGCTTCGTCACCGTCACGCCGGGCCAGGTCGGCCCGGCGCTGGCGCAGGCGCGCTGACGGGCTACGGGCTCGGCGTCGGCGAGGGCAGGCGCCGGTCGAGCTCCTCGCGGACGTCGCGGCGGATGGCGCCGAAGTCCTGCTCGAGACGTTGCTCGACGCGGTTGACCTCGCGGTCGAGCTGCCGGTCGACCTCGTTGCCGGCGGCGACGAACATCAGGTACATGCCGCCCAGCACGACCGCGGCGAACACGGTGAGCATCGCGGCGACGGCGAACAGGCCGCTGCGGCGGAAGCCGCGGCCGCAGTACGGGCACCGGCTGCCGTCCTCGTAGGAGATCCGCGCGCAGTGCGGGCACACGCGCTGAACGGGCGGCTGGTCCACCGCGAGAGCGTATCGTCGTGGCGATGGCACCCCTCGCGCTGGTCACCGGCGCCTCGACCGGAATCGGCCGCGCCTGCGCCACCCACCTGTCCGGGCTCGGCTATGAGGTGCTGGCCGGCGTCCGGACCGAGTCAGACGCGCCGCCCGGCACCGCGCCGGTGCGGCTCGACGTCACCTCGGAGGAGGACATCGCCGCCCTCGGCGGCCGCGTCGGAACCGACCTCGCGGCGCTCGTCAACAACGCGGGCATCGCGATCACCGGCCCGGTCGAGGGTGTGCCGGTCGAGGAGTGGCGGCGCCAGATGGAGGTCAACCTGCTCGGCCAGGTCGCGGTCACGCGAGCGCTGCTCCCCGCGCTCCTGCGCGCCCGCGGCCGCGTGGTCAATCTCAGCTCGATCGGCGGGCGCGTCGCCGGGCCGCTGTTCGGGCCGTACGCCGCCTCGAAGTTCGCGCTCGAGGCGATGACGGATGCGCTGCGGCGAGAGGTGGCGCAGTTCGGCGTGCGTGTGGTGTCCGTGGAGCCGGGCGGCATCGCCACGCCGATCTGGGACAAGGGCCTGCAGGACGCCGGCCGCGTGATCGACGAGATGCCGGAGGAGACCCGCCGGCGCTACAGCGGCCTGATCGCCAGCGTGAGCCGGCAGGCGGAGGAGATGTCGCGCCACGGGCTGCCGCCGCAGGCGGTCGCCGACGTCGTCGGCCGCGCGATCACGGCGCGCCGCCCGCGCACCCGCTACGTGGTGGGGCGCGAGGCGAAGGTCCAGGCGACGCTGGCCCGGCTGCTGCCGGACCGCGCCTTCGACGCGCTGATCGCGCGCGCGTTCAAGTAGGCGTGCGGCTTACTCGCCGTCGCAAGCTCGGGCGAGCGCCTTAGTTACTTGAGCCTGTAGATCAGCCGCGCGCGGCTGAGGTCGTACGGCGAGACCTCGACGCGGACCTTGTCGCCCGGGTTCACGCGGATGCGGGCACGGCGCATGCGGCCGGCCATGTGGGCGAGCACGGAATGCCCGTTGTCGAGCGTCACACGGAACATCAGGTTGGGCAGGGACTCCTCGACCACACCCTCCAGGGCAAGCTTCTCTTCGACGGCCATGGCTGTCACCTCCGATTTCGATGGGACGAGCGCTCAGGCAGCCGCTGGGACGCGGCGGGCGCTCGAAGTCTTTGGACGCAAGCCCGGATGGCGCCAAAGGCGGCGGCGCCGGGGTCTCGCGCGCTCCCTCCATGGTAGCCGCTGGCGTTGCGTTTGAACGGAGAACCGGCGTAGTGTGCGTTCAACGGAAAGGAGCACCGCATGTCGCGCCAACCTGAGCAGTGGGGCGGCGAGGTTCACATCATCCCCGGTTGGGTCCGACGGTTGCTCAGGCGGCCTCCGCCGCCCGGCGACAGCTCGGAGCGGGCTCACGAGGCACGGAAGGAACAGCCCACCGTGTCGGTCGGCGAGAACGCCGACCGCGCTGTGGCCGGCCCCCTCACCGAGATGTACCACGAGGGGCGAAAGAACAAGCAGAAGAAGAAGGCCTAGCGCGCTCGGTTCTGCTGCTCGAGTCGCTCCGCGTGGAGCTCGTTGAGCTCGCGCCCTTCGCGCACGAACTCGAGCAGTAGCTCGAGCTGCTGCTCGTCATAGCGCTGGTACAGCCGCTCGGAGTGCGCCATGTGCGGGGCATAGAAGGCCGCCGCCTGGCGCTGCGCCTCCGGCGTCATCTCGACGAGCACGCGCCGGCGGTCCGTGCTGTCGCGCGTCCGACGCGCGAACCCCGCGCGCTCGAGCCGATCGAGTGCGGTTGTCATCGCCCCGCTCGTGAGGCCCGTCGCCTCCGCGAGCCGGCCGGCGGTCACCGGGCCCTCGCGCCCGAGGACGTCGAGGCAGCGCATGTCGGTCCGGTTCAGGCCGGCCGCGTCGGCCACTGCCTGGTCGAAGCGGTCGGTGGCGAGCTGCGAGCGCTGGATCTCGCCGATCAACTCCTCGAACACCTGCCGCTTATCTCTTGACACTCTTATCTCTCTACGCTAAAGATACTTTACGACAGAGACAATACCGCGTTGACCGGACTCGGAGAGCACCAGATGGATGTTGCAATCGAAGCGAATGATCTGAGGAAGACGTACGGGCCCGCCGTGACGGCGCTCGACGGGCTGAGCCTATCCGTCGAATCGGCGACGATCTTCGGCATCCTCGGGCCGAACGGCGCCGGGAAATCCACGACCGTGCGGGTGCTGTCGACCCTGTCGCGGCCTGACAGCGGGAGCGCGCGCGTGGCCGGGATCGACGTGCTCGCGGAGCCGGTGCGCGTGCGCCACGCGATCGGCGTGGTGGCACAGAAGCACGGCGCGGACCCGGAGGCGACGGGGCGCGAGAACCTGGTGCTCAGCGGCGAGTTCTACGGGATCACCGGGCGCGAGCTGAGGCAGCGCGTCGCGCAGGCGCTCGAGCGCTTCGGCCTGGCCGAGGCCGCCGATCGCAAGGCGAGAACCTACTCCGGCGGCATGCAGCGCCGGCTCGACATCGCGATGGGTCTGCTGCACCGGCCCCAGGTGCTGTTCCTGGATGAGCCCACGACCGGGCTCGACCCCGAGGCGCGAGTGGAGATGTGGCGCGAGGTAGAGCGTCTGGCCGCCGAGGAGCGGATGACGATCCTGCTCACCACCCACCATCTCGAGGAGGCCGACCGGCTCGCCTCGCGGCTCGCGATCGTCGATCGCGGACGGGTCGTCGCGGAAGGCACACCCGACCAGCTCAAGCGCGAGCTCGACGGCGACACGATCCAGATCGAGCTCGCGGACCCGGAGGTCGCCGGCGCGCGTGTCGCACTCGGCCGCGTCACCGACGTCGAAGATGTCCAGCTCGACGGCCACACGCTGCGCGCCCGCGCACACGACGGCAGCGCAGCGATCCCGGCCGTGCTGGCCGCACTCGAGGCGCACGGCGTGACGGCGATGTCGGTCACGCTCGCCCGCCCGTCGCTGGACGACGTCTACCTGCGGCACGCCGGGCGGACGTTCCACACACCGAAGACCGAGCTCGAGGAGGTTGCGGCATGACCGCCCTGCGACAGACCTGGCAGGTGGCGTTGCGCGGCGTGCGCGTGTTCGTGCGCAACCCCGCGTACCTCGGCATGGCGCTGATGCAACCGATCATCTGGCTGCTGCTGTTCGGAGCGCTGCTGGAGGCGGTCACGCAGATCCCCGGCTTCGACGGCTCGTACATCGACTTCCTCACCCCCGGGATCGTCGTGATGCTCGCCGTGTCCTCCGCGGGGTGGACCGGAATGGCCTTCATCGAGGACATCCAGAGCGGCGTGATGGACCGCATGCTGGTCGCGCCGGTGTGGCGCGGCGCGCTGAACGCGGGGAGCGTGGTCTACGCGGTGCTGACGATCGTGATCCAGACCGTGGTGATCGTCCTGCTCGCGCTCGCGCTCGGCGCCGACTACGTCGGCGGCGTCGGCGGTGTGCTCGTGCTGATCCTCGTCGCCGCGCTGCTCGGCGCGGCGTTCGCGTCGCTGTCCAACGCGATCGCCGTGCTCGCGCGCCAGCGTGAGGCGCTGATCGGCGCCGTCACGTTCGTGCTGCTGCCGCTCACGTTCCTGTCGACCGCGCTGATGCAGCAGAGCCTCGTCCCCGGCTGGATCGGCACCGTCGCGAAGTTCAACCCCGTCAACTGGGCGGTCGAGGCCGGTCGCTCCGCGGCGATGCAGGAGATCGACTGGGGCCTGGTCGCCGGCCGCGTCGGCCTGCTCGCCGGCCTCGCGCTGGTGTGCGCGATGCTCGCCACGCGCGCGTTCTCGGCCTACCAGCGCTCGCTCTGAGCGGTGCTACGTGCCGGTCCGGTCGTGCTGGGTCGGGTCGAGATGGACCGGCGCGTAGTGCTCGGCGAACAGCTTCGCCACCAGCTCGCCGCGGCTGGAGACCTTGACCTTCTCGAAGATCGCCTTCACGTAGTCGCGCACGGTGTGCGTGGAGAGGAACAGCCGGCTCGCCAGGTCGGCGGTGCCGAGGCCCTGCGCGATCAGCTGCGTGATCTCCTGCTCGCGCGGGGACAGCTCGTAGGCCTGCACGATGATCGGCGCGACCTCCGAGGCCTTGGCGGGCTCGATCACGAGCGCGGTGTCCCCGACCGTCCCGTCCGAGGCGCGCAGGCTGGACGCGTGGCACACCAGCCACCGGCCTGACGCGCTTGACCGCATGCGCGCCCGCGCGGTCCCGCGATCACGCTGCTCGGCGATCGCTCGCGCGCGCATAACAGTGCTCGCGACCATGATCGGCAGCCGGATGCCGAACGCCGACTGCTCCTCGAGCTCACACGGCAGCTCGTCCAGCCACGCCCGCGCGTCGTCGTTCATCGCGGTCAGCTCGCCGTCCGGAGCGAACACCATCAGGCCGGGCCCTCGGACTTCGGCCGCCCCGGCCGGCCGGCCCGTGCGGCGGGCGTGCTCGCGCACGGCCGCGGCGAGCGGGGCCGACAGGCTCGCCACCAGCTCGGCCTCGCCGGCGTCGAACGCCGGGCGGCCCTGCTCACGGTAGAGGCCGACCGACGCCCACCCGCTGCCGTCGACCCGCAGCACCGCGCGCAGCTCGTCGTCGAACCCGTGCGGGCGCAGGATCTCGCGATAGCGGGCGCTGCGGGCCGGCCGGTCGCCGGTCGCGATCCGCAGGCCGCTCGCCGGTGAGGTGGCGCCGGCGAGGTCGCGGTACAGGTTGACGTCGTCGACGAGGAACTCGAGCTCCCAGATGCGCAGGCATGCGCCGCGGCCACCGAAGCGGAGCATGTTCTCCGACCGCGTCGGCGCCGTCGGCAGGTTGGTGGCGGGATCGGTGGCGAGCCACACGGCGGCGTCGAACGGGACGAGCCGGCGGAGCCGCTCGGAGGCCGCGGCGAACAGCGCGCGGACGCTGCCGGCCTCAACGGCCCGCGTGATCAATTCCTCCCGATGACGCGCGACGGTACTAACCGGCATGCCAGCCCTCTTAGGGTGCCACACGGCTCGCGCCACGCAACCCCCTCATGTGCGGGGTGTCGAGCGATCGGCGAGGACCCCTCAAACGCGGCCTTGCCGCGACGGAGCCGGCCGCGCACGCTGGCGGGGTGACCACTACAGCCTCAACATCCGCCTCCTACGTGCTCGGGCGCAGTCCCTCCGAGTACGAGCGGCTCCGGGACCAGGCCCGCATCTGGGAGCCCGAGACCGCAAGCCTGCTCGACCACGCCGGACTCGCCCCCGGCACCCGCTGCCTCGATGTCGGCTGCGGCCCGGGCGAGACGATGCGCCTGATGGCCGAGCGCGTCGGTCCTGGCGGGCACGTCACCGGGATCGACATCGACGCGACGCTCGGGGCCCAGGCCATCGACATGCTGCACGCCGCCGGTCACCGCCAGTGCACCTTCGAGGCGATCGACGCCGAGACCGACGAGACGATTCCCGGCGCGCCGTTCGACCTCGTGTTCGCGCGGCTGCTGCTGCTGTACACCGACGACCCGGCGGCCACGCTGCGCCGGCTATGGGCGTGGGTGGCACCCGGCGGCCGCCTGGTCGTGCAGGACTACGACCTCGTGATGAGCGAGGTCGCGCCCGCGCTCGCGACGGTCGACGAGTTCAGGCGCGTCGTGCTCGACGTCTTCCGGCACGGCGGCCGCGACATCCGCCCGGGGCTCCATCTGCCGGCGCTGCATGCCCAGGCGGGCATCGGCGCGCCCGACGGGATGGACGCCGGTGCGTGGGTGGGCACGCTTCCGACGCTCGCGCCGATGTACGAGGCGGTCTACCGCAGCGTGCTGCCGGCCGCGCTCGAGCTCGGTCTCACCACGAAGGAGCGCAGCGCCCGCTGGTTCGACGAGTTCGCTCGCGAGACCGCCGGAGCGGATGGGCACGCCGCGCTGTGGCCGCTGCTGATCGGGACGTGGAAGCGGAAGCCGGTGACGGCATGAGGACCGCGCACCTCGTGGACCCCGACGCAGCCGAGACGATCGGGGTCCTCGGCCCGACGATCCAGTTCCTGACCTCCCCGGACGAGGCGGACGCGCCGCTGGTGATACGCGGCACGATCCCGCCGGGGGCGGTCGTGCCGATGCACACCCACGCGGACCCCGAGACGTTCTTCGAGGTCACGGGCTCGCCCGAGGGCCTCGTGCACACCGACGCCGGATTCAGGTGGGAGCAGATCCGCCCGGGCGACGTCTTCCACGTCCCCGGATGCGCGAAGCACGCGTTCCGCAACCGCTCGAGCGAGCCGGCCGTGATGATCGTCACCACCACCAGCCGGATCGGCCGGTTCTTCCGCGAGGTCGCCTCGCCACCGGCCGGCGGCGACCCGCTCCTGCACTTCCTAGCGACCTCCGAGCGCTACGGATACTGGAACGCCACGCCCGAGGAGAACGCCGCGGTCGGCCTCCCGCTGCCGTGAGACGAACGGACGCTTGCTTTCACGCGCCGCCGCGGCTTAGGGTTGCGCCGGTGGCGCGGCCAAGGGGCCGCGCGGAGCGTCAGCGCCGGCGGCGGCGGGCGCGCTGAACAAAAGGAGTTGCAGACATGCTCAGTCGTGGACGATGGGCGCGCGTCGGCGGTCCTGTCTTCGCCTGCCTCGCCGTGCTGGCGTTCGCCGCGCCCGCGGCGAACGCCCACCCGGAGGAGTGCCTCAGCGGCGCCGCCGCGTGGGCCGCCGTGATCCCGTTGACGGATCAGGCCTTCACCGGCGGCGACGGGACCTGCACGCCGGCGAGCGTGGCCGCGCGCTACGACACGTCCGGCGCGACGCTCGGCCCGGGTGAGACGGACGGCCGCAACCTCCGCCTGGTCACCAACCTCCCGAAGACCGGCGCGCACGCCGGGACGTCGAACTTCAACTCGGACCTCGCGTTCTCGGGGCGGTACGCATTCCAGGGCAACTACGCCGGGTTCCAGATCACCGACGTCTCCAATCCGTCGGCGCCGCAGATCGTGAGCCAGGTCCTCTGTCCCGGCTCGCAGAACGACATCTCGGTCTGGAACAACCTCCTCTTCCTGTCCACGGACAGCAGCCGCAGCGACGACAGCTGCCAGAGCGTGGCGAAGCCGGTGACCGACCCGACCGCGTGGGAGGGCATCAAGATCTTCGACGTCTCCGACGTGACCAACCCGCGCTACATCAAGTCGGTGGAGACGGACTGCGGCTCGCACACCCATACGCTGGTGCCGGACGGCGACCGCGTGCTGCTCTACGTGTCGTCGTACATCCTCGGACCGACGGGGGTCGGGCCGGACTGCCAGCTGCCGCACGACAAGATCTCGATCGTCGAGGTGCCGCTCGGCGCGCCGACGACCGCGTCCGTGATCGCCGAGCCGGTGCTCTTCCCGGACGGCGGCTACGACGGCTCCAACAACTACACGGCGCAGACCACCGGCTGCCACGACATCACGGTCTACCGGGCGAAGGACCTCGCCGCGGGCGCGTGCATGGGCGACGGCATCCTCATGGACATCTCCCACCCGGCGAACCCGAAGGTCGTCGCCAAGATGTTCGACGCGAACTTCGCGTTCTGGCACAGCGCGACGATCAGCCATGACGCGCAGCAGGTGCTGTTCACCGACGAGCGCGGCGGCGGCGCAGGCGCCGAGTGCAACCCGACCGTCGGCCCACAGCGCGGCGCGGACGCGGTGTACAGCATCCGCAAGCGCACCCGGCCCGTGTTCATGAGCTACTTCAAGATCCCGCGCACCCAGACGGCGACGGAGAACTGCGTCGCCCACAACGGCAACCTCCTGCCGATCCCGGGCCGCGACATCCTCGTCCAGGCCTGGTATCAGGGCGGCACCTCCGTGATCGACTGGACCAACGGGAACCGGATCCACGAGCTCGCGTGGTGGGACCGCGGGCCGTTCACGGACGAGAACGGCAACGCCGCCCTCGCCGGCGCGTGGTCGTCGTACTGGTACAACGGCCGGATCTACTCGAACGAGATCCAGCGCGGGTTCGACGTGGTCCGGTTCACGGGCCTGGCGAGTCTGCTGTCGCTGGTCACCCCGCGGCTGCCGTACCTCAACGCGCAGACGCAGGAGCCGCCCCGCCGCTGGTGGTAGACGGCTCGTAGAGAAACACTGAGGGCCGCCTTCGGGCGGCCCTCATGAGGTGGAGACGGTGGGTGAGAAACGGCGCGACATCCGGCTCGTGGTCGGCAATTGCGCGGAAGCTCGCGACTCGATTGCGACTGGAACCAGATCGTCAAACGCGGGCCACGCGACCCGAGAAGCCCGACAATCGTCACCAAGGGCGAGCGCGCTCGCCAGCTTCGACTGCTCGCACGGCCGCGAGCCAGTCCTCCCACCGCGCTGGGTCATTCGTCTTGCCGTCGGCCCATGCGCGTCGTGGTGGGTCCAGCCGAGGAGATCGACCAGCTCGCTGTCCGACACGCTCCCGCCGCGCTTCCAGAACTCGGTCAGGAAGTACCTCATCACCTCGAAGGCTTCTCCTCGGTCAGCACCCCCCTGCCTCGTCGTCCCCCGCGTTCGTCGCCTTTTTGTTCCACAGCTCCAGTCCACGCTCATGTCGTGAGACGAGTAGGACGTCGTAGTACGGGTTGTCCGCCGGGAAGTGGATCGTGCGTCGTGCTGGCTGCTTAAACCCGAGGGCGACGAGCCGCTCGTCGTATTGCTGTCGGATCGCATTGATCGTGGCAGGAGTGCTCGGCTGGAGGAGCTCGTGTGGCCGGTCATGGTTGAGGAACCGCCCGGCGGCGCCGGGCCCGCGGCCCCCGGCCGCATGTGCGCCGAGGATCGCGCGCATCAGGCTGTTCACCGGCAGGTTGATGATCATGTCGATAAAGCTGAAATGGGTGGCGAGATATTCGACGGTGCCCCAATGGAGATCTTGCGGGCGCGCAGGATCGAGGTATGCGACGACGAGCGCCTTCGTGTTGAGCAAGCCGGCGACGCGGTCGAGATGTTCCCGATCGTTGGCATCACCCCGCACGATGTGTCGACGTCCGGACGCACCCCGATTCGGGCTGCGAGCGCGTCGGCGCAAGCCTGCGAGTAATCGCTCAGTACGTAGTGGCTGAAGGGCTTGCGCACCGCGAGCGCTCGAAGCGGCGAGCCGGGCTGCTCGTTGCCCGTGCTCTCGTCGAGCAGGCGACCAGGCCCGCTGAAGAGCTCGAGATAGTGGACGCCATGCTTTGTCGCGAACCACTCGCCGCTCATCGCCGAGCTCACCGTGTCGATCCCGCGACTTACGATCGTCGACTTCTCCGCCGAGTGTGGCACCGCTCGATCGTCTTCGTCGAACAGCGCCACATGCGGGCGAGGTCGCGCTTCGTCAGCTCCGGGTCGAAGTCGGCGCGGCTCGGGAACCGCACGATCTGAGCGACATACGTGTTCGTGTTCGCGGTCATGGCCCTCTACCCATAAAGAGACCTGAGCGCCGAAGTTGGCCCCCGCGGACGCGTCGAGCTATCTGCAGCCGCTGGCCGGGGCCGGCCGGTCGGACGCGCGCGGAAGCCGCCGGGCATCGTGGCGGGCGACGCTGGGGTCCCGACCTGACGGCGAGCAACGCGCTCGAGGTCGGAGCGAGCGAAACAGAGGTCCGTTCACGACGAGCACCGTCATTCGACGACACCCTCGCTCCCGACACCGACGCCGTACTCCTCAACTCCCTTCCACACCTCTCACGCATGACCATCGCGACCCTCTGCTCATCTCCGTCCCCTTGCTCGTCCGCTACCTCGACCGCTCCCGCTTGCCGCCGCCCCGCCCCGCCCCCGGCCGTTCCACTTCTTGCCTGGGCTGCCCTGCCCGATTTATCTGGCAGGTCGAGGAAGGCGGGTCCAGCGCGAAGCGGTGGACCCCCCTTCCTCGAAAGCCCCGGCGTAGCGCGAAATCCGTGCCGAGGGCGGGGCGGCGGCCTGTTGGTCTCCTAAGACGAACACCAAGAAACGAACACCGAGAGACGAACACGTAGAAACGAACACCCTCGACGCTCGAGACGAACGCGCTTGGCGCGGCGCTTCTGCGTCCCCACGCGCGTGCGAAGGCGCGTGCTCATTCGCCCGGGACGCTCGCGTGTCGTCCTGGGCGGCCGTCCTGCGCGGAGACTCGGCGGCGCTCGTTTGCGTGCAGGGAAGGAGCAGTGCGCCGCCGGTGCGCGAAGTGACCGCGGCAGCGACCGAGTTGCGGAGACCATCAGTCGTCGCGCGGTTCGAGCGGTCGCGGGTGGGCGGACCGCCGATCACCCGATTCGGGGGTGGACGGCAACCTCAGGCGCTGGAAGGATCGCGGCATCGCCGTTGGAGACGGCGTGTGATCTGGCCATTTGCGCGAGAGGACGACCAAGTGCCCGAGTCGATGAGCGTCGAGCGTGACGTGCTTCCGATCCCGGATCGTGCGTACGACGGTCCTGTCTACGAGGACGCGAAGGATCCGGCTGCCAAGTTCCCGCCGATCGAGCCGCTGCGCCCTCCGGCGGGCGCGCCGAACGTGCTGGTCGTGCTGCTCGACGACGCCGGGTTTGGGTGTTCCAGCGCGTTCGGCGGCCCATGCAACACGCCGGTGGCGGAGCGTCTGGCCGGAGAGGGGCTGAAGTTCACCCGCTTCCACACCACGGCGCTGTGCTCGCCGACACGAGCGGCGCTGCTCTCGGGACGCAACCACCACACGGTTGGGATGGGCGGGATCACGGAGATCGCGACGTCGGCGCCGGGGTACAACTCGATGCGCCCGAATACGTGCGCGCCGCTGGCGGAGACGCTCAAGCTCAACGGCTACGCGACGGCGCAGTTCGGCAAGTGCCACGAGGTGCCGGTGTGGGAGACGAGCCCGCTGGGGCCGTTCGACAACTGGCCGAGCGGCGGGGGAGGGTTCGAGTACTTCTACGGCTTCATCGCCGGCGAGACCAACCAGTACTACCCCGCCCTGTACGAGGGGACCACGCCGGTCGAGCCCGACAAGACCCCGGAGGAGGGCTACCACTTCACCGCGGACATGACCGACAAGGCGATCAAGTGGATCCGCCAGCAGAAGGCGCTGATGGCCGACAAGCCGTTCTTCGCCTACTTCGCGCCGGGGGCCACGCACGCGCCGCACCACGTAGCACCGGAGTGGTCGGCGAAGTACAAGGGCCAGTTCGATCAGGGCTGGGACGCCCTGCGGGAGGAGACGCTCGCCCGCCAGAAGCAACTTGGCGTGATCCCGCCGGAGGCCGAGCTGACCGAGCGGCCCAAGGAGATCCCGGCCTGGGACGACGTCCCCGACGACCTCAAGCCCGTGCTCGCGCGGCAGATGGAGGTCTACGCCGGCTTCCTGGAACACACCGACCATCACATCGGGCGGCTGATCGACGCGCTCGACGACCTCGGCGTCCTCGACAACACGCTCGTCTACTACATCATCGGCGACAACGGCGCCAGCGGCGAGGGCACCCCGAACGGGTGCTTCAACGAGCTGATCGTCCTCAACGGCGCCGCCGCGCTGGAGACGGTCGAGTTCATGGCCGAGCGGATCGACAAGTTCGGCACGCCCGAGGCCTACAACCACTACGCGGTCGGCTGGGCGCACGCGATGGACACGCCGTATCAGTGGACCAAGCAGGTCGCGTCGCACTGGGGCGGCACGCGCAACGGCACGATCGTCCACTGGCCCGCAGGCATCCAGGCGCGCGACGAGGTGCGCCACCAGTTCCACCACGTGATCGACGTCGCCCCGACGGTCCTGGACGCGGCGGGGCTGCCCGAGCCCACGACGGTGCACGGCGTCACGCAGAAGCCCATCGAGGGCGTGAGCATGCGCTACGCGTTCGACGATGCCGGCGCGGCCGAGCGCCACGAGACCCAGTACTTCGAGATGTTCTGCAACCGCGGGATCTACCACCAGGGCTGGACGGCGGTCACCCGCCACTCGACCCCGTGGGTGTTCGAGCCGCTGCCCCCATTCTCCGACGACACCTGGGAGCTGTATGACACCAACACCGACTGGAGCCAGGCCCACGACCTCGCAGCGGAGATGCCGGATAAGCTGAACGAGCTGAAAGCGCTGTTCATGGAAGAGGCGCGCAAGTACAACGTGCTTCCCCTCGACGACCGCCGGGTCGAGCGCTTCAACTCCGACCTCGCCGGCCGGCCGACGCTGATCCGGGGCAACTCCCAGTTGCTCTTCGGCGGCATGGGACGCCTGAGCGAGCACTCGGTGATCAACGTCAAGAACAAGTCGCACTCCGTCACGGCCGAGGTGACAGTCCCCGATGACGGCGCGGAGGGCGTGATCGTCTCTCAGGGCGGGGCGTTCGCCGGCTGGAGCCTCTACGTCAAGGACGGCAGGCCGAAGTACGCCTACAACCTCTTCGGTGTCCACCACTTCCACGTCGACAGCGACGCGCAGCTCCCACCGGGCACCCACCAGGTGCGCGTTGAGTTCACCTACGACGGCGGCGGGCTCGGCAAGGGCGGAGACGTCGCGCTCTACCTCGACGGCAACAGGACGGGCGAGGGACGGGTCGAGGGCACCGTCCCGATGATCTTCTCGGGCGACGAGACCTGCGACATCGGCTCAGACACCGCGTCGCCAGTCAGCGACGACTACACGGTCGAGACCAGCCGCTTCACCGGCACGGTCGAATGGGTACAGATCGATATCGCAGACGCCGCCGAGGACCTCGACCACCTGATCACTCCCGATGAGCGCCTCAAGATCGCGATGGCGCGCCAGTAAGGCCATGTCGCTCCCGGCTACCGCCGTGGTTGTCGCGGTCCGACTCCGGGCCTACGTGGCCGCTGACGTGCCGCGCCGCAGCGCGTCGGGGTTGGCCTTCCGGAAGCGGCTCAGTGTGATCGCGCCGGCGGGCAGCGGGATGATCGAGTAAAAGACGCGCCACAGGAGCGCCGCTGCCAGGAGCACCTCGTCGGAGACCCCGCTTATCTCGATCAGTGCGGTGATCAGGACCGCGTCGACGACGCCGAGTCCGCTGCCGGTGATCGGGAACACCGCGCCGGCCCAGAACGCGAACGCGAACGCCGCGAAGACATCGACCGCGGGCAGTTCGGACGCCGGTGCACCGACGAAGCGCAGCGCCGCGAGCAAGATCAGGTACGTGACGAAGAGGTTGGCCGCCACCCCGATCGTCCCCAGCGCCCAGCCCTCGCGCACGACGGCGACGGTGTCCTCGCGAAGTCGCGCCGCCCGTCCGGCGCCGTCCTGGATCGCGTCGCGCCTGAACTTCACAAGGATCCACGAGAGCGGCCGCTGGAGCTTCGCGCCGAGCCAGCGCGCGGAACCCTCGGACCGGAGGAAGTAGTAGCCCACAATGCCCAACAGGGCCGCGACCACGAGCGAGATCCCGCCCGCCCACACGATCGAGCGGTTGACCTCACCGGCGATCAACAGCAACACCAGCGCGACGACGGGAAGCAGGAGCCGACCAACCGTCGGGAACGCGAACGAGCCCAGCGCCGCAAGCCCGGCCGCCTCAGGCGTATGGCCGCCGCCACGGAAGTAGCCGTATTGAACGACGCTCGGGGCCGGAGGCGGAAGCACCTGCCCCGCCAGGTTCGAGGACAGGTAGGCCTCGATCCCACGCCACAACGCCAGCCCGGGAAGAAACGCCCGATACATCAGCGCCTCCGTCGGAATGCGACCCAACGCGAGCGCGACAAGGATCACCACCTCCCAACCGTCCAACTCCGTCAGCGCGGCCCAGACCGCCTCATAGTCAATGAACCGCGGAAGCAGCCACCCGAACACCAACGCAAGGCCCGCGATCACGAGCACGGGCCTGAGCAGACGCCTCCACCGTCGACGCGACACCGATGCGGGAGATGTGGTGCTCACAGGGAATTCGCCCCCATTGTCTGGCAAGCATCGCGCTCTCGCGGAGACTGCGAGCGCGTCGGGCCATGTGCGCGCGCCCACCGAGCGCCCGCCCGCCTCATGCGCCCGCGCTGTCGCAACAGATGAATCCGAGCCGCGGCTGGGACGCGCCTGGCCCACGCGCCGCTGCTCCTGTCAAGCGGACGTCTCCACCGGCCCCCAGCTCGCGCCTGCTCAGGACGACACGCGAGCGTCCCGGCCGCGCGAACTAGGGCTTTCGCAAGCTCAACGGAAGCGAGCCTGTCCGGATCCCGCGCACTAACTCCGCTGCGACTGGCCTGCGACTGGCTGCATGCGGCGATCCGCGACTCGCCTGCGACTCGATCGCCGGCGTTTCCGCGGAAACCCCTGGAAACGATGTCGCCCTTGTCACAGCAAATCCCGCTCCAAACGAGCGGGATTTGCAGGTACGTCCTGGATTGTCGGTTCATCCTGAACCAGTGGAGACGGTGGGAATCGAACCCACGTCCGCGATCGCGCGTGGGACGGCGTCTACGAGCGTAGCCGGCGCTCTATATCTCACCCCCCGCTCGCCAACGCCGGCGGGGTTGCGGGGTGCCAGCCTCGAAAGATGTCCCCCGATCGGCCGAGGCGATCCTCACGGGGTGAGCCTGCTATCTGAGTCGGCCGATCCCGTCGCAGGCTCCGGGGGCCGACACACTGCCTAGTTTCAGCTAGGCAGCGAGTGCGAAGACGTGACCGTCTTCGTGAGTGCTGTTCTTGGCACTTGTTTTTTCCCGGGGTTTTACGAGGCCTCCGGGACCTCGACTCGCAACCGCCCCTGCGAACCGACCACGTCGAAGCCGTGTCGTCCCCAGGGGTATGTTCGCTGTTCATTGTAGAGGTCAACGGGCCTCGTAAACGGCTGACGGGAGCGTGATGCGCAGCTTCGACGTGGTGGTGGTCGGTGCCGGGCCGGCCGGTGAGGTGGCGGCAGGGCGGCTTGGCGAAGCCGGTTTGAGCGTGGCGATCGTGGAGGACCGGCTGATCGGCGGCGAGTGCTCGTACTGGGCGTGCATGCCGTCCAAGGCGCTGTTGCGGCCGTACGAGGCGCTGGCGGAGGCGCGGCGCCTGCCCGGCGCCGCCGAGGCGATCACCGGGTCGCTCGACGTCGCCGCGGTGCTCGCACGGCGCGACGAGATCATTCACGACCTCGACGACACGAGCCAGCTGCCGTGGCTCGAGGATCGCGGGATCGTGCTGCTCCGCGGTGTCGGCGTCCTGACCGGCGAACGGCGCGTGCGGGTCGGCGACGAGGAGGTCGAGGCGACCAAGGCCATCTTCCTCGCGACCGGGTCGATCCCGTCGATGCCGCCGATCGAGGGTCTCGACGCGATCGACCGCGCGTGGACCAACCGCGACGCGACCACCGCGAAGGCGATCCCCGAGCGACTGGTGATCATGGGCGGCGGCGTCGTCGGAGTCGAGATGGCGCAGGCGTTCCAGACGCTCGGCTCGCAGGTCACGCTGATCGAGGGCGAGCGGCGGCTGCTCCCGCGCGAGGAGGAGTACGCCTGCGAGCAGGTGACGGAGTCGCTCGAATCGTTCGGCGTCGACATCCGCACCGGGCAGAAGGCCACTCGCGTCGCGGAGCGTGACGGCACGGTGGTCGTCACGACCGCCGACGACGTCACCGCCGAGGGCGACACGCTGCTCGTCGCGCTCGGCCGCAAGCCGCAGACCAAGGGGCTGGGGCTCGAGGAGCTGGGGATCGACACCGACCAGCCGGTGTCCGTCGACATCCGCATGCGGGTCGACGGCCACCCGTGGCTGTACGCGATCGGCGACGTCAACGGCAAGGCGCTGTTCACGCACATGGGCAAGTACCAGGCGCGGATCGCCGCCGACGACGTCCTCGGCCGCGACAACGCGATCGCCCACGGCGCCGACGGCCCGCTCAGCCCGCGCGTGATCTTCACCGAGCCGCAGGTCGCCGCCGTCGGCCATACGACCGACACCGCCGCCGAGGCCGGGATCGAGGTCGAGGTGATGGACACCGAGACGTCCGGCAACGCGGGCGGGTCGTTCTACGGCCGCGGCGCGCCCGGGACGGCACGGCTGCTGATCGATCGCGAGCGCGGCGTCGTCGTGGGCGCGACGATCACCGGCGCCGAGGTCGGGGAGCTGCTGCACGCGGCGACGATCGCGATCGCCGGCGAGGTTCCCGTCGACCGCCTCCGCCACGCCGTCCCGTGCTTCCCGACGCGCAGCGAGATCTGGCTGTCGCTGCTGGAGTAGGCGGGCTTAAACGAAAATGACGCGAACGGGCCGCTTGAGGTCCCCCCTCGGACGGCGAACCGTCCAAGGGATAGGCGGCGGGCCTTGCACCTCATGGCCTCGCTCTTTGCGACTACCGTCCGCGTCGAGGAGGAACTTATGCGGCGCGCGCGGCGCATGCAAGGGGTCGAATCACGTCGATTCCGCATTCTCGGAGAAAAACGAGATAGAACTTCTCCGGTGCCGATCACGCGCATGTGGCGCGGCTGGACCGCGGCCGTGAACGCCGACGCGTACGAGCGATTCCTGCTCGACGAGCTGTTCCCGTCGATGCGGGGCATCCCCGGGTTCAGGGGCGCTGAGGTGCTCCGCCGCGCCGACGGCGACGAGGTAGCGTTCGTCACGCTCACCCGCTTCGACTCGCTCGACGCGGTCCGCGACTTCGCCGGCGACGACTACGAGGTGCCCGTCCTGGAGCCGCCGGCGCTCGCGCTTCTCTCCCGGCACGATGAGCGAGCGGTCCACTACGACGGGCCAAAAAAATAGACGCGAAGGCGCCGCTTGAGGAGCCCCCTTCGGACGGCGAACCGTCCTCCGGATAGGCGGCGGGCCTCTCACCTCGATGGCCTCGCTCTTTGCGACAACCTCCGCGTCTGGAGAAAACCTATGAAACGCCCGCGAGAGGGTCAAGGGGGCTCCGAACGCAGATCCTGCATTCTCCGAAAAAAATGGAATGCGGCTGTTAGAAGGGCGAAGCCCGGTCAACCGAGCCCGGACGGCGAGTCCCAATCAGACCTGCTGCACGGACGCCGCAGGGGGAACAAAAAGACGCGGAGGGAGCCGCTTGAGGAGCCCTCTGCGCCAGTGCGAACACCGTCGCAGACGGGGCGGCGGGCCTCTCACCTCGGTGGCCTCGCTCTTTGCGTCTCAACCTCCGCGTCTGCGGCGAAATTATCCGGCTCGCGCTTCGCCACGCAAGGGTGCGGGGGCCGAGATTCCCGCAATCTGCGATGAAATCTGAGGCGCTCGCTGGGTCAGGAGGACGCCCCCGACCACGAGCGCGGCCGCGATGACCGTGCGGACCGTCAGCGGCTCGTCGAGCAGCAGCGCCGCGAACCCGAGCCCGAACACGGGGACGAGCAGCGAGAACGGCGCGACGGTGCCGGCCGAGTAGGCGCGCAGGAGGTACGCCCACAGCCCCCAGCCGACCGTGGTCGCCGCGAACGCGATGTAGGCGACGGCGGCGATGCCGCCGAGGTCGATGCCGGCGAGCGCGTCGCCGACCTCGCGCGGGCCCTCGAAGGCGAGCGACAGCGCGAGCAGCGGCAGCGGCGGGATCACGCAGATCAACGTCATGAACCGCAGCGGGTCCGGCGCCGCCGCGCGCTTGATCGCCACGTTGCCGATCCCCCACGCCGCCGCCGCGCCGATCACGAGCGCGAAGCCGCCGGGCGTGGCGACGCCGTCGAGCCCACTCGCCACCAGCGCGAGGCCGGCCGTGGCCAGCGCCAGGCCGGCGGCCTGCTCCAGGCGCGGCCGCTCACGCAGCAGCACCGCCGCGAAGCCGACCGTGAAGAACGCCTGGACCTGGAGCACGAGCGAGGCCAGGCCCGCCGGCATGCCCACGTCCATTCCCACGAACAGCAGCGAGAACTTCACGACGCCGATCGCGACGCCGACCGCCACCACCCACCGCCACGGGACGCCGACCGCGCCGCGCCACAGAAGCAGCGGCAGCGCCGCGAGCGTGTAGCGCAGGGCCGACAGCAGCAGCGGCGGGAAGTCCTCGAGGCCGACCTCGATCACCACGAAGTTCAGGCCCCAGATGGCCGCCACGAGCACGGCGAGAGCGATGTGGACCGGGCGCATCGCTGTGCATGTTGGCGCTCGCCGAACCCAACTTCCAGTTGCGATTCCTTGGCACGAGCGTAAGCTGCGCTTTCGAATGCTGGACGTTCGCCGCCTCCGTGTCCTGCGCGAGCTCTCCGCCCGCGGCACGATCGCCGCCACCGCCGACGCGCTCGGCTACACGGCCCCGGCCGTCTCCCAGCAGCTCGCCGCGCTCGAGCGCGAGGCCGGCGTGGCGCTGCTCGAGAAGAACGGCCGCCGCCGGCGCCTGACGCCGGCAGGCGAGGATCTCGTCCTCCGCACGGAGGGGATCCTGCGCCAGCTGGAGGCGGCCGAGGCCGCGCTCGAGCGGACCACCACGCACGTCGCGGGCGTCCTCCGGTGCGCGGCGTTCGGCAGCGCGCATCGCATGCTGCTCCCGCGCGCGATCGCGGCGATCGCCACGGGCCACCCGGACCTGCGGGTAACGACGCAGGAGATGGAGCCCGAGGAGAGCCTGCCGGCGCTCAAGCTCGGCGAGGTCGACCTCGTACTCGCTCAGGAGTACGCGTTCACGCCGGTACCCGCCGACCCGGCACTCGAGCGGACGGACCTGATCGACGACGTGCTGAACGTCGCGCTTCCCCCGGCCACCGGCTGGCCGGCGCCGAAGCGGTCGACATGAAGGCGCTCGAAGCGGACGCGTGGATCGCCGGCCGCGAAGGCTCGTTCTGCCACCTGGTGGTGATCCACTCCGCTCGCGCGGCCGGATACGAACCGCGCCTCGCCCACATCACCAACGACTTCTCGGTGTCCTACGCGCTCGTCGCGGCCGGCGCCGCCGTCGCGCTCGTGCCCGAGCTCGCCGGCCCGCCGCCGCCCGGCGTCGTCCTGCGACCGGTGACCGGCGCGCCGCCGAGCCGCCGGATCTACGCCGCCGTGCGCGCCGGCAGCAGCGCCCGCCCGGCGGTCGCGGCGATGCTCGAAGCGCTCACCGAGCGCTGAGGACCGAGTCGAGCAGCCCTGGGAAGCGCGCGTCGAGCTCGTCGCGCCGGAGCCGGTTCACGACCGCGGTCCCCTCGGCGCGCTGCTCGATCACGCCGTTCTCGCGCAGCACGCGGAAGTGATGCGTGCGCGTCGACTTGGTCACCGCCAGCCCGAACGCCCCGCACTGGCGCTCGCAGCCACCGCCGGCCGCGAGCACATGGACGATCGCCAGCCGCACGGGGTCGGAGAGTGCGTGCAGCACACCGGTCAGCTCGAGCGTCTCGGCAGGTGGGTGATGAATGGAGCGCGGCATGGTCGAAGTTCCATTGTACGACGGATATCGGACATATGGTACGATGACCATCGAACTACGGAAGACAGGAGAACCCTGCATGGCCCCAGCCCCCTCCTCTCCTACCCCGGTCACGACCACCCCCGAGCGGCCGCCGTTCAAGCGCATCGTCGTGTTCACCGGCCGCACCAACGGTTGATGCGGGCGCTGCTCGCCGACCGTTCCGCCGCGTCGGGCGTCTCCCTCCAGGAGGCGCCCGACCCGCAGCCGGAGCGGTCCGAAACGCTGGTCGAGGTCCGGGCCGTCTCGCTCAACCGCGGTGAGGTACGCCGCCTGTCCGCGCGCGCCGAGGGCACGATCCCGGGCTGGGACGTCGCCGGCGTCGTGCGTGCTCCCGCCGCCGACGGCAGCGGCCCTCCCGAGGGTGCCCGCGTCACCGGCCTCGTGAAGGAGGGCGCCTGGGCCGAGCTCGCGTCGGTGCCGACGAACCGCATCGCGGAGCTTCCGGAGACCGTCTCGTTCGAGGCTGCCGCCACGCTCCCCGTGGCCGGACTGACCGCCCTGCGCGCGCTCGAGGTCGGCGGCCCGTTGCTCGGCCGCCGCGTGCTCGTCACCGGCGCGGCCGGCGGCGTCGGCCGCTTCGCCATCCAGCTCGCCCACCGTGCGGGGGCGCACGTGACCGGCGTGGTCCGCACGCTCGAGCGTGGAGAAGGGCTGCGCGAGCTCGGCGCCGACGAGCTGGTCACCGAGCTGGCGACCGAGGGCGAGGCGTTCGACCTCCTGCTCGAATCGGTCGGCGGCGCGAGCCTCGGCGCCGCGATCACGCGCGTCGCGAACGGCGGCACCGTCGTCGCCTTCGGCGCCTCGACCCCGGAGCCGACCGTGTTCGACGTCTCAGGCTTCTACACCCGCTCCGGCGCCAAGCTCTACGGGCTGCGCGTGTTCGACGAGCTCGACATGCACCCGACCGGCGTACGCGACCTGACGCTGCTCGTGCGCGAGCTCGCGGCCGGGCGGCTGGACCCGCAGATCGCCATCACCGCGAGCTGGCGCGAGCCGGATGCTGCGCTCACGGCGCTGATCGAGCGCCGCGTGCAGGGCAAGGCGGTCCTGCAGATCGACTAGGTGACGACGCGTACGACGAACGCCGCTCAGCGTGCGCGGATCGCCCGGTCCATCTCGCGCTTCATCTCCCGCTCCTTGATCGACTGGCGCTTGTCGCCGACGTCCTTGCCCTTGGCGAGCGCGATCTCGACCTTCGCCCGCCCGTCGTGGAAGTACAGGCGCGTCGGCACCAGCGTGAGGCCCTTCTCGCGCGTCTTGCCGATCAGCCGCTCGATCTCGCGGCGATGCATCAGCACCTTGCGCGGGCGCTCGGGCTCGTGGTTCTCGCGCGACGCCGGCGCGTAGGGCGGGATGTGGACGTTGTGCAGCCACACCTCGCCGTCGCGCAAGGCGGCGTAGCCATCCTTGATCGTCGCCTTGCCGTCGCGCAGCGACTTGACTTCGGTGCCGGTCAGCACCAGGCCGGCCTCCCACCGTTCGAGGAAGTGGTAGCGGTGGCGTGCTTGGCGGTTGGTGGCTACGACTCTATCGGCCATAAACTTGATCGGGTTACTACTATTTACGTCGTGTTCTCGTTCCCGCACCCGGTCAACGAGAAGGCTGCACGGGTCGTGGCGGGCGTAGTGATGGTAGTGGCGCTCGTCACGCTCGCCACATCCTTCTACTGGCTGCTGATCCCGCTCGCCTACGGGTTCTGGGCGCGCGTGCTCACCGGCCCGACGCTCAGCCCGCTCGGCCAGTTCGCCTCGCGCGTGGCGGCGCCGCGGCTCGGGCCCCCGAAGCACGTCGCCGGCCCGCCGAAGCGCTTCGCGCAGGGCATGGGCGCCGTCATCACGACCGCGGCGGCGATCCTCGCGCTCGGCTTCGACGCGACCACGGCGGCCGACGTGCTGCTCGTCCTGCTCGTGGTGGCCGCCGGCCTCGAGTCGATCCTCGCGTTCTGCCTCGGCTGCCAGGTGTTCGGACTGCTGATCCGCGCCGGCGTCGTACCCGACGCGATCTGCGTCGAGTGCGCGAACTTAGATCTCAACAGGTGACAGGTCGACGCGCCCGCGTGGCGCGTCCACCCGCTCGACCTGGACGATCACCTGGTCGCCGCGCCGGATCGCCTTGCCGCTCTGGGCGGCCACCAGCATCGTCTCGAGCTCGTTGAGCTCCCACCAGTCGCCGCGCAGCTTGCGGACCGGAAGCAGCCCCTCGTGGCCGTCGCCGAAGGCCACGAACGCGCCCGCGCCGATCACGCCCGTCACCTCGCCCGCGAACTCGGTGTCCCAGCCGCGCACGAACAGCTCGGCTTCGAGCAGGAAGCAGCGCGCGACCGAGTCGGCCGCGCGCTCGATCGCCATCGCGGCACGCTCGCGTTCCGAGCACCACTCGCCCGCCGACTCGAGCCGTGACGCGGCCGGCGCGCTCTCCCCCGCGCCGATCGCGCTCAGCAGCGCGCGGTGGCAGACGAGGTCGGGATAGCGCCGGATCGGCGACGTGAAGTGGCAGTAGGCCGGTGAGCGCAGGCCGGCGTGCCCGACGTTCCTGGGCGAGTAGTGCGCCTGCTTGAGCGAGCGCAGGACGAGCGAGGTGAAGGCGAGCCGGCCGTGGCCGTCGCGGCGGCGGACCTCCTTCGCGACCACGCGCGCGATCTCGGCGACGGCGTCCGCAGCCTGCTGCGGCGTCATCGTCTCGGGCAGCGGCGGCGTCGGGATGTCGAGCGACGCGAGCTGCTCCGCCAGCCGCTCCACGCGCGCCGGCTCGGGACGCTCGTGCACGCGGTAGAGCGCGGGCAGCTTGCGCGACTCGAGCAGCGTCGCCACCGCCTCGTTCGCGGCGATCATCAGATGCTCGATCAGCCGGTGCGACTCCGTCTGCTCGCTCGGCACCAGCGCGGTCACGTGGCCCTCGCGCGAGAAGGCGAACTCCGGCTCCTCGGACTCGACCTCGAGCGCGCCCTGCGCCTCACGCGCGGCCTGCAGCGCGTCGGCGGCCCGGCGGGCGGCGCCGAGCGGGGCGGCCCACGGCTCCTCGGCGCGCTCCGCGCCGGAGAAGATCGCGTCGACCTCCGGGTAGGTCAGCCGCTTGTCGGAACGGATCACGCTGCGGTGGAAGGTCACGCGCCGCCGCTTGGCGCCGGCCAGCTCCATCTCGACCGTGACCGCCGGGCGATCCTGGTGAGGCACCAGCGAGCACGCCTTGTTGGAGAGCACCTCCGGCAGCATCGGCTCGACCGCGCCGGGCACGTACACCGACGTCGCGCGCCGGAACGCCTCCCGGTCCACGTGCGAGCCGGGCTTCACGTGCGCGGACACGTCGGCGATGTGCACCCACACGCGCACCGCGCCGTCGTCGAGCAGCTCGGCGGAGATCGCGTCGTCGAAGTCGCGCGCGGTCGGCGGGTCGATCGTGAAGGTCGGCAGGGCGCGCAGGTCGACCCGGCTCGCGAGCTCGCCCGCCACCCGCTCGGCGGCGTCGCGCGCCTCGCGCTCCGCGAGCGGGTCGAAGCGGCGCGGCAGCCCGCGGTCGAGCATCAGCGCCTCGAGCACGTCGCGCGCCACGTCGGGGCGGCCGATCCGGCGCAGGACCCGGCCGTGGCCCCCGCCGCGGCCGGTCGGCGCGACCAGCACCAGGTCACCGGGCCGGACGGTCCCGCTGCGCGGCTTGTCGAGGTTGATCCGGCCGCCGCGGGCGAAGAACGGCGTGGCGGTCAGGAAGCGGCCGCGCTTCTCCAGCACGGCGACGATCGGCGCGCCGTGCCGGCCCTGCTCGCTCGCCTTCGGCGGCGCCGACGCGCGGCGTGTCACGCCGCTTGGCGCAGTGCGGCGAGCAGCGCCTCGTCGCGCTTGGGCGTGTCGGGGTCGTCCTCGGCCTTGACGTCCGGCGACACGCCGGCGCCGCGCTTCACGCCGCCGCCGCCGAGGTTGCGGCCGCTGGGCAGGAAGTACTCGCCGACGGTGATGTCGAGCGCGCCGCCGTTGGGCAGCGGCTCGATCTCCTGGAAGACGCCCTTGCCGAACGTGCGCGTGCCGACGACGGTCGCGCGCTTGCGATCCTGCAGCGCGCCGGTGACGATCTCCGAGGCCGAGGCGCTGCGGTCGTTCACCAGCACGACGACCGGCACGTCCTCGTCGATCGCCCCACCCGTCGCCTCGTACACCTGGGTCGGCCGGGAGCGGCCCTTTGTGCTGACGATCTTGCCGTCGGGAATGAAGATCGAGGAGATCATCACGGCCTCGTTGAGCAGGCCCCCGCCGTTGTCGCGGAGATCGAGGACGACGCCCTCGGCGCCGTCGTCGAGCAGCTCGCGCACCGCGTCGCCCAGCTCCTCGGAGGCGCCGGAGGTGAAGCCCGCGAGGCGCGCGTAGGCGATCTTGCGCCCGTCGTGACGGCGCATCTCGGACCGCACGACCGGGATGTTGACCTGCGCTCGCTTGAGGGTGAGCACGCGCGGGTCGGCCTTGCCGGAGCGGACGGTCAACCGCACGGGCGTTCCGGCCGGGCCCTTGATCTTGGTGGTCGACTCCTCCGAGCTGGCGCTCGCGATCGAGCGGCCGTCGACGTGCGTGATCACATCCCCGGGTCGTAGGCCGCCGCGCGCGGCGGGCGACCCCTCGTAGACCGAGATCACCTTCAGCCCGTCGTCGACCTTGTCGACCGTCATGCCGACGCCCTCGAAGCGGCCCTCCGTCGCCTCCTGGAAGTCGGCGAAGTCACGCGGCGCGAAGTAGTTCGAGAAGCGATCGTCGAGCGACCGCACCGCCTGCTCGAGCGACTGGTTGAGCAGTTGCTTGCGATCGACCTTCCGGTAGTAGTCGCGCTCGAGCGTGTCGATCGCCTGCTCGTAGATCTGCCCGTCGCCCTCGTCGACGAATGCGTCACGGATCGGCTCCGGGAGGTTCGCCGGGTGGCCGCCCAGCCAGATCCCGGCCACCAGCAGAACTGGCAGCAGGATCACGAGCAGGGGCAGAAATGAGCGTCGGGGGCGGCGCATGTGCCCGCACCACGGTATCGAGGCCGCGTCAGCTTGCGCTAAGCATGCTCACACCCGCAGGAAGCGGCGCAGTGAGATGCCGGAGCCTATCGCCGACACGCCCACCGAGGCGGCCAGCAGCACGGCGATCAGCAACGGGAAGTTCATCGTCTCCGGGGCGGCGATCAGCGCGAACTGGTCCGCCAGCGGATCGACCACCGCGATCTTGGCGACGGCGAGCAGCAACACCGCGAGCACGCCGCCGATCATCCCCACGAGCACGCCCTCGATCACGAACGGCCAGCGGATGAACCAGTCGGTGGCGCCGACGAGCTTCATGACCTCGACCTCGCGCCGGCGCGCGTACAGCGACAGGCGGATCGTGTTCGCGATCAGCAGCATCGACGCGAGTACGAGCAGGCCGGCGAGCAGCGCGGTCGTGAGCTTCACGACGCTCGTCACCGAGAGGATCTTGTTCGTGTCCTCCTCGCGATTGGCGACCTCGTCGATCGCCGGATCGATCACCGTGCGGTCGCCGCTCGGGCCGACCGGGGTGAGCGCGTTGCGGATCTTGTTGATGTTGTCCGGGTCGTCGGGCGTGATCCGGAACGTGTCCATCAGCGGGTTCGCGGTGCCGAGCGCGTCGTAGGCCTCCGGGTTGAGCTTCTTCTGCTCGGCGTACGCCTGCTCCTTCGGGATGTACTGGACGCGCGCGACGTGCGGAGTGTCGTTCTCGAGCAGGCTGCGGATCCGCTGCGCGTCGCGGTCGGTCGCGTCGCGCTGCAGGAAGACGTCGGCGATCACACGCGCGCGCACCTCGTTGGCAGCGCCGGTGGTGGCCTGCACGACGGGGATGAACACGCCCAGGAGCAGCACGGTCACGAGCACGGTCGCCATCGCGGCGAACGACGGCGCGGCGTTGCGGCGCAGTGCGCGCAGCGCCTCGCGGAGGAAGAAGCCGAGCCTCACTGCTCGTCCCCGCGCAGGCGCACGGCGAACTCGCTCGTGCTCTCACGCGCCGTGTACCAGCCCGCCTCCTCGTCGCGCACGGCGCGACCCTCGGACAGCTCGATCACGCGGCGGCGCATCTTGTCGACCATCTCGACGTCGTGGGTGGCGACGACGACGGTCGTGCCGGTCTTGTTGATCCGGTACAGCAGCTGCATGATCCCGATGGACGTCTCGGGGTCGAGGTTGCCGGTCGGCTCGTCGGCCAGCAGCAGCGGCGGGTGGTTGACGAACGCGCGCGCCACCGAGACGCGCTGCTGCTCGCCGCCGGAGAGCTGGTCGGGGCGGTTGTGGAGCTTCAGGGAGAGTCCGGTCAGGCGCAGGATGTCCGGCACCTTGTCGCGGATCTCGCGGCGCGTCCCGCCCGTGACCTGCAGCGCATATGCGACGTTCTCGTAGACGGTCCGGTTCGGCAGCAGCTTGTAGTCCTGGAACACGACGCCGATGTTGCGGCGGTAGTACGGAACCCTGCGGCGGGTCATCGCGCCCAGGTCGCGGCCGGCCACGCGGATCGTGCCGCCGGTCGGCTCGGTCTCCTTGATCAGCAGCCGCATCGTGGTCGACTTGCCGGAGCCTGAGGCGCCGACGATGAAGACGAACTCGCCCGGCTGGACCGAGAACGAGACGTCGTCGAGCGCGACGTCGCCGCTCGGAAAGCGCTTGGAGACGTTCGCGAAGTCGATCACCGCGCCCGGCACGGCAGGCCGTGCGGCGGGGGCTGAAACGGGCTCTGGGCGCTCCTTGCGGGAGCGAACATGTCTTTCTGTGGCTGCCATCGCGTCCGACCAGGGTATTTCGTGCGCCAGGGCGATGCCCCTTCCTGAAACGCCGATTGCAACGAGGTAAGCACGAATGGCAGACGAGTCACGCGTACGGATCCAGTTCGTGGACCGCCACCTGGAGGCGCAGGGCACGCTCGAAGAGGTCGCGGCGAAGCTCTCCCCGGAGGCGTGCGGCCCGCATGGCTTCTGCGAGATCCTGGACTCCAGGGGCGTCGCGATCCTCGTGAATCGCGACCAGGTGCTGTACGTGGAGCGGCGCGGGCATACGCGCACTTCCCTAGTTCGCTGAAATAGGGGGCATGGCTCGAATCGAATCGTCAACGCTCGCCTCCGGGCTGCCGGTCCACCGCATCGAGATCGAGGGCACGAGGGCGACCACCGTGCTGGTGGCGTTCGACGCCGGGGCGCGCACCGAGCGCCCCGAGGAGAACGGCATGGCGCACTTCCTCGAGCACCTCGTTTTCAAGGGCGGCCAGAAGTACGACGACTACCGCAAGGTCAACGAGACGGCCGAGCGGATGGGCGCGGTCCTCAACGCGTACACGTCGCACGATCTCGTCGCGTTCCACATCACGTCGCGCGCCGAGGTCGTCGGCGACGCGATCGACCTGCTGACCGACTTCGTCGGGCGGCCCAAGATCGACGCCGAGGAACTGGACCGCGAACGCGGCGTGGTGATCCAGGAGATCGCGCGCGCGAACGACCAGCCGTCGGTGCTGGCCGAGCACCTGATCGACCGCGCCGCGTTCGGCGACCACCCGCTCGGGCGCCCGGTGCTGGGGCCCGAGGAGCACCTGCGCACCTTCACGCGCGAGGCGATCGTGGCCTTCCGCTCGCGCCAGTGGTCGGGTGCCGGCGGCGGCGCCTACCTCGTCGGGAACCTCTCCGAGATGCCCGAGGACAGCGAGCTGGCCGAGGCGTTCGGCCGCTTCCCGTCGATCTCCGCCAACGGCGGCAGCGAGCCCGCGCCCGCGTTCACGCCGCAGACGCTCGTGGAGGAGCGCGATTCCAACCAGTCGCACCTGCGCATCTCCTACCGGCCGTCGATCGACCCGCGCGACCCGGCGGCGCGCTCGGCGCTCAACGTCTACTCGACGCTGCTCGGCGGCTCGATGGGCTCGCGCCTGTTCGACGAGATCCGCGAGCAGCGCGGCCTCGCCTACTCGGTCTACGCCGTCGACCACTCGTTCGCCGACGTGCCGATCCTGCAACTGTCCGCCGGGCTGGACTCGGGTAAGTGCGTCGAGGCCTACACGCGCATGCGCGAGATCGTCGACGAGCTGCGCACGGACGGCCCGCGCGAGGAGGAGTTCGACCGTGCCAAGGCATACGCCGCCGGCCGCCGGGTGCTGGCGTTCGAGAACACCAACGCGGTCGCACGGCACGCCGCCACGCAGTCCGTGGTGTTCGGGCAGGCGATCGACCCCGACGAGGCGATCGCGGCGCTCGATCGCACGACCTTCGACGAGGTCGCCGAGGTCGCCCGTGGCATCTCGGTGGAGGCGTCGGTGGCCTGCGTCGGGCCGCACGAGCTCGGCGAGTTCACCGGTTAGCCGCAGCATTACGCGCGGCCCTGTGTTTCCCTACCTTGTGGTGGGGCACCGGATCACATTCCTGATCGCCGTCGTCGTAGCGCTGGTTGCGTGCTCGCCGGCCGCGGCGGCGCAGAAGAACAAGAAGAAGCCGGCGAAGCCGGTGCGCGTGCAGCTGCTCGGCATCAACGACTTCCACGGCCACCTGGACGCGAGCACGCCGGGGCGCATCAGCCGTACGAAGCGCTCGCGCGACGGCGTCGCCGCGGGCGGCGCTGAGTACCTCGCCACGCACGTGCGGATACTCAGCCGGCGGCGCAAGCACACGCTCGTCGTCGCGGCCGGCGACACCGTCGGGGGCAGCCCGCTGCTGTCGTCGCTGTTCCACGACGAGCCGGCGATCGAGGCGATGAACCGGATCGGGCTCGACATCGCGGCGGTGGGCAATCACGAGTTCGACGAGGGCGCCAACGAGCTGCGCCGCCTGCAGCGCGGCGGTTGCCATCCGGTCGACGGCTGCGCCGACGGCACGCCGTTCAGGGGAGCGAAGTTCCCGTTCCTCGCCGCCAACGTCGTGAGCCGCCGCACGGGCAGGACGATCTTCCCGCCGTACGTGATCCGCAAGGTCGGGGGCGAGCGGATCGGGTTCATCGGGATGACGCTCGAGGGCACGCCGGAGCTGATCGCCCCCTACATCGCGGCCAACCTGCGGTTTCTCGACGAGGCGACCACCGCCAACCGCTACGTCCGCCGGCTGCGCCGCAAGCGCGTGCGCGCGATCGTCGTGCTGCTGCACGAGGGCGATGCCGGCACGCGCCGCGGCACGGTCGACTCATGTCCCGCCCCCCGCGGTCCGCTCGGCGACATCGTGCGCCGCACGTCGCAGCAGGTCGACGTGTTCCTCACGGGCCACACACACGCCGCCTACGACTGCGTGATCGATCGCCGGCGGGTGACGAGCGCGGGCTCCTACGGCCGCCTGATCACGCGCATCGACCTCGAGATCAGCCGGCGCACGCACGACATCGTGCGTGTCGGGGCTGACAACTGGGTCGTCGGGCAGGACGTCATGCGCGCCCCCGATCTGACCTCGCTGATCGCGCACTACACCCGGTTCGCAGGTCCGCTGCGCGACCGGCTGATCGGCCGTATCGCGAGCTCGGCCTCGCGCACCCGGGACGACTCCGGCGAGAGCAGGATGGGGAACCTGGTGGCCGACGCGCAGCGGCACGTGGCGGTCTCCGACGCCGCGTTCATCATTCCCGGACACGTGCGCGCCGGGCTGCCCGCGGGCGACGTCACCTACGGGCGGGCGTTCGTCGCGCAGCCGTTCGGCACGTCGCTGGTGACGATGACCCTGACCGGCGCGCAGATCCTCGAGCTGCTCAAGGAGCAGTGGTGCGGGCAGCGGACGGCGCAGGTGCTCCAACTGTCGTCGAGCGTCAGCTACACGTGGAGCGCCGCGGCCGCCGCCGCGATCACCGGGCGGCCGTGCGCGACGGCGGCGAACCCCGTGTCCGATCTGCGGCTGCACGGGAGGCCGGTGTCCGCAGCCGCCGGATACCGCGTCACCGTCAACTCGTCGATGGCCGCGGTCGGCGGTCGGCGGACGGTGCTGGATGACGGCACCGGCCGGACCGGCGGTCCCGAGGACACCCGGGCGCTCGAGGCGTACCTGGCGCCGTCGCTGGACGGCGCGCCGTACACGCCGCCGGCGCTCGACCGGATCACGCGTGTGCCTTGACCACCGCGCCCGCCGCCTGCCACGATCAGGGGCGAGTGAGCCTGCCTGAGCTCAACCATCGCGAGCTCGAGCGCTACGTGCAGCGGGTAGCGGACCGGTGGCCGATCCAGCGGGCGCTGCTGGGCGGCGCGCGCGTCGAGGACCTGCGCGGCGCCGGGGCCCAGCGCGAGCGCGGCCCGGAGTACGTGATCGTGCTCGTGTCGGACTACTTCGACGGCGTGCCGTGGCTGGAGCGGGTGTACGTGTGCGGGACGCTCTGGGATGCGTACGAGATGGGCGCGCCGGCCGACATCCACTGCTACACGCCGCCGGAGTTCGAGCGCAAGCGCGAGCAGCTCGCGACGGTGCGCGACGCGGCCGAGCACGGGCTCGAGCTGCTGCCAGAGCCCGCCTGAGCCGCCCTCGCGGCTCAGCCGATCGCGACCATGCGCTCGATCGGCACGCGCGCCCGCTCGGCGATCGTCTCGGGCACCTTCACGACGGGACCCATCTCGCGCAGCGCGTCGCGCAGCTTCGGCAGCGTGATCATCTTCATGAAGCGGCAGCTCGCCGCCTCGTTGGCCGCCACGAAGTCGACGTCCGGACGCGCCTCGCGCAGCGGATGCAGCATCCCGGTCTCGGTCGCGACGATCGCCGTGGCACCGGCCGGTGCCGTGCTCGCGTAGCCGAGCATCCCGCCGGTCGAGAGCATGTGGACGCCGTCGGGCTCGACGTCGCCGGCCGCCACGTACTCCATCACCGAGGTCGAGCAGCCGCACTCGGGGTGGATCAGGAAGTCGGCTCCCGGGTGCGCGCCGCGCATGGCCGCGATGTCCGACGGCCGGATCCCGGCGTGCACGTGGCACTCGCCGTCCCACACGCGCATCGGCCGCCCGGTCACCTTCTCGACGTAGGCGCCCAGGAACATGTCCGGGCCGAACAGGATCTCGGTGTCCTCGCCGTACTCGCGGTAGATGTGCTGCACCACCTCGACGGCGTTCGAGGACGTCACGCAGTAGTCCGTCTCCGCCTTCACCTCGGCCGTGGTGTTCACGTACATCACGGTGACCGCGCCCGGGTGGGAGGCCTTCCAGGCGCGCAGCTGCTCGGCGGTGATCGAGTCCGCGAGCGAGCACCCGGCATCGGGATCCGGCAGCAGCACGGTCTTCTCGGGCGAGAGGATCGAGGCCGTCTCGGCCATGAAGTGGACGCCGCAGAAGGCGATCACCTCGGCGCTGGTACGCGCCGCCTGCTGGGAGAGGCCGAGCGAGTCGCCCACGAAGTCGGCGACGTCCTGGACCTCGGGCAGCTGGTAGTTGTGGGCGAGGATGACGGCGCCGCGCTCCTGGGCGAGCGCCCGCACCTCGGCCTGCAGCGCGGGGATGTTGTCGAGCGAGAGAAGCGTCATTTCGGGGGGAGGGCCTCCAGGGCCATCGAGAGGTCGAGCCCGGGCGCTGAGTGGGTGAGCGCGCCCATCGAGACGTAGTGTAGCCCTTCAATGGTCGCATAGACCAAAACTGTCTCGCCGCTTACTCCCCCGGATGCCTCGAGCTCCGCCCGCCCGCCGACCTGCTGCACCGCCGCCCGCACCTCGTCCGGCGTCATGTTGTCCAGCAGAAGCCGCGGCGCGCCCGCCTCGAGCGCCGCGTCGATCTCCTCTGAATCCCGCACCTCGACCGCGAGCGGCAGATCCGGGCGCGCGGCGTGGGCGCGCCGCACCGCCTCGCCGACGCCGCCGGCGGCAGCCGAATGGTTCTCCTTGATGAGGATCGCGTCGTAGAGCCCGGCCCGGTGATTGACGCCGCCGCCGTCCGCCACCGCGCGCTTCTCCAGCCGGCGCAGCCCGGGCGTCGTCTTGCGCGTGTCGAGGATCTTCGCGCCGCCGCCCGCCGCCTCGACGGCCCGCACGACGCGGGCGGTGGCGGTGGCGATGCCTGACAGGCGCCCGAGGAAGTTCAGCGCCGTCCGCTCGCCGGTCAGCAGCGCCCGCGCCGACCCGTCCACGCGCAGCACGCCGGCGCCGGCCTCGCGCCACACGCGCTCCGGCCCCAGAGACTCGATCGCGGCGTCGGGATCGAGTCGCCGGAACACCGCCTCGGCGACGGCGAGGCCCGAGATCACGCCGGGAGCCTTCTGGGTGATCGTCGCCCGCGCCCGCGCGGCCGGGTCGACCGTCGCCTCGGTGGTGGCATCGCCGGCGCCGACGTCCTCGGCCAGCGCGCGATCGATCAGGTCGAGCGTCTCTTGGTCCATGGCCCGCTCAGGGTACGAACAGCGGGGTCTGACCCCTGTTCGGGCGCCCTAACAGGGGTCTGACCCTTGTTCGGGCGCCCTTCCCTGCTCCAGCCCGGCGAGCGCGCTCTCGCCCTCGTACATCAGCCGCCCGTGGCGCTCGACGCGCACCCGGAGGCGGCCGGCGAGGTGCTGGTGCGACCACGGGACCGTGCGGCGCTCGGCCGGGACCGGGACGTCGAGGATGTGCGCCGCCGCCGGGTCGGCCGCCGCCTCGATCTCGACGCGGTAGCGGAGCGAGCGGCCGCGCAGCACCCAGCGGCCGGGCGCGATGTCCTCGCGCACGCCGGCGACTACCGGCTCGCCGAGCCGCACGAGGCGACCGCCGATGTGCACGACGACCGCGGTCGCGTTCAGCGGCCCGAGCGCAGGGCCGCCGGCGAACGCGACCGTGACCGGGTCGCCGCCGAAGTCGTGCGCCTCACCCCACCACCACACCGGAGGGAAGCCGTTGCCCCAGTTGCGCTCGACGTATGCGGTCGCGCCGTCCAGCGACCAGCGCTCGCCGGCGCCCTCGACGAAGCCGTCCACACGCGCCCGCAGCACGAGCGGGCGCCAGTACTGGTGGAAGCCGGGGAGCCACGCGGCGGGCCCTGTGCCGTGCCACGGGCGCGGCCAGCGGACGGCGTCGCTCAGGTCCGCCTGCACGCGGCCGCCGCCCGGGAGGTCGACGCGCAGGTGCTCGGCCTCGCCCGCGAACGCGCTGCCGATCCGCACGCCGCGGTCGTCGGCCGCCGGCGCGTCGAGGATCGCCGGGAGCCACACGCGGCCCGGATGTAGCGCGACGCCGACCAGCGCCCAGCCCGGGCACACGCCGCAGAGCACGATCGCGGCACGCCCGTCCGGCCAGGTGAAGCGCCAGAACCAGCCGTCCAGCGCCCGGCGCCGGCCCACCTCTAATTCGTGCTCTTCGCGTGGGCCTCGAGCCAGGCGCGGACGAAGCCGTCGAGGTCGCCGTCGAGCACCCGCTCGGCGCTGCCGACCTCGAAGTCCGTCCGGTGGTCCTTGACCATCGTGTACGGGTGCAGCACGTAGGAGCGGATCTGCGACCCGAAGTTGACGTCCTGGGCCTGCCCGCGCTCGCGGTCGATCTCCGCCTGGCGCTCGCGCTCGGCGCGCTCGACGAGCTTGGAGCGGAGCATCGCCATCGCCGTCGCCTTGTTGGCCGACTGCGAGCGCTCGTTCTGGCATTGCACCACGACGCCGGACGGCCTGTGCGTGATCCGGACCGCTGAGTCGGTCTTGTTGACGTGCTGGCCGCCTGCACCGGACGCGCGGTAGGTGTCGATCTGGAGGTCGTCGTCCTCGATCGACACCTCGGCGTCCTCGACCACCGGCGCCACCTCGACGCCGGCGAAGCTCGTCTGGCGGCGGTTCGCAGCGTCGAACGGCGACAGCCGGACGAGCCGGTGGACGCCCTTCTCGGCGCTGTACAGGCCGTACGCGTTGTCGCCCTCCGCGCGGAACGTGGCGGACTTGATGCCGGCCTCCTCGCCCGCGCTGGCCTCCAGCAGCTCGACCTTGAAGCCGCGGCGCTCGGCCCAGCGCATCATCATCCGGAGCACCATCTCGGCCCAGTCCTGCGCGTCGGTGCCGCCGGCGCCGGCGTTGACGGTCACAAGCGCGTCACCGTGGTCGTACTTGCCGGTGAACAGCCGCTCCTCCTCGAGCGCGGCCAGGCGCTCCTCGACGGAGGCGAGCGTCTCCTCGAGCTCGGCCGCCATGTCGGAGTCCTGCTCCGTCAGCTCGACCAGCCCCTCGAGGTCCTCGGCGTCGGCCTTCAGCGTCTCGAACGACTGCACCCGCCGGCCCAGCCGTGAGTGCTCGGCGCCCGTCCGGCCGGCCGTCTCCGGGTCGTCCCAGAAGCCCGGCGTGCCCATCTGGGCCTCGAGCGCGGCGATGCGCTCTTTCAGACCGTCTGGGTCAAAGGTAGTCCGCGAGCAGGGACAGCTGCTCACGGATGGCGGCCAGGCGCTGCGGGATGGGCAGGGTGTTCGCAGGCGTGGCCATGGCGCCACTGAGGCTACTACGGCGCGGCGGTCGGCTCCGCGGCCCGTGCGGCATGGAGCGCAGCGAGGAACGCGCGTGCCGACGCGCGCACGCCGGCCGCCGGCGTCAGCGCGTACAGCGACCGGTGCGGCTGGAGGCCCTCGAGCGGCAGCATCACCACGCCTGGGAGCCGGCCCACGAGCAGCTCGGGAACGAGCGTCACCGCAAGCCCGCGGGAGACGAGCTGCGAGTTGCCGACGGGATCGCGCGTCACGAACGCGATCCGCGGCTCGAACCCCGCCGTCACGCACGACCGGTAGATCATGTGGGTGCGCGAGGGCGACACCCACGTCTCGCCCGCCAGCTCGCTCAGGCGGATGTGCTTGCGTTGCGCGAGCCGATGATCGGGCGCGAGCATCACGAGCATCGCCTCGGTGCCCAGCTCGTGCCGCTCGGTGCCCTCGGGCAGGCGCGGCGGGTCGGCGGCGTCCTGGAAGCACATCGCAGCGTGGAGCGCCCCGCTCGCCACCATCGCCCCGAGCTCGTCGCCCGAGGCCTCGACCGCCTCCACCTGGAGCTCGGGCTGCTCCTCCCGGAGCGTGGCGAGCGCGGCCGGGATCACCGTCGCGAGCGCGCTCGGGAACGCGCCGACGCGCAGCGTCTCGCGTTCGGCGGTCGCGAGCTCGGCGACCTGGGAGTCGGCCTGCGCGAGCCGGTCGGCGACCGCGTCGGCGTGCGCGAGCAGGAGCGCCCCCGCCTCGGTCGGCGTCGGCCCGCCGGGGCCACGGTCGAGCAGCCGGATCCCGAGCTGGCGCTCGAGCGCCGACACCTGCTGCGAGACCGCGGGCTGGGTGAGCGCAAGGGCGTCGCCGGCGCGTGAGAACGAGCCCTGGCGCGCCACCTCGCGGAACGTCAAGAGCCGTCGCGGATCCATCGCGTGAGTTTATACAAGCTCTGAACGCATCACGAGAGCGAATGCAGTCGCGTGCTGGTTCAAGCGTTCAAGGATCGATCCGATGACACGGACTATGGGAAACGGCCGCTCGCACGAGAAGTGGGTGGTACGCGGAAGCGTCGCCGGGCTGCTCGTGGTGCTGTGCTTCCTGACCGGCTTCTCGGTCATCACCCAGGAAAGCGTCGCCCAGGAATCCAAGCGCGCCGACACGGCGACGCGCCTGAGCGCGATCTACCAGGACGCCCGCCACTGGGTCACCGAGGCGAAGTCGGTCGAGCGGCGCTATCGCTTCGAGGGGTCGTACGCCGTGCGACTCTCGCACGAGCAGGCGACCGACCGGCTGGAGGCCGGCCTGCGCAGCGTCGAGCGACTCGATCCCTCGCCCGCCAGTCGTGAGGTGGTCGACCGCCTGCTGTACCTCGAGGCGCGCTACGTCGCGGCGAGCCGCGGGCTGTTCAACGCGATCGACGCCGGCGACGCCGCGGACATCCAGCACCTCGACCACGAGGTGATCGATCCGATCTTCGGCGTCCTCGAGTACACGATCCACCAGCAGGCCAGAGCTGCGTCAGCCACCGCGCTGGAGCACAGCGCGTCGCTGCGGGAGGACCTCGCGCAGGCGAGCCGCGCGATCGCGATCGCGTTCGCGGCCGGCATCGCGCTCCTCGCCTGCTTCGGGCTGATCCTCGTGCGCTTCCGCCGCCGGCTCGACGCCGCGCGCGCCGGGGAGGTCGAGCGACTGGCCCAGATCGCGATCACCGACCCGCTCACCGGCCTGCGCAACCACCGCGCCTTCCACGAGGACCTGGCGCGCGAGCTCCAGCGTGTCGGGCGGACCGGCGTTCCGCTGTCGCTCGTGCTGCTCGACCTCGACGGCCTGAAGGCGATCAACGACAACCTCGGCCATCAGGCGGGCGACGAGCGGCTGCAGGCGACCGCCGGCGCGATCCGCAGCCACCAGCGCGCGACCGACCTCGCCTACCGCATCGGCGGCGACGAGTACGCGGTGATCCTGCCGAACGCGCGCGCCCTCGGCGCGCTCGAGTTCGCGCAGCGGCTGCGCGCAACCGTGCGCGTCACCGCGGGGATCGCGGAGGCGACCGCGCTGCGCGCCAAGGACGACGTGATCCGCGAGGCCGACCTCGCGCTGATCGGCGCCAAGCGGATCCATCAGGACGTCGCCGTGTACGGGCCCGACATGGCACTCGTCCCGGGTGCGCACACGTCCGAGGACGAGCACCACGAGCGCACGCTGGCGAGCGCCCTGGCGCGCGCGGTCGACGCGAAGGACGCCTACACCCGCAGCCACTGCCAGACGGTCTCGCAACTGTGCGCGGCGATCGCGATCGAGCTCGGAGTCGACGGCGACCGCCTCGCCCGCATCCGGCTCGCCGGCCTGCTGCACGACGTCGGCAAGATCGGCGTGCCCGACGCGATCCTCAACAAGCCGGCGCCGCTTACCGACGACGAGTACGAGCAGATGAAGCGGCACGCGCTGCTCGGCTGCGACATCGTGGAGGCCGCCGACATGCCCGATGAGGCGCGCTGGGTGCGCCACCACCACGAGCGATTCGACGGTGCGGGCTATCCCGACGGGCTGGCCGCCCACGAGATCCCGCTGGAGTCACGGATCATCCTCGTCGCCGACGCGTTCGAGGCGATGACGTCCGACCGTCCCTACCGCCAGGCGCCGGGGCAGGAGTTCGCCGTCGGCGAGCTTCTGGCCAACGCGGGCACGCAGTTCGACCCGCGCGTCGTCGACGCGCTCTGTCAGGCGCTCGACCGCGAGGCGGTCACGCCCCGTGGCACTTCTTGAACTTCTTGCCCGATCCGCACCAGCACGGGTCGTTGCGACCGAGCTGCGCGTGCTCGTCCACCCTGCGCTGCTGCACCACGGGTAACGCCTCGCCCGCGCCTTCGCCCTCGGCGTACTCCTCGTCGCCGTAGGCACTCGGCTGGTCGTCCATCGTGCCGCCGGTGTACTGCAGCGTCGCAGCGGCCGGACCGGTGCCTGCCGGCTGGAGCGGGACCGGGTTGGAGTCGCCGTTCTCGCCCTCGATCTGGACCTCGACGTTGTAGATCATCCGCGCGAAGTCCGACCAGATGGTGTTCATCAGGTCCTTGAAGAGCGTGAACGCCTCGTTCTTGTAGGCGACGATCGGCTCGATCTGGGCGAACCCGCGCAGGTGGATGCCCTCGCGCAGGTAGTCCATGTCGTAGAGGTGCTCGCGCCAGCGCTGGTCGATGATCTGCATCAGCAGGTAGCGCTCGAGCGCGCGCATCAGCTCCTCGCCGAGCTCCTCCTCGCGCTCGTCGTAGAGCTTCTCCGCGTCCTCGGCGAGCATCCGCTTGAGCTCTTCGCGGTCGATCGTCGCAGCGTCGATCTCGTCCGGCCCGAAGTCGACCTCGAAGATCTGGTCGAGCTGCACCCACAGCGCCTCGAGGTCCCAGTCCTCGATGTAGTCGCCCTCGGTGTACTCGTCGACCAGGTACGCGATCACCTCGGTGATCTGCTCGCGCGCGATCGGGCCCATGTCGCGACCCTCGAGCACCTCGTCGCGGTACTGGTAGACGATCTCGCGCTGCTGGTTCATGACATCGTCGTACTCGAGCACGCGCTTGCGGATCAGGAAGTTCTGCTCCTCGACCTTGCGCTGGGCGTTCTCGATCTGCTTCGAGAGCATCTTCGCCTCGATCGGCTCCTCTTCGCCCTCCTCCGTCGTCGGGCCGAGCCGGTCGAGGATGCGGTAGATGCGGTCGCCCGCGAACAGGCGTACGAGGTCGTCCTCGGCGGACAGGAAGAAGCGCGACTCGCCCGGGTCGCCCTGGCGGCCGGAGCGGCCGCGGAGCTGGTTGTCGATCCGGCGTGACTCGTGGCGCTCGGTGCCGCAGATGAACAGGCCGCCGGCCTCGAGCACGAGCTCGCGGTTCTCCTCGACCTTGGACTCGATCGACGGCAGCACCTGCTTGAAGCGCTCGTCGTAGTCGGGATCGCCGGGCTGCAGGCCGAGCTTGGCGAGCTCGAGCTGGGTGAGGTGCTCGGCGTTGCCGCCGAGCTTGATGTCGACGCCGCGGCCGGCCATGTTCGTGGCGATCGTGACCGCTCCCGGGCGGCCCGCCTCGGCGATGATCGCGCCCTCGTGCTCGGCGTACTCGGGCTTGGCGTTCAGCACCGTGTGCGGGATCCCGCGCTTCGAGAGCTCCTCGGCGAGCGTCTCGGAAACCTCGACGGAGATCGTGCCCACCAGCACCGGCTGGCCCTTCTCGTGGCGCTCGGCGATCTCGCGCGCGACCGCGGCCCACTTGCCGCCCTTGGTCTTGAAGATCTGATCGTTGCGGTCGTCGCGGATCATCGGCTGGTTCGTCGGGATCTCGACGACCTGGAGCTTGTAGATCTTCATGAACTCGGTCGCCTCGGTGAGCGCCGTGCCCGTCATGCCGGCCAGCTTGTCGTACATCCGGAAGTAGTTCTGGAGGGTGATCGTCGCGAGCGTCTGGTTCTCCTCGCGGACGCGCACGCCCTCCTTCGCCTCGACCGCCTGGTGCAGGCCCTCCGACCAGCGGCGGCCGTCGAGGATGCGGCCGGTGAACTCGTCGATGATCTTCACCTCGCCGTCGATCACCGCGTAGTCGACATCGCGCTTGTAGAGCGACTCGGCCTTCAGCGCCTGGATCAGGTGGTTGACCAGCGGGCCGTTCTCGGCCTTGTAGAGGTGGTCGATGCCGAGGAACCGCTCGGCCTTGGCGACGCCGTTCTCGGTGACCGAGATGCTCTTGTGCTTCTCGTCGAACTCGTAGTCGTAGTCGGCGGCGTATTCGCGCTTGGACTTCGGGTCCATCCCCTCCGGCTTCTTGCCCGGCTCCAGCCGCGGGGCGAGCTTGGCGAAGCGCTCGTAGAAGTCGGCCGCCTGCTCCGGGGCGCCGGAGATGATCAGGGGCGTCCGCGCCTCGTCGATGAGGATGTTGTCGACCTCGTCGACGATGCCGAAGTGGTGCGACGTGAGCGGCTTTCCATCGTCGTCGTAGCGCCCGCCGTGCTGGACCTTCTCCTCGAGGGTCGTCGCCATGTTGTCGCGCAGGTAGTCGAACCCGAACTCGGAGTTCGTGCCGTACGTGATGTCCGCGGCGTAGGCGGCCCGCTTCTCCTCGTGGGCCTGCATGTTCTGGAGCACGCCGACGCTCATGCCGAGCGTCTCGTAGATCGGCCGCATCCAGTCGGCGTCGCGGCGGGCGAGATAGTCGTTCACCGTCACGAGGTGCACGCCCTCGCCGGCGAGCGCGTTCAGGACGACGGCCGTGGTCGCGGTCAGGGTCTTGCCCTCGCCGGTCCGCATCTCGGCGATCGCGCCGTCGTGCAGGACCATCCCGCCGATCATCTGTACGTCGAAGTGGCGCATGCCCAGCGTGCGCTTGCTGACCTCGCGCACGAGCGCGAAGGTCTCGGGGAGCAGTTCGAGCAGCGGCTCGCCGTTACGCGCGCGCTCGCGCAGCGCGTCGGCGTTCGCCCGCAGCTCAGCGTCGTCGAGCAGCTCCAGCTCGGGTTCCCAGGCGTTGATCCGGTCGACGCGCTTGGCGTACTGCTTCAGCTGCCGGGCCTCGCCCAGGCGCAGGGCACGATCGAGGATCGTCATGGATCAAGCGTAGCGGCTGCGGGGATGCGCCCGAGGGCGCTCAGGCTGCCGGAGCGGCGTCTTCGTCGGCCTCGGTCACCGGCGGTTGCATCGGCCCGGCGGCGGCCCGCGCCTCGCGCCGGTTGCGCCGCTTGTCGCGATGGCGCTTGACCTGCCGCGCGAGCTCGTCGGCGACCAGATTGATCGAGTGCTTGGCGTCCCGCGAGGCGTTTGTCGCGCGCAGCGTCGTGCCCTTGAGGTAGAGGGTCGCCTCGGCCACCATCTGCGTCGGGTTGGCCGGGTTGCGCTCCTCGCTCAGCTCGATCTCGAGCGTGGCGAGGTCGCTCACCTGCTTGTCCACCTTCTCGAACCGCCGCGCGATCACCTCACGCAGCTCGTCGGTGACCTGAAGGTTGCGCCCCTTGACCTCGATCCGCACGGGGACTCCTCTCGTCGAGTGGACTCCGACGGCTCTGACTGTAGCCGGATTTTCGGGTCACAAAGTCGTTTGCCCTCAACCATTGGGCGCTGCGGCCGACATTCCAGGTGTGAGCGCAACCGGTCAACGTCTCGAGGTGGCAGTCGTCCGCCATCCCATCGCGGACGGCCGCAACAACGTCGTCGGCTATGAGCTCAGGTTCGGCGGCGCCGTCGACCTCGGCGACCCGTCCCGCGACGCCAAGGGCACCTCGGCGCTGCTGGTGGACGCTTTCGGCGACATCGGCCTCGAGCGGCTCGCCGGCCGGCACCCCGCCTGGGTGTCGATCGCCCGCAACTTCCTCGTCGAGATCGGCCCGCCCCCGGTGCGCCCCGACCGCGCCGTGCTCCAGATCGAGGCCTACCCGGCACAGGACGACCTGCTCGGCCTGCTCCAGCAGCTCTCGCGCTCCGGCTACGCGCTCGCGCTCGGCGACTACGACGGCCGCACGGACATCGAAGAGCTGATGTCTCTGTGCTCGATCGTGAAGATCCGGGTGACCGGGCGTACCGACGAGCAGCTCGCCGCGATCATCGAAGGCCCGCGCACCCAGGGCGCGCTGCTGGTGGCGACCGACGTCGAGGACCACGCGTGCTTCCAGCGCCTCAAGGGCATGGGCTTCACCTACTTCCAGGGCGACTACTTCGCCAAGCCGCGCCTGTTCCGCAGCCGCGGGGTCGCGACCGCCGGTCTCGGCTCGCTGCGCCGGCTCGGGGAGCTGACGAGCGGCGACGTGTCGTTCGAGGACCTCGAGCGGATCATCGCGTCCGACGTCGGCCTCGCGCTCAAGCTCCTGCGCTACGTCAACTCCGCCTTCTTCGCGCTGCCGCGCACCGTCGGCTCGGTCCGCGAGGCGCTCGGCCTGCTCGGTGTGCGCACCGTGCGCCGCTGGGCGACCGTCATGGCGATCTCCGCGATCCCGGATCTGCCGGACGAGCTCGTGGCCCTCGGCCTCCGGCGCGCCCGCATGTGCGAGATGCTCGCCGGCAGCGCGCTGCCGGACGAACGCGAGACGCTGTTCACGATCGGCCTGTTCTCGGTCGCCGACGCGCTGCTCGATGCGCCGATGGCCGAGGTGCTCGACACGCTTCCCTTCACCGACGAGATCCAGGCCGCTCTGCTGCGCCGCGAAGGCCCGAAGGGCGAGCTGCTCTCCGCCGTCATCGCCTACGAGCGCGGCGAGTTCCCGACGCTGCAGTCGGCCGACGCGGGCGTCTCGCTCGCCGGCGCCTACCGCGCGGCGCTCGAGTGGGCCGACGACGCCGGCCGCGCGATCGCCTGATAGGCGATCACGCTCGCAAGACCGGGCCTCCGCGGCGCACGCTCGTCCGCGAGATCCTGGCGCAACCGAGCAAGGCCGGCGGCGAGCTCGTCCGGGTGGTCGCGTTCGAGGCGCTCGAAGTAGCTCGTCTGCCGGTGCCAGCGCGGGTCCGCGACACGCTCCGGGTACGCCGCGAGAGCGGCGAGTGACGCGTCCTCGAGGTCGCGGAACACCACCTCGATCCGGCGCGAGCCGGGGAGCATGGCCAGCAGCTCGGCGAGCGTCGGGTGCGACTCCGTCATCCACGCCCGAGTGCTCGGGAAGTAGTCCGAGAGCCACAGGTCCTCGATGTCCTCGCGGGTGAAGACCATCAGCGCGAGACGGCCGCCGGGCCGCAGGATCCGCCTGGCCTCGGCCAGCGCGGCGGACGGGTCCTCGACGTGGTGCAGCATCGAGACGAGCATCGCGGCGTCCACGCTCGCGTCCCCGAGCGGCAGCCGCTGCGCGTCGCCCTCGATCGTCTCGAGGCCCTTCCCCGCCGCCCGCGCGAGCATCGCCGGCTCGCGGTCGATCACGACCGGCTCCCAACCCTCGTCGCACAGGGCGTTCGCGTAGTTGCCCGTGCCGCCACCGATGTCGGCCAGCCTGCGGCCGGGCGCACCGGCCAGCGCGGCGCGCAGCGGGCCGAGGACCGACGGGCTCGCCGCCCGCGTGGCGTCGTAGGTCTGCGCCTGACGGGAGTAGTCGCGCAGCAGGCTCATGCCTCCGAAGGTACCGCGAGCGCCGCGGCGGAGATCGGTCCGCATGCGAACCCGCCTGAATACGGGCCGTGGTTGGGGGTAGCCTCGGCCGAACGCTGCCGGGCAACGGGAGTGCCCGGCGTTGGCAAGGGGGTTTTCGATGATCAGTCCGTCGGCGGGACGGCGGCTCGGCGTTGCCGTCCTCTGTGGAATCGCGGTCGCCGCGTGCGCCGCGCCCGCAAACGCGCAGGAGCCGATCCACGGCTTCACCGCACAGAGCGCGGAGCACCAGCGCGCATATGAGAGCCGCTACCGGGACGGCGTTCGTCCCGACGTGATCGGGCGCACGAGCCGCGATCTCAGCCGGCGCCCGCAGCTCGTCGGCACGCCCGGCGCGCGGCGTGCGTTCGAGTACTCCGTCGAGCGCCTGCGCTCGTACGGGCTCGACGTCTCGTCGCCCAGCTACAGCGTCTACTCGACGAGCCCGCGTGACGTGAGCGTCACGATGACGGCGCCGTACACGCGGCAGCTGTCGACGAAGGAGCGCGGCTTCTCGTGGCAGCAGGCGTTCGGCGAGGTGGTCGAGGGCTACAACGCCTTCTCGCCCTCGGGCGACGTGTCCGGCGAGGTCGTCTACGCGAACTTCGGGCTGCCGGAGGACTACGACGAGCTCGAGCGGCTCGGCGTGGACGTGAGAGGCAAGATCGTGCTCGTCCGGTACGGCGGCTCGTTCCGCGGCGTCAAGGCCCAGCAGGCCGAGAAGCGGGGCGCCAAGGGCGTGCTGATCTACTCCGATCCCGAGGACGACGGTTACAAGCGCGGGCCGGTCTACCCCGACGGGCCGTGGCGCCCGGCGGACGGCATCCAGCGCGGGTCGATCCAGTACATCTTCAACTACCCGGGCGATCCGCTGACGCCGGGGGCGCCGGCCGTGCCGGGCACGCGCAGGCTCTCGCCGGACGACGCCGGCAACCTGCCCCGCATCCCGACCACGCCGATCTCCTACGGCGAGGCGCAGCCGCTGCTGGAAGGGCTCAGCGGACCGCAGGCTCCCGAGTCGTTCCAGGGCGGGCTCCCGATCACCTACCACGTGGGGCCGGGCGGGACGAAGGTGCATCTCAAGCTCGACATCGCGTACGAGCAGACGCCGGTTCGCGACGTGCTCGCCACGATCCGCGGCACGACGAAGCCCGACGAGAAGGTGATCATCGGAGCGCACTACGACGGCTGGACGTACGGCACGAGCGACAACACCAGCGGCTGGACGACGATGATGGAGGTCGGTCGCAGCCTCGGCCGCCTGCTCGACCGCGGCTGGAGGCCGGAGCGCACGATCGTCATCGCCGGCTGGGACGGCGAGGAGTACGGGCTGTTCGGGTCGACCGAGTACGCCGAGGAGAACCGCAAGGAGCTGCTGAAGAACGCCGTCGCGTACGCCAACCTCGACGGTGCCGGCGGCACGAGCTTCGACGCCGCGGGCGTGCCGCAGCTCGACGACGCGATCATCCAGGTGACGCAGGCCGTGGCGGACCCGCGCACCGGCGCGCCCGCGTACGACACCTGGCAGGGTGACGGCGACGCGCCCGAGGTCGGGCGGCTCGGCAGCGGGTCGGACTACACGGCGTTCCTCGACCACCTGGGCGTGCCGTCGTTCGAGGCGGGGTTCACGGCGCCCGCCAGCGGCGGTACGTACCACTCCGCGTACGACGACACCTACAACATGGAGCACTACCTCGACCCCGGCTACCTCGGGCACGCGGGATCGGCGCGCGTCGTGGGCACGGCCGCGCTGCGGCTCGCGAACGCCGACGTGCTGCCGTTCCACTACTCCGACTACGCGGCCGCCGTGGCCTCGTACGTCGCGGACCTCCGGCAGGTACAGGCCGAGACGCCGGGTGACGACAAGGTCGACCTGACCATCCTGGCGGACGCCGCAGAGGAGTGGCAGGAGGCGTCCGAGGACCTGGAGGCACGTGCCGACGAGCTGCTGGCGGCCGGGGACACCGAGTCCGGCACGGCCAGCCGCGCGATCGCGCGGGTCAACAACGCCCTGATGAAGCAGGAACGGGCGCTGACGACCGCGCGCGGCATGCCGGGGCGGCCGTGGTTCCGGCACCAGGTCTACGCGCCCGGCCTGGTCACGGGCTATGCGGTGCAGTACCTGCCCGGAATGCGGGACGCCGTCGAGCAGAACCAACAGGACACGGTGAAGACCTACCGCGATCTGCTGTTCGACTCGCTCCGCGAGGCCACGCGCCTCGCGGAGCGCGGCGCGGGCTAGCGCGTGAAGCGAGCGGGCCGCCCCGTGCGCGCCATGGGGCGGTCCCGCACGCATCACAGCGTGCGCGCGTAGGTGAGCGCGACGACCTCGCCACAGCCGCCGGCCGCGAGGGCACTTGCGCAGGCGTCGAGCGTCGCGCCGGTGGTGTGGACGTCGTCGACCAGCAGCGCGCGCGCCGGCGGCGCCTTGCGGAGCTCGATCGACAGGCGGCCGGGACGGCGCCGCTGCGCGCGGGTCGCGCCGACCTGGCGGCCCTGGCGGTCGCGGCGGCGCAGGCACGCACTCTCGGGCATCCCGAGCCGCGAGGCGAGCGCAGCGGCGAGCGCGGCCGCCGGGTCGAACCCGCGCCGGCGGGCGCGGCGCGACTGCGGCGGGACCGGGACGAGCGCCGTCGCCATCTGCGACTCCGCGCTGCCTGAGCGCAGATCCGCGGGCAGGTTGGCCGCCATGTGCGCCGCCATCAAGGTCGCCACAGGCAGCGCGGCGCCGAACTTCAGCGCCGCCACGAGGTCACGCGCGACACCGTCGTAGGCCAGCGGCGCCCACGCGCGCGTGAACGCCGCCGTGCCCGCCGGGCACCCGCGGCGGTGCGACGGCAGGCCGCACCGCCGGCAGGCGCGCACCGGCATCCACGGGAGCGCGCGCGTGCAGTCGGAGCACAGCCGCAGCTCGGCTCGCGCGAGCGGCGCGCGGCACGCAGCGCACGCGGGCGGGGCGACGACCGCGAGCAGTTCGGCGAGGACACGTGAGGGCACCGGTGCATCGTTCCGCGCATCGCGTTACGACACACCACGTGATCGTCACAATTCCGTGCCGTGACAGTCGACGTTTCGTGGAGCTTCGCTCCCGTCGTGCTGCTCGCGCTCACCGGCTACGCGCTCGTGTACGGGATGCGGTGGCGCCGGGCGCGAGCGGAGGGCGGCGCGCGAGCGGCCGGATGGGGCCGTGCAGCGCTGTGGGCGACCGGGATCGCGGCGCTGTTCGTCGCGCTGGTCTCGCCGATCGACGTGCTCGGCCAGCAGTTCGCGACGTTCCACATGGTCCAGCACCTGCTGATCGCGGACGTGGCGGCGATCTGCCTCACGCTCGGGCTGACCAAGTGGATCCTGCGGCCCGGCACCCGCTGGATCCACCGCGTCGAGCGGGCCGCCGGGCCGTTCGGGCATCCCGTGTTCGGCGTCGTCGCGTACGTCGGAGCGATGTGGCTGTGGCACATACCCGCGCTGTACGACGCGGCGCTCGAGCACTCGACGGTCCATGTGCTCGAGCACCTCTCGTTCGCAGTCGCAGGTCTCCTCTACTGGTGGCACCTGCTCTCGCCGATCCGCTCGCGGATGCGCCTCCCCGGCATGGGGCCGATCCTCTACATGGCCTCGACCAAGATCCTCGTCGGCTTCCTCGGCATCCTGCTGGCGTTCTCGCCGGAGGTCCTCTACGCGTACGCGTGGAGCGGCACCAAGTGGGGACTGACCCCCCTCGATGACCAGCACGTCGCGGGTCTCGTGATGGCGCTCGAGCAGTCGATCGTGATGGGGATCGCGCTCGCCTACCTGTTCATCCGCATGCTCGCCGAGTCGGAGGCGGAGGACCAGCGGGCGGAGCGCTACGGCGCCGCGTGAACCGGCGGCCGGTGCGCCGGCTCGCGGCGCGCCAGCTCGCGCAGGTTACGCGCCGCACGCACGCTCAGAGCGAGGGCCATCGCGGCGGCGGCGCCGAGCGCGACCACGTCGATCACCGTGACCCCGATCCCGAGCACCGACATCGTCGGAGTCAAGCCGAGAACGAGCAGCGTGTTGACGACGATCAGCCCCACGCGCGCCTCGGTCGGCCCGAGCCGCCCGTAGCCGAGCGAGAACACGCCCAGCGCCTGGGTCTCCAGGTACGTGTTGATCGACAGCACGAGGTAGGCGATCACGATCACCAGCCCGGTGCTCAGCAGCATGTACGGCGACAGCCCGAGGCCAATTCCGATCAGCGCGGTCGCGATCGCGTCGACCAGGTGGTCGAGGTAGTAGCCGTAGCGCGGCCGCTCCGATCGGCGCACGCGGGCCAGCGTCCCGTCGAGCGAATCGCCGAACCAGTGGACGGCGAGCAGGCCGCTCGCGGCCCACAGCCACGCCGGGTCGCGGTTCGAGAGCGCATACGCCACCGCGATCCCGATCGCCGCGACCACGCCGAGCGCGGTCAGGTGGTCGGGCATGATCCGCGCCGGGAGCCGGCGGGCGATCCAGTCCAGCGCCCGCGCCTCGGGACGGGCGAGCAGGAACGTCTTGGTGCGCGGGGCAGTCATCGCTCGATCTCCTTGTTGACCGTCGGTCGATAGGAGATACGCCGAGGCGGTTTGGTGGTTACGCGGGCGGCCGACAACGTCAACTGCGCTGGGTGGGGAGGTGGGTGTCCGTTGGCGCGAGCGGCGGGTCCGCGTGTGGGTTTCGCCCCAATCGTGCGCGGGCGCTCAGCGCGTGGGGAGAAACCCACGCCAGAGGACGGAAAAATCCCAACGGGCGGTCTGTGGACGCGGCCGATGGGGCGAAACCCACACCCGTGGCGCCTTTGCCGCGATATCCGCGGTAAAGGCGCCACGCGCCCTCGCCGCGCCCAATCCGCCGCTTCCCCACCCAGCGCAGTTGACGTTCGCCGGCGCAACCCCCAGGACGCTGCGCGCCCGCGCGCCCTCGGGTCAGCCCTCGAGGACCGTCTCGTCCTCGATCCGTCGCGGTCCGCTGACGGTCACGACCCCGCGGACCACGACACCCCGGCCGAATGTCACGTCTCCCTCGACGGCGAGCCGCTCGCACTCCACGAGCGAGGGCGCGCCGTCGGGGAAGCGGGCGTCGAAGTCCCGCAGCAGCTTGTAGTGCTCGTCGTCGAGGTCGACGACCGGCGGAGTCCCGTCGCGCTGCGGCGCGAGCTCCACCCGCGCGTCGTCTGCAAGCACGTAGGCGTCGGAGCGCAGCGCCAGCAGGTCCTCGGTCGTCTTGACCGGCGAGAAGCGGCGGCGCGGCACGTTGATCGGGCGCGCACCGTCGAAGACGCCGATCGCGGCGCCCATCGCGGTCTCGAGCTGGAACACCTCCGGTGTCGACTTGTCGCCCGGGTCGACCGTCTTGCGGTTGACGATCAGCGGCAGGCCGAGGACACCGTCACGCTCCCGCAGCACGTCGGCGAGCACGCGCAGGTCGACCCACAGGTTGTTGGTGTTCACGTACCGGTGGCGCGTGATGTCCTGGAGCGCCTCGAGGTCCTCCTCCGGCGTCTGCGCGGTCTCACGCAGCACGTAGCCGCCGCGCGGCAGGTGCGCGATGTGGCCGCCCTTGCGGTCGGCCTCCATCCGCTCGGTGACCTCCATCGCGAACGGGATCCGCTCCTGCACCATCCAGGCGAGGATGCGCGGCTCGAGCACGGCGCCGAGGTTGTCGGAGTTCGAGACGAACGCGTAGTGGTAGCCGCGCTCGAGCAGGGCGTCGAGCAGTCCGGAGGTGAGCAGGGCCGTGTAGAGGTCGCCGTGCCCGGGCGGGCACCACTCGAGCGACGGGTCGTCCGGCCACTCGATCGGCGTCAGGTCGTCGACGCGGATCTTCGGCTCCTTGTGCTGCACGAAGTCGGCAGGCAGGTCGGCCTCGACGGTGTCGTGCTTCGCGAGCGCCTCGAGCGACTCGTCGTGCGTGTAGAAGGAGTTCATCAGCACCAGCGGGAGCCGCGCCCGGACCGGCGCCGCGGCTCGAGCACCTGACGGGCGATCACGTCGAGGAAGGTGAGCCCGTCCTTGGCCTCGATCAGCGACTTGGCCCGGGTCATGCCCATGCTCGTCCCGAGCCCGCCGTTCAGCTTGATCACGACCGCCTCGTCGAGCGGCGCGTCGGCGTCTGGCAGGTCGTCGAGCTCCTGGACGCCCTCGACGGGCTCGATCTCGGATTCCGGCAGCATGCCGGTCTCGCCCTCTGCGAGTTGGCGGTAGTAGTGGCAAAAGGTGTCGATCGCCGGCTCGGGGAGCCCTTCCCGGCGCATCTTCTCGACGCTGGCCTGGAGCCCGTCCACCGCGAGCAGCCTAGTGGGTCCACTTATCCGTCGGGCCGCCAGCCGCGCAGGTAGCGCTCCTGGTCCGGGCTGAGCGTGTCGATCTGGACGCCGAGCGAGGCGAGCTTGAGCGCGGCGACCTCGCGGTCGACGTCGTCGGACACCGGGTGCACGCCCGGCGCGAGCTCTCCCGCCCGCAGTGTCAGCTGCTCGGTCGCTAGCGCCTGGAGCGCGAACGAGATGTCCATCACGGCCGCCGGATGGCCCTCGGCGGCCGCCAGGTTGACCACGCGCCCGCTCGCCAGCAGGTTCAGCCGACGGCCGTTGACGACGTACTGCTCGACCAGCGGCCGCACCTCGCGCACGGACTCGGCGCCGGCGCGCAGCCCTTCGAGGTCGATCTCGACGTCGAAATGCCCGGCGTTGGCGAGCACGGCGCCGTCCTTCATGCGCTCGAAGTGCTCGCGTCGCAGCACGTCGCGCCCGCCCGTGACCGTGACGAACACGTCGCCGCGCTCGGCGGCCTCGAGGGCGGGCAGCACGTCGAAGCCGTCCATCCGCGCCTCCAGCGCCCGCAGCGGGTCGACCTCGCACACGATCACCGAGGCGCCGAGCCCGTCGGCGCGCAGCGCGATGCCCTTGCCCGTCCAGCCGTAGCCGAACACGACGAGCGTGCGTCCCGCGAGCAGCAGGTTGGTGGTGCGCAGGATGCCGTCGAGCGTCGACTGGCCGGTGCCGAAGCGGTCGTTGAACACGCGCTCGGTGACCGCCTCGTTGACCGCGATCACCGGATAGGCGAGCCGGCCCTCGGTCTCCAGCGCCCGCAGCCTGACGAGCCCGGTCGTGGTCTCCTCCGTGCCGCCCAGCATGCCGTCGAGCAGGTCGGGCCGCGCGAGGTGCAGGGCCGTCAGCAGGTCCGCCCCGTCGTCGAGCGTGATCCGGGGCCCGCGCGCCACGACCGCCGCGACGCGCGTGGCCCACGCCTCGGCGTCGTCCCCGCGCACGGCGTGCACCTCGGTGCCGGCCGCGGCGAGCGCGGCGGCGACGCTGTCCTGGGTGGCGAAGGGGTTCGACGCGCACAGCGCGACATCGGCGCCCCCGGCCGCGAGCGTGCGGACGAGGTTGGCGGTCTCGGAGGTGACGTGCAGGCAGGCGCCGACCACGATCCCCTCGAGCGGGCGCTCGCGCGCGAACCGCTCGCGGATCGAGCGCAGCACCGGCATCTGCCCGTCGGCCCATTCGATCCGCGCCTCGCCGGTGGCGGCGAGTGCGCCGTCGGCGACGTCCGAGCCGGCCATCACGACGACCGCGCTGCCGCCAGGCCCTGCGCCAGCGCGCCGGCCAGGCGGTCGATGTCCGCCTCCGTGGTGGACCAGTTCGACACCGACACGCGGGCGGCGGCGCGGCCGTGCCAGACCGTCCCGCCGAGCCATGCCTCGCCCCCGCGCTGGACCTCGTCGATCACCGCGCGCGTGGTCGCATCGTCATCGTCGAAGCGCACGAGCACCTGGTTGAGGACCACGTCGTTGAGCACCTGCGCGCCGTCGAGCGCCTCCATCGCCTCGCCCAGGCGCCGCGCGTGGTCGCAGCAGCGCTCGACCAGCTCGGCGAGCCCTTGGCGGCCGAGCGAGCGCAGCGCCGCGAAGACGGGCGTGGCGCGGGCGCGGCGGGACATCTCGGGCACGTGGTCGAACGGCTCGCGGCCGCCCTCGTCCGGGAGGTAGCTGGCGCTCACGCCCATGGCGGCGCGCACCGCGGCGCGGTCGGCCACGATCGCCAGCGCGCCGTCGTAGGGCACGTTCAGCCACTTGTGCGCATCGACCGCCCAGGAGTCGGCGCGCTCGGCCCCGCGCACCAGGTGGCGAAGCCGCGGGCTCGCAGCCGCCCACAGCCCGAACGCGCCGTCGACGTGCAGCCACGCGCCGCGCTCGTGCGCGGCGTCGGCGATGTCGGCGAGTGGATCGAGCGCGCCGGTGTTCACCTCACCCGCCTGCGCACAGATGATCGCCGGGCCGTCGCCGAGCGCCGCCGCGAGCGCGTCGGCGCGCATCGCTCCCTGATCGTCGGCCGCGATCCGGACCGCCCGCCCCGCGCCCAGGCCGGCGTAGCGCAGCGCGACGAGGAGCGACGCGTGGACCTGCTCGCCGACCAGGATCTGGATCGGCGGCGCTCCCGTGAGCCCGTCGGCCTCGACATCCCAGCCGGCCCGCGCGAGCACGGCGTGGCGGGCGGCGGCGAGCCCGGTGAAGTTGGCCATCGTCGCCCCGGTCGTGAACCCGACGGCCGCGCCGGTGGGCAGCCCGAGCGCCTCCAGCACCCAGCGCTCGGCGACCGCCTCGATCGCCGCCGCCGCGGGCGAGCTCGTGCGGGAGAAGCCGTTCTGATCCCAGGCGGAGGTCAGCCAGTCGGCCGCCAGCGCGGCGGGGAGCGCCCCGCCGGTGACGAACCCGAAGTAGCGCGGCCCGGGGCTGGCGACGGTCGCCGGCCCGGCGGCGGCGACCAGCCGCTCGATCACCTCGACCGGGTCCGCGCCCTGCTCGGGCAGCGGCTCGTCGAGCGCCGCCACCGCGTCCTCGTAGGAGATCGCCGCGCCCACGCGGCGCCCGCCGATCCCCGCGAGGTGCTCCTCGGCGAGCTCGGCAGCGCGGCGCAGCGGGCTCATCGTGCCTGGAGTGCGTCCATCCCGACCGCCACCGCCAGCACGAGGCGCCGGTCGAGCGTTCTCTCGGGATCGCCGGACATGTCGATGTCGTAGATGTCGGTGAAGCTGCCGATGCGACGTTTGTGGAAGCCGAGCGTATCCGCGTCGCGCTTGAACACGAAGTGATACGGGATCGGCAGCCAGTCGGCGAAGTCGCCGACGTAGGGGATCAGGCCCACGAGCCGCCGGAACAGCGCGACCATGAGGTTCTGCTCCTGCGCCTGGACGGTCCCCGTCGCGGAGTTGATCGCGTACGTGGACCGGATCAGGCTCGTCCCGAAGACCTTCTGGATGTCACCGATCTTCGAGCCGTCGGCCGCCGTGACGTCGTACGTGGCGCGCGGATCAAAGCGCTGGCGCGCCTTGATCCGCAGCAGCTCGGTCGACTTCGACGCGTCGGTGAAGAAGCGGATGTCCTCCTTGAACTTGAACCGCTTCTGCTCGACGAAGCAGAACGCCTGGCCGTCCTCCGGCAGCGAGAACTCGTACTGGTTGATGACCAGCGTGAACTTCTGCCTTAGGGTGAATCGGTCGTGCTGGTTCGGGTCGACCACTAGTACCGGTAGTGATCGGGCTTGTACGGCCCGCTCGACCGGCACGTCGATGTACGCGGCCTGCTCGGGCGTCAGCTCCGTCAGCCGCACGCCGAGCGCGTCGAGGTGCAGCCGCGCGACCTTCTCGTCGAGCCGCTTCGGCAGCACGTACACCTGCTTGGCGTACTCGTCGTTGCGCGTGAACAGCTCGATCTGGGCGATCGTCTGGTTGGTGAACGAGTTCGACATCACGAAGCTCGGGTGGCCGGTGGCGTTGCCGAGGTTCAGCAGCCGGCCCTCGGACAGCACGATGATCGAGTGGCCGTCCGGGAACACCCACTCGTCGACCTGCGGCTTGACGTTGACCCGCTCGATGCCCGGGAGCTCGGTCGAGGCCGGCGATGTCGATCTCGTTGTCGAAGTGGCCGATGTTGCCGACGATCGCCTGGTGCTTCATCCGCGCCATGTGGTCGGCGGTGATGATGTCCTTGTTGCCGGTCGCCGTGATGAAGATGTCGGCGGTCTCGACGACGTCCTCGAGCGTCTGGACCTGGTAGCCCTCCATCGCCGCCTGGAGCGCGCAGATCGGGTCGATCTCGGTGACGATGACGCGGGCGCCCTGGCCGCGCAGCGACTCGGCGCAGCCCTTGCCGACGTCGCCGTAGCCGCAGATCACCGCGACCTTGCCGGCGATCATCACGTCGGTGCCGCGGTTGATGCCGTCGATCAGGCTGTGGCGGCAGCCGTAGAGGTTGTCGAACTTGGACTTCGTGACCGAGTCGTTGACGTTGATCGCCGGGAACAGCAGCTCGCCGCGCTCGGCGAACTGGTAGAGCCGGTGCACGCCGGTCGTCGTCTCCTCGGTCACGCCGAGGATGCCGGCCGCCGCGCGCGTCCAGCGCTGCGGATCGTCAGCGAGCGAGCGCTGGAGCGTCTCGAGGATCAGGCGGAACTCCTCGGAGTCGGCCGAGGCCGGGTCCGGCACGGCGCCGGCCTTCTCGAACTCGACGCCCTTGTGCACGAGCAGCGTGGCGTCGCCGCCGTCGTCGAGGATCATGTTCGGCCCGTTTGCCGTCCGCCCAGGTCAGCGCCTGCTCGGTGCACCACCAGTACTCCTCCAGCGTCTCGCCCTTCCAGGCGAAGACAGGGATGCCGGCCTCGGCGATCGCGGCGGCCGCGTGGTCCTGGGTGGAGAAGATGTTGCAGGACGCCCAGCGCACCTCGGCACCGAGCGAGGTCAGCGTCTCGATCAGGACGGCCGTCTGGATCGTCATGTGCAGCGAGCCGGTGATGCGTGCGCCCTTCAGCGGCTGCGCGTCGGCGAACTCGCGGCGCGTCGACATCAGCCCGGGCATCTCGTGCTCGGCGAGCTGGATCTCCTTGCGGCCGTACGCTGCAAGCGAGAGGTCCGCGACCTTGTAGTCCGTCGTCAGGTTGGTGCTGGCCATGTGAAGATCTCTCCGTGGTTCGTCAGGGGGTCGCGGTAAGGGCGGCGGCGTCGAGCAGCCGCTGGTGCTTCTCCTGCTCCCAGCGCATCCAGTCGTCGGCCGGCACGTCCTCGGGACGCTCGGCCTTGGCTTCGAGCCAGGTGTCGATCGCCTGGCGCAGATCGGGGTCGCGCCGGAGGCGCGAGGCGAACGCCAGGTCGGACAGGCTGATGTCGTGCTCTGCGAGCAACTCGCGCAGCGTCCGCAGCCGCTGCAGCTCGGCAGGCCCGTAGAGCCGGTAGCCGGACGCGGAGCGGGCGGGCTCGACGAGCCCGACGCGCTCGACGTACCGCAGCATCCTCGGCGACCAGCCCGAGGTCTCCGCCGCCTCGTGGATCGTCAGTGCGTCCATCCGGGGCCCCAGTGTAGCGGAACCCTGACACACCTGTGTCAAGGTTCGATTCGTGGGTAGGATCGCCCTGTGGCTCTGTTCAACCGAATCCTGCGTCTCGCCCGCTCCCGGCACGGGCAGCGCGCGTTCAGCCAAGCCAGCCGCTACGCCCGCAGCCCGCAGGGGCGAGCGACGATCGACCAGGTGCGGCGCCAGATCACGAGTCGCCGCAAGGGCGGCACGCGCCCGCGCTGAATGCCGACCGGCGCGCGGCTGATCGTCGATCTGCTCCAGGACCGCGGCGTCGAGGTGTGCTTCGGGCTGCCCGGCGTGCACAACCTCGCGCTGTGGGAGGCGCTGCGGGACTCGCCGATCCGGCTCGTCGGCGTGCGCCACGAGCAGGCGGCCGCGTACGCCGCCGACGGCTACGCGCGCGCGACCGGCCGGCTCGGCGTCGCGCTGACGACGACCGGGCCCGGGCGCCGCGAACACGCTCGGCGCGGTCGGCGAGGCGTGGGCGTCGCGCTCGCCGGTGCTGGTGATCGCGACCGACATCCCGTCGAGCCTGCGGCGGCCCGAGGTCTACCGCGGCGTCCTGCACGAGACCACCGACCAGGCGGCGATGTTCGCGCCGGTCGTGAAGGCGACGCACCGCGCGCTCGCGCCGGACGCAGGTCGCACCCGCGGCGACGGCGGCGGTGGCGGTGGCGGCGGAGCAGCCGTACCGGCCGGTCTACCTGGAGGTCGCGACCGACCTGCTGGCCGCCGACGTGCCGAGGACGCGCCCGCCTCGCCCGCCGCCGCGCTGACGACCGGCGCCGGCGCGCTCGAGGACGCCGCCGCCCGCCTCGCCGCCGCCGAGCGGCCGCTGCTGTGGATCGGCGGCGGCGCGCGCGAGGCCGGGCCGGAGGTGGCGCGGCTGGCCGAGCGGCTCGCCGCGCCGGTGCTGACGACCTACGGCGCGGCCGGCGTGCTCGCGCCCGCGCACCCGTGCCTGGTCGGGATGCCGGCGCACGTCGCGCCCGCGGGCGCGCTGTGGGACGAGGCCGACGTCGTCGTCGCGATCGGCTCCGACCTCGACGGCGTCCAGACCCAGAACTTCGCGATGCCGCAGCCGCCGGCGCTGATCGCCGTCAACCTCGACGGCGAGGACGCGGCCAAGAACTACCGCGTCGACTGCCTGCTCGAAGGCGACGCGGTGCGCGCGACGGCCGCGCTCGCCGAGCGGGTCGACGAGCGCGACGGGCTCGAGTCGCTCTCCGAGCGCCTGCACGAGGTGCGCGCTCAGTCGTGCTCGGAGCTCGACGGGCGCGCGCTGCGGTTCCTCGACGCGATGCGCTTCGCGCTGCCCGACGACGCGATCGTGGTCGCCGACATGTGCATCCCCGGCTACTGGCTGGCCGGCTTCTACACGCCGTCGGCGCCGCGCCGCCTGCAGATCCCGCTCGGCTGGGGCACGCTCGGCTACGCGTTCCCGGCCGCGCTCGGCGCCGCGCTCGCCGGCGGCGGGCCGGTGGTCGCGGTCGCCGGCGACGGCGGCTTCCTGTTCGCCTGCGGCGAGCTGGCGACGATGGCGCAGGAGCGGCTCCCGCTCACCGCGGTGATCGTCGACGACGGCGGCTACGGGATGCTGCGGTACGACCAGGACGTGGCGGGCGCCGAGCGCTACGGCGTCGACCTGCACACGCCCGACTTCGCGGCGCTCGCGACCGCGTTCGGCATCCGCGCCGAGACCGTCGACGGCCTCGACGACGAGTTCGGCGAGGCGCTCGCCGAGCACGTCGCCGAGCGCGCGCCGTCGGTGCTCGTGGCGCGCACGCCCGAGCCGCTCGTGCCGCCGCCCAACACGTCGCCGAACTGGTACCGCCGGCGGCATTAGTATGGAGGTCGGACGCGAGCAGGCGCTCGCGTTCCGGCTGGCCGCCCACAACCTGCACCAGCGGCTGCCGGCCGGATCGGCCGAGGAGGCCGCCGCGGTTGCCGGGCTGCAGGACCTCCCGCCGGGCTCGGCGAGCGCGGCGCTGGCCGCGCGGGTCGAGGGCGCGCAGCCCGGCGACCTCGACGCGCTGGTGATCGTCTACAGCTTCCGCGGCGCCGCGATCGCGGTGCCCCGCCGCGATCTCGCCGTCTTCACCACCGCGCTGCTGCCGCCCGACGAGGACGCTGCGCGCACGCTGATCGGCACCGCCATGGAGCCGCTCGATGCCGCGGGGATCGGAGCGCAGGACGCGCTCGAGCGCGTGAGCGCCGCGGTCGCCGACGCGCTGAGCGCAGAGCCGCTCGCGCGCGACGAGTTCCACCAGGCGCTGCGCGACCGGCTGCCGGCGGATCTGCTGTGGTGGTGCCGCGGCTGCGGCAGCCATCACGTGCACCCGCTGCTGTGGCGGGCGACCGGCGTCACGGGCGTGCTCAGCGTCGCCGGCCGCGAGGGGCGAACGACGGTGTTCGGCGCGCCGCCGGCCGCGCCGAAGGTGGCGATCCCGCGGCCGAGCTCACGCGCCGGTTCCTGCACGCCTACGGGCCCGCCGGGCACTCGGAGCTGGCCGCCTGGGCGGGCGTCGGTCCCGACCACGCGCGGGCGCTGCTCGCCCGCGTCGAGGACGAGACGGCGGAGGTGACGTTCGACGGCCGCCGCGGCTGATCCTCGCGGCCGACGCCGACCGCCTCGCCGATCCGCCCGCCGCGTCGGGCGTCCGCCTGTTGCCCGGCTACGACCCGTATCTCGACCAGCGCGACCGCGACACGCTGCTGCCCGACCGCGAGTTGCGCGCCCGCGTGCGGCGGCCGATCGGCAACCCGGGCGTCGTGCTCGTCGACGGCGATCTCGCGGGCCTCTGGCGGCCGGCCAAGAAGGGCCGCCGGCTCGTGCTCACACTCGAGCCGGTCACGCCCGCCGCACGCCGCGCGGGCGACGCGATCGAGGCCGAGGCGGTGCTGCTGGCGCCCCACCGGGGGTGCGAGGTCGCCGAGGTGAAGTGGGCCTAGCGGCGCCGGGCGAGGCCGTTTAGGTTGACGCGAAGTAGCGGCCGTAGGGTTGGCTCAGACAACAACGGGAGACGAGACATGACCTGTCCGAAGTGCGGGGGCGACATGCGCCGGTACGAGCGCAACGGCGTCGACATCGATCAGTGCACCGAGTGCCGCGGCATCTTCCTCGACCGCGGCGAGCTCGAGCGGCTCGTCGACGCCGAGACCGGCTACTACGGCGGCGGCGACCGTCATGAGAAGGAGTCCTCGCGGAGCGGCGGCGGTGAGTATCGCGACGAGGGCCACCACGGCCGGCGCAAGAAGAAGAGCAGCTTCCTGAGCGAGCTGTTCGACTGACGAGCTACGGCGCGCGCACCGCCCGCAGCACCGTCGGGCCCTGACGGCGCGGGTTGCCGTCGGCCGGCTCGAGCGTGACCGAGATCGCCGTGTACGTCGCCGGGTCGGCGGCGGCGACCAGGCGCACGGTGCCGCGCCCGGCGCCGTCGGGGTGGAACGTCCCCGCGGAGACGCGATGCGGGCGGCCGCGGCGGTCGTCCGGCGCCACGAACCACAGCTCGTACAGGCCGTCCGGCCGCGGGTCGCGCAGGCGGTCGATCCGCACCGTCACCTCGCGGCCCACGCCGGTCGTCTGCACCGTCGCGGTGACCTGCGCGGCGCCGCCCTGAAGCGCGTACCGCTCGCGGCCACCGTCGTCGCCGCCCGATGAGAATGCGACGACCAGCACCGCGGCGGCGGTCGCCGTCGCGGTCGCGATCGGCACGAGCACCCGCCACCGGGACCGCCGCCGCGGCGGGGGCGGCACGATCGTGGCGAGCACCCGGTCCGCGAGCCCCGCGGGCACCTCGAACGGGGGCGCGCCGGCGGCGAGCAGCTCCGGCAGCGCGCCCAGCTCGGTGGTCTCGCGCAGGCACGCGTCGCAGTCGCCCAGATGAAGTTCGAAGTCCGCCGCCTCGGCCGGCGTCAGCGCCCCGAGCAGGTAGCCGGCGAGGTCCGTGTGGGCGCCGTTGACCTCAGCCATCCCAGCCCCGCTCCTCGAGCGCGCGGCGCAGCCCGCGCAGCGCGTGATGCGCGCGCGTCTTGACGGTGCCGAGCGGGACGTCGAGCCGCTCGGCGATCTCAGCCAGCTTCAGGTCCTCGTCGTAGACCAGCTCCAGCACCTCGCGATGGGCCGGAGAGAGGGAGGTCATCGCGTCGCGCACGGTCACGGCGAGCAGCACCTCGTCCGCGCGTGCCGCGACGGCGCCGGCGCTCTCGACCTCGGCGCCGAGCGCGCGGGAGGACGGTCGTCGCCACAGGTCGGCGGCGACGCGGCGGGCGATCGTGAAGAGGAAGGCGCGGACGGTACCGCGCTCGGGGTCGAAACGCGGGGCGGACTGCCACATTCGCACCCACGTCTCCTGCACGAGCTCCTCGGCGAGGCCGGACTCGCCGAGCAACCGGAGGCCGAAGCCGTACAGCCGGCGCTCGTAGCGCGCATAGAGCCGCCGCAGCGGCGCGCCATGGTCGCCGGCCGCGACGAGCGCGAGCAGCTCGGCCTCGGCGGCGTCCGCGGTGAGCGCGGCGACGGTTGGCGTGGCGTTGAGCACCGTGGACCTGACTGCGCAGCGGGCGGGCGACCGGATCAGCCGCCCGCCCACCACGGAGGAGGTCAGTCCTGCCAGGCCGCCAGGCCGGTGACCACGAGGCGCTTGCCGCCGCCGATGCGGCCGAGCCACTTCGTCTTGCCGGTCGTGACGTCGACCGTGTAGAGGCTCGTGCCACGCCGCGGAGTCGCGTTCGCGAGGAGGCCGAGGTTGTCGGCGCCCGCGATGTCGAAGCCGGCGTTCAGACCGACGTCGATGCGGAGCCGCTTGCCGTTCGTGAGCGTGCCGTCGTTCGGCGGGGTCTGCGTGAACAGCATGTCGTTGGCCGCGTCGATCACGTGCAGCGTCGTCGCGGCGGGCTGCGTGAAGCTGAACGACGAGTTCTCGTAGCCGGCCGCCACGACCTGCGGCATGCCGGGGTTGAGGTCCTTGTCGGTGCTCAGCACGGTGCCCTCGTCCACGTTCAGCCGCAGGTTCTGGCGGTCGTCGCTGACGACGCGGATCTTGTCCACGACCGGGTTGAAGTCGACGCCGAACGCCTTGCCGCGCAGCGCCGGCGTGAATGCCGGGCCCTCGGAGATGGCGATGCCCGTGTCCGGGTTGACGCGGTAGACGACGCTGTCGGAGCCGACGCCGTAGAGGTCACCCGTCTTCGGCCGGAAGTCGATCCCGCGCAGCGTGGTGCCGGCGGGCAGGCCGGAGATCGACACGATGTCGCGGATGCGATCCGGATTGCGTGCGTTGAACTTGATCAGCTGGTTCTGGTTGGTGGTCGCGACCAGCATCCGGTCCGGCCGCGGAGAGCGGTCGTAGCGGTCGCGGTCGTGCGAGGCCTGCGCGGCGACGGTGGAGAGTGCGAGCACCGAGGCCAGCGCAGCGCTCCAGCGCAGGAAATGGGTACGGCTCATGGGGTCCTCCTGGGGAGAGAGAATGGAACGGCCGCCTGTTCGGGCGGCCGTTCCCAGAAGGTTCATCAGCGCACGCGGCTGGCGCGTAGGCGCTCCCCGCTATTCGAGCCTGAACTCCGGATCGGCGTCGATCTCGACGACGTCCATCTGCGCCTTCTGGAGCTTGCCCGCGTAGTCCCAGTTCATCGACTGCCAGCGGGTGAACTGGTCGAGCACCCAGATGCCCGACTGGCGCGACCCGTTGCCCGACTTGCCGTTGCCGCCGAACGGCAGATGCGCCTCGGCGCCCGACGTGGAGTTGTTGACCGACACCATCCCGGCGCTGATCCGCTCCCGGAAGCGGAAGGCGTTCTCCCCCGACCGCGTGTAGATCGAGGAGGAGAGGCCGTAGCCGTGGTTGTTGGCGAGCTCCATCGCCTCGTCGAAGTCACGGAACGTGGCGACGCCGGTGATCGGGCCGAACGTCTCCGTCGAGTACAGGTCGTCGTCGATCGTGACGCCGTCGACCAGCACCGGGTGGTAGTAGATGCCGGCGTCCGGATCGCCGACGAAGCCCTCGCGCGGGTTGGCGGAGGTGATCCGGCCGCGCGCGGACGAGCCGTACGTCGTGTGGTGGTCGCGGATCAGGCCGAGCCAGTCCTCGAAGCGCTCCGCGAAGCGCTCGTGCAGCATCGGGCCGTAGAGGACGTCCTGGGTCGGATCGCCGATCGCGGCCGTGCTCAGGCGCTGGTCGAGCTTGCGCACGAACTCGTCGTGGATCGACTCGTGGACGATCGAGGTGCCGAGCGACGTGCAGCGCTGGCCGGCCGTGCCGTAGCCCCCGAACAGCGCGCCCTCGACGGCGAGGTCGACGTCCGCGTCGTCCATCACGACCATCGGGTTCTTGCCGCCGAGCTCCAGGCACGGCGACTGCAGGTTGCGGCCGCACAGCTCGCCGATCTTCGAGCCGACCGCGCTCGAGCCGGTGAAGCCGACCTTGTCGACGAGGCGCTCGTCGAGCGCCTGCTCGAGCCCCTCGAACGTCGCGGCGCCCTCGGCCTGGATGACGTTCAGCACCCCGCCCGGCACGCCGCCGGCGTGGAACAGCTGCGCCAGCGCGTCGCCGAGCGCCGGCGAGTACTCGGCCGGCTTCCACACGACCGCGTTGCCGCACAGGATCGCCGGCACGAGGTACCAGGCGGGCACCGCGACCGGGAAGTTGCCGGCGGTGATGATCGCGGCGACGCCGACCGGCATCCGGAACGTGAAGAGCTGCTTGTTCGGCATCTCCGACGGAACCGTCTGGCCGTAAAGCCGCCGGCCCTCGCCGATGAAGAAGTCGCAGGTGTCGATGATCTCCTGCACCTCGCCGAGCGACTCGGCGTACGGCTTGCCGACCTCGCGCGTGACGAGCCGAGAGAGCGCCTCCTTGTTGGCCTCGACGAGGCGCCCGACGTTCGCGATCACGCGGCCGCGGGCGGGCGCGGGCACGGCGGCCCACTCCTTCTGGGCGGCGCGCGCGGCGCGCGCGGCATCGACGAAGGTGGCGGCGTCGGCGAGCCGCACCTCGGCCACGGTCTCGGAGGTGTTGGCGGGGTTCGTCGAGGTCAGACGCCCGCCCGGGGCGTCGGCCCGGGGCTTCCCGCCGACGATCGAGCCGATCTCCGTCGCTGCAAGCGTTGTCATGACATGTAACGTCGCACATTCGACCGCGCTTGCGCTGTCGAAGGGGCGAAACCGGTCATCTTGCGACCCGATACATAGGTGTCGACGACGGCCGCGCCGGCGAGGTCGTCGAACGGGTCGCGGTCGAGGATCGTCAGGTCGGCGAGCATGCCGGGCACGAGGCGGCCGCGGCGGTCCTCGTCGCCGGCCAGCCACGCCGGCGTGACGGTCAGCGCCTCCAGCGCGGCCTGCAGGTCGAGCGCCTCGTGCGCGCGCCACGAGCGCAGCACGGCGTCGCGCAGACCCTGAGCGGGTCCATCTCCTCGACCGGCGCGTCCGAACCGAGCACCAGCCGCGCGCCGGAAGCGTGCAGTGAGCGGTACGCGTACGCGCCGTCGAGCCGGCCGGCCCACAGGCGTTCGGCGACCGGCTCGTCGGTCACCGCCATCGACGGCTGGATCGAGGCGGTGACGCCGAGCGCGGCGAAGCGCGGGATGTCGTCAGGGTGCAGGCACTGGGCGTGCTCGATCCGCGGCCGCAGGCCGCGCGGCGCCCACGCATCGCGGGCGGCCTCGAAGGCGTCGAGCGCCTCGCGGTTGGCGAGGTCGCCGATCGCGTGGACGGCGACCGGGACGCCGACGCGCGCAGCCGCGCGGATGATCGCCTCGAACTCCTCGCGGCTCGTGATCTCCACGCCGGTGCCGTCGAGCAGGCGGGCGGTGCGCGAACCGAGCGTGCCGTCCATGTACGCCTTGACGTAGTCCGGCCGCTCGTCGAGCCGCGCGGCCGGCAGCGACTGCCAGACACGGAACGGCAGCTCGTCGCGCAACTCGGCGAAGACCTCGCGCGAGCCGATGAGGCCGTCCTTGTCGTGGATCGCCGTCACGCCGCGCGCGGCAGCGACCGGAAGCGCCGCCCGCGTCGCCTCCACGAGCTCGGCGTGCGAGGCGCGCGTGAAGCGATCGCGGAACGACCACGCCGCCTCCTCGCGCAGGACGCCCGCCTCGAGGTCGACCTCGCCTCCCGGCACCTCGAGGTCACCGCCGGCGTGGGCGAGCGCGGCCGAGTTCAGCCACAGCGAGTGCCAGTCGTGCGCGAGCAGGGCCACCGGGACGTCGCCGGTCACCGCGTCGAGCGCCGCGCGCGAGGGCTCCCAGCCGTCCGCCGTCCAGCCGAAGCCGCGCAGCCACCGCCCGGCGGGCACGCCTCCCGCAGCGCCGGCCACGCGGGCGAGCACCTCCTCGCGCGAGCCGCTGCCGTTGAGCTGCAGCTCGCGTCGCGTCAGCGCCCAGGTCGGGAAGTGCACGTGCGAGTCGGTGAATCCCGGCAGCACGCAGCCGCCGTCGAGGTCGATCCGCTCGGCGCCGGCCGGCAGCTCGTCGAGCGCCGCGATCCGATCGCCCTCGATCGCCAGCGAGCGGGCCAGCGGCCGCGCCGGATCCATCGTGCGCACCGTGCCGCCGTGCAGCACCACGGTCATCGCAGCGCGAGAGCTGCCTTCAGCGCGTCGATCGGGGCGACTTCGATCGGGTCCTTGCCGCGCAGCACGGCGAGGTAGAGCGAGACGAGGTCGCCGAGCAGCACGAGCGACACCAGGCGCTCGACCGGCGTCTCGCCGTGCGGGGTGACGCGCTCGACCACGTCGGCCCACTCGGCCGCCTGCCCGCTCGTCAGCTCGGTGCGCAGCGCGTTGCGGGGATGCGCGCCGGGGTCGTCGAGGAAGACGGCCGAGAAGCGGCCGAGCGCACGCGCCGCGGGCCACCCGACGACCTCGTTGTGGTCCAGCTCCGGAACCGCGCTGGCGAACGCCGGCAGCCCCGCGTTCTCGTTCATCTGGCACTTCCAGCGGTACGCCGCGGCCGCCGCGACCTCGGCACCGGCGATCACCGGCACCGTGCCGTCCAGCCGTCGCGCGAGCGCCTTCGCCTCGCCGTCCTCGGGCCCGTCCGGCCCCCACTCGGCGGCGAGCCGCTCGGCCAGCGAGGCAGCGGCCTCGACCTCCCCGCGCAGCGAGGGAGCCGCGCCGCACGACGCCGCCGCCTCGAGCGCGGCGACCAGCGCGTACCCGACCGCCGCGCGCGGCTGGAAGCCGCCCGGCACGGGGATCACCGGAACGCCGTCGCGGCGGGCGCGCTCGGCCAGCGGCCCGCCGGTGGTGGCCACGAGGCGCGGCGCACCGCGTTCGGTCGCGTCGTCGTAGGCGGACAGCGTCTCCTCGGTGCTTCCCGAGTAGCTCGAGCACAGCACGAGCGTGTCCGGCCCGGCCCAGCCGGGCAGCGCGTAGCCGTCCGCGACCGCGAGCGGGCGCCGGGCGCGCGCGCCGATCGCGGCGATCGCGAGCCGCCCGCCGACCGCCGAGCCGCCCATCCCGGCCACGATCATGCCGCCGGGCGCGTCGGCCGGCGCGATCCCCGCAGAGTCGAACCGCCACGACGCGTCGCGCAGGTGCACCGGCAGGTCGACGATCTCCGCGACCTGGCCGCTGGAGTCGACGGCGGCGACCGCCGCGCGATCGAGGCTGGTCATCGGTGTTGGGACCACTCGTGGGTCCGTCCGGGATTTCGGCGGGTCGCCTGGCGGCGTCCCGGTCGTGTCTGCCGGTGCACGGCATCCGAAAGCATGCTGGTTGCACGTGACCGGATGCCGGGTGCCGGCAGACGCGGGCGGGGCCCGCCAGAACCCGACGAAATCGCGGACGGGCCCACTAGAACAGGAGCGCGCCGTCCGGCAGCGTCACGCCGGGGAAGATCCGCGCCCCGTTCGAGATCACGTTGCCGTCGCCGACGGTGACACCCTCGCCGAGCACGCTGATGCCGTCGACCGTGCAGTGGTCTCCGAGCCGGACGCCGCCGCCGATGATGCAGCCGCGCAGCGTGCAGTGGCTGCCGATCTCGGTTCCCTGCATCACCACCGCGCGCTCGACCGTCGTGTGGTCGCCGACCGTCACGCCGCTCTCGAGCACGACGCGGCCGCCGATCCGCGCGCCCTCGCCGATCCGGCAGCCGCTCTCGACCAGCGCCGGCGGGATGATCCGCCCCTTGTTCTCGACGCGCTTCTCGATGCACAGGTACGCATCGCCCATGCGCTTCGTCACGCGCGTCGCGACGGTGCGCTCGAGGATGTCGTAGGTGCCCTGGAGGTAGCGCGCAGGCGTCCCGATGTCGAGCCAGTAGCCGGACGCGACGTAGCCGAAGAGGCCCTCGCCGACGAGCCGCGGGAACACGTCGCGCTCGATCGACGCGGGCTGCTCGGGCTCGAGCATCTCGAGCACCGACCGCTCGAGCACGTACGCACCGGCCGAGATGTTGTGCGTGTCGATCTGATCGGGCGAGGGCTTCTCCACGAACTCCTGGACCGCGCCGCCGGCGCCGATCCGCACGAGGCCGTAGGCGGACGGGTCCTCCACCGGCGTCAGCGCCAGCGTCGCCCGCGCGCCGGTGCGCTCGTGCTGCGCGATCTGGGCGGTCAGGTCCATGTCGGTGAGCACGTCGCCGTTGAGCATCAGGAAGCGCTCGTCGAGCAGCGGCTCCGCGAACTTGAGCGCACCGCCGGTGCCGAGCGGCTGCGGCTCCTCGACATAGCGCAGCTTGATGCCGAACGCGCTGCCGTCGCCGAGCACGTTGCGGACGCCGCTCGCCATGTGCCCGCACGACATCACGATGTCGTCGACGCCGTGGCCGGCGAGCCAGTCGAGCATGAACTGGATGAACGGCCGGTCCACGAGCGGCACGACCGGCTTCGGCACCGTGGTGGTCAGCGGCCGTAGCCGCGTACCCTCGCCGCCCGCCAGGATCAGCGCCTGCATCGTCTACTCGCCCCCATGGTGCACGGCGGGCGCCGGCCGGCGGATGCCGGCGGCGCGCCCCACGCCCTCGTAGCTCAGCCCGGCCGCGGTGACCGCGTCCGGGTCCAGGAAGTTGCGCCCGTCGACGACGAGCGTGCCGCGCATCGCCGCCGCGACCTCGCCGAAGTCCAGATCGCCGAACTCCGCCCACTCCGTCACCAGCACGACGGCGTCGGCGCCGTCGATCGCGTCGGCCGCCGACGACTTGAAGTCGACACCCTGGATGAGCTTGCGCGCCTCGCTCTCGGCCACCGGGTCGTAGGCACGTACCCGCGCGCCGGCGGCCTGGAGCCGCGCCGAGAGCACGAGCGACGACGCCTCGCGCATGTCATCGGTGTTCGGCTTGAACGCGAGTCCGAGCAGCGCGACCTCCTTGCCCACCAGTGTCCCGAGGTGCTTTTGCAGCTTCCCCATCACCCGCCGCTTCTGCAGCTCGTTCACCTCGATCACCGCGTTCAGGAGCTGGAAGTGGTAGCCCGAGTTGCCGGCGAGCTGCTTCAGCGCGGTCACGTCCTTCGGGAAGCACGAGCCCCCGAAGCCGATGCCGGCCTGGAGGAACTTCGGGCCGATCCGGTCGTCGAGACCCATGCCGCGGGCGACCTCGACGACGTCGGCGCCCGTCTCCTCGCAGACGTTCGCGATCTCGTTGATGAACGAGATCTTCGTCGCCAGGAACGCGTTCGAGGCGAGCTTGACCATCTCGGCCGAGCGGATGTCCGTGCGCACGAGCGGCGCGTCGAGCGGGGCGTAGAGGTCGACCACCGCGTCGCCGGCCCAGTCGCCGTCGTCGCCGACCACGACGCGGTCGGGATCGCGGAAGTCCGCCAGCGCCGAGCCCTCCTTGAGGAACTCGGGGCAGGCGACGTAGGCGAAGCCCTCCTTGCCCTGCTCGGCGAACACGCGCTTGATCGCGTCGCCGGTGCCGACCGGCACGGTCGACTTCATCACCAGCGCGTGCCCACCGCTCGGCGGCATCGCGCCGACGACCGCGTGGACGGAGGAGAGGTCGGCGTCGCCGGAGTACGTCGACGGCGTGCCGACGGCCACGAACAGCAGGCGCGCGTGCTCGAGCGCGTCGGCGAGGTTGGTGGAGAAGTGCAGGCGGTCGCGGTGGCGCGCGACGAGCTCCTCGAGCCCGGGCTCCCAGATCGGCATCACGCCCTGCTCGAGCCCGCGGATCTTCGCCGCGTCGATGTCGATGCACCACACGTGGTTGCCCACCTCGGCGAAGCCGGCGGCGGTGACAAGGCCGACGTAGCCCGTGCCGATAACCCCGATGGGTTCTCTCTCGGTACCGCTCATACGCGGTGGTTCACCCTACTGACTGAGTCGTCGCAGGGAGACAGCGATCTCGATCATCTGGGCCTGTCCGATCGACTGCGCGAGCGTGTTCGAGACCCAGTAGACGGCCTTCCGCGTCTTCCACGCGACCAGGCGCACGCGCCTGCCGTCGTAGTACAGCTTGAGCTTGCGCTTGCCGCGCGTGACCGTGCGATCGGGGTCGTCGAGCAGCGGCGGCGCCTTCCACGTGGTGCCCTGCACGCCGTAGTACTCGCCCACGCCCGGCGCCCGCAGCACCAGGCGGTACGCCTGCCGGCGCTTGCCCGTCTCGTCCTTGATCCAGTACGTCCGAGGCTCGGTGCCGGCGTACGTCGAGCCCTTCACGCGGGCGGTTGGGAAGTAGAACGGGAACTTGAGCTTCGGGTCGGCGATGACGGCCAGGTCCTCGCCCTCGCGGCGGGTCTCCTCGAGGCCCGAGACCGGGCCGGGCGCGCGCTTGCGCTTCTTGCGCACCTTCTCGAACTCACGGTCGGCGGCGGTCGGCGTCGACGAGGCGATGCGCGGCGTCGCCGAGCCTTCCGCGCTCATGAACTCGCGATAGACCGTCTTCAGGTCGGCGTCGCTGGTCAGCAGATTTGAGTCGACCTGCGGGTTGGGAGCGTCGTGCGCGCGGAAGCGGACCTCGTTGACCTTCGGGTTCTTCTGCGACAGGTAGAGCACGAGCTTGAGCATCGACAGGACCTGCTTGTTCGAGCGCAGTGACTCGTCGACGCGGAAGTAGCGGCTGAACACCTGGATCAGGTGCCGGAAGTCGCCGACCGCGAGCAGCCGGCGCACCCCGGCCGCGTTCTTGGCCTGGCGCAGGAAGTCCTGCTGGCGGGCGGCGCGGACGAGGTCGTTGTCGCCGTGCCGGTAGCGCACGTAGTCGAGCGCGTCGCGGCCCTTGAGCTTCTGGTAGCCGGGATTGATGTCGATCGTCGCGTACTGCTCGCCCGACGAGTTGTCGTTGAAGTAGTCGCGGTCGACGTCGATGTACACGCCGTCGATGTAGTCGACGGCCCGCCGGAACGCCCCGTAGTCCATCACCATCACGTTGGTGATCGGCAGGTTCTGGCCGGTCGCGTCCCTGAAGAGCTTCTTGACGGTCTTCACGACCAGGCTCGGGCCGCCCTTGCGGCCGCCGAGCTCGAACGCGCTGTTGATCTTGCCCTCGCCGTGGCCCGGGATCGCGACCTTCAGGTCGCGCGGGATCGACAGCACCGTGATCGCGTCCTTGTTCGGATCGGCGCGCGCCAGCAGGATCGTGTCCGACCGCGGCGGGCTGCTGGCGTCGGCGCCCTCGCGCTTGTCCGAGCCGAGCACCATGAACGTGCGCGGACCGCCCGGATCGGCGATGTCGAGGTCCTCGACCTTGATGTCCGCGCGGCCCGGCTTGCGGATCGGGTCGAGCACGCGGTCGAGCTCACGCAGCGCGGTCGTCGCCACCGCCGTGGCGGTGAGCACCATCACGAGCATGGCCGCGAGCAGTCCGCGCAGCAGCAGCTTGAGGCCCACGCGCGGTGGGCGGTCACCGGCGGGGTTCACGCCGAGCCGCCCTCCACCGCGCGCAGCGGAGTGACGGGAACGTCGGTGACGCGGGTCGGGACGGCGCGCACGAACTCGACCAGCAACTCCCGGTAGCGCGCGAGCGAGCGGATCGAGACCCACTCCTCCGGCCCGTGATGGCCGGCGCCGGCGGGGCCGAACTCGACGGCCGGGATGCCTGCGCGCAGGAACGACACCGCGTCCGACGCGCCGTCGCGCCCGACGGACACCGAGGCCCCGTCGGTCTGCGGCCCCACGGTCTCGACCAGCGCGGCGACGTACGGGTTCGTCTTCGACACGTGCGCCGGCGGGAAGATGAACGTGCGCTTGACGTCCAGGTCCGGGATCGCGCGGATCTCCTCGAGGATGTCGCCGGGGTCCTGGTTCGGCAGATAGCGGATGTCGATGTCCATCATGCAGGCGTCGGGAACCTTGTTCGGTGCGTCCCCGCCGACGATCCGGCCGAGGTTGATCGAAGGTCGGTCGAACATCTCGGACGACTCGCGCGAGAACGGCATCGACTCGATTCGCCGGAAGACGTCAACTGCCTTCACGATCGCGTTGTCGCCGAGCCACGGCGTCGATCCGTGCGCCGCGCGCCCGTGGATCAGCACGCGCGCGGCCAGCACGCCCTTGGCCTGGACGCCGATGTGCAGGTTGGTCGGCTCGCCGGTGATCGCGAAGTCGCCGACATAGCCGCGCCGCACCAGGTCGTCGCTCGACCGGCGCTCGATGTCCTCCGACTCCTCGTCGGGCACGATCACGAGCCGCACGCGGACCTCGTTCTGGCCGACGAGATCGTGCGCGGCGCACATCATCGCGGCCAGCCCGCCCTTCATGTCATACGCGCCGCGGCCGTACAGCCGATCGCCCTCGATGCGGGGCTGGAACTGCTCCGCGTGGCCGGGAACGATGTCGAGATGACCGTGGAAGACGATCGTCGGGACGCCCTCCGGACCGATCGAGGCGGTGAGCGCGTGGAGGTCGCCGAAGCGGTGCGCCTCGACGTCGATGTCACGCGCTTCGAGCCAGCCCTTCACGAACCCGGCGGCCGCGTGGAGGCCCTCTGGCGTCGACGTGTCGTAGCTGACGAGCCGCTCGGTCAGAACCCGTTCGTCCACGCGCTGGAGGGTAGCGGCGCATGAGACACTGAAGGCCAGGCGAAAGGAGCTGCCAATGACCCAGGCGAGCCACCAGACCGTCCGCCTCGCCCAAGGAAACCACCGCGACCCCGACCACGGCGCGTGTGTCATGGAGCTGGCGTCGATGCTGGCCGGAGAGCCGTTCAGCGACCGCCCGCGCTGCGTCGATCCGGTGATCGCGGGCTTCCTGCGGGCGTACAACGACGGCATCGACGACCGCCGCCGCCAGGACCTCTACCCGCTCGCCGCCGAGGCCGTCGGCACGCGCTCGGTGTCGAGCGTCCAGGCCGAGCGCGCACGCATGTGCCTGCGCTGGGCGCAGGAGCACCACGACGCGCTACGGCGCGGCCCGCGCCGCCTGCTGCCGGTGCGGCCGCTGCTGCCCGACGGGCGGCTCGGCGATGACGCCTTGGGGACGATGGCCGGCCGGATCGCCGTCAAGCTGGCATGCAGGCGGCGTGCCGACGACACGCACGAGGCGGCGCTGGCGTTCGTGCGCGAGATGCTCGCCGTCGGCCGCTCACGGCACGACGCGGAGGAGACGGGGACACGCGTGGTCGGAGACGTACCCGCGGCGCTGTGACCTGTAGAACGCCCACAGCTCGTAGCGACCGCGCGTCGCCGGGGTCCAGCGGTACCTGAACCGGCCGGCGCGGTCCGTGCGCACGACCGCGAGCGTCCGCAGACGGCGCTGCGCTCCGGGGCCGAAGTACCGCAGCGTGACCCGCTGGCGGCGGAGCACCGGCCACGTCGTGCCGCGCACGCGCAGCGGCCGTCCCGCGCGGCGGATGGACGGCCGGACCGAGAGCCGGATTTTTACCCCGGAGCGCCGCAGCCGGACGCGCGGCGCCGGCGAGACCAGCTCGTAGGCCTGTGACAGCGTGCCCTGCTCCTCCGGCCCCATCGAGGAGTCGACCCGGACGCGCAGCCGCAGGTCGGCGCGCGGCCACGGGTTGAACGCGCCGACCCGATAGGTCATGCGGAGCGTGCCGGCCGCTCCGGCGGGCAGGCCGACGAGCCACTGCTCGACGCTCGGCTCGTACCCGTGGAACCGGTTCGCCTTCGCCGAGCAGAACGGGTGCGCGATCTGGTGACCGCGGCCGAGGAACTCGAACGGTGGGTCGACGGTCGCCTCCGCAGGGCCGCCGAGCGGCGACCCGCCGTCCCGCAGCAGCGGCGTGCTCGCCTTGATGTGGAAGCGCTCGTCCTCGCTGCCGGCGCGCGCCGTGAACACGTACGTGAGCGTGCTGTTGCCGGGGAACTCGGTTGCGGCCGGCTGGTCGAGGCCGAGCCCGAACGTCGGGTCGGCGGCGGCGCAGCACACGAGCGCGAGCCCGGCGAGGTGGTGCATCAGTACTTGGCGCGCAGCGCCAGGACGTCGCCCCTGCCGAGC
>CAWDYI010000019.1:0-750740 GCA_963806395.1 uncultured Solirubrobacteraceae bacterium | reverse complement strand
CGAGATCCTCGCGCAGGCGGGAGACACGGTGCACGTCGGCGACGTGCTCGCGCGCATACCGGGCCGACAACGGCGCGCGGCCCGCGCCGGCGAAGGCGCCCGAGCCGACGAGCGCCCCCGCGCACAGAGGCAGCGCGCCCGCGCAGATCCCCGACAGCGTCAAGGTGACGCCGGTGGCGGCGCGCGTCGCCGCGGCGCACGGCGTCGACCTCGCATCCGTGCAGGGCTCAGGGCCCGGACGGACGCATCTCGAAGGCCGACGTGCTGGCCGCCGAGGAACGGCGCGAGCGGCAGCCCCGGCTCCGGCTGAGGCGACGCTGATCAAGGGCGCGAGCGCGATGCTCGCGAAGTACATGGACGAGTCACGCGCGGTGCCGACCGCGACCTCGTTCCGCACGCTCACCGTCACCGCGCTCGACGCCCGCCGCAAGCAGCTCAAGGAGGCCGGCCAGCGCGTCTCGTTCACCCACCTGATCGCGTACGCGGTCGCGCGCGCGGCGACCGAGCAGATGCCGGTGATGGCGCGCACCTTCGAGGAGATCGACGGCAAGCCGCACTTCATCGACGCCGGGCAGGTCAACCTCGGCATCGCGGTCGACGTCGAGCGCAAGGACGGCGGCCGCACGCTGATGGTCCCCGTCATCCGCGACGCCGGCCGGCTCTCGTTCTCCGAGTTCCTCGCCGCGTTCAACGACCTGATCGCCCGCGCCCGCGACAACGCGCTGACGGCCGACGACCTCCAGGGCGCCAACGTCTCGCTCACCAACCCCGGCGGCATCGGCACGATCGCCTCCGTCCCGCGGCTGATGAGGGGCCAGGGCACGATCGTGGCCACCGGCGCGATCGGCTACCCGCCCGGCCTCGCCGCGGTCGGCGCCTCGATCGGCGCCGAGAAGGTGATGACGATGACGTCGACGTACGACCATCGCATCATCCAGGGCGCCGAGTCCGGCCAGTTCCTGCAGGTGGTCGACCAGTATCTGCTGGGCGAGCACGAGTTCTACGAGCAGGTCTTCGCCGACCTGGGCGCCACGCTCGGCCCCGCGCCGGCGGCGCCCGGACCGCGGGCGGCGCCGACCGTCGTGCCCGCGCGGGCCGAGGCAGCGCCCGCCCCCGCCGCGCCCGCCGAGGCCCCGAGCGAGCAGCTGCTGCAGGCCGTGCAGGCCGCGACCTCGCTGGTCAAGGCGCACCGCACGCACGGCCACCTGGCGGCCCGCCTGGACCCGCTCGGCTCCGAGCCCGAGGGCGACCCCGCGCTCGATCCCGAGCCGCTCGGCCTGACCGCCGGAGATCATGCAGCATGATCCCGGCCAAGATCCTGCGCACGTACGTGCCCGGGGCGACGCTGGCCGACGCGCTGCCGCACCTTCGCGAGACCTACTGCGGCACGATCGCGTACGAGATCGAGCACATCGCGTCGCACCGCCAGCGGATGTGGCTGCGCGAGAAGATCGAATCCGGGGCGTTCCGCGCGCCGCTGTCGGAGGAGGAGAAGCGCAAGCTGCTGCGGCGGCTGACGCAGGTCGACTCGCTCGAGCGGTTCATGCACAAGGCGTACCTGGGCCAGAAGCAGTTCTCGATCGAGGGCCTGGACACGACGGTCCCGATGCTCGACGAGATGATCCAGCTGTCGGCGGCCCACGGGGCGCGCGAGGTCGTGCTCGGCATGGCCCACCGCGGCCGGCTGAACGTGCTCGCCCACAACCTCGGCCGCGCCTACGAGACGATCTTCCGCGAGTTCGAGGGCGCCTCCTCGATCGAGGCCGTGACCACGATCCCGCAGGGCGGCACCGGCGACGTCAAGTACCACCACGGCGCGCAGGGCACGTACCGGCTGGAGAACGACGGCTCGATCATCGTGCGGCTCGAGTCCAACCCGAGCCACCTCGAGTACGTCTCGCCCGTGGTCGAGGGCGCCACGCGCGCGATCCAGACGAGCCGCCAGGGCCCGCACGCGCACCTGGACACCAACGCCGCGATCCCGATCATCCTGCACGGCGACGCCGCGCTGCCGGGCCAGGGCGTGGTGTCGGAGACGCTGAACCTGCAGGCGCTCGACGGCTACACCGTCGGCGGCACGCTGCACATCATCCAGAACAACCAGGTCGGCTTCACCACCGATCCGGACGACTCGCGCTCCACCCGGTGGGCGTCGGATATCGCCAAGGGCTTCGACGTCCCGATCATCCACGTCAACGCCGACGACGTGGAGGCATGCATCTCCGCCGTCCGCCTGGCCTTCGCGTTCCGCCAGGAGTTCGGCCACGACGTGATGCTCGACCTGATCGGCTACCGCCGGTTCGGCCACAACGAGACCGACGAGCCGGCGTACACGCAGCCGGAGATGGCCGCGATCATCAAGAGCAAGACGCCGGTGCGCGACCTGTTCGCCGCCCAGCTCGTCGAGCAGGGCGTGATGACGCAGGAGGAGACCGACGGGCTGGCGACGGAGATCTGGGAGACGCTCGCGCGCCGCCACCGCGAGCTGAAGGAGGAGCTCTCCGAGGCCGGCGCGCAGCAGCCGACCGGCGGCTACGAGCTCGACCGCTCGGCGTCCCCGGAGGTCAAGACGGCGGTCGACGGCGACATCCTGCGCGGGCTCAACGACGACCTGCTGCGGGTCCCCGACGGCTTCTCCGTCCATCCGAAGCTCGCCAAGCAGCTCGAGCGCCGGCGCGAGACGGTCGGCGCCGACGGCGGCATCGACTGGGCGCAGGCCGAGGCGCTCGCGTTCGCGTCGCTGCTGACCGAGGGCACGCCGGTGCGGCTGACGGGTCAGGACACCGAGCGCGGCACGTTCTCGCAGCGCCACCTCGTGCTGCACGACGCGAAGACCGGCCAGCGCGTGTCTCCGATCCAGAGCCTGCCGGGCGCGAAGGCCCCGATGGAGCTGCACAACTCGCCGCTGTCGGAGATCGCCTGCCTCGGCTTCGAGTACGGCTACTCGATGGAGGCGCCCGAGACGCTGGTCGCCTGGGAGGCCCAGTTCGGCGACTTCGTCAACTCGGCGCAGGTGGTGATCGACCAGTTCATCGTGTCGGCGCTGTCCAAGTGGGGCCAGACGACGCGCCTGACGCTGCTGCTCCCGCACGGCTACGAGGGCTCCGGCCCTGAGCACTCCTCGGCGCGGCTGGAGCGGTTCCTGATCCTGGCCGCCGAGGGCAACATCCGCGTCGCCAACCTGACGACGCCGGCCCAGTACTTCCACCTGCTGCGCCGCCAGGCGCGCGTGGCCAAGCAGCGCCCGCTGGTGATCATGACCCCGAAGTCGCTGCTTCGCCTGCCGCAGGCGACGTCGCGGATCGAGCACCTGTCGGAGTCGCGCTTCTTCCCGGTGCTGAGCGAGCCGCGGATCGACGAGGAGAAGGTCACCCGGCTGGTGCTGTGCACCGGCAAGATCTACTACGACCTCAAGGGCCACGCGACGCGCGAGAACAACGAGGGCGTCGCGATCTCACGCGTCGAGCTGCTGTATCCGTTCCCGCAGCAGCAGATCCTCGACGAGGTGGCGCGCTACCCGAACCTGCGCGAGGTCGTGTGGGCGCAGGAGGAGCCGCGCAACATGGGCGCCCGCGCCCACATGTCACCGCGCCTGCTCCACATCCTGCCCTCGACGCTCGAGTTCGGCTACGTCGGCCGCCCCGAGCGCGCATCGACCGGCGAGGGCTACCCGGCCGCCCACACGGTCGAGCAGACGCGCATCATCCGCACCGCGCTCGATCTCGGGCAGCCGGTGTCGGTGAACCCGGTGAAGCTGCCGGGCGAGCGCTAGCCGGGCGGCTGAGCCGCGGATCAGGATCGCCTGCGGGTGTCCGGGGCGAAAGCCCGGTGAGCGCTCGCCCCAGCGCCTCCCGGACCTGCGGTCCGGCGGGCGCGAACTCGGGCGAGAGGCGGTCGAGCAGCAGGCCCCAGTTCGGGTGGACGTCCATCGCGCGGCGCACGGCGTCGACGCCGGCCTCGAGGTCTCCCGAGTGGGCGAGCGCGAGGCCGGCCCAGAACAGCAGCTCGTCGGACTCGGGGGCGAGCTCGGCGGCGCGGCGGTAGAGCGCGCCGGCCTCGACCGGCTGGTCGGCGGCCATCAGCTCGTCGCCGCGGCCGGCCAGCTCGTACGCGCGCTGAAGGCCGAGCAGCCGCCGCAGCTCCCCCACCGGGTCCTGATGGTCCTCGACGCGCAGGTCGATGCGCGCGTTCCACGCCTCCCCTTCGGGCGGCACCACCAGCAGGGCGGCCGACTGGCGCCCGCGCACGTCGCCGCCCTCGCCCTCTGCCGCGTCGACCGCCGCCATCAGCCGGTCGGCGAGCTCGCCCTCGGCATGCTCGAACGCCGCCGACATCGCGGCCGGCACGGTGTCGCGCTCCATCATGTTCGCCTGACACGACCAGTGCGCGCCGACGGCGTCGCCGGCGCACGGGATGCAGTCCGGTCCTGTGTGGACCGCGACGCCGGAGCTCGCGTCCACCACGCCGACCTGGCGCACGGCGCCCAGCGGGTCGGCGGCGATCAGCGCGGCGAGCGCGTCGGCTGCGCTCTCCCCCGCCTCGATCCGATCCAGCGCGTGCGGCCCGTGCGCGACCTCGACGACGGACTGAGTCGCCACCGCGCCGACGCCCGGCCGCGCCCAGATGCAGAGCGAGCCGACCGAGAACCAGTGGGACTGCACGGCCGCTCCGAGCTCCCCGGTGGCCGGGTCGAGGGCGACGATCGAGTAGGTGCCGTGGCGCATCGCGCGAGGATATCCGTGTGACCGACCGTGCCCGCCGCGTCCTCGACCGCATCCGCAACACCCCGCCGGGGTTCGTCCGCGCCTACGGCGACGTGTCGCCGGGCGCCCCGCGCTTCGCGGGGACGGTGCTGGCCGGCTGCGACGACCCGTCGGTCCCCTGGCACCGGATCGTGCGCGCCGACGGCTCGCTCGCCAAGGGCTCCCGCCAGCGCGCGCTGCTCGAGGCCGAGGGCGTCCCGTTCCGCGGCGACCGGGTCGACATGCGCGTGGCACGGCTGCCCGATTAGTGTTTCGCGAGGGATGTGGGTCCAGCGGGAGATCATGCTCAGGCCGCGGCCGCGCGGGTTCCACCTCATCACCGATGAGATCGAGTCCGAGCTGCCCGAGCTGCGCTCGCTCTCCGTCGGGATCGCGCACCTCTTCATCCGCCACACCTCGGCCTCGCTGACGCTGAACGAGAACGCGTCGCCCGACGTGCGGCGGGACTTCGAGGCGTACTTCAACCACTCGGTGCCGGAGGACGCGCCGTTCTGGACCCACACGGTCGAGGGGCCGGACGACATGCCGGCGCACATCAAGGCATCGCTGCTCGGCCCGTCGCTGTCGCTGCCGGTGAGCGGCGGCCGGCTCGCGCTCGGCACGTGGCAGGGCGTGTACCTGTGCGAGCACCGCGACCACGGCGGCGTGCGGTCGCTGCTCGTGACGCTGTTCGGCGAGGCGTAGGGATGGCGCAGAGCGCCCACGGAAGCGCCGCGGCCGCCTGGAGCGTGGCGACCGAGGCAGCGCCGGGGTGGCCCCCGCGCGGGCGAACGTCAACTGCGCTGGGTGGGGAAGTGGTCGGCTGCGGGAGCGTCGTGAGGGTGCATTTCTGCACACGACCGGATTTCGGTGCGGACGCGTGTGCGGTTATGCACACTCACCCCGGCGCACAGCCGACCGCCTCCCCACCCAGCCGGGTTGACGTTCGCGCTACCGCCCGCGCCACACGGGATCGCGCTTCTCCGCGAAGGCCCGCGCGCCCTCGCGCGCATCCTCGGAGGCGAAGACCGCGCCGGCGATCGTGGCCTGCCGGTCCCACGCCTCGGCCTCCGGCCAGTCGGGCGCGGCGCTGACGATCCGCTTCGTCGCGTCGACGGCCAGCGGGCCGTTGCGGGCGATCGTGGCGGCCAGCTCGTGCGCCGCGACGACTGCCTCGCCCGGCTCGGCGAGCCGGGAGACGATCCCGATCGTGTAGGCGCGCTCGGCGCCGATCGGCTCCCCGGTGAGCGCGAGCTCCATCGCGAGGTGGTACGGGATCCGGCGCGGGAGGCGGAGCAGGCCGCCCGCGGCCGCGACGAGGCCGCGCTTGACCTCCGGGATCCCGAACCGCGCGTCGCGCGCGGCCACGATCACGTCGCACGCGAGCGCGATCTCGAAGCCGCCGGCCAGCGCCCAGCCCTCGACCGCGGCGATCAGCGGCTTGCGCGGCGGCTGCTGGACGAGGCCGGCGAACCCGCGCTCGCCGACGTACGGCCGCTCGCCGGCGACGAACGCCTTCAGGTCCATCCCCGCGCAGAACGTGCCGCCGGCGCCGGTGAGGATCCCCGCGCGCAGCGTGTCATCGCCGTCGAGCTGATCGATCGCCGCCGCGATCCCCTCGGCCACCTCCAGGTTGACCGCGTTGCGCGCCTCGGGCCGGTCGATCGTCACGACCAGCACGTCACCGTCGACGGCGGCGCGGACCGCGGTCATCCGAACAGCGTCAGCGCGGGCTCGCGCTCGCCGCGCAGCTCCGCGAGGTCGACCTCGACCCAGTCCAGCCCGCGCGCCTCGGCGAGCACGCGCGCCTGCGGCTTGACCACCTGGGCGGCGAGCACGCCGCGGCAGTCCGCCATCGCCGGGTCGAGCCGGATCCGCTCGAGGTAGCGGGAGAGCTGCTCGACGGCGTCGATCGTCCCGACGCGCTTGATCTCCACCGCCACCCAGCCGTCCTGCTCATCGCGGCACATGAGGTCGACCGGGCCGATGTCCGTCGGCCACTCGCGCCGCACCAGCCGGAACCCCTCGCCGCACCAGCCCGGCGCGTCGGCGAGCAGCACCTGCAGGTGCGCCTCGACCCCGTCCTTCTCGAGCTGGGCCGCGTCGAAGTCCATCGCGTGCGTGACGTCGCTCAGCACCTCGGCGAGCACGATGTCCAACCGGTCTTCGCCCTTCAGCTTGCGCACCACGATCCGGCCGTCCTCCTCCTCGACGACGGTCGGCGGTGTCATCCAGTTGAGCGGCTTGTAGCCCCCGGCGTCGGCGTGCACGAGCACCGATCCGTCGGCCTTCAGCATCACGAGCCGCAGCGCCTCCGGGAGCCGCGCAGACAGGCGGCCGGAGTACTCGACGGAGCAGCGGGCGACGATCAGGCGCATGAGGGCCGCAGGCTACGCGCTCCCCCGGTCGGCAACGGAGCGCCCGCGCGCCACGTACACCACGGAGGTGTTGCCACCGGACCTCGCTGTCAGGGGATTCGTGCGACCACGCGACAAACCCTAGCCGGACGGCCAGTAGTGGAGGGGAAGGTCGGCGGTCTAGCTTCGTGGCATGCGCTGCGAGCCTCAGGGGAGGGGCCGTCGCTACGCATTCGCGGCGATCGTCGCGGTCACGAGCGTCGTGGCCGTGATCGCTCTGTCCTCCGGGGTCCTGATCGGCCCCGCGGGTGCAGCGACCGCGGTTGCCGGCGATGGCACCCTCCCACCGTTGCAGACCGGGGACGCCATGAAGCCCGTTCCGGTCGGGCCCGGGTACGTGCACGCCGTCACGCGAGAGGTCGTGCGGACGGCGGGCGGTGTCGTCTATCTCTTCGCCGCCGATGACACCGCGCAGCGGCACCGGACCGGGCCTGGGGTCATCCGGGCATGGAAGGCGAACCGGGTCGGCGTCCCGACGGCCTTCCAAGAGGTCGACGGCGGACACCGGCCCTCGGGACCCCAGGACACGACGAAGGTCGTCGGCAGCCCGGACGTGCGGCTGGACAGGGCCGGCGTGGCGCACCTCGTGTACACACGCGAGTCGGACGAGGCGCTGCTGTACCAGACGTTCTCGACGCAGACCGACACCTGGGGCACGCCCGTCGTCGTCGCCCAAGGGGTGGACGTCCCGTACAACTCCGTTTTCCACCACCGCGAGACGACGGGTGCGATGGTGCTCGACGACGGCGACCAGCCGCAGATCACGTGGGTGGCGAACGACGTCGTCATGTTCCGCGAACGCAGCGGCGGCAGCTGGGGCGCGCCCGTCGCGATCGCAAACGCCGGTTCCGCACGAGCGCGGCACGCGCAGCTCGCCCGAGGCACCGACGGCGCCCTCCACCTGACGTGGCTCCAAGAGGCAGCCGACCCGACGGCGAGCGTGCACTACGCGAGGCGTTCCGCCGACGGCCGGTGGGCGTCGCCGGAGGTCGTCGCGGGAAGCGGCGTCCTCAGCAACTCGACCGAGGACCAGGGACCCAGCATCGTCCTGACGGACTCGGGCATTCCGTATGTCCTCTACGTTGCGGGACCGCGCTCGGCCGGCCCATGCTGCGACGACGGCGTCCGGGTTCGCCACCGGACGGCCAGTGGGTGGGTCGCCGACGACCCGTCACGCAACGTCTACACGCACGCGCCGCAGATCTATGCCCGCGGGGAGGACATCTACGTCTTCCTCGGGCACGACCTCGCCATCGACATGGCGTACCTGATGCGGCCTGCGGGCGGCACGTGGAGTGAAACGCGCAAGCTGTCGAGCGGGGTCACCGCCGACGGCTCGGCGAGCGTCCGGTGGGATCCGCAACGGGAGACCGACCCCCGCGTGATCGACAGCCTGTTCTTCGACGAGGACATCCACGACGACGGCAGCTTCATCTCCCAGCTGTACTACGTCGCGGTCATGCCCGACGGTGCGGATGACACGACGCCACCGCCCGCGCCCCGTGGCCTCGAGCAGACCGGCGCGACGGCGACGAGCGTGACCCTGCGGTGGTCCGCCGCAAGCCCGGGCGACGGCGTCGTCGAGTACGGCATCCAACGCGACGGCCAGCGCGTCGGGACGACGACGGATCCGCTGGCGACCGTCGGCGACCTCGCCTGCGACACCGCGTACGAGATCGCGGTCGACGCGTCGGACGCGGCGGGCAACCGCTCGCCGCTGACCAAGCTGTCCGTGCGCACCGATGCCTGCGATCGGACGGCGCCGGTGGTGCGGGTGTCGGCGCCGGTTGGTGGGTCGCGGGTGTCGGGTGAGGTTGGTCTGGCGGCGGAGGCGTCGGATGCCGGCGGGGTGGCGGGCGTGCAGTTCTTGGTCGATGGGGCGCCGGTCGGCGCCGAGGATGTGCAGGCGCCGTTCGAGGCGCGGTGGGCGACCGCTGCGGTGCTCGACGGCTCGCATGTGGTGCAGGCGCGGGCGCGGGATCGAGCGGGTAATGAGGCGTTGTCGGCTCCGGTGACCGTGACGGTGAGCAACGTCGTCGCGTCGGCCGGGTTGGTGGCCGCGTACGGGTTTGACGAGGGCGCCGGGTCTGTCGCGTCTGACGCCTCGGGGCGTGGCAATGACGGGTTGGTGCAGGGGCCGCAGTGGGTGTCGGCAGGCCGGCACGGCGGCGCGTTGTCGTTCGACGGCGACGGTGACTGGGTCAGCGTTCCCGACGCCGCGTCGCTGGATCTGACGAGCGGCATGACGCTGGAGGCCTGGGTTCGCCCGTCCGCGCTCGACACGGTGTGGCGGACGGTGTTGTTCAAGGAGCGCGTGGGCAACCTGAGCTACGGGCTGTACGCAAATCGTGACACCGGCGTGCCCGACGCGCAGGTGTTCGTCGGCAATGCGCGTGAGGCGGACGCGGCCGGCGGCCTGCGCATCGGTGAGTGGGCGCACCTGGCCGCGACGTTCGACGGCAGCCTGCTGCGGTTGTACGTCGATGGCCGCCAGGCCGCGCAGCTGACGGTTCCTGGACCGATCGAGACCTCCGACGGGGCGCTGCGGATCGGCGGCAACAGCGTCTGGCGGGAGTGGTTCGCCGGCGTGATCGACGACGTCCGGATCTACAACCGGCCGCTCACCGCAACCGACATCCAGACCGACATGACCCTCGCCATCGGCATCGGCGATCGGACGGCGCCGGTGGTGCGGGTGTCGGCGCCGGTTGGTGGGTCGCGGGTGTCGGGTGAGGTTGGTCTGGTGGCGGAGGCGTCGGATGCCGGCGGGGTGGCGGGCGTGCAGTTCTTGGTCGATGGGGCGCCGGTCGGCGCCGAGGATGTGCAGGCGCCGTTCGACGCGCGGTGGGCGACCGCTGCGGTGCTCGACGGCTCGCATGTGGTGCAGGCGCGGGCGCGGGATCGAGCGGGTAATGAGGCGTTGTCGGCTCCGGTGACCGTGACGGTGAGCAACGTCGTCGCGTCGGCCGGGTTGGTGGCCGCGTACGGGTTTGACGAGGGCGCCGGGTCTGTCGCGTCTGACGCCTCGGGGCGTGGCAATGACGGGTTGGTGCAGGGGCCGCAGTGGGTGTCGGCAGGCCGGCACGGCGGCGCGTTGTCGTTCGACGGCGACGGTGACTGGGTCAGCGTTCCCGACGCCGCGTCGCTGGATCTGACGAGCGGCATGACGCTGGAGGCCTGGGTTCGCCCGTCCGCGCTCGACACGGTGTGGCGGACGGTGTTGTTCAAGGAGCGCGTGGGCAACCTGAGCTACGGGCTGTACGCAAATCGTGACACCGGCGTGCCCGACGCGCAGGTGTTCGTCGGCAATGCGCGTGAGGCGGACGCGGCCGGCGGCCTGCGCATCGGTGAGTGGGCGCACCTGGCCGCGACGTTCGACGGCAGCCTGCTGCGGTTGTACGTCGATGGCCGCCAGGCCGCGCAGCTGACGGTTCCTGGACCGATCGAGACCTCCGACGGGGCGCTGCGGATCGGCGGCAACAGCGTCTGGCGGGAGTGGTTCGCCGGCGTGATCGACGACGTCCGGATCTACAACCGGCCGCTCACCGCAACCGACATCCAGACCGACATGACCCTCGCCATCGTGCAAACGTGGTCTCCGCTGGACGTCCTCTCCGGGCTCACGCGCTCGCCAGGGCCGAGCCTCGGCGTCGGGCTCGGCGGCGGTTAGCCGGCTCGCGCGGACGTCCCGCGGTCGGACCGGCCGGCAGAGGAACGGGCGATCGCGCCTACCGGACGGTGCGGGGCCCCGCTGCCGCTCACCAGATCCGACCGGTAGGGTCCGCGCCCAGACATGGCAGACGAGGTGGGAGAGGTAGGGCATCTCGTCGAGCTTGAGCGGGTGCGCAAGAGCTTCGGCGACAACCTGGTGCTTGACGGCATCGACCTCACGATCGACCGGGGTGAGGTCGTCGTGATCGCCGGTCCGTCGGGCTCGGGGAAGTCGACGATGCTGCGCTGCATCAACGGACTGGAGGGGATCGACGAGGGCGACGTGCGCTTCGACGGCACCTCACTCGCCCGCGCGGGCAAGGCGGTCAACCGGATCCGCGCGGAGATCGGGATGGTCTTCCAGCAGTTCAACCTGTTCGCCCACCGCAGCGTCATGGACAATCTGACCATGGCGCCGGTCGAGGTGAAGGGGCTCGACAAGGCGGCCGCCCGCGCCCGCGCGGAGAAGCTGCTCGAGCGCGTCGGGCTGACCGAGAAGTCGCAGGCGTTCCCGGCCGACCTCTCCGGTGGCCAGCAGCAGCGCGTGGCGATCGCCCGTGCGCTGGCGATGGAGCCCAAGCTCATGCTGTTCGACGAGCCCACGTCGGCGCTCGATCCGGAGATGATCCGGGAGGTGCTCGACGTGATGCGCGACCTCGCGCGCGACGGCATGACGATGGCCGTCGTGACGCACGAGATGGGGTTCGCGCGCGAGGTCGGCGACCGGATCGTCTTCATCGACGACGGCCGGATCGTCGAGCAGGCGCCCCCGGAGGAGTTCTTCGCGGCGGCGAAGAGCGAGCGGGCGCGCGATTTCGTGGACAAGATCATCCATCACTAAGGAGGGCGGGAGATGAAAACCGCACGCTGGGCACTGTTGCTGGTGCTCGTTCTGGGCCTGTTCGCGGCCGCTTGTGGCGACGACGAGGAAGAGCCGACCGGCGAGGCCGCCGCGCCGGCGGCCGAGGTGGAGAAGTTCCCCGCCGACACCACGATGGGCAAGATCCAGGAGGCCGGCGAGATCAAGATCGGCGTCAAGTACGACGTCCCGCCGTTCGGGTTCAAGAACCCGCAGAACAATGAGATCGAGGGCTTCGACGTCGACTTCGGCAAGGCCGTCGCCGAGAAGCTCGGCGTGGAGCCGAACTTCGTCGAGGCGATCTCCGACAACCGGATCCCGTTCCTCGCGGACGGCACGGTCGACCTCGTGCTCTCGACGATGACGATCAACGCCGAACGCGCGCAGGAGATCGAGTTCTCCGAGCCGTACTACATCGCGAGCGGTCGCATCCTGGTGCCACAGGACTCGGACATCACGGGCGTCGACTCGCTGGGCGGCAAGAAGGTCTGCACGGCGCTCGGCTCGACCTACGAGGCGACCTTGAAGGAGCAGGCGCCGGACGCTGACCTGCGGCTCGTGGACACCTACTCCGAGTGCCTGGAGCTGGTGCAGAACGGGGCCGTCGATGCCGTGTCGACCGACGACGTGATCCTCACCGGCATGATCATCCAGGACGACACCCTCAAGCTCACCGAGGGCGAGCCGCTCAGCACCGAGCCGTACGGCGGCGGCATCAAGAAGGGCGACACGGAGTTCAAGGAGTTCGTCGACGGCGTGCTCGAGGAGTACAAGAGCGACGGCGGCTGGGCAGCGGCCTACGAGAAGTGGGTCGGCCAGTACACCGGCGAGCAGCAGGAGCCGCCGACGATGACGCTCGAGGAGGCGATCGAAGCCACCTCGTAGCCGCATGGGCGACCTCATCAGCGTCCTCACCGACAACTTCGACGAGTTCCTCGCCGGGTTCTGGGTGACAGTCCGCCTCGTGGTGTTCGCGTTCGCGATCGCCATGGTCGTGGGGACGCTGGTGGCCGCCCTGCGGATCGCGCCCAACAAGTGGCTCCAGCGACTCGGCGGCGTGTACGTCGAGACGTTCCGCAACGTGCCGCTGCTGGTGCTGCTGTTCATCTCGTTCGCGGGCCTGCGCCGCGCGGGCGTGGACATCGGCCCGTGGACCGCCGGCATCGCCAGCCTCGGCCTCTACACGGCCGCGTACGTGGCGGAGGTGCTGCGCTCGGGCGTGTTCTCGGTCAGCAAGGGCCAGATCGAGGCGGCGCTGTCACTCGGCTACACGTACGCCCAGGCGATGCGCCGGGTGGTGTTCCCGCAGGCGTTCCGCACGGTGATCTCGCCGCTCGGCTCGCTGATCATCGCGATGATCAAGAACAGCGCGATCATCGGCGTCTCGCTGCTCGCGCTGCCGGACCTGCTCAAGACGGCGCGCGTCGTGCAGTCGCGCGCGTTCCAGACCGACGAGACGTTCTTCTGGGCGGCGGCCGGCTACCTGCTGCTGACGGTGAGCGCCACGTTCGCGATCCGCTCCCTCGAGAAGCGCTACGCGATCCACCGATGAACTACGTCTTCGACCCCGACAACTGGGAGTGGCTGGTCACCGGCAACAACGCCCGCTTCATCCTCGAGGGCTTCCTGGTCAACCTCGAGATCGCGGTGATCGCGATGGTGCTGTCGCTGATCGTCGGGCTCGCGCTCGCGCTCGCCCGTCTGGCCCGGTGGGCGCCGCTCCGAGTCGTCGCCGGCACCTGGGTCGACGTGTGGCGCAACCTGCCGCTGATCTTCATCATCCTGTACCTCGCACTGTCGGTGCCGAGCTCGTGGCGCAACGCCTACGAGGACGCGATCCCGTCGTGGTTCCCCGAGGGCCTCCAGTCCGGCCGCGTGCTGGCGGCGATCCTCGGCCTCGTGCTCTACAACTCGGCCGTGCTGGCGGAGATCATGCGCGCCGGCATCCAGTCGCTCGACCGCGGGCAGAACGAGGCCGCGCGCGCACTGGGGATGAGCTACCGCCAGTCGATGCGCCTGGTCGTGCTGCCACAGGGCTTGCGCCGGATGGTGCCGGCCACGGTGTCCCAGCTGATCACGCTGAACAAGGACACCACGTTGGTCAGCATCGTCGCGATCCAGGAGGTCATGCGCCACGGGCGCATCGTCACGGGCGCCAACTTCTTCGGCGGCGTGCAGGCGCCGGTGCTCCAGGTGTTCCTGTTCGTCGGCCTGCTGTTCGTGATCGTCAACCTCGCGCTCTCGCGCCTGTCCCGCCGGCTGGAGGTCCGCGAGAGCAAGCGGACCGCCGTCGGGAAGGTCAAGCGCGTCAGCGGCCTGGAGGAGCAGACCGTCTAGCTAGGGCGTCGCGGGCTCCTCGTAGGCCTCGCCGATCCCCTCGGCGACGGCGCCCATCCGCTCCCGCAGCGAGCGCACCTCGGAGGCGAGCTCCTGCTGGGCCGCGGCGTCGGTGGAGGCGGAGACGGAGACGAGGTTGCCGCGGACGGTGTCGAGCTCGACGACGATCCGCTCCATCTCGTCGTAGAAGCGCTGGAGCTGCACCTCCATCCGGCGCTGCACCGCGAGCTGGTGCTCGAGCGCCTCGATCAGCTGCGGCGCTCCACCGCCGGGCCGGCTGCGCACCTCGGCGAGCCGGGCCTCGACCTGCGCGGGCGGCGCGTCGGCGAGCGCGTCGTACAGGAGCTGGGCGCGGCCGGCCGTGTGCTCCATCACGCGGACGAAGCCGTCGACCTCGTCGGACACCTCGGAGTAGGGCAGGTCGGCGCGCTCGATCGCGTCGCGGATGCGCCGCTCGCGCCCGCGTGCCTCGAACACGTGCAGGCGGATCGGGGGCGCGAGCAGATCCATGTCGAGTCGCTTCCGCGGGCCGGCGATGCGCTTGCGTCGCTCCGCCCGCTCGCGCGCCAGCACCCGGTCCGCCTCGTCACCGTCGAAGAACGTCCGCGTGCAGGCCGCGAGGTACACGATCAGCGCCACGATCAGCACGATCGTCAGAGAGCCGCCGACCACGACGCCGGCGCCCGTCGTCGCCACCAGCATCGCGACGTTGAACGGCTTCGCCGCCGCGTTGGCGATCAGGGCGTTGCGGAAGTCGCCACGGTCGTAGGGCTCGAGCTCGCCCGGCATCGCTCAGAAGAAGGAGCTGATCGAGCGATAGACCGACCTGATGTCCTTCGTGTTGCCCGTGTAGGAGTTGCCGCCGGAGGCGGCGGCGATCTTCTCGAGTGACTCGGCGGCGCCGGCCGCGCCGGCGCTGTAGGCGATCGTGAACACGCGGACGCGGTTCTCGCTGTCGCCCTGGTCGAGGTCCGCGATCAGGTCCTCGACCGACTTGGACGAGTCGGTGTCCTCCCCGTCGGTGAGCACGACGACGGCGTTGATGCGGTCCCTGTCGTCGCCCGCAAGGTCGCGCACGGCCTCGAAGCCGGCCGACGTGGCGTCGTAGATCGCGGTGCCGCCCTCGGGGATCAGGCGCCCGATCGTCTGCTCGAGCCTCGCGCGGTTCTGCTGGAACGGGCCGACCGGGATCAGCGGCTGGATCTGGTCGGAGAAGATCGTCAGCCCGACACGGTCCTGCGGCGCCGTCTCGGCGAGGAACGTGAGCAACCCGTCCTTGGCGTTCTCGAGCCGGTTCTCGTCGCCCATCGATCCCGAGGTGTCGAGCACGAGCAGCACGTTCGCAGGCTTGCGGTCCTCGCGCCACGCGTCCTTGAGCTGCGCGAGCACACGCGGCTCCGGCAGGCCGAGCACGCGCTCGGGCTGCGCCGGGTCGACGCCGTTCTCGGCGCTGATCGGCGCCACCGGCTCGGCGTCGAGGTCGGCCGGGCGGAAGCCGGCGCGAGCGGCGACCTCCGCCGTGATCTCCTCGGCGAGGAAGCGCTGGAACGCCTCGGCACCCTCCTTCTGCTCCGCGGTGACCCAGTCGGCGTCGAGCACGATGAACGGGTTGTCGGAGTAGAAGGTGCCCTCTTCGGGATAGATCGCGATCAGCTTCGGCTGGCTGCCGCGGTCCTGGTTGAACTGCAGCAGCGTGACCTCTTCCATCGCGACCGCGGACGCGTAGCCGGGGCCCTTCGCGCGCATCTGGTCGGCGATGAACAGCGTGTTGTCGCCGTAGTGGACGATCGAGCGCTCGACGCTCCGCACCGTCCGGCGCGCCTTGCCCGTGATGTCCTCCGGCCGCAGCCCTTCCTTCTTGCCCGTCGCCGCGTAGTACTCGGCGACGACCGCGGACAGGCCGCTGGTGGAGAAGTCCGGGTTCGTGTGCACGAGCTTGAACTGCCCGAACTCCGGCCGGCCGTACGCGGCCCAGCCCTCGTCGGACTGCGCGAGGCGCAGGATGTCGTCGAACCCGAGCTTCTTGCGCGGGTAGCCGAGCGCCTCGGTCATCGGCTCCCACATGGCGATCACCAGCGGCGTGCGGGCGATCGACGGGTTCTCGTCGGGCGCCAGCGCGCGATCGGCCTCGAAGTTCAGCAGCCGGCCCCACAGGCTCGACGCGGGCGACCAGGCGACCGGCTTGAAGGTCCCCTCGGCGATCCTCGCCTCGGCGTCGCCGGAGCTGACGATCTCCGCGCGCACGAACACCGGCTTGCCGCCGACCTCCGCACCGGACCGGTTGAACGCCGCGATCTGGGCCTTCAGCAGCGGCTCCTTCTCCGGCGAGTAGGCGAAGTGGACCTCGACCGCACCGGCCGGTGCCTTCTCGACGGCGGCGGGCGCAGGGGTCGCTGACGCGTCGTCGTCGCCTCCGCCGCCGCGGCCGGCAAGGGCGATGGCCCCGACGGCGAGCACGGCGAGGGCGAGGATGGCGATCTGTCCGAGCTTCACGGGCTCAGGCAAAGGTAGCGTCGGCGGCGGTGCCGCCGGCGCTCAGGCAGCGGTCGTGAGCTCGCGCGGGGCTGTGGCGAGCACCTGGTCGCGCAGGTCGCGGACCTCCGGGTCGCTCCCCAGCTCGAGTGCGCGGTCGCACGCGGCGAGGCAGTCGGACACGCGATCGGTGCGGGCGAGCGCGTGCGCGTAGCGCGCCCACGCCTCGGGCGACTCGGGCGCCAGCACCGTCGCCTGCTCGCACGCGGTGATCTCGGCGCCGAGATCGCCCATCAGGTGCGCGACCAGCGCGAGGTCGAGCAGGCCCTGCTCGCTCGGGCCGAGCTCGCGCGCACGCTCGAGCGCCGCGCGGGCGCCCTCGCGATCGAACGAGCGCATCCGCAGGCGGCCCAGGCGCTCCCAGGCGGAGGCGTCGCCCGGGCCGCGGGCGACCTCCTTCTCGGCGGCGTCCACCGCCTGCGACAGCGAGCCCATGTCCTCGTAGATCCGCGCCGCGTAGCGGAACGGCGCCGGCCGGTCGCTCTCCTCGCGCGCCCAGTCGCGCACCGCGCGGGCCGCCGCCGGGTAGTTGCCGGCCTGCCAGAAGGCGAGCGTCATCAGCCGCAGCACCGCGGTGTTGCGCGGGTCGGCGTCGCGCGCATAGACGAGCCGGCGGGCGGCGAGCTTGAAGTCGCCCTCCGCAAGCGCGTGCTTGGCGGCCGTCATGAAGCGCTCGACGCGCTCGGCGCCGGGGTCGGGCTTGGAGAAGTCCACGAACTGCAACGAACCTGCCGGGACGGTGCGCACGCCGAGGTGGAAGCTCACGCGCGCCCACTGCTGGATGTCGTCGCCGCCGCCGGTGAAGTAGATGCCGTTGACGGTGCCGACCCCCCACTCGGGGTACGACAGGCAGCGGGCGTAGCGGTGCACGACCGAGTGGTCGGGCACGCGCGAGCCGAACGGGTCGTACTTGGCCTGGTCCGCGTTCTGCGCGCGCTGGCGCTGCTCCTCCGCGTACGCGCGCTCGCCTTCCTCGGCGCGCCGCTTGCGCGCCGCCGCCGCACCGACCTTGACCGCGTTGCGGGAGACCTTGCCCCCGCGCGACTCCTCGGCGAGCTGCTCGAGCTGGTCGGCAGCTTCGTTGATGGCCTTGAGGTGCCGCTCGTGCTCGAGCTGACGACCGGGCGGCGCGATGTCGGGGTGCCAGACCTTCGCGAGCCGGCGCCGTGCAAGCTGGATGTCACGCTTGCCGAAAGGCGGCTCGATCTCCAGCAGCAGGATGGCCTGCTCTATGTCCAGCATCTGTGACACGACCTGCCTACGGTAGCGACTGGGGTCGAGTCGTCACCGAATGCGGCGCTTGAGGCTCGGCAGCCCATCCGACGGCGCCGAGCCAGCGCCAATTCCGCACGCCGGGTCCCTGCCCGTAACGTCCGTCCTACAAGGTGCGCCGCTCCCCTTTGCGACGCTCACATGCAGCTACTTAGTTCTTCCAACCCATGATTCCCCCTTTCACGAGCGTGGGGTTCCAGCCAAACTTCGTCTACGACCCATAGCGGCGCGGCACGGCGCGCGGTCATCCCTGCCCGCCGATCATCTCCCACTTGAACGGCGGCGCGAACACTAGTTTGATCGGGTCGCGACCCCAAGCAGTTTCTTCCTATCCGGCTGACTGGTTGCTGTTGATGTTCGGAGGGCTTACCTTGGGCACGTGATCGTCTGGCTGGCCGTGGCCCTGTGGGTCGTCATCGTCGTCTGGTCGCTTGCGCTGATGAGGGTGTCCAGCGCCGGCGACCGCGAGGAGACGCCTCCGGCTGAGCCCGAGCCTCCCTCGCCGCCGCTTTTCACCCCGGTCCTGAGGGCACACCGGGAGCGGACGCTCATCGTCGCCGAATCACTCATTCTCGGTGGGTCGATCGTTGCAGGAGTGCTGCTCTCGACGAAGGAGCAGTGGGAGCCCTTCGACCTCGTCGGCCTGATCGCGGTGCTCGTCGTCGGCAGCGACTTCCTCACGCTGCACGCCAAGCGATTCCGCATCTCCGGCTCGTTCCTGGGCCTCGTGCTGGCGATGGCGCTGCTCGGTCCGGCGCCGGCGGTCGCGATGGGAATCGCAAGCGCGTCGGTCGATGCGATCCGCGGGCGCACGCGTGGGCTCTACCTGCTCAACAACCTCGCCACGTACGCCTTCTTCCCGCTCTGCGGCGCGCTGATCCTCCAGTGGCTCGCCGACCTCGGGATGGCCGACGAAGGCGGAGTGGCGATCGCGGTGTTCGTGGTGTTCGTGTTCGCCAACGTGCTCAACTTCGCGATGATCGCCGGAAACACGGTGTACCTGCGCGGCGGCTCGCTGCCGGACATGTTCCGCACCGTGTTCATGCCCGTGCTCCCGTGGGAGCTGGCGACCGCGTCGCTGACCGCGATGGCGGTCTACGGCTTCGAGCTCTACGGCGCCGGCGTGATCGGCCTGTTCGCGCTCGCGCTGGCGGTGTGCCAGCTGCTGCTCCGTTCGCTGCTCCAGGGGCATGAGCACGGCGAGGAGGTGGTACGCCGAAAAGACCAGCTCGACGTGCGCCACGAGGGGATGGTCGGCCTCCTGCTCGAGACGCTCGCCCTGCGCGATCCGAGCGCAGCACGCCATGCGGCGGCCGTCGCCCACTACTCGCGCCAGCTCGCCCGTGCCGCCGGCCTCGGCGAGCACGGGCAGGCCGTCGCGCACACCGCCGGCCTGTTGCACGACATCGGCAAGGAGGCGCTGCCCGACCACATCCTGCTCGGCCGCAGCGAGCTGCACGCCGCCGAGCGCCGGCTCGTCGAGCGCCACCCGGCCGACGGCGCCCGGCTGCTCCTGCGCGTCGAAGGGCTGGGCGAGGTGGCGCACTCCGTCCTCGCCCACCACGAGCGGATCGACGGTCACGGCTATCCCGACGGCCTTGCGGGCGAGGACATCCCGATCATCGCGCGGATCCTCTCGATCGCCGAGGTCTACGACGTCCTGACGGCACCCGACTCCTACAAGGTCCCGATGTCCGCCGCCGCGGCCGAGGCCGAGCTGCGCCAGGTCGCCGGCAGCCAGCTCGACGGCAGGCTCGTGTGGCTGTTCGTCACGCAGGTGCTGCGGGGCGCCGTGATCGACGACGCCGGCCGCATGGCCGACCTCGAGACCGAGCTCCAGGTGCAGCGCCGCATGCGCGGCGTGCTCGACCAGCCGCTCGTGCTCGGCCCGCCGTCGGCCTAGCGTCCGGTCGGCTGGATGTTGTGGTTGATGCGGAACACGTTGCGCGGGTCCCAGCGGTCCTTGGCCGCCACCAGTCGCGCGTAGCGCTCGGCGCCGTAGGCGCGGCGGACGGCCTCCGCGTCTCCGGCCTCGGCGATGAAGTTCGGGAACCCCGCGGGTCGTGCCCAAGGGGCGAGCGCGTCGGTCATCGCGCGGACCCACGATCGGTTGCTCGTGTCGCGCTCGGGCTCGAGCCAGACCGCGAGCACCTGGATGCCCCAGTCCGCACTGCGGTGGCCGAGCGCGGTGTCCATCTCGCCGACGCGGCCGAACGCGCCGCCCATCGGCTGCAGGAGGATCACCGACATCGGTGACGGCGCGACCTCGGCGCCGGCCACGATCGTGTCGACGGCCGCGTCGGTCAGCTCGTCGATGAAGCTGAACCGGTAGTAGCCGCGCGCGTCGCCCGCCTCGGCCGGCGGATCGAGCATCGTCTGCAGCGCGCAGTAGGGCATCGGCTGCACCAGGTCGACGGCCGGGGCCAGCGCGCGCAGCGATGCGATGTGCTCGGCGCCGCGCTCGGGCTCGCCGTAGTACGCGACGAGCACGCCGACCGCCGGGCGACCGTGGAGCTCGGCCGGGACGACCGGGAGCGGCGGCGCACTCATCAGGACGAGACCGCCGCCCAGCGCGTCGGGCGCCTCGGCCATCAGTTCGCGGTAGGCGACCGCCACGTCGCGGGCCCGCTCGCGCGGCCACAGCAGCATCCCGCCGAGGATCATCGGGCCGACCGCGCGCAGGGCGAACTCGAACTCGACGACGATGCCGAAGTTGCCGCCGCCTCCTCGCAGCGCCCAGAAGAGATCGGGGTTCTCGTCCGCCGACGCGGTGACCACGTAGCCGTCGGCGGTGAGCACGCGCGCGGCGCGCAGGTTGTCGGCCGCCAGGCCCATCTTGCGCTCCAGCCAGCCGCTGCCCGAGCCGAGCGTGAAGCCGGCGACGCCGGTCGAGGAGACGCGGCCGCCGGTGACGGCGAGGCCGTGCTCCTGCGTCGCGGCGTCGAGCTCGCCCCACAGCACGCCCGGCTGCACCCACGCGATCTGCCGAACCGGGTCGACGTGGATCGCCTTCATCGGCCCGAGGTCGATCATCAGCCCGCCGTCCGTCGTGGCGAATCCGGGTGCCGCATGCTTGCCGGCGCTGACGGCGATCTCCAGCTCCTCCGCCTGCGCGTACCTGAGCGCTGCCGCGACGTCGGCGACGGACTCGCAGCGCGCGATCAGCGCCGGCCGGCGGTCGATCATGCCGTTGTGGACGCGGCGCGCGGTGTCGTAGCCGTCGTCTTCCGGGCCGATCAGCGTGCCGGCGAAGCGGTGGATCGTGGGCGCGGAGGAGGGGAGGAGGAGCGACATGGCTCGCAGGATCGCGAGACCCCCGGCCGCTCGCATCGGGGGAATCCCTGGCCGTGCACGATCCCGCCGTCCGGAAGGGCGGCCACACTCCCCGAGCGGTGGACCGTGCCGAGTATGAGCGCCGCTTCCGTCGTGCTGGGCTCCCGATGCTGGTCGAGGACCGGCGCGCGAGCGAGGACATATGGACGCGCGCGGCGCCGGTCCTCGCGCTCGTCCTGATCGCCGAGGTGGTGCTCGCCGGCAACCTCGACTGGCCGGCCTGGGCCAACGTGCTCGTGCTGGTCGGCGCGACGGCGGCGGTCGTCGGTGCGACGGCCGTGGTCAACCGGCTGCGCGGCCGCCGGGCGCTCGCGCTGCCGGAGGACGTCGGCCGCGTGGAGCTCGCCGCGTTCGTGGTGATCGGCGGCCTGCTCCAGCTGATCGGCGGCCAGACGACGAGCGCCTGGGTGGTGGTCGCGGGCAACCTCGCGCTGCTCGCCGTGCTGTACGTGTCGATCGCCTACGGGCTGCCGTCGATCCTGCGCTTCACCGGCCGCCGCGTCGGCGAGCAGTTGACCGCGGCGGTCGACCTGCTGGCGCGCGCGATCCCGCTGCTGCTGCTGTTCAGCGTCGTGCTGTTCATCAACACCGAGATGTGGCAGGTGTTCGCCGGGATGGACGACGTGACCCTGGCCGCGACGGCGGGGCTGCTGGTGGCGGTCGGGTCGAGCTTCCTCGCGGTCCGTCTGCCGGTCGAGGTGTCCCGGCTCGAGCGCGACGTGCAGGCAGGCCCGCCGCTCGAGCGGCGCCAGCGCGTGAACGTGGGCCTCGTCCTGTTCGTCTCGCAGGCGCTCCAGATCGTCGTCGTCGCCGCGGCGGTGGGCGGGTTCTTCGTCGTGTTCGGCGCGCTGGTCATCAGCCCGGAGGTGATCGAGGCGTGGCTGGGCACGCGCGGTGACCAGGTCGTCCGCGTCGACCTGCTCGGCGTGGACGTGAGCCTGACCGTGGAGCTGCTGCGGGTGAGCGCGGGCATCGCGGCCCTCAGCGGCCTGTACTACTCGGTCGCGGTGCTCACGGACAGCACATACCGCGAGGAGTTCCTGGAGGAGCTGACCGGCGAGCTGCGCGACGTGTTCGCCGACCGCGCGCGGTATCTGGAGCTGGCTACGCCGCGCGGCTGAGGCGCTGCGCCGGCACGGCGCAGGCGGCGACCAGGGCCTCGAACAGCGCCCGATGGCGCGGCTGCCCGATCAGACCTTCGGCGTGCCACTGCACGCCGACCACGAAGCGCGCGCCGGGGGCCTCGATGCCCTCGATCGTCCCGTCGGCGGCACGCGCGACCGCCTGCAGGCCGCGGCCGAGCGTGTCGACGGCCTGGTGATGGAAGGAGTTCACGCGCAGCGGCGTCGTGCCGACGAGCCGCGCCAGCCGCGAGCCCGCATCGACATGCACGGTGTGCGTCGTCGCCGTCGCCGGCTCGGCCTGGCGGTGCGCCGGCACGTGCTGGTGGAGGGTCCCGCCGCGTGCGACATTGAGCGCCTGGGCGCCGCGGCAGATGCCGAGCACGGGGATGCCGCGCGCGTCGGCGGCGCGCGCGAGGGCGAGCTCGAACGTGTCGATGTCGGGCTCGGTCGGGCCGAGCTCGACGTGGCGCTCGGCGGCACCGTAGGCATGCGGGTCGAGATCCGGCCCGCCGGACAGGCAGATGCCGTCGAGGCGGTCGAGCAGAGCCGCGGCGTCGCCGATCGGCGGCAGCACGACCGGCATCCCGCCGGCGGCCTCGATCGCGCACAGGTACGTCATCCCCAGCGCCATCTCGGCGTGCGGCGGCTCGCCGTGGCGACGCAAAGTGCCCGCGCTGCTCGCGCGGAGTTCCGACGTGGTGACGCCGATCAGCGGCCTCATACCTTATTTATCGCCCAAAGCAGGCGAAACTTGTTTGGACACAAGGACAGGATTCGGCCGCCCCGACCCTGCCACATGGGCGATGCCCATGCTCGGGGCTCAGCAGCCCCAGCGCGGGTTGCAGATCCTGCCGTCGCTCATGATGATGCCCTGAGCGGTCGGACCGGGTGCGGCCTGCAGCGCCGAGGGCGCGCTGGAGGCGGTCTGCGTCGCCGCGACGGATGGCGTGGCGCACACGGCTGCGACGACGAGCGCCGCGGGGATTGCAAGGGATTTGGCGATACGCATGGGGCGATGTCCCTTCCTTGGACGTGGTGGCTCGACACCACGAACCTTCGGCCAGCCCGCTTGGCGTGCCGTTGGCGACGGCTTGTCGAGACGTTGCGAGGCGTGGCAAGCGCTGGTTGACGGCTCCACGACGACCCAGCGCCACATGAAGTCCTACCCTCTGCATGGACGTCGGTCGGTGGACCGCCTCGACGCTCCCCGCAAACGACCGACTAGAGCCCAAATCAAATGAGTTCGCAATACATCTTCACGATGTACAAGCTGTCCCGGACGCATCCGCCCGACAAGCAGGTGCTGAAGGACATCTCCCTGAGCTTCCTGCCGGGCGCCAAGATCGGCGTGCTCGGCCTCAACGGCTCCGGAAAGTCGACGCTGCTGCGGATCATGGCCGGGCTCGACACCGAGTTCCGCGGCGAGGCCCAGCTGGCCCCCGGCGCGACCGTCGGCCTGCTCTCGCAGGAGCCGCAGCTCGACGAGTCCAAGGACGTGCGCGGGAACGTCGAGGACGGCGTCGCAGAGCTGCGCGGCCTGCTCGACCGCTTCAACGAGCTGGCCGCCAACTACTCCGACGACACCGCCGACGAGTTCGCGCGCATGCAGGACCGGATCGACGCGGCGGACGCGTGGAACCTCGACTCCCACATCGACCACGCGATGGACGCGCTGCGCCTGCCGCCGTCGGACGCCGACGTCTCGACGCTCTCGGGCGGCGAGCGCCGCCGCGTGGCGCTCTGCCGGCTGCTGCTGAGCTCTCCCGACCTGCTCCTGCTCGACGAGCCGACCAACCACCTCGACGCCGAGTCGGTCGCGTGGCTGGAGAAGCACCTCGAGGAGTACAAGGGCACCGTCGTGGCCGTGACCCACGATCGCTACTTCCTCGACAACGTCGCCGGCTGGATCCTCGAGCTCGACCGCGGGATGGGCCTGCCGTTCCGGGGCAACTACTCGAGCTGGCTCGAGCAGAAGCAGGCGCGCCTGGCACAGGAGGAGCGCCAGGAGTCCTCGCGCCAGCGCACGATCGCCGCAGAGCTGGAGTGGGTGCGCACGAACCCCAAGGGCCGGCGCACGAAGTCCAAGGCGCGGCTTGCGAACTACGAGCGCCTGATCGCCGAGGAGCGCAACGTCAAGCTCGAGAACGTCCAGATCCACATCCCGGCCGGGCAGCGGCTCGGCGGCACGGTGATCGAGGCCGCCAGCGTGCGCAAGGGCTTCGGAGACAAGCTGCTGATCGAGGACCTGTCGTTCTCGCTGCCGCCCGCCGGCATCGTCGGCGTGATCGGCGCCAACGGCGCGGGCAAGACGACGCTGTTCCGGATGGTTGTCGGTGACGAGAAGCCCGACGCCGGCTCGGTCAGGCTCGGCGACACGGTCGACCTCGCCTACGTCGACCAGTCGCGCGACTCGCTCGAGGCCGGCAAGACGGTCTGGGAGGAGATCTCCGAGGGCTACGAGAACATCAAGGTCGGCGACCGCGAGATGAACTCGCGCGCGTACGTCGCCGGCTTCAACTTCAAGGGCTCCGACCAGCAGAAGAAGGTCGGCACGCTGTCAGGCGGCGAACGCAACCGCGTTCATCTGGCCAAGCTCCTGCGCCGCGGCGGCAACGTGCTCCTGCTCGACGAGCCGACCAACGACCTCGACATCGACACGCTGCGCGCGCTCGAGGAGGCCCTGCTCGCGTTCCCGGGCTGCGCGGTGATCATCTCCCACGATCGCTGGTTCCTGGACCGCGTGGCCACGCACGTGCTCGCGTTCGAGGGCGACTCGCAGGTGACGTGGTTCGAGGGCAACTTCGAGGCCTACGAGGAGTGGCGCCACGAACAGCTCGGCGCCGAGGCCGACCGCCCGCACCGCATCACGTACAAGAAGCTCACGCGCGCCTGACCGGAATCCTGCTCTTGACGGCCCGCCCGCCGCGCGGTTAGCGTCGCTCGGGCTGGCGGCGAAAGGGCACGAGGAAGGCATGTCAACGCAGGATGCGGCCGTGGCGCGCGGCGGGCGCCCTTGGTGGACCATCGCCATCGCGGGTGCTGCCGTCGCCTGGATCCTGGTCCTGACCGCCGCTGCGAGCGCACCGGCTGCCGGGTGGCGCCCGCCGGTCGACATCTCGGCGCCGCAGTCCCCGTCGCCGATGGTCAACTGCGGCTTCCTCATCAGCTGCAACTTCCCCGGGGCCGCGGGGGTCGACGTCGCCGTGAACTCACGCGGCGACACCGTCGCGGCGTGGACGCGGCGCGACGGCGGCGCGCAGACCGTGCAGGTGGCGATACGGCCGGCCGGCGGCAGCTTCGGCCCGGCGCAGACGCTGGGCACGACGTTCCGTTACATCTTCGGGCGCTTCGGCCCGCTCGCCGACGCCGCGATCGACGACCAGGGGAACGCGATCGTCGTGTGGCCGCAGGCGATCGCGGGACGGACGGTCGTGCGTGCTGCGACGCGTGCCCCGGGTGGCGCGTTCGGCGGGTCGTTCAGCCTCTCGGACGAGGCACAGAGCGCGGACGCCGACCCGCGCGTGGCGATGAGCCGCGGCGGGCACACGATGGTCGTCTGGTCGCTCGGGAGCGCGACGCCCGACGCGGTCCAGTTCACCGCGCGGCCGCCGGGCGGCTCGTTCAGCTCCCCGACGGGACTGTCCGCGGTCGCGGACGCCGACACGGCACGGGTCGCGATCAACAACACCGGTCGGGCCGTCGTCGTGTGGAGGAGCGGCGACCCGGCCCTCATCCAAGCGCGCGTGCGCTCGTCCGCGGGGGGCGCGTTCGCCGCCGCGCAGGACCTCTCGACCGCGGGAGAGGAGGGAGCGGCGCCGGACGTCGCGATCGACGGGCAGGGCAGGGCGACGGCGATCTGGGCGCGGAACGACGACGGTGGCGACGACCTGATCCAGTCGCGGCCGCTGACCGCCGCCGGCCTGCCGGCGAGCGCCATCGACACGATCTCCGACGCGGGACGGGACGGCTCCTCGCCGCAGGTCGCGCTCGACACCGGGAACGCGGCGGTCGCGGCGTGGACCGACTGCACGACGGCGGGCGCCAACTGCGTCGTCGCAACCGCGGGCCGGCCCTCGGGGGCGAGCTTCGGACCGGTCCAGCCCGTGTCAGCGCCCGGAGACAGCAACTCCGCGCCCAAGGTCGCCCTCGACTCCGTAGGCACGGCCCTGATCGCCTGGTCGCAGTTCGGTGCCGCGACGAGGATCCAGACGATCCGGCGCAGCCCGAACGGCGCGTTCTCCGGCGTCACCCCGATCTCTGCGGCGGCCGGGGCCGCCCTGATGCCGGCGCTCGCCGTCGACGGCGCGGGCAGCACGATCGCGGGCTGGGCCTTCTCCCGGCCGGCGCCGGACGGCCGCCAGGTCGCGCAGTTCGGCGTGTACGACGCCGGAGCGCCCGTCTTCACCAACCTCGCGGTGCCGGGGACGGCGACGCGCGGCCGGGCGATCGGGATGCTCGCGGCGGCCGGCGACCGCTACAGCGGCGCCTCCATCAGCTGGATCTTCGGCGACGGCGCGACGGCGACCGGCACCTCGGTGTCGCACGCCTACGCCGCGCGTGGCGTCTTCACCGTGATGATCACGGCACGCGACGCGGCGGGGAACGCGAGCAGCACCACGCGGACCGTGCAGGTCGCGAACCCGGGCCGCATCCGGTCGACGGTCTCGACCAGCTGGAGCGTGCTCGGATCGCGCACGACGATCGTCAAGCTTCTCGTTCGCGGAGTGCCGAAGGGAGCGCGGGTTCGTGCCCGCTGCCTCGGCCCGCGGTGCTCGTTCAAGCGTAAGACCGCCAAGCGCCGCCGCAACGCGACGGCGAACGTGCGGAAGGCACTCGGCAGGAAGCGCGTGCTGCGGGCCGGCCAGACGCTCGAGGTGCGGATCACGAAGCGCGGCGTGATCGGCAAGGCCGTCCGTTACAAGATGCGCACCGGCAAGCTGCCGAGGAGCACCACGCTGTGCATCCCGGCCGGCAAGTCCAAGCCCCAGCGGAGGTGTTGAGATGAAGCGGCTGCTGTTGCCGGTCCTGACGGTGGCGGTGCTGTTCGGCCCGGCGGCGCCCGCTGCGGCGGCTCCTGACGGGCAGCTCAAGCAGCTCGCGCTGCCCAACGGCTGCCTCGACAACGCCGGAACCGGCGGCTGCCGGGACATCACGGGCCCGATGCAGAACGTCGGCGAGCCGTCGATCTCCGCGAACGGCCGGTTCATCTACGTCCCCGCGCGGGGCTCGAACTCCATCAACGTGTTCGAACGCAACGCGACGACCGGCATCCTGACCGAGCGAAATTGCCGGAGCTTCGACGTCGCGGGCTGCACAGCCCCGGCGCTCGGCACGGTGACGCCGCTGCAGGATGCGACCGCAACGGCGGTGTACGGCAACCACCTCTACGTCGTCGGCGGCTCGGCCGGCGACGGCGGGACCCAGGCGCCCGACGGCATCGCCCACTTCACCCTCGACGCCACCACCGGCGTTCCCACGTTCGCGACGTGCCACAACACGGGCGGCACCGGCGCATGCTCGGGTGCGCCCGCGCTCGCGAACCCCGCCAGCGTCGCGGTCAGCCCTGACGGCAAGAACGTCTACGTGGCGAGCTACGACTCGCACGCCATCGCCGTGTTCCAGCGCAACACGACCACCGGCACGCTGAATCAGACCAGCCTCTCGGACGCACAGAAGTGCCTCAAGCGCGACGGCAGCGAGAGCTGCACGCCGGCGCCGGTCGTGGCCACCCCGCGCGACATCGAGGTCACGCCCGACGGCAAGCAGGTGGTGGTCGCGAACACCTCCTTCATGTGCTGTGACTTCTTCCAGGACTGGGGAATCAACGTCGCGGTGTTCGATCGCGACCAGGCGAGCGGCGCGCTCGCGGTGCACGCGGGGGCCGGCGGCTGCGTCGCGGGCATCACCAGCCCGACCAGCCCGTGTCAAGCGCGGGACTTCTCCTACGGCCCGAGCCAGCTCGCGATCACGAAGGACGGCCGCCAGATCTACGTGACACAGCGCATTCTCGGCGACGCGAACCAGATCCAGCGGATCCTGCGCGACCCGGTGTCCGGCAACATCGCGCCCGACGGCGGGTGGTGCGCGAAGTACCCCGGGACAGGCGGATTCTGCCCGGTCGAATCGAAGGCCCTCAGCGACCCGTTCGACGTCGCCCTGTCGCCGAACGAGGCCGACATCTACACCAGTGGCTACAACGGGCAGCGGGTCGGCGTGTTCGATCGCAACGCGGCCGGCATCGCGACGCCGAAGCCCGCGCCGCTCGGTTGCGTTGCGACGACGCAGGCCGACGCCTGCGGCCGGGTGCTCCAGCAGGGCACCAACATCGAGTACGTGCTGCCGAGCCCGGACGGCCGCCACGTCTACGCGATGGGCATCGACAAGATCTTCAGCTTCGCGGTCGACCACGCGCCGCGATGCTCGAGCTTCTCGGTCCCGACCTCCCACAACCTCGCCGTCACCCTCAAGCTGCGGTGCACCGACGCCGACGGCGACCCGCTGGCGTATCAGATCGTCAGCCAGCCGGCGAAGGGCCAGTTCGGCGCGCTGCAGGGCGACACGATCACGTACGGGCCGCTCGTCGGCACGAGCGGGCCGGACAGCTTCAGGTACCGCGCGACCGCCGCCGGCGTCACGGCGGACACCGCGACCGTCACGGTCAGGGTCGCACCGTCGCCGGGGAGCATCGACGCCGACGGCGACGGCGCACCCGCGAGCACGGACTGCGACGACGCGAACCGCAACGCCCACCCAGGTGCGAAGGAGATCCGCGGCAACCGGGTCGACGAGAACTGCGACGGCCGCACGCCGGACTTCGGGCGTATCAACCAGGCGCTGAAGAGCAACTGGAGGGCGTTCCCCGCCTTCACCGAGGTCACCCGCCTCCGCATGAGCGGCGCGCCGGCGGGCGCCAAGGGCCAGATCCGCTGCCTCGGCAGCGGATGCGAGTTCCGGAAGAAGAACGTCAAGCGCAGGCGCGGGACGATCGACTTTCTGAAGGCGCTCAAGGGGTCTGAGCGGAGCTTCCGTGTCGGCCAGACGGTCGAGGTGCGGGTGACCGCGAAGGACTACGTCGGCCGCGTCGTCCGCTACAAGATCAAGCCGCGCGCGGTGCCCGCCGGGCAGGTGCTGTGCCTGCCCGTGGGCAAGGCGCGACCGAAGCGCCGCTGCTAGCGCCTGCCCTTGCGATAGGGATCGATGAACACGTCGTCGATCAGCCACGTGCTGCCGGTCCCCTGCGCGGTGAAGCGGAAGGCGACGGTCATCTCGTAGACGTTCGCCGTGATCTGCATCGGGAGGACCGCGGTCCATTCCCCCGTGATCGCTCCGGCGACGGCCCCGATCAGCAGCGACTGAGCCTCGCCGCCGGCGTCCGTGTACAGCACCTCGACCTCCAGCGTCCCGGTCACGTCACCGGTGCTGCGGGCGAAGAACCGCATCGTCGGGTCGTTCTCGGTCACGCAGATCATCGGTGACGTGGCGCTCGCGCCGGACTCGAGGCGCACGGCCGCCGGGATGTCGCCGCCGTGCACGTAGTACGGCTCGTTCTCCGGCACGACCTCCGAGCCCGCGAGCTCCCAGCCCGCGGCGCCCGCGGTGAAGTCGCCGTCCGGGACGAGGAAGTAGTCGGCCAGGTCGTCCCACGCCACGAACGGCTGCTCGATCGTCCGCGCCTCGCAGCGGGCACCGCTGTCAGCACGGGCCGTCGCGGCCCCCAGGAGCGAGAGCGACATCACCGCGCATCCGATGACCAGCCGGCGAAGCGAGGGCGTGCGGAGCATCTGCGGCGTGCCACTCATTGCAGCGTTTCCTTCCGAAAGACAACAAACTGGCAGGCACGTATCGGCAGCACTCCGGCGCCCTTTAGTGCCTATGTCAGCGTGCGGACCCGATCGCTCTCAAGTCTCGTCTCCAGGCGCCGATACACGCCGCGTGCGTGAGTGGCGGATGGAGCGATTGCTCGAACGGTGGCGCCCGTATGACTCCCGGGCCCTGACCCGGCGCGAGCTGCGCGTCGAGACCGTGGCAGCAGCGAGCCTGGTGGCCGTCGCGGTGGCGATGCCACTGCTGCTGGCGCCGATGCGGGACTTCGATCCCGTGGTCGCAATCGCCCTGATCGCGAGCATGGCGATCGCGTCGCGCGTGCGGCTGTACGTCGGCGCCGGCTCTGCGGTCCCGACGCAGCTCGTGCTCGTGCCGATGCTGTTCCTGCTGCCGCCGGCCGCCGTTCCGGCGTGCGTCGCGGCCGGGCTGGTCGCCGCCGAGTCGATCGACCTCGTGCGCCGGCGCGCGCATCCCGAGCGTGTGCTGACGGGGATCGCCGACACGTGGTACGCGGTCGGCGCGAGCCTCGTGTTCGTGGCAGCGGGCGCACCGCCCGCGGACATCGAGTACTGGGCGATCCTGGCGATGGCGTTGATCGCGCAGTCCGCCACGGATCTGCTCACCGCGACGGCCCGCGAGTGGCTCGGCCGCGGCATCGCACCGATGGCCCTGCTGCGCGTGCTCGTGACCGTCTTCCTGATCGACGCGTGCCTGACCCCAGTCGGCCTGCTGGTCGCGATCGCCGGGCGCGAGCATGCCTTCGGCTTCCTGCTCGTGCTCCCGCTGCTCGCGCTGCTGGCGGCGCTCGCCTCCGATCGCTCCAGGCGGATCCAGGACGCCGTCGGCCGGCTGGACGAGCTGACCGCCGAGCACGTCCGGCTGGACCGGGCGATCCACCGGATCGGCGAGGCGTTCGCATCCAAGCTCGATCGCGCCGCGCTCGCAGGCATCATGCTGAGCACGGCGGTCGAGGCGCTGGGGGCCGACTTCGGGCGCATCAGCCTCGCGACGGGCACGACCGAACGCGGCGAGGAGCCCGGCGCGGCGGTGGCGGCCGCCGAGCGGCAGGCGCGACACGCCGGAGCGCTGCGCGTGGCACCGCACGACGACCACGTCGCGATGGCACAGCCGCTGGCCGGCGGCGGGCGGACGTCCACGACCGAGCTGCTGGTCGTCGCGCGGCGCGGGGCCGCGTTCACCGGTGACGAGCAGGCGCTGTTCGGCTACCTCGTCCAGCAGACCGCCGTCGCGATGGAGAACGTCGCGCTGCACGACCGGCTGCACCGGCAGGCGACGGTCGACGAGGTGACCGGCCTGTCCAACCACCGCAGGTTCCAGGAGGCGCTGCGCCACGAGGTCACCCGGATGGACCGCGCGGGGCACTCGACGGCGCTTGCGCTGATCGACCTCGACCACTTCAAGACGATCAACGACACGTACGGTCACCAGCATGGCGACACCGTGCTGCGCGCGGTCGCGCAGGTGATCGCGCACGCATGTCGCGGCACCGACGAGCCGGCGCGGTACGGCGGCGACGAGCTCGCCGTGATCCTGGCGGAGACCGACCTCGGCGGTGCGGGCACCGTCGGCGAGGCGATCCGCCGCGCGGTCGAGCAACTCGAGCTCACGCTGCCCGACGGGACGCGGACGCACATCACGGTCAGCGTCGGCGTCAGCGCGCTCGAGCCCGGCGCAGGCGACCCGACGGCGTTGATCGAGGCGGCCGACGTGGCGCTCTACGAGGCCAAGCGGGCAGGCCGCAACCGGACCCGCGCCGAAGCTGGCGACGTGCTCGCCGGCCACGAGCGCAGGTTCGCCCGCGTTCACGTTCCGCGCGCCTGATCGGCGGGGCCCTCTGACGTAGTTGCTACCGTCGGCGCGCTCATGGTGTCGGTCGTCGCCTGCCTGGTCCTCGGGCTCGTTCTCGTCGTGTCTGCGGTCCTCAAGGTCGCCGACGCGCGCGGTACGCGGGCGGCGCTTGCGACCTACGGCATCCGCTCGGAGCGGCTCGCACGCGTGACCTGGGCCACGCTCGTCGCGGTCGAAGCAGGCCTCGGCATGGCCGTCGCGGCCGGGATCGACGCCGCCGCGTACGCCGCCGGCGCCCTGCTGGCGGTGTTCTGCGCGGCCCAGGCGACGGCGCTGGCGAGCGGTCGCGGCGGGGCCCCGTGCGCCTGCTTCGGCGCACGCGGGCGCGTGTCGCGCGCCTCGGTGGCGCGCGCCGCGCTGCTCGCCGCCGCGTTCGCCGCGCTGCCGCTTCTGCCGCGGCGCGAGCCGAGCACGGAGGAGTGGCTCGCGGTCGGGCTCGGCGCGGCGCTGTTCGGGCTGGCGGTGCTGGCGGTCGCGCTGCTCGCACTCGCCCGCGAGGTCGGCATGCTGCGGCTCGCGATCGACCCGCGGGGAGCGCTCGAGGTCGCGCACGAGGGACCGGAGGTCGGCGGGCGCACCGCGCTCGCCGGGCACTTCGGTGACGGGCTGCGGCCGGGGCGGATCGGGCTCGCGGTGTTCAGCTCCGAGGGCTGCGGCATGTGCCGCTCACTCGAGCCGGCGGTCGCCGCGTTCGGCCGCGACCCGCGCGTGCTGCTGCACACGTTCGACGAGGTCCGCGACGCGGACGCGTGGGCCGCCGCCGACGTGCCCGGAAGCCCGTTCGCGGTCGCGCTCGACGCCGACGGGACCGTGCTCGCCAAGGGCACGTTCAACACCGGCGCGCAGCTCGAGTCGGTGCTCGCCGCCGCCGAGCGGCGGCGCGGGGTCGTCAATGCGTGAGCGCGTCAGCGACCGGCTGGCGGCGGGCAGCTCGCGGCGCGGCTTCCTCTCGCGCGTGTCGGGCACGGTGATGGGGCTGGCCGGGGCCGGCACGGTCGCCGGGCTGGTGGCGCCGGGCGACGCCGAGGCGTACCACTTCTGCGGGCACATCTACACGACCGACTCCTGCCCGCACCCGACCGGCCTGCCGCGGATCGACTCGCGCGGCTTCCCGCTGCGGGCCTCGGACGGTCACCCGATCGACGACCTCGGCCGGCTCGTGAACGCGGACGGGCGCGCGGTCGACGAGGACGAGCGCCTGCTCACCGACGCCGACGGCCGGGCGCTGCCGATCGCCAGCCGCACGCCCGTGTGTGACGTCGTCGCCGCCGAGTTCGGGATCAAGACGAAGGTCGACGGCGCGTGGTTCCGGTGCTGTGGCGGCCACATCCGCAAGCTCGTCGACTGCTGCTCGCCCAGCCGCCGCCGCATCAACGGCGACGCCTCGCTGACCGGCTACTGCTACCGGGGCCGCAAGGTCTTCTGCGTCATGTACTACGACACGAGGATCAAGTGCTAGAGACCGTGCTCATCCTGGCCGCCGCGGCTGCCGGCGTCACGGGCGCGTGGTCGCCGTGCGGCTTCTCGATGGTCGAGACGCTCGCTCCGGACGGCTACGCCGGGCGCCTGCGCACGACCTTGGCGGCGTGCGTGACCTTCTCCGCCGGAGCGCTGGCCGGCGGCGCCGCCACGTTCGGCAGCCTTGCGCTGATCGGCGAGGCGCTCGGCGCCGGCGGCGCGGCCGCGCTCGCGGTGGCGGCTGCGGTGGCGCTCGCCGCCGCGCTCGGTGAGGCCCGCGGTGCGCGGATCCTGCCGCAGGTGCGCCGCCAGGTGCCCGAGTCGTGGCGGCGGCGGATGCCGGTGCCGGTGGCCGCCGGTTTGTACGGCGTGCTGCTCGGGCTCGGCTTCACCACCTTCATCCTCACGTTCGCCGTGTGGGCGCTCGCGGGCGTGAGCGTCGCCGTCGGCGACCCCGGTGTCGGCCTTCTCGTCGGCCTCGCGTTCGGCGCCGGCCGGCTGCTGCCGGTCGTCGTGCTCGCCGCGGCCGCGCGGACCGCCGCCGGCGCCGCGACGCACGCGGCGATGGCCGAGCGCCCTGCGATCCTGCGCTCGCTGCGCGCCGTCGACGCGCTGGCACTGGCGGCGTGCGCGATCGTGCTGGTCGCCTAGCCGATGGCCGTCGACCGGATAGCGACGAATGCCAGCGACCCGAGCGCCGATCGTTCGCTCGTGGCGTGGCACGTCGCGGGCGCGCAGGGCGTGCTCGTCTCCGGCGGCTCGCGCACGCCGCTGCCCGGCACCCATCCGGCGCTCGGCGGCGACAGGATGGCCGTGCTGGGCGACGCCACGATCAGCGTGCGGGAGACGCGCGGGCCGGCGTTCTCCGCCACGGTTCCCGCGCCCGGCGCCGACGCGCTCGCCGTCTCGGCGACGTGGGTGGCGTGGCGGGCGCGCGAGGAGGCCGGCGACGCGCTCTTCGCGGCGCCGCTGGCCGGCGGCGCGCCGCGGCTGGTGGCGCGCGCACCGGAGCTCGGCCGGCCGGCGCTCGACGACGACCGGCTGGCGTTCCACGTCGCCGGCTCGCGCGGCAGCCAGATCGTGATCGCCGACCTCGGAGCCGGAACGCAGGCCACGGTCCGCAGCGAGCGGCGGGCGCTCCTGCTCAACCCGTCGCTGCTGGACGGCCGGCTGCTGTACGTGCGCGCCCTGTTCTCGCGCCAGGAGCTGCGCGTCGGCCCGCAGCGCAAGCGCAGCGCGCGGCGCGACCGGCGGCTGTGGTCGACCGTGCCGACCGGCCGCCGCGACGCCGGGCACGAGCCGGGCAACAAGCACAAGAAGCACGGGCAGCCGCACCGGTTGTGGCGGCGCCCCCGCCGCGGCCTCTCCCTGAGCCTGTGGACGACCGCGCTGGCTGCGGACGCCGCGTACGTGACGCGGCTGCGGCAGGTGTCAGGCCGCGCGCTCCAGACCGAGATCCTGCGCGTGCCCCGGTAGTCAGCCGGGTAGGCGAGCCCCCGACACTTCTCGGGAGGCAGTTTTGATGATGAGCAGACATCGGCGGGTGCTCGCGCTGGCGGCGCTGACGGCGGCGCTCGCCGCCCCGGCGGCCCAGGCCGGCGGCCGCGACGAACTGGTGAAGGAGCCGACCGCCACGGGCAGCGGCGGCGCGGCGGCGACGGTCGACGTGCTCGCCACGAAGGCGGCGATCGACACGCTGAAGCGCGGCGGCAACGCCGTCGACGGCGCCGTGGCCGCGGCGGGCGTGCTCGGCGTCACCGAGCCGTTCTCCGCCGGCATCGGCGGCGGCGGCTTCATGGTCATCCGCACGCGCCGTGGCGAGGTGACGACGATCGACGGCCGTGAGACGGCGCCGAAGGACATGCGGCCGGACTCGTTCATGGAGAACGGCACCCCGCTGCCGTTCAGCGACGCGCGCTGGAGCGGCCTGTCGGCCGGCGTCCCGGGCACCGTCGCGACGTGGGACGAGGCACTCGACCGCTACGGCACGATGTCGCTGCGCCGGGTGCTGCAGCCCGGCATCGACGTCGCGCGCCGCGGCTTCCCGGTCGACCAGACGTTCTTCGACCAGACGCAGGCCGCCGTCGACTGGTTCGACGACGTGCCCTCGACCGCGGCGATCTACCTCGACGCCGACGGCACGCCGCGCGACGTCGGCACGACCCTGCGCAACCCTGACATGGCGCGCGCGTACGAGTACATCGCCTCCCGCGGCTCGCGCGGGTTCTACGAGGGCGCGATCGCGCGCGCGCTCGTGCAGGCGGCACAGCGTCCGCCGATCGCGGCGACCGCGAACCATGCGTGGCGCCCCGGCCTGATCACCGAGCGCGACGTCGCGCGCTACGACGCCAAGCGGCGCAAGCCCACGCACATCCGCTACCGCGGCCTCGACGTGTGGGGCATGGGCCCGCCGTCGAGCGGCGGCAGCACCGTCGGCGAGGCGCTGAACATCCTCGAGGGCTACCGGCCGCTCGGTGACGACCGCGTGGAGGCGCTGCACCGGTTCATCGAGGCGTCGCGCTACTCGTTCGCCGACCGCAACGCGTACCTCGCGGACCCGTCGTACTTCGACGTGCCGCTGCGCAGCCTGCTGTCGGACTCGTTCGCGGCAGACCGGCGGGCGCTGATCACCGACACGGCCGCCAACGCGGTCGTGGCGCCCGGTGAAGCGGACCACGAGGGCAAGTCGACCACCCACCTGACGGTCACCGACGCCAAGGGCACGGTCGTGTCCTACACGTTCACGATCGAGTCCACGGGCGGCAACGGGATCGTCGTGCCGGGCTGGGGGTTCCTGCTCAACAACGAGCTGACGGACTTCAACTTCGACTCGCTGACCCATGTCAATCGCGCCGACGGGGGCAAGCGGCCGCGCTCGTCGATGGCGCCGACGATCGTCACGCGGCACGGCAAGCCGTTCCTGGCCGTCGGCTCACCGGGCGGCGCGACGATCATCACGACCGTGCTGCAGATCCTCGCCGACCGGGTGGACCTCGGCGCGAGCCTGCCGGAGGCGATCGCGGCGCCACGCGTGTCGCAGCGCAATACGGTCGCGAGCGGCGCGGAGCCGGCGTTCATCGCGTCGCCGGAAGCGCAGCAGCTGATCGCACGCCACGGGCACAACCCGTTCACGAGCGCGGGCGAGATCGGGGCGGCGACCGGCATCGAGTTCCTCGGCCACGGCAGGCTGCTCGCCGCGGCCGAGCCGGTGCGCCGCGGCGCGGGCAGCGCCGCGGTGGTCAAGAGGCGCTAGCGAGGTCCTCGAGCACCGGCAGCAGGGCGCGGGCGTCGTCGACCACGGCGTCCGCGTCCGCCAGCGCCTCGATCGCGAACGGGCCGGTGGCGACCGCGACGACGCGGACCTTGTCGGCGCGCGCGCACGCGATGTCGCGCGGCGTGTCGCCGATCACGACGGTGCGCTCGCGCGCCCACGGCGGGCGGGAGGCTCTCCGGCGCGCGATCGGCGGCAGCTCGGCGCGCGCGTGGTGGTCCGAGCCGAAGCCGCCCTGGCCGCGCTCGAAGTAGCCGCCGAGGCCGGCGCGGCCGAGCTTCACGTGCGCGATCGCCTCGAGGTTGCCGGTCACGAGCGACAGCCGGAACGCCTCCGGCCGCGCGGCGAGCGCCGGCAGCAACTCGGCCACGCCGGGCGCGACACGATCTGACAGGTCGGGCGGGCACAGCGACTCGTAGGCGGCCGCCGCCGCCTCGCTCACCTCCGGCCAGCGCGCGTCCACCTCGGCGGGGTCCACGCCGGACCCGGTCAGCATGTCGCGCATGATCGCCGCGTCGGTCCGCCCGGCGACCTCGACCAGCGGGCCGTCCATCCGCTGCAGCCCGTGAACGCGCGTCGCCGCCTCGACCAGCGCCTGCCCGTGCTCGACCGCCCCGCCCTGGAGCAGGGTGCCGTCGATGTCGAACAGCAGGAGGAGCGTCAGCGCAACAGATCCAGGCCGGGCTCGAGCCGGCGGACGAACGCGGCGATCAGCTTGGCGGCGTTCTCGACGTCGTCGAGCTGCACCATCTCGACCGGCGAGTGCATGTAGCGCAGCGGCACCGACACGACTGCCGACGGGATGCCCGCGCGCGAGATGTGGAACGCGTCCGCGTCGGTGCCGGTCGCGCGTGCGGAGGCGGCGACGGTGAACGGGATCGCTTCCGCCTCGCCCGCCGCGTGCAGCAGCTCGAACACCTGCGGATGGAGCGTCGCGCCACGCGTGAGCACCGGGCCGGAGCCGAACTTGTGGCGGCCGATCTCCTTCTCCTCGGTGCCCGGGGCGTCGGTCGCGAACGTCACGTCGACCACGACCGCGATGTCGGGCCGCAGCGAGTACGCGGTAGTGCGCGCGCCGCCGAACGTGATCTCCTCCTGCGTCACCGCCGCCGCGGCGATATCGCCTGGGGCGCCGCCGGCCTCGGCGACCAGCCGTGCGGCCTCGAGCGCCACGAAGCAGCCGAGCCGATTGTCCATCGAGCGTGAGATCACGCGGTTGTTGGGGAGCTCCAACGGCTCGCCGGCGATCACCGCCACGTCGCCGATCCGCACCTGCGAACGGGCGTCGTCGCCGTCCTTCGCGCCGATGTCGATGTGCAGGTTCTTGAGCTCGGGCGCCTGCTTGCGCTCCTCGTCCTTGAGCAGGTGGATCGGCTTCTTGCCCACCACGCCGGCGATCGGGCCGTTGCGCGTGGCGATCTCGAGCCGCTGGCCGACGAGGATCACGGGATCCCAGCCACCGACGCCCGTGAAGTACAGGAACCCCTCGTCGTCGATGTGGTGGACGATCAGGCCGATCTCGTCGATGTGGCCGATGACGGCCACGAACGGGCCGTCGCCGGTTCCTTTCACGCGCGCCACCGTCGAGCCGACGGTGTCGTGGGTGATCTCGGCGAACGCGCCGGCCGCCTCGCGGAAGACGGCGGCGGCGCCCTGCTCGTAGCCGGACGGCCCAGGCGCGGTGAGGAGCTTGCGGAGCGTCTCAGGAAGGGGCATCGAGGCGGGCAGGTTACTTACTGCCGTTGCCGAGCAGCCCGCGCAGCACGAACTGGAGGATGCCGCCGTGCTTGAAGTAGTCGACCTCCTTCGGGGTGTCGATCCGCACGCGCGCCGTGAACTCGGTGTCGCCCGCGCGCACCGTGACCTCCTTCGCGTCGCCGCCGTCGACGCCGCTGATCGAGATCTCCTCCTCGCCGGTGAGGCCGAGCGACTCGGCCGAGTCGCCGTCCTTGAACTGCAGCGGCAGCACGCCCATGCCGACGAGGTTCGAGCGGTGGATGCGCTCGTAGGACTCGGCGATCACGGCGCGCACGCCGAGCAGGCTGGTGCCCTTGGCGGCCCAGTCGCGCGACGAGCCTGAGCCGTACTCCTTGCCGGCCAGCACCACGAGCGGCGTCCCCTCCTCGGCGTACTTCATCGCCGCGTCGTAGATCGGCATCTCGTCCTTCTCGGGCAGCTTCAGCGTGAGCCCGCCGATCAGCTCCTGGCCGGCGATCTGGTTGCGCAGGCGGATGTTCGCGAACGTGCCGCGCATCATCACCTCGTGGTTGCCGCGGCGCGAGCCGTAGGAGTTGAAGTCCTTGTTCTCGACGCCGTGCTCGTTCAGGTACTTCGCGGCCGGGGAGCCCTTCTTGATCGCGCCGGCCGGCGAGATGTGATCGGTGGTCACCGAGTCGCCCAGCACCGCCAGCACGCGCGCGCCCGCGATGTCGTCGACCGGCTCCGGCTCCGGCGACAGGTCGGTGAAGAACGGCGGCTGCCGGACGTAGGTCGAGTCGTCGGCCCAGGCGAAGCGGTCGCCCTCCGGGACGTCGAGCGAGTTCCAGCGCTCGTCACCGGCGAACACCTCGCCGTAGGACGACGTGAACATCTCCGAGTGCACGGCCGCCTCGACCGTGCGCGCCACCTCCTCGGCGCTCGGCCAGATGTCCTTCAGGTAGACGTCCTCGCCGTCCGAGTCCTGCCCGAGCGGCTCGTCGAGCAGGTCGATGTCCATCGTCCCCGCGATCGCGTAGGCGACGCACAGCGGCGGCGAGGCGAGGTAGTTCATCTTCACGTCCGGGTTGATCCGCCCCTCGAAGTTGCGGTTGCCCGAGAGCACGGACACGACCGCGAGGTCCTCGGCGTTGACGATCTCCGAGATCTCGTCCGACAGCGGGCCGGAGTTGCCGATGCAGGTCGTGCAGCCGAAGCCCACCAGGTGGAAGCCGAGCGCCTCCAGGTGCGGGATCAGCTCGGCGCGCTCGTAGTACTCCATGACCACCTTCGAGCCCGGCGCGAGCGAGGTCTTCACCCACGGCTTCGCCGTCAGGCCGCGCTCGACCGCCTTCTTGGCGAGCAGGCCGGCGGCCAGCATCACCGACGGGTTCGAGGTGTTCGTGCAGCTCGTGATCGCGGCGATCACGACGTGCCCGTGGTCGAGCTCGACCTCGGTGCCGTCGTCGAGCCGCAGCACGGCCGGGCTGCTGATCCGGTCGGCGACCTGGAGGCCGCCGGTGCCGGCGCCGGAGTCCGGCTCGGCCTCGGGGTCGTGGTCGCCGTTGCCGTTGGTGGCCGGCGGATCCGAGGCGGGGAACGACTCGTCGCTGGCCTCGTCGTTGCCGGTGTGCTGGCGCTCGTCGTCAGGGGCGCCGACCATGTCCTGCAGCGCCATCCGGAACGACGCCTTGGACTCGGTCAGCGAGACGCGGTCCTGCGGGCGCTTGGGGCCGGCGAGCGAGGGGACGACCTCGCCGAGGTCGAGCTCGAGCGTCTCGGAGTACGTCGGCTCCTCCGAGTCCGCGTCGTGCCACAGGCCCTGCTCGCGCGCGTATGCCTCGACGATGTCGATGTGCTTCTGGTCGCGCCCGGAGAACGCCAGGTAGCGCAGCGTCTCGGCGTCGATCGGGAACATCGCGCAGGTCGACCCGAACTCCGGGCTCATGTTGCCGATCGTGGCGCGGTCGGCGAGCGGCAGGTTCGGGACGCCGGGCCCGTAGAACTCGACGAACTTGCCGACGACGCCGTGCTCGCGCAGCATCTGCGTGACGGTCAGGACGAGGTCGGTGGCGGTCGCGCCCTCGGGCAGCGCGCCGTGCAGCTTGAAGCCGACCACGCGCGGCACCAGCATCGACATCGGCTGGCCGAGCATCGCCGCCTCGGCCTCGATCCCCCCGACCCCCCAACCGAGCACGCCGAGCCCGTTGATCATCGTGGTGTGTGAGTCGGTCCCGACCAGCGTGTCGGGGTAGAGCGTGCCCTCGTTGTCGAACACCACGCGCGCCAGGTACTCGAGGTTGACCTGGTGCACGATCCCGGTGTCCGGCGGGACGACCTTGAAGCCTTCGAACACACCCTGGCCCCAGCGCAGGAAGGCGTACCGCTCCTCGTTGCGGTCGAACTCCTTCTCGGCGTTGACGCGGAACGCGTCGCGCGTGCCGAACGCGTCGACCTGCACAGAGTGGTCGATCACCAGCTCGGCCGGGACCCACGGGTTGATCTTCGACGGGTCGCCGCCGAGGTCGGCCATCGCATCGCGCATCGCGGCGAGGTCGACGACCGCGGGCACACCGGTGAAGTCCTGCATCAGCACTCGCGCGGGCGTGAAGGCGAACTCCTTCGACGGCTCGGCCGAGTGGTCCCACGTCGCCAGCGCCTCGACGTCGTCGCTGCGGACCGCGACGCCGTCCTCGTTGCGCAACAGGTTCTCGAGCAGGATCTTCAGCGAGAACGGCAGCCGGGCGACGTCGTACTTCGACTGCAGGGCATCGAGGCGGTAGATCTCATAGGTGCGCCCGCCGACTTCGAGTTCGGCACGGGCGTCGAAGGAGTTCTCGGGCATGTCGTCTCCGGAGTCAGAAGTCTCGCGTTGAGACTACCCCGGGACCTGCAGCGACCCATCCCCGTAGTCGACCCGTGCGGGCGTGCCGTCCTTGGAGTGCCAGGCGATCGTCAGCGGCACCTCCTCGCCGGGGCGGAGCATCGTGATCCGCCCGGTCCGCTGCAGCTCCGTGTCCGGCACCATCTGGGGGCCGCGCCCGCCCGCCCACAGCGTCTTCCCGAACGTCTCGAGGAACACCGGGTTGGACGGCACCGGCTCGCCGTCCGACGTGAGCACGCGCACGTCGCCGATGTCGACCCGCAGCGGGTGCAGGCCGTCGTTGCGCAGCGTGCCGGTCAGGATCCGGTCGCCGGGCAGCGTCGGGTGCGTGAACAGCTCGGTCTTGCCGGACCAGGTGAGCGGGCCGGTGCGGGCCGGCCCTCCGAACGCGGTGAGCGCGAGCACGGCCAGGGCGGCCACCGTCGCGACTCCGATCAGGAATGCGGCACGGCGGGTCAGCGCCTCGACGCGCGTCTGCGGCGGCGCGGTGGAGATGATCGTGCTCATAGCCGCTGGAACGTCCGCGGCGGCGAAAACCTGCGGTCGCTACAGGCGGCTGATCGCCTTCACGGCGGCGTCGACGTCGGCCTCGTCGACCCAGACGCCGGTGCCGAGGCGGACGTGCTCGACCGCGTACGGGGTCACCGAGGCGGCCACGCGGTGCTCGGCGCGGAGGCGGTCGACCGCCGTGGACGCGTCGAGCCCGTCGACGTCGAAGCACACGATGCCGGCCGACACATCGGGCGACATCGGCGTCGCGAGGCGGACGCGCGGGATGTCCGCGAGCCCCTCCTTCAGGCGCGTGGCGAGCGCACGGATCCGCTCGGCGACGCGCGTGCGGCCGAGCTCCGAGTGGAACTCGAACGCCTCGGCGAGCGCCCACCGGTGCTCGAACGAGTGGTAGCCGCCAGGGGTGAAGGTCGCGGCCGACGCGCCGTCCGCCGGATGGAAGCTCGGGATCGTCGGCCGCAGCCGGTCCCACGCATTCGAGGTCCAGACCAGGCCCGTGCCGCGCGGGCCGCCGAGCCACTTGTGGCAGCCGGCGACGAGCACGTCGCACGCCTCGATCCGCACGGGCTCGTCGTCGGCCGCCAGACCGTGGACGCCGTCCACCACCAGCAGCAGGCCGTTGCGGCGCTCAGCCTCGAGCGCCTGCCCGATCGCGGCCAGCGGCAGCTTCACTCCGGTGCCGGAGTGCACCCAGGTCAGCGCCAGGAGCCCCGCGCGCCGCCCGATCCCGCGCTTGACGGCTTCGACGATCGCGTCCGCCGTCGCGCTCGCCGGGTCGTCGTAGAGCCGGATCTGGCGGAAGCGGCCGAACCGCAGCCGCAGCGCCTCGTGCGTCGCGTAGAAGTCGTGCTCGGTGCTCAAGACCTCGCCGTCCACGCGCACGCCGCCGTAGACGAGGCCGAGGCCCATCGTGGTCGAGTCCGTGAACGCGAGATCGCCGGGCTGCACCTCGAGGTACCGGGCGGCCGCCGCGGCCACCCGGCCGTCGAGCTCGGCCTCGTGCGCGTGCAGGTAGGCGGCGGTGTCGGCGTCGAGGCCACGGCGATGGCGCTCGACCGCGGCCCGCACCGGCCGCGGATGCGAGGCGAGCACGAACGCGTCGAAGTGACGTACCTCCGGATCGAGAACGAACTGCGCCTTCACCGACGCCCAGTCCCCCGGATCGAGCACCGCCCGCTGCTTCGGCGACCCGCCGCAGCCGGCCACGAGGCCCGCGGCCGCGGCGCCCGCCAGCAACTGCTTGCGGGTGAGCTCCATCGCCCGACTCTAGGTCACGCAGGCGCTTTCGGTTCCCGGCTTCTCAGCGGGATTGCCGCAGATCGCGGCTGCGCGCCACGATCTCCCAGGAGCGGCTCGTCGAGGCGTGGGATAAAGACACTCGTGTCGCCCTGATCTATTGTCCCAGGGGCCTGCCTATGGACGACGACGTGATCGGCCGCGGCGAGGAGCTCTCAGGTGCTCGGCAGCGCCCGCGCTCGCCCTTCGCGCACGTCTCGCCACAGGGTTCCACCGCGACAGAGGGAGGGTAGGCGCCCCTCATGGCAGCCAACACGATCACCCGCACCAACCTGCGCCGGCTCGCCGACGTTCGTCCGGAGCGAGGCCGCGTCCTGTCCGTCTTCCTGAACCTCGATCCCGCCGAGTTCGCAACGCCGGCCGCGCGCTCCACCGCGGTCACCTCGGTGCTCACGCAGGCAGCCCACCGCGTCGAGGAGACCGAGGGGCTCGCGCACGAAGAGCGCGAGGCGCTCCGATCGGATATCGAGCGCGTCCGCGAAGCCCTGACGACCGACGACATCGCGAGCAACGGGACGCGCGCGGTCGCCGTGTACGCGTGCGGACCGGCTGACCTGCTCGAGGTCGTGCGGCTGCACCGCCCGATCGACTCCAGCGTGGTGCTCGATCGCTCTCCCTATCTCGAGCCGCTGGTCGCCGACGTGGAGGAGGAGCGCTGGTGCGTCCTGCTCGTCAACCGCCGCAACGCGCGCTTCTTCATCGCCAGCGGCGGCACGCTGGAGGAGACCGACCGCGTCGAGGACGACGTGCACAGCCAGCACGACCAGGGCGGCTGGTCGCAGGCGCGTTACCAGCGCGGCGTCGAGAAGGAGAAGGACGACCACCTCGTGCACGTGGCCGAGGTCGCGTTCAAGCGCTACAAGCAGCGCGGGTTCGACCGGCTGCTGGTCGGCGCGCCCGACGAGCTCGTGCGCGAGCTCGAGCACAAGCTGCACCCCTACCTGCGCGAGCGGATCGCCGCCCGCCTGCACCTCGACGTCGAGAACTCGGGCGTCGACGACGTCCGCCGGGCGGCCGAGACGGCGATCGAGGACTGGCGGCGCCGGCGCGAGCGTGAGGCGCTCGACCGCCTCGCCGAGGGCGTCGGCCGCGGCGGCAAGGGCGCGGCGGGGATCGCGGACGTGCTCCAGGCGCTCAACGAGGCGCGCGTCGAGCTGCTGCTGATCGCCGAGGGGTCGCGCGCGCCCGGAGGCCGCGATCCGGCCACCGGCATGCTCTACGCCGGCGACCAAGGGCCGGACGGACAGGAGCTCGAGCACTGCGAGAACGTCATCGAGCACGCCGTCGAGAAGGCGATCGAGCAGTCGGCGAAGGTGATCAAGGTCCGTCACCACGACGATCTCGGCCCGCTCGGCGGGATCGGAGCGGTGCTGCGGTACTGATGCGCGTCGCGCTGCTCGGGACCGGCACGATGGGCGCCGGGATGACGCGCAACCTGCTGTCGGCCGGGCACGAGGTGCACGCGTGGAACCGCACGCGTGAGCGCGCCGAGCCGCTGACGGCCGACGGCGCCGTCGTGCACGACACGCCGGCCGAGGCGCTCGACGGAGCCGACGCGCTCGTGACCATCCTCGCCGACGCCGGCGCGGTCACCGCCGCCACCAGCGGCCTCTCGCTCGACGGACGCCCGTGGGCGCAGATGAGCACGATCGGGGTCGAGGCGACGGACGCGCTCGCCGCCGGCGCCGGTCCGGCGTTCGTCGACGCCCCGGTGCTCGGCTCCCGGCCGCAGGCCGAGCAGGGGGTGCTGACGGTGCTCGCCTCCGGCAGGTCGGCCGCGCGCGAGGCGCTCGCGCCGGTGTTCGACGCCGTCGGCACCCGCACGATCGACCTCGGCGACGCGCCCGGCGCCGGCACGCGGATGAAGCTGGTGCTCAACCACTGGGTGGTCGCGCTGGTGGAAGGGCTCGCGGAGACCGTGCTGCTGGCGGAGGGGCTGGACCTCGACCCGCAGGCGTTCCTCGACATCATCGACGGCGGTCCGATGGGCCCGCCGTACGCGAAGCTCAAGGGCACGAACATGATCGAGCGCAGCTACGAGCCGAACTTCTCGCTCAAGCTCGCGCAGAAGGACGCGGGGCTGATCGCCGCGGCCGCCGACGCGGCGGGCATCGACCTCCCGCTCGCGACGCTGGTGTGGGAGCGGATGGGCGCCGCGATCGCGGCAGGCCACGGCGAGGAGGACTTCTCCGCCACCGTGGAGGCCGGCCGGGAGTAGGCCGCGTGGCGCGCGCGCTCGTCATCGTCGACTTCCAGAACGACTTCTGCCCCGGCGGAGCGCTGGCGGTGCCGGACGGCGACGCGATCGCCCCGCGGCTGAACGATCTCGCCGGCTCCGGCGACTACGACCTCGTCGTCGCCACGCGCGACTGGCACCCGCCCGACCACGGGTCGTTCCTCGCCCGCGGCGGACCGTGGCCGGTGCACTGCGTCGCCGGCACGCCCGGCGCCGAGCTCCACCACGCGCTCGACCCGACGCCGATCGCGATCGTGGTCGACAAGGGCCAGGATCCCGGTACCGACGGCTACTCCGGCTTCGAGGCCACACGGCTCGCCGAGCTGCTCCGCGAGCGCGACGTCGACGACGTCACGGTGGCCGGCCTCGCGACGGACTACTGCGTCAAGAACACCGCGCTCGACGCCCTGCGCGAGGGCTTCGCGGTGACCGTCGACAGCGCGGCCACGCGCGCGGTCGAGGTGCAGCCGGGCGACTACGAGCGCGCGCTGGACGAACTCAGGGCGGCCGGGGCGAGCGTGGTGTGATGGCCGCCGCCCCGAAGCGGCTGATGCACACGCTGCGACGGCACGTGGTCGACGAACGGGTGCTGGCCGCGATGGCGGAGGTGCCGCGGCAGCGCTTCGTGCCGCCCGATCTGCAGGACGACGCGTGGGAGAACATCCCGCTGCCGATCGGCTCCGGCCAGACGATCTCCCAGCCGCTGGTGGTCGCGCGCATGTGCGAGCTGCTCGAGCTGACCGGCGGCGAGACGGTGCTCGACGTCGGCACCGGGTCGGGCTACCACGCCGCGGTGCTCGCCCGGCTGGTGCGGCACGTGTACTCGATCGAGGTGCACGAGTCGCTCTCACAGCGGGCCGCCGAGTCGCTGCGCGGGGCCGGCGTGACGAACGTGACGCTGGTGGTCGGCGACGGCTGTCTCGGCCTGCCGGCGCACGCGCCGTACGAAGCGATCAACGTCGCCGCGGCGGCGGGCGGCGCGATCCCGCACGCGCTCGCCGACCAGCTCGCACCGGGCGGGCGCCTCGTCGCGCCGGTGGAGGCCGGCGAGCAGCGGCTCGTGGTGGCGCGCGACACACCCACGGGCGTGACGCTCACCGAGCTCGAGCGCGTGCGGTTCGTGCCGCTCGTCGGCGCCGGCTAGCTCACGAGGCTCAGGCGCGGGTTCGGGCGCACCTCGCGCCCGACCTTCCCGCCCGGACGCCCCTCGTACATCACGACGTCGGCGGTGAAGTCGTTCGAGCCGCGGATCAGCGACGAGCCGACGCCGTAGGCGTCGACGGGCACGCCCTCGGACTCGAATGCACGGATCCGGTCGGCGGTGAACCCGCCGGAGACGACGATCTTGACGGCGGTGAACCCGCGGGCGTCGAGCTCGGAGCGGACGAGCCGCACGAGGTCGGCGTTCACCCCGGCCGTCGCGTCGGCGCCGAGCCTGCGCTCGAGCGAGGCGTCCACGAGCCGATCCGAGGTGTCGAGCCGGATCCCCCACAGGTCGTCGCCGAGCGCCTCCGCGACCTCGAGCGCGGTCTGCACGGAGTCGTTGACGAAGTCGACGAGCACGGTGACGTTCATGTCGGCGGCGAAGCGGTCGGCGAACTTGCGCGCGGCGAGCGCGGTGTCGCCCCCGTAGGCGGCGATCAGCCCATGCGGCACGGTGCCGACGCCGCGACCGCCCCACCATGAGGCCTGCGCGTCGGTCGACACGCCGATCGCCCCGGCGACGTGCGCGGCCCAGCCGTCGCCGGTCTGGACCAGCCAGTGGTCGTGGCGCGCCGGGAAGTACAGGATCGGCTTGCCTCGGGCGGCCTCGACGACCTCGTGCACGTTGTGCATGACGAGCGTGCGGCGCGCGAGGCAGCCGAGGTAGACGGTCTCCAGGTGGGCGAACAGGCTGTAGTCGCCCTCGATCGTCAGCACGGTCTCCCACGACGAGATCGGGTCGCCCTCGTACAGCGCTTGGACCTCGAGCTCCTTGAAGCCGTTGACCCAGCGGCCGTCGGGGCCGCGCCGGCCGGCGCACTGCTTGAGCACGGCGATCGCCTCGTCGATCCCGCCGAGCAGCGAGTCGTTGCGCTGGAAGACCTGCATCAGCACGTGCGGGTGGCGGTCGTCGGCCTCGAGCAGCGCCTTCGTGTGGTTGAAGTACGCGTCGGAGTAGTAGCCGTCGCGGATCTTCTCGACCGGCAGGCGGAAGGTCGACGGGGCGAGCCGCTGTCGCTCGGTCAGCGCCATGTGGACGGCAGTATCGCGCGCCGCGTGCACTAGCCTCCCGCGGCCGATGGACCTTCTCCAGGCGATCGTCCTCGGAGTCGTGCAGGGAGTGACGGAGTTCCTGCCGATCTCCTCGAGCGCGCATCAGCGCATCGTGCCCGCATTCCTCGGCTGGGAAGACCCGGGTGCGGCCTTCACCGCGATCACGCAGCTCGGCACCGAGGCCGCAGTCCTGATCTTCTTCCGGAAGGACCTGTGGTCGATCGCCACCAAGTGGCTGCGGGCGTTGTTCGACCCGTCGCTGCGGTACCACCCGGACGTGCGGATGGGCTGGTACCTGATCGTGGCGACGATCCCGATCGGGATCCTCGGCTACACGTTCGAGCACCAGATCGAGACGGGCGCACGCGACCTGTGGCTGATCGGGACGATGCTGATCGTGTTCGGCCTGATCCTCGGCTACGCCGACCGGGTCGGCCGCCACGAGCGCACCGCCGAGCAGCTCTCGACGCGCGACGGCATCCTGATCGGCCTCGCGCAGTCGCTGGCGCTGATCCCGGGCGTGTCGCGGTCCGGCGCGACGATGAGCGCCGGGCTGCTGCTCGGGCTCGAGCGCCCGGCGGCGGCGCGGTTCGCGTTCCTGCTCGCGGTGCCCGCGGTGGTGGCGAGCGGCCTGTTCGAGCTCCAGGGCGTGATCTCCGGCGAGAAGGGCGGCGACGAGCCGATCGGGTACGTGATCGTCGCCACCTTGATCGCGTTCGTCGTCGGCTATGTGGCGATCGCCTGGCTGCTGCGCTACCTCGCCCACCACTCCGTGCGACTGTTCGTGGCCTATCGCCTCCTGCTCGGGAGCGCGGTCCTCGTGCTGGCCGCCTCCGGGGCGATCAGCTAGATTCGATCGTCGTGGCCAAGCTCTTCGAACAGATCAGCGACCCGATCCGGGAGTTCATCGAGCGCCAGCCGATGTTCTTCGTGGGCACCGCGCCGAGCGGCTCCGACGGCCACGTGAACCTGTCGCCGAAGGGCGGCAAGGGGCTCTTCGCCGTCACCGGTCCGCTCGGATTCGCGTACGTCGACCTGATGGGCAGCGGGATCGAGACGATCGCCCACCTGCGCGAGAACGGCCGCATCGTCGTCATGTTCTGCTCGTTCGAGGGACCGCCGAAGATCATCCGGCTGCACGGGATCGGGCAGGTCGTCCAGCAGGGCGACGACGCGTTCGCCGAGCGGCTGGCGGCGTTCGACGTGTCGGACGAGCAGCGCCGCGCCGTGCGCTCCGTGATCGACGTCGAGGTCACGCGCGTGGCCGACTCGTGCGGCTTCGTCGTGCCGCGGATGACGTACGAGGGCGAGCGCGATCAGCTCTACCGGTACGCCGACAACCGGCTCCGCAAGGAGGGTCCGGAGGCGGTCCGCGCGTACGTGAGCGCGAACAACGCGGAGAGCATCGACGGCCTCGAGGGCCTCGACTCGCTGGTCGACGACGCGGCCGCCGCGAACGGCCGCGCGACGACCGGCCGCAAGCTCTAGCCCGGTCCGGGCTCCTCTAGACCAGCCCGGCGCAGACCCAGTTGCGGGCGCCGGCGCCGCCGGCCCACAACGTCGCGGCGAGCCGATCCTGCTCGGCCTTGGACGCCTGGTAGGCGTGCGGTGTCGAGCCGCCGAGCCCCTTCCAGGTCGAGGGCAGCATCTGGTAGTAGCCGGAGGCACCGGCGCTGTTGGGCGGGAGGTTCTGGCCGCCCGACTCGCACTGCACGATCGGCCACGGGATCGCCCACGGCCCGCCCGGGCCGACGCCGCCGGACGCCTCGCGCGCCGCCCGCTCGCGCTCCGCGATCAGCTGGTTCAGCGCCTTCTGGGCCGCCGACCGTCCCGCGCGCGTGCCGGCGAGCGCGTGAGCGCGCGCCGCGCGGACGCGAGCGAGCGTGGCCTGACGCTGGCCGAGGCCGGCGCGCATGGTGGCGAGCGCGTCGCGGCGGCGCTCGATCGCCTCGGCCGTGTCGCGGCGCTCGATCTCCAGCTCGGCGAGCACGATCGCCTGACGGCGCGTCTCGTCACGCGCCGTGTGCACGCGGTCGACGATCTCGCCGTTGCGCTCCTGCACGCGCTGGGCGAGCTCGAGCCGCTCGATCAGGTCGGCGAAGTCGTGCGCGCCGACGATCAGCGACACCACGTCCGGCTCGTCAGCCTGGTAGGCCGCCACGAGCTGCGCGGCCAGCAGCTCGCGGCCGTCCTCGAGCCGGACCCTGAGCCGCGCGAGCCGGGCGCGCTCGGAGCGGAGCCGCTCCTGCGTGCGCGCGAGCCGGTCCTCGGCGATCGCCAGGTCGATTTCGACCTCGCTCAGGCGCCCCTGCACGATCGCGATCTCACGCTGCGTGCGCGCGAGCAGCGCGTCGAGCCGGCCGACCGCTCCGGAGAGCTTGCGCTCCTGCTCGCGGCTGCGCTCGATCTTCCCTCGCAGCGACGACTCGTCCTGCGACGACGCGGGCACGGGCACCCACGCGCACAGCGCGAGGGCGGAGACGACGCCGATCGTCATTCGGGTCCGAGCGGCCAAGGGGCAGGACGGTAGCGAGCCGTCCTGCCCCGGACCTGCGGTGCAACCGGCGTTGCCGGCGCCTTCACCTCAGGCGGCGACCGGCGCGGCCTCGTAGGCGCCCGCGCTCGACCGCGGCTGGGCCCGCAGCACGAGCGCCCCGATGATCAGGAACGCGGCGGCCACGAGCGCGGCGGCGGCGATCCCGTGCGCGAGCGCGTCGCCCGCGCGCGCGACCAGCTCGTCCTGTCCCTGCCCGCGCAGAGTCGACACCGTCTGCACCGGCCGGTCGGCGAGCGCCTCGCTCGTCCCCGCCAGCGATGTCGTGAACGCGAGCCCCAGCAGCGCCACGCCGAGCGACCCGCCGAGCCCCCGCGCCGCCGACGAGACCCCGGAGGCGAGGCCGTTGTAGGCCGCCGGCACGTCGGCGAGCACGATCGCCGACAGCTGCGCCGCTGCCGCACCGACGCCGAGGCCGTACACGGCGAGGCCGGGGATCAGCCACAGCGGGTCGGTGCTGCTGACGGCGACGGCGACGCCGACGAGGCCGACCGCCTCGAGCACGAGGCCGGCCTGCACGGCGGCGTGCGCGCCGCGCCGCGCCGCGAGCGCCTGGACGAGCGGGAACGCCAGGAACGCGCCGATCGAGACCGGCAGCAGCACGAGCCCTGCCTGGATCGCGGACAGGCCCTCGCCCGCCTGCAGCTCGAGCGGCAGCAGGAACAGCAGGCCGAACTCACCGACACCGACGATCATCAGCGCGATGCTGCCGACCGTGAAGGAGCGAACGCGCATCAGCGCCGGGTCGAGGATCACCGGCAGCGCGCGCCGGATCTTCGAGCGCTGCACGAGGACGAAGGCGGCGAACAGCACGGCGGCCGGGACGAGTGCGAGCTCGGCGCCCTGCACCAGCGCGTAGGTGAGCGTCGTGATGGCGGCGCTGACCAGGACGGTGCCGAGCACGTCGGCGCGGCGCGTCACGGCGTCGGCGGCGACGGCCGGGATCAGCTTGATCACGCCGGCGAGCGCGACCGGCCCGAGCGCGAGGTTGACCCAGAACGCCCAGCGCCAGTTGACGGCCTCGGCGAGCACGGCGCCGAGCAGCGGCCCGATCGCTCCCGACACCGCGAACGTCATCCCGTAGAGGCCGAACGCCATCCCCCGGGCCGGACCGGAGTAGGTGGCGTTGATCGTGCCCAGCGCCGCCGTCATCACGACGCCGCCGCCGATGCCCTGGGTGACCCGCGCGACCAGCATCACCGCCGCGTTCGGCGCCAGCGCGGCGGCCGCGCTTCCCGCCAGGAACACAGCCAGCCCGCCGAGGTACGCGTTGCGGTGCCCGACCCGGTCGGCGACGTCGCCGGCGGCGATCGTGACCGCCGCGGCGGCAAGCGAGAACAGCGCGCTGACGTACTGCAGCCCGGAGAACCCGAGATCGAGGTCGCGCGCCATCTGCGGCAGGATCAGGTTCACGATCGACATGTCGATCACGATCAGCGCGACGCCGAGCGAGAGCGCCAGGAGGCCGGCCGTGGAGCGGCGATCGAGCGCGGGCGGGTCCTTCATCGTGCGAGACATATCTTCCCCTTCGGAGCGGAACATTCGGTTCCGATAGGATCGCCGAACGAGGCCTTTTCCACATCGGCCGAACGGTGCCAACCCCGCAGCAGCCGCACTTACGAGGGCGCCTCAGGCCCCTTACCACCGCCATTCAACCCGTAAGGGGGTCAGACCCCCTTAGTCCGGCGCGCGCGTAATGGGGTCAGACCCCCTTACGTGGAGTGGAACGGAGTCGTCCGGTCCGATAGGCTTTTTGTGTGGCGAGATCTCCCCTCAGCGGGCGCCGTGCGGAGGCGTCGCGCAACGACGAGCTCGTGATGGCCGCGGCGCGCGAGGTGCTGACGGCCGCGCCGGGCGCGCCGATGGCGGAGATCGCGCGCCGCGCCGGAGTCGGGATCGGCACGCTGTACCGCCGCTACCCGAGCAAGGAGGCGCTCGTCCAGCAGTTGTGCCTGGACGGCATGCAGCAGCTCGAGGCGGCGGCGCGGGCGGCGCTCGACCAGGTCGACGAGGACGCGTGGGCGGCGTTCACCGGCTTCATGACGGCCGGCCTCGCGGCGGGCGCCGGCTCGCTCGGCGCCGCGCTGGCGGGCACGTTCACGCCCAGCGACGAGCTGCTCGCGACCGCGCAGCGCCTGTACGCGACGGTGCAGGAACTGCTCGAGCGCTCGCAGGCCGCAGGCGCCGTGCGCGCGGACATCACGCAGGAGGACGTGACGCTGATCTTCGAGCAGCTGCGCGCGGTCGACCTCGGCGACGCCGAGCGGGTCGCGTCGCTCCAGCGCCGCTACCTCGCGCTGGCGCTGCAGGCGCTCCGCGCCCCCGGCGCCGCGCCGCTGCCCGGGCCGCCGCCCGGCTGGGACGAGATCCGCAGGCGGTGGATGCCGTGACCGAGCTCGACATGCGCGCGCTGAACCGGGCGCTGCTCGCCCGCCAGCTCCTGCTGGAGGGCAGTGACGCTGCGCTGCCCGCCGCGCTCGAGCAGATCGCCGGGATCCAGGCGCAATACGCGCCGGCGATGTACGTGAGCGCGTGGACGCGCGTCGCCGGCTTCGAGCGCGACAGCCTCACCCGCGCGCTCGAGCAGCGCACGGTGATCGAGGCCACGCTGATGCGCAGCACGATCCACCTGGTGTCCCCCGCCGACTACTGGTCATTCGCGATCGCGACGCGACAGGCTCGCCGGGACTCGTGGCTGCGCGCCGTGCGCGGGCCGCCGACGCCGGCGCAGATGGCGGCGGCCGCGCGCAAGCTCCGGCGCCGCCTGGCCGACGGGCCGATGCGCCGCAAGGAGATCGAGGAGCTGCTCGGCAAGGACGTCGCCCGCGGCGTCGGCCTGTGGGTGGACCTGGTGCGCGTGCCGCCGTCCGGGACGTGGGAGCACCGCCGCGCCGACCTGTACGCGGCGGCCGAGGATTGGATCGCGCCGGTGAAGGTCACCCCGGCACAGGCGATCGACCACCTGGTGCGCAGCTATCTGCGCGGCTTCGGCCCGGCATCCCGCGGTGATGTCGCAAGCTTCACCGGCCTCAAGCCCGGCGACCTCGCACGCGTCCTCAAGCGGATCGACCCGGTCCGGCACGCCGCTGCGGGCGGCGGGGAGCTGCTCGACGTGCCCGGCGCGCCGCTGCCCGATCCCGGCACGCCCGCGCCCGTGCGCTTCCTGCCCGTCTGGGACGCCACGCTGCTCGTGCACGCGCGCCGCACCGGGATCCTCCCGGAGGAGCTCCGCCCGCGCGTGTTCCACGTCAAGAACCCGCACGGCACACCGACCTTCCTCGTCGACGGTGCCGTCGCCGGCGCGTGGCGCTTCGAGGACGGCCACGTCACGCTCGACCCGTGGATCAAGCTCACCCGCGCGACGCGCCGCGAGCTCGAGGACGAGGCGGAAGGGCTGGCGGCCTTCCACACCTGACCGGTACGTTGGCCACGTGATCTCCCAGGACGCGAGCATCGTCGGCCGCGAGTCCGAGCTGGCCGCGCTCCAGGAGTTCTTCGAGGCCGATCGCCCCGGCGGCGCGCTCGTGCTCACGGGCGGGCCCGGCATCGGCAAGACGACGCTGTGGGAGTGCGGCGCCGAGGCGGCGCGCGAACGCGGGATGCGCGTTCTCTCGGCGCGGCCGAGCGAGGCCGAGACGCGGCTCTCGTTCGCGGCGCTGATCGACCTGCTCGACGGGGTCGACACCGACGAGCTCGCCGGTGTGCCCGCCCCGCAGCTCCTGGCGCTGGAGGTCGCGCTCCTCCGTGCCGAGCCAACCGGCGGACCGGCCGCTCCCGACGCGATCGCCGCCGGCTTCCTGAGCGCGCTGCGCGTGCTCGCCTCACGCGCGCCGCTCGTGGTCGCGATCGACGACATCCAGTGGCTCGACCCCCAGTCCGCCGAGGTGCTCGCGTTCGCCGCCGCCGGGCTCGGCGACGAGCCCGCCCGCTTCATCCTCGCCAAGCGCCCCAGCGACCCGGCCGCGCTCGAGCGGGCGCTCGAGCGGCGGGCGCTGCGGCGGCTGGACGTCGGCCCGCTGAGCCTCGGCGCGACGCGCCGGATCCTGGCCGCGCGGTTCGAGCTGACGCTGTCCCGGCACGTCCTGCGCCGCGTGTTCGACACGGCGCACGGCAATCCGCTGTTCGCGCTCGAGCTCGGGCGCGCGCTGGACGAGCGCGGGGTGCCCGAGATCGGCGAGGAGATCCCGCTGCCGGACGCGGTCGAGGATCTGCTCGGCACGCGCGTGGCGCGGCTGCCCGCCCCGGCGCGCAAGCTGCTGCTCGCCGTCGCGCTGGATGCCGACATGAGCACGTCCGAGCTCGCGCGGCTCGCGGACCGCGCCACGCTCGACGACGCCGTCGGCGCCGGGGTGCTGCTGGTGGACGGCGACCACGTGCGCCCATCGCACCCGCTGCTGGCGGCGACGGCGCTGCGGCAGTCCCGCGCGCGGGAGCGCCGGGAGCTGCATCTCGAGCTGGCGACCTCCGTCGCCGACGGGAACCTGCGCGCCCGTCACCTCGCGCTCGCGACCGACCGTCCGGACGCGGAGCTGGCGGCCACGCTCGCGGCCGCGGCCGCCGGCGCGTCGACACGCGGCGCCGCGCACGATGCGGTCGAGCTGGCCGCGCACGCGCTGCGCCTGACGCCGGAGCAGGACGCGGAGCGCACCGAGCGCGTGCTCACGCTCGCCGAGTACCTGGAGACCGCCGGCGAAGCCCAGCAGGTCACGGACCTGCTGACGCCGGAGCTCGACTCGCTCCCCCCGGGCGCGGCGCGCGTGCGCGCTCAGCTGCTGCTGTCCGAGGGCGGCGGCGTCACGTGCATGGCGGATCACGTGCGCCACCTCGACCAGGCGCTCGCCGAGACGAACGGCGACCCGATCCTCGAGGCACACGTGCTCGCGGCGCAGGCGCTCAACACGGCCGCGACGTCCGCCGAGCGGATCCGGGAGGCCGAGGCGTGGGCGCAGGAGGCGCTGCCGGCCGCGCGACGCGCCGGCCCGGACGTCGAGCAGCTCGCGCTGTCCGGGCTCGGCTACGCGCGTGCTCTCGCCGGGCAGCCGATCGACGATGTGTGCGAGCGCTTCAACGCCACGTCGGAGACGACCCCGCCGATGGCGAACTCGCCCGACTGCGTGGCGGCGCAGCGGCTGTTCTGGCGTGGAGAGGTGCCCGCGGCACGCGCCGCCCTGACCCGCCTCCTGTCGCTCGCCGACGAGCGCGGCGAGGCGATGTCGTACGCCCTCCAGCGCCTGAACCTGTGCGAGTTCGAGCTGCGGATCGGCGCGTGGGAAGCCGCGGCGCGGCTGCTCGACGAGTGGAGCGAGTCCGTCGACCCGCTGGTCCCGTGGACGTACAAGCGGTGCCGCGCGCTGCTCGCCGCCGGCCGTGGCTTCCCGCAGGAGGCGGAGGAGTGGGCCGGGCCGGCGATCGCGGGCGCCGCGGCGATCGGGGTTCCCTGGCAACGGCTCGAGTCACTGCGCGCCCGCGGGATCGCGGCCCTGCTCGCACACGACCCGGGACTGGCGGCCGAGAGCATGCGGCCTGTCTGGGAGCACACCGAGCGCGAAGGGATCGACGAGCCCGGCGCGTTCCCCGTCGCGCCCGACCTCGTCGAGGCGCTGGTGGCGCTCGGCGAGCGCGACGAGGCGCTGGCGGTGACCAGCCGCCTGCGCGGACTGGCCGAGCAGCAGGAGCATCCGTGGGGGCTTGCGACCGCCAAGCGGTGCGAGGCGGTCGTGCAGCTCGCCGGTCGCTACGACGACGAAGCGGCGACGGCACTCGCGCAGGCCGCCGCCGACTATGGGGAGCTCGGCCTGCGGTTCGACCGGTCGCGGTCGCTGCTCAGCCTCGGCCGCGCGCAGCGCCGGCACAAGAAATGGGGCGCCGCGCGGAGCTCGCTCGAGCAGGCCGTGGCCGCGTTCGAGGAGATCGGCTCGCCCGGCTGGGCCGAGCAGGCCCGTTCGGAGCTTCCTCGCGCGGGCGCGCGACGGCCGCCCCCCACCGGTGAGCTCACGGCGACCGAGCGACGCGTGGTCGACCTTGCGGCGGCCGGGCGCTCGAACAAGGAGATCGCGCACACCCTGTTCATCGCCGTCCACACCGTCGAGGTGCACCTGTCGAACTCGTACGAGAAGCTCGGCGTGCGGTCCCGGGCGCAGCTCGCGGGCCGCCTCGCCGAGATGTAGCCCGGCTTTAGCTTCGGTCTGTATCCATCGCGCGGGTTCCAGCGCGCCGGCGCATGGGAGCGCCGGCCACGACGCTCCAGGGGGAGGTCACATGACTGAGCTTCAGCGCTACCTCGCAGAGGAGGTAGCCGAGGATCACTCCGACGGGATCATCACCAGGCGAGAGGCGGTGCGGCGCCTCGGGCTGCTCGGCGTCGGCGCGACGGCAGCCTCGGCGCTGCTGGGCGCCGCTGCCGCCGAGGCGGCCGGCGCCGGGGCCGCCGCGACCCGGAAGCGGCGTTCGCGTGGGTCGCGGTCGACCGATTGGGCGCCCGTCCCGACCACGGCGATCACCTTCCCGGGTCCGACGGCGACGCTGATGGGCGCCTGGGCGCCCGCGGTGAAGGCGCGCGGCTCCGTCCTCGTCATCCACGAGAACCGCGGCCTGAACGACCACATCCGCTCGGTCGCCGCCCGGTTTGCGGGGAGCGGGTACTCGGCGCTCGCGATCGACCTGCTGTCGGAGGAGGGCGGCACCGGCTCGTTCCCGGGCGAGGCCGAGGTCGCCGCGGCGCTCAGCCAGATCCCGCCTGAGCGGTTCGACGCTGACATGAAGGCGGGCATCAGCGAGCTCAAGCGCCGGGTGCCGCGCAAGAAGGTGGCAGCGATCGGGTTCTGCTTCGGCGGCGGCATGGTGTGGCGGCTGCTCGCGGCCGGCGAGCGCCGGCTCGACGCCGCAGCGCCGTTCTACGGGCCGTTCCCGACGGGCGGCGATCTCCGTCGCTCGAAGGCGGCGGTGCTCGGGGTCTACGCGGGACTCGACACGCGCGTGAACGCGACGCGCGACGCTGCGAAGGCAGCGGTCGAGGCGGCTCGCCTGCGGCACGAGTTCCTCACCTTCACGGAGGCCGACCACGCGTTCTTCAACGACACCGGCGCGCGCTTCAATCCGGCGGCCATGGCCGAGGCGTACCGGCGCGTGCTGGCGTGGTTCGACGACTCACACGACAAGCACGACGGACACGGGAAGCACGACGAACGCGGCAAGCACAACCGGCGCGACGACGACTGAGCGCGATCGAACGGGAAATCGACTAACCCGCTCCGCCCCGCCGCGCTCCGTCAGCGCGGGCGTTCGCCGCGAGCACGACGACGGCGGCGTCGTCGGGCAAGGCGTCCTCGGAGGCCGTGACGACGGCCTCCTGGATCGCTCGGGCGGCGGCGGGTGCGGAGCCCGAACCGGCGCCGCGTACGGCCTTCGCGATCCCGTCGGTGCCGAACGGGCCGTCCGCGGTCCTCCGTCGCGAGATCCCGTCGGTGTAGAGCACCAGCCGGTCGCCGTCGAGGAGCCGGCGCTGGCGGCGCCGGAACGCGCGCGTGCGCTCGACGAGCCCGAGCGGCAGGTCCGGCCGGGTGGCGAGCTCCTCGACCGTGCCGCCGGCGCTGATGAGCAGCGGAGGCGGATGGCCGAGGTTGATCCAGTTGAACACCGAGTACACGGGGTTCCAGCGGGCGAGCACAGCGGTGACGAAGAACTCCGGGCCGCCGGCGGCGGACACCGTCTCGTCCATCAGCTGCGCCGCGTCCTCGAGCGTGCCGCCGTTGCGCCGCGCGGCACGGAGCGCCGCGAGCGAGACTGCGCTGAGACCGGCCGCGGTCGGGCCCCGTCCGGCTCCGTCGGCGATCGCTATCCAGGCCCCGTCGCGGTTCTCGACGTAGTCGAACCAGTCGCCGCCGACCTCGTAGCTCGGCATCACGCTGCCCGCGAGCTCGCCGCTGCCCATGCGAACGATCCGCGGCGGCAGCAGGCTCTGCTGGATCTCCGCCGCGGGCGTCATGTCCTTGCTGCGGCGCGCAGCGTCGAACACGTCGGTATAGCCGCCGGCGAGCTCCATCGCCGCGGCGCCCAGCCGCGCGACGTCGCGTAGCCCGGATTCGGACCCGCGCCGGCACAGGAGCACGCCGACCGCACGGCCGCGCAGCCACATCGGCGCCATCACAGCACCCGGCAGCTCGCGGGCCAGATGGGCGATCAGGTCAGGCAGCCCGTCCTCGGCGAGCTCGGGGCCCAGGGCGAGCGGCGCGTTCAGTCGTGCGGGGAACTCGTCGGTGCCCGCGAGCCGGAGCAGGTGCGTTCCATCGATGTCGACCACGTAGAGCGCCACCGGACCGCGCGCGACGCGCATCGCCTCGGCGATCAGCTGCTCCGGGAGGAGCGGCGGCGGAACCTCGTCCAGCACGCGCACGATGTCGAGGACCGGGGCGTCGGTGGCGGCGAGCGCCCCGGGCGGCCGCAGGCTCGCGAGCTCGAAGCCCTTCTCGTCGCTCACGTCGGTGACGAGCGCGACGAAGCCGTACCGCTCGGCGCCCGGCGCGCTGCGCAGCGCGCGCACGTCGATCGAGAACCAGCGCAATGCGCCGTCGCGCGTGTGACCCCTGATGCCCTGCTGCGACTCACCGGTGGCGAGTGCCGTGCTGAGCGGGTGACTCACGGGCGAGGCCGGCGAGCCGTCCTCGTAGAGCCCGCCGCCGTCCACCGCCGCAGCCCGGCCCGGCTCGGCGTCGTCGAGAACCACGCGACCGCCCGGGTTGGAGGCGACGACGATGCCGGCCGCGTCGAGGAGCACCAGCCCCCGGTCGAGTGGGTCGGTGATGGTGCCGAAGATGCGCTCGGCCCGAGCGGCGCCGTCGCCGGGCGCGCTCCAGCCGGCGCGCAGACAGGTCCCCACGAGCTGGGCGGTGGCGGCGGCGAGCCACGGGCCGCAGGGGCCGGGCTCGAGGTCGGCGGCCCGCGCAAGCCGCTCGGCCACCGGGCGCAGGCCGCCGGCCACGTCGGCGACCGCCGCATCGGACGGCGGTCCGATCGGCACGTCGAGCGGAAGCTCGCCGCCGAGTTCGACGAGGGCCGTCACGACACTCCGGACCTTCGCGAGCGCCGGGCTGCGCATGCCGACGGCCCGCTCGACCGCCGATGCAGCCTGCGCGAGCGTCTCGTCCTGAACCGCCCGCTGGAGATCGACCGGGTTGGCGAAGTGCCGGTACAGCGTCGAGCGGCTCACGCGCGCTGCTGCCGCGAGGCCCTGCATCGTGAGCGGCGCTTCCGCGCGCAGGAGCTCAACGGCAGCCGCGATGATCGCACTGCGATTGCGCCGAGCTACGGACCGTCTCCCCCTCGCGCGGGGTACCTCCTCACCTGAGGCAATTTCGTCGGGCATCGCCCAGAACGGTACACGCGTAGCGGGACACTCAGTTCCGGTTGCGCTCCGTGACTGTCCCGCGACCCACCGCGAATGTCCCGACCCGCGACTGCTTTGTCCCGATCGCTGGGTAGGCGTCAGGTCCGACCCGAGGCGACGACGAGGAACGACATGACGAGGCAACTCAATCGCGACACAGACGGGACGCAGTCAGCGCTGCGCCCGACGGGACCCGCGCATCCGCGCAAGGGCTCGCTCGCGCAGACGCTCAAGCGCACGTTCACGGAGTTCCAAGAGGACGAGCTGACCGATCGTGCCGCCGCACTCACGTACTACGGCGTCCTGTCGATCTTTCCCGCGCTGATCGCGCTCGTGTCGATCGTGGGCCTCGTCGGCGACCCCGCGACGGTCACCAAGGCGCTGACCGATGTGGTCAGCTCGGTCGGGCCCGCTTCGGCGGTCGAGACCTTCAAGGGCCCGATCGAGGGCATCACCAAGAGCAGCGGCGCCGCGGGACTGCTGTTCATCGTCGGCCTCGCGGCCGCGCTCTGGACCGCCTCGGGTTACGTCGGCGCGTTCATGCGCGCGTCCAACGTCATCTACGAGGTCGAGGAGGGGCGCTCGTTCGTCAAGCTGCGCCCGCTCCAGCTGCTCGTGACGCTGGTGCTCGTCCTGCTGCTGGCGATCGTCCTGATGGCGCTCGTGCTCACCGGCCCGCTGGCCGAGGCCGTCGGGTCCGCGGTCGGACTGAGCACAGCCGCGGTGACCGCGTGGGACATCGCCAAGTGGCCGGTGCTGCTGGCCGTCGTGGTGATGATGATCACGCTGCTCTATTACGCCTCGCCGAACGCCAAGCTCGCCGGCATCAAGTCGATCGTGCCCGGCGCGGTGCTCGCAATCGCCGTCTGGCTGATCGCGTCGGCCGGCTTCGCGTTCTACGTCGCGAACTTCGCCTCATACAACAAGACGTACGGAGCGCTCGGCGGAGCCGTGATCTTCCTGATCTGGCTGTGGCTGAGCAACGTGGCGATCCTGCTCGGCGCCGAGCTGAACGCCGAGCGCGAGCGCTCCCGCCAGCTACAGCACGGCGCCCCCGGCGCCGAACGCGCGCTGCAGCTCGACGAGCGCTCAGAGCCGAAGCCCCGCAAGCGCGCACGCACCGCGTGACGCGTCCTCGCACCCACGACCCAACAGTGAGGTTCCCCATGGAAATTCCCAAGGACAAGGTCCTCGAGCTCCTGCGCGAGCAGGGCAAGTCCGACCAGGCCGATCAGGCCGGCCAGGACCTGCCCGACCAGGTCGATCCCGAACGCGACTCGGGGCTGCTGGCGAAGTTCGGCATCGATCCCCAGGACCTGCTGAGCAAGTTCGGCGGCGGAATCCCCGGCCTGTGAGCCATCGCGCTCGCCGCAGATTCATCTCATCTGAACACCTGACCACAAGACAGGAGCATCACTTGCAGACCTATTCGCCACCCACCACCGACAACGGTCCGTCGTCGACGACGGACCAGGCCAAGGACCAGGCCAAGGACAAGGCGCAGGAGGCCGCCGGCCAGGCCAAGGGCGCGCTCCGCTCCCAGGTCGATCAGCGCTCCACCGAGGCAGGCGAGCGCGTCGGCAGCCTCGTCTCCGACGTCCGTAGCGTCAGCGAGCAGCTGCGCGAGCAGGGCAAGGATCAGCCGGCGAAGCTCGCCGACCAGGCGGCCGATCGCGCCGAGCGCGTGAGCAGCTACCTGACCGAGAACGACGCGGACAGGATCCTCGGCGACGTCGAGGACTTCGGGCGCCGCCAGCCGTGGGCCGTGATCGCCGGCGGGGTCGCGCTCGGCATCGTTGCGTCGCGCTTCCTGAAGGCGTCGAGCAGCCGCCGCTACGAGCAGCGCTGGGAGTCCTCGGGCACGCGCGTCCCGGCCCGAGCGCAGGACGTCTCCCCCACCGCCCCGCGCGGCTGACCTCGATGGCCGACGTCACGAACGGCGGCGCGGGCGACCCGCGCGAGCGGCCGCTGCGCGAGCTCGTGCAGGACCTCTCCCAGCAGACCTCGACCCTGGTCCGCAAAGAGATCGAGCTCGCCCGCGCAGAGCTGCAGGAGAAGGGCAAGGTCGCCGGCAAGGGCGCCGGCATGCTCGCGGGCGCAGCGGTCACCGGACTGCTCTCGCTCGGCGCGCTGACCGCGGCCCTGATCGCGCTGCTCGACAAGGCGATGGCGACATGGGTCGCCGCGCTGATCGTCATGGCGCTGTGGGCGATCGTCGCCCTCGTGCTTGCAAAGGCCGGCCAGAAGGCGCTCAAGCGCTCGACGCCGCCGGTACCCCAGACCGTGGAAACCGTGAAGGAGGACATCCAATGGGCCAAGAACCCGACCGAATCCGTGCAGAGATAGAGCAGACCCGCGCCGAGATGTCAGAGACCGTCGACGCGCTCGGCTACAAGGCGGACGTCAAGTCGCGTGCGAAGGAGAACCTGCAGGAGAAGCGCGACTCGGCCAAGGAGAGCATCGTGGGCATGAAGGACAAGATCGTCGGCGGCACGCCCGACTCGGACGAGGTCAAGCACAAGGCGCGCAAGGCCAAGGGCGTCGCGCAGGAGAACCCGCTCGGCCTCGCGATCGGCTCGATCGCCGTCGGCTTCCTCGCCGGCATGCTGATCCCGGCGACCCGGGTCGAGGACGAGAAGCTCGGCCCCGTCGCCGACGACGTCAAGGACCGCGTGAAGGAGACCGGGCAGGACGCGCTCGAGCACGGCAAGCAGGTCGCACAGGACGCGGCCCAGACCGTCAAGGAGAGCGGCCAGGAGCACGCCCAGGAGGTCAAGGAGAACGCGAAGCAGCAGTCCCAGGAGACGCCTGGCGACACCCAGCAGCAGCTCGGCGACGACGCCGGGACGCCGGCACCTGTGGCCGGCCGGACGTACTGAGGATCGAGGCGGCGCGCGCGGGGACGGAACCCCGCGCGCGTTACTTGCCGGCGAGGAAGTCGGCCCGCTCGATCCACGCGCCGTCGGCGAACTTCACGGCCTGGATCGGGCTCGATTCGCCGAACAGGACCCGCAGCATCGCCGTCTTGGTGGCGTCGTTGCCGGGCGGGCGGACGAACTCGATCAGGATCGTGTCGCCCTGGGTCACCGCCGTGGCCTGCAGCGCCTTCATGTCGCTCGTGGCGTCCATCGCGTAGCGTTTGGCGCGGCCGACGGCGGGGCCGAACACGTCGGTCGAGCCGTCCGGCGCGGTGATCAGGTCGGACTTCTGCTCGACCCACTCCTTGCGCCCGGTCTTCGAGCTCGGGCGCTGCCCGGGATCGAACGAGTAGTCGAGGATCGTGAAGCCGCCGTCGGGGTGCGCGAGCCGTGTCTTGTTGCGCCCGACGTTGGGGGCGAACAGCGTTTCGCTCAGGCCGCCGCGCAGGTTGTTGATCCAGGCCGTCTTCAGACCCGCAGCGCGGCCGAGGCCGTCGAACTCGTCGAGCATCTTCACCCGCTTGTCGTGCGGCAGCGCGCGGTTGCGCGACGCGTTCTCGCGGATCTGGTACATCGCCGCGAGCATCTCGACCTGGTCGGGCGTCGGGTCGTACGGCGTCGGGCCGCCCTCCGTCGTGCCGCGATGGTTCTCCGCGAACTCCGTGGCGCGGTCCAGATGGCGCTGCCACCCGGGGTCGTCCTTGTCCGCGGCGATCTTGCCCGTCGCGCGCCGCGGCCGGCGGACCGGCGGCTCGATCCCGACCGCCTTCAGCTTGCCCTGCTTGCCGCGCGCCGAGCGGACGGCGTCGACGAGGGCATGCGCCTCGTCCGGGTCCAGTCCGCGCAGGCGCTCGAGCAGCGGGCTGAACGCATCCTCGCCGCGGAGGTCCTTGTACGCCGCGCCGCCGTGCTCGGTGATGAACCCGAGCTCGTCCATCGAGCCGGCAAGGCGGGTGAGGCCGCGCTCGCCCATCTGCCGGGGATGCGGGACGTCCGGGTCGGCGAGCGCACGCAGGAAGATCTCCATCCGCCCGGCCGGGACCGTGCTGAGCACCTCGGCGACCGTGTCCGGCGCCATCCCGCCCAGCTTCTCGCTCTGCTTGGAGCCCATCCGGGCGAGGCCCTCGGCGGCGCGCGGGTCCGACGACGCCGCCTTCGCGCGCTCGATCCCCTCGGCGTACCCCTTGAGCGCTGCCGCCGACTTCTTGTCGACGAGCTTGCGCAGCCGATCCCCGCCGAGGAAGTCGTGCATCGCCTGTGCCTGGTCGGGGGTGACCGCGTCGTGCAGCTTCTTGGTCTGGGCCGCGTCGAGCCCGTGCGCCGGCGGGGTGTCGACCGGCGCGGGCGGCTTCGGGTCGCCGGCGGGCGCGGGCTTCTTGGGATCCGGGTCGGTGCCGGTCGTGGCGGGCTGCTTGACGGTCGCCGTGACGATCTCGTCGGGGCGCGCGCCGTCGGCGACGTGGAGGACCTTGCCGTCGCCGTCGGCCTGGACGTGGGTCTTCTTGCCGCCGACGACGACGTGGACAGGCCCGTCGCCGAGCGACTCGACGATCCGCGCGCGGGTGGCGGGATCAGGGACCGTCCCCTCGAGCCGCTCGGACAGGCCGGCGATGCGCTCGGCCTTCTCGAATTCGGCCTGCGTCATCTTCTCGCGGTCGCCGATGATCTTGCGCTCGGCGAAGTCGTAGCGAACAGGCTCGCCGTCGCGATGGGCGAACCGGCCCGTCGTCTCCAGCTCGCCGAGGCGCGCGCCGAACTTCTTGATCGCGGCGTGCTGGAGCACGCCGCCGGCCACCATCACCATCGCCTGCTGGGCGATCATCGATCCGTACACCGACTTGACCGCGTCCTCGCCCTCCTTGATCAGCTTCTCCTGCTGGGCCCGCATGGACTCGAGCTCGGGATCGGAGGGATTCACCCGCTCGAGCTCGGTGATCTTCTCGTTCAGCTTGGCGAGCTTGGCGATGACGCCGTTGCGCAGCTTCTCGATCTGCTCCATGCCCTGCGCGGTGACCAACAGCGCCTGGCCGGACAACTGCACACCCTCGATCACGTAGAACGCCTTGCGGCCGAGCGACACCATCCGCGCGGAGCGGCCGACCACGGGCAGCAGGTCGAGCGCGAAGCTCGCTCCCGCGTAGAGGTAGTCCTTGTCCTTCAGCGTGCCCTTGGCCGCCTTCTCCTCGAGGTCGGCCAGCGTCTGGGAGGTGTTCCAGCTGACGGCGAGGATGAAGCCCGCCGCCTGCAGGCCCGGGACGACCATCATCACGGCCGCGGCGATATTGACCGCGATGTTGATCGCCGGATCGAAGACGTTCGTCTTGATGTCCTTGCCGACCGTGTCGGTGACCTTGCGGAACTTGACGTAGGAGCCGGTGGGCTCCTGCTTCTTCTCGTCCCAGCCCTGGAACGCGATCGAGAGCGTGCCGTCGGGGTAGGACTCCGCCGCCTCGACGAAGACCTCCTCGTACGCCCCCTCGGCCGTGTCGTTGTCGACCGAGAACTCGTAGTTCTCGCTCTCGTAGACCTGCGACAGGTCGTGCAGCGTCACGGTGTAGCCATCTGCCGTCTTCTTCTGCAGGCAGATCAGGTCGAGCGCCTTGGACGGGGCCTTCTTGCTGCGGCTGACGTAGACGCCCGTGCACGGGACCATCCGGGTGTCCTTGCCGTCGGCATCGATCTTCGTGCGGCCCTCGCGCAGCGTCTTGAGGTAGTCCTCCGCCCAGTTGCGGACGGCCGCCGCCTGGTCCCCCGGGCGCTTCTCGTACTGCTTGAAGAGCTTGTCCACCCGCACGATCTCGGCGTCGATCGCCTTCAGGCGGTCGGCCAGCGTCCCGGCGTTGAAGGCGGGATCGAGCTTGCCCCTGGTGATCGTCCCCTCGTCGTAGCCGGCGGCGCTGCTGACGCTGCCGACGTCGTCGAACGTGTGCTTCTCCGTCTTCGCGCCGGTCGGCGCCGCGAACCCGGAGAGCGGACCCTTCTCCTGGAAGGCGACCTCCTGCTCCTCTGTCAGGACCTTGAGCTCGGACTTGAAGTGCGCCGTGAGGTAGAAGTTGTGATTGACGATCGCCTCGACGACGTACTCGCCGGCGCTCGGGAACGTCACCTCGAACAGCTTGTCGTTGATCGGTCCGTCGCCGCGCAGCGGCGAGTAGGTGTTCAGCTCGTCGTCGAAGATCTCCTTCGGCTTGCCCTTCGGGTACACGACCCACTGGATCTGGATCAGCGGCGCGCGGAGGGCATCGACGTCGTCGGTCACCTCGAAGGTGAAGACCGCCTCCTTGCCCGGCACCGGCCGGCCGCCCGTGAGGACGATGTTGCCGTGGACGGGACGCTTGAGGACCGGCGTCTCGCCGCCGGTGCCGGGGTCGCCGAAGCCGAGCCGCTTGCGTGCGTCCTTGAGCTCCTGCTCCTCGATCACGGCCTCGAGCACGTCGCCGAGGCTTGCCGTCTTGTCGCCGCCGCCGCCCGTGCGCGTGAGCCGCGCGATGATCTCGCTGCGCAGCGGGCTGTTGGCGATCTTCAGGAGCAGCAGCGCGTCCTTCTCGGAGATCGACAGCCGCGGCTCGTCCTTCTTCTTGGGACCGACGGGGGCGCCGACGATCTCCTTCATCACCGCCATGATCTTCGGCCAGTCGTCCTTCAAGCTCTCCGGCAGGCCGACGCCGTGACCCTTGACCCGCCCGGCGTCCTTCGCGTCGCCGCGGGCCGCCTTCGCCCCCCAGTCGGGGCCGAACAGGCCCTCGAGATCGTCGGCCGCCAAGCGGAAGTTCACCGACCGCCCCACCTGGTCGAGCGGGGCCGGCAGGTCCCACTCCCAGTCGCGGTAGAGCGTGGTCCGGAACCCTTCCTCGCGGTCGGCCCCCATCGTCTGCTTGAGCGCCGTCTCCAGCGCTCCGAAGAGCACCGCCGAGAACGTCGAGTCGACGACCTTGGTCGCTGCCGGGTCCGCGAGGTGCTTGCGTACGAGCCCGGTGTCGACGAACAGGACGGCTCCGTCGCCGCTCGGCTGCACGACGACCTCCTGGCCCGGCGGGTTCCCGACGAACCCGGCCAGGAACTCGCTCATCCGGATCGGGATCGTGGCCGGCACCTCGGAGAGCGGGGCGTCGAGCGTCATCGCCCGCACGCCCTTGTTCAAAGTCGGAAGGTCGACCCACGGAGCGACATCCGCGATCGTCGACACCATCTCGGTGACGATCGGTATCGGGATCTCGGTGCTGTCCGGCGCCACCTTCCGGTCCAGGAGCCACTGCTTGGACACGGAGACCAGGAAGGTCATGCCCTGCCGGTACCACTGGAAGTTCTTGCCGGGCGGGATCGGGAACTTGGTCTCCGCCGGCGCGGTCTTGGCGCCCTTCGGAGGCTCGCGCTGGAGCAGCCGCGTCGCGCTCGCGGAGGCGACGGCCTGTTGGACGGCGTAGTTGCCGGCGGAGCGCTGCAGCGCGAGCACTGCGGATGCCTGAGCGCCGCGACCGCTCGCCAGCAGCCTCGCTGCGGCGGCCGGAGAGAGCATCGGACCGGCCCGGACGGCCGTGACGGAATCCGAGACCGCCTCGCCGTGACCGCCGGACGAAACGTCCTCAGGGCCGTGGACAGCGTCGAGGTCTCCCACGACAAAATTGTCATGGGAACGCGTGCGCGAGTCAACGCGTTGTGTTCAGCCCCAGCAGTTCCTCACCCCGAACGCCTCGTCCTCGGACTCCACGCCGTCCACCGAGTCACCGGTGATGAGCACGACGCCCGTGTCGAGGTAGCCGGAAGGCTTCGCGCCGCCGCGGGCTGCCTCGGCGACGGCCTCCACCCCCTTGCTGGCCATGTTCTCCGGATACTGCTGCGAGGTCGCGTCGATCTCGCCCGTCCGGATCCCGCGCTTGATCCCCTCGCACCCGCCGTCGACCGAGACGAGGATCACGTCGTCGTCGCTCCTACCTGCCTCGTCGAGAGCGCTCGCGGCGCCGAAGGCCGCCGGCTCGTTGACGGTGTAGACGATGTTGATGCCCGGATCCTGCTCGAGCAGCTCCCGCATGCCCGCTTCGCCCTTCGCCTCGTTGCCCTCCGTGTCCACCGAGCCGACGATCTGCGGGTCGCCGTCCTCGATCCCAAAGCCCTCGAGGAACCCTTCGTGTCGAAGCCGGCCGGAGTCGCTGCCCGGTCCCAGGTCGAGCATGGCGATCCGGGGCTCGATGCCGTCTTCCACGGCCTTCGCCTTCGCGTACCGGCCGATCAGCTCGCCCGCCTTCAGGTTGTCGGTCGCGAAGAGCGCGTCGACGGCCGACTCCGGGTCGGTCGGCGTGTCGAGGGCGATCACGGTCACGCCGGCGTCGCGCGCCTTCTCGATCGCGGGCACGACGGCCGCCGAGTTTGCGGGGGTGATGAGGATGCCCTTGGCTCCCCGCTCGGTCATGTCCTCGAGCGCCGCCACCTGGCTCTCGTTGTCGACGTCGCTCTTCCCCGCCGCGACCAGGAGCTCGACGTTCTCGTCCCCGGCCGTCTTCTTCGCGGTGTCCTCGATCTTCACGAAGAACGGGTTGGTGTCCTGCTTGATGATGAGGCCGGCCGTGATCCGCTCCTCATCGTCTCCGCATGCGGAGACGCCGAGGCCGATCACGGCGCCCGCGGCCAGTGCGACGACGCCCGGATGCCAACGACGCTTCGACATCAGTGGACGCCCTCGACGACGAGCGGCCCACCCTCCCGATCAGTCCGGAGGTCGAACAACGCGTAGAGCGCGACAAAGGCCAGGCAGACTCCTGGCACCACGAACGCCAGCGCGGCGCCCAGGTCGTCCATGATCAACCCGTGGATCGGCGGCACGAGGGCTCCTCCGAGGATCGCCATCACGAGACCGGCGGCACCGAACTTCGCATCCGCGCCCAGCCCGCGCAGCGCGACCCCGTAGATCGTCGGGAACATCAGCGACAGCGACAGCGAGATGCCGACGACGGCGATGAGCCCGACCATGTTCTCGAAGAACATCGCGGTGACGCACAGCGCCACGCCGAGCGCGGCCATGGCGAACAGGAGCTTGGTCGGCCGGAAGATCCCGAGCAGGTAGGTCATCACGAACCTGGAGAGCAGGAACACGATCAGGCTCGCCTGCAGGTACCAGCCCGAGTCCTCCGTGGGTACCCCCACCACGTCCTGGGCGTACTGGATCGTGAACGTCCACGCGCACACCTGCGCCGCGACGTTGAAGAACTGCGCCACCACCCCATAGCGGTAGTGCTTGTTCCGCCAGAGGCGGCCAAAGGCCCCGCTGGAGACCCCCTCCTCCTCCTGGCTCTGCTCCACGGGCGTGGCCATCTTGCGGAACAGGATCAGCAGCCAGATCAGGAGGAGCACGGCTGCGATACCGAGGTAGGGCCCGAGCACCAACGACAGATCCGCTTCCTGGCTTCTCTCCAGCTCCGCGGGGGTCATGATCGTCTTGGCCGCCTCCGACGTGATCTGAGGCAGGATCAGCACGGCGCCGAGCAGGACGCCGATGTTCGCGCCGACCGGGTTGAACGACTGGGCCAGATTGAGCCGTTGGGTCGCGCTGTCTTCGGGACCCATCGCGATGACGAAGGGGTTGGCCGAGGTCTCGAGGATCGACAGCCCCGCCGCCAGCACGAAGAGGGAGAGGAGGAAGAACTCGTAGACGAGCAGGTTGCTCGCCGGGATGAACAGCAGCCCGCCGACCGACGCCAGCCCCAGGCCGGTCAGCACGCCGACCTTGTAGCCGAAGCGCCGGTTGATGAGCGCCGCGGGGATGGCCAGCGAGAAATACGCCCCGTAGTACGCGAACTGAACCAGCGACGACTGGAAGTTCGACATGTCGAAGATGCTGCGGAACACCCCGACCAGCACGTCGGTGAGGTTGGCGGCGGACCCCCACGCTGCAAAGCAGGCGATGAGCAGGATGAAAGGGACCGTGAACCCTGGAAAGACCAGCCGCGCCTTGCCACGCTGCGGTTCCGACTGCGCCGCGGACATTGACGCCATCTCACCACTCCCCTTTGGGGTTCCGCGATCCCTCGTGACGCCGCGCTCAAGACCGTACACCAGAACCCCTGGCTCCAACGCGCCGTAAGTGCGGCGCGGCTCAGCTCTGCCCAGTGTTCAGCTGCCTTCTCCTGCCGCCAGCACGGCGTCGACGACCTCCTGGGCCTCCACGAGGATTCGCTCGAGATGGTCCTCCCCTCGCATGCTCTCCGCGTAGAGCTTGTAGATGTCCTCGGTGCCGGACGGACGCGCGGCGAACCACCCATCGTCGGCGACCACCTTCAGGCCGCCGATCGGCGCGCCGTTGCCCGGAGCCTCGGTGAGCACGGTCCGGATCTGCTCGCCCGCGAGCTCCGTCGCCTTGACGTCGTCGCTCGAGAGCTTCGCCAGCACGGCCTTGCGCTCCGGCGACGCCGGTGCGTCGATGCGCCGGTACGCCGGTGTCCCGAAGCGCTCGGTGAGCTCGGCGTAGGCAGCCCCGGGGTCGAGCCCCGAGCGCGCCGTCATCTCGGCGGCGAGCAGCGCGAGCAGGATGCCGTCCTTGTCCGTGGACCACGCCGAGCCGTCACGGCGAAGGAACGACGCGCCCGCACTCTCCTCACCGCCGAACCCGAGCGAGCCGTCCAGCAGCCCGTCGACGAACCACTTGAACCCGACGGGGACCTCGACCAGGCGCCGGCCGAGCTCACGGCAGACGAGGTCGATCATGCTGCTGGAGACCAGCGTCTTGCCCACGCCCGTCTCAGCCGGCCAGTCCCGAGCTCCGCCGAACAGGTACGCGATCGCCGTGGCGAGATAGTGGTTGGGGTTCATGAGCCCCGACCCGCGCGTGACGATCCCGTGCCGGTCGGCGTCCGGATCGCACGCCACCGCGACGTCGAAGCGATCGCGCAGCTCGATCAGGCCCGCCATCACGAACGGCGACGAGCAGTCCATGCGGATCTTGCCGTCGTGGTCGAGCGGCACGAAGCGGAAGGTCGGATCGATCTGGTCGTTCACCACGGTGAGGTCGAGGCCGTAGTGCTCCGCGATCGCCGGCCAGTACGGCACGCTCGCGCCGCCGAGCGGATCCACGCCGAGGCTCACGCCCGCCTCGCGGATGGCGTCCATGTCGATCACCGCACCGAGCTCGCCCACGTAGGCGCTCACGTAGTCGTGGCCGCGCACGCACTCGCTCGCCGCCGCCTCCTCGTACGGGAGGCGCCGCACATCGGCGAGGCCGCCCTCGAGCAGGCGGTTCGCCTCGTCCTGGATCCAGCGCGTCACGCTCGTGTCGGCGGGACCGCCGCTCGGCGGGTTGTACTTGAAGCCGCCGTCCTCCGGCGGATTGTGCGACGGCGTGATCACGATGCCGTCCGCCGACGGACCTTTTCCGGCGCGATTTTCCGTGAGAATTGCGTGAGAGATCGCCGGCGTCGGCGTCGGCCTGTCGGCCGCGTCGACGCGCACGTCGACGCCGTGGGCTGCGAGCACCTGGACGGCGCTGCGCGCCGCGGGCTCCGAGAGCGCGTGCGTGTCGCGGCCGAGGAAGAGCGGACCGGCGATGCCCTGCGCCTGCCTGTAGCGGCAGATCGCCTCGGTGATGGCGAGGACGTGCGCCTCGTTGAACGTCCCCGCCGTCGCCGTTCCGCGGTGCCCCGACGTACCGAAGGACACCCGCTGCGCGGAGTCGGCCGGGTCCGGAGAAACCTGGTGGTACGCGGCGAAAAGGCTGTCCACGTCGATCAACATCGACGCGTCCGGACGCGTGCCGGCGTGTGGACTGGGCACCGTCATGGCTGCTCCTCGTGTTGTCGGGGTCGCCCAATAAGAAAGCCGCCGAAATCGGCGGCTTCGTGGAGCGGGAGCGACGGGACTCGAACCCGCGACCTCCGGCGTGACAGGCCGGCGCTCTAACCAACTGAGCTACGCCCCCCGGGGACGTCGGGAGGCCAGTATGGCACGGGACTCGAACGATGGACGGGGCCCCGACCGCCGGGCCGAATCCGGAGCCCTCGGCGGGCCGCAACTCGGCGGCCTGGAGAGGGTTTCCGGGGCGTCAACCGATCAGCCAGGAGGTGGGGCCCCGTGTCCCATTGTTTCAAGCGCCTCTGGATGGCGCCTTTGCTCGCCGCCGCGATATCGCTGGTGGCCGCAGGGAGCGCTCTCGCGCTCGTCATCACCGGCACCGACGGCCGGGACCGGATCATCGGAAGCCGCGGCGCCGACACGATCGACGCCAAGGGCGGCCCCGACAACGTGTTCGCGCTCGCCGGCAGCGACCGCATCGACCTCGGCGAGGGAGCCGACCGCGTCCGTGCCGGCCACGGCGACGACATCGTCTCGGGCGGAGACGGTGACGACCTCGTCGCCGCGGGCACCGGGCGGGACACCGTCACCACCGGGCTCGGAAACGACCGCGTGTGGGCGGGCCCCGGGAGCGATGCGGTCGACGCCGGCGCGGGGTTCGACCGCGTGCGCGGCCACCAGGGCGATGACTCGATCCGCGGCGGCGACGGGTTCGACGTGCTGCGCGGCGGCCTCGGTCACGACACGCTGTCCGGCGGGCCGGGCAACGACCGCCTGATCGCGGCGGCGCGGCGCGACATCGCCGGCGACATCGTCAGCGGCGACGAGGGCGACGACCGGATCCTCGTGCGTGACGGCGTGCGCGACGTGGTCACCTGCGGCCCGGGGATCGACCGCGTGCATGCCGACGCGCTCGACAACGTCGCGGCCGACTGCGAGGTGGTGCGCCGGCCCGGGCAGACTGCCTGAGCGCGATCCTGGGTATGCCCGCCGCCATGTACATCGGACTGGGCACTCTCCTAATCATCATCATCCTGCTGATCATCTTCGTCTTTTAGATCAGCACGAACCGCGATGCGGGAGCCTCACCGAACCAGGTGAGGCTGTCCGCACCGCTGGACACTGGGCCGCTCCAATGTCGTGGCGGCGGCACCAGACGAAGCTTCCGATACCCGCTCCCCGCTCTGTATTCGGAGGCTTTTCCCAGTGCAATCCAAGAATCTCGCCGCTCGCGCCGCGCGCTGGAGCGCCGGCCACCGCAAGACGGCGATCTTCGGCTGGCTGGCATTCGTGGTCATCGCGTTCTTCCTCGCCGCCTCGGTCGGCCAGAAGACGATCGCTGACGAGGACTACGGAAACGGCTCGTCCAAGACGGCCGACAAGGCCATCGCCGCAGCAGACTTCCGCGACTCTGCCGACGAGCAGGTGCTCGTCCAGGGCAAGGGCTCAGTCAAGGTCGGTGATGCGACCTTCACGGGTGCAGTCGAGGACACGGTCGGACGTCTTGAAGCCCTCAAGGGCGTCGACAAGGTCGAGTCGCCACTCGCCAAGGGCAACGAGGGCCAGCTCTCCAAGGACGGCCGCTCGGCGCTGATCACGTTCGAGATCCCCGGCGACGACGACGTCGCAGAGGCGCGCGTCGACAGCACGATCGCCGCCGTGTCCGGCGCCCAGAAGGCGCATCCCGAGGTGTTCGTCGGGCAGTTCGGCGACGCCAGCGCCGACAAGGCGATCTCCAAGGCGTTCGAGGACGACTTCAAGAAGGCCGAGGTCCTCTCCCTCCCGATCACGATGCTGATCCTCGTGGTCGCGTTCGGCGCGCTCGTGGCCGCCGGTGTGCCGCTGCTGCTCGGCGTCACCGCCGTGATGGCGACGATCGGGATCCTCGCGCCGATCAGCCAGCTCTTCCCGATGGACGAGTCCGTGGGCTCGGTGGTCCTGCTCGTCGGCCTTGCGGTCGGCGTCGACTACTCGATGTTCTATCTACGGCGCAAAATGGAGGAACGCGACGCCGGGCGCTCGCCAGAGGACGCGCTCGCGTTCGCGGCCGCCACGTCGGGCCAGGCGGTGCTCGTCTCCGGCCTGACCGTGATGATCGCGATGGCGGGCATGTTCTTCGCCGGCAGCATCGTGTTCCAGTCGTTCGCGGTCGGCACGATCCTCGTCGTCGGCATCGCCGTGCTCGGCTCGCTCACGGTGCTCCCCGCCGTGCTCTCGAAGCTCGGTGACAAGGTCGAGAAGGGCCGCGTGCCGTTCATCGGCCGCATGCGCCACCGCAACCACGGCGAGTCGCGCGTCTGGGGCTGGATCCTCGACCGTGTGCTGCGCCGCCCGGTCGTCTCGGTGGTCCTGGCCGGCGGCCTGCTGCTCGCGCTATCGCTCCCCGCGATCGGCATGCACACGGTCAACCCCGGCGTGTCCGCACTGCCCCAGGACCTCGAGGTGATGAAGGTCTACAACAAGATCCAGACCGCGTTCCCCGGCGGCCCGCTCCCCGCGGTGATCGCGGTCCAGGCCGACGACGTCACCAAGCCCGAGGTCCAGGCCGGCATCAAGGCGATGACCGACAAGGCGCTGGCCAGCGGCCAGATGTCCGAGCCCGTGACCACGAACGTCAGCCCCGACAAGAGCGTCGCGGTCGTGCAGATCCCGATGAACGGGACCGGCACGGATGACGTGTCGGACGCCGCGCTCGCCACGCTCCGCGGCGAGGTGCTCCCGTCGACGATCGACAAGGTCGGCGGCGTCGAGGCCAACGTGACCGGTATGACGGCCGGCTCGAAGGACTTCAACGACTCGATGAAGTCCCACCTGCCGATCGTGTTCGGGTTCGTGCTCGGGCTGGCGTTCCTGCTCCTGCTCGTCACGTTCCGCTCGATCGTGATCCCGCTGAAGGCGATCGTGCTGAACCTGCTCTCGGTGGGCGCCGCCTACGGCATCCTCAAGCTCGTCTTCCAGGATGGCCACGGCGAGAAGCTGCTCGGGTTCGAATCCGTCGGCGGCATCACGTCATGGCTGCCGCTGTTCCTGTTCGTGATCCTGTTCGGCCTGTCGATGGACTACCACGTGTTCATCATCAGCCGGATCCGTGAGGCGGTGGACTCCGGCATGAAGACCGACGAGGCGGTCGCGCACGGCATCAAGCAGACCGCCGGCGTGGTCACCAGCGCGGCGCTCGTGATGGTCGCGGTGTTCTCGATCTTCGGGACGCTGAGCATGCTCGAGTTCAAGATGATGGGCGTCGGCCTCGCGGTCGCGGTCCTGATCGACGCGACGATCGTGCGCGGCGTGCTGCTCCCGGCCTCGATGAAGCTGCTCGGCGAGTGGAACTGGTACCTCCCGAAGCGGCTGCACTGGCTGCCCGAGGTCTCGCACGAGCCGCGTATCGAGCCCGCCAAGGCCTAGTTCCGCTGATTGGGGTTTCGCCCTCCGATCACCGCTTCGCCCGTCCCCGAGATCTCCGCCGGCGCCCTGTCGGCGGAGATCTCCGGGCGACGTTACATTCCGCCATATGCGCATCGGCATCCTGACCGGAGGCGGAGACTGCCCCGGACTCAACGCGGTGATCCGCGGCATCGTCCGCAAGGGGATCAACCAGCACGGCCACGAGTTCGTGGGCTTCCGCCATGGCTGGGCGGGAGTGCTCAAGAACGAGGCGGTCGACCTCACCAACGCTGCCACGCGGGGCATCCTGCACCGCGGCGGCACCATCCTCGGCTCGTCGCGCACGAACCCGTACAAGGTCGACGGCGGAGTCGACAAGGTCCGTGAGGCGATGCGCGAGCGCGGGCTCAACGCGCTGATCCCGATCGGCGGCGAGGACACGCTCGGCGTCGCACGCAAGCTGGTCGACGAGGGGATCCCGGTCGTCGGCGTCCCGAAGACGATCGACAACGACCTGGCGGGCACCGACTTCACGTTCGGCTTCCAGACCGCGGTGCAGATCGCGACCGACGCGATCGACCGCCTGCACACGACCGCCGAGTCGCACAACCGGGTGATCATCGTCGAGGTGATGGGCCGCCACGCCGGCTGGATCGCCACCTACTCCGGGATCGCCGGCGGCGCCGACGTGATCCTCGTGCCCGAGCGCCCGTTCGACGTCGACGACGTCTGCGCACGGATCCAGCATCGCCACGAGGCCGGCTCGACGTTCTCGATCGTCGTCGTCGCCGAGGGCGCCACGCCGAAGGACGGCGAGATCGTGTCGGAGTTCTCCGGTGCGAAGGACGCGTTCGGGCACGTCCGGCTCGGCGGCATCGCGGTCGCGCTCGAGAAGGCGATCGAGGCGCGCACGGGCTTCGAGTCGCGGATGACGATCCTCGGCCACGTGCAGCGCGGCGGCACGCCGCTGGCCTACGACCGCGTGCTCGGCACGCGCTTCGGCGTGGCGGCGGTCGACGCGGTCAATGACGGCGACTTCGGCAAGATGGTCGCGCTCCGCGGCACCGAGATCGTCCGGATCCCGCTCGACGACGCGCTGGCAGCGCCGAAGCTGCTCGACGCGGCGCTTTACGAGACCGCCGAGGTGTTCTTCGGCTAGCGGCGTGGAGTTCCCTCCACGTTGAGGCACCTCCACGGCCAACGCGTTGCGATACGTGCGCCGCGCAGGTGCAATGACGCGGTACCCGCCTAGGGAGCGGGCGTTCGAGCGGAGGGATTGATCATGCGCAGACGTGCGCCGGCGCTGCTGGCTGCGTCCCTGTTGTGCGTCCTGCTGGGCGCGTCCGGGGCGAGCGCGGCAGGGAGCGAGTATCTGGAGCCGTACCGAGCCACGATCGACGACGCGGACGCCGGTGTCCTGCTCGACGCCGGCGTGGACGTCGAGCACACGGGCTTCCAGCCGGGCGAGGGCCCGCAAGACGTCAACGTGTCGCTGTACCCATCGCAGGCCGACCAGCTCGAGCAGCGCGGAGTCGCGCTCGAGGCGGTCGAGATCGAGCCGCTCGACGCACCCAAGGCGCTGCGCCAGGTGCTGGACGGGGGCGACAGCCCGAACCCGTTCTACACCGTCTACCGGAGCTACTCGGAGCCGGGCGGGATCGCAGACGAAATGCGCGCGATCGCGGCCGAGCACCGGGACATCGTGAAGCTCGAGACGATCGGCCACACGACCGTGGGCAAGCCGATCATGGTGCTGAAGATCACCAACAACGCGCGCAACACGCCCGACAACACGCGCATCCCGGTCCTCTACTCGGCGGTCAACCACGCACGCGAGTGGATCGCGGCCGAGACGAACCGGCGGCTCATGAACTGGTTCGTCGACAACCGCGACAGCGACCTCATGCAGTCGCTGCTCAAGACGCACGAGCTCTGGATCATGCCGATCCACAACGTCGACGGCTACGACCACACGTTCACCTGCGGGTCGGGCGCGAACAACCGCATGTGCGACGGCACCGGGAACGACGACAACCGGCTGTGGCGCAAGAACCTGCGCGACAACAACGGCAACGGCATCTTCGGAGACGGGGGCGACGGCGTCGACCCGAACCGCAACTACTCGACCGGCTGGAACCTCGACCCGGAGGGCTCGAGCGGCACCACAGGGTCGGAGACCTACCGCGGCCCGTCCGCCCTGTCGGAGCCGGAGAACAAGGCGTACGACCGGTTGCTGCGCCGCGTCGACTTCGTGTCACTCATCAACTACCACTCGGCGGCACAGCTGCTGCTGTACCCGTTCGGGTCCTACACCGACTACTCGTCGACCGACGACAGCTTCTTCAAGGCGATCACCGGCACGTACGGTGACGCCGCCGTCGACCCGTACATCTCGCAGCGGTCCTCGGACCTCTACGTGACCAACGGCGAGACGGTCGAGCACGGCTACGCGCAGTACGGAGTCCTCGGCTGGACGCCCGAGCTCGACGAGTGCGGGACCGGCGGCGGCATCGCCTGCCAGAGCAACTTCATCTTCCCGGACGAGGAAGACAAGGTGCAGGGCGTGTTCCTCAAGAACCTCGACTTCGCGCTCAACGTCGCGGTGTCGGCGAAGGATCCGGAGGAGCCGCGCAACGCCGAAAGCAACCCGAGCACCTATCGCGTCAAGCCGACGGTGGACATCGATCCGACGCCGCTGAGCGTGAGCTACGGCGCCACCCAGACGATCGAAGCGATCACCAAGAAGTCACTCGGCAGCGTGGTGGTCTCGGCGTCGATCTCCGGCACCGGACTGCCGAACCGCACCATCACTCAGACCATGACGCCGTTCGAGGGTGGCGAGCGACTCGGGGACCGACCCGGCAGGTCGTTCAGGCGGGTCCGCCTGACCACCCCGGTCAACTGGTCGACCCCGACCCAGGCGGCGCGGTTCGCCACGCCGGGCGACATCGTGTCGGTGACGATCCGGGCCGGTGGCCAGTCGCAGTTCTTCCGTTACCGCGTGGAGGCGGTGCCGGACACGCCGCCCGCGGGCGAGCAGCCGAAGCAGCGCGTGCTCGTCGTTGCGGCGGAGGACTACACCGGCGTGTCGCCGAACCGGCGGCCGGGCTACGACGTGGCGCCGCGCTACCTGCAGCCGCACCTCGACGCCCTGACGGCGGCCGGCTACGAGGTCGAGGTGTTCAACGCCGACGCCCCGCCGCTGAACGCCGACGGCGTCGCGTCGACGAAGAACCCCGGGTTCCTGGGGGTGCTGAGTCACTTCGACGCGGTCCTCTACTACACGGGTGACGACTACATCCCGCAGGACGCGACGAACCCGAACCCGCGGCATCTGCCGACGCCGACCACGGGCAGCGGCTCGACCGAGATGGCGTCGTGGTCGTTCAAGGCCTGGATCGCGCTGCGCGACTACCTCAACGAGGGCGGCAAGGTGCTGTTCGCCGGTCGCAACGCGCACGTGCCGTTCCTGGGCACGAGCACCGGCCTGAACACGTACTCCGGTCTGACCTACCGCACGGACCAGTTCTACGGGTTCTTCTACCCGCCGAACAACTCCGGCGACGACCGGCGGCCGCACACCGCGTTCCAGGAGCTGGTCGACGTCTCCAACGACGTCGAGCAGTACTACTTCGGCGCCACCGCACGCCAGGGCGGCTACGGCACGACGACGTTCAACGCGTCGCAGGTGCTGCCCGCGACGGGCGGCCTGTTCGACGGCATGGCCCCGATCACGCTCGACACCTCGTCGGGCAACGATCCGAACCAGGACGTGAACGGCGTCGCGCAGCCGCGAGCGAAGAGCCCGACCCGGCTGCGGAACTGGAGCAGCGTGGCGGCGCAGAAGCCGCTGCGTCAGGAGCGGATCGAGCTCGACGTGTCGAGCCCGCCGACGCAGGCCGGCGGCCTCGCGCTGTCGACGCGTGACACGGTGACGTTCGGCTTCGGTCTCGAGCAGGTGAACGCGGCGACCCGCAACGAGCTCGTGCGCCGCTCGCTGGCGTACCTGCTCCCGACGACGCCGGACACGACGGCTCCGACCGTCGCGTACACGTACCCGGCCGAGGGCGCGACGGCGACGCCGCAGGATCCGGTCGAGATCGACGTCGACGCGGTGGACGAGCGCGGCGACATGAAGGAGGTCCGCCTCTACATCGGCGACCAGCTGATCCAGCGCAAGGTCTCGTTCCCGTTCCAGCTCCGCTACCAGCCGACGGCAGCCGACGTCGGCCATGCCGTGGTGCTGCGCGCGGTGGGTGAGGACGCGGCGGGCAACACCGCCGAGGCGACGCGCACGATCAACGTCGAGTCGGCGGCCGCGGTGGCGGTCTCCCCGCTGCCGGTCAACAACCCGACGATCACCGGCGAGCCGGCCGCCGGGCGCACGCTCGCGTGCGTCAGCGGCGGGTTCATCAACGAGCCCACGTCGTACGAGTACGCGTGGCTGCGCAACGGGACGGCGATCCCGGGCGCGACAGCCGCGACCTACGTGACCACGGCGAACGACCTCGGTCGCCAGCTGCGGTGCCGGATCACGGCGATCAACGAGGCCGGTGACGCGGATGCGACGAGCGACTTCGTCGTCGTCTCCGGCGGCCCGCAGGGCCCGACCGGCCCGACGGGACCGACCGGGCCGCAGGGCCCGCAGGGTCCGCAGGGCAACCAGGGACCGCAGGGCATCCAGGGTCCGATGGGCCCGACCGGACCGACCGGTCCGCAGGGCCCACAGGGCCCGGCCGGCCCGCCAGGCAGCACCGTGCTGGTGTCGTGCACGCTGTCGAGCAACGGTCAGTCGATCGTGTGCGAGATGAGCACGTCGCAGGCCACGAGGGCGCGAATCAAGAGCACGGTGCGGCTCGCGGGGACGCGGCTGCAGAGGACCAAGTCGGGCCGTAACGGCAAGGTGAAGGTCACGCTGCGCAGCTCGCGGCGGATAGCACGGAAGAGCCGGATCGTGGTGCGGGTGAAGATCCGCGGCTACACCGCTCGGATCACCGTGCCGCTCGGCAAGAAGGCCAGGCTGGCCCCGAAGGCCAGGCACTAAGCGGGAAAGGGGTCAGACCCCCTGCCGCAGCGGCTCGGGCGAGCGCTGCAGGCAACGGGGTCTGACCCCTTCACGCCCGCGGCCGGATCCCCTGCGCCGGCCGGAAGCGGTTCGCCGGGTCGACAGCGGTCTTGATCTGCAGGAGCCGCTCGTAGTTGCTGCCGTAGTACGCGCGGCGCGCGCCGGCGAGGTCGGGGTCGGCGTAGTTCTGGTACGCCTGCCCGTTGCCGTGCGGCGCGATCCGGCGGCGGGCGCGGCGGACGCGGTCGCGGGCCGTGCCGATCGAGGTGTAGGAGAGGACCTGCACGCTGAAGCGCACGTTGCGGTGCACGAACGCGGTCGCACCGGGTGCGACGCGGCCGATCGCGCCGCCGTAGGCGTCGAGGATCAGCGTCGCGCCGGTCCCGGCGGCGTCGACGAACGCCCGCCGCCCGGCCGCGGACAGGCGCTGCGACACGTACACCGACGACGCCGCGAACGTGGACCGCTGGTAGTCGTTGCAGGCGGCCAGGCCGCCGTCGGCGCAGCCGGCCCAGCGCCGCTGGAGCGCGAGGTAGCCGGAGCTCCCGGCACTCAGGCTCGCGCCCGGCACGCGTGCGAGCGGCGCCACGATCCGGCGCACCGCGCGCTCGGATCCGAAGTGCTGACCGAACGCGGTCGCCCCGGAGCCGGTCAGGGTGAGGATCGCGGTCAGCTCGTCCGGCGCGCCCGGGGCGAGGTCGTCCCACGCGGCCAGCGCCTCCTCGCGCGACGCGGCCGGGAACGTGATGCGGAACCACGCCGCGCGCCGCACACGACGTACGCGCAGGCGCACCGCGGTGACGATCGCGAAGCTGCCTCCGCCGCCGCGCAGCGCCCAGTACAGGTCCTCGTCCACGTCCGCGTCGACCCGGTGGTGGCGTCCGTCGGCGGTGACGACGTCGAAGCTGCGCACGCGGTCGAGCGTCAGCCCGAGCTCGCGGCCCGCGAGCCCCATCCCGCCACCGGTGGCCAGACCGCCGATCCCGACCGTCGGGCACGAGCCCGAGGGGATCGTGGCGCCGCGGCGGGCGAGCGCCGCGTAGACGTCGATGTTCCGCGCGCCCGGCCCGACGGTCGCGATGCCGTCGCGCAGCGTGACTCGGTCGAGCCGGCGCAGGTCGACCACGACGGCGCGCCCGCTCGTGGACGCGCCGTTGTACGCGTGGCCGCCGGAGCGGACCGTCAGCGGGACGTCGAACCGCTCCGCCCAGCGCACGACCGCCTGCACGTCGGCCCGGTCGCGCACGCGCACCACGGCGGGCGGGCGGACGCCGTCGTAGCGGCGGTTGAAGACCACGCGCGCGGCGTCGTAGCCGTTCGATCCCGGCGTCAGCACGCGACCGCGCACCGCGTTGCGAAGCGCGCGCACCTGCGACCGGGGCAACCGGTCGGCCTCGGCCGGAGTGGCGCCGACGCCGAGCAGGATGGCGCCGGCTGCGGAGCGCCGTACGAAGTCCCGGCGAGTGATGGCCACGAGCGAGATGCTACGCACGTGGCTTGACAGCCCTCCGGCTCGGTGCGAGGGTCGGCGCGTGGTGCCCTCCCTCGCGCAGGAGACCGTCGAGCGCGGCATCGACGTCTGGCTGGACCTGAGCGAGAAGGACGACGAGCGCACCGACGAAGCCTTCGACCTGCTCCTGCGATGGCTCGAGGGCAGGCGGCTGACCGACCGCGCCGACGAGGCCGACCTGCGCGTCCTCGCCGCCGAGGACCTCGTCAACCTGTTCGCCGACGGCGTGCCGTGGGTCCACCGCTACCACGCACAGGCGGTGCTCGCGCTGCCGCCCGGTCACGAGGACCGCCACGTGCCGTGGGCGATCGCCACCCTGCGCGAGCAGCTCGACCATCACCGCGCCGAGAAGGATGCCGACAACGCGGTGCGGACGATCGCCGCGCTGCTGTCCGCCGACGTCGGCGACGACGCAATGCTCGACGAGGGCGAGGAGTGGGTCCTGGAGGCCGACGCCGAGGGCACCGACACGTTCGCGATGGCCGCCGACGCGTTCTGCACGAGACGGCACATCACGGCGCGCGACGCCGGGAACCGGGCCGAGGCGGAGCACTGGGCCGAGCGCCACGAGCGCTACGTCCCCGCGGAGGACGAGGAGGGCCTCGGCGCGCTGGCCGCACGCGCCGCGCAGCTCGACATGGCCGGGGAGTGGGACGAGGCGGCCGACGCGTGGCGGACGATCGTCGAAGCGAGCGACATCGAGTCCGGCGACGTGCAGCAGCTGGCGCTGCGCGAGGGGCAGCTGCGGCTGATGCTCGGCGAGCAGGAGCGGGCGGTGGAGGCGCTGGAGACGCTGCTGCCGCACGCCGAGGCGCGCTACCTCACGGCCGTGACCGAGGACGACGTGAAGGACGCGCAGGGGCGCCTGCACGAGGTCGCCGACGCGCTGGCGGCGTCACTGGCGCGGCAGGACGACTGGGACGGCGTGCTGCGCGCCCTCGATCGCGCCGGCGGCCTGCGCGGGCGCTACCGCGCAGCGCTGCGAGCCGACCCGGCCGGCCGGGAGCTGCTCGTGCTCGAGCGGGAGCTCGACGCGGCCGCGCGCGGGGCGCCGACGGACACTGACGAAGACGACGTCGTGCCCGCCCACACGCGTCTGCTGGAGCGCTACCGGCAGCTTCGTCCGCAACTCGACGCCGAGCGGCTCGCCAGCCCGACCGTGGCCGAGGTGGGCGCGGCGCTGGAGGCCGGCGAGGCGGTCGTGGCGGTCGGTTTCCACTTCACCGGGACCGTGGGCGTGGTCGTTGCGCCGGGCGACGACGAGCGGCCGTCCGGCCGCATCCTGCTCGAGGACGTCGGCACGCTGCAGTGGCTCGAGCTGTTCGCCGGCAAGGGTGAGAAGGACGGCGACTGGCTGATGGCGCTGAACGAGCCCGGGAGCGGGCTCGAGCCCGAGCCGGGCCTCTCACGCGTGCTCGCGGGCGCCGACGACATCGTCGGGCGCCGGGTGCGTTCGCTGCTCGACAAGCGCGGCCTCAGTCGCCTGACCGTGATCCCGGACGGCATGCTCCACCGGATCCCGTGGCCGGCGCTGCCGAGCCTGCGGGACATCGACGTCGTGATGGCCGCCAGCGTCTCGGAGGTCGTCCGTGCCCGGCGCGCACACGCCGCGCCGGCGCGCCGTGAGGCGCTCGTAGTCGCCAACCCGACGCTCGACCTGCGCGTTTCTGCCACGGCCTGCCGGCCCGTGGCGGAGCGGCTCGCGAAGGCCGGGTTCGCCGTCGCCGAGCTGGCGGATGTCGGGGCGACCGAGGTGGCGCTGCTGGACGCCGTGCGCGGCCGTTCGCTGCTGCACTTCGCCGGCCACGGGCGGTCGGAGCGCGTGCGGTCGGGCCTCGAGCTGCATCCGGACACGGCGCTGACCGCCGGCGGCGACCCGTTCGGCGCCTGGATCGAGCAGGCGGCGGACTGGTGCGACGCGCCGGTCGAAGAGGATCCCGAGGACGAGGACGAGCCGACGTGGGCCGAGCGGTTCGCCGACGTGCCGGGCACCGGCCGGCTGACCGAGCGCCGGTGGACGCACATCGACCGCGTCGAACGCCGGCTCGAGCACGCCGGCGGCACGCTCGTCGCCGAATACCGCGGTGACGAGCTCCTCCGGCTCGCGGAGTTGCTGTCGGTGTCCGACCTGATGCTCGCCGAAGGCCTCGACGGGTGCCGTCTCGCGATCCTCGTCGCCTGCGCGTCAGGCGGCGGCGTCGGCCGCAGCGAAGAGGCGCAGGCCGGCATGCCCGTGGCGCTCCAGCTCGCCGGCGTCGCCACGGTGATCGCCACGTACTGGGAGGTCGACGAGGGCTTCGCCGCGCTGTGGGCGGACCTCTTCTACGCGGCGCTGGTGAAGGCCGGCACCCGCGTCGACCTGGCTGCGCTCGTGAACGGCACGAACTACGAGCTGCGCACGATGACCGCTGCGTCGGCGCGCGACCGCCTGCTCGCCCTCGCCGACGCGGCGGGCGACCCGTTCGCCGCCCTCGAGCTCGAGGCCTACGCGCACCGGCTCCCCGATCATCCGTTCGCCGCACCCTCCCAGTGGGCGGCGTTCTATCTGACCGGGCGCCCCACGATCGACTTCGAGGCGGCCGCGCGATGAACCTGGACGATCTCGCCGGCCGCACCCATGAGCTCGACGACCCGGATATTCCGGTGCTGCGCGTGGAGCGTGACGAGGAAGTCGCGGGCGTCGTCGCCTGGTTCGGCGAGGACCGCGGACGCAAGGCCGCCCACCTGATCGTCCGCGGCCAGGACGCCGGCTGCCTGCTGCGTACCGACCTCTACGACCTGATGGGAACGCGGTCGATGGGCTTCGGCGACTCCGCGCGCACGATCCTGCCGGGCGCGTCGACGGGCTGGCGGACGCTGGAGCTCGAATGCCCGGAGCCGGGATGCCCGGTCGGCCCGCTGTACGCGCTGAGCTTCAACCCGGCCGCACCGCCGCGCTGTCACCTGCATCCCGACCGCGCGCTGACGCCCCTGTGAGCGTCGTCGACCTGATCGGGTTCGGCCGCGACGTCGGCACGCGCTTTGCGCTCGTCGGGCTGCTGCCCGGCGGCGTCCTCGCGCTGTTCGTGCTCGCGCTCGTGTGGAGCGGCGCGCCCGGGGAGGCGCCCGACCTCGACCGCATACTCGACCACGCCCGCGACCTCGACGGCTGGGCGGGCGGCCTCCTGTTCCTGGGCCTGTTCGTCGCCGCCCTCGTGCTCCAGCCGCTCCAGCTCGGGCTCGTGCGGGCGCTCGAGGGCTACTGGCCCGCCTCGCTCCGTGCTCTCGGCCGCAAGCGCCAGGAACGGCGCCGCGCCGCGCTGGCGGCCGTGGCCGCGCCGCGCGCCGAGCGGCCGTCGGCCGCCGACCTGGCCACGATGGCGGACGCCGAGAGTCGCCTGCAACGGCTGTTCCCGTCCGACCCCGAATGGCTCTTGCCGACCCGGCTCGGCAACGCGCTGCGGGCGGCCGAGACGCGCGCCGGCGAGCCGTACGCGCTCGACGCGGTCGTCGCCTGGCCGCGGCTGTACCCGCTGCTGGGAGACGGGGTCCGCGCGGTGGTCGACGACCAGCGCGACTCGCTCGACCTCGCCGCGCGCTTCTGCGCAGTGTTCGCGGCCGCCGCCGCGATCTCGCTCGCGTTGCTGGCGTCCCACGGGTGGTGGCTGCTCGTGCCGGTGGGCTGCCTGGTGCTCGCGTGGCTCTCCTATCGCGGCGCGGTCGCCGCCGCGGTCGCGTACGGCGAGGGCATCCGCGCGGCGATCGACCTGCACCGCTTCGACCTGCTCAGCGCGCTGCACCTGCCGCTGCCCGCCACGCTCGAGCAGGAGCGCGAGGTCAACGATCGGCTCAGCCTGTTCCTGCGCCAGAACTGGCCGGCCGACTTCACCTACGACCACGCTGCGGGCGAGGCCGAGCAGGCATGATGGGCGACATGGCCTGGATCCCGCCGCTCAACCAAGACGCCGCGCCCGAGGACTCGCGAGCGCTGGCCGCCGCGCACGCCGCGACCGGCGGCCGCATGACCAACATGAAGTGGACGCTCGCGCACGCGCCGGCGGCGCTGGAGGCGCTGTTGCAGTGGTATCCGCTGCACGACCAGGTGGCGGAGCTGCTCGGCGAGCGGCGGACGATGCTGTTCTGCCACGCGATCTCGGTCCAGAACGACTGCCTGATCTGCTCGACGTTCTTCCGGCGCCTGCTCGCCGACGCGGGCGACGATCCGGACGCGCTCGCGCTCGACGACCTCGACGCGCTGGTGGTGGACTTCGGGCGCCGGCTGGCCACCGATCCGCACTCCGTCGAGCACGAGCTGCGGGCACGGCTGGCGGCGCACTTCTCCGAGCCCGAGATCGTCCTCCTCACCGCGTTCGGGGCGATGATGGTCGCCACCAACGTCGTGAACGACGCGCTCGCGGTGCCGCTCGACGGCTACCTCGAGCCCTACCGCGCACGCGTCGCGTGAGCGACCGGCCCGTAGCGCTCGTCACGGGCGCCGCGCACGGGCAGGGCCGGGCGGTGAGCCTCGCGCTCGCGGGCGACGGCTACGACATCGTGGCGCTCGACGTCGCCGCACCGCTCGCCTATCCCGACTACGCGATGGGCACGCGGGACGAGCTCGACGCGCTCGCGCGCGAGTGCCCGACGGAGTGCCTGACCGCCGTCGCGGACGTGCGCGACGACGCGGCGGTGAGCGCTGCGGTGGCGGGAGCGATCGAGCGCTTCGAGCGGATCGACCTGCTGTTCAACAACGCCGGGATCTGCGCCTACGGGCTCGCCCACGAGCTGACCGAGGACGAGTGGGACGCGATGCTCGACATCAACCTCAAGGGCGCCTGGATCGTCGCCCGCCGCGTGATCCCGCACATGATCGCCGCCGAGCGCGGCGTGATCATCAACAACTCCTCGATCGCCGGGCTGCGCGGCATGGCGCGCCTGTCGCACTACGCGGCGAGCAAGTGGGGGCTGACCGGGCTCACGAAGTCGTGGGCGATCGAGCTCGCGCCGCACGGGATCCGCGTGAACTCGATCCACCCGACCGGCGTCGACACGCCGCTCAATGACGGCCTCGCCGCGATGGAGGGCATGACGACGCAGGAGATCGCGGAACGATCGGCCGGCAACCTGCTGCCGGTGCCGTGGATCGAGCCGCAGGACGTCGCCGACGCGGTGCTCTACCTGGCCGGCGCGCGGTACGTGACCGGGACGACGCTCGTCGTCGACGCTGGCCTGCTCACGCGATGAGCGCCCCCGTCGCCTCCGAGCACGACCTCGGCGCGCTCGCGAGGTACCACCAGTTCACGCGCGAGCACGGCGCCAGCAAGGTGGTCTACCGGCTCACGTACTCGGTCCTGAAACCGCTGCTGATCGGCTACCTGCGGCTCACGCGCACCGGCATGGACGCGATCCCGGCCGAGGGCCCGGTGCTGGTCGTCGCGAACCATCGCTCGTTCCTGGACCCGTTCCTGCTCGGGCTGCTGTTCCCGGCCTCGCGTCCCGTGTGCTTCATGGGCAAGGCCGAGCTGTTCGCCCGCCCGCGCGCCGGCTGGTTCATCTCGCGCCTCGGCTGCTTCCCGGTCCGCCGCGGCGAGTCGGATCCCGAGGCGCTCGAGACGGCGCGCCAGATGCTCCTGCGCGGCGGCGTGCTCGCGGTGTTCCCGGAGGGCACGCGGCTGCGCCACGGCGGTCTCGGCAAGCCGAAGCGCGGTGCGTTCCGCACGGCGCTCCAGACCGGAGCGACCGTGCTGCCGGTGTGCGTGATCGGCGCGGACCGCGTGCGCCGCGCGAAGTTCATCGTCCGGCCCGTCCACTGCGAGCTGCACGCCGCGCCGCCGATCCCGGTCGAGGCGGCCGAGCCCACGCCCGAGAACGCGAAGGCGCTGATGACGGAGGCGTGGTCCGCGGTCGTCGAGCGCTGGCTCGAGCACGGTGGCTCGCCTGAGCCCGGTAGGCGCGAGCGCCCGCCACTGGGTGAGCGGGTCAAGCGAGCGCTTCCGGCGCCGCGGCTGCCGGACCGCCTGCGGTTCTGGCGGCGCGCCCCTGCCGGCTCAGAGGCGCCCGCGGCCGACGCCCTCGATCACGAGGTCGACGACCTGTCCGATGAATCGCCGGTCCGGCCGCTCACCGGTGACGAGCAGCCGGAAGTAGAGCGGCCCGAGTAGCGCCTCGATCACCGGCCTCGGCTCGGTTCCCGGCGGGACCTCACCGCGGGCGGCGGCGCGCTCGACCACCGCGCCGTCGAGGGCGAGTCGCTCTTCCCAGAACTGCCGGTTCGCGGCCGCGAGCGCGCTGTCGTGGGACCCGGCGGAGGCGACGGCGCGAACGAGCGCCTCGCCCTCCGGGGTCGTCATCGTGGCCGCCGCGGCGCCGGCGAGTGCGAGCAGGTCATCGCGCAGAGACCCGGTGTCGGGCACCGGGACCCGCTCGCTCACCCGTTCGAGCATCGCCTCCAGGACGAGCGCCTCGCGCGTCCCCCAGCGCCGGTACAGCGTCGTCTTGTGCACCCCGGCGCGGCGCGCCACGCTGTCGAGGCTGAGCGTGGAGTAGCCCTCCTCCGCAAGCTCCTCGAGCGTCGCCGCCAGCGCCGCCGCCCGGACGCGGGCGCTGCGCCCTCCGGGCCGCTGCGTTCCGGCCTTTCGCGTCGTCTCTGCCACGGGTCGTGCGCGACCTTATCGCAATGATTCGTTGCGTTTGATACCGTCCCCTATTGCAACTGTTGGTTGCTTTAGGAGAGGAGCGACGTGCGCAGCTATCGACAGGCCGGCCCGGTGCGGCGAGTGGTGCGACGGACCGCGGCGACCCGACCGCTCGCGTGGCTGTACGCGCGTATCCAGCAGCCGGCCGACCGGCTCGTCTTCCGCCTCACGCGGGGCAGGACGACCCTCTCCTCGTGGATGGCCGGCGTGCAGCTGGCGATGCTCACCACGACCGGCGCCAGGTCGGGCCGCCCGCACACGCTGCCCGTGCTCGCGCTGCTCGACGACGAGGGGATCGTCGTGATCGCCTCGAACTTCGGCCGCCCGCGCAACCCCGCCTGGTACCACAACCTGCGCGCGCATCCGCGGGCCTCGGTCCTGGTCGACGGTGTGGCACGCGAGGTCGAGGCGCGCGAGCTCGGCGGCGAGGAGCGCGAGCGCTGCTTCCAGCGGGGCGTCGAGATCTACCCCGGCTTCGAGCACTACCGGCGATGGGCGGGCGACCGCCGGATCCCGGTCCTTCGACTGTACGCCGCGTCATGAGCCGGTGGCAGCTCGGCGGAGCCGGGACGGCGGCGTACGAGCGGTACCTCGTGCCGGCCTTCTTCGCCCGCTTTGCCAAGCGGCTGATCGAGCTCGCGGCGCCGGCGCGTGGCGACCGGGTCGTCGACGTCGCGTGCGGAACCGGGATCGTCGCGCGGCAGGTCGCGCGACGCGTGGGCGACACCGGAGCGATCGTGGGGCTCGACACGAACGAGCGCATGCTCGAGGTGGCACGCGACGCGACCGCCGGCATCGATCCGCCGATACGGTGGCTGGCCGCGGACGCGACCGAGATCCCGCTGGCGGACGAATCGGCCGATTGCGTCCTGTGCCAGCAGGGCCTGCAGTTCTTTGCGGACCGCCCGGCCGCGCTTCGCGAGATGCGCCGGATCCTCGTCCCGGATGGCCGCCTGGCGCTCAGTGTCTGGCGCCCGATCGAGCACAACCCAGGCTTCGAGCTGCTCGTGGGAGAGCTGGACCGCCACGCCGGCCCCGAGGTCGGCTCGATCATGCGCGCTCCCTTCTCGGGCCCGCGCGCCGACGAGCTCGTCGACCTCGTCACGACGGCCGGCATGCGCGACGTGCGCCTTCACATCCGCGTCGCCGAGGTGCGGTTCCCCTCGCCGGGCGACTTCCTGCTGCAGCAGGCAGCCGCGTCGCCGCTGGGCGGCCCGGTCGCCGCCCTCACGGACGAGGTCCGCGGCGCCCTCGCCCGCAGTCTGACCAAGACGCTGCGCTCATACACGGATGCCGACGGCGTGGTCTTCCCGCTGGAGACGCACATGGTGACGGCGGTCCGGTAGTCGCGAGCCGGCCGAGCCAGGACAAGTACGATCGCGCGGTGAGCGAACCAGTACGGATCATCGCGGTCCCGTACCACTTTGGCGTCCTCGACGTGTCGCTCGGCCGCGGGCCGGCAGTCGTCGCGGAGGCGGTCGAGGCGGCGGTGAGCGATCGGCCGGTCGCGCTGACGACGATCGAGATGCCGCCGCTGAACGGAGCCGACCACGAGCTCGCCCGCTGCATGGCGCTGGAAGAGGAAGTACGCGTGGCCGTGCGGCGGGCCCGGGCGGACGGCGAGCTCGCCGTCGTGTTGGCGGGGAACGACCACACCGCCGCCGGGACCGTCGCCGGGCTCGCCGAGGCCGACCTCGCGGTGCTCTGGATCGACGCTCACCCCGACGCCCACACGGCCGACACGACGAGGTCCGGGTACTTCGACGGGTCCACGCTTGCGCGCCTTCTCGGCCGCTCTCATCGTCAGCTCACCCAGGCGCTCGACGGGTTCGCGCCCGTGTCCCCCGACAACGTCCTGCTGGCGGGAGTGCGGGACATCGATCCCGGCGAAGCCGACCTGCTCGCGGATGCGAACGTGGCGACCGTCGGGCCCGGGCCCGGCTTCGTCGACGATGTCGAGTCGGCACTCGACGCGCTCTCCCGGCGCGCGCGGGCGCTCTACGTGCACCTCGACGCGGACGTGCTCGACGCCGACACCGCCTGCGTCAGCCGCTACGCGATCGGCGGGGGCCCGTCCGTGGACGAGCTCAGCGCGGTCGTGTCGGCTGCGCGTGAGCGCTTCGACATCGCTGCGATCAACGTCGTGGGCTACGACCCTGGCTACGACGACGCCGCAGCGGCACCGCCCATCCTCGCGCAGCTGATCAGGGCTGCGTCGTCGACAGCGTGAAGGTCAGCGTCTTGCTGTAGACCCCCGTTCGCAGCGCGTCATTTGCCGCGATCGATTGCTTGAACCCGATCGTGACCGGGTCGTTGGAGACGGGCTCCGTGTACCTGAGCAGCGGCGTCGGGCTCGCCGAGCCGGCGACCGGCGCGAACGCCCCATCGTCCGCGCGCGCCTGCACCGCCTGCGGCAGCGCGAACGAACCGTTCACGAGCTTGCCGGTGTGGGTGCCGCTCGGGTCCGCCACGGTGAGGCTCGCGTCGCCGGCGGTGCTGACGACGTTGGCGGCGATGCTCGCGAGGTAGTCGTGGCTGACGCCCGGCGTGAACGCGCCGAAGCTCGCCGGCCCACTGAGCGTGAGGCTCAGCGTGGGCGGCACGGTGCCGCTCACGGTCTCGTCCTCGACGTCGCCGCCGGTCGCGGTCACGAGCGCGTCGCTGCCGCCCACGACCGGGATCGAGATGCTGCTCCCGGCGACGTCGAGCGTCACCTGGGTGCCCGGCGCCGGGCGGACCGTGAACTCACGGTCGCTGCTCAGCACCATCAATGCGAGCCGGCGGCCGGCCGGGACCACCACGTCCTTGGGCTGCAGGTCGAAGTCCAGCCGGTAGAGCTGCCCCGGCGTCACCGCCTCGGTCGTCCAGTCGGACGTGCGGTTCTCCGGGTCGATCCAGCCGCGCGTCAGGATCGTGCCGGGACCGGTCTCGGGCAGGCTGACAAGGAGCGCCGTCAGGTTCGCCTTCGGCGTGCTGAACGATGCGTTGAGGGAGACCGTCGGCGTACCGCTGATCCGCACCGGCTGCGTGAGCACGTTCGTCTGGTACAGCAGCCGTGAGTCCTCGCTCGCCGCGTTCATCAGCGCGCTCGCCGTGACGCCCGCGTCGTCGGTCAGCGTCTCAGCGCTGCCGCTGCCCGGGCCGAAGGTCAGCGCGCCGCGAGCGGGCGCGCCCGCCGTGAGCCGGAGCACCGCGTCGCTCGTGGCGGGGTCCGGCCACTCCGGATACGGCGTCGGGTTGGCGTTGCCGCAGACGAGGCTGACCGTCGCGCCGTCCACGACCCGCTGGCCGGCCGTCGTGGCCACCGCCGACGCAAGGGTCAGCGTGTTGCCGGCGATGTTGGTGATCACGCGCGTGGTGCTGGTGATCGTCCCGTCGGCGTTGGTCTGCGGGACCGTGAGGGTGAAGCCGATCCGGAACGGGCTCGTGTCCGCCACCGCCAGCGTGGCGGTGTTGGACTGCTCGCCCGTGACGGTCGACTGACGCGGCGGGCACGCGTTCGGTTCGCGCACCACCCACGACTTCGGCAGGTTCTCGACGCCGTTCTGCTGCCCCCACAGGTAGCGCGTGAACCAGTAGTTGGTGAGCACGTCCGGCGGCGCGCCGCCGTGCCCGCCCTGGTGGAAGTAGAACTGGTGCGGCACGCCCTGCGCCTTCAGCGCGTCGTAGAGCTGCGCGGCGTGCTTCGTCATCACGTTGAAGTCGTTGTTGCCGTGAGCGAGGAGCGTGGCGGCCTCGAGGTTGCCGACGTCCTTCATGTAGTTGCGCTCCTGCCAGAACGCGCTGCGGTTCCCCGTCACGCGGTCCTGGTTGGCGGCCACGTCGTTGATCGTCGGCCAGCACTTGGTGCGCTCGCCGACCTCGTCCGCACGCGAGTAGATGTACTCGGTCAGCACGTCCAGGTCCTCGCCCTGGAAGCCGCCGGGAGCGCGCACCATGCCGTTCGCGCGGTAGTAGTCGTACCAGTCGGAGATGGCGGAGATCGGGACGATCGCCTCGAGGCCCTCGACGCCGGTCGAGGCCGCGGCGATCGGGAGCGTGCCGTTGTAAGAGGTGCCGATCATGCCGACCTTGCCGGTGGTCCAGTCGGCGGCCACCTCGACGTCGCCCGTCCGCGTGGTGTAGCCCTTGGCGCGCCCGTTGAGCCAGTCGACGACGGCGGTCGCGCCCGCGGTCTCGATCGGCGCGCCGGAGTTCGGGCAGCCGTCGGAGTGGCCGGTGCCGGGCGACTCGGAGTGCACGACGGCGAAGCCGCGCGGCACCCAGGTGTTCTCGTGGCTCGTGCTGATCGTCGGGCTGGTGTTGCCGGCGGCGAAGAACGGCGCGCGGGGACGGGAGTCCGGCGGGTCACCGATCTCGTGATCAACGGCCCAATTGGTGACGTCGGCGCCATCCGCGTAGTACGGGCTGTCCTCGTAGATGACCGGCACGTCGAGCCCGTCGGTCTCGGTCTCCGTCGGGCGCGAGACGTCGACGTGCACGCGGTCGCGCCTGCCGTCGAAGTCCGTGTCCATCGTCGTCTCGACCCACAGCTCGTGGTTGACCCAGTTCGCCTGGCCCGTCGCGAAGACGGCCTGCGAGAGGCCGTTGACGAACGTTGGCACCGCCGGCGCCGCCGCGGGTGCGGCGTTGGCCACTCCGGGGAACCTCGCGGCCTCGCGCGGGGGAACTGCCCACGCCGCGCTCGCGCCGATGATCACGACCGCAGCCGCGATCGCGCTCGCGATGGCAACGCCCCTGAGTGTGGACACCCGTCCCGCCCCTCTCTTCCCGTGGCCCCTTCCTGCTCAGTTTCCCAGCCCGCGCAAGAGGGGCAAACCAGTGGCGCTGAGATGTCTCAACGCCAGTGGTTCGCCGAGACGCCGGCGGCGTCAGCTGCACTCGTAGGTCAGCGTGTACACCACCGGGCCGGGCGGAGCGAAGTCCCAGTCGAAGTCCCGCATGTCCCAGTCTCCGTGGCAGACAGCGTTGGCCTCGTCCTCGGCCTCGTGCTCGGCCTCCTGGTCGTCCATGTCGCGCCCCACGGCGATCCGTTCCCCGGGCCCGCCGTACTGGGGGTCGCCCGGGGGTGCGGCGGCGTCGTCATCGTCATCGGGACAGTTCACCTGGGTGCCCGACCACGGTCCGTAGGGCCCGCAATCCTGATGCAGCTGACCCGGTTCGGGCCACTCCGTGTGCTGGTGCCCGCCGCCTGACGACTCGGGCGGGGACATCTTCGCGGCGACGGGCGGACCGCCGCCCGTGTTCGCGTGCTGCGCCGCGCCCGCCGTCGCCGCGAACGCCACGGCAAGGAGCGCGGCGACCACGAGCGCCGCTCCTGCGGCGCGCATGCTGGTCGTCCTGTGGAACATCGTAAGTCCCCTTTCCTGGGGTGAGTGGGTCATGAGTGAGGAAGGACCCCCAGGTGCTCGGCCGGGTTGGCCGGTTGTGGGGCGCTGGACGACTTGGCGCGTCGGCACCTCGCAGTCCGGCAGGAGCAGGACTTCGGGGTCGGTGCTCGAACACGTCGCGCGACCGGCAATCCGTGCCCGTCCGCCGCTGGTACGAAGACGGCGCGTGAGAGAAGGAGCACGTCGATGTCGCACCAGGTCTCAACACAACGGTCCGGCTGGGTCAACTTCGCCGGTGTGGCCGCTCTAATCGCGGGCGGGTACAACGCGCTGAGCGGCGTCGCCGCTCTCGCCGACGACGACACGCTCGCCGCCCAGGCCCGGGAGGTGCTCTATGGGATCGATCTCACGGCCTTCGGCTGGTTCTGGCTGCTGATCGGCATCGCGCAGCTCATCACCGGGGTGCTCATCCTGCAGCGGAACACGTGGGGGTTCTGGCTCGGCGTGACGTTCGCAGGCCTCAGCGGCATGCTGACCCTGCTGGTGATGTTCGTGTTCCCGCTGTGGGCGCTCGCGGTCCTCGCGATCGACTTCCTCATCCTGTTCGGGCTGCTCGGGCAGAGCGACGAGTTCTTCGAGTGACCAGGTGAGTTGACGCGGCCGAGCCCGGCGATGGGCGGTGGCGGGCTCGAACCGCCGACCTCCTGCTTGTAAGGCAGGCGCTCTGACCAGCTGAGCTAACCGCCCGCGGGCACTGATCGTAGACGCCCGCGGAGGTGGCTACGCGGCGCGCTCGAGCCGCAGGACGTTCCAGGAGCGGGGCGGCAGCGCGGCTTGCAGCACGCCGTCGCGCACCTGCGCCCCGTCGAGCGTGCGCGGCGTGACGCGGTCGGGCTGCTCGGCGGTGTTGGCGGCCTCCGGGTCGTCGTCGGCAAGCACGATGTGCTCGGCCACCGCGGGCGAGCCGAGCCCGTGCAGCGTCGCCTCCAGGGACAGCGGATCGGTGCCTCGGTTGACGGCGAACACGGTCAGCGTCTGGTCGCCGTCGTGCACGGCGGTCGCCTCCAGCTCCGGGACTGCGTCCTCGCCCTCGGTCGCGTACGCCGGCCCCTCGGGCTCGACGCGCAGGACGGTCCCGCGGCCGTGGCGCGAGGCGTGCTGGAACGGGAAGTAGGTCGTCTGGCGCCAGGCCGGGCCACCGTCGCGCGTACGGATCGGCGCGATCACGTTCACCAGCTGCGCGAGGCAGGCCATCTTCACGCGGTCGGCGTGGCGCAGGAGCGTGATCAGCATGCAGCCGACGACGAGCGCGTCGGTCACCGTGTAGGTGTCCTCGATCAGGGGCGGCGCCTCCACGAACGGCTCACGCCGGCGCTCGAACGCCTCGGTCGGCGTCTGGTACCAGACGTTCCACTCGTCGACGCTGAGCGAGACGCGGCGGCGGCTGCGCTTGCGGCCGGCGACCGCGTCGGCCGTGGCCGCCACGGTGTCGATCATCCGGTCGAGGTCGAGCGAAGCGGCCAGGAACGCCTCGGTGGTCGCGAACTTCGCCGGGTCGTAGTACGTGTGCACGGAGACGTGATCTGCCACGTCCCACGCGAGGTCGAGCACCGTGTCCTCCCAGGCGCCGAACGTCGGCATCCGCGAATGCGAGCTGCCGCACACGACGAGCTCGACAGAGGGATCGACGAGCCGCATCGCCTTGCCGGTCTCGTTCGCGAGCTTGCCGTACGCGACGGCGTCCTTGTGGCCGATCTGCCACGGCCCGTCCATCTCGTTGCCGATGCACCACACGCGCACGCCGTACGGATCGCCGTGCCCGTTGGCGCGCCGGCGATCGGCCCAGTCGGTGCCGCCGGGGGCGTTGCAGTACTCGACGAGGCGGCGCGCCGCGTCCAGCCCGCGGGTGCCCATGTTGACCGCGAGCATCGGCTCCGCACCCGCCTTGCGCGTCCAGGTGAGGAACTCGTCCGTCCCGAACTGGTTGGTCTCGATCGAGCGCCACGCCAGGTCGAGCCGGCGCGGCCGTGCGTCGCGCGGTCCGATGCCGTCCTCCCAGTCATAGCCCGACACGAAGTTGCCGCCGGGGTAGCGCACGATCGTCACGCCCAGCTCGCGCACCAGTTCGAGGACGTCGCCGCGGATGCCGTCCTCATCGGCCGAGGTATGGCCCGGCTCGTAGATCCCGCCGTAGACGCAGCGGCCCATGTGCTCCACGAACGAGCCGAAGACGCGCTCGTCGACGTCGGCCACCACGAACGCGGGGTCGATGACCAGCTTGGCCCCCTGCACGCCGCGAACGCTAGCACCGAGCAGTTGCTGTGAGCGCTACCAAGTCGCCTCATACGGCTCATCCACACGGGCCGTTGTCAGGAATGTGAGCGCTAGCAGAAAAGGCGTTACAGGTCCGCGCGTCGGGGTACCTTGCGCCGCATGCAGGGGGAGCGCCCAGTCCGGCGCGGACTGACGCGGCGTGATGTCCTGATCGGCGGCGGGGCGCTGGGCGCCGCCGCCGTCCTCGGCGTCGCAGCCGCCGGCTCGCCGTTTCGCGGCGGCCGGGAGACCGTCACGTTCTGGCACCTGTTCGGCGGAGGCGACGGCGAGCGGCTGACCGAGATCCTCGCGGACATCGATGCCGAGCACGCGGACAGCGACGTCCGCCAGCTGATCCTGCCGTGGGGCAACCCCTACTACACGAAGCTGGCGCTGGCGGCCGTCGGAGGCTCGCCGCCCGACGTCGCCGTCGTGCACGCCACACGTCTGCCCTCGTTCGCCCCCGCCGGCCTGCTGGAGGAGCTGACGCCCGAGCTGCTCGCCCGGCACGGCCTGGAGGGTGACCGGTTCCTCGAGCAGCCGTGGAAGAGCGGCCAGTCCGGCGGGCGCCAGTACGCGATCCCGCTCGACACGCATCCGTTCGTCCTCTACTACAACACCGAGCTCGTCGAGAAGGCCGGACTGCTCGACGGCGAGGGGAAGCTGAAGGCGCTCGACGGCGAGAACGCGCTGCTCGACGCCTGCGAGGCGGTCAAGGCAGAGACCGGCAAGACGGGGCTCGTGTTCGAGACCCGCGGCGTGACGCCGTGGCGGGTGTTCCTGACGCTCTACTCGCAGCTCGGCGGACCGCCGATCATCGAGGAGGGCGGCGCGCGGATCGGGATGGACGACGACACGGCGGTCCGCGCGCTCGAGTGGATGGCGAAGCCGGCCGCACGCGGCGTCGGCGGGCCGGACGTCGACTACCAGGGCTCGGTCGCGTTCTTCAGCAACCAGTCGGCGGCGTTCGCGCTCAACGGCGAGTGGGAGGTCACCACCTACGAGGCGATGAAGCTGCCGTTCGGCATGCGGACGGTGCCGACCGTGTTCGACCGCCCCGCGACACAGGCGGACTCGCACACCTTCGTCATCCCGCGCGACGACGGCCGCTCGCCCGCGCGCCTGGACGCGGCGCTGGCGTTCATCTCGCGCCTGGTCAACAAGGGCCTCGACTGGGCGAAGGGCGGCCACGTGCCCGCCTACCGCGAGATCTTCGACAGCGACGACTACCGCAAGCTGTCACCGCAGAGCGACTACGCGTCCGCCGTCGACGACCTCGTGTTCGATCCGCTGGCCTGGTACAGCGGCAGCGGGTCGAATCTCGAGGCGAACGCGGGCACGGCGTTCAGCCCCGTCGTCACCGGGTCGCAGACGCCCGAGCAGGGACTGCGGACGTTCCGCGACTACCTGGACCTGATGAGCAAGACCCCGAAGCCCGTCTAGGAGGAGCTGCCTCGTGGCCACCGCCACCGAACCGCTGACCCGCGTCGTCGCGCGCCCGCGTGCCACCCGCGCGCGCGATCCGCGCACCGGCCGCGTGGCGCTGATCTTCACCGGACCGTTCTTCGTGCTCTTCGTGCTGTTCCTGTTCTGGCCGGTGCTGTCCGCGCTGCGCACCTCGCTGTTCGACGACTCCCTGGTCGGCAGCTCGTCGTGGGCCGGGCTGGGGAACTACAGCGAGCTGCTGGGCGACGCGAACTTCTGGGCGGCGATGTGGCACACGGCCTTCTTCACGATTCTCAGCGTGCCGCCGCTCGTGCTGCTCCCGCTCGGGCTGGCGCTGCTGGTGAGCCGGATCACGCGCCTGCAGTGGCTGTTCCGGATGACGTTCTTCGCGCCCTACGTGCTGCCCGTGTCGGTCGTCGTGCTGGTGTGGAACTGGCTCTACCAGCCGGGCTTCGGGCTGATCAACTCCTACCTGGCCGGGATCGGACTGGCGGAGGTCAACTGGCTCGGCCAACCCGGCGTCGCGATGGTCTCCGCCGTCATCGCCACGGTCTGGTGGACGTTCGGCTTCAACTTCGTGCTGTACCTCGCCGGCCTGCAGGAGATCCCGCGCGAGCTGTACGAGGCGGCCGCCGTCGACGGCGCGTCGCCCGGCCAGCAACTGCGCCGGATCACGCTGCCGCTGCTGTCGTCGACGTTCGTGCTCGTGACGACGCTGCAGGTGATCGCGTCGCTGAAGATCTTCGATCAGATCTACCTCCTGCAGATCGGCACGGCGGGGCCTGAGAACTCGACGCGACCAGCCATCCAGTACATCTACGAGGCCGGGTTCACGCAGTACCGGATCGGCTACGCGAGCGCGATGTCGTTCGTGTTCTTCCTCGTCGTCGTCGCCGTCGCGATCATCTCGCTGCGGCTGATCCGGCGCGCCGGCACGAGGACGGTGATCTCGTCATGAGCGCGCTCGGCGCACGCCGGCCTCGAAGCATCCTGGTCGAGGGCCCGCACGCGCACCGCCCCTGGGTCCGCCCCCTGGTCTACGCGGTGCTCGTCACGTGCGCTCTGATCTGGGTCGTCCCGCTTGCCTGGGCCGTCGCGACATCGCTCAAGCCGGACGCCGACACGACGATCGCGCCGGTCAGCTGGCGCGGCTCCGAGACGACGCTGGACGCCTACCGAGTGGCGATCGAGCAGGGCAACATCCTCCAGTGGTACTTCAACAGCCTGATCACGGCGACAGCGATCACGGTCGGGACGATCATCACGGCGAGCATGGCGGCGTTCGCCTTCTCGCGCATGCGCTTCCGGGGCCGTGACCTGATGCAGTGGATGGTCCTGGCGGGTCTGATCGTGCCGTTCCAGGCGCTGATCGTGCCGCTGTTCACGGAGATGAAGTCGTTCGGGCTGGCCGACACGTACTGGGGCATCATCCTGCCGCAGCTCGCGTCGCCGATCGCCGTGCTCGTCTTCAAGCGGGCGTTCGACGCGCTGCCGCGCGAGCTCGAGGAGAGCGCGCTGGTCGACGGCGCCTCGATGTGGCGCATCTACTGGATGATCTGGATGCCGCTGTCGCGCGCCACGATCGCCGCGGTCGGCATCTTCACCTTCGTGATCGCCTGGAACAACTTCCTGTGGCCGTTCGTGGTGACCAGCGCCGGGTCGCTGTTCACGATCCCGGTCGGGTTGGCGACCGTGCAGACCTCCTACGGCGCGCTCTACGCCCAGCAGATGGCGCTCGCGGTGCTGGGCGCGCTGCCGCTGCTGGTCGCCTTCCTGCTGTTCCAGCGGCAGATCGTCCAGGGCATCGCGAACACCGGGTTGAAGGGCTAGAAGCCGAGCGCGGCGGCTCCTCCCACGATCGGCAGGCGCACGGCACTGGCGCGCGGGTCGAGCGTCAGCTTCGTGCCGGGCTTCGGCCGCAGCGTGTAGTCGTGATCGGTCGAGACGACGACCAGGCCGATCCGGTGCCCGGCCGCGAACACGTGGTCGTCGGGCTGGAGGTCCCAGCGGAGGTCGTACGCGCGGCCCTTCACGATCGACCGGCTGTGTGCGGGATCGCTGCGGTTCTGCGGGTCGAGCCAGCCCCGGGTCACCATCGCCGGCTCACCCGTCGGCCCGTAGTCGACGAGCACGGCGGTGAGGTTCGCCGCGTTCCGGTTCTCGATCGACATCCGCAGGTCGACCCACGGCGTGCCGCTCAGCCGGACGTCGCGGGTCAGCGCCGGAGAGCGGTAGACCAGCCGGTTCCGATGCGCCGAGTCGGGGTCGTTGATCAGGACGTCGTCGGTGTCGAGCACGCGGCCGCGATCGACGAACGACTGCGGCACTCCGGCCGCGGCCTGCGTGCCGAGCGTCCCCGGCGCGGTCGCGCCGGCCGCCCCGAGCCGCAGGGTCGCCGTACGCGTGCCGGGCGCCGGCCAGTCGGCCTCGTCGCGGTACGTGTCGTCCTCGCGCTGGATGTGCACGCGCGGCTCGGCCGCGATGCCGTTGCGGACGCCGAACAGCCAGTAGTCGAACCAGCGGTTGACGGTCCGCTTGTAGTCGGCGGCCGTCGCGCCGCCGGGACCGCCGTGACCGCCGTTGTGCAGCCACAGCTTGCGCGGCACGTTGCGCGCGGCGAGCCGGTACCACCACTCGGCGAACGCCTTGGTCTTGACGTTGAAGTCGTTGAGCCCGTGCACCACGAACACGCTCGCCCGCACCCGCTTGACGCGGTGCAGGTAGTCGCGCGCTCGCCAGAACGAGCTCGAGTCGCCGGTCTCGCGGTCCTGGCGCGCGACGAGCCGCGCCCGTGCGTGCGCGCACTGCGGCGTCTTCATGCGCTTCGCGACGAAGTCGGCCAGCACGTCGGTGTCCTCGCCGAGGTAGTCGTTGTCGCCCTCGCCGCTGGTCTCCGAGTGCGGCGCCACGACGAGGCCGTTCGCGCGGTAGTAGTCGTACCAGCTCGAGATCGCGGACACGGGGACGATCGTCCTCAACCCGCGGACGCCGGTCGTCGCGACCTGGTTGGGCAGCGTGCCGTTGTAGGAGACGCCGGTCATGCCGACGGCGCCGGTCGCCCACTTCGCCCGCACCCGGCGGCCGGCCTCGTCGAACCCCTTCGCGCGGCCGTTGACCCAGTCGATCACGGCCTTGGTGCCGAGCGTCTCCGCCGGGCCGCCGATGTCCGGGCAGCCGTCGGAGCCGAACGTGCCGATGCTCTCGCCGAGCACGACGGCGTAGCCGCGCGGGACGTAGTCGTTGTCGAGCGAGCCCGGGAGGTCCGCGCGGCCGCGACCGCGCACGCGCGGGCGGACGGCGCTGGCCGAGGCACGCTTGTGGCCGCCGCGATCCTGCGGGAGCACCTCGACGTCGACATCGTGGTTCACCGCGTCGCCGAGGTCGCCCCGGTATGGGCTGTGCTCGAAGATCACGGGGACCTTGATGCCTCGGGTCTTCGTCTCACGCGGGCGGCTGAGCCGGATCCGGATCCGGTCGCGGCGCCCGTCGCGGTCGGTGTCGAGCCGCGTCTGGACGAACACCGTCTCCTCGATCGCCTGATCGAACGAGAACTGCGGCTGGGTGACGCCGTCCTCCACCTTCAGCCACGGCGGCGGCTGCTGCTTCGCGGCCGCTTGCGCGGTGGACGGTGTGACGGCGGCCATGGCCGCCAGTGCAGCGATGGCGAGACGTCTTGATGGCATCGAACCCCTCCCGTGGTGACGACGCTGGGGCAGCACAAGGTAGCGGCCCGGCGGATGCCATCATGCCGCGAATGGATCGCTCGGTCGCATGGCGCGCCGCGTTGCTGCAGGCCCTGCTCGTCAGCGCTACCGCCGTCGCGCTGGCCGTGGCGCTGCCGCGCTCGTTCTTCGAGGACTGGGGCTGGCTCGCCGGCCCGGGCGCCTGGGCCGCGTGCGCGCTGGTCGCCGGCGCGGTTCTGCGGCTGCCGCCGGCGCCGGTGCTGCTGGGCGCCGCGCTCTCCGGCCTGCCGATGCTGATCGGCGTCGCCGTCGGTGTGCACTGGCTCGGGGCGCCGCTCGGCCTGGCCGTGTTCGGCGCATGGTGCGGCCGGCTGGCGGAGCGCCGTCCCGGCGTCCCGGTGGCGGCCTGATGGACCTCGGGCTGCGCGACCGGGTGGCGCTCGTCACGGGCGCGTCGAAGGGGATCGGGCGCGGGATCGCCGCCGGCCTCGTCGCGGAAGGCGCACGGGTTGCGATCTCGTCGCGGTCCGAGGAGCGCATTCAGGCCACCGCCGCGGAGATCGGCGCGCGCGGCTACGCGTTCGACGCCGGGGACCTCGATGCGGTCCCGGAGCTGCTCGACCGCGTGCAGGCCGACCTCGGGCCGATTGACATCTACGTCGCCAACACCGGCGGCCCGCCGGCCGGCGCGGATCCGCTCGCCTTCACCCGCGAGCAGTGGGAGGCGGCGCACCGTACGCTCGTGCAGTCCCCGATGGCGTTCCTCGAGCGGCTGCTGCCGGGAATGCGCGAGCGCGGCTTCGGGCGCGTGGTGGCGATCGGATCGATCGCCGTCAGCGAGCCGATCGACACCCTGCAGCTCTCGAACGCGCACCGCCCCGGCCTGGTCGCGGCGTTCAAGGTGCTGGCGCGGCAGGCCGCGGGCGACGGCGTCACGCTCAACCACGTCCATCCTGGCCAGATCGCGACCGAGCGCATCTTCGGCATGAGCTCACGCGAGGAGGCGGAGGCGCGCGCCCGCGACACCGTGCCGGCCGGCCGGCTCGGAACGGTCGAGGAACTCGCGGCGGCGGCGGTCTTCCTGTGCTCCGTGCCGGCGGGCTACATCACCGGCACGAGCATGCTGGTCGACGGCGGACTCAGCCGCAGCGTTAGCTGAGTACCCCCAGTCAGCGTGAGCTGAGTACCCCCAGTCGGATTCGAACCGACGATCTCCGCCGTGAAAGGGCGGCGTCCTAGGCCACTAGACCATGGGGGCGTGCGACGGCAATTCTAGGGCGTGGCGGACTCAGCGGGAGGGCGACTCGTCCGGCCAGTGGCCGTGCTCGTCGAAGAACCGGCGCGCGGCCTCGTCCTCGTCCCGGTCGTCCTTCCCGGTGATGAGGAACCAGAGGATCACCACGCACATCCCCAGCCCGCCGATGACGGCGATCACACTCCAGACCGTTTCAACCATGCAATGCCCCCGGCAGGAGTCGAACCTGCGCCGCGCGGATTAAAAGTCCGCCGCTCTAACCGCTGAGCTACGAGGGCTGTGACATGGTAATTGCCGGGCTAACCTTGGCTTCGTGCACCCGGAGGGTGAGGGCCGCGAGGGTCCGGCACGGCGGCGCAGACGGACCCCGAAGGTCGCGGAGGGCGAGATCATCGCCGCCGCCGAGTCACTCTTGCGCGAGCGACCGTTCCGCGAGTTGACCGTCGACGAGGTGATGCGCCGGACCGACCTCTCGCGCCCGTCGTTCTACGTCTACTTCCGCGACCGCCACCACCTGGTGCTGCGTGTCGTCGAGCACCTCGGGTCCGAGCTGTTCACGATGTCCGACCGCTGGCTGCGCGGTACCGGCGACGGCCCCGAGATCGCGCGCGACGCGCTGTACGGGATCGTCGCGGTGTTCGCCGAGCACGGCCCCGTGATGCGGGCGCTCGCCGACGCGGCGACCCACGACCCTGAGGTCGAGCAGGCGTACACCGACCTGCTCGAGACCTTCGTCGACGCGACGGCGCGCCATATCGACGAGGAGATCGCCGCCGGCCGGATCCTGCCGCTCGACGGCCGCGAGACAGCCAAGGCGCTCGTGTGGATGATGGAGCGCTACCTCAACCTCAGCCTCGGCCGCGAGCCGCGGACGCCACAGGAATCGGTCGCCGAGACGCTCGCCACGATCTGGACGCGCGTGCTCTACGGCACGCCCTGAACGCCGACCGGCGACGGGACCTGCGGAACGCCGGCGGTCGTAGTCCCTGCGGCGAGCGGTTCGAGGCTGGAGGGGACGATGAGGCGAAGGCTCCTGCTGCTGATCGCCGGCGGCTTCGCCCTCGCGGCGCGACGCCGCCTGGCGTCAGTGCCGGAAGTGGCGCCGGTGCGTGAACACCATCGAGATGCCGGCACCGTCGGCGGCATCGACGACCTCGTGGTCGCGGACCGAGCCGCCGGGCTGGATGACCGCGGTGACGCCCGCGTCGACCGCGAGCTGGGGCCCGTCTGAGAACGGGAAGAACGCATCCGAGGCGAGCGCGCCGCCGGTCAGGTCGGTATCGGTGGCGCGCGCCTTGTCGATCGCCAGGCGCACCGAGTCGACGCGGCTCATCTGGCCGGCGCCGATCCCGACCGACGCGAGGTCGCGCGCGAGCACGATCGCGTTCGAGCGGACGTGCTTGCACACCTTCCACGCGAACAGCATCTCGCCCCACTCGCGCTCGGACGGCTTGCGCTCGGTCACGACCTCCATCTCGGACCGGTCCTCGAGATCGAGGTCGCGATCCTGGACCAGCAGGCCGCCGATCACGCGCTTGACGTCCCACTCGGAGATGTTGACCCGGCGGCGTTCGCTGTCCTCGAGGATCCGCAGGTTCGGCTTGGTGGCGAGGATCTCGACCGCTTCGTCGTTGAAGCGCGGCGCGAGCACGACCTCGGCGAACTGACCGATCACCGCCTTGGCGAGCTCGGCGTCGACCGGGCGGTTCAGGCAGATCACGCCGCCGAACGCCGACACCGGGTCGCACGCGAAGGCGCGCCGGTAGGCCTCGATGGCGGTGCCGCCGACCGCTGCCCCACACGGGTTGTTGTGCTTGATGATCGCGCACGCGGGCACCTCGAACTCCTGCACGAGCAGCCGGCCGGAGTTGATGTCGAGCACGTTGTTGAACGACAGCTCCTTGCCGCCGCGCTGGCGGACCTGCGAGAGCACGTGCATGCGCGCGCCGACCTGCGAGTAGTAGGCGGCGCGCTGATGCGGGTTCTCGCCGTACGAGAGGTCCGTCACCTTCTCGTAGGCCGACATCATCAGCTCGGGGAAGTCGCCCTGCTTCTCCGCGAACCAGCGCGAGATCGCCGTGTCGTACCGGGCGGTGTAGGCGAACGCCTCGGCGGCGAGGCTCTCGCGCGTGGTCAGCGACAGCTTGTTGTCCCCGTCGCGCAGCTCCTGGAGCACCGCGTCGTAGCTCTCGGGCTTGACCACGACGGCGGTGAAGCCGAAGTTCTTGGCCGCCGCGCGGATCATCGTCGGACCGCCGATGTCGATGTGCTCCAGCACCTCGTGCTCGGTCACCCCGCGGCGGCCGGCCCACGCTTCGAACGGGTACAGGTTCACGCAGACGAGGTCGACGAACTCGACCTCGTGCTCGTCGGCCGCCGCCATGTGGGACGGGTCGTCACGCAGCGCCAGCACCCCGGCGTACAGCTTCGGGTGCAGCGTCTTGACGCGGCCGCCCATGATCTCGGGAAAGCCGGTGAAGTCCTCGATGTCGCGCACCTCGAGCCCGGCATCGCGCAGCGCGGCGGCGGTGCCGCCGGTCGAGACCAGCTCGACGCCGAGTTCCGCCAGCCCGCGCGCGAACTCGGCGATCCCCGTCTTGTCCGACACCGACAACACGGCTCGGCGGATCCGGACCTCACCGGGTTGCGTCATCGCCGTCCCCCCATCGGGCCGGGACGATACCGGCGCGTGGCCGGGATTCATGGCTCGACCACCACCCGCCGCGGATGCGCGGGATCGATGCGGACCGCTCCGCGCGCAATCCGCGCGATCGCGTCGCACAGCAGGTCGTGCTCGAGCGGGCGCAGCGCGTCGCGCACCGTTGCCGCATCGCCGGCGTCAGGCAGCTCTAGCGCGCGCTGGGCGATGATCGGGCCGGTGTCGATCCCCTCGTCGACGAAGTGGACGGTGACGCCGAACACCTTCACGCCGTAGTCGAGCGCCTGCTCGATCACCCGGATGCCCGGGAAGGCGGGGAGCAGGGCGGGATGCACGTTGATCACACGAGCGGGGAAGCGCGCCAGGAAGCCCGGCTCCAGCAGCGCCATGTAGCCCGCGAGCACGACCAGTTCGACGCCGCGGCCGGCGAGGAAGTCGGCGATCGCGTCGTCGCGCGCCGCGCGGTCGCCGTACGCGCCGAGCGGGAACTCGGCGGTCGGCACGCCCGCGCGGGCGGCGCGCTCGAGCGCGGGCGCCCCCGGCTGGTCGGTGGCGACCGCCGTCACGTCGATGCCGTGGCGGCCGTGGAGTCGATCGAGGATGGCCTGGAGGTTCGTGCCGGCGCCCGACGCGAGCACGCCGACCCTCATACCACCTCCAGCTTCGGGAACCGCCCGCCTGTGGAGCGCAGCGTGCCGGCGGCGAGCAGCGCGTCAACGCGCGCGAGCACGGTCGGCCCGGTCAGGTGCGACCACGCCCCGTAGTGCGGAAGGCCGTCGTAGGAGTACTTCTCGACCACCTTCGACCGCCCGCCGCGCAGGATCTCGACCGCGCGCGTGCGGCCGACCTCCGGCTGCGCGGTCGCCACCACGTCGAGGATCGCCTCGTCGAGCGCGCCCTGCTCGCCCTCGGCGGCCGGGCGGTGCGCGAGCTGCGCCGGTCTGGCCGTGGGCGCCCGGCGAGCGGGTGCGGGCGGCGCGGGCGCCAGCGACGGGTCGCACACGTCGCAGCACGGGCCGGTCGGCGCCGGGACCGAGTGGTCGCCGAAGTGGCGCAGAATCCCCTCGCGGCGGCAGCGTGAGCCCTCGACCCAGGCCCACACCGCGCGGTACTGGCGCCAGCGCACGCGCGTGCCCTCCTGGGCGGAGGTGCGGCAGAGGGCGAGCGCGCGCGGGTCCCACGGCCCGGCCATCCGGCCCACCACGCGGTCGGGCGGCGACGGCGCCGGCTGCACGACGCCGGCCCGCGCGAGATGGCCGACGATCGCGCGCACGACCTCCTCGTCGCCGGCGAGCGGCACCAGCGCGTTGACCGGTATGTCGAACCGCGCGGGCGCGGCGCGCGAACCTCCGTCGGCGGCCGACGGACCACCGGCTCCGGCAGGCGACCCGTCACCGGCCGGCATTCCCTCGCCGGCGGCCTCGGCCGCCGCGACGATCCTGCGGGCGACGGCCTTCAGCGCGTCGTCGGAGACGGTCGAGCGCTCGATGAAGAAGACGTGGAGCCCCTTGTCCTTGCCGGTGGCGAACACGAGGCAGCGCGCCGGCTGGCCGTCGCGCCCCGCGCGGCCGGCCTCCTGGTAGTACGCCTCGAGCGAGCTCGGGACGCTCTCGTGGCAGACGGTGCGCACGTCGGCCTTGTCGATGCCCATCCCGAACGCGTTGGTGGCGACCACGACCGGCGCCTCACCGGCCATGAAGCGGCGCTGCGCCTCGGTCCGTGCCTCGCGCGGCAGCCCGGCGTGGTACGCGATCGCCTCCACGCCCAGCTGATCGGCGAGCCGGCCGGCGAGCCGCTCGCTCTCCGCGCGCGTGCCCGCGTAGACGATGCCCGGCAGCGCGCCCGGCTCGGCGAGCGCCGCGGCGATCCCACGGTGGACGGCCGCCTTGTTCGTGCACGGCACGACCGCGAACGAGAGGTTCGGGCGATCGAAGCCGGTCGCCACGTGCACGGGGTCGCGCAGCCCGAGCCGGGCCACGATGTCCTGCGCCACCTGCGGCGTCGCGGTCGCCGTCGACGCGACGATCGCGGCCGCACCGAGCCAGCGCGCGGCATCGGCGAGCCGGAAGTAGTCCGGCCGGAAGTCGTGCCCCCACTGGGACACGCAGTGCGCCTCGTCGACCACGAACAGCCCGATCCGCGCGCGCTTGATCCGCTCCAGGAACCCGGGCGAGGAGAACCGCTCGGGCGCGACGTAGAGCAGCCGCAGCTGCCCTGCCGCCGCACGGTCGAGCGTGCGGCGGTTGACCGCGGTGTCCTGCTGCGCGTTCACGAGGCCGACGAACCCGGGCGCGATCCGCTCGACCGCCTGCACCTGGTCCTGCATCAAGGACACCAGCGGCGAGACCACGACCGTCAGGTCGGCCCGCATCAGCGCCGGAAGCTGGTAGCAGAGCGACTTGCCCGAGCCGGTCGGCATCACCACGAGCACGTCGCGGCCCGCCACGGCCGCCTCGACCGCCTCACGCTGCCCCGGCCGGAACGTGGGGAAGCTGAACAGCTCGCGCAGCGCGCCCTCAGGATCGCGCGAGCGCGCGACCGGCTCTGGCGCGGGCGGGCCGAGCCCCGGCAGCGCGACGTTCTCGATGGCGATCGACGACATTGGGACGGGCGACCATATCGCCGGGTCCGGAGGGCAAAGGGTCATTGCGCGGCGTTGTGACAGTTCCGTGCGTGAGCTGGCACGAAACGAACGTCAACGGCGCATTGAGGGAAGCTCGCGAGGGGGGTGGTTCACAAACGTTCACGAGGATCGAACAAACGTGACGCACCCCCCGGCACGCGTGCCCTCGCCGTCCTCGAACGGACACCCGCTTCCCCACCCAGCGCAGTTGACGTTCGCCGGGCCCGCCGCGCGCGCTACCGCGGAGCCGCGCCCACCAGCGGAAGGACACCCTCGAACGCGTCCTTGCGCTGCGCCGCGGCCGTGCGAGCCAACGGGTAGTCACCGGAGAAGCACGCGTCGCAGTGCGTCTCGCGAGTGCCCTGGATCGCCTCGTACACGCCCTCCAGCGAGAGGTAGGCCAGCGAGTCGCAGCCCAGCTCGGCCGCGACCTCGGCCTCCGTACGGCCGTGGGCGATCATCTCCTCGCGCGTGGACATGTCGATCCCGTAGTGGCACGGGTGGCGGATCGGCGGCGCGGAGATGCGCATGTGCACCTCGCTGGCCCCTGCGTCGCGCAGCATCGCGACGATCTGCCGCGTGGTGTTGCCGCGCACGATCGAGTCGTCGACGACCACGATCCGCTTGCCCCCCACCACCTCGGGCAGCGGGTTGAACTTCATCCGCAGGCCGTGCTTGCGCAGTTCCTGGCCCGGCTGGATGAACGTGCGCCCGACGTAGCGGTTCTTGATCAGCCCGTCGTCCTGGGGCAGGCCGGTCGCTCGCGCGAAGCCGCGGGCGGCGGGGTTGCCGGAGTCCGGGACCGGGATCACGAGATCGGCCCGCACCGGCGACTCGCGCGCGAGGATCTCGCCCATGCGGCCGCGCGCGACCTGCAGCACCTGACCGTCGAGCCGCGAGTCGGGGCGGGCGAAGTAGATGTGCTCGAACACGCACAGCGCGCGCCGCTCGCCCTGAACGGCGATCCGCGTCTGGAGCCCGTCGCCGGTCAGCGAGACGATTTCGCCCGGCTGCACGTCGCGCAGGAACTTGGCGCCGATGATGTCGAACGCGCAGGTCTCCGAGGCGACGCAGTAGCGGTCGTCGAGCATGCCGAGCGACAGCGGCCGGAGGCCGGCCGGGTCGCGGAACGCGACGACGCGGTCCTTGGTCATCACGACGGTCGAGTACGCGCCCTCGAGCCGCCGCATCGTGTCGGCCAGCGCGTCCTCGATCGTGGCCGCCTCGTGCGTGGAGAGCAGCGCCGCGATGATCTCCGAGTCCGAGGTCGAGCGGAACGCGACACCGCGCTCGCGCAGCTCGCCGTGCAGCTCGACGGCGTTGATCAGGTTGCCGTTGTGGGCGAGCGCGACCTCGCGCTTGTCGGCGCGCCAGACGGGCTGCGAGTTCTCCCACGAGCTCGCGCCGGTGGTCGAGTAGCGGACGTGGCCGACCGCCATGTCACCTTGGAGCGCGCGCAGCTTCTGCTCGTCGAACACCTGGTTGACGAGCCCCTGGTCGCGCATCGCCATGATGTGGCCGCGCTGCGAAGTCGCGATGCCGGCGGACTCCTGCCCGCGGTGCTGGAGCGCGTACAGCGCGAAGTACACGAGGCGCGCGACGTCGCGCCCGGGAGCGCATATGCCAAAGACGCCGCACTCGTCGCGCGGTCCGTCGCGGTCGTCGATGAGCTCAAATGACATGCAATGCGACCCGGCCCTGAGCCTAGCAACGGCCTCGGCGTCCGCCGCTCGGGCGCACAGCGGCGCCAGCGGTGCTCCGCAGCGGCACAGCGGGCGCGAGTACCCTCCCTGGCCAAGCGTTCAGGAGAGATAGAGATGGCCGTCAGCGCCCCCGTCCAGATTGACCGTCAGCGCATCAAGGAGCTCATCGAGCGTGAGGAGAAGGCGCTCAACGAGGCCACGCGCAAGTCGGAGCAGATGTACCAGCGTGCCCACGCGGTGCTGTCGGGCGGCGTCGCGTCGTCCTACCAGCTGCGCGATCCGTGGCCGATCTACCTCGAGCACGGCAAGGGCCCGAAGGTGTGGGACGTCGACGGCAACGAGATGTACGACTTCCACAACGGGTTCGGCGCGATGGTCCAGGGCCACGCCCACCCGGTGATCGGCAAGGCGCTGCGCGAGCGCTACGAGCAGGGCACGCACTTCGCCGCGCCGACCGAGGACGCCGTTGTCGTCGCCGAGGAGCTCTCGCGCCGCTGGGGCCTGCCGCGCTGGCGCTACACGAACTCCGGCTCCGAGGCGACGATGGACGCGATCCGGATCGCCCGCGCCCACACGCGCCGTGACACGGTGATGAAGATCTTCGGCTCCTACCACGGCCACCACGACACGGTGATGGTCTCGATCGGCGTCGAGTACGACAGCATCGGCGACCGCGACAACCTCGCGTCGCTGCCGTACGGCGCCGGCATCCCGCAGGCGACGGTCGACATGACGATCGCCGTGCCGTTCAACGACGCCGGTGCGATGGAGCGCCGGATCGAGCGCCTCGCCGAGGAGGGCCGCCTGCCCGCCTGCGTGATCATGGAGGCGGCGATGATGAACCTGGGGATCGTGCTTCCCCAGCCCGGCTACCTCGAGGCCGTCCGCCAGATCACGCGCAAGCACGGCATCGTCCTGATCTTCGACGAGGTCAAGACCGGGATCACGATCGCGGCCGGCGGCGCCACGGAGCGCTGGGGCGTCAAGCCCGACATGGTCACGCTCGCGAAGGCGCTCGGCGGCGGCGTGCCGACGGGCGCGATCGGCGGCACCGAGGAGGCGATGTCGACCGTCGAGGACGGCTCCGTGTACCAGGTCGGCACCTACAACGGCAACCCGCTCGGCATGGCCGCCACGCGCGCGAACCTGCTCGAGGTGATGACGCCGGAGGCGTATGCGCACCTCGACCATCTCAACGACCGCATCCTCGCCGGCTGCCAGGGCGTGATCGAGAAGCACAACCTGCCGGGCTACGCCGTCGGCGTCGCCTCGAAGGGCTGCGTGACCTTCTCGACCGCCCCGATCGTCGACTACGAGTCCTTCAAGGCCAACCAGGATCCGGACCTGCCGGACCTCGCCTGGCTGTTCAACATGAACCGCGGGATCTTCATGACCCCGGGCCGCGAGGAAGAGTGGACGCTCTCGATCACGCACGACGACGCGTCGGTCGACGCGTACGTGCAGGTGTTCGAGGCGATGGCGGACGAGCTGACGCGGTAACACCCGATCGCGGGTAACCGCGATCAAAGATGCGCTGGATCGCGGTCGCCCTGTGGGTCGCGCTCGCCACCGCCGGGTGCGGGGGTGAGCGCTCTCCCGCCTCGGTCGTGCCCGCGGACGTGCCGGTGTACGTGAGCGTGGCCGCGGGCGACGTGCCGCGCCCGCCGGGGGTCGGCGTACCGGCCCAGTTGCTGCTCGACTCGTTCGGGCTCGACGGCGTCGACTACCGTCGCGACGTCGCGCCCTGGATCGGAGAGCGAGCCGCGTTCTTCGCGATGAGCGACACGCCCGACGCGCTCGAAGAGGCGGACGCCCTCGTCCTCGGGACCCGCGACGAGAAGGCCGCGCGCGCGTTCGGTGACCGCGTCCGCCTGGGTCGCAGGTTCCGGGTGACCGAGATCGTGGACGGGCAGCTCGTGCTCGCGACCTCGCGCGAGCTGCTCGAGGCGTCGATCGATGCGGCGGAGAACGGCGCGCTCGCCGACAGCGACCGCTTCGACCCCGGCGACGAGCGCGGCGACGACGCACCGGCCGCCGTGCTGGCTGCGTTCGATCGGCGGACGGCCGCCCGCGCGACGGAGGGCATCGAACCGCTGGGGTTGCACACGCATTCGGCCCTGGCCGAGCTGCTCCCCGCCGAGGGAGCGGCGACCGCCCGCGTGTGGCCGGACTCCCATTCGGTGCGCCTCGAGATCGAGGGCCTCGGACCGCCCGGCCCGCCGGCGCCGACGCTCGAGAACCTGCCGGCCGGGACCTGGCTGGCCGCCGCGACGCCCGACCTCGGCAAGATCGTCCTGACCGGCGCGAGCATCGCGAACTTCGCGTCGTCGTTCCAGCGCTTCCAGCTCGCAGCCGGGGTGGACGTCGACAACGACGTCCTGCCGCAGCTCGGCGCCGCCACGTTCCACGCGTACGGCGACGGTGAGAACGAGCTCGGCGCGCGGCTGCGAGTCGAAGCGCGTGACGAGGCCGCGCTCCGGCGTGCCGCTGTGGCGGTCGGCCGCGCGCTGCGCCGGACGGACGGTGTGAGCGGCACGGAGGTCCGCAACCTGCCCGAGATCGGCCTTCTGGAGCTGAGCGCGGAGATCGACGGGCTCGATCCGACCGACTCGGGCTTCCCCGCGCCGCTCCACGTGCAGATCGACGACGGGTACCTCGACGCCGAGCTCGGCGACGGACCCGGCGCCGCCCCCGAGGACTTCGGCGAGACCAGCCTGTACCGCGACGCCGAGCGTCGTCTCGGCCGGCCGCCCGAGCTGCTGATCGACCTCGACCGGCTGTCGGCGCTCCTGCCGGCGACCGAGGGTCTCGGCGGGCGGTACCTCGCAGGGGCACGGATCATGAAGGGCGCCCGGCGAGTGGACCGCTACGTGCTGGAGCTGACGCGCTAGCTCGTCGCTGCGATGACGGCCGGCTCGAGCCGGCCGTCGTCGTACAGCAGGTGCGCGTCGTCGCCCACGCAGACGACGCGCGTCGCCTCCGAGCCGGTCGCGCGGGCGGCGATCAGCGCCGCCGCGATCCGGTGGACGTCGCGCACCACGCCGATCCGGAACAGCGAGCGGGTCTCGTTCGCCACCCGGCCGTCGCCCGCCCGCAGGACCACGCGAATGTCGGCGTTCACGGACTTCGCGGCCATCGCGATCGAGATGTTCTCGAGGTCGTCGTCGGTGACCGCCGCCAGCGCACACGCCCGCTGCAGCGACAGGCGGCGCAGCAGCGACGGGTCGGCGCCCCGGCCGATCACCACCGGGAACCTCATCTCGCGCGCGAGGCCGACGTTCTCGCCCTCCTCGCGGTCGTCGACCGCGACGATGCCGATTCCGCAGGCACGCAGCAGCAGACACAGCCGCAGCCCGACCTGGCCCATGCCGACCACGACCACGTGATCGCGCCGCGGCACCGCCCGGCGACCGACCAGGCCGGTCAGCCGGCGATCGATCAGGCGGTTGACGAGGCCCGCGGTGAACGACGCCTCGAACACGAGCGCGGCCAGCATCGAGACCGTGATGAAGGCCTTCAGGCCCTTCGGCCCGTCCGCGACCTTGTCGTTGGGGTCGACGGTCACGAGCGTCTTGGCCGATCCGTAGGACGCGTCGATCACACCCTGGTCGAGCACGATCATCGACGCGATCGTCTCGAGCAGCAGGATCACGACCAGCCCCAGTGCACCCCAGAGCAGCAGCGCGGCGCTCTTGTCGTACGGCATCAGGATCGCACGGGCGAGCGCGGCCGCGCGCCGCTGGTCCGGCACGTCGATCGGCACCTCGTCGACGCCGTCGCCCGACTCCTTGATGCCGACCGGCGGATCGGCGTCCTCGCGCACCGCGGTCAGGTCGTCGCCCAGGCACGGCCCGGCGAGCGACGGCGCGACGATGTCGGCCATCGACGTGACCTCGCAATGCTCGATCTCCTGCGTCACCTGCCCCGCCATCGTCGGATCGAAGATCGTCACGAGCATCGGCACGTCACCGTCGACATAGCGGACCATCAGCGCCGCCCGCAGCACGGCCGCGTCGTCGCGCGAGACGATCGCCACCCGGTCGATGTCGCCGCCGTCCAGCGCGTGGCGCACCTCCCGCTCCTGAGCGCCCTTCAGCCGGTGCACCTCGGCACCCGCCGCGTCGAGCGCCTGCCGCGTCTCCTCCGCGAGGTCGCCTTCGCCGATCAGGAGGAGGCGCGGCATCGCTACAACAGCGCGACGAGGCCGTCGGCGTGCACGCGGGCCAGCTCGCGCACCGGGATCTCGAGCTCGCCCTCGATCGCCAGCGTGTCGCCGCCCACCTCGCCGAGCACGCGGGCGGCGGCGCCGAAGCGGGCGAGCACCTCGCGCGGGCCCGAGACGACGAACGCCCCCGGCCCCTCGGCGAACAGGGGCGCGCCGTCGAGCGCGACCCGCGCGCCGACCTCGCCGGCGATGCAGCACTCCGCCAGCGCGACGGCGACCCCGCCCTCTGCGACGTCGTGCGCCGAGCGCAGCGCGCCGGAGCGGACGCCCTGGCGGACGGCGGCGTGCAGCGCGCGCAGCTCGCCGAGCTCCGCGGCCGGGAGCGCTCCCTCGAGCGGCTCCCCGCGCAGCTTCGCCAGCTCCGAGCCGGCCAGGGAGGGCGACCACGAGCCGACGATCAGCGCCACCGCGTCGCCCTCCTGCGCGAAGCCGAGCCGGCCCGCGCGCTCGGGGTCGGGCAGCTCGCCGACCATCCCGACGACCGGCGTCGGGTAGATCGGCCCGCCGCCGCCCTCGTTGTAGAGCGAGACGTTGCCGCCGACGACGGGAACGCCGAGCGCCCGGCACGCATCGCCGAGCCCCGCGACCGCGCGCGTGAGCTGCCACGCGATGTGCGGCTTCTCCGGGTTGCCGAAGTTCAGGCAGTTCGTGAGACCGAGCGGCTCGGCGCCGACGCACGCGAGGTTCGCCGAGCATTCGAGCACCGCCTCGACCGCGCCGCGGTACGGATCGACCGCCACACGCCGGCCGTTGCCGTCGATCGAGACCGCGATCGCGCCGCCGTGGTCGAGCATCAGCACCGCGGCGTCGGCCTGCTCCGGCCGGCGCACCGTGCGCGAGCCGACCACGCAGTCGTACTGCTCGAACGCCCACCGGCGCGAGGCGAGGTTCGCGCTCGCCAGCAGGCCGAGCAGCGTCTCACCGGGTCCGAGGCCGTCGTCGAGCACGCGCTCGGGCGCCGGGTAGATCGGCGTCGACGCCTCGAGCGGCGCGAGGTCGTACGCGGGGCACTCGTCGACCAGCGCGACCACGGGCAGGTCGCCGACCAGCGTCTCGCCGTCGAACACCCGCAGGCGGTCGCCGCCGGTCACCTCCCCGATCGCCGTCGCGTTGACCTCCCACTTCGCGCACACGGCGAGCACGTCGTCGACCCGCTCGGGCTCGACGACGCACAGCATCCGCTCCTGCGACTCGGAGATCATGATCTCGAACGGCTCCATGTCGGCCTCGCGCAGCGGCACCTTCCGCACGTCGAGGTCGATCCCCACGAAGCCCTTGGCGGCCATCTCGGCCGAGGACGAGGTGAGCCCGGCGGCGCCGAGGTCCTGGAGCGCGACCAGCAGCCTGCCGTCGAGCAGCTCGAGCGAGCACTCGAGCAGCTTGCTCTCCTCGAACGGGTCGCCGATCTGCACCGTCGGGCGCTTGTCGGCGTCGGCGTCGCCCAGCTCGGCCGATGCGAGCACGGACGCCCCGCCGATCCCGTCGCGGCCGGTGCGGGCGCCGAACAGCACGACCACGTTGCCGACGCCCGCGGCGGCGGAGCGGATCAGCTTCTCCGTCTCGATCAGGCCGACGCACATCGCGTTGATCAGGCAGTTCTGCTCGTACGGCGCCTCGAAGTAGATCTCGCCGCCGACCGTCGCGACGCCGATCGAGTTGCCGTAGTGGCCGATGCCGGCGACGGCATGCTCGAGCAGGTAACGCGACCGGGCGGACGTGGCGACCTCGCCGAACCGCAGCGAGTCGAGGATCGCCACCGGCCGCGCGCCGATCGCGAACACGTCGCGCAGGATCCCGCCGACGCCGGTCGCGGCGCCCTGGAACGGCTCGACCGCGCTCGGGTGGTTGTGCGACTCGACCTTGAACGCGGCCGCGAGCCCGTTGCCGACGTCGACGGCGCCGGCGTTCTCGCCCGGCCCGAGCACGAGCTTGCCGCCCTCGGTCGGGAGCGTCTTGAGCAGCCGGCGCGAGTGCTTGTAGCCGCAGTGCTCGGACCACATGAGGCTGAACACGGCCAGCTCGACCTCGTTCGGCTCGCGCCCCATCTTCTCCACGATCAGCTCGAACTCGGCGTCGGTGAGGCCGAGCTCGCGGTGCCGCGTCAAGCCGGTGCCCCGATCAGGCTCAGTCCGTCGACCGAACCGGTGAGCGCGTCGACCGCGTGCTCGGGATGCGGCATCAGCCCGAGCACGTTCCCGGCCCCGTTGGACACGCCGGCGATGTCGCGCGCCGAGCCGTTGAAGTTGTGGCCGGCGGCGTAGCGGAGGATCACCTGTCCGCCACGTTCGAGCTCGTCGAGCACGTCGTCCGGCGCCCAGTAGCGGCCGGTCGTGTGCTTGGCCGGGATCGAGAGCGTCTGGCCGGGCTCGCATCCGGCGGTCCAGGGGATCGAGGCGTTGACGACCTCGATGTCGACCTGCCGGCAGACGAACCGCAGCGACGTGTTCGGGAGCAGCGCGCCCGGCAGCAGCCCGGCCTCGCACAGCACCTGGAAGCCGTTGCAGATGCCGAGCACGAGGCCGCCCTCCGCGGCGAACCGCTCGACCGCCCCCATCACCGGCGAGAACCGCGCGATCGCGCCCACCCGGAGATAGTCGCCGTACGAGAACCCGCCCGGCACGATGATCGCGTCGACGTCCTTCAGGTCGGCGTCGGCATGCCACAGCAGCTCGGCGTCGCCGACCCGGCTGGCGCGAGCAGCGCGTCCCGCTCGTCGCAGGAGCCGGGAAACTGGACGACGCCGTACTTCACTGCTGATCTCGTAGTCCTCGATCAAGCGGATTCGCGAGCAGCCGCTCGCACATCTCGCCTACGCGCGACGGATCGTCGACGTCGAGCTCGACCAGCCGCCCGACGTGCACGTTCGCCACACCGTCGAACCCGAGCGCGGGCAGCGCCCGCTCGACGGCCTGGCCCTGCGGGTCCAGGATCCCGGCCTTGGGCCGGATCAGGACCCTGACCCTCACGCGGCCGTCCGCTCCACCCAGGCCGAGAACGGCTCGCCGGACAGCCGCTCGTATGCGGTCACGTAGCGCTCGCGCGTCTGCTCGACGACGTCGTCCGGGATCGCGGGCGCGGGCGGCGTCTTGTCCCACCCGGTTCCGGACGCCCAGTCGCGCACGTACTGCTTGTCGAAGCTCGGCTGGCCCTTGCCGACCTCGTACTGGTCGGCCGGCCAGAAGCGCGAGGAGTCCGGCGTGCAGACCTCGTCGCCCAGCGTCAGCGTCCCGCCGGGGTCGAGCCCGAACTCGAACTTCGTGTCGGCGAGGATGATCCCGCGCGCCCGAGCGTGGTCGGCGATCGCGCCGTAGACGGCGAGCGAGGCGGCGCGCAGCCGCTCGGCGAGGTCGCGCGAGCCGGCGAGCTCGGCCGCCTGGTCGAAGTCGATCGCCTCGTCGTGGCCTACGTCGGCCTTGGTCGACGGCGTGAAGATCGGCTCCGGAAGCTGCTCGGACTCGCGCAGGCCCGAGGGCAGCTCGATGCCCGACACGCGGCCGGTCGCCTGATAGTCCTTCCAGCCCGAGCCGGAGAGGTAGCCGCGCACGACGCACTCCACCGGCAGCATCTGCAGGCGCTTCACGCGCAGCCCGCGCCCGCGAAACTCCTCCGGCACGCCGTCGGTCGCCGAGATCAGGTGGTTGGGGATCAGGTCGCGCGTGAGGTCGAACCACAACACGGACAGCGCAGTCAGCACCCGGCCCTTGTCAGGGATCGGCGTGGGGTGCACGACGTCGTAGGTGGAGATTCGGTCGGAGGCCACCATCAGCAGGTCGTCGCCGAGCTCGTACAGCTCGCGCACCTTGCCGGAGGCCAGCAGGGTCAGGCCGGTCACGTCCAGCAGGCTAGCTGAGCGACCCGCCAGAACCGTTACGGACGGGCGTGCGTAAAACCGGACGGGGATCGACCATTGCTCTCGGGGGGAAACTGATGAAGCGCTTCGCCTGCTCCGCCGTGCTCGCCGTCGCCGTGCTGGCCGTCGTCGCGCCGGTCGCCTCCGCCGCCGGGCGTGACCGCACGCCACCGAGTACGCCGACAAACGTGCGCGTCGTGGCCGTCACCGAGGACTCGATCACGATCGCGTGGAACGCGTCGACGGACAACTCCGGCAAGATCCACGCCTACATCGCCGGCGGCATCTACCACCCGGGGAACAGCACCACCAAGACGTTCTCGTGGCTCGTCCCGAACTGGACGCAGACCTACCGCGTGCAGGCGATGGACGCCGCCGGCAACGTGTCGGCCCTGAGCGCTCCCGTGACCGGCACCACCGCGCCCGACCTCACGCCGCCGACCGCGCCCAGCAACCTGCGGATCACCGGCTCGACCCCGTCCAGCGTCTCGTTCGCCTGGGACCGCGCGACCGACCGCTGGTCGTTCGCCTACCACCTGTTCGTCGACGGTGTCGAGGCCGGCGGGACCGGCGGCCTGAGCCACCGGCTGCGGCACCTGGCACCCGGCTCGACCCACACCTTCACCGTGCGGGCGCGCGACCATTCCGGCAATACCGGGCCCGCGAGCAACGCGGTGACGTTCACGCTCCCGGCGAGCGCGGACCGAACCCCGCCGACGGCGCCCACGAACCTGACCGCGACCGACGTCCAGGACTTCTGCGGCGGCACCGACCTGCGCTGGACCGCGTCGAGCGACGACACCGACCCGCCGTCCGCGATCGAGTACGAGGTCTACCGGAACGGCGCGCTCTTCACGCTCACGGCGCCCGGGAACGCGTTCGCCGGCCTCTACGCGCCGGACGGCACCAGCACCTGGACGGTCGTCGCGGTCGACCGCGCGGGGAACAGCTCGCCCCCGAGCAATGCGGCGACCCTGACGGTGGTGGCGGATCCGAACCTCTGCTGAGGTGAGAGCATGGTCTCGTGCTCGACTTCGACGAGGAGAACGCCCGCCGCCTCGTCGCCGTCTACACGACGCCCGACGTAGTCGACCAGCGGCGGACGATCCGCGCCGCACTCGCGCTCCAGCCCGGCGAGCAGGTGCTCGACATCGGCTCCGGCCCCGGCTTCCTGGCCGGCGAGATGGCCGAGGAGGTGGGCGCTGAGGGCCGGGTGCACGGGATCGACCCGAGCGACAGCATGCTCGCGATCGCCCGCCGCGGCGACACACCGGTCGAGTACGGCCGCGGCGACGCGCTGGCGCTGCCGTTCGAAGACGAGCAGTTCGACGTCGCGGTCTCCACCCAGGTCTACGAGTACGTCGCGGACATCGAGGGAGCGCTGGCCGAGGCCCGGCGCGTGCTGCGCCCCGGCGGCCGCCTGCTCGTGCTGGACACCGATTGGGACTCGATCGTCTGGCGCTCGCGCGACCGTGACCGGACGGAGCGCGTGCTCGCCGCCTGGAACGAGCACCTCGCCGATCCGTACCTGCCGCGACGGCTCCCGGGGTTGTTGCGGGCCGCCGGCCTCGAGCTGGCCGACGCCGCGATCATCCCGATCCTGAACCAGGGCGCCGACCGCAACACGTACAGCGCCGGCATGATCAGGCTCGTCGCCGAGTACGTCGCCGGCCGCGGCGGCGTCACCGCGGACGAGGCCACCGCGTGGGCGGATGACCTGGAGAGCCTCGGCGACGACTACTTCTTCAGCCTCAACCGCTACCTGTTCGTGGCGACGCGCTAGAGGTCGTACGGGAAGTCGGTCAGCAGCTCGGCGCCGTCCTCGCCGACCAGCACGAGATCCTCGAGGCGGACGCCGCCGAAGCCCTTGCGGTAGCACCCGGGCTCGAGCGTGATCACGTCGCCCGCGACGAGGATGTCGGGCGTGCGGCCGAGGTTCGGGCGCTCGTGGACCTCGAGGCCGACGCCGTGACCGAGCGAGTGGAAGTAGCCCTCGTCGAGCGTGGCGCCTGCGGGCTTGTTGCGCTGCGTCGGGTAGCCGGCGCGCTCGTACGGCTCGCACGAGAGCGCGTAGATCGCCTGGCAGTCGGCGCCGGCGCGAACGGCCGCGAACGAGGCGTCGAGCGCCTCGCGGGTGAGCCGCCAGTACTCGGCCAGCTCGTCGGCCGGCTCGCCGCCACCGGCGACGAACGTGCGCGTCATGTCGGCCCAGCAGCGGGACGCGCGATCGCGCGGCCAGATGTCGACGACCACGCCCTCACCCGCGCCGATCGGGCCCGTGCCGGGCTCGTGACCGACCGCGCCCTGCGGACCGGGCGACACGATCACGTCGTCCGGGAGGTCGCAGCCGAGCGCATCGGCCGCAGCCTGCATCTCCGCCCGGACGTCCTCGCAGGTCAGCCCGGGGCGCAGCTCACGGATCAGCCGCGCTCCGACGGTCATCGCCTCGTCTGCCGCCTTTTGCGCGCGCCGGATGCCCTCGATCTCGACCGCCGTCTTCACGCGCCGCTTGTTCACGAACTGCTCCGGATCGACGACCACCTCGATGCCGGAGGCGCGCAGGTGGTCGGCGATGCCGACGGGGAACTCGGATGGCACGACCGCGTGGCGGACGCCGAGCCGGTCACAGGCGCGGCGGCAGAACTCGAGGTCGATCTCGTGGCGCGTGAGGCCCTTGGCGAACAGCTCGTCGGCGCCGAGCTCGTAGAGGTCGATGATCTCGATCCCGAGCGGGGACAGCTTCTCGGCGTCGAGCACCGTGACGGTGGCTGCGCGCGTGCCGTTGGTCTCGACGTACAGGAACGGGTCGATGATCCCGGTCGGTACGGCGTGGAAGAGATCCGGCGAGGACTCGGGGGCGCCGTACAGGAGCAGAGCGACGTCGCTCATAGGTCACCACGAGGCAGGCGGCTCAGGATCTCGGGCACGTATCGAATGTAGTGCCCGTAGTCGAACACGGCCTCGAGGTCGAGATCGACGCCCGGCTCCTGCTCGAGCAGTGTGCGGAGCGGTGTGCGGGTGTCCCACGCCTGCTGGGCGAGGCGCTGCACGAGCCGGTACGCGTCGTCGCGCTGGGCGCCCTGCTCTACCAGCGCCAGCAGCACGCGCTGGGAGAACAGCGCGCCGCTGGTGAGCTCCAGGTTCGCGGTCATCCGGTCGGTGTGGACGACCATCCCGCGCGCCACGCGCAGGGCGAGGTGCTGCATGTAGTCGAGCAGGATCGTCGCGTCCGGCAGCACGACGCGCTCGGCGCCGGAGTGCGAGATGTCCCGCTCGTGCCACAGCGCGACGTTCTCCACCCCCGCCTGCGCGTAGCCCCGCAGCACGCGCGCGAGACCGCAGATCCGCTCGGAGACGATCGGGTTGCGCTTGTGCGGCATCGCGCTCGAGCCCTTCTGGCCGGCGCGGAACGGCTCCTCGACCTCGCGCACCTCCGTGCGCTGGAGATGCCGGATCTCCTGCGCGAAGCGCTCCAGGCCGGCGCCCGCGAGCGCGATCGCCTGCAGCAGCTCGGCGTGGCGATCGCGTGGCACGACCTGCGTCGACACCGGCTCAGCCGCGAGGCCGAGCCGGTCGAGCACGCGGCGCTCATAGGCCGGCCCGAGCGAGGCGTACGTGCCGACGGCGCCGGAGATCGCCCCTGTCGCGGCCTGCGCGAACGCGCGCTCGAGCCGCTCGGCATTGCGGTGCGCCTCGAACGCGAAGCCGGCGAGCTTGAGGCCGAACGAGGTCGGCTCGGCGTGCACGCCGTGCGTGCGGCCGACGCACAGCGTGTCGGCATGCGAGTGCGCCTGCTTGGCCAGCACGGCGACGAGCGTGCGAGCGCCGTTGAGGATCGGCCCACCGGCGCGCTGGAGCTGGAGCGCGAGCGCTGTGTCGAGCACGTCCGACGACGTCAGCCCGAAGTGGATCCACCGCCCGGCAGGGCCGGCCGACGAGGAGAGCACGTCGACGAAGGCGGCGACGTCGTGATCCGTGACGGCCTCGCGCTCCTTCACCGCCTCGACCGTGAAGGTGGCGTTCTGGATCGCCGCGAGGTCGGCGGCGGTCGGCCCGTCGAGCGCCTCCGCCGCCGCCACCTCGACGTCGCGCCAGGCGGTCATGCGAGCCTCGTCGGTCCAGATGGCGCCGAGCTCGGGACGGGTGTATCGGCCGATCATTGCCGCCATCGTATGAGCTCGAGCCGCCACGCCCTGAGCCGACCACCGGTACGTGACCGTCGCATGGGACGGTCACGCCGGCCGGCGCCCACCGGCGCCCCCGAAACGAAGGAACTGCCGTGCCGCTCCGCCCCTCACGCTTCGCAGGACCGCTCGCTGCAGCCATTCTGCTCCTCGCCGCCGCTGCACCGGCACGCGCTGCCGACACTGTCGTCGCCGGCAACCAGATCGTGCAGGGCAAGCAGTGCGTTGGTGCCCTGTGCATCGACGGCGAGTCGTTCAGCAGCCTGCCGCTGCTGCTCAAGGCCCCCGACACGCCGGGGCTCAGACTCCTGCAGACCGGTGACGGAGGGTTCACGCCGCAGACCTGGGACATCGCCGGCAACGAGGCCAACTTCTTCGTTCGCGACCTCACCGGCGGCAGCAGGCTCCCGTTCCGGATCGGGCCCGGCGCGCCGACCAGCAGCCTCGACATCAGCTCCACCGGCGACATCTCGACGATCGCGATGCTGGAGCAGAACGTCGCCAACATCACGGTCACCGGGCCCGTGGACGGCGAGGCGATCCTCGCCGCGTTGCGTGGGTTGGCGCTCTCGCGCTACAGGATCAACGCCGACACCGCGGCAGTGCCGCACGTCGGCCCGGCCGGCGCGGCCTTCCGCGCGGCCTTCGCGACCGGCAACAGCAACGACCGGCTCGCGGCCGCCGACACGGCGGGCATCGCGCTCGCCGCCGTCAAGGCACTCGACGCCCGGGTGAGCGGGCTCGAGCTCACCCCAGGGCCGAAGGGTGACGACGGCGCGCCGGCCGACCCCACCGCCACCGACGCCCGCATCGCCGCGCTCACGACCTCGAACCGGAAGCTCGGGACGGCCGGCAGGAGGCTCTCCAGGCACGTGGCCGCGCTCAAGAAGCGGCTCAAGGTGCTGGAGGCCGACGCCCTCTAGGCCTCGAGGATCCGCGCGGCGAGCACGGCCGCGTTGCGCGCGCTGTCGACGCCGACGCAGGCGACCGGGACCCCGGGCGGCATCTGCGCGATCGAGAGCAGGGCGTCGAGCCCTCCCGCGATCGACTTCGAGGACGTGAGCGGGACGCCGATCACCGGCAGCGGGGTGTGGGCCGCGACGACGCCGGGCAGGGCGGCGGACAGCCCGGCGCCGGCGATGATCACGCGCAGCCCGCGCAGCTTCGCGTTCCGCGCGTAGTCCGCGACGGTCTCCGGATCGCGGTGGGCGGACATCACGCGCACCTCGTGGTGGATCCCGCGCTCCGCCAGCTCCTTGGCAGCAGCGTCCATCGCCGGCATGTCGCTCTTGGAGCCCATGACGATGCCGACCAGCGGGCTGTCGACCTCGAGCCCGTCGAACTCGGTCTCCACGGCCTCCTCGGTGACCGGGGCGGCTTCGTGGCTCATGCGGCGATGTCCCGGCGCAGCTGCCGGCCGTCGAACTCGATCACGTCCGCGGCAGCATACGCGCGCGTCCGGGCGGCATTCGTGTCGTCACCGAGCGCTGTCACGTTCAGCACACGGCCGCCGGCGGTGACGATCGCGCCGCCGCGCTCAGCCGTGGCCGCGTGGGTGACCTCGATCCCGTCCGGGACGCGGTCGAGCCCGGAGATCACGTCGCCGGAGGACGACGAGGCCGGGTAGCCGCGCGACGCGAGCACGACGGTGACGGCGGTACGGGGGTCCCATTCGAGCGTGGCGCCGGCGAGACCGCCGCGGCGCGTGGCGCGCTGCAGCAGGTCGAGCAGGTCCGAACGCAGCCGCGGCAGCACGGCCTGGGTCTCCGGATCGCCGAAGCGGACGTTGAACTCGAGCACCTGCGGGCCGGCCGCGGTCAGCATCAGGCCGGCGTAGAGGACCCCGTGGAACGGCGTGCCACGGCGCGCGAGCTCCTCGACCACGGGCTGGAGGACCTCGATGCGGATCCGCTCGATGAACGCGTCGTCGACCTCGGGCACCGGCGAGTAGGAGCCCATGCCGCCGGTGTTCGGCCCGGTGTCGCCGTCGCCGATGCGCTTGAAGTCGCGCGCCGGCGCGAGCGGCAGCGCCGTCTCGCCGTCGCAGATCGCGAGCAGCGACAGCTCGTCGCCGTCGAGGAACTCCTCCACCACCACCGGCGTGTCTCCGAAGCGGCGCGCGACGAGCATGTCCTCCAGCGCCGCCTGCGCCTGCGCCTCGTCGGCGGCGATCACCACGCCCTTGCCGGCGGCGAGGCCGTCGGCCTTCACGACGGCCGGATAGCGGTCGATCGCGGCGAGCCCGTCCGCGACCGACTCGACGACCGCGTGGCGCGCGGTCGGCACCCCGGCGGCCGCCATCAGCCCCTTCGCGTACGCCTTCGAGCCCTCGAGCCGGGCGGCGGCCGCCAACGGCCCGAAACAGGCGATGCCGGCTGCCGCGCACGCGTCCGCCAGGCCCGCCACGAGCGGGACCTCGGGCCCCACGACGACGAGGTCGACGTCCGCCGCCACGGCGACCCGGACGAACCCCTCGGCGTCCGCCGGATCGAGCCCGGACAGCACCCGCGCGTCACGCGCGATCCCGGCGTTGCCGGGCGCGCACATCACCTCGGGGCGCTGCGGGGAGCGCGCGAGCGCACGCACGATCGCGTGCTCGCGGCCGCCCGCGCCGACCACGAGGACGGACGTCACAGGGCGGCGATGAAGTCGTCGATCGGGATCGCCGCCAGCGACTCGTAGTGGGCGGTCCCGCGGGAGCCGAGCTCGAGCGACACGCGAGCCATCGTCTTGTCGTCCGGCGCCTCGATGATGTTCACGAAGTCGAAGTGGCCGAGCGTGGCCCACTGCGCCTTCACCGTCGCACCGAGCTGCTCGACCTCCTTGTTGACCTCGCGGATGCGAGCGGGGTTGTTCTTGACCGTCTGCACGCCCTCGGGCGTCAGGGTCGAGAGCATGATGTAGGTAGGCATGCCAAGCGTTGTATCCGATCCTTTCCCGCCTATGCGGTGTTCTGGACGGACGTGGATACTTCCGGCCACATGCTCTTGCGCGCCCTGATCGCCACGACGCTCGCGACCGCGGCGCTCGCCGCGCCGGCCGCGGCCGCCACGGTGGACGCTCTGAAGCCGTGCTACGCCTCCGACGGCCCGGCGAACGTCCAGCGCGAGACGATCCGCGTGCACGCGGTCGGGTTCACGCCCGAGGCGGCGCTCGACCTCTACATCGACGGCCTGGTCGTGGCCCAGGGGATGGCCGACGAGTTCGGCGAGACCCGTGCGGCGGTCCCCGCGCCGTTCCAGGGCACGGCCGCCGGGGGCGAGCGCCCCTTCACGCTCGCCGTCGTGGAGCGCGACAACCCCAGCATCGCCGCGTCGACCGGCTCCCGGGTCACGAACCTCGCCGTCACGCTGCGGCCGAAGACGGCGAAGCCGTCGCGCCGGGTGCGCTTCAGGGGCCGCGGGTTCACGAAGGCGGACCGTCCGATTTTCGCCCACTACGTCCTCGGCGGCGAGCTGCAGAAGACGGTGCGACTCGTGCGCCGGCCGACCGGGCCGTGCGGCGTGTTCAGCGTCAGGCGCAAGCAGATCCCGATTCGCAACGCCCGCGTCGGCGACTGGCTCCTGCAGATCGATCAGCAGCGCCGGTGGGCCGAGCGGCCGGCCTCCAACATGCAGCGGATGACGATCAAGGTCCGCGAGACCTTCCTCCCGCCTGCTTAAACGGTGGCGGGAGCCTCCTGCTCCGCCACCGTGCGCGAACGCGTGAACTGGAGCTCGCCGTCGGCCGCGTCGACCTCGATCCGGTCGCCGGCCGCGAACTCGCCCTTGAGCAGCCCGAGCGCCAGCGGATCGACCAGGCGCTTGGCGATCACGCGCTTGAGCGGGCGGGCGCCGTACGTCGGGTCGTAGCCGATGTCGCCGAGCAGGTCGCGCGCCGCGTCGGTCAGGCTGACCTCGACGCCGCGCTCGGCCACGCGCACGATCAGGCGCGACACCTGGAGATCGACGATCTCGCGCAGCTGCTCGCGTGAGAGCGAGTCGAACTCGACGATGTCGTCGAGCCGGTTGATGAACTCGGGCTTGAACGTGGCGATCGCACCCTCGCGCCCGCCCGGAATGTTCGAGGTCATGATCAGAACCGCGTTCTTGAAGCCGACCGTGCGGCCCTGGCCGTCGGTCAGCCGACCGTCGTCCATCACCTGCAGCAGCACGTTGAAGACGTCGTTGTGGGCCTTCTCGATCTCGTCGAGCAGCACGACCGAGTACGGGCGGCGGCGCACGGCCTCGGTCAGCTGGCCGCCCTCGTCGTAGCCGACGTAGCCGGGCGGCGCGCCGACGAGGCGCGAGACGGAGTGCTTCTCCATGTACTCGGACATGTCGATCCGGACCATCGCGTCCTGCGAGTCGAACATGAACTCGGCGAGCGCGCGCGCGAGCTCGGTCTTGCCGACGCCCGTCGGCCCGAGGAACAGGAAGGTGCCGATCGGCCGGTCGGGGTCGCTGAGGCCGGCGCGTGAGCGGCGCAGCGCGTCGGAGACGGCGGCAACCGCCTCCTCCTGGCCGATCACCCGCAGGTGCAGGCGCTCCTCCATGTGGATCAGCTTCTCGACCTCGCCCTCGAGCAGTCGCGAGACCGGGATGCCCGTCCACTTCCCGACCACCTCGGCGATCTCGTCGGCGTCGACCTTCTCGGACAGGTAGACGGCCGGCTCGAGCTCCTCCGGATGCGCCTCGGCCTCGGCCAGGCGCTGCTCGAGCTCGGGGATCTCGCCGTACCGCAGCTCGCCGGCGCGGGCCAGGTCGCCCTCGCGCGTCGCGCGGTCGAACTCCACACGCGCCTGGTCGAGCCGCTCGCGCAGCTTGCCGTGCCCCTCGGCCTGCTCCTTCTCGCGCTGCCACTGGGCGCGCATCCCGGCCTCCTGCTCGCGCAGATCGGCCAGCTCGCGCTCGATCTCCTCACCACGCGCACGCGCGGTCTCGTCCTGGCCGACGGCGGTCTGCTCGATCTCCAGCTGGAGGATCCGGCGATGCACCTCGTCGATCTCGGTCGGGACCGAGGACAGCTCGATCGAGACGCGCGACGCGGCCTCGTCGACGAGGTCGATCGCCTTGTCGGGCAGGAAGCGGTCGGCGATGTAGCGGTGGCTGAGCATCGCCGCGGCGACCAGCGCGTTGTCGGTGATCGTCACGCCGTGGTGCGCCTCGTAGCGCTCCTTGAGGCCGCGCAGGATCGCGATCGTGTCCTCCACCGACGGCTCGCCGACGTTGATCGGCTGGAACCGGCGCTCGAGCGCGGCGTCCTTCTCGACGTGCTTCTTGTACTCGTCGAGCGTGGTCGCGCCGACGGCGCGCAGCTCGCCGCGGGCGAGCATCGGCTTCAGCAGGTTGGCGGCGTCCACGGCGCCCTCGGCCGCGCCGGCGCCGACGATGGTGTGCAGCTCGTCCATGAACAGGATCACCTGGCCGTCGGCCTCGGCGATCTCCTTCAGGACGGCCTTCAGGCGCTCCTCGAACTCGCCGCGGTACTTCGAGCCGGCGAGCAGCGCGCCGATGTCGAGCGCGATCACGCGGCGGTCGCGGAGCGAGTCGGGCACGTCGCCGGAGACGATCCGCTGCGCCAGACCCTCGACGATCGCGGTCTTGCCGACGCCCGGCTCCCCGATCAGGACCGGGTTGTTCTTGGTGCGGCGGGAGAGGACCTGGATCACGCGGCGGATCTCGTCGTCACGCCCGATCACGGGGTCGAGCTTGCCGTCCTCGGCGGACTGCGTGAGGTCGCGGCCGAACTTCTGCAGCGCCTGGTACTTGTCCTCGGGGCTCTGGTCGGTGACTCGGTGCGGGCCGCGAATCGACTCGACCGCCTTGGCGATGTCGTCGCGCGGCGGCAGGCCGTCGACGGCCTCGGACAGCGCGAGCAGCAGGTGCTCGGTGGAGATGTACTCGTCGCCCAGCTTGCCGGCCTCGCGCTCGGCGGCGCGCAGCACGTCGAGCAGCTCGCGCGAGGTGCTCGGCTCGCGGGCGCCGGCGGTGATCGTGGGCAGGCGGCCGATCGCGCCGCCGACCTCGCTGCGGATCGCGGCCGGGTCGGTGCCGACCTTGCGCAGGACGGGTGCGACGATGCCGCCGTCCTGGTCGAGCAGGGCGAGCAGCAGATGCGGCGGCGCGGTCTCCGTGTTGCGGTGGTCGGCGGCGAGCCTGATCGCCGACTGGAGCGCCTCCTGGGACTTGATGGTGAAGCGGTCGAGTTGCATTCGCAGTCCTAAATCTCAGTCGCGGAGACTAAGATCTTAGCGATCCGGCTACTGCTTGTGCTCCCGGAGCCCGTCACCGCCTGGCAGCAGCAGCCCGAAGCACTCGACGGCGCAGTAGAGCGCGGCGATCAGGCACGCGTAGGCGAGCAGCGGCGGCAGCAGATAGCCGGCGGCGAGCAGGGCGACAGTGAGGAACGGCCACGCGCCGGGTGGTACGAGGGGCGTGTCGTCGGGCTCGGGATCGGGGGGCGGCCAGCGGGCGTCGACCAGCATGTCGGATCACCCCTCATGGTACGCCCGCCGCGAGCTCGGCGGAATCAGTCGTCGTCGTCGTCGCCGCCGCGACCGCGACCGCGCCCGCGACCGCTCGAGTCGTCGCCGGACTCGTCGCCGTCGCTGCCGTGGCCCGAGTTGTCGTCGTCGTCCACCGTCGGGACCGGAGCGGTCGTGGGCGCGGCCGTCGCCGTCCGCGCCGGTGTCGGGGTCGGCTTCGCGCGGCGCTTCTTGCGCCGCGCCGGAGTCGCTGACGGTGACGGCGACGGCGTGGCCGACGCGGTCGATCGCGGCGCGAGCCGGTCGCCGGCGCTCAGCGGCTCGGACGAGAGCCCGATCGTCTGGGTCGACAGCGTCGACGCCGCCGCCGTGATGGCGGCGACGAGCAGGACGCCGGCGACGGCGGCGAGAGCCCAGAGCACGGAGCGACGCATGGATCCACCGTAGCCGCAGGTTGGTTAAGGACCGGGAAAGGGCGGCACCGTGACCGTCGCCCGCGCGCCGCCGCCGTCCTGGCGGTTGGTCAGCGTCACGTCGCCGCCCCAGCGGCGCGCGAGCTCGCGTGCGATCGGCAGCCCGAGGCCGGTCCCGGCCGGGCCGGAGCGGCCCGCGTGACCACGGTGGAAGCGCTCGAACACCGCCGTGAGCTCGTCCGGCGCGAGCCCGGGGCCGCGGTCGAGCACCTCGAGCACGCCCGGCTGCGAGCGGATCTCGACATCGCCGTCGCCGTAGTTGACCGCGTTCTCGAGCAGCGCGTCGAGCGTGCGGTCGAGGTCGGCGCGCGGGCAGAACCCGTCGCCCGGCCCGCCGCCGGCGCGCACGCCGTCCCAGCGTGCGACGGCGCGGCGTGCGGCGTCCTCGAGGTCGACGCGCTCGGGCGGCGCATCGATCTCGCCGGCCTGCGAGAGCACCAGCAGCTCGGAGACGATCGCGGACAGGCGGTCGACCTCGCGCAGCCCGGCGTCGATCTCCTCGTGCGCCTCGGCGTCATCGGTCGCGGCGCGCGCCTCCTCCAGCCGCAGCCGCAGGCCGCTCAGCGGCGTGCGCAGCTGGTGGGAGGCGTCGGCGACGAACTCGCGCTGGCTGTCGACGAGCCGCTCGAGCCGGGCGGTCATCTCGTTGAACGTCTCCGCGAGCCGCCGCTGCTCGGTGCTTCCCTCCGGCTTGGCGCGGGCGGAGAGGTCGCCGTCCGCGACGCGCCGTGCGGCTTCGTCGAGCCGGCGCACCGGCCCGGCCACCTGGCTGGCGATGACGGCACCCGCCGCGAGGCCGAGCACGAGCACGACCAGCCCGATCGCGATCAGCCCGAGCGTCGTGCGGCGCGTGGCGCGCGCAACGGCGTCCACGCTCTGCGTGATCCTGATCGCGCCGGTCACAGTGCCGCGGAGCCGCACGGGCACGGCCGTGGCGAGGATCGTCTCGTCGAGCGTCTCGCTCCGCCGCTGGTCCTGCACGGGGTTGCCGCGCAGCGCAGACGCGACCTCGGGCCGGCTGCGGTAGTCGATGCCCAGTCGCTCCTGGCCCGCCGAGTCGGCCACGAGGGTCCCGTCCGCGTCGACGACGATCACGCGGCCGCGCAGACGGTCCCCGGCCAGGTCGGCCACGCCCTGCAACTCGTTGGGGCGCCGCAGGTCGACGGTCGCCGCGAGGAACTCGGCCTGACTGAGCGCCTGCGACTTGACCTCGGAGTCGACGCGGTCGCGCAGGTTGATGATCAGCGGGACCTCGAGGGCGACGATCGCCAGCAGGAGCACGTAGGCGAGCGCCAGCAGAAGGCGGAGCCGGAGGGTTACGAGAACTCCTCCGGCGCGGTGAACCGGAAGCCGACGCCGCGCACCGTGTGCAGGTAGCGCGGCTCGCCCGGATCGTCCCCGAGCTTCTGGCGCAGCCAGCGGATGTGCACGTCGAGCGTCTTGGTCGAGCCGAACCAGTTCTCGTCCCACACGCGGTCCATCAGCTGCTCGCGCGTGACGACGCGGCCGGCGTGCCGGATCAGCTCGGCGAGCAGGTCGAACTCCTTGCGCGACAGCGTGAGCTCGCTGCCGGAGAGGTGCACGCGGCGAGAGGCGAAGTCGACCGCGAGGTCGCCGACCGCGATCGGCTCGGGGGGCGCCTCCTCCTCGCCGGGCGCGGTGGCGCTGCGGCGGAGGATCGCGCGGATCCGGGCGATCACCTCGGCGCCGCTGAACGGCTTGACGACGTAGTCGTCGGCGCCGATCTCGAGCCCGACGATCCGGTCCGCCTCGGTGCCGCGTGCGGTCAACATCAGGATCGGCACGGACGAGTTGCGCCGGATCGCGCGGCACACGTCGCGGCCGTCGCCGTCGGGCAGCATCAGGTCGAGCAGGACGATCGCGAAGTCGCCGTCCTCGGCGAGCTCCAGCGCGCGGGCGGCGGTGCGGGCGAGGACCGGCTCGAAGCCCTCGCGGGCGAGCGCCTTTGAGAACGGCTCGTAGATGCTCGGCTCGTCCTCGACGAACAGGACGCGGGGTCTGGCGGCGTGCACGTGGCCGAATGTAGCCGCGCCGGCGCGGGCTTTGCCAAGACTTAACCCGCGGTTGCCGGGGGCTTGGAGGGCGGAAGACGACTCTCATCGCATGCGCTTCTCACGCAACTCCATCGCAGCGATCGCCACGATCGCGGCCCTCGGCGTCCTCGCCACGGTCGCGCTCGCCGCGGGCGGGGAGAGCTCCCCGACCGCTCCGGCCCCGACCGCCGAGACCGACCCGCCCGCGCAGGTCCGGACCGAGGTCGTGCGCCGCACGATCCACCGGCGGGCGAAGGCAGCCGCGAGCCCGTCGGCGTCCGCGAGCCCATCGGCGTCGGCATCGCCGTCGGCATCGCGCTCACGGTCGACGGACGACGACGGCACGCCCGACCAGGGCCCCGGCGACGCGCCCGGCACCGCCGGCGCCGTCAGCGGCGGCGGACACGACTTCGACGACGACCACGGCCGCCACGGTGGCCGCGACGACGATGACGACGACCACGGCCGCCACGGCGACGACGATGACGATGACGACGACCGTGGCGACGACAGCGGCCGCGGCTCGGACAGCAGCGGGCACGGCGGAGACGACGACGACGACCACTCCGGCTCCGGCCACGGCGGCGATGACAACGACTGAGAATCCCGGGGCCGGCACTCCGCCGCCCCCGCGGCGGCGCAAGCCGAGCGCGGGCCTGGTCTTCGTGCCCGCGCTCGGCGTGTTCCTCGCCGTGCTCGCGCTGCTCGCGTTCCAGGTCCGGGCGGGCCGCGATCCCGCCCTCGGCGGCGAGCCGGTGGCGCAGACGCAGCAGCCGCGCCAGGTGATCGTGCGCCGCGTGATCAAGCGCGTCGTGATCCACCACCCGGCACCGCGAGAGTCCGCACCGGCCGCGCCTGCCGGCGGGCAGCCGGCCGCGCCCGCGACCACGACGGCAGCGCCCGCACCCGCCCCGGCACCCGCGCCGGCCCCTGCACCCGCTCCGCTCACGACCCAGTCCTCATGATCACGCTCACCGAACTCGCCTTCCCCGCGATGGGCACCGCGGTCCGCCTGCTCGCCTCGCCGGGCGCGCCGCTGCACGCGGCGCGTGCCCTGATCGAGGACCTCGAAGCTCGCCTCACGCGCTTCGATCCCGACAGCGAGGTCAGCCGGCTGAACGCCGATCCGCGTGAGACCGTGCCGGCGTCGCAACCGCTGCGTGACGCCGTCCGCGCAGCTCTGGCGGGCGCCGAGGCCACCGGCGGGCTGGCCGACCCGACGCTCCTCGGTGCCGTGGTCAGGGCCGGCTACGCGCGCTCGCTCGTCGGCCATCCCCGCGCCGACCTGCACGCGGCGCTGCGCGCCGCGCCCGCTCCGCGACCGGCGGCGCCGTCGCCGGATGCGATGTGGCGGCGCGTGCGCGTCGATGACGACAGGCGGACGATCAGCCGCCCGCCCGGCACGCAGCTCGACCTCGGCGGCAGCGCGAAGGGCCACGCGGCCGACCTCGCCGCGGCGATGCTCGCGCCCTACGGCCCATGCGCGGCCGACCTGGGCGGCGACATGCGCGTCCACGGCTCGCACGACGTCCTGGTCCCCAACCCGCTCACCGGCCGGATCGAGGACGCGATCGAGCTGAGCGACGACGCGGTCGCGACGTCGGGGATCGACCGGCGGCTGTGGTGGGACGGCGCGCGTCCGGCGCACCACCTGGTCGACCCCTCGACGGGCCGGCCCGCGTGGACGGGCGTCCTCTCCGCCACCGCGAAAGCGCCCAGCGCGGCGCTCGCGGAGGCGCTCGCCAAGGCCGCGATCCTCTCCGGCCCGGCACGCGGGCGCGAGATCCTGAGCCGGCACGGCGGCGTGCTGATCGAGACGCCATGAACCAGCGCGACCCGATGGAGATGGTCTGGTGGCTGGCAAGCCGTGCGTCCGGCGTCGTCGCGCTCGCACTCGTCGGCATCTCGGTCGCACTCGGGTTCGCGATGGCCGCGAAGGCGTTCCGCACGCCCGGCCTGCCGCGGATCCTGATCGCCGTCCACGAGCATGCCGCCCTGGCCGCGCTCGTGGCGATCGCCGTCCACGGCATCACGCTGCTCGGGGACAGCTGGCTGAACCCGGGCCCGGTCGGGATCACGGTCCCGTTCGTGATGGACTACAAGCCGCTGTTCACCGGCCTCGGCATCGTCGCCGGCTACCTGGCCGCGATCCTCGGCCTGACGTTCTACATGCGGCGGCGGATCGGCGGGCGGCGGTGGCGCAACGCGCACCGGTTGACCCCGCTCGTGTACGTGCTCGGCGTCACCCACACGCTCGGCGCGGGGACCGATGCGGGCGAGTGGTGGCTGATCGCGCTGCTGCTCGCGACCGGGACGCCGATCCTCTACCTGGGGATCCTGCGCACGTGCCGGATCGGGATGAGCGCGGTGCCGGGCGCCTCGTAGCGCACGATCTCCGCGCGGACGGAGCGGCGGACCTCCTCGAGCCGCGCAATCTCCTCCTGGAGCGTCTCGGCGCGGAGCTCGAGCGTGTCGACCTTGCGCTGCAGGCGCGCGAGCTTGTCCTCCAGCTCGAACACGCGCTCGACGCCCGCCAGGTTCATGCCCAGATCGGCGGTCATCTCCTGGATCCGGCGCAGCCGCGCGACGTCCTCCTGCGAGTACAGCCGCGTGCCCTTGGGCGAGCGCTTGGGCTCGATCAACCCGCGCGCCTCGTACATGCGCAGCGTCTGCGGATGCATGTCGGCCAGCTCGGCGGCGACCGAGATCATGAACACGCCGCGGTTGCCCTCCACCCGCGCGGTGATCCGGGTGCGCCGCGTGCCCACTACGGACGCCCTCCGGCGGCCTGGCGCAGCAGCTCGTCGCGCGGGTTGCCGTCGATCGCCTGCGACAGCGCCTCGACCGCGTCGCGCTGCTCGGCCGTGAGATCGTGCGGTACGTCGATCACGAAGCGGTAGTGGATGTCGCCACGGCTCTTGCCGCCCGCGAGCGCCGGCGGCCCCTCGCCGCGCAGCCGCTGCACGGTCCCGTGGCGGGTGCCGCCCGGCACCCGCAGCTTCTTGGTGCCGTGCAGCGTCGGCACCTCGACGTCGGCACCGCGGATCGCCTCGGCGACCGTGATCGGCACCTCGACCTCGAAGTTGTCGCCCTTGCGCCGGAACACCGGTGACTCGCTCACGTGGCAGACGACGTACAGGTCGCCGGCCGGCCCGCCGCGCAGGCCCGCCTCGCCCTTGCCGGGCAGCCGGATCTTGGAGCCGTCCTTCACGCCGGCGGGGATGTTCACGCGGTACTTCTTGAGCTCGCGCAACCGCCCCGCGCCGCGGCACGTCGGGCACGGATCCTCGATCACGGTCCCGGAGCCGCCACAGCGCGAGCACGGGCGCGTGATCGAGAAGACTCCCTGGCCCTGGGACTCCACGCCGCGACCCTGACAGACAGGGCAGACGATCGGCGAGGTTCCCGGCCGCGCGCCGGTGCCGCGGCAGGTGTTGCACGCCACGTGCGTGGAGACCGACACCGGCACCTGCGCGCCCTCGACCGCCTGGTCGAACGACAGCGTGACCGCCGTCTCCAGGTCGCGGCCGCGCTCGGAGGCCGGCCGCGTGCGCGCGCCGCCGCGCCCGGCGGTGGTGCTGAAGATGTTCGACAGGATGTCCGAGAACGAGCCGAAGTCGCCGGTCGCGGTGCCCGGACCGCCCGCCCCGCCGCCGAACGGGCCGGCGCCCGGGAACACCGACTGGCCGCGGTCGTACTTCTTGCGCTTCTCCGGATCCCCGAGCACGTCGTAGGCCTCGGAGATCCGCTTGAACTGCTCCTCGGCCCCGGCGTCCTTGTTGGTGTCGGGGTGGTGCTGGCGCGCGAGCTTGCGGTAGGCGTGCTTGATCTCGTCCTGCGAGGCCTTCTTGTCGACCCCGAGGGTCTTGTAGTAGTCGCCTGAGCGCGCCACCTGCGACCCCTACTCCGCGACGACCACGCGGGCGGGCCGCAGCACCGCGCCGTTGAGGCGGTAGCCCTGCTGGTAGACCTCGATCACGGTCCCGGACTCGGCGTCCTGGGACGGCTGTGAGGCCATCGCCTCATGCTCGGTGGGATCGAACGGCTCACCGGCGGGAGAGAACGGCTGGATGCCGGCACGCGCGAGCGCGGCGACGAGCTCGTCGGCGACCATCGCGAACCCCTTCACCACGTCCTCGTGACCGGCGGCCGCCTTCACCGCCAGCTCGAGGTGGTCGAGCGCGGGCAGCAGCTCCTTCGCGAGCTTGCCGACGCCGCGGTCGATCGCGGCGGCGTTCTCGCGCGCCATCCGCTTGCGGAAGTTCTCGAAGTCCGCCTTCGTGCGCTGGGCGAGCGCGAGGTACTCGTCACGCTCGTTGGCGCGCGTGACGAGCGCGTCGAGGTCCTCCTGGACGACCTCGGCGGCCAGGTGAACGCTTGCGGCGGGTGGTGCTTCGGCGTCGCCGAACGAGGTCTCCCCCGTGCCGGCCGCCCCGGGGTGGGGCGGCGCGGCGGCGGAGAACTCGTCGGTCTTGGACTCGTCAGAGGCCATTGCTACTTCTGCTCGTCGACGACCTCGGCATCGACGACCTCTTCGTCGCCGGCGCCGTCGGCCGCGGCGCCGTTCGCCGATGCCGTGGACTCCTCGGGCTCCTCCTGCTGCTGCTGCGCCGCCTGGGCGCGCTCGTACATCGCCTCGGAGACCCGGTGGAAGGCGGTCTGGAGGCGCTCGGTCTTGGCGCGGATGTCCTCCGCGTCCTCGCCCTTGACGGCCTCGTTGACCTCCTTGATGGCCTCTTCGATCTCGCTCTTGGAGGCCTCGTCGACCTGCTCGGCGAGCTCCTTGAGCTGCCGCTCCGCCTGGTAGGCGGCGGACTCGCCGGCGTTGCGCGCCTCGGCCAGCTCGCGCGCCCGCTTGTCCTCCTCGGCGTGCGACTCGGCGTCGCCGACCATCCGCTTGATCTCGTCGTCGGAGAGCCCGGAGCCGGCCCTGATCTCGATCCGCTGCTCCTTGCCGGTGCCGAGGTCCTTCGCGGACACGTGCAGGATGCCGTTCGCGTCGATGTCGAACGCCACCTCGATCTGCGGGATGCCGCGCGGTGCCGGCGGGATGCCGGTGAGCTGGAACTTGCCCAGCGACTTGTTGTACATCGCCATCTCGCGCTCGCCCTGCAGGACGTGGATCTCCACGCTCGGCTGGTTGTCCTCCGCCGTGGAGAACACCTCGGACTTGCGCGTCGGGATCGTCGTGTTGCGCTCGATCAGCTTCGTCATCACGCCGCCCTTGGTCTCGATGCCGAGGGTGAGCGGGGTGACGTCGAGCAGCAGGACGTCCTTGACGTCGCCGCCGAGGACGCCCGCCTGGATGGCGGCGCCGACGGCCACGACCTCATCCGGGTTGACGCCGCGGTGCGGCTCCTTGCCGGTGAGCTCCTTGACCTTGTCCTGGACGGCGGGCATGCGGGTCATGCCGCCCACCATCACGACGTGCTCGATCTCCTTGACGCCCTTCTCCTTGGCGTCGTCGAGCGCCTGGCGGACCGGCGCGACGACGCGCTCGATCAGCGGCGAGGCGAGCTCGTTGAGCTTCGAGCGCGTGAGGCGCACGTCGAGATGCTTCGGCCCCGACGAGTCGGCGGTGATGAACGGCAGGTTGATGCCGGTCTCCTGCGCCGAGGAGAGCTCGATCTTCGCCTTCTCGGCCGCCTCGTAGAGGCGCTGGAGGGCCATCTTGTCCTGCGTCAGGTCGATGCCCTGGTCGCGCTTGAACTCGGCCGCGAGCCAGTCGACGACCGCCTTGTCGAAGTTGTCGCCGCCGAGGTGGTTGTCACCCGCGGTCGACTTGACCTCGAACACGCCCTCGCCGATCTCCAGCACCGACACGTCGAACGTGCCACCGCCGAGGTCGAACACGAGGATCGTCTGGTCGGCCTCCTTGTCGAGGCCGTAGGCCAGCGACGCGGCGGTCGGCTCGTTGATGATCCGCTTGACGTCGAGGCCGGCGATCCGGCCGGCGTCCTTGGTCGCCTGCCGCTGATCGTCGTTGAAGTACGCCGGGACGGTGATGACCGCAGCGTCGACGGTCTCGCCGAGGTAGGCCTCGGCGTCCGCCTTGAGCTTCTGGAGGATCATCGCGGAGATCTCCGGCGGCGAGTACTCCTTGTCGCCTGCCTTCACGCGCGCGTCTCCACCGGAGCCCGAGACGACCTCGTACGGGACGATCGACTCCTCCTCGCGCACCTCGGCCTCCTTGCGGCCCATGAAGCGCTTGATGGAGAAGACTGTGTTGGTGGGGTTGGTGACGGCCTGGCGCTTGGCCACCGTCCCGACCAGTCGCTCACCGCTCGCCGTGAAGGCCACGACGGACGGGGTTGTGCGGCCGCCCTCCGCATTCTCGATCACCGTCGGCTCGCCGCCCTCCAGGACGGCCATGCACGAGTTCGTGGTGCCGAGGTCGATCCCGATGGTCTTTGCCATGTGGTCCGCTCCTCTACAAGATCTCAGTCGCTGGGACGCAGATATTAGCGCGCCGCGCGACCGGTCGGGCACATGCGCTGGAGGGCGCATTCCCCGCAGCTCGGCCGGCGTGCATGGCACGTCCGGCGGCCGTGGCGCAGGAGGTTGACGTGCAGCTCGAGCTCCTGGCCGGGCGGCGTGATCGCGAGCATGTCGTCGTGCAGCTCCTCGAACGGGGCGCCCGGCCGGAACAGGCCGAGGCGGGTTCCGACGCGCGAGACGTGGGTGTCGACCGGCACGTCGCGCTCGCCGTAGGCGAACAGCAGCACGCAGGCCGCCGTCTTGCGGCCGACGCCGGGCAGCGACGTGAGGAAGTCGCGGTCGCGGAGGTGCCGACCGTCGAGGTCGTCCGGTAGTGCGTGGAGGATGTCCTGGATGCGCCGAGACTTGACCTTCGAGATGCCGCCTGGGCGGATTGCGGCCTCGACGTCCTCGTTCGGCGCGTCACGGACGGCCTCCCAGCTCGAGAAACGCTCGCGCAACCGCAGGAAGGCGACGTCGCGATTGCGATCGTTCGTCGACTGCGAGAGCACGGTGAGGATCAGCTCGTCGAGTCCGTGGTGATGCGGCGGAGCGGCCGGGATGCCGTACACCGCCCGCAGCCGGTCACGGATCCGACGGACGCGTTTCGCGTCTGGGCGGCGCCAGTCAGCGCGCTTTAGAGGCGTTTTGTCACCCAAATGACAGGAAATAGTCCCCGGATAGGGGGATTTGTCTCAAGGCCTGCCTTTTTCAGGCCGACTCGCGTTGATAGGGTCGCACGCCGCGACGGACCGCAAGGGTAGGCAGCACAGACCCGCACGGAGAGGCTCGGAGTAAGTTCGACCCAGAGCTCGGGGGAGCTCTGGACGATCAGGGGGTTCCATGCGCACCGTCGCGTCGCTGACGCTTGCTTTCGGCTGCCTAGTCGCAGCCTTGTTCACCATTCCATCGGCCGCCGCCGCGAGCGGCAAGGCCCGTGTCGACGATCGCGAACGCGCGATGGTCCGCGGAATCAACAACCAGCGCTCCCGGTACGGCCTCGGCTCCGTACGCGTCAGCTCACGGCTGGCACGCGCGGCCGACTACCACTCCTGGGACATGCTGGACGGCGACTTCTTCGCCCACACGTCGCGCAACGGCGACTCGTTCGACCGGCGCGTGCGTCGCTTCGCGAACCACCGCGCGCTCGGCGAGACGCTGGCGATGATGGGCAGCTGTGGGCGCGGCAGCGCACGCACCGTCGTGAGCATGTGGATGAATTCGCCCGGCCATCGCGCGATCCTGCTCTCGTCGAAGTTCAGCCGCATCGGCGTCGCCAAGCGCTCCGGCAGCCTGAACGGCAATCCGGCGTGCCTGGTCACCGCCGACTTCGGGTCGCGACGGTAATCAAGGCGCCAAGCCGCATTCCAGTTCACGGGGCCTGGCGTCCCGCCTAGCATGCATACGCGTGCGCCGCGTCCTTGCGCATCCCCTTGCGCCCGTGGTGGGCGTCGCGCTGGCTGCCATCGCCTATCTGGCGGTCCGTCCGGCGACCGCTGACATGGCCGCCCACGCCTTCCGGGCGTGGCTGTTCGACAGCGAGGGCATGACGGTGTGGAACGCGCAGTGGTACGGCGGGCACCACGTGCTCGGCTACTCGATGCTGTTCGCGCCGCTGGCCGCGTGGCCCGGGCCGGCGTGGGTCGGCGCGCTCGGCGCCGTCGGCGCCACGGCGGCGTTCGTGCCGATCGCGCGCTCGGCGGCGCCGTCGCCGGCGGTCGCGACCACGGCGACGTGGCTGTTCGCGGCCGGCGTGTTCAGCAACGTGGTGATCGGCCGGATGCCGTTCACGCTCGGCATCGCTCTCGCCGTGGCGGCGTGGCTGTGCGCCGAGCGGCCACGGCCTGCGTGGATGGTGGCGGCCGCCACGCTTGCCCTCGCGTGCGTGCTGGCGAGCCCGGTGGCCGGAGCGTTCCTCGTGCTCGCGGCGGCTGCGCGCGCCGCAGGGATCGGTGGGCGGGCCGAGCTCGTGCGCGCGGCCGTCCTCGCGCTCCCGGTGACCGTCGGCGGCAGCACGATGGCCGGGCTGTTCCCGGAGGGCGGCGACGACCGCTTCGTCGCCACGGCGTTCTGGCCGATGCTCGCCGTCGCCGTGGCCGCCGCGGTGCTGATCGCACCCGGGCGGCGTGCGCTGCGGATCGGCGCGCTGCTCTATCTCGCGGTTCTGATCGCAGCGTTCTTGATCCCGACGCCGTTCGGGCAGAACGCGCTGCGCCTGCCGGTGCTGCTCGGCCCGGCGCTGCTCGTGCTCGCCCCGCGCACCACCGCGCCGCGGCTCGCGATCGCCGGCGTCCTGGTGGCGCTGCTGTATCTCCAATGGCTCCCGGCGGTGCGAGCGGTGGCCGAGGCCCACGGCGATCCGTCGACCGAGGCGTCGTTCTTCGCCGACCCGCGCGCGTTCCTGGAGAGCGTCGTGCAGCCGGGCGAGCGCGTCGAGGTCGCGTTCACGCACAACCACTGGGAGGTCGCGCACCTCGCCACCGCGGTGCCGCTCGCGCGCGGCTGGGAGCGCCAGCTCGACGAGAAGGCCAACCCGCTGTTCTACGACGGCCGCCCGCTCACACCGGAGCGCTACCACCGCTGGCTGCGCGATTCGGCGGTGCGCTGGGTGGCGTTGTCGAGGGCGCCGCTCGACTACTCCGCCAAGGGTGAGGCGAAGCTGCTCGCGGACGGCCTGCCGTACCTGCGGCTCGCCCATCGCACGTCCGACTGGGAGATCTGGGAGCTGCGCGACGCAGCGCCGCCGGCCTCCGGCGGCGCGCGTGTGACCGCCGCGCTGCCGAACGGCTTCGACATCGACGCCGGCGGGCCGACGGTCGTCCGCCAGCGCTACACCCGCTGGTGGCGGTCGAGTACCGCCTGCGTGAGCGAGGCGCCGGGCGGCTGGACGCGCGTCACGCCGATGCGCAGCGGCCGGGTGCGCGTACGCGCCGGGCTGCCCGCCGGAGACGGTCCTGACTGCGCGCGGGCGCTCGCCGGAGCCAAATAGTGCGGGCAACCCGCTGGTGACAGCCTGGGCGCGGCTTAACATCTGGTGCTCGATGCTCGCCCGTGCCCGCTCGACCCTCCTGCGCGTCCTCCCTCACGGGCCGGTCGACGTGCTGCGGCAGCTCGTGCTCTTCTGCGGCGCCTACTGGCTCTACCGGCTCGTGCGCGGCCTGGTGGACAGCCGCGCCGGCGAGGCGTTCCAGAACGCCCGCGAGGTGGTCTCGCTCGAGCGCGGGCTCGGGCTGTTCATCGAGCCGAGCGTGCACGCGTGGGCGTCCGCGAACGCCTTCGTGATCGACTTCGCGAGCTGGATGTACGTGAACTCGCACTTCGCGATCACGACCGTCACGCTGGCGTGGATCTACCTCCGGCGCAACGAGCGCTTCTACTTCATCCGCAACATGTTCATGGTCGCCATGGCCATCGCGCTCGTCGGCTATGTCCTGGTTCCGACCGCGCCGCCCCGGTTCATGCCCGAGCTGGGCTTCACGGACTCGGTCGAGGCGTTCACCGGCGTGAACCACGACACCGGGTCGGCCGGCGTCCTGTTCAACCCGTTCGCCGCGATCCCGTCGATGCACGTCGCGTTCGCGCTGATGCTCGGGATGACGATGGCGCAGGTCGTGCGCCGCCGGTGGGCGAAGGTGCTGTGGTGGAGCTACGCGCCGATGGTCACCTTCGTGGTGATCGCCACGGCCAACCACTGGTGGTTCGACGCGTTCCTGGGCGCCGCCGTCGCCGCGGTCTCCGCGGTCTGCGCGCACAAGCTGTTCGCGCGCGCCAGGCCTGACGTGTGGGCGTGGAACGCCGCGCCACGTCATCAGGCTGCGACCACGTAGTTCGTCGCACGCCATATCCTTCGGCGCGATGAGCTCCCCCGGAGTCGAGCGCCCGCCCCGCCCCAGTGCGCGGGAGTACCAGGCGCAGATGCGCAGCCGCCTGATCGAGTCACGCCTCACGCCGAACGCGATCTCGCTCACCGGCCTGGTGCTGTGCGTGATCGCGGCCGTGCTCGTCTGGCAGGAGGAGTTCCTGCTCGGCGGCATCGCGTTCATCGTCGGCTCCGTGTGCGACACGCTCGACGGCCGCTATTCGCGGATGTCGGGCAAGGGCTCGCCGTTCGGGGCGTTCCTGGATTCCACGCTCGACCGCATGGAAGAGGGCATCGTGCTCACCGCGGTCGCCGTGTATTTCTCCAAGCAGGGCGACGATCTCGCGGTCGCCGCCGTGGTCGTTGCGGTGCTCGCGTCGCTGATGGTCTCCTACACTCGTGCACGAGCCGAGGCCCTCGGGGTCGAGTGCAAGGTCGGGATCGCCGACCGCGCCGTGCGCGTGGTGATCCTCTCCGCGGGACTCGTCTTCGCCGGCCTCGATGTGCTTGACATCGCCGTGTACGTGCTGGCTGCACTTTCCGCGATCACGGTGTTCCAGCGCATCTGGCACGTCCGCGGTGAGCTGACGCGCCAGGCGATCGACTTGTAACGCCTCCGGCTCGAAGGGGTTTGATGAGCCGAACCGATTCAAAGGAACACACTTGAGCGAGAACATCCGTCCCCAGCCTTCGACGAACGGCGGCAGTCGCTACCAGAACGAGAAGGTGCGAGTGGCGATCATCGGCGTCGGCAACTGCGCCAACGCCTTCGTGCAGGGCGTCCAGTACTACCGCGACGCCGACGCCTCAGAGCGCGTCCCGGGCCTAATGCACACCGATCTCGGCGGCTACCACATCCGCGACATCGAGTTCTCGGCGGCGTTCGACATCGATTCCGAGAAGGTCGGCAAGGATCTCTCCGAGGCGATCTGGGCCGGTCAGAACAACACGATCAAGTTCGTCAAAGAGGACGTCCCGCATCTGGACATCCCCGTCCAGCGCGGCATGACGCACGACGGGCTCGGCAAGTACCTGTCGCAGCGGATCACGAAGGCCGAAGGCTCGACGGTCGACATCGCGCAAGTCCTCATCGACACGCGCACCGACGTCGTCGTCTCCTACCTCCCCGTCGGCTCCGAGCAGGCGACGAAGTGGTACGTCGAGCAGATCCTCGAGGCCGGCTGCGCGATGGTGAACTGCATCCCGGTGTTCATTGCCCGCGAGGACTACTGGAACCGGCGCTTCGTCAAGGCCGGTCTGCCGATCATCGGCGACGACATCAAGTCGCAGGTCGGCGCCACGATCGTCCATCGCACGCTGGCGCGCCTGTTCGGCGACCGCGGCGTCCGGCTGCAGCGCACCTCGCAGCTCAACGTCGGCGGCAACATGGACTTCTTCAACATGCTCGAGCGCGAGCGGCTGGAGTCGAAGAAGATCTCCAAGACGAACGCCGTGACCTCGATCCTCGAGGACCAGCTCGAGCCCGACAACGTGCACGTCGGCCCGTCCGACTACGTGCCGTGGCTGACGGACCGCAAGTGGGCGCACATCCGGCTCGAGGGCCAGGCCTTCGGCGACGTGCCCCTGACCGCCGAGCTCAAGCTCGAGGTGTGGGACTCGCCGAACTCGGCCGGCATCGTGATCGACGCCGTGCGGTGCTGCAAGCTGGCGCTCAACCATGGCGTCGGCGGCCAGCTCGACGGGCCCAGCTCGTACCTCATGAAGTCGCCGTACACGCAGCGGCCGGACCACCTGGCACGCGAGGCGACCGAGGAGTTCATCGCCCATCACGCCCGCTCGCGGGCAGCGGCCGAGGCAGCCCGCGCCGCAGCGGCGAAGGCGGCAGCGGAGAAGTCAGCGGTCGTCGATTAGACGACCGCTCACCGGGCGCGCCGCTCGGGCGCGGTCTGACGGAGGCCCCACAGCGCGGCTGCGACGGTGCCCAGACCGAGCGCGAGCGGCCAGCCGATGAGCGAGTACGTGTCGGGGTTCTGTTCGGTGATGACGCCGTCATCGTCGATGACCCCGCCGCTGACGCCGTCGCCGACCGCTGCGGCCGTGGCGACGAAGAGCGCCAGGATGAAGAACGCGAGGTAGCCGGGTCCGGGCTCCAGACGCTGCGCGGCGTAGGCGATCAGCGCCGCGCCTTGGAGAAGCGTGATCAGCTCCCAGCCCCAGCCGAGGGCCTCCGTGGCTCCGAAGACCAGTCCGAGACCCGTGCCGTACGAGCCGGCGAGCACGGACACGCCCGCCGCTGCGACCAGGACGGTGCCGGACCGGCCGGACACCGCCATGCCGGCCGCGAAGAGCGCAGCGAACGCGAGCACGAGCAGCACGCGGAACACGTCGACGTCCTCGGCGTCGAAGATCCAGTTCACGGCCTCCATCAGCAGCGCCACGGATGCGAGCGCGGCGATCAGCAGGCACGCCGCCGAGCGCGCCTTCGAGGCGCAGAACGCCGAGACCGCGGTGAACAGCGCGAGCATCCATGTCAACGTGCCGCCGCCTGCGAGGAAGTCGTCGCCCGCGAACGCGCGGCCGAGACGGAAGACCGCCACGGCCAGGAGCACGAGACCGCCGACGAGGAAGATCGTCACCGCGGGCCGCGACGCTCCGTCACCGCGGGCGGCGAGCAGCCCGAGGTAGATCAGCCCGATCGCCGGGACGGCTGCGACGAACGCGAGCACACCTTCCGCCCACGGATCATCCATCCGGAGCTCGACGGCCGCGATGCACAGGACCAGGCCGACCGCGGCCGGAGCCAAGGCGGCATATCGCGACGCTCGAAAATTCTGAGTCGTGGACACGCCCGTCGGGTTCGGCGGTTCGCCGCGAAGTCCTCTGGCCGGCGGCCGCGTCAGTCGCCGGGCGCACCTCCGTTGAGGTAGCGGTAGAGCCTCGGCACACCGGCGCCGGCCTGGTTGTCCGCGTCGAGCAGGATGTAGGGATCTGCGCTCTCCGCCTGCGGGCCGCGCTTACGTCCCGGTCTCTGCGCGTCCTCGATGCCGCGCAGATAGTGCTCGTTCAGGAGGTGGCCCCACGCGTCCGGGCGCGCGTACCGGGGCCCGTCGATGACCACGCTGCGCTCGGATGGCCGGGGAGCGAGCATGCCGAGGCGCGCGACGACGTCGTGCTCGTTGCCGAAGCTCTCGATCCACGGCCGCGGCCGGCCCAGGAAGTCACGGTTCAGGTACGGCATCCGGGTCGCGCAGTTCGCGAAGCAGTAGAGCTCGAGCTTGGCGATCTCGTCGTCGCTGAGCGGGTCGAAGTCGCGCGGGTCGAGTGGCATGTCCTCGGCAAGCGCCGGGTCGGGCTCGACGCTCAGCATCGCCGGCAGCCGGTCGGTCGGCGAGTACAGCTGCGTGAAGAAGCGCAGGACCACGCTCGCGATGATCGTCCCCTGCGAATGGGCGACGACGACCACGCGATCCTTGCCGGAGTCCTTGAGTGCGTCGTAGATCGCCGGGACCGCCTTCGCGGCGGCCTCGCCGGTCTGGCCGAACGCCTTGTCGAGTGCGCACTCGACCAGATCCTCGACCACGCCGCCGGTCGAGTTCTGGATCAGCGTGATCGGCCGGTGGAAGAGAAACGCCAGATAGGCGGCGTTCAACTGCGCCACCGAAGCGTTGGTCATGATCCCGTTGATGAAGAACCAGCGCTCGCGCGGATGCGAGGCGAAGCTGCCCTCATGGTCCGGCCGCTGGTCGATCACCGTGGGATGCCAGAACGGCCACGTCAGCGCGGAGGGAAGCCACGCCGGAGCGGTCAACGGCACCGAGATCATGAGCACGTCGGCCAGGTAGCGCCCCGCGACCAGCGGACGCCACGGCAGCAGCAGCCCGAACTCGGAGAAGCGCCGCCACGGCGCCCACGAGCGCGGGGAGCCGAACACCGACTGTGCGTACGCCGGCGGGACGATGCCGAGCGCGTCCGACACGCCCCCGAGCAGGTCGGAGAGCTCGCGCCCGCCGACCGTGTCCTCCCAGGCCCGCTGCATCGCGGCGCCCGGCAGCCGCTCCTCCATCGCAGCCCAGTTGTGGGCGCTGTCCAACACACCGCGCACCCTCTCGCAAAACAGACCGGGACGACAAGGCCACTAAGCTGCGCGCGGTGCCCGAGCGGTTCTCCATCGCGCAGGTCACTCCCCACGCCTGGGAGGACGAGCACGAGGTCAACGCGTTCGTCGAGGAGTTGTCGGGCGAGCTCGCGCAGCGCGGGCACCGGGTGCTCGTGCTCGCGCCGTCGCGGTCGCGCGAGCTGGTGCGGGAGTCGCGCCGGCTGATCCGCGCGGCGCGCGACGCGCCCGAATCGCTGTTCGATCCCGCCGGCGGCGTGCGCGTGCTCGGCGTCGGCGAGCTGCTGCCGCTGCAGCGGCGCGGCGGGGCGCCGTCGCCCCCCGTGGACGTGGCACGGACGATCGAGGAGGTGCTGACGCTCGCGCCGCTCGACTTCGTCCACGTGCACGAGCCGTTCGCGCCGAGCGCGTCGTCGGTCGCGCTGCGGCACTCGCGGGCGCTGAACGTCGGCTCCTTCCACGCGCCGACCGAACGCGTGCTGTCGACGCAGGTCGCGCGCCGCTTCGTCGAGCTGTTCTTCGGCCGCCTCGACGCCCGCACGGCTTCGTTCGGCGCCACGAAGGAGTTGATGGAGCGCATCTTCCCCGCCCACTACCGGCTGCTGCGGCCAGGCGCCGCGGCGGTCGAGCGGACGCCGCACGACGGCCCGGTGCGGTTCGCGTTCTGCGCGCAGGAGGAGCGCCAGGCGCTGCGGCTGTTCCTGCGTGCGCTGCGGCGACTCCCGGACGACCTCGAGTGGGAGGCGACCGTCTTCTCGCCGACCGGGGCGGCCCCGACCGGCGCACTGCGGAGCCGCCTGCGCGACCGCCTCACGCTCCTGTCCGCCGACGACACGGACGAGAGCGCGGTGCTCGCCAACGCGGACGTGGCGGTCGCGGCCTCGGTCGGCCAGGCGCCCGCGCCCGGGCTGCTCGTGCGCGCGCTCGGCGCCGGCGCGGTCCCGATCGCCGCCCGCTTGCCGGCCTACGAGGAGGTGCTGGGCGACGGCGAGCTCGGCCTGCTGTTCGAGCCCGGCGACGTCGACGTGCTCGCCGGCCAGCTCGAGCGCGTCGCGCGCGACCCGGCGATCGCGGACGCGCTGCGAGCGCGCGCCGCCGCTGCGAGCGGCGACCTTGCCTGGAGCCGCGTGGCCGACGACACGGAGGCGATCTACGCCGAGCTCGCGGCGCTGCGCCGCCCGCTCCAGGACCTCCAGCCCGCGGACCGCGAGCGGCTCTCGCGGCGCAGGATGATCGACGTCGACCTGCACATGCACACGGACCACTCGAACGACTGCGTGACGCCCGTGGACGTGCTGCTCGCGACCGCCCGCGAGCGCGGCCTCGGAGCGATCGCCGTCACCGACCACAACGAGATCTCCGGCGCGCACGAGGCGCGCGAGAAGGCCGCCGAGTACGGCGTGAAGGTGATCGTCGGCGAGGAGGTCAAGACGGCCGACCAGGGCGAGGTGATCGGGCTCTTCATCGAGGACAAGATCGCCCGCGGGATGAGCCTGGAGGAGACGATCGCCGAGATCCGCCGCCAGGGCGGGCTCGTCTACGTCCCGCATCCGTTCGATCGCCTGCACTCGGTCCCGGACTACGAGCACCTGCTGCGCGTGGTCGGCGACGTCGACGCGATCGAGATCTTCAACCCGCGGATCGCGATCCCGGCCTGGAACGAGGAGGCCGTGCGCTTCGCCGCCAAGTACCGGATCCCCGGCGGCGCCGGCTCGGACGCCCACGTGGCGCACGGCCTCGGCGCCGTGCGGATCCGGATGCGCGACTTCGACGGGCCCGAGGAGTTCCTCGATTCCCTGCGCGACGCGGACATCCTCGGCCGGCCCTCATCGCTGCGCTACGCACAGGTCCAGGCGCTCAAGTTCCTGGAGACGCGGGCCACTCCTGCGGCCGCCCGGCGGGCGGCCCGGAAGCGACGCGTACGACGGGCGGTTGCCGGTCGCGACACGCAATGACCGATGCAGGGGCAAGGAGAAAAGAGCGGAGCGCCTAAACCGGTCGGCGGAATGCCCGCGACCGATGACGAGATCCGTGAGAAGTACCTAGAGCGCGCGATTCGCGAGCTCAACCACTTCACCCGAGACCTGCAGGCCTGCGATCGCTGTCCGCGCGGCAGCCTCATGCCCGTGCTCGGCTCCGGCCACCCGCAGGCCGACGTGATGTTGCTCAAATACCACCCGACGCCGGCGGAGATCGAAGAGGGCGTCGCCTTCTACGGTCGCGCGGGCACGGCGCTGATGAAGTCGCTCAAGCGGCTCGACATCGATCCGCTCGCCGTCTACGGGACGCTGTGCGTCAAGTGCCCGGTGGCCGACACGGCGCTCGCCGCGCCGGAGTGCGTCGCGCGCCTGGTCGAGGAGATCGCGATCGTGCAGCCGCGGCTCGTGGTGGTGATGGGGCCCGAGGCGCTCGATGTCCTCAACGACCTGCAACTCCCCCTGGCGCGCCAGGTGCTGGCCGCGCCGGGGGAGATCCAGTCGCTCACTCCCTCGATCGACGCGCTCTACACGTCGAGCATCGACGAGGCGCTCGACGAGGAGGAATCCAAGCGAGCGTTCTGGAAGTCGTTCCGCGTACTGGGCGACTGGTACGCGGACTTCCCGCCGTACTGAAGCTCGCGCCACGAGTGCTGCGGCCGCCAGCCGAGCTCGCGCGCGGCCTTGGCGTTCGACGCGGCGCGGGAGCGGGTCATCATCGTCAGCGCCTGCCGGCCGCCGGCGAGCCCGACGAGCCAGGCCGGCAGCCGCCGCGGCGGCTTCGCGCCGATGGCGGCCGCAAGCGCCGGCAGCCAGTCGTTCGCGGCGGCCGGGTCGTCGTCGACGATGTTGTAGATGCCGGGCGCGCCGCCCTCGATCGCCGCGACCGTGGCGGCCGCGGCGTCGTCGATGTGCACGAACGACCACATGCCCGCGCCGTCGCCCGCGATCGGGAACCGGCGCTTGCGGATCAGCTCGACGTGCTCGCCGCCCTCGTCGATCGACGTCGTGGGCCCGTAGAAGCCGCCGTAGCGGAGCACGACGCCCTCGAGCCCGTCGGCGCCCATCACCGCGGCTTCCAGGTATCGGATCGCCGCGAGCGACTCGCGGGCGTCGGCGGGCGGCTCGGGGTCGAGCGGGTCGTCCTCGGTCTTCACCGGCCCGCCCTGACGGGCGTACGGCCAGCCCGCGTAGCTCTGCCACACGAGCCGCCGGGCGCCCGCCGCGCGGGCGGCGGCGATCAGATGGTCGGTGCCCTCGGTCCGCAGCCGGTTCGTCTCGGCGAACATGCGGTCGAAGTTGCGGCCCAGGCCGAGGCCGGCGAGCGCGGTGAGCTGGTGCACGACGACGTCCGGCCGCGCCTGCACGACGGCGTCGCGGACGGCGCGGGCGTCGAGCGGGTCGACGACCGCCGGTTCGGCGCCGAGCCGCTGCAGCTCGGCCGCGCGGGCGGTCGAGCGGGTAGTGCCGACGACGTGGTGGCCGCGGCCGACGAGTTGGGGCACGAGCCGGCGACCGAGCGTGCCGCTCGCGCCTGCGAGGAAGATGCGTAGGGTGTTCATGTCGGTGCAGACGAAGCAGGGGCGACGGCTGTGACATACGAAGATCCGCGGCCGCTGATGCTGTCGATCGCCTACCGCATGGTCGGCAGCTTCAGCGAGGCTGAGGACATCGTCCAGGACGCCTTCGTGCGGCTGGCAACGGTCGAGGACACCGTCGAGTCCCCGAAGGCGTGGCTGACCACCGTCACGACCAGGCTGTGCATCGACCACCTGCGGTCCGCGCGCGTCCGGCGCGAGCAATACCCCGGGACGTGGCTGCCCGAGCCGCTGCTCGCCGACCCGGCGCCCGACGCCGCCGAGCGCGCGGAGACCGCCGACACGCTCTCGCTGGCGCTGCTGGTGGTGCTCGAGAGCCTGTCACCGGTCGAGCGAGCCGTGTTCCTGCTGCGCGAGGTGTTCGACTACGGCTACGGCGAGATCGCCGAGATCGTCGACAAGAGCGAGGACAACTGCCGCCAGCTCGTCGTGCGCGCGCGCCGCCACGTCGACGCGCGGCGGCCGCGGTTCGAGCCGTCACGCGAGCAGCGCGAGGAGCTCGCGCGCCGCTTCTTCGCCGCTGTCGAGGAAGGCGAGACCGAGCCGCTGGTCGAGCTGCTGGCCGCCGACGTCGCCTTCTACGGCGACGGCGGCGGGAAGGCGCCGGCGATCGGCAAGCCGATGTTCGGGCGCGACAGGGTGGCGAGCCTGCTGCTCGGCTTCTCGCGCGTCGCAGCCCGCCAGGGGGCGACGGTGCAGCTTGTCGACGTGAACGGTCAGCCGGGTGCGCTCGCACTCAACGCCGACGGGTCACTGATCGCGGTGATGGCGCTGGACATCGTGGACGGGAGGATCGCGACGATCCGCTCGATCCCGAACCCGGACAAGATCGCTCACATCTCGAGCACGATCTTGCCGAGCTTGCCGCCGGACTTGAAGCGCTCGTAGGCGTCGCCCACGTCGTCCAGCGGGTAGCTCGCGACGACCGGCACCGACAGGTCGCCGGACGCGAAGCCGGGGAGCACGGCCTTCTCGACGAGCCGGGCGGCAGCGGCCTTGTCCTCCAGCGAGCGAGCGCGCAGCACGGAGCCGTGGATGCGGGCGCGCTTGCCCATCAGCGCACGCAGGTCGATGTCCACGTTCGGCCCGCCGCCGACGCCGATCACACTGATCCGCCCGAGCTGGGCGAGCGCCTGGAGGTTGCCGGGGAAGTTGGGCGCACCGACCAGCTCGAGGATCACGTCGAACGGGCCCGCGGCGACGAACTCGTCGGGTGCGAGCGCGTTCACGCCGAACGCGGCGACCTGCTCGCGGCAGCGCTCGTTCCGCACCGTGGCGGTCACCCGCGCGCCGGCCATCGTGCCGAGCTGCACGGCGGCCATGCCGACGCCACCGGCCGCGCCGTGCACGAGCAGCCGCTCCCCCACGATCAGCTCGGCCTGGGTGAACAGGGCGTCGTGCGCGGTCGTGAACACCTCGGGCACGCCGCCGGCGGCCGTCCAGTCGAGGTCCTCCGGCACCGGCATCGCGGTCCGCTCGTGCACGACGGCGAGCTCCGCCTGGCCGCCGCCGGCCACGACGGCCATCACGCGATCGCCTGGCTCGAAGCGATTCACACCCGGGCCCGTCTCCACGACCTCGCCGGCGAGCTCCAGCCCCGGGATGTCCTGGGGCGCGCCGGGCGGCGCCGGGTAGTTCCCGGCGAGCTGCAGCATGTCGGCACCGTTGATACCCGCCGCGTGCACGCGGACGAGCAGCTCGCCGGCGTGCGGGGAGGGGTCGGGATGGTCCTGGACGGTGAGCTCTCCGTCGCGGATGGTCGCGGCTCGCATGCCGGCCGCGATGCTACTCCAGACACGCAAGACTCCCCGATCTGCCGTTGTACGCCGGGCCGGGTGATGGGGTAATGGTCATTGATGGGCGTACCTCGTCCCCACATCCCGATCGGCGCCGTCCCGTACGTGCCGCCGCTATGGCGCGAATCACGCGTCGGGTTCGAGGCCGCGCAGCTCCTGCGGAGCCCCGTGTGGCGCGGGGCGGGCGTGGCGCCGGGCGAGGGCCGTCCGGTGCTGCTGGTGCCCGGCTTCATGGCCGGGGACGGCTCGCTCGCGACGATGACGCGGTGGCTGCGCGAGCACGGCTACCGCACGCGGCGCGCCGGCATCCGCGCCAATGTGGGGTGCTCGGACGAGGCGTGCGTACGGCTCGAGGAGCGCCTGGAGGCGCTCGCGGACCGCACCGGCCGGCGCGTGACGATCGTCGGCCAGAGCCGCGGCGGCGTGCTCGCCAGGGCGGTCGCGGTGCGGCGCCCCGACCTCGTCGCCGGGATCGTGACCCTGGGCGCGCCGTCGGTGTCGATGCTCCGCATCCACCCGCTCGTCCTGCTCCAGGTCGGCGTGCTCGGCGCGCTCGGCACCAGTCGCGTCCCCGGCCTGTTCTCCATGAGCTGCCTGCGCGGGCACTGCTGCGAGTCCTTCCGGGCCGACCTCCTGGCGCCGTTCCCGTCGGGCGTGGGATACATCGCGGTGTACTCGCGCACGGACGGGATCGTCGACTGGCGCGCGTGCCTGGACCCCGGCGCGGACGAGCTGGTCGAGATCCGGGCGTCGCATTGCGGGATGGCGGTCAACCGGGGTGCGTACGAGCAGGTCGCCCGCGGGCTGGCCGCGTTTGCGGGTGGCGCGACGGCCCCGCTCGACCGCGCTGCGTAGCGCCGGCGAACGTCAACTGCGCTGGGTGGGGAGTCGGTCGGACTCGAACGCATCGAGTGTCGAGTTACCGGGCGTCACACCCCGAAACTCGACACTCGACGAAGCCGTCGCAGCCGCGACGGCTCACCCGCTTCCCCACCCAGCGCAGTCGACGTTCGTGGGCGGGGCGCTAGGCGCGCTCGAGCAGCGCCACGGACTCGATGTGCGGCGTCTGCGGGAACATGTCGACCGGGCGGACGCGCGTGAGGCGGTAGCCGGCCTCGACCATCTGCGCGGCGTTCGGGGCCAGCGTGGTCGGGTTGCAGGAGACGTAGACGATCCGGGAGGGCTGGGCCTCGAGGATCCGCCGGACGACCTTCTGGGAGAGCCCCGCGCGCGGCGGGTCGACCACGGCCACGTCGGGCCGGCCGGCCTCCTCGACCAGGTCGCGCATCGCGAGCCGGATGTCACCTGCGAAGAAGCGGGCGTTGAGGACGTCGTTGAGGCGCGCGTTCTCGATCGCGTCGGCGACCGCCGGCTCGACGATCTCGACGCCGACGACCTCGCGGGCGCGTGACGCCAGGCTGAGCCCGATCGTGCCGATGCCGCAGTAGAGGTCGAAGACGCGCTCGTGGCCGCGCAGCGCCGCCATGTCGGCGGCGACCGCGTACAGGCGCTCGGCCATCTCCGTGTTGGTCTGGAAGAACGCCTCGGGGCTGATCAGGAACTCCAGCCCGCCGATCTGCTCGCGCAGCTTTGGTGTGCCCGAGATCAGGACGGTCTCGCCGCCCTGCACGGTCTCGCCGAGCTGGTCCTGCTTGGTCCAGAACAGTCCGTCGCACTGCACCGCCGCTGCCAGCGAATCGGTGTCGATGCCACCGGGTGATGTGACCAGGCGGACCTGCACCTCGCCGGTGCGCCGGCCCTCGCGGATCACGAGGTTGCGCAGCAGGCCGCGCTGCTCGCGCCGGTCCCACGCGCTCAGGCCTTCAAGCCGCGCCCACTGGAGCACCTGCTCGCGCACCACGTTGGAGCGCTCGGAGGCCAGCAGGCAGTCGTTCATCGGCAGGATCTCGTCCCAGCGGCCGGGAGCGTGAAAACCGCACACCAGCTCGCCGGCCGGGCCCGTGCCGAACGAGTACTCGAGCTTGTTGCGGTAGCGCCACTGCTCGACCGCCGGCACGATCGGCTCGAGCTCGAAGTCCTCCAGCTTGCCGATCCGCTCCAGCGCCTCGCGCACCTGGCTCGCCTTGATCTCGAGCTGGCGCTCGTACGGCAGCACCTGCCACGGCGCGCCGGGGTGATCGGCGAGCGGTGCGATCCGATCCGGCGACGGCTCGAGCACCTCGACCGCGCGCGCCTCGGCGTACGCGCGCTTGGCCTTGCCGACGACGGCACGAACGCGGTCGCCGGGCACGGCGCCGGCCACGAACACGACATAGCCGTCGCGGCGCGCTACGCCGTTGCCGCCGTGAGCGAGCGAGTCGATCGTCAGCTCGAGCTCGTCACCGCGTGACGGGCGCGTCTGGGGGGTGGTGGTGGACACCCTCCCAGGATGACATCTAGGGCAGCTTGCGCTCGATCGCCGCGAGGACCGTCTTGCGGTTCGCGTTGCGGCGCTCGTGGTCGCGCACGGCGCGCAGCTCTGCCGGAGTCAGCCCGTCGAGCCGCTCGATCACCTGCGCGGCGGTGAGGTCGTCGTAGGCGTCGATCGGGAACGCGGCCAGCCCGGCGGCGCGCTTCGCGCGGTCGACTTCGCGCAGCACCCGGTCGGCGGGCGCGGCGACCAGGCTGTCGATCAGGTCGTCCGTCTGGCGACGGCCGCGGCGGACGAGCTCGGCGAACATCTCGGATGCGTCATCGCGCGTCATCCGCCCGCGTGCGACCGCGTCGTCGAGTACCTCCTGGAGCCGCTCGCGGGTGAGTACCAGCGCCTCGAGCGGGTTGAGCATGCGGGCGGGCTGCACGCGCGCCCGCTGGCGCTTGGACTGTGGCATCCGCGGACGTTGCCCTACCCCGACTATGTTCGATTTGAAACGAGCATCTCCAGAAGCGCCTTCTGCGCGTGCCGCCGGTTCTCGGCCTGGTCCCAGATCCGCTGGCGGTCTCCGTAGAGCACGCCCTCGGTGATCTCTTGACCGGGATGTGCGGGCAGGCAGTGCAGGGCGATCGCGTGCGGGGCGGCGCGGTCGAGCAGCGCCTCCGACAACCGGTACGGATCGAGCGCCTGGCGGCGGTGCTCCGCGGTGGCGTCGTCGTCGCTCATCGAGACCCACACGTCGGTGTAGACGGCATCTGCGCCGGCAACCGCCTCGGCCGGGTCCTCGAACAGCGCGGCGCCCGCCTCGGGCTCGAGCTGGAAGCCACCCGGCGCCGCGACGCGCACCTGCACGCCGGCGAGCGCGCCGATCAGCGCGAGCGAACGCGCGACGTTGTTGCCGTCGCCCACGTACGTCAGAACGCGCCCCTCGATCGACCCGAACGCCTCGCGCAGCGTCATCAGGTCGGCCAGCGCCTGGCACGGGTGGTGCAGCGGCGACAGCATGTTCACGACCGGCACCGTGGCGTGCTCGGCGAGCCCGGCGAGGTGCTCCTCGGAGCCGGTGCGCAGCCCGATCGCCGCCACGTGCCGCGAGAACACCAGCGCGGTGTCGCGCAGCGACTCGCCGCGTGCGAGCTGCATCTCGTTCGCGCGCAGCACCATCGGATGCCCGCCGAGCTCGAACACCCCTGCCTCGAACGAGACGCGTGTGCGGGTCGAGGGATGCTCGAACAGGAGCGCGACCGTCCGGCCCTCGAGCGCGCGCGAGTCCGCCGCCCGCCTTCAGGGCGAGCGCGCGGTCCAGCAACGAGGCGAGCTGGTCCGGCGAGAGCTCGGTGCCGTCCAGGAAGTGCAAGCGCGTGAGTGTACGGTCCAGCGGCTGCGAGTTCTCACCTGGAACCTCTACCACGGGCGGACGGTGCCGCCGAGCGGCCGCTCGCGGCTGGCCGACTTCGCCCACACGCTCGCCGGCTGGGAGTGGGACGTCGCGCTGCTCCAGGAAGTGCCGCCGTGGTGGCCGCCGGCGCTCGCCGCCGCCGCGGGCGCGCGCGAGCGCACGCAGCTCACGTCGCGCAACTGGCTGCTGCCGCTGCGGCGGGCGATCTGCGACCGCAATCCGGACCTCCTCAAGTCGCACGGCGGCGGCGCGAACGCGATCCTCGTGCGCGCGGAGATCGAGGAGCACCGCGCCGAGCGGCTGCGACGCCGGCCGGAGGCGCGCTGGGTCCACGGGGTCCGCCTGCCGGACGCGAGCTGGGTCGTCAACGTCCATTCGCACAACCATCCGGAGGAGGCCGCGCGTGCGGACACCGAGCGTGCGCTCGCGCTCGCCCAGCGCTGGGCCGCCGGCGCGCCGCTCCTGTTCGGGGGCGACGTCAACCTGCACCGCCCGGAGCTCCCCGGCATGCTGCGCGTGGCCGGCAACCACGTCGACCATCTCTTCACCGACGGCCGGCCCGCCGCGGGCAAGGGTCAGGTGCTCGACCGCGGGACGCTCTCCGACCACCCGCCGGTCGCGGTCACGCTCGCCTGATTGAATGCAGCGCCGCAATGCGCCCGCTCCTGCTCGTCGCCGCCCTCACGCTCGCCCTCGCCGCCTGCGGCGGAGGCGACGACGGCGGCGAGGGTGCGTCGTCCGATGCGTGCCCGAGCGGCTCGGTGACGATCAGGATGGTCGACATCAAGTTCGACCCCGAGGACGCGACGGCGGGTGTCGGCCAGGAGGTCTGCTGGGTCAACGAGGACAGCATCGACCACAACGCCGTCGCCGAGTCCGGCGCGACGTTCAAGTCCGAGCTGTTCGGCAAGGGCAAGACGTTCACGGCGACGGTCGACAAGCCCGGCACCGTCGAGTACGTGTGCACGATCCACCCCGGGATGACCGGGACGATCGAAGTCAGTCGACGGTGAACCCGCCGTTGACCGCCAGGCTGACGCCCGTGACGAACGCGGCGGCGTCAGAGGCCAGGTAGGACACGGCACCGGCGACGTCCGCCGGCTCGCCCATGCGGCCGAGCGGCACGGAGCGCAGGTAGTCGTCGCGTTCGTCGGACGTGATCGATTCGTGGCGCTCGACCGGGACCCACCCGGGCGCGACCGTGTTCACGGTGATCGCCAGCGGCGCGAGCTCGCGCGCCCACACGCGCGCCAGGCCGAGCTGCGCCGCCTTGGCGGCCGCGTACGCGGAGTTGCCGGGCAGAGCGCGCTCGATGATGTCCGAGCCGACGTGGACGACCCGGCCTCCGCCGGCGCGTGTCATGTCGGGCAGCACCGCCCGCAGCAGCAGGGTCGGGCTCTTGACGAAGAACTCGAGCTGGTCGAGGTGCGCCTGCCACGTGAGCTCCTCGACCGTCGCGGTGGGCTGTGGCCCGGTGGCGTTGAGCACCAGGACGTGGACGCCACCGAGGCGCTCGCGCACGTTCGCGACGAGCGCCGCGACCGCGGCCTCGTCGGTCACGTCGCCCTGGAAGGACTCCGCGGTCGAGCCGCCCTCGCGGATCCGGGCCACCACCTCGTCGGCCCGTGACGACGAGCTCGCGTAGTTCACGGCGACGGCGAAGCCGTCCGCCCCCAGCCGCTCGGCGATCGCGGCGCCGAGGCCGCGCGAGGCGCCGGTGACGAGGGCGACCCTCATGACCGCAGGCCGAACCCGCGGAGCAGCAGCAGCGCCTTCTCGCCCATCGTGCCGGGCTCCGGCAGCACCCCGAGCGCCGTCGCCGCGCCGTGGACGTCGAAGAACGCGCGCACGCGCAGCAGCCGCTCGTCGCGCAGCTCGGCGTAGACCAGCGCGTGCACGACCACGAAGCGCCGGTCGGCGTGACGCCGCCGATCCTGCCGCGGTGCGTGCCGAGGATCTTGCACGGCGCGCACGCGAAGTGACCGTCGCTCAGCCGCTCGCCGGTGGTGTTGACGCGTGCGTCCGGGAACGCGGTCCACAGCCGCCGCGCGTGCGCGGCGAGCGCGCGAACGCCTTGGAGCGGCTCGGGCGTCAGCGGGTCCTCGTAGGCGAACTCGTCCGCGCACAGGGGTTCGAACCCGGCGGCGTCACGCCCGGACCACGCGCGCTCCCACGCGTCGAACAGCTCGTCCACGTCCATGCGGCCATCATGCCGGGTCGTGCAGGGCGTGTTCCGCCACCGCGAGTTCCGGCTGCTCCTGTGCGGTCAGGCGGCGAGCACGATCGGCGACCGGATCGTGTTCGTCGCGCTGGCGCTGTACGTGACCGACCTGGGCTCGCCGAGCGACGTCGGGATCGTGCTCGCCGCCAACGCCGTACCGCTGGTCGGCTTCCTGCTGATCGGCGGAGTGTGGGCGGACCGGCTGCCGCGCCACAAGGTGATGGTCGCGACCGACCTGATCCGGTGCGCGCTGCACGCGCTGCTGGCGGCGCTGATCTTCACCGGCGCGGTCGAGATCTGGCACATCGCGCTGATCGAGGCGGGATTCGGCACCGCCGAGGCGTTCTTCCGCCCCGCCTACACCGGCCTCGTGCCGCAGACCGTCCCGGAGGACGAGCTGCAGCCGGCGAAGGCCGCGTTCGGCACCGTCGAGACGGTCGCCGAGTTCACCGGCCCGGCGCTCGCGACCGCGCTCGTGCTCGGGGTCGGCCCCGGCTTCGCGTTCGCGATCGACGCCGCGACGTTCCTCGTCTCGGCCGCCTTCCTGGTGCGGCTGCGACCGCGCGAGCGCGGGATCGTGGCCGAGCGGACGACGGTGCTGAGCGAACTGCGCGAGGGGTGGTCCGAGGTCCGGGCGCGCGCCTGGGTGTGGGTGATCATCCTGGTGTTCTCGCTGGCGCTGCTGACCTCGTTCGGGCCATGGATGACGCTGGGGCCGACGGTGTCGATCGAGCGCTACGACACGCGTGCGGTGTACGGCATCCTGGCGGCCGCGATGGGTGCCGGGACGATCGCCGGCGCGCTGATCGGCTTCCGCTGGCGACCGCGCTTCCCGATGCGCACCGGCATGCTGCTCGCGCTCCCGTGGCCGGCGGCGCTCGGCTGCTTCGCGCTCGGCGTGCCCGTCGGCGTGCTGCTCGTGATCTTCGTGATCGCCGGTGCCGGCATCGCGCTGTTCGGCATCTGGTGGGAGACCGCACTGGCCGAGCGCATTCCGCCCGCACCTGCTGTCGCGCGTGACCGCCTACGACTGGATGGGCTCGCTCGCGCTGCTGCCGATCGGGTACGTGCTCGCCGGCCCGCTCGGCGAGGCGTTCGGTGCGGTCGAGGTCCTGGCCGCGGGCAGCGCGCTGGCGCTCGGGGCGCTGGTCAGCGCGCTGCTCGTGGCGGACGTGCGGCGGCTCGCGCGGACCTAGCTGTCGGGCGAGAGCGTGACCGTCATGGTCCACGTCTCGGTTCGGGTTGGGCTGTGGCGGACGATGCCCGTGCAGCTGCGCGTGAGGCCGGTCGCGAGCGACCCGGAGCTGCTGCACGTCGACTCGCCGTCACTTGTGACGATCGGAAGGAACGAGTACTTGAGACCCTGGTACCGGAACACCTGTTGCCAGGTTCGCGTCACGGGCGGCGCGCAGCTCGGCGGGCCGGAGCCGCTCTCGGCCGCCGTGATGTTGAACGAGCCATCGCCCAGCCCGACGGTGAGGTTGCTCGGCTTGGTTCCGGACAGGCCAGGGTGCACCTTGATGTGGCTGCCGAACGGCAGCTCCGCGTAGCTGCGCGTGCACGTGACGGGCGTGCCGTCCGGGCCAACCGTGGTGGAGGAGGAGCCGTTCTCGAGCTTGTAGGACGTGAGCGCCCCGTCGAGCACCGCGCCGGAGATCCGGAAGTCGGCATCGGTGGCGCCCCGACCGAGTTGCGCCGAACCGGTGGCGGCCCATTCCAGCGTCTGCTCGGCCTTCGCGTACCACGACGGGCCTTCGTTGGTGTACAGGTACCGATAGCCGCCCACGGCGGAGACCTTGAACATGGCTTCGCTCGGGTTCGCCGGAGGCTGCGGTTGCGGCCTCGGCTGGGGTCGCGGTTGCGGCCTCGGCGCCGGCGGCCTCGCAGGCGCCTTCTTCTTCGCCTTCTTCTTGGCCTTCTTCTTCTTCTTGGCCTTCTTCTTCTTGCCGTGCTTCTTCTTCTTGCCGTCCTTCGGCTTGCCCGGCGCGTTGTGCTTCTTGGCCGGCGGCGGAGCCGAGGCGGCGGCGACGTCACCTGCCACGCCGCAGAGCAGGGCGAGCACGAGTGCCGCCACGATGAGCCACAGGCGGCGTGCGGAGAGAGCGGTGGAGGTCATGCCCGGCAGCGTCCGCCGCCGGGCGCCCGGCGGACAGCCACCCTAGGGCCACGGCGGCGTCACCCCGCGAAGTCGGGCGTTCCCTCGTCGGGCGTGGACGCCTGCGCGTACAGCCGCCGCGGGATCCGGCCGGCGCGGTAGGCGAGCCGCCCGGCCTCGGTGCCGAGCCGGATCGCCCGCGCCATCGCGATCGGGTCGTCCGCGCGCGAGATCGCGCTCGCGCACAGCACGCCGTCGTGGCCGAGCTCCATCGCGAGCGCGGCATCCGACGCGGTGCCGACACCGGCGTCGAGGATCACCGGCACGCCGGCACGCTCGCGGATCAGGCGCAGGTTGTAGGTGTTCAGCAGGCCCATGCCCGAGCCGATCGGCGAGCCGAGCGGCATCACCGCGGCGCAGCCGACGTCCTCCAGCCGGCGCGCGAGGATCGGATCGTCGTTGGTGTACGGGAGGACCGTGAAGCCCTCGTCGACCAGCTCCTCGGCGGCCTCGAGCAGCGCCGGCGCGTCCGGCAGCAGCGTGCGCTCGTCCCCGATCACCTCGAGCTTCACCCACTCGGTCTCGAACGCCTCGCGCGCGAGCTTCGCCGTGAGCACGGCGTCGCGGGCGGTGAAGCAGCCGGCCGTGTTCGGGAGCAGTCGCACGCCTGCGCTGTCGAGCACGTCGACGATCGACCCGCGCTGGCCCGGCTCGATCCGCCGCAGCGCGACCGTCACGAGCTCGGCGCCGGATGCCTCGATCGCCGTCGCGAGCGCGTCGAGCGAGCGGAACCCGCCGGTGCCGAGCAGCAGCCGGGAGCGCAGCTCCGTGCCGGCGATGGTGAGCGGATCGGCGGATACGTCGGTCGTCGCCATCTTCAGCCTCCCTGGATCGCGCGCAGGATCTCGACCCGCGCCCCGTCGTCGAGCTTGTGCGTCTCCCACTGCGTGCGCGGCACGACCTCGGCGTCGACGGCCACCGCGACGCCGCGGTTGGCGGCCGGCAGCTCGAGCGCGTCGACCGCCGCCTGCACGGTCGCGCCGTCGGCCAGCTCGGCCTCGGTGCCGTTGAGCAGCACCTTCATGCGGGCACCCCGGCGAAGCGGCGCGGGTCGGCCGGCACCGCCCACTCGGGCATCGCCTCGCCGCACAGCGCACCGGCGACGAGGTCGGCGGTGACCGCGGCCAGCAGGATGCCGTTGCGGAAGTGCCCGGCCGCCCACACGAGCCCATCGAGGGCGCCCGGGCCGATCGCGGGCAGGTTGTCGGGCGTGGCCGGTCGCAGCCCCACGCTCAGCTCCTCGATCTCGAGCTCGAGCACGCCGGGCACGACCTCGCTCATGTCGCGCAGCAACTCGTAGACCGCGCCCGCGGTCGGCGCCGTGTCCCACCCGCGCTCCTCCATCGTCGCGCCGAGCACGTAGCGGCCGTCGGCGCGCGGGACGAGGTAGCCGTCGGGGCCGCGAATGGTGCGGGCGACGAGGCCTGGGCCGCGAGGGTCGCGCAGGCGCAGCACCTGGCCCTTGACGGGCCGGATCGGCACGCGCGCGTGCTCCGGCAGCTCGAGCGCGCCGGTGCCCGGCGCGAGCACGACGCGGGCGGCGTGCACGACCTCGCCATCTGCCAGCCGCAGACCGCTCGCGCGCTCGCCGTCGGTCTCGACGGCGACGACGCGGGCGTGGCGCAGCGTGCCGCCTGCGCGCTCGAACGCGACGGCGAGCGCCGCCATCAGCCGCCGCGGGTCGACCGAGTGATCGCCCGGCACGTCGAGCGCGAGCCGCACGGTCGGCGCAAGCGCGGGCTCGACGCGGCGCGCCTGGCTCGGGCGCAGCCGCTCGACCTCGAGGCCGAGCTCGCGCCGGTAGGCGAGCAGGTGCTCGAGCGCCTCGGCCTCGTCGCGGTCGCGAGCGACCACGAGCGTGCCGGTCCGCCGCAGGCCCGGATCCTGGCCGGAAGCCTCGGACAGCTCGGCGCAGAACGCGCCGAAGCCACGCGCGCTGCGCAGCCCCAGCTCGGTCAGCGGCGCGTCGCCGGGCGCGGCCTCGGTGACCGGGGCGAGCATGCCCGCAGCGACCTGCCACGCCCCCGGGTCGCCGGCGTCGAGCACGACGGTGCGCAGGCCGCGGCCGGCAGCACGCCACGCGCAGGCCAGACCGATCGGCCCGCCGCCTGCGACGGCGACGTCAAACGAACTCGAGGTCACTGCTGGGACATTCCCTCCCTACGCCGGCACTACCCGGATCAGGTTCGACGGTCGGCGGCCAGCTGCCGCCCTCTCAGCCCAAACGTCACGGGCTCCCGTTGTGGTGCACTAGATGGTAGCTGCCAGACTGGCCGCGATGAGCCCCCGCGAGCGTCTTGCCACCGCCCGCCTGTATCTCGTCTGCGACGCGCGCCCGCTCGACTGGTTGCGTGCGGCGCTGCGCGGCGGCGTCGACCTCGTGCAACTGCGCGACAAGACGCTCGGCGACGACGCCCTCGTGGCCGCCGCACGCGCGTTCCGGACGGCCGCCGACGAGGCCGGCGCGCTGTTCGTCCTCAACGACCGGCCGGACCTGGTGGCGGCGTGCCGCGCCGACGGGGTGCACGTGGGCCAGGACGACGAGACGCCCGCGGCGGCGCGCGCGTCGGTAGGGCCGGAGCGGATCGTCGGGCGCTCGACGCATGCGCCGGAGCAGGCCGACGCCGCGGTCGCCGATCGCGACGTCGACTATCTGGCCGTGGGGCCGGTGCACGCAACGCCGACCAAGCCGGGCCGGCCGTCGGCGGGGCTGGAGTACGTCGAGTACGCGGCGCGCACGGTGACGAAGCCGTGGTTCGCGATCGGCGGGCTCGACGCGTCGACGCTCGGCGCCGCGGTCGACCGCGGCGCGCGCCGGATCGTCGTCGTGCGCGCGATCACCGACGCGGCCGACCCCGAGGCGGCCGCACGCGCTCTGCGAGGCGCGCTCGACGAGGAGCCCGTTGCCGCGGCGCGCGCGTAAGCGACGCGAGGGCGCTCAGGCGAGCCGGCCACCGCGGCCGGGCGCGACAAGCGAGCACACGGGCAACGGCCGCGGGTCGATGGAGCGCGGCTACGCCCGCGCTCGCGAGAAGGACGAGGCGGCGCGCGCCGCGCTCGTGCCGCTGGCGCCGGGCGAGCGCCCGTGGCCGATCGCGGTGTCGGCCGTCCTCGCCGCCCTGTTCGCGGTCGCGAACGTCGTTCTCGTGGCAGCCGGCTGGGAGGTCGACGGCAACCGGCCGGTCGCCGGCGGGCTCGTGTTCGCCGGCGTGATGCTGGCCGCCGCGGTCGGCATGTGGTACCTGCGCTACTGGGCGGTACTCGGCTTCGAGGTGCTGCTCGGCGTCACGTTCATCGGCGCGATGCTCTCGCTGCTGCGGGCGGGCAACCTGCAGGGCGTGCTGCTGAGCGTGCTCGTGATGGTGCTCACGGGACCGCTGTTCTGGCTGCTGATCCGGCAGATGGCGCGGATCCAGATGCCGGAGCGACCGCAGCGCCGCGAGACGCGGGAGTGAGCTGGGCGTACACCCACGTCGAGCGCATCCGCTTCGGCGACCTCGACGCGATGCGGCACCTGAACAACGTGGTGTTCCTGCGCTACTTCGAGTCGGCGCGAATCGCCTACCTGAACGAGCTGCTCGAACAACATGATCCGGTGAGACCGGTTTCGCTGCCCCGGCCTCGCGAGCTCGGACAGAGCAGCGACGTTATATTCGGCTTCGGCTTCATCTTCGCCGCCTGCCACATCGACTACCGCTCGCCCGGTCACTTCGACGAGGAGGTCGCGATCCGCGTGCGGCCGGCGGAGATCGGGACCAAGTCGCTCAAGCTCGAGTTCGACATGCGCGCCGGCGACCGCCTGCTCGCCGAGGGCTACGGCGTGCTCGTGGGTTACGACTACGAGGCGCAGCGCTCCGCGCCGCTTCCAGACGCGCTGAGGAACAAGCTCCGCTAGCCTGCGGCGCCCATGCCCGAATCCTCCTACGACTGCATCGTCATCGGCTCAGGACCCGGCGGATACGTCGCCGCGATCCGCGCCGCCCAGCTCGGGATGAAGACCGCCGTGATCGAGAAGGACACGGTCGGCGGCCGTTGCCTGAACTACGCCTGCATCCCGGCCAAGGCGGTCCTGCGGTCGGCCGACATCCTCTCCGAGATCGACGAGGCCGGTGACTTCGGCATCACGGTCGACGGCCGCTCCGTCGAGTTCGGGAAGGTCAGCGATCGCCGCAAGAAGGTGATCTCGACCCTCACGGGCGGCGTCAGCGGACTGTTCAAGAAGAACAAGATCGACTACATCGAGGGCTTCGCCGCGGTGACGAGCGACGGCAACGTCAAGGTCGGCGGGAACTTCGACGGGACCGAGATCGAGGCCACGAAGTGCGTCATCCTGGCGACCGGCTCGGTGCCGAAGCCGATCCCCGGCACGCAGTTCGGCGGTCGCGTGATCAGCACCGAGGGCGCGTGGGCGCTCGAGGAACTGCCCGGCCGCATCGCGGTTGCGGGCGCCGGAGCATCCGGCGCCGAGATCGCCTCCGCCTACGGACGGCTCGGCACCGAGGTGCTGCTGTTCGAGGCGCTCGACCGCGTGCTCCCGACCGAGGATGCGGACATCTCGAAGGTCGTCGGCCGCGGCCTCGCGAAGCAGAACATGACGATCCACACCGGCACGCTGGTCGAGAACGTCCAGGCCGGCGACGACAAGGTCTCGTTCACGTTCGGCGACAGCACCGAAGAGGTGGAGTGGTTCGTCATCGCCGCCGGCCGCGGCCCCGACGTCGAAGGCCTGGGGCTCGAGGACGCGGGCGTCAAGCTCGACGACAGCGGGCTGATCGACGTCGACGGCGCGCTGCGGACGTCGCTCAAGGGCGTGTACGCGATCGGCGACCTCGTGAAAGGCCCCGCGCTCGCCCACAAGGCATCCGACGAGGGCATCATCGCCGTCGAGGACGCCGCCGGGCTCGAGACGCACCCGATCGAGTACATCGACATCCCGCGGGCCACGTTCTGCACCCCGAACGTCGGCTCCTTCGGGCTCACCGAGGAGCAGGCGCGCGAGCAGGGCCTGGACGTCGTGATCGGCAAGGTCCAGTACGGCGCCGTCGGCGGCGGCACCGTGTACGGCGACCGCAGCGGGATGATCAAGATCATCGGCGACAAGAAGTACGGCGAGATGGTGGGCGGGCACATCGTCGGCTCACGCTCGACCGAGCTGATCCAGGAGCTCGTCAACGCCAAGGCGCTCGAGGGCGGCTTCCCCGAGGTCGCGCGGATCATCCACGGGCACCCGACGCTGTCCGAGGCGATCATGGAGGCCGCGCGGGCCGCCGATGGCTGGCTGATTCACGGCTAGTAACGTCGCACGACCGGCGGAGCCAACGTTGGACCCTGAACGCGGAGCCGGTCGGGCGAAATTTTTTTACGACCTCGCGTCGCCGGTTGCGTACCTGGCCGCCGAGCGCGTGAACCACGTGCTCGGCGAGGTGCCGGAGTGGGTGCCGGTGCAGGTCGCCGAGGTCGGCCCGTTCCGGTGTCACGAGGAAGTCCTCGCCTACCGCGAGGATGTCGAGCGCGCCGCCCACGCCCAGGGCGTGCAGGCGTTGCGCTGGCCCGATCCGTTCCCGGCCGACGCGGAGTGGGCGATGCTCGTGGCCACCTACGCGAAGCAGATCGGCCGCGCCGTCGCCTTCAGCCTCGCCGCCTTCCGGCAGGCGTTCGCCGGCGGGCGCGATCTCGGCGAACGCGACAACGTGCTGATCGCCGCCGCCGCGTGCGAGATGCACCCGCTCGCGGTCATCAAGGGCGCCGACCTGCGCGGCACTCGCGAGCGGCTCGACGCTGCGACCGCGGAGGCGCGGGCGGCGGGCGTGCGCGACGTGCCCGCCGTCGTCACCGCCGCCGGCGACGTGATCGAGGTCCCGGCATGAAGGCCAACCGCGCGTTCGAGCTGATCGTGCGCCGCGGAGGCCGCGGTCCGGCGCTGCTGCGCTCGGCGGGTCAGGTCGACCACATCGAGGTCGTCGATATCGACTCCGGCGAGGTCGTGCTGTTCTGGGACACCACGCCGCAGCAGACCGGCCGCCTTGCGCGCGCTCTCAAGACCGACCTCGCCCAGCTCGAGGCGGAGGAGTTCCTGGCGCGCTGGCGCCAGTACGACACGCAGTAGGCCGTGCGCCGCTTGACAGCGGTCGCGCATGAGAAGACAGTCGTCGCAGCCCGCGAGCGGGAAGCGCGATGACAACCACCATTCAGCCGATCGAAGCGGCGCCCGAGCGGCGTGTGTCGCTCGTGGACGACACGCCGCTGCACGACCCGGCGCTCGACCGCTTCGGTTTCGCGGAGTTCGCGCGTGCACTGGCGCTGATCATCGACGACGACAAGACGGCGACCCCCCTGACGATCGCCGTCAGCGCGCCGTGGGGCGGCGGCAAGAGCTCGCTCGGCTGCATGGTGGAGTGGATGCTCGAGGGGCGGGTCAGGCACCGCGGCGGCGACGACCCGCGGCTCGTGTGCTGGTTCAACGCGTGGGAGCACGACGACGCGCCGCATCTCGGCGCCGCCCTCGCCGCGGCCGTGGCACGCACGGCCGATCGCAACCGGTCGTGGTGGCGGCGCGCGGCCGCGCCGCTGCCGAGCGCGATGCTGCGGCCGGGCGAGCGCTCGCGGCAGACCGTGCTGCTCGCCCTCGCCAGCGCGGCGGTGGCACTCGTGGTGGCGCTCTTCGGGCCCTCGCGAGATCTCCTCAACACCGCCCTCGGGAACCCCGGCGGCCCGGCGACCGGCGCCGGCGTGCTCGGCGTCATCTTCTTCACGCTGTTCGCCTCGCAGCGGCTGTTCACGACCGCCCGCGAGGCGGCACGGTTCATCGACGATCCCCGCTCCGCCGCCGCCCACGGCAGCATGTCGGAGGTCAGGGAGCAGTTCGCGCGGCTGATCGCGCACGCCACCCACAACGGGCGGCTCGTGATCATCATCGACGACCTGGAGCGCTGCGCCAGCGACCGTGCGCTCGAGGTCTGCCAGGTCGCCAGCCAGCTGCTCGGTCAGCACGGCGTCGTGACCATCGTGCTCGCCGACATGGAGCCGATCGCCCGGTCGGCCGGTGCGCGCTACGCCGCCACGCTGGCCGGGAGCGAGGTCGAGGACCCCGAGGAGATCGGCCGCCGTTACCTGGCGAAGATCGTCCAGCTCGAGATCGCGCTGCCGCCGCCCGCGCCGGACGACATGCGCAGGGTCATCCGCGAGTACGGACCGTCGCTCCGGCACCCGCATCACGAGCCCGTGCAGCTGCCCCGCCGCCGGTGGCCGGCGTTCCTGAGCAGGCTGAAGGCCTCCGAGCAACGCGTCGCAAGCCGCTGGGCGCAATTCAAGAAGGGCGTGGAACGCGCCCGCTGGTGGCCGTTCGCGATCCTCATGATCGCGTTCGTCGTGTACGGCATCGCGAACCCGGAGTGGCTCGAATCCGAGGACAGCTCCGACCCCGTCTCCACCGCGTTCGGCCTGCTGTTCATCGTCACGCTCGGGTTCGGATGGTGGTCGCGGCGGCTCCGCAAGCGCACCCGCCAGCGGCGCACCGACCTGAAGGAGCAGATCGAGGAGCTCAAGCAGCAACAGTTCTCGCCGGAGCAGATCGAGCACCAGGTACTCAAGCGAACAGCCGCCGAGCCGGCGGTCGACGATGGCCTGGTCAAGGACCTGGTGTCGAGCTCGTTCCTGGACAGCGCCGAGTTCCGCGCCGTCGAGACCTTCATCGTCGAGAACCCGCCGGTGCTTCCGCGCGAGGCCAAGCGGAGCTTCAACCACGCCCAGTTGCTGACCGAGATCGCGCGCGCTCGGGAGATGTTCGGCGGCGAGCCCGAGCTGACGCCTGCGCATCTCGCGAAGTGGCTCGTCCTGCGCGAGCAGTGGCCGGCGCTGGGTCGCGAGATCGCCGTCGAGCCCGAGCGCCTGACCGACCTCGAGTCGCGCAACGGGGGTCCCGAGGTGCCGCCGGAGGTGTACGAGCTACTCCGGCGCGGCCCGCGCCTGAGCGCCGTCATCGAGCGGCTGGTCTATTTCCAGCCCGCCGACGATCCGAGCTAGACAGTCACGCGCTACTGTCCGGCCCGTGGCAGACGTCACCGAGCAGCAGGCGAGCGCAGAGCTGCCCGACCGCGACGCCGCCCGGGAGTGGCTGGAGACGATGATGCTGATCCGCCGCTTCGAGGAGCGGGCGGGCGAGATGTATGCGAAGGCCAAGGTCGGTGGCTTCCTTCACCTGGCGATCGGCGAGGAGGCGACGATCGTCGGAGCCGTCCGCGCCATGCGCGACGAGGACTACCTGATCTCGACGTACCGCTCGCACGGGCACGCGCTCGCACGCGGTTCGGATCCGAACCGCGTGATGGCCGAGCTGTTCGGCCGCGACACCGGGGTCTCGCACGGCCGCGGCGGTTCGATGCACATGTTCGACCTCGAGAACCGCTTCATGGGCGGCTACGGCATCGTCGGCGGCAACCTGCCCCTGGCCGCCGGGATGGCGCTCGCATCCGACTATCAGGGCCGTGACGAGGTGACGGTCTGCGTGTTCGGCGACGGCGCCTCCAACCAGGGCACGTTCGGCGAGACGCTCAACCTCGCCGCGCTGTGGAAGCTGCCGGTGGTCTTCATGGTCACCAACAACCAGTTCGGCATGGGCACGTCGATCGAGCGCCATTCCGCAGTGACCGACCTGCACCGCCGCGGCGAGGGCTTCGGCGTGCCGGGCCTGCAATGCGACGGCATGGACGTGGTGGCGACGCGCGACGTCATGAGCGAGGCGATCCGCCGCGCGCGCGAGGATCGCCAGCCGATCCTCGTCGAGGCGATCACCTACCGCTTCCGCGGCCACTCGATGGCCGATCCCGAGGAGTACCGCACGAAGGAGCAGGTCGCCGAGTGGCGCAAGCGCGACCCGATCAACGCGTTCGCCGAGCGACTGGTCCGCGACAGCGTGCTCGAGGAGGGAGAGCCGGAGCGGATGGACGAGGCGACGGTCAAGCGCGTAGACGAGGCGGTGGCGTTCGCCGACAGATCCGCGTTCCCGCCGCCGGAGTCGCTCTACGACCACATCTACGTGCTCGGCGACCAGGTGAAGGGCTGGTACTCCGTCGACGAGCGATCCGCCGGCGTCCACAAGGGCGAGGACGAGCGCGCGCTGGCCGAGGCCGAGCGCGGTCCCACGGACGGCTACCACGAGGCGGTCGAGGCGGCGGGCCGCGAGGATGTCGGCGCCAAGAAGCCCACCGACGAAGCCCAGGCCGAGTCGGACGACGCGGAAGAGGCCGAGCAGTAGATGGCCGTCATGCGCTATCGCGAGGCGCTCAACCAGGCGCTGCGCGAGGAGATGCAGCGGGACGAGAAGGTCTTCCTGATGGGCGAGGACATCGGCGTCTTCAACGGCGCCTTCAAGGTCACGGCCGGCCTGCTCGAGGAGTTCGGCGAGAAGCGGGTGCGCGACACGCCGATCTCCGAGAACACGATCGTCGGCATGGGCGTGGGCGCCGCGATGACCGGCCTGCGCCCGATCGTCGAGCTGATGACGATCAACTTCTCGCTCCTCGCGATGGACCAGATCGTCAACCACATGGCGACGATCCACTACATGTTCGGCGGCCAGGCGAAGGTGCCGATGGTGATCCGGATGCCGCAGGGCGCCGGCCACCAGCTCGGCCCGACGCACTCGCACTGCCTCGAGGCGCTGTACCTGCACGTGCCGGGGATGCTGCTCGCCGTCCCCTCCACCGCGGCCGACGCCAAGGGCCTGCTGAAGGCGGCGATCCGCGACGACAACCCGGTCGTGTTCATCGAGCACGAGTACCTCTACGGCCAGCGCGGCGACGTGCCCGACGACGAGGACCACGTCGTCGACTTCGGCCAGGCCGCGATCACGCGCGAGGGTGGCGACGTCACGGTCATCGGCATCTCGCGGATGGCGATCACCGCGCTGAAGGCCGCCGACATCCTCGCCAAGGAGCACGAGGTCGAGGCCGAGGTGATCGACCCGCGCACCCTGCGGCCGCTCGACCTCGACACGATCCTCGAGTCGGTGCGCAAGACCAACCGCGTGGTGATCGTGGAGGAGGGCTGGCCGCACGGCGGCGTAGGCGCCAACCTCGCGGCGCTGATCCAGGAGCAGGCGTTCGATCACCTCGACGCGCCGGTCGCGCGCGTGACCGGCGCCGACCTGCCGATGCCGTACTCCAAGCCGCTCGAGCAGATCGCGTACCCGCACGAGCCCCAGATCGTCGAGGCCGTGCTCGCGACCTTCCGCGACCTGTAGGCAGGGCGGCCGCGGCGGCGGTCGCGCTACCTTCCGTCGATGGGTGTCCCGCCCACCGCAAGCCGCGCGCGTCCTCGCAGGCGCGCAGCTCGCCGCCCTCTCGCACGACCTCATGGCCGCGCTGGATGCCGACGGGGAGATCGTCTGGGCGAACCTGGCGTGGCTGCGGTTGCTCGGCTGGGCTCCCGCGGAGCTGGCGGGCCGGCCGTTCGCCGAGCTGCTGCATCCCGATGACGCGCCCGCTGCCCGGCCGCTGATCGCCGGCGGCGAAGCCGCGTTGCGGGTGCGTACGCGCTCCGGCGGCGAGCGCCGGATGGGGTTCTCCACACTGGCGTCACCCGACGAGGGAGTCGTTTACGTGTGCGGTCGCGACGCCAGCGAGACGCGCGAGCTCGAGGTGGAGCTGCGTGCCGCGGAGGATCGCTTCCGCGCCCTCACGGAGGCGACCGGCGACGCGATCCTGATCTCCGACGGCCGCGGCCGGATCACCTTCGCCAACGCGCGCTCGCGAACGATCTTCGGCTGGGAGCCGCACGAGCTGCTCGGCCAGCCGTTCACGATCCTCGTCCCCGAGCGCCGCCGCGCCGCGTGGTCCGAGCGGCTGGAGCGGTTCCTCGGCACGGGCGCGGACGACCTGCTCGGCAGGGTGCTCGAGCTCGACGGCGTCCGGCGTGACGGCACCGAGTTCCCGATGGAGGCGTCGCTCGGCGCCTGGGAGCGCCTCGGCCGGCGTTCCTTCACGGGCATCATGCGCGACGTCTCCGAGCGCCGCCGGACGCAGCGCCAGCTCGAGCTCTCGCGCGCCCGCTTCCGTACGCTCGTGGTGAACCTGCCCGACGTGATCGTGGCGCTCGTCGACCTCGACCTGCGGCTGATCGTGATGGAGGGCGGGCAGCTCTCGCGCCGCGGCCTGCAGCCGGACGAGTTCGAGGGCCGCCTGCTGGCCGAGACGCTGCCGCCCGAGATCTACGCGCGGTTCGAGCCGCGCTTCCGGGCCGCGCTGGACGGCGAGACGCAGCACTTCGAGTACGACAGCGACGTCGTGCACTACGAGATCCGCGTGATGCCGCTCCCGGGCGACGGCGGCGTGGTCGGCGCATTCGCCATGGCGCGCGACGTGACCGCGCTGCGGGAGGCGCAGGACGACGTCGAGGCGCGTGCCCGCGAGCTCGAGCGCTCGAACGCCGAGCTGGCCGAGTTCGCGTACGTCGCGTCGCACGATCTGTCCGAGCCGCTGCGCACGATCGCCTCCTACCTGGAGCTCCTGCGCCGGCGCCACGGCGACAGCCTGAGCGCGGAGGCCGACGAGTTCGTCGGTCAGGCGGTCGACGGCGCCCGGCGGATGCGGGTGCTGATCGAGGACCTGCTCGCGTATTCGCGCACCGGTACCTCCGAGCGTGCGCCGGAGCCGGTCGAGATGGGCGCGCTCGTCGCATCGATCGCCGGCACGACGACGGGCGACCCGATTCCCGTGGTCGAATGGGCCGACCTCCCGACCGTCACCGGCGACCCGCGCCAGCTCGCCCAGCTCCTCCAGAACCTGATCGCCAACGCCGTCAAGTTCGTCGCGCCGGGCACGGTCCCGCACGTGCAGGTGAGCGCGGAGCGCGACGGGTCGTCGTGGCGCTTCGCCGTCGACGACAACGGGATCGGCATCGACCCGGAGCATGCCGAGCGGATCTTCGGGATGTTCCAGCGCCTGAACACGCGTGACACGTACCCCGGCACGGGCATCGGCCTCGCCATCGCGCGCAAGGTGGTCGAGTACCACGACGGCTCGATCGGCACCGAGCCTCGCCCCGGGGGCGGGACGCGGATGACGTTCACGCTGCCGGCCTAGACCAATCGCAAGCTCCTCGCAGTTGCGACGCGGTCGCAGAACGGTGCGATTTGCAGGGAGAATTACATCCGTAGCGGCGGGTGGCCCGTAAGGACTGCCACCCCCGACCTCAAGGAGTCTGCATGCGCAGAACCCATGTCCTCAGCGTGGCGATCATGGCCGCGCTGGCCGCTGCGGCGCTGGTTGCCTCGGCCGTCTTCAGCTCGAGCCATCGAGAGGCGCCCGGCATCCTGACCGACCCGACAGCCGACAACACCGACGTCTACGCCTTCACGGCGAAGGACGCTCCAGGCAGCCTGACGGTGGTCGCCAACTGGATCCCGCTCGAGGAGCCGGCCGGCGGCCCGTACTTCGGCAAGCTGGATCCGAAGGCCCGCTACTACGTCAAGATCGACAACACCGGCGACGGTCGCGAGGACGTCGCGTACCGGTGGAAGTTCCGCTCGAAGTTCCGCAACCCGAACTCGTTCCTGTATGCGGCGCCGACGGTGACCTCCGCCAACGATCCGGACGTCAACTTCGTCCAGACGTACGACCTCTACCGCGAGACCTACAAGAACGGCGACCGGAAGAGTACGAAGCAGATCGCGAACGACGTCGTCGTCGCGCCTGACAACGTCGGGCCGAAGACGATCCCGAACTACGACCCCGTGATGGCCAGCGCGGTCGCTCCCGTCAAGGGCGGCGGCAAGACGTTCGTCGGCCCGGCCGACGACGCGTTCTTCGTCGACCTCGGCGCCGTGTTCGACGGGATCAACATCGACAAGCCCGGCCGGCCGAACATCGGCCTCGGCAACCAGGGCGGCGGCAAGGACGACGTGTCGAGCTACAACACGCACTCGTTCGTGCTCCAGGTCCCGGAGTCGCAGGTGACCCGTGACGGCAGGTCCGTGGGCGACGCGAAGAGCACCAACGCCGTCGTCGGCGTGTGGGCCTCGACCGAGCGCAAGCGCATCCAGGTGCGCAAGCACCACGGCAAGCGCCACGTCAAGCAGGTCTGGCGCCAGGTGTCCCGCCTCGGCAACCCGCTGATCAACGAGGTCATCATCCCGATCTCGCAGAAGGACAAGTTCAACCGCACGTCCCCCGCGAACGATGCGGCGAACTTCGGCAAGTACGCCCTCAACCCCGAGCCGGCTCGCCTGCTCAACGCCCTGTTCAACCTCGGCGTGAAGGAGACGGACCGGACCGACATCGTCCAGGCGCTGCTGACCGGCGTGCCCGGACTGACCCAGATCGGGTCGAACCCGGCCGCGGCCGACACCCTGAAGCTCAACCTCGGCGTGCCGCCCAGCGCGACCGAGAAGCGCTTCGGCGTGCTCGCCGGTGACCTGGCCGGCTTCCCGAACGGCCGCCGGCTGGCCGACGATGTCACCGACATCGAGCTGCGCGTCATCGCCGGCGCGCTGCTGCCCGCCGACAAGGGCGGCAAGCAGATCCCGCTCGGCGACGGCGTGGACCGGAACGACAAGCCGTTCCGCTCGACGTTCCCGTACGTGGCCGCCCCGACCGATGGCCTCTCCGGCATCGTGAAGCGGACGGAGCCGGCGCACGCGCCGGTCCCGCAGCCGCCCGGGGTCTGACACGCATGCGAGCCCGCCGCCTGTTCGCCGTCGTCCTCTCGTTCGCCGCAGCGCTCGCCGTGTTCACGGCGACGCGGGGCGACGAGCGGGCGGCGGCGGGCCCGCCCCGCGTGGGCGGCCTCACCGCGCTCCAGGTCCGCCCCGAAGGGGACACCGACGCGCGCATCGCCCGGCTCCAGGCCGACGTGCGAGGCGGTCGCGCCGACCGCCAGGCCGCCCTCGCCGCCGCCTACCTGCAGAAGGTGCGCGAGACCGGCGACCCGAGCTTCTACGCACGCGCCGACCGCCTCCTCCGCAGCGCGCTGGCGCGTACTCCCTCCGACCAGGGCGCGCTCGTGCAGGCCGCGACGCTCGCCTCCGGCCGGCACGACTTCCGCGGCGCGCTGAAGCTGGCACGGCAGGCACAGGCCGCCGAGCCGGGCACGCTCGCACCGCTGCCGATCCTCGTCGACGCGCTCGTCGAGCTCGGCCGCTACGGCGAGGCCGAGCGCACGCTGCAGCGGCTCGTCGACCTCAAGCCCAACCTTGCGGCGTATGCCCGCATCTCCTACTTCCGTGAGCTCTACGGCGACCTCCCCGGGGCAGTCGGCGCGATGGAACGCGCCGTCGCGGCGGGCGGGCCGGCTCGAGAGAACGTCGCGTACGTGCAGAGCCTGCTCGGCGCTCTCGAGCTGGCCCGCGGCCGGCACGCCGCGGCCCGGCGCGCCTACGACCTCGCGCTCGGCGCGCAGCCGGACTACGCCCCGGCCGCCGCCGGCCGCGCGCGCCTGGCCGCCGCCACCGGCGATCTGGATGGCGCGATCGCCCGCTGGCGCCGCGTCGTCGCGCGCCTGCCGCTGCCCGAGTACGTGATCGCGCTCGGCGAGGCCGAGCTCGCCGCCGGCAAGCGGGCCGCGGGCCGGCGCGACCTCGAGCTGGTGCGCGTGCAGCAGAGCCTGCTCGCGGACGCCGGCGTGAACTCCGACGTCGAGCTGGCGATCTTCGAGGCCGACCACGGCGACCGGCGGCGCGGCCTGGCGCTCGCCCGCGACGCCTGGGCCGCCGCGCCCAGCGTGCGCTCGGCGGACGCGGTCGGCTGGGCGCTGCACCGGTCCGGGCGATCGCGCGCCGGGCTGCGCTGGGCGCACAGGGCGCTGCGGCTCGGGTCGCTCGACGCCGGGCTGCGGTACCACGCGGGCATCACCGCGCTGGCCGCCGGCCAGCGCTCGGAGGGGCGCCGCCACCTGCGGCTCGCCCTCGCCCACGGCCTGGAGGGGCAGCCGCTGCACGCGGCACGCGCGCGGGAGGCGCTGCGATGAGGCGCGCACTGCTGCTCTGCCTGCTCCTGCTGGCCGCGCTCCCGGCTGCGGCCGGGGCGCACCCGCTGGGCAACTTCTCGGTCAACCACCTCTCGACGGTGTCGGTCTCCGACGACCGCGTCGACGTCCGCTACATCCTCGACGAGGCGGAGATCCCGACGTTCCAGCAGCGCGGCGTCGCCGACGCCGAGCTGCTGCGCCGCAAGCAGGCCGAGGTGCAGCGCCGGCTGGTGCTGACCGTCGACGGCAGGCGGGTGCCGCTGCGGCCGGCGGGCGAGCCGTCGCTGAGCCATCCGGACGGCGCGGGCGGCCTCGTCACGACGCGCGTGGAGCTGCCGCTCAGCGCCACGGTGTCGGCGCCGCGACGGGTCGCTCTGCGCGACGGCACGTTCCCCGGCCGCGTCGGCTGGCACGCGATCGTCTCGCGACCCGGGCGCGGCACCGCGGTGCGCGCGAGCGCGCCCGCGACCGATCCCACCGGCGGCCTGCGGCGCTATCCCGAGGACGCGCTCAGCAGCCCGGCGGACGTGCGCGAGGCGACGTTCGCGGTCGCGCCGGGCTCCGGCACGCTGGACGCGCCCGACGGCCGGCGCGTCGAGGCAGCGTCCGAGCGCGGCGGCGACGCCCTCTCGCGCGCGTTCAGCTCGGCCGCCGCGGGCGAGGGCGTGCTGGTGCTGCTGCTGCTGACCGCGCTCGCCTGGGGAGCGCTGCACGCGCTCTCGCCGGGCCACGGCAAGGCCATGGTGGCCGCGTACCTCGTCGGCACGCGCGGGACGGCGCGGCATGCGGTCGCGCTCGGCGCCACCGTCACGGTCACGCACACTGCGGGCGTGTTCGCGCTCGGCCTGGTCGCGCTCGGGCTGTCGGAGTACGTGCTGCCGGAGGACCTGTTCCCGTGGCTGAACCTCGCCTCCGGCCTGCTCGTGCTCGGTGTCGGCGCGGCGGTGCTGCGCTCGCACCTGCGGCGCCGCCGGCGCCACAGTCACCACGAGCACGAGCACCACCACCACCACGACCACGACCACGACCACGACCACGACCATGCGCACGGGCATTCGCATGCGCCGCCCGAGCGGATGTCGTGGCGCGGGCTGATCGCGATGGGCGCGTCCGCCGGCCTGATCCCGTGCCCGTCGGCCCTCGTCGTGCTGCTCGGCGCCGTCGCCCAGGGACAGATCGCGCTCGGGATGCTCCTGATCGTCGCCTTCAGCCTCGGCCTGGCGGCCACGCTGACCGGGCTCGGCCTCGCGGTGGTGCTCGCGGGCCGCGCGCTGGGGCGCCTGAACGTCCCGTCAGGGCTCGCCACCGCGGTGCCGGCGATGTCGGCGTTGCTGATCGTCGGCGTCGGTTTCGTGCTGACCGTTCAGGCGGTTCCACAGATCGCGTGATCTGCGAGTGATCCGCAATTGCGGGTCGCGCGCAATGACCGATCGACAACTGCCGTGCGGGAGCGGCGCTGGAAAACAGAAAGGCTCTGGATGACCGTTTCGCACGAGACGCGGCCGCTCGCGGCTGCCAGCATTCCCGCTGCCCTCACGACCCTGCGCGTGCGCGGCCTGCGGGTGTCCTCCGCCCGCCGGCTGGTGCTCGAGGCGCTGTTCGCCGCCGACGGGCCGGTCGGCGCCGAGGCGATCGCCGGAGGCCTCGACGGACGCCTGCCGGGCTCCGACCTCGCATCGGTCTACCGCAACCTCGACACGCTCGAGGAGATCGGCCTGGTGCGCCACTTCCACCTCGCCCACGGCCGCGGCCTGTACGCCCTCACCGGCCGCTACGACGCCGGCTATGCGACGTGCGAGCGCTGCGGCGCTCACCACGCGCTCGACTCCGATGCCGTCGCCCGCGTCGCCACCGTGCTGCGCGAGGTGTGCGGCTACGAGGCACACCTGTCCCATTTCCCGATCGTGGGCACCTGCCCGGAGTGCGACCATGCACATTCCTGACGGATTCCTGAGCCCCGAGGTCGCGGCGGTGTGCGCCGTGCCCGCTGCCGGCGCCGTCGCCTACGGGCTGCGGCGCGCCAACCGCGAGCTCGACGAGCGCCGCGTCCCCCTGCTCGGCGTCACGGCCGCGTTCGTGTTCGCCGCGCAGATGCTCAACTTCCCGGTCGCGGGCGGGACCAGCGGCCACTTCCTCGGCGCCGCGCTGGCGGCGATCCTGCTCGGCCCATGGCTCGCGGGGCTTGTGCTCTCCGTGGTGCTGATCGCGCAGGCGTTCGTGTTCGCCGACGGTGGGATCACCGCGCTCGGCGCCAACGTGCTGAACATGGGCGTGATCGGAGCGCTCGTCGTAGGCGGTCTGATGGTCGCCGCGCGCAAGCTTCTTCCGAACCGGCGCGGCGTGCTGCTCGCCGTGGCCGGCGCGGGCGCCTGGCTCGCGGTCGTGGCCGGCGCCGCCGCCACCGCGGTCGAGCTGGCGATCTCCGGCACGGTGCCGCTCGGCACCGTCCTGCCGGCGATGCTCGGCGTGCACGTCCTGATCGGCGTCGGCGAGGCCGCGATCACGGTCGCCGCCGTCAGCGCCGTGCTGTCCACCCGGCCGGACGTCGTCCGCGCCTTCCCCGTCTCGCAAGGAGCGATGGCATGAAGATCCGCTGGTTCACCGTCCTCGCCCTCGCCGTGGCGATCGGGCTGGCCACGGCCGCGTCACCGTTCGCGTCGTCGTCGCCCGACGGCCTCGAGCGCGTCGCGGGCGACAACGCGTTCCTCGACCAGGGCCGCCTTGCGAAGGTGCAGGAGGACGCACCCGTGCCGGACTACGCGTTCCCCGGTGTCGATGACCCGCGCCTGGCGACCGGCCTGGCCGGCTTCGCCGGCACGCTCGGCGTGTTCGCGTTCGGATTCGGGCTCGCCGCGGTGGTGCGCCGGCGCCCGCAGGGAGCCGCAACGGCATGAGCCTCGGTTGCGCCCATTCGCTGAACGCGACGGGCGTCGCCGGTGATACGGCGAGCCCGATCCACCGCCTCGACCCGCGGGCGAAGATCGTCGGGCTCGCCGGGATCACGCTCGTCGGGGTCTCGACCCCGCCGGGCCACTGGCCGGTGCTCGTCGCGTGCGCGCTCGCGCTCGCGACGGTCGCCGCGGCAGCGCGCGTCGGCCCCGGCCTCATCTGGTCCCGTGCGCCGCGTCGTCCTCCCGCTCGTCGTCTTCGTCGCCGTGTTCCTGCCGTTCGTGCGCGGCGGCGAGCAGATCGACCTCGGGCCGTTCACGGTGTCCCGCGACGGTCTGGCGACGTTCGCCTCGGTCGCCTCGAAGGCCGCCATCGGCACCGTCAGCGCCGTGCTGCTCGGCGCGACGACGAGCTTCCCGGACGTGCTGCACGGCCTCGAACGGATGCGCGCGCCGCGCCTGCTGGTCCTGATCGCCGCGTTCATGTACCGGTACCTGTTCGTGATCGCGGACGAGGCGCGCCGGATGCGCGTCGCGCTCGCCGCGCGCGGCTACCGCCCGCGGCACGCGCTCCAGGCGGCCGCGATCGGCCGCGTGGCGATCTCCCTGTTCCTGCGCACGTACGACCGCGCCGAGCGCGTGTACGTGGCGATGCTCGCGCGCGGCTATTCAGGCTCGACACCGCGCCTGAACGCGCTCGTCTTCCGGCGCGCGGACACGCTGTTCCTCGTCGGCGTCGCCGGTGCGCTGCTCCCGCTCCGCGTGCTCGTAGGTGCGTCATGAGCTGCGTGATCGAGGCACGCGGGCTGCGCTTCCGCTACCCGAACGGCGTCGCCGGGCTCGACGGCGTGGATCTCAGCGTCGGGCACGGCGAGCACGTGGCCGTGCTCGGCCCGAACGGCGCAGGCAAGACCACGCTGATGCTCCAACTCAACGGGCTGCTGAGCGGCGACGGCGAGCTGGCGGTGGCCGGGATCGACGTCGGCCGCGGCGACGTGCGCGAGCTGCGCGCGCGGGTCGGGCTGGTGTTCCAGGATCCCGACGACCAGCTGTTCATGCCGACCGTTCGCGAGGACGTCGCGTTCGGCCCCCTGAACCTCGGCGCGTCGGCGGCAGAGGCGAGCGCGCGCGTGACGGAGGCGCTCGCCACGGTCCGGATGGAGCACGTCGCCGACCGTGCGCCGCACCAGCTCTCGCTCGGGCAGCGGCGGCGCGTGGCGATCGCGACGGTGCTCGCGATGGACCCGCGGCTGCTGGTGCTCGACGAGCCGTCCGCGAGCCTGGACCCGCGTGCGCGACGCGAGGTGCTCGAGATGCTCTCCCGGATCGACCGCACGATGCTCGTCGTCACCCACGACCTTCCGTTCGCCGCCGAGCTGTGCGAACGCGCCGTCGTGCTGTCCGCGGGACGGATCGTCGCCGACGGCCGGTGCACGGACATCCTGCGCGACGAGGACCTGCTCGCGGCGCACGACCTCGAGCTGCCGGCGGGATTCGACCCCGCCCGACTTGGCCGCCGGACGGTTGCCGCGGCCGCCTGATCTGTACATTCCGGCCCATGGCCGACGTCGCGATGCCCCGCCTGTCCGACTCGATGGAGGAGGGCACGATCCTCAAGTGGCTCAAGTCCGACGGGGACGAGGTCTCCCGCGGTGAGGAGCTGGTCGAGATCGAGACCGACAAGGCCAACATGACCTATGAGGCCGACCAGGACGGCACGCTGAAGATCGTCGCCCAGGAGGGCGACACCCTCCCGGTCGGCGACACGATCGCGCAGATCGGCGGAGGCAGCGAGAGCAGCGGCGCCTCCGGTGGCGAGCGCGAACAGGAGGCGGGCGGCGACGAGGGCGACGGCGGCGGCGAGGCCGAGCAGGCCACCGCGACCGCCGAGGCCGAGCGCGAGGAGCCGTCGGGCGACGACGGCGACGGCGACGGCGACGGCGGCGAGAGCGAGTCGGAGGCGCCGCGCGAGCAACCCGCGCGCGCCGAGTCGACCGAGGGCGAGAACGGGCGCATCAAGGCATCCCCGGTGGCACGGCGCATGGCGCGCGAGCTCGGGCTCGAGCTCGGGCAGCTCCAAGGCACCGGGCCCGGCGGGCGGATCGTCAAGGCCGACGTCGAGGCCGCCGCGAAGGGCAACGGCGACAAGGCCGCCGCGCCCGCCGAGGCGCCGGCGGAGGAGCCGGCCGCCGCGGAGGAGCAGGAGGAGCGCAAGGCGCCGCCCCCCGTCGTCTCGGGCGACGCCGAGACCGGCAAGGGCGAGACCACCACCGAGGACCTCTCCCGCCTGCAGCAGACGATCGCGCGCCGGATGGCGGAGTCGAAGGCGACCGCACCGGACTTCGTCCTCAACATCGACGTCGACATGGAGGAGGCCGTCGACCTCCGCAAGCGCCTCAAGGCCGCAGCGGCCGAGGGCCAGCCGGTGCCGTCGTTCAACGACTTCGTGGTCAAGGCGTCGGCGCTCGCCCTGCTCGACTTCCCGCGCGCAAACGGCGCCTACCGCGACGGCAAGTTCGAGCTCTACTCGCGCGTGAACGTGGGCGTGGCGGTCGCCGGCCAGGACGCGCTCGTCGTGCCGACGGTGTTCGACGCCGACAAGAAGTCCCTCGGCCAGATCGCCAAGGACGCTCGCGCGCTCGCCGAGCGCGTACGGGCCGGCGCGATCACCCCGCCGGAGCTGTCGTCGGGGACGTTCACCGTGTCGAACCTCGGCATGTTCGGGATCCAGAGCTTCGTCGCCGTGATCAACCCACCGCAGGCGGCGATCCTGGCCGTCGGCGCGATGCAGCCGACCCCGGTCGTGCGCGACGGCGAGGTCGTCGTGCGCAACATGCTGCGGCTCACGCTCTCGTGCGACCACCGGATCCTCTACGGCGCCGACGCCGCCCAGTTCCTCGGGCGGATCCGCGAGCGGCTCGAGAATCCGCTGCAGCTGGCGTTGTAGCGGCGCCGCGCGGCGTGAACGTCAACTGCGCGGGGTGGGGAAGTGCGCGTCCGTCGGCGGCGGTGTGCGAAACGTCAACTTCGCCGCGCTCGCGTTCGCGGTGTTGACGAAACGCACGCCAGAGGTGCACAACTGCACACCCGTGGCGCAGCGGCGCACCGTGTCGACGAAATGCACACGGGCGGTGCTCCAAACCGTGCGAGTGTCGAGTTACCGGGCCCTAGGCCGTGAAACTCGACACTCGGCCGGCCCGGCGCGGCCGCGACGGCTCACCACTTCCCCACCCAGCGCAGTTGACGTTGGTGTTCGCCCGAGCGCCGCGAGCTAGGGCAGCAGGCCAACCACCGGCGCGAGCGTCTCGTCGACGGTCCCGGCGACGTCCTCGACGAGGTCGCCGACCGCGTTGACGGGCGGTTTGGCCGGCGCGGGCGCCGCCTCGACGACCGGCGCGAGCGCCTCGCGCGTCCGCTCGACCGTTCGCCTCACGGACACGGGCGGGCGGGCGGGAGCGGGACCGCCGGATGGCGGCGCGGGAGCTCCGGCCGGTGGCGGCGCGGGCTTCCGACCCGGCCGCTGCGGCAGCGGCGGCTGCGGCGGCGGCCGGCCGGTTGCGCCCGGGCTCCGCTCCGCTTCGCGCGACACCGCGTCCCGCCTCGACCGCCGGTCGGCTCGGCCGGCCGGGCCGACCCGGCGAGGCGGCGCAGCGGCCTGCCCCGCAGCCTGCACGGACACCTGCGCCGTCGCAGCTGCCGTCACCGTCGCCGGCCGCCCCGCCGCGCCGTGGCATCGGGCATCCGCACGTCGCCGGCGTCGGCCTGCGCAACGCCCTGCGGCGGCTCTCCGCGGAACGCGAGGATGCCGCTCACGAGAGCTGCGGCACACAGCGCGGCTGCGATCAGCGATCCGCCGGCTCCCAGGCTTGGAAGAAGTCCCCGCACGTCCATCGGAGGCTTACATTTGCGGAAAACCACTACTCCGAAAACCGGACATTCGTCTAGGGCGGCCTGGCCGAATGCCCGGCCGGAACGCAAAACGCAAGCCGGCGACAGGGTTTCAGCAAGGTCGAGGAATCACCCTGACCGTCATGAGAGCACGGACGACCCTCCTCACCATCTCACTCCTCGCCGGTCTGGCCGCCGGCGCGGGCGCGACCCCCGCCGTCGCCGCCCCGGACACGCCGGCGAAGGCTAAGGCCGCCGCCTGCACGAAGGGCGCCTGCGCGCGCCGCAAGGTGCGGAGGAAGCTGGCCGGCAAGGTGCTGATCCGCTTCATGGAGTGGGGGTCGACGACCGGTACCTACTCGTCGCTCGACCAGCGTCTGCATCTCTGCGGGAGCTCGGACTACATCTATGACTCCGTCTCCTATGTCGAGGGCGCGAGCACGTACCACGAGCGCCACACCGGCACCTGGCGCGTGGTCAAGGCGCGGCTGAAGCGGGGCGGCAGCGGCACCGCGAAGCTGCGCGGGACGCCCGACGACGGCAGCGCCGGGAGAACGATCAAGATCGCGTTCGACAGCCGCGAGCTGCACGTCGACGGCGTCGTATGGATCGTCGACCAGAGCGATCTCTGCTGATTCAGTTCGGGGCCTGGCTGGTGTCGCGCGTGATGCCGGGCGGCTGCTGGTCGGTGCTCACGAACAGGCAGAACCAGTGCCGCGCGTCACGGCCGGGCACGCACGCGCGGTAGTAGTCCGGCTCGAGCCGGACCGCGTCGATCGCGCCGAGGCCCCCGCCGTACTGCGGCGCGCGCGTGATCACGTAGTCATGGAGCGCGGCCGCGACCACCTGCTCGCGCGCGTTCTCCGCGACGACGTCCGAGCGGTGCATCAGCCCGGCCGCGACGAGCAGCGCGGCGATCGCCGACAGCAGCCACGCGCCCGCGTAGTCGGCCGCCACCAGCCGCGGCAGGTCCGGGCGGCGGCGTCGCAGCAGCCGGCCCACGGCCGGCGCCGCGACCGCGATCACGAGCAGGTTCAGAAAGCCGGCGAGCAGCACGCCGGGATAGACGCCCTGCGGGCCGCCGTCGTAGGGCGGGAGGACCGCCAGCACGATGCCGTCCACGAGCGTGAGCGCCAGGAACGCGGGCCACTGCCACGCGCCACGCAGGCGCCAGCGAAGTCGCCGGTGCCACACGCGCTCCACGCGCTCCATCACCCCAGCCTAACCACCATGCCCTACCCTTTCCGCCGAGTTCACGTCGCCCGAGCGGAGATCCCGGAGGGCGACGCCACGGGCGCAGACCGGCGATCCCGGCACGTGCCGACGAGGAAAGGTTGAAGGCACGCCAGATGGCGACGGAAACGGCTCAACAGCAGTCGGTACCTCCCGACGTATCCGAGCACCTGACGATTGACGATCGGGTCGGGCTCCTACGCGCGATGCTGATGATGCGCGGCATCGAGGCGCGCGCGATGATGCTCTACCGCCAGGGCAAGGTCCCCGGCTCCTTCTATGACGGCTACGGCCAGGAGGCCGTCTCGGCGGGCGCGACGTGGGCGATGGCTGCCGAGGACCGCCTCTGCATCCTCCACCGCGACCTTGCCGCGCACGTGATCCGCGGCGTCGCACCGGCACGGATCTTCGCGCAGTACATGGGCCGCGAGGGCGGGATCACCGGCGGCCGCGACGGCAACGTGCACTTCGGCGACCGCACCGTCGGCTGCGTCGGCATGGTCTCGATGCTGCCCGACATGATGCTGGTCGCGACCGGCCTCGCGATGGCGTTCAAGATGCGCGGCGAGCAGCGCGTCGCGATGACCTGGTTCGGCGACGGCTCGACGTCGCGCGGCGACTTCCACGAGGCCATGAACTGGGCCGGCGTGCAGAAGCTCCCGGTGATCTTCGTGCTGGAGAACAACCAGTACGCGTACTCGACGCCGGTCGACCAGCAGTTCGCCGTCAACCCCGTCGAGCGCGCCGCCGCATACGGGTTCCCGGGCCAGACGGTCGACGGCAACGACCCCGAGGCGATGTTCGAGGCGACCCGCAAGGCGCGCGAGCGCGCACTCGCGGGCGAAGGGCCGACGCTCCTGGAGGCCGTGACCATGCGCATGCACGGCCACGCCGCGCACGACGACATGAAGTACGTGCCGAAGGAGCAGGTCGAGGAGTGGCGCGCCAAGGATCCGATCGACCGCCAGACGCGCCGCATCGAGGCGCTCGGCGTCGACGTCAAGGCGCTGCGCGAGGAGGTCAAGGGCGTCATCGAAACCGCGGTGGAAGAGGCGCTCGCGATGCCGATGCCCGACCCCGACACGGCGACCGACCGCCTGTTCGCCGACGAGCCGGCGCTGCTCGAGGACGGCCTGGGCCCCTGGTCCGGCTTCAAGGGGAGCTGACCATGGCCACGATGACGTACCTGCAGGCGATCAGCGACGGCATGCGCGAGGAGATGCGGGCCGACGAGCGCGTGTTCGTGATGGGCGAGGACATCGGCGTGTTCGGCGGCGCGTTCAAGGTGACCGACGGGTTCATCGACGAGTTCGGGCCGATGCGGGTGATGGACACGCCGCTCGCGGAGTCCGGGATCATCGGCACCGCGATCGGCGCCGCCGTCGAGGGCATGCGCCCGATCGCCGAGATGCAGTTCTCCGACTTCATCTCGTGCGGCTTCGACCAGCTCGTCAACGTCGCCGGCAAGATGTTCTACCGCCAGGGCCTGTCGGTGAACATCACCGTCCGCCTGCCCTCCGGCGGCGGCTTCTCCGGCGGCCCGTTCCACTCCCAGAACCCCGAGGCGTGGTTCATGCACAGCCCGGGCCTCAAGGTCGTCGCGCCGTCGACGGCCGGCGACGCCAAGGGCCTGCTGATCTCGGCCGTGCGCGACCCCAACCCGGTCGTCTTCATGGAGCACAAGCACCTGTATCGCCGCGTCAAGGGCGAGGTGGCCGGCGGCACGTACGAGACGCCGTTCACCGCCCGCATCGCGCGTGAGGGGACCGACCTCGTGGTGATCGCCTACGGCGCGATGGTGCACACCGCGCTCGAGGCGACCGAGGACCTCGACGGCGCGTCGATCGAGGTGCTCGACCTGCGCTCGCTCGTGCCGCTCGACGAGGAGGCGATCCTCGCGTCGGTGCGCAAGTGCTCGAAGGTCGTCGTCGTCGACGAGGCCAACCAGATGTGCGCGGCGGGCGCGCAGGTGGCGGCGCTGATCGCCGAGAAGGGCTTCGAGGACCTCGACGGCCCGGTGATCCGGGTCGCCACGCCGGACGTCCCGATCCCGTTCTCGCCGCCGCTCGAACAGGCGGTGTTGCCGCAGGTCGACGACGTGAGGGAGGCGTGTCGTGAGCTCCTCGCCTACTGAGACGCTGGTCGACGTCACGATGCCCCAGATGGGCGTGTCGGTCGTCGAGGGCACCGTCGTCGAGTGGAAGAAGCAGCCCGGCGACTGGGTGCAGGCCGACGAGATCATCGCCTCGATCTCGACCGACAAGATCGACACGGACGTCGAGGCGCCGGCCACGGGCCGCGTGCAGGAGCTGATCGTCGACGTCGGCACGACCGTCGAGGTCGGGACCGTGCTCGCGCGGATCGCCACCGACGCGCGGCCGGGCGAGCCGCACGTGAGCGAGGGCGAGCAGGCCGCCGCTGCCGCGGCCGCCGAGGCCGAGCAGGAGCCCGCCGAGTCCGAGCCGGAGCCCGCCGCGCCCGCGCGCGAGAGCCACGGCCCGCGCCGCTACTCCCCGGTGGTCATGCGGATCGCGTCCGAGCACGGGATCGACCTCGACCGCGTCGAGGGCACCGGCCGCGGCGGCCGCGTGCGCAAGCAGGACGTGCTCGCGTTCCTCGAGAACGGCGGCGGCGGCGAGGAGCCGCCGATGCACATCGAGAGCCCGTACCGGCCGGATGAGCCGGCGCCCGCGAAGACGCGCAAGCCGCGCTTCGACGCCGAGCCCGCGGCGGCTGCGAGTGCGCCCGCACCCGCGCAGCCGGCACCGGCGCCGGCCGGCAGCGTCCCGCTGTCACGGATGCGGCAGGCGATCGGCTCGCGCATGCTCCAGTCGCTGCAGACCTCGGCGACGTGCACGACGATCGTCGAGGCCGACCTCGTGCGGATCGAGGCGGCGCGCGCCCAGAGCGGGTTCACGTACCTGCCGTACATCGCCCGCGCGACGATCGACGCACTGCGCGAGTTCCCGTCGCTCAACGCGACGCTCGAGGACGACACGCTGACGACCTACGACGGCGTGCATCTCGGCATCGCCGTCTCGCTCGGCGAGGGCGGGCTGATCGTGCCCGTCATCCGCGACGCACAGGAGCTGTCGGTCGAGGGCCTGGCGAGCCGCATCAAGGACCTCGCGAAACGCGGGCGGGCGAACCAGCTGACGCCGGACGAGGTCCGCGGCGGCTCGTTCACGATCACCAACCCCGGCGGCTACGGCTCGATCATCGCCACGCCGGTGATCAACCAGCCGCAGGTCGCGATCCTCGACACGGAGGCCGTCGTCAAGCGGCCCGTGGTCCTCACCGACGAGCTCGGCAATGACTCGATCGCCATCCGGCCGATGACCTATCTGTGCATGTCATGGGACCACCGGGCGCTCGACGGAGCGCTCGCGGCACAGTTCTTGACGAGCTTGCGCAAGAAACTGGAGTCCTGGCCGACTACGTAGGGCAGGTCTGACGGACCCCCGCCCTGGGCACGCCCGGGGCGGGGCGGACCCCTTACCATCCGCAGAGTGAGCGAGCTGTGGACGTGCCACCTCGGCCAGGTCGAATATCGCGAGGCGGTCGCGCTGCAGGAGCGCCTGCGCTCACGCGTGCAGGCCGGTGAGCTGCCGGACCTGCTGTTGCTGCTCGAGCACCCGCCGGTGTACACGCTCGGCCGCCGCTCCGAACCCGGGGAGCTGCCGGTGGATCGGGACATCGACGTCGTCGAGACCGAGCGCGGCGGGAAGCTGACCTACCACGGGCCGGGCCAGCTCGTCGGCTATCCGATCATGCACGTGCCGAACGTGCGGGCGTTCGTGGAGACGATGGAATCGGCGCTCGTCGACGCGATCCGCGCCGCGGGCGTTCCCGCGGGAACGCGCGACGGGCACGAGTACACCGGCGTCTGGGTCGGCGACCGCAAGATCGGCTCGATCGGCATCCACGTCTCCCGCCGCGTGTCGATGCACGGCTTCGCGGTCAACGTGGAGAACGACCTCGCCCCGTTCGGCGCGGTCATCGCCTGCGGGCTGCCGGACGTGCGGATGACGTCGCTGCAGGCCGAGGGCTCGCCCGACGGCATCGGGTGCTTCCGCAAGCGCGCCGCCTACGCATTCGCGCAGGCGTTCGGGCGCCGCCAGCGGATCGTCACGCCAGAGAGGCTGCAGGCAGCGGAGCGGGTCGCGGCGTGAAGTTCGGCCTGACCATCTTCCCAACCGACTACTCGATCGCCCCGGCGGAGCTCGGGCGGGCGGCCGAGGATGCCGGCTTCGAGGCGCTGTTCTTCGCCGAGCACACGCACATCCCGACCAGCCGCGAGACGCCGTACTCCGCCGGCGGCGAGCTGCCGAAGCAGTACCGGCACACGCTGGACCCGTTCGTGGCGCTCGCGAGCGTCGCCCAGGCGACGGAGCGGCTGCGGCTCGGCACCGGCATCTGCCTGATCGTCGAGCGCGACCCCATCACCACGGCGAAGGAGGGCGCCTCGCTCGACCATGTCTCCGGCGGCCGCTTCGAGTTCGGCGTGGGCGCGGGCTGGAACCACGAGGAGATGCGCAACCACGGCACGGATCCGCGCCGCCGGTTCTCGGTCATGCGCGAGCGCGTGCTCGCCGTGAAGGCGATCTGGACGCAGGACGAGGCCGAGTTCCACGGCAAGTACGTCGACTTCGACCCGATCTGGTCGTGGCCGAAGCCGGTCCAGAAGCCGCATCCGCCGGTGGTCGTCGGCGGGCTCGGCGAGAAGGTGCTCGACCGCGTGCTCGACTACGGCGACGAGTGGATGCCGAACCGTGTCCAGCCGGCCGAGCTGAAGCCCCGGATCGCCGAGCTGCGCGAGCGGGCCGGGCGTCACGTCCCGGTCAGCTACTACGGGGCGCGGCCCGAGGACGCGTTCGTCGAAGGGCTCCGCGACGCCGGCGTCGATCGCAGCCTGCTCCAGTTGCCCGCAGCGCCCGCCGACGAGGTGCTGCCGCTGGTGGAGCGGTATGCCGAGCTCGCTGCCCGCCACCGCGACTGAGCGGCTGGCGATCGCGCGGGTCGGCCGGCTCGCGACCGTGACGGCGGGCGGGCGCCCGCACGTGGTGCCGGTCTGCTTCGCGTCGGTCCACGGGCGGATCTACACGGCGGTCGACCACAAGCCGAAGAGCACGCAGGCGCTCGCGCGGCTCGACAACGTCGCCGCCACCGGGCGCGCGAGCCTGCTGGTGGACCACTACGAGGAGGACTGGTCGCGCCTGTGGTGGGTGCGCGTCGACGGCCCGGCGGCGGTGCTCCGAGACGGCCCCGAGCGCGAGGAGGCGCTCGACGGCCTCGTGGCCAAGTACGACCAGTATCGCGACGCCCGGCCCTCCGGGGCGGTGATCCGGTTGACACCGGAGACCTGGCGCAGCTGGCCGGCGATACCCTCTGGGGCGTGAGCGCCGAGCGTCTGCACGTGACCCGCTCCCGGTCCAATCCGGGCGGGATGGACGTGACCAAGGTGCTCGGCACGGAGACGCTGCCGTTCCGGAGCCGAAAGCCGCGCTGGTTCAAGGTGCCGCCGCCCGGCGGCGAGCGCTATCGCGAGCTCCAGCGGATGATCAGCGACGAGGGGCTCCACACGGTCTGCCAGGAGGCCGCCTGCCCGAACGTCGGGGACTGCTGGGAGCGCGGCACCGCCACCTTCATGATCCTCGGCGACACGTGCACGCGCCGCTGCGGGTTCTGCAACGTCAAGACCGGCAAGCCGACCTGGAACGACCCGCTCGAGCCGCTGCGCGTCGCGCGGTCGGTCGCCAGGATGGGCCTCCGCCACGCCGTGATCACGAGCGTCGACCGCGACGACCTGCCCGACTACGGCGCGCAGGTGTGGGTCGGCGTGATCCGCTCGATCCGCATGCAGGCGCCGTGGTGCAAGGTCGAGTGCCTGACGCCCGATTTCCGCGGCGAGGAGATGCCGCTCGCGAAGGTGATCGCCGAGCGCCCGGACGTGTTCAACCACAACGTCGAGGTCGTGCCGCGGCTGTATCCGGTGGCGCGCCGCGGGTCGCGCTGGGAGCGCTCGCTGCGCGTGCTGCGCAACGCCAAGGAGATGGGCGGCGACGAGGTCACGACCAAGTCCGGCCTGATGGTCGGCCTCGGCGAGACCCACGAGGAGATGGTCGAGGCGTTCGCCGACCTGCGTGAGCAGGGCGTGCAGGTGCTCACGGTCGGCCAGTACCTGCGGCCGACCGAGCGCCACCTGCCGGTCGTGCGCTACTGGGATCCGGAGGAGTTCACGGCGCTGGAGGCCGCGGCGCTTGGCCTCGGGTTCGAGCACGTCGCCGCCGGGCCGCTGGTGCGGTCGTCGTACCACGCGGACGAGCACGTCAAGCAGCAACGTGCGGGAATCGGCCCGCTCGCCGCGACCGGCTAGCCGGGTAGCTTTCCGCGGGCGTGTTCCCGCTCCGGGACAACATCCCGACCGACAAGTTCCCGGTTGTCACCGTCCTGCTGATCGTCGCGAACGTGCTGATGTACTTCTTCTTCCAGCACGGGACGATCTCGCTCGGGAGCCCGGACTCGCAGGACTTCCTCGCGAATCTCTACGAGTACGGCACGATCCCGTACGAGGTCACGCATCCGGGCGAGCAGTGCGTCCCCGCCGGCGAGACGCTCGCCTGCGGTGAGGTCGAGGGCGGAGATCTCCCCCCGACCTGGCTGACGCTCCTGACGTCGATGTTCATGCACGGCGGCCTGCTGCACCTCGGCGGCAACATGCTGTTCCTGTGGATCTTCGGCAACAACGTCGAGGACGCCATGGGGCCGGTCAAGTTCGTGCTCTTCTACGTGCTCGGCGGCCTGGCTGCCGACGCGGCACAGGTCCTGATCGATACGAGCGCCAAGGTCCCCACGATCGGGGCCTCCGGGGCGGTCGCGGCGGTGCTCGGCGGCTACCTGCTGCTGTTCCCGCGAGCTCGTGTGGTGACGGTCGTCTTCATCATCTTCTTCTTCACGATCCTCGAACTGCCGGCGATCCTCTTCCTCGGGATCTGGATCCTGCAACAGGGCCTGTTCGCGTACTTCGACCTGCTGCAGCCGAACGGCAGCGGCGGCGGGGTCGCGTACTTCGCGCACATCGGCGGGTTCGTGTTCGGCCTGCTGGCGATCCGGCTTTTCGCCAGCGAGAAACGGCACCGTAAGCAACTGGAGCGGATGACCTGAGGTGAGGACGGCGATCACGGCTGCCGCGCTCGTCTTCTGTTGCGTGTTCGGGTTCCTGACCGTGTACGTGATGCTCACCCACGGGCCCGACGTCTTCACCGGCCTCTCGCTCGTCGTCCTGGCACTGCTGACCTTCGGCGTCCTCGGCGCCCTGACCGAGCCACCCGACAAGCGCCGCTGATGCCGTACACGCTGCTTCAGGGAGGACGGAGGAGACGCCGCCGGCGCATCGGTCCGGTCGTGCTGGTGCTGCTGCTCGCGGTGGCCGCCGCGCTGCTGTTCGCCCCGGGTGCCGGCCAACCGCCGCCGGCGCCGGCCGGCGCCGACGCGGCTCCGGGGCCGCTGGAGGAGTCCGGCACCGCTCCGCTGGCGGGCGGCGGCACCGCGCCGTCGCCGCTGGCCGTACGGCTCGACGGCTCCCACGACTCGGTCAACGTGCGGTTCCGGCGGCCGCCGCGATCCGGGTTGCTGTTCGACCTCGACACCGGCCGCGTCCTGTGGCGCCAGGCGCCGCAGCGGGTGATGCCGATCGCGTCGCTGACGAAGATGATGACCGCGCTCGTCGTGGTCGACCGCGTGCCGAGGCGCGCGCGGGTGAAGATCACCAAGGAGGCGCTCGCCTACACCGGGTCGGGAGTCGGGATGTTCAAGCGCGGCCAGCGGATCGCGCTGAGCACGATGTTGCACGGGCTGATGCTGCCGTCCGGCAACGACGCCGCGATCGCGCTCGCCGTGCGCGCCGCCGGCTCGCAGTCGCGCTTCGTCCGCCTGATGAACCAGCGTGCGCAGGAGATGGGTCTCGTCTGCACGCGCTTCTCGTCGGTCAGCGGGATCAAGGACCGCGGCAACCACTCGTGCGCCCCGGATCTCGCGGCGCTCGCGCGTGCCGTGCTGCGCGAGCCACGGCTGGCGAAGGTCGTCGGGCGGCGCTCGGCCGCGCTGCGATTCCCGGTCCGGGGCGGGAAGCTCTACCTCTACAACAACAATCCGCTGCTGCGGATGGGCTACCGGGGCACGACGGGCGTCAAGACGGGCTACACGGACGCTGCCGGGCGCTGCCTGGTCGCGACGGTGCGGCGCGGCCCGGTGCGGCTGGGCGTCGTGCTGCTGGACTCGCCCGACCCCGGCCGGCAGGCGGTCCGCCTGCTCGACCGCGGGTTCGCCCGGGTCAGGTGAGCCGCTCAGGGCTCTTGCGCGGACGATGCACCGTCTGAGAGAGTGGACGCGTGCCCCCCTTCCCGCGACCGAAATGGGACGGCGACTTCACGGTCGACGCGGCGCGTGAGGTGAAGGCCATTCGCGCCCACAAGAAGCTGCGCGGCATCCCCAAGCGCTCGCCGGACCGTCTGCTGCTCGCGACCTGGAACATCGCCAACCTGGGCTCCCAGAAGCGCGACGACCCGGCGGACTACACGCTGCTGGCCGAGATCGTGAGCTGGTTCGACCTGATCGCGGTCCAGGAGGTCAACGACAATCTGATGGGCCTCGAGGCCCTCAAGAAGCAACTGCCGGCGCGCTACCGCTTCCTCTTCTCGGATGCGTCGGGCAACCAGGAGCGCGGGGCGTTCATCTACGACTCCAGGAAGGTCCGGCTGCTCGAGAAGGTCGGCCGCCTCTCGATCCCGCCGAGCCAGCTCAGGCACATCAAGCTGCCGGGCTCGACGCAGCCGTTCGCCGGGTTCGACCGCGGCCCGTACATGGCCGGCTTCTCTGCGCTGAACGACAAGCTCCGGCTCCTGCTCGTCAACGTGCACCTGTTCTTCGGGAGCGACAAGGCGACGGACGTGCAGCGGCGTGCGCTGGAGACGTTCGCTGTCGCCCGGTGGGCGAACTCGCGACACCGGAGCAAGTCCGCCTACCTGTCGGACATCATCCCGCTCGGCGACTTCAACCTCCCCCAGCTGGCCGCCACGGACCCGATCTTCAAGGCGCTCACGTCGCTCGGCCTGCAGCTGCCGCCGACGAACCCGATCAGCCAGGTCGGCGGCTCGAGCCTGCAGGGGCTGAAGCACTTCGACCAGGTCGCGTTCTTCCCGTCCGCGACGAGCGAGCTCAAGCAGGTCGCGGTGTTCGACTTCGACAACGCCTTGTACCGCGACGTGTTCGGCCAGAAGACGCTCACGCAATTCCTCTCGTACGTCCGCTTCCACGCGTCGGACCACCGGCCCCTGTGGGCCGAGTTCACGGTGTGAGCGCGGCCGTATCGCCCTCGGTGTTGACGACGAGCACCGTCGCGTCCGCCGGAAGCGCGAGGTCGGCGCGGAACGCGAGCAGGCCCGCGAGCCCCGCGGCGCCGCTCTCGCCGGCCGTGATGCCGTCGGAGGCGAGCATCGCGACGGCCTCGTCGGCGCGCTGATCGGTGACGGCGGCGAACGCCTCGATCCCGCGGCTGACCAGCGGCCACGCGACCGGGGAGGGCCGGCCGCAGTTCAGGCCCGCCATCGCCGAATCGTGCGGACCGGGCACGTCGGCGAGCGCGCCCGCCTCGGCCGACGCCAGCGCACACGCGGCCGACACCGGCTCGACACCGACGATCCGGGCGCCGGCGAACCGGCGCACCATCGCGGCCGCGAACGAGCCGACGCCGATCTGGACCGCCACCACGTCAGGCCGCACCTCGATCTCGGCTCCGATCGTCGCGTAGCCCTCGATCACCCACGAGGGCACCGTCTCGTAGCCCGGCCAGGCGGTGTCCTGGATCACCAGCCGGTCGCGGCCCGCGAGCGCGGCCGCCTGCTCGACCGCGTCGTCGTAGGTACCGTCGACGACCTCGACGCGCGCCCCCTCGCCGGCGATCGCCGCGCGGCGCGCCTCGACCATCGTGGCCGGTACGAGCACGGTCGCGTCCAGCCCGAGCGTCCGCGCCATCCGCGCCACCGCGCGGCCGTGGTTGCCGTCGGTGGCGCAGACCAGCCCCACGGCGGGGCCGTCGAGCAGCCGCTCCCGCAGCGTGTCCAATCCGACGACCGGCTCCGGGTCCAGCCCGAGCCGCTCGCACAGCGCCCGGTAGGTCGCCCATGACGCTCCCAGCACCTTGAACGACGGCAGCCCGAGCCGGCTCGACTCGTCCTTCACCAGCACCCGCCGCACACCCAGCGCCGCAGCCGCGGCGGGCGCGTCGACGAGCGGTGTGACCGCGTAGCCCGGCAGCGAGCGGTGGAACGCGACCGGGCCGGACGGCGACGGCGCCGGCTCGAGCGGTCCGGCGAGCGGGTTGCGGAGGAGCCGCTCAGCCACCGGCCGTCAGCGCACCGACGAGCGTGGCGTAGCCGCGCGCGCCGGCGTGCAGTTCGTCGAGCGCGATCGACTCGTCCACGCGGTGGGCGAGCGTCTCGTCGCCCGGCCCGTAGCCGATCGTCGGGATGCCGAGCCCCGCGGTGCCGCTGCCGTTGGTGCAGAACGGCCAGTACCCGGGCTCGCCCCCTAGCGCCTCCAGCGCCGCGCGGGCGGCGGGCGCGTCGGCGCCCGTGTGCCAGGCCGGCGCGTAGTTCTCCGCCTCCACCAGCGCCCCGGTGTACGCGTGGAAGCGATCGACGCCGAGCGTCACCGTGCCGGTGGCGCCGCGCGGTGCGACGGCGGCGTCCACGACGGCCTGGAGCGCCGCCAGCACGTCCGCCTCGCTCTCCCCCGGGACGAGCCGGCGATCGAAGGTGACCGTGCATTGGTCCGGCAGCACCGAGTACGCCGGATACGGGCGGCTGGCGATCTCGGTCGGAACGAGGATCGCCGGGCCGACCTGCGGGTGCGACGGCAGCTCGATCGTGCGCGCGGCACGCAGCACGTCGGCCATCGCCTCGACGGCGTTGACGCCGAGGTCCGGGCGCGACGAGTGGGCGGGACTGCCCTGCACCTGCACGACCAGCTCCGCGCGGCCACGCTGGCCGACGACGACGGTCCGGTGCGACGGCTCGCAGATCACGGCCACGTCGGGCTGAACGCGGCGGGCGACGGCCACGGTCGCGTACCCCTCGATCATCTCCTCGGCGATCGAGGCGCTGACCACCACCCGCCCGCGCGCGAGCGGCGCGGCGGCGGCTCCGTGCATCAGCGCCGCGAGCGGGCCCTTCATGTCGACCGACCCGCGGCCGTACAGGCGGCCGTCGCGCAGCTCGCCGGCCGGGTCGGCCGACCAGGCGGCCGGATCGGTGACCCCGACGGTGTCCATGTGCGCGTCCAGCAGCACGCACGGGCCCGGCCCGGCGTCCAGCGTGCCGGTCACGTTGCCGAGCGCATCCACCTCGACCGCGTAGCCGAGCCGCTCGAGCTCCGCACGCACGAGCGCCGCCACCGCGCCCTCCTCGCCGGACGGGCTCAGCGTCCGCACGAGTTCGAACGCAAAGGCCACAAGAGCGTCACCGGCGGGGTTCACGAACCGCCCATAATGCCTGCCCCCGCCGCTCGGCGGGTATCGCGATCCGCGTGAGGCAGCCCCAGCACATCTACTGGCGACGCCGTCTGACCGCCCTCGGCGGCCTGCTGGCGCTCGTGGTCATCGCGGCCCTGCTGCTCGGCAACGGCGACAGCGGCGGCGAGCCGGAGCGCACCGCGGAGCGCGTAGGGCCGCCGCCCGACGCCCCGAGCGAGCTGCCCCGCGGCGGGCGCAGCGTGCTGCCCGAGCACCGCGTGGTGGCCTACTACGGCGCCCCGCAGAGCCGCGAGCTGGGCGCGCTCGGCATCGGCGAGCCCGACGGCGCCGCGCGCCGGCTCGCCCGCCAGGCGAAGCCGTACAACAGCGACCAGCGGCCGGCGCTCCCGGCGCTCGAGCTGATCACGGTGATCGCAAACGCGGACGCGGGCGACGACGGCATGTACCGCTCGCGGCAGGAGGACGAGGTCATCGGCCGCTACCTGCGTGCCGCCCGGCGTGCGAAGGCGCTGCTGCTGCTCGACATCCAACCCGGCCGGTCCGACTTCTTCACCGAGACGACGCGGCTCGAGAAGTGGCTGAAGCAGCCGGACGTCGGGCTGGCGCTCGACCCCGAGTGGCGGGTCGGCGAGGGCGAGGTCCCCGGCCAGGTGATCGGCCACGTCGAACCGCAGGAGGTGAACGCGACCTCCGCCTGGCTCGCCGAGCTCGTCGCGCGCGAGAAGCTCCCGGAGAAGCTGCTGGTGATCCACCAGTTCACCGACGACATGGTCGACGAGGACGCGCTCAAGGCACGCGACGGGCTCGCCATGGTGCTGAACGCCGACGGCTTCGGCGGCCGCGCCGTCAAGCGCGACAAGTACCACTCGTTCACCCGCGAGTCGCCCGGCTTCTTCCCCGGCTTCAAGCTCTTCTACGAGGAGGACGAGGACATCATGGGGCCGGGCGCGGTGCTGCGGCTCAAGCCGCCGCCGGACTTCGTGGTCTACGAGTAGCCGCCGAGCTCGAGCGCACCGACCCACGTGTCCATCTCGTCCGGGTGCAGGCCGCCGTGGTGGCCGCGGAAGCGCTGTGACGGGCCGGCCGCCGAGCGCAGCCAGGCGGTCCGGCCCGGTGCGGGCAGCACGCAGACGTCGCCGAGCCGCGCGTGCAGGCGCGGGCCGGCCGTGCCGAAGTGCCCGGCGGCCACCAGATCGGCGACCAGGTGGACCTCGGCGCGCGCCTCGAGGCGGTCCGTCAGGGCGGCCGCCACCTCCGCCGCAGCGCCGGGGACGGTGTGCAGGAAGACGTCGCGGCCCGAGCCCGCCGGGCCGTGGCGGAGGAGCGCGGGGAGCCCGTTCCACAGCTCGTCCAGGTAGTCCACTCGCGCGGGGTCGACGGCGACCTGCCCGTGGTCGGCCGTGACCATCAGCAACGCGCCCGGGACGGCCCTCAGGCCACGCTCGAGCGTGTCGAGCGCGGCAATGGCGGCAGCGTCGAACTCGCGCGATGCGGGCCCGTGGTGGTGGCCCATCGCGTCGATCCGGTCCCAGTACAGGTACGCATAGCCGGGTCGCTGCAGCGCGCCGACCAGCGCGTCGACGCCCTCCGCGAAGCTCCCGAACGGCCGCAGCTGCGCACCACGGGTCGCCACGCCGTCGTACGTCGAGGGCGAGAACGCGGACGGCTGGAGCACCGTCGACGGCACGCCCGCGGCCGCCAGGCGCTGATACAGCGTGTCGCCGTCGAGCAGCGCGGCCGGGTCAAGCCCCGCCGCCAGCAGCGTGTCGCCCTCGTCGTCACGCGCATACGAGAACCGCAGCGGCGTCACGATCGCGTCCAGCACCGGTTCGTACACATGCCACTCGTACAGCCCGTGCGCGCCGACCGCACGACCGGTGTGCATGGTCGTCACGTGCGCCGTCGTGGTCGAGGGGAACTGGCTCGCCAGCGGGGTCACGGCGAGCCGGCGCAGGAACGGGTGGCCGGCGTGCCGCTCGAGGAACCGGCGGCCGAACGCGTCGAGCAGGACGATCGCCACCCGGGCGCGCTCACCGCTCGCCAGCAACCGCTCGACCGTGGCGGGGACGTCGACGAACGAGCGCATCGCGGTCGCACGCTACTGGCTGACCGGCCAGTCGAGTCGGATACGGTTCGCGCATGGACCTCAACGACACGCCCGAGCTGGCCGAGTACCGCACGCGGGTCCGCTCGTGGCTCACCGAGCACGCGGCGGAGGCGCCGGCGCGCGACGGGGACGAGCACGAGGTCGTCGCCGCCCACCGCGAATGGCAGCGCAAGCTCGCCGAGGCAGGGCTGGCCGCGGTCACCTGGCCCGCGGAGTACGGAGGCCAGGGCCTCGGGCCGCTGCACCAGGTCGTCGTCAACCAGGAGATCGGCCGCGCCGGGGTGGCGGGGATCTTCGACGTGATCGGCGTCGGGATGCTCGGACCGACGATCATCGCCCACGGCGACGAGGACCAGAAGCAGCGCCACCTCGGTCCGATGCTGGCGGCCGACGAGGTCTGGTGCCAGCTGTTCTCCGAGCCCGCCGCGGGCTCGGACCTTGCCGGGATCCAGGCCCGTGCCCGGCGCCAGGACGACGGGAGCTGGCGCCTGTCCGGCCAGAAGGTGTGGACGACGAACGCGCAGTACGCGGCGTTCGGCCTGCTGCTCGCGCGCACCGACGCCGACCTGCCCAAGCACAAGGGCCTGACGATGTTCGTCGTCCCGATGGACTCCGAGGGCGTGACCGTGCGCCCGCTGCGGCAGATCTCCGGCGACGCGCACTTCAACGAGGTCTTCTTCGACGACGTCGAGCTGCCGCCCGGCAGCGAGGTCGGGCCGGTCGACGGCGGCTGGGGCGTCGCGATGACCACGTTGATGTTCGAGCGCGTGGCGATCGGTCTCGGCGGCGAAGGGTTCGGCTGGCGCGCGGACCGCTTCGCGAAGGCGCTGCTGAGCGACGAGGCGGCGACACGCGATGCCGAGGTGCGCCACCGGTTCGGCGCGATCGCCTCCGAGTTCCTGGCGCTGCGCTTCACCGGCTACCGGACGCTGACGACGCTCCAGCAGGGCCGCGTGCCCGGACCGGAGGCGGCGCTCGCGAAGGTCACGACGATCGCCGCGGCGATCGCGGCCGGAGAGCTGCTGTGTGACGTGCTCGGCCCCGAGGCGCTCTCCGACGACCGCTTCGGCGAGCTGGTGTCCGACCTGCCGGGGCTGAAGTCGGCCGGCGGCACGGAGGAGATCCTGCGGTCGATGGTCGGGGAGCGGGTGCTCGGGCTGCCGCCTGAGCCACGCCTCGACAAGGGCGTGCCGTTCAGCGAGCTGCGGGCGAAGGCCGCGGTGCCGTCATGAACTTCGCGCTGTCGGAGGAGCAGGAGTTCCTGCGCGAGGCGGCGCGCGGCACGCTCGGCCGGGTGAGCACGGTCGTGGCGGCGCGCGAGGCGCTCGACGGCGACGAGCTGCCCGACCTGTGGCCGGCGGCCGTCGAGGCCGGCTGGCCCGGCCTGCTGGTGTCCGAGGAGCACGGCGGCGCCGGCCTGGGAGCGATCGAGGCGATGCTGGTGTTCGCCGAGCTCGGCCGCGTGCTCGCCTCGGTCCCGCTGCTGGGCCACCTGCCGGCGACCTGGCTGCTGGACACCGCCGCCTGGGACGGCGTCGAGGCGCTCGCAGCCGGAGTCCGGCGCGCGGCGTTCGTGCCCGCGCAGCCGCCGGCCGCGGGCGAGCCGGACTGGACGACCGACGCGCGCGAGGGGATCCGGCGCGCGGCCGCGCCCGTGCTGGACGGCGGCACGCTGACCGGAACCGTCGCGTGGGTGCCCGACGCGCCCGGTGCCGACGTGCTCGTGGTCGTCGCCGACGGCGGCCGCGTGGCGGTGGTCGACGCGGCGGATGCCGAGATCGAGGACGTGCGGCGCTACGACGCCACGCGCTCGCTCGCGCACGTCACGTTCGAGCGTTCTCCCGCGGTCGAGCTGCCGGATGCCGATGCCGCCGTGGCCTGGCACCTGGCGCAGGCGCTGCTCGCCGCCGAGTCGCTCGGAGCGGTCGAGGCGGCGCTCGAGACGTCCGTCGCGTACGCCAAGGATCGCTTCACCTTCGGCCGCGCGATCGGCTCCTACCAGGCGGTCAAGCACGCGCTGGTCGAGATCCTGCGCGGCCAGGAGAACGCCCGCTCGCTGATGTACTACGCAGGCTGGGCGGCCCAGGACCGGCCCGAGGAGCTCGCGCTCGCGACGGCCGCCTTCCGCACGGTCGCGGGCGGGACGCTCGACCACGCCGCACGCGCGCAGATCTCCGTGCACGGGGGCATCGGCGCCACGTGGGAGCACGACGCCCCGCTCTACTTCAGGCGCGCCCAGCTGTCACGCAGGCTGCTCGGCGGGGCAGGCGGCGCTGCCGGGCGGGTGGCGGACGAGCTGTTCGACGCGGCGCGGCGGGAGGCGGCGTAGGGCGAACCCGGGCCGTTGACGTTCGCCACACTGCGCACCGGTGCACGTCTGGACCCACGATCGCTGGCGCTTCCCGCTCCCCGAGCACCATCGCTTCCCGATCGACAAGTACGCGCTGCTGCGCGAGCGCGTCGTCGCGGACGGCACGGCGGCGCCCGACGAGGTCCACGAGGCCGATGCCGTGCCGTGGGACGAGCTCGCCGCCGTGCACGACCCGGGCCTCGTCGCCCGCATTCGCTCCGGCGAGCTGACGACGCGCGAGCAGCGCGGCCTCGGGCTGCCGTGGTCGGCGGCGCTGGTCGAGCGCGGCCGCCGCTCGGTCGGCGGGACGATCGAGGCCGCCCGTCTGGCGCTCGACCGCGGCGTCGGCATGAACCTCGGCGGCGGCACGCATCACGCCGGGCGCGCGTTCGCGCGCGGCTACTGCCTGTTCAACGACGTCGCCGTCGCGCTCGCTCATCTGCGTGCAGCCGGCGACGTCCGCCGGGCGCTGGTGGTCGACTGCGACGTGCACCAGGGCGACGGCACCGCAGACCTGCTCGGCCCGGATCCGGACTGCTTCACGCTGTCGCTGCACGGCGCGCGCAACTACCCGTTCCAGCGGATCCCCTCCGACCTCGACGTCGACCTTGCCGAGGGCACCGGCGACGAGCGTTATCTGGAGGCGCTCGGCGACGCGCTCGACCACGCGGTGCCACGCGCCGGTGCCGAGGTCGCCTTCTACCTCGCCGGCGCCGATCCGTGGCAGGGCGACCGGCTCGGGCGCCTCGCGCTGACCAAGCCGGGCCTGCTCGCGCGCGACGAAATGGTGCTCGACCGGCTGCTCGATGCCGGCGCGGCGGTGTGCGTGGTGCTCGCGGGCGGCTACGCGCCGGACGTGCGCGACACGGTCGACATCAACGCCGCCACCGCCGCGGCGGTCGCGCGGCGCGTGATCGCGCGCTGACAGACGGCCGCGTCGCTGCCGATCAAACGGGGGTGAACCTTCGCACGCCCGAGGACGAGGCCGCGCGCCGCCGGCAGATGGCGAGGACCGCCGCTGGGCTGTTCTGCGCCGCGACCGTCGTGACGCTGCTCAGCATCGTCCTGCCGCATCAGCCACAGCTGGAGATCGACGGCCTCGTGTTCGTCTCCGGTGCGGCGGCCGCGGGCACCCTCGTGCTCGTCCTCGCGGGCGAGCGGCTGCCCGCGTGGACCTGCCACTTCTGGCCCGCGTTCGGCACCATGCTGGTGTCGTTCGGCCTGCTGTTCAACGGCGAGCGCCTCGGTGGCGCCGCCGGCGGCGACGAGATGTACTACCTGTGGGTGGCGCTGTTCGCCGCGTACTACCTCGGCCGCGTGGCGACCGCGTTCCAGGTCGCGATCATCGCGGCCGCGTACACCGCGGTGCTGATCGACATCGATCCCGGCCCGATCGCCACCAGCCGCTGGCTCACCACGATCGGGCTGACGGCCGGCTCGGCGGTCGTGGTCCGGCTGCTGAGCGAGCGGATCGAGCGCCTGGTCGCGGAGCTCCGGCTCGCCGCAGCCACGGACCCGCTCACCGGACTCCTCAACCGGCGCGCGTTCGAGGAGCGGCTCGAGCGCGAGCTGGCGCGCACGCGTCGCAGCGGCGAGCCGTTCGGGCTGCTGCTGGTGGACGTCGACCGCTTCAAGCAGCTCAACGACCGTCTTGGGCATGCCGCCGGTGACGAGGCGCTCACCGCGCTGGCGCAGACGCTGGCCGGAGCGGTGCGGGCCGTCGACACCGTGGCACGCATCGGCGGCGACGAGTTCGCCGTGCTGCTGGCCGGCACCGACGACGAGCGGGCGCGCGACGTGGCCGACCGGCTCACGGCCGGCGCCGGTGTCCCGATCTCGATCGGCGCGGCCTCCTACGGGCCTGACGGGACCACCGCCGGCGACATCTCACGCGCGGCGGATGCCGCGTTGTACGCCGCCAAGCGCGGCGGTGAACCGCACCACGCCGGCGCGCGTTAACGCCTATATGCGCACCCTCTCGGTCCTCACGGCGCTCGCCGCCGCGCTCGTCCTCGCCACTCCTGCCGGCGCCGCGGTCAAGCGGCTCGAGGCGAACATGACCGGCGCCCAGGAGGCCCCCGCCCCGCACGATGCCAACGGTTCCGGCACCGCCAAGCTCCGGCTCAACCGCGCCAAGAAGACGGTCTGCTTCACGATCCGCGTCAAGAACATCGACGACGTGGTCGCCGCCCACATCCACCGCGGAGGCAAGGGCGTCGCAGGCAGCATCGAGGTCGACCTGATCGGCGCGCCGGAGTCCGGCACCCGCTTCACCGGATGCGAGCGGGGCGTCGCCCGCAGCCTCATCCGCGAGATCCTCCGCCGTCCGCGCCGCTTCTACGTGAACGTCCACACGTCGGCGTACCCGGGCGGAGCGGTCCGCGGCCAGCTCCACAAGCCCTAGCTTCCGGCTGCATCACCCCGTCGCCGTCGCCCCACCACCCCTCGGGGCGGCGGCGACTCCTCGTAAGCTTCACGTGACGCCCGGGGGCGTAGTGATAACGGGAGCACGCGGCCTTTGCAAGGCTGAGGTAGGGGTTCGATTCCCCTCGCCTCCATGACGTCAGGCGTAGGCTCGGCTCCGGGCCACGCGGCTGCGCCGCGCGGCCCGTTGTCGAGCAAGCCGACCGGAGAGCGGAGTCGCTCCGGGGCAGGAGAACAGACCCGCCCATTGCTCCGGTACCTCTGTCGGGAGTGACGAGGCAGATCGCTTACGCGACCTCACCGGTGTTGTCGGCTGGTGTGGCCCTGCTCTGAAGGGTGTGCGCCGAGCGACGGACGAGTGTCCAGGCGCTACTTGTCCCAGTCGAAGTCCCGCGGAGGGCGCTGCTCGAACCACAGACGCTCGTGCTCCGGGGTCTCCTGGAGGAAGTCGGGCGTCTCCTCGAGGACGTCGTCGGGCGCTTCGGCGTCCTCGGCCGGTCGCGCTGGGTCGAGCGCCTCCTCGGCCGGGACCTCGTCGGGCTCGTCGTCGAGCCACGGCTTGGCTTCGCGCGGCCGGGGGGGCGGCTCGACCGCCGGCGGCTCGATCGCCTCGGCGTCGAATGGCTCGCGCGGATCGGGCTCCGGCTCGGGCTCCGGCGGCGGGGCCTGGACGGGCTCCTCGGCGACCGGCTCAGGCTCGGGTTCCGGCGGCGGCAGGGGTGTGACGGGCTCCTCGGCAGCCGGCTCGGGCGGCGCAGGCGGCTCCTCGGCGACCGGCTCCGCCTCGTCCGGCTCGCGCGCAGCGGGCTCCGCGGGCGCCTGATCGGCGTCCTCGGCCGTGCGCGCGAACTCAGCGCGGCGGGCGGCCCCGAGAGCCTCTTGCTCCTGCCGCGACACCTCGTCCGGATCCGCGCCGTGCTGGCGCTTCAGCTCGAGGTGCTCGCGGATTGCGTCGTCGAGCAGTCCCATGCCTCGGCCCGACAGGCTACTCCCCGGACGCGACGCCGTGAACGCCGCGGCGGCGGCGGCCGGGCCCGTTCGCTCGCTCCGTGCGGTTCTTGCCCGCGCGCTTCGCCTGGTAGAGCGCAGCGTCGGCGGCGGCCACCAGCGCGTCCTTGTCGGCGTGGTCGGCGGCGGCCAGCGAGGCCACGCCGAACGACGCTGTGACCTTGAGCACACTGGCGCCCGACGGCACCGAGAACTCCAGCGCCTCGACCGCCTTGCGCACGCGCTCGGCGAACTGGAACGCACCTTCGAGATCTGTCTGCGGCAGCGCGACGGCCATCTCCTCGCCACCGTAGCGGGCGGGCTCGTCGATCTCGCGCGAGGACAGCTTCAGCACGCGCGCGACCTCACGCAGCACGAGGTCGCCCTGGAGATGCCCGTAGGTGTCGTTCACCTGCTTGAAGTCGTCGATGTCGAGCATGATCAGGCCCATCTCGTGCCCGTAGCGGCGGGCGCGCTCGACCTCGATCGCCATGACCTCCTGGAACCGGCGGTGGTTGAACAGGCTGGTCAGCTCGTCGGTCACCGCCTGGCGCTTCACGGTCTCGTGCAGATCGACGTTCTCGACCGACACCGACGCCTGGTTGGTCAGGTACGCGAACAGCTCGCTCTCACGGGGCGTGAAGGCGCGATCGCCGCGGGCCACGGACACGATGCCGACCACATTGTCGCCGTCCTCGGTCCCGCCGAGCGGTGCCGCGAGCGCACTGGCGCCGCCGATCTGGATCTCCGCGACCTCGCCGGCGTCGATCACCGCAGCCTCGGCGGCGTGCAGTGCGCGGCCGAACACCTCGGGCTCACCGGCGCGCGCCACCTCCTGGAGGCGGCCCCCGGCGCCGTCGCGCATGGTGGCGCGCCCGCACGCGGCGCCGACGCCGTCGACGGCGGTCTGCACCACGATCTCCAGCACCTGGACCCGGTCGAGGCTGGCCGAGAACGACTCGCCGACGCGCCGGATCGCCTCCTGCAGCCGTGCCCGCTCGCGCTGGAGCTCCTCCAGGCGCGCCTCGAGCTGGCGTGCCATCGAGTTGAACTCCTTGCCGAGCGCGGCGAACTCGTCATTGCCGTCGGCGGGCACCGTGACGGCGAAGTCGCCGCGGCCGAGTCGCTGGGCGGCCTCGAGCAGCCGCTGGATCTCGGACTGCAGGCGCCGGCTGACCGCGACCGCGAAGCCGAACGCGAGCCCCAGGAAGCCGAGGAACACGCCCAGCGCGAGCAGCGACTCGGGCGATCCGGGATTCGAGGTCCCCCGGTCGGGCATCAAGAGGCTGACCGTGGCCGTGCCGCCCACGACGGACGCCTCGAACGACGACGTCCGGTAGTCGACGCCGGCGACCTCGACCGCTCCGAGGTCCGGCAGCTCCTCGGCGTCTGCCTCCGCGTGCGTCGTGGCGAGCTGCCGGTCGCCCACCGAGATCACGTACTCCGCGCCGGTGAGCACGGACATCCGCTCCACGAACTCCTGCGGCGACAGCGTCGCCACGGTGATCTCGCCCGTCGGGTTTCCCTCGTCATCGACCAGCCGCCGCGTGGACGGCGCCACCGCCGGCGGCTCGCCCGCCTCGAACGTCCCGTCGCCTTCGATCCGCAGCTCGACGTACTGGGCATCCGCCTGCCCGGCGAGTGCATCCAGCCGCTGCTGGATGAGCTTCTGATCCTCGGCGTTGACCGCGTCCGCGAGCTGCTGGTCACCGCCGATGTCGCTGGCCAGCTTGGCCGCCTCCGCCTGCTCGTTCTTCAGCACTCCGACCGAGACGGTCTGCGCCTCTGCCAGCCGCGCGTCGGTCTGGCTGCGCTCGGACGCGACGATCAACTGGAACAGCACGACGGCCATGGTGATCATCGGGACGATCACGATGACCACGAAGAACAGCCTCAGGCGAGCCCTGAAGGTCGGAGTGCGGAACTGGCGTAAGCGCATCGCGCGGGAGGGTGAAGTGGATGATGCCGTGGGCACCATCCTGGCAGCTACAATCGCTCGTTCACGGCCCGCGCATGAATCCCTGCACGCGGCCGCACCCCATGGGGCTATAGCTCAGTTGGGAGAGCGCCTGGATCGCACCCAGGAGGTCCGGGGTTCGAGTCCCCGTAGCTCCATCGGCCCGGATTCCGCCGCATTGTGTGGAATCCGGGCTTTGTCGTGCGCATCAGGCGTAGGCCGCGGGCGTTTCCGGCTCCGTGGGCTCCGCCGCACGGCTGCGACCGTAATGACGCCAGTCGTGGACGATCCAGGCGGCCCCGATCAGCCCCCAGAGCGTGAGCAGCGCGCCGTAGAAGATGTTGAACCAGGTCAGTGCAGAGCCGAACGGCGTGACCGCCCAGAACTGCGCGTTGGGCCACAGCAGCTGCCATCCCTCGTCGAGCACGAGGGCCCTGGTGAGCATTACGGCCCACCCGGTGGACTGGTCCCACAACGCGTGCAGCATGATCACGCCCAGGATCGTCAGAGCGAGACGCCTCGACAAGCGGAAGCGCCCGCCGCGCGAGCTGGCGAACAGCGCGCCGCCGATCAGGGCCGTCCACGTGATGTGGCCGAACGGAGCGAGGACGGCGCGGGACGCCTCGGTCTCCAGGATGTTCACGATCTCCCTGTCGTTGAGGTTGTCGAGCATCGTCTGCAGCGCGTAGCCGGCGCTCTCGAATGCGGCGAAGCCCGCGCCGACCACCGCGCCGAGGACGATCCCGTCGCGCGGCTCGCGGTGGCGGACCTGGTGGGCGACGGCGAGCAGCACGGCTCCCTTGCCGATCTCCTCGATCCAGCCGACGGCGATGAACGTGCCGCTGGCCTCCGGCAGGAGGTACGTCTCCATCAGCGCCGTCGTGACGACCGCGAGGGTCCCCGCCGCGAGGAACCCGAGCACGACCTCCTCGGTCGTCAGGTAGCCGTCGCGACGGCGCGAGAGCGCGAACGTCGCCATCGTCACCGGAACGAGGAAGCTGCCGACGATGATCACCGTCGGCACCAGGATGTTGTCGTTCGTGACCTTCGTGATCACGGCAGAGATCACCCAGACCGCGATGCCGCCGGCGAGCACCAGCTTCCAGAGCCGAGTCGGGAGGTGCACGAAGTGCTCGTGCGACTCCGGGACCTTCGCGGCGTCAGGAGGGAGGGACTCGGCCACGGCGACGCGACCCTAAGGCCGTGCGCCGGGGGCGGCTTCACCCGATCGGGATGATCGTCGCCTTTTCGTTCGGCGCGGACGTCGAGACGACGCCGAACGGGTAGACCCCTCCTCGCGTACGCGAAGACGACGAGGAGAGAGTCTGATGACCGGAAGCGATCGCGACCCGAGCGAGCAGCGCGGCGGCACCACGCCGGACGATGAAGAGGCGCGCGAGAAGGGGACGTGGGCGGGCAGGGCGCGGGACGGCGTCGTGCCGGCGGAGCTCGGCGGCTCCGACGCGCCGCGCGAGATGCTGGACGAGGATCCCGAGCTTGGGAGCGAGGTGCTCGGGCGGACGGCCGAGTCCGACGAGCCGGCGACCGAGCACGGCATCGACCTGACCGCCGGCGACAGCGCCGATGCGGTGACCGACGGCGGACCTGAGACGACGGACGCCCCTGAACCCGACCTCAAGGACGTCGCCGCCGCGCGCCGCGAGGCCGACAAGGACTAGGTCGGGGCCCCCACCGATGCGCCGAACGGGGACTCCGCCAGCCAGGCAGTGAGCTCATCGGCCGGGCACGGGCGGCTGAAGTAGTACCCCTGGGCGGTGTCGCACCCGTACTCGACGAGCATCTTCAGCGCGTCCTCGTCCTCGACGCCCTCGGCGACGACGTTCAGGCCGAGGTTGTGGGCGAGGTCGATCGTCGAGCGGACGATCACCGCGTCGCTCGGGACGGTGGCGAGGTTGACCACGAACGACCGGTCGACCTTGACCTCGTCGATCGGCAGCCGCTGGAGGTAGACGAGCGACGAGTGGCCGGTGCCGAAGTCGTCGATCGCCAGGCTCTCGCCCATCGCGTGCAGCATGTCGAGCACCTCGGGCGCGTCGGGGTCGATGACCGCGCTCTCCGTGAGCTCGAGGATGAGATTGCCGGGCGCGACTCCCCAGGCATCCGTGAGCCGTGCCACCGTGTCCGGCAGGTCGCTGCCGCGCGACAGGCTCCGGGCGGAGATGTTGACGGCCATCGTCAGGTCGAGCCCGGCGTCGCTCCACACACGCTGCTGGTGGAGCGCCGCGTCGAGCACCCACCGCGTCAACGGCTCGATCAGCGCGCTGCGCTCGGCCTCGGCCATGAACTGCGCCGGCATCAGGAGCCCCTCGGTGGGGTGACGCCAGCGCACCAGGGCCTCGACCCCCGTGGTGCGCCGCGTGGCCAGGTCGATCTTTGGCTGGTAGTGCAGGACGAGCTGGCCCTGCGGGATGCAGTCGCGGAGCTCGCTCAGGAGCGTCAGCCGGCGCGCCGTGTGATCCTCCGGCTCCGCGGTGAACACGGCGAGGCCGGTGCCGGACTGCTTGGCCTGGTGCATTGCGAGATCGGCGCGACGCAGCAGGTCGGCGGTCTCCCGCCCGTGCTGGGGGAAGAACGCGATCCCGATGCTCGCCCGCACGTCGACGACGTGACCGGCGATCAGGAACGGGTGCTCGAGCGCCTCGCGAACCTTCCATGCGACGACCGCAGCCGTCTCGACGTCGGTCTCGCCGGACCGCAGGATGCCGAACTCGTCGCCCCTGAGGCGCGCCACGGTGTCGGATTCGCCCATCGCGCCGCACAGCCGTTCGGCGACTGCCTTCAGGAGCGCGTCGCCCGTCTCGCGCCCGAGCGTCTCGTTGACCTCGCGGAACTCGTCGAGGTCGACGAGCAGCACGCCGCGCGGCTCGCCGGCCCGGTCCGCGGACGCGATCGCCCGGTCCATGCGGTCACCGAACAGCGTGCGGTTCGGGAGCCCGGTGAGATCGTCGTGAAGCGCCCGGTGCTCGAGCGCCTCCGTGTACGCCTTGCGGCCGGAGATGTCACGGATGCAGCCGATCGCGACCGTGCGGTCCCCGATCCGCATCTGGCTCATGTCCATCTCCATCGCGAAGCACGTGCCGTCCTTGCGGCAGCCCACCGTCTCGGTCGGCTCCGCGGGCGTGTCGCGCGCGGTCAGCAGGCTCCACCGCGCGCGAGCTGCATCCGAGAAGTCGTCGTGGTGGCTCGGGGCGACGATGAACGAGAGCGGCTGGCCGATCACCTCGTCCTCGCGGTAGCCGAACAGCTGGCGCGCCGACCGGTTGAACGACTGGATCCGGCCGTCCTCACCGGCCGTCACGATCCCGTCCGCCACGTTCTGGAGCACCGCTCGCGAGCGCATCTCGCTCTCGCGCAGCGCCGAGTTGAGGTCGGTGATCGACTCGAGCGAGCGCTGGAGGTCCTGCGACTGGACGAACAGATCGACGAACGCCGACACCTTCGAGCGCAGCACGTCGGGAAGGATCGGCGTGAAGATGAAGTCGACGGCGCCGCTCGCGTACGCGGTGGCCGTCTCGGTCTCGTCGCGGCCGAAGGCGGTGACGAAGATGATCGGCGTGCGCCCGAACTCGCTGCGCTGCCGGATCAGCTTGGCCGTCTCGTACCCGTCCAGCGTCGGCATCCGCACGTCCATCAGGATCACCGCGAACGTCTGGCGCAGGACCGCGCGAAGCGCGGCCCGGCCCGAGTCGGCCTCGGCGACGGCGTGACCCAGCGGCGCGAGCATCGCCCGGATCGCGAGCCGTTTGCCGGCGTCGTCGTCGACGACGAGGATCGCCGCCGGCGGCGGGCCCCCGTTGTCAACTGCGATCGGCCCGGCGTCAACCATCACGCAATCGCGCTCACCGGGAGCCATTCGCCGAGCAGCAGCAGGAGGTCGGCCGTCTCGACGGGTTTCGAGACGTATGCGGAGGCGCCCGCGTCGATGCAGCGCTGGCGCTCGCCGGGCGCGACGTTCGCCGTCAGCGCGATGATCGGCAGATCCCCGCGCCAGGGCAGCTTGCGCATCGCCCGGATCGTCGCGTAGCCGTCCATGACGGGCATCATGATGTCGACCAGAACGATGTCGATATCGGGCGTCCGCTTGAGGATCGCGACGCCCTCCTCGCCGCTCTCCGCCGAGATCACTTCGAGCTGGCCGCGCTCGAGCAGCGTCGTGAGGGCGAAGATGTTGCGGAAGTCGTCGTCGACGATCAGCGACTTCATGCCCGCCAGGCCGGCGCCCGGAGGGCGCTGGCGCGGGGGCGACGGCTTCACGCCGAGATCCTCAGGGGCCAGGACGTTGGCCGGCGGAGGCACCACGAGCGCCATCGAGCCGGCGAGCACCGACGGCAGGTAGACGGTGAAGGTGCTGCCGCGGTCGGGCGTGCTGGCGAGCGTGATCTCGCCGCCCAGCAGCCGTACCAGCTCGCGGCTGATCGACAGCCCCAGGCCGGTGCCGCCGTACTGGCGGGCGGTCGTGCCGTCGGCCTGGGCGAACGCCTCGAAGATGCGGCGCTGCATCTCGTCGGAGATGCCGATGCCGGTGTCGGTGATGGTGAACGCGACCACCGCGCCGTCCGCCAGGGCGAGATCCCCGTTCGCCGCGGTCCAGCCGCTCGCCGGCCGGCCGACGCGCACGCTCACCTCGCCCCGCTCGGTGAACTTGAACGCGTTCGAGAGCAGGTTCTTCAGCACCTGGCGCAGACGGCCCGGGTCGGTCGAGATGCTCTGCGGCAGGTCGGGGGCCACCTCCATCGAGAAGCCGACGCCCTTCTCCTCGGCGACGTGGCGGAAGTCACGTACGAGCGCGTCCTCGAGCTCGGCCAGCGGCAGCTCGCTGATCTGGAGCGTGACCGTGCCCGACTCGACCTTCGCGAGGTCGAGGATGTCGTTCAGCAGCCGCATCAGGTCGGTGCCGGACGAGTGGATCACGTTGGCGTACTGCACCTGCGACTCGGTCAGGTTGCGCTCGGGGTTGTTCTCGAGCTCGCGGGCGAGGATCAGCAGGCTGTTGAGCGGCGTACGCAGCTCGTGTGACATGTTCGAGAAGAACTCCGACTTGTACCTCGATGAGACCGCCAGCTGCTCGGCCTTCTCCTCGACGAGGCGCTTGGCCAGCTCGACCTCCTGGTTCTTGCGCTCGACCTCGGTGTTCTGCTCGGCGAGCCGCCCGGCGCGGGACTGCAGCTCCTGCGCCTGCGACTGGGACTGCTTGAGCAGGTTCTCGGTGAGCGTGTCGGCCTCGACCGTGTTGAGCACCAGGCCGATGCTCTCGGTGAGCTGATCGAGGAACGCCTTGTGCGTGGGGCTGAACTCGCTGAACGAGGCGAGCTCCAGCACGGCGCGGACCGAGCCCTCGAAGAGGATCGGCAGCACGATGATGTTGAGCGGCGGGGACTCGCCGAGACCCGAGTTGATCCTGACGTAGTCGCCGGGGACGTCGGTGAGGAGGATGCGCTGCTTCTCCTGAGCGCACTGGCCGACGAGGCCCTCGCCGAGACGGAACTGGTTCGCGAGGTGCTTGCGCTCCTTGTAGCCGTAGCCGGCCTGATAGCGCAGCACCGGCTCGCCGTCCTCCTCGTGGCTCGCGAGCGTGTAGAACACGCCGTGCTGGGCCGACACGAGCGGCGCCAGCTCCGACAGGATCATGCTCGACACCGTGGCCAGGTCGCGCTGGCCCTGGAGCATGCGGGTGAAGCGCTCGAGGTGGGTCTTCAGCCAGTCCTGCTCGGTGTTCTGGCGCGTCGTCTCGCGCAGGTTGCGGATCATCTCGTTGAGCTTGTCCTTGAGGACCGCGACCTCGCCGCTGGCCTCCACGTTGACCTGCCGCGTCAGGTCGCCCTCGGTCACCGCGGTCGCCACGTCGGCGATCGCTCGCACCTGGTTGGTGAGGTTGGCGGCGAGCTGGTTGACGTTGTCGGTGAGGTCCTTCCAGACGCCGGCGACCTCCGCCGACTGCGCCTGGCCGCCGAGCTTGCCCTCGACCCCGACCTCGAACGCCACACGGGTGACCTCGGACGCGAACCGGTTGAGCTGATCGACCATCGCGTTGACGGTGTTCTTCAGCTCGAGGAACTCGCCCTTGACGTCGGCCGAGATCTTCTTGCTCAGGTCGCCGTTGGCGACCGCCGTCGTCACCTCGGCGATGTTTCGCACCTGGCCGGTGAGGTTGCCCGCCATCAGGTTGACGTTGTCGGTCAGGTCCTTCCAGACGCCGCCGACCTCGATCGTGACGGCCGCCGCCTGGCCGAGCTTGCCCTCGGTGCCGACCTCGCGGGCCACGCGGGTGACCTCGGAGACGAACCGGTTGAGCTGGTCGACCATGTCGTTGATCGTCGTCTTGAGCTCCAGCATCTCACCGTGGACGTCAGCCGTGATCTTCTTGCTCAGGTCGCCGCCGGCGACCGCGCCGATCACGCGCTGCATCTCGCTCGTCGGGCGGACGAGGTCGTCGATCAGGCTGTTGACCGAATCGATGCTCTCGGCCCAGACGCGGTCGGATCCGCGGAACGCGACGCGCTGGGAGAGCTTGCCCTCCTTGCCGACGACGCGGCTGACCCTCGCGAGCTCCTCACCCAGCGTCTGGTTCGCCGTGATGACGTCGTTGAGCATGTCGGCGATCTTGCCCGGCACGCCCGTCCATTCGAGCGGCATCCGGACGCTGAAGTCGCCGCTCCTGACGTCCGACAGGACGCTCAGGAGCATCGCCTCGTCGAGCCGGTCGGCGGTGCCGGGCTGCTGGTCCCCCATGAAGCACCTCCTCGTTCATCCTGCGGGCGTCGCCGAAGTCCACTGGCCCGCGTTGCGGAGAGAGCGAAGAGAGGCGAGAGTGATGTTACCCACTCAGGATCGCTTAGGAACCGAAATCCGTGGTGTACGTCGCCCCTGATCCGCCGCCCTGGACCGGTACGCCGTTCGCCACGCCGATCCCGATCACGCGGAAGCGCCCGTGCAGGATGTTCGCGCGGTGACCCGGGCTGTCCATCCACGCCGCCACGGTCGCGCGCGGCGTCGAACGCGAGCCGCCGCCCCAGGCGAGGTTCTCGCCGATGACCCAGTTCTTGCGGCCGCGCATCCAGCCGGTGCGGGCGATGCGCGTGCGGAAGGTCGTTCCCGAGCGCGAGTCGTGCGCGAAGTAGTCGTGCCTGACCATGTCGTGCGAGTGCCTCCGCGCCGACCGGATGAGCTTCGTGGCGTGGCGCAGGGGGCGCAGATCGTGGGCGCGCCGCTTGGCGTTGACCAGGCACAAGGTGGCCGTGCGGACGGCCGTGGCGCTGATCTCGTCGGGCGAGCGATTGCGATCGGCGCACGCGGCCTGCGCCGCGGAAGGGATCGAGACGGTCACGAGGACCGTGAGAACTGCGGGTACGAGCCGGCCGAGCCGGCGAACGGTGATTGAGCGCACGGGGCGCCTCCCTCGATGTCGAGCGGCGATCTCCCGAGACGCCTTCGGTAGCCCGGCCGACTCCAGTTGGGAGTCCCGTGACTTTGCGAGCCCGCCTCACGACGGGGGTGCCTTTGTCGGGGAAGTGCCTGGTTTAACTGCGCTGCTCTACAACATCCATCGACCGCAGTGGCCCGGTACTAAAGCCCGATCGAGGGCTGCGTCGCATACGGTGCCGACGTGCGAATCGAGCGGATCGCCGATGCCGCCGCGATCGACGCCGGAGCGGAGCTGTTCGACGCGCCGCCGGAGGAGGCTGCGACCGCGCGATTCCTCGCCGACCCGGGCCACCACCTGCTGTTCGCCTACGACGAGGACGGCCGCCCGATCGGGATGGTCTCGGGCGTCGAGACGACGCATCCGGACAAGGGCACGGAGATGTTCCTGTACGAGCTGGGCGTCGCCGAGCACGCGCGTCGCCGCGGTGTGGCGACCGCGCTCGTGGACGCGCTCGGCGCGCTCGCCCGCGACCGCGGGTGCCACGGGATGTGGGTCGCTGTCGACCCCGACAACCTCGCCGCTCTCGCCACCTACCGCGGGACCGGCGCGGACGAGGAGGCGCCGGCGGTCGTGTTCTCTTGGCAGTTGGCCTAGGCTGAGGGGTGGGTGCCCGACCTGGTCAACGTCTGGATGGTCGCCGGCGTGCTCCTGCATCTCGCAGGACAACTGGCGCGCGGGCGAGCGTGGTACGCGGTCGTCCGCGTCGCTCACAGCGCGGACGTGACGGTCCGGCGGCGCGATGTCCTGCGGGCGTGGGTCGCGGGCGCAGGCGTGACGGGGATCGCCTCCGCGCGCGGGGGCGACGTCGTGCGCGTGCTGATGCTGAGGCGCCGTCTCGAGACGACGACGTGTGCGACGCTCGTCGGCACGCTCGCGGCCGAGGCCGTCGCCGAGACGGCCTGCGGCACTCTCGTCGTGGGCTGGGCGGCCGGCGCGGGGCTGATGCCGGCGGCCGGTGGCTCGGGCCTGCTGGCGGCGCTCGGCGCGGTTGCCGCGATGGTCGCGATCGCGTGGGCCTGCACGCGCCGCTGGGAGCGGCTGCGGCGGGTGCGCGACGAGGCGTGGCAGGGCCTGGCGGCGCTGCGGCGCCCGCGCTTCTACGTACGCTCCGTGCTCCCGTGGGAACTGCTCGGCCGCACGGTCCGGCTCGGATCGCTGACCTGCTTCCTGATCGCGTTCGGACTGCCCGTCTCCCCGGCAGCGGTCGCGCTCGTGATGGCGGCGCAGGCCGGCGGGCGCCTGGTCCCGTTCGGGCCGGCGGGCACCGGCGTCAGCCTGGCGATCCTGGCCGTGGCGTTCGGCACCGTCACGGGCGAAGCCGTCTCCGCCGAACGGCTGGCGACGTTCGTGGTGGGGACGAGCGCGATCCTGACCGTCGTCGGCCTGGCATTGTCGGCCGCGCTCATGCTCCAGGCCATGCCGCTGTCGGCACTGCGCCAGGCACTCGCCGCCCGGCACGCAGACGCGGCGCCGGTCACGCCGGTCACGCCGTAGCGGTTTTGCTTGCGCTTAACCCGCCGTTGCCGGGCGCTTCGCCGGCTGAGCGGAAGGCTGCGCACATGAAGATCACGCGCACACTCATTCCACTCCTGCTCATCGTCGCCGCCGCGGTCCCCGCGACCGCATCCGCAGCGCCGATCCGCGAGTTCGAGGGCACCGTCGTGTCCGTGAACCGCGAGAACCGGACGTTCCGCCTCCACGATTCCGAGCGTGGCACCAAGCGGATCAAGGTCACCCGCAACACGCGCTTCGAGCGCGTCAACGGGTTCTCCGGCCTCCGCGCCGGCCAGCGCCGGATCGAGGCCACGGTGCGCCGCAGCAACGGCCGCTGGGTCGCGATCGAGGTCGAGCGCTCCGGCGGCGGCGGCGAGCACGGCGGCGGCGACGACGATGACGACGACTAGACCGAACGCAGCGCGTCCGTAGGCGACAGCCTCGCGGCGCGCAGTGCCGGATAGAGACCCGCGACGGCGCCGATCGCCGTCGCGGCGATCATGCCGCCGGCGAGTGCGACCGGCGGCACCACCGTCTGCCAGCCCTGGCTCGCCGCGTACCCGGCCGTGACCGCCGCGCCCAGCGCCACCCCCGCAAGCCCACCCGTCGCCGCCAGCAGCAGCGATTCCGAGAGGAACTGCACGCCGACGTGGCGACGGGTGGCGCCGAGCGCGCGCCGCAGGCCGACCTCCGACCGGCGCTCGAGGACGGAGATCACCATCACGTTGGCGATCCCGACGCCGCCGACCAGCAGCGCCACGGCGCCGAGCCCGAGGAACAGCGAGGTGAACGCGGTCTTGGCCGCCGCCCGCGCCGCGAGCGCGTCGGACGGCCGCGAGACGTCGACCTCCTCCGGGCGCTGCGGGCTCGCGCTGCGGCCGAGCAGCTCGCGCACGCCCGCGACCGCGTCCGGCTGCGCCCGCACGTAGATCGTCGACGCCGAGCGGTCGCTCGCGCCGAGCAGCGACTCGGCGACGTCGAAGCCGACGAGCGCCGAGGCGTCGAGCGCGGGCGAGAGCGTCACCGGGTCGAGGATGCCGATCACTCCGAACCAGCGGTCACCGAGCCACACGCGCACGCCGGTCCGGCTCACGCCGAGCCGCCGCGCCGCATCGGCGCCGAGCACCACCACCGGGTAGCGCGCCGTCGCGGCGGTGAGGAAGCGGCCGTGCGCGAGCGTGGCGCCGACCGTCGCCGGCAACGAGGGCTCCACGGCAGCCACCGCGATGCCGCCGGTCTCATTGGCGTCGATCAGCTGGTTGCGGCGCACCGTGACGTCGCCGAGGCCCTTCGTGGACGCGGTCGCCTCGACGCCGCCGACGCGCCGGATCATCGCGGCGGCCGTCTCCGGCAGCTCGGCGTTCTCGCCGAAGAACGACTGGCCGGGAGCGACCCGCAGCAGGTTCGTGCCGAGACGGTCGAGCTGCGCGATCAGATCGGCGCGCGATGACTCCGAGATCCCGAGCACGGCGACCATCGAGGCGATGCCGATCGCGATGCCCACGGCCGACAGGGCGGCGCGCATTCGCCGCGTGCGCAGCCCGATCGAGCCGGTCCGCAGCACGTCGGCGGCGGCCAGGCGGCTGGGGGCGATCTGGACGCTCATGCGTCGCCGACCACACGGCCGTCGCGGACCTCGACGCGCCGCGGCATCGCGGCGGCGATCTCGGCGTCGTGCGTGATCACCACGATCGTCGCCCCCTCCTCGTGAAGCTCGCGCAGGAGCGCCACGATCTCGCCGCCGGCGCGGCTGTCGAGATTGCCGGTCGGCTCGTCGGCGAACACGATCGACGGCCGCGCGACCACCGCGCGGGCGATCGCGACGCGCTGGCGCTCGCCGCCCGACAGCTTCGCCGGATGGTGGTCGAGCCGGTGGCCGAGACCGACACGCTCGAGCACCTCACGTGCGCGCCGCCGCCGCTCGGCCGCGGCCATGCCCGTGTAGAGCAGCCCGGTGGCGACGTTCTCGAGCGCCGGCATGCCGTCGAGCAGGAAGAACTGCTGGAACACGAACCCGATGTGGCGCGAGCGCAGGCCGGCCAGCGACCGGTCGGCGAGGCCGGCGACGTCGTGACCGGCCACCGCGAGGCGGCCGCTCGTCGGCCGCTCGAGCGTGCCCATGATGTGCAGCAGCGTCGACTTGCCCGAGCCGGACGGCCCGACGACGGCGAGCAGCTCGCCGCGGCTCACCCGCAGCGACACGCCGCGCAGGGCCTCGACGCCGCCGGGGTATGCCTTGCGCACGTCGTCGAGCGCGAGCACGGTCATTCCGCGGTCACCACCGGCATGCCCTCACGAAGGCCGGATCCGGTGACCTCGACGTAGTCCTCGGCGTACGTGCCCGGCTCCACCGGCACGAGCCGGCGGCGGCCCGCGTCGTCGACGGCCTCGACGGCGAAGCCGCCGCCCGTGCGGGCCAGCAGCGCGATCACCGGCACCGCCAGCACGCCCTTGCGGCGCTCGCGCGCGAATCCGACGTCGACCGGCGCCTGGTCCAGCCCGGTGCCGCGGCCCTTGCGCCCGCGCAGGATGATCGTGATCGCGATCGTCGGATCGGCGTCCTCGGACGCAGGCTGCTCCGCCACCTTGCCGACCTCGGTGATGCGACCGCGCGCCGACGTGCCGTCCGGCAGCTCGACGGTCACCGCATCGCCCTTGCGCGCGAGCGCCTGCCGGTCGCCTCGAGGTCGACGGTGACCTCGCGCTCGGTCGAGGAGAGCTGCGCGATCTCGGCGCCGGGCGCGACCGACTGGCCGACCGCGGCCTTGACCTCGCCGACGCGCGTCGCGCCGCCGCGGAACACGACCTCGCCCTTGGTCAGCGTGCCGTCCTCCGTCAGTCCGTGATCGTCCTGGAACCGCACGACCGCGGCCGTCGTCGCGCCCGTCCAGTCGTCGTCGATCGTCATGTCGTGGTCCGGGTCGTAGCCGAGCGCGCGCAGGTTGCGCTCGAGCTGGCGGATGTCGTCGCCGTCGGCCATGCCCGCCGTGAAGTCGCGCCACGCGGGGAGCGAGCCGTACAGCAGCCAGGCGGCCGGCGCGTCGTCGACGTCGTAGAGCGACTGGCCGCGACGGACGACCGCGCCCGGGTCGCGGACGGCCGTCAGCGTGCCGGTGCCGCCGGCGCGGAGCGGCGACGCGCCGGCGTAGCCGAGCGTGCCCCCGATGCTCTCGCGATCGACGAGGTCGCGCCGCTCGACGGCGGCCGTAGCGGTGCTCGCGGCCGCGTCGGCGCGCTTGGGCCCGGCGTCATCGCCGCCGGCTGCGAGCGCGACCGTGGCGGCGACGGCCGCCGCGCCCAGCACGCCCGCTGTCGTGACCGCGCGTCTCACGGGCGTTCCTCGCTCTCGACGGCGCCGCCCGGGCCACCGGGCATCTCATCCCGGCACGCCTCCTGCGCCTCCTGGAACTTCGGGCTCTCGGGGTCGATCCCGCTGCCCTTGCGGATCCTCATCTGCACGCCACCGTCCTCGCCGAACGTGGGGTCGGGGAAGTCGATGCCGTGCTCGCGCATGCAGCGCGAGTGGGCGAGCGCGGCCTGCTGCATCTTCTTCTCCTGCTCGTCGGACAGCTCCGGCGGCTCGATCGCCTCGAGGTGCTTGCGGCACGCCTCGTCGGCCGCCTCGATCTTCTCCGGCGAGGTGCCCTTGGGCGACGCTGCCGGAGGCCGCGCTGCCCCGGCTCCGGATCGGGCATGTCGACCCCGTGCTCGCGCATGCACTGCGCGTAGTCGAGCGCGGCGTCGCGGCTCTTCTGCTCCGCGGTCGGAGTCACCGTCCGGCGCTCGCGGCGGTCCTCGCCGCAGGCGGCGAGCGCGAGGGCGGAGACGGTCAGCAGCGCGGCGACGAGTGCTCGGATGAGGGTGTGGGTTCGCATGCTCCAATGGAGCCGCAGCGCCCTGAGAAGCGGTTCCGCGTCAGATAGGAATCGGATGAGAGACCGGCAGCGCGAGCCGCAGCAGCGCGCCGCCGCCCGGCGCCGGCTCGGCCGTCACCGTCCCGCCGTGGCGCTCGGCGACCGTGCGCACGATCGCCAGGCCGAGGCCCGAGCCGGCGCGACCGCGCGCCGCGGTCGCGCGGTAGAAGCGGTCGAACACGTGCGGGAGGTCCTCCGGCGCGATGCCAGGGCCGTGGTCGCGCACGGTCAGCTCGCCGTCGCGCAGGCGGACCTCGACCGTGCCGTCCGGCGGGCTCCACTTGGCCGCGTTGTCGAGCAGGTTCGCGACCGCGCGGTCCAGGCGCCCGCGCTCGCCGGTGACCACGCACGGCTCGAGCTCGCGTCGCGAACGTCACGCCCGGCGCGTGGCGGCGGCGCGCTCGACCGCGCCGGCGACCAGCTCGTCGAGGCGCAGCGGCTCGGCGGGTTCGCCGGTCGGCTCGCCGTCGCGCGCCAGCTCGACGAGATCGCCGACCAGCTCGGTCAGCTCCTCGAGCTGGGCGACGAGATCGCTGCGCAGGCGCTCGCGATCGCCCGCAGGCAGCTCGCGTGGCGAGCCGAGGACCTCGAGGTTGGTGCGCAGCGAGGTGAGCGGCGTGCGCAGCTCGTGCGAGGCGTCGGCGACGAGCCGGCGCTGCGCTCGCTGGGAGTCGTCGAGCGCCTCGAGCATCGTGTTGAACGACGCGGCGAGCCGCGCCAGCTCGTCGCCGCCGCTCGCCTCGATGCGCCGCGAGAGGTCGCGCGTGCGGGCGACGTGCTCGGCCGTCTCGGTCAGCTCGGTCACCGGGCGCACGGCGTGGCGCGTGGCGAGTCGGCCGAGGAACGCGGCCAGCGCGATGCCGGCGAGGGCGACCAGGCCGAGCCCGAGCCGCAGCTTCGACGAGCGCGCTGTCGACCTCGGTCATCGGCCGCGCCACCTGCAGCGCCGTGCCGTTCTCGGCCTGCCTCGTGTAGACGCGGACGTGCACGCCGTCGACCACTTCGTCCGAGAAGAAGCGGCGCGGCGCCCGCCGGCGACTGCTCGCACCTCCTCGGGGTCGCCGAGGCGCTCGGTCTGCCCGCGTATGGCCTGACGCTGTCGCCCGAGACCGACTGGATGAACAGCACGGGCCCATCCAGCGGCCGCGTCTCGGGCCGCGCGCCCGGCGGCACGGGCATCGTGAACCGCTCTCCGCCGCCCGGCACGCCGGCGCGCAGCGACGTGTCGATCTGCCCACGCAGCGTGTCGCGCACGACGACGTAGGCGACGAGCGAGCCGAGCGCCACGGCCACGGCGACGGCCGCGGCGGCGGTGAAGGCGATGCGGCGCCGCAGGCTCACGGCTCGCGCAGGACGTAGCCGACGCCGCGCACCGTCTGCAGGAGCCGCGGCTCGCCGTCCGCCTCGAGCTTGCGGCGCAGGTAGCCGACGTACACCTCGAGCGAGTTCGAGGCGGGCCCGAAGTCGTAGCCCCAGACGCGCTCGAAGATCTGCGAGCGGGTGAGCACCTGGCGGGGATGGCGCAGGAACAGCTCGAGCAGCAGGAACTCGGTGCGCGTGAGCTCGATCGCCCGCCGGCCGCGGCAGACGGTGTGCTCGTTCGGGTCGAGCTCGACGTCGGCGTAGCGGAGGATCTCGCCGGCGTCCGCGGCCGCGCTGCGGCGCAGCAGGGCGCGCAGGCGCGCGAGCAGCTCCTCGAGCGCGAACGGCTTGACGAGGTAGTCGTCGGCGCCGGCGTCGAGTCCACGCACCCGGTCCGGCACGGCATCGCGCGCCGTGAGCACGAGCACCGGCGTGCGGTCACCGGCCGCGCGCAGGCGGCGGCAGACCTCCAGCCCGTCGACGTGCGGCATCAGCACGTCGAGCACGAGCGCGTCCGGAGCCCGGTCGGCGAGCGCGTCGAGCGCCTGGCGCCCGTCGGCCGCCAGCTGCGTGTCATAGCCCTCCAGCCGCAGCGCGCGGTCGACGGCGTCGCGTACCGCGGGCTCGTCGTCGACGACCAGAATGCGCACTTCGTCAGGTTGACCGGCGAAGCTGAAAGACCGGTAAGAGCGCGCTAGGTTGCCGCGATGGGAGAACGTACGCACTACGAACCGGGGACGCCCTCCTGGGTCGACCTCTCCACGCCCGACCTCGACGGCGCCCTGCGCTTCTACGGCGGATTGTTCGGCTGGGAGTTCGAGGACGCCGGCGAGGAGGCCGGCCACTACCACCAGGCGCTGGTGCGCGGCAAGCGCGTCGCCGGTCTCGGGCCCGCCCAGGAGGGCGGACCGCCGGCCGCGTACTGGACGACGTACCTGTGCGGCTCGGATGCCGACGAGCATGCGTCCGCGATCAAGGACGCCGGTGGCCGGGTGGAGCTCGGCCCGATGGACGTGTTCGGCCAGGGCCGCATGCTGGTCGGGCAGGACCCGACGGGCGCGATGTTCGGCGTCTGGGAGCCGCAGGCCCACATCGGCGCGGAGCTGGTGAACGAGAACGCGGCGCTCAGCTGGAACGAGCTGCTCACGCGCGACGTCGGCGCCGCGACCCGGTTCTACGGCGCGGTGTTCGGCCTCGCGTTCGAGAACCTGCCGGACACCGACGCGAGCGCCTACCAGATCGTCAAGGTGGGCGACCGCATCGTCGGCGGCATCGGGGGGATGCCCGACGGTACGCCGCCTGAGATTCCGACGCACTGGATGACCTACTTCCACCTCGACGACGTCGACGCCGGCTTCGAGCGGGTGCGCGAGCTGGGCGGAGACCTGCTGGGCGAGCCGATCGACTCGCCCTACGGGCGCTTCGCGCGGGTGCAGGACCCGCAAGGCGGCGTGTTCTCGCTGATCCGGGCCGCCGATCCCGCGCCGTGAAACGACGAGGGCCCCGCTCGGCGGGGCCCTCGGACAGCGGTAGCGCGGCGCTCAGGCGCTGGCAGGCTCGCCGCCGCCGCGGCGGGTCGCCTTGACCGCCACGAGGATGGCGGCGGCTGTGCCGGCGAGGATCAGCGGCAGCTTGCGGACGCCCGGCGTGCGCTTGGCGACCTGGTAGGCGGCCGTGCCCTTGGCGGCCTTCTTCGCGCCCTTGGCCGCCTTCCCCGCGGCCTTGACCTTGAGGTAGGAGCCCAGGACGTCGACCGCCTGGCTCTTGCGGCTCTTGCGTCGTCTTAGCGTCATGTGGGTGAACCTACCCTAGGACCGGTGCGCAGATTCGTCATCCTCGCCGCGGCCGCCGTCGTCCTCGTCGCCGCCGTCGCCGCCGTGCTCGCTCGTGACAGCGCGCCGCCGGCCGGTGTGCCGGTCGTCCCGACCCCGCCCGGCAAGGCCGGCGAGGACGTCGAGCCGCTGGCCGATCCGTTCGCCTGGGGCCCGGGGCGGGCGATCGAGTTTTCGCGCCGTGCCGCGGCCGGGAACAGCCATGCGCTGTACGCGCTGTCCCCGGGAGGCGTGGTGGCCAGCGCCGAGCGCACGGCGATCCACCGGGCCGCCGTCGAGCGCGCCGCCGAGCAGGCGGACGTGGACGCCGACGCGCTCGAAGGGCTGGTCTTCCTGGAGAGTGCCGGGCGCGCAGACGCTCGCGCGCCGGGCGATCTGGAAGGCGCTGCCGGGCTGACGCAGATCCTCGCCGAGACGGGCAGCAACCTCCTCGGTATGCGCGTGGACCTCGCGGCGAGCAGGCGCTACACACGCCTGCTGGCGCGAGCGGAGCGGCGCGGCCGCGATCGCCGGGCCGCCGCGCTGCGGCGTGCTCGCGCACGGGCGGACGAGCGCTTCGACCCGGCGCGCGCACTCGCCGCCACGGCGCGCTATCTGACGATCGCGCGCAAGCGATTCGGCCGCGAGGACCTGGCGTTCGTCTCCTACCACATGGGAATCGGCAACCTCGAGAACGTGCTGCGCGACTACGCGAGCGCCGGCGCCGGCCCGATCGGCGCGATCGTCGAGGACGCCGGTCTCACGTACCCGCGCGTCTACTTCGATTCGACGCCGACCCGCCACGCGCGTGCCTACCGGCGGCTCGCGAGCCTCGGCGACGACTCCTCGAACTACTGGTGGAAGATCCTCGCCGCGCGCGAGATCATGCGGCTCTGGCGCGAGGACCGGCCGGAGCTCGACCGGCTGGTCGCTCTGCACGGGGCCAAGGGCTCCGCCGAGGAGGTGCTGCATCCCGAGTCGGAGACGCCGCGATTCGACACCGCATCGGAGCTGCGGCGCGCGTGGGACGCGGGCGACGTCGTGCCGTTCCGGCGGGCGGAACCCGTCACCGGCCTGCGGCGCGACCGCCGGATGGGCGAGCTCGCCCGCCGCCTGCACCAGCCCGCCGGCCTCTATCGCGGCCTCCGGCCGGAGGCGCTCGCACTCGCGCTCTACATCGGCGCGCAGGTGCGCGAGATCAGCGGCCACAGCCCGCTCGTCGTCACCTCGACCGTGCGCGACGGCGCCTACCAGGACGAGCTCGTGCGCCGCAACCGCGAGGCGACCCGCCACTACTCGCTCCACACGACGGGCTGGGCGTTCGACGTCCTGCGCTCGTACCGCTCGCGGCGCCAGGCGCTCGCGTTCCAGTTCATGCTCGACCGGCTGCGGACGCTGAACGTGATCGCGTGGGTGCGCGAGCCGCAGGCGATCCACATCACCGCGTCCAGCGACGCGGACGCACTGCTCGGACTGCTCGAACGTGTGAACATCGAGCGACCATGACCGACGCCATCCGCACCCCCGACGAGCTGTTCGAGGACCTGCCGGGCTTCCCGTGGGCGCCTCGCTTCCGGCAGGTGGAGGGCCTCCGGCTCGCCCACGTCGACGAAGGCGACGGGGCGCCCGTCGTGATGTGGCACGGCGAGCCGACGTGGGGCTACCTATGGCGCAAGGTCGCCGGTCCGGTGCTCGCGGCCGGCCACCGGATCGTGCTGCCCGACATGCCGGGGTTCGGGCGCTCGGACAAGCCGATGGACCGCGACTGGTACTCGTACGAGCGCCACGTGGCCGTCGCCGCCACGCTGCTCGAGGACCTCGACCTGCGCGGAGCGACGTTCGTGGTGCACGACTGGGGCGGGCCGATCGGCCTGCGGCTGGCGGTCGACCACCCCGAGCGGGTCGACCGGCTGGTGGTCCTCGACACCGGTCTGGCCACCGGCAGCCGCCCGATGGGCGCGGCGTGGCAGGAGTTCGCCGCCTTCGTACGGCGGGTCGAGGAGCTGCCGGTCGGGATGCTGGTGCGCCGCGCCTGCTTCACCGATCCCGGCGACGAGGTCGCGGCGGCGTACGACGCGCCGTTCCCGAGCGAGGCCTCCAAGGCCGGGGTGCGCGCCTTCCCGGACCTGCTGCCGCAGACGCCCGACGCGCCTGGCGCCGCGGCGGGCCGCCGCACGCTGGCGGCGCTGCGCGAGGACACGCGGCCGATGCTGATCCTGTGGGGCCAGGACGACCCGGTGCTGCCGCCCGCGGTCGGCGAGGCGTTCGCGACGGCGCTCGGGCAGCCGCCGCCGCGCGTGCTCGAGCGCGCCGGCCACTTCCTCCAGGAGGACCGCGGCGACGAGATCGGCGCCGCGATCGCCGACTGGCTCGGCCAGACCTAGGCGGCGGTGCGCTCGCTCTCGGCGGCCGGCGCGCTGGCCGCCGCGCGCGCCTCGTACTCGACGCGCGCCGAGCGGTCGGCCTTCAGCAGCGACTGATCGGCCTTTAGCCAGCGGCCGAGCGCCTCGCGCCAGCGGCGCGGCAGTGGGCTCGTGAACTGGACGAGCAGCGCGTTGGAGCGCGGCACGAACACGTCGAAGCGGGGCACCTTCAGCGCCGAGACGACCTCGGAGGCGACCACCTCAGGCCCGATCACCTTCACGCGCGAGTCGGCGAGCCCGGTCGCCAGCTCGGTGCGGACGAGGCTCGGCATCGCGACCGACATCTCGACGCCGGTGCCGCGCAGCTCCTGGCGCACCGCCTCCGAGAGCCCGACCACGCCGTGCTTGGTCGCACAGTAGGTCGCGAGATGCGGAAAGCCGCTGCGACCGGCGATCGACGCGACGTTGACGATGTGGCCGGTGCCGCGCGGGACCATCCGGCGCATCGCCTCCTGCGTGCCGTGGATGACGGCATGCAGGTTGATGTCGAGCTGGCGCGCGATGCTGTCCGAGCTCTCCTCCGCCAGCGGCGTGACGGGCATGATCCCGGCGTTGTTGACGAGCACGTCGAGCGGCCCGAGCGTTCGCTCGACCTCGTCCAGGAACGCCGTGAAGCCGGCGTGGTCGGTCACGTCGAGCGCGAGCGCGGTCGCGTTCGAGCCGAGCTCGGAGGCGGTCCGCTCCGCCGACTCGAGGTCGAGGTCTCCGATCGCCACGCGAGCGCCCTCGCGGGTCAGCGCTTCGGCGATCGAGCGGCCGATGCCGCGGCCGCCTCCGGTGATGGCGACGACCTTGCCGGACAGCGAGCGTGGTTGGGTGGCCATGACCACCACGTTATCGACGCGGTCACAAATAGGCCCCGTTTGGCAGGTACGGCGCGAACGGGCCGACGTCGCCGGCCAGGAACACGACACCGTCCATCCGCAGGTCGAGGCCGGCGTCCAGGCAGGGCGCGACCGCCCAGCCCTGGGCACTGGTGATCCACTCGACCACCGCCTCGTTGGTGCCGGCGGCGGCCAGGCACCCGCGCAGGAGCGTCGTCGCGGCCGCCTCGTCGGTGGCGGCCAGGATCCGCACGGTGCCGTCGCGCACGATCGCGTAGCCGCGCTCGTCGAGTACGAGCAACGTGCCACCAAGGTCGAGCAGCGCACCGATGTCCTCGCCGTGCGCAGCGCCACGCACGGCGCGGTCGACGGTGACGGTCAGCGGCAGATCCGCGGGCGTGCCCGGCCGGACCTCCGGTGGCATCGCGACGTTCCGAGGCCGCCCGCGCGCACGCACCGCCGGGTGCAGCGCGAGCCCGAGCCGCGCGTAGGCGCGCAGCGCACGCACGTCCGGCGAGCCGAGCACGACCCGGCCGCGCGCGCCGTCGGCGTAGTCGTGCGCCCGATCGAGCAGCTCGCGGCCGATCCCGGTCGACTGCGCATCGGGCCGCACGACGAGCAACGACAGCCCCCACAAACCCTCGCGGACGATCCCGAGCGAGGCGCCGACGACCTCTCCGCCGCGTTCGGCGACCCAGGCGCCGCCGGGGTCCGTCCGCTGCACCCGGCCGAGCCGCATACGCGCGCCCTCGACCGGCGGCGGCGGCTCCGGCGGCTCGCCGAGACGCCGCGCAAGGTCGGCGAAGGCGGCGACGGTGGCGTGATGCACCGCGTCGACGTCGTGCGGCTCCATCGGGCGGACTACCGGGGACGGCATCCACAAGACCCTAGAATCTCGCGCCATGACGCGCGTGTCAGGGACGTTCCCCCATGCCGGCCGGCAGCTGGCGTACACCTCCTACGGTGAGGGACCGCGGCTGACCGTGCTCCTGCACGGCCTGCTGTTCAACCAGAAGATGCACGACGAGCTGGCACGGGCGCTTGCGGACCGTGGCCATCGCGTCGTGACGCTCGACCTGCTCGGCCACGGCGCGTCCGACCGGCCGACCGACATGTGGAACTACTCGATGAGCGAGTTCGGCCGCGAGGTGGTGGCGCTGCTCGACCACCTCGAGGTCGAGGAGGCCGTCGTGATGGGCTCCTCGCTGGGGGCGAACGCGGCACTCGAGGCCGCGTCGGTCGCGCCCGAGCGGCTGCGCGGCATGGTGGTCGAGATGCCGGTGCTCGACAACGCGCTGCCGGGCGCCGCCGTCGCCTTCACGCCGCTCCTGCTCGCCCTCACCTTCGGGGCACCGGCCATGCGCGTGCTGTCCCGGTTCACGCGGCTCCTGCCGAGCCGTGGCGTGCCGTGGCAGATCGACATCCTGCTGGACTGGGTCCGGCAGGATCCCGGCCCGAGCGCGGCCGTCATCCAGGGCCTGTTCTTCGGGCGCACCGCACCGCACCGGGAGGAGCGCCGTACGTTCCAGATGCCGACGCTCGTGATCGGGCACCGGCACGACATGATCCACCCGTTCTCGGATGCCGGGATGCTCGCCGACGAGCTCCCGAACGGGCGGCTGCTGCTGGCGAACTCGATCGTCGAGCTGCGGCTGAAGCCCGACCGGCTCACCGGGGAGATCGCTGCATTCCTGGACGAGTGCTGGAAGCCGCGCGCCGCGGCCCGGCCGCGCAAGTCGCGGCCCGCGAGCGCCTAGCGCACCTTCGCGAACCGCCGCACGGCGACCATCAGCTCGTCGAGCTTTCCGTCGGCGTGCGGCCCGTCACCGGTCACGGCGTCGGCCACGCAGCCCCGCACGTGCGCGTCCAGCACGTTGATCGCGACCTGCTCGAGCGCGGTCTGCACAGCGGCCACCTGCGTGAGGATGTCGACGCAGTAGGCGTCCTCGTCGACCATCCGCTGGAGGCCGCGCACCTGCCCTTCGATACGGCGGAGGCGATTGTGAATCGCGCGGGAGTCTGCCTGCATGCCGCGTATTATACCCCTAAGGGGTACTTCACTCCTGCTACATTTCCCCGCCCGTGTCGAGCAGGCAGGAGGAAAAGCAACGCCGCCGCGAGGAGCGGCAGGCGAGGGAGCAGGCCGAGAAGGCGCGCGCCGCGCGCCGCAAGCGCCTGCAGATCGCCCTTGGCGGGGTCGGCGGCGTGGCCGCGATCGCCGTCGTGGTGCTCCTGGTCACGGGCGCGCTGGGAGGCGAGAGCTCCGCTGACGGAGACGGCGCCGCACCTGCGGCCAACGTCACGCTTCCCGAGCAGGCGGTCGGCGAGCTGAAGGCCGCCGCCGAGGCCGCCGGCTGCAAGCTGGAGAACCCGGAGATCGAGGGCGCGCAGCACGAGGACAAGGCGTTCAAGGCCTCGGACTACAAGACGAACCCGCCGACGTCGGGCAACCACTTCCCCGAGTGGTACGAGGACGGGGTGTACGAGCCCGGCGCGACGCCCGACCTGGGCATGCTCGTGCACACGCTCGAGCACGGCCGCATCGACGTGCAGTACAAGCCCGGCACGCCGGCGGAGACCGTCGCTCAACTCGAGGCGCTGCTCGCGGAGCAGACCGAGGGCTACCACATGCTGCTGTTCGAGAACACCACCGGCATGGAGGCGCAGGTGGCCGCTACGGCGTGGGGCCACTCCCTCACCTGCCCGACCATGAACGACAAGGTGTTCGACGCGATCCGCACGTTCCGGGCCGAGTACATCGACAAGGGCCCGGAGGACGTCCCCTAGGCCGGCGGCGGGGCCGTCGAGCCCCGCACGACGAGCTCGACCGGCAGGATCGCGGCGTGCTCCGTCGGCCCTGAGGTGAGCAGCCGGCCCACGATCTCGCCCTTCTCGAGCAGCGGCTGGCGGATCGTCGTCAGCGGCGGCTGCGAGGAGGCCGCGTCCGGGACGTCGTCGAAGCCGACCACGGACAGGTCCTCCGGCACGCCCAGCCCGGCCGCCCGCGCAGCGTCGAGCGCGCGGAGGGCGAGCGCGTCGGTGGCGGCGAGCAGCGCGGTCGGGCGAGGCTCGGCGGCCAGCACTGCGGGCAGCTCGTCCCGTGACCACTCGGCGCCGTCGGCGTCGAGCGCCTCGGCGTAGCCCGCGAGACGCTCCCGGTGGACGTCGGGCTCGCCCAGCACCGCGAACCGCCGGTGACCGAGCCCGAGCAGGTGCCGTGCCGCCCGTCGCGCGCCGCTGCGTGCGTCGATCCCCACGTACGCATGGCCCGGGAGCCGCGGCTCGTCCACGAGCACGAGCGGGAGCCGGCGCTCGAGCGCCGCCTGCACGGCGGGATGCGCGGCCGGCATCGAGCACACGGCCAGCGCGCCGATGACGGCGTCACGGACGCCGTCACCGTGCTCCGGGACGAGCAGCAGCCCGAGCCCGCCGGCCTCGACCGCGCGGGCGACCCCTCGCAGCAGCAGCGCGGCGGCAGGATCCTCGAACGCCTGCGCCACACCGCCCGCGAGCAGGAGCCCGACGCTGTCGGTGCGGCCCGAGCGCAGGCGACGCGCCGCCGGATCGGGCCCTGCGTAGCCGAGCTCGGCGGCCGCAGAGAGGATCCGCTCGCGCAGCTCCGGGGCGAGCTGGTCGGGGCGGTTGTATGCGTTCGAGACCGTCGTGCGGGAGACGCCGAGCGCGTCGGCGATCGTCTGCAGCGTGACGCTGCCCGACGTCACGACGACGGCGGCGGCTCCCGCCATCCGCCGGTCTCGCCGCGGTACAGGCCGTCGCCGGTCACGGCCATCCGGGCCGTGCGGGCGAGGATGCCCAGGTCGAGTCGCAGCGATGCGTGCTCGAGGTACCAGAGGTCGAGCTCGATCCGCTCATGCCAGGGCAGCGACGCGCGGCCGTTCACCTGCGCCCACCCGGTGATGCCGGGGCGGGCGTCGAGCCGCATGCGCTGGCGATCGCTGTAGCGGTCGACCTGCACCTGCACGGTCGGTCGCGGGCCGACGAGCGACATCTCGCCGCGGAGCACGTTCACGAGATTGGGCAGCTCGTCGAGCGACGTGCGCCGGAGCCAGGCGCCGAGCCGCGTGATCCGGTCGTCTCCCTCGTCGACGGCGAGGCCCTTGCCCATCATCTCGGCGCCGCTGACCATCGTCCGCAACTTGTAGAGCTCGAACGCTCCGCCGTCGAGGCCGACGCGGCGCTGCCGGTAGACCGGGTGGCCGTGCGTCTCGACCCGGATCGCGAGCGCCGCCAGCGCCAGCAGCGGCCCGGTCAGTGCCAGCGCGCCGCCGCCCACGAGCAGGTCGAGCGCGCGCTTGCGGCGCGAGCGCAGGTACGGCGCCGCGCTCACCGCGTGCCCTCCGGGGCCTCCCAGCCGACCACCGTGCCGTGGCGCAGCCAGTCGTACAGCCCGGCCGCCAGGGCCGCGGTCGTCAGCACGTAGTAGCGCGCCACCAGCAGCGGTCTCGCCCGGATCCGGCCACCGGCGAACGCCCCAGCCAGGACGGCGGCCTGCACCGCCGCGGCCGCCGCGTACGTGCGTCCGCGCGGCAGCAGGGCCAGCGTCGCGATCGCGGCCACCACGTGCAGCAGCGGCGAGGCGTAGCGCAGCAGGCGGTGCGAGGCGACCATCAGCGCGTACAGCGGCTCGTAGCCGCGCGGATCGAGCAGGCCTCCGCGCACGACGATCGGCCACGCGTGGGTCATCATCCGCCGCTTGCGCTCCCACTCGCCCTCGAGCGTGGGGACCATCTTCTCCGTCGCGCGCGCGGCATCCACGTACACGGCGCGGCGGCCGCGCTTGACGATGTTGAACGGGAACGAGAGGTCGTGCCCGAGCACCTGATCGGCGTCGAGGTAGGTCTCCGGCCGCACGGCGTAGATCGCGCCGTTGCCGGCCGTGACCGACGCGAGCGCCGACTCGTGGGCGCGCAGCCACATCTCGTACCGCCAGTACAGGCCCTCCTGGTTCGTGCCGGCGTCGTTGACGAAGCGCACCTGGCCGCAGGCATAGCCGACGTCGGGGTCCTCGAACGCGGCTGCGAGGTGGCGCAGGGCATCCGGCTCCCAGAGCGCGTTGGCGTCCGAGAACGCCAGCAGCTCGCCGCTCGCGACGCCCACCGCGGCGTCCTGCGCGCGGTACTTGCCGCGCCGCGGCAGCTCCAGCACCTGATCGGCGCCGGCGGCCCGCGCGCGCTCAGCCGTCGCGTCGGCGCCCGGCTCGGCGCCGCCGTCGACCGCCACGATCACCTCGAGCCGCTCGCGCGGCCACTCGAGCGCGAGCGCGTTGTGGACCTTCGCCTCGATCACGGCCTCTTCGCTGTAGGCGGCCACGATCAGCGACACGCGCGGCCGAGCGCCGCCCGCCGGCGAGGCGGCCGGGCGGCCCGCGCCCAGCCGCCGCGCCGCGGCGAGGAACAGGCCGTAGCCGACCTGCGCCCAGACGAGCAGGGCGGCGGAGATCCAGAACAGGGCGCGCACGGCGGGCGCATGGTGGCACAACGCATCCGGCACACTGAGGAAATGGAGCTGCCGACCCTCCGCGACGGTGACCTGGTGCTGCGGCCGAAGCGGCCCGGCGACGCGGACGCGCTGACCGCCGCCTGCCAGGACCCGGAGATCTCGCGCTGGACCTTCGTCCCGTCGCCGTACACGCGCGCCGACGCCGACCACTACATCGCCGTCAGCGAGCAGGAGGCGGCTGCCGGGACGGCGGTCCACCTGATCGCGGTCGACGCGAACGACGACCGCCTGCTCGGCTCCTTCAGCATGATGGAGCTCGACCGCGCGCCCGGCTTCGGCGAGATCGGCTACTGGGTCGCGGCCGGTGCGCGCGGCCGCGGGGTCGCCACGCGCGCGACGCGGCTGCTCGCCGACTGGGCGCGCGAGGCGCTCGGTCTCACGCGCATCGAGGTCCTCCCGCACAAGGACAACGGGCCCTCGCGCCGCGTCGCCGAGAAGGCCGGCTTCCGCGACTCCGGCGCGCTCGTGCGCCCGCCGCGCGGCGACGAGCAGGAGCCCGTGTTCGCCGTCTACGTGTGGGAGGCGTGATGTACCGCCGCCGTCCGCGGCGGCGCGCTGGCAGTATCCGGGCGCTATGAGCATCGAGCTCACCTACTGCGTCGTCACGACCGAGCAGCGCCAGCTGCTGGGTTACTGCCTCGACGCGATCGCCCGCGAGCGGGCGGCGGTGGACTTCGAGACCGAGACGCTGGTGCTCGACAACGCGTCGCGCGACGGCTCGGCGGACGCGGCGCGCGCCCACGCGGGCACGACCGAGGTGATCGCGCACCACAGCCGGCGCGCGAAGGGCGAGAACGCGACCGAGCTGCTGCAGCGCGCGCACGGCCGCTTCTGCCTGATCCTCAACGGCGACTCAGAGCTCGAGCCGGGCGCCACCGCGGCGCTGCACGCCGCGCTCGCCGCGACCGACGGCGCGGGCGCCGCCGGTGCCACGCTGGTGAGCCCGGACGGCGACCAGCAACCCTCGGCCTGGCGGTTCCCGAACGCCATGACCGCGCTGCTGTCGCTCGTCGGCGGCCTCAAGCGCCGGTTCGTCGAACAGAGCCACGGCGCGCAGGTGCGCGACGTGGACTGGACGCCTGCGGCGGCGTTGCTGGTGCGCCGTGAGCCGGCGGCGGCGGTCGGCTGGCAGGACTCCGACGAGGTCGGCTTCTGCCGCGCGCTGCACGACGCCGGCTGGCGCGTGCTGTACGTGCCCGACGCCCGTGCCGTCTCGCACGACAGGGTCGCTCCGTGAGCGCGCCGCACGCCGAGCCGTTCGAGCAGCGCGTCACGCCGCTGGAGCTGTTCTTCGACCTCGTGTTCGTGTTCGCGATCACGCGCGTGACGAGCCTGATGGCGCACGACCTGTCGTGGTCGAGCATCTGCCAGGGCCTGCTCGTGCTGGCGGCGCTGTGGTGGGGCTGGGCGGCGTACGCCTGGCTGACGAACCACGTCTCGGGCGAGGACGGGAGCGCGCGGCTCGTCGTGTTCGTCGCGATGAGCGCGATGGTGCTCGTCTCGCTCGCCGTGCCGGAGGCGTTCGACGCCCACGCGCTGCTGTTCGCGCTCGCGTACATGGCGATGCGGATGGCCCACCTCGCGCTCTACTGGGTCTCGAGCCGGGAGCAGCCCGAGGTGCACATCGCGGTCGCCCGACTGCTGCCGACCGCGACGATCGGACCGCTGCTGCTCGTGGCCGCGGCGTTCACGGACGGCGCGCTGCAGGCGGCGCTGTGGATCGCGGCGCTCGCGATCGACTACGGCGGGCCGCTGGTGCGCGGCGTGGCCGGCTACCGCGTCCATCCGGCGCACTTCGCCGAGCGCTTCGCGCTGATCGTGATCATCGCGCTGGGCGAGTCGATCGTGGCGATCGGCGTGGGCGCGGGCGACGAGCCGCTCAGTGTCGCGGTGGCCGTCGCGGCGGTGCTCGCCGTCGTCGCCTCCGCCGCGCTGTGGTGGGCGTACTTCGACGTCGTCGCCGAGATCGCCCAGCGCCGGCTGTCGGAGCTGCGCGGTACCGCCCGCAACGTGCTGGCACGCGACGCCTTCGCCTATCTGCACCTGCCGCTGATCGCCGGCATCCAGCTGTTCGCACTCGGCGTCGAGCAGGTCGTGGGGCACGTCGACGAGCCGCTCAAGGTGGAGGCGTCGGCCGCCCTGTTCGGCGGTGTCGCGCTCTACCTCGTCGGCCATGTCGTGTTCAAGCTGCGCAGCAGCGGCTCGCTCAGCGGTCCGCGGCTGGTCGCGGCGCTGCTGTGCGCGGCGGCGGTCCCGCTCGGCACCGAGGTCGAGGCACTCGCCGCACTCGCCGTCGTGGCCGCGATCACCGCCGGGCTGATCGCGTACGAGGTGATCCGCTACCGCGAGTCCCGGGCGCAGGTCCGGCTGGCGACATGACCGACCCCGGCGGCGGATACGGCTGGCGCAGCGGCGGCCATCTCCCGCGCCGGCGCGGCGGCGTGTTCGGCATGGGCCGCGCCTCGGCCGACGTCGAATCGCTGTTCGGCGACGACCGGCCATTGTGCGTGCTCCTGCTGCCGGCGCCGCTCGAGGTCTTCGAGCTGCGCGAGCGCGCGGAGGACCTGCTGACCGCACCGGGCGTCGCGGCCGTCGACCCGCCGCGGCTGTCGTACACCGGCGCGGCGCGCCTGGGCGAGGTGATCGCGGACGCGCTCGCGGCCGTGCAGGCACACCGGATGCGCCTGCCGGGGATCCCGCGTGCGCTCGTCGTCTTCGACCCGCTCCAGTATCCGCTCGCGCGCTCGCTCGTCAGCCTCTACCCCGACGCCGAGCTCTGGTACGGCCCGTCGCGTGAACCCGAGGGCGAGCGGAGCCGGACGCTGCACGAGCTGGCCGCCGAGCGCGCGTCGATCCGGTTCGAGCACGGCGACGGGCCCGTCCACACGCAGAACCTGCCGCTGTGGGAGCGGATGGAGGCGCTGGGGATCGAGAGCGGCCGGCTCGGCTCCGAGCGGACCGACGTAAGAGGGGTCTGACCCCTGTTAGGGCGCCCTACGAGGGGTCTGACCCCTGTCAGGCGCCCCTACGAGGGGTCAGACCCCGTTCATGGCGCGGAGCGGATCTTCGGCTCGAGGTTGCGCAGCAGGTCGGCGATGTTGCGCGTGACCTGGGACACCTGGCGGTCGTCGAGGCGGGACGACCAACCGGGCAGCCCGACGCGGATGTAGAGGCCTTTGCCGATCCGCGTCGCGACGAGCGCGGGCAGGGCCGCGGCGGGCAGCTCCTCCGGGATCGTGGATTCGTCCTCCTCGGGCGCGGTCTCGACGCCGAGCGCGGCCAGGACGGTCCCGCGTCCCTCGGCCGGAGGTTCGCTCTCCTCGAGCGTGCTGAACCCGGTGAGAGGGCCGCCGAGGCCCTCCAGCAGCCCGTAGTCCGGCTCGCCGCCGATCAGCTCGAGCGCGACCGGCGCGGACGTGCGGCGCACCTCACGGAAGCGTGTGCCGAACGGGTCCTGGGCCGACGGCTGCGTGGGCCGGACGAGCCGCCCGGCGGTCCCCGCCTCGTTGGCCCGCAGCGTCACGCCGCGGCGCAGGCTCTCGGACCCGAAGCTCGCAAGCCGCCCGCCGTCGAGCACGTAGCGGCGCAGGCGGCGGGCGTACGGGCGCGTGACCCAGCGCTCGGAGCCGGCCAGCAGGACGCCGGTGCGGTCGGTCGCGCGCGGGCCGCGCGAGAGTGAGAGGTCGAGGTCGCTGGTGAGGTCGTAGCGGATGTTCGCGCGGTCGAGGTAGACGAGCAGCGGGGCGACGTGCTCGTACAGGTCGGCCGGCAGGCCCTGCTCCAGCACGCGCGGCCACCGGACCTGCGCCGAGGCCTCCAGCGTGTTGGGCACGCCGTCGTGGTCGTCATCGACCTCGTCCGTCCCGATCCACGTGATCGCGGGCACGACGACGAGCAGCTTCGCCCGCTCGCGCGACTGCACGAGCACGGGGACGGCGCTCGTCTGCGTGCCGATCGCGACCTGGAGCACGTACAGGCCCGACGGCCCGGCCGGAGCGGTCAGCTCGACCGGCTCACCCGCGTTCTCGCGCCCCTTGGTCACGGCCCGCCGCATTCCGGCCCGCCGCAGCGTCCACCGGTACGGGCGCCCACGCGCGTCGACGTTGACCGAGAGCTTCTGCCCGGCGGTGACCGGGCGCGGCGGCATCTCTGCGGCGAGCGAGCGGACCGTGACGCCCGCGTCGCCGCGCGACTCGCCGCGCTCGGGCGGCACCTCGGCCGGCGTGATGCCCTGGTTGCCGGCACGATCGCGCGCGATCAGCTGCACGAGGTAGATCCCGGGCGGCGCGGGCTTGCCCGCAACCTGTCCGTCCCAGCGCATCGTGCGCGTGTTCTCCACCGGCGGCAGGTCCGCGACCACGCGCGGCTCGCCGCCGTCCATGCGCCAGACGCGAGCGCGCTTGATCAGCCGGCGCGAGATCGATCCCACCTCGATGTCGACCGCTCCCGGCGTGGGACCGATGATCGGCCCGGGGCGGATCGCCTTCACCCGCGGGCGCGGCGGCAGCGTGTCGACCAGCGTGGTTGCCGGCACCGTCACCGACCGGCCCTCGCGCCGCAGCGTCACGCGCACGCGGTAACGGCCGTCCGAGACCCGCCGGCCCGCGTCGGTGCGCCCGTCCCACCGCAGCCGCAGCGGCTCCTGCGGCCCGACGGGCGCGTCGTCGACGAGCCGGCGAACGGCCTCGCCGGCGCTGTCGACGACATCGACGGAGATCTCGGTCGGCTCGCGCAGCTCGATGTAGAAGCGGTTGACGTCGTTGAGGCGGTCACCGTTCGGGGAGAAGACCGGTGCCAGGCCGCGCACCTTGGCGACGGCCGGCTCACCCTTGATCCGCTGCGCCGCGAAGAACGCTGCAAGCGTGGCGGCGACCAGGAGGACGAAGACCGCGCGGGCGAGCCTGGTCACCTACGGAGACTGGTCCGCGCCGGCGATCACGCCCACGTCGGATGGCCGGCCGCTCGAGGTGCTGTCTGTGCTGTCGGCGAGCGCCTGCGTCTCCGGGTCCATCTGCTCGACCCCATCGATGCCGAGGATCCTCGCCACGTCGCGCGCCTGTCGCCGCTTGCCTTCGGCGTAGAGCACGACCGAGTCCTGGCGCTGCTGGTCGAGGTTGTTGCCGGTGCGGATCATGCCCTGCTGCTCGGAGTAGCCCTCGCCGACCAGCTTGTCGCGCAGCTGCTTGGCCAGACCCTCGGTGGGCGTGCCGTTGAGGATCGCCACGACGATGTCCTCGCGCGCGACGGCGTTCTGGCCGCCGCCGGAATTCGCGCCGGTGCCGGGCGTGGAGCCTGCGGGCTCGACGGTCGGGTTGGGCGGCGGCGGCTCGTCCTCGCCGCCGAGCAGCTGGGTCGCGCCGAAGGCGGCGGCCGCCAGCACGACGACGCCGACGAGCGTCAGCGCGGTGATGGTCGCGGCTCGCGACGTGGTCTCGCGCTCGGGGCGGCGGCGCGGGGCCGGCAGCGTCGTCGAGCGGGTCGTCGACGAGCGCAGCGGAGCCGCCGCGGGAACGGGACGCGGCTGTGGCCGCGGCGTCGCGCGCGGGATCACCGGCTCGGCCGGGACACCTCGGGCTCGGGCTCGGGCTCGGGTTCGACCTCCGCCTCGGCCTCGGCCTCGGGCTCAGGAGGTGGCGGGGGTGGCGGCGGCGCGGCCGGCATCTCCGGCCGTTCGGGTGCGGCGGGCGCCGCCGCGCCGTCGGCGTTCGCCTCGACGGCCTCGGCAGGCGCTTCCTGCGTCGCGACCGCAACGGGCTGCGGGGCGGCTGCCGCGCGCGCGGCCGCGGCAGCGACGGCAGTGGCCGGTCGCGGTCCCAGCGGGATCGGCACCACGGTTCCGGCCTGGCGGCCGTTGCCGGCCGCCGGCGCCGGGGTCGGCGTCGGCTTGGCGACGGGCTGCGCCGGCCCGACCGTGCCGGACCGCTCGGCGGCCGGCTCGGGCGCGCGCCGCGCCTCCTCGGCCTGCGCGACGACCCGCGCCTCGAGCTCCTGCGCGCGCTCGGGTGCCCGGCCCGCCCAGTCGCGCAGGCGCTTGAGCTCGCGCGCCTGCGCGAAGTAGAGCAGCGAGAGCACGGCCAGGCCGATGAACGCAGCAAGCCCGACGTAGGCACCGTACTGCTCGACCTTGTCCTGGATCGAGAACGCGAGAAGAAGGACCATGGAGCCGAAGGCCGAGATTCTAGGAGGCGACCCGGCCGCCAGCGGCCTCGGGCGTCGGGGACGGGATCGCAGCGCCGTCGGCGACCGGCTCCGCGCCGGCCTCCGTCGCCGTCTCGACGGGCGCCACGGGCGTCCGTACGGCCGCCAGCTCGCCCACCTTGGCGGCGAGCGCGGCAGCGTCGCCCTCGAGCACCAGCAGGCCGATCTGGCTGAACGTCTCCTCGACCCAGCTCAGGGTCGACCGCAGGCCGCACGGCGCGCAGGATCTTGGCCGCGGGCGTCGGCTCGGGCGCTCGTACGGGTTGAACAGCTCCTCGTGCAACTTCTCGCCCGGCCGCGCGCCGACGATCTCGATCGCGATGTCCTTGCCGGGCTCGAGCTGGGCGAAGCGGATCATGTCGCGCGCGAGGTCCATGATCTTGACCGGCTCGCCCATGTCGAGCACGAACACGTCGCCGCCGCGCGGCCAGCGACCCTGAGCGGATGACCAGCTGCACCGCCTCCGGGATCGTCATGAAGAAGCGGGTCATCTCCGGGTCGGTGACCGTCACCGGCCCGCCGGCGGCGATCTGACGGCGGAAGATCGGGACCACCGAGCCCGAGGAGCCGAGCACGTTGCCGAACCGCACGGCCGTGAAGGCGGTCTCCGGATAGCGGCGGTCGGCGGCCTCGACGGCCCACTCGGCGAGCGCCTTCGACGCGCCCATCACGGTCGCTGGCGTGACCGCCTTGTCGGTCGAGACGAGCACGAACACCTTCGTGCCGATGTCGCCGGCGACGCGCGCCATCACGCGCGTGGCGAGCGAGTTGTTGCGCACCGCCTCGACCGGGTTGGACTCCATCAGCCCGACGTGCTTGTAGGCGGCGGCGTGGAAGACGACCGTCGGGCGGTGCTCGGCGAACACCTCCCGCATGCGCTCCTCTTCCTTGCAGTCGGCGAGCACGGCGACCGTGTTCAGCGCGTGGCGGTCCTCCACCAGCTCGCGCTCGATCTCGAACAGGTTGTCCTCGGCGTGGTCGATCAGCACCAGCCGGCTCGGGCCGACGCGTGAGATCTGGCGCGACAGCTCGGCGCCGATCGAGCCGCCGGCGCCGGTGACGAGCACGCAGCGGCCGGTCAGGTAGCCGCCGGTGAGCTCGGTCTCCATCCGCACGGGCTCGCGGCCCAGCACGTCCTCCACCCGCACCTCGCGCACCTGGCGGACGAGCTGCGACCCGTTCTGGAGCAGCTCGAACACGGTCGGCATCGTGCGGACGGGGACGCCGCGTGCGCGGCACGCGCTGACGACGCGGGCGCGCAGCGTGCCGGGCGCCGACGGGATCGCGATCAGCACCTCGTCGGGCTCGACGTCGTCGAGCACGTGCGGCAGGTCATAGCTGGTGCCGAGCACCTCGAGGCCGCGGTCGATCCGGGCGTGCTGCTTGCGCTCGTCGTCGTCCACGAAGCCGACCGGGCGGAAGCCGAGGTCGGGGTTGCGCAGGATCTCGCGCAGCAGCAGCCGCCCGCCGTCACCGGCGCCGACGATCAGCACCGAGCGCGCGCCGCGCCGCGCGCGGTAGCCGCGCAGCGGCCGCTCGTAGACGAGGTGGGTGACGTAGCGCACGGCTCCCATGAAGACGAGCAGCAGCAGCCCGAACAGCACGAGCACGCCGGTCGGCACGGTCACCGACGCATCGCCCTGGGGCGTGAAGATCAGCTTCGGCTGCACGACCGCGACGTAGCCGACGAGCGCGAACACGGAGACCGCGACGGCCTGCGCGATCTGGAGGTACTCGCGCTGCGACGAGTAGCGCATCCAGTGCCGGTACAGCCCGAACAGCGTGAAGATCGTCACGCTGCCGCAGATCACGAATGTGATCGTGCGCGCGAACAGGTCGTCGTAGCGTGGAGGAACGCCGCCGTCGAATCGAAGGCGGTAGGCAAGGAAGTAGGCCAGCGCGACCAGCCCCGCGTCCAACACGACCTGCGGGATTGCATGGCGGTGGACGGGAAAGGCCGCGGAGCGGATCCGGCGGCGCATCGCGGGTGATTCTAGGGCTGCGTGCGGCCGGTGGCCGCAAGCCCGCCGATCGGTGACAGCAGGAGGTCCGCCAGAACGGCCGGGTCGCGACGCGTGCGTTCCGCCGTCTCGCCCACACGCTTTTCCAGTGCAACGTCGTCCGCGCGGACCAGCCGGTGCATCCGCCCGTCCGCGATCAGCGCCTCGTCGACGGCTCCCATGCGGCCCTCGAACGTCGTCCACACGGGCGTGCCGAGCGCCACCGCCTCGCGGTTCATCGTGCCGCCCGCGGAGATCACCAGATCGGCGTACGCGACCAGCGACTGCGCGTCGATCGCCTGCGCGGGGACGATGAAGCCGTCGAGCTCGGCGCGCTGCTCGGGCGTGCGCGGGAGCACGACCGCCTGCGTGCCGCGCAGGCGGTCGAGCACCTGCGCGAACAGCGGGTTCTCGAACCGGTGGTACAGCGAGACGGCGGGTGGCGTGCGCACGACCGCGATCGGCTGCTGCGGGTCGAGGCCGAGCTCCGCGAGCACCGCCGGGTCGGGCTCGAAGTCCGCCAGGTAGTACTCCTCCTTGAGCCCGGGGTAGCGACGCAGCTTCGCGTCGGTCGCGCCGTACGGCCGCAGACGCTCGGGCGGGATCGCCTCCGGCACGACCACGGCGCGCGCGAGGCGGCAGTTGACCGTGTGCTGGACCTTCGCCCACTCGTAGTCGAACGCGGTCGCGCTCGGGATCCCGAGCAGCCGCGCCGCGACCGTGACGTCGTTCGACCCGTGGCCGAGCGCGACGTCGATCCTCCGCCCGCGCGCCCACCGCGCGAGCGCCGCCGAGCGCGACAGCAGGCCGAGCCCCTTGGCGGCCAGCCGGCCGCCGCGGTGGCGGCCGATCGGCTCGACCGCGAGCCCGTGCCGCTCGGCCAGGCCGAGCGTCTGGGCGAAGTCGCGCGCGGTGATCAGCACCTCGGCGCCGCGTTGCTCGAGCACCCGCACGATCGGGCGCATGACGAGCACGTGGGGCGAGTTAGTGAGGTCGACCCAGACCCGCATCGCGCACCGCGGCGACCACCTCGTCGGCCTGCTCGCGCGAGAGCACCGGGCTCATCGGGATCGCCAGGTGGGTGCGCGCGGCCTCGGTGGTGCCGGGCAGGTCGACGGCCGGTGCGTAGTCGCGCATCGCCGGCTGGAGGTGCGTCGGCACGCGGTAGTAGGCCTTGTGGCCGATCGCGGCCGCCTTCAGCGCGGCCGCGAGCTCGTCGGCGCGGTCGTGCCGGATCACGTACAGATGCCAGGCCGGCTCGCAGCCGTTGACGGGGACCGGGAGGTCGGCGAGCTCGCCGAGGCCCGCGTCGCGGTAGTGCGCCCCGGCGCGGCGGCGGCCGTCGGCCCAGGTGTCCAGGTGCGGCAGCTGCACGCGCAGGATGCCCGCCTGCAGCTCGTCCAGGCGCGAGTTGTGCCCGACCATCTCGAACGTCTGCTTGTCACGCGAGCCGTGGAAGCGCAGCATCCGCACGCGCTCCGCGACGTCGTCGTCACTGGTCACGACGGCGCCGCCGTCGCCGAACGCGCCGAGGTTCTTGGATGGGAAGAAGGAGAACGTGGCCGCCGCGCCGAGCGATCCAGGGCGGCCTTCGGACGCTTGCGAGCCGACCGCCTGTGCGGCGTCCTCGAGCACCGGCACGCCGAGCGCCTCGATCTCCGCCACCGGCGCGACGTTGCCGAACAGGTGGACGACCATCACCGCCTTCGTGCGCGGTGTCAGCGCCGCGCGCACGGTCTCGGCGGTGACGCAGAACGTCTCGGGGTCGACGTCGCAGAACACCGGCCGCGCGCCGGTCGGGGGTACCGCCTCGGCGGACGCGTAGAAGGTGAACGACGGGACCACGACCTCGTCGCCGGGACCGACGCCCATCGCGCGCAGCGCGAGCGTCATCGCATCGGTCCCGTTGCCGACGCCGATCGCGTGGCGGGCGCCGAGATAGGAGGCGAGCTCGTCCTCGAACGCCTTCACCTCGGGACCGAGGATGAAGCTGCTGGCGTCGATGATCTCGGCGACCTTCGCCTCGATCTCGCCGCGCAGCGGGGCGACGGGCGTACGTGTGTCGAAAAGGGGTACTGGCATCGGCCGGGGGTACACCCTAGCCAGCGCAAGTTCGGGCGGGGACCTGCGTTGGCGCTCTACAGATTCGTTCTGATCGCTTCTCGGGAGGTAGCGAATGCGTCAGATTCATCCTTGCCTGCGCCGTCACCGGTGTGGCCGCGCTGGCCGCCGCCGGCTCCGCCACGGCAGCACCCACATGGGCGCCGGCGGCCACCGCACCGGTCCATCCGGGCGTGCAGACCTTCACCGAGGGCGGCCAGTGCACGTCGAACTTCGTCTTCTTCGACGCGGCCGACAACGTCTACATCGGCCAGGCGGCGCACTGCTCCGGCACCGATGGCAACACGGCGACCAACGGCTGCGAGGCGGGCAGCCTGCCGGTCGGCACGCCCGTGAAGGTCGACGGCGCGAGCCAGCCCGGCTCGATCGTCTACTCGTCCTGGGTGACGATGCAGGGCGCCGGCGAGGCCGACGCCGACACCTGCCAGTACAACGACTTCGCGCTGATCAAGCTCAACCCGGCCGACTACGGCAAGGTCAACCCGAGCATCCCGTTCTGGGGCGGCCCGACCGGCCTCACCGACACGACGGCGACCGGCGACAAGGTGCTCTCGTACGGCAACTCGTCGCTGCGCCTCGGCATCACCCAGCTGTCGCCGAAGGAGGGCCTGAGCCTCGGCCAGGACGGCGGCGGCTGGACCCACACCGTCTACACGGTCTCCCCCGGCATCCCGGGTGACTCCGGCAGCGCGTTCATCGACCGCCAGGGCCGCGCGTTCGGCATGCTCAGCACGCTGCAGATCGCGCCGGTCGTCGGCGGCAACGGCGTCGGCGACCTGTCGCGCGAGCTCGCCTACATGCGGTCGCACGGCGGCCCCGACGTGACGCTCGCGAAGGGCACCGAGGCGTTCCGCGGGCCGCTGCTTCCTTAGGCGGTGTAAAGAGGGCGAAGCCCGGTTACGGGGGCCACGGATGGCCCCCGTCCGGTTCATGGCGCCGACTGGACGGAGGCGCCGGCAACCATACGCTGCCCCGGGGGTCATGTCGACTTCGATCCGCGAGCAACGCCTGGACGATCTCGTGCACTATCTGGACGTGCGCGGGACGCCGCCCGCCAGGACCTCGGGCGGATGATCGACGCCGCGCTCACCGACGGCGTCCGCTGGCTGATCGTCGACCTCGAGCGGGCCGCGCTCGGGCCGCGATCGCGGAGCCGCCGCTGGCCGCCGCCGGGTTGCGGCTGCGCGAGCGTCGCGGTGAGCTGATCCTCATCAGCGCCTCGACCGCCGTCGCCGACCGCGTGGCGGCCCGCGACGCGTCCATCCGCCCGCGCTGGCCGCGAACATCGACCAGGCGCTGATGATCCTCAAGATGCTCCGGCCGAAGACCGTCGATCCAGCGGCCGCGCAAGCGGATCACCTCGATCACGCTGCCGGCGATGGAACCGCCTGCGACCGGCTGAAACCTGGCGGCGAGTACCCGCGGGCGGCGGTTCGGCGCATCGCCGGCGCAGTCCGGGTCGTGTCTGCCGGTGCACGGCATCCGCGAGCATGCTGGTTGCACGTGACCGGATGCCGGGTGCCGGCAGACGCGGCCGAGCCCGCCGGAATGCGGTGAACTGCCGGCCGCGGTACCCTCATCCGTCCGTGCCGGTCCTGCTCGCCTCGCTGACCGACCCGCTCGTCAAGTTCGCGGTCGACGTGATCGACACGCTGGGCCTGCCCGGGGTCTTCGTCCTGATGCTCGCCGAGAGCGCGTGCATCCCGATCCCGTCGGAGGCGACGATGCTGTTCGCCGGCTTCAACGTGTCGCGACGGCGAGTACTCGCTGTTCGCGGCCGTGACCGTGGGCGCGGCCGCGAACGTGGTCGGCTCGTGGATCGCGTACGCGGTCGGCTACTTCGGCCGCATCGACATCCTCGAGAAGCACGGCGCGCAAGCTGCACATCAAGCCGTCGCACCTCGCCTGGGCCGACCGCTGGTTCGAGCGCTACGGCGACGCGACGGTGTTCTTCTCGCGCATGCTGCCGATCATCCGCACGTTCATCTCGCTGCCGGCCGGCGTCGCGAAGATGCCGTTCTGGCGCTTCACGCTGCTGACGACGCTCGGCTGCATCCCGTGGATCTTCATGCTCACGTTCATCGGCAAGCAGGCCGGCGACAACTGGGAGAGGTGGAAGGACAACCTGCACTACGTCGACTACGCGGTCGCTGGCGCTGATCGTGCTCGGCGTCGATCTGGCTGTTCGTGCGCCGGCGGCGCAGCCTCGGGCGGCGAGCCCGCCGCCGATGCGCCCGCGCTGAGACGATCGCGCTCGGGCTGCTGCAGGGCCCGGCCGAGCTGCTGCCCGTCTCCTCCTCCGCGCACGTCGGGCTGCTGCCCTGGGCACCGCTGGGCCACGCGGAGCTGACCGGCGCCGAGCGCAAGGAGGTCGAGGTGGCGCTGCACGCGGGCACCGCGATCACGCTCGCGCTGGCGGATCGGCAGCGGCCGCGCTGGGCGCTGCTGGCTGCCGCGACGGCCCCGCCCGCGCTCGCCGGCCTGCTGCTCGAGCGTCCGATCGAGGAGCGGCTCGGCACGCCGGCGACGATCGCCGCGGGCTTGCTGGCGGGCTCGGTGGCGATGGTGCTCGCCGACCGCACGCCCGCGCGCCGCGGTGCGCAGGAGGCGGGCGCCGCCGACGGGGCCTGGCTCGGCGCCGCGCAGGCGCTCGCGCTGATCCCGGCGTCTCGCGCAGCGGCGCGACACGCGCGGCGGCGCGGGCGCGCGGCTTCGAGCGCGCCGACGCGGCGGCGCTCTCGCGCGAGGTCGCGCTGCCGGTGCTGGCGGGCGCCGCCGCGCTGAAGGGCGTCCGGCTGGCCCGCCGCCGCCCGCAGGCCGACGACGCTGCGAACGCTCGGCGCCGGCGTCGCGGCGGCGGCGTGCTTCGACGTGCGGCCGCCCTGCGCGCCGAGCGCGCGCTCGCCGCCGACGCGCCGCTGGCGGTGTGGGCCGCGTACCGCACGGTGCTGGCCGCGGTCATCCTGGTCGTGTGGCAGGATCGGAGCCGATGACCGACGCCTACGCCGACTCCGGTGTCGACACCGCGGCCGCCGACCGGGGCGTCGCCGCGCTCGTCGGCGTGCTGCGCACGATCGACACCGGCAGCGCGTCGCGCACCGTGCCGCTGCCCGGCCACTTCGCGGCCGTGCTCGAGGTGGCGCCGAACCTCGGCATCGCGGTCGGCACCGACGGCGTCGGCTCCAAGCTGCTCGTCGCCGAGGCGGCCGGCCGCTATGACACCGTCGGCATCGACTGCATCGCGATGAACGTCAACGACGTCGTGTGCGTCGGCGCCGAGCCGATCGCGGTGCTCGACTACCTCGCGGTCGAGCAGGCCGACACGGACGCGATGCGCGAGATCGGCGCGGGCCTCAAGCGCGGCGCCGAGCTGGCCGGCGTCGAGATCCCCGGCGGCGAGGTCGCGGTGCTGCCGGAGCTGATCCGCGGCCACCCGTCGCCGCACGGCTTCGACCTCACCGCGGCGTGCTTCGGCACCGTCGCGCTCGACGCGATCGTCAGCGGCGCCGCCTGCCGGCCGGGCGACGCGCTGATCGGCCTGCCGTCCTCCGGCCTGCACTCGAACGGCTACTCGCTCGCCCGCCGCGCGCTCGCCGGGCCTGGCGCTCGACGACCGCCCGCAGGCGCTCGGCGGCGGCACGCTCGCCGACGCGCTGCTCGAGCCGACCGTGATCTACGTGCGCGCGGTGCTCGAGCTGCTCCGCTCGGGCCTGCCCGTGCACGGGCTCGCGCACATCACCGGCGGCGGGCTGCTGAACCTGCTCGCGGCTGAGCGGCGACGTCGGCTTCGAGATCACCGACCCGCTGCCGGTGCCGCCGGTGTTCGGCCTCGTGCGCGAGCTCGGCGACGTCGCCGACGCCGAGATGTGGGAGGTCTTCAACATGGGCTGCGGCTTCTGCGCCGTGGTGCCGGAGAACGCGGTCGACGAGGCGGTCGCGCTGCTCGCGGCGCACCACCCGGGCACGCGCCGGATCGGCACGGTCACCGACCGCGCCGGGCGCGTAGAGGTGACGCCGCTCGGGCTTACGCTCGCGGTCTGATCAGGACGACTCGTCGCCGTCGGCGTCGGGTACGGCGCCGGGGACGCCCGGGTCCTGCTTCTTGCTCTCCCAGTCCTTGCGCGCGGCATCGGTGTCCTCCTCGAGGCGCTCGGCGCGCTCCTCGATATCCTCCAGCTCGCGCTCGAGCTCACGGTCCGGCTGCTCGGTCATGCGTTCTCGTCCTCCGACCTCGCCCGCTCGTCGAGCTTCTCGCGCAGGTACGCGGCGCGGTCGGCGCGGCCCTCGTGCGTGTGCTCCTCGGTGGGCTCGGACGCGTCGTCCGCCTGCTCGCGCTCGGCGCGCTCCCTGTGGAGCTGCTCGAGCCGCATCTCCTCGGTCTTGGGATCCGGCATGCCCCGCATTATCGCGCCCCGCAGGGCGGACCTCAGCGCGGGAGGCGTTTCCGGCCGTTGGCGGCCGGCGCCACTCCCACACCCTGGGAGAGGATGATCCAGAACGGCGCCTCGGGATCGCGGCCGTTGAGGATCGCCGACGTGCCGCGCGGCTGGTGCATGTGCGCGACGCGGAGCTGGGCGAAGCGGGTCGCGGCCGCGCGCATCAGCTCCTCCTCGAACCGCTCGAGCGTCCAGTCGTTGACGTGATGCGGGTTCACGTGCGAGCCGTGGTGCTCCGGGTTCGGGAAGGACGCCAGCAGCGTGCCGGCGGCGCCGTAGACGTTGCGGAGCGCGGCCGGAGCGTCGTCGAGATGCTCGAGCACCTCGAACATGACCGCGGAGTCGGCCGCCGGCAGCGGCTGGCTGCAGACGTCGAAGCCGTACGTCAGCTCGGCTCCGCCGGACCAGCGCGGGAGCTCGTGCTCGGCGGGCTCCCAGAGGTCGAAGCCGCGCACCGTGTCCGCCCGCCAGGTGAGCATCTCGCTGCCGTAGCCGGTGCCGCACCCGACGTCCAGGAAGTGCCGCCCGGGCAGCAGTCCGAGCGCGAGCGAGTAGCGCATCGCGTGCTCGCTCATCGTCCCCGCCAGGGCCATACCGGGATACGCACGCTCGGGCACGGTCTCGTCAGCGCCGCCCAGGGTCGGCGAGCTGCGCCAGGACACGGTGTCGGCCTCGACCGGCTGATCGAGCTCGGCGAGGTTGGCCAGCGCGTCGGCGTTGTCCTCGTCCAGGGTCAGGCAGGTCAGGAGGATGGCGCGCGCGCGATCTGCGTCACCGAGCGCGAGCTGGACGACGGCGAGGTCGTTGAGGACGGTCGGGTCGGCCGACTCGCGGGCGGCCTGCGCGAGCAGGTCGGCGGCGGCGGCGTGGTCACCGGCCTCGAACGCTGCGACGCCGTCGGCGTGCAGGCCCGAATCGGTGGCTGCGGGAACGGCGGGCGAGGGCATGGGACTCCGGACAGGGGGAGACGGACGGATACCGGATTGGTCGGCAGCGTCACCGCAGAGTTGAGCGCCGTCGCTCAACCTGACCCGCCGGTGGCCGATGACACCGGCGAGATGGACCGCCCGCTGACCATCGCCGTCAAGGACCACTTCGGCTCGGCCGCGGCCCTCAGCCGCGCACTGGCCGCCGCCGGCCACGAGGTGGTGAGCGACGGCTACAGCCCCGCGGACCTGCTGCTGATCGACCTCGACCCGCCGAAGTTCGGCTACCGCGAGGTGATCGACCGCCACCGCGCGACGGGCGCCAAGGTGCTGCTGTACCCGCACGGCGCCGGCCCGGCGCTCGAGTACGACGGTCTGTACGAGCCCTACGAGCACGTCGACGGCCGGCTCGTGATCGGTCCCGGCTACGCGGAGTTCCTGCGCCGGGTGGAGTACCCCGCGCCCGCGCCCGTGATCGGCTGGTCGCTCTGTGCGATGGCGCCGTTTCGCGCCGGCCAGACGGTGCGCCGCGTGCTGTTCGCCCCGACCCATCCCTCCGGCTACGGCACGCTCGTCGACTGGCACCGCGACAGCAACGCCGAGACGTACCGGCGGCTGCTCGAAGGTCCGTGGGAGCTGACGGTGCGTCACCTCGGAACGCTCGAGCAGAACGGCCTGTGGCCGGCCGACGGCGTCAAGCTCGTCCAAGGAAGCATGGATCTGGGGTACGGCGAGATCGACGCCACCGACGTGGTCGTGGCCGGCGATGGGACGTTCCCGCACCTGTCGGTCGCCCGCGGCGTCCCCACCGTCGTCTACGCCCAGGGATACCCGGCGATGTACGGCACGCCGGGCGAGCAGCCGACCAGCCTCCTCCGCCCGGAGCGCTACCGCGACTACCTCCGCTATCCGTTCGACGCCGGCGACGGCCCGCTCGACGAGATCCTGCACGCGGCGGCACGGTCCGAGGATCCGATCGCCCAGTGGAAGCGCCGGTTCGTCGGCGCCCCGTTCGACCCCGACGCGTTCGTGTCCCTGATCGAGCGAACGGTGCTCGAGGATCCCGTGCCGCCGCAGATCGACGCCACGCGCGCCTTCACCGTGGTCGGCTTTGCCGACGAGGTGCTCGAGCGGCCCGAGCTGCTGGCGGCCTTCGCCGCCTCGTTCGGCCCGGACGACGACGCGTCGCTGATCCTCTGGGGACCGGGCGTCGACGCACCGGCGCTGCTTGCGACGGTCGAGCGCGCGGTCGCCGCGGCCGGGCTCGACGAGAGCATGCTCCCCGATGTCCTGCTCCTGCCGCTGCCCGGGACCCCGGCGGTCGACGCATGCCTCGCCGGCCGCGCCGATGCGCTGCTGAGCGAGTGGCCGGCCGCGGGCCGCGTGGGCGAGCTGCCGCGGTACGGCGCCGTGATCCCGCGCTAGGTACGCCGCGCGAGGACGAACACCGTCGAGGACTGGCGCTGCTGCTGCTCCAGCGGCATCGCGGCGATCTCGTCCGGATCGACGATCCTGCCCGTGTCGCCCTCACCCAGCTCCGCCGGTGGCAGCGGATGGAAGTTGAAGAACGACTGTGCCACCTGCTCGAGCCCATGCGCGGCGAGCTCCTCGTGGTAGGTCAGCGGATTCGCGCGCACGTTGTAGTCGGGCAGCTCCGGGCGCCGGGGCGAGAACTCGTCGAACAGCTCGTTCGAGTGCGAGACCAGCAGCACCCCGCCGGGCACCAGTCCCTCCGTCAGCGCGCTCCAGAACTGGGTCATCTCCGCGTCGGTCATGTACGCGAGCACGTTCAGCGCCACGACCGCGTCGAACGGGCCGGCCGACACCAGGTCCGCCACCCCGCCGACGCGGAACGAGACGGTGCCGCCGGGGTCGCCGTCGCGCGCCAGGTCGATCATCGGGGCGGCCGGATCGAGCCCCACCACCGACAGCCCGCTCGCCGCCAGCCGGCGCGCATACACGCCGTCCCCGCAGCCGAAGTCGACGACGCGCGCGCCCGCCGGGAGCCCGGCGCGCTCGACCAGACGGCCGGCGGTTCGCAGGCGGCCGTCGTGGTAGGCGGCACGCGTGTCGTGGACGTGGCCGGCGTACCGCTCGGCCTCGCGCTCCCAGAACGGGATCGACGGGTTGTCGCGCCCGAAGGTGCCCATCACGTCCCTCCTTCTCCGTTGCGCCGTGCCACGAGCCACATGTTCGACGACAGGCCATGCTCGGTGAGGAAGTCCTGGAAGGGATCCCCGAGCCGGTCCCACTCGTCCACGAGCACGCGGCGCAGGAACGGCCGGCCGACGAGGGGGAACTCGCCGCTCAGCGCCTTCTTGCGCACCAGCTCGGCGTCCAGCCGCCCCGGCGTCTGCGACTCGACGACGGTGAAGCCGCAGCGCTCGAGCAGCGCGCCCAGCGAGGCTGGATGCAGGTAGTTGAGATGCTCGGCGTCGACCGTCGCCGACGCCTCGCCGAGCACCTCGACGTCGAACCCGCGCACGTTCGGGCACGTGATCATCACCAGGCCGCCCGGGCGCAGGACCGTCGCGCAGCGCTCGACGAACGCGCGTGGCGAGAACAGGTGCTCGATCACCTCGAAGCTCGTCACGACGTCGACGCCGTCGTCCAGCACCGCGTCCTCGACGGGCGCCTCGATCACCTCCAGGCCCTTCGCGCGGCAGGTCTCGGCGAGGTGGGGCTCCGGCTCGAGCGCGACCACGCGCTCGAACGCCCCCAGCCGCCGCACCTCCTCGCAGAATGTCCCGTAGCCGGCGCCGACGTCGACCAGCGCCCCCATGCCGCTCCCGTGCCGGCGCGCGAGCTCGACCGTGCGCTCGGCGCGCGGCCGGAAGATCCGGTCGCGGCGCGCGTCCTCGGAGGCGGGGAACACCACGGTGTTCCAGTACTCGTAGTTCGAGGAGCCTCGGTAGTACTCGCCGAGCAGGTCCGGGTCGGGGCGCGGGCTCATGTACGCCGACCCGCACCCGGCACAGCGGCGGTAGTCGAGCCCGTACTTGCGCCATGCCGGGGAATGCTCGGTCGCTTCGCAGGCCGGGCAGGCGACCTCCACGAACCGCTCACGGCGCTCGAGCAGCCACGCCACGTCCGCCGCGTAGCGCCGCGCCTGCTCGGCCATCAGCGCATCCGGCCGGATGTCGGACTCGCGCAGGCGGGTCACACGAGCGCGGCGCGGCGCGCGTCGAACGCGCGGATCGAGTCCTTGACCCACTCGCCGCGCTCGTCCTTCGCCCACACCCGAGGGTCGCGGAAGGTGTCGGCGGTCGCGTCGAACTCGTCCTCGTCCATCCCCACGTACTCCAGCCAGCGCTCGAGGTCCTTGCGCGGCTTGACGTGGTCGTAGCGCTCGACCATCTCGACGGCCTCGTCGCGCATCATCTTCCCCGAGCGGACGTCCTTGCAGGAGTGATCGGTGCCGCGGCCGTAGCCGAACTTCACGAACTTCAGGTAGTCGTGGATGCCGTTCTCGTGCATGTCGTCGAGGTTGGACATGCGCCGGTAGGTGCGCTCGAACGGCTCGGGCGACTCCTCGAAGCCCCACTCGTCGACCATCACCTCGGTCTGGGTGTTGGCCTCCCAGTTGACGTAGTTGCCCAGGTAGATGCCACGCACCCCGACCTCGGCCAGCTGGTCGTCGCTCGGGTAGCGCGCCCACAGGAGATCCTGGGGCGTCAGAGCCTCGGTCTCCTCGATCATGTCGTGCCAGTCGTAGCCGCGCTGCACGTGCTCGAGCCGGAACTTGGCGGTCATCTCGATGCGGTCGTTGAGCGAGTACATCCCGGCCAGGTCGGTGAAGCCGTGCTCGCCCCAGATGATCAGCGGGATCTTGTGCTGCGCCGCGATCTGGACCGGGTAGGTGGAGATCCCGCAGTGGGCGTGCCAGTTCATGTCGCCCATCATGCGAAAGCACAGCCGGTTGAGCTTCTTGAGGGCTTCGACGTTCGGACTGAAGAAGAGGTGGTCGCATCCGAACCGCTCGCGCAGGTTGCGCAGGTTGCGCAGGCCGACCGGCAGGTAGTTGTTGCCGTGGTAGGTGACGAGCAGGGCGCGCAGCCCGAACTCCTGCGTGATCACATAGGTCTGGTAGTGCGAGTCCTTGCCGCCCGACACGGGGATCACGCAGTCGTAGTTCGACCCGTCCTTCGAGCGGTACTGCTCAAGGATCTCGCGCAGCTCCTCGCGCCGCTCGGACCAGTCGATCCGGCGCTTCTGGTCGTTCACGCGGCAGCCGGTGCAGACGCCCTCGTCGTCGTACATCGCGGCGGCCGCCGCCGACGAGGGATACACGCAGCGCGTGCAGTAGTGCTGGAGAGGGATCGTCGTCACGGCCGTGGTACCGTCGCCCACCTGGACGCACACAGTATGGCGAGGTCATGACCGGGGAAGCCGACGACGCCGCCCGCCTCGAGGCACTGTGGGCGGGCGAGTTCGGTGACGACTACGTCGTCCGCAACCGGGCCGCCGGTGAGGGAAGGCGACCGTTCTGGGAGACCCGGCTGGCACAGCTGGATGTGGCCTCGGCGCTCGAGGTCGGCTGCAACGTCGGCGCGAACCTCCAGTGGCTCGCGGAGCTGCTCGGGACCGACCACGTCGCAGGTGTGGACGTCAACGAGCGGGCGCTCGGGATCCTGCGCGAGCGTGCCCCGGGAATCGACGCGCGCAAGGCGAGCGCGCGGCAGCTCCCGTTCGGCGATGCATCGTTCGATCTCGTGTTCACGACCGGCGTGCTGATCCATCAGCCTCCGGACGAGCTGCCGCGCGTGATGGACGAGATCGTGCGCTGCTCGCGCCGCTATGTCCTGTGCGGCGAGTACCGCGCCGACGACCTCGAGGAAGTGCCGTACCGCGGCGAGGAGGGTGCGCTGTTCCGGCACGACTACGGCCGCCTCTACCAGGAGCGGCATCCGTCGCTGCGGCTGGTGGAGGAGGGCTTCCTCCCGAGCGCCGACGGCGTGTGGGACGACATCGCGTTCTGGGTGTTCGAGAAGGCTTGATCGCGGTCGTCGACTACGGCATGGGCAATCAGCGGTCCGTGCTCAATGCGCTCGACAGCATCGGTGCGCCGGCGCAGCTCGTGGCCGCGCCGGAGGCCGTGGTCGCGGCCGACCGGGTCGTGCTCCCGGGCGTCGGAGCGTTCCGCGACGCGATCGCCGCCCTGCGCGAGCGCGGCCTGGCGCAGGCCGTGCGCGACGCGGCCACGACCGGCCGCCCGCTGCTCGGGCTCTGCCTGGGCATGCAGCTGCTCGCCACGCGGTCGTCGGAGTTCGGCGAGCACCAGGGGCTCGATCTGATCCCGGGATCGGTCGAGCGCCTGCAGACGGCGCCCGGGCTGCGGATCCCGCACGTCGGCTGGAACGATCTCGCCGTCCAGCGCCCGGACGACCCGATCCTCGGCGCCCTCGGCCCCGAGCCGACGTTCTACTACGTGCACTCGTACGAGTTCCGGCCCGACGACCCTGCGAGCGTGACCGGCGTCACCGACTACGGCCGCGCGGTCACGGCCACGGTCGGTGAGGGGAACGTGTTCGGCGTGCAGTTCCATCCCGAGAAGAGCGGCGCCGACGGCCTCGCGCTGTTGCGAGCGTTCGCGGCGTGCTGAAGACCCGCCTGATCCCCTGCCTGCTGCTGATGAACGGCCTGCTCGTCCGCAGCGAGGAGTTCAGCCTGCATCAGGTGATCGGCAACCCGGTCAACCAGGTCGAGCGCTTCAGCGCGTGGGCCGTCGACGAGCTGATCTACATCGACATCACCCGCGCGGGCGCACACGACCTGCGCCGCGACGACCACAAGATCAAGGCCAAGACGGACCTGCTCGACATCATCGACGAGGTGTCGCGCAGCTGCTTCGTGCCGCTGACCTTCGGCGGTGGGATCCGCACGCTCGAGGACATCCGGCTGCGCCTCGCCCACGGCGCCGACAAGGTGGCGATCAACACCGCGGCGGTCGAGCGACCGGAGTTCGTGGAGGAGGCCGCCGGCGTCTTCGGCAGCCAGGCGATCATCGTCTCGATCGACGCGAAGGCCGGGCCGGACGGCGGCTGGGAGGTGATGACGCGGTGGGGGCGCCACGCGTCCGGGCTCGACGTCGTCGAGTGGGCGCGCGCGGCCGAGGCCCGAGGCGCAGGGGAGATCTTCCTGAACTCGGTCGACCGCGACGGGATGGCGGGCGGCTACGACCTCGCGCTGATCGAGGCAGTGAGCGAGGCGACGTCGATCCCGGTGATCGCGTGCGGCGGCGTCGGCAAGTTCACGCACCTCGTCGACGGCGTCCGCGCGGGCGCGTCGGCGGTGTCCGCCGCCAACATCTTCCACTTCACGGAGCACAGCACCCAGCTCGCGAAGCGTGCGCTGGCCGACGCGGGGGTGCCCGTGCGCCTCGCGGGCGTCGGCGCGCGCTAGAGCATCTCCCACAGCAGGATCGCGTCCTCCTCGACGTCGATCTTCAGCACGCGCCCGATCACGAGCTCGAGGTGCTTGGGGGCGATCCCGTAGCCCGGCCGCTTGGTCGTGATCATGTCCGCCTCGAGCACCGTGCCGGCCGGCAGGTCGCGCGCGGCGATCAGGCTCCGGCGGCCGAGGCCGTACATCTCCTCGCGCTCCTCGGGCGACGGGCCGTCCTTGCGGCCGTCCCCGAGCGCCGCCTGGGCTGCCCGGATGCCCGCGACCATCGCGCGCAGCTCGTCCGGCTCTAGAGCGAACGGGTGGTCGGGCCCGGGCATCGTGCGGTCGAGCGTGAAGTGCTTCTCCACGAACGCGGCGCCGAGCGCGGCGGCGGCGATCGGGATCGCGGTGCCGAGCGAATGGTCGGACAGGCCGACGGGCACCTGGAAGGCCCGCTCCATCGTCGCCATCGCCCGCAGGTTGATCCGCTCCGCGGGCGCTGGATAGACCGAGGTGCACTGCATCAGGCCGACGGCGGGCGCGCCTCCCTCCGTCGCCGCCGTGAGCGCATCCTCGATCTCGCCGAGCGTCGCCATGCCGGTCGAGATCAGCAGCGGCCGCGCGGTTGCGGCCGCGGCGCGGATCAGCTGCGGGTCCACGATCTCGAACGACGCGATCTTCAGCACCGGCACGTCGAGCGCGTCGAGCTCGCGTACGGCGTCGGCGTCGAACGGGCTGGAGAAGAAGTCGATGCCGCGATCGCGCGCGGAGGCGGCGAGCTCGGGCTGCCATTCGCGTGGCAGCGAGATCGCCTCCAGCAGCTCCGACGGCGACTGGTCGGTGAGCGGCTCGAGGTACTTGAAGCGCGGCGTCTTGGTCGAGTACAGCCGGCGCCCGGAGTAGGTCTGGAACTTCACCGCGTCGGCCCCCGCGTCGACGGCGACGTCGATCAGCGCCCGCGCGGTCGCAAGATCGCGGTTGTGGTTGGCCCCGGCCTCGGCGATCACGTACGTCGGGTGCCCCGGACCGACGAGCCGGCCGCCGATCGCGAACTCGCGCGGGAGGCTCACGCCACCACCGCCTCGCGCACCTCGGCCACGACGCGGTCCTGGTCGGCGTCGGACAGCGCCGGGAAGCACGGGAGCGACAGGCAGCCGGCGTAGTACCGCTCCGCCTCCGGACACAGACCGTCCGCGTAGCCGTACGTGGCTGCGTACCAGGGGTGACGGTAGACCGGCGCGTAGTGCACCTGGGTGAGGATCCCGCGCTCGCGCAGGCGCTCGTAGAGCCGCAGGCGCGCCGGGGCGCCGTCGCGGTGGCGCACGACGAACAGGTGGTAGGCGTGGAGCGAGCCGGCGGGCGCGGGCGGCGCCGGCTCGAGCGCCGGCACGTCGGCGAGCGCCCGCCGGTACCGCTCCGCGATCTCGTTGCGCCGGACGACGAAGCGCTCGAGCTTCTCGAGCTGCGTGGTCCCGAGCGCGGATTGCACGTCGGTGAGCCGGTAGTTGAAGCCGAGCATGTGCTGCTCGCGCAGCCAGGGCTCGTCCTCGCGCTCGGCGGTCGCGGCGAAGCCGTGGCTGCGGAACGCGGTCAGCCGATCGCGCAGACCGGCGTCGCGCGTGGTCACCATGCCGCCCTCGCCGGTCGTGATCGTCTTCACCGGGTGGAACGAGAACACGGCCATGTCGGCGTGCCGGCAGGCGCCGACCGGCCCGTCCGGCGTGACCGCACCGGCGGCGTGCGCCGCGTCCTCGACGATCGCCACGTCGGGGCCGACGGCGGCGCGGATGTCCGCGATCGGCGCGGGCAGCCCGGCGAAGTGCACGGGCACGACGGCGCGGGTGCGCGCGGTCGCGGCCGCGGCGACGGTGCGGGCGCTGACGTTCCACGTGTCACGCTCGATGTCGGCGAACATGGGCGTCGCCCCGAGGTACGCCGCGCAGTTCGCGCTGGCGGCGAACGTGAGCGCGCTGGTGAGGACCTCGTCGCCAGGGCCGACCCCGGCGGCGAACGCTGCGGCGTGCAGGCCGGCCGTCCCCGACGAGAAGGCGACCGCGTAGGGCGCGTCGCACGCGGTCGCGAACGCCTCCTCGAACGCCGCCACCGCCGGACCCTGCGTGAGCCAGTCGCCGCGCAGGACGTCGACAACGGCCTGGACGTCCCGGTCGTCGAGCGACTGGCGTCCGTAGGGGATGGGCATCGCGCGAGATCCTAGGCGGTGAGCCCCATCGCGGCCAGCACGCGCAGCGCTCCGCGGCCGTCGATCAGCTCCCGCCCGCGGCGCGACATCTCCCCGCGGCGCCCGGCGTCGCCGGCCAGCGCTCCGACGGCGGCCGCGATGCGGTCGTGCGTGAGATCCGCGTGCCAGCCGAGGCTGACGGCGAGGCCCTCCGCCTCGAGCCCGCGCGCGACCGGGCGCTGGTTGTCGGCGAGCACGATCGCCACCTGCGGCGTCCCGATGCGGGCGAGCTCCCAGGAGGTGGTCCCGGCGGCGGTCACCGCGAGGTCGGCGGCCGCCATCCGGTGCGGCATGTCGTGCGCGTCGACGACGAGCCCGACGGGATGCGGGCCCGCTGACGCCACACGCTCCAGCGACGCGAGGTTGGGGTTCGTGGAACCGGCGAGCAGCTCGATCTCGAGCGGCCCGGCGATCTGCGCCAGCGCAGCGACGACCCGCGCCGAGACGTCGTCCGGGTCGCTGCCTCCGAGGGTGACGAGGATGCGGCGCGCGGCGGCGGGCGCTTCTGGCGGCGCGTCGTCGAAGGTCCGGAACTCGCGTCGCAGGAGCGCGTAGCGCGGGCCGAGCAGCAGCCGGCTGCGCGGCGCCCGGTCGCCATACGCGGCCGCATCGGCCCCCAGGTTCTGGTTGAGCACCAGGTCGGCCCGATAGCCGTCCAGGTGCGCGTGGTCGTCGAGCGCGAGCACGCGCGCGCCGGCGTCGACGAGCGTCCGCTGATAGCCGCCGTCGAGGTGATAGCCGTCGGCGACGACCCAGCCGGCGCCGTGCAGGCGGGCGAGCGCGACCGTCTCGGCGGCATCCTCGGGGGTGCCGGGAGTCGCGCCGAGCGCCGTCACCGTCGCGTCCTCGCCCAGCGCGCGCGCCGCGAAGGCGGGCGGGGCGTCGGCCATCAGGAACGCCGACCGCCCGCCGCACTGATCGGCGAATGCCTGCGCGAGCGCCAGGCAGCGCATGGCGTGGCCCATCCCGATGGTGGTGGAGGCGTCCGCGCGGAAGACGACGGCCGGGGCCGCCGTCACGCGCCGGAATCCTTCTGCTCGATCGCCGCGTTCATCGCCGCTACATCCGGATGCGCGCGGACGTGCGCGATGACGTCGGCGAGCGGCACCGGCCGGCCGGCGAGCCCCAGATCGGCGTACAGGCGGCGCACCATCTCGAGGTCCTCGGGCGTGTCGACCGTCCACCGCAGGTCGGCGGCGTCATGGGGCCGGCGCACGGAGTGGAGCGCGAACAGGTCCGGGCGCTCGGAGTGGCAGAACCAGGTCACGTGCTCGCGCGCCTTCTGGGACGTCGCGAGACGCGACGTGCGCTCCAGCGTGTCGCGCCACAGCGCCTCGGTGTCCAGGCCGCGCGGCAGCGTGCGCTCGAGCGTGTTCGAGGCGTAGTCGGCGGTCGCGCGGCGCTCCTCGAGCGCGCCGATCACCACGTCGGTCTCCTCGGGGTCGATCAGCGGGCAGTCGGCCGTGACGCGCACGACGAGATCCGCCGCCGCGTCGCGCGCGGCGCCCACGCAGCGCGCGAGGACGTCGTGCTCGCTGCCGCGATACCAGCGCACGCCGAGGCGCCGTGCGAGCACCACGAGCGGCTCGTCGTCCGGGTTGTCGGTGACGGCGAGCACGATCTCGTCGGCGCGGTCACACCGCCGGAGGCGCTCGAGCTCGCGCTCGAGCATCGGCCGGCCCGCGAGGTCGGCGAGCACCTTGCCCGGCAGGCGCGTCGAGGTCATGCGCGCCTGGACGATGACGACCCGATTCACCGCGATGGCACCGGCCGGCGGACGCCGATCGCCGCTCTAGACTCCCGCGCCAGCTTTCTCGTGGACCTCAACGGCAAGACCCTACTGATCACCGGCGGGACCGGTTCCTTTGGTCAGGCGTTCATTCGGACGGTCCTGGATCGCTTCGACGTCGAGGCGATCCGGGTCTTCAGCCGCGACGAGCTCAAGCAATCCGAGCTCGCCCACAACTTCCAGGACCAGCGGCTGCGGATGCTGCTCGGCGACGTCCGCGACCGCGACCGCCTGCGCCTCGCCACCCGGGGCGTCGACCTGATCGTCCATGCCGCCGCCCTCAAGCAGGTGATGGCGTGCGAGTACAACCCGTTCGAGGCGGTGCAGACGAACGTGCTCGGCGCGGAGAACGTGATCTCCGCGGCGATCGACAACGACGTCCCGCTGACGGTCTCGCTGAGCACCGACAAGGCGGTCAACCCGGTCAACCTGTACGGCGCCGCGAAGCTGTGCGCGGAGAAGATCATCGCCCAGGCCGGCGTCTACTCGGCCGGGTCGGCGCGCTTCGCCTCCGTGCGCTACGGCAACGTGGTCGGCAGCCGGGGGAGCGTGATCCCGACCTTCAGGGAGCAGGCCAAGACCGGCGTCGTGACCATCACCGACGAGCGGATGACGCGGTTCTGGCTCACGCTCCAGGATGCCGTCGAGTTCGTGCTGAGCAGCCTGCCGCTGATCCGGGGCGGCGAGACGTTCGTCCCGAAGATCCCGAGCATGCGCGTCACCGACGTCGCCGACGTCGTGGCTCCGGGCGCCGAGCGCCGGATCATCGGCATCCGGGCGGGGGAGAAGCTGCACGAGGTGCTGCTGACCGAGGACGAGGCGCGCCACTCGGTCGACCTCGGTGACCGGTTCGTGATCCTTCCCCACCTCGCGAGCTGGGTGACCGAGATGCCGGAGCGAGGCGAGCCCCTGCCCGACGGCTTCCGGTTCGCCTCCGACACCAACGACCGCTGGCTGACCGGCGAGGATCTCAACGCGATGGCGGGCGCACCCGCCGACTAGCTGTAAGACCCGAGCAGGTTGTTCAGTCGTGTGATGGGCGGTTGGCGGCCGATGGCTGAGTGTCGGCGGTGATGGTTGTATCGCCAGAGCCAGCCGTCAAGGGCTGCGGTGCGTTCTCGGTTGGTGCCGTAGAGCGCGCCGTAGGCCCAGCCGGCGAGCATGGTGCGGATGAAGCGCTCGGCCTTGCCGTTGGTCTGCGGCCGGCGTGGCCGCGTTCTGAGGTGGCGGACGCCGAGCGCGCGGCAGGCGATCGCGTGCACGGCGGAGCGGTAGGGCGAGCCGTTGTCGGTCAGCACGCGCTCGACGGTGATGCCGTGGCGGCGGTAGAAGGCGATCGCTCGGCGCAGGAAGCCGCTGGCGGTGCTGGCTTTCTCATCGCCCAGCACCTCGGCGTAGGCGAGCCGCGTGCAGTCGTCGACGGCGACGTGCACGTAGTCATAGCCGACCGTGCAGCGGGGAACGCCGGCGGCGTCGCGGTAACGCGGGTTGTAGTGGCGGCGGCCGGTCATCCGGTGCCCGGCGCCGCCCTGGATGCGCCCGAGCTTTTTGACGTCGATGTGGATCAGCTCGCCGGGGCGTGCGCGCTCGTAGCGCTCGGCCGGCTCAAGGCCCAGCCGCCCGAGCCGGCCCATCCCGATCCGCGTCAGGATGCCCGACACCGTCGACAGCGGCATTCCCAGCAGCTCGGCGATCTCCGGGCCCGTGAAGCGCAACCGTCTGACGGCGGCGATCGCTTCGATCCGCCGCTCGCAGGTGCGGTTGGCGACCACGTGCGGGGCGCTGCTGTGATCCAGCAACCCGCTCTCTCGGCAAGCGCGGTAGCGAGCCACCCACTTCCCACAAGTCCTTTCACTGGTCTCAGCGGCCGCCGCCGCGGCCTTGATCGACCAGCCCTGCTCGAGCACCCGCAACACCATCCGACGCCGCTGCGTCAATGACAGGGCCGCGTTAGCGTGCAACTTCATCCGGGCTCCTCCTTGGGAGGTTGGGACCGCTTGGCAGCCCTCAGCCTCCTAGGAGGCCCGGATGAACAACCTCCTCAGGAACTACAACTAGCCGAGGCGCACGTAGCCGATGGCGCCGCCGCCGCCGGCCGCGTAGGTGCGTCGCGACACCGCGTTGGACGAGTTGCCCTCGACCGTGGTGATCGTGCCGTCGGGAGCGACCGACTCGACGATGCCGATGTGCTCGTCCCAGACGATCAGGTCGCCGGACTGGGGCACGGCGCCGGCGGCCGGGATCGCGCGACCGCTCCGCTCGCCCCAGGCCCAGACGTCGTCGACGCGGCCGTAGCCCTGGCCCTGATCGCCGATCGGCGTCCCGGCCTGGCGGGCGGCCCATGAGACGAAGTAGGCGCACCACGGACCGACGCCCGCACCGACGGTGGCCTGGCGATACTGCGAGATCCGCGGCGAGTCGTTCGAGCCGGGCGGCTGCTCGGCCTGGCCGACCTCGGCCTGCGCGGCGGCGAGCGCGGCGCGACCGCCGGGGGTGCCGCCGGTGGCCGGCATCACGCCGACCGCGCCGCCCGTGGGGTCGCCGCCGGCCGCCTGCAGCGCCTGCCCGAAGGCGGAGGGCGCAGCGACGGGAGCCGCCGTCGGCGGAGGCGGGGCGGGCGACAGCATGGTCTGGATCTGGACGATCCGCTGGAGCGTGACCTCGAGGCTCATGGCGCGACTGCGGCGAGTGGCTCGCGGACCGCCTCGCGGAGGACCTCCGCCCAGCTCTGGGCGGCGACCTGCACGGTGCGGTGCTCGGTGACGTACGCGCGGGCGGCGGCGCCGACGCGGTCGCGGAGGTCGCGATCGGCGACCAGCTCGCGCAGGATCTCGCCCATCTCGGCCGGCGTCGAGGCGTGGAAGCCGGTGACGCCGTGCTCGATCTCCGGGTACACGTCCGGATCGGCGATGCACGGCATCCCGAGCGCGGAGGCCTCGAGCCAGCGCAGATCGCTCTTGCCCTTGAAGTAATCGCCCTTGCCGGCCGGCGCGAGCGCGATGTCGAAGTGGGTCATCGCGGCGGGATAGACCTCCATCGCCGTGAACGGGATCGACAGCGTGCGCGTGCCGAACTCGCCGCCGAACCAGTTGGCGAACGGCTGACCGACGCTGATGAAGCGGGTGTCGGCGCGCTCGCGCATCACCACGCCGACCTCTTCGATCCACGGCCGCGCGGCGGCGGTGTGGCCGGTCCCGCCGGCCCAGCCGATGCCGACGTGCTCGCGTTCGGGGCGCGTGAAGTTGAAGCGGACCAGGTCGATGCCGTTGCGGCACGTCCAGGTGCGCGGGTTGACCGAGGCGTAGCGCCGCGCGAGGTAGTCGGTCGAGCAGATCACGCCGTCAGCGGCACGCATGCACAGCTCGTGGCGCTGCACGCCTGCGCGGTCGAGCCGCTCCGCCTGCGTGTGGTGCGGGACGTTGCGGACGCCGTGGAGCCAGTCGTCGATCTCGTACAGCACGGTGGCGCCGGCCTCCTGCCACCCGCGGATCGCCTTCAGCCACGCCGGGCCGGCGACCTGCTGGACGACGATCACGTCATATGAGCCGACGTCGGCGAAGCTGAAGTCCGAGTGCGCCGCGCCGGTGCGGATCGTGGGATCCGGCGGCTCGCCGGCGATGCCGATCCAGTGCAGGCCGAGCACCGTGGCGGGCAGGGCGCAGCGGTACCAGGCGACAGCGCCGTTGGAGAGGCCGAGGAAGATCGTGCGGGGAAGTTCGGTCATACGATCGCCGGGACGAATTCGCTCAGGTCCGCGGCTGCCCACTTCTGCTGCAGCCGTTGCGCCGACTCCTGCTGCCAGCGCTCGAGCTTCGGAGTCGAGCGGCCGCGGAAGACGCTCTCGTGGTGCACCGCGCAGACGCTCGGCTCGTAGATGCACTGCAGGCCGGAGGCGAAGACGCGCAGGCAGTAGTCGACATCCTCGTAGGCCATCCGGTAGCCCTCGTCGTACAGCCCGATCGTCTCGAGCGTCTCGTGGCGGATCAGCTGGAGCGCCGCCGTCACGGGGCAGCGCACCGGCATCAGCGCCTCGGGAAGATCGGCGGGACCGTACTGGCAGCGGTGCCAGAACCCGCGGGCCCGGATCGAGAGGAACACTCCGGCGTGCTGGATGCAGCCGTTGGGATACAGCAGGCGGGCGCCGACCACCGCAGCCGGGCGGCCCAGCGTGTCGGTGCGCGCCAGCATCCGGTCGAGCCAGCCGGCCTCGGTGAACTCGATGTCGGCGTTCACGAGAACGGCGTCGCGGCCGGTCTCGAGCGCGTGCTGGAGGCCGACGTTGACGGTCCGCGCGAAGCCCTCGTTCTCGTCCTTGGCGATCAGTTCGTAGCCGAGCTCGCCGACTGCCGCGGCGAGCGGCTCGAGCAGCGAGCGCTCCGGGCTGCCGTCGTCCACGACGAGCACACCCGCCTCAGGCGCGGTGCCCCACAGCGAGACCAGGCAGTGCACGAGCAGGTCCAGATCCGCCGGCGTGCGCAGGTACGAAGGGATGACGCACAACGGTGCGCTCGGGACGGTCATATCCCCGTGGTCGGCCACGACCCTGCCACCTTGAGCGGTCAGGCCGCGGCCGCGGCGCCCGGCACCGCGGCGTCGAGGGCGGCCGCCCACTGGCGGCCGGCGACGGGCATCGCCCGCTCGCGCTCGACGTAGTCGCGGGCGGCAGCGCCGAGCCGCCGGCGAAGCTCCGGATCGGCGACCAGCGCCTCCAGCTGCTCGCGCGCCTCGGCACCGGTCGCGGCGTGCAGGCCGGTCGTGCCGTGGACGAGCGCCGGGTAGACGACCGGGTCGGCCACCACCGGGAGCCCGAGCGCGGCCGCCTCGAGGAACCGCAGGTCGCTCTTGGCGGTGAAGAAGGGCGACGGCGTCGCCGGGGCGAGCGCGATGTCGAACGCCGCCATCGCGGCCGGGTACGTGTCGATCGCGGCGAACCGCGCCGCGCTCGCGCGATCGGCGCCGAAGCGCTCGACCAGCTCGAGGCCGAAGGGCTGCCCGACCGTGCGGAAGCGCGTCTCCGGATGGGCGGCGAGCACCGCCGCGACCTCCGGCATCCAGGGGCGGAGCGCCCGCTCGTGGCCGGTGCCGCCGGCCCAGCCGATCGTCACGGACTCGCGCTGCGGAAGCGGGTAGTGGTAGCGAGCGAGGTCGATGCCGTTCGTGCACACGAAGCGCCGGTGATGCAGGTCGGCCAGCCGCTCGGCGAGCGACGGCGTGGAGCAGATCAGCCCGTCGCAGGCGCGGATCGCGGCCTCGTGGGCGCGCAGGCGCTGCGGGGAGAACAGCCGTGCGAACTCGTGGCCCGGCTCGGCGGCGACGCCGCGCAGGTCGTCGTCGATCTCATACAGGACGGTCACGCCGGCGGACTGGAGCTCGGCGATGCGCCGGTTCCACGACGCGCCGTGCACGAGCTGGAGGACGACGACGTCGTATCCGGTCCAGGCGTTCTCGTCGAGCGCGACGCCGAACCCGCCCGTGAGGCGGCGCAGCGCGCCGGGCTCGCCGGCGACGCCGAGCCAGTCGGCGCCGATCGCCGCCGCCGGCAGCGCGGCGCGGTACCAGCACACGCCGCTGTTGCCGCGCCCGACGAACAATGTGCGCGGAACCGCGGTCATGCGAGCTCCAGCGCGAACGGTCGCAGCGCCGTCTCGTCGAAGCGCGTCAGCAGCAGCTTGTGCGAGGCCGCGGCGAGCCGCTCACGGTCGCGGTCGGGCACGCCGCGCCAGGCGACATGGTGATGCACGGCGACGGCGCGCGGCTCGTAGACGCAGGTGCCGCCGGCGGCGAACGCGCGCAGGCACAGGTCGACATCCTCGCCACCGAGCTGGTAGCCCTCGTCGAAGCCGCCGAGCGCGACCAGCGCGTCGTGGCGGACGAGCGTCAGCGCGGCGCCGACCGGGCACACCGCCGGCTCGAGGCTGGCGGGCAGGTCAGCCGGGCCGAACAGCATCCGCGGCTCGAAGCGGGCGTGCAACTGGGAATACAGGTAGCCGCAGTGCTGGAGCGTTCCGTCTCCGAACAGCAGCCGCGCACCGACGATCTCCCCGTCGGCATCCTGGAGCGCAGCGAGCCAGTCCGCCTCGAGCAGCTCGACGTCGTGGTGAACGAGCACGGCGTCCGCGCCGGCGCGCTCGGCGATCGCCAGGCCGGCGTTCGCGGCACGAGCGAACGAGGTCGCGCCCTCCAACCGCAGCAGGTCGTAGCCGAGCTCCGCGCAGACGGCCGCGAGCTCCGTGCTCTTGCCCGGGGGCGAGGCGTCGACGACCACGGCCGGCACGCCGGGTGCGGTGCGCCACAGCGACACGAGGCAGCGGCCGAGCAGTTCGGTGTCCTGCGGGCTGCGCAGGCAGGCGGGGACCACGGCGAGGACAGACACTGTTCCCGTGATCGGCCGCCGTGCGCGGGCCCTTGAATGACGACGGGCGGCCCGAAGGCCGCCCGTGTACGTCGAGGAAGTCCAGGCCTCTACTGCAGGAGCGAGAGAACGCTCTGGGGAGCCTGGTTGGCCTGCGCGAGCATGCTCGTGCCGGCCTGCTGCAGGATCCCGAGCTTCGTGAAGTTGACCATCTCGGCGGCCATGTCCACGTCGCGGATCCGGCTCTCGGAGCCGACCAGGTTCTCCTGGTAGGCAGCGAGATTGGCCATCCTGTGCTCGAGCCGGTTCTGGACCGCACCGAACTCGCCGCGCAGGGAGGAGATGTTGTTGATCGCCGTGTCGAGGTTGGCCAGTGAGACGGCCTCCCATGTGGCGGTGTTGGTCACGTCGTCGACCGCGCCGGAGCCGGAGGCGCCCGCGATGTCGCGCGTGGTGACGGAGATCGTCTCGCCGGTGTTGGCGCCGACCTGGAACGAGATGGTGCCGGCGGAGCCGCCGGTGCCGTCGAGCAGGTTGATGCCGTTGAACTCGGTCTTGGTGCTGATCTCCTTGATCTCGGAGGCGAGCGCCTTGACCTCGGCCGTGATGGCCGCCTTGTCGTCGGTGTCGAGGGTGCCGTTCTCGTACTGCACCTTCAGGTCACGGACGCGCTGAAGCATCGAATGCACCTCGTTGAGAGCGCCTTCTGCGGTCTGCACGAGCGAGACGCCGTCCTGGGCGTTGCGCTGGGCCTGACCGAGACCACCGATCTGAGCGCGCATCTTCTCTGAGATGGCGAGTCCGGCGGCGTCGTCGGCCGCACGGTTGATGCGATAGCCGGAGGACAGCTTCTCCATCGACTTCGCGGCCTTCGAGGCGGTGCCTGAAAGCTGGCGATGGGCGTTGAACGCCTCAACGTTGTTCTGGATACGAAGACCCATGGGGAAGAATTCCTCCTTGGAAGACGGGTGCGCCCGAGTTGATCGGCCCCGCGCTGAGAAGCTTGAGTACGACGACGGGCGGCCCTAAGGCCGCCCGCTGTCGATCCGTCCCTCGGTGATGCTGTTAGGTCCCTACTAACGCAGGAGCGAAAGAACGCTCTGCGGGGCCTGGTTGGCCTGCGCGAGCATGCTCGTGCCGGCCTGCTGCAGGATGCCGAGCTTCGTGAAGTTGACCATCTCTGAGGCCATGTCCACGTCGCGGATCCGGCTCTCGCTGCCGACCAGGTTCTCCTGGTAGGTCGCGAGGTTGTTGAGGCGGTGCTCCAGGCGGTTCTGCACCGCACCGAAGTCCGACCGGACTGACGAGATGTTGTTGATCGCCGTGTCGAGGTTGGCCAGCGTAATGGCCTCCCACGTCGCGGTGTCGGTCACACCGTCGACCGCGCCGGTGCCAGAGGCCCCAGCGATGTCCTTGGTGACCACGGAGATCGTCTCGCCCGTGTTGGCGCCGACCTGGAACGAGATGGTGCCGGCTGATCCGCCGGTGCCGTCGAGCAGGTTGATGCCGTTGAACTCGGTCTTGCCGCGAATCTCGGTAATTTCCGAGGCGAGCGCCTTGACCTCGGCCGTGATGGCCGCCTTGTCATCGGTGTCCAGCGTGCCGTTCTCGTACTGCACCTTCAGGTCACGGACGCGCTGGAGCATCGAGTGCACTTCGTTGAGGGCACCTTCTGCGGTCTGAACCAGCGAGACGCCGTCCTGCGCGTTGCGCTGAGCCTGACCGAGGCCGCCGATCTGAGCGCGCATCTTCTCTGAGATGGCGAGTCCGGCAGCGTCATCGGCCGCACGGTTGATGCGGAAACCCGAGGACAGCTTCTCCATTGACTTCGCGGCCTTGGAGGCCGTGCCGGAAAGCTGGCGGTGGGCGTTGAACGCCTCAACGTTGTTCTGGATACGAAGGCCCATGATCATCTCTCCTTGATGATTGGTGTGTGAGGACCAGGGCAACTCCATGTCACCCCTTCTTACAAGCGGAGTGATCGGCCGCCTGGGATAAATCTTGAGTACGACGACGGGCGGCCCTGAGGCCGCCCGCTGTCGATCCGTCCCTCGGTGTGGCTATGTGGGGCTACCGCAGGAGCGAGAGAACGCTCTGCGGGGCCTGGTTGGCCTGCGCGAGCATGCTCGTGCCGGCCTGCTGCAGGATGCCGAGCTTCGTGAAGTTGACCATCTCTGAGGCCATGTCCACGTCGCGGATCCGGCTCTCGGAGCCGACCAGGTTCTCCTGGTAGGTCGCGAGGTTGTTGAGGCGGTGCTCCAGGCGGTTCTGCACCGCACCGAAGTCAGCCCTGATCGACGAGATGTTGTTGATCGCCGTGTCGAGGTTGGCCAGTGAGACAGCCTCCCACGTCGCGGTGTCGGTCACCGAGTCGACCGCGCCGGTGCCCGAGGCGCCGGCGATGTCCTTGGTGATGACGGCGATCGTCTCGCCGGTGTTGGCGCCGACCTGGAACGTGATGGTGCCGGCGGAGCCGCCGGTGCCGTCGAGCAGGTTGATGCCGTTGAACTCGGTCTTGTCGCTGATCTCGGTGATCTCCGAGGCGAGCGCCTTGACCTCGGCCACGATGGCCGCCTTGTCATCGCTGTCGAGCGTGCCGTTCGAGTACTGCACCTTCAGGTCACGGACGCGCTGAAGCATCGAATGCACCTCGTTAAGGGCGCCTTCTGCGGTCTGCACGAGCGAGACGCCGTCCTGGGCGTTGCGCTGAGCCTGACCAAGGCCGCCGATCTGAGCGCGCATCTTCTCCGAGATGGCGAGTCCCGCGGCGTCGTCGGCCGCGCGATTGATACGGAAACCCGAGGACAGCTTCTCCATCGACTTCGCGGCCTTGGAGGCCGTGGCGGAAAGCTGGCGGTGAGCGTTGAACGCCTCAACGTTGTTCTGAATACGAAGGCCCATGATCATCTCTCCTTGATGATTGGCATGTGTGAGGACCAGGGCAACTCCATGTCGCCCTTTCTTGCAAGTGGGAGGATCGGCAGGTTCAGCGAGGACTTGAGCGGCAGTGAGCGCTCAGGCCCGGATGTCGATCCCGAGGCCACCGTCGGCGGGCGGTTCCCGAGGCGCCTTCTCGGCCTTGCGGCGGCGCTGGCGCTCGCGCCGCTGGCGGTCCTCCTCGCGCTCGATCGGCGTGAGGCGGCGGAGCTCGACCAGCGGAACCGTCCGGTCGACGGGGCTGATCGCAGGGATCCAGTCGTTGACGGGCGGCCGGCTCATGACGCGGCGGACGCCGAGCGCTCGGCGCGCGCAGCGGCGGCGGCCGCGGCGGCCTCGGCGCGAGCACGGCGGCGATCGCGGCGGACGTCCTCGACGATCCGCAGCTCGCCCATGATCAGCTGACGCCAGACGCCCATCGCACACGCCCAGCCGGCGAGGTTGCCCGCGAGCCCTGCGAGCAGGGCGCGGAGGACGGCCTCCTGGTTCGGGACACCGGAGCGGTGCGAAAGGATCAGGACGATCACGAAGGCCACGATCGCGGTGCGCGCGCGGATCCGCCGGATCGACCGCTGTGCGCGCGGGTGCCCGGAGATCGAGATCGCGAGCGTCGTGCGTCCGGTCGCGGCTGCCTCGGACTTGGACTTCTTGCCCTTCGCCTTCTTCGGCTCCTTCGGCGCCTTCGGCTCCTTCGACTTCTTCGCCTTGGCCTCGACGGGCGCCTCCTCGACGGCCTCGGGCTTCGCGTCTTCGCTCATCGGCCCCTCGACATCCTCAGGGCTGCCCGCTCGCGCTCACGCACGAGCCGCACCAGGCGCTCTTCGTCCTCGCGGGCGATCGAGTCGATCCGGATGCCCTTCTCGTCCTTGCCCGCGATCCGCACGACGCGGCCCATCGCCCGGATCGGCGGGTCCTTGGGGTCGGCCTGCAGCTCGATCCGGACGTCGGTGCCGAGCGGCATGTCCCACTTGTCGCTGACGAGGACGCCTCCGCCGGAGACGTTCAGCGTGGTGGTGGGCCCGCCGAGCGGCTCGTCGATCGCCGTGACGGTGATCGGGAGGATCGTGTCGACGCGCGCCCACTCGCGGCGCTGGATCCGCTCGGCCTCGCCGAACGTGACCACGCGCAGCAGATCAGGGCGGCCGTCGTCGACCTCCAGGATCCCGCCGAAGCGCTGGATGCCGCGGCCGCTCTTGTACTCGACCGCGACCTCGCCGCCGACGAGCCGGTGCACGCGCGGGTCCTTGATCGTCAGGACCAGCACGATCGCGTTCGCCTCAACCGACGACACGGTGGCCGGAAGCAGGCCCACGTGCGGAAGGCTCAGGTGGACGTGCTCACCGGACGGAATGGAAGGTGCGGGCGTAGAGACGGCCATAGTGGATCACGGCAGGAGCTGCTTGGCCAACGCCTCGCCGTCGGCGGGCGCGATCTCGTCGCGCGAGCACACGTACGAAAGCTCGCGGCGGGTCGTGATCGCGAGCTCGACGGGGGCGCCCGGGCGGGCGGTCTGGTCGGCGTGGGTGAGGGTGACGTGGGTGATGCCGATCGGCGCCAGCGCGGCGGCCAGCTCGTCGGCGGCGCCCGCACTGATCGTGGCCGGGAGCGTCAGGTGGACCTCGCTGACGCCGAGCGCGCGAAGGTCGGCGGAGAGCTGCGTGACGGCCTTGCGGTCGGACGGGCCGGCCGCTGGGGCGTCGACGATCGTGAGCGCGGCGTCGCGGCGGGCGATCCGGCGGGCGGCCTGCTCGGCGTCGTCGGCGGCGATCACGGCGATGCCGAGCGGCTCGAGGCGGGAGGCGAGGCCGGTTCCGCCGTCGGTGGCGCGCAGCGCCACCACGACGACGTCGGCGTCGGCCTCGGCGTAGGCGATCGCGAGACGTTCGGTCGCGGTGCTCTTGCCGGAGCCGCCTGCGCCCACGAACGCGAGCGTGCGCGGACCGGGGCCGAGGTCGGACATCATGGGCAGGCGCCGCGCGAGCACGGTGCGCACGAGCTTCTTGAGCGCACGCGGCTGCGCGAACGGCAGACCGTGTGCAACGGCCTCGCCGACGATGTCGGCGGCCAGGCCGGAGCTCAGGCCACCGGCGACCAGCCGCTGCTCGGCAGCGTCGGCCGTGGCCGGGCGCGGCACGCCGAAGCCGGAGGGGGCGACCAGCTCGCTCGCGGGAGCGGGAGCGGGCGCGGGCATCTCGAAGTCGAAGTCGTCGGCGACGTCGTCGATCACAGCACGGTTGGGCTGCGGGCCGTAGAGGCCGGCGTCGACCGGAGCCGCAGCCGCTGCGGCGGCGAGCAGGACGTCCTGCGCACGGGCGCCGACCGAACCCTCGGCGCGTGCGAGCGCGTCGGCGAACGGGGCGGCCTGGTCGACCAGCGCCTGGATCGCGGGCGACGCGAGTCCCTCGGCGGTGGCGCGGTCGTTGCGCGCTTCGAGCGGCTGCTCGTCGGCCAGCGCCGGACGCGCGTCGACCTCCACATAGGAGCGCTGGAAGAAGCCCGCCATGCCGCCCGCGAGACCCTCGCGACGGCGCATGACGATGGCGTCAGCGCCGAGCTCGGCGCGGATCTTGGGCAGCACCTCTTCGAGGCTGCGGCCACGGTAGGTCTTGGTCTCGCTGAGGGTCTCAGTTGTCGTATCCATGTCCACTTCCTCCATCGGCACTAGCCGGCCACGGGAATAGCCCCGCCCTCTCTAGCGGCAGGTGTCGCCGCCTCCAGCACCCCGACGGTCTCAACGCTGACACCGGCGGCGATCTCGTTGTACGAGCAGACCGCAAGCTGCGGGAGTCGCTGCTCGCACAGGCCGCGCAGATGGCGGCGCACGCGGGCCGAGCAGAGCATGACCGGACGGCCACCGCGCGCGAGCGCGTGTTCGACCTGCTCGGAGCACGCATCGATCAGGGCGTGGGCGCGCATCGGGTCCATGGCGAGGAACTCGCCGTCGGCGGTCTGCACGAGGGACTCCGCGATCTCCTGCTCGAGCGCGGGGTCGAGTGCGATCGCGCGCAGCGTGTTCTCGCCGTCGAGGTACGGCGCGACGATCGTGCGCCCGAGCGCCTGGCGGGCGTACTCGGCGAGCATCGCGACATCGCGCGTGAGGCGCGCCTTGTCCCCGATCGCCTCGACGACGGCGCCGAGGTCGCGGACGGACACGCCTTCGCGCAGCAGCGCCTGGAGCACGCGCTGGATCTCGCCGACGGACAGCACGTCCGGCACGACCTCGTCGACCACCGCGGCATTGACCTCCTTGAGCTGATCGAGCAGCTGGCGGGTCTCCTGACGGGTGAGCAGCTCCGAGGCGTGCACGCGGATCGTCTCGGTGAGGTGGGTGACGACCACGGACTCGGCGTCGACGACGGTCCAGCCGAGCGCCTCGGCCTCGGCGCGGCCGTTCTCGGGGATCCAGACGGCGGGCAGGCCGAAGGCCGGCTCGGTCGTGGGGATGCCGGGGAGCTGGCCCATCGCGTCGCCCGGGTCCATCGCAAGCTGGTGGCCGGCCATGATGCCGCCGCGCGCGACCTCGGTCCCGCGAACGCGCATCACGTACTCGTGCGAGTCGAGCCCGACGTCGTCGCGGATGCGCACGGGCGGGATCACCATGCCGAGCTCGGAGGCGATCTGGCGCCGGATCGTGCCGACGCGCTGCAGCAGCGTGCCGCCCGACTGCTGGTCGACCATCGGCACCAGGCCGAAGCCGATCGCGAGCTCGAGCGGGTCGAGGGCGAGCGCCTCGAGCGCGGCGTCACGCGGGGCGGGCTGATCGCCGGCGTTGAGGGCGACGGGGGGCGCGGCGGCGGCCTCGGCTGCGCGCTGGGCCTTGTTCGGCTCCTTGCGCAGCGTCCAGCCGACGGCGAAGAACAGGCCGCCGATGACGAGGAACGGGACCTTCGGGAGCCCCGGGACGAGCGCGAACGCCATGATCACGCAGCCGGCGACGAGCGGCGCCTTGCGCTGCCCGAGCAGCTGCTGCGCCACGTCGGAGCCGAGGTCCTGCTCGGACGCCGAGCGCGTGACGAGGATGCCGGTGGCGACGGAGATCAGCAGCGCCGGGATCTGCGCGCACAGACCGTCGCCGACGGTCAGCAGCGAGAACGTATGGGCTGCCTCGCCGAACGGCATGCCCTGCTGCATGACGCCGATGATGATGCCGCCGACGAGGTTGATGCCGGTGATCAGGATGCCGGCGATCGCGTCGCCCTTGACGAACTTCGAGGCGCCGTCCATCGCGCCGTAGAAGTCGGCCTCCTGGGAGATCTCGGCGCGGCGGCGGCGCGCCTCCTCGTCGGTGATCTGGCCGGCGTTGAGATCGGCGTCGATCGCCATCTGCTTGCCCGGCATCGCGTCGAGCGTGAAGCGCGCGCCGACCTCGGCCACGCGCCCGGCGCCGTTCGTGATGACCACGAACTGGATGACCACGAGGATCAGGAAGATCACGAGGCCGACGACGACGTTGCCGCCGACGACGAAGTTGCCGAACGCGGTGACGACGTGGCCGGCGTCGCCGTCGAGCAGGATCAGGCGCGTCACCGACACGTTGATCGCGAGCCGGAACAGCGTGGTCAGCAGCAGCAGCGACGGGAAGGACGAGAGGTCCAGGGCGCGCGGCACGTACAGCGTCGCCACCACGATCATCAGCGCCGCCGAGATGTTCAGCGTGATCAGGAGGTCGAGCAGGAACGGCGGCAGCGGGATGATCATCATCGCCACGACGAGCACGACCGCGGCCGCGGCCACGAGGTCGGAGTGACGCGAGGCCCTTCTCAGGAAGTTCATGCGGCAGCACTCCTCGTCGCGCCGGCGACCTTGTACACGTACGCGAGCAACTGGGCGACACCCTCGAAGAGCTCCTCGGGGATCATGCGGCCGACGTCGACGCTCGAGTACAGCGCGCGCGCCAGCGGCGGGTCGGGCACGATCGTGACGCCGGCCTCGGCGGCGGTGCGGCGGATGCGCAGCGCGAGCTGGTCGGTGCCCTTGGCCACGACCACGGGGGCGAGGTTGGCGTTGTCGTAGCGCAGCGCGACCGAGTAGTGCGTCGGGTTGGTCACGACGACGTCGGCGGTCGGGACGTCGTCCATCATCCGCGCGCGGGACATCTCGAACGCGCGGCGGCGCTGGGCGCCGCGGATCTCAGGCGGGAGCTCCTGCTGCTTGTGCTCCTGCTTGACCTCTTCCTTGTCCATCTTGAGGTTCTTCGCCATGCGGTGCTTCTGCCAGAAGAAGTCGATGGCGGCGATCGCGAGATAGGCGATCGCGGCGCGCTGGGCGATCTGCATGACGAGGCCCGAGAGGTGCGGCAGGAAGGCCGCCGCCGGCATGCCGACGAGCGCGGCCATGTCACCGAGCTTCGGGAAGATCGCGATCGCGATGATGCCGCCGACGGCGCTGATCTTGAGGACCGACTTGACCGCCTCGACCGCCGAGTTGGGACTGAACATGTTCTTCAGGCCGGTGAGCGGGTTGAGCTTCTTGAAGTCCGGCTTCAGCGCCTTGGTGGCCGGCTTGAAGCCGACCTGGCCCACGCTTGCGCACACGCCCGCGATCGCACACGTGATCACGATCGGGACGACACCCATGAGGGCGTGCTTGCCCGGGGTCATGAACAGCTCGGCCAGTGAGTCGGCGGCGACGACCTCGGGCGTCTTGACGAGGGCGAGGATGCCGAGCGTGGCCTCCTCCATGCGGCGCCACATGCCAGGTCCGAAGGCGGCCAGTGCGATCACCGCCGCCGACAGGACGACGGCGCCGTTCACGTCGGGGGACTTGGCGGTCTGACCCTTGTTGCGCGCCTCTTCGACCTTCTTTGGTGTTGCCTTCTCTGTCTTGTCGTTGGCCATCTAGCCGGCCACCTTCAGCGTCTGAAGGGCCGCGGACACGGAGTTCTGGAGCTCGTCGCTGAGCCAGCCGGCGACGAACGGCAGCGAGGCGCCGACCAGCACGAGGCCGACCGTCACCTTGGCGGGGAACCCGACCGCGAAGACGTTGAGCTGCGGGACGACGCGCGAGAGCAGGCCGAAGCCGACGTCGGTGAGGAGCACCGCCAGCATCACGGGGGCGGCCACCTGGACCGCGGCGCCGAGGATGCCGCCGAACGCGAGCTGGGCGCCCTCGACGATCGAGTTGACGTCGGGCGCGGCGGCGAGCGGGATCGCCTCGTAGGTGCGGGCGAGACCCTGGATCACCCATGCGTCGCCGTTGATGACCACGAAGATCATCGCGCCGATCAAGCCGTAGAGCTGGTTCAGCACGCCGCCGTTCGAGCCCGTGATCGGGTCGATCAGGGCGCCGAAGGAGAAGCCGATCAGCGTGTCGAGGATGCTGCCGGCCACCTGGACGGCGGCGAACAGCGCCGCGAGCGCGAACGAGAAGGCGAGGCCGACGAGCAGCTCCTTCGCCATCAGGCCACCGAGCGTCCACAGGTCGAGCGGCAACGACTGGCCGCCGCCCGCGTTCATCGCGATCGGCGCGATGCCGACGGCGAGCCCGACCGCCACGACGCCGCGCGCACGGGCCGGCACCATCGCGGACGAGAACAGCGGCGCGAGCAGGAACAGCGGCGACACGCGTGCGAGCACGAGGAAGAACGCCACGACGTTCTGCTCGCCGAACTGGGCGACAAGCGTCTCGAGTCTCATCCGCCACCGACCAGGGCCGGGATCTGGCCGTAGAGCTCTTCGGTCCAGGTCATGATCTGGCCGAGCATCCACGGGCCGAGGACGATCAGGACGACGCCGAGGCCGACGATCTTCGGGATGAAGCTGAGCGTCTGCTCCTGGATCTGCGTGACGGCCTGGAAGACCGAGACCATGAGGCCGAGGACGAGGCCCACGAGCAGGATCGGGAGGGCGATCTTCATCGCGACCCCCATTGCGGAGACGCAGATGCTGATGACTTGGTCCTGGCTCATATGTGGAAGCTCTCCACCAGCGAGCGGGTGACGAGGTTCCACCCGTCGACCAGGACGAACAGCAGGATCTTGAACGGCAGCGAGATGAAGACGGGCGGCAGCATCACCATGCCCATCGACATCAGCGTCGCACCGACGACCAGGTCGATGATCAGGAATGGCAGGAAGATCAGGAACCCGATCTGGAAGGCCGTCTTGAGCTCGGAGATGATGAACGCCGGGATCAGGACGAAGGTCGGGATGTCCGCGCGTGTCTTCGGCTGCGGGATCTTGCCGAGCTTGGCGAACAGCGCGAGGTCCTTGTTGCGCGTCTGGTCGAACATGAACTCGCGCATCGGGGCCTCGGCGCGGTCGAACGCGACCTGCTGCGTGATCTTGCCCTTGGAGAGCGGCATGATCGCGTCCTCCTTGACGATCTTGAAGGTCGGCGCCATCACGAACAGCGTCAGGAACAGCGCGATCCCGACCAGCACCTGGTTCGGCGGCGCGGTCGGGGTGCCCAGGCCGGAGCGGATGAACCCGAGGACGATCAGGATGCGGGTGAAGCCGGTGACCGTGAAGAGCAGCGCGGGCACCAGCGAGATGCCGCCGATCAGCAGCAGCAGCTGTACGGCATTCGTGCCGTCGGCCTTCACTTGATCACCGTCTTGCTGCGGAGACCGTCGAGCTTGCGTGACAGCGCCTCGCGGAACGTCGGCTTGCTGACGCCCTCGAGGCCGAGGGGCATGACCGTCGGCCGGCCCGACGCGGAGCCGTCTTCAGAGTCTTCGTCGACGAGCAGCCCGAGCGCGCGGGCCTCTTCCTCGTCGTAGGTGCGAATCGGCGTCACGCCGCCCTCGCCGACGCCCACGAGCACCACCTCGGTGCCGGCGCGGACCAGGTGCATCGCGCGGTTCTGGCCGAGCGGAAGCGTGGCGAGCGTGTGCAGGCCTACACCCGAGGCGCGATCCTCGCGCGAGGACTTGACCTGCTTGAGGATCCAGTAGAGGCCGTAGATGACGCCGATCACGACCGCCAGGCCGACGATCGTGCGCACGAGGCCTCCGGAGCTGGACCCTGCGGCCTGTGCCGCGGTGTCCTTCGGCTCGCTGAGGTTCAGGGGCGTGCGCTCACCGTCCGCCGCAAGAGCGGCAGGAGCGAGGAGGAGCAGGCCGAGGACGGCCGCCCCAACCAGTCGAATAGCAGGGGGAATCCACATCACCGAGAGAGCCTGGATAGGACTCGTCCCGTTGATCGGCTATGGACGCGAGGGCTTTAGTGGCTGTCAGCCTGGGGACGGGCGGGCTTAGTCGATGTCGCGGCGCTTCTCGGCGATCAGGCCGAGCACGTTGAACACGAGCGCCCACACGACAAGCACGACGACGGCCCCGGTCCAGGTGAGGTCTTCGTCGGGCGCCGCCGCGCCGCCGGCGATGCCGGCGGCCGGGAGTGTCGTGTAGCTCGGCAGGGCCTCGTCGATCAGGCCGAGCAGCGGCGACAGGATGAACAGCCAGATCAGCGCGCCGACGACGCCAGCCACCTGGTTGCGGACGAGCACGCCGACACCGACGCCGAGCGCCGTCGTCAGCGTCGCCACGATCAGGCCGCCGCCGATGATCGTCGCGTAGTCCTCCCCGGTGAGGTCAGACCCGGGTTGCGAGGCGAGCAGCGGCAGGCCGACCCCCAGCGCCACGACCAGCATCGCCACCCCGACGGCGCCCGCCGTCAGCATGTAGGCGAACAGCCGCGCGAGCGTCAGGCGGAAGCGGTCGGGGGCGATCAGCACGGCCGGCGCGAGCGTGCGGTGGCGGTACTCGCCGGTCGCACCGACGATGCCGAAGATCAGCAGCGGGATCGACAGCACGCCGCCCACGTTGAGCGACTCGCGCTTCTCGCTCGCCTCCGTCGGATCGCCCGCGAGGATGCCGACGAGCACGTAGGCGAGCAGCAGCAGCACCGACGCGAGCCCGAAGCCGAGCGCCGTGCGCGTGGTACGCACCTTGATCAGCTCGCCGCGCAGCAGGGCGGTCAAATCGGCGCCTCGTCCGTCGTCAGCGCCAGGAACGCCTCCTCGAGCGAGGTGGCGCGCGTGGTCAGCTCGTGCAGCGGGATGCCGGCCTCGTGCGCGATCTCTCCGACCCGTGCCGGATCCTCGGCGTCGACGACCAGGAAGTCGGCGTCCACGCTCACGGTCAGCCCGGCGCGCTCGAGCGCCTCGCGCAGCTGGTCGGCGCGCGGCGAACGCACGATCACGTGCCCACCGGCCGTGAGCCGGCCGACCGGGCCCTGGTCGACGAGCTTGCCGCGGTGGATCACCACGACGTCGTCGACGGTCTGTGCGACCTCCGCGAGGACGTGGCTGGAGACCAGCACCGTCCGGCCCTCGGCGGCCATGCCGCGCAGGAAGTCGCGCAGCCACCGGATGCCCTGCGGGTCGAGCCCGTTGGCGGGCTCGTCCAGGATCAGCACCTGCGGGTCGCCGAGCAGCGTCGCCGCGAGCCCCAGCCGCTGGCGCATGCCGAGCGAGTACTTGCCCGCGCGCCGGGCGGCGGCGTCCGAGAGCTCCACGAGCCTGAGGACCTCGTCCACGCGCGAACGCGGCAGGCCGGCCATCGCGGCGAGCGCTCGCAGGTGGTCGCGGCCGTTGCGGCCCGGGTGCGCGCCCGCGACCTCGAGGTTCGCGCCGACCGTGCGCGCCGGCTGGTCGAGCAGCACGTACGACCTGCCCATCACGGTCGCGTGACCGGACGTCGGCCGCGCGAGCGCGAGGATCATCCGCAGCGTCGTGGTCTTACCGGCCCCGTTCGGCCCGAGAAATCCCGTCACGGCGGCCTCGCGAACCGAGAACGAGAGGTTGTCGACCGCGACGACCGCCCCGTACCGCTTCGTCAACTCCACCGACTCGATCGCCGCCACGGCGGCGCAGACTAGTGGGTGGGCTGCCGCTGTGTTTGTCAGCAGAACGTCAACTGCCGCGGGCTCGGACGCATCGAGTGTGACGAAACCCACGCTCGGCGGGCTCGGACGGGTCGAGTGTCGAGTTACCGGGCCCCAGGCCGTGAAACTCGACACTCGGCGAAACCCGCCACGGCCACCAAAGCCCACCGCTTCCCCACCCAGCGCAGTTGACGTTCGGAAACACCCGCGCGTCAACCGACGCGCTTACCGCCAAGCCGCTCGAACCGCAGCTCGTTCACGACCGCCCCGCAGAGCACGATCAGCGCGAGCAGGTAGAACCACACGAGCGCGATCAGCACGAACACGAACGTCGTGCCCGCGCGGAACGTCGAGACGTTCGCCAGGTAGAGCGGGAACGCGTAGTCGACGACGCCCATCGCGAGCGTCGCCCCGACCGCGCCCGGCCACACACAACGCCACGGCACGCGACCGCTCGGTACGAGCATGTAGGTGGCACACAGCGCGACGAAGAGGACCACCACGCCGGCCGCAAGGGTGACGCCGTAGACCAGCCCCTGCACCTCGGACAGGCCGAACGGGAGGTCGTCCGCGCCGGTGACCAGCAGGCTCTGGAGCGCCGGCACCGTGACGGTGGCGACGATGAACAGCAGCACGACGACGAACATGCCGAGCGCGAACAGCTTCTGCCGCACCCAGCTCCGGCAGGGCCGGTGGTAGATCCGGCAGAACGCGGTGTCGAGCGCGCCCCAGAACGAGGACGCGAACCAGACCGCGGCGGCCAGCGCCGCGATGCCGGCGGAGGTCGAGGACGACTGCAGCCGCCGGACGGAGCTGTTCAGCGTCGACTCGGCCGCGGTCGGGAACAGCTGCTGGAGGTCGACCAGCACCGAGTCCTGGAGATCCTCGGAGCGCAGCACGCGCCCGGCGACGAACAACGCCACGAGCGCGATCGGGAAGATCGAGAGCAGCAGGTTGTACGCGACCATCGAGGCCAGGCCCGTGAGGTTGTCCTCATAGGCCTTCTGCCAGAAGCTGACCACTGCGGCGCGGGCTCGGCCCATGAAGGCCGGATTATCACCGCGCCGCGACGTTGCTACGCCTGCGGCGCGGGAGCGGCGTCCATGATGACCGGCGGGACGAGCGCCTCGACGAGCGCCTCAGGCGCCTCGGCGACCCGCTCGGACGCGGGATCGCTCGACACGACCTCGGTGACGCGGAGGCCGAACTCCTCGTCGATCACGACGACCTCGCCGCGGGCGATCGGCTTGCCGTTGACCAGCAGGTCGACCGGCTCGCCGGCGAGCCGGTTGAGGCTCACGATCGAGCCAGGGCCGAGTGAGAGCGTCTCGCGGATCGTCATGAAGGTACGGCCGATCTCGACGGCCAGCTCCACGGGAACGTCGTAGAGCCGCTCGAGCTCGGGCGAGTCGCCCCCACCGGTGTCGATGGGGGTCGTGGTGGTCTCAAACGGGACGTAGTCGACGGGATCGCTCATTGGCTCACTCACTGGACCGTGATGTCGGGGAAAAGGACTTCCTCAGCTTTGACGTCGGTCTTAGCGTGGATGTCCTTGAGGATCTTCTCCTGCAGGTGCTCTCGACCCTCGCGGTCGATGATGTCGCCGGCCTTCGCATCCGTGAGGTCGTCGGTGACGATTGCGCGGACGACGGCCTCCTGCGCCATCGTGCCGTAACCCTCGGGCGGGGTGGGCGCCGAGTGGCCGCCGGCGGGGACGGTCGAGACGTCGTCGTGCGCGAGCACGATCGCCACCGTGACCTTGGCGAAGCGGCCGCTGTCGAGGTTGACGAGGAACTCCTTGCCGAGCACGTAGACCGCGCCCTCGACCTTCGGCTTCGCCTCGGCCTCCTTCGGCGGGGCGAGGACGAACTTGTAGACGCCACCGAGACCCGCAAGCAGGACGACAACGATGATGATCAGCTTCTTCTTCTTCATTACGGCTCCTGATGCAGGCGAGTGAGGATCACGTCGACGCGCCGGTTGCGCGAGCGCCCTTCGGGCGTCGCGTTGGTGGCAGTCGGGTTCTCGGCGCCGTAGAGCGAGCCGGAGATTCGGCCTCGCTCGACGCCGGAGGAGATGAAGGTTCGGATGACTGCGGAGGCGCGGGCGCCGGACAGCTCCCAGTTGCTCGGGTACTGCGACGTCGCGATCGGCTGCGAGTCGGTGTGACCCTCGACGACGATCGGATGCGTCTCCTCGACCCGCAGCACCGCGGCGATCTTGCCGAGCATGCGGAAGGCCGGCAGCTTGAGCACGGCCTGGCCCGAGTCGAAGAACACGTTGTCGGTCAGGAGCTCGACGATCAGGCCGCGCTTGCGGATCGTGGTCTCGACCTTGCCGGTGAGGCCTTCCTTCTCGACCAGCGCGTCGATGCGCCGCTTGAGCGCTTTGAAGTCCTCTTCCTCGCGCTTGGCGGCTTCGCTCTTCGTCTTCTGGATCGAGCTGTCGGCGAGCGCCTGCAGCGGCGTCAGCGAGGGCAGCGGCGGCACAGCGGCCGGATCGTTCGGCTTCTTGTCGTTGCCGGACTCCATGACGGCCTCGCCGCCGGAGAGGATCTTGCCCGAGAACGCGTTCTCGAGCGCCTTCTGCAGCGACTCGAACTTCGACGTGTTCACCGACGAGATGGCGAACAGGACCATGAAGAGGCAGAAGAGGAGGGTCATCATGTCGGCGAACGAGACGAGCCAGCGCTCCTCGTTCTCGTGCTCCTCCTCCTCATGACCGCCCTTGTGCTTGCGCCGTGCGGACATCGCGCTACGCGGCCTTCTCGGCCTTCGCAGCCCTCTGCGCATCGGCGGCGGCGGCCGCTTCCTCCTCGGTCGGGCGCTCGCCCGGAGGCACGTACGCCATCAGCTTCTCGGCGACCACACGTGGGTTGTCGCCCGCCTGGATCGCAAGGATGCCTTCGAGGGTCATGCCGCGGAAGTGCAGCTCCTCCTGGGACAGCTGCTTCAGTCGCGCGGAAATCGGGAGGTAGACGATGTTCGCCGACGCGATGCCGAGCAGCGTCGCGATGAACGCCGCCGAGATCGACGGGCCGAGCGTCTCCGGCTTGCTCAGGTTGCTGAGCACGTGGATGAGGCCGAAGACGGTCCCGATGATGCCCATGGTCGGCGCGTAGCCGCCGGCCTTGTCGAACGGCTGCGTGCTTGCGGCGTGCCGCTTGCGCATCGCGTCGTTCTCGGCCTCGAGGACGTCGGCCACGAGGTCGGGGTCGGTGCCGTCGACGACGAGCTGCAGGCCCTTGCGCGTGTAGGGGTCCTCGATGCTCGCGAGCTGCTCGTCGAGCGCGAGCAGGCCGTCGCGACGTGCCTGCTCGGCGTAGCTGACGAGCTCGGTGACGCGCGCGTTGAGGTCCGGCGGCTCGGCGCTGAACGACTTCTTGAACATCGTCGGGATGTTCTTGATCGCTCCCATGCTCGTGCCGGTCATGACGGCACCGAACGTCCCGCCGAGCACGATCAGCATCGCCGACGGGTTCAGGACCGCCATGACGGGGGCGCCCTCCATCGTGGCTCCCAGGGCGATCGTGACCATGCCGATCACAACGCCGATGACGGAGGAGGCCTTCATCGCTGACCCTCCTCGTGCGGCGGCACGTGCTCACCGCGGACGACGTGCAGGGGCACCTCGGAGCGCCGCCGGATGCGCGGCAGGCCGGCCTCGAGCACGGACGCGCGCCAGGCCCGAACGAGCTCGACGACCTCTTCAGGCCGTTCGGTGACGATCAGCTTGGTGTGCGTGGTGAGGGTCACGATGGTGTCGGGAGTCGCTTCGATCGAAAGGATCAGATCCGGGTTGAGGTGAAAGTCCTCTTCGGAGTGCGCGAGTCGGTGCAGACGGATCACGGCCGTGTATTCGGCCGGAATGCCCGTGGGTTAAATGCCGAACGCCCGCACAAAGGCGGGCGTTCGTGAACCGCGGCGCCGGAGCGCTTTAGCGCTTCAGATTGACCAGATCCTGGAGCATCTCGTCGGCAGTCGAGATGACGCGTGAGTTGGCCTGGAAGCCGCGCTGGGCGGTGATCATGCTCGTGAACGCCTGGGCGAGGTCCACGTTGGACATCTCGACCGCGCCCGCGGTGGTGAAGCCGAACTGAGCGCTCGGCGTGCCGATGGTCGGCGTACCCGAGTTGGCGCTCTGCAGCCAGCGGTTCGAGCCGGAGCGCTCGAGGCCCGCCGTGTTGGCGAACGTGGCGAGCGAGATCGAGCCGGCGGACACACGGGTGCCCGTCGTGTCGACGTAGGTGACATCGCCGTTCTGGGCGATCGCCACGTTGGTCGAGTTGGACGGGATGACCAGCAGCGTGTCGGCGCCGGCGGTCGTGCGGCCCTGGACGTAGTAGCCGTCCTGGGTCACGAGGTAGCCCGCGCTGTTGGTGGTGAAGTTGCCCGCGCGGGTGTACTCGGCGCCGGCCGGGTTGGCCGTCGGCGGAGCGCCCGCACTCGGAGCGACGCGGAACATGCCCGGACCCTGGATGGCGACGTCGAGCGGGTTACCCGTCGACTGAAGCGCGCCTGACTGCATCAGGTTGTCGATCGAGCCGAGCTGGGTGCCGAGGCCGATCTGCGCCGCGTTTGCGCCGCCCGTGCCGCCGCCGGCGCCCGAGGCACCGCGCTGCAGCTGGGTCAGTGAGTCCTTGAACGTCGTACGCGCCGACTTGTAGCCGATCGTGTTGACGTTCGCGATGTCGTTCGACGTGACGTCGAGCATCACCTGGTGGGTCTTGAGGCCGCTGATGGCGGCGAACATCCCTCTCATCATTGGGACATCAACTCCTTTGTCGCCTAAGCGACCTGCGAGATGGTTGCGGGGTCGACACCGTCGGTGCCGCCCACGGTCAGGGTCGGTGTGCCGCCCGCTGTGGTGACCTTCTCGACGATCCCCGTGTGGGATACGTCGGCAGAGTCGGTCCACGTGACGGTGCGGCCGAGCAGGCCGACCGCCGTGCTGGCGGTCAGGCTGGCCGCGATCTTCTCGTTGGCCGCTGCGAGGTTGGTGACTTGTTCGAGCGTCGAGAACGACGCCATCTGACCCATGAACTCGCTGTCCTTCATGGGGTTCATCGGGTCCTGGTGCTGGAGCTGAGCGACGAACAGCTTGAGGAACTGGTCCTTGCCGAGCTGGCCATTCGCCGACGTAGTTGCCTGCGTCGCCGGGCTTGCGCCTAGGCCTGTGGGGGGAATCGTGGTCATTGGCCTCGGGGGTCGGGGATCATGCGAAGACGTCGACGAGCAGCCCACCGGGCAGCTCGATCACGGAGTGGGAGATCGGAGCCGGCTCGGCGTCGCTCTCGGCGTCGCCGGACGAGCCGCGTGAGCCGAAGCGGCCGGCGTCGTCGCCGTCCCGCCACTCACCGCGCGCGCTGTCGCGCTGCTGGTCGGCGGTCGTCGAGACGTCGAGCGAGATCAGCGTGACGTTGCGCGCTTCGAGCGCGCGGCGCAGGTCGTCGCCGGCCTGCACCAGCAGGCGGGCGGCTTCCGGCGAGTCGGCGATGACCTGTGCGGCGATGCCGGCGGCCGTGGCCTGGAGGCGGATCTCGATGCCGCCCAGCTCGGCCGGGCGCAGCGTCATCTTGGCGTGCGTGATGCCGCGGTCGACGGCGACCTGGAGCAGCGTCGCGACAGCGGCGGGTGCACGGTGCAGCGGCGTCGTGCGCTGCGCGATGTCGCCGGCCGGAACCTGCGTCGCCGGAGGCGTGGGTGCGATCGCCTCGGCCGTGGGGGCCGTGGCCGGCGTGGAGGCGGTGGTCGCCTGATCCGCAGCGACGGGCGCCGGGGCGGCCGTGGGAGCTGCAGCGGCGGGCTCGGCGGCCGGGGCCGTGGCCGGCGCGGATGCGGCGGGCTCCTGAGCGGCCGGTGCAGAGGACGGGGCGGGCGCAGCGGGCGTCGAGGGCGTGCCGGACTGCTGCGGCGCGGCGTCGCCGGCCTCGGCATCGGCGCCGGCGGCGGCGCGAGCGGGCGTGGGCGTCGCGGCAGGCGAGGCCGGCGCAGCGGTCGGCGCCGGGGCGGCGACGGTCACGGCGGGTGCAGCCTGGGTGGCGGTCGCGACGGCGGTCTCGGCGCCAGGATCGGCGGCGGGGGCGGTCACGGCAGCCTGCGGCACGATCGCCGCAGCGACGATCGGGACCACCGCGGCGGCGGCCGCGGCCGGCGCGGTCGGAACCGGGACGGAGAACGCGGGAGCGGGAGCGTCGGCCGCCGTCGGCAGCTCGGGTGTGGCGGCGAAGGCGGGAAGCAGAGCCAGAGCGGGAGTCGCGGGCTGAGCGGCGACGGGGCCGGGAGTCTCGCCCGTCTCGGCGATCTCGGGAGCGTCGGCGGCGTCGGCCGGCGACGGCTCCACGGGCCGCTCGGGGCGGGGCTGGCCGGCGTCGCGGTGGACGTGCCGCTCGGGACGCGGCGTGGTGGCGTCGCGACGGACGGGCACCTCGGGGCGGGCGGCGGGGACGTCGGCGCGGCGGCCGGAAGTCTCCTCGCGCTGCGGGGTGGCGTGGGCGTCGAGCAGCGCCGCGAAGGCGCCGTCGTCGCGCCGCTCGGCCGGGGCGGCGGAGCGGACGGTGGGCGCGGTCGAGCGCGCGGGCTGGGTGCGGTCAGTGGTCATCACAGGATTGAGGGGGTCGGGCTCGCTGCGCTGTAGGCGGCGGCGTTGGCCTGGACGGCGCGGACGTAGTTCTGCGTCTCCGCGTAGGGCGGCACGCCGCCGTATCGCTTCACGGCGCCCGGGCCGGCGTTGTACGCCGCGAGCGCCAGCGTGACGTCGCCGCCGAAGGCGTCGAGCTGCTGGCGCAGGTACTTCGCGCCGCCGTCGAGCGACTGGGCGGGATCGAGCACGTTCGTGACGCCCAGGCCGGCGGCGGTGCCGGGCATGAGCTGGGTCAGGCCGCGGGCACCGGCCGAGGAGCCGGCGTTCGGGTTGAAGCCCGACTCCTGCTTGACCAGGCCGGCCAGCAGCGCCGGATCGATTCCGTACCGCTTCGCGGCGGCGGTGATCTGGGGGCCGAACGGCGTGTCGGACGGAAGCTCGGAGGCACCGACGGACACGAGGCCCGGGACGGTGGCCGTGGCCGCCGCCGGCGTCGCGCTGGTCGCGGTCGCGGTCGGCGAGCTCGGCAGCGAAGGCGGTCGAGGAAGTCGCAGCCGGCGAACCGCCGCCGATCATCTGATGCAGCTCGTTCACACGAGCGAGGACGGCGTCGACGCTCACGCTGCGACCTGGCCGCGACGGTGCACGCTCAGCGCGACCTCGTCGAGCGCACCCTGGGCCCGGCGGGCCCATTCGGCGTTGTGGTCGGCATGCTGACGCTGCTTGAGCTTGTCCAGCACCTGGCGGTCGCGCGCAGCTGCCTGGAGGGCGGCGCGGCGAGCCGCGACTTCGACGTCGCGGAGGTCGAGCGAGTGCGCGGCCTCGCGGCGAGTGCGCTCGGCGCGCTCGATGTACGCCTGGGCGGCGATCAGGGCCATCCCGGTGGAGAGCGACGTGACGGTGTCACGGCCGGTCTGCGTGGCGGCCGAGGCGGCCTGCGTGGCGTCCACCAGCTGCGCCTCGCCGCGAAGGCGGAGGCGGAGCTCGTGCGCCAGATCCTCTTGAGCGCTTGCTTCTGCACGCTCACGGAGCGAGCGGATACGTTCCAACCGGAACGTGAAGGACGGAGTCTCCACGACCGGGTAGTCGGCCCCGCCCCAGAAACCTGTAGAGGGTTTCTCGCGGTGTCAGCCAGGCCGTCGGCGGAAGACGTAGACCGCCGCTTCGAGCTCGGGTGGCAGGACGAGCCGGCTCAGCGCCTCGTCCTCGGCGAACTCGAAGTCCGTTTGTCCCTCGTACGCAGCCCAATCGCCCGAGGCGAAGGCGTGGCGGCTGCTGATGACGACGTACAGCTGGACGCTGTCGGTCGTGAAGACGTCCCGCTCGAAGGCGTTGCCGGCGGGTGGCCAGGAGCAGATCACGACCTCCGGCTGATGCACGCGAAGTGCCTCGCACGCGTCCTGCCGGAGGACCGATTCCGGGAATCGCACGTCCTGCCAGCTGTGATCGTCGGTCGCGGTCACGTCCACGCCGTCCGCTGCCAGGAAGCGTGAGAGCGTCCCGTCGCCCGCGGCGATCTCGAGACAGCGGCTGTCGCCGATCATCGTGGCGAGCCTGGAGATCAGCCGGCTCGAGTAGAAGCAGTAGATGCCCTTCGGACCGACGAGCGGCATCAGGAACCGGCGCTGCCACAGGAGCGGCCAGATCAGGCGGAACCAGAAGAGCGACACCGGCTTGCGCCGGAGGTCGTGCTCGAACAGCAGCTTCTGGGCGACCCAGCCGTTGACGAGGTTGAACCGCAGCCGCCCTTCGGTGACCCCGGTCGCGGCCGAGAGGCTGAGCTGCTTGACCGCCGCGACCGCCATCTGATGGCGGATCTGCTCGGACAGCAGCGCGGCCTGCCCCTGCTTCGAGCGTTTCCGCCGGCGTGCGGGCGCTGGACCCTGCGACAGCGATGTGACGTACGACTTGAGCTCTTCGACGTTGGCACGGGGCACGACGTCGGCGAGCTCGCGCTGGACGACCGCCCACTCGCCTGGATACGCCTCCTGGAGTTCTATGAGCGACGGCTGCTCCTGCAGCCATGCACGCACTTCCTCCGGGCGGCGCGGTCGCATCCCTATTGGACGGTCAGATCCGGGAAGAGCACGCTGGCGATTTCCATGTCTGTGTCTCGCTTGATCCGTTTGCGAATGCGCTCTTGCAGCTGGCGGCGACCCCTGGATGACAGCAGCTTGTCCGCCGAGGCTCCCTCGAGCTCGCGCGAAACGGCGGCGCTTGCCTGGGCCTCCTGGGGAAGCGGCCCGAAGTCATCGACGAGCAGGCCGACATGGAGCATCGCAGCTCGATCTCCGCCGAGGTCGACGAAGAAGGTCTGGGCGAGCACGTGGACCTCGGGCGCGACCTTGGCCTTCGCCGGCTCGCCGGGCGTGCCGGGCCCGGCCACGTAGGCCGCGCCGGCGGCGAGCAGAAGGATGGGTAGGGCGATGGCGCGCTTCGACATGGTCCACCCTGGGATCGACCGCCCGCGGGCGACCTTGAACGGGCGGGCTAGGCCGCGAGGTGCAGCGGCGGAATCGCCGCGTGCAGGGGCGTGCGGTCCGCGGCAGGCGGCGGAGACTCGGGCGGCGGGGCAAGCGGTTCCGGCACGCCGGACAGCAGCATCAGGTTGGTCAGCGCGGAGTCGGCCTCTTCCGCCGTCGAGCGGTCACTGACCGACTGGCGGAGGAAGCCGTCGATCGGATCGCGGGCGTCGATCGCCGCGTCGGTGAGCACGTCGGCGCCGCGCTGATAGGCGCCGATCGCGATCAGGTCGGCCTTGTCGCGATACGCCGCCATCAGGCGCCGCACCTCGTCGCCGGCCGAGCGCACCTCGGGCGTCACGACCTCGCCGACCAGGCGGGACACGCTCGCGAGCACGTCGACCGCCGGGTAGTGCCCGGCGTGCGCCAGGTCGCGCGAGAGCACGACGTGGCCGTCGAGGATCGAGCGCACCGCGTCGGCGATCGGCTCGTTCATGTCGTCGCCGTCGACGAGCACGGTGTAGAGGCCGGTGATCGTGCCCCGCGGCGAGGTGCCGGAGCGCTCGAGCAGCTTCGGGAGCAGTGCGAACACGCTCGGCGTGTAGCCGCGCGTGGCGGGCGGCTCGCCGATCGCCAGGCCGACCTCGCGCTGTGCCATCGCGAAGCGCGTCACCGAATCCATCATCAGCAGCACGTCGTGGCCCTCGTCGCGGAAGTGCTCGGCGATCGTGGTCGCCGCGAACGCCGCCTTGATGCGGACGAGTGCGGGCTGGTCGGACGTCGCCACGATCACGACTGAACGCGCCATGCCCTCCGGGCCGAGGTCGCGCTCGATGAACTCGCGCACCTCGCGGCCACGCTCGCCGACGAGGCAGATGACGTTGACGTCGGCCGAAGTGGAGCGGGCGATCATGCCGAGCAGCGACGACTTGCCGACGCCGGAGCCGGCGAAGATGCCCAGGCGCTGCCCGCGACCGCACGGCACGAGCGCGTCGAGCGCACGCACGCCGAGCGAGACGCGATCGGTGATGCGCGGGCGCTCGAGCGGATCGGGCGGCGCCGCCTGGACGTCGCGCGAGCTCGTGTCGCGGCCGCTGACCGGGCCGAGGCCGTCGATCGGGCGGCCGAGGCCGTCCAGCGCGCGGCCGAGCAGATTGTCGGAGACGTCGACGCGGAGGGCGCGACCGGTCGCGGTCACGCGCGCACCGGGGCCGATGCCGGTCGCCTCGCCGAGCGCCATCAGCAGCGTGCGGCCGGCGCGGAAGCCGACCACCTCGGCGGGCACCAGCGGGCGCCCTCGGCCCGTCTCGATCGAGCACACCTCGCCGACCTCGGCCTCGAGGCCGGTGGCCTCGACGATCAGGCCGATCAGGTCGATCACGCGTCCGTGGCGCTTGTGCAGGTCCGCGTCGCGCAGCGACGCCGTGGCCCGGTCGAAGGCGAGAACGCTCATGCGCCGGGCGACCCGATCGCCGCTTCGACGACCTCGCGGGCGCGCAGCAGCTTCGTCTCGACGCGGGCGTCGACGTCGCCGTCGGGGGTACGGACGATCGCCCCGCCGCGCGACACGCGTCGCTCGGCCTGGACCTCGCAATGCTCGATGCCGCCGAGCGAGGCGCGCACGCTGTCCATCGCGTCCTGCACCATCTCGAGGTCCAGCGGGTGCACGAGCACGGTGACGCGCTCGCGCTCGACGATTCCGCGCAGCGCGCCGCGCACGGCCTCGACGACGAGCTCCGGCTGCACGGCGATCGCGCCGCCGAGCACCTTCTCGGCCAGGAACAGGGCGAGGTCGACGGCGTGTGCCTCGAGCCGTTCGGCGCGTGAGTACTGGTCGGCCTGCACGGCCTCGGCCGCCTGCGACAGCGCCTCGAGCGCGGGGGCGAGGGCGGCGAGCGCCTCCTCGCGGCCTTCGCGCATGCCCTCGTCGCGCGCGGCGGCACGGAGCGACTGGGCGTCGGCCTCGGCCTCGGCGAGCGCGGCCATCACGGCATCGGGGTGCGAGCCCGACCCGGAGGGCGCGGCGTACGTGACGGGCGCCTCGAGCGCCTCGAATGAGAACTCGGCGGACGACATCTACATCAGCTCGTCGTCGCCGCCGGCGCCACGCGAGATCACGATCGCGCCGGCCTCCTCGAGGCGGCGCACGACGCCGACGATGCGGCCCTGCGCCTCTTCGATGACCCGCTTGCGCTGAGGCGGCTGGAAGTCGATCTCCTCCTTGAGGAGCTCGGCGCCGCGCTCGGACATGTTGGAGAAGATCCGCGCACGGACGTCCTCGCTGACACCGCGCAGGGCGATCGCGAGGTCTTTCTGGTCGACCTCTTTGAGCACCATCTGGATCGAGCGGTCGTCGAGCTTGACCACGTCCTCGAAGGTGAACAGCAGCAGGCGCACTTCTTCGGCCAGCGGAGCCTCGCTCTTGGCGAGCTCGTCGAGCACGTTGCGCTCGGTGCTGCGATCGGAGTGATTGAGGATGTCGGCGAGCGCCTTCACGCCGCCGGCAGCCGCGTACTCCTGCGCGATCACGTTGGAGAGCTTCTGCTTCATCACGGTCTCGACCTGACTGACGACCTCGGGGCGCGTCTCGGTCATCTTCGCGACGCGGCGCGCCACCTCGGCCTGATCCTCGGGATCGAGCTGCGCCAGCACCGAGGCCGCGAGGGTCGTGTGCAGGTTCGCGATCACGAGTGCGATCGTCTGCGGCGACTCGTTCTTCAGGAACACGAAGATCTGCTCCGGCGGCGTGCGCCGGAGGAACTCGAACGGGCGGCGCTCGATCGTCGCCGCGAGGCGGCCGATGACCTCCTCGGCGCGACTGGCGCCGAGCGAGCGCTCGAGGATGGCGCGCGCGTACCCGACGCCGCCCTCGGCGATGTACTCCTCGGCCAGCACCGTCTCGACGGCCTCGGAGAGGATCTGCCGGCAGACCTCGGTCGGCACCTTGTGCGACTTGGCGATCTCGAGCGACAGGGCCTCGACCTCGGACTCGCCGAGGTGGCGGAAGATCTCGCCCGCCCGCTCCTCGCCGATGGCGACGATCAGGATGGCGGCCTTCTCGATGCCCCGCATACGCTTGCCGTCGGCGCGGGTGGCAAGTGCAGTCGCCATGCCTAGTCCTCCGCCATCCACTGCTTGACCTGGGCGGCCACGCGCTCAGGCTCGCGCTCCATCAGCTGGTCGATCGCCTGGAGCGTCGTGTCGGGCGCACGCGGCGGGAGCGTGATCGTGGGGTTGCCCCTGCCGAGCACCTGGGTCTGCTGCTCGAGCTCGGCGAGCGACACGGGCTCCTCGATCTCGCTCAGCCACGCCGGCGAGGCCAGCGTCTCGCCCTCGCGCTTGCGCAGGTGGCGGCTCATGAAGAACAGGAACAGCAGCGTCGCGATGCCGATGCCGACCCACTTGAGCGGGCCGAGCAGCGAGGTCGGAAGCGGTCCGGCCTTCGGAGCGGAGACCTTGGCGAACGGGACCTGCGCGGCCTGGATGGCGTCGCCGCGCTCGGTGTCGATGCCCGCGGCGCTGGTGACCGCCTGCTGCACCGATGCGAAGTCGGCGGCGGGGACCGACTTGTCCACCAGCAGCGCGACGTTGATCTTGTTCACGGCGCCGGGAGCGACCTGCGTGCGGTTGACCTTCTTGCCGACGCCGAAGTCGACGCTCTCGGTCTTGCGCTGATAGTTGGAGTTCGCCCCGCCGCCGGCAGCGCCCGCCGAGTAGGTGGGGATGTTCGAGCCGGTGCCCGCGGTGCCGCCGGTGGTCGCGCCGCCGCCCTTGAGCTTCTCGGTCTCGGTCGACTTCTTGAGCGGGACGCCCTTCTTGTTGTAGATGACCTCGTCGGTCGTCGTCTTGTCCGCGTTCAGGTCGGCGGTGACCTCCACCTGGGACTTGCCGGGGCCGAGCGTCCGCGTGAGCATCGCGTTGAGGTCGGCTTCCATGGCACGCGCATAGCGCGCCTCGAGCGCCTGCTTGCCGGCGGCCACGCCGCCTGCGCCGCTGCCGTCGCCGGCAGGCCACAGGAGGGTGCCGGAGGCGTCGGTGATCGTCACGTTGTCGGTCTTGAGGCCCTTCACGGACGAAGCGACGAGCTGAGCGATGCCGCGCGTCGCGCCGGGGTCCATCGTGTCGGCGGCGTTGCCGAGCATCACCGCGGCCGTGGCCGGGCTGGCCTCGTCCGCGAACAGGTCGTCCTCGGGGAGCACGAGCTGCACCTGCGGGCTGGAGACACCCTCGACGGCGCTGATCGTGCGGCTGATCTCGCCCTCCAGCGCACGCTGGTAGGTGACCTTCTGCTGGAAGTCGGAGGCACCGAGCTTCTGCTCGTCGAACAGCTCGAAGCCCTGGCCCGCGCCGCCTTCGAGGCTCACGCCCGCACCGGCGACCGCCACACGTGCCTGAGCGACCTGGCTCTTGGCGACCGCGAGGCCCGTGCCGTTGTTGCGCAGCTCGTAGGCGATGCCGCCCTCGTCCAGGGCCGCGGTGACCTTGCCCGTCTGGGCGGGGTCGAGCCCGGAGGTGAGCATCGTGTACGACGGCGCGCCGGCGATCCGCAGCAGCAGGAACGCGATCGCGAGGATCGCGACGGCGGAGACCACGAGGATCCCCTTCGAGCGCGGCGGCAGCGCCTTGAATGTCTGGACGAATGACGGCATGGGTCAGCTCAAACCTGGGTGTGGAAGATGTCCTGGGCGGCCTCGACGGCCTTGGTGCGGATCTGCGAGGCCAGCTGCATCGCGAGCTGCGCTCGCTCGACGGCCATCACGACCGCGGCCGGATCCGTCGCCTCACCCGTCGCGAGCGACCGCGCGGCGGCCGAAGCGTCGATCTGGCTGTCGCTGAGTGACTGCAAGGACTTGCCGAGCAGATCGCCGAAGCCGGCGCCGGTGGTGCTTGTGGCGTCCGGCTCGACCGACGCATCGGCGCCGGCGAGGCCGTCGACACGAAACTCCGAGCCGGTGACGGCGAAGGTGGGATCGATCGGCATCAGCGCAACAGCTCCAGCGTGCGGGAGAACATCTGCTTGGCGGCCTGCATCGCGGTCACGTTCGCCTCATAGGCCCGCGACGCGCTGATCAGGTCGACCATCTCCGAGACGGTGTCCACGTTCGGCATCGACACATAGCCCTCCGCGTCGGCGTCCGGGTGGCCCGGGTCGTAGATGCGCTTGGGCGGGGTCGGATCCTCGGCGATGCCGGCAACGTGCACGCCGCCGCCGGGGTGGTTGGCGCCGCCGCCCATGACGGCCGACAGGGTCGCGCCGAACGAGCCGGGCGCCTCCTGCAGGATGACCTCCTTGCGTCGGTACGGCTGGCCGTCGGCGCCGCGCGTGGTCTGCGCGTTGGCGAGGTTCTCTGCCACGACGTCCATCCGCAGACGCTCGGCCGTGAGGCCGGAGGCGGAGATCTCGAGTCCACCGAACATGCTCATCAGCCGAGCCCCATCGCAGACTTGAGGATGTTGATGCGGGCGTGGGCGACCTGGACGGCCGCCTGCTGCTCGAGCGCGTTCTCCGCGAGCTTGGCCGACTCGGAGTCGATGTCGACCGTGGAGCCGTCGGCGCGCGTCGCGCCGGCGCCGGCGTCCTTGGCCGGGTTGAACGAGAGCCGCTCCAGCGCGAGCTTCGACTGGTCGCCGCGGCTGATCGCCGAGGCGAGAGCGCCGTGGAAGTCCACGTCCAGGCGCTGGTAGCCCGGGGTGTTCGCGTTTGCGATGTTCGCCGCCAGCGCCTCATGGCGCTTGCCGGCGCCCCCGATGGCGCGCTCGAGGGCAAGCTGCGTGGTATCGAACAGCACTGGGACGGATCTCCTTGGGAAGAAGGTGGAGGTCCATCCGTGGACCAATTGAGCCCCGTCCTTGAGGCAGCCAGTCGGTAAATCGACCCTCGCGGATCGAACTTGAGCCCGTGGCTCAGGCGCTGTCGTTGACCCAGCCGCGGGTCGGCGTCGCCTGGGCAGCGGCGTAGCCGGCGACGGCTCCGCGGCCGGTGCCCAGGTCGGCGAGCTCGTGCGCCGTGTCGGCGCGTGCCTGCTCGAGCGTGGCGGTCAGTTCTTCCTGCACGACGGCGAGCGCCTCGAGCGCCAGCCGCGCACTGCGCGGGGCGGGACCGAGCGCGGCGGCGAGCCGGACGCGCTCGGCGGTGGACGCTGCGAGCTCGTCCCAGCGGCCTTCAGCGGCAAGCCTCTGTTCGGCCTGCGCGCGCCCGAGGAGATCGTCCCAGGGGTCCATCAGCCGGTCGCGACCTGCGCCCAGGCGTCGCGAAGCTCGCCGAGCAGCTCGGCGACCTTGTCGATCGTCTCCGGCTCGCGCGAGCTGCGGGCCTCGCGCAGCTGGGCGCTGCAGAAGACGTAGATGCCCTGAAGCCGGCTGGCGATGACGCCGCCCTGCTCGAGGTCGAGCGTCGAGAGCAGCTCCTCGATGATCGCGTCGGCACGCCTGAGGCGCGCGTCGGATTCGCGGACGTTCTCCTCGCGCAGCGCGTACGCAGCCTGGTTCAGGAAGCGCAGGCAGCCGTCGTACAGCATCACGACGAGCTGGCCGGGCGTGGCGGTGAGGATGCTCTGCTGCCGGTAGGCAGCACTATGAGAAGCGGTGTGAGCAGACAACGAGGACCTCGGGACGGAGAGGGCGGAGGGTCGTGCTGACCCGGTAGTCGGCGCGGCGGGGCGCCGCTTGAGGACGATCTAGTTGTTGTTGTTCAGCGAGGCGAGCTGGCCCGAGAGCCATGCCTGCTGGGTCTGCGACTTCTGGAGCGCGAGCTCCATCGCCGCGAACTGCGCCTTCATGCGCTTCTCTTTGGCGTCCAGGCGCTCGTTGGTCTTGTCGAGCTGATCCTTCAGGCGGACGATGTTGCGATCGCCGCTCTTGAGCCGGTCGTCGATCACGCCGGATCCGCCGGTCTGGGTCTTCACGAACGCGTCGACGTCCGTGGCGAAGGTGCCGAAGAACGTGTTGACGGTGGTCCAGTCGGCGTCGAGCGCTGCCGTCAGCTTGGTCTCGTCGAGCACCAGGCGGCCGGCCTTGCCGTCCGCGGAACCGAGGCTGCCGGTGCCCTTCGGAACGGTGATGCCGATGTCGCTCAGATCGTTGATGCCCGCGGCTGCGACAAGCGTGGTCATCTTCTCGCGCAGGTTCGAGAGCATGCTGTTCAGGCCCGTGTCGCCGCGCAGCCGGCCGTAACCGGCCTGGAACTCGCTCGTCGGGTTGGCGACGGGCTTCTCGGCGAGCTTGGCGCGCGTGGTGTCGACGACGTCGTTGTATGCCGTCACGAACGCCTTGATCTTGACCTTGATGGCGTCGCGGTCGAGCGCGGGCTCGTCGACCGAGACGGTCGCGGGCGACGCGGTGACGCCCCTGAGGGTCATGCGCAGGCCGGGGATCGCGCTCTCGAGGATGTTCGTCTTCGAGCTGAGCGGCGCGCCGCCGTCGAGCGAGTACACAGCGTCGAGATTGGCGAGCACCGGGGTCTGGTAGGCGGCATCCTCGTTGAGCACGCCGGCGCCGCTGACCGTGAAGTCCGAGGTCGAACCGGTGATGCGCGAGGACAGCACGAGCCGGTCCTCGCCGGCGCCGTTCTTGACCACCGCGGCGACGACGGGGCCGGCGCTCTTGGCGTTGACCGCGTCGGCGATCTGCTGGATCGTCGCGCCGACGGCGACGTTGACCGTGATCTGCTTCGGATCCCCGGCGGCGTACGCGATCGTGAGCGTCCCGGACGTGCCGGTGAACGAGTAGCCGCGCTGCGCGGAGGACGCGAGGCGGTCGACCTGGACCGTGTGGCCGCCGATGCCGGCGCCGCCGGTCTGGACGACCGTGACCTTCGCGGGATCGGAAGAGGTGGCGGCCTGGCTCTGCTTCCAGGTCGTGTCGGCGCTCAGCGCGAGGGCCGCGTCCTTGAGAGCCGTCAGCTTGGTGGCGATCTCCTTGAGACCGGTCTGCTGGCCCGTGACCGCGGTCTGGCGATAGCCGAGGCGCGTGGTCTTCTGACGCTCGAGCGCCATCAGCTGGGCGACGATCGTGGCGGTGTCGACGCCGGAGGCGAGGCCGGAGAGGCCGAGATCGGCCATTACAGTGCTCCGCCGCTCATGACGCTGAGCGCGTGCGACGGCGGAATCGTGCGGATCACGGTGCCCTCGAGGTCACGGACCTCGACGACTACGCGCCCGGTCTCCTCGTCCTTGCGGAAGTGCAGTTCGCGATCGAGCATGGCCAGGTCATCGGCACGGTCGGCCGCGATCCCGATCTCGTCGAGCACCTCGGCCGGCGGCTGCGCGGGGAGCGAGAGCTCCACGGTGTCCGTGACCGCAGCCGTCGCCGACGGGGCACGCGTGCGGGCGAGGTCCAGGGAGAAGCCCTGGCTCTCGACGCGCCGGGTGGCCGTCGCGGGCTGGAAGTGGGGGAGGTGTCCGATCTCGAGGCTCATCTTGGCCTCGGTTGTCGACCGGTCCGCCCCCGTCTTGAGGGACTGGACGTTTATCCGACGGCTGAGAACAGCAGCGCGTCTTCCGACAGCTGCTGCTTGAGCGTGCGCTTGAGCTGCGAATGGATCTGGCAGACGCGGCTCTCGGAGACGCCGAGGATGTCGCCGATCTCGCGCAGCGTGAGGTTCTTGACGTAGAGCAGCACGGCAACCTCGCGCTCGCGCTTCGGGAGCTTCTCGAAGGCGTGGCGGAACTTGCCCTTGGCCTCTTCGGTGGCGCTCCCGTGCTCGGGGTCGAGCCGCTGGTCGCTTGCGGCCAGCGTGTCGATCCGCTCGACGGTGGTCTCGTCGTCGGAGATCACGAGCGTGTTGAGCGAGGTGACGTCGGAGACCGAGATGTCGTCCTCGCGGCGGCGCAGGTCCTCGACCGAGATCGCCAGCAGGTCGGCGAGCTCCTCACGCGTGGGCCGGCGGCCGTGAAGTGCGGTGAACTGCTCGCGTGACTTGGCGATGTCGCGCTCCCAGCGGCGGAGCGAGCGGGGCGCCCAGTCCTGCCGGCGGAGCTCGTCGAGCACGGCGCCGTGGATGCGGGTCCAGGCGAACTGCTCGAGCGTGGCGCCCTTGGCCGGGTCGTAGCGGTCGATCGAGGAGATGAGCGCCTCGAGGCCGCAGGAGATGAAGTCTTCGACCTCGCAGCGAGCGGGCAGCTCGCGCATCTTCTTGAAGACGATGTACTTGACGAGCGGAGCGAACGTCATGACGAGGCGGTTGCGGACCTGGAGGTTCCCGGTCTGCTTGTACTCGGTCCAGAGCGCCAGCGCTTCATCCGCTGAGACGCGGCGGCGGCTGGTTGTCGAGGTCTGCTTCATCGGGGACGGACTCCTTGAACAGTGCGGAAAAGGATCTGGCGGACTGGACCTGTATCGGGTCCAGACCTGATGTCCTTAATCACCCGTTCGGGGTAATTGCCGAGTCACTGACCGAATAGGCCCACGCCAGCGCCTCCGCGACGGCCGCCCACAGCTCCTCCGGGACCTCCTGTCCGAGCGCGAGGCCGGCCAGCGCGTCGGCGAGCTCCGGATCGCGGTGCACGGGGACGCCCGCGTCGCGCGCCTTCTCCAGGATCGTGGCCGCCACCAGGCCTCGGCCGGCCGCGACGACCGTCGGCGCGCCGCTGCCCGTGTAGCGCAGCGCGGCGGTCACGCGAGCCGACGACGAGGAGGCGGGCTCAGGCATAGAGGTCCAGCGGGTCGTGACGCCGGGTGACGAGGACGTCGGCCTCGAGCCCCGTACTCGCGTGCAGGCCCGCCTGCAAGCGCGCGCCGGCCGCGTCGGCCAAGTCGAACGAGCGCCCCGGCGGTGCCGCGACGCCCGCGCGCACACGCGTGCCACCCACCTCGAGCCGGAGGTCGAGCCGCCCGAGCGCCTCGGATTGGAAGCTGAGCGCGACCGTCGATCGCTCCTCGCCGTCCACGATCACCTTGTGGGGACGGTCCTGGACGGTCACGCGCGGGCGGTCGGCCGGCGCCGGCGGCGGCTGGCCGCCGGGCAGCAGCACCTGGTCGAGCTGGAGCGTCACGCGCTCGGGCGTGACGTCGGTGACGTTCAGCCGCAGCGTCTCGCCGGTGCGGCCGACGTCCTTCGGCAGCTGCGCGCTCAGCGGCACCCCGGCGATCACGAGCACGCCGTGACCCTCGCCGCGGGACAGCACCCGCGCCACGATCGAGGCTCCGGGTCGCAGGGTCAGCTCCGGGAACTGCGCCTGCAACAGCAGCGTCTTGATGGCGACGATCTGTTCCACGGCTGCGGGCCACCGTAGCTCAACTTCACGCGGTCGCTGCCGATCAACCGTCCGAATGGACCGTGGTCTCTACATCGCTGCCTCCGGAATGCTCGCCGAGCAGATCCGGCAGGACCAGATCGCCAACGACCTCGCGAACGCGTCGACGCCCGGCTACAAGGCGGACCGCACCTCGCAGCACACGTTCGGCGCCCTCCTGCTCGCGAACTCGGCCACCGGCGCCACCGTCGGCACGCAGAGCACCGCCGTACGGGTGGACAAGATCGAGACGAACTTCGCTCCCGCCGCCGCACGTGAGACCGGCGAGGCGCTCGACTTCGCGATCTCGGGCGAGGGCTTCTTCGCCGTCCAGACCGCGCAGGGCGTCCGCTACACCCGCAACGGCCAGTTCGCGCTCGACCCGCAGGGCCGGCTCGTGACGGCCCAGGGCGACGCGGTGCTCGACGCGAGCGGCCGGCCGATCACCGGCGCGGACGGCGTCGTCGACCCGCGCCGCATCGGCATCGTGAATCTGACGAACCCTCGCAAGGAGGGCAACTCGCTGGTCAGCGGCGCGCCGGCAGGCGCCGCCGCCGGCAGCGTCCGCGCAGGCGCGCTGGAGACCTCCGGCGCCGACCCCGCACGCTCGATGGTCGACATGATCGCGTCGATGCGCGCGTTCGAGGCCGGCCAGAAGGTCATCCAGACCATCGACGAGACCCTGGGCAAGGCTGTCACCCAGGTCGGCTCCGTCGTCCAGTAGCTCCTTTTCAGCCCTTCCGCCTCAAGTTTCCCGTCGCCGGACCGAAGAAGGAGGACGCATGCTGGAAGCAATGAACTCAGCGGCCGCCGGCATGGCGGCCCAGCAACAACGCCTCGACGCCACCGCCAACGACCTGGCGAACTCGAACACGACCGGGTACAAGCACCAGCGCGTCGGCTTCCGCGACCTCGTGTACCAGCAGACCGGCCGTTCGTCGGCCCCGGGCGTCCGTACGGGCGCCGGTGCGGCGGCGGTCGACGCCGGTCGCGCCTTCTCGCAGGGCGTCCTGCAGCGCACGGACCGCCCGCTCGACGTCGCTCTCCAGGGCGAAGGCTTCCTGCGCGTCCGGCTCGCCGACGGCCGCGAGGCGCTCACGCGTGACGGCAACCTGCACGTCGACGGTGCCGGCAACCTGACCACCAGCACCGGCGCGCTCGTCCAGCCGGCCTTCAAGATTCCCGGCGGCGTCGCCGAGGACGACATCGTGATCGGCTCCGACGGCACGGTAACCGCCGCCGGCCGCCGCATCGGCCGCCTCGACATCATGACCGTCCGCTCGCAGGCCGGCCTGATCTCCGCCGGCGATAACGGCTTCATCACCTCCGCCGCCTCAGGCGCCGCGATCGCCGCCCCGCGGGCGACGTCGCTCAGCCAGGGTGCGCTCGAGTCGTCCAACACCGACATCGCCCAGGCGATGGTCGAGATCATCGAGTCCCAGCGCGCCTTCCAGCTCGCCTCGAAGGCCATCACCACGGCCGACGAGATGATGGGCATCGCGAACGGCGTCAAGCGATGAGCATCGACGGCCTCCCCCAGGTGCCCTCGAGCGCGCTGCCCGCAGCGGTGCGCGCCGGCTCGGACGCCGACAAGCAGGCGTACCGCACCGCTCTCGGCTTCGAGCAGATCCTGCTCGGCCAGCTCGTCGGCGACATGCTGCCGAAGGGCACTCTGACCGAGGGCCCGTACGCGGCGCCCATCCAGGACGCGCTGACCGGAAGCCTCGTGGCCAACGGCGGAATCGGCCTGGCCGCCCAGCTCTACCCGACCCTGCGGAGGGACGCCTCGTGACCACTGTCCTCGAAGCCGAGCTGCTCGTCCACCTGGACACCCAGATCGCCTCGGCGCAGAGGCTGCTCGCCCTCGTGCTCGCGCAGGGCAAGGCGATCCGCGCTCGTGACGTGGACACCGTGCTCGCCCGGCTCGCGGACGTGCAGACCGAGATGGGTCGCCGCGGCGGCCTCGAGCAGGATCGCGCCGGACTGCTGCAGCGCGCCGGGATCGCGATCGGCGTCCCGGCCACCCAGGTCACGCTCGAGGGCCTCTGCGCACTCGTCAGCCCGGGTGCCGCCGCAACCGCCCGCGACCGCAGCGCAGAGCTGCGCGGCATGCTCGCCGAGATCGCTCGCGAGCACGGCATCAACCGTGCGCTCATGCGGCAGGAACTCGCCTTCCTCGCCCACCTGACCCGGCTCGTCGGGCAGGAGCCCGAGGCCGGCTACGGCAACCCCGCCGGCGCCGCGCCGGGCGGAGGCGCCCCGCCGCTCCACCGCGTCCTGGACCTACAGGCCTAACTCATGCCGATCTCCTCCTTCTACGGCCTCCAGACGTCGCTCCGCGGGCTCCTCGCCCAGCAGCGGCTGCTCGACACCGCCGGACACAACATCGCCAACGCGTCGACCAAGGGCTACTCCCGCCAGGAGGCCGCGCTCGTCGCGTCCGCCGCGCTCGAGATCCCCTCGGGCGGCATCGCCGGCGGCTCCGGTGCCCACCTGGGCTCGGGCGTCGACGTGCAGAGCTTCCGTCGCATCCGCGACCAGTTCGTCGACCTCCAGTACCGGGCCCAGAACACCAACCTCGGCGAGTGGGCGGCCCGCGCCGGCGCCCTCGACCGTGCCGAGCTCAGCCTTGCCGAGCCGGGCGAGAACGGCCTCAACGAGCAGCTCTCGAAGTTCTGGGACGCCTGGTCGGCCCTCTCGACCGCCTCCGGTGACCAGTCCCCCGCCAAGAAGGCGCTCGTCGAGCAGGCCGCAGGCCTTGCCGACGCGTTCAGCACCGTCCGCTCGCAGATCGAGCTCGCGAAGTCACAGTCGTACGCGGAGTACGCCGACCTCGCCCGCCCTGCCGGCCCCGGCGATCCCGGCGGCGAAGTCGCCCAGATCGCGGATGAGATCGCCGAGCTCAACGACGTGATCAAGCGCTTTGTCACCTCCGGTGACATGCCGAACGACCTGCTGGACCGCCGCGATCAGCTGCTCGATCAGCTGTCCGAGTTCGGGCAGGTCTCGGTCGACGCCCAGAACGACGGCACGATCAACGTCAGCTTCGTGGACAAGCTCGCCGCCGGCACGACCTACTCGGTCGTCTCCGGGACCACGGCCACGTGGGCCGGCCCGCCCGCCGGCGACGCCTGGGCACCCGGCGGCCGCCTCGGCGGCCTGCTCGACGCCTCCAAGCCCGGCGGCACGCTCGACGGCTACCTCACCTCACTCGACGCCATCGCCGGCGCGCTGCCGACGGCCGTCAACGCCGCCTATGGCGCGACGTTCTTCGAGACCGGCCCCGGCCCCGCGGCCGCCACCCTGCGCGTCGCCGCTGCGCTCGAGGCCGACTACCGGCTGGTCGACCCCGGCTCAGGCGCCCCCGGCTCGACCGACCTCGCCCTCGCCGTCTCGCAGCTGCGCGACCATCCCAACGTGGATCAGGCCTACCGGGCGTTCGTCGCCCAGATCGGCTCACAGGTCCGCGAGGCGAATCGCCAGGAGGGCAACTCGCAGGTCCTCACCGACGCGGTCGAGAACCGGCGCCAGAGCGTGTCCGGCGTCTCGCTCGACGAAGAGATGGCCAACCTCGTGCGCTTCCAGCGCTCCTACCAGGCCTCGTCACGTGCGATGAGCACGCTCGACGAGATGCTGGACGTCCTCATCAACCGGACTGGACGCGTCGGACTGTGAGCATGCGAATCACCAACTCGATGGTCCAGCGCAACGTGCTCGCGGACCTCAACAACATCTCCGAGAAGCTGTCGCGCTCGCAGACGAAGGCGTCCTCCAACAAGGAGATCAGCCGCCCGTCGGACGATCCGTTCAACGCTGCCCGGGCGATGGCGCTCCGCCAGTCCGTGAACGGCACGCGTCAGCAGCAGCGCAACGTGCAGGACGGGATGGGCTGGACCGACTCGACCGACCAGGCCCTGTCGTCGATCTCGGAATCGACCAGGAAGGCCCGCGACCTGCTCCTGCAGGGCGGCAGCGACTCGGCCGACCAGACCTCGCGCAACGCGATCGCCGCCGAGCTCGAGGAGCTGCTCCAGGCGATCAAGCAGAACGCCAGCGCGGCGTATCGCGGCAGCTACATCTTCTCCGGCGCAGAGACGGGCGTCCGCCCGTACGAGCCCGGTGCCGACGACACCTATCACGGCGACGACGGCGGCCTCCCGGGCTCCGGCGTGTCGGGCATCGTGCGCGAGATCGGTCCCGGCGTGACGATGACGATCAACATCGTCGGCCACACGGTGCTCGGCGAGGGCCAGGGCGCCAACGACAACAAGCTGCTCGATGTCCTGCGCGACAGCATCGACCACCTGCGTGCCGGCGACGGCGCGTCGCTGCGCGGCACCGACCTCTCGCGCCTGGACACGAATCTCGACAACCTGCTCGACACCTGGGCCGGCAACGGCGCACGCGCCAACCGGCTCGAGTCTGCGCTGACGCGCCTTGACGAGGTGGAAGAGACGACGATCAAGCAGCTCTCGGACACCGAGGACGCCGACATCGCCAAGACCATCATCGAACTCAACTCTCAGCAAGCTGCCTACCAGGCCGCGCTCCGCGCGGGGGCGAGCATCGTCCAAGCCTCTCTCATGGACTTCCTGCGCTGATCCTGGCGCGCACCGCGCCGCCTACCAGTCCCCCGGAACCAAGGAGCAATCTTCACCATGACCACCGTCACCATCGAAAGCTCACGCTTCGGCACCCTCGAGATCGAGACCGGCGCGATCATCGAGTTCCCCGCAGGCCTCATCGGTCTTGACAGCCGCCGCTGGGCGGTCGTCTCCACGAGCCTGACGAGCCCCTTCCAGTGGCTCCACTCGCTGGATGACCCGACACTCGCCCTGCCGGTGACCGACCCGTGGGCGTTCTTCAACGACTACCAGGTCGAGCTGTCCGACGAGGACAGCGAGCGCTTCGACGCCGACGACGTCGCCGTGTGGGTCACGGTTCGCGCCGGGTCCGAGCTCTCGGACTTCAGTGTCAACCTCCGCGCGCCGATCCTCGTCTCAGAGGGCCAGGGCCACCAGGTCATCAACGAGGCGACGCACGCCCCCGTGCGCGCCCCGCTGTTCACGCCGGACTCGCTCAACGCGACGATCCCGGCCAACGCAGCAGTAGTGGCCGCCTAGCTCGCAGTTTGCGGCGCCCTCCGGGGCGCCGCACCATTACCAGTCGTCACGAAGCTTTCCAAGGAGGAATCTTCAATGCTCATCGTCACTCGCCGATCCGGCGAAAAGATCATGCTCGGGGACGACATCGTCGTCCACATCATGGACATCGTCGGCAACTCGGTTCGCGTCGGCATCCAGGCGCCGCGGTCGGTCCCGGTCTACCGCGAGGAGATCTGGAACGCGGTGCGCGAGGAGAACAAGGCCGCCGTCGAGGCGGCTCCGGCCGAGCTCCCCGCAGTGTCCGAGCACGAGGGCTGAGCCCAGCATTTCCGCTTCCCGCGGCGCCACGGCGTCGCGGGCTGCGCCCAGGGTTCGAATACCTGGTGCGGACGGGTACGGTCTTGAGTGAGAACTTCGACTCGAGACCACCAAGGAGCTCATCATGGCCCGATCCTCCCGCCGGCGCGGCAAGCTGCTCCTGCTTGGCGCTGCCGTCGCCGTCGTCGCTGTCGCACTCAAGCGCGACAAGGTCGCCGGGCTGCTGCCCGGCCGCGGCCAGACGTACGAGCCGCCGCCGGCGCCCCCGCAGCCCGGGCCGTCGAACTACGACGCCCCCGGCCCGGTGGCCAACACGGCCACGCCGGTGCCGGCGCCCGACCCCCAGCAGCCGGCCGCGATCGACGAAGCGGCGGAGGAGGCTGCCGCGGCCGCCGAGGCCGCCAACATCGGCGGCGTGGTGAGCGACTACGCAGGCCCGGCCGACCTGCCGGCCACCGAAGCCGAGCGCCCGCTGGCCGAGGCCGGCGAGGGCGAGGCCGAAGGTCAGGAGCAGGCTGAGCTCGACCTCGAGACGGCCGCGCAGCCGACGGCGCCCGGCGTCTCGGACAGCGAACGCCAGATCGACGACACGATCGAGCAGGCGGCCAACCCGCACGCGGGCGAGCAGATCGAGCCGGTCAAGCCGGCCGACGCCGAGCCCGAGGCCGACCGCGAGCCGGGCGCATCGTCGACGGCCTGGACGCCGCCGGTCGCGCCGAGCGGCGCGGGCGAGACCGACCGCGAGACCGAGGCGACTGGGGAACCGCTCGAGCCCGCGCCGTTCGACCCGCCGGTCGCGGCGCATGAGGACGAGTCGAGCGAGAGCGAGGCAGCAGACAGCCCCGAAGCCGAGAGCGAGACCCAGGACACCGGCGAGGCCGAGGACAAGGCGGGCGATGCCGGCGAGGGCGACGACGGCAAGGATGAGGGAGGGTCGGATTGGCGGACGTGGTCAGGGCGCTCGATCAATCCGTGACGGATCTCAAGCGGCCTCCCACAACTCTCCGCCCGGCACGCGCCGCGGCTTGACGCGCCACTCGAGCGCGAGCTTCCACAGCTCGGCGGGGGCGCGCGGGCCCAGCAGGTCACAGGCGGCGGCCACCTCGGCCGTCGTCATCGCCCCGAAGCGGCGCAGCGCAGCCTCGATGCCCGGGAAACCGTCCGCGGTCGGCACTGCGCCGGCCGCGATCGCCGCGTCGCGCACCCGCTCGTACGGCCCGAACCCCTCGACCCGCTCGCCGTCGCCGAACGCGATCGCCGGCGTCGTCGCTCCGCGCCCGCGCTCGAGGTCGGCGGCGAAGCGCTCCAGGATCGCCGCCGATCCGAAGTCCACCTCGAGCCGACCGAGGTCCAGGCCGCCGGTCTCGCGCGCGGCGTCCAGCAGCGCCTGCGCGTTGTCCATCCGCCGCCCCTCGAGCAGGATCGCCTCGCGCAGCCGCCGGATGAAGCGCGCCGGATCCGCCTGCTCGGCGACCGCCGAGATCGCCAGCCCGGCCGGATGGGTCGACGAAGGCGCGTTGCGCATGAACACGCGCGGGTCGGCGGGCATGCCGCTCTCGGCCGCGGCGTCGACGGTCTCGAGCGCCAGCGCGGCGGCGTCGCGGGCCTCGATCTGGCGACGCAGGCCCACGATCACGAAGGTGAACCGCAGCCGGTCGCCGAATTCGACCTGCAGGCGGCGGAGTTGCGGCTCGGCCGCCCATGACCATGGGCAATATGGATCCGTGAAGACCGTCGCCGCGACCTCTGTCATTTCGGCCACAATAAGGCCGACCACATGAGCACGCTCGTGGGAATGGAATTGAGCGGCCGTTACCGGCTGGACGCCCAGATCGGCGCCGGCGGGATGTCGACGGTCTACCGGGCGCTCGACCAGACGCTCGAGCGGCGCGTGGCGATCAAGCTCATGCACCGCGAGATCGCCTCCGACTCGGACCAGCTCGAGCGCTTCCGCCGCGAGGCGCGCGCCGTCGCGCAGCTCTCGCACCCGCACATCGTCGGCGTGATCGACGCCGGCGAGGACGAGAGCCGCCCGTACATCGTGTTCGAGTACGTCGAGGGCGAGACGCTGAAGGACCGGATCCGCCGCATGGGTCGGTTGCCGATGGACGAGGCGATCGCCTACGCGATCGAGATCGCGCGGGCGCTCGGCTGCGCTCACGGGCACCACATCGTGCACCGCGACGTGAAGCCGCAGAACGTGCTGATCGACGCCGAGGGCTCGGCCAAGGTGACCGACTTCGGCATCGCGCGCACGCTCGACCAGGAGGGCCTGACCGCCGACGGCCGCGTGCTCGGCACGACCGACTACGTGTCACCCGAGCAGGCGCTCGGGCACGACGTCAACGGCCAGTCGGACATCTACTCGCTCGGCGTCGTCCTGTACGAGATGCTCGTCGGCGACGTGCCCTTCCACGGCGAGACGCAGGTGTCCGTGGCCATGAAGCACGTCCGCGAGGACATGCCGGACCTGCAGTCGCGCCGGCCGGAGGCCTCGGCCACGCTCGCGTCGGTGCTCGACCGGATGACCGACAAGGACCTCGCACGCCGCTACCCGGACATCACCGCGCTGGTCGCCGACCTCGAGGAGGCGCTGGCGATCGAGGCCGCGCGCTCGGGCAAGTCGACCGGCGAGGCGACCGCGGTGCTGCGGACGTTGCCGGAGTCCGCACGGCGGCGGCTGCCGTTCCGCCTGCGCCACAAGCTGCCGCTGCTGGTCGTGATCCTCCTGCTCGCCGCGGCCGTGCCGATCGTGTTCTTCGCGCTCAAGGAGGGCGTCGACCGCGCTCAGCGCGGGACCGGCGTGGGCAACGCGCAGCCGCCGGCCGGCGAGTCCGTCGTGTCGCTCGCCCGCGCGTCGGCGAACGACTTCGACCCGCTCGGCGACAACGAGGAGCACCACGGGCAGGCGGCGCTGGTCGTCGACCGCGATCCGGAGACGACCTGGAGCACCGAGGGCTACAGCAGCGGCCTGGCCGGCGCGAACAAGGCCGGCGTGGGCATCTATCTGGATGCCAAGCCGGGCGTCGAGGCGGTCCGGATGGAGATCCAGAGCGAGCCCGGCTGGAAGGCGGAGATCTACGGTGCCGAAGGCAACCGCGTGCCGGAGAGCATCGAGGAAGGCTGGACCCGGATCGGCGGCGGCACCGTGAAGACCGACCACCAGCGGTTCCGGCTCGACGTCGAAGGCCGGCGCTACCGCTACTACCTCGTCTGGATCACCGAGCTCCCACCCAACGCCCAGCGCGTCGAGATCGCCGAGATCTTCCTGTTCCAGAAGAGCACAACGCGGTAGCCGCGGCGCACGAACGTTCGCCCGCGCCCGACACGGGCGCTAGAACGCGTGCCCCGACCGCTCCGCCTCGTAGCGCTCGATCGCGAAGCCGATCAGGCGGTCGCACAGCTCGGCCCCGCCCACCCCGCTCGCCTCCCACAGCTTCGGGAAGACGCTCGTCTGTGTGAACCCGGGCATCGTGTTGAGCTCGTTCACGAGCACGCGGTCGCCCTCGACGAAGAAGTCGACGCGGGCGAGGCCGGCGCAGCCCACGCGCATGAACGTGTCGACCGCCAGCCGGCGTACGTCCTCGCGGACCGCCTCGGGGATCCGCGGCGGCACCTTCAGCTCCATCCCGCCGTCCGTGTACTTGGCCTCGAAGTCGTACCAGTCGCCCTTGAGGACCACGATCTCGCCGGGCGTCGACGCCTCCGGCTCGTGCCGGCCGATCACCGAGCACTCGACCTCGATGCCGCTCGAGAAGCCCTCCACGATCACGAGGCCGTCGTGGGCGAAGGCGGTCTCCAGCGCGGCGTCGAGCTCCGACTCGGCCCACACCTTCGCGATCCCCACCGACGAGCCGAGCCGCGCGGGCTTGACGAACACCGGCGTGCCGAGCACGGCCAGCTCGGCGCGCACCGCCGCGGGCTCGGTCTGCCAGCGATGCTCGCGCACCGCCATGTACGGCACCTGCGGCACCGACGCGGCGGCCAGCACCTCCTTGAAGACGACCTTGTCCATGCACAACGAGGAGGCGAGCACGCCGGCGCCGACGTACGGCACGTCCAGCAGCTCCAGCAGCCCCTGCACCGTGCCGTCCTCGCCGAACGGGCCATGCAGGACGGGGAACACGGCATCGGCCTCCAGCAGGCCGCGGCCGGGCGACAGCGCGAGCGTCTCGCCGTCGTGCACCCACGCGCCCGATCGCGCGATCGTGACCGCCACCACGTCGTGGCCGGCCTCAGCCACGGCCTCGCGCACGAACGCGGCGGAGCTCAGCGACACGTCGTGCTCGGACGAGCGGCCGCCGGCCAGCACGGCGACTCTCATGGCTCGACCGTCGCCGTCGGGGACGGCGTCGGCGTGCCCGTCCCCAGCCGCCCGACCACGATCCGCACGCGCGAGCCCTCGGGGCGCTCCTCGAGCGCCTCCGGCGACTGCTCGAGGACGATGCCGTCGTCGGCCTCTTCGGTCACCGTCTCGTCGCGCACCGCAACCTCAAAGCCGGCGTCCTCGAGCATCGCCCGCGCCTCCTCCTCGGTCTCGTCGACCACGTCCGGGACCTCCACGTCGGGCGGTGCCTTGGCAACGGTGAGCTTGACCGCGGACCCCTTCGCGACGTTCTTGCCCGCGGCCGGGGTCTGCTTGAGCACCGTGCCGGGATCCTCGTCGGCCGTCTCCTGCTCGGTCACCTCGCCGACACGCAGCCCGGCCGCCTCGATATCGCTGCGCGCGTTCTCCTCCGTCTTGCCGACCACGTCCGGGACCTCGGCCTGCTCCGGCCCCTTCGAGACCCGCAGCGTGACGGTGCTGCCGCGCTCGATCAGGCTGCCCTGCGGCGGTGCGGTGTCGACCACGCGGCCCTTGTCAACGTCGGCCGAGAACACCTGCTCCACCTTCGGCTCGAAGCCCGCCGCCCGCAGTTGGTTCTCGGCGTTGGCCTGAGTGAGTCCCTTGACGTCGGGCACGCTCGCCTCGCCCGGACCGGTCGAGACCGTGATCGTCACGGTCGAGCCCTCTTCGGCCTCTGTGCTCGGCCGCGGATCCTGCGCCGCCACCTCGTCGCGCGGGACGTCGGCGTTCGCGACCCGCTCGATGTTCACCTCGAAGCCGCGGTTCTGCAGGACCTGTGACGCGGTCGCCTCCTTGAGGCCGATCACGTTCGGCACCGAGAGCTGCTCCGGCTTGAGTGTGAGATAGACGCCGAAGGCGATCGCGGCGAGCGCGAGCAGGATCAGCAGCCATAGCCACCAGCGGCGCCCGCGGTCCTCTTCCTCCTCCAGCACCTCGACCACAGGGGGCGGCGCGGCGATCGGCTCCAGCTGGCCCGACTGGAGCGCGGCGATGAACTCGTCGGCGTCCGCGAACCGCTGCGCCGGGACCTTCTCGAGCGCGCGCAGCACCACGGCGTCGAGCGCCGGCGGGATCTCGGGGTTGAGCTCGCGCGGCGGCACCGGGACCTCGGACACCTGCTTGAGCGCCACCGCGACCGGCGACTCGGCGTCGAACGGCACGCGCCCGGTCAGCAGCTCGTACAGCACGATGCCGATCGAGTACAGGTCCGAGCGCGCGTCGACCGGCTTGCCCTGCGCCTGCTCGGGCGACAGATACTGGGACGTGCCCATGATCAGGCCCGTCTCGGTCATGTCCGACGCGCCGGCGCGGGCGATCCCGAAGTCGGCCACCTTCACGCGCCCGTCGGCGTCGATCAGCACGTTGTGGGGCTTGATGTCACGGTGCACGACGCCACGCTGGTGCGCGAACCGCGCCGCGCGGAGGATCTGCAACACGATGTCGACGGCCGCCTCGCTCGGGGCGGGGCCGCGCTCGCGGATCACGTCCTTGAGCGTCCGCCCCTCGATGAACTCCATCGCGATGTAGTAGGTGCCGTCCCACTCGCCGCGGTCGTAGATCCCGACGATGTTCGGGTGCTGGAGGCCGGCCGCGCTCGACGCCTCGCGGCGGAAGCGCTCCACGAACTGCTCGTCGGCCGCGAAGTGGCGGTAGAGCAGCTTCAGCGCGACCTGGCGGCCGAGCTGCTGGTCGAGCGCGCAGTAGACGTCGGCCATGCCGCCGGAGCCGAGTTTCTTGAGCACGCGATAGCGTCCGTCGATGATCGTGTCGCGCTCGATGTTGGCGGGGCTCACCTCACTCACCCAGCGCCTTCAGGACCTGCGCGGCGATCGGCGCCGCGGTGCCGCCGCCCGACCCTCCGGTCTGGCGCTCGACCACGGCGGCGACCGCGATCTTCTCGGTGAAGCCGATGAACCACAGGTCGTCGGTGCCGTCGCCGACCTCGGCGGTGCCGGTCTTGCCCGCGACCTCGACGCCCTCGAGTCGTGCCGCCTGGCCGGTGCCCTGCTCGACGACGTTGCGCATCATCGCGGTGAGCTTGGCCGCCGTCTCCTCGGACATCACGCGCTCCGCCTCCTCGGGCAGCGGCTCGTCGATCGTGCGGCCGTCGGGATCGAGGACCTTCTCCACCAGCCGCGGCTCCATGCGCATGCCGCCGTTGCCGATCGTCTGCGCCACCGTGGCCATCTGGAGCGGCGTGACGAGCAGCTTGTCCTGCCCGATCGCCATCCGGCCGACGTCGATCTGGCCGGAGTTGGGCGACAGCACGCGCCCGCCGCGCCCGTACTCCCCGCTCGGCACCATCTGGCTGTCCGGGTAGTCCAGCGGCGGGTCCTCGTAGAAGCCGAACTTCTCCATGTACTCGGCCATCGTGCCCTTGCCGAGCTTCTCGGCGACCTCGGCCCAGACCGTGTTGACGGAGTTGGTCAGCGCCGTCGTGAGGTCGATCTCGCCGAAGTCCTCGCCGCCGAAGTTGTCCAGCGGCGTCCCCGAGATCACCTTGCCGTTCTCGCCGCTGACACGCGAGCCCGGCTGGTAGCGGCCCGAATCGATCGCGGCGGTGGCCGTGACGGTCTTCATCGTCGAACCCGGCGGGAACCGGCCCTGGGTCGCGCGATTGAAGGTCTCCGCGCGCGCCGGATCGGTCGGGTCGTACGTGGGCGTGGCCGCCATCACGCGCATCGCTCCGGTCTTCACGTCGAGCGCCACGACCGCGCCGGGGCGGCCTCCGAGCTGCTCGTACGCGACCTCCTGGGCCCTCGGCACCAGCGCCGTGCGCAGGTCGTCGCCGACCTTCTGCGGGCCGAGCAGGCGCTCGAGCGCGCCGATCGCGTCGCTGCGGCGGCCGGTCAGCGGATCGTTGTAGTACTCCTCGAGGCCGGTCCGGCCGCGATCGAGCGACGTGAACCCGACCGGGTGCGAGAACAGCTCGCCGGTGGGATAACGACGCTCGTAGCGCTCCTGGGACAGCGCCCGGTTGGCCGCCAGCACGCTCCCGTCGGCGGCGCGGATGATCCCGCGCTTGATCCGCTGCTCCTCGAACAGGACGCGGCGGTTGTTCGGGTTGTCGCGCAGCGCCTCGGCCTCGAACACCGTCCAGCGCGACGTGAACACGACGAGCACGGCGAACAGCACGATCACGAGCCCGAACAGCCGGACGACGGGCGCGTTCATCGCAGCCCCCTCCGCCCGATCCTGCCCGCCGGCCGGCGGGCGCGGTCCGAGACCAGGAGCAGCAGCGCGAGCAGCACGAAGTTCGCGAGGATCGACGAGCCGCCGTAGGACACGAACGGCAGCGTCACGCCGGTCAGCGGGATCACCCGCGTCACGCCGCCGACGATCACGAACACCTGGAGCGCGAACACGGCGGTCAGCCCGGCCGCCAGCAGCTTGGAGAACGAGTCGGAGGCCAGCACCGCCGTGCGGAAGCCGCGCTCGACGAACAGCATGTAGACGAGGATCAGGCCGCACGCGCCGACGAGCCCGAGCTCGCTCGCGATCACGGCGTAGATCAGGTCGGTGTCGGGCGCCGGGATCAGCGGGGTGCCGCCGGGGGCGTTGAGCAGCGACGCGCCCAGCCCGGTGCCGAACAGGCCGCCGTCGGCTTGTGCGAACAGCGACTGCGCGATCTGGTAGGAGCCGCCGACCTTGCGGTCGATGTACTCCGGGTTGAACGGGTCGAGCCAGATCTCGACGCGGGCGTGCACGTGGCTGACCGTCGAGGCCATGAACCACGCGCCGAACGCGAACAGCGTCAGCCCGATCGTCACGAACGACAGCCGGTTCGTCGCCACGTAGAGCACCGCCAGGAAGCCGCCGAAGTACATCAGCGACGAGCCGAGGTCGCGGATGAAGACCAGCATCACCATCGCCGCGCCCCAGACCACGAGCAGCGGGCCGAAGTGCTTGAGCGGCGGGATCGTCACGCCGAGGATCCTGCGCGAGCCCTGCACCAGCACGTGCCGCGTGTCACGCAGGTACGCGGCGAGGAAGATGATGATCGCGATCTTCCCGAACTCGGCCGGCTGGAAGGAGATCGGGCCGATCCCCACACCCAGGTACGCGCCGTTGACCTGCTGGCCGAGGCCGGGCACCCGCGGCGCCAGCAGCAGCACGAGGCCGATCAGCGCGATCGTGTACCGGTAGCGCTCGAGCACCCGCAGGTCGCGCAGCAGCAGGATCGTCAGCGCGAACAGGAGCAGGCCGGCGACGAACCACGTGGCCTGCTGACGCGCCTTCTCGTCGTCGATCCGGTAGATCACCACGAGCCCGAAGCAGGCGAGCACCGCCGCCAGCGGGAACAGGTACGGATCCGCATGCGGGAGCGTGACGCGCAGGAACATGTGGCCCGCGAAGCAGAGGCCGAGGAAGATCGCGCCGTACGTGAGCGACACGTCGGAGATGACCTCCGACTCCTGGATGAAGATCGCGGCGAAACCGGCGGTCAGGAGAAGCGACGCCGGGATCAGCGCCATCAACTCGCGGTTGCGGGCGCTCACTGGAGCTGGCCCCGCTCGAGCTCGGTCACGAGGTTCTCGGCGTCGTCCCTGGACCGCAGCTTGTGGTCCGTGAACGTCGTCCGGCGACCCGCCGGGACCTGCTCCAACCGCACTCCCGACGGGTAGTAGCGGTCGTACAGCTTGATCCCCAGCGGGAGCTCGTACGGGAGCCCGCGGTAGATCGTGACCACGTCGGTCGTCGTATCGACGCCGACGAAGTAGACCGCGCGCGACGCCGTCCACAGCGCGCCGCCGGCGATCAGGAGCGCGATGACGATGGCGATCAGCGCGCCCGGCACGCGCCGGCGCCTGCGCCGCGGCGCACGCGGTGCGTCGGGCAGCGGCGCCGTCCGGCGCGGAGGCTCGGGCGGGGCCGCGGTCGCGGCGACGGTCGCCAGCGCCGTCGTGCCGGGGTCTTCCGGCCGCGTCACGCCCTGGCGCGGCCCGCCGACCGCGTCGCCCTCCCACGTCTCGTACTCCTTGGTGACGCCGGGCTCGGTCGCGCCGCCGCCGCCGTCCACGTCCTCGAGCCGGAACAGGATCACCGTGATGTTGTCGCGCCCGCCGGCCTCGTTGGCGGCGGAGATCAGGTCGCGCCCGGCCTCCTCGAGCGTGCCGGCGCTCTCGAGGATCGTCTTCACCCGCTCCTCGAAGACCATCGAGGTGAGCCCGTCCGAGCACACCAGGAACACGTCCCCGCCGCGCGCCTGGTACGCCCCCACGTCGACCTCGACCTCGGGCTCCGGCCCGACCGACCGCGTGATCACCGACCGCTGCGGGTGCCGCTCGGCCTGCTCCTCGGTGAGCTTGCCGCGGAGGACCAGCTCGCCGACGAGCGAGTGGTCGCGCGTGAGGCGGATCAGGTCGCCGTTGCGCAGCACGTAGGCGCGCGAGTCGCCGACGTGGCCGATCGTGACCTCGCTCTCGCCCACGTACGCCGCCGTCACCGTCGTCCCCATGCCGGCACGCTGGGCCTCGTTGCGCGAGCGCTCGTAGATCCGCCGGTTGGCCTCCTCGATCAGGTGCACGAGCCCCTCGGCGGGTGACCTGCCGCCGGGCAGGCCGGATTCGAACGACTCGGCGGCCATCTGGGACGCCACCTCGCCAGCCTGCGCGCCGCCCATGCCGTCGGCCACCACGAACAGGGGCGCACGCACGAAGTAGTTGTCCTCGTTGCCTTGGCGCTGCCGACCGAGGTCGGAGCCATGCCACTGTTCAGAGATTCTCAGCACTTAGCGCTCAAATAGAAACTCGGAGTCGCCGATGCGGATCGTGTCGCCCACGTGCAACGGCTGCGGCCCCCGCAGCGGCTCCCCGTTGAGATATGTGCCGTTGGTTGAGCCCAGATCCTCCAACACCATCACGTCTCCCTGCGAGACCAGCCTGGCGTGGTGAGACGAGGCGAAGGTGTCCTCGAGCCTGATGTCGGCCGTCTCTCCACGCCCGAGCACGGCACCCTCGGAGAGATCATATGCGGCGCCCGACCGCAGGCCCGCGGCGGTCGCGACGCGGAGGCGCGGGGCGCCCATGTCGCCGTCCGCGCTCAGCCCGGCGGTCGCGTGATGCATCCCGGTGGCGTCCTCGTACGACGGCCCGGCCTCGTCCGCGCCGCCGCGACGGAGGTCCTTGAGCGCCGAGCGGGCCATCCACAGCAGGAACAGGTACAGCACGGCGAGGAAGCCGAACTTGAGCGCCACGGCGACCGGGTCGAGTGCCATCGGCTACTCGAGCTCGAACGTGACGTGAGCGGTGCCGAGCTCGATCACATCGCCGCGCTTGAGGGATTGCGGCCCTTGGATGCGGCGCCCGTTGACCTTCACGCCGTTGGTGGAGCCGAGATCGCGCACGATCCACGAGCCGCCCGAGGGGCGGACCTCGGCGTGGCGGCGCGAGACGTTCGGGTCGTCGACCACCACGTCGGCCTCGCGCGAGCGGCCGAGCACGGCGCCGGCCGAGCCGAGCAGCTCGGTCCGCCCGTCGACGCGCAGCCGCGCAGTGCCGCGCCGGTTGTCCGGCTCGCGCAGCGGCTCCGCGAGCCGGTCGGACACCGTGTAGACCATGGTCCGGCCGTGGTCGCCCTGGCTGGGCTCCTCCTCGACGTGCTCGGGCGGCTGCACGAGTCGCGCCTGGATCCCGAACTCGCCCAGCCGCAGGCGCTCGTCGGTGCGGAAGTCGATCGCCGGCCGCGTCGCGAGCGAGATCCGCTCACGACGGGCATGCTCGAGCAGGTAGCCGGACAGCTCGCGCTTGAGCTCGTTCTCGTAGCCCTCGAACTGCTTGCGATCGTCGGGCGAGAGCCAGATCGTGTACTCGTTCGGCGCGTACGTCCGCGACAGCGACTGCACGCGGTGCTGGTCCATCTCCTTCGTCAGCTTGCGCGCGATCTCGACCGGGCGCACCTCGGACTTGAAGGCGCGCGAGAACGTGCCTTCGACGAGGCCGGCGAGCTTGGACTCCAGGGTGCGAAGCACGCTCATGGGCGCCTAGGGCGCATGGGTACCCGGTCACGAGCGGTCATGTTCGGCGTTCAGAGTATTCCGCGCGCGCCCAGCGATCACCGCCAGTAGGCCGGCGACGACCGCTCCGGCCGCCAGCCCGCGCGGCTCGGCGAGTTCCGCGCGGTCGGCGATCGTCGCCGTCGCGGCCGCCAGGCCGGCCGCCCACGTCGCTGCGCCCACGATGTCCACGGCGAGCGCGCGACCCGGTACGAGCCACGGCAGTCCGACCGCCGCGACCGCCCACAGCGGGGCGAGCAGCAGTGCGCCGGAGGAGACGAGCGCCTCGAGCACGTCCCCGGCGTCGCCCGGCGGCGTCCCGAGCGCGAGGTCGCGGTTCAGCAGCGGCTCCGCGAGCAGCAGCCACCACAGGCCGGCGGCCCCGAGCGCGGCGCGCGTCCACGGGCCGCGCACGGCACCCGCCACGGCCGGGTAGGCACCCGACAGACCGGCGAGGCCGAGCAGCGGCGCGACGGCCGGAAGCGACCACACGAGCCCGTGATGACGCAGCAGCAGGGGCGGCGCGGCGGCCGCGAGCGCCACGAGCGCGGCGGCATCCGGCCACGGTCCGGCCAGCGCAGCGATCGCCCCGGCTGCGGCGAGCAGCCAGCCGGCACGCGGGAACACCACGACGAGCAGGGCGGCGACGAGCGCGCCGGTGAGCGGCGCCGCGATCGGATCCGTCGCGCCACTCGTGGTGCCGGCCCATCGCGGCGGATCGGCGGCGGCGAGCAGCGCGACGCCTACCAGCGCGCCGGCGGCCAGCCCGGCGGTCAGGCGGCCGAGCCGCGGCAGCGGCCGGCCGCCACGCTCGAGCGGGTGCGGCGCGATCGTGCCGCCGTCGTCGGAGACCTCGGGCAGCGCATCCGCGAGCGCGCCGGCGAGATCGGCCAGCGTCCCGCGTGCGGCGGGGTCGGGGGCGAGCGCCGTGTCGAGCGCGGCGCACAACCGCTCCGGCAGATCGCGCCGGTGGCGGCGCAGCGAGGGCAGCACCGTCCCGACGCGCGGGCCGTGGCTGCCGGGCTCTGGGCCCGGACCGGGTTGGCGCCGGCAAGCGCCTCGTACAGCACGAGCGCCAGCGCGTAGAGGTCCGCCCGCTCGTCGACGCGCTCCCCGGCCGCCTGTTCGGGCGCCATGTACGCGAGCGTCCCGACGACGTCGCCGGTGAGCGTCAGCGGCTCGTCGCCGGCCAGGTGGGCGATGCCGAAGTCGAGCAGCTTGGCGGCGGCGCGCCCCTCGGTCGGCGCGTCGGGCACGATCACGTTCTGCGGCTTGAGGTCGCGGTGGATCACGCCGCGCTCGTGGGCGTGGGCCAGCGCATCGGCGAGCGACAGCCCGATTCGCAGGACGTCGCGGTCGCTGAGCGCGCCGTCGCGCTCCAGCACCGCCAGCGTGCGGCCCCGCACCAGCTCGGAGATCAGGAAGCGCTCGCCGTCCGCCTCCCCCGCGTCGTAGACCGCCACGATCCCGGGGTGGTGCAGGCGCGCGGCGGCGAGCGCCTCGCGCTGCGCCCGCTCGGGCACCGGTCCGTGCGCCGGGACCGCCTTGACGGCCACCGGGCGATCGAGCCGCTCGTCGTGCGCCGCGAACACCGTGCCGAAGCCGCCGGAGCCCAAGCGCGGGCCGAGCCGGTACCGGCCCAGCACAAGACGGCCGCCGACGGCGGCTCCGCGCTCCTCCGTGGCGTCCATCCGGAGGCCCTTCGACGGCCGGCGGCCGGACCCTGCCGGCGATGCCGCCGGGCGTGTTGGTATTACTGAAGTCCCAACAAGGGTCGATCTGGTGCGGCGAGATGGCGCCGCACTGCGAGGAGCGAACTTCCAGCCTTGTCTTTCTTCGACGAGGACGACGAGCCCCGCCGGACAACCTCGCGGCCGCGACGAGCGCGGCCGACCGGCGGCGTCGCCACAACTGATTCCCAAACCCTTCTGATCCGCCGCGCAATCGCCGGCGCGATCGGCCTCGTCGTGCTGCTCTTGCTCATCTTCGTGGTGAACTCGTGCCGCGACAGCCAGCGCGAGAACGCGCTGAAGGACTACAACCGCCAGATCTCCGCGATCGGCGACGAGTCCTCGCGCGCAGTCGCGCACCGTTCTTCCAGCTCCTGACCGAGCAGTCGACCGCCTCGCCGCAGGACCTCGCAGACCGGCATCTCCGGCTTCCGCGTGCAGGCCGAGCAGCAGTACGAGCAGGCGGAGCAGCTCGACGTGCCGAACGAGATGCGCGGTGCCCAGCAGGCGGCGCTGATGGCGCTCGAGTGGCGTCGTGACGGGCTCGACAAGATCGCCCAGCAGATCCGCAACGCGCTCGGCGACGAAGGCGAGGCGGCCGACGCCGCGATCGAGAGCATCGCGGGCCAGATGGCGGTGTTCCAGGCATCCGACGTCGCGTGGGACACCCGCGTGATCCCGTTCATCCAGCACGCGCTCGACGAGAGCGAGATCGGCGGGCAGCAGATCAAGCGCTCGCCGTTCCTCGCCGACGTGCGCTGGACGCTGCCCGAGACCGTCGCGCAGGTGCTCGACCAGCAGCTCACCAGCGGCGGCGACGGTGGCGGCGAGCCGACCGGCCCCGGGCTGCACGGAACCGGCCTCGACTCGACGTCGTACGGCGACACGACGCTGCAACCCGGCGTCACGAACCGCCTCACGTTCGCCGCCGACCAGCCGTTCAGCGTCAAGTTCACGAACCAGGGCGAGAACGACGAGTTCGACATCAAGGTGACGCTGCGGATCCAGCGCGAGAGCGGCCAGCCGATCACGACCTCCAAGACGGTCCCGAAGCTCGCCCCGCAGGAGAGCGCGACGGTCGAGCTCCCGCCCTCCGACCGGCCGCCGATCGGTGCCGCGGTGACGATCCGCGTGCTGGTGGCCAAGGTCCCCGGCGAGGAGAAGACCGACAACAACCGCTCCGAATACCCGGCGCTGTTCGAGGGCGGCTAGCGTCACCGCTCGTAGACTTCCTCGCCTCGTGAACGACCTGACGGAACCGGCCGGCCTCGTCGCGCTGGCGGCCGGCGCCCTCGCGCTCCTGGGCCTGGTGATCGCCGTCGTGCTGGCCATGAAGCTGCGGCGCCTGCGCAGCGCGCAGGAGGTGGTGCTCGGAGCGAGCGGCCGTGACGACCTCGTCGCCCACGCGAACGCCTTGCAGGCGGCGTTCGAGTCGCTCCACGGGCGCGTGGAGGAGGTCGCCGAGCGCCTCGACACGCGGATGGCCGCCGCGGAAGGCCGGCTCGACGGCGCGATCGCACACCGCGCGCTGGTGCGCTACGACGCGTACGGCGAGCTGTCCGGCCACCAGTCGCTGTCGCTCGCCCTCCTCGACGAGGCCCGCAACGGCGTGGTGCTCTCGTGCATCGCCCACCGCGACAACGCGCGCCTGTACTGCAAGGTCGTTCACGAGGGCCGCGGCGAGCACGAGCTCTCACCCGAGGAGAACGAGGCGATCCGGCTCGCGCTGGCCGGCAGTGAGGTGTCGCAGACCGTGACGCTCGACTGATGCGGGTCGGCTACCTCGGGCCGGCCGGGACGGTGAGCCACGAGGCGCTGATGACCGCGCCCGGCGCGACCGGCTTCGAGCTCGTGCCGCAGCCGACGCTGCACGCGGCCGTGCTCGCCGTGCACGACGGCGACGTCGACCGCGTGCTCGTGCCGTTCGAGAACGCCCTCGAGGGCTCGGTCAACCCGGTTCTCGACGCGCTCGTGTTCGAGGCCGAGGAACTGGTGATCGTCGGCGAGCTGCGCCATCCGGTCCATTTCTGCCTCGTGACGTACGGGGAGCGGAGCTGGACGCGGTGCACGCGCGTCGTCTCGCACCCGCAGGCCACCGGTCAATGCGCCCGCTTCCTGCGCGAGTCGCTGCCGCACGCCGAGATCCTCCCGGCATCGTCGACGGCCGACGCGGTGCGGCGGATCGCGGAGAACCCCGAGCCCGACATGGCGGCGCTGGGGACACGCGGCGCCGCCGAGCTCTACGGATGCACGATCCTGAGCGAGAACGTCGAGGACCATCCGGACAACGAGACCCGCTTCGTCTGGCTCGCCCGCGCCGGGACCGAGCCGCCCGCGGCCACGGGCGAGCGCTTCAAGACGGCGCTGGTGTTCTGGGGCGCGGGATCGTCCGGCCCGGGCTGGCTGGTGCGCTGCCTGGCGGAGTTCGCATCGCGCGACGTGAATCTGACCAGGATCGAGTCGAGGCCGCTGCGGCAGGGCCTCGGCGAGTACATGTTCTTCCTCGATCTCGTGGGTCACGACGGCGATCCGGCGGTGGCCGGCGCGGTCGCCGGACTGCGCACGCACGCCGATGTGGTGCGGGTCCTCGGGTCGTTTCCGGCGGCGTGAATCGCCCGGCCTTATGGCTACACTGCCCCTCACCCATGGGCTCCAGCACTCCAGTACCACCACTGGGGTCCGTGCCGCGCGTCGATCACCAGCGGCACGGATCGAACACCGACGGCACTGGCCGTTGGTCTGGTGGTCGTGTGCTGGTGCTCAACGCGACGTACGAGCCGATCAACGTCTGCACGGTTCGGCGCGCGACGGTGCTGCTGCTGAAGGAGAAGGCCGAGGTCATCGAGATCGGCGCGACCGATCTGCACTGGGCGACCGGGTCGCTCCCCAAGCCGGTCGTGATCCGGCTCGTGACGTACGTGCGCGTCCCGCGTGACAGCCACAAGCGCAAGATCACCCGGCGCGCCGTGTTCGCCCGCGACGGCTGGGAGTGCATGTACTGCGGCGCGCGCGCCAGCCTGACCGTCGACCACGTGATCCCGCGCTCGAAGGGCGGCGGCTCGGGCTGGGACAACATCGTCGCCTCCTGCGCGCCCTGCAACCGCCGCAAGGGCGACCGCCTGCCGCACCAGGTCAACATGCACCCACGGGTCAAGCCGCGCACGCCCGGCGGCCCACATCTTCATCCAGCTCGCGTCGCCGACGATTCCGGCGACGTGGAAGCAGTACCTGCCGCTCCATACGTAACGTCGCACGGAGGTCGCCGCCGACACGATCGCCGGCGGAATCCGTCCCCGGCGGTCGAAGCGGCGACCGGAGGGCGAGACCCATATCCGGAGGGCGAAACCTCCTCAGTCAAGTTTCTGGGCGGCAGTCCCGGGTACTGCCCATCCGGGCGCCGGCTGCGGATGCCGGCAGGGAATGGGGGGAAGGGATATGCGTGCTTCGGGATCGGGGCCGTCGCTCAAGGGTCGCTTCGCGGCGGCGATCGCGCTCACCATCGGCTTCTACGCGCTCGCGCTGACGATGGCCGCGGGGCTGCTGGCCGTGGCGATCCTGCCGTGGGCGCTCGGCGGGGGCGGCAACCTCTGGGTGACGCTCACCGGGCTGGTGCTCGGCGTCTCGATCCTGATCGCGATCTTCCCGCGTCGCGAGCGCTTCCAGCCGCCCGGCGTGCGGCTCACGGACGCCGGGCAGCCGCGGCTGATGAGCCTGATCGACGAGGAGGCGCGGGCCTGCGGCGAGCGCGCGCCGGACGAGGTCTACGCGACGTTCGAGGTGAACGCGGCGGTGCTCGAGGCCGGGCGCCGGCGGCGCGTGATGATCGTCGGGCTGCCGTTGCTCCAGCTCGTCACCGAGCGCGGGCTGCGCGGCGTGGTCGCGCACGAGTTCGGGCACTACGCCGGCGGCGACACGCGACTCGGCCCGTGGATCTACCGAACGCGCGAGGCGATCGTGCGCACCGTGTCGCATCTGAGCGACGACGACGGCGACGAGGGCTGGACCCAGCGCGCCGTCCGGCTGCCGTTCATCTGGTACGCCAAGGCGTTCCTGCGCATCACGAACGCGATCTCACGGCGCCAGGAGTTCGCCGCCGACGCGCTCGCCGCACAGCGCGCCGGGCGCGACGTGCACGTCGAGACGCTTCGGCGCATCCACGCATACGGGCCCGCGTTCGACGCGTACTGGGCGAACGAGGTCGTCCCCGTGCTCGAGGCCGGCCGGCGGCCGCCGATCGGCGACGGGTTCACCGCGTTCATCCACTCGGAGGCGGTCGAGCGCGCGGCGACCGAGCAGCTCGAGCGCGAGCTGACCGAGGTGGTCACCGACCCGTACGACTCGCACCCGTCGCTGGCGGAGCGGGTGGCGCGCCGTGCAGGACTGCCCGGCCGGCGCGCCGGACGACTCGTCGCCGGCGAGCGCGCTGCTGCGCGACCCGGTCGCGCTCGAGACCGCGCAGGCGGCGTTCCTGTTCGGCGACGAGGCGGCCACCGAGCTGCAGCCGATCGACTGGGACGCGGTCGGCGGCGAGGTCTACCTCGAGCGGGCGCGTTCGCTGGTGTCCGCGCACGGCGAGTTGCTCGGCTCCGCCACCGCGGGCGGCGTCGGCGCGCTCGTCGGTGAGATCGGCCGGCTGGCCGGCCGCCTCCAGCAGCGCGAGCCGGACCTTCCGGTCGAGCACGCGACGGACTTCGCCGCCGCACTGATCGCCGAACGGGCTGCTGGTCGCGCTCGACGAGAACGGCTGGTCGGTCGAGGCGCCTCCGGCCGAGCCGGTCATCTGCCGCCGCGGCGACGAGCGCGTGGCGCCGCACGTCGTGGTCGCCGAGCTGCGAGACGGGAGCCTCTCGGCTGAAGCCTGGCAGGAGCGGGCCGCGGCGCTGGGGATCGGGGCGCTGGTCCTCGAAGCGCGGGTCGAGCGCGTGGTGACTCCCGGTTAGGGACGCGGGATTAAGGGTTTCGCCCTCCGCTCGCCGCTTCGATCAGCGAGGATGGCCTCCTCGACCGGTCGTGTCGGCGGCGAGCTCCGTGCGACGTTAGAACACGAAGGCCCCGAGTCGACAACTCGGGGCCTTCGCACAACTCGCTGGACTTTGATGCCGCCTTCGGCTGTCTCATTCGGCCGGGGGGACTAGCTCCGGCGACGAGGGCGGCGGTGTCACGGTGTGGATTCCGCCTCAGCGGGTCCAGCGCCGGCGTCTAGCGGCCGGACACCTCCAGGGTCCCGTAATAACTGTCACTCAACTTCGGACCACCCCCTTTCTCTGGTCAGGGCAGAGTAGCGAAACTTGCGGCGGAGCACGACTGGCCGCGCGGGGGGGATCTAACGTCGCACGGAGGTCGCCGCCGACGCGATCGCGTGCGGAGGTCGTCCACGCTGACCGAAGCGGCGACCGGAGGGCGAAACCCTCCTAATCCGGGGCCCAGCGGCGGTTTACTCGTCGTCCTCGTCGGGCTCGATCGCGACGACGCCGTCGCCGTCGAGGAGGGCGTCCGGCGTGACCGGGGGCTTGCCGTTCTCGGCCGCCTCGTCGACCACCACCGCCGCCTCGGTCTCGACCACCAGCGCGACCGCGGAGACCTCGTCGCCCTCGCGCAGGTTCATCACCTTGACGCCCTGCGACGAGCGGCCGTAGCGGTTGATGCCGCGGACGCCGGTGCGCTGCACCATGCCGTTCTGGGAGATGAACACGAGGTCCTCGTGCTCGCGCACGACGAGCGCGGCGGCGAGCAGGCCCTTGGCCTCGGTGAAGCTGATCGTCTTGACGCCCTTGGCGCCGCGCGAGGTCAGCCGGTACTCGTCGATCGCGGTGCGCTTGCCGTAGCCGGCCTCGGTCACGACCAGCAGGTCCTGCCCGGGCCGCGCGACGTCCATCGCCAGCACGTAGTTGTTCTTCCCCGAGACGTCCATGCCGCGCACGCCGCTGGTGTCGCGGCCCATCGCCCGCGCGTTCTCCTCGCGGAAGCGGACGGTGAGGCCCTCGTGGGAGACGATCAGGATCTCGTCGCCCGGGTCGACGCGGCGGACGGCGACCAGCTCGTCGTCGTCGCGGATCTTGATCGCGATGATGCCGTCGGCCTTGATCGGGGTGTTGTAGGCCTGGAAGTTGGTCTTCTTGACCACGCCCTGGCGGGTGGCGAACATCAGGTACTCGGTCTCGGAGAAGTCGCGCGTCGCGAGCACGGACTGCACCCGCTCGTCCTCGCGCAGGGGCAGCACGTTGCCGAGGAACCGGCCCTTCGACGTCCGGCCGGCCTCCGGCAGGTCGTAGACCTTCGAGCGGTAGACCTTGCCCCGGTTCGTGAAGAACAGGAGGTAGTCATGCGTCGAGCACACGAACAGGTGCTCGATGTAGTCGTCCTCCTTGAGGTCCATCCCGGTGATGCCGACCCCGCCGCGGTGCTGCTGGCGGTACGTGGCCAGCGGCAGCGTCTTGATGTAGCCGGAGTGCGAGATCGCGATCACCATCTGCTGGTCCGCGATCAGGTCCTCGATGTCGAGGTCGTCCTCGCTCGGCGCGATCATCGTGCGGCGCTCGTCGCCGTAGCGCTCCGAGATCTCGGTCAGCTCCTCCTTGATCAGCTCGAGCACCTTGCTCTCGTCGCCGAGCAGCTCGCGCAGCTCCTTGATCCGCTCGACCAGGTCGGCGTGCTCGCGCTTGATCGAGTCCGCCTCGAGCGCGGTCAGCTGCTGCAGGCGCAGGTCGAGGATCGCCTGGGCCTGGATGTGCGTGAGGCCGTAGCGCTCCATCAGGCTGCTGCGGGCCGCGTCGCGGTCGTGCGAGGCGCGGATCAGCGCGATCACCTCGTCCAGGTGCTCGAGCGCGATCAGCAGGCCCTCGAGCCGGTGCACGCGCGCCTCGAGTGTGCGCAGCTCGTGCTTCGAGCGGCGGACGATGATCTCGCGCTGGTGCTGGACGTAGTGCCGGATCACGCTCTTCAGCGGAAGCTGGCGCGGCACGTTGTCCACCAGCGCGACCATGTTCACGCCGAACGTGGTCTGGAGCAGGGTGTGCTTGTAGAGCTTGTTGAGGACGACCTTCGGGTTGGCGTCGCGCTTGAGCTCGATCACCACGCGCATGCCGCGGCGGTCCGAGTGGTCCTCGATGTTCGTGATCTCGAGGAGCTTCTTCTCGGCGTGCAGGTCGGCGATCTTCTTGATCAGCCCGCCGTCGCCGCCCTTCTTGACCATGTAGGGCAGCTCGGTGACGACGATGTTCTCCTTGCCCTGCTTGGCCTCCTCGAAGTGCACCTTGGCACGCACGCGGACCCGCCCGCGGCCGGTCTCGTAGGCCTCCCTGATGCCGCTCAGGCCGAGGATCAGGCCACCGGTCGGGAAGTCCGGGCCCTTGATGTGCTGCATCAGCCCGACCGTGTCGATCTCGGGCTCGTCGATGTAGGCGATCGTGGCGGCGATCACCTCGCGCAGGTTGTGCGGAGGGATGTTCGTCGCCATGCCCACGGCGATGCCGCTCGAGCCGTTGACGAGCAGGTTCGGGAAGCGCGCCGGCAGCACGACCGGCTCGTTGTTCTGCCCGTCGTAGTTGGGCTGGAAGTCGACCGTGTCGGCATCGAGGTCGCGCAGCATCTCGCGCGCGATCGGCGCCAGCCGCGCCTCCGTGTACCGCATCGCGGCAGCCGGGTCCTCGTCGATCGAGCCGAAGTTGCCCTGGCCGTCGACGAGCATGTAGCGCATCGAGAAGTCCTGCGCGAGCCGCACCAGCGCGTCGTAGATCGCCGAGTCGCCGTGTGGGTGGTACTTGCCCATCACGTCGCCGACGATGCGCGCGGACTTCGAGTACGGGCGGTTCGGCTGGAGGCCGTTCTCGTTCATCGAGAACAGCACGCGGCGGTGGACGGGCTTCAGGCCGTCGCGGACGTCGGGCAGCGCCCGGCCCACGATGACGGACATCGCGTAGTCCAGGTAGGAGGAGCGCATCTCCTCCTCGAGCCCGCGGGGCTCGATGTTGCCGCCGGAGATCAGATCGGTGCCGGCCATCAGACGTCCAGGGTCGCGACGCGGGCGTTCTCCTCGATGAACTCACGTCGCGGCTCGACCTTGTCGCCCATCAACATCGTGAAGAGCCGGTCGGCGGCCGCCGCGTCGTCCATCGTGACCTGCATGAGCGTGCGGGTTGTCGGGTCCATAGTGGTCTCGCGCAGCTGCTCGGAGTTCATCTCGCCGAGGCCCTTGAATCGCTGCAGCTTGATGCCCTTCGCGGCGACGTCCATCACCTTGCGGCGAAGGTCCTCGAACGAGAGCGCCTGGTCGGTCTCGTCGCCGAGCCGGATGTCGAACGGCGGCGTGCCGGCCATCCGCACGAGCTCGCCGTGGACGCGCGCGAGCTGGCGGTACTCGTTGGCTTCGAAGATCGTGCGGCGCAGCCGGTGCGTGCGCGCGAGGTTGCTCTTGCGCTCGACCGCGCGGACGCAGATCAGGCCGTCGACGGAATCGAGCAGCTCCGTCGTATACGGCTCGGTCTCGGGGTCTGTCCGGCCCACGAGCTCGAGCAGCCCTTCGACCGAGGTGACCTGCTCGTCGAGGATCTGGGACTCCTCGAGGAACGTGACCACCTCGTTGCCGTGGTCGGCGCGCAGCGCGCTGGCCCAGCCCTCGTACTGCTTCAGCAGGCGCGAGTAGCGCTGCCAGCGCGTGTCGGTGAGCTTGAACGCCTGGCCGGCGTGGTCGGTGATCTCGAACTTCTCGAGCTTGTCGCCGAGCAGCGTCTCCTCGAACTCGGACTCCTTCTCGATGTAGCGCTCGCGCTTGCCCTGCGTGAGCTTGTAGAGCGGCGGCTTGGCGATGTAGATGTAGCCCGCCTCGACCAGCTCCTGCATCTCGCGGAACAGCAGCGTCAGGATCAGCGTCCGGATGTGGGCACCGTCGACGTCGGCGTCCGTCATCAGGATGATCTTGTGGTACCGCGCCTTCTCGAGGTCGAACTCGTCGCGCACGCCGGTGCCGAGCGCCGAGATCAGCGAGGTGATCTCCGTGTTCTGGAGCACCTTGTCGATCCGCGCCTTCTCGACGTTGAGGATCTTGCCTCGCAGCGGGAGCACCGCCTGCGTCGACCGGTCCCGGCCCTGCTTCGCGGAGCCGCCGGCCGAGTCGCCCTCGACGATGAACAGCTCGGTCAGCCGGGCGTCCTTGATCATGCAGTCGGCGAGCTTGCCCGGCAGCGTGGTGCGCTCGAGCGCCGACTTGCGCGTCAGGTCGCGCGCCTTGCGCGCGGCGGCCCGCGCCTGGGCGGCTGACACGGCCTTGCGAATCACCTTCTTCGCCTCGGCCGGGTTCTCCTCGAGGAACTGGGCGAGCTTGAGGTTGACCACCGACGCGACGAAGCCCTCCATCCCGGGGTTGCCGAGCTTGGTCTTGGTCTGGCCCTCGAACTGCGGGTCGGTGAGCTTGACCGAGATGACGGCCGTCAGCCCCTCGCGCACGTCCTCGCCGGAGAGGTTCTCGTCCTTCTCCTTGAGCTCGCCGATCTCGCGCGCGTAGCGGTTCAGCGTGCGCGTGAGCGCGGAGCGGAAGCCCGACAGGTGGGCGCCGCCCTCGTGCGTGTTGATGTTGTTGGCGAACGAGAAGACGGACTCCTGGTAGGAGGCGTTCCACTGGAGCGCGACCTCGACGGCGCCCTCGTCGGACTCGCCGGCGAAGAAGACGACCTTGTCGTGGATCGGGTCCTTGTTCTCGTTCAGGTACGAGACGAAGTCCTCGATCCCGCCCTCGTAGTGGAAGTCGGCCCGGCTGCCCTCGCCGCGCTCGTCCTCGATCCCGATCCTCAGGCCGCGCGTGAGGAACGCCGTCTCGCGCAGGCGCTGCTCGAGCGTCGCGAAGTCGAAGTCGAGCGTCTCGAAGACCTCGGCGTCGGGCAGGAAGGTGATCGTGGTGCCGTGCTCCTCGGTCGGCGCACCCTGCTCCAGCGGGCCCTGCGGCGCGCCGCGGGCGTACTCCTGCGTCCACGTGAAGCCGTCGCGCCGGATGGTGACGTTGAGCCGCTCGGACAGGGCGTTGACCACCGACACGCCGACGCCGTGGAGGCCGCCGGAGACCTTGTAGCCACCGCCGTCGCCGAACTTGCCGCCCGCGTGCAGCACGGTGAGCACCACCTCGACGGCCGGCTTGTCCTCCTTCTCCATGATGTCGACGGGGATCCCGCGACCGTCGTCGACCACCGTGATCGAGTTGTCCGGGTGGATGTTCACCGTGACCGCGTCACAGTGGCCGGCCAGCGCCTCGTCCACCGAGTTGTCGACAACCTCGTACACGAGGTGGTGGAGGCCGCGCACGCCGGTCGAGCCGATGTACATGCCCGGCCGCTTGCGCACCGCCTCGAGACCCTCCAGGACGGTGATGTCCTGGGCGTCATAGCCAGTCGGCTGATGTTCGTTTTCGCGATCGTTGGGAGCCACGGCGCCTTTCGTCTACACAAGCGACGCCCCGGCGACGGGACGCGCATCGTCCTCGGCCGGGGCGGGGAATTTCGTGGTCATTATTCTAGCACGCGACCCCTCCGTAACCGCCGTGCAGGGACACACGAAAGTGCTGCAAAACGCACTAAAATCGCACACCCTCAGCGACCCCCTGGCGGAGCCGGCCGCGCCTGGACCCGCAGGCGCCGCACCGCGGGCCTCCCGAGCACCCGGTTGAGCCGCTCGACGACGAGCTCCGACATCAGGTCGAGCTCCTGTGCGCGCACCGCCTCGGGGCACGCGACGGTGACCTCGCCGTCGCGCTCGCGGAAGGGCTGACTGTGCGGCGCAAACGAGTCACCGGCGGCGTCGGGCCACGCGCGCTGGACCTCCGCCAGCAGGGTCGCGGGAGCCAGGCCGGCGGTCACCGCATCGAGCGCGTGGCTGACGGGGCGGGGTACGCGGCGCCTCATCCGGCCACCCGCCGGGCTCCGCGCTCCGCTGCTGCCTGTAGAACGCGGCCCTCGGCGATCGCCACGCGCTCGACATCCGCCTCCTCGGCGCCCGGCACATGCGCCAGCTCGGTGGCGGTGACCACGCTCTGGCCGCCTGCGCGCAGCACGTCGACCAGGCGCGCACGGCGGGTGACGTCGAGCTCGCTCATCACGTCGTCGAGGAGCAGGAGCGGCGGATCGCCCCGCTCGGCGGCCAGCTCCTCACGCTCGGCCAGCAGGAGCGCGAGCAGGCCGAGCCGCACCTGGCCGCGCGAGCCGTAGGACCGCAGCTCGCGCCGATCGTGGCGGAACGCAAGGTCGTCGCGGTGCGGGCCGTGGCCGGTGAAGCCACGCTCGAGGTCCCCGTCGGTCCGCTCGGCCAGCTCGGCCGCCAGGTCCTCCGCGGTCTCAGCGTGCGAGCGTGGGCGGTAGCCGAGCTCGGTCTCACCGTCGAGTCCGAGCGCCTCGGCGTGGGCGGCGAAGCGGCCGGAGAGGCGCGTGACGACCTCGGCGCGGTCGCGCATCAGCTCGATGCCGTGGCGCGCGAGCGCGGTGTCCCACGCCGGCAGCGACGCCCGGCCGGCGCGGCCCGCGCGTACCGAGGCGATCAGCGCGTTGCGCTGCGCCAGCGCGGCGCCGTACTCGCGTCGCGTGGCGGCGCGGCTGGGCCACAGCGCCGCGACCACCTGGTCCAGATGCGCGCGCCGCAGCGCCGGGGCGCCCAGCACCAACTCCAGGCGGTCGGGCAGGAAGACGGCTACGAGCGGCCGTGCCTCGGAGTCGGTCAGCCGCTCGACCGTGGCGCCGTCGGCGCGCAGCCGCTTCGGCTCACCGGGCTGGAAGCCGACGCTCACCGCGTGGCTGCCGCGCTCGTCCTCGGCTTCGAGCTCCAGACGTGTGAGCGAGGCGCCGAAGCGGACCACCTCGCGCTCGTTCGCGGTCCGGCACGAACGCCCGGTGCACGCGAAGTAGAGCGCCTCGAGCAGGTTCGTCTTGCCCGCCCCGTTGCGGCCCGCGATCACCGTGAGCGACGGCCCCGGGCGCAGCTCGGCTGCCTCGTACGAGCGGAAGTCGCGGACGGTGAGGCGGGTGACCCGCATCCTTATCGGTCGCCAAGGACGGCGACCATCTACACATTCAGTCGTATTGGCATCAGCAGGTACTGGAACCCGCTGCCGTCGGCCGCCTCGATCAGTCCCGGGCGCAGTGGTGAGATGAGCTTGAGCAGCACGTCGGAGGTTTCGAGCGCCTCCAGGCCGTCGCGGAGGAACTCGGGGTTGAAGCCGATCTCGAACGGCTCGCCCTGGAACGGCACCGGCACGGTCTCCCGCGCCTCGCCGACGTCAGGAGTGCGCGCCGACACCGTCAGCTCGCCCTCGGAGAAGCTCAGCCGCAGCGGCGCGTTCTTCTGCGCGAGCAGCGAGATCCGGCGCACGACGTCGGAGATCTCGGTGCCGCTGAGCCGCAGCTCGTGCTCCCACCCCTCGGGCAGCAGCTGCCGCACGTTCGGGAACTGTCCGTCGATCAGCCGCGAGGACAGGACGACGCCGGCGGCCTCGAACACGACCTGGTTGGACCGCAGCGAGACGGCGATCCGCTCCGCGTTCCCGTGCTGGACGATCCGCGTCAGCTCCTGGAGCGCCCGCGCCGGCACATTCGCCTCGAACGAGCGCGCGAGCGGCGCCTCGAGCTTCGTGTCCTTGACGGCCAGGCGGTAGGAGTCGGTCGCCGCCATCCGGAGCTCCTGCTCGCCGGCCGAGACGAGGATGCCGGTGAGCACCGGCCGCGTCTCGTCTCGCGACGCGGCGCGCGCCACCTTCAAGACCGTCTCGACCAGCGCCGGGCCCGGGACGTCGAGGCGATCGTCGCCGTCGGGCTCCGGCAGCGGTGGAAAGTCCTCGAGGCGCAGCGTGCGGATGTGGAAGGTGGCCGAGCCGCTGGTGAGCTCGACGTCCTGCTCGGCGGCGCGCAGCTCGAGCGTGAGCTCGTCGGACGGGAGCGAGCGGATGACGTCGACGAGCAGTCGCGCCGGCAGGACGACGGCGCCCTCGCGGACCGTCTCGCCTTCCAGCGGCACGCGCAGCCCGATCTCCATGTCGGTGGCGCGGAGCTCGATGGCGCCGCCCTGCGCCTGGATCTGCACACCGGAGAGCGCCTGCACGGCGCTGCGGGTGGATGCGGCGCGGGTGACGATCTGCAGCTGGGCGAACAGCGCGTCGCGCCGGGTCGTGAGCTTCATGTGTTGGATCGCCTCGGATTCACGATGGCTATGAAAAGGAAAGAAGATTCGTGGTCATCGGGGCTGTGGATGGTGTGCACAGCTCGTGGAAACCGCGCTGCGCCGCGGCTGAGGCGCGCACAGGCGGCTGTGGATGAACCCCGCAGTGTGTCAGGAGCCTCGGACCTCACCGCCCGCCCCCGAGGTCGTCGGTAAGCCGGCGAACGATGTCGTATGCCTCGCGGTCGGTGGTCATCCGCTCGGCGGTACGGCGACATGCGTGCATGACGGTCGTGTGGTTGCGACCTCCGAACGCGCGACCGATCGCCGGCAGCGTCTGGTCGGTCAACTCGCGCGAGAGGTACATGGCGACCTGCCGCGGCCAGGTCACCGGTGCGGCACGGCTGGTCGAGAGCAGGTCGTCCATCGAGACGCCGAACGCCTCGCAGGTGCGCTCCTGGATGTCCTGCACCGAGCGGCGCGTCGGGCGCGTGCCGGGATAGAGACCGGCGAGGACCTCCTCCGCGAGCTCGGTCGTGACCGGCCGGCCGGTGAGCGACGCGTACGCCACGACGCGGATCAACGCGCCCTCGAGCGCGCGGATGTTCGCCGCGACACGCTCGGCGATCAGGTCGATCGCCTCGCTGTCGATGCAGTCGACACCGTCCTGCTCGACCCGTTTGCGCAGGATCGTCTGGCGCGTGGCGAGGTCGGGCTGGCGCACGTCGGTCACCAGGCCCGCCTCGAAGCGCTCGCGCAGCCGGTCCTCGAGCGCGTTGAGGTCGCGCGGCAGCCGGTCGGACGTGAGAACCAGCTGGGCGCCGGCGCCGTGGAGCGCGTTGAACGTGTGGAAGAACTCCTGCTCGGTGCGGGCCTTGCTCTGGAGGAACTGGACGTCGTCGACGAGCAGGACGTCGACGCCGCGATAGGCCGCCTTGAATGCTTCGAGCCCACCGGTGTGGAGCGCGCCGACGAACCGGTCGGTGAACGCCTCGGCAGTCGTGTAGAGGACGGTCTGGCCGGCTCCGTGCGCGGTCACGTAGTTGGCGATCGAGTGCAGCAGATGGGTCTTGCCGAGCCCGGGCGGGCCGCAGATGAAGAGCGGGTTGTACGCCAGGCCGGGCATCTCCGCCACCGCCAGCGCGGCGGCGTGGGCGAGCCGGTTGGCGTCGCCGATCACGAACTGCTCGAACGTGAGACGGGGGTGGAAGTCGCCCGTGAAGGTCGCGGCTGCGCGCTTGGCCGGCGGCGGGGTGTCGGTGCCGGCGGCGATGATCTGCACGCGCGTCCCGGAGCCGAGCACTGCGGCGGTACACGCCGCGAGCAGCCGCGCGAAGCTCGCCTCGACCCACGCTCGGCTCTCGGCCGGCGCCTCGATGACAAGCGTGCGCTCCTCGAGTCGCGTTGCCGTCAGCGGCTCGAGCCAGAGGTGCCAGGTGGAGTCGCTGACCGCTCTCCGCATCTCGTCGCGGATGCGCCGCCAGGCGTGTGGGAGTTCGACGTCGGGCACGAGCGCGCGGAAGAGCCTCCCCCGGAGAGGGACGTGGGTCGAAAGATGGTCGAAGAGGGGCCTTGCGGCGCCCCGGAAACGCGAACATAGCAGAGGCCGGACGGCCCAAACGCAGGCCGCGATCGGCACCTCGCAAATCGCGCGGAGTTCGCCGCGCCGGGCCTGTGGAAGGGTGTCGACGGCGTGTGCACAGGGCTGTGCGGACGGCGTGTTTCGCCTCTCGGTATCCTGTGCCGCCGTTGCCCGCGGCGCGGGCCGGCTGCCTGGCCGGTCGCCACCTGAACGGCCCGCGGCGAAGGAGCCTGACGTGAAGCGGACCTATCAGCCCAAGAAGCGCAAGCGCGCCCGCACCCATGGGTTTCGAGCGCGCATGAGCACGCGCGCCGGCCGCCTCGTGCTCAAGCGCCGCCGCGACAAGGGCCGCAAGCGCCTGACCGTCTGACGGCCGTGGAGTCGCAGCGTGCGACCGGGGGGCGTGGCCCGAAGCGGCGCCGCCTGTCGCGCAGCGCGGAGTTCGAGCGTGTCTATCGACAGGGCCGCTCGAAGGGCAATCGGTTCCTCGTGCTCTACGCGTTCCCGCGGGAACGCGATCCGGCCCGTCCCGAGGAGGACGGCCCGCGACTCGGGCTGTCGGTCGGTCGCCGGGTCGGCGGCGCCGTCGACCGCACGCGCGTGAAGCGCGTGCTGCGCGAGGCGTTCTGGGAGGAGGCCCGCCGGCTCCCGGTCGGCTCGGACTACGTGGTGGTCGCGCGACCGGAATCACTCGCACTCGCCGAGCGCGAGGGCATGGCCGGGATCCGCACCGCGCTGGCCGAGCTCGTCGACGACCTTGGCGGCGGCGGGTCGAAGGAGGCGGCGTGAGCAGCACGCTGCGCACGATCGCCGTCGCTCCGATCCGCGCCTACCAGCGCCTGATCTCACCGGCGCTGCCCCGACGCTGCAAATACCACCCGACATGCTCGGCCTACGCCACGCAGGCGATCCGCTCCTACGGCATACTGCGCGGCTCGGTGCTCGCCGCGTGGCGTCTGCTGCGCTGCAACCCCTTCAGCCACGGGGGCTATGACCCGGTATCCGCGCAGACGCTGTTCCGCGGAGCCCGGGCCGCCGAGCCGCCCGCATCACACTCCCGACTCTCCTAATGCAGAGCATCTTCCAGCCGCTGATCAACTTCTTCGAGTGGATCCTGCTCCAGTTCCACGACCTCGGTCTGGGCTGGGGCCTCTCGATCATCGCGATGACCGTGCTCGTGCGCGCGGCGCTGCTGCCGCTGACGTTCAAGCAGTTCAAGTCGATGCAGGCGCTGGCCTCGCACGCGCCCGAGATGAAGAAGCTGCAGGAGCGCTACAAGCACGACAAGGAGCGCCTCAACCAGGAGATGATGAAGTTCTACCGGGAGAACAAGATCAACCCGTTCGCCTCGTGTCTCCCGCTCCTGGCGCAGCTCCCGGTCTTCCTCTCGCTGTTCTACATGCTCCAGGACGACCTGCGTCTGGACATCTGCCCCGAGGTCAACCCGCCCGGGACGGCGGATCCGGCGCCCTGTGGCCCGGGCGGCGACGCCGGGTTCCTCTTCATCCCGGACCTGACGGACAAGGCCACCGGCATGGTCCTGGTGACGCTGATCGTGCTCTACATCGGCTCGCAGCTGGCGTCGACGCTGCTGATGTCGACCACGACCGACAAGACGCAGCGGATGATCTTCCTGGCGCTCCCGTTCGTCTTCGTCATCTTCATCATCAACTTCCCGGCGGGCCTGCTGGTCTACTGGATCACCACGAACCTCTGGACGATCGTGCAGCAGATGATCATCCGCCGCCGGCTCGGGCCGATGCGACCACCGGGCTCTGAGCCGGGCATGGGGCTGGGTGAGCTGCTGCGCGGAGGCGCGGGCGGCGGGTCCGCCACGCCCGCGCCCGCAGCGGCCGGCGGAGGTGGGAACCCGCCCAAGGGCAAGCCGAGCGGCCCGCCCCCGGCACCGCCGCGGCGCAAGAAGAAGCGATCGGGGCGGCGGCGATGAGCGCAGAGCCGGTCGATCGCGTCCGAGAACTGCTCGAGAAGGTGTCCGAGGCGCTCGGCCTGGATGCCGGCGTGGTCGTCGAGCAGAACGACGAGGGTATCCGCGGCACGCTCGAGGGCGACGACCTCGGCCTGTTCATCGGCCGCCACGGGCAGACGATCGACGCCGTCCAGCACCTGGCCTTCAAGATCGCCAACCGCGAGGCGGGGCGCGATCAGGCCGTGCGCGTGGTGGTCGACGCCGCCGGCTACCGCGAGCGGCGCGAGCAGATGCTGCACCGGCAGGCCGACCAGGCCGCCGTTCGCGCCGCGCGCTCGGGGCGTCCGGTGGCGCTCGATGCGATGAGCGCCACCGAGCGCAAGGTCGTGCACGAGTACCTGAAGGATCGCGACGACGTGGAGACGTACTCCGAGGGCACCGAGCCCGACCGGCACCTGGTCGTCGCGCCGCTGCAGCCTTAGCGCGCAACGTCAACTGCGGCATTGAAGAGGGCGCAACCACCAGTCCGGAAAGTAGTGGGTCGTGAACCGCTCGCTAAGCGTGCATAACCAACCCCGGGCGTACGAGCTCGCCGAATCCTCATCCGCGCCGACGGTCCACCGCTTCCCCACCCAGCGCAGTTGACGTCGGCCGACTCAGCCCGCGAGGTTTCACGTTCCACACCCCGGTGAAACACGCGACCGCCGGGGTGGATGGCACACTCCCGCCATGCACCCGCGTGACGAGGGGATCGTCGTCGGGCTCCTCATCGCCGAGGGCAGCTTCGGCGGCGACGGGCGCCAGCCCCAGCTGACATTGCGCATGCACGTGCGCCACGAGGCGCTGCTGCGCTGGCTCGTCGAGCGCTTCCCGCGCTCCCGGCTGTACGGCCCGTACCACCACGGCGGGCGCCACTACTTCCAGTGGTCGGCCCGCGGCGAGGCGCTGGTGGCCGACGTGCTGCCGCTGCTCGAACGGCACATCACCCCCGACCTCGACGCGCACGCGCACGAGCGCCTGACCACGATGACCGACCGCTACGCCGACGTCATCGCCCGGCTGCGCGCCCGCGCCGCCACGCTCGCCGCGTGAGCCGCCTCGACGAGGTCGCGGACCGCTTCGGGTTGCCGGCCGGCGCCGTGGCGTCGCTGCGCGCGATCCTCGACCTGCAGGCCGCGGACGCGACGGCCCCGACCACGGTGCGGGCGCCCGACGCGGCGGCCGACCGGCACGTGGCCGACTCGCTCGTCGCCCTCGATCTCGAGCCGGTGCGCGCCGCGCGGCGGATCGCCGACCTCGGCGCCGGCGCCGGCTGGCCGGGGCTGGCGCTCGCGCTGGCGCTCCCGGACGCCCGCGTGGCGCTGGTCGAGAGCGCCGTGCGTCATTGCCGCTACCTGGAGCGGGCCGTAGCCGCCGGCGCGGTCGCGAACGCCGAGGTCGTCCACTCGCGCGCGGAGGAGTGGACGGGCGGGCTCGGCGCCCACGACCTCGTCACCGCCCGCGCGGTCGCGTCGCTGCCCGTGCTGTGCGAGTACGCGGCGCCACTGCTCGCCGACGGCGGCGCGCTCGTGGCGTGGAAGGGCGCGGTCGAGGCGGCCGAGGCGGCGGCGGGCACCGCCGCCGCCTCGCAGCTCGGCCTCGAGCCCGTGGAGGTGCGCGCGGTCGAGCCGTATCCGGCGGCGCAAGGGCGGACGCTGCACGTGTTCCGGAAGGTCGCGGCGACGCCCGAGCGGTTCCCGCGCCGGCCCGGGATGGCGGTGAAGCGGCCGCTCGGCTGAGGCGCTCCCCGGCGGGAGTCCGCCGGACCTCCCGCTAGCGTCGTAGCCGCCAATGGGCACCGTTTACGCCATCGCCAACCAGAAGGGCGGGGTCGGGAAGACCACCACCGCCGTCAACGTCGCCGCCTGCATCGCGGAGGCCGGCTACGAGACGCTGCTGGTCGACGTCGACCCGCAGGGCAACGCGACCGTCGGGCTGGGGATCGACCGAAACGGCGGCCCCGGGCTCTACGACGTGCTCGGCGGCGAGGTCGATGCGCTCAGCGCCGTCCGCCCGACGGACATCGAGCACCTGTCGCTGATCGTGTCCACGCCGGACCTCGCGGGAGCGACGATGGAGCTTCCGCGCCTGCCCGGGTCCGAGACCCGCCTGCGCGACGCGCTCGCGGGCGTGCGCGAGCAGTTCGCGTTCACGTTGCTCGACTGCCCGCCGTCGCTCGGGCCCCTGACCGTCAACGCGCTGGTGGCGGCCGACCGGGTGATCGTGCCGGTCCAGACCGAGTACTTCGCGCTCGAGGGCCTCGCCGGGCTGCTGGACACGCTGTCGCTGATCCAGCGCGAGCTGAACCCGCGCCTGACCGTCGCCGGGATGCTCCTGACGATGCACGACAGCCGCACCAAGCTCGGCCAGGACGTCGAGCGCGAGGTGCGGGAGCACTTCCCGGCGCTGGTGTTCGACACGGTGATCCCGCGCAACGTCCGCCTGGGCGAGGCGCCGAGCTTCGGCCGCCCCGTCATCCACCACGACCCGCACTGCGCCGGCTCGGAGGCCTACTTCGCGCTGGCCAAGGAGGTGGCATCTCGTGGCTGAGCCCACGCGCGGCATGGGCCGCGGGCTGTCGGCGCTGCTCGCACCGTCGAGTCCGGACGCGACGGAGCGCGAGACCGACCTGCGCCACGTGCCGGTCGAGCTCATCACCCCGAATCCGCGTCAGCCGCGGCAGGACTTCGACGAGAGCGCCCTGGTGGCGCTGGCCGAGTCGCTGCGCGAGCGTGGCGTGCTGCAGCCCGTGCTCGTGCGCCCGGTGCCGGGCGGCAGCTACGAGCTGATCGCCGGCGAGCGCCGCTGGCGCGCCGCCCAGCTGGCCGGTTTCGACACCGTGCCCGCCGTGGTGCGGGCGCGCGACGACGCCGAGTCGCTCGAGCTCGCGCTGATCGAGAACATGGCTCGCGAGGACCTCAACCCGGTCGAGGAGGCCCGCGCCTGCGCGCTGCTCGTCGAGGAGCTCGGCTTCACGCGCGAGGACGTCGGCCGCCGCGTCGGCCGCTCGCGCGTGGCCGTCTCGAACCTGCTTCGCCTGCTCGACCTGCCCGACGAGGTGCTCGACCTGCTCGCCGCCGGCCACCTGACCGAGGGTCACGGCCGCGCGCTGCTGACCGCGTCCGACCACGACGCCCGCCGCCGCCTCGCGCGGACGGCGGTCCAGGAGGGCTGGAGCGTCCGCCAGACCGAGGCCCGCGCACGCGACGCCGGCCGCCGCCGGAACGCGTCGCGCGCCGGCGCCAACGGCGGCGCCGACGACCACCACCCGGACCAGGTCGAGGCCGCCGGCAGCCTCGCCGACGCGCTCGGGCGGGTGCTCGGAGCCGATGTCCGCGTGGCGCCGCGCGGCAACGGCTATCGCGTCGTCATGGACTTCGCCGACCCGGGCGCCGCCGAGGCTCTCGCGGAGCGCCTCGGCGCGCTCGAGCCCGCCTGACGGGGGTCCTTTCGGTCGCTATGATGGCCCGCCGCACGGGCGATTAGCTCAGTCGGTTAGAGCGCTTCTCTGATAAGGAAGAGGTCCCAGGTTCGAGTCCTGGATCGCCCACTCGGACTTGCGGGGCTTTGCGATTCGCCTCCGGCGACCGCCCTGGAGAAAGGCGCTGCGCCGTGTGGTCGGCAAGGTGTATCGTGCAGCGCACCGAAGGTGTACGCTGTGCGTGTGGTGAAGCGCACGAACATCAACCTCGACATGGACCTCGTTGAGCAGGCGGCACACGAGCTCGGGACCGGCCGGACCACCGACACGGTTCACGAGGCGCTCCGCGACGTGGTCGTTCGTGCCCGCCGCGCCCGACTCGCTCAGCGCAACTTCGAGGATCTGACGCCGGACTCACTCGACGCGTTGCGCCGGCCTGCCGGCCGCACGGGTTGACCGAGCTCGCCGACACGAGTGCGTGGGTGTGGTCGCGCCGACCCGAGTACTCAGCGGTGCGCGGCGAGTTCGACACGGCGCTCGTCGACGGCGATCTCGCGACGTGCGACATCGTGCGTCTCGAACTGCTCTACAGCGCTCGCAATCCGCAGGAGTTCGGCGAGATCCGCGAGGAGTTGGCCGCGCTTCAGGACTGCCCGATCGGCAAGGAGCAGTGGGGTCGCGCGCTGTGGGTCTACGAGCAACTCGCCGCTGCCGGTGGCACCCACCAGCGGTCGGTCAAGCATCCCGACTTGTTGATCGCCGCCGCGGCGGAAGCGGCCGGAGTGACGGTTCTTCACTACGACGAGGACTACGACCGCGTCGCTGAGATCACCGGCCAGCCTGTGCGTTGGCTCGCGCCGAAGGGCAGTCTGAGGTGATGTACGACCCGGCGTAGCCTTCAGCGCAGACGATCGAACTCCACGGCGACAGCTCGCATGTGGATCTCGAGCTCGGCGATGAGCTCGCGCACTCCCGGCGACAAGCGGGCCGCGGGGCGGGTGATGATGGCGAAGGTGTCGTAGAGCGCGGGGCTGAAGGGCACCGTGGTCAGTCCCACGGGGTAGTAGGGCGCCTGCAGGTAGGCGCTTGGCAGGTAGGTGTCGCCGAGGCCGGCGGCGACGAGGCGGAGGGCGAGGTCGATCAGCTCGACCTCGACCCGCGGACGGAGGCTCAGGCCGCCGGCCTGCGCGCGCTCGGCGAGCTGCCGGCGGATCGGGTCGTTGTCGGCGGATTCGGCGTCGTAGAAGATCAGCGGTGCCGTCGCCAGTCGCTCGATGGTGGCCGGGCGCCGGGTCCGCGCCGGATCGGCGCTGACGTACAGCACCTCGTCGCGGAGGAGCGGGCGGACGTCGAGCTTGTCGTCATCGATGGGCAGCAGCACCACGCCCGCTTCCAGCTCACCTCGACGGACGCGCTCGGCGATCACCGAGGAGTTGCGGCCCACCAGCCGCACGGTCATGCCGGGGTGGCGCGCCAGGAACGAGACCACGAGCTCGTCCAGCCGCCAGGCCGAGGGGGCGCTGAAGGTGCCGAACGCCACACCGCCGCTCTGGAGCGAGGTGAGCTCCCCCACGCTGCCCGCGGCGTCCTCCAGCGCTCGCAGGCTGCGCGCGGCGTGCTCCGCGAAGGCGTGCCCGGCGTCGGTCGGAAGCACGCCGCGGCCTGCCCGGGTGAACAGTTCGACCCCCAGCGCGCGCTCGAGCTTGCGCACCTGCTCAGCGACACGACGATGCGACCGCCGAACTGGCGCGGTTGCTCGACCACGCCGGAGCGACCCGCCGGGTGTTGGCCGATCTCGGCCGATGACAACGCGGCTCCGTATCCTCGCGCCGTGGGCGATCGGGTCGGGGAGGCGTGGGAGCGGCGTGCCGCCGAATGGACCGCTTGGGCACGCACGCCCGGGCACGACGTCTACTTCACGCTGCTCAACTGGCCCGCGTTCGAGCGGCTGCTGCCGTCGCCCGGGCGGCTGACGCTCGACCTCGGCTGCGGCGAAGGTCGCGTCGGGCGGTTGCTGCAGCCCGTGGGGCACCGCTTGATCGGGCTCGACAGCTCGCCGAGCCTGGCTGCGCTCGCGCGCGGGAGCGGCGGGTACGACCACGTGCTCGACGCGGACGCCGCCGCGATCCCGGTCGACGACGGCGCCGTCGACCTGGTCGTCGCGTTCATGAGCCTGCACGACATGGACGACCCGGCGGGCGCGATCGCCGAGTCCGCACGCGTGCTCGAGCCCGGCGGTCGCCTCTGCGCGGCGATCGTGCATCCGCTCAACCGGCCCGAGCACGTCCTCGGCTACTTCGAGCATCGGCGCGTGGCGGAACCGGTCGAGCGCGACGGCCTGACGATGACCTTCGAGGCGATCGAGCGACCGCTCGAGTACTACACCCGCGCGCTCGAGCGCGCGGGCTTCGTGGTCGAGGCGCTACGCGAGCCGCGACCGGACGCCGCCACGGTCGAGGCCGAGCCGACGCTCGCGCCGGCAGCACAGAGGCCGTTCTTTCTGCACCTGCTGTGCCGCCGGCACTAGCGCTCAGCCCTCCAGATCCGCCCGCTGCGCGCGCGTCAGCGCGGAGACGATCAAGTCGTACGAGTCCTCGATCATGTCGAGCACCAGCCGCCGCGCCAGCGACCCGTCGAGGACGACGGTGTTCCAGTGGCGCTTGTTGAGGTGGTAACCGGGCGTGATCGCCGGATGCGTCACTCGCAGCTGCTCTGCCAGCTCGGGCTCGCACTTCAGGCTCACGCGCAGTGGATCGCTCGCCAGGCGGGTGATCGCGAAGATCTTCCCGCCGACCTTGTAGACGGTGACCTCCGGGTCGGGGAACGGACGCTGCTCGACTGCGCCCGGGAGCGCCAGGCACGCCGCCGTGAGCTCCTGCCCGGTCATGCGCGGACGATAGCCCTCCGCTGGCTACGCTGACCGCCATGACGGGGCGGGTCGTGCTGTGCGCAACGCTGCTCGCGGTGCTGGGGTCCGCCCACGCCGCCGAGGGCCGCACGCTGCGTGTCGGTGCCGGCGGCGACCTTCAGCGGGCGCTCGACGCTGCCCGGCCTGGCGATCGCGTGGTCCTGTCGCGCCGCGGCGTGTTCGTCGGCCCGTTCACGCTCCCGGCCAAGCGCGGGAGAGGATGGATCACGGTGCGCGGCGCCGGCCGGCTCTCCCGCGGGCGCGCCGGCCCGGCGCATGCCGCGGCGCTGCCCGATGTCGTCGCTCCCGGCAACGGCGAGCCCGCCCTTCGCACCGCTCCGGGCGCCCATCACTGGCGGCTCACCGGGCTCGAGCTGCGCAAGCGCGCGCCCCAGGACCTGGTGTACGACCTCGTCGAGCTCGGGACATCGGGAGCCGAGCAGGACCGGCGCTTCGAGGTTCCGCACCACCTCGTGCTCGACCGGGTGTGGGTGCACGGCGATCCGGCCGGAGAGCTCAAGCGCGGCATCGCGCTCAACAGCGCCCACACCACGATCGTCCGCTCGACCGTCTCCGACGTCGGCGTCAAGGGCCAGGACAGCCAGGCGATCGGAGGGTGGAACGGGCCTGGACCGTTCACGATCGCCGGCAACCGCCTGCAGGGCGCGGCCGAGAACGTCATGTTCGGCGGCGCCGCGCCGTCGATCGCGGGGCTCGTCCCGTCGGACATCGTCGTGCGCGGCAACCTGATCGACAAGCCGCTCGAGTGGCGCCGCAGCGACCGCTACACGGTGAAGAACCTGTTCGAGCTCAAGAACGCCCGGCGCGTGCGCGTGGTCCGCAACGTGTTCCGGCACAACTGGGTCGACGGCCAGGTCGGGATCGCGATCGTCCTCACGCCGCGCGGCGAAGGCGGCGCCGCGCCGTGGGCGGTGGTGCGCGACGTCCGCTTCGAGCGCAACGTCGTCGACGACTCGCCAGGCGCGCTGAACATCCTTGGCCGCGACGACGGCGGCCCGAGTCGCCTGACGCAGCACATCACGGTCAAAGGCAACCTCTTCACCCGCATCGGCCGCGAGCCGCTGCTGAAGATCTCGGGCGGCCGCGACATCCGGCTCGAGCACAACACGAGCGACCAGGACGGCTCGATCGTCGTGGCGTACGGCGAGCCGACGCAGCGGTTCACGTTCGCCAACACGATCGCGAACCACAACGCGTACGGCGTGTTCGGCGACTCGGTCGGCACCGGCATGCCAGCCATGCGTGCGTTCTTCCCGGGCATCCGGTTCGCCGGCAACGTCCTGCCGGGCGGCGATCGCGCCCTCTATCCGCCGCGGAACTGGTTCCCGCGCAGGCTCCGTCTCGTCCGCGGCGGGCCGCGCCGCTGGGCGCTGCCCGCGTCCAGCCCCTACCGCGGCCGTGGCACGGACGGCCGCGACCCGGGCGCCGACGTCCGCGCGCTGCCCGGCTACCGCAGGGCGCGCCCTGGGTCGTAGCGGGCAAAACGCCGCCTTTGCACGGTGTTTTCCAGGCGCGCGGAGCGCCTCTTGACAGGGGGTACCGGCCGCTAGACTTGGCCATCACTGCCCCGAGAAGGAGCGCCCCTCTTGCAGGAGATGGTCATCTACGGCGTCAGCTTCGACATGGTCGGCAAGCAGCCGATCGTGCTGCTGAAGGCTGTCGATACGAACAAGTTCCTGCCGATCTGGATCGGGCATCCCGAGGCTGCCGCGATTCTGATGAAGCTCCAGGGGGCATCGACGCCGCGACCGATGACGCACGACCTGCTGTTCGACATGCTCGGCGAGCTCGAGGTCGCGTGCACGCGGGTATCGGTGACGGAGCTGCGCGAGAACACCTTCTACGCGTCGATCACGCTGACCGTGAACGGGCGCGAGGTCGACATCGACTCGCGGCCGTCGGACGCGCTCGCCCTCGCCGTGCGCTCAGGCGCGCCGATCTTCGCCGCCGAGGACGTGATCGCCGAATCCGCGATCGAGTTCGAGCACGAGGTCGAGGACACCGAAGAGGTCGTGGACAAGTTCAAGGAGTTCCTCGACCAGGTGACGCCCGAAGACTTCATGGGCGATAGCTAGCGCGGCCGGGCTTCGCCCTCTTACGCGGGAGTTCGCGCGACGGCGAGCTCGACGATCCGCGTGATCAGCTCGTCGAACGGGATGCCGGCCGCCTCGGCGGCGAGCGGGAGCAGCGACGTGTCGGTGAGGCCGGGGATCGCGTTCGCCTCGAGCAGTTGCAGCGCGCCGGTGTTGTCGTCGAGCATCAGGTCGACGCGGGCGAAGCCCGAGCAGCCGAGGGTCACGTACGCCGCCAGCGCCAGCTCCTGCGCGCGCGCAGTCGCCTCCGGCCCGATGTCCGCCGGGCACGTGAACGTCGTCCGGCCGATCTCGTAGCGCGCCTCGAAGTCGTAGAAGTCGTCCTGATTGGGGATCGCCTCGACGACCGGGAGCGCCTCCGGGCCGTCCGGCCCGTCGAGCACCGAGACCGCGAGGTCGCGACCGGCGACGTAGCGCTCGAGCAGCACCTTGGTGTCGTACGAGAAGGCGGCGACGATCGCCGCCGGCACGTCGGCGGCGGTGCGCGCGAACTTGATGCCGAGCGCGGAGCCCTGCGCGGCGGGCTTGACCACGACCGGGAAGTCGAGCCGCTCCTCGAGCGCGGGCAGCGCCTGCGCGGCGCCGAGCTCCTCGAACGCGGCCTGGCTGAACGCGTAGAAGTCCGGCGTCGGCAGCCCGGCGGCGCGCATCTCGTACTTCGCCACGACCTTGTCCATGCAGCGCGAGCAGGCCGACGGGGCGGATGCCGTGTACGGCACGCCGATCAGCTCCAGCAGCTCCTGGACCGTGCCGTCCTCGCCGCCGCGGCCGTGCAGCGCGACGAACGCGACGTCCGGCCGCACGTCGAGCAGGCGGTCGACCAGATCCGGCCCGACGTCGATCGGCACGACGTCGTGGCCGAGTCGCTGGAGCGCGTCCTCGACGCGTGCGCCGGAGCGCAGCGAGACGGTGCGCTCGAGCGAGCGGCCGCCCTTGAGGACCGCGACCTTCATCCCGTCCGCCGCCGGAGCTCGACCACGTTCGGCGGCTCCGCGTCGGCGGCCGCGGCCGGTGGCGCGGGCTGCGTGCCGGTCAGCGTCGAGTACAGCGCCACCTGCTCGCGCACGATCTGGCCGATCCGGCGCACGCCCTCGCGGATGTCGTCCTCGCCCACGCCGGAGAAGTTCAGCCGCATCTCGGAGCCGCCGCGCCCGTCCAGGTAGGCAGCCCGGCCGGGCACGAAGGCCACGTTCTCGCGCAGCGCGCGCGCGAGCAGGTCGGTGGTGTCGATGTAGTCCGGCAGGCGCGCCCAGATGAACAGCCCGCCGGCGGGCTCGGTCCACGTCGCCTCGGGCGGCAGGTGCTCGGCGAGCGCCGCCAGCATCGTGTCGCGCCGCCGCCGGTAGAGCTCGACCAGCCTGCCGACGTAGGAACGCCAGTCGCGCTCGGCGAAGTAGGTCGACACGAACAGCTGCGAGACGGTCGACGAGCACAGGTCGGCGCCGCCCTTGCCGAGGTTGAGCTTGTCCAGCACCGGACGCGGAGCGGACGTCCAGCCCAGCCGAAGCCCGGGCGAGAGGATCTTCGAGAACGTGCCGAGGTAGATCACGTACTCGCCGCCGTCGAGCGAGAAGAGCGTCGGCAGCGGGTCGCCCTCGTAGCGCAGCAGCCCGTACGGGTTGTCCTCGAGCACGAGCAGCTCACGCTCGTGCGCGATCCGCACCAGCTCCTTGCGCCGCTCGAGCGCGAGCGTCACCCCCGCCGGGTTCTGGAACGACGGCACCGTGTAGATGAACTTCGGGGTCCGGCCCTCGCGGTCGAGCCGCTCGAGCTCCGCGGTCAGCACGTCGATCCGCATGCCGTCGTCGTCCATCTCGATCTGGACGACGTCGGCCTGATACGACACGAACACCGGCACGGCGCCGGGATAGGTCGGCGCCTCGGCCACGACGACGTCGCCCGGGTCGATCAGCGTCTTGCACACGAGGTCGATCACCTGCTGGCCACCGGTCGTGACGAGCAGGTCCTCGGGCTCGACGTGCATCCCCTCGGCCGCCATCACCTGCGCGATGCAGTCCTTCACCTCGTCCAGGCCCTCGGTCGGGCCGTACTGGAGCGCGCGCGCCGAGCTGTCGACCGCCACGCGCGCCATCAGCGCCGCGAAGTCCTCGGCCGGGAACGTCGAGGTGTCGGGAAGCCCGCCCGCGAGCGAGATGATCTCGGGCCGCGCGGTCACCGCCATCAGGTCCCGCATGGCGGAAGACTGCATCGCCTGCGTGCGCCGCGAGAACAGTCCCGCGTAGCGCTCGAGGTCCCGCGCGCCCGAGCGCCTCGGTGTCTCGTCTCGCCCCATCCGCCCGCTATCGTCGCACGCTCCGTGGACTTCGCGCTCGACCTGCTCCAGGGCGCCGGCATCGCCGCCGCCATCGGCATCCGCCCGTTCCTTCCGGTGCTCCTCGTGGGCGCGCTCGCGTCGGCCGACGTCGGGCTGGATTTCGACGGCACGAGCTTCGCGTTCCTGGAGTCGTGGCAGTTTCTGCTCGGCGTGCTCGCGCTGGTGGTGGTCGCCGACTTCGTGCAGCGCCGCCGCGCCGACCTCGACGCGGGCGCGATCGGCTGGCTGCTGCTGGCGGTCGCCATCGTGCTGGGAGCGCTTCAGGCCGCCGCTTCGCTGGCCGACAATGGCCACCCGGTGGCGGCCGGCGTCGTAGTCGGCGCTGCCGCGGCCGCGCTCGGCTTCTTCGCGACGCGCTCGCTGTTCACCCGCGTGCGCCGCCGGCTCGACCCCGAGGCGCAGGGTGCGCTGCCCGTCTACGGCGAGGGCGCTGCGGTCGCCGCGGCCGGCGCCTCGATCCTGTTCCCACCGCTCGCGATCCTCGTGCTTGCCGGCCTTGCATGGCTGCTCGCGGGCGGACGGCGACGCGCCGGCGAGAAGTACGCGGGCCTCCGCATCCTTCGGTGAAGAAGCTCGTCCTCGTCGTAATCGACGCGATGAAGCCCGCGATGCTCGAGCGGACGGTCACGAGCGGGCGCGCGCCGACGCTGAAGCTGCTGCTCGAGCGCGGCGAGCACGTGGACGATTGCGTCGCCGCGTTCCCGTCGGTGACGCCGGTGTGCGCGGCGTCGATCGCCACCGGCGTCGGGCCGAACGAGCACGAGATCCCGGGCATGAACTGGTACCACCGCGGCGAGGGTCGCTACGTCGAATACGGAACCAGTTTCCGCGCCTCGCAGTCGTTCGGGCTCAAGCAGTCGCTCACCGACACGATCTACAACATGAACCTCGAGCACCTCTCGCAGGACGTGCCGACGGTGTTCGAGCGACTCGACGACGCCGGCGTGCGCACCGCCGGCACGACGTACCTGATGTACCGCGGGCGCCACCGTCACGAGGTGTCCGGCGACACCGCGCTCACCCGGATCGCGTCGACGGTGTTCCGGCACGCCGTGTACGGGCCGAAAGAGCTCTTCTACGCGGACATCTTCGCCTCGCGGAAGACGCCGTGCCGCTCGCAGCTCGGCCTGCCCGGCGTGCGCGACCAGCACTCCGGCTGCGTCGGCGAGTACATGGTCGAGCACGACCTGTTCGACTTCATGCTCTTCTCGCTGCCCGACAACGACACGCACTCGCACAAGTACGGGCCGTCGTCGCAGGTCGACTCGCTGGCGGCGGCCGACCGCCAGCTCGAGCGGATGATGGAGCCGGCCGGCGGCCCGGAGGCGTTTCTCGAGGATCACGCGCTGATCGTGTGCTCGGACCACTCGCAGTCACGCGTCGAGCAGGAGATCGACCTCTTCCACGCCTTCGACGGGTTCTCCGTATTGCCGGCCGCACGCGCGCGGGCGGGCGACGCGGCCGAGATCGCGGTGTGCCCGAACTCGCGCGCCGCGCAGGTCTACGTGCTCGACCGCGACCGCCGCGCGGAGCTCGTGTCACGCGTCGAGCGCACGCTGCTGGCGCTCGACGGCGTCGACGTCGTGATGCGGATGACCGACCATCCCGACGGCGAGGCCGCGATCCGCGGCGACCGCGGCGGGAAGATCAAGGAGCTGCGGTTCGCGTCCGGCGGGAACCTCGAGGACGCGCGCGGGGGGCGCTGGAGCGTGGAGGGAGACCTCGACCTGCTCGCGCTCGAGGTGCGTGACGGCCGGATCGGCTCCGCCACCTACCCGGACGCGCTCGGCCGCAGCTGGTCCGCGCTGCGCACGCGAACGTCCGGCGAGGTGCTGGCGTCGGCGCGGACCGGCTACGAGTTCCTCGACTGGGGCGGCGCACACCACGTGGGCGGCGGGTCGCACGGCTCGCTCCACGCCAACGACTCGCTCGGCTCGTTGCTGTGGTGCGGCACCGGGCCGGACTCGGCGGACGCGCGCGAGCAGTGGTCGCTGCGTGACGTGGTCCCGATGGTGTGCGAGCACTTCGGCCTCTGATCGCACTCGCGTTCGTCGCGCTCGCCGCGCCGCCGGCGGCGAACGCGCAGGAGGGCTGGCGGCTGACGCCGCCGGAGGCGATCGCCGTCGCCGCCGCGACGCCGGAGGTGCGCGGCGAGCGCGCAGAGCGTCCGCGCAGCTACCTGCGTGCGTTCCGCGAGCGGCGGTGGCGCTGGCGGGTGTCGCTGTACGCGGCGCCGGAGGGAGAGGAGATCGCGCAGGTGCGCGTGGACGACCGCACCGGGCGGGTGCTGGAGGCGTGGACGGGCGTGCAGGCGCAGTGGGCGATGGCGCGCGGCTACCCCGGCTTCTTCGGCCGGGCGGCGAACACGCCGTGGATCTGGGTCGGCCTGAGCGCGTTGTTCGTGCTGCCGTTCCTGCGCGGACCGCCGCGGATGCTCCACCTCGACCTCGCCGTGCTGCTGGCCTTCGCGCTCTCCTACGCCGCGTTCAACGACGCCGAGCTCGGGATCTCGGTCCCGACGGTCTACCCGCTGCTCGCCTACCTGCTCGCGCGCATGCTGTGGGTCGCGTGGCACCCACCGCCGGCGCCGGTGCTGCGCGTCACCCCGGGATTCCTGACGGTCGCGCTGATGTTCCTGATCGGCGCGCGGATCGCGCTCAACATCACCGGGAACGTGATCGACGTCGGCTACGCGAGCGTCGTCGGCGCAGACCGGCTGGCCGGCGGCGAGCCGCTCTACGGCGCGTTTGCGTCCCCGATCGCGCACGGGGACACGTACGGGCCGGTGGCGTACGCGGCGTATGTGCCCTTCGAGCAGGTCTTCCCGTGGAGTGGGAGCTGGGACGGCCTGCCGGCGGCCCACGCCGCCGCGATCGTGTTCGACCTCGGCTGCATCGCGCTGCTGTGGCGGCTCGGCGGCGTGCTCGCCGCGTACCTGTGGGCGGCGTATCCGTTCACGCTGCTCGTGACGGCGAGCGGCGCCAATGACGCGCTCGTGCCGCTGTTCGTGCTCGCGGCGCTGCTCGCCTACGCGCGCCCGGTGGCGCGCGGCGTGGCGGCTGCCCTGGCGGGCCTGACGAAGCTCGCGCCGCTTGCGCTGGCGCCCCTGCTGCTCTCCAGACGGCCGGCGGCGATGGTCGCATTCGCGATCACCGTTGCGCTCGTGCTCGCGCCGTTCGACCTCGGCACGCTGTTCGACCGCACGGTCGCCTTCCAGGCCGATCGCGAGTCGCCGTTCTCGATCTGGGGCGATGCCGGCGGCCTCCAGCTGGTGGTCCAGCTCGCGGCGGCTGCGCTCGCCGTCGCCGTGGCGTTCGTCCCGCGCCGGCGCGACACGGCGACGGTGGCAGCGCTCGCGGCGGCCGTGCTGATCGCGGCGCAGCTCGGCGCCGACCACTGGTTCTACTTCTACCTCGTGTGGTTCGCGCCGCTGGTCTGGCTCGCGCTGCTCAGGGTGCCGGTGCCGGCCGCAGCACCGACTCGATCGCATCCGCCCGCCCCGGCTGCGAGCTCCGGATGAGCACGGCGTTCAGCCACGGGTCCTCGTCCGCGGCGTCGTAGCGCTGCGGCATCTGGGTGCGCATCACCGAGATCGACTGCTCGCGCCGGACGCCGATCACTCCGCCGCGCGCGCCGGTCATGCCGACGTCGGTGATGTAGGCGGTCCCGCCGGGGAGCACACGCGCGTCGGCCGTCGGCACGTGCGTGTGCGTGCCGACCACGGCCGTGACGCGGCCGTCGAGGTACCAGCCGAGCGCGACCTTCTCGCTCGTCGCCTCGGCGTGCATGTCGACCAGCACGTGGTCGGCGTCCTGCACCTCCTTCAGCGCCTCGTCGATCGTCACCAGCGCCGGGCTGCCCGCCTGCAGGTAGAGGTTGCCGCTGAGGTTGACGACGCCGAGCGACGTGCCGTCGCGCTCGACCACCGTGGTGCCGTGGCCGGGCTGGGTGCGCAGGAAGTTCGCCGGCCGGAGGATGTGCGGCTGCTCGTCGAGGTACGGCCAGACCTCGCGGTGGCGGTAGGTGTGGTTGCCGAGCGTGATCACGTCGACTCCCGCGCCGAACAGCTCCTTCGCGTCCTTCGGCGTGATGCCGATCCCGCCCGCGGCGTTCTCGCCGTTGGCGACCACGAAGTCGAGCTCTAGCTCATCGCGCAGGCCGGGGAGCATGTCGCGCACCACGCGGCGGCCGGTCCGCGCTACGACGTCTCCGATGAACAAGATGGCGGTCAGAGGCCGTCATGCTATGAGGTCATGACGGCGCCTCAGGACTCCCGTCTCGTCGTGCCCCGGTGGGTGCAGCTCGTCTCGCTCCCGCTGGCGGTCGTGGGCCTGTGGGTGATTCTGCGGGCGGCCGGGCCGGTGATCCTGCTGTTCATCATCGGTGCGCTCGTCGCGCTGCTGCTGAACCCGTTCGTGACGGTTCTGCGGCGGGCGAGGGTCCCGCGCGGGATCGCGGTCCTGATCGTGATGCTCTGCGTGGTCTGTCTCGTCACGGGCATCGGCCTGCTGCTCTCCAACCCCGTCTCGGACCAGGTGTCGCAGTTCCGCGACAACGTGCCGGAGATCGTCGACGACGCGAACGCCTCGCTGGCGGACCTGCAGGCGTGGCTGGACCGCAACGGCGTCGACCTCCAGATCGCCGACGAGGGGCAGACCGCGCTCGGCTCGCTCGGCCAGGACCTGTCGGCGGGGTCGGGCGAGGTCGTGGCGTTCACGCAGGACGCGCTGCGGACGCTCGTCGAGGCATCGCTGGCGCTGATCCTCCTGATCGTGATCAGCGTCTACATGCTGATCTACGGGGAGCGGATCGGGGCCACCGTGCGATCGGTCGTCCCGCGCCGGCCCGGAGCGGAGGACGACTACCCGACCCGGATCCAGCGCGCCGTGATCGGCTACGTGCGCGGCCAGTTGCTGTTCTCGCTGATCATGGGCACGAGCGCCGGCGTCCTGCTGTGGGTGCTCGGGTCGCTCGGGATATTCCCGGACGGCAAGACGTATGCGGTGTTCTTCGGTGCGTGGTTCGCGTTCGCCGAGCTGATCCCGTACGTCGGCCCGGCGATCGGCGCGGCGCCGCCGGTGCTGCTGGCGCTGTTCAGCGGCGAGCCGCTCGACGCGCTGTGGCTGACGATCGCGTTCACCGGGCTGCAGCAGATCGAGGGTCACATCGTGGCGCCGACCGTGTTCGCGCAGGCGCTGCGCATCAACCCGCTGCTGGTGATCTTCGCGCTGTTGCTGGGCGGTCAGGTGTACGGCTTCATCGGGGCGTTCATCGCGCTCCCGCTCGCGGCGATCGTGCGCGAGAGCGTCGACTACTTCCGCACCAACTTCACGTTCGAGCGCTGGGACCTGCCGTCCGCGTCCCGGGCTGACGGGGAGGAGAGACCCCCGCCGCCGGCGGAGCGCGAGTGCCCGGAATGCGGGGCGAGGTGTCCCGAGGGCGCCACGACGTGCCCGTCGTGCGACACCGAGCTGAGCGGGGCCGAGGCCGAGGCGGCGGCTGCCTCGACCGCGCCTGGGTAGCCTCACCGGCGCCATGCGCGCCGACTCGGTCTCCAAGCGCTACGGGACGCGCGACGCGCTGCGCTCTGTGTCGTTCGAGCTCTCCGACGGCGAGCGGGTCGCCGTGATCGGGCCGAACGGCGCGGGCAAGACGACGCTGCTGGGGATCCTCGCCGGCGTGCTCAAACCGACCTCGGGCACGGTCTCGCTGCGCCCGGAGGAGGTCGGCTGGGTGCCGCAGCAGCCGGCGCTGTACTCGAAGCTCTCGGTCGCCGAGAACCTGCGGCTGTTCGCACGGCTGGAGAAGGTCCCGGACGTCGAAAGCACGGTCGACCGCATGCTCGAGCAGACGGTGCTCGGCGACCGCGCGGGCGACGAGGTCGGCAAGCTGTCCGGCGGCAACCGCCAGCGCGTCAACATCGCGATCGGGCTGATCGGCGAGCCGGTCGTGCTCCTGCTCGACGAGCCGTCGGCGTCGCTGGACCCGCGCCAGCGCGAGCGGCTGTGGCAGTTCCTGTCGGCGCTCGGCACCACGGTCGTGTTCTCCACCCACGACATCGGCGAGGCCGAGCGCTACGCCGACCGGCTGCTCGTGCTGGCCGACGGCGAGCTGCTGTTCACCGGCACGCCGGACGAGCTGGAGACGGCCACCGGCGCGACGCCGGACGCGCCTGACTTCGAGACCGCCTTCGTGCGCTTCCTGCACGACCGGGGACACTAGGTGGCTGATTCCACGACCCCCGCGACCGCCTGGGCGCGTCTCGCGGCGCCGGATCGGCACCCGGCGGAGAGGTCCGTGGCTCTGCCACTGTCCCTCCCCACCGTGCACCGCCCGGCATCCACGATCCACGACCATGCGGGCACGGTGGCCGCAGAATCAGCCACCTGATGCGCTGGCTGCTGCTCAAGGACCTGCAGATCCTGCGCCGCTCGCCGCTGCTGGTCGCGCTGCTGGTGATCTACCCCGTCGTGATCGCGGTGCTGTTCGGCCTCGCGCTGTCCGGCGGGCCTGACAAGCCGCGCGTCGCGTTCGTGAACCTCGTGCCGGCCGGCGAGAGCGAGTTCAACGTCGGTGGGCGCACGCTCGACGTCGCCGACTACGCGGGCCGGCTGTTCGAGTCGATCGAGCCGGTCAACGTCAAGACGCGCGAGGAGGCGATCGAGAAGGTCCGCGACGGCGACGTGCTGGGCGCGATGGTGATTCCGGAGAACGCGACCGAGCGGCTGCGCGCGACGCTCGGGCTCGGCGGCGGCGACCCGCCCGTGATCGAGGTCTACTACAACGCCGAGGACCCGGTGAAGCGGCGCTTCGTCGAGTCGACGATCGAGGCGCGCCTGGCTGAGGCCAACAACGCGCTGTCCGACGCGGTGCTGCGCGAGGCGGCGCGCTACATCGACGTGATCGTGCGCGGCGGCGACATCTCGCTGCCGCTCGTGGGTGCGATCGAGATCCTCGGCCTCGAGCGCGCGCAGGGGATCATCGAGAGCGTCGCCGCCGACCTGCCGCCGGACTCCCCGGAGCGCGTCCAGCTCGACCAGGTCGCGCGCTTCGCCCGACTGGCGGCCGAGAACCTCGACGTGTCGCGACCGATCCTCGCCTCGATCGGGACGCCCGTGAACGTCGAGCAGCACGTGGTGAGAGGCAGCAAGACGTCGCTCGACGCGTTCGCCGTCGCCGTCGCCGTCACCGTGTCGCTGATGTTCGTCACGCTCCTGCTCGCCGCCGGGCTGCTGGCGCTCGAGCGCGAGGAGCAGGCGTTCGGGCGGCTCGTGCGCGGCCTGATCTCGCGCACGCAGCTGCTCACGGAGAAGATCGTGCTGAGCGCGCTGTGCGCGCTTGCGGTCACGCTGGCGATGCTGTTCGGCCTGGCCGCGTTCGTCGGGCTCGACTGGAGCCGGATCCCGGCCTGGCTGGCCGCGCTGGCGGGCGGCGCGCTCGGCTTCGCCGCGATGGGCGCGGCGATCGGCGGGCTCACGCGCGAGGTGCGCGCGGCGTCGCTGCTGGCGATCCTGCTGGCCCTGCCGATCGTGTTCCTGGCGCTCGTCCCGTCCGGCAGCGTGAGCGCCGGGCTCTACAACACGGTCAACGTCGTCTCCGGCCTGTTCCCGTTCAAACCGTCGCTGCGCGCGCTCGACGGCGCGATCAACGGCGGCGCGCTGTTGTTGCCCATTCTGCATCTGCTCGCGCTGACCGTGGGCTTCTGGATTCTCGCCCGTTTGTCACTCCGCCGGTTCGGAACGTAACGTCGCACGAAGGTCGGCGGGTGGGGTTTCCGACGACCGGCGGGCGAAACCCTATATTCGTAGGCCGTGACTTTTCCCGCCACCCGACTGCGCAGGCTTCGCCGCACCGGCCTCCTCAGGGGCCTCGTGCGCGAGACCGAGCTCTCGGTCGACCACCTGATCTACCCGATGTTCGTGGTCGCGGGCGGCGATCGGCGCACGCCGATCCCGTCGATGCCCGGTATCGACCACCTCTCGATCGACGGTGCCGTCGAGGAGGCGGGCGAGGCGTCCGCGCTCGGGATCCCCGCGGTGCTCCTGTTCGGCCTGCCCGCCGACAAGGACGAGCAGGGCTCGGGCGCGTGGGATGACGAGGGCATCGTCCAGCTCGCGACGCGCGCGATCAAGGCGGCGCACCCCGAGCTGCTGGTGATCGCCGACCTGTGCCTGTGCGAGTACACGAGCCACGGCCACTGCGGCGTGCTGCGCGGCGACGGCGTCGTCGACAACGACGCGACGCTCGAACTGCTCGCGCGCACCGCCGTCTCGCAGGCGGAGGCCGGCGTCGACGCCGTCGCGCCGAGCGACATGATGGACGGGCGCGTCGGCGCGCTGCGCGCCGCGCTCGACGAGCACGGCCTCACCGAGACGCCGATCATCGCCTACAGCGCCAAGTTCGCGTCCGCGTTCTACGGGCCGTTCCGCGAGGCCGCCGACTCCGCCCCGCAGTCGGGCGACCGGCGCGGCTACCAGATGGATCCCGCGAACGCGCGCGAGGCACTGCGCGAGGTCGCGCTCGACGCGCAGGAGGGCGCCGACGTCGTGATGGTCAAGCCGGCGCTCCCGTACCTGGACGTGATCCGGCGCGTGCGCGAGAGCACCGACCTGCCGGTCGCCGCCTACAGCGTCAGCGGCGAGTACGCGATGCTCAAGGCCGCCGCCGGCCAGGGCCTGATCGACGAGCGCGCCGCGGTGCTCGAGGCGCTCACCGGGATCCGCCGCGCGGGCGCCGACATCGTGATCACCTACTACGCCAAGGACGTCGCCCGATGGCTTCAGTGAAGGTCCGCAGCCGGAAGGACGGCGCGGCGATCCCGCTCGACGAGGCGGACAAGCGGCTGCTCAACCTGATGCAGGGCAGCTTCGCGCTCACCAGGCGGCCGTTCGCGCATGTCGCGGGCCTCGCGGGCGTGACCGAGGAGGCGGTGATGGCGCGCGTGCAGGAGCTGCTCGACAAGCGGATCATCCGCGAGGTCACGCCGATCTTCGACACGCGCGCACTGGGCTACGAGTCGATGCTCGTGGCCGCCAAGGTCGACGGCGACAACCCGCACCGCGCCGCCAAGGTCATCAACTCCCACCCGGGCGTGACGCACAACTACCTGCGCAACCACGACTTCAACCTCTGGTTCACGCTCGCGGTCGAGCCGGGGTCAAAGCTGGGGATGCAGGGCACGCTCGACGCTCTGCAGGCCGAGACCGGCGCCGAGTCGATCCGGCAGCTCCCGACTCTGAAGCTGTTCAAGATCCGCATGGACCTCGAGATGGAGCAGGGCACCGACGCGCTGTCGCTCGCCGGCGAGGCCGTCGAGCCGATCCAGCTCGACCCGATCGAGGTGACCGAGGAGGACGTCGAGACGATCCTCGCGACCCAGGGCCCGATGCCGGTGATCAGCGAGCCGTACGCACCGGCCGCGGAGAAGCTGGGCATCCCCCAGGAGGCCGTGCTGGCGCGGCTCGAGTCGCTGCGCGAGCGCGGCGGGCTGCGGCGCGTGGCCGCGATCCTCTACCACCGGCGCGCGGGCTTCTCCGCCAACGGGATGGGCGTCTGGAAGGTGCCGGACGCCGAGATCCTGGAGACCGGCAAGCGGATGGCGGCCTTCCGCGGCGTCTCGCACTGCTACCAGCGCCCGACGTACGCCGACTGGCCCTACTCGGTGTTCACGATGGCCCACGGGCGCTCGAAGGAGGAGTGCGACGCGATCCTCGACTCGATCGCCGACGCGACCGGCATCACCGAGCGCGCGACGCTCTACTCGTCGACCGAGTTCAAGAAGGTCCGGATGCTCTACTTCACCGGCGCCTTCCGCCGCTGGGAGGAGGAGCGGGCCTGACCACATCGCTCTCGGACGTCCGCTCCTCGGAGCTGTACAAGCGCGCGCAGAACGTCCTGCCCGGCGGCGTGAACTCGCCCGTGCGGGCGATGCGGTCGATCGGGCGCGACCCGATCTTCATCGAGCGCGCCGAGGGCGCGGAGATCACCGACGTCGACGGCAACACGTACGTCGACTACGTCTGCTCCTGGGGCCCGCTGATCCACGGCCACGCGCATCCCGCCGTGATCGATGCCGTCACCGAGACGGCCGCCCGCGGCACGAGCTTCGGCGCTGCGACCGCGGGCGAGGTCGAGCTCGCCGAGCTGGTGTGCGCGCGGATGCCGGCCGTGGACATGCTGCGGATGACCTCGTCCGGCACCGAGGCGACGATGAGCGCGGTGCGGCTCGCGCGCGCCGCGACCGGGCGCGACAAGGTGCTCAAGTTCGCCGGCGCCTACCACGGCCACGTGGACGGGCTGCTCGCCGAGGCCGGCTCGGGACTCGCGACACAGGGCATCCCGGCGTCGCCGGGCGTGCCGGCGGCGGCCGCCGCGCAGACGATCGTCGCACCGTGGAACGACGAGGCGGCGGTGCGCGCAGCGTTCGCCGAGCACGACCTCGCCGCCGTGCTGTGCGAGCCGTACCCGGCCAACATGGGCCTCGTGCCGCCGATGTGCGGCTTTCTCGAGCTCCTGCGCGATCTCGCGACCGAGCACGGCGCGCTGCTGGTGTTCGACGAGGTCATCACGGGCTTCCGGATCTCCCCCGGCGGCGCCCAGGAGCTGACGGGCGTGCTGCCGGACCTGACGGTCATGGGCAAGGTCCTCGGCGGTGGGCTGCCGGCCGCGGCGTACGGCGGCTCGGTGGCGTTGATGGAACGGATCGCGCCGGCCGGCGACGTCTACCAGGCCGGGACGCTGAGCGGGAACCCGCTCGCGGTCGCGGCCGGGCGGGCTGCGCTCGAGCTGCTCGACGAGGAGGCGTACCTGGCGCTGATGGCGACGACCGGCGCGCTCGCCGACGGGCTGCGCGAGGCCGCCGGCGACCGCCCCGTCACCGTCGTCCACACGACCGGCCTGCTGACGGTCTTCTTCTCCCACACGCCGCCCGTCGATTACGCCTCGGCGGCGGCCTGCGACACCGAGACGTACGGTGCCTGGTGCCGCGCTCTGCTCGCCCGCGGCGTCTACCCGCCACCGTCGCAGTTCGAGGCCTGGTTCCCCTCGCTCGCGCACACCGGCGAGCACGTCGCGCGGACCGTGGAGGCCGCGGCCGCGGCCTTCGCCGAAGTCGCATGAGCGTCCTCGACCGGCTTGCGACGGAGGTCCAGGGCAACGGCGGGCTGCTCGCGCACGCCGTGGCGCCGGCCGCCGTCGACGGTGCGTACGGCGCGGTCGCGGCCGCCGGCCACCGCGCGGAAGGGCACGAGGACGACTACGCGCTGCTCGTCGAAGCGATCCACGAGGGCTACCTGCTGCACTACGCCTCCGGCCGTGTCGTGCGGCCCGAGGACCCGGATCTGTCGTTGCTGGCGGGCGACCGGCTGTACGCGCTCGGGCTGGCCCGCCTGGCCGAGCTCGGCGACCTTGCCGCGGTCGGAGAGTTGGCCGATGTGATCTCGCTCGTCGCCCAGGCGCACGCCGAGGGCGCTCCTGAGCGGGCGGCCGCGGTGTGGGAGGCGGGTGCGCGCGTCGTCGGCGACGGTCCGCCCCCAGACCACGAGGCCACCAAGGCCGCGTGGCGCGGCGCCTCGTAGGTCCGCCACCGGCCGTTTGCCGCTGCCGGGTCGATATGGTTTCGATCAGCCTGTGCCTCCGTCGCGCCGCACACCGCCCAAGTCCAAGTACACCGAAGATCGGCTGATCCCGGGCGCCTTCGAGGGCGAGACCGTGACGCGACGGCGGGCGATGGTGTTGGCCGTCAACGGGGGCGGCGCGATCGCAGTGGCCGCCTTCACGCTGCCCGCGCTGGGATTCGCGGTCGGCTCGGCCCTGTTCGAGCGCCCACCGGTCACCTGGGAGGCGGTCGGTGCTCCCGGCGACTTCCCGGACGACACGTACGTGCCGAAGGTCATCACCATCGTGCAGGGCATCGGCGAGGTCGGCAAGGCCTCCATCTACGTACGTGCCTACAACCCCGACATCGACCCCCCGAAGGATCCGGACATCCCCGGCGGCGGCGACTTCATCGCGCTGTCCACACGCTGCATGCACCTTGGCTGTCCGGTGCGCTTCGTGCCCGCCTCGGAACGCTTCATCTGTCCGTGCCACGGCGGCGTGTACGACTTCGAGGGCCAGGTGTCGGGCGGTCCGCCGGTGCGTCCGCTCGACCGCTTCTACACGCGCGTTCGCGACGGCCAGGTGGAGATCGGGCCGCGCTACTCCGTCAACTCGGAGTTCACGCGCTTCCCGAGCTACCGTGACCCGGCGCAGAGTCTCGACGGCGTCGGCCAGTACATCTACCCCGGGCGCTTCTCGACGCCCAAGCTGGACTAGGACGATGCCGAAGATCCCCCTCCCTCCGCTCTTCCAGCCACGGCCCAAGCGACCGGGCGAGGGCGAGAAGGTCAAGCCGCTCGACCAGGCCAAGGAGGCCGGGATCCATGCGGCCGACTGGATCGACGAGCGCACGTCGCTGTCGGGCGCCCTGCGATGGGTGATGTTCCGCAAGGTCCCGAAGGGCACGAACTGGTTCTACACGTTCGGCTCGGCGACGATGTTCGCGTTCCTCTCGCAGGCGGTCACCGGCGTGTTCCTCGCGATGTACTACACGCCGTCGGTCACCGAGGCCTACGAATCCACGCGCCGGATCACGAACGAGGTGTTCCTCGGCGAGTTCGTGCGCGGGATGCACAAGTGGGGCTCGACCATGATGGTCATCCTCATCTTCGTGCACATGGGCCGGGTGTTCTTCTTCGGTGCGTACAAGTACCCACGCGAGATGAACTGGATCATCGGCTTCGTCCTGCTGGTCCTCACGTTCGTGATGTCGCTGACCGGCTACCTGCTGCCGTTCGACCAGCGCTCCTACTGGGCGACGATCGTGGCCGCCAACATCACCGCCTCGGGGCCGGTCGTGGGTCCGTACCTGGGTGACTTCCTACGCGGCGGGGCGGAGTTCGGGGCGACGACCCTGTCGCGCTTCTACGCGATCCACATGCTGATCGTGCCCGGCGCGATCGCCGCGCTGATCGGGGCGCACATCTATCTCGTGACCAAGCTCGGCACCACCGCGCCGCCGTGGCTGAAGGCCGAGCCCAGCGACGAGCTCGTCGAGGACGAGGTCTGAGATGAACCAGGCCGAGAAGGAGGAGTACCTCCGCGAGTACGCCCAGCTGAAGGCCAAGGGCAAGCCGTTCTTCCCGTATGCGGTGGCGAAGGACAGCATCATGGCCGCGATCGTGGTGCTCACGATCTGCTTCCTGTCGCTCATGTTCGGCGCCGAGCTCGGCCCGAAGGCCGACCCGACGACCACCACCTACGTGCCGCGGCCGGAGTGGTACTTCTTCTTCCTGTTCGAGCTGTTGCGGATCGTCAAGCCGCCCGAGCTGACGCCGCTCGCGACGATCGGCATCCCGACGGTCTGCATGATCCTGATCATCCTGCTGCCGTTCGTCGACCGCTCGCCCGAGCGGCGGCCGGAACGCCGGCCGATCGCGACGTTCTCCGGCATCTTCGTGATCGCGGCGATGGCTTACCTCACGTTCCTCGGCGCCAACGCGGGGTCGCCGAACGAGATCGAGTACCGCGTCGCTGCCGAGTACGAGGCCGGCAAGCTCGTCGCGGCGCAGTCCGGCTGCCTCGCCTGTCACAAGATCGGCGAGAACGGCAACGACGGTCCCGGGCCGGACCTCACCGACATCGCGCTCAAGCTGGCTCCGGCGGCGATGGAGCGCACCCTTGAGAACCCGACGCCGCCGATGCCCTCCTACGCCGGGCTGCCGGACGAGAAGAAAGAGGCACTGATCGGCTTCCTCTCCCAGCTCGACGGCGAGCCCTAAGCCCACTGACCACCGGAACGCTCGAGGAAGGCCAGGTCCGCGCGATGTTCGATCGCATCGCGGGGATCTACGACGTCATGAACTCGGTCATGACGGCCGGGCTCCACCATCGCTGGCGCGAGCGGGCGGCGGACCTCGCGCGCGTCGGACCGGCCACGCGGTCGCTCGACGTCGCAACCGGCACCGGCGACCTGGCGATCGCACTCGCCCGCCGCGGTGGCGAGGTGATCGGCTCGGACTTCTCCGAGGGCATGCTCGAGCGGGCGCGCGCGAAGAGCCCGGCGGTGCGCTGGGAGCAGGCGAACGCGCTCGCGCTGCCGTACGCCGATGACGAGTTCGACGCCGCCACGGTCGGCTTCGGCGCGCGCAACTTCTCCGACCTCGATCGCGGGCTGCGCGAGATGGCCCGCGTCGTGCGGCCGGGCGGGCGGGTCGTCGTGCTGGAGATCACGACGCCGACCAAGCCGCCCTTGTCGACCTTCTTCTCGTTGTGGTTCGATCGCATCGTGCCGCTGATCGGACGACTGACCGGCGAGGACCAGGCCTACACGTACCTGCCCAGCTCCGTGAAGCGGTTCCCGGGGCCGCAGCCGCTCGGCGCGCTGATGCACGACGCCGGCCTGGACGACGTCCGCTGGATCCTCACCGCCGGCGGGATCATCGCCCTCCACTCGGGGACGGTGACTTGACGATGGCCAGCGCCGAGGCGGTGGCGGCCGTGATCGCGGCGGGCGGCGCGCACGTGCCGGGGCTGATGGACCAGCTCGAGCGGCGGCTGCTGGAGCTCGCCCGCTCGCACGGGGAGGTGCTGGCCGAGCACGCCGCCGCGACGATCGCCGCCGGCGGTAAGCGGCTTCGGCCGCTGCTCGTGCTGCTCGCCGCCGGCCCGTCCCCCGAGCACCCCGAGCGGGTGCTGCGCGCGATGGTCGCGGTCGAGCTGATCCACTCCGCCACGCTCGTGCACGACGACGTGCTCGACGCCGCCGAGCTGCGCCGCGGCCGGCCGACGGTGGTGGCCACCGCCGGCCGCGCGATCGCGACCGCCACGGGCGACCTGCTGTTCTCGCGCGCGTTCGCCGAGCTTGCGCACAACGGCCGGCCGGAGTCGGTGCGCGTGCTGTCCGACGCCTCGTCGGCGCTCGCCGAGGGCGAGCTGCTCCAGCGCGAGGACGCGTGGAACGTCGGCGTCTCGCGCGAGCGCTACGAGCAGCGCTGCGACCTCAAGACCGCGCGCCTGTTCCAGGCCGCGTGTGAGCTGGGCGCGCTCGAGGGGACCGCGCCGGTGGACGTGCTCGGCCGCTTCGGGCGCCGCATCGGCCTGGCGTTCCAGATGCTCGACGACGTGCTCGACGTCTCCGGGCCGGCCGAACGCACCGGTAAGCACCGCGGCACCGACCTGCTGGACGGGACGGTCACGCTCCCGCTGATCCTCGCGCGCGAGCGCGACCCGGCACTGCGATCGCTCGACCTGCGCGCGGTGCGCACGCCCGAGCAGGCGGAGGCGGTGTGCGACGCGATCGCCGCCACAGGTGTGTTGGAGGACGCCCGGGCGACGGCACTCGGAATCGTGGGCGACGCGAAGGCCGACCTACCGGTGCTGCCCGAGGCCCAGCAGGGAGCGCTGGAGCTGGTGGCCGACGGAGTCGTCGACCGCTACAGCTGAAAGTCTTCGGGGAGGATCGCGTCGGCGTTGATCGCGCCGACGAACCGGTCGCATTCAGCTTCCATGTTGGCCTGCTGAAGGCGCTTCAGGTCGCGGATCAGGATGTCGGTCCCGATGTCCAGCTGCTCGTCGAAGCGGTCCACGGTCGGCTGATCGAACGTGTCGACGTCGGACCACTCGCAGTTGGGGCAGCGCAGGAGCACCTCCCAATGCGTCGGCGAGGTCTCCTCCCACTCGACCGGGTACACGAGATCGCGGTCGCACTCGGGGCAAAGGTGGAGGTCACGGAGCGGACCCTTGGCGGGCGCCGGAGCCGGGGCCGCGTCGGCCAGCGTCTCGAAATACACGACCTCGATCGCGCGGCCCGAGGGAAGGACTACGCGGCGAACGTGTTGACCGTTGTTGGGAGTTTGGTTGCTCATCATCGTCACTGGGTCGAGCGGGTTGTGGCCCTAAGATCGGCAGGGCGTTCGCGAACTTGATTCAAATGGGTCAAGCTCCTATCGCTACCCTTCGCAGAGCGCCTCGAAAAGGATCAGACACGTGTTCAACAGCATCGGTCCCACAGAGCTGATCATCGTCCTGGTGATCGTCCTCGTGATCTTCGGCCCCAAGCGGCTGCCGGGCCTCGGCCGGTCCCTGGGCTCGGGCATGAAGGAGTTCCGCGACTCGATCTCGGGCAAGGGCTCCGACAAGGACTTCGACGACGACGACGCCGACGGGGACGAGTCCGACACCCGCCGTCAGGCCAACGCAGCGCTGGGCCGCCCGGACGACGAGACCGCGGCCACTCCGGTCGACGGCGAGGTCGTGTCCGAGCGCACCCGCAGCTAGCGCTCGCGCGAGCCGCACGAGGCCATGGCCACCGCCCTGCGGCCTATCGCGCACGAGGATCGCCTCAGCCTCGTCGAGCACCTCGACGAGCTGCGGACGCGGATCATCCTCTGCCTGGCCGTGCTGGCGGCGGCCTTCGCGGTCTGCTTCTGGCAGAACGACCTGATCCTCGAGATCATGGACCGGCCGCTGGAGAAGTCGGCGTTCACGAAGGGCAGCGAGGACCCGCTCGAGCGCACCGCGGCGTTCCAGCAGGCGCAGAAGCGCTGGTACCTGCAGTCCGCCGTACTGAGCCGCGCGATGGCGCGGTCGGACGATCTCAGCCCGGCGCTGCGCGCGCAGTGGGCCGAGTTCGCCCGCCTGTCGACCGCCACCGCCGCTGTCGCGCCCAAGGCGTCGGCTCGCCGCCCGGTCACGCTCGGAGTCGGCGAGCCGTTCATGGTCACGTTCAAGGTGGCCGGCTACGCGGCGCTGCTGCTGGCCCTGCCGTTCCTGCTGTACCAGGCGTACGCGTTCGTGTTACCGGCGTTCTCGCCGCGCGAGCGCCAGGTCGCGCTGCCGCTGATGGCGATGGTGCCGTTCCTGTTCATCGCCGGCGTCGTGTTCGCGTACTACCTGGTGCTGCCGAACGCCATCAACTTCCTGCAGAACTTCAACGACGACAACTTCGACATCCTCCTGCAGGCCCGGGACTACTACAAGTTCTCGATCATGGTGCTGATGGCGATGGGGATCGCCTTCCAGATCCCGATCGGCATCCTCGCGATCACGCGGGTCGGGATCGTCACGCCGCGCCAGCTGCGCAAGAACCGCCGTTACGCGATCCTCGTGATCGCCGTGCTGGCGATGCTGCTGCCCGGCCAGGACCCAGTCACGATGCTGATCCTGATGGCCCCGCTGGTCGTCTTATTCGAGGGCTCTATCCTCTTAGCATCGATTGTCGATCGTCGTGCCGAGCGGGCCCGCGCCCGTGAGGAAGCCGAGTTCGCGGCTGCCGACGACGTCGAGTCCCCGCACGACCACGATCTCGAAGACTGAATAACGATGCTGTTCGACCTCAGAGGCGCCGGGCGCCGCAACACCGTCAAAGCCGTCTACCTCAGCCTCGCGCTGCTGATGGGCGGTGGCCTCGTCTTCTTCGGGATCGGCGGCGACGTCTCCGGTGGTCTCGTGGACGCGCTGACCGACCGCAGCGCCGCGACCGACACCAGCACCGATGCGTATCGCAAGCGCGCCCGCGAAGCCGAGGCGAAGGCACGCGCGAACCCGCAGGACGACGCGGCATGGGCGGCGGCCGCCCGCGCCCGCTACCAGCTCGCGAGCGCCCCGGACTTCTTCGATCCGGCGCAGCGCGCGTTCACCGAGCAGGGCAAGGAGCAGCTGCGGCTCGCGACGGCGGCGTGGGAGAAGCACCTCGCGCTCGACCCGGACCCGCCCGACGACAGCGTCGCGGGCATGATGGTCCAGGCCTACAGCAGCGTCGGGCTCAACGAGCTGCCGAAGGCGGTCGCGGCCCAGGAGGTCATCACCGAGGAACGACCGAAGTCCAGGACCTTCGGCACCCTCGCCGTGCTCGCGTACCAGGCCGGCCAGACGCGCAAGGGCGACCTCGCGACCAAGCAGGCGCTCGCACTCGCCGATCCGGCCGACCGCGAAGGCCTGAAGGCCGAGCTCGAGGCCGAGAAGCAGAACAGCGTGACCCAGCAGCTGCAGGACGCGACAGCCGCCCCAACCGCCACGCCCACGGCCAAGTCAGGCGCCGGCAAGAAGAAGAAGTCCAAGAACAACGAGGACTCCGACGGTCGCTAGAGTGATGCGCCGCTCCGGCGCCCCTGTAGCTCAACTGGCAGAGCAGCGGACTCTTAATCCGAAGGTTCCAGGTTCGATTCCTGGCGGGGGCACTGACGAAGGCCTGCAATCGCAGGCCTTTCGTGTTTCTGGATGCGCAACCGCGGGGTTTCGGGGTACCGAAAAGGTCCCGAAACGGGGGCGAGTATCGGGGGCTGGTCGCTAGGTCGGCCATGCCACCGATCTCAGGACACGTCTTCCGCTACGAGGGCAAGCGCCGACCCACCTGGCGAGCCAAGTACCGGCTCCCGGACGGGCGCCAGGTCAAGCGCGCGATCGGGCCTGCGTGGACCGGCCGAGGTCGTCCGCCGGCGGGCTACTTCACGAAGCGCACGGCCGAGGCCTGGCTCGCCGACGTGTTGGCGGCGGCGCGCGCCGGGACCTTGCCGGGCATGGTCCGGACCGGCGTCACGTTCGCCGACGCCTGCGACGAGTACCTGCGCTACGTCGAGTTCGACCTCGACCGCAAGCCGTCCACGGTGGTCGACTACCGCTCGATCATCCGGGCGCACCTGCTGCCCGCGTTCGGCTCGTTGCGCCTCGAGGACCTCACGACGGATCGCATCGAGGCGTGGAAGGCGACGCTGACGGTCTGCAACCGCTCGAAGTCCAAGATCCTCACGGTGCTCAACGGCGTGCTCAAGCGAGCCCGCCGCGTGCACAAGCTCCGCTACAACCCGATGGCCGACGTCGAGAAGCCCCGCTTCCGGGAGACGACGACCATCGAGGTCTTCTCACCCGAGGAGGTCTGGGCGCTCGTCCGAGCGGCCGAGTCCGAGCAGGACGCGGCGATCTTCCTCACCGCCGCCTTCACCGGCCTGCGCCGCGGCGAGCTCATCGCGCTCCGCTGGCGAGACATCGACTTCACCGCGTCGTCGCGTGCGCGTCTGCGGCTCCTTCGCCGGCGGCCGCCTCACGTCACCCAAGAGCGGCCACGTCCGCTCGATCCCGATGGCACCCGACGTCGCGACCGCCTTGGCCCGCCTCGCCGACCGCGAGCACTGGACCGGCCACGACGACCTCGTGTTCCCGGGCGTCACCGGCGGCTACCTCGACGGTTCGGCCCTTTCCCGCCGGTACAAGGCGGCGCTCGCGCGGGCCGCGCTCCGGCCGCTCCGCTTCCACGACCTCCGCCACACGTTCGGCACCCGCATGATCGCCAACGCCGACATCCTCAAGGTCCAGGCGTGGATGGGCCACGCCCAGATCTCCACGACGCAGCGCTACCTCCACTACGTCGAGCGCCCCGACGAGGTGGCGCTCGTGGCCGACGCGTTCGCGGTCGAGCCGCGCGTCACAGCCGCGGCGTGACGCGGTTGGCGACGACCCACGCGTCGAGGTCGATGCGCACGAAGAGCGTCCGGCGGCCGACCTTGATGTGCGGCAGGCGGCGCGTGCGCGTCAGCTCGTAGACGGTCGAGCGCGGGACGCGGAGCAGCGCCGCGACCTCGTCGGCCGTCAACAGCGGCTCGGAGAGCGGAGTCCGCGTCGCGCCGTTCTGTCCAGTGTCGACGACGGCCACCTCTAGCGCTCCAGCCCGATGTCGCGATCGTCCCGACTCCACTCACTCGCGAGGCTCTGGGCCGTCGAGCGACTGAACGCGTCCGCAAGCACGTCCCGTCCATCCCGCCGGCGACCATGCGACGGTGCGAACTCGGCGCGTTCCTCCGGCTCCCGCGCCACGGCGTAGATCCGGTTGGCCTGGCGGCCGCGACTCAGCGCGGTGTAGCACCACTCGCGCGACGCCTCGCTCGTGACGAGAACGAAGGCCTGGTCGCACGTCAGGCCCTGGGCGCTGTGGCCCGTGATCGCGTAGCCGTGCACCAGCGAGGGCCCGGTTCGCTCGCTCGTCGGTTCGAGGTACGCGCGGTCGAGGGTGACCCGCCGCCCGCGGATGTCCACGGTCACCGCCCCCGCGGCGGCGTCGATGGCGGCGACCGTCGCGCGGTCTCCGTTCGCGACACCCAGCCGGCGGTCGTTGCGACGCAGCAGCACGCGATCGCCGACCGCGAACGAGCCGCCGGGCAGCACGAGCTCGTCGTCGCCGAGACCGCCGCTCGCGCGCACGAGCGCGCGGGCGCGTCCATTCAGGTCGGCGACGTCGGCCCGCCTGAACGCGATCATCAGCGCACCGTCCGCGTCACGCGATGCCCACCAGTCGGCGACCAGGTGGCGGCGTACCTCCTCCGCGTGCTCGCCGATCACGACGCGCTCGTGGTCCTCGTACAGCCGCAACGCCTTGCCCGGATCACCGTCGCGCAGCAGCGCCAGCGCGTCGCGCTCCCACTCGGCGGTCTGCCGGCGGTTCTCGGTGAGCTCGATCACCGGCAGCCGGCTCGCGAGGGCGCGGAACGCCCCACCGGCCTCGATCTCGGCCAGCTGGCGATGGTCGCCGACCAGCACGAGCTTCGCGCGGCGGCGAGCCGCGTGATCGACCAGCTCGGCCAGCTGGCGGGTCGCGACCATGCCGGCCTCATCGACAACCACGACGGCTCGCCGCGGCAGCGTCGTGACCGGTCGCTCCCGCAGCCGCGCGAGCAGCGCCTCGACGCTGATGGTCGGAATGTCCGCGCTCTCCTCGAGCTCCCGTGCCGCACGCCAGCTCAGCGCCGCACCGACGACTCGATAGCCGCTCGCGCCCCACGCCTCGCGGGCTGCTGCGAGCGCGAAGGTCTTCCCGGTGCCGGCCTTCCCGACGACCACGGAGATGCCGGCGCCGTCGGTCGTCAGCCGCCGCACCATCGCGGCCTGTTCCTCCGCGATCGTCGGCCGCCGCCTGATCGCACGCTCGATCGCCGCGTCCCTCGCCACGGCGATCCCAGCAGCCTGGCCGGCGACCGCCTGCTCGAGCACGCGCTGCTCGAGTACGAGCAGCTCGGGCGTCGAGTACACCCGCTCCTCGGCAGCGATCGGCACGACGCGGCCGTCCTTCCGATGCAGCACGTCCGCGGCGCGCCGCGCCGACGGCCAGCACGACGGCCCGGTCCGACCGCAGAAAGCTGTCGGCCGCACGCTCGATCTCAGCGGCCGTCACGTCGACGCCCGCAGGCAGCTCCTCGCAGAGTCGCTGGATCACGTCGCGGCGCGTGAACGTCGAGCGACGGTGCGTCAGCCCGTCAGCCGCCGCGAGCCGAACCGCAGCCCGCTCCTCCATCGCCGGATCCAACGTCCGCGCCGACCCGCGCCCAACGAGCGCCCGAACGTGCTCGGGCGCCAGGCCGAGGCTCGCCGCCCGTCGCCGCCACTCCGGAACCAGCTGCTCCGGGCTGACCCGGTAGTCCTTGCTCCGGCGCGTCTCCAGCGTCGCGATCTGCGCGGCGGCAGCGGAATGGGTGCCACGCCGCGCGAGCTCGGCCTCGATCTCCGCCCGCCGCCGGCTGAACGCGCGCAGCACCGCCGGCGGCACACCAGCGATGTCGGCGATCCCGTTCCGCACCGGCGTCCACTCGACACCGAGCTCGCGCGTCAGCTCAGCCCGCAGCCGCGCCTCGTAGAGGTAGCCGGCCGTCTTCGCGTGCGCATAGATCCCTCGTCCATCGAGCGCCGACCAGCGCCCGTCCGCACCGAGCGTGAGGTTCGCGACGAGGACGTGCGTGTGGAGCTGCGGATCGCCGGCCCGAGACGTCCGGTGTCGGAACGCGGCCGCGATCAACCCGCGGCCCGGGATCCTGTGGATACCGCCGGCGCCGCGGCGAGTCACCGCGGCCTGCCGCTCCATGTAGCCGAAGGCGTCCGCAACCGCGACGACCGTGCGCCGCCTGGATCGCCCGCCGCACCGACTCATCGCCGATGCCGAAGAGAACGCTCACGCTCTTCGGCGCCGAGAACGTCAGATCGAACCCCGGGACGCGCGAGGCGGTCCAGCGGCCGAGCGGCACCCCGCTCGCCGGGTGCTCGCCGGCCAGCACGCGATGCAGCTCGTCACCGTCGACCTTGCCGCGCAGGCCGAGCAACGCCGCGCCGTCGCCCATCCACTCGCCGTCCGGCTCAGGCCCGCTCGAGGTAGTAGTCCTCGACGCCGCTGCTCACGGCGCGCGTCCGAGTCGTCGGCCCGTGAGCCTGCTCGAGGTAGTAGTCGGCCTGGCCGACGGCGATCTTTCCGATCGACAGCATCTTCGTCTCTGACCCTCAAGCCGCCGAACACGGCACTGGGCCAACTACCGAGAAGTCGGACAACGGGAGCTCGGTCGGCGAGAATCCTCGGCGCGAGACGGCAGACGCTCAGGCGCCGGCGGCTACCTCGACGCGACAGCTACACGAACCCCACGGACAGCGGCACGCACTTGCACTTCGTGCATGGTCACCGTGTCGTTGGCTGTCGGCAGCTTCGAAGTCGAGCTTCGGGTGGGGCACGTCGCCCTCATCCCGCCGGCGGCGGTGCGTTGAGCCTCATACCGACCGCTACGCCGGTCAGCACGACGCCCGTAATGCCCAGCGGCGCCGACAGCATGACGATGCTCGCGACCGTCATGAAGAGACCCACCACTCCGATACAGACCTCAAGAAACGGCCTCATACCGTCCTCCTGTTGCGATCGTCGGATACTGTCTCCATCCAACGGTAGAATTGTTTCCGGAATGCAGAAACTAATCTAACGCTAGTGGCGGACGACTCTTCCGACCGACGGCTTGAAGTCGATTGCTCGAAGGCCCTTTTCGGGCATAGCTACGTGCTTTCCACCGTTCTTTGGATCAGCGACCGGCCGGATGGGCGCTTCTTCTTGCATGAGGTCAGCCGTGAGCTGGGCGTCTCCCCCAGTGCAGTTGCCGCGGTGCTCGCCCGCCTGCGCAACTTGGGGGTTATTCGCGAGGTCGAACCAGCGACGTCGAAAGGCGTCCGTGGCCGGACGCCCAAATGGCTTGAGGTTGTGCCCGGGACGTTCTGGTCCGCAGCTCCCGGATCTTCCAGGAGTACGTCCAGCAGGAGTTCGAGGCCGCGTTTGAGGCGGCCGAAGCGGCAGACGCCGCTCGACGAGCAGCTGCGGCACGTGCTCGAGCAGCCGGTCAGCGACTATCGCGTCTGCCGCTTCCGGCGACTAGCTTTCCGGCTGAGAGTCAAGTCGCGGTGGCCGCAGGGGTCGGCGCCGCGGTCGGTGATCGCGGTGTTTGCGGCGATCGGGTTCGTGCGCCGGGAGGGTGCCGGTCGGGTCGGCAGGCTGATCAGGCGCCGTCGTGCGGCAGGCTTTCGTGTGCGCCGTGAGGACCGGCGAGCGCGGGCGGGCGGCAAGCTAGGTTGCGCCGTCGTGCGGCATAGCTGAAGAACGCCGTCACCGCCCGCGGTCTCGCCTGGCGCGATCGTAACGCTGATCGTCGTAGGGCTGTTGGGTGAAGAGCATGTCGCCAGCACGAGCCGGCAGGCGTGGCGGGCGATCGCGACACGGGCCTGGATGCCGGTGAGGCCGCGGGCGGTTGAGCTCGGCGAGCCGGGCCTGGAAGGCGGGCGCGTGGTGGCCGAGGCCCCAGGCGATGCCCATCAACGCGTCGCGGTGTTCAGGCAGGCCGGTGCGGGAGATGCCGCCGCGGCGTTTGACGGTCGCGGACTCATAGCTGGCCGGCGCCAGGCCGGTCGCCGAGTAGAGGTGCTCGGGGGTCGGGAACCGCTCGATCGGCAGCGTGTGCGCGGCGAACGCGGCTGCGCGGACGACCTTGACGCCGGGCAGGGTCGTCAGGATCTGGCCAGCCGTGTCGGCGAGCAACTCGCTCGAGCTGGTCGTCGACGAACGGCGATGTCCTCGCGCAGCGCATCGAAGCGATCAAGGTCGCGGGCGAGCCGATGCGGCGCGCAGCTCGGCGTCGGCCGGCGGCGCCAGGCAGCTGCTTCCAGCGCTCGGCCCAGAAGCGCGCGGTCGGCGTCGCTCAGGCGGCCGTCGGCGCGTGCCTTCAGCGACCGGACGACCGGCGGCCGGCCGGCGAACGCGGCCGCGCAGGCCAGCACCGCCCGGCCGGTCGGCGTCTCAAGCGGCAGCGCGCGGCCGTGACCGGCCGGCGCCGACAGGCCGGGCGCGAGCGCGTTGAGCTGATCATGCAGCCGCTGCCGCAGCGGCTTGAGCGCCAGCAGCAGCTGCCGGCGATGCGACACCGTCGCCAGCAGCGCCTCGATCGCCGCTCGGCGCCGCCGGCCGCCCGCGCCCTGGCGCGCCAGCCAGACCAGCGCGGCGCAGTCACGATCGTCGGTCTTGAACCGCCGCGTCCCCAGCTGCGCCCGCGCGGCCTGCGTCTCTGACGGCGCGAACAGCCGCAACGACCCCGGCCAACGCCGCTCGAGCTCGGCCGCCCACGCGCCGATGCAGCGCCCCGGTCGCCTCCAGCGCGATCACCGGATCGACCTCGCCGACCATGCCCGCCGAGCTGCTCGATGCCGACCCGCGACGACGGCAACGACGCCGGCTCGCCGATCAAGCCCGTCCGCGTCAGTGACCCAGACCCGGTGCGACGCCTTGCCCGGATCGATCGCCACGACAACCCGATCAAACGGAACTCTCTCGAGCAATCCAGACCTCATAGGGCTTCGCCCTCCCCAAATAGAGATGGAAAGAAAAGACCCTCCCGGCAAACGCCGAGGAGGGCCTCACCCAACGTCGCTCTAAGCGTCTATCAGCGAACCGCACGGCAAGCGAGGTGCTACCGCCAATCCACGGAGTGTCGCAATCAGGGCCGAGAGCCGATCCGGCCGGTCAAAGCCAACCGCCTATGCCGGGCCAGGGATACGCTCGCGCTGCCGCGGCGCCGGGCCTCCATGGTTCGACGAACAATCCCTTCCGCCAGAGGTGCCCTCGGGGAGCAAATGATCAAGCGAATTCACGTCAACCAGCAAATTATTCGTGCCAATACGCGACACGGATTCCGCGACGCGCCCATTAGCGTCAAGACATCGCGAGCGAATCATCGGGCGCATCGAGTGACGATTCAGGGTCCGAGCGAGCTGGTCTATTCGCCGGATCGACCGCTCGCCTGCGGGGCGCGGCTTTGGATTGAGACACAAGCTCAAGTCGTCGTCTACGACGACGCCGTGGGCGCGGAACTCGAGATCCCTTAGCTCACAGGTTGTCGAAAACCACGCGTACCGTTCCCATGTCGCCATCGAGGACCAAAATGGCGCCGGTCGGGATGGTCTGCGTCGCATCCTGAGTTCCGACCACGGCCGGTAGGCCGAGTTCGCGAGCGACAACAACGGCGTGTGCAAGGCGCCCGCCTTGGTCTGTAACGAGGCCGGCGATTCGGTCAAAGACGAGCACCACCTCGGGGGACGCGAACCGCGTGACGAGGATTTCGCCTGCTGCCACATCGCCGAACTCGTTCGCATGGAGCAACACACGGGCGCGAGCGCGACGACGACCGGGACTCCCGGCGATGCCCGAGATCGTGCCGGGTTCATTCATCGCCAATTCGATACTTGGAACCAGGCCAGACCACGTCCCAAAACACCCGCCGCCGTGCCTGCCTGAGCAGGCTCGCCGAAATCGTGACGCGGTAGTGCTTGAGCCCCAATCGGGCTAGCTCGCTTCTCAGTCTGGACGCGTCCCGAACCGTGGCCGCGAGGACATCGACTGAAATCGGGTCATAACTCTCGGTGTCGATCAGTAGCGACTCCCCTCGCCTACGCAGCTCGCTGACGGCTTCGCCCGGCGGTAGGCCAAGCATCCGCGCCGTCTTTGCGAGGCGAATCGTTCGCGTCGTCTGGAAGACGTCATCGGTAGCCACAAGCCGCTCGACGATACGGAGCCCCTCGCTGTCGACGCGTCCTCGTATCTGCTCGTGTGGCGTTACGTCCCCCCGCTTGAGGTCGCTCGCATCGAAACCAGGGCCTACGACCTCGAAGCGCCACTCTTGCCAGTCGACGTCCGGCTCGATGCTAACGCTGTAGAGATCGTCAAACGGGCTGGCCGGCTCGAGCAGGAACACCGCGCGTCCGCGTGCCAGCAGTGGCACGACCTCGGTCTCCATCTTGTCGAGATGTACGACATACCCTCCACGCGGCGACCGGCCGCTCTCGGCTGACGAGTCCGATCGAAGGAGCAGTCGGTCTGAATCCAGCTCGGATGCGAAGAGCCGGACGCTGTCCGCGATGTCGTTGCTCCACTGGGTCACGATCACCCCCGACAGCGTGGGCAGCCCCGCTGAACCCAGCACGAGCCAGCTCAGGAGTTTCGGAAAGCGTTCGAATCGCGCAATCGCGCGCCGGGCGTCTCCCGTGTCGCGAATCCGATCGAAGCCGGTGATATCGGGCGCCATTACGGCTTACAAGATGTGCGGCTCTTGCCCATTCCCGGCGGCAAGCCGTCTGCCGAGTTCTTCGAAGACTCGTTGGTGGCCGGCGACTCGCCAATCCCAGTTAGCGACGTCCAGAGCGCGTGCGACGTGGCGGCGCAGATGTTGAGAGCTGACGGTCTGCGCCGCCTCGACGTACGCGGGCCCGCTCGAACCGTGCCACATGAGATATCCCCGACCCGCCATCACTACCGCGTGTTCAAGCCAGGACTTGTGCGACGGTTCCCAACCATCACCGACCGCCTCGGGCAGGGAGGGCGTGCGGCCTCCGAGGGGCACAAAATGGATATGTGCGTGGACGATTCCGCATCCGCCCGCATGGGCGCCGCGGGGGAGCCGTGTTCGAAAGAGGCGACAGGCGAGAAGCGACGCGACAATGCGGCGCGGAGGCGGACATAGAGATCCTGCGCCTCGCAACGCCTATCATCGCTTAGCTCGCCGAAGGAAGTCACATGCTCGCGCGGGATCAAGAGCAGATGACCGGCAGCGAGCTGGCCGAGCGAAGGCAACGCGACGAAGTGCTCGGTCTCTAGCACGATCCGCGAGCCTAGTTCCGGATACGTCTCATGGAACTCTGTGTGTTCCCCGGCGAGTTCGGCGCAGAAGCAGCAACCGTCGCTACTTCGCTCCGCGGCGTACCGGTGGCGGCCAATCGCCGCATCCGCGATCCCACGCTCGCGGCTAGGCACCGGCGCCGTCCGGCTCAGCAGCGTCGATACCACGTTCGCGGCGGATCTGCCCCTCGCTCTTTCGTGCGGCACTTTCTGGCCCCCATGTACCGACCAGGCCGCGCAGATGCGCGACGCGTTCTGCGGTTAGAGCCGTCGACGCGCCACTTATCTGGCGGAAGTTTGCCGTGTACGCCTCGGTTATCGGCGGAGCCGTGGTACTCGACCGCCGCGCGCGCTCGACGACTCGGTCAACCAGCGACATGGAGGGGCCGAGCACGAGACCTGGCGATTCGAGGTTCAGCTCGCGCGCCAGATAGTGCGTGACGATGATCACGTCGTCGCTCCAAGTGATGCCGCACGTTGGCATGGCCTTGTGCTCGGCGAGACGGAGGCACTCTTTGGCGGGGCCATCGAGACCCTCCCTGAGCGCCCAGAAAAACTCGATCGACTTCACCGTGTCGTCGCGCAATCCGCGCTCTCCTTCGGACTCCTCGCGGAATCTCGCAAGCTCCGACTCGGGGTCGAGCCAAAGGAACTCAACGTCCACCTTTCGAGTGACGGCCTCACGGATCGCCTTCTCGGTGTCCGCGCGAATGAGCGGGTTCCGCAGATACCCGTGGTTCGCCACTCCGAGGACCGCGTAGCGGTTGCTCGCCGTCTCGATTAGCCAGTTCCAGAACTGGTTGTCGAACATTTTGGAACGATCCGCGAATACGTCCTGGACTCCCAAGCCGAGCACGGTCTGGGTGAAGTCCTCTCGCTCGAGCGCGATCGCCGCCACGATCGTGGACGTTAGGACGCCCGTACCAATGCTCACGAGCACAACGCCGCCTCTGGACTGCGGATCCGCGATCACGCCGAAAATCACTAGGACGATCCCTGCCGCGCCGGCGACCTGTAGGCGAGGCTGCCCAAACTTGGAAACCGTCCGGGCGAGCCGGCGCCTGTGCGGCGCTTGGAACACCGTTGGCGCTCCTAGCGCTCCAGCGCGGTCCTGAGCACGTTTCGGACCGTGGGTGTGAGGTCGACGGTGTCGAGTTCGGCGATATTCCAGAAGCGAACGTCGGACAGATCGCTCGATGCCTTGAGCGTGCCGCCAACGAGGCGCGCGATGCTATAGACGATCACGCGGTGTTCGGCCGGGGGTTCGATGATCTCCCAAACGCCGAGTTGGCCCTCCACCTCAATCTCCAGCCCGGTCTCCTCGCGGATCTCTCGTCGTGCGGCTTCGTCGATTGACTCGAAGGGGCGGACCTTGCCGCCCGGGAGCACCCACTTCCCGCGATGCGGATCTTTGTTACGTACGCCGAGCAGGACCGACTCGCCGTCGATGACGATCACCGCACTACCGATACGGGGAAGAGCCTTTGCTGCGGGCGCCGCCTCGAACTGGGCGGCCGCCGCGGACGACGCGTGGGGCATGGATCCTCTCAACTCGCGATGTGCAAATCTTCCATTCTGGAAGATTTGGTGACGATACTCAGCGCGTCGGACGTTCGGATCCTCTCGGCGCTCTCACATGTCGACCGTCTCGCGATCGTCGAATCGTTGCTGCGTGAACGGGCGAGCCAGTCAGACCTAAGGGAGCGACTGGGGATGCACTCGGGTACGGCGAGCAAGCACCTAGGGGTCTTGGAGGACCGTCGCTTAATCGCGCGAGAGAGCTCGCACGGCAAGTACGGCATTGCCGCTCCGCGGGAGACGCTGGTCCTCCTGGAAGCGGCGGCGGCGCTCGGTGCTGCGACATCTCGGCAGCAGGCCGACGCCGACGAAGCCCGACGCCGAGCACTAGCGAAGCTGCGAATGAGTCGCGGAGCGAGCATGGCTGATGCGCAGGATCAGCCATCGACCCAGCGGCCGAACGAGAGTCGCAGCTAAATCAACGCTCTTGTCACGCCTTTGGCGCAATGCGCGCGCGTTTCGTTACGGGCCGCCCCACCTCTCCTCGGAATCAGCGAACGAATCCGGCCGGCGACGGACCATACGGGCCAACTCAACCCGCATCCGATGCTCCCGGTGGAGAGGACTCGCGTATCGGCTTTCTTGCGCATCGCCTCCGGATGTATCCCAGTCAACATCTACTCGGCTGGCGACAGCGACTCGGGTGCCTGCGACGCGGCGTTCGGGCTCGCTGAACCAGGCTGGGTGTAACGGAGGCGTCGTAACAGGATCTGATCCTCGGCAGGACACTGATGCGCTTCGGGCGCGCGCCGTCAGCCACGCGGTGCTTCAACGCGCAGCCAAGGCCACCGGCGCTGCCACTCTGGGCCCTTGCGCGCGACGCGTTCCGCGTAGCGGTCTGGCGTGCGCGACCGCGCCGCGGGCGTTGGTCGCACCACGCCGGCAAACGCGTCGGCGAGTCCGTACGGCGCAAGGATTTCGAGCGTCCCGTCGGCGCGTAGGCGCACTGCAACGGCGGAGGCTGTGTCGGGGTAGAACTGGATTGCCGTCGCGAGGCTGTCGTACGGTTCGTCTCCGCTGCGCCGGTGCATTCTGGCCTGGTTTCGGACCGACCACGGGATCTCTGGCAATTCCCTCGCTAGCCGTGCAGTGAGGTCGTCCTCCACGTCGTCGGCACAAGCGCCTGGCTCGAAGACAACGACATCTACGTCATCAAGCGGCGTGGGAGTTGCGGCGTTAGCAACGTCGTCCCACACGCTGTTGCGAACGAAGCCCCCTACGATCCATGCGTCCGGCGCCTGGTCCCGCAGGGCTTGAAGGACGTCGCGGCGCCAAGGGTGGGCGAGGAGCAAAGCTGCAAGCCGACGGGACGCGTCGCGCTCGGGTCCGGTTAGCGCCATGGCAGGCGGGTCTGCCAGCCGTCGCCGTGAGCGATTCGGGCCTGGCGCTGCTCGGTCCTCTTCTTGATCGCCGCCTTCTTGAGCTCCTTCCTGGCCGCGGCCTTCTTCGACGCCAGGTAGTCGGCGTCGGTGTGCGGCGGGAGGATCTCGATGATGAGTTCGTGCCGCTCGCCAAATCGCTCGACAAGTTCGATGTCACCATGGTTGGTTGGCTGGCGGAGCTGGTTCTCGAGGTCATGAATGAAGCCGGTCAAGACCACGAGCGCGCGCTGATGCTCGTGTGCCCGGTCGCCTTGGCGCCACGCAAGCTCCCAGATCACCACTAGGAGCAACAGCAACAGGACGACGTTGAACACGAGGTTGACCGTGCTCTCGGAGATGCCCGTGTCGTCGGCGATGTCGGCGATGCCGATGAACCCGACACAGGTCGCGACGGTCGAGAGCGCGATTAGCCCGAACTTGAGCCACTCGGCATAACGGCGGGTGCGCGAGAGCTTGAGGGAGTGGATGTCGCGGAGCGTCGACGCGCTGCGGAGGTAGGACTCCAGCGAGGCGGTAGCGCCGCCGGTGGCCTCGCTGTCAGTGGGCACCCGCGGCGACTCGCCGACCTCTGGGCTCAGAGCCTCTGAGGCGGCAAGGCGCCGTTGGGAGGGTCGCTCTTCGGACTGCGCCATCGGTGCGGGTTCTAGCAGCCTTGAACCGGCGCCAGCGTCTGCGGCTGGCACCTACGCTCGACCCGCCCTGCGTCATGGGCGAGGGCCATCGTCGTGAGCACGAGAGTGTCAAGGCCGGGCGAAAAGTGGACCGGTAGCGCCGGTTGAAAAGTGGACCACCCTGGGCGGGTGCGCCGCGGGCTGGGGGGTCAGTTTTCGGCCGGCGGTCGGGCGAGGTCGCGGTCTTTGAGGCGGTAGCTGTCGCCTTTGAGGGCGAGGATCTCGGCGTGGTGGACGAGGCGGTCGATCATGGCGGCGGCTGTGACTTCGTCGCCGAAGATCTCGCCCCAGGCACTGAACGGCTTGTTGCTGGTGACGATCAGGCTGGCGCGTTCGTAGCGGCGCGAGACGAGCATGAACATCAGGTTCGCGGCGTGTGGATCGAACGGGATGTAGCCGACCTCGTCGACGATCAACAGCGGGACGCGTTGCAGCCGGTCGAGCTCTTCGTCGAGGCGGCCCTGGCGTTGGGCGTCGGCGAGCATGGCGACCCATTCGGTCGCGGTGCGAAATGCGACGCGATGACCGGCCAGGCAGGCGCGGATCCCGAGCGCGATCGAGAGGTGTGTCTTGCCGGTGCCCGGGGGCCCGAGCAGGACGACGTTCTCGCGGCCGGCGAGGAAGTCGAGCTGTCCGAGGTGCAGCACCTGGTTGCGGGGGATCGAGGCCTGGAAGGCGAAGTCGAATTCCTCCAGCGTCTTGCGCGCCGAGAACCGCGCGGCCTTGATCCGGGCCTGGCCGCCGTGGCTGTCGCGACTGTCGGTCTCGGTCTTGAGCAGGACCGCGGCGAACTGCTCGTAGCTCCACTCCTCGGCGCGGGCGCGATCGGCCAGCTTTGGCAACGCGGCCGCCGCGGCCGGCGCCTTGAGCTGGCGGAACAGGTGCGTCAGCTCGGTGCTCGGCCGGCTCATGCGATCAAGGCGTCGTAGACGGCAAGCGACCTGGTCTCGACCACCGGCTCGCGATCGCGATCGGCTCCGTCACGGCGGCGCTTGAGGGTGCGGGCATGCTCGAGCGCGGTGATCGTGCGATGCCGGGCGAACGACCTGGTGTGCCGGCACGCGAGCTCGCCGGTGTCCAGCGCGACGCCCGAGATCTGCTCGTCGGAGATCCGGATCTCGACGCGCCGACCGACCAAGTCGGGATCGAGCGAGTAGTCGCAGGTGTCAAACCGAACGTAGGGGTCCGGCGCGACCCGCTGCACCCAACGCCGATCGGTGTCCGGCGCGCGTTCTGGCAGCGATGCCATGACCTCGAGCTCCTCGCGCAGCCGGTCCGCGGGTCGGGCACGGATCGTGCGGTGCTGGCGACCGTTGGCGCGCTTGCTGAACCAGCTGTCGAGCTGGCCCTGGAAGTCGAGCTCGTTCGCGAACACCCGGCCCGGCTCGAAGTTGGTCTCCATGAACCCCTGCAGTCGCTCGACCGCGCCCTTGGCTTGCGGGTCCCGTGGCCGGCAGAAATGCCAGTCGACCTTCAGCTCGCCGCAGAGCGCCGCGAACTCCTGCGACGGTCGTCCGTCGTGGGCGTGGATGCCCGCCTGGCGATCCCAGACCAGCGTCTGCGGCAGCCCGCCGAGCCGCCAAAGGCAACGACGGATCCCGGCCAAAAGGTCCGGCTTCTCCTTGCTGAACACGAGCGCCCCGGTGCCGGCGCGCGAGTAGCCCAGGCAGGCAACGACGACCCAGCCCTTGCGCGTCTGGCCGTGACCGACCGGGATCTCGCGCTTGGGTTCCCAGACGTCGAACTGGCAGATCTCGCCCGGCGCGTAGATCGTGCGCTGCGTCGTCCTGGCCCTCTGAAACAACGGCCGCACCTCACGCAGGTAATCGTCCAGGATCGTCTTGCCGCCATCCCAGCCAAGCGGCTCGAGCAGCTCGCCGACCCGAACGCCGGGCAGGTCCGGATCGCCGTCGAGCAGCCGCCCGATCTCCGCCTTGAACGGATCGAGCTTCGATCCGCGCGGGACCCGCGAGTAACTCGGCGGCGCATCACTACCGACCGCCCGGCGGATCGTCTCCCGATGCAGCCCCGTCCGCCGACTGATCTCGCGGATCGACAACCCGCGCACGAAGTGCAGCCGCCGGATCTCCGCCCACTGCTCCACCCCGACCACCTCGGTCCTCCCAGACTCGCTCTGCGCAAACGAGCCCAGGCTCCGCAGACCACCGGACAAGCCCTCACGTGGTCCAGATTTCAACCGGCGCAGGTGGTCCAGTTTTCACCCGGCGCCGACACGAGAGTGAAGTGGCCCGCACCCGACTACGACCGCACGGCGCAATTGTCTGAGTTACGATCCCGCCCGAGCCGAACGGGGTCCCGAACGAGGTCCCCGACTCAGCAGAAGTGACCCGACCGGGACCCCACTCCACCGCCCGTATTTGGCTCTACACCGCCAAATCAGACCTCCGATCGAGCGACTCTTAATCCGAAGGTTCCAGGTTCGATTCCTGGCGGGGGCACTGATAAAGGCGCGGGTCAAGTCAGGATGTTCACCGCGCGCGCGATGACGAGCCCGAGGATCATCAGCGAGATCACGGCCTGCGCGGCCATGGTCAGCTTGGCCCAGTGTCGCAACGGCATGACGTCGGTCGGGCTGAACGCGGTGGCGTTCGTCATCCCCAGGTAGAGGTAGTCGAGGAACAGCGGTCGCCAGTTGGGCGGCGCGAGATCTGGGTTCATCTGCTGCACGAATGCGAAGTCGGGGTACTCCGTGCCTCGAGCGCGCGCGACGGGGCCGCCCCCGTCGATCTCCCAGTACAGGAACGTGAACGCGATCACCGTGTTCAGCCACACCAAGGCTCCCGACGAGAGCAGCGCGTTGGCGCTGTTCAACGCCTCGTTGGCACTCACCAGCTCGCCGATCAGCACGCCCGCCTGCACCATGGCGCCCACGACGAGCACCGCCACCACCCCGATGCCGATCGCGCGGGTGGCGCGCGACTGCCGGTCGATTCGCCCCGGGTCGACGATCGCGTGTGCCACGAGCAACACCGCCAGCAGCACCGGCCCGGTCCACTTCGGCGTCAGGCTGTAGCGGTCAGGGAGCAGCAGCGGGACGACGATCGCCACGAGCAGCGTCAGGACAGGAGGCCAGCGACTTTCTCCCTGAACGTCGTCGAGCTCTACCTGAGTCAAGAGGCGGTCGGTCTCGGCTCGGCGCGCCGCGGCCTACGTGAGCGGGCTGACCTCGAGTCGCGTCCACTCCGTCGGGAAACCGTGGGCGTAAGACCAGCCAGTGGGGTCGGGCGGGATCACGGTCACCGGAACGCCGACGGCTTGGATTCGCTTGGGAAGCGTGTGGCGGTGCCAGTGCTGGTGGTGCTCGGCCGGCGTGCAGAGCAGGACCTCGTCGCATTCCCCGCTTTCCACCAGCGCCCCGATCGTCGCTGCCGCGTCGTCGCCGCAGTCCACGAGGGTCACCTCCCGGTCCCCGGCGGCGCGCTTCACGAGGCGGAGCGCGTCCTCGGGCGACCAGTCGGGAGCTTCAGGATGGCGCTCGGGCGGGACCATGAGCGCGATCTGGCAGTCGGCGCGGGCGCGGCGCTTGACCTCCTCGAGCAGGTGCGGCGCTGACTCCGTGCGGTTGGCGACTACGAGCAGCCGCCGGGATGCGGGCTCAGACATGCACTAATGACTACCGCGCCCCGGTGTCCGGCGCGTCATCTCAATCGGATGAAGCTGCCCGACATCGAGGTGCCGAGCGGTCAGGCGGCAGCGTCGGCCACCGTGATCGAGAACGCCGCGCGGAAGCTGTCGCCGGGGGCCAGCATCCGCAGCTCCGGACCGCCGTCGACGAGCGCGTTCGTCGGTGCCGTCATCGGCTCGAACGCGACCACGTCATCCTCGGCCGGGGCGAAGACCTGCGCGTACGGGAAGCCGGAGAGGAACGCGAGCTCGATCCGCCGGCCGCCGCCGGCGAGCACGAACGGAGCCGAGCCCTCAGGTGCGAGGTAGGCGTCGTCGAACGTCCGTGACCCGAGCGCGCCGGCCGGGACGTCGACCGCCTCGCGCTCGCCGGTGGGGAGCATCCGGTCGTCGAGGCGCAGCCGCTCGCGGACCGGCACCTCGATCTCCCAGTCGCGACGGTCGACGCCGGGCAGGCGCAGGTAGGGATGGAACCCGAACGCGATCGGCACCCCGGCATCGCCCGAAGCTCGGACGGTCGTCGTGATCGTGAGTGCCGGCCCGCGCAGCTCCGCCTCGAGCTGCAGCTCGTGCGGGAACGGGAACGCGGCGGTCAACGCGGCGCCGAACTCGAAGCGAGCGGCGAGCACGCCACCATCGGCGACGCTCTCGTGGCGCTCCACACTCCACCCGGCGCCGGCGAGCAGCCCGTGCATCGGCAGCCCGTTGCCGTCCACCCGCAACGGCGGCGACACCGACTCGAGGGCGACCTCGCGGCCTGCCAGCGAGAACCGCGTCCGCCCGAGCCGGTTCGCCCACGGGTACAGCAGCGGGATCCCCATGGTGATCCGCTCGGCGACGTAGGCCTGCAGCCCGCGCCGCTGGCCCAGGAGCTCCTCGCCGCGATGGAGGAGCGAGCATCCGAGCATCCCGGCGCCCGGGACGAATGTCGCCTCGATACCGCCCGCCGTGGGGCTGGAGAGCGCCAGCGCGGAGAACCCGTCCAGCGTCCGTTCGCCGATCATGGCGGCGATCATCTCATCCGCATCGGGTGATGACGCGTCCGGCGGCCGTCGGGAGCATGCTCAATCTCGGGACCACACGCGAGAGGGCAGACCATGAGCGCCACGGCATCGAGACCTCAAGCGCGCACTTCAGCGAGCCAAACCGGGCAGCCGGCCGACGTGTTCGTCGTGTTCGGGATCACCGGCGACCTCGCCAAGGTGATGACGTTTCGTTCGTTGTACCGGCTCGAACGCCGCGGATTGCTGAGCTGCCCGATCATCGGTGTGGCGGTCGACGAGTGGACGCTCGACGATCTGCGCGAGCACGCGCGGACGGCGATCGAGGCCGGCGGTGAGGCGGTGGACGAGACCGTGTTCGACCGCTTCATCGCGCGGTTCTCGTACGTGGCGGGCGACTTCGGGGACGCCGAGACCTTCGAGCGGCTCGCCGCCGCGATCGGCAACGCCGAGCTGCCGGTGTTCTACCTCGAGATCCCGCCGTTCCTGTTCGGCACCGTGATCAACGGCCTGGCCGCGGTCGGGTTGACGAAGTCCGCACGCGTGGTCGTCGAAAAGCCGTTCGGGCACGACCTCGCCTCGGCCGGCGAGCTCAACGACGCGATTCATCAGCACCTCGACGAGTCGCAGCTGTACCGGATCGACCACTTCCTCGGCAAGATGGGCCTCGCGGAGATCGTCTATCTGCGGTTCGCGAACACGATGTTCGAGCCGGTCTGGAACCGGAACTACGTCTCGTCCGTGCAGATCACGATGGCCGAGAGCTTCGGCGTCGAGGACCGCGGCCACTTCTACGACCCCGTCGGGGCGCTGCGCGACGTCGTCGTCAACCACCTGATGCAGGTGGTGGCCGGAGCGGCGATCGAGCCGCCCGCGAGCAGTGAAGCGGCCACCCTCAAGGACGCCATGTTCGCGCTGTTCCGTGCGATCCCGGACGCCGATCCGGCGCGCTACGTCCGCGGGCAATACGACGGGTACCGGGACATCGACGGCGTGGCGGCCGACTCGACGACCGAGACGTACGCCGCCCTGCAGCTCGAGGTCGAGAACTGGCGGTGGTCGGGTGTGCCGTTCTTCATCCGCACCGGCAAGGACCTCCCGATCACGCAGACCGAGCTACGGCTCGTCTTCAAGCACCCTCCGCGCCTCGATTTCGGGCACCGGTCGTCGCGAAGCCCGGAGCCGGACCAGCTCGTCATCAAGCTCGACCCGACGACCGGCGTCCAGCTGCGTGTCGAGGCCCAGCGCGGTGAGGGGACCACGCCTGAGCAGATCCACCTCGACATGGAGTTCGCGGAGGAGGGCGGCGAGGGCCCGACGCCCTACGAGGTCCTGCTGCACGCCGCGCTGAACGGCGACAACCGGCGCTTCGTCCGCCAGGACAGCATCGAGGAGAAGTGGCGGATCATGCAGCCGCTGCTCGACTCGCCGGGTCCCGTGCACCCCTACGCGCCGGGCTCGTGGGGGCCGGCGGCCGCCAACGACCTGGTGGCCGGACACGGTCGCTGGCATCACCCCTGGGAGGAGTCATGAGCGACACCGACGGCAAGGCCGCCGTGGCGGAGCAGCCGCAGCCGCAGAGCGCCGCCGCGCCCTCCCCGTTCACGCCGATCGCCGAGTACGCGTTCCTCTCGGACTGCCACACGGGCGCGCTGGTCGCACCCGACGGCGCGGTCGACTGGCTGTGCGTCCCGAGCTTCGACTCGCCGAGCGTGTTCGGCGCGCTGCTCGACCGCGGAGCGGGCATCTTCCGGCTCGGGCCCTACGGCATCAACGTGCCGGTCACCCGTGCGTACGAGCCCGGCACCAACACGCTGGTGACCACGTGGCGCACGCTGAGCGGCTGGGTCGTCGTGCGCGACGCGCTCACCATGGGCCCGCGGCGCAGCGACGACACCGTCACGCCGCACACCCGGCCGCCCACCGACGACGACGCCGACCACCTGCTCGTCCGTACCGCCACCTGCATCCAGGGCAGCGTCGAGGTCGAGCTCGTCTGCGAGCCCGTGTTCGACTACGGCCGCGAGCCCGCCGAGTGGGCGCTCGTGGGCGACGACCGCCACACGGCGGACGCGCGCGCCGGCGACGGCGCGCCGATTCGGCTGAGCACCGACATGGCGCTCGGAATCGAGGGCAACCGCGTGCGCGCCCGCCACGTCCTGCACGAGGGCGAGGAGCTGTACTGCTCGCTCTCGTGGGAGACCGACCTGCTCTCCCCGGCGGACGTCGATGACGCGAAGGCGCGGCTCGAGGCCACGACGCGCTTCTGGCGCAACTGGTACAGCCGGGCCCGAGTGCCCGACCACCGCTGGCGCGAGCCGCTCCAGCGCTCGGCGCTGACCATCAAGGGCCTCACCTACATGCCGACCGGGGCGACGGTGGCCGCGCTGACCACGTCGCTGCCCGAGACGCCGGGCGGCGAGCGCAACTGGGACTACCGCTACACGTGGATGCGCGACTCGACCTTCACGCTCCAGGCGTTGCATTGGCTCGACCTCGACTGGGAGGCCGACGAGTTCATGCAGTTCGTCGCCGACCTCGAGCCCAACGGCGACGGCGCCCTCCAGATCATGTACGGGATCGACGGCCGCCGCGACCTGACCGAGTCCACGCGCGACGACCTCTCCGGCTACGCCGGCGCGCGCCCGGTGCGGATCGGCAACGGCGCCTTCGACCAGCGCCAGAACGACGTCTACGGCGCCGTGCTCGACTCGATCTTCCTCCACACTCGCCGCAGCGGCCGGCTGCCGCGGCGGCTGTGGCCGATCGTGAAGGCGCAGGCGGAGTGCGCGACGAAGGTCTGGCGCGAGCCCGACCAGGGCATCTGGGAGGCCCGCGGGGCGCCGCAGCAGTACGTCTCGTCCAAGCTGATGTGCTGGATCGCGCTCGACCGCGCTGCCAAGCTGGCCGAGATCCGCGGCGACCCGGAGCTGCAGGCCACCTGGGCCGCGACGGCGGAGGAGATCAGCGCCGACATCCTCGAGCACGGGGTCGACGAGCGCGGCGTCCTGCGCCAGCACTACGCCACCGACGCGCTCGACGCCTCGACGCTCCTGGCAGCGACCTTCGGCTTCCTGCCGGGCGACGACCAGCGGCTGCGGGCCAGCGTGCTCGCGATCGCCGACGAGCTCACCGAGCACGGATTCGTGCTCCGGTACAAGACCGACGAGACCGACGACGGGCTCTCCGGCAAGGAGGGCACGTTCCTGATCTGCTCGTTCTGGCTCGTCACCGCGCTGGCGATCATCGGCGAGCTCCAGCGTGCGCGCGACCTGATGGAGCGACTGCTCCGCGAGGCGTCGCCGCTGGGCCTCTATGCCGAGGAGTTCGACGCCGACACGAGCCGGCACCTGGGCAACTTCCCGCAGGCCTTCTCACACCTCGCCCTGATCGAAGCCGCGGCCCGGATCATCCTGGCCGAGCGGCTCGAGGAGTACACGCAATGAGCACCTACGACGTCATCGTCATCGGCAGCGGCGCCGGCGGCGGCACGCTGGTCCGCCAGCTCGCCCCCTCGGGCCGCCGCATCCTCCTGCTCGAGCGCGGCGACTGGCTCCCTCGCGAGCCCCAGAACTGGGACGCCGCGCCGGTGTTCGTCGACAACCGCTACGTGTCGCCCGACACCTGGTACGACGCGGACGGGAAGCCGTTCCAGCCGCAGGTGCACTACTTCGTCGGCGGCGCGACCAAGCTCTACGGCGCGGCGCTGTACCGCCTGCGCCAGGAGGACTTCGCGCCGCTGACCCACTACGACGGCATCTCGCCCGGCTGGCCGATCTCCTACGAGGAGATGGAGCCGTACTACACGCTCGCGGAGCAGCGCTACCAGGTGCACGGCGCCCGCGGCGAGGATCCGACCGAGCCGCACGCGAGCGCGCCGTATCCGTTCCCGGCCGTCAGCCACGAGCCCCGGATCCAGCAGCTCTCGGACGACCTCGAGGCAGCCGGGCACGAGCCGTTCCACGCGCCCTGCGGGATCGTGCTCGACGAGGCCAACATGCATCTCAGCGCCTGCGTCCGCTGCGCGACGTGCGACGGCTTCCCGTGCCTCGTGCACGCGAAGTCCGACGCCGACGTGCTGGCGGTACGGCCGGCGCTGCAGCACGCGAACGTCACGCTGTGGACGAACGCAGAGGCCGTACGGCTGGAGACGAACTCGGCGGGGACTGCCGTGACCGGCGTGGTCGTCGACCGCGACGGCGAGCGCGAGACCGTCACCGGCGACCTCGTGGTCGTCTCGTGCGGCGCGGCGAACAGCGCCAAGCTGCTGCTCGCGTCGGCCACCGAGGCACATCCCAACGGCCTCGCCAACGGCTCCGACCAGGTCGGGCGCAACTACATGTTCCACAACAGCCAGGCCGTCCTGGCGCTCTCCAAGGAGGAGAACCCGACCGTCTTCCAGAAGACGCTCGGCCTCAACGACTTCTACTTCGGCACCAGCTACTTCGAGTTTCCGATGGGGAACATCCAGATGGTCGGCAAGTCGTCGGCGCAGATGTACCGCGGCGAGAAGCCGCTGCAGACCCGCCTGGCCCCCGAGCGCACGCTCGAGGAGGTCGCCCGCCACGCCGTCGACTTCTGGCTCTCCACGGAGGACCTCCCGCGGCCCGAGAACCGCGTGACGCTGCGCGAGGACGGCAGCATCGCGATCGCCTACACGCCCACCAACGAGATCCCGAAGCAGCGTCTGCTTCACGAGCTGAAATCGATGCTCGGCCAACTCGGGATGCACCACGACCACCTGATCCCGCGGCACGCGTACCTCAAGAACGACATCCCGGTGGCGGGCGTGGCGCACCAGGCGGGCACGTGCCGGTTCGGCACCGATCCCGCGAGCTCGGTGCTCGACACCAACTGCCGGGCGCACGAGGTCGACAACCTCTACGTGGTCGACACGAGCTTCTTCCCGAGCATCGGCGCGGTCAACCCGGCGCTGACGGCGATGGCCAACGGCCTCCGGGTCGGGGACCACCTGCTCGAGCGCATGGGCGCGCCGCAGTCGCAGCCGGAGCCCGCCGGTGTCGCCTGAGACCGCCAACGGGCAACGGCACGTGATCATCGTCGGCGGCGGCTTCGCCGGCGTGGGCTGCGCGCGCAAGCTCGCCGGGCGCAGCGACGTGCGCGTGACGCTGATCGACCGCAACAACTACCACCAGTTCCAGCCGCTGCTCTACCAGGTCGCGACCTCGCAACTCGCCTCGAGCGATATCGCGCACTCCTTGCGCAAGCTCTTCCGCGAGGACGCGAACATCGACGTCAAGCTCGGCGAGGTCGCGTCGCTGGACGCGGCGACCCGGACGGTCGAGACGACCGACGGGGAACGCTTCACCGGCGACGCGCTCGTGCTCGCTGCAGGGTCGCAGCCGAACTTCTTCCGCACGCCCGGCGCGCAGGAGCACGCCTTCCCGCTCTACTCGCTCGACGACGCCACCCGGCTGCGCTCGCGCATCCTCGGTGTGTTCGAGGAGGCCGACCGCGATCCCGCGCTGATCGACGAGGGCGCGCTGAACTTCGTCGTCGTGGGCGGCGGCCCGACCGGCGTGGAGCTGGCGGGCGCGCTCGCCGACCTGATCCACGACACGATGAGCGTGGAGTACCACCACCTCGCGGTCAGCGCCGCGCAGGTGCATATCGTCGACCTCGGCCACACGCTGCTCGCGCCGTTCTCCGACACCGCGCACGACTACGTCGCGAAGGTGCTGGGCCGCAAGGGCGTGCGGCTGCATCTCGGCGTCGCGGTGACCGAGGTCGCGCCCGGGCACGTGACGTTCGCCGATGGCACCACGATCAGGACCCGCTGTGTGGTCTGGGGCGGCGGCATCATGGGCCCGGCGGTGGCCGGCGCGACCGGTCTGCCGCAGGGCCGCGGCGGCCGGATCGAAGTCCTGCCCGATCTGACGGTCGACGGCGCGCCGGGCGTCTACGCGATCGGGGACGTCGCGAACATCCCGAGCCCGGCTGGCGGCGCCCATCCGCAGCTCGGCTCGGTCGCCCTGCAGAGCGGCGCGTCCGCGGCGGACAACCTGCTCGCCGACTTCGCGGGCCGGCCGCGCAAGTCGTTCCACTACCACGACAAGGGCATCATGGCGATGATCGGCCGCGGCGCGGCCATCGCCGAGGTGGGAGCGCACCGTCACGAACTGCACGGCGTAATCGCCTTCTCCGCGTGGCTGGGCGTGCATGCCCAGCTTATGACCGGCGTTCGCAATCGGATCGACGCGTTCGTCGCCTGGGGCTGGGACAACTTCTCCAGCGGGCGCGGCCCGCAGGTGCTCGACCGCAGCGAGGCCGCCCGGATCGATTGGGGTGAAGACGCGGCGCCGGAGCCCGCCGAGTCGCAACCCGCGGCGCCGTGACGGCGGTCGGCGTCACGATCGTCGACCTCGCATGACCGCCCCCGCCGCGCCTCCCCCCGATCCTGCCGTGCTGCTGCGGAGTCGCAGCTACATCCAGCTGCTGGTGCTTGCCGCGCTCATCGGCGCGCCGGTGTCGGCGGCCGCGTACGGCTTCCTGAAGCTCGTCGCCGTCGTGCAGGAGGCGGTCTTCGAGACGCTGCCGGAGGGCCTCGGGTTCGACACGCCGCCGACGTGGTGGCCGCTGCCGGTGCTCGCGCTGTCCGGCCTGCTGACCGCGTGCGCGATCCTGTCCCTCCCGGGGCGAGGCGGTCACTCGCCGGCCGACGGGTTCCAGGCGAGTGGACCGTGGCCGGCCGAGGCGGTCCCGGGCGTGGTGCTCGCCGCGCTCGCCACGCTCGCCTTCGGCGCGGTCCTCGGGCCTGAGGCACCGCTGATCCTGATGGGCAGCGGGCTTGGCGTGCTGGCCGTCCGGCTGGCGGCGCGCGACGCGCCGCCGACCGCGACCGCGGTTATGGCCGCCGCCGGCAGCTTCGCCGCCATCAGCTCGCTTCTCGGCTCGCCGCTCCTCGGCGCCTTCCTGCTGCTCGAGGCCTCAGGGCTCGGCGGCCCGATGCTCGGCCTCGTGCTCCTCCCGGGTCTGCTCGCCGCCGGGATCGGCACGCTGATCTTCATCGGCCTCGACTCGCTGACGGGGTTCGGGACGTTCTCGCTCGCGATCCCGGATCTGCCGCCGTTCGCCCACCCGACCGGCGCGATGTTCGGCTATGCGATCGTGTTCGGCCTGGTGGCGCCGTTCCTCGGTCGCGGGATCCAGCTGCTCGCGCTCGCGGTGCGCCCACACGTCGAACCGCGCATGCTGCTTCTGATGCCCGTGCTCGGGCTGTTGATCGGCGGGCTCGCGATCGGCTTCGCCGAGGCCACCGGCCACCCCATATCTGACGTCCTGTTCTCCGGCCAGGACCAACTCGGGGAGCTGATGGCCGACGCCGAGAAGTATTCGGTCGGCGCGCTGCTGCTGCTCATCGCCTGCAAGGGCCTCGCCTATTCCCTGTCGCTCTCGAGCTTCCGCGGGGGCCCGGTGTTCCCCGCGATGTTCGTGGGCGCGGCGGCCGGGATCGCGGCCTCGCACCTTCCCGGGCTCGACTTCGTCCCGGCCGCGGCGATGGGTATCGGCGCGATGTGCACGGTCATGCTGAGGCTCCCGCTGACGGCGGTGCTGCTGGCCACGCTGCTGCTGGGGGCCGACGGGCTGGCCGCGATGCCGCTGGTGATCGTCGCCGTGGTCGTGGCGCACGTCGTCACCGCCCGGATCACGCCCATCCCCACAGCCGCCGAGTAATGATGGCCGGCGCCGAGGGCGCCCCCACGGACCCGGAACGCGTCGAGCCAGTGGCGGTCGCGGATACCCGCAACCAGGAGATCGTGGGTCTCGTGGCGCTCGTCGTCGGGTGGACCCTCCTCGCAGCGGCGTTAGACGGCTGGGGAGCGTGGCCGACGGGTGCGCCGAGCGCCCTCCTTGTCTTGTACTGGTTCGCCGTGGCGAACCTGATCGCTGCCGGCTTCTTCGTCCTGCTCTCCGGGCTCGAGGGCCATGCCCTCACCAGCGACCGTCGCGCCCTTAGAGGGCTGCTGGTCAAGCTCGTCGGCACGAACATCGTGCTTCCCGCCCTCGGGCTCCTCTTCTATGTCGAGTCCTCCCGGTCGGGTGAGGAGTACGACCAGCCGTGGCTCATCGTCGGCGGCTACGCCTTGTACCTCCTGACGGCCCGCGCGAGCCTGATGTGGATTCGGAGAGGGTGGAAGTACCAAGCCCTGTCCGCGGATGCGCTACTCGCCGCTGACTCGCGCGCTCCAGTCCTCTATCTCAGGTCATTCGTGGACGACGATGACCCGAGTGGGGAGCGTTCGCTGGCCGTGCGAGCGTGGAGAAACGTCCGCTGGCATACCCACGTGTTCACGATCGAGCAGGAGCTGACACGGGTGCTGAGCCGGGTCGGGCCCGTCGTCGCGATCGGCAGGCCGGGGGAGTCTTTGCCGGAGTTGGGCGCGGCGCGTCTCTACGCCCGCGATGACGAGTGGCGGGCCACGGTGAGCGAGCTCATGCCCCGCGCGAGGTTGGTGGTGATCCGCGCCGGGCCGACTCCCGGCCTGCAGTGGGAGATCGAGGAGGCGTACCGCCTGCTGCCCTCCGAGCGGGTGGTCCTCGTGGCACCCCCGCAGCGCCCGCCGAAGGGGTCGCATCTGCTCCACGTGTTGCCGCCGAGCAGAGCGCTCGATGCGGTTCTCGACCGGTTCAGCGGGAGCTGGGCGGTCGCGCCGGCCGTAGAGCCGGTCGGAGAGATCGTCCTCTTCGATCACACGCCTCACCGCCACGTCGTGCCGATCGTTCCCAGCGTGCGATGGCGGTCGTTGTGGCTGTCGCTGTGGCGGCCGTACCTCGAGTGCGTGGAGTCCGCATTCCGGCAGGCGTTCGACCGTCTCGAGCTGCCGTGGATCGAGCCGAAGAGCCGGGCCACCGCCGGCCTGCTGGCGTTGTTTGGCGGCATCGTCGGGCTGCACCAGTTCTACCTGGGCAACCGGCGCCGGGGCCTCTGGTACCTCGCGTTCTGCTGGACCGGCGTTCCGATGATCCTCGGCTGGATCGACCTCATCCGGCTCGTGCTGGCCGGCAATGCGCGCTTCCGCGAGCATTTCCCCATGGTCGCGCCCGCGATGACGTAGTCCGCGGCCGCGGTCAGGACGCCCTGCGGAAGCCTGTCGGCGCGGGGTCGGCGGACAGCGGGCTCGACGGGAGGCCGGCGGCCGGCGTGTCGGCGTTGTAGCCGCCCGGGGGCGACGTCGTTCGGCCCGTCCGCGTGAAACAGCGACGAGAGCAGCTGGATCTGGCCGCGCCCGACGTCCAGCTCGCCCATGCCGCCGCCGTACATGACCAGGCCGCGTGCCTCGCAGGCGGCATAGACGTCGAGCAGCGACCGCAGGTCACCGAACGCGGCACGGCTTGATGTTGAGTGCCCGCGGTCTCAGCGGAGTGGTGTCGATGTCCTCGACGGTGTGGATCGGCGAGTCGTAGGAGATGCGGTGCGCCTCGGGCTCGAGCAGCTCCGCGACCTCGGGGAGGTCGTGCGCGTCCTCGAGCAGCGCGTCCGGGAATGCTGCGATGACTCGCTCGTACATGGCGAGGAGCGCCGCCGGCTCGCCCATCTCGAGACCGTAGTGCCCCTTGAAGTCGACGATCTCGACCGCGCCCGTGGCGGCCACCTCGTCGATCAGCTCAGGCGTCCACTCCGCAGTGGCGTCGAGCTTGAAGCGCAGATCGGGATGGTGCTCGAGCCGGTGACGGATCGGATCGAACGTGGGCGGCTCGCCGAGACCGAGCGAGTTGACGAAGCGCAGCGCGCCCGGCTCACGACCGACGACCTCGTGAAGCGCGCGGCCCGCCTGGTTCAGAGCCAGATCGAGCGCGGCGGACTCGAACGCCCAGTGTCGCCATCGCCGCGCCAGGTCCCACTCCGGCGGCACCGGCCACTGGTCGAGCCCCGCCAGGCGCTCGCACAGCGACCCGAGCGTCCACTCCCCGGCCAGCGGCAGCACCGGCCCGGCGGCGTGCAGGGTGTTGTCCTCGCGCTCGTACGGCGACACGTCCTCGCCGAGGCCGTCCACGCCTGCGCCGAGCAGGCGGATCCGGGTCGTCACGCGTTCGAAGCCGTACGCCATCCGCGCCGACAGACGCTCGACCTCGTACGACTCGACGAGCACCGGCAGCGCGCTCAGGCGGTCCCACAGCGAGTTGTCGGTTGCGGCGGTCACGAATCAGCCCGGCACGATAGCTCCAGGTCGTCGTGGTACGGGTCGCCGTACCTCAGCCGTCGTGCAGCCCTGTTGGAGCCGGCTCGCAGCGATCCGGACAATCCCGCCCGATGATGCGTGCTGCGGTTGATGGCCGGCTGCTCGTGGACGGCACCCCCGGATACGACGAGGCCAGGACAGTCTGGAACGCCATGGTCGACCGCCGGCCGCGGGCGATCGTCCGCTGCGCGAGCGCCGACGACGTGGTCGAGGCGATCGCGTACGGCCGCGAGCGCGACCTCGAGATCGGCGTGCGCTGCGGCGGGCACAGCGTGCTCGGCCTGTGTGTCCCAGACGACGGGCTGATGATCGACCTGACCCCGATGGGGGCCGTCCGTGTGGATCCGGAGCGCCGTCGCGCCTGGGTGCAGGGCGGGGCGCTGCTCGGCGCGCTCGATCGCGCCGCGATGGAGCATGGACTGACCACGACCGCGGGCAACGTGTCCCACACCGGCGTCGGCGGGCTCACGCTCGGCGGCGGGATGGGCTGGCTCGCGCGCCGGCTCGGGCTGTCGTGCGACAACGTGGCGTCGTTCGAGCTGATCACGGCCGATGGCGACCGGCTCCATGTCGATGAGACCGACAACCCGGAGCTGTTCTGGGCCCTGCGCGGCGGCGGCGGCAACATGGGCATCGTGGCCGAGTTCGAGTTCCGGCTGCACCCGGTCGCCCGCCAGGCCCACGTCGTCGAGCTCTTCTTCGGGATCGAGGATGCGGCGCCGGTGCTGCGCGGCTGGCGGGACCTGAGCATGATCGCGCCTCGGGCGGCCACGTTCACCGCGTGGGTCGGCGAGTCGCAGTCGCCGGTTCTCCCGCCGGAGTGGCATGACCGGCCGGTGGCCAGCGTCGGGTTCGTGTGGGCCGGCGAGCCCGAGCTCGAGCGCAAGCTCCTTCCGGCACTGCGCGCGCTCGGCCGCCCGATCGCCGAGCGGGTCGAGGAGCTCTCGTATCTGGAGCTGCAGCGGATGGACGACACGCTCGAGGGCCACGCGCTGCGCCGCTACTGGAAGGGTCACTACTTCAGGTCGCTGCCGGACGAGGCGATCGACGCGTTCCTGCTCCGCGGCACGCCCGACGGCTACGGCGAGCGGCTGCCCGCGGCATCGCTGCAGGCCTACGGCGGCGCGATCGCCGAGGTGCCGGACGCCGACAGCGCGTTCAGCCAGCGCGACGCGATGTTCGAGTTCGTCGCTGCCGCGCGGTGGTCCGACGCCGGCGAGGACGAGGAGCGGATGTCCGCCGCCCGGCGCTATGCCGCGTCGCTCGAGCCCTTCGGCACCGGCATGTACGTGAACGCGATGAGCGACGAGGGAGCAGCCGGCGTGGCGCGTGCGTACCCGCCCGCCAAGCTCGCCCGGCTGCGGGCGCTCAAGACCGCCTACGACCCCGGCAACGTCTTCCACCTCAACCAGAACATCGAACCCGGCTGATTCGGGCGATCGCTAGCCGGCGGCGGGCACGATCCTGAGCTTCTCGTGGAAGCGCTCGAGCGTGGGTCGCTCGACGAACGCGACGTCGACCCAGTAGCGGCCATCGACACACCAGCGGCCGCCCGCGACGCCATCCGGCTCGTGCAGCTCCAGCTCGGGCCCGGCGTCGGAGCCTCCGAGGTCGTCTGGCTGCTTCGCCGTGAGCTCGCATCCAGGGATGACCTGGATCAGGTGGTGTCCACGGCCGCGTTCCGAACCGGGGACCCAGAGCTGTACGTCGGCCCAGTCGGAATGGAGCGGGACTCCGGGGTCGGTGCTCGCCAGGCGCGGGTAGCCGTCTGCGTCGACGCTCGAGCCGATCGCTCGGCCGGCCCGCTCGGCCAGACGAGCGTTCGCCACCGACATCACGAGCGTCCACGACCCCAGGCCCAGCGTCGTGACGCCGAGATCCCTGATCGTCCCGGACGCGTCGTCCCAGCGAATCAGGGGCTGTGGAACCCTCACGCGGTGCACGACGGCCGGCTCGCACCTGGGGAAGCCGTCGCAGTAGCGATCCGCGGCCTCGCGCGCAGGAGCGGTCGTCAGGCCGGCGTTGACACGACCGGGGACTCCGGGGACAGCCACAACGCCAGATGGGGGCGAGAGCTCTTCGGGGAGGATCACCCAGAAGCTCTCGCCGCCGATCGTCGTGACCTTGTAGGCGCTTCCTTGCTCCGTACGGCGGTGAGGCGGCGCGAGGCCGCAGATCCTCGCGTGGCCGTCGCCGCGGGGCACGCAGGCGGGCGCCGCCTTGGTCGTGGCCTCCGGCCCGCAGGCAGGGAGCGCCACGGCCAGGGCCGCAACGCTCGCGAGAACCGCGGCTGAGGGTCGTCTGCTCCGCACGGCCCTTCGCATACGGCGGAGCGGCAGTGAGAAGTCCATCCCCTGCGACCGAGGGCTGGCACACTACGACCCGTGGGGGCTGACGAGGGGTACTTCGGCGAGCGCGTCGCGGCGGTCTACGACGCCCATTCGGCCGGCATGTTCGATCCGGCCGTGGTCGGGCCGGCCGTGGAGATGCTCGCGGAGCTCGCCGGCGACGGCGCCGCGCTGGAGTTCGCGATCGGGACCGGCCGGATCGCATTGCCGCTCGCCGAGCGCGGCGTGCGCGTCGCCGGCATCGACAACTCCGAGGCGATGCTGGCCCAGCTGCGCGAGAAGCCCGGCGCCGACCGGATCGAGGCGATCGTCGGGGACATGGCGTCGACGCGCGTCGACGGCGAGTTCTCGCTCGTCTTCCTGGTCTTCAACACGATCTTCAATCTGGTCACGCAGGATCGCCAGGTGGCGTGCTTCGAGAACGCGGCTGCGCATCTGCGCACCGGCGGGCGGTTCGTGATCGAGGCGCGCGTGCCGGAGCTGCAGCGGCTCCCGCTCGGCCAGACCGTCCTGCCGTGGCGGGCCGACCCCGACGGGCTGTCCTTCTACGTGTACGACACCGTCGCGCAGCGGCTCGGCGGCCAGCACTACTTCTTCGTCGACGGACGGGTCCAGCCGAGTCCGATCGAGATGCGGTACGTGTGGCCCGCCGAGCTGGACCTGATGGCGCGCCTGGCCGGGATGCGGCTCGCGGACCGGCGGGGCGGGTGGCAGCGGGAGCCGTTCACCGGCCTCAGCCCCAGCCACGTGTCGGTGTACGAGAAGACCTGAGCCCAGCGCTACGCGCCGACGGCGCAGCGCCGGGTTGGAAGCGCACCCCGACGATCGTCGTCCCCGATGTGCTGGATCCACCTGCCACGCCGCCATCGCTTCCGTCAACGTCCCGCATTTGCAGGCATCGTGCCGACGGATGGCCGACTCTGTCGACCGGCTCTCGCGCGGCTCGCCACCGCGCTGAGCTACGATCAGGCCCCAGGTTCGATTCCTGGCGGGGGCTCTGACAACGGACGCGTCAACACCGACCACGACGCCTGCGCCGCGTGACGGACTCGCCCGCCGCGCGCTCGAACTCGCCGTCCTGTGCGCGTTCGCATTCGCGCAGCCGCTGTTCGACCTGCTCGGCCGCAACCCGGAGTTCTTCGCGGTGCGCGGCGCGCCGAGTGGCGACATCGTGCTGTTCGCGGTCGGCCTCGTGGTCCTGCCGCCGCTCCTGCTCACCGGCGTCGAGGCGCTCGCCTCGCTGGCCGGCCAGCGTGTGCGGGATGTCGTGCACGCCGTTCTCGTCGGGCTGCTCGGGACGCTGATCGCGATCCAGGTGGTGAAGCGGATCGGCGCGCTGCCGGTCGCGATCGACCTCGCGCTCGCGATCGCAGCCGGGCTCGCGCTCGCGTGGGCGCTCGCCGTCCGCCGCGGTCGCGTGACGCGGACGTTCGTCAACGTGCTGTCGCCGGCTCCGCTGCTGTTCCTCGCGCTGTTCCTGGTCGGCTCCGGCGTGACCCAGCTGGTCTTCCCGGAGGAGGCGAAGGTCGCCACGCCGAGCGCGCCCGCCGGCGCCCCGGTGGTGATGGTCGTGTTCGACGAGTTCCCGCTGACCTCGCTGCTCGACGCCGAGGGCCGGATCGACCGCGTCCGCTATCCGAACTTCGCCACGCTTGCCGGGCGGTCGACCTGGTACTCCCGCGCGACGACCGTGTTCGACTCGACCACGCACGCGGTGCCCGCGATCCTCGACGGGCGCCGGCCGCGGGAGGGCTCGCTGCCCACGCTGGCGCACCACCCGAACAACCTGTTCACGCTCCTCGGCCAGAACTACCGGCTCAACGTCTCCGAGGAGGCGTCGCACCTGTGTCCGCGGTCGCTGTGTCCGAACGCCGTCCAGCCGGGACTCGGACGCCGGCTGCGATCGCTGAGCCTCGACTCCGGCGTTGTGTACGCCCACCTCGTCCTGCCCGCCGCGCTCGAGGACAGCCTGCCGTCGATCTCGGAGGGTTGGGGAGACTTCCACGGCGGCGACGCGGGCGACGCCGTGCTCAAGCTGCTGGGCGGCGGCGGCCGTCCTGCCCGCTTCGACGCCTGGGTGCGCTCGATCCGCCCGTCGACACCGCCGGCGCTGAACTTCAAGCACGTGCTGCTGCCTCACGTGCCCTGGCAGTACCTCCCGGACGGCCACAGCTACGGCCGCGCAGCCTCGCCGCCCGGGCTCGTGCGTCCCGAAGCGGCGAACGACCCCTTCCTCGTGCGGCAGCAGTATCAGCGCCATCTGCTGCAGGTCGGCTTCACCGATCGGCTCGTCGGCAGCCTGATCGACCGGCTGCGCGAGACCGGACTCTGGGACAGCGCGCTCGTTGTCGTAACGGCCGATCATGGGGTCGCCTTCCGCGTGGGCGCGCGCGACCGCCGCGCGGTCACGCCGAAGAACGTGGAGGACATCGCGCCGATCCCGCTCTTCATCAAGGCACCCGGACAGCGCACCGGCCGCGTATCGACCGCCCCGGTCCAGACGATCGACATCGTGCCGACGATCGCCGACCACCTCGGCGTCGACCTGCCGTGGCGAGCGGACGGCCGCAACGCCGACAACGTGGCCACGGCTGCGCGCCCCGCGGTCGACATGCGCACGCGGGAGTGGGACCCGCTGCGCCTCGACGCCGCCGAGTTCGAGCGCCGGACGCGTGCCGCGCTGGCGACGAAGGTGCGCCTGTTCGGTTCGGGCAACGACGGTCCCGGGCTCTACGCGGTCGGCGCGCACCCTGAGCTCGTCGGCCGGCCGGTGAGCGCGCTGGGCGCCGTCGACGACCGGGCGTCGGCGACGCTAGACGCGGCGTCGGAGCTGACGGATCTCGACGTCAACGGCGAACTGCCCGCACAGCTCACCGGAGTGATCTCCGGCGCGGCGCCGGGCCGCCACGACCTGGCGATCGCGGTCAACGGAGAGGTGGCGACGGTGTCGCGGTCGTTCCGCTGGGAGGGCCAGGAGCGGTTCTCGGCCTTCGTCCCGCCGCCGAGCTTCCGGTCCGGCCGGAACGTCGTGGAGGTCTTCCTCGTGCCGCCCTCAGGACCTCCGCGGCGGCTGCGGGGCGACGCCTGACCCGCTGCGCTCAGGTCCCCGGGTCGTAGACGGCGTGGCGGTCGCGGCCGGCCTGCTTCGCCTGGTACATCGCGAAGTCGGCGTTGACGAGCACGTCGTCGGCCGTCGCGCCGGCGGCGGGGAACGCTGCCAGGCCCACGCTCGCCGTGATCGGGCGCGCGTCGGGCGCGCTCAGCAGGCCGGTCTCCTCGCGCACCGCCAGGACCAGCTTGCCCGCCACCGCCTCGGCCTCGTCCACGGTTCCCGCAGGGAGCAGAATCGCGAACTCGTCGCCGCCGAGCCGGGCGACCACGTCGGTTTCGCGCAGCCGCGCCCTCAGCAGGGCGGCCACGGCGATGATCAGCTCGTCGCCGGCGTGGTGGCCGAGCGTGTCGTTGACGGACTTGAAGTCGTCGAGGTCGAGCACGAGGAGAGCACCCACGGCGCCGTAGCGGGCCGTGTGGGCGACGTGGCGCTCGAGCTCCTGCCCGAACCGGCGACGGTTGAACAGGCCGGTCAGCGAGTCGTGGTCGACCAGGTGCTGGAGGCGGTCCTCGTACCGGCGCCGGTCCGTGATGTCCTGGATCTGGCCGAGGATATGGCTGGGGTTGCCGTCGGCGTCGCGGACCAGCGTGGCGTGCACCGACACCCACACCTCGCGGCCGTCGGGGTGTACGTAGCGCTTCTCGGTACGGAAGATCGAGATGGTCCCCGCCACGAGGTCGGCGCGCCCGGCGATGTCGGCGGCGACGTCGTCGGGATGCGTGGCGATGTCGACGCCGGTCTCCAGCAGCCGCTCGGCGTTGTAGCCCATGAGCTCGCACAGCGCGGCGTTCACGCGCAGGTAGCGACCCTCGAGTGAGACCAGCCCCATCCCGATCGGTGCCTGGTCGAATGCGGTGCGGAAGCGCTCCTCCGCCTCCATCAGCTCCCGCTCGGCCGCCTTCAGCGCCGTGATGTCCTGCGTGAAGACCAGGCCCCCGTCGATCGCGCCCGCCCCGTCGCGCAGCGGCGCGACCTGCACCCAGAAGACCACGCCGTCGGGCCCCGCGAACTCGAACGACTGGGAATGGCCGCCCAGTGCGGCGCGGTAGCGCGGCATGAGCTCGGGTGCGATGTCCGGGAACGCCTCGTCCAGCGTGCGACCGACGAAGCTGCCGTCCAACTCGGCCTGGGCGATCGCCTCGCCGGCCGCGAACGTGAAGCGCAGGTCGTGGTCGAACGTGAGCACGGCCGCGTTCGGCATGCTCTGCACGAGCGTGCGGTAGCGGGCCTGGCTCGTCGCCAGCGCCGCCTGCATCGCGTTGCGATCGGTGACGTCGCGAACGAAGGCGTAGGCACGGTCGTCGTCGGGAACGACGCGCGCGGTCCACTCGACGTCGCGCCATCCGCCTGCGCGCGTGGCGAGCCGGTTGGCGCAGCCGTCGATGTCACCGGAGAGCATCAGCTCGATCTCGCGGCCGGCACGTTCGCGGTCCGCCGGGTGCACGAAGTCGAGCACCGGCTGCGAGCGCAGTTCGTCGGCGCTCCAGCCGAGCACCGTCGTCCAGGCGCCGTTCACGCGCTCGAGGCGGCCGGTGGCGCCGGCGGTGCAGAGCATGTCGGGGGAGAGCTCGAAGAAGCGGCTCGTCTCCTCCTCCAGGCGGCGCAGGGCGGTCTCGTCGCGCACCGTCTCGATCAGGCCGATCACGTCGCCGCGATCGTCGCGCCGCGGTGTGGTGACGATCGACAGGGTGCGGTCGGCGACGGTCCGCCAGTAGCGGCGTGCCTCACCGGCGGCCAGGACGGCCTCGTCCCGGTCGCGGCGCACGGCGGCCTCCTCCGCATCGAACAGCTCCGCATCGGTCCGGCCGACGATGTCGGCGGGCAGGTCGAGCAGCCATGTCGCGGCGTCGTTGACGAGCAGGTGGCGGCCCTCGATGTCCTTGACGACGACGCCGTCGGTCGAGCCCTCCATGATCGACTGGAGCAGGCGCGCGCCGTCGCGCCGGGCGCTGGTCGCCCGCCACGCCACGATCGCGGCCACGGCGAAGAGCAACCCCAGTGCGACGCCGCCGACGTCCTGGAGAACGGCGAGCTGCACGCACACGGCAGCGATCACGGCGGCGACGCCGAGCACGAGTGCGCGATCGCGCCGCCTGCGCGGGCTCGCGCGCACCTCGGCGGCGACGTCGCGCACGTGGCGCTCGACGTCGAGGCGCTCGCTGGTGCGCCGGCGCTCGACAGCGCATCGCACGGCCCGCATCAGAGCGTCGCCGTCGGCGGAGTCCCTGACGAAGAACTCATGCGCGCCGGCGCGGATCAGGCGAACGGGCAGCTCGTCGCCGGTGTGCGTTGTGAGGACCACGACGGAGGTCTGCGGAGCGGCCTCCAGGACGCGTTTGACGTCGTCGGTCCCGTTCGCGTCCGGCTCGAGGTCGAGCAGCACGCAGTCGACCGCGGCGCCCGCGAGGTGGCGCACGGCCTCGTCCAGACCCGCGACGCGTGCGAGTCCCGGCGCGTCCAGCAGCGCGCCCACGCGCGCGGCGCAGGCGTCCTCGCCGGTGACGAGGAGGAGGTGCAGGGGTCGAGGCGTGATTGACACGGTTGCCAGGGATAGTCGGCGGCGGCACCGCCGACTGGACCCCGGATGCGCGTCGCGGGCGGTAGCCTGCGGCTCATGCTGGCCAGTGTCGATGGTGCGATCGGGCCCGCCGAGCAGGCGCGGATCCCCGTGACGGACGAGGGCTTGACCCGCGGAGACGGCGGATTTGAGGTGATGCGGCTGTACGCGGGGCGGCCGTTCGCGCTCGCCGAGCACTTCGCCCGGCTCGCCAACACATGCGCCGGGCTGCGGTTGGACTACGACGAGGACGCGCTGCGCGCGGAGATCGCCGCGCTGCTGGAGGTGGCCGGGCCGGTCGAGGCGCTGCTGCGGGCGGTCCTGACGCGCGGCGGACGGCGGATCCTGACGGTCGAGCCGATGCCGCCGCGGCTCGAGGTGGCGCGCGTGGCGACCGTCACGTACGCGCCCACGCGCGTGCTGGACGGCCTGAAGACGCTCTCCTACGCGGGGAACATGCTCGCCGGGCGCCTCGCACGCGAGCGCGGCTTCGACGAAGCGCTGCTCGTGTCACCGCACGGGCGCGTGCTCGAAGGCCCGACGTGGACGTTCTTCTGGGTCTCCGGCGGGCGGCTCCTGACGCCGCCGCTCGAGGACCGGATCCTGGCGTCGATCACTCGCGCGCTCGTGATCGAGGAGTGCGACGCGACCGAGCAGCCGTGCACGATGGACGACGTCGCCGGTGCGGAGGAGGCCTTCATCGCCTCGACGGTGCGCGAGGTGATGCCGATCGCCGCGGTCGACGACATCGCGCTGCCGGCCGCTCCGGGGCCGGTCACCACGGACGCGGGCGAGCGCCTGGGCCGCCGGATCGAACGCGAGCTGGCGAGCTCGGTCTAGGTCTAGTCCTGGGCGCGTGCCGGGCGGGCGGTCTGGCCGCCGGTATGCCAGTTCACGTACCAGAAAACATGGGCGACGCCACACAGCACGCCTTGTACCGTGCCGCGGACGTTGTCGACGATGCTCAACATGTCTAGACAGGTTCCTACCCTCAATTTGTGCGCGTCCTAACCGTAATTGGCAATCGGCCGCAGTTCGTGAAGGCGGCGGCGGTCTCGGACCGGCTGCGCGCCGGCGCGCGCGAGGTGCTCGTCCACACCGGCCAGCACTACGACGACGAGCTGTCGCGGGTGTTCTTCGACGAGCTCGCGCTGCCGCGTCCCGAGCACCATCTCGACCTCGGCGGCGGCACGAACACGGAGCAGACCGCGCGCATGCTGGCCGCCCTGGCGCCGCTGATCGCCGGCGAGCGACCGGACGTGGTGCTCGTCTACGGCGACACGAACTCGACGCTGGCGGGCGCGCTCGCGGGTGCCCAGGCGGGCGTGCCGGTCGCGCACGTGGAGGCGGGGATGCGCTCGTACGACCGGACGATGCCGGAGGAGCTCAACCGCGTGCTGGCCGACCACGCCGCCACGCTGCTGCTGTGCTCGTCGGAGCGCTCGGCGGAGACGCTGCGCGGAGAGCGCGTGCTCGGCGAGGTCGTCGTGGTCGGCGACGTGATGGTGGATGTGGCGCAGCTGCTCGCCCCGCGCGCCCGGGAGCGGACGCAGGTGCTCGACGCATGTGGCGTCGTCGCGGGCGGCTATCTCGTCGCGACCGCGCACCGGGCGGGCAACGTCGACGACCCCGCGCGGCTGGCGCGGCTCGTCGACCTGCTGCTCGCCGTGGACGGACCGCTCGTGCTGCCGTTGCATCCGCGCACCCGCGCCCGGCTCGAGGCCGCCGGCCTGTTCGAGCGTCTCGCCGCCGGCGTGCGGCTCTCCCCGTCGCTCGGCTACCTGGACTTCATGGCGCTGCTGCTGGGCGCGCGCGGGGTGCTCACGGACTCGGGTGGCGTCCAGAAGGAGGCCTACCTGGCCGGCGTGCCGTGCGTGACGCTGCGGGCCACCACCGAGTGGACGGAGACGGTCGACGCGGGCTGGAACGTGCTCGTCGACCTCGACGCGGACGCCGCGGCGGCGGCGCTCCGACGCGCTCCGCCTGACACGCGGCCGGAGCTGTACGGGGACGGGCGCGCCGGCGAGCGGGTCGTCGAAGCGCTGCGTAGGATGGCCGCATGATGGAGGGCGAGCGCCGACCCGCTGCGGTGCGGCCCGGCTACACGACCACGCCGCCGCCGGGAGCCGGCGGGCCGCCGGTGGCCGCGACCGAGTCGCGCGCGGTGGACGGGCAGCACGTGCTCGCCGGCTGGTGGTCGCGTGTGGGCGCGTTCATCATCGACGGCCTGATCGTCGGGATCGGCGGCGTGCTGCTGCTGGTCGCGATCACCGCGCCGTTCTCGATCGGGTTCTTCGCCAACGACGGTGTCGGCATCGCGGCGCTGATCGTCGGCTTCCTGATCGCGGTCGTCTGCGTGTCGATCGTGGCGCTGCTGTACGCGCCCGCGCTGATGGCACGCACGAACGGGAAGACGCTCGGCCGGATGGCGCTGGGCATCCGCGTCGTACGGGCGAACGGGCGGCCGATCGACTTCTGGTTCGCGATGCTGCGCGAGGTCGTCGTGAAGACCTTCCTGTTCGGCCTTCTCGCCGGGATGACGGGCGGTCTCGCGGCTCTGGCCGACGTCCTCTGGCCGCTCTGGGACGAGGAGAATCGCGCGCTGCACGACTTCGTCGTGGACACGCGGACGATCGTCGACCGCTAGGCCGGCGTGGCCGCGCGCGCGGCGGCGCTCGTCTGGCCCGCCTCGGTCCAGATGACCTGCTCGCGGCCGGGGCCGACGCCGATCAGGGAGACCGGCACGCCGACGAACTCCGACACGTAGGCGAGATAGTCACGCGCCGCCTGCGGCAGCTCGCGCTCGTCGCGGCACTCGCCGATGTCCTCGTCCCAGCCGGGCAGCTGCTCGTACTCGCCGGCCGCGTGGTGCATCACGGTCTGGTGGTACGGATACGCGTCGAAGCTCGCCTCCCCGGTGCCGCGGTAGCGCGTGCACACGTTCAGCGAGCCGAGGCCGGTGAGGACGTCGAGCTTGGTGACCGCGAGGTGGTCGAGGCCGTTGATGCGGGTCGCGTAGCGCAGGGCGACGAGGTCGAGCCAGCCGACCCGGCGCGCGCGCCCGGTGGTCGTGCCGTACTCGCCGCCGGCTTCGCGCATCGCCGCTCCGAGCTCGTCGTCGAGCTCGGTCGGGAACGGGCCGGAGCCGACGCGGGTCGCGTACGCCTTCGCCACGCCCCACACCTCGTCGAGGTCCTTCGGCCCGACGCCGGCGCCCGCGCACGCGCTGCCGGCGACGACGTTCGACGAGGTGACGAACGGGTACGTGCCGTGGTCGATGTCCAGCAGCGTGCCCTGGGCGCCCTCGAAGATGACGTTGCCGCCGCCGTCGATCACCTCCCAGGTGAGCCGCGCCGTGTCGGCGATGTACTGCTCGATCCGGTGCCCGTACGTCAGGTAGTCCTCGGTCATCGACTGCAGGTCGAGCTCGGGGGCCTTCGCGTACGGGCGCAGCGAGAGCCGCTTCGGGTCCATCGCGGCGACGATCTTCTTCTTCAGGATCTTCTCGTCCAGCAGGTCCTGCACGCGGATGCCGAGCCGCGCCGCCTTGTCCGCGTAGCAGGGGCCGATGCCGCGCCGGGTGGTCCCGATCTGCAGCTTGCCGAGCTTCGCCTCGCCGGCGTGGTCGAGGAGCATGTGGTACGGCATGATCAGGTGCGCATTGGCGCTGATCCGCAGGCCCGAGAGGTCGACGCCCTTGGCACGCAGCTCGTCGAGCTCACCGGTCAGCACCTTCGGGTCGATCACGACGCCGTTGCCGATCGCGCACAGCCGGCCCGGATAGAGGATCCCGGACGGGATCAGGTGGAACTTCCACTTCGTGCCCTCGCGGACGATCGTGTGCCCGGCGTTGTTGCCGCCCTGGAAGCGGATCACGAGGTCCGCGTGCTCCGCGAACAGGTCGGTGATCTTGCCCTTGCCCTCGTCGCCCCATTGGGCGCCCACGATCACGATGCCGGCCATAGCGGGGGTTCAGTCTAGGGGGCGGCGACCGTACTGCGGCCCGTCGCCGGCGCCCTCCCAGAAGGCGTCCTCGTCCGGTGCCGCGGCACCCGCCGGCATGGGCTGTGGGATGCGCTGGTCGTCGCCCCACATGGGCAGGGGCTCGCCGCAGATCTCGTAGATCCGCGAGACCGTCCGCGGCCCGATCTGCTCCTTGAGGGCCTCGTGGTCGAGGTTCGTGGTCAGCAGCAGCGCCTTGCCGTCCTCGTAGCGCGTATTGACGATCGAGTACAGCTGCTCGAGCACCCACGGAGAGCTCTGCTCCGCGCCGACGTCGTCGATATGGAGCAGGTCGACCGACGACAGCCGCTCGATCAGCTCGTTGAGCGAGTACTGCGCGTCGTCGTTGAACGAGTCGCGCAGGAGGGCGAGCAGCCGCGGCAGCGAGTAGATCGCGACCGTGCGGTCGGCGTCCATCGCCGCCTTCGACACGAGCATCGCGAGCGTCGTCTTGCCGGTGCCGACCGTCCCGGTGAACCAGATGCCGCGGCCCTCGTCGAGCCGTTCGCCGATCGAGCGGACGTACGTCCGCACCTCGCGCATCAGCGCGTCGTTGCTGCGTTCGATCGAGACGATCGGCTCGCGCTCGAACGACACCCCGCGGAACCGCCGCGGCAGCCGCCCGGCGACGGCCGCCGACGCGCTTGCGCGCCATCCGCGCCGGCCGGCACGAGCACGGGCGCGCGCCGCCGGCCGTCCTCGTCGAACACGAAGCCGGAGCCGTCGCAGCGGTTATCGGGGCACGCGCTCAATATCCGTCATCCCCGGCGTACGACATGAACCGCGGGAACTCCTTCTGGAACGCCAGCTCGACGACCCCGAGCCCGCCGTTGCGGTGCTTGGAGATGATCACGTCCGCGATCCCCTCGCGGTCGGACTCGTCGTTGTAGTACTCGTCGCGGTAGATGAACATCACGAGGTCGGCGTCCTGCTCGATCGACGCCGCGACTCGCGAAGGTCGGACAGCACGGGCCGCTTGTCGGTCCGCTGCTCGACGCCGCGGTTGAGCTGCGACAGCGCGATCACCGGCACGTCGAGCTCGCGCGCGAGCGTCTTCAGACCGCGCGAGATCTGGCCGATCTGCTCGACGCGGTTGTCGACCGCCCCGCTCGCGCGCATCAGCTGCAGGTAGTCGATCAGGATCAGCCCGAGCCCGTCGGCGTTCTGCTGGGCGAGCCGGCGCGCCTTCGCGCGCACGTCGAGCACCGACAGATCGGACGAGTCGTCGATGTACAGCGGCGACTCGGCGAGCCGGTTGGACGCCTGCAGGATCTTCGGCCAGCGCGAGGCCGGCACCTTGCCCTTGCGCAGGTCGTCACCGCGGATCGACGCCTGCGACGCGATGAAGCGCTGCGCGAGCTCGGACTCGGACATCTCGAGCGAGAACAGCGCCACGGCCTTCTTGGACTCGAGCGCCGCGTTCTCGGCGAAGTTGGCCATCAGCGCCGACTTGCCCATCGACGGACGCGCGGCCAGGATGATCAGGTTGCCGGGCTGGAAGCCGCCCGTGATCGTGTCGAGGTCCTCGAAGCCGGACGCGGTGCCGGTGATCGCCTTGCCCTCGAGCGAGAGACGCTCGAGCTTCTGCAGCTCGGAGGAGAGCAGGCTGTGGATCGCGACGAAGTCCTTGCGGCTGTCCTCGTGCGCAACCTCGAGGATCGCCCGCTCGGCCATGTCGACCAGCTCGCGCGGGAGCGCCTCGTGGCTGTGCACGCGCGCCTGGATCTCGTACGAGGCGCGCAGCAGCCGCCGCAGCATCGCGTTGTCGCGCACGATGCGGGCGTACTGGCGCACGTTGCCGACGGCGGGGACCGAGCCCGCCAGCAGGTCGATCGCGGCGCGCCCACCGACAGCCTCGAGGTCACCGGCCTGCTTGAGGTGCTCGACGAGCGTCAGCGCGTCGACCGGCTCGCCGAGCGTGTGCAGGTCGAGCATCGCCTGGTAGATGCGCCCGTGGCCCTCGCGATAGAAGTCGTCCGGGTGCAGGCGCTCGTCGATGATCAGCGCGGGCAGCGCCGTGTCCGACAGCAGGACGGCGCCGAGGACCGACTGCTCGGCCTCGAGGTTCTGGGGCGGCGCGACCGGACCGTCGAAGCCACCGCCGTAGGGCGACGTGTGGCCGTTGGTGCGGTCGGGAGCGCTCATGGGCCGATCGAGTCTAGGTCGGCCTCCGGTCGCCCACCGGGCTTCACCCGCTAGCTCCGCGTGAATTGATTCGAAGGTGAGGCGAGGAGCGTGTCTGCTGTTACTTCTGCTCGACGACCATCGTCTTGACGGTCGCGGTGACGCCCGTCGAGACCTCGACCTCGACCATCCGGGTGCCGACCGTCTTGATCGGCTCCTCGAGATGGACGTCGCGCCGGTCGATCGTGAGCCCGCGGGCTTCCTTGATCGCGTCCGCGATGTCCTGCGCCGTGACGGCGCCGAACAGGCGGCCGTCCTCGCCGGCCTGGTGCGCGATCGTGAGCACCGTGCGGTTGAGCAGCTCCGCGCTCTCGCGCGCCTTCGTCTCGGCGTCGGCGACCGCGCGCTCTGCGGCCTCCTTGCGCCGCCGGGCGGCCTCGACCGAGCCCTTGGTGGCGGGCTCGGCCAGCTTGCGCGGGATCAGGTAGTTGCGCAGGTAGCCCTTCGAGACGTCGACGACCTCGCCGCGCTCGCCGAGCTGCTCCACGTCCTGCGTGAGGATCGCCTGGGGCATGCCGGTCTAGCGGTCGCGGTCGCGATCGCGCCCACGACCACGATCCTCGCGGTCGTCACGGGACTCGCGGGTGTCGCCGACGTACGGGAGCAGCGCCAGCTCGCGGGCACGCTTGACGGCCGTGGCGATCTGGTTCTGGTGCCGGCGGCACGCGCCGGTGATGCGGCGGGAGCGGATCTTGCCGCGATCCGAGATGAACTTCCGGAGCGCGTTGATGTCCTTGTAGTCGACGAAGGCGACCTTGTCGCGGCAGTACTGGCAGGACTTACGGCGCCCGCTGCCGGGCCCACCCTTGCGATCACGCCGGCGCGTCGGCCGGCTGCGCTGCTTTGCCACGTTCGAAAACCTCTCTTGACTGCCGTGAGCTCGGATGCCCGCCGCGCGCACGGGCAGCGGCGAACGCCGGACAGGGTAGCGGAACGCGGGCGGCGCCCCCGGTACGGAGGCGCCGCAACGCTGGTGCTAGAAGGGAATGTCGTCGTCGCCGGCGTTGCTCGCGGCGGGCCCGGTGGGCGTGCCGGCGGGCTGGAAGTCGCGCGTGTCGGCCGGCACGTCGGAGCGCGGCGTGAAGCCGTTGCCCCCGCCGCCCGGGCCGTCCTCGCGACCGCCGAGGAACTGCACGGAGTCGGCGATGATGTCGACCGCCTGGCGCTTGTGACCCTCAGGCGTGTCCCACTCGCGCCACTCGAGGCGACCGTCGATCGCCACCGGGCGGCCCTTGGCGAGGAAGCGCGCGCAGTTCTCGCCCTGGGCGCCCCAGACCGTGACGTCGAAGAAGTTCGGCTTGTCCTCCCACTCGCCCGTGGACTGGTTCTTGCGCCGGGTGTTGCAGGCGACGCGCAGCGAGCACACGGACATCCCGCTCCCCGTCGACCGCAGCTCGGGATCGCGTGTCAGATTGCCTGTGAGGACGACTCGATTGATGTTCGTGGCGGCCACGGAGGGCTCCTTTCGCCTGCTCAGACTTCGCAGAAATCTCGGTGGTGGCCGAGTCTAGGGGTGGGTCCGGCCGTTACCGCTGAGGAGTCGCAGATTGCGACGATTTCTTGACAGATCCGATGCGAAGCCGTGACGGGCCGTGAAAAGGACGGCGACAACGGAGTCTGAACGCGGTTGCGAGCGACGGCGACGGGCCCGCTCAGGCGAGCTCGTCGGCCTCGGGCGCGGCGGGGGCGACGGCAGCCGCCATGGCCGCGGGCCGCAGGTCCGGCGCCGCCGGAGTGCCGGGCCGGAGCTTGATGATCCGGAAGCGCAGGATGCCGTCCGTGATCTTCAGATTGTGGTCCAGCTGCTCGAGCAGCGTGGACGGCCCGCGGAACTGGATCAGGTGGTAGTCCGCCTCGCTCTGCTTGCGGACCTCGTAGACCGTGTGGCGGTTGCCCCAGTCGTGGCGGCCGACGATCTCGCCCGCCCGGTCGATCGCGTCCTCGACGTTCGCGAGGATGGTGTCGCGCCGCTCCTGCTCGATCGTGGTGTCGAGGAGCAGGATCAGGTCGTAGACAGGGGCTTCACGGGCCATGCGGCGGCGCATGGTAGCACCGCGGGGCGAACCGCCGGGCACCTCACCTACCCCTGGCATGGGCCCGAACCTGCTGCAAAGGGTGCGCTGGCGCAACGTCGCCAGCGTGGCCGCGACGGTTGCGATTGTGGCCGCGGTGGTGGTGTGGCCGCGGGTCGGATCGCCTGAGCCGCGCGTGCCGGCGGGGGGTGTGGTGCCGCTGGTCGTGCCGGGTGGACGTTCGGACGTGGGTGACGAGGGTGTGCGGCCGGCTGTGAAGGAGGGCGGGCGGCCGCCGCGGGTGCGGCGGGCGGCGCGTGCGAAGGTGCGGCGGGCCGGGGTGGCTCGGCGGAGAGGGCGGCCTGCCGTGCGGGGCCGCTCGAAGCGGCGTGACCGCGGGCCGGAAGCTGTTGTGCCGAGCGTCTCCCCGTCACCTCCGCCCGCTGCGACGCCGCGCCCCCGGCCGGTGCCGGCCGGTCCGCGGCCGGACCCGGTGCAGGAGGAGTTTGGGATCGAGGGTGGTTGAGGGACGGCCATGGGCGGATCGCCGCGGTAGGCCGGGTGGCGGGGCGGGCGTAAACGTCAACTGCTGCTGGGTGTGGAGGTGAGTGTCCGTTGCACGCGGGTGAGGGTCGGTTTCGTCCCATTCGCGTGACCGCGGGCGGCGAGTGGTGCGAAACCCACACCAGAGGACGGTTTCTCACAACGCGCGAGCGCGGACGAGTCGAATGGGGCGAAACCCACGCTCGGCGGGCTCGGACGGGTCGAGTGTCGAGTTACCGGGCGTGAGACCCACAAACTCGACACTCGGCGAACCCGGCGCGGCGCCGACGGCTCACCCGCTTCCCCACCCAGCGCAGTTGACGTTCGTCAACCGCGCGCCCAACCTCAAGCCGAGGTCGCGGCCCGCGCCTTCGCCCGGATGTCGGCGATCTGCTCGTCGATCCAGTCGCCCGGATCGCGGGAGGTGACGATCTCCTTCAGTCCGGCCGCCCGCCGCGCGCGCCCCTCCGGAGACATCGTCAACGCCGAGTGGATCGCGTCCGCCAGCTCCTGCACGTCGAACGGGTTGACCGACAGGGCGAACTCGCCGAGCTCCTCGTGCGCGCCCGTGTTCTCGCTCAGGATCGAGACGCCGTCGCGCTCGTTGACCAGCGGCCCTTCCTTCGCCACCAGGTTCATGCCGTCGAACATCGCGTTGACCATCATCACGTCGTAGTGCTTGTAGGAGGCCACCGCCTCCTCGAGGTCGTCGCGGAGCTTCAGGTGAATGGGCATCCAGTCGGTCGTCCCGTGCCGGTGGTTGACCACCGCCACGAGCGCCTCGATCTTCTCCAGGTACTCCGCGTACTCGGGCACGTCCGTCCGCGACGGCATCAACTGCGCCGTGAACGTGATCTTCTCGTGGAACTCCGGGTGCTGCTCGAGGAAGATGTCGAACGCGGTGAACCCGCGCAGGACGTTCTTCGAGAGGTCGGCGCGGTCGACGCGCAGGATCGAGTACTCGCGCCGGCGCTGCAGCAGCTTCTCCTCGAACTCCGCGACGCCCGGCCGGCGCGCCACGGCGCGCGTCGCCTCGTAGTCGATCGGGAGCGGGTACGCGCGCACCCACACCTCGCGGTCCTCGACCCGCACGACACCGGCGTCCATGTCGACGTCGAGCTCCAGCAGGTCGCGGCAGCACTGCAGGAAGTTGCGCCGGTAGGAGCGCGTGTGGAACCCGATGATGTCGTTCGCCAGCAGGCCGCGGAAGATCTCGTCGCGCATCGGTGCGGGCAGGACGCGCCACGAATCCGACTGCGTCCACGGGATGTGGATGAAGTGGTGCAGGAAGACGTCCGGCCGCTCCCGGCGGATCATCGCCGGCAGCGTGTACAGGTGGTAGTCGTGGACCATCACGACCGGCTCGTCCTGGTCTGAGATCTCGTCGAGCACCGCCCGTGCGAGGTCGCCGTTGACCGCGTTGTAGCCCTGTTCGAACGCCTCCACCTCGTGCCGCCGGATGTCCGGCGCGTTGCTCAGGTCCCACAGGTAGTGCTGGATGAACCAGAGCATCGGGTTGGCGAAGATGTTGTAGAAGCGGTCGTAGGCCTCCGGGTCGGAGGCGACGAAGCGCACGTGGTAGGTGCCGCCCTCGGGCGCCTCGACCTCGAACGGGCGGCCGCCGTGCTCCTCGGCCTGCTCGACGTCGCCGTCGGTCATCGCGGAGGCGATCCAGATCGCATCGCGGTGCGAGGCCAGGCCGGTGAGCGCCGTCACCAGGCCGCCGCTGCCGCGCTTGACGGACCCGTCGTCATCGTACGTGACGGGACCGCGGTTGGAAACGAGAACGAGCGGTACCGAACTGCCCATCACAACACCTCGTGGAAGATCTTCAGGTAGTCGCGCAGGTAGCGCGGCATCAGGAAATGCTCGCGCACGTGCTCCTTGCCCGTGAGTCCGAGCGAGCGGCCGTGCGCCGGGTCGTTGAGGATGTCGATCGTGCGCGCGGCGCACTCTTCGACGCTGTCCACCAGGTAGCCCGACTCGCCGTCGCGCACCTGCAGCGGGATCCCGCCGACGTTGCCGCCGATGAACGGCCGGCCCTTCCACAGCGCCTCGCTCACGGTCAGGCCGAAGCCCTCGCGCGTGCTCTTCTGGATCACGACCTCGGCCAGCGACTGGAAGGCGTTGACCTCGATCGCCCCGACGTTGTTGAAGTTGTTGAGGATGTGGATGTCCGGGTCGCCGTCCGCGTGCGCGAGCGTCGTGTTGTAGAAGTCCCAGCCCTCCGGATCGTCGGACGCCATCGAGCCGACGAGCGCGAGCTGCACCTCCGGCCGCTGCTCCTTCACGATCCGATACGCGTCGATGACCCCGAGCGGGTCCTTCCACGGGTCAAAGCGCGACACCTGGCAGAGCATCGGGCGGTCGGTGTCGATCCCGAACTGCTTGCACACGAACACGGCGTCCTCGAGCGACAGCGCCATGTTCTTCGACGCCAGCGGGTCGATCGCCGGGGGAACGATGTTGATCCCGCCGTCCATCCCGGCCGGCACGTAGCCGCGCACGTGGAAGAGCGACTGCGGGTAGCGCTCGATGAACGGCAGGAGTCGCTCCATCGTGGCCGGATTCGGCGTCGAGACGTCGATGTGGCAGCGCCACACCCAGCCCTTCGCCTTCTCCGGGACGAGCGAGTAGAGCGCCGCCGGCTGCGGGTCGTGCACGATGCACACGTCCCACCCGCGCGAGAGCTCGCGCGCGTTCATCTCGTTGTACTGCGACCAGGTCGCCCACTGCTCCTCGCTGAGGTCCTGCGGGTTCCCCTGCAGGGCGTTGTGCATGATCTTCGTCGCGTTGAAGAACTCCTCGCGCCCATAGATCACCTGCCACTCGACCTCAAGGCCGACGTCGCGCATCAGCGGGACGAGCGTGTAGAGGATCTCCGACACGCCGCCGCCGAAGGCGGTGGCGCTCAGGTGGACGACCCGCCGTCCCTTCAGCGGCTCCGCCAGCTCACGGATCTCCTCCACGAGCGGGCGGCCGACGATGTGGGTGTAGTCGGCGAGGCTCTTTCCGGCCAGCGCGACGGGTTGGAGCACGGCCGGAAACCTACCCGGCGGCGTCGCCGAGCGGGCGCTCGCCCAGCTTCACCTTGATCTCACGCGTGTCGCCCTTGCGATGGATCTCCAGCGAGACCTCTTCGCCCGGCTTGAAATCGGCGATCAGGTCTGCGAGCTCGGATGAGTCCTCGACCGGCTTGCCGGCGACCTTCGTGATCACGTCGCCGCCGGGCCGGAACGCCTGCGCCTGGAAGGTGACCGGGCTGCCGCCGCCGCGGACGCCGGCCTTCTCGGCGGGCCCACCTGCGTTGACCTCCTGCACCCAGGCGCCCTTGTCGACGTCGAGGTCGAACTTCTCGACGAGCTGCGGATACAGCTCGACCGACGACACGCCGAGGTACGCGTAGCGCGCCTGGCCGCCGTTGCGCAGCATGTCGAGCGAGCGCTTGATCGCGTCGACGGGCACCGCGAAGCCGACGCCCTCGCCGCCCCCGGAGGTCGACTTGATCTGCTGGTTGACGCCGATCACGCGCCCGTCGCCGTCCACCAGCGGGCCGCCCGAGTTGCCCGGGTTGATCGCCGCGTCGGTCTGGATCGCGCCGGAGATGCGGAAGTTCGTGAGCGACTCGATCGAGCGGTCGAGCGCCGAGATCACGCCGACCGACAGCGACTGGCGCTCCCCGAACGGGGAGCCGATCGCCGCCACCGGCTCGCCGACGTCGACGTTCTCCATGTCCCCGAGCGGGAGCGGGCGGAGGGTCAGCCCTTTCGGGTCGATCTTGAGCAGCGCGATGTCGGCGTTCGGGTCCGCGCCGATGATCTTCGCCTCGACCTGGTTGCCGTCGGCGAACTCGACGAACACCGAGCGCGCGCGGCGGATGCTGTCGCCTTCGCCGCTCGTCACGACGTGCGCGTTCGTGGCGATCTCGCCCTCGTCGTTGAGCACGAAGCCGGAGCCGACACCGCCGCCGCCGCCGCCCCCGCCGCCCTCGCCGAGCAACGAGTCCAGGCTGCCGGAGCTGAACAGCGAGATCACGGTGACGACGCCGGGCGCCTCGTTCTTGTAGATCGCCTTCGGGTTGAAGGCTCCCGGTTCCCCGGCCGACTCCAGCACCTCCGTGCGGGTCGTGGGTTCCGGGTCGTCGTCGGCCTGCGCGGTCGCGGCCGGCTGCTTGTCGTCGTCGGAGGAGCCGCCGCCGCAGCCGGCGATCACCAGCGCGAGCATCGCGAGCAGGGCGGCGAGGAGCCTCATCCGGGCAGCACCAGCGAGAACGTGGTCGCGCCCGGCGCCGAGTGGACGGTCAGCCGGCCCTGCATGCGCTCGGCCAGTTCGCGCGCGATCGCGAGGCCGAGGCCGGCGCCCTGCGCCTCCTCGTTGGATGTGAAGAACGGCTCGAAGATGTGGGGCATGTTCTGGCCTTTGATACCGAGGCCGCGGTCGGACACCTCCAACCGCACGTGCCCGTTCTGGCGGTCAGCCGAAACACGTACCCCGGTGCCCGTCGGCGTATGGACGAGAGCGTTGTCGAGCAGGATACGAAGCACCTGCGCGACCCGCTCGGGGTCGCAGTCGAGCTCGATCGGCTCGTCCAGCTCGAGCACGACGGTCGAGTCGTGCTGCTGTGCCGCCGGCCTGAATTCGCCTGCGACTTCGCGCGCGAGCTGGCCGACGTCGGTCGGCTCAGGCCGCAGCTCGAGTGCCCCGGCCTCCAGCCGCGACAGGTCGAGCAGCTCGGTCGCGAGCTTGCGCATCCGCTCGACCTGGCCGCGCAGCTGGTCGAGGAACTGGCGTCGTGTCTCCTCGTCGAGGTCCTCGTCGGCCATCAGCTCGAGGAACCCGCCGAGCGAGAAGATCGGCGTGCGCAGCTCGTGCGAGGCCGACGCGATGAACTGCTTGCGCGCCCGGTCCAGCCGCGCGAGCTGGTTCTGCATGTCGTCGAACGCGGCCGCGAGCTGCCCGAGCTCGTCGTTGGAGTCGGCGCGGATCGGGTTCGAGAAGTCGCCTGCGGCGACCTTGCGGGCCGCGTGCTCGAGCCGGCCGACGCGCTGCGACAGCGCGCGCGCCACGAGGTAGCCGGCCAACAGCGCGATCACGAGCGCGATGCCGCCGGAGATCAGGATCTGTCGCCGGATCAGGGCGACGCTGCCCTCGACCTCGTCGAGCGTGTCGGCGAACACCGCCACTCCGACGGTCTCCTTGCCCTGTATCAGCGGGAACGCGACGATCGCGTGCTGGCCGCTGAGCGACGTCTCGATCGCCGACACGGGTCGGCCCGCCGCCACCGCATCGAGCGACAGCGAGCGGACGTCGTCGATCGTGAGGCCGCCGTCGGGTGCCGAGTCGAGGCCCTTCGGCTGCGTCAGCGCCACCGGATCGTCGAGCTTCGAGAGGATCAGGATCTCGGCGCTGGCGCCGGTCGCCGCCCGTCCGATCACCTTCTCGGACAGCGGCTGTTTCTCCAGGCCGTTGTAACGCGCCGCGAAGCCGGTGCTGCCCTCGACGTTGCGCCGTGCGTCCTCCAGCAGGCTCTCGAGCTTCTGGTTGCGCAGCCGCTCCTCCAGCTGAGGAGTGACGGTCAGGTAGATGGTGCCGATCGCCCCCAGTACGATCAGCCCGAAGACGACCGCCAGCCGGTTGCGCAGCGACCGCAGGCCGATCATGCGGGCGCTACTCCTCCACGTCCCTGAAGCGGTAGCCGACGCCGCGCACGGTGAAGAGGTACTCCGGCTCCTTCGGGTCTTCCTCGATCTTCTCGCGCAGGTGCCGGATGTGGACGTCGATGGTGCGTGGATCGCGGTACGCCGAGTCCCCCCACACGCGCGCGAGCAGCATGTCGCGCGTGAACACGCGCCCCGGCGCGCGCGCCAGCGCGGTGAGGATCTCGAACTCGACGAACGTCGTCGCCACGGTCTCGCCGTCGCGCACGACCGTGCGCTTGGTCGGATCGATGCGCAGGCCGCGGACCGTGATCGGCTGCTCGTCGTCGGTCTCCGGGTGGGCCATGCCGGAGCGGCGCAGCGCGGCCTTCACGCGCGAGCGGAACTCGCGCATCGAGAACGGCTTGGTGATGTAGTCGTCGGCGCCCAGCTCGAGCCCGAGCACCTTGTCGATCTCCTCCGACTTGGCGGTGAGCATGATGATCGGCACCGTCGAGCCCTTCGCGCGCAGGCGCTTGCAGACCTCGAGGCCGTCCATCCGCGGCAGCATCAGGTCGAGCACCACGAGATCGAACTGCTGCTCGGAGAAGCGTGCAAGCGCTTCGTTGCCGTCGGACGCCGCGACCACCTCGTAGCCGTCGCGCTGTAGTGGGAACGAGAGAAGCGTCTGAATCGGCTGCTCGTCGTCTACGAGAAGTATGCGTGGAGCGCGATCGGTCATGTTGGCTCTGGGTCGAGGATAGTGGCGGGCGATACCCTCGTCCTAAGTGCTCGACGTTCGGGTCTATCGGGCTGCCTTCCTCCCGGCGCTCGTTGCGCTGTTCGTCGCCGCGTTCTCACTCGCCGATCGCCCGCCCGCGGCTGTGTCGCCGCTGGCTGCCGACGCGTTCGACGGTGAGCGCGCCTTCGGCAGCAGGGCCCCGCTGCGGAACTCGCTCACCGAGCTCGGCCGCTCGTTCCCGGCCCGGCAGCCGGGATCGGCCGATGACGGCGCGCTCGCCGATCGCGTCGCCGACACGCTGGGCGCCGCCGACCGGACCGACCGGCCGGCGTTCCGCGTGACGCGCGAGCAGACGGGCGACGTCGAGACGGTCGTGGGCGTGCGGCCGGGGCTGTCGAGCCGGCGGATCGTCGTGATCTCGCATCGCGACTCGCTCGCACGGCCCGGGCTGGCCGAGCTCTCGGGCACGGCGGCGATGCTCGAGCTGGCCCGCCTGTTCCGAGCGCGCGAGCTGCGCAAGACGCTGGTGCTCGTCTCGACCTCCGGCGCGACACAGGGCTTCACAGGCGCGCGCGCGTGGGCCGAGCGTGCGGCGGACGGGCCGATCGACGCCGTGCTCGTGCTCGGCGACCTCGCCGGCACGCGCGCCGCGCGGCCGTGGGTCACGCCGTGGTCGCTCGGGTCTGGCCCGCTGCCGCTCGCCGTCGTGCGCACGGTGGAGAACGCCGTGCGCGCCGAGGTCGGGCGGCCCGGCGCCAGCCGCGCCACGGCGCAGTGGATCCGGCGGGCGTTGCCGCTGACCGTCTCCGAGCAGGGCGTGATGGCCGACGCGTCGCTGCCGGCCGTGATGATCGGCGTCTCGGGCGAACGCGGCCCGCGGCCCGACGAGGCGGTGCGGCGCGGCCGCCTGCAGCGCTTCGGTCGCGCCGCGCTGCGCGCGGTGATGGCGGTCGACGCCGCCGGACCTGGGCAGAACGACCGCGCCGGCGCCAGGCCCGCGTTCGCCGGCAGTCCCCAGGGCATCGTCACGATGCGCAACGTGCTGCCGGACTGGGCAGTCCGGCTGCTCGTCGGCACGCTGCTGCTGCCCGCGTTGCTGACCGCGCTGGACGGCTTCTTCCGCGTTCGCCGGCGGCGGATTGCCGTGGCGCCGTGGTTCGCGTGGCTCGGCACCGTCGCGCTGCCGGTGCTGCTCGCATGGCTGTGGGTGCGCGCGCTCGGCGCCACCGGAGCGCTCGAACCGCCGGACGCGCCGATGCTCCCGCTGCCGCCACTCGATCGCGCGGGCGCGTTGACGCTCGCTTCGGTCGTGCTCGTGCTGGCGCTCGGCTGGTTCGGCCTGCGCCCGCTGATCCTTGCGCGGGCGGGCACGCGCATTAGCCCGTCCGCGGGTGGCCTCGCGGCGGCGACCGGGGCGGTGCTGTGCACGCTCACCGCGGTCGTGTGGGTGGTCAACCCGTACGCGGCCGGGCTGATGCTGCCCGCCGCCCACCTGTGGCTGTTCGCCGCCGCGCCGGCGACCCGCCTGCGTGGCTGGCCGGGTGCGGCGGCGGTCGCCGCCGGGCTGCTGCCCTTCGCGCTGGTCGCGCTCTACTACGCGACCGCGCTCGCGCTCGACCCGCTCGAGGAGGTCTGGCTGGCGACACTCTCCGTCGCGTCCGGCCAGCTGTCGTTCGCCGTCGCATTCGTGGCGGCGGCGCTGCTCGCGTGCCTCGCCGGCCTGCTCGCGATCATGCGCACGCGCCACCGTGTCGCGGCGAACGCCGACCCCGAGCCGCTGCGGACGCGCGGTCCGGCCACCTACGCCGGGCCGGGCTCGCTCGGGGGCACGGAGTCTGCCCTGCGGCGATGACCGCCACGGCCACACGCGGCTCGCGGGTCCGCCGCGCGCTGCGCACCTTCTCGAGCATGCTGATCGTGGCGGGCGCGATCCTGCTCGCCGACGCTGTTGCGACCTTCGTCTGGCAGGAGCCGGTGTCGGCGGTCTATGCCCACTTCCAGCAGGGGGAGCTGGGCGACAAGCTCACCGAGCTCGAGCGGGTGCCGCTCGAGCCCGCCGAGAAGCGCGCGCTGGAGAAGATCCCCGACCCCAAGCGCCGCCTGGCGTTCCGTGCCCGCGCGCTGAGGCGGCGGCTGGCGGCGGGCGACCCCATGGGCCGCATCCTGATCCCCGAGATCGGGGTCTCGGACGTGTTCGTTCAGGGCACCGGGACGGGCGACCTGCGCAAGGGGCCCGGCCACTATCCGGCGACGCCGATGCCGGGTGAGCGGGGCACGGTCGCGATCGCCGGGCACCGCACGACGTACGGCGCGCCGTTCCGCAATGTCGACAAGCTCCACCGCGGCGACCGGATCGAGCTGAGGATGCCTTATGCGCGCTTCATGTACCGGGTCGAACGGACGAAGATCGTACCCCCGACGGAGCTCTCGGTGACCGACCGCGTAGCCCACGACCGGCTCGTCCTTTCGGCCTGTCATCCGCTCTACTCCGCCGCTCAGCGGATCATCGTGTTCGCGCGGCTGGAGTCGGAGATCCCGCGATGAGGCGCATTCGGGTGCTAACCCCATTAGCGCATGGCGGAGGTGTGACGAACTACGTTCACATGACGGTACTTGCAATCCGAAACGAGACCGGCAGCGGACGCCGCTTCGCACGCCAGGACGAGTCACGGAGGATCGACATGGAACTGCTTCGTGAGCGCATCGAGCGCAACGACTACGCGGTCGACCCGCACAAGGTGGCGGACGCCATCTTCCAGCGGCTGCTCGACTCGCGTCGCGAACGTCAGTGCTCGTAGCCGCGCCAGGCGGCTGCTGACGGATCACCGCGCCATTCGACGCCGGGCACCCCGGCCGTGGCGCGGCCGATCCACGTGACGTCGGCTGCCGCCTCGGCGGCCGCCCGCGCGTCGGGCGGCACGCAGAAGAGCAGCTCGAAGTCCTCCCCCCCGGTGGCGCCGAGCTCGGCTGCGCTGATGCCCAGCGCCCGCGCGATCTCCGCGACGGCGGGCGTGACCGGCAGTGCCGTCGCGTCGAGCTCGAGCCGCAGGCCGCTGGCCTCGGCCAGCCGCCGAGCGTCGAGTGCGACCCCGTCCGAGACGTCGAGCATCGCGCGCGCGCCGGCTGCGGCCAGGGCGCGGCCCTCGGCCAGGCGCGGCCGTGGGCGCAGATAGCGGCCGGCGAGCGCGGCAGGGCCTTCGGCGCGGCCTTCGAGCACCGCGTGCCCGGCCGCCGCTGCCCCCAGGTCGCCGGTGACGCCGACGAGGTCCCCCGCCTGCGCCCCGTCGCGGCCGACGAGGCGACCCTCGTCCTCGGCCCAGCCGATCACGGTGACGGCGATCGTGAGCGCGGGGCCGGCCGCCAGGTCGCCGCCGGCGATCGTGACGCCGCACTCGGCGGCCAGTGCCTCCGCACCCGCGTGCAGGGCGACCACGTCGACGTCGTCGAGGGTCTCCGGGAGGACCACCGACAGGAAGGCCTCGCCGGGTTCGGCGCCCATCGCGGCGAGGTCGGAGACCGCGCCGGCGAGCGCGCGGAAGCCGGCGTCCTCGGCCGTGCACCCGCTCCCGAGCCGGAAGTGCGTGCCGTCGACCATCACGTCGACCGACACGGCGGCCACGCCGCCCGCGCGCAGGACGGCGCAGTCGTCGCCCAGCCAGCGGAGCACCCGCGAGCCCGGCCGGCGCTCGAGCACGCCGGCGATCGCCTCGATCAGCGCGAGCTCGCGCATCGCTCCGGGCGGGCGCCTCCTACCGGTGGCGATAGACGATGCGGGCGCGGTTGAGGTCGTACGGCGAGACCTCGACGCGAACCCGGTCGCCCGGCAGGATCCGGATGCGGAACCGCCGCATCTTGCCTGCGACGTGGCCGAGCACCTCGTGCCCGTTGTCGAGCTGCACCCGGAACATGGCGTTCGGGAGCGCCTCCACCACCTCGCCCTCGAACTCGACCTTCTCTTCCTTCGCCAAGCCGGACCGTGTCCTCAGATCAACCGCACGTCGGTCGCCTGCGGGCCCTTGGGGCTCTCGCCGAGCTCGTACTCGACCTTGGCACCCTCGGCAAGCGTGCGGAACCCGTCGCCTTGGATCGCGGAGAAGTGCACGAACGCGTCCTGCCCTCCGTCATCGGGCGTGACGAATCCGAAGCCCTTCTCATCGCTGAACCACTTCACGACTCCGGTTGGCATCTGCTGCAGCACCTCCGCTGCCTTGGTCTGGATGCGCGAGGTGTGCTGCCGGCACTGCCTTCCCGCATGCTCATGCCGCTTCGCAGGCGGCCCTGACGGCGGGTTTATACCAGTCGCAGCGGCCTACGAGAAAGGGCTGCACACTCAGGGGGTCGTGCCGTCCCCGCCGTCGCCCGTGTCGGGCGCAGGCTGCGGGGCCGCCTCGTACTTCTCCGGATCGAATTCGGTGCCGCCCTCGGGTGCGTCGTTCTCCTCCGCGGGCTCCTCGGGCTCGGCCTCCTCGTCCTCCTCCGGCTTGTCCCCGAAACCGAGCCTGTTGCCGCCCGTGCTCGCGTAGTCGCCGGAGAACGAGGAGGACTGGAACGGCTCCTTCGGCTGCCGGAAGTCGCCGCAGTAGCGGCCCTTCGCCTGCATCATGTAGGCGCCCCAGATCGCGGCCGGGAACGTGCCGCCGTCGACGTTGCGGCCGAAGTACAGGCCGTTCATCTGGGTGCGGTCGTTCGGGTAGCCGACCCAGACGGCGGTAGACAGCCGCGGCGTGAAGCCCACGAACCAGGCGTCGGTGTTGAGGTCGGTCGTCCCGGTCTTGCCGCCGGCCGGGCAGCCGATCCCGGCCAGCCCGCCGGTGCCGCCGGTGATGTTCTGCTGGAGGATCTTGGTCGCCTCGTACGTGACGCCGTCCGGGAAGATCTTCGTGCGGTGGGGGCGCCAGCGGCGCGGCAGCTCCGACTTCCCGGTGCTCTCGTGGGTCACCTTGGTGATCGCGGTCGGCCGGTTGCGGTAGCCGCCGGAGGCGATCGTCGCGTACGCGGTCGCCATCTCGAGCGGGGAGACGCCGTTCTCGAGGCCGCCGAGCGACTCGGCCGGGTAGCCGTGGACGTGCCGGCGCTTGATGCCCATGTCGACCGCGGTGTCGGCGACCTTCTCCGGCCCGAGGTCGAGCGCGAGCTGGATGTAGACCGAGTTGTCGGACCGCAGCGTGGCCTCGACGAGGTTCATGTTGCCGCCGCTCGTGCCGCCGTAGGTCTTGATCTCGAACGGCGCGCCGAACTTCGGGTCGTTGATGCGCGTGGGCGACACCGACGTGTACCGCGTGCTGTGCGGGTTCACGCCGTTTCGCAGGGCCGTCATCAGCGCGAACACCTTGAACGACGAGCCGGGCTGGCGCGCGCCCTGTGCGGCGAGGTTGAACTTCGTCTCGGCGTAGTCGGCCGACGACGCCATCGCGACGATGTAGCCGTTCTTCGGGTTGATCGTCACGATCGCCGACGACGGGCCGATGTCGCCCATCTTGGCGGCGATCGCCTCACGTGCCTGGCGCTGCTTCTCGAGGTCGATCGTCGTGTGCACGACGAGGCCGCCGAGCTTGACCGTCTTCGTGCCGTACTCCTTGATCAGCTCGTCCTTGACGTAGTCGAAGAAGTAGCCCTCGCGCCGGCGGCTGAAGTAGTCGGACGGCTTGAGCCCGAGACCGCGCGCCTTCGCTCCTTCGGCGGCGTCGCGCGTGATCAGGCCGAGCTCCGCCATCTTGTCGAGCACCGCGTTGCGGCGATGCTTGGCGCCGGAGACGTTCTTGAACGGCGAGTACAGCGACGGCGCCTGCGGCAGGCCGGCGAGGAGCGCCGCCTCGCGCAGCGTGAGCTTCCGTGCGCGCTTGTTGAAGTAGATGCGCGCCGCCGCCTCGGCGCCGATCGCGGTCTGCCCGCCGACCGTGCCGTAGGACGTCGTGTTCAGGTACTTGTCGAGGAGCCACTGCTTCGAGTGCTCGTTCTCGAGCTCCTCCGCCAGCTTCGCCTCGCGGATCTTGCGCTGGTAGCCGGCGAGACCGCTGCGGGCACGGTCGGTTGTGTAGAGGTTCTTCACCAGCTGCATCGTCAGCGTGGAGCCGCCCTCGACGGTCTTCTTGTTGGCGAAGTTCTTGACGGCGGCGCGGATCACGCCCTCGTAGTCGACGCCCTCGTGGCCATAGAACCGCTCGTCCTCGATTGCGACCGTGGCGTCCTTGAGCACCTTCGGCAGCTCGTCGCCGCTCACGGGGCGGCTCAGCTCGTCGGCCGAGATGAAGCCCAGGCGCGTGCCGTCGGCGGCGAGCACCTCGGTGTTGGCGCCGGGGTCGCGCTCCTTCAGCGAGGAGATCGAGGGGGCCGATGCGGCGGTCGAGACGACCCAGCCGACCACGGACAGCCCGGCGATGCCGACGAGGACCAGCGTCACCATGACGGCGAGAAGGGCCTGGGAGCGGTGGCGGCCGCGGCCGCGGCGGCGTCGTCTTGTGCGTTGCGAACGGCTCATAGAAGGGCACAGTCGCGCGCGGCGCGAACCTCCCAGTGTAGACGCCGTTCAGCTTCGTTTCGGCCCGCCGAAACCCTCCAACAGCCCTTCCGCCCGCAGCCGGGCGTGGCAGCGCGCGCGCAGATCGGCCTCGCGGTTTCCTCGCTCCGGCGCCGGTACGGGGCCGCCGCCGACGGCGAGACGCACGCCCCACGGCACCGTCTCGGCGACCGTCACGTCCCCTCCGGACTCCTCGGTCAGTACCTCGACGGCCCGCGCCGCGTCCGCCGCGGGCGGGATCCACACCGCGACGTCGAGGCCGACGGCGTCGACCGCCAGCGTGTCGTTCTGGAGGATGCCCGCGGCCAGGCGCTCGTTCGGGATGACGATCCGCTGGCCGCCCCCGGTGCGCAGGATCGTGTAGTTCAGCCGGACGTCCTCGACGACGCCGTAGTGGCTCTCGATCGTGACCCAGTCGCCGACGCGCAGCGGCTGCGTGATCGCGAGCATCACGCCGGCGACGAAGTTCGCGAGCGTCTGGCGGGCGGCGAAGCCGATGATCGCGGCGGCGACGACGCCGGACGCCAGCAGGCTCGCCGCGATCTGGTCGACGCCGCTGAACTGCGACAGGGCGATCGCGAGGCCGACCAGCAGGATCGCGGCGTAGACGAAGCGGCGCAGGAACCGCAGCCGCGTGTCGGTCTCGCGTGAGACGTGGCCACGCATCACCGCCTGCGCAAGCCGCTCGGCGCGGCGATGGAACGCCCGGTCGACGAGGAAGGCGATCGCGATTGCGAGCACCAGCGCGGCGACGACGATCCACCATTCGCCGTCCTCCTTGAGCAACCCCTCAGCGATGGTGCCTAGATTCATGTGCGTGCGGCAGCGTACCCAGGCACTACTGATCGACGCCCTCGGCACGCTGATGCACTTCGAGCCGCCCGCGCCGCTGCTGCGCGCCGAGCTGCGGGAGCGATTCGGCGTCGTGGTGACCGAAGCGGTGGCGGAGGCCGCGATCCGGGCTGAGATCACGTACTACCGGGCGCACCTGCACGAGGGGCGCGACGCGGCCTCGCTGGCCGACCTCCGGCGCCGCTGCGCCGAGGCGATGCGGCCGGTGCTCGGCGTCGACGTCGGCGTCGAGGCGCTCACCGAGGCGCTGCTGGCGGCCCTGCGGTTCTACGCCTACCCCGATGCCGCTCCCGCGCTGGTGACGCTGCGGGAGCGCGGCCTTTCGATCGTGGTCGTGTCCAACTGGGACCACTCGCTGCACGAGCGCCTCGCCGAGACCGGCCTCGCCCCGCTCGTCGACGCCGCGGTGGCGTCGGCCGAGCTGGGGAGCGCCAAGCCGGACCCCGCCATCTTCGCTCACGCGCTGGAGCTCGCCGGCGCGCCGCCCGAGGCCGCGCTGCACGCGGGCGACTCGCCGGATGCGGACGTCGGCGGCGCTCTCGCGGCGGGCCTGCGCGCGGTGCTGGTCGCGCGCGGCGGCGAGCCCGCCCGAGCGCCCGCCGGCGTGCCGGTGATCGCCTCGCTCGCCGGGCTGCCGGCCCTGTGCGAATACGCTTCGAGCGCCTCATGACGAGCATTCCGCCTCCGTTCCAGCACCCAGGGCCGCCGCCGTCGCGGCCCGAGCTGCCGGATGGGGCTCCGGTGCCGGTCGACGGCCCCGACGAGCTGCTGCCGCCGCTCGGCGTCCCGGTGTGGGCGCCGTTCCTGGCGGCGCTCGTGGCGGTCGTCGGTCTGCTCGGCGTCAGCATCGTCGTCGGCATCGTGGTCGGGATCGGAGGCGGCGACAACGCCGACCTCGACAGCGACGGCTTCCTGATCGGCCTGACGCTGGCCCAGGACGTGCTGCTGGTTGTGAGCGCGGTCGGGGTCGTGTGGTGGCTCGCCGGCAGGCCGGTGCCTGCCGCGTTCGGGCTACGCCTGCCGGAGTGGCGGTCGGCGCTCGGCTGGGCGGCCGCGGGCTATGGCGTGTTCTGGGTCGTCGTGATCATCGTCGGGCTCGCGCTCGGCGAGCCGGAGGACCAGGAGCTCGTCACCGACCTCAAGGCGCAGGACTCGCTCGCGGTGCTGATCGGCTTCGGGGCGCTGACATGCGTCATCGCGCCGCTCACCGAGGAGTTCGTCTTCCGCGGCTTCCTGTTCCGCGTCCTGTGGGAGCGGACGAACGTCATCTTCGGGATCGTGGCGAGCGCCGCGCTGTTCGGATTGGTGCACAAACCGGGCGCCGATTGGATCAGCGTGCTTGTTCTTGGTGCGCTAGGTGCCATCTTGTGTCTCGTTTTCGTCCGCACGGTGTCTTTGGTGCCGTGCATCATGCTTCACGCATTCCACAACTCGATCTCGTTCGGCGTCGTTAAGGAGCTGCCTTGGTGGGGATTCCTACTGTTGGTGATCGGAAGCGTCATGACGACGCTCGCCATCTCGGTGCTGGCCATGCGGCTGCGGCCGCGCGCACCGGCGCGCGAGCCGGCGTTGTCGCCCTCGTAGCGACGGCGCTGTTCGCCTCCGCCGCCTCGGCGCAGGTTCCGACGCCCACACCCACGCCCACGCCGGTCCCCACGCCCGTGCCGGTCCAGGGGAAGCTGAAGCTGAAGGCCGAGAAGGTCCACCGCGACGGGCCGGACCGCCGCGTCGCGCTGACCCGCGACCAGTGGCGCGTGCGCGGCGAGATGCGTCCCTATCTGGCGGGCCAGACCGTGCTCGTGCGGTTCATGCGGAACGGCCGCAAGATCCACGAGCAGGTCGAGCAGCTCACGCCGATCCGTGGCGGCACCGTGGGGATGTTCAAGACGCCGTACCGCGCCAAGGTGCAGGGCCGGATCTCCGTGTCGGCGGTCCACCTCGCGACGCCCGAGATCGACACCGTGCGCAGCGAGAAGGTGCGCGTGAACGTGCTCAAGCCCGTCGCCGGCTCGCGCGGTCCGATCGTGCGGCTGCTGCAGAAGGGACTGCAGAAGCTCCACTACTCGACCTCACGCAGCGGCATCTACGACGATGCGACGGCGCGCTCGGTGATGGCGTGGCGCAAGGTGACCGGCGCGGCGCGCAACTACACCGCCTCAGAGGGCGTGGTCCGCGGCGTGCTCGACGGCCGCGGGAAGTTCCACGTCAGGTACCCGCGCCATGGGCACCACGTCGAGGCCGACCTCTCGCGCCAGGTGCTGGCGCTGATCGACGGGGACAAGGTCAAGCGGATCTACCACACCTCGTCGGGCACGTCGGCGACGCCGACGATCCTCGGGAGCTTCCGCGTGTACCGCAAGTCGCCGGGGACCAACGCGAAGGGCATGGTCCATTCGAGCTACTTCATCCGCGGCTACGCGATCCACGGCTACGTCGACGTCCCGACGTACCCGGCCAGCCACGGCTGCCTGCGCGTGCCGATCCCGAGCGCGTGGTCGATCTACAACTGGGTGCGGATGGGCGACGTCGTCGACGTGTACCCGTAGAGCGGCTCGGCGGCGTCGGCCACGAGCCGCTCGAGCACCGCGGGCATCCCGCCGGCCGCGTGCGCGTCGCGCATGCGGTCGGCGCCGTTGCCGTCGCGTAGGACCCGCTCGATCTCCTCCAGCGCGTCCTCGCCGCCGAGGTCGCGGGCGTACGGGCGCGCCAGTGCCAGCACGTCGCCTGCGACCTCTCGCACCGGGTACAGGCCGCCGCACCACCAGATCGTCGCGTCCAGCCCGTCGCGGCCGGCGCGGAATGAGGACTCGGTGAGCGCCTCGCTGCTCTCGACGAAGCCGTGCCCGTCGGCGCAGGCGAGCGCCAGCGCGTGCACCAGTGCGGCGAGTCCGGCGATCGTCCCCAGGCGCGACTGCGCGTCCATCGCGCGCACCTCGACCGTCCCGAGCTGCGGGTGCGGCCGGATGTCCCACCACAGGTACGTGTAGTCCGGCAGCGCGCCGGCCGCGACCCAGGTCGAGGCCGCGGTGACGTAGTCCTCCCAGCCGGCGAAGGCGCGCGGGATCACGGCGCGCGGGAACCCGCGGAACAGCTGCGCCCGCGCGGTTGCGAAGCCGGCGGCGCGCCCGTGCCAGTACGGCGAGTGCGCCGCGAGCGCCTGCAGCAGCGGCAGGTGGGCGCGGAGCCGGTTGCACACCGCGATCGCCGTCTCGGGATCGGGCATGCCGACGTGGACGTGCAGCGCGCACGTCGGCGTGCGCTCGAGCAGCCCGCGCATCGAGGAGTGGATGTGCTCGTAGCGCGGGTGGCGCACGTGCACGACGTCGGCGAAGGCACCCTCCGGGTGGAGCCCGGCGCCCGCCAGGGTGGCGCCGGCGCCACGCAGCCCGTCGCGCAACCGCTCCAGCGAACCGGCGGCCTCAGGGGCGTCGCTGCTGATCGGGGAGGCGCACTCGATGATCCCCTCGTAGACATCGGGCTTGACGTACTTGGACGCCATGTGCTCGACCAGCTCGGTGGTGCGGTGCTCGAGGGCATGCGGCGGCTCGGCGGTCACCAGGAGCAGCTCCTCCTCGACGCCGAGCGCGTACGTCGCGGTGCCGAACGCATGCTCCACCGATTTGAGTGTACGGACCGCCGCCGGCCGGGTCCTAGGATCAGAGCCCATGCCCGCCCGTGAGACGCTGATCGAGGAGCTGCGCCGCCACGCCCTCGTGCTCGGGGAGGTCACGCTGACCTCCGGCGCGACAGCTCAGTACTACGTCGACGCCAAGCGCGCGATCCTGCGGCCGGCCGGCTTCGGCGCGCTCGGCGAGTTGGTCGCCGCCTACGCCCGCGAGTGGGAGGCGACCGCGGTCGGCGGTCTGACGATGGGCGCCGACGCACCCGCGCTCTCCGCGCTCGCCGGAGGCGCCGACGTGAAGGCGTTCTTCGTGCGCAAGGAGGCCAAGCAGCACGGCCTCCAGCGCCGCGTCGAGGGGCCGCCGCTCAAGCAGGGCGAGCGCTGCCTGATCGTCGAGGACGTGGTCACGACCGGCGGCTCGACCGTCGAGGCGATCACGGCCGTCCGCGCCGAGGGCTACGACATCTGCGGCGTCATCGCCGTCGTCGACCGTCTCGCCGGCGGCGCTGCCGCGATCGTGCGCGCGGCAGACGGCGCGCCGTACGAGCCGCTCACCACCATCGACGAGCTGTACCCGGACCGGCCGGACCGCGAGGCCTGACGGCAAAGCCAACGAACGTCAACTGCGCTGGGTGGGAAGTGCGTGTCCGTTGTGCGTGGTGAGGGTGCATGCGCTTCGCCCGTCTGGCGCTATCGCGCGTCGCGCGATGGGCGAAGCGCATGGTGGAGACGTCGAGTGTCGAGCTACCGGGCGTGACACCCTGAAACTCGACGCTCGGCGAATCCGGCGCGGCCGCGACGGCCCACCGACTTCCCCACCCAGCGCAGTTGACGTTCGCTACCCGGCAGCCGCCGACCCTCCGCTCCCGGCCGCGACCACCTGGTCGATCGCGTCTGGTGCGAGGACGGCTTCGATGACCATGACGGCGGCGCCGATGACGCCGGCGCGGTCGTCGAGGGTGGAGCGGGCGATCCGGATCGAGCGGGTGGCGAGTGCGGTGGAGCGGCGGTAGACGACTTCTCTGACGCCGGCGAGGAGGTGTTCGTCGGCGTGGGCGATGTCGCCGCCGATGACGATCACGGCGGGGTTGAAGAAGTTCACGGCGGAGGCGAGCACGCCGCCGAGTTCGCGGCCGGCTTGGCGGACGAGGCGCATTGCTTCGGGGCGGCCGTCTCTGACGTGGCGGACGACGTCGCGGCTGTTGTCGGCGTTGATGCCCATGTCGGTGAGGCGGGTGGCCATGGCGCCGCCGCCGGCGATTGCTTCGAGGCAGCCGAGGTTGCCGCAGCGGCAGATGACGTCGTCGTGGTCGGGGACGTGGATGTGGCCGATGTCGCCGGCGGCGCCTTGGGCGCCGCGGTGGATGCGGCCGTCGGTGATGACGCCGCAGCCGATGCCGGTGCCGACTTTGACGAACAGGAGGTGGGCGGTGTCGCGCCAGCGTGACCAGTACTCGCCGAGCGCCATGATGTTCACGTCGTTGTCGACCAGCACGGTCGCGTCGTAGCGGCCACTCAGGTGGGCCGCGACGGGGTAGCCGTCCCAGCCGGGCATGATCGGCGGCGCCACCGGCGTGCCGCTGGCGAACTCGACCGGGCCCGGCACGCCGACACCCACGCCCTGGACGTCGGCGCGCTTGCGGCCCGCCTCCTTGAGCAGGGCGTCGAGCGCCTTCTCGAGCCACTCGAGCACGATCTCGGGGCCCTGTGCGATCGGGATGTCCTCGCGCGTCTCGGCGAGCACGTCGCCGGCCAGGTCCGTGACCGCCACGCGCGAGTGCGTCGCGCCCAGATCGGCCGCCAGCACCACCCCCGCGTCGCGGTTGAAGGCGAACGTCCGCGGCGGGCGGCCGCCGCGCGACGCCCCCGGCTCGGCCGGCACGACCAGTCGCCGCGTCAGCAGCGAGTCCACACGCTGCGCCACAGTCGAGCGCGACAGCCCCGTCAGCGCCACCAACTCGGCGTGGGTACGCGCTTGCCCATCGCGGATCAGCCGCAGCATCGCTCCCGCGCCGCTGGGAGACGTGCCTGCAAAGCCGGCCATTTGCTCAGTCTGCCAGAGCGGGAGGACCGCTGCCGACCCTCACCTGGCGCCAGGTCTCTCAACCCGCTCCGGTCGCGGTCGATCACCAGAAGGCAGTGCCAATCGCAGAATCAGCCGCGCGCGCGGCACCCGGAGCACTTGGCGCCGTCTCCTGGCGAGCAATGCCGGTCGCCATGCGCGCGCTCGCCGCGAGCCTGGTCGCCCTCGTGCTGTTCGTCGCGATCAGCGACCTCACGTCGTGGTTGGACGCACTCGCGCCGGTCTACGAGACGATCTACAACGCGTCGCTGATCGGCCCGGCGCTGCTGTGCCTCGCGCGGGGTCTGTTCGGCCGCGGCGAACGCGTCGCCTGGACGGTGATCGGCGTCAGCCTCGCGATGTGGGCCGGCGGCAACCTCTACTGGCAGTTTGCGCTCTCCACGCTCGAGGAGGCACCGTACCCGTCGATCGCCGACGGCCTCTGGCTCGGGTTCCTCCCTGTGTGCTACCTCGGCGTCCTCCTGCTCGCCCGTAAGCGCATGCCGAAGCTGGATGCGCGGCTGTGGCTCGACGGCATCATCGCGGCGCTCACCACCGGTGCGATCAGTGCCGCGCTCGTGTTCGGCGCGGTCCACGCGTCGACCGGCGGCAGCACCGCTGCGGTGCTGACGAACCTCGCATATCCGCTCGGCGACATGATCCTTCTCGCCACCGTGATCGGGGCGATGGCGGCCGGCCGCGGCCGCCTGGACCGCAGCTGGCTGTACTTCGGCGCCGGCGTCGCCGTCTTCGCCGTCACCGACTCGACCTACCTCCTGCAGATCGCCGAGGGCACCTACGTGCTCGGCACGGCGCTCGACATCGGATGGCCCCTGGGCATGCTGCTGATGGGCCTCGCGGCCTGGCAGCCCGCGGTGCGCAAGCGCTTGACGGGCGACGAGCTGCCGAGCATCCTCGCGCCGATCGGCCTTGCGCTGGTCAGCCTCGGGCTGCTCGTCTATGACCACTTCGAGCCGACCAACCTCCTCGCGCTCGGGCTTGCCACGGCGGCGCTCGTTGCGGCCCTCATCCGGCTGTCACTGACGCACCGCCAGAGCCGTTCCAACCTGGTCAGCACGCGCCGGCAGGCGCGTACGGATGCCCTCACCGGGCTCGGAAACCGGTTCGAGCTGCATCGGGCGCTCGACAGCGCGCTGGACGAGTCGGTGCCGCACCTGCTCGTGATGTTCGACCTCGACGGCTTCAAGAACTACAACGACTCGTACGGGCACCCGGCGGGCGACGCGCTGCTCGCCCGGCTCGGCTCGCGCCTGGCCGACGCGACCAGCCCCGGCAGCGGTGCCTACCGAGTCGGTGGCGACGAGTTCTGCGTGCTCTCCCCGTGGCCGGCCGGCGACTCGCCGGACTCGCTGATCGAGCGCGCCCGTGCCGCGCTGTCCGAGCGCGGCGAAGGCTTCAAGATCGGCGCCTCCGCAGGGCACGCCGCCCTGCCGAGCGACGCCGAGGACGCCGACGAGGCGCTGCGCGTCGCCGACCGCCGTCTCTACGCGGAGAAGAACAGCGGGCGCGTCTCGGCCCGGCTTCAGAGCGCCGGCGTGCTGCGAAGCGCGCTGAGCGAGTGGGATCCCGACCTCGGCGGACACGCCGGCGACGTGGTCGAGGTCGCCGTGCACGTCGCGCGGCAGCTCGGCCTCGACGACGACGAGATCGAGCGCGTGGCGATCGCCGCGGAGTTGCACGACGTCGGCAAGATCGCGATCCCGCGCTCGATCCTGAACAAGCCCGGTCCGCTCGACGAGGAGGAGTGGCGCTTCATCCGGCGGCACACCTTGATCGGCGAGCGCATCGCCCAGAGCGCCCCCGCACTCGGCGGCATCGCCGCGCTGATCCGCTCCAGCCACGAGCGCTGGGACGGCACGGGCTATCCGGACCGGCTTGCCGGAGACGAGATCCCGCTCGGCTCCCAGATCGTCTTCGTCTGCGACGCGTACGCGGCGATGACCAGCGGTCGCAGCTACCAGGCGGCGATGACGCATGAGGCCGCTGAGGCCGAGTTGCGGCGCAACACGGGCACCCAGTTCGCACCGGCCGTGGTCGAGGCGTTCCTCGCCGCACGCGCTGCGCACAGCCCGGCTGTGGCGTAGCCGGACCCGATGGCCGCCGCGCGCCGGAAGAGCGTCTTCACGCTCAGGACGGCTGCCGTGCTCGTCTGCGCGCTACTCGCCGTCGGGGCCGCGATCGTTGCCCTCGGACGCCTTCAGACGGAGGCGACGGCCGGCCGTGACGCCGAGCTCGAGCTGGTCGCGCTTCGCCTGGACCTCGCCCAGATCCAGGACGTGCCGTGGGGAGCATCTCCCGACGAAGGCGACGATCCGGAGGACGTGCGGTTCGAGCTCGAGGACATGGAAGACAGAATCGAGGGCTCGCTCGCGAGGCTCAGCCGCAACGGCGGCCTGAGCGACGCGCGTGCGATAGCCGCTCCGTTCGAGCGGAGCATGGTCGCGCTCTGGGAGGTGTTCGACCTGGTATCGCACAGCAGGTCGGACGCGACCGACAAGGCGTCGAGCCTCGCTGCGCATCAGACGGCGGCCGCCGACGAGGCGCTCCAGGAGGCGGCAGGGCGCTACCACGACCAGTCGACGCAGGCGCTCGCTCGGGCCCGGGTCTGGTCAGCTTCGCTGATCGTGATCCTGTTCGGAGCGTTCGCGTGGTTCTACGCACGCGTCGCCAGGGCCCGCCGGAATGCCGAGCAGCTCACCGCGGAGAATCGCGACCTGCTGGCCGTGAGCCAGGCCGAGGCGATCACCGACGCGCTGACCGGGTTGAGGAACCGGCGGGCGCTGATGGCCGACCTCGAGGTCGCCAGGCCGACCGCCGAGGGCAAGCCGCTGATGCTCGCGCTGTTCGATCTCGACGGCTTCAAGCAGTACAACGACAGCTTCGGTCATCCGGCGGGCGATGCGCTGCTCGCTCGTCTCGGCGAGCGGCTCGCGACCACGCTCGAGGGCATCGGAACCGCCTACCGGATGGGCGGCGACGAGTTCTGCGTCGTCGCGTCGGCAGCCGACGGTGGGGCCGACGCGATCGCCGGGCTCGCGGCAGCCGCGCTGTCCGACGAGGGCGAGGGCTTCACGATCCGCTGCTCGTACGGCGTCGCGCTGATGCCGGCCGACGCGATCGGACCTGACATGGCCCTGCAGGTGGCCGACCAGCGCATGTATCAGCACAAGACGTCCGATCGTGTCTCGGCGACGCGACAGACCGCCGCCGTCCTGCTTCAGGTGATCGCCGAACGCAGCACGGCGCTGGATCAGCACACGACCGACGTGGCGGACCTGGCGGAGGTCACCGCCGCGCGGCTCGGGGTCGGCGTCGACGAGACGGAGCGGATCCGCCTCGCGGCCGAGCTGCACGACGTGGGCAAGGCGGCGATCCCGGACGCGATCCTCAACAACCCAGGCCCGCTACGCGCGGAGGAATGGGAATTCATCCGCGGCCACACCGTGATCGGCGAGCGGATCGTGCGCGCCGCACCGGCGCTGGCGCACACCGCCGATCTCGTCCGCTGGCACCACGAGCGGCATGACGGCACCGGGTACCCGGACGGGCTCAAGGCCGAGGAGATCCCGCTCGGCGCCCGCATCATCGCGGTCAGCGACGCGTTCGACGCGATGATCGCCGACCGCCCTTATCGCGCCGGCATCGCGGTCGATGCCGCCGTCGGCGAGCTGCGCCGGTGCGCCGGCACGCAGTTCGACCCGGTCGTCGTGGACGCGTTCGTCGCCGTCCTCGATGGATCCGACTCGCTGATCGCTCAGTGAGCTTGACCGTTCGCTGGCCATGGTTCAAGATGGCATCGGGAGGCGAGCTATGGCTGTCGTGCGTCGGATCGGTCTGTTCATCGCCGCATTTGGACTGGCGGCCGCGGTAGCTGCGCCGACGGTCAGCGCGCACGACCGGAGCGGTCCGGTGGTGACGCGACTGGCCGAGTTCGGCAGCGACGACTTCGTCACCGGGAGCGCGATCGGTCCCGGCGGCGCGCTCTATGTCACGGACGGCGTGGCCGGTGCGGTGCTGCGCATCGACCGCCGCACCGGACGAGTGACCCCGTATGCCGACGGGCTGCCACCGAAGGCGTTCCCGGGTGCCGACATCGGGGGGCCGGTCGACGTCGCGTTCGCGGGTCGCACGGCGTACGTGCTCGTCACGCTCGTGAGCGGCACGATCTTCGATGAGCCGTTCGGTGATCCGGAGGCAGCGAACGGCCTCTACCGGATCGAACGCGACGGGTCGAACACGCTTGTCGCCGATCTCGGCCAATGGTCGGTGGACAACCCACCGCGGCCGGCGTTCTTCGTCGACACCGGCGTGCACTTCGCGCTGGAGCCCTACCGCGGCGGGTTCCTGGTGACCGACGGGCACCACAACCGCGTGCTGTGGGTCGGCCGGCACGGTTCGATCCACAGGTTCGCCACGTTCGGGAACGTGGTGCCGACGGGGCTCGAGACGGCCTTCGGCAGCGTCTTCGTCACGCAGATGGGCCCGATCCCCCACAGCGCCGAGGACGGCAAGGTCGTCGCTGTGCGCTCGGGACGCGGGTCGCGCGAGGTGGCCGGCGGGGCGAGCATGCTGATCGACGTCGAGCGGGGAGCGCACGGCAAGCTCTACGGACTCTCACAGGGCCAGTGGGACGGCGTCGGTGAGGGCTCCCGGGCCTTGCCGGACACGGGCCGGTTGGTCGTCGTGGGACGTCACGGCGACCTGCGGCCGGTCGTGGGCCGCCGCGGCCGGGAACTCGTGCTGGACCGGCCCGTGTCGGTGGAGTTCGTCGGAGTCACCGCGTACGTCGTGTCGGTCACCGGAGACGTCTACCGGGTCGACGGCCTCTGACGTTCCGAGGCGACCTGGCGGCCGCCTCGGATCTCGACGCCGGCCTCGATTGGTACACGCGGTTCTTCGGGAGACCGCCGGACCTGCGTGTGGGGGACGAGATCCTGTGGGACGTCGACGAGCACGCCACGCTGTTCATCGAGCCGGACGCGGCGCGGGCGGGCACGGGCAGGATCACCTTCGCCGGCGTCGCGCTCGACTCGCTCCTGGAGCACCTTGCTGCCCAGGGCATCGAGCACGAACTGATCGAGAGCGATTCTGACGGGGACGGCTACGTGAAGATCCCCGATCCGGATGGGAACGCGATCGCGTTCGCCCAGCTTCCCGACGCGAGCCGCTCTTGAGGGCACGATGAGCAAGGCGGCCGGAAATGGCGCTGGATCGAGGTGCCCCGAGCTGGATTCGAACCAGCGGCCTACTCCTTAGGAGGGAGTCGCTCTATCCGGCTGAGCTATCGGGGCCAGGCGCAACTAAGGCGCTCGTCCGTACTTGCAAGGGCGAGTAAGCCGCATCTTAATCCCCACGCAACGCAAACCTCGCCGGCCGCACTATCCTGGCCGCGCAGAGCCTTTAGGCGGGCACAGGGAACATGCGTGTGACCTGCATACCCGTAGGTTCGCGTCAGCGACAGAGCTGCGCGAACGACGTTGTAGGTTGTCTGGTCTTAAAGGGGAATTAAGCGCCGACCGCGCGTCTGTGCGCGCGCTCGGAGGAGGTTTCAACTGAACATCGCAGCACGCAGCCGGGGGGCGTCCGTATGAGCACGGGCGCCGGCGCCAGCGACCTCCTGCACGCGGAGGACAGTGGACTGGACGCGATGGTCCGCGGCGAGCAGGCCGTGGCCGCGCGTTCGCCGCTCCAGTTGTTCTGGCGGCGCTTTCGCAGGGACAAGGTCGCGATGACGGCTCTGGCCTTCATCGTCGTCCTGATCCTGGTCGCGATCTTCGCCGGCCCGATCACCAAGTTGCTCGGAGCCCCGGCGCCAAACGTTCAGGAGACCGCCGCGCTCGACGACTTCGGCCTTCCCGAAGGTCCGAGCAGCGAGCACTATTTCGGCGTCGACCCGATCGGCCGCGACGTCTTCTCGCGCGTGCTCTACGGCGCGCAGGTCTCGCTGACCGTGGCCTTCATCGGGACCGGCCTGTCGGTCCTCCTGGGGCTGATGCTCGGCGTCATCTCCGGGTTCTACCGCGGCGTGGTGGACACGGGGATCGCGCGCACGCTCGACGTGATGCTCGCCTTCCCGGTGCTGCTCCTCGGCCTTGGCCTCGCGACCGCGTGCTCCGGCGAGAACGGCTGTGCCGGCGGGTTGATCCAGCCCGGCCTGTCGGTCGTGATCTTCATCATCGTGATCGCGAACACGCCATACGTGGCGCGCATCATCCGCGGCCAGGTGCTCTCGCTGCGAGAAAAGGAGTTCGTCGAGGCGTCCCGCTCTCTCGGGGCATCCAACTCGCGGATCATGTTCCGCGACATCGTCCCCAACCTCGTGGCGCCGATCATCGTCTACGCGACGCTGTTCATCCCCGCGAACATCCTGCTGGAGGCCGCGCTGTCTTTCCTCGGCGTCGGTGTCCAGCCTCCCCGCGCTTCCTGGGGGGCCATGCTCTCCGACGCCGTCTCGATCTTCGACAGCGCCTGGTGGTTCATGTTCTTCCCGGGGATGGCGCTGCTACTGACCGTTCTGGCTTTCAACCTCGTCGGAGACGGGCTCCAGGACGCGTTGAACCCCAAAGGCACGAAGTCGGCGTGACCTCAAGCCTTCCCTCTCGAATCCGGTAGTTCCAGCGAAATAATCATGAAAGGACGCTCTATGCGACGGTCCTTCCAGTGGACCCTCATCATCGGCGTTCTGCTCGCCCTCACCCTTGGCGTGGCCGCTTGCGGCGGCGACGACGGGGATTCTGATAGCGGCGAGCAGGGCACCCAATCAGGCACGCCCGCGGAGGGCAAGAAGGGCGGCAAGCTGACGGTCCTCTGGACCGACGACGTCGACAACATCGACCCCGGCAGCACCTACTACCAGATGGGCTTCGCGGTCAACGAGGCCACCAGTCGGCCGCTCTACGGCTACGAAGCCGACAACGGCGTCGACGCGGTCCCCGACCTCGCCGAGTCCGAGCCCGAGGTCTCCGAGGACGGCAAGGTCGTCACCGTGAAGATCAAGACCGGGGTCAAGTTCTCTCCCCCGGTCGATCGCGAGGTCACCTCGAAGGACGTCAAGTACGCGATCGAGCGCGGCTTCTTCAACTCGGTCAACAACGGCTACGCGGGCGCGTACTTCGGCGCCCTCGAGGGAGCCAAGGTCGGCGCCAAGCCGGGCTCGACGATCTCCGGCATCGTCACGCCTGACGACACGACGATCGAGTTCCACCTGACGGAGGGAGTGGGCGGCGTTCTCGTCGGCGCGCTCGCGCTTCCGCTCTCGTCACCCGTGCCGGAGGAGTACGCGGCGAAGTACGACAAGGAGACCACGTCGACCTACGGCCAGTACCAGGTCGCGACGGGCCCGTACATGATCGAGAACGACGCGTCGGGCAAGGCGATCGGCTACCAGGCCGGCCGCATGATCCACCTCGTCCGCAACCCGAACTGGGACGAGAGCACCGACTTCCGCCCCGCGTACGTGGACGAGATCGAGATGCCTCAGGGCAACGACGACACCTCGGTGGCGTCGCGCAAGATCCTCGAGGGCGAGAACATGATCAGCGGCGACTTCTCGCCGCCGACCCCGATCCTCAAGCAGGCGCTGACCCGTCAGAAGGACCAGCTCGAGCTCGTGCCGAGCGGCGGTGGTCGCTGGGTCGCCATGAACACGAAGGTGAAGCCGTTCGACAACGTGGACGTGCGTCGCGCGGTGATCGCCGGCTTCGACCGCGAGGCGATGCGGTTGACGCGCGGCGGCGAGACGATCGGGGACATCCCGACCCACTACATCCCGCCTGAGCTGCTCGGGTTCGAGGAGGCCGGCGGCATGGAGGGTCCGGGCGTCGACTTCATGTCGAAGCCGGCGGGCGACGCGGCGCTGGCGGCCGAGTACTTCAAGAAGGCGGGTTACGCCTCCGGCAAGTACGAGGGCGACGAGGAGCTGCTGATGGTCGGCACCTCCGAGGGCGTCGCGCAGAAGGCGGCCGAGGTGGCGAAGGAGAACTTCGAGAAGCTCGGCTTCAAGGTCAACCTCCGGCTCGTCACGCAGGACGCGATGTACACGAAGTTCTGCAACTCGCCTCCCGCGAAGGTGGCGATCTGCCCGAACGTCGGCTGGCTGAAGGACTTCGCGGATCCCCAGACGTTCCTGGATCCGACGTTCAACGGCGACAACATCCTGCAGACCAACAACTCGAACTGGTCGCAGCTCGACGATCCGGCGCTCAACAAGCAGATGAACGACGCCAAGACGATCACCGATCCGCAGGAGCGGGCCGACGCGTGGGCGGAGATCGACAAGAAGGTCACCGAGCTCGCCCCGGCCGTGTTCTGGGTCTGGGACAAGAACCCGCTGATCCGTTCCGAGAACGTGAACGCGGTCCCGAGCGCGTTCAACGGCCAGTGGCATCTGGCGTACACCTCGATCAAGTAACCGTTCCGGAGGGCCCCGCCACGTACCTGTGGCGGGGCCCCGCCGGTCCCTCTAGTCTCCTCATCGCGAGAACAAGATGGCCGCATACATAGTTCGCCGACTGGTCTGGGTGGTCTTCCTGCTGTTCGTGGTCACCCTGATCACGTTCATCGTCTTCACGGTGCTGCCCGCCGCCGACCCGGCGGTGCTCCGCGCGGGGCGCCAGCCGTCCCCGGAGCTCGTCGCGTCGATCCGCGAGCAGTTCGGGCTCTCCGACCCGAAGATCGTCCAGTTCTTCCGCTACATCGGCGACATCCTGCCGTTCGGCATCGGCGGCGACGGCGTCAACTTCGGCTACTCGTTCCAGTCCAACACGCCCGTGCTGGAGCAGATCCTCGACCGCCTGCCGGCCACGATCTTCCTCACCGGCGGCGCGGTGGTCCTGTGGCTGGCCGTCGGCATCCCGATCGGCATGATCTCGGCCGTCAAGACCGGCTCGCTGCTGGATCGCGCGACCATGAGCGTCGCACTCGTCTTCATCTCGGCCCCGGTCTACTTCTTCGGCCTCGTGGCGCTGTTCCTGTTCGACGACAGCATCGGGCGCTTCCCGCTGCTGCCCGGCAGCGGCGCCTACCAGGACGCCGACACCATCCTCGGCAAGGCGGAAGCGCTGATCATGCCGTGGTGCGTCCTCGCCGCGGCCTTCGCGGCGATCTACGCCCGCTTCCTGCGCGGCAACCTGATCGACACCATGCAGGAGGACTACATCCGGACGGCGCGGGCCAAGGGCCTGTCCGAGGGCCGGGTGATCTTCCGGCACGGCGTGCGGTCCGCGATCACGCCGATCGTGACCCTCCTCGGGCTCGACATCGGCATCCTGCTCGGCGGCGCGATCCTCACCGAGACCGTCTTCAACATCCAGGGCATCGGCCGCTACGCCTATGAGGCGATCGTGCGGTTCGACCTGCCCGTCATCCAGGGCACCGTCCTGTTCGGAGCATTCTTCATCGTGATCATGAGCCTCGTCGTCGACATCCTCTACGCCTTCATCGATCCAAGGGTGCGGTACTGATGGCCGCCCCGCTGCTGGAGGTCGAGGACCTTCGAGTGCACTTCGAGACCGAGGACGGACTGGTCAAGGCCGTCGACGGGATCTCCTACACGGTCGACCGCGGCCAGACGCTCGGCATCGTCGGCGAGTCGGGCTCGGGCAAGTCGGTCTCGTCGCTCTCGGTGATGGGCCTCACCCGCGCGCGCAATGCCCGCATCTCCGGCAAGGTCCGCTTCGACGGCAAGGATCTGCTGGGCGCCTCGGACGACGACCTGCGCAAGGTTCGCGGCGACGACATCGCGATGATCTTCCAGGACCCGCTGTCGTCGCTGCACCCGTTCTACAAGGTCGGCAACCAGATCGTCGAGGCCATCCGCGAGCACCGCAGTGTGTCCAAGGCGCAGGCGTACGACCGGGCGGTGGAGATGCTCGGCCTGGTCGGGATCCCCGAGCCGCGCCGCCGGGCGGACTCCTACCCGCACGAGTTCTCCGGCGGCATGCGCCAGCGCGCGATGATCGCGATGGCGCTCGCGAACGACCCGAAGCTGCTGATCGCCGACGAGCCGACCACGGCGCTCGACGTCACCGTGCAGGCGCAGATCCTCGAGCTGATCGAGCGCCTGCAGGCCGAGTTCGACACCGCGGTCGTCGTGATCACCCACGACCTCGGCGTCGTGGCCGAGATGGCCGACGAGATCGCGGTGATGTACGGCGGGCGGATTGTCGAGCAGGCCATCGCCGACACCATCTTCAACGCGCCCGAGCACCCGTACACCTGGGGGCTGCTGAGCTCGATCCCGCGCATGGACGCCCCGCGCGGGGACGAGCTGGTGCCGATCCCCGGCCGCCCGCCGTCGCTGATCAACCTCCCGACCGGCTGCTCGTTCCACCCCCGCTGTCCGTATGTGCGCGAGGCGCACAAGCGCGTCGAGCCGGTGCTCGAGCCGGTCGAGGGCGACCCGAGACACAAGGTGGCGTGCCTGCTCGACTCGAGCACGCGCAAGCGCCTGTGGGAGGAGCTGCAGGCGGGCGTCAAGCCGCAGGAGGCACGCCAGGACGTGATCGAGGAGGGTGCGGCATGAGCGAGCCGGCGATCAGCGCCCAGTCCGCACCGACCGCTGCGGCCGTCGGCGAGCCGCTGATGCAGGTGCGGGACCTGGTCAAGCACTTCCCGATCCGCAAGGGTCTGCTGCAGCGCCAGGTCGGTGCCGTGCGAGCGGTCGACGGCGTCACGTTCGACGTGCTGCGCGGCGAGACGCTCGGGCTCGTCGGCGAGTCCGGCTGCGGCAAGTCGACGACGGCGCGGCTGCTGCTGCGCCTGATCGACCCGACCTCGGGCTCGGTCAAGCTCGACGGCGAGGAGATCGCGGATGCCAAGGGCCCGCGCCTGAAGGAGCTGCGGCGCGGCATGCAGATGATCTTCCAGGACCCGTACTCGTCGCTGAACCCGCGCAAGACGGTCGGCACGATCATCGCCGAGCCGTTCGCCATCCACGGCCTCAACAAGGCTGAGGGCGAGCGCAAGCGGACGGTCCAGGACCTGATGGACCGCGTCGGCCTGAACCCTGAGCACTACAACCGCTATCCGCACGAGTTCTCCGGCGGCCAGCGTCAGCGCATCGGCGTCGCCCGCGCGCTCGCGCTGAAGCCGAAGGTGATCGTCGCCGACGAGCCGGTGTCCGCGCTCGACGTGTCGATCCAGGCGCAGATCCTCAATCTGCTGCGCGAGCTGCAGCGCGAGCTCGGGATCACGCTGATCTTCATCGCGCACGACCTCTCCGTCGTCCGCCACATGTGCGACCGGATCGCGGTCATGTACCTCGGCAAGATCGTCGAGCTCGCCACCAACGAGCAGCTCTACCGGCATCCGCGGATGCCGTACACCGGCGCGCTGATGTCGGCGGTGCCGGTGCCGCAGCCGCGAATGGCGGCGGCGAAGAAGCGCCAGATCCTGGCCGGCGACGTGCCGTCGCCGTCGAACCCGCCGCCGGCGTGCCGCTTCCACACGCGCTGCTGGAAGGCGCAGGAGATCTGCCGTCAGGACGATCCGCCGCTGGAGGTGAAGGACGGCGGCAACATCGCCGCCTGCCACTTCCCGCTGACGGATGCCGAGGTGCTCGAGCGGGTGCCTACCGCGCGGAACGCGTAGCCAGCCGCTCCAGCCGCTCGTCCCACTGCGCGCCGACGTCGGTCATCCACTCGATCGCCCCCGCCAGCGGCGCGGGCGTGAGCGTGTAGCGCGTCTCGCGGCCCTCGCGGCGGGCCTGGACGAGCCCGGCGCCGGACAGGGCGGTGAGGTGCTTGGCGACGGCCTGGCGGGTCATGGGGAGCTCGCCGGCGAGGTGCGAGGCGGTCAGCCCGGGACGCGCGGCCAGCGAGCGCACGACCTCGCGGCGCGTCGGGTCGGCCAGCGCGGCGAACACCGCGCCGAGATTCTCGTCGCCCGGCGGTGCTACGCCGGGCACAGCATCGGCGGTGGACGCCAGCGCGCGTGAGCTTCGGGCCCCAGACGGCGAGGTCGTCCGTGATCCGGTGCTCGGTGACGTGAAGCGAGTGCCGCCCGGGTCGTCCTCGAAGCGCCACTCGACGCGCGACTCGCCCCAGCGGAACACGATCCGCTCCTCGTCGTCCACCAGCTCGACGACGCCGTCGCGGTCCTCGGCGCGCAGCGGCGCCCCTTCCTCGGCCTCGAACTCGACGTCGTCGGCGAGCCATTCCCGCATCTCGGCGGGCTCGGTGACGAGTTCCCAGGCACGCTCGCGTGGCACGGGGAGGACGATCTCGCGTGTGACGCAACTCATAGGTTGCGCATAGTACCATGGGGAGAAACGCGCAACCCTTCGGTTGCGTTCAGGAGATGAGACATGCCCCTGGTACCGGTCGTGATCCAGCAGGACGCTCGCGGAGAGCGGTCGTTCGACATCTACTCGCGGCTGCTGCGCGAGCGCGTGATCTTCCTCGGCAGCGCGATCGACGACGACGTCGCGAACCTCGTCGTCGCCCAGCTCCTGCACCTCGAGGCCGAGGACCCCGAGAAGGACATCCAGCATGTACATCAACTCGCCCGGCGGGCATGGTGTACTCCGGCCTGGCGATCTACGACACGATGCGGTTCATCAAGCCCGACGTGGCGACCGTGTGCTGCGGCATCGCGATGTCGATGGGCTCGCTGCTGCTGGCCGGCGGCGCGCACGGCAAGCGCTCGGCGCTGCCGAACTCGCGGATCCTCGTCCACCAGCCCAGCGGCGGGTTCCAGGGCCAGGCGACCGACATCCAGATCCACGCCAAGGAGGCGCTCGAGCTGCGCCGGCGGGTCGAGGAGATCTACGCCGAGCACAGCGGCCGCCCGGTCGACGAGTCTCCGACGTCGCTCGAGCGCGACCGCTTCTTCACGCCCGAGCAGGCGCGCGACTACGGGCTGGTCGACCGCGTCATGGAGTACCGCAACGGGAACGGCAACGGCTACTCGCCGGCTGGCTCGTCCTCGTCCTCGCCGTCGTCCTCGTAGAGCGACTCGCGGGCGAGCTCGGCGCCGGCGTCGTCCCACAGCGCGATCTCGAGGTAGTCGCCGCGGTAGGCGTCCGGCGCCAGCAGCGTGAAGCGGTTCTCGGCGACCTTGCACTGGTCGACCGTGAGCCCCGCCGAGCTCCGCGGTGGCGACTCGCGCCGCCGCGGACGATCGGCACGCCCCACACGAGCGTCATCGCCGCGACCTCGCCGTTCTCGCCGCGCCAGCCGCCGATGACCTCCTCGCAGAGGTCCATCTTCCACTCCGGGTGGCGGTCGGCGGTCTCGTCGGTGAAGTCGGCCCACGAGTAGAAGTCGCCCGGCTCGGCGTCGGCGTCGCCGGGGGTGAACGAGACGTAGCCGAAGAGGTCGAGCCCGTCGCTCGTGCGCGTGCTCGACCGGGCACGAACGTGCGGCCGGCCCAGGTGCGGTCCGGGAACCACGTCATCGAGCCGGCCTCGCCCAGATCTCGGTGCCCTCGGTGTCGACCCGCAGGCGGCGGCCAGGAACTCGGCCTGCAGCGTGTCGGCCCACCGGCCGTAGGGCAGCGGGTCCTGGGGCGGCTCGGCGGCGAAGCGGGCGACGAAACGTTCCTCGGGCGGCATCGGCGCTGCACCGCAGCCTACGGCACTTCGATGCAGCAGCGTCACCGGCCCGTCGTTGACCAGCTCGACGTCCATGTGCGCGCCGAACACGCCGCGGCGGGCGTCCAGGCGGTCGCAGAAGCGCTCGTACAGCGGCTCGGCGTGCTCCGGGCGGGCGGCGGCGACGTAGGCCGGACGGTTGCCCTTGCGGGCGTCCCCGTAGAGCGTGAACTGCGACACGCAGAGCACCTCGCGGCCGTCGCCGAGCGGCTCGTTCATCCGCCCGTCGGCGTCCGCGGAAGATCGCGCAGCGCGCGCACCTTGTCGGCAAGCCGGTCGGCGTCCTGCGGCGTGTCGTCGTGGGTGATCCCGAGCAGCACGAGCAGGCCCGGGCCGATCTCCGCCACCCGCTCGCCGTCCACGTCCACCGACGCCCGGCTGACCCGCTGCACCAGCGCTCGCATGGCCTCACACGATGACGGACAGCGACGAGCAGCACCGGCACCGACACCATCGTCGTCCACACGATCGCCCCGGCGGCGAACGGGACGTCGAGCCCGTAGATGTGCGCGAGAACGACGATGTGCAGCCCGGCCGGCATCGCCGCCATCAGCAGGAACGCCGCCGGCAGGTCGATGAAGGCCGCGGCGACCGCGAGCAGGATGGCGGGCGCGACGAGCAGCCGCAGGACGATCGCGGCCCCGATCTGCGGCGTCAGCGGCGGCGGGAACTTCAGAGCCCCCTCCTCGGCCTCCTCGGCCAGCGTCACGCCGATCGCGAAGAAGCCGAGCACCGGCACGCATCAGCACGAGCACGCGTGACGCGTCCACCAGCGCGTCGGGCGCGAGCGCCTCGGGGGCGACCAGGGCCGAGCGCGACCGCGAGCAGCGGCGGGTTGCGGGTGAAGAACGCGCTTGATCCGCTCGCGGAACGGTCTCGCCGGCCTTCGTGCCGGTCGCGGCGGCGATCGCGAACGAGCCGATGAAGAACACCGGCTGCTGCACGAGCGCGTCGTAGGCGACGCCCTCCGAGACGTGGTAGAAGCCGAGCACCGCCGCGACGACGGCGACGCCGAGCAGGCCGGTGTTCGCCTGCAGTCCGACGATCGCCAGCACGCCCGCGGACGGCCGCGTCAACCCGATCAGCCGGCGGCCCGATCATCCAGCCGATCAGCGCGGTGAGCAGCAGCGCTGCGGTGCCGAACACGATGCCCGCGCCGACGTCGGCGTCCACCTCGCAGCCGCGAGATGTTGAAGAACGCGACCAGCGGCATCACCACGTACAGCAGGAGCTTGAGAATCCTGCGCGCCCAGACGCCGGCGCGCGCGCCCGCCCGCCGCTCCGCCTCGACCCCCGCCGCGATCGAGGCGGCGATGGCGAGGGCGATCCAGAGCACCGCCTAGAGGCTATTTCTTCAGCGGACCGGCGAGATGACCGGGTGACGCCGGCGGTCGGCCGGCTTGCGGTCCACCAGCCAGCGGGCAAGCGGCGCCGGACGGCCGAGGTGGAATCCCTGCACGAAGTCGACGCCGAGCTCGCGTACGAGCTTGAGCGTCTCCTCGATCGCCGACCATCTCGGCGACGGTGCGCTTGCCGAGGCCGCGGGCGATGTCCACGACCGCCTCGATCACGAGCTGGTCCGTGCGATCGGCGACGCAGCCACGCATGAACTCGCCGTCGATCTTCAGATAGTCGAACGGCAGGTGCTTGAGGTAGTAGAAGGAGGCGAACGCCGCGCCGAAGTCGTCGAGCGCGAACCGGCAGCCGAGCGCGGCGAGCCGGTTCGCGAACTCCTGCGCGCGGGGGATGTTCGCGACCGCGGTGGTCTCCGTGATCTCGAAGATCACCTGGGCGGGGTCGACCTCGTGCTTGCGCAGCTCGCCCTCGATCAGCTCCAGCAGCTCCGGGTCGCCGGTCGAGCGGCCGGAGATGTTGACCTCGAACATCAGCCGCCGGCCGCGGCGGTTCTCGTCGGCGAGCATCTCGATCGAGCGCGACACGACCCAGTGGTCGATCGCGCCGATCAGGTCGTAGCGCTCCGCTGCGGGCAGGAACGCGGCGGGGGCGATCAGCTCGCCGAACGGGTCGCGCAGGCGCAGCAGCAGCTCGAACTGGCTGATGTCGCCGGTCTCCAGGTTCATGATCGGCTGCGCCTGCAGCACGAAGCGGTCCTCGTCGAGCCCGTCGCGGATGATGTCCGGCCACGACACGCGGCCGTCGAGCCGGTTGGAGACGCGCCCGGTGCTCCCGTAGACGACCGCGCGGTCGCGCCCGGCGTCCTTGGCCTCGTACATCGCGAGGTCGGCGTTGGCGAGCACGTCCTCGGCGGTCAGCCCGGCCTCGTCGAACCGTGCGACCCCGAGGCTCGCGGTCACCTGGCGCAGGCGGCCCGAAGGGCTCGCGATGCGCTGGGCGCGGACCGCGGCGAGCACCTGCTCGGCGATCGCCTTGACGTCGTCCGCGTCGCCGTCGGGCAGCAGCACGGCGATCTCGTCGCCGCCCAGCCGGGCGATCACGACGCGGCCGTCGAGACCGGAGCGCAGTGCCTCTCCGAGCGAGATCATCAGGTCGTCGCCGGTGCCGTGGCCGAGCGTGTCGTTGATGTTCTTGAAGTGGTCGACGTCGAGGATCATCGCGGCGCCGGCCGGCCCGTAGCGGCCGACGTGCTCGAGGTGGGACTCGAGCTCGCGCGCGAACGCGCGGCGGTTGAGCAGACCGGTGAGCGGGTCGTGGTCGGCGAGGTAGTGCAGCTCGGTCTCGTAGCGGCGGCGCTCGGTGACGTCCTGGACCTGCAGGAGCACGTGCTGGGGGATGCCGGCGGCGTCGCGCACGAGCGTCGCGCTCATCGCGGTCCACACGATCTTCCCGGCGGCATGCAGCCAGCGCCGCTCGCCGCGGACGGACTCGCGGTCGCCGCGCGCGAGGCGCTCCAGCGACTCGCTCTCGTCCGCGCGGTCGTCCGGGTGCAGCAGCCGCACGAGCGGCGTGCCCTCGAGCTCCTCGTGCTCGCGCCCGGTGATCTGGCACAGCGCGCGGTTGACCTGCAGGAAGTGCCCGTCGGTCGCGACGATCGCCATGCCGATCGGCGATTCCTCGAACGCGGTGCGGAAGCGCGCCTCGGCGTCGGCTTGGGCGCGCTCGGCCTCGGCACGGGCGTGGACGTCGCGGATCGTGGCGTGGATCGCGACCAGGCCGGTCGCGTCATGCACGCCGAGTAGCTGTGCCTCGGCCCAGCGCCAGGCGCCGTCGGCGCGGCGCAGGCGCACCGTCACCGCGGTGCGGTCGTCTCCGCGCTGGAGCCGGGTCATCGCCGCCACGCTGGTCGCCGAGTCGCCCGGGTGGACGAGGTCGGCAGCGCGCGTGCCCTCGAGCGCTCCGGGGGCGAGATCGAGCAGGTCGCGGCAGCCCTCGGAGACGTCGCGCACGGTTCCGTCCGGTCCGAGCGTGGCGAGGACGTCGCCGGCGTGCTCGGCCAGCTCGCGCGAGCGCGAATCGGCGGCGCGGCGGGCGGACTCGGCGCGGTCGAGCGCGGCAAAGGCGTCAACGGCGTGGCGCTGGCGACGGCCGGCGTCGAGCCCCAACCAGCACAGGGCGAGCCCGCAGATCACAAGCCATACCGACAGCGGCGCTGGGGCACCCGCGAGCGGCCCGATGCCGAGCAGCAGCAGGGCGCCTGCCAGCGCCGTAAGGGCACCCAGAGCGGATGCAGCACGGCTGTGGCTCGGCGTCACCCTCTTGTTGTCGGCTCTTAAGCCGTTCGGCTCAAGTCTCGCGAAGTTCTGCCGCTGCCTGCTCGGGCGCGACGATGCACAAGTTCACGCCCGTGCCCAGCTCGAGCCCCGCCAGGTGGGTGAGGCGCGGCATGATGTCGATCCGCCAGGAGAAGTGATCGGCGCCGGACGGCGCGGTACGAACCCACAGGTTCAGCGGCGGGCTGGCGCCGAGCCGCCGGCGCAGCCGGCCGAGCACGTCGTGCAGCAGCGCGGCGCCGAGCGGGCCGGCGTCCTCGAACCGGGCGCGCGAGCGGCGAGGGGCGATCATCAGCTGGAACGGGACGCGCGAGGCGTACGGCGCCATCGCCACCGCCTCGTCGTCGATCGCGACGATCCGGGACTTCAGGCGCACCTCCTCCTGCACCAGATCGCCGAGCAGGTCGCCGCCCATCGTGCGTGTGGCGTAGGCGGCGAAGTGCTCGCGCTCGCGGGCGATCGCGGCGGGCACGAAGCGCAGCGCGTACAGCTGCGCGTGCGTGTGCGGCAGCGAGGCGCCGGCTTCGCGGCGCTCGTTGACGATCAGGTGGCGGCAGGCGCATTCGGCGTGCGCGCGCATGCGCTCCCGCCAGGCATCCATGGCGATCTGCACCTGGCCGGGCTCGAGGTCCGACAGCGCGGTGACCGAGTCGGGGGCGTTGACGATCACCTCGTGGTGGCCGGCGGCTGCCTGGGCGGTGAACAGGTCGGGGTTGGCGTGGCGGTCGGGCTCGGCGGCGTCCGTCGTGAGCGCCGGGTACAGGTTCGGCACGACGCGGACGGTCCAGCCCGGGCTGTCGGCGGGACCGCCGTTGGGGCGCACCGCGTACACCTCGGGCGGAGTCTGGTCCTCGTGGCCGGGGGCGAACGGGTCGCGCTCGGGATCGATCGGCGGCGGCGGATCGAGGTCGAAGTGGCCGCCCGGCCGGTCGGCGCGGGCCGCCGCGATGATCGTCTTCAGCCCCGTCAGCGGGTCGACGCGCAGCTCGCTCACGTCAGCCGAGGTACCGGTCGATGTCGGCCTCGAGATCCGCCCGCGACGTGTACTCGCCCGACTTGATGAACGCCGTCTTGCCGTTGGCGTCGACGAACAGCGTCATCGGGAAGAACTTCGGGACCTTCAGCTTGCGCGCGATGTCCTCGTCCGGGTCCTCGTAGGACGGATACGGGAGCGGGCGCTCGGCGAGGAACTTCTCCGCCGCCGGCCGCTTGTCGGCACCGTTGATGCCGAGGAACGCGATCTCCTTGCCGCGCTCGGCCGCCACCTGCTGGAAGACCGGGAACTCGGCCCGGCACGGGCGGCACCACGACGCCCACTTGTTGACCACCGCGGGATGGCCCGCGAGGCCGTCGATGCGAGCCTCGAACGCCGTCACACCACCGTCGAGGATCGTGTTCGACTGCTCGTACAGGGCGGCGAGCGGCGCCGGTGCACCGGCCAGCTGCTTCTTCGCGTTGTCGACGTCGAACGCCGGCGCGGCTGTGTCGCGGTCCGAGTCGCCACCGGCCTGGGTCAGACCGATGACCAGCACGGCCACGAGCGCGAGAGCGGCGAGCGGGGCGATGGCGCGACGCATCGGCGATCAGGGTGGCAGATCTGCTTCAATAGGGGGCGGCTGCGGGGACAACGCATACGAGGGCCGGTGGGCAGCACACGGTCCCACTGAGCCAAAAGTTTCCCCGAAGCTCGCGAGACCGCGCGGAGTAGACCGCGGTCTCCTCATCCCGAATCCGCCTCTATGGCTGAAACCACGCCAGTGGCCACGATGGTCACGACCCTTCCTCCATCCGACGACATCGAGCGGGCGTCGAAGTTCACCCGTGAACCGTTCCTCTCCGAGGGAGAGGATCCGGCCTCGCTGCTCGCTCCCGGCACCGCCCACCGGCGGGCGTTCGACTCTGCGCTCGCGGAGATGGACGCGGGCCTCAAGGCGCCGTCGGTCGCGTGGAGGCGGAACTTCTCACTGCTGCTCGGCCTTGAGCGGCTGCTGAGCCAGGACCAGCCGGGGCTCGTGGACGGCACGGTGCTGTCCGCGCATCAGGTCGACGTGCTCTCGGGCACGCTCACCGCGCTGCTCGCCGAGGTCCAGCGCAACGGCGACAGCAACGGCAACGGGGTGATCGGCGAGGCGGAGGTGGAGCTCGCGCCGGTCGGGATCCCGGGCGAGGAGGAGCTCGACGAGGACGAGCCCGACGAGCCGATGGACTGGGACGAGCCGTCTGCCGACGACGAGGAAGCGATCGTCGAGGCGGCTGAGGACCCGAACGCCAGCAAGCGGTTCTGGTTCGAGCACGCGACCGGGTCCGGCAAGACCGTGGCGGCGCTCGGCTTCGCCGAGGCGTCGCGCACCGGCGGCATCCTGATCCTCACCCACCGCCGCAACCTCGTCGACCAGTTCCACGGCGAGCTGCGCGACCGCGGCTACGGCAAGCGCATCGCGCCCGCCCTGATGAAGGGCCAGGACCGCGCCGACGGCCCGGTCACGGTCGAGACCTACCAGTGGTTCGTACGCAACGCCGGGAACGTCTCCGACGCGTACACGATCGTGATCTGCGACGAGGCGCACACGGCGCTGGGCGAGAAGACCTCCGCGGCGATCCGCCAGTGGTCGGGTCCGGTGTTCGTCGGCATGACCGCCACCGGCGCGCTGATCGCCCGCCACGTCACCGATCTGTTCCCGACCCAGACCTCGCGGTTCGACCTCGCGCAGGCCGCGCGCCGCGGCGTGATCTCGCCGCTGCGGTCCGTGCGGATCCCGCCCGGGCCGGGTGTGCGGACGATCGCCAAGGTGCCGCTGCGCCGCGGCGAGGTGGACACCGAGTTCGACCAGGAGATGCTGGCCGAGCTGCTCGATCAGCTGCCGTTCAACCTCGCGATCGCCGACCTCTACAAGACGCGGTTCAACGGCGTGCCCGGCGTCGTCTACTCCGCCGGCGTGCGCCACGCATACAACGTCGCGCAGGCGTTCCGCGACCTCGGCCTGAAGGCGCAGGCGGTGTCGGGCGAGACGCCGAAGCGCGAGCTCGCGAACATCCTCGCCCGCTACGAGAGCGGCGCGATCGACGTGCTGGTGAACGCGCAGCTGCTCGCCGAGGGCTGGAACTCGCCTCGCGCCACCGTCTGCATGCACCTCGCGCCGACCGCCTCGCGCCGCATCTACCAGCAGCGCGTCGGCCGCGTGACGCGTCGCCACCCGGGCAAGGAAGCGGGCATCGTCGTCGACTTCGTGCATCCGGCGACCAAGCACGACGACCCGGTCGTGACGCTGCACTCACTGCTCGATCGCGACGTCTACCGCGGCGGCGCGATCGTCGTCGGACCGGTCCGCCGCGGCCGCGGCCGGCGCCTGCGCGTCGAGCGCCGGGTACTCCCCGTCACTGCCGACGAGAACCGGCGGATCGAGGTCTTCGAGCGCGAGCTGTGGCGGATCGCCGTCGAGCACCTGGACTACGGCGAGCAGGTCCAGTGGGCCGCGCTGGCCGGGGCGCGCGTGGCGCCGACCGGCTGGCGGCGCGCACGGGCGATGCTGCACTTCGACCAGGGCGGCGAGCTCAAGCGCACGTTCCTCACGACGGCCGTCGAGCGCAACAAGAATCCCCAGCTTCGGCTGAAGGCGCTCCAGGAGATCGCCGCCGGGCGCGACGCCGAGGCGTTCGACCGCGCACTGGACTTCGTCGAGAGCTGGCCGCGCGACGACAAGCGCGAGGGCGTCAAGGTCGTGCTGCAGGCGCTCGCCGAGAAGAAGATCGGCCGCCGCGACCAGGCGAACAACTGGATCTGGCGCTGCGCGAACATGACGCGCGAGGTCCACGAGGAGTACGCCGTCCAGCGCTGGCCCGAGACCAAGCGGCTGCTCGGCCTGCTGGTGAACTCCTCGGGCGGTGCGCACGCGCGCAACGCCCGGCGGCTCGTGCACGCGGCGCGCCAGCAGGACCGGCGACTGGCCGCGGCGCTGCTCGCTGCCGCGTTGCCGCACACCGCCGAGGCCGGCGAGGTCGTCAACGGCGCGCGCACCCGGATGTCGCGCAAGCCCGCCGCGCTCGCACGCGAGTTGCTGCGCAACTTCCCGAAGGGCAAGGGCAAGTCCAAGCGCGCGGCGCAAGAAGAAGCCGGGCCGGCGAGGCCGGCCGCGCGGTCGTCGCCGCCGGGGCGACGCTCGACGTCGGCGAGGACACGCTGGTCGAAGACAATGAGGCGGCCGCGCCGCAGCAGCAGCGGCGGTCGCGGCGACGTCGCGTGTCGGCTGACGAGGACGCTCCGGAGGAGCGGTCCGAGGCCGAGGAGACACCGAAGCCCGGCCGGCGGCGGACGCGGGCGGCGGCTGCGACGGACGCTGCGGACGAGGCACCGAAGGAGACTGCGGACGAGAAGCCGAAGCCGACGCGTCCGCGGCGGACGAAGGCCGCCGCCGGGGAGGACGCCTCGAAGCCTGCGCCGCGCACCCGGGCCCGGCGCGCGAAGCCGGCCGCTGAGGCGCCGGCCGACACCCCAGCCGACGCCCCGGCCGACGCCGAGGAGGCGCCGAAGCCCACCCGTGCACGGCGCACGAAGGCCGCTGCGGTGAGCTCCGACGACGTTCCCGCGGGAACGCCCGCGCCGAAGCCGGCGCGCGCGCGGCGCACGAAGGCCACAACGGGCGAGGCGGCTGCCAAGCCGGCCGCGAAGAAGCCCGCTCGTCGTCCGCGGACGCCCAAGGCGACGCCTGCCGCGTCGGACACGAACGGTGCGATGAGCGCGCTCGAGGAAGCGAGTGAGCGTGTGCGGGCGGCGGTCCGCGAGGCCGCCGAGCGGCCCGCCGGCGACGAAGTCGCGTAGCGAACGTCAACTGCGCATTAAGGGTGGCCGGGAGGGGGTGGGTCACCTTTGTTCGATCCTCGTGAACGTTCGTGACACACCCCCCTCGATCCCGCTGCCCTACCCAGCCGCAGTTGACGTTCGCCTAGCCCGCCTCGGCGCCCAGATGCACTTCCCCGGCGTCCAGCGCCACCTCGCTCCCGTCGGCCAGCCGCACCCGCAGCCGCCCCTGAGCGTCCACGCCGGCCCCGGTGCCCGCCCCGTCCGCCCACGCCACCGGCTGCCCCGCCAGCGCGTCGCGCTCCTGCAGCGCGGCAACCACCACCGCGGCCGGCTGAGCCAGCCGCCGCTCCAGTGCCGCCAACAGCTCGGCGAGCGTCGGCTCGAGCTCGTCCGGCGAGCGGCCGAGCGTCCCGGCGCGATCGCGCAGCTCGGGCGGGAGCGCCGCCACGTCGATTGCGGCGTTGACGCCGATCCCGACGACCGCCCAGCCCTCCTGCGGGCGTCCTTCGACCAGGATGCCGGCGACCTTGCGGCCGTCGACGAGCACGTCGTTCGGCCACTTGACGCGCGCGGCGGCGCCGGCGAGGTCGGCGACGGCCAGGCCGGCGCGCAGGGACAGGAGCGTGTCGAACTCCCGGACCACGAGCGACAGCAGGAGCGCGGTGCCGGGCGGCGCGGTCCACGTGCGGCCCTGCCGTCCGCGACCGGCGGTCTGCACGCCCGCCGTGACCAGCGTGCCGTGCGGCGCGCCGGCGGCCGCCAGCGCTCGCGCGCGCTCGTTCGTCGAGCCGATCTCGCGCACGTGCAGCCGCGGGCGGCCGAGCGTCACGCGGGCTCCAGCCGCACCTCGTCGCCGGGTCGCACGCCGAGCAGCGCGGCGGCGTCGCCGCCGTTGACGGCCAGCGCGAGCGCGCCACCCGCGTCCTCGTAGAGCAGCAGCGATCCCGCCGACACATCCGAGAACGTGCGCGCGACGACGCCGCGCACCCGGCGCCCGCCGACACGAGCGGCGACCGCGTCGCCGAGCCGCAGGCCGCTCTCCACGAGGTCGTCGTGCGCGGCGTCGAGGATCGCGTTGCCGAACGTGTCGGTGCCGACCACGTGCGCGACCAGCGTGTCGGCCTCCTGGCGCGGCTGCGATTGCTCCTGTGTCACCAGCTCGCCGGGATCGACGGGCGTGCCCGCCGACGCGAGCGGCGCCCCGCACGCCAGCCGCGCGGCGACCGGGGCGAACAGGTCGCGTCCGTGGAACGTCGCCGACACCGGCTCGAGCCGCCATGGCGAGGCCGAGATCTCGACCGCCTCCGCGACCCCGCCGAACCGCTCCGCGGCCGGGACCAGCAGACCGTTGTCGGGGCCGACGAGCAGCCGCCCCTCCTCCTGCGTGCGCAGCGCCACTGCACGCCGTCGCGCTCCCACCTCGGGGTCCACGACGGCCAGGTGCACGCCGGCGGGGACGTACGGCAGCGCGCGTGCCAGCACGCGCGCTCCGCCAAGCACGTCCTGCCGCGGCACGCCGTGGGTCAGGTCGATCACGCGCGCGTCGGGGCAGATCCCGGCGATCACCCCGTGGACGATGCCGACGAACTCGTCGGTCAGCCCGTAGTCGGACAGGAACGTGATCGGCCGCGTCATCGCGCCGCGTCCCGGATCAGTGCCTCGACGAGCCCGTCGGGCGTGTGCGGATCGGCCTCGAGGTCGGGCTCGGCACCGTGCGCGCGCAGCTCGGCGCTGGTCGCCGGGCCGATCGAGGCCAGCCGCGGGCCGCTGAGGGCGTCCGCGCCGGCGGCCGCGGCGAAGAAGCGCACCGAGGACGCGGAGGTGAACAGCACGTAGTCGGCCGTCGCCGCCGCGGCGCGCGCGTCGTCGTCGAGCGGCTCGGCGACCGTCTCGTAGAGCGCGACGACGTCCACGTGCGCGTCGCGGGCGCGGAGCGCGTCCGGGAGGACGTCGCGGCCTTCGGCGGCGCGGACGATCAGGGCACGCTCGACAGGTACGTCGGCGAGCGCCTCCACGAGCCCCTCCGCGACGGCGCGTTCGGGGACGACGTCGGGCTCGACGCCGCGGTCGCGCAGCGCGCGCGCCGTGCCGGGGCCGATCGCGGCGACGGTGACGCCCGCCAGCTCGCGGGCGTCGCGCAGGCGGTCGAGCAGCAGTTCGGCGCCGTTCGGCGAGGTCACGCAGACGAGGTCGTAGTCGCGGACCGGCGGCAGCGAGGTGTCGAGCGGCTGGATCCGGATCGCCGGCGCCTCCACGACCGCGGCGCCGAGCGCGCGCAGCCGGGCCGCGAGCGCGCTCGCCTGCGCCCGCGCGCGCGTCACGGCGACGGTGCGGCCGTGGAGCGGGCGAGCCTCGAGCCACGCGAGCTGCTCGCTCAGCCGGGCGACCTGCCCGACGACCGTCACGGCCGGCGCGCGGATCTTCTCCTCGGCGGCACGCTCGGCGACATCCGCAAGCGTCGCGAGCAGCGTGCGCTGGCCCGGGAGCGTCCCGCGCTCGATCACGGCCACTGGCTCGTCCTCGGGCCGGCCCTCGGCGATCAGCCGCTCCGCGATCCGCGGGAGCGTACGCACGCCCATGTAGAACACGAGCGTGCCGGGGAAGCGCGCAAGCGCGGGCCAGTCGATCGCCGAGTCGGGCTTCTCGGGATCCTCGTGCCCGGTGACGAACGCGACGCCGCTCGCCAGCTCGCGGTGGGTCACCGGGATGCCTGCGTAGGCGGGTGCGGCCACGCCGGCGGTGACGCCCGGCACGATCTCGAACGGGATCCCGGCCTGCTGGAGCACGAGCGCCTCCTCGCCGCCGCGCCCGAACACGAACGGGTCGCCGCCCTTGAGCCGCACGACGCGCCGTCCGGCACGCGCGTGCTCGAGCAGCAGGCGGTGCGTGTCGTCCTGCGGGAACTGCGGCCCCTCGCCCTGCTTGCCGACGTACGTCACCTCCGCGTCCGCGCGCGCGTACGCGAGCGCGTCGCGCGGGATCAGGCGGTCGTAGAGCACGACGTCGGCCGAGGCGATCAGCTCGACCGCGCGCAGGGTGAGCAGCCCCGGGTCGCCCGGACCCGCGCCGACCAGGTACACGATGCCGCTCATCGCGCGGCCATCGCGTCGGCGTCGCGCAGGAGATCGGCGGCACCCGCGGCGAGCATGCGGTTGGCGAGGTCGCGGCCGGCGACCTCGAATGCGTACGTGTCCGGATCGTCGCCGCCGGCGACCGGCACCTCGTCGACGAGCCATTGCGAGCCGTCCGGCAGGCCCGCGAACCCGCGAATCCGCACGCGATCGGCGTGGATTCCCACGGGCGTGTGACAAGTTGCGGCCAATTCGCGCACAGCCGTCCGCTCGGCTTGCAGGCATGCGAGGGTGCGGGCATGAGAGGCGGCGACGGCAATCTCGGCGGCAGGGCCCGCGGCCCGCGCCTGTACGGCGAGGACGCCCTGCCCCGCGGCGGGCACGAACACCTCGCCGTGCAGCGTTCCGCCCGCCTCGCGGCGGCGACCCAGCCGCTCGAGCCCGGCGGCGGCGAGCACGAGCACGTCCACCTCGCCTGCCGCCAGCTTCCTCAGTCGCGTGTCGACGTTGCCGCGCATCTCGGTCACGAGCAGGTCCGGCCGGAGGGCGAGCAACTGCGCGCGCCGGCGCAGCGCGCTCGTCCCCACGCGCGCGCCCTCGCGCACGTCGCTCAGCACGCCTTCTCCGACGAGCACGTCCATCGGATCGGCGCGCCGCGGGGCTGCCACCAGCGCCGTGCCGGGCGCAAGCTCGCTCGGCACGTCCTTCGCCGAGTGCACGGCGAGATCGATGTCGCCCGCGAGCAGTGCCGTCTCCAGGGCGCCGACCCAGCGGGACTTGTCGCCGTGCGCGCGGTCCACGTCGCCTGCGGTGGTGATCGGCACCAGCACGGTCTCCACACCCACGAGCTGCGCGACGGTGCGCGCCTGCGCCAGCGCCAGCGCGCTACCGCGCGTGCCGATTCGCAGCGGCGACGTCGCAGGAGGTGTCGTCAACGCGGCCGCAGCGTGCGGACCTCGGCGGGCTGCTCCGCCGCTTCGGCGGCCGCGTCGTCGAGCCCGAACAGCTCGCGCAGCAGTTGCAGGCGCGCGTGGCGGTGGGCGGCGTCAAGGCTCTTCACGTGCAGCGTGGGCTCGTGCAGCAGCCGCTTGGCGATCGCTCGGGCGAGCGCCTCTACACGCTGGCGGTCGCGCTCGGTCAGCCCCTCCCAGCGGCCCTCGTTCTCCGCCAGCACCTGCGCCACCACGTCGTCGCCGCGTGTGCGCAGCGCGGTCACGGTCGGCATCACCTCGAGCGAGCCGAGCCAGCCGGCGAACGCCTGGATCTCATCCTCGACGATGCCCTCGGCGCGCCGCGCTTCGACCTTGCGGACGGAGATGTGGCGCGCCACCTGGGCCTGTAGGCCGTCGATGTCGAGCAGCGTCACGTCCGCCAGCTCGGCGCAGCCCGGGTCGATGTCGCGCGGCACAGCGAGGTCGACGAGCAGCAGCGGCCGGCCACGGCGCTCGCCCGTGACCAGCGCCAGCTCCTCGGCGCCGAGCAGGAAGTGCGGAGACGATGTGGACGAGATCACGATGTCCGCGCGCACGAGCTCGGAGGGCAGCGCGTCGAATGAGCCCGAGGTACCGCCGAACCGCTTGGCGAGCGCGATCGCGCGCTCGCGGCGGCGGTTGGCGACGAACATCGTCGTGACGCCGTGGTCGTGCAGCGCCTGGGCGGTCAGCTCGGCGGTCTCGCCCGCGCCGATGATCAGGACGTGCCGCGCGGCCAGGTCGCCGAGCGCGTCCTGGGCGGCGTCGACGGCGACCGAGGCCACGCTGGCGCGGCCGACGGAGATCGCCGTCTCGGTGCGCACGCGCTTGCCGGTGGCGAGCGCGGCGCGGAACAGCTTGTTGGTCATCGGGCCGGTCGTGCGAGCGGCCAGGGCGGCCTCGTACGCGCGCTTGACCTGGCCCTGCACCTCGGCCTCGCCCACGATCATCGACTCGAGCCCGCTCGACACCCGGTACAGGTGGCGCGCCGCGTCGCAGTTGCGCAACGCGTAGATCCCGTCGAGCAGCTCGGTGGGGCGGACGCCGGCCCGCCGGGCGAGCAGCGAGAGCACCGCCGACTCGGCCTCGACCGGATCGCTGACGAGCAGATACAGCTCGGTGCGGTTACAGGTGGAGAGCGCCACGGCCTCGCCGATCGCGTCGTGCGAGATCAGCTCATGCAGCAGCGGCTCGGCACCGTGGTCGGTGAGGGCGATCCGCTCGCGCAGCGCGAGCGGCGCGGTCTTGTGCGAAGCCCCGAGGGCGAGCAGCTCGGTCATCGCGGCACCGTCTCCGGCGCGTCCGCCTCGTCCGCCGCGTCGGTCTCGACGTGCTGGTCGCGCCGGTCCAGGATCTGCGTCAGCTCGTCGAGCTCCTTCGCCACCCGGACGAGCTTGGAAGCCATGATCGCCACGTAGATCAGGATCAGGGCCAGGAAGACCAGGTAGGCGGCGGCCACGTACGGGCCGGCGTCGTCGAGCGGCAGCGCGGGCGCGGCCATCAGATCTCCTGCGGCGCCGCGCTGCGCCGTGTCGGGAGCCAGGGATCGTCATCGTCGGCCAGGCGCCGCTTCAGCGCGCGCAGCTGCATCGACGCCTGCTTGGACGTGAGCTCGTACTTCCACAGCGTCACGAACAGGACGACCATCGCCAGCAGCGAGACAATGAACGTGAGCCGCATCTCGCCCGGCATCGAGCCGCCGGTGGCGCTCAGCACGCGCGGATGCGTGAACGACTCGGCGAGGCGCACCGCGAGGAAGTTCAGCGGCACGAACGCGCCCGCCACGATCGCGAAGACGGCGGCGCTGCGCGCCTGGCGCTCGGGGTCCTCGATCGAGAACCGCAGCGGCTGATAGCAGGCGTACAGCAGGAACACGATCAGGAACGAGACGAGCGTCGGCTCCTCCCACACCCACCACTGGCCCCAGGACGCCCGCGCCCAGATCGAGCCGGTGATCAGCGCGCCGACCGCGAGCACCAGCGACAGGTGGATCGCCACGTACGAGCGCAGGTCGTGCGCGCGGTCGCCGCTGCGCAGGTACTTGATCCCGTACACGCCGCCGGCCACGAACCCGCACAGCGCCACGATCGCCAGCGGCACGTGCAGATAGAAGATCTTGTAGATGAAGCCCTGGTCGGCGTCGTTGGGCGCGTAGAAGAAGACCAGCGTGAAGGCGCCCACGATCAGGACGACGGAGGCGATGGAAAGGGACTTGAGCCCTCGGGCGAACACGTCTGGCTAATCCTCCAGGAGGAAGTCGAAGACCGCGAAGGCGAGCAGGCCGAACACCAGATCATAGAGACCCAGGACCACCAGCCAGCGGCCGGGAAGCGCCGCGGCGCCCGCCTCGAGGAAAAGCGGCGACGTCGCCCGTGCGGCGGCGATCGCCAGCGGGATCATCAGCGGCAGCGCGAGGATCGGCACGATCAACTCGCGTGCGCGGGTCTGGATGCCGAGCGCGCCGATCAGCGTGCCGACCACGGCGATGCCGGCGTTGGCGAGCAGGAGCACGAGCGCGAGCTCCGGCAAGGCCTCCCACGGCGACGGCCCGAGCAGCAGGATCGCGAACGCCGGCACCGCGGCCAGCTCGACCGCGACGAGGAAGCAGAACAGGACCGTCGCCTTGGCCGCGAACAGCGACGTGCGATCGACCGGGGCGAGCAGGAAGCCGTCGAACCCGCCCTGCTCGCGCTCGGCAACGAACAGCCGCACGATCCCGAGCACCGCAGCGAACAGCAGCGTGACCCACAGGACGCCGGCGGCCAGGTCGCCCTCGACCGAGCGCCGGTCGAGCGCGAAATGGAACAGCACGAACGTCGACACGCTGAACAGCAGCATCGCCGGCACCGCCTCGCCGGTCCGCAGCTCCACGAGCATGTCCTTGCGGACGACGGCCGCGACCGCGCGCCTCACCGGTACAGCTCCCGCACGTCGCCGGCGCCGACGTCCGCCGCGCGCGCCAGCAGCGCCGGCCGGCCGACCTTCAGGCCGAGGACGAGATCGGCCTGCGCGAGGCCCTGCTCGACGTCATGCGAGATCAGCACGCGGGCCGCCGCGCTCGCGCGCCCGATCAGCGGCTCGACCGCGCCCGCGGCGCCCGGGTCGAGGTTGGCGAACGGCTCGTCCAGGAGCAGCAGCTCCGGCTCGTGCAGCACAGCGCGGCAGATCGCCACCCGCTGGGCCATCCCGCGCGAGAGCGAGCGCAGCGGCTCGTCGGCGCGGCGCGCCATGCCGACCGTGTCGAGCAGCTCGCGCCCGCGCGTCTCCGGCACGTCGTGCAGGCGCGAGTGGAAGCGCAGGTTCTCGCGCGCCGAGAGGTCGCGGTAGAGCAGCGGCTCGTGCGCCAGCAGGCCGATCCGCCCGCGCACCGCCCACCCGTCGCGCGGCAGCGCGTGTCCCAGCACGGCCACCTCGCCGGTGTGCGGGCGCAGCAGCGTGGCGAGCACCCGCAGCAGTGTCGTCTTCCCGGCGCCGTTGGCGCCGAACACCGCGAGCGTCGCGCCTCGCGGCAGCTCGAGCGTCACACCGGCAAGTGCCACCCGATCCCCGTACGCGCGTCCGAGGTCGCGCAGCGCGACGGCCGGAGCGCTGTCAGCGCTCGCCATGGTGCGACGAGTCGCCGCGCAGCGTCTGCACGACGTGTGCCAGCGTGGGCGCGATCACGCCGAACAGCTCGTCGATCGCCTTCGGCGATCCGGGGAAGTTGACGATCAGGGTCGAGTCCGCGAGCCCGGACACCCCGCGCGTGAGGATTCCGTGCGGGGTGTGACGCGCGCCCTCGGCCCGCATCGCCTCGGCGAACCCCGGCGCCTCGCGCTGGATCACCGCCCGCGTCGCCTCGGGCGTGATGTCGTCGGGCGTCATGCCGGTGCCGCCGGTCGTGAAGATCAGGTCGCAGCCGGTGTCGACGTAGTGGTGCAGCCGATCCTCGATCAGCGCGAAGTCGTCCGGGACGACCTCCATCGAGACGACCTCGCACCCCGCGTCCTCGGCAGCGGCGGCCAGGCGCGGCCCGGAGAGGTCCTCCGCCTCCCGGCGCGAGACGGACGTCGAGATCGTGAGTACGGCGGTGCGGATGCGCGGAGCTTAGTCCCGCCGGACCCGGCAGGATTCCCGGCGTGGACCTGCGCCAGCTCGAGTACTTCGTCGCGGTTGCCCGCCACCGCCACTTCGGCCGCGCGGCGGCGGCCGCATACGTGAGTCAGCCGGCGCTCTCGCAGCAGGTGCGCCGGCTGGAGGCCGAGCTGGGGATCGCGCTGCTGCGGCGGACGAGCCGCGGCGTCGAGCTGACGCCCGCGGGCGCCGACCTGCTCGTCCGCGCCGAGTCGATCCTCGCCGACGTCGCGCACGCGCGCGGCGCGATGGACGAGCACGCCGGCGTGGTCCGCGGCGCCGTCGGCGTGGCCGCGACCGCCGACGCGCTGCGCCTGCCGGAGGCGCTGGCGGCGTTCCACCGCGAGCACCCGGGCGTGCGGTTGGCGCTCCGGCACGCGTCGGCGGGCGAGGCGCTCGCACTGCTGCGCCGCCGCGCGGTCGACCTCGCGGTGCTGTCGATCGCTCCCGACGCGGCCGACGGGCTCGACGTGACCCCGCTCGCAGAAGAGCCGCTGTGCGCGATCGCGGCGCCTGATGACCCGTTCGCAGGAGCGGTCGTGCGCCTGGAGGCGCTGCGCGGCCGCGCCTTCGTCCTCGGCGAGCCGGGCACCGCGCTGCGCGAGCTCGTGATGAACGCGTGCCAGGCGGTCGGCTTCAGTCCGGTGCCGCTGCTCGAGGTCGGCGACCCGGCGACCGTGCGGTTCCTCGTCAACGCCGGGCTCGGCGTGAGCCTCGTCCCGGCGTCGTGGCTCGAGCACCCCGGCCCGCCGGTCGGCGTCGCCGCGCTCGCGGAGCCGGCGCCGCGGCACCGGCTCTCGCTCGCGCACACCGGCGAGCTGCCGCCTGCCGGCCGATTGCTGGCGGAGCGGCTGCGCGCGGACCTCGGCTAGATCACCGCCGCCAGCTCCTCGGTGAGGCGCCGCTTGGGACGTGAGCCGACCAGCGTGAGCACCGGCGCGCCGTCGCGGAAGACCATCATCGTGGGCATCGCCATGACGCCGTAGCGCGCCGCCGTCTCGAGGTTGTCGTCGACGTCGACCTTGACGAAGCGCACGTCCGGTCGTTCGGTGGCCAGCTCGGCGATGATCGGGCTCATGACGCGGCACGGGCCGCACCAGGCGGCATGGAAGTCGACGACGACAGGCGCGTCGGCCTCGAGCACGTCGGCGGTGAAGCGGGCGTCAGTGGTGTCGGTAGGCATGCCGATCACTGTGGCCGCCGAAGGCCGCCGGTTCCAAGTCGGATCCGTTATGGCTCCGATCAGGCTTACGCGACGGAGTGCGCGTTCGCGCGCTGCGCGTCCGCGATCAGCTGCAGCACGGCCGCCTCGTCGCCGGCGCGCAGCAGCTCCACCGGGTCGGGATCGCCGTTGACGATGCCCTCGAAGAACACCTTGCGGTCCTGGTAGGTCGGGAGCGTGGCCTTCGCCCACCCGCGCGCGTCGTTGAGCAGCACGGCCAGGCGCGCGTAGGGCTCGCCGAACTCCTCCGCGATCTGGCGCTTGATCCGCTTCGCGAGCGCGGGGGACGCGCCCGCGGTCGAGATCGCGATCGCCAGCGGCCCGGTGCGGACGATCGCCGGCAGGATGAAGTTGCACAGCGGCGGCACGTCGACGACGTTGACCAGCATCGCGCGGCGCTCGGCATCCTCGTACACGCCGATGTTCACGTCGGTGTCGTCCGTGGCGGCGATCGCGATGAACGTGGCCTCGAGGTCGCCCGCGCGGTAGTCGCGCCGCAGCCACTCGATCGAGCCGTCATCGGCGAGCTCGCGCAGCTCCGGCACCGCGTCCGGCGCGATCAGCACGACCTTGCCGTCGCACGCCAGCAGACCTTCGACCTTCTCGAGGCCGACCTCGCCACCGCCGACGACGACGCAGCGGCGGTCGGTGAGCTTCAGGCACGCGATGTAGAACGGCGTCTCGAGCATGCCCTGCACGCACGTCTGGTCGCAGATCCCCTTGCGGAACTGGCAGACGCATTCCTTGCCGGCATAGGCCTGGGCGGGCATGGGCTACACGGTAGCCAGTTCAGCCGCTCCTCTTGAGCTTGCCGTGCCGCTTCGCGTAGCGCTCGCCCGCGCGGAACACCGCGAGGCCGGCGGGGATCGAGATGGCGCCGAGGAGCGCCAGCGGCCACAACTGCCCGCCCAGCTCGCCGAGCCCGGCGCCGTCGAGCACCGCCGCGCGGATCCCCTCGAGCGCGTACGTCGCGGGCGACAGCGCGGCCAGCCACTGCATCCACTGCGGCATCACGTCGACCGGGTAGTAGACGCCGGAGACGACGAGCAGTAAGCCCTGGGCGATGAAGCCGAGCTGGGCTCCCTTCTCGGGCGAGATCAGCGGCAGCACGGCGGTCACCATGCCGATGCCGGCGAACGACACGGAGGCGACGGCCAGCAGCACGAGCGCGGCGGCGAAGTCGGCCTGCGGGAACTCGAGCCCGAAGAAGAGCGCGACGACGGCGAACAGCGCCGCGGTTCGGATGACGCCGTAGAGCACCGCGAACGCCGCCATCCCGCACAGGTGGACCGCACGCGAGAGCGGCGCCATGAACGTGTACTCGATCGTGCCCTCCCAGCGCTCCCAGGCGACCGTCTCGGTGAGCACCTCGAAGACGATGCCGAGGTACGCCCAGATGACGGCGCCGATCAGCAGGATCGTCGTCTGGCGCTCGACGTCGAGCTGGCCGCCACCGGCCTCCACGCCCTCGGCGATGAACACGATCGTGAGGGTGTTCGCCACGGTCCAGACGAAGAACGCGAGCTCCCACCACGCGTACCGCCGCACGAGGTACGCATTGCGCTCGACGACGCCGCCGAGTGCGATCGCCTGGAGCCGGACGCCGGCGGCGGCGCGCATCACGCCGCCTCCTCTTCGGGCTCGTCGGCGAAGGTCTTGCCCGTCGCGGCCATGAACGCGTCTTCGAGCGTCTCCGCGCGATACCGGCGTCTCAGCGCCGCCGGCTTCTCGAGCACGAGCAGCCGGCCGGCATCGAGGATGCCGACGCGATCGGCGAGCGCCTCGGCCTCGACCATGTCGTGCGTGCAGAGCAGCGTGGTGGTGTCCTGGAGCCGCCGGACCTCGCGGATGAACCCCTGGACCTCCAGCTTCGACCGCGGATCGAGGCCGGTCGTCGGCTCGTCGAGCAACAGCAGCACGGGCGACGTCAGCAGCGCCCGGGCGAGCGCCACCTTCTGCTGCATGCCGCGGGAGAGGTCCTCCATCGAAGCCGACGCGCGGTCGGCCGGGAACCCCACCCGCTCGAGGATCTCCGGGATCCGCTGCCGCGTCACCCCAGGGCCGAGGCCGTAGAAGCGAGCCGCGTACGAGAGGTTCTCGGTCGCGGACATGCGCTTGAAGAACGACGCCTCGACCGAGACGCGATTGACCAGCCGCCGCACCGCCCGCTCCTCGCGCACGACGTCGTGGCCGAACACGCGGGCGCTGCCGCCGTCGGGCAGCAGCAGCGTGGACAGCAGGCGGACGAGCGTCGACTTCCCGGAGCCGTTCTGGCCGAGCACGGCGACGCACTCGCCGCGGGCGATCGTGAACGACACGTCGTCGAGCACGACGGCGCGCTGGGAGCGTCTACCGAACTCCTTGCGGAGGCGGACGGCTTCTACTGCGAACAAGGTGACTCCTCTCGTGCGAAATTGACCAGGGGCTGCCGACCGAGGCGGGGCTCGGCAGCGAGGTGCGGTAGGTCAACGTCGAGAGGTCACGAGACGCATCGTACACCCGCGCGGAGGGTTCGAATCCCGCGCTACACGGGCACGCCGTCGACGCGCCGCCGGATGCCGAGCGGGTTCTCCTCGCGCAGCTCGGGCGGGAGCGCGTCGGGCGGTGCGTCCTGGAACGCGACCGGCCGCGTGAAGCGCCGCGCCGCGGTCATCCCGACCGACGTGTGGAGCGGGCTCGTGGTCGCCGGGAACGGGCCGCCGTGGTTCATGCCGTGCGTGACGGCGACGCCCGTCGGGAACCCGTTGAACACGACCCGACCGGCGCGCTCGGACAGCACCGCGACGATGTCGGCCACGTCGTCGCCCGGCTCCGAGTGCACGGAGCCCGTGAGCTGGCCGTCGAGCTGCGCGAGCGCGGACAGCAACTCGTCGCGCGATCCGTGGCGGAGCAGCAGCACGACCGGGCCGAAGTGCTCCTCCAGCAGCTCGGCGGCGCCGTCCGCCACCGCTCCGGCCGGCGCCTCGTACGCGGCCGGCTGGTGACGGAACCCGGGCCCGCCGGCGGCAGGCGCCTCCCCGAGCGGGCGCACGTCCGGGCGGCCGGCGAGGCGATCGACGGCGGCCTGAAGCGCGTCGCGCAGGCGCTCGTTGAGCAGGACGGACGGTGCCACGCCGTCCAGCCGCGTGGCGAGATCGGCGGCGAACGCGTCGCCCTCCGGCCCGGCCGGGAGGAACACCACGCCGGGCTTCGTGCACAGCTGGCCGCCGAAGTTGGACACCGAAGCGGTGAGTCCCTCGAGGATCTTCTCGGCCCGCGCGCGCAACGCTCCGTCCGTGATCACGATCGGGTTCACCGAGCCCATCTCGGCGTAGACGGGGATCGGCACGTCGCGGCGGCCGGCGCGGTCGTAGATCGCCTTGCCGCCGGCGAACGAGCCGGTGAACCCGACGGCTGTGATCTCCGGCGCGTCGACCAGCGCCTCGCCGACCTCCACGCCGGCGGCCGTCAGGTTCGCGAACGTGCCGTCCGGCAGGCCGGCGTCGGCGACCGCGGCGCGCAGCTCGCGCGCGACCAGCTCGCCGGTCCCCGGATGCGACGGGTGGCCCTTGACCACGACCGGGCAGCCGGCGGCGAGCGCGGACGCGGTGTCGCCGCCCGCGGTCGAGAACGCGAGCGGGAAGTTCGAGGCGCCGAAGACGGCGACCGGGCCGAGCGGCACCAGCATGCGCCGCACGTCGGGCCGGGGAATCGGGACGGCGTCCGGATCCGGGTGGTCGATGATCGCCTCCGCGTCGTCGCCGGTGTCGACGATCGCCGCGAACGCCTCGAGCTGCCCGCAGGTGCGCTCGAGCTCTGAGCGCAGGCGCGCTTCGGGCAGGCCGGTCTCGCCCTCGCAGACGGCGACGATCTCGTCACCGGCCGCCCGCAGGCGCGCGGCGGCGCCGCGCAGCAACGCGGCGCGGCGGGCGCGGTCGCGCAGCGCGCCGGACCGGTGCACGGCTGCCGCGGCGACGACCGCGGAGCGCACGTCCTCGGGCGTCGCCTCCTCGAAGCTGGCGCCGGGCTCGCCCGTGCGGGGATCGACGGAGTTGAACGTGAGTGCCATGGCGGTGTACTGTACCGGTTCGAATAGAGGACCAATCCTGTCCGTCGATCAGACCACACTCTCTCCGATCCGCCCGCGCCAGCGCTACGAGCAGGTCGCCGACCGGCTCGCGGCCGACATCCGCACCGGGCGCCTGGCGCCCGGCGAGCGGCTGCCGTCCGAGCGCGACCTCGCGCGCAGGCTCGAGGTCGGCCGCGCATCGGTCCGCGAGGCGATCGCCGCCCTCCAGGTCGCCGGGATGATCGAGACCCGCCCGGGCTCCGGCTCGTTCGTGGCCGCAGGCGCCGCCGACCGCACGCGCGAGACGCACGACTCCAGCCCGTCGGACCTGCTCGAGGCGCGCGCGCTGCTGGAGCCCGCCGTGGCGAGGCTCGCCGCGCAGCGTGGTCGCAGCGACGCCGACGCGGAGGCGCTGCTGGCCGCGATGGAGCGCGCGGCCGACGACGGCGACCGGGCCGGCTGGAACGACTGCGACCGGCGCTTCCACCAGCGGATCGCCGCGCTCACGGGCAACCCGGTGCTGCTCGATCTCGCGGACCACATCGCGGCGGTGATGGACGAGCCGCTGTGGCAGCGCCTGCGCGACGACTCGATCGCCGTCCCCGGCCGCACCACCCTCCACCTCGCCGAGCACCGCATGATCTACGAGGCGATTGCCGAGGGCGATGCGGACGCGGCCGAGCTGTACGCCGCCCAGCACATCCGGCGGGTTCGCAAGTACATGACCCTCGACTGAAAGGCCCTTATGCACTTCCCCGGCATCATCCCCGCCGTCACCACACCGTTCGACGCCTCCGGCGCGATCGACGAGCAGGCGCTCGACGGCAACGTCGCGGCGCTGCTCGACGCCGGCGTGCACGGCATCGTCGCCACCGGGACGATGGGTGAGGCCGGCAGCCTGTCGGCCGCCGAGCGCCGCACGGTGGTGCAGGCCGTCGCGCGCGCAGTGGACGGCCGCGTGCCGGTGATCGCCGGCGTGTCGGCGGGCACCTCCGCGACGGCGATCGCGCTCGGCGCCGACGCGGCCGACGCCGGAGCCGGCGCGCTGATGATGCTCCCGCCGCTCGGCTATCGCGGCGACGCGCGCGAGATCGAGGCGCACTACCGCGCGGTGGCCGAGGCGTCCGGGCTCCCGCTGATGGCCTACAACAACCCCGAGGCCAGCGGGACGGACCTCGCGCCCGAGCTGATCGCGCATCTGTACGCGGCGATCGACGGCGTGGTGGCGGTGAAGGAGTGCTCGGGAGACGCGCGGCGGATCCCTGCGCTGCTCAACGCGGCCCCCGGGCTCGAGGTCCTGGTCGGCGGCGACGACTGGGCGCTCGAGGGGTTCTGCGCCGGGGCGACCGGGTGGGTCAGCGGTGTGGCGGACATCGCTCCGGGCGAGTGCGTCGCGCTGTACGACGCATGCCGCGCCGGTGAGCTCGAGACCGCGCGCGCGATCTACGCACGCCTGCTGCCGCTCTCCCGCTTCGACATGACCCCGAAGCTCGTGCAGTACTTCAAGGCCGCGATGGACGAGGTCGGCCTCGCCGGCGGCCCGACCCGGCCGCCTCGGCTTCCGCTCACGAGCGACGAGCGGACCGCGCTGCTGGAGGCGATGGTGGTGTTGCGCGAGGGCGCGATGGCATGACCACGGCGTTCGAGGCGGTCGACTCTCACACGGAGGGGATGCCGACGCGTGTGATCACCGCCGGCGTGGACCCGATCCCGGGCGCGACCATGCTCGAGCGCAAAGTGCACTTCGAGGCAGAGATGGACGACCTGCGGCTGCTGCTGATGCGCGAGCCGCGCGGGCACGCCGCGATGTCCGGCGCGATCCTCCAGCCGCCGACCCGCGACGACGCCGACTGGGGCGTGCTGTTCATCGAGGTCTCCGGCTGCCTGCCGATGTGCGGGCACGGGGCGATCGGGGTCGCGACCGTGCTCGTCGAGACCGGCATGGTCGACGTGCGCGCGCCGGAGACCGTCGTGCGGCTCGACACGCCCGCCGGTCTCGTGGAGGCGCGCGTGGCCGTCGAGGGCGGCCGCGCCCGCGCGGTCACGCTGCGCAACGTGCCGGCGTTCCTGCTCGAGCGCGATCGCCGTGTCGGCGACGTCGTGTGCGACATCGCGTTCGGCGGCAACTTCTACGCGCTCGTGAGCGCCGCCGACGCGGGTGTCGAGATCGATCCCGGCCACGCCCCCGAGCTGATCGAGCGTGGCGCGCAGATCATGGACGCGATCAACGCATCCGGGGCGCCGGTGCATCCCGAGGACCCGCGGATCGCCGGGTGCCGCCACGTCGTCTTCCACGCCCCCGGCACCGACGGCGCGCACGCGCGCAACGCCACGTCGATCCACCCGGGCTGGCTCGACCGGTCGCCGTGCGGCACCGGGACGTCGGCGCGGATGGCGTCGCTGCACGCGCGTGGCGAGCTGGCGATCGGCGAGCCGTTCGTGAACGAGTCGGTGATCGGGACGCGGTTCACCGGCCTGCTGATCGCCGAGACGCGCGTGGGCGACCTTCCGGCGGTGGTGCCGGAGATCACCGGCCGCGCGTGGGTCACCGGAACGGGTCGCTACGTGCTCGACGCCGAGGACCCGTTCCCCGCCGGCTTCGCGCTGTGAGGTCGCGCGAGGTCGCGGTCGTCGGCGCCGGGATCGTCGGCGCAGCGACGGCGCGTGAGCTCGCGGTCCGCGGCGTCGACGTGGTGCTGCTCGACGCCGGCGACGTGTCCGGAGGCACGACCGGCCTCGGCGAGGGCAACGTGCTGTGCTCGGACAAGGACGCCGGTCCGGACCTCGAGCTGTCGGTGCTGGGCCTGGAGCTGTACGACGAGATCGAGGTGCGGCTCGGGGCCGAGGCGCGGATCCGGCGCAAGGGCGCGCTGATCGTCCATCCCGACGCCGCGACGTGGGAGGCCGAGCCGGCCCGCCTGGAGCGCCTGCGCGCCGCGGGCGTGCGATCGCGGTTGCTGGCGGTGGACGAGGTGCGTGAGCGCGAGCCTGCGCTGACCGGGGCGTTGTGCGGCGCGAGCCTGTTCCCGGACGATCTCCAGTGCGCGCCGCGCGAGATCACGCGCGCGCTCGCTCGCGAGGCGGCCGGCGCGGGCGCCGAGGTCCGGACCGGCGCGCGGGTGACGGCCGTCTCGGGCTCCGAGGTGACGCTCGCGACCGGCGACCGCCTCGGCGCGGGCGCGGTGGTGATCGCGGCCGGGCCGTGGAGCGCGTCGCTCGCCGCGTCGGCCGGTCTCCCGCTCCCGCTCGAGCCGCGCAAGGGCCAGCTCGTCCGCCTGCGCGCCGCGGCCGGAACGCCGCCGGTCCAGCACAAGGTCGTCGACGCGTCGTACCTCGCGTCGGTGCAGAGCGCGGGGGCGGGGCTGGAGGTCACGACCGTGGTCGAGTCGACGTGGGAGGGCGACGTGCTGGTGGGATCGAGCCGCGAGCGCCGGGGGTTCGACACGACGGTCGACGACGCGGTGAGCGCCGCGATGGTCGCGCGCGCCGCGCGTCTGTTCGAGTCCGTCGCAGCACTCCCGCGTGCGGCGGCGTGGGCCGGACTGAGGCCGTGGCTGCCCGACCAGCTGCCCGCGATCGGGCCGTCGCAGGCCGTCGCCGGGCTGTGGCTGGCGACCGGCCACGAGGGCGCCGGCGTGGCGCTCGGCCCGATCACCGGGCGGTTGATCGCGCAGGCCTACTGCGGCGAGCCGTCGTCGGTCGACCTCGCGCCGTTCGCGCCCGATCGCTTCAGCTGAACGAGGTCGCGCGCGGTCCGGACCGCCACGCGGGCGAGCGGCAGGGCGCCGGCGCGCAGCGCTGCGACGCGCTCGCGCTCGCGGCCGTGCAGGAGCCGCGCAGCTGCGGTGCGCGCCTCCACCAGCGCCGGGTCGTACGGCAGCCAGCGGGCGCTCCGCAGCCGGGTGGGCTGGGACGCCAGCCGGTGCGGGTCGGTGTGGCGGCCGAGCCGGACGGGGACCGAGGGCACCGCGTGGCCGTGCTCGTTCACCCATGCCAGCTCTGTGCCGAGCGAACGCGCCACGCGCACGCCGCGCGCACGGTCGCCCGTCCACACGGACACGGCGCCGCGGACGAGGTCGCCCGTCAGTGCGATCGCGTGCTCGTCGGACTCCGCCTCCAGTACCGCGAGGACGGGTCCGGGCGGCATCTCGAGTACGAGCTGCGCGTCCTCGCGCACGCCGCGCAGGACGATCGGCGAGCAGAACGCCCCGTCCAGGCCGGCGAGCGTGACCGGGCCGCCGCAGAGCCGCTCGGCGCCGCCCGCCTCGGCTTCGGCGACCAAGCGCTCGACCGCATCGAGGTCGGCGCGCGACGCGACCGGCCCGACCTCGGTGTCGGCGTGCTCGGGATTGCCGACGCGCAGCCGCTGGGCGCCGGCGACGAGCCGCTGCAGAACGGGCTCGGCCCGACCGGGCGCCACGACGAGCCTGCCGACGGCGGCCGGGTGGCGTCCGGCGCCCGCGAACGCCGCCCACAGCGCCCCCGACACGGCCTCCTTGAGCGGGGCGTCGCCGAGCACGAGCATGGTCGCCTTCGCGTCGTCGCCGCCGAGGTCCACGACGTGGTCGAGCCCGGCATCGTCGAGCATGTCGCCCGCTCCGGGGAGCAGGGCCATCAGGTCACCCGGCACGCCGGCACGGATGAACGCGGCCACGATCCGCTGCGCGGCCAGCGGCGCGGTCGGCACGAGCAGGACCGCGTTGCCGGCCAGCAGCGAGGCCGCGGCTTCGAGCATCGGCTCGGCCCACGGCGAGGCGCTGCGCGCGCGGATTCCGACGACCCCGGCGGGCGCCTGCACGAGCACGGCGCGGCGCCCCGCCCGCAGCACCGCCGGGCGCCCCAGGCGCTGGTCGGCGAGCGCCTTCGGCCCGTCGTCGACGAGCGCGTGCAGGGCACTGACGGTCGGCAGCAGCTCGGCCAGCACCGCCTCCGTGCGCGGCCGCCCGGTCTCTCGCGCGAGCAGCCCGGCGAGCTGGTCGAGCTCGTCCAGCACGGCCTGCGCCGCGCGCCGCAGGTACCGCGCGCGGGCCGTCGCCGGCACGGATGCCCACAGCGGCTGGATGACGGCGGCGGCATCGGCGGCCACTCGCACGTCGGCGGCGGTCGCCGCCGCGACCGTGCCGAGCACGTCGCCCGTCGAGGGCGAGCGCAGGTCAGCCATCGATCCGCCGCGTGGTCGTGATCAGCGTCTTGTACGTGAGCGTGACCGAGTCGACGCCGTGGCGCTCGAGCACCGCGCGGGACTCCGCGAGCGCGGCATCGCGGCGGTCGTCGGGCAGGCCACCGATGAAGCTGAACGAGCCGATCATCGCCACCACGCCGTCGCGATCGGTTCGCTGCTCGTGGGTCGCCTCCTCGTCCTGCAGCGGCCCGAACCGGCTGTCCGCCTCCAGCGCCTCGCGCCACGGCACGCGCTCCCGCCCCGGCGGCGTCGCGCTCTCGACGCGGTGCTCCTGCACGATCGTGTGGAGCGCGTCGAACCAGTCGACGCCCTCGTCGCCGGAGGTGTTCCACAACAGCGCCAGGCTGCCGCCCCGGCGCAGGACGCGGGCGACCTCCGCCAGGGCGCGCGGGAGGTCGAACCAGTGAATCGCCTCGGCGACGAACACGGCGTCGACCGAGCCGTCGGGGACCGGAATCGCCTCCGCGGTGCCGGCGAGCGCCCGGACCTGCGGCAGGCGACGCTCCAGCACCAGGCGCATGCCGTCGAGCGGCTCGACCGCGATCACGTCGTCGGTCAGCCGCGCCAGCGTCTGGGTGAGCTTCCCCGTGCCGGCGGCGAGGTCGAGCACGGTGCGCGCGTCGAAGCGGTCGAGCAGGGAGGCGATGGCGTCCTCCGGCCACCCCGGCCGCCCGCGCTCGTAGTCCTCGGCCGCACCGCCGAAGGCGCGGGCCGCCATTGGGTGGACATCCATCAGCGCCGCCGGCGTGCCGCCCGGATCTGCTCCAGCCGCTCGAGCAGCTCGCCCTCCGCCTCGTCCGGGAGGTAGAAGCGCAGGTCCTCACGGCCCTCGGGCATGTGCTCCTGGTCGTTCACGTGGCCCGGGTGCGCGTGCGGGTAGTCGTAGCCGACGCCGCGGCCGAGGTCGGCGGCGCCCGGGTAGGCGGCCGACCGCAGCGCTGCGGGCGGGTGCGCGGCGCCGGCGTCGCGGATGTGGCCGCGCGCCTCGCCGATCGACCGCTTGACGGCGTCCGACTTGGGCGCGAGCGACAGGTAGATCGCGGCCTGGGCGAGCGCGAACTGGCCCTCGGGCAACCCCACGTGCTCGACCGCATGGGCCGCGGCGACGGCCAGCGGCAGCGCCTGCGGGTCCGCGTTCCCGATGTCCTCGGAGGCGAAGATGACCATGCGGCGGGCGATGAATCGCGCGTCCTCGCCTCCCTCGAGCATGGCGGCGAGGTAGTAGAGCGATGCGTCGGGGTCCGACCCGCGCGTGGCCTTGATCCAGGCCGAGATGTAGTCGTAGTGCTGGTCGCCGCCCTTGTCGTAGAGGACCGCCTTGCGCTGCATGGCGTCCTCGGCGTCGGCGATCGTGACGGTGCCGCCGGTGACGGTCGCGCAGGCGAGCTCGAGTGCGTTCAGCGCGGTCCGGGCGTCGCCTCCGGCGCGCGCGGCGAGGAACTCGATCACGTCGTCGCCCACCGTCGCGGTCGCGGTCTCGCCGCGCTCGAGCGCGCGGCGCAAGAGCGTCTGCAGGTGCTCCTCGGTGAGCTCGTGCAGCTCGTAGATCTGCGTGCGTGAGAGCAGCGCGTTGTTGACCTCGAAGTACGGGTTCTCGGTGGTCGCCCCGATCAGCGTGACCAGGCCCTCCTCGACGGCGGGCAGCAGCGCGTCCTGCTGGGCCTTGTTGAAGCGGTGGATCTCGTCGAGGAAGAAGATCGTCGCGCGGTCGCCGGAGCGCCGCTCGCGCGCCCGTGCAATCACCTCACGCACCTCGGCACGGCCGGCCTGGACCGCGGAGAGCTCCTCGAAGGCGGCGTCGGCGCGCTCGGCCGCGAGGCGCGCGAGCGTGGTCTTGCCGGTGCCGGGCGGGCCGTACAGCACCATCGAGTGCGGGCGGCCGGACTCGAGCGCGGCGCGCAGCGCCGAGCCCTCGGCGAGCAGGTGCTCCTGGCCGACGAACTCGTCGAGCGTCTGCGGCCGCATCCGCGCGGCGAGCGGGCCGTCGGGCGGCGGGCGCCGGTCCGGGCGCTTCTCAGGTGGGTCGAACAAACGCTCCATTGCCCGGGTATCTTCGCGCGCCATGCCACGGCACGCCCCGCTCAGCGTGATCGTGCGCGAATGGGCGCGGATCGGGACGACCAGTTTCGGCGGCCCGCCGGCGCAGATCGCGCTGCTGCGCGAGCTGATGGTAGACCGGCGGCGGTGGATGGACGCGCGCGAGTTCGAGGACGCGAACGCGGCCACGCAGCTGCTGCCCGGGCCGGGCGGGACGCAGCTGGCGATCTACTGTGCGCTGCGGGCCGGCGGCCGCGCCGGGGCGGTGGCCGGAGGGCTGGCATTCATCCTGCCGGGGCTGCTCGTGATCCTGGCGATCGCGGCGGTTGCGCTCTCGGACTCGCCGCCGCTGTGGATCCGCGCGGTCGGCGCCGGCGCGGCCGCGGCGGTGGTGGCGGTCGTCGTGCAGGCCGGGCTCCAGCTCGGGTGGTCGAGCCTCGAAGGCCGCCGCGGCGGGCCGCTGTGGCGAGCGATCGCGTACCTGGTCGCCGGCGCAGCGGCAGTCGTCCTGACGGGACCCGGCGTCGTGGCCGTGCTGGTGGGGTGCGGACTGATCGAGCTCGGCTGGAGCCGCCGGCCTGGGTCGGGCGCCGCGGCGCTGTCGCCCGCGATGGCCGTGCTCGCGGCCACCGGCGTGGCGGCGCTGCCGGCGCTGGCATGGACCGCGCTGAAGGTCGGAGCGCTCTCGTACGGCGGCGGCTTCGTGATCATCCCGCTGATGCAGGCCGACGCCGTCGAGACCTACGGCTGGATGACCGACGCGGAGTTCGCCAACGCGGTCGCCTACGGTCAGCTCACGCCGGGCCCGGTCGTCCACACGGTCGCGTTCGTCGGCTGGGCGGCAGCCGGCCTCGGCGGTGCGCTGTTCGCCGCCGCGATCGCGTTCGCGCCGTCGTTCATCGTCGTCGGCGTCATCGGCGAGCGGTTCGCGCGGCTGCGCGAGTCGGCGAACGCGCGGGCGTTCCTCGACGGCGCCGGCCCGGCCGCCGTGGGCGCGATCCTCGGCGCCTCGGTGCCGCTCGTGCAAGCGCTCGAGGAGGGGTGGCAGTGGGCGGTGCTCGCGGCCGCCGCGGCAGCGCTGGCCCTCGGGCGGGCGGCGTTCTGGGCGCTCGTCGGTGGTGCGATCGCCGGCCTGGTGGCGATGTTGGCGGGCGCCTCGATTCCCTAGCTGTCAACCCAACGTTGACAAGATTGGGCTGTCAACGTACGGTTGACAGCATGACCGGCGACCGGGAGCGGCAGCTCCGCCACGAGCTGCATACTTTGCTCAAGCGCCTCAGCGCCGGCCGCGACCCGCTCGATCTCGTCGAGGACGTGCCGGTCGTGGAGGACTTCGTGGACGACTTCGCGCAGGCGCGGATCGCCGACGCGCGCGCCGCGGGTGCTTCGTGGGCGGAGATCTCGGAGCGGCTCGGGGTGTCGCGCCAGGCCGCGCACAAGCGGTTCAGCGGATGGCGCAAGCGCGGTCGCGGCATCGGCGGCATCATCGAGCTGCGGTTCACCCGCGATCGCAACGGGGGCTGACGATGATCCTGCGCAGGCACGTCCGTCAGGCCGTCGCGCAGGCTCGCGCAGCCCACGCTGCCGGCGACTTCGCAGCTGCGCGACGCATGATCGAGCCGGTGGTCGTGACGCGCGGCGCGCCGCTCGAGGCCGTGCGCGGGATGGCCGAGCTCGAGTACCTGCTCGGCGACTACGACGCCGCCGAGGCGCTGCTCGACCGCGTCGTGAACGCGACGCGTGCCGGCTCCGCACGCCAGGTCGACGCAGAGGCGGCGCTCGCGCTCGTCCACTACAGGACCGGTCGCTACGACAAGGCCCACGGCCTGTTCTCGGGCGGCGCCGTCGAGATGCCGGTCTGGAGCCTGATGACGGCGTTCGGCGACGAGCCGCCGTACGCGATCGAGTGGCCGGCCGGCGAGCCGCAGACGACCGTGGCGCTGATGCAGACCGCGCCGTGGGAGCTGCCGATCGTCACGCTCGAGGTCGACGGCGTCGCGCTCGACGCATGGATCGACACGGGGGGCGACACGCTCACGCTGCCGCACGACGTCGCCTCGGCGCTCGGCGTCGAACCGCTCGCGCGCTTCACCGGCACCTACGCCGGTGGCGCGCAGGCCGAAGGGTTCTACGGCAAGGTCGCGTCGGTCCGCCTCGGCTCCGTCATTTTGCGCAACGTGCCGGTCGCGACCGCGGGCTTCGAGCGCGCCGTGATCGGGACCGGGTTCCTGAGCCGCTTCCTCGCCACGATCGACTACCCGGGGAGCAGGCTGGTCCTGCGCCCGCACGGGAGTACGCCGCCTTGCGAGGCCGCCGCGGTCGAGGTGCCGTTCGCGCTCGCCCTCACGCACCTGATCGTCGCCAGCGGGTCGCTCGCCGACCGCACGGGCCTGACGGTCCTCGTCGACTCGGGCCTCCGCGACGAGCACGGAGCTGCGTTCACGGCTCCCGCCGAGACGCTCGCGGCCGCCGGCATCGCGGTCCCCGAGACACACGCGGTGACCGACACGTCCGGCGCCGGCGCGACCACGCTGGACCTCGGCCGCTTCGGCATCCCGCGGCTCGGGCTCGGGTCACTGGCGCAGCACGACCTCGCCGGTCTGTACGGCGCGTTCCCGGCCGAGCTCGGCGAAGCGGCGACCGGGTTCCCGATTGCCGGGCTCATCAGCCACCACTTCCTCCGCCGTTACCGGTGGACGATCGACTTCGCGCGGATGTCGATGTGGTTCGAGGGCTCGGCTGTGGGCGGATCGCCGCGGTAGGCCGGGTGGCGGGGCGGGCGTAAACGTCAACTGCTGCTGGGTGTGGAGGTGAGTGTCCGTTGCACGCGGGTGAGGGTCGGTTTCGTCCCATTCGCGTGACCGCGGGCGGCGAGTGGTGCGAAACCCACACCAGAGGACGGTTTCTCACAACGCGCGAGCGCGGACGAGTCGAATGGGGCGAAACCCACGCTCGGCGGGCTCGGACGGGTCGAGTGTCGAGTTACCGGGCGTCACACCCCGAAACTCGACGCTCGGCGAGCCCGGCGCGGCCACGAAAGCCCACCGCTTCCCCACCCAGCGCAGTTGACGTTCGGAAACGCAAGCCGCTCACACGCGCGCCACCACGCGCTCAGCCACCACCGGCTCCGCCACCACCACCCGCGCCGGCTCCGGCCGACGACGCAACAGCGCCGCGCACCCGGCGGCCACCCCGAGCGCGGCCGCGCACAGCGCGAACCCCGCGTGGTACGCCGACACCGCGTCCCCAGGGGCGGGAGTGCCGATGACCGCCACGACCAAAGCGACGCCCACCACCGCTCCGAGCTGGCGCGCCGTGGTCGCGAGGGCCATGCCGGTCGCGAAGCGCGTCGGCGGGAGGCCGGCGGCGGTGGCGCCGACGAGGGCCGGCAGGCCGAGGCCGATGCCGGCGCCGCCGACGAGCTGGTACGGCAGCCACACGCCGAAGAAGTCCGGTTGCGAGTCCGCGCGGGCGACCAGCCACAGCAGCGACAGTGCGAACATCAGCGCGCCGGTGATCGCGACCGGCCGTGGGCCGCTGCGGCTCGCCCAGCGGCCGCCGAGCGGCGCCGCAACAGCCGATGCGAGCGCGCCCGGCACGGCCGCGAGGCCGGCGTCGAGCGTGGACCAGCCCCAGACGCCGGTGAGGAACAGCACCGCGCACAGCTGACCCGCGAACAGCGCGGCGCCGAACGCCATCGTGCCGGCGTTCGCGGCGCGCGACCAGCGGGTGTGCAGCAGCGCCGGCTCGAGCACCGGCGCGGCGATCCGGCGCGTCCGCCGCGCGAGCAGCAGCCCGGCGGCGACGGCGACGGCGAACGATCCGAGCGTCGCGGCCGAGGTCCAGCCCCACGTCTCGCCCTGCACGAGGCCGAGCGCCAGCGCGCCCGTCGCGCCTGCGAGCAGCACGGCGCCGGGCAGGTCCGGCGGTGCGCTCTCCTTCGCGCGCGACTCGCGCAGCACCCGGGCGCCGATCACGACGGTGGCGATCCCGACCGGCACGTTGATGAGGAAGATCCAGCGCCAGCTGCCGCTGTCCGTGAGCAGCCCGCCGAGCGGCGGTCCGAACGCGGCGGCGACCGAGCCGACGGCACCCCAGGCCGCGATCGCGCGTGCCCAGCGTTGCGGTGGGAACGCAGCCAGCAGCAGCCCGAGAGCGGCCGGGATCATGGCCGCCGCCGCGGCGCCCTGCACGGCGCGCGCCGCGATCAGCGTGCTCGCTGACGGCGCGACGGCGCACCAGGCGGACGCGACCGCGAACGCCGCAGTAGCGGTGAGGTACACGCGGCGGCGGCCGAGCCGGTCGGCGGCGCGGCCGAACACGACCAGCAACGCCGCGAACGCAAGCGCGTAGGCGTTGACGACCCAGGACAGCGCGCCGAGCCCGGCGCCCGAGAAGTCGCCCGCGATGTCCGGGAACGCGATGTTGACGATCGTGACGTCGAGGTAGGCGAGGAACGTGCCGGACGCGGCGAGCCAGAACACGGCGCGGCTGTGGTCGGCGGGAGCGGAGGTGGGGAGGTCAGTCATCGTGGCGCGGCTTTCCGAGGGAGAAGAAGCACGAACGATCGTGCTTTGTATCACAGAACGAACGATCGTGCTACTTTCTCCATGTGGCCGACTCGACGACGACGACCGAGAACGCCGCCGGCGACCACGTCGGAGCCGATCGCCTCGACGGCCGCCGCGAGCGCGGGCGGCGCACACGCGAGTCGATCCTCGCGACAGCGGTCGACCTCGCCTCCGTCGAAGGCCTCGGAGGGCTGACGATCGGCCGGCTCGCGACCGAGCTGAACATGAGCAAGAGCGGGCTGTTCGCCCACTTCGGGTCCAAGGAGGAGCTGCAGCTCGCCACGATCGAGGCCGCGCGCGAGATCTTCATCGCCGAGGTCGTCGCTCCCGCCCGCGCGGCCGAGCCCGGCCTCCCGCGGCTGGCGGCGCTGATCGAGGCCAAGCTCGACTACCTGCATCGCGGCGTGTTCGCCGGCGGGTGCTTCTTCGACGCGGTCCGCTCCGAGTACGACAGCCGCCGTCCCGGCCCGGTGCGCGACGCGATCCTCGAGGAGTTCGGCGAGCTGGTCGCGGCTGGTCGCCGACATGGTGCGCGCGGCACAGCGCGCCGGCCACCTCGACCCCGGTGCCGATCCCGACCAGGTCGCGTTCGAGCTCGACGCGCTCGGCGGCGCACCGAACGTGCGCTACCAGTTCGACGGCGACGAGGCTTCGTTCGACCGCGCCCGGCGCGCGGTCCGCGAGCGGCTCGACGCGCTCGCCGCCCGGCGCTGACAAGCCGCTTCACTAGGATCGTCGGGATGGCCGGAGGCGACGCGCTGCAGGAGGAGACCGCCGACGTCCTGTCGCGATTGATCCGCTTCAACACGGTCAACCCGCCCGGCGACGAGCGGGCCTGCCAGGAGTGGCTGGCCGGCTACCTGCGCGACGCAGGCCTCGACGTCGAGCTCATGGGCGCCGAGCCGGCTCGGCCGAATCTCGTGGCGACGCTGAAGGGGGACGAGCCCGGCCCGGCCTTGGGTTACCTCTCGCACGTGGACACCGTGCTCGCCGACCCCGACGACTGGACCCACGACCCGTGGTCGGGCGACGTCCACGACGGCTACCTGTGGGGCCGCGGAGCGCTCGACATGAAGTCGCAGACCGCCGCTGAGACGGTCGCGGCGGCGACGCTCGCCCGCAGCGGCTGGCGCCCCGCACGCGGTGCGCTGAAGCTGATCTCGGTGGTCGACGAGGAGGTCGGCGGCCATCTCGGTGCGCAGTGGATCACCGAGCAGCGGCCCGACGCCGTGCGCGTGGACTGGCTGCTCAACGAGGGCGCAGGGACCGTGATGCCCTACGACGGCCGGCGGCTGTACGGCGTCTGCTGCGCGGAGAAGGGCACGTTCCGTGTCCGCGTCCTCGCCCGCGGCGTCGCCGGGCACGCCTCGGTCCCGGGGACCGGCGACAACGCGCTGGTCAAGCTTGCGCCGGTGATCACCCGGCTCGGCGAGCGCCAGCCCGAGTACGACGTCGTGGCCGAGGCGCAGGCGCTGCTCGAGGCGCTCGGCGACGGCGCCGCCGATCCCGCGGCCGTGCTGGAGCACGTGCGCGCGATCGAGCCGCGGCTCGCCACGATGCTCGAGTCGACCCTGGGCGTCACCGCGGTCCCGACCCGCATCTCCGCCTCCGAGAAGATCAACGTCATCCCTGCGCGTGCCGAGCTGCAGGTCGACTGCCGCGTGCCGCCTGGCATCGAGGGCGAGGCCACGATGCGGCGCCTGCGCGACCTGCTCGGCGACACCGACGGCGTCGACGTCACGTTCATCGAGCAGGTGAGCGGCAACCGGTCGGCGATCGAGTCGCCGCTGATGGATGCGATCCGCGACTGGCTGGGGGAGAGCGATCCGGGCGCGGAGGCGGTGCCGATCCTGTTCCCCGGCTTCACCGACTCGCGCTGGTTCCGCGCCGCGTTCCCCGACTGCGTCGCCTACGGCTTCTTCCCCCAGCGCCACCAGACGCTCTACGACGCCGGGCCGCTGATCCACTCCAACGACGAGCGGATCGACGTGCGCGATCTCGGCTTCGCCGCGTCGTTCTTCACCGAACTACCGAGGAGGTTGTTGAGTTGAGCAGCACACCCGAGGGCAAGCTCCGGCTGGGCGGGATGGCGCTGCGCAACGGCCTGCTCGTCCACGGTCCGACCCACTGGGCCGCATCCGTCCGCAACGACGCTGGCGAGATCGTCACCGCCTCCGGGCGCAAGCCGCGCGTGCGCGGCGTCGAGACCGTCCCCGGCGTACGCGGCGTGGTGCGCCTCGGCGAGGCGTTCGTCGTGATCCCGCTGGTCAAGCGCGCGCTGCCGCAGGCGCGGCTGCCGTTCGAGTCGCCCGGGATCCTCGGCGTGGCCGCCGGGGCCTCGCTCGCGGGCGCGCTGCTTCGCCGCCGCGTGCGCGGCGCGACGGGCGAGGCCGCAGCCGCGATGCTCTCGCTCGCGCCGGCCGTACTCGCGCTGCGCGGGGGCGAACTGGCCGCGTACCACGGCGTCGAGCACAAGGCGATCGCGGCGTACGAGGCCGACAAGGACGCCGCCGACACCGCCAAGGAGCATGACCGCTGCGGCTCGCACCTCGTGACACCGCTGCTGGCCTCCAACCTCGCCGGCGCGCTGCTCGTGCGCCGCGTGCTGGAGCGGCCGGGACCGGTCGCGGGCGCCGGCGTCGCGGTCGCGTCGACCGCCGCGGCGGTCGAGGTGTTCGCGTGGTGTGAGCGGAACTCCGGCACGCCGCTCGCGCGTGCCCTGCGTCGTCCGGGCTTCGAGCTGCAGCGCCTGATCGGCACGCGCGAGCCGGACGAGCGCCAGCTCGAGGTCGGCCGTGCGGCGCTCGCGGAGATCCTCCGCGTCGAGCCCCCACCATCCGTTTAGGATTTCGCCCTGAATAGGGTCTAGACCCCAGGCCGATTTCCCGGCCCGGAGCCATACTTGCGCGATGCGTATCGACACGCACGGGCGCGATGCCAAGCAGGTTGTCGTGATCGAGACCGCAGCGCCTGTGCCGGGCCCGTCCGTGTGGAACCGGGTCGAGGCCGATGTGATCACGTGGGCCCCGATCATCTTCATGGCGCTGATCTGCATCGTCCTGTGGCGGACGCTGAAGCTGATGCCGCGGACCAAGCCGCAGCAGATCAAGCCGGACGCCAAGTCCTCGGTCGGCTGGGGCGATGTCGCCGGCGCCGACGAGGCGAAGGCCGAGCTGTACGAGGTGATCGAGTTCCTGCGCGATCCCAAGCGCTTCCACGCGCTGGGAGCGAGCGTCCCGAAGGGCATCCTGCTGCATGGCCCGCCGGGAACCGGCAAGACGCTGCTCGCCAAGGCCGTCGCGAAGGAGTCCGGCGCCGAGTTCTTCTCGCAGTCGGCCGCCGCGTTCGTGGAGATGTTCGCCGGGCTCGGCGCCGCCCGCATCCGGCGCCTGTTCGCCGAGGCCCGCGCCCACCGGCCGGCCGTGATCTTCATCGACGAGATCGACGCCGTCGGCGGCATGCGCGGGGCGGACAACAACTCCGAGCGCGAGCAGACGCTCAATCAGCTGCTCGTCGAGATGGACGGCTTCAACACGACCGGCGACCTCGTGGTGATCGCCGCGTCGAACCTGCTCGACAAGCTCGATGCGGCGCTGCTGCGCCCCGGGCGCTTCGACCGCCAGATCTTCGTCTCGCCGCCTGACGTGACCGGCCGCGAGGCGATCCTGAAGGTCCACTGCCGCAACAAGCCGCTCGGTGACGTCGACCTCGCGCTGCTCGCCCGCCAGACCGCCGGCCTCACGGGCGCCGACCTCGCCAACCTGTGCAACGAGGCGGCGATCTTCGCCGCGCGCGACCACCGCAACAGCGTCGAGCAGGCCGACTTCGACGGCGCGTTCGAGCGCGTGGTCGCCGGCATGCAGTCACGCCGCACGCTGAACGAGCACGAACGGCGCGTCGTCGCCTTCCACGAGGCCGGTCATGCGCTGTGCGCGGAGCTCCTGCCCGGCGTCGACCGGGTGCACAAGATCTCGATCGTCCCGCGCGGCCGCGCGCTCGGCTACACGCTCAACCTGCCCGAGGAGGACCGCTACCTCAAGACCCGCGAGGAGCTGATCGACTCGATGACGATGCTGCTCGGCGGCCGCGCGGCGGAGGAGATCGTGTTCGGCGCGGTCACGACCGGCGCGTCCGACGATCTCAAGCGCGTGGCTGAGGTCTCGCGCTCGATGGTGCACGAGTACGCGATGGGCACCTCGATCACGTCGCGCACGGTGTCGGCAGAGGGCGGCGCGGTGTCCGACCGCACCCGCCAGCTGCGCGACGAGGAGCAGCAGCATCTCGCCGACGAGGCGATGCGCGGCGCGGTCCGGATCATCACCGAGCACCGCGACAAGCTCGATCGCCTCGCCAACGCGCTCCTGCGCAACGAGGTGCTCGAGCGGGCCGACATCGACGTCATCATGGAGGGCGTGCCGCGGCTGCACCGCACGCCGGGCCAGGGGCTGCGCGTCGTAGCCACCCATCCGACCAGCTGAACGGCTCAAGTCGCGCCCCCGGGGGGCCGATTCTCGGGTAGATGGGCCAGCCAGATAGAGCCGACGATTTCCGCGGGCTGTTGGAGCCTGGCGCGATTCGCGCCGTTTTCCAGCCGATCGTGCGTCTCAGCGACCTTCAGACCGTCGGCTACGAGGGCCTTGCGCGTTTTCCGAGCCCGCCCGGACTGGTGGCGCTCCCGCCGGACGTCACGCTCGCCGCCGCCGCCCGCTCAGGCGTGCGCGACGACATCGAGGTCGCCTGCTGGGCCGCGATGGCAGAGGCCGGCAAGCCGCCAGGCGGCCGGCTGCTGTTCGTCAACGTCGCGCCGGACGCGCTCGGGCACCCGGGGCTCGCACGGCTCGCCGGGCGCCTGCCGTCACGACTGGTGATCGAGCTGACCGAGCAGGACGCGGTGCAGGACATCCGGCGAATCCAGGAGCGCCTGCGCCCGTGGATCGCCCGTGGTGCCCTCGTGGCGGTCGACGACGCCGGCGCCGGCTTCACATCGCTCGAGTACGTGGCCGAGATCCGTCCCGACTTCCTCAAGCTGTGCCGCGGCATGGTCGCCAACGTCGACCTCGATCCGTCCCGTCAGGCCGTGCTGCGCGCGACCGTCGCGTTCGCTCGCGAGGTCGGCGCCCGCGTCGTCGCCGAGGGCGTGGAACGCCCCGAGGAGCTCGAAGTGCTGCGCGCTGCCGAGGTCGACTTCGGTCAGGGCTGGCTGTTCGGGCGCCCCGGCGAGGCATGGCCCGAGGAAGCTCCCGCCCACCGCACCCGGCCGCTCGTAGCGGTCCCGGCCGGCGGACGCCTCGAGCGTGCGATCGGAACCGCGCTCACCGTCCGCGACGCATGCACCGTCGTCGTCGAGCACCTCGCCCGCACGGGTCTGATGCCGAGCGTGTATCTCGAGCAGGGTGGCCGCCTGCGCTGCCAGGCAGTGCGCGGCTACTGGCAGATCTACGACGGGATGCCGTCGTCGGCCGGCGTCATCGGCCGCACCTTCCGCGACGGCGTCGCGACCGAGGTCACCGACACCTCGACGCACCCGGACTTCCTTCCCTCGATTCCCTCCGTGGTGTCCGAGCTGTGTCTGCCGCTGCGCAACGGCGAGCGCGTGATCGGCGTGCTCAACGCCGAGTCACCGACCCTGCTCGGCGCTGACGCGCGCTGGGAGCTCGAGCGTTGCGCCGACCTTCTCGCCCGCCGGATCGACGATTTCGGCGGCCCCGAGGTCGCGGTGCCCCCGGCGCAGCGACTGGCCCGCGCGGTCGCGCGGCTGGCGGCGCTCGAGGATCCCGAGGATCTCGTGCGCGAGACCGTGCGCGCCGCGCTCGACGTCAGCGGCTTCGAATCGGCGATGGTCGCGCTCGACGACGGCCACGGCGACCTCTACGCGCACCATGCCGAAGGCTCGTTCGGCGTCGTCTTCGCCGACCTCGACGTCCCCGACCTGTTCGCGATCTCCGACTGGGTCCGCCACGGCACCTCGTCCTACACGGTCAATGAGGCGACCGGTCGCGGGTTCGCCGGCCATGAGCCGCTGCGCCGGGCCGGCGCCGCATCGCTGGTCGTGCTGCCGCTCGCAGCCGCCGGTGAACGGCTCGGAATCCTGGTCCTGGCCGATCGCGCGCCGCACAGCCTCTCGACCGAGCACGTCGAGCTGCTCGAATTGCTCGCCTTCCAGGCCGCGACCGGCCTGCGGATGGCTGCAGCCGTGCTCGAGCTGCGCGACCGCGCGGCGCGCGACCCGCTCACCGGACTCGGCCACCACGCGACGTTCTACGACGCGCTGCCCGGCCTGCGCCGGTCCGCCGGTCGCTGCGCGCTGCTGATCGCGGACGTCGACGGCTTCAAGGACATCAACGACACGCGCGGCCACGCCGCCGGTGACGACGTCCTGCGCGCGATGGCCGGGCTGCTGCGCGCGGCTGCGCCTTCGGGCGGCCGCGCGTTCCGGATCGGCGGCGACGAGTTCGCGCTCGTGTTCGAATGCGAGGGAGAGGCACAGGCGGAGCAGATCGGCTGGCAGCTGCGCTCGCAGGCGCGCGACCAGCTCGGCTCGACCGTCTCGGTCGGGCTTGCGCTCGCCGAGAGCGCCGAGACCGACGAGGCCGTTGTAGCGCGGGCCGACTCCGCGCTCTACGAGGTCAAGCGCGGCGGCCGCGACGGCGTCAGGGTCGCGCCGGCGGCACCACAAGCCTGAACGCCCGCGCCTGCACCGTCGCGCGCTCGAGGCCGCCGCAGCGGACCTCGCCGTCGACATTGAGCTCGGCGCGATCCGGCAGCCCGACTTCGATCACCCGGCCACGGTCGTGCTCGACACCGCGTTGCTGCGCGATCGTCTGCGTCCGCAGGCCCCAGGCGCGGCGGGCCAGGCCGGCGCGCGAGCCGGCCGGGAGGACGACGAGGTCGAGTGCGCCGTCGTCCGGCTGCGCCTCGGCGATCCCGGAGCCGCCGCCGAACGCGCCGCTGACGGCGACGATCACCTGCCACACGTCGCCCTCGAAGACGAGCCGGCCGTCCACGCGCACCGTCGCACGCAGCGGGTTCGCGGTCGCTGCGGCGCGCACCGCACCGACGGCGTAGGCGAGCGGGCCGAGCCGCGGCTTGAGCGGCTTCGCAAGCCGCGCGGCCACCGACGCCAGCCCGGCGCTGGCGACGTTCACGAACGGGTGCTCGTCGGCGAGGGCGCCCAGTTCGAGATTGTGCGTGTCCGTGCCGGTGGCCGCCAGTACCGCAGCCTCGAGCGGGTCGTCCGGGAGGTCGTGCACGCGCGCGAAGTCGTTTGCGGTGCCGGCGGGGATGACCGCCAGCGGCACGTCCAGGCGGCCGGCGAGCCAGGCCAGCGGTCCGATCGTCCCGTCGCCGCCCGCGACGGCGATGCGTTCGGGCTCCCACGCCGCCACGCGCTCGAAGCCGTCCTGGTCGCAGGCGAACTGCTCGGCGACCGCGCCGTGGGCGCGCATCGCGTCCAGCAGCGGGTCCGGGTCGAGCCCGCCGCCGGAACCCCGGTTGGCGGCAAGGGCGATGCGCACGAGCGCTGAGGGTACACTCGCCGTCGTGTTCGGCAGCATCGACCACATCGGTGTCGCGGTCGTCGACCTCGACGACGCGATCGCCGTTCATCGCGACACGTACGGAATGCGGCTGGTGCACCGCGAGACGCTCGCCGAGCAGGGCGTCGAGGCCGCGCTGCTCGACGTCGGCGAGAGCCACGTGGAGCTGCTGGCGCCGCTGGCGGGCAACACGCCGGTCGGTCGCTTCGTCGCCAAGCGCGGGCCGGGCCTGCACCATGTCGCCTATCGCGTCGACGACATCGCGGCGGTCCTGGACGACCTACGGGCGGCCGGGTTGCGGCTGATCGACGAGACGCCGCGAATCGGCATCCGCGGCTCGCAGGTCGCGTTCCTGCATCCGTCCGCCTCCGGCGGCGTACTGACCGAGATCGTCCAACCGGTGGTGATTCACGCGTGAGTGATCCAAGCAAGGCCCCGCCCAGCGCGCGCCGCGCCGCCCTCGGATTCACCTCCGGCGGCCAGGTGCTCTCGCTGCGGCTCACCGATGAGCAGCTGACCTCGCTGCGCAAGGCGCTGCAGGACAAGCGCGAAGGCTGGCACGAGGTCGAGGCCACCGACGGCGCCGTCATGGTGGACCTGTCGCAGATCGCGTATCTGCGCGTCGAATCCGGCGAGCATCGCGTCGGCTTCTAGTGTCTCGGTAGTTGCCCGGACTCCGTCTCGCTGCCAACGCGCTCGACCTCGCGCTCTACCGGCGCGTGCGGTCGCTCGCCCACACGCCCGACTCGGTGCGCTGGGTGCGGCGCTACTCGCACCTGGGCGAGCACGGTGCGGTGTGGCTGGCCGGCGGGCTGGCGGCCGCCGCCGCTGACCGCGGGCGGCGTGGGCACTGGCTGCGTGCGACCACGTGCGTGGGCAGCGCGTACCTGCTCTCGACCTCGATCAAGCTGGCGATCGGGCGCAGCCGGCCGCTGGTCGAGGATCTGCCGCACCTGATGGCGACCCCGACCGGCCTCTCGTTCCCGTCGTCGCATTCGACCTCGTCGTTCGCGGCGGTGCAGGCGTTCGGCAGCCTGATGCCGCGCACCCCGCTGCTGGCGGCGGCGGCCGCGATGGGGTTCTCGCGGCTGTACCTGGGCGTGCACTACCCGTCCGACGTCGTTGCCGGCGCCGCGCTCGGCACCGTCATCGGGAGGCTCGGGCGATGATGAAGGTCGGCATCGTCGGGATGCCGAACGCCGGCAAGTCGTCGCTCTTCAACGCGCTCTCGCGCGCCGGCGTCGACGCGGCGAACTACCCGTTCACGACGATCGAGCCGAACGTGGCGGTGCTGCCGGTGCAGGACGAGCGGCTCGATGCCGTGGCCGGCACGATCGGGGCGTCGAGCATCGTGCCGGACACGATCGAGGTCCACGACATCGCGGGCCTCGTCGCGGGCGCGCACAAGGGCGAGGGGCTCGGCAACCAGTTCCTGCACAACATCCGCGAGACCGACGCGCTGCTGCACGTCGTGCGCGCACACCACGACGAGAACGTCATCCACCCCGACGGCCGCGTCGATCCGCTGTCCGACATCGAGACGATCGAGACCGAGCTGATCTACGCCGACCTCGAGCAGGCCGAGCGCCGCCACGCGCGCGTGGTGCGCGAGGCGCGCGGCGGCGATCGCACCGCGATCGCCGAGGAGGCATGGCTGCGGCAGGTGGTCGAGGCGCTCCAGGCCGGCCGGCCGGCGCGCACCGTGCCGCTGCCGGCGGCGGCGCCCGCGGCGCTGCGCAACCTCTCACCGCTGACCGGCAAGCCGGTCCTGTTCGTGGCGAACGTCGACGAGGGCGATGACGTCGTGCCGCCGGCGATCGCCGAGTACGCGGCCGCCCAGGGCGCCGGTGCGGTCGCGATCTCGTCGCGGATCGAGTCCGAGCTGCGCGAGCTCGACGACGATGAGGCGGCGCTGATGCGCGGGGAGATGGGCGTCGGCGACTCCGGCCTCCACCGCGTGGTCCAGGGGGCGTTCGGGCTGCTCGAGCTGATCGCCTTCTTCACCGCCGGCGAGGACAAGCCGGCCCAGTCGTGGCACCTGCGCCGCGGCCTCAGCGTCTGGCACGCGGCCGGCGAGATCCATTCGGACATCCAGCGCGGCTTCGTGCGCGCCGAGGTGATCGGCTGGGAAGCGCTCGTGGATGCGGGCGGCTACGCCGGCGCGCGCGACCGCGGGACGCTCCGGCTCGAGGGCCGCGACTACGTGATGGCGGATGGTGACGTAATTACCGTCAAGTTCACGCCGTGAATTGCCGTTTAAGGACTAGATGGACCTCGAAGACCTGATCGGCCCGCTCCCCGCCCCGCTCGGCCGCTGGATGCTGCGACGGATGGTCGCGGCCGGTGTGCGCTACGGCCACGAGTTCGCCGTGCTGCTCGTGGAGGGCGCCGACTGGGAGAACCTCGCCGCCGTGCTGCGTGGCGCCGACGTGTTCGCGTACTGGGACGACGGCAACCTGCTCGTGCTGCTCCCGGACACCGACCGTGCGGGCGCGGACCGCGTTGCCGATCGCGTCCGCTTCGCCAGCGGCGCGCACGTGGGGGCTGCCAACTGGGGCGGCGACCTCGCCGACGACATGCTCGACCGCGCCCACCGCGCGCTCGCCGCGGACATCGCTCAGCCGCCGGCCTGAGCGGCCTCCAGTCGCCGCATCGATTCAGGGTCGTGTGTCGGCAGGTAGGTCGCCGACCGCTCGGCCACCATCGCGCGCAGCCGTCCGAGCGTCGCGCGAGCCGCGCGCGGGTTCGGCGCGATGCCGTCGACCTTACCGTCGAGCATGATCTGCTGCGTGTACGAGGCGTCCCCGGCGATGATCACGAACGCGTCGCCGGTCTCGACGGTCACCGAGACGTGCCCGGGCGTGTGCCCCGGCGTCGGTTCGAGCCGCACGTCGCCGGCGGCGGTCAGCGCGTGCGGGCCGGCGACGAGCGTCGGGTCGAGCCAGTCCGGCCAGTGCCGGTTCGGATAGCCGCGCAGACGGCCGCGCCCTCCCTTCGCGTATTCGAACTCGGCCCGCGTGATCACGATCTCGCTGTCCGGGAGATGCGCGAGCCCGCCCGCATGGTCGGTGTGCAGGTGGGTCAGCACGACCCAGCGCACGTCGCTCGGGTCGAAGCCCCGGGCGCGCAGCTGCGGGCCGATCTCGTCCTCGGGCTGCACCTGCAGGCGAATGCAGCGCCGGTAGTAGGGGTGCCAGCTCGGGAAGTAGCCCGGCTCGGTCGCTCGTGCGGTCTCGCCGGTGTCGACGACGATCAGCCCTTCCGGGTGCTCGATCGCCCAGGCGACGATCGGCAGCGGCTCGGTCCACTCGCTGTCGGTGAGCGTCTTCAGCACTCGCAGCGGGCCGTCGGCGCCGACGCGCTGGCGCTCCCGGATGGCGACCGTCCCGGTCTGGATCGCATGGATCCGCAAGACCTAGGCAAGTTCCTCGAGGCGCTTGGACAGCCGGCCCATGCCGTGTGCGCCGGCCGCCGCGGCGCCGCCCGCGTAGTCCGTCGGCGCATCCGGCGGGCGCTCGACCGGGATGGTCCGCAGCGTCGCGATGTCCTTGAACGAGCGCAGCTCGTCGGCCTGCTCGATCAGCGCGCGGCGCACCGACGGCTTCTCGCGGATCGCACCGAGGATCACGTGCTCGAGGTCGCCCTTGCGGCGCAGCAGGTCGGCCGCCGTCTTGGCCCCGATCCCCTTCGCGCCCGGGAGCCCGTCCGACGGGTCGCCGCGCAGCGCGATGAAGTCCGGCACCTGCTCGGGGTCGATACCGTACCGCTCGCGCACGCCGTCCGGGTCGATCTCCTCCGGCCCGTCGCCGCCGGTGCGCTGCATCAGCACGCTGACCGAGTCGTTCGCGCACTGGAAGAGGTCGCGGTCGCCGGTGAGGATCAGCGTGCGGCCGCCCGCCGCGGTCTCGACCTCGGCGAGCGAGTGCAGCAGGTCGTCCGCCTCGAGGTCGTCGGTGGTGGCGACGCTCCAGCCGAGCGCCTCGTACAGGTCCGGCGCGCGCTCCCACTGCCACTCGAGCAGGTCCGGCATCGGCGGGCGCGCGGCGTGATAGGTCGGATAGGCGTCGACGCGGTACTCGCCGGCCTCGGCCCCGAAGCACATCACCACGGCGCGTGGGTCGTACTTGTCCACGCACCAGAGCACCTGGTTGACGGAGCCGAGCAGCGCGTTGACGGCGTGGCCGTCGTCGTCGGTGATCGAGTCGGGCAGGGCGAAGAACGCGCGGTAGAGGAGCGCCGGGGCGTCGGTGAGCAAGAGGGGTTGCGGCATCGGCGCTGAGGATATGGTGCCCGGCCATGACGACGATCACCGGGCTGGAAGAGCTCAGGCGCGCGGCGGGCGAGACGCTGGGGACCTCGGAGTGGCACGAGGTCACCCAGGACGCGATCGACGCGTTCGCGGATGTCACCGGCGACCACCAGTGGATCCACGTCGACCCCGAGCGCGCGAAGGACACGCCGTTCGGCGGCACGATCGCCCACGGCTACTACACGCTCTCGCTGGCGCCGATGTTCACCGAGCAGGTGCTCTCGCTCCAGGGCTTCGCGTTCGCGGTCAACTACGGCCTCAACAAGGTCCGCTTCCCCGCACCGGTGCCGGTCGGCTCGCGCGTGCGGATGACCGCCGAGCTGGCGGCGCTGGACGAGATCCCGGGCGGCGCACAGCTCACGCTCAAGCTGACGTTCGAGCGCGAGGGCGGCGAGAAGCCGGTGTGCGTCGCTGAGACGGTGGCGCGGGTCTACACGGCCACCTAGCCCGGTGGCACTCCGCCCGCTTTGTGGACGGATGGCGAGGGTGTCAGATCAACGCGGCGATGATGGCGCCGGCGGCGCCGAGTGTTGCGACTACGAAGCCGCACGACATCTGGACGAGATAGCGCTGGGTGGCTGCGAGCTCCAGGTGGAGCGCGTGGTTCTCCTCCGCCAGGCGGGTGACCGTGGCGGCCAGGACGGCGAGTCGCGCCGGGACCGACTCCAGCTCGGCCTCCCAGTGCCCGACCGTGGACTCGAGCACGGCAACCCGCGTAGGGATGGGCTCGAGCGCGGAGGCGAGATCGTTCAGACGCTCGTCCCACTGTTGGGCAGGTCGGGCCATTTTTCCGGCTCCTTGCAGGAATTTTACCGCGCAGAATGTTTGCGCAATGTAAAGCGTCCAGCCCGGGGCGCACCGGAGCCCTTGACCCGCTTCCGGTCGTCAGCGCACGCGCACGTCGGGCCCGGCATCGCCGGAGAACACCGCGCGATAGACGCCGGCGCGCGCGACTGCCGCGCGGTAGGCGCCGCCGGAGCGCACGATCGTGGAGGCGACGGTGTGCCAGCCGTCTCCGGTGCGGAGCTGGATCTGCACCTCGGCGCCGACGCGGGCGGGGACGACGGTGCCGACGAGCGCCGCGCGCGGGCGCGGGCCGGCGATAGCCGCGGCCGGCGGCGGTGCGGTCCCGCCGGTGCGGGGATCGCCGCGGGGCGGGACCTTGCGCGTGGCGATCGACGTGAAGTACGCCCAGGTGTCGAGCAGGCCGAGACGGGCGCGCAGCGTGGCGCCGGATACGCGCGTGCGGCCACGGGTGCCGATCACGTTGGCCGACACGATCCGGGGCGAGCGCCCGCGGCGGACGACCTTGATGCCCTTGAAGCGCCCCTTGACGAGCCCGCTCAGCTGCGCTCCCGCCGCCGCCCGGGTCATCTTGATCGGACCCCACCGGTGCTTGGGCGACACGTTGTCGTAGGGGTCGGCGACGGACTTCAGCCACGGCTTCGGCTCGGTGCCGAGGTTCGTGTTCTCGACGTTCTCGGTGCGCCCGCCCGAGGTGGAGAAGAAGAACGTGACGACCGGCTCGCCCTCGTACGTGACGACCTGTCCGCTCGTCGCGGCGACCGCGCGGTTGGTGGACGCCGTCTCCGCCGCGATGCCGCCGTAGACCTGTGAGCGCGTGTCGGCGTACTGCTCGAAGCCCGCGCCCGCCTTCGAGGTGGTGACCGCGTAGGTGCGCGCGGCGACGGCCTGCGCCTTGAGCGCCTCCTGCGGCCATGACGACGGCGACTCGCGCGACACGACCCCGGCGACGTAGTCCTCGAGCGAGACCGCGTTGATCGCGTTCACGCCGCCGAACGTGTCGGGCCGGAACTCGAGCACGCCGCGGTAGCTGCCGGCGCCGCCGAGCCGCACGACGTCATCCGGGCCGGACACCTGCAGCGGGGCCGAGACGGTCGCGATCCGCCGCCCGCTCGCCGACAGCAGGTCGACCTGCGTCGAGCCGTGCCGCCGGACGCGGTACGTGCGGCTCGGGCTGATCCGCCGCGTGCCCGCGCGATCGGCGCCGCTGACGCTCGCCGTGCCGGTGGACTGGAGCAGTACGCGCACCGTCTCGGCCGGATCGGTGGTGCCGAGCTCAGTGTCCGTGTAGTAGTGACGGAGGATCCGGTCGTACGTCACGCCCTGCTTGGCGAACCCGTACGCGCCGTACTGGCTCATGCCGACGCCGTGGCCGAATCCGGCGCCGCGGATCGTGAAGCGCGCCTTGCCGGCGAGCGCAGGGGCAGCCGCCGTCAGGGACGCGGCGAGGGCGAGGCAGATGAGCAGGAGCGGGCGGCGCATGAAACGAGACGACTCAGGTTAGTTCGACACCTGCAGCGGACAGATGTTGCGGACCGGCGATGCGGGAGACTGTGAACACGTGAGCGAGCGCAAGGCATCTGATCTCTTCGTCGAGTGCCTCGAGGGCGAGGGCGTCAAGTACGTCTTCGGCATTCCCGGCGAGGAGACGCTCGATCTCAACGAGTCGCTCGATCGATCCACGATCGAGTTCGTCCCCGTTCGGCACGAGCAGGGCGGCGCGTACATGGCCGACATGTACGGCCGCCTGACGCGCTCGGCCGGCGTCTGCCTGGGCACGCTCGGCCCGGGCGCGACGAACCTCGTGACCGGCGTCGCGGACGCGTTCCTGGACCGCTCGCCGATGGTCGCGCTCACCGGTCAGGCCGACCTCGAGCGCATGCACAAGGAGTCGCACCAGTACATCGACGTCGTCGACATGCTGCGGCCGATCACGAAGTTCAACGCGCGGCTGAACTCCTCGCGCGTGATCCCCGAGGTCGTGCGCAAGGCGTTCAAGGTGGCGCAGGCGCAGAAGCCCGGTCCGACGCACATCGAGCTGCCCGAGGACGTGATGGCCGCGCAGGTCGACGCGGAGCCGCTCCCCGTCAAGACGGCGCTGCGGCGGCCCGAGCCGAGCAGCGACGAGCTCGCCGCGGCCGTGAGCCTGATCCGCGACGCCGAGCACCCGATCGTGCTGGCCGGCAACGGCGTCGCGCGCACCGGCTCCGCGCCCGCGCTGCGCGAGTTCGCGCACGCGACGGGGATCGGCGTGGCCGAGACGTTCATGGGCAAGGGCATGCTCGACTACGAGGATCCGCACGCGCTCGGCACCGTCGGCCTGCAGTCGCGCGACTACGCCCTCGCCGGCTTCGACGACGCCGACGTCGTGATCACCGTCGGCTACGACCTCGTCGAGCACTCGCCGGTGAACTGGAACGCGAAGCGCGACAAGCGGATCGTCTGCATCGACACGGTGACGCCGGAGGTCGACGAGCACTTCGTGACCGCCGTCGACCTGATCGGCGACCTCCACCACATCCTGCTGCGGCTGGCCGGCGAGCTCCGCCATACGGCGCGCACCTCCGGGCACTCGCGGCTGAACGAGATCGTGCTCGGCCGGCTCGAGGCCGCGCGCGACGACGATGCGTTCCCGATGCAGCCGCCGCGCGCGCTGTGGGAGGTCCGCCAGGCGCTCGGACGGCGGGACATCCTGATCTCGGACGTCGGCCTGCACAAGCTGTGGATCGCGCGCATGTTCCCGGCGCATGAGCCCGACACGGTGTTCATCGCCAACGGCCTGGCGGGCATGGGGATCGCGCTGCCGACCGCGATCGCGGCCAAGCTCGTCCATCCCGATCGCAACGTGGTCACGATCAGCGGCGACGGCGGGTTCCTGATGAACGTGCAGGAGCTCGAGACCGCGGTCCGGCTGCGCACCGCAGTGGTGAACGTGATCTGGGAGAACCGCCAGTACGGATCGATCGTGTGGAAGCAGGACAAGAAGTTCGGTCGCCACTTCGGCACCGACTTCGCGAACCCCGACTTCGTGCGCCTCGCCGATGCCTTCGGCATGCCGGCGTGGCGGTGCGAGGGCGTGGACGACCTCGGCCGGCACCTGCGGCACGCCCTGAGCCTCGACGTGCCCTCGCTGATCGCGGTCCCGATCGACTACTCGATCGACGTGTCCATCTCAGAGGAACTCGGAACGGAGACGGTTGCAGCATGAGCATCACAGTCGATAGGGAGGCGGCCGCCGTCGAAGGCGTGCCGAACCAGCTGTTCATCGGCGGCGAATGGCGCGACGCCACCGGCGGCGACACGCTCGCCGTCGAGGATCCCTCCACCGGCGAGTCGCTCGCCGAGGTCGCCGACGCGGCGCCGGACGACGCGATCGCCGCGCTCGACGCCGCGGTCGCGGTGCAGGAGGAGTGGGCGCAGCACCCGCCGCGCGAGCGCGGCGAGATCCTCCGCCGTGCGTTCGAGACGATGAACCAGCGCTCGGACGAGCTGGCGCTGCTGATGACGCTCGAGATGGGCAAGCCGCTGGCCGAGTCCAAGGCCGAGATCGCTTACGCGTCGGAGTTCCTGCGCTGGTTCTCCGAGGAGGCCGTCCGGATCGAGGGGCGGTTCGCGACCGCGCCGACCGGAATCGGGCGGCTGATCACGATGAAGCAGCCCGTCGGCCCGTGCTACGCGATCACGCCGTGGAACTTCCCGGCCGCCATGGGCACGCGCAAGATCGGCCCGGCGGTGGCCGCCGGCTGCACGATGGTGATCAAGCCGGCGCAGCAGACACCGCTGTCGATGCTCGCGCTCGCGCAGATATTCGAGGAGTGCGGGCTGCCCGCGGGCGTGCTCAACGTGATCACGTCGTCGTCGTCGAGCTCGGTGTCGGCACCGCTGATCTCCGACCCGCGGCTCCGCAAGCTGACCTTCACCGGCTCGACCGAGGTCGGTCGCAAGCTGGTCGAGCAGTCCGCCGAAGGCCTCCTCCGGACGTCGATGGAGCTGGGCGGCAACGCCCCGTTCCTCGTGTTCGCGGACGCCGACGTCGACGCGGCCGTCGAGGGCGCCGTGATCGCGAAGATGCGCAACATCGGCGAGGCCTGCACGGCGGCCAACCGCTTCCACGTCGCCGATCGCGTCGCGGACGAGTTCACGGAGAAGCTCGCCGCCAAGCTCGGTGCGATGAAGATCGGCCGCGGCACCGAGGACGACGTCAAGGTCGGCCCGCTGATCGACGGCACGCAGCGCGACAAGGTCGCCGAGCTGGTTCAGGACGCCACCGGCAAGGGCGCGCAGGTGGTGGTCGGCGGCACGGCGCGCGACGGCGCCGGGTACTTCTACGAGCCGACCGTGCTCGGCGGCGTGAGCGGTGACGCGCGACTGCTGAAGGAGGAGATCTTCGGCCCGGTCGCGCCGGTGATCGGCTTCGACGACGAGGACGCTGCGATCGCCGCGGCCAACGACACCGAGTACGGGCTCGTCGCCTACGTCTTCACGCGCGACATCAAGCGCGCGTTCCGCGTCAGCGAGAAGCTCGAGACCGGCATGGTCGGGCTCAACCAGGGCCTGGTCTCCAACCCGGCGGCGCCGTTCGGCGGCGTGAAGGCGTCCGGCTTCGGCCGCGAGGGCGGCCCGGAGGGCATCGACGAGTACCTGAGCATCAAGTACGTCGCCATGGCCTTGTGAACCCGCTCGACCGCGTCCGTGCGTGGTTCGAGGAGGCCGCCGCGTCGGGCCTGATCGAGGCCGAGCGGATGGCGCTCGCGACCGCGACGCCAGATGGCCGGCCCTCGGTGCGAATCGTGCTGCTCAAGGGCATCGAGGACGACGGCATCCGCTTCTTCACGAACTACGGCTCGCGCAAGGGCCGCGAGCTGGACGCGAACCCGCGCGCGGCCGCGACGCTGTACTGGCAGCCGCTGCAGCGGGCCGTCCGGCTCGAAGGCCCGGTCGAGCGGCTCTCGGGCGAGGAGTCCGACGCCTATTTCGCGACGCGCCCGCGCGGCGCGCAGGTCGGCGCCTGGGCGTCCGTGCAGGGCGCCGTGCTGAGCGACCGGTCCGACCTCGAGGAACGCGTGCAGGAGATCGAGCAGCAGTTCGCGGGCGAGATCCCGCGGCCGGACTTCTGGGGCGGCTACCGGCTGCGGCCGGACGCCGTCGAGTTCTGGCAGGGCCGCGCGGACCGCCTGCACGAGCGCGAGCACTTCCTGCTGCAGCGCGACGGGACGTGGCGCGCCGAGCAGCTGTCGCCGTAGGTCACGCGGGCACCGGGTCACGCAGCGGCGCACGCCGGCGCGCGATCGCGAGCAGTCCCGCGAGGATGCACGCCACGCCGATGAGCTGAAGGCTGCTCGGTTCCTCGCCCAGCAGGATCACGCCGAGCACCACCGAGCCGACCGGCTGGACCGTCAGCGTGACCGACGTCAGCGCAGCCGGCAGCCGCGGCAGCGACGATGCGATCAGCAGCCAGCCCAGCACCTGCGACGTCAGCGCGAGCGTGATCAGCCACGCGTGTTCGGGCCAGCTCGGCACGAGGTCCGCCTCGCCGAGCGCGACGCCGGCGATGAGCGCCGCCACGGTCGCCACCACGGTCGCGTCGAAGAGCGGGCCGGCGAGCCGGCGCAGGTCGGACCCCGACTGGCGCAGCACGAGCAGGAAGCCGGCGTAGCTGAGGCCGGTGAGGATGCCGAACACGACGCCGCGCACCGGGTGCTCCCCGTACGCGCCGCTCTCGAGCACCCCCGAGATCAGCAGGACGCCGCTGCACACGATCGGCAGCGCCACGAGCAGGCGCGCCTCGACGCGCTCGCGGAGCACCGCCCACGCCACGAACGGCACCACGACGACCTGGAGGTTCCCGAGCACCGTCGCGAGCCCGGCGCCGACGTCGGCGATCGCGTAGTGCCAGAAGATCAGGTCGGCGGCGAAGAAGATGCCGGCCGGGATCGCCAGCCGCCGCTCGCGCGTGGGCCGGCGGCCGTAGCGGCGATCTTCGAGCCACGCGAGGAACCCGAGCGCCGGGAGCGCGTACGCGCAGCGGAAGATCGCGGCGGTGGAAGGCTCGACGTCGGCGACCTTCACGAGGATGGCGGAAAAGGCGATCGTGAGTGCCCCCGCGACTGCGGCGGCCCCCGGCCGCCGCGACAGCGCGTGGGTCACGCGCTCAGCTTGACACGGGCGGGAGCGCGATCCCGGCCGTGCCGACGCGCGTGAACCCGAGGCGGCCGTACATGCGCGCGATGTCCTCGCCGCCGGCCGACAGGAACACGACGTCGGCGCCGTCGCGCCGGGCGTCGGCGACGAGCGCGGCCGTGACGGCGGCGCCGAGGCCGCGGCGGCGAGCCGCCGGCAGCGTGCCGACGCCGACGATCTCGGTCACCCCGTCGACCGGCTGGTGACTGCCGACCGCCAGCACGCCGTCGTCATCCTCGGCGACCACGGTGATGGTGCGCCCGCTGCGCAGGCGCTCCCGCACGGCGCCGAGCCGGACCTCCGGATAGTCCCCGAGCGCGGCGTCACGCTCGCGTGCACCGTCGCCGCCCGGATCGGTCCCGGGCGCGGCGAACGCGATGTCGGCGACCGCCCGCGCCGCCGGCAGCGTCGCGTCGTCGGCGTCCAGGCGGCGTACGCGGGCATCCACGACCGGCGGGGCGAGCGGCTGCTCGAGCGCCATCAGCGGCAGCTCGAGCACGTGGAGCCCGGCCTGGCGAGCGGCCGGTCCGAGCGTGGGCGCGAGGTCGACCACCCACTCGAACGACTCCGGCACGCCGAGTGCCCATTGGCGCGAGCGCACGGCGCGCACGTCAGGCGCCGTGACGTCGCCGCCCGCGGGGCGCGCGTAGTACGGCCACGGGACGCCCTCGGAGACGAACAGCCGCAGCGGGCCGTGCTCCTCCGCGCGGGCGGCGGAGCGGGGAACTGCGTCGCAGTACGCCTCGATGCGATCGAGGACACGCGCCCGAGGGTTCGGACGATGCGCCGACACCTCGGTCACGCGTCCTAGGAGGCTGACGACCCGGCCGCGATCTTCCGCAGGTTCAGCGCCTCGTCGAGCGTCGCCTCGTCCACGCCGTGCTCGCGCGCGACCTCGCGCAGGGTGCGGCCGCTGCTTGCGGCGTCCTTGACGATCTCGGCCGCGCGGTCGTAGCCGATGTACGGGTTGAGCGCGGTCGCGACTGCCAGCGTGCCCTCGGCAGAGCGCTCGCAGCCCTCGAGGTTGGCCTCGATCCCCTCGACGCACTTCTCGGCGAACAGCTCGCTCGTCGTGGAGAGCAGGTGGATCGACTGGAGCAGGTTGCGGGCGATCAGCGGGATCCGCACGTTCAGTTCGAACTGCCCCTGCAGGCCGCCGATCGTGATCGCGGTGTCGTTGCCGATCACCTGCGCGCTCACCTGGAGCACGACCTCGGGAAGCACCGGGTTCACCTTCCCGGGCATGATCGACGAGCCCTTCTGCAGCTCCGGCAGGAAGATCTCGCCGATGCCGGCGCGCGGGCCCGAGCCCATCAGGGCGAGGTCGTTCGCGATCTTGGTCAGCGACACCGCGAGCACCTTCAGCGCGCCTGACAGCTCGACCAGCGCGTCGCGGTTGCCCTGCGCCTCGAACGGGTCCTCGGGCGCGCGGATCTCGAGGCCGGTGTCGGCGCTTAGCGCGGCGCGCACCTTCCCGGCGAAGTCGGCGTGCGTGTTCAGCCCGGTGCCGGTCGCGGTGCCGCCGAGCGGGATCTGCGCGACACGCGGGAGCGCGTCGGCGATGCGCGCGCGGCCGAGCCGGATCTGCGCGGCGTAGCCGCCGAACTCCTGCCCGAGCGTGACCGGAACCGCGTCCATCAGGTGCGTGCGGCCGGACTTGACGATGTCCTTGAACTCCTCGGCCTTGCCCGCGAACGCCCGCTCGAGTCGCTCGAGCGCGGGGAGCAGCGAGTTGGTCGCCTCGTCGAGCGCGGCCAGGTGGACGGCGCTCGGGAACACGTCATTGGACGACTGGCCCATGTTCACGTGATCGTTCTGATGCGCTCCCTCGCCCGCGATCGCGGCGATCACCTCGTTGGCGTTCATGTTCGACGAGGTGCCCGAGCCGGTCTGGAAGACGTCGATCGGGAACTGGCCGTCGTGCCGGCCCTGCGCGATCTCGTCCGCGGCCGCCCCGATCCGCTGCGCGAGCTCCGCGTCGAGCAGTCCGAGCTCGGCGTTCGCCCGCGCGCTCGCACCCTTGATCCGGCCGAGCCACCGCACGACCGCCACCGGGATCCGCTCCCCGGACACCGGGAAGTTCGCGACCGCCTTGCGGGTCTCCCCGCCCCACAGCTCCTGCGTCGTGTCAACGCTCATGTTCTGGACCTCTTTCGCGTAGCCGAGGCCAGGAACGCTAGCGCTGCCGCGTACCGTGGGCGCTGTGCGGCGCCGCGGCGGCGCCGAGTTCGAACCGCCCGGCCGCAGCTTCAGCTACGTGGAGCCACTCCGCGAGCCCGGGCCGGGTGAGATCTCCGTCGTCGCGCAGCCGTTCGTCGGTTCGAGCGCGAGGGTGCGCACGAGCGGTGGGACGGGGCGGAGTACCACGGACGGTTCGTCTCGACCGAGCGCGACGCGACGATGGACCTGCTGGAGCTCGTGGAGGACGCGAAGGCGGACCTCGTGGAGCTCTTCGCCGATATGCGCATGGCGGGCTTCGACGTCTCCCGCTGGGACTTCCGCGCGGCCCCGGGCGCGATCGTGCTCGACCCGGCGCTCGACGCCCGGCTCGCGCAGCGTCGCCGCGGCTGAACGTCAACTGCGCTGGGTGGGGAGTTGGTGGGCTTTGCCGGCCGCGCCGGTTCGCCGAGCGTCGAGTTTCGGGGTGTGACGCCCGGTAACTCGACACTCGACGGGTTCGAGCCCGCCGCGTATGGGTTTCGTCACATTCGATGCGTCCGGCGCTCGCGCGTTGTGAGTTTCCGTCCTCTGGCGTGGGTTTCGCACCACTCGCGGCGCGCGATCACACGATTGGGGGACTTATCGACCCTCACCGCGGCCAACGGACGCTCGCTTCCCCACCCAGGGCAGTTGACGTTCGGGTCAACCGCGAACGAACGGGGCGGCTCAAGCCATCGACGCCCGCCAGGGTGTCTCTAGGACGGTGTGGCCGCGGGGACCTTCGCGCCGGGACCGGGCTCGGGCGTGACATCGTGCGGATGCAGCGGCTCGCGGCAATGGCTGCACACGAGCACCGGATCCGCGTCGGCGCCGCACGAGTGGCGCAGCACGACGGGAGGGCCGGTGTCGCCGGCCAGGTGCTCGTCGCCCCAGCGCATGATCGCGATCACGGCCGGATAGAGGTCGCGGCCGGCCTGGGTGAGCCGGTACTCGAACCGTTCCGGCTCCTCCTGGTAGCGCCGGCGTTCGAGGATCCCCGCGCGCACCAGCGTCTGCAGGCGCGTCGAGAGGATGTTGCGCGCGATCCCGAGGTTGCGCTGCATGTCGGAGAACCGGCGCACTCCGTAGAAGGACTCGCGCATGATCAGCATCGTCCAGCGCTCGCCGAGAATCTCCATCGCCCGGCCGACCGAACAGAAGGGCGGCCGCTCCAACTCATACATGCGTTTCACGGTAGCGGGTCAGCCGCAGAACGCGGCGAGCTCACGCGCCAACCCGACGGGATCGTCGTAGGCCATCAGGAAGCCCGTGCCGTCGAGCACGCGCAGCTGCGCGCCGGGCAGCAGGTCGAGCGCCTCTTCGGCGATCGAGAGCGGATGCAACGGGTCGGTGTCGGCCCACAGCAGCAGTGTCGGCGCCTCGATCAGCCGGTAGGTGTCGAGCAGGTCGGCCTGTGCGCCCGTCGGCCACCGGCGCGCCGCCTTCGCCCACGAGCGCGCGCGGTTGGCGTTGCCGCCGACGCCGCCGAAGGCGTGACGGACGAGATCGCGCGCGGCCGGGTTTGCGCGCGCCGACAGCCGCTCGCCCGACGCCGGCCGGAACACGAGCGGCGCGGCGTGTGAGAGCGCGCGGTCGAGCCCCGGCACCGCCGCCGCGCGTGCCGCGACCCCGACGAGGCGCTCGACGCGCACGCGCTCGGGCCGCGTGTGCATGGCGTTCGGCATCAGCACGAGACGCGCCGGGTTCAGGCGGCCGTCGGCGATCGCGTGGAGGAGGATCTGTGCGCCCACCTCGTGACCGCCGACCAGCGGATGCGCGCCGCAGGTCTCGTGCACGAAGCCCGCCATCACCTCGCCCAGCCAGCGCGGCGAGTACGGATGGTGCGGGCGATCCTCGGAGTCGCCGTGCAGCGGCAGGTCCGGGAGTACGAGCCGGTAGCGGTGGCTGAGCTCCTCCACGACCGGCTCCCACTCACGGTGTGAGAGCAGCTTCGAGTGCAGCAGCGCCAGCGCTCTCCCGGTGCCCGCCTCCCGGTACGCCACCCGCGCGCCGTCGTGGTGGTGGTAGAGGCGCAGCTTCATTATCTCCGCAGCCTATGCGCCTCAGACCACTTGACCGCGAGGTGTTCGTCCTCGCCATCCCGGCGCTTGGCGCGCTCGCGTCCGAGCCGCTCTACGTGCTGGTCGACACGGCGATCGTCGGCCATCTGGGCACGACCGAGCTGGCGGCGCTCGCGATCGCCGCGACGGTGCTCTCGACCGCGTTCACGGTGTTCAACTTCCTCACGTACGGCACGACCGCCCAGGTCGCCCGGCTCCACGGCGCCGGGCGCGACCGCGACGCCGCTGCACTCGGCTCGCAGGCGCTGTGGCTCTCGCTCGCGATCGGTGCCCTGCTGCTGGTCGCCCTGATCGCGTTCGCGCCGGGCGCCGTGCGGCTGATGGGCGGTGAGGACGAGGTGGCCGACGGCGCGGTCCTGTATCTGCGGATCGCCGCAATCGGTGCGCCGTTCTTCATGCTCTCGACCGCGGGCCAGGGCTTCCTGCGCGGGATCGGCGACCTGCGCACGCCGCTGGTGATCCTGGTCGTCGCCCATGGGGTCAACGTGGTGCTCGAGGTGCTGTTCGTCTACGGCTTCGGCTGGGGCCTCGCCGGCTCGGCGTGGGGAACCGTGATCGCGCAGACCGGCATGGGCCTGGCGTTCCTGGAGGTTCAGCGCCGCGCCGGCTTCGAGCCGCCGCTGCTCGCCCGCATGCGCCCCTTGATGCGGATCGGGTGGCAGATCGCCGTGCGAACGACCGCCCTGCTCGGCTCGTTCCTCGTCGCCGCCGCCGTGCTCGCGCGCGTGGGTGCCGACTCGCTGGCCGCGCACCAGATCGCGTTCCAGCTCTTCGTGTTCGTCGCGCTCGTCCTCGACGCGCTGGCGATCGCCGCCCAGGTGCTGGTCGGGCGGCTGCTCGGCGCCGGCGACGCGGCCCGTGCGCGTGCGGCGGCGGTGCGCGTGATCCTGTGGTCGGTCGTCGTCGGCACCGCGTTCGGCCTGGTGCTGTTCGCGCTGCGCGACACCCTGCCGCACGCGTTCACCGGCGACGACCTGGTGGTCGAGCGCACGCAGGAGATCTGGTGGCTGTTCGCCGCGATGATGCCGCTCAACGGCGTCGTGTTCGCGCTCGACGGCATCCTGATCGGCGCCGGTGACACGCGCTTCCTGATGTGGGGGATGCTCTCGGCCGCCGCCGTATACGTGCCGGTGGCGCTGCTCGCGCTCCACCAGGGCTGGGGGATCGTCGGCGTCTGGTGGGGCCTCGCAGGACTGATCGCCGTACGCGCCGTCACGTGCGGACTCCGGTTCGCGGGCAGCCGCTGGGCCTTGACCGGCGCTCCGGCGTAGTACCTTGCGCGGTCGCATGATCCGCCGCACACTCGTCATCGCCCTCTTGCTCGCCCTGCTCGCGCCTGCCGCTGCGGCAGCCCAGGGCGGTGGGCCGTTCAGTCCGCTCCCGCCGGCCCAGCCGACGCCGACCGCGACGCCGGAGCCGGCCGACACCGGCTCCAGCAACCTCGGCGGCCGCGAGACCCTGTACCTGATCGCGGCCGGCCTGCTGGTCGCGTTCATCGCGATCGGCGTGTTCATCTCGCGCGATGCGAGGCGTTCGTTGCCCGCGGGCCACCGGCCGGCCGGCCACCGGCTGCGCGAGGAAGGCCCGCACCAGCGCAAGCGCCAGGCGAAGGCGAAGTCACGCCAGCGAGCCCGCGCCCAGAAGGCTGCTCGCCGCCGCAACCGGTGAGATGACGAGGTCGCGCACCCGCAGCACGGCGCGCGCACGCGGCAGTGTCTCGATCGGCGTCGCGAACCCCTCGAAGCGCCCCAGGCCGCGGTAGTCGGCGAAGCGCGCGATCCGGTCGCCGCGCAGGAAGATCAGCAGCTCGCCGGTCTGGGACGGGACGTCGCCCGTCCACTCGTAGCCGAGCCGGCGCGAGATCGCCTCCGCGGGCGTGCCGCGCTCGACCACCAGGACCTCGTCCCACTCGAACCGCGCCAGCCGGGTGAGGGCGACACGGCCGTCCGTATCGCGCTCGGCGAGCGCCACCGCTCGCGAGAGGTCCTCGGCCAGCAGGCTGTCGACTGCGACGTTGTCCTCGTCACGGGTGAAGTACACCGCGGCGCCGAGGCCTGCGATGAACAGCACCAAAGCGGCGCCTACGGCGATCAGCACGCGTGTCACGCCACCTAGAATGCCCGGTCCATTGCCGCCGCTCCGCCCGCTGCCCGCCAAGCCCGACTTCCCCAAGCTCGAGGAGGAGGTGCTGGAGCGCTGGCGTGAGCGCGACGTGTTCCGCGAGTCGGTGCGCCGTCGCGAGGGCGCCGAGCCGTTCGTGTTCTACGAAGGGCCGCCGACCGTCAATGCCCCGCCCGCAGCGCACCACGTGCTCGCCCGCGTGTTCAAGGACATCTTCCCTCGCTACCAGACCATGCGCGGGCGGTTCGTCGAGCGCAAGGGCGGCTACGACTGCCACGGCCTCCCGGTCGAGATCGCCGTCGAGCAGCAGCTCGGCTTCGAGCACAAGTCCGACATCGAGGCGTACGGCATCGCCGAGTTCAACGCGAAGTGCCGCGAGGCCGTGTTCGAGTACCTCGACGAGTGGAACCGGCTGACCGAGCGGATCGGCTACTGGGTCGACCTCGGCGCCGCATACCGGACGCTCGACCCGAGCTACGTCGAGTCGGTCTGGTGGGCGCTGAAGACGATGTTCGACCGCGACCTGCTCTACGAGGGCCACCGGGTCGTGCCCTACTGCGTGCGCTGCGGCACCGCGCTGTCCTCGCACGAGGTCTCGGAGGGCTACAAGGACGTCGAGGACCCGTCCGTGTACGTGAAGCTCCCGGTCACCCGCCCCGCGGGCGCCCTGCGCGAGGGTGACACGCTCCTGGTCTGGACGACGACGCCCTGGACGCTCGTCTCCAACGCCGCCGTCGCGGTCGACCCGGAGCTGGCGTACGTGCGCACCGCCGACGGCTACGTGCTGGCCGAGGCGCTCGTCGCGCGCGTGCTCGGCGAGGAGGCGCAGGTCGCCGACCGCTTCCTCGGGAGCGACATGCTCGGCTCCGGCTACGAGCCTCCGTTCGGATTCATCCCTGCCGCGGAGTACGGCGAGAAGGGCCACACCGTGCTGCCCGGGGACTTCGTCACCGCCGACGACGGCACCGGCATCGTCCACACCGCGATCGCGTTCGGCGAGGACGACTACCGCCTCGGCGCCGAGCAGGGCCTGAACGTGGTCAACCCGGTGCGGCTGGACGGCACGTACGACGAGCGCATCGGCCCCTACGAGGGCCGCTGGGTCAAGGAGGCCGATCCCGACCTGATCGAGGATCTGCGCGGGCGCGGGCGCCTGCTCCGCTCCGAGACCTACCTGCATTCCTACCCGCACTGCTGGCGCTGCGGGACACCGCTGATCTACTACGCGAAGCCGTCGTGGTACATCCGCACGTCGGCGCTGCGCGACCGCCTGCTGGCGGCCAACGAGACGGTCGACTGGCACCCCGAGCACATCAAGCACGGGCGCTTCGGCAAGTGGCTGGAGAACAACGTCGACTGGGCGATCTCGCGCGAGCGCTACTGGGGCACGCCGCTGCCGGTGTGGCGCAACGAGGCGGGCGAGACGGTCGCGATCGGCTCCTACGACGAGCTCGAGAAGCTCAGCGGCGTACGGGTCGAGGACCCGCATCGCCCGTTCGTGGACGAGATCGAGATCCCCTCCCCGACCGGCGGCGAGCCGCTGCGACGTGTGCCCGAGGTGATCGACGTCTGGTTCGACTCCGGCTCGATGCCGTTCGCGCAGTATCACGCGCCGCACGAGAATGAGGAGCACTTCGAGGCCCGCTTCCCGGCCGACTACATCTGCGAGGCGATCGACCAGACGCGCGGCTGGTTCTACTCGCTGCTGGCCATCTCGACGCTGCTGTTCGACCAGTCGCCGTACCGCACGTGCCTGGTGCTCGGCCATATCGCCGACGCCGAGGGCAAGAAGATGTCGAAGTCGCTCGGCAACATCGTCGTGCCGTGGGAGGTGATCGACCGCCATGGCGCCGACGCGTTCCGCTGGTACTACTTCACGTCCAAGCTCCCGTGGGACGGCTACCAGTTCTCGACGGAGACGGTCGGCGAGTCGCTGCGCCAGTTCCTGCTGCAGCTCTGGAACACGTACGGCTTCTACGTCCTGTACGCGAACGTCAACGACGTGCAGGAGCTCGGCGAGCCGGAGACCGAGCTCGACCGCTGGGCGATCTCGCGCCTGCACGCGACGACCGAGGTCGTGCGCGAGCGGCTCGACGCCTTTGACGCCACGCGCGCCGGCCACGCGATCGCGGCGTTCGTCGACGAGCTGTCGAACTGGTACGTACGCCGCTCGCGGGCGCGCTTCTGGGACGGCGATCCGGCGGCCTTCGGCACCCTGCACCGCTGCCTGGTCGGAGTCGTGCACCTGCTGGCGCCGTTCTGCCCGTTCGTCGCCGACGAGATCTACGACAACCTCGACGGCTCCGAGCCGAGCGTCCACCTGTGCGACTTCCCGGAGGTCGGCCCGCGTGACGTCGAGCTCGAGACGGCGATGGCCGTCGTGCGCGAGACCGTGCGGCTCGGGCTGGCCGCCCGCGGGCAGGCAAAGCTCGGCGTGCGCCAGCCGCTGCGCGAGGCGGTCGTGGTTGCAGCGGGTGCCGAGCGGGCGGCGATCGAGCGGCTCGAGGACATCGTGCTCGCCGAGCTGAACGTCAAGGACCTGCGGTACGTCTCGCAGGCCGACGAGCTCGGCTCCCACGAGGTCAAGCCGAACTACCGCGCGCTCGGGCCGCGGTTCGGCAAGCAGATGCCGCAGGTGGCGGCCGCGGTCGCGGCGCTCGACCCCGCTCACGTCGTCGACGCGCTGCGCGAGGACCGCCGCGTCGGCATCAACGTCGAGGGGCACGACCACGAGCTCGGCGACGACGACCTGCTGCTCGCGATGAACCCGCTCGAGGGCTACCAGCTCGAGCGCGAGGGCTCGCACGCCGTCGCGCTCGACCTCGAGCTCGACGACGAACTGGTCCGCGAGGGCCTGGCTCGCGAGATCGTCCACGCGGTCCAGAACGCGCGCAAGACGGCCGGACTCGAGGTGGCCGACCGGATCGAGCTCGCTCTCGGTGGCGACGAGGAGCTGCTCGAGGCCGCGCGCGCCTACGAGCCGTACCTGGCCGGCGAGACGCTCGCCGTGGCGGTCAGCTACGACGGTGTGTCGAACGGCGAAGAGGCGACCGTGAAAGGCCGCCCCCTGTACATCGCCGTCGCGCGCACGCAACCGACCGTGTAAAGCGCGCTTGACACGTCGTCGGTGACAAGCTAACTTTACAGGTGCCCTGAACGACGGGAGGTACCAATGCTCAAGGCACCGGCTACGCCGCGCGCGCTCCGCAACGCCCTGCTCGCGCTGATCCTCATGCTCACCCTCGCGCCCGCGGCAGCGGATGCGCGACAGCTCGGCGCACCGCCGCCGGGATACAGCGCCGCCGAGGCGCAGCTGCGCCGGGACGGGCGGGAGCTCGTGCGGCGCGTCGCGGCCGGCGACGGCGCGGCTCTGTTCGCGCGTTTCACGCCCGCGATGGCCCAGTCGCTGCCGCGGCCGCAGCTCGACGAGCTGCTGGCGCAGCTCGCGCCCGCACCGCTCGGCGGGCGGCTCGGCGAGAGCGCGCTGCCGCTGGGGCGCGACAACCGCACCTATGCGGCCGACCATCGCTGGGGCGCCGACGTGCTCGCGGTCGAGCTCGTGCTCGACCGGGACGCGAGGATCGCGGGCCTCCGGTTCGCGCCGCGCACGCCGCTTCCGCCCGACCCGGCTGCCGGGCACCGGCCGCAGAACCGCCTGCGCCTGCCGCTGCTCGGGACCTGGTGGGTGTTCTGGGGCGGCCCGGACGAACGCCGCAACTACCACGTCGTGTCGGCCGATCAGCGCCATGCCTACGACCTCGTGCGCTGGCGGCGCGGAGCCACGCATCGTGCGAGCGGCGCGCGAAACTCGCACTACTACGCCTGGAACCGTCGCGTCGTCGCCCCGGCCGCGGGCGTGGTCGTCGGGGCGCGTGACGGCGTCCGCGACAACCGGCCCGGGATCGAGCGCGAGAACGCGGCGGACCCGGCCGGCAACCACGTCCTATTGGACCTCGGCCGCGGCGAGTACGCGCTGCTGGCGCACCTGCGGCGCGGCACGGTGCGGCTAGAGGTGGGCGACCGCGTGCGCGCCGGGCGCGCCGTCGGCCGTGTCGGCAACTCCGGAAACTCGTCCGAGCCGCACCTGCACTTCCACCTCCAGGACTCGCCGCGCGTGCTCGAGGGGACCGGGCTCCCGGTCACGTTCCGCCGGGTCGTGTTCGACGGGCGGGTGCGGGCGCGTTCGACGCCCGAGCAGGCGCAGTTCGTCGCGCCTGCGCCGTGATCGTGCCTACGCCAGCGCCGGCTCGAGCTCGGCCTCGAGCGCCTTGCGCGGCTTGGTGCCCTGGATCCGCTTGGCCTCGGCGCCGTTGCGGAAGAGGATCATCGTCGGGATCGCGAGGATGCCGAAGTTCGCCGGCGTCTGCATGTTCTCGTCGATGTTGAGCTTCACGATCCGGAGGTCGTCGCGCTCGGCGGCCATCTCCTGGAGGATCGGGGCGACCAGGCGGCAGGGTCCGCACCACGGCGCCCAGAAGTCGACGAGCACGGGCGTCTCGGACTCAAGGACTTCGGCCTGGAATGTGGTGTCGGTGACGTCGATGATGCTGCCGGCCATCGGTGTAAAGCTCCTCTCAGGGTGCACTCGCTTCAGAAAGTATAGCTAGCAGCTCCGGCGAGACCCACGTCTCCACGACTGCCGCGGCGATCAGGATCGGGACCGCGATCGCGACGGTGACGACGGTCGCGGCGAGCAGCTCGTGCCATGCCTTGCGGTGCGCCGCGAGCGTCCATGCGGCGAGCGGGAGGAACAGCGCCGTGAGCTCGGGGAGGGCGTGCGGGAGCAGGCCGAGAAGCAGGAGCGGGGGCGAGACGCCGAGCTCGCCGGAGAGGTCGGCGGCGCCGCGTCCGAGCGCGTACGCCTGCGTGCAGAGCGAGAACAGCGTGGCGGCGATGACGAAGCCGATCGCCAGCGGGCCGGCGCGGTCGTGGACCTTGCGCCAGACGCCGCTGTAGCCGGTCGCCGCCGTCGGCAGGGCTGAGCCCGCCATGAACCCGGCGACGCACGCGAGACCGTGCAGCGCCAGCACGAGTCCGTTGCGGTAGAGCACGAAGGCGAAGTCGTGGCCGCTCGCCGGGTACGAGACGCCCGGGAACGCCGCACCGCTCGGGTCGGGCTCGGAGATCGTGGCGATCAGCAGCACGGTGGCCAGCAGCACGCCCGCGACCGCGAGCGCCCCGAGCGTCCACGGCACCAGCACGCGGGCGGGCGCGGCGCGCCAGCGAACGAGCGTGTACCGGGTATCCGCCCAGCCCTGGACGAGTGCGAGCTCTTCTGCCTTCACCATTCAAGTGATCGGCAGACGCGCCGGTTCAACAGAGTCCTCCCACTGCCGGCGCCCGAACCGGAGCGCCGGAACGAGCCACGCGGCCTCCGCCGCGATCCCCCACGACATCTTCGATGTCCCGTGCTCGCGCTCGCGGAAGATGATCGGGACCTCCTCCACCCGCAGGCCGCGCCGCAGCGCGCGGTACGTCAGCTCGACCTGGAACGCGTAGCCCTGCGAGCGCACGCTCGCGTAGTCGATCTCCTCCAGCGCGCTCGCCCGGAAGCACTTGAAGCCGCCGGTGAGGTCGCGCACGCCGACGCCGAGCACGCGCCGCGCGTACTCGCAGCCCATCCGGGAGATCCGGCGCCGCGTCGGTCCCCAGTCGATCAGGCCTCCGCCGGGGACGTAGCGCGAGCCGAGCGCGACGTCGGCGCCGCCGGCCACGCAGTCGAGCAGGCGTCGCAGGTCGGCCGGGTCGTGCGAGAAGTCGGCGTCCATCTCGATCACCGTGCCGGCGCCGGCACGCAGTGCGTGGGCGAAGCCGGATACGTACGCGCGGCCGAGGCCGGACTTGCGCGGCCGGTGGATGACCTCGACGTCGTCGCGCTCGGCCGCGAGCGCGTCGGCGATCTCTCCGGTCCCGTCGGGCGAGCTGTCGTCCACCACCAGCACGCGAACGCCCGGCACCGCGCGCAGCACGGCGTGCACGAGCGGCTCGAGGTTCTCGGCCTCGTCGTACGTGGGGAGAATGACCCAGACTGGCGCGGGCATGAGCGGCGCGTAGCCTATGCGACCTCGTGGCCGACCTCACCAACGCCCAGATCGCCGCCGCCTTCGAGGAGCTGGCGGACCTCTACGAGCTCGACGGCGCCGTTCAGTACCGCGTCATCGCCTATCGCAACGCGGCGCGCACGGTGCGCGACGCCTCCGTATCCGTCGTGGCGCTCGCCCGCGCCGGGCGCGTCACGGAGCTGCCGAACATCGGCAAGACGCTCGAAGAGAAGCTCCTGGCGCTCGACGAGACCGGCGACATCCCGGCCGCCGTGAAGCTGCGCGACCGGGTCCCGGTCGGGCTCGTGCCGGTGATGCACCTCCCGGGCTTCGGCCCGAAGCGGGCGAGGAAGCTGTACGACGAGATCGGCGTCGACTCGATCGACGCGCTGCGGGCCGCGATCGAGGACGGTCGCCTGCGCGCCCTGCGGGGGTTCGGCATCAAGGCCGAGGAGAACCTCAAGCAGGTGCTGGCCGAGCACGACGAGGACGGGCCCGCGCAGCGCGTCGTGCTCTCTCGCGCGCTCGAGGCGACCGACCAGATCCTCGAGGCGCTGCGGGCGCACCCGGCCGCCGACCGCGTCGAGGCGGCCGGCTCGGTGCGCCGGATGACCGACTCGGTGAAGGACGTCGACATCATCGCCACCAGCTCCGAGCCGGCGGCGCTGGCCGCCGCGCTGTCCGAGCTGCCGATCATCGAGACCATGCACCAGGGCGGCGACGTCGGTGCGCGCGCGAGCACGCACTCCGGCATGAAGATCGACCTGAAGGTGGTCGAGCCGGACCAGTTCGGCAACGTGCTGCAGCACTTCACCGGCGGCAAGGCGCACAACGTGGCGCTGCGCGAGTCGGCCGTCCGGCGCGGGCTGCACGTGTCCGAGTACGGGATCCTCGACGACGCGACCGGCGAGACGCTGCGCTGCGCGACCGAGGAGGAGGTCTACGCGGCGCTCGGGCTCCAGTGGATCCCGCCCGAGCTGCGCGAGGGGCGCGGCGAGCTCGAGGCGGCCGCCGCCGGCACGCTGCCGGACCTGATCGAGCTGGGTGACATCCGCGGCGAGCTGCATTCGCACACGACCACGTCGGACGGCACGCAGACGGCCGAGGAGATGGCGGTCGACGCGCGCGAGCGAGGCCTGGAGTACCTGGCGATCACCGACCACTCCGCCTCGCACGGCTTCGGCGACCACGTCGACGACGACACGCTGCGCGCGCGGATCGAGGAGATCCACGCGCTGAACGAGCGCCTCGAGGGGATCGAGGTGCTGATCGGGACCGAGACGAACATCCTCACGGACGGCGCGCCCGATTACCCGGATGACCTGCTCGCCCAGCTCGACTGGGTGATCGCCTCGGTGCACACCTCGTTCCGCATGGGCGAGCGCGCGATGACCGACCGGGTGGTCGCCGCCATCGAGCATCCGCTGATCGACGCGATCGGCCATCCGACCGGGCGCAAGATCGAGAAGCGGGCGCCGTACGGCCTCGACATGGAGCGCGTGATCGAGGCGGCCGCGCGCACGGGCACGATGATCGAGATCAACGCGTCGCCCGACCGGCGCGACCTGAACGAGAACCACGCCCGCGCGGCGGCGCAGGGAGGCGTCCGGATCCTCGTCAACACCGACGCGCACTCGTTCGCCGACTTCGACAACCTGCGGTACGGGATCGCGACCGCGCGGCGTGCGTGGCTGACCGCGGACGACGTCGCCAACACGCTCCCGTGGAAGAAGTTCGCGCCGCTGCGCAAGCGGGCTAGGTGACCGATGAAATGAGCCGCGGCAGCAGCTCGTCCGCGACGATGCGATCGACGGCTTCCGGGCGCCACGGCGCGAGCAGTTCGGCGGCGCGCTCGGCGTAGCCGGCGGACGGGTCGTCGAGCGCGATCCGGATCGCGGACGCGAGGTCGGTGGTCACGAGCCGCGGATCGAGCGCCCGGGCGAGCGGCAGCGCCGCGTACGGGCCCGGTGACGCCGTCGTGACGAGGGCGCAGCCGTCGGCGAGCGCTTCCAGCTGGGCGGTGCCGTAGTCCTCGCGCCGGGGCGCCGTGACGAACGCGCGGGCGCGCCGCAGCAACGCCCGGTACGCGACGGGCGGCAGCGTGCCGGCGAACCGCACGCCGTCCCCCTCCGGACCGTCGAGGCCCGCGACGACCAGCGTCTCGCCGTCGCGCCGCACCGCGTGCCATGCGGCGAGCACGCGGTCGAGGCCCTTCTTCTGCGGGTTCGCGCCGTACGTGATCGCGGCGATGTCGCGCTCCTGGGGCGGTCCGGACGGCGCCACCGGCACCGGCACCACGACGGCGTCCGCGTGCGGGCGGGGCGCCTCCGCGAGCCCTCCCTCGCTGAGCGGCACGAGCAGCGGCGCGGCGGCGAGGCGCCGCCGCTCGACCGGTCGCTGCCAGATGCCGTGGCGGCCGGGACGGTTGCCGGCCGCCGGGGCGTCGAAGCGGATCGCGCCCCGTGCCGGGCCGAGCAGCGCGGCGGTCACCGACGAGTACAGGATCGCGCGCGGCCGGTGGGCGGCGATCGCAGCGGATGCCGCTCGCCGGGCCGCCAGCGCCCACGCGAGCTCGAGCAATCCGTACGTACGCCACTCGCGTGGCCGCTCCGCGGCGGTGACGTGCACGGTCGCGCCGGCGCGGCGCATCGACGCGGCGAGCTGGGCGTCGGCGTCGCGCAGTCCGACCGTGCTGCCGAGCGAGACGAGCAGGACGTCGGTCATCACGGGTGGTATTGCAGGAACGCGCCGCCGAAGCCGGGGGTGCGGACGAGCCGGATCGGCTGCAGCGGCGACGTACGGTCGACGTAGAAGCGCGCGCCGTCGCGCTCCTCGATCGCCACCACGGCGGCGTCCTGCCGGCGCCAGGCGAGCGCCCAGATGATCGCGAAGCCGGCCGCGACCGACGACACCTGCGGCTCGAACAGGCTCAGCACGGCGGCGCCCAGGGTGGCGGCCAGCAGCGGCCACAGGCGGTTGACGAGCGTCAGCCCCGGGCGTAGCTCGGGGAGCATCGTCTGCGTCCGCGCCGTCGCCAGCAGCCTGGCGATCGGCGGCGACGTCTCGGCCCGGCGGCCGAGCCAGCCGCCGATCACGACCGCACCGACCCACCACGCGGCGCTGAAGATCACCAGTCCCCTGTCGTACTCGCGCGAAAGCCCGATCACGGTCAGCGCCGCCAGCAGCGTGGCGGTACCGGCGCTGAGGAGGACCGTCGTTCTGAGGAACTCCCCGAACCGCACCTAGTCGAGCAGCGCCTGGAGCATCTCGCGCACCCCGTCGGTGCCCTCCACCATCACGTCCGCCTCCTGCGCCAGGGCCGACGGGCCCTCGTCCGAGCGCACGCCGACGCGCAGCGCGGTGCCCAGGCGGCCGCTGTCGACCAGCTCGGTGAGGCCGTTGAAGGCGTCGAGGTCTGTCGTGTCGTCGCCGACGTAGAGCGCGGCGGCGAGATCGCGGTCGCGCAGCAGGCTCACAATCCCGGCGCCCTTGTCGATCCGGACCGGGGGCCGGATCTCGAGCACCTTGCGCCCCCAATGCACGGTGAAGCCGGCCTTCTCGGCGCGCTCGGCGACGGCCTCGATCGCCGCCTGTGCCTCGTCCTCGTCGGGTACGCCGCGCCAGTGCAGCGCCGCGATCGCCTCCTTGTCCTCCAGTCGCACCCGCAGCTTGCGCTGGAGATGGTCGTCGAAGGCGTCGCGCGCGAAGGCCTGAACGCGGCGCGTCCACGCTTGCAGCTCGCCGTCGAGCGTGGGCGCGATCGCCCCTGGCATCAGCACCTCCGATCCGTGCGAGCCGAGGTATGCGATCGAACCGAGCGCGACGATCCGGCGCGCATCGGACGCCCGCCGGCCGGACACGCAGGCGACCACGCCGTAGCGGCGCGCGACCTCGATCAGCGGCCGGCGCGTGCTCTCCGGCATGTGCGCGTCGTCCGGGTGCTGCACGATCGGCGCGAGCACGCCGTCCACGTCCAGCAGGACGGCCGAACGCGTGGGGTCGGCCTTCAGCGGCTGCAGCAGCTCCTGGAGCGTTCCCGTCGGGCCCGGCACTCGGACTAGTATGCCGCCCGATGGCCAAGGACCCGATAAAGGGGGATGGGTGGGCGGTCGTCTCGCTCGACGACCTCGGTGACGGCCCCGGGTTCCGCAAGGTGCGCGCCGCGCTCGACGTCACGGCCTTCGGCGCCAACGCCGTCATCCTCCCGCCGGGATACACGACGCCGCGTCACTCCCACGAGCGCCAGGAGGAGCTGTACCTCGTGCTCGACGGCGAGATCGAGTTCGAGTTCGGCGACGGGCAGAGCCGGACGCTCGGCCGCGGCGGCTTCGCGCGCGTGTCGCCGGAGACGGTGCGGCGGCTGCGGAACACCTCCTCGACCGACGACGCCACGTACTTCTGCGTCGGCGGCGCCGACGGCTATGTCGGGCGCGACGGCGTGCGGCCGGACGACGAGCCGGCGTCCGTCCGGCCCTGACGCTCGCCTGCGCTCAGCGACGCTCTGCCAGCAGATCCCGGATCTCGGTCAGCAGCACGATGTCCTCCGGCACGGCCTCCGGCGGCACATCCTCGCCCGCCCGGCGCCGCGCCGCGAGCACGTTCAGGGGCTTGATGACGAAGAAGAAGATCGCTGCTGCGACGCTCAGGAACGCGATCACGGCGTTGATGAACGCGCCGTAGTTGAAGTGCGCCCCATTGATCGTGAACGACAGCGCGCTGAAGTCCGGCTCGCCGAAGATCATCGCGATCAGCGGCGTCAGCAGGTCCTTCACGAGCGAGTTCACGACGGCCCCGAACGCGGCCCCCAGCACGACCGCCACAGCCAGGTCGACCACGTTCCCGCGCATGATGAACTCGCGGAACTCCTTCAGCAGATCCTTCATCACCGGCTCCTCCAACTCTCGCGGGTATGCTCGCTGGCCGGATGACCGGCGAGCCCATCCACTGCCTGGTCGAGATCCCGAAAGGATCGCGGAACAAGTACGTCTGGGACGAGGACCTGGGGGCGATCAAGCTCGACCGCTTCCTGTTCTCCTCGGTCGTGTATCCCACCGACTACGGCTTCATCCCGCGCACGCGCTCCCCGAAGGGCGAGCCGCTGGACGCGATGGTGTGCGTGTCCGAGGCGACCTTCCCCGGCTGCGTGATCCCCGTGCGCGTGCTCGCGGTGTTTCGCACCAGCGACGAGGCCGGGCAGGACGACAAGCTCCTGTGCGTCCCGTTCTCGGATCCCAACTGGAGCGACCTCGAGAACCTCGAGGACCTGCCGAGCCAGCTCCGGAGCGAGATCGAGCACTTCTTCACGATCTACAAGATCCCCGAGGGCAAGGACGTCGAGATCCACGGCTGGGAGGACCGCGACGTGGCCCACCGGCTGCTCGACGAGGCGCGCGGCCGGTTCGAGACTCAGTAGCCGGCGCCGGCGTCGATCGGCGCCAGCAGCGGCTCCCCCGCCGCGAACCGCGCGACGTTCGCGCCCACGTGGTCGGCCAGGTACCGCGACAGCGACGCGCCGGGGTTGGCGACGTGCGGGGTGATCAGCGCGCGTGGCTCGCTCCACAGCGGGTGGCCGTCCGGCAGCGGCTCCGGGTCGGTGACGTCGAGCGCCGCTCCCGCGATCGCCCCGCGTGCGAGTGCCGCCACCAGCGCGTCGGTGTCCACCAACGCGCCGCGCGCGACGTTCACGAGCCAGGCGTCCTCGCGCATCGCCTCGAGCTCCGCGGCGCCGATCAGGTGCCGTGTGGCCGCCGTCGCAGGGGCCGCGATCACGACGTGGTGCGCCGCCGGGAGCACCTCGCCGAGCCGGTCCGCGGGCAGCGTGCCGCCGGTGCCCCGCCGTGTCACCGCCAGGACGTCCACGCCGAACGGCTCCAGCAGCTCGATCAGCGCCCGCCCGATCCCGCCGGCGCCGATGATCGCGACCGTCGAGCGGTGCAACGGGACGACCCGCGGCGCCGTCCACCGCCGCGCCCGCGCGCAGTCGGCGAGCCGGCGCCCGCCCGCGAGCATCAGGGCGACCGCGTGCTCGGCGACGGGCCGGCCGTAGGCGCCCGCGGCCGAGGTCCAGAGCCGCGCGCCGTCGATCCTTGGCAGCCACTGCTCGACCCCGGCCGACGGCAGTTGCACCCACCGGACCCGCTCCGGCACCTCGTCGAGGAAGCTGTCGACGTTGTAGTCGGTCCACACGAGCGCGTCGGCCTCGTCGATCGGAGCGAGGCGGCCGCCGGCCGCGACGACCGCCTCCTCGATGGCGCGGTCGGACTCGGGACCCACGTGCACTGACGGCTGCATGCTGCGAACCTACCCGCCCGCCATGGCCCGAGTACCGCTCCTGTCCGCCCACGGCCTGTCGAAGTCGTTCGGCGGGCGGCTCGTGCTCGACGGGCTCGACCTCGAGGTGGCGGACGGCATGCGGGTCGGCATCCTCGGCCCGAACGGCGGCGGGAAGTCGACGATGCTGGCGATCCTCGCGGGCGTCGAGCACCCGGACGCCGGCACCGTGACCCGCCGGCGCGGTCTCGTCCACGCGTTCCTGCCCCAGCATGTGCCGGGCGACGTGCGCACGCCGGTCGCCTGGGTGCGGGCCGCGCGCCCGGAGCTGGCCGAGCTGGAGGGCGAGCTCGAGGCGGTCGAGCGCCGCCTCGCCGACCCGGCGCTGGCGAGCGACCTCGACGCGATGGCGCGTGCGCTCGCGCACCAGGAGCGGCTGCTCGCCCGCTGGCACGAGCAGGGCGGCGACCGCGCCGAGAGCGAGGGGCGCACGCTGCTCGACGAGCTGGGCCTGGACGACGAGGCGCTCGCGATGCCGACCAGCGAGCTGAGCGGCGGTCAGCGCAAGCTCGTCCAGCTCGCCGCCTGCCTCGCGCGGCGCCCGCACGTGCTGATGCTCGACGAGCCCGAGGCGCACCTGGACATGCACCGCCGCGACCAGCTCGAGCGGATCGTCGACGACTTCGACGGCGCCGTGCTGATGGTCTCGCACGACCGGCACCTGCTCGACGCGTGCGTGGGCTCGATCGCCGAGCTCGACAACGGCCGGATCCGGATCTGGCCCGGCGGCTACTCCGCCTACGCGGTGGCGCGCCAGCTCGAGCTCGAGAAGCAGCAGCAGCAGTACGTCACGCAGCAGAAGGAGATCGCGCGGCTGGAGGACGCGGTCCGGCGCTTCCGGCACTGGGCGCACATCACGGTCAACGAGCGCGCCGCCAAGCAGGCTCGCGTCAAGCAGATGCAGATCGACAAGATGGAGAAGGTCGACCGCCCGGTGCTGGAGCGCCGCAAGATGGCGCTCGCGCTGCGCAGCGGCGTGCGCGGCGGCCAGCGGGTGATCGCGCTCGAGGGCGTCGACGTGGCGTTCGACCCCGACGATCCGGTCCTGCTCGACGTCGAGCTCGTGATCGGCCGTGGCGAGCGCGTCGGCGTCGTCGGTCCCAACGGCGCCGGCAAGACCGCGCTGCTGCGCACGCTCGGCGGCACGCTGACCCCGGCCGGCGGGGAGCGCTGGATCGGTTCCGGCATCGAGGTCGGCTACCTGTCGCAGGCCGCGGCCGGGCTGCCGCCCGACGCGAACGTGATCGACGTGCTGCGGGCGGGTCGCTCGATGTCGGAGGAGAACGCCGTCCGGCGCCTGATGGGCTTCCTGTTCGACTACGAGCAGGTCAGGCGTCCGGTGCGGACACTGAGCGGCGGGGAGCGGACGCGGCTCGCGTTTCTCCTCCTTATGGAGGACGCGCCGAACTGCCTGTTGCTCGACGAGCCGACCAACCACCTCGACATCGACTCGATCGAGGTGCTCGAGAACGCGCTCGAGCACTTCGACGGCACGGTCGTCGCGGTCTCGCACGACCGCTACTTCCTCGACCGGATCGCGGACCGGATCGTGGTCGTCGCCGACGGTGCCGCCCATGCGTACGAGGGCGGCTGGTCGGCGAACCTGGCGCGCGTCTGAGTGTTCCGATCGGCGAACCGGTGGGAAGGCTGGTCGTATGACGGCCCCAGACACCCCCACCGACCTCCGCAAGCGCTCCTGGTTCGGCGTCCTCAAGCGCACCGTCACCGAGTTCCGGGACGACAACCTCACCGACTTGGCGGCCGCGCTGACCTACTACGCGGTGCTGTCGATCTTCCCCGCGATGATCGCGCTCATCTCGATCCTGGGCCTCGTCGTCGACCCGGCGACGATCGACCGTGTCATCACCGACACCGTCTCGGCGCTGGGGCCGTCGAGCGCGATCGACACCTTCCTCGGGCCGGTGCGGGAGATCACCCAGGACCCGCAGTCGGCCGGCGTCATGCTGATCGTCGGCATCGCCGTGGCGGTGTGGACGGCCTCGGGCTACGTCGGCGCCTTCATGCGCGCCTCGAACGCGATCTACGAGCGCGAGGAGGGACGGCCGTTCTGGAAGCTGCGCCCGTTCCAGCTGTTCGTGACGCTGATCCTCGTGCTGCTGGCGGCGCTCGTGGTGCTCGCGCTGATCGTCAGCGGCCCCGTCGCCGAGGCGCTCGGCGGCGCGGTCGGTCTCGGCGACACGGCCGTCACGGCCTGGAACTACGCCAAGTGGCCCGTGCTGATCGTCGTCGTGATGTTCATGCTGGCGATCCTCTACTGGTCGGCGCCGAACGCCAAGCTGGCCGGCTTCAGGTGGGTCTCGCCCGGGAGCGTGCTGGCCGTGCTCCTGTGGATCGTCGCCTCGGCGGGCTTCGCGTTCTACGTGTCGCAGTTGAGCTCGTACAACAAGACCTACGGCGCGCTCGGCGGCGTGATCGTGTTCCTCGTGTGGATGTGGATCACCAACCTGGCCGTGCTGCTCGGCGCCGAGCTGAACGCGGAGACCGAGCGTGCGCGCGAGCTGGAGGCGGGCGTCCCGGGTGCGGAGGAGGACATCCAGGCGCCGTACCGCGAGGTGCCGAAGGATGAGCGGGAACCCGCAGCGCGCCACTGACGCTCAGCTTTCCTGCGCGTCAGGCCGATGTAGTTTGGATGTCGTCTCGCCAGCAGCGTTCGTACATCGCTCTGGCGATCGTGGCGCTGTTCGTCGTCTTCGGGCAGCCGCTTGCTCGAAGCGTGATCCACGCCACCGCCTTTGACAGGCCGTCGGCCTCGGGGGTCGCGGAGGTCACGCCCGAGGTGCGCGCCGCGACGTTGCGCTTCTCCGAGGCCGTCCAGCCCGGTGACCGCGCATGGATCCTCGCCGCGGTCGCCAGCGCCCGGCCCGAGGCGCAGCAGCTGATCGCCGAGATCGACGGACTGGTCGAGATCGACACGACGCTCAACGTGCCCGGCATCATCCACGCCGGGGCCGAGGGCGCGATCGGCCTGGCGCACATGGGTCCGGAGGGCGCGGTGATCACGGTCGACGTCAGGCTGCTCGACGGCGAGCGCGCGATCGACCGGGCCGTCGTCATCCTCCACGAGCTCGGCCACGTGATCGACTATCTGCTCGTCACCAAGGAGCTCAGGCAGCAACTCGACGCGGGAATCCCGACCGTCGGCACCTGCGACCCGGCGGCGAACGAGCCGACCGGCGCCTGCACGGCGGTCGAGGAGCGCTTCGCGGACACGTTCGCCAAGTGGGCGCTCGGCGGGCGCGTCTCGTTGGCCGGGTCGGGCTACGGCGTCCAGGCGCCCGTCTCGATCGAGGACTGGGGCCAGCCGCTCGGCCTGCTGGCCGCGCAGCTGAGCATCAAGGCGCGCTCGGAGTAGTTGGCGCGGTCGACTGGCGGAGCGGTTGCGCCGGCGAACGTCAACTGCGCTGGGTGGGGAAGTGGGTGAGCCGTCGCGGCCGCGTCGGGTCGCTGAGTCGCGGTATGCGCGACTGGATGACCCCACCGCGCAGTGGCGGGGGTCGCTAATGCACGGTATGCGTGACGAACTAACCCCACGGCGCTGACGGGGTCGTTGATGGTCGCTATTCGACCGTTACCAACCCTGCGCGGCCGCAACGGTCGACCGGCTTCCCCACCCAGCGCAGTTGACCTACGGGGCGCGGTCGACTCGCACATCGAGCAGCAGCGGCTCGCGCCGCGCGCCGAGGCCGGGCACGACCTCGTCGAGCGCCGCGGTGAGCTCTTCGCGCGTCTCGATCCGGCGCGCCGGGCATCCGAATGAGGCGGCGATGCCGGCGACGTCGATCTCCTCGAACGCGGGCCAGGGCACTCGGCCGGGATGGGCTCGCGCGAGCTCGTTCATGATCGCGTAGCGGCCGTTGGAGAGGACGACGACGAGCACGCCGGCGCCGTAGCGGGCGGCGCTCCAGAGCGCCTGCACCGCGTACAGCGACGAGCCGTCGCCGACGACGGCGACGACCGGCCGCTCGCGGTCGGCGAGCCGGAGGCCCGCGGCCGCGGGGATCGCGAACCCGAGCCCGCCCATCGCGGCGCTCAGGAAGCCCATCGGCCGGCGGGCGGGCAGCGCGCGCAGCAGGTCGGCGCGGCTCGAGGGGCACTCCTCGACCACGATCGTCTCGGGCGCGATCCGCCCGCCCAGGCTCTCCAACACATCGCGCGCCGTCAGCGGGCCGGCGGCCGTCGCCACCGGCGGACGCGCCCGTGACGGTGGTGGAGCGGCTTCGCGCGGGCGCACGCGCTCGGCCAGCAGCCGGCAGGCGCGCCCCGGGTCGCCGACGAGCGCGGCATCGGCCGGGCTGCGGCGGACCTCCCCGGCGTCGTCGCTGAGCACGGCGGCGCGCGTGCCGGGCTCGAGCAGCGGCCCGGGCTCGTAGCCGTACTGGCGCAGCAGCGGCGCGCCGACCACGAGCACGGCATCGTGCGCCCGCAGCGCTGCACGCAGCGCCTCGCGACCCGCCGGCAGGTGACCCGCGAAGCGCGGGTGATCCCACGGGAACCCGGCGCGGGCGCTGAACGGGTCCTGCCACACCGGGCAGGCAAGTCGCTCCGCGAGCGCCGAGAGCGCCGCCCATCCCTCCGTGCTGTCGTTGCCGGCGCCGGCCAGCAGCGCGGGCGCCGACGCCGCGTCGAGCAGCTCGGCGATCTCCGACACGTCGGCCGGCTCGACCGCGCGCGCTCGCGCCACGGCACGCGGCGCCGACACCGGCTCGTCCGCGGCCGGCTGGAGCCAGTCGTCCATCGGCACGAGCACCAGCGCGGGACCGCGCTCGTCGCGCGCGGCGTGCCATGCGCGGGCGATCGCCGTCGGTACGTCCTGCGCGCGCACCGGCTGCTCGGCCGACACCGGATAGCGGCCGGCGAGCCCGTCCAGCTGCCCGGCCAGGAACGGGTCGAGCGCGAGGTGGCGCCGGTCCTGCTGGCCAACGACGACCACGAGCGGCGCGCGGTTCACGCGCGCCGTCGCCAGCCCCGCGACCGCGTTGCCGAGGCCGGCCGTGGTGTGCAGCAACACCAGCGCGGGCTGCTCGCGCGCCAGGGCCCAGCCGGTCGCGAGCCCCACCACCGACGCCTCGTGCAGCGCCAGCACGAAGTCGAGATCGTCCGGCAGGCCGACCAGGAACGGCACCTCGGTCGAGCCCGGGTTGGCGAACAGCGTCGTCAGCTGATGCCGCCGGAGCACCTCGAACGCCGCGTCGCGGACCAGATTCGACGTGTCTGGGTCGGCTCGCCCGGGCAATGTGTCAGAAGATTTTACGAGGGAGGCTGATGATGGCTACGCATATCGACGAGCGGGTCGAGTCGCGCGGCGCGGCCCGCGTGAAGGAATCCGGCGAGCAACAGGTGACGCCGTATCCGGGCTACCGGGTGCTGTGGTTCTGGCTGCTGCTCGGGTGGGTCGCGAGCGGCGCCGACCGGACCATCACCGGGCCGGTCGTGACCTACATGATCAACACCGACGTGCCGCTGATCGCCGGCGCGCAGAACCCGTTCGCGCTCGGCGGGCTCGTCGGCAGCCTCCTGTTCGCCGGCTACATGCTGACCCAGTTCCCCGGCGGCTACGTGGGAGACCGGTTCGGGCACCGGACGGTGATCGTGATCGCCATCGTCTGGGCCGGCGCGGCGACGATTCTCAGCGGCGTGGTCACCGCACTGCTCGGCTTCGTCGCCCTGCGCGTGGTCACCGGCCTCGGGGCCGGCCTGTTCTACTCCAACGACCGCACCGTGATCGCGCAGCAGTCGCCGTTCGAGAAGCGCAGCCTCGGGATGGGGTTCGTGATCACCGGCCTGGCGATCGGCATCACGCTGGCGCTGCTGCTCGCCGCGCCGCTGATCGATCTCGGCGCGTCGGTCTTCGGCGCCGAGGACGCGTGGCGGATGCCGTTCCTCGTGCTCGGCGGCGGCGCGGTGCTGATCGGCATCGGGATGGCGCGGTTCTTCCACAGCCAGGAGGGCGTGCACGCGTTCCGGCCCGCCTACATGCCGGCCGCCGGGCGGCTGGTGGCGTACGCGGCCGTGTTCTTCATCGCCGTGATGGCGATCTACATGATCGCCACGGAGGCGGGCCTGTCGGAGTGGGTCGTGGCGCTGCTCGAGCTCGGCCTCGCGCTCGCGCTCGTCGGGTTCGTGTTCGCGCGCCTCGGCGGCGAGGTCGGCGAGGTCGTGCGCAACCGCGACCTGATGCTGATCTACGTCGCCGGCATCGCGATCCTGTGGAACCTGTGGTTCTTCAGCTTCTGGTCGGTCTCGATCGTGGCGGACGCGGCCAAGGGCGGCTTCTGGGAATCGGCCCTGACGGCCACGTTCTTCGGCGTCGCCGGCATCATCGGCTTCCCGCTCGGGGGCTGGCTGGGAGACCGCGAGAAGCGCTCCGGTCGCGGGCGCAAGCCGATGCTCGTCACGTTCACCCTGATCCAGGGACTGCTGACCGTGGCGTTCGGCCTGTACCTGGGCGCCGGCGGCGACGCCCTGTGGGCGCTCGGCGTGCTGCTGTTCGTCTCCAGCCTGTTCTTCAACGCGCTGCAGCCGGTGTGGCACGCGCTCGCCGCCGACCTCGTCCCGAGGGCGGCATTGTTCGGTGCGGCGTTCGGGATGATGAACCTGATCGGCGAGATGGGCGCCGTGCTGTCGCCGGCGATCAGCGGCGTGCTGCGCGACGCGACCGGCGGCTGGAGCGCTGCCGTGCTGCTCGACGGCGGCCTGATCCTCGCCAGCTTCGTGCTGCTCAGCCTGGTCCGAGAGAAGCGCGATCCGGCGGCGGTGCCGGGCGCGGCTTGAACAGCGTCTGCGCGCCGATCACCGGGCCGAGCACGGCGGCCACCCAGAGCCATGAAACACCCCACGGCTCGAGCAGGTCCTCGCCGGCGAACCACACGATCGCGATCGAGATCAGCGGGTAGAGCAGCAGCGGATACGCCCACTTGGAGATGCCGGCGCGGCGGGCGCCGACGACAACTCCGAGCCACGCCGCGACCGCGACCCAGACGCCGCCGTTCTCCTGCACCACGGCCCGCTCGAGCAGCACCACGCCCCACGCGACGGCGAGCCCGAGCCACACCCACGTCTTCACGTCGCCCTTCATCACGACCCAGGCGCCGACCGCGATCGTAGCGACCACGAGGAACACGACCGCGGTCCCGGCGATCAGGCCTGCGGCCAGCCACGCCACGCCCGCGATCAGCGCTCCCGCGAGCCCCCCGCGCAACGCGGCGGCGATCTTGTCGCCGACGCGGCGGCGCCGGGTGAGCGTAGGAGCGGGAGCAGTCTGGACGGTCATGCGCGGCAACAATGAAGTTACTGCGCGCTGCCGCCGTCCGCATCGGCGATCGCGAGACGGATCTCAAAGCTGGTGCCGCGGCCGACCTCGCTGTCGAGCGTCAGCGTCCCGCCGTGGCGATCGCACACGATCGAGCGCGCGAGCGCAAGGCCCTGACCGGTGCCCACGCCGACTTCCTTGGTGGTGAAGAACGGGTCGAACACGCGCTCGCGGTGCTCGACCGGGATGCCGACGCCGGTGTCGGAGATCGCGATCACGACCTCGTCACCGTCACAGCGCGTGGCCACGGAGATCGTCCCGCGCTCACCGCGCTCGCCGACCGCGTGCGCGGCGTTGACGATCAGGTTCACGAACACCTGGTTGAGCTCGCCTCCGTTGGCGTACACGGGGGGCACGTCGCCGAGGTCGGTGTGCATGTCGGCGACGGCGGCATAGCTGTTGCGTGTGACGACGAGCGTGTTGGCCAGAGCCTGGTTGACGTCGACGACCCCGCCGGCGTGTGGTTGCGCGAACTCGCGCATCGCCCGGACGATCTCGGCCACGCGCCGGACCCCGTCGCCTGCGCGCTCGATCGCGGCGGGGAGACGTTCGCGCAGGTATCCGACGTCCGCTGCCTCGAGCGTCTCGCTGACGCGCCCGGCGTCCTCGGCCTCGCACGCGTCTGCAAGGGCGAGCAGATCGGCGCAGGCCGCGTCGACGAACTTCAGGCTGTCGCCGACGAACTGGATCGGAGTGTTGATCTCGTGCGCGATGCCGGCGCCGAGCTGCCCGATCGACTCGAGCTTCTGGCTGAGCAGGAGCTGCTGCTCGGCGTGCCGCTGCTCGGTGATGTCCTCGACCTGGACGACGTTGTGCAGCGGGCGGTTTGCGGCGTCGCGGATGATCGAGTAGGTGACCCGCTGTACGCCCGGCGTTCCGTCGGTGCGGACGTACGGGACATCGAAGTCCGCCCTGTCCACGTCCGCGTCGGCGGAACGCTCCTCGTGGTTGCCGACGTTGCGCTCGCGCAGCTCCGGCGCGACGAGCTCGCGGAAGTGCTTGCCGGCGAGCTCCTCCGCGGTGAAGCCGTGCATCGCCGCGTGCTTGTGGTTGACGCGCAGGAAGTGGCCGGTGGAGTCCACCAGCGCGATGCCGACGTGGGCATCCTCGAAGATCTTGCGGAACGTGGCCTCGCGCTCGGCCAGCTCGGCCTCGGCGATCTTGCGCGCGGTGATGTCGAACGCGTGGAGCACCAGCGCGCCGTCCGCCGCGGGTGAGGTGCTGACGAGCAGCCAGGTCCCGTCGAGCTCGCGCTCGAAGTGCTCGTGCGCGCTCGCGAGCGGGCAGATCGCGCCGATCAGGTCCTCGGATGCTGCGCGGAGGAGGCGAGCGAGAACGGCGTTGACCTCGAGGAACCGGCCCTCGGCGGACACGAGCGCGACGCCGACTCCGGCGGAGCTGGCCGTGCTGTCGGAGGCAGGAGTGGCGGACGAGGGCATGTCCTCGTTGAATCGGCCACCTGGGCGTCACCTTGACCGGACTCGTGACGCCGTGCGCCGTTGCGGTTAGGGTCGGCTGGAAGGGGCCCAGGCTTGGACGCGCTCACAACCTCCCGACGGCCGGACGCCGCAACGATTGCGAGGGTGGCGGGCCGGGCGCTGCACGATGCGCTCGCGACCTCCGCGCTGCGGCGCGTACAGGCGTCGTGGGCGGCGGCCTCGGTCGGGAGCTGGGCGTTCTTCGTGGCCCTCTCCGTCTACGCATACGGCGTCGGCGGGGCATCCGCCGTCGGGCTTGCGGCCGCCGTCCGGATGGTGCCCGCCGCGTTGGCGGCGCCCGCCATGAGCCTGCTCGGGGACCGCTATTCGCGCCGCAACGTCCTCGTCGCGCTGTCGCTCGTGCGCGCGCTCGTCCTGGCCGTCGCGGCTGCGGTGGTCGCGCTCGACGGACCGGCGGCCGTGGTGTTCGTGCTGGCGGCCGTGTTCACCGCGGTCGGTACCGGGCACAAGCCGGCGCAGGCGGCGCTGCTGCCCGGCCTCGCCGATGAGGCCGGCCAGCTTGCCGCCTCGAACGCGCTCTGGGCCGCGATCGACAGCGTCGGTTTCCTCGTCGGCGCGGCCGGCGGCGGGCTGCTGGTCGCGATCGGCGGGGTGGAGTTCGCCCTCGCCGCAACGTGTGGGGCGTATCTGCTCGCCGTGGTCGCGCTGGCCGGGATCCCGGTGGACGTGCGCCCGCCCGGTGCCGGTGCGCCGCCGGTCGGCAGGCGCGCGGCCGAGATCGCCGAGGGGTTCAGGACGGTCGCCGCCACGCCGGGGCTGCGGCTCGTCGTCGGCGTGCTCGGCGTTTCGACGCTGGTCGAGGGCGCGGTCGACGTGCTCGTGGTCGTCGTCGCGCTCGAGCTGCTCGATCTCGGCGCCGCCGGGGTCGGCTGGCTGAACTCCGCCTGGGGGTTGGGCGGCGCGATCGGCGGCGCCGCGGCGGTGCTGTTGCTGGCACGCCGCGGCAACGCGTCCGGGCTGGTGCTCGGGAGCGTGCTGATCGGTGTGCCGCTGCTGGCGCTGAGCGCGCTGCCCGGCGTGCTCGTCGCGGTGCTCGGGCTGCTCGTGCTCGGCGTGGGTTACGCCGTGATGGAGGTGGCGGGCCTGACGCTCGTCCAGCGGCTCGCCTCCGACGCCGTGCTGGCGCGTGCGTTCGGCGTGGTCGAGAGCTCCTACCAGCTGACGACCGCCGTCGGCTCGCTGCTCGCACCGGTGCTCGTGCTAGCGCTCGGCCTGCGCGGTGCGCTGGTCGTCGTCGGCGTGGTGCTGCCGCTGGTCGTGCTCGCGCGCTGGCGGGCGCTCGCCACGCTCGAGGCGAACACGCCGGTGCCGGAGCGCGAGTACCGGTTGCTGCGCGGTGTCGGAATGCTCGCCCCGCTGCCGGTGGCGCGCCTGGAGGAGCTGGCGCGACACCTGGTGCCGGTGCACATCGCGGAGGGCGACCCGATCATCCGCGAGGGCGAGGTCGGCGACCGCTTCTACGTGATCGGCGCCGGTGAGGTCGAGGTGACCGAGCGCGGGCGCTTCCGGCGCAGGGAGTTCGTCGGCGACTGCTTCGGCGAGATCGCGTTGCTGCGCGACGTGCCGCGCACGGCGACGGTCGTCGCCCGCACCGACGTCGAGCTGCTCGCGCTCGATCGCGAGGAGTTCCTGGCCGCGGTCACGGGCGACCGGCGTGCGCTCGCCGCCGGGCACGAGCTGATCGAGGAGAGGCTGGCGCCGGTTTGAGCGACGCCAACCGTGGCCCGCCGCGTCCAGGCGGCCGCTCGTGAGCGGCTGCGGCGGACCTAGCGGTCTACCAGGTGGAGTCGAAGGTGCCCGGGCGCGCGACCGGCGGCAGCTCACGCACGGTGGCGAGCATGTACACGTGCGGTGCGGGGGCGGCGGGGCGGCGCGGGGTGACGGTGACGGGCACGATGGCTCCTAGCGGCGACGGTTGCGGCGGGACACGCGGACGCTGTGGACGGCCGACGCGTGGACGATGGTGATGGTGGTGGGGCTCATAGGACAAGCCTCCCACCATGTGACAGTTGGCTCTATCGCGCTGGCCTGCGTGTTCGAGTTCGGCCTCCCGCGGGCGCGGTGCGGCCTTCCCCGGCCCCCGTGCGGTCACCCGTACCGAGGCCGTTCACAGCGTCGCTGGGAGCCCGAACGACGGGAACACGCTGGGCAGGAACGCGACGACGTCGATCAGCGCGCCGTCCTCGATTCGCACCACGTCGAGCGCCAGCGCGCGGAACTCCGAGGTGCCCGGCAGCCGCTGGTAGTTGGCCACCGCCGGCTGCCGGTTGGCCGAGGTCACGATGCACCGGATGTCGCCGAACGCGTCCGAGCCGAGGCCTCCCTCCGTCCAGAACGCGCGGATCGTCTCGCGACCCACGTACAGGCCCGGCTCCGGCGGCATCATGAAGCGCGCGTCCTCGTGCAGCAGCGCCAGCAGGGCCTGCGCGTCGTTGCGCTCGCTTGCGTCGATGTAGCGCTGCACCAGCGCGCGCTCGCCGGCGGTCTGCTGCGCCGGCGTCGGCCACTCGAGCCGGCGCTCGGGCAGCTGCTGCTTGAGCGTGGCCCGCGCCCGCTGGAGGGCGCTGTTGGCGGCAGCGACGCTGACGTCGAGCAGTGACGCGGTGTCGTTCGCCGGCCAGCCGAGCACGTCACGCAGGATCAGTACCGCGCGCTGTCGTGGCGGCAGGTGCTGGATCGCGATCACGAACGCGAGCTCGATCGTCTCCCTGGCCACCACGACCGCCTCCGGGTCGTCGTCGCTCGCCGCGGCCTCGTCGAGCAGCCGGTCCGGGTAGGGCTCCAGCCACGGGACCTCGCCCGGGCTCGGCGCGTGGCGTGACCGCTTCGACAGCGTGTCGAGGCAGGCGTTGGTCGCGATCCGGTACAGCCATGCCCGGATCGTCGAGCGGGCCTCGTAGGTCTCGCGCCTGCGCCACGCCCGCAGGAACGTCTCCTGCACGAGGTCCTCGGACTCCTCGAAGGAGCCCAGCATCCGGTAGCAGTGCACCTGGAGCTCGCGCCGGTGGCGCTCGACGAGCACCGTGAACGCCGACTCGTCGTGTGTCTGCATCGAGTTCATTCCGTGTGTGACGCCACCTGGGCGGAAAAGTCATCGGTGGCGAAGAAGTCGCTCGGGTCGTACCGCCGCTTGATCCGCAGGACCCGGTCGTGGTTGGGCCCGTGGTACGCGCGCGCCGCGTCCGCCAGATCCGGGTCCGGGAAGTTCGGGTACACGCGCCCGGCGCCCCACTGGTGCACGGTCGCCCACGACCGCTCCAGCCAGCGCTCCGCCGCCTCGGCGGCGGTGCCGGCGTCGATCACCACCGCGTGCTTGAGCAGGAACCGCTCGTCGCGATGGGCGAAGGCGGTGGCGTCCTGCGCCACGCGGTTGTAGGCGCCGCCCCACGGCGAGAAGTCCAGCTCGCGCGCCTCGCCGGCGACGCGACCGTCCACGAAGTGGTCGAGGAGGGCGCGCACGGCGCCGGCGGGAAGCGGCCGCCGGAAGTACTCCGACTTGCTGAAGAGATGCCCGGGCTCGTCGTCTCCGCCGCGTTCCGCCAGATGCCGCTTCGCGTCCCGGTAGGGCAACTCCGTGTGCGCCGCCGACTCCGGTTCCGTGCCCGCCTGGGCGATCAGCTCGTCGAGCAGCGCGGTGGTCGCGGACCCGCTCCCGATCATCGCGCCGAACACCTCGACGGCGGGCGGCCGGCCAGGGTCCGCCGGCGCCGTCACCAGCAGGCTGGCCGCGAGCTCGTCCGGCGCGTCGGGCGCCCACGCCTGCCACGCGTCGATCACCGCGGCCGCGTCGGTGTGTCGCCACAGCAGCTGGAAGCTGGTCGCCGCGGGCGCGGGGAGCGTGCGGAAGATCAGCGACGTGACGACCCCGAACGTCCCGTGGCCGGCGCCGCGCAGCGCCCAGAACAGCTCCTCGTCGCGCTGCTCGTCGCAGTCGACGATGCGGCCGTCCGCCAGCACGACCTGTGCGCCGAGCAGCTGGTCGGAGGTCAGCCCGTGCTTGCGCCCGAGGACCCCGAGCCCACCGCCGAGCGTCAGGCCGGCGATGCCGACGGTCGGGCCGCAGCCGGCGACGATCGTCAGGCCGTGCTGCTCGAGCGCGTCGTAGACCGACCCGAGCCGAGCGCCTGCGCCGATCGTCGCCACCCCGTCCGCCACAGACACGGAGTCCATCGGCGAGACGTCGATCACGATCCCGGTCGTCGAGGACCGCCCGGCGAAGCAGTGCCCGCCGCTGCGGGCGGCCACGCGCAGGCCGTACCGGCCCGCGAACCAGATCGCCTCGGCAACGTCGGCCGCGGACCGGCACCGCACCACGGCCAGTGGTCTGACGTCGTGGAAGCGGGCGATCGGCGGCTTGCGCGCCTGGTCGTAGCCCGAGGAGCCCGGGAGGACGACCTCGCCCGCGATCGCGTCCTGGAGTACCCGCCAGTCATGAGTCATCCCTATAGGTTCTCGCGCCATGCCCGAGCGTGCCTTGCTCCGCGCTGCACTCGGCGTCGGCCTCGTGGCGGGATGCACGCTTGCGCTCCAGGTACTGCTCACCCGCGTCCTGTCGGCCGTGCTGGCCTACCACTTCAGCTTCCTGGCGATCTCGCTCGCGCTGCTGGGCGTGGGCGCGGGCGGGCTCGTCGTGTACCTGCGACAGGGCTGGGCCGCAGGGCCGGTCGAGCCGCGGCTCGCGCGCTGGAGCGCCGGGCTGGCAGCGCTGCTCGTGGTGATGCCGCTGGCGCTCGTGCGGCTCGACTACTCGACCGGCCTCGGGGCCGGGGTGACCGTCGACTTCGCGCTCACGCTGGTGGCGATCTGCGTGCTCGCGGCGGTGCCGTTCTGCGTGGCGGGCGTCGTGATCGCCCTCGCGGTGCGCGGCTACGCGCGCTGGATCGGCACCGTCTACGCGTTCGACCTGTTGGGGGCGGCAGTCGGAGCGCTGGCGGTCGTGCCGCTGCTGTGGCTCGTCTCCGGCACGACGCTGCTGGTCGCGCTCTCGCTGCTGGCAGCGCTCGCGGCGCTCCTGTTCGGCGGCGGCCGGATCGCGGTCGCAGCGATCGCGCTCGCCGCCGTCGCCGTGGCACTCGCTGCGACCACGTCGCTCTACGCGCTGCCGCCGCACACGACCGGCCCGGACGTCGAGCCCGTGGCGGAGCGCTGGACGCCGCTCAGCCGCGTGCTCGGCTACCCGCCGCCCGCCGGCAGCGACTTCGCGCTCCTGTTCTACGACCGCGTCTACGCCCCGGTGCCGGTTCGCGCGCCCGGTGCGCCGCTCCCCGACTGGCGCGCGCTCAGGCTCGGTCCGCAGAGCGTCGGCTACGAGCTCGCAGGCCCGGGCCACACGCTCGTGATCGGCGGCGGCGGCGGTCGCGACATCGAGAACGCGCTCAGCGCCGGGCAGCGCCGCGTCGACGTGATCGAGCTCAACCGGGCGATCCGCGAGATCGTCGACGAGGACCTCGCGCGCTGGTCCGGCTCGCCCTACTCGCTTCCCGGCGTGTCGGTCGACATCGGCGACGGGCGCTCGCGGCTCGCCGCCCGCGACACGCGCTACGACGTCATCCACATCGGGTTCACGGACACGCTGAGCGCCAACTCGGCCGCCGGGTTCGCGCTCACGGAGGCGAACCTCTACACCCGCGAGGCGTTCGGCGAGTACTTCGACCACCTGGCGCCCGGCGGAGTCCTCAGCGTCAGCCGGCTGCACCGGCTCGTGGGCGACGAAGCGCTGCGGGCGACCGTGCTCGCGCTCGCGGCGCTCGAGGACGAGGGGGTCGAGCGGCCGGAGCGCAACGTCGTCGTGATGCTCGGGCGCGACATCTTCAACGAGCTCTACGGCACGGTGCTGGTGCGCCGCGAGCCGTGGAGCACGGCCGAGCTCGATCGCATCCGGACGCTCGCGCGCGAGCGCGGCGAGGGCGTCGCGTACGCGCCCGGCGGCCCGTATCAGCGCGAATGGGCGGACCTGGCAGTCGCCCCGGGCTACGAGGAGTTCTGCCGCTCCTACCGGCTCGACGTGTGCCCGCCGACCGACGACCGGCCGTTCTTCTTCAACATGACGCGGCTCGGCGACCTGGCGGCCGCGCCGCCGCCGGGCTACTTCTTCACGACCGACCCGGTGCGCGTGCTCGCGCTCACGCTGGCCGTCCTGCTCGTGCTGTGTGCGGCGGCGTTCGGGCTGCCGCTGCTGCTGGCGCCGTCGCGCGCCCACCCGCCGCTGAGGACGATGGTCTTCTTCGCCGCGATCGGGCTCGGGTTCCTGTTGCTGGAGATCGCCCTGATCCAGCGGTTCGTGCTGTTCCTCGGCTTCCCGACGTACGCGCTCTCGATCGTGCTGTTCTCGCTGCTGCTCTCGACCGGCCTCGGCTCGCTGCTCTCCGCACGCGTGGCGGATCCGCGCCGTGCCCTGCTCACCGCGCTCACGTTCGCGTGCGGACTGCTCGCCGTCGCCGCCGTCGGGCTGCAGCCGCTGCTCGCGGCGCTGATCGACCTGCCGTTCGCCGCCCGCGTGGCGCTCTCCGTCGCGATGCTCGCGCCCGCCGGCGTGGCGCTCGGGATGGCGATGCCGATCGGCCTCACGCGCCTCTCGGGGCTGCATCCCGGCGCCGTGCCGTGGGCGTGGGCGGTCAACGGCGTCACCTCGGTGCTCGCGTCGGTGCTGGCGGTCGGGGTCGCGATCACGTGGGGGCTCACCGCGGTCGTCGTGCTGGCGCTCGTGTGCTACCTCGCGGCGCTGCTCGATGCGGCCCGCGGCGCTTGGTAGCTTCGCGTCGATGGGTGACGCGGTGCGCGGTACGGAATCGGCTGTGCCCGCCGCGGGGGGCCGCCCGCTCGCTCGGCTCCGGAGCTTCGGGCGCCGTCATCGCGGGCCGATCACGATCGTGGGCTCGCTCGCGACCGCCGCCGTGCTCGTGTGGCTGCTGTCGGGCCAGCGGGAGGAGTTCGCCGACGCGCTCGCGAGTGCGTCGCTATGGGTGTTGGCCGTTACCGCGCTCCTGCAGATCGTCGCGCTGGTCTCGCGCAGCGAGGCGTGGCATCTGACCATCACCGCGGCGGGCGGGACCGTCCCCCGGCGCGTCCTCTACCGCGCGTCGAGCATGCAGGTGCTGGGCAGCGTGATCAACGGGCAACTCGGGGTCGCGGCGCGGATCGCCGCATTGCGGCGCTCGTCGCCGGAGGTCAGCCCGCAGGTGCCGACGCTGATCGCCGCGGAGTTCCCGATCATCGCGATCGAGGCGATGCTGGCCGCGCTGACGTCGTTCACCCTCGTCGTGCCGCTCGGCCTGCCCTGGTGGCTGCCGCTGATCGTCCTTGCGGTGATCGCTACGGCCAGCGCCGGCCTGCGGCATCTCGCCCTGGGCAAGGGCCGCGAGCTGTGGAGCGGCCTCGCCGTGCTCCGAAGCCTGCACGGCGGCAGCCTCGTGGTCGGCTTCGTGCTGGTCGCGGTCTTCTCGCAGATCCTCCGCAACTGGCTGCTGCTGCACGCGGTCGGCGTCGATGCATCGTTCTTCGACGCGATCGCCGTGCTGATCGCGGTGGTGACGCTCGGTCAGCTCCCGGTCGGCCCGAGCGTCGGCGCGGCGGCTGCGGTGCTGATCCTCGGCAGCGACGGGGTCGCGGCGGCAGCGGCGGCCGGCGTGCTGATGACCGTCACGGGAACGGTCGGCGGGCTGTGCTTCGCCGCGTGGGCCGGCGGCGACCACCTGTGGGCCCGCATCCGGCGAGGCCGCCTGGCGCGCCGCGTTCTGCCCAAGGAGTGAGCGGCCGCTACACGACGACGCGGTCGCGGCCTGAGCGCTTCGCCTCGAAGAGCCTCCTGTCGGCGAGCTCCGACAGGGCGCGCAGATCGCTCGCGTCGCCCGCGGTCGCGACGCCGACGCTGGCGGTGAGGCGCATCCCCGGGGCGATGCGGTCCCACTGCTCGTCGCGGATCGCGCTCCGCAGACGTTCGCAGCAGGCGGCGGCCGCGCCGGCGTCCGTGTGCGGCATCAACAGGACGAACTCCTCCCCGCCCGTGCGGACGACGGAGTCCTGGCCGCGCAGCTCGCCCAGGAGCAGCGCGGCGACGCGCATCAGCACCTGGTCGCCGGCCTGGTGGCCGTAGCGATCGTTGATCCCCTTGAAGTCGTCCAGGTCGAGTACGGCGTAGCTGAACGGGCCCGCGGAGGGCGCCGCGGCGTGGCGCCCGACCTCACGCGCCAGATAGCGGCGGTTGTGGAGCCCGGTGAGCCAGTCGCGGTCGGCCTGCTCGCGCAGCTGCACCTGGGTGTACTCGAGTTGCGCGGTCCGCTGCTCGAGCGCCGCCCGCGCGTCGCCCAGCTCGCGCACGGCGTCTTCGAGCTGCCGGTTCTTCGCTGCGAGCGCGTCTGCCTGGTCGCGGGCGGCACGCGTCTCCAGTCCCGCGCGCTCGAGTCCACGTTGCAGCTCGGACAGCTCCTCGAACGCGCTGCGCTCGACGGCGGCGCTGTGGCTGAGCGCGTCGAAGGCCTCCTCGATCCGGCCGGCCTCGCGCAGCGCAGCCGCGACGGTGCTCAGGATCAGGCTGCGGGCCTGCGGCACGCGGTCGCCAAGTCGCGCCACCGCGCGCTGGCCGGAGCGCTCGGCCTCGCCGAGCCGGCCGAGCGCCAGCAGCGCCTGGACCTCGACGACCACGGTCATCGCCAGCAGGTACGGGTTCGGGTCGCCGGTCGCGGTGAGCAGCTCGACCGCGTGCTGGGCATCGGCGAGCGCGTCGGCCGCGTGGCCCGCCCGCAACCGGATCTCGGACCGGGTGCAGCCGAAGACCGCCAGCGCGAACCGGTTGCGCGGGGCGAGGCCGGCCGCGGTCGCGAACGCCTGCTCGATCTCCTGCTCGGCCCGCTTCAGGTCGCCCTGCTCCATGATCAGATGGGCGAGGTCGTTGCGTGACATCGCCTCCTCCCACGGGTTCGCGGCCTCGACGGCCAGGCGCAGGACCTCGGCCAGCCGCTCGGGCCAGTCGCGCACGCCCACGTTGCCGAACACGACGCACGCGTACCGCCGCGCGAAGATCCGCACCTCGATGTCGGTGCCGCGGTCGGCGAGCTCGATCGCCCGCTCGGCCTGGACGAGCGCCTCGGCGTAGGAGCCGGCGAAGAAGTTCAGCTGGGCCTTGATGGCCGCCAGCTCGGACCGTGCCCGATCGTCGTCGCCGCGGTCGGCGTGGGGCTCCGCCGCGGTGGTCAGCGCGACCCCGCCGCGAAGGTCGCCGCGCTGGAGCATGACCGCGGCCTGGAGCACGAGCGCGCGGCATCGCAGCGCATCGTCGTCGAGCGTCCGCGCGAGCTCATGGCAGCGGATCGCCTCGCTGAGCGCGCCGTCGTGGTCTTCGTAGTGGAGGTCGCGGGCGCGATCGAGCGCCCGGTGAACCTCGGTCGCATCGCCAGGGCGCATCACCCACCGTGCTCGGTCGTTGCGGGCGTGAACTTGAGCGCTGCCGGCCCGTCTACACGCCGAGCGCGCGGGCCAGCTCGCCGAAGTCCGACGCCACGAGGTCGTACTCGCGGCCGGGCGCGAGCTCGGCCGTCCCACCCGGGCCGTGCTCGGCGGGCCGCGGCACGAACGCGGTCGCCAGGCCGCACTCGGCGGCGGCGATGAGGTCGCTCTGGTGCGCGGCGACCATCATCACCTCGCGCGGCGCGAGGCCGAGCGCGTCGACGCTCGCGAGGTACACCTCCGGCGCCGGCTTGTACGCGCGCGCCATCTCGGCGCCGAGGATCACGTCCCACGGCAGGCCGGCGTGCCTGGCGAGGTCGACCATCAGCGCGATGTGGCCGTTGGAGCAGGGCGCGACGACGTACCGGCTCTTGAGCCGTGCGAGGCCGGCGACGGTGTCGGGCCACGGGTCCAGGCGGTGCCAGACCAGGTTCAGCTCATCCCGGCGCTCCTCCGGCACACCCTCGAGCCCGAAGTCGCCGAGTACGCGGTCGAGCGCCTCGCGGTGCAGTACGTCGAGCCTCGTCCACGCTCGCCTGCCGCTGCGGACGGTCTCGAGCTGCGGCTGGTACTGGCCCCGCCACGCGTCGGCGAACGCGGGCCAGTCGACGCCGCGGAGGCCGAGCGCCTCGCACTCGCGAATCACCGGCGTACGCCAGTCGACGCAGGTACCGAAGACGTCGAAGAACAGAGCTCGTGGGCGCATGCCGGGGATGCTGCCGGATCCGACTTGCCATAGTGCCGCGACCACGATCCGACCTGGAAGAGGGAGGCAGCATGCAGTCGAGTTTCTTCCGTGCGCGGTTCCTGACGGGGTGCGTAGCGGTGGTCGCAGTGATGGTCTTCAGCGCGTGCGGGGATGATGAGGAGGGCCAACCGGCCGGTGGTGAGAGCAACGTCGACCTTGTCAACGACGGGGCGCTGACGACCTGCACCCACCTCCCGTACGAGCCGTTCCAGTTCGAGCAGAGCGGCAAGATCGTCGGCTTCGACGTCGACCTGGTCGATCTCGTCGCCAAGAAGCTCGGCGTCAAGCAGGAGATCGTCGACACGCCGTTCGAGGGGATCCAGTCAGGCGAGGACCTGAACGCGCGCAAGTGCGACATCGCCGCCGCGGCGATGACGATCACAGACGAGCGTGCCGAGAAGATCGCGTTCTCGGACCCCTACTTCGACGCCAACCAGGCGCTGCTCGTCGAGAAGGGCGGCGGCATCACGTCGCTCGAGGACCTGGCCGGCAAGACGCTCGGCGTCCAGTCGGGCACGACGGGCAAGATGTACGCCGAGGAGAACGCCACCGACGCCGAGCTGAAGGATTACGAGGACCTCGCGCTGCAGCTGAGCAGCGTCAAGAGCCGCCAGATCCCGGCCGCCATCAACGACATCCCGGTGCTCCTCGACTACGTCAAGAAGAACCCCGATCTCGAGGTCGCGGCCCAGTTCGAGACCGGCGAGCAGTACGGCTTCGGCATGAAGAAGGGCACCAGCGACGACCTCGCCAAGGTGGTCAACGAGGTGCTGGCCACGGCGAAGAGCGACGGGACGTACGACAAGCTCTACGAGAAGTGGTTCGGCGCCAAGCCCGAGTGAGACGACGCTGATGGCTACGACTACGCGCCCGCGCCGGCTCACCCGCCGGCAGCGGGCCAGCGCCTTTCGCGCCGTCCAGTACGCCGCTCTCGGCATCGCGGTGCTCGTGTTCGTGCTCGTGGCGAACTGGACGCGCATCCAGGAGGCGTTCTTCGACACCGATGTGATCCGGGAGCTGTTCCCGGAGCTGCTCACGACGGCACTGAAGAACACGGTGCTGTACACCCTCTGCGCGTTCGCGTTCGGCTTCGTCCTCGGCCTCGTGGTGGCGCTCATGCGGCTGTCGCCGGTCGCCGCCTACCGGGCGCTGGCCACGGTGTACATCGAGTTCTTCCGCGGCGTGCCCGCGCTGCTCGTGCTGATCGCGTTCGGCTACGGGATCCCCATCGCGCTCAACACCGAGGTGCCCGGCGGGATCCTGGGCACGATCACGGTCGCGCTCGGCCTCGTCGCGGCGGCGTACATGGCCGAGACCTTCCGTGCCGGGATCCAGGCCGTGCCCAAGGGGCAGATGGAGGCCGCGCGCTCGCTCGGCATGTCGCACACGCGCGCGATGGTCTCGATCATCATTCCGCAGGCGTTCCGGATCATCCTGCCGCCGCTCACGAACGAGCTGATCCTGCTCACGAAGGACTCATCGCTGGTGTACCTGCTGGGTGTCACGCTGCCGACGCGTGAGCTCGCGAAGTTCGGTCGCGATGCGCTCAACCAGTACGTGAGCATGACGCCGATCCTGATCGCGGGCCTGGCCTATCTGATCATCACGGTGCCGCTGGGCATCCTCGTCCGCCGGCTCGAAGCCCGGCAGGCCCAGGCGCGATGAGGGCGATGCCCGCAGGCGAGCAGGCCACCGCTCCGATCGAGATCCGCGCGTTGCACAAGTCGTTCGGGGACCTGGAAGTGCTCAAGGGCATCGACTTCCGGGTGGAGACCGGCGAGGTCGTCTGCGTGATCGGCCCGTCCGGGTCGGGGAAGTCCACGTTGCTGCGCTGCATCAACCTGCTCGAGCAGCCGACGTCGGGGCAGATCTTCGTCGGAGGCGTCGAGGTGACGGATCTCGACGTCGACATCGACGCGGTCCGGCGCCGGATCGGCATGGTGTTCCAGCAGTTCAACCTGTTCCCGCACCTGACCGTGACTGACAACCTCACGATCGCGCAGCGCCGCGTGCTCGGCCGCGGGAAGGAGGAGGCGGAGCGGATCGCCGCCGAGAACCTGGAACGGGTCGGCCTCACGCCCAAGGCGGACGCCTTCCCGTCCCAGCTCTCGGGCGGTCAGCAACAGCGGGTGGCGATCGCACGGTCGCTCGCGATGGGTCCGGAGCTGATGCTGTTCGACGAACCGACGTCGTCGCTCGACCCGGAGCTCGTCGGCGACGTGCTCGGCGTCATGCGCGTGCTCGCCCAGGAGGGGATGACGATGATGGTGGTCACGCACGAGATGAGCTTCGCGCGCGAGGTCGCCGATCGCGTCGCGTTCATGGACGACGGGGTGATCCTCGAGCAGGGTCCGCCCGAGCGCGTGGTCGGAGCCCCGAGTCACGAGCGCACCCGCGCCTTCCTCGCCCGCCTGCTCGATCCCGCCGCTGCCGAGGTCCGCCCGGAGTGACACCGCGTCAGCACTGGTAGGGTCGCAAGCATCGTCGTTCCCGCCAGGCGCCTAAGCCGCTGGACGCTCGCGGTGCTCCTGGGGGCGGCGTTGGGCGGAACGCCCGCGGGCGCCGCCGTGAACCTCCAGCGGACCGACGTCTTCCTGCCCGGAGCTCCCGACTCGGTTGCGCTCGGCGACCTCGACGGCGTCAACGGCAAGGACATCGTGGTCGCGATGCCGTTGCGCGGCAGCGTCGGCGTGATGCTCAACAACGGCGACGGCACCTTCGCCGCACCGGTCGAGCACACGGCCGGGCCGCAGTGCGCAGGGCTGGACATCACGCTTGGCGACGTCACTCCGCTACCGCTGGACGGCAAGCTCGACGCCTACGTCGCCTGTACGCCGAATGTCGTGCGGCTGACGGGTGACGGGGCGGGCGCGCTTGCGAGCCCGCAGGCGTTCAATCTCGGGCTCCCGCAGAACCTCGGTCCGACGACGGTCGACGTGCTCGCGCTGGTCAGGCGCCCGGACGGCAATCCGGTTCCGCTGCTGGCGTTCCAGCATGCAGTCGGGCTCAGCCGTGAGCTGTGTATCACCTATGACCCCGCTCAGCCTGGGCCCATCTGCAACACCACCAGCGCCGGCGGACCGATGGCCGTCGGCAACCTCAACGGCGCCTTCCCCGGCGTGCCGCCCGACGAGATCGTGACCGGCGAGGTCGACAAGATCGGCATCTTCGGCTTCGCGCACCAACCGGTGACGTACCTGGCGGAGAGCTCGCGGCCACTGACGGGCGGTGTCGAGTCGGTCGCGATGAGCGACCTGGACGATGACGGCGACCTCGACGTGCTCGCGGGCCAGTTCGTCAACAGTTTGAGTGCACGGGTCAATTCGATCCACTACTTCCGGTGGGGCGCGTCCGGACTCGCGCCGGTCGCCACGACGCTTCCCTCGATCCCCGGCCTGGACGCCGTGGCGGTCGCCGATGTCGACGGTGACGGTTGCAACGACGTGGTGGGCGCCGGCGGCTACGGGCGAGGAGTGATCCATCGCGGCGGCACGGGGAGCTTCGATACCGGTCAGGACCTGCCGCAGCTCGGCTACCAGAACCCGGCAACCGCCACGCGCGTGGCGATGGTCGCAGGCGACCTGACCGGCGACGGGCTCGCCGACCTCGTCATCAGCGACCAGGGCGCCAACCGGGTGATGGTCTACCGGAACTTCTCCACGCCGGACGGGCCGTGCTTCGACGCGCCGCCGACCGCGAAGAACGACGTCGCGGTCGTCATGGAGGACGCCGCTGCCACCGCGATCAACGTGCTCGCCAACGACACCGATCCGGACGGCGGGCCGAAGGTCGTCGCCTCGATCACGCAGCCTGCACAGGGCAGCACGGCGCTCGCCGGCGGAGGCGTCACCTACCAGCCCAAGCCGAACTACTGCAACGACCTGGGCGGGGCGCGCGACACGTTCACCTACCGGCTCAACGGGGGCTCCAGCGCGACTGTCGCGGTCACCGTGCAGTGCGTTCTCGACCCGCCCCCGCCGCCGCCGCCCGACTGCCAGCACCCCGGCACGGTGCCGTTCAAAGTCGGCACCCCGGGCGCGGACGTCTTGGTCGGCACCGTGGGCCGCGACGTGCTGAGCGGTCGCGGTGGAAACGACTGCCTGTTCGGCCGCTCGGGCGACGATCGGATGGCAGGCGGGACCGGGGCGGACCTCCTCAACGGCTCCTCCGGCGGTGACCGCCTCGCCGGCGACGCCGGCGCCGACAAGATCAACGCCGGGAGGGGAAACGACACGATCACGCCGGGGGCCGGCAAGGACAAGGTCAACGCCCAGGGCGGCGACGACACCATCTCCGCGCGCGACCGCACGCGCGACACGATCGACTGCGGCGGCGGCCGCGACAAGGTGAAGGCCGACCGGTCCGACACCGTCAGGTTCTGCGAGTTCGTGACCCGGAGGTAGTGGCTGTCACGCGCGTGGGGCGCGTGCGCGTCAGTTGAAGCTCGGGATCACCCGCTCCGCGACGAGTTGCAGTTGCTCCTGGATGCCCGGCACGTTCTCGACCTTGTGCCCTGAGAAGAACTCGACCAGGTGGGCGTCGGTGAGGCACAGGATCATGTGGTTCACGCCGGCCGGCTCGATGTCGGTCTTGATCTTCTCGACGCACTCCTCGGGCGTGCCGGCGATCGACAGCTTCTCGGACAGCTCCGGGCGGAAGAGCTCGATCGCCTTGGCGACGTCGCCCGCGCCGAGCGCCTCGACCACAGGCGCGACCTCGTCGGTCGTGATCCCGTGGCGCTCGAGCTGCTCGGGCGGCATCGAGGAGATGTAGAAGGCCACGAGAATGCGCGCGGCCTGCTTGGCGGCCGCCGAGTCCTCGCTCACCACGGTCACGACCCAGGCCCCGACGTCGAGGTCGTCGAAGTTGCGGCCGGCGTTGTCGGCGCCCTTGCGCACATTCTCCACGACGTAGTCGTAGGCCTCGCGCGAGTACGACAGCGCGTGGTGCAGGCCGTCGGCGATCTCGCCGGCCGCGATGAACGAGCGCGGTCCCTTCATGCCGCCCATCAGCAGTGGGATGCGCTCCTGCACCGGCCGGGCGGCCGTGAACAGGCCGGTGTACTCGAAGAAGTCGCCCTTGAAGTCGATCTTCCCGTCGTCCAGGAAGGTGCGCATCACGTGCATGGCTTCCTTCAGGCGCGACAGCGGCTTCTTGGCGGCCCAATCGATGTGGTACTGCTGCATCAGTCCGAAGTTCCCGGTGGAGACGACCGCCTCCATCCGCCCGCCGGTCAGCTCGTCGAGCGTCGCCAGCTGCTGGCAGATCAGCGTCGGCTCGCGCAGGAACACGTGCGTGACGTTGGGCCCGAAGCGGATGTTGCTCGTCTTGTCCGCGGCGGCCGCGAACAGCACCCACAGGTCCTTGTGCCAGGTCTCGTCGACCGCGTAACACGCGTGGTAGCCGAGCTCGTCCGCCGTCTTGATCATGTCGATCGAGTCGTTCAGCGGATAGTCCGGAAGCATGCAGTAGCTGAACTTCATTCGTCCTCCTCGGGCATCGTCTCGGACCCAAGGCCCGTCGACAGGACCTCGTCCGCGAAGTGGTCGTGCATCCAGTCCAGGTGGTCCCAGCGCGCCGCCACGATCCGCTGGGTGTCCCAGGCCGGCATCTCCTGCTGCGGGAAGACCCGCATCTTGTCCGGGTCGACCTCGTAGACGTGCTCGAACCGCATGACCACGTCGTCGTTGATCCGTTGCGGCTCCGGCGGCCGTTGGTCGCCGAGTCGGAAGATGCTCATTCGTACGCCTCGTCCATCGACTGCTTGCCGGGGTTCATGACGTTGTTGGGGTCGAGCGCGCGCTTGATGCGCTTGACGACCTCCCACGAGGAGCCCATCTCGGTCGGCACCAGCTCGGCGTCGCCCTCGCGCGTCGCGCCGTGACAGGCGGTCATCGAGCCGCCGTACTTGAGCGACACCTCGGAGATCTCGCGCTTGCAGCGCACCCACGCCTCCCAGTTCTCCGCGTCGAGCTTCTGCTCCCAGATCCCGACGTCGATCTCCACCAGGTAGTCGCCCCACGGCTTGTGGGCGCCGCTCGTGTAGGCGAACATCCCCCAGTCGTCGAAGATGCCGTACTCGCGGATGTAGCGGTCGACGATCGCGTGCCACTCCTCGCGCACCTGCGGCAGCACCGAGTAGTTCAGCGCCGCGTCCTCGCAGTGCCATGACATCGGGACCACCTGGCCGTCGAGCGTGCGCCCGTGCAGCGGCGTGGCGTAGCGGTCGTGGCGCGACGCCCAGTCGCCCTGCGAGATCTCGTCGCCGAGGTAGCGCCCACCGTCCGCCCGTCCCATCTCCATCACGATCCCGGACGCCGGCTCGACCTCCGCGCGGCGGCCGTACATGGCGACGGCGATCACCGACCGGACGTCCTCCGGCTGCGGGATGTACGCCTCGTCGTCGCGGCGCAGGTAGCGCAGCTTCCACTCGTCGAACAGCACGACGCCGGCGATCGTGGCCAGCCCCGACTTGGTCAGCGCGCCGACCGTGCGGTACGCCTTCATGTAGTCGTCGAACGCGAAGAAGGCCGCGAACTCGGTCTCGGGCCGCGGGACCAGCTCGAGCGTGGCCTCGGTGCAGATGCCGAGCGTGCCCTGGTGGCCGGTGAACAGGTGCTTGAGCGTCAGCCCGGTCGAGGACTTGCGCAGCTTGCGGCCGCCCCCCTCGGCGATCTCGACGATCTCGCCCGTCGGCAGCACGACCTCCATCGAGATCACGAGGTCGCGGGTGTGGCCGAAGCGGGCACCGAGCAGCGACCAGCCGCCGGTGCCGATCCGCCCGCCCACCAGCGAGCACGGATAGGACGCCGGGTCGTCCGGATAGAAGACGCCGTGCGGCCGCAGCTCCTCGTTGAGCTTGAGCATGTTGATGCCCGGCCCGACGGTCACCGTGCGGTCCACGAGGTCGATCTCGTGGATCTTGTTCATCAGCTTGACGTCGACGAGGATCCCGCCGCGGCCACGCATCGGAACGGCGCCGTCCGACAGCCCCGTACCGCCGGCGCGCGGCACGATCGGGATCCCGAGGCGGTTCGCGAGCTTGACGACGTCCGAGACCTCCTGGGCCGTCTTCGGCAGCACCGCCACGTCGGGCAGGTGCTCGCCCCAGCGATGGACGGGGAACGGCGCCGGGACGCGCGTGCGGCTCACGCGCGAGGACACGTTCGGCAGCACGCGGTCGCGGTCCCCGAGGATCGCCCGCAGCTCCTCGACCACCGCGTCGTCGACGGCCGACTTGAAGGCGACGGCGCTCATGCCCGCGCCTCCGCGCTCGTGTGCCCTCCGACCTCGATCCCGGCCGACTGCGCGAGCAGCTCGAACAGGTCCATCACCTCGAGGATCCCCGCCTCCGACAGCGGTCGCTCCGACCACGGGCAGGCGCTGATCAGCGCGTCGACCTCCAGGTCGGCGGCCCGCTGCACGCGGCGCCGGCTGATCTCCGCCGTGATCTCCGGCTTCTCGACCGGCAGCCCGCCGCCGCCGCCCGAGCAGTAGCTCCACTGGGTCACGCGGTCGACGTCCTTGAACGTCAGGCCGGGGATCGCCCGCAGCAACTCGCGCGGCGCCTCGTGGACGCCCTTGCGCTTGTTCAGCCGGCAGGGGTCGTGGTACGTGACGACGCGGTCGACTGGCTCGGTGAGCGCGATCTTGCCGTCGCGCACGAGCTCGGCGACCAGCTCGACGCCGAGGACGATCTCGAAGTCGTAGGCGTCGCCGAAGTAGCGCGGGTAGTCCTCGGTGAAGGCGATGAAGTCGTGCGGGTCGGGCGCGATGATCCGCTTGGCGCCGACGGCCCGCCAGTCGGCCACGTTGTGCTCGGCGTGCTTGCGCGCGAGGTCGACGTAGCCCATCTCGGCCGCCGGCCCGCCGCAGCACCACTGCTCGCGCATCAGCCCGAACGCCACACCCGCACGCTGGAGCAGCTGCGCGAACGCGCGCGTGTACGAGGTGCGGTAGAAGGCCGCCTCGCAGTCGACGAACAGGATCGACTCGCCGCCGACCGGGATGTCCAGCCCTTCGGCCCAGTCGGCCACGTGCTCCTGCGACACGTCGATCTCGCCGAGCACCGGCTCGTTGTGATTGGCGGCCAGCCGCTCGTTCCAGAGCTTCCAGCCCTCGCGCTCGTTGCCGGTCTCGACCATCAGCGCGCGCATCGCCTTCACCACGTCGACGGTGCGCGTGCGGTGGCGGTAGAAGTCGCCGGTGAAGAGCGTGTTCGGGCAGCGCAGCTCGCACGCGCCGCACTGCGTGCAGTGCACGAAGTCGTCGGCCACGTCGGCGACGTCGACGAGGCCCTGCTCCATCGCGACGATGTTCGCGTGGAACGCCGTCGGCGTGTGGTTCTCGTTGCGTGTGACCTGCATCACCGGGCACACCTCGCGGCAGAACTTGTGGCCGGAGGAGAAGCACCCGTAGGCGTTGTCGCGCCAGCGCTCGACGAAATCGCGCTGCTCGCCGTTGGTCGTCGGGTCGGTCATGTGCCTCCTTGTCCGGCCACCGCGCCTCCCCCGGGTACGCCGGGGGCCGCTCTCCGGCGCGAACGTATCATGCGTCACGAGAGCGCGGCTCGTGTTGGCCGCGACGGCGAATCGGCCGCCTGCCGGAGCGCCGGAGTGGCGCGCCTGTTACGGACGGCCGGCGGCGAGGCGCACGCCGAGCCCGACGAGCGCGCAGCCCGTGACGCGCTCGAGGCCGCGGCGGACCGCGGGGCGGCGCACGAGCTCCCGGGCACCGTGCAGGAGCAGCACGAAGCTCGACCAGAACACCACGCAGAGCGCGCCGTAGATGCACAGCAGCAGCGCGACGCGCCCCGAGGCGCCCGGGCCGGGCGTCACGAACTGCGGCACGACGGCGACGAAGAACACGCCCGCCTTCGGATTCAGCGACATGCTCATCAGGCCGTCGCGGAACGGCGATCCCGACCGCTCGCGCGGCACCGGCGCGGCGTCCTCGTCAGCGCGCCGCCGGGCGCGCAGGAAGGCCGCCGCGCCCAGGTAGACCAGGTACGCGCCGCCGAGCAGCTTGACCCAGCCGAACACGGTCGAGCTCGACGCCAGCAGCGCACTCAAGCCCACGGTCGCGGCGACCACGTGCAGGGCCATCCCGCCCGACAGCCCGCGCACGACCGCCCAGCCGGCGGCGCGCCCACCGCTCAGCACGCGGGTGGTGAGCAGCGCCTGGTTCGGACCGGGCGTCAGGATCAGCAGCACCGACAGGCCGAGGAACGTGAGCATTGACCAGCGCGAAGGCTAGCTGCCTGAGCGGGGGACAGTGCTCACGCGGGCACCGGCTCGGCCGCCGCCGGTGCCGGCGCCGGGAAGCGCGCCAGTGCCGGCGCGGGCAGCGCCGTCAACACGGTGGCGCCCAGCACCCACCAGAACGTCGTCGCGAACGCGTCCGCGCCGTGGCCGGCGTCCCGATGCCGTGCGAAACGCCCGAGAGCGCGAGCAGTGCCTGGCTGGTGGTCCGGCCCGACCTCGGTCAGCGTGGGGTTGCCGAGCATCGCGCGTCTTCGGCATCGGGCGCAGCGGCCACTAGCTCAGCCGAGCGGCGCAGGAATCGAACCTACCAACGACCGGGCTACGGCCGCTTGCCGGTCTTGAAGGCACAACGGCCCGGGGGCGAGTTGTCGCTCGCTGTCACCGGCGAAGGAACGGCCACGCAAGGTCAAACGGCCGCAGGAAGGGCGGCGGCTCGTACTCAACGAACGCGCTGTCGCGATCGCTCGGCCAGCGGCCGCGGTCGAGGCGTTCGAGGAGCACGTCGAGCGCAGCGAGCGTCTCGGCGTCGCTGAACGAGCAGTGTCCTGGCCGGTCGACGTAGAGCTGCTCGAGCAGCCGGGCCCGTCCGGCCCGCCGCACGGCGTCACGGTATGCGGTCTGGTGCGGCGAGACGACGAGGCCGTCGGCCGTGGTGTGCACGGTGAGGACCGGCACGCGGACGCGGCCGTCGTAGACGATGTTGCGGATCAGGTAGGCGGTCGCTTTCAAATCGGAGCGCACGCGCGGCGCACGTTCGAGCAGGCGCAGGTCCCGGCGTAGGTCGAGTCCCGTCTGCCGGTAGAGCGCCAGGGCCAGTTCGCGCATTCCAGAGCGGGCCAGCATTCGCCCGTAGTCGACGCCGACGTTCCATGACGGGTTGCCGCCGGCGCGTTGCTCGAGCTCGGCGCGGAATCCGAAGATGAACGCGAGCTGGAACTGCAGGGCGCGGAACTGGTTCTGCTGGCGCGCCGTGTAGTTTTCGCGCGCGGGCCGCTCCGTACCGACCTCATACCAGTCAGGAAGGTTGAACAGTGCTGCGGCCAGAGCCAGCCGCGCGCGGCCGCGCGGCGTTGCCTGAGCGGCGGTGATGGCCGCGTTGGCGAGCGCGACGTTCGTCTGCCAGTTCGTGATGTGCACGAGCTGGAGTTGCGAGGCGGGGACCGAGACGGCCGGATCGGGGTCGGCCGACAGCAGCGTCTTGATCGCGTACTGCAGGTCGAGGTTCTGGTTCCAGAGGCCGACCCCGCCGGCGAGGATGCCGCAGAAGGGGAGCGCACCGTCGAACCGGCGCGGGTTGCGCTGGACGAGTCCGGCGCTGATCATCCCGCCCATCGAGTGGCCCCAGGCGATCGTGCGGCGTGGCTCGCCGAAGCGGTCATCGAAGCGGTCGAGCAGATCGATCTGATCGCGCAACGCGTCCTCCACGGCCCAGCCGTTCGACGCGTACGAGGATCCGGCGAGCGCGAAGCCCTCGGCGAGCAGGTGGTCGGCGACCGCGCGGTTGCCCGCGTCCTCGGCGGGCGGGTTGGGGACGAAGGGAGGCACGTAGCCGTGGCTGTAGAGCAGCAGCGTCCCGTTCCAGTCCGGCGGGACCTCCGCTTTGAACGTGGAGCCGTCGCCGGCGGTACCGGTGACGCATGTGACCGTCGGATTCGTGCACGTCGGCGGCGCCGCGGCCGCCGGGGTCGCCATCGCCATGGCCACGGTGGCGCTGACGACAGCGCAGGCCAGCCGCACTCTCACCGGAAGCATCGCGTCTCCTCTCGCTCCCCGCCAGCGTACGTCTGTTGTCAAGTAGCCTGATATTCGGCAGCCTGAGATGTTCGGCACCGCGCTGCTACCGTCGGCGTGTGAGTTCGTCGAGGACCGCGAGCCCGAAGGTCGCGCCGCGGATCTCCTACGTCGTCGGCCGCCTGGACCGTGCGCTGCGCAGGGAGATCGGGCGCCTCGTTGCGCCGCACGGGCTGACCGTCCCCCAGTACACGGCGCTGTCGATCCTGCGAGACCGAGCCGGCCTGTCCAACGCGCAGCTCGCCCGCCGCAGCTACGTCACGCCGCAGTCGATGAACGAGGTAATCGCGGCGCTCGAGCGTAACGGTCTGGTCGCGCGCTCGCCCGCCGCCAACCACGGCCGGGTGCTCGAGATGACGCTGACCGACGCCGGGCACGACGTCCTCGGGCGCTGCGGGCAGGCGGTCGACGAGATGGAGAGCCGGATGCTCGCGGACCTCGACGACGAGGGCCGGGCGCAGCTTCTGAAGGCGCTCAAGGACTGCGTGCATCACCTCGGCGCGGGCCTGCCGGACAAGTAGCAAGCTACCTGACATACATCAGGCAGCCTGATACTGTTGCGACGCGAGGAGAATCGCGTGGTGGGGGAGACATTCGCCGAGGCCGCTGACAGTGCCGCCCGTCAGGACATGGCGCTGCTGAGCGTCCGTGACCTGAGCGTCGCCTACGCCGGCGCCGTGCAGGCGCTGCGCGAGGTCTCGCTGGACGTCGCGGAGGGCGCGATCCTCGGCGTCCTCGGTAGCAACGGCGCCGGCAAGACGACGCTCCTGCGCGCGATCTCAGGCACGCTCGCGGGCCAGCGAGGGTCGGTGACCGGCGGTGCCATCGAGCTCGCCGCACGCCCGTTGCTCGGCCTCGATCCGGCGCGGATCGCGCGCGCCGGCGTCGTCCAGGTGCCCGAGGGCCGGCGCGTCTTCAGCCGCCTCACCGTGGCCGAGAACCTGCGCGCCGGCGGCCTCGCCGCGCGCGACAAGGCGGCGCGCGAGCGAGCGCGGGCGCGGGTGCACGAGCTCTTTCCCATCCTCGCCGAGCGCGGCGGCCAGCGCGCCGGACTGCTGTCGGGCGGAGAGCAGCAGATGCTGGCAATCGGCCGCGCGCTGATGGCAAGCCCGCGCGTCCTGCTGCTCGACGAGCCGTCGCTGGGCCTCGCGCCCCGGATCGTCGGGCAGATCGGCGAGGTCATCCGCGAGATCAACCGCCAGGGCGTGACCGTCGTGCTGGTCGAGCAGAACGCCGCGATGGCGCTCGCCGTCGCGGACGACGCGATCGTGCTCGAGGTCGGCGCCGTCTCGCTCGCGGGGTCCGCTCGGGACCTCGCCGACAGCCCGCAGGTGCGAGATCGCTATCTCGGCGTCGAGGATCACACGATCTCGCTGCGACCCACCGCCCCGCCCACGGAGCGCGCCGGTGAGCTCGTCGTCGAGGACCTCACCGTGCGATTCGGCGGCATCACGGCGCTCTCCGACGTGTCGTTCACGGTGGCGCCTGGGTCGATGCACGCGCTCATCGGCCCGAACGGCGCGGGCAAGTCCACGTGCCTGAACGTGCTCTCCGGCGTCTACGCGGCGACCACCGGGAGCGTCCGCTACGGGGGCCGCGAGCTGCGCGGGCTGCGGCCTCACCGGGTCGCGGCTCTGGGTGTCTCGCGCACGTTCCAGAACATCTCGCTGTCGCCGAGCGCGACCGTGCTCGACAACCTGCTCCTGGCCCGTCACCGGCTCATGCGAGCGGGCTTTCTCGGTGACGGGCTGCGGCTGCCGCGCGCACGCCGCGAGCGCGCCCGACACGAGGCCCGCGTGCGGGAGATCGCGGCGCTGCTCGACCTCGAGCCGGCGATCGAGCGGCCGGTGCACACGTTGTCCTACGGCACGCGAAAGCGCGTCGAGCTCGCGCGCGCGCTGTGCGCCGAGCCAGGCCTGATGCTGCTCGACGAGCCGGTGGCGGGCATGACGCGCGACGAGGCGACGGCGATGGCCGCGGCGATTGCGTCCGCCCGCGCGGAGCTGGGGATCTCCGCCGTGGTCGTCGAGCACGACATGGCGTTCGTGATGGGGATCGCCGACCGCGTCACCGTGCTCGACTTCGGCCGCCGGATCGCGGACGGCAGCCCCGCCGAGGTCCAGCGCGACCCCGAGGTACGGCGCGCCTATCTGGGAGGCACGCCGTGAACCAGTTCGTCACGCTGCTCGTCGGCGGGCTGTTCCTGGGCGCGATCTACGCCCTGGTCGCGCTTGGTTTCGTGACCATCTTCCGAGCCACGGGCGTGATCAACTTCGCCCAGGGCTCGCTGGTGCTGCTCGGCGCCTATGTCATCGGGCGCCTGCACGAGTCGATCGGCTTCTGGCCGGCGGTCGTGGTCGGGATCGCCACGGCGGCGTTCGTGTCGTTGGTCATCGACGCGGTGCTGATCCGCCGGATCCGGCGAGCCGACCTCGGCACGCTGGCCATCCTCACGCTCGGCGTCGACATCCTGCTGCTGACAGAGCTCACACGCGAGATCGGCACGGATGTCATCAGCATCGGCGCGCCGTGGGGCGCCGACGTGGTCGAGGTCGCCGGCATCCGCGTCCCCGCGTCGCGCGTCGTCGCGGGCGCGGTCGCGCTCGTGCTGGTCGCCGCGCTGGCGGTCGCCGTCAAGGTCACCGATTGGGGCGTGGCGATGCGCTCGGCCGCGGAGGACGGGGAGACCGCTGCGCTGATGGGCATCCGGCTGAACCGCGTCGCGGCCGGCGCCTGGGCGCTCGCCGGCGCGCTGGCGGCCGTCGGTGGGTTGTTCCTGACGTCGTTCCCGGCCGCCGGCGTCACGGGCAGTGTCGGACTCGTGGCGCTGGCCGCCATCCCGGCCGTCGTCCTCGGCGGCTTCGACTCGCCGGAGGGCGCAGTGATCGGCGGACTGATCATCGGCGTCGTGTCGGTGCTGACGGCGGGCTACCAGGACGAGCTGGCGTTCCTCGGCCGCGGCATCGGGACCGTCGCGCCGTTCGTCGTGATGCTGCTCGTGCTGCTCGTGCGACCGTCCGGACTGTTCGGCACGAGGGAGGTGACTCGTGTCTAGGCTGCTGCGCCTCGCGGTCGGCGCCGGGGCCGTCGTGGTTCTCGCGGCCCTCCCGCTCTATCTCGAGAGCTTCTGGCTGCAGACGGCGCTCTTCGCCATGGGCGCCGTCGTCGCCGCGATCGGCCTCACGTTGCTCGTCGGCGTCGCGGGGCAGCTCTCGCTGGGTCACGCCTTCTTCGTGGCCATCGGCGCCTACGGCTACGCCTTCCTGGCCGGCAGGGACGTCCCGGGCGCAGACGGACCTGCCGGACTCGGGCTGCCGCCCATACTGGCCGTGCTCGGCGCGGTTGCGCTGGCCGGTGTCGCCGGCGCGCTCTTCAGCCCGATCTCGGGACGTGTGCGGGGGATCTACCTCGGTCTGGCCACGCTGGGCCTGGTCTTCCTCGGCCAGCACGTCCTCCAGAACGCCACCGGGATCACGGGTGGCTACGAAGGCGTCGCGGTGGAGCCGCTCAGCGTCCTCGGCTTCAGCTTCTCGAACGCCGATCCCGACGATCTGACGGTCTTTGGCGTGCCCTACGGCCAGCTGGAACGGCTCTGGTATGTGGGCTTGGTCCTCGTGGCCGGCTCGATCTGGTACGGCCGCAACCTCGTACGCAGCCGCCCCGGCCGTGCGCTCGCCACCGTGCGCGACAGCGAGGTCGCAGCCGCGGTGATGGGCGTCGACGTCGTCCGCTACAAGGCCGCCGCGTTCACCGTGTCGTCGATGTACGCGGGGCTCGGCGGCGTGCTCACGGCCCTGGCCTTCGGTCGGATCGTGCCGGAGTCGTTCGGGTTCCTGCTGTCGGTCGACTTCCTGGTCATGATCGTCATCGGCGGTGCCGGGTCGGTCGGCGGTGCCGCCGCCGGAGCGGTCTTCGTGACCGCGCTGCCGCTGGTCCTCAACCACTACAGCGGCTCGCTGCCGTTGCTCGCCGAGCCGGGAAGCGGCGGCGTCGGCGCGTCGGAGTTCAGCCGCTTCGTCTACGGCGCCGCGATCGTCGCCGTCCTGCTGTTCGCGCGCGATGGGCTCGCCGGGCTCGTCCGCCGCGCGCGCCCGTCCCCAGAGGTCAAGGAGAAGCTCGCATGAGCAGACGACTGTTCGGAACCGTGGTCGTGGCGCTCGCCTTCGCGGTGGCCGCCTGCGGCAAGGGCGCAGACGACGACGGAGACGCGGCCGGCGGCGGCGTCAAGACCGGCCCAGGCGCCACCGCAGACACCATCACGCTCGGCTACCTGCCGGACCTGTCCGGCGTGTTCGCGCCCAACGGGAAGGCGATGATGGAAGGCGCGAAGCTGTACTGGGACGCCAGGAACGAGGCCGGGGGCATCTGCGAACGTCAGATCGAGGTGGCCGTCCAGGACACCGGCTATGACCCGCAGAAGGCGGTCGCGGCCTATCAGCAGCTGTCCGGCGACGTCATCGGCCTCGGCCTCGTCCTCGGATCCTCGATCACCTCGGCGCTCCTGCCTTCGGTCGAGCAGGAGGGGATGTTCCTGAACTTCGCCGGCTGGACGTCGGACATCCTGCCCAACGAGAACGTCGCGATCGCCGGCACCACGTACGACATCGAGGCGATCAACGCCGTCGACTTCCTCATGCGCGAGCACGGGATCAAGGACGGCGACACGATCGGCCACCTGTACTTCGAGGGCGACTACGGCGAGAACGCCCTGAAGGGCTCCAAGTACGCCGCGGACAAGCACGGCCTGAAGGTCGTCGAGCAGAAGATCACGCCGGCCGAGACCGACATGACGGGCCAGGTCGCAGCCTTCCGGCGCGCACAGGTCAAGGCGATCCTGTTCTCCGCGGCGCCTCCGCAGGCCGCATCGCTGGCCGGCATCGCCGCCTCGCAGAAGCTCGACGTCCCGATCGTCGCCAACGGGCCCGGCTGGACGCCGCAGCTGCTCACCACGCCGGCGGCGGACGCCCTCGTCGCCAACTACTACGTCGTCTCCTCGATGGCGCCGCTCGGCCTCGACGCCGAGGGCGTGAAGAAGTTCCTGGACGCCTACGAGAAGGCGTACCCCAAGGGCACCCCGTCCTCGAACGGCTCGCTGTACGCGTACGCCGGCGCGCAGATCGCCGACGCCGCGCTCACGAAGGCGTGCGAGAACAAGGACCTCACGCGCCAGGGCGTGCTTGACGCGCTGCGGTCGATCGACGCGCTCGACACCGGCGGCACCATCGCCGGGACGCTGGACTTCACCGATCCCGCCGAGCCGCCGAGCCGCCTCGTGTACGTGGCCAAGGTGAGTAAGGACGCCCCGGGCGGCCTCGAACCGCTCGGCGAAGCCGAGACCGCGGCCGACGCCGAGGACTACACGTTCTGATGGGCGTCCTCGACGGCAAGGCCGCAATCGTGACGGGGTCCGCCCGAGGCATCGGGCGGGCCACCGCCGCGCTCCTCGCCGAGCACGGCGCCCGGGTGCTGATCAACGACCTCGACGCCGAGGCGGCGGAGCGGGCCGCCTCCGAGATCGGCGGCGAGACGGCCGTCCACACAGGCGACCTGACCGCCGACGGCGTCGCCGAGGAGCTCGTCCGCGTCGCGGTGGACGCGTTCGGGGGCCTCGACATCGTCGTCAACAACGCCGGCTACACGTGGGACGGGATGGCCCACAAGATGCGCGACGACCAGTTCCGGGCCATGCTCGAGATCCACACCGTCGTCCCCTTCCGGATCCTGCGGGCCGCCGCGCCGCACCTGCGCGAGCCGGCCAAGCAGGAGGCCGCCGAGGGCCGCGAGGTGTTCCGCAAGGTGGTCAACGTGACGTCGATCGCCGGCACCCAGGGAAACCTCGGGCAGGTCAACTACGCGACCGCGAAGGCCGGGCTGGTGGGCATGACGAAGACGCTCGCGCGCGAGTGGGGGTCGTTCAAGGTCAACGTGAACGCGGTCGCCTTCGGGTTCGTGGAGACGCGCTTGACCGCATCGGCCACGGAGGGCGGGACGTTCGCGAAGGACGGGGTCGAGATCCCGCTCGGCATCCCGGACCGCATGCGCGAGGCAGCGGGGCAGATCATCCCGCTCGGCCGCCCGGCCATGCCCGAAGAGGCGGCCGGTGCGATCTTCCTGCTGTGCACTCCGTGGTCGAATTTCGTTCACGGCCAGGTCATCACCGCCAGCGGCGGGCAGACCACGGGGATGACCACGTGAGCGCGTTCGACCTCAGCGCCGTCGGCCGGCCGGGCGAGCCGCATCGCTACGAGGTGGGCGAGCAGGCGCTGCGGGCGTACGCGGACGCGACGGGGGGGCGTACGGCCGGGCCCGTGTTCGCGATCGTCCCGGCGTGGGAGACGATTCCGGCCGCGTCGCGCTCGGTCGCCTCCGACGCGGCTCGGCGCCGCATCGTCCACGCCGCCCAGGACATCCACCTGCACGCGCCGCTCGAGGCCGGTATGTCGCTGGTCACCACCTCGGCGCCGATCGGGCTCTTCGCGCGCCGCAGCGGAGCCGCGCTTGTCATCCGAGCCCAGACGCGGGCCGGCGGCGAGCTCGTGGCGGAGCAGTACGTGACCGAGCTGTTCCGCGGCCTGGAACCGCCCGAAGAGCTCGGCGAGCCGGCGCCCGAGGTGCGCGAGGCCGCTCGCGACGGCGACCCCGACGAGTCGAGCTTCGCCGTGGCAACCGACCAGGCCGAGCGCTACGCGCGCGCCTCCGGCGACCGCAACCCGATCCACCTCGACGACGACGCGGCACGGGCGGTCGGACTCCCCGGGCGCATCCTCCACGGCCTCTGCACGATGGCGGTCGCCGGCCACGCGGTGGAGGAGGCCGCGGGCCGTGCGCCGGCGCGCCTGGCGGTGCGCTTCTCCGCGCCGGTCACCCTCGGCGACGCCGTCACGACGCGCGTGTGGCGCGCCGACGGCGGCTTCGCGTTCGAGGCGACTGCCGGCGGGGCAACCGTGCTCAAGGGCGGCTGGGCGGAGGTGGGATGACCGCGCCGGACGCCATCGTCGCCATCGACTTCCACACGCACGCGGAGCGCTCGCGGGCCGGCCACGACAGCCTGCCGCCCCGCTTGCGCGACGCGGCCGCCGAGCACTTCGGCGGCGACCTGCCAAGGCCGACGCCCCAGGACGTGGCCGACCACTATCGCGAGCGGCGGATGATGGCGGTCATCTTCCCGGTCGACCACGAGCTGACGACGGGGCAGCCGCGGGTGCCGAACGAGGAAGTGGCCGAGGCGGCGGCGGCCAACCCGGACGTCCTGATCCCGTTCGCCAGCATCGATCCCGCGCGCGGCCGCGCCGGCGTCGAGGAGGCGCGGCGGCTGATCGCCGACCACGGCGTCCGCGGGTTCAAGTTCCACCCGAACATCCAGGGCTTCTTCCCGAACGACCGGACGGCATACCCGCTCTACGAGGTCATCGCCGACGCCGGCCTTCCGGTGCTGTTCCACACGGGCCACAGCGGCATCGGCTCGGGCCTCCCAGGCGGCGGCGGCATCCGCCTGAAGTACTCGCAGCCGATCTATGTCGATGACGTGGCAGTCGACTTCCCCGACCTCAAGATCGTGCTCGCGCACCCCTCGTTCCCGTGGACCGACGAGGCGATCTCAATCGCCATGCACAAGCCGCAGGTCTACATCGATCTCTCCGGCTGGTCGCCGAAGTACTTCCCGCCCCAGCTCGTGCAGTACGCCAACACGCTGCTCAAGGCTCAGGTGCTCTTCGGCTCGGACTACCCGATGATCGCGCCCGACCGCTGGCTCGCCGACTTCGAGGCGGCACCGTTCCGGGACGAGGTGCGCCCGTTGATCCTCAAGGAGAACGCAGCTCGCCTGCTCGGGCTCGGAGCTGCGTCTTGAGCACCTTGCCCGCGCCCGACTTCGGGAGTGGCTCGTCACGGAACTCGACCGAACGGGGGAGCTTGAACCCTGCGATGTGCGGCCGGCAGTGCTCGACGACGGCCGCCGCGTCGAGCTCCGCGCCCGGTTCCGCGACGACGATCGCGTGCACGCGCTCCCCCCAGCGCTCGTCCGGGCGGGCGACGATGGCGACCTCGCGGACGGCCGGGTGGGAGGCGATGACGTTCTCGACCTCGATCGAGTACACGTTCTCGCCGCCGCTGACGATCATGTCCTTGAGCCGGTCGGCGAGATACAGGTAGCCGCCGTCGAGGTGGCCCGCATCGCCGGTGCGGTACCAGCCGTCCGGGGAGAGCGCCTCGGCCGTCGCCTCGGCGCGGTTCCAGTAGCCCAGCATGACGTTCGGCCCGCGCACGCAGACCTCGCCGATCTCTCCGTCCGGCAGCGGCCGGCCGCGCGGATCGCGGATCTCGACCTGGACGCCGGGGATCGCATGCCCGACCGAGCGCAGGTGGCGGCCGTTCCGGTGATCCGCCGGAGACAGGTACGTCACGCCGGGCGCCGCCTCCGTCATGCCGTAGCCGTGCAGGAACTCGCACGAGAACGTGCGCATGGCGCGCTCGAGCAATCTCTCCGACATCGGCGCGGCCGCGTAGTGCAGGAGCCGTATGCCGCTCAGGTCCGCCGGATGCCGTTCCAGGTGGTCCAGGAGCATCTGGATCATCGTCGGGACCAGCACGAGAACCGTCGCGCCGTCGCGCTCGACGGCTTCGATCACGCGCGGCAGGTCGAACCGGTCGACCAGGATGTGCGTCCCGCCGGCCCACGTGACGCAGAAGACCATCGTCGAGCCGGCGGCGTGGAACATCGGGGCCGCGTGGACGTAGCGGTCCTCCGGCGTGAGCGCGTCCGTGAACAGGAAGTGCTTCGCATTGGCCACGAGGTTCGCGTGGCTGAGCATCACGCCCTTCGGGCGCCCGGTCGTACCGCCGGTGAAGGAGATCGCCGCCAGCGCATTCCCCGGCGGGTCAGGCGGCCTGGACGCCACGCTCTGCTCGAGTAGCGACTCGTAGGGGACGCAGCCGTCCGGGCATGGGGCGTCGCCGGCGTGGACCACGTGTTGCAGCGACTCGCATCGGTCGCGAAGGGCGACGGCGACCTCGAGCCGTGCGTCGTCGGCCACGAGCACCTGCGTCTCGGAGTCGTCGATCATGAACGCCAGCTCGCCGAGCGCGAGCCGGTGGTTGAGGCTGTTGATCACCCGCCCGTACGCAGGCACGGCGAGCCAGCACTCGAGCTGCGCGGCGATGTTGCCCGCCAGCGCGCCGACCACCGCGCCGCGCGGCACGTCGAGCCTGTCCAGCGCCCCGCCGAAGCGCGCGACGCGGTCGCCGAGCTCACGATAGGTCAGTTGCCGCTCGCCCTCGATGACTGCCGGTCGGTCGCTGTGCACTCGCACCGCGTGCTCGAGCGGCCAACTCAGGTTGCCTGATACCACGCCGCACATAGTCCCACCCCGGCGAAATCGTACGTCGCGACCGCGTGGTCGAACTCGAGGTTGTGGAAGTATACGCTGCGCGTATACGTGGTGTGTATAGTTGACCGAATGGCCATTGGATCGACCTTTCTGGGGCTGCTCGAGGGCGGCCCGCGACACGGTTACGACCTCAAGCGGGCGTACGACGAGCGGTTCGGCGCGGACCGTCCTTTGAGCTACGGCCAGGTCTACGCGACGCTCGCGCGGCTGCTCAAGAACGGGCTCGTGGAGGTCGACGGCGTCGAGCCGGGGGCGGGGCCGGACCGCAAGCGCTACGCGATCACCGACGCCGGCGTGACCGACGTCGAGCGTTGGCTGGGCGAGCCGGAGAAGCCCCAGCCGTACCTGCAGAGCGTCCTCTATTCGAAGGTGGTGCTGGCGCTGCTGACCGGGCGGTCGGCGGACGAGCTGCTCGACGCGCAGCGCTCCGAGCACCTGCGGCTGATGCGGGAGCTGACCGCCCGCAAGCGCGACGGCGATATCGCCGACCAGCTGATCTGCGACCACGCCCTGTTTCACCTGGAAGCCGACCTGCGCTGGCTGGAGCTGACCGCCGCCCGGCTCGGCGCGCTGGCCGAGAAGGTGACGGCGTGATGTTGCTCGAGGCATACAACGTGGCCAAGGCCTACGGCGCGACGCCGGCGCTGGTCGACGCCGAGTTCGCGATCGACGCGGGCGAGGTCGTCGCCGTGATGGGCCCGAGCGGCTCCGGCAAGTCGACCCTGCTGCACTGCATCGCCGGCATCGTGCAACCGGACGCCGGCACGGTCCACTACGACGGCCGCGAGCTGTCCGCCATGTCCGACGTCGAGCGCAGCGCGCTGCGGCGTTCGGCGTTCGGCTTCGTCTTCCAGTTCGGACAGCTCGTGCCGGAGCTGTCGTGTCGTGAGAACGTCGCGCTGCCGCTGCGGCTCGACGGCGTGTCGCGGCGGGCCGCCGAGGCACGGGCGGACGAGCTGCTGCGCTCGCTGGAGGTGGCCGACGTCGCGTCGCAGCGGCCCGGAACCGTGTCCGGCGGCGAGGGCCAGCGCGTCGCGGTGGCGCGGGCATTGGTGACCGACCCGCGCGTGCTGTTCGCCGACGAGCCGACCGGCGCCCTGGACTCCCTGAACGGCGAGCGCGTGATGGAGCTGCTGACCGGTGCCGCCCGCCGGCGCGGCACCGCAGTCGTCCTGGTGACCCACGAGTCGCGGGTGGCGGCCTACTCCGACCGCGAGATCGTCGTCCGCGACGGCCGCACGCTGAGCCCCGTCTCGTCGTGAGGGAGCTCGCCCTCGGCGCGCGGCTGACGCTCGCGGGCGGCCGCACCGGCCTGATGCGCACGGCGATCACCGCGCTCGGCGTCGCGCTCGGCGTCGCCGTGCTGCTCGTCGCCGCCTCGATCCCCTCGATCCACGACGGCCGCGAGTCACGCGAACTGGCCCGCACCGACGTGGAGTTCGGCCCGGCCCCGCGTGACGCGAGCGGGGCGGCCGGAGGGGCGACGGCCGGCGCGCTCGTCGCCGACGCGAACACGCGGTTCCGCTCGCGCGACGTGCGCGGTCGGCTCCTCCAGGGCGACGTGTTCCCGCCCGGGCTCCCGCGCGCTCCGCGCGCCGGCGAGGTGTTCGTCTCGCCGGCGCTGCGCGACCTGCTCGCCACGCCGGACGGGCGGCGGCTGCTCGCGCCGCGCCTCCCCGGCCGCGTCGTCGGCACGATCGCGCCCGTCGGGCTGCTCGGCCCGACCGACCTGGCGTTCTATGCGGGCACCGACGCCCTCCGGGAGGGCGCGGGCGTCCGGCGGCTCGACCACTTCGGCGCGACCGGCGCCAGGGCGGGCTTGGATCCGGTCCTCACGCTGTTGATCGTGATCGTGCTGGTCGCGCTGCTGTTGCCGGTCGCGGTGCTCGTCGGCGCCGCGGTGCGCACGGGCGGCGAGGACCGCGACCGGCGGCTCGCCGCGCTGCGGCTGGTCGGTGCCGACCAGCACATGGCGCGCCGGATCGCCGCCGGTGAGGCGCTGATCAGCGCGGCGCTCGGACTCGTGCTCGGCGTGGTGGTGTTCGTCGTGCTGCGGACGTTCGCCGAGCGGATCACGCTGTGGGACACGGGCGTCTATCGCTCCGACCTGCGGCCGAGCCCGCTGCTCGGCCTGGCGGTGCTGGCCGGCGTCCCGGCCGCGGCGGTGCTCGTCTCGCTGGTCGCGCTGCGCCGCGTCGTGGCCGAGCCGCTCGGCGTCGTCCGGCGCGCGGAGGCGGCGCGCCGCCGGCGGCTGTGGTGGCGGCTGCTGCTTCCGGCGGTCGGGCTGCTGGCGCTCGCGCCCGCCGCCGGCCAGGATCCGGACACGATCTCCGAGCTGCGCGTCGCGATCGGCGTGATCGCGCTGCTGGTCGGCGTCGCGGCGCTGCTGCCATGGGTGGTCGAGCGCGCGGTCGGCCGGCTCGGCGCGGGCAAGGTCGCGTGGCAGCTCGCCGTCCGCCGCCTGCAGCTCGACCCCGGCGGCCCGGCGCGAGCGGTCAGCGGCATCACCGTGGCCGTCGCGGGCGCGATCGCGCTGCAGATGGTCTTCACCAGCGTCCAGGACGAGTTCAAGCGCGACACGGGCGCCGACCTGGGCCGCGCGACGCTGTACGCGCAGCTCGACGAGCGCGGCGGGGCGGCGACTGGCGGAGCCCTCACCGCCGACGCCCTCGGCGCGCGGCTGCGTGCCGCCGACGGCGTGCGCTCCGCGATCGCGCTCACGCAATACGACGTCGGCCGCGACCCAGATCAGTCGGCCATGAAGCTCGCGGTCGCCTCCTGCGCGACGCTGCGCGAGGTCGCCGGCGTCACGAGCTGCCGCGACGGCGACGTCTTCTTCGCGGGCACGACGCCGAAGCGCGCGCTCGAGCTCGGTGAGACGGTCTGGGACGTTCCCGCGACCGCCCGGCAGGTGCCCACGCGGCCCGACCCGACGGGCCTCGAGCGCGACGGCGTGTTCGCCACGCCGTCCGCCGTCCGCGGCCTCAGGCTCCCCGCGCCGTACGTGTTCGCCTATCTGCGCACGGACCCCGCCGACCCGGACGCGAACGAGCACGTCCGCAACGCCGCGGCCACGCTCGACCCGCGCGTCGAGGTCGAGGAGCTGCGCCGCACGCGCACCGACGCGCAGTTCGCCCAGCTCAGACGGGCGATGCTGATCGGCGCCTCGATCGTCATCGGCCTGATCGGGCTGAGCCTGCTCCTGACCGCGCTCGAGCAACTCCGAGAGCGCAGGCGCCTACTGGCGGTGCTGGTCGCATTCGGTACACGCCGCAGCACCCTCAGCTGGTCCGTGCTGTGGCAGTCGGCGGTGCCGGTCGCACTCGGGATCGGGATCGCGGTGGCGACGGGGCTCGCGCTCGGCGCCGTGCTGCTGCGCGTCCTGGGCTCGGCGGTGCGGATCTCGTGGTTCGACGTCGCCACGCTGGCGGGCGTGGGCGTCGCCGTGGTACTCGCCGTCACGGCCGCGAGCCTGCCCGTGCTGTGGCGGACGATGCGACCGGAGGGGTTGCGGACGGAGTAGCGCCCGGCCCGAGCCAAGCGGAGCGGCGCAGGAATCGAACCTACCAACGACCGGGCTACGGCCGCCTGCCGGTTTTGAAGTGGCTGTTTCGGAAGCCGATTTGTGCGTGTTTGCAGGACGTTAGCTGATGCGACTTGTTCTGGGTTGGGCGCAGTTCTGCCGAGTTGGGGACACGGTTCGGGACACGCTTTCGCGCGGCCGGGGGCGAGTTTGGGGTGGTCGTCGCTAAGCGCGTCCTGAGAACCCATCGATGGTTGTTCCGGGCGGGCGCTAATGCCCCCAGAGGCCGGCACAGGAGGCGAAGCTCTTAGGATCGTCCGCGCGCCCCTCCATGCTTGTCCGGAGGTTCGCATGCGGTAGTCGGAATCGCTGGGCTCCGACTCCGCCGAGATCGCAGTCCACAGAACGCGAAGCATCACCCCTCTACGCGAGCCTGCTCGAACCCGAGCCGCTCTTACTCCTGAGAAGCCTCCGAGGACTTCAGCGTGTCAGAGGCGGAGGACGCCAATCGCGGCGTCGAGCACCGCGCCGACGATCGTCGTGAGCCAGCCCTGGTTGTCGCGCCGGCGAGGCGAAGGAAGACCTGTCGATGGGGAGAACTACGGCCCTGGCAGGTTTAGTCACGCCTCCTCATCAATAAATTGCTCTGCCGCCGAGCGGAGGACACGACGATGGAACTGAACGAGTATCAAAGACTGGCCAACGAGACCGACCAGCGTCCAGCCGGCGTAGGGGATGACGGCGATGCGGTGCTCGTATTCCCGCTCATGGGACTTGCGTCGGAGGTCGGGTCACTCGTGACGCAGTACAAGAAGCGTGTGCGCGATGGCGACGCGCATGCCTTGTTCACGGACCGGGTCGCTGAGGAGCTGGGCGACGTGATGTGGTATGTCGCCAACCTGTCCGCGAAGCTGGACCTGGACCTCGAGGAGATCGCAGCCCTCAATCTCAAGCGGATTACTGAGCGTTGGCCCACAGAGGACGCCAGCGTGCCAGCCAAGCTGCTCGACGACGACTACCCAACGGAGGAGCAGCTTCCGCGTTTGGCAACGGTGCGCTTCGAGGAGGTTGAGGTCGACGGCCGAATGAAGCTGCGCCTGTCCAGCGAGGGCACGAAGCTAGGCGACGAGCTTACGGACATGAACTACGACGACGACGGCTACCGGTTCCACGATGCATTCCACCTGACTTACGCCGCGATGCTGGGCTGGTCGCCCGTTGCGCGGTCATTCTTCAAGACAAAGCGTGGCAGCGATCCACGGGTGCGCGAGATCGAAGACGGCGGGCGCGCCGTCGTAATCGAGGAGGCGATCTCTGCGTTGGTCTTCGACTACGCCCGCCAACAACGGTACCTCGAGGGAGTTCCTGCATCTCGATTTCGAACTGCTGCGCAGCGTGTCGGGTTTCGTCTCGCATCTCGAGGTCCGCACTCGCACGATCAGCGACTGGGAAAAGGCGATCTTGCGCTCTTATGAAATCTGGCGCGAGCTGCGAGACCATCGCGGCGGCACCGTCCATCTGAACCTCTCCGAGCGAACGATCGACTTCGAGCCGCCGTCGGCCTCAGGCCACATTGACAAACACCCCGGTGCCGTGGAGGTGGAGGAGCTCGGCGTCCTGCAATGCCTCCGTCGCGGCAATGCGCTCGCCCACCGTGTACACATAGTCCCGCGTCGTGACGAAGTGGTCCAGGATGATTGCTCCGCCGGGCACAAGGTTCGGGATGATCGTCGTCAGCGCCGCGCGGGCGCCGCTGTAGTTGTCTGTGTCGACGAACGCCAGCAGGATCAGCTCGGACGCTAGACGCGCTGGGGCAGTCTCGAAGATGTCGCCAGGGACGAGTTCGATGCCGTACGGCTCGGTATAGCGACGCACCGCCTCCAGATCGCGAAACACACAGCGAGAGTGCTCGTAGAGGTCGAGCAACGACCGGCGCGGCGGGAAGCCGTCCCACGCGTCGAAGGCGATGACCGGCGTGCCACGCAGGTCGAGCCGGCGGACCGCCTCGGCGAGCCACACGCTCGTGCCGCCCTTGAACGCGCCCAGCTCGACGACGGCGCCAGAGCGACGGGTGGCTCGCGGCGGAGCGTAAGCAGTCGTAGAGGTGCGCGCGGTGTGCGGGTGTCCGGTCGCGTACGAGGGGACCAGTGCGGGGGCCTCGAGCGCGTCGAAAATCGGATCATGGACGTCTTGGTGGCCGAGTCCGCCGAGCACGACGTGCGGGAGCGGGGGCGTGCCGTCAAACACGTTCAGCGGCGGCTCGCAGCAGGCGCTCCTTGCGGCGGTCGGCTGCGATCACGACGACGTCTGGTGAGGACTCGGCGAGCTCCGGCCACGGCCGAAGCAACTGATGCTGGTCGGCTGGTGCGTCAAGGTCGAACAGCATCGTGTCGCCGCCAAGGCTGCTGGCGACGGTCGCCACAGTGAGGCCCTCGGGCGTAAGCCCGAGGACGGCGACGCGAGTGCGGTCTGCTGCGAGGTGCTCGGCGACCTCGGCGAGAAGTTCGTCGGCGAGTGCAGTCATCCCAGCGCTTCGATCTCATCGTGCCAGGCGGCCCGAGCCTGGCGGTCATCGTCGGCGAGCGCAACGAGCAGCGCCGCGGCGCCGGCGGCGATCGCCCAGGCCAATTCCACCTTACGCTCCCAGGTTAGATGTGCGTCGCCATCTGTGCTCGCGGCCTGCGCGACGAGGCCGATGTCCAACGGGCAGAAAGCGGCTTTGAGCTCGAGTCCACGAGGCGGCGATAGTGCCGATCCCGCCGATGTCCAACGCGCGCAGGACGTGTGCTAAGGCGTCGGTACCGCCGTCGTCCGCGCACTCGGCGCTTGTCGCGCCGCGGGTAACCGTGTCGAACGCCTCGGGGTGCTGCTCCGCGAGCCAGGTGAGGATACTTCGCCGCGTAGACGCAGAGATCCCCGCGGTGTCCAGTAGGCGCTCGTCGCGCGAGCGCACCCCCTCGTCGAGCGCGACGACAAGCCGGTCGATACTTCCGCGCTAGGTTCGTGAAGATTGACAGCAGTTCACCGCGCCTTCGCCAAGCGTCGCCGTAACCGACGGTCTTGCGGGCGTGCAACGCGATGAGCAGTTCGACCGCGAGCGTCGTCAGATCGCCCAGAGGACTCGTCGTCGCCCACTTAGCCCAACGCGAGGTCGAGTTGATCGTCGAGAAGGCTCGCGGACGTGTGCGCCGGAGGTCTCGGCTCCGGAAGGCGCGACAGGAACGAGCCTCAGCTGCGCGTCCTCGACCTGCTCGCAGGCCTCTGGTGATCCCGTCTTTCGCACCGTGATCAGCCGGTCGTTGATATTCCATTTTGGCGGAAAGAACAGTGGCAGCGGCCGCTGGCGTGCACCGATACTCCTGCTTGATCCGGACCCTGTTGCTCTTGAGTTCCGGGAACGCCTCCCGGGAGTACTTGTCGGTCTCGCAGAAGAGCCCTTGACAGTCGATGGCATGCAGCCGACGACCGAAGAGGCCCGGGAACTCGTAGGCCGAGCCGGTCGAATTCCTGCTCCTGGCGCTCGACCATCCGCATGACTAGCTGGCTCGGCGTCCGATTCCCCCAGGTCGCGGAACACCTTCTGCAGCCCGCGGATCGCACCCGGCCCTGGGACCGTGAAATCATCCTCATCAAAGAGCAAATGCTCGGAGTAGTTGAGGTCGATGGCGATCTGGTAGCCGAGGAACGGCCCGATCATCGGGTACTCGACGAGTGCGCCGAAGACCTCCTTAAGCGACCGCGCGCGGCCGAGCCGTGCGCCGAGGCCGCCGCGGCGGAACATATCGGCGACCAGCGCGAGATGGTTGCGGTGCTTGGCCCAGTGACCGTAGACGCTAGGCGCGGCGAGGATGAAGGCGGCGGTGTAGATCGCTTGTTGCGATGCGCAGTTGCTCTAGCAGGTCGCCAAGCCGGTCGACGTCGAGCGTCTCGCGGCGTACGCCGCCGGTTGCCTCCTCCAAAGCAGCCCAGGACGTCTCTTTGGAAAACAGGCGGAACAGGACGATACGTAGGAAGACGTCCTCGGTGTGGAGGCCTTGGCCGTACGGCCCATAGATGACCTCGCGGATGAGGTACTGCGAGACCCGGTCGGCGGCGCGGAACGCGTTGCAGAACTTGAAGCGTTGCAGGATCGGGATCGTCGGTCCATGGACCTGGCTCCCCGTGGGCGCGTTTGAGGAAAATGCTCTGGCGCCGGGCCGCGAAGTGCCAGTAGGCGTCGTGGACTTCCGGGCGGACGGCGGGCTGCACGGCGGGGCATGCCAGCCGAGACGGACGCCGAGCGCCGCTAGGTCCGCTCTGAAGGAGACTTTTCGCGGAACCGTGTCCGCGCGCGGCTAAGTGTCGACGTCATCCTCGAGGATCCAGGCGCCACGGCATGCCACTGGCATTACGGCGTACGGGAGGTGACCATGACCGGCGTCGCCCCAAGAGTCGCCCCAGGAGTTGCGCAGCAACAGATTCTTCGCGCCATCGTCGAAGCCCTACGACCGCAACGGCGTGGCATTCACCCAGGAGGTCAGCCGCCGCTGGCACCCCCAAGGCACCTCCGTGCGCGGCGTAGAAATCCGGCCAAAGCTCTAGCCCCACCACCACGATATGACCGCCGCGCAGGAGGTCGCGAAGATTGTCGAGATCGTCGGCGGTACTGCGTACGGTGGCGCGGCGCATGTCGGCGACGTTGAGGGCAGCGGCCGGGGGTACGTAGCCCGCGGCCGCGTCATCGCGGGCGCCATCGTACGGCCACAGCAGCAGCAGCCGACTGGCCCGTGTCGGTCAGCGCCTTTGCGGCCGACCCGGGGTACGTGCCCGCGACGCTGTCGCCGTCGACCTGCTTGCAAAGCCAGTAGAGGATCTCCTCACCGAGGTCGTCCAGCAGGGCTCCGCGCCTGCGCCGGCGGGCGTGCTCGTGGGCGGCCGTGACAGCAAACGACAGGCACGTGCCACGCGGACCCTGATCGCGGACGGGACCAAGCTGCGGTCTGAAGTCGGCGACCTCGCTCACGCCGCCTCCTGCAACATGGCCAGCCGCTGGGGAAGCGAGACCCCGCCTGTCATCTCGAGACCCGTCCGGGGCGTCTGCACTGATACCGGCAGCTCGAGACCGTCTACGGGCTTGGCGTGTGTGCCTTGCCAGTGCCGAACGAGACGGAGGTTGAGGACGCCCACTCCGGGTTCGCTGGCCCTCCACCACAGATGACGACGGCGTCCGCCTCCGAACTTCTCCTGCGTCTGGAGGTCAGGCTCAAGCTCGTCAAGGAGCAGTTCGAGGTAAGCGTCCGCGCCCGCGACGTCAACCTCCCAGCGGTAGCCGCTAGTCGGGATCTCGGGGAGCCGCACGTGCAGCTCGTCATCGAGACGGAGCTGCAATTGACGGCCGCGGCGGCGCTCGTCGACGTCCCAGACGTCGGCACGTGAGTTGCCAGGACGCTGGCCGGCCCCCAGCTCGGTCTTCAGCTGGATCGGCTCCCACTTACGAAGCTCCGTCACGCGGCTGTCCGTGATCTTGTTGAGCTGATTGAGCTGAGTGATCGTGGCGCGGTAGCTAGAGCCCATCTCAAGCGAGAGCTGGTACGCCTCGATAGGGGTCAGCGCCTTAGGGTTTCGCGGCAGCGACAGGCGATCGAGCGCGCGGTTGACCAACGGCAAGGGCATCAGGAACTCCGCGGCGAACGCCTGGGCCTCGATCTCTTGGAGAGGCAGGTCGGTTGCACCGAATAGCTCGCGCGACGAGTCTTGGGAGAAGTCGTGTCCCAAAGCGAAGTGCCCGTACTCGTGTGCTGCGGTGAAGCGCTGCAGGCTCTGCGGGTGGCCGTTGTGCAGAACGATTCCGGCAGCCCCGTCGCGACGCTGGAAAAATCCGTAAAGGTGGTCGAGCGGCTCGAACAGCAGCCACACCTGCTTGTCCTCGATCATGCTGAAGACGTCCACCGCTCTCTCGGCGTCGAGACCGAGACGCACCCACTGGCGAGTGGCCTCCGCTGGATCCTCGCAGCCGCGCATCCCGGCGCTCGCGGAAGGTTGTCATGGCGTCTCGCCATCTTCCCGTCGCGGCTTGGGCGCCTGCCCCGCATTGCGCAAGAACTGCGCGAAGCGCAGGACCTGCTCCTTGTCGCGATCGCTGAGGTCGTGGGCGGTGCGGAACAGCGCGCCGGCCGTCTCGTCTTCGGGGACCTCTGGCACCTCGCCGTGGAAGTACTCGTAGGGCTGGTGGTACAGCCGAGCCAGCCGGGCGAGTTCGAACGTTGAGACCTTCCGCTTGCCTGACTCCATGTTCGTAATCGCAGGCCGCGACAGGTTCATATGCGCGGCAACCTCTCCTTGCGAGAGGCCGAGGTACTCGCGCGAGCGGCGCAGGCGCTCGCCGAGCTCGGCCCACGCCTGCTCACCGTTGTCGATCGCGGGCTCGTCGTCGCTCATGGCGACACCTCTGTTAGCCCGGCTGCGACCGCGAGCGCGAAGTCAGCCTCATGGCAGAGGCTCACCTCGATACGGCTGAGGCCGAGCTCCAAGGCTCGCATGCGCGCCGCGCCGTGGAGGACTACCGTGGGCCGGCCGGTGGGCTCCGAGACGATCTCGACGTCAACGAGGCCGACGCCGCGGATGCCAGTGCCAAGGGCCTTCAGCACGGCCTCCTTGCCGGCCAAGCGGCTCGACAGCCGGTCGGGCCTGCTGGCACAGAACTCGATCTCCGCTCGGGCGTAGGTACGCCGCAGCAGCGCGTCCCCGCCAAGACGGAGGTGACGCTCCCAAGTCGGAATGTGCACCGCGTCGACGCCGACGCGCGCCGGCCCGTGGACTGCATGCGCCAGCGGGTCCAGGCGGGCGGCGAGCGTGGCGGCAGCTGTTGTATTAGGCATGCGCCACCTCCGCCTCGGGCGCGCCTGACGCTCGGCAATGCTCCACCAGTTCGCGCACCACGCCCTTGCCGAGCGAAAGATCGGCGTCCGCATGCGTGGCCACCACCTGGACCTCACCAGGCTGGGCGCCGGTCTCCGTAGCGATGAAGCGCAGCAAACCTGCGAGACCGATGTAGTTGCCGTACGCCCGCGTGATGAAGGTTTGGTTGCGATATGTCGCATTCATGTGCACGTAGTCATCGACAAGCGTGAGGCTGATGTGGCTCAGGCACGGAAAGGACGTCATGCGCTTGTCTTTGAACGGCGCCTGTACTCGTAGCTCGGCGTCGATCGGGTGCGAGACGCCAAGCTCATAGCTGCTGCTGAGGTGCAGCGTTTCGCGCTGCCGGCGCAGCCGTTCGACGTAGTAGTCGAGCTGGTTCCAGGTGCCGTCCGGGTTGAGCTGGGCGTTCGCGTCCGTGGCTACTGGCGCCATCGGGTAGGCGACCAGGCGGTTGAAGTACGTCTCCTTGTCGCGCTTGCGCCGGCGGTGCATACGCATGCTCAGTTCGTAGTTCTCGTACAGCCGCGCCGCCGCCGCGTCGCCCAGGTGCGGGTGGTACAACGCGGCAGGGAAAATCGTGTTCGCGACCGTGCCGACGGTCAGGAGGTTGCCATCGCTGTGGCGCAGGCCGCGTTCCTCGACGAAGGTGTCGATCTGTGCTGTGACCGCCGGGTCGTCGGGTTCGGCGGCCTGGAACGCGACGTTCAGGTTGACTGCCTTGCCGTCGCGGCCGAGCATGAGCTCCATCGCCGCGATCCAAGCCTGAGACAGGCTGTTGCGCTGGATTAGATCTGCCATGTCAGTTGCCCTCCTCGTGCTCGGCGCGGCGCCGCTCGATGAGCGCCTCTAAGGAGCTCAGCGTGGTGAGGTTCTCGCGCGTCTGGTCCTCGGGGCGGATGAGGCCTTCCATTTCGAGCATGAGCTCAACGCGGATGGCCACGGTCTGCCCCTCTTTCGAGTCGATCTCGATGTCGCCGCCCGCCTCGTCGAGGGCGGCGTTGATCTCGGACGGGTCGCATGCCCGCACGTAGGCCAGCTGGTCGATCAAGACCTGCCGGACGTCCGTCATTCGAACCGCCACCTTTCATCGCCGTACGATCTTCGTACCAGTAGCTTAGCGGGCGAGCGGACAGATTGCTAATCGGGCGATCTCCCCTTCGCCAGGCCTACCGGTGCCTGTGATGAGACCGAACACACCCCTGCACCAACTTGGTGCACCGGATGGCCCGCGCGTTGTCCGACACCGGCTTAGAGGACCGGAGTCGGTGGCGTGCTCTCGATCGGAAAGCTCGCGGCCGGACAGGCCAGGTACTACCTCGACCAAGCCGAGGGCGCGGGTCGACGTGGTGGAGAGCATCGGCGATGGGATCGAGGACTACTACGGCGGTGGCGCGTGAGGCGCGCGGCGAGTGGCTCGGCGCGGCGGCGCGGGGGCTCGGCCTCGACGGCGCCGGTCGATGGCGAGGACCTGCGGCGCGTCCTGGCCGGTCTGCGATCCGTGGTCGGCGATGCGCTTCGCGGCGGGCCGCGAGCCGCGGCCGACGGTGGCCGGCTTCGATCTGACGTTCTCGGCTCCGAAGAGCGTCAGCGTCGTCTTCGGTGTCGGCGACGCGGACGTGCAGGGCGGCGTTCGGGCGGCGCATGAGCGGGCGGTCGCGTGAGGCGTTCGGCTACCTGGAGCGGTCGGCGGCTGCCGTGCGGCGCGGTCGCGGCGGCGCGGTCGGTTCAGCGAGGCCGGCGGGCTCGTGGCGGCCGCGTTCCGGCATCGGACGTCGCGGCGGGCGACCCGCAACTCCATACGCATGTGCTCGTCGCCAACCTCGGGCGCGGGCCGGATGGGCGGTGGTCGGCGCTGGATGCTCGGCGGATCTACGCGCATGCGCGGGCGGCGAGCTTCGTCTACCAGGCGGTGCTGCGAGGTGAGCTGACCCGGGAGCTGGGTGTTGCGTGGACGCCGGTGCGCGACGGGATCGCCGAGATCGATGGCGTGCCCGGCGAGGTGCATGCGGGCCTTCAGTCGGCGGCGGGCGGAGATCGAGGCGGCGCTCGTGGAGCGCGGGACCGATGGGCGCGCGGGCCGCGGAGGCGGCGGCGTTGGCGACCAGGCGCGGGAAGGGCGCGCCGGTCGGCGTGGAGGCGCTCGTGGCGCTAGTGGCGGCAGCGCGCGGCTGAGGCTGGCTTCGGGGTCGACGACGTCGACGCGCTCTGCTCGGCCGGGCGTCGGCGCGTGCCGCTCGATGCCGCGAGCGCTGGCGGCGCTGAGGAGCCGAGCTCGCGGGGCCGCGTGGGCTCACGCACCGGCGGTCGAGCTTCGGGCGGCGGGACGTGCTGCTGGAGCTCTGTGAGCGGCTGCCGGCCGGCACGACCGTCGACGGCGCGCGAGCTCGAGACGGCGGCGGATGAGTTCCTCGGCCTCGTCGCGCGTGGTGCCGCTGCGTCGGCGACGGCGTCGATGCGGACGACGGACGCGTTCCGGCGGCGCGACGGTCGGCGTGCTGCCGGTCGCCACCGAGGAGCGTCGGTACTCGACGCCCGAGCTTCTGGCGCTCGAGCAGCGGCTTGTCGATCGGGTGCGGCGGGCGCGGCATCGCGGTGCCGACGGCCGGCGCCGGACGGTCGAGGCGGCGCATCGCGGCTCGGCCGTCGCTCTCGGAGGAGCAGCGGGCGATGGTCGCGTCATCTGTGCGAGCGGGACGACGGCGTGGCGCGTGGTCGCCGGCAAGGCTGGCACCGGGCAAGACGTTCGCTCTCGGCGCCGCACGTGAGGCGTGGGAGGACGGCCGGCCTTCCGGTGCGGGGCGCCGCAGTGGCGCTGTCGAGCTGCGCGCGAGCTGCGAGGACGGCGCCGGTATCAAGAGCACGACCGTCGCGGCCATCGCTGGCCGAGCCGGGCAGCTGCCAACCGGCACGTGCGTGCTCGTCGTCGACGAGGCGGGCATGGTCGGCGACGCGGCAGTTGGCGGCGCTCGTGGAGCGGGTCTCCTCGCTGCGCGGCAAGGTCGTGCTCGTCGGCGACCATCGTCAGTTGCCCGAGCTCGAAGCCGGTGGCGTGTTCCGCGGCCTCGTTCATCGCGGCGCTCGCGCGTGGAGCTGCAGGAGAACCGTCGCCAGGTCGAGGCGTGGGAGCGGCGAGGCGCTCGACGACCTACGCGACGGCCGCGCGGAGGAGGCGCTCGAGGCGTACGGGCGTCGTGGCCGGGTCATTCGCCGGCGCGGACGTCAGGCAGCGGCTCGTGGACGACTGGCGCGAGCACGGCGACGTCGACGGGTCGGTGATGATCGCCCGGCGCCGCGTGGACGTCGCGGACCTCAACGCGCGGGCGCGGCTCGTGCTGCGCGAGGCGGGCGCGCTCGGAGTCGAGGAGGTGGCGCTGCCCGGTGGGCGGTTCGCGGTCGGCGACCGCATCGTCATCAAGCGCAACGCGCGGAGCTGGGCGCTAGCAACGGCGACCGTGGCCGCGTGACGGCGATCGATCGGGCGTGGTTGGAGATCGACTGCGGCGGGCGGCGGGTCGCGCTCGACCGGCGCTTCCTGATGGAGCCCACGGCCCGCGGCGATCCGTCGCTCGTGCATGGCTACGCGATCACCGGACACGTCGCCCAAGGGCTCACGCACTGGTCGCGCCTTTGTCTTGGCGGATGCCGGCGCGTCGCGGGAGTGGTTGTACGTGGCGCTCAGTCGAGGGTGTGAAGGTAACCGGCTGTATGTCGCCGACGACGAGCGCGGACGCGAGGAGTTCGCGCCCGTCGATCCGCATCACCCCGACGCCCACCGGCGCCTGGCAGCAGCGCTCGAGCGGAGCGAGGCGCAGCCGATGGCGATCGACCTCGCGGGCGATAAGCGGCTCGCGCGGCGCATTCGCCGGCAACGAGATGACGGCTGGGGGATCGACCGATGACGCCTTTACTCAATGCCGAGGACGTCGCCGCGCGGCTCGGCGTGAGCAAGGACTGGGTGTGGGCGCAAGCTCGCGCCGGCGCGATCCCGCACATCAGGCTCGGTCGCTACTGCCGGTTCCGTCCCGAGGCGATCGAGGCGTGGATCGTCGAGCTTGAGGCGTCCGGCAACGGCTCGACCCAGAACGCCTCTGCGAGCAGTCGTGCTTCGGCACCGCGGTCTCGGTAGTGGATGTAGCGCATCGTCGTCTGGATGTTCGCGTGGCCCATCCAGACCTGGACGCGCCGGCACTTCGGCGCGGCGGACTGCGAGCGTGCCGAAGGTGTGGCGCAGATCGTGGAACCGCAGTGATCGGAGCCCCGCAGCGGCGAGCGCCTTCTTGTAACGCAGCCTCAGGCTGTTCCCGTCCTGCGGCGCGCCTGTGATCCCCGGGAAGATCAGGTCGTCATCGTCGATGAACAACTCGCGATCGGCCAAGCGCCGCGATCGCCTCGGCGACGACCGGCGACCATCGGCACCGACCGCACCCGGCCGCTCTTGGGCGTCGACATGCCGCCGTGCGCCGTGAAGCTGCGGCGTACCCGGATCGCCTCGCCGCGCGAAGTCGACGTCGCCCCATCGCAGCCCCAGCAGCTCGCCGAGCCGCAGCCCGGTGAACGCCGCGGTCAAGAACGCGACGCCGTCCTCGCCCGACGCCCGCGGCGCGCACCAGTGCCCACACCTCCTCCGGGCGAGAACGCGTCAACGTCTGTCGAGATCCGCACGCGCGGCGCGCTCCACGCCGACCACCGGATTGTAGCGGCAGTCCCCACACGCGCATCGCGCGGCGGAAGATCCCGTGCAGCACGACGAGGTACTTCTGGCGTCGTGCGGTTCGAGCACGTGAGCGTCGTCTTCCACGCGCTCCAGATCCATGCGTCGTCACGTCCTCGATCCGCATGTGCCCGATTGCCGGCGCACGATCAGGTCTGCCGTGCCGCGGTAGCCGTTCATCGTCGACGGCTTGCAGTCACGTTCGTGCTCGGCCCACCGCAGCCACTCCGCTGCGGCGTCGGCCACCGTCGCGCCCGTGCGCACCATGCCCGGCAGCTCGCCGCGCCGCGCGAGCACCAGGACGTCGTCGTAGCCAGGCCTGGGCGGTGCGCTTCGTCCAACAGCCCGCCGCCCGGCCGACCGCGCCCCGTCCACGCCGGCCCGATCCGTCTTCTGCACCTGCCGCCCATCGGGCAGCCGGTACTTCGCATACCACTGAGGCCCGCGCTTGCGCGAGACCCGAAACACGTGTCCGCTAACCATGCCGCCCAGTAGCGGCAACGGCCGCGAAACTCGCCCCGTTCTCGGGACATATTGGGGACATATCGACAGCCCTCGATCCAATCCGGGCTCCCGAACCATCACCCCCGAAACCGCCGCAAACCCCGCCACAGAGCCAAACGGAGCGGCGCAGGAATCGAACCTACCAACGACCGGGCTACGGCCGCCTGCCGGTTTTGAAGACCGGATGGGGCACCAGCCCCGTGCCGCTCCGCTGCGAAGGCTACGGGCAGCCGAGCGCGCGGGTGTACGTCTCGGCGACCGTCGTTCCCGGCTTGCCGGCGGGCACCTCGCTGCCGGACCGGACCGCGTCGGCGTACTGCCACAGCACGTCGGGGTAGTCGCCCTCGGCGTTCATCTCGCGCAGGATCGGCCATCCGCGTGAGGTGGCCAGTGCGTCGGCCGCGCCTGCCGCCGTGCCGTCGTCCCCGCTCTCGCGTGCCTGGACCCACGAGGCGATCCAACCGCACGCGACCGCTCCGGCCACCTGTGCGCCGAGCTGGTAGCGGTCGCGGGTCTCGCCGCCCGTGCGCAACGCGCTCGGGTCGAAGCCGGGCGGGATCGGGAGGCCGGAGAGCATCTCGTCGACGGCGTCGGCGTGTGCGCCCGGCGTCACCGCGTTCGCCGGCATCGCGGTCAGCCACGTCTCCACGTCCGCCTTCTCGAAGTCGTGCAGCAGGGCGATGAAGTCGTCCGCGCTGGACGCACGGCCGCGGGCGGCCACGGCCGCCTCGCCGTCCCGCCAGGCGGCGGTGTACTCGTCCGTGCCCTCGTAACGGCGGACCTCCGCCCGTGCGCCGAGCACGTCGGTGACGGCTTCGCGGACCTCGCCGCGCTTGGGCGAGCCCTCCGTCCTGGCCGGCGCCCACTGGAGCTCGACCTCGCGGTCGCCGCGAGCGAACGTCATCTCGCCGGCACCGGCCTGCCATTCGTCGACGCGCGTGACGCTCCAGCCGTCGAGCAGCAGGCGCGGCGACGTCTCGGCTGCGCGCACGGCCGCGGCGGCGAACGCGGGACCGTTGCCGGCTCCGAGCTGGGAGACCAGCAGCACGACCGCTGCGGCGGCGCCGACCGCCGCCGGGATCGCCAGCAGCGCCGGCCGCCGGCGACGCGCGCGCCGCGGTCGCATGACCCGCTCGCGCACTCGCTCGACGGTCTCGACCGGAGCGGGCTCGACGGGCGGGGCAAGGCGGCGGAGCTGCTCCAGGTCAGGCACGGGAGGCCTCCTTGGCGTCGTCGAACGGAGCGAGTGACGGCGACTGCGTGTCACCGAGGCGGCTGCGCGCGCGGGCGAGCCGGGAGCGCACGGTGCCGATCGGCAGCGCGAGGGCGACCGCGATCTCCTCGTAGCTGAGGTCGGCCCACGCCCACAGCAGCAGGACCTCGCGCTGACGGCGCGGCAGCCGTGCGACGGCGCCGAGCATCTCTCCCGCCGGCTCGGGCGCGGCGCCCGGTCGTTCGTGGCTCGCGGCGCGCGCGTATGCGGCGAGACGGCGGCGCTCGGTGCGCCAGTGCCGGCGCATCACGTTGCCGGCGATGCCGAGCAGCCACGGCAGTGCGTCCGGATGTGCGGCGTCGTAGCGCCCGCGGCTCTCGAACGCTCGCAGGAACGTCTCCGCCGCCACCTCCTCGGCGAGCTCCAGCCCGACGCGGCGCTGCCCGTAGGCGTACACGGCCTGGAAGTGGCGGTCGAAGACCGGCCCGAACGCCGATGGCTCGGCGACCGAGCGGCCGATTGCAGCAGCGTCCGTGTCGCCGTCGGGGTGGGAGCTCGTCATGTCATGGATTGCCCGCTGGGCGGCAGGAAGTTCCACCTGCCGCCGAGCGGGATCACACTACGGGCCGCTCACGCCATCGCATAGCGCTCCGCGTGCCCGCGCCACCGCGCGACGGCGGCGAGCGGGGCCATCAGCGTCCGCACCACCCAGGCGGGCGGGAACGGCGCCCGGACCTCGCGCCGGAAGCGCGAGACGAACAGCGCCAGGTGCAGCGGCCGCGGCATACCCTTGCGCGTCACGTTGCCCTCGAGCGCCAGCTCGACCGTGGTCTCGAGCAGGTTCTCCATGTCGAGCGCGGGGACGACCTCGACGCGGCAGCGCGCCGGCTCGTCGCCGTTGTTCGCGAAGCGATGGACGCGCCCGGCCGGCACGACGACCGTCTCGCCGGGGCCGGCGACGATCTGCCGCATGCCGAGGCGGAACTTCATCTCGCCCTCGAGCACGTGGAAGCGCTCTTCCTGCTCCGGGTGCACGTGCGCACCGGGCACGTGGCCGTCGGCGGCGAGCTCGAGCTCGAACTCGAGCCGCTCGCCGGCCGTGTCTGCGGCAGTCTGCAGGAAGGTGATCCGCTCGCCGCTGACGGGGTTCTCGATCGTCTGTCCGGTGTACGCCATGTCTGCTCCTCTTGCATCGCTTGATCCGATGCGAGAAGCCTTCCGGCGGACACGTCTCGTGTCGTCGGCCGCAATAGCGATTCGGCACTGGCCGTTCAGACGATCCGGCCCCCGCCTCGCGGACGAGGACGGGTCATCCGCGAGGACGACTGGGTACCGGCCTTCGTGAGTACGCACGGTTCCGGCGGCCGCCGATCACCGCCTGACGCCACCCGGCGACCGGTCATGTGCCACCAGCACACCTCCGGATCACCGTGCGGCGCCAGCCGGCGCCGGCGACCACCGGCGACCGCACGTACTCCCGAACACCGGTACTGGCTAGCTACGCCGGCGCAGCACTGCCACGGACAGGATGTAGGCGACGCCGCCGACCGCTCCGAGCTGTGACCACGGGCTGCCATCCTGGCCATTGGCGATCTCGTACAGCCACGCGCCGATGATCACGAACACGAGCACGCCGCCGGTGAGTGCGGTCGCGTGGATGTCGATCATCGCCCACCGCTCGTCGCGCTTCGGGCCCGCCAGGCCCTGGAGCGTCTCGCTGCGCGAGCCGAACAGGAACAGCGCCCCGACGGCGGTCATGATTCCGAGCGGAGCGAGGCCTTCCTCGGCGTTCCCGGCGATCGCGAACGCACCGAGCATCAGCAGTCCGAGGAAGACGCAGAACGCCGGCGTCCACCAGCGGGAGCGGTGGATCGGTCTGCGGCTACGGGTTGCCGTTTGCATGGAAGACCTCCTCGACGGTCCGGTCGAAGTATCGGCTGAGGGCGATCGCCAGTGGCAGCGAGGGCGTGTAGCGCTCGGTCTCGATCGAGTTGATCGTCTGGCGCGATACGTCCATCGCCTCACCGAGTTGCTGCTGGGAGAGGCCCTTCGCCGTGCGCAGTGTGCGTACTTCGTTTTTCACGGTTTGGTCACGTAAAGCTAGCTTGACACAGACGAGATGTCAAGCGTGCTTTCCACCAAACCGACGGGGTGCGGCACACGTACACCCGGGACGACCCCGATCGGAGGAGGAACCATGCAGAGGCTCGTTCTGGTCGCAGCGATCGCAGTCGTGGGGGCGGTGATCGCCGGGGCCACGGCTGTCGGCGGCCACGAACCGCGCTACCGCCCGCTGCCCGACGACGCAGGCTGGACGACGGTGCTGAAATCGACCGTCGGGCTCGAGGGCTTGACGGCCGATCGCCACGGAAATCTCTACACGCCCAGCCGCGGCGCCGATCCCTGCCAGATCCTTCGTACGCGGGCCTCCGGCGGTCCCGTCGTGGTCGTGGGGAACATCGCCGCCCCGTGCAACCCCGCCGGGCTGGCGTTCGACGCCGACGGCGATCTCTTCATCGCCGACAGCGGCCGCATCGTCACGCTGCGGCCGAGCGCGGCGCAGCCGCCGACCGCGACGGTGTTCGCGACCGACGTCCCCGGCGCCAACGGCGTCGCCTTCGACCGGCGCGGGAAGCTGTGGGTGTCGGACGGGGCGACCGCCCAGGGCCGCGTGTGGCGGATCGGCTCCGACCGAGTCCCGACCGAGGTCTTCCGCGTGCAGCCGATGGCCAACGACGTCAACCTCGTCGACGGCGTCGGCGGCGTGGGGCGCGACCCGCGCGGGCTGCCGCCGGGCACGATCACGATCACGCCCACCGGCCGCGCCGCCGCGAACACCGCGGGCTCGCAGCACCTGGTGGCGAACGGGCTGGCGTTCGACCGGCACGGGACGCTGTACGTCGGCGACACGGCGCGTGGCGCGATCTGGCGCGTCGCGCTCGATCGCCGCGGCCGCGTCCGGAGCCCGACCGGCTGCGACGAGACGTTCACCGCGAACACGCTGTGCCTCGACAACGTGCTCCCGGCGCACCCGTTCCTGGAGGGCGTCGACGGCATCGCGCTCGACCGCAACGGCAACATCGTGGCCGCGGTCAACGAGCGCAACGCGATCGTGGTCGTGACCGAGAAGGGCCGCGTGCTCGAGCTGTTCCAGAACCCTGTCGATCCCGCGACGCGCCTGCGCAACACCGGGCCGATGGAGTTCCCGACGAGTCCGGTGATCGTCGGTCGCAAGCTGTGCGTGACCCACTCGGACGGCGCCCGGCGCGACAACTTCCCGAACAGCGCCGGCGAGGTCAGTCCGACGATCCCGGAGCGCGCGAAGGTCTCGTGCCTGGACGAGCGGCTGCCGGTCAGCGGTCTGGAGCTGCCCGTGAAGTAGCGCGGGTGCGATCATCGCCGCGTGCGCAAACGCGGCAGATGGCGACGGGTCCTGGCGCTGCAGGCGGCGGTGTCGGGACTCGTCGCATTCGCGGTCACGGCCATCTGGGCGACCACCGGTGGCGCGTTCTGGCCGCGCTGGGTGTGGTTCGGCCTGGCGATTCCGTTCGGGCTGAACGCCGCCCTGTTCGCCGCCTCGCGCGTGCGTCGCGGACGCTGGCGCGTCTTCGCCGTTCACGCGGCGCTGTTCTCCTGGGTCACCGGAGTGCTGGTCGTCACCTGGGCGATGGCGGGCAGCGACACGTTCTGGCCGCTGATCCCGGTCGTCGTGCTGGCGATGGTGCTCGCGCTCCACGCGGTGCTCGCCGGGATGACAGGCGACGACCATGAGCTGGTCGAGCGCGTCGACGAGCTCACCCGCACGCGCCGCGGCGTGCTCGACGTGCAGGCGGGCGAGCTGCGCCGGATCGAGCGCGACCTGCACGACGGCGCGCAGGCGCGGCTGGTCGCGCTCACGATGCAGCTCGGGCGTGCGGAGGCCCGCCTCGGCGAGCACCCCGAGGCCGCCGAGCTCGTACGCGAGGCACGCGGTGAGGCGAGCGCCGCGATCTCCGAGCTACGCGACCTCGCCCGCGGGATCGCACCGCCGGTACTCGCCGACCGCGGCCTGCCGGCGGCCGCCGAGGCGCTCGCCGCGCGCTCCGCGATCAGGGCCACGGTGGACGCCAGGCTCGAGCACCGTCCGCCTCCCGTGGTCGAGTCCGCGGCCTACTTCGTCGTCGCCGAGACGCTCACGAACGCGGCGAAGCACGCCGGTGACGGCGCCCGCGCGCGGGTGACGATCCGCGACGGCGACGACCGGCTGGTGATCGAGGTGTCGGACGACGGCTGCGGGGGCGCAGACCCGGCCGGGAGTGGCCTGACCGGGCTGCGCCACCGCGTCGAGGCGCTCGATGGCGCGCTCGCCGTCAGCAGCCTCGCCGGCAGCGGCACGACGATCCGTGCCGAGCTGCCGTACGGGACCTGAGCAGCTAGCTTCCTGCCGCCTGCGTGTACAGGCTCTGCGCGACCGACCCCTGGTAGGGACCGAACATCACGTTCGGCAGCGTCGTGTAGCCGTACGAGTTGACCGAGGTCACGCTCCCGCCGGCGATCCAGCCGCCGCCGCTCGAGCCGCCGGTCATGTCGCAGTCGATGCCCATCGTCGGCGGGTTGGCCGACGTGTCGTCATAGATGAGCGGCGAGTTGCAGACCCACAGGCGCTGTCCGTTGAACGGTGCCCCGGCCGGATAGCCGTGTGACGCGTACTGCTGGTTGCGCGCGGTGTTGAACGCGATGTTGCGCCCGCCGACGACGTCGGTCAGGGCCGATCCGTTCGGCGAGACGACGGCGGCGCCGTTGTCATACGAGAAGTCGCCGCCCGAGGCCCAGCCGTTGGTCGTGAGCAGTGCTCGCGCCGTCCACGTGCCGTACGGGCGGGAACCGTCCGCGTAGGCCGGGACGAACGACCAGTTGGTGTGGAAGTTGCTCGCACCGTCGTGCACGCAGTGGCCCGCGGTCCAGACCACGCTCTTGTTGCCGCTGAGCACCGCAGTGCCCGAGCACACGTAGTTCAGCCCATCGTCGGTGAAGAACACCTTGCCGTTGGTGCTCGTCGGCTGGGACGTGTACGGCGGCGGGACCGGCGTGGCCGCCGCGAGCTGCGTCGGCCGCTTCGTGGCCGGCGCATACGTGCCCGCCAGGATCTTGTCCGCCGGAATCGCGTTGCGCATCCGGTCGGCGGTCCAATACCGCTTCACCGCCGCCTTGTCCTGCGCGACAGCCTTGGTCTTCACCCGCGCCGCTTGTGCGGCGGGAACGATGACCAACGCGCACGCCAAGACGGCGAGCAGCAGTACCTGAAGACGTCGCATCTAGTGCCTCCCCGTGATAGGGACGTCGTTTCACGCGGCCAGACACCCCTGCCAAGCCGCGCGTACTGAACGAACCGTAGCGCGTCAGTCGCGCAGCAGGCGCCGCTCGCGATCGGGCGCCATCGGCGGCGGGCGATGCTCGGCCCGCCACTCGTCCAGCTCCGACTCGCCGCCGGCGCGCAGCCAGTCCCACACATCCGCCACGGTCTCGGCGACCGGCCGGCAGCGCAGACCGGACGCCTGTGCGCGCTCGGTGCCGACCGCCCAGGTGCCCGGGAACTCGGCCGCGGGAAGCCACAGCGGCAGCTCCGTCCACGGCTCGACGCCCGCCTCGACGAGCCGTTCGTCCGGCACCCAGACGAGCTCCGCGTCCGACCCGGTCGCGCCGGCGGTGGCGTCGAGCACCTCGCCGATCGTGGTGCGGCCGGGCGGCGCCGTCCCGTTGAACGCTCCCGGCACGCGGCGCTCGGCGAGGTCGACCATCCACGCCGCGAGGTCGCGCGCGTCGACCAGCTGCACGAACCGGGCCGGGTCGCCGGGCGCGGGGATCCGGCCGCCGGCCGCGATCCGGCGCACCCACCACGGAAGCCGGAACACGTTGTCGTGCGGCCCGCAGATGAGGCCGGCCCGGACCGACGCCACACGGCCCGGCATCGCCGCCTCGGCGGCCCGCTCGCTCGCCGCCTTCTGCGGCCCGTAGTCGTCCCCGCTCTCCCACACCGGCGAGTCCTCGTCGACCGGCTCGGCCGGCCACGCCGGGTACACGTTGCACGAGGACACGAACACGTAGTGGCCGACGCGGTCCGCGAGCCGCCGGCACAGCCGGCCGACGTGCTCGGCCTCGTAGCCCGACGTGTCGATCACCGCGTCCCACTCGCGCCCGTCGAGGGCGGACACGTCGCCCGCCCGGTCGCCGTGCAGGCGCTCGGCCTCCGGGAACAGCTCCGCGCCATGCCGCCCGCGCGTGAACAGCGTGAGCTCGTGCCCGCGCGCGAGCGCTGCGGCGGCCACGTGGCGACCGAGGAACACCGTCCCGCCGAGGACGAGGATGCGCACGAGGCGCAACCTATCAGTTGCGCTTACGGCAGGCCGTGCTCGAGCGCGCCCTTGACGCTCGCGTCGAGCGCGTTCAGCCGGTAAAGCGCAAGCGCCTCGGGGGAGCCGAAGCGGCGGTTCGGCGCGGCGTCCGCGCCGTGGTGGCAGAGCACGCAGTGCAGCAGCGCGAGCCGGCGCTCGGCGTCGAGCCCGCCCATGTGCTCGTCGAGGAGCTGCTGGCCGAGCACCAGGTGGCCGAGCAGCCGCCCCTCCTCGGAGAGCTCGATCGACGCGCCGTACGTGAACTCGCGCGTCTTGCCGAGGTCGTGCACGAGCGCAGCGCAGATCAGCAGGTCGGAGTTCAGCCGCGGGTGCAGCTGCGCCGCCTCGAGCGCCAGCGTCGCGACCGCCACCGTGTGCTCGAGCAGGCCGCCGAGGTAGGCGTGGTGGCTGCCGCGCGTGCACGGCGCGCGCCGCCACGCGGCTCGCAGCGGACCGTCGCCCAGCAGGCGCTCGAGCAGCCCCGAGTAGCCCGGGTCATGGACCTCGCGTGCGAGGTGCTCGAGGAAGCCGTCGAGCTCGTCGAGGTCGCGGTAGGCGACGGGCAGGAACGCCGCCGGGTCGGCCGACTCCGCGCGCGCGATCTCCCGCACCTCGACCTGGAGCTCGTCGCGGAACCGCTCCACGCGCCCGCGCACGTGCACGAGGTCGCCGCGCTCGAACCGCCCCGCCAGCACGTCGGCGTCGCGGAACGCGCGCGCCTGGATCGCGCCGCTGCGGTCGCGCAGCTCGAGCGCCAAATAGGGCAGCCCGGAGCGTGCCTGGAGCCGATCCTTGCGCGCGCACGCGAAGACGCCGTCGACCTCGTCGCCGGGCCTGAGGGTCGCGATCGCGGGTGCGTCGGCGGTCACCACGCACCCGATGATGGCCTCACCGTCGGACGGCGACTCGCTACGGTGGACTGGTGCAGCCACTGCGCTGGGAGCGCCGACCCGACGGCCTCAGGGCCCCCGCGCTGGTGTGCGCGTTCAAGGGCTGGAACGACGCCGGTGAGGCCGCGACGTCCGCCGTCGCGTTCATGGGCGCCAGCCTCGACGCGTCGCGATTCGCCACGATCGATCCGGAGGACTTCGTCGACTTCCAGGCCACGCGGCCGCTCGTCAAGCTCGTCGAGGGTCGCGCGCGCGAGATCGAGTGGCCCCAGTGGGAGGTCTACGAGGCCCGCGTGCCGCGCGCACCGCGCGATCTCGTGATCCTCACCGGTCCGGAGCCGTCCTATCGCTGGCGCGAGTTCTGCGCCCAGGTGGTCGAGCTCTCCGAGGCGCTCGGCATCCAGCTCGTCGTCACGCTCGGCGCGCTGCTGGCCGACGTCCCGCACTCGCGCCCGGTCGGCGTCACCGCCTACGCGTCCGATCCCGCGCTGGTCGATCGCCTGAGCCTGCAGACGCCGACCTACGAGGGGCCGACGGGGATCGTCGGCGTCCTCCAGACGGCCTGCGCCGACGCGGGCATGCCGGCCGCGTCGCTGTGGGCGGCGGTCCCGCACTACGTCGCCGTCGCGCCGAACCCGAAGGGTGCGCTCGCGATCCTGCGCCGGCTGGAGAGCCTGGTCGGCGTCACCGTCGACGCCTCGGATCTCGAGACCGCGGCGGTCGACTACGAGCGCCAGGTGACGCGTGCGGTCGAGCTCGACCCGGAGGTGCAGGCGTTCGTCGAGCGCCTCGAGCGCGCCGCCGACGAGGAGGAGGGGCCGACCGACCTCTCCCAGCTGCCGTCCGGCGACGTCCTCGCGCGCGAGTTCCAGCGCTTCCTGCGCCAGCGCGGCGGGCCCGGCTCAGCCGGCGGCTAGCGGTCGCAGGCCGAGCTGGGACAGCTGCCCGGCGTACGCGTGCACCGCGTCGGTCCCGCCGAGGTGCAGCAGCAGTACGCGCTGGCCGCGGCGGAGCGTGCCGCGCTCGATCAGCTCGATCAGGCCGCGGATGGCCTTGCCCTCGTAGACCGGGTCCGCCATCAGGCCCTCGGTGCGCGCGAACAGGCGGATCGCATCGATCGTGCGCGAGTCGGCGACGCCGTAGGGGCTCGCGTCGCCGACGACGACCTCGACGTCTGCCGCTTCCACGCGCTCGGCGAGGCCGAGCACGTCCACCGTGGCGTTTGCGAGCCGCAGGACTCGCGCGCGCTTCTCGTCGGTCTCGTCGTCGTCGGAGACACCGATCACGCGCGTGGCGATGCCGAGCGCCGCGAACCCGGCCACGAGCCCGGCCTGCGTGCCGCTGCTGCCGGTGCAGTGGACGACGTGGTCGAAGTCGATGCGGAGCGCCTCGGCCTGCGTCGCGATCTCGGCCGCGCAGACCGCGTACCCGAGGCCGCCGAGGGGATGATCGGAGGCGCCGCCGGGAATGACGTAGGGCCGCCGGCCGTCGTCGCGCAGGCGCTGCGCGAGCGCCTCGAGATCGCCGGGGTCTCCGACCGGTCGCTCGGTGTCGTCGTGGTACAGCTCGGCACCGAGCAGCTCGCTCAGCAACACGTTCCCGACGCGCCGGTAGTGCTCGCCCGCGTCGGGCACCCAGGCGTTGTGCAGCAGCGCGCAGCCGAGGCCGACGCGAGCTGCGGCCGCCGCGGTCTGCCGCGTGTGGTTGGACTGGATCGCGCCGACCGTGACGAGCGTGTCGGCGCCGGCCGCCAGCGCGTCGCCGACCAGGAACTCGAGCTTGCGCGTCTTGTTGCCGCCGCCCGCGAGCCCGGTCAGGTCGTCGCGCTTGATCCAGAGCTCCGGCCCGTCGAGCAGTGCAGACAGGCGCGCGAGCGGGTGCAATGCGGTCGGCAGCGCCGCCAGCTCCGCCCGCGGTGCGCACGTCCTCGCAAGCTCGTACAGGTCGTACGACGTCACTACCGCTCCGCCGCCGGACACGCGATCCGGTAGTCGCACATCGAGCACGCCGCGAAGCTCGGCGTCGGCTCGAAGCCCTGGCCGAGGATGCCGTCGGCCACCTCCATCACGGTCTCGGTGATCCAGTCGCGGTCCTCCTCGGATCGCGGCACCGGCACCTTGGCGTCGTCGAGCACGTAGTAGTACGCCTGCTGGGGGGCGTCGAGCTGCCACGCCTCGCGCGCGCCGACCGCATACAGGGAGAGCTGCACGTCGTCGCGCAGCTGGGCCGCGTTCTTCGGTCGCCCGGTCTTGTAGTCGATCAGCTCGTAGCCGCCCTCCGGCAGCTTGTCGACGCGGTCGACGCGCCCGCGCAGCAGGTGCGGGCCCATCCGGAACTGGAACGAGCGCTCGAACCAGACCGGCTCCGCGTCCTCCTCGCGGAAGCGGTCGTGGTAGCGCACGAGCGCCTGCGTCGCCTTTGCCCGGAACTGGCGCTCCTCCTCGGAGTCGCCGAACCCGCCACGCCGCCAGCCCGCCTCGAGCAGGTTCAGGAGCATCGGAAGGCCGCCGGACTCGGCCACGTGGTAGCGCTCCAAGACCTGGTGCACGAGGATCCCGAAGCGCTGGTTGAGCGTCGGCTCGCTCGGGATCCGGAACACGCGCGCGAACTTGTACTTGAGCGGGCACGTCCGGTAGGTCTCGATGTCGGACGCGCTCAGCATGAGGCCGTCGCCTCGGCGCGGCAGGAACGACTCCAGCGACGGCTCGGTGCGCTTGGCGACGGCGCGCGAGCGCAGCTTCTCGTCGCGCTCGGCGTCGAGCAGGTACTCGTCGAGCGCGGACGTCTCGAAGATCTCGCGCTGCTCGGCCGTGGCGGCCTGGAGCAGCCGCGCGTTGACCTCCCCGAGCACGTCTCCGACCTCCTGCTCGCCCGCGCGCGTGCGCTCGAGCAGCGCGGCGAGCTTGAGCAGCTCGAGGTAGCGCACGACGGCGTGTGACACGTCGAGGTCGGTGTCGAACCGCAGCTCGCCCAGCCGCCCGCCGACCTGGGCGACCGTCGTGAGCAGCTCGTCCCGCAGCATCCGGAACGTCGACTGCAGCGTCTCGGCCGGGCCGAACAGCTCCTCGACGCGTTCCTCCCACTCGCCGTCCACGGCGGCGCGCGCCTCCTCGGCGAACGGCGACGGCTGCTGCAGGGCGCCGCTCTCGGAGCGCTCCGGGAAGGCGATCACGAGCTGCCGCCGCGCGCGCGTCATCGCCACGTGCAGCAGCCGCCGCATCTCGGCGATGTGCGCCCCCTTGCTGTCGGCCGGCACCGACTCCTTGATCAGCGCCTCCGGGATCGGTTCCAGCTGCCGGCGTCGCGGGCCCGGCATCCGTGCCGCCATCAGCCCGAGCACGTAGACGTGGTCGAACTCCAGCCCCTTGGCGGCATGCATCGTCATCACGCGCACGCCGTGCGGGCGCTCGCCCGACGCAGCCTCCTCCTCGCGCAGGCCGGCCTCGGCCACGGCCGCGATCGAGCGCGCGAACTCGCGCCCCGTCGCCTGCGGCGAGCGGCGCACGTAGTTGGACGCCAGCTCGGCGAAGCGGGCGAGGTTCTGCAGTCGCTCGACGACCTCGGTCGACGCCGCGAACAGGAGCTGACGGCGCAGCCCGAGACGCTCGATCAGCCGGTGCACGTAGAGGTCCGGCCGCGTCGAGTCGATCGCGCGCGCCGCGGCGCGGTGGAGCTTGAGGAAGTGCGAGATGCGCTCGCGCGCCTCGGGTGGGATCTGCGGCGCCTCGAGCGCGGCGCCGAGCGCGGCGACCATGTCGAGCTTTCGCCGGCGGGCGATCTGCGTGACGCGTGCGAGGTCGATCGCCCGCAGCTCGACCGGCGGGCGGGCGAGCGCGCGCACGACGGCGCCTGCGTCGCCGGGATCGACCAGCAGCCGCAGCCACGCGAGCAGGTCGCGCACCTCGGCGCGCTGGAAGAACGCGGCGGCGCCGGACAGGCGGTACGGCACCGCCCGCTCCTCGAACGCGACCGCGACCGCCTGGCCCTCGCTGCGGACCGAGCGCACGAGCACGCAGACGTCCTCCGGAGCGACGTCCTCGCGCGCGATCAGCCGCTCGACCTCGGCCGCCACGGCCTGCGCCTGCGCCCGCTCGGACGCGCAGCGCCAGAACGCGACCGCGCCGCCGGGCTCACCGTGCAGCGCCTTCTCGATCCGGTCGGGCGCGGGCTCCACCACGGCGCAGGCGGCGCGCAGGATCTGCTCGCCGGACCGGAACGACTCCTCCAGCCGCACGACCGTCCCGTCCGGCCACTCGGTGCGGAAGTCCTGCACGTTCTTGGTCGCGGCACCGCGGAAGCGGTGGATCGCCTGGTCGTCGTCGGCGGCGGCGCTGATGTTGCCGTGCCCTGCGACGAGCAGCCGCAGGAGCAGGCCCTGGGCGAAGCTCGCGTCCTGCAGGTCGTCGACCAGCACGTGGTGGTGGCGGCGCGCCAGGCGCTCGCGCGCGTTCGCCTTCGTGCGCAGCAGGCGGAAGGCGTGCAGGATGAGGTCGCCGACGTCGAGCATGCCGGCCTCGTCGAGCAGGCGCTCGTGGGCGGCGTAGAGCGCGGCGAACTCGCGCTCGCGCGCCCGCTCGGCGGGCAGGTCCGCGGCCCAGGCCGCGTAGTCGTCGGCGGACACGAGCTCGTCCTTGAGGCGGTCGATCCGCTGGACGATCATGCCCAGCGTGGCGCTCGGGTTGCCGCGCAGGTCGTGATGGCGCAGCGGCAGCTCGTCGATGCTCTCGAGCAGCATCGCCAGCCGGTCGGACGCGCTGACCGGAGTCGCGAACGGGTCGAGGCCCGCCTCCAGCGCCTCGTCGTGCAGCAGGCGCGTGCAGAAGCCGTGGAAGGTGGTCACGGCCAGCTCGTCGCACGCGCCCACGAGCCGGTCCTCGAGCCGCTCGCGCATCGAGTCGGCCGCCGGTGTCGAGAAGCACAACACGAGCAGCGACTCCGGCGCCGCGCCGGCGTCGACGAGATGCGCGAACCGCTCGGCCAGCACGGTGGTCTTGCCGGTGCCCGCGCCGCCGAGGATCAGCAGCGGGCCGCCGGGGTGGTCGACGGCCGCTCGCTGCGCAGGGCTGAGGGCGGGCACCTTCGTAGGATACGGCGGGAATGACCCCCGCTTCGAGCCCCGACTGGCTGGGCGCGGCCCGCCGGGCGGCGGCCGCGCTGCGGGTGATGCTGGCGGCGCGCACGACGGTGGCCGAGCGCGTGCTCGAGACCGGCACGCGCGGGGAGGGCGGCGACAAGACGCTGGAGATCGACGCGTTGGCCGAGGAGGCGGTGCTGGCGGAGCTGTCGCTGCTGTACGACGCCGGAGCGCGCTTCACGGTGATCAGCGAGGAGCGCGGGACCGTCGACTTCGGCGGCGACGGCGTGCTGGTGGTCGTCGATCCGATCGACGGGTCGCTCAACGCCAAGCGCGGGCTTCCACACCACTGCGTGTCGATCGCCGTCGCCGACGGGCCGACGATGGCCGACGTGACGTTCGGCTTCGTGCAGGACTTCGGGCCCGACGAGGAGTGGGTGGCGTGGCGCGGGCGCGGGGCCACGCTGAACGGCGAGCCGCTCGACCCGGCGGTGGTCGAGCGCCGCTGGGCGGCCGACGGCAAGCTCGAGATCGTCGGCTTCGAGTCCGCCGACCCGCGCTGGGTGCTCCAGAGCGCGGAGGGGCTCGTGCTGGTCGCGCACCGGCTGCGGGCGATCGGGACGATCGCGGCAGCCTTGTGCCAGGTCGCCGGCGGACGGTTCGACGGCATGCTCACGCTGAAGGGCTGCCGGGCGGTGGACGCGGCCGCCGCGCAGCTCGTGGTGCGTGAGGCCGGCGGCTTCGTCGCCTTCACCGGCTTCGAGGATCCGCTGGCTGCGCCGCTCGACCTGCTCCCGCACTCGCCGGTGGTGGCGGCGCGGTCGCAGGCGGGGCTGCGCGAGCTCGCCGCCGTGCCGACGATGTGACCCTGCCAGACTGGCTGCAGTGATCGACTGGAGCTTGGCCGGGCAGGTGGCACGCGGGATCGCAGGCCTTCAGCCCGCGGGCGACCCGGTGCCGTTCAGGGACGTGGCCGGCCCGGCGGAGGAGAGCGAGCGTCTGGTGTCCGAGTACACCGGGCTCGTGCCGGCGGCGCCGCTGCCGCCCGCCGAGGCGGTCGACCGGCCGGAATGGATCGAAGCCAACCTGCGCTCGCTCGGTGCGGTGCTCGACCCGGTGGCCGATCGCATCGGCGGCAAGCTCGGGCCGTTCGGCGGGGCCGCCGGGGCGCTGCTCGGGCTCGAGGCCGGCGCGGTGTCCGGCTTCCTCGCGGGCCGCGTGCTCGGCCAGTACGAGTTCCCGGTACTCGACCCGAGCGCTCCCGCCCGGCTGCTGTTGGTGGCGCCGAACCTGGGCCACGCCGCGAACACGCTCGAGGCCGACCCGGACCAGCTGCTGCGCTGGGTCGCCCTGCACGAGACCACGCACGCGCTCCAGTTCGGCGGCGTGCCATGGCTGCGCGAGCACCTGGCCGACCTCGTCCGGCAACTGCTGAGCGGCGTCGAGGTCGACGCGCGCGGCCTGTTGCGGATGCCCGACATCTCGGACCTGAAGGCGCTGCTGAACTCGGTGCGGGAGGACGGCCTCGCGTTCCTCGCGGTCGGCCGCGAGCGCCGCGACGTGCTCGAGACCGCGCAGGCGTTCATGGGTCTGCTGGAGGGCTACGCCGAGCACGTGATGGACGCCGTCGGTGCGGGGCTGCTCGACGACCTCGACGCGATGCGCGAGGCGATGACCCGCCGGCGAGGCGAGCGCTCCGGCCTCCTGCGGGTGCTCGACCGCCTGATCGGGCTGGACCTGAAGCTGCGCCAGTACGAGCAGGGCAAGGCGTTCTGCGACGGCGTCGTCGCCCATGGCGGGATCGCGGCGCTGAACCGGGCGTGGGCGACGCCGGAGGCGCTGCCGAGTCCCGCCGAGCTCGACGACCCGCTGGGGTGGCTGGCTCGCACCGATCGCCTGGGTCTGGGGCGCGGCGCGGCCTGAGCGGCGGGCGGCCGGCTGTGCGAAGGCTCACACAGCCAGACACGAACCTGTGTTCGCTTTGTCACAAACTTGTGACGATTTCTTCCCGGTTCCAGGGCAAAGGCGCCTGAGGCTGCTACAAACCAAGTCGGCCCGCGTAACCGCGGCCGGGGTAGGGTTTACAAACGTGTGTTCGCCGGGTAGCATCTCCTCCGGACAGACTTAGAACTAATATCCTTACCCAGGCCAATCCAAGGGGCTGATACCAGCAATGGCCGAGACCACGAACACAACCACCACGCCCACGAGCGGGACCTCGGGCGCCGCCAAGCCGGCCGCTCGTAAGCCCGCTGCTCGCAAGAGCACCGCGCGCAAGACGACGGCACGCAAGACCACGTCGGCGCGCACGCGTTCGACCGCCCGCAGCACGGGCACGACCCGCACCACGGGCACGACCCGCACCACGGCGGCCAAGTCGCCGAGCAAGTCGACCGGCCGCCGCGCGCGGACGATCGCCAAGAACGAGACGCGCGAGGCCGTCACCGCTCAGGCGCGTGCCGCCAAGACGACCGCCGCGCAGGGCCGCAACGTCGCCGAGCGCGCCGCGCTCGTGTACGTCGGCGCCACGCTCGAGGCGCGCGACCGCGCTCTCGGCCTGGTCACCAGCGTCACCGATCGCTTCGGCTCCCGCAAGGCCGCCGAGCGCGAGCTGAACAAGGACATCCGCCGCTTCGAGCGCCGTGGCACCACCGCGCGCAACCAGCTCGAGCGCGACGTCCGCAAGGCTCGCACACGGCTCGAGCGCGTCGTGCGCACCCGCCGCCGCGAGGCCGAGCGCCTGCTCCGCCGCAACACCCGCGCCGTCGAGCGCGAGGTCAACGCCGCTGAGCGTCAGGCAGCGCGCCGCCCGAACATCGTGGCTGCGCAGATCAGCGGCGTGTCGAACCGCGTGGAGGACGTCGCCCAGGTCGGTGTCGCCACCGCCGAGCGGATCGCGACCGTCGCGAAGGAGCGCGTCACCGCGCTCGTCTAGCTCACGACCTTCCCCCGGCCGCCAACGGAGAGTGGCGCGCCGGGTAAGCCTGCCGGCCTCATACCTCGCCGGCGGGATTCGCCGGCCCATACCTCGCCGGCGGATGTAGCACTCTCCTCCCTCAGCCGTCGACCCGCCATTCGTGGCGGGTCGTCGGTCTTTCAGGTGCCACAATGAGAAGCGTGCCCACGCGAGAGCAGATAACCGAGGCCCTGAAGGCCGTCATCGACCCCGAGCTGCGCAAGGACATCGTCGAGCTCGACATGGTCCGGTCCATCGACATCAAGGACGCCGGTGTCGTGGACGTCACGGTGTCACTGACCACCCCCGGCTGCCCGATCAAGAGCCACTTCCAGACCGCGGTCGCCAAGACGGTGTCGTCGCTCGACGGCGTCACGCGCGTGAACGTGGGCTTCGACGTCCTCAACGCCCAGCAGAAGTCCGAGCTGCAGCGCAAGCTCGGCCGCCCCAACGGGCTGCCCGAGGGCGCCCTCGCGCAGGTCTCGAACATCATCTGCGTCGGCTCGGGCAAGGGCGGCGTCGGCAAGTCGTCGCTCACCGTCAACCTCGCGGCCGCGCTCGCGGCCGACGGCAAGAAGGTCGGTGTCCTCGACGCGGACGTCTGGGGCTATTCGATCCCGCGCATGCTCGGCCTCGGCGGCCAGCGGCCGAAGGTGTCCGGCGAGCGCAAGATCCTGCCGCTGGACGCGCACGGCCTGAAGGTGATGTCGATCGGCTTCTTCATCGCCGAGGACGAGGCCGTCGTGTGGCGCGGCCCGATGCTCCACAAGGCGCTCACGCAGTTCCTCGAGGACGTCTCGTGGGGTGAGCTCGACTTCCTCCTGATCGACCTGCCGCCCGGCACCGGCGACGTGTCGATGACGCTCGCGCAGCTGCTGCCGCAGGCCAAGTTCGTGATCGTGACGACGCCGCAGGCGGCCGCGCAGAAGGTCGCCCGCAGGTCGGCGCAGATGGCGAACAAGGTCAACCTCGAGATCGGCGGCGTGATCGAGAACATGTCCGGCTTCACCACGCCCGCCGGTGAGCGCTACCCGATCTTCGGCGAAGGTGGCGGGCGGGCGCTGGCCGACGAGCTCGACGTGCCGCTGCTCGGCACGATCCCGCTCACGATGGCGGTGCGTGAGACCGCCGACGCCGGCATCCCGCTGATCGAGGTCAACCCCGACGACCCGGCCGCTCAGGCGATCCGTCAGGCCGCGCGCGGGATCGTCGCGATCACCCCGATCGAGCTGCCGGTGATGCAGGAGCCCTCCCCGCCGCGGCCGCTCGGAATCAGCCTGCCGATGGCCGGTTGAGTGGGCCTGGACTTCTCCAACTTCGACACGCGCGGCTACCAGACGGTGGACGTGCGCACCGGCTACCGGGAGTGGCTCCCGACGTACGAGGACACGGTTGAGGACGCGATGGACATCGCGCTCCTGGACGAGCTCTCAGGTCCGGCCTGGGACCGGGTGCGCCGCGCGGCCGACCTCGGCTGCGGCACCGGCCGCACCGGGGCGTGGCTGAGCGACCACGGCGTCGCTTCGATCGACGGCGTCGACCTCACGCCCGAGATGCTCGACGTCGCGCGCGAGCGCGGCGCGCACGACCGGCTCGTGGAGGCCGATGTGGCGGACACCGGCCTCGACGGCGGCGTGTACGACCTCGTGATCGCGTCGCTCGTCGACGAGCACCTGGAGGATCTGGAGCCGTTGTACCGCGAGGCGTGGCGGCTGGCCGAGCCGGGCGCATGGTTCGTGCTCGTCGCCTTCCACCCGCACTTCATCATGGCCACCGGGATGCCGACCCACTTCAAGTCCAGCTCCGGCGAGCCGCTGGCGATCGCGAGCCACGTGCACCTGCTCAGCGACCACGTCAGCGCCGGCCTGCGCGCGGGCTGGACGCTGGCCGAGATGCGCGAAGGCGTCATCGACGACCGCTGGCTGGCCGTGAAGCCGAAGTGGGAGCACCTCCGCCACCACCCGGTCTCGGCCGCGTTCGCGTGGCGTAGAGATCGTTAGGGGGTCGCCCGCTTCCCCCCGCGGGGGTGTCCGCGCGTCGCGTTCGGCGCGAGCCTCGTGTCATGAAGCCCTGGCTCACATTTGGTGTCGCAGCCGTAGCCCTGTCGTGTTCGTCGCCGGCCGCCAACGCCGGCACCGTCGCCGTGCGCGCCGATCCTTCCAGCGCCGCCGGGGACGAAGTCGCCTTCATCGCCGGCCCTGCTGAGCGCAATCGGGTCGTGATGAGCTACACGGACGACACGTCCGACCCGGACCATCCGGCGTTCTCCTGGACGGTGATAGACACCGGCGCCGTGCTGGTGCCAGGCGAGTCATGCCAGGCGATCGACCTGCACGCCGTCCGCTGCGTTCCGCGTTCCGCAAGTGGGTTGCATGTCGCCCGCGCCGAGCTGGGGAACATGGACGACCGGCTCGTCGTTGAAGGCCTGGGCGACTACATCCTGTCGGCGGACGGCGGTGCCGGGAGTGACTGGCTGGTCAGCACAGACGACGGCACGAGCCATCTCAACGGCGGCCCCGGTCATGATCGTCTCCGCAGTGGCGGCGGCAGCGACACGCTTCACGGGGGCAGCGGGCTGGACGACCTCAACGGCGGTCACGGCAACGACCGGTTGTTCGACGATGACGTGGACGGTGCATTCGACGAGGCCGGTCCCGGGCCGGACATGCTCGATGGCGGGAACGGAGTTGACACCGTCAGCTACGCGCGGCGCACCGCGCCGGTCTCCGTCGATCTCGACAGCCGGATCACCGACGAGGGCAGCAGTGAGGGGGACCAGCTGATGAACGTGGAATCACTCGTCGGCGGGCGCGGCAATGACCGCCTGGCAGGCGACGACCGTCACAACGTGCTCGATGGCGGACGCGGCCGCGACCAGCTCATCGGACGCGGCGGCCGCGACGAGCTGCGCCGCGCCGAGGGACCCGTCTCGTGCGGCCCGGGGTTCGATGAGTACATCGGAGGGCGTAGCTCACGTGACTTCCTGCAATCGGACTGCGAGGTTCTTACGCCGGAGGCGGGCGGGTACATCACGCCGAACCCGGAAAGCACTTCCCGCCGGTCGGTCAGCTTCCGCGTCCGCTGCCCATACACCTCCGACGCCGGCGTGGACAGCCTCGTTCTCGCAAGCTGCGGACCCGGGCGGCTGCGGCTTCGCGAGGCGGGCGGCAGGCGACGGACGCTCGCCCGCGGCGTCCTTCCCGGCGGCGCGTGGGAGGGGCGGCTGGTGAACGCCCGGCTCACCCCGCTCGGCCGCCGACTGGCCACCAGGCCGCAGGGCGTTCGCGCCCGTCTGCGCCTCGCCGGCTACCACTCCGGTGGCCCGGCGATGCGCTGGGCGATCCGCCTCAAAGTGTCGCGATGATCGCCGTGGTTGGTGTTCGGGAAGCGGCACGTGTGGTGCTCGCGGCTGTCCTCGGGATGTCCGCTTTTCCGGCGGCGTCGGCAGCTCAGGACAAGGTGATCGCGCGGGACCGGTTCCCGATCGTCCAGGCCAGCGCGCTCGCCGGCAGGATCGTCTATCAGCGGGATCTACCGCGAGGCCTGGTGGATCGGACGTCGCCGTGGATGCGGGTGGTCGGCGGCCGGCGTCGCGCCGTGCACGGCATGCCCGCGGACGCCTACCGAGGGTTCGAGGCGATCGGACGCGATCGCGCGGGACGGGTCGTGCTGCCGTTCCTGCGGGAGACATTGACGCGTGATCGCCGGCTGATCAATCCCCGATGGTGGCTTTATGACGTTGCGCGCGATGCCGCTCGGCCGTTGCGCGGTCTGCCGCAGGGTGCCTGCTCGCCGTCCAACGTGTCGGTGTGGCGCAAGCAGATCGCCTACCAGCTCACCTGCTCACGCAAGCAGGGCATCTACCTGCGCGATGACAAGCGCACGCGGCGCGTGTCCCGGCTGAGCGTCAGCGACGCAACTGCTCCGCTCGTCCTGCGCGGGCGGACGCTGGTGATGATCGCCGGCCGTGGCGACAGCGAGTTCGCCCTGTGGCGGCTCGTCAGCGGCGGCCGCGTGTGTCAGGCCATGATCGAGCCCTCGGAGGGCGCGCCTGACCACGACTTCTCCGTGGGCAACGTCTGGTTGACCGGACGGCACCTGAGCTGGTGGATGGAGCGTGACGCCTTCTCGACGAATCCCCCGGCAGGGGGCAATCTCGTTCTGGGGACCACACTGCCTCGCGACTGCTCCCCGCCCACTCCGACGGCCGGCTACGCGCCGCTGGACTCGCTCCCGATGGCGGTCGACGGCCCCGCGCTCTATCACGCTGCCGGCAAGATCCTTTACCGGCGCGAACCCGTGCGCCCGTCGACGGCTCCGCCGCCCAACGACGATTTCACCGCTGCCGAGGAGATCATCGGTGAGCCGTCCTTGTCGGTCGGCATCAGGGTCGGCTACGCCACCCGCCAACCCGGAGAGCCGCCGGTCAGGGGCGTCACCGCGGAGGGCCTTCACCTGTCGGACGCCACGCGGACGGTCTGGTACGCCTACCGTCCGGTCAAACGACAGCGGCTGTTCGTCTACACGAACCAGTGGGAGTTCCTGGACGGGCTCCTGCCGGTCGGGGCCGTTGCGGTCTTCGACGGCGACGAGATCGCGGCGCTCGGCGAGCTTCCGGCAACGTTCATCAACGGCACAAGAACCGTGGCCTTTGAGGCGATCCCGGGCCACAGCTACCGGATCGCCGTCGGGTGCGACACGCCGGGCCCGTGCTACCCCTCCTTCGGCCTCTTCATCAGCTTGGAGCCGCCTCCCGGAAACTGAGTCGTGACTACGCGAGCTGGACGAGCCCGACGCCGGCGAGCAGCAGCGCGACGCCGGTCAATCGCGCGCGTGAGATCGGGCGCCGCGGCAGCGCCAGCAGCCCGAAGCGGTCGACGAACACCGAAGCGACCTGCTGGCCCGCGATCGTGAGCGCGATCGTCGGCGCGGCTCCGATCTCGGGGATCAGGAGGAACACCGACGTGACATAGACGGCGCCGCACAGCCCGCCGAGCCAGCCCCACCAGGGCACGCGGTCGAGCTGCCCCAGCCGCGGCCGAGCGGTCGCCGCGAACGCGAGCGAGACCGTCAGCAGCAACGCCATCGCCAGCGTCGCGACCAGGAACGAGAACGCGCCGACCGCGATCGGGGCGTCGAGGTCGGCGCGCAGCCGGGCGTTGACGGCGCCCTGGAGCGGCAGCGCGGCGCCGCCGACCAGGGCGAGTGCGATCCAGCCGGCACGGTCACGGACGGCGCTCTCGAGCGCGTCGCCGCCGGCCTGCGCCCGCACGACGAGCAGCACGCCGACCACGACGGCGGCGGCCCCGGCCGCTGCCGCCACGTCGAGCGGCTCGCGCTCGACGCCGAGCCAGCCGAAGCTGTCGAGCAGCAGCGAGGCGAGCATCTGGCCCGCGACGAACAGCCCGACGGCGACGATCGCGCCGAGCCGCGGGAACAGGAGGATTCCGGCGGTGATGTACACGGCGGAGCCCACGCCGCCGACCAGGTGCCAGGGTGCGGCGTCGTCGAGCGAGCCGAACGCGCCCAGTGCACCGGCCATCGCCGCCAGGGCGAGCAGCAGCCCGGCGCCGATGCCGAGCTGGAGCGCCGAGGCTCCGAACGGGCTGCCGACGGCACGGCTCAGCTGCACGTTGGCGGCGGCCTGGACGGCGAGCAGGCTGCCGACGAGGAAGAGGAAGGAGGCGGCGAACAAAACGATACGTCAGTCTCGGTTGCTAAATGAGACTAGCATCTCTGTTCGTGGAGAGCGAACTGCCGATCGCCGGCGCCCGGCTCGAGCGTGCGGATGCGGCGCGCAACCGCGAGCGCATACTCCGCGCGGCTCGCCGCCTCTTCGCGCTGCACGGGGTGCACGCCGTCAGCCTCGAGCAGGTCGCGCGCGAGGCCGGCGTCGGGCGGGCGACGCTGTTCCGCCGCTTCGATGACCGCAGCGCGCTCCTGCAGGCGCTGCTCGACGAGCACGAGCGGGCGCTCCAGGACGAGCTGCTCCGCGGCCCGCCGCCGCTCGGCCCCGGGGCACCCGCGGGCGAGCGGCTCGAGGCGTTCGCGGGCGCGCTGCTCGGGCTCACGTTCGAGCACGGCGAGCTGCTCCTCGGGTCCGAGACCGCCAAGCCGCTCGCCCGCCAGCGCACCGGCGCATACGCCGCCTGGCACCAGCACCTGACCCTGCTGCTCGCCGAGCTCCGTCCCGACGCGGACACCGCGCTGCTGGCCGATCTGATCCTCGCCCTCTTCGACGCCGAGCTGCAGCGGTTCCTTGGGGAGGACCGCGACCGCGACCGCTCCGCCGTCCGCTCGCTCCTGCTCGACAGCGTGCGGCGGCTGGCGAGCGGGTGACGGTCAGTGGTCTTCGACAGCCACCTGCACGTGATCGACCCGCGCTTCCCGCTGGTCGCCAACCGCGGCTACCTGCCGCCGCCGTTCACGGTCGAGGACTACCGCCGGCATACGGCAGCGCTCGGAATCACCGGCGGCGCGGTGGTCTCGGGCTCGTTCCAGGCGTTCGACCAGACCTACCTCGTGGACGCGCTCGCGCGGCTGGGCGACGCGTTCGTCGGCGTCACGCAGCTCCCGCCCTCCGCCTCCGACGAGGAGATCCTCGCGCTCGACCGCGCGGGCGTCCGTGCGCTCCGGTTCAACCTGCGCCGCGGCGGCGACGAGCTCGACGAGCGGCTCGCCGGCCGCGTGCACGAGCTGGCCGGCTGGCACGCCGAGGTCTATGTCGACGGGCGCGAGCTGGCGTCGATCGAGGATCGCCTGCGCGCGCTGCCGCGCGTGAGCATCGACCACCTCGGGCTACACGCCGAGGGCCTGCCGGTGCTGCTGCGGCTCGTGCGCCACGGCGTCAAGGTGAAGGCGACCGGCTTCGGCCGCGTCGAGCTCGACGTGCCCTCCGTGCTACGGACGATCGCCGCCGTCGACCCGACTGCGCTGCTGTTCGGCTCCGATCTGCCGGGCACGCGAGCCCGCCGTGCGTTCGAGCCCGCCGACCTCGACCTCGTCGCCGAGATCGCGCCGGCGGCGCTGGCCGCCAACGCGCTCGACTGGTACCGCCCGGCTGCTACTTCCCCGCGTAGTAATCCGCGTTGATCTTGATGTACGACGACCACTCCTCGGGGAGCTGGTCCTCGGCGAAGCACGCGTCGACGGGACAGGCCTCCACGCAGGCGTCGCAGTCGATGCATTCCTCAGGGTCGATGTACAGCATCTCGACGGCGTCGTAATCGGGCTCATCAGGCGTCGGGTGGATGCAGTCGACGGGACACACCTCGACGCACGAGTTGTCCTTGGTGCCGATGCAGGGTTCCGCAATTACATAGGCCATACGGGGGTCTGTCCTTGAGGCTGGACTTCAGGGAGCGACGGGGGATTCTAGGCTCCCAGGCGTGCTTCTGCTGACGGGTGCCACCGGGCTCATCGGATCGGCGATATTGCGTCGCCTCACGGCGCGCGGTGAGCCGGTCCGCTGCCTGGTGCGCGACCCCCGCCGGCTCGGCGCCGAGCGCGTCCGCGTGCAGCTCGCGATCGGCGACCTGTCGGACCCTGCGTCATGGCGCCACGCGCTGCGCGGGGTCCGGACCGTCGTGCACCTGGCGGCGACCGAGCGCGACCAGCCGCGCGCGACGATCGAGGAGATCGACGGCCTGGCGGCCGCCCGCCTGCTGCGGGCCGCCGAGCGCGAGGGGGCGGAGCGATTCGTGTGGATCAGCCCGCTCGGGGCGGAGCCGCACCACGGTTCGCGCCTGCACCGGGCGAAGGCGCTCGCTGCGCGGGCCGTGGCGGCGTCGGGCATGCACACGACCACCCTGGCCAGCTCGCTGGTCTACGCGCCCGGCGATCGGCGCCTCCTGCGCCTCGAGCGGCTTGCCCTGCTGCCGGTGGTGCCGCTGCTGGGTGGCGGCCGCGCGCGCACGCAGCCGATCTGGGCCGACGACGTGGCGGCCTGCGTCATGCGCGTGCTCGAGACCGGTGATGCGGCCGCCGCTCGCTACGAGCTGGCCGGCCCCGAGGTCCTGACCCACCGCGACATCACCCGGATCGCCCTGCGGGCGGCGGAGCGCCGTCGCCGGCTGCTCCCGGTCCCGCTGACCATCGCCCGCCCGTTGCTGCGCGCGCACGAGGCGCTCGCCGGCCCGACCGCGTTCGCGACCTGGGACGAGGCACAGCTGGTCACCGTCCCGATGCTCGCATCGGCGGGAACGGCCGACGCCGAGAAGCTCGGCGTCGAGCCGCGCCGGATGGCTGACGTGCTCGGCGCGGGCTAGAGATCCGGGATCTGCGACGGGCGGCCGAGTGCCGCCTCCATCTGCGCCGCGACCTGCAGCAGCGTGTCCTCGCCGAGCGGCTTGGCCACGATGTGGGCCGCCGTCGGCAGGCCGTCGTCGCCGAACCCCAGTGGCATGCTGATCGCCGGCTGCCCGGTGACGTTGAAGAGCGCGGTGTGCGGCGCGAAGCGGCCTGAGCGCACGAGGTCGGCCATCGGATCGTCGCCGTACCCGGTGCACTCGCCGATCGCGAGCGGGCGCTCGCCGAGCGCCGGCGTGAGGAGCAGGTCGTACTCGGCGAAGAACGCCACGATCCCGCGCGCGACCGCCTGGAGCTGGGCGACCGCGCCCAGGTAGTCGACCGACGTGAGGTTCCGCGAGAGGTCGAACATCGCGCGCGAGAGCGGCTCGATCTCGTCGTCCTCGGGCGCCCGGCCGGCCAGCAGCTCGCCGTAGCGGATGCCGAGGCTCACATTCGGCCCGAACGCCTGGATGAAGAGCCCGAGGACGTCGCCGCCGGGGAGGGCGGGCGAGGCGTGCTCGACCTCGTGGCCGAGCGAGGAGAGCAGCTCACCGGCGACGTGCATCCCGCGCACGCACTCCGGATCGATGTCGACGCCGAGCGGGTTGTCGGCGGTCATCGCCACGCGCAGGCGGCCGGGATCGCGCCGGACGGACGTCGCGTACGGCTCGGTCGGGCGCGGTGCCCAGTTGGCGTCGCCGACCTCGTAACCGGCCAGGACGTCCAGCATTTGAGCGGTCTCCACGACGGTGCGGGTCAGCACGCCGTCGCACGACAGGAGCGACTCGCCGAGGTCTGGACCGCGCGAGATCCGGCCACGGCTCGGCTTCAGCCCCACCAGGCCGCAGCACGCGGCGGGGATGCGGATCGACCCGCCGCCGTCGTTGCCGTGCGCGACCGGGATCATGCCTGCGGCCACGGCCGCCGCCGACCCGCCGGACGAGCCGCCCGGCGTGCGCTCGAGGTCCCACGGGTTGCGGGTCGTGCCGGTGTGCCGCGGCTCGCAGGTCGGCAGGATCCCGAACTCCGGCATGTTCGTGGTGCCGATCACGACGAAGCCGGCGTCGCGCAGCCGCCGGACCAGGTACGCGTTGTGGCTCGGCCGGTGGCCGGCGAGGAACTTCGACCCGAAGTTCATGCACAGGCCGGCGACCGGGACATTCGACTTGATCGCGATCGGCACGCCCGCGAACGGCCGCTCGTCCCCAGGCTCGATCGCGTCGGCGGCCTCGAGCGCACGCTCCGCATCCACCTCTACGAAGGCGTTGATCCGGTCGTCGAGATCCTCGATGCGCCTGAGCGCCGCCGAAACGACCTCACGCGCCGCGATTTCGCCCCCGCGTACGAGAGCGGCGAGCTCGGGGACCGGCTTGAGCATCAGGTCGGTGGCGCTCATGCGGCGGCGGCAGCCTACGGGAATTGTTGCCGGCACGTCGCAATCGAGGGCGTGGATAACCAGTAGAGCGCGTATCATCTGGTTATGCACCGCGACCTGCCTGACGGTCCACCAGTGTCCGGCGCGCCGTACTGGTACTGGCTCGGTGGCCGCCCGGCGCTCGATTTCGTCAACACGCGGCGCGAGCGCTGGCGGCGCGACGTCGAGTGCCTGCTGTCGGTCGACGAAGTCGTGATCTGGCTCGTCCGCGCCGGGCTGCTCGTCCAGCCGATGCGCGCTCCCGCGTCGGTGCTCGCCGAGGCGCGCGTGCTGCGCGAGGCGATCGACAGCGGGGTGCGCTCCGCCGTCAAGGGAACGGCGGCCGATCGCAGCGCCGTGGCGGTGATCGACGACTGGCTCGCGCTCGCCGGCTCGCGCCCGGCGCTGGTGACCGGTCCGTCCGGCCGGCCGGTGCTGTCCGAGCGCGGGCACGTCGACTCCGCGCGCCGCGCGCTCGGGATGGTCGCCTACGACGCCGCGCGGATGCTGGGGATCGCGTCCGAGCGCGCGCGTGTGCGCATCTGCGGGTCGGACACCTGCTCGGCCCGCTTCTACGACCGCTCACCCGCCGGCGCCCGCCGCTGGTGCTCGATGGCGCTGTGCGGCAACCAGAACAAGGCAAGACGATTCAGGGAGCGTGCGCGGTGAATGAAGAGTTTCGGCCTCCGGTCCCCGGAAACCCCACCCGGGGACCTGCGGACGACGTTAGATCTGGCTTGGAAGGCGTAGTCGCCTTCGCCACCGAGATCGCCGAGCCCGACCGCGAGGGCGGCGCGCTGCGCTACCGCGGCATCGACATCGAGGAGCTGGTGGGCTCCGTGCCGTTCGAGCAGGTGTGGGGGCTGCTCGTCGACGACAGCTTCGAGCCCGGCCTGCCGCCGGCCGAGCCACACCCGCTGGCCGTGCGCTCGGGCGACCCGCGCGTGGACGTGCAGGCGGCGCTCGCGATGCTCGCGTCCGAGTGGGGCCTGAAGTCGCTGATCGACATCTCGGACGAGCAGGCCCGTGACGACCTCGCGCGGGCGTCGGTGATGGCGCTGTCGTTCGTCGCCCAGTCGGCGCGCGGCATCGGCCGCCCGCCCGTGCCCCAGCGCGAGGTCGACAGGGCGACGTCGATCCCGGAGCGCTTCCTGATCCGCTGGCGCGGCGAGGCCGACCCCGACCACGTGAAGGCGATCGACGCGTACTGGATCTCGGCCGCCGAGCACGGCGTCAACGCCTCGACCTTCACCGCTCGCGTGATCGCGTCCACCGGCGCCGACGTGGCTGCCGCGCTGTCGGGCGCCGTCGGCGCGCTTTCCGGGCCTCTCCACGGAGGCGCGCCCGCGCGCGTGCTGCGGATGCTCGACGACGTCGAGCGCAGCGGCGACGCCGACCGCTACGTGCGCGAGGTGCTCGACCGCGGCGAGCGGTTGATGGGGTTCGGGCACCGCGTGTACCGCGCGGAGGACCCGCGGGCGCGCGTGCTGCGGCGCACCGCGAAGGCAATCGGCTCGCCGCGCGCCGAGGTCGCCGAGGCGCTCGAGGCGGCAGCGCTCGCCGAGCTCCAGGCGCGCAAGCCCGACCGCGTGCTCGCCACCAACGTCGAGTTCTGGTCGGCCGTCGTGCTCGACCACGCCGCCGTCCCGCCGGAGCTGTTCACGCCGCTGTTCACGTGTGCGCGGACCGCCGGCTGGTCGGCCCACATCCTCGAGCAGAAGCGCGAGGGCCGTCTAATCCGGCCGACGGCGAAGTACGTCGGCGACCAGGGACGCTCGCTCTCCATCAGCTAGCGCGCGGGCGAGGATGTCGCGAAGGGCGACGGCGTCCTCCTCGGAGATCGCGGCGAGCTTGGGCGGGGGCTCGCCGACGCGTCGCTCGATCTCGATCCGCGCGTGCTCGCCCTTCTCGGTCAGCAGGACGGCTTTGACGCGCCGGTCGCGCTCGTGGGGCCGCCGCTCGGCGAGCCCGGCGGCCTCGAGGCGATCGACGATGCCGGTGATGTTCGAGTTGTCGCAGTGGAGCGCGTCGGCGAGCGCGCCCATCGGGAGCGGTTCTCCCGGCTTCAGCGTGGTGATCGCCATCGACTGCTGGGGTGAGATGCCGAGCTCGGACAGGATCGCCCACCGGCGCTTCTTGTCCTCCATGAAGATCCGCCAGAACAGCCCCCACGCCTCGCGGGCTGCGTCGGTCGAACGGGCCGCGGTCTCCATCTCAAGAATCAGTATACAGCAACATCGGTCAACAATAAAGGTTGACAGCTTCAACTATCTGCGCCAAGCTTTCCGTCATGACGATCCTCCCCAACGGCATCGAGGTCGAGGGCCTCGTGCGCGAGTTCAAGGGCGGCGTGCGCGCGGTCGACGGCATCGATCTGCGCGTCGAGCCCGGTGAGATCTACGGCTTCCTCGGACCCAACGGCGCCGGCAAGTCGACGACCGTGCTGATGCTCACCACGCTGCTGCCGCCCACCGCGGGCACCGCTCGCGTCGCCGGCCACGACATCGTGCGCGAAGGCGCTCAGGTACGGCAGGCGATCGGCGCGGCGCTGCAGGAGGCGGCGCTCGACGGGCTCCTCACCGGTCGCGAGCACATGCGCCTTCAGACCGCGCTGCAGGGCGTGCCGAAGGCCGAGCGCCGCCCGCGCGGCGATGCCCTGCTCGAGCGCGTCGGGCTCGCGGACGCCGCCGACCGCAAGGTCCGCGGCTACTCCGGCGGCATGAAGCGCCGGCTCGACCTCGCGCTCGCTCTCGTGCACCACCCGCGGATCCTGTTCCTCGACGAGCCGACCACGGGCCTGGACCCGCAGAGTCGCGCCGACATGTGGCAGGAGGTCGCCCGGCTCGCGCACGAGGACGGCGTGACCGTGTTCCTCACCACGCAGTACCTCGAAGAGGCGGACGTGCTCGCGGACCGGATCGCGATCATCGACCAGGGCCGGATCGTGGCGCGCGGCACGCCGGCGGAGCTCAAGGCCGAGATCGGCCGCCCGTCGCTCGAGGTGGAGCCGATCGAGGGCAGCAACCTCGACGAGGTCTCCGCGGTGCTCGCTCGCTTCGGCACGCCGGTGACGGCGCGGCCGGGCGCGGCTGCCGTGCGCCTGCACGGCAGCGTCGAGCAGCTCCCCGAGATCGTGCGCGCGCTCGACGGCGAGGGCATCACGCTGGCCGACTTCCGCCTGCATGCGCCGACGCTCGACGACGTGTTCCTGGCCAGGACCGGGCGCAAGCTCGAGGGCGGCGAGCCGGCGGCCGAGCCGGAGCCGGTGCCCGCGTGATCGAGCAGGTCTTCGAGATGGCGCGGCGCGCGGTGCTGCAGACGCTGCGCCAGCCCGCCCTCGTAATCCCGCCGGTGATCTTCCCGCTGGTGATGATGGCCATCAACACCGGCGGGCTCGACGCGGCGAGCAACCTGCCGGGCTTCCCCGCCGACAGCTACCTCGACTTCGCGATCGCGGTTCCCTTCATCCAGGGGTCGCTGTTCGCCTGCCTGAACGCCGGCTCGTCGCTCGCGCGCGACGTCGAGAGCGGCTTCATGAAGCGCCTCGCGATGACCCCGATGCAGCGCGCAGCGCTGCTGATCGGCAACCTGGGCGGCGTGATGCTCGTCGCGCTCGCGTCGGCGATGATCTACCTCGCCGTCGGCTTCGCCGCCGGGATGGACTTCCCGGCCGGCGTGTTCGGCGTACCGGCGATCCTCGCGCTCGCGATGCTGGTCGCGCTCGCGTTCGCCGGCCTCGGCGCCTTCGTCGGGCTGCGGTCGGGCTCGGGCGAGGCGGTGCAGGGCTTCTTCCCGCTGTTCTTCGTCCTGCTCTTCCTGTCGTCGATGAGCCTTCCGCGACCGCTGATCGAGCAGGACTGGTTCCGCTTCATCGCGACGTACAACCCCGTCTCCTACCTGATCGAGGGCATCCGCTCGTTCATCATCACGGGCTGGGACGCCGAGGCGCTGGCGCTCGCCTTCGGGATCGCGATCGTGATCGCGGTCGCCGGGGTCACAGCCGCATCGTTCGCGCTCCGGACAAGGCTGGTGAGGACGTGAGGCGCTTCGCGCAGGTCGCAGGCGCCGTCGCGTGGCGGTCGATCCACAACGTCGCCACCAACCCGGCGTTCCTGCTGCCGTCGATCATCTTCCCGATGTTCTTCTTCGTCGCCTTCGCGGGCGGACTGTCGAACGTCGGCAACGTGCCCGGGTTCGACTTCCCGTCGGGCTACACGGCGTTCCAGTTCGTCTTCGTGCTGCTTCAGGCGTCCGCGTTCGGCGGCGTGTTCACCGGCTTCGGCATAGCGGCCGACTTCGAGCGCGGCTTCGCCCGCCGGCTGCTGCTGGCGGCTCCTAACCGCGTCGGCATCATCGCCGGCTACGCGCTCGCCGCGTGGGCGCGGACGACGCTCGTCGGCATCCTGCTGTTCATCGTCGCGCTCGCCACCGGCATGCAGGTCGGCGGCGGCGGGCTCGACATCTTCGGCCTGATCGTGCTCGCCTACCTCGTCTCGCTGTCGGCGACGCTGTTCGCAGCCGGCGTGGCGATGCGGCTACGGACACTGCAGGCCGGCCCCGCGATGCAGATGCCGGTGTTCCTCGTGCTCTTCCTGGCGCCCGTCTACGTGCCGCTCGAGCTGCTCAGCGGCTGGGTGCACGGTGTCGCGAGCGTCAACCCGTTCACCCCGCTGATCGAGAGCGGGCGCGACTTCATCTCCGGGTCGCCGGGAGACGCGGCGCTCGCGTACGTCGTCGTCGCCGCGCTCGTCGTCCTGTTCGGATGGTGGGCCGTGCGCGGCCTGCGCGCCGCCGAGGCCGCCGGTGGCTAGCGGCTAGGTCCCCTCGACGACCACGATGTCGGTGTCCGACGCGCTCTGCCGGAGCGTGCGCAGCGGCGCGTATTCGTCGGACTCGTACCAGCCGCGCGCGGCGTCCAGGTCGGGGAACTCGATGATGACGAGACGCTTGGGGGCCCAGTCGCCCTCGAGCGTCTCCTGCGTGCCGCCGCGGGCCACGAACCGGCCGCCGTGGGCGGCAACTGCGTCGGTGTTGCGATTGCGGTACTCGACCAGCTTCTCCTGGTCCCAGGCGTCGTTGACGGCGGCGATGACGTAGGCGGGCATGGGCGGGAAGGCTACGGCTGGCAGAGTGCGGCGCGTGGCGCGGGTCCTGTTCACACACCGCTATTCGATGCGGATGATCGAGAGCGCGGTGGCGGTGGGGTCGTACCCCGCCCACCACCTGTGGGGCGCCGACGGCCTCCGAGCCGCCGGCCACGCGGTCACGCTCGGGACGTTCGGCGCCGGCCGCCGGACGCTCACGCACTTGAGCTGGCGGCTCGGCAACCGGCTCGGCGATCTCGAGCAGGGTGCGGTTCTTGCGCGCCGAGCGCGCGGCGGCGCGGTCGTCTTCGCGGGTGAGGCGTCGCTCGCTCGCGGCCTGTCGTTACTGGGGCGCGTCCCGCTCGTCGGCACGGTCCACGGCTCGACCGGCGCGTGGATGCGGCGTCTCGACGTGGCGCTGTGCCTCTCCTCGCGGATGCGCGACGAGCTGGTGGCACTCGGGCGCGACCCTGCCACGACGCCGGTCGCCGCGTGGGGACCCGAGCTCACGTACGAGCGCTACACCGCGACCGGCGACGACCTGGTGGTCTGCGCCGGCCAGACCGAGCGCGATCCCGCCACGTTGCTGGCCGCGCTGCGCGGCACCGGGATCGCGGCCAAGGTCTACGTCGCCGCGCCGGCGGCGCCGGCCGCGGACCCCGCCGTCGAGGTGGTCGCGACGAAGGTGCCGGGCGCGCCGCCGATCCACTACGCGGGCGCGCTGGAGGATCTGCGCCGCGCCTCGGTCGTGGCGATCCCGCTCGCTCGCACCGACCGTGTGCTCGCGCTGTCGGAGGTCAACGACGCGCTGGCGCTGGCGAAGCCGATCGTGATGACGCGCATCGGCGCCATCGACTTCGATCCGCAAGCGGTGGGCTGCGGCTTCACGGTCGCGCCCGGCGACGTGGCCGGCTGGCGGGACGCGCTGACGCGGCTGGACGGCGACCCGGCGCTGCGCGCGCGGCTCGGCCGGCGCGGGCGCGAGTGGGCCGAGCGCCATCACAACGCGGATACGTTCCGCGCCGCGGTCGTGGCGGCGGTCGAGTCGCTCTAGCCGGCGACCGAGGTGGGTACCGTGAGTCGCATGGAGACACGCACCCTCAGAGACCTGACCGTCTCGGCCCTCGGACTCGGTTGCATGGGCATGTCCGAGTTCTACGGCGAGACCGACGAGAACGAGTCGATCCGGACGATCCACCGCGCATTGGAGCTCGGCGTCACGCACCTCGACACGGCCGACATGTACGGCCGCGGCGCCAACGAGGAGCTGGTCGGCCGGGCGATCGCCGGCCGCCGCGACGAGGTCGTGCTCGCGACCAAGTTCGCCAACCGCCGCGAGGACGGCCGGGCGTGGATCGACAACTCGCCCGAGTGGATCGCGCGTGCCTGCGAGGACTCGCTGCGGCGCCTCGGCGTCGAGCACATCGACCTCTACTACATGCACCGCCGCGACTCGGACGTCCCGATCGCCGAGAGCGTCGGCGCGATGGCGGAGCTCGTGGAGCAGGGCAAGGTCCGGCAGCTCGGGCTGAGCGAGGTGAGCGCGGACACGCTGCGCGCGGCCTGCGACGTGCACCCGATCGCGGCCCTGCAGAGCGAGTGGTCGCTGTTCACGCGCGGGATCGAGGACGAGATCGTGCCGGCGGCGCGCGAGCTGGGTGTCGGGATCGTGCCCTACTCGCCGATCGGGCGCGGGCTCCTGGCCGGTGCGCTCACCTCACCGGAGGAGCTCTCTGACGACGACTTCCGCCGCAACCACCCGCGCTTCTCGGGCGAGAACCTCGACCACAACCTGCAGCTCGTCGCGCGCGTGCGCGACATGGCGTCGGAGGTCGGCTGCACGCCCGTGCAGCTCGCGCTCGCGTGGGTCCTCGCGCAAGGCGACGACGTCGGGCCGATCCCCGGCACCAAGCACGTGAAGTACCTCGATGAGAACGTCGGCGCGCTCGACGTGCTCCTCAGCGACGACCAGCTGCGCGCGCTCGACGAGCTGTTCCCTCCCGGCGTCGTGGCGGGCGACCGCTACGCCGAGCGCGGCATGAAGTCAGTCGAGCTCTAATCGACCGGCACGTCGTCCGGCAGGTCGACCTCCTGCGGCGGGCGGCCGTCGCCGCCCTCGTCCCATGACTCCCAGGCGCGGCCGTCACGACCCGCGTGCGGCTCGGCGCCGCCCGCCGCGAGGAGCAGCAGGAGCTCGGGGTGGCCGTTCACGAGCTGGCGGCGCACGTCCGGCGCGACGCGCGCGAGGTCGCCGCGGCGCAGCTCGCGCGGCTCTTCGCCGCCGGTCAGCAGCGTGAGCGTGCCCTCGAGCACCACGTAGACCTCCTCCTGGCGCTCGTGGCGGTGGATGCGGCCGCGCTGGCCGGGGCGCAGGCGGATCAGGTTCAGCCCGAACGTGCTGACGCCGAGCTCCTGGCGGATCCGCTGGAAGCGATCGTCGCCGTCTGGGTCGAGCGAGGTGTACGAGACGCCGGATTCCATGCCACGCATTATCGTCGCCCGGTGCTCTTCAAGAAGTCCCAGCTCGACGGGATCGCGGACGGCACGATCGGCCTCACGTTCCGGCGCTGGCCCGCCCCGCGGGTCCGTGCGGGGTCGCAGCAGCGGACGGCGATCGGGGTGATCGCGTTCGACTCCGTGGAGGTGGTCGGCGACCTCACCGACGACGAGGCGCGGCGCGCGGGCTGGGCCTCGCGCGACGCGGTGCTTGCCGCGTTCAGCCGCCGAGCCGGCGACCTCTATCGGATCGAGCTGCACCTCGCCGGGCCGGACCCGCGGGCCGTCCTGCGCGAGCGGCCCGCTGCCGGCGAGGAGCTCGACGCGCTGCGCCGCCGCGTCGAACGCATGGGCCCCTGGGCGATCGAGTACCTGCACACGATTGCCGAGCAGCCCGGAGTCCGAGCCCCCGACCTCGCGGCCGGCTTCGGGCTCGAGACGCGTCAGTTCAAGCTGCGTGTCAGGCGGCTGAAGGAGCTCGGCCTCACCGAGTCGCTGCGGATCGGCTACCGCCTCTCGCCGCGAGGCGAGGCGTTCCTTAAAGACAACGGGCCCGAGGGTTAGCTCGGGCCCGTTGAGAACGTGTTTCGCCCTCCGGTCGCCGCTTCGTCCGCCCGCGGAGGTGTCCCCCAGCGGACGCGTCGGCGGCGACCTTCGTGCGACGTTACTTACATCATCCCGCCCATGTCAGGCATGCCACCGCCGCCACCGCCGGAGCCCTCCTTCTCGGGGGCCTCGGCGACGATCGCCTCGGTGGTGAGGATGTTCTTGGCGATCGACGCGGCGTTCTGGAGCGCCGAACGCGTGACCATCGCCGGGTCGATGACGCCCTCGGCGACGAGGTCGACGATCTCGCCGGTCGCGGCGTTGAGGCCGTGGCCGCGCGGGGACTTGCGGACGTCGTTGACGACGACCGAGCCCTCGAAGCCGGCGTTCTCGGCGATCTGACGGGTCGGCTCCTCGAGCGCGCGGAACACGATCTTGGCGCCGGTCTTCTCGTCGTCGATCGAGATGACGTCGAGGTTGATCGCGTCCTGCGCCTCGAGCAGCGCCACGCCGCCGCCCGGCACGATGCCCTCCTCGAGGGCTGCGCGGGTGGCCTGGAGCGCGTCCTCGACGCGGTGCTTCTTCTCCTTCATCTCCGTCTCGGTGGCCGCGCCGACCTTGACGACGGCGACACCGCCGGAGAGCTTCGCGAGGCGCTCCTGGAGCTTCTCGCGATCGAAGTCGGAGTCGGTGTTCTCGATCTCCGTCTTGATCTGGTTGATGCGGCCCTTGATGGCGTCGGCATCGCCGGAGCCGTCGACGATCGTCGTCGTGTCCTTCGCGATGACGACGCGACGGGCGCGACCGAGCTGCGAGAGCTGCGTGTTCTCGAGCTTGAGGCCCATCTCCTCGGTGATGACCTCGCCGCCGGTGAGGATCGCGATGTCCTCGAGCATGCGCTTGCGGCGATCGCCGAAGCCCGGGGCCTTCACGGCGACGCCGGTGAAGGTGCCGCGCAGCTTGTTCACGACGAGCGTCGCGAGGGCCTCGCCCTCGACGTCCTCGGCGATGATCAGCAGCGGGCGGCCGGACTGGATGACCTGCTCGAGCACCGGAAGCAGATCCCGGACCGAGCCGATCTTCTGGTTGGCGATGAGGATGTAGGGATCCTCGAGGACCGCTTCCATGCGCTCCTGGTCGGTGACCATGTAGGGCGAGATGTAGCCCTTGTCGAACTGCATGCCCTCGGTGAACTCGAGGTCCATGCCGAACGTCTGGCCCTCCTCGACGTTCACGACGCCGTCCTTGCCGACCTTCTCGATCGCATCGGCGATCACGTCGCCGATCTCCTCGTCGCCGGCGGAGATCGTCGCCACGCGGGCGATCTGATCCTTGCCGGAGATCTCCTTGGACTGCGACTTGATGTACTCGACAACCTGCTCGACGGCGATCTCGATGCCGCGCTTGAGACCGAGCGGGTTGGCGCCGGCGGCGACGTTCTTGAGGCCCTGGCGAACGATCGCCTGGGCGAGCACGGTCGCCGTCGTGGTGCCGTCGCCCGCGACGTCGTTGGTCGCCGTGGCGACCTCACGCACGAGCTGGGCGCCCTGGTTCTCGAAGTTGTCGGCGACCTCGATCTCACGAGCGATGGTCACGCCGTCATTGGTGATGGTGGGGGCGCCGAACTTCTTGTCGAGCACCACGTACCGACCGCGCGGGCCGAGCGTGACCTTGACAGCGTTGGCGACCGCGTTGACGCCGGCTTCGAGCGCGTTGCGCGCCTCGACGTCGTACTTCAGTTCTTTATGAGCCATAGTTTCTGCGGTTCTCGCTTCCTAGGACTGGACCTTGGCCAGCACGTCCGACTCGCGGAGGACGAGCAGGTCGTCGCCGTCCACCTTGATTTCCGTGCCGCCGTACTTGGAGTACAGGACTTCGTCACCCTCGGCGACGTCGAGCGGGATGCGCTTCTCGCCATCCTCGTCCCACTTGCCATCGCCCACGGCGATGACCTTGCCCTTCTGGGGCTTCTCCTTGGCGGTGTCGGGAAGGACGATGCCGGAAGCCGTCGTTTCGTCCTCCTCGAGCGCCTTGACGATCAGTCGATCGCCCAAAGGCTTGAGATTCATCTGAGTGGCCTCCACTAAGATCGAACTACTTGAAAAACCCTTGGCACTCCCACCCAGAGAGTGCCAACGCGTGATGATTCTAGGACGGTAGGCCGGGAAGTCAAGGCGAATTGGCACTCTCTTTACATGAGTGCCAAACGCGGCGCGTCCATTCGTTGTGCCGGGCTCTCTAGTCGGGCCTCGTTGCTTCCGATACTTGAAGCACCATGCGCACACTCGGTTTTCGCACCCACGCTCTGCTTGCTCTCGCTGCCGCCATCGGAGTGATCGCGGCGCTGGGGAGGCCGTGGTACGCCGCGGGTCCGGTGCCGGTCGAGGAGGAGACGAAGGCGATCGGCGAGCTGCACGGGCCGGTCGACGGCTTGAGCGCCGGGATCGCCCGCTGGTTCAGCGAGACCGCCGGCGCCACCGGGTGGGACTCGCTCGGCGTGCTCGGCACCGCGATCGCCGTCATGGCCGCGCTGACGGCGGCCGGCTCGCTCGGCTGCCTGCTCCCGCCGATCCAGGGCGTGGCGCGAGAGGTGCTGCGCTACAGCGCGCTCGCGTGCTTCGGCCTGGTGCTGTGGAAGCTGATCGACTCGCCCGGCGTCAATGAAGCGCTCGAGCCGCGTTACGGCGCGTTCGTGGCGTTCGCCGCGGCGCTGATCGCGCTGACCTCCGGATCCGCGGTCGCGTCCGCGCCGCTCGCCCGCCAGCGCGTCGCGCCGGTCAAGTACACGTCACCCGCCGCGCCGCTGCCGTACGAGTCCGGCGGCTCTGCAACGCCGCCGCCCGCCGTCTAGCTTTCCGCTGAGGAGTCAAGATCGCGGTGGCCGCAGGGGTGGTCGCTGCGGTCGGTGATCGCGGTGTTTGCGGCGATCGAGTTAGTGCGCTCGGGAGGGTGCCGGTCGGGGTCGGCAGGCTGATCAGGCGCCGTCGTGCGGCAGGCTTTCGTGTGCGCCGTGAGGACCGGCGAGCGCGGGCGGGCGGCAAGCTAGGTTGCGCCGTCGTGCGGCATAGCGAAGAACGCCGTCACCGCCCGCGGTCTCGCCTGGAGCGATCGTAACGCTGATCGTCGTAGGGCTGTTGGGTCAAGAGCATGCGCCAGCACAGCCGGCAGGCGTGGCGGGCGATCGCGACACGCGCCTGGATGCCGGTGAGGCCGCGGCGGTTGAGCTCGGCGAGCCGGGCCTGGAACGCGGGCGCGTGGTGCGACAGGCCCCAGGCGATGCCCATCAACGCGTCGCGGTGCTCAGGCAGGCCGGTGCGGGAGATGCCGCCGCGGCGTTTGATGGTCGAGGACTCATAGCTGGCCGGCGCCAAGCCGGTCGCCGAGTAGAGGCGCTCCGGGGTCGGGAACCGCTCGATCGGGAGCGTGTGCGCGGCGAACGCCGCCGCCCGAACGACCTTGACGCCCGGCAAGGACGTCAAGATCTGGCCAGCCGTGTCAGCGAGCAACCGCTCGAGCTGGCCGTCGACGAATGCGATGTCATCGCGCAGGGCATCAAAGCGAGCCAGGTCGCGGGCGAGGCGATCGGCGCGCAGCTCGGCGTCTGCCGGCGGCGCCAGGCACTGCTTCCAGCGCTCGGCCCAGAACCCCGCCGTCACGTCGCTCAGGCGCCCGCCGGCGCGAGCCTTCAGCGACCGGACACTCGGAGGCCGACCGGCGAACTCGGCGGCGCAGGCCAGCACCGCCCGCCCCGTCGGGGTCTCAAGCAGCAGGGCGCGGCCGTGACCGGGCGGCGCCGACAAGCCGGGCGCGAGCGCGTTGAGCTGATCATGCAGCCGCTGCCGCAGCGGCTTGACCGCCAGCAGCAGCTGCCGGCGATGCGACACCGTCGCCAACAGTGCCTCGATCCCGCTCGGCGCAGCTGGCCGACCCGCGCCCTGGCGCGCGAGCCAGACCAGCGCCGCGCAGTCACGATCATCGGTCTTGAACCGCCGCGTGCCCAACTGCGCCCGCGCGGCCTGGGTCTCTGACGGCGCGAACGTCCGCAACGCCCCCGGCCAACGCCGCTCGAGCTCGATCGCCCACGGCCGATGCAGCGCCCCGGTCTGTTCAAGCGCGATCACCGGATCGACGTCGCCGACCATGCCCACCAGCTGCTCAATGCCGACCCGCGACGACGGCAACGACGCCGGCTGGCCGATCATCCCATCCGCGTCAGTGACCCAGACCCGGTGCGACGCCTTGCCCGGATCGATCGCCACGACGACCCGATCAAACGGAACCCTCTCCAGCAATCCGGACCTCATAGGGCTTCGCCCTCCCCAAATAGAGACTGAGAAAGAAAAGACCCTCCCGGCAAACACCGAGCAGGACCACAGCCAACGTCGCTCTCAGCGTCTATCAGCGACTCCGCGGGGGACGCCTGATCAAGGAGTGCGGCTTACTCGCAGTCGCAAGCTCCTGCGAGCGCCTTAGCATGACCGGGAGTGCGAGAGATCCGCCTCCTCCGCCACGGCGAGACCGCCGGCTACTCCGGTGACCTCGGGCTGTCCGACCGCGGTCGCGAGCAGGCGCGCGAAGCCGCGGCCGCGTTGTCGGCCGAGGCGCACGGCGCGCTGGCGCTGCTGCACGCGCCGAGCGTCCGCGCACGCGTGACGGCCGAGGTGCTCGCCGAAGACCTGGCGACCGCCGGAGTGGACGTCGACGGCCCGCGCTCCGAGCGCGGGTTCGCGAACTTCACGGTCGCGGCCGGTGGCGAGGTGCGCGAGCAGGCCGAGGTGTTCGGCGAGTACGCCGGCGCTGAGGGCACGCCGCACGAGGAGCTGCCGGGCTGGCTGGCCGACCTCACGCGCTTCCGCACGGTGCATGTGGGCGGCGGCGACCCGATCGCGCTCTGGTTGACCACGCCGCTGCTCGGGTTCGAGCCGCCGGCCGTCGCCGTCCGCCGCTACTGGCGGGCGATCGCCGCGCTCCCGGCCGCTGCGCTCACCGTCGTGGCCGCCCACTCGGGGCCGATGCGGGCGCTCGTCGCCCACGCCTTCGCGCGCGACCTCGGCGAGCCTGAGAACCTCGAGGCCGTCGCGGTCCACCTCGACGGCGACCGCGCACGCGTCGACTACCGCGGCGACACCGCGGAGATCGCCGTTCCCGACGTCGCTGAGCCCCCGTGGTGGTAGCGGGCTAGTTCTGCGCGCCGCCGACGCCGCGCAGGCGATCCTGGAAGTCCGGCGGGTTCTCGACGATCTGGGAGAAGCGCACGACGGTGACCGTGTCCTCGAGTGAGACCTCGCGACCGTAGATCTGCTCGAGGAAGTGCACGAGCTCCTCGGTCCGGCGGAACTCGGGGTTGTCGTGCTCGATGTCACGCGGCGAGAGGTCCTTCACGCGCGTGACCTCGACATTGTCGATGACCGCGTGGAAGAGCTTCTCACGGGGCGAGTACTGGTAGCCGACCGTGACGAGAACCACCTGGTTCTTGCGGTACTTGTGGCGCTTGTCGCCCAGGCGGATGGTCGCGGTCTTGCGCCCGCGCTTCATCTGGTCCGCGAAGACCGTGGAATAGAAATTAAGGACCTGCACGGTCCGGCAGCCTAGCGTCCAGGCGTCCAGTTGGACATAGCTCGTTCGATCAGCGCGCGCTCGCCGGGGTAGCTGAGGGTCGTCCGCGCCTCGCCCAGCGGGATCCAGCGGGCGTCCTCGACCTCGTGGTCGTGGTCGTCGGTGGACCCGGACACGAAGTCGCACAGGAAGAAGTGCACGGTCTTGTACACGCGCCGGCCGCCGCGGCGGTACCAGTAGTTGACGTCGCCCAGCGGCTCCCGGACCGTGGCCGTCACGCCCGTCTCCTCGCGCACCTCGCGCGTCGCGGTCTGCTCCCCGGTCTCACCCGGATGGGCGCCGCCCTTCGGCAGCCCGGTCACGCGCCGCTTGCCCGTGGGCGTGATCACGAGCACGTCGTCGCCGCGCAGGACCACGCCGCCGTACGAGGTCTCGCGCAGGAAGCGCCCGCCGGCGGGCCGGTCAGTAGACATAGCCCTGGAGCGCCGCGGGATCGTGGACGGTCAGCCGCCCGCGGCCCTGGGAGATCACGCCCGCGCGTTCGAGCACGGCGAGGAAGCGGCTCGCCGACTCGCGCGACGAGCCCGCGAGCTTGGCCAGGTCCGCCTGCGTGGCGACGACCGCGATGTCGCGCTCGGCCGCGCCCTCCGATTGCGCCTGCTCGACGAGCTGCGCGAGCACCGCGGCCACGCGGCTCTGCACGGTCTGGAACGACTGCCGCGCGAGTCGCTCGTTGGCGGCCCGCAGCCGGCGCCCGAGCGAGATCACGAGCTTGACCGACATGTCGGGGTGCCGGCGCAGCAGCCGCCGCATGTCGCCGCCCAGGATGCCGAGCACCTCGAGCTCGTCGTTCGCCTCGACGGTCGCCGACCGGCGCTCGTCGTCGAACATCGCCAGCTCGCCGAAGATGTCGCCGGGGCCGAACGTGGCGAGCGTGATCTGCCGGCCGTCCGGGTGCTCGCGGACCGCGCGTGCGTGACCGGAGCTCACGACGTAGCACGTGTCGGAGTCGTCGCCTTCGCGGAACACGACGTCGCCGGCGGCGAAGCGCCGCGGCACCGTAACCTCGGCGACGCGGCGCAGGTCCTCTTCCACGAGTTCCTCGAACACGGGCACGCGGCCCAACAACGCGGCCGTCTCCTCAGCGCTCGCGGGCATGGTCGCCCGGAGCATGTCACAGGGCTGTCGGAGTCGGTCAGGCCATGTCGAGCGCCCGCTCGCGACGCCGGCGCGTGACGCCCCGGGTCGCGACCCAGCCGAGCAGCCAGGCGATCAGCAGCGGCACCACCACGGCCGCCGCGATCACGGCGACGCCGGCAGCGACCTCGAGCACGCGCAGCGCGTCGTCGAACGCATCGCCCGGCGTCCACGCGCCCTCGTCCGCGTCGTCGCCGCCACGCGGCACGAGCTGGACGGAGACGTCGGCGAAGTTCGCGCGGTTGTTGACGCGCCGGAGCGAGTTCCGGGCCGCCGCGATCTCCTGCGACACGATCGCCAGCCGGGCGCGGATGCTCTCGGTCTCGTTGAGCGTGTCCGCGTTGGCGAGCTGGCGCAGCAGGCTCTCGCGCTCGGTGCGGGCGTCCGTGAGCCGGTCGCGAGCGGACACGACCTGGGAGGTGATGTCCTGCGACTCGCGCGTGAGGTCGCGCACGCGGCCGAGATCGGAGATCCGCTGGATCGCCGCGTCGAGCCGGTTCGAGGGGACGCGCAGCTGGATGTCGCCGCCGCCGGAGCTGCTGATGCTGGACCGGGCGACGAAGCCGCCGAGGTCGGCCGTCACCTTGCCGACGCGGCTCGCCACCTCGTCGAGGTCGCGCCGGGGCGTGGAGAGCGTGAGCGAGGCGGCGCGCTCGACCTTGCGCCCGCGGCGGGCGTCGGAGCCGGGGTCGCCGGACTTGGTGGAGCGGCTCAGCGGCACCGCCTGATCCGTCACCGCACCGCCAGAGGCGTCGTCGCGCGCCGGCTCGGGCGCCTGCAAGCTGCTCTCCTCGGAGCCGCCGCCGGCGTCGCCGGCCGCGGAGACGCCGCCGCCGCCGTCGTCCTCGCTGCCGATGGTGCCGCTCCCGGCCAGCGCGGCCGCCAGGACGACCGGGACCAGGAGCCCCGTCACCACGGCCATCGGCTTCCACCACTGGCCCAGCCGCAGCCGCGGCCGGCGTCGCGGCCGGCCCGGAAATCCGGCCTCGACGCGGCGATCCATGTGGGTCGTCCACACGAGCGTCGGCTCGGGCCGCTCGTCGCGCAGCAACAGTGCGAGCTCGGCCAGCTCGGCGTGCTCGGGGGCGACGTAGCGGCCCGCGAGGGCGGCGTCGACGGCCTCGAGCTCGAGGGTCTCAGGACTGGTCATCGAGCACCTCACGAAGCTTGGTCAGGACACGGTGCAGCCGTGTGCCGGCGTTCGTCACGCTCACGCCGAGCACGGCGGCAAGCTCGGCGTTGTCGAGCCCCGCGTGGAATTTGAGTGCGATCAGCTCGCGATCGCGGGTCGGCAGGCTGGCCATCGCGGTCTCGACGGCGGCGCGCCGGAGCGCGCGATCGAGCTCCTCCTCCGGCTCAGGCGTCACGGCCTCCGGCTCGGTCACCATCGCGGCCGTGCGCTTGCGCTTGCGCAGCTCGTCCAGCGCCGCGTTGCGGGCGATGCCGAACAGCCAGGCGCGCTCGGTGCCGCGCCGCGAGTCGTAGGTCTTGCTGCGCCGGAAGGCGCGCTCGAAGGCGGCCGCGGTCACGTCCTCGGCTGCGCCGCGGTCGCGTAGCAGGGTCGCGACGTACGCGAACACGTCGTCGCGCGCCGCCCGATACAGCGCGTCGAAGTCGAGCGCGAGCTGACGGGCGGGGGCTGCGGGAAGGGTCATCGTGCCGGTCACGCGAGTACTACGACGCTTGTCAGGTTCCATCACACGACCCCGCCACCGCAAGGTGCGCGGCGCCCTGCGGGCTCAGCTTGGCTCAGTCGAAGAGGCGCGGATCGTTCGTGATCACGCCGGTGACGCCCATCGCCTCGAGCCTGCGGATGCGCGCCGCGTCGTCGACCGTCCACACGTACAGCTCGCCGCCCGCCTCGCCGATCGCCTCCACGAGCTCGTGCGAGACGACGCGCCAGTGCGCCATCACCGCGTCGCAGCGGCCGGCCTCGAGGTGCTCGCGCGCGGCCTCCGGGAGCCGGCGCCGGATCCGCCACGCCATCGCGTACGCGGGCACCGCCCACAGCTTCGAGGCGGTGTAGTCGCGCCGGGCGCGCGGGACCGACCAGCCGAGCCGCAGCCGCGGCTCGAGCGCGCGGACGGCCACCAGGCTGCGCATGAACGTGCTCGACACCAGCGCGCGCTCGACCAGGCCGTGCGCGCGCAGCGCCTCGACGACGCGCGCCTCGTAGCCCGGCAGCTTGAGGTCGACGTCGAGCTCGGTGTCCGTGAACGGGGACGACGCGAGGTGGGCGAGGCCCTCGTCGAGCGTCAGCGCCGCCGCCAGGTCGTGTCCGTAGTCGTGCGACAGCAGCAGGCGGCTGTCCGCGGGCCGGTGCATGTCCTCCGGCAGGACGTCGAACTCGATCATGTCGACGCCCGCCGCCAGCGCGGCGTCGAATGACGCGGCAGTGTTGCCGGGCGTGATGTGGTCGGCCCCCTTGTGGCCGACGCGTCTCAGTGTTGGCAGGTCGGACACCAGAAGGTAATTCGGTTGTCGTCTCCCTGGCCGCGGGACTTGACCAGCGCCGGCGGCCCGCAGCGCGGGCACGGCCTGCCGGCGGCGTTGTAGATCCGCCGCCAGCGGTCCTGCCTGCCGTCGCGAGCGGACTGCTGCATCCGCGGCCGGCATGCGCGCACGATCGCCAGCGCCTCGTCGTCGCTGACCCGGCCGGTGGCCCGCCACGGGTCGATGCCGGCCGCGAAGCAGCTCTCGACCTTCCACACGTTCCCGATCCCGGCGATCGTGCGCTGGTCGAGCAGCGCGACGCCGATCGGCCGCGTCGGGTCGTCCCCGCGCAGGCGGCGCAGGAACGCCGCCTCGTCGAACTCGTCCGCGAGGATGTCGGGGCCGAGGCCCGCCAACCGCTGGTCGAACCGCGTGCGCGACTCGGTCATCAGCTCCAGCACCGGCCCTTTGAGCTGCAGCACCTCGTGATCGCCCCGTTCGAGCGCGAGCCAGGTCGTCCTGGGTGCGGGCCGCCCGCGCTCCCGCACGCGCCAGGCGCCCGTCATCCGCAGGTGCGAGTGGATCACCAGCCCGCCCTCGAAGCGCAGGAACAGGTGCTTGCCGTGGGCGTCGACGGCGGTCACCGTGCGGCCGGCCAGCCGCTCGGGCCAGCGGTCGCGGCCGAACCGCGGATGCGGGGTGGCGATCGCGTCCGGCACGTGACCGGCGAGCACCGTTCGGATCCGGCTCGCGGCGTAGTGGATCGTGTCGCCCTCGGGCACGCCCCTGATGCTAAGGCGCTCGCGCGAGCCTGCGAGTGCGAGCAAGCCGCATACTTCATCCCCGGCCGTTTTCGCCGACTACCGGGGTATGAGGCCGTGGTCAGATCGCTTCTCCCTGCTCGGGCGGTTCACCGCCATGGGCTTGCTCGTCATGGCTGCCCTCGGCCTCGTGGTCGGCGTGGTGCTCAAGCACCAGATCGAGGACCGCGCACTCGGGCGTGCGGTGAAGAACGCGGAAGTGATCTCGCAGTTGGGTGTGCAGCCGAGCCTCGCCGCCGATGACCTTCGGTACCCGATCGCGCTCACGCGCCTCAAGGAGCTCGACCGCGAGGTCGGCAAGCAGTACTTCGCCGACAACCGGATCCTGCGTGTGAAGGTGTTCAACCGCGACCTCCGGCTGGTCTACTCCGACGACCGCACGGCGATCGGCAGTTGGGCGTTCCGAGGCGGAAACGTCGGCGTCGCGCTCCGCGGCAAGACGGTGCGCAACCTCGAAGCCGGCGTCCTCGATGACGGCACCGGTGCGCGGACGCTCGAGGTCTACGTCCCCGTCCGGCTGGCGGCCGGCGGCGAGCCCGTCGGTGTGCTCGAGCTCTACATGTCCTACGGGCCGGTCGCGCAGGAGATCCGCGACGACGTCCTCGTCGTGTACCTGCTGCTCGGCGGCGGCCTCGTGATCCTCTTCGCGGCGCTGTTCCGGATCGTTGCGGCCGCCTCCCGCCGCCTCCGTCACCAGGCGCTGCATGACGCGCTCACCGGTCTGCCCAACCGCTCGCTGCTGCACCTTCGCGCCGAGCGCGCGCTGCGCGGCGACCACCCCGCGGCAATCCTGCTGATCGATCTCGACCGCTTCAAGGAGGTCAACGACACGCTCGGGCACGAGCACGGCGACGAGCTGCTCGTCGAGGTCGCCGAGCGACTCCGCGGCGCGTTGCGCCAGGGGGACACGCTGGCGCGGTTCGGCGGCGACGAGTTCGCGGTCCTGCTCGATGGGCTGCCGCACCGCGGCGCGGTCGCGGAGCTCGCAGGACGCCTGCAGGATGCGCTCCGGAGTCCGTTCGCGCTGCGCGGCGTGGCGGTCGCCCTCGAGGCGAGCATCGGCGCGGCGCTCTATCCCGACCACGGCGCGACGGTCAGCACGCTGCTGCAGCGGGCGGACGTCGCGATGTACGACGCCAAGCGTGGCCGCCGCGGCGTGTCGATCTACAGCACCGAGCGTGATCCGTACTCGGCCGACCGGCTCGGTCTCCTGGCCGAGCTCCGTCGCGCGATCTCCGGTGACGAGCTCATCCTGCACTTCCAGCCGAAGGTGGCGCTCGACACCGGCGACGTGGTCGGCGTGGAGGCGCTCGTGCGCTGGCAGCATCCGACGCGCGGGCTGCTGCCGCCCGACGAGTTCGTGCCGCTCGCCGCCCGCACAGGCGCGGTCGCCGATCTCACCCGCTGGGTCCTGGACTCGGCGCTCGCCCAGCAGTGCTCCTGGAGCGCGCAGGGCATCGACCTTCCCGTGGCCGTGAACCTCGCGGCGGCGAACATCGTCGACGTGACGCTGCCGGACGCGATCGCAGCGCTGCTCGCACGCCACGGCGTGGCCGGGGATCGGTTGGAGTGCGAGATCTCCGAGCACACGGTCATGTCCGATCCCGAACGCGCCATCGACGTGCTCGAGCGCCTGCGCGACCTTGGCGTGCGGCTGTCGCTCGACGACTTCGGCACCGGTCATTCGTCACTGGCCTACCTCAAGCGGCTTCCGCTCGACGAGGTCAAGATCGACCGCTCGTTCGTCGCCGGCATGGCCGAGGACGAGAACGACGCGGTGATCGTGCGGTCGACCATCGACCTTGCTCGCAACCTCGGCCTGGTGGTCGTCGCCGAGGGTGTGGAGACGGAGGACGTGATGCTCGAGCTGGCCACGCTGAGCTGCGACACGGCGCAGGGCTACCACCTGTCACGACCGCTCCCGGCCGGCGAGCTGACGACCTGGCTGCTGGCCCGGCCGGTTACGCGGTCAGCGTGAGCTTGCGCGGCCCCGCGCGGAAGCCGAGGTCCAGCAGGACCGCCTCGTAGGGCGAGCCGACCACCGGTTCGCCGTTGACGCGCTCGATCGCCAGCCGCCGTACGCGGCTGCGCTGCACGGCTTCCACGAGCGCCTCGAGGCGTCGGCGTCAGGCGCGGATCGTCCTCGGCGACAAGGATCTGCAGGCCCTTGCCGCCGCGCTCGACGTACAGCACCGGCTCGGCACCGGCGAGCACGACATAGGCGCCGGCCGTGCGGGCAGGGGAGCGACCCTCGGTTCGTCGGCCACTTCAGGACGGCGCCGTACGGCTGCGCCGGATCGGTGGCGGCGAGCACGACGGGCGGCGCATCGTCGTCGTCGCGTTGCGCGCGCAGCCGCTCGACCGCGCCGGGCAGGGCGAACTGCGCGCCCCCGAGGCCCTCGATGAAGTAGCCGCGGCGGGCGACGCCGATCGTCTCCAGCGCCACGAACGAGTCGTACAGCGACGAGAAGCCGCCGGGGATGCCCTCGGCCAGCACCTGCTCGCGGGTGACGATGCCGTAGCGCTCGAGCAGCAGCTCGGCCTGGGAGCGGCGCCGCGCGGCGGGATCGTCGCCCGCGAACAGCGAGGCGGTCAGCGACCAGCGGCCCTGAACGGTCGGCGTCGCGCCACGGCGGCGGGTGGAGAAGCTGCGGCGGCGATCGGCGCGCGCCTTCTGGCTCCACGGCGCGGCCGCGGTCAGCTTCGGCGAGCGCAGCGGCGCCCAGGCGTCGTTGGTCGCCTCTCCGGCCCACACGAGGTCCCACAGCGCCTCGACCAGCTCCTCGGTCGGCACGCCCGGCACATCGGTCAGCAGGTCGGTGAAGAAGCACGCGCCGGCCGCCAGCCGCGCACGCAGCGCGTCGTGCAGGCCGCCCTCGGGCGCCGGTGGCGCGGGCGGTGCGCCGAGCAGCGCCGCGTCCTCGCGGAAGTAGATCGCCACGCGCCCGGACCGCCGCCCGAGCGACCCGGCGCCGACCCACACGAGCTCGCCTGCCGCGCACAGCTGGTCCAGCCACGACGGCGAATAGGCGCCGGTTCGGCGCGGCAGCACGTCGCGCTCCCACACCTCGACCGGCAGCGCCAGGCCCTGCAGCGGCACCAGCACGTCGCGCAGCCGGTCGATCCCGGCGCCGGACGCGGGGTGGCGGTCGACGCCCTGCCAGCTCGGCATGAACCGCGCCAGCGCACGCTGGTCGGCCGGTTCGATCTCCTTGCGCAGCGCGGCCAGCGACGCCCGCCGGAGCCGGCGCAGCACCTCCGGGTCGCACCACTCGCGCCGCGTGCCCCCGGGCCGCAGCTCGCCCCGCACCAGCTCACCGGCGCGCTCGAGGCCGGCGAGCACGGGCGTGAGGTCGAGCCCGTAGCGCTCCCTGCAGCTCGCTCGCCTCGAACGGCCCGTGGGTGCGCGCGAAGCGGCGCACGAGCCGCTCCATCGCGTTCGGAACGTCCTCCAGGAACACCTCCGGGAGCCCGGACGGCGGCACCGCGCCGAGCGCGTCGCGGTACAGGCCCGCGTCCTCGGCGGCGATCCAGCGCGGCTCGCCGCCGACGCGCAGGCGGACGGCGCGGCGCTCGGCGCCGAGCTGCTCCAGCCACGCCGTCGGCGTCGTCGGCACGGAGCCGCGCCTCGTCGAGCGTGAGGTCGCCGACGCGCCGCAGCACGTCGTGCATCGCGTCGACGCTAGTCCGCCCGCGTGCGCTCGGACAGGCGCTGGAGGTCGGCCTCGACCTGCTCGAGCGCGGTCGGGTCGATCAGCTCGCGCAGCTCCTCCTGGCCGAGCAGCTCGCGCAGCAGGTCGCGGTCGAGCGCGAGCGCCGCCGCCCGGCGCTCCGCGTTCGGCGTGTCGCCCTCGTACATGTACGTGGCGACGTAGTCGAACAGCAGCGACGAGGCGTACGGCGAGGCGGTCGGCGTCTCGACCTCGACCAGGCTCAGCTCGCGCGAGTGCAGCGCGCGCAGCAGCTCCTGGAGGCCGGGGACGTCGAGCACGTCGCGCAGGCACTCGCGGTAGGTCTCCAGCACGATCGGGAACTGCCCGTAGCGCTTGGCGACCTCGAGCAGCGACTGGCTCTTCAGGCGCTGCTGCCACAGCGGCGTGCGGCGGCCGGGGTAGGCGCGCGGGATCAGCAGCGCGCGACCGGCGTTCTCGCGGAACCGCGCGCCGAACAGCGCCGAGCCGCCGAGCTCGCCGACCACGAGGTCCTCGAGGTCGTCCGGCTCGACCATCACGAGCTCGGTCCGCGCCCACCGGCTCGTCGGCGTCGGGCAGGTGGACGATGATCCCGTCGTCGGACCAGATCGCGTCGGACTCGAGGCCGTACTGCTCGCGGATCCGGGCGCTCAGCGCGAGGCCCCACGTGGCGTGCACGCGCCCGCCGTAGGGCGACAGGATGCATAGCCGCCAGTCGCCGATCTCGTCGCGGAAGCGCTCGATCACGATCGTGCGGTCGCTCGGCAGCACGCGCGTGGCGGCCTGCTGCTCGCGCAGGAACTCGACGAGGTTGCCGGCGGCGAGGTCGTCGAGGTGGTAGTCGCGCTCGAGCGTCTTGGGCTCCTGGTCGACGGCCCAGCGCGCGAAGGCGCCGATCGCCTCACCGAGCTCGCGCGGCCGGCCGAGGCCGTCGCCCTTCCAGAACGGCACCGCCGCCGGGACGCCGGGAGCGGGCGTGACGATCACGCGGTCGCGCGTGATGTCCTCGATCCGCCAGCTCGATGCGCCGAGCAGGAACGTCTGGCCCGGGCGGGCCTCGTAGACCATCTCCTCGTCGAGCTCGCCGACCCGTCGGCCGTCGGGCAGGTTGACGGAGAACAGCCCGCGATCGGGGATCGTGCCGGCGTTGGTGATCGCCAGCGCGCGGGCGCCGCGGCGCGGCCGGATCGTGCCGTTGACCCGGTCCCACACGATCCGCGCGCGCAGCTCGCCGAACTCCTCCGACGGATAGCGGCCGTCGAGCATGTCGAGCACGTTCTCGAGCTGGGGGCGGGAGAGCTCGGCGTACGTGTACGTGCGCGTGACGAGCGCGTACAGCGCGTCGACGTTCAGGCCGTCGTCGCCCGCCGAGGCGGCCATCGCGACGACCTGCTGCGCGAGCACGTCGAGCGGGTTGCGCGGTACGACGGTCGTCTCGATCTTCCCCTCGCGCATGCGCTGCGCGACCACCGCGCACTCGACGAGGTCGGCGCGGAACTTCGGGAAGATCCTGCCCTTCGAGGTGTCGCCGACGTTGTGGCCGGCGCGGCCGATCCGCTGCAGCCCGGCGGTGACCGACTTCGGCGACTCGACCTGCAGCACGAGGTCGATCGCGCCCATGTCGATCCCCAGCTCGAGGCTCGACGTGGCGACCAGGCACGGCAGCTCGCCCGCCTTCAGCAGATCCTCGACGAGCAGGCGCTCCTCGCGCGCCAGCGAGCCGTGGTGGGCGCGCGCGATCGGCTCGTCCGCCAGCTCGTTCAGGCGCAGCGCGAGCCGCTCGGCGCCGCGGCGGTTGTTGACGAAGATCAGCGTCGAGCGGTGCTCGCGCACCAGCTCCAGCAGCTTGGGGTAGATCGCCGGCCAGATCGACTTCCGCGCCGCCTCCTGGCCGGTGCCCTCGAACGGGTCGAGCTCGACGCCGGCGTCACCCGGCTCCACCATCGACTCGACCGGCACGTGGATCATCAGGTCGAGCGGCTTGCGCATGCCGGTGTCGACGATCGTGCACGTCCGCTTGGGGCCGACGAGGAACCGACCGACCTCCTCGAGCGGGTTCTGGGTGGCCGACAGGCCGATCCGCTGGACGTCGCGCCCGGCCGCCTCGGCGAGCCGCTCGAGCGTGAGCGCGAGATGGGCGCCGCGCTTGGTCTGCGCGACCGAGTGGATCTCGTCGACGATCACCTGCTCGACGCCGTCGAAGATCTTCGCCGCCTGGCTCGTGAGCATCAGGTACAGCGACTCCGGCGTCGTGATCAGGATGTCGGGCGGGTGGCGCAACATGTCCCGCCGGTCCTTCTGCGGCGTGTCACCGGTGCGGATGCCGACCTTCACATCCGCACCGATGCCGCGCAGCGGGGCGCGCAGGTTCTTCTCGATGTCGTACGAGAGCGCCTTCAGCGGTGACACGTAGACGAGCCGCGTCCGGTCGGCGGTCGGCTCGGCGACCATCCGGTCGAGCGCCCACAGGAACGCGGCGAGCGTCTTGCCCGACCCGGTCGGGGCCGAGATCAGCGTGTGCTCGCCCGTCGCGATCGCGGGCCACGCCTGCGCCTGGGCGGGCGTGGGGGCCGCGAACGCACGCGAGAACCACTCACTGACCTGAGGCGTGAAGGCTGCGAGTGGCACCCGTCAGAGGGTACGGCCGGGCCGCACGGTCTCCAGTGGTGCTCGCCACACTCCTCGCCCCCGCCGGCGGCGCGGTATCAGGCCGCCGCGTTCAGGTAGTCACTGCACGAAGACGGGTCGCCCGACTGGAAACCGCTGGTCCAGGCCTCCTTGCGCTGCTCCGGCGTGCCGTGATGGCCGGGGCTGCCTGCGGCGAAGTCGCCGACGGCGAGGGCGGCGTCGAGCGCCTCCTGCACGTCACCGTCTTCGAGACGGTCGGCCTGGTACGCGCTGTTGGCCCAGGTGCCGGCGAAGCAGTCGGCCTGGAGCTCGAACGCCATCGTCGGGACCTGGCCTCCGTACGCCTCGAAGAGGCCGAGCTCGTCCTGGATCTGGTGGCCGTACTCGTGCGCCACGATGTACGCGACCGCGAAGTCGCCGACCGTCCGCCCGTAGCCCTGCGAGCTGCCGGGGAGGGCCTGGTCGAGCGCGCCGCTGTAGATGTCGGTCGCGAACTTCTGCGAGATGAAGATCGTGTCGTCGCCCGAGCAGTACGCGGCAGCGCTGTCGCCCAGCGCGCCGTCCTCGTCACCGCACGCGCTCGTCGCGGTCTGGCCGGCCGGGATCCAGCTGTAGCTGACCCGCGGCTCCGGCAGATCCGAGTCCGCGAAGACCTTCGTCCAGTAGCTGTCGACGTCCTTCGTCACGGCGGTCAGGAACTGCTCCATGTTCTCGGGCTGGGCGCCGTCCTCCGAGCCGAGGACCAGGTTCTGCGACCCGGAGCCTTCCTGAAAGTTGCTGGCCTTCGCCGAGTCGAGGTGCTGCCGTGCGCCGGCGAGCGCCAGCAGCAGCACCGCGACCCCGGCAAGCAGCAGCCCTGGTCGTATCAGTGAATTCATCGGTTCTCCTAGTGGTGTGGCCAGAGACGATGGCCGCCGGGGCGTCAGCCCTGGATAAGGCAGAGACGCAACGGCGGGGGACGTGCATAGCCGCTGCCAAGCGACCACCAAGCGCGGGCCAACCGCCGGGCGCGACTCTCACCGAGTCACCCCGTCCAAGGAGCCCTGCATGTTCCCCGCACGCACGATCGTCGCGATCATCACCACCGACCGCATCCGCACGGCGGAGAATGCGCGCCGCGCCAGCAGCACCAGCACGGAGCCGGCAAAGCCGATGCGCACGCGCCGCCTGCGCCGCCTCACGACGCGCGTCGCCGCCCCGGCTCTGCGCTGATCTCGCAGCGGAGGCTTGGCTACTCAGGAGGCTGGGCCTGCTCGACCGTGCGCGCGAGGTTGTCGAAGGCCTTGCCCCATCCGCCCTCGTGGGAGCGCACGGCCTCCTCGTCCCACAGGCCGCTGTGGGTGAAGCGGACCGTCGTGACGCCGTCGGTCTCCTCGAAGTCGACCTCGATCAGCTGGCGCGTGGGGTTGCCGTCCCAGATCCAGGTGAACGCCAGGCGGGTCGGCGGGTCGATCTCGGTGTACTGCCCGCCGCCGCCGTACTCGACGTCCTTGTAGGGGTCGCGCATCACCACCCGCACCGCGCCGCCCACGCGCAGGTCGACCTCGGCCACGGTGGTCTCCCAGTCGTGCTCGGCATGCCACCAGCGCCGGATCACCTCCTCGCTGGTCCACGCGTCGAACACCGCCTGGGCGGACGCCTGGAAGGTGCGCTCCATGCGCAGCGTCGTGGTGTCGCTCACGCGCGCGGTCACGCGGCGTCGCCGTACTTGTCGTGGAAGTCCCACCACTGGTACGGCGCGGTCTGCGGGTAGCCCTCCGGCGAGTCCTCCCACGCCTCCTGTCGCCCGAGCGCGGTCATGTCGAGGTAGGCCCAGGTGCTCCCCATCGACTCGTCGCCGCGGCTGTTGATGAAGTAGGTGCGCAGGACCCGGTCGCCGTCGCGGATGAAGGCGTTCGTTCCGTGCCACTCGCCGACGCCGAAGTCGGCGTCGAAGTCGTCCGTGAGCGAGTACCACGGGATGTCGTTCCAGCCCATCCGGGCCTTCCAGCGCTCGATCTCCGGCTGCGGCGCGCGCGACACGAACACGAGCGTCGTGTCGCGAGCGTTCAGATGCGCGAGGTGGGCGACCTGATCGGCGAGGAATGAGCAACCGCCGCAGCCACGCTCCGGGTAGCCCTCGACGCCGGGCTCGAAGAAGAAGCGATAGACGATCAGCTGGCGGCGCCCGTCGAACAGGTCCAGCAGGCTCGCCGGCCCGTCCGGCCCCTCGAACCGGTACTCCTTCTCCACCGCCATCCTCGGCATCCGCCGGCGCTCGGCGGCGAGGGCATCGCGCGCGCGGGTCAGCGCCTTCTCCTTGACCAGCATCTGCTCGTGCGCGGTCTCCCACTCCTGCGGCGAGACGATCGGGGGGGTCTTCATCGGGAACCTTCCTCTTTCAGGTACTCGTCTACGACGTCGAACAGGCGCCCCCAGAGGGCGCGCTGGCGGTCCATCCAGTCGGCCGCCTCGCTCATCACCTGCGGTTCGAGCGAGAGCCGGTGCGTCCGGCCCGCGACCACGCGCGTCACGACGCCCGTCTCCTCGAGCACCTTCAGGTGCTTGGAGATCGCGGGCTTGGACACGCCGAAGCCGGCGGTGGCGTCGCCCACCGTCGCCGGGCCTGCGGCGAGGCGCTCGACGATGCCGCGGCGAATCGGGTGCGAGAGGGCCTTGAATGGATCGTTAACCACTAGGTTAACTGTATCAAGCGTGCGCTCCAGGACATCGTGGCATCCCGTCTCCGATGACCGCGAACGACCTGATCGCGCTCGAGCAACAGCGTTCCAACCCACGGAGGACACCGCGGTCGTGACCTACGGCGCGGTCGCCCAGCGCGACTCGCAGACGTACTCGGCGCTGATGAGCAGCGTCTACGTGCGCCGCGAGGACGAGTGGAAGTTGACCTTCCACCAGCAGACACCGCGCTGACCGTCGCCTAGCGCGTGACGACCGTCGTGTTGAACGGCAGGACGAAGAACGGCCCGAAGACGACCGCCTGATCCGTGCCGGGCCCGAGGTTCAGATTCGCCCTCTGGTGACACGTACCGCGGTCGACGATCTTGTGTTCGGCCGCGCCCGTGGTCCGGTCGATGTTGACCCGGCCGGTGAGCGACGCGCGGTCGCGGACGCGGCCCCTGGAGTCGACGATGAAGGCGTGGATCGGGGCGGTCGAGGCGAACGAGCGCGGCTTCATGACCTCGTGCGCCAGATCCGACATGAGCAGGCGGAACTGCTCGCCGCTCTCGTTGGTCACGACGGCGTCGAGCGTCCCGACGAAGGTGATGATGGTCGGGAAGCGCTGCGCGAAGGCCGGCGTGTAGGGCAGCGGCCGCGGCTCGGTGCTCGACGCGCGCTCGGTGACGTCGAAGATCCCGGACACGATGCGGTAGGTCCCGTGATCGCACACGAACGGCCGCAGCTGTGAGCCGATCGGGCCGAAGTCGGTCTGTTCCCGCACGATCGGGAAGCCGGCCTCCGGGATCCCGAACCGCTCGTCGTCGATGCGCACCCGCAGGTCGTGCTTGCTGAGCTTGACGCGGAATCCTGGGCCGTCCGCCTTCACGAGCGCCCGGTTCTCCTTGACGGCGAACCCTGGCGCGCCCTTCTGTGCGGACGCGGTCCCGGCGGACAGCGCTGTGAGCGTGACCGCGACGACGGCGACTCCTGCAAGACGCTTCACGAGATCCTCCCTACCTCGATGCCGTGCCCGGGCACGATACGCCAGGTCCGTGCCGTCAGGTCGGCACGCCGGTACGGTTGGCAGCGGCGGCATCGGAGCTGATTGATGCGGATCCTCATGACCACTCGGGGCAGTGCGGGCCACCTCCTCCCGCTGGCGCCGATCGCCGATGCGTGCACGCGGGCGGGACACGACGTGCTGGTCGCGGCGCAGCGCCAGCATCAGGCGTACGTCGAGCGGGCGGGCATGGCGTTCTCGCCGGTGGGCGATCCGCCTGAGGACGAGTGGATGCCGCTGATGGGGCAGTTCGGCGATCTGGACTTCGACGCGGCCAACGCGTTGATGATCGGCAGCTTCTTCGCCGGGATCGACACGCGCGCGGCCCTCGACGATCTGCTCGGGATCGTCGACACCTGGGGCCCCGACATCATCGTCCGCGAGAGCTGGGAGTTCGCTTCGACCATCGCCGCCGAACTGCGGGGGATCCCGCTCGCCCGGGTCGGGCTCGCGCTGATGTCGGTCGAGCAGATCTCCCTCGACCTGGCTGCTCCGGCGGTCGACGAGGTCCGTGCTCGCCGCGGATTGCCCCCCGATCCAGCCGGTGACCGCCTGCGCGATGCGCCGTACCTGACGCTCATGCCCGAGCAGCTCGAGGATTCGGCCGCCACGATCGCGCCGGTCGTCCACCGCTTCCGGACCGCCCCGCCTGAGGCTGTGCCGCCGCTGGGCGACTGGTGGCCGGGCAACGGCGATCCGCTCGTGTACGTCACCTTCGGCTCGGTCGCCGCGGGCGCGCATCTGCCCTACTTCCCGGCGCTCTACCGGAGCGCGATCGACGCCCTGGCGCCGCTGCCCGCCCGAGTGCTCGTCACGACCGGCGACGGTGATCCGGAGGCACTCCGGCCGTGGCCGCCGAACGTTCACGTCGAGCGGTGGGTCCCCCAGGGCGCGGTCGCTCCACACGCTGCGGCGATCGTCTGCCATGGCGGCTACGGCTCCACGCTCGGCGCACTCGCCCACGGCGTGCCGCTCGTCGTCATGCCGCTGTTCAGCTCCGATCAATGGGCCAACGCGGACGCGGTCGCCCGCGCCGGCGCCGGCATCGCGCTGACACGCGAACGAGCACGTCTCGCAATGGCTCCGCCGGGTCCCGACACGCTCGACGAGCTCGCGCCGGCGGTATCGCGCGTCCTCGCGGATCGCTCCTATCCGAGCGCGGCCGAGCGCGTCGCCGCCGCCGTCCGCGCGCTGCCGGACGTCGACACCTCCGCCGACGTACTACTCCGGCACGCGCGGCAGACTGCCTAGCCCGCGCGGCTGAGGTCGCCGGAGCCGTCGACCCGCTGTGTCAGCGCCGGATCGCCGTGGTAGCGCACGTCGCCCGAGCCGTCGACGTCGACCTCGAGCCGCTGGGCGGCGCGCACGTCGACGTCGCCCGAGCCGTGCACGGTGACGCTCGCCTCGCGCGCCGACACGCCGTCGAGGTCCGCATCGCCCGAGCCGTTCAGGTCGATCGCGAGCCGTCCCGCCGTGCCCTCGAGCGCGATGTCGGCGGAGCCGTCCGACCGGACGTCGAACGCGTCCGCGTCGATGCCGTCGGCGTCGACGTCGCCGGACCCGGATAGCTGGATCCCGGCCAGCTTCGGCACGGAGGCCTCGACCACGACGTCGCCGCCGCCGAAGCCGTCGTGGTCGAACGTCAGGTACAGCGTCCCGTCACGCACCTCGGTGCGGACGTCGTCGATCACCTTCTCGCCGGCGCTGACCCGCACGCCCTGCGCCTCGCCGACGTGGAGCCGCACGTCGACGGAGCCGCTGTTGTCGATGCGCGTGAAGTCGGCGACGTCGCGTGTCTGCGTGGTGCGAGGGCCGTCGTCGCCGACGCTGCAGCCTCCGAGCGCGAGGGCGGCAAGCACGAGAGCGGCGAGCGCAAGCGCGGCGAGCGTGGCGGGAGGAGGAGGAGAGCGCGAGGCGGGGAGGGCATGGGACCACGCTAGGCGAGGCGGGCCGGCGGCACGGTGGAGGTTGCAGGCGAATGGGGCGGCGGATCTCCCCGCTTCGGGGGTGGGGCTGCCCTCAGCTTGGCCGATCCAGCCGTTTGACTAGTGGCCGAAGCCGAGCGTATGGTTGGGTCACCAGCGACGAAGGAGCACCGCCATGAAGCGCCACGACGCACCGGGCGGCGACCAGGGCGCGCACCCGACCGGCGACGCGGACGAGACTGCGGACAAGCTGCACGGCGTGCGCTCGCTGGCCCACGACGAGGATGAGCGGCCGAGCCGCGAGGACCGCGACTACGGGGGCACGATCTTCACGAGACCCCCGGTTCCGCTCCCGCGGTTCCTCCGCGGACGCAGGAAGAAGCAACCGTAACGCCGGCGCATGCTCGCTACGTTCCTCGCACCGCTCGCGCTCGCGGCGCCCGCTGAGCCCGTGTGCCATGGCCAGTTCGCGCCGACGACCGCGGAGCAGCAGGAGCAGTCCACTCTCGTATGTGCGCAGGCGGGCTACTACGAGCTGTCGAGCAGCGGCCGCAGCCTGGTGCTCCACTGGTCCACCGTGAACAGCCGGACGCTCGACCACGTCGAGCTCGCCGAGCACGCCGGCCGCGTCGAGGTCGGGATCGTGGAACGCGCACCGAACGGCGGCGTGACGGACGGAGGCCTGAATGCGAAGTATCGCGTGGCCCTCACCGCGCCGATCGGCGACCGCGCGGTGATCGACGCCGCGAGCGGCAGGCGGCTCGTGCAGCACGGGCCCAGCCCGGGCGAGCGGCCATGCCCGCGCACGCGCCCGGCCTCGGCGCTGAACGAGCAGATCACGTTGCGCAAGGAGTTGGGGCTCCGGCACGGGCGCGCGCTCGTCCGCCGGATGCTGCGCCGCGAGGAGCAGTTCACGAACGCCGAGCAGCGGTATCTCGCGATCCGCGAGGTACTCGAGTTCGACGACCGCGTCGAGCGGTATCTCACTCGCCACCGCGACGAGCACGGCGGCTCCACGATCGTCGACCGCTTTCCGGCCAAGCCAAACCTGCTGATCCGGTTCACGCGTCGGCCGCGGTTCCACGAGGCGAACCTCGAGCGGCTCGCGAAGTACCCGCGCCGGCTGCGCGTGGTCCGCTCCGAGTTCTCCTCCGACCAGCTCGACGAGCTCGCAGTGCGGATCTTCGACGACGCCACCGCCGCCGGCGGATTCCTCGACGGCCACGGCGACGCCGGCTTCTTCGTGGAGGACGCCGCGCCCGGGGACGGCCGCGTCCAGCTCCGCGTACGGACGCCGCGCGACGACGCCGCGCGCTACTTCCGGCAGCGCTACGGCGCGGCGGTGGCGGTCACGATCGTCGGCGACCGCTACGAGTGCCGCGAGGTATTCATCTAGACCGCCGCCGGCTGAACGACGGTGTGCCGCCGGGTGACGGCCACGACGGTGCCGACGGCGGCGAACGCGCCGGCCACCAGGAACGCGGTCTGCCAGCTCGCGGTCCTCCACGATCGTGCCGGCGAGCGCCGAGCCGATCGCGATCCCGCCGACGAACGCGGTCACCGGCCACGTGTAGGCCTCGGTCCGCGCTCCCGCGGGCGCGACCCAGCCGATCAGCTCGTTGCGGGTGGCCAGCAGCGGGGCGATGAACATGCCCGCCGGGAGCACGAGCACGCCATCACGTCACCGACGGCGCCGCGGCCATCGGCAGCAGGCTGATCGGCAGCAGCGCGGTGACCGCGAGATGGACCCGGTTCAGCGGCGGCCGGTTGAGAGCGCGCCGTACGCGAGGCCGCCGGACGCGCTGCCGACCGACCACAGCGCGAGCAGCACGCCGGCGGTCGACGCGGCCCCCTCGGCGTCGCTGAACGCCGGGAGCGTGATCTCGCAGATCCCGATCCCGATCCCCGCCGGCAGTGACGTGAGCACGAGCGTCCGCACGCCGGGCGAGCTGAGCGCGCCGAGCAGGCCGGCGCTCGGCCGGTCGCGGTCGGGCTGCAGCGCGCGCGAGGGTGGCAGCGCGGTGAAGATCGTCGTCCCTGCGATCACGCTGACGGCCGAGATGACCAGCGCCGCCGCCGGGGACAGGACCGTCGCGATCACGGCCGTGAGCAGCGGGCCGACCACGAAGATCAGCTCGATCAGGACCGAGTCGAGCGCATACGCGGTCGGGGATCAGCTCCGGCTTCTCGCGCAGCAGCGACGGCCACATCGAGCGCAGGACCGAGGACGTCGGCGGGATCGCGAACCCCGCCAGCAGGCCGCAGCCGACCAGCACGGCGACCGGTGCGCCCGCCTCGGCGCTCGCCACGATCGTCCCCAGCGCCGCCGCGTGGATGATCGCGAGCGGCACCAGCACGCGTCGCGGGCCGAACGTGTCGACCAGCCGCCCCTGGACCGGCGCGCCGATGCCGCTGCCCGCGGCCAGCGCTCCGGCGACGGCTCCCGCGACGGCGAACGAGCCGCGCTCGGCGCGCAGGTAGAGCACGAGCGCCAGCGCGTTGATCCCGATCGGGAACCGCGCCAGCAGCGTCGCGGCGATCAGCGCGGTGACGTGCGGCATGCGCAGCACCACGCGCGTAGCGCCTCATGACGCGCGAGCTCTCGCGCCCGCAGCAGCACGCCTTCCATCATCGGCACGGTCAGCTTGCCGGTGAACGTGTTCTGCTGGCTCGGGTGAAAGCAGCCGAGCAGCGTGAAGCGGCCCGCCTGCGCCTCGGCCCCGTGCCCGAACGCGGGAGCGGGCGCGGCGCGGCGACCGCCCACGCGAACGCGCCGAGGCACACGACCACGCGCGCGTGCTCGAGCAGCGCCAGCTCGGCGCTCGAGCCAGTCGGCGGCACGTCGTCGCGCTCCGCCGGCAGCGGCTTGTTGGCGGGCGGGGCGCAGCGCACGGCGGCGGTGATGAAGCAGTCCGTCAGGGCGAGGCCGTCGTCGCGGTGGACGGAGGTCGGCTGGTTGGCGAAGCCGGTCGCGTGCAGGGCGGCGAACAGGAAGTCGCCGGACCGGTCGCCGGTGAACATCCGCCCGGTCCGGTTCGCGCCGTGCGCGGCCGGCGCGAGCCCGAGCAGCACCACGCGCGCCTCGGGTCGCCGAACCCGGCACCGGCCGGCCCCAGTAGTCCCAGTCCCGGAACGCGGCGCGCTTCTCGCGCGCGACCTGCTCGCGCCACTCGACCAGCCGCGGGCAGCGGCGGCACTCGACGATCTCCCGCTCGAGCGCCCCGAGGGCGCTCACGGGCCTTCGCCCGCGGCGAGCAGCCCGAGGATCAGGCGCTCGACGATCGGCTCGAGCTCGCGGATGTCGCCCGGCACGCCGGTGCGGATCTGCCGCGACGCCAGCTCGACCACCGCGCCGGTGATCGCGTAGGCGTCGTGCGGCGACGCCGAGTCGCGGCGGACGCCGCGCTCGGCGTCACTCGCGGTTGAGGTCCTCGATGTACGCGCCACCGCGTCGAGCGCGCGGTCGCGCCGCTCCATCGCGCGCGGGCCGGCGCCGACGATCTCCACCAGCAGCGTCTGCGACTCGTTCGGGTAGCGGGCCAGCGTCCCGAGGAACGCCCGCAGCGTCGTGCGCACGCGGTCTGCGGGTCGGCCTCGGCGTGCTGGGCGACCGCGTCGCGCATGTTGTGCAGGAGCGTCGCCGTCGCCGCGTCGAACAGCGCGACGATGCAGTCCTCCTTGTTGCCGAAGTGCTCGTAGAACGTCGCCTTCGACATGCCGGCCTCGCGCGCGATCGCCTCGGCGGTGGCGTCGGCGTAGCCGCCGCGGGCGAACACGACCGACGCGGCGGCGAACAGACGCGCGCGCTGGCGGTCCTGCCGCACCTCCAGGGGAGGGGCGTGGCGCCCCCGCGGTACCGTGGCACGTTCCTGCACGGCCCCGGATGGTAACTGCGCCACTAGGATCACTCCCCCGATGAAGCGCTTCGTCCCCGCCCTGGTCGTGGTACTCACCCTCGCCGGCTGCACGACAGGCCGAGCCGTCGTCGATCGAGAACTTCAAGGGAGCCGAGGCCGAAGTGGCCCAGAAGGTCGAGGACCTCGAGTCGGCGGGCAAGGCCGGCAAGCCCGAGGACATCTGCTCGGACATCCTCGCCAAGGAGCTCGTCGACGAGCTCAAGGCCGGCGGTACCGACTGCGCGACGGAGATGCAGAAGGCGATCGAGGACGCCGACGACTTCGACCTCGAGGTGCGCGAAGTGAGCGTCACGGGCGAGACGGCGACCGCGAGCGTGCAGCGCGGCGACGACGGCCCGACCGAGACGATGCAGTTCACGCGCGAGGGCAACGAGTGGCGCGCGACCGCGCTGAGCTCCAGCCAGTAACGGCCGAAGCCGCCGCGTCCCGGCCGTTCAGCCCAGGGCGCGGCCGTACTGGCGCTCGTAGTACGCGCGGTAGTCGCCCGAGCGGATCGGCTCCCACCACGGGCGGTTGTCGCGATACCAGTTGACCGTCCGCTCGAGGCCCTCGGCGAAGCGCACCTGCGCCTCCCAGCCGAGCCCGCGGACCTTCTCGGAACCGAGCGAGTACCGGCGGTCGTGCCCGGGCCGGTCGGTGACGTACTCGATCAGCGACTCGTCGGCGCCGGTGTACTCGATGATCTTCGTGACGACCTCGAGGTTCGGAGCCTCGTCGGGGCCGCCGACGTTGTAGACCTCGCCCGGCTCGCCGCGCTCGAGCACGGTCCCGATCCCGCGGCCGAAGTCCTCGACGTAGATCCAGTTGCGGACCTGCATGCCGTCGCCGTAGACGGGCAGCTTGTCGCCGTGCAGCGCGTTCAGCACCATCAGCGGGATCAGCTTCTCCGGGTACTGGTACGGCCCGTAGTTGTTCGATCCGCGGCAGATCAGCGTCTCGAGGCCGAACGTGTGGTGATAGGAGGCGACGAGCAGGTCGGCGCCGGCCTTGGTGGCCGAGTACGGGGACGACGGCTGCAGCGGCGAGCTCTCGGTGAACGAGCCCTCCTCGATCGAGCCGTAGACCTCGTCGGTCGAGACCTGGACGTAGCGCAGCGAACGCTCGCGCGCGGCCTCGAGCAGCGTGTAGGTGCCGAGCGCGTGGGTGGTGACGAACGCGTCCGGCTCGGCGATCGAGCGGTCGACGTGCGTCTCGGCGGCGAAGTTGACGATCGCGTCGCAGCCCTCGAGGGCGTCGGCCACCGCCGCCGCGTCCTCGATGCCGCCGACCACGAGGCGCACGTCGAGTCCCTCGAGGTTCTCGCGGCGGCCGGCGTAGGTGAGCTTGTCGAGCACGGTGATCTCGTCGCCATGCGCGGCGAGCCGCTCGCGCACGAAGTTCGAGCCGATGAAGCCGGCGCCGCCGGCGACGAGCAGCCTCACGCCACGACCTCCTCGACACGTGCCAGGTGGGCGCGCAGCCCGTCGCGCCACGGCGGGAGCACCGGCGCGTCGGCGCGCGTGCTCGCCAGCGCCGAGAACGCCGGGCGCGGTGCCGGGCGGCCGAGGTCGGCGGTGCGCTGCGGGCGCACGCGGCACGTCAGGCCGGTCTCGGCGAACGTCGCCTCAGCAAGATCGCGCCACGAGCACCGCCCGCCGCCGGCGACGTGCAGGACGCCGGTGAGGTCGCGCTCGGCGATCTCCACCAGCGCGGGTGCGAGATGCCCGGTGTACGTCGGGCATCCCACCTGGTCGTCGACCACGGCCAACTCCTCTCGCTCGGCGCCCAGGCGCCGCATGGTGTCCACGAAGTTCTTCCCGTGCGGGCCGAACAGCCACGACGCGCGCACGATCGCGCAGCGCCCGGGAGCGGCGGCGGCGACGGCGCGCTCACCGGCCAGCTTCGAGCGCCCGTACGCCCCCTGCGGGCCGGTCGGCGCGTCCTCGCGGTACGGCTCGGTCGCCAGGCCGTCGAACACGTAGTCGGACGAGACGTGCACGGTCAGCGCGCCGGCCTCCGCCGCAGCGGCGGCCACGTGCCCGGCGCCGGCAGCGTTGACGGCGGTCGCCGCCGCCTCGGCCGACTCGGCGCCGTCGACGTCGGTCCACGCGGCGCAGTTGATCACGGCGTCGGGCTGCGCCGCGCGAACGGCGGCGGTCACGGCGGCAGGGTCGGAGATGTCGAGGTCGGCTCGGGCGAGGGCGACGACCTCATGGCCGGCATCGCCCGCCGCGGCCGCGACGTCGCGGCCCAGCATGCCCGCAGCCCCCGTCACTAGGAGGCGCATGGCCGACATGAATAGCGCACCGCAGCCGGAATGGCAGCTCATCCCACCCGAAGGGCGAGGGTCAGCTCGAAGCGAGCCTGCGGATCCTCCAGGCGCGTGCCGAAGAGCTCGCGCAGCTGTCGCAGCCGGTAGCGGACGGTCTGCGGGTGCACCCCGAGCTCTGCCGCCACCGCCTGCACCTGGCCCGGGCGGTCCAGCCACGCGCGCAGGGTCTCGGTCAGCCGGGCGCGCGGGCCGTCGGCGAGCGTGGCCAGCGGCGCGAGCCGCGATGCGGCGAGGTCCTCGGCGAGGCCGCGGTCGGCCATCAGCAGCAGCGTCGCAAGGTGGTCCTCGGCGACCACGAGCCCGCCTGGGATGCGCCCGGCCGCGGCGAGCCGGTACGCAGCCGTGGCGCGCCGCATGCTCGCGGCCGCGAGCGGCCACGGGACCGTCGGGCCGAGGCTGATCACCTCGGGCGGGCCGTCGTCGTCGGCGCCGGACGGCGTGTGGTCGTCGATGGCCGCGACGATCTGGCGCCGGCGGCCGGGTGCGTCCGGGTCGGGGACGAACACGCACGCCAGCCCGGCGGCGGCGCCGCCCACTGCCCCGCCGCCGAGCCGGCGAGCGAGGCGGGTCGCGATCGAGTCGACGATCTCCTCTCCGGGCACCGGCTCGCCTCCGCTCGCGTCGGGCGGCGAGCCGCCGGTGTCGGCGGCACCCGCGCTGTCGGCCACCACCAGCACCGCGACGCGCTTGGGCAGCGGCCACGCGGCGGCCTGCGCAGCGGTCCGGATGGCCTCCTGCGAGGGCGGCGGGTCCTGGGCGAGCAGCCGCACGAGGCGGCGGCGGCGGCGCTGGCTCTCGCCGGCCGCGGCCGACTGCTCCTCGGCGTAGCCGTCGGCCGACTCCGCCGAGATCTCGTCGATGTACGCGAAGATCGCCTCGCCGACCGAGTACAGCGCGTCCGGCGGGAGATCCGCCGAGGTCCCGGCCTCGACGAACCGGCGCCACGCGAGCCGGGCGCCGACGCGGTAGGCGGCCAGCAGCGCGTCAAGGCTGCGCCCGGCGTGGAACTCGCCGCGGCCGAGGTTCACGTAGGTGTCGCGAGCGCGTGTGACGTCGGCCGTCGGGTCGGCGACCATGTCGACGAAGCGGTTGAGCGCGACCTCGACGCCGAGCCGGACCATCTGCGCGAACGTCCCCTCCATGGCGCGCGCATAGTCCGGGACCTCGACCGCGATCGCGGCGATCATCTCGTCGGCCAGCCCCGGGAGCGCAGGCCGCAGGATGTCGGCGGCGTTGGGTGGTACCGCAGCGAAGGACGAACGGGCGGCAGGCGTCGCCATTTGTCACGAAGCTATAGCACGACGCGGCCTGAACCATGCACAGACGCCGAGCGGTGCGGCTCGGCTGCGGGTAGGACTCAATGCATGTCCGGATTACATCGCTGGCTCAACCTCGCTGGGGTGATGCTGCCGTTCCTGGGCTTCGTCGTCGCCATCGTCCTGCTGTGGAACACGCTGGTGGATTGGAGCGACCTGGCGGTGATGCTGGTGATGTACGTGATCAGCGGCTACGGAGTCACGCTCGGCTTCCACCGGCTGCTCACCCATCGCTCGTTCCAGACGTTCAAGCCGGTCGAGTACACGCTCGCGATCCTCGGGTCGCTCGCCGTGCAAGGGCCGGTGATGTCGTGGGTCGCCGATCACCGCAAGCACCACGCGCACACCGACAAGGAAGGCGACCCGCATTCCCCGCACGGCCACGGCGGCGGGTTCAAGGGCGCGGTCGCGGGCCTCTGGTACGCGCACATGGGCTGGCTGTTCAAGGCGTCCGGGACCGCTGAGCACTCGCGGTACGCGAAGGACCTCTACGAGGATCCGGGCATGCGCGTCATCCACCGCACGTTCGCGTTGTGGGCGACGGTCGGCATCCTGATCCCCGCCGGGCTCGGCTACGCGATCGACGGCACGCTGGCCGGCGCCGTGACGGCCGCGCTGTGGGGTGGCCCGGTGCGGATCTTCGCCCTGCACCACGTCACGTGGTCGATCAACTCGGTCTGCCACTTCTTCGGGAGTCGCCGGTTCGAGGTCGAGGACCACTCGACCAACGTCTTCTGGATGTCGCTTGTCTCGTTCGGCGAGAGCTGGCACCACAACCACCACACGTTCCCGCGCTCGGCCATGCACGGCCTGCGCGCGTGGGAGGTCGACCCGACGGCGTGGCTGATCCGCGGCATGCGCCGCGTGCGGCTCGCCTGGAACGTGGTCGAGATCAGTCCGGAGCGGCAGCGGCAGAAGCTCGCGGCCCGGCAGAAGCTCGCCGTCTGAAACAGGCACAAACCCGCAGATCCGTGCTATAACCCGCACGGATGTTGACCGCCGAACGCCGCCAGATCATCCTCACCTGCCTCGAGCGTGACGGCAAGGTCGTCGCATCCGAGCTCGTCGACGTGCTCGGCGTCTCGGACGACACCGTGCGGCGCGACCTGCGCGAGCTGGCGGCCGGAGGGCTGGTGCAGCGTGTGCACGGCGGCGCGCTCCCGCGGGCCGGCGCCTTCGCGAGCTTCGACCAGCGTCTGGAGGTCTCACCGGAGGCCAAGGCGCACCTCGCGGAGGCGGCGCTGCCGCTGCTCGAGGGCGCGAGGGTGCTGCTGCTCGACGGTGGTACGACGGCGCTCGAGCTCGCCCGCCGACTGCCGGCGGATCGCGACTGCACCGTGCTGACCAACTCGCCGCCGGTGGCGGTCGCGCTCGCCGCCCACCCGCGCGCCGAGGTCGTGCTGATCGGCGGGCGGCTGCTGAAGGAGGCGCAGGTCACGGTCGGCGCGACCGCGGTCGACGCGCTGCGCCAGGTGCGCGCGGACGCGTGCGTGCTCGGGATCTGCGGCGTGCATCCGGAGCTCGGCGTGACCACCGCCGACCACGACGAGGCGCACGTCAAGCGCGCGATGGTCGAGGCGTCGGCCGAGGTGATCGCGCTCGCCACCGCCGACAAGCTGCGCACCGCCGGCCCGTGGGTGGTCGCGCCGCTGGCCGCCGTCACCCATCTCGTCACCGACGCCGGCGAGGAGCTCACCGCCGACTACGCCGCGGCGGGCGTGAGCGTGGTGCGCGCGTGACGCCGCGCACCGCGACGTTCGGCGCGTTCTTCCTGAACGGCGCCATGATCGGGACGTGGGTCGGGCAGATCCCGTTCGTGCAGGAGCGGCTCGACATCTCCAAGAGCACGATCGGACTCGCGCTGCTGTGCATGGCGGCGGGAGCGCTGATCGCGATGCCGCTGACGGGCCAGGTGCTCGACCGGCGCTCGAGCGGCACGGTCACGCGCGTGGTCGCGCTCATCTACCTGCCGCTGCTGGCGCTGCCGTTGTTCGCCCCGACGCCGGTGCTTCTCGGCGCTGGTCTCGTGTTGTTCGGCGCAGCCAACGGGGCGATGGACGTCGCGATGAACGCCCACGGCGTCGCCGTCGAGCGGACGCTCGGCAAGCCGATCATGTCCTCGCTGCACGCCGGCTGGAGCTTCGGCGGCCTTGCCGGCGCCGGCGCGGTCGCGTTCGGCGTCGCGCTCGGGATCGACCCGCGCGTGGAGGGCATGGTCGCGGCCGGTGCCCTGTGGCTGCTGGCGATCTACATCACCGGGCGGCTCGGGACGGCGTCGGCGCACTCCGAGCACGGATCGAGCGGCTTCGCGATGCCGTCGCGCGGGGTGCTGCTGATCGGCGCCCTGTGCTTCGTCGTGATGGTGACCGAGGGCGCGATGGGCGACTGGAGCGGGATCTACCTGAAGCAGGACCTCGGGGCGGGCGCGGCGGCCGCGGCCACCGGGTTCGCCGCGTTCTCGCTCGGCATGGCGCTCGCGCGACTGGCCGGTGACGCGCTCACACGGCGCTGGGGACCCGGTCCGATGCTGTCCGGCGGCATGGGACTGGTGACCGTGACGCTCGCGGTCGTGCTGCTGGTCGGCGACGCGGTCGTGGCGGTCATCGGCCTCGGGCTGATCGGGGTCGGGATCGCGAACGCCGTGCCGCTGCTGTTCAGCGCCGCCGGCCGCGTGCCGCCCTCCGGGCCGTCGCTCGCCGCCGTCTTCACGCTCGGCTACACGGGATTCATCGTCGGGCCGCCGCTGATCGGGGTGCTCGCGGACGCCGCCTCGCTCCCGATCGCCCTCTCCACGCTGTGCGTCGCCGCCCTCGGCGTCACGCTGCTCGGCGGCCGCGCCGCCCACGCCGGCGAGCGCGCGGCACAACGTGCTGCCGGCCAACCCGACCCGGCGCCGGCGCGGTGAGGTTCGCGGCCGTCCTGTCGGACCTCGACGGCGTCCTCGTGGACACCGGAGCCGAGGTCGAGCGCGTGTGGCGCGAGTGGGCGATCGAGCAGGGCCTCGACCCCGACGAGATCGCGCGCGCGAGCCACGGCGTGCCGGCGCGGCACGTGATCGCGGCGGTCGCGCCGCACCTCGACGCGGCGGCCGAGGCCGAGCGCGTCGACCGGATCCACGCGGCCAGCGGCGGCCGGGCGCTGCCGGGCGCGGCCGAGTTGCTCGAGCTGGAGCCGCTGGCGGTCGTGACCGCGTGCAGCCCGCCGCTGGCGGCGGCCCGCTTCCGCGCGGCCGGGCTGGCGGAGCCCGCGGTGCTGATCACGTCACAGGACACCGAGCGCGGCAAGCCGCACCCGGACCCGTACCTTGCGGCGGCGGCCGCGCTCGGCGCGGAGCCGTCGGGGTGCGTGGTGATCGAGGACGCGCCGGCCGGGGTCGAGGCGGGGAAGGCCGCGGGCATGACCGTGTGGGCGGTGATGACGACGCACCGCGCGGAGGAGCTGGCGGCGGCTGACCTCGTGGCCGACGACCTGGCCGCGCTGCTCCGCGCTCTCTAGCCCGCGGCGCACAACCTGGCCCTTCGCGTAGGAGTTGCGGATCGACTCCGGATTTCTGTAAGGGTCAGCCGATGCTCCGAGCCATCCTCGCCGCCGCCACGGTCGCGTTCTTCCTCATCGCCGGTAGCGCCGTTGCCGCGCCGCCTGCGTGGGTCGCCGAGGCGACCGGGTTCATCAAATCGGTCAGCCCGGGCGCGGACTGCTCGCCCGACGGGCTCGGGCAGCCCCCGTTCTCATGCCACATCGGCGACCTCGGCGTGAACGGCGGATACGTGGTCCACGGCGGCGTCGCGCTGAAGGGCGGCTGCGCCGGCGACGAGGGCAGAGGCTACGCGTGCGAGTTCAAGGTCTCGCACGACGCGAACCCGCCCGGCGACAACGAGCCGTTCCACGACTGCACGCGGAGCATGTTCAACGGCACGGACGGCGCCTGGTCCTGGAGCCGGTATAAGCCGCCGGGGCCCGCCGCGGTCGCCAAGCTCGCCACGCTCGCCGAGTGCATCGCCAAGGTGGACGCGGCCGCCGATTCCGACACCTCCAGCGGCGGGGTGTCGTTCAGCAAGCAGGGAAAGGGACTCTTCATGAGCGGCTCGGCGCCGTCCAACGCCGGGAACATCGCAAAGCGGCTGAGCGTGACGCTGCCCAAGGGCGTCTCGTTCAACCCGAAGCGCGCCTGCAGCCGGGCCCGAGTCCGCGCGCTCACGCTCGACAACTGGGAGCGCTGCCCGCGGGTCATGGGTGGCCGCCTGAATGATCCGAACACCACAGCGTGGTTCGCCTTCGCCGGTCCCAAGCAGTCGGGCGGACGGCGCAAGGTGTGGCTGCGCGCGCGCCGCAGCGACGACCTCGTCGGTTTCGGTACCGGCACGATCCAGCGGGGGCCCCGCGGCTACGGGCAGAAGCTCGTCGTGAACCTCGGACAGCTCAACCTGAACACGAGCCACATCGAGCTCTTCGCCGAGCGCCTGCGCTCGACGAAGCGGTGCGGGAACGGACGCCGCTACCGCCTCGAGCTGACCACGGACGCGGGGACCATCAAAACCAGCAAGAAGGATCGCTGCTAGCCGCCACGGCGATGGCGTTGCCTCCGGTGGCCGACGCTGGAAGACTGCGTCAATGGCGACCCGGGACGCGGAGGAGCTCCCGACGCGGTCTGACGCGGCGGAAGAGCAGGCCGCGCTGCTGAACATCGCCATGCTGATCGTGCGCGAGGCGCCGCCCGAGGCGGTGTTCGGCGCAGTCGCCGAGCAGGCGGCGCGGCGGCTGCGAACCGAAGCCGCCACCATCCTGCGGTTCGTGGGCGACGAGCGTGCGGTTGTGGTCGGCGTCTGGCGCCAGGGCGGAATGCGGGGCTTTCCGGTCAACGCCGAGCTGGACTTCGATTCCCGCAACAGCGCGACGGGCCGCGTCCGGAGCACGGGCCGGCCGGCGCGGGCCGACAGCTACGACGCGTCCACGGGCGACCTCCCGCTTCAGATGCGTGCGATCGGTGTGGCGTCCTCGGTCGCCGCGCCGATCATGGTCTCGGGCGAGGTCTGGGGCACGATCGCTGCCGCCACCACGCGCGACGAGCCGCTCCCCGCGGGCAGCGAGGACCGGATCGGCGACCTTGCCGAGCTCGCCGCGCATGCGGTGTCTCGCACGGAGGCACGGCGCGACCTCGTGGCGTCGCGCCTGCGGATCGTCGAGGAGGCCGACGAGGCGCGCCGGCGGCTCGAGCGCGACCTGCACGAGGGCGTCCAGCAGCACCTCCTGGCGCTCACGCTGAAGCTGCGCCTGGCGCGAGGGCGTGCCGCCGGCTCGGATGTCGCCGACCTCATCGACGACGCCATCGCCGAGGCCGGCACCGCGAACGCGGCGATCCGCGAGCTGGCCCGTGACCTGTTTCCGATCGTCCTGTCCCAGCGCGGTCTCGCCGCCGCCGTCCAGGCCGTCGCCGCGAGGTCGCCCGTCCCGGTCTATCTGGAGGAGCTTCCGCGGCGCCGCTTCCCGGCGATCATCGAGGCGACCGCCTATTTCGTCGTCGCCGAGACGGTCGCCGCCGCCGCGGAGCACGACGGTGGGGGCGACGTGCGCGTGGCCGCCGCAGACCGCGGCGAGCTCCTCGTGGTCGAGGTCTCCCACGAGAGCATCGGAGCAGGCCCGGCGCGCGTACGGGCTCTTACCGAACGCGTGGTGGCCGTCGGCGGCCGCCTCGACGACGACCGCCGGTCCGTGCTTCGCGCCGAGTTCCCGATCGAGCGCGAGCGGCTCTAGCGCTTTAGAGGATCCCGATCTCAGACTTGTCGCCGACCATGAACCGGTAGGCGCGCGGCTGGCGGTCGCCACGGTAGATCGAGACGTCGCGGCCGAGCAGCGAGGACTCCATCCGGCCGTCGAGGTTCTTCACCGACGAGCCCTCGAGCAGGATCGAGTGCTCGACCTCGGCGCGCTCGACCACGCAGTGGCGTCCGATCGCGGTGTACGGCCCGATGTACGCGTCTCGCACGACGGCGCCGGCGCCGATGATCGCGGGACCGCGGACACTCGAGCGCTCGAGCAGCGCGCCCGCCTCCACCACGACGCGCCCGTCGACCTTCGTCTCGTGCAGGTCGCCGTCGATCCGGCGCTCGACGGTGTCGAGGATCAGGCGGTTGGCCTCGAGCATGTCGTCCAGGCGTCCGGTGTCCTTCCACCAGCCGCGCACGATGTGCGGCTCCACGCGCTTGCCGTTGTCCACCAGCCACTGGATCGCGTCGGTGATCTCCAGCTCGCCGCGGGGCGACGGCTTGATCGAGCGTGCGGCCTCGTGGATCAGCGGCGTGAACATGTAGACGCCGACCAGCGCCAGGTCGGTCGCGGGCTCGGGCGGCTTCTCCACCAGCCGCTTCACGCTCCCGTCGACGCTGAGCTCGGCGACGCCGTAGTTCTGCGGGTCGGGCACGGGCGTGAGCAGGATCAGCGCCTCCGGCGCCTGCTCGCGGAAGTCCTGGACGAGCTCCTCCATGCCGCCCTGCAGCAGGTTGTCGCCGAGGTACATGACGAACGGAGCGCCGTCGAGGAACGGCTCGGCCGTAAGCACGGCGTGGGCGAGGCCCGCGGGCTCGTCCTGGACGATGTAGCTGATCTGCACGCCGAATTGGGTGCCGTCGCCGGCCGCCTCGCGGATCTCGTCGCCGGTCTCCGGCGCGATGATGATCCCGACTTCGCGGATGCCGGCGGCGGCCATCGCCTCGATGCCGTAGAACAGCACCGGCTTGTTGGCGACCGGCACCAGCTGCTTGGCAGAGGTGAATGTGATCGGTCGCAGCCGCGTTCCACGGCCGCCCGAAAGGATCAGGCCCTTGAGCTCCTCCATCGCGCGTGCAGCCTAGCCGCCGCCGAGTTTGCGGTGGTCCCAGGTCGCCAGCTCGCGCACCGTGAACTGGAGCCCGACCCGCTTGGCCGCCTGGCCACGGATCGCCTCGCGCCCCGCGTCGTCGAGCTGTGCGCCGCCGTAGCGCTCGGCGATCTCGGCCCCCAGTGCGGCGACCGTGTCGAGGTCGCGGTGCAGGACGCAGTCGGCCTTGACCATCGCGCCGCGCAGCTCGTGATAGGCGTCGCCGGCCTCGACCTGGAGCGTGCAGCGCGGGTCGCGCTCGAGGTTGCGGACCTTCTGCGACTTCGCATACGTCCACGACCAGCACTCATCGCCGCGCACGACGAACCACAGCGGCATCAGGTGCGGCCAGCCGTCACGGCCGATCGTCGCGCACGTCAGCACGCGCTGCTCGCGCAGGAGCGCGGCAAGCTCGTCGGGCGCCAAGGCGATCTGCGCCCGGCGGTTGCTCACGAGCTCAGTGCGAGCAGCGCTTCGGCGGCCGTGAGCACCGCCTCGCGGGCGTCGGCCGGCTCGAGCACCGCGGCGTCGCCGGCCTCCTTGAGGATCTCCTTGACGAGGAAGTCGGTGCCCTTGAACGGGACCTCGACGACGACGGCGCCGTCCTCGAGCTCGGCGACGACCGTGCGCTTCTCGCGCGCCCAGCGCGCCTGCTCGGGCGAGATCCACACCCGGGCGATGCGCGACCCCTCCACCGTGCCGGTGCGCGGCCAGCCGCCGACGTCGGCGATCGGGTTGAGGTCCTCGCGGCGCTCGAAGCGCTCGTCGAGTGCCGTCGCGCTCTTGATGCGGTCGAGCCGGAAGTGCTGGAGCCGGTCGTTGTCGAGGTCGTAGGCGGCCACGTACCAGGCCTCGGTGCCGTTGAACAGCGCGTAGGGCTCGACGCGGCGCTGCGAGAACTTCTGCTCGGCGGACCAGTACTCGAAGCTCAGCAGGCAGTTGTCGTGCACGGCCCGCTCGACCGTGTGGGCGACCTCGTCGGCGACGGTCGGCGAGGTGATCTGGAGCCCTTCCTCGACGGGGTCGTGGCCGAGCGCCTCGACGACCTTGTCGCGCGCGGTGGTCAGCTCGGGCTGCGCGAGGTTGAGGAGGTCGATCGCCGCCACCAGCGCCTTCGCCTCGATCGGCAGCAGCCGCGCCGGGCGGTCGAACGTGTCCGAGTAGGGCTCGGGGTCGACCTCGATCTCACCCGACGGCAGCACCTCGGCGTAGATCACGTACGCGCCGCCGCCGAAGTTGACGACGTTGAGCACCGAGATGTCCTCGCGCAGCTCCTGCGGCGACATCTTCAGCTGCTCGCACACCTCGGCGACCGGGAGCCGGCGCTCCTCGCGGCCGGCGGCGATCAGGACCGACGCGAGCGTGACGAGGCGGGCGAAGCGCTCGGGCCGGATCGTGCCCTCGCTGCCGCGGGCGCGGCCGTTGGCCTCTGGCTCGGGCTCTTCGCGCGCGGGCATGGCGGCGACCGTCTGCGGCTCACCGCGGTGGCGCTCGATGATCCGGTCGATCCGCTCGCGCGCCTCCTCGACCAGCTGCGGCGGGCCGTCGATACGGGCGTGCTGGCGCAGGCCGAGCGCCCACGAGATGATCAGCCGCGGGGTCGCGTAGTCGGTGTGGAAGATGCTGTCGCGCAGCTCGCCGTAGGCGCCGAACTGGCGCTCGACGTACCACGACACCTCGTCGGAGACCCAGACCTCCGCCTCGCCCATGGTGTCGCCGAGCTGCCACGGCACGCGCCCGGCGAACTCGCGCGGGTCGAAGTCGGCGGGGCGCTGGAAGTCGTGCTCCGCCTTCGTCGCATAGGCGACCTTCCCGCGGATGCGCGAGAGGCGGAACATGCGCACGCCGGGCGGCTCGGCGTCGTGCGAGTGCCCGACCAGATAGAACTGGCCGCCCTCGAACAGCAGGTGGTACGGGTCGACCTTGCGCGACTTGGTCTCGTCGCTCTGCATCGTGTAGTAGTCGAACTCGATCCGCTTGCGCCGGTAGATCGCGGTGTCGATCTTCGCCAGCCGAGCCGACAGCTCCACGCCGCCCGCCGATGCGGTGATGCCGAGGCCGATCGTCGTGCGCAGGTCCGAGCCGAGCGGGCTCGGGCGGCCCCAGGTGATCTGCTGGAGCGCGAGCCGCAGCGGCTCGGCGTACGCGAACTCGCCGCCGAGCAGCGTCAGCGCGGTCTGGAGCGCCGCGCGCTCGTCGTCGGTGAACTCGATCGCCCGCAGATGGAACGCCTCGGGCGTGAGCGAGTAGTTCTCCTGCTCGGAGAAGCCGTCCGCGGGCTTGTCCACCGTCAGGTGGATGCCGAGCGCGTCGAGCTCGGCCCGATCGGCGTAGAAGCGGCGCGCGAAGGCGTCCTCGGTCATGTCCGAGTAGCCCTCGACGTCGCGCCGGATCTCCGTCGCGGTCACGGGACGGCGCTCGGCCATCAGATAGGAGATCAGCGACAGCTGCCTGATCAGTTTTTCGGTGTCCTTCGCCAAGAGCATCTCCACCTTAGTCGCGGCGCCGCTCGTCGATCCCCCTACCCTTTTGATGCGGCGCTCTTTGCGGGAGTTTGACCTTCTCTGTTGAACTGCGTGGGCGTGCCGATACAAACGATGCCGTGTCTCTGCGTCTCGTCCTGATCGAAGATCACCAGGCCCTTCGCGAAGGTCTCGAGCTGCTGCTCGGGCGTGAGGGCTGCGAGGTCGTGGGCACCGCCGGCACCGCCGGCGAGGGCCGCGCGCTGATCGAGAGTCTTGATCCTGACGTTGCTCTGGTGGACATCCGGCTCGGCGAGGAGTCGGGCATCGACCTCACGCGGGCGCTGCTCGACGCCGATCCCGACCGGCGCGTCGTGCTGTACACGGGATCGAGCGACGTCGAGCTGCTGGTCAGCGGCCTCGACTCAGGCGCCCGCGGCTACGCGCTCAAGGAGGGCACGCCGAGCGAGCTGACCGCCGCGCTGGAGACGGTGGCCGACGGCGGCACGTACGTCGACCCGCGGCTGCGGCCGGCGCTGCTGTCGCGGCGGACCACCCAGCGCATGCCGTCGCTGTCCAAGCGCGAGCGCGAGATCATGGACCTGCTCTCCCAGGGTCTCACCGGGGAGGACGTGGCCGGGCGGCTCGTGCTCTCCAGCGAGACCGTGAAGACCCACATCCGCAACGCGATGTCCAAGCTCGAGGCCCACACGCGCGTGCACGCCGTCGCGATCGCCCTCCGCGAGGGCTACATCTCCGGCCCCGAGGACCCCGACTCGTGAACCCCGGGCCGCCGGACGACGACGCTCGGCGGCGGCTGCGACACGACTTCCGCACACCACTGACGATCGTCACGGGGTTCGCTGAGGTGCTCGCGAGCGACCGGCCCCTCTCGGACGCCGTCCGGCGCGACTATGCGACGCGCATCCAGACGGCCGCGGAGGAGATCCGCGTGATGCTCGACGAGCTGCTGGAGGACCCCGTCGACTAGCGTCTCCGGCGGTTGACGAGCAGCCGGAGCTCGTTCGAGTCGCGGTCGGCCACGGCGAGGTCGGGATCGCCGTCGGCGTCCATGTCCGCGGCGTCGAGCGCGAGCGGGACAGCGCCTGCGTCGAAGAGCTGCGCGGGATGGAACTCGCCGCGCCGCGCGCCACGGATCACGGCGACCTTCCCGGCGTCGAGGAGGCTGACCGCGATGTCGTTGCGGCGGTCGCCGTCGAAGTCGGCGATCGCGATGTGGGCCGACCCCGCACCCGCGTCGACGTACCGCGGCGGCTCGAAGCCGCTGTTGTCCGGTTTGCGCAGCACGACCGCGACGCGCGCTCCGATCAGGTTCGCGGTCGCCAGGTCGGTGAGGCCGTCGCCGTCGAGGTCCGCGGCGGCGATGTCGAACGGCAGGTCCTCGACGAACGCGACCCTGCGCAGCGGCTCGAACCCGGCGGTCGTCCGATAGGCGACGAACACGCCGCTGCCGTCGACCGCCGCGACGTCGCGTCGCCCGTCCCGGTTCAGATCGACGGCCGCGATGCTCTCCGCCGCTGAGAAGAACTCCTCGGCCGGCACCGTGACCGGCGGCCCGGCGCCGGCGGGGAAGATGCGCAGCGAGGCGGAGGTGGCCCCGTCCGGGTCGTCGGTGCTCGAGGTCACGACGTCGGGACGCCAGTCGCCGATCACGTTCGCGACCGCGATCCCGCGCGTGAGGTACGGGACGGCCGGTGTCGCCGTGACGGCCAGGCCGCCGGCGCCGTCGTTGCCGAACAGCGTCAGGTCCTGCGACACGGTGTTGGGCACGACCACGTCTCTGTCCCCGTCGTTGTCAAGATCGCCGACGCCGACGCGATACGGGGTGATCCCGCCCTGCACGAACGGCTGGAGCACCAATCCCCCGAAGCCACTGAGCGCGAGCTGCACGCCGCCGGGCTCGGTTCCCCCGCGCTGGACCGCGACGGCGATGTCGGGCCGGAGACCGGTGTTCAGGCGCGCGATCGCCATGTCCGTGGGGGAGCCGTCGAGCTGCCCGATCACCCGCTCGTCGAACCGCAGCGGAGCGCTCGCCGCCGCCACGCCCCCGAACACCAGCGCGTGCGCGAGCACGAGTCCCGCCATCAACGTCCGCATGTAACCGCTCCTGGTTCCCGCCAACCGAGCAATGACGGTCGCAGATCGCGTCAGGTGTCGCAAGCAGGGTCGAGCTAGCCGCACGTCGGCTTGGCCGCCTAGCCGCACGTCCGCCCGCCGCCTAGCCCCACTGAACGCGGCGATGGCTCGACCTAGCCTGCGGAACATGACTGCCGAACTGAATGACCGCACGCGCTGGATGGCGCTGTATGTCCTGTGCGCCGGCGTGTTGATGATCGTGATCGACGCAACGATCGTGAACGTCGCGCTGCCGTCGATCCAGGAGGACCTCGGGTTCTCCCAGAGCAATCTCGCGTGGGTCGTGAATGCCTACCTGATTGCGTTCGGCGGCCTACTACTGCTCGCCGGACGGATCGGCGACCTGATCGGCCAGCGCCGGATCTTCCTGATCGGCCTGGGCGTCTTCACTGTTGCATCGCTTCTCTGCGCCGTGGCGCAGACGCAGGAAATGCTGATCGCCGCCCGCTTCGTGCAGGGCGTCGGCGGCGCGCTCGCCTCCGCGGTGATCCTCGGGATGATCGTGACGATGTTCCCGGAGCCGCGTGAGCAGGCGAAGGCGATCGGCGTGTACGGGTTCGTCGCGTCCGCGGGCGGCTCGATCGGACTGCTCGCCGGTGGCGCGCTGACCGAGGCGATCAGCTGGCACTGGATCTTCTTCGTCAACGTGCCGATCGGCGTCGCGACCGCCCTGCTGGCGATGCGGCTGGTCCCGGCTCGCGACGGCCTTGGCCTGAAGGCCGGCGCCGACGTCCCCGGCGCCGCGCTGCTGACCGGTGGGCTGATGCTCGGCGTCTACACGATCCTGCAGGTCGCCGAGCAGGGCTGGACCTCGGCCCAGACGCTCGCGCTCGGTGCTGTCTCGATCGCGCTCGTGGCGGCCTTCGTCGCGCGCCAGGCACGGATCCCCAACCCGCTGATGCCGCTGCGCCTGTTCCGCTCGCGTGAGGTCGCGGGAGCGAACGTGATCCAGGCGCTGCTCGTGATGGGCATGTTCGGGATGTTCTTCCTCGGCGCGCTCTACATGCAGCAGATCCTGGGCTACAGCCCGTTCGAGGTCGGCCTCGCGTTCCTGCCGGCGACGATCGTCATGGGCGTGATGTCGCTGCGCTTCTCCGGCCCGCTGATCATGCGCTACGGGCCGCGGACGCCGCTCGTCGGCGCTCTGGTCAGCATCGGTGTCGGCCTGCTGCTGTTCACGCAGACCCCGGTCGACGGCAGCTACGTGACCCACATCGCGCCCGCGATGATCCTGATCGGCATCGGTGGCGGCCTCGGCTTCCCGTCGCTGATGGGTCTCGCGATGTCCGGCGCGACGCCGAGCGACTCCGGCCTGGCCTCGGGCCTGGTCAACACGAGCGTGCAGGTCGGCGGCGCGATCGGCCTCGCCGTGCTCGCGACGCTCGCCAACGGCCGTACCGACGAGATGCTGGCCGACGGCGTGTCGAGCGCCGCGGCGCTCAACGCCGGCTTCCACCTCGCGTACCTGATCGGGGCCGCGCTCGTGGGAGTTGCCATCGTGCTCGCACTGACCGTGCTGCGCCCGCGCAGCGGTGCCCCCGCGCACGAGGCCGCACCGGCCCGCTCCGACGTCGCGTACGCCGAGGGCCTCTAAGCCCTCGGCGCACGCCCCCGTTCACCGCGCGCGCCACCGGTCCGCACCCGCGGACCGGCGCGCCGCGGCGAACGGAACGTCCTGCTTGCACGACGCGCCCTTCGGCGGCAGCCCGCGGTCCTCGAGGTAGCTCACCAGCGCGGCGAGGATGCGCGGGTTCAGCCCCAACTTTGGAGTTGCGACGTGCCTACGCGGCTTCGCGCGCGGCGAAGTACGCGCCGCCTCCGAGCACGCGGTCGTACGCCGACCAGGCCGACCCGCGCGGGAGCTCCTTCTCGAGCCGGTCGAACGAGCCGAGGCGGCCGCCGAGGTTGTCGATCATGTGCACGAGCGTCGCCTCGCGCGTGCAGGGAATGACCGGCGAGCCGTGCTCGAGCATCCCGTGGTGGGCCAGGATGATGTGCAGGACCGCCGCGGCGAGGCCGTCCGGGAAGCCCGGGATGTCCTCGATCGCCCGCCGGATCCGGTAGTAGCCGAGCGGGATCTCGCCCTGGAGCTTGCCTGCGTCCGTCATGTCGATCGCGAGCGGGTCGCTCGTGTAGGCGTCGAGCTTGCCGATGTCGTGCAGCAGCGCACCGGTGATCGCGACGTCGCGGTCGATCCCCGGGAACGTCGTCGAGATCACGGCGACGCCCTCGGCGACGCCGAGCGAGTGCTCGAGCAGGCCGTGGCGGTACGCCTGGTGGTAGCGCTTGGCGGCGGGAGCGTCGCGGTAGGCCGGCCACGTCGGCGCGTCGGGGCCGAGCACGCGATCGAGCAGTTCGCCGAGGTGCGGGTTGTGCACCTGGGCGACGATGTCGCGCAGCGCCGTCTCCATGCCGTCGACCGAGCGCGGCGGCCCGTCGAGCAGGTCGTCGAGGTCGTACTCGCCCGGCTCGGCCGGGCGCACGTGCTGCAGCGCGACCTCGCCGCCGTAGCGCGGATCGATGCCGAAGCGCCCGCGGACCAGCACGCACGCGCCCGCCTCGCAGATCGCTGCGACCGGAGCGATGTCCTCCCGCACGATCGCGATCACCGCGCCGGTGCGGTCGCCGAGCGACAGCCGCAGGTACTCGGAGCCGTCGCGCCGCGTGCGCAGCGTCGCGCTCGCGGACCAGCAGCACCTGATCGATTTCCTGACCGTCGACGAGCTCTCTTACGAACATTGCCGCGCGAACCGTAAAGCCGGTGGCGGACGGCTCCGTGGCAACATTCAGCGCTATGGCGACAGCACTGATCACGGGCGGTACCGGCGGGCTGGGCGCGTCCGTCGTCGAGGCGTTCCTGGCCGACGGCTGGCGCGTGGTCGTGCCGTGGATCGTCGGCGGGGAGCGGGAGCGGCTGCCGGAGGGCGCTGAGGCGGTCGAGGCCGACCTCGTCGATCCCGACGACGTCGCGCGCGTGGTGCGCGTGGCGAGCGATGACGACGGCGCACCGCTGCGCGCGGTCGCCAACCTCGTCGGCGGGTTCGCCGCGGGCCAGCCCGTGATCGACACGCCACTGACCGACTTCGAGGCGATGTTCACGCTCAACCTGCGGCCGACGTACCTGGTGACGCAGTGCGCGCTGCCGCGGCTGGTCGCGGCGGGCGGCGGCGCGATCGTCTGCGTCTCCTCGCAGGCCGCGCTCGAGCCGTGGGCCGGCGGCGCCGGCTACGCCGCGTCGAAGGCCGCGGTGATCGCGTTCGCCCGCACCGTGGCGAAGGAGCACGCCGCCGACGGCGTGCGCTGCAACGTGATCGCGCCCTCGATGATCGACACGCCCGCCAACCGCGCGTCGAGCCCGGATGCGATCGACAAGATGGTGCCGCCCGAGCGGGTCGCGAAGGTGATCCGGTTCCTGTGCGGCGACGACTCCGCCGCCGTCAACGGCGTCGTCGTCCCGGTCTGACGCGCCTCGGACACCCGAGTGTCGACTTTCACGGCCTCAGGCCCGGTAACTCGACACTCGGCGGACCCTCACCGCGGCCAACGGTCAGCCACTTCCCCAGCCAGCGCAGTTGGCGTTCGCCGGGGCACCGCAAAACCGCCGGCCGACCGCTACCCCCCGTAGAACTTGATCGCCCGGTCCGCGAGCGCGCGGGTGTCGCGCTCGTTGGCCACCGCGTTGAACGCGATCGCGAGGCCGGGGATCAGCCGCCGGGCGGCGCGCGTGGCCGTGCGCTTGCCGACGAACATCAGCAGCCGTGAGAGCATCGCCCGCTCGCGGCCGACGCGGTCGAGCTTGGTGCCCACGTACGCCTCGGCGACGGTCTTGCCGATGCCGTCGAGCGCCTGCCGCGCCGTGTGCGGGTCGGGGTAGAGGTCGCGCAGGACGAGCAGCTCGGCGGGCCGCATCGGGTCGCGCGGGTCGAACCCGTAGGACGCCGCGATGAAGAACACGAGCCGCGACTGGATCCACGCGAGCAGCACGATGTCCGGCACGACCGTGAAGACCCCGCCGATGCCGGTCGCGGCGCCCTCGAAGCGCGCCATCGCGGCGTGGCGGCGCTTTGCCATCCGGCCGAGCTCGTGACCTGACACCGCGAGGCGGCCGCGCTTCTCGTCCGCCCACGCCGCGGCCGCCGGGCCGTGCTGCTCGGACGCCGCCAGGGCGATGTGCTCGGGCGCCCGCAGTGGATCGGCCCGCAGGCGGGCCCAGAGGCCGTCAGGCAGCCCTGGCGCGCTGTCGATGTCGTTCTGCCCTAGGGTCGGAAGCATGGCCAAATGGTGGACGCTCGTCGCGGTCTGCGTCGCGACCTTCATGCTGCTCATCGACATCACCGTCGTAAACGTCGCGCTGCCGTACATCGAGCGCGACCTGAACTCCTCGTTCGAGGACCTGCAGTGGGTGATCGACGCGTACGCGCTCACGCTCGCCGCGTTCCTGCTCACGGCCGGTGCGGTCGCCGACGAGGTCGGGCGCCGGCGCGTGTTCGTCGCCGGCCTCGTGGTGTTCACCATTGCCTCGTTGCTGTGCGGCCTGTCGACGACGCCGCTGATGCTCAACCTGGCGCGCGGATTGCAGGGCGTCGGCGGCGCGCTGATGTTCGCCACGTCGCTGGCGCTGCTCGCATCGGCCTACCAGGGGCCCGACCGCGGGACCGCGATCGGCATCTGGGGAGCGACGATCGGCGCGGCTGTCGCCGTCGGGCCGCTGGTCGGCGGGGCGCTGGTCGAGTGGATCGGCTGGGAGGCGATCTTCTACGTCAACCTGCCGATCGGCATCGCCGCGATAGCGCTCACGCTCACGCGCGTGCAGGAGTCGCGCGACCCGCACGGCGGCGGGCTCGACGTGTTCGGCACGATCACGTTCTCCGGCGCGCTGTTCCTACTCGTGTTCGGTCTGATCCGCGGCAACGCCGAGGAGTGGAGCGCACAGGTCATCTCGTGCCTCCTCGGCGCGGCGCTGCTGCTGCTGGCGTTCGTGGCGATCGAGCGCCGCATCGAATACCCGATGCTCGACCTCTCCCTGTTCCGCAAGCGGGCGTTCTGTGGTGCCTCGGTCGCCGCCTTCGTGCTGTCGGCGTCGATGTTCGCGATGTTCCTGTACCTCACGCTGTGGGTGCAGAACATCCTTGGCTACTCGGCGCTCGAGTCCGGCCTGCGGTTCATGCCGCTCACGCTGATCTCGTTCGCGATCGCGCCCGTCTCGGGCAAGCTCGCCGAACGCGGCGGCGTGCGCTGGTTCCTGGGGGGCGGGCTCACGCTCGTCGCGATCGGTCTGCTGCTGATGCGCGGGCTGGAACCCGGCGACGACTGGACCGCCCTGCTCGCGGGGTTCTGCGTCGCGGGCGGCGGCATCGGCCTCGCCAACCCGGCGCTCGCGACGGCCGCGATCGGCGTCGTCGAGCCGCGCCGCTCCGGCATGGCGTCGGGCATCAACTCGACGTTCCGGCAGGTCGGCATCGCCACCGGCATCGCGGCCTGGGGCGCGGTCTTCCAGCACGTCGTCGGGAACGAGTTCGTCGACCAGGCGGCCGCCGCCGGCCTGCGCGGCGGCCCGCCCACAGGCGTCGACGTGGCCGACTTCGTCGCCTTCGGCGGCGCGCAGCGGACGGGCAACGACACTCTTGTGCTGGTCGCCGAGAAGTCGTTCGACGCCGGCCTGAACCACATCCTGCTCCTCGCAGCGATCGTGGCCCTGGCCGGCGCCGTGCTCTCCGCCTGGCTCGTGCGCCCCGCGGACTTCGTCGCTCACTAACGGACGCTAGAGCGCCGCGTCGAGGAAGGCGATCACCCGCCGCTCGTACTCCTTCGGGTGCCTTGCCAGCCCTGCGGTGTGACCCGCGTCCGGCAGCTCGAACAGCTCGACGTTCGTCCCGCCCGCGTCGCGGTACGCGCGGTTGGTCGGGATCTCGAACGGGTCGCCGCCGCCGGCGATCAACAGCGCGGGTCGCGGCGCGATCTGCGGCATCGATTCGAACAGCGAGGGCGCCGGTCGCATTCCCGAAATGCCGCGGACGGCCTGCATCATGAGCTTGCCCATGGTGCGCTCGACGAACTCGGGGTCGTTGACCTTGTGGCTGTCGGTCGGGCGTGCGGCTCCGTCGGAGATGACGGCGCGCAGCCGCCGGTCGCGTGCGGTCGCCTCGAGCAGCACCTCGCCGCCCAGGGAGGAGCCGAAGCCGGCGATCCGCTGCGGGTCGACGTCGGGCCGGCGGGTCATGTACCGGAGCGCGGCGTCGACGGCCGGCTGGGCGTTGTCGCCGAGTCCGTTCGAGTGCCCTTGGCTCTCGCCGTTGCCGGCGAGGTCGAACGCGAGCACGCCGTAGCCGTGCTTCGCCAGCATCCGGATCTCCTCCATCACCCGCGCCCGGCTACCGCCGGACCCGTGGCTGACCAGGACGCCCGCGCCGTTGGTCGACGGGACGTACCAGGCCGAGAGCTTGCGGCCGTCGGAGGTCGCGATGCGGACCTCCTGGTGGGGGATGCCGAGCGCCGATTCGGCGATCGCCCAGCGCGGCGCATGCGTGCTCATGTAGCCCATCACGAGCGGCATGAACCCGAGGAGGAAGACGGTCGCGGCGCCCGCCAGCCAGCCGACGCCGTGAGCGGCACGGAAGCCGAGCGCGGTGCGGCGCGGCGGGCGCCGCCGCGCGACGATCGCGGTGAGGCCGGAGGCTGCGAGCAGCAGGCCGCCGAAGATGAACGCGACGCCGGTCACGTCGTACAGGTCGCCGGCGCCGTCGACCACGTGGAGGCCGTGGGACACGATGCCGAAGCCGGCGGCGAGCAGTCCGAAGACGACGCCCAGGGCCAGCCGTGTCGGCCGCGTGACGCGCGGCTGCGCGAACAGCCAAGCGAGCGGCGCGGCGATGATGGCGAGCACTCCGAGCAGTGCGGTGTCGGGGCCCGACAAGGAGAGGTCCAGCAGGTGGAGGGTGACGAGGGCGAGACCGGCGGCGAGGAGCGGACGCTCCAGCCGCGCGATGCGGTCCCGCCTCCCGCCGCCCCGCCGCGTGAGCGGCGGGGCGGGCGCGAGGGTGGCGGTCATCGCGGCTACTCGTAGTGGAGCGCGTTGAGGACGTTGAGCCGTGAGGCGCGCCGGGCCGGCAGGATCGCCGAGGCGACACCGGCGAGGATCGCGACCACGGTGAAGGCGCCGAGCATCGACCACGGAATCGACAGGCCGATCCCGTACTCCGACATCGCCTTCGTGAGAAGCGCCGCGAGGAACACACCGAGCGGGAGACCGAGCGCGGCACCGATCAGGGCCGTGATCACGCTCTCCTGCCGGATCATCCGTCGCGCCTGGCGCCGCGTCATGCCGATCGCCCGGAGCATCCCGAGCTCCCTTGTGCGCTCGAACACCGAGAGCACGAGGGTGTTGACCATTCCGAACAGGCTGACGATCACCGAGAAGCCGAGCAGCACGTAGATCATGCTCAGGAACGTGGCGAAGCTCTTGGTGCGAGCCTTGCCGAACGCCTCGCCGGTGTCGAACCCGGCGTCGGGGAAGCCGGCCGCGGTCTTCTCGATCGCGGCCTTCGCGGCGCCCGACTCGGCGTCGACGAACGTCATGGAGTTCTGCGCCGCCGGATAGGCGGCGTCGAACGCTGCCTGACCGATGGTGACGTCACCCAGCAGCGAGTCGATCCGCGGCGGGGTGTGGACGCCCTGCACGGTCATCGTCCGCTTCGCGCCCGACGGGACCTGGAGCTTCAGATCGCTCCCGACCTTGAGGTCGTTGGCATCCGCGTAGGACTTCGTGATGATCACGCCGTCCTTGCCGAGGCTGTCCGCGGACCCCTTGGTCCAGTCGAACTTGTAGAAGTGACCGATGGTCGTCGGGTCGACGGCCGTGATCAGGGACTCCTTGCCGGCCACGAGTGCCGAGCCGGACCGCACGCTCGAAGCGGCGCTGACACCGGAGGTGTCGGCGAGCGCCTCGCCGGCCTTGGCGGGGTACGTCGCCCCGTTGGAGCCGGAGAGCACGTAGTCGGCGCTCTGGAGCTGATCCTTGACAGCGCTGTCGACCGAGGCACGGAGGCCCTGGCCGAGAACGGCGACCGCCGTGACCAGCGTGAGACCGACCATCAGCGCCGCCGCCGTCGCCGCGGTGCGCGACGGGTTGCGGACCGAGTTCGAGCTCGCGAGGCGTCCTGCCGCGCCGCCCGTACGGCGACCCGGCCAGCCGACCAGGCCGGCGAGCGGCTTGACGAGCCGCGGTGCGATCAGCGCCACGCCGACGAACAGCGTGAGCACGCCGCCGCCCAGCAGCAGCGCAACCGCGCCGCCCGAGAGGCCGCTGGCGAACACGCCCATCGACATCGCCGCCACGGAGGCGCCGATGACGCCGAGCGCCACCTTCGTCGAGTGCTTCTGCATGCTCGACTGCGGCAGCTCCGAGCCTTCCCGCACGGCCGCGATCGGCGGCACGCGGGTCGCCCGGCGGGCCGGGAGGATGCTCGAGAGGACGGTGATGATCGTCCCCAGCAGCATCGACACGATCACCGTGCGCGTGGCGAGCACGGTGCCGGCGTTCGGGAGGTCGATCCCGAAAGCGACGAACAGGGCGTTCATGCCCTTCGCGATGCCGACGCCGAGGACCAGGCCGACCAGTGAGGCGACCAGGCCGATCACGAGGCCCTCGAGCACGACCGAGCGCAGGACCTGCTTGCGCGAGGCGCCGAGGGTCCGCAACGTCGCGAACTCACGGGTCCGCTGGGCGACCGTGATCGACAGGGTGTTGAAGATCACGAACGCGCCGACGAACAGCGCGATGCCACCGAAGCCGAGCAGGAAGATCCGGACGAAGCTGAGTCCCTCGTTGGTCTCCTTGGCGGCGTCCTTGGCCTCGTCGGCGGCGAGCTTGACGTCGACGTTGGCGGGCACGAGGCCCGCGACGGCCTTACGAACCTCGGCCGGCGAGCTTGAGTCCTTGGCCGTGATCGAGATGCCGTCGTACTGGCCCTCCTGATGGAGCAGGGTCTGGGCGGTCGGGATGTCCAGGACGGCGATCACTGCGCCGCCGAGCGAGTCGACCTCGCCGAACTTCGCGATGCCGGTGATGCGGTACTGCTCGACGGGTCCGTTCGCGGACATGCCGATCTTGTCGCCGACGGCGTACTTCTTCTTCTTGGCGGTGCCGGCGTCGATGGCGATCTGGTCGGCGCCTGCCGGCCACTCGCCCTGCTGGATCTTCAGCGGGCTGAGCTCGGCCAGCGTCGGGTCGATGGCCGACACGATCGTCGGGTTCTGGCCTCCGAGGGCCTTGCCGTCGCGGCCGATCACCTTCGCGGTGGTCTGGTCCGAGATCGACCCGGCTGCGGCGTCGACCTGCGGGAGCGCACGCACATCACGGAGCACGCTCGATGGAATGGTGGGGATGTCCGCCATCTCGGACTCGACGACCTGGTGGCCGCTGACGATGACGTCGGTGTTCTCGTACGACGTCTCGAAGATGGAGTTGAACGACTTCTGCATCGTGTCGGTGAGCACGAACGTGCCGCTCACCATCGACACGCCGATGATCACCGCGAACGCGGTGAGCAGGGCGCGGATCTTGCGGCCCGCAAGCCCCTTGAGTGCGACCTTGATCATCGGGACGTGACCTCCTCGAGCGTCGAGAGGATCTCGTGGGCGCTCGAACGGGGGATGTCGCGGACGATCTCGCCGTCGGCGAGGAACAGCACACGGTCGGCGATCGCCGCGGCGTGCGCGTCGTGCGTGACCATGACGGTCGTCTGGCCGAGTGCGTCGACCGACTCGCGGAGCAGGGAGAGGATCTCCTCGCCGGTGCGAGAGTCGAGGTTGCCGGTCGGCTCGTCGGCGAACATCACCGTCGGGCGCGACACGAGGGCGCGGGCCACTGCCACACGCTGCTGCTGGCCGCCGGACATCTCCGACGGGCGGTGCTTGAGCCGGTCGCCGAGTCCGACGCGGCGGACGAGCTCGTCGAGCCATTCGCGGTCGGGGCGCTGGCCGGCGAGATCGAGCGGGAGGACGATGTTCTCCTCCGCGGTGAGCATCGGGAGCAGGTTGAAGAACTGGAAGATGAATCCGATGTGCTCGCGGCGCAGCTTCGTCAGCTGCGTGTCGTCGAGCTGCGTGATATCGGTGCCGGCGATCGACACGTCGCCGCTCGTCGGCCGGTCCAGCCCGGCCAGGATGTGCATGAGCGTGGACTTGCCGGAGCCCGACGGGCCCATCACGGCGGTCAGCTGCCCTGCGGCGATGTCGATCGACACGTCGCGGAGTGCGTAGACGCTGGTGTCGCCCTCGCCGTAGCGGCGGACGAGATCGGATGCGGAGACGGCGACCGCAGTGCTTGCGGCGGGGTACTCGGACTGGACGACGACGGACTGCATCAGCAACTCCTCATTGGGGTTCCGGGTGGTGAGAAGAGCGTCGCCGCGGAGGGGCTCGGCGCCCACCCGGTGCACTGGCGTCAGCAGGGGCGGTTCACTGGCCCGTGGGGCGGGCGGTCTGCCCCCGGAGCGTGGGACGATTCCGCCCATGGCACGGGTGGTTCTCCGCACGCCGACGCTTGCCGACCAGGACGAGTTCATCGCGCGCATGCGCGCGAGCCGGGCGCTCCACCGGCCCTGGATCTACATGCCGGAGACGCCGGAGCGGTACGCCCAGTACGTCACGCGCGTGGAGGATCCGCGCGCCGCGCTGTTCCTCGCCTGCCGTGTCGAGGACGGAGCGATCGTCGGGTTCCTGAACATCTCCGAGATCGTCCGCGGCGCGTTCAAGAGCGCGTTCCTCGGCTACGGCGGCGTCGCCGAGTTCGCAGGCCAGGGCTACATGACCGAGGCGATGCGACTGCTCCTGCGCGAGGCGTTCACGCACATCGGCCTGCACCGGCTGGAGGCGAACATCCAGCCCGGGAACGTGGCGTCGATCGCGCTGGCGAAGCGCTGCGGGTTCGAGCTCGAGGGGTTCTCGCCGCGCTATCTGAAGATCGGCGGCCGCTGGCGCGACCACGAGCGCTGGGCTGTCCGCACCGAGACCTGGCGTCAGGGACGCAGGTAGGTCAGCACGGCGAGCACGCGGCGGGACTCGGCGCCGGTGGACGGCAGCCCGAGTGACCCGAAGATGCTCGTCACGTGCTTCTCGACCGCGCGCAGCGTCACGACCAGCCGCTCGGCGATCGCCTGGTTCGAGCAGCCCTCCGCCATCAGCGCCAGCACCTCGCGCTCGCGCGGCGTGAGCCGCTCCAGCGGGTCGTCGTCGCGCCGGCGCCCGAGCAGCTGCGAGACGATCGTCGGGTCGATCGCGGTCCCGCCGGCCGCCACGCGGCGCACCGCGCCGGCGAACTCGCCGACGTCGGCGACGCGGTCCTTGAGCAGGTAGCCCGCTCCTTCGGCGGACTCGCTGAGAAGCCGCATCGCCAGACCGAGCTCGACGTACTGCGACAACACGAGCACGCTCGTCCCGGGGTGCTTCTCGCGGATCTCCTCGGCCGCGACGAGCCCTTCGTCGCTGTGTCCGGGCGGGAGCCGGATGTCGATGATCGCCACATCGGGTTCGTAGCTGCGCACCTTCAGCATCAGGTCCTCGGCGTTCTCGCAACGGCCGACGACCTCCATCCCGGCATCCTCGAGCACCCTGATGATGCCCTCGCGCATGAGCACGCTGTCTTCGGCGATGACGACCCGCATACGGTCAGCCTGACGCATCTCCGCTCAGATGCGCAACTTCGGGGTACGGGTACTAGATGGAACTTCTGGCCGAGCACTCGATGGAGCTGGCGGGCAGCCGCACGCGCGTGCTCGAGCTCGAGGGCGACGGTCCGGGCATCGTGCTCCTCCATGGCTGGGGGGATTCGGCCGACACGTGGCGTCCGCTGCTGACCGAGCTCGGGCTCTGCGGGCGGCGTGCGATCGCGGTCGATCTGCCCGGCTTCGGCCATGCCGCACGCCTGCGGCCCGGCGCGATCCTGCCGCAGCTCGACGACTTCGCCACCGCGCTCGTGCAGGAGTGGGGCGGCGGCGAGCAGGTCGTGGTCGCCGGCAGCTCGCTCGGAGGCTGCGTGGCGCTGAGGCTCGGCGAGCGTTCCGGCGAGCTCCCGCTGGCCGGCGTCGTCCCGGTGTCGCCCACTGGGATGGAGCTTCCCGGCTGGTTCGACCTGATCGAGCGCGACCCGATCGTCCGGCGGCTGCTCGACATCCCGATCCCCGTGCCGAGCGCCCTCGTGCGCTCGCTCGTCGGCGGCGCGCATCGCGACGCGAACCCGCGCGCGGCGCAGCGCGACGTAGCGGACGCCTTCTCCGGCGACAACGGCTCACGCGAGGACTCGGCCGCGCTGCTCGGCTCCGGTCGCGGACTGCTGCCCGAGCTGGCGACGGCGCCGTTCGACCTCGCCGCCGTGGCGTGCCCCGTGATGCTCGTGTGGGGCTCGCGCGACCGGAGGGTCCCGCACAGCGGGGCGCGCGGCGTGCTCGACGCCCTGCCCGCCACGCACGTGGAGCTGATCCAGGGCTGCGGGCGCAGTCCGCAGCTCGAGGCGACCGAGCGGCTGGTCGAGCTGCTGCTCGGGTTCCCACCTACTCTCTAGGCCTGCTCGGGCTCCCCTTCTCACCGGACGCCGTCGGCACGGCCGCCGCGAACCTCTACGGGGCCACGCTCGGTGGTGGTCTCGCGGACCTGCGGCGGATGCCGGCGACGGTGATCGACCGCGGCCAGCAGCGCACGCTGTCGCGGTACGAGCGCGCGGCCGGCGCGTCGCGCCTGCGCCGCGCGCCGGTGCTGCTGGTGCCGCCGCTGGCGGCGCCCGCGATCTGCTTCGACCTGCGCCGGAGCTGCTCGCTCGCCGAGCACCTCGTGCTGACGGGCAGGCGGACGTACCTGCTCGAGTACGGCGAGATCGAGTACGCCGACCGGCGGCTGGGGCTCGAGCACTGGATCGAGGAGGTGATCCCGGCGGCGATCCGGGCCGCGTCGGCCGACGCCGGCGACCGGCCGGTGCGCGTGATCGGGTGGTGCCTCGGCGGGATCATGGCGCTGCTCGCCCACGCTGCCGACGCCGGCCTCCCGGTCGAGGCGGCGGCGCTGGTGGCGAGCCCGTGGGACGTCACGAAGGTGCCGCTGGTCGCGCCGCTGCGGCCGATCGACGCGGTCACCCGCGGGTGGCTGGTCACGCAGCTGTATCGCGGCCTCGGCGGCGCGCCGGCGCCGCTCGTCAAGCGCGGCTACCAGCTCGCGGGCGTCGACAAGTACGTGATGAAGCCGTGGACCGTCGCGTCCAACCTGACCGACCGCGAGCTGCTCGCGCAGATCGAGGCAGTCGACGCGTTCATGGCCCGCATGCACGCCTATCCCGGGCGCACCTTCGGCCAGCTCTACCACCGGTTGTTCCGTACCAACGACCTCGCCGACGGCGGGCTCGCGCTCAACGACGGCGAGCGGATCGACCTCGCCGACGTGACGATCCCGCTGCTGGCGATCGCCGGGCGCGGGGACGGGATCGCCCCGGTGGCGGCCTGCCACCACATCGGCGACCTCGTGCCGAACGCGGCGGCGCTGGATCTCCAGACGGCGCCCGGCGGCCACCTCGGCGTGCTCACCGGCCGCGCCGCCCGCCGCACGACGTGGCCGCTGCTCGACGCGTTCCTGGACGCACGGCCCGTTGCAGCGCGCCCGGCGGCCTGACGGCGCCGGTACGCTCCGCCCGCCGGTGCGCCGTGTCACCTTCCTCATCCTCGCGCTTGCGCTGGCCTGCCCGGCGGCCGCGGCCGCGCAGGCTCCGGTCGAGCCGATCATCCCGGCCGGCGCCACGGCGGCGGGGCTCGACATCGGCAACCTCACGTTCTCGCAGGCGGAGGCCAAGCTCCTCGACACGTTCGCGGCGGCGCTCGGCCGGCCGGTCGAGGTACGCGTCGCGGGTCGTCGCCGCGTGCTCGCGCCCGCGTCGATCGGCTTCGTGTTCGAAGCGCGCAAGACCGCGCGGCGGGCGTACGCGGCGGCGCTCGAGACGTCCCCGCAGCCGGACGGATCGCGCCCCGTCGACGTGCCCCTGCACACGACCTACGACCGCGCGAAGCTGGCGGCGTTCACGGTCGCGGTCGACCGCGCGTCACGGACCACGCCCCGCAACGCCAGGCTGCGGATCAAGCTGCGGCGGATGATCCTGCGGCGCGCCAGGATGGGCTGGTCGATCGACGAGAAGGCGCTCGCGCGGGCGCTCGACGCGCTCGTCGCCGACCCGCATGCGAGTCGGATCCTGCGCTTCGAGCGCGTGCGCGTACACCCGGCCGTCAACGCGAACGACCTGCGCAAGCAGTACCGCGCGGTCGTCACGATCGACCGCGCCCACTTCAAGCTGCGGCTCTTCCGGCACCTCAAGCACCGCAAGACGTACGGCATCGCGGTGGGCACGCCCGACTATCCGACTCCGACCGGCCGGTTCTCGATCACGAACAAGGCCGTGAACCCGGCGTGGACGGCGCCCGACCAGCCGTGGGCGGGCGCCTATCGGAACGAGGTCGTCGCGGGCGGCTCGGCGGCGAACCCGTTGAAGGCGCGCTGGCTCGGCGTCGTCGGCGGCGTCGGGATCCACGGCACCGCCGCCGAGTACTCGATCGGCACCCGCGCGTCGCACGGCTGCATCCGCATGCGGGTGTCGGACGTGATCGACCTCTACCCGCGCGTGCCGGTCGGCAGCGCCGTGCTGATCCGATGAGCGAGCCTTCACGCGCGGTGCTGGTGACGGGGTGCTCGTCCGGGATCGGCGCCGCGACCGCGGCACACCTGGCGGCCGCAGGGTGGACGGTCTACGCCACCGCCCGGCGGCCGGAGACGCTCGCCGAGCTCGAGGCGAACGGCTGCCGGACGCTTGCGCTCGACGTCACCGACGAGGAGTCGCGCCGGGCCGCGGTGGAGGCGGTCGAGGCGGCCGAGGGTGCGGTCGGCGTGCTCGTCAACAACGCCGGCTACAGCCAGTCGGGCGCGGTCGAGTCGGTCGCCGACGAGCGCGTGCGCGCCCAATTCGACACCAACGTGTTCGGCTTGCTGGCGATGTGCCGTCTGGTGTTGCCGAAGATGCGCGAGCAGCGCTGGGGCAAGATCGTGAACGTCTCGTCGATGGGCGGGCGCCTCACGTTCCCGGGCGGCGGCATCTACCACGCGTCCAAGCACGCGGTCGAGGCGCTCTCCGACGCGCTGCGGTTCGAGGTCAAGGCCTTCGGCGTCGACGTGATCATCGTCGAGCCGGGGCTCATCCGGACCAACTTCGGTGACACTGCGGTACGCGAGATCGACGCGGCCACGCCAGCTTCCGGGCCGTACGCCGAGTTCAATCAAGCGGTCGCGGCGGCGACCGCCGGTGTGTACGAAAGCGGACCTCTCGCAAGGCTCGGCGGGCCGCCCGAAGCGGTCGCGCGCAAGATCGAACGCGCCGTCTCCGCGCGGCGGCCGCGGGCGCGCTACACGGTCACGCCGTCGGCGCGCGTGCTGCTGACAGGCCACGCAGCGCTGCCGGACGCGGGCTGGGACGCGATGTTGCGCGGCCGGTTCCCGCAGCCCGGCAAGCGCTAGCCAACCTGCCCGTTCGTCCTATCCGCGAGCGGACCGGTCTGGATAGGGTCGGCGCGATGCCGCCGAGATTGCGACCCCCCGCCGACGCGGATGCCGCGGCGGTGCTCGAGCTGATCCTCGCCCGCGACGTCGCCGACATCGGCGCTCCCGACTTCTCGCTCGAGGACCTGCAGGCCGACTGGGCCGCGCCCGGCTTGACGCTCGAGCATGACGCGCGCGTGGCGCCGGGGGCGAACGGCGCGATCCGCGGCTACGCGATCCTGCTCGGCGACGACGCGATCGTGCTCGTCCACCCCGACGCCGAGGGCCAGGGCATCGGCACGATGCTGCGGCGCTGGGCCGAGGCGCGCGCGGTGGAGCGCGGCACGGCAACGGTGCGCCAGTTCGCAGCGGGCGCCAACGACAGCGGCCGCGGGCTGCTGCGCGCGGCCGGCTACGCCCCGGCGCAGCTCTACTTCCGCCTCCGGGCCGACCTCGCCGACGTCCCGCCGGCGCCGCCGGCGGCGCTGCGCGCCTTCGACGTCACGCGCGACGAGGCGGCCGTGCACGCGCTGATCCAGGACGCCTTCGCCGAGATCGACGGCTACGACTTCCAGCCGCTCGAGCGCTGGCGTGCCAAGACGATCGGCAAGGAGGGCCACGACCCGTCGCTGTGGCAGTTGCTCGACGACGACGACGGCCTCGCCGGGGCCGCGCTCGGTGAGCGATGGGAGGACGGCACCGGCTATGTGGCCGAGCTCGCGGTCGCTGCCCGCGCGCGCGGACGCGGTCACGGGCGCGCGCTGCTGCTCGGCCTCTTCGAGGCGTTCCGGCGCGCAGGGCTCGCGCACGCCGAGCTGAGCGTGCACGGTCGCAATCGCGGCGCGCTGCGCCTGTACGAGTCCACGGGCATGCGGACGACCTGGCAGGCCGAGCGCTGGGAGAAGGCACTTGGCCGAGCCTGACGTTTCAGCGATCGCGGCCCGCGCCCGCGAGGCAGGACGAGTCGGGCTCGACACCGAGTTCATGCCCGAAGGGCGCTATCGGCCGCTGCTCTGCCTCGTGCAGGTGGTCGTCGAGGACGACGTCTGGGTGCTCGACCCGCTCGCCGGGTTCGATCCCGCCCCGCTGGCGTCCGTGCTCGCCGATCCCACGGTGGAGGTGATCGTGCATGCCGGCCGCCAGGACGTGGCGATCATGCGACGGGAGTGGGGGACCGACGTCGCCAACGTGTTCGACACGCAGGTGGCGGCGGGCTTCGCCGGCTTCTCCGCCCAGGCGGGCTACGGCGGCCTGCTGCACGACGTCCTGAAGATCCGGCTCTCGAAGACGGCGAGCTTCACCCGCTGGGACGTCCGGCCGCTGACCGACGAGCAGCTGCGCTACGCGCGCGGCGACGTCGAGCACCTGCTGCCGCTCGCCGACGACATCCGCGGGCGGCTCGAAGCCCGCAACCGGCTCGAGTGGGCGCGCGAGGAGTGCCGGGCGATCGCCCTGGCGACCGACGAGCGCGACCCGGCGGAGGTGTGGCGGCGGCTGCCGCGGGCGGTCGGCCTGGATCCGCGCGACCGCGCCGTCGCGCGCGAGCTGGCCGCGTGGCGTGAGCGCACCGCCGAGCGCGAGGACCGGCCGGTCGGCGCCGTCGTGCGGGACCCGACCGTGGTCGAGCTGGCCAAGCGCCAGCCGGCCAACCGCAAGGAGCTGGCCGAGATCCGGGGCGTGAACCCGGATGTCGTGCGCCGCCGCGGAGAGGACATCCTCGCCGCGATCGAGCGCGGGCGCGCTGCCGAGCCGCTCCGCCTGGAGGATGGCGACCGGCTCGCCACCGAGTCCCAGGACGGGCCGGTGATCGCGCTCGCCGAGGCGCTCGTCCGGGCACGCGCACAGGAGGCCGGGCTGGCGTACGAGCTGATCGCCGCACGCGCGGACCTCGCGCCGATCGTGGTGGCCGCCCGCCGCGGGCGCGACGAGCCCGACGTGCGCACGCTGCGCGGCTGGCGGCGCGAGCTCGTCGGGTCCGAGCTGCTGGAGCTGCTCTCCGGTCGTCGCCGGCTCGCCGTCAGCGCCGGCGGCCGGATCACCGTCGATCCCGCGTAGCCTCGACCGCGGTGTCGCTGTTGTCGCTGAACAGGCCGTCGACGCCGAGCTCGTAGAACTGCTCGTACTCCGCGAGCGCGTCGCCGTAGGCGGCCGGGTCGTCGGACGTGCGCAGCTCCAGCGGCAGGAAGCTGTTCTCGTTGCGGAACGTGAACGGGTGCACCACCAGCTTGGCGCGGTGGGCGTCGGCGATGAAGCTCGTCGGCGGCAGCGAGCGGCCGGTGTCGTCGCGCGGGACGATGAAGCTCTTCGAAGGCCCGACGCCGTCGGCGTAGCGGGCGATCTCCTCCAGGCCGGCCGGCGTGGCGAGCTCGGCGTACGTGCGCGTGTCGCCGGCGACCGTGAAGTCGTACGGACGGCCGCGTGGAGAGCTCAGCAGCTGCACGAGCGGCACGTCGAGCTCGCGGTCGAGCGCCTGCAGGTTCCCGACCTCGAACGACTGCACGAACACGTGCGCGTCGCGCTCGTTGAGGTGGTTGTCGTTCAGCGCGCGCACGAGCGGCTCCTCGAGCGGCAGGCCGATCGAGCGGAAGTACGTCGGGTGCTTGGTCTCGGGATAGATGCCGATCGGTCGGTCCAGCTCGCGCGTCAGGCGGCGTGAGAGATCGATCACCTCCTGGAGCGTGGGCACCTCGAAGCGGCCGTCGTAGATCGTGTTGCGCCCGCGCATCTCCGGGATCCGCTCCTTCGCGCGCAGCGTCTTGAGCTCGGCGAGCGTGAAGTCCTCGCTGAACCAGCCGGTGGCCGGCGTGCCGTCGATCGTCTTCGTCGCACGGCGATCGGCGAACTCGGGCCGGTCGGCGACGTCGGTCGTCGCGGTGATGTCGTTCTCGTGGCGGGCGACGAGCTCGCCGTCCTTGGTCGACACGAGGTCGGGCTCGATGTAGTCGGCGCCCATGCGCGCCGCCAGCGCGTAGCCGGCGAGCGTGTGCTCGGGGCGGTAGCCGGCGGCGCCGCGGTGTCCGATCACGATCATCGCGGCCGCGAGGATAGGCGAACGAACCGTCAACTGCGCTGGGTAGGGGAGCGGGGGGCTTTGGGTCGTCGCGCATGGCCCGTGTCGAGTTGACGTCGCATATCGACGTCAAGTCGACACACGCCTCGCGGCGCGGCCGATCCCGCCCCCTAATGCGGCAGTTGACGTTGTCCCGCGCCTGCCTAACTGGTACAACCAGTTGTGATGACTGGTCCAACCACTGCGCCGCTTTCGGCGCGGATCCACGCGCGGCTGCGCGGCGAGATCCTCGCCGGCGCGTACGGGCCGGGGGACTCGCTGCCGTCCGAGCGGCGGCTGAGCGAGGAGCTCGGGGCGAGCCGGCACGCGGTGCGTGAGGCGCTCAAGCGGCTGCAGCAGTCCGGCCTCGTGCGGATCAGCCAGGGCGGCGCGACGCGGGTGCGCGACTGGCGCCACCACGGCGGGCTCGACCTGCTGATCGAGCTCGGCGCCGCCGGCGACGTCCCGCCCGCGCTCGGACTCGAGCGCGCTGTGCTGGAGATGCGCGCGAGCGTCGGCGCCGACGCCGCGCGGCGGTGCGCGGCACGGGCGAGCGCGGTCGTGCGCGCGGAGCTCGAGGCGCGCGCCGAGATGCTCGCCGCCGCGGACGACATGGACGTCCGCAACACGATCTACGAGGCGTTCTGGGATCTCGTGATCGAGGGCGCGGACAACCTCGCCTACCGGCTCGCGCTGAACACCCTCGTCGCCGGCCAGCGGCTGCTGGCGTTCGACGCGCGGCTGGTCGGCTCCGAGCTGGCCGATCCCGGCGCGGTGCGCGCGCTGTCGGCGGCGATCGCGGCCGGCGACGAGGCGGGCGCACACGCGCGCGCCCGCGACCTGCTCGAGCGCTCGGAGGCCTGACCGTGGTCGAGGTCCTCTACTACGCGATCCCGTTCTTCGTGCTGCTGCTCGTGGTCGAGGCGCTGTCGTTCCGCCACTACCACGAGGACGAGCTCGTCGGCTACGAGCTCAGCGACACCCGGACGAGCCTCGCGATGGGCCTCGGCAACGTCACCGTCAACGTCGCCTGGAAGCTCGTCGTGCTGGTGATCTACGCCGCGCTGTACGAGCTGACGCCGCTCAGGCTCCCGGAGGACGCGTGGTGGGTGTGGGTGCTGCTGTTCCTCGGCGACGACCTCGCGTACTACTGGTTCCACCGCATCTCGCACGTCAGCCGGTTCTTCTGGGCGAGCCACGTCGTCCACCACTCGAGCACGCACTTCAACCTCTCGACCGCGCTGCGCCAGACCTGGGTCCCGATGACCTACCTGCCGTTCTGGCTGCCGCTGCTGCTGCTCGGCTTCCCGCCGTGGATGGTGCTGCTCGCCCAGTCCTGGAGCCTGATCTACCAGTTCGGGCTGCACACCGAGCGGATCGGGCGGCTGCCGCGGCCGCTGGAGGCGGTCCTCAACACGCCGTCGCACCACCGCGTGCACCACGGCGCCAACGAGCAGTACCTGGACCGCAACTACGCCGGCATCCTGATCGTCTGGGACCGGCTGTTCGGGACCTTCATCCCGGAGTCCGAGCGCGTGCGCTACGGGCTGACGAAGAACATCACCACGTTCAACCCGGTGCGTGTGGCGTTCGGCGAGTACGCCGCGCTCGCGCGCGACCTGCGCGCGGCGAAGGGCTGGCGGCTGCGGCTGCAGGTCGCCCTGCGCGGGCCGGGCTGGCAGCCGGCCGAGCGCGAGTGAACGCGCGGCGGTGGGCGCTCGGCGTCGTCTCGGCCGAGCGCCGCAGGTGCAGCCGCAGCGAGGCAGCGGTGCCGAAGCCCGCCCGCGCGGCGATCGCGTCGACGCCCAGGTCGCTCTCCTCCAGCAGCCGCAGCGCCTCGGCGATCCGCTGCTCGTGCAGCCAGCGCAGCGGCGTCGTGCCGGTCTCGGCGCGGAAGTGGCGCGCGAACGAGCGGACGCTCCAGCCGGCGTGGGCCGCCATCTCGGCCACGGTCAGCGGCTGCGCGAGCCGGTCGAGCGCCCACGCGCGCGTCGGCGCGAGGCCGCCGGTCGGCTCCGGCACCGGCCGGTCGACGAACTGCGCCTGGCTGCCGTCGCGGTAGGGCGCGACGACCATCCGGCGCGCGATCGCGGTCGCCACGCCGGCGCCGTGGTCGGCGCGCACGAGGTGCAGGCACAGGTCGATCCCCGCCGCGACGCCGGCGCTCGTCGCCACGTCGCCGTGATCGATGTAGAGGACACGATCGTCCACCGCGACGGCCGGGTAGCGCCGCGCGAGCTCGGGCGCGTCGCTCCAGTGGGTGGCGGCGCGGCGGCCGTCGAGCAGCCCCGCCTCGGCGAGCGCGAACGCCCCGGTGCATACGGACACCAGCCGCGCGCCGCGCGCGTGCGCCGCCCGCAGCGCGTCGGCGACGCCGTCCGCGAGCCGGTCCTCCTCAGGGTTGAAGCCGGGCACGACGATCGTGTCCGCCCGCTCCAGCGCCTCGACGCCGAACGGGGCGACGATGTCGAAGCCGGTGGTCGTCGCCACCGGCCCGGGCGCCGCGGCGCAGACCGTGAAGGCATATCCGGCGGGGCCGAGGTCCGGGTCCGGGCGCCCGAACACCTGCGCCGGGATCGAGAGGTCGAAGGCGACCACGCGCTCGAGAGCAAGGGCGACGACGCGATGCATGGCCGAATCTTTGCGCATATAGGCACTTCTGCCAATTGCGGTCGCGCGCCGGCTGCCCGAAGATCGCGGCATGCGAACCGAGATCCTCATCTATGACGGCTTCGACGAGCTCGACGCGCTGGGCCCGTTCGAGGTCCTGCGCAACGCCGGTCTCGAAGCCGAGCTGGTCACGCTCGACGGCCCCGCCGACGTCACCGGCGACCATGGCGCCGTCATCCGCACGGCGCGCGGGCTCGGCGAGCCGGACCTGATCGTCGTGCCCGGCGGTGGCTGGATCACGCGCTCGGACGCCGGCGCCTGGGGCGAGGCGAAGCGCGGAGCGATCCCCGCCGCCCTGGCCGAGCGCTACGCCGCCGGCGCGCGCGTCGCGTCAGTCTGCACCGGCGCGATGCTGCTCGCCGCGGCCGGCATCCTGCGCGACCGCCCGGCCGTCACGCACCACGGCGCGCTGGACGACCTCGCCGAGTCCGGCGCGCGCGTGATCGACGCGCGCGTGGTCGACGACGGCGATGTCGTGACCGCCGGCGGCGTCACCAGCGGACTCGATCTCGCTCTGCACCTCGTCGAGCGTGAGCTCGGCGCCGAGGCGGCCGAGCGCGTCGCGCGCGATCTCGAGCACGACCGTCGCGGGACGGTCTGGAGCGCGGCCGTCAGCGGTTGAGGCTCGAGGCGTCGACGACCTCGAAGTCGCGCCCCGTGATCCGGTCGAGCGCGTGCAGCTGGTCGTTGTCCCAGCGCGGGCTCGGGACGCCGCTCACGTACCAGTCCGAGCCGTTGTCGGCCACGATCAGCCCATAGGTCTGCATCGCCCGTGCGATCCGCCGCGCCTGCCGCGGCAGGCCGGCGAGGTCGACCCCCGCCTTCAGGCGCAGTCGCTCGCCCATGCGCGGGAGCGACGGATCGCCGTCGTCGGAGGCGAAGTGGCGCGCCGGGAACACGAAGGCGCTGCGGGTCTCCGACACCGTCACCCGCAGCGCGTGGCGGATCGGCTTCTTGCCGGGCCGCGCGAGCAGCGGGAGGATCGGCAGCCCCGCGGCGTCGGCCGACGTCCAGCCGCGCGGACGCAGCTTCGGCCGCCGCAGGTCCCAGGTCGCGCCCGAGCCGGCGTGCCAGCCGGCGCCCGCGCGCCGGAGCGCGAACAGCTCGAACAGCTTGCACCGGCTGCGGTCGACCAGCAGCGCGTGGCGATCGCCGCCGCCCTCGATCCTGACGCCGCGCGGAATCGGGTAGCGGACCCGGTCGGACTCCCCGGCGTAGTCGAAGCGCACGCGTGACCGGCGCGTCCTGCGGTTCACGACCGTGTACGGAATGCCGATCGGACTTCCCTCCCAGAGGCCGGCGCCGAAGTCAGCATGGAAACCATCGTCGAGCCCGATCGAGCGGACGATCGCGTTCGAGTCAGACGCGACCGGCAGGGTGTCGACGCGCTGGTTGGTCGAGAAGCTGGGGCCGAACAGCGGGCATCCGGCGAGGGCGGCGGTGGTGGCGACGGCGGCGGAAAGCATCGCCGCCCATTGAAGCGCGCGTCAGCGGGCGAAGTCGGCGGCGTCGACGAGACCGCGACGCAGCGCCTCGATCATCGTGTCGACGTCGGCCGCCATCCGAGCGCGGTCGAGCCGCTCTGCAGCGCGCGTCAGCACGTCCAGACGGCGGTCGAGCTCGAGGTCGAACCGGGCGGCCACGGCGTTCGGGACCGTCACCTCACGCCACGTGTCGCACGCGCCGCAGCGAAGGAGCATCCACCACTGCGAGTCGCCCACGGGCTCCCAGTCGACCGGATTCACGAAGTCGCCGGCGCACATCGCGCAGGTCTCGAGCTGCACGTCGAGGTCCGGCGCCTCGCGGCGGGTGCGGAGCAGGTTTAAGGCGCGCGACAACATCCTCGCCCAACATCCTCTGCCGATCCGCCGGATCGTGCAGCCGGGATACCCCCCAAACGGAGGTGTGGCGGACCGTACGTTCGGCCGGGTTTGCCGGTCAGACCCACAGACGGACCGTGAGGCCGTCCGGCGATGTCAGCAGGTCGAGCCGCCAGGTGATCTGGCGTGCGACCCACAGGCCGAAGCCGCCGACCTGCGTCGGGATCGGAGGCATGTATCCGGCGAACGGATCGTCGAGCCCGGGACCGCGATCGGACAGCTCGAACACGAACCGCTCATCGACGCGGCCGACGCGCATCGCGCCCGGTCCGTCGCCGTGCCGGGTGAGGTTGGCGAGGATCTCCGTCGCGGCCAGGAGCATGTCGCCGGCCTCCGCGTCGGGGACCCCGTCGGCGGCCATCTCGCGGCCAAGCCTGGCGCGGAAGGCGTGCTGGTCGGCGTCGAGTGGCACCAGGCGCAACTGCGGCAGCGCGTCCGGCACGGGCGTGAGTGCTCGCACGAGCTGCTCGGGGTCGTCGTAGTGCGGACTGTCGTGCCACTCGTCGGTGACGACCTGCGAGTGCGTATGCGCCGCACCGAGCATCACCGCGTCGGACAGCGCGCGGGCATCGTACGGGCACATGATCCAGACGGGCCGGGCGGCGAAGACGCGGTTGAGGAGCGACTCGTAGACCGTCCACTCGTCCCACTCGGCGGGCGTGGATCCGAACTGCACCTCGCCGACCACGCGCACGCGCAGGGCACCGGCGCGCAACAGGTCGCGCAGTGTCTTGTCGTAGCCCGCGATCACCTTGGCCGGGCGCGAGTACCACTCGTCGCGATCCAGGAACGACACGCGCTCGCCTTCGGCCCCGAGCGCGCCGCGGAGCAGGGAGATGTTCTGGCGCGTGGTCACGGCGACCGTCGCGTCGCCCGCCTCCAGCCCGTCGGTGATGAACGGGACCATGCGCTCGCCAAAGGCGTCGTCGGACTCGTACAAGAACGCGTCATGGCGGAGTCCTGAGGCGGTGGCGCCCACACTCGCACAATAGGCTTCCGCCGGCCGAACACAAGCCGGCGCGTCCGGTAGGATCGCCGGCTCGGCGCCGCGACTGGCGTTCAGGTGGAACCGACCACCGTGAAACGGCGCCGTCCGCAGCCTCGCCGCACGCCTGGGCACCCCACCCGTCCCTGCTCGTGGAGGTGCCCGCATGCGTACCACCGATGTCGAAGTCGCCGACCTCGTCGCCGCCGAGGAGCGCCGCCAGGCCGAGCACATCGGCCTGATCCCGTCCGAGAACTACACGTCGGCCGCCGTACGCGCAGCGAGCGGGTCTGTCCTCACCGATAAGTACTCGGAGGGCTATCCCGGCAAGCGGTACTACGAGGGGAACGCGGTTGTCGACGTGCTCGAGGAACTGGCCGTCGAGCGCGCGCGATCGCTGTTCGGTGTCGAGTACGCGAACGTGCAGCCCTACTCGGGCTCACCGGCCAACCTGGCGGTCTACCTCGCCTTCTGCGAGCCGGGCGACACGGTGATGGGGATGGCGTTGCCGGCGGGCGGCCACCTGACGCACGGATGGAGCGTCTCGGCGACCGGGCGCTGGTTCCGCGCCGTCCACTACGGCGTGCGGCGCGACACCGGCCGGATCGACCTCGACGAGGTGCGCGAAGTGGCATTGCGTGAGCGTCCGCGGGTGATCTTCTGCGGGGGCACCGCGATCCCGCGACTGATCGACTTCGCCGGCTTCGCCGCGATCGCCGCCGAGTCCGGCGCGATCCTGGCGGCCGACATCGCGCACATCGCCGGGCTCGTCGCGGGCGGCGCGCATCCGTCGCCGGCCCCGCATGCCGACGTGATCACGACGACGACGCACAAGACCTTGCGCGGCCCGCGCGGCGCCATCGTGATGAGCCGCGCCGCCCACGCCGACGCGCTGGAACGGGCGGTCTTCCCTGGGCTCCAGGGCGGCCCGCACGACAACACGACGGCGGCGATCGCGATCGCGCTGCGCGAGGCCGCGGCGCCCGGGTTCGCGGACTACGCACACGCGGTCGTCGCGAACGCGGTCGCGCTCGCGGAGGCGCTGCTCGAGCACGGCTTCGAACTCGTGTCGGGCGGGACCGACAACCACCTGATCCTGATCGACCTGGGGTCCAAGGGCGTCAGCGGGCGGCCGGCGGCGCAGGCGCTCGATCGCGCGGGCATCGTCTGCAACCGCAACGCGATCCCGTTCGACCCGCGCAAGCCGCTCGACCCCTCGGGCCTACGGATCGGCACTCCGGCGGTGACCACGCGCGGCATGGGAGCGCAGGAGATGCAGGCGATCGCGGGCTGGATCGACCGCGGTGTGACCGCCGCGCGGGCGGGCGACGAGGACGCGCTCGCCGGCATCCGCGCGGAGGTGCTGGAGCTCACCGAGGCGTTCCCGATCCCCGGGCGGTAGCGCGCGCTCAACCCGCCTCGTCGACATAGGCCGCGGCCACCTTCTTCGGCACGACCAGCGCCCACGCATCGAGAACGAGCTCGCGCATCTCGGCCTCGTCGATCGCCGCCATCCGGACGACCACCCAGTTGTATCGGAGGTCGCCGCCGGTGGGCATCATGAACTTGTCCGGGTCGGAGTTGACGAGCACCTCCCGCCACTCCCTCGGGAACGCGAAGCCCATCAACGACTCGTCGCGCGAGAACGCCACGTAGACGATCCGGCCGATCCGGAACTTCACCCGTTCGCGCACCAGTCCCTCGGTCGTCCGCGGCAGGCTCATCGCGAACGCCCGCACGTCCTCGATCGTCACCATCGTGCGGTCAAGCTAGTAGATCGCCGATGCGCTCCCTTTCAAGCTCGTGGGCCTGAGCACGAACAGCTCGATCTCCATGTCCGGGCCGACGTGGTGGTTGGAGACGAACGCCAGCACCTTGCGCCCCGACAGACCCTCGACGGCGGCGATGAACTTGTGCTGCATCGCGTTCTGGAACGCGCTGCGGGTCTCCTGGACGATCGTGGTGCGCTGCAACTCGATCATCGTCTTCTCGACGTCGGTGTAGACGCCTCCCAGCACGCACGCGAGCAGGTCGTCGCCGAGCAGCAAGGTCTTCGCGGTGACCGGCGCGCGGTGGTGGTAGCGCTCGTGTAACGCGACCATCGCGTCGGTCACGGCCACGAGCAGTGCATCGCCATTCAGCGGAACATCGGTGGCCGACATACGTGCGGCCTTCTCTCTCGTCCTCCGAATGGGGTTCGCGCGCGAGGCGAAGGGCGGGACCTGGCGCGCGATTCACCCCCCACGTTAGCGCTGAGTGGTTAGGATCGATCACCTATGAGCCCGCGAAACATCCAGAGCCCGCCCAAGACGCACGGTGATGTGCTGACGGCGATCTCGGACGGCATGGTCGCCCTGCTGAAGGAGTACTACGGTCGCGGGCCGACGCGTGCGAAGTCCTACTACGAGGACGACCTCGTGGTGTGCCTGCTGCGCGGCGGCTTCTCGCGCGTGGAGCAGACGCTGCTGGCGGGCGGCCGCGGGTCGTCCGTGATCCAGCAGCGGATGGACTTCCAGGAGCTGATGCGCGAGCGCTTCGAAGACGTCATCGAACGTGCCACGGGCCGGCACGTGATCGGCTTCATGAGCGGCAACCAGCAGGACCCGGACATCATGTGCGAGGTGTTCATCCTGGCGCCGACCGACCTCGTCGACGACCACGAGATCCCCGACAAGGGACCACGCTTCGCCGCGTGATCGGAGTTGGCATCCCTCCGCTTGACCGGCGGAGTACCGTAGTAGCGAGAGGGCATCCATCGTGAGGTCGGCCCATAGCGGGGGCGCGGGCAGCGCGATCTGACTTCTTCTGAGGGTCCAACAACCCCGGAGGTCGTATGCCCCACACGCTGGTTTTCCCCGATCCACTTGGCGGCGGTGCTGATTTCCTGCCCCGACCGTTCGCCTGTTCGTGGACGAACGGCGGTGTTGACTCCGCGAAGGTCCACGTCGCGGGCGAGCTGGACATCGCGACGACACCGCAGCTGCAGGAGACGCTGCTCGAGCCTCAGCTGCAGGCGCAGCTCGTCGTGCTCGACCTGCGCGAGGTCGCCTTCATGGACAGCTCCGGCGTCCATGCGATCGTCAACGCGAGCATCCGGGCCCGCAAGGTCGGCCGCAGGCTCGTCCTCCTGCGCGGCGGCCTTGATGTGGACCGCGTGTTCACGCTCACCGGAAGCTCCGGCGACGTCGAGATCGTCGACTTCGACCCAGCGGGGCACCTCGCGGAGGAGGACCGCTCTCGATGAGCACCACCGCGCCCAGGCGTGGGGCCGCGGAGACAATCCCGATCGAGCACGAGACCTCGGACAGAGTCGTCCGGACGGTCGTGCTCGGCGTGCCGGTCGCCGCGCTCGGGGTCGGAGGATGGCTGGCGTGGGGCGGAACCCTGTACTGGCATGACCTGCTGGTGCTGGCCATCACATACACGCTCACCGGGATGGGCATCACGGTCGGATACCACCGGCTGTTCACGCACCGCAGCTTCAAGACCAACCGCGTCGTGCGCGCGGTGCTGGCGGTCCTCGGCTCGATGGCCGTCGAGGGACCCGTGATCGACTGGGTCTCGACCCATCGCAAGCACCACCGGTTCGCCGATCACGAGGGCGACCCGCACAGCCCGCACGTCGACAATGCCCCGGGATGGCGCGGCGCGCTGCGCGGGCTCGGTCATGCACACGTCGGCTGGATCTTCCGCGGCAAGGACATGGCCAACCCCGGGCGCTACGCGAAGGACCTGCTCGCCGATCCCGACCTGCGCTTCATCAGCCGCACGTTCCCGCTCTGGGCGGCGGTCGGCATGGCGCTGCCGTTCGGCCTCGGCGTCGCGCTCACCGGATCGCTCGCCGGCGGGCTCACGGCGCTGCTGTGGGGCGGAGCCGTGCGCGTGCTGATCCTGCATCACGCGACGTTCAGCATCAACTCGCTGTGCCACTTCTTCGGCCGCCGGCCGTTCGCCACCGGCGACGAGTCGCGCAATCTCGCGTGGCTGGCGCCGATCGCGTTCGGCGAGGCCTGGCACAACAACCACCACGCGTTCCCGACGTCGGCCCGGCACGGGCTCGGTCGCGGTCAGATCGACCCCGGCGCCTGGATAATCAGCGGATTGGAGCGGTGCCACCTGGCGTGGGACGTCGTCCGGATCAGCCCGGGCACCCAGCAGGCCAAGCGTGGTTCGCCGGTCGTGCGCTAACGCTCGCGGCGCCGTGACTCGTACAGCGCCTGGTCGCCGCGCGCCACGAGATCGGCGAGCGTGTCGCCGGGCCGCAGCTCGGCCACGCCGACGCTGATCGCGGCCTGGCCGTAGTCGCGGGCCAGCGTCGCCTTGATCTCGGCGAAGCGCTTGTCGGCGTCGGGCGGGTCGGCGGCCGCCAGGGCGCAGACGAACTCGTCACCGCCGTAGCGGACGATCGGGTCGAACGACCGCAGCTTGGCCTTCATCGCCTCGACGACGCCCTTCAGGAGCTCGTCACCGGCCCCGTGGCCGTCGCGGTCGTTGACGCTCTTGAGCCCGTCGACGTCCACGAACGCCAGGACGAGCCGCCCGTCGCCGCGCCGTGCGCGATCGATCTCGTGCTGCAACGCCACCTCGCCCATGTCGCGGCGGAGCGCACCGGTGAGATCGTCGTGGTACGCGTGGCGGAGATCGATCGAGGCCTGCTCGCGGTCACGCGCGGCGGCGGCGCGGTCGGAGGCCGCGCTGGCGCGATCGGATGCCGCCCGCGCGCGATCGGCGGCGGCCCGCTCGCGCACCGCGGCCAGGCGCTGTTCCGCGCTCTCGGTCGCGTCCGAGGTGGAGTTCGCGGCCTCGAGCACTTCGGCGGCGCGGTCGCGCTTGGCGGCCGCCCGGTCGCGGGCGTGGGCGGTGAGGTCGCGCATGTAGGCCGCGCCGAGACGTTCCTCGGCCGTCCGTGCTCGTTCCGCCGTCGAGGCGAGCCGGGCAGCCGAGGCCTTCTCGCGATCGGCGCGGGCGGCCTCGTAGCCGGCGGGGGCTGCCTCGCGTGCGGTGTGCGCCCGGTCGGACGCGGCCTGTTCGAGGTCTGACGCCTGCTGATCTCGATCGGAGCTGGCCTGGTCGCGGTCGGAGCGGTCCTGATCGCTGTCGGAGGACGTCTGATCGGTGTCAGCCGTCGTCTGGTCGCTGTCAGACAGTGTCTGCGCCTCGAGCAACCGCTCTTGTTCGTCATCCTGACCGGGCTCTCCCCCGTTCGGAGAGGGCTCCGCACCTTCGTTTGGGGTCATTCCGAACCCCTTTCCCTGATCGCAGACAGCGGACAGCCGGCCGCGCTCTTCAGTGGCCTGACGCGAGCGTAGCCCACGACCGGGCAAATCCGTCGACCGGCCAAGGAGTTGGCGCAAAGGTGCGCGCTCTCACGGCGCCTTAACCAGACCTTGGCCGCGCGCTGGGCGAGCCTTGGCCTCCAGGTCGGCACGGTGCCGTCCATGAACGACACGGTGCTCATCGTGGGCGGCGGCCTCGCTGCCCAGCGCGCGGCGGAGACGCTGCGCCGCCGCGGCCACAACGGGCCGATCCAGATGCTCTGCGCGGAACCGCTCGCGCCGTACGACCGGCCGCCGCTCTCCAAGGAGCTGCTGGCGGGCGACGGCGGTCACGCCGACGTGGCGCTGCGCCCGCCGGACTGGCACGCCGACCACGACGTCGAACTGCTGATCGGCGAGGCCGCCGTCTCGCTGGACCCGTCGACCCGGCGCATCATGACGACGCGCGGGCGGCGGCTCGACGCACAGCACGTCCTGATCGCCACGGGCTCCGAGCCGCGCATCCTGCCGCAGCTCGACGGCTACTCGAACGTCCACACGCTGCGCACGCTGGCCGACGCCGCCGCGCTGCGCGCCGCGATCGTCCCGGGCGCGCGCCTGGCGATCGTCGGCGCCGGCTTCATCGGCCAGGAGGTCGCCGCCACCGCGCGCGGCGCCGGTGCGCACGCCACGCTGATCGAGGCGTTGCCGGTCCCGCTCCTGCGGCTGCTCGGGCCGCGCCTCGGCGAGTGGTTCGCCGGGCTGCACCGCGACCAGGGTGTCGACGTTGCGCTGGGCGTCTCCGTCGCCGCCGTCCACGGCGCGGGCCGCGTGGATGCGCTCGAGCTCGCCGACGGGCGCCTCGTCGGCTGCGACGCCGTCGTCGTCGGCGTCGGCGTGGCGCCGGCGAGCGGGTGGCTCAGGGGCACGCCGCTGGCGAACGGCTCGATCCCGGTCGACGAGCTCGGCCGCACGGAGCTGCCGGGCGTCTATGCGGCGGGTGACGTCGCGGCCATGCCTGCGCCCGACGGCGGCCACGAGCGCTGCGAGCACTGGGAGGCCGCCGTGCGCGGGGCCGCCGCCGCGGCGCACGGCATCCTCGGGCTCGACCCGCCGCCGACGCCGGTGCCCGGCTTCTGGAGCGACCAGTACGGCCTGCGGATCCAGCTGGTCGGGCGGCCGGCCGGCGCCGACGCCGTGTCCATCGACGGCGATCTGAACAGCCGCTCGTTCGCCGCGCGCTTCCTCCATCGGGGGCGCCCGGTGGCGGCGCTGCTCGTCGACCGGGCGGCAGAGCTTGCCCACCACCGCCGGCAGATCCAGGCCGGCATCCAGACCGAGTACGAAAGGGAGGCGGCATGACCCTCGTTCCTCACATCGACGAGCTGGCGTGCAGCGGCCACGGGGACTGCGCGGTGATCGCGCCCGCCGTGTTCAGGCTCGACGACATCGCCGTCGTGATCGGCAATGGGCCGCGCGAGCAGCTGATCGAGGCGGCCCGCGCCTGTCCGGCCGCGGCGATCACGTTGATCGACGACGAGACCGGGGAGGAGGTCCGCACGTAGCGGACCCGACCGCCACGCACCCGGGCCACCGCCACGCCCCGGGCCGTGCGTGCTGCACACTGCGCGCGTGCCCGTACCCGGATCGACGGCGCGGAGAGCTCGTGGCGCCGTCGCCGCACTGTTCTTCACCAACGGCGCCCTGTACGCCAATGTGGTCCCGCGGTACCCGGAGCTGAAGGGCGATCTCGAGCTGTCCAACGCCGCGTTCGGCTCGGCGATCGCCGCCTACGGCCTGGGTGCGCTGGCCCTCAGCCTGCTCGGCGGCGTCATGGTGGGCCGCTGGGGCTCGGTGCGGGTGGCGCCGCTGAGCGTCCTCGCCACGTGCGTGAACCTCGTGCTGCTGGGCCTGGCTCCGTCGTGGCTGGCGCTGGCGGCCGTCCTGTTCGTCGCCGGCGCCGTCGACTCGGTCGCCGACACCGCTGAGAACGCGCACGGGCTGCGGGTGGAGCGCCTGTACGGCCGGTCGATCCTGAACTCGATGCACGGCGTCTGGAGCATCGGCGCCGTGGTCGGCGGCACGATGGGCACCGCCGCGATCGCGCTCGGGCTGCCGCTCGAATGGCACCTGTCGATCGCCGCGGCGCTGTTCGCGGCCCTCACCGCCGGCGTGTCGCGCTTCCTCCTGCCGGGGCTGGACGACACCGAGCGGCTCGCGGGCGCGGGAGGCGCGGTGGCGCGGCTTCCCCGGATCGGGCGGATGCGGATCGCCCGCAGCGTCGTCGCACTCGGGCTGATCGCGGCGATGGCGCAGGTGATGGAGGACTCGACGGCGACCTGGGGCGCGGTGTACCTGCGCGACGACCTCGGGGCCGCGGCCGCGGTAAGCGGCCTCGGGTTCATCGCGCTGCAGACGATGCAGACACTGGGCCGGCTGATCGGCGATCGCGTCGTGACCCGCCACGGCGATCGCGCTGTCGCCCGCGCGGGGGCGGCGCTCGCCGGGTGCGCGATGGCGGGCGCCCTGGCCGTTCCCGGGACGGTGACCACCGTGCTGGCCTTCGGTGCCGTCGGGCTGGGGATCGGCACGCTGATCCCCGGCAGCCTGCGGACCGCCGACGAGATCCCCGGGCTGCCGCGCGGCGTCGGCCTGGGCCTCGTGGGTCTGGTGCCACGGCTGGCGATCCTCGTCGCGCCTGCGCTGGTCGGGGTGATGGCCGATGCCTACAGCCTGCGCGCGGCGCTGCTCGTGATCCCGCTGGCCGCCGTTCTCGTCCTCGTGCTCGCTCCTGCGCTTCCCCGCCGCGTTCCCGCGACCGCCCGCCCCGTCTAGCGCGCCGGGCGGAAGCGCGTGCTTCCGGAGCCGACGGCGAAGACGGCATGGCCGTCCCTGACGCCCTTGAATGCCGGCGCGCCGTCGCCGCCGGCCTTGTAGCGGGTCCCCGCGTCGCCGACCGGGATCGCCACCGTCGCCCTGACGTTCACCGGCACGTCGACCGCGAGAGCCGTCCCGTCGCGCGTGCGCTTCCAGCTCACCCGCACGGTGCCGCGCTGGGTCCAGGCGGACCCGCTGACCCGCCCCAGGTCGTCGCCGTCGATCGTGGGCGGCTCGATCCGGACGGTCGCCGCGCCGGGACTCGTCACGCTCACGCCCAGTAGCGACTCGATCATGTCGACGACGCCCCATGCGCCCCAGCCGTGCGAGAAGCTCTCGCTGCTGGTCTCGGAGGGATTCGAGCACGGCGCGGTCGCGCAGCCGGGGTCCCACTGCTCCCACATGAAGGTCCCGCCCTGGGCGAGGATCTTCGCGGGGCCGTCGCTCCCGGCGTCGGTCAGCAGCTCGACGATCTGATCGTCGCGGCCGGCCATCGCCAGCGCGCTCAGCAGCTTGTGCCACGTCATCGGCCCCTGTCGCATGCCCTGGCCGGCGATGTGGTCTGCGAGCGCATCGCGGGCCTCCTCGGGCGCCACGCCGTAGTAGATCGGGAACGTCTGCGCGTGCTGCGCCGAGTTCGGGATCTGCGGGTTGCCCGCGGCGGCGGACAGGCCGTCGCTGTACAGGCCGCTCGGGAGGCGGAGCTTCTCGTTGATCGCGGCCGTCAGCTCGTCGGCCCAGCCGTCGTAGCGCGCCGCGTCCTCGGTCCTACCGAGCGCCGCGGCGGCCCTCGCGGTCGCGCGGTACGCGCCGACCGCCTCGGCGTTGTGGATCGTCCGCGCGGCGTTGCCGTCGAACGTGTAGCCGTAGCGCATCGGCGCCGGCCAGTCGATGATCCCGAACCGGTACGGCCCCGCGCCGCCGGGGAGGTCCGTGACGAGCCCCGCGGTGCCACCGGCCGCCGGCTGCGCGCGCCGGATGTACTCGGCGACGGAGCGCATCGTGTCGTAGGCGGAGGCGAGCGTGGCCGTGTCGCCCGTCTGGTCCCAGTAGCGCATGACCCAGTCGGGGAACGTCTCCGTGTAGTCGGGGATGTCGCGCATGTTGTCGCCGTTCGGGTACACGGCACCGAGCCGGCCGGGCGTCCCGAGGCCGGCGAACGAGCACGGGACCTGGGCGGCCGTGCAGTAGTTGTTGCTCGGCGCCTTCCAGCTGTGCGCGCCTGAGTAGACGAACTCGCGGATCGCGCGCGCCGTCGCGTTGCGCTCGCCCCAGCTGCTCATGTTGGCGAACGAGATGTCGATCGTGTCGCCCAGGAACTGCCCCTTCTCGCGCGTCGGCGTGTCGACGAACGTCTCCTGCGAGGAGTACAGCCCGGAGCGCTGCATCAGCTCGAAGACGTCGTCCAGCGTCTCGTCGTCGCTGTCGAACCTGGCCTTTCGCTGGTCCGAGACCTCGCTGTGCTGGACGACGGCGGCGATGTCGTGCTTCGTGAGCGGCTCGCCGGGGTTGTCGATCTGGAGGTACCGCCAGCCCCAGTGCGTGAACGCCTGGGCGGTCTGCGGGCCGGGCTTCTCGGTGTAGAACCACCCGAGGTTGCTGCCCTGGCTGTCGAGGCCCGAGCGCCCGGCGCGCGAACCCTCGACCCAGGCGTTGGCGGCGTGGTCGCGCGCCAGCGGAGCGTCGAGCGTGATGACGGTCCCCTCCGCCGCGACGATCGTCCGCACCTCGGGGTCGCCCGCGCCGCGGCCGTTGGCCGGCGCGTCGACGGTGATGCGGTCGCCCGGTGCGAACGAGCTCACCGTGCCGACGGTGATCGAGCTGTCACCGGCGGCTGCCGGCGCGGCGAGCGTCGTGTTGTTGAGGCGGAAGCTGGTCAGCATCGACAGCGCCCGTCCGTCGGCGCCGTCGCGGAGCCTTACGCGTGGGGCGGCCGGTAGTACGACGCCGAAGTCGGCGACGAGGGTGCCGTCCGCGAGCCGGCGCACGCTCTTCGGGTGGACCGTCTTGAACTCGATGTCGGAGACGACCGGATCGAGGTGCGAGAACGTGTCGCGCAGCGTCTCCTGCGGTCGCGGATGCGGACCGATGACGGCGGGCGCCTGCCAGCCCGACGTGTCGAAGCCGGCGCTGTCCCATCCGGGGAGCTCGAGCCGCGCGTCGTAGCGCTCGAGCCGGTCGCCGGCGTCGCCGTTGCGCGAGGTGACGGTGGCGTTCGTGTACTGCGTCGCCTTCGTCACCTTCCACGACCCGTCGGAGACGATCGTGTCGCGGCTGCCGTCGGCGTGGTCGACGACGACCTTGACCAGCAGGCCGGAGGGCCCGTTGTGGTCGTAGACGGGGCCTGCATTGCCGGTGCCGTGCGCCCGCGCCAGCGGCCGGTCGAGGGTGAGCCCGGTGCCCGCGGCGCCCGCGCCGCCGACCGCTGTGACGGTCGCGGTCTCGGCTTCGGCGCCGGCGCCGACGGTGATCGGGTCGCCGGCGTCGAACGGCAGCACGCTCGCGACCTTCAGGTTCGTGTCGCCGGCCGCGGCCGCGCTCGCCACGGTCGTGTTGCTCACGCGGCCGTTGGCGCGGCCCTGGCAGGTGCAGGTCCAGTAGTGGTAGAGGACGCCGAGTGCGAGCGGCCGCCCTGCGCGGACCTCGTCGGTGATGTCGGTCGCCGAGTACTGCCCCTCACCCGGATAGCCGAACGAGTCCCCGCGGTAGACCGCGTCGCCGTTGACGCTGAGCTCGTACTGGCCGAGCGCCGACACGTACGCACGCGCGCGCGTGACGTGGCTCGCGCCGACGCTCACCTGCCGGCGGGCGAGCGTGTAGTCGTCGGTGAAGTCGTTGCCGGTGGTCACGCGCCGGATCCACTGGGCGCCGGACCAGTCGTCGTCCTCGAGCCCGGTGTCGAAGCGCGCGTGCGCCCACCGCGACGCATGCCCATGGCGGTCCCACGTGCGCACGCGCCACTCGTAGCTCGTCCCGGGAGTGAGCGCCGGGCCTTCGTACTCGACGTACGACTGCTCGGAGGACCTCACCTTCCCGCTGTCCCACACCAGCGTGCGGCCGCGCTCGACCTCGAGCTCGTACGCGGTCTGCACGGCGTTGCCGTGCCGGCTCTGCGGGAGCCAGCCGAACTGCGGAGCGCCGTGGACGTTGAGCGGATGCGTGCGATCGCCGACCGTCAGCCCGGACGGCGCGGACCCGGCCGCCTGGGCGGCCGGCGCGAGGCACGACACGATGGCGAGCACGGCTGCGAGCGGCGCGAGTCTCCTCATGAGCCGGCCCGCAGCTCGAGCTCGGCGACCTGGACGTTGCGGGGCGGTTGTACGCGATCCCATCCTCCGGTCATCCGCAGGCGCACGAGCCGAGCGGTGACCGGCGCGAACTCCGAGGTCACCGTGTCGTTCGGCGCCGCGGGCTCGGCGGCCACCTGCGTCCAGCTCGCGCCGTCCTGCGAGACCTCGATCGTGTAGGCGCTCGGCCCGAACCCCGGCCGGGGGATCATCGTCAGCTCGCCGACCCGTGCCGGCGCTCCGAGGTCGACGCCCACGTGGACCGGGTGCTCGGGGCTCGGGCCCTGCCCGGCCTGCGTGCCCGCGGAGACCCAGAAGGTGCCGAGGTTGCCGTCGTTCGCGCGGGCCGGCGGGAACGCCGCCTGCTGGTCGTCGGCGAACGCGGCCGGATGGCCGGTGCCGCTCCGGTTCAGCGCGAGGTTGCTCGCGTCGTCGGCCGTGCCCTCGAACGGGACCGGCGCGCGCTCGGGCTCGACGGACTTCGGCTTGTCCGGCCGACCCGTCCCGAGCCGGAAGTCGGCGATCCGGTACGCCGACGGCGCGTGCAGCGGGTCGCCCGGCTCCTGGTAGGCGACGGTGAGCACGCCGTCCCGCGTCAGCCGCTGCCGGTCGATGATCAGCTCGCTCACGTTGTCCACGTCCTTCGCCGCGAACACGAGCTTCCAGTTCGTCCACCCGCTCTTCGCCGTGGCGGCCATGATGCGCGCGTCCGGCAGGACGACGTACGCGTTGTCGTGGCGGTCGAACGCCAGCTTCGTCCTGCCCGAGCTGTTCGATCGCGTCGGCAGCTCGATCGTGTGCCAGCGCCCGCCGGCGTCGCGCCAGTGGTGCGACGGGCGCGCGAGCGCGGCGCGCTGCGGATAGAAGTCGGTCACGCAGCCGCCGAGCAGCGGGAGGTCGCGCTCGGGCACCATGCTCGTCATCACGTGCAGGCGCCCGCGCGAGTCGAACGCCTGCGTCTCCTGATTGATCAGCCCGCGGTCGATCGGCTGCGGGACGACCACGTGCGGATCGGCGAGCGAGATCAGGTCGGTCGTCGCGGCCGTGCCCGTCTCGCCGATCTCGACGCCGTCGTTGTTGCGCCACGTCATCCCGCCGTCGCGGCTGTAGGCGTAGCCGAGGTCGTGGTTGCCGACGCCGGCCGGAGTGCACCAGGCCGTCCCGCGCTCGCGCCACGTGAAGGCGATCTCGAGGTTGCCGTTGCGCGGGTTCGCTGTGAAACCGTGCAGGTAGCCGTATCGGCTCGTGCTCGAGCCGTACGCGCTGGTGTACGTGCCGGCGCTGTCGGTGAAGCGCCCGAGGAACGTCCACGTCCCGGCCTCGTTGTCGTCGTAGCGCAGCAGCGCCTGACGGCCGTTGTCGGACCCGCCGTCACGCCAGGTCAGCAGCATCCGGCCGTGGACCATCTCGAACTGCGGGTAGGTGTACGTGACCGGGGCGTCCGGCGCTCCGGGCAGCGAGCTGCGCGTGCGCTCGAACAGCTGCGACGACCAGTCGACGTGCGACGGCCGGTCGGCGACTCCCGGCAGGCTGCGCGTGTAGCGGATCGCGTTCGCGTGCGTCGGGAACGCGATGTGGATGCGGCCGTCGGCGGGCGTCACCGCCATCGCGATCGTGTTGTGCGAGTCGTCGCTGAACAGGTCGTAGTCGAGCTCGATGCTCTGCCACGCGCCCGCCGGAAGCTTGCGCCGCGAGATCACCGCCCGCCGGCTGTCGCGGTACCACGCCGTGTACTGCCAGCCGCGGTACGTGAACACGCCGTCCTGCTGGAAGCTCGACACGTTCGCGGTGTTCTCGTAGGAGATGTTGCCGCGCGCGGCTGGGTCGAGGATCGCGTCACCGACCCGCGCCGCGTCCGGCTTGTGCGCGGCAAGCGCCGCGCCGGGGACCGCCAGCAGCACCACCAGCCCAGCGATGAGCGCCGCTCCCCGCCTGAGCGAATCACTGAACACTTGTGCTCCTTTCCTCCCAGTCGGGCAGCACCGAGCACCATAATCTCACACGGACGATCAGTCGCGAGTGCTCGCCGTGCGGTCGCCGGACGTCAACTGCGCTGGGTGGGGAAGTCGGTGGGCTGTGAGGCGCGGGCGAGGGCTCGTGGAGTCGAGTGTCGACTTTCTCGGCCTCAGGCCCGAAAACTCGACGCTCGATGCATCCGCCGCGCTCGCCGGCGGACACCCGCTTCCCCACCCAGCGGGGTTGACGTTCGGGGCGGACGCTGCCGCCGAGCGCTAGTCGCCCGGGCGCACGAGGCCGGACTCGTAGGCGAGCACGACCGCGTGGACGCGGTCGCGCAGGCCGAGCTTGGCGAGCAGGTGGGCGACGTGGGTCTTGATCGTGCTGTCGCCGACGACGAGCGAGGCCGCGATCTCGGCGTTGGACATCCCGCGCGCGAGCAGCTTGAAGACCTCCAGCTCGCGCGCCGTCAGGTCGTCGAGGCCGGGCGGTGGCTCGCGCCGGCGCGGCCGGGAGCCGGCGAACTGCTCGATCAGGCGGCTCGTGATCGACGGCGCGAGCAGGGCGTCGCCGCCGGCGACGACGCGGATCGCGCCGACGAGCTGGTCCGGCGAGCTGTCCTTGAGCAGGAATCCGCTGGCGCCGGCGCCGAGCGCGTCGTAGACGTACTCGTCGAGGTCGAACGTCGTCAGGATCAGCACGCGTGCGGCGGGGCCGTCCTCGCCCTGCACGATCTGCCGGGTCGCGGCGATCCCGTCGAGCTCGGGCATCCGGATGTCCATCAGCACGACGTCGGGCTTCAGCCGCTGCGCGCTGTGGACGGCCTGCTCGCCGTTGGCCGCCTCGCCCACCACCTCGATGTCGTCCTCGACCTCGAGCACCATCCGGAAACCCGCGCGCATCAGCGCCTGGTCGTCCGCGATCAGGACCCCGATGCTCACGGCGCGAGCGGGAGCGACGCGCGCACGACGAAGCCGCCCTCGGGCCGGTGGCCGGCGTGCAGGTCGCCGCCGTAGAGCGCGACGCGCTCGCGCATCCCGACGAGGCCGTGCCCGTCATTGCTCGGAGCGCCGTTTCGCACCTGGCCGGGAGCGCCGTCGTCGGAGATCTCCAGCTCGAGCTCACCACCGCGGTAGCGGACCGCGACGCGGGTGCGCACCGGGCCCGCGTGCTTGCGCGCGTTGGTCAGCGCCTCCTGCACGATGCGGTACGCGGACCGGTCCACGCCGGCCGGCAGCGGCGACGGGTCGCCCTCGGTGACCAGCTCGACCGTCAGCCCGCCCTCGCGCGCCTGCTCGATCAGCGCGGCGAGATCGTCCATCCCGGGCTGCGGTGCCAGCGGCGCGTCGGCGTCCGGCCGGCGCAGCACGCCGAGCGTGTTGCGCATCTCCTCCAGCGCCGTCTGACCCGTACGCTCGATCGTCTCCAGCGCTTGCCGCGCACGCGAGGGGTCGCGCTCGAGCACGCGCTGCGCGCCCTGCGCGTGTACCACCATCACCCCCACGCTGTGGGCGACGACGTCGTGAAGCTCACGCGCGATCCGCGCCCGCTCGTCCGCCACGGCGACGCGCTCGCGCTGGCGCTGCTCGCGCTCCAGCAGCGCCACCCGAAGCGCGCGCGCACGCACGCTGCGGCCGATGAGCCAGGGCGTCGCCGCGATCAGCCCGGCCGAGAACAGGAAGCTCTGGATGTCCGCCTCGGTGGCGATCACGGCCGTCCACAGCCCGGCGATGCCGACGGCGCCGCCCACGAGCGCCGCCCGGTCTTCGGCGTGCGCGCCGAGCGAGTAGAACGTGACCGCTCCCGTGAGCAGCGACGCGAACGGTGGCGGGTCCCCTTCGAACAGGCCGCCCCCGAGGATCGCGTTCAGTGCGGCGGTCGCCGCGAACACGCACGCGACCGCGAGCGGCGCCCGCCGGCGCGCGGCGAGCGGCAGGGTCAGGAGCAGGCCGCCGGCGACGTTCACGACCTCTCCGCCGGCGTGGTCGCCCAGCGCCAGCTGGAGCTGCAGCGCGGTCGCCAGCGCGATCGCCAGCAGCCCGTCCAACAGGCGGGTGTCGAGCGGATGGCGCAGCGGTTCCACGCCCTCGAAAGTAGCGGCGATCCGGCGGTGCGTCCTCACCCGTGCGGGTGAGCTCCGATCGTCCGCGCGGGCGAGGCAGGATCGCCGGTGCGGGCGACGACGGTCGGGCCGGCCGGCGCGATGGTGTCGCCCATGACCACGCAACCACACCCGCCGGCGGTGTCCCTGAGCGGGCTGACCAAGCGCTACGGCTCGCGAGTCGCCGTCGAGGACCTGACGATCGACGTGCCGGCCGGCGTCGTCGCTGGGTTCGTCGGTCCAAACGGCGCCGGCAAGACCACGACGATGGCGATGCTGCTCGGCCTCGTGACGCCGACCGCGGGAACCGGCGCGGTGCTCGGCGCACCGCTCGGCGATCCCGCCTCGTACCTCGGAAGCGTCGGCGCCCTGATCGAGGGCCCGGCCTTCTACCCGGGCCTCTCCGGCGCGCAGAACCTCGCCGTGCTGGCGACGGCGGGCGGCCACGACCTCGCCCAGATCCCAGGCCTGCTCGAGCTGGTGGGGCTGACCGGGCGGGCGGATGATCGCGTCCGCCGCTACTCGTTCGGGATGAAGCAGCGGCTCGGGATCGCCGCCGCGCTGCTCGGCGATCCGAAGCTGCTGATCCTCGACGAGCCGATCAACGGGCTCGATCCTGCGGGCGTGCACGAGATGCGCGGCCTGATCGGCCGGCTCGCGAGCGGCGAGCGGACCGTCCTCGTGTCCTCACACGTGCTGGCCGAGCTCGAGCAGGTCTGCGACTGGCTGATCGTGATCGACGACGGGCGCCTGATGTTCCAGGGACCGGCCACCGAGCTGCTCGACCGGACGGGTGCGACCCTCGTCGTGGCGCCCGAGCACACCGGCGACCTCGAACGACTGCACTACCTGCTCGCCGCGGCCGGCCATGACAGCCGGCCGGGCGACGACCAGCTCGAGATCGCGGTGAACGGCGGCGATCCGCGCGGCCTCGCCGCCGCCGTGAACCGAGCGGCGGGCACCGGCGGGATCGTGCTGGCAGAGCTGCGTGTCGCCCGCACCAGTCTCGAGGACCGGTACCTGACGATGATGAACGGAGGCGACCGATGATCAGGACGTTCAAAGCGGAATTGCTCAAGCTGAGTCGTCGCCGCGTGGCCGTCGCCGTCGTCGATCAGCGCGGTCGCGTTCGCCGCGATCGCGGCCGCCGCCGTGTTCCTGTCGGCGACGGATGCCGGTGAGCCGGGCTCGCAGCGCGGGGCGACCGTCGAGTCCCTGGCGGAGGCCGGCGGCGCCACCGAGGCGTTCGCGATCGGCGTCTCGTTCGCCGGGATCCTGGTGCTCGTCCTGTTCATCGCCAACTTCGCCGGCGAGTTCTCGCAGGGGACCTTCCGGACGCTGCTGATGCGCCAGCCGCGGCGCGCGGCGCTCCTCGCGGGCAAGATGGCCGCGCTGCTGGCGTTCGCCGCCGGCGTGCTGGCGCTCGCCGAGATCCTGACCGTGGTCGCATCGGCGGCTGTCGCCCCGACCCAGGACGTGCTCGACGGCGTCGTGGTTCGGCATCGACGGGCTCGGCGAGGCGGCGGGCGACTACGCGACCGCCCTGTTCGGCGTCGCGGCATGGGCGTCGCTCGGTATGGCACTGGCGATCTTCGTGCGCTCGATCCCGGTCGCGCTGGCCATCGGGATCGTCTGGTCGGGGCCCTTCGAGCACCTGCTCGAGGACGCGTGGACCGGGGCCGGCCAGTGGTTCCCGGGCCTGCTCCTCGAGGCGCTCGCCGCCGGCGGGACCGCCGACGTCTCCTCGACCCGGGCGCTGCTGCTCGTCGGCGTCTACGTCACCGCGGCCGCGACCGCCGCCGCGATCGTGTTCGCAAGGCGCGACATCACGGCATGAGCGCCCGGCCGGACGCGATCGCCAGGAACTCCGGCTCGGTGCCGGTGCGGACGCCTCGGCGCGTTCGAAGAGCGGGCCGGCGGGTACGGGGCACCGTATGCCCCGCGTGATCGCGTTCGACGTCAATGAGACGCTGCTGGACCTCGGCGCTCTCGACGAGCCGTTCGAGCGGGCGTTCGGCAGCGCCGCGCTGCGCGCGCAGTGGTTCGCGCAGATGCTGCAGCTCAGCTTCGTCGGCGGGCTCACCGGACGCTACGTGGACTTCCCCGCCGCGCAGCGTGCGGCGCTGACGATGCTGGCCGAGAGCACCGGCACGCAGCTCGACCCCGGGGCGGGTGAGCGCATCCTCGACCAGATGCGACAGCTGCCGCCGCATCCGGACGCGGCGACCGCGCTCGACCGCCTGCGCACGGCGGGCCTGGCGCTGGCGGCGCTCACTAACTCACCGCTGGACGTGGCACGAGATCAGCTCACGTACGCCGGGATCGCCGACCGGTTCGACGCGATCCTCTCCGCCGACCAGGTGCAGGCGCTCAAACCGCGACCGGAGCCCTACCACCTGGTCGCCCGGACGTTCGAGGCGAGTCCGGGCGACATTCGGCTGGTCGCCGCCCACGCGTGGGACATATCCGGCGCCCTCGCCGCCGGCTGCGCGGCAGCGTTCGTCAGCCGGCCGGGGAAGGTCCTGAGCCCGCTCGGCGACCGGCCCGACATCACCGGCGCCGACCTCCTCGAGGTCGCCGAGCACATCGTCGCCGCCGACGCCTGCTAGGGGGGCGGCCGAAGCCGCCCCCCGCGATCTCCTGTGACTAACGCCCGCGGCGCCGGTCCAACTTCGGCTTGAGGAGGAACAGACCACGATCGATCGAGCTCACGCCGACCACGCCGTCGTCGAACCAGCTGTAGTTGCTCCAGGTCCCGCCCTCGAACGTCGGGTCGTCGTTCTCGGGATACACGTCGAACCACGCGACCTCGCGCAGGTCGCCGCTGGGCACCGACCGCTCCGTGAAGATGCGCAGGCCGGAGGTGTAGTTGGACTCGTACACGTAGCCGTCGCCCGGCATGTACAGGTTGTGGTCGATCGAGGTCGTGTTGTTCGTGCTGGCCATGACGACGCCCGTCTCCTCGAGGTCCTCGACGTCGAGGACGTACGTCGTCTGGAGGGGCACCGTCGGCGGGTTCCCGAAGCCCTCCTCGTCGCCCTCGTCGTTGAACACGAACCGCTTGCGGTCGCCCGTGAGCCAGCCCTGGTGCGTGTATACCGCGGTCGGATAGCTGGTCTGCGAGAGCACGACCGGATTCGACTTCCTGGTGACGTCGTAGATCACGACCGCGTTCTCGTTCGAGCCGAAGCAGATCTCGCGGCCCCTGAACTCGCGGTCCGGCCCGCGGTAGTTCACGCACTGGCTGTCATGGACGTAGTTGTTGTTCGGCGCGGCCGGGTCGGTCGGCGGCTCCACCAGCGCACAGCCCGCGAACCTCGGGCTCTGCGGCCGCCGGATGTCGACCATGTGCAGGCCGCCGTGCTCCGTGCCTGACACGCAGGTGTTGGTCCCCACGAGATACGCGAAGCCGGAGTCCTCGTTGATGTCGAGGTTGTGGGTGCTGCTGACGCCGGTGTACACCGCGTCCGCCTCGAATGTCCGGGGTGCATCGCGCACGTGGCGCAAACGCGTGAGGTCGAACACCTGCATGCCGTGGTTGGTGTTCTCGGACACGACGAAGGCGTGGTCCTTGTAGACCTTGATGTCGCGCCAGAAGACGCCGCCGGCCGTGCTCTGGGTCGGCAGCTGGCCGAGGTACCTCGGTCGCGTGGCATCGGAGATGTCGACGAACGCGGTGCCGTTGGTCTTGCCCACGAGCGCGTACTCGCGGCCGGTCCGCCTGTCCTCCCAGCCCCACATGTCGTTGCCGATCTCGCCGCCGCCGATGCTCGACAGCGGAAGATGGCTGAGCATGTCGATGTCGTCGCACGGGAACTCGCCGGCCATGCCCCGCACACACCGCGTGGTCGACTGCGGCGCATTCGCCCACGCCGGTGCCCGCGCACTCATCAATCCCCGGAGCTTGCTGTCGTCGGGGTCCAGCCAGCCGACGCCGAATCCCAGCCCGAACGTGCTCGGTTGCGGGTGCGCGGCTGCGCTCCCCGCCAAAACGAGAAACGCGACAGCGGTCGCGAATATCGCGCGTGACTTCATGTGTCCTCCCTCCCAGGAGATCGCCCGGGCCGCCACGTCCGCACGGCCCGCCCGCAACGGTATCGCGTCCGCGAGCAGCCCGGCGCAACGCTGAACGATCCCGCTCGCGACCGCCGCGCGGCACCGGAGGCGTTCCGCTGCACGTGAGCTCGTGTTCGCGCGCCGTGACATCACCGCCTGACGCGGCTTCAGGGCGAGCCAACCCGGTCGATCACCCTGCACATGGGTCGTGTTCCGCGAGTCGTTCGCATCGCGCAGTTTCTGCTGGCCGCCGGATTGGCGGTCCACTTCGCCCATGCCGTCCTCGGCGTGCCGGGCGAGGGCTCGCTCACGCGTCTGATCGACGAGGGTGTCTACAACGCGGTGCTGCTCGGTGCCGCGCTCGTGTGCGTCGCGCGCGCGTGGACCGTGCGCGCGGAGCGCCTGGCGTGGGCGTTGATCGCTTTCGCCCTCGTTGCGTGGAGTGCAGCCGACCTGACCTACACGCTTGTGCTGGCACATCTCGACGCGCCGCCCTATCCGTCGGTCAGCGACGCCGGCTGGCTCGTGTTCTACCCGGCCTGCTGGGTCGCCGTGGTCCTGCTGACCCGCCGGCGGATCCGCGAGTTCCAGCGGAGCCTGTGGCTCGATGGCGTCATCGCCGCGCTCGGCGTGACGGCGTTGACGGCTGCTCTCGTGCTGCCGCCGATCCTCGAGATGAGCGTGGAGGGCGAACTGGCGGCCGTCGCGGTCAATCTCGCCTATCCGATGGGCGACCTTCTGCTGCTTGCGTTGCTGATCGGCGCACTCGCCCTTACCGGCTGGCGGCCCGATCGCTCGATGGCGTTCCTGGGTGCCGGCCTGATGCTCAGCGCGGTGGCGGACATCGCCTACCTGGCCGCGATCGCGGACGGGCAGGCCGATGGTCCCGCGTGGGCAGCGTCTCTCTGGCCCGCGTCGGCACTCGCCATCGCCCTCGCGGCGTGGCAGCCGGCCGGCCGGGCGCGCGCGGTCCGGCTCGAGGGCCGCCGGCTCCTGGTATTGCCGCTCGCCGCGATGGTCTCGGCGCTCGTCCTACTGCTCGTCGATCACTTCCACCGCGTGAGTGATGCGGCGGCGGTGCTCGCGTTCGCGACGCTGGCCGTGGCGGGCGTGCGGCTGTGGCTGACGCTCGGCGCGCACATGACGTTGCTCGGGACCAGCCGTGGCGAGGCGAACACCGATGAGCTGACCGACCTCGGCAACCGGCGGGGTCTGGTCGCCGATCTCGAGTCCGAGATCGAGCATGTGTCGCCGGAGCGCCCGCTGCTCGTGGCGCTGTTCGATCTCAACGGCTTCAAGGCCTACAACGACACGTACGGCCACCCGGCGGGCGACGGGCTGCTGGCCCGCCTCGGGCGCGCGCTGAAGGAAGCCGTCGAAGGCCGCGGTCGCGCCTATCGGATGGGCGGCGACGAGTTCTGCGTGCTTGCGTTCGCCCCCGCAGAGGAGCACGCCGAGATCGCCGCCGCCAGCCGGGCGGCGCTGAGCGAGCGCGGCGACGGGTTCGACATCACGGCAGCAATGGGCACCGCCACGATCGACGTGGCCGACAGCGATCCGGCGGACGCCCTGCGTGACGCCGACCGCCGCATGTACGCCGAGAAGAACGGACGCCGGGCCTCGGCCGGCGGTCAGAGCACGGCGGTGCTCCTGCGCGTGATCGCCGAGCGTCATCCGGACCTCGGCGACCACGGCGACGGCGTCGCCACGCTGGCCCAGCAGGTCGCCGCGGAGCTCGGGATGAGCGAGGAGCTCCGAACCGCCGTGTGGCATGCCGCAGTGCTCCACGACATCGGCAAGGCCGCCGTCCCGGACGCGATCCTCAGCAAGCCGGGTCCGCTCGACGAGGACGAATGGGCGTTCATGCGCCGCCACACGATCATCGGCGAGCGGATCCTCCAGGGCGCCCCCGCACTCGCGGCGGCGGCACCGCTCGTCCGCTCCTCGCACGAACGCTTCGACGGGACCGGCTATCCCGACGCCCTCGCCGGCGACGCCATCCCGCTCGGTGCGCGCATCATCGCCGTCTGCGATGCCTACGACGCCATGCGCGCCGACCGCGCCTACCGCAAGGCGCTCCCGCGCGAGCACGTCCTCGACGAGCTCGAGCGCTGCGCCGGCACGCAGTTCGATCCCGACGTCGTGCGCGCGTTCCTGAAGACGCTCCAGCGCCCGGAGCACACGGACCTCGCCCGCTTCAGCGTGGCCAGCACCGCGGCCTGACCACGAGCGGTAGGGTCGGCGCTCGCGATGGCCGACGAGCTGACAGTCGCCTTCACCCTGCCCGGCCGTGACGCCGACCTGTACACCGCATGGCGGGACCAGCCGCCGGCGTTCCTCACCGAAGGCGGCTACGTGCGCAAGGACGAGTCCTACGACACGCTCGTCTACGAGGCCGACGTGACGGGCAAGGGGACGCGCCTGCTGATGTTCGGGATAGCGTCGACGCTGTACCGGCTGTCGGTCACGTTCAAGCCCGACGCCGCCGGCGCGACGCACGTCACGATGACCGGCCAGGCGAAGGACGAGGTGCGCGAAGCGATCCTGCGCTACGCCGACGAGCACGGCAGCGCGCGGGCGGTGTAGTGGACCCGCCCGCGCGGCGACCGCTCAGATCTGACGGATTATCTCGGCCTTCTTGGCCTCGTACTCGGCGTCGGTGATCGCGCCCGCGTCGCGCAGGTCGGCGAGCGTCTTGAGGCGCGTGGCCGGGTCCTGGGCCGGGGCCGCGGCGGGCGGGACGCCGCCGGGCATCGTCGACGGCGCGGCCTGCGCGGCGGGGCTCGCCATCGCCTGGCGCATCGCCGCGTCGGCGGTTCCCGAGTAGGTGCTCTGGAGTCCGCCCATGACGGCGGCCATGTCGCCGCCGGCCGCCGCGATCGAGCCCTTCAGCGCGTCCCACTGGACGGCGACGCGCGCCGGATCGTCGGGCAGGTACTTGACGGGGATCTCCATCCCGACCGACATCGCCGCCTTCTGGCGGGCCGACGGGTACACGTACGTGATCAGGTAGGGCTCGCCGCCCGGAGGGTGGATCTCGAGGTCGATCTGCATCGCGAACTTCTCGGTCGTCGACGGCATCGCGAACGACTTGACGATCGCCTTGGCGGGCGTGCCCTTCGCGAGCACCTCGCGCTCGCCGCGGTCGTCGGAGAGCGCCTTGATGTCCTTGAAGGCGCCGCCGATCGACGGCATTCCGCCGTGGTGGTCGCCGAGCTCCTTGGCGCCGCCGATCGCGCCCTTCATGTCCTTGAACAGGCCCATGTAGACCCCCTTACCAGCTGTAGAGGCTGGCGGCCGCCGGGTTGTCGGGGTCGTACCGGGCGGTGAACGCCATGCCCTGCGAGAGGCCCTCCATCTGTGCCGGCAACATGCCCTGACGGATCGTCGTCTGGTAGGGCGCTCCGCCGGCCGGCGTGATCGTCACGTCGAACTCGTGCGGAGTCGCGCCGCTGAAGTCGGGTCCGCCGATCGGGCGGATCGCGTCGATCGTTCCCGGCGCCTCGACGCCGCTCGTCGCGAGCTTCTGGTACATCTGCGCCTGCGCGGCCTGCGTGGCCATGTCGCCGCCCATCATCTGCTGCACGTCGACGCCCGCCATGCCGCTCTGCTGCCCCATCGCGCCGGCCTGGGCCATCGCGTCGGCAGCTGCTTTCTGGGCATCCTTTGCCTTGCTGAACAGCCCCATCTCTGGAGCCTCCTCGCAGTCGTTGTCGTTCCGGCGACCCTACGGCAGCCGCACGACCGCGACAACTGGCCCCTCGGGGGGCTTCGCTTGACCCGCGCCGATCGACCGGGGAGAGTCGTGCGGATGCGCAGACCCAAACTCGGCGGCGCGCTCGGCCTCCTGCTCGCGCTCGGCGCGCTGGTCGCGTTCGACTGGGCGCTGTACGAGATCGTCCAGACCGGCACCTGCGCATCCGGCGGCCCGTACGTGTCGGCGCGGCCGTGCCCGGAGGGGACGGGCCTGCGGATCCTGGTGCTGACCGCCGCGCTGCCCGTCGGGCTGCTCGGCTGCGCCCTGCTCTCGTTCTCGCGTCGCGGCAACTGGCGCTCGGCGATCGGCGTCTGGCTCGTCGCGTGGGCGCTGCTGTTCGTGTCGCTGGCGGCCGTCGCCCTCGTCGCCGTCTACGCGTCGGACGATCCGGTCACCGAGGGCGCGCGGCTCGGGATCACGATCATGGCCGCGATCTTCATCCCGATGGGCCTCGCACCGCTCCTCCTGCTCGCGATCGGTCGCCGCCGCGGGAGCGCCGACGGCGGCCTCAGCCGCTCCGCGAACGGGCGGATCCTCTCCGTCCAGGACACCGGGGTGACGGTCTCGAACGCCGCCGGCATCAGCCTCCCGGGAACGCGACGCGTGCGAGTGACGGTCCAAGTGGAGCCCGACGGTGCCGAGCCGTTCACCGTCACCACCGCAGCGGTGGTGGCCGACCACGCCGCGGCCGAGGTCGGCGGCAGCGTCCAGGTTCGCTACCACCCGCGGGACCGCGACCAGGTCGAGCTTCGCTTCCCGGCGCGGGTGTGGCCGGTGGTGTGAACAGTGACGCGGGACGGCGGTCAGCCGCCGTTCCGCCAGAAGCTCGTGAGCAGTGCCGCGTACTCCTCCGGGTGCGTGCGGTGCGGGACGTGCCCGGCGCCGGCGATCGGCACGCGCTCGGCGTGCGGCAGCAGGGCGGCGAGCCGGTCGACGACGATGCGAAATGCGTCGGCGCTCTGCTCGCCGGTGGAGAGCTGCGTCGGTGCGCTGAAGCCCGCGAGCCCGGTCGTGTCGAGCGTGTATGCGTCCGCGGCAAGCTCCTCGTCGAGCAGCGTCGGCGCGTTCGCCGTCATCACGCGCTTCAGCGCGTCGGGCAGTGTCGTGTCCCAGGCGCCGGGCCCGAAGACCTGGTCGGCGAACAGGCGCGCGCCGTCCTCCCAGGCACCGGCCTCGAGCAGCCGGATCACCGGCTCCAGGCCGGCCTGGATCGCCTGCACGGCGGGCGCATCGGGCGCCAGTCCCCAGAACCCGGGCTCGTGCAGCGCGACCGAGTCCACGAGCTCCGGCCGGCTGATCGCCAACCGCAGCGCGATCTCGGCTCCGAGCGAGTTGCCGACGACATGCGCGCGGCCGCCGGCGACCGTCTCGATCACCGCCGCCAGGTCGTCGACGTCGTCCGCGATGGACCCCTGGCCGGGCGGGCACTCGCTGCCGCTGTGGCCGCGGCGGGAGTAGCGGACGAGCCGAAGCCCGTGGGGAAGATGCGGGACGACCGCGTCCCAAGCGTGGTAGTCGCTCCATGAGCCGTGGACGAAGACGACCGGCTGCCCGTCTCCGGAGACTGCAAGCTCGAGCTTCAGGCGATTGACGGTGGTCGTCGGCATGGTCGCGACGCTAGGGCGGCGGCGGGTGCGCGGCAATGGGGCAGGTGCCCCATGGTCAGAGCAGGTCGTGCTCGGCGGCGAACAGCGAGGCCGAGGCGCGGGTCGAGCACCCCGTCTTCGCGTAGATGTGCTCGACGTGATGGCCGGCCGTCTTGGCCGAGATCGACAGCTCACGCGCGATCGACGAGTTCGTGCTCCCGCGTGCGAGCAGCCGGAGCACCTCGATCTCACGCTCGGTCAGGCCGGCCGGCCGCGGACGATCGACGCGCGCCCGCCGGTGCCCCGCGGCGTGCAGGACCGCGACGACCGCATCGGCGTCGAGCCGGCCTGCCGCCACCTCCAGCTCGAGCGTGTCGCTCGCCTCCTGTGCGGCGCGCGCCGGCCGGTGCGGTCGCGGCTCGGTCAACGCGTGATAGACGTCGGCCGCGGCGAGCACCCTGGCCGCGACCGGCAGCGCCGACGCACCGCACGCGCGGTGGTAGCCGGAGCCGTCGAGACGCTCGTGGTGCAGCCCCGCGATCGACGCCAGCGGCGCCAGTGCGGGCGCGTGCGACAGCACGCGCTCGGTGAGGTACGGATGCAGCCGCACGCGCTCGCGCTCATCGGCCGTCAGGGGGCCTGCCCGGTCCCAGATCGAGTTCGGCACGCCGACGCGGCCGAGGTCGTGGACCAGCGCTGCTCGCCGCACGATCGTCACCTCCTCGGCGGGGAGCCCGAGGCGCCACGCGGCCGCCTCGGCGAGCTCCGCCACGCCGGTCGAGTGACCGATCGTCCACGGCGACTTGATGTCGGCGAAGTCGGCGATCGCGCGGCACGTCCGGTCGAGCCCGTCGTCGGACAGGTGCCGGCGCGGCGGCGGCTCGGCCGCGAGCGCGGCGTCCCATGCCGACCCGGGCTCGGCCAATAGATCGCCGGCGCTGCGGCAGAACGCCTTCGCGAGCTCGGGGTCGTACGCACGGCCCGCTCGCGCGCCGATGACGTCGACGGTCGACTCCAGCCCGCCGGCGCGGTGGAACACCTCCGCATCGCGCGCGATCGCCACGACGCGCGAACCGGTGGAGATCTCGTCGCCGGACACGCCCGCGGGGAAGCCCTTGCCGTCCCACCGCTCGAACGCCTGCAGCAGCGCGCGCTGGACCTCCTCGGGGAGACCGAGGCGCTCCGCCAGCCTGCGGGCGACCTCGCAGCTCGTGGCATAGACCTCGCGCGTCCCGCTCCGGCCCGCTGCCACCGCGCCCACCAGGAGTGCCGCGCGCCGCGGCGCGCTCGCGTCCGGCCTGACGTGGCGGGCCAGCCACCCCAGCTCCTCGCGCGCGCTCGCGCCGTCGATCGTCGCGTACGCAGCGCGCGCCGCGATCTCGTCGCCCACGAGCACGCTCATCATGCGCGCGTCGGCCGTGCAGCCCAGATAGCGCAGCAGCGCCGTGTAGTACACGACCGGCAGCTCGCGGGCGGCTACGCCCGCTTCGTCTGCGAGACGGGTGGCGATCACGCACGTGCGCAGCGCGTGCTGCAGCGGCTGGCCCATCCCGAGATCGGACGCCAGCGAGATGGCCGCAACCACCTCGGCCAGGCGCAGCTGTGACGAGCCGGGCCGCACGGGACGATCCTCTCAGCTTGACGGAGCTATGTTCCATAGCTACGGTTCGTATGGAACATAGTTTCTGAACCCGACTCGCCCAAGGAGGCAGAACGAAATGACGCGCACCCAGCGCTGGACGCTGGCCGTGGTGTGCGCGGCCACGGCCATGCTCATGCTCGACATCGCGGTGGTCAACACCGCCCTGTCGGCGATCGCCGCCGACCTCGACACCGGCCTCTCAGGCCTGCAGTGGGTGATCGACGCCTACACGCTCGCCCTCGCCGCGACCGTCATCACCGCCGGTTCGCTCGCCGACCGCTTCGGCCGCCGCCGGCTGTTCTGCGTCGGCCTCGGTCTCTTCACCGCCACTTCACTGCTGTGTGCGGCGGCGCAGTCGATCACGATGCTCAACGCCTCGCGCGCGGCGCAGGGCCTGGGCGCCGCGATCATGTTCGCGGTCTCGCTGGCCGTGCTCTCCAACGCGTTCCCGCGCATGGAGGACCGGATCAAGGCCCTCGCCGCCTACGGGGCGACGATGGGCGGCTCGTTCGCGGTCGGCCCGCTGGTCGGCGGCGCGCTCACCTCCGGGCTCGATTGGCGGTGGATCTTCCTGATCAACCTCCCGCTCGGGCTCGCGTGCCTGTGGATCGTCCGCCGGTTCGTCGTCGAGTCGAAGAACCCGCGCGCGCCGCGCGTGGACCGTGCCGGCCTCGTGACGCTGACGGGCGGTCTGTTCCTGCTCGTCTTCGCGCTCCTGCGCGGCAACGAGGAGGGCTGGGGCAGCGCGACGATCGTCGCCTCGTTCGGCGGTGCTGCCGCGCTGCTGTGCGCGTTCGTCGCCGTCGAGGCACGCGTCGCGCAGCCGATGCTGCCGCTGCGCCTGTTCCGCAACCCGTCGTTCACCGGCGCGCAGGTGGCGGCGTTCGGGATCTCCGCGTCGCTGTTCGCGATGTGGCTCTATCTGACGCTGTATCTGCAGCAGATCCTGGGGCTGTCGGCGATCGAGGCGGGCCTCGTGTTCCTGCCCGGCACGCTGCTGAACTTCTTCGTCGCGGGCGCCACGGCGTCCGTCGGCCAGAAGGTCTCCCCGCGCGTGCTGATCGCGGTCGGCCTCGCCTTGATCGGAGCCGGCCAGGCGCTGCTGACGATCGTGGAGGCGGACTCGTCGTGGTGGGTGTTCCTGCCGGGCCTGCTCGTCGCCATGCTCGGCACGGGGATGTTCAACCCGTCCGTCAGCCAGGTCGCGCTGAGCTCGGCGCCGGTCGAGCAGAGCGGCCTCGCGGCGGGCGTGAACGACATGTTCCGGATGGCCGGCATCGCGGTCGGTGTGGCGGCGCTCGGCGCGCTGATCCCCGCCGGCGCCGCTCTCGGCGACGGCGCTCCGCAGTCCTACGTCGACGGGATGCACGACGCCCTGTGGGTCGGCGCCGTGGTGGCCGTCGCGTCGGCTGCCGCGTCGGCGCTGCTGATCCGCGGACCGCGTCGCGACCACGCGGCGGAGGTGCCCGGCGACCTCGCCCTCGAGGCGGCCTAGGCGAGCGCGATCACGACGTGCCACTCGTTGGATAGGCGGTAGCCGCCGCCGGGCTGCCGGTAGCGGGCCAGTGCGCGGAGGATTGCTGCGCGTAGCTCGGCCTCGGAACCGGCGCCGGCGGCGGCACGCGCGCCGCCGGCGGCGAGCATGGCGTCCGCGACGCGCGTCGTCGTCGGCGTACTCGTACGCCCACGTCGTGTCGAACGAGCGATCGACCGCGAGCCCCGCCTGCGGCACGAGCTCCTCGACGATCGCGGGTCGCCAGTGCGGCCTGCCTCACCTCCTGCCCGGCGTCGCGCCGGAACGCGGCGATCGCGTGCTTCACCGCCTCGAGCTCGCAGTGCTCCGGCCGCCCCCAGACCTCGATCACCACCGGCGCGCCCGGGCGTGCGACGCGCCCGGCCTCGCGCATCGCCGCGACGGCGTCGGCGGCGAAGAAGAACGACGTGAAGCCGGTCACGAGGTCGAAGCTGTCGTCGGGGTACGGAAGCGCCTGCAGGTCGCCGACGCGCAGATCGGCCTCGGGAACGCGGCTGCGGGCGAGCGCGAGCAGACCGTCCGCCGCGTCGAGGCCCGACACGGCCGCGCCGCGGTCGGCGCACATGCGAAGGAACACGCCGGTGCCGCACCCGACGTCGAGCACGCTGTCGCCGTGACCAAGGGCGACCCGCTGCAGCGCCGCGGCGTAGACCGGCGTCTGCTGCTCCTCGGTCGCCGCCCAGGCATGCGGACGGTCGCCCCACAGAGCGCCCCACCGCCGCGCGCTCGCGCTCATTGCCACCGCCGGCCCGTCGATCCGCCAAGTATAAGCTATGGTTCGTAGCGAACGGCAACGAATGAAAGCTGGGGGATGACACGACCTGAGCTGAGCCTGTTCTCCTACGAGATCATGGGCCTCGTCGGTCACGGAGGCGCCGGCCCGCACGACCTGCTGCGGATGGCGCGCCGCGGCCGGATCCTCGACTGGGCGGGCGAGAGCCAGTACTACGTCGAGCCCAAGCGGCTGGCGCGACTGGGCTACCTCGAAGCGCGCACCGAGCCGGGTCGGACGCGCCCGCGCACCGTCTACACGCTCACCGACAAGGGACTCGAGGCGCTCCGCGCGTATGCGCGCACGCCCGTGACCTTCACGCCGCTCAAGTCCGAGCCGCTGCTGCGGCTGCTGCTCGCCGACCTCGTCGGCGATGACGTCACGCGCGAGAGCATGGCGACGCTGCGCGCCGACGTCGCCGATCTCATCACCCGGCTCGAGGACAGCGCGGCCGCGGCCGAGGAGCTCCCACACCGCCGCAAGTACCTGCTGCTCGTCAACACCTTCCTGCGCCGGTTCGTCGACCTGCACCTCGAGCTCGTCGACGACGTCGAGCGCGAGCTTGCGTCGTGATCGCGATCAGTCGGTGACCTTCACGGACACGCTCGCGGGCCGGCCGCGGTCGCCGAGCCGCAGGGTCACGGTTCGTTCGCCGGCCTCCAGGGTCACGAACGCGTCCAAGCCGCGCGCCACCTCCTTGCCGTCGACCAGCCATACGACGTCCGCGGTCGCGTCACCCGAGGCATCGACCACCGATGCCCAGAGCCGGACCGACTGGCCGGCGGCGTAGGTGTAGCCGTTGACCGGATGCAGGATGACGCCTTCCGCGGGGCGATCGGGAAGCGTGACGGGCAGCGGCTCGGAATAGCTGGAGAAGAACCCGTCGTGGGCGACGACCTGCAGCCGGCCGTCGCCGGGCGGAAGCTGCCCGGCGGCGATCTTCATCTTCCGCTGGCTCAGCCCGGTCATCACCGACTGCCAGGTCTCGCCGTCGCGCGACCACCGCAGCCAGAACTCGTCGACGCCGCCCGAGGACTCCCACGACACCGTTGCGTTACCGCGCTTGTCGACCTTGACGTCCGTGGCCGTGACGCGCGGCGGCTCGCCCGGCGCGTCGCGACGCCACACGACCTCGTCGCCGGCGGCGATCTCCAGGCTCGCGCCCGGCGCGACATCCGGCAGGAACGCCTGGGCCAGGTACGTCGTCGGCTCCTTGCCGCCCCCGCCACAGCCACAGCCGGAGGCGGCCGTGTCCAGCCGCAGCAGGCCACCCTCGGCAAGCACCACGTTCTCCGCGTCGCGCAGACGCGCGGTGAACGACGTCTCGACCGCTCCGGCGAGCCCGGTGTGGGCCTTTGTCCGGGCGACGTGCATCACCTCGGTGACCACACCGCGCTCGACCTTGACGATCAGGGAGATGACGTCCTGGAGTCGTGAAGGGGGAAACACCGGCAGCTCCAACTCGAGGTCGAACGGCGGATCTGGCTCGGGAATCGGCGGCCACTTCCGGATCTCCTCCCAGACGAGATCCTTCCACCACGGGTGGTCGATCCCGACGGTCGTCGGGTTGAGCCGGTCGTTTTCCAGCAGCCGACCGTAGTGGTACGGCGAGATCCACGCCGGCCCGGCGTACGACATGAAGTCGCGGAACGTCACCGGCGACGCGATGTTGCCGTTGTTGACGTTCAGGCCGTACTCGCCGATCGAGGCCTGAGGCGTGTTCGCCGGGTCGTACGGCTCGTAGGCCGGATACGACGGATCGGGGTTCGGAGCACCGCCGCCGGGCGCGTGCGCGAGTCCGCACGCATGGCCCGCCTCGTGGGCCAGGGTCGCCGGCTGGTTGATCGGACCGACCGCGACGCCGCCACCGCCGCAGCCGCCGACGGGGCCCATCGGCACGCCGGCCGGCAACAGGCCGTAGTAGATCCAGCCGGGCTGATTGCCGTCCGCGGTGCGCGCGTTTGCGACCCGGCCGTGCAAGGCGTCCCACTGCGTGCCGCAACCGGACGTCGGGAACGAGGTGTCCTGCAGGTGGTTGCTCAGCACCAGCGTCCCTGCGGTCCGGAACGACGCTGTCGACTGGACCGGGAACAGCGTCAGCGCAGTGCCCGACATCGCCTGCAGGTCGGCCTGCCCCGGCGCCGCGATGTTCAGGTTCGGTGCACCGGGCGCCATGCTCGCCGGGCCGTTGTAGGAGATCATCACGCCCGCCAGCCGGAGCGTCTGGCGAAGCGTGACGGCGACGTCCAAGCTCGACTGGACGAGGTGGGAGCCGGAGCTCGTCCGGGCGATCAGGCGCAGGGTCCCGATCATCTCTGCGGCCGGGATGACGTAGTTCTGCGTGGCGGCCAGGCTGCCGCGCGTCGCCGCATAGCTCGTGCTGAAGGAGCCGGGCACGAAGGTCGCCGACGACGGCTCCGGGCTCAGGGTCGCAACGGTGGTCCACAAGAAGCCGTTCGAGCGCCGCTGCACCTCGAGCGTTCCCGTGACGCCGGACGCTCCGAACAGGCTCCACAGGTACACCCTCACCCAGGCGGGCTTCCCGGCGACCAGCCTGATCGAGTTGTCGGCACCACGGTCCGGCGGATCGGTCAGGTGCTCGTCCGACTCGTAGTACTGGATCGCCTGGGTGACCTCGATGCCCGCGATCCCCAACCCGTAGCGCGAGACCAGTCCCGTCGTGTCCAGCCGATCGAGCTTGGTCGACGTGAGCAACTGGGCGAGATCCACGATTCCTCCTCAGCGAGTTGAAGAAATGCCAACGCTGACGCTGCCCGCTCGCACTGTCAAGAGCCGTGCGGCGTGCTCACTGGCCGGGCCGCGCGAGCCCATGCTCGTAGGCGAAGACGACGGCCTGCGCACGGCTCCTGAGGTCGAGCTTGGAGAGCACGTTGGCCACGTGCTTCTTCACGGTGCTGGCCTCGAGCACGAGCTCGCGGGCGACGTCCGCGTTGGAGAGCCCGCGCGCCATCAGCATCAGCACCTCGCGCTCGCGCGGCGTGAGCGCATCGATGCGCGGGTCCGCGCGCGGCTGGGGCGCGCTCGCCGCGAACTCCGTGATCAGTCGCCGCGTGACCTCGGGTGAGATGAGGCCCTGCCCGCGCGCGACCGTGCGCACCGCCTCGACCAGCGCTTCCGGCTCGGCGGACTTGAGGAGGAAGCCGGCGGCACCGGCCCGCAGCGCATCGAAGACGACCTCGTCGAGGTCGAACGTCGTCACGACGAGCACGTCGATCGGCGGGCCGGTCGCCGGGTGGGCGAGCAGCCGGGTCGCGGCGAGGCCGTCCATACGCGGCATGCGGATGTCCATGAGGACGATGTCGGCCGCGCGCCGGTGGGCGAGCGCGACGGCCTCGACGCCGTCCGCGGCCTCTCCCACGACCTCCATGTCGGGTTCGGCTTCGAGGATCGTGCGCAGCCCGCGGCGGACGACCGCTTGATCATCGGCGAGCAGCACCCGGATGGCCGTCATCGTGGATGCCCCGCGCCGGTCCCGCCGGCGGTCGGCGCCGGCAGCACCGCATGGACGCGCCAGCCGAGACCGTCGGGGCTCGGGCCTGCGTCGAGGCGTCCGCCCACGAGCGCGGCACGCTCGCGCATGCCCGCGATCCCGCTGCCGTGCCCGACCGGCTCCGTCCGCCGCGAGCCGTCGTCCTTGACGTCGATGAACGCCTCGCCGTTGGTGAGGTGGATCGACACGGCGGCCCGGGGCGGCCGGGCGTAGCGGGCGACGTTGGTCAGCGCCTCCTGGACGATCCGGAACGTCGCCGCCTGTACGTCCGCCGCGAGCGCGTCGTCGGCCGGGCGGTGGAGGACGCGCACGTCGACGCCCGAGGCGCGCACGGCGTCGAGCAGCGTGTCGAGGTCGGCGAGCCCCGGGGGCGCGCCCGGGGAGTCGTCGTCGCCTCTGTCGCGCATGCCGCGAACTGCAGTGCGCGTCTGAGCGAGCGCCTCGCGCGCCATCTCGGCGATCCGCTGGAAGGTCGCCCGCGCCTCTTCGGGATCCGCGTCGACCAGCGTGCGTCCGGCGCCGGCCTGCACGGCGATCGCGCTGAGGTCGTTCCCGACGACGTCGTGGACGTCGCGCGCGATCCGCACGCGTTCGCGAGCGGCTGCCTCGCCCGCCTCGGCGGCGCGCAGCTGGGTCAGGCGGCCGGCCTGCTCGCGGACCTGCGCGAGCAGTCGCCGCTGCTCGCGCAGCAGGTCGGCGAGCAGCAGCGGGACGCCGATGACGCAGACGTTGGCGATCAGCTGGTAGGCGCTGAGCCGCTCCCCCGCGGCATCGGCGGCGGCGAACGACGCGAGTACGTCTCCGATCAGCGTGAACGTCGCGAGGGCGATCGCCCGGCGGCGGTCCGTGAGATACACGGCGGCTGCGGCGATCAGCAGCGCCGAGAACCAGCCCGACGTCGGCGGGTACCCGGCGGCGGCTGCGCTCAGCGCCGCGGTGAGCGCGACCACCGCGGACGCGATCGGCGCCCGCCGGCACGTCGCGGCAGGCAGCGCCATCAGCAGGACGAGTACGACGGCCAGCGCGTCGACGTCGCGCCACGTGGCTGTGTCGGCGGAGCGCTGCAGCGCGAGCGTGAGCAGGCCCAACACGACGCCGGCCGCGGCCAGGGCGAGGTCGGCGACGCGCATGCCGCGCATGAACGACGGCTGCATGGACGACGCCCGCATCGGTTCAATCCTCCCAGCCCGCGCCGGTGCCGTCCTCATCACAAAGGCCCAGGCCGCCTACTCCTCGAGGTCACCGCCGGTCACCCATGTCGGCCGCTGCGCGGACGCGGCCCGTCACGCAGGCTTGACGGACCCCAATATCGGAGCCCGCCATGAGCCACCTTGCCACAGATCCCCGCCACGACGTACCCGCTGTTCCAACCGCTGTTCGTGCCGGCGATCCGGCGATGGTGCACCTCGACGACGTCGTCCGCGTCTTCGGACGCGGCGACGGGGAGGTGCGCGCCCTGGACGGCGTCACGCTGTCGATGCCGCGAGGAACGTTCACGGCGATCATGGGCCCGTCGGGCTCCGGGAAGTCGACGTTGCTGCAGATCGCCGCGGGCCTGGACCGGCCGACGCAGGGCGCCGTCCACCTCGGTGAGCAGCAGCTCAACGGTCTCAACGAGAAGGCGCTCGCACGCCTGCGCCGCGAGCGGCTCGGCTTCATCTTCCAGTCGTTCAATCTGCTCGGAGCACTGACCGCCGAGCAGAACGTCGCGCTGCCGGCTCGGCTCGCGGGCAAGCGCCTGCCGCGGTCGGTCGTCCGTGATGTCCTGCACCGCGTCGGCCTCGATGAGCGCCGCGGCCACCGGCCGTCGCAGCTCTCCGGCGGCCAGCAGCAGCGCGTCGCGATCGCGCGCGCCCTCGTCGGCAAGCCGAGCGTCGTGTTCGCCGACGAGCCGACCGGCGCGCTCGACACGCGCGCCGGCCGGGCCGTGCTGGCGCTGCTGCGCGAGACGATCGACGAGAGCGGGGCGACGCTGGTCATGGTCACCCACGATCCGTCCGCGGCCGCCTGGGCCGACCGCGTCGTGTTCATGGCCGACGGGCGGCTCGCCGGCGAGCTGCCCGCCCCGACGGCCGAGCAGGTCGCCGAGCGCCTGACCGGACTGGGGGCCTGACATGCTGCGCATCTCGCTGCAGACGCTGCGGGCACGCCGCGCCACATTCGCGGGCGCGTTCGTCGCGATCTGGCTTGCAGTCACGCTCGCATCCGCCACCGGGCTGCTCATGGCAGCCGCGCTCGGCGCACCCGGCGAAGGCCGCCTCGCCGCCGCCGACGCCGTCGTACGCGCCGACCCGACAGTCACCATCGGCCACGGCGAGGACGCCGAGGGCGTCGACGTCATCCCCGGTCCTCGACTGTCGACCGCGACCGTCGAGCGCGCCGCCGCCGTTCCCGGCGCCGCCCGCGCCGTCGGCGACATCGCGTTCCCCGCGGGCGCCTGGGATGCCCAGGGGCAGCATGTCGAGGCGGAGCGCGCGGACCGGCTCATCGGCCACGGCTGGGACAGCGCGGCGCTGACGCCGTACCACCTGACGACCGGCCGGGAGCCCAGCGGACCGCGCGACGTCGTCGCCGACGTCCGGCTGGGCATGCGCGTCGGCGCAATGCTGCGGATCGTCGCCCCGGCCGGGGACGCGCGCTACCGCGTCAGCGGTCTCGCCGACGCCCGTGGCGCGGGAGACGAGAGCCAGGCCGCGGTGTTCTTCCCGTCCGCCGTCGCCGCGGCATTGTCCGGCGCTCCCGGTCGGGTCAACGCGGTCGGCGTGATCGCCGAGCACGGGACCTCCGCAGCGACGCTGCGCAGCCGCCTGCAGGATCGCCTCGGCCCTGAGCTCGAGGTGCTCGATCGGTCGCACGCCGCGGACGCTGACGCAGGCGATCCGACCGCGGCCGACCGTGCGGGCCTGATCGCCATCTTCGGCGCGATGGGAGGCATCGCCGGTGCCGTCGCCCTGTTCGTCGTCGCCGGGACGTTCGCCCTCGCGATCGCCCAGCGCCGGCGGGAGACCGCCGTGCTGCGCGCCCTCGGCGCCAGTCCGCGGCAGATCCGCCGGCTGATCGCCGGCGAGGCGCTGCTCGTGTCGCTGGTCGCCGGCGCTCTCGGGCTCGTCGCGGGCCGCCCGCTCGCGAATGCCATTGTCGGCGTCCTCGCGGATCGCGGCGAGGTCGGGCCGGCGTTCGCGCCGGCGCACTCGCTGATCCCGCTGGTCGCGGCGCTCGGCATGGGCGTCCTGATCGCCCAGCTCGCGGTCGTCGCCGCGGCTCGCCGTGCCGGACGCATCCCACCGGCCGACGCGCTGCGCGAGGTCGCGATCGAGCATCCCCGGCCCGGCCTGGTCCGTGTCGTCGCCGGCGTCACGTGCCTCCTCGGCGGCGTGGCGATGTCGATGCTGTTCTCGGGCTTCTGGGCGATGGCGTTCGCCGTGCTCGGCGGGATCCTGCTCGCCATGGGCATGGGACTGCTCGGGCGCTGGCTGCTCGGCATCCCGGCCGCGCTGCTCGCCGCGCCGCTGCGCCGTCTCGGCGCGTCCGGGATGCTCGCCGCCACGGGGCTCGCGGCGAACCGCTGGCGGACCGCGGCGCTGGCGACGCCGATCATGCTCGTCGCGATGCTCGCCGGCATCCAGGGCATCGTCGAGTCCAGCAACCAGCGCCACACCGAGGACGTGACGCGCCTCCGCGTCCATGCGGCGCACGTCGTCGTCGGCGCCGACGGGGCGCCGCTGCCCGCCGGCACCGCTGCCGAGGTGGCCAAGCTCGCGGGCGTCGACGCCGTCACCGCCGTCGTGCCGACGGAGATCTACCCGCTCGCCGCCGGTCTCGGCGACCAGAGCCCGTGGATCGCGGCCGGCCTGAGCGGCACGCCGACGGCGACCACGCTCGACCCCGACGTCGTCCGAGGATCGCTCGCGCGACGTCCGCGGCGACGCCGTCGCCGTCAGCCGCGTGTTCGCGGACGGCGGCGACCTACGGGTCGGCGACACCGTGCCGGTCCGGATGGCCGACACGACGCGCGCCACGCTCCGCGTGGCCGCGATCTACGACCGCGCGGCGGGACTCGGAGACGTCCTGCTCGATCCTCGCGTCGCCCGCCGCCACGCCGCGAGCCCTGCGGACACGGCGCTGTTCGTCGCCGGCGGCGCGGCCGCCGGGCGCTCGCTCTCGCGCTACGCCTCCGACCATCCGGGCGTGCAGCCGCTGAACCGCGGCCAGTACCTCGACACGGTCCACGCGTCCAACGTCGACGGGGCATGGGGCGTCTGGCTGGTCGTCGGCCTCGCCACCGCGTTCGCCGCCCTCGCGCTGATCAACACGGCGGCGATGACCACGACCGAGCGCCGTGACGAGCTCGCGACGATCCGCCTGCTGGGCGGCACGGCCGGTCACGCCACGCGGATGGTGATGCTCGAGATGATCCCGACCGTCCTCACCGCGCTCGTCGCCGGAGCGGCGATCGTCGCGGTCGCGGTCGCCGGTGTGCCACGCGGGCTGACGGGGTTCCCGCTCGTCATGCCGCTGGTGCTCATCGGCGGGCTGGCGGCCGGCGCCGTGGTCCTCGGCCTCCTGGCCGCCGCCGTGACCACGCGGCTCGCGCTCCGAGCCTCGCCCGCCGAGGCGATGCGAGGAAGGGAGTGATCAGCTCGGAGGGCCGGTCGAGTCGCGGGCCACGAGGCGGGTGGGCAGGAGCTCACTCCCCGCGGGCGGCGGCTCGGGACCGAGGGCGAGGAGCAGCCGCTCGGCGGCGACGCGGCCCTTGTCGCGGAGCGGTTGGTGGATGGTGGTGAGTCCCTCGCCCGCGGGCGCGGTGTCGTCGAAGCCGATGATCGAGAGGTCGCGCGGCACCGACAGGCCGCGCTCGCGGGCAGCCGACCGCGCAGCGAGCGCGAGCGGGTCGCTGAATGCGAACAGCGCCGTGATGCCGGGCGCCCGATCGAGCAGCGCGCGGGCGCCGGCGAGACAGCCCTCGACGCTCGTTATCGGGACCTGCTCGACCGGCACGCTCGGCCAATCAAGTCCGGCTGCGGTGACCGCGCGGGCCGAGCCCTCCAGGCGCGCCTTCGGCACGCTGGCGGTCGCGTGCGCCTGCTCGCGGATGTCGGCCGGCCCGGCATGCAGGTGGGCGGTCAGGCCGAAGCCGAGGATGGCGATGCGGCGATGGCCGAGGTCGAGCAGGTGGCGCACGGCGGTCTCGGCGGCGGCGCGGTCGTCGATCCCGACGAAGTCCGGCCCGGGGCCGGCGAGCGCGTTGTCGATCGCCGGCAGGTCGGCGACCGCGGGCGAATCGACGATCACCGTGGGTAGCCGCCGCCCGCGGGCGGCCTCGAACAGCGGATCGTCGGCGGACATCGAGTAGACGATCAAGCCGTCCACCGCGGCGCTGCGGACCGCCGGCCCGATCGATGGATGCTCCTGCCGCAGCCCGGGCACGAGGACGAGGGCGAGCTGCTGCGGATCGGTGACGTCGGACAGGCCCCTGAGGAGCTGCACGGTCGCCGGTTCGTCGAACGCGTCGGCCAGGCGCCGCCGGAAGACGACGCCGATTGCGCCGGCGCGGCCGCTGCGCAGGCTGCGGGCGACAGGGTCGGGGCCGCCGTAGCCGAGCTCGGCCGCCGTGCGCAGGACGCGTTCGCGGAGGGCCGGCGAGAGCCGCTCCGGCCGGTTGAAGGCATTGGACACGGTGCTCGGGGAGACGCCGACGGCGCGCGCCACGGCGACCACGCCCGGCCTACGCGGACTGCCGTCCTCGCGCGCGTCCCGATCGGTCGTCACGCCTGCTCCGAGGTAAAACGTTGCAAAGCGCCTGCCAAGGGAGTAAAACGTTGCAAAGCGGCGAGTGTGGCAGATCACGGTCCCGCCACGAAGGCGCGGGCTGCCGTTACGGGACGCGGGCACCAGCGGGAGGCTGACGCGCGCGGAATTCGTGTGCGCTCCGTGACGCGAGAGCGCGGGAGGGGGTGTCTCGATGAGACGCAACGCTTGGCGGACGTTGGCAGTCGCGCTCGCGGTCGTGCCGCTGGCGGTGATCGCGCCGCCTGCCGGTGCGGCAAAGCACGACGCGGCGACCTACGCCGTGTCGTCGCCGGATCGCCGGATCACGCTCGCATTCGAGCTCGACGAGCAGGGCAGGCCGCAGTACCGCGTCTCCCACAACCGTGCTCCGCTGCTGGCGAACTCGGCGCTCGGGTTCCAGTTCGCGGACGCTCCGCCGCTCGACCGCGACCTCGCGGTTCGCAGCGTGCGACGCGACCGGCATGACGGCGTCTGGCGGCCGGTGTGGGGTGAGTACAGGACGATCCGAAACCACTACAACGAGCTGACGGTCGACCTGCGCGAAGCGGTCGCGCCGCGTCGTGCCCTGCGACTCGTCTTCCGCGTCTTCGACGACGGCGTCGGCTTCCGCTACGTGCTGCCGAGGCAGCGGGCGATCGATCAGTTTGCGATCACGTCGGAGGACACCGAGTTCGACTTCGCCGACGACTTCACGGCGTGGTGGATCCCCGCCCAGTTCGGTTCCGGGAGCGGCGACGAGGAGCTCTGGCGCCGCACGGCCATCAGCGCGATGGACGCCGCGGCGACACCGGTGACGATCGACGCGGGCGACGCCGGCTACGCGACCCTGCACGAGGCCGACCTGATCGACTACGCCGCCATGAACGTGGCGCCCGGCGAGGCCGCCGCGCCGACGCTGACGTCGGCCCTGGTCGCCCTGCCGGACGGCGTCAAGGTGCGCGGAACGGCGCCGCACAGCTCGCCCTGGCGGACGCTGGTCATCGGCGACTCGCCCGGGGACCTGATCGAGTCGACGCTGATCCTGAACCTCAACGATCCGTGCGCGATCTGCCACCGGAGCACGTCGTGGATCAAGCCCGGCAAGTACGTCGGCGTGTGGTGGGAGATCCACAAGGGCCAGTCGGAGTGGGCGACGGGAGCTGCCCTGCCGCACGGCGCCACGACCGAGAACGTCAAGCGGTACATCGACTTCGCCGCCGCGCACGACGTCCCGTACGTGCTCGCCGAGGGCTGGAACGAGGGCTGGGCGACGAGATACACGACGCAGGATTTCCTCACCCCGACCCCGGACTTCGATCTGGAGGAGGTCGTCGCGTACGCCAAGCGCAGGGGCGTCGACTGGCTCGCGCACAACGAGACGGGCGGCAACGTCACCAACTACCTCAGCCAGATCGAGCCGGCGTTCTCGCTGTACCAGCGGCTGGGCGTCCCCGGCGTCAAGACCGGCTACGCCGGCGGCACCACGATCGACGGCGTCGACCACAACCACTACGACCAGGAGATGGTCAACCACTACCGCGACACGATCCGCCGCGCCGCGCGCCACCACCTGGTCGTCGAGGCGCACGAGATCGTCAAGGACACCGGCGAACGGCGCACCTACCCGAACATCCTGACCCGCGAGGCCGTACGCGGCATGGAGTGGGAGGCGTGGAGTGAAGGCAACCCGCCGGAGCACCTGGTGAACCTCCCGTTCACGCGGATGATCGCCGGGCCGATGAGCTACACGCCGGGGATCTTCGACGTCACGTGGGATCCCGGCGGCCCCGGCAAGCCGCCCTGGAGGACGCTCGAGCACACGCGGGTGCACTCGACGCGCGCGGCACAGCTGGCGATCTACCCCGTGTACCTGAGCGGGCTGCAGATGATGGCCGACATCCCGGAGCACTACGAGGGTCAGCCCGAGCTCGAGTTCCTCGAGCGGGTTCCCACCACGTGGAGCGACACCAAGGTGCTCAACGGCCAGATCGGCGACTTCGTCACGGTGGCCAGGAAGAGCGGGCGGGACTGGTTCGTCGGCAGCATGACCGACGAGCACGACGAGACGCTCTCGTTCCCGCTGCGCTTCCTCGATCGCCGCAGGCCGTACGTGGCGAACGTCTACGGCGACGCGCCCACGACCGACCTCGAGACCAATCCGAACGAGGTCTTGGTCAGCAGGCTCATCGTCGACAGCCGCGACCGCCTGATCGCATCGATGGCCGGGGGAGGCGGACAAGCCGTCCACCTGACGCCGGCGACCCGCCGCGACGTGCGCACGCTGCGGCGGTGCGGCCGAGCGACACCGGTCTGCGAACGCGGGTCGCGCTAGTCACGTCGCCCGTGCGCCCGCCAGCACCCGGCTCCGCTGCTCGACGCCCGGCCCGCCGTACGGGTAGTCGGCCGGAGCCGGGTCGCTGGCTGCATCCAGCCGCGCGGTCTCCTCCTCGGCTCAGGTGCAGGCCCGCGGCGCCGAGGTTGTCCTGCAGCTGCTCGACCGTGCGCGCGCCGAGGATCACCGAGCTGACCATCGGCCGGTCGACCACCCACGCGAGCGCGACCTGCGCCATCGTGACTCCGCGCGACGACGGCGACCGACTGGACCGCGTCGATGACGTCCCACGTGCGCTCGGCGGTGCTGCGGCGGTCGTAGGCCTCGACGCCGCGGTCGGGGTCCTCGCCGAGTCTCGTGGCGCCGGTCGGGCGGGCGTCCCGGGTGTACTTGCCGGTCAGCCACCCTCCGCCGAGCGGCGACCACGGCAGCAGCCCCAGCCCGGTCGACTCGCAGGCGGGCACGATCTCCCACTCGATCTCCCGGACGAGCAGGTTGTACTGCGGCTGCAGGGTCACCGGACGCGCCAGGCCGCGGAACTCGGCGAGGTCGACGACCTTCTGGACCTGCCAGCCGGTGTAGTTCGACAGCCCGACATAGGAGATCTTCCCGGCGCTTCACGGCGTCGTCGAGGAAGCCGCAGCGTCTCCTCCAGCGGGGTGAGCGGGTCGAAGGCGTGGACCTGGTAGAGGTCGACCGACTCGACGCCGAGCCGTCGCAGCGAGGCGTCGAGCGCGTCACGCAGGTGGCGGCGCGACAGCCCGGCGTCGTTGGGGCCTTCGCCCATCGCGAAGCGGCCCTTGGTCGCGAGCACGACCTGGCTGCGTATCGCGGCGGGCTGCTTGGCGAGCCAGCGCCCGATGATCTCGCTCCGATGCGCCGTGCGCTGTAGACGTCGGCGGTGTCGATCAGCGTGCCGCCGGCCTCGACGAAGGCGTCGAGCTGCGCGTGGGACACGCTCCTCGTCGCTCTCGGCGCCGAACGTCATCGTGCCCAGCGTCAGGGCCGAAACCGCGCAGCCGCTCCGCCCAAGATTGCGGTACTCCATGATCACGTCCTCTCGTCGCTAAGCCTGTGGCGTCGCCCCGAAAACCCTGGTGGGCGAGAGCGCCCGACGTCACCGGACCGAGCTTATGGTGGGTCTGCGCGATGAATCCTCTCGCGCGACGACTTCCAGGAGGCCGATCCCTTGAAACCCGCCCTGAAACGCCGACCCCAACCGGCGCTCGTGATCTCGCTGGTCGCGCTGTTCGTCGCCCTTGGAGGCACGAGCTACGCGGCGGTCGCCATCACCGGCAAGGACGTGGCGGACGGGTCTCTGAGCGGGAGGGACATCCACAACGGGTCGCTCCGCAGCACCGACGTGCGCAACGGGTCGCTGACCGTTGCGGACCTCAGCCCTGGGGCGATCTCCTCGCTGCGGGGATCGGCGGGTGCGCGGGGTGCGAGGGGTCCCACCGGGAGGACCGGGGCGACCGGCACATTCGGAGCCGTCACGGTCAGGAGCACGGACTACAAGTCCGGTCCGCCGGCCAAGGTCGAGTGCCTGGGCGGGGAGGTTGCCGTCGGAGGAGGCGTCTACAGCTACCAGGCGACGTCGTGGATCCGCGTCAGCTCGCCGACGACCGGTGGGGGCACTCCGACCGGATGGCAGGGCCAGGCGGTCAACTCGGGCAATGTCGGCACCCTGGCCGGCGTGTACGCGATCTGCGCGCAGCGCTGAGGCTCAGCCCAGCGCCACCTCGAGCTTGCCACGCGAATCGATGCCGAGCTTGCGGTAGCTGTTGTTCAGGTGGAACTCGACCGTGCGCACGGTCACGAACAACGCTTCCGCGATCTCGCGGTTGGCCATCCCGCTCCGGGCCAGCTCGGCCACCCGCCGCTCGCTCGCGGTGAGCGCGTCCGGGCCGCTGAGCACCGGGCGTCGCGGGCGGGCGCCTGCGGCGCGCAGGGCGGCCAGCGCTCTCTCCTCGAGCGCGCCGGCGCCGCAGCGGTGGGCGAGCTCCAGTGCCTGGCGCAGGACGTCGCAGGCGTCGGACCGGTACCCCTCCTGTTCGAGCAGCTCGCCGAGATCGGCGAGCGCGCGGGCGTGCTCGAGGCGAGCCGCTGAGTGCGCGAGCAGCTCGACGGCCTCGCGCAGAAGCTCGAGGCCGCCGGCTCCCCCTTCGACGACGCCTGCGGCACGCAGCGCCATCCCGATCGCGCGCGGGGCGCCGAACTCCCGCGCCAGATCGAGCTCCTCGGCACACAGCCCGATCGCCGCTCCCGGCTCTCCGGTGAGCGCCAGCGCCGGTGACGCCTCCGAACGCCACGGGGTGAGCGACGGGTTCAGCTCGCCGATCGCAGTCTGGCGCCGCCCGCACTCGAGCAGGTCGGCGATCCCGTCGTCGAGCGCGCCGGTGGCGATGCGAAGGCGCCCGCGGGCGTGCAGCAGCAGATGCGTCGTGTAGTGATCGGGCAGCGCGGCGGCGGGCGCCGCGAGCCCGGCGTCGTCGACCAGTCGCGTCGCCTCCTCGAGCTCACCGCGCTCGACCAGTGCGGTGACGAGATAGGCGACGCTCGCCGGCAGCCCGATCAACCACTCGCTCTCGAGCGCGAGGGCGTAGGCGGCGCGCGCGTCCGCCTCGGCGTCGAAGACGTTGCCGCGGCGGTAGGCGGCGTCCGAGCGGAACGCCATCAGGAAACCGAGGTCGATGGCCGCCCCGCGACGGGAGGCTGCGGCGATCGCCTCGTCGAGCACGCGCGTCGCGAGCTCCAGCTCCTCCGCCACGGTCAGGGCGCGGAGCGCGATCATGAACGAGTAGTCGCCCATCGACTCCCCCGGATCGGGCGGGCGCTCGAGGACGCGCTTGGCCAGGTTCGCGACGCGGGTCGCAGACTCGCCGGCCATGGCCATCTCGGCCGCCACCGTGGCGAGCATCGCCGCGCCGTCCTCGCCGGCGTCCACACGCGCGCGCAGGCGCGCCGCGGCGTCGCGCCCGAGCGGCCGCGTCGAGGCCTGGAAGCGGGCCAGATTCACGAGCTGGGCCTCGACCGACGCGGCGAGCGCCTGATCGTCGGCGCACTCCTCGAGCACCTGCCGGACCAGCTCGACGCCCTCGGCCCCCTGCCCGTCCTGGGTCTGCAGACTGGCCAGCAGCAGCGCCGCGCGCCGGCGCCCGGCCGGCTCGGTCGCCGCCTCGAAGGCCTGGCGCAGGTGGTCGACCGCGGGCGCCGCCTCGTAGGCCGATGCCTCCGCGGCCCCGAGCTCGAGCAGCAGGCTCGCCCGCGCCGTCGGCGGCGGAGGCTCCTCGAGCGCGCGGCGCAGGTACCCGGCCGCGGCGACGGCCGCCCCGCGCCCGAGCGCATCGCGGCCCGCCTGCGTGAGTCGCTCGGACGTCCACTGGTCCGAGCGGGGCTCGCAGGCCATCAGCTGCGCGGCGATCCGTTCGTCGGACGCTCCCTCCGCCGCGAAGAGCCGTGCCGCCTGAGCGTGCGCGGCCGCGCGTGCCGCGGCGGGGATCTCCTCGTAGACCGCCGAGCGCACGATCGGGTGCTCGAAGGCGAGCCCGGGGCCGGCCGACAGGATCCCGGCGCCGCGCAGGGCGTCGGCGGCGGCGTCGGCGGTCGCGCTGTCGAGTCGCGCAATCGCGGCGGCGTGCCCGGCGTGGGCGTCCTGGCCCAGGATCGCGACCGCCCGGGCAAGCGAGCGTGCCCGGGCCGGCAGGGCGGCGACGCGCGCGCGCACGTACCGGGTCACGCTCTCCGGGCTCCAGTCCGCGAGCCGGTCGGCGGCCGCGGGACCGCGCTCGAGGTGCTCGGACCGCAGGCCGTTCGCCAGCTCGCGGAGGTAGAACGGGTTGCCACGAGCACGGGCGTGGCAGATCTTGCAGACCTCGTCGTCGGCGTCCGGCGCCAGCGAGCGGACGATCTCGGCGCTCGCGGCCGCGCTCAGAGGCGCAGGCGCCGACACCTCCGCGCCGGCGGTCGCGGCGAGCCGGTGGAGCAGCCGGTCGCCGTCCGACGGCGGCCGCGTCGCCACGGCCAGCAGCACCGGCAGACCCTCGAGCCGGCGGGCGAGATGGACCAGGAAGCGCAGCGATTCCGGGTCCGCCCAGTGCGCGTCATCGACGATCAGCGCGACCGGCCGCCGCTCGCTGAGCTTCGCCGTGAGCCAGTAGAGGCCGTGCTGGACCGCGAAGGCGCCGCCGCCCGGATCGGCCGCGGCCGGCGGGTCCTCCGGGCCCGGCTCGACGCCGAGCACCGGGGCCGCCAGGCGCGCCGTGCCGGCGAGCAGCCGCGGAGCCGAGCGGCGATCGCGGACGGTGGCCTCGAAGAGCTGGCGAGCGACCCCGAAGCCGAAGCGCCGCTCGAGCTCGCCGCCGCGGGCCGAGAGGACCTCCATGCCGGCCGCCTCGCCACAGTCGCGGACGGCCTGGAGCAGCGAGCTCTTGCCGATCCCGGCGGGACCCTCGAACACGAGCAGGCGCCCGTCCCCGGCGAGTGCGTCGCCGACGGCGCGCTCGATCGCAGCGAGTTCTGCGGAGCGCTCCCGGAGCAGATCGGCGGCGCCCGCGAGGGCTTCGGGCGGCACCAGGGGCAGTCTAGTCCTCGGTCAGGGCGCGAAGTTGGCGCGAGAGCCGAGCGGCTACGCAGGACTACCCATCTCGGCCGGACGCCCGATTTGGGTAGTCCAGCCGAAGCGGTCACGCCGGCGGCTCCGTAGCGTCGCAGGGGCGATGATCGAACGTCTCGATGAGAAGGCCGGCGGAGTTCGTTCCGCCGGCGAGGACGCTCGGCAGCGGTTGCTGGCCGGGGTCCCGGTGAGGGAACGACGGCTGCGGTTGGCCGGCGTCTCCACCGCACTGCTGGAGGCCGGCGACGGCCCGCCCGTGGTGCTGCTGCAGGGCGGGATCGAGTGCGGCGGCGTGTACTGGGCGCCCGTGATCGCGCGGCTGGCCGGGCGCCACCGTCTGATCGTGCCCGACATCCCCGGCTTCGGCGAGTCCGAGCCATTCGCCCGACTTGACGCCGCGGCGTTCGCCGACTGGTTCGCCGAGCTGATCCAGGCGACGTGCGAGGAGAAGCCGATGCTGGTCGCGCACTCGCTGGACGGCAGCCTCGCCGCGCGGTTTGCGGTCGCGCACGGGGATCTCCTTCAGCGGCTGGTGATCTACGCGGCGCCCGGGATCGGGCGCTACCGCATGCCGCTGGGTCTCCGCGCCGTGGCGATCCGGTTCGGTCTGCGCCCCACCGCCAAGAACGCCGAGCGGTTCGAGCGCTGGGCGTTCTTCGATCTCGACGCGGCCCGCCGGCGCGATCCGGACTGGTTGGAGGCCTTCAGTGAATACACGCGGCACCGTGCGGCCGTCCCGCACGCCAAGCGGACGATGGCGCAGCTGATCAAGGCCGGCACGAGGCAGGTTCCCGATGCCCAGCTTCGCCGCATCGCGCTTCCGACCGCGCTGCTGTGGGGCAGGCACGACCGCTTCGTCCCGCTCGATCTGGCCGAGCGCGCGAGCGCCCGGCTCGGCTGGCCGCTGCACGTGATCGAGGACGCCGGCCATGTCCCCCACATCGAGCGGACCGACGCGTTCGTGCGTGCGCTGTCCGGCTGATCGCGGAGCGCGGCGTGCGTTCCGCCGTGCCTACGGCAGCTCACTCGCCGCCTCGGCCTCGATCAGCGTCGGCTGGGCCGCGGTGCCTCCGGCGGCGCGCGTGGAGAGCGTGCCGCAGGCGACCGCGAGCCGCAGCGCGCCGGCCAGCGGGCGCCCGTCGAGCAGGCCGGCGAGCAGCCCGGCGCCGAACGTGTCCCCGGCGCCCGTGGTGTCGACGACCTCCACCGGCCGCGCGCGGACGGCGGCGCGCTCCTCGCCGCGGCGGGCGACCGCGCCGCCGGGGCCGAGCTTGACGGCGACGGTCCCGACCCGCCCGGCCAGCCGGTCGAGCGCCTCGTCGACGTCGTCCGTGCGGGCGATCCGGCGCGCCTCGGCGGCGTTGGGCATGAAGACGTCGGTCTCCGCGAGCGCGGCCTCGAGCGTGTCCCAGCGGTCGCTGGGATCCCAGTTCGTGTCGAGCGACGTGGTCGCGCCCGCTGCCCGCGCGGCGGCGAACAGACGCGGGACGTCCGGCCGGAGGGCGTGCTGGAGGTAGAGCGAGGCGACGTGGACGTGCCGCGCCCGCGCCAGCGCGTCGGCCGGCACGTCGGCGGCGCGCAGCGCGTCGATCGTGCCGAGCGCGGTCAGGATCGCCCGGTCGTCCGGCCGCGAGAGGATCACGCTCAGCCCGGTCGGCAGCGACTCGTGGACCCGGCAGAGCGCGGTGTCGATCCCGCGCGCCGTCAGCTCGTCGAGCACGAACCGGCCGACGGGGTCGTCGCCGACGACGCCCACATAGCCCACCGACAGACCGAGCCGCGCGGCGCCGCAGGCCAGGATCGCGCCGGAGGCGCCCAGCGTCAGCCGCGCGTCGTCGACGATTCGCTCGACCTGCCCGAAGGCCGGCTCGACGTCGCGGCCGGAGACGACCACGTCGGCGTTGAGCTCGCCGAGCACCAGCAGGTCCCAGCGCGCCGTCACACCACGATCACCTCGATGTCGGCCGCGCGCAGCTCCTCGAGCGACTCCTCGGCGGCCCCGGAGTCGGTGATCAGCTCGTCGACGTCACGGGCCGGGCAGATCACGGCGAGCGCGGAGCGGCCGATCTTCGATGCGTCGCAGACCACGATCACCCGCCGCGCGCGGGCGATCATGCGCCGGTTGGTGTGGGCTTCGACCTCGTGGTGGGTCGTCAACCCGGCGCGCGACGCGCCGTCGACGCCGACGAAGACCACGTCGATGTTCAGCCCGTCGAGCGTCGCGTCGGCCATCGACCCCACAAGCTCGTAGGACTCCGGCCTCGCCACGCCGCCCGTCACCACCAGCTTCAGGTTCGGCCGCACGGCCAGCTCCGAGGCGATGTTGAGGGCGTTGGTGACCACGGTCAGCGTCTTGCCGGCGATCCGCCGTGCCACCTCGGTCGTCGTCGTCCCGCCCGTGAACCCGACCACACGCGCGTCGCCGAGCCGTGCTGCCGCCGCCTCTGCGATCCGGTGCTTCTCAGCTTGGTGGCGCCCGGCGCGGTACCGCAGCGGCAGCTCGTAGAGCACGCCGTGCGAGACCGCGCCGCCGTGCGTGCGCGAGAGCAGGCGCTGCGACTCGAGCAGCTCGAGGTCGCGCCGGATCGTCGCCATCGAGACGCCGAGGTCCTCGGCCAGGCTCGTCACCGCCACCGAGCCGTCGTCCGAGAGACGCTCGAGGATCGCGTCCAGCCGGGCGCTCTGGCGCATCTACTTGAGGCTCCCCGCGGTCAGCCCGGCGACCAGGTAGCGCTCGATCATCCCGAACAGCACGACCACGGGAACCACGGCGATCAGCGACGCCGCGAACAGGTACTGCCACTCGGTCTCGTTGAGGCCGATGAACGACGTCACGCCGAGCGTCAGCGGCTGGTTCTCGGGGGTGTTGATCAGTGTCAGCGCGATCACGTACTCGTTCCAGGCAGCGATGAAGCAGAAGATGACGGCCGTGACGAGGCCGGGCGCCGCGAGCGGCAGGACGATCTTCGTCAGCGCCTGCCGGCGGCTGCAACCGTCCATCCACGCCGCCTGCTCGAGCTCGGCCGGGATGTTCTTGAAGTAGGCGTTGAGGATCCAGATCGTGAACGCGAGGTTGAAGGCGGCGTTGGTCAGCACGAGCGCCCAGTAGCTGTCGACGAGCCCGAACTGGAGGAACTCGCGGTAGAGCCCGATCAGCAGCGCGATCGGCGAGAACATCTGGGTGATCAGGACCAGCATCATGAACGCCCGCCGGCCGCGGAAGTCGTTGCGGGCCGTGTAGTAGGCGGCGGGCGCGGCGGCGAGCACGGTCAGCAGCGTCGAGACCGACGCGACGATCAGCGTCACCTTCAGGTGCTGGGCGATCGGCGCCACGTCCCACACGTCGACGAAGTTCTCCGGCGTCCAGTTGTGCGGCAGCAGTCGCGGCGGGATCGTCACCAGCTCGTCGTCGGGCTTGAACGCCGTGAACAGCATCACCAGGTACGGGAACAGGAAGAACGCGGCGATCAGCGCTCCCGTGGCGGACAGCAGGCTCGCGCGCACCGGCCGGCTCACAGCCGCACCTCGCGCGAGCGCCGGCCGACCACGGCGACGTACGCTCCGACCACGACCAGCAGGGCGACCACGTTCATCACCGAGAGCGCGGCGGCCTCGTCGATCGCGCGGTCCCTGAACGCGAGCTTGTAGACCATCGTGACCGTCGTGTCGGTCTCGCGGCCCGGCCCGCCCTGGGTCATGATCCAGATGATCGGGAACGAGTTGAAGACGTAGATGACGTTCAGCACCACCCCGACGAGCAGCGCCGGGCGCAGCAGCGGCAGGACGATCGCGCGGTAGGTGCGCCACGGCCCGGCCCCGTCGACGCGGGCCGCCTCGTACAGCTCGCGCGGAATGCCCTGGAGGCCCGCGAGGACCACGTAGGTCGTGAACGGCACCGAGACGACGACGCCGACGAGGACCATCGCGTAGAACGACGTCGACGGGTCACCGAGCCAGTCGCGCGGCTCGTCGATGATGCCGACCCAGCCGAGCGCCCCGTTGACGATGCCGTAGTAGTAGTTGAGCATCCACTTCCAGACGGCCGCCGTCATGACCAGCGAGGCCGCCCACGGCACGATCAGCGCCCAGCGCACGAGCCGGCGGCCCGCGAAGCGCTCGTTGAGCAGCTGTGCGAGCGCGAGCGAGAAGATCACGGTCAGGCCGACGACCAGCACCACCCAGACGACCGTGTTGCGCAGCACCTGGCCGAAGCCGTCCTCCTCGAGCACCCAGCCGTAGTTGCGCAGCCCGACGCCCTTGGTCACGAGCCCCGAGATGTTGATGTCCGCCAGCGAGGTGCGGACCATCTCGATCACCGGGTAGATCACGATCCCGCCGATCAGCGCCAGGCTCGGCGCAAGCCACGGCAGCGGCGCCAGCGCGCGGGCGAGCCGGCGCCGTGGGCGACGGGGAGGCGCCGGCCGTCGCACCGTGTGCGAGGCCGGCGTCGTCTCCCGGGCAGCCGGCGGCGTGGAGGAGAGGTGAACGCCGTCGGCGGCCACCTGCTCAGGCGCCCTTCTCGGCCGCCTCTTGCAGGCCGGACAGCACCTCGGCGGGCTCCTTGCCTTCGACCGCGGTGCCGAGCCGCTCCTTCACCTGGGGCGCGATCGCCCCCCACGTCGGGTTCGTCGTCGGGTAGAACCGGGCGTCCGCCACCGAGTCGATGAACACCTTCTGCTGCGGGTCGTCCGCCGCGACCTGGTCGGACACCGACGTGGTCACCGGCAGGAACCCCTCGCGCTCGATGAAGCGACCGTAGTTCTCCCGCTCGTAGAGGAAGTCGAAGAACGCCTTCACGACCGGCTTGTGCTCGGTGGTGTTGAACGCCATCAGATAGTCCTCGACGCCGAGCGTCACGGGGTCGTTGGAGCCGTTGACCGGCACCGGCGCGACCCCGTAGTCGAGCTTCGGGTTCTGGTCCTTCAGCAGCACCGGGTAGAAGTTCGAACCCATCACCATCCCGATCTTGCCCGCCCCGAACACCTTCCAGAGGTCGGTCCGGTTGGTGGTCCCGGGATTCGGCTGCGTGACCTCGTCGGCGTTGGCAAGGTCGTTCATGTACTGGAGCGCCTCGACGTTCTCCGGGCGATCGATCGTCCACGTGTCGCCGTCCACCCAGTCGCCGCCGTTGCCCCACATGAACAGCGAGAACTCCGCCTGCGCCTCCTCTGGGCCGAGCGGCATCCCGTATCCGGTCTCGCCGCTCGCGTCGATCTTCGCGGCGGCCTCGCGCAGTTCGTCCCACGTCTCCGGCGGCTTGCCGATGCCGGCCTTGCGGAACATCTCCTTGTTGTAGAACAGCCCGCGGACCGATCCGACGAACGGGATGCCGTACTGCGTGCCGTCGAGCTTCCCGTTCTCGGCGAACTCGTCGATGAAGTCCTCCTGCGTCTCGGGCGACAGCACCTCCTCGGCCGGCAGCAGCAGCTCGTCGGAGGCGAAGTTCGCGTACGCGTCGAGGTTCAGGATGTCGGGCGCCTGGTTGGTCGAGATCAGCGTCGTGACCTTCTGGTTGATGTCGGTCCAGCTGACCGTCTGGAGCTTGACCTTGGCTCCGGCGTGCTCGGACTCGAAGCTCGCGATCAGGTCGCGCCAGAACGGCTCGGTGTTCTTCGAGTACTCCGGCACCAGCAGCGAGATCTCGCCCTCGACAGCGCCGGAAGCGCTGCCGCCGGAGTCGTCATCCGATTCGCCGCACCCCGCGAGCGCTAACGCGAGCGCGCACAGCGCGGCGGTGAATATCGTCCACTTGTTCATCTGTCCTCTCTCCCCTGGCCGTGAGAGGCCATCGTGTGAGTTCAGGCGCCGTCGCCGTGCGCCTCCAGCACGATCGAGCGGCTGAGGTTGGGCGGGCGGTCCGGGTCCAGTCCGCGCGCCCGCGCGAGCGCCACAGCGACGCGCTGTATCTGCGCGAGCTGAGCGAGCGGGTCCAGTCGCGACTCGATGACCGCCGCCCCGGTGGCCGCGACCTGGTCGGCGAGCCCGGGCGGCACCGGCCCGAGGAACCAGACCGCGGTGCCCGCCGCCGCCATCGCGATCGGCCCATGCCGGTACTCCATCGCCGGGTACGCCTCGCTCGCGATCCCGGCGGTCTCCCGCAGCATCAGCGCCGCGGCCCCCGCGAGCCCGGCGCACCACCCGAGTCCGAGTACGACGTGATGGAGGCGGCCGGCGGCGGCAGCCGGCAGCGGCCGTTCGAGTGCCGCCCGGCCGTCGCGGGCCACCGCCCGCAGATCCTCGCCCAGGCACGCGCGGGCGAGCGCGATCGTCGTCGTGACGAAGCGCGTCTGGACCACGGACTGGTCGTCGGCGAACTCGAGCGGCACCACCTCGTCGCAGGCCCGCGCGATCGGGCTGTCCTCCACCCCCACGACCGCGACGGTGGGCACGCCCTCCGGCACGTGGTCGAGCGCGTGCAACAGCTCGCTGGTCGCGCCGGAGCGTGAGATGGCGACGACGCGGTCGTACGCGCGCGCCATCAGCGCCTCGGAGGCCGAGAACGCGTCGGTCTCGCCGTGGCCGCTGCGTTCACGCAGCGCCGCGATCGCCTGGGCTGCCGACCACGAGCTCCCGCAGCCGATCAGCGCGACGCGCGCGCCGTCCGGGAACAGCTCGGACGTCGAGGCGAGCGCCGCCGCCCGCTCCCAGGCGGCCGGCTGATCGGCGATCTCGCGCTGGGTCAATGACGGCGACGCGCTCAGCTCGTCAAGCACCTGGCGCAGGTTATCGCCTATCGCGCAGAAATGGGCATAATTGGTGCACGCTTATGTCCGAATTCATGCCGACTCGCTCTCAGGTGCCGCTGCAGGTTGCGCTCCCGGACTACCGGCCGCGTCCCTCGCTGAGGGTCCCGGCGACGCGCGTGGCGCGGCCTGCGGCCCGAGCGATCGACGCCCACAACCACCTCGGACGCTGGATCACGCACTGGGTGCGCCCCGGCGGCGGCTGGATGGCCGACGACGTCGGCGCGCTGCTGACGCTGATGGACGCGCTCGACATCGAGGCGATCGTGAACCTGGACGGCCGCTGGGGCGCCGAGCTCGAGGCCAACCTCGACCGCTACGACCGCGCGCATCCTGGGCGGTTCCTGACGTTCTGCCACGTCGACTGGAGTGGGCTGGAGCGGCCCGAACAGCTGGTCGAGAGCCTCGCGGCCTCGCGCGAGGCCGGGGCTCGCGGCCTGAAGGTGTGGAAGGACCTCGGGCTCTCGGTGCGCGACGGCGCCGGTGCGCTCGTCCTCCCGGACGACGCTCGCCTCGAGCCGCTGTGGGCGGCGGCCGGCGAGCTCGGGCTGCCGGTGCTGATCCACACCGCCGACCCGATCGCGTTCTTCGAGCCCGCCGACGCGACCAACGAGCGCCTGGAGGAGCTCGCGGTGCACCCGGAGTGGGCGCTGCACGGCACCGGCGCCCCGCCGTTCGAGCGGCTGATGGAGGCACTCGAGGCCGTCGTGGCGGCGCATCCGGGCACCACGTTCGTCGCCGCGCACGTGTGCTGCTGCGCGGAGGATCTCGCGTGGGTGGAGCGGATGCTGTCGACCTACCCGAACCTGTGCATGGACTTCTCCGCGCGGATCGCCGAGCTCGGCCGCCAGCCGCGTGCCGCGCGCAGGCTGTTCATCGAGCATGCGGACCGGATCCTGTTCGGGACCGACGAGCTGCCGCCCGGGCGCGCGGCGTACGAGACGTACTTCCGCTTCCTGGAGACCGACGACGAGCAGTTCCCGTACTGGACGGACCCCGGCCGGCCATGGCCGCAGGGGCGCTGGCAGATCTCCGCGCTCGACCTCCCGGTCGACGTGTTGCCCGCGATCTACCGCGGCAACGCTGCGCGCGTGCTAGCGATCCGCTAGGCGCCGGCACGACTCGCCGCTGGTCGCGGCGAGTCGATCCCGGCGCGCGGCTCCCGCCAGTGGCCACGTGTGAAGTCGGGGACCCCGACCGGCCGCCCGCGCTTCAGCGACTCCGTGCTGAGCGGGTTGACGACGGTCCAGGTGGCGCCGTCGTAGACGTCGTGGTCGGGCACCAGGCCGAGGCGCATCATCTGGACGAACCGCCAGACCTCCTTCGAGTCGGCGCCGCCGTGCCCCACCTCGGGGTCCTCGCCGTCGGTCCACAGCCAATGGTCGTACTCGGCGAAGTCGTCGAGGTCGCGCCAGCTGTGGTCGGTCATCTCCGGCTCGAGGTAGATGCGCGCCCCGGAGCCGTCCGTGCCGGGCCCGCCCGCGAAGTCCTCGCACAGTCCCTTCGTGCCCGCGAGGTGGTTGAGACGGCTGTAGGGGTGCGGCGTGGAGACGTCGTGCTCGACACGGATCAGCCGCCCCTTCGCGGTCTCGACCAGGCAGACGTTGCGGTCGCCCGCGACGTACGTCTCGCCCCAGCTCTCGTGATCGCGCGGGATGTGCTCCTCCCGGTACGCCGCGAGACCGAGCGCCGGCGAGCTGCTCGAGAAGACGGTCGTGAACCGGTCACCGCGGTTGACGTCCATCATCGCCGCGATCGGGGCGAGCCCGTGCATCGGGTAGAAGTTGCCGTCGCGGCGTGTGTGCCAGAGCCGCCGCCAGGCGGGTGGGTAGTAGTACGGAGGGACGCCGAACAGCAGCTCCCGGATGTCGTGGTTGTACGCGCCCGCGCCGTGGAGCAGATCGCCGAACAGGCCCTCGTGCGCCATCCGGAGCAGGCGCATCTCGTTGCGCGAGTACACGATCTGCTCCATCAGGAAGCAGTGGCGCCGGGTCCGCTCCGAGGTCTTGACCAGGTCCCAGAGGTGCTCCAGCTCCATCGACAGCGGCATCTCGGTGCCGACGTGCTTGCCGTGCCGCATCGCCTCCATGGCCACCGGGAAGTGCCACTCCCACGGCGTCGGCGAGTACACGAAGTCGATGTCGTCGCGGGCACAGAGCTCGGTGTACGGCATGTCGGCGTCGCGGTCCGACTGCGCGCGGCGCGCTGCCTTGAGCGCGTTCTTATAGCTCGGGTCGCCGCCGGCGTACGTCACCGGCGGCTCGTGCCCGTCGGCACGCAGCTGGTCCGCCACCGCCCGCACGCGCTCCTCGCGCGCGTCGCAGATCGCGACGATCCGGACGTTCGGGTGCTGGGAGAAGAGCTCGGTCATGCCGGTGCCGCGGTTGCCGAGGCCGACCACGCCGATGCGCACCTCGTCGCGCGGTTCGAACGGGACGCCGATCATCGTGCCGCCGCGCCCGCTCGGCGCACGTGCCGTGTCCCCGTCCGCCTCCGCGGCGGAGACCCCGGTGAGGCCGGACAGCCCGACCGCCGCACCGGTCGCCGCTCCGGACTTCAGGAACCCTCGACGGGACAAAGGCATCGTGAAACCCCTCCTCGCGCAGTTCCGAACCCCTGCCTGCCACAGGAGCTCCTCCGCCTGACCGCGCACGCTGAATCAGCCCGTACGCTCGAAGTTGCGCACTATAGGCACGGATCGCGCACAGGTCAACATTTCGAGGTCGTCGCGATGAGTTCCGGGTCGCCGGTGAGTTCATGTTCTCGAACGCCAGATCTCAGCCACGCCCAGAGGAGCCCCGCGGATGCCGCCATCGCCCGTCATCGTCAGCCTGCCGACCGCCGATCGCCGGACGTCGTTCGCGTTCTACAGCGAAGGGCTCGGCTTCGACGCCGTCGGCGAGCTGGCGGATGACGGACTGCCCGAGCCGCTGCAATTCGCGCTCAACGACGGCCTGCGCCTCATGCTGATCCCCACCAAGGGCTTCGGCTGGGTCATCGGCGACCGCGAGGTGGCGGGGCGCGGCCAGAGCGAGTGCATGCTGAGCCTGCGCGTCGAGACCGATGCCGGCGTCGACGGCCTGGTCGAGCGTGCGCGCCAGGCCGGCGGCGAGGTCGTCACGCCGGCCGGACAGCAGCCGTGGGGCTACACGGGTGCGTTCGCCGACCCCGACGGCCACGTCTGGATGGTGACGTCGCAGACGTTTCCCGCGTCGACGAGTCCGCGCGGCCGATGAGGCGGTACGGTGGCGGCGTGGCCGGCAGCGACGTACAGGTGCTCGAGCTCGCCAGGCGCGAGGTACGGATCACCAGCCCGGACAAGGTGCTGTTCCCCGAGCGGGGAGAGACGAAGCTCGACCTCGTGCGCTACTACGCGCTGATGGCCGAACCGCTCATGCGAGCCATGGGCGGCCGGCCGGTGCTCATGCAGCGGTTCCCGCGCGGCGCGGGCGGTCCCTCGTTCTTCCAGAAGCGCGTGCCGGAAAGCGCGCCGGAGTGGCTCCAGACGACGACGGTCGAGACCGTCAACGGCACGCCCTCGCGGGCGCTCGTGGCCGCCGACGTCGCGCACGTCGCATGGGCGGTCAACCTCGCCTGTCTGGGCTTCCACGTCTGGCCGCACCGCGCCGACGATCCAGAGCATGCGGACGAGCTGCGCCTCGATCTCGACCCGCAGCCGGGCACCGGCTTCGCGCAGGTTCGCACGGCCGCGCGAGAGGTCAAGGCGCTGCTGGACGAGCTCGGGCTGGTCGGCTTCCCGAAGACGACGGGCAATCGCGGCCTGCACGTCTACGTCCGGCTGGAGCCGCGCTGGGACTCCTACGCCGTCCGTGCCGCCGCGGTCGCGGCCGCGCGCGAGCTCGAGCGTCGTCGGCCCGACATCCTCACCGCGGCGTGGTGGAAGGAGGAGCGCGGCCGGCGGATCTTCATCGACTACAACCAGAACGCTCCGCACAAGACCGTCTTCGGTGCCTGGTCGGCGCGCGCCCGCGCGGGCGGCCAGGTCTCGACGCCGATCCGCTGGGAGGAGCTCGACGACTCCGACCCCGACGAGCTGACGCTGGCGAGCGTGCCGCAGCGGTTCGAGCGCGACGGCGATCCGTGGGCCGCGATCGAGGACGTGCCGCAGTCGCTGGAACCGCTGCTGGCGCTGCACGAGCGCGACCGCGCGAACGGCCTGATGGACGCGCCGTGGCCGCCGGTCTACCCGAAGCAGCCCGACGAGCCACCGCGGGTCGCACCGAGCCGGGCGCGGAGCCAGGAGTAGCGCTCGACCGAGCTCCGCCGAGACGCGGGCTTTGCCAGAATAGGTCGGCGTGGGCTCGGCGCGCGATCCGGACATCCAGGCGATCGCCGACCACCTGCGCGAGGCCGACCTGCTCGATCCCGCCGAGCTGCGCGAGCTGATCCCGTCCCTGCTGATCCTCGAAGCAGTCGCGGTCGGGGAGTCGCCGCCGTTCGATGCGGAGGCGATCGCCGCCCTGCGGGCCTCCAACCGGCAGTTGCTCGACTCCGCGGGAGACGCCGCAGCGGGCGCATCGGCCGACGACGAATTCCACCGCCGCCTCACGGCCGGATGCAAGAACGCGCACCTGCGAGAGGTGATCGACCTCGTGCGGAAGGCGCTCCTGGGTTTCGAGCGCGTATACCTGACATCGCCCGACCGCGCGGCGCGTTCGGTCGAAGAGCACGAGGCGATCGTGGCGGCGCTCGAGATCGGCGACCACGCCCTCGCCGCCGATCGCGTGCGCGCGAACTACACCAGTGGGTTGCCGACGCCGGAGGGAGAGCTCCAAGACCCGGATCGCCCGTAAGCGGGCACGTTCTCGACAGCGGTGAGGCGTAAAGTCGGGCGCATGCGACTCCGTGCCCTCCTGCCGGCGCTGACGCTGCTGGCCGCCCTCGCCGCTCCCGCCTCCGCCACCGCCGCCTCGCCGGGCGCCGCGGGGCTCAATGACCGCCTCGCACCCGGCCTCGGGAACGGGGGCTACGACGTCCTGCATTACGACCTCGACCTGCGCTACGCCACCAGCGCGCCGTCACAGTCGATCGACGGCTCGGTCACGATCGTCGCGAAGGCCACGCAGTCGCTCTCGCGCTTCAACCTCGACTTCGGCGGCCAGGCCGTCGGCGCGGTGTCGGTCGACGGTCGCTCGGCGGCGTTCCGGCGCAACGGCGAGGAGCTCGTCATCACCCCACGCAGGGCGATCGACCGACGCGAGAAGTTCATCGTACGCGTCTCCCACTTCGTCGCGACGCCGACCGCGGCGGGCGACGAGCCCGAGTCGGCCGCCTTCTTCACGCACGCGACCGGCTCGGCCACCGCGCCGCAGCCGTACTTCGCGCATCTGATCTACCCCTCCAACGACCACCCGCGCGACAAGGCCAGCTTCACGTTCCGCTTCGATGTGCCGGCGGGCACCGAGGCGGTCGCCAACGGCCTGCCGCTCGGCCACTGGACGAGCAGGGGCCGGACGGTCTGGGCGTACGTCCAGCGCGAGCCGATGGCGACCGAGCTCACGCAGCTCGCGGTCGGCGACTACGACCTGACGACGCCCGGCCGGTACCCCGGTGTCCTGCTGCGCGACGTCACCGCGCCCAGCCTCACGAGCTTCCTGCGGCCGATCCTCGCGCTCGAGCCGGCGCACATCGGGTGGATGGAGGATTGGGTCGGCCGCTATCCGTTCGACGTGTACGGCGCGCTCGTCCCCGACGAGGCGAACATCGGCTTCGCACTCGAGACCCAGACGCTCTCGCTCTACGACGATGGCTGGTTCACCGGAAACACCCAGGGTGTCTGGGAGCCGACGATGATCCACGAGCTTGCTCACATGTGGTTCGGCAACAGCGTCGCGCCGTGGGAGTGGAGCGACCTGTGGCTGAACGAGGGCCACGCGAGCTGGTACGAGTTCGTGTTCGCCGAGGAGAACGGCCAGCTCGCCGAGGACACGACGGGTTGGCCCGACGACACCGGCTACGACACGATCGAGGAGCTGATGCGGGCCGTCTACGCCCACGGCGACCAGTGGCGGCACGACTTCGGTCCCGTCGCGCGGCCGAGCAGCGGCGACGCCGCCGACCTCTTCAACTTCCAGGCCTACCACGGTGGCGCGCTCGTCCTCTACGCGCTGCGCCAGAAGATCGGCACGCGCGCCTTCGAGCGGCTCCAGCGCGAGTGGGTCCGGCGCTACCGCGACGAGTCGGTCGGCACCGCCGAATTCATCGCGCTCGCCTCGAAGGTCGCCCGGCGCGACCTCCGCGGGTTCCTGGGAAGGTGGGTGTACGGCGAGACCACCCCGCCGATGCCCGGGCACGCGGACTGGGTGGTCGATCCGGTCGAGGAGGGGGTGACGGCGCGGGCGCTCGCCCGTGCGCCGGCGCGCCGCCGCTGAGCACCAAACCGACCTGCGAGGGTATTGCTCTGCCCATGGAGGTCGATCCCCTTCGTCTGTCGATCGCCATCGAGCGCGATGGCGTGCCCGATCGCGTGGCCATCGAGGACCCGCTCGAGATCCGCGTGCGCGGCGAGGCGCTCGCGGTGACCATGCGCACGCCGGGTCACGACGAGGAGCTCGCGCTCGGATTCCTGTACGGCGAGGGCTTGATCGGCGCTCCGGCCCCGGCCGGGCCGCCGCCCGACCTGGCGGCGAACACCGTTGACGTCGACGCGCAGCTGAGCTTCGATCCGGGCCGGCGGCGCTTCTACACCACGAGCTCGTGCGGCGTGTGCGGCAAGGGCGCCCTCGAGGAGGTCGCGGTGCACGCGCCCGCGCTCCCCACGGGGCCGCAGGTTCCCCGTGCGCTGCTGGCCGACCTGCCCGAGCGTCTGCGCCAGCCCGCGTTCGACGCGACCGGCGGGCTGCACGCCACCGGCCTGTTCGACGCGGGCGGGACGCTGCTGCTCATTCGCGAGGACGTCGGGCGCCACAACGCGATGGACAAGGTCGTCGGCCGCGCGTTGCTCGACGGGCTGCTGCCGCTCCACGATCGTCTGCTGTGCGTCTCGGGCCGGCTCTCCTTCGAGCTCGTGCAGAAGGCAGCGGTGGCCGGTGCGCCCGTGGTCGTGGGCGTCGGCGCGCCGACGTCGCTGGCCGTCAAGCTCGCCGCCGATCGCGGGATGACGCTGTGCGGCTTCGCGCGGCGAGGGAATGTGAACGTCTACACCGGCGCAGAGCGCGTGTTGTCGGCCGGAGAGCGGCGATGACCGAACATGCGGTGGTGATCGCCGGAGGAGGTCCGGCCGGGATGATGCTGGCGGCTGAGCTGGCGTTGGCGAAGGTCGACGTCGCGGTTGTCGAGCGGCGTCCCGATCACGTGCTCGTCGAATCACGAGCCGGCGGTTTTCACGCGCGCACGATCGAGGTGCTGGATCAGCGTGGGGTCGCTGATCGGTTCCTCGCCGAGGGTCAGCCGGTTCAGGCCGCGACGTTCGGCACGACCGTGTTGGACATGAGCGACTTCCCGACACGTCATCCGTATTCGCTCGCGATCTTCCAGAACCAGATCGAGCGGATCATGGCCGCCTGGATCGCCGAGTTGCCGGTGCGCATCCATTACGGGAGCGAGGTGACGGGCTTCGCGCAGGACGACACCGGCGTCGACGCCGAGCTGTCGGACGGCCGATCGCTGCGGGCGCGGTATCTCGTCGGGTGCGACGGCGGACGCAGTCTGATCCGTAAAGCAGCCGGCATCGAGTTCCCGGGGTGGGATCCGACGAGGAGCAACCTGATCGCTGAGGTCGAGCTGACCGAGGAGCCGCCGCAGGGCCCCCGTCACGACGCCACCGGCATCCACGGCCTCCACAGGATGGGGGATGGGAAGACGTTCCGGGTCGTCGTGACCGAGCAGCGGGTCGGGCCCTCCGGCGACCCCACCCTGCGTGATCTCAGCGAGGCGCTCGTCAGCGTGTTCGGCACCGACTTCGGGATCCACAACGCCACGTGGATCTCCAGGTTCACCGATATGACCCGGCAGGCCGCCGCCTACCGCGTGGGACGAGTCCTCCTGGCCGGCGACGCGGCGCACGTGCACTACCCGGCGGGTGGACAGGGTCTCAGCCTCGGTGTGCAGGATGCGCTGAATCTGGGATGGAAGCTCGCGCAGGTGGTCGACGGGACCTCCCCGGAGAGCCTCCTGGACACCTACCACTCCGAGCGCCACCCGGTCGCTGCCCGCGCGCTCCGGTACACGATGGCCCAGACCGCGCTCCAGCGTCACGACGAGCGCATCAAGGCCGTGGTCGATGTCGTGTCGGAGCTGGCGAGCATGGACGAGCCTCGCAGACGGCTCGCCGGGCTCATCTCCGGGCTGGACATTCATCTCGACCTCGGCGAGGGACATCCGCTGCTCGGACGCCGGATGCCCGATCTGGACCTCGTGACCGCCGACGGCCCGCTCCGGGTCTTCGAGCTGCTGCACGACGCCAAGCCGGTGCTGCTCAACCTCGGTGAGCCCGGCGGCTTCGACATCACAGGATGGGCCGACCGGGTCCAGCTGATCGACGCGAGCTACGACGGGGAGTGGGAGCTCCCGCTACTCGGCGCGATCACCGCTCCCACTGCCGTGGCGATCCGGCCCGACGGATATGTGGCCTGGGTGGGAGACCTGGCCCAGCAGGGGCTCGCTGACGCGCTGACCACCTGGTTCGGACCGCCCACGGAGCTCTCAGCAGACAGGCCCTAGCCGTCGCCGGGCTTCGGCTGGACGTGCTGGAAGCCGAAGCGGCCCTTGATGCAGAGATTGCCGCGCGTGATGTCATGGTCGTCGGGCGAGCTGACCTTGACGATCTGGTTGTCCTGGACGTGCAGCGTGAGGCTGCAGCCGACGCCGCAGTAGGGGCAGATGGTGTCGGACTGCGTCTGGCTCGACTCGTCCCACTGCGCGGCATCGCGCAGCTCGTACTCGGAGGCGAACATCAGCGCGCCCGTCGGGCAGACGGCGATGCAGTTGCCGCAGTAGACGCACGCCGAGTCGGGCAACGGATTGGCGTACTCGGTCGAGATGCGCGCGTCGAAGCCGCGGCCGGCAACGGTGATCGCGAACGTGTTCTGCCACTGATCGCCGCAGGCGTCGACGCACTTGTAACAGAGGATGCACTTGGAGTAGTCGCGCACGTAGAGCTCGTTGTCGACCTTGACCGGCTGGTACACGGTGGCGGCGGTCTGCCCGTCGGGCTCCTCGTGGTGGCCGGTGCGGCGCCGGTCGCGCCCGGTATCCGGCGGCGCGGGCGGCCCGTAGCGGGCGGAGTCGGCGTCGTAGCGGCGCAGGTAGTCCTGGGCGGCGGGCGTGATCGACAGGTCGGCCGACGAGTCGAGGAACTCCATCACCATCTTGCGGCTGTGGCGCACCCGCTCGGAGTCCGTCTTCACGACCATGTCGGGCTCGACCTTGCGCGAGCACGCCGGCGCGAGCACGCGCCCGCCCTCGACCTCCACGACGCAGACGCGGCAGACGTTCGCGGGCTGCAGGGTCTCGCCGTAGCAGAGCGTCGGCGTGTCGATCCCGAGCTCCGCGCACGCCTCGAGGATCGTGGCGCCTTCGGGGACCTCGACCGGCTGGTCGTCGATCGTGAGGCTGACCGTGCGCTGCGTCATGTCGTGAAGGCTCCCAATCGCTCGATGGCGGACTCGATCGCGGAGGAGGCGGTCTGGCCCAGGCCGCAGATCGAGGCGTCGCGCATGGCCTGGCCGATCTCGGCGATCAGCGCGAGCTCGTCCTGAACGCTGCCGCGTGTCCGGCCCGACAGCAGCCGCGCGACGGCCTCCTCCTGGCGGACCGTGCCGACGCGGCAGGGCACGCACTGTCCGCAGCTCTCGTCGCGCATGAAGGCGGCGATGACCATCAGCAGGCGCCCGAGGTCGACGGTGTCGTCGATCGCGACCACGACGCCCGACCCGAGGGTGGCGTGGACCTCCCGCGCGTCCTCGATCGAGAGGCGCAGGTCGAGGTCGTCGGGGCTGAGGAAGCCGCCGGCTGCGCCGCCGAGGAGCACGGCCTGCAGGTTCGGCGTCACCCCGCCGGCGAGCTCGAGCAGCGCGCGCAGCGTGGTCCCGAACGGGACCTCGTAGGTCCCGGGCGTCCCCACCGCGCCCGAGACGCAGAAGAGCTTGGGCCCGGTCGACTTCTCGGTGCCGATCTGGGCGAACGCCGGGCCGCCCTCGAGCACGATCGGCAGGACGTTCACGAGCGTTTCGACGTTGTTGACCACGGTGGGCTGACGGAAGAGTCCTTCGACGACCGGGAACGGCGGCTTGTTGCGGGGCTCGCCGCGGTAGCCCTCGATCGACCCGAAGATGGCGGTCTCCTCGCCGCAGATGTATGCGCCGGCGCCCTTGCGGATCTCGATGCCGAAGTTGAAGCCGTGCGCGAGGATGTCCGACCCGAGGAACCCGCGCTCGTTGGCCAGGGCGATGGCGTTCTCGATGCGCGCAAGCGCGAGCGGGTACTCGCCGCGCACGTAGAGATAGCCCTGCTCGCAGCCGGTCGCGTAGGCGGCGATCGTCATCGCCTCGACGACGGCGAACGGGTCGCCCTCCATGAGCACGCGGTCCTTGAACGTCCCGGGCTCGGACTCGTCGGCGTTGCAGATCAGGTAGTGCGGGCGCCGCGGCTGGCGCGCGACGGCGTCCCATTTGCGGCCCATCGGGAAGGCAGCGCCGCCGCGGCCGATGAGGTTCGAGTCGATGACTTCGCGGATGACGCCCTCGGGGCCGAGCTCGAGCGCGCGCCGCAGCGCGTCGTAGCCGCCGTGGGCGCGGTAGTCGTCGAGGCTCTCGGGGTCGACAGGGCCGACACGGGCCAGCAGCCGCAGGCTCGGGTCGCCCTGCTGGGGCGGCTCGGTCGAGGGTGGCTCGGGCGGCGTGCCGCCGTTGAGGATGTCGATCACCGTGCCGGCGTCGACGGACATCAGCTCACGCTCGACCGGCGCGTCGCCGGCCTGGGTGAGCAGCGCCGCCGGCGCGCGGTCGCACTGCCCCAGACATGGGCTGCGCAGCCAGGACGCCCCGTCGACGTCGCTGTCCTCCGGGCCGAAACGCTCCTTGAGCTCGGCGATGAGCGCTTCGGAGCCGGCGCAGCGGCAGGCGATGTCGTCGCAGACGTGCACCGCCCGCGGCGGGCGCTCCTCGGTCGAGAAGAGCGCGTAGAACGTGGCCACGCCGTAGACGTCGGCGGGCGGCACGGTCAGGCACCGCGCGATGTAGTTCAGGCCGCCCGGGCTGATCCAGCCGGCGCGCTCTTGCAGCGCGTGCAGCGTCGGCAGCAGCAGGTGGCGCTGGGCGCGCGCCGCGTGGCCGCCGTGCGCGGCGTGGCCGTTGTCGACCGCGTCGGCCCCCGCCCAGCTCGCCAGCGACGGGCCCAGGAAGACGTCGACGGCGTCGCGTTCGGCCGCCGTCGGCTCGGCGTCGAGCAGCCTGACGTCCACGCTACTTCCCTGCCTCGCTGCTGGTCACGCCTGCAGTTTGACGCTCGCCGACCTTCTCGACGCGGACGGCCGTCGCCTTGAACTCCGCGGTGCCCGACTTGGGGTCGGTGGCATCGATCGTGAGGATGTTGACATCGACCTGATCGGGGAAGTGCATCGTCATGAAGGCGAGGCCCGGGCGCAGCCCCGGGTCCAGGCGCACGGGTACCTCGATCGAGCCGCGGCGCGAGGTGACGCGCACGATGTCGCCGGGCTCCACCCCGAGGGAAGCGGCGTCCTGGGCGCAGAGGTCGAGGGTCTCGCCGCGGCGCATCGGCGACCGGTACAGCCCCGACTGCACCCCGGTGTTGTAGGAGTCCAGGCGCCGGCCTGTGGTCAGCCGGATCGGGAAGTCGTCGTCGAGCTCGTCGATCGGAGGCGCCCAGGGCGTGACCGAGAAGGGCGCGAGCGGGCCGCCGACCGGCTCGTCCCACAGCCGGCCGTGCAGGAACAGCGAGCCCGGATGCCCTTCGTCCGGGCATGGCCATTGGATCCCGCCCAGCTCGGCCAGCCGCGCGTAGCTCATGCCGCCGTGCATCGGGCTGAGCGAGCGCAGCTCGTCCCACGCCTCCTCCGGCGTCGGCTGACCCCAGTCGTGACCCAGGCGGCGTGCGAGCTCGGAGATGATCCACTGGTCGTCGCGGGCCTCGCCGGGCCCGTCGATCGCCTTGTGCATGAGCTGCACGCGCCGCTCGGAGTTGGTCACCGTGCCGCCGGCGGACTCGCACCACGACGCCGTCGACGGGAAGACCACGTCCGCCATCTCACACGTCTTGGTCATGATGATGTCCTGGGCGATCATGAAGTCCAGGCCCTCCAGCAGCCCGAGCGCGCGCTTGGAGTCGGCCTCCGACTGCGCCGGGTTCTCGCCCAGGACGTAGAGCGTGTTGAACTCACCGCGCTCCATGCCGTCGAACATCTCGGACAGGTGCCACCCGCGCTCGGGCGGCAGCTTGGTGTCCCAGGCGGCCTCGAAGCGCGCGCGGGCCTCCATGTCGTCCTGGACGTCCTGGAAGCCGGGCAGCTTGTTGGGGATCGCGCCCATGTCCCCACCGCCCTGCACGTTGTTCTGGCCGCGCAGCGGGTTCAGGCCGGAGCCGTAGCGCCCGACGTGGCCGGTCAGCAGGGCGAGGTTGATCAGCGACAGCACGTTGTCGACCGCGGTCACGTGCTCGGTGATCCCCAGCGTCCAGCACAGGATCGCGCGGTCGGCGCGCGCATACGCGTGGGCCATCTCGCGGATGACCTCGGCCGGCACGCCGGTCACGCGCTCGCCCTCCTCGAGGGTCCACGGCTCGACCGACTCGCGGTACTCCTCGAAGCCGGTCGTCGAGCGCTCGATGAAGCGGTCGTTGGTCAGCCCGGCGTGGATGATCTCGCGCGCCATCGCGTTCGAGAGGGCGATGTCGGTGCCGACATCGAGCCCCAGCCAAGCGTCGGCCCACTGCGCCGAGCCCGTGCGCCGAGGGTCGACGACGAACAGCCGCGCGCCGCGGCGCACGGCCTTGAGGACCCGGTGGAAGAAGATCGGATGCGTCTCGCGGGCGTTCGAGCCCCACAGGATCAGCAGATCCGTTTCCTCGACCTCCTTATAGGACGACGTGCCGCCGCCCGCGCCGAACACCGTCGCCAGACCGACGACGCTGGGAGCGTGTCAAGTGCGGTTGCACGAGTCGATGTTGTTCGACCCCATCACCGAGCGGACGAACTTCTGGGCAAGGAAGTTCACCTCGTTCGACGCCTTGGAGCAGCTGAACATCCCGAAGGAGCGCGTCGCGTCCGTCGCGCGGGCCCGGGCGAGCCCGGCCGCAGCGACATCGAGCGCCTCGTCCCAGCTTGCGGGACGCAGCGCGCCGTTCTCGCGCACCAGCGGTTCGGTCAGCCGACCGCGGTTCTTTCGCAATCCGATCACCCCCTTTCCATGTTCTCGGGAGCCTCAGCAAGCACTCTAACCAGTCGCGGCGCTCTCGAATCTCAAGCTGGCGCCGTGTCGGTTACGCGAATGCTCAAGCCGGTTATGCTGACGCCAGAGGGAGTCGACCGGGGGGCTGGTCCCGTTCTCACATGAGCCAGATCGCGAAGGGCCATCGCAGAGGTGATGCGGAGTGGTTTCAAGCGGTCACGGCAGCGCGTGAACGGTTCCTCGCGGGGGACGACCGCGTCCGTGGGGTCCGACCCGAGGTGGCCACGTCCTGGTACCGCTGCCGCGAGCAGTACCACGTCGACCCAGGACTGACTCAAGCGCCACCCGCGTCCGAGCAGGACGTGTCTCCGTCCGATCACACGCTCGAGCACGAGATCGTGTTCGCCCACCTCGGCGGCGCCGCAGCCTCGATCGCGACCGAGGTCGAGAGCCTCGGCGGCGTCGTCACCGTCACCGACGCCTGGGGTCGGATCCTGACCGTCCATGGCGACAAGGCGACGCTCTCGCGCGCGCGCGACAGCAACATGGCGCCGTGGTCGTGCTGGTCGGAGTGGGCGACTGGCACGAACGGGATGGGCACGGCGCTCGAGGCGCCCGGGCCGGTGCTCATCACCGGGCCCGAGCACTGGTGCCACGGCTTCGACGAGTGGGTCTGCGCCGGCGTCGCCGTCCGCGACGCTGTGACCCGCAATCCCGTCGCGGTCCTCGACGTCTCGACCTGGCAGGCCAAGCTTCCCGCCCAGGCAGCAGGCTGGCTCTCCAACGCGGTCGGCGGTGCGCGCGCGGTCCTGCGCCAGCGCGCCCATGACAGCGGCGCCGAGCTGGCCGCGGCATTCGCCCAGACACGGGCGCGGTCCGGACAGGCGCTCGCCGTCCTGGACGCAAGCGGCAAGGTCGTGATCGCCAATGAGGCCGCAAGCCTCTTCCTCGGCGTTCCCGCGCGGGTGCCGGCACTGGACCCCGCCGTCCGCTGGCGACCGGCACTGGACCTCGGGGGTCTCGTCCGTCACGCCATGAAGGAGGCTCGTCTCGACCACGACTGGGTGGGCTCGACGCAGGTCGTCAGCGGCCTCAGCAGGGAGCCCTGCCAGATCACCCTGCGACCGGTCTATTTCGCCGACCAGCCGATCGGGACCCTTGCGGTGTTCGGGACCGAGCACGGCGACCAGATCGAGCGCGACCGGCTCGAGCCCAGGCTGAACCCCCCTCCGTCGCGCATCGTGGGCGTGAGCGGCGAGCGCATGGTCCTGCTGCGGCGGGAGGAGGTCCGTTTCGCGGAGGCGGACGGCAACGACGTCTGGCTCGTCACCGACGAAGGGCGCCTCCACGCCGCTATTCACGGCATCGACAAGCTCGAGGACGAGCTCGCCGGGAGCGAGTTCATGCGCGTCCACCGGCGATTCATCGTCAACCTGTCGTGCGTTCGCGAGGTCGACCGCGGGCAACGGGGCGAGCTGTTGCTGATCGTGGACGGCTCGACGCCCGAAGCCGTGCCCGTGTCGCGCCGCAACGTCCCGGCCGTGCGCGGCGCGCTGGGGCTCTGACGACGTCAGACCCGGGCGGGGCGCTTCATCGAGCGATAGACGAACTGCTCGTCCTGGGCCGCCTCGCGCGCCGCCACGACGCGGTCGTGATGGGGCGAGAACTGGCAGACCGGATCCGCGGCCGCCGCGTCGCCCGCGAGGCGTAGCGCCTGGCAGCGGCAGCCGCCCCAATCCACCTCCTGGCGTCCGAGTGGGCACGTCCGGCACGGCTCCTGCATCCAGTCCGTTCCGCGGAAGCGCGCGAACGCGTCGGACTCGTGCCAGATCCAGTCCAGCGAATGGTCGCGGACGTTGGCGAACTCCAGCCCGGGGATCGTCGACGCAGCCTGGCAGGGCAACACGTCACCGTTCGGAGCGACCACCATCGCCGTCTGGCCCCAGCCGCCCATGCACGGCTTCGGCAGCTCCTCGTAGAAGTCGGGGAGAACCCAGAGAACGTGGACCTTGGGGCCGACCCGCTCACGGAACCGCTGGACCGCCTCCTCCGCGCGCCGGAGCTGCTCCCACGACGGCATCAGCGCGTCCTGGTTGGCGATCGCCCAGCCGTAGTACTGCGTGTTCGCTAGCTCGAGCCGCTGCGCACCGAGCTCGAGCGTGAGATCGAGCAGCTCATCGATGCGGTCCAGGTTCTGCCGGTGCAGGACGCAGTTGATCGTGAGCGGGAAGTCGAGGTCTGAGGCGTGGCGCGCGGCCGCGATCTTCTTCTCGAACGACCGGTTGCCCGCGATGCGGTCGTTGTCCGCGGCGTCCGGGCTCTGGATCGAGATCTGCACGTGGTCGAGCCCGGCCGACTTGAGCGCCTCCGCGCGGTCGCGCGTGAACAGGGTCCCGGCGGTGATGAGCGACGAGTACAGGCCGGCATCGCGCGCGCCGGCGCAGAGCTCGACGAGATCGCGGCGCAGCATCGGCTCGCCGCCCGTGAGCGCGAGCTGGAGGACGCCGAGCTGCCGCGCTTCGCCGAAGCTGCGGATCCAGTGCTCGGTCTCGAGCTCGGAGCGGTATCGCTCATGTCCGATGTCGAGCGGGTTCGAGCAGTACGGGCAGTGCAGCGGGCACTGGTAGGAGAGCTCGGCGATCAGCGTGGAGGGCCTAGGCTGCATCGACGACGAGTCCTCTCTGCGCCATGGCGTCGACGAGCTCGAGGACGTCGTCGCGGACCTCGGCGCCCTCGAAGCGCGCGGACAGCGCGCCCACGATGTCGTCGAGCGAGCGCTCGCCGTCGCACAGCTCGAGCACCTGCGCCGCGGTGGCGTTGAGCCGCACGGCCCCCTCGGGGATCAGCAGCACGTGCTCCTCGCGCACCTCGTCGTACCGCAGCCGAGCGCCGGTGGCCAGGCGGGGGCGCGTCATCCGGCCGCGCCCGGGGGCTGCGTGTCGCCGCGCTCGATGGCGTCGAGCTGCACCCACAGCATCTCGGTCTTGAAGCGCAGCGCCGCGACGGCGGCGTCCTGCTGCTCGCGCGTCCGGCAGCGCTCGACGGTGACGTCGAGCGCGTACTGCGCGTCACGCGGCGCCTGCACGAGCCGTGTGCGGAAGTACTCGAGCCCCGCGGGGTCGATCCACGGGTAGTGACGCTCGAGCGCCTCGAGCCGCACGCGCATCGCGGCCGGCCCGAAGAGCTCGGTGAGCGAGGACGCGACCGCCTCGACCCAGGGCCGCTGCCGCGCGAAGTTCACGTAGGCGTCGACGGCGTATCGGACCGCGGGCAGGACCCCGCGTTCGGACATCAGCTGGTCTCGCGAGACGTCCAGCGCCTCGCCGAGCCGCAGCCACGACTCGGTGCCGCCGGTCCCGGCGGCGGTGCCGTCGTGGTCGACGATGCGCTGGACCCACGCACGCCGGACCTCGGCCTCGGGGCAGTTCGCCAGGATCGCCGCGTCCTTCAGCGGGATGCACCGCTGGTAGTAGAAGCGGTTCGTGACCCAGCGCTGAAGCTCCTCGCGCGTCAGCTCACCCGCGTCCATGCGCCTGTGGAACGGATGCAGGTCGTGGTACCGCGAGCCCTGCGCGCGCAGGCGCGCGACGAACGCCTCGCCGGGCGACGCCTCGCGTTCTCCCGTGGGTCTCGTGGCGTACTCCGTCACAGCTCGACCTCGAGGCCATCGTAGGCGACTTCGACGCCGGCGCGGACGACCGCCTCGTGTTCGGGAGAGTCCTCGAGCAGGATCGGGTTCGTGTTGTTGATGTGGACGAGCACCGTGCGCGGCCGCTCCAGCCCGGCCAGCACCTCGAGGGTCCCGCCGGGACCCGAGAGCGGCACGTGTCCCATGTCGCGCGCGGTGCGGTCCGAGATGCCGAGGCGCGCGAGCTCGTCGTCGTGCCAGAACGTCCCGTCGACGAGCACCACATCGCTCGCGGCGAGCCGGGTCACCACGCCGTCGTCCAGCCTGGCGAGCCCGGGCACGTAGGTCAGGACGCCGCCGGTCTCACTGTCGCGGAAGACGAATCCGCTCGCCTCGAGCTCCAGGTCCGTCCCGTCGAGATAGCGCGGCGCATCGCCGCCCGTCGGAAACGGCTCGACCGTGAGGCTCGAGCCGTCGAGCAGCTGCGTCCGCTCAGGCTCGAGTGTCCGCCATTCGGCGCCGCAGTACCGCTCCAGCATCGCCAGGACGGGATACCCGTCCCTCAGCGCGCGCTCGACGCCCGCATCGCCGAAGACGCGCACCGGTGTCGCCGACTCGCGCAGGAGGAGCAGCCCCGCCGTGTGGTCGATCTCCGCGTCGGTCAGCAGTACGCCCGCGATCGGCGGCGCGCGGACGCCGTCGACGCCCCGCAGGTCGAGCGTCTCGAGCTGCTGACGCAGGTCCGGCGAGGCGTTGACGAGAAACCATGGCCCGTCGCCCGCGCGGATCGCGAGCGACGACTGTGTACGGGGCCGGGAGCGGGCGGGCCCGCCTTCACCCGAGCGCGCCGCGTCGCACACCCGGCAATGGCAGTTCCATTGCGGATAACCTCCGCCGGCGGCGGAGCCGAGGACACGTACGCGCACGCGTCGGGTTTCAGCCTCCTACCGCTGGAACAGGTAGGAAGTCACCTCGGAACACAGTTCGACGATCTCAAACTTGGGCTTGACCCACGTCATAGTGCCTCCATTTCGTGTACAACAGGTCGAATTTTACAGAAACTATCCATCAGTAGGATGTCCGCATTAACACGATGCACGTCGAAGTAACCACCCAGGGTCCGGACGCTGTCACGGCCGATCTGGTCGCCGTCGCCGCGGGAGCGCGGGCGTCGGAGCTCGGTGCGCCGGAGCGCGCGGTGGCGGACGCCGATCCGGTTGCGGTCGTGTACACGGCAACCGCTCCGCTGGCCGTCGTCGCGCTCGAGCCGGGCGTCGAGGGGCTGCGCACCGGTGCCGCGCGGGCGGTGCGCGCCTGCCGCGGAGGCGGGGCCGTCGCCTGGGCCCTCGATGTGTCGCTGCCCGTTCCCGTCGAGGAGCAGGTGCGCGCGCTGGCCGAAGGCGCTGTGATCGGCGGCTACGACGGCCGCCGCTGGCGCAGCGGCGAGCAGCCGCGAGGCGTCGAGCGCTTCGTGATCTGCGGCTGCCCCGACGACCTCGGGCCCGTGGCCGCGCGGGCTGCCCTGATCGCCCGCTGGACGAACGCCGCCCGCGAGCTGGTCGACGCGCCTCCGAACGTGGTCTCGCCGGCCGGCCTCGCGGAGCGTGCGGCGGCCGTCCCGAGGCTCCGCACGGAGACGATCGACCCGACCGAGGCGGGGCTCGGTGCGCTGGCCGCCGTCGGGGCGAGCAGCCCGGCCGACCCGCTGCTGCTCGTGCTCCGGCACGAGCCGCCCGGCGCGCCGGACGCACCGCGGCTCGCGCTCGTCGGCAAGGCCGTCACGTTCGACACGGGCGGCTACTTCCTGAAGACGCAGGCCGACATCGTCCGGCAGAAGGCCGACATGGCCGGCGGCGCAGCCGTCGTGGCGGCGCTGGGCGCCATCGCCGAGCTCGGGCTCCCGCTGTCGGTCACGGGTGTCGTGCCCGTCTGCGAGAACATGCTGAGCGGCAGCGCGATCCGGCCCACCGACGTCATCACCACGGGCGCCGGCCTCACCGTCGAGGTGACCAATCCCGACGCCGAGGGGCGGCTGATCCTCGCGGACGCCCTGTGGTGGGCGCGCCGCGAGGGTGCGACGCACCTCGTCGACCTGGCGACCCTCACCGGCGCCATGCGCGCCGGCATGGGGGACATGTACGCGGGTGTGTTCGCGAACGACGACTCGTGGCGTGACGCCGTCGTCGACGCGGGAAACGCGAGCGGCGACCTCGCCTGGCCGTGGCCGCTCCATCCCCGCTACCGGCCCCTGATCGACTCGTCCGTGGCCGATCTGCGCAACACGGCGGGCAAGAGCTTCGGCTTCTCGATCATCGCTGCGACGTTCCTGCAGCAGTTCGCCGGCGAAGGGCCCTGGGCGCATGTCGACATGCTCGGCACCGCGTTGCTCGACGAGGATCGCGGCGACGCCTTCGGCCGCGGTGCGACCGGATACGGCGTCGGAATGCTCGTCGAGCTCGCCGGGCGCCTGAGCGCCGCGGCGAGCTCGTGAGGTCCGCTCAGCCGACAAGGAGGAGCGCACCCGCTCCGACGAGCAACGTGGCTCCGGCGATTCGCGTCGCCGCGACCTTGGCCGGAAGCACCTTCGGGAGCCACACGGCGACGAACAGGCCGAGGTAGGCGAGCATTCCACTCGACAACGCCATCGTCAGCGCCTCGCCGGGAACCGAGCCCGTCTGCTCGCCGGCCAGACCGAAGGTGAGGTTGTCGAATATGAGAGCGAACGGCAACGCCCAGACGGCCCAGCGGGCGGTCATCTGCGCCGTGCCGGCGGCGACGACCAGCAGGTAGACCCCCAGAAGGACGAGCGTCCCCATCTCGATGACCTCGGACGCGGCTTCCGACATCAGCCCCCATCCGAGGCCGGCGCCGATCAGGAACGCGACCGCGTCGGCGACGCCGAAGAGCGCGGCGAACCACACCCACGACCGTCTGTCGACGAGCGCACCGACCGCGATACAGGCGATCAGGCTGTCAATGCCTAGTAATAGGAAATTCATCTCAACCCCCGACCGTCATTTGTGTAATCAAGGCGCTCGCATGAGCTTGCGAATGCGAGTAAGCCGCATTCCTTTTACTCCGGCAGCGCAAACGCGAACAGCGCGCTTCCCTGGCCGGCTCCGAGCATCCCGGGCAGGAACCCTTCCGTCCATGCGCCCCAGCCGGTCGGCACGGCGATGTACTGCCGTCCGTCGATGCTGTAGCTGCACGGGCTGCTGTGGTGACCGCTGCCGCACTGGAACTGCCACAGATGGTCGCCGGTGCTCGCATCGAGCGCGTTGAACTCTCCGGTCGGCTCGCCCGCGAACACCAGGCCGCCGCCCGTCGTCAGGATCGACGCGCACATCGGGATGTCGTTGCGCCAGCGCCAGCGCTCCTCGCCGGTGCGCGGGTCGAAGGCGCTCACGGACCCCGCCATGTCATCGAGGTCGACGCCGACACCCGCTCCCCAGTAAGGGATGCTCTCCTTGAACTCCCTGCGCCGCCGGGTGGCCGTCGCGCCGACGTCCTGCACCGGCGCGTACAGCAACTCGGTGTTGGGGTTGTACGCCGCGTGCGTCCATTCCTTGGCGCCGGCCGGCCCCGGCCAGAAGTGGACCGGGTCGCCTTCCTTGTCGGGGAAGACCTTCGGCGTGACGTTGCCCTTCTCGTCGACCTCGCCCCAGTCGATGCGGTCGACGAAGGGCGCCACGCGGACCGGGTCCATGTTGGTGCGGTCGAGGATGTAGAGGAACCCGTTCTTGTCGAAGTGGGCCGCCAGCTTCTGCCCGTCGAGGTCGAACAGGATGTGCTCCATCGTGGAGTCGTAGTCCCAGACGTCGTGCGGCGTGTACTGGAAGTGGTTCTTGATCTCGCCGGTGTCGACGTCCACGGCGACACCGGAATCGGTGTGGAGGTTGTCGCCCGGGCGGACGTCTCCGTCGAAGTCGGGGCACGGGTTGCCGGTCCCCACGTACAGGAGGTTCAGGTCCGGGTCGAAGGTGCTCGTGACCCAGCAGTTGCCGCCACCGCGCTGCCATGCCTCACCGTCGTCGGGCCAGGTCTCGGACCCGGGCTCGCCGGGCTTGGGCACCATGTAGGTCCGCCACACGCGCTCGCCGGTCTCGCGCTTGAACGCCTCGAGGTGACCGCGGTTCCCGAACTCCCCGCCGGAGCTCCCGACGATGACCATGTCCTTGACGACCAGCGGAGCGACGGTGGCGCTCTCGCCGGCCCGCACGTCGCCATAGGTCTGGTCCCAGACCTTCTTGCCGGTCGCGGCGTCGAGCGCGATCACGTGCGCGGCCAGGGTGGTCACGAAGACCTTGCCCTCGGCGACGGCGACGCCTCGGTTCACGTTGCCGCAGCACAGCGACACGTCGAACGCCGACGCGGTCCGGTACTGCCAGAGGATCGCTCCGGTGCGGGCGTCGAGCGCCCAGACCCAGCCGTCCCAGCCCGAGACGTACATGATCCCGTCGACGACGAGCGGGGACGCCTCGAACGAGTAGGTCGACTTGCCCGAGTGGAGGCCCACCGACCCGCACTGGAACACCCACACGGGAGTGAGCTGCTTGATGGTGTCCGTGTTGATCTGGTCCAGCGGGCTGTAGCGCTGCCCGTCGTAGGCGCCGTAGTAGGTGAGCCAGTTCTGCGGCTCCGAGCGGGCGTTGAGGATGCGCTCGTAGGTGACCGAGTCGGTCACCGGCGGCGCGCTGCCGACAATGCCGCTGAGGGACGAGTTGTCGATCGCCTGCCCTGCGTCTACGTAGTCAGTTGCCATATCAGCGTGCTCCTAAGACGTCGTGGTTAGCCGGGCGGTGGACTACGGGCGCGGCTGCGGCGGGCGGTCGATGCGAGCCTCCGGTGGGGCGTCGCCACTCACGACGATCGCGGCGGTCAGGCCGCGGCCCTCGTCGTTGCCCGAGCGGGAGCCGTACCAGTAGCACCCGGGGCCGTCGAGCTCGAGCGTCGCCTTGCCCTTCGAATGGTTCACGAGCCAGATGAACTTGTAGTCGCCATTGCTCGGCAGGACCGCGCAGTGCGTGTTCTTGTCATCGTTGATCAGCTCGAGCTCGAGCACGCCGCCATGGGGCACGACCAGGATCCCGGGCTCGTAGACCAGCTCGTCCTCCGGGATGCGGATCGTGGCGCGCATCGTGCCGTCGGGCCCCTCCTCGGCTTTCCCGACCTTTCCACGGCCGAGGATCCGACCCAACGTCACCCCGTTCTGCCGGTCCAAGTTCTCGATGGTCTCGCTCACGGCGCTCCCCTCGGGTCCGTTTTCGGGACTCCATCGAGAGTCCCGACGGCTCATCTCACAAGGCGATTCGGAAGGGTGTCTCCCTCCTTCCGACCTGGCGGGATCGTATTCACGTACTTGGCCGTCCGCAGCCGATCCGTGCGGTCATGCCGTTCGCATGGAGAGCGGTGCCGCTCGTGTGCGATCGGGCGCCGCTGGTGGCGCCCGGTCAGTCGTTCTGAAGCGCCGTGAGGCCGTCGAGCAGGCGCTGCCAATGGGCCGCGCGCGGGGCGTCGCCGGCCGCGGGACCGCCCTCCGCCCAGCGTGTCACGGCCCGGATGCCGTGAAGTGCGCTGACCAGCCACGTCTCGCGGCGGGCCAGCTCGTCCGGTGCGGGGCGCCGCTGCGCGACGGGCGTGTGGTGCTCGCTCGCGAGCTCGATCAGGAGCGCCCGCGTGATCCCGGGCAGGATCGGCGCGTCGTCGGGCACCGCGCACAGCGTGTCGCCCTCCCACCACAGCAGGCTCGTGTACGCGCCCTCCAGGAGGCGCCCGTCGGCGTCGGCGAGCACGGCCTCGCCGGCGCCGTGCCCGGCCGCGTGCTCGCGCAGGACGGCGAGCTGCTCGAGGTCGGGGCCCTTGCGCCGCGGTGCGCGGCGCGGATCGGGCACGTCGGCGATCCAGGCCACGACGGCCGGCTCGCGCGGCGGCGCCGGGCGCACCGTGAAGGCGAGCTCGCCGTCCGCGCGCAGCTCGACACGGGGGAACCAGCGGTCGTGAGCGGGCAGGTCACGCCCGACGCGGGCGCGGAGCGCAGCCAGCGCCTCCGGCTCGACGCCGTGCTCGCCGCAGGCGGCGGAGAAGCGCGCCCAGTGGCGTTCGACGGCGCGGGCGCGGCCGTCGACGACGAGCCAGGAATCGGCCGCCAGCAGCGCTGTCATCCGCGCGTGGCGGCGAGCTTGCGGCCGGCCACAAGCGTGCCGCCGACCGCCTCGAGCACCGCGCGCGCCTTGAGCAGCATCTCGTCGTGCTCGGCGTCCGGGTCCGACGCGGCGACGATCGCCCCGCCCGACCCGATCTGCAGGCCGTGCGGCGACGCGACGAGCGTGCGGATGACGATGCTGAGGTCGGCGGTGCCGTTGACCGACAGGAACCCCAGCGCGCCCGAGTACACGCCGCGCGGGCCGGCCTCGAGCCGGTCGATGATCTCCATCGTGCGCAGCTTCGGCGCGCCGGTCATCGATCCGCCGGGGAAGGCGGCGCGGATGCAGTCGATCGCGGACGCGTCGTCGCGAAGGCGGCCCCGGACCGTCGTGACGAGCTGGTGGACGGTCGCGTAGGTCTCGAGCGCCATGAGCGCCGGCACGTCCACGCTGCCCAGCGCGCAGACGCGGCCGAGGTCGTTGCGCACGAGGTCGACGATCATCAGGTTCTCCGAGCGCGACTTGTCGTCGTCGCGCAGCGCGGCGGCGCGGTACGCGTCCTCGGCGGGGTGGGCGGCGCGCGGAGCGGTGCCCTTGATCGGCTTTGACTCGACCATCCGCTCGCGGTCGACGCGCAGGAAGCGCTCGGGCGAGGAGCTGAGCACCGATACGGCGCCGAGGCGCAGCAGCGCCGCGTGCGGCGCGGGATTGCGTGCGCGCAGGGCGCGATAGGCCGCGAGCGGATCGATCGCGCCGTCGCTGCGCAGCTCGGTGGTCAGGCAGACCTCGTAGGACTCGCCCTCGAAGATCTCGTGCTTGCACGCCGCGATGTTGGCCAGGTAGGCGTCGCGCGCCTCGCGCGCGGCGAACGACAACGCGCCTGGTGCCGGCGGCGAGAGCGGGGCCGGCGGTGTGGGCCCTTCGAGCTCGCGTTCGGCCGCCGCCAGCCATGCGTCCGCGGCGTCAGCGCCCTCCGGGTCGGCGAGCGCGATCAGGTGGACGCGGCGCTGGTCGTGGTCGAAGGCGATCAGCCGGTCGCAGAACACGAGCGCGGCGTCGGGCAGCCTCGAGCGGTGGACGAGCTCGCCGCCGCAGTCGGCCTTGAGCTCGTAGCCGAGGTAGCCGGCGAAGCCGCCGATGAAGTCGAACGGGAGCTCCGCGGCATCGGCGTGCAGGCGCGCGAGCTCGCGCTCGCAGTAGTCGAGGACGCGTTCCCGCCGCTCCTCCTTCTCGCCCGCGCGCTCGATCGTGAGCAGGCCCGCGGCGACGTCGTAGCGCACGACCTGGCCGAGCGGGCCGTCGGGAGCGCCCATGAACGAGAAGCGCGCCAGGCCGGGCTCCACTCGCGAGCTGTCGAGCCACACCGCGTGCTCGCGGTCGCCGTAGAGCGCGACGAACGCGACCTCCGGGTCGCACCAGGTCTCGAGCGCGCGGTGCCGGACGCGGACGCCGGTGGCCGGCGGCCGGGTGCGTCGCGCCGCTCCCGCCCGCGAACGCCGGTGCGCCCGCGTCAGGTCGCGGAAGTTGCGCAGCAGCGCGCGCCCGTGCTCGGTGGAGATCGACTCGGGGTGGAACTGCACGCCCCACAAGGGCCGGGTGCGGTGCTCGAGCGCCATCACGACCTGGTCGGGCGTCCACGCCGTCACGCGCAGGTCGGCGGGCACGGCGCCGACGATCAGCGAGTGGTAGCGGACGGCGGCGAAGTCCTGCGGGATGCCCTCGAACAGGCCGCTCCCGACATGGTGGATCGGGCTCAGCCGGCCGTGCATCACCTCGGGCGCGTGGTCGATCGCACCGCCGCTGATGTGGGCGAGCGCCTGGTGGCCGAGGCAGACGCCGAGCACCGGCACCTCGGCGCGCTGGAGCGCGTCCAGCGACACGCCGACGTCGCGCTCGTGCTCGGGGCGCCCGGGGCCCGGCGAGATCACGATGTTGTCGATCGGCAGCGCAGCGAGCTCCTCCCACGACAGCTCGTCGTTGCGCGCGACGATCGGCTCGTCGCCGTTGACCTCACCCAGCACGTGGAAGAGGTTGAACGTGAACGAGTCGTAGTTGTCGATCAGAAGTGTCCGCATGGCCGCATCTACACTCTGCCGACCTTGGCACAGGAGCGCCTCCGTGTTGTTGCATCGGCGCGGCGTCGAGACGGTCATCCTCGCAGGCGCCGATACGCACGGGATCATGCGGGGGAAGCGTCTCCCGATCGCCGAGCTGCCCCGTGCCGCGGAGCAGGGGGTCGCCCTGTGCGAGGTGATCTGGGCGTTGCCGGTCGATGAGCGCGAGCCGGTGCGGCGACCGCCGGGGCATGCCGGCTACTTCCCCGGCGACGGCTATCCCGACATGCTCGCCATGCCCGACCTCGAGACCGCGCGGATCGTCCCGTGGCACGACCGCACGGCGCTCCTGCTCTGCGACTTCGTGGATCGCGACGGCAGCGCCGTGCCGGTGTCGCCGCGCGCGGTCCTGCGCTCGGTCGTCGCGCGCGCGCAGTCGATGGGCGTCGAGCCCGTCGTGGGCGTCGAGCTCGAGTTCTACCTCCTGCGCGAGACGCCCCGGTCGGTGGTGGGCAAGCGCCCCGCACAGCTCGTGGCGGTCGACGAGCGCGCCAGCGTGTACGGCGTCGTCTCGGCCTCACGGAGCGAGCCGTTCACGAGCGCCGTGCGCGACACGCTGCGCGAGTACGGGCTCGCAGTGGAGGCGTGCAACCCCGAGTCGGGGCCCGGGCAGTTCGAGATCAACCTGCGCGCGGCGCCGGCACTCCAGGCGGCCGACGAGGCGTTCCTGCTCAAGAGCGCGGTCAAGGAGATCGCGGCGCGGCAGGAGCTGCTGGCGACGTTCATGGCCAAGCCGCGCTCGGACTGGCCGGGCAGCTCGTGCCACCTGCATCTCAGCGTGCGCGGAGCCGACCTGCGGCACTTCCTCGGCGGGCTCTTGGAGGGGATGGCGGACCTGACCGCGATCTTCGCCCCGACGCCGAACTCCTACCGGCGGTACACCCCGCACTCGTGGGCGGCCACGACCGCGACCTGGGGCGTCGACAACCGCTCCGCCGGCGTGCGTGCGATCGGTGACACCCGGGTGGAGCACCGGCAGGCGGGCGCAGACGCCAACCCGTACCTGGCCGTCGCGGCGGCGCTCGCCGCCGGCCTGGACGGAGTGCGCCGGGGGTGCGAGCCGCCGCCTGCGGTCGACGCCGACGTGTACGCGTTGGCCGACGGCGCGGTCCCGGCGCTGCCCGCGACGCTCGCCGAGGCCACCGACCGGCTCGAGCGCAGCGCGCTCGCCCGCGACTGGCTGGGCGACGACGTCGTCGACCACTGCGTGGCGATGCGCCGGGCCGAGCTCGCCGCGCACGCCGCGGCCGTCACCGATTGGGAGATCGAGCGCTATCTGGAGGCGCTCTAGTGGTCATCGAGACGGTGGTGACGACGCTCAACCCGGACGGGAGCGTCAACTGCGGCGCGATGGGCGTCGAGTGGGGCACCGAGCGGATCGTCATCAAGCCCTTCCGGGGAACGCGCACGCTGCGCAACCTGCGCGCGACCGGGGCGGCCGTCGTGAACCTGACCGACGACGTGCTGCTGTTCAGCCAGGCCGCGCTCGGCGACCCGCAGCCGCCGACGCATCCGGCGGCCGCCGTCGAGGGGGCGGTGCTGGACGACGCCTGCTCGTGGCGCGAGGTGCGGGTGGAGGCGATCGACGACAGCGCGCAGCGTGCCCGGGTCAGCACGGTGGTGGTCGACGGCGGCACCGGCCGCGAGTTCCTCGGCCTCAACCGGGCGCGCCACGCGGTCCTCGAGGCGTCGATCCTCGCCTCGCGCGTGCGCATGCTCGACGCCGAGGAGATCCGCGCCGAGCTGCGCCGCCTGCAGGTGCTCGTGGACAAGACCGGCGGCGCGCGCGAGCGCGACGCCATGCAGTACGTGCGCGCGGTGATCGAACGCTGATGCCCGGGGTGCGCGTCGAGGCGCCCGCACGCCTGCACCTGGGCATGCTCGCGGTCGCCGACGACGGCGAGCGACGCTTCGGCGGGTTCGGGGTGTCGGTCGACCGCCCGGCCGTCGTGCTCGAAGCCGAGCCCGCCGATGAGCTGTCCGCCGAGGGCCCGGACGCGGAGCGCGCGTTGACGTTCGCGCACCGCTACCGCGACGCGTTGGGGCTCGCGGGCGGCGCGCATCTGCGCGTCGTCGAGGCGATCCCGCAGCACGTGGGGCTCGGCTCGGGAACCAAGCTGGCGCTGGCCGTCGCCCAGGCGCTGGCCGCGCTGGAGGGGCGCGACGTCGACGCGCCCGGGCTCGCCGAGGCGTCAGGCCGGGCCGCCCGGTCGGCGGTGGGGATGTGGACGTTCGCGCTCGGTGGCCTCGTGGTCGAGGGAGGGCATCGGCCGGGCGTCGAGCGCCCGGCGCCGCTGCTGGCGCACCATCCGATGCCCGAGCAGTGGCGCGCGGTGCTCGTCGTGCCCGCGGCCGCGCCCGGGCTGTCGGGCGGCGCCGAGGAAGAGGCCTTCGGGCAGCTGGTGCCGGCGCCCGAGCGGTCGGCCGTCATCGCCCAACTGGTGCTGACGTCGCTGCTGCCGGCGCTCGTCGAGCGCGAGCTCGAGGAGTTCGGGGCCGCGCTCACCCGCGTCCAGCAGCTGGTCGGCGACTCGTTCGCGGCAGCGCAGGGCGGCCGCTTCCATCCGCGCGCCGGGCCGCTCGTCGATGCGCTGTTGGGCTTCGGTGCGGCGGGCGCCGGCCAGAGCTCCTGGGGGCCGGCGGTCTACGGCGTCGTCGGCAGCGAGGCGGCCGGGCGCGAGCTCGCCCGCCGCATGGAGGACGTGGTCGGCGAGGGCAGCGTCGAGCTCGTGGCGTTCGACAACCGCGGCGCCCGCGTCGAGCGGTCATGAAGCTGCTCGTGAGCGTCGTGGACGCCGGCGAGGCGCGCGCGGCCGCGGCGGCGGGCGCCGACATCGTCGACGTCAAGAACCCTGCCGAGGGCTCGCTCGGCGCACCGGCGCCGGCGGTGATCGCGGGCGTGCGCGCGGCCGTGCCCGCCGAACTGCCGGTCAGCGCCGCGATCGGCGACATGCCCGATCTGCCCGGCACGGCCGCGCTCGCCGCCCTCGGCGCGGCGGGCAGCGGCGCGACGTTCGTGAAGGTGGGGCTGTGGGGCGTCTCGACCGAGACCGGCGCGGTCGCCCTGCTGCGCGCGGTCTGCGACGGCGTCGCGAACGTGCCCGGCACGGTGGTGGTCGCAGCGGCCTACGCGGACGCCCGCCGCGTAGATCCCGCGCCGCTCGCGCCCGAGCTGCTGCCGCGCGTCGCGCGGGCGGCGGGCGCCGGCGCGTGCCTGCTCGACACCGCGGTCAAGGACGGTCGCGGGCTGCTGGAGTGGCTCTCGCCCGAGGCGCTCACGTCGCTGGTGGCGGAGGCCCATGCAGCGGGTCTGCAGGTGGCGCTCGCCGGCGCCCTGCGGGCCGAGGACCTGCCCGTGGTCCGTGACACCCGGGCCGACATCGCCGGCGTCCGCTCGGCCGCCTGCCAGGAAGGCCGGCGGTCGGGACGCCTCGACGCGGCGCGCGTCCGCGCCCTGTGCCGCTACGCCACCGCGGGCGACTCGATGAGCTGAGCCGTCTGCAGGCGGCGGGCGACCTTCCGCGCGCTGTGCTCGCGCATCGCGACGGGGATGACGTCACCCCAGGCCTCGGCCGCTTCGCCGGCCCGCTGCAGGAGGTCGTCGAGGAAGCCGGCGCTGGGCTGCGTCTCGATCAGGCAGCGCAGGCCGAAGCCGACGTGCCAGCGCTCGTCGCGCTCGACACGCTCGATGCCCTTCCGCACCCCCGGCAGGGCGCCGTCGGCCAGATCGTCGAGCAGTGCGTACTGCCCGACGTCGAAGACGACCCCCTCGAGCAGCATGTGGTAGAGCCCGACGCCCTGGCTCAGCCCGGCTGCGCCCCGCCGCGAGCTCGGCGGCCATCGCCGGCAGCCGCTCCTCGAACAGCTCGAGGAACGCGGCCGGGACATGGGCGCGGGCGGCGGCGCGCCGCTCGCCCGCGTCGGCGCCCGGCAACCCCAGCACTTCGGCGGCGATCCGGTCGAACAGCCGCGTGTGGCGCTGCTCGTCGCGGCGCTGGAGGAAGAAGACCCACGCCATCAGGCTCTCCTGCGACACCAGCGTCGCCTGCCTGGCTGCGTCGGCGAACGGCGTGAGCTGCTCGGCGACCGCGTCCTCGGCGACGCAGAAGCCGGCGAGCAGCGTCATCAGGCGGTCGCGGCGCTCGACCGGGAGCTCCTGCCAGTCGCGAGCGTCGGGGGCGAGGTCGATGGCCGCCGGATCCCACTGCAGGCGGGCGACGAGGCGGGAGAAGAAGTTGGGCCAGGAGCTCCGGTTCGCGAACGAGTCCATCCCGCCCATGACCTTGTGCTCCCGGAGCTTGGGGTCGGCCAGGATGGCGACCCTGGTGTCCCGGTCCGCCGCGTCAGGCATCGCGGGACCGTAGCAAGCGCCCTGCGGCGATCCGTGTGCCTGCGGTCGTGCCGCGTTCGAGCAGCTCTGCCAGGCGCGCGGGGTCTCGCCCGCCGATCACCCACGTCTCGAACCGCGCGCGCTCGAGCATCGTGGGCAGGTAGGGGTCGACGCCCTCGGGGCGCAGCGCGGCGAGCTCGGCGACGCTCAGGCGTGCGAGCGGTCGCCGCCCAGGCCGTCCAACGCCGTCGACCTCCTTCACGAGCACGAGGCGGCCGGCGCCGACCCGGTCGGCGACCCACGCGGCGATCGAGTCGGAGGTCACGTCCCACGACGCCGGCAGCTCGTCGAGCGGGAGGCTGGCCGGCAGCAGCACGGCGGTCCGTCCGCCGAGATCTCCTGCGCGAGGTCGCTGCAGCGCACGGCGTGCGGGATGAGGTCGGTCAGCAGCCAGCCGAACTGCTCCATCCCGAGGATCGCCATGCGGTGTGCGGTCTCCGCCTGCAGGCCGAAGCGGCGGTCGGCTTCGCGCACGGCATCGGCGAACTCGGCGCCGCCGGGCACGACGAGCAGGGGATGGCGCTCGCCGAGCTCGCCGAGCGTGGCGCACAACGCCCGCAGCGCTTCGTCGCCGGCGCCGCGGCCGAGGCCGCCGCCGACCTTGACGACGGTCAGCACAGCCGTGCCGCCAACAGCGCCGCCAGTGCCGCGGCGGGCGCCATCTCCGCGCCGGCCGCGCCCCAACCGGCCGGAGCGTCGGCGACGGCCCGTCCCAGACGCGCGGCGACTTCGCGCCCGAGGAACGCGCCGGCGCCGACCGCGACGACCGGTGCCTGGGGCGGCACCGGACGCTGCACGCGGCGGGCCGCCTCCTCGATCTGGCGCAGCTGCTCCCCTGCGAGGAAGGCGGCGACGGCGTCGATCTCACCTGCGTCGAGCTGGTCGGCGTCGGAGCACACCAGCCTGGCGATCCGCTCACGCGCGAAGGCGACCGTGGCCGCGCGGCCGTCCGGCGTCGGGCAGTCGTACGCCTCCTCCGCCAGATGGCCGAGGACGAGATGGACGTCGGCGCTGATCGCGAAGTACTCCGACGACACGGCGCACCACTCGCCACGGATCGGCACGCGCGGCGCGATCGCGGCCAGGTTGGTGCGCAGGACGCCGGTGTAGACGAGCTCGCCGGCCAGTAGGCGCTCGAGGTCGTTGTGCCCGCTCGCAGCGACGCGCCCGGCGGCGATCGGCACGATGTCGGCGGTCGTGCTGCCGATGTCGATGAGCAGCGCGTCGGGGTACGCGGCCGCCACCGCGAGCGCCGACGCCACCCAGTTGGCGGCCGCGACGTCCCACGGTCGCGCGCGCGCAGCGCCCATCGACACGAGCTCGCCGGTCGTGGTCAGCACGCTCAGCGGCCGGTCGCCGAGCGCCTCCTCGGCCGCGTCGAGCACGAACGCCACGCCTTCGCGCTTGGTCCGGAACGCGTCGGACAGCTCGGCGGTCATCGTGATCGCCACGGCATCCGCCTCACCGGCCTCGGCGGCGACCTCGCGCAGCACCGCGGCGAGCGCCTCGCGGTCGCGCCAGACCTCGAACGGGCGCGAGACCGTCCGCAGTGACATCCCCTGAAGCAGGGCGGCCTTGGTGTTAGCGCCGCCGATGTCCACCGCTAGCGTGGCCGGCATGCGCGTGGTCGGAGTCATCGATCTGAAGGGCGGCACGGCGGTCCACGCCGTGCGCGGCGAGCGCGAACGCTATCGCCCGCTCGGCGACCCGCTGACGCTCGCGCGCAGGTTCCGGGACGCGCTGGGGCTCGACGAGCTGTATGTCGCCGACCTCGACGCGATCACCGGCGCAGGCGAGAACGACTCCACGATCGCGGCGCTGGCGCGCGAGGCGCGGGTGATGGTCGACGCGGGCGTCAGCGAGCCGGACCGGGCGCGCGCGCTGCTGGGCCTCGGCGCCCACCGCGTCGTCGTCGGGACCGAGACGCTGCCCGGACCGGACGCGCTCGACCGGCTGCTCGCGGAGCTTCGCGAGCTGGTCCTGAGCGTGGACCTGCGCGGCGGCCGCACGCTCTCGCCCGACCCGCTGCTCGCGGGCCTGCCCGCGCGCGACGCCCTGTCGCGCCTGCACCGCGCCGGATTGCGCGAGGTGATCGTGCTCGACCTGGAACGCGTCGGCAGCGGCGCGGGGCCGGACGTCGAGCTGATCGCCGAGCTCCACGCCGCCTTCCCCGACCTCGAGCTGCTCGCCGGCGGCGGCGTCCGCGACCGCGACGATCTGCGCGCACTCGACGCGCGCCGGCGCGGCCGGCGCGCTCGTCGCGACGGCGCTGCACAGCGGCGTCATCGGGCGGCGCGAGCTTCGCTGACGACCGCCTCCACGTGCGCCACGAGCGCCGCCGCAACGTCGGCGCCCGTCGCCTCCTGCAGCCCCCGCCAGCCGGGGATCCCGTTGAGCTCCAGCACGTAGTCGCGCCCGTCGGCACGCAGCAGGTCGACCCCCGCGTAGTCGACGCCCAGCGCCTCGGCGGCCTCCACGCAGACGCGCTCCTGCTCGGCGGTGAGCTCCGTGGCCCGCGCGCTGGCGCCGCGCGCGAGGTTCGCCCGCCAGCCCGGGCCCTGCCGCTCGATCGCCGCGAGCACGCGCCCGCCGACGACGAACGCGCGCACGTCACGGCCGCCATGCGGCAGCGTCTCCTGCAGGTAGTAGACGGCGCGCTCGAGCGCCAGCGCGTGGAAGACGCGGTATGCGACGTCGGCGTCGTCCACGCGCGTCATCCCGGCGCCCATCGAGCCGAACAGCGGCTTGACGATCACGTCGCCGCCGAGCTCCTCGAAGGCGGCGAGCGCATCCTCGGAGCGCTCGCAGACGATCGTCCGCGGCGTGGGCACGCCGGCCCGCACGAGCAGCGCCGAGGCGAGGAACTTGTCGACCGTCCGCTCGATCGCCCGCGGGCCGTTGACGCAGGTCACGCCGCTGCTCGACGAGCGCGTGCAGCGCGTCGACGCGGAAGATGACCTGCTCGAGCGAGCCGCGCGGGATGCCGCGGACGATCACCGCGTCGCAGCCGTCGAGCCAGAGCTCGCGCTGCGCATCGCGACGTCGCCGTCGATGCGCCCGAGCATGCGCGTCACGGGCACGAGCCGGTGCTCGTGGCCGCGTGCCGCCAGCGCGTCGGTGAGCTGTTGCGCGTGCCAGCCGCCGCTCGACCCCAGGATCGCGACCGTCAGCCCCAGAAGGAGCGCTCCAGCACCTCGAGGTTGACCTCGCCCGCCTCGAAGCTGCGGCCGCTCCCGGCGCTCGTGAGCCTGATCTGCGCCGGGCTGAAGAGCAGCGGGTCGATCTTGTAGAAGTCGAAGTCCGCGTCCTTCAGGACCTTGCCGAACGGCTCGCCGTAGTCCGAGGACGCCGAGGCGGGCAGCCGCTCGACGAGCTCGCGCAGCTCGTCGTCGTCGTCGGCCTGCACCGTGAGGTGGACCTGGCCGCCGTAGAGCACGGCGTCGTTGGTGCGCCCGATCGCCGCCATGTCGTCGTCCCGCCACCGGCGGCAGCGGGCAGCTGCCGAACCCCGCGACGACGCGCCGCACGTCGAACTCGAGCTCGTGGAGCTTGTGCAGCGCGGTCTCGACGACCCGCGCCGCGATCTGCACGCCGCCGACCACGCTCGCGGTCGGTGCCATCAGCAGCGTCAGCGCCGAGGGCGGCACGCCGGCGCGCTCGGCCACGAAGCCGGCGACCTCGGCCGGCGGCGGCTCGCGCGTCTCCAGGCACAGGACGGCGGCGCCCGCGTGCTCGTCCCAGTCGAGGTCGTCGTAGAGCTCCTCGGCGCGGATCAGCGCGCGGGCGGGCCCGCTGCCCATCGCGAAGTAGCCGTCGCGATCGATCCGCCAGCCGGCGTACTGCGCCGCCAGGCACGCGACGGCGGGGCGGTCGGTCGTGACCGTGAGCGCGGGCAGCCAGCGACCGTCGAGGACCAGCGGCGCGTACGCGACCTTGCCCAGCCCCGCCATGCAGATCTCGGCGAAGTACCGCCCGGCCTCGAAGCCTCCGGCGGCCCGCGCGCCGCAGTCGATGACCCGCGCGCCGTTCGACAGCGTGGTGACCTCGACGCGCGCCGCCTCGGCATCGGCGGCCAGCCGGTCGGCGAGCTCGTGTGCACGGTCGTTGAGCGAGAAGGTCATGCGTCCTCCAGGATCAGGATCTCCCCGCGCCGCAGCTCGAGGCCGTCGCCGCACCAGCGCGCGTAGCGACCGTCGAGCTGCTCGTCGGACACGTTCAACCCGAGGACGGCGAGCCGGCGCAGATACAGGCGCAGGAACGACGGGCGGTAGATACAGGACAACACGAAGGTCGCGAGCGGCGACGCCGGCGCCATCGTGACGATCGAGCCGCGCCGCATCCCGGCCCCGGCCCGCGGCCCGAGGCCGCCGAAGGCGACGATCGTCCCCGCCAGCATGCGCAGCCCTGCCGCGTCGCCGACGCGCCCGGCCACCGCGATCAGGCCGCGCCGCAGGCCGGCACCGGCCTGCGCGCCTGCGTCGCCGTGGACGACGATCTCGCCGCCGCGCATCCCTGCCCGCTCGCCGGGATAGGACGCCGCCGAGCCGCCGACCCGGCCGACCCGCGTACGACGAGCGTGCCGCCGCGCATCCCGGCTCCGGCCCAGTCGCCGGCGTCGCCCTCGACGTGCAGCTCGCCGCCGCGCATGCCGGCGCCCGCGTGCATGCCGATGTGGCCGGTGACCGTGAGCCGACCCGCGGTCATGCCCGCGCCGACGAACTTCACGCGGCTCAGGTCGCCCTCCAGGCGGACGTCGTCGCCGCTGCCGGAGACCGCGAAGAACTCGCCCACGCGGGTGCGCTCGTTGCCGTGCCAGACGGGGCAGCGCCTCGATCTCTCCGCGGCTTGCGCCGGCCAGGCGGTCGTGGCACAGCACCTCCGCCTCGAGCGGCACGGCCGGTTGCTCGCGCAGCGTCAGCGTGAGCGTCATGGCATCAGCTCGCGGAGATGGATGTGGTGCGGGCCGAGGTTGCCGCCGTAGTTGCCCGCGGTCACGTGGCTGGCGCCCGCCTCGGCGGCGGCCACGAGCCCGCGGCGCATCGCCTCGCGCACCGGCTCCAGCGCGAGCCCGTCGATCACGATCTCGAACACGGCCTCGACGTCGGGCGGGACGTCGGTGTGCTCGACCTGGCCGCGCAGCGTCGGGCACAGCGCGTCGTTCGTGGACGCCGGGAGCGCGCTGTAGCGCGAGCCGACCTTGCTGCCGCTGCGCGCGATGCCGCCGGGGAACGGCATGATCACGCCCTCGACGGCGCGCATCGCGCTCGCCGCGGCCTCGGCCGCCCGCAGCGCCGACTCCGCGTCGCGCCCGAACATGATGATGTTGCCGCCGGCCACGCCCTCGACGACGCCGAAGCGCTCCTGCACCAGGAACTCGCCCTCCATCACCGGCACGCGCCAGTACCGCTGCCCGTCGAGCACCTTGCTGGCCTGGTAGCCGTCGCCGAAGAAGCGCAGCTGGCCGCCGACGTCGACCGTGTCCTCGGCATCCAGGCCGTTGAAGCAGGCCGTCGTCGGTCACGTCAGCACGCACTGCCCGACGCGCTCGACCAGCCGTTTGCCGACGCCCTCCCGGTCCATCGCGAACAGCAGCGCGCTGACGCCCGGCCGCCCGTCGGGGGTCTCGTCGGGAGCGAGCTCGCGCTCGATGCCCGCCTCGCACTTGCAGCCGATCACCGAGGTCGCGAAGCCGGTCATCGAGCGCCCCGCCGTCGAGCGCCCACGCCGGCGTCGCCGCGGTGATCACGCACGCGCGCGCCCCACATCGGGAACGCCTCGGCGAACGTGTCGACGATCTCGGCCCCGTGGAGCTTCATCGCGGCTCCGCGGCGACGGTGCGCGCGGGCTCGAGCAGCCACGGCTCCTGCACCGGATAGCTCGAGAACTGCACGCTGTAGCGGTCCTCGAACAGCTCCTCCAGCGTGGGCTCGATGCTCGGGTCGTACTCCGCGCCGACCCGCAGCAGGCGGCCCGGGCCGGCCTCGCGCAGCTCGCCGTCCTCGACGACCGCGCGCCCGTCCTTGATGACGTAGCGCGGCGCGGCGAACATCGCCTCGCGGTCGTCGCGGTCGTCGTAGATCGTGATGTCGGCGTCGGCGCCGACGCCGAGGTGGCCCTTGTCGCGCAGCCCGAGCAGGCGCGCCGGCCCGGCGCGCGTGATGATCGCGATCTCCTCGAGCGTGTACTCGCGATCGAGGTCGTCGAGCAGCACGGTGCGCTTCATCGCCTGCCGGTTCACCCGCCGGATCTCCTCGTTGCGGAACTCGCGGTCCATCAGCAGGCGGATCAGGCGCGGATAGCTGAGGAACGAGCCGCCGTTGGGGTGGTCGGTGGACAGCACGAGCCGCCACGGGTCGCGGCTGAGCAGGAACAGCTCGAGGCCGATCCCCCACTGCAGCGCGTGCACGTAGTTGCGCTCGCGGTAGGTGAACGGCACGATCCCGCAGCCGGTCTCGGCCTCGGTGTCGGCGTTGACCCAGCGGCCGTGCGTGATCTCGCGCAGGACCGCGGAGACCGGCGCGTCGGCGGTCATCGTCGTCGCCGGGCCGAACATCACCTGCCCGACGTCGGCGCTGAGCTCCGGGTGCGCGTTGAGGTACTCGGCGAGCTCCGGCGCCCGCGAGCGCGGCCGCCCGCCCGGCCGGCCGCCGTAGGCGTGGAACTGGAGGTGGGCGAGGTGGGCGCGGCGGCCCTCGAGCGTGCGCAGCGTGTCGAGCGTCGTGCGCCAGTTGCCGGACACGCCGAGGTTGTTGCAGTGGACGTGCACCGGGTGCGGCAGCCCGAGGTCGTGCACGGCGGCGGCGATCGTCTCGATGACCTGCCGCGGCGTGACCCCGGGGCCCTCGTCGTCGAGCGACGTCACGTTGCCGTTGCCGCGCTTCCACATCTCGACGCCGCCGGGATTGACGAGCTTGACGCCGTAGCCGCCGGTGGCCTGCGAGCCACCAGGCGATCGCCTCGCGCACGCGGGCGGGCTCGGTGCGGATGAGCTCGAAGAGCGGCAGGTTGTTGCCCATCAGCACGAGGAAGGCGGCGTCGATGACCGGCGTGTCGCGGAGCTCGGCGAGCGTGTGCCGGGCGGCGAGCGGCGGCGTCGCGGCCTCGACGACGGTCGTGTAGCCGAGCAGCGCGTAGCGGTAGCCGGTGGCGAACGTCGAGGGGACGGTGCCGCCGGTGCCGGAGCGCGCGATCGCGGTGCGCTCGAGCACGTCGGCGCGGTGCTCCTCGGGCGCGAGCTTGCGCGCGGCGTTGACCGCCGGCCCGGCGATGTGGGCGTGGATGTCGACGCCGCCCGGCATGACGACCATCCCGCGCGCGTCGATCCGGCGGGCGTGCGCCGGCACGTCGGCGACGATCTTGCCGTCCTCGCACGCAGACGTCGCGCACCTCGCCGGCGATGCCGTTGGCGGGGTCGTAGACGCGGCCGCCGGCGATCCGGAGCATCAGAGGCGCCCGCCGATCGCGGCCAGCACGTCCTCGACGCCCGGGCGCTCCCCGGCACCACGGCGCGCGCAGCGGGACCGGCACGCCGTCCATCCGGTGGACGGTGCCCGCCACCTCGATGCCGTCGGCCGCGGTGGCGAACGCCACGCGCGCCGCCTGCGACGTCGCGGTCTCGCGCGCGTCGACCACCACCGTCGGCAGCCCGCGCAGGCGCGGCAGATCCTCAAGCGGGTCGGCGGCGACCACGAGCGCGGCATCGACCTCGCCGCGCTCGAGCAGCTCGGCGGCGCGCGGGCTCTCGCGCGGGAAGCCGCGCGCGAAGCTCACCGCCGCGGCGAAGCCGGTCTGCCACGCGAGCACGTCCTCGGCGCCGCGCGCGTTGCCGTCGCCGCGCAGGCCCAGCGTGACCGCGTGGCGATCGCGGGCTGAGGTCGCGCACGAGCGAGAGCAGCGCCAGCGCGGCGAGCTCGTCGAGCGCGCCGTGGATGAAGGCGACGTGGCGTGCGGCGAGCAGGCGCCGGCGAGGTCGTCGAGCGCGTCCTCCCGAATCCGCGCCCGCAACGCCCACAGCGCGTCGAAATCGTCATCGACCTCGACGAACGCGCCGGCCGCGCTCGGCGGTGGCCGTGCGCTCCGCGTCGACGACGACGATCGCGGAGGGGTCGAGCCGCAGCCGCCCCAGCAGGCGCGGATGGGTGACGACCGGGTCGGCGCGCCAGAGCACGACGAGCTCGGCCCGGTCGCGGATCTCGCCGAAGGTGGCCGTGCTCGAGCCGATCGCCGCGTACGCCCCGCCCCGAAGCGCCGACGTCGATCACCGCCCCGGCCGCCTCGGCGAGCGCCACCGCCCGGCGCTGCGCCTCGCAGCTCGTCTGGCCCAGGCCGTAGACGAGCGGCGCGCGCGCCTGACGCAGGATCGCGGCCGCGGCGTCCACGGCCTCGTCGACGCTCACCGCGCGGCCGTCGACGCTGGCGACCGGCGGCCGCTCGCCGCCGCGCTCGGCGAACCACCGCGTCGCCGAGCGGGCACGTCCGTGCCGAGCCGGCCGTGCGCGTCACCTCGATGTCGTCGCAGGCGCAGCCGCAGCCCGCACACGTCGCGTCAGCCACCCGCCGCCACCTCCACCCGCAGCTCGGCGCGCAGCCGCGCGGCCTGCTCCTCGAGCCCCGTCAGCGCGTCCTGCGGCGTCGCGGCGGTCGTCACGACCGTGCAGACCGGACGGCCCGCGGCGATGCGCTCGCCGGGGTGCGGGACGTCGCGCACGCCGCGCTCCAGCCAGCGCTCGCTGTCGCCGACCACCACGTCCTCGGTGGCGAAGAGGACCGCCTTGCCGGCCGCGCCCGGCACGCGGCCTCGACGGGCGGCAGCTCGCCCGCGCAGGCGCGCAGGTGCGCGTCGAACACGCCCACGCCGTACGCCGCCTCGATCGCCTCCAGCGACGCGGTCGGACGCGGGTTGACCTCCACCGTCCACGCGCGCTCGCCATCCCAGACGAAGTCGACGCCGAACAGCCCTCGCAGCCCGAACGCGGCCGCCAGACAGGAGCAGATCGCCTGCGCCTGGTCCCGCGACACCGGCGTTCGCGGCGGTACGAGGTTCCCGCACCAGCGGTGGCCGCGCACGCCGAACGCGCGCCGCCCGACGAGCTGCTCGGTGAGCGCCGAGCACGACGGCGTCCCTCCCGTCGCCGACCGCCGCCGCCGAGCACGGGACCCCGTCGATGCGCTCCTGCACGAACGCCCCGGCGGGCAACGCGCCGCCGCGCCACGCGCGCACGCGCGTCCCGCCGCCGCCGCGCAGCGGCTTGCGCAGCCAGCGGCCGGACGATCGGTGCCTCGACGGTCGTGCGCGGATACGGGAGGTCGCCCAGCGCGGCGCCGAGCCGCACGGGTCGCGCACGGCGCGCAGCGTCGCCGCCGGATTGCCCAGCAGCGTGTGGCGCTCGGCCAGCCGCGCGACGAGCGCGGGGTGGTTCTCGAAGCTCGCGCCGTAGACGACGCCGCCCGGCGCCTCCGCCACGGCGGCGTCGACGAGCGCGGTCAGGCCGCAGCGCGTCACGACACGCGCGGCGTGCAGGTCGAGGTCGCCGAACAGATCGAACGCGACCACGTCGTCGCGCATCGCCAGATCGGCGAGCATGCGCGCGCTCAGGGCGATCAGGAGAAGTGGCTCACTCGGTGCGACGGCGCGAGCATACCCTCGAGCAGCGCGACGAACAGGGTCGCCGTCACGAGGTCGGCGGTCGTCCCGGGGTTCAGCGCGTTGCCGTCCGTGCGCAGCGACGCGTCGAAGCTCTGCAGCGCCCGGCGCCCGGCGACGGCACCTCGCGCGCGCCCGCCGACACCCGCGCCGCGGCCTCGGCGCCGGCTTGCGCGCGATCAGCGTGTCGGGCGCCACGGCGAGCAGCCGCAGTGCAGCTCGACGATCGCGTCGCGCACCGCGAGCCCTCGCCGAGCGCGGCGGCGAGCGCGGGACCCCGGTCTCGAAGGTCAGCGCGAAGTCGCTCACGTACTCCGACGCGATCGAGTCGCGCTCCGCGGCGCTCGCCATCGCCTCGCGCAGGCCGACGGTCGGCTCGGAGCGCACGTCGTGCTCGACGCGCTCGTGCAGGCCGCCCGCGCCGGCCAGGCGGATCGCTGCGTACGCGGCGCGCGCGTCGGCGACGTCGAGCGCGCCCAGCGTCGCGCCGAGCTGCTCCCGCAGCGGGCCGCCGGGAGCGCCGCCTTCGCCAGCGGAGCGAGCAGCAGCGCGATCCCGAGGTTCGTGTTCGCCGCGCGACGCGGCGCGATGCCTCGACGGCCGCGAGGACCGTCTCGCCCACGCCGCGCTCCCCGGCGCGCGCCAGCTCGGGGCCGATCGCGATCGCGCTGCGCAGCATGTCCTCGTAGGTGGTGTCGTGGAAGTCGTGGCTGGGCGTGATGTTGCCCGGCTTCTCGGCGCTGACCTCGAGCACGCAGGCCAGTTGCGCCGCACCGGCGACGCCGTCGGCGGAACGAACGGTCGCGCCTGCCCCACGTGCGGGCGACCGCGCGTGACGAGCTTGACCCTCGCGAGCGCCAGAGGTTAGAGTCGCCGACCCGTTCCCTGATTTCTCAGGCACACGTACAACC
>CAWDYI010000018.1:0-60077 GCA_963806395.1 uncultured Solirubrobacteraceae bacterium | reverse complement strand
ATCTGGTTCTCAGAGAAGAACTTCTCCGACTTCCTGATCGAGGACGTTCGGATTCGGGACCACATCACGAACAAGCTCGCGCACGCCGGCCTTTCCGACATCACGATCCGCAAGGACGCCGCCGAGGTGGAGGTCAACATCCACACGGCGCGGCCGGGCATCGTGATCGGCAAGTCGGGTTCGGAGGTCGACGCCCTGCGGCGCGACCTGCACCGGATCACCGGCAAGTCGATCAAGGTCAACATCCTCGAGATCAAGCGCCCCGAGCTCGACGCGAAGCTCGTCGCGCAGTCGATCGCCGAGCAGCTCCAGAACCGCGTGGCGTTCCGCCGCGCGATGAAGCGGTCGCTGACGAGCGCCATGCGCTCGGGCGCCAAGGGCTGCAAGATCCAGGTCTCCGGCCGCCTCGGCGGCGCCGAGATGGCGCGCACCGAGCAGTACTCGGACGGCCGGGTGCCGCTGCACACGCTGCGCGCCGACATCGACTACGGCTTCTACGAGGCCCGGACGACATTCGGCCGGATCGGCGTCAAGTGCTGGATCAACAAGGGCGAGATCATGCCCGCCGGCTACGCCGGCCAGGACCTGACGTCGCTCGACGAGGCGCCCGGCCGCGGCGACGACCAGAGCGACGATCGCCGGCGCGGCCGCGGAGGCCGTGACGGCCGCGGGCGTGGCGACGGTCGCGGTGGCGGCGGTCGCGGTCGCGGTGGCGGTCCCGGTGGCCCCGGAGGGCCCGGCGGTTCCGGTGGTGGCCGTGGCGGCGGAGGCGGCTTCGGCGGTGGTGGCGGCGGCGGTGGCCGTGGTGGCGGCGGCGGCCGTGGCGGCGGTGGCGGTCGCGGCGGCGGCCAAGGTGGCCGTGGCGGCCCGCGTCCGGACCTGAGCGGAGGGATCAGTCGCTGATGCTGAGCCCGAAGCGAGTCAAGTACCGCAAGCACCATCGCGGGCGCCGGCGCGGCCTCTCGCGCGGCCAGCAGCGCGTGGAGTTCGGCGAGTACGGCCTCAAGGCGCTCGAGAACGGCTGGCTCACCAACCGCCAGATCGAGGCCGCCCGTATCGCCATGACGCGCAAGATCAAGCGTGGCGGCAAGGTGTGGATCAACGTCTTCCCCGACAAGCCCTTCACGAAGAAGCCCGCCGAGACCCGCATGGGCTCCGGCAAGGGCAACCCGGAGGGCTGGGTCGCCGTCGTGAAGCCCGGTCGCGTGATGTTCGAGCTTTCCGGCGTGCCGGAGCCGCTCGCCCGCGAGGCGATGCGCCTCGCCGGCCACAAGCTGCCCGTGAAGACCAAGTTCGTGCTGCGCGAGGACGGTCAGTGATGAGGGCCGCCGACCTGCGAGACCTCCCCGACGGCAAGCTGCTCGAGCAGATCGCGACGGCTCGTCGTGACCTGTTCGGCCTGCGCATGCAGTCCGCCACGGGCGAGCTTGACAACACCGCACGGCTGGGCGGCGCCAAGCGCGACCTCGCGCGCGCGCTCACTGTCGCCCGCCAGCGCGGCGTCGACCCCAACGTAACCGTGAACACCACGACTGAGGCCGACAATGGCTGAGAAGAAGAACGAAGAGACCCCGGAGACCATCCAGGACGAAGTCGTCGACGCCGCCCAGGGCGGGGAAGAGACGACGGCTCCTGAGGCGTCCGCCGAGGAGACCCCGGCTGCCGAGGAGACCCCGGCTGCGGAGGAGACCCGGCCGCAGAGGAGACTCCGGCTGCGGAGGAGACCCCGGCTGCGGAGGAGACTCCGGCTGCCGAGGAGACCCCCGCCGCGGCGGAGCCTGCCGCTGCCGAGGAGCCTGCGGCCGAGGAGCCCGCCGCCGAGGCGGCCCCGAAGGCCAAGGCGAAGGCCGGCCAGACGCGCGGCGAGAAGCTCGAGGCCAAGCGCGCTGCGCGCCAGGTCCAGGCCGGCAAGCGCAAGCCGCGCACGCCGGAGGAGCGCGACGCCGAGCGCCGCGAGCGGCGCGCCGCGGTGGCGAAGCAGCGCCGCGCCTACCGCCAGCGCACGAAGGTCAAGCGCGCCGAGGTGCGCAAGGCCACGCCGACGCCCGAGGCCGGCCACGCGCCCGAGCACGGCCCCGGCCGCGCCAAGACGCGCCAGGGCATCGTCGTCTCCGACAAGGGCGAGAAGACCATCACGGTCGCGATCGACGTGGTCGGCCGCCACAAGCGGTACCACAAGATCCTGCGCTCGACGACCAAGCTGTACGCCCACGACGAGCGCAACGACGCCCATCCGGGTGACACCGTGCGCGTCCAGGAGTGCCGGCCGATGTCGCGCAGCAAGCGCTGGCGCCTCGTCGAAGTTGTGGAGCGCGCGAAGTGATCCAGAACGAGACCCGGCTGAAGGTCGCCGACAACACCGGTGCCCGCGAGATCCTCTGCATCCGCGTGATGGGCGGCTCGCGCCGCCGCTACGCGGGCGTGGGGGACATCATCACCGCCACCGTGAAGCAGGCGAACCCGCAGGGCTCGGTCAAGAAGGGCGAGGTCGTCAAGGCGGTCGTCGTGCGCACGAAGAAGGAGTTCGGGCGCGACGACGGCACGTACATCGCCTTCGACGAGAACGCCGCGGTGATCATCGACGCTCAGAACAACCCGCGTGGCACGCGCATCTTCGGACCGGTGGCGCGCGAGCTGCGCGACGGCGGGTTCATGAAGATCGTCTCGCTCGCACCGGAGGTGCTCTGATGCGTATCCGCAAGGACGACGAGGTCGTCGTGATCTCCGGCAAGGACAAGGGCAAGACCGGCAAGGTGCTCCGCACCGACCCCAGGAAGGACCGGGTGTTCGTCGCCGGCCTGAACATGGTCAAGCGACACCAGCGCCCGAACCCCGGCCGACCGAACATGCAGGTGGGCGTGATCGAGAAGGAGGGTCCGATCCACGTGTCCAACGTGTCGCTCGTCGACCCCAAGGACCACAAGCCGACGCGCATCGGCATCCGCCGCGACGAGGACGGTCGCCGCATGCGGATCTCGAAGCGCTCGAACTCAGAGTTGGACTGACATGGCACGACTCAAAGACCGTTACAACGACGAGATCCGCCCGGCGCTGGTGCGCAAGTTCGAGTACAGCTCCGTGATGCAGGCCCCCAAGCTCCAGAAGGTCACGCTCAACATGGGCGTGGGCGAGGCCAAGCAGGACTCGAAGATGCTCGACGCCGCCCAGCTCCAGCTGGCGACGATCGCCGGGCAGAAGCCGAGCATCCGCCGTGCGCGCAAGTCCGTCGCAGCGTTCAAGCTGCGCGAGGGCATGCCGGTCGGCCTGTCGGTGACGCTGCGCGACGAGCGCGCGTACGAGTTCATCGACCGGCTCGTCTCGATCGCCCTGCCGCGTCTGCGTGACTTCCGCGGCCTCAACCCGCGCTCGTTCGACGGCCGCGGCAACTACTCGATGGGAATCCGCGAGCAGGTGATCTTCCCGGAGATCGACTACGACACCATCGACCAGGTGCGCGGGCTCGACATCACCATCACCACATCCGCGCCGACCGACCCCGAGGCGTTCGCGCTGCTCGACGCGCTGGGCCTGCCCTTCGCCCGCGACGGGCGCCCAGGCGCCTACGAGAGCCTCGCCCAGGAGCCCGCTGCGGCCTAAGAACCCAGGAGACCATGGCCAAGACGTCAAAGATCGCGCGCCTATCGCGCCCGCCGAAGTACAAGACGCGGGCCCACTCGCGCTGCCGCCGCTGCGGCCGCCCGCGAGCCGTGTATCGCAAGTTCGGCCTGTGCCGGATCTGCCTGCGCGAGCTCGCGCACAACGGATACATCCCCGGCATGACGAAGTCGAGCTGGTGACGCCATGTCGATGACCGACCCGACAGCCGACTTCCTCACCCGGATCCGCAACGGGATCATGGCCGCGCACGAGACGGTCGAGGTCCCCGCCAGCCGCTTCAAGCGCGATCTGGCGCGGATCCTCGTCGAGCAGGGCTACATCCTCGGCTTCGACGAGGCGCCCGGCGTGCCCGGCTCTGCAGGCGAGAAGCTGCTGATCCGCCTCAAGTACACTGACGACCGCACGTCGGTGATCTCCGGCCTGCGCCGCGTGTCCCGTCCCGGGCGGCGGACGTACGTCGACGCCAAGCACATCCCGAAGGTCCTGGGTGGCATGGGCACGGCGATCGTGTCCACGTCCCGGGGCGTGATGACCGGGCACGACGCCCGCCGCGCCGGTGTCGGCGGCGAGGTCGTCGCCGAGGTCTGGTAGCCAAGTCATGAGTCGCATCGGAAAGAAGCCCATCCCCGTCCCGACCGGCGTGACCGTCACGGTCGAGCCCGAGGTCGTGCGCGTGGCCGGCCCCCGCGGGGACCTGTCCGAGCGCAAGAACCGCTCGATCGAGGTCAAGCTCGAGGGCGAGGAGCTGCTCGTCACGCGTCCGACCGACCGCGCCGAGCACCGTGCGCTGCACGGCCTCACCCGCTCGCTGGTCGCGAACATGGTCGAGGGCGTCACCTCCGGCTTCTCGAAGGCGCTGGAGATCCAGGGCGTCGGCTATCGCGCCCAGCTCAAGGGCCGCGATCTCGAGCTCGCGCTCGGCTACTCGCACCCGGTCTCGATCAAGGCGCCGGAGGGCATCGAGTTCGAAGTGCCCCAGCCGACGCGCGTGATCGTCAAGGGCAACTCCAAGCAGCAGGTCGGCGAGATCGCGGCGATCATCCGCAAGCAGCGGCCGCCGGAGCCCTACAAGGGCAAGGGCATCCGCTACCAGGGCGAGTACGTCGTCCGGAAGGTGGGCAAGCGCGCATGACCGTTCTCACCGCTCCGACACGGCGCCTGCGCCGCCGCCGCCGCGTCCGCGCCAAGGTGCGCGGCAGCGCCGAGCGGCCCCGCGTCTCGGTCTTCCGCTCCAACCGCGGGATCTTCGCCCAGCTGATCGACGACGATGCCGGCCGCACGCTGGCCGCCGTCAACTGGACGGAGGCTGACCTGCGGTCGCTCAAGCCGCTCGAGCAGGCCAACCGCGCAGGCGCCCTGCTGGCCGAGCGCGCAAAGGCCGCCGGTGTGGAGACCGCGGTCTTCGATCGCGGCGGCTATCAGTACCACGGCCGTGTAAAGGCACTCGCCGAGGGCGCCCGCGAGGGCGGCCTGAACTTCTAAGACCGCTACCCTCGAAGGAACATGGCAGCCCCCGACCGATCCGTATCTTCCACCGGCCTCGACCTGCAGGAGCGCGTCGTCGAGATCAACCGCGTCGCCAAAGTGGTCAAAGGCGGCCGGCGCTTCTCGTTCACCGCACTCGTCGTCGTCGGCGATGAGAACGGCGTCGTCGGCGTCGGCTACGGCAAGGCGAACGAGGTCCCGCTCGCGATCCAGAAGGGCGTCGAGCGCGCGAAGAAGAACCTCTTCCGCGTGCCCCGCCACGGCTCCACGATCACGCACCAGACGACCGGGATCTTCGGGTCCGGCCGCGTGTTCATGAAGCCCGCCTCGCCCGGTACCGGCGTGATCGCCGGCGGCGGCGTGCGCGCGGTGCTCGAGCTCGCGGGGATCCACGACATCCTTTCCAAGTCGCTCGGCACGCAGAACCCGATCAACCTCGTGAAGGCGACGATCGCCGGGCTGCAGGGCCTGCGGCGCCCCGAGGAGGTCGCAGCGCTGCGCGGCCTGTCGGTCGACCGCGTGCTCGGCCTCGGTGGCCAGAACGGTGGCGAGACGATCGCGGCCGAGGCGCCGCCCGAGGCCGAGGCCGAGGCCCCGGTCGAGCCTGACGCCCCGGCCGAGCCCGAGGCCGAAGCACCTGCTGAGGCGCCCGCATGAGCCTCGTGATCAAGCAGGTCAAGTCGTCCAACGGGGCGAACGGCCGCCAGCGCGACACGCTGCGCTCGCTCGGCCTGCGCGGCATCGGCAAGTCGGTCGAGCGCGAGGACTCCCCGCAGCTGCGAGGCATGGTCCACGCCGTGCGGCATCTCGTGGTGATGGAGGAGAAGTCGTGAGCGCTCCCGACGCGTCCGATACCGACAAGACCGAGGCGATCGGCCTCCACAACCTCAAGCCGGCCCCGGGCTCGCGCCGGCCGCGCAAGCGGATCGGCCGTGGCGAGGGCTCCGGCACAGGCAAGACGTCCGGCCGCGGCCAGAAGGGCTACGGCTCGCGCTCGGGCTCCAAGCAGCGCACGCGCTTCGAGGGTGGCCAGAACCCGCTCCACATGCGCATGCGCAAGCTGCGCGGGCCGAACAAGAAGATGTCGATGCCGTTCGAGCCGTTCCGGACGCACACCCAGCCGGTCAACCTGGCCGACCTGGAGCGCAAGTTCGACGACGGCGCGGCGGTCGACCTCGAGGCGCTGCGCGCCGCCGGCCTCGGCACGCGCAGGAACGTCCCCGTGAAGATCCTCGGTCGCGGCGAGCTGACCAAGAAGCTGACCGTGCACGCCCACGGGTTCTCCAAGACCGCTCGCGAGCGCATCGAGTCCGCGGGCGGGACCTGCCAGGTCATCGAGTAGGCGGGGACCGCCATGGTGGGGACGATCCTCAACGCCTTCCGGGTCGCCGACATCCGGAAGAAGCTGCTGTTCACCGCCGTCATGCTCGCGCTGTACCGGCTCGGTGCGTTCATCCCGGTGCCGGGCGTCAACATCGAGGCCGTCGAGGCGATCTCGGAGAACTACGCCGGCTCGAACATCCTCGGCTTCCTGAACCTGTTCACGGGCGGCGGGCTGTCCCGGATCGCGATCTTCGCGCTCGGGATCATGCCCTACATCACGGCGTCGATCATCCTGCAGCTGCTGACGGTCGTGTCGCCGTCACTGGAGAAGCTGCAGCGCGAGGGCGAGGTCGGTCAGCAGCGGATCACGCAGTACACGCGCTACCTGACCGTCGGCCTCGCGGCCGCGCAGGCGATCGGCTACGTCTTCCTCTTCCGCTCGCAGGGCAACACGGCGGGCGCGCCGGTGATCGACAACTTCTCGCCGGGCGGCGTGATCCTGATCGTCGTCTGCCTGACCGCGGGCTGCGTGCTGCTGATGTGGATGGGCGAGCTGATCACCCAGCGCGGCATCGGCAACGGCATCTCGCTGATGATCTTCGCCTCGATCGTCTCCGGCCTGCCGACCGGCGTCCAGGCGTGGTGGAAGAACCCGGACCAGGTCTTCAAGGTGATGATGCCGTTCGTCGCCCTCGGCGTGATCGCCGCGATCGTGTTCGTGCAGGAGGGCCAGCGCCGGATCCCGATCCAGTACGCCAAGCGCGTGATCGGGCGCCGCATGAGCTCCGGCGGCCAGACCTACCTTCCGCTGCGCGTGAACATGGCGGGCGTGATCCCGGTCATCTTCGCGGCCTCGATCATGGCCTTCCCGCCCACGCTCGGCGAGCTGGTGCCGGGAGCGCAGGGCCTCTCGACCTTCTTCAGTCCGAACGGGTGGGCGTATATCGCCGGTGAGACGGTGTTCATCATCCTGTTCACCTACTTCTATACGGCGGTCACGTTCAACCCGGTGGACCAGGCGGACAACCTGAGGAAATACGGCGGGTTCATCCCGGGGGTGAGGCCTGGGAGACCGACGGCGGAGTTCCTGGATCGGATCCTGGCGCGGTTGACGTTCCCAGGAGCGCTCTACCTGGCCGCAGTCGCGGCGCTTCCGACCATCCTCATCAACCAGACATCGGCGAACTTCTTCTTCGGCGGCACGTCGATCCTGATCGTGATCGGCGTCGCGCTCGACACCATGAAGCAGCTAGAGGCGCAGCTCATGATGCGCAACTACGAAGGCTTCCTGAAGTAGGGTTGCCGCCTTGTCAGAGCTGAATCTGATCCTCCTCGGGCCTCCCGGGGCCGGTAAGGGCACGCAGGCCGCGCGCCTGCGTGAGGACTTCGACCTGCCGTACATCGCGACCGGCGACCTCCTGCGCGAGCACGTCGCCGACGGCACGGAGCTCGGCAAGGAGGCCGAGAGCTTCATGAAGGCGGGCAAGCTCGTCACCGACGATCTCGTGATCGCGATGATCCTCAACAAGATCGAGGAGGAGGGGCAGGACGGCTTCCTGCTCGACGGCTTCCCGCGCACGGTGCCGCAGGCCGACGCGCTCTCCGAAGAGCTCGACCGGCGCGGCCGCCGGCTGACCGCGGCGTTGCAGATGGAGGCACCGGACGACGTGGTGGTCCAGCGCCTGTCGGGCCGGCGCCAGTGTCCGAACGGGCACCTGTACCACGAGGACTTCGACCCGCCCAAGCACGAGGGCTTCTGCGATCAGTGCGGCAAGCAGCTCATGCGCCGCGACGACGACGATCCCGACAAGGTCCGCACGCGGCTCGAGACCTATCATGAGGAGACCGAGCCGCTGATCGACTACTACGACGAGCTGGGCCTGCTGCGGCGCTTCGACGGCACCCGCACGCCGGGCGAGGTTCACGACCACGTCCGCGCGACACTGGCCACGCTCCGGCTCGAAGAGCGACTCTGAAGCCATGATCGTCAAGAAGACCCCCGCGGAGATCGACAGGATGGCCCGCGCGGGGGACATCCTCGTACGCACGATGGACCTGCTGGCCGGGAAGGTCCGGCCCGGCGTCACGACCGCCGAGCTCGACCAGGCGGCCGAGAAGTTCATCCGCTCGCAGGGCGCGACGCCGGCGTTCAAGGGCTACCGGGGCTTCCCGGGCTCGATCTGCGCGTCGCCCAACGACATGGTCGTGCACGGCATCCCCGGCAGGTTCAAGCTCTCGCGCGGCGATGTGCTGAGCATCGACATCGGCGTCGTCTACGACGGCTGGGTCGCCGACGCCGCCCGCACATTTCCAGTCGGCGAGATCTCGCCGGTGGCCGACAAGCTGCTGCGGGTGACGCAGGAGTCGCTGTTCGAGGCGGTCGAGCAGTGCCGGCCCGGCAAGCGGCTCGGCGACCTCGGGCACGCCGTCCAGCAGCACGTCGAGGACGCCGGCTTCTCGATCGTGCGCTCGCTGGTGGGCCACGGGATCGGGCGCGACATGCACGAGGAGCCCCAGATCGCCAACTACGGCCAGCCGGGCAAGGGCACGCCGCTCGAGGAGGGCATGGTGCTCGCCGTCGAGCCGATGACCACCGCCGGCCGCCACCTCGTGCGCATGGGCGACGACGGCTGGGCGATCTACTCCCAGGACGGCTCGCTCGCCGCCCACTTCGAGTTCACCGTCGCGATCACGGCCGACGGTCCGCGGATCCTCACGCCCTGGCACGAGTCCAAGGCCCGCGCCGCCGCGTAGCGGCGCAGTCGGCGAACGTCAACTGCGGCATTAAGGAGGCGGGATCGGCCGCCACGCCGGCTCGATGTCGAGTTGACGTCGCATATCGACGTCAACTCGACACGCGCCCTTCCGCCACGCCGATCCCGCTTCCTCAATGCGGGTGTTGACGTTGCCGTCGGCGGAGCGCCACCAGCAGCGCCAAGAGAGCCAGTGCCGGCGCGGCCACGGCGATCGCGCTCTCGCGCCCGTCGCACTCGCCTGCCGAGTCGCAGCGGTCGAACGTGCACGGCTGCGCCCGCCGCGCCCACCCCTCGGGGTCGCTCCAGCGCCCCTGGGGCTGGAAGGCCGGGCCGCGCGGTGAGTCCATCTCGCCCGGGACCCAGCCGGCGCGCGCGTTGCCCCAGCGGCCGGGCCAGCGCATCCAGGCGGGCTGGGACGCGGTGATCGGCTCGACATGCGGGCGCACGACGAGCCCGCGGCCGTCGGCCTCGTCGTTGGGGTCCGGCCACATCCGGTCGCGCACGCCGGGGTGGAAATACGCCGCGTGTGAGTCGCGCGCCAGGTAGACGACCGGGCGCCCGCCGCGCATTTCGACCGCGCTCCACGGGCACCGCTCGGCGCCGGAGTGCTGGGCGAAGACCGCCTCCACGGGCCTCCCGGCAGCGTCCTCCCGCACCTGCACCATCTCCCAGTCGCCGGCGTGGCGGCCGGTCCGCACGATCCCGCGGTCCTGGTCGTTGCGCGCGAACAGCAACCACCACTGGCGCCAGCGCCCGGACCGCCGCTCGTACACGACCGGAGCCGCCGCAACCGTGCCCGCGCGAGGCCCCGCCGAGCCGAGCGCGGACGCCTCGTGGGAGTCGTGCACGACGACCGGGCCGAGCAGTGCCAGTACAGTGAGTAGTGCGGTCATGCGCCGCCCGTTCTACCGGCTCAGGGGTGCCGCGTTACGGCCGACCCCTTTGCTATCCTGCTTCGTCGCGCCGTGGGCCGTGAGGTACCCGTGCGACGACTTTTTCGTCCGGGGGATTGGTAGCGGTGGCCGCAACGGTCGCCAGAGCCACCCCGTCTGGATCATTAGCCGAAAGGGATCATGAAGGTACGACCGTCGGTAAAGCCGATGTGCGAGAAGTGCAAGATCATCCGCCGTCATGGGCGGGTCCTCGTGATCTGCCAGAACCCACGGCACAAGCAGCGTCAGGGGTAGGCACAAATGGCTCGTATCGCCGGGGTCAACATCCCGCTCAACAAGCGCGTCGAGATCGGCCTGACGTACATCTACGGGGTCGGGCGGCCCACCTCCAACGAGGTGCTGACCAAGCTCGGCATCAGCCCGGACACGTACGTTCGTGACCTCACCGACGACGAGATCGCCAAGCTGCGCGACGTCATCGACACCGACCTGGTGGTCGAGGGCGATCTGCGCCGCGAGCGCTCGCAGAGCGTCAAGCGCCTGATGGAGATCGGCTGCTATCGCGGCATGCGCCACCGTCGCGGCCTTCCGGTCCGGGGGCAGAACACGAAGACCAACGCCCGCACGCGCAAGGGCCCCAAGCGCATGCAGGTCGCCGGTAGGAAGAAGGCAACGAAGAAGTGAGTCCCGCCCCCCGCCGCCCCCAGCGCGGACGCCGCCGTGTCAAGAAGAACATCCCGATCGGCCAGGCGCACATCAAGACCAGCTTCAACAACACGATCGTCGCCCTCACCGATCGCGAGGGCAACGTGATCGCCTGGGAGTCCGCCGGCGGCGCCGGCTTCAAGGGCTCCCGCAAGTCGACTCCCTTCGCCGCTCAGGTGACGGCCGACGCGGCCGCTCGCAAGGGCATCGAGCAGGGCATGCAGAAGGTCGAGGTCTTCGTGAAGGGCCCGGGCTCGGGCCGCGAGACCGCGATCCGCTCGCTGCAGGCCGCCGGCCTCGAGGTCACCGGCGTCAGGGACGTCACCCCGCAGGCACACAACGGCTGCCGCCCACGCAAGCGGCGGAGGGTCTGACTCACCGAATGGCTCGCGATACCTCTCCCCAGTGCAAGCAGTGCCGCCGTGAGGGCCAGAAGCTCTTCCTCAAGGGCGAGCGCTGCCTGACCGACAAGTGCGGCGTCGAGCGGCGTTCCTATCCGCCCGGCGAGCACGGCCGCGGTCGCCAGAAGCAGTCCGAGTACCGCGTCCAGCTGCGCGAGAAGCAGAAGGCCCGCCGCTACTACGGTGTGCTGGAGAAGCAGTTCCGGACGTACTACGCCAAGGCCTCGAGGCAGCCCGGCATCACCGGCGAGAACCTCTTGCGGATCCTCGAGTGCCGCTTCGACAACGTACTCGTGCGCCTCGGATTCGCCGCGTCGCGCCGTCAGGCGCGCCAGCTGATCCGCCACGGCCACTGGGCGGTCAACGGCCGCCGTGTCGACATCCCGAGCTACCAGGTGCGCGCCAACGACGTGATCACCTTCAAGACCGGCTCGGATGCCGAAACGGTGATCCGCGACGCGACCGAGCTGGTGGCGCAGGTGCCGGCATGGCTTCAGGCGGATCACGACCAGCTCACCGCGAAGGTGCTGCGGAAGCCCGAGCGCGCGGAGATCGCTGCGCCGGTGCAGGAACAGCTCATCGTCGAGCTGTATTCGAAGTAGGACCCGCCTTGCCCGGCGCCCCTTTCCCCAGGCGCCGCTTGCTTTCGCTCCCCAGAACCTGAGACGACGTTAGGACCAAATGCTCGACTTCCAGATTCCCCGAATCACCGCAGAGTCCGTGGAGGACAATCGCGGCCAGTTTGTGGTCGAGCCGCTCGATCGCGGTTTCGGCTACACATTCGGCAACTCGCTTCGCCGCGTGCTTCTCGCCTCGCTGGCGGGGGCGGCGGTGACCTCCGTCCGCATCGAGGGGGTCGCCCACGAGTTCTCGACCGTCAAGGGCGTCACCGAGGATGTGACAGACATCGTCCTGAACCTCAAGGGCATCGTGTGCCGGATGCACTCGGACGCCACCGAGGTCGAGGCGCCGCTGGTGGTGACCGGCCCCGGTGAGATCACGGCGCGCGACATCGACCTGCCCTCGGGCGTGGAGATCCTCAACCCCGACGCGCACATCGCCACGCTCGAGAAGAAGACCAAGCTCGAGATGTACCTGACGATCGGCCGCGGCCGCGGCTACCGCCCGGCGGAGGACAACAAGTCGCCCGACCAGCCGATCGGCGTGATCCCGATCGACTCGATCTTCTCGCCGGTGCGCCGCGTGGCGTACTCGGTCGAGCAGGCGCGCGTCGGCCAGCGCACCGACTTCGACAAGCTGACGATCGACATCGAGACCGACGGGTCGATCGACCCGCAGGCCGCGCTGCGCGAGGCGGCCGAGATCCTGATCTCCTCGCTCTCGATCTTCACCGACGAGGAGCGGATCGAGGAGCTGCGCGCCGGCCCCGCAGGTATGGCGGCGCTCGAGAACGGCGCCGGCGCCGGGGCCGCGCTGACTCCGGGCGGTCGCACCGGCGGCTCGCCGATGGACGACATACTGATCGAGGAGCTCGAGCTCGGAGTGCGCTCGTACAACTGCCTCAAGCGGGCCGGGATCCAGACGGTCGGCGACCTGGTGTCGAAGTCCGAGGGCGAGCTCGCCGCGATCCCCAACTTCGGCAAGAAGTCGATCGACGAGGTCATCGAGACCCTGTCACAGCGCGGGCTGACGCTCCGCACCGACTGAGACGATGCGCCACCAGAAGACCCGCCACAAGCTCTCGCGAACCTCCTCGCACCGCAAGGCGCTGCTCGCCAACCTGTGCATCGAGGTGATCGACCACGAGCGGATCAAGACCACCGAGGCGAAGGCCAAGGCGGTCAAGCCCGAGATCGAGAAGCTGATCACGCTGGCGCGCAAGGGTGACCTGCATGCGCGCCGGCAGGCGATCTCGATCCTCCAGCACCCGGACAAGGGCGTGATCTACAAGCTGTTCGAGGAGATCGCGCCCCGGTACGTCGAGCGGCCCGGGGGCTATACGAGGATTCTCAAGCTCGGTCCGAGGTCTTCGGACTCGACCGAGATGGTGTACCTCGAGCTGGTGTAATCAAGGCGCTCACCCGAGCTGGCGAGGGTGAGTAAGCCGCACTCGAAATTAACCCTGGAGTACGACGGCAGCGCATTCGCGGGGTGGGCCGCCCAGCCCGGACGGCGCACGATCGCGGGTGAGCTCGGGAGAGCGCTGCGCACGGTGCTGCGCACCGACTTCCCGCTCGCGGTGGCCGGCCGCACCGACCGCGGGGTGCACGCGCTCGGGCAGGTCGTTTCGTACGAGGGGCCGCTGCCTGGCCTGCGCTCCCTCAACGCGCTGCTGCCCGACGAGATAGCGGTCGTGGCCGCCGAGGCGGCGCCGGACGGCTTCAACGCCCGGCACGACGCGGTCAGCCGCACCTACGCCTACCGGCTGCTGGCTCGCCGGATGCCGTCGCCGTTCGAGACCGGCCGCGCGCTGTGGTGGCCGCACGCGATCGACTTCGAGGCGCTGCGGGCCTGCGCGGCGGCGCTCCCGGGCACGCACGACTTCACGGCCTTCACGCCCACCGAGACGTACCACCAGCGCTTCCAGCGCCGCGTGGTCAGCGCCGAGTGGCGGCGGGCGGGCGCGTTCGGCGAGCTGCTCGAGTTCTGGATCGAGGCCGACACGTTCATGCGCCAGATGAACCGCGTCCTCGTGGGCACGATGCTCGAGGTCGCGGGCGGGCGGCGGACCGTGGCGGACTTCGAGCGCCTGCTGCGCGGTCGCCCGCGGGCCGAAGCCGGCGTGACGGCACCACCGCACGGGCTGTATCTGGCGTCAGTTCGTTATTGAGGCTGGACGCGCCCGCCGGGCAGGAGTAGCGTCGGCCAATGGACCGTCGGGAGATGCTCGCCCGGGCTGCCGACGCCCTCGCGGCCTGGAACCGCGGCGACGCGGCGGGGATTGTGAGGTTCGTTGCCGAGGACGTGATCTGGCGCGACGTCGCGCTCGGGAGGCCGCTGCACGGCCGTGACGCGCTCCAGATGGCCGCGCAGGCGTACATGACGGCGTTCCCCGACCTCCACATCGCCGTCACGTCGTCGACGCTCGACGGCACCCGGCTGGTGCAGGAGTGGACCGTCACCGGCACGCATCGCGGCGAGCTGCTGGGGATGCCGCCGACCGGCCGGTGGACCGAGAGCTACGGCGCCGTGATCACGACGTTCGACGACGACGCCGTGATGATCGAGGGCGCGCTGTACTGGAACCCGCTGGCGATGCTCCAGCAGCTCGGGCTCGTGCCGACGGCGGAGGCCGCGCCGGCCTAGGCCGCGCGGTTGACGAACGTCAACTGCGCTGGGTGGGGACGCAGGCGAGCCGTTGCGGCCGTGCCGGGTCGGCCGAGTGTCGAGTTAGCGGGCCTGAGGCCCAGAAGGTCGACACTCGCACTGCTTCCCCCTCTGCGCGTCTCCCCACCCAGCGCAGTTGATGTTCGGGCGGCGCGGCGCCGCTGCCTCCCTAGGCCGCAGGAACCGCGGCGACCGCGATCAGCGCCAGCAACGCAGCGGCGACGGCCGCGGCGCGCACGTGCCGCGCGGACCCGTGCGGCGGCGCCAGCACGCGAAGCAGGTCGCCGGCGGCGATGTAGAAGACCGCGGCCCCGAAGGCGACGAGGAAGATGTGGAGCAGGAGCTGGGGCAGCTGGACGGCGAGCGCGGCGACGGGGAGCAGGCAGGCCGCCCGGAGCAGCCGCGCGCCGCGGGTCGGCGGGGCGGCGAGCACGATCGCCGGCGTCAGCCGCGGCGCACCGGCGGCCGCGGCGACGACCAGGCCGGCGGCACACGCCGCCAGCGCCCAGATCCGCAGGTCGCCGACATAGGCATCCCACACGACCGACGCGACCGCGTCGCCGAAGCTGGTGTCGAACTGCTCGAGCATGAGGTCGCCGGCGGCCGTCGTCCCAGCGGCGGCGAGCCCACCGGCGGCCGCGATCGCAAGGCCCGAGCCCCACACCGCGCGGCGCCTGTCGTCACTGCGCGCGATCGCCAGCGCCAGCAATGCGAGGCCCGCCAGGCCGAAGCCGAAGGCGAGCGGGGCGGTGAGCTCGCGCGCCCGCGGGGCGAGCTCGCGCAAGGCCCGCTCGGGCCCGCTCGAGCCGACCGCGAGCAGCGGCGGGTCGCCGATCCGCGGCAGCACGCGGGCCGCGTTCGGAAGCCGGTGCTCCAGCTCCGCCCTCAGCGCCGCGCCCGAGCCTGCGATCCGCAGCGACGCCTCGGCATCGGGGTCGGCGAAGAGCGCGTGATGCATGCGCGCGGCGGCGGTGCGGAACGCCGTCTGGAAGGCGGGGTCGAGCGTCACGCCGGTGGCGACGGCCTCCTCCAGCACGGCCTCGCCGGGCGCCAGCTCCGGCCGGTCGGCCACGACCCGCTTGCCGATCCGCGAGGCGACCTCGTCGCGGACCTCGTCAGAGCCCAGCGTGCCGGCGGCACGGTCGGCGAACGCGGCCTCGTCGATCACCGCGAGCTGGGCGTGCGCGGCGATCCCGGCCACGAGCAGGCACGCCGCCGCAGCGACGAGGATCCCTGCTATGCCGCGGCGCCGGCCCATCCGAGGCACGGTATGAGCGCGCGCGCGGACCCGCCCTGGCCACAAGTTCGGTCTCTATCCTCGGTTACCGCCGATGCTGCGCGTGCTCCTCACAAACGACGACGGAATCCACGCCGCCGGGCTCCTGGCCCTCCGGCGTACGCTGGCCGCGCTCGAGGACGTGCAGCTGGCCGTGATCGCGCCGGACGAGAACATGTCGGCGACGGCACGGTCGATCACGACGCGCCGCCCGCTGTGGGTCACGGAGGTCCCGTTCGACGACGGCACGCACGGCTATTCGTGCGACGGCACGCCGGTCGACTGCGTGCGGCTCGCCTCGCTCGGGCTGGTCGACGACTTCGAGCCCGACCTCGTCGTGGCCGGCATCAACCACGGCTCGAACCTCGGGGACGACATCACCTACTCCGGCACCGTCGCGGCTGCGCTCGAGGGCATCGTCCTCGGCGTGCCCGGCATCGCCGTCTCCCAGCAGTCCCAGGCACGCGAGATGGACTTCCGGCTGGGGAAGGCGTTCGACTTCGAGACGGCCGCCGCGTTCATCGCGCGCGTGGTGGACAAGATCGACGACGTCCCGCTGCCCGAGGGCACGCTCCTGAACGTCAACGTCCCGACCGGCCGCGTCGCCGGCGTCGAGGTCGCCCGGCTCGGCAAGCGGATCTACCGCGATGCCCTGCGGCAGGTGGACAGCGAGGGCGAGCTGCGGCGCCGGTTCAGCGTCTACGGCGACTCTCCGGTCCACGACGACGAGGAGGGCACCGACCTGGCGGCGGTGGCCGCCGGGTGGATCGCCGTGACGCCGCTGCATTTCGACCTCACCGCCGAGCATGGCATGGAGGCGCTGCGGGCGTACGACCTCGCCCAGCTGCTCGCGCCCGCCGCCGAGGAGATCGCCGAGTGAGCGCCCCTGCCAAGGCTCGGGCGCGCGCCGCCGAGCTGCGGGAGCAGGTCTCTCATCACAGCCATCGCTACCACGTCCTCGACGACCCGGAGGTCGGCGACGACGTCTACGACGCGCTGTTCAACGAGCTCAAGGCGCTCGAGACCGAGTACCCCGAGCTCGTGGACCCGAGCTCGCCCACCCAGCGCGTGGGCGAGGAGCCGGTGTCGCGGCTGCAGAAGGTCTCGCACCTGCAGCCGATGCTCTCGCTCGCGAACGCGCGCTCGGAGGAGGAGCTGCGGGCGTGGGTCGGGCGGATGCGGTCCCACCTCGCGCGCGAGGGGATCGAGGACCCGCAGTTCCGCTTCGTCGCCGAGCCGAAGATCGACGGCCTCGCGATCTCGCTGATCTACCGCGACGGCGTGCTCGAGCGCGGCGCCACGCGCGGCAACGGCGAGGTCGGAGAGGACGTCACGCACAACCTGCGCACGATCGGCTCGATCCCGCTGCGCGTGGACGACGCTCCGCCGCTGCTGGAGGTGCGCGGGGAGGTGTACATGTCGCTGCCGGACTTCCAGGCGCTGAACGAGCGCCGTGCCGAGGCCGGGCTCTCGACGTTCATGAACCCTCGCAACTCGGCGGCGGGCACGATCCGCCAGCTCGACCCCGCGCTGGCCGCCGAGCGCCCGCTCTCGATGTGGTGCTACGGGATCGGCGTCACCGAGGGGCTGCGGCTCGGCTCGCACTGGGAGGCGCTCGAGTGGCTGCGTGAGCACGGCTTCCGCGTGAACGAGGACGTGCGGCTGCTCGAGTCCGAGGACGAGGTGGTCGCCCAGTGCCTGGCCTGGCAGGAGCGACGCGGCGCGCTCGACTTCGAGATCGACGGCGTGGTCGTGAAGGTCGACGACGTCGAGCTCCAGCGGCGCCTCGGCGTGGTCGGCCGCGATCCGCGCTGGGCGATCGCATGGAAGTTCCCGCCGACCACGGCGGTCACGCGGCTGAACGGCGTCGAGTGGAACGTGGGCAAGTTCGGCGACCTGCACCCGTTCGCCGTGCTGGAGCCGGTCCACGTGGGCGGCGTGACGGTCAAGCTCGCCACGCTGCACAACGAGGAGGACCTCGCGCGCAAGGACGTGCGCGTCGGCGACGACGTGATCGTCCTGCGCGCGGGAGACGTGATCCCGCAGGTCGTCTCTCCGGCTCCGCACGCGGTCGAGCGGCCCGATCGCGGCCCGGTTCCCGTGCCGCCGGCCGCGTGCCCGTCGTGCGCGACGCCGACGGAGAAGGGCCCGGGCGTGTTCACCCGCTGCCCGAACCGCATCTGCCCGGCCCGCCAGTGGCAGCTGCTGAAGTCGTTCGCCGCCGTGATGGACATCGACGGGCTGGGCGAGAAGCAGGTCGCGACGTTCCAGGAGAAGGGGCTCGTGACGACGGCAGCCGACTTCTACCGCCTCACCAAGGAGCAGCTCGTCGCGCTCGACCGGATGGGCGAGACGAGCGCGGAGAACCTGCTGCACGCGATCGAGCAGTCCAAGCAGCGGCCGTTCGGCGTCGTGCTGTTCGCGATCGGGATCGAGGGCGTCGGCTACGTGACGGGCCGCAACCTCGCGGCGCAGTTCCGCACGATCGAAGCGCTGCTGGCCGCGACACCCGAGCAGATCGCCGAGACGCCGGGCGTCGGCCCGATCGTCGCGCAGCTGATCGCAGACCAGCTCGCCGACCCGAAGATGCGCGAGCTGACCGACGACCTGGGGGCGCTCGGCCTGCGATTCGAGGAGGAGGGCCCGCCGCGCGGCGAGGGGCCGCTGCGCGACCAGACCTTCGTGCTCACCGGCACGCTGCCCGACCTCACGCGCGAGGACGCGACCGAGCGCATCCTCGCCGCCGGCGGCAAGGTCACCGGCTCGGTGTCGAAGAAGACCTCGTACGTCGTCGCCGGCGACTCGCCGGGCTCCAAGCTCGCGAAGGCCGAGAAGCTCGGCGTGCCGGTGCTCGACGAATCGGGCCTGCTGGCACTGCTCGGCGGCGCAGCGGATACTTGAGACATGACTGATCACGTCTACAAGTCCGTCGAGATCACCGGCACGTCCTCGGTGGGCGTCTCGGAGGCGATCGCCGGCGCGATCGCGAAGGCATCGGCATCGCTGCGCAACCTCGACTGGTTCGAGGTCGTGGGGATCCGCGGCCACATCGGCGACGACGGCACCGTCGCCCACTACCAGGTCACGCTCAAGGTCGGCTTCCGGCTGGAGTGAGCAGCGGGAACCGACCGGCGCCGCGGGTTGTACTCGTCGGTGAATGCGGCCGGCGATCATCACCGTGGCGCTCGCAGTCGCCCTCGCAGCCTGCGGCGGCGAGTCGTCGCCGGAGGTACGCAAGGTGACAAAGCGCGAGTGCGTGCCGACGGACGGCCAGCTCGAGCAAGTGGCGGTCGCGCCGAGCGGCACGCCGAGCCGGATCCGTCTCGGCCCCGGCTGGGAGCTCGAGCGGACGCCGGAGACGATCGCCGCCGGCCGCCGCGGTCGCCCGATGGTCCTCAGCGGCGTGATCCGGGGTCCGGACTGCGCGCCGCTCGCCGGCGCCACGCTGACCGCGCACCAGACCAACGGCGCCGGACTGTACGGACCCAGGCGTGACGGCAACGACCGCTGCTGCTACCTCCAGGGCACCGTTCGCACCGACGCCGACGGCCGCTACACGCTCGACACGGTGAAGCCCCGCGGCTACGACGGCGGGCTCGCGCACATCCACGTCGCGGCGGTCCATCCGGACTTCGACGGGGTCGTCACCGAGATCGTGTTCGACGACGGCCGCGTGCAGGTCGAGCGCGGCGACGACGGGCGGCTCCGCGCCGCGTTCGACATCGTGCTGTCCCGCCAGTAGGGTCACTGACGGCGACCGCGACCGGAAGGAGATGTCCGTGTGGGGGCTGCTGCCTTGACGCGTGCTGGGCGGGCCTGGGTCCTGCTCGCCCTCGCCGGGCTCGTGTGCGCGTCGGCCGCGCCGATCGTCCACGGCGTCCGGTCGCCGGTCGAGGACATCCTCAACCTGCTGATCTCGCTGTCGTTCATCGGCTGCGGTCTGATCGCATGGTCGCGGCAGCCGGACAACCTGGTCGGCGGGGTGATGATCCTGTTCGGCTCGTTCCGGGGGATCGCAGCGCTGCTGCTGGGGACCGGCACCGCCCTCGGCATCACGGTCGGGATCCTCCTGAAGGACGCGACGATCCTGTTGTTCGTCGTGCTCCTGCTGCTCTTCCCGGACGGGCGGCTGAGCTCGCGGACCGACCGTTGGATCCTTCTCCCGGCGGTGCTCGCGTACTTCCCGCTGGAGCTCGTGTGGATGGCGTTCCTACCCGCGGAGGAGCCCGGCGTCGCGGCCAACCTGTTCCAGATCTCGTCGGACGCGGGTGCCGCGGACGCCGTCGACACCGTCCAGCGCGTGCTGATCATCGGCAGCCAGGTTGCGCTCGCGGGGGTGCTGGCCAGGCGCTGGTGGCAGGCGAGCGCACCCCGGCGGCGGCTGCTCACGCCGGCGCTGGCGGGCGCCTCCGCGCTGGCGCTGTTCACCGTCCTGCTGGGCGTCGACAAGCTCGCCGAGCAGGTTCCGGAGTGGCTCGTCTGGGCGTTCTTCGTCACGTTCACGGCGGTCCCGATCGCGATGCTCGTCCAGATGGTCCGGAGCCGCCTGGCGCACGCCGCCGTCGGCGACCTGCTGGTCCGTCTCCAGCAGGATCCGGCACCTGAGCACCTGGAGCCGGCGCTCGCCCGGGTGCTGCGCGATCCGACGCTGTCGATTGCCTTCTGGCTGCCCGAGTACGAGAGCTACGCCTCGCTCGACGGACGCCCGATCGCGGTCACGGACGACGTGCCGGGGCGCGCGGCGACCCCGATCGACCGCGACGGGCGGCGGATCGCCGTGCTGCTCCACGACGAGGCGCTGCTGAGCGACCCGACGCTGCTCGACTCGGTCGCCGCGGCCGCCGCGTTCTCGTTGGAGAACGCCCGGCTGCAAGCCGAGCTGCGGGCGCGGCTGGACGAGCTGCGCAGCTCGCGGACCCGCATCATCGAGGCCGCGCAGGACGAGCGGCGGCGGCTGGAGCGCAACCTGCACGACGGCGCGCAGCAGCGCCTGGTCTCGATGTCCCTGGAGCTCGCGATGCTCGAGGCGCAGTTCGCCGGCGACCCCGGGGCGCGCCAGCAGATCGGGCTGCTGAGGGGCGAGCTGGCGAGCTCGCTCGAGGAGCTGCGCGAGCTGGCGCGCGGCCTGCATCCGGCGGTGCTCAGCGACCATGGGCTGGAGGTCGCCCTCGAAGGGCTGGTGGCGCGCGCGCCATTGCCCGTCGTACTCCACGTGCAGCTGGACGACCGCCTGGCGTCGGCCCACGAGGTGGCGGCGTTCTACCTCGTGTCGGAGAGCCTCACGAACGTCGCCAAGTACGCCGGCGCGTCGTCCGTGAGCGTCGAGATCGCGCGCGCCGACGGCCGCCTGGTCGTCGAGGTCGCCGACAACGGCTGCGGCGGCGCGACGACGGACCACGGCACCGGCCTGCGCGGCCTCGCCGACCGCGTCGAGGCGCTCGACGGCCGCCTGCGCGTGTGGAGCCCGGACGGCGGCGGGACGCGCGTGCGGGCCGAGATCCCCTGCGTCTGAGCCCCTTTGCGGGTACGCTGCGGGGCGATGTCCGACAACCTCGTGGCCGTCGTCGAGATCCCGAAGGGGTCATCGAACAAGTACGAGTGGGACGAGGAGCTGGGAGCGATCAAGCTCGACCGGCTGCTGTTCTCCTCGCTCGGCTATCCCACCGACTACGGCTTCTTCAGGAACACGCTGGCCGCCGACGGCGACCCGCTGGACGCCATGATCGTCGTGTCGGAGCCGACCTTCCCCGGCTGCCTGATCGAGGTCAAGCCGGTGGCGCTGTTCCGCATGCGCGACCAGAACGCCGAGGACAACAAGATCCTGTGCGTGCCGCTGTCGGACCCGAACTGGAGCCACATCGAGCGTCTCGACGACCTCCCGATGTCGCTCCGCGACGAGATCTCGCACTTCTTCTCGATCTACAAGACGCCCGAGTGGAAGGTCGTCAAGGTCGACGGGTGGTACCCGCGCGAGGAGGCGATGGAGTCGATCGACCGCGCGCGGCGGCGCTTCCGCGACAAGCCCGAGTAGCGGACCACTAGCGACAGACGGTGAACACGCGCTTCGCGTGCACGGTGCCGTTCTGTGTGCGCCCGACGATCCGCACCGTCACCCGGCGCCCGGTCAGCCGGCGCAGGTCGAGCACCGCGCGCAGCCGGCCGCCACGGCGGCGGACCGCGGTGCGCTTGCCCGCGACCCATACCTTCGCCGAGCGCAGGCGACCGCGGTGCGGGAGCAGGATCGTGAAGCGCGCGGCCGTCTTGCAGCCCTTCGGCACGCCGACGGCCGGCAGTGCGAGCCGCGCCTTCGACACCGTGATCGCGGCGGCGCCGCGGACCGGGCCGTAGACCTGGCTGCCGCCGATCACCTGGAGCCGGTAGCGCCCGCCGCCGGCGGCCATGCTCGCCGCGACGCCCTCGAGCGAGCGCGTCACCGTGTGGGCCGCGCCGTCGAGCGTCACCGGCAGCGGCGTCACGAGGTTGCCGAGCACGACGTTGCGCTTCTCGTCGACGATCTGCGCGAACACGTGGCTGACGGTCCCGGTGCCGCTGTAGGAGAGCCGCAGCCGCGGCTCGCCGACCACCTGCGCGGTGACCGCAGGGATGGCGACGTTCACCGCGTTCGCGGCCGGCGCGGCGGCGATCGGAGTGCCGGAGACCGTGTCTACGGGGGTCAGCGCCAGCGTGCCGGACCCCTCGGCGACGATCGGCCTGCCCACGGGCGGCGGCCATTTCGGGCTGCTGCGCCACACGGCGTCGTCGGCCAGCCATTCGAAGCCGGGGCCGGTGCGCACTCCGTCTCGGAACGCGACGTACTTGCGCAGCCACGCGATCACGCGGCGCTCGAACCGGCCCGCCGGCCCGCTGCCGGTCAGGCACGTGCCGTGCCCGCCGCAGAACCACATCATCTTCACGGGCACGCGGTTGCGGCGCAGGATCTCGTAGTTGCGGATCGCCTCAGATGTGGTGAACAGGGTGTCCGCCGTTCCCTGCAGCAGCAGCGTGGGGGCGCGGATGCGCTTGACGAGCGCGTTGCCCGGCCCGCGTGACGCGAACCATGCACGGTCCTCGGCGGACAGCGTGCCGGTCGTCGTGCCTGCGACGAAGGCGGACCGGATGTGCGGGTCGAGCCGGCCGCTGGCCTGTCCGGCGCCGTACAGCACCGACGACCAGCCGCCCTTGACCGTGTCCGTCTTGTAGAGGCTCGTCAGCAGCGAGTGCCAGGCGATGGTCGGCGCGATCGCCTCGATCCGGTCGTCGATCGCGGCCGCCACCAACTCGATCCCGCCTGCGTACGAGACCCCGTGCATGCCCACGCGCGGGTCGTTCGGGCCGTCGAGCCGGGCTTCCGGCTGGTCGGCGAGCCAGTCGAGCAGCGCCTTCACGTCGCGGCCCTCGAAGTCCTTGGAGTCGACCGTCACCGTGCCGCCGGACTCGCCGAAGCCGCGTGAGTCCCAGGTGAGCACGTTGAACCCGGCCTTGCGCAGCGGGCCGACCCCGACGTTGCCGGTCGCCTCGCTGCTCGCCGCGTCGGCGTTCTTCTCGCGGCTGCCGGCCCACCCGTGGGTCTGCAGGATCGTCGCCGCCGACTGCCCGGCCTTCAGACCGGCCGCGCGATGCAGGGTGACGTGGATCGCGGTGCCGTCGAACGAGCGCACGACGGCGTCGCGGGCGGCGGCCGGCGCCGCGCCCGCGAGCACGAGCGCTGCGGTCAGGACGAGGGCGCGAGCGGTGACGGTCATCGGCGGCATCGTCGCAGGCCGCCGTGCAGGCTGGCGCCGGTTCACGGGCTGTAGCGGGCCAGGATCGACGCCATCCGGTCCTGGAGCCGGTGCGCGGTAGAGAGGCCGACGCCCGTCATCAGGAACGCGAACGCGACGCGCCCGCCGGCGCGCGAGTTGCAGTAGCCGGCGAGGTTCGACACTCCCGTCAGCGTGCCGGTCTTGCCGCGGCAGCGGCCGCGGGCCGACGTGCTGCGCATGCGGCCCGAGAGCGTTCCCGACCTGCCGGCGACGGCGAGCGAGATGCGCATCGGGTCCGCGACCTCGCTCTCGTGCAGGCCTTGCAGCAGCCGCACGACGTCGCGCGGCGAGGTCTTGTTCTGGTGGCTCAGCCCCGACCCGTCGACGATCTGCGGGCGCGCTCCGAACGTGGCCGCCTGGCGGCGCGCCACGGCGGCGCCCGCGGCGGTCGTGCCGCCGCTGCCGAAGTCGGCTCCGAGGCCCTTGAGTAGCGTCTCGGCCATGTAGTTGTCGGACGGGCGGTTGGTGTGGCGTATCAGCACCGTCATCCGCGCCGACGCCCACTCGCCGAGCGTCACCGCGCCGGACGGTGTGGGGCCGACGGTCGCCTTCCGGCGCACCTTCACGCCCGCGCGCCGGAGCTCGAGCCGGAACTGGTCGGCGGCGTAGCGGGCCGGGTCGCGCTGGAACCGCGAGCTCGAGCCGAGCATCCGCCCCTTGTTGAACGACAGCGCGCTCAGCGGGCCGACCCAGAACGAGGTCGCGAAGTTGGAGTCCGGACCACCGCGCAGGCGGTCGAAGCGCGACTCGTCGCCGACGATCCGGCCGGTCACCTTCGTCAGCCCGCTGCCGGCGAGCACGCGCGCGAATCCGCGCGCCTCGGCGAGGCTGAACTCCGGGTCGCCGCCGCCGCGCAGGTACACGTTCCCCTTGACGACGCCGTTGCTGTTGGGCTCCGCGGAGCCGAGGACCTCGGTCATGAGCTGGGTCGTCTCCCCCCACCTCAGCAGCGCTGCGGACGTCGTGTAGAGCTTGTTCACGGACGCCGGGGTGCGCGCGACGTCGGCGGCGCGGCTGTAGAGCGTCGCGCCGCTCTCGAGGTCGACCACGTAGGCGCCGGATCTGCTGCCGGCGCTGCTCATCTGCTTGTCGAGCGCGCGCGCCGTGGCCGCCGGGCCGCCGGCCTGGGCGGCTGGTGCGAGGACTACGGCGAGCAACACCGCGAGGCAGACGATCCGGGCCATCGGCGGTACCAAACCCTATGGGGCGGCGGAAGTCGCGGCGCTGACCGCGGGTAAGCGCCGTACACTGCGTCAACAAGGATGGGCAATGTCGTAGAGCTCGAGGGATCCGGGCGCCGGCGCCGTCAGCGGCGCCGGGTGTCGAAGACCGCGCTCGTCCTCGGCGGCGGCGGCTTCACGGGCGGCGTGTACGAGATCGGCGCCCTGCGCGCGCTCGACCTGCTCGCCGTCGACCACTCCGTCAACCAGTTCGACATCTACGTCGGCACCAGCGCGGGAGCGCTGATCGCGGCGCTGGCCGCCAACGGCGTCACGCCTGAGCAGATGATGCGGGTGGTCAACGACCAGGCGCCGCAGCCGTTCGGTGACGTCTCGCTCGACATGCTGCTGCGCCCGAACTACCGCGAGTTCGTCTCCAAGGGCCTGCGCCTGCCGCTGCAACTGCTCGGCGTGGCGCGCGAGGTCGGGCGGACGCTGCCGTCGCTGTCGCCGGTCGACCTTGCGGTCGCGCTCGCCGATCTGCTCCCGTCCGGCCTCTACACCGGCTCGGGGATCGAGGAGTACGTACGCGGGGTGCTCTCGGACCCGGATCGCACGGATGACTTCCGCGAGCTCGCCTGCGAGCTGTATCTGGCCGCCACCGACCTCGACACGTGCGAGCGGATCGTGCTCGGCGGCACCGGCTGGGACGACGTGCCGATCTCCTCCGCGGTGCGCGCTTCGGCGGCGCTGCCGATGGTCTACCAGCCGCACCAGATCAAGGATCGCGAGCTGGTCGACGGCGGGATCGTCTCCACCACGAACCTCGACATCGCGGTCGAGGCCGGGGCGAAGCTGATCGTGGTCGTCAACCCGCTGGTGCCGTACGTGAACGACTTCTCGAAGGAGATCCCGACGCTGTTCGGCACCCGCGCGCGCCGGGTCTCGGACATGGGCTTCCCGAAGATCGGCTACCAGACGTTCAAGCTGCTGGCGTACCAGCGCCTGCACGAGGTGGCGCGGACCTGGCGCGAGCGCTATCCCGGCGTCGACATCGTGCTGATCGAGCCCGACACCGACGACGAGCTGATGTTCCAGACGAACATCCTCAACTACCGGTCGCGGCTGGACGTCGCGCGCCACGGCTTCCAGTCGGTGACGGTCAAGCTGGCCGCCGACTACGAGGAGCTGCGCGAGGTCGCGGGCCGCCACGGCATCAAGCTCTCGGCCACGCGGGTGCGCAAGGTCGTGCGCCACTTCGAGTCCGAGAAGGGCGAGAAGTCGCGCGCCTGGCGCCGGATCCTCGAGCAGACGACGAGCGCGCTGCTGCGCCAGTCGGCCGGCGACTAGGACCACCGGTCCCTGGGGGGCGAGGTTCGATGCGCGGCTGCCTACGGGCGGCATGCGCTCGCTCCTGATCCTCACGCTGCTGCTCCTGCTCGCCGCCCCCGCTCGGGCGGGAACGTACGAGCACCACACCTTGTCGGCGACCTCGCCGGGCCTGGACGGCTGGTCGCCGCGGGTCGCGGCGCCGGGTGGCTTCGTCGCCGCGACGACCGGCGCCGGCGGCCTGTCGCTGGCGTTCTGGGCACGGCCGTGGTTCGCGCCCGGCGACACCGCCGAGTGGACGTACACCGCGGCGGCCGACACGACGATCGCCGACCTCGGGCTCGAGCGCGCGGTCGCCGGCATCGGCGGCGGCGACTGGAACACCCTGTTCGGGGCGATCGCCGACGGGCGCTGGCGCCACGTGGCGTACGACGTGCCGTCGGTCGCCCGGTCCTGGGGGCGGGTGGCGGGCAGCGGCCTCGGCGCCGACCGCTTCGTCGCGCGACTCGCATGCGGCGGCCCGCACGCCTGCGTCGCCGCCGGCGCGGCGACGCTGCAGCTACGCGCGGCTCGCGTGGTTCTGCACGACGGCCGCGCGCCCACGGTGTCCACCGTCCAGGGCGACCTCGCAGACGACCGCGTGCTCTCCGGCACCGCGGCGCTCTCGTTCGCCGCAGCCGACCGCGGCGGCGGCGTGTACCGCGCGCTGGCCGAGGTCGACGGCGTTGCCGGGCCGGCCGTGCCGATCGGCGATGGCCGCTGCCGCGACCTGATCGACGGCGGCGATCCGTATCAGTTCGCCCACCGGCGACCCTGCCCGCTCGACGCGGGCGCCGCGGTCGCCGTGGACACGACGCGGCTGGCCGACGGACGCCACGTGGTGGCCGTGTGGGTCGAGGACGCGGCCGGCAACCGGACCGCCGTCCTCGGGCCTGCTGCCAGGATCGTGTCCAACGCCCTGCCGCGGCCGGCGCCGATCCCACGCCCTTCGGTTCCCGCCGCCCCGGTCCGCCCTGGCGCGGTGGCCGCCTGGCTTGAGCGCGGCGGGCGCCGCGCGGCCGCGGTGACCGCTCGCTACGGCGAGCGAGTGCGCGTCCGCGGGCGGGTGACGGACGCCGCCGGCCGCCCGCTCGCCGGCGCGGCGCTGGCGATCGCCGAGCAGGTTCCCGGCCGGCGGTGGACAGCCGTGACGGGCGTACGGACGCTGCCCGACGGCCGCTTCACGGCGTTCACGCGGGTCGGACCGTCGCGGCGGATGCGGATCACGGCGCCCGACGGCGCGCGCGGCCCACTGCTCACCGTGCGCGTGCGCGCGCCGCTGACCGTGCGGGCGCGGCGCCGCGGTGGTGCGGCGATCGTCCGCGGGCGGCTGCGTGGAGGCGACGTCCCGCGCGGCGGCGCGCTCGTCGAGCTGCAGGCGCGCTCGGGCCGGCGGTGGGTCACGCATCTGGTCGTGCGGACCTGGACCAGCGGGCGCTTCGGCGGCCGGCTGGAACGGGTCCAGCCGGGCCGCCTCGCGGTCCGCGCGCGCGTCCCGCGCCAGGCCGGCCTGCCGTTCGCGGCCGGCCTGGCTCGCGCCGTCAGCCCTCCGCGCCCTCCGCGTAGAGGCGGTCGAACAGGTCCTGGTACTTCTCGTTGACGACGTTGCGCTTGACCTTCAGCGTCGGGGTTAGCTCACCGGTCTCCTGCGACAGGTCGTGGTCGAGGATCACGAACCGCTTGATCTGCTCCACGCGTGCGTACTTCTCGTTGACTTCGTCGAGGATGCCCTGGACCAGCTCGAGCACCTTCGGCTCCTGCGCCAGCGCGGCCGGGTCCTCCGGCAGGTCGTGCTCGCTCGCGAAGTGCACGATCTCCTCGGGGTCGAGCGTGATCAGCGCCACCGGGTACGGCCGCCGGTCGCCGTACATCACCGCCTGCGAGATCCAGCGCGACTGCTTGAGGTCATTCTCGAGGTTCGCGGGCGTGAGGTTCTTGCCGCCGGCGGTGATGATGATGTCCTTCTTGCGGCCGGTGATCGACAGGAAGCCGTCGTCGTCGAGCGAGCCGAGGTCGCCGGTGTGCAGCCAGCCGTCCTCGATCGCGCCGAACGACTTGTCCTCCATCTTGTAGTAGCCGCCGAAGATGTGCGGGCCGCGGATCAGGATCTCGCCGTCCTCGGCGATCTTCACCTCGGCGCCCGGCACCGGCTTTCCGACGGTGCCGAACTTGTAGGACGCCTGGGTGGACACCGTCGAGGCCGTCGCGGTCTCGGTCATCCCGTAGCCCTCGAGCACCGGCACGCCGCACGCGTAGAAGAACTCGAGGATCTCCTGGGAGATCGGCGCCGCGCCGCTGGTCGCCTGACGCAGGCGGCCGCCGAACACGTTGCGCACGTTCACGTACAGCTCCTGGTCTGCCTTGTCGAACATCGCCTGGAGCTCGTCCGGCACCGGCTGGCCCGCCTCCTGCAGCGCGCGGACCTTCAGACCGAGCTGCGTGGCGCCGCGGATCTTCCCCGGGTCGGCGTTGGAGGTCACGGCTGTGTAGATCTTCTCGAAGACCCGCGGGACCGACGGCAGGTAGTGCGGCTTGACCGCCATCAGCTCGGGCACGATGGCCTTCGGATCGCCACCCCAGTACGCGATCGTGCCACCGAGGTCGATCGCGATCAGCTCGATCAGCAGCGCGAACGAGTGTGCGAGCGGCAGATAGAGGTAGACGAGGTCGCCCTCGTGCAGGATGCTCGCCGACTCGCACATCGAGACGATCGAGCGGTAGTTGCCGTGCGACAGGACGCAGCCCTTCGGCGGGCCCGTCGTGCCGGACGTGTAGATGAACGTGTACGGGTCGTCGGGGGTCACCGCAGCGGCGCGCTCGGCGACCTCGGCCGCGTCGCGCCCGCGTCCGCGCGATCGCAGCTCGTCGAGCGGGATCGCATCACCGACCTCACCCGACGGATCGATCACGATCACGGCCTCGAGCCGCGGCAGGCGGTCGCGCACCTGGATGATCTTGGCGACCTGGGTCGCGTCCTCGGCGATCAGGAAGCGGGCCTCGGAGTTGCCGGCGACCCACTCGCACTCCTCAGGGGAGTTGGTCGGGTAGATCGGCACCACGACACCGCCTGCGCTCGTGATCCCGAAGCTCGCGTACGTCCACTCCGCCCTCGTGCTGCACAGGACGGCTGCGCGATCCCCGGGCGCGAGGCCGAGGTCGATCAGGCCGCGGGCGATCTCCGAGACGATCTCGCCGACCTCGCGGTAGGACACCTTGGCCCAGTCGTCGCCCTGCTTGAAGGTGACCGCCGTGCTGTCGGCATGCCGCGCGGCGGCCAAGCCCATCATGTCGGCGATCGTCGACGAGCCGGTCGATGCCGGCGTTGCCGTGCTGGATTCCATGCGCTCCTCCTCCTCAGACCTGCGGGAGCGCGATTCTAGAAGCGGCGCCCGCTCAGGAGCGCCACCAGAAGTTCAGGCCGTAGCTACCTGACTTCTTCCCATCGAGACCGCGATGCCCTGTTCGCTCAAGTTGGCGAGGAAGAGCGTCTTGTCGATGCGGCCCTGGAAGATCGGCACGCCCATCTCCATGCACTTTTCGATGACCTCGCGTCGTTCCATGCCGGCCTCGCGTGCAAGCTCAGTGGGCGTGAGATGGATTGCCATCAGACAGATGCCTCCTGTGAGGATCGCTACGTGGAACCAAGGTAGCGCGCCTCACGGACGGTCTCAACAACAACTCCTCAATACGCGCTAAACATTTGGCCAGCGTCACTGGCCGTCAGACCGGGTTCGGGATGTCGACCCAGACGTGCTCGATGCCGAACTTCTGCGACAGCCAGTCGCCCAGCGCCCGCACGCCGAATGTCTCGGTGGCGTAGTGGCCCGCGGCGATGAAGTGGATGCCCGCCTCGCGCGCGTCCGCCATCACGTGCTCGCGCGGCTCGCCCGTCAGGAACGCGTCGAGGCCGAGCTCGATCGCCTCCGGCAGCACGCCCGCGCCCCCGCCCGAGACGATCCCGATCCGCCGCACCCGCTCGGGGCCGCCGTCGAACACCGTCGGCACGCGGGCCGTGATCGCGCGCACGCGCTCGAACAGGTCCGCCGCCGGGATCCCGTCGCCGGGGAACGTCCCGGCGCGGCCGATCGGCACGCCGTGATAGGTCCCGAACGGCTCGTGGCGCTCGCATCCGAGCCGTTCGGCCAGGATCGCGTTGTTTCCTACCTCCGGGTGCGCGTCGAGTGGCAGGTGGTAGCCGGCGAGGGCGACGTCGTGCTTGAACAGCGGTCGCAGCCGCTCGGCGACGATCGGCGTCAGGCCGGTGGGATGGAAATCCCAGAACAGCCCGTGGTGCACCAGCACGAGCTGCGCGCCCTCGGCGATCGCCCGCTCGATCAGCGCGCGCTGCGCCGATACGCCGGTCACGACCTTGCCGATCTCGTCCGGTCCGGGCACTTGCAGGCCGTTCGGCCCGAGGTCCTCGAAGTCGCCCGGACTCAGTAGTTCGTCCAGTGCGGTGATTATCGATGTGAGTCGAGTCATGGAAACGGGCACACTGCCTGAACGAGCCGGCGGCTCGCAGTCAAATGAACGCTAGAGTTTCCTGTACTTCGCGCTGGCGGACGCGAGTACCGGGACGATTTCGAGAGGCGCGGGGAAGGAATGCTCCACGGTGAGTAGGGGATCGAGCGACGTCGCCGAGGCGACACCCATCGTCGCAGAGCCGGAAGCCGACGACCACCGGCTGGTGGCGGCCGTGCGCCGTGGGGACGATCGGGCCTTCGAGGCGCTCTACTCCCGCTACCAGCGCCGGATCCACGCGTATGTGATGGGCATGGTCAAGGACCATGGCCGGGCCGAGGACGTCACGCAGGAGGTCTTCGTGTCGGCGCTCCGGCGGATGCGCGAGACCGAGCGGCCGATCGCGTTCAAGCCCTGGATCTACGAGATCGCCAAGAACGCGTGTATCGACCAGTTCCGCCGCTCCCGCCGGGCCGAGGAGGTCTCGCTCGAGGCCGACGAAGGCCTCGCCCCGGCCGACTACGGCCGGCTCGTCGGCTCCGATCCCGCGCCCCACGACGCGGTCGAGACGAAGCAGGACCTCAACGACCTGTGCGGCGCGTTCGGCGGCCTGTCGGACGCTCACCACGAGATCCTCCTGCTGCGCGAGCTCGAAGGGCTGTCCTACCGCGAGATCGGCGATCGCATGGGCATGAGCCGCCCGGCGGTCGAGAGCACGCTGTTCCGCGCCCGGCGGAGGCTGACCGAGGAGTACGACGAGCTGGTCACCGGCGCCCGCTGCCAGCGCGTCCAGAGCCTGATCGCGACGGCCGTCGAGACACGGCTCGGTACGCGCGAGGAGCGCCGGCTCTCGCGCCACCTGTCGCACTGCCAGCCCTGTCGGCGCGAGGCGATGCTCGCCGGCCTCGACGACACGATCCTCGCCCACATCCCGCTGCGCCGCCGCGCCGCCGCGAAGATCGGCGCCCTGTTCCCGTTCGGCTTCCTCGGCCGCCCGCGAGGCGGCGGCGCGGACAGCGCGACCGGCTCGCTCGCGACCGCCTCGAGCGGGCGCTGGATGGCGCACGTGCCGATGCTGTCCGATCAGCTCTCCGGCGGCTGGGGCAAGCTGGCCGCCACGGCCGCGGTGCTCGTGGCGGGCGTCGGCGCCGCCGGTGTCGGGAGCCAGGTCGCCGGAGGCAACGACGCGCCGGCGGGCGACAAGCCCTCGCAGCAGCGCACCGCCGCTGCGCAGAGCGCCGGCGCGGCCGCGAAGCCGGTGGCCAAGGAGAACGGCGCGCCCGGCAAGGCCCGCCGCGTCGCGGACCGGCGCGCGACCGAGCGCAAGGCGGCTCAGCGGCGCGCCGGCGAAGGCACAGCGGGCGGCGGCGGGAGCACCCCCGCGGGCGGCGTTCCCACCGCCGGCCCCGACGCCGGAGCGAACGGCGCGAAGGGTGGCTCGTCCTCGCCGAAGCTCCCGGACGTGACGCTCCCGGTCAACGGCACCGACCCGGCCGCCCCAATCCAGCAGGTGGCCGACAAGGTCGTCAAGCCGGTGGTGGAGGGCGTCAACAAGACCGTCGAGGACGTCACCGCACCGGTCAACCAGGTGATCGACGACACCAACCAGGTGGTCGACGACACCACGGGCGCGGTCGAGGACGCCACGGGCGTGCCGGTCCCGCCGCTCCCGTCGCTCCCGCAGCTGCCGTAGCCTGCGCGGCGTGCCCGAGCGACCAGCCAGCGACGCCTTCCTCGCGTCGCTGGCGGACACCGACCTCTACTCGATCGCGGCGTTCTTCCACGACCGCCATCCCGAGCTCGTCGAGGACGTGATCGCCCAGGCCGAGGCGATCGAGCGCGACGGCCTCGCCGCCTACGCCGCCGCCGAGGGAATCGAACCCGAAGCAGCCTTCCAGACGCTGATCACCGGCCTCGCGGTCCGCTACTACCGCGCGGTCAACGGCTAGACTGCGGCTTATCGGGGCGTGGCGCAGCCTGGTAGCGCGCGCCGTTCGGGTCGGCGAGGTCCCCGGTTCAAATCCGGGCGCCCCGATGTAGTTGCAGAGTCATCCTTTCGATGGATGGCGGCGGGGGGAGCGCCGCTTAGGGTCCGCAAACAGTGGACGAAGACCTGCCATGGATCTACTCGGCGGCGACGACCGCCGCCGGGACCGAGGACGTCGCGCGCGAGGTGACCGTCAGCGTCGCGGCGGCGGGCGAGCGCCGGCGCAGGGCCGGCCGTGCCGTCTCGCGCACCCAGCTCGTGGCCGAGGCGGTCCGCCTCGTCGCCCGCCTGGAGCCGACGCCCGAGGTCGCCTCCCTACCCGGGTTCGAGCGCGAGGTGATCTGCCTCGCGCGGTTCGCGCGGCTCGACGTCAGGGAGATCGCGGCTCAGTGCGCATGCTCGACCGGCGAGGTCAGGCAGGCGATGGGCGACGGGCTGCGCCGGCTGGCGGCGACCGCGTGCGTGCCGTCCTAGCGTCGCTCGTCGAGGTAGCGGGCCGCGAACGCCGCGGCCTCGGCCCGGTTGCGGATCCGCAGCTTCTCGAGGATGTGCCGCACGTGGGTCTTGACGGTCGCCTCGGTGACGAACAGCGCCTCGGCGATCTCGCGGTTGCGCAGGCCGCGCGCCAGCAGCGCGAGCACCTCGCGCTCACGGTCGCTGAGGTCGTCGAGCTTGCGCTCCTCCGCGGCAGGCGCGGTCATGTCGCCGAGCATCCGCTGTGCCATCGCGGGGTCGATCCGCGGCTCGCCGCGACCGGCCTGGAGGATCGCCTCGACCAGCTCGGCCGGCGGCATGTCCTTGAGCAGGTAGCCGGCGGCGCCGACGCGCAGCGCCGCGTAGAGGTCGGCCTCGCGCTCGGACACGGTCAAGATCAGGACCTGGATGCCGGGCAGCTGCTCGCGCAGGGCCGCGCACGTCTCGACGCCGGCGAGCTCGGGCATGTCGAGGTCGATCAGCGCGACGTCGGGCGCCCTTCGCGTCGCCATCGCGACCGCCTCGCGGCCGTTGCTCGCGAGGCCGACGACCTCCAGCCGGTCGTCGGTTCGCAGCAGAGCCGACGTGCCTTCGCGCATCAGTCGGTGGTCGTCGGCGATCAGGACACGGATCCTGGGCATGGCCGTCAACGCGAAGTATGGTCGGGAACGCCGTGAGCGATCAAAGCCGCGCGTGCCCCACCGGCCTGGCCGGTCGCCTCGAACCCGAGGTCGTCGCCGGGCTGGCGACGCTGACCCGCGTCGGGCGCGCGCTGACCGCGACCGGCTCGCTCGACGACATCGCGCGGCACGCGCTCGGCGAGATGCGCACGTCGCTCGACCTCGAGGCGGTGGTGCTGTACGTGCCCGCCGCCCGCGGGCGGCCGGTCCTGCATCGCTATCTGGAGCTGTGGGGCGCGGGCGACGAGCTGTGCGCCGCCGAGCAGCTCGACTTCGACGAGGACGCGTGGCACCTGGCGTTCGACGGCGGCAACCCGATCGTGTTCCGCGAGCCGGGCGGTTGGTTCGTCGAGAACCCGTTCTCGCCGCCCGCCGACTTCTGGCTCGTACTGCCGCTGAAGACGGCCGGACACCTGCTCGGCGCGGTGATCGCGTCACGCGCCGAGCCGGTGACGCTCGATCCGCTCACGGCCACGCTGCTGGCCCTGCTGGGTGAGCAGCTCGGCGCCGGGCTCGCGACCGCGCGGCTGCGGGAGGAGCAGCAGCGCGCGGAACTCGAGCACGAGCGGATGCGCCTGGCCGCCGAGGTGCACGACGGCCTCGCCCAGGACCTGGCGCTGGCAGTGCGCGAGCTCGCCTATCTCGACTCCGCGCCGCCACCGGGCGACGCCGAGGCGAGCCGTGGGCGGCTGTGCGCTGCGGTGACCGCCGCGCACCGGCTCGTACGGGCGCGCCTGATCGAGCTGTCGGAGGCGGTGCCCGCGGGCAGCCTGAGCGCGGCCGTGGAGGAGACGTGCGAGCGGTTCGTCACACGCGGGCTCGCCGTCGACGTCGTGATGCCCGGCGAGTCGCCCGAGGTCTCCGCGACGGCGATGGCTGCAATCGTGCGCGTGCTCACCGAGGCGCTGAACAACATCGACAAGCACGCCGGGGTCCGCAGCGCGGATGTCGCGATCGCGGCGGCGGAGGAGATCGTGATGACCATCCGGGATCACGGCAGTGGATTCGATCCCGCCGGTGCGCTCGGCCATCAGGACGGGCATCTGGGGCTGTGGGTGATGAGCGAGAGAGCGCGCGACGCCGGCGGCGTGCTGGAGGTGACGACCGCACCGCGCGCCGGGACGACCGTCACGCTGCGGTTACCGCTATGAGCGCGCCCTTCGACGCCACCCTGCGGCACACGGTCGACGGCGCGGGCTGCCCGCACATGGCCGTCCTGCTCGATACCGAAGCCGAGCTGCCGGCCGTGCTCGCCAGCTTCTACCGGCTCGGGGCGCGCCGCAACGGATGGCTCGTGCACCGCTATCTCCCGGGCGGGGAGGAGCGTGCCCGCGCGGCGCTGATCGAGAACGGGCTCGACGTCGGCGCGCTGGAGGCCGAGGGCCGCCTGCAGATCGTGGAGTTCGACGTCGACGAGGATCCCGCGACCTGGGCCGATCCGTGGAGTGCCAAGCTCGACCGCGCGCTCGAGGCCGGGTTCGACGCGCTGTGGTACTCGCGCTTCGCGGTCGGTCCGCAGCACTCGTTCGAGACCGCCGCCGTGTTCGACCGCGTGTGGGACCGCGTGTTCGCCGGCCGTCCGGCGATCACCTTGTGCCCGTACATCGTGGGCGCGCTCAGCCCTGACGAGCGCGCCGAGCACGCGGCGAGCGTCGCCGAGTTCCACGACAGCGTCCTCGGCCTCGCGGACTAAGAGCCCGTTTCAGAAGTTCAGCGCGCCCGGATACGAGCGATCCGCGGCGCCAGTCGCCACCCGCGGGCTCGCCGATAACCCCACTATCGGCTTCACCCGCGTGCGGCGCCTGCCATCCACGGCTCGACCGTCCCGGTCGGGCCGCCTGTTCTGAAACGGACTCTAAGGGGGTCAGACCCCCTTAGTCGGTTTTGTGACTGCGGGGGTCAGACCCCCTTAGTTAGTTGCATCTTACGTAAGGAGATGCTTACATTATTGCCATGGAGGCCGCACTGAAGGCGATCGCGGCGCCGCGACGGCGCAGGATCCTCGCGCTCGTGCGCGATGAGGAGCTGTCCGCGGGTGAGATCGCGTCGCACTTCGACGTCACGAGACCGGCGGTCTCGCAACATCTGAACGTCTTGAAGGAGGCCGGGCTCGTGAACGAGCGCCGGAACGGCACCAAGCGCCTGTACAGCGTGCGGCGGGAGGGCTTGATCCCGCTCCTGGCCTTTCTCGAGGGGTTCTGGGACGACCGGCTCGACGCGCTCAGGCGCGAGGCGGAGATCGAGGAAAGGAAGAAGCATGGAGACCATGGCTGAGACCGGCGCGATCGAGCGCGAGCTGGCGATCGCCGCCCGCCCGGAGACCGTGTGGGAGTTCCTCGTGGACCCCGAGAAGGCCGCCCTGTGGATGGGCCGGGGGATCGAGCTGGAGCCGCACCCCGGCGGGCGCTACCGCGTCGACGTGATTCCCGGGTCGGTGGCGGTCGGCGAGTTCGTCGAGGTCGACCCGCCGCGCCGGCTCGTCTGGACCTGGGGCTGGGAGCCCGGCGGGCCGGCCACGCTGGAGCCCGGCTCGACCACGATCGAGGTCGAGCTGATCCCCGACGGCGACGGCACGACGCTGCGCTTCACCCACCGCGGACTGCCGACCGAGGACGCCCGCCGGCGCCACGCCCACGGCTGGGACCACTACCTCGAGCGGCTCGTCGTCGCGGCGTCCGGCGGCGACGCCGGCACCGACCCGTGGCTGGCGGGGGGCATGTGAGCGTCGAGGCGCTGTTCGAGCGGGCGGCGGAGCGACTGCGGGCGGAGGACTCGGGGCTGGAGCAGGGCCGGATGATGACCGCGACCGGCCTCAAGACCGGCGGCAGGTTCTTCGCGATGGTGGTGCGGGGCGAGCTCGTCGTGAAACTGCCGGCCGGCCGGGTCGACGAGCTCGAGGCGAACGGGACGGGCCGCCGCTTTGAGCCCGGCAAGGGGCGCCGGATGCGCGAGTGGATCGGGCTGACGCCGGCCGACGAGGCAGCGTGCGTGGCCTACATGGCCGAGGCGCGCGGCTTCGTCAGGTCGCGCGCGTCGCCGGCGGCTTAGCTCGCGGGCAGCGTGAACCGCACGGAGGTGCCGGCGGCCGACGGCTCCAGCCAGATCCGGCCGCCGTGCGCCTCCACGATCGCGCGCGAGATCGCGAGCCCGAGGCCGGTGGCCCCGTTCGTCCGTGCCGGTTCCTCGCCGCCCTGGAAGAACGCGTCGAACACGCGGTCGCGGTCGCCGTCGGCGATGCCCATCCCGGTGTCGGCGACCTCGACCTGCACGGCGTCGCCGTCCTCGCCCGCGCCCGCGCGGATCGTCACGCTGCCGTCATCCGGCGTGTGGCGGATCGCGTTCTGGATCAGGTTGAACAGCACGCGCTGGATCTGCTCCGGCGCCGCGCGGGCGGGCGCGAGGTCGCGCGGCACGTCGACGACGAGGCGGGCGCCGCCGTGCGGCCGCATCGCGTCGACCGTCTCGTGCACCAGCTCGGCGAGGCCGACCTGCTCGAGCGACCACCGCAGCTCGCCGGCCTGAAGCCGCGACAGCTCGAACAGGTCGTCGATCAGCGCGCCCAGCGCGCGCACGTGGGTCCGCAGCCGGGCGAGATACAGGCGGCGGTCGCCGTCGTCGAGGATGTCGTCGTCGAGCGCCTCGACGAGCAGCCGGAGCGAGGTGATCGGCGTGCGCAGGTCGTGCGAGACGGCGGCCACGAGGTCGTTGCGCGCGGACTCGGTGCGGGCGAGGCGGTCGACCATCGCCTCCACCTGCCCGGCCAGCCGCGCCATCTCGTCGTCACCTGCGAGCGCCAGGCGCACGTCGCGCCGGCCTTCGCCGACCGCCGCCAGGCCCGCCCGGATCGTCTGCACGTCGCCGGCCACGCGGCGCGAGAGCAGCCTCCCGGCCCACAACCCGAGCGCCGCCGAGTACGCCGCCGCCAGCACCGTGAACAGCGCATCGTGCGAGGAGACGAACATCAGCGCGACGAACAGCCCGATCACCGCCAGCAGCTGGGCGGCGGCGATCGCGCCGAGCAGCACCGCCTGGCGGTTGAGCCCGATGCGGCGGCGGAGAACGAGCCCGGTCGCCAGGACCGTCGCGCACCCGATCGGCGCCAGCAGCACGAACGTGAGCCACGCGACGTGGAAGTCGTAGGCCAGCCACGCGACCAGCGCCGCGCCGAGCGCGCCGGCGATCGCGGCGACCGCGCCCGCTCTCACGGCGCGAACCGGTAACCGATCCCCCACACCGTCTCGATGTGGCGCGGCTGCGCCGGATCGCTCTCGATCTTCCCGCGCAGGCGGCGGATGTGGACCGTGACGGTCGAGGTGTCGGTGTAGAAGGAATAGCCCCACACGCGGTCCATCAGGGCGTGGCGGCTGAACGCCTGGCCCGGATGACGGGCGAGGAACAGCAGCAGGTCGTACTCGCGCACCGTCAGCGCGCACTCGGCGCCGTCGGTGAGCACCCGGCGTGCGGCGGGCTCGATCCGCAGGCGGCCGAACTCGAGCGGCGGCTCCTGCTCGGGCTCGGGATCGACGCGGCGGAGCACGGAGTCGACGCGCGCGACCAGCTCGGCCGGCGAGAACGGCTTGACCACGTAGTCGTCGGCGCCGAGCCGCAGGCCGACGATCCGGTCGGACTCCTCACCCTTCGCGGTGAGCAGGATGATCGCCGGCCGCCGCGTGTGGCCGTTGCGCATCCGCCGCATCACCTCGAGCCCGTCGACGCCGGGCAGCATCAGGTCGAGCACGATCAGATCGGCCGCGCGCTCGCCGTGCAGCTCGAGCGCGCGGCGGCCGTCGCCCGCTACGCGGGTGGCGTAGCCGGCACGCTCCAGGTAGCGCGAGACGACCTCGGCGATCGTCGGCTCGTCGTCCACGACGAGGATGTCGCCGCGGCTGTGGTGGGGCGGCATGCTCCGATCATCCCCGGCCGGCGTGCTCGCGGGAAGGGGCGAGCCCCCGATTTCCGCGCTTGTTCACCTCGAGCACGGCCATTGCCGCGTTGCGCCCGGGGATGCCGCTGACGCCGCCGCCGCGGCGAGCTCCGGCGCCTCCGAGCTGCACGTTCGCGATCGCCGTCTCGGTGCCCCACCCGCCGGCCTCGCCGTCGTGCTCGGCGAACGGCCACGCGAGGTCGCGGTGGAAGATGTTCCCGCGCGGGAGCGCCAGCTCGTCCTCGAGGTCGAGCGGCGTCCTGGCCTCCAGGCACACGCTCCCGTCCGGCGCGCGCAGCAGGCAGTCCTCGATCGGCTCGGCGAGCACCGAGTCGAGCGAGCGCAGCGTGGCGGCGAGCGCCTCGTCCGTGCGGGCCGCGCGGTCCCGCTCGAACAGCCGCGCCGGCATGTGGAGGGCGAACAGCGTGAGGGTGTGGGCGCGGACGTCCGGTCCGAGGATGCTCGGGTCCGTCAGCGAGTGGCAGTAGATCTCGCACGGCACCGGCGACGGCACGCCCCCGCCCTGCGCCTGCGCGAACGCCGACTCGAGCTGCGTGTAGGTCTCGTTGACGTGGAAGGTCCCGGCGAACGCGTCCTCGGGCGGTGCGGCGGAGTCGCGCAGCCGCGGCAGGCGGCTCAGCAGCATGTTCACCTTCAGCTGCGCGCCCTCGGGCCTCTCGGCCGCCGGCGGCAGGCCGAGCAGCCGGTCGAGCACGGCCGGCGCACAGCCGGCGACGACGTGCCCGCACGTCACGGAACCCGCGCCGTCCGCACGTTCGAAGCGCACGCTCGCGCGGCGGCCGTCGGCCTCGATCGCCGTCACGTCGACCCCGGTCGCGAGCTCCGCGCCGGCGCCCGCGGCGCTGGCGGCCAGCTCGGCCGTCAGCGCGCCCATCCCGCCGACCGGGACATCCCACGCGCCGGTCCCGTTGCCGATCACGTGGTACAGGAAGCACCGGTTCTGGCGCAGGCTCTCCTCACGCGCGGACGCGAAGGTGCCGATCAGCGCGTCCGTCAACGCGATGCCGCGCAGCACGTCGTCGGCGAACGCCGCCTCCACGGCCTCCCCGATCGGCCGCTGGAACAGCGCGTCCCACGCTTCGTCGTCGCCGATCCGGCGGCGCAGCTCGTCGCGACTCGCGAGCGGCTCGAGCAGCGTCGGGAACACGGCCCGCGCGACGAGCGCCGCACGGTCGTAGAACGCCTGCCAGGCGCCGAACGCGGCGGCGTCGCCGGTCGCCTGCTCGACCGACGCGCGTGTGCGATCCGCGTCGCCCGCGTCGATCAGGATCCCGGTGTCGGTGCCCGGCAGCGGCGTGTAGGAGGAGATCCGCCGACGGCGCGTCTGGAAGCGCAGGCCGAGCTCCTCCACGATCCGGGCCGGCAGCAGGCTGACGAGATACGAGTAGCGCGACAGCCGCGCGTCCACGCCCGCGAACGGCGCCTCGGACACCGCCGCCCCGCCGACGTGGTCCGACCGCTCGAGGACGAGCACCGAGCGCCCTGCTCGCGCAAGGTACGCGGCAGCCACCAGCGCGTTGTGCCCGCCGCCGACCACGACGACGTCGTAGCGCTGCCTCATGCCGAGGCGCGCATCGTCACTGCGTCGGACTCGTCGGCGGCTGCGGCGCCGTGACCGATGAAGCGCAGCGCCAGCATCGCGCGGTCGTCGAGCGTCGCGCCCGCCTGGAACGTCCGCAGCGCGCGCTCGACCTCCTGCAGCAGCTCGGCCGGACCGCCGCCGCCGCGCGACATCGCCTCGCGCAGGCGCCGCTCGCCGAAGCGCGTGCCATCGCCCGGCGTCTCGGTCACGCCGTCGGTGTAGAAGAGCACCGTGTCGCCGGCAGACATCCGCACCGGCGTCTCCGACCAGTCCTCCTCGCCGGCCACGCCGAGCAGCACGCCGTGGTCGCCGACCGGCGCCGGCGCCTCGCCCGGACGCAGCAGGAGCGGCAGCGGGTGCCCGGCCGAGGCGACGGTGAGCCGCGCCTGATCCCCCTCGGCCTCGACGAGCGCGCACACCACGGTCACGAGCGACAGCTGCGGCTGCTCGCGCAGCACCTGGTTGACGAGGGCGAGCACGCGCGCCGGGCGCGGGTCGAAGCGAGCCGCCATCCGTGCCGAGTGGCGCACCAGCGACGTCAGCGCGGCTGCCTCGATGCCCTTGCCGGTGACGTCGCCGAGCACGACGAGATGGCCCGAGGCGACGGGCAGGACGTCGTAGAAGTCGCCGCCGACGTCGGCGCCGCGCTCGCCCGCCTGGTAGGCCGCGTCCGTCTCCCATCCGATGACCTCGGGGAGGCGCTCGGGGAGCAGGCTCGACTGCAGCGTGTGAGCGATCCGCTCCTGCGCCGCGAACAGGCGTGCGTTCTGGATCGCGGTGGCGGCGCGCAGCGCCAGGTCCTCCGCGAACGCGAGATCGTCGTCGTCGAACACGCGCCCGCTCTCGGCCGACACGAGCGTGATCACGCCCAGCGTCTGATTGCCGATCCGCATCGGGACCGCCATCGCCGAGCGCATGCCGAGCTCGCGGATCAGCCGCAGGTGCGCTTCGTCCTGGGCGGCCGCGACGATCATCTCGTCGGGTATCTCGGGGTACAGCTCCGCCGGCGCGCCGCGCATGATCGCCCGCACGCCGGTCGGGGATTCGGGATCCGGGGGGTAGCGCTTGCGCAGCTCGTGCGCCATCTCGACCTTCGCGGGATCGGCGTGCGCGACCGCCACCTGCTGCGGCTCGTCGTGCTCGTCGAGCACCTCGATCCCACACCAGTCCGCCAGTCGCGGGACGATCATCCGCGCGATCCGCTCGAGCGTCTGCTGGTAGTCGAGCGAGGAGGCGAGCAGCTGGCCGGCCTCGGCGAGGAACCGCTGGCGCAGCTCGGCGTCCTTGGCCTCGGTGACGTCCTCGATGATGTTGATCGCCAGCCGGGCGCCGTCGGGGTCGCTCGTGAGCGTCGCTTTCGTGAGCAGCCAGTACGCCTCGCCGGTGTCGACCCTGATGCTCCGCGTCATCAGCGAGGCGTCGCTCTCGCCCCCGATCAGGCGCCGCCCGGGGAGGTCCTCGACCCGCACCGCCGAGCCGTCCTCATTGGTGATGCTGAACTTCCCGGCGAGCTGGCCGGGCTCCGCGGCCAGCACCTCCTCGACGCTGTCGCAGCCCAGCAGCTCGGCTGCCGCGGCGTTTGCGTAGACGGTCTTTCCGCGCTCGTCGTGGACGGTGACCGCCTCGCCGAGCGAGCCGAGGATGCCGTCGAGCCGCGCCTGCGCGGCATGCAGGTCGCGGGCCAGCGCCTCGTTGCTGGAGGCGAGCTCGGTGGCTCGCTCGCGCGCCTGTGCGGCGACGACCGCGAGGGCGGCGAGGGCGGAGTAGAAGAGGATCCGGTAGACCTGCTGACCGGTCCCGGTCGAGTCGTTCCAGTACCCGCTCGCGATCGCGATCGCGATCGCGACCCCGCCGGTGACGGCGACCTCGCGCCGATCGCCGACGACCGCGAGCACCAGCGGCACCAGCAGCACCGTGCCGGTGATGACGAGCGTCGACGCGGAGATCGCCGCGTCGACCGAGGCGAGCGCGACCTGGAGCCCGACCGCGAGCGCCAGACGGGTCGCGGACACCTTGGAACGGGTGGTCGGGGACCCCATCACTGGTCGCGATGGTAGTGCGGACGCGGGCTGTGGGTAGGTTCGTCGGCATGCGCGCTCTCACGGTGGTCCCGCTCCAGGCCGGCTCGGCCGCGGTGGTCGATATGCCCGAGCCCGAGCCGGCGGCGGGCGATCTGCTCGTCGAGGGGATCGCGCTCGGCGTCTGCGGCACCGACCGCGAGATCGTCGACGGTGACTACGGCTGGGCGCCGCCCGGCTCCGAGCGCCTCGTGCTCGGACACGAGTCGCTCGGCCGCGTGCTCGAAGCGCCCGCCGGCAGCGGCTTCGCGCCCGGCGACCTGGTGGTCGGCGTCGTCCGCCGGCCCGACCCCGAGCCGTGCCCGGCCTGCGCTCGCGGCGAGTTCGACTTCTGCCGCAACGGCAGGTACACGGAGCGCGGGATCAAGGAGCTCCACGGGTACGGCTCCGAGCGCTGGACGGTGGAGAGCGACTACGCGGTCAAGCTCGATCCGGCGCTCGAGCCCGTCGGGATGCTGATGGAGCCGACCTCGATCGTCGCGAAGGCGTGGGACCAGATCGAGCGGATCGGCCGGCGCGCGTACTTCGCGCCCGAGCGTGTGCTGGTGACCGGAGCGGGGCCGATCGGCCTGCTCGCCGCGCTGCTTGGTGTGCAGCGAGGGCTCGAGGTGCACGTGCTCGACCGCAACACCGACGGGCCGAAGCCTGCGCTCGTGGAGGCGCTCGGCGGGCACTACCACCACAGCGACGTCGCAACAGTCGCGAAGGCCGCCCCGCCGGACATCGTGGTCGAGGCGACCGGCGCCGCCGAGCTCGTGTTCGACGCGATGGAGCACAACGCCGCGGCAGGCGTGGTGTGCCTGACCGGCGTGTCCCCGCGCGGGCGGAACCTGACCATCGACGTCGGCGGCCTCAACCGCGACCTCGTGCTCGAGAACGACGTGGTGTTCGGGTCCGTCAACGCCAACCTCGACCACTACGCGCAGGCGGCCGAGGCGCTCGGCCGTGCCGACCGCGGCTGGCTCGAGCGGCTGATCTCCCGCCGCGTTCCGCTCGACGATTTCGAGCAGGCGCTCGAGAAGCGGCCGGACGATGTGAAGGTCGTCCTGGAGCTCTGAAACGATGGCCGCGTGGCGTGGCCGGCGGAGGAGATCGAGGACAGGGCGGGCGAGATCGCCGTCGCCGCGCAGGTGCTGCTGCAGCGCCAGGCGGCGTGGCGGCACCGTCGCGTGGAGACGATCACGGTGCTCAACCACGAGCAGGTGCGGCGCTACGTGTCGGTCGACTTCACGGTCCCCGAGGAGCACCGCGAGGGCCTGCGCCTGTCGCGCGGCGACGAGTACGCGGTGCCGCTCGGGCTGCTGGCGAAGCGGCCGCTCGTGCACTTCGACCTGCGCAACGAGGAGGGGCACTCGATCCCGCTGCTGACGGCGGAGCAGAACACCACGATCAACCGCGAGCTGCTGTATCAGGTGCTCGACGGCGACCTTGCCGACCAGGACGCCGACGACGCGACGCAGGAGGCGGCGAACCTGGCGGCCGGCCCGTTGATCGAGGCGGTGCTGGGCGACGGCGAGGGCGCGTCCGTCGGCGCCGTGGCGGAGCTTGAGCGCGACCACGGCCTCGCGCCGCTGGCCGAGTTCCGTGCGATGGCCGCGAGTCTCTCGCGCAACTTCTTCCTCTGGGCGGTGGTCCGCGGGCTCGACCGCCGGCGCGTGTTCAAGTTCGCCTACGACGAGCCGTTCGCCCAGCGCCCCGGGCTCACCCCGACCTACGTCTACGACGCGCCGGGCTGCACCGAGGCGTGGAGCTACCACGTCGAGGTGGCGGTGCCGCAGGACCTGAAGGCGCGTACCACGCGCCTGTGGGACGAGGCGACCGGCGCGGTGCTCGCCACCGGCGCGCGCGACGCCGACCGACCGGCGCTCTACTACGCCGCGGGCTCGGCAGATCCGCCCCTGCGCCCGCAACTCGTGGTCGGCTACGGAGCGCAGCGCGGGCGGTTCCTCGGCCCGGCAGCGATCGTGGCCACGATCATCACGCTGCTCGTGGCGCTGCCGTGGCTGTTCGCCGACCTGCAGGGCCTGGCGGCCAGCGCCGGTCCGGCGATCGGCCTCGTGCTCTCGACGTCGGCGGTGTTCTCGGCGCTGGTGCTGCGGACCGACGAGCCGGCGCTGTTGCGGCGCCTGCTCGTCTTCTACCGGATGGCGCTCGTCGCGAGTACGCTGTCGGCGCTGTTCGCCGCCGCCTCGCTCGGGTTCCAGGCGAGCGACTGGATCATCGAGGCGACGTGGGCGGTCGCTGCCGTTGTCTCCGCTCTGACAGCGGGTATCCTTGTTGTGGCGGTTATCCGCTCACCATGAGAATTCCGTTCTTACATCGCAAGCCGGACGATCTCAGGAAGCTCTCCGCGCGCGCGACGCACATCGGCTCCGCCGAGGCAGCAATGCCCCGGCTGCGGCCGCGCCCGGTCGAGGAGATCCGGGCGGCCGGCGAGCGCAGCCGGCGCCGTCGCGCTAACGGCTCGACGCCCAGCTGACGAAGAAGTCCAGCGCCTCCGGGTTCGCGAGCGAGTCGCGGCTCGCTGCCTTCTCCGGCGGCGTGCCCATCAGGATCCGCTTGACGGGCAGCTCGAGCACCTTGCCTGAGAGCGTGCGCGGCACCTCCTTCACGGCCACGATCTCATTCGGCACGTGGCGCGGCGAGGCGTCCTCGCGGATGCGCGTGCGGATGCGCTTCTGGAGGTCCTCGTCGAGCTCGGTTCCCTCGCGCATCACGACGAACAGCGGCATCCAGTCCTCGCCGCCCTCGCGCGGCACGTCGACGACCAGCGCGTCGACCACCTCGTCGACCGCCAGCACCGCGCGGTAGATCTCGGCCGTGCCCATGCGTACGCCGCCGCGGTTGATCGTCGAGTCCGACCGGCCGCTGATGATCGCCGTGCCGCGCTCGGTGATCTCGATCCAGTCGCCGTGGCGCCAGATGCCCGGGTAGGTCGAGAAGTACGAGTCGCGGTAGCGCTCGCCGTCGGGGTCGTTCCACAGGCAAAGCGGCATCGACGGCATCGGCTCGGTGATCACCAGCTCGCCGACCTCGCCGACCAGCGGCCGCCCTTCGGGATCCCACGCCTCGACCGATGCGCCGAGCGAGCGCGCCTGCAGCTCGCCCTCGTACACGGGCACGATCGGGCAGCCGCCGACGAACGCCGTGCACAGGTCGGTGCCGCCGCTGGTGGAGAACAGCCAGGTGTCGCCGCCGACGTGGTCGTAGATCCACCGGAAGCCCTCCGGCGACAGCGGCGAGCCGGTCGACCCGACGGCGCGCAGGGCGGACAGGTCGCGGCCCGCGGCGGGCTCGACGCCGGCCTTCATGCAAGCGGCGATGTACGCGGCGCTCGTGCCGAAGGTCGTCACTCCCGCGTTTGCGGCGAGGTCCCACAGCACGCCCATGTCGGGCTCGGCGGGGCTGCCGTCGTAGAGCACGATCGCGGCCTCGGTGAGCAGGCCGGAGACGAGGAAGTTCCACATCATCCAGCCGGTCGTCGTGAACCAGAACACACGGTCGCCGGCCTGCGCGTCGACGTGCAGATGCAGCTTCTTGAGGTGCTCGAGCAGGATGCCGCCCTGGCCCTGGACGATCGCCTTCGGCAGACCGGTCGTGCCGGACGAGTACAGGACCCACAGCGGGTGGTCGAACGGCACGCGCTCGAACTCCAGCGCTTCGTCGCGTTCGAAGCCGTCCTCCCAGCCCGAGCCGTCCAGGTAGCCCAGGCGCACGACCCTCCCGCCGACCTCGGCAGCGATCCCGTCGACGATCTCGCGGCGGTCGAAGTCGCGGCCGTTGTAGCGGTAGCCGTCGACCGCCAGCAGGACCTTCGGCTCGATCTGCGCGAAGCGGTCGATCACCGAGCGGGCGCCGAAGTCGGGCGAGCAGCTCGACCACACCGCGCCCAGCGAGGCCGTCGCGAGGAACCCGGCGACCGCCTCGGGGATGTTCGGCATGTACGCCGCGACGCGGTCGCCGCGCTCGACGCCGAGCGCGCGCAGGCCGCCGCGGATCCGCGCCACCTGATCGCGCAGGTCGCCCCACGTGAGCTCGGCCAGCTCGCGCAACTCGGATGCGTGCACGATCGCCGTGGCGTCAGGGTCCTTGCCGCGGAACAGGTGCTCGGCGTAGTTGACCTGTGCGCCCGGGAACCAGACGGCGCCCGGCATCTCGCGCGACGCCAGCACGCGGTCGTAGGAACCATCGACGCCGAAGAACTCCCAGATCGCCGCCCAGAAGCCGTCGAGGTCCTTGACCGACCAGCGCCATAGGGCGTCGTAGTCGGCGAAGCCGCGCTCGCGCATGAAGCGGGTCATCACGGCCCGCTCGACCAGCTCGGCTCCGGGCTCCCACAGCAGCGTCGGCATCGCGCGGCATCATGCCAGCCGTGCTTCGAACCGTGACCGCCACCCGCTACGTGACCCCGCTGCGCGAGGGCGGGTCGCTGCCGGCGATCATGGAGGCCGACGACGACGGGCTGTACGTGGTCAAGTTCCGCGGCGCGGGCCAGGGCCCGAAGGCGCTGGCGGCCGAGATCGTGGTCGGCGAGCTGGCCCGCGCGGTCGGGCTGCCGGTGCCGGAGCTGGTGCTCGTCGAGGTCGACCCCGAGCTGGCGCTCGCCGAGCCGGACCCGGAGATCCAGGATCTGATCCGCGCCAGCGGCGGGCTGAACCTCGGCGTGGACTTCCTGCCCGGCTCGCTGCCGTACTCGCCGGCGCGGCCGCCGGAGCCGGAGCTCGCGGCGGCCGTCGTGTGGCTCGACGCGCTGGTGGAGAACGTCGATCGCACGCCCCGCAACCCGAACCTGCTGCGCTGGCACGGGAACCTGTGGCTGATCGACCACGGCGCGGCGCTGTGGGTGCACCACGGCTCGACCGATCCGCTGACGGTCGCCGGGCGCCCGTTCGCGGGGATCCGCGACCACGTCCTGCTGCCCGCCGCCGGCTCGATCGCGGAGGCGGACACGCGGCTGGCGCCGCTGTCGCGTCCCGCCGAAGCGGTCGCGCTCGTGCCGCCGGAGTGGGCCGACGGCGCGCCGTACGCCGAGCATCTCGAGCGCCGGCTCGCGGAATCGCGCGCCTGGGTCGAGGAGGCCGATCGTGTCCGCGCGTGAGGGCTTCCAGTACGCGGTCGTGCGCGTGGTGCCGCGCGTGGAGCGCGGCGAGTGCCTGAACGTCGGCGTGGTCCTGTTCTCGCGCCGGCACGGGTTCCTGGCCGCGCGCACCGAGCTCGACGGGGACGCCCTCGCGGCGATGGCGCCGGACTGCGATCCGGACGAGGTGCGCGGGCACCTCGACACGCTCGAGCGCGTCGCCGCGGGGGACGCGGCGGGCGGGCCGATCGCCGCGCTGGAGCCGTCCCAGCGCTTCCACTGGCTGACCGCGCCGTCGAGCACGATCGTCCAGACGTCGCCGGTGCACACCGGGCTGACCACCGACCCGGCGGCCGAGCTCGAGCATCTGTTCTCGCGGCTCGTCTCGCGGTAGCACTGGGGGTGTGGTCCGCGCCACAGCGCAAGTTCCGCTCTTCCGGTCCGTTGGCGCCTCTGATGAGGGCACGGCGCCGGCGACCGGCGGGCGCGGGCGCCGTGCCTGTCATCCTGGGATGGGTGACGCGCATACGCGTGCTCATAGCGGCGACAGGGCTCTTGCTCATCGGCTGTGGCGGGGATGGGGGCGACGCGACCGCGCGCACCCCCGTCGGCACGGCCACTCCCGCCGCCACGGCCACCGCTGAGGCGACGGCCACTGAAGCGCCGTCGGCCGAGGCCGCCGCGCCCGGCCTGCGCCTGCAGCGGATCGGCACCTTCGAGAGCCCGGTCTACGTCACCGCGCCGCCCGGTGACCGGGACCGCGTGTTCGTGGTCGAGCGGGCCGGCCGCGTGGTGATCGTGCGCGACGGCAAGCGGCTGTCGCGGCCGTTCCTGGACATCTCCCGCAGCATCTCATCCGGCGGCGAGCGCGGCCTGCTGTCGCTCGCGTTCGCTCCCGACTACGCCCAGAGCGGCCTGTTCTACGTCTACTACACGGCGCGCAACGGCAGCATCCGGATCGTCGAGTACCAGCGCGCCGGCGCCAATCGCGCGGCTCGCCGCTCCGCGCGGATCGTGCTCTCCCAGCCGCACCCGGCGTCCAACCACAACGGCGGCCTGGTCCTGTTCGGCCCCGACGGGTTGCTCTACGCCGGCCTGGGCGACGGCGGCGGCGGCGGCGATCAGCACGGCTCGCGCGGCAACGGCCAGAACCTGGGCTCGCTGCTGGGCAAGATCCTGCGCATCGACCCGCGCGCGCAGGGCCGTCGCGCGTACCGCGTGCCGTCGTCGAACCCGTTCGTGGGCCGCAGCGGCGCGCGCGCCGAGATCTACGCGTACGGGCTTCGCAACCCGTGGCGCTTTGCGTTCGATCCGCGCAACGGGAACCTCGTGATCGCCGACGTCGGCCAGAACGAGGTCGAGGAGGTCAGCATCGTCCGCGGACCGGGGGCGAATCTCGGCTGGCGCGTGTTCGAGGGTCGCAGCCGGTACGCGTCCGGCGAGTCCGCGCCCGGCCACGTCCCGCCGGTGATCCAGCGCCTCCACTCGAGGGGCAACTGCTCGATCACCGGGGGCATCGTGGTCCGCGACCGCAGCCTCTCCGCGCTGCGGGGGCGCTACATCTTCGGCGACCTGTGCCAGGGGCGGATCGAGTCTGCGCGCCTGCGCGGTGGCAAGGCGCGGAGCGTCCGCGGCACGCGGCTCGAGGTGTCCCAGCTCTCCTCGTTCGGCGAGGACGGCCTCGGGCGCGCATACGCGCTCTCGCTCGAAGGACCGGTCTACCGGATCGTCCCGCGCTGACGGTGGGGAGCCTCGCCGATCACGACATCGCGCTGGTCCGTGCGGACAACGCCGGGCCGCTCACGCTGAGCGGCACGAACACGTGGATCGTCGGCCGCTGGGTCGTCGACCCCGGGCCGGCGCTCGACGCTCACCTCGACACGGTGGCGGCCGTGGTCGCGGCCCGCGGCGGTGCTGAGGGGATCGCGCTCACGCACGACCACGAGGACCACGCCGACGGGGTCGACGGCCTGCGGGTGCGGCTGGGCGCCGGCCTGCCGGTGGTGGCGGCGCGCACCGGCGCCGCCGACGGCGACACGTTCGGCCCGCTCCGCGCGCTCGCGCTGCCGGGGCACTCCGACGACCACCTGGCGTTCGTCGCCGGCCGCGCCGCGCTCACCGGCGACGCGGTGCTGGGCGAGGGCAGCGTGTTCGTCTCGACCGACCTCGCCGGCTACCTCGACGGCCTTCGCCGCCTGCGCGCGCTCGACCTCGACGTGCTGTGCCCGGGCCATGGCCCGCCCGTGTGGGACGTGCGCGCAAAGCTCGACGGCTACATCGACCACCGGCTCGACCGCGAGCGGCGGCTGCTCGAGGCGCTCGGGCTCGGGCTGAGCGACGAGGACGACCTACTCGACGCCGCGTGGGACGACGCGCCGCCGGAGCTGCGCCCGTTCGCGGCGATCTCGCTCCGCGCTCACCTGGAGAAGCTGCGCGCGGAGGGCCGCGCCTAGGCCGGCGCGGGCGACGCCGCCTCGGCGACGCGGCGGCGGGCGATCTCCAGCGCGGCGGCGAGCGGCGTGGCGCCGGTCGCATCCGCGTGGTCGAGCACGGTGCGGACCGTGTCGGCGACCGCCCGGACACGTACCTCGGCGCGCTCGGTCGCGTAGCCCTCGGGCTCGAGCTCGACGGCGATGTTGACCACACCGCCCGCGTTCGCGACGAAGTCGGGCACCCACAGGATGTCGCGTGCGGCGAGCAGCTCTCCGACCGCGTCGTCGGCGAGCTGGTTGTTCGCCGCGCCGGCGATCGCGCGGCAGCGCAGGAGTGGGACGGTGTCCTCGTCGAGCACGGCGCCGAGCGCGCACGGGGCGAGCACGTCGACGTCTGCCGTGAACGCCGACTGCGGGTCGGCCCAGCGCGCGCCGAGCCCGTCGGCGAGGTCGCGCCGGCGCTCGTCGATGTCGGCCAGGACGAGCTGGGCGCCGCCCGCGGCGAGCAGCTCCGCGAGCCGGCCGCCGACGCTGCCGACGCCCACGATCGCGACGCTGCGGCCCTCGAGCGACGGGCTGCCGAACACGCGCTCGCAGGCCACGCGGATCGCCGCCTCGACGCCGAGCGCCGTCCACGGGCTCGGGTCGCCGGAGCCCCCGCGCTCGGTCGCGAGGCCGGTCACGTGCGGCGTCGCCTCGCTGATCGCCTGCATGTCCGGCTCGGAGGTCCCGACGTCCTCGGCCGTCAGGTACGCGCCGTCGAGCGTCTGCACCGTGTCGCCGAAGTCGAGCAGCACCGCGCGGCGATCGTCGCCGGTGGGCGCCTCGGTGCCTGCGGGCAGCATGATCACGCCCTTGCCGCCGCCGAGCGGCAGGCCTGCGACGGCCGACTTGTAGGTCATCGCGCGCGAGAGCCGCAGGGCGTCGCGCACGGCAGCACGCGAGTCGGAGTACGTCCACATCCGGCAGCCGCCGAGCGACGGCCCGCGCGCCGTCGAATGCACGGCCACGATCGTATAGAGCCCGGACCGGCGCCCACGGCGGACGAGCAGCGCCTCGTGTGCGAGCGGTTCGAGGTAGCGGTCGATGCTTCGAGCCTAGTACACGAGTGCGCGATCAGTGCTCGGTCGGCGGCGTCCCGGAGCCCGGATCGGCGGGCGCGCTGCCCGAGCCCGGCTCGCTCGTCTCGCCGGCGGGCGGCGGGGCTGTGGCGGGAGCCTCAGCGGAGCTGTCGGGTGCCGTGCCCGGGCCGCCGGCGGGCGCTTCGACCGGTGCCTCGGGCGCCTGCACGCCGCCGGAGCCGGTGCCGTCCGGGACCGTCGTCACGTCGTCATCGCCGGCCGGCACGGTGTCGGCCGGCGGCGCGATCACCGGCGCCTTCTCGACGGGCTTCGTGCGGTGCTTCGGCCGCTCCCGGCGCGGGCGATCGATGACCCGCTCCGGAATCGGCGCGAACACCGCTGAGCGGTGGAGCACGGGCGCGACGGCCGCCGGCGCCGCAGCGGGTGCGGCGGCCTTCGCCGCAGTGCGCGCCGGCGGGTCACGGTGCTCGCGCGCGAGCTGGCGGACCTCCACGGCCCCGCCCGTCGCGAGCGCCGCCGTGCAGACGACGGCGGCGACCTTGCACGCGCTGACGCCCGTCGCCACGCCGCCGAGCGTCGCGACCCCGCCGCCGCCGGCGGCGGCCGAGCCGCCCGCAGCGGCGCCGCCGCCCGCGCCGCCGAGGCCGAGCAGCTTCGCGGCGACGATCGCCAGCGGGCCGGCGCCGGCCGGGCTGAGCGCGGCGAACGAGCGGCGCATGCCGCGCAGCGCGGTGCGGTACTCGGTGCACCCGTCGCAGCCGCGCATGTGGCGCCGCGCGCGGGCGGATGCCTTCACGCCGCGGTCGAACGTGTCCATCAGGTCGACCCGGATGTCGGCGCAGTCGGCGTCGCGCGCCTCGGCAGCCTCCACGAGGCCGAGCCGCGCGCGCACGAGCAGCGACTTGACGGCCGGGACGGTGACGTCGAGCGCGTCCGCGAGGTCCACGTAGGACATGCCGTCGATCTCGCGCATCAGCAGCGCTGAGCGCTGCTGATCGGGGAGCCGGCCGACATCCTCGACCAGCTGCGCGAGATCCTCGCGCCGCTGGGCCTCCTCGATCGGATCGTGCAGCGGCTTGCGTGAGAGCTCGAAGATCTCGGCCGCGGGCGGCACCGGGCGGCGCAGGTGGTCGATGCAGCGGTTGTGCGCGACGCGATACAGCCATGCGCGCACGTTCACCGCGCGCGTATCGGCGCGCAAGGCGCCGTAGGCGCGCACGAAGACGTCCTGCAGCACGTCCTCGGCGTCCTGGCGCGGACCGCCGTAGAGCATCTGGCGCACGTACGCGAACAGGCGCTGGCGGTAGCGGTCGTGGATCACCCGGAAGGCTTCATCGCTCCCGGCGCGGAACAGTGCGAGGAGCTGCTCGTCCGACCGCAGCTTCAGCAGCGGCAACCCGAGCGGCAGTCGGGTGAGGCCGGGTGCTACGTGGAGGGCTGACGCTTCCACTGTCGCGACTCTAACTCCCGGGGCGGCGAAGAGTTGCCGAGTTGGTTGCTGCGAATCTTGTCACCTGTGTCCGGTCAACTCGACATCCGCCCCGGTGTGTCCATCCCCATGGACGAGGTCGAGCTGCGCACGAGCCGCTCCTCCGGCCCCGGCGGTCAGCACGCGAACGTGACGGCGTCGCGCGTGGAAGCGGTGTTCGACGTGACCGCCTCGGTCGCGCTGAGCGACTCCCAGAAGGCGCGGATCGCGGGTCGGCTCGGCCCGCGGGTGACCGCGTCGGCGCAGGACACGCGGTCGCAGCTGCGCAACCGCGAGCTGGCGCTCGAACGGCTCGCGGACCGCCTCAGCGCCGCGCTCGAGATACCGCGCCCGCGACGGGCGACGCGACCGACGACGGCTTCGAAGCGGCGCCGCCTGGAGGGCAAGAAGCGCCGCAGCGACGTCAAGCGCGCACGGCGCCGCCCCGGCGGCGACGATTGACCCTGCGCCAGGTAGGCGCTCGTCCGTCTCGAACACCGAATCATCTGCCCGCTCGGGGGGTTAGGATCGGCGCGTTCGACACCGCGGCCTCCGCGGGGATGAAGGAGACAACACGTTGGCGAAACGGACGATCACGGCCCTGCTCGGCGCGACGGCCTCGCTGCTGCTCGCGGCGCCCGCGCACGCCACGCTCGCGTACGTGAAGGAGTCCGCGGACGGGGATTTCCGCGTGCATGTCGCGGACGACGACGGCTCGGACCGGCACCGGCTCGGCCTCGGTCGCTCGCCCCGCGTGTCGCCGGACGGCCGCTGGGTGGCGTGGATCGCGCCCGGCCCCACCGAGCGCGTGATGCTCCGGCTGGCCGACCGCAGCCGCAAGGCGCGTGTCGTCGGGAGCTCGATCTTCGCCGGTGAGCTGCGCTTCTCGCCGGACTCGAAGTCGCTCGGCCACGTGCTCGGGCGTCGGCTCCTCATCTACAACATCCGGGCGCGCGAGAACTTCAAGGCAGCGTCGGGGAACGTCCGCGGGTTCTCGTTCTCGGTCGACTCGAAGGCCGTCGTGTTCGGGACGTCGGGCCAGGACGGATCGCCCGACGCGCCGGCGGACCTCTACCGGATCGGGATCGACGGCGGTCCGCGCGTCCGCGTGACGCGCGATCGCAAGTCGCTGAACCCGCTGTGGGGCGAGGACGGGATCATCCACGACCGCCAGCTGCAGCGGGAGGGCGATGCGCCCTCGTACAACCTGTTCGAGATCCAGCCCGACGGCGGCAGCCTGCGGCGGATCACCGCGCTCCGGATCCCGCCGCTGGTGAGCGGGCTGATCCCGGTCGAGCTGTCCGCCAACGGCAAGCGGCTGCTGGCCGAGTTCATCGGCCAGGACACCAGCGTGGGCTTCGCGGTCAACCCGGAGAGCGGCACGGTGCGCGCGCTCAGCCGCGACTCCGAGAACGGCTTCGTGGCCGCCAACCTCTCGGACGACGGCCGGACGGTGCTCGGCCACACAGGCGGCCCGGCCCCCGGTCGTACCGGGAAGGTGGTGACGATGCCCTACCGCGGCGGCAAGGCGAAGGTGCTGGTCAGGCGCGCGTCGTACCCGGACTGGAGTCGCTGAGCAGTCCTGCCATCATCGGGCGATGCGAGCGTTCTGCCTCGTCGGCTTCGACACGCCGCCCGCCGTCCGCGATGACCTGCCGGTGCCCACCCCGGGCGACAACGAGGTGCTCGTGCGCGTGCGCGCCTCGTCGATCAACCCGGTCGACGCCGCCATCGTCGCCGGCATGCTCAACGGCATGTTCGAGCACGAGTTTCCGATCGTGCTCGGCCGCGACTACGCCGGCGCGGTCGAGCAGGTCGGCTCGGGCGTGACGCGCTATGCGCCGGGCGACGAGGTGTTCGGCTTTGTCACGCACGCCGACCCGACCGTGCATGACGGCACCTGGACCGAGCTGATCGTCGTCCCCGAGGACAACTCGATCGCGCGCGCGCCCGCGACCCCCGACCTTGCCGTGGCCGGCGCCGCTCCGCTCGCGGGCATCACCGCGCTGGCGGCCGTCGACGCGCTCGGCGTCTCCGACGGCGACACGGTCCTGATCGTCGGTGCGACCGGCGGTGTCGGCAGCTTCGCCGTCCAGCTTCTTGCCGGCGCCGGTGCGACGGTGATCGCCACCGCCCTGCCCGAGGACGAGGAGTACCTGCGCAGCCTCGGCGCGAGCGAGTCGGTCGATCGCAACGGCGACGTCGCCGCGGCGGTGCGTGAGCGCCATCCCGACGGCGTCGATGCGCTGCTCGACCTCGTCTCCTACGCCCCGGACGGCTTCGACGCCTACGCCGCCGCGCTCACGACCGGCGGTCGCGGCGTGTCGCCGCTGTCGGCGGCGGGCGACGGATCGGGACGCTCCAATGTCATGGCGATTCCGACTCCCGAGAACCTCGAGCGCGTGGCCGGGCTGCTGGAGGCCGACCTGGAGGTGCGGATCCAGCGCAGCTACAGCCTCGAAGACGCCGGCGACGGGCTTCGCGCCCTCGGTAGCACGCACACCCAGGGCAAGCTCGGCCTCCGGATCGCGTAGCGCCCCCGCGCGTGAGCTCAGACCAGGCCGTTGAAGCGGCGGGCCATGTAGCGATCGAGGTCGGGTCCGGCGGGGTTGCCGATCACGTCCTCGATCCAGGCCTGGCGCTCGAACTCGACGACGCCCAGCTCCCACACGCAGCCGGTCGGCGTGAGCGGGACGGGCGACATGTCCGTGAGGTCGTCCGGCCGGCCGACGAACACGCGCTGATGAAGCTCGTTCTCGGCCTGCCACCAGTACACGAGGGCGATCGGATAGTTGGCGTCGTGGGCGATCGCGAAGGCGGCGCCGTGGTGCGTCTCGTCGACCGCCGCGGGGAGGCTGGCCTCGGCCAGGCCGCGCGTGATGTCGAGAAGCTCCTGCCGCACGCCCTTCTCCGGGGCGGCGAGGCCGTACAGCTTGAGCCGCCAGTCGCCGAACCGCTCCTCGGACACGAAATCCGCGCGACGCCGGTGGTAGGCCTGGGTGAGGTTCTCGACTGCGGTCATGCCGTCATGATCCCACCACGCGCTCCGTCAGCCACGGGTTGCGGAACGCGCCGCGCGGGTCGAGCCGGTCGGCCAGGCGAGCGAAGTCGGGGAGGCGCTCGTACAGCGGGCCGATCGCCGCGGCGCCGGCGAGGAACAGCTTGCCCCAGTGCGGGCGGGCGCCGAACGGCTCCAGCGCCGCCTCGATGCCGACGAGCACGCGCTCGACGGCGTCCTGCTCGCGCTTCCAGGTGAAGTGGATGCCGACGGTGTCGCGGCCGTACTGTGGGCTCATCCACAGCCGGTCGGCCGCCACGGTGCGGATCTCGGTCACCTGCAGCAGCGGGCGGAACGCATCCGCCAGCCCTCGCACCGCCTCGATCGCGGCGACGGCGTGGGCGCGCGGGACCAGGTACTCGGACTGGAGCTCCTCGCCGCTGCTCGGCGTGAAGCCCATGCGGAAGTGCGGCAGGCGGTCCGACCACGGGCCCGGCACGCCGAGCTGCTGCGTGCAATTGACGGGGTCGAGCCCCGGGATCAGGTGCAGGTCGGTCGTGGCGGGGCGCGCGCCGAAGAGGTCGGGCCGGACCGGATCGCCGTCGCGGCTCTTCACCCACACCTGGTGGCACGTCTCGCCCCAGAGGCTGCACACGCTGACGCTGTAGCCGCTCCCGGTGATCGCGTCGAGATGCTCGTACAGCGCCTCCCATGCGAGGTCCTCGAACACCCGCTGGCGCACCTCGTACGCCGGCTCGACGTCGAGCGTCACGCGCGTGACCGCCCCCAGCGCGCCGAGGCCGACGACGAGGCCGTCGAAGTCGGCATCGCCGCGCGACGCCCGTACGACCTCGCCGCCCGACGTGACGATCTCGAGGCCGGCGACCGCGGTCGCCAGGTTGCCGTTCGCGTCCCCGGAGCCGTGGGTCGCGGTGGTGACGGCACCGGCCACGGAGATGTGCGGCAGCGAGGCGAGGTTGTGCAGAGCGAGACCCTCGGCGTCGAGCACCGCCGCCAGCTCGCCGTACCTGAGCGCGGCGCCGAACGACACCGTGCCCGCCGCGCGGTCGACGGCCACGTCCGCGGGCAGCGCGTCGACCGAGAGCAGCTCACCGGAGTCGGCGATCGCGTTGAACGAGTGCCGCGACCCCAGCACCCGCACGCGAGGCGCGCGCGAGACGAGCTCCTGCACCTGCTCCAGCGTCGCCGGCCGGTGGAGCCGGTCGGCGCGGTAGCTGTAGTTGCCCGCCCAGTTGGCGTGCGTCACGGTCAATCCGTGCTGGGCCGGTGCACGACCATGATGCCCACGAGCCGCGACACGACCATCGCGATGTACGCGACGCCGGCCACCTGCTCGATCATGACCAGGCTGCGAGCGAACGGCTTGACCGGGACGACGTCGCTGAGGCCGGTGCTCGAGAGGTTGGTGAAGCTCAGGAACAGCAGCTCCATCCAGCTGCGTTCTCCGTTTGGATCGATCGCCGCCGTGAAGCTGCCGGGCTCGATCGCCTGGCACACGGTGAAGGCGTACGCGAACGCCCACGCCACCAGCGTGAACGTGGCGCCGACGGCGAACAGCTCGTCGCGCGTGATCTCGTGGTCCGCCAGCATGTACGCGATCAGGGCGCCCGCGGCGTAGAAGTAGAGGACCGTCTCGAGCGCCGACGAGTACGGCAGCAGACCGTCGCGGCCGGTCACGGCCTGGATCAGCAGCAGCACGGTCGCGGGGATCCCGAGCAGCACGGCGAACCACGTCCCGCCCGGCGAGCTGCGGACGGACAGCAGCACCAGCCCGAGGATCGCGATGCCGAAGACGCTGAACAGCGCGCGCCCCGCATCGCTGGTCTCCATGAAGGGGTACAGCAGCACCGCCGCCAGCTGGCCGGCGAGCAGGAGCGCGGACGGTTCTCGAAGCGCGGCGCGCACAGCGGGAACGTAACCCCTGGTCCGGTCGCCTTAGCATGCATACATCGCCCTCGCGCCCGCTCCTACGCAGCCCGACCTCGTCACGCTCGACCGCGTGCAGCAGCGCGTGCTGTGGCTGGCGACCGCGATCGTGCACCACGCCAACCGCGTGCGGCCGAATGCGTCGGGCGTGAAGGTCGGCGGCCACCAGGCGTCGAGCGCGTCGATGGTGTCGATGATGACCGCGTTGTGGTTCGCGGTGCTGGAGGCGCCCGACCGGGTGAGCGTGAAGCCGCACGCGTCGCCGGTGCTGCACGCGATCAACTACCTGCTCGGGCCGGCTCGACCGCGAGTACCTGACGACGCTGCGGCAGTTCGGCGGCCTGCAGTCGTACCCGTCGCGCACGAAGGATCCCGACCCGGTCGACTACTCGACCGGTTCGGTCGGAATCGGCGCGACGGCGCCGATCTGGGGAGCGCTCGCGCACCGCTACGTCGCCGGTCACTTCGACGTGCCGGTCGGCGGGCGCCAGATCGCGCTGATCGGCGACGCCGAGCTCGACGAGGGTGCGATCTGGGAGGCGATCGCCGACCCGATGGTGGCCAAGCTCGGCGAGGTGATGTGGGTCGTCGACCTCAACCGCCAGTCGCTCGACCGCGTCGTGCCGGACATCGCCGCGGGCCGCCTCGCGGCGATGTTCGAGGCGGCCGGCTGGCACGTCGAGATGGTCAAGTACGGCCCGCGGCTGCAGCGCCTGCCGGCGCTGCGCGCCCGCATCGACGCGATGCCGAACGAGGAGTACCAGCGGCTGCTGCGGGCCGACGCGACCGAGCTGCGCGAGCGGCTCGAGGTCGGCGTGCTGCCTGGCGACGACGCGCGAGCTGCTGGCCGCGTTCCGCGACCTCGGCGGCCACGACCTGGCGGCGCTGATCGCCGCGTTCCGCGCGGCCGACGCCGTGCGCGACCGCCCGAGCGTCGTGTTCGCGTACACGATCAAGGGCTGGCGGCTGCCGACCGAGGGCCATCCGGCGAACCACTCGGCGCTCGCTGACGGACGGAGCAGTTCGCCGAGCTGGCCGCGGCGCTCGGCACCGATCCCGGCGACCCGTGGGCCGGCTTCGATCGACGGCTCGCCGGAGGCCGAGCTGTGCGCGGCCGCGGCGGCGCGGCTGCGAGCGCGAGCCGGTCGCGCTCGTCGAGCCGCCCGCCGTGCCGCCGACGCTCGGCCGCGAGCACCGCGGCCGCGAGTCCACGCAGCAGGCGTTCGGGCGCTTCTGGGTCGACCTCGAGCGCGAGGCGCCCGAGGTCGCCCGGCGCGTGGTCACCGTGTCGCCCGACGTCGGCACGTCGACCAACCTCGGCGGCTGGATCAACAAGGCGGGCATCTGGTCGGTCGGCGACCGCATCGACTGGTTCGCCGACGACACCGACACGCTCGTGCGCTGGCGCGAGAGCGACCACGGCCAGCACATCGAGCTGGGGATCGCCGAGGTCAACCTCGTCGGCCTGCTCGGCGAGCTCGGCGCGACCTGGTCGCGCGACGGGCAGCCGCTGCTGCCGGTCGGCACGATCTACGACCCGTTCGTCGCGCGCGCGCTCGAGCCGTGGTCGTTCGGCATCTACGCCGGCGGCCAGTCGATCCTCGTCGGCACGCCGAGCGGCGTCACGCTCGGGCCCGAGGGCGGCGCGCACCAGTCCGTGATCACGCCGTCGATCGGCATCGAGCAGCCCGGCTGCGTCGCCTGGGAGCCGGCGTTCGGGCGCGACTTCGAGTGGACGTTCCTGCACGCGCTGTCGCGGCTCGGCCGCGACGGACGGCAGCTCCGCCTACTTCCGGCTGTCGACGCGGCCGATCGACCAGGCGCTCGCCGGCGACCCGGACCGCGAGCACGTGCTGGCGGGCGGCTACCGGCTGCGCGAGGGCGCGCGGCGTGACGATCGCGGTCGATGGGCGCGCTCGTGCCGGAGGCGATGGAGGCGGCCGAGGAGCTGGACGCGTCGGTCGTCTGCATCACCAGCGCCGACCTGCTGTTCCGCGCCTTCCAGGCGCGCGCCGGCCTCGGCCGACGGCGACCCGGCGATCCTCGACGAGCTGTTCCCCGAGCCGGCAGCCGATCGTCTCGCTGCTCGACGGCCACCCGCACACGCTGAGCTTCCTCGCGGCCGTGCACGGCGTCCGGATGACCTGCCTCGGCGTGCAGCGGTTCGGCCAGTCCGGCGACATCGGCGAGCTGTACGAGCACCACGAGATCGACGCCGAGTCGGTCGATCGGCGCCGCCCTGGACCTGCTGTCGTAGTGCACGACGTCGCTCGTCGCCGGGGGAGGGATCGTGGGCCTCGCGACCGCGCGCGCGCTCGCCCTGCGCGGGCGGCAGGTGGTCGTGCTCGAGCGCGAGCACACGGCTCGGCGAGCATCAGACGACGCACAACAGCGGGGTCATCCACGCCGGCATCTACTACGCGCCCGGCTCGCTGAAGGCGCGGCTGTGCGTGGAGGGCGCGGCGAGGCTGTACGCGTACTGCGCGGAGCGCAAGATCGAGGCCCGGCGGTGCGGCAAGCTCGTGGTGGCGGTGCGCGCCGCCGACCTGCCGCGCCTGGACGAGCTCGAGCGCCGGGCGCGCGCCAACGGCGTTCCCGATCTCGCGCGGCTCGGGCCGGACGAGCTGCGCGACGGTCGAGCCCGCCGCCCGCGGGCTGGCCGCCCTGCACTCGCCGCACACCGGCATGGTCGACTTCCGGGCGATCGCGGCCGCCTACGCGGACGACGTGGAGGCCCACGGCGGTGAGATCCGGCGCGGTGCCGCCGTGCGCGCGCTGGTCGAGCGCGAGG
>CAWDYI010000017.1:0-95894 GCA_963806395.1 uncultured Solirubrobacteraceae bacterium | reverse complement strand
GCGCGGTCTGAGGCCATGCTCGTAGAGCGAACGACCGCTCGCTTCGCGACGAACCCCAAGCTAATATCGGCGAGACGGTGGCGAAAAGCACCTCCCAGAGGCGGATGAAGGGCCCCGCGGCCGCGCAGGGCATCCAGTCCGTCGCGCGGGCACTCACGATCCTCGAGCTGTTCAGCGACCGCCGGCCGGCGCTCAGCGTGAGCGAGATCGCGGCGCTGACGGGCCTCAACCGGGCGACGTGCTACCGGTTCTGCCAGACGCTGCGCCAGCTCGGCTACCTGGAGGAGATCCACGAGCGCCGCTTCCGGCCCGGGCTCAAGGCGGTCAGCCTCGCGCACTCGGCACTCAGGAGCCGCGAGCTCCCGGAGCTTGCCATGCCGTACCTGCGCGAGCTCGCGTCCGACACCACGGAGACCGTGAACATGGGGCTCCTCGACGGGCCCGAGGTCGTCTACGTTTCGCGCGCGTCCAGAGCGAGCACCTGATCTCGTTGCGGCTCTACGTCGGCAGCCGGCTGCCGGCCTACGCGTCGTCGCTCGGCCGCGCGATGCTCGCCTTCCTGCCGGAGCGCGACGCCGAGGAGATCCTCGACCGCAGCTCGCTCGAGCCGATCACCGAGAAGACGATCGTCGACCCCACGGCGCCTGAAGGCGGAGCTGCGCAGGATCCGCGCGCGCGGGTACGCCCTCAACGACCAGGAGATCGCTCCCGGCCTGCGGGGCGTCGCCGCGCCGATCCTGTCCGCATCCGGGCGGCCGATCGCGGCGATCAACATCTCCGTGCCGCGCCCGCTGACCGAGCCGGACGAGATGGAGAACGTGCTGGCGCCGAAGGTGCTCGAGACCGCGCGTGCGATCAGCGAGCTCGCCGGCCAGCTCTCGATCGAGTGACTACAGGTACTCGTTGAACCACTCGCCGGCGATGGCGGCGACGGCGCGTGCGGTCCCGTCGTCCTCGTAGAACGTGAGGTGCGTCGACCGGGGCACGACCTCGAAGCGCTTGCGCGGCCCGGGGATCGCCTCGTAGGCGTCGAGCTGGAGCTCCCAGTGCGTGTGGTCGTCGCCCTCGGCGACGATCATCATCGTGGGCGTGCCGCTGAGGCGCTTGAGGAACGGCGTGACGCTGTAGCTCATCAGCATCTCGGTCGACTCGGCCGTGCTCCGCCCGTCGTACGCCGGCGCCTGCGTCGCTTTCAGGTGCCGGAACGTGATCCGGCTCTGCGGGTACGGCCACGTGGCCAGCTCGTCGGCGTCCGGCTGGTGCGGCAGGTAGGTCTCCTCACCGGTGGCGTAGAGGCGGCGGCGCGCGTCGAGCAGCCCCGCCTTGAGCCGGCGCAGGCCCAGCGTGCCGTGCGCCAGCCGCATGTTCTCGTAGCCGTCGATCACCGGCACGACGCCGCAGACCGCGCGGACGCGCGGATCGATCGCGCCGAGGATCAGCACGTGGCCGCCGCTGTAGGAGATGCCCCAGGCGCCGATCCGGTCGGCGTCGACGGCGTCGAGCCCCTCGGCGAACGAGATCGCGTTGCGGTAGTCCTCGATCTGCTGCCACGGGTCGATGTGCTGGCGCGGCTCTCCCCCGCTGCCGCCCATGTACCGGTAGTCGAAGATCAGCGAGCCGATGCCCGCGGCGGCGAACACCTCGGAGAACTTCGGTTGCACCAGCTCCTTGACGTAGCACCAGCCGCCGGCCATCACGACGAACGGGTGCGGGCCCTCGCCCGGCGGCAGGTAGAGCAGCGCGGCGATGCGCTCGCCCTCGCTCGTGAACTCGACCGCCGTCGGCGCGATCGGCGTCGTCGTTGCCATGCCTGTCTCCTGTGTCATGCCGCGGAGAGCGCGGCGGTGAGGTCACCGGGCCAGTCGAGCTGGAGCGAGCGCGACCACGCGGCGGCCGGCAGGTCTGTCACGCACTTCAGACCGGGGGGCGCGGCGAGCAGCGCGGGGATGCTGTTGACGAGGATCGCGGAGGTCGCCAGCAGTGGGTTCATCCCCGGCTCGAGCGTGAGCTTGACCGGGTGCACGCCGTCGAGCTCGACGCGGTCGCTCGGCGTGTAGCCCGCCTCGTGCGGGCGCAGGTGCAGCAGCAGCTCGAACTGGATCAGGTCCTCGCCGCCGACACGGCCGATCGCGCGGTGGAAGAACCCCTCAGTGCGGCCCGGCTCGACGGCGCCGTAGCGCGTGGGAGCCGGCGTCTCGGCGATCAGCGGATCGAAGATCTGCTCGACCGGCTCGTCGAGCTTCAGGCCCATCCGCCGGCAGATCATGTCGATCGTCTCGGGGAACCCCACGTGCCCGGCGATCGTGTCCTGGCGGTGGCCCTCCTCGAACTCCTCGCGCGTGTAGCCGATGCCGAGGCGCAGGTGGATGTTCTGGCCGAACCCGGCGACGTCGACGACCCGGCGGACGCGGATCGCGTCCATCGTCCAGCAGACGCCGCTGGCGGCGCACAGGAACGAGTCGAACAGGAAGCCGGGCGCGATCCCGGTCGTGAGGACGCTCACGCCGCCCGCGCGCGCCGCCTCGTCGATCCGGCGCGCCGCGTCCGGATTCGTGGTCGCCGGGAACCCGAGCTCCTCGCACGGCGAGACGACGTGCGCGCCGGCGGTGGCGCAGGCGACGACGTCCTCCACCACGTCCGGCAGGAACGACCCGGTGCACAGCACGACCACGTCCGGGCGCTGGGCGAGCACCTCGTCGAGCGTGCCCGTCACGGCGACGCTGTCGCCCGCCTCGGCGCCCGCGACCTCGTGCAGCGGGCGGCCGATGTCGGCGGCCTCCATCGTGGACGCCGCGACGACGTCGATCCCCTCGCGATGCTCGAGCAGGAGCTTGGCCACGTGCTTGCCCACGCTCCCCACCCCGTGGAGGCCGATGCGGATGCCCTCAGCCGTGTCGTTCACGAACACCTCCGTGAGCCCAGGCGGCGGGCTCGTGATGGCAGTTCCAGAGTGCCCGTATGATGAACAAGTGCTCGCTAGGTGTCAAGCACGCCTCGACCCGAATTGACAAGCCGAGAAGCGTTCATTCATGATGCCGTGAACGCTATGTGTACGCGTGCTCGTATAGCGAAGGTGAGCTGACGCGGCTTGCGGCTGGCCATCGACACCGGGGGAACCTTCACCGACCTCGTCGTCGAGGACCGGGACGGCCGGCACGCCGTCTTCAAGTCCGCGACGGTCCCCGAGGACCCGATCCAGGGGATCCTGAACGTCCTCGGCGTCGCCGCCGAGGAGCGCGGCACGAGCCGCGAGGCGCTGCTCGGCGAGGCTTCCGTGCTCATCCACGGGACGACGCGGACGCTCAACGCGGTGCTCACCGGCGCGACGGCCAGGACCGCGTTCCTGACCACGGCCGGGCATCCCGACGTGCTCGTGCTGCGTGAGGGCGGCCGCTCCGACATCTTTGATCTCGCGCGGCCCTATCCGGAGCCGTACGTCCCGCGGTCACTGACGTTCGAGATCCCGGAGCGCGTCGCGGCCGACGGCACGGTGGTGCAGCCGCTCGACGAGGACGCGGTCCGCGCGATCGTCGGCGAGCTGTCCGCGCGCGACGTCGAGGCGGTCGGCGTCTGCCTGCTGTGGTCGATGATGCGCCCGGACCACGAGCTGCGCGTCGGGGAGCTGCTGCAGGAGCACCTCCCGGGCGTCCCCGTGACGCTGTCGCACCAGCTCAACCCGTGCCTGCGCGAGTACCGGCGCGCGTCGTCGACGTGCATCGACGCCTCGCTGAAGCCGATCATGGCCTCGTACATCGAGCACCTCAAGGAGCGGCTGAACGCGGCCGGCTTCGCGGGCCGGCTGCTGATCGTCACCTCGTCCGGCGGCGCCCTGGACGCCGAGGACGTCGCCGCGGCGCCGATCCACTCGCTGGTTTCGGGACCGGCGATGGCGCCGGTCGCCGGCCGCTTCTTCGCCGACGCCGACACGACGCGGACCACGGCCATCGTCGCCGACACCGGCGGCACCAGCTACGACGTGAGCGTCGTGCGCCGCGGTCAGATCCTGTGGACGCGCGAGACGTGGATCGGCCAGCCGTTCTTCGGCCACATGACCGGCTTCCCGTCGGTCGACGTTCGCAGCGTCGGCGCCGGCGGCGGCAGCATCGCGTGGGTCGACGATGCCGGCCTGCTCCACCTCGGGCCCGAGAGCGCAGGCGCCGACCCCGGGCCCGCCTGCTACGGCCGCGGCGGGACGCGGCCGACCGTCACCGACGCGTCCGTGGTCCTCGGCCACATCGACCCCGAGTACTTCCTCGGCGGCCGCGCGGAGCTCGACCGCGGCCTCGCCGAGCAGGCGATCGACCGCCATGTCGCGCAGCCGCTCGGGCTCGAGACCGCGGCCGCCGCGGCCGCGATCGTGCGAGTGGCGACCGAGCGCATGGTCAGCGCGATCGAGCAGATCACCATCCACGAGGGGATCGACCCGCGTGAGACCGTGCTGGTCGGCGGCGGCGGCGCCGCGGGCCTCAACGTCAACGCGATCGCGCGGCGGCTGCGCTGCCCCGAGGTCATCGTGCCGTCCGTCGGGCCGGTGCTCAGCGCGGCGGGAGCGCTGATCTCCGACCTCGTGCGCAGCTTCGAGCTGACGCTGCGCACCACCGACCGCGAGTTCGCGTTCGAGGACGTCAACCGCGCGCTCGACGAGCTCGAGCGGCGCTGCGAGGCGTTCATCGAGGGCCCGGGGAGCGGCGCGCTCAGCAGCGACATCTCGTTCACGGTCGAGGCGCGCTACCCGCACCAGGTGTGGGAGCTGGAGGTCCCGCTCCCCGCGCGCAGGCTCGCAGGACCCGCCGACCTCGAGGCCCTGTGCGAGAGCTTCCACCGCAAGCACCGCGACGTGTTCGCGATCGCCGACGACGGCTCCAAGATCGAATTCGAGAGCTGGCACGCCCGCGCGCGCTGCCGGCTCGGGGCCCCGGTCGCGGGCACCGCGGCGCCGCGAGACTCGTCGGCGGCGCCCGAGCGGCGCGACATCCGGCTCGCCGACGGCAAGCAGGTCCAGGCCGACGTCTGGCACGTCGACCGCATGCCGATCGGCGACCGGCTCGCCGGACCGGCCGTCGTGCAGACGGAGACGACGACCGTGGTCGTGGACGCGGGCAGCGAGTTCGAGCTGCTGCCGAGCGGCACGCTGCGGCTCTATCCCGAGGGCGGCGCGCAGGCCGGCGCGTCGCTGCACGCCCACATCGCCGAGAGGAGCTGACGCGCATGGACGGGGTGAGCCTCGCGGTCATCAGCAGCCGGATGAACGCGGTCGTGCACAGCATGATGAACACGATCTTCCGCTCCGGGCGGTCGGGAGTGCTCAACAGCGCGCACGACTTCTCGTGCTGCGTCATCAGCGCCGACGACCAGCTCGTGATGGGCGCCGAGAGCCTCCCGGTCCACATGATGAGCGGGCCCGAGCTCATCTCGCGCGCGATCAAGGACGCCCATCCGGAGCTGCGCCGCGGCGACGCGTTCCTGCACAACTCCCCCTACAACGGGAACTCGCACGCCGCCGACCACTGCATGTTCGTGCCCGTGGTCGACGCGGGCGGGACGCACCGGTTCTCCGTGCTCGCGAAGGCGCACCAGGCGGACTGCGGCAACTCGACGCCGACCACGTACATGGGCGACGCCCGCGACGTGTACGCCGAGGGCGCGCTGCTCTTCGACGCGTTCCAGGCACAACGCGACTACGTCGACAACGGCGACCTGATCCGGCTCTGCCGGCTGCGGATCCGCGTGCCGGACCAGTGGTGGGGCGACTATCTCGCGCTGGTCGGGGCGGCGCGGGTGGGCGAGCGCCGGATGCTCGAGCTCGGCGACGAGCTCGGCTGGGACGTGCTGGGCGAGTTCGTCGAGGAGTGGCTCAACTACAGCGAGACGCTGATGGCGGACGAGCTCGCCAAGCTGCCGAAGGGCTCCGTCACGATGGAGTCCCACCACGATCCGATCGTCGGCGCGCCGGACGGCGTGCCGATCCGCGTGACCGTGGACACGGAGCCCGAAGCGGGGCGCGTCCGCGTCGACCTCCGGGACAACCCGGACTGCCTCCCCAACGGGCTCAACCTCACCGAGGCGACCGCCAAGAGCTCGGCGATGATCGGCGTCTTCAACAGCATCGGCGCGAACGTGCCTGCCAATGCGGGCAGCTTCCGGCGGATCGAGGTCCTGCTGCGCGAGAACTGCGTCGCCGGCATCCCGGTTCACCCGGCGAGCTGCTCGACCGCCACGAGCGGCATCTCGGACCGCGTCGCCAATCCGGTCGGCCGGGCGTTCGCCGAGCTCGTCGACGGGATCGGGCTCGCCGAGTGCGGATACGTGATCCCGGCCTCGGCCGCCGTGGTGTCGGGCCGCGACCCGCGCAACGGCGGCGAGCCCTTCGTGAACCAGTTCTTCCTCGCGCAGACCGGCGGCGCCGGGGCGCCGAAGGTCGACGCGTGGCTGACGCAGTTCCACGTCAGCTGCGCCGGGATGCTCCGGCGCGACAGCATCGAGGTGGCCGAGATGCGCCATCCGCTGCGGGTGCGCGAGCAGCGCCTGCTGCCCGACACCGAGGGCGCCGGAAGGCACCGCGGCGCCCCGTCGGCGTACGTCGAGTACGGCCCGGTCGGCACCACGCTCACCGCGGCGTACGGCTGCGACGGCGCGCTGAACCCGCCGCTCGGCGCGCGCGGCGGGCTGCCCGGCGGCCCGTCGAAGCACCTCCTGCGCGACCGCGACGGCAGCACGAAGGAGCTGCCCGCGATCGCTCTCGCGGAGATCCAGGACGGCGAGACGATCATCTGCGTGACCTGCGGCGGTGGCGGCTACGGGCCGCCGGCGGAGCGCGAGCCGCGGCGCGTCCGGAACGATGTCGTCGAGGGCTACGTGACGCGCGAGCGCGCGCGCGACGTCTACCGCGTCGCGCTCACCGATGAGCTCGAGCTCGACGACGAGGCGACCGCGGCGCTGCGGGGCGCTACGCCGCCAGCGACATAGCGAGCGGCCGGACGGGGCAGCCCGTGCTGCCCGCCAGCTTCAGCGGCGCCGCGACGAACGCGAACTCGGCGAGCCCGTGGCGGGCGATGTCCTCCAGCCACAGGTTCTCGAACACCGGCATGCCGGCGTTCGCCAGCAGGTAGGCGTGGACCGGGAGGAAGCTCTCGGGATCCTCGGGCGGCAGCGCCTCGCCGCCGACGTCGGTCCCCACGCACATCGCGCCGGCCGTCTCGGCGAGGTGGCGCGCGGCGGCCATGCCGAGGCCGGGCGGGTTCGAGAGGAACGCCGCCGCGTCAGGCCAGCGGCTCATTCGGCCGGTGCGGACGAGGACGACATCGTCCGCGCGGAGCTCGACCTCGGCGCGCGCCGCGGCCTGCTGCAGGTCGTGGTCGTCGATCGCGTAGCTCTCGGGCAGGCAGTCGACGCCCTTCAGCGCGGCGACGTCGAGCAGCACGCCGCGAGCGACGACCGGCGGGTACACACCGCCAACCGTCCACGCGCGGCTCCCGAGGTGCGTGGCCGGCTCCCACCCGTTCCAGAAGCGTCCGTCGACGCCGATGTGGTTGAGCGCGCAGACGTGCGTGCCGGTGTGCGAGTACATCGAGATCGCGGCGCCCGCGTACGAGTTGCGCGCGTTCGCCGCCGCGCCGCGCCCCGTCAGGTCGTCGACCATCGTCCCCGCGGGCGTGTGGGTCATGTGGATCTCGTACCGCGGGTCGCCCGCCGCCTCCCAGGCGGGCATGCCGTGGAAGTAGGTCACCGCGAGGTCGAACACGTGCTCACCGCCGATGCGGGCCAGGATCGCCGCGCGGCTCTCCGCCGTCATCCGGTTCAGGCGGCCGATCTCGTCGTCCGGGCCCCAGGGGCTCTGCTCAGCCATGCTCGACGGTGTACCGGTGGCGGTAGATGCGAAAGCCGTGGTAGCCGGTGAGGTGGCCGACGTGCTCGTCCCACCCGACCGCGGCCTCGTACTCGGGCGTGCCGAACGGGCGCACCTCGTCCTCGAGCTCGTACATCGCGAGGAACGTCGCCGGCGCGTCCATGCTGCGGAACCGGCGGCACGCCAGCCAGCCGGGGCAGGCGACGATCTCGGGGACGTGGACCTCGGTGTACCAACGGTCGAACGCGTCGGCGTAGGCGGGCTCGACGTGCGTCACGACGAGGTTCACGAGCTGCGGATGCTCGGAGAACTCGCCGGCCGCGTGTACCTGGCGGAAGGCGCCGGCGGCGTAGTTGCGGACCCGGCGGCCGATCGACTCGTCGCGGAACGGCACGGCGGCGGCCGCCACCGGTGCGGGCTCCGCAGCGTCGTCGAGCTCGATCAGCGTGACGAGCCCGGGCGACCCGGTCGTGCACTCGTAACGGTGGGCTCGCACGCAGCCGGGCTGCGCGACGACGCGTGGCAGATGCTCGGAGCGGTACCAGCGGTCGAACGGCTCGTCGTATCCGGATTGGACGTCGAGCATCGAGAGCACCGCGCGCATGGCGTGTCCAGCATACGGACTAGTGCTCGCTTTGTGGAGAATCAGCGGCTAGGCTCAAGTACGAGCCAGTATCGTTCATCGATACGGTGTATCGTATGCGACACCGACCGACCTCAGGGAGCCCAATGTCGCTGGAGACGCAGACCGGTCAATCTCGCGAGCAGGCGTACCGCGCCGGCCGGGATCGGTCGCTCGCGCTCTGGTCCCGAGCATGCGAGGTGTTCCCCCAGGGGGTCAGCGGCCAGGCGAAGTTCTTCGAGCCCTATCCGATCTTCATCGAGTCGGCCGGCGGCTCGCGCATCGTCGACGTCGACGGCAACGAGTACGTCGACCTGCTGATGGGCGCCGGCCCGATGCTCTTCGGTCACGGCCGCCCCGAGATCATCGACGCGATCCGCGAGCAGGTCGGGCGGATGACGAACCCGATGATGCCGGTCGAGCGGTCGATCGAGCTGGCCGAGCGGATCCGCGGTCATATGCCCTATCTCGAGCGCCTGCGGTTCACGAACACCGGCTCGGAGGCCACGCGCTCGGCGGTGCGCGTCGCGCGCGGGGCGACCGGGCGCTCGCTGATCGCCAAGTGCGAGGGCAACTACCACGGCGCCGACGACCTGTTCCTCGTCTCGACGCACACGCACGCCGTCGAGGGCTCCGACGACCGTCCGCAGGCCGTCGAGGACTACGGCGGCATCACGCCGGGCGTCGCCGACACGGTCCTCGTGGTCCCGTACAACGACCCCGAGGCGGCCGTCGCCGTGATCACCGAGCACGCCGCCGACCTCGCGGCCGTGATCATGGAGCCCGTGGCGTTCTCGAGTGGAGGCGGCGTGCCCGCCACCCGCGAGTTCGCCCAGGCGATGCGCGACGTGACCGCGGCGAACGGGATCGCGCTGATCTTCGACGAGGTCCTGTGCGCCTACCGGCTCGGGCTCGGGGGCGCGCCGTCGTACCTGGGCGTGACGCCGGACCTCTCGACGATCGGCAAGGCCGTCGGCGGCGGCATGCCGCTCGGCGCGTTCGGCGGCCGGGCCGACCTGATGGAGGCCGCGCTGGGAGCGAACGCCGGCTACCGGAAGGTCTTCCAGTCGGGGACCTTCACCGAGAATCCGGTGTCGGTCGCGGCCGGCCACGCGGCGCTCGACCTGCTCGAGACCGAGCCGATCCTCGAGCGCGCCGACCGCGCCGCAGCGCTGCTGCGCTCGGGCCTCGAGGCGGAGTTCGCGGCCCGCGAGACTCCGGCGATCATCACCGGCGTGGGCTCGATCCTCCAGGTGCACTTCGGCGTGAAGGCCGTGCACAACCGGCGCGACGTGCTCCGGTCCGACCTCGAAGCGACCCGCTCGTTCCTGCTCGGCCTCGTCGGCCACGGCGTGCTGTGGCCGCCGATCCACCCGGCCGTCACGTCCTCGGCGCACACGGAGGACGACGTCGAGGCCGTCCTCGCCGCCACCCGCGCCGTGCTCGCCCTGGCGGACTAGCGCGCGATGCGCATCGGTGCACGGATCCCCAACGCCGGTCCGCTGCCGGCCGAGCTCGGAATCGCCGGGATGGCGCGCGCGGCCGAGGAGGCCGGCGCGCAGAGCGTCTGGGTGAGCGACCACCTGCTGATGGTCGACGGCACGCTCGAGGGCTATCCGTACGCCGTGGACGGTCGCGCCAACTGGGACGTCGACATCCCGTACTACGAGGCGCTCACCTGCTGCTCGTTCATGGCCGCCGCGACCAGCTCGTGCACGGTCGGGACGGCGGTGCTCGTGCTCCCCCAGCGGAACGTGCTCGAGCTGGCCAAGGTCGCCGCCACGCTCGACCGCCTCAGTGGCGGCCGGCTCACGCTCGGCGTCGGCGCCGGCTGGTACAAGGCGGAGTTCGAGGCGCTCGGGTACTCGTTCGATGAGCGCGGCAAGCGCGCCGACCAGATGCTGCGCACGCTGCGGGAGTGCTGGACCGGGCGCCCGAGCGCCGTCGACGGCCCGTACGTGCACGTGCCGCCCGGAGTCGTGCTCGAGCCGCCCCCGCTCCAGCCCGGCGGCCCGCCGCTGCTGGTCGGCGGCATGACGCCGCCGGCGCTCCGGCGCGCGGCGCGTCTGGGCGACGGCTGGCTCGCGATCGCGTACATCGACCGGCTCGACCTCGATGAGCTCCGGCAGTCGTTCGACCGCCTGCGCGAGCTGCGCGACGAGGCCGGCGGCGCCCCGTTGGCGTCCACGCTGCTCCTGCACTCGAACGAGGCACAGGCCGCCGAGGTCCCCGCTGCCGTGCGCGAGCTGGGGGCCCTCGGCTTCGACGAGATCATCGTCGATCCGCCGTGGAGCGAGGGGCTCGACGCCGCCCGCGCGTTCATCGCCTCCGCGGGCTAGGGCGCTGCGCGGACGGCGCAGGTCTTCACGCGCGTGTAGAAGCCGAGGGCCTCCAGGCCCTGCTCCTTGAACGGCGAACCCGAGTCGCGGAAGCCTCCGAACGGGTGGTGCACGTCCCAGCCGGAGGTCGGCAGGTTGACGGCGACCTGCCCCGCGTCGACCTCGTCCACGAAGCGGGTCGCCGCGGTCAGGTTCTGGGTGAACACGGCGGCCGAGAGGCCGTACACGGAGTCGTTCGCCGCCTCGACCGCCTCGTCGAAGCCGTCGACCACGTGGACGGCGACGACCGGCCCGAACACCTCCTCCGTCCAGATCGCCATCGCCCGCGTCACCCCGGTGAGGATCGTCGGCTCGACGTAGCAGCCGTGCCGGTGCGCGTCGCCCTCCGGTGCCCCACCGCCCGAACGCACCTCCGCGCCCTCCTCGCGCGCGCGCGCGAGATGCTCGAGGACGCTGTCGCGCTGGGCGACGCTGACCAGCGGGCCGAGCGTCGTCCCCGGCTCGAGCCCCGGCCCGAGCCGCAGCGCCTCCGCATGGGTCGCCAGCCGGTCGACGAGCTCGCCGGCCACGCTCCGCTCGACGATCACGCGGCTGGTCGCCGTGCAGCGCTGGCCCGCCTGCCCGAACGAGGCGGCGGCGATCGTCTCCGCCGCGAGCGCGACGTTGGCGTCCGCCAGCACCACGGACGCGTTCTTGCCGCCCATCTCGGTCTGCACGCGCAGGTTCCGCCCGGCCAGCCGGCGGTGGATGCCGAGACCGACCTCGGTGCTGCCGGTGAACGTCACCGCCGCCAGCTCCGGAGCGTCCAGCAGGGCGTCCCCGATCTCGCGCCCGCGGCCGGTGACCGTGGCGAGCACCCCCGCCGGCAGGCCCGCGTCGGTCAGCGCGCGCTCCAGGTGCAGGGCGACGAGCGGCGTCTCGGTGGCCGGCTTGAGGACGACGGCGTTGCCGCAGGCGAGCGCGGGCGCGACCTTCCGGGCCGGGGTCAGCAGCGGGTCGTTCCACGGTGTGATCGCGAGGACCACGCCGACCGGCTCGAAGCGGACCGACGTGGTCGTCTCGGGCCTGGCGTCGTTGAGCGAATAGCCGGACGGGAGCCGCGCCAGGCCGGCGTAGAAATCGAGGAAGTCCGCCGCCTTGCCGACCTCGACGGTCGCCTCCGCGCGCGTCTTCCCGTTCTCGCGGACGAGATCGGTGGCGATCGTCTCCGCCCGCTCGCGCAGGAGCGCCGCGGCGCTGGTCAGCACGGCGGCGCGCTGGAGCGCCTTGGTCCCGCGCCACGTGCGGGCGCCCTCGGCCGCCGCGGCGTAGACCGCGTCGACGTCGCCGGCGGTCATCGCCGGCACCTGGCCCACGACCTCGCGCGTGTCGGCGGGATCGACGACGTCGATCAGCTCAGTCAACATGCCAACCTCCGTCCACCAGCACGACGGAGCCGGTGATGTACGACGCGTCGTCGGATGCGAGGAAGCTGATGGTGGCGGCGACCTCGTCGGCGTGGCCGAACCGGCCGAGCCGGATCGGCCGCATCGCCCGCTCGGAGAGCACCGGGTCGCTGCGGAGGTCCTCGTTCATGCCGGTCTCGATCACCCCCGGCGCCACGCCCACCACGCGCACGCCGTGCGGCCCGAGCTCGTACGCCAGCGCGCGCGTGAGCATCGAGCAGCGCGGACTTCGAGGCGTTGTAGGCCGCGTGCCGGGGCGCGGCCACGAACGACTCGACCGAGCAGATGTTCACGATCACCCCCGGCGCCTTGCGGGCGACGTGGTCGGCGGCGAACTGGCGCGCGAGGCGGAACGGCGCCTTGACGTTGACGTCGAGCGTGCGGCGCCAGTCGTCGACCGGGTGGAGCGCGAAGTCGTGCCGGCGGAGGATCCCGGCGCCGTTGACGAGCACGTCGACCGGCCCGAACTCCTCGACGGCGGCGAGGCACTCGTCACTGCCGGCCTCGGTCGCGGCCCAGCGGCAGTCCGGGAGGTCGGCGAACACCTCCTCCAGGCCCTCGCGGTTGACGTCGACGCCGAGCACGACCGCGCCCTCGCCGGCGAGCCGCAGCACCGTCGCACGGCCCTGGCCCGAGGCGGCGCCGGTGACCACGGCACGGCGACCGTCGTGGCGGCTCATCGGGCCGTGTACCCCCCGTCCGCGAACAGCGACGTGCCGGTGACGTAGCCGGCGAGGTCGGAGAGCAGGAAGACGGCGGCGCCCGCGATCTCACTCGGCCGGGCCATCCGGCCGGCCGGGATCAGCGCGTCCAGCCCTTCCGGGTTGACGGCGTCTGCCTCCGTGGTCGTGTACCCCGGCGCGAGCGCGACGGTGCGGATGCCGCGCCCCGACAGCTCGACGGCCATCGAGCGCGTCAGCCCCAGCAGCCCGCCCTTCGTCGCGGCGTAGCCGGCCTGCTGCGGGCAGACGACCTCGGACTCGATCGAGGTGACGTTCACGATCACGCCGGGCTGCTCGTGCTCGAGCCAGTGGGCGACCGCGCGCTGCGAGAGCAGGAACGGCGCCGTGAGGTTGGTCTCGAACACGTCGTCCCACGCCTCGTCGCTGTGCTCCCAGCAGTCGGCGTGATGGATCGTCCCCGCGCAGTTGACGAGGCCGTCGAGCCGGCCGAAGGCCGCGAGCGACTCGCGCACGATCGCGTCGGGCGTCTCCTCCGCGGTGACGTCGGCGCCGAGCGCGACGATCGCGGCGTGCTCGGGAGCCGTGCCGGAGCGGCTGATGGCCAGCACCTTGGCGCCGGCTTCCGCGGCGTGCGTGGCAATGGCCGCGCCGATGCCCCGGCTCGCCCCGGTGACGGCGACGACTCGTCCACTGAGGAGGGCGGCTGGCGGCATCAAGGTCGCGAAAACGAACTGGCGTCTCGCTGTACGATACTACAGGGCAAGCTACCTAGGAGAGTCGTGGATGAGCTACACAGTCGCGGCGACGTACACCGTCAACCCCGGTGAGGAGGACACGGTTCGCGAGGCGCTCGAGGCGATGACGCCGCTCACGCGCGCGGAGCCGGCCTGCAAGCTATACGTGGCGCACCGCTCGAGCGAGGACGCCGGCGTCTTCTTCCTCTACGAGCAGTACGACGACGAGGACGGGTTCCAGGCGCACTTCGCCTCGGAGCACTTCGAGCGCTACATCAAGGGGATCGTCTGGCCGCGATTGGCGAACCGCGTCCGCGTCATCGGGACGCCGCTGGTCCCGTGACGTCGTCGTCGCCGAGCGGGACGCGGAGCGCGTTGAGGACGCGCGGCACCATCGTGTAGAAGGAGACGGTGAGCGTGAGCTCGATCACCTGCTCGGCCGAGTAGAAGCGCCCGAGCTCCTCGAGCTGGTGGTCCTGGGCGACGCCGAACTCGATCAGCTCGTCGGCGAATGCGAGCGCCGCGCGCGTCGGCGCGTCGAACAGCGGCGACTCGGTCCAGTCGGGCAGGGCGGCGATCCACTCGTCCGGGACGCCCGCCTGCCGGGCCATCGGCACGTGGTCGCGCCAGGCGTAGCGAGCGCCGCTCTTGTGCACGGCGCGCAGGATCAGCAGCTCCTTCAGCGCGCGCGTCGTCGTCGACAGGCCCCGCAGCCCCCACGCGAACCGCGTCCACGCGTCGAGGGCGTCCGGATGGTTCGCGAGCACGCGGTAGAGCTCGCTGATCGCGATGCCGCGCTGCTCGAGCGCCACCAGCGCGGGGGCATCCGGCGGGCACAGCGGGATGGCGCGCCTACGAGATGCCATGGAGCGAACGGTCCGCGCCCCAGCTCGCCGGGACGGTGACGTAGGAGGGGTCGAGCGCGGCGACCGACGGGCAGCCGAGCAGTGCGAGCGTGTCGTCGATGCCCGCCCGGAACACGTCGAGGATCCGCCGGACGCCGGCCTCGCCCGCGGCGGCGTGCGCCCACAGGTAGCCACGGCCGATCAGCACCGCGCGGGCACCGAGCGCGACGGCCTTGACGACGTCGCCGCCGCGCCGCACGCCGCTGTCGAGCAGGACCTCCACCTCGTCGCCGACCGCAGCGACGATCTCGGGCAGCACCTGCAGCGTCGGCGGCGTGCCGGGCAGCAGGTGGCCGCCGTGGTTGGACACGACGATCGCGTCGGCGCCGGCGGCCACGGCACGCCGGGCGTCCTCCACCGACAGCAGCCCCTTGACGACGAGCGGCCCGCCCCAGCGCTCGCGGATCCAGGCCAGGTCGTCCCATACCGGCGGTGCGGCCATCACCGTCGCCAGCGCCTCGGGCATCGACATCACGCTGCCGTCGCCGCGCAGGGCCATCGGCGCCGCGATCGACCGGCCGTCGCGCAGGAAGTCGAGCAGCCACGCGGGCCGTCTCAGCGCCTGCGGGAGGAACCGCACCGCCGTGCGCAGGTCGTCGTCGAACGGCTGGAACGCCCGCTCGCGGACGTTGCGCTCGGACTGCGGCCGCGCGGCCGTGTCCATGGTGATCACGAGCGCCGCGCAGCCCGCGGCCCGCGCCCGGTCGATCATCGTCTCGACGTTCGCGCGGCCGCCCGCGAGGTAGAGCTGGAAGAACACCGGCCCCGAGGCCGCGGCGGTGACGGCCTCGATCGGGTGCCCGGTGAACGTGCTTACGCAGACGATCGTCCCGGCGGCCCCCGCCGCGCGTGCGACGCCGGGCTCGGCGTCGCGATGGTTGATCCGGATGTTGCCCGTGGGGGCGATCAGCACCGGGAAGGCGATCTCGCGCCCGAGCACGGTGGTGCGCGTGTCGCGGGCCGGGTAGGCGACGCCCGCGCGCGGGCGGAAGCCGACCGCGGCGAAGGCCTCGAGGTTGCGGCCGAACGTCGGCTCGGGGTCGCCGGACTCGATCTCGAGGGCGAGGCTGCGAGGCAGCCGCCGCCGCGCGAAGTGCTCCGCGTCGGCGACGCTCCTGATCCTGTCCTCGAGCTTGCCGATCAGTCGACCTCGACGATCTCCCAGACGGGCCACGACGACAGCACCTCGACGCCGCCTTCGCGGATCACGACCATCTCCTCCACCCGCACGCCCTGCGACCCGTCGCGGTCCTGCGTCTCGACGGCGAGCGTCATGCCCTCCTGGAGCTCCATCGGGTGGTCGAGCGAGACGCCGCGCCAGATCAGCGGGATCTCGTACAGCGACAGGCCGATGCCGTGGCCCCAGTGGTTGGTGGTGATCTGCCAGGCCTGACGGGCGCCGTAGTAGTCCCAGTACTCACCCTCGGCGTCCGGGAAGAACGTGGCGGCGTCGGCCGTCGTGGCTCCCGGCTTCATCGCCTCGAGCACGTTGTAGAGGTTCTCGACCGCGCGCTTGTAGGCGTCATGCGTCTGCGGCCGCGCCTTGCCGCAGCTGAACGTGCGGTAGTAGCACGAGCGATAGCCGTTGTAGCCGATGTTGTAGAGGTCGGCGTACACGACGTCGCCCGGGCGGATGATGCGGTCGCTCACATCGACCTGCGCCTTGGGCCACGTCTCCGGACCGCTCGAGATCGTGCCGCCGCCATGCTCGCCGCCGAGGTCGATGATCTTCTTGACCATCTCGGCGAACACCTCGTTGTCGCGCACGCCGGGGCGGATCGACTCCTTCATGGCCTGGAACCCGGCCTCGCAGATCGCGGCCGACATCCGCAGGCACTCGATCTCGTCGCTGGTCTTGATCGCTCGGGCCCACGCGATCGCGCCCCCGGCGCCCGCGTCGACGGTGAAGCCCGCCGCCTCGAGGTCGGCCATCAGCGCCGGCTGGGAGACGTCGACCCCGAGGCGTCCGGACGTGATGCCGCGGTCGCTCAGCGCGCCGACGATCTCGTCGACCATCGCCTTGCGCATCATGTCGGCCCCCGGCCCGCCGCCGATCGCGGCCGGGACGATGCCGATCCCCGGCGCCGCGTAGCGGACGTCGTTCAGCCACGGGCACGTCTCCCTCTGCACGGACGCGTGGTCGGCGCTGTCCCAATGCGTGATCTCGCCGCGCGCGGTGAGCATCGAGTAGTGGAAGCCGCCGGCACCGGATACCGAGCTCGTGGCCACGCTCGTGACGTAGCGGATGTTCGGGTCCGCGAGCAGGAGCACGGCGTCGTAGCCCGCGTCCGCGATCGCCGTGGTGGCCTTCCCGGTGCGCTCCCGGCGCAGCCGATCGAGGTCGACGCGGCTCTCCCAGTCGACGCCCATGTTGCCGCGCGTCCCTTCCAGGTAGCCGGGAGTGACAATCGGCATCAGGTGACCCCTCTGTTCGGTGTTGGAGAGCGCAGTCGCTCGGTGGCGGCGGCGTCGAGCTGTCCGTCGCCGGTCACGGCGACGCGGTAGACGTCGCGCGCCGCCTCGCGGCTGACGAAGCCGGCGCGGACGTCGGCGACGACTCGCGCCGGGTCACGGTCCGCAGGGTCGCCCCAACCGCCGCCGCCGGCGGTGAGCTGCGTTACGACCGTGCCCGGTGCGACTTTGATCATCGTTCCCTTCGAGCGCAGCCGCGGGGCGGCCGGCCGCTCGTCGGGCGTGTCGGCGTCGAGGAGGTAGTCGGCGCAGCCTCCCTCGCGACCGCCGTCGAGGCCCCAGGGCGGCACGAGCGCGCGGTTGCCGACGATCGACAGCTCGGCCTCGTGGTCGAGGACGCGGTAGTCGCGCCGGACGCCGAGCCCTCCGCGATGGATCCCGGCCCCTCCGCTGTCGGTGCGGTACTCGTAGCGCTCGACGCGAACCGGGAACCGCCGCTCGATCGCCTCGACCGGGATGTTCCAGGTGTTGCCGGCCAGCGCGAACACCGCGCTCAGGCCGTCCCGGTTCTCGTTGCCGCCCCAGCCGCCCTCGGGGTACTCGTAGAAGACGTAGCGCGCGTCGGACCGCGGGTCGGTGCCGGCGAGCAGGAGGTTGTTCGACGACCCCTGGTCGCACGCCATCACCGTCGGATGCGGGCCGTCGCGCGGGATCGCGGCCAGCGCGCGGAAGACGGTGTTGTTGACGACCATCGCGACCTCGTTGCCGCCGGTGCAGGCAGCGGGGAAGCGCGGGTTGACGATCGTCCCCTCGGGCGCGATCACCTCGATCGGCCGGTAGCAGCCGCTGTTGGGCACCATGTCGGGGTCGGTCGCGGCCTGGAAGCTCATGTAGACCCCGGCGTACGTGTAGCCGAGCACCGCGTTGATCGGGCCCGCGCTCTGCTTCGCGCTGCCCGTGAAGTCGACCACCACGCCGTCGCCCCGCACGCGCACGGTCGCGTGGATCTCGCAGCGGTCCTCGGTGATGCCGTCGTTGTCGAGGAAGTCCGAGGCCGCGTAGTCGCCGTCCGGCCACGAGGCGATCACCGCCCGCATCCGCCGCTCGGAGTTGTCGAAGATCGCCTCGACGGCGGACTCGAAGACGTCGAAGCCGTAGCGCTCGGCGAGGCCCTGCACGCGCGAGATCGCGGTCTGGTTGGCGGACACCTGGCTCTGCAGGTCCATCCGCATCTGGTTCGGCAGCCGGCAGTTGTTGAGCACGAGCTCGAGCAGGCGATCGTCGATCACGCCGGCGTGGAAGAGCTTGATCGGAGTGATCCGCAGCCCTTCCTGGTAGTTCTCGGTCGCCTCGGCGTAGAAGCTGCCGGGCACGGTGCCGCCGATGTCGAGGTGGTGTGCGCGATTGGCCGCGAAGCCGACCAGCCGGTCGCCGACGAAGACCGGCGAGACGATCGTGACGTCGGGGAGGTGCGAGCCGCCGCGGAACGGGTCGTTGAGCAGGATCGCGTCACCCGGCTCGAGGTCGTCGGGCCCGAACGTGTGGTACGCGAAGCGGACGGAGAAGGGCATCGAGCCGAGGTGGATCGGGAGCGTCTCGCCGTGGCTCACCAGCTCCGCGCGCGCGTTGAAGATCGCGCACGAGTAGTCGTTGCCCTCGTTGAAGATCGGCGAGCAGGACGTCCGCCGCAGGGTGACGCCCATCTCGCGCGCGGCCGCATGCAGGCCGTGCCGGATCACCTCGATCGTGATCGGGTCGCTCATCGCGTCGCTCCCACGCGCTCGGCCGGCGTCGCGACCGTCGGGCTGGCCGCCGTGTCGCTGAGCAGCAGGCTGCCGCCCGCGAGCGCCCGCGCCGTGAACCCGGGCGGTACCAGCACCGTGGAGTCGAGCTGGTGGATCACGGCCGGTCCCTCCAGGCGCTCGTCGACGGCCAGCTCGTGCCGGTGCCGGACGACCGCGTCGATGATCCCGTGGCCCTCGCCCATGTGGACGGGGCGCGTGCGGCTCAGCTCGGCCGGGCCGGTGGTCCGGTCCCAGTCCCACCACATCTCGGGGTCCGCGCGCCGGGCCAGGCCCTTCACGCGCACGTTCACGGTCTCGACCGGGACGTCGTCGAAGCTGTGGCCGTAGAGCTGGCGGTGGAGTGCATGGAACTCCGCGACCGCGCCCGCCAGCGACTCCTGGCTCAGCGCGGCGTCGGGATGGGACACGCTCAGCGGGTGCGACTGGCCCTCGTAACGGAGGTCGAGCCAGGTCTCGACGCGCACCAGCTCGTCCGGGAAGCCCTCGACCCGCAGCGCTTCCGCCGCGCGCGTGCGCAGGCTCTGCGTCAGCGCGTCGAGGCCCGCGACGTCGATCGTGTCGGTGCGCCGCCCGATCGTGCGGACGAAGTCGCGCCGGCCGCCTGAGATGACGGCCCCGAACGCGGACGCGCAGCCGGGGAACGGCGGGACGAGCACGCGCGGGATCGACAGCTCGCGGGCGATCTCGGCCGCGTGCGTCGGGCCGGCGCCGCCGTACGCCACGAGCGTGAAGTCGCGCACGTCGCGGCCGCGCTCGACGGAGATGACGCGCACGGCGTTCGTCATCAGGATGTTGACGATCCGCAGGATCCCCGCCGCCGTCTCCTCGACGCCGAGGCCGAGCGGCTCGGCGATCCGCTGGATGGCGGCCCGAGCGGCATCGAGATCGAGACGGACCGAACCGCCCAGCAGCGCTGCCGGGTCGTAGCGGCCGAGCACGAGGTTCGCATCGGTGACCGTCGGCTCCGTGCCGCCGCTGCCGTAGCAGGCCGGGCCGGGCAGGCTGCCGGCCGAGCGCGGCCCGACGCGCAGCGTGCCGCCGCTGTCGATCCACGCGATGCTCCCGCCGCCGGCGCCGATCGTCTCGATGTCGAACGTCGGGTAGCTGATGACGTGCCCGCTCACGGACATGTCGAGCCGCTCGTCGGCGATGCCGTCGACGATGCCCGACACGTCGCAGCTCGTGCCGCCCATGTCGAGCGTGACGAGGTCCTTCGAGCCGGCCTGTGCGGCGAGCCAGCGCGCCGCCTCGACCCCGCCGGCCGGTCCCGAGAGGAGCGTCGCGATCGGCAGCTGGGCTGCGGTGCTCGCGGACAGCGCCCCGCCGGAGTTGGTCATCAGCGCCAGGCGGCCGTGGGGCACGCCGCGCTCCGCGAGGCGCTCGCCGAGCAGGCCGACGTACTCCTCGACGGCCACGGCGATGCGCGCGGCGGCCACGGTCGTCGACGTGCGCTCGTACTCGCGATACGCCGGCAGCACGTCGGAGGAGAGGAACACGCGGGTCGCGCCCTCGGCGACGAGCACGTCGCGCGCGAGCTGCTCGTGGTCGGCGTTCTCGAACGAGAACAGGAACACGACCGCGACGCTCTCGACGCCGGCCGCCTCGAGCTGCCGCCAGGCGGCGCGCACGCCGTCGGTGTCGAGCGGGCGCACCACCGCGCCGTTGGCGTCGACCCGCTCATCGACCTCCAGCCGCAGCTCGCGCGGGACCAGCGGCTCGGGGAACCGCTCGTCGAGATCGAACAGCGCCTGGCGATGCGTCCGCCGGATCTCGAGCACGTCGCGGAAGCCGCGGGTGGTGATCAGCCCGGTGCGAGCGCCGGCGCCGGTCAGGAGGGCGTTCACGCCGAGGGTCGTGCCGAGCCGCAGGGCCGAGATCTCCGGGTACGAGACGCCGGTCGCATCGATCGCCGCGAGCACGCCGGCGCTCGGTGACTCCGTGTTCGTCAGGACCTTCGTCCACGCGGTCGCACCCGTGGCCTCGTCGAGCGCCACGACGTCCGTGAACGTCCCGCCGACATCGAGTCCGATCCTGATCATCAACCCTCTCCGCGGAGTGCCTCTATATCGCCCAGCGACAAATCACTTCGCTCACCGGTACTCTAGTGGATCGGCGCGCGAAACGTCAACGACCGGCGCGTCAGCGCGGCGCGGGCGCCGGGATGCCTCCGAGGACGCCGCTGATCGCCTCCGCGGTGGGCACGAGCGAGTCGGTGGCGAAGCGGATCAGCTGCTGCCGTGAGACGCGCGCCGTCGGCACCGACACGCTGACCGCGGCGGCCACGGAGCCCGTGTGGTCGCGGATCGCGGCGGCCGCCGAGCGATGCCCGATCGTCAGCTCCTCGTCCTGCAGGGCGAAGCCGCGGCGGCGGATCTCGCCGAGCCGCTCCATCAGCTCTTCGAGCGTCTCCAGCGTGTTCGGGCCGACGCGGTCGAAGGTCTGGTCGGCGAGGCGGCGCTGGACGTCCTCGTCGCTGAGGCCGGCGAGCAGCACCTGGCCGGTCGAGGTGCAGTACGCGGGCAGGCGCGAGCCCAGGCGCGTGCGCGGGATGAGGATCTTGTCGGCCTCGATCCGGTCGACGTACACGACCTCGCGCCCGTCGAGGACGGTCAGCACGACGGTCTCCTCCACCTCCGCGTGCAGCTTCTCCAGGTGCGGGCGCGCGATGCCGACGAGGCCCGTGGCGTGGAGCGCCGACAGCCCGAGCGTGATCAGCGCGGGACCGAGCACGTAGCCCTTGCCGTCCTGCTGGCGCAGCGCGCCGATCGCCTCCAGCGTTCGCACCAGGCGGTACACCGCCGGCTTGCTCCAGCCGAGCCGCTCGACGATCGTGGTCAGCGGCGCCGGCGCGTCGATCTCCGCGACCGCCTGGAGGAGGTAGAACGTGCGAGCCGCGGTCTCGACGAAGTACCGTGCGTCGATCTCGACGTTGTTCGGCGTGTTCGTCATCCCCACCTGCGGGCGAGTGTATAGACACGGTATGTCGCTGTCCGGAGCATCGTCAGAGCTTGATGCAGGCCGCACGGTGGCCGGCCGCGACCTCGCGCAGCTCGGGCACCACGTCGGTGCACCCCTCCCCCACCATCGGGCAGCGCGTGTGGAACGGGCAGCCGGACGGCAGGTTGATCGGGCTGGGGATCTCGCCGTGGAGCGTGGCGATCTCCGTCGGGTCGGACATCGGGCGCGGCGTCGCCGCGACGAGCGCCTGGCTGTACGGGTGCCGGGGGTCGGAGAAGAACGCGTCCGCGCTGCATGACTCCATCACCCGGCCGAGGTACATCACCACGACCGTGTCCGCGACCTGCCGCACCACCGACAGGTCATGGGTTATGAAGACGATCGTGAGCCCGAGGCGCTCGCGCAGGTCGAGCAGCAGGTTGAGGATCTGGCTCTGCATCGACACGTCGAGGCGGGAGACGGGCTCGTCCGCGAGCAGCAGGCGAGGGCTCAGCGCCAGCGCGCGCGCGATCACGAGCCGCTGACGCTGCCCGGAGTTGAGCTCGTGCGGATAGCGCCGGCGCATCGACGCGGGGATGCCGGACAGCTCCAGCAACTCGGTCACGCGCGTGACGGCCTCCGGCTTCGGCATGACGCGGTGCACGAGCAGCGGCTCGAGCAGCGTCGACTCCACCGTCTGGCGCGGGTTCAGCGCCGAGCTGGGGTCCTGGAACACCATCTGGATGTTCTGCGCCATCTCGCGCCGCGAGGCGCGCCGCGCGACCGTGGCGCCGCGCGTCTCGACCAGCGGCCTGCCGTCGAAGCCGATCGTCCCCGACGTCGGCGTCACGAACCCGGCCACGCAGTTCGCGAGCGTCGTCTTGCCCGATCCGCTCTCGCCGACCAGGGCGACGATCTCGCCCGTCGGGACGTCGAGGTCGACGCCGTTGATCGCGTGCACGACCCGGCGCTGCTGACGCAGCTTGCCCTCGGAGCGGACGTCGAAGTGCTTGACGAGACCGCGGATCTCGACGAGGTTGCGCGTGCTCGTCTCTGGCATCACAGGGGATTCCAGCATGCGAATCCTCGCTCCATGTCGCTCAGGGGCGGGCGGGTCTCGGCGCAGGTCGGCAGCGCGTTCGGGCAGCGGGGATGGAACCGGCAGCCGGAGATGTCGAGGCTGTCCGGCGGCGCTCCGGGGACCACGGCGAGCGGCATCTTCCGCTCGTCGACCGAGGGCAGGCAGTTGATCAGCGCCTGCGAGTAGGGATGGTGGGTGTGGCCCAGCAGCTCGCGCGGGGCGCCGACCTCCGCGACCTGGCCGGCGTACAGCACGACCACGCGCGAGCACAGGCTGGCGACCACCCGCAGGTCGTGGCTGATGAAGAGCATGGCCACGCCGAGCCGCGTGGTGAGGTCGCAGAGGTCGGCCAGGATCTGCGCCTGGAGCGTGACGTCGACCGCCGACGTCGGATCGTCGGCGACGATCAGCTCGGGCCCGCAGAGGAGCGCGAGCGCGATCGCCACGCGCTGCTTCATGCCGCCGGACAGCTCGGACGCGTGCGCCGACAGCACGCGCTTCGGGTCGGCCAGCCCGACGCGATCGAACGTCTCCAGCGCCCGCTCGCGCATCTTCTGGCGGTTGAAGTCGGTGTGCTGGCGCAGCATCTCGAACGCGTGGTCGGCGATCGTCAGGGTCGGGTTCAGGGCGAGCGAGGCGTCCTGCGGGATCAGGGCGATCCGCTGGCCGCGGACCTGGTTGAGCGAGCGGCTCGACAGCTTCAGAATGTCCCGGCCGTCGAACACCACGGTCCCGGACGACACGCGACCCGGCGGCTTGGTGAGGCCGAGCAGGGCGCGCGCGACGACGCTCTTGCCCGCGCCGCTCTCCCCCACGAGGCCGAGCCGCTCGCCGCGGCGGATGACGAAGCTGACCTCGTCGACGGCCCGGATATCCCCTCCCCGGCCCGAGAAGTCGACCGAGAGATCCTTGACCTCGAGCAGGGCGTCCATCAGCGCTCCCGCGGGTCGAGGGCATGGCGCAGGCGGGCGCCGAAGATGCTCCATGCCAGCACGAAGACGGTGATCGCCGTCGCGGGCACGTAGGTCATCCACGGGGCGAACAGCAGGCTCGACTGCCCCTCGGCCAGCATCGTCCCCCAGTCGGGCGTCGGCGGCTGGACGCCGAAGCCGAGGAAGCTGAGGCCGGCGATGTCGATGATCGCGTACGGCACGTTGAGGCTGGCCTGGACGATGATCTGCGACGTGCAGTTGGGCATCATGTGGCGGAAGACGAGCCGCCGGCCCGAGTAGCCGAGGCCGCGTCCCGCCAGCACGTACTGCTGCGAGCGCTGGACGAGCGCCTCCGAGCGGATGATGCGCGCGATCGCCGGCAGGTAGCCGATGCCGATGCCGATCACGACCGGCAGCAGGCCGGGCCCGATGCTCGCCACCAGCACGATCGCGAGCACCAGCGGCGGCACCGACAGGATCACGTCGAACGCTCGCATCATCACCCGGTCGAACCAGCCGCCGACGTAGGCGGTGATGAGTCCGAGGATGAAGCCGCCGACGGTGGCGATCATCATCACGACGAACGCGCCGAACAGCGTCGTCCGGGCGCCGTACAGCATCCGGCTGAGGATGTCCCGGCCTTCCTTGTCCGTGCCGAGCACGAACTCCCCGCCGGGCGGCGCGTAGTTCGATCCCGGATGCGACTCGTTCGGCGGGTACGGCGCCAGCAGCGGCCCGAAGATCGCCAGCAGGATGTACGCGACGACGACCGCGCCGCTGAGCACGAGCAGCTTGTGCTCCGCGACATAGCGGGCGATGCGACGGGCGCGGCTCGTGGATTGCGTCGCCGGACGGAGCGGGGTCCCCCCCGTCGTGTCGAACGTCGTCGAGCTCATCAGCGCAGCTCGTACCGGGGGTCGAGCCGGCGGGCGACGATGTCGACGGCGAGGTTGGCGAACACGAAGAAGACGCTGACGGCCATGACCGACGCCTGGATCACCGTCAGGTCACGGGAGTTCACCGAGGTGACGAGCACGCTGCCGAGGCCGCCGAGCCCGAAGATGAAGTCGACGAAGACCGAGCCGACGATCATGTACGACAGCTGCAGCCCGAGCAGCGTGATGACCGGCACCAGGGCGCTCCTCACCGCGTGCTTCCGGACCACGTGCCGCCAGCCGAGTCCGCGGCTCTGCGCCATCACGATGTAGTCCTGGTGGAGGGCGTCGACGAGGCCGGCCCGCAGCGTCGCCGTCTGCGCCGCGAGCAGCGCGAGGCCGAGCGTGACCCACGGCAGGATCATGTGCCGGACGACCTCGGTCGGGTTGCCGAACGTGAGCCCGAAGGCCGGGAGCACGTCCAGCTGGAAGCTGAAGATGTAGATCGCGAGCAGCGACGAGATGAACAGCGGGATCGAGAACAGGACGACCGTCGAGCTGATCACGAGCTGGTCGACCGGCTTGCTCTCGCGGAGGGCCGCGAGCAGCGCGAGCGGCACCGAGAGCACGAGGGCGAACGTGAACGCTCCGACGAGCAGCAGCAGCGTCCGCGGGATCGCGTCGCCGAGGATCGTGGAGACCGGGCGCCCGCTCTTGAGCGACGTGCCGAGGTCGCCCTGGAGCGCTCCGCCCAGCCAGGCCAGATACTGCTGCGGGATCGGCTCGTCCAGGTGGTACTGCTCGGTCAGGGCGGCGCGCTGCTCAGCCGTCAGCGGCGTGCCCTGTGCGAGCACGGACACCGGGTCGCCCGGCACCACGCGCATCGCCACGAAGATCAGGATCGAGGCGACCAGAAGAACCGGGATGACCGATGCGACGCGCGTCAGCATCGATCGCCGGCTCCCCTGGTCGCCTGGCCCTCACCCATCTAGCTCACATAACTGGACTGCCGGAACCAGTCGTCCCACTGCGCCAGCGTCGTCTGCGTCGGCGTCTCGAGGCTCGTGGACTCCACGCGCAGCTGGGCGTCCCAGCCGTGCACGAGGTACGGCACGTCCTCGGCCACGATCTGCTGGAGCTCGCGCAGCGTCGACTCGCGCGCGGCCTCGTCCGTCTCGCCGATCACCTCGTCGTGCAGCTTGTCGAAGCGCGGGTTCTTGTAGCCGGCCCAGTTGGTCGACGCGTCGTTCGCGCTCGCGTACAGGGCGGTGAGCGGATCGAGGATGTGGGGCTGGTTGTGCAGCCAGTTGTACGTGATCACGTCGAACGGGCGCGGTCGCTTGTAGAGGGCCGTCGCCATGTCCGCGTCCGGCACGCGCTTCACGTTCACCTTGATACCGATCTTCGCGAGCTGCTCCTGGGCGCCGACGACCGCGGACACCTCCTGCGCGCGGGTCGCGGTGACCATCCAGTCGAACGAGAAGCCGCCGGCGCCGCTGCTGGCGTCCAGCATCTGCTTCGCCTTGTCGAGGTCGCCGGTCCACATGCCGTCGATGTCGTCGTACGCGCTCGCCTCGAACGTCGAGTAGATCACGGCGCCCTTGGACGGGACGATGTAGTCGGTCGGGTAGGCCGACAGGGCCGCCGCGTTGTCGAGCGCCTCGGCCATCGCCTGCCGCACCTTGATGTCGTCGAACGGCTTCTTCGTGATGTTGATCGCCGACAGGACGATGTGCGGGCCGACGCGGGCCTTGATCTCGGTGTCGCCGAAGCCCTCGACGAGGTCCAGCTTGTCGAACCCGACGTCGGGCGACAGGAGCACGCTGCCGGTCTTGAAGCCGGTCACCGTGGTGTTGTCGTCGAGCACGTTGATCTCGAGCCGCTCGAGCTCGGGGAGGCCGTCCTCCCAGTAGTCCGGGTTGCGCTCGAGCACGATCTGCGTGGTCGAGGCGCTGACGAACTTGAAGGCGTTCGTCCCGATCGGCGACTCGGCGAACTTCGCCTCGCCGACCTTGTCGAAGTAGGTCTTCGACACGATGTAGCCCGGAGGCCAGTGGGAGAACATCCACTGGAAGCGCCAGTCGGGCTGCGCGAGCTTGATCTCGACCGTGAACTCGCCGCGCTTGCGGACGCTGTCGAGGAACTTGAGCGCGTAGCTGCCCCAGGCCAGCTCCTTCGCACGCTCGGTGCTGAACACGACATCGTCCGCCGTGAAGGGGCTCCCGTCGTGGAACGTGACGCCCTGGCGCAGCTCGTAGACGTACGTGGTCTCGTCGGGCTGCTCCCACGACTCGGCGAGCGCCGGCTCGAACTCGTTGGTCTCGAAGTTCGGGCGCATCAGGCTCTGGTACACGTGGTTGTTCACGAGGCCCGACGTGAACCCGTTCCACGGGTGCGGGTCGAACTTGCCCGGCGCGTTGATGACGCCGACCGGGACGGGCTGCGAGCCCTTCGTCGCCGGACTGCCGCCGCCGGACGAGCTGCTCTCGTCGCCGCCGCACGCGGCGAGGAGCGTCCCGAGGGTGCTGACGCCGAGCCCTAGAGCCAGGCCGCGCTGGACGAACTGACGCCGGTCGATCCGGCCATTCTGCAGATCGCCTACCAGCGACACCGCAGTTCGGTCAGTGTTGCGCACGTTGACCATCGATGACGACCCTCCTCATTCCCTCGTCTCGCTCCACGAACCGCAGGTTCGTTCGGCGTATTCTAGTCAGCATCGCGAAACCCCGTCAAGCGCTGGTTTCCGCGAGGTTCGCCGCCTCGAGGGCCTCCGCGAAGGCCGCGAGGAAGCGGGCACCGTCCGCACCGTCGAGCAGCCGGTGATCCGCCACCAGGCTCGCCGTCACCACCCGCTCGCCACCGACCGTCCGCGCCGATCCGACACCGAGCGCGAGCGCCTGCGGCGGGGTGAGCACGGGCGTGATCGCGTGCGATCCGAGCCCGGCGACGTTTGACAGCGTCATCGTCCCGCCCGAGAGATCGCGCTCGGCCAGACGGCCTTCGCGCGCGCGGCTGACGAGGTCGCTGCGCAGCTCGGCGATCGCTCCGAGGTCGAGCGTGTCCACGCTCCGGAGCACCGGGGCGACCACGCCGCCCGGCACGTCGACGGCGAGCGCCACGTTGACGTGCTCGAACTCGAGCACCGAGTCGCCGACGAGCCAGCTGTTGGCCTCCGGCTGCCGGCGGCCGGCGATGCCGCACGCGCGTACGAGGACGTCGGTGAAGGTGATCGGGCGGCCGTGTGCGCGAGCCGCCGCCACCGTCGCGAGGCCGGCCTCGGCCGCGATCTCGCGATGGATCGAGAACGTCGGGATCGCCGTCGCCGCGCTCATCCGCCGCGCGATCGCGAGCCGCCGCCGGCTGAGCGGGCGATCGGTGGCCCCCTCGTGGCCGGGAGGCGGCGTGGGCGGCGCGGCCGCGGTTGCGGGGAGGCCGGCGATCTCGCCGTGGTCGACGGCGAGGAAGCGGATCTCGTCGGCGACGGGCGCCGGCGCCGCGGGCACAGGCGCGGCGCGGTCGGGAACCGCCGGGGCAGCGACCGCCGCCGGTGCCTCGAGCTGCGACAGCTCGGCGCGCGCCGCCTCGAGGTCCGCTCCCGGCGCCACCGCGTAGGCGATGACGTCGCCGACCGTCACCGTGTCGCCGGCCTCGCAGCGAGCGGTCAGGAAGAGGCCGGCGAACGGCGCCTCGACCTCCATGGTCGCCTTGTCGGTCTCGATCTCCAGGAGCGCCTGGCCGAGCTCGAACGCATCGCCGTCGGACACCAGCCAGTCGCGGGCGACGACCTCCTCGCTGCCCAGCGCGATCTGGGGCATCTTGATCGGCTGGAGCATCACACGTCCCACGCCACGATCGCCCGCGCCGCCTGCGCCAGCGACTCCGCGGACGGGAAGATCCGCTGCTCGAGCTCGCCGTTGTACGGCGCCGGGGCGTGCCTGGCGCCGAGTCGCGTCACCGGCGCCCGCAGCGTGTCGCCGGCGTGCTCGGTGACGGTGCTCGCGAGCGTCGCGCTGAAGCCGCCCAGCAGCGGGTCGTCGGACACGCAGATCGCCCGCCGCGTGCGCCGCACGGAGGCCGCGATGCCGTCGACGTCGAGCGGCGAGACCGCGCGCAGGTCGAGCACCTCGAGCTCGATGCCCTCCTCCGCGAGCGTCGCGGCGGCCTCGAGGGCCAGCGTGACGCCGTAGCCGAAGACGATCGCGCTCGCGTCGCGCCCCGGACGGACCACCCTCGCGCCGAGGCTCACCTCGTCGTCGTGCGCGACGAGCGGGCCCTTGCACGTGTAGAGCCGCATGTCCTCGGCGAACACGACGGGGTCGCCCTGACGCAGGCTCCAGCGCATGAGGTCGTACGCCTCCTGCGCGTCCGACGGCGTGACGACGGCGAGCCCGGGCACGTTGGCCAGCCAGCCGTGCAGCGCCTGCGAGTGCTGGGCGCCGAACGATCCGAGCGGGCCCTGGCCGACGCGCACGACGATCGGGACGCGCAGCTGCCCGTCGCTCATGTAGCGCAGCTTCGCGGCGTTGTTGACGAGCTGGTCGAGGCCCAGCAGGAGGAACCCGGAGAAGTCGACCTCGACGACGGTCCGCACGCCGTAGAGCGCCGCGCCCACCCCGCAGCCCATGGTGCCGGCCTCCGAGATCGGCGTGTCCCGGACGCGCTCGACGCCGAAGCGATCGACGAGGCCCTTCGTGACCCCGAACGGGAACCCGAGCGCGATGTCCTGCCCGAGCAGCGTGATCGTCTCGTCCTGCTCCATCGCTGCCTCGAGCGCGCGATTGATCGCCGCGGCGAAGCTCACCTCGGCGGTCGCGATCGCGTCCGTCATCCCCAGACCTCGCGCGTCGCCTCCGAGGGGTCCGGCGGAGCGGCCGCGCGGCCGCGGCCGAGCGCCGCGTCCACCGTCTTCTGCGCATCCGCGAGCATCTCGCCGCACTGCTCGTCGGAGAGCCCGGCGCGCCTCGCGTGGACCAGGAGCGGATCGCGCTCGCGCCAGCGATCGACCTCGTCGGCGCTCCGGTAGAGGCCGTGCACCGGGTCGCCGCGGGAGTGGCCGACGAAGCGGTAGGTGATGGCCTCGAGCAGCGCGGGCGTGCCCTCGCGCGCGCCGTCGATCAGCTCGGATGCGACGTCGCGGACCGTGCCGACGTCCTGTCCGTCGACCCGCTCGCTCCGCAGCCCGAAGGCCCGGGCACGCTCCACGACGCCGGCGCCGGCCGTCGCGTAGCCGTTGGGGACGCTGATCGCGTACCCGTTGTTCTCGCACACGAAGACGACCGGGAGGTTCCAGATCCGCGCGAGGTTGAGGCTCTCGTAGAGGACGCCCTGGTTGATCGCGCCGTCGCCGAAGAAGGCGACCGTGACGACCTCCTCGCCGCGTCGCTGGGCGGCCAGCGCGACGCCGACCGCGAGCGGGATCGAGCCGCCTACCACCGCGAACGAGCCGAGGAAGCCGACCGCGACGTCGGTGGCGTGCATCGAGCCGCCCTTGCCGCCCGACACGCCGGTGCTGCGACCGAGCAGCTCGGCGAAGAGCCGTTCGGGCTCGACGCCCTTCGCGAGCGCGTGCCCGTGGCCGCGGTGGTGCGTCAGGACCAGGTCGTCGCTGCCCAGCGCCGACATCACGCCGACGGCGATCGCCTCCTGGCCGATGCACGCGTGGATCGTGCCGATGACCTCGCCGGCCTCGTAGGCGCGGTAGGCCGTCTCCTCGAAGCGGCGGATGAGCGCCATCCGACGGTAGAGGCTGAGGGCCAGCTCGCCGTCGCTCAGCGTCGCGCTCCTCCCGTCTGCCTCGAACATCGGGCGGTCCACAGCATGCTCCTCGGTGGTATCGTTGAGCGAACTATCGGTTCGCGTCGTAGAAGCATAGCGGTGAAAGCACCGATATGAGAATCGCGGTGATCGGCACCGGCTACGGCGAGGAGCACATCGTCGCGTTCGGTGCGCTCCCCGGCGTCGAGGTCGTGGCGGTCGCCTCCGCGAGCCGCGATCGCGCCGAGGCGATCGGCGAACGCCACGGGATCCCGGTTCGCACCACCGACTACGCGGAGGCGCTCGCGGTCGACGGGCTCGACGCCGTCTGCATCGCGACGCCGCCGGACCTCCATCGCGAGATCGCGGCCGCCGCCTTCGAGCGCGGCTGCCACGTGCTCAGCGAGAAGCCGCTCGGTGTCTCGGCCCCCGACTGCGAGGCGATGCTCGACGCGGCGTCGCCAAGCGGCCTCGTGCACGCCGTCAACTACGACTGGCGGCCGGTGCCCAACTTCACGAAGCTGCACGCGCTGCTCGCGTCCGGGTGGATCGGCGAGGTCCAGAGCGTGCGGCTCACGTGGCTCGCGCCATGGGAGGCGGAGGCGCAGTTCGGCTGGCGCCACCAGCGCGCCCGCTGCGGCATGGGCGTGCTCGGCGATCAGAGCCATCTCCTCGACGATCTGCTGTGGAACCTCGGCCCGCTCAGCCGGATCGCCGCCGACCTGCGCACCGTCGCCACCGAACGTCGCGATCGCGCCGGAATCCTGCGCCGCTGCGACGCCGAGGATGCGGCGGCGTTCGTCGCGGTCACACAGAGCGGGGTTCAGGTGATCGGCCAATGCAGCCGCTGCGCCGGCGATCCCGGCTACCGGCTTGCCGAGTACGAGGGCTCGGGCGGCAGCCTGCGGCTGCACATGCCGGACCCGTCGGATCGCGACCGCAGCACGCTCGTCGGCCGGCGCGCGGGGAAGGGCGAGGTCGACCTCTCCGAGCCGGCGCCGGCGGCCGAGTCGGCGCAGGCCCGCTTCCTGCGCGCGATCCGCGACGGGATCGAACCCGCGACCACGTTCGCCGACGGCCTGGCCGTCGTCCGGATCACCGACGCGATGCAGGTGTCGAGCGACACCGGGCGCTGGGTCGCGGTCGGCGAGGACGAGGGGAGCGGCTAGGTGCGCGTCGGAACCGTGATCGGCTTCCAGAACCCGTCGCGGTGGCGGATCGGCTGGCAGGAGCTCTACGCGGAGGGGCTCGACTTCGCCGTGACGGCCGAGGAGCTGGGCCTTGACGAGGTATGGCTGACCGAGCACCACTTCGCCGACGACGGCTACTGCCCGGCGCTGATGCCCGTGGCCGCCGCGATCGCGGCGAGGACCAGCCGCATCCGGATCGGCACCAAGGTGCTGCTGATGCCGTTCCACCATCCGCTGCGGCTGGCCGAGGACGCCGCCGCGGTCGACCTGATGTCCGGCGGCCGGCTCGACCTCGGGATCGCCGCCGGCTACCGGCGCGAGGAGTTCGCCGGGTTCGGCATCGATCACCGCGAGCGGTCCGCGCGCACCCGCGAGGGCATCGACGTGCTGAAGCTGGCGCTGAGCGGCGAGCCGTTCAGCTACGACGGCCGCTTCCACCGCTTCGACGCCGTCCGGGTCACGCCGCCGCCGGTCCAGCGTCCGGTGCCGATCTGGATCGGCGGCCGGAGCGAGAAGCCGCTCCGGCGCGCCGCCGCCGCCGGCCATCACCTGCAGTTCGCCGACTTCGATCCGGAGCTGTGCGCGGTCGACTACGCGATCTACACCGCGGCGCTGCGGGAGCACGGCCGCGATCCGGCCGACCACGAGATCGCAGCGGTCGCGGACGTGTTCGTCGACGAGGATCCCGACCGCGCGCACGAGCTCGCCGCACCGCACCTCCACTACCAGCACGAGCAGTACCAGCGCTGGTTCGCCGACGCCGGCGACCGCACGTCGGACGCGCCGGACCCTGACGGGCCGCTGCCCGGCGGGTGCCTCGTCGGCACGCCCGAGGACGTGCTCGCGCAGATCACGGAGATGCATGCGCGCGTGCCGTTCACGCACTTCAGCTTCTGGACGCTGTTGCCGGGGATGCGGGCCGACGTCGCCCGGCGGTCGCTCGAGCTGTTCGCCGAGCGCGTGCTGCCCGGCGTCCGGGCGCTCTAGCCGCTGATGAGCCGCGCCGGGACGCGGCAGACCGCCTCGACGCCGAGGGCGTGCGAGAAGCGGTGCGAGGCGCCGATCAGCAGCATGTAGAAGAGCGACTGCACGATCTGCGCGTCGCTGAACGACGCCTTCAGGCGCTCCATCGTCGCGTCGGAGACCCGCTCGCCGGCGAGGGTCTCGACGGCCATGTCGAAGATCGGCGCCCACTCGGCACCGACCAGCGCCTCCCAGTCCGGCGACCCGCCGGCGACCTCGGCGTAGAACTCGTCCGGCAGGAGGCGTGCCCCGTCCGGATCGCTCTCCCTGAACTCACGGCAGAACTCGCAGCCGATCGTCACGGCCGAGAGGTAGCGGAGCCCTTCCTTGACGTGCGACGGCACCGCCGGGTCGATGAGCATGAAGTTGCACAGGCCCTCGTAGGTCCCGTACATGCCGTCGGGGAGATGAGCGAGGACGCTCTGGAGCGGGTCGAGCGTGCGGCTCGACGCGGGTTCGATCAGTGACATGGCAGTTCGCCCATCGTACAGGCACCGGGTCAGGAGTGGGCCGCGGCGCGGTCCAGCACGGTGGTGAGCGACTCGTCGAGGATCGTCACCGCGAGGTCGATCTCGTCCTCGGAGATCGTCAGCGGCGGCGCCATCCGAACGCAGTTCGCGGCACCGCCGGCGCGGCCGCGAACGAGGTTGACCGACAGCCCGCAGCGCTCGCACTCCTCGGTCAGCTCCGCGCCGAGTGCATGGGCGGGCACGCGCGTGTCGCGATCCTCGACCAGCTCGAGCCCGACCAGCAGTCCCATCCCACGTACGTCACCGATTGCCTCGTGGCGCTGCTGGAGCTCCCCCAGCCCTGCCATCAGGCGCTCGCCGCGCACCTGCGCCGCCGCAGCCAGCCCGTCCTGCTCGACGACGTCGAGCACCGCCAGGGCGGCCGCCGCCGGCATCGGGTCGGACACGTGCGATGTCACGTGCACGAATCCGCGCTCGAAGCACGCGCGCTCGTTCGCCGCCGTCGTCACGACCGCACTGATCGGCACGCCGCCGCCGAGCGTCTTCGACAACACGAGATAGTCGGGCACGACGCCGAAGCGCTCGAACCCGTACATCGCTCCGAGGCGCCCAAGTCCGGTCTGGCACTCGTCGAGGATCAGCGCCATCCCGCGCTCGGCGCACAGCTCGGCCAGGCGCAGGAAGTAACCGGGCGGCGGCACGATGACACCGCCGGCGGAGAGCACCGGCTCCGCCACGACCGCGGCCGGCGCGCCGACCGACGCCTGGTCGAACAGATCAAAGCCCGCCTCCAGGCACGTGCAGTCACAGTCACCATCGCAGTGCCGGACCGGGCAGCGATAGGCGTACGGCGCCGGCAGCGCGAACGCGCCCGGGAGCGTCGGGCCGTAGCCGCGCCGTCCGCTTGCGAGCGTGAGCGCGCCGGCGCCCGCCGTCAGCCCGTGCCAGCTGCGCGTCAGCGACACGACCTCGAACCCGCCACCCACGAGCTTCGCCATCCGTACCGCGGCCTCGATCCCCTCGCCGCCCGTCGAGAGGAACATCGCCCGGTCCAGCGACGCGGGCAGCGTCGCAACCAGGCGCTCAGCGAGCGCCAGCACGGGCTCGGACAACGTCCACGCGTTCAAGTGCATGACGGTCCGGCAGGCCTCCGCGATCGCCGCCACCACGCGCGGATGGTTGTGGCCGATGGTGGCGCAGATCTGCCCGGCCGTGAAGTCGAGCACGCGGCGGCCGTCTACCGTCTCCACGAACGACCCGGAGGCCGACGCGACGACCTCGGGCGCGAACGGTCCGCCGTAGCGGACCAACAACTCCGAGCGAGCATCCATCTGGTCGACGGTACCATTGGAAAATCCGAATGGCAACTAGAACGAACGCGCTCGAGGAGATGAACGCCGGCATCGCCCGTCACGTGCGCGCGATGCGCAGCGCGCGCGGATGGTCGATCGGCGCGCTCGCGACACGCGCCGGCCTTTCCAAGACCATCGTCGCGAAGATCGAGAGCGGCGACGGCAACCCGTCGATCGAAACGCTGCTGCGGCTCGCCGACGCGCTCGAGATCACGCTCGGCACGCTGCTCGGCGCCGACCGTGCGCCTGGCACGAACGTGATCCGGCTCGGCCAGCAGGCGTTCGTGCGCTCGCCGTCCGGGCTGCAGGTACGCGACATCTGGAGCGATGGCCGCAACCGCCGCGTCGAGACGATCGAGCTCCTGCTCGACCCCGGCGTCGACTATCACTCCAAGCCGCACCCGCCGGGCACCGAGGAGCTCGTGATCTGCATGTCGGGCTCGCTGCAGGTCGGCCCCGAAGGCGACGAAGTCGAGCTCGGCGAGCGCGACGCGGCGCGATTCGCGGCCGACCTCCCACACCGCTACCGCAGCGAGAGCGGCTGCACCGCGGTCTGCGTGATGAGCTACCCACCCGCCGGCTGAACGCCCGAGCTCCGGGCCGTCAGCGACGGACCGGGTACCTGAGGTGGAGGGCGCGGCGTCCCTGCACCACGACCGGGTCCTCGAGCAGCAGGTGTCCGCGGTCCAGCTTCGAGAAGTACGCGATGCCCTCGCCGAACAGCACCGGCACGAGGCTGACGCATACCTCGTCCACCAGGCCGAGGTCGAGCGCCTGCTGGGTGACGTTGGCGCTGGCGATCGTGACGTCCTTGTCGCCGGCGATCTCCCGCGCCTTGGCGATCGCCGCCTCGACTCCTTCGACGAACGCCGTCCTCGGCCACCGCTCGGCGGCATTCGCGGGTGCGCTGTGGGTGACCACGACGACCGGTGCGCCGCTCGGGTGGGTGTCGTTCCAGCCGTTGGCGATATCGAACAGACGCCGGCCCGAGACGAGTGCTCCGGCGTTCTCGATCAGCTCTCGCAGCGCCTCCGCGCTGGCCTCGTCGACATCGAATGCGATGTCCTCGCTGCGGCTTGCCACGGACACCTCTCCGGCCTCGTACCAGTCGAAGAGCTCGCCGACCTGGTCATCGGGCTCGGCGATGTATCCGTCCAGGGACATCGTCATATGCGTGAAGACCTTGCCCATTGTTGGACCTCCTCGAGTGTCGTTCTCTATGAACCGTCCGGAGGCCCCGAACTCATCGCAAACGGGCTCCGGCCGGGCAAACCCTGTGGAATCGCCCGGAGAACTCTGGTGGCCAGAACGCTCCGGCGTCACCAGAACGCGCATATGGTCGGAGCTCGCGACGGATCCCCCTCTCGCGATTGACTCCAGAAGGCGGCTCCGTTGCAGCGCTCCCCCCGACGCCGACCCCAGCCGGCGCTTGTCATATCGCTCGTCTCCCTGTTCGTGGCGCTCGGAGGGACGAGCTACGCCGCCATCATGGTCACCGGAGAGAACGTCAAGAACGGCTCGTTGAGCGGCGCGGACATCAGGAACGAGTCGCTCCGCGGCAAAGACGTGCGGAACGGCTCGCTGACCGCCGGCGACCTGAGCGCGCCGACGATCGCGTCGCTTCGAGGCTCCGGTCCGAGGGGAGCACAGGGAGCCACCGGACCGCGCGGAGCCACCGGCGCGGCGGGCGCGCCGGGCACCTTCGGAGTCGTGACCATGCGACGTGTCACGTACTCGGCCGGCGCTCCGAACACGGCACTGTGCCTGACCGGGGAAGTAGCGACCGGCGGAGGCGTCAGCACCAGCGAAGCCGCCTCGTTCGTTCGTGTCAGCGAGCCGTTTCCGAACGTCGGGACTCCGCGCGGATGGACGGGTCAGGTGCTGAACACGTCCAACACAGCGGTTTCGGGCCAGGTCTACGCCATCTGCGCGCAGCGCTGACGTGCCGCCTCACATGGGCGTATCTCCCTCGTCACCGGTCGGGATCTCGGCCGCGAGCGCGCTCGTGAGGCGGCTCGGCCTTCTCACCGGGCTTGCGCTGGCGCTCGCGCTGCCGGCGTCGGCGGCGGCGACGGACTTCTCCGTGACCACGCTGGCGGACCTCGACGGCGCCGTCTGCGGCACGCCGTGCTCGCTGCGCCAGGCGATCAACGCCGCCAACACCACCGTGTCGGTCGACGGCTCGGGCGACGTCATCCACCTGCCGGCGGGCACGCTCGCGCGCAACCCCGCGTTCGAGGCGGTCAAGGTGACCGCGCCCGTCGTTCTCGTCGGCGCGGGCGCGCGCAGGACGACGATCGCCGGCTCGCCTAACCCGGGCTTCAGCAGCCGCGCGCTCTCCGTTGCGTCGTCCTTGCCGATCGACGTGGAGCTGCGCGACCTGAGCGTCGCCGACGGGCTCGTCGAGGGCAGGGCGGCCATGCCGGCCGAGGGTGGTGGGATCCACGTGACCGGCGCGCACCTGACGCTGCGGCGCGTGACCGTGCGCGACAACCAGGCGCTGGACGGGCGCGGCGCGGCGGTCCCAGGCAGCGCGGTGGGCGGCGGGATCTTCACGGACGGCGCGCTCACACTCGAGCAGGTCACGATCCGCGACAACCGCGCGACCGGCACCTGGGCGAGCGGCAACTCGGCGTCCGGCGGCGGGGCATCCGTCCGCGGAGCAGGCACGTCGATCCGTAACAGCACCGTGGCGGACAATGTCGCCGGCGGCGGCCCGGGACTGGCGTACGCGGGCGGCCTCGAGCTCCTCGCCAGCGCGCAGCTCCAGGGCGTCACGGTCACCGGCAACCGCGTTGCCGGGGTCAAAGGCTCGAGCGGCGGCAACATCTCGTTTGGCATCGTTCCGCCGACAGTCAGCGGCTCGATCATCGCCGACGGGCGGGGCACGGCGGCGACCAGCGGCAACTGCGCCAGGGCCCTCACGTCGCGCGGAGGCAACGTCGAGGACACCGGCCAGTGCGGCTTCACGAGCGCATCCGACCGAGCCATGGCCGATGTGCGGCTCGGCCCGCTGCAGGACAACGGCGGACCGACCGACACGCGAGCGCTGCTCGCCGGCAGCCAGGCGATCGACTCCGACCCGGTATGCGCGGTCGACGTCGACCAGCGTGGAACGACGCGTCCTCAGGGACCGGCGTGCGACGCGGGAGCGTTCGAGCTCGTGCCCAGCGCTGCGGCTCCCTCGACGGGCGCGCCCGCGCCGCCGGCGCCCCAGCGCTGCACGCTGGGCCTGGCGGGCAACACGCGCCGCCTCAGAGCGCGCATCGTCTGCGACCTGGCCGCCACGGTGCGCCTGACCGGCCGGGCGACGATCCGACCCCGCGGTGCGCGCCGAGCGACCCGCCGGGTGACGCTGCGCCGCCGGACGATCTCGGTCACGGCGGCCAAGGTCGCCATCGTGCGGCTCGCGGTGCCGCGCACCGCGATCAGAGCGGTCCGGCGCAAGGCCAGGGTCACGATCGCGCTGACGGCGACGCAGACCGGCAGCCGCCAGACCGCCCGCATCGCCAGGCTCAAGGCCGTCCGCCGCGACCGCGGGCGACGCCATTCGGCGAGCGGCTCAGCCGCGCGGGCGGCCAGGCCCAAGGCGCGAACCTGGGCGCCGATCGCCTCCGGCGGCATGAACATCAGCGACCAGGTCGGGCTCGCCCGGACGTCCGACCGGGTGCTCCACGTCGCCTGGAGGCGGCGGGCGGCGGGGCAGGATCTGCTGCAGACGCCGGTCACGCGCGCCGGTCAGGTGAAGGCGCCCGTGACCGTGGTCAGCGGCTGGGCCGGCGTCGGAAGTCCCGCGCTCGTCGCCAGGGGCCGTGCGCTGTCCGCGTTCTTCCCCGGCACCAGGACGCTGACGACCGGCGACCCGACGTATGGGCTCGATCTGGCCACCAGCGGCGACGGCGGCGCATCGTGGTCGGTGAGCCCGACGGCGATCGCTCGCAACGAGTTCGCGTTCGCCCGCACTCCGGCCGCGGTCTTGACGGCCGGCGGGACCTATCTCCAGGCGTGGTACGGGACGGCCGCGACCGTCGTCCACGCCGGGCTGGATCCCGGCGTGCCCCCGGGGGGCGGGTTCGGCGCGGGAACCAACCAGGCGCTCGCGGCCGCCAACGACGGCCAGGCGATGGTGGCCTGGTGCGACCAGCGCGGCGCCGGCAGCGACGTGTCGCTCGCGCGCGTCGACGCGGCGACCGGGACGCGCATCGGCGGCGTCGTGTCGCTGCCCGACACCGGGCGATGCGGGGCGGAGACGCGGATCGCGCTGGCGTCCAACGGCGACAGTGCCGGCGCCGCCGTGTCCGGCGAGCCGTACTTCTTCGCCGCCGTCAGCTCGGCCGACGGGCGCAAGGTCAGGTTGTTCGTGATCGCCGCCGGCGCGGTGGTCGCGACCTCGACGATCGCCGCGGGCAGCTCGTTCAAGCAGCAGATCGCGATCGCAACCGAGAACCGTGCCACCGGCAGCGTCTGGGTCTGCTGGCGCGACAGCGACGCCAACGCGATGGCCTGCCGCCGCTACTCCAACCCACGGCTGCCGTTCACGTTCGGCGCCAAGGTCGTGGTTCGCCTCCCGCCGGGGCAGACGATCACGCAGCTCGCGCTCGACGCACAGGACGACCGCGTCGACGCCGTCGCGACGATGTCCGACGACGAGAATGTCGTAGGGCTGTTCGCGACACAGGTCTTCCCCGGCCTGACGCTCGAAGGCGGCAAGGCGAAGAAGCTCGCGCGGCGCGGATTCCGCGTCCTCGACAACGGGCGGCCGATCCGACGCGCGAGCGTGCGGGTGGCGGGACGCACCCTGAAGACCGACGGGCGCGGCTACGCGAAGATCCGCCTCGGGTCGGGTCGCTACAAGGCCACGGCGTCGAAACCGCGCTACGTCGACGCGTCGGTGCGAGTTCGGATCCCATAACCGCCAGGCGCGAAACCGCTCTGTAGCCAGGTCGGTACGTGACTCCCGTGGACACGTTGCTCTCCGGCCACGTGTAATCACGCGACTACGTACGCTCGATCCGGCAGCGGCATGACCGGCGACACCATCACGGTCTGCGGCGTGCGGGTCGGGGCGACCGGGTCGTGAGCGAGCAGCGGGACACTCAGCCACGCGTGGGGCTCGTGATCGGCGCCCTGCTGATGGTGATGCTGCTGGCGTCGCTGGATCAGACGATCGTCTCGACCGCGCTGCCGACGATCGTCGGCGAGCTCGGGGTCTGGACCACATCAGTTGGGTGGTCACGTCGTATCTGCTGGCGGTGACGATCGTCACGCCGCTGTACGGCAAGCTCGGCGATCTCTACGGGCGCAAGCTCGTGCTCCAGGCCGCGCTGGTGATCTTCCTGATCGGCTCGGTGCTGTGCGGGCTCGCGCAGGGAATGACGGAGCTGATCGCGTTCCGAGCGATCCAGGGGCTCGGCGGTGGCGGGCTGATGGTCAGCGCGCAGGCGGCCATCGGCGATGTCGTCCCCCCGCGCGAGCGCGGTCGCTACAACGGGCTCTTCGGCGCCGTGTTCGGCGTGTCGTCGGTCGCGGGGCCGCTGATCGGGGGCTTCTTCACGACGCACCTGAGCTGGCGCTGGATCTTCTACATCAACCTCCCGCTGGGCGTGATCGCGCTGGGCGCGCTGGCCGTCACGCTGCCGTCGGTCAAGGAGCGCGTGCAGCACAAGATCGACTACGCCGGCGCAGTGCTGCTGGCGGTGGGGCTGAGCGCGCTGGTGCTGGCGACGACGTGGGGCGGCAATCAGTACGACTGGGTCTCGGCGCAGATCGTCGGGCTCGCGGTGATCGCGCTCGCCGGCCTGCTCGCGTTCCTGCGCGCGGAGTCGCGCGCGGCGGAGCCGATCCTGCCGCTGCACCTGTTCCGCAGCCGCGTCGTCGCGGTCACGAGCGCGATCGGGTTCGTGATCGGCTTCGCGCTGTTCGGGGCGCTCACCTACCTGCCGCTGTTCCAGCAGGTCGTGCGCGGCGCCTCCCCGACCGAGTCCGGGCCTGCAGTTGATCCCGGTGATGGCGGGCGTGCTGATCGGCTCGATCGGCTCGGGCGCAGGTGATCACGGCCACCGGCCGCTACCAGATCTTCCCGATCGCCGGCACGGCGATCGCCGTGATCGGGATGCTGCTGCTGACCCAGCTCGATGCCGGCACGTCGGCGTTGTACACGTACGCCGCGATGTTCGTGCTGGGCCTCGGGCTCGGGCTGGTGATGCAGGTGCTCGTGCTCGCGGTGCAGAACGCCGTCGACTACGCCGATCTCGGGGTCGCGACCTCCAGCGCGAGCCTGTTCCGCTCGATGGGCGGCTCGCTCGGGACCGCCGCGCTCGGCGCGGTCTTCACCGCCCGTCTCACCGACGAGCTCGTCGGCACTCCCGCCGAACGCGTCAGCGGGGCCGCGCGCGAACCCCGACGGCCATCCAGCGCCTGCCTGCGGCGATCCGCGACACCTACACCGGTGCGTTCAGCGACTCGCTCTCGACGGTGTTCCTCGTCGCCGCCGTGATCCTCGCGGTCGCCTTCCTGCTCTCGTGGCTGATCGAGGAGCGCCCGCTGCGCCAGACGGTCGAGACGACCGGGGTCGGTGAGGCCGTTCGCGGCCCCGTCGAGCGGCGACTCGCTGCGCGAGCTGACCCGCGAGCTCGCCCGCCTGGTCGGCCGCGAGCGCACGCAGGCGCACATCGAGCGCACGGTCGAGGCATCCGGTGTCGACCTGCCCGACCGGGCCCGCCTGGCTGCTCGTCCAGGCCCACGAGGGCGTCGACCTCAACGACGCCGACGCGATCACCGACAACCGCCCAATCGATGCGGCGTGGGTGCGCGAGCAGGTCGACCTGCTCAACGAACGCGGGCTCGTCGACGAGCACCAGCTCACCGAGCGCGGCCAGGCCGTCGCCGAGCGCCTGATCGACACGGCGCGCAAGTCCCTGCGCGCGCTCGTCGCCGACTGGAGCCCCGACGAGGACCCACGCCTCAACGACGCGATCGACCGCATCGCACAGGAGCTCGCCCGCGAAGCCCCAGCGCCCCGCTAGACCACCGCTCCGCAGCTGTGGCTGATGAAGATCCATCAGACTCCCCGCTCCCGGTGATCAGACATGCCACGTGCGATCGCGATCGAACTCTTGGCGCGTCCACTGGCGCGTTCTGTACCGGGTTCTGGAGCGAGAGTCAGCGTTTGACGCGCCCGCGCAGCGCCAGCAACGCGAGGCCGAAGAACAACGGTCCGGCGAGTCGCAACACGATCTGGATGACCTCGCCACCGGCCGTGAGCTTGGCCGTAGGCGCGCGTAGCAGGCTGATGCTGCTCTCAACGGAGAACAGCAGCGCTCGCCAGTATGAGCGGTCGAGGCGAAAACCCCAGAGCTCGAGCGGAAGCGCCAGGAGCGCGATCGTGACCGCGAGGGCGAGCAGCGCCCGGGTGGCGCGCAACCCGTAGCCCGAAACCAGCCAGTACAGCCACAGGATCGCTCGTTCGCCACGGGGCGCGTCGCTATGCCGGCGCATCTCCATCTCGCCGTAGTAGAAATCCGCGGCGCCGGGCTCGTCCTTGCTGTCCTCGTGCGCCTTGCGCAGATCGCGGTAGACACGTGCAATCTGCTCGGCGGTCGGCGACTCGGAGACCCCGTCCAGCCACACGGGCGCCTTCGCGCCCTCCTCGGCGCGATACCAGCCAGCCCCGAAGCCGTGCGTGGCACGCCACTGGTGCTCCTCGGCCACGGTCCGACGGCGCGTCCAGCGCACCCAACGTCGCGCGCGCAGGCGCTGCCAGCCGTCCGGGGGTTGCGCGAAGCGCACTCCCTCGAGGCGCAGCCCATCCAGGCCGTGCGCGCCCGCAAAGCGACACGCGTGAAGATCCACCTCCGAAAGAGTCAGCTGCGCCACCTTGGCGCCACGCAGCGACAGCAGCCGGGGCGGCGCGCGCTCCGGCGGCGCATCCAGGGGACAGAACCATCCTGCGTCAAGCGGCGGGCGCAGTCGGCTCTCATCCAGCGGCTTCTCCCGCCCTAGAAAGGCTCGGTGGTATGGCCGCGTAGCGGACATCGGCAGCTCGGCGAGCAGCGACGGAGCGGCGAAGTCGGCGCCGTCGATCAGAACCTCGGCCCAGCGAACGAACACGTCGGCACCGCCCAAGAAGGCAACGCCCGTGAACGAGGCATGCCTGGCGCTGACCTCGATACGGACGTGTCGAGCAAACACCGCGTCATCAAGCTCCAGCGCCTCCGAGACGAGAATCGGGCCGAGCGTTCTGGCTTCGTCAAACCGCGAGCCCGCGAACTCGGCGCGCTCGGTGAAGACCGCTCCGGCGAACTCCGCGTCCCGCGCGAAGGTCGCCCTGGCAAAGTGAGTGACACCGCTGAACGTAGCCCAGTCAAAGTGAGCGGCGTCGGCGAACGTCGCCCTGTTGAAGGAAGCCTCACCGCCGAACGTCGCCTCGACAAAGCTCGCATAGCTGAACGTCGCCGCCAAGAATTGCGCCTGCCCGGCGAACATCGCCGTGTCGAAGACAGCGCCGCGCGCGAATGTGGCGTGCAAGAAGCTCGCGGGCCCGGTGAACGCGGCCGCATCAAAGGCAGCGTTATCGCTGAACGTCGCCTTGGCGAAGCTGGCATCACGGCCGGTGAACATCGTGTGTCGAAAGCTCGTGTGCTCGGTGAACGTGGCCACGTCGAAGCGAACGCCGCCCGCGAACGTCACCCTTTCGAAGCTGGAGCTACCGGCGAACGTCGCATGGACGAAGCTGACGTCGCCGGTGAACGTCGTTGCGTCGAAGAGAACACGATCGGGAAAAGTCGCGTAGCCGAAGTAGGCGTCGCCGCCGAACGTCGCTGCGAGGAACAATGTGAACCGTTCGAACCGCGCCTTGTAGAACGAGGCGCTGCCAGTGAACATCACCCCACGGAAGGCAGCGCCGTCGCTGAACGTCGCCGTGTTGAAGGTCGCGTCGCCACCGAACATGGCGTCGTCGAAGTTGGCATCGCCGCTGAACCTCGCCACCCCGAAGTTGACGTCGCCGCCGAACCTCGCCCCCGCGAAGGTCACGTCGCCGCTGAACGTCGCCGTGTTGAAGGTCGCGTCGCCGCTGAACGTCGCCCCCTTGAAGGTCGCGTCGCCGCTGAACGTCGCCCCCTCGAAGGCGGCGTCCCCGATGAAGACCGCGCCGGAGAAATCGACGGTGCCTAGCTGAGGGGAGCCGGGACGCTCAGCGTCGGCATTCGTAGCGGCGCCGAGAAGGTCGGCGAGACGCTCAGCGCTGATGCGAACATTGGCCGCAACGACCGTTCCATCCCCAGCGGCACGTGCCAACGCCGCCTCAAACTCCGCCTCACCCCATTCCCTCGCCGCCTCCGCGCCGGACACCGCCCAACGCTAACGCGCCTGAGCGGGCATCGCACCGGAGAACTCCCGGTCCACAGTCGGGGCGGCCGGATTCGAACCGGCGGACCTCCGCGACCCAAACGCGGCGCTCTACCAGACTGAGCTACGCCCCGGTCGCGCGAGTATGGCAGCCGGACGAACGGACGACTCAAGGGGCCTCGGGGCACGGCCGACTACAGACGTGAAGGATCCGCCTCCCCGATAAAGGCAAACCGCTCGTGAGAGTGGGACGCAAAGCCACGGAGCTCTCTGAGCCAGCCGGGCCGCCGAGGGAAAGTGCACGGCTTTCGGGTTCGGGCGGACCGTAACCCGAAGCAGCGTTCCAAGGAGGGAACGGCCGTGTCCAAGATCCGCATCTTCTTCATCGCATTCGCCGCGCTGGCGGTGCTCGCGCCTGCGACCGCCGTCGCCGAGGCGAGCGCGAAGCCTGCCTCCGTCGTTGCTCGCGCCGCACAGCAGTGCGCCGACGCCGACCTCGAGCCGGCCGCCGACAACCTTCCGCGCATCCGCGCCGCGATCGTCTGCCTTCACAACCAGATCCGCGACGAGAAGGGCCTCTCCAACCTGCGCCACGCCGCCCGGCTGCGCCGCGCGGCCGTCGGTCACTCGCGCAGCATGGTCGCCGACTCGTTCTTCGAGCACACCACGCCCGAGGGCCGGACGATGGTGGAGCGCATCCTGCGCGCCCGTTACGTCCGCGAGGACCAGGGCTGGGTGCTGGGCGAGAACCTCGCCTGGGGCACGGGCTCGCTGTCCACGCCTCGCGGCGCCATCCAGTCGTGGATGGACTCGCCCGGTCACCGCGCGAACATCCTCAAGCGCGCCTACCGTGATCTCGGTGTCGGCGTCGTGCTCGGCGTGCCCGTCTCGGACACGGACGGGGCGACCTACACCGTGGACTTCGGCGTCCGGCGCTAGCCTCGTCGGCCCTATGGCCGACGTCCAGCCCTTCCGCGCACTGCACTACGACCGCGACCGCGTCGGCGGCCTGCAGGCCGTCGCCGCGCCCCCGTACGACGTCATCGACGCCGGCCAGCGGGGCGCGCTGCTCGCCCGCTCGCCGCACAACGTCGTCGAGATCGACCTCCCGCAGTCCGACGGCAACCCCTACGCGCATGCCGCCGCGGTGTTCGAGAGCTGGCGGCGGGACGGCGTGCTCGTGCGCGACGACGAGCCCGCGCTGTGGGCGCTCGCGCAGGACTACACGGGACCGGACGGGCGCCGCCGCACGCGCCGCGGGTTCTTCGCGCGCGTGCGTGTAGAGGACTACGGCCCCGGCCGGATCCGCCCGCACGAGCGCACGCATCCGGGTCCGAAGGAGGATCGGCTCCGCCTGACACGGGCCACGAACGCGAACCTCTCCCCGATCTTCTCGCTCTACGACGACCCCGCCGGGGCGGCGTGGGGCGCGCTCGCCCCGCACACCGAGCAGGCGCCCTGGGGCGAGGTGACCGACGAGGACGGCACCGTCCACCGGCTGTGGCGCGTCGCGGACCCGGCGGCCGCCGCGGCGGTGCATGCGGCGCTCGCGGGCGCCGAGCTGTTGATCGCCGACGGGCACCACCGGTACGAGACCGCGCGCGTGTTCCATGCCGAGGGCGGCGCCGGGCACGTGCTCATGTGCCTGGTAGCGCTCCAGGACCCCGGGCTCACCGTCTTCCCCACGCATCGCCTGCTCACGGGTCTGGATGGTGACCGGCGCGAGTCCCTGCGCGCCACGATCCAGCGCGACTTCGAGATCGCCGAGGTCGCCCCGGAGCAGCTCGAGCCGACCGGCGACGGTCCGGTCCGGATGGGCTATCTCGACGCCCACCACCGCCGCCCCCTGATGCTGACGCTGCGCGACCCGGCGATCGCCGCGGCGGCGCTCCCGGACAAGCCCGAGCCCTACCGCGCACTCGACACAGCGGTGCTGGAGGCGGTCGTGCTCGAGGGTGCGCTCGGCATGAGCGAGGACGACATCTCGCACCTGAACGGGCTCGATTACGCGCGCGACACCGCCCAGGCGCGCGAGCGCGTCGAGTCCGGCGCGGCCGATGCGGCGTTCTTCATGCGCAGCACGCCGGTGTCCCAGGTCCGCGATGTCGCGGCCACCGGCGAGAGCATGCCCCCCAAGAGCACGTACTTCTTTCCTAAAGTGCTCACCGGCATGGTGTTCAATCCCTTGGACGACTGATGGCTCTCCTGAATAAAAGCGGCAGCGGGACCGGCGCGATGCGGGCGGTCGCCCGGCAGCGCGAGAAGCTCACGCACGACGTCAAGGTCGGCAATCACTCGGTCACGGTCGACGAGCCGGTCGAGTCCGGCGGCGACGGCCTCGGCCCGAGCCCGCAGGAGCTGCTGGCGGCCGCGCTGGCGTCGTGCACGGCCGTGACGATGGAGATGTACGCGCAGCGCAAGGGCTGGGACGTCAGCGGCCTCGCGGTCGACTGCCGCTACACGCCCGCCGAGCGCGGCTGCCCGACGCGCTTCGACCTGGTCTTCAAGATGCCCGCGCACCTCGACGAGGAGCAGATCGAGCGGCTGCAGGTGATCGCGGCCAAGTGCCCGGTGCACCGCACGCTCGAGGGCGAGGTCGCGTTCGACGAGCGGGTCGAGCTCGCCTGAGTACCGCCGGGGAGCTCGCGGCCGTACTGCTCGAGCCGCAACAGGCAGCGGCCATGGACGTCCACGGCGGCAAGGACGCGGCCGTCCTCGTGCCGCTGTTCGAGGACTCGGGCGGCGCACTCCACGCCGTCTTCACCCGCCGCCGGCACGACCTGCGCCGCCATCCCGGCGAGGTCTCGTTCCCGGGCGGCCGGCGCGACCCTGACGAGGCGCTGCTCGACACGGCGCTGCGCGAGGCGCACGAGGAGGTCGGGCTGCCGCCGGGCGACGTCGACGTGCTCGGCGCGCTGCCGCCGACGCCGACCTTCGTCACCAACTACGCGATCTATCCGTTCGTCGGGCTGATCGACCACGGCTTCGTCTGGGTGCCCCAGGACACCGAGGTGGCCGAGGTGATGGAGCTCAACCTGGACGAGCTCCGCGCCGGCTACGGCGAGCGCCGGCTCGTGCGGAGGGGCATCCCCTTCCGCACGCCGACCTACGAAGCGGGCGGCCACCTGATCTGGGGGGCGACCGCCCGCATACTCGGAGAGCTGCTAGGCCGTCTCGACGAAGCTACGCCTTCTCGATCGGCACGTTGACCATGTTGCCCCACTCGGTCCACGAGCCGTCGTAGTTCTTGACGTCCGGCTTGCCGAGCAGCTCGTGCAGCACGAACCAGGTGTGCGCGGAGCGCTCGCCGATCCGGCAGTAGGCGATGATCGAGTCGCCGTTGGTGACGCCCTTGGCGCCGTACAGCTCGCTCAGCTCCTCGGCCGACTTGAACGTGCCGTCCTCGCGCACCGCCTGCGCCCACGGCACGGACGCCGCGCCCGGGATGTGGCCGGCGCGCTGCGCGCCCTCCTGCTCGTAGCCCGGCATCGCGATCAGCTCGCCCGAGTACTCCTGCGGCGAGCGGACGTCGACCAGCTTCGTCGCGGCGTCGAGCGCCTCGAGGACCTCGTCGCGCTTGGCGCGGATCGCGTCGTCGCCCGCCTTGGCCGTGAAGCTGGCGGACCCGTGGTCCGGGACCTCGGTGGTGGTCGGGCGGTCCTCGGCGATCCACTTCTCACGCGGGCCGTTGACGAGCTTGACGGCGTCGTGGCCGTAGTACTTCAGGTACCAGTACGTGTACGCGGCGAACCAGTTGTTGCGATCGCCGTAGAGCACGATCGTGTGCTCGTTGGAGATCCCGCGCGAGCCGAACAGCTCGCCGAACTCCTCGGGCCCGAGGAAGTCGCGCTTGACCTGGTCCTGGAGGTCCTTCTTCCAGTCGAACCCGATCGCGCCCGGGATGTGCGCCTCGGCGTAGAGCGCGGGGTTCTCGTCGACCTCGACGATGCGGACGCTCGGATCGTCCAGGTGATCCTGAACCCACTTTGTGTCGACGAGCACGTCATTGGCGTAGTCGGCCACGGTTGGTCCTCCTAATCCCTACCTGTTTTACGGGTTTTGCTCATCCTAACCCAAGCAGCCGGTCCACTGCAGCCCTTACGTCGGCGCCGGGCTCGATCACCTCGACCGGGATCCGCCAGCGCTCGGAGGCGTCGCTCGCGATCGCCTCGCCCTCCGGCCGCGCGGCCTCGTAGACGACCCCGCGCACCGGCGTGTCGACCAGCTTCTCGAACAGCATCCGCAGGCGGCCGCCGTGCAACTCCGCGATCGGGACCGTGCCCAGCAGCCAGCACACCACGGTGACGCCGGCGAGCGCGCCCATCAGCGTGCCGATCCGGTCCGGGTCGCCGACGTACGGCTCGGCACCCGCGGCTGCGATCGCGGGTGCGCGCGCCGGATCGCGGGTCGTGCCGCGCACCGCGTGACCGGCGGCGGAGAGCTCGCGGGCGAGCGCCTGCCCGCGGCAGCCGCACGCCACGATCAGGACTCGCGCCACCGCCGCAACTGCTCGCGATCGTCACGGACGCGTTCCTCGATCTCCTGCGCGGTGATCTCCGGTGCGCCGCGCCGGCGCCTGAGCTCGTTCTGCGCCTGGATCATCTGGGCGACGTCGTCGATCTCGTTCTGGGCCTCGGCCTCCGGCGACCGCGTCGGCTTCCAGTCGAGGATGTCGCGCGTCGAGCGCTTAGAGAACAGGCCGAGCAGCAGCACCGTGATGACGAAGAACGCCAGCAGGCCCCCGAACACGACGGTGAACGCGTTGCCCATCGCCGCGCACTCTAAGCCCCCTTCGTCAGCTAGCGTCAGGGCCATGGACTTCGACCTCTCTGACGAGCAGCAACTGATCCGCGACACGGCTCGCGACTTCGCCGCGCGCGAACTTGCCGAGCGGGCGCGGGAGAACGACCGCAACCACCACTTCGACACCGAGCTCGTGGGCATGATCGCCGCCCAGGGCTACCTCGGGGCGATCGTGCCGCAGGAGTACGGCGGCGCCGGGCTCGACTACATCACGTACGCGATCGTCGTCGAGGAGATCGGCCGGCACGACTCGGCGATGCGGACGGTGATCTCCGTCCAGACCTCGCTGGTGTGCTCGTCGATCCTGCGCTGGGGCACCGAGGAGCAGAAGCAGCACTACCTGCCGAAGCTGTGCTCGGGCGAGTGGCTCGGCTGCTTCGGGCTGACCGAGCCCGACACCGGCTCGGACGCCGGTAACCAAAAAACGCGCGCGCGCAAGACGGACGCTGGGTGGTTACTCAACGGCGCGAAGATGTGGATCTCGCTCGGGAACCACGCCAAGGTCGCGATGATCTTCGCCCAGACCGACCCGGAGAAGAAGCACCGCGGGCTCGCGTGCTTCCTCGTCCCGACCGACGCCTCCGGCTTCTCGACCCAGGAGATCCACGGCAAGATGGGCCTGCACGGGTCCGACACCGCGTCGATCGCGCTCGACGACGTCGAGGTCTCGGACGACGCGCTGATGGGCGAGGTCGGCGAGGGCTTCAAGATCGCGATGAGCGCGCTCGACTCCGGCCGCTACTCCGTCGCCGCCGGCTGCGTCGGCGTGTGCCAGGGCTCGCTCGACCACTCTGTCTCGTACTCGAAGGAGCGCGAGCAGTTCGGCCGGCCGATCGCCTCGTTCCAGCTCGTGCAGGCGATGATCGCCGACATGCGCGTGCAGACCGACGCCGCGCGCCTGCTCGTCTACCGCGCCGGCCACCTGAAGGACACGGGACGCCCGAGCACGACCGAGACGTCGATCGCGAAGCTGTACGCGACCGAGGCGGCGCAGAACTGCGCGCACCTGGCGATCCAGGTCCACGGCGGGTCCGGCTACGTCGACGACCACCCGGTCGAGCGCTACTTCCGCGACGTGCGCGTGACGACGCTCTACGAGGGCACGTCCCAGATCCAGAAGCTGATCATCGGTCGCGCAGAGACCGGGATCAACGCGCTGGCGTGAGACCGATCGGTGTCGTGGGCGCGGGCACGATGGGCGCGGGGATCGCCGCGCTCGCGGTCGAGGCGAGCCTGCGCACGCTGCTCTACGACCCCGACCCGCGCGCGCTCGAGCGCGCGCCGGACGGTACCGAGCCGGTCGGCGACCTCGCGCGGCTGGCCGAGTGCGGGCTGGTGATCGAGGCGGCGCCGGAGGACTTCGAGCTCAAGCGCCAGCTGTTCGCGCGGCTGGCGGCGGTGGTCCAGCCCGAGTGCGTGCTGGCGACCAACACCTCCTCGCTGAGCGTGACCGCGCTGGCCGCCGGGCTGCCGCAGCCGGAGCGCGTGGTGGGCATGCACTTCTTCAACCCGCCGGCGAGGATGCGCCTGGTCGAGGTGGTCTCCGGCGCCGACTCCGGCCGGCACGCGCTGGCCGTGGCGCGCGAGGCCGGCGAGGCGATGGGCAAGCACGTGATCGAGGCCGCCGACGGGCCCGGCTTCCTCGTCAACCGCTGCAACCGCCCGTTCGCGCTCGAGGCGATGCGGATCGTGCAGGAGGGCATCGCCACGCCCGAGCAGGTCGATCGCATCTGCCGGATGGCCGGCGGCTTCCGGATGGGCCCGTTCGAGCTGATGGACCTCGTCGGGCTCGACGTCGGCCTCGCGGTCTCGCGCTCGTTCTTCGAGCAGTCGTTCGGTGAGCCGCGCTGGCGGCCGTCGCCGCTCGTCGCCCGGCTGGTCGCGGCCGGGCGCCTGGGCCGCAAGAGCGGCCGGGGCTGGTACGTGTATCCCGCCGGCCGGCCCGCCGATCCCGAGCCGCCGGAGCCCGGCGGCGCGAGCGGGCTCGTGCGGATCGGAGGCGACGGCCGGGCGGCGGACGCGCTGCGCGCGTGGGCGGCGGGCGCCGGCTTGGACGTCGAACGCGACGACGAGCCGGGCGTGGAGGTCGACGGGCACCGGATCCTCCCGTGCGACCGCGCGCCGCTGGCCGCGCTCGATCCCGGCGGCGAGGCGGCCGGCTTCAACCTGCTGCCGCCGTTCGGCCGGATCGTCGAGCTCACCACGCAGCCGACGACGGCGCCGGCCGCGGTCGACGCGGCGGAGGTGTTCTTCGCCTCGCTCGGGATGCGCGCCGAGCTCGTGGGTGACGCCCCCGGGCTGGTGCTCGGCCGGATCGTGGCGCAGCTCGTCAACGAGGCGTGCTTCGCGCTCGGCGACGGCACCGGTTCGGCCGCTGACATCGACACCGGAATGGTGCTCGGTCTCAACCATCCGCGCGGGCCGTTCGCGTGGGGCGAGGAGATCGGCCCGGAGGCGGTGCTCGGCGTCCTCGCGGGGCTCCACGACGAGTACCGCGAGGAGCGCTACCGCCCGGCGCCGGCGCTGGTGCGCGCGGTCCGCACCGGCATGCCGCTGGGCGACGGCTAGGGTGTTCGCATGAAGGCCCCGCTCCGCCGCGCCGCGCTGCTCGCGGCCGCCGCACTGCTCGCCGCGCCCACGTCTGCCGCAGCCGTGCCGGAGCCGCCGATGACCCTGCCGGGCGACGCCGCCGCCGCGGCGGCGCCCGCCGCCCGCGCGACCTGGATCGTCGGCGCCCGCCCGCGCGCCGCGAGCCGCGCGCTGGCGCGCCGGTTCGGCGCGCGCCGCGCCGGCCCGGCCGGCACCGCGGGCTACGTGGTGCCGCGCGAGCGCGCCCGCGCGTTCGCGGGCGCGCTGCGGCGCAACGGCCTGCTCGTCTACGCGCAGCCGGACACACTTGCCGAGCCGCTGCAGGGCGTCCCGAACGACCCGCTGTCGGTCGCGCCGGACGACTGGCGCTCGAAGGTCGCCAACCCGGCGCTCACCCCGCCGCCGGTGACGCTGACCAGCCCGTTGATCGCGCTGGTCGACGCCCAGCTCGACTCCACGCACACGGAGTTCGCGAACAGCAACACGAAGGCGCTGCCCGAGCGCCCGGTCACGATCTCCCACGGCACCGCCACCGCATCGGTGGCGGCGGCGCCGGTCAACGGCCGCGGGATCGTCGGGGTGTGGCCGAACGCGCGCGCGCTCAACGTGCCGCTGCCGGACGAGATCACGTGCGGGGCGTCGGCCACGGCGATCGGCAAGGCGATCGACAACCGGGCCGCCGTGATCAACATGAGCTACGGCTCGACCGGCCTGTGCTTCCCGGAGTACGTCGCGCTGCAGTTCGCGGTCGCCCGCGGCATCGTGCCGGTGGCCGCCGCCGGCAACGAGTTCGCCGAGGGGAACCCGCTCGAGTTCCCCGCCTCGCTGCCGCACGTGCTGACGGTCGCGGCGGTGAACCCCGACCTCTCCAGCGCGCTGTTCTCGAACACGAGCGGGGCGATCGATCTCTCCGCCCCGGGCGTCAACATCATGACCGCGGTCCCGCCCGCCCTTGACGGCGACGGCGTCGCCGACGGCTACGAGCGCCAGAGCGGCACCAGCTTCTCGGCCCCGATGGTGGCCGGCGCGGTCGCGTGGATCCGCGCCAAGCGGCCGACGCTGACCGGCGATCAGGTCGCGCAGGCGGTGCGGCTGTCGGCGACGAACCTCGGCCGGCCGGGCTGGGAGCAGGACACCGGCTTCGGACTGCTGTCGGTCGGGGCCGCGGAGACGATCACGCCGCCGCCGCCCGACCCCGCCGAGCCCAACGACGACATCGTGTGGGTCGACGGGCGTGCGTTCGGCAAGCCCGACCGGCTGTTCTTCGCCGGCCGTGGCCGCGCCAGGCTGGTCGGGCTGCTCGACGTGTTCGAGGATCCGGCCGACGTCTACCGCGTGCGGCTGCGCCCGCGCTCGCGCGTCAGGGTGAGCGCGAACCCGTCGGGCCGCGGCGACGTCGCGCTGTACGCCTACGCCCGTAAGGCGAAGCAGCTGAGCGCACGGCCGCTCGAGCGCTCAGCGCACCGCGGCCGGCGCACGGAGCGGCTCGTGCTGCGCAACAGCTCGCGCAAGCGGCGCAGCTTCTATGTGGCGGTGAGGATCCAGCGCGGCGTGCGGATCCTCGACGCGACCTACGCGCTGCGCGTGGGCTGAGCGACCGGCGCGTACTGCTGCTCGGCGAGGTCGCCGGTCCCCTCGAGCGCCACGGGCGTCGGCACGAGCGGGTTGTCGCGCAGGTACCACTCCGCGTCCAGCGCGGCCATCGTGCCGGTCCCGGCGGCCGTGACCGCCTGCCGGTAGGTGTGGTCGACGAGGTCACCGGCGGCGAAGAACCCGGGCACGTTGGTGCGCGTCGACTTGCCCTCGGTGATCACGTAGCCGTTCTCGTCGGTGTCGACGATGCCCTCGACGATCTCCGACTGCGGCACATGGCCGACCGCGATGAACGCACCGCTCATCGGCAGGTCGCGCGTGTCACCCGTCTCGACGTTGCGCACGCGCGCACGGTCGAGCGCCCCGGCCTCGCCGGCGAGGAACTCCTCGACGACGTACGGGGTCAGGAACTCGATGTTCTCGGTTGAACGCGCGCGCTCGAGCATGATCTTGGACGCGCGGAACTCGTCGCGCCGGTGCACGATCGTCACCTTCGAGGAGAACTTCGCCAGGAAGATCGCCTCCTCCATGGCGGAGTCGCCGCCGCCGACGATGATCGTCTCGCGCTCCTTGAAGAACGCGGCGTCGCAGGTCGCGCAATAGGACACGCCGCGGCCGCCGAGCTCCTCCTCGCCGGGCACGCCCAGCTTGCGGTGCTCGGCACCCATCGCGAGCACGACCGAGCGCGCCCTGTAGGCCTCGTCGTCGATCCAGACGGTGTGCGGCTCGCCGTCGGCGCCCGGCTCGACCTTGGTCACGTTCTCGGTCACGAAGCGCGCGCCGAAGCGCTCGGCCTGATCGCGGAAGTCCTGCATCATCTGGGGGCCCATCACGCCCTGCGGGTAGCCCGGGTAGTTCTCGACGTCGGTCGTCTGCTGCAGCAGGCCGCCCCACATCCAGCCCTCGATCACGAGCGGCTCGAGGTTGGCGCGCGCGGTGTACAGCGCAGCGGTGTAGCCCGCTGGGCCACTGCCGATGATGATCACGTTCTCGACGTCTGCCATGTCTTCCCTTCGTTCCCCCTCAGGCCGTATGGGCTCACTTCACTTTGTATAGCTTAGCGCCCAGCGCTCCACCGTCTTCCGGAGCTGGAAGTACGCGATCACGCCCGGGACGAGCGGCAGCCAGAACGTGAAGGCACGGTAGACGAGCACCGCGACGACGGCCAGACCACCGTCCACACCGAAGGCGGCGAACGAGGCGATCATGCCGCCCTCGACGCCGCCGACGCCGCCCGGCATCGGCAGCAGGTTGCCGAGCATGCCGACGAAGAACGCCTGCACCAGCACCGCCCACGGCGGCGAGTCGCCGAACGCGCGGAACGCGGCCCACAGCACGAGGATCTGGCACGCCCAGAACAGGATCGCGCCGAGCAGTGCGGGGTCGCGCGAGCGCAGGTGGGCGATCGCGTCGCGCATGCCGGCGGATGCCGACGCGGGCAGGTTGGCAGCCTTCTGCGTGAACTTGGCGAGCCCGCCGCCGCGGTGCGCCCAGCCGTCTCCTACGCGGCGCTGGAGGTCCGTCGGCACGAGCGCGATCGACAATCCGAACGCCAGCGTGATCAGCGCCAGCGTCGCCGGCACGACGGTCAGGCCGAACGGCGCCGCGCCGTCGAACAGCCCGATACGGAGCCCGTAGCCGCACACGATCAGCGCCACCACGTACGGGATGTACGTGAGGATCAGGAACGTCAGCGTGGTGTCGGCGACCAGTCGCTTGCGCATTCCCGCGCGCCGCATCGCCCACGCCGTGAGCACCAGCCCGCCCGCGCCGCCGGCCGCGAAGATGCGCGATGCCGCCAGGCCGGCCATCGTGATCTGGTAGCTCTCGCGCCAGCCGATCCGCTCGCCGCCCGGCGCGCGGACGAACACGCCGCGGAACATCATCACGTAGCCGCCGAACATGCCGAACGTGAACACCAGCGCGAGGAACATCCAGTACGGGCTGCCGTCCTCGATCCGGTGCCACGTGTCCTCGAGGCCGGCGATCTGCGGCAGCAGGTAGTACAGCGCCGCGATCGAGGCGGCGATGAAGCCGCCGAGCACCAGCAGGTTGCGCCCGGTGATCTCGAGCCGTGGCGGAGTGCCCTCGTCGTCGTCGTCGTCCGGCTCGGGGTTGGCGGACCGTACGGGAGCGGTTGCGTCGGTCATCCGCGCGCCTGCGCCTCCAGCGCCTGCACGGCCGACGAGAACCGCCGCGCGAGCGGCGTCGCGGCGGGTGCGCCGGCCCGCACGCCCTCGGCGAGCGCGAGCCCGGCGACGAGGTCGACCACGTAGTGCTCGCCGAGGTAGACGAGTGCGACGCCGAGGAGCATCGCGTAGGTCCATCCGAGCGCGCCGGCGCGTGAGCCGGTCTCGGAGAGCACGTGCGCGGCCGTAACGGATGTCGCGAAGTGCAGAGACGGCATGGCGGCCAGCGGGTTTCCCCCAAGGACACCGTACAGAGGGGCCCAGCCGGACCGCCAGAAGTGCTCGCCGTACTCGACCATCATCCGCCGCAGCTCCGGCGTCCGGCCGTCCTCCATCAGACCCTCGGCCGCGGCGTACCAGGGCGGCGCCGTCGGTATCGCCCAGTAGCCGATCAGTCCGAGATCGAACGTCGCGTAGATGCGCGCGGCGCCACTGCCGAAGCGCTCGGGGTGCCGGAGCAGCAGGTAGACGACGGTGCCGTGTGGGAACGCGAACCAGACCCAGTGCGACCACACCAGCAGCTTCTCCCACGCCTGGAACGAGCCCGGGGTGCCGAGCGCGCGCTGCAGCCGCAGCGTCGGCGTGGTCCCACCGCCGAGCAGTCGGTCGGCCTTCACGGGATAGGCGATCTTCACCCGGCGCCCGAGTGCTTCGGGATCGTCGAACGGCATCTTGTACGTCGCCACATAGGCCCACATCTGCAGCACGCACGTCCCGAAGTCCCGCGCGCGCGAGCGCGGGACGAGAACGCACAGCGCGACTGGAGCAGCCGCGGCGGCGGCGATCACGACCGGCGGCTTGAGCCGGAGACGGCGGCGGACGAGCGGGGCTGCCACCCCGGCGGCCAACACTGTCAGGGCGGCCGCGCTGACAGCGGTCGAGCGGCGCACGGCGGCGAGAGTAGTGCGTGCACGCGGCCACGGGGATACGGGCAGCCGTAGTCTGGCGCGCCCGTTAAGGTCGCCCGGATGGCGACCTCGAGGTCAAAGCGTGGCCCGGACGGCCACGCCGGGAACACGATTGCTGTGACCGGCGCAGCGGGCTTCATCGGAGCCGCGGTCTGCCGCCGGCTGGAGGCGGACGGACACCGTGTGATCGGCGTCGACATCGCCGGTGAGGTCGACCGGCGGGCCGACGTGGCCGACCCGTCGTCGACGATCGCCGCGCTGGCGGGCGCGGACGCCGTGATCCACGCCGCGGCGATCGTGGGCGAGACCGGCCGGATGCACGACCACGTGCGCGTCAACGTCGGCGGGACGCGCAACGTGCTCGACGCGGCGGCCGGCCGGCGTGTCGTCGTCCTGACCTCGGTCGCGGTCTGGGGCTATGAGTTCACGCGCGACATGCGCGAGGACAGCCCGCCGCGGCCATGCGGGCTGCCGTACATCGACACCAAGGGCGCGGCCGAGCTGCTCGCGCTGCGCCGCGGCGCGACCGTCATCCGGCCCGGCGATGTGTACGGGCCTGGCTCCGGGCCGTGGGTGATGCGGCCGCTCGAGCTGATGCTCGCCGGCCGCTTCTTCCTGCCCGCGCCGGGCGACGGCCTGATCACGCCCGTGTTCGTCGACGACCTGGTGGACGCGATCGTGCGAGCGACGCGGGAACCGCGCGCAGCCGGGCGCGCGTACACGGTGTGGGACGGATCGCCGGTGACGGCGCTCGAGTTCTTCTCCCACCACGCACGGATGCTCGGAACCCGGATCCGGTGCCTGCCGCGCCCGCTGATGTACGCCGCGCTGCGCGCGGGCGAGCTGGCACGCGTGCAGCCACCCGCAGGCCCGGGAGCGCTGACGTTCCTCTCGCGCCGCGCCACGTTCCCGAACACGCGCGCCCGCGAGGAGCTGGGCTGGAGCCCGGCTGTGGGACTCGACGAGGGCATGCGCCGGACCGAGGACTGGGCACGCGAGGCGGGGCTGCTGCGGCAGGCCGCGTGATAGGACCTGCGCCATGGAGACCGTGACCCTGGAACGCCGCGGCGCCGAGCTGCGCATCACGCTGAACCGGCCGGACAACATGAACGCCTGGGACAAGCAGCTCGGGCTCGACCTGCTGGCCGCGGTCCGCGAGGCGGAGGCCGACGACGGCGTGCGCGCCGTGGTGATCACCGGCGCCGGCCGCGGCTTCTCGTCCGGAGCCGACCTGAAGGCGGGCTTCGACCCGACGCCGGAGGGCCATCCCGACGTCGAGACGGCGCTGCGCGAGCGCTACCACCCGATCATCGCGGGCCTGCGGCGGCTCCCCAAGCCGGTGCTGGCGGCCGTGAACGGCCCGGCGGTCGGGATCGGCTGCTCGCTGGCGCTCGCATGCGATCTGATCGTCGCGCGCGAGTCCGCGTACTTCCTGCTCGCGTTCATCAACATCGGTCTCGTGCCGGACGGCGGCTCGTCGCTGCTCATCCCTGAGCGCGTGGGGTTCACGCGCGCGGCCGAGATGGCGATGCTCGGCGAGCGGATCCCGGCGCGCCGTGCGCTCGAGTGGGGCCTGATCAACCGCGTCGTCGCAGACGACGAGCTCGACGTCGCCGTCGACGAGCTGGCGGCCCGCCTGGCAGCCGGCCCGACCACCGCGTACGCCGGCGTCAAGGAGCAGCTCAACGCATGGCTGTTCGCACGGATGGACGCCCAGCTCGAGCTCGAGTCCAAGCTCCAGCAGCGATCTGCCGCCTCGGGCGACTTCCAAGAGGGCGTGACGGCGTTCCTGCAGAAGCGGGCGCCCGCGTTCACCGGCCGGTGAGCGGTCGCTTCCCCCGTCTGCGTCCATATACTGCCGACGCCGTGGCCCCGCCGCAGCCCAAGACCCGGCAGCGTCTTCGCGCGCTGGCTGCCGCCGTGCCGGCGGCCCTGGTGGGAGCGCTCGTGCTGGCGCCCGCAGCGTCCGCGGGCTGGTTCCTCCCGGAGGCCGACGGGTCGCCGAACGCGGAGGCGATCCGGACCCTGTACATCCTGATCACGGTCGTCGCGCTGGTGATCTTCATCGGCGTCGAGGGCCTGCTGATCTACTCGCTGGTCAAGTTCCGCGCGCGCAAGGGGAAGGTCGCCGCGCAGATCCACGGCAACACGCAGCTCGAGATCGGCTGGACCGTCGGCGCTGCCGCGATCCTGATCTTCCTGACCGTGTTCACGTTCGTCCTGCTCGACGACATCAAGAACCCGGCGGCGTCGGACATCGACGCCGACGGCAACCCGGTGAGCGCGTCGAACGTGCTGTACGCCGCGACCGACCAGCCGCCGCCCCCCGAGGGCAGCGCCTCGCTGAAGATCGAAGTGGTCGGCCAGCAGTACGCGTGGACGTTCAACTACCCGTCGCTGGAGGACAAGCGGGTCTATGCGTACAACGACATGTACGTCCCGGTCGGGATGACGGTGCTCCTCGACATCAAGTCGGTCGACGTGGCGCATTCGTGGTGGATCCCGCCGCTCGGGGGCAAGATGGACGCGATCCCCGGCTACACCAACAAGACGTGGTTCAAGATCCCGCTCGACCGGCTCGAGGAAGGTGAGAGCCGGATCGTCTACGGAGGCCAATGCGCCGAGTTCTGCGGGCGCAACCACGCCGACATGGTGGCGCGCGTGATCGGGCTGCCCTACGACGAGTGGAAGGCCTGGTACGACCGCAAGGCGGACGAGCTCGTCGAGGCCCAGGAGGACGCCGCGGAGCGGCGCGAGGAGATCAACGCCGAGGAAGGCTCGCAGTGACCGCCCTGCAGGAGCGCCCGCAGATCATCGCCCACGAGGTCGAGCGCCCGCGGCGCGGCTGGACCGTGTGGCTCACGACCACCGATCACAAGAAGATCGGGATCCTCTACCTGTACACGGTGCTGGTGTTCTTCGTGCTCGGCGGGGTCGAGGCGCTGCTGATGCGGATTCAGCTCGGCGCGCCGGAGAACACATTTCTGACGCCGGAGAAGTACAACCAGATCTTCACGCTGCACGGCACGACGATGATCTTCCTGGTCATCGTCCCGGTGTGGGCGGGCTTCGCGAACTACTTCATCCCGCTGATGATCGGCGCGCGTGACGTCGCGTTCCCGCGGCTGAACGCGTGGTCGTACTGGATGTTCCTGTTCGGCGGCATCGCGCTGTACGGCTCGCTGTTCTTCACGCCGCCCGAGGCCGGGTGGTTCTCGTACGTGCCGTTGTCGCTCAAACAGTTCACGCCATCGAACGGCCAGGAGGCGTGGATCTACATGGTCCACCTCACGGGCCTGGCGTCGATCCTGGGCGCGATCAACTTCATCGCGACGATCCACAACATGCGCGCACCAGGCATGGGCTGGGGCCGGATGCCGCTGTTCGTCTGGACGATGCTGATCTACTCGTACCTGGTCATCCTGGCGCTGACGTCGCTGGCCGCCACGGTCACGATGCTGCTGCTGGACCGCAACTTCGGCACGGCGTTCTTCGACCCCAACCAGGGCGGCTCGGCGCTGCTGTGGCAGCACCTGTTCTGGTTCTTCGGCCACCCCGAGGTCTACATCCTCGTCCTGCCCGCGTTCGGGATCTTCTCCGAGGTCCTGCCGGTGTTCGCCCGCAAGCCGATCTTCGGCTACAAGGCGATCGCGGCCGCGACCGCCGGCATCGCGTTCCTGGGCATGCTCGTGTGGGCGCACCACATGTTCTCGACGCCGATGAGCACCGTGGTGCTGGCCTTCTTCATGCTCTCGAGCTTCCTGATCGCGGTGCCCACGGGCGTGAAGATCTTCAACTGGGTCGCCACGCTGTGGCGCGGCACCGTCGAGTATCGCGTGGCCCTCCTCTACTGCGTCGGCGGCATCGCGACGTTCCTGATGGGCGGCATCACCGGCATCTTCCTCGCCGTCTTCCCGGTCGACTGGCAGCTCACCGACACGTACTTCGTGGTCGCGCACTTCCACTACACGGCGTTCGGCGCAGCGGCCTTCGGGATGGTCGGCGCGCTGTACTACTGGTTCCCGAAGATGAGCGGCCGGATGCTGTCCGAGAGCCTGGGCAAGGTGTCGTTCTGGCTGTTCCTGATCGGGTTCAACCTGACCTTCCTGATCCAGCATTCGGCCGGCCTGGACGGCATGCCGCGGCGCATCTACGAGTACTCGGTCGAGTCGAACTGGCACCTGATGAACCTGATCTCGACGATCGGCGCGTTCGTACTCGGCCTCAGCGTGCTGCTGACGATCATCAACCTCGTCCGCTCGCTGAAGAACGGCGTCGTCGCAGGACCGGACCCGTGGAAGGGCAACACGCTCGAGTGGTTCACGCCCTCCCCGCCGCCCGAGAACAACTTCGACGTCGTGCCGCGCGTGCGCTCGGTCGAGCCGATGAAGGACATCCGGCGCCAGATCGAGCGCCAGACCGGCACGCCGCAGAAGTTCGAGTCCGGCAAGCCGATGGTGAACGCGTAGACCGATGGAGGCCTCGCGCGCAACCACCGCGACCGCGTTCGAGCTCGGAGGCGTGCGGCAGGTCGTCGCGGACTACCTCACGCTGACGAAGCCGAAGGTGCAGCTGCTGCTGCTGCTCACGACGGTGACGACGATGTACGTGGCGGGCGACCCGTCGCTGTCGCTGGTCGCGCTCACGCTCCTCGGCGGCTCCCTGTCGGCCGGCGGCGCGGCAGCGGTGAACCACTACTGGGACCGCGACATCGACGCGCAGATGGCGCGCACGGCGACCCGGCCGGTGCCGTCCGGCCGCGTGCCGGCCCGCGCCGCCCTGGTCTTCGGCGTCGTGCTGGCGGCGCTGTCGTTCGTCGAGCTGGCGGCGACCGTGAACCTGCTGTCGGCGTTCCTCGCACTCTCGGGATTCCTCGGCTACGTGTTCATCTACACGATGTGGCTCAAGCGCACGACGCCGCAGAACATCGTGATCGGCGGCGCGGCCGGCGCCGTTCCCCCGCTGGTGGGCTGGGCCGCCGTGACCGGCACGCTCGACCCGGCCGCGCTCTACCTGTTCGCGATCGTCTTCTACTGGACGCCGCCGCACTTCTGGGCGCTGTCGCTGCTGATGAAGGACGAGTACGCGCGCGTGGGCGTGCCGATGATGCCGGTCGTGCACGGCGAGCGCGAGACGCGCCGCCAGATCGTGCTCTACACCTGCCTGCTCACCCTGCTCACCCTGCTGCCGGTCGTGTTCGGCTTCTTCGGCGCGCTGTACGGGGTGGCCGCCGTCGCTCTGGGTGCCGCGTTCCTCGTGCTCGCCGTGCGCCTGCAGCGCCGCGCCGACCGCGCCAGCGCGCTGCGGACGTACCTCTTCTCGCTCGCCTACCTCGCGCTGCTGTTCGGCGCGATGGTGGCCGACGCGCGGCTTCTCGGCTAGCCCTCCGCGGGCGGGCCGAGGTAGCGGACGACGGCGGCGAGCGCGTCGTCGGTGCCCTTGCCGTGGCGCTCGAGGACGCGCTCGGCGAGCTGCTGGGCCGGGATGCCCGACTCGAGCGAGGCCGAGTAGTCCGCTGCGACGCCGTCGGTGGCCAGCGCCACCGCGTCGCCCGGCTCGAGCGCGATCGTCTGCATCCGGACCGCCGGGAGGTTGTAGCCCACGACGCCTCCGAGCACGACCGGCGAGTCGTGCCGGGCGCCCGGTCCCTCGCCCGCCCGCACCAGGCGCGCCTCGACGTTGCCGACGCCGGTCCACTGCATCGTGCGCTCGGTGAGGTCGAACCACGCCAGCGTCATCACGGCGCCGCGCGTCCGCTGGAGCTCCTCGTGACAGCGTTCGAGCAGTCGCTGCGCGGGGTCGTCGACATACGCCTCGAGCACCCGCGCCGCCGCCTCGGACGCGTCCGCTGCCCCGTCGCCGTGCCCGAGGCCGTCGATCACCGCGACGAGGCCGCCGCGCTGCGACGGGGCGAACACGGCGAGGTCTCCGGAGCGCCTCTCCCCCTTGTGCGCCAGCGCCGCCACGCCGCGCTCCAGCACCAGCGGCCAGGTGGCGTTCATGCCGCGCGCGAGTTCGGCCGCGCCCACATCACGAGCGTGACCTTCGTCCCCTGGCCCGGGGTGGTCTCGATGTCGAAGTCGTCCACCAGCCGGCGGGCGCCCGGGAGCCCGAGCCCGAGCCCGCTGCCGCTGGTGTAGCCGTCCCGCAGGGCCAGGTCGAGGTCCTCGATGCCCGGCCCCTCGTCGCGCGCGATCACCTGGATGCCCTTCCGGCCGCCTTCGTCGCGCACCACGCTCAGGAGCACCTCGCCGCGCTTCGCGTACGTCGTGATGTTGCGCGCCACCTCGGAGATCGCGGTGGCGAGGAGCGTCTGGTCGGTGGTGGTGAGCTCGAGCGCGCCGGCCATCTCGCGCGCCCGCTGGCGAGCGGTGACCACGTCGGCGTCGGACTCGATCGGGATCACCGACTCGTGCTCATCTGCCACCGTCCCCGGCCTCCTTCCGGGGACGCTGGAGCAGCGCGAGTCCCTCCTCGAGGTCGAGCGCCGTCCACACGTCCTCGAAGCTCATGCCGAGCTGGACCATGGCGAAGGCGACGTCGGGCTGGATGCCCACGATCACGGTCTCGGCCCCGCGCAGGCGGGTCATGCGCGAGATTCCCTGCAGCGACCGCGAGACGAAGGAGTCCATGACGTCGAGCGCGGTGACGTCGACGATGATCCCGCGGGAGCGGTGGCGCGTGACCTGGGCCATCACGTCGTCCCGCAGCTGCAGGACGTCCGAGTCCGTGAGCGCCGCCTGGATGGTGGCGATCAGGAACGGCCCCTGCTTGAGGATCGGTACGGCCACTAGAGCGTCACACGGCTGTCGAGTCGAGCGCCGGCGTCTCCATCGACACCTGGTATCCGAGCAGCCGCTCGGCCTCCTCGATGCCGCCCTGGAGGTCGCCGACCGCGTTGACCTTCGACAGGTCGACGCCGAGCGTCACGAGCGTCTGCGCGATCTCCGGCGACAGGCCGGTGATGATCACGCTCGCGCCCATCAGCCGCGACGCGTCGACGGTCTGCACCAGGTGGTTGGCCACCGTGGAGTCGATCGTCGGCACGCCGGTGATGTCGATCACGACCACGCGCGCGCGGTTGGCCCGGATGCCGCGCAGGAGCTGCTCGGTGAGCTGCCGCGCGCGCTGACCGTCGAGCACGCCGATGATCGGGAGGATCAGCAGCCGCTCGCGGACCTGGAGGACCGGGGTCGACAGCTCCCGGATCGCCTCCTGCTGCTGGCGGATGACGCGCTCGCGCTCCTGCACGAAGTTCACGCCCACCGTGTTGGCGATCCGGTTCGCGGCCGGCTCGTAGGCGTCGAGCACCTGGTTGAGGTAGTCGAAGTCCGTCTGGTACTTCTGGAACAGCGAGCGGGCGAGCACGTCGCGCAGGAGCAGCACGATGCCGAGGACCTCGTCGGTCTCGACGCCACGGGGGATGATCCGCTCGGACAGGTTGCGGGCGTAGTCCTGCAGCGCCTCGACCGAGCCGGTCTCCAGCACCTCGACGTAGTTGTCGTAGACGGACGTCGCCTCCGAGAAGATCTCCTCCTGTGTGAGGGCGGTCAGCAGCCGCGCCTCGCCGATTCGCCGGGCCCACTCCTGCCGCAGCTGCGTGCGGTTGTTACGGAGGTGGGCGACCAGTTCGGTGAGCAGGTCGGCATTCGATTCCCTCTGTCCCTCCGTGGTCGGAGCCGGGTCCGTCGGGTCAGCCATCGATCTCCTCCGTTGATGGTGCGCGGCCGGGAAGCATATGGGCCGTGCCGCCCACGGTGGGTCCGAGCGCCAGGATCGCCACGTCGTCGCGCAGGCGGCCCTCCGACGCCGCGAGCACGGCGGCGTCGACGCGGTCGGCCACCGCGTCGGGCGGAAGCCCGCCGCAGCCGGTCAGCAGGGCGGTCAGCTCGGCCAGCCCGAACACCTCGCGGCGCCGGCGGCGGACCTCGGTGACGCCGTCGGTGTAGAGCAGCAGAACGTCGCCCGCGCCGAGCTCGATCGTGACGTCGTACAGCTGCGGCTCGATGTCGGTGCCCAGCAGCGTGCCGAGCCGGCCGACGGGCTCGACGGTGCCGTCGCGGTGGATGACCAGCGGCAGCGGGTGACCGCCGCAGGCGAGGTCGACCCGGATCCGCTCGTCGCCGATGTGCAGGTGCGCGTGCGCGACGGTGCAGAAGCGCCCGTCGCCGCTGTGCTCGCGCAGGGCCTTGTGCAGGAGCGCGAGCACGCCGCTCGGGGACGCCTCGTACGCGGCGCCGGCGCGCAGGGTGTGGCGCGCGAGCGCCGTCACGGCGGCGGCGTCCGGCCCCTTGCCCTGGACGTCGCCGATCAGCGCCGCCCACGCGCCGTCACGCGCCGCATAGAGGTCGTAGAAGTCGCCGCCCAGCTCCACGTTCTCGCCCGCCGGGCGGAACCGGACGGCGGCCGACAGGCCGGACACGTCGGGCAGGGCGCCCGGTCGCAGCGAGCGCTGGAGGGTCTGCGCGATCGTGCGCTCGCGCTCGTACAGCTGGGCGTTGGAGATCGCGACCGAGGCGAGCTGGGCGAGCTGCGTGAGGATCGTGTCGTCGCGCTCGGTGAACTCGCGCGCCTGCCGGTCGACCACCTCGAGGATCCCGAGATCGCGCCCGCGGCCCGTCAGCTGGGCGGCCAGCCGGGCCGGCTCAGCGTCGCCGTCCGACAGCAGCGGGGGCGAGGTCGCCGTCAGCGGCCGCAGCCGCGGGTCGGGAGCGAAGATCGCGACCGTGGCGCGGGTGCCGCCGAGCAGCGAGCGCGCGGCGTCGGCCGTGAGCTGGAGGATCTCCTCGACGGTGAGCGAGGAGTTCAGCGCTACGGACGCATCGGTCAGTGCGCGCAGCTGCTCGACGTGCTCGTGCTCGAGCCGCGCGACCTCGCGCACCTCGCTGTAGCCGCGGTGCACGCTCTCGAAGATCGACAGGCTCTCGCGCAGGAAGTCGGTCGCGGCCTGGAGCGTCGCATCCGGCGGGCTGCCGTCGCCGAGCGCCGCCCGCAGCGCCGCGTGGTGCGCCTCGGCGAGGTCGAGCACGCTCAGCTGCGCGGCGACCGCCTCGCGACCGAGGTCGTACGCAGCGCCGAGCTCGCGCTCCCCGCGAGCGGCCAGGTAAGCCGAAAAAGCGGTCGCGTAATGAGCCGCCAGTGCCGGCGCACCGTTCGAGCCACCCTCCTTCACGCGCGCAAGCCTACGGTGCCGCGCACGGCACGTGTACTAATCCGTCGACGGGGGCGCCGTCAGTGCTCGAGCGGGAGGTCCGCGATATCGCGCCGGACGTCGCGGATCCAGCGGACCGTGGTCGCGAGGAAGATGATCATCGCGAACCCGACCAGCCACCACGAGATCGTGATCGAGACGATCGCGAGCGCCAGCGCCGCCGCGTTGATGAGCGGCAGCGCGCTCGGCTCCGGCATGTGGACTTCCTCGCCCACGGGCGGCAGGGTCGTGAGGTCGGCCTGGTCGCTCACTGGACGTATGTCAGGGCGGCGACGAAGGTGAGCGCGAACATCAGCAGGCCGATCACCGCGGTGATCAGGGCGGTGCGGAGGTTGCGGCGCGCGAGGCGGCGGTCCATGGCGTCGGCAGTCTAACGCCGCTCAGGACATCCCGTCCCGTACACGCAGATCTCAAACTCCGAGATTGCAACGATCGTCTCAATGCTAACCACCTATGAATAGGTCCGTGATCTATTCGGGCAGTACCCGTCGTAGAAGATTCGTGCCGACGCAACGCCCCTCCACCATCCGCCTACGCGCCAGCCTTCTCGCCGAGGCAAATGCGATCGTGGAGCGCGAGTACGCCTCCGAGCTGTCCCTCGACGACATCGCGCGCCGCGTGGCGTCGTCCCGGCGCCAGCTCCAGCGGGCGTACGCCGAGATCGGGCGGACCACGTTCCGCGATCACCTCACCCGCGTGCGCATGGAGCGGGCTTCGGAGATGCTGGCCGCGCGCACGCTGACGGTGCGCGAGGTCGCGCACCGCGTCGGCTACCGCCAGCCGGCCCAGTTCGCCAAGGCGTTCCGCCGCTACCGGGGCGTCGCGCCGTCGGACTTCAAGGCCGCCGCGGCTGCCTCGGGCAGCCTGCAACACGCCCGCGCCGCGGCCTAGACGCGCCGCACGCCTGGCTCCGCGTCCGTCGCAGCTCTCAAATAGGATGCCGCGTCCATGGCCGAGGAGAGCCGATGAGCGCCGAGGAACCGGTGCCCTCGCAGGAGAGCCGGACCCAGGTCCGCCAGATGCTCCTGATCGGGGCGGTCGCGTCCGCCTTCGGGATCGCGTTCGCGCTGTGGATCGACTGGTTCCCGGTCCAGGCGTCGACCCAGGCCCCGACGATCGACACGCTGTGGGACGTCCTGCTGATCGCCTCCGTCCCGATCTTCGTCCTGGTCGAGACGATCGTCCTCTACTCGGCGATCAAGTTCCGCATGAAGCCCGGCGAGGAGCTCAAGGACGGGCCGCCGATCCACGGCAACACGAAGCTCGAGATCATCTGGACCGCCATCCCCGCGATCATCCTCGTGGGCCTCTGCACCTACGCCTACGTGGCGCTGGTGGACATCGAGAAGGCCGAGGCCAACACGATGAACGTGCGCGTCGTGGGGGAGCAGTTCACCTGGACCTTCTTCTACCCCGGTGACGGGGGCGAGGAGATCGCCTCGCGGCAGCTGTACCTGCCGGCGGAGACGCCCGTGAGCTTCACGGTCCAGTCCAAGGACGTGATCCACGACTTCTGGGTGCCGGCGTTCCGGATGAAGATCGACGCGGTGCCGGGGATCGACACCCACGTGCGCGTGACCACCACGGCCCGGACGGGCGAGTTCGCGGTCGTCTGCGCGGAGCTGTGCGGGCTCGGGCACTCCACGATGCGCCAGAGCGCCCACGTCCTGAGCAGGGACGACTTCGAGGCCAAGATCACCGAGCTGGGCGAGGAGCCCGCCGCCGGCGGCGGAGGCGGCGGCGGCGGGGACGAAGGCGGCGACGCCGAGACGGACGGCAAGACGCTCTTCACGGACGCCGCGGAGCCGGCGACGTGCGGCTCCTGCCACACGCTCTCGGACGCGGGCACGACCGGCACCACCGGGCCGGATCTGGACGAGGCGCTGCCCAACCTGAGCGAGGAGCAGATCCGCCAGTCGATCGCGGACCCCGAAGCGGAGATCACGGAGGGCTTCTCGCCCGGCATCATGCCCAACTACGGTGAGAGTCTGTCCGAGGAGCAGATCGACGCGCTGGTGGAGTACCTGATGGAGGTGAAGGGCCGATGACGATGGTGCGAACCCCCGGGCTGTTGCGTGGCGGCGCCTACGTCATCCTCGGCGTGCTGTTCTCGGCCGCGCTGGTGCTCGTGGTCCGCGCCGCGTACGGGTTCGAGAGCTTCGACGGCGGGCTGACCACCAAGGCGCAGCACGCGATCCTGCTCGTGTCGCTGCTCGCCACGCCGCTGTTCTTCTTCGCCGGCATCGGCGCGTTCAGCTACTGGTGGTACTACGCGAGAGGGCGCCCGACGCTGCCGGAGGACCACTCCGGCCACGGCGCGTACTCGTGGAAGGACTACTTCCGCGTCAACACCGACCACAAGGTGATCGGCGTCCAGTACGTCGTCACCTCGTTCTTCTTCATGCTGGTCGGCGGCCTGCTGGCGATGGTCGTGCGCGCCGAGCTCGCGGCGCCCGGCATGCAGTTCGTGGACTCGAACACCTACAACGGGCTGTTCAGCGTCCACGCGTCGCTGATGATCTTCCTGTTCATCATCCCGGTGTTCGCCGGGCTGGCGAACTTCGTGCTGCCGCTGATGATCGGCGCGCCGGACATGGCGTTCCCGCGGCTCAACGCGCTGTCGTACTGGATGCTGCCGGTCGCCGGCATCATGATGACGGCGTCGTTCTTCGCTCCCGGCGGCTCGTTCGCCACCGGCTGGACGGCCTACGCGCCACTCTCCACCGACGTGCCGATCGGGCAGATGTTCTTCACGATCGGCGTGCAGTTCGCGGGTGCGTCCTCGATCGCGACCGCGCTGAACTTCCTCGTGACGATCGTCACGATGCGTGCGCCCGGCATGTCGTTCTGGCGGATGCCGCTGCTCGTGTGGGCGAACTTCTCGACCTCGCTGCTGGTGGTCATCGCCACGCCGTTCATCGCCGCGTCGCAGTTCTTCGTGCTGCTCGACTACGGCCTGAGCTTCAACTTCTTCAACCCGGGCGGCGAGGGCGACGTGCTGATGTACCAGCACGTCTTCTGGTTCTACTCGCACCCGGCCGTCTACATCATGATGCTGCCGGGGTTCGGGATCATCTCCGAGATCATCGCGGTGAAGGCGCGAAAGCCGATCTTCGGCTACCGGATGATGGCGTTCTCGCTGCTCGCGATCGTGCTGCTCGGCTTCACCGTGTGGGCGCACCACATGTTCGTGTCCGGGATGCAGAGCTGGATCCGGATCCCGATGATGGTCACGACCGCGATCATCGCGGTGCCGACGGGGATCAAGATCTTCTCGTGGCTGGCGACGCTGTGGCGGGGCGTGATCCACCTCGACACGCCGATGCTGTTCGCGCTCGGCTTCCTGACGATGTTCACGCTCGGCGGCATCTCGGGCGTGATGCTCGCGATGATCCCGCTGACCATCCACGTGAGCGACACCTACTTCATCGTCGCCCACATCCATTACGTCCTGTTCGGCGGCTCGCTGTTCACGATCTTCGCCGGGGTCTACTACTGGTTCCCGAAGATGACGGGCCGGATGTACGACGAGGGCCTGGGCAAGCTGCACTTCTGGCTGACGTTCATCGGCTTCAACCTGACGTTCGGGCCGATGCACCTGATCGGCGTGCAGGGCATGCCACGCCGTGTGGCGGACTACCCCGAGCAGTTCGCGACCTGGAACCTGGTGATCTCGCTGAGCGCGTTCATCACCGGGCTTTCGACGCTGATATTCGTCTACAACATGGTCGCGTCCTGGCGCGGCGGAGCGCGGGCGCCGGCCAACCCGTGGCGCGCGCTGACGCTGGAGTGGCAGGTCTCCTCCCCGCCGCCGATATTCAACTTCGATCGCGTGCCGACGGTCGTCGGGGGCCCGTACGAGTACGGCGTTCCCGGTGCCCAGCACGGGATCTTCCAGCCGCCCTCGGAGGCACGGCCGAAACAGCCGGCCGGAGCGCCACCTGAGGAGAGGGAGAGCGAGACGTGACGAAGATCCTGGTCCTCGCCAACGAGACGATCGGCGGCAAGAACCTGATCGACAAGGTGCTGTCGCGCCAGGCCGACGGCGTCACCTTCCACGTCGTCGTGCCGCAGGCCCGGCCCAGGCGCGGGAACGTCGTCTACGACGAGGCCGTGCGCGACATGGCGCAGGTGCGCGTTGACCTGATGCTCGCGTTCATGCGCGACAACGGGATAAAGGGGGGCGGCGAGGTCGGTGACCAGGATCCGTTCCTCGCGGCGACGGACGCCGTCCACGCGGAGGGCATCGACGAGATCATCGTGTCCACGCTCCCGGCCTCCACCTCGGGGTGGATGAAGCGCGACCTGCCCGAGCGCCTCCGGGAGGAGACCGGCCTCCCCGTCGAGCACGTGGAGTCCGACGTCATCGGCGAGGGCCTGCCGTTCGACGTGACGCTCGTCGCCGCGAACGTCACGGTGTCGTCCGACGAGCTCACCGGCCGCCTGAAGGAGCTCAACGCCGCCAGCCCGCACCGCTTCATCGTCGTCGTGCCGCAGGCGCACGTGCAGGGCCACGCCGTGGCCGAGGCGCGCGAGCGCCTGGGCGGGCTCCTGAAGTCACTGCGCGGCGAGGGCATCGTCGCCGCGGGCATGATCGGCGACCCCGACCCGTTCACGGCGATCATGAACGCCTTCGACTACTTCTTCATCTCCGAGATCGTGATCTCGACGCTGCCCGAGGGCAGCTCCAAGTGGGTCGCGGACAAGCTCGTCGACCGCGTGCAGAGCGCCACCAACCGGCCGGTCGAGCACATCGAGTCCGCGCCGGTGGCGACGGAGGCCTGATGGAAGCCGCCGCGCTCGAGCACGGGCACCACGATCACCACGGGCCGCCCGAGGCCAACCGCTCGTCGCGAGTCGACGCGCGGACGCTCGGGATGCTGCTTTTCATCATCAGCGAGATCATGGTCTTCGGGGCCTTCTTCACGGCCTACTTCTTCATCCGGGTCGTGGGCGGCGCCGACTGGCCGGCGGCGGACACGCACCTGCCGGTGGCGATCGCGGGCGTGAACACCGCCGTGCTCGTCTCCTCCTCGCTGACGATGCACTGGGCACTGGAGTCGGTGAAGTCGGACAACCGCTTCGGCCTCCAGGCCGGGATGCTGACGACGTTCCTGCTCGGCGCCACGTTCCTGTTCGTGCAGATCAACGAGTACGTGCACGTCGGCTTCTCGCCGCAGGACCACGCGCAGGGCACGATCTTCTACGGCCTCACCGGCCTGCACGGGGCGCACGTGTTCATCGGCCTCGCACTGCTGGCGATGGTCACCGTCCGCGCGTTCCGCGGGCACTTCTCGTCGGCCGAGCACCACGGCGTCGAGGTGCCGGGGATCTACTGGCACTTCGTCGACGTCATGTGGGTGGTCGTCTACACGACGATCTACATCCTTTGATCAACCCGCTGCGATCCGAGCGGGAGGCGTTCCGGGTCCTGCTGTACGTGCTGGCGGTGGCGGCCGCGGTGATCGCCGTGGCGCTCGTGATCCGCGCGCTCTAGAGCCCTAGCATCCATCTGATGGATCTGGGAGCGCTGATCCTCGTGGCGACCACGGAGGCGCTGTACCTGCGCGCGCTGCGGGTGCTGCGCGGACGCGGCGTGACGGTGCCGCGCGGCCAGATCGCGCTCTGGCACGCCGGCATCGCGCTGTGGGTGATCGGCTTCTTCTCCCCCATCCACACGCTCGGGGAGGACCTGCTGTCGGCCCACATGGCCCAGCACCTGCTGATCGCGGACCTGGCGGCGCCGCTGCTGCTCGTCGGCGCCCGCAACCCGGTGCTCGGCTTCCTGCTCCCGCGGCCCGCGCTCGTCACGCTGGCGCGCTCACCGCGGCTGCGCGGCGCCTTCCGGTGGCTGCGGCAGCCGATCGTCGCCGTCCCGGTGTACGCGCTCGTGCTGTTCGGCTGGCACTTCGCGATCTTCTTCGAAGCCGCCGTGCGCTACCCGTTCGTGCATGCGCTCCAGCACATGAGCTTCGTGGCGATCGGCGTGCTCGTGTGGTGGTCGGCGCTCGAGCCGAAGCGGCGGCGGCTGCGCGGCGAGCTGTGGAAGGTGCCGTACCTGATCGGCGCGCGGATGGTCGGGATGTTCCTGGGGATGAGCTTCGTGCTCATCCGGGTGCCGATCTACACGGACGTGTACGGCTCCGGCGACCGTGGCCACGGGCTGACCGCGGTGGCCGATCAGCAGCTCGCGGGCGGCATGATGGTCGTGCTCGACCTGCTGATCATGGTGTTCGCGCTCTGCTTCTTCTTCTTCCGCGCGTCGCAGCAGGCCGATCGCGACGAGCAGCGCGAGCGCGAGGCCCTGCTCACCTCACCGTGAGCGTGCCCTCCATGCCGCCGGCGCGGTGGCCCTCGACCGAGCAGTAGAAGCTGTACTCGCCGGCATCGAGGTCGACCTCGATCTCCGACACGTCGCCGTCCTTCACGACCGGGCCCTTCTCGTCGACCCCGCCGCCGTCGACGGCGATGTTGTGGTCGACGCTCGACTCGTTCGGCGAGCGGAGCGTGAGCTGGCCGGCGGGCGCCTCGGCGTCCGCGAACTGGAAGGCGGTCGAACCGTCCGGGAGCGCGGGGATCTCGAGCACGCCGTCCTCGGCCTCGGCCGTGCCCTCTGCCTTCGCGGCGCCGACGCGCGCGAGCGCGCCGGTGTCCTCGCCGCGCCTGCCGGCCGCATAGGCGACGTAGGCCGCGACGTCCTCGGCGTCCTCACCCGTCACCAGCATGGGCGGCATCAGCGGCAGCACCTTCCCGGTCTCCGGGTCGCGCTGCTGCCGGATCGCCGGGTACAGGATCTGCTTGTGCACGATGCCTTCGAACGTGCTCTCGCCGAAGCCGTCCTGGCGCGCGCGGTGGAACGCCTCGTCGAGGTCGGGGCCGACGACGCCGGTCGTGCCCGCGCGGGCGAGCACGTGGCACGCGCCGCACTTGGCGACGAACTGCTCCTTGCCGTTGACCATGTTCGTCCCGGAGTCGGTCAGCTGGCAGCCACCGAGGACGGCAGCCGCCACGGCGATTCCTGCGAGAACGAGCGCGTTCCGTACCCCACCTCTCATGGGCGCGGAATCCTAGCCGCTGGACTGGATGTCCGGCGCTGGGAGCGGAAGCCCCTCCAGCTCGCCGCGCGCGGCGGCGATCACGGAACGCGCGACTCCGTCCCACGAGTAGTGCTCGCGCGCGGCGGCCACGATGCCCGCCCGCGTGGCCTCGACGATGTCGGCCGGCGCCTGCATCCAGCCGGCCAGGTTGCCGGCGAGCTCGCGCACCGCGCCGGGCCCGACCTCGAAGGTGAGCCACGAGCGGGCGCCGCCTGGCACGGCCTTGGCGAGCGTGTGCGCCACCTCGGCGAGCCCCGAGTGGTCGGCGACCACGGGCAGGGCGGCGCATGCGGCGGCCTCGGCCGCGACCATGCCGAACGCCTCCGGGAACGTGCTCGGCACGACCATCGCCTCGGCGAGCGGCAGCACGTCCGGGAGCTCGGCGTGGTCGAGCCGGCCGGCCCAGGCGATCCGGTCGGTCATGCCGCGAGCCGCCGCGCGGTAGGCGTCCGCGTCGTCGCCGGTGAGCGAGTCCAGGAACGCCGCCAGTTGCGGCAATTCGCCGCCGCCCTCTCCGCGCAGCGCGCGCGCCGCGTCCAGGTCGCCGGCGCCGAGATCCCGCGCGAGGCCCTCGAGCGCCTCCCGGAACCCGCCGAACCCGACGATCAGCAGCCGCGCCCGCGGTTCGTGTGCCAGCACGAGCGGCCACGCCGCCAGCAGCAGCTCGACCCCCTTGGAGGCGATCAGCTTGCCGACGAACACGACCAGCCGGTCGTCCGGCTCGACGGTGGCGAGCGCCGCCGCCGCCTCGGCCGCGGAGCGGTCGAACGAGCTGCCGGTCTCAGCCGCCTCCTCGGTCGACGCCAGGCGGGCACGCAGCTCCTCGAGCCCCTCCCGGGCGGGTTCGGGCTCGCGCGGCGCGAACCGCTCGATGTCGACGCCCGGTGGGCCGAGGCGCGTGCGCTCGACGACCGTCGGGTCGTCCATCGCCGCCCACAGGCTCTCCGCGGTGTGGCGGGAACCGACGAGGATGCCGCGCGCACGCTCGAGGCCGTCGCGCGCATACGGCATGAACCTCGGATACGGCTTGACGGTGTACTCGAGCGCGCTGCCGTGGATCTTCACCGCGTACGGCACGCCGGCCTCCGCGAGCCCGCGCGCGAATACCGCCGGCCCCATCACGAGGTGGTTGGCGAGCGCCACGTCCGGCCGCACGCGCTCGGCGACCTCGCGCACCGCCGCGATGTTCCCCGCCAGGTAGCGGTCGAGCTCCTCCTCGGAGAGGTCCTGGAACGGCCGCGCCTCGATCCCGTCGTAGCGGTCGGCGACGTAGAGCGGGAGCACCCCGCCGATGTCGGGCCGGTAGACCGTGGCCTGCGCGGGCTCGTGCCGCGTGGTGAGCGCCAGCGACCCCGTGTCCCAGTCGCCGGCCGCATCGACCCACTCGAGTGCCAGCGGATCGCGGTCCTGGCAGAGCAGGTGCACCTCGTGCCCGGCGCGCTTGAGCGCCTCGGCGAGGGCGGCGTTGTAGACGTTCGAACCGGTGCCGGCGAGCAGGTAGCCGTGGAAGATGAGGACGCGCACGGGGGCGGACTCTACGTCCATAGCCGCTGCTAGGCTGCGCGCGATGCCAGGTCAGACGTACCGCCTGCGCGCCCCGTCCTCGGGCCGGGAGGTCCTGATGGAGGCCGAGCCGGGCCGCGTGTACCGCGATCGCGAGACGGGCGAGGAGCTCGAGATCGTCGGCAAGGTCCTGCCGCTCGCGCCCTCGCGCTCGCGGCTTCCGTGGTCTGTCGAGACGCTCCGGTTCTGCAACTGGTGCGATCAGCCCGCGCAGAAGGACCTCAACGACTGCCCGACCTGCGGCCGCCGGATGTCGGCGCTACCGCGCGTCACCGAGGAGTGAGCGGCATGCGGGGGCGGCGCATCACCGCGCTTGTGGCCGCTGGGCTGCTGGCGCTCGTGGCAGCAGGCTGCGGCAGTGACGACTCACTGGCGCCGCAGGTGCCGGGGCCGCCGGCGGAGGTGAAGGTCCCGCAGGCCGCACAGTCGCCCGCCGATGCATCGGCTCAGGGCGACACCCCGGAGAGCGACTCGGGTACGAACACCGACGACGACACGACGACGGACCCCGACGCCTCGGATGACACGGGCACCGGAACCACGGAGGAACCGGCCGCGCCGTCCGACAGCGGGACCGATCAGGGCGGCGGGACCGCCGCGCCGGACGCGACGGCGGATGGCCCGACCAACGACACGCCGCCGCCGGACGGATCGAACGCCGAGCAGTTCGAGGACTTCTGCGCCCAGAACCCTGGCGCCTGCTGACCGCCGGACGTTCGTCCAGATTGCGCCCAAACGCCCAAGCCCGCGATCAAGCGGGTCATCAGGGTGCCGATACCCCTGTTGACCCCTTTGCAGGGAAGGCCACGCCGTACTCGATTCCACCTCCCGCACCGGCGCCGACGGCGCCCTGACCCCATTGCATCGCGTCGCTCGCGCCGCGACGATGGCCCGTACGCCAGATGACCTCTGCGCGGAGCTGATCGACGCCCTGCTCGAATCCTTTGCGGTCGACCATGTGCACCTGTTCGAGGTCGCCCAGGACCAGACGACCGGCGAGGCGATCGCCTCGGGCGGCGAGGCCTACGGGATGGCGCTCGCCGACGGGCCGTCCGGGGTCGCCACCGTGGTCGCGACCGGCAACAGCCTGCACGTGCCGGATGCGCGCGGCACGCAGCTGATCCGCGCCGAGCTGGTCGAGCGCTACGACGTCGCGTCCGCCCTCTTCGTGCCGGTCGCGTACGACGGCGAGGTCCGCCGCGTCGCGATCCTGCTGTCGCGCGCTCCGCGCGAGTTCGCCGCCGACGAGGTCGCGACCGCCGAGGCGCTGGCGAGCGTCGCTGCCGCGGGGCTCGTGCGCCTGGACGCCGAGCACCGGCGGGCGACCCGCTCGGCCCACGATCGTGCGCTCGTCCGCGCCGCACGGGCGCTCAACATGTCGCTGGAGCTCACTGAAGTGCTCCGCACGCTCGCGCGCGAGGCGGCCGTCGCGCTCGGAGCCGGGATCGCCGGCGTCTATCTCGGAAACGCGATCGACGGCGGCGTCGGCACCGCCGGCCACAACGTGCCCGAGGAGTGGCACGGCGCAAGGCTCGGGCCCGGCGAGGGCGCGGCCGGCAAGGTGCTGGCGACCGGTAAGACATACACGACGAACGACTACGCGCGTGACGTCGCCGTGCCGCATCCGACGTTGCGCGGCTTCCGCACCGCGATCGCCGTCCCGATGGTCTGGAACCAGGAGCTCAAGGGCGCGCTGTCCGTCGGCTGGACCTCGATGCGCCGGATCGAGGACGAGGACCGCCGCACGCTGGAGGCGATCGCCGACCTTGCGACCGTCGCGTGCCACAACGCCGAGACCTACCACGGCGTGCAGCAGGCAGCGCGCACCGACGCGCTGACCGGGCTGCTCAACCACGGCGCGATGCAGGTGCGCGTCCGCGAGGAGATCGCACGCGCCCGGCGCGACGCGACGCCGCTGAGCTTCGTGATCATCGACCTCGACGACTTCAAGCGCGTCAACGACGTGCGCGGCCACCAGGCGGGCGACGAGCTGCTGCGGCGGGTCGCCGGCGTCCTCCAGGCCGACCTGCGCCCGTACGACCAGGTCGCACGCTACGGCGGCGACGAGTTCGTCCTGCTGCTCCCGGGCAGCGAGGAGGCGGACGCCCGCGTGGTCGCGGAGCGCGTTCGCGACGCCGTGGCCAACGACCTCGTCGGCGCGTGCTCGGTCGGCGTGGCCCAGTGGCACGAGCCGATGGACGCGGACGGCCTCCTCGAGCACGCCGACCGCGCCCTGCTGCTGGCCAAGCGCACCGGCAAGGGCCGCGTGGCGGTCGCCAACGCCGATGTGGAGCGCGAGCTCGCGATGCTCCAGGCTCAGCAGGGCTCACCGGCCGCCGTGCAGGCGCTGGCCGCCGCGATCGAGGAGCGCGACAACTACACGCACGAGCACTCCGAGGAGGTCGTCCACCTCGCGCGCGGAGTGGCGATGATCCTCGGCCTCGCGGCCGGGCAGGTCGAGCGGATCGCCCATGCGGCGCTGCTGCACGACGTCGGCAAGCTCGCGATGCCGAACGAGATCCTCCACAAGCGCGGCCCGCTGACGCTCGACGAGTGGAAGATCATGGCCGAGCATCCGGTGGCGGGCGAGCGGATCCTGCTGCGGATCCCCGATCTGGCCGTGATCGCGCCGGTCGTCCGGCACGAGCACGAGCACTGGGACGGCAGCGGCTATCCGGACGGCCTGCGCGGACGGCTGATCCCGATCGGCTCGCGCATCATCCTGGCGTGCGACGCCTACCACGCGATGATCACGGACCGGCCGTACCGGGCTGCGATGTCGCCGGACGCGGCAGCCGAGGAGCTGCGGCAGGGCGTCCGCGCGCAGTTCGATCCCGACGTGGTGGAGGCGCTGCTCGACCTGCTCGGCCACGACCCGCCGCAGGTTGCCGACCGCTCCGCCGGCGTGCGGATGCCCGCGGCGCCGCCCGCCCCGCCGCCCGGCGGCCGGGAGCGCCGGTAGTTCAGTCCTTGGGCTTGTTCGGCCTCGGGCTCGTGATCAGCGTCGCGGTGTACGCGAGCCGCGCCTTGTAGAGGCAGCGGTACTGCGTGCGCTGGCGCATGCGGGTCTGCGCGGTCTGACGGTCGGTCTCGTCGCAGCCGTTCTTCGGCCGGCTCGCCCGCCACGAGGAGCCGTCGCTGAGCAGCTGGGTGAGCGCGGGCGCCCACGTCGGGACGGTGAGCCCGAGGACCTGGCCCTTCTTGACCGGGATCGAGGTCGCGAGCGGGAACTGCACCTTCTGGCCGAAGTACGACCCGAGGTCCTGCAGCGGCGACTGTGCGATCACGCGGTGGTAGAGGCGCTTGCCGCGCCGCAGGATCGTCAGGCCGGCCGAGGACTCGCCGTAGTTGGACTGGAAGAAGTCGATCTGGCGCTGGTCCGGGTTGCCGAGCGAGATCGTCCACGCGACGATCCGGCCGTTCGCGGGGATGACGTACACGCTGCGGCTGTTGACGACCTTGGCCTGGTAGCCGGTCGTGCGCGAGACCGCGAGACAGGGGCTCGATGGGCAGGTCGGCGTCGCCTCAGGCGGCGCCGCGCCGACCTCGATGATCCGCGCCGAAGCAGGCGCGGCACACACGAGCGCGGCCAGCATCACGCCGGCGGCGACGAAGGTTCTGGGGCGATGGGGCATCCCGGCATTCAACACGACGGACCGGCCGGGGTTGTGGTACGGCGGGCGATCCCGCCGCCGAGGGCTAGAGCTTCTGTACGTTGATGGCCTTCGGGCCCTTGTCCCCCTGCTCCTCCTCGTAGGTCACCTTCGCGCCCTCCGCCAGCGAGCGATAGCCGTCGCCGGTGATGCCCGTGAAGTGGACGAACAGGTCCCGGCCGCCCTCATCGGGAGTGATGAAGCCGAACCCCTTGTCGTCCGAGAACCACTTGACCGTGCCGGTACCCACAGATATACCCCGCTTGCTGCAACGTCGCGGGCCTAGCCACGCGCCGCACTTGACTTAGACCGGCCGCCGCCGATCCCGACGTTGAAGAACGTATCCGCACGGCGGCTCGGCGCGCAAGGGCTCTTTCGGGCAGCGTCAGCCGGTGATCGCCGCCGCGGCGGCCGTGATCTCGTCGCGATCGCCCGGGCCGGGCACCCACGGCAGCCGCAGCGGATCGTTCGCGTACCGCGGGATCACGTGCACGTGGAAGTGGAAGACGGTCTGCCACGCGGCCCGTCCGCACGAGTTGAGCAGGTTCACGCCGTCGGCGCCGAGGCGCTCCTTGGCACGGCCGGCGAGCTTCTGCGCCATCCGCGCGCACGCCTCGAGATCCTCGGTGGGGACCTCGAGCAGGTCGGTGCTGTGCTCGCGCGGGATCACCAGCAGGTGACCGCGCGTGGCGGGGTTGATGTCCATGAAGGCGACCGTGCGCTCGTCCTCGTCCACGCGCGTGGACGGGACCTCACCGGCGACGATCTTGCAGAACAGGCAGTCCGGGTCGGCGGGCATGGTGCGGCAGGGTACCCGCGTCAGGCGTCCAGCCGGATCACCTCGTGTCCGGCGGCGCGCAGCGCGGCGTCCCGGGCCCGGTCCTCGGCCTGGCTCCGCGGCCGCTGGTGGCCGGGGCCGTCGATCTCGACGCACAGGTTCTCGTCGGGCCAGCGGAAGTCGACCTCGATGTCGTTCAGCTTCGTGTTGACGAGCGGTTCCGGGAGGCCGTTGGCCTGGATCTGGGCGAGGAACCGGTCCTCGAGTGCGCTCCGGGTGCCGGCGCTGCCCGAGAGATGGGCTTCGACGGCGGTCGCGAGGACGTCGAGCGTGTGGCGGCCTGTGGCGCGTTGCGTCGCGTTGCGTGTCGCTTCGAGGTCGAAGCGGTTGCGGAACGCCGCCTCGTGGATCACGTTGGCGAGCTGCGCGGCGGTCAGCACCGAGGAGAGGTCCAGGAGCGTGCGCGGGACGGTGGTCACGGGGATCCCGTCGTGGGTTGTGACGTCGCGCGGGTGGAGGTGGCGGGCGCGGTGCATGCGGACTCCCGGGCGGTTCCGCCGGTTCGTGAGCGCGGTCACGTCGATGCCGGACACGCGGCGCCGCCAGATCTCCCACAGCTTCGCCGCGGCCAGGTGGCTCAGCACGGCCCCGTCTCCGGCCGCGAGGACCGCCGCCATCCACCGCCCGTGCTGGGAGAGTCGCGCGTGTCCGACCGCGTACACGCCCCGGTACACGGTGTGTAGCCGCCCGTCGCTCACGCGATTCGCCACGGCCGGCCGCCCGAGCCCCGAATCCGCGAGCTGCGCAGCCGTCACGAGCCCGTGCTGCCGGGCGGCGAGGCGGGCCAACTGCGCATTGACGGAAGGGGGTGCGTCACGTTTGTTCGATCCTCGTGAACGTTTGTGAACCACCCCCCGCACACTGCCGATCGCGGCGCTCCGTGTCTCCCCTTAAATGCGCCGTTCCTGTACCAACTCGCGCGCACGACGGAGCGCATCCTCCCGGGTCACCACGGCCCCGGCATACCGATCCTCCTCCAGCTGAGCCAGCAACTCGCCCAGCAGAGGACCCGCAGCCACCCCGAGCTCGCGCGCGAGCTCGTCCCCGCGGACCAGCGGCTCACTCGGCGGCGCCTCGAACGCATGCCCCAGCACGTCGCCGGCCAGCTCCACGTGCGCCGCGATCGCGTCCTCGGCGTTCCGCCCGCGCGTCGCGAGCCGGTCGGCGACCGTGAACACGGTGACGTCGGCGCTGTACGGCGCGGTCGCGCGCAGGTACTGCCAGACCGCGCGACGGTCGAGCGGGCGCTCGTGCACGAGGAAGCCGAGCCGGAGGTGATGCCGCGTGAGCGCGGCGACGTACTCGATCAGCCGCTGCGAGGCGCGCAGGCGCCGCAGTACCGTGCGGGTGAGGTCCGCCCCTGCCGTGTCGTGCCCGATGAACGTCACCCGCCCGTCCGGCCGCACACCGCGCGTGGCGGGCTTCGCCGCGTCGTGCAGGAGTGCCGCGAACCGCATCCCGCCGCCGCGCGTCAGCTCGTCGGCGAGCGGCTCCGCCAGGAGGTCCGCGACCGCGCTCGCGTGCTCGAGCCCGACCGCCGCGGGTTCGCGTTCCAAAGAGGCCACCGCGTCGAGCACCTCCAGCGTGTGGTCGAAGACGTCGGCGTGGTGGAACTCGTTCTGGTCCACGCCCCTCAACGCACGAAGCTCGGGCAACACGGCCGCGAGCACCGACACCCGGTCCATCAGCCGCAGACCCTCGACGGCACGCTCAGCCGTCACCACCCGCTTGAGCTCGGCGAACACCCGCTCCGGCGCGACGCGCGAGATCTCCGCGGCGTGGGCGGCCACGGAGGCGCCGGTCAGCGGCTCGAGCTCGAGCCCGAGCTCGACCACCATCCGGACGGCCCGCAGCGTCCGCAGCGGATCGTCCGCCAGCGCGGCGTCCGAGACCATCCGCACGCGCCTCGCCTCGAGGTCCGCCTGCCCGCCGTGCGGATCGAGCAGGTCGCCGCCGGCGAGCGGCTCGGCCATGGCGTTGATCGTGAAGTCGCGGGCGGCGAGGTCGGTGACGATGTCGCCCTCCCGGAGGGGGACGAGGTCGACGTGCCAGGCCTGGCCGGGCCCGACGACCCGCCAGGCGCCGAACTCGTCGGACAGCTGGAACGCCGCGCCGCCGGTGGCGCGCGCGATCGTGCGCGCCGGCTCGCGCGGGTCGCCCTCGAGCGCGACGTCGACGTCGTCGGTGCTGCGGCCGAGCAACCGGTCGCGCACGGCGCCGCCGACGAGCCAGGCTTGGCGGCCGGTAAGCGCCGCTCGCGCGGCGTCGAGCGCCTCGGCGGTCACGGATGGTGCTCCCGCGGCACCCGTGCGGAGATCCCGCACGTGACCTCGTAGTTGATCGTCCCGAGCCGGGCGGCGACGTCCTCGGCGAGGATCCGCTCGCCGCCGCGCGTGCCGATGAGCACCGCTTCGGCGCCCTGCTCGACCGGCTCGGGCCCGAGATCGACCGTGACGTTGTCCATCGACACGGTGCCCACCAGCGGCACCCTGCGGCCGTCCACGAGCACGTCCGCGTTGTTGGTCAGCCCGCGCCGGACGCCGTCGCCGTAGCCGATCGGCACGGTGCCGAGCCAGGTCTCGTGCTCGGCCACGAACCGGCGGCCGTAGCCGGCGCTCTCGCCCGGTGCGCAGCGTTTGACCTCGGCGACGTAGCTGACCAGCTCGAGCGCCGGCTCGAGCCCGTGGTCCGCCGGGTCGCGGTGGAACGGGTCCATCCCGTAGGCGGCGATCCCGCACCGCACCATCCCGAACCGAGCAGCGGGCTCCGCCAGCGCCGCGGCGGAGTTCGCCGCGTGTACGAGCAGGCCGGGATGGCGATCGAGCAGCGGGTCGACCCACCGCCGGAACCGCTCCAGCTGCTCGTGCAGGAAGGCGCGATCGGCCTCGTCCGCTGTTGCGAAATGGGTCATCGCCCCGACGAGCCGCAGGTCGGGCGCACCCGCCACGGCGTCCGCGACCCGCGTGGCCTCCGCAGGATCGCGGGTCCCCAGCCGGCCCATCCCGGTGTCGAGCTTCACGTGCACGCGGGCGTCGACCCCACGCGCGGCGATCGCGGCGACGAACTCCTCCCGCCAGGCGACCACGTCGGCGCGCGCCGCCAGCGCGACGTCCAGCTCGGCGTCCGACAGGGCGCCCATCACGAGCACCGGCCCGTCGATGCCGGCAGCGCGCAGCTCGGCCGCCTCGGTCGCCGTCGCGACCGCCAGCCACGCCGCGCCGCCCGCCAGCGCCGCGCGCGCGGCCGGCACGGCGCCGTGGCCGTAGCCGTCGGCCTTGACGACCGCGCACAGCCGCGCGGGGCCGGCGGCCGCGGCGAGCCGGGCGCAGTTGCGCTCGATGGCGCCCAGGCCGACCCGGGCGAGCGCCCGTACCACGGTCAGTCCTCGTCGTTGGACGTCAGCGCGTCGAGCACGTCCACGCGGGTCACGACTCCCACCAGGCGCCCGTGCTCGATCACCGGCAGGCGGTTGTGCTTCTTGCGGGCGATCAGGTTCGCCGCCTCGCGGACCGTGGCGCTCGGCTCGATGGTGATCGGGTCGGCGGTCATCATGTCCTCCGCGTTGGCGGCGAACGCCTTCCGCACGCGCTCCTCCCAGTGCGACACCGATTCCAGGAAGACGACGCCGCCGAACAGCTGGAAGTAGTGCGGCATGTGGAAGTCCTCGTTCTCATCCGTGAGCACGAGATCCTCCTCCGTGATGATCCCGACGCAGCGGCCGCCCTCGTTGACCACCGGGACGCCCGGCAGCTCGTGGTCGCGCAGCACGTGCAGCACGGTCTCGACCGAGTCCGCCACCGTGACGCTCGGGACGTCGGTGACCATGATGTCTCGCACGAGCAGCATGAAATCGGGTTTCGCTCGAGGTCCTCACAAGTTCGGACCTGCGAGCGACGTTAGATTACGCTGAGGGCAGCGGGCAGTGCCTGGATCACATCCGAGGCGATCACGCCGTCCGGCCCGTGCGGTGCCGCGGCGAGCTGGCCGGCGCGGACGTGCGCGAACACGGCGGCGCAGGCGGCGTGCGCAGGTGGGAGCCCTTTCGCGAGCATCGCGCCGATCACGCCCGAGAGCACGTCGCCTGTCCCGGCGGTCGCCAAGGCGGGCGCACCGCCGCGCGAGATCGCGACGCGGCCGGTCGGCGCCACCACGAGCGTGTCGTCGCCCTTGAGCACGACGATCGCGTGCGAACGTGACGCGGCCTCGCGCGCGTGGGCGAGCCGGTTACTGGCGATCTCGGCGGATTCGACGTCCAGCAGACGGCCGAGCTCACCGGCGTGCGGGGTGAGCACCGTCGGCCAGCGCCGCTGCGGCAGGTCCTCCGGGAACACGCCCGCGAGCGCGTTCAGCCCGTCGGCGTCGATCACCAGCGGCACGTCGATGCGCTCGAACATCTCACGCGCGAACGCCTGCGCGCCCTCGCGGCGGCTGAGGCCCGGTCCCAGCACGACGGCGTCGGCGCGGCGGATCGCCTGCAGCGCGGGCTCGACGGCCTCGGCCGTGAGCGCTCCCTCGTGCTCGGGCAGCCCGAACGTCATCGCCTCCAGCAGCCGCAGCGATAGCGCCACCTGGAGCGTCGCCGGCGCGCCGACGGTCACGTACCCGGCTCCGGCGCGCATCGCTGCCATCGCCGCCATCGTCGGGGCGCCGGTGAGGCCGGCCGACCCTCCGATCAGCACCACCGTGCCGGAGCTGAACTTCGTCGAGTCGGTCCCGCGGCGGGGGATCTCATCGAGCACGGAGTCGCCGATCAGGCCGACCTCGGGCTTCGCCCGCCCGCCGCGCGGGATCCCGATGTCGATCACGTGCACGTCGCCGGCGAGGGCCTTGCCGGGATGGATCCACAGCCCCGGCTTGGCGCGGTGGAACGTGGCGGTCACGGCGGCACGGATCGCCGGCCCCGGCGCCTCGCCGGTCGAGGCGTCGACGCCCGACGGTACGTCTGCGGCCACGACGGCCGCCGTGGCGGCGTTGATCGCCTCGATCACGCCGGCCGCCGGGTCGCGCGGCGCGCCGGTCGAGCCAGTCCCCAGGAGCGCGTCGACGATCGCGTCCGCCTGATCGAGGCGCTCGCGCTCGAACGGGACCGGAGCAGGCCCTGGGAGCCGGCGCAGCTGCTCCTGCGCGTCGCCCTGCATCGCCTCCAGCCCCCACACGGCCAGCACGTCGATGTCGCGGCCGGCAGCCCGCAGCAGCCGTGCGGCCACAAGGCCGTCGCCGCCGTTGTTGCCCTTCCCGCAGACGATCGCGATCCGGCCGGCCGGCGCGCCCGCTGCGATCACGTGGGCCAGGCCCTCCCCCGCGCGCTCCATCAGGTCGAGCGACGGCACGCCCTTCGTCTCGATCGCCCAGGCGTCGACGGCGCGCATCTCCTCCGCCGTGAGCAGCGGCTCCATCCAGCCGGGGAGCCTCAACTCGCCACCGCCATGGCGGCCGCCATCCCGTGCGTATGGGTGAGCGACACCGTCACGGTCGCGCCGAGCTCGGCCGCCTTGTCGGCGGCCGCGCCCGTCAGGCGCACCGACGGCGGCTCGTCACCCCCGCCCAGCACCTCCACGTCCCTCCAGCTCCACTCGCGCAGCTGGAGGGCCTTGGCGACCGCCTCCTTGGCGCAGAAGCGCGCCGCCAGGTGCATCACGGGCCGCGCGCGCGTGGCCGCGTACGCCCGCTCGCCGTCCGTGAACAACCGGTCCGCCAGCCGCGGGCGCCGCGCGAGCGCGCGCTCCAGCCGCTCGATCTCCAGGAGGTCGATGCCGACGCCGGCCATAAGCCGGGCCGACTCTAACCCCCCGAAGGTCTAGGCGGGGACGCCGCCGAGCTCGCGCATCCGGATGGCGGCCTGGACGGCCTCCTCGCGGGAGCGGACCTCGAGCTTGCGGTAGAGGTTCTTCAGGTGTGAGCGGACGGTCTCGGTCGAGAGCACGAGCAGACGTGCGATGTCGTCCGTCGAGGCGCCGCCGGAGAGCAGGTCCAGGACCTCCCACTCGCGGTCGGTCAGTGAGCTGCGCACGGGGCGCAGGCCCATGCCGCCGGTGGGGGCGCTGCGGTAGTGCTGGACGAGGTGCATCGCCAGCCGCCGCGAGATCGCCGCCTCGCCGTCGAGCGAGCCACGGAGCGCGCGCGGCAGGGACGCCAGCTCCATGTCCTTCGACAGATAGCCCGCTGCGCCGGCGCGCAGGCCACGCAGCCCGAGCGTCTCGTCGCCCGCGCCCGTGAGCAGGATCACGCGGATGCCCGGGTCCTGTTGGTAGATCCGCCGCGTCGCCTCGATGCCGTCCATCTCGGGCATCATGTAGTCCATTACAACGACGTCCGGGCGGTAGAAGAGAGCGAGCTCGACGGCCTCGCGACCGGTCGAGGCTTCAGCGATCACCGTCACGTTCTCGCGCTGGAGGGTGTCGCGGATCAAACGCCGCACGAGGGGGTCGTCGTCCGCGACGATCGTTCGCAGGGGTGGTACGTCATCCATGAATTCAGTCATCGGGTTCCTCTCCGAGGGTCCGTCCTGCCGGAGCAGCACTGTAGGGCACTTGGAGGCCCTCGTGGGGTAATTTCGTGACCTTCGGGGGTCAGACATACGTCCAGTGCGGGTGATCAATGCTCCGGGAACTGGTCAGGAGGCTGCTCACAGGGGCATGAAGACGCTCCGAGGGCCCCACCCGATCTCACCTTCCTAGCCACCCGACCAGGGTCCAAGCTGGGCGGCGTGGGAATGAGCATCAGCGACCTTCGCAGCGGACGCGAGTCCGACCAGACACTCGAGAACCTCCTCACGGCGCTCTCGTTGAACCTCGATCTCCGGGCGCGCTACCGCGTGTTCGAGTTCGAGGCCACCCAAGAGGGCCACCCCGACGTCGCGCGGCTGTTCGCCGAGCTGCGGCGCCTGGAGCAACAGCAGATCGCCGAACTCCTCTCGGGCCTTCGCAACAGGCTCGGCGAGTTCGAGACACAAAAGGAGCTTGCATGACCATCGGCATCGTGGGGCTCGGCTACGTTGGCCTGCCCCTGGCGGTGGCGTTCGCCGAGGCGGGCCAGCGCGTCGTAGGAGTGGACATCAGCGAGGCGCGCGTCAGTCAGCTGCGGGCCGGTGAGTCCTACATCGAGGACATCCCGTCCGAGAAGCTGCAGGCCGTCGCATCGCGCATCGAGGCCACGACGCGCACGGCGCGCCTCGGTCTCTGCGACGCGGTGATCATCTGCGTCCCGACGCCGCTGACGCCAAACCGCGAGCCCGACCTCAGGCCGCTCATCGGCGCGACGCACGTGGTCGCGGACGCACTGCAGGCCGGCCAGCTGGTCGTCCTGGAGTCCACGACCTACCCCGGCACCACCCGCGAGCGGGTCCTGCCGATCCTCGAGGAGACCGGCCTCGTCGCCGGCCGCGACTTCCATCTCGCCTTCTCGCCCGAGCGCGTCGATCCGGGCAACGAGATCCACTCGCTGCACAACACGCCCAAGATCCTCGGCGGCCTCACCCCCGCCTGCCGCAACCGCGCCGAGGCCCTCTACGGCCTCGTGTGCGAGCAGGTCGTCCCGGTCTCGACCCTCGAGGTCGCCGAGATGGGGAAGCTGCTGGAGAACATCTTCCGGTCGGTCAACATCGCCATGGTCAACGAGCTCTCACGGCTCGCCGACCGGATGGGGATCGACATCTGGGAGGTCATCGACGCCGCCTCGACGAAGCCGTTCGGCTTCATGCGGTTCGAGCCGGGCCCCGGCATGGGCGGACACTGCCTGCCGGTCGACCCGTTCTACCTGTCCTGGAAGGCACGCGAGCTGGACTTCGCCACGGAGTTCATCGAGCTGGCCGGCAAGGTGAACCAGACCCAGCCGTACTTCTGCGTGGAGCAGGCCGAGCGCGCGCTCAACGAGCAGGGCAAGGCCGTCAAGGGCGCGAAGATCGCGGTCCTCGGCGTCGCCTACAAGCCCGGTGTCGGTGACATCCGCGAGTCGCCCGCCCTGAAGATCATCGATCGCCTGCAGTCGCTGGGCGCCGAGATCGCCTACCACGACCCCTATGTCCCGGAGCTCAAGCAGTTCGAGCTCCACAACACGGAGCTCGAGCAGGCCCTGGCCGGCGCGGATGTCGCGCTGATCGTCACGGCCCACCCGGGCATAGACCACAACCACATCGCCGCGATGGTGCCCACGGTGGATTTCCGGGGCGTCACGCGGACCGAACGCGCGGTGGCGCGACCCCCGGCGGATCTGCCGGTGCCACGCGTAGAGCAGACCCAGCCCATGGAGGTGGCGGCATGAAGCGTTTGGTCATCGTCGCGGATCACTCGTTTGTGGTCCACGCAATCAGACTCGCCCTGCGGCAGACCGCGGGATTCCAGGTCGTTGGCTTTATCGACGGCCGTACCCCTGCCGACGCTGCGCTCACCGAGCTGCGGCCCGACGTGGTCGTCGTGGACGACATGCAACTGCCGGAGAACGCGATCGCGCGCCTGAAGGAGGCCGCCGAGCACGCACCTGACGCCAAGCGTCTGCTGCTCACCATGCGCATGGACGAGGAGTGGCTGAGCGAGGCCTTCGAGGCCGGCGCCGACGGCGTCCTCTCCAAGAGCGTGCACCCGGTGAGCATGGGCACGCTGCTGCGCGAGATCTCGCAGGGCCACGTGGTCCAGCGCTTCCGCACCACCCGGCCGGTCGTCAGCCAGGAGGACTGCCCGCTCACGGACCGTGAGAAGGAGATCCTCACGCTGGCCGCCGAGGGCTACACCAACAACCGAATCGCGCGCGAGCTGTGGGTGACCGAGCAGACGGTCAAGTTCCACCTCTCGAACACCTACCGCAAGCTCGGCGTCGCCAACCGCACGGAGGCGACCCGTTACGCCTACATGCACGACCTGGTGCTGCCGCATGAACGGCTGGCGTCCTGAGCTGACCGCCACCGTCGCCGAAACGGAGGCGCTGCACACCGGGCTGCGGATCGTTCCCCCGCCCGCTGCGCACGCGCCTGCCCGGCGCCGGGGCGGATTCTCACGCGGGCGCGTCCGCATCCTGATCGGTGCGGACCTGCTGGCAATCCTGTTCTCGCTGGCCGGCACGTTCCTGCTCGCCGAGCAGATCGGGCCGCCGGCCGTCATCGCCCCGACCTGGCTGATGGTCGCGCTGGTGCCCGTCGTCACGCTCGCGTGGCTGGGTATCTTCGGGACCTACCGGCTGTACGAGGGCCAGTCCTCGGCGATCGCACGCAAGAGCTTCGACGAGGTGTCGACGCTGTTCAACGCGCTGCTCGCGGGCTCGCTCGCGCTGCTCGTCGTCGGCCAGGGCCTCAAGAAGGGCTTCGACATCTTCGTCTACTCGCCGCTCGAGGCGCTGTTCTTCCTCTCGCTGGCAGTGGTCGCCGTCCCGACGCTGCGCGGCATCGTGCGCACGTGGGTGCTCCCGAGCATGATGCGCCCCCGCCGCACGCTGATCGTGGGCGCCGGCGCCACCGGGCGCCTGCTGGAGCGCAAGATCGAGACGCACCCCGAGTACGGGCTCGAGCTCGTCGGCTTCGTCGACGAGCAGCCCGGCGTGGACGTGCTCGGCTCGACGGCCGAGCTGACCGAGCTGGTCGACCGCCTGCACATCGACTGGGTCGTGCTCGCGTTCTCCAACGCGCCGCACGAGAAGACGCTCGAGCTCGTGCGCGAGGTGCGCCGGCCCGACGTCCACCTCTCGATCGTCCCGAACTTCTACGAGCTGTTCGCGTCCAACGCGGCGATCGAGGACATCGAGGGCATCCCGGTCGTGAGCCTGCCGTCGATGTCGTTCTCGCGCACGGTGCGCGCACTCAAGCGCTCGTTCGACATCTTCGCCTCGGCGGCCGGACTGCTGGCGATCTCGCCGGTGCTGATCGCGGCCGCGATCGCGATCAAGCTCGACACGCGCGGACCGGTGTTCTTCAAGCAGGCGCGCCACGGGCGCGGCGGCCGCGAGTTCCGGATCGTGAAGTTCCGCACGATGGTCGCCGACGCCGAGGCCAAGCGCTTCGAGCTGGCCCATCTGAACGAGATGGAGGGCGGCGGACCGCTGTTCAAGATGCACGAGGACCCGCGGATCACGCGAGTCGGCGCGTTCCTGCGCAAGTGGAGCGTCGACGAGCTGCCGCAGCTGTGGAACGTCCTGCGCGGCGAGATGAGCCTCGTCGGGCCGCGCCCCTTCGTGGTGCACGAGTCCGAGCAGATCACAGGCTGGGCAAGCCGGCGGCTCGAGACGACCCCCGGGATCACCGGCCTCTGGCAGGTGCTCGGGCGCAACGACATCCCCTTCGAGGAGATGGTGAAGCTCGACTACGTCTACGTGACCAACTGGTCGCTCTGGTGGGACATCAAGATCCTCGTCCAGACGCTCCCCGTGGTCCTCAACCGCCGCGGAGCCTACTAATGGCCGTCTTCGTCATCCCTGCGTTCAACGAGGAGGCCAACGTCCCGCGCCTGCTCGCCGACCTCGAGTCTCGCCCCGACCTGTGGCGCGACGGTGGCTGGGTGGTGCTCGTCGACGACGGCTCCACCGACGGCACGGTCGAGGTGGCCCGGGCGCACGACGGCGACCTGCCGGTCGAGGTGCTGCCGCTGGGGCGCAACCAGGGCCCCGGCACGGCGTTCGACCGCGGCTTCCGGCGTGCGCTGACGTTCGCGGCCGACGACGAGCTGATCGTCACGCTCGAGTCCGACACGACCAGCGACCTCGACGCGGTCGAGGCGATGCTGGCGGCCGCCCGCGAGGGCGCGGACGTCGTGCTCGCCTCGCACCACGCCGGCGGCGAGCTGGTCGGCGTCTCGCGCCACCGGCGCTTCCTGTCGCGCGCCGCCTCGTCGGTGATCCGCCGCGGCGGCGGCCTGGACGCGAGCACCGTGTCGTCGTTCTTCCGCGTCTACCGGGCGGCGGCGTTGAACGCCGGCTACGAGCGCTACGGCGACTCGTTCATTCGCGAGCGCGGCTTCGCCTGCAAGGCCGAGATCCTGATGAAGCTCTCCGCCCTCGGGATCACGATCGCCGAGGTCCCGGTGACACTCGACTGGGGCAAGCGCGAGGGCGAGAGCAAGATGAAGGTGCTCCCGACGATGGCCGGCTACGCGCGGCTGATGACGCGCCAGGCGGTTGCGAGGGCGCGGTCGTGAACGGCGTCGGCGTCATCGGCGGCGGACTGCTCGGCCTCGGCGTCGCGGACAAGCTCGCGGCGCGCGGCGTGCGCGTGACGGTGTACGAGTCCGCCGGCCAGCTCGGCGGCCTCGCCGGCAGCACGATGCTCGGCGGCGTGCGCGTCGACCGCTTCTACCACGCGGTCACCACCACCGACCGGCGTGTGCTCGACCTCGCCGAGGAGCTCGGCCTGAACGTGCGCTGGCGCCGGCTCGGGGTCGGCTTCTACCACCGCGGCAAGCTCGCCGAGATGTCCACGCCCGCGCAGCTGATGACCTTCCCCGGGCTGTCGGTCGCCGACCGCGCGCGGCTGGTGCGGTTCGTGCTGCGCTGCCGCGCGATCACCGACCACGCGCCGCTCGACGGCGAGCAGCTCGAGGCCTGGACCCGCCGCACGTGCGGCGACCGCCTGTGGGAGCGCCTGTGGCAGCCGCTGTTCGACTCCAAGTTCGACGGCAACTACGACGACCTGCCGGCCACCTACCTGTGGTCGCGCATGAACCGCACGGCCGGCACGCGTGACCGCAAGGGCCACGAGGTGATGGGCTGGATCGAGGGCGGCTACCAGGCGATGGTCGACGCGCTCGCCGAGCGCATCCGCACCAACGGCGGCGAGGTGCTGACATCGACGCCGGTGCGGTTCGTGCCGTGCGCGAACGGGCGCGCGATCGGCGTCGTGCTCGACGCCGGCTTCCGCCCGCACGACACCGTCGTGGCGACGCAGGTGCGGCCCAACCTGCCGCACATGCTCGCGCCGGACCTCGAGCGCGCGCTCGGGCCGGACCGCCAGCGCTACCTCGGCATCGTGTGCCTGGTCGCGCGCGTCAAGCACAGCGTCAGCTCGTACTACGCCCTCAACATCACGGACCGGCGGATCCCGCTCACGAGCGTCGTCGAGACGACGCACGTGGTCGATCCCGAGGCCGCCGGCGGGTCGCTGATCTACCTGCCGAAGTACGTTAACCCGGACTCGCCCGAGCTGGAGAAGTCCTCCGCGGACATCCGCAGCGAGTACCTCGCCCATCTGAAGACGATGTTCCCTTCGTTCCAGGAGGAGGACGTCATCGCCGCGCAGGTCGCGCGGGCCACCGTCGCCGAGCCGGTGTACCCGGTCGGCGCGCCCAAGCCGGACCCGTTCGCGGTCCCCGGCCTGGTCGTCGCCTCGTCGGCGCAGGTCTACCCCGACATCGTGCACGGGCAGGCGATCCTCGGCGTTGCCGAACGGGTCGCAGCGGGCTTGGAGGCCCGTTTGCCCGCACCACAGCGCCGCTTGGAAGCGGCATGACCATGAACAGCATCAAGGAGGAGCGCGACATGACACTGCCCCCGACGATCGGGGTGACCGGCGCCGCCGGCTTCATCGGCGCCAACCTCGTGGAGCGCCTGCTCGACGAGGGATGCACCGTGATCGGCGTCGACGACATGTCGATGGGCACGCTGCGCAACCTGGCGGGCCTTCTCGACCACCCCAACTTCACACTCGAGCAGTTCGACTGCCGCGACGCGGCGCGGATGCGCGAGGCGATGGGCCAGTGCGACGCGATCGCACACATGGCCGCGCTGAAGATCCCCCGCTACGGCGGGGCGCTGAAGACGCTGCACGTCAACGTCGACGGCTCGCACGTCGCGCTCCAGCTCGGCCTCGAGATCGGCGCGCACGTCGTGCTCGCGTCGACGTCGGACGTCTACGGAATGGCGACGCCGCCGTTCTCCGAGGACGACCCGATCGTGATCGGCCCGCCGACGACCCGTCGCTGGTCGTACGCCGCGTCGAAGATCTAGGACGAGCATCTCGCGCTGCGGATGGCGGAGGAGGAGGGCCTGAAGGTCACGATCCTGCGCTTCTTCAACGCCTACGGCGCGCGCAACCACCCGTCGTGGTGGGGCGGCCCGCTGTCGCTCTTCTTCGAGGACCTGCTCGACGGCCGCGAGATGGAGCTGCACGGTGACGGCCGCCAGACCCGCTCGTTCACGTACGTCAGCGACACCGTCGACGGCGTCGTGCGCGCACTCGAGCGGCGGAGACCTCCGGTGAGGTGATCAACGTCGGCAACGACCAGCCGATCGCGATCGTCGACCTCGCGCACAAGGTGCAGGCGTCGATGGGCATCGACGGCCCGCTTCGCGCCCGGATCGTGTCGCTGGAGTCGATCGGCGGCAACTACCAGGACGTCCGGCACCGCGTGCCGGACCTCTCGAAGGCCAGGCGCCTGCTCGGCTTCGAGCCGCAGGTGTCGCTGGAGGAGGGCCTCGCGCTGACGCTGGCGTGGCATCAGGCACTGCGTGCGGAGGCGATCGAGGTCGCGTGAGCCGCGCCGTAGCAACATCGCTGCATCTGGCGGGCGGGGATTCTCCCCGCCCGCAGCTTCATGCGGTCGACCGGTCCGACGCGGCGCTGATGAGCATCGGCACGCTGGCCTCCGGCGTGCTCGCGTACGCGTTCAACGTGCTCGCGGCGCGTACGCTCGGGCCGGCCGCGTACGGCGCGGTCGGCGCGCTGTGGGGCGCCATGTTCCTGCTCGCGGTCCTGCTGTTCCGGCCGATCGAGCAGACCGTCTCGCGTGCCATCGCGGATCACCTCGCCCGCGGTGAGGACTCGCGGCCGGCGGTCCGCGCAGCCGCCTGGCTGACCGCGCTCGTTACCAGCGCGGCCGTCGCCGGCTGCGTGCTGGCATGGGTGCCGATCACCGACCGGCTGTTCGGCGGCGAGCCGGTGCTGACCGTGGCGCTTGTCGCCGGCCTGGCCGGCTACGGGCTGTCGTACTTCGCGCGCGGGCTCGTCGGCGGCGTCCAGTGGTTCGGCGGCTACGGCATCGTGCTGCTGGCCGACGGAGCGATCCGCTTCGCCCTCGCACTTCCCCTCTTGATCGTCGCCTCCCAGACGGTGGCGGCCGTGGCAATAGCCGCGGCGGCCGCTGGAGGCGCTGTGGCCCCGCTCGTCTCCCGCCGGCGGAGCGCACTTCGCCGCCTGGCGGGGGGCACACGGGGCAAGTTCGCGTTTGAGCACGCACGTCCGCTTCGCGATGCCCGCGGCAGTGATCGCGGGCTGCGAGCAGGTGCTCGTGAGCGGCGGCCCGCTGCTCGTGCTGATCGCGGGCGGCGAAGGCGCAGCGGCCGCGGCGGGCGTGCTGTTCGCCGCCACGCTGCTCGTGCGCGCCCCGGTGTTCCTGCTCCAGGGCGTCCAGGCCTCGCTGCTGCCGAGCCTGACGACCTTCCGCGCCCGCGGCGACGAGGCGAGCCTGCACCGCGCGACCGTGAAGATCGCGGTGATCCTCGCCGGCTTCGCGGCCGCGCTCGCCGTCGGCGCACTGGTCGCGGGCCCGTTCGCGATGACCTTGCTGTACGGCGACGAGTTCACCGCCGGCCGCGTACGACCTCGCCCTGCTGTGCGTCGGCATCGGCGGCTTCATGGCGGCAGGCGTCTTCTGCCAGGCCGCGCTGGCCCGCGCGCAGGCCTGGGACGCCGCGCGCGCCTGGGCCGCCGGCGCCGTCGCCTTCGTCGCGCTCGAGCTCGTGCTCCCCGGCACCCCGTTCCATCGCGTCAGCATCGCGTTCGCGGCCGGCAGCACGATCGCGGGCCTGCTGCTGATGCGGACGCTGTGGAGGAAGCGGGCGTGATCGCGGTGGCGCCGACAGAGGCCCGATCCACGGCCCCGGCCCCGGTGCCGGCCCCGGTCGCCGGGCGCCCGGTCGACACGCTGCGCGACGGGCCGCCAGCGACCGCGTCGCCCACGGTGTGCTCGCCGGCGTGTTCGTCCTGCTCGCCGCGCTCAGCTGGGGCGCCTGGGGCGACCTCACGATGGACACCGGCTACGACCTGCTCGCCGCCTCGCGCACTGCTCAGGGCGAGCTGCCGTACGTCGACTACGAGTACTTCTACGGGCCGCTCGGACCGCTCCTGCTCGGTGGGATCTACGCCGTCACGGGCGCCGCCGTCTGGCCGGCCGCCGCGCTCGGCCTCGTCCTCGCGGCCGCCGCCACGGCCTTGACCTACCGCCTCGCGCGCCGCTTCGCCGGGCCGCCGGCCGCCGCGGCGGCGGGCGCGCTCGTCGCGGCTGCGGCGCTTCGAGCGCCAACAACTCGTTCGTGCTGCCGCACTCGACCTCGGCCCCGCTCGCGATCGTGCTCGCACTCGCGGTGATCCTGTGGCTGACCGGCGAGCCGCTCGCCGAGCTGTCGCGTGATCGGCTCTGAAGGCGGGCGCCGCGTGCGGGCTCGTCGCCCTCGCCCGCCCGGAGCTGGCGCTCGCCCTGTTCGGCGCGATCGCCGTGTGGCTGGCGGTCGAGGTCTGGCACGCACGCGATGCGCGCCGGCCGGCATGGCGCGCCGCAGCGCTCGTCGCCGCACCCGCGCTGGCGCTGCCGCTGGTCGTCTACGCGGCCTTCCTGACCGCGGTGAGCCCACACGAGCTGCTGTTCGAGAACCTCTATCCGACCGACTTCGTCAACGCTGCCGGTCACGTCGTGCTCGACGCGCACGCGCCGCTGACGGCCGCAAGCTTCGCCGAGCTCGCCGCGCGCGTGCTCCTGTACGCCGCCGGGGCCGCCGTGATCGTCACGGTCGGGCTCGCACTGGGTGCGGGCGGCCGCGCGCGCACATTGCGCTTGTCGCGATCGGCCTCGGCGTGGTCGCCTTCGCCGCCGCCGTCGTGGTGCGGCCCGAGGCGGTCCGCCGCTACATGGAGTTCGGCTACAACTGGATCCCGGCCGGCGCGTGGCTCGCAGCCGCCGTGCTGATCTGGCGCGGCCGGATGCACACTCCCTCAGAGGCGTCACGGACGGCGCTGCTCGTCGTCTTGCTGCTGGCGCGCGACGCGAACACCTACTGGTCGTTCGACCCGTTCCCGAACGGCTGTTCCCGGAGGCGACGCCGTCGGGCTCCCGGTCGCGCGGTGTTCCTGGTGGGCTCCGTGGGGCGGTGCTGGGTGACAGCGACGAGAGAGGTGGCGGCGGTCGGGACGGTCTGGTGGCTCTCCTGCACTCGCGAGTGCCGGCCTGATGGTCAAGGACGCACGCGAGGAGACCGCGACGGTGCGCGGACCGCACGGCAGCCTGGCCGCGCGACCCGCGGAGGCGCCCGCACTCCAGCGTGCGCTCGACGCCATCGCCCGCAACACGCGGCCGGGGGAGCCCGTTTTGCTCGCGCCGCAGATGACGGCGCTGTATGTCATGGCGGACCGCCCGAACCCGCCGGCGCAGCTCTCGTGGTGCCGGGCGCGCTGGCGACCCCGCAGGAGGAAGAGGCGGCGATCGCACGGATGCGTGACGTCCGCCTCGTGGTCACGGATCGCACGGCCCTGGATGCGTATGAGCACGGGCCGTTCGGCACGACGTACAACCGCCGGATCGCCGCGTGGCTGCGCAGCGACTTCCGGCCCCTGACCAACGTCTCCGGAGCGGCGGCCGGAGCACGGACGCTCGACATCTGGCTGAGGAGAACCCCATGACTCCCCACCGCATCCGTATTGGCTTGGCGGCCCTCGCCGCCTTCGTCTTCTCGGGACGGTATCCGTCCTTCCCGCGGCGCCCCAGGCCTCGAGCCCCCCGCTCGCGCCCGAGGGCCTGACCGCCATGAGCCTCGACGGCAAGGTGGCGCTGTCCTCGCGCCCTTCGCCGGCGCCCCCTGGTATGAGGTGTACCGCGGGACGTCCGCCGGCTCGATCACCACCCTCGTCACGCCCGCCGCGTACAGCGCGACGACGTTCGACGACACGACCGTCACCAACGGCACGACCTACTTCTCTGAGGTCCGCGCGACCGCGGACAGCACCCAGTCCGGCGCCGCCCAGCGCGCCACGGCGACTCCGCGCGCGGCCGCGTGCTCGACCGGAAACGCGGTCGTCGTCGAGAACTGCTTCCCCGGCACGACCGCCTGGACGGCGCTCGGCGCGTCGCGCTGGTACCCGACCGGGATCGAGGGCTTCCTGTCCGCCTCCAGCGTCAACGCCGGCGGCAGCGTCGATCTGCGCGTCACCACCGGCGGCTGGGACGTCCCCTACCACGTCGAGATCTACCGCACCGGCCACTACGGCGGCGCGCAGGGACGCCTCGTGTCGACGATCCCCGGCCTGTGGCCGGGCGCGGCTACTGCGACAAGTGGGTCGACACCAGCGGGCTCACCGACTGCATCGGCCTCAACCGCACGGCGACCATCTCCACCAGCGACGACTGGACCACCGGCGTCTACCTGCTCAAGCCGTCCGCGACGACAACGGCGAGTACAGCCAGGCGATGCTCGTCGTGCGCGCCGACGGCGGCACGTCGAAGGTGCTGTTCGGCGTGCCCACGTCGACCTACCAGGCGTACGACGCCTACGACGGCAAGTCGACCTACAACTTCAACAGCGACCCGCCGAACACGGTCTCCACCCGACGCGCGCGGTCGAGGTCTCGTTCGACCGGCCCCCGCGCAGCCGACCGGCGACACGAACGCCCACGACTGGTATACGCGCACCGATATCGCCACCGTCTCCTGGCTCGAGCCGCCAGGGGTACAACACGAGCTACATCGCGTCCGAGGACCTGCACGCCGACGGCGGCCAGCTTACCCAGCACGACGTCTT
>CAWDYI010000016.1:0-193031 GCA_963806395.1 uncultured Solirubrobacteraceae bacterium | reverse complement strand
ACGTTCTGCTCGGACAGGAACTCCGCCGGGGAGGTCACGGCACCGGCCACCCGCGCGAACTCGTCCATCGATTCCTGGTTGCCCTGCACGGCGGCCAGGAGCTGCTCGAGCTCCGGGGGCGGGAACTGAAGTGTCGCGAGTTGCCGCCGTGAACTCATAGAACGGAAGCGAGCGCCGGTCCCGCTCGGTCTGGTAGTCGGCCATGGCGACCTCGAACGGACGATCGCCCGAGAGCGCCTCGTCCAGGCCGGTGGCGCACAGCTCGGCGTCCCGGAAGGCGTCGCTGATCCCCAGGGCCGTGATGAAGTCCTTCGTGTAGCCGGCGTCGCCCACCAGCGCCCAACCCGGCCCGAAGGGCTTGCGCATGAAGCCCGCCAGCGACTGGCCGACGAACCGCGTCTCGCGCTTGGCGGCGCGATAGCGGGCGGCGAAGTCCGGCACCAGCTCGAGCGTCGCGAGGAAGTTGCCCTCGATGTCCTTCCTGTTCGCCGCCAGCTCCGACCGCGGCCAGCCGCCGATGACCACCGTCAGGTCGTCGTTCGTGGGCCAGGCCGCGAACCCCCGGTCGGGGCGAAGGTGGACCTCGTAGCGCCCGTCCATCGGCAGCCCGCTCACGTAGGTGTAGTAGCTGACCTGAAGCGGCGGCTTCTCGTTGTACTGCTCGGGATCGACGGAGCGTGCCACGAGCGAGTGGTGACCGTCCGCGCCCACGACCACCCGGGCATGCTCGGTGACGGCCGGTTCGCCCTTCCTGTGCCCGCGAATGCCGGTGACGCGGCCGTCCTCGATCACGACACCCGCGACGGTGAACCCCTCCCGGACCTCGGCTCCCGCCTCTGACGCGGCATCCACCAGCAGCTTGTCGAGCACGGTGCGCCGCGGGGCGTAGGCGAGCGGGCTCTCGTCGGTCCCGGGGGCGCCCGAGATCGTGAACCGCCCGAAGTCGAACGCATAGGTGTCGATGCCCGGGCATCCGGTGGCGACCAGCCGGTCCAGCAGGCCCCACTGCTTCAGCGCCGCCACCCCGGGGGGATGGATCAGATGGGTCGAGATCGTGTCGGAGGGAAACCGCGCCCGGTCGACCACCAGCACCTTGTAGCCCTTGCGGGCGAGGAGCATCGCGGTCGGAGAACCGGCGCAGCGCGCGCCCACCACGATCGCGTCGTAATCGTTCTCGCGCATGCTCGCCGGCGAAGCTAGTGCGCAGGGGGCGACCGCTTCATCGCACACTCGTGCCAAATCGCGCAGACGGCGAGCTGGTCCGTTCGTACCAGCTCAGGTGAGGTCGTGCCGGTAGGCGAACGCCGTGGCGGCGGCGCGTGAGGACACGCCGAGCTTGACGAAGATGTTCTGGAGGTGGCGGCGCACGGTGTGGTCGCTGATGACCAGAGCGGCCGCGATCTCGCGATTGCTCTTGCCGGTTGCGAGGACGCGCAGGATCTCGAGCTCGCGCGTCGTCAGCCCGTAGACATCCTGCTTCCCTCGATCGGCTCCGAGCGACGCGACCCGCGTGAGCTCCGGCGTCGCGCCCAGCTTCTCGAACGTGTCCCGTGCCGCCTCCAGCTCCATCGCAGCGGTGTCAGGGTCGCCGAGTGCCGCGCATGCCTGCCCCACCAGCAGACGGGTACGCGCGATCTCGCGAGGCACGCCGAGCTCCTGCCATGCCCGGCAGGCCCGGCGCAGCGCAACCAGGGCGGCGCGAGCGTTCCCATCCGCCAGGTCGACCGCGCCACGGGCGTAGTCCGCCATCGCGGCGAGTGCGCGGCTGCCCTGACGCTCGGCGACATCCTCGAGGTCGCGGCAGCCGGCGCGCGCCTCCTCGAGGTCGTCGACGGCGAGCATGATCTCGACGTAGGCGGGCAACAGGGCCGCGCGCATCAACGGCTGGCCGGCCTCGCCGAGCGCGCGGCGCAGCGAAGCCGCCGCCGCCTCTCCCTCGCCCTGCGCGAGCCGCAGGAGCGCCAGCCCTGGCTGCGGCTCGCGCCCGCGACGACTCGCCTCGCGGTAGGCCGCTTCGGCGGAATCGAGCTCACCCCGCAGGAGGTGGACCTCGCCGCGCCTGTACGCCGCCTCGCCGGCGACCCGCTCGTTCAGCGCGCCCTGCGTGTAGCCCTCGGCGCGGCGAACCTCCGCCATCGCGGCCGACCAGTTCCCCGCCAGGGTCATGATCTCGGCGCGGTGCACGAGGCAGGCGCCCATGTACGCCCGCATGTCGGACTGGCGTTCGCACCACGCCGTGTGGGCTTCCGTCCATGCCTGTGCACGGCCGAGCTCGAACACGGCCTGGCAGAACGCGATCGTGGTGCAGTAGACGATCCCGGCGATGACCGGCGACGGTTCCTCGGTGGTGACCGCCACCATCGTCTCGTCCACCAGTCGCAGTCCCTCGGAAGCGCGGCCCTGTCTCACCAGCGCGTGGCCCTTCTCCATCATGGCGAGCGCGGTCAGGTCCCGGTCGGCGAAGCGCGCGCCGATCTCGCCGGCCTCCGCTGCCACGGCGAACGCGGCTTCGTGGTCGTGGACCGACACGAAGTCGTGAATCGTCGGCAGCAGCAGAAAGCCGCGGGCGACGCAGTCGTTCTTCCACCTGCTCGAGAAGTGAATTCCCGCGCGCGAACCACCCGGTCGCGCGCGCGCCTTCCCCGCGGAACCGCAGGTAGTCGCCGATCCACCAGGTACAGAGCGCGGCGCGCGCTGTGTCGCCGGCCTTCAGGTGGGAGTGATGGGCGCGCTCCCACGCCTCGAGGTAGGCGTCGTCGCGACCGAGCATGTATGCCGAGCCCGCCAGCAACTCGAGGTCGCTCGCGCTCAACAGCACCGGATCGATCGCCGAGAGGCAGGAGTAAGCGGCCGCCCAGTCCTGCTCCGCGCAGAGCTCCCGGCCCCGCTCGATGTCCGACCCGACGTCCACGCGGAGATCAGCTGTCAGACCGTGGTCAGGAACTCGCGCACGTTCACGGATGTGTCGTTGAGCGGCTGCGCCGTCGACAGCTGCACCGTTCGGTCCACCAGCGTGCCCGGATCCGTTCTGAAGTTGTCGGCGGCGATGTCGCTCGTCATCACACCGAACTGCACGGGCATGAAGTGCGCCTTCATGTTCACGTTCAACGCGTAGTCGATGAGCGCCGTGAAGTCGCCGGCGCCGCCGGTCACGATGTCGGCAACGCCTGTGTAGAACTCCACGTTGAAGATGTCGGGACGTGCCAGGGTCGATCGCAACGCCCTCATGGCACTGCCCTCGACCACCAGACCGCCGAGCTGCGCCGGGATCCCCGGAACGTCACCCGCAAACGCTTCGAGCAACAGATCGCTGCCTTCTGGATCGCTGTCGTTCATGATGTAGACCAGGGTCCCCTTCAACATCCCGCGCAACAGGTCCCGCGTCCCCACGAGCAGCTCCGGCTCGATCTCCAGGAACTTGACGGACTGCGCCAGGTAGTCCCGATGCGCTTGTCCGAGGGTGCTGAACGCCAGCAGGGCGTTCGCGACGATGATGCAGCCCTGGCTGTGCCCCGACACCACCAGCGGAATGCCCTCGTTCATCCCGTGATGCAGGAGGGCGACGGTCGCCACCGACGTGGGATTCGCGAGCGCCTGGATCTGCTTGCCGTCCCTGATCGACTGCGAGTTCAGGACCGCAAGCAGATAGTCGTCGGGAACGACCTCGATCAGGTCCGCCAGCATGCACAGGTCGCCCCACTCCGGACTCGTGTAGTTGTGGAGCATCTTGATGTTGAAGCGGTGGTCCGTGATGCCGGCGAACGCCTCGTTGAGCACCTTCTGGAGCGCGATCGTGCAGCGGATCGCCGAGGAAGGCGTCGATGTCAGGCCGTTGCAGAAGAAGAAGTTCTCGAAGCTCGTCGCGGTATCTATCCGGAAGCGACGCGGAACCAGGCCAAGCCACCGGTTCATCGGCGTCGCCGGCATCCGATCGGGGCGCCTGAACATCGCCGGTATGTAGTGCTCGGAGATGTTCAGGGACGCGATCAGCGTCCGATTGAACGACTTCGCGTCGACGTAGACCTCGGGGACGTAGCGGGAGCTCGGCGCGTCCTGGACCTGCTGTTCGACGACCCTTGTCCACACGGAGTAGTTCTGCGCGACGACCTCCGTCAGGTCTTCGTTCGCATCGATCGCGCCGTCCATCTCGCCGCCGAGCACCGTGAAGGGCACGCCGTCCCAGGTCTTGTAGCCGTACCCGCGATCACCATCCAGATTCCAGTTGCAGAAGGCCGTCTGGCGCTGTCGGTCGTCGCCTCTGCGACTCAGAACGAAGAGGGTGAGGTCGACGGCGTTGCCGAAATGCCTGCTGTTGTCCAATTGCAGTTGCCTGGTGTCCGCCGGTGACCTCGCGGCGGCGTACGCCGCCAGTAGTTCGGCGTCCAGAGGCACGCCGTCGATGAAGGCGTCGGGGGTCGACGTGTTCTCCGCCCGGTGGAACGAGGAGATCGTCGCGGGCTCTTCTACGTCCCCGTATGTGAAGTCCTCATCGTCGAGGTGCTTCATCACCGACACATAGCTGCGCGTATCGAGATGCGGCTGCCCCGGCGTCCTGAGGATGGGGAACCCTTTGTAGTTCACATCGCGCACGGTCACCAGCGCTTCGGCGACCGGGTTGCCGAGCGCGGCGTCGTCGGGCTCGGGATACGCCAGTCCCGCCAGCGCCAGCACCTGGTGGACCATCCGGTACACGTTGTACAACAAGCATTCGGCTTCGTACGCCAGCGCCTGGATCAGCTTCAGGAGGTCCTCTGTGGGGTTCTCGAGCGCCCGGCTCAACGCGTCGCCGGCAGCGTCGAATACGGCGGTCGCGGCATCGATCGCCCAGTTGACGTACGCCTCCACCGCCTGCAGCCAGGCATCGAGGCTTTCGAAGAGCTCCTCGACGTCGCTGGGCAGGCCGCTCGCCGGAGCTGACGGGGCGGGCGGGATGTCGATGCTCCCACTGCTCATCAGCTCGGACAGATACGTGTCAGCGCCGGGAAACGGTTCCTCAGGCTTCAGCCGCCGTCTCTGTCCCCCGAGGAACTCCAGCATGTGGCGCTGGAACACGTACGCCGTCTTGACGTCGTTTGCCGACAGGAACCCGTCACGGATCGGGTTGACGCCGACCGCTTCCGCCAACGCCTGTGTGTTACGGGAATTGACGTAGCGAAGCGGGTGCACGACCGGCGCGTAGACCTCTTTCAGCGCGTCGGCGATCAGGTTCGCCAGGTTGTCCGGCAGATCCGATACGTCCTCGAAGCCCAGTTCGGCGAACAGCGTGTGGCGAATGCTGTCCCCTTCGAAATGGTCGCCCCACTTCCATTGGTCCATGAAGTTCTCGATGACCACGTGGCGCTGCACGTTCATCCGGTACGGCGATCCCGAGATGGTGTTGACGAACGGGTGTCCGACGACATCGGTGGCGTAGTGGGTGACGTACGCATAGGCGTACGCCATCTGCGCCTCGTCGCCCGAGGCCTCCGCCTTGCGGATCAGTGCCCTCGCGAAGTCGCCGGTGTTCCGGTAATGGAGCATCTCGAACCAGTACCAGTCCATCTCCTCGCGTCCGGCCTGCAGCGTGCTCTGGAAAATGCCGTGGAACAGGCTTCGCGCGAGCGTATTGCCGTCGGACCCCGCGGCGGAGTCCAGTCCGAGGACTCGGACGAACAGCGCCGCCGCGATCTCGTCCTTCAGCGTTCCGCCGAGGTTGCGGAACTTCGCCTCAATCGCCTCGATGGCGTCGTGGTACTCGTGGATCTCCGCGATGGCAGGACCGATGATCGGCACCGCTTCGAGGCTGTCGAGCACCGCGTCGACGCCCTCTTCGACGGTGTCCTCGATCGTCTCGACGACCTCGTCCAGCACGTCGTAGACCTTCATGATCCGCTCGTAGGCAGCGACAAGATCGCGGAGACCTTCCACGATCCCGTAATCGGGGGCCCAGAAGAGCAGATCGGGTCCGATGCAACCCAGGTTCGCCGCGAACTGGTTGTTGCCGATGATCCTGGCCAACTCCTGACTCTCCGGATCGTCGGCGGAGGACAACCGCTCCAGCACTTTGCTCAGAACGATGTAGTGGATTCCGAACTTCGGCACGCGATCACGTCAGCTTGACTTGCCGGTGTTTGAGCACGCATCTCACGTCGCCGAAGTACGCGTTGGTGTCCTGGCCCGTACGACGCTCGGCCACGAGGCGCACGGTGATGGTCGTGACGCGCGGGTCCAGGGCGGCGTCCACGTGGATCGTCTTCCACGCTTGGGGGGCCGTGAGCGGGGGTTCCGTGACGGCGAGCACCGATTCCCCGATCGGCGCGACGTTCGAGAACCGCATCCAGACGCCGCCCCGGTCCCGCGGCGTCTGGGGGCGGGTGTAAAGCTGATAGGTGGTACGGGCAGAGACATTGCCCTTATGAATCTCGTCGACGAAGAAGGGATTGTCGATCTCGAGTCGCTGTCGGAGCTCCGAGTACGCAGCCGCCGGCGCATGCGGATAGACGACCTTCGTGACAGCGGGATTCGCTGGGACCTGGTCGCCGAGTTGCGCGATGGTCATCGGCTTCCACGTGCGCTGCGCCGCAGGGACAGCCACCGCAGCGTTGAACGCGAAGAGGTTGTTCGACTTGTACTGCACCCATCCGGGCAGGGACGGCTGGAGGCTCGGGCTGAGGAGATTGCGCTCTTGGAACCCCAGATCTTGGATCCGGCCCGTCGGGAAAGGATCGTTGATCGGATCGAACGCGACCGCGTAATGCTGGTTGAACGGGGAGATGCCGCCGGAGAACCTCGTCAGCGTCATCTGCTTCCGCTCGAGAACTCCTAGCGTGGTCGTTGCGCTCGCCGCCAGAAAGAGGGGCGATTCTGGTTGGCCAACGACGTGATTGGGCCTGTTGTACACGTTGATGCGTACCTGAAATGACGGCAGGTTGCCGGCATTGAAGACCGTCACCAGAAACTTCCCGGCTTGGATCCGGAGGTCTTCCAGGACGAGCCGGGTGACGGCAACGGGCGCCTTGGGTCGCGACGGAGGCCTCGCGGCCGAGCGAGGAGTGATACGCGCGCCGCGTTGTCTTGTCGTGCGCTGGGGGCGAGCCATGGGCGTTCGTGAATCCGGCGCGACTCTACCGGCGCAGGCGAGAGCCGTGTGTCCGAGCCGAGCCTAGGATTGGTCGCGTGGAGCGTGCAGAGGAGACGGTGATGCGGATCGGCCGCGGCTACCAGCTCTCGCAGGCGCTGTACGTCGCCGCGAAGCTGGGCGTCGCCGACGTTCTGGGCTCAGGGCCGCTGGCGGCGGAGGCCGTCGCGGAGGCGGTGGACGCGCGCGCTCCGGCGCTCCGTCGCGTCCTTCGCGCACTGGTCGCGGCCGGCGTCTTCACCGAGCTCGAGGACGGCCGCTTCGCGACCAACGACGCGGCCGATGCGCTGCGCGCCGACGCACCTGGCCGCGTGCGCGATGTGGTGATCAACTTCGGCGAGGAGATGTATCGCGCGTTCGGCGACCTGCTGCACACCGTCCGCACCGGCGAGACGGCGTTCGACGCCGTCTTCGGCGCTCCCCTGTTCGAGTACTACGCAGCGAACCCGCAGGCGGAGGCGAGCGCGGCGGCTCGCATGCTGGCCCGAACCCTGCCCGTGGCTGCCGAGTTCGCGGCGTCCGACGTCGTGCGTGACGCCCGCACGCTCGTCGATGTCGGAGGCGGGACAGGAACACTCCTGGCGGAGGTGTTGCGTCACCGTCCGACGATCAGCGGCGTGCTGCTCGAGCGGCCGGGGATGCTCGAGCTCGCCCACGGATATCTCGCCGAGCAGGGCGTCGCCGATCGCTGCGAGCTCGTGGAGGGGGACTTCTTCTCGTCGGTCCCGGCGGGCGGCGACGTGTACGTGCTCAAGAGCGTCCTGCACGACTGGGACGACGAGCGCTGCATCGCCATCCTGCAACGCTGCCGCGCCGCGATGGATCAGGCCGCGCGGCTGGCGATCATCGAGATGCTCCTGCCGGAGCGCATGACACCGAGCGGCCCGATGCTCTCTGCCGCCCTGCTCGACCTGATCATGCTGGCGTACGCGGGTGGCCGCGAGCGCACCGAGGCAGAGTTCACACACTTGCTCGATCAGGCCGGCCTTCGCCTCGTGAGCACGACGCCCCTCGCGGCGGGGCCGCACGTCCTCCAAGCCGTCGGCGTGTAGGCGCAGCCGCCCGATCCCAGAATCCTGGGATTGCCATCCTCCACGCGCGGCGTGACACTGCCGGGATGCCCGCAGCCCGATCCATGCGCACCCGCATCCTGCTGCTCGCGATGGTCATCTGCGCCGCCCTGCCGCTGGCCGCGGACGCCCATCCGAGAGTCGTCGTCGACGCGGACATGAGCTTCGACGACGCTGCGACCCTCGCCTACCTGGCGCAGGCCGACCGCCAGGGCTTCATCGACCTCGACGCGGTCACGGTCTCGCTGTCGGGCGCCGGCTACACGGGCCGGGGACTGAGCCACGCGCGCTGCCTCGTGCGCAAGCATGGGCTGCGCGACGTCCCGGTGTCCGACGGCGACGCGCTCGGCGCCAACCCGTTGCCGGAGGCGATCCGCAGCTACGTCGACCGGGTGGTCCACGACTCGGCCGCGCTCAGCGACTCGGTGGGCTGCCCCGACGTACCGACTGAGGGCCGCGCGGCACGGATCCTGACCGCACCGCGGGGCAGGTTCACGCTGATCGCGCTGGGTCCGCTGACCAACGTCGCGCAGGCGCTCGCGCGCGACCCCTCGCTCGCACGGCGCATCGAGCGCGTGTTCATCATGGGTGCCGGCACCACGCACGGGAACCTGTGCTGCGGCGCCGGCGACGGCATCGATCACGGGCAGGAGTTCAACTTCTGGGCCGATCCGGCCGCCGCCCAGAGGGTCTTCTCCGCCCTGTCGGGCAAGGTCTACCTCACCGCGCTCAACGCCACCGACTTCGTGCCGATCACGTTCGACTTCGCGGACCGGCTCGCGGCGGACGACACGACCGTGGCGACCGCGACGGTCGTCACGATCCTCGCAGACCCCGACGTGCGGGAGTTCATGCGCCAGGGCCTCATGTACTGGTGGGACCCGCTCAACGCGGCCGCGGCGATCACCGGCCGCTTCGTGACCTACGAGCGCACCAGGCTGACCGTCGTGCAGAGGGGGGTGGAGGCGGGCCGGACGGTTGTCGACCCGCGGGGCGCCCGGATCCGCCTGGGCGTCGCGGCCGACGCCCAGGCGTTCGAGAAGCACTTCCTGGCCATGCTGAACGGGCGCGCACGGTAGATGTAGGTGGGGTCACGGGCGGGCGGTCGTCGACTTGACGATTCCCGACTCGAGGTCAGCGGTCCCGCCCGCGCCGCCGTTCCGTTCGCCCAGCATCGCGTACGTCGCCGGGTCGACGATCAGGGACTGGCGTCCCTGGCTGCCGCTGTACGCCACGCCGACGCCCGGGCGGCCCACGACGTCGCGCTCCGCGCGCTGTTCGATCCCCGGGATGAGCGACATTGCTCGCAGGATCGCCGCGCGGAGGTCGTCGGGAGCCGGCGTTGTGCGCAGGAGCTCGATCGCGACCACGAAGGTCTGGTCGTCGACGCCGTTGCCGCATTGACACTCGACCGCGGCGTCATGGAGACGCTCGTAGAGCAACTGGGGGTCGCGCGGAAGGCCGAGCAGCTGTCGGTAGCTGTACTTGCTCACGCCGACGTAGAAGCCGGTGCGCGTCCGATCCTCGGAGGGCGGTGACATGAGCCCGGGACGGCCGTCGGCTTCCCAGCGGTCACGGTCCTCGGCGCTGGGGAACCGGAGCGGCCCGGCCTGCCGGGTGGTCCAGCGACGCGAGCCGTCTGCCGCGGTCCACTCCTCGCGCACCTCCATCCCCATCACCGTGTACGCGCCGCCCGTGCCTTCGACGCTGGTCGACGACACGGTCCTGCTGCGCACGTACCAGTACTCGCCCGGCTTCAGCGCGCGCGGGAGGCCGCGCACCTCGGCGGCGGCGTGCCGGAGCGTCTGCGCGGCCTCGGCGGACCGGGCGCCGAGCCGGCCATCGTCGCCGGACGGGACGATCAGCGCCGCCGCCGCGACAGCGGCGATCGCGGCAGTGCCCGCCGCCAGGCGCGGCGCCCAGCGCGAGACGCGCCGGCGCCTCGTGGGTCGCCAGGCGTTTTCGGCGCGGGCGGTCGCGGCGGCGCTCGGGCCGGGGACGTCCGCGCGGAAGGATCGGATCAGATCGAGCTCATTCATCGTTCTCGGGCCTCAGCAGGTCGAGCTCACCGGCAGCTGCGAGCGATTGACGGACACGCGCGCGCGCGCGATGCAGGCGCGACTTGACGGTGCCGAGCGCGATCGACAGGGCGGCCGCGATCTCGGGCTGGTCCAGCTCCTCCCACGCGTACAGCAGCAGTACGTCGCGCTCGTCGGCGGTCAGTGCGGCAAGCGCAGCGGCGACTGCCGGACCGGCGAGGGCGCTGTCGGCGCGGGCGGTCACCCGCTCGGCGGGAGACGGCGCGGCCGCGTCCACGCCGCTCCGCGCGTAGGCGCGCAGCTCCCGCTCCTCGCGACGCCAATGACGGTGCGCCAGCTTGGTCGCGATGCCGAACAGCCAGGGGCGAGCGTCGTCGACGGCGACGTCGTAGCGACCGCGCTTGGCAAAGGCGACCGCAAACGTCTCGGCGGCCAGCTCGTCGGCGAGATCGCGACCGATCCGCCGGGCGAGATAGCGATGGACGACCGCGTGATGACGCTCGAATACGACGGCGAACGCGGCCGGCGACTCGAGCGAGGCGGCGATTGCCGCGGCATCGGAGCTGGAGCGCGGTCGCGCCGCGGTGTGCAGCAGGGTCACACCCCTACTCTCCCGAACCCGCCGAATCGGTTCATCGGCCCGGCCGGCGCCGGCGTTCTGGCTAGAACACCTCGTAGCCGGGCGTGAGCGTGTTATCCGGGTCGAACCTTCGCTTGGCGGCTTCCAGTTGAGCGAAGGCCGGGCCGAAGTGGTCGCGCCACTGGCGTCGGGACAGCGAGAGGGCGCTGACGGGGTAGAGCGTGCCGCCGGCGGCCTTGATGCGCCGGTAGGTCGCCTTGTTGGCCTCGACGAGGCGCCGCGCTGCCCGGCGGTCGTCGGTCGCGGGGAGGCGGACCAGATTGAAGGCGTAGGACAGCTCGTCGGACGGCATCCGGAGCAGCGGGCTGGAGATCGCGGACGTCCGGATCGGGGAGAGCACGATCTGGCCGAGCGGACCGAGGTCGGATGGCGGCTGCAGCGCGGCCAGCTCCGTATCGACCACTGACTCGACCTGGCGGTCGCCGATGAACGTCGTCAGCCACGGGTGCGGGTAGTCCCACTGCCCGTTGGCCCGCAGCGCCGCCTCCAGCGGGGCGAGCCGGTACAGGTAGTCGCGATAGGCGATCGTCGCCGGTTCCCGGCGCGCCGCGTCGTCGGACAGGCCGGCGAACAGCTCGCTGTCATCCGGCGGTTGTGCGTTGAAGTACCTGGCCACGTCGAGCCGGAAGACGAAGCCGTTGCCGGGCGTGGCGAGGATGGCGCCCTGCACGGCGTCGAACCGATCCTGGCCCGCGAGTGCCCGAGCGTCCTCGAGCATGGTGTCGAGGTCGGGATAGAACAGCAGGAAGCGGCGCACCGACTCCGGCGCCGGGACGAGCTTGAGCGTGGCCCGGGTGACGACCCCAACCTGACCGAGGCCGGCGCGCACCGCGTCGAACAGGTGGAGATGGTGCTCCGCCGAGCAGGCGATCGTCTCGCCGGTGCCGGTCACGACCTCGATCTCGATCACGTTGTCGGCCTGCACGCCGAACGCCGAGGTGGTGCCGCCGACGCCGCCGACGACCAGCGTCCCACCGACGGACAGCTCCAGATAGTCGGTCAGGACGGGCGGCGTCATTCCCTGCGCAAGCGTCACGCCGAGCACCTCGCTCCACTTCGCGCCGGCCTCGACGACGATCCGGTCGCCCTCGACGGCGCCGATGCTCCGGAGCCTCGACATGTCCGTCACGATGCCGTGCTCGACCTGAGAGCGCCCGAACGTCGAATGGCCGTTGCCGCGCGCCGCGAACCTGAGGCCGCGTCGGCCGGCCCAGCGGATCGTCTTGGCCACGTCATCGCGGGACCGCGCGAGCAGGACGGCCTCCGGCGCTCTGTGTACGAGGTGCCCGAAGTCATCGGCGGCAGCGCGCCGCGTCGCCTTGTCGAAGCGGAGCTCACCATCCAGATTCGGCAGCGGACGCGACCGCTGCGCGGCCTGCGCCGGGATCGCCGTCGTGGTCGCCCAGGCGGCCGCCGCGCCGGCGATGGCGTCGCGGCGCGTGAAGCCTCCGAGCCGTGTGTCTCTGATGCTCATCGAGGCCCAGGATTCACCAGCAACCGGAACACGCCTATCCCAGAATCCTGGGGAGCTCGACCTGGAGCGTCCCTTGCGCTGAGCACCCGCGATCGGGTTGGATGACCTGAGCGAACGAGGGTGTGAAGGGAGTGTCATGAATCTGGGTGGATTGGAAATCCTCGATGTGGCCATCGGCCTCGTCGTCCTGTTCTTCCTGCTCAGCACGGCGCTCGCGTCGATCAACGAGACGATCGCCAACGTCCTGGGCTGGCGCGCGAAGACGCTCGAGGACGCCCTTCGCAACCTGGTCGGCGACAAGGAGGCGAAGGAGGGCCTGAAGTCGTGGCTCGGTCGGGTCGACCCGCCTGACCCGGCGAAGCCCGTCGCGATCAAGCCCGGTGAGCCGGTCATCACGACGCTGTGGGGCCACTGGCGGATGAAGGCGCTCGTCCGCGACCCGGAGTCGAACAAGCGGCGGCGCGCAAGGCCGTCGTACCTGCCGCCCCGGGCCTTCTCACTCGCCCTGGCCGAGGCGCTCGCCGCCGGCTCTCCGGAGGGCCCGACGGCCGAGAAGTCGCTGCTGGACCGGACCGACGATGAGATCTTCGCGGCCGTGAAGAAGGCGGCCGACCACCTTCCGGACGGCCAGCTGAAGGACATCATCAGCAAGGCGTCGGTCAACGCCGAGGGCACGCTCGACAACTTCCGGGCCCAGGTCGAGCACCTGTTCGACGATTCGATGGAGCGTGCGTCCGGCTGGTACAAGCGCAAGGTCCAGGTCGCGCTGGCGATCCTCGCCACGATCGTGGTCGTCGGGCTCAACGTCGACACCGTGCAGGTCGCCACGTCGCTGTGGAACGACGCCGCCGTGCGCGGCGCGGTGTCCTCGATCGCCGCCCAGTCGGACTCACCCGAGGGCGCGGCGCAGGCGATCGACGCGGTGGAGGAGCTCGGCCTGCCGGTCGGCTGGGGGGCGAACGCGCCCGACAACGTGTTCTCGTCGATACCGGGCTGGCTGATCGCGATCGCGGCGCTCAATCTCGGGGCGCCGTTCTGGTTCGACCTGCTCAGCCGCCTCGCCCGCCTCCGCGGCAGCGGCCTCCAGGCGAGCCCGCGCGCCCTTAGCGACACCGCCGGCGTGACCCGCGAGCGTCAGGAGATCGTGGGGATCACGGCGCCGGCGGCTGTGACGGTCGTCGAGCCGACGCCCGACGAGCCGACGCTCGACGAGCCGACGGAGGAACCCGCCGCGCCGACGTAGCCGGCGCCCGCCGCACACCTGTCGAGACCACTCACACCGCTGGTACAGTCAGCCGCCCATGGCCCCGCAGCGTCGCCCCCGGGGCCGGCGGGTGACGATCTACGACGTGGCCGCGTCCGCCGGCGTCTCGGCCACCACCGTCTCGCACGCGCTCAACGCCAAGGGGCGCGTGGACCCGGCCACGCGGGCCCGCGTCGTCGCCGCCGCGGAGACGCTCGGGTACCGCGCGAGCCGGGCGGCGCGGGCCCTACGTGTCCGCCGTACAGGAGTGATCGGCTTCGTCGTCCCGGCGTTCGAGGAGGCGGACACGCAGATCGAGATGCTCAGCCTCGATCTCTACATGATCCAGGCCAGCGCCGCGGCGGGATTCGCGTTCGCACAGAGCCACTCGCTGCTCCTGATCCCGCCGGTGGCGAGCGCCGAGGAGCTCGACGCCCTCGGGATCGACGGCGGCATCGTCTGCGATCCCGTGCGCAGCGATCGGCTCGTGGGGCTGTTCGAGGAGCTCGACCTGCCGGTCGTCACGATCGAGTGCGACCTCGGCCGCCCTGAGAGCCGGTGGTACGTGAAGGCGGACAACGAGGCCGACGTGACAATGATGCTCGACCACCTCGCGGACGCCGGGGCATCCCGCATCGCGTTCCTGCGCCTCGACGCCGAGATCGCCTGGGCCGTCGAGGGCGAGGACGCGTATCGAGCGTGGTCGGCACGGCGCGGCCACGAGCCGCTGCTCGTGCCCACCAGCCCGCATGGCCTGGAGAACAGCGCGTACCGAGTCGCCTGCGAGCTGCTCGACGGGCCGGACCCGCCGGACGCGATCTTCGCCCCGGCGTCGCGCTTCCCCTCGGGCGTGCTGCGCGCCGCCCGCGAGCGCGGCCTCGACGTGCCCGCCGACCTGATGGTCGCCACCGGGATCGACACCCACGAGGCGCGCGAGGCGTCGCCGCCCATCACCGCGATCGACACCCGGCCGGCCGATCAGGGCGCCGCGGCCGCGGAGATGCTGATCGCCCGCGTCGCGGGTGCCGTGGTCGAGGCGCCGCGGATCACGGCGTCGACGCTCCACGAGCGCAGCTCGACCCGGCGCGGCGGCCGCGCGGCACTGCCTGGCCGCTGAGGCGCCGACGGCGCGCCTGCGCGGTATAAATCGATTTGGCATACTCCGGCGAATGGCACCGCCGCGCCTGCAGCATCGCATCGGGATCGACACGGGTGGCACGTTCACGGACTGCGTGATGGTCGACCGTTCGACGGGCGAGGTGCGCGTGGCGAAGGTGCCGTCGCAACCGGCCGCGCCGCAGGCCCCGGTCGCTCGAGGGCGTCGGCTCCCTGGGCACGCCTGAAGAGCTACGGACGGTGGATTCGGTCACCCACGGCACGACGATCGCGACCAACGCGATCATCACGGGGACCTCGCGCGCGTCGGACTGATCACGACCCGCGGGTTCCGGGACGTGCTCGAGGTCGGCACGCAGCAGCGGCCGCAAGCTGTACGACCTCCGCCAGCGCCCGCGGCCGGCGCTCGTCCCGCGCGACCTGCGCCTCGAGGTCGGAGGCCGCATGGACGCGACTGGCACGAGCTCGAGCCGGTCGACCCGAGCGACGTGCTGGCGGCGGTCGACCAGCCTGCTCGACGCCGGGGTCGAGGCGATCGCCGTCGCGTGCCTGTTCTCGTTCGCTCAACCCCGAGCACGAGCGGCCGATCCAGGAATCGTCGAACCGAACGCGCGCCGGACGCGTCTACGTCGGCCGCTCGTCCGCGATCAGCCAGGAGCCGCGCGAGTACCCGCGGTTCGCGACCGCAGCCGTGAACGCGTCGCTGGCGCCGCGCATGGATCCGTACCTGCGCGGTCTCGAGGTCACGCTGGGCGAGTCGCTGCCGGACGCGCGGCTGTTCGTGATGCAGTCCAACGGCGGGTCGGCACCGTCGGACCGCGTCGTCGGCGAGGCAGCCCATCAGCTGGTCCTGTCCGGTCCGGCGGCGGGCGATCGGCGGCGCACGCGCCGGAGGCCGCGGCGTGCGGGTACTCGCGACTGCGTGACGTTCGACGTCGGCGGCACGAGCGCCGACATCGGCGTCGTCGATCGGCGGCGCGCCCCGCATCGGCGACCGAGATGACGCTGCCGAACGGCGTCCCGGTCAACGTGCCGCACATCGAGATCGATGACGATCGGCGCGGGCGGCGGGAGCATCGCCGGCCGTCGATGCCGGCGGGGCGCTCAACGTCGGCCCGCACAGCGCGGGGGCCGACCCCGGTCCCGCCGCTACGGCCGCGGCGGCAGCGAGCCCACGCCACCGACGCCCACCTCGTGCTCGGCCGGCTTCGCCGCAGGGGCTGATCGGCGGCGAGCTGCCGCTGGACGCGGACGCTCGCCCGCTCCGCCCTCTCGCGGTGTCGCCGCGACCCTCGGCGTCGAGCTCGACGGCCGCCGCTGCTCGGTGTCCTCGCCGTCCTCGAGGAGAACATGGCCGGCGCGATCCGCCGCGCCGCCGGCGCCACCGGCGACGACCTGCGCGACTTCGTGCTGGTCGCCGGCGGCGGAGCGGGTCCGCTGCACGCCGCCTCGATGATCCGCGCGCTCGGCATGCCGGCGCCGCGGTCATCCCCCGCATCCCGGGCTGCTCAGCGCGCTCGGCCTGCTCGGCCGCACATCCGCCACGACCGCGTCGCGCCGCTGCTCGCGCTGACCGAACGCCGGCCGATGCCGTGGTCGAGGAGACCTTCGCCGAGTCTCGAGACCGAGGCGCCGCGCGAGCTCGCAGGTGGACGGCGTGGCCCCGAGCACCGATCGCCGCCTCGAGCGCTCGCTCGACATCCGATACCTCGGCCAGGAGCACGCGCTCCGCGTCCCCGTGCGCCGGGCGAGGGAGCGGCGGCCGCCGCGGCCCGTTCCACGCGCTGCACGAGCGGACCTTCGGCCACGCCGCGCCCGGGTCGCCAGACGGAGGTGGTGGCAGCGCGCGTCGGTCGGGCTCGGCCTGCGGCCGATGCACGAGCTGCGTCCGCCGCCGAGCAGCGGTGACGGTCCGCCGGCCGGCGCACGCAGCGCGATCTTCGACGCCGAGCAAGGACCGGTCGAGACGGCCGTCTACGTTCGCGCGCACCTGCCCGCCGACCAGATCGCTCGAGGGCCCGGCGATCGTCGAGCAGCTCGACTCGACGACGGTCGTGCCGCCGGGCTGCCGCGCCGGCGTGCATCCGTCCGCGAGCGCTCATCCTCACCCTGGGCGGGACGGCATGAACGACCCGATCACCGTCGCCGTGATCGCGAGCGCGCTGCGTGCCATCTCGTGGGAGATGTCGGAGGCGCTTCGCCGCAGCGCCCACTCGCCGATCATCCGCGAGATGTACGACTTCTCGTGCGGCATCTTCACGGCGACGGGCGAGACGTCGCCCAGGACGAGCTGATCCCCGCCTTCCTCGGGACGATGGCCTCGACGATGCCGTTCGTGATCGAGGCGGCCGGGGACGAGCCCGTGCGGTCCGGCGACGCGTTCATCACGAACGATCCCTATCGGGGCGGCACCGCACACGCCCGACATCCAGCTGTTCGTCCCCGTCCTGCGCGACGACGTGGTGGTGGCGTGGTGCGGCAACATCGCCCATCACTCCGACCTCGGCGGCACGAACCCCGGGACGGAGGGCTACGCGAACCGCTCGATCTTCGAGGAGGGCCTGCGGATCCCGCCGGTGCGAGCTGGTCGACGACGGGCGCCTGAACGAGCCGCTGCATGCGCACGATCGAGAACAACATCCGCGACCCGCAGTCCACGGCCGGCGACCTGCGCGCCCAGCTCGCCGCGGCCAAGCTCGGACAGCGACGCCTGGCCGAGCTGCTCGATCGCTACGGAAGCGGGACGGTGACCGCCGCGATGGTCGCGGCGCTCGATCAGTCCGAGCGCCGCATCCGCGCCGCGATCACCGCCCGGCCCGATGGCTCGGCCGCGGCCGAGGGCTGGCTCGACGACGACGGGCTCGGGTCGGAGCCCGTCCGCATCGCGGCCGCGGTCGAGGTGACCGGCGACCGCGTGCGCGTCGACCTGACCGGCTGCGATCCGCAGATGGCGGGCGGCATGAACATGTCCGAGACCGCCGCACGGGCCGCGATCGTGTTCGTCGTCAAGGCGATCTTCGACCCGGACGCGCCCGCACGACGGCGCGATCCTGCGCCGATCGACGTCGGTGCTGCCCGAGGGGACGCTGGCCAACCCGCGGTTCCCGGCCGCGGTCAGCCTTCGTCACCTGGCCGTGCAACGGCTCACCGACACGCTGGTGCGCGCGTTCGCGAGCTCTACCCCGACGTCGCCACGGCCGGCTCGTTCGTCGGCTTCTCCAGCCTGGCCGCGTCGTGCTCGCACCCGCGCACTCGGCAACGAGGTGGTCATCCAGGACGACCTGGGCGGCGGCACGGGCGCCCACGCGGGAGGCGACGGGCTCGACGCGGTCGACACCTACCTCGGCAACGTGCAGATCCTCCCGGCGGAGGTCTGCGAGCTGCAGTACCCGGTCCGGATCGACGTCACCGAGCTGGTGCCCGACTCCGGCGGCCCGGGCGAGCATCGCGGCGGGCTGGGGATCCGCCGCGTGTACCGCTTCCTCGCCGACGCGGACGCGCTCATCTACACCGAGCAGCGTTCGCAACGCGCCCGCGGGCATGGACGGCGGCGGCTCGGGCACTCCGGCGCGCGTGCAGCTCGAACGAGCGGACGGCGAGCAGCTGGAGATCGGCAAGCAGCGGCTCGCGATGCGGCCGGGCGACCGGCTGGTCGTCACGACCGGCGGTGGGGGCGGCGTCGGCGATCCGCGCGCTCGCGAGCGGGCCGCCGTCGAGCGTGATCTGCGCGAGGGGAAGATCTCCGCCGCCAGGGCGCGTGAGGTCTACGGCCTCGACGAGCGCTGACCGCGCGGCGGGCCGGCCTGCACGGCTCCCGAGTCGCGCCACCGCTCGAGTGGGTTCTCGCGCCGCCAGCGCTCGGCGTGGTCGGCCAGCGGCTCGAACACGACGCCGTCCCGCTCGGCCATGTGGTCGATCAGGCCTTCAAGCATCAGCAGCCGCGAACCCCGTCCGATCACCTGCGGGTGCATCGTGAGGCCGAAGACGCCGCCCGGGCAGTGCTCGTAGGCGTAATCGAACTCTCCCTGCCAGATCTCGCGGACGGTCGACGGCGGGCTCTGCTCGGTCGACCAACCGACCTCGAACTCGAAGTGCGGGAAGTCGTCCAGCAGCCAGCTGAACGGCAGCTCGACCAGGTCCGCCGGCTCGCCGAACTCGTACGGCCCGGTCTTGGACCAGCGGTCGCCCTGCCGGAGGTAGTAGGGCGTGAAGTCCGAGCCCGAGCAGGACGAGTCGTAGCGCATGCCGTACTCGAGGAGCACGTCGATCGTGTCGCGGCTGAAGTCGGCCGCCGGCGAGCGGTACCCGGTCGGGCGCACGCCGGCCACGGTGTCGAGCGCCTCGAGCGCTCGCTCGAACACGGCGCGCTCGCCCTCGGGCCCCTGCTCGGCGGGGTTCTCGTGGACCCAGCCGTGGTGCCCGATCTCGTGGCCGGCACCGGCGATCTCGCGGACGATGTCGGGATACGCGAGCGCCGTGTGACCGGGCACGAAGAAGGTGGCGCGCGCGTCGTGGCGCTCGAGCAGGCTCAGGATGCGCGGCACGGCCACGGCGCCGAACTCGCCGCGAGAGATCGTCGCGGGGTTGTCCGTTCCCGCGATCCAGACCGACATCGCGTCGAAGTCGAACGACAGGCAGACGGACAGCCGGCGCTCGCTCACGGCGCGCTCGCCGCGGCGTCGCGCAACGCCGAGGGTTTCGTGAGGAACGCCGAGTAGTCGAGCTCCTCGAACGGATCGGTGCACGGGCTGCCCGACGCGAGCCAGAGCGTGCGCCGGGCCGGATCCATCACGACGGCGGCCACGGTCAGCGATCGCTCGGGCACCGGCAGGCGCGGGTCCGGATGGCAGCACACGCCGAGCGGGAAGGTCGCGTGATCGGCGAGCGTCTCCTGCCAGAAGGCGACGTCGAGCGGCGCGCCGGCGCGGGCGTCGACGAGCTGGCGCAGGCGCCCGAGCCGGACGGGGCTGTCGGGCATCGCGTAGACCGACACGTCGCGCCCCCGCAGGCCGTTGATGAAGTGATTCGTGTGCAGGAGCACCCCGTTCTCGGGATAGGCGAGGTACAGCTCCGAGAAGTCGCCGGGTGCGGCCTCGACGTCGAGGGCGATGCCGTCCTCGTGGGCGATCAGGTAGTTCGCCGACGACGCCCGCTCGGCGCGCTGGAGCGCGGCCAGCGCGTCGCTGAGCGTCTCGGCGTCGAGGATCGCCCGTAGCAACACGTGGAACGGCACGCCGGGCTCGCCGAGATCGCGGTCGGTGACGAGCGCGTTGGTCGCCAGCGCGATGCCGGACGAGTTGAGGCCGAACTTCGCGAGCAGGCCGGCCTCGACCACCGTCACGAAGTCGGGGCCGTCGTCCTGGCGGGCCTCGAGGATGACGGTGGTCTCCTGCGTGTGCGGAAGCCAGTCCCAGTTCTGGCCGAGCAGCAGACGCCCGTCGCCGGTGCGGGCGCCGAGCGCCGCGAACGCGCTGCACTCCGCCGGCAGCCGCCGGCGCGCCTCGGCGTCGCGGGCGGTGGCGGCGAACATGATCTCCGTGCGGACGTTGATCGCGAGGATGTCGATCGTGTCGAGGCCGGCGCCGTCGGCGATGCCCTCGATCTCCTCCAGGTACGAGCGCCCGTAGCTCTCGATCACCGGCCCGAAGCGCTCGGCCTCGACGCGCACGCGATCCCACCGCCAACCGGCCCAGTGCTCGAACACCTCGCCGTAGGCCTCGACGGAGCGGCGCACGCGGTCGGCGGCGGCCGTGCCGTACTGGCGCCCGCGCTCGCGCGGTCCGCCGCTGACCTCGATCCGCGGATGCATCAGGCGGGCCGGCCCTCCTGTACCGCGGCGTCCGCACCTTCCTCCTCCTCGACCGTCCCGATCCGCTCGCGGATGCCGGGTTCGCGGGCGCGGAGCGCCGCGTACACGAGGCCGCCGACGACCATCAGGCCGGCGAACAGGTACGGCATCATGTCGAGCGGCCACGGTGGGGTGGGGGTGATGTTCGACACGTAGGTGGCGATCATCGCAGCGGTGGCGACGAGTCCGGCGACGATCGGCCGCCAGTCGACCCGCCCGGTGAACCGGCGGACGAGCAGCGGCGCGCCGACGGCGATCAGGACGTAGGCGAACATGAAGCCGAACGTCGAAGGCGTGGCGATGTAGGTGAAGCTCGACGCGGCGTCCGCGTTGGCCACCTCCTTCATCACGAGCGGGACGAGGAACAGCAGCGGAGCGATCGCGAAGATGCCCACGTACGGCGTCCGGTGGCGCGGGTGCGCACGCCCGAACGCCGCCGGCAGGACGCCCTCGCGGCCCATCGTGAAGAGCATGCGCGCCAGTGCGTTCACGGAGGCGAGGATGATCGCGAAGAAGCTCACGGCAAGCCCTGCGGCGACCGGATAGCGCAGGAAGTCGACGCCGCCGAACACGCGCAGGTCGTCGATCGGCGAGAGCGAGTCGGTGATCGGCGTGCCGATCGAGTGGAAGCCGAGGATCGAGACGTAGGTGGCGAACAGGTAGAGGACGCCGGCGAAGCCCGCGGTCAGCATGATCACGCGTGGGATCGCCCTGCGTGGGTTGCGCGCCTCGGCGCCGAGCGATGCGCCTGACTCGAACCCGACGAACGCCGTCACCGCGAGCGTGATGCCGAGGAAGATGTCGTGCATCGACGATCCGCGCAGCTCGAGCTGGGCCGAATCGAACACGTCGTCGCTGGCGATCAGCACGGCGACCAGGATGATCCCGAGGATCGTCAGCGTCGTCCCCTCCAGGATGAGCGCGGTGCGTGTGGAGAGGCGGACGCCCTGATAGGCGAAGAGCGTCACCACCACGGCGAGCAGCGCGTAGAAGCCGATCTGCCATCCGTCGGTCATGCCGTTCACGTCGATCGCGCTCAGCAGGTCGCCGAGGTAGATCGCCCCGAGCGGCGGCACGGCGACGGCCAGGCCGCCGTAGGCGATGATCAGCGCCCAGCCGACGAGGAACGCCGGCCCGGGCCCCAGCACCTGCGCGACGAACGTGTACAGCGAACCGGACGACGCGTACCGGCGCGCGAACAGCGACACGCAGTACCCGGTGGCGAGGATCGCGATGGTCGCGATCAGGACCGACATCCAGGCGGCGTCTCCGGCGGTGGCGGCGACGAACGCGGGAGTGAAGGCGACCACCGTCGCCATCCCGGTGTTCCCGATGGCCTGACCGAAGATCTCGAGCGGGCTCAGCGTTCGCCGCTGCAGCCCTTCCATGCCTGTGTCGTTCACAGCGCCACGTCCTCTCCCTCGACCCCGAGCCGCTTGGAGCGGCGGAGTATGACAAATCGATTAGGCAGCGACCAGGCCGACGCAGAGCCGGTCGGGCCAAGCTGCGGTTCCCGCTTTGTACGGGCGGGACCGTTGACACGGCGACGCGGGGATGGTGGGGTCGTTCTGGTCGGGGAGAAACGATTTGGCATCGGAGAGTGGAGGGATCGGTATGCACGAGGACGGCGCGAGCGGTGGACGCAGGCCGCGCAATCGCGATGAGCGTGAGCGGCGTGAGAAGAAGGACGGCATCACGCGCAGGGACTTCCTCGACGGCGCGGCCGTCAGCGCGGCCGGGCTCGCCGCCGCCGCAGCCTTCCCGGGCCTGACCGGCGCCGAGGCGATGACCAAGGCCGGGGACGCCGGTCTGCCGCCGGGCTACTACCCGCCCTCCTTCACCGACCCGTTCACCGGCCAGCCCGCCCAGGTCGTCCGGCGCACGATCAAGATCGACGGGCCGCCGCCCTCCAAGCCCCGCCAGGTGCACTCGACCAAGGGCGGTCCCGGCATCCACGCGCGGGTGAGCGACACCCGCGAGAAGTACGACTGCGTGATCGTCGGCGCCGGTGCCAGCGGGATCTCGGCGGCGAAGTGGTACCAGGACCGCTTCGGGCCGAACAAGAAGATCCTGCTGGTCGACGCGCTGCCCGATTTCGGCGGCCATTCGCATCGCAATGAGTGGCACATCCCGAACGCCGCCAACGGCAACGCCGACGTCAAGATCCTCCGCAACGGCGGCGTGGTCAACATGGACAGCATCGGCAGCTGGAACCGGGACGCGCCGGGCGGCATCCCGGGTTCGTACGGGCAGCCCGCGGTCGACTTCCTCTCGTGGGCGGGCGTCGACGTCGCCGACGCCACGAAGTGGCAGAACGGCGGCGCGGCCGGCATCCCCAGCTCGTTCGGGCTGTATCAGCGGCTGCTCTTCCCGGCCGCCGAGTTCGGCGGCACCGACCATGTGATCCCGGCCCGCAACGCCGGGCCGTTCGCCGGCCAGGAGGCCGCGACCGTGGCGGGGTGGACGGCGTTCCTGAACCGCACGCCGTATTCGCAGGCGGCGCGGGACGCGATCCTGCGCGTGCAGACCGCCGAGGAGGACTTCCTCGCCAACGCGCCGGGAGCGCCGCTGACGCAGCAGCAGAAGCGCGACTACCTGACGACGATCACCTACAAGCAGTATCTGCGCAACCACGCCGGGGTCAACGACGAGGCGTTCCATGGCGAGTACTGGCGTGGCTCGGGCGGGCTGCTCGGCGCCGGCGGCCAGGCCGTCTCGGCCGCGGACTGCTGGATCCTCGGCCGCCCGGGATTCCCGGATGCGGTCGGCCTGGGCGACGTCGAGGACATCGAGCTCGCGGGCATCGGCAGGACGCCGTACCAGGACTCGCGCTCGGACAACGGTCCCACGCGCGCCTGGCCGGACGGGAACACCTCGCTGCTGCGACTGGCGTTGAGCAAGCTGATCCCGAACGCCTTCCCGGACGTCAACGTCGGCGACGGCGCGATGCGGCCGGACCAGCTCAGCATCCTGCCGGCGCGGGCGCGCTACGACCAGCTCGACCGCCCCTCGAACAAGGTCCGCGTGCGGCTCAATGCGACGGTCTTCAACGTGCGGCCGACCAAGCACAGCGGCGACTACTCGCCCGTCGACTACGTGCTCAACCGCGTCCCGGGCAGCGACCACCACCATCACCACCATCACCACCACCACTCGGGCAGGAACGAGGGGCGGCGGGTGTGGGCCAAGCACGTGATCATGGCCTGCTGGAACCGCGTCACCGCGCACGTCGTCGAAGGGCTGCCGAAGCGGCAGGTCGAAGGCCTCTGCTACGCCCGCAAGGTGCCGCTGATCTACGGCCGGGCCGGGCTGAACAACTGGCAGGCGTTCGCGGACTCGCAGGTCGCGAGCGTGAGCCCGCGCGGCACGAGCCTGTTCTGGGACAACCTCAGCGTCGCCGCGGGGGCCGGCTTCGGCCCGAACGCGACGCCCGGCAAGTACTACGGCCCGACGCCCAACCAGCCCCCGAGCTGCCCGGCGTCACTCTCCTTCACCGTGGTGCCGAACCACCCCGAGGCGGTCCCGCAGGTGTTCGCCTACTCGACCGGGCAGCAGATGCTGCGCGAGCTGAGCTGGGAGGACATGGAGGACTCGGTGATCGACCTGATCGACCGCACGGTGAACAAGCTGGGCGGCGACTTCGACCCGGAGCGCGACATCCACGACTGGAAGATCAACCGCTGGAGCTACGGCTACGCGCACGAGCTGACCTCGACGTTCGACCCGTCGCTGTACGGACCGATCGAGGGGCAGCCGCAGTACGCGGGTCGCCAGCCGTTCCGCAACGTGGCGATCGCCAACGCCGACTCGGAGGCGTTCGCCTACACCCACAGCGCGATCAACGAGGCCTACCGGGCGGTCAACGACCTGCCGAACCTGTAGCGGCGGGGCAGGTGATCGCCCCCTGCGTCTCGCTCGACGATGTGATCGGCGCGCTCGCGATCGGCAGGGATCGCGAGCTGCCGGTCGTGGTCCACGGCGCCGGGACATCGCACGACGCCGCGGTCGATCGAGAGATCGTCATCGATCTCTCGGCGCTGAAGACGATCGAGGTCGACCGCGCGTCGCGGACCGTGCGCGTTGCGCCGGGCGTGACGTGGGCGGAGCTGGACGAGGCCACGCAGGAGCACGGTCTGGCGGTCACGGGCGCGCGCCTGTCCCGTCTCGGGGTCGCGGGAGTCGTCCTCGGCGACGGGAGCGGCTGGCTCGAGCGGGCGCTCGGTCCCACCGGCGCCAGCCTGGTCGGTGCCGAGATCGTCCTCGCGGACGGTGACGTGGTCGAGGTGAACGATCCGGACCTGCTGTGGGCGTTGCGCGGTGCCGGTCGGCACTTCGGAGTGGTGACCAGAGTCGACCTGCGCCTGCACGCCGTCGGCCCCACGCTGCTCGCCGGATTCCTCAGCTTCCCGCGCGACCGGGCGCTGGAGGTCGCGACCGCCTACCGGGACTACATGCACGATGCGCCCGACGCGGTCGGCGGCGGATTGCTGCTCGGCGCCGGCCTCGGCGGCGCGTGCACGCTCGTCTTCAGCTACCTCGGCCCGGTCGCGGCCGGGGAGGAGGCGATCGCGCCGCTGCGCGAGCTCGGACCGTCGCTGGACGCGGTCGCGCCGGTCCCGTACAGGAACCTCCAGCACATGTGGGATGACAGCAATCCCGTGGGAGCGCGCGCCTATCGGCGGGGCGCGTTCATGCGCCGGCTGTCGGACGACTGCCTGGCGGCGGCGGTCGCGCGCGCCGACCTGCCGGCCGCGAGCCTCTCCTACGTCTTCCTCCAGCCGCTCGGCGGCGCGCTGGCGCGGATCGAGCCCGACGAGATGGCCGTGCGGATCCCGCGAGGCGCCGTGGGCATACCAGTGCGAGGGGCTCTGGCCGCCCGTCGCGAGCCTCGACGATGGACAGCGGGCATGGGTTGACGGCTTCGCCGACGCGATGCGACCCGAGAGCCTCGATGCCTCGTATCCGAGCCTGACGCGCCGGCGCGTCGTCGCGTACGGTCCTGAAGGGTGTGCACGCCTCCGCGAGCTCGCGCGCCGCTACGACGCGGGCAACGTCTTCGGCTTCGCGGAAGCCTGACATGACCGGCGAGCTGTGGCAGGAGACGGCGACCGCTCTCGCCGTGCGCATCCGCCGGCGTGAGCTGTCCGCCGCGGAGGTGATGCGTGCGCACCTCGCGCGCATCGACGCCTCCAACCCGGACCTCAACGCGATCGTGACGCTCGACCGCGAGGGCGCGCTCGCCGCCGCCGACGAGGCGGACCGCCGGCTCGCGAGCGGCGCGTCCATCGGGCCGTTGCACGGGCTGCCGATCGCGGTCAAGGACCTCGAGGACACGGCCGGCATGCGCACGACCTACGGGTCGCCCATCTTCCGCGATCACGTCCCTGCGGCCGACACTCTGCTCGTCACGCGGCTCCGGAACGCCGGGGCGATCGTCATCGGCAAGACGAACACGCCCGAGTTCGGCGCCGGCTCGCAGACCTTCAACGCGGTGTTCGGCGCGACCCGCAATCCGTTCGACCGCTCGCGCACGCCGGGCGGGTCGAGCGGCGGTGCCGCCGCGGCCGTGGCGAGCGGCATGCTGCCGTTCGCCGACGGCTCCGACCTCGGCGCCAGCGTGCGCAACCCGGCCGCGTTCTGCGGCCTCGTCGGCCTGCGACCGTCGCCGGGCCGGATCCCCGCGGTTCCTTCGAGCAGTCCGTGGAACCCACTGTCCGTCCATGGGCCGATCGCGCGCACCGTCGAGGATGCGGCGCTGCTGCTCCGGGCCTTGTGCGGCCCTGACCCGCGCGCCCCGCTCTCGCTCGACGATCCGCCCGAGGCGTTCGCGGACGTCCGTCCTGCCGACCTCGGCGCGGTGCGGATCGCATGGAGCGACGACCTCGGAGGATTGCCCGTCGAGCCCGAGGTCACCGCCGTGCTGCGGCGGCGGCGCGGCGAGCTCGAGGCGCTCGGCTGCACGATCGAGGACGCCGAGCCCGACCTGCGGGGCGCGGACGAGGCGTTCGAGACCCTGCGCGGCGTGGGGTTCGCACAGGCGTTCGCCGAGCTGCTGCGGACCCGCCGCGACGAGCTCAAGGACACGGTGGTGTGGAACATCGAGTTCGGGCTGGCGCTCACCGGCGAGCAGCTCGCTCGCGCGCTGTCGCTGCAGGCCGAGGCGTTCGCGCGCATGTACGAGCTGCTCCGCCGCTACCACGCGTTCGCGCTGCCGGTCAGCCAGGTGGTCCCGTTCGACGTCGCCGAGCTGTGGCCGCGCGAGGTGGCCGGGGTGCCGATGCGGTCGTATCTCGAGTGGATGCGCAGCTGCTCGCGGATCACCGTGACGGCCCACCCCGCGATCTCGGTGCCGGCCGGGTTCACGGACGGCGGCCTGCCCGTCGGGCTCCAGCTGGTGGGCCGCCACCGGGGCGAGGCCGCCCTGTTGCGCCTCGCCGCTGCGGTGCATCCCGGCTGGCGGGCCCCGGACTGATCGAGCTCCATCGGGATACGCTGCCGCGATGACGCGCGCCCTGCTCACCCCGCGCCTCGACGCCGAGGAACAGGCGCTCGTCGAACGCGTCGAGGCGCGGCGCGAGGATCTGGTCGCGCTGGCATGCGAGCTGATCGCGTTCGATACGACCAGCCGGTCGTCCAACGACGATCCGCCGCGCGACGAGGCCGCGCTCCAGCGCGCGCTCGCGGACCGGCTGAGCGCACACGGCGCCGAGATCGACCTGTGGGAGCCCGCGCCCGAGGATGTCGCCGGTCACCCGCTGTCGGTCGACGGCATCGGCTTCGAGGGTCGTCCGCAGCTCGCCGCGCGCCTCAAGGGCACAGGCGGCGGCCGCTCGCTGCTGCTCAACGGCCACATCGACGTCGTCCCTGCCGCCCGCGAAGACGGCTGGGAGCAGGATCCGTTCGATCCGCTCCTGGTCGGCGGCACGATCGTCGGCCGCGGCGCATGCGACATGAAGGGCGGGATAGCGGCGATGACGATCGCCGCCGAGGTGCTCGCCGCGACCGGCGCGCTGGCGGGCGACCTGATCGTCTGCACGAACACGGACGAGGAGTCCAGCGGGGTGGGTGGTCTGGCGTGCGCGCGCCGCGGCGTGTCGGCGGATTTCGCGATCGTGCCGGAGCCGAGCTCGCTCGAGGTCTGGCCGGTCTGCCGCGGCACCGTCTACTGCACGGTCACCGTGCGCGGCCGGGCCGGGCACGCCGAGCAGGAGCACCCGCACTGGCGCGACGGCGGCGCGGTCAACGCGATCGACAAGGCGCGCTTCCTGCTCGATGGCGTCGATCGCCTGCGCCGGGAGTGGCGCTCGCGCCTGGATCTGCGGCATGCGCTGCTCGACCCGCCAGATGTCCTGGCCACGCGGGTGGTCGCCGATGCCGGCTGGCAGGTGACGATCCCCGACCGCGCGGAGGTCGACCTGTCGGTGCTGATTCTGCCTGCGCAGGCCGACGAGCAGGGGTGGACGACCGACGTCCAGCGTGAGGTCGAGGCGTTCCTGCAGGGGTGGTGCGCGACCGACTCCTGGCTGGCCGAGCATCCGCCGGTCTTCGACTGGTACACCGAGGTCAATCCGTCGGAGACGCCGACCGACGCGCCGAGCGTCGAGGCGCTGCTCGGCGCGAACGGGGCGCTCGGGCTGCCGGTCACGCTCGGCGGTCTCGGGAGCTGGTACGACGGGGCGACGTTCGCGCTCGAGACCGGCACGGCGGCGCTGATGTATGGACCGCGGTCGATCGACTACGCCCACACGGTCGGCGAGCACGTCCCGATCGACGATCTCGTCCACGTCGCCCAGGGCATCGCGATCGCGGCCTGGAGGCTGTGCCGCTGAGCGTCAGGTCAGCCGCGCGACGACGCCGGCGACCAGTGCCCGGTGCCGCGCCTCGCGTGCGCCGTCCATCGCGTCCGGCCACGAGCTGAGGATGGCGACGACGGTCTGCATGGCGGGGTCGGCTGAGACCAGCTGACCGTGGATGCCGCGCGCCGTCGGCCGGCCGTCCCGGCGCCACCACTGGTTCCGGTAGCCCTCGGCACCCGAGCCGGCCGTGGGAACGGTGGAGCGGGCGAACGCCGCGGCGTCGCCCCCGCCAAGCTCCGCAATCCACTGCGCCGACACGACGTCGGCGCCGTCCTCCGCGACGAGCAGGCCGAGCCGGGCGTAGTCGCGCAGCGTCGCGCAGAAGCCGCCGCCGATCGCCGCGGTCCCCGCGCCGTCCACGGTCAGCAGCGCATCGCGCTCCGCGCCCAGCGGGCCCCACAGCTCGCGCGCGATCAGCGTCGCCAATGGCTCGTCCGCGACGCGCTCGAGGACGATGCCGAGCAGGTCGGTGTTCGGCGTCGCGTAGTGGAAGCGCTCACCGTGCGTCCAATCCGCCGGGCCGATCGTGGGCAGGTACTCCAGGATCGTCTCGGGGACGCCGGGCACCGGCGGGTGCCACGCGCAAGCGACGTCATAGCGCCAGAAGTCGACGGCGTAGTCCTCGACGAAGTCGATCGCGGCGGTCATGTCGAGCAGGTGGCGCACCGTCGCGCCGTCATAGCCGCTGCCGGCGACCTCGGGCACATGGTCGGTCACGCGAGAGGATGGGTCGAGCTGCCCGCGGCCGGCGAGGATCCCGGCGGTGAGGCCCGCCACGGACTTGCCGACGGACTGCGACAGGTGCAGCGACACCTCGGTCATCTCGCCGCCGTAGCGCTCGGCGACGAGCCGGCCGCGATGCACCACCGCGAGGCCGTCGAGCTCCGGGATGTCCTCGAGCAGATCGCCGAAGTCGACATCACCGGCGGGCAGCGGCGCGACCGGACCGTCCCCGCGTGGCACGGGGACGGTCGGCACGATCTCGTCGGCGTGGACGTACGCCCAGCGGTTATGGGGTCCTACCTGCCAGCTGTCCGCCGGAACGCGCAGCGGTTCAGCCGACGCGGATGAGCTTCTTGTTGACGAACTCGTCCGCGCCGTTGCGGCCGAGCTCGCGCCCGAAGCCGGAGGCCTTCACGCCGCCGAAGGGCAGCTCGACGCCTTCGGCACCGACGGCGTTGATGAAGACCATCCCTGCCTCGATCTGGTCGGCCACGCGCAGCGCCTGGTCCTGGTCGCTCGTGAACACGTAGGAGCCGAGCCCGTACGGCGTGTCGTTGGCGAGCTCGACCGCCTCGGCCTCCGAGCCGACCTTGTAGACCTGCGCGACCGGCCCGAAGAACTCCTCGTAGTACGCCGGGTTGTCCTTGGTGATGCCGGTCAGGACGGCGGTCTTGTAGAAGTTGCCCGTCGCGGCCGCCACCCGCCACGAGCGTGGCGCCTCCGTCGAGGGCCTCCTTGACCTGCTCCTCCAGCCGGTCCGCCGCCCCCGTGGACGACAGCGGCCCGATCGTCGTGTCGCTCGACGACGGGTCGCCCGGCTCCACCTCGGTCAGCGCCGCGGCGAACTTCTCGACGAAGCTGTCGTAGAGGTCGTCCACGACGATGAACCGCTTGGCCGCGTTGCAGGCCTGGCCGGTGTTCTCCAGCCGTCCGCCGACGGCCTGCTCGACGACGGCGTCGAGGTCGTCGGACTTGAGGACGATGAACGGGTCCGAGCCGCCGAGCTCGAGCACGACCTTCTTCAGGTGGCGGCCGGCGACCTGGGCGACCGCGGCGCCCGCGCGGCCGGAGCCGGTCAGCGAGACGCCCTGCACGCGCGGGTCACCGATCACCCACTCGATCTGCTCGTTGGTCGCGTAGAGATTGATGTACGCGTCCGCCGGCACGCCGGCCGCGTGGAAGATCTGCTCCATCGCCGCGGCCGACTCGGGGCACTGTGGCGCGTGCTTGAGCAGGATCGTGTTCCCGACCACGAGGTTCGGGCCGGCGAAGCGGGCCACCTGGTAGTAGGGGTAGTTCCACGGCATGATCCCGAGCAGCAGCCCGACCGAGCTGCGCCGCACGAACGCCGAGCCGTCGCCCTCGAGCAGCTCGATCGGCTCGTCGGCCATGATCTGCGCCGCGTTGTCGGCGAAGTACTGGTAGATCGCGGCGCTGAAGTCCACCTCGCCGAGCGCCTGCTCGATCGGCTTGCCCATCTCGCGCGTGATGATCTGCGCGAGCTCCTCCCGGCGCTCGGTGTGCAGCTCCGCGACACGGGCGATCACCTTGCTGCGCTCCTCGACGCTCGTGCCGCGTCCCCAGCCCCGGTGGGCGTCGTGCGCGCGGCCGATCGCCGCCTTCAGCGCGTCGTCGCCGATCGTCTCGAACGTCTTGAGCTTCTCCCCCGTCGCCGGGTTGGTGACTGCGTACTCGATGGTGCTCATGCTCTCCTCACGCGTAGCGGCCGCATTCCGACGGCGAGAAGTGTGGAGCACGCGGGATTGCCGGCACGGCTGCAAGGTGTCCCGACTATCAGCGCCTCTCGCGACACCTTGTCAACGCGCCATACCTCTGGGATGCGACCGTCAGGCCGCTCGCTGGACGGCCGCGGAGAACTGGCGCACGGTCCTCGGGCGGCCCCAGGGCGCGGCGAGCTCGTCCGGATGGGCGTGCAGGCCGTACATCTCGGCGTCAGCGGCGCCCTGCAGCCAGACGCCGTCGGTGTACGGCGCGTACAGCGGCGCACTGGACGGGACGGCGGCTGGGCGGTTGACGCGGACACCACGGGCCGGGCTCCAGTTGGTGATGTCGTCGAGCACCGCGACGATCCGCGGATGTGGATTGGCGCCGGCGAGCTGGTCGATCTCGGCCGCCCTGCTCTTGTGCACCGTTGCGTACACCCGCCCGTTGAGCACCTTCGCCGGGTCGCCGGAGATGACGCGCTCGACCGTGATGACGAACGTCGCGTACGTGTTGGCCTGTCGCTCGGTGTACAGCGGGTCGGGGTACGTCAGGCCGATGCCGTCGACGACGTCGGTGAGCGTGCCCTCGACGATCAGGTTCGCTTTGGCGACGGCGTCCTGCGGCGACGACAGCGGCGTGTAGTCGACGTTGACGCCGGAGGCGGTGAGCGAGACGAACGTCGCGATCGTGGACGACTTCGCCGGGGACGAGTCGCCGCTGCAGCCGCCGAAGACGACGGCGAGGACGAGGACCGGCAGCGTGAGAGCTTTACGCATGGTTCGGCACTCCTAGTACTCGCCGTTGATGTGGACGATGTCGTGCGCGCTGTACCTGCGCCAGGTCAGCGAGCTGTCCGGGATCTCGCCCGACTTCATCGCGCTGATCGTGTCGTGACCGAGACCGACGCTGTGCCCGACTTCATGGACCGCGGTCTTGCGCCGGTCCTCCCAGACAGCGCCTGTTCCGCTGTCGATCTGGGCGAAGTCCAACCTGATGTCCGAGGAGGTGCAGATCCCTGCCGGCGACTCGAGCCAGCAATCGCGCACGCCACGTTCGGTGGCCGGCAGGTCGGTCTCGAACCACCACACGTCCGTCTCCATGAACTGGCAGGACGACGGGACGGTCGGGAAGAGGTCGTCCATGTCGGTCGTGTCGCCGAGCACCGACATGGCATAGCTCGCGACCGACGCGTCGGTGGTGAAGCCGCTGGTGTAGCAGTAGGTGTGCACGCCGTTGTCGGCCACAGCGCTGTCGCCGTTGTTCGGGAACGGGTTCGCGTGAGCGGGTGACTGCGTGGCGATCAGCGTCGTGACGACGCAGGCCACGAGCCCGATCGCTTTCGGGATTCGCTTGGCCATGGCCGGTCTACAGCTCGCGAGCATGATCGAGGTCCTCCTGAGCGTGGCAGTGAACGTGTCAGGGGGTACGACCCCGGAGGCTCGCTCGAGGTTGGTCGCTTGCGACAACCAGGTTCGACGCCACACTCTGAGGGGCGCGGCTGGCGTGTGTCGCGTCCATCCTCATGCACGGCGCGGGCGACCGAATGCTGGTGCTCGTCGTTGACTTGCGTCACAAGCTGCGGTCTGCTGCGACTGATGGGGTGATGGTCAACCAGGAGCCCACCGATCGCGAGCTGCTGTTGAAGGGCGATGCGGCGGCGTTTGCGGTGTTCTATGACCGTCATGCGGAGTGGGTGCTCGGGTTCCTGCGGCGGCGCAGCCCCGATGGCGAGGCGGCGGCGGATCTCGCCGCGGAGGTGTTCGCGGCGGCGCTCAGCGGCCGCCGGCGGTATCGGTCCAAGAACGCGTCTGCCCATGCCTGGTTGATGGCGATCGCGTCCAACAAGCTCAATTCGGCGTTGCGATCCGGCTACGCCGAACGCAGCGCTCGGACACGGCTCGGCATGCGCCCCGTCGAGGTCACCGACGACGATGTGGCGCGCATCGACGCGCTGGCCGACGCGTCGGTCGTCGTTCAGCTGCTGCAGGACTTGCCCACGGATCAGCGCACTGCTGTCCTGGCCCGAGTCGTCGACGAGGGTGAGTATGCGGACATCGCGGTGCGGCACGGCGTCAGCGAGGCAGTGGTCCGCCAGCGTGTGAGCCGCGGTCTGGCCGGCCTACGGCGGCGTTGGGAGAAGCGGGCATGACCGGTCATCGGCAGCCGTGGTACCTGGACCGGTTGCGCGCCGAGCTCGAGCGCGTGGCAGCGATCGAAGACCGGCGCGAACGCGGCCCCGCGCTCGGCCGGCTGCGCCCTGCGCTCGGCCGGCTGCGCCCGTCGCCGCGACTTCTGGTGGCCGTGATCGCCGGGGCTCTGCTCGTGGCCATCGTCGTGATCGCCGGCGCGGCGTTGGACACGCGCGACGACGAACGCAGCGCGACGCCCGCTCCGACCGCCGTCCCGACGGCCTCGCCGGCGACGGACGAGGAAGCGATTCTGCGCCGCCTCGACGGCCTCTACGTCGCCAACATCACCGCCGCGTCGCTGCGGCGCATGCAGATCCCCTATGACCCGCCGGCCGGCTGGTGGAGGATCGTCGTCCGTAGCGCCGAGCGCACCATCACGGTCTCCGCGCCGGAGGGACCGGAAAGCGGCGATTACGTGCTCGAGATCACTGGCGTCGAGCCCGGTCGTCTGACCTTCGCCCCGAGTCGCACCTGCCCGCTGCCAGAACAGCCGGCCGGCGCGTCCACCGTCGGTTTCACGCTCAGCCGTTCGATCCTGACGCTCCGAAACGCCGAGGGCGGCTGCCAACCCGACTGGACGCTGCTGACCTCAACGCCGTGGCGTAAGGCCTGAGCCGCCTTGCGCGTCCCATCTCTGCAGTCGCGGGAGCGGATCGAACGGCTCGCCGCCGTCGTACCAGCCCGGCGCCGTCCACAGCTCGAAGTGCAGGTGGCAGCCCGACGCGTTGCCGGTGTCGCCCACCGAGCCGATCCGCTCGTCGGTCAGCACTGTCTCGCGCGGGCGCAGGCGCGGCCGGTTCGCGAGGTGCATGTAGACCGCGTCGAGGCGTGTCCGGTACTCGGTGACGACGACGAAGTTGCCGCCGACGGGGTGGAAGCCGGCCTTGCGGACCTTCCCGCCCTGTGCGGCGACGACCGGTGTCCCGCACGCCGCGAACATGTCCTGCCCGCTGTGCCCGCGCCCGCCGCCGAACCCGTTCGTGGGGCTGCGTCCGAGGTCGTGCGGACCGGCGATCGGGAACACGCGAACGGGAATCGGTTCCACAACGGCGCCGATCTCGGTCATGCCCTGCGCCACGCTCGGCGCCAATAAGAAGAGCGCCGCGATAACGGCGCTCATGACTGTTGATCCCCTGCTGGTGACGTGTTTCAGTGTAGAGGACCGCGCCTCGCGGAGCCGCGCCATCGTAAGATCGCCACATGCATCTGGCCAGGGCCCGGGCGATCGTCGACGACGTGGTGGCGAGCGCCTCCGGGCCGGTGTCGGTGTTCGTCGCTGACCCGCACGGTGAGCTGGTCGCGGCGGCAACGATGGACGGTGCGGCGCCGGACACGCGGCTGAACGCGCAGCGCAAGGCCTACACGGCCGCACGCAGCGACGCGACGTCGACGCGCGAGCTCGCCGAAACGGCGCGCGCCGATCCGGTCGAGCGAGCGAGCTTCGATCCCTTCTTCACGTTCTTCCTCGGCGGCGTCGCCGTGTTCGAGGGCGGCCGGCGGGTCGGCGCGGTTGGCGTCAGCGGTCTGCCGGGCGAGGTCGACGAGCAGCTCGCACTCGCCGCGATCGAGCGCACGACGACCGCGACGGCGTGACCGTTTCCGAGGCGCCGGTGCGACTCAGCTCTGGTGCTGGCCTGCCCAGGCCATCAGCGCGAAGAGGACCGCTGCACCGCATGTGATCGCCACGGCGGCGATGTCTCCTAGGGCGTCCATGCGACCAAGTGTTGCGTGGGGTGCCTAAGCATCGATCAAGGCCGCCTCAAGCAGAGCTGAAGGCTCGGCAGGACGAGGCTCGGAGAGACGCTCACTCCGGCTTGCGTCCGGCGGTTCGCAGCACGTCGCGAGCGGTTCGGATGAACTCCCGTAGCCTGGGGTCGCGCGCGCGGCGGCGCCAGACGAGCGCACTCCGTGCCGGCTCCATCCCCGTGAACGGCACGAAGGCGAGGTCGTAGGGCGCCATGAACGGCTCGGCCGAGGCGACGGTCGGGAACACGAACTCCTGGCGCGCGACTCGATGCGCCATCTCGAGGAAGTTGCGCTCGCCGACGGGGATCCGGACCCCGGCGATGGGACGGCCGCTCGGGGTCGTGGTGGGGAAAACCGTTTCGTGGAGCTCGCGCGGCCACCCGTCGAGTCGAGGAATCGCGTGGTCGGCAAGCTCCTCGAACGAGATGCTCTCGCGCTCCGCGAGCGGGTGGTCCCGCGCCACCGCCACCGCTCGCCGCGCACGAGCCAGGATCGGTCCCACGACGAGATCCGGCTGCTCGAGCGGGAGCCAGCACGCCATCACGTCCACGTCGCCTCGCCGAAGCCGCTCCAGCGGATCGTCCCAGGAGAGCTGGACGACGTCGACCTCGCACTGGGGGTGGAGGGCGCCGAACGCGTCGATGACCCTCGCCAGGTGGGTGCCCTCGGCGGGCCCGCTGAACAGCCCGAGCCGCAGTGATCCTTCCAGGCCCCGCACGCCGGCGTGTGCGTTCTCGAGTACGCGCACGAGCTCGCCGTAGACAGGGTCGAGCTCGCCGCGAAAACGCTCGCCGAAGGACGTGAGCTGGACGCTGCGACTCGTGCGGTGCACCAGCTGAGCGCCCAGCTTGTGCTCGAGCTCGCGCAGAGTCTGGCTCACGCGCGAGGGCGTCAGGCGAAGCCGGTCGGCGGTCCGCCTGAAGTGAAGCTCCTCGGCCAGGGTGAGGAACACCCGCAGCTCGCGGAGGTCGATTGCCTCCCACATCGTGAAGGAAACCTACACGCTGTGTTCGCGCCATCGGTGTTGATCGGAGACATCGGCGGCGCCAGCCTGCACTCCATGCGGGCGTTGAGCAGCTCGACCTTCATCCGGCTGCTCGGGTTCCTCGCCCCGTACCGGAAGGCGTCCGTCTTGTCGGTGCTGCTCGCGGCGCTCGAGATCGCCGTCACGATGGCGATTCCGTGGCTCACGGGGCAGGCGGTCGACGTCATCGCCCGCGGCGATCGCGGTGCGCTCGGGCTGCTCGCGGCCGCGGTCGTGCTGGCCGCGCTGCTGCGGCTGGCGCTCTCGGTGGCGTGGCTGCTCGTCGCCGGCAGGGTGGCGGCCGGGGTGGAGGTCGATCTGCGCAACGCGATCTACGAGCACCTGCAGGCGCTCGAGCTCGGGTTCTTCGCGCGCCGGCAGACCGGGCAGCTGATGTCACGCGCGACGGTGGACCTGCAGTCGGTGCGGTTCCTGCTCGGCTTCGGTTTCGTGTATCTCGCCTTGCGCGGACTCGCGATCGTGTTCGCGGCGGTGGCGATGTTCCTGTTGCAGCCGGGTCTGGCCGCGCTCGCGCTGGCGCCGGTCCCGTTCGTCGTGTTGGTCGCGACGCGCGACGGCCGGCGCTCCCGCCCGGCGGTGCAGGCGGTCCAGCAGCGGATCGCGGAGCTGACGGCCGACGTCGAGGAGAACGTGTCCGGCGTCCGGGTGGTGAAGGCGTTCGCAGCCGAAGATCGCCAGCTCGAGCGGTTCCGGCGCAGCGTGGGTCGGGTGTTCGGCGAGTCGATGGTCGCGACGCGGCTGCGCGCGTTCTACAACCCGTTGATCGGCTTCCTGCCGAACCTCGGGCTGGCGGTGATCCTGCTCGTGGGCGGCCGCCAGGTGATGGAGGGCTCGCTCTCGCTGGGTGGCTTCACGGCGTTCTACGCCTATCTGCTGATGCTGATCGCGCCGATGCGCCTGCTCGGGCTGAACCTCGCGACGGTGCAGCGTGCGATCGCCTCCGGGGCGCGGATCTTCGAGCTGCTCGACCGCGAGCCGCGCATCGTGTCGCCGCCGGACGCCCGGCCGCTCCCGGTCGGCGGCGGGCGGGTGGAGCTGCGCGACGTCTCGTTCGCCTACGAAGGCGCGTCGTCGCCGGCGCTGCGGGACGTCGACCTGGTCGTGGAAGCCGGCACGACCGTCGCCCTCGTGGGGGCCACCGGCTCGGGCAAGACGACGCTGGTCCAGCTGCTCGGGCGGCTCTACGACGTCACCGCCGGATCGGTCCGGATCGACGGCGCGGATGTCCGCGAGGTCGACCTGCGCTCGCTGCGCTCGGCGATCGCGGTCGTCGACGACGACCCGTTCCTGTTCTCGGCCTCCGTGCACGACAACATCGCCTACGCGCGGCCGGAGGCGAGCCGCGAGGAGGTCGCGCGGGCCGCGGAGCGCGCGCAGGCGGCCGGGTTCATCGAGGAGCTGCCTGCCGGCTACGACACTGGCGTCGGGGAGCGCGGGCTGACGCTGTCGGGCGGCCAGCGCCAGCGGATCGCGATCGCCCGGGCGCTGCTGGCCGACCCCCGGATCCTCGTCCTCGACGACGCCACGAGCTCGGTCGACGCCTCGACCGAGCAGGCGATCAAGCAGGCGCTGCGCGAGGTGATGGCCGGCCGCACGACGTTCGTGATCGCCCACCGGCTCTCCACGATCGCGCTGGCCGACGAGATCGTCGTACTCGAGCGCGGCCGCCCTGGCGCGCGCGGCACCCACGCCGAGCTGCTCGAGCGCAGCGCGCTGTACGCGGAGATCGCCGAGAAGGGCCTGCCCGCTCAGTCGTTCCCGGAGCGGAAGGCGGTGGCCGGACTGTGACAACCCGCCGCGCGAAGCTCGGCCGCCGCTGGCGGGCCACCGGCGGGCGCGGCCGCAGGCTGCGCGGGCTGCTGGTGCTGCTGCGCCCCTACCGCGGCCGCACGATCCTCATGTTCGCCGCCCTGCTGGCCGGCACGGCGGCCGCGCTCGCCCCGCCGCCGCTGGCCAAGCTGGCGATCGACGAGGGGATCGTGCCCGGCGACCTGTCGGCGCTGACGTGGATCGTGCTGGCCTTCCTGGCCAGCGCGCTCGTCTCCTGGGGCGCCGGCTACGCGCAGACCTACCTCGTGGGCTGGGTCGGCCAGCGGGTCCTGCAGGACCTGCGGATCCGGCTCTTCGCCCACCTGCAGACACTGTCGGTCGGCTTCTACTCGCGCCGCCGGGCCGGTCTCCTGATCTCGCGGCTCACCAACGACGTGCAGGCGCTCGACCAACTCGTCTCCGACGGCGTGGCCACGCTCTTCGGGTCGACGCTGACGCTGATCGGCACCGTCGTGATCCTGGTCGTGCTCGACCTCGAGCTCGCGCTGCTGACGTTCCTCGTGTTCCCGGTCCTCGCGCTCGGCTCGCTCGCGTTCCGGATCGTCTCGGCCACCGCCTACCGCGCCACGCGCGAGAAGGTCGCGGCCATCACCGCCTACCTGCAGGAGACGCTGTCGGGCATCCGCGCGGTGCGGACGTTCGCCCAGGAGCCGCGGCACCTGCAGCGGTTCGCGGAGCTCAACGAGGACAACCGCGTCGCCACCATGAGAACCGTCCACCTCAGCGCCGCCTACTTCCCCGCGGTCGAGCTGCTGTCGGCGATCGCGACCGCCGGGATCCTGCTCTACGGGGGCCTGCAGGCGATGCAGGGCGACATGACGGTCGGCGTGCTCGTCGCCTTCGTGGCGGCGCTCAACAACTTCTTCGCCCCGATCCAGTCGCTGTCGCAGTTCTACACGACCTACCAGGCCGGCATGGCGGCGCTCGACATGATCTTCGAGCTGCTCGACGAGGAGCCCGACCTGCGCGACCGGCCGGGCGCGGTCGAGCTCGGCCACATCCGCGGCGAGATCGCGTTCGAGGACGTGACGTTCTCCTACGGATCGGGCATCGATGCGCTGTCGCACGTCGACGTCGTGGCCCCGCCCGGCCTGACGCTCGCGCTCGTGGGCGAGACGGGCGCCGGCAAGTCGACCTTCGCCAAGCTCGTGGCGCGGTTCTACGATCCGACCGCCGGCCGGGTGCGGGTGGACGGGCACGACCTGCGCGACGTCACCGCGCGCTCGCTGCGCTCGCAGATGGGGATCGTGCCGCAGGAGGCGTTCCTGTTCAGCGGGACGATCGGCGAGAACATCGCGTTCGGCAAGCCGGAGGCGACCGTCGAGGAGATCGAGGCGGCCGGTCGTGCGGTGCACGCGCACGACTTCATCGCAGCGTTGCCGGACGGGTACGAGACCCAGATCGGGGAGCGCGGGATCCAGCTGTCGGCCGGTCAGCGGCAGCTCGTCGCGTTCGCGCGGGCGCTGATCGCCGACCCGCGCATCCTCGTGCTCGACGAGGCGACCGCGAACGTCGACATCCACACCGAGGGCCTGCTCGAGGCCGGCCTCCGCCGCTTGCTCGCCGGCCGCACCGCGATCGTCATCGCGCACCGCCTGTCCACGATCCGCACCGCGGGCCGGATCATCGTCCTCCACCACGGCCGAGCGGTCGAGCGGGGGACACACGACGAGCTGCTGGCGTCAGAGGGGGCCTACCGGCGCCTCTACCGCGACTGGGCCGAGCAACGAACACCCCCAATTCCTGGGATGGAATCCCGCACGGGGTCGGCGGACCCTGTGCCTCGATGAAATCTGAACCCGACGTGCTGATCGCCGGCGCGGGACCTACCGGGCTGACGCTCGCGTGTGGACTGCTCGCCAATGGCGTCACCGCCCACGTTGTCGACAAAGCGGCTGGACCCGCTGGGACTTCCCGGGCACTGGGCCTTCAGCCGAGAGGCATCGAGGTGGTGGCGCGCCTCGGAGCGCTGAACCGCCTCGCCGAACGCGCGCTGCAGGTTGAGCAGATCATCGTGCACATCAACGGCAAGCACGCGGCCAGCGTGCGCGTCGGTCAGCGCACCGCACTGGTCACCAGGCCAGGTCTGGTGATCTCACAGGCGGACGTCGAAGCCGAGCTTCGGCGGCGCGTCACCGAGCTGGGCGGTCAGATCGTGTGGGGCCGCGAAGTGGCTGCGGCTGAACAGGACTCGCACGGTGTCACGGTGACCCTCGCGGACGGTGGCCAGAGCCGCGCCGGCTGGCTCGTCGGGTGCGACGGGGCGCACAGCCGCGTCCGCGAGCTGGCCGGCGTCGCATTCCCCGGAGCACCACTCGCCGAGCGCTTCCTACTCGCCGACGTCCACGCGGACCTCCCCCTGGCACGGGATTCGATCCACGTGTGGCTTGCCGGCGACAGCGTGTTCGGGGCATTCCCGCTCCCCGGACACGACCTGTGGCGCCTGATGGCGCCGACCGCCGACCCGGGAACCGAGGCAGACCGGCCGAGCGGAGAGGCCGTCCTCGCCGAACTCGCCCGCCGGCTGGGGGAGCAGACCGGTTGCGATCCGTCGCTGATCCGTGATCCCGAGTGGGTGACGTCGTTCCGGATCCACCGGAGGCTCGCCGACACCTACCGCAACGGCAGGATCCTGCTCGCCGGCGATGCCGCCCACGTCCACAGCCCGTTCGGCGGCCAAGGCATGAACACCGGCATCGGTGACGCCGAGAACCTCGCCTGGAAACTCGCGATGGTCGTCAACGCGACCGCAGAACAGGAGCTGCTGGACAGCTACGAAGCCGAACGGCGACCGATCGCCGCGAACGTCCTCAAGTCGACCGGCGCCGCCGGCAACCTCATCCTCGGGAACCACATCTTCACCCGGCAGCTCCGAGACCGGATCGTCATCCCACTGATGAACAACGCGTCGATCCAGCGGCGTGTGTGGGAGAACGTGTCCCAGCTGAAGGTGACGTATCGAAACGGTCCGTTGGGCCACGAAGGGCGAAGGTGGTTCTCCGGTCAGGGCCCGCTGCCTGGTGACCGGGTACCTGACATCGAGTGCGTGCGGGCCGAAGGCGGCGGACGAACCACCCTGCATGCCGAGCTGGGCAACAAGTGGGCCCTGGTGATGCCCGGTCGGACGCCGAGCGACGAGTACGCCGCAGTCGTGGCCAAGAGGCTTGGTGACGAGGGCATGGTCACGGTGGTCGCAGACCAGGATGCAAACCTGGTGATACCCGGTCGGACGGTGAGCGACGAGTACGCCGCAGTCGTGGCCAAGAGGCTGGGCGACGACGGCGTGATCACGCTGGTCGCAGATCACGACGCCGGCGGAGAGATCAGGTTGGTGCGTCCCGACGCGCATCTCGGCTGGCGCGGACGTGCGGATCCCGACGCGCTCGACCGATGGCTGACGGCTATGGCCCGGCAGGGCCGGGCCGGTTGATCCTCGAACCCGGCGCCTAGGTCACTTCGCTGAGGAACTCGTCGAAGAGCGCGACGTAGCGGTCGACGTCCTCGGCGCGATGGGCGACCGAGACGGTGGGCCCGAGCCACCACCCCGACTCCCAGACGCCGCGGTTCGCCATGAACACGCGGATCAGCGCCCGCAGTCCGGGGTCGTCGGCGGCTCGCGACCCGGCGCCGTCGATGGGCGGCTCGCGCGCGAAGAAGTAGGACGCGTGGGCGCCGTACTGCACCACGCTCCACGGCAGCCCCGCCCTCGTGATCGCCGTCCTCAGCCCGGCGGCCATCCGCTCGCCGAGCGAGGCGGTGCGCTCGAACGCCTCATCGGTGAGGACCTCGAGGAGGGCGGCGCGCCCGGCGGCCATCGAGAGGGCGTTCGCGAACAGTGTGCCGCCGGTCGCGACCTCGTCCACGACGACCCCTGACACGACTCGCGCCTCCTCGGGCGGAGCGATCAGCGAGGCGATCTGGTCGCGCATCCCGTAGGTCGCGAGGGGCACGCCGGCCGCGATCGCCTTGCCGAGCGTGAGGAAGTCCGGCTCGAGCCCCCAATCGTGGGTGAGGCCGGCGTAAGCGCACACGAGCGTGTGGGTCTCGTCGAGCGCGAGCAGGGTGCCCACCTCGCGGCTCGCCCGGCGCAGCGCCTCGTGGAATCCCGGCTGGGGGAGAAGGAACCCCGCGTTGGTCATCGCGGGCTCGGCCAGCACGACGGCCACGTCGCCGGGCGCGAGCGCGGCCTCGAGTGCGGCGACGTCGTTGAACTGGACGATGCGTGCCTGGGCGGCGATCCCCGGTGGCAGACCCCGGCTCTCGGGAACCGCCTTTCCATTCTCCTGAACCACGAGCGTCGCATCGCCTTCACCGTGGTACTTGCCGTCGAACATCAGGACGATCTCTCGCCCCGTCAGCTCGCGCGCGAGGCGGATCACCTCGGTGTTCGCCTGGGTGGCCGACAGGGTGAACTGCCATTTCGGCAGCCCGTAGCGCTCAGCGAGGTGCTCGGCAACGGCAACGGCGTCCTCGCCGGGCAGCAGAAACTGGGTGCCCAGCTTCACCCGGTCGGTCACGGCATCGATGACGGGGCGCGGCGCGTGGCCGCAGAAGGCGCTCATGTCCGCCACGTACATGTCGAGATAGGCGTGCCTGTCGACGTCGGTGAAGCCGGCGCCGTCGCCGTGAGACACCCAGACCGGCGGATGCTCATAGAGATCGTCCATCCACGCCATCGGCACCCCGCGCGGCATCGAGCCGCGGGCCTGCTCCTGGAGCGCCATCGACCGGGGCCGTTCGGCGACGAAGCGGGCGTTCTCCACGTCTTCAAGCTCCCGCACGCGGGCTGGATCGATGCCGGTCAGGTCGGCGATGGCCACCTCCGCGGATATTCGGTGCGCCGCACGCTACCCAGTTAGCCTGGACCAGGTCCTCAACCTGGAGGCGCGTCTGCCGTGCTGATCGACATCCACGCCCACCCGGCTTTGAACGCGTTCCTCTGGGGCCGCGACCTGCGCCGCCACTACTGGACAGGGCCGGTGCACACGTTCAACCCGCTGGCCAGCCTGAGCGACTTCAAGATGCTCGAGAAGGGCGGGGTTGACGTCCTCTGGTCCTCGCTCCACATCCCCGAGCGTCAGTTCCTCGAGTGCGGCGTGATCCGCTTCTTCGCGCGCTTCTTCGCCGGCGGGCGCCGGCTCCTGAACGACGACGCGTGGGAGAACCTGCTGGTGCAGATGGCGGAAATGGAGCGGCAGGTGGCGCGGACCGAGCGGTTCGCGCTCGCCCGCTCGAACGCCGAGCTGGACGCTGTGCTCGCGGCCCGGAAGACCGCGATCGTCCACACCGTCGAAGGCGGTGACGTCCTGTCCGCCGGCCTCGCCGAGAGCGACGTGGCCGGCCGGCTCGCGCGCGTCGACCACCTCGCCGACCGCGGCGTGGCCTCGATCACGATCGCCCATCTCTTCCCGAACGACCTCGCCGGTCACGCCGAGGCGATCCCCGAGGACCAGCGCAAGTTCCCGATCTGCCCACTCGACACGGGCGTCGACCTCTCGCGCGGCCTCACGGCCGCGGGCCGGGCCGTGGTCGAGCGCATGGTCGAGCGCCGGATCGTGCCCGACGTCGTGCACTGCACCCCTGTGGCGCGGCGCGAGATCTACGACGTCGTCGACAACCGCATCCCGATCGTCGCCTCGCACGTCGGCGTGCGGCCGATGAACGACGTCGAGTACAACCTCGACAAGGGCGACGTGGATGCGATCGCCGCCTCCGGCGGCGTGGTCGGCGTCATCTTCATGCCGTACTGGCTGGACAAGAAGCATCCCGGGCCCGGGCTCGACGCGATCTGGCGCACGATGGCCCGGCTGCACGAGTGGACCGGCTCGTGGCAGCACGTCGCGATCGGCACCGACTTCGACGGCTTCACGGACCCGCCTGACGACTGCTCCGACGCGAGCAAGCTCCCGCTGGTGCGCACGCTGCTGCAGAAGAACGGGCTCGCGCCACCCGAGGTGGAGGCGGTGGTGGGCGACAACGCCCGGCGCGTGCTGCGCGACGGCTGGCGCTGAGCCCGCCGCGGTCAGTCCTTGGCGCCGTTGTTCATCGTCCTGCGGCGGTCGCCGAGGGTTCCGCGACGGTCATCCTCCTGGCCGAACCTGGGCGCCGGGTAGTACGGACCGCATGCCTGCGCGATCTCGGCCTCGGCGAAGCCAAGTTCGTAGAGCGTCCTGCAGAGTGACTCGAGCTCTTCCCGGAACACGTCCTGGAAGTAGTGCTCGGGCGAGTCGCTGGGAATGTTCCAGACGCCGGCGGACGTGATCATCTCGCGCATCTCAGCCGCCTCGATCTCAGCAACGGCCCGCACGCCGACCATGCTCCACTCGCCCGCGTCGTACGCCTTCAGGCGATTGCCCGCGGACAGATACGACACGTCCGGAGCAGGGTCCGGCACGACGTCCCTTCGTACTCCGACGATGCGTTTCACGGTCTCTCCCGGTGTGCATTGGCGGACGGGGTACTCACTGACCCTTCCCGTCTATCCACGCTCCAAATCTCGGACGATGGTCCGGCGCACCGTCGCGCGACCGAGAGCCGGCGGATGGCGCTGCTCGCCGAGGCCGACGGACGGTTCGTAGTCAGCCTGGTTCCTGAGGACGTTGCCGGCGCCGGCGATCCGGCGCGAGCCGACCGTCGCGCCCGCGTCGCGCGGTCGGAGAGCTCGCGCTTCTGACCGCGGCGCGGCACTGTCAGGAGGCGAGGGTCGCCGCGGCGTCGCGCGCCGCGCGGAGCCCGCTTCTGAGGGCGCCCTCCATGAGCCCGCCCCACGGCCCGGCGGTGTGCTCGCCGGCGAAGTGCAGTGCGCCGCTCGGCGCGGCGAGCCGGTCCTCGTCGCCGGCCTGGGTTGCGAGGCCGGCGGTGCTGTACGCGCCCCGCGCCCACGGGTCGTCGCTCCAGGTGGTCAGGACGGCTTGGCCCGTTGCGGTCTCGAGATCCGGGCGGAGGAGCCGGACACGCTCGAGCCACGTCTCCGGCCCGTCGGCGACGGCGAGCCGGTCCAGCGCGTCCGGGGACGCGGCGAAGCAGTTCAGGACCGGCGCCACGCTGCCGTCGCCGCCGGTCGCCGTCCAGCACCAGTAGCGGTCGGGCACGCTCATCACGGCGCTCACGGGCGCGGCGCGTCCGAGCGGGATGTGGAGCTTTGCCGCGTGGCCGAGCGCGACGCGGTCGAGCGCGTCGAGCTTCCACGCGGGCAGCGCCGGCGTGAATGGCAGCTCGCGGAGGATGGGCAGCGGGAGTGCGAGGACCACGTGGCGCGCATCGATCTCGCCCGCGTCGGTCTGCACGCGGATCGTCGCCTCAGCGTGGTCGACGGCGCGCACGGGCGTGCGCAGCCGCACGCGATCTCCGAGACGCTCGGCCATGGCGTCGGCGAGGCTCTGGTTGCCGGCGGCGATCCGGTGGCTGGGGTGGGGTTCGAACGCGGCGGCGTGTTCGAGCACGTCGGCGCTGAGCCGATCGCTCTCGAGGGCCGACGAGATCTCGATCCGGGCGATCACCGCAGCCGCCACCGGTTCGGGCAGATCGAGCGCCGCGACAGCCTGCGCGACCGAGCTGCCGGCGCCGTGGCCGGCCGCGCGGGCGATCGCACGGCCCGCTGCTTGCAGGGTGGCGGTGTCGGTCGCGACGCCGCGAGGTTCACGGACGTAGTAGCTCATGCCGGTGTCGGCGAGCCCGAGGCCGTAGCGGTGCGCGAGCTCTCGCATCACCTCATAGCCATCGAGGATGAACTCCGCGCCTCGCTCGACCAGCGCCAGCTCGCCGCCGGGCGCGCGCACGCGTTCCGACCACACCCTGCCGCCGACGCGGTCGCGCGCTTCGAGCACCAGCACGTCGACACCGCGATCAGCCAGCTCGGTTGCAGCCGCGAGGCCGGCGAAGCCACCCCCGATGACGACCACTCGGTCCACGCGCAGCACTTCAGCACGAAGACCCAGGTCTGCGGACGCGGCTCGAGTGCATCCATCATCGATCCGCCCTCGGTGGCACGGACGCCAGGCATTCGGCCACCCGCTGGAGCGCCGCTCCTGCGAAGAGCGCTACCGGGCCGTGCGCGGTCCGGCGCGTCGTGCGAACCTCGGCGCGTGCCGGGTGACGGGATCACGTTCGTGGGCCACGCGACCACGCTGATCGACGTGGACGGCGTTCGCCTGCTCACGGATCCAGTGCTCACGGAACGGGTCGGCTACATCCACCGCATTGCGCCGGCGCCGCGCGCGCATCCGAGCGTCGACGCCGTCCTCATCTCCCATGCCCATCACGACCATCTCGATCTGCGGTCGCTCAGGCGGGTGCCTCGCGGCGTCCCCGTGATCGCGCCGCGTGGATCCGCGCAGGTCATTCGGCGATGGACGAGGCATGAGGTCACGGAAGTGGCCGTCGGAACGAGCGTGAGGGTGGGTGCGGTGGCCGTCCTCGCCACGCCGGCGGCCCACGACGGACGTCGCTTCCCGGTCGGGCCTCGGCTGCCGGCCGTCGGCTTCCTCGTCCAGGGGACGACTCGCGTGGCGTTCTTCGGCGATACGGACGTCTTCGACGGCATGCGCGACCTGGCCGGTGGCCTCGATGCCGCGCTCCTGCCGGTCTGGGGCTGGGGCCCGCGTGTCGGGCCCGGGCACATGGACCCGGAGCGTGCCGCTCGCGCAGCGGCGCTGCTGGCTCCGCGAATCGCGGTGCCGATCCACTGGGGCACGCTGGCGGGGCCGCGTGTCTGGTGGCGCGACGACCCGGGGATGCCCGCGCGCCGGTTCGCGGAACTCGTCGCCGGCCGCGCCCCGCCGGTCACCGTCCGGATACTCGCGCCCGGTGAGCGGCTCGAGCTCCGGGTGTAGACACGGCGCGAACACGGCCGCCGCCGGCTGATGCCCACCGGTGTCCCCGCACGCATGCGGGCACCCGATCGGGCACAGGCGGACCGGGTGGCACGGCGCGCGCCGACGGTCAATCCTCGCTCCGTGCCAGACGTGGCGACGGACCCGATCGACCCGTGATGGCGCACGACGCGGCCACGGGTAACCGCACCGCCGATCGGCCGGCCGGCCGTGGCGTCCTCGCCGCCGCGTGCATCTCGGCGCTCGTGATCAACGCGAACACCTCGGCGGTCACGATCCTGCTGCCGTCGATCAGTGAGGACGTCGGCGCGCCCGTCGCGCAGCTGCAGTGGGCCGTGACCGGCTACTCGCTGGTCGGCGCCGCCGTGATCGTGACCGCCGGCGCGCTCGGGGACGTAGTCGGGCGCCGGAAGATCTTTCTCGCCTGGCGTTGTTCGTCGCGTCGTGCGTGTTGATCGCGCTGTCCACAAGTGCCGCGGGCGTTGTCGGCGGCCGCATGATCCAGGGCGCCTCGGGCGCGACGATCCTCGCCTGCGGCATGAGCCTGCTCTCGGTCGCCGCGTCCGGTACCGGGCAACAAGGCGATCACGCTGTGGGGCGCCGCTTCTGCCGCGGGCGCAGCGCTCGGCCCGCTCGTGGGTGGCGTGCTCGTCGAGAGCACCGGCTGGCAAGGGCTGTTCTGGATCGACGCTGCGATCGCGGCCGCGTGCGTCCCGCTCACGCTGGCGACGGTCCAGGAGTCGCGTGATCTGCAGGCCCCGCGCTCGATCGACTGGGCCGGCACGGTGCTCATCGCGCTCGTGCTCGCGCCGCTGATCCTGGCCCTCAGCAAGGGCAACGACTGGGGCTGTGCCTCGGCAGCGACGCTCGGCTGCTTCGCGACCACGGTGGTGGCGACCGTGGTGTTCCTCCGCGTCGAGCGGCGGGCGAGCGCTCCGCTCGTCGACCTCGAGCTGCTGCGCAACCGCGTGCTCGTCGGGGCGACGCTGGCGATCCTCATCGTCGCGGGCACGATCAACGCGCTCATGTACGTGCTGAGCCTGTACTTCCAGAATCCGGCCGCGTTCGGGATGAGCGCGTTGGAGGCCGGTCTGGCGACGCTGCCCGCGGCGGCCGGCATGATCGCGATCACGCCGTTGATCGCGCCGCTCGCGGGCCGGATCGGCGGCGGGGCGGCCGTGGCGCTGGGGTTCGGCCTCGCAGCCGCCGGATTCGCCGTCCTGGCGTTCGTCGAGTCGTCCTGGACGTACGCGGCCTTCGTGGGCCCGCTGGTCGCGCTCGCGATCGGCCTCGGCGTGGCGAACGGCCCGGCGTCGTCGGGATCGACGGCGTCCGTGTCCCCGGATGACGTCGGACAGGCGTCCGGCATCTCGAACATGGCCCGCTACATCGGAGCTGCGGTCGCGGTCGCGATCGTGGCGGCGATCTTCAACGCCGTCACCAACGATCAGCAGGAGGCCGGCGAGTCGGCCGCCGACGCGCTCGCCGCCGGCCTCGCGGCCGCGTCGTTGACGATGGCGGTCTGGGCGGCCGCCGGCGTGGCCCTCGTCAGGCTGCTCGCGGGCCACCGCCTCATCGGTGCGCGGGCGATCGATCGCGCCGCCGCCGCCGCGTCGACCACGCACACGATCCCGACCGCTAACGCGGACGGGTGAGTGCGGCTTCGATCCGTTCGAGCCGCTCGTCGAGTGCGCGGAGCTGCTCGGCGGTCGGCGATGCCGAGGCCGTTCTCTCGCGCCGAGAGCGCGCCACGAACGTGCTCGTGATCGCGGCCGTGATGACCGTCAGGAAGCCGATGCCGAGCAGCATCACGGCCACCGCGACGGTGCGTCCCAGGAATGAGGCCGGAACGTTGTCGCCGTAGCCCACCGTCGTCACGGTCTGGACCGCCCACCACAGGCCCGACCCGAGCGTCGGAAAGCTCTCGCGGTCGACGATGGTCACGAGCACGCCGGCAACGATCGTCATCGCCGTCGACGTCGCGGCGATCACGATCGCGGCGCCGCGCGGGGTGGTTGCCCGCGCGAGCGCGCTGTCGATGCGCGTCTCGAGCCGTGTCTCGTCGGCCATCGCCGCTGGCTTCGCGGCTGTGGGTCGCCTTCCTGCTTGCGCCGGCGGCGTCGACCGCTGCGGGCGTGTTGTTGGAATCACCCGGTTGGGAGGATGTGGGCGACAGCCCTTCCTCCTAGCTTGCGACTATGAGCCTCGACCTCGCGCTCTTGATCTTCGATCACATCGAGGGCGCCGAACGGGCGTACGCGGACGTGCTCGACGCTTCCGGCGACGCGCCCTGGGTCCACGAGATCGCGTTCGTCGAGCACCACCGGCACGACCGGATCGTGGTGCGCGGCACGTTCGCGGGCCGCTACGTCGATCTGGACGAGCAGGGAGACGTGATCGGCAAGCGCACCGCCGAGGGAGCGCTGACCGGCGCCGTCGTCGGGATCTTCTTCGGGCCGGCGGGGCTCGCGGTCGGGCTCGTGGCCGGAGGCACGGCGGGCGGGGTGAGTGAGTCCAAACACGTCCCCCATCTTCACGACGCGTTCATCGACGACGTCCGTGCAGAGGTTCCCGAGAGATCGTCGGCTGTGCTCCTCCTCGCCAGTCCCGAGCACGCGGACTCGATGGTCTCCGCCTTCGAGCACCATGGTGGCCGCCTGGTTCGTCATCACCTAGGGCCGGAGGCGGCGAAGGCCCTGGAGGACGCCGTCGCAGGGAGTCCCCCGGCAGCCGGCTGAGGTGGCCGATCGATCGTGTAGCGTCCGAGCGGCTTCCGTCGAGATGCGCCTCCACGAACGCTTCAGCTGGCAGGGTCGGGACGTCGCGTGGGGCCGGTCGGGCTCCGGTCCGCCGGTCGTGTTCTGTCACGGCACGCCGTGGTCTTCGCGTCTGTGGGCGCCGTTCGCCGAGGCGCTGCAGAGCGACTTCACCGTCCACCTGTGGGACATGCCGGGATACGGCCAGTCATCGAAGCTGGCCGATCATCGCGTCGACTTCGGCGTCCAGGGCGAGCTGTTCGCCGATCTGCTCGGTCACTGGGAGCTCGACCGGCCGCGTGTCGTGGCCCACGACTTCGGCGGCGCGGTCTCGCTGCGCGCGCATCTGTTCCACGAGGCCGAGTACCGGTCGCTCATGCTCGTCGACGTCGTCGCCATCCCGCCCACCGGCTCGCCGTTCTTCCGCTTCGTACGGGAGCACGCCGACGTGATGGCGGAGATCCCCGACTACATCCACGCCGCGATCGTCAGTGCCTACATCCAGGGCGCAAGCCACCGCGGCCTGCGCGACGAGGACCTCGCCATGCTGTTGGAGCCGTGGACGACGGACGACGGCAAGCCCGCCTTCTATCGCCAGATCGCGCAGACCGACGAGCGCTTCCTCGAGGAGATCCAGAGCCGGCTGCCTGACCTGGATCTCCCCGTGCGCATCCTGTGGGGCACTGACGACACCTGGATCCCGGTCGACGTCGCCGACCGGCTCGCGGACCTGATCTCCGGCGCGACCGTGCGGCGCATCGCGGGCGCGGGGCATCTCGTGCATCTCGACGCGCCGGTGCCGCTGACCAACGAAGTCCGCGCCTGGCTCACGCGCTAGCCGCGGCGGGCGGCTCAGCGGTCGGCGGCCGGGCGGAGCTCGGGCAGCGTGGCGCCGCCGAGGACGCGCGCGCGGATGCGCTCGATCTGCGGGTGGGCCTCGCTGGACAGCGCCTCGATCCGCACGTCCTCCGGGCGCTGGTCGGCCAGCGCCTGCTCGCGAACGTCGTCCAAGTGCTGCATATGGCTGGCGAACGCGGCGTCGGCCGCGGCCTCGTCGCGCGCGGCGATCGCCTCGTATATCGCCCGGTGCTGGGCCGCGATCGCCTCGATCGAGAGCAGTGGCACGAGCATCGTGTTCGTGTAGGGCCGCGTGAGGTGGATCGCGTTCATCGCGAGCTCCATCACCGCGTTGCGGGCGGCGCGGCTCACAGCGACGTGAAAGTCGATGTCGAGCTCGAGCATGTCGTCGATCGTCAGGCCCTGCACCTCCATCGCCTCGACCGCGGCGCGGATCGCCTCGAGCTCTGGGTCGCGCGCGTTGCGCGTCGCCATCAGCACGCAGCCGCGCTCGATCCAGGCGCGGGCCTCGTTGAGCTCGGCGAGCGACGTGCTGCCCGCGTTGAACCACAACGAGATCGCGTCGCCCATGTGGGCCGCCGCGGTCCCGGGGCCGGGCACGCGCACGAACGTCCCGCCGGTGGCCCCGCGCGTGGCCTCGACGAGGCCGGCCGCCGACAGCAGCTTCATCGTCTCGCGGATCGTTCCGCGGCTGACCGAGTACTCGGCGGCGAGCTCCGCCTCCGACGGCAGCCGCTGCCCCGGCGGGAGCTGACCCAGCAGCACCGCCATCCGCAGCTGATCGGCGATCTGCTGCGCCGCGCTCGTCGTCTGGATCGGGCGCGGGACAAACGAGGGTTCGCGCGACACCGCGCCCGATCATAGAGCGCTGCCGGGGCGAAGGGCAAAGGCTTGACATTTGGAGGTTGGACGTTTACAAGACGCCCACCACCGAGGGAGATGAGGGGGGTCATACGTCCATGACTTTGGATGTCACCAGGGCGACGCCGCTGCCGCCGCTCGAGGTCTCTGACACCGATGACCCGCGGGTCGTCGCGGAGGCCGCCAGCGAGGACTACTCGCTACACGTGGTCCCGCGGACCTGGCGGATGGACCGGTTCAAGCTGACCATGGCGTGGTACGCGGTGATGACCGCGTTCTTCTACATGTACTTCGCGGCGTTCATCGCGCTCGCCTACGGCACGGTCAACGCGCTGATCGGGATCGCGCTCACGGTCGTCGCCTACGCCCTGATCAACACCGTGATCACGCGCGTCGCGTCGACCAGCGGGCTCACCGTCGCGCTGTTCTCGCGCAGCATGTTCGGCTTCGTCGGCGCCGCCATCGCGACGCTGATCTTCGCCGCGACGGCGACCTATTACCTGGTGTTCGAGGGCTCGGTGATCGCGGTCGCGGCCCAGACCTACTTCGGAGGCTCGCTGGACCTGTGGTACGCGATCGTGATCTTCTCGACCGCGCCGCTCGTCTGGCGCGGCGTGCGGACCTGGCTCGACCGCCTCAACGGCTTCCTGCTTCCGTTCTACGCGGTCACGCTCGCCGCGGTCGTGATCTGGGCGCTCGCCGACCAGGGCTACAACGGCTTCCTGCCCGACACCGAGGCCGCGCCCGGCACCACGCTCCCGTGGCTGCAGGCGTTCAGCGCCTACATGGGTGTCTGGATCCTGATGATGTTCACGATGGACTTCGCCCGTCTCGCCCGCCCGGAGGACGAGCGCTACCACATCGCGGTCACGTTCGGCTGGCTGTACTACGTGCTGACCTTCCTCGTGAACGGCCTGCTCGGGATCCTGCTGGTGTCGACCTTCGGCATCTCGTTCGAGGAGCTCGCCGGCCAGGAGAGCGCGCTGCCGGTGCAGATCGTCGGCCTGACGGGCATCCTGGGACTGGCGCTGATCGTGATCACCCAGATGCGCATCAACACCGTGAACCTGTACCTGGCGTCGACGAACTTCCAGAGCTTCTTCTCGCGCGTCTTCCGGTTCAACCTGCCGCGGACCGCGTGGGTCCTGGTGGCGTGTGCGGTCGGGTACCTGCTCATGCTGACCAACGTGTTCAGCTACGTGTTCGATGCGCTCAACTACCAGGGCATCGCAATCGTCGCCTGGGTCGGCGTCGCGCTCGCGCACGTGTGGTACCTGCGCGGCCACCACCACAAGCTCGACGGCCTCGAGTTCCGGCCCGGCCGCATCCCGGCCTTCAACCCGGGCGGCGTCACGGCCTGGGTCGCGGCGACCGCCGTCGGCGTGATCCTCAAGATCACCGACACCACGGAGAGCCAGTTCTTCGACACCTGGGGCCTGCTGCTGACGTTCGTGATCGCGTTCGGCGTGTACGCCGCCGCGACCCGTGCGGCGCGCCCGGGCTGGTTCGCGATGGCGCGGCCCAACGACCCGGCGCTCGAGGTCCCCGACGCCTGGGAGGCGCGCGTGCGCTGCCACCGCTGCGAGAAGTCCTACCTCGCGCGCGAGATGGACCGCGACCCGACAGCCGGGCAGCAGGCCATCTGCGCGGCCTGCGCGACCGGCACGGCGTTCTACGCCGCTGCCCGCCGCGAGGCGCGCGAGACCGACGCCGAGCCGGCGGTGACGCCGGTGTGAGCGTCGCGCTGAACTGCGATATAGGCGAGGCGTACGGGATGTGGCGCCTCGGCGACGACGAGGCGATCATGCCGCACATCGCGCTGGCGAACGTGGCGTGCGGCTTCCACGCCGGCGACCCGGTCGTGATGCGCGACACGGTCGCCCTGGCGAAGGCCCACGGGGTACGGGTCGGCGCGCACCCGAGCTACCCGGACCTGCAGGGCTTCGGCCGCCGCGAGATCGAGATGGACCCGGCCGAGCTGACGGCGGCGGTCCTCTACCAGGCCGGCGCGCTGCGCGCGTTCCTGGACGCCGAGGGCCTCGAGCTCAACCACCTCAAGCCGCACGGCGCGCTCTACGGCCGCGCCGCGCGTGACGAGGAGGTCGCCGACGCGGTCGCCGACGCCGCCGAGGCGCTCGGGGTCCCGGTACTCGGGATGGCCGGCACCATGCACGAGACCGTCTACGCCCGGCGCGGTGTCGAGTTCGTCGCCGAGTACTACGCCGACCTGGACTACGACGACGACGGCTCGCTGGTCATCACCCGCACCCACGTCGCGTACGACCCGGTCGAGGCCGCGCGGCGGGCGGTGCGCGTGGTCGAGGAAGGGGTGGCGGTCGCGCGCTCGGGTCGTGAGATCCCGATGCGCGCCGACACGGTGTGCATCCACTCCGACACGCCGGGCGCGCCCGCGCTCGCGCGCGCCCTCAACGAAGCGCTGCCGAGAGGAGCCCATGGCACGACATGAAGTCCTGACCCCCATCCCTGGCGTCTTCTACCGCCGTCCCGACCCGGAGAGCGAGCCGTTCGCCTCCGAGGGCTCTGCGGTCGAGTCGGGGGCGACGATCGGGCTGGTGGAGATAATGAAGAACTTCCAGGCGGTCGAGGCCGAGGCCGGCGGAAAGCTCGTCGAGTTCCTGGTCGAGAACGAGGACGCCGTCGTCGCAGGGCAGGCGATCGCCGTCATCGACGACGACGCATGAGGCGGGTGCTGGTCGCCAACCGAGGCGAGATCGCGCTCCGGGTCGTCCGCGCCGCGCACGACCTCGGCCTGGAGGCGGTCGCCGTCCACAGCAGCGCCGATACGGCGCTGCCGCACGTCGCGCTCGCCGACGCGGCGGTCGAGATCGGCCCGCCGCCCGCGAGCCGCTCCTACCTCGACATCGATGCCCTGCTCGCCGCCGCCGAGCAGACGGGCGCCGAGGCGGTCCATCCCGGCTATGGCTTCCTCGCCGAGCGCGCGGACTTCGCGCGCGCGTGCGAGGACGCCGGCCTGGCGTTCGTCGGCCCGACCTCCGAGCAGATCGCCCTGATGGGCGACAAGGCCCGTGCCCGCGAGACGGCACGAGCGGCCGGCGTGCCGACGATCCCGGGCTCCGACGGCGCCGTGGCCGACGCCGACGACGCTGCGCGCGTGGCGGCCGAGATCGGCTACCCGGTCGCGCTCAAGGCCGCCGGCGGGGGCGGCGGGCGCGGAATCCGGATCGCCGCTCGCGAGGAGGAGCTGCGGGCCGGCTTCGCGGTGGCCGCCCGCGAGGCGTCCGGGGCGTTCGGCGATGCCCGCATCTACGCCGAGCGCCTGGTCTCCCCGGCCCGGCACGTCGAGGTCCAGGTGCTCGGCGACGGCCAATCCTGCGTGCACCTGTACGAGCGCGAGTGCTCGCTCCAGCGGCGGCGCCAGAAGGTGGTCGAGGAGTCGCCCGCGCCCGGCCTGCCGCCGGCGGTCCGCGAGGGCCTGTGCGCCGCCGCACTGCGGCTCTGCGAGGCGATCGGCTACCGCAGCGCCGGGACCGTCGAGTTCCTCGTCGATGCCGCGAGCGACGAGTTCTTCTTCATGGAGATGAACACCCGCATCCAGGTCGAGCACCCGGTGACCGAGCTGGTGACGGGCGTCGACCTGATCGCCGAGCAGCTGCGGATCGCCGCCGGCGAGCCGCTGCGGCTGCGGCAGGAGGAGATCGTGTCGCGCGGCTGCGCGATCGAGCTGCGCCTGAACGCCGAGGACCCCGCGAACGGGTTCCTTCCGAGCCCCGGCACCGCCTCCACGGTCCGGATGCCGGCGGGACCCTGGGTGCGGGTCGACGGTTGGCTGGCGGCCGGCGGCGAGGTGCCGCCGTTCTACGACTCGCTGCTGGCCAAGCTGATCGTCTGGGGAGACGACCGCGAGACCGCCCTCGCCCGCGCGCGCCGTGCGCTCGCCGAGCTCGAGGTCGAGGGCATCCACACCACCGCGCCGCTGCTCGAAGATCTGCTGCGGACGGACTGGTTCGCTGCCGCCGACTTCCACACCGCGACCCTGGAGGCCTGGCTATGACCGCCCGCTACAGCTGGGGCGCCGACGAGCACCTGTTCGTCGAGGTCGCCGAGGAGATGAGCCTGCAGGCCTACTTCAAGGCGATGGCGATCGTGACGGCGCTGCGCGAGCGCCGGCCCGACGGCGTGCTCGACGTCTGCCCCGCCAACGCGTCCTACCAGGTGCGCTTCGACCCCGACCGCCTGGCGCCGAGCGAGCTGCTCGACCTCGCCCGCACGATCGAGGCCGAGGTCGGCGACGCGCACGGCTTCGAGCTCGAGACCCGGATCGTCGAGATCCCGGTCCTCTACGGCGACCCGTGGACGCACGAGACGCTCATGCGCTTCCGCGATCGGCACCAGGACCCGGACGGGACCGACCTCGAGTTCGCCGCCCGCGTCAACGGCTTCGACAGCGTGCAGGCGTTCATCGACGCGCACTCGAAGTCGCCGTGGCTTGCGTCGATGGTCGGGTTCGTCGCGGGCCTGCCGTTCCTGTACCAGATGGTCCCGCGCGACCGCCAGCTCGAGGTCCCGAAGTACGTGCGGCCGCGGACCGACACGCCGGCGCTGACGGTCGGCCACGGCGGCTGCTTCGGCTGCATCTACTCCGTCCGCGGCGCGGGCGGCTACCAGATGTTCGGCATCACGCCGGCGCCGATCTACGACCCGCGCGGCGAGCTGCCCGACTTCCGCGACTTCGTGTGCTTCTTCCGGCCCGGCGACATCGTCAAGTTCACGCCGATCGAACGCGAGCGCTATGACGCGCTGCGCGCCGACGCGGAGGCGGGCCGGCTCGCGATCCGGCGCCGCCCGGTCACCTTCCACGCGGAGGAGTTCGCCGCCGATCCCGACGGCTACAACGCACGGTTGCTGGAGGTGCTGAATGCCGATTGAGGTGCGCAAGCCCGGGCTCTCGACGACGATCCAGGACCGCGGGCGCGAGGGCTACTACCACGTCGGCGTGCCGCCGTCGGGCGCCCTCGACCAGTTCTCGCTGATCGCCGCCAACCGGCTGGTCGGCAACGCCGACGGCGCGGCCGCGCTCGAGTGCGCCTACATGGGCCCGGAGCTGGTGTTCGGCGAGGACGCCGTCGTGGCGGCCACTGGCGCCGAGCTCGAGCCGCGCGTGGACGGTGAGCCTCAGCCGCGCTGGACCGCCTTCGCGGTCCCGGCGGGAGCGTCCCTCTCGTTCGGTCACCTGAAGGCGGGAGCGCGGCTGTACATCGCCGTCGCCGGCGGGATCGACGTGCCGGAGACGCTCGGCAGCCGATCGACCTACGCGCTCGGCGCGATGGGCGGGCTCGAGGGCCGGCCCCTGGTCGCCGGCGACACGCTGTCCGTGGGGCCCTCGCCGAACGGCGCGCGGCCGGGCGCGTCGGTGCCCGAGCGGCTGTGGCCGGCGTTCGCGATGGAGCTCGAGATCCGCGTGGTGATGGGCCTCTACGACCACCTGCTGACCGCCGAGGGTCGGCGCACGTTCGAGGAGGCGACCTGGACCCTCACGCCGGTCGCCGACCGGGTCGGCTTCCGCTACAAGGGCCCGCAGCTCGCGCTGCTCGAGCGCGAGCAGCCGTTCGGGGCCGGCAGCGACCCGTCGAACATCGTCGACGCCCCGTACCCGATCGGGTCGATCCAGGTGCCCGGCGGCGTGGAGCCGATCGTGCTGCACCGCGATGCCGTCTCCGGCGGCGGCTACGCGATGATCGCGACCGTCATCAGCGCCGACCTGGACGCGATCGCCCAGTCCGCGCCGGGGTCGAAGACCCGGTTCGCCCCGGTCGACCTCGACACCGCACTCGCCGTGCGTGCCGAGCGCAGCGCCCGCCTCGAGGAGGTGCGTCCGTGACCGACATCGTCGCCGTCGACGTCGGCGGCACGTTCACCGACATCTGCGTGCTCGAGCGCGAGAGCGGCGAGCTGCGCGTCGCCAAGGTGCCCTCGACCGGCGATCCGATGCGCGGCGTGATGGCCGCGGTGGAGCAGGCCGGGGTCGACCTCTCGCAGGTGGCACTGTTCTCGCACGGGACGACCGTCGCGACCAACGCGCTGATCACGCGCCGCTTCCCGCCGGCCGCGATGGTCACCACGCGGGGCTTCCGCGACGTGATCGAGATCCGCCGCGGCACCAAGGAGGACCTCTGGGACGCCTATGAGGACGTCGCCCCACCTCCGATCCCGCGCCGCCACCGGTTCGAGGTCGCCGAGCGGATCGACTACGCGGGCGACGTGCTCGAGCCGCTCGACGAGGACGGCGCGCGCGCCGTCGCGCGCCTGCTCGGCCGCCACGGCGTCAAGACCGTCGCCGTGTGCTTCATCAACTCCTACGCGAACCCGGCGCACGAGCAGCGGATGCGCGCGATCCTCGAGGAGGAGCTGCCGGAGGTGCTGGTCTCGACGTCGAGCGACGTGCTGCCGGAGATCTTCGAGCACGAGCGGTTCTCGACCACGATCGCCAACGCCGTGCTGCAGCCGCTGGTCGGCCGCTACGTGCGCGACCTGGCGGGCGAGCTCGAGCGCGGCGGCTACGGTGGCGACCTGCTGATCCTGCACTCAGGCGGCGGCGTGATGACGCCCGAGACCGCCGACCGCTGGGCGGTCCGGCTGGCCGGCTCCGGGATCGCCGCGGGCGCGATCGCCGCGCGCCACATCGCAGCGCTCTGTGGCTTCGAGAACGCGATCGGGATCGACATGGGCGGCACGAGCACCGACATCTCGCTCGTCTACGAGGGCGAGGCGTCGACCACCAACGAGTGGTCGGTGCAGTACGGCTATCCGATCCGCTTCCCGAGCATCGAGGTGCTCACCATCGGCGCCGGCGGTGGTTCGCTGGCGTGGATCGACGACGCCGGTTCGCTGCGCAACGGGCCGCAGTCGGCGGGCGCCGAGCCGGGCCCCGCGTGCTACGGGCAGGGCGGCACGGAGCCCACGAACACCGACGCGAACCTCGTACTCGGCCGGCTCGGCGCATCGCTGATCGACGGCGCGATGACGCTCGACGCGGGGAGTGCCGACGATGCGCTGCGGCGCTCGGTGGCCGAGCCGCTCGGACTCGAGCTCCACGACGCCGCCGAGGCGGTCGTCGCGGTGGCCAACGCCAACATGGCCGACGCGATCCGCCTGATCTCCGTCCGCCGCGGCTACGACCCGCGCGACTTCGTGCTCGTCTGCTTCGGCGGCGCCGGGCCGCTGCACGGCGCCGAGCTGGCGCGCGAGCTGTCGATCCCCGCCGTGCTCGTGCCGCCGAACCCGGGCACGACGTCGGCGCTCGGCTGCCTGCTCGTCGACATCCGGCACGACTTCTTCACGCTCCTGCTCGGCACGGCCGACGACCTCCAGCCGGCGGACGTGGAGCGCGAGTTCGCCGCGCTCGAGGAGCAGGCGCGCGAGCGGATGGGCGTCGAGGGCGTCCCGGACGACCGGGTGGAGCTCCAGCGCACGGTCGACATGCGCTACGCCGGCCAGTGGCGGTCGATCGCGGTGTCCGTAGCGGGGACGGTGCGTTCGCTCGACGACCTGGTGGCGGCCTTCCACGCCGAGCACGAGCGCGAGCACTCCTACCGCCGCGACGGCAGCCCCGTCGAGCTGTACCGGCTCAACCTGCGCGCCGTCGGGCGCACCCAGAAGGCAGAGCTGGCGCGGCACGACAGCGGCGGCGCGATGCCCGAGCCGGCCGCTACGCGGATGGTCCGCTTCGGGACGGCCGGCGCGCTGGACACCCCGGTCTACCGGCGCTCGGAGCTCCCCGCCGGCGCGGTCTTCGAGGGCCCGGCCGTGGTCGAGCAGCTCGACTCGACCGTGCTCGTCCCGCCGGGCGTGCACGCGCAGGTCGACGAGTGGCTGAACATCCGGATGACGATCGACCTGGAGGCGGACGCATGACGGCGCACCAGCAGCAGCAGACGCTCGACCCGGTCACCTTCGAGGTCCTCAAGAACGCATTCAGCACGATCGTCGACGCGATGGCCGAGCAGATCCTGCGGACCTGCCACTCGTTCGTGATCTACTCGCGCGACTTCTCGAGCGCGCTCTGCGACCCCGAGGGCAACACGATCATGCAGGGCAGCCAGGACATCGCGGTCCACGTCGGGACCCTGCACCTGACGGCGCGCGCGGTCGTCGACGCGTTCGCGGGCGAGATGCGCCCGGGGGACGTGTTCGCCGTCAACGACCCGTACCTGGGCGGCACCCACTTCAACGACGTCCGGATCGTGCGCCCGATCTATCACGAGGGCGAGCTGCTGTGCCTGGCCGAGTCCAACGGCCACTGGGCCGACATGGGCGGCAGCGTGCCGGGCTCGTTCGACGTCAGTGCGCGCGACCACTTCGGCGAAGGGGTCCGGATCCCGCCGGTGCGGATCTACGACGAGGGCGTCTACCGGCGCGACATCGTGCGCATGATCGTCTCCAACACGCGCGCGCCCGACGACGCCGAGGGCGACTGCATGGCGCAGGTCGAGGCGACGGCCGTCGCCGAGCGCGAGATCCTCCGGCTCGTGGCGAAGTACGGCCGCGACACGGTCGTGACCGCGTTCGGCGAGGTGCAGGACTACGTCGAGCGGCTCACGCGCCGGCGGCTCGCCGAGCTGCCGGACGGTACGTGGGAGACCGAGGACTACATCGACTACGACCCGGCCGTGGGCGAGGGCCTCGTCCCCGTGCGGGTGAAGCTCACGATCGACGGCGACACCGCGCGCTACGACCTGTCCGGGTCGCATCCGGCCGTGGGCACGTTCCTCAACTCCGGCTTCGGCGCGAGCTTCTCCGGCGTGGTCGCGGGCACCAAGACCTTCTTCCCGGACGTGCCCCTGAACTCCGGCTTCTACCGGGCGCTCGAGGTCGAGCTCGGCCCGCCGGGTAGCTGCGTCAACGCCGCATGGCCGACCGCGGTCACGGGCTTCTGCTCCGGGCCGTACGAGAAGATCATGAACGCGATCTTCGAGCTGTGGTCGCAGGTCATGCCCGAGCGCGCGATGGCCGCATCGTTCAATCTCGAGTACCTGCTGGTCGGCGGCACCGACACGCGTCGCGAGGGTGACTCGATCTTCATGTGGTACGACTGGATGGCCGGCGGCTGGGGTGGGCGCAACGGCCGCGACGGCGCGAACGCGACCTCACCCGTGTTCGGCGTCGGGCTCGCGGTCCAGCCGCTGGAGGGCCAGGAGCGGCTCTCGCCCGTCGTCACCAGCGGGCACGAGATCCTGCCTGACACCGGCGGGCCCGGTCGCTGGCGCGGCGGCTGCGGTGTGCGCAAGGGCGGCCGGCTGACCGACGTGCGCGGCACGGTGATGTCGTACTGCTGCGACCGCGCACGCTCGGTCACCTGGGGCATCGAGGGCGGGCTGCCCTCGTACCCGCACGGGGTCTGGCTCAACGACGAATTCCTGGGGGCGGTGTTCTCCAACGTGCCGGTCAAGCCGGGCGACGCCTTCACGCGCCCCTCCGCCGGCGGCGGAGGGTTCGGCGATCCGCTGGAGCGCGACCCGGCCGCTGTCCGCGACGATGTCGCCGACGGTTACGTCACCGCCGAGCGCGCGCGCAAGGACTACGGCGTCGTCGTCCGCGCCGTCGACGCCGAGCTGGCGCACTACGAGGTCGATGCGGAGGCGAGCGAGCGCGAGCGCGCGCAGATCGGGGCAGCGCGTCGCGGCTGGCTGGCCGAGGATCCCGAGTCCGTCGCCCAGCGCTATCGCTCCGGCGACGTGGACGTCTTCGACGCGATCCGCCGCTACGGGGTCATCCTCGACTGGGGCAGCGGCCAGCTGTTCCCGCGCACGACCGAGCAGTTCCGCGCGATGCTCGCCCGCCGCGCCGTCGCGCACTGGTAGCAACCCCGGCTCCGCTGCCGCGGGCCAAGGGTTGTCGCGCGCGCACGCGCGCGACCCGATCACCCTCGGCGGCAGCCGGCGGGCTCCCTTCTTCGTTGCTTGACAGCTCGCCGATTTGCGGTACGGTCGTCGCGCGACTATCAATTCATAAACGAATGGGTATTCAGGTGTTGACAGCAGATCATGTGGCGGCCAAGGACTGGGCTGCCTTCCGGACCGGCCTGGAGCGTGCCGGCGAGGGGAAGGCGGAGCTCCTGCAGGGGCTCGCGAAGGAGGTTCGCCGCGCGATCGTGACGATGATCGATCGCGCTCAGATGGGCCACATCGGCGGGGACCTCTCGGTGACCGACATCCTCGTCACGTTGTTCGGCGCCGTCCTGAACATCGACCCCACGGAGCCCGCGCGCCCGGATCGCGATCGGTTCATCCTCAGCAAAGGCCATTGCGCCGGAGCCCTCTACGCGACCCTGGCGCAATGCGGCTTCTTCCCGCGGTCCAAGCTCGCGACGTTCATGGCGCCGCTGTCGGAGCTGAACGGTCATCCCAACCGGACCAAGGTGCCCGGGGTGGAGACCAACACCGGCCCGCTCGGTCACGGGTTCCCGGTTGCCGTCGGATGCGCGCTCGCGGCGCAACTGCGCGACGCGAGCTACCGCACCTTCGTCGTTCTCGGCGATGGAGAGCTGCAGGAGGGCAGCAACTGGGAGGCGGCGATGACGGCGGCACACTACGACCTCGACTCGCTCACGGCGGTCGTCGACCGCAACCGCCTGCAGCAAGGGGCCCGCACCGAAGAGACCAAGCAGCTCGAGCCACTCGGCGACAAGTGGCGGAGCTTCGGGTTCGAGATCCGTGACGTGGACGGTCACGACCACGAGGGACTGCTGGACGCCTTCGCGCCCTCGACGACCGGCATGCCCGTCGTCGTGATCGCCAACACGATCAAGGGCAAGGGCGTCTCGTTCATGGAAGACCGCACGGAGTGGCACCACAAGGTCCCCGACGCCGCCCAGGTGCAGGCGGCGCTCCAGGAGCTGTCTCGATGACACAGCAGATCACCGTCGACAGCCAGACCTACGACTGTCGCAAGGCGTTTGCCGACGAGCTGATCGCGCTCGCGCGCGAGGATGATCGGATCGTCGCCGTCTGCAACGACTCCGTGGGCTCGAGCAACCTCGTCGCGTTCGGCGAGGAGTTCCCGGAGCGGCTGATCAACGTTGGCATCGCCGAGCAGGACCTCGTCGGCGTCGGCGCCGGCCTGGCGAACGGTGGCCTGATTCCGTTCGTCTCCGCCGCGGCGCCGTTCCTCACCGCCCGGGCGCTCGAGCAGATCAAGGCCGACGTCGCCTACAGCAACGTCCGTGTCGTGCTGTGCGGTCAGAGCCCGGGCATGGCCTACGGCGAGCTCGGTCCGACCCATCACTCGATCGAGGACCTGTCGTGGTTGCGGGCGGTCGCAGACCTGCCGGTCATCGTCCCGGCCGATCCGGCGCAGACCCGGGCGGCGGTGCGCTGGGCCGCCACGGCGGCCGGCCCGAGCTACATGCGCGTCCCGCGTTTCAAGGTGCCGGAGGTCACGCCCGAAGGCGCTCCGTTCGAGCCCGGTCGGGCCATCCGCCTCGCTGAGGGCGACGACGCGACGATCATCGCCGTCGGGACGATGGTGTCGCGCTCGCTGCGGGCCGCGGACGAGCTGCGCAAGGACGGCATCGAAGTCCGTGTGCTCAACATGGCATTCGTCGATCCCCTCGACGAAGAGGCCGTCCTCGCGGCGGCGCGCGAGACCGGCGCGATCGTCACTGCGGAGGAGGCCACGGTGAGCGGCGGGTTGGGCGCCGCGGTGGCGAGCCTCGTCGTGGAGCACAATCCCGTGCCGATGCGCATACTCGGCATCCGCGGCGAGTTCGCGCCGACCGGGAGCACCGACTTCCTGCTCGACCACTTCGGGCTCACCGTTCGCGGGATCGCCGACGCGGTACAGGCGGTGCTGCAGCGTGTCCGCGGCTGAGCCGCTCGTCCTCGCGATCGACCAGGGGACGAGCTCGACGAAGGCGCTGCTCGTCGACCGGGCCGGCGCGATCGTCGCGAGCGCCGGCGCGCCGCTGACGCAGAACCACCCGCGTCCCGGGTGGGTCGAGCAGTCGGCGACCGACATCCTCTCCAGCGTGAGGGCGGCCGTCGATGAGTGCGTGACGGGCGCCGACCGGGCCAACGTGGTCGGCATCGGGTTCAGTACGCAGCGCGAGTCGCTGTTGCTGTGGGACCGCGCGAGCGGGCGGCCGCTCGGTCCGATGCTGTCGTGGCAGGACCAGCGGACCGCCGGGAACTGCCTGCGGCTGCGCGCCGAGGGTGTGGGCGAGCTCGTCCGCACCGTGAGCGGGCTCCCGCTCGACCCGATGTTCTCGGCGCTCAAGGCGCGCTGGCTCCTTGACGAGTACGACCCCGGCCGCACGAGGAGCCGCACGGGCGAGCTGTGCCTCGGCACCGTCGACTCCTGGCTGCTCAGCCGGTTCTGCGGGGAGCACCTGATCGAGGTCGGGAACGCGTCACGGACCCAGCTGCTCGACGTGCGCGCGCGGGCCTGGGACCAGCGGCTGCTCGACCTCTTCGAGGTCCCGGCCGAGGTGCTCCCGCAAGTGGTCGCGTCGACGGGCCCGTTCCCCGGGGTCAAGCACCTGCCACCACTGCAGGACGGGATCCCGGTCGGCGCCGTCATGGGCGACTCGCACGCCGCCCTGTTCGCCCATGCCGGCTGGCGGCCGGGCCGCGTGAAGGCGACCTATGGGACCGGCTCGTCGATCATGAGCCTGGCCGAGCCGAGCGCCGAGGCGCCTGGTGGTGTCTGCCTGACGGTTGCCTGGGACGACGGACAGCCGCGCTGGGCCCTCGAGGGCAACATCCGGTCGAGCGGCGCGACGCTGGTGTGGCTGGGCGAGCTCCTCGGCGCGACGCCGGATGAGCTGATGGCCGAGGCGGCGCGGGACAGCGATGGCATCCACATCGTGCCCGCGTTCGGTGGGCTGGGAGCGCCGTGGTGGGACGACGGCGCGTCCGGCACGATCAGCGGCCTGACGTTTGGAAGCCGGCGGCCGGCGCTCGCGCGGGCGGCGCTGGAGTCGATCGCCTTCCAGGTCGAGGACGTCGTCGCCGCCGTCGAGCGGCACGTCGGACGGGTCGACACGGTGCTCGCCGACGGTGGGCCGACCGCCAACGCCGTGCTGATGCAGCTCCAGGCCGATACGAGCGGGCGGCGCGTCGAGCGCGCGCTCGCCCGCAACCTCTCGGCCCTTGGTGCCGCGCACCTTGCCGGCCGGGCCCTCGGCATCTGGACGGAGGACGAGCTGGCGGATCTCCGTCGCGAGCGCGAGGCGTTCGAGTCGCGCGAGCCGCCACGGTCTCGCGAACAGCGCATGGACGCCTGGCATACCGCGGTCGCACGCGCCCGCCTCCGTCGTGATCGAGGGTCCGAAGGAGCAGAGGCCGACCGCGATCTGTCCACGCCCGCATCGTAGGATTCCGACATGGCCGGTCCGCTCCGACGCTCGATGACGCCTGCTCGCCGCGACGAGCAGTTGCGGCTGATGACCAAGGTCGCGCGTCTGTACCACGAGCACGGTCTGCGGCAGCCGGAGATCGCCGCACGGCTGCATGTCTCGCAGCCGCGCGTGTCGCGGCTCCTCAAGCAGGCGGAGGCCGAGGGCATCGTCCGGACGACGGTCGTCGTGCCGCCCGGCGTCCAGACCGGGCTCGAGGATGTGCTGGAGGAGGCCTACGGGCTTCGCGAGGCCGTCATCGTGGAATGCCTGGACACCACCGAGGACGGCGTCACCTATGACCTCGGCTTCGCCACTGCGCGGTACCTCGAGGCGACGCTCACGGGCGGCGACATCGTGGGGATCTCGTCTTGGAGCGCCACGCTGCTCGCGGCCGTGGACGCGATGCGCCCGCTCGCCCGGTCCGGCGCTGATCGCGTCTTGCAGCTGTTCGGCGGAGTGGGCAATCCGGCTGCCGAGGCGCATGCCGCGCGGCTGACGCAGCGGTTCGCCGATCTCACGGGCTCGAAGCCCACGTTCCTGCTGGCTCCAGGTATCGCGAGCTCGATCGAGGCGCGCGACGCGATCATGCAGGACCAGTTCGTCAAGGAGGCCGTCGGCGGTCTCGATGACGTCACGCTGGCGCTCGTCGGCATCGGCGCGCTCGAGCCGTCGAGCCTTCTGCAGAGCAGCGGCAACATCTACTCGGAGGACGAGCTGCAGGCGCTCGGCGAGCGTGGTGCCGTGGGCGACATCTGCCTGCGGTTCTTCGACGCGGAAGGCCGGTCGGTAGCCTCCGCGGTCGACGAGCGTGTCATCGGCGTGACGCTGCAGCAGCTCGCTCGTACGGACCGGACCGTCGGCGTAGCCGGCGGCGAGCGCAAGTACGAGGCGATTCGCGGCGCACTGCTCGGTGGGTGGGTGAACGTCCTGATCACCGACCACGTGACCGCCCAGCAACTCGTGGCCGAGCGTCCCGCGGCGCAGCAGGTCACGCGCCGAACCAGCGTGAGCGGCTAGAAGCCATTCGCCCCGTGCGGACGGGGCGGTTTCTCGTAAGCAGGACCGAGCGGCTGTGGGCCTTGACATGTCCACGGCTTTCAAGTACCAATCGGCTACTGTTCTATTCAGTATCGAATAGACATGCAGAGGAGACAGAATGCGTTTTGGGGCAGGCATCTGGCTATTCGGGCAGTTCGTCGACCGGTACGCGACCGACGCGTACGGGCCGCCGGTCAGCACGCTCGAGGCGATCGAGCGGGCCGGCGCCGTCGGCGACCTGGAGGTCCTTGACGTCAACTTCCCGTTCTCCGACCCCGACATCACCGTCGAGGAGGTCGCTCGCGCGCTCGACGATGCCGGCCTGAAGGCAGACACGATCACGCCCCACATCTACACGCGGGAGTTCGTCTCCGGGGCGTTCACGAACCCCGATCCGGGCGTCCGCCGACGCGCCCTGGAGCTGTGTGAGGAGGCGATGGACGTCGCCCGCCGGCTGGGGGCGCCGAAGGTCAAGCTCTGGCCGGGCCAGGACGGCTTCGACTTCCCGTTCCAGGCCGACTACCGCCAGCTCTGGCGACTCGCGCTCGACGGGGTGCGCACGGTCGCCGAGATGGATGACGACATCCGGATCTCGATCGAGTACAAGGCGAAGGAGCCGCGCACGCACCTGAGCTGGTCGACCGCGGCGCGCACGCTCGTAGGCATCCAGCAGATCGGCCGCGACGACATCGGCATCGTGGTCGACCTCGGGCACTCGCTGTTCGCCAAGGAAGCGCCCGCCGATGCCCTGTCGCTCGTGCACGAGCTCGGACGGCTGTACACGATCGAGGTCAACGACAACTGGCGCGAGTGGGACGACGACCTGACGGTCGGCTCGATTCACCTCATCGAGACGCTCGAGTTCTTCCTCGCCGTACGCCGCATCGGCTGGGACGAGCCGATCCTCCTCGACCAGTTCCCGTTCCGCGAGGATCCGGTCGAGGCGGCGCGGACGAGCATCCGCACCATCCGCGCCATCGAGGCGGCGCTCGACCGGCTCGACCACAGCGCGCTCGAGGACGCGCAGGCGCGGCAGGACGCGCTCGCCGCCCAGCGCGTGCTCACCGACCTGCTACTCGGCGACCCGGCGCTCGCCGCCACGCGAGAGCAGTGACGAGCCCCGCCGGCACACTGCTCGCTCCGAGCCGGCATCGTTGGCTCACGCCGCGGACGGTCGGCATTGCCGTCACCGTGCTCGTGATCGCGGCGATCGCGCTCGACACGACGTATCGCGACGCCGACGCGCCGCGACCGACGGCGAGCGGCCAGCCGGCGTTCGACCGCGACACGTACGGCCGCGAGAACTTCCCCAGGATTGCGGAGCTGATCGAGCAGCAGGCGGTCCCGCTCCCGCAGCTCCTCGGCGATCTTCGCCAGGATCAGGAGGGAACGAGCGAGCAGCACGGGCACCGCGAGGGCAACGCCCCCTACACGTTCCCGGTGACCGGCGAGGGTGTCGCCGGCAAGGCGGACGGCAACGTGCTGCCGATCACCGTCGAGGGCGTTCCGAAGAACACCGACGTGTCGATCCTGATCGGTCCCGCGCTGCCCGGCACCGCGGTCCGCGACGCGACCGGCGAGGTCAGCTTCGGCCAGTTCGTCAACCAGGTGGAGTTCGCCGATGCCGCGACCGCCCTCAACAACGAGGTCAAGACGCGGGTCCTGGCTGACGTCGATCCCGCGTCCCTCACGGGCAAGCGGGTGCGCTTCACGGGCGCGTTCTCCTACCTCGCGCCCGGGGTCATCACGATCATGCCCGTCCGCTTGGAGGGCCCGTGAGCGCGACCGCGACCGCTCCCGTGATGCGTGCCCGCGGGATCAACAAGGTGTTCGGCGCCATCCACGCCCTGAACAACGTCGACTTCGCCGTCACGCCGGGCCGGGTCACGGCCCTCTTCGGCGAGAACGGCGCCGGCAAGTCGACGCTGATGAAGATCCTGGCCGGGATCGAGGCCCCGACGACGGGCACCCTCGAGCTCGATGGCGAGCCCGTGGTCCTGGCCGATCCGCGAGACGCCGCCGGCCGAGGCATCGCGATCATCCACCAGGAGCTCAGCCTGTTTCCGAACCTGAGCATCGCGGACAACGTGTTCATGGCGCGCGAGCGCGTGCGGGGCGGGGTGCTCGTCGACAAGGACGAGGAGAAGCGCATTGCCGCCGAGCTGCTCGCCCGTCTCGACGAGCCGCTGGACACGGGGACGATGGTCAGCGACCTGCGGGTCGGTCAGCAGCAGATCGTCGAGATCGCGCGCGCCCTCTCGCAGGAGGCGCGCGTCCTGATCATGGACGAGCCGACGTCGGCGCTCAGCGTCGCCGAGGTCGAGGTGTTGTTCCGTGTCATCCGGGACCTGAAGGCCTCGGGCGTGGCCGTCGTCTACGTCTCGCATCACATCGAGGAGGCGCTCGAGATCGCGGACCACGTCGTCGTGCTGCGCGACGGCAGCCTGGTCGCCGAGGCCGAGGCCGACGAGGTCGACACGACGTGGATCGTCGAGAAGATGGTCGGCCGGAATCCCGACGAGCTCTTCCCGGGTGAGCATGCCGACGCCGCCGCCGGCGCCGTGCTGCTCGACGTGGCGGATCTCGTCGTCGCCGATCCGACCAATCCCGGCCGCCTCGCCGTGGACGAGGTCTCGCTGACCGTGCGCTCGGGCGAGATCGTCGGCCTCTACGGCCTGATGGGCGCCGGACGTACCGAGCTGCTGGAGACACTTGCCGGCCGCGGGCTCCCGGTCGGCGGCAGGATCGAGCTCGACGGCCGCCCGCTCGACCGCATCCCGATCTCGGAGCGCATCGGCCTCGGGCTGACCCTCGTGCCCGAAGATCGTCAGCGCGACGGGCTCGTGCAGTCGCTCTCGGTCGGCCAGAACATGACGCTCGCGAGCCTGCGCGCATACGTCCGGCGCCTGTGGGTGTCGGCCGATCGCGAAGCCGGCGCCGTCGAGTCGATGATGCGCGACGTCACGGTCAAGGCCAGCGGACCAGCGGCCCCGATCGGCTCGCTGAGCGGCGGCAACCAGCAGAAGGTCGTGCTCGGCAAGGCGCTGCTCACCGAGCCGAAGGTCCTGCTGATGGACGAGCCCACGCGCGGCATCGACGTCGGCGCGAAGGCCGAGATCTTCGAGCTCATGACGGAGCAGGCGAGGCGCGGGCTCGCGGTCCTGTTCGCGACCTCGGAGCTCGAGGAGGCGGTGCACGTGCCGGACCGGTTGCTCGTGATGTCGAGGGGCCGGATCGTGCGCGAGTTCCGCCGTGGCGAAGCGACGCGCGAGGCGATCATGGCGGCCTCCGAGGCGACCACGAGCGGTCAGGAGGGGGCGCGATGAGCACGACCGTCGCGACCCAGACGGCTCCGGAGACGCCGTCGCCGGCGCAGGGCCGGCGGCTGCAGATCGTCAACCTCGCCCTCGAGCTGCGCGCCTTCATCGCGCTGATCGTCCTGATCGCGGTCTTCTCGGCCCTCTCGGACGCGTACCTGACGTGGGACAACCTCGTCACGATGACGAGGCACGTCGCGATCAACGCGATCCTCGCCATCGGAATGCTGATGGTCATCCTGACCGGGGGCATCGACCTCTCGGTGGGATCGATCGTCGGCCTCGCGGGCGTCGTGGCCGGCGTCCTGCTCGAGGGCCTGACGGTCGGCGGGACCACGCTCTTCCCACCAGTCTGGGCGGTCATCGTCATCGTGCTCGCGGTCGGCGCCGGCGTCGGGGCGGTGAATGGCACGCTCGTGACGCGGTTCGGTGTCGCGCCGTTCATCGCGACGCTGGGCATGCTCTACGTCGCGCGCGGGATCGCCCTGCTCATCTCCAACGGCGAGACCTACCCGAATCTCGCCGGCAGCCCGGAGCTCGGCAACACGGGCTTCGACTTCATCGGCAGCGGCGAGATCCTGACCATCCCGGTGTCCATCTGGCTGATGGTGCTGTTCGCGGCGGTCGCGACGTTCCTGACCCGCAAGGCGCCGTTCGGCCGCTGGGTCTACGCCGTCGGCGGCAACGAGCGGGCGGCCGAGCTCGCAGGCGTGAAGGTCAACAAGGTCAAGCGCCGCGTATACATGATCTCCGGTGTCTGCGCGGCGATGGCGGGGCTCATCATCGCCTCCGAGCTGACGTCGGCGGCGCCTCAGGCGGGTGAGACGTTCGAGCTCAACGCGATCGCGGCGGTCGTCATCGGCGGCACGTCGCTGATGGGTGGCCGCGGGACCGTGCGTGGGGCGCTCATCGGCGCCTTCGTCATCGGCTTCCTCGCCGACGGGCTCGTGATCCTCGGCGTCTCGACGTTCTGGCAGATCGTCATCAAGGGCGCGGTGATCATCCTCGCCGTAATCCTCGACCAGAGCCAGCAGCGCATCCAACGCCGCGGTGCTGCCGTCGCCGCCGCGGTCGCGACTGCCGGCCCGGACAAACCGACCCCAACGGCCGCGTGAGGCCCACAAATCACCATCGATCCCGGAGGAGGGACCTAACCATGCTTCTACGTAGGCCGTTCAGGATCGTGCTCGCGATTGCCGCCGCCGGTGCTCTCGCGCTCGCCGGCTGTGGCGGCGACGACGACAACGGCGGCGGTGGCGGCGGCGAGGCCGCCGGCGGCGGTAGCGAGGCCGGTGGCCTCATCGCGATCATCACCCCGCCGGTCGAGAACCCGTTCTTCAAGGCCGAGGCCGATGCCGCCAAGGCCAAGGCGGAGGAGCTCGGGTACGAGACGTCCGTCGCCTCGCACGACGACGATCCCAACAAGCAGAGCGAGCTCATCGATGCCGCGATCTCGCGCAAGGCGAAGGCGATTGTCCTCGACAACGCCGGCGCTGACGCCTCGATCGGACCGGTGAAGAAGGCCGAGGACGCCGGCATTCCGGTGTTCCTCATCGACCGCGAGATCAACGCGACGGGCATCGCCACCGCGCAGATCGTCTCGAACAACTCGCAGGGCGCGCAGCTCGGCGCCCAGGAGTTCGTCAAGAAGCTCAACGGCAAGGGGAACTACGTCGAGCTCGTCGGCAAGGAGTCCGACACGAACGCCGGCGTGCGGTCGAAGGGCTACTCGGACGTCATCGGCCAGTACCCGGACATGAAGCTCGTCGCCAAGCAGAGTGCCAACTGGGACCAGCAGGAGGCGTTCACCAAGATGGAGACGATCATCCAGCGCAACCGCAACATCGATGGCGTGATCGCAGGCAACGACACGATGGCGCTCGGTGCGGTCGCCGCGCTCAAGGCCGCGGGCCTGATCGGCAAGGTCACGGTGGCCGGCTTCGACGGAAGCCCCGACGCCATCGACGCCGTGAAGAAGGACGAGATGCTCGCCACCGTCCTGCAGCCCGCCGCCCTCATCGCCGAGATGGCGGTCGAGCAGGCCGACGAGTTCATCAAGACCGGCAAGGCCGGCCAGCCGGAGAAGCAGTCGATCGACTGCGAGCTGGTGACGAAGGACATCGCCGACGAGTTCGGCGTCTTCGAGCGCAAGCAGTGACCACAGGCGATTGAGTACCTAGTGCAGGGGGAGAGCAATGACACTACGCAGACTCCACGCGCGGCTCGCGACGCTCTGCGCCGGGTTCGCGCTGACGCTGGCAGTGATGGCGTTCTTGGGCGCGAGCTCGGCGCTGGCCGGCGGCCAGGCGCATGGCCGGGCCGACGACAAGCCGCGCACGATCGTGACGACCGACCCCGAGCTCGACGATCTCAATTCGTTGATCCGCATGCTCCTCTACAGCAATGAGATCCGAATCGAGGGGCTCGTCTACGCCTCCGGACAGCATCACTACGCGGGCGACCCCGAAGCCGGAATCCCGGCGTATCGATGGAAGGCCGGCCAGTCGCACATCGAGGATGCGCTCGACGCCTACGACCAGGTCGATCGGAACCTGCGCCGGCACGATCCCGAGTTCCCGACGGCGGCTCAGCTCCGCTCCAAGTACCGAGTCGGCAACGTCAGCGTGCTCAACGACATCTCCGAATCGACACCCGGCTCAAAGCTGATCGCGAACGTGCTGCTGGACGACAAGCCCGGTCCGGTGTACCTGCAGGCCTGGGGTGGCCTGAGCACCATCGCCCGGGGACTGCTCGACATCGAGGAGCGCTACAAGGGCACCCGGAAGTGGGACGCCGTCTACAGGAAGGTGTCCCAGAAGGCGATCATCACGCGCTGGGGCGCGCAGGACGACACCTACGCGACGTATGTCGCGCCGAACTGGCCGCAGATAGAGAACCGCGAGGTCGCAACCAACATCTGGGGCTACGGCACCCGCAACTCCATCCTGCCTGAGGACCGCTTCCTCGTCGATCCCGAGTGGAATCGAGAGAACGTCTCCGAGGTCGGGCCGCTGGGCGAGCTCTACCGCGTCTGGGGAGACGGCAGGTTCATGGCCGAGTTCGGCGGCCCGGAGTGGGAGGGCTATCCGAGGCAGGACCGCTGTATGCCGCCCCCGGGTTGCCCAGAGGGTCCCTTCTTCGACGACGAGGACTTCTTCGGCTTCGACGCGACCGTTCCCGAGAACAGCCGCCAGAACCTGATCGCGCGCGGCTACAACGTCTGGACGGCGCTGCAGCCTCCGGGCGCGTTCATCTCGGAGGGCGACTCGTCGAACTTCGCGCTTCTGATCGACAACGGCCTGCGCAGCCACGAGAACGCGACGTGGGGTGGCTGGGGCGGCCGGCAGGTGCTGACGTCGACCGATCCGCTGCTCTACTCGCCGCCCTCCGCTGCGGCGGGTGACGTGAATCCCGCGACCGGGACGCGCACGAACGGGTTCCACGCCTCGCGCTGGTGGCGAGACATCCAGATGGACTTCGCCGCGCGGATGCTGTGGTCTGTCACTCGCGACCGCGACGACGCGAACCATGAGCCGATCGCGCACGTCCCGCGGGCGCTGCTCGACATCAGGGTCAGGCCGGGTCAGCAGATCCAGCTCGTCGGGCTCGCCAAGGACCCCGATCGCGACGAGGTCACGGCCAAGTGGTGGCAGTACCCCGAGGCCGGCACCTACCCCGGCACGGTCGACGTCGCCACCAAGCGCTCGAGGCGCCTCTCCGTGGCGCGGTTCACCGTGCCGCGGGACGCTCGGCGCGGCCAGACGATCCACCTCATCCTCGAGGCCGAAGATGACGGGACGCCGCCGATGACCAGCTACCAGCGCGTCGTCGCGACGGTCAAGTAACTCCCCTGCGGGTGTGGATGGCCGGCGACGCCGGCCATCCACGCCGTCACTCCACGAGCCCGATGCGACGATCGAATCCGGCGGGTGCATGGATGTTGAGCATCCGCACCGGCGTCGGCTGATCGTTCCGGAAGCCGTGCTCCACGCCGGGCGGCACGAGCACGAACGTCCCGGGCGGCGCAACCGCCGTCTCGTTGCCGAAGAAGAACGTCATCTCACCTTCGAGGATGTAGAACGCGTCGTCCTCGTCGGCATGCACGTGCGCCTCGAGCACGCGGCCGGGAGCGATCTCGATGATGCCGAACGTGAAGCGCGGGGTGTCGGCGGTCCTTGCGAGGAACTCGACGTTCCCGAAGCGATGCCCCTGCCCGGGCAGCACAACAACCGGCATGCCTTGCACGACCACCATCCTCTCAGACCCGGTGACCAAGGCGGCGCGACCGAGCGTCACACGATCCGTAATTCGGGGTATAGCTAGCCCCCGTGCTCGGACGACGACTCTCTCTCGTTCTCGTGCTCGCCGTGCTCGGCGGCTGCGGCGGTGGGGACACGCCGTCCGCTTCGACGACGCCGTCGCCGTCAGCTTCGGGCGCCCCGGCAGCGACCCCCGACCCGGCCGTCGCGGTGGCCGATCGGCGGAACGCCATCGTCGCGGAGGTGCGTGCGCTACGGGCGCTCGAGCCGAGGCAGGTGACGAACCTCTTCTACAAGCTGGACGGGCTGGCACTGGAGCTCGGCTCCCGGCACTTCCAGGCCGATAGCCACATGCTCAGGCGACTGACCGCGGAGAGCAACGGGTTCGGCGCCGGATTCGACGCGCTCATGCAGCGGATCCACCGACAGGAGTGGGCCACGCTCGTCCCCGTCTGGAAGCGGTACGCCGGCAGGCTTGCACGGCTCCGGGTGCGCGGCGCGGTGGCGCGCTCCGCGCGCGACTTCCAGCTCGCTGAGTGGCGCCGCTCACTCGCGGTGATGCGGGAGTTCCTCGGCTACCTGCGTCGCGAGTCACCGAGGGCGACGCACGACGGTTACTACCAGGGGCGCGCGTACGGTCAGGCGTCGCGCTGGCCGGTCGTGATCGCCGAGCCCGCCAACCGGCGCAAAGGGCTCGTGCGCGGTCTCCGGCGGGACCTCCGCCGTCTGCAGGGCGTGAAGGAGCTCGGACCGGGCTCGCCCTCGGTGGGCGACGTCTACCGTCGCACCATCCTGCGGTCGTTCGTGAGCCCGCTGAGCAAGACCAAGCGCCGCGAGCCGATCGTCGCCGCCCAGCTGTGGATGCTGTCCCGGATCGCGGAGCTCGAGAAGACGCCGCGCACCGTCTATGAGGACGCGCGACTCACGATCGCGATGCAGAGCCTGGCTGACGCGCGCGACCCGTTCAGCCACCTCCGCGACATCGGCCTCGAGCAGATCGACCTCTTCATCGTGGATCGGGGCGACCTGCCGACCGCCCGCCGTCAGCGTTCGTGGGCGCTGAAGCTGCTCGCGCGTCCGGTGTCGCCGGCGCTCGAGCCGACGCGCAAGCGCATGGTCGCCGTGTTCGAGGACCTCGACCTCTCAGCACCACCCCGCGACGACCCTCTCGCGATGCTCGACACCTCGCAGGCGTTCGAGCGCGCCGGGAAGCGGATGAAGCGAATCCTGTTCAAGGGGGCGAAGCTGGTCGACTCCCCGAAGAAGATGCGCAAGGCGACGACCGCTGCCGTGCTCGCGACGCGCCCGTCGCCCTAGCGCCGTCCTGGTGGGCGTCGTAGGCGTGGATCCAGGCCAGCTCGGAGTCGAGCTCCCTGAACACGGCGTCGCGGGACGCGATCTCCGGTCCGTCCGGGAGGTGCATGAGGTCGGCCGCGCGGCGCGACCAGCGCTGCACCCTGCTCGTGCGCCTGCGGCGGCGCTCCCCGTAGTCGCGCAGCGCCGAGGCGAGGTCGGCGGGGTCGGTCAGGCAGTCGGCGAGGGCGATCGCGTCCTCGATCGTCTGGTTGGCGCCCTGCCCCTGGTGGGGCACCATGGCATGTGCCGCGTCGCCCATGAGGACCACGCGCGCCGTGTGCCAGCGCTCGAGCGGCGCGAGGTCGAACAGCGCCCAGCGCGCCCCGACGTCCGTCGCGCCGACCATCTCGGTCACGGCGGGGTGCCAGCCTTCGTAGGCCTCGACCGCGTCGTGGACCTCGCACGCCTCCATCCACGTGTCGCTGGTCCATTCCGGCACTCGCACGACGGCCAGGAAGTTGACCGTCCGGCCGCCGTCGATCGCGTAGTGCAGCAGATGGCGCCGCGGTCCCGCCCAGAACTGAAGTGGGGTCGGATCGGGGAGCGAGGGCATGGCTTCGACAGGCACGAGCCCGCGGTAGCCGACCGTCCCCGAGAACCTCCCGCGGAGCTCCCCGACCACGTGCGGGCGGATCACGGAGTGGACGCCGTCGGCGCCGACGACGAGGTCGGCGGTCGCGCTCGAACCGTCGGCGAACCGGAGCTCGGCCCCGGAGCTGTGCTCGTCGACGCCCACGCACCGGCGGCCGAGGTTGAGCCCCCCGTCCGCCAGCCCCGCCGCGAGCGCGTCCAGGAGCGCGACGCGATGCACGCCGTAGTACGGCGCCCCGAACGCCGCTTCATACGTCCCCTCGCGTCCGATCGGGTGGTCGGCGATGATCTCGCCGCTGTTCCAGCGCCGGATCACCAGCGCCGACGGGACGACCGACACGGCTTCGACCTGCTCGCCGAGCCCGAGCCGCCGCAGCTCGCGCGTGCCGTTGGCCGATAGCGCGACCGCGGCGCCGATCTCACGCAGCCCGTCCGCCTGCTCGTACACCTCGAAGCTGATCCCGCGCTCGCGCAGGGCGAGCGCGAGGACCAGCCCACCGATCCCGCCCCCGACGATGGCGACCTTCGGCGCGGCCATCGTCCTACGCTATCGCCGCGGCTCTGGTAGACCTGGCTTCCGCCATGGAAAAGGCTTTTGAGCGTCCTGTGTCGGAGACGTCGATGACTCGCCGCGATGCCCTCAAGGGCGCGGTCGGCCTGGCGACGCTCGGCGCCTTGCCGGCCGGCGCCGCCGGAAGCGGACGACCGAGGTCGGGGCGTGAACGCGTGGCGATCATCGGCGCCGGTGCGGGTGGCGTGGCCGCTGCCTACTTTCTTGCCGGCAGGTTCGACGTCGACCTCTTCGAGGCGCGATCGAGGATCGGCGGCCACTGCGATTCGCGGGTGATCAAGCACCGGGGGCGGAGAATCACCGTTGATCTCGGCGCTCAGTTCTTCCATCCCGACACGCACCCGATCTACGTCACGCTGCTGGAGGAGCTGGGCCTCTACGACCCCGAGCACCCCGGCGTCGACGCCACGGTGGAAGCTCCCGCGAGCCTGTGCATCTTCCGGACGGCCGGGGGCGCGCCCATCTTCTCGTCGTCGAACCCGCTCTCGACGCCGCGGCGCGCGATCGACTTCGCGGCGTTCACCCAACTCGCGCGGCAGGCGGTGCTGTCGGACATGTCGTGGGAGATCACCGTCGACGCCTGGATCCGCAACCTGCCGTTGCGGCGAGCGTTCAAGGAGGACGTGCTGTACCCGTGGATCACGGCGCTGATCGGGTGTGCGCGGGGCGACGCGCGGCGAGCGTCGGCGCGGTCGATCCTGCAGACGTTCGCGCTGGCGTTTCCGGCCAACCTTCTCGAGGGCGCCACCACGTACACCTCGAGGATCGGCCTGCAGGGGAACCTGCAGCGCATGCTGGACCGCAGCCCGACCGCCCGGGTGCACCTGTGCACGCCTGCGCTGGCCCTGATTCGTACGCGCGGCTGGTACGTGCGGACGCCGGCGGGCCGGGAGGGGCCGTACCGGTTCGTGGTGTTGAACGCGCCTCCGCGTGCCGGGCGCGAGCTGCTGCGTCCGCTGCCCGCATTCGCCGACGTCACTGCGTTGCTGGACGTGTACAGGCACTTCGACTCGCGCCTTCTGGTTCACACCGATCCGGCCTACATGCCTCGCGATCGCCGCAACTGGGGGGCCTACAACGCCGGCGTCGACGGTCGTAGGTGCGAGGGCAGCGCCTGGCTCGGTGCTCTGCAGGAGACGTCAGCCCCGGGCGCGAGTGTCCACGTGTTCAAGTCGTGGGCCGAACGCCGGCGAGCCGACCCGAAGCACATCCTCCTGGAGCGGCGGTTCAAGCACCCGTTGATCACCCGCTCGGCCATCAAGGCGGCACGCGCCTTGCGTCCGCTCCAGGGTCGAAAAGGACTGTACTTCAGCGGCCAGTACACCACCGGCATGGACCTGCAGGAGTCGGCGCTCTACTCGGCCATGCAGGTGGCCGAGGCGCTGGCTCCCGGCAGCCGCACCCTGGCGTCGTTGAAGACGCGTTTGAGCGCGCGTGGACGCGCCGGCATTTCATACGACCTCTGATCCCACAGCTCGCAGATCGGCCGACGGTTAGGATCCCCTTGCCGCGGCGGGTGCCCCGAGGTCAAGGAGAAGGCCATGCGTGCTGGTCGTGTGCTGGTGGCGGTTTCGGTGTCCGTAGGCGTGCTCGCCGGCGGTGCGAATCCGGCCGCGGCGCAGCTGCCGGCGAAGCAGCGGTTCACGTGGCAAGAGGCGGCGGCGCTGGCCGACTACCCGGTGTACCGCCCGGCGCGCGCGCTCGGCCTCGCCGCACGCGTGACGACGCAGCAGGCCTGCCCGACCGTGGGGAAGGTGGAGGTGGTCGCCGACTTCGGTAAGCGATCCGGGAAGGGACCGCAACTGCGCATGCTGGAGGCGCGGCCGTTCGTGTGCGGCGACCCCGGGCAGATGACGCGCTACCGCAAGGTCCGTATCCACCACCGGACCGTGTGGGTGCTGGCCGCCTGTGAAGTGCGCGGCTCGCAGTGCCGTGTGATCCAGGGCGGCAACCCCGGGTGGTACGTGTCGCAGCGGCGGCGCTCCGGCGGGCGTGGTGTCGAGGTCGGGCTGTACGGGTCAGGCCTGTCGTTCCGCTCGTTCGTGCGCGTGGCGCGCAGCCTGACGCGTGTGAAGCGCGCGACCGACGTCCCGCTCGCGGAGTTCCTGTCCACGGACGGGACGGTGTGGTGCCGGATCGGCTACTCCTCCGCGACCGACCGCTGGTGCGCGTTCCACGGCGCGGACGAGTTCGGCGCGCGCGTGTCGCTCGACGGGACGGTGACGCTGTGCGGGACCGGGCAGCCGGAAGCGTGCACCCAGAACTGGAACGACAACGCGCTACGCCTTCACGACGGGCTGAGCTCCGACTTCGGCGGCTACCTGTGCACGGAGCAGGCCCGTGCGGTCACCTGCACGATCAAGAGCGGCGCCGCGAAGGGCCGAGGATTCCGTGTCGGGCCCGACGGCAGCTCGGTGATCGTGCCATAGCGGAGAACCCCGCCGGCTGCGTCGCCTCCGACCTGGCGCATTGACTCGGATCGACCCGTCGGGCTAGGGTCGCTTCGGCGGGCAAGACGCCCTCAAGGAAGAAGGACGAGCCATGCTGCGATACGTCCAGCAGTTGTCACGGATCGCCCGCCGGCCACGCGACTGCGTGGCAGCCATGACGATGCTCGTGGTGCTGATGGGTGTGGGGGACGCCGCCCGCGCCGAGGCCCTGCCGAAGGCTACGGCGATCACCGCCGGCGGCGGCCACGCGTGCGCGCTGCTCTCGGACGCCACGGTCAAGTGCTGGGGTAGCAACAGGAGCGGGCAACTGGGCGATGGAACGCGCACGCGGAGGCTGACGGCCGTCGCGGTGCGCGGTCTGGCGGGCGCGACGAGCGTGAGCGCTGGTGAGGCCGTGAGCTGCGCGCTGCTCGCGGACCGCACTGCCAGATGCTGGGGGGACAATCGCTACGGCCAGCTCGGCGACGGGACGACGACCAGCCGGTCGGCGCCGGTCGCGGTCCAGGGCCTCAGCGGCGCCGTCGCCGTCAGCGCCGGCGGGTCCAACACGTGCGCGGTGCTGGTCGACCACACGGTTGTGTGCTGGGGCGACAACTCCAGAGGCGCGCTCGGCAATGGAACGCGGGTGAGCAGTCCGACGCCGGTCGCCGTGCCCGGGCTGAACGACATCACGGCGGTCGGCACGGGGTGGGGGCATGTGTGTGCGTTGCATGCGAACAGGACGGTGAGCTGCTGGGGCTGGAGCGGTCGGGAAGGTCCCGTCGCGACAGCCGGCGACCAATTGAGTCCGACGCTCGTGCCGAACGTGACCGATGCGGTCTCGGTGAGTGGGAACCCGTACCACCGGTGCGCCGTGACCGCGCGAGGCGTCGCCGAATGCTGGAACTCGTACTCGCCGCCGACGGTCGTGCGCGGGTTCGCCAATGTGAACGCGTTCAGCTACAGCAACGACGGCCTGCAGACGGAGCACAGCTGCGCGGTCATCGCCGGGGGCACGGTCAAATGTCAGAGCCCGTATCCGTACATGGGACAGGTCGGAATCGGCCGGACGCTGACCAAGCGGGTGGTCACAGTGGCCGGCCTGCACGGCGCCACGGGAATCAGCGCCAACGACTTCTACACGTGCGCCGTGGTGACCGGCGGCGCTGTCAAGTGCTGGGGCTTCAATGAAAGCGGGCAGCTCGGCGACGGGACGACCCTGACTCGATTTCGGCCCGTGTCGGTGCGGGGCATCGACAAGCCGGCGACCGGGAGGCCGGGGCTCGACGTGTTCGCCGGGCGATGGTTCGGTCACGTGCGCAGCCTGCGAATCACCACGAAGGGACGCGCGAGCATGAGGGTCAACATCGGCTGCTGTACCCGCATCATCAACCTGTCCTTCCGTTTGTCGCGGGTCCGTGGGACGTACTCGTCCGCTCGCGCTCGCGCGCGGGTCACGCGCGTGCGCGTGTTCGAAAAGAGCCTCGTCGGCCGGTCGGGCGGGCCGCGTGTGGGACAGGTCGGGACGCTGCGGCTGAAGCGCGGGATCATCACCGAGTCGTTCCAAGGCTGGAACTTCTGCGGCGAAAGCTCGCAGCCGGGCTCCTGCGGGGCGTGATGCGCGGCGGCACCAGCGTCTCCTGGATCCTCGTCGCGAGCGTGTTCGCCGGGGGCTCGTCGCTCGCGTTCCCGTCCGCGGCACCAGCGACCACGCACCTCACGGCCACGACGCCCACGGGGAAGATCGTGATCGCGCGCGGCGACGGCAGCGGCCGGCGTGTACTCGGCGACGGCTGGGAATCGTTCGTCTCACCCGACGGCGCACGGGTCGCGGTGACTGATTTCGATGAGACGTCGGTCGGTCCGACGAACCGCAGGCTCAAGATCTATGCGAGCGCCGGCGGCTCGCCGGAGCACGAGCTCGCGATCGAGTGCCTGAGCGTTCACTGGTCTCCCGACTCGACCAAGCTCGCCTGCGTCGACCGCGAGATCTCGACCGGCGACCCGGGCCGTCTGCTGGTGATCGACGCGGCCAGCGCGGCGGTGACGACCCTCGCCACGGGCCATTTCAACTCTCGCGTGAGCTTCTCGCCGGACTCAGCGCGGCTCGCCTACGTGCAGGACGCCCGCGCCACCTCGGACAACGGTGGTGCGCTGAAGACGGTCGACCTCGCGACGCACGCGACGACGACGCTCCGGCAGGGCGCGGCCGCTCCCGTCTGGGGTCCACGCGCGATCGCCTTCAGCACCGTCAAGCCCGGCGGCCCCTACGGCATCAGGCTCAACGTCGCCGTCGTCAAGCCCAACGGCACCGGGTTCCGCCGGCTGACCCACTTCCGTCCGAGGTTCCTGCAGAGCGGGCTATCGCCGATCGCCTGGTCGGCGAACGGCAGGCGGCTGCTCGCGGCACTCGGTGGCCAGGACACCTGGCAGGCGTATGCGGTCAACCCGAAGCGCGGCGGGGCGCGCCGCATCCGCGCGTTCGTGACGCCGGCCGCCCTGAGCCGGAACGGCCGCTTCGTGATCGGCGGCGACAACACCGAGGACACCTTCGACCCCGGTCGCTCGAACGTCGTGCGCGTCCCGTGGACCGGTGGCAAGGCGCGCGTCCTGCTCCGCCGTGCCGGGAGTCCGGGGTTCAACGGCTAGTTCATCGTGTCTGCATCGGTGCACGCTCGCGCAGGGTGAGGACGATCGCGAGCACCGGCAGCGCCAGCACCGCCGCCAGGACGAAGATCAGCGCGATCGCGTCGCCGACGCCGAACCCGTCCAGGTGCAGCGAGTGATAGACGGCGTGGAGGAGCGCCGCGACCGACCACGCCGAGGCGAGCGGGAGGACCAGTTCGCGTGACGGTCGCCACGCCGCCCATGCGAACAGGATCGTGAACGCGAGGTAGAAGTCGCCGACGTCACGGATCAGGTGCTCGTTGTAGGGCGGCAGCATCTGCACCCACCCGCGGCCGAACGGGAAGTCGCCGTAGAAGCCCGACGCCGAGAAGGTCGCGTACAGGCCCGGGACCGCGGCCGAGAACGCCAGACAGGCGAGCGTCACGCGGAGCAGGCTCGTCATGTCGCCTCCAGCCATTGGTCGAACGTGACGGTGCCGCGCCGCGCGTCCGGGTTCGTCAGCGCGCCCGAGCGCATCGCGGGGGTCACGGGAAGGCGCACGAGCAGTGCGTGCGAGCCGGTCCTCCGGCGCCAGCTGCGGGCCAGCTCGCACCCGCTCAGCACCTCCGGGCCGGCGAACTCCGTGATCCCCAGCGACGGTTCGGCCTCGGCCGTCTCGGCCAGCACACGGCCGACCTCGCGCGGATCGACCGGCTGCACCGGGAACCTGAGACAGGGCACGATGCCGAACCTCGCGCTGCGCGCGAACGTCTGCGCCAGGTACGGGTGGAACTGCGTCGCGCGCACGATCGTCCACGGGACGCCCGAGCGCCGGATCAGGTCCTCCTGCGCGACCTTTGCCTTGTAGTAGCGGATGCCGACGCGGTCGACGCCGATGATCGAGATGCCGACGTGGTGCCGCACCCCGGCCTCCTCGGCGGCGCGCAGCAGCCGCGCCGTGCCGTCCACCAGCACCCCGCGGTCGCCGTTGGCGGCGTTCACGACCACGTCCACGCCGTCGAGCGCGGCGGCCAGGCCGGAGCCGTCGCGCAGGTCGACGGCGTACTCCGGCGCGTCGCGCGACAGGATGCGGACCGCGTGTCCGCGGTGCTCGAGCTCGCGCGCCGCCTCGGCGCCAACGGTTCCGGTTCCACCGGCGATTGCGATTCTCATGTCGACCGAGCCCGGACAGGACCGCGCGCCGTGACATCGGGTCGAAGCGGAGTAGAGAGCATGCGACAGACTGTGCCGCCTCCGCCCGCCGATCGCCCCCGGGCGAACCCGGGGCCAGGGACCCGGGGGCTACGTGAAGACCCGCAGTAGCAGCACGGCAGCAGCGAGCAGCAGGATCACCAGTGGGGTGGCCAGGTGCTGCTCATCGTGGAAGCGAAGGTGGGCGGCGACCGCGAGCGCGAAGTAGCAAACCACCCCGACTGTCGCCGCGACCCCTATCGGCTCCCAGAAGAGCCCGGCGATCAAACCCGCCGCGCCGGCCAGGAGAATCACCGCCAGCGAGTTGAGCTTGTCCTCGGAGACACCGACCATGGCGTAGCTGCGCACGACCTCCTCGCGGTGGCTGAGCTTCCGGATCGCGGCGAACAGCAAGGGAGCGACGAGAACCACTGACAACAAGACGACCATGCATCAATATAAACATATGTATAGATTGAGGCGGGGCCGGTGAGCCCCCAACGCAGTAACCGGGCCAACCTCATCGAGGGCACCCTCCGCTGCCTCGAGCGTCTGCCGCCCGAGCGGATCACCGCGCGCGCGATCGCCGAGGAGTCGGGCGCCAACCTCGCCTCGATCGCCTACCACTTCGGCTCGAAGGACAACCTGGTGGCCGAGGCCGCGATCACGGGATTGGACCGCTGGCTCGACGAGATCGCCGCTGAGCTCGGTGAGCTGGCCTCACAGCCGCCCACAGCTCGGTTCGGGCTAGCCATGGACGCCGTCGCGACCAGCCGCCAACGCCACATGGGACTTGCGCGGAACTACCTCGCCGCGCTCCCGAAGGCGGCGCACGACGACCGGATCAGAGAACGCCTCGCCGGCGGCTTCGCCAACGCGCGCCCAAACGTTGCCGCGGTCCTCGGCCTTGGCGGTGACCAAGCCGGGCACGACGCCGCCGGACTGGTGCTCGCCCTCTTTCACGGCCTGCTGATCCAGGTGCTACTTGACCCACAACTCGCGATCGAGGAAACGCGGATGCACCAGGCACAAGCGCGGCTGCGAGCGATCCTGCCGGCGGCACCGACGAATCGTCCGCCCCGCCCGGGCCGGTGAGCGCAGGCGGGACAGCCCCAGCGGGTGGCCGTGGCTGGCCTGGACGAGAGGTGCATGCGCGGTCGGGTCGACGCCACACGCGCTCAAGAAGCTGCGGCTCTCGTCCGGACCGAGGTTGCGTAAGCGAATCCACCCCGCCGCGCACTCTCGACCTCGCCTCGGACGACGAGCAGGAGCGCAGGTCGACACTCCTCCTCGTCAGTGCTGGTGGCGGTCATCCCTGCGCCTTGATGTGGTCGATGACGTGGTTGAACTCGTCGGTGGGCGAGAAGTCCACGTACTCGGAGTCCTCGAGCGCCTCGGGCGCGTGCCCGGGCGCCCAGTAGAAGGCCTCGCCGGCTTCGTATACCTGCTCGCCGTCGCGCGTGTGCATCTTCACGCGACCCTCGAGCAGATAGCCCCAGTGCGGGCACTGGCATAGGTCGTCGGGGAGTCCGGCGAGGGCGGGCCTGAGGTCGGCGCCCTTGGGCAGGCGCACGAACGCCGTAGTCATGCCGCCGCCGGGCGGATGTTCTGGTTGAGGCGGAGGAGGTTGTCGGGGTCGTAGGCGGCTTTGATGCGGGCCAGTCGGTCGTGGCCTGCGCCGTAGCTGGCGCGCACGGCCGCGTCGCCCTCTTCGAGCAGGCCGGGGAAGTTGAAGTAGGTCTTGCCGTCCGAGTACGGGAGCGCGGCGTTCCAGAACGTGCGCGTGTAGTCGACGTTGGTCGCGTCGTCGGCGGGGTCGATCCAGCTCGAGTCGATGCTGAGCATCCACTGCGAGCTGCGGTCGCCGAACGCGGTCTCCTCGGCTCCGACCCGCGAGATCGCTCCGCCGCAGTGGCGGACGATGATCAGCGTGTCGTTGGACGGGCGGCGCTCGGACCAGTCGACGGTCGTCTCGATCGCGGCGTCGGAGAAGCCGTCGAGGTAGAGCGCCTTCCAGTGGCGGCGGACGCCGGCCGGGAAGAACGGGTCCAGCGAGCGCTGGAAGTCGAGGTAGTCCGCGGGCCCGCTCATGTCCAGCAACGGGGTCGCGAGCTCGCGCAGGCCGCGCGTGGCGCGCTCGCCGTCGGCAGGGTCGCCCGCCCACATGCCGGCGACGCCGACGTACGGCGCGCCGCGCAGCGGCTCGGGCAGCTCGTCGAGGACCGGCAGCGACCACACGAGCCCGGCGGTCGACAGCTCGTCGGGTGCGTCGGCGACGGCGTCGCGCCAGCCGGCGAGCACGCGCGCGGCGTCCTCGATCGGGTACGCCACGTTGAGCGCGAAGACGTCGGGTCCGAGCTCGTGAAGGCGCAGCTCGAACGACGTCACCACGCCGAAGTTGCCGCCGCCGCCGCGCAACGCCCAGTACAGGTCGGCGTGCTCGTCGGCGCTCGCGTGCACGCGGCGGCCGTCGGCGAGCACGACCTCGGCGGAGACGAGGTTGTCGATCGTCATGCCGTGCATCCGGCGGTGATGCGAGACGCCGCCTGAGAGCGCCAGGCCGGCCACGCCCGTCTCGGACACGACGCCGCCTGGAGTGGCGAGGCCCAGCGGCGCGGTGACGCTGTCGACGTCGGCCCACGTGGCGCCGCCCTGCACATGCACGGTGCGGCGGCTGTCGTCGAGCCGGACGGCGCGCATCGCGGAGAGATCGATCACGAGGCCGTCGTCGACGACGGCGGTGCCGGCGACGTTGTGACCGCCGCCGCGGACGGCCAGGGGCAGTCCCTGCTCGGCGGCGAAGCAGATCGCGGTGGCGACGTCGCCGGCGTCGGCGCAGCGCGCGATCATCGCCGGGCGCTTGTCGATCATGCCGTTCCACACGCGGCGGGCGACGTCGTATCGCGGGTGATCAGGTGGGATGACCTCGCCGGTCAGGTGCTCGGCGAGCGGTGCGCCGATGTCGATCGGGGAAGTGGGATGGATGGCCATGGCTGTGCTCCTGGGTGAGGGTGTGTGGATGCTGCGCGAAAATGCGTGAGTGGGCGGTTCCGAGCCGGGGCCGCCAGTCGGCGGCCCCGGGATCGGCTCCTGCCGGTGGCGACTAGCCGGCGACGCGGACCGTGGCGGCGTCGCGCTCGAGTTGGCGACGCCCGCGCGTGTCGGTCGCCTCCACCTCGGCCTTCAGCGTCCGGCCGGCCAAGCTCTTGTCGAGCCGGACGGCCAGACGGGCGGTGACGGTCTGGCCCTTGCGGGTCAGCCGGGTCCGCGTGCGCATGACCTCGACGGCGCCGCGGTCGGAGATCCGTCCGGCCCGCGGGCGGATCGTCACCTTGCCGACCGACGCGCCGGCCTCGGTGAGCCGCAGCTCGATCGCGCGCAGCTTGCGCCAGCTCTGCGGGTGGCGCCAGCTCAGCCGCAGGTGGGCCGTCTCGCCGGCCTTCGCCTGCAGCCGCGCCGGGGTCAGGCGCAGCGTGCCGACGACCGTGCGCCTCTCGCAATCGCTGACGGTGGCCTCGACGGCGTCGGTCGTGGCCTTGTCGAAGCCGGCGCCGCAGAACAGCCTGTCCCCGGGCTCGCTGTCGTTGCTGGACAGCTGGTCCTCGCCGCCGAACGCCTTGAGCGTGTCCGTGCCGGTCCCGCCCGTGAGGAAGTCGCGGCCGTCGGTGCCGCTGATGGTGTCGGCGCCGGGCCCGCCGTCGAAGCCGATGCCGACGCCGTCGATGCGGTTGAGGCGGGTGACCATCGTGTCGCCGGCGCTGCCGCCGGTCACGCTGCCGACCTGCAGCAGCTCGTCGCGCTCGCCGGGCTCGCCGTCGTCGGCGCCGTCGAGGTCGACGGCGGCGCGGATCGGGTTGGTGCGCTTGGCGTAGGAGACGATCGTGCCCAAGGAGCCGAGGATCCTGTCGGCCCCGTCCGGCGCCGCGCCCATGTCGACGGACGTGAGCCCGCTGATGCCGAGGACGAAGTCGTCGCCGCCCTGTGGCTCGAGCGTCTCGGACGTGACGAACCTGTTCTGGCCGTGGAGGATGTCGCGGAAGCGGGTGCCGCGCACGATCGTGACGTCCGTGCGGATGTTGTCCTTGTCGCCGACGGTCGTGCGGCCATCGTTGGGCAGGTCGTTCTTGCGGACGTCGATGCCCTGCTCAGCGCGTGAGTAGTCGGCGAGGTCCCCCAGGTCGCCGCCCCCGGAGAAGTCGACCGCGGTCGGTACGCCGGGGCGAGTGGCACCGATGTACGCGTCGTCGCCGTCGCCGCCCTCGTAGCGGGCGGGCAGCGAGCCGAGCATGGTCAGCCGGTCGTTGCCGCCGCCTCCGCGGACGATCAGCCTCGAGATCGGCGAGCTCGCCGGCCGCACGCAGCGGACCTCGAGCTGGCTGATCTGGAAGCAGCCCGCGGCCGTGGTCACGAGCCCGAGCTGGTCGACGAGTCTCAGCTCGCCGCCCGGCAGCGACTCGGCGACCAGGCGGTTGTTGTCGCTGCCTTGGTTGAACCTGCCGGTGTTGTCCTCGACCACGATCTCGGTGCCGACGGCGGTGACGTCGGACGCGGCCTGAGCGGCCGTCGCCGGCAGCGCCGCAGCGGCGAGCGCGGCGGGCAGGGCGGCCAAGAGGGCGCGCCGGGTTCGCCGGCCTGGGCCGGTGTGGGTGGGGCGGTGCATTGGGTGCTCCTTTGGGCTCGAGGGAGGGACTGGGGAGGAAGGGGCCGCCTACGGGTGCAGGCGGTAGAGGCGGAAGAAGTCGTTGTCGACGGGAAGGACGTCGACGCGCGTGTAGCGGGCCTGATCGGCGAGCTCGCGGACGGTGCGGGAGCGCATGACGGTGCCCAGCGCGGCGGAGGGCTGCTCGACCATTTGGGTGGGCAGGCAGTGGGTGACGCTCCAGCCGTACATCATCCGCTCGACCTCGTCGCCGGGGGCGGTGAACGTGTCGGCGACGCGTTCGTCGACGACGAGCACGGCGCCGTCGTCGGCGAGCGCGGTGCGGGCGGCGCGGAGCGCGTCGGCGGGGTGGGACATGTCGTGCAGCGCCTCGAGGATCAGAATCAGGTCGTACGGTCCGTCGAGCTGGGCTGCGTCGGCATGCCGGAAGTGCACGCGACCGGCGAGGCCGGCGTCCTCGGCGTGGCGGGTGGCGTCGGCGACCGAGGCAGGGTCGAGGTCGATGCCGTCGACCGACACGTTCGGGAACGCCTTGGCGATCGCGATAGTTGAGAAGCCTTGGCCGCAGCCGATGTCGGCGATGCGGCCCCCGTGGTCGCGGAGGCGTCCGCGGAGGTCGGGCATGGCGTCGAGCCAGCCATTGGGGAGCTCGTGCGTGAACGCGGGCCGGTTGATGTGTCCCTGGCCGTGGCGGAAGGCGGCGCCGTAGGCGGCGTAGGGCACGCCGCCGCCGGTCCGGTACGCATCGGCGACCTGCGCCAGCACGCCGCCGATACCGGCGAGCATGTGCGCGAACGGCGCCACGTGCGCCGCGTCGTCGGGACGCGCGAGCACGCGCGCGTGATCGGGCGCCAGCCTGTACCGGCGCGGCTCGTCGTCCTCGACGTCGAGCAGCCCGGCGACGGCCTGCTGTTCGAGCCACTCGACCGCGTAGCGCGGCGCGATCCCGGCATGCTCGGCGAGCTCGGGTGGGGTCATCGCGCCGTGCCGCCCGAGCGCCCGGTAGAGGCCGAGCTCTGAGCCGAGATAGACGGAGTGGAGCTCAAGTGCTCCTAGCGTGGCTTCGAACAGGCGCTCGACGAGCGCCTCGGTGCGGTCGGTGGTGGTCAAGGAAGGCTCCTCGGGCAGGGTTTGCGTCCCGGAACCTTGCGAGAGTGCCCTTACGGCTCCCCTACGGCGCTGTTACGGCGGCCGCCGTGGCGAGGCGTCAAGCGAGCCGTCGGCAAAGCGCCGTCAGCCGCTCCAGCGACGCCGGGATCTTCGCGCGATAGCCCTCTGTCAGCTCGCGCGAATGGTCGGGGATCTCCACGTGCGCCTGCACGCGCGTGGCATCGCCTTCGGGGACCAGGCGCCACCGGAAGTGGATGCCGTGCTGCACGCACGTCATCACGATCCCGCCGCCGGCGAGCGGCGTCTGCCGCTGCTCGAGCCTGACGCCGGGGTAGTCGCGGGAGTCCACCCAGAAGCGCAGTGCATCGTCCTGGCGGTGGACACCCTCGACGGTGTCCACGCCGACCCACCACTCCGGATGGCGGGTCGGATCGTGCAGGACCTTGAAGACCTCCTCGGCCGGCGCGGCGACCAGCGCCTCGGCTTCGATCACTGGCATGCCAGCCGCCTTGCGAGGAGGGCGCGCACGCGGTCGCGCTCGCGGACGAGGTCGACGACCGCGATCCCCGAGTCCAGGCCGATGCCCGCCGCCACCGGACCGGCGGGCGAGGCGTCGATCAGGCGCGTCCAGGCGTTTTCGGCCTCCTCCAGGCGCCGCAGAGCCTCTTCATGATCGCCCTCGGCTGCCGCGATCGCCGCCTGCTGCTCGGTCAGCCGGGGGACGAGCGTCGCCGGGAGATCGTCGGGCTCGATCGGTTCCGCGGTGGCCATGCGCAGCGCGCTCCGTGCCTCCTCGGTCCGGCCGAGTCCGACGAGCGCCTCGACGTGCGCGAGCCGGGCACGCGACCGGCCGCGCGTGAGCGCTCCGTCGAGCGCCGACGCCAGCAGCGGCTCGGCGTCGTCGAGCTGGCCGGCGGCGAGCGCGACCAGCGCGCGGTCACGGCCGAGCTCGGCCTTCACGGACTCGTGCAGGTCGCACGCAAGCTGCGCTGCCGTCTCGAGCCGGGCCGCCGCGGCGTCGTGGCGGCCGAGGCCGGCGAGGAGGCAGGCGATGTCGCCGTGGATCCTGACCTCGCTGCGCTCGACTCCGCGCCCACGGGCGGCGGTCAGAGCGTGCTCGAGGCGGTCCACGGCCAGCTCGCCGTCGCCCGCGCAGACGGCGACGGTGGCCGCGGTCTCCCAACTCGCCTGGGCGAGGTCGGGGCGACCGGCCCGCCGCGCCGCCCGCGCCGCGGCCACCAGGGCGCTCGACCCCTCCTCGAAGGCTCCCCGCCGGATCGCCGCGATCCCTCTGGCAAAGCCGGTCTCCCAGGTGATCATGTCATCACGGGGGGCGCCGGCGGTTCGCTTGCCGAGATCGTCGAGGAGCCGTTCCGCCAGGCCGACGTCGCCGGCCACGGCCTCCGCCCACGCGCCGAGGCCGAGCGCGCCGGTCCACAGGTCGGCGGCGTCGATCCCGGACGCCTCGAGCGCCCGGATGGCGCGAGCGGCCGAGTCGCGCACGAGGTCGGGCGCGCAGCGTGTGCCCTGCGCCCAGCGCGCCCGCCGCAGCCATGCGCCGGCCACGGCCCGCCCGTCGGCCGGATCGAGATGCTTCAGGGCACAGGCGAAGGCGACCTCGGCGTCGTCGATGCGACCACGCCAGGCCTCGGCATCGGCGAGCTCCAGCCACAGCTCGCCCGACTCGTGCGTGATCTCGACGGCGGCGCGCAGCAGCGCGGCCGCCTCGGCCGGGCTGCCGGTCGAGCGGGCGTGGCGGGCGGCGCGCTGCAGCCGTTCGACCGCCTCGGTGCGCAGGCCGGCCCGCTGAAGGTGCGCCGCCACCTCCGCCGCGCGCCCGCCGTCGCGCGGATCCGCGCACGTCTCGATCGCCTCGGCGACGGCGCGGTGGGCGCGACTACGCCGGGGCGGTGGAATGTCCGCGACCACCGCGTCGCGCAGCAGTTCGTGCCGGAAGCCGGTTCGCTCCGTCGTGGCGTCCAGCAGCCCGGTGGCCAGCGCCCGTACCAGCGCACCAGTCGCGTCGGCGACGGGCAGTTCGGCCAGCTCGTCGGCTCGCAGCGGCCGCTCCGCCGCGGCGAGCGCGTCGAGCACGGCTCGGGCGTCCTCGTCAACGTCGGCCAGCCACCCCCGCACAGCGCCAACGAGCGTCGGCGGGGGCCCGCGACCGTCTCCGGCGGCGGCCGCCCGCCCGGCCTCGATCGCAAGCAGCGGGTTGCCACTCGCCGCCTGCACCACCGCTTCGACGATCTCCGGCGCCAGGGCGGATCCTGCCCCTACCACCGCACGCAGCGTGGTATCGCGAAGTCCGGTCAGCTCGACCTGGGCGACCCGCACGCCGCCGCGGCCGAGCCCGTCCAGCAATGAGTCCACCCGCGGGTTCGGAGGCGCCTCGCGTCGCGTCAGCACCACGAGCGCTGCCACACCCCGCGCGCGACGCGCCACGTGACCGGCGAGTTCGAGGCTCAACGCGTCCGCGTGATGGACATCCTCGAGAACCAGCAGCAGCGGCCGCTCGCCTGCTGCCACCTCCACGAGCGCGCAAACGGCGGCGAACAGCCGCGCCCGGCGCAGCTCCGGCGGCGTGTCGCTCAGGCTGTCGGACGTGGCGGCCGGCGCGAGCGGGGCGAGGTCTGCCGCCCACGGCGCTTGTGCGCGCATCGGCTCGAGCAGTTCGCGCACCGGCTCGAGCCACAGCGCGAGCGGCGTGTCGCCCGTGAGCGAGAGCGCAGCGCCGATCGTGACGCGCGCACCGGCCTCGGCCACTTCGTCGCCGAGCGCACGCACCAGATGCGTCTTGCCGATGCCCGCCTCGCCGCGCACCTCGACGACGCCGCCGCCGCCCGACACCGCCGCCGCCCACTCGGCTCGCAGCAGCTCGAGCTCCGGCTCACGCCCCGGCGCGCCGAGGCTCGATCGCGGCGGGCGGCTGGCCGGCCGCGGGACGGCGACATCGGGCGCGTGCTCGAGCACCCGCGCCTCGATCGCGCGTACCTCCGGACCAGGCCCCAACCCGAGCTCGGCGAGCCGCTTTGCCAGCGCGCGATACGCCGCCAGCGCTTCCAGCCGGCGTCCCGAGCGATACAACGCCAGCATCAGATCGCCGACGAGGTCCTCACGCAACGAGTCCTCGTCCACCAAGCGCTCGAGCTCGGGCAACGCCTCGGTGTGGCGGCCCAGCTCCAGCAGCACCGCGGCCCGACGCCGGCGCACCCGCGCATGCAGATCCTGCAGACGGCGGATCTCCTCCTGCACGAACTCGGCTCCCGCAAACTCGGCATACGGCTCACCGCGCCACAGCGCCAGCGCGCGATCACAGAGCTCCAGCGCCGCCACCGGCTCCGCCGCCCCGGCCTCCTCCACGATTTGCTCGAAGCAACACGCGTCCACCTGCTCCGGCGCGACCGCCAAGCGGTACCCCGCCGCGTCTCGCAGTAGCACCTCCGACGGCTGCCCGGGCAGCCGGTCGGGCTCCAGGAAGCCGCGCAGCCCAGCTACCCGCACGTGCAACGACCGGACTGCCGCCGCCCGCCCGCTCTCCGGCCACGCTGCCTCGATCAGCTGCTCGCCCGGCACCGCCCGACCCGGCGTGATCAGCAACCGCGCCAGGATCGCCCGCTCCTTGACCCCGGCCGGGACGCACCTACCCGGTCCACCGGCCACCTCCAGCGGCCCCAGGACGCGATAGACCATGAACGCGACTCTAAGCCAACGCCACGCCCGCGACCACCTCCCGCCGAGGTCGCCTCCCGGCTGCGGCGTGAGATGTTGCGGCGCGGGGGTCAGTCAGGGCGATCGGGGCGCGCGAGGTTCTTCGCCATCTTGATGAGCGGGACGGGGAAGGCTCCGGACGCGTCGTCGCGTCTGTGGCGATCCTCGCAACGCTGGACCCACGACGTTCATCGTCGCGAAGTTGCGCCGCGGTGAAGCGTTCCTTCTACTCGTGGCGAACGTGCTCGCCGCGTGCCTGCGGCTTCTTCTGCTCGCCGTTTTGGCGCTCGCGGGATGGGCGTTCGATGGCGCGTTCGGAGATGCCGCCTGGTTCCAGACGATCTTCGAGGCAATCGGATATGCCGCTGTCGTGGAGTTGCTGATCGGTGGCTTCTTCTTCGGCCGTGTCACCTGCAAGGTCGCGAAGTACCCCTAGGCCGCCAACCGCCACGCCGGTCTAGTTGTAAGTCCCGAGGAGGTTGTTCAGGCGGGTGATGGGGGTTTGTCGGCCGAGGGCTGAGTGTCGTCGGTTATGGTTGTAGCGCCACAGCCATCCGTCAAGGGCTGCGGTGCGTTTTGCGCTTGAGGCGTAGATCGCGCCGTAGGCCCAGCCGGCGAGCATCGTGCGGATGAAGCGGTCGGCCTTGCCGTTGGTCTGCGGCCGGCGTGGGCGGGTGCGCAGGTGACGGATGCCCATGACTCGGCAGGCGATCGCGTGGACGGTCGAGATGCAGGCGGCGCCGTTGTCGGTGATCAGTTCCTGCAACGTCATGCCGTGGCGCCCGAAGAACACGACGGCGCGGCGCAGGAAGCCGATCGCGGTCGTGGCCTTCTCGTCGGGCAGCACTTCGGCGTAGGCCAGGCGCGTCGCGTCGTCGATCGCGATGTGCACGCACTCCCAGCCCGCCTTGCCGCGGCGCGTGCCGGCCGCGTCGGTGTAGGAGCCGGTGTAGTGGTTGCCGCCGCCGCGGAGAGACTGTCCGGCGAACTGTGTGTGAGGTCGGGACGACTGGTTGATGGTGTCGGCGTCTGCCCGTCCGAGTCGGCGATCGCATGCGGGACGCAGATCAGCGCCGAGCCCGCGTAGAACATCCGGCCGACCGGGTTGAGGTTGTCCTCGGGGCGGTCGCCTGCCTGCGGCTCCACGAGCATCAGCGTCCCGTCGGGCGCCAGCGTCTCGCGAAGGTGTCGCGCCGCCCCGGCCGGGTCGCCGAGGTCGTGGAAGGCGTCGAACAAGCAGACGAGGTCGTACCCCTCGACCGGCAGTGCACCGGCTCCCGCGATCTCGAAGCGCACCCGCTCGGCGACCCCGCCCTCCTCCGCCGCCTCGCGTGCGCGCTCGATCCCACCCCGGTGCGAGTCAAAGCCCGCGAACGACGAGGCGGGGAAGGCCTCGGCCATGATGATCGTCGAGGCGCCGTGGCCGCAGCCGACGTCCGCCACGCGCGCCCCCGCCTCGAGCTTCTCCGCCACGCCGTCGAGCGCGGGAAGCCAGCTCGGCACCAGGTGCTGCCTGTACCCGGCACGAAAGAACGCCTCCGTTCCGGCGAACAGGCGGTGATCGTGCTCGCCCCACGGCAGGCCGCCGCCGCTCCGGAATGCTTCGGCCAAGCGATCCTCATCCGCGAAGAACGACGCGAGGATGTCGTACGCGCCCAGCAGGTAGAACTCGCTCTCCTCGTCCGCGAGCGCGATCGCCTGCTCCGGCGGGATGGTGTATCGCCCGGTCGCATCGTCGTAGCTCACGTAACCGCCGGCGGCCTGATTGCCGAGCCACTCGCGGACCATCCGGGGCTCGGTCCCGGTTCGCTCGGCGAGCTGAGTCGGCGTGGCGGGACCGCCCTGCGCGAGGGCGCGATAGAGACCGAGCCGCGCGCGAGCCGAACGAGCGGTGCGCTGCACGCGGCCGCCAGGTCGACCACGGCCTGCCCCATGAACGCCTCGAGCCGGGGCCCGTCGATTGCTGTCGCTGCCATTGGACACCTCCTGAACGTGGGATGACGGCTCGATCGTTCCGGACATCCGCAATCCCACCGCAAGCCCAGCGCAAGCGAGTCGCGATCAGTTGCCGGCGCGGACGCTCATCCGGGACCTCGGACTGGCGGGGACGAAGTGGAGAGCCGTGGTTCCTATTTGTCAGAGGCCGTTGCCACGAAAGCGCCCCCACGGAACTCCAGTCGGGACGCTCGTACACGCTGCCCGGCACGCCGCCGATGCACAGCACGCGCAGGCCCTCCGGGCCGGACGCGAGCACGCGGTCGGTACCGGCGTCGACGGCGACGAGGTGGCCGGCGTCGGGCACGTGCCACTCGCCGCCGTGATGTCGAGGCCGGCGCCGACGAGCGTGGCGAAGCCGTCCCACAGTGTCGGCAGCTCGTCGATGGCGCGGGCTCGGTAGCCGGCGGCGGTGCGGGTCATGACGCCACCCCGGCCATGTTGCGCATGACGGCGGCCATCGTCTCGTCGTGCTCGTGGACGGGGCTGAGCTCGATCAGCTCGACGGGCTCGATCGTCTGGAAGAAGTGGCCCGGCCGCAGATGGTAGGCGTCGCCGGCGTTGAGGATCTCGTCGGAGCCGTCGGTGTACGTCACGCGGGCCGAGCCCTTGAGCACGTAGCCCCAGTGGTGGCACTGGCAACGGTCGTCGGGTAGGCCGGCGAACGGTGACTCGTCCGGCGGGAAGCTGGCCGGCATCGTCTCGAACGCGACTCGGAAGTCGTCCCAGTCGACGGTCCTGCCCTCGTAGTCGCCGAGGATCGTGGCGGGCAGGTCAGCTCTGGACGCGTGCATGGATGGTCCTCCCATCGAGGGTGATCGCGACCGCGTCGCGGCGGCGCGTGGTGGTGGTGAGCAACAGCAGGCAGATGAGCCCGATTGCGGCCGGCCCGAGGCCGGAGGCGAGCAGGCCGGCGCGGGCGCCGAAGGCTCCGACGACGAGGCCGCCGAGGGCGAGCGCCGCGAGCTCGGCGCCGTTGCGGGCGCCGTTGTAGGCGGCGAACGCGCGGCCGCGCAGCGCCTCGGGGACGCGCTCGTGGATCAGCGTGCGCAGCAGGACGTTCTTGACGCCGTGCGCGACGCCGCCGAAGGCGAATCCGATCATCGCCGTCCACAGGACCACGGACAGCGCGGCGCCCGCGATCCCCAGGCCCTGCGCGACGATTGCGAGCAGCGCGGTGACGGCCAGCTGGGAGCGCGGTACGCGGTGCGCGAGGCCGGCCGCTCCCGCGGTCATGCCGGCGGTCCACGCCGTGATCAGCAGTCCGTAGCCGAAGCTTCCGGCGCCCAGTACCTCGGTCACGAAGAACGGCTCGGCGGTCACCGACATGGTGAAGACCGTCAGGGCGGCGATTGCGCCGCCGAGCGCGACGGCGAGGGCACGGTCGTGCGCGAGGAAGACGAAGCCGTCGCGCGCGCGGACCTGCGCGCCGACGGTGCGTGTGCCGATCGGGCGGCGCCGCGCCCGCAGCGCGAGGCCCGTGAGCCCGACGACCACGAACGACAGGGCGTTGACGGCGAGCGCGAGCCGCAGGAGCCCGGCGGCGCCGAGCACGCCGCCGAGCAGCGGGCCGGCGGTGAAGCCGAGCGAGCGCACGGTCTCCATCAGTCCGTTGGCGCGCGCGACGCCGTCTTCGCCGGCGGCTGCGGGCACGAGCGCGAATTCCGCCGGCTGGCTGACGGCGACGCCGAAGCCGAGCAGCGCCACCAGCGGCAGCACCGCCCACAGCGCGTCGACGCTGAAGGCGATGGCGACGACGACGGCCGCCTGGGCGAACGACACGCCGACCAGGAGCGCCCGGTTCTCGAAGCGGTCGACGATCGCGCCCGCGAACCCGGCGCCCAGCACGACCGGGCCCCAGAGCGCGAAGAAGATCGCGGAGACCGCGAACGTCGAGCCCGTGCTCTGCTGCACGTGCAGGACGAGCGGGATGATGGCCAGGAAGTCGCCCAGCGAAGACACTCCGGCGGCGCCTGCCAGCAGGCGGAGGTCGCGGCTGCGGGGGATCGTCATGGCGGCGATCGTCGCGGTCGACCGTTCGGGCACCGTTCGGCTTGCGTGAAAGTCCCGTGATCGAGGACAGTTGCGGGGTGTTGCGGGTTCGTCTCGGCGGCGGTCTGCAGCTCGACGCCGGCGGCGCCGAGCTGCCGCCTCCCGCGTCGCGGCGCGCACGCGGGGTGCTCGCGTATCTCGCGCTCAACCCTGGGCCCCACGCACGCACCCGGCTCGCCGCGGTGTTCTGGCCGGACGTCTTGGACGAGTCGGCGCGCACGAGCCTGCGCGCCGCGCTGAGCGAGCTGCGGCGGTCGCTCGGCCCGGCGGCGGACCACATCGTGGCCACCCGTGACACGGTCGCGCTCGACGGCGACGACCTGGTGGTCGACACCCGTGCGTTCGACCAGGCACTCCGGCGCGGCGATCCCGCGGGAGCGCTCGCGGCCTGCCGCGCGCCGATCCTCGACGGGTTCGATGAGGACTGGGCGCATGAGGCGCGTCAGGCACACGCGGAGCGGCTGGCGGAGGCGCTCGAGCTGCTCGCCCGCGCGAGCACCGACTCGGGCGAGGCGGTGCGGCTCACGCGCGAGCAGGTCGCGCTCGACCCGCTCGCCGAGGACGCCAACCGGCGTCTGATCGAGCGACTGGCGCTGGCGGGCGACCGGCCTGCGGCGCTCGCCGCCGGAAAGCGCTTCGCCGAGCGGCTGCGCGCGACGCTGGCGATCGCGCCGTCGGACGAGACCCGCGCGCTGCTGGAGGCGCTCCGGCGCGAGCCGGCTGCGCGCGTCGCCGGTCCGCCGCCCGCCCTCGCGCGCGCACACGACACCGAGTTCGTCGGGCGGGCGGCCGAGCTCGAGCGTCTGCACGCATCCTGGGCCGACGTCGAGATGCGCCGTAGCCGGCGCGTCGTCCTGATCGCCGGGGAGCCCGGGGTCGGCAAGACACGGCTCGCCCATCGCTTCGCCCGCCAGGTCCTCGACACCGGCGTTCCGGTGTTGCTCGGCCGCTGCTGGGAGGAGCCGCTGGCGCCGTTCGAGCCGTTCGCCGACGCCCTGCGCCAGTTCGGTGCGGCCGATGTCCTGCGGCCGGGCGACGACGCGGGCGCTGGTGCGCGCCATCGGCTGTTCGATGCCGTCGACGGCGCCCTCACCGACCTTGCGGCCGCGCGCGGGCTGCTGCTCGTGATGGACGACTTGCACTGGGCCGATCACGGCACGCTGTTGCTGACGAGCTTCCTGCTGCGGTCGGACCGCCCGGCGCCGGTGCTGATCCTCGGGACGTACCGGGACACGGAGCTGGGCCGCCGCAGCCCGCTCACGGGTGCGCTCGCCGACCTCCGGCGCGACGGCGCGCTCGACCGCGTCGGGCTGCTTGGCCTCGCCGAGGACGACGTCGCGGAACTTGCGCGCTCGCTGATTGGTGACGACGCGGCGGCTGCGCGCGTGCACGCACGAACGGACGGCAACGCGTTCTTCGTCGAGGAGGTTCTGCGCGGGCTGGCGGAGAGCCACGAGGTGCCCGAGAGCGTGCGGCACGCGGTCGGTGTCCGGCTCTCGCGCCTCGGCGACGACGCCAACGAGTTGCTGGCCGCGGCCGCCGTGCTGGGCCTGGAGCTCGACCCGCGCGCCCTCGCCGGGACGGCCGCACTGGAGAGCGGCGCCGCCGAGGCGGCGCTGGACGAGGTGCTCCGGGCGCGTCTGCTGCGTCCGGCGTCGGTGGCCGGGCGATTCGAGTTCGCGCACGCGCTGGTGCGCGAGGCGGTCTACGACGAGCTCAACGTGCTGCGCCGCGCCCGGCTGCATCGCCGGGCCGCCGAGGCGCTCCGCGTGCTGGGCGAGGACCGCCACCTCGAGGAGATCGCCTCGCATCTCTTCCAGGCCGCGTCGACCGCGGACGCGCGCGAGGCGTCCGACATGCTCGTCCGCGCCGGCCGCCGAGCGCTCGACCTGCTCGCCTACGAGGACGCCGGCGAGCGCTTCGCGCGCGCCCTCGAAGCGCTCGAGCTCGCCGAGGCCGACGACGAGGCCGGGCCCGTGCAGCTGGCGCGCGGGGACGCACTGCTGCGAGCGGGCGAGCCCGCGAGCGCGCGCGAGGTGTTCTCCGCCGCGGCACGGCTCGCCCGCCGTCGCGGAGACCCGGCGCTGTTGGCCGAGGCAGCCCTGGGCTTCGCCGGGCTCGGGATCGCGATCGTCGACCTCGACATCGAGTCGATCGCCAGGCTCGAGGAGGCGCTCGACGCGCTCGACGTCGGCGAGCTGGTTCTGCGCTCACGCCTGCAGGCGCGGCTCGCCGTGGAGCTCTACTACGCGACCGATCGCCGGCGCTCGGAGACGCTCAGCGCCGAGGCCGTCGCCACCGCGAGCGCGTCCGGCGACGCGAGCGCGCTCGCTTCGACCCTCAACGCACGGCACGTCGCGCTGTGGCGTCCGGACCGCATCGACGAGCGCCTCGCCACCGCGGTCGACATGATCGACGCGGCCCGCGACGCTCGCGAGCCGCACTTCGAGCTGCAGGCGCGCAACTGGCTGGTGATGGACCTGTTCGAGCGCGGTGACATGCCCGCCTGCCGGCAGGAGATCGCGCGTCACGTCCGGCTCGCTGAGGAGCTGCGGCTGCCGTCGTTCCAGTGGTACACGCCGCTGTGGGCGGCGACCGACGCGACGCTCGCAGGGCGCTTCGCGGAGGCCGAGCGCCTGAATGCGGTAGCGCTCGAGGACGGCGAACGCGCCGGCGACCGCAACGCCGGGATCTTCCCCGGGATGGTGGAGGTACTGGCCCACATCGAGCGCCTCGAGTTCCATCTCGTCGACATGGCCCTGCTGCTGGACAGGATCGCCAACTCGCGGGCGGGTCCTGCCTACGAGGCGTTCCTCGCCTGGACGCTCGCGGGCCTCGGCCGCCCCGATGAGGCGCGCAGCCTGCTAGACGGCTGGATTGGCCGCGAGCTGGCCTTCGACGCCAACTGGATCTCGGCGCAGGCGGAAGCCGCCGAGGCGGTCGTTCTGCTCGACGATCCGACCCACGCGCAGGTCCTGTACGACCGGCTCGCCCCGTACGCCGGCCGCCCGGCGACGGCAGGCCGAGCCACGGTGAGCTACGGCGCCATCGACCGCCACCTCGGCAGCCTCGCCGCCGTCCTCGGCCGCGCCGACGAAGCCGTGCGGCACCTGCGCACGGCGATCGACCGCGACGCCGAGCTTGGCTGCACGGTCTGGCGGCTGCACGGCCAGCGCCGGCTGCACGAGATTGCGCCCGACGACGCGCTCGCCGCCGAGGCCACCGCCACCGCACACGCGATCGGACTACCGCTTCTCGCGCCCGCCTGACCGCGGCGTCGTCAGGGTGGTCGGTCAGCCGGGCCCGCGCAGGTCGCGGAAGGCGCGCAGCAGCGCGTCGTGTGCGATGCAGCAGCACGCGCTGGTTGCCGTCGCTCAGCTCGAGCAGCTCACAGACCCCCTCCGGGGTACCCCCACGCGGTCGCGGAGCGTGATCACGGCACGCTTGGCGGGCGGCGGAGTCCACCGTCGCCCGGCGCAGGTTTGACGCAAAGGGCTTTGGGAAATCCCGTGCTCCCAAGATGAAGAGCACATCGGAGCGAATCGCGAGCGTCGACGATCCGCGCTACGTGAAGGCGATGAGCCATCCGCTGCGGGTGCGCATCCTCGCGATGCTGGACGAACGCGTGGCGTCACCGAACGAGCTCCGCGGCTGGCTGGGGGGGAGTCTCGGCACCGTCGCCTACCACGTCCGCGTGCTCGAGCAGCTCGGTCTGATCGAGCTGGTCAACGAGACCCGCGTACGCGGAGCGGTCGAGCACCATTACCGCGCCACGGAACGACCGACCGCGACCGCGGATGGCTGGGCGCAGGCGCCGCCGGTCGCCAAGCAGGCCGCGGTCGGCTCGTCGCTGGATGTGATCGCCGCGTACGCGCGCGCCTCAGCGGCGGCCGGCGGCTTCGATCGCGCCGATGCGCAGCTCCGTCGCGTGCTGCTGCGGTTGGACGCTCGTGGACTCGCTCAACTCTCGAAGGCGTGCGACAAGCTGCTCGAGCAGGCGGAGAAGATCGAGAAGGCAGCCGCAGCTCGCATCAAGAAGGACCCGAGCGCCGACGACGTCGTCGACGCCGGCCTCGGCCTGCTGCTGTTCGAGGCGGTGCGGCTGTCAGGGAGCAGCGACGGCGATGGCGGGCGCAACACGCGCGGCCGCCTGGCTTCCGGCAGCCGGCGAAGGGCGACCGCGAAGCGCTGACGCGAGGTGGCGGCGTGCCTGCGAGCCGGGAGGCGCCGTGCGTGGCGGCGCATGTAGGCACCGCCCACCTGGCCGGGCTTCAGCTTTTCTGGCGCCTCGTAGTCGAGCTCGAACCAGAGGCGCGTGTGCCGGTTCTCGCGGGTGAAGCCACAGCGGCGAGTGAGCTGCTCGACGATGAACAGACCAAAGCCGCCGTTCCCGTCCGAGGCCATCGCGCCTGGACGGGGCACGAAGCCGGGGCCTTCGTCGTGACCTGGACGCAGAGGTAGTCGACCTTCGGAGCTACCGCGAGGCGGATCGTTGCGACCGGCCACATCGCGTCGACGTACGGCGGACGTCCTTCAGCACGTCGGGGCGGCGCGGTACCTGCGGCGGATACTGTCGCGGCGCTCGCGGATCAATGCTGCTTGGAGGAGGATCTGCAGATGCTGCGAGATGGCCTGGTAGGCGACGGCGAAGCGCGCGGCGATCTCGCCGGCGGTGCGCTTCTGGTCGGCCAGCAGGGCGAGCAGTTCGCGGCGGCGCGATTCGGCGAGCACCTGAAAGACGTCGGTGCTCATCGGGAGCAAGTGTGCACTTGCGCAAGCAGACACCTGCAAAGGACCTCACATGGCCTATGACGAAGACCTTGCCCAGCGGGTGCGCGAGCAGCTCGCCGACGCGCCGGGCGTGACCGAGAAGGCGATGTTCGGTGGCCTTGCCTTCCTGCTCGAGGGCAACATGTCGGTCGGACTGTCCGGCGCGGAGCTGATGGTCCGCGTGGGTCCGGACGCAAACGATGAAGCCCTGGCACGTCCGCACACGCGGGTGTTCGACATGACAGGTCGCCCGATGAGGGGATGGGTCCTCGTCGCCGCCGAGGGCGTCGGCGGCGACCGCGAGCTGGCGGCCTGGGTGCAGCGTGGCGTGGCCTTCGCGCGCTCCCTGCCGCCGAAGGGCTGAGCGGTGGCCGTCGACGTTCAGTGCGAGATCGAGATCGCCCGGCCGCGCGCCGATGTCGCCGCCTATGCATGCGATCCCGACCACACGACCACCTGGTACGCGAACATCAAGGCGGTTGAGTGGAAGTCACCGCCGCCGCTCACGGTCGGCTCGCGGCTGGCGTTCGTCGCGCGCTTCCTCGGGCGACGACTCGAGTACACCTACGAAGTCACGGAGTTCGTGTCCGGCGAGCGCTTCGTGATGAGCACCGCGCAGGGACCGTTCCCGATGGAGACGACGTACAGCTGGCAGGACGCGCGCGAGGGCGCGACGCGGATGACGATGCGCAACCGCGGTCAGCCCGCCGGCTTCTCGAAGATTGCGGCGCCGATGATGGCCAGAGCGATGCAGCGGGCCATGACCAACGACCTGCGGCGGCTACGAGAGATCCTCGAGCGGCCGAGCGCCTAGCCGGCGAGCGGTGAGGGGGGCCGTGGGGCGCCCGGAGTCGTGGTTGGCCGGGAAGCGGAAGATGCGCACCACGCGGTCGAGCTCGCGCCGGACTGGGTCCCGGTCGTCGAGCGGATGACCGAGCACGAGGAACGCGCGGGCCACTTGCGCGCGTGATGAAAGCGCTGATGATGCGACGCCGCTTCGCGCTGGTGCGCAGCGACATGCTGAGCCGATCGGCTCAGCTCCGAGTAGCCCTCGGCCGCCGTCGGCGCCACCCTTGCTCGCAGTAGCTCAACTCACGCGGAGGTAACCATGCGAACACGCAGTCGCACTGCGTCCGCCGCCGTCGTCACAGCCGTGACGGCCGCCATGGTCATGGGATTCTCGGGTCCGGCGCCGGCGAAGAAGCGCCCGCGTCCTCCCGCGCCCGCTCCGACCGTCGTACCGATTCCCGGCGGTTTCTGCGGCTACTGGGGGCCCAGCTACTCGTACACGTTCCCCGACGGCACGGTCATTCGCTGCAGTTGACCCTCAGGTGCAGCGGAAGCCTGGCGAGCGAGGTGCTGCGGTCCCGATCGGGGTCGTTGAGCGCTGGCGCGGATGACGGCGAGCACGGCGACCACTGGGAGCGGGGTGGACGAGACCTGCTGTCCGGTCGGCGTAGCCGGCTCGCGCGACGCGCCGGACCAGACGGTCCTCGGTCAGGGTCGAACTTCACCGGTCGCCTCGCTCATCGTGGTAGCGGGCCATCAGTTCCCAGTACCAGAGCAGCAACGCCATCATCGTCGCCATGGACACTGTGGCCGGTCCGGCACGGCGCTTCCGGGCGGCGATCATCGCGGCAACGCCCGCCACGGACGCGCCCACATTGACGGCCATCGCGGCGTCCATCGGCCGGTCCTCGATCCACTGCTCCTCGCCGAGCACCGCCCTGGTCGCCCACGCCCGCTCGTGCGCGGGCTTGCCGAACACCATCGGGTTCACCGCCATCCAGACGCCCACCAGCGCCGCGTCCCGCCAGCTGCGACGCCACACCGGCACCAACACGAGCGGCGCGCTGGCCCACCTGGTCCACGCGCTCCACGGATTGCAGTGCCGGGCGAACACTGCCCGTTTTACCTGCCGCCACCCCGCCATGTCCTCGTGGTGCCGGGCACAAGTTCGTTGAACGTGGGTCATGCTGCCTGCTTGGCGTCGTAGAGCCAGTTGATCGGTTGGGCGGCCTGGTTGCGGCTGAGGATCGAGAAGAACGCTTCGACCTGGTTCAACCACGAGGCGTGGACCGGGGTGTGATGGACGACGAATCGTGAGTGCTCGGCCAACCATTTCTTGGTCGCTTTCGAGCGGTGCGCACTGAAGTTGTCGATCACGAGGTGGATCGCCACGACCGGATCGATCGACGCCTCGAGCTGGTCGAGGAACGCGATGAAGTGCACCGAGTCGTTGCGGGCCACCACTCCGGCGGTGACCTTGCCGGTCGCTACGTCCAACGCCACGGTCAACGACGCGATGCCGTGACGGACGTAGGTCGGGCTCACGAGTCGCGGCGCGCGACGAGCAGGGCGTAGCCGAGCGTGCCGCGGGCGACCTCGTCGCGGGCCATGCGAGCGAGCGCGACAGCTTCACGTACGCGATCGCGCTGCTCGCCGGGCGGCGCGAGCATCCGGGCGACGCGCAGGCGCGCCTCGACGCGGTCGATCATCGCGAGCAGCTCCGCGTCGCGGCGCTCGACGGCGATCGTCTCGCAGCCGGCGCCGCGGAGAAGCGCCGCGTACTCGTCCTCGGTGCGAGCGTCGGCGACGCACGCGACGCGCGCCGCTGCGGTGCGTAGCGCGGCGGGCAGTGCGTCGAGTCGGGCGGTGACGTCCGCGACGGCGATCGTGCCGCCCGGTCGCAGCACGCGCGCCATCTCCGAGACGGCGCGCTCCTTGTCGGGGAACGTGCACAACGAGCATTCCGACAGCGCGACGTCGAAGGTCGCGTCGGCGAGCGGCAGCGCCTCGGCGTCGCCGTGCACGAAGCGCGCGCGGTCGGCGAGTCCGGCGGCGCGGGCTTGATGCTGGGCGCGCTCGATCGCGCGGGCGCCCAGGTCGACGCCGACCGCCTGCGCTCCGAGCTCGCGCGCGAGCAGGAGCGCCGTCGCGCCGGTGCCGCAGGCGACGTCGACCACCTGCTGTCCCGGCGCGAGCTCGGCGAGCTCGGCGAGGCGCAGCGTCAGGCGCGCGCCGCCGGGGTGCAGGTCCCCGTCGAGTAGCCAGCGCGCGGCGTCGCTCTCATAGAGCTGGGCGCAGCAGCCCTTCGGATCGCCGTCGAGGTCGAGCGAAGGGAGCTCGGGGAACCCGACGCTCATGCGAGCTGACCGCGCACCTGTTCGCGGTAGCCGACCGAGTTGTACGCGCAGAACGGGATCAGCCGGCCGTCCGGGACGATCTCCGCCACGCAGCACTTGCGCAGCTTGGAGACGTCGAGCGTCCACGCGTCCTGGAAGTCCTGCGCCACGACCATGAAGCCGCGGGCAGCGACCGCCTGCAGCTCGGGCGGCAACCCGACGCCGCACGCGACGCACTCGAGCCGCTCCGCCGTTCGGTCGGTCCCGCCGGCGGCCGAGGCGGAGAACAGGCCCTCCAGCGCAGCGCTGACCTCGAGGTCGGGGACGGCGCGATTGGTGACGAACCCGAGGTACTCGTCGACGTCCACGAGTCGCGGCAGCGGGACGAGGTCCTCGCCGTCGTAGAGCGCGTAGGTCGCGGAGCGGCATGTCGGCGAGCAGCACGGGACGGCGACGAAGTCGTCCTCGCGAAACCACTCCGGCAGCTGCTCGCACACGCCGCGGATGACCTCGACGTTGGTCAGCCGGTCGAGCGGGTCGAACGCCGGATGCCGGCCGGTGTGCGTGACCGGCTGGAAGAACACGCCGTTGACCGCTGGATGCTCGACGCCGAAGCGCACGATCGCCCCGAGCTCGTGCTCGTTGATCCCGCGCTCGATCGCCGCCGCCAGCGAGACACCGACGCCGGCCGCCGCGCAGCGATCGAGCGCCGCCAGCTTGATCTCCTGCAGCCGCCGGCCGCGGATCGCCAGGTGGGTCGCGTCGTCGAAGCCGTCGAACTGGAGATAGACGTGGACGCCGAGGCCGGCGAGCGCGGGCGCGAAGCGCGGATCGCGCGCTAGCCGGATCCCGTTGGTGTTGAGCATCACCAGCGAGATTCCGCGCGCCTTTGCCGCGGCGAGCATGTCGAGGATCTGTGGATGGATCGACGGCTCGCCGCCCGAGAGCTGGACCGCCTCGGGCCGGCCCTCGGCGGCGACGAACGCGTCCAGCATCGCCTCCACCTGCTCGAGCGACAGCGAATAGCCGTCGGCCTGGTGCCCGGTGCCCGACTCGGCGAAGCAGACCGGGCAGTCGAGGTTGCAGGCGGTGTTGACCTCGATGATGCCGAGGCAGGTGTGCTGGGCGTGCTCGGGGCAGATCCCGCAGTCGCTCGGACAGCCCAGCTCCGCTGCTGTCTGGCGCAGCAGCGGCGAGGCCCCGGGCTTGTCGAAGCGCTGCACCTCCCGCCAGCGGTCCGCGTCGCCATAGGCGAGCGCTTCGACCAGGCCGTGCTCGGGGCACTCGCGGCGCAGGAACACACGGCCGTCGCGTTCGTGCAGCTCGGCGTCGAGCACCGCCCGGCAGTGCGGGCAGATCGAGCGCGTCGGTGCGGGCAGAGCGCCGCCGGTCGCCACCCGCCGAGTATCCCAGACGGCATCCGCGCGACCGCGTTGAGAGCCGGGGTGTACAACGTCCCGATGGGCGCCCAGCCTTCGCCATCGCGTACACGTCTGATCGCCGCCGCGGGCGGCGCGGCGCTGCTGGTGGGCGGCGGGCTGCTGGTCGCCCGTGCGGGCCTCACGCTCGACCTCGGCGTCGGGCGCCGGGTCCGCCCGCTGGGCCCGATCCAGGCCCAGATCGCGGCGCCGCCCGAGATCGTGTTCGACGTCATCGCCGCCCCGTACCTGAGCAGGACGCCGCGCGCGATCCGCGCCAAGCTCGAGGTGATCGAGCGCGGCACGGACCTCGTGCTCGCCGCGCACCACACGCCGCTCGCACCGGGCCTGACCGTGACGACCATCGAGACGGTGCGCTTCGAACCTCCCCATCGCATCTCGTTCCGGCTCGTCAAGGGACCGGTCCCACACGTCGTCGAGCGCTTCGAGCTCGAGCCGCACGACGGCGGCACCGCCTTCGACTACCGCGGCGAGCTGGGCACTGACCTGTGGACGCTCGGGACATGGTGGGCCGACGTCGTCGCCCCCGCATGGGAGCGAACCGTCGCGACATCGCTCGAGGGCATCCGCGCAGAGGCGGAGCGCCGCGCGACGCGCCAGAGCGGGTAGCCGACTCCGCGAGGCCTGACGGTCGAAGCATTCGTCGACTTTGCTCTACCGTAGCTTTTTGGCTACCGTTGGAGGCCATGCAGCCCGCCGGCGACCCGTTCGACGCGCTCGGCGATCCGCACCGGCGCGCGATCGTGGAGTTGCTGCGCGGCGGTGAGCGCTCCGTGCGGGAGATCGCGGACGAGCTGCCGATCTCGCGCCCGTCGGTCTCTCGCCACTTGCGGCTGCTGACCGAAGCCGGCCTCGTGATCGCCGAGCCGCGCGGCACCCGCAGGCTCTACCGGCTCCACGACGAAGGCCCGCAGGCCGTCCGCGCCTACCTCGAGCAGGTCTGGGGCGACGCCGCCGCCCGCTACCGGCTCGCCGCCGAGAACACCAAGTGACCGACCCGCTCCAGCTCTCCTTCCGGGTCGCCTGTCCGCCCGAGCACGCCTTCGACGTGTGGGCGTCGCGGACGTCGCTGTGGTGGCCGGCCGATCACACGGTGAGCGGCGAGGACGGTCTTCAGATCGTGATCGAGCCGCGCGTCGGCGGCCGTATCTTCGAGCGCGGCGCGTCTGGTCGCGAGGAGGACTGGGGCGAGGTGCTCGTGTGGGAGCCTCCGCGCCGCCTTGCGTACCTCTGGCACCTGCGCGCCGACCGCGCCGACGCGACCGAGGTCGAGATCACCTTCACACCGGACGGCGACGGCGCGACCGAGGTCCGGATCGACCACCGAGGCTGGGACCGGCTCGGGGCCCGCGGCGACGCGTGGCGCGAGCGCAACCGCCGCGGCTGGGACACGCTCCTGCCCTGGTACGTCGACATCTGCGAAGGAGGCACTGATGGCCGAAGGCACCCCTGACAGCCCATGGCGGCTGAAGACCCCGAGCGGGCAGTCCGAGTACGAGGCCTGGCGCGACGAGTCGCTCGACCCGCCCGCGCTCGTCGTCCAGGTAGGCAAGACCGAGCTGCGCTACCACCTCCGCGCGCTCGACGACCTGCACGCGACGCTGACCGACCATGGCGACTGGATGCCGCTCGGCAGCGCCGACGAACAGAAGGCCGCCGCCGACGGAACCGTCGAGGCATGGGCACGCTCGGAGACGAACCCGGTCGGCGGCTGGTACGGCCTCAAGAAGGGCCTACGCGGCCGCTTCGCCAACTACGTGCCGCCGGTGCTCGAGGCCCTTGGCCGCGCCGAGGTCGAGCACAATCCGCGCAGCAACCGGATGCGAGCACTGTGAACCGCAAGCCCGCCGGTGCGCTCAGCGCGAGGCGCGGCCGCCGCGCCTGAGGAAGTCGCGCTCGGCGCCAGGTCGGCCGCCCGCTCGCCTCACTGGAGGGACGGCGCAGCCCGACCGCCCGCCTGAAGGCACTCGCCCGGTCGTGGGTCGAGCAGCGCGAGCTGATCGCACGCAACGGCTGCCCGCTCGGCACGCTCTGCTCAGAGCTCGAAAAGCGCGAGGACGGGCTCGACCGCGAGGCCGCCAACGTCTTCGGCATCATCATCGTCATCGACTGGGCCGGAGGACCAGTTCCGTCAGATCGCCAGACGCGACGGGCACGAGCTCGCGATCACGCTGCTCGCCGGCGTGCAGGGCGCCGCGCTGCTCGCGAACACGTTCCGGGACCCTGAGATCATGACCCGCCTGGTGCGCCGGCTGGATCGCTGGATCGACTCGCTGTCCTGGGCTACCTCAGCGCCGGTCCGGCTCGTCCCATGCGATCGTCCGCGGCAGACCGAACACCGGGAACACGCCCGTGTCCGGGAATCCGGTGATGGCGGCGACGCGATCGCCCTCGAGCGTGAGCACCATCAGGCCGTACGCCCGCGCGATCGGGCTCTGAGGGTCCTTGAGATAGCAGCCGAACGCGGGCTGCAGGTTCGCGCGAGTCGGGACGAGCCGGAAGCGCTCGAGGGCGCCGCCCGCTGGGACGGTCGAGAGGAACCCGGCGATTGCGGCCTGTCCCTGGTAGGCGAGCGGCGCCGGGGGCATCGTCAGCCAGGCGTCGTCGGTGAGCAGTGCCACGACCTCGTCGACGTCGCCGTTCTGGAAGGCGTCGGCGAACCGCCCGACGAGCTCGCGCTCCCGCGGCGAGCTCGGCATCGGAGCATGGTCGCGCCCTCCTGCGGGCAAACGGCTCGTGAGCGCTGTGCGTGCGCGCGGGAGTGCACTGTTCACCGACGTCTCGCTCGTTTCCAGGATCTCGGCCACCTCCGCCGCCCGGAAGCCCAGCACGTCGCGGAGCACCAGCACGGCCCGCTGGCGGGGAGGAAGGTGCTGCAGCCCGGAGACGAACGCGAGCGCGACCGCCTCGCGCGTCTCGTATCGGGCCTCAGGCTCCTCGGATGTGTCGGCCAGCCCTTCGAGCAGCGCATCCGGGTAGGGCTCGAGCCAGATCGGCTCGGGTATCCGCGTCGGCGCCGGCGGTTCCGGCGACGCCTCGGGTGGCGCCGGTAGTTCGCGCGGGCGTCTTGCCATGTCCCGGAGGGCGTTCAGACATCGATTGCTCGCGATCCGGTACAGCCACGTGCGCAGCGAGGCGCGGCCCTCGAACCCGTCAAGTCCGCGCCACGCCGCCAATAGGGTTTCCTGGACCAAGTCCTCGGCGTCCTGCACCGACCCGAGAATCCGGTAGCAGTGGAGCTGCAACTCGCGCCGAAACGGGTCGGTGAGCTCGCGGAACGCCTCCTCGTCGCCCGCTCGGGCGCGAGCCAGGGCTGTGTCGTTCACGCCCACAACCTCGCACGGCGTCGCCCTCTCACGGTCACCCGTCCAAGCCGACCTGAGTCAGGACCGTGCTCCGGCCATTGCCTTGCGCAGCTCCTCGGCGTCGTAGATCAGCTCGCCGCCGACGATCTTGCCGTCGCGAACCTCGAGGATCTCGGCCGACGTCATCGGAGCGACGGGCAGGGCCATCTCCCAGTCGACGATGCTGCAGACGCGGTCGCCGTTGACGAACTGCTCGCGTACCGAGAACTTCGTGACCGCCGCGCCGGCCTGAGCGGCCATTGCGCGGAAGCCGTCGGCGTCGTCGAAGCTCGCGACCGGGCCGACGAACCTGAAGTCGTCAGCGAGCGGCACGTCGCTGAAGTCACCGTGCTTGTTGATCCAGGCGTCGTAGTAGCCGTTCACGACATCGAGTACAGACACTCCGCTCTCCTTTGCTTGCTTGTCACGAGTACCGACACCGATCGAGGCGATAACTCGTCACTGACTCTGGGAACGGTCGCGTTGTGCGCCCGCTGCATCGATGAGGTTGGACATCACGCGCTCATCGGTGACACGCGCGCGCAGCATGAACCCGCCCGTGGGGCTTACGAATACGACGGCCCCATTCTCCACGGGTCACGTGGATCGGAGGTGAGCCCTGGGCCACGAGGATGGGTTTGAGCCGCGGCTCAACCAGCCGACGCGACCGGTCACGAGCCGAGTCGCTGACCGCGTTCGGTTGAATCGCCGCCGTCCGTCAGGCCAGATACCGCCGCACCTGCTTCAGCGTCTTGTCGGCGTTGATCGCCTGCGGTACCGGGCCGCGCTCGCTCCCGTGCGAGATCACCCGCCCGGGCGCGACGACGAGCGCGACATGGCCGATCGTGCCGCCGCGGTCGTAGAACGCCAGGTCGCCCGCTCGCGCCTCAGCGATCGGCACCTGGCGTCCGTGGGCGGTCTGGGTGCCCGTGAAGCCCCCGGACCAGCTCTGACCGTTGATGATGTCGGGTCCGGCGTTGGGACCACCGAGCGCGTCCCAGTAGCACCAGGTCACGAACGAGGAGCAGTCGGCGAACCGCGGGAACTGCCCGTTCTTGCTGCGCAGGCCGAGGCGGATGCCGTCCCACCGGCGGGCTTGGCCGCCCTGGGCGGTCAGCTCGAGCGGCCGGTCCATCGTGTAACGCACGAGCGGCTCATTGTCCATCGCCAGCGACGCCGCCCTGATCAGGCGGTCGGTGACCGTCGTCGTCCGGCGCGCCAGTACGCGCCGGGCCGCGGCGACCCGTGCCCGGCACTTGGCGACGTTCGCCGTGGCGGCGGCAATCTCGGCCGGCGTCTGCGCGCGGGCGAGCTCCGCTTGCGCGGCAGCCAACGTCAGCTTGCGCCGCTTCAGGCGCGCGCGCCAGCGCAGCACGACGGCATCGTCCGGCTCAGCCGGGCCGGCGGCAGCCGGGCCCGGCGCCGCCAAGTCTCCCTCCGGGAAGACGACGTCGGCGGGAGCGTCCTGCTCGGCCGGTGGCACGGGGTCGTGACCGGCGGCCGCTTGATCGCCCGGCCCCAGCTTCACCGGCGGCGGAGCGAGCTCACTCTCCTCGGGATCGGAGAAGTCGACGGCGTCGAAGTCGTCCTCATCGGGCGGTAGGTCGTCGTCCGCGAGCTCAGGTTCGATCGGGGTCGTGCGCGAGCCCATCGCTGCGCAATCAACTCACACCCGCCGCTGAGCTGTCAAACGCGCCGCTACTCGTACTCGTCGTGGAGGTTCCACCACTGGTATCGCCCCCAGTTCCTCAACCCGACGATTGCCGCTTCGGCACGGGGATTGTCGTCCCCTAGTGCGCGAGATGCCTCCGCAAGCGCTTGAGTCCCGTCGAGCAACCCGAAGGCGAGCGCTTCAACGTCGTGGACGAAATCATCGGTGAACAACTCGCGAGTCGGTCGAACTCGCCGGCGTCCAGAGATGGCCGTGTAGCCCGACCAGTGGCTGGAGATGCACCAGGATTCTGGGATGGGCGACCGCGGGCCGCTCCTGCAACCTGTTGAGAGCACCTTGACCGACACAGGAGCGACCCATGCGACTCTCACGTCTGTTCACGGCGACCGCGGCGCTCGTCGCGCTCGCCGCCGCGCCGGCGATGGCTCACGACGCGGGGCCTGCCGCGACGGATGCGCGGCTCCGGGCGCAGATCGAGGCCAACGACCTGTCGGCGCGGCAGGCCCGGGCCCTGCAGACGCGCGTTGACCGGGTGATCGCCCGCACCGGCGGCACGCAAGTCGCGATCAACCAGGTCGTCTGGGACGGCGGCGACACGCTGGTCCCGCTGCCAGGCGAGCGCCGGGCCCGCGAGCTCGGCACCGCCGCCCGCGCGCCCTCGGACCACTGCAAGTACTACCAGTTCTGCACCTACTACAACCGGAACTTCACCGGCATGGAGAACCGCATGCAGAGCTGCACCCTGCACATCGACCAGGCGGGCATCTTCAGGTCCTACATCAACAACCAGACTCCGGGAACCCGAGCTCGGTTCTACAACTCGGGGTATGGGCTGCTCGTGACGACCCAGCCCGCGCCGTTCCGGAACAACAGGGTGGATCCGTTCCTCGCGTCCGCCACCTTCTATATCCGTCCCTGCTGATCCTCGTGGGCCCGAAGCCGGCTCAGAGTCCCGCCGCGTCGTAGGCCGCGATTGTGTAGTCGGTTCGCCGCTCCAGGACGCACCGGACCTCCTCGCCGTTCGATCGGCTTCGGTCGGATCAGGCCGCGGCCGACGGCGGGTCGAGTTGCTGCACGGCTAGCTAAGGCAACAGCACACGAGAGGAGAGGAGAGACCGAGCCAATGGCCTTGGGCGGCGAGCAGAAGAGGATGCTCGCCGAGGTCGACACGTCACGCCTCGCGGACCGTCGCACCGGCGGTGCGCATCACCTCGACGGCGTGATGCGGGTCGACGAGGAGGTGGGGTAAGTGGAGGCCTGCCGAGGCGGGGGGACGCCCGTCGAGCCCCAGCAGGCCGCCGAGCCCGAGGCTGATCGCGGCCGCGGTCAGTGGCGCCTGGCCGTCAGGGTGCACGACCTCGAAGCGGTAGCGGCCCGGTCCACGGTCCCGGCGGTCCCCTTCGATCTCGATGATGATCTCGGTGGAGGGCGGCTCGCCGGCTCGCCGGCTGGAGGTCTCGCCGACCGCGAACTCGAACGATACGGACGCCGCGTCGAGTTGCGCCGAGAGGCTCAGCACGTCGAGGTTTGCGAACAGCTGCGATCGATGGGTGACGCCGCCGACGTCGGTGAACGTCTGCTGCGCGGCGTCGCCGCTCGCCCAGCGCCACCGACCGTGTTCGAGGAGCAGACTGCTCGGCCCCGCAGTGGTCTGTCGCTCGTAGTCGGCTTCCGCTGCCTCGCCGCCGACGTCGAGCTCGTCGAGCAGCGCGGCCACCCGGACGGCGTCGACGCGGTCGAACTGCTCGGCGAAGTGCAGCGCGGCCCAGGTGCTCGCTCCCGCCAGCCAGTTGCTGGCCAGCAGAATCGCCGCGGCACCTGGGTTCTGCGCGTGGAGGCTGACCTCCGGCCCGATCTCGAAGGTCGCCGTGGAGATGTCGACGTACGCCGAGCGGCGTGCTTGGGCGAACCGCGCAGCGTTGAGCGTGTCGTCCTTGACGAACATGATCACGGCGCTGAAGCGGGCGTCGGCGGCGAGCCCGAGGTCGCGCCGCGAGAGGTCCACTTCCACGGCATCGACGCCGGTCTCATCCTGCGTCGCTGCCCGTGCCTTCGCGATCGAGCGGGTCCCGATCGCCAGCGACAGCTCGGGATAACGAGCACGAAGGCTCCGGAGCGCGGCGCGGCCGACCAGGCCGGTGCCGCCAATCAGCAGGACCGGATGGGCGGGGAAGGTCGGGGCCATTGGAATGCTCCTCTGTTGGCGGGCGCGGCCCCGGTGGTAGATTGAGGCCGAGACGAAACCTACAGTATGTAACTTACAAGTTGTAGCTAGGGATCCATGGTCGGGCCTCCACCTGCCAACACCGCCCGCAAGCGGCTCTCCAGAGAAGCTCGCCGGCGGCAACTCCTGGGCGTGGCCTGGGACATCGCTCGGCGTGATGGGGCCGACGCGCTCACGCTCGGTCGCCTCGCCCACGAGGCGGGCGTCAGCCGCCCTGTCGCCTACGAGCATTTCGAGACCCGCAGCGGTCTGCTGGTCGCTCTCTACCGCGAGATCGCGGACCGACAGTACGAGCAGGCGCAGACGGTGCTGGATCAAAGGGTGGACGACCTTCCGTCGCTCGCCACGCGCGCAGGGCGGGCGTTTATGCGCTGCTACGCGACCACCGGCCCGGAGGCGTTCGCGATCGCCGCGTCGCTGAAGGGAGACGCCACCATGGAGGCGGCGCAGAAGGCGCTCATCGAGCGCTACGTCAACGCCTACGCCGAGACGTTTGAACGCGTCACCGACCTGAGCGGCCCTGCGCTCCTGATCCGCTTCGCCGCCATCGTTGCCGCCGGCGAAGAGCTGTCGCAGAGGATGCTCGCGGGGGAGATCGACGAGAACACCGCCGCCGACACGCTCGCGTCGCTCATCACCGCATGGCTGCCGCCCGCGAGCCGGTAACTGCACACTCATCCCACCCGCGCCGGTTCATGGCGGGCCATTCCGAGGGCATTCCCGGACTCCCGCTCGGGACAACGAGCCGAAGCGTCCGCGGGTTCATCACGGGCTGTGTGTCACGCAACGCGATCGAAGGATCCTCTGACGTGGGGCACACGCGTGGGGCACAGCTGGTTCTCCATTTGGCAGAGCCGTTGCCACGAAGGTTCCCCCGGGGCGGCGCCACTGGTCCTGAAACGACAAAAGCCCCGACTTGCGGGGCCTTCGCGCGATGCGCCGATGAGGACTCGAACCTCCACCCGGTTATCCCGGACCAGGCCCTCAACCTGGTAACTCGACTGTCATATCCGTCCGTTGTGTGCCAGATCGTCCGTATCGTCCAGTTTCGCGGACGATACGGACACATCGGACGATCTGGATGTTGCCACGGTTTTGCCACGAGCTGGCACCGCTGGGTTGCTTGCCGTAGGGGAGCCGTACGGGCACGCGGCGTGGGCGCGACACTCGACCGGGAGGAGCCTGCGGCACGGACGCCCGAGCGAACCGCCGCCCATGCCGCCGAGGATCGGGGAGTTGAAGCCCGGCTCGCCATCGCGACATTTGGGGTCGCTTCAACCTGAGAACGCAGAGTTATGAACTTGAACCAGTGCTGGAGAGGGCGCCGTCTACGTGGAGTCAAGTCCCGGGAGGGTGTAGGAGTTCGGCGCTCCGCTCGTCCGTGCAGCCGATCGCGACGCTCGCTTGTGCGCTCGCGTCCCGAGTTCGTGGCCGGGTGAGCTGCTCCTTGCCACCGGCACCGTCCGCTAGCGCCACGCGTCCAGATCGGCGACGACGCTGTCGAAGACGGCTCGCTCCTCGGGTTTTGGCGCGTAGCAGACGATCTCGTCGAAGCCGATCCGCCGGTAGCGGTCGACGAGCCTGACGAACGCGTCCCGTGATGACCACGGGGCGATGGCGCCATACGCGAGCAGGATCCTGCGTAGCCGGCCGCGGTCGCGGCTGAGTCGATCGAGCATGCCGATTCGCGTGATCGACGCCTGGTGGAAGTCCTCCTCGGTCGCGGCACCGGGGAAGGTCACCCACGCGTCCGCGTGCCCGGCGGCCACGGCGAGCGCCTTGGGTGCGTTCGCGGCCACGATCAACGGAATCCGGGACTGCACCGGAGCCGGCGTCATCGCCGCGTCCCGATATGCGTAGTACGCACCCTCGTAGTCGTCGACGTTGCCGGACAGCAGCCGATCGACGATCGCGACGAACTCGGCCAGCCGATCCGCGCGCTCACGCGCAGTCCACATCGGAACCCCGGACATTCCGTGATCGGTCGGCCACACTCCCGAGCCGATGCCGAGATCGAACCGGCCCGCCGAGATGTGGTCCAGCGTCACGGCCTGCTTGGCCAGCAACGTCGGACGGCGGAGCACCACGTTGGCGATCAACAGCCCGACCCGGATCCGGCTGGTCGTCGCGGCCCACGCCGCGATCAACGTCGGCCCGTCGTGCACCGGGATCGCCGGGTCACGCGGATTGCGCATATTGTCGCCCGTCCACAGCCCGTCGAAGCCCGCGTCCTCGGCGATGCCGGCCCACCGAGTGGCCTCGTCCCAGGTGCCGGGATTGACCTTGAGCCCAAATCGCACGGTTCATCTCCCTCCGTTCTTGGCACCGAGTGTCGCGCCGGCTCGGCCCGAGCGCCAATGACGATCCGCACTCCGCCCCATCAGGCCTCCTTATGACGGCCGGCGGGACCGCGCGCCTGGACCACTGGTCCTGAAACGACAAAAGCCCCGACTTGCGGGGCCTTCGCGCGATGCGCCGAAGAGGGCTCGAACCTCCACCCCGGTTATCCCGGACCACGCCCTCAACCTGGTAACTCGACTGTCATATCCGTCCGTTGCGTGCCAGATCGTCCGTATCGTCCCGGCACGCGGACGATACGGACACATAGGACGATCTGGATGTTGCCACGGATGTTGCCACGCGCCGGCACCGCGGGGTGTGCCTGGCTTAGCAGAGAGCGTGCGGACGGGCGCGACGGGCCGTCACGGCAGCGACCGCTGGGTGACACGGCCGCTCGCGGCTGCTGAGTGCGTCGCTGCTGGCTCCTCCACGGATGCAGGCGCGGCGCGGGGGCCGATCGCGCGCCGGCAGACGCCCGCTCGTCGGGGCATGAAAATGGCGCTCGGAGGGCTGTTGTTCGGGTCTCGGCCGGGTTGGGGTCGAGTGACCGGGACAGGGGCTCTCTGGGAGGACGCATGTTGGGCAGGCCGGTTCTTGGACGATGGGCGATCGAGCCCGAGCTTTTCGGTGGCCGCCGCTGCGACTTGTCCGGTTGCGCTTTGAGCGCGGATCCGTCGGTGTCGTTTGCCCACCGCGTCTCCCACGTGTCGAGCCGAGGTGAAGGAGGCGGTGGTGAGGTCGGTCGGGTTAGATGTTCATCTCGATTTCTGTGAGGTCGCGCTGGTCGAGGACGGTGAGCTTCGCTCCGCGGGTCGGATCAAGACCAAGCCGGAGCAGATCGAGCTGTTCGCCGGCGGTCTGGGCCCGGATGATCGCGTCGCGCTTGAGGTGACGGGCAACGCGTGGGAGATCGCGCGGATCATCGAGCCGCACGTCGCGCAGGTCCTCGTCGTGAGCCCATCGGACACGGGCATCCGCCAGGCGCGCGCGAAGACCGACCGGCTTGACGCGCGCACGCTGGCGCGGTTGCTGGCGGCGGGGTCGCTGGACGCGGTCTGGATGCCCGACCGCGCGACGTGGGTGATGCGCCGGCGCCTGGCGCGGCGCGGCCAGCTGGTCCGCTCGCGCTCGCGCGCGAAGAATCAGATCCACGCGGTGCTGATGGGCCAGTTCGTCGGCCGCCCACCGGTCTCAGACCTGTTCGGTGTCAAGGGCCGTCGCTGGCTCGCCGGCATCGAGCTGGCGCTCGAGGAGCGCGAGACCGTCGACGCCGCGATGCGCCAGATCGAGTTCCTCGACACAGAGATCGCCGCGGTCGAGCGGCCGCTCGCACAGGATGCGCTCGGCTCGGCGGAGATCCGCCGCCTGATGAGCGTGCCGGGCGTCAACGTGATCGTCGCCGCGAGCTTTATCGCCGCGATCGGCGACATCGGCCGCTTCCAGAGCCCGCGCAAGCTCGTCGGCTACCTCGGCCTCGATCCCAAGGTGCGCCAGTCCGGACCCGGGCCCGCGACCCACGGCCACATCTCAAAGCAGGGCTCGGTCCGCGCCCGGCACGCGCTCGTGGAGGCGTGCTGGACGGCGGTCCGCCAGCCCGGTCCGCTGCACGCGTTCTACCAACGCGTCCGCGCGCGCCGCGGACACTCCGTCGCGATCGTCGCCGCCGCGCGCAAGCTCGCCTGCCTGTTCTGGTGCCTGCTCACGCGCGAACAGGACTACGCCTACGCCCAGCCGTCGCTGACCAAGAAGAAGCTGCGCCGGCTCGAGATCACCGCCGGCCAGCCGCGCTACACGCCCGAGGCCGCCGGCATCTGGCACGCCAACGACGCCGTCCGCCAGGCCGAACGCGAGCTCGCCCGCCAGGCCGAGACCGCCTACGCACGCACCGTCCGCGACTACCACGCCACCCAGGCCAACAAGACGGGCGCGAGCGCGACACCGGGACGCGCATCTCAACGCCGCCAAAGCGGCAAGCAGCGCGGCAAGGCATCGGTCCCAGACCCTGCGCTTTAGCTCGTCGTCACCCGCGCCCACCCGCAACTCTCGCAAGGAGCGCCCAAAGAGTCCAGACCGCACTTGATTTTCATCCGTCGTCCGAAGCAGGGCTCTGAACCTGACCATGCACACGCCCGCTCCCGCACGAACCAGCACAACCGTGGCCACGGGCGTCGCGTATTTGGCGCGCTCGAGTGATCGGCTCGAGGGCGGCGACCTAGCCTGAGGATGCCGCTGCCTGTCGTACCCAGGCTCGGATAATGTCGGGGCGTGGCACACGAGCCGTCCCAGGGCGCCGAGCAGGTCCGCGCCGCGGAGGTGATCGGGGCACTGTGTCTGGCGACCGACCTCGGCATGGGGTTCCCGTTCGAGCATGGGCTGCATAGCACGCTGGTCGCGACGCGGCTCGCTGACAGGCTCGGGGTCGACCCGGCGACGGCATCGCAGGCGTACTTCGCTTGCCTGCTTTCCCATGCGGGCTGCACCACCGACGCACACGTCACCGCGGAGATCTTCGGCGATTCGCTGACCACCCATCTCAACCCTGTCTTGTACGGGTCCCAGCGAGAGGTCCTGACCGGGCTCATCCGCGCGCTGCCCGAGCCGGAGAGCACGGCGCCCGTGCGTGCCCTTCAGGTCGCGCGCCGGCTCCCGAGGATCGCCCGGGTGCAGCGTCCGCACTTCACCGCCATGTGCGAGGTGGCGCAGATGCTGGCCGACGGGGTCGGGCTGCCCTCCTCGACCGCGGGTCTGCTCGCCCACATGACCGAGCGCTGGGACGGCAAAGGTCCGCTTCGACGGGCTAAGGGCGACGAGATCCCGTTGCCGATGCGGATCGTCCACGTCGCGGTCGACGCCACTTTCCAGCGTGGGCTCGGCGGCGTGGAGCGCGCGGCGCGGCTCGTTCGCGAGCGCGCCGGAGGTGGGCTCGATCCGGAGGTGGCCGCCTGTCTCGCCGATGGCGCCGAGGAGATCCTCGCGCTCGATGCGGAGGCGTCGGCTTGGGATGAGGTGCTCGCCTGCGAGCCAGAGCCCCGCCTGACGCTCGAGGGAGAGGCGATCGACCGGGCGCTATCGGCGATGGGCGGCTTCGCGGATCTGATCTCGCCCTACCTCACTGGCCACTCGGCCGGCGTCGCGGAGCTTGCCGCCGCGGCGGCAAAGCGCTGCGGGCTGGACGCCACGAGAGCGACCGCGGTCCGGCGCGCGGCGCTCGTCCACGACCTCGGCCGCGTCGCGATCGGCGCCCGCACCTGGCAGCGGGCCGGGCCTCTGACCGTCGGCGAGTGGGAGCAGGTTCGTCTTCATCCCTACCAGACCGAGCGCGTTATCTCGCGCTCGCCGTTCCTCTCCGCGCTCGCGCCGGTCGCTGGTGCGCACCACGAGCGCCTCGACGGCTCGGGCTACCATCGCGGGTCATCCGCCGCTGAGCTTGCGCTGCCGGCCCGCCTGCTCGCAGCCGCCGACGCCTTCCACGCGATGTGTGAGCCACGGCCGCACCGCGAGCCGATGGCGCCGAAACAGGCGGCCGAGGACCTGGGACGCGAGGCGAGCGCCGGCCGCCTTGACCCCGACGCGGTCACCGCCGTGGTCGAGGCGGCCGGGGAGCGGGTGCCGCGACTGGAGCGCCCGGCCGGGCTGACCGAGCGCGAGGCCGAGGTCCTGGGCATGCTCGCCCGCGGCCTCCAGACCAAGCAGGTCGCCCGCGGCCTCGGGATCTCGGTCAAGACCGCCGACAGCCACATCCAGCACACCTACCGCAAGATCGGGGTGTCGACCCGCGCGGCGGCGACCCTGTTCGCGATGGAGCACGGGCTGATCGCGTCAGGAGAACTCCCGATTGTGCGCGCGGCGCCTCGGTCGTAGCGTCCGCCTCAACTCGACGAGCGTGTCGAGCGCGAACAATGCGAAGGAGGAGAGCATGGCGGTCGCAATGATGGTCGACAACCCGAACGGCTCGCAGGAGATCTACGAGCGGGTTCGGGAGCGGCTCGGCTTGGACAGGCCTGCCGGTGGCATCTTCCACGTCGCCGGGCCGAGTCCGAACGGCGGCTGGCGAGTGATCGAGGTGTTCGAGTCGGACGCGGACGCGCAGCGGTTCGTCGAGCGCCTCAAGCCGGCCTTCGAGGCCGTCGGCGTCCCGGGCCCTCCGCAGCCGCCGGAGTTCTGGCCCGTGCACAGTTACATGCCGTAGGAGAGCGACGATCGGACGACATGATCGGACCCGCAGTCGCGCGTGATTGCGAGCGTGTCGGTGTCCAACCCCGACACGCTCGCACCGCACGATGAGCGAGCGTCTCGGCTCCGAGGACTGGACGCCTGCTCGGGACGACGAGCAGGAGCGCAGGTCAACATTCCTCCTGGCTGTGGGCGAGCACCGCGACCAAAGACCCTGCCTACTCGGACGTGCTCTACGTCGAGCAGCTGATCGCCCCCGACGTCATCAACACGATGCCCGAGCCAACCCTGCGCGCGTTCGCCGACCACGGCGACCCGACGCGCTCGTTCGATCAGAGCCCAGCTCCGCCCGACGAGACGCTTCGCCGTGCCGAAGACGCGGGCATCGATCTCGCCGCCGTCACCGCCGACCTCGAGCGCGAAGGCGTGCGCTCCTTCTGTGCCTCCTACCGCGAGCTACTTGACTGCATCGAGTCCAAGCTCGAGCGACCTTGAGCAACTCGTGCGACCGCATCGCCCCTGCAGGGTCGACTGGCAGCAGAAGGACCCGATATGCAGTGCGGACCTCATGGCTACCGCCTGCCGCGGCAACCACGCTGCTTGTGATGGCCGAGGACCGATTTGCGATGCTGAAGGGGGCAAGCCGAGCGCAAGCGACCGGCTCGCCGCCGAGCGCTGGGTCAATGAAGGCGGCCGCCTCGCCCCGGAAGCCGTGATCGAGCGCGAGCTCGCTACCGCCAGCGTCGGTGTTGAGCGGGCGGCGCGGCGCCGTCGCCGTCCACGCGTGCTCATCGCCGGCGGCGGCGTCGCGGGGCTCGAGGCGCTGCTCGCGCTGCGCGCGCTCGCCGGCGATCGCGTCGACATCACGATCGTCGCGCCCAAGCTGAAGTTCGTCAATCGGTCGATGGCCGTCGTCCAGCCGTTTCGGCCCCAACGCGCGCGCGGCGTCAGGTTGCAGGACGCTGCGGCCGAGTTCGGCGCCAGCTGGCGTCGTGGAACCGTCGATCGCGTCGAGCACGAACAGCGCGTGGTCGTCACGACGGATGACGACCAGCTGCCCTACGACATGCTCGTGCTTGCCCTGGGAGCTCATCCCGAGCGGGGACGGCACTCGGACACCGTCCTGAGCTTCCACGACGGTCGCGATGGTCCCGACCATCGGCTGCTGCTCAACGACCTCCGGGATGGCTGGGTCCACAAGCTCGCGTTCGTCAAGCCCGCTGGGGCGAGCTGGCCGCTGCCGCTGTACGACCTGGCGTTGATGACCGCGGCCGAATGCGGCGCGCACCATCGGTCCGACGTCGAGTTAAGCCTGATCACCCCGGAGGAGGAGCCGCTGGGAGTCTTCGGCAGCCAAGCCGCCGCCGCGATCCGGCGGCTGCTCGACGAGTGCGGGGTCGCGCTGCACACAAGCAGCTACGGAGTGCCGAGACACCCGGGGTGGCTCGACATTTCCCCCGGCGAGCGCGGCATGGCGGTCGACCGCATAGTCACCGAGCCGCGCCTCGTCGGCCCACGGGTGCGCGGCATCCCGTGCGGACGCGACGGGTTCATCCACACCGACTCTCACGGCCGGGTTCCCGGCCTGGACGGCGTCTTCGCCGCCGGTGACGCGACGACCTTCCCGATCAAGCAGGGCGGCTTGGCCGCACAACAGGCCGATGTCGTCGCCGAGGCCATCGCATCCTCGCTCGGCGCCGACGTCGATCCGCAGCCGTTTCGGCCAGTTCTCCGGGGGATGCTCCTGACGGGTGCCCAGGCGCGCTATCTGCGCGCTGACATCAGCGGCAGCGCCGGCGACGACTCCACGATCTCGCGGGCGGCCTTGTGGTCGCCGCCGAGCAAGCTGTTCGGACGCTACCTCGCGCCCTACCTCAGCCGCCAGATCGGTGACGCCGCCGACGTGGTGCCCCAGCTGGAGCAGGCGATCCCGTTGCGTTGAGTTCCCTTGAACGAACGGTGTGCTTTTTGCGAGAGCTCCTGTCAGCTAACGGCGAGGGCCGCCGGGCCACCAGACGCGGGGCCCGGCGTCCCACACCATGGCGGGGACGATCACCGACCGCACGAGCAGGGTGTCGAGCAGGACGCCGAAGGCGATGATCACGCCGAGCTGCACGAGCGCGACGAATGGGATGAGGGCGAGGATGCTGAAGGTGCCGGCGAGGACGACGCCGGCGCTGGTGATCACGGCGCCCGTGGAGGCGAGCGCGCGGTGCATGCCGTCGGCCGTCCCGTGCTGGGAGGCCTCCTCGCGTGCCCGCGCGACGAGGAAGATGTTGTAGTCCACCCCGAGCGCGACGAGGAAGACGAAGGCGATCAGCGGCAGCGTGGTTTCGATCCCGGCGAAGCCGAACACGAGGTCGGACGCGAGGACGCCGACGCCGAACGCGGCGGCGAACGACAGCACGACGGTGACGATGAGCAGCAGCGGCAGCACGACGGCGCGCAGGAGGGCGAGGAGGATGAGCATGACGACCACGAGCGCCGCGGGCATGACGACGAGGTTGTCGCGCTCGGCCGCCTCGCGCGTGTCGTAGTCCTCGGCCAGCGAGCCGCCGACGAGCGTGCCCGGTGCCGCGTCGCGCGCCGCCTGTCGCACCTGCGGCACGAGCGCAAGCGCGCGCTCGCCGTAGGGGTCGACGGCGAGGCCCACGTCGAGCCGCGCGCCCGGCTCGCCGCCCTCGGGCTCGCCGACGCGGGCGACGCCGTCGAGGCGGGCGACCGCCTCGGTCACCGCGCCGGCACGGCCGGCGTCCGGCACCACGACCTGGAGCGGCGCGCCGCCGCCGCCCGCGAAGCCGGCGGCCGCGAGCACCTCGGCGCCCTCCACGGCCTCGACCTCGGCGGCGAACTGCTCGCCCTCGGCCAGCCCGAGCTCGAGCTGCGTGAGGCCGAGCGCGAGCACGATGAGGGCGGCCGTGCCGCCGAGCCACACCGGCCGCGGGCGCCGGCGGACGCGCCCGCCGAGGCGACCCCAGCGGCCGCCGAGCGGATCGCGCTCCTCGGCCCCCGCACGCGGGATCCGCGGCCAGAACGCGCGCCGGCCGGCGATCAGCAGCGTCGCGGGCAGCAGCGTGAGACTGAAGACCATGGCCAGGAAGACGCCCGCGGCGGCGAGCGGCCCGAGCGCCTCGCTACTGCCCACCCGCGCCAGCAGGAGCGTGAGCAGCGCGAGCACGACGGTCATCGCGCTGGCCACGATGGCGGGCGCGGCGCCGCGCAGGGCGACGCGCATCGCCTCGTGCGTGTCTTCCCGCCGGATCAGCTCCTCGCGGTAGCGGGCCACGAGCAGGAGCGCGTAGTCGGTCGCAGCGCCGAACACGAGGACGGACGCCGTGCCGGCCGCCTGGCCCGTGATCGAGAAGCCCGCCTCCCCGAGCAGGTACTGCGTGCCGCGCGAGGCGCCCTCGGCCAGCAGCACGGTGAAGAACGGGATCAGCCAGAAGACGGGCGACCGGTAGATCAGCACGAGCAGGATCAGCACGATCGTCGCGGCGCCGATCAGCAGCGTGCCATTGATGCCGCCGAAGACGTCCGAGACGTCGGCGGCGAAGCCGGCGCCGCCGGTCACGTACGTCTCGAGGCCGTCGCCCTCGAGCGCCGCGAGCCGCTCGCGCAGCGTCTCGACGGACGCGACTAGCTGATCCTCGCCGATGCCGGAGAACGGGACCACGAGCGCGGCGGCGGCGTCCTCGGACGCCTGCGGCGGTGACGGCTCGCCGGCGCCCGGCACGTCCGTGTCGAGTCGGCGGAGCGCCTCGCGGTCGGCCTCGGTCAGGCCGCCGGTGCGCGCGGCGACGATCACCGCAGGCGTGACGTCGCCGGACGGGAAGCGCTCGATCGCCCGCAGCGCGCGCACCGACTCGGCGCCGTCCGGCAGCAGGACGGCCGGGTCGCTGGTCAGCACGACCTTGCCGGCCTGCGACGCCAGCCCGCCCGCGACGAGCAGCACCATGAGGACCACGAGGTACTTCGAGCGGCGGCCGGCGATCACCCGAGCGATGGCTCGGACCTTCCCGCTCACCGCCGCGGACATGCCCGAGACGGCGCAGTCGGCAAGGTGCGCGACTACGCTCGTCGGCTCGAGCTCGAGCCCAAACCGCGCCCTAGAGCGAAACAGCGACCCCAGAGGCACCGACCTTGCCGGGTTGTGGCCCGGCGGTCGGATCACCGCTCGGCTGGGTCCGGGCCGACGCGCGCGCGACTGCGCCGCGCTGTGCGCTCATTCGGTGCCGTCCGCGTCGCTGAGGTATCCGGCGGGCGGGATTCCTCCGAATGGTCTGAACCACGCCTCGACTCGCTGATCGGCGACGCCGAGTTGTCGGTTCAGTTCGGAGTGGCCCTGCACGGCGGCGTCGGCGGGCTCGCGCATGTCGAACAGGTTCAAGACGTCGTCGTCCTCGAACAGTGCGCAGAGGCCTCGAAGCGTTCCGGTTGCCTCCTGCGCTGCCTCGCCGTCGAGTCGGTCGGCGTCCTGGGCGAGTTGATCCATGCCGTCGCCTCGCTGATGAGCCTCACGGCGGGGGTCGCCTCGGCCGTCGGTGACCGCATCGGCGAAGGCCGGCGGGACAAGTTCGCGCGCGTGACCGACTCCGTCGCCGTTTAGGAGCTCTGCAAGGAAGGATCGTGCCCGCGTCGAGGAGAGCCTGGCGGGCGACGAGATCGTCGATCGTGTGCGGCAGCAATCCGAGCACGACGGCGCTCACATTGCCCGTCGTTGGCGAGGCATGTCTAGTGCTGGAGACGGGCCTCACACACATACATCGAAGAGAGTGTTGTCACGTAGGCTCCACAGCTTTTAGCCCGGCAGGTCAAGAGTGGAGCCTTGGCCACCGCCGCACACCGGGAACGCGTCCAGGAGGACCACCATGAAGCGTCTCGTCGTCGCAGTAGTTCTCACCCTGAGCGTGGCTCTCGGCGCGGTTCCAGCGGCCCAGGCCGACGACCGCCGGTGCTCCGGCACGATCGGGGCGGCGTCGATCGACGGCAACGTCGTCGTTCCTTTCGGGAGGACCTGCACGCTGGTCGGCACCCGCGTGGATGCCAACGTGCTGGTCAAGGGCAACGCCACCCTGGTGGCCAGGGGTGTCCGCGTCGGCGGGAATATCCAGGCGGAGAACCACGATCGTGTCGTGGTCCGGCATCGCAGCGTCGCTGGCAGGGTTGTCCGCTCCCGGGTCGGCGGAAGCATCCAGCTCAAGCAGGGCGGTGGCGGCAGGCTGCTGCGCAACGTCGTGAACGGCGACATCCAACTGTTCAGCAACGACGACAGGTTCGAGGTGCGCCGCAACCGGGTCGACGGGAACCTTCAGTGCAAGAGCAACGACCCTAGGCCCGTCGGCGACAACAACGTGGTCGAGGGGAACAAGGAGGACCAGTGCCGCGGGCTCTGATTTAGCCGGACACACGCCGCACCGTCCACCGTTGATCGACGTTCTGGGGGTTCTGCTCGTACTTGACCAGTCGATGGACGAACGTGGGGCACACCCTTTGCCGGATGTGTTGCCACGAATGTGCCCCACGCCGCAGCGCGATGTCGCCGAAAACGACGAAAGCCCTACGGATGCAGGGCTTTCGACGATGCGCCGAAGAGGACTCGAACCTCCACCCGGTTATCCCGGACCAGGCCCTCAACCTGGTAACTCGACTGTCATATCCGTCCGTTGCGTGCCAGATCGTCCGTATCGTCCCGGCGCGCGACGCTACGGACGCATCGGCCGATCTGATGTGCCCGATGTTGCCACGGACGCCGCCGGCAGCCCCGGACGGTCGCAGGTTCAGATGCTGTCTCACCGACTCCGGATGGCCGGTTCGAATCCGGCCCCCGGATCAGCCCACCGGCGCTGCGGGCGCGGTTACCGGATCGCGCACGAACGAGTAGGCGTCCCCGTCGGCCCGCCCCCCGGCCCGCAGACAGATGTGCGTTTCCGGCGTCGGGTCTGCTCCATCGCCGGGTGTAAGGCGCTCGATCGATGCGAGGCGGGGTTTGACGTCAGGGTCTGCCCGTGATATTTGTGATCACATATCCCATGAGGCTCTGGCTCGGCATCGACATCGGGGGCACGTTCACGGACATTGTCCTGCTTGGTAGCGACGAGTCCCTCCGCCGCCGCAAGGTCCTCTCGACGCCCGACGACTACGCTCGCGGCGTCGTCGAAGGTGCCGCCTCGCTGCTCCGGGACTGCGCCGCCGACCCGGCCGACGTCGCCGGGATCGTGCACGCGACGACCATCGCGTCCAACGCCGTGCTCGAGGGCAAGGGAGCGCGTACGGCGCTGATCACCACCGAGGGGTTCCGCGACGTGCTGGAGATGCGCCGCCTGCGCATCCCAGTGCTCTACGACCTGCAGTACGCGAAGCCCGCGCCGCTCGTGCCGCGCCGCCATCGCTTCGAGGTTCCCGGTCGGATCGGGCCCGGCGGCCAGGTCTGGCGCGAACTCGACGAGGACGCGGCGGCGGCGGTCGCCGACGCCGTGGCGGCCATGGGCGCGGAGGCGGTCGCGATCTCGATGCTGCATTCCTACGCGAACCCCGGCCACGAGCAGCGCGTGGCCGACATCGTGCGCGCCCAGGTCCCTGCCGGGACGTTCATTTCGTGCTCCTCGGACATCCTCCCCGAGATCCGCGAGTACGAGCGGACGAGCACCACCGTCGTCAACGCCTACCTGGGCCCGGTGGTCCGGGGATACCTCGAGTCCCTCGTTGAGGGCCTCGCGCGGGCCGGCCTCCGAGCGTCGCTGCAGATCATGCAGTCCAGCGGCGGCCTCATGAGCCCTGATGCGGCGATCAGGAGGCCGGCGAGCATGCTCGAGTCCGGCCCGGCGGCGGGCGTCGTCGCGTGCGCGCACCTGGCCGCGCTGGCCGGCGAGCGCGACGTGATCTCGCTCGACATGGGCGGTACGACCGCGAAGGCGGCGATCCTCGAGGACGGGCGGCCGGTCAAGACCAGCGAGTACGAGGTCGGCGCCGGCATCAACCTCAGCAGTCGGCTCGTGCAGGGCGGCGGCTACTCCGTCCGGCTGCCGTTCATCGACATCTCGGAGATCGGCGCCGGGGGCGGCAGCATCGTCGCGGTCGACGAGTACGGGCTCGTCACCGTCGGTCCCGAGTCGGCGGGCGCCGAGCCCGGCCCAGTCTGCTACGGGCTTGGCGGGACGGCGCCGACGTTGACCGACACGTTCGTGACGCTGGGCTACCTGAACGCCGACAGCCTGGCCGGCGGTGCGGTGCCGCTCAACGCCGCGGCGGCGCGCGAGGCGCTGCAGACCCAGGTCGCCGGTCCGCTGGACCGGCCGTTGCTCGAGGCCGCGCACGGCGTGTTCACGATCGCGGTGGCGACGATGACCCGGGCCGTCAAGGCCGTGACGACCTACCGCGGCCGCGACCCGCGCGATTTCGTGCTCAGCAGCTTCGGCGGCAACGGCCCGGTCACCGCGGCCGAAATCGCCCGCGCGTTGAAGATCCCGCGCGTCATCGTCCCGCCGGCGCCCGGCGTGTTCAGTGCCGCCGGCCTGCTGTTCTCCGACGTCGAACACGAGTTCGCACGCACGTCGTTCCTGCGCGGCGAGGCGATCTCGCAGGAGGTGCTCGAGCGCGATTTCCGCCGGCTCGAGGAGCAGACGCGAGCGTCACTCGCTGCCGACGGGCACGGCAGCGTGGTCGTCACCCGCGTGGCCGAGATGCGCTACTCCGGCCAGGCGTACGAGCTCGCCGTGCCGGTACCGGCGGGCGCGATCGACGTCGAGCGGCTCGTCCAGGGCTTCAACGCCGAGCACGAGCGCACGTACGGCCACGTCGCCGCGACGGACCCGGTCGACGTCGTGAGCCTGCGCGTGCTCGGGCGCGTGCCGCTGGAGCGCCGCGGCACATACGAGGCGCTCGAGCGGTTCGACCGGCACACCCGGCGCGCGGCCTACTTCGGGCCGGAGTCCGGCCTCGTCGAGACGCCGGTGATCGGCCGCGCCGACCTCGCCGGCACCGTGTCCGAGGGGCCCTTGCTGATCGACGAGTACGACGCGACCTGCGTGGTGCCGCCGGGCTGCTCCGCGACGCTCGACGCCATCGGCAACATCGAGATCCGGATCGATGGCTGACGGCGCGATCGACCCGATCACGCTCGAGGTGATCAAGAACGCCCTCGCGTCGGTCGCCGACGAGATGGCACTGGTGATCATGCGCAGCTCCTACTCGCCGGTCGTGCGCGACACCATGGACTACTCAACCGCGCTGTGCGACCGGCGTGGCGAGGTGATCGCGCAGGGGCTGACTCTGGCCGTGCAGCTCGGGAGTTTCCCCACGGTGATGCAGCGGATCGTCGAGTCGTTCGCCGCCGACGCCAAGCCCGGCGACGCGTTCATCTGCAACGACCCGTACGGCAGCGGGGGCCAGCACCTGCCGGACATCTTCGTGATCAAGCCGGTGTTCGTCGACGGCCGGATCGAGGCGTACGCGGCCACGATCGCCCACCACTGCGACGTCGGCGGGCTCACGCCGGGGAGCGTCGCGGTCCACGCGACCGAGATCTATCAGGAGGGCATCCGCATGCCGCTCCTGAAGCTCTACGACGGCGGCGAGCTCAACCAGACGCTGATCGCGATCCTCGAGCGCAACACGCGCCAGCCGGTCGAGGTGCTCGGCGACCTACGCGCCCAGGTCGCCGCTTGCGCCGCCGGTGAGCGCGGGCTCCTCGACATCCTCGGGCGCTACGGCACCGTCGAGGCGCGCCGGTACATCGATGAGCTGCAGGCGCTCGCCGAGCGCCTGATGCGTAGCGAGATCGAGCGGCTCCCCGGCGGCGTGTACCGGTTCGAGGACCATCTCGACGGCTATGGCGATCCCGCCGTGCCGATCCGCATCAACGTAACGCTCACGGTCGACGGCGACGAGCTCCACATCGATCTGACGGGGTCGAGCGACCAGGTGCCGGCGAGTCTCAACTGCCCGGTCGGCCTGGTCAACGCCGCCTGCTACTGCGCGGTCCGCGGCGTCGCTTCGCGGGATATCCCGAACGCCGAGGGCTACATGCGGCCAATCCGCATCACCGCGCCGAGCGGCACGGTCCTGAACCCGGTACTGCCGGCGGCGACCGGCGCCCGCGGCGTGATCGGCTACCGCGTCTACGACGCGGTGATGGGAGCGCTGGCGCAAGCCGTCCCCGAGCGCGCGATCGCGCCCGGCGAAGGCGGGCCGACGCTGATCTCGATCGGTGGCTACCACGCCGACCGCGCGCCGTTCGTGCTCACCGACATCATGGTGGGCTGCTGGGGCGCGCGCGCGACGGCCGACGGTCCCGAGGGCGTCTCGAACCCGCTGGCAAACCTCTCCAACCAACCGGTGGAGCTGATCGAGGCGAACCTGCCGCTGGAGATCACCGAGTACGGGCTGGTGCCTGACTCGGGCGGCGCTGGCCGCTATCGCGGCGGGCTCGCGTTCGCGCGCGGCTTCCGGCTGCTCGCCGACGAAGCGGTGCTCACCGTCCGCTCGGACCGGCGGTACCACCCGGCGTGGGGCTTCGGCGGCGGCGGGCCGGGCGGGCCGTCTCTCAACCTGCTGCGCACGGCGAGCGGCGAGCGCGTGCTGCCGCCGATGCCGATGGGCGCCGACACCATGCACCGGGGCGACGTGGTCCATCACGTCTCGGCGGGTGGCGGCGGCTTCGGGCCGCCGTCGGAACGCGACCCGCAGGCCGTGCTCGAGGACGTGCTCGACGGCAAGGTGAGCAGGGCCGCGGCGCGCGACAGCTACGGCGTCGTGCTCACCGGCACAAGCCCTCCGGCCGTCGACGCCGAGGCGACCCGCCGGCACCGCGAGGGGGCAACGCGTGCCGCGTGACCTGCTGATCGCCGGCGGCACTGTGCTCGACGGGACGGGCTCGGCGCCTGTGCTCGCCGATGTGCTGATCCGCGACGGGTCGATCGCCGAGGTCGGCGGCGAGAGGCCTGACGGAGCCGAGACGCTCGACGCTGCCGGGATGCTCGTCGCCCCCGGATTCATCGACATCCACAGCCACTCCGACTACACGCTGCTCGTCGACCCGCGCGCTCGCAGCGCGATCCACCAGGGCGTCACGCTCGAGGTGGTCGGCAACTGCGGGCACGGCTGCTTCCCGATCGGCGATCCCGCGCTCGCGCGCGGCGCGATGTACGGCCACAACGACGCCGTGACGCTGGACTGGAGCACGGCGGCCGGCTACTTCGAGCGCCTCGACGTCGCGCGGCCGGCCGTGAACGTACTCAGCCTCGTGCCGAACGGTCAGCTTCGGCTTGCGGAGGTCGGCCTCGCCGACCGCGCGGCGACGCCCGACGAGGCGGGCGCGATGGCGCGCGCGCTCGAGGAAGCGCTCGAGCAGGGCGCCTGGGGTTACTCCACCGGCCTCGAGTACGCCGCCGAGGCGGGCGCGCCGGCCCAGGAGATCGCCGGCCTGTGCGCGGTCGCGGCACGCCGCGGCGCTCTCTATGCCACGCATACCCGGCGCCGCGACGGCGGCGCCGCCGAGGCCGTCGAGGAGGCGCTGGACACCGCCGCGCGGGCGGGCGGCCGGCTGCAGATCTCGCACCTGATCCCACGCAGCGGCGAGGCCGAGGGTCGCCGCTGCATGGAAGCCGTGGCGCGGGCGCGGGAGGACGGGCTGGACGTCGCATTCGACATGCACACGCGGCTGTTCGGCTTCACGTACCTCGCGACCGTGCTGCCCGCGTGGGCGACCGGGCCCGGCCTGGCGGTCACGCTGCGGGATCCCGACGCGCGGGCGCGCATGAAGCGCCACCGGAGCATCCTCAGCGAGGGCGGGGATTGGACGCGCGTCGTCTTGCTCGACAACCCCGTCGTCCCGCAGCACGCCGACCGCGACCTCGCGTCGCTGGCCGCCGAGCGCGGGCAGGAGCCGCTCGACACGGCGTACGACCTGCTGCTCGAGGCCGTGGAGGCGCGGCACGAACTGATGGTCATGATCCGCTGCCACAGCGAACGGCAGCAGCGGGAGGCATTCGCCGACCCGCTCTGCATGCCCGGCTCGGACGCCACGACGCTGGCGCCCGACGGGCCGCTCGCCGGCTCGGTGTTCCACGGCGCCTACGGCTGGGCGGCGTGGTTCTACCGCTTTATGGTCCGCGACACGCGCCTGCTGGCGCCTGCGGAGGCCGTGCGCCGCCTGACCTCGATGCCCGCCGGGCGGCTCGGTCTGAGTGACCGCGGCGAGCTGCGGCTCGGGGCGCGCGCCGACGTGGCGATCTTCGACGGCGACCGCTTCGGCGAGCAGGCTACGACCGCGGAGCCGAACCGCCTCGCCACCGGCATGCGTCACGTCGTCGTCAACGGCGTCGTCACGCTACGCGACGGCGAGCCCACCGGCGACCGCGCGGGGGAGGTGCTGCGCCGGTGAACGACCTCGGCGCCGTCGCCCCCCTCGGCGAGGAGCGCACCGTCGAGCAAACGCTCGCCCGCGAGCTGCGCGCGGCGATCCTCGCCGGCCGGCTGTCGCCGGGCACCCGGCTGCCGTACCGCGACCTCGCGCGACAGTTCGCGGTCAGCGTCACGCCGGTCCGCATCGCGCTGCGCGAGTTGGCGCAGGAGGGGCTTGTGATCACGCGGCCGCACGAGGGCGCGCGGGTCGCGCCGCTCTCCGGCGCCGAGCTGGAGGAGATCTACGCCGCCCGCAGCGGCTTCGAAGGCTGGCTCGCGCACCAGGGCGCGCCTCGGCTGAGCGACGCCGAGCTGCGCGCGATGGACCGCTCGCTCCAGACGCTCGAGCGCGCGGCCGCGGCCGACGACCTGCGCGCGTACCTCGACGCCGGCTGGGCGCACCGTAGCGTCTGCTACCGCGCCGCCGGCCGCCCCGGCCTGCATGCCAAGACCGAGGCGCTGTACCAGCGCGCGGCCCGTTACAACTGGCTGACGCTGAGCGAGGAGGGGCGTCTCGACGAATCGCTGAGCGTGGCCCGCGAGTTCCACGCCGCGTGCGCCGAGCGCGACGGGGAGCGCGCCCGGCACCTCGTCCGGGCCGCGCTCGACCAGACGATGGAGCACCTCGTCGACCGCTTCGCCGACCTGGAGACCGGATCGTGACGCCGCGCTTCGCCGACGCCCTGGCCGGCGAGCTGTGGTCCGCGCGCGCGGACGCGCGGCTCGTGTCGACGCCCGAGCGGGCGCTGGCGACGGTGACGCGCGCGGACGGCGAGCGGATCGCCGCCGAGCTCTACGGGGCGCTCGAGCACGGCGGTCGGCGCGTCGTCGGCTTCAAGCTCGGCGCTGTCGACGCGCGGACGCAGCGCGCCCTCGGCATCACCGAGCCGTTCGTCGCGCCGCTTTACGAGGCCGACCCGCCGGAGAAGCTGTCGCTCGCCGACTACGTCGCGCCGGCGCTCGAGCTCGAGATCGGCCTCGTCGCCGGCGACGGCGCGCCCACCGCGGTGGCGTGCGTCGAGATCATCGACTCGCGGGTTCCGGCCACCGCCCGCACCATCTCCACGGTCGTCGCCGACTTCGGCCTGCAGGGCTCGATCGCGTTCGCGGACCCGGCCGGCGGCCCGGCGCCGGAGCGGCTTGAAGGGCTGGTCACCCACGACGGCCGCGAGGTCGCCCGCGCGGACGCGGACCTCTCCGGCGCGGGCCCGGCGCTCGCGCTCGTGCGCCGCCGGCACGCGCTGCGCCCGGGCCAGCGCGTGGCGACGGGCAGCCTCGTGCGCCCGATTCCGCTCGCCGTCGGGACCTGGCGCGCGCGGCTGGAGCCGCTTGGCGAGATCGTCGTCGAGGTGGTGCCCTGATGCGGCCGGCGCTGCTCGTCTCCGCGGCGGAGGACCAGGTCGTGCACCTGTCCGGGTTCACCGCGATCTCGCCGCCGGCGCACGCGTTCGGGTCGGCCTTCACCGTCGAGGGGCGTGGCGGCGACAACCTCGCCCTGCACCTCGCCGTCGCCGAGGCCGCGCCGGGCGACGTCCTGGTCGTTACGGTCGGCGGCGAGACCGGGCGGGCGCACTTCGGCGACATCCTCGCCTTCGCCGCCCAGCGGCGCGGGCTCGCCGGTCTCGTGATCGACGGCGCGATCCGCGACAGCGCCGACATCGCCGAGCTCGGCTTCCCCGTCTTCTACCGCGGCATCGCGCTCCGGAAGCCGTACAAGCGGGTCCCGGGCCGCCGCGGGGTCCCGGTGCGCATCGGCGACGCCGTCGTCGCGCCCGGCGACCTCGTGTCGGCCGACGCCGACGGCGTGGTCGTCGTGCCCGCCGCCGCGGCGGGCGACGTCCTGGTCGCGGCCGAGGCGCTCGCCGAGCAGGAGGCGCGGGCGGTTGCCGACATCGAGGCCGGCCGCACCACCCTCGAGATCTTCGGGCTGGCCGCGTCATGAGGATCGTCGACGTCGAAGCGACGCCCCTGGCCATCCCGCTCGCACGGGAGTTCCACTGGTCCGGCGGCGTGCAGTCCGGGATCAACCTCGTCCTCTTCACCGTCCACACCGACGAGGGCGTCGCCGGCCACGGCGAGGCGTTCGCCGAGGATCCCGAGGCGGTCGCGTCGTTCGGGCGCCGCATCGGCCAGCAGATCGCCGGCCACTCGCCGGGCGACATGGAGGCGATCCTGCACTCGGTCTGGAACGTCGGCCGCTGGCGCTTCTGGCCGCACTTCACGCAGATGGTCTTCGCCGGCATCGAGGTGGCGTGCTGGGACGCGCTCGGGCGCTTCCACGGCGTGCCGTCGCGGACGTTCTTCGGTGGCGCGGTCCGCCGCGAGGTCGACTTCTTCGCCTTCGTCCAGGGCGCCACCGCGGAGGAGCTCGGCGCGCACGCCGCCGAGCTGCGGGACCACGGCTACGCGGTCTTCTACCTGAAGATCGGGCGCCCGGAGCAGGACGACGAGGCCTCCGTCGCGGCCGTCCGCGAGGCGATCGGGCCGGACGCGCCGCTGCGTGTGGACCCGAACGAGGCGTGGGATCCCGGCACCGCCGTCGAGCGCATCCGCCGGCTCGAGCGCTACGGCCTCGACTGGGTGGAGCAGCCCGTGCCGGCCGGGAACCTGCGCGGCCTGCGCGACGTCCGGCGCCGGGTCGACACGAGGATCGCGGCCGACCAGTCGGTGTTCACCACGGCGGAGCTGCTCGCCGTGCTCGACGCGGAGGCGGCGGACGTGATCGTGCAGAGCAGCCACGACGCCGGCGGCCTGTGGACGCTCAAGCAGCAGAGCGCGATCGCCGCCGCCCACGGCGTGGTAGTCAACCGGCATTCCTTCATGGAAAGCGAGATCAGCGTGTACGCGAACCTGCAGGTCCTCGCGGGGATTCCCAATCTCACGACGGGCAACCAGATGATGTGCCAGCTGCTCGGCGAGCGGCTGGTGACGGGTCCCGGCCTGCGGATCGACGGCGGCCGCTTGGCCGTGCCCGACGGCCCGGGACACGGCTTCACGCTCGACGAGGAGGCGGTCGCGCGCGCCCACGAGCGCTGGGCCACCCAGGGCCCGTACCGCAGCGGGCTGGTCGGAACCGCGGAGGTGCGCTGATGGCGTTCGACCCGCGCGGGCTGACGGTCTACCTGAACGGCGAGTACGTGCCGGCCGAGGAGGCGAGCGTCTCGATCTTCGACCACGGTCTGCTCTATGGCGACGGCGTGTTCGAGGGAATGCGCGTGTTCGACGGCGGGGTCTTCCGCCCGCGCGACCACCTCGCGCGGCTCGGCCGCTCGGCGCGCACGATCGGGCTCGACGTCCCGCTCGGTGCCGCCGAGCTGCTCGAGGTCATCAAGGAGGTCGTGCGCCGCAGCGACCTGCGCGAGGCGCACGTGCGCCCCCTCGTGACCCGCGGCTACGGGGCGCCCGGCATCGATCCCTGGCGCTGCGACGCGCCGACGCTGATCGTCTCGGCCTATCCCTTCCCGCCGTTCCTGGGCACCGAGCCCTTGCGGCTCATGACCAGCACCGTCGTCCGCAAGGCGCCGCGCTCACTCGGCGCGCACGTGAAGTCCTGCAACTACCTGGACGGCATCATGGCCAAGCAGCAGGCGAAGGCGATGGGCGCCGACGAGGCGGTCATGCTGGACGCGCAGGGCGCCGTCGCTGAGTGCACCGGGGCGAACCTGTTCGCGATCCTCGAGGGGCGGTTGGTAACGCCGACGCTGCGCGCGGCGCTGCCGGGCATCACGCGCCGGACGGTCCTGGAGATCGCCGCTGACGAGGGGATCGACGTCACGGTTCGCGACGTGTGGCCGATGGAGCTCTACGCCGCCGACGGCGCGTTCGTCACCGGGTCGGGCGCGGGCATCCTGCCGGTCGGCTCGGTGGACGGGTACCCGGTTCCGAGCGCCGAGCAGCCGCTGATCGATCGGATCGCCCAGGCCTACCGCGAGCGCACGCGCCGCGCGGACCTGCGCGAGGAGGTCTACGCCGGCCCCGGAGTGGCCGCCGGCTGAGGGCTCGCATGGGGCGTGATCAGCTCACCCATCGCCTCGACGTGCGCGCGCATCGCCGCAGACGCCGCGGCCGGCTCGCCCGACTGGATGCCGGCCAGGATCGCGCGGTGCTGGTCGAGCGCGCGGACATCGGTCCCCGGCTCTGCCAGCGCGCGGCCGATCCAGTCGCGGAGCAGCGACTGCGTGGCGAACAGCAGCCGGCTGAGCGTGAGGTTGCGCGCCGCCTCCCCGACCGTCAGGTGGAACTGCAGGTCGGCCTCGGAGAACCGCGCGATGTCGCCCTGGGCGGCGTCCATCTCGGCGATCAGCCCGTCGAGCTTCTCGAGGTCCTCAGCGGTAGCCCGCTTGGCGGCGATCCCGGCGAGCTCGGACTCGATCGCGGTGCGCGTCTCGATGATGTCTCGCACGGTCTTGGCGTCGAGCAGGACCGCCCAGCTGAAGGCCTTGGCGACGAAGGCAGCGTGCTCGGCCACCACGAACGTCCCTTCGCCGGGGCGGACCTCGACCAGCCCCAGGACGCTGAGGATGCGGATCGCCTCCCGCACGCTCGGCCGCCCAACTGCGAGATAACGCGCGATATCGCGCTCGGTCGGGAGCTGCTGGCCGAATCGGTACTCGCCGTCGAGGATGCTCTTGATGAGACGCTCGGCGATCTCCTCGCCGAGGTTCGACCGGCTGATCGGCGCCCAGTTCGGGCCTCCGGCAGGTTCGCTCACCGCGCTGTTCTCCTCCCTCGGACCGCAACGCACCCGCGTGTGCGCGGGCGGCTTGACGGGCGATCCGCGGTCCGTAAGGATGCTGGTCTTACCACCTGGCCACCTGACAAATGGAACTCATGACTGGTCTGACCACAATACCACCATCCAACTGCTTGTCCCGGGAGGGAACGATCGATGCTGGAGCCCAGTAGGAGACGTACGCCCGCGTTGTTGGCGCTCGCGGTCTGTGCGCTGCTCGCGCCCGCCGTCATGGCCGGCTGCGGCGGGGACGACGACAACGGCGGCGGCGCCGCATCGGGCGGCTCGTCGTCCGAGAAGAAGGTCCGCATCGGCTTCGTCCTGCCGGACCTCTCCAACCCGGTGATCGCCGGGTTCCGCGACGGCGCCGTGGCCGAGGCCGAGAAGCGCGGCTGGGAGGTCCTGGTCAAGGGAACGAGCGACGCCAAGGGGCAGTCGGACGCGGTGCTCTCGTACATCGCGGCGAAGGTCGACCTGATCGCGATGGACCCGATCGACGGTGACGCCATGGCGCCGACCGTAACGCAGGCGAACGACGCCAAGATCCCGGTCATCGCGTTCCAGGCCAAGCCGGCCTCCGGTGACCTCGCGACGTTCATCTTCCCGAGCGAGACCACGGCGGGGAACTTCATGGGTGCCGGCGCGGTCGAGTTCTGCAAGGACAAGGCGCAGGACCCCTGCGAGATCGGCATCGTCGAGGGCAACCCCGGCGACTCGTCCGGCCGCGAGGAGGACGAGGCGTTCCGCAAGACGGTCGGCGCGGAGTCATCGATCAAGATCGTCGGCGCAAACCCGACCAACTACGACCCGGCGAAGGCGCTCAACGTCGCCACCGACCTCCTGACCGCCAACCCGGAGCTCGACTACCTCTACTCCTGGTGGGACCAGGGCGGCGCCGCTGCGGTCGAGGCCATCAAGGCCCGCGACAAGCTCGGCGAAGTCGGCGTCTCCTCGCAGAACGGTGACTGCCTGAACCTGCAGCACGTCGTGAACGGCGACCAGCACCAGGATTCCGCGTTCTTCCCGACGATCCAGGGTTCGCTGCTCATCTCCACCGCGGCCGACGTGCTCGACGGCAAGGACGTTCCGCCGGAGATCAAGGCGCCGGTGATGTCCGTGACCACCAAGACCGCGAACGCCTGGCTCGACGGCTCGGCGAAGCCGACCGAGGAGGATGTGGAGCTCGGCGGCGCCACGCTGGAGGACGTCAGCGCGGATATCGTCAAGCGGCTCGAGCAGGCCAAGGCCGGCGATTGCCCCAAGTAGCCCGTGTCCGATAGCAGCACGGAGTCCGCACCGCGTCTCGCGACCGGCCTGCTCGACAGGTCGCGTCGATGGGCGCTCGTGCGGCTCCGTAGGTCGTTCCGGGTGCTCGGGCTGTTCGTCGCGCTCGCCGTGATCTGGGTCTTCTTCGCGCTGAGCTCGGAGTTCTTCTTCACGCAGGACAACATCCTCAACATCCTGCTCCAGGCCTCGAACATCGGGATTGTGGCCGCCGGGCTGACGGTGGTCGTGATCACGGCGGAGATCGATCTCTCGATCGGGTCGCTCGAGGCCCTGGGCGGCGCGATCGCCGCGATCGTGATCATCCGCGAGGGCGTGCCGGTGGCGCTCGGGATTCCTATGGCACTCGGCGTCGCGGTGCTGGCCGGGGCGATCAGCGGGGTGCTGACCGCGAAGCTCCGCGTGGTGTCGTTCGTGTCCACACTGGCGATGCTCGGAATCGCCCAGGGCACGGCGTTCCTGCTCACCAACGGGCAGTCGGTCTACGGCTTCCCGGACGCCTACCGCGCGATCGGCACGTCGAAGATCATCGGTGTCCCGACGCCGGCGATCATCGCGCTCGGCGTGTTCATCGCCCTTCACCTGATGCTCACGCGCACGCAGCTCGGCATGCGGATGTTCGCCGTCGGGGGCAACGCCGAGGCGGCGGACTACGCCGGCATCAAGGTCGGGCGGATCAAGCTCTACGCGCTGATGCTGAGCGGCCTCACGGCGGGCATCGGCGGCCTGATCCTCAGCGCCCGGCTCGATGCGGGCAACGGCCTGTTCGGTGCCGGCGACCTGCTCGGGGCGGTGGCCGCGGTGGTGATCGGCGGCACGTCGCTGTTCGGCGGCGTGGGCAGCATCTGGGGGACGGCGACGGGCGTACTCATCATCGTCACGATCGCCAACGGCATGGTGCTGCTCAACGTGCCCGACTTCTGGCAGCAGATCGTGGTCGGATGGATCATCGTGCTGGCCGTGATGCTCGACCAGCTGGCCAAGAGCGCGCGGCTTCCCGCGTTCCTGCGATGAGCGACATCGCGCTCACGGTGACCCGGGTCGCCAAGTCCTACGGCGCGGTGCGCGCGCTCGAGGACGTCAGCCTCGAGGTCCGCCGCGGCGAGGTGCTCGGGCTCGTCGGCGACAACGGCGCGGGCAAGACGACGCTCGTGAAGTGCATCGCCGGTGTGCTTGAGCCGGATGCCGGAGAGATCGCCGTCGACGGCGTGGCGCGGACCGACCACACTGCCGAGGCCGCGCGGGCGGTCGGGATCGAGGTGGTGCACCAGAACCTGTCGCTGATCGACACGCTCGACGTCACGCAGAACTTCTTCCTCAACCGCGAGCTCATGCACCAGAACTGGCTCGCGCGGAGGATGCGATGGCTGAACCGCCGGGCGATGTACCGGCAGACCGGCGAGGTGCTCGACGAGCTGGGCGTGGCCGCCGACCCACAACGCCTCGCGGCCTACCTGTCGGGCGGGCAGCGGCAGATGGTCGCGGTGGCGCGCGCGATGAAGTGGGGCCGGCACATCGTGATCCTGGATGAGCCGGCGGCGGCGCTCGGCGTGCGCCAGGCGCAGCAGATCCTCGACTTCGTGCGCATGCTCGCCTCGCGTGGCGTGGCGGTGATCCTGATCAGCCACAACATGCAGCACGTGCTGGCGGTGACCGACCGGATCGTCGTCCTACGCGCCGCCCGCAAGGTCGGCGACCTGGTGACCAAGCAGACGTCCGGCCGCGAGATCGTCACGCTCATCACCGGCTCGGAGCTCGCTATCCCCGGTGAAGAGGTCGGGGTCTGATCTGTCCGCGCCGGTGGGCGCGGACGTCGCGGCCGGCGCGGCGGCTGAGGGGATCGAGCTCGCGCCCGGCGAGGCGGATGAGCTGCTCCCGGTGATCGCCTCGATCGTCGAGGCGGCCGACCGCGCCGGGGAGCTCGAGGCGCCGATGCCCGAGCCGATCGCGGCCGAGCGCGACCCCGGCGCCGTCCCCGCTCCGAGCGATAACCCGTTCAACTCGTTCATCCGGCGCTGCCGCGTCAGCGCTGGCGGCGACGGGCCGCTTGCCGGGCGGACGGTCGGCGTCAAGGACAACATCTCGGTGGCGGGCGTACCGACGACGAACGGGTCGGGCGTTGCGCCGTTCACGCCGTCGCTCGACGCCGTCGTGATCGAGCGCGTGCTGCGGTCTGGCGGCGTCATAGCGGGCAAGCTCAACATGGACGCGTTCGGCGCGGCCGGGCTGGGTGAGACGAGCGCGTTCGGCCCCGCCAGGAACCCGGTCGACCCGTCGCGCTCGGCCGGCGGGTCGTCTGGTGGCTGCGGGTCCGCGGTGCGGGCCGGCGAGGTGGACCTCGCGCTGGCGGTCGATCAGGGCGGCAGCGGCCGGATCCCCGCAGCGTTCTGTGGCGTCGTCGCCGTGAAGGCGACGCACGGCCTCGTGCCGAGCTTCGGCGTCACGCATCTGAGCCACACGATCGACAACGTGGTGCCGATGGCGCGGACCGTCGCCGGCACCGCGCTGCTGCTCGAGGTGATCGCCGGGCCGGACTGGCGCGACCCGCAGGTGGTGGCCGCCGCGTCTACCGGGCTCTCGATCGCTGGCGCGGCCGACGAGGGCGTCACGGGCCTCCGCTTCGGCGTCGTCGACGAGGCGTGCTCCGAGCGCTGGTGCGATCCCGCCGTGCTCGACGGGCTTTCGCGCGCGGTGGCAGCGCTCGAGCGGGCGGGCGCGCGCGTGGAGCGGGTGTCGATCCCGGCGTGGGAGCACGCGCTGACCGTCTTCCTGCCCTACATCGCCCATCTCGCGGCGGACACGTTCCGCACCGAGGGCGAGGGGTTCACACACCACGGGCTCGTCGACGTCGAGCGGATGGCCGCCTTTGCCCACACGCGTCGGACCGAGTCCGGCGAGCTGCCGATGCAGTTCAAGTCCTGGGTGCTGGCCGAGCGCTACCTGCGCGAGCATCGCGGCGGGGCGGTCTTCGGCGAGCTACACAACCGGCGCCTGGTCGTCCGGCGAGCGATCGACGAGGCGCTGGGGCGGTTCTCGCTCTTGTTGACGCCCACGCTGCCGATGACCGCGCCGCGGCTCGCCGGGCCCGGCGTATCGTTCGCCGAGGTATCCGGCCGCACGGCCGAGCGGCTGTGCTGCAACACGGCGCCGCTCAACCTCAGCGGCCATCCGGCGCTCACGCTGCCCAGCGGGAGCGACGACGACGGCATGCCGGTCGCCGTCCAGATCGTCGGCAGGCTGTTCGGCGAGCGGGACGCGTTCCGCGCGGCGTACGAGCTCGAGCGGGCGTCGCTGGCATGAACTCTCCGCTCGTCGTGATCATCGGTACCGGCCGCATGGCGCCCGGCATCGCCGTCGCGTGCCGCCACGCCGGCGTGGACGTGCGCATCGCCGGCCGGGACGGCGCTCGCGCCGCGGCCGCCGCAGCGGAGGCTGGGGTAGCGCCGGCGCCGCTCGCGCGCGAGTCGTTCGACGGCGCGGCGCTGGTCATCGAGACGATCGTCGAGGACCTTGCCGTCAAGCGCGACCTGCTCGCGCGCATCGAGCGATGGACGGCGCCGGACACCGTGGTGGCGACGAACACGTCGAGCCTCTCGATCGATGCGCTCGCCGAGGCCCTCGGCCGGCCCGAGCGTTTCGCCGGACTGCACTTCCTCTACCCCGCCGAGCACACCGACGTCGTCGAGGTGATCGCCGGATCGCGGACCGCCGCCGACGCCCGCGAGCTGCTGATCGCCCTGGTCAAGGGCATGGGCAAGCGCCCACTGGTGCTGCGCCGCGACATCCCGGGGTTCATCTGGAATCGCCTGCAGTTCGCGGTGCTGCGCGAGTGCCTGCACCTGCTCGAGGAGGGCGTCGCGGACGCCGAGTCGATCGATGCCGCCGTGTCCGATGGGCTCGCTCCGCGATGGCTCGCCGGCGGGCCGCTCGCGACGGCCGACCTGGGCGGCCTCGAGACGTTCCGGAGCGTCGCCGGGCAGCTCTTCGGCGTGCTGTCGGACGCGGCTGTGGTGCCCGGCCGGCTCGACGGCGCGCGGCCGTTCTACGCGTGGTCGGACACGTCGCGCGGTGCCGTCGCCGCGCTGCGCGCCGACGTGCTCGCCACGGGTCGCGAGCTCGCGCGCCGCCGCCGCGAGATCGCGCCCCCGTCGGCCGACGGCTGATGGAGCTCGACGCCACCGATACGCCGGTGCTCGAGCTCGACCTCGACACGGTCGAGCGCAACATCGCGCGAATGCAGCGCTATTGCGACGAGCACGGCCTCGCGCTGCTGCCGCACGTCAAGACCCACAAGCTGCCGGAGGTCGCGGCGATGCAGCTGGCGGCCGGCGCGCGCGCGATCGTGTGCCAGAAGCTCGGCGAGGCCGAGGTCATGCGCGCGGCTGGGATCGAGGACATCCTCATCACCTTCCCGCTCGTCGGCGAGGCCAAGTGGCGGCGGCTGGCCGCGCTGGCCGCGATCGCCCGCGTCACCGTCGCGGTCGACTCGGTCGAGGTGGCGAGCGGCGTCTCGGGCTCGCTCGGCGGCGCGTCGGTCGACGTGCTCGTCGACTGCGACACCGGCTTCGGGCGGACCGGCGTGCAGTCCGTCGCAGCCGCGGTCGCACTGGCAGAGCGGGTGGCGGGCCTGCCTGGGCTGCGTTTCGCCGGCCTGATGACGCATCCGACGCCGGCCGACGGCGACTTCCTGGCGGCGGCCCGCCGCGAGCTCGAGCGCCGCGGGATGCCGGTCCCGCGCATCGGCGGGGGAGGCACGCCGACGGCGTTCCAAACGCACACGCATCCCGAGATCACCGAGCTGCGTGCCGGCACCTACGTCTACGGCGACCGGCGGTCAGTCGCCGCGGGTGTGATGGCGGAGGCCGACTGCGCCCTGCGTGTGCGAACGACGGTCGTGAGCCGTCCGACGGCCACGCGGGCGATTCTCGACGCGGGGTCCAAGACGTTGACGACCGACGAGGCGCCCGGCGCAGGCGGGGGCTATGGCCTGGTCGTCGAGTACCCGGGCGCCCGGCTGACCGGAGTGAGCGAGGAGCACGGGCACGTGGAGCTGGCAGGCCCGGGGTTGGCTGTGGGGGAGGTCGTGACGGTGATTCCCAACCACGCCTGCGCGGTCACCAACCTCCACGATGCGCTGCTGACCCGGCGAGGGGGAGAGGCGGCGGGCGTGTGGCGGATCGCCGCGCGCGGCAAGGTCCGCTGACGGATGCTCAGCGCGAGCGTCTCGCTGCTGTTCACCGAGGTCCCGTTCCTCGAGCGGTTCGAGCGCGCTGCCGCGGCCGGCGTCAGCGCCGTGGAGTTCTTCTGGCCGGCGGGCATCCGCCCGGCCGACGTCGTGGCGGCGGCACGCGACGCCGGCGTCGAGGTCGCACTGTTCAACCTCGACGCGGGCGACATGGACGCGGGCGAACGCGGGCTCGCAGGCGACCCGCGGCGCGAGGCGCGCTACCGGGAGAACGTGCCCGTGGCGCTCGCACTGGCCGAGCGCCTCGGCTGCAGGCGGCTCAACGCACTCGTCGGGCACGAGCTGCCGGAGCTCGGCGACGTGGCGCAGCTGCGCCACGCAGAGGAGCTGCTGCGCTGGACGGCGGGCGCGGCGGTGGTCGCCGGCGTCGACGTGCACGTGGAGCCGCTCAACCGCCACGACAACGGCCCGGTGCTGATCGGCTCGGCCGCCGAGGCGGTGGCGCTGATCGAGCGCGTCGGCGCAGAGAACCTACGCCTGCAGTACGACGTCTTCCACGGGTTTCGCGCCGGCGAGGATCCAGCCGCCGAGCTGGCCCGGCGCGGTGCGCTGGTCGGCCACGTCCAGATCGCCGACGCGCCCGGGCGCCACGAGCCCGGAACCGGCGTGATCGACTTCGGCGCCGTTTTCGCCGCGCTCGAGCGCATCGGCTATGGCGGCGACGTCGGGCTCGAATACATCCCGGCGACGACGACCGAGGCGGGGCTCGGGGCTGTCGCCTCCTGTGTTGAGCCGCTGGAGGCAATCCACGCTGTACCTCGCCCCGGTCGACCGACTCCTGGAGCCGTCGGCGGGCGGCGGCGGCGGACGTCGGGCTGGTGAACCCGTCGTGACGAGAGCGTGCCGTCCGACTGCCGGAAGGCGATCCGCCACCTGACGCCGCGATTGGTCGCGTAGGGGTACACGCCGTCGCGCCCGTCGCGCTCAGCATCAAGCCTTTCGACGCGCCTGAGTGCCGCCGCCCGCCCGTTCGTGCCCCGCAGGTCACCGGGCGCTGTGGGATTGACGCGTGCGTCGAACGCCCGAGCCTCGGACTCCGACAAGAAGCGCCGTCCCCGCTGCTTACCATCCTCCCGCCACCGCACGACGAACTTCGCGCGAGCTGGGTCGTACTGGACGCTCATCTGGCTCCTCTGACGTGGGGCACACGCGTGGGGCACACGCTGTGCCCCATTTGTCAGAGGCTGTTGCCACGAAAGTTCCCCCCGGGCGGCGCCACTGGTCCTGGGAACGACAAAAGCCCCGACTTGCGGGGCCTTCGCGCGATGCGCCGAAGAGGACTCGAACCTCCACCCGGTTATCCCGGACCAGGCCCTCAACCTGGTAACTCAACCGTCATATCCGTCCGTTGCGTGCCAGATCGTCCGTATCGTCCCGACACGCGGACGATACGGACGCATCGGACGATCTGGATGTTGCCACGGATGTTGCCGCGAGCCGGCACCGCTGGGTGTGCTTGGCGTAGGGCAGAGCCGTGCGGACGCTCGGCGCGGGCGCGACGGGCGCCGTCACGGGCAGTGAGCGACGGGTGATACGGCCGCTCGCGGCTGCTGAGTGCGTCGCTGCTGGCTCCTCCACGGATGCAGGAGCGGCGCGGGGCGCCGATCGCGCGCCGGCGGACGCCCGCTCGTCGTCCCAGGCAGTCGTCTCGTCAGCGGGGACTGGGACGCCCGCTTGCCCACGGCAGCGGGAGCGCCGGTCGTGTCCGAGAAATTGTCCCTCTCGGACGTCGGAAGAATCGGTCAGCGGCAGGGAGGCGCGGCATTGCGTCGGCAGCGCCGTGCCTCGCCGCGGATGGCCAGAAGGGGGCTCTGTGCTCCGCGCACACGTGCCAGCAGCCGGTCGAGCACATCGCGCTCGTTGGTCCCAAGGACCTGGGCTCCCCGGTCGCGGCCATTCTGAACGCGAGCGAAACGAGCGGGGCCCGCTCCGGGGGCCTCGCCGGGCTCCACGCCCACGGTTCGGGCTCAAACCAATGCGGGCGGCACCTCCTGGGTTTGTCTTGTCTCCCGATCCTGAGGACGCTGGGCGTCGGCCAAGGCGTCAACCCCTTGGCCCTGAGCGCCCGAGATCTGCCACGGGATCACAGCACGTGGCGGGCGGTCATGACTCGACGAGCGCCGGCCGGGGTGTTGTGACAGCGGTTCGGAAGCCGTCGCCCAGTTGCACAGTTTGATCAGGTCTGTCGCCCCTTGCAAGCCGAAGGTGAACGCGTACGCCTCGGCGCCGGGCTCCAGGCAGTGATCTTCAGCTTCCGCTGGCGGACCGCGTTGTGCTCGCGCACGAACTGTTCCTGGCCGGCGAGGGAGCGCGCTGGATCCCGGCGCGACGCGGCCGAGCGACGGCCACGGGCGCGCGGGCTGCAGCCCGGCGCTGGTGGCCCAGGCCGTCGCGTGATCGCATCGGGGCGTCCGACGCGTGAGTCCTCGCCGAGGGGGCGCGGCGGGCGCCGCGCCCCCTGGCGACGTCGTCAGCGCGCGCTGGTCCAGCTCGAGCGCAGCCGCCACACCCGGATCGAGTCGATCCGCGCGCGGCCGCCCTCCGCGAACGCCTGCACGCGGTCGCTGCTCGCGCTGGGGAAGATCTGGTCGGTGATGACCGTCTGGCCGCGGTCGCCGAACACCTCGACGGAGGACCAGTCGACCAGGATCCGCAGACGGACCTTGCCGTCGCGGGCCGCCAGCGGAGCTCGGTGGACTCCCGGGAAGTCGCGGCTGAACGAGCTCTCGCCGGACCGCGTGCGGTCGACGTAGACCTCACGGGCTTCGGCGTCGTAGCCGATCACGGTCGCTTCGCCGTTGCCGGTCCGGACCTTCAGGCCGGCCTCCTCCGCGCTGCCGAGCCGCAGCTCGGCCACGATCTCGAGCGCCTTGCCGCGAACGGGGAGCGTCGTCATCCCGGACGCGATCGCCTGGTGCCGCCGGCTGTAGGTCGGCCACCGCTTGCGCAGCGAGCGCAGCTCTCGGACCGGCTGCTGGACGAGTCGCGGCGTGTCGCCGATCGTGCGCAGGCCGAGCTCGCGCGGCACGCTCATCGCGCTGCGCCAGGGGCTCGTCGGTATCGCACCGGCGTAGTTCCAGTTGCTCATCCAGCCGATCGCGATCCGCCGCCCGTCGGGAACGTCGTTGAACGTGACCGCGGCGTAGTAGTCCTTGCCGTAGTCGACCCAGCTGCTGCGCTGGAGAACCGACAGCGCGGGCTGTTCTGCGAACGCGAAGTTGTCGGCGAGGATGTGGCCCCAGCCGGCGGTGTTGCGGTCGACGACCTGGATCTGGGCCGTCTTGCCGATCAGGTCCCGAAGGTTCCAATTCGCCCAGTCGAGCGTCTCGCTGTTCGGGCCGGTCGTGGTCCGCACGACCTGACCGTCGACGAGCAGGTTGACGGCCGTCTCGATCGAGCGCGGGAAGGCCGGCTGGTCGGCGAAGGTGAACTGGTCGGCGTTGATGTGACCCCAGCCGCCGGTGTTCTCATCGACGATGTCGATCCGCGCCGTCTTGCCCTTGTACTCGGAGACGTTCCAGTTGGTCCAATTCAGCGCCTCGCCGTCCTGGCCGGTGGTCGTCCGCACGACAATGCCGTCGACGATAAGGTTGACCGCGGTCGGCGGGTTGGCCGTGCTGCCGGGGTGGGGGTGGTTGCCGCCGCCGGCGAGGAAGTTGATGTAGTCATTGCTGATCGTGAACTGGGGCGAAGTGATGTGCCCGGTCCCGTTGTCGTGATCGATGAAGGTGTTGACCAGCTGGGAGCCCTCGTAGCCGCTGACCGGCTGCTGATCGCCGATCGTGCCAGCGGGCGGCCGCGTGCCGGCGAATGTGCCGGTCGCCGTCCAGCCCTCGCCGTAGGTGGCGCCTTCGAAGTCGGCGAACACGGTGCCGGCCGGCGGCGGGGCATCGACGGTCGTGGGGTCGTGCGGGTGATTGCCGCCGCCGACGAGGAAGTTCAGGTAGGGGCGCGTGATCGTGAACGTCGGCGAGGTCAGCGTGCCCGTTCCGCGATCCTCTCCGTGGAAGCTGTTGGCCAGCCCGCTGCCCAGGTATCCGGCGACACCGCCCTGGGGCGGGACGTTCCCCTGCGCGGGTCCGGCGCCGAACGCGTCACCGGTCGTCGTCCAGCCCTCGTACGTCGCCCCGTCGAAGCCCGCGAACAGCGTGCCCGCCGGTGGCGTGTAGTCGCCGGCGATGTTGTCGGCGCGGAACGTCGTGCCGTCGAAGTCGCCGACGAAGTACTGCATGCCCGAGCCGCCGGCGATCCCGCCCGGGTTCAGGCTAACGAGCATCACCCACTTGGTCTTGCGCCGGTTGCCGTCGACCGCCAGCGGGAATAGGTCCGGGCACTCCCACGCGCCGCCGACCGCGTTTGCGGGCCCGAAGTCGCTCAGGTGCTGCCACGCCTTGAGATCAGCGGAGCGGTAGATCGCGACCTTGCGCTGGAGGGCCTTGACGACGACCATCCGCCACTCGTCCGCCGGCTCGTACCAGAAGACCTTCGGATCGCGGAACTCGGGATCGGGGTCGTCGAGCACCGGGTTGCCGGCGTACTTCGTCCACGTGCGCCCCCGGTCGGTGCTGTAGGCCAGCGACTGCGCCTGATCGCCGGGGTTGGAGTATGCGCTGGTGTAGATCGCCACCATCGGCGGGTTCTTGCGCGTGCCGAAACCGGTCCTGTTCTTGTAGTCGACGACTGCGCTGCCCGAGAAGATCGCCTCGCGCCCCTCCTCGGGGATCGCGACCGGCAGGTGCTCCCAGTGAACGAGGTCGCGGCTGACCGCGTGACCCCACGACATGTGCCCCCACTGGTCTCCGAACGGGTTGTGCTGATAGAAGAGGTGGTACTCGCCCTTGTGGTAGACGAGCCCGTTCGGGTCGTTCATCCAGTTCTTGGCCGGCGTGAAGTGGAACTGCGGCCGGTAGAGCTCCTGGTAGCTGGTGCCCGCCGGCGGCGAGGCGTGCGCCACGCCGCCGGTCAGCGCGGTCATCGCGGCCGCGAGCGCAATGGCGGCGCCGCGGCGCAGCCAGCCTCGCCGTCCGACGCAGGGTTGGCGATTGTGCATCGTCCCTCTCCTCTCGAACTCGCCCGCCGCAGGCCCTCACCCGCGACACGGCCTTCCGGGGTACGTTAGAGAACGTTTTCTCAACGTATCACGCTGATCCATCGCGCACAAGAGAGGGCGTATGATCCGAGTCAGCTCTGTGTCAGAAAACCTTCTCTAGGGACTCCATGCCCACGCATCGTCCTTCGTCGGCGGCCCACCTGGTGATCGCCGCCGGCTCGCGCGAGCTGGAAGGCCGCGCTGTGCCGTTTACCTTCGGGTCGGTCCGCGGGCTATCGCGCGCTGGATGAGATCTCGCCCGAGCCGCGGGCGATCAAGGTCGTGGGCAGCACCTCGCGCCGCGACGGCCCGCGATAGCCTTCGAGGCGCGAGAACAGCAGCTCCGCGGCGTGCTTGCCGAGCGCGTAGGGGTCCTGCGCGACGACGGTCACGCCGGGCTGCAGCAGCGCAGCGAGCGGGATGTCGTCGAAGCCGACGAGCGCGACGGTGTGTTGGAGGCCTTGCTCGTGCAGCGTGCGCAGGGCGGCGAGCGTGATCAGGTTCTGTGCGGTGAACAGCGCGGTCGGCGGGTTCGGGCCGGCGAGCAGCTCTCGCACGGCGGCGTCGACGTCGACGGCGCGGAACGCCGGGTGGCGGACCAGCGCGTCGTCCCGCTCGCCTCCGTGCTGGGCCAGCGCCTCGCGGTAGCCCCGCAGCCGGTCGGCGGCCGTGGAGATGTCGGGCCGATCGCCCAGGAACGCGATCCGGCGATGACCCGCCGCGGCCAGATGCGCCACCCCCGCCCTCGCGCCGCCGACGTTGTCGCTCACCACCGCGTCGGCGTCGATGAAGCGCGGCGGGCGGTCGACGAAGACCAGCGCCATGCCGGCCGCGACGTCGCGCGCCAGGTAGCTGTGGTCGGCGGAGGCCGGCACGATCACGATGCCGTCGACGCGGCGGCCGAGGAACGCCTCTGCGAGCTCGCGCTCGCGCCGCGGATTCTCGTCCGAGCTCCCGGCGAAGGTGAGGACCGAGCGGGTCCTCGCCACGTCCTCGACGCCGCGGTGGACGGCCGAGAAGAACGGGTTCGACACATCCTCGAAGACGAGCCCGATGCTGGCCGAGAGGCCGTCGGCGCGGCGCAGGTTGCCGGCCGCGGAGTTGTGGCGGTAGCCCAGCATCTCGACGGCCTTCTCGACCTTGACGGCCAGATCGGGATCGACCAGCTGGCTGCCGCTGACGACGCGCGAGACGGTGCTCAGGCTCACCCCGGCGAGCGCCGCCACGTCGCGCATCGTCGGCCGTCGCTGGTTCTGCTGGGGGAGCATCGGCGGCACCGTACCCGATGGGCGGGGACGCGGCGCCCGGGCGCCGCGCCCCATATCGCTCATTCCTCGGTGGCCTTCAGCGCCTCTGCCGTCTGGGCGGCATCGTGTCTGCCCTCGGCGGCCTGCACGACCTGCTCGTAGCCCGCCGTGCCGGGCTCGGTGGCCCCGGTCATGATCGCCACCGCCTCGTTCATGGTGTGCGACTTCGGGGTGACGACGGCCACCCGGCGCCCGAGGCGCTGGATGTGGATCCGGTCGGCGACCTCGAACACCTGCGGCATGTTGTGGCTGATCAGGATTACCGGCAGGCCGTTCTCGCGCACGCGCTGGATCAGCTCGAGCACCTTGGCCGACTCCTTGACCCCGAGCGCGGCCGTCGGCTCGTCCATGATCACCACGTGCCGCGCGAACGCCGCGGCGCGCGCGACGGCCACGCCCTGGCGCTGGCCGCCGGACAGGGACTCGACCTGCTGGCCGATGTTCTGGATCGTGAGGATGCCCAGCTCGTTCATGTGACGGCGGGCCTCCTCGCGCATCTTCTTCTTGTCCAGCATGCGGAACACGCGCCCGAGCGGGTCGGTGCGCCGCGGCTCACGGCCCAGGAACAGGTTGCTGGCGATGTCCAGCGCCGGCGAGACCGCGAGGTTCTGGTACACGGTCTCGATCCCGGCCTCGCGTGCCTCCAGCGGGCTCCTGAACTGGACCGGCCTGCCGTCGAGCAGCACCTCGCCCTCGTCCGGGATCGTCGCGCCCGACAGGCACTTGATCAGCGAGGACTTGCCGGCGCCGTTGTCACCGATCACCGCCAGGATCTCTCCCGGCAGCAGCTCGAAGTCCGCCCCGTTGACCGCGACCACGTGGCCATAGCGCTTGACCAGGCCCTTCGCCTGCAGGACCGGCGTCACCTCCGCGGTCATGTCTTCACCTTCCTGATCCACTGGTCGATCGCCACGGCGACGATCACGAGGATGCCGACGGCGAAGTCCTGCCACAGCACGTCGACGCCTCCGAGCGTCAGCCCGTTACGCAGCACGCCGACGATCAGCGCACCGAACAGGGTCCCGAACACCAGGCCGCGGCCGCCGAACAGGCTCGTCCCGCCGATCACCACGGCGGTGATCGAGTCCAGGTTCGCGAGCCCGCCGGCCTGCGGGCTGGCGGAGGCGATGCGGCCGATCAGGAACCAGCCGGCGATCGCGCAGACCAGACCGGCCAGCACGTACACGCTGAGCAGCACGCGCGTCGTCCGCACGCCCGCCAGGCGCGCCGCCTCGCGGTCGTCACCCGTCGAGTACACGTGCTTGCCCCAGGCCGTCGAGCCGAGCACGTAAGCCGCCACCCCGAACAACCCGAGCATCAGCAGCGAGCCGTAGGTGATCCGGGTGTCCCCGATGTCGAACGTGTTGCCGGTCCACAACAGTAGGGACGACATGTCGGCGCCGCGGATCGTCGCGCTCTCCGAGTAGTAGAGGACGAGCGCGGTGAAGATCTGGAACGTGCCGAGCGTGACGATGAACGGCGGCAGCCTGATGCGCGAGACGAGCAGGCCGTTGATGAGCCCGCAGATCGTTCCCACGCCGAAGCCGATCAGCAGCGCCAGCAAGCCCGGCACGCCGGACTCGGCCGACAGCTTGGCCATCACGATCGACGACAGGACCATGATCGCGCCGACCGACAGGTCGATGCCGGCGGTGAGGATCACGAGCGTCTGGGCGATGCCCAGCGTGCCGACGACCATCACCTGCTGGACGATCAGCGACAGGTTGGCCGGCTCCAGGAACCGGTCCGTGGTCGCTGCGAAAATCAGCACCGCGATCAGCAGGACGATCGCGGGCCCGAGCGTCGCGTTGGAGTGCAGGATGTCGTGGATGCGGACACCGATCCCCGTCGGGCGGCTCTCCGCGCTCCCGGGGCCCAGCGAGGCTGGGCCCTCGGTCGCGGTCGCCGGCGTCAGCCGGCGCAGTGGGTTCTTCGCCATCTCCTAGCCCCAGCAGTTCTCGAGGCCGAACGCGGTGTCCTCGGACTCCACGCCGTCCTGCGGCTCGTCGGTGATCAGCGTCACGCCGGTGTCCGTGAAGTCCTTGCCCTCGGTCGGCTCCGGCTTCTTGGACTCGTCCTTTGAGAAGTCGACGATCGCCTGCACGCCCATCTCGGCCATCTTCAGCGGGTACTGCTGCGAGGTCGCCCCGATGACGCCCTTCTTGACGTTCTCGACGCCGGGGCAGCCGCCGTCGACGGACACGAGCGTGACGTCCTTCTCCTTGCCGGCCGCCTTGATCGCCTCGTAGGCACCGGCCGCGGCCGGCTCGTTGATCGTATAGACGAGGTTGATCGAGGGGTCCTTCTGCAGCAGGTTCTCCATCGCCGTACGGCCGCCCTCCTCGGCGCCGTCCGTGACGTCGTGGCCGACGATCCGCGGATCGCTCTCGTCGCCGATCTTCTTCTCGTCGCCGACGTCGATGCCGAAGCCCGTCAGGAAGCCCTGATCGCGCTGGACGTCGACGGTCACCTGCTCGGCGTTGAGATCGAGCATGGCGATCTTCGCTTCCTTGCCGTCAGCCTCGAACTTGGCCTTCGCCCACTGTCCGATCAGCTCGCCGGCCTTGAAGTTGTCGGTCGCGAAGGTGGCGTCAGCGGCGTCGGCCGGGTCGAGCTCGGTGTCGAGCGCGATGACCAACAGACCGGCCTGGCGCGCCTTGTCGATCGAAGGCACGATCGCGCTCGAGTTGTTCGGCGTGATCAGGATGCCGGCGGCGCCGGCGCCGATCAGGCTCTCGACCGCGGCGACCTGGCTCTCGTTGTCGCCGTCCTTCTTGCCGGCGAACGACTGCACCTCGGCGCCGAGCTCTGCTGCCTTGCTCTCCGCGCCCTCCTTCATCTTCACGAAGAACGGATTGGTCTCGGTCTTGGTGATCAGGCCGATCTTGATCTCCTCGCCACCACCACCGGCGGCGGAACCACCCTCGTCGTCGCTGCCACAGGCAACGACACCGAGCCCCAGCGCCAGTGCAGCCCCCACGGCCGCCACTCGCATGTGCTTCGACTGCATGAACACCCTCCTCCTTCTCACCACGGCTCCCTCACCCCGGCGAACTTGTTTCAGCGAACGTTTTCTGAGACTAGTGTGTTCGAGCGCACATTGTCAAGGCCCTAGGGCAAAAAGAGCCGCGCGCCGCTGGAAACAGATGGGAGATATCGTTCTCTCGTGATGTTTCTCGGCGGCGAAGATCGCCGCGAGCGCGCGGCGCATCACGTCGGGGTCGGCGTCGACCCCGGTCCAGTGGCAGACGCTGATCACGCCTTGCTGGACGAGCATTCCGAGGCCATCGAGCACCGTCGCGGCGCGGTCCTCCGCGTCGCGGATCAGGCGTGTGCGCGGCGGGTGGGGATCACGTCGGCGACCACCATCCCCGGCCGCAGGTCGGCGACCTCGAGCTCGAGCCGCGCGTCGACTTCGCCGCGACGAGGTCGGCGGGCGTGCCCTCGAAGACGATCTTGCCGCCGCCCTGGCCGGCGCCCAGGCCGAGTTGGGATCGCTGTCGGCCGCCCTCGTACCAGCGGACTACCCAGCGGCTGCGGCTCAGATCGAACTGGACGCTCATCGCACGACGTTTGAGGCTCGCTGGTGGGGCAGCCGCACGCTGCCCCAACGCCTCTAGGCGCCGTGTCACGAAACTCTGCCCCCTCCGCGCCGCCGCTCGCGTCCAAGAACCAAGAAAGCCCTGCTGTGCAGGGCTTCCGTAGTGCGCCGAAGAGGACTCGAACCTCCACCCGGTTATCCCGGACCAGGCCCTCAACCTGGCGGGGCGCGTGTCAGATGCGTCCACTGCGTGCCAGATCGTCCGATGTGTCCAGCGATCTGGACCATGCGGACGCATCGGACGATCTGGATGTTGTCACGGGTGTTGTCACGAGCCGACGCCGGCGCACCAACGCCGCGCGGTATGGCGCGTGGCCTCGTGGCAGGGAGTCATCCTTCACCGCTGGGGCGTCCTCGATGGCGGGGCGGTCGAACGTGTGATCGTCGCGCTCAACTTTTCGCCGGTCGGCCAAGCCGTGGAGGTGCCGTCCTCCCTCTCCGGGCGATGGGGCGAGCAGCGTGACGGCGCCGACGTCGACGTCCCCGCCCTGGCGCGGGGCGTCCACGTGGCTTACATACTGGGGCCGGGTCTGGTGCACACCTCGCCCGCTGGACGGCCATCGCTCATGGCACTCGTCCTACGGGTCAAGTTCGCGACGCGCTGGCGCGGGTCTGGCGACCGAGCCGCTCTTTGTCGATTGGCATGCCGATCGTGCGGTGCTGTGAGATCATCGAACGACTGATGGGGGCGAGCGACCCCGAGATGCTGTCCAAGGGCGCGGACGAGATCGGAGCGCGGCCGTCGAGGAACCGCCCGCAGTCTGCTCCGGGCTTCGAGGTGAGGTCGCCCGCGGATGGCTCCCTGGTCGCCTCCGTGCCCGATCAGGGCGCCGAGGAGGTGCGCGCCGCCGTCGGGCGACTGCGGGGCAACCAGCCGGCGTGGGAGGCGCTCGGTCCGACCGGCCGAGGCCACTGGCTCGGGCGCCTGCGTGACTGGCTGTTCGACAACGATGAGCGCGTAGCGGAGCTGCTTCAGCGGGAGACGGGAAAGCCGTGGCAGGAGGCCACCCTGGAGGTTCCCGTCGCGATCGACTTGCTCGAGTACTACCGAAAGCGCGCCGGGAAGTTCCTGGCCGACTCGCATCCACGACCGCACAACCTGCTGACCGCGAGCAAGAAGCTCACGATCGCCTACCGGCCATACCCAGTCGTCGGGGTCATCTGCCCCTGGAACAACCCTGTCCTGCTCGCCCTGGCCGATGCGGTGCCCGCGCTGTTGGCCGGCGCCGCGGTCGCCATCAAGCCGTCGGAGCTCACCCCGCTGACCACTGGCGAGATCGTGCGCGGCTGGCGCGAGGATGTGGGCGCTCCGGGAGTGCTGGAGTGCCTGACCGGCGCCAGCGGGACCGGTTCCGCGCTGGTGGACGAGGCCGACTTCATCCAGTTCACCGGGTCCACGCGCACCGGCAGGAAGATCGCGCAGCGCGCCGCCGAGCGGCTGGTCCCGTACAGCCTCGAGCTCGGGGGCAAAGACGCGATGATCGTGCTCGCCGACGCCGATATCGAGCGGGCGGCGAACGCCGCCGTCTGGGGCGGCATGTTCAACAGCGGCCAGACATGCACCTCGGTGGAGCGCGTATTCGTCGAGGAGCCCGTCTACGACGAGTTCGTCGAGCTCGTGGCCGGACGCGTGCGCGGCCTGCGCCAGCGCGCCGCCGGCAAGCGTTTCGACGCCGACATCGGGTCGCTTTCCAGCCAGGCGCAGCTCGCCATCGTCGAGCGGCACGTGTCCGAGGCGCTGGCGAACGGCGCACGCGCACTTGTCGGCGGCAAGCGCGCGGACGCGCCGGGGGCGTTCTTCGAGCCCACCGTGCTCGTGGACGTCGATCAGTCGATGAGCTGCATGCGCGAGGAGACCTTCGGCCCGACGCTGCCGGTGATGAAGGTCAAAGACGTGGAGGAGGCGATTCGGTTCGCGAACGACTCGAGCTACGGGTTGTCGGCCAGCATCTGGACTCGCGATCGCGCCCGCGGCGAGCAGATCGCCGGGCGCCTGGAAGTCGGCGCGGTCAACGTCAACGACATGTTCGTGAACGCCTTCGCGATCCCGATTCCTCAGGGAGGCTGGAAGGAGTCCGGCGTCGGCGCGCGGCTCGGTGGCGCACACGGGATTCGCAAGTACTGCCACCCGCAGTCGGTCACCACGACGCGGCTGGCCCCCAGGTCAGAGCTCCTTTGGTACCCCTACACCGCCCTCAAGGGCAAGCTCTTCCTGCGCGTCACTCGCTTACTGTTCGCACGTGACTTGGGCCGCCGCCTCGGGCGGCGTCGGCGGGAAGCGGCCCAGGCCGCCGACCGCCGCGAAGACGACGACTGAAGCACTGGTCCGCCGGGCGCGACTCTCCTCGGCTACCCGAGACAGTTGCGCGAGCTGAGCTTGGGCGGACACAACTCCTTGACCGGGTGTCGCGAGCGCGAGACTTCTGCCATGGAAGAGAAGCGGGTCTCCCAAGCGCGACCGATCGGGACGAATATCTCAAACAAGCGCCTGATGCGGGAGGCCACCGCAGGGTGGAGAATCCGTACATGTCGCGCTCGACGATCCAGGTGCTGTCGAAGCGCGATCCGCGCGTCAAGCCGATCGCCGGCGTCCTGCAGCGACCATCAGACGGCGATCTCAAGCCCCTTCACGGGCTGGCTCCAGCTGACCCAAATGCTCGAGGCGGTCAGGCGCTCCGCGACCGTCCCGTGACCCCTAGGCGCCGATTGTGAGCCTTACCGCCCAGGCTGCTCCGCGGGGGCTCCCGCCCGGTCCGCCTTGGCCGCGGGCCGTGCAGACGTTGCGGTTCGGCCTGGACCCCTACGGGCTGTTCGAGTCGGCGCACCGGGCGTTCGGCGACGTGTTCACGTTGCGCGTGATGGCCGAGACGTGGGTGGTCCTCGCACACCCCGACGCGGTCCGCGAGCTCTACCGGCATGGACCGGACGAGCTCGACTCCGGCGTGGCGAACATGTCGCTGCGCCCGCTGTTGGGCACGCAGAACGTGCTGCTGCTCGACGGCGGGGAGCATCTGCGCCGGCGGAAGCTGGTGCTGCCGCCGTTGCACGGGGAGCGCATGTTCGCCTACGAGGAGCTGATCCGCGAGGCGACCCGCCGGGAGCTGGCGGACTGGTCGCTGGCTGTGCCGATGCCGACGCTGCCGCGGATGCACGCCATCACCTTGCACGTGGTGCTGCGCGCGGTCTTCGGCCTGAAGGAGGGGGCGCGACTCGACCGGCTCGCGTCGAGTCTCCGGCGGCTGATGACGTGGACGACCGATCCCCGCCGCGGGCTGGTGTTCGGCTTCCTCGGCCCCGATCGCCTGATGGGACTCGCCGGCTTCCGGCGCCAGCTCGCCGAAGTCGACGGTCAGCTGCTCGCGGAGATCGCCAGCCGCCGGGAGGCGGCCGACCTCGGCGATCGGGAGGACATCCTGTCGCTGCTGCTGCGAGCGCGAGATGAGGACGGCGCGGCGCTGTCGGACCGCGAGCTGCGCGACGAGCTGATGACCCTGCTCGTCGCCGGGCACGAGACGACCGCCGCGGCGCTGAGCTGGGCGCTCACGGAGGTGGCCCGTGACTCGCAGGCGCAGGCGCGGCTGGCCGACGGCGAGCCCGGACTGGCCGAGGCGGCGATTACCGAGACGCTGCGCCTTCATCCGCCCGTGCCGCTGGGGAGCCTGAGGCGGCTGCGCGGCCCGATGACGATGGCCGGATGGCAGCTGCCGGCGGGCGCGACCGTCGCGTCGTGCAGCCTGCTCGTGCATCGTCGGCCGGACGTCTACGCGCATCCGTCGGAGTGGCAGGTGGACCGATTCCTGGGTGCGCGCCCACCCGCGGGCGCGTGGCTGCCCTTCGGCGGCGGCGTCCGCCGCTGCGTCGGCGCCGCATTCGCCCAGTTCGAAGCCCGCACCGTGCTCGACGAACTCATACGCACGCTCGAACTGCGCTCCGCGGGCACGTCGAGCCGCCGGACCGGGCGCCGCGGCATCGTGATCGTCCCAACGCGCGGCGGCCGTGTGGTCGCCCTGCGCCGCCGGCCAACGACGCCGCGGCCCGCGGCGCCGCATTCTCATCCCGTCGCTCCCGCTCGCCGAGGCGTGCGTCGACCACGCCGCCGATAGAAGGTGAGCGCAGGTTGAGGCTTCTCCTCGACGAAGGCAGCGGCCCGCGGCGCCTCGGCGGGGCGGGCGCTGACTACCGGGTTGGACGAACACGAGGAGCGGACCCGCTCGCGACGCGAGGCGAAATGGCTACCCCTTTGATAAGCGGCGTCATCACCGGCCGATAGCTCACGCCCGCTTCGACGCAAGCGCGGAACGGGCGAATGCCGGCGCGCGCGATCTGGCGATCGTGCGTGTCCTCGGGGACGCACCCGTGAGCATGTTTGAGCATTCGGCGGCGGGCTTCCCGCATGCGCTTGACATCGGCGCGTTGATTTGGTCGACTGTCTCAGTCAAATGTCTAAGTCTTATGTCTAAGGTCGAAGTTCGCCCCGGCTACGAGACCGAACAGGCGCTGCTCGACGCCGCCGAGCGGCTGCTGGTCGAGGTCGGCGCATCCGGGATCACGACACGGCGGGTCGCGGAGCAGGCCGGGGCTAACCACGGCCTCGTTCACTACTACTTCGGGTCGGTGGAGCAACTGCTCGTGCGCGTGCTCGAGCGCTTCACCGAGCGGCTGATCGAGCGGCAACGGCAGATGTACGCGGCGGACGCGCCGTTTCTCGATAAATGGCGGACGGCGATGGCCTATCTCGAGGAGGATCTGCCGTACCAGAAGATCTGGTTCGAGCTGCAGGCACTGGCCTGGAACCGTCCCGAGCTTCAGGAGCGGCTCGCGCGGGTGCACGGCGAGTGGCGCGCCGTGCTCACCGAGGCCTTCGCTCCCGTACACGAAGAAGGCGGGCTCGAGCTACCGCTCGAGGCGCTCGTGTCGCTTGTTTATGCGTTCAACGAGGGGATCATGCTCGAGCGGCTCTCGGGGATCGACAGGGGGCACCGGGAGCTGCTCGACTGGATCGACGGCTGGCTCGAGAGGAGGACGCAATGACGGTCGAGCTGCGGCCGACCGCGCCCGAGCAGACGCGGGCCCGCTACCCGGACCAGGAGGGTTACGTCGAGCGCGACGGCGTCCACCTCTTCTACGAGCTCTATGGAAGCGGCGAGCCGACGGTCTTTCTCATGCCGACGTGGTCGATCGTCCATTCGCGCCAATGGAAGATGCAGATCCCCTATCTGGCGCGCCACTGCCGGGTGCTCACGTTCGACGGCCGCGGTAACGGACGGTCGGACCGCCCGCGCGAGCCCGACGCGTACCTGGAACAAGAGTTCGTCGCCGACGCGCTCGCGGTCATGGACGCGACCGCCACCGAGAGGGCGGTGCTGGTGTCACTGTCGCGCGGTGCGGAACGGTCGCTGCTGCTGGCCGCGGGCCACCCCGACCGGGTCGACAAGATGGTGTTCATCGCGCCGGCGCTGCCGCTGCCACCGGTTCCGCCGCGAGCGCAAGCGGATCAGGAGTTCAGGGAGCGACGCGACGACTACACCGGCTGGGAGAAGTGGAACCGCCACTACTGGCTCGACAACTACGAGGACTTCCTCGAGTTCTTCTTCTCGCAGGTTTTCACCGAGCCGCACTCGACCAAGCAGCGCGAGGACGCGGTCGGCTGGGCGCTCGAGACGGACCCCGAGACGTTGGTCGCGACCCAGCTCGCACCGCGCCTCCCGGACGAGGAGAGCGTCCGTAAGCTCCTGTCCCGCGTCCGCTGCCCGCTGCTCGTGATCCACGGGAGCAACGACGCCGTGCGCCCCTGCGCATCCGGTGCACGGCTGGCTGAGCTGGCGGGCGGCGCACTCACGATCCTCGACGGGTCCGGCCATTTCCCACATGCACGCGACCCGGTCAAGGTCAACCTGCTTCTGCGGCATTTCGTCGCGCCGCCAGTAGCCCCGCGACGCTGGGTACGCGGCAAGTCTCGCCGCAAGCGAGCCCTCTACATCTCCTCGCCGATCGGTCTCGGCCACGCACAGCGCGACGCGGCGATCGCCGACGAGTTGCGCAAGCTACATCCCGACCTCGAGATCGACTGGTTGGCCCAGCATCCCGTGACTGCGGTGCTCGAGGCGCGCGGCGAGCGGATCCATCCAGCCAGCGCATCCCTCGCGAACGAGTCGCGCCACATCGAGAGCGAGTCCGCCGAGCATGACCTCCACTGCTTCCAGGCGATCCGACGCATGGACGAGATCCTGCTCTCCAACTTCATGGTCTTCCACGACCTCGTCCGTGACGAGCAGTACGACCTCTGGATCGGCGACGAAGCCTGGGAGCTCGACTACTACCTGCACGAGAACCCCGAGCAGAAGCGGACTCCCTACGCCTGGCTCACCGACTTCGTCGGCTGGCTGCCGATGCCCGACGGCGGCGACCACGAGGCGTTCCTGACCGGCGACTACAACGAGGAGATGATCGAGCACATCGCGCGCTTCCCGCGCGTGCGGGATCAAGCCATCTTCGTCGGCAACCGCGAGGACATCGTGCCCGAGCGGTTCGCGCCCCACCTGCCGGAGATCCGCGAGTGGACCGACGAGCACTACGCCTTCGCGGGTTACGTCACGGGCTTCGATCCCTCCGAGTTCGCCGACCGGGCAGCCCTCAGGGCCGAGCTCGGATACGGCGACGAGGAGCAGGTCTGCATCGTCACCGTCGGCGGCTCGAGCGTCGGCCGCGACCTCCTGCGACGGGTGATCGCCGCCTTCCCGGCCGCCAAGGACCGGGTGCCAGCGCTGCGCATGATCGTCGTCTGCGGGCCGCGGATCGACCCGGAGACGCTGCCCCCGCACGACGGGCTCGAGGTGCGCACCTACGTCGACCAGCTCTACCGGCACCTGGCCGCCTGCGACCTCGCCGTCGTCCAGGGCGGCCTGACAACCTCGATGGAGCTGACGGCGAACCGACGCCCCTTCCTCTACTTCCCGCTCCGCCACCACTTCGAGCAGAACTTCCATGTCCGCCACCGACTCGACCGTTACCACGCCGGACGCCGCATGGACTTCGAGCAGGAGACACCGGACACGATCGCGGCGGCGATCGCCGAGACGATCGGCCAGAGGGTCGACTACCGGCCGGTCGAGTCCGACGGCGCCGCGCGGGCGGCCGCGCTCATCGCCCCGCTGCTCGAAGAAGGCAAGGCACGAAGACCGCCGGCGCCGCGCCCGCGCCGCCCAACAGCCGGTTCTTGAAAAGGAGCACCATGCAGCCACAACAGGACAAGCCAGCTTCCTTCCACAGCTCACCGCAGGAGGCCATGCAGGCACCGCCGGAGGAGTTTCTCTACCTCGCCTGCCTCCACAGGGGCACCGGGGTCGAGGCGCCCGACTTCCTCGCCGTGATCGACGCCGAGGACGGCCGGGTCGTCCACGAGACGCCGATGCCGAACGTCGGCGACGAGCTCCATCACTTCGGCTGGAACCGCTGCAGCTCGGCGTGTCACGGGCCGGACCGCTCGCACCTGATCGTGCCGGGATTTCGCTCGTCGCGGATCCACGTCCTCAACGTCGCCGACGACCCCCGGCGACCTCGCATCGAGAAGGTCATCGAGCCGCAGGAGCTGGTCGAGAAGACGGGCTACACCCGGCCCCACACCGTCCACTGCATGCCGGGCGACAACATCGTGGTGAGCATGCTGGGCGACCGCGATGGCGGCGGCGTGGCGGGTTCGCGGTCCTCGACGCCCGGACCTTCGAGGTCAAGGGCCGCTGGGAGAACGGCGGTGAGCGGCCGCCGTTGAACTACGACTTCTGGTACCAGCCGCGCAAGAACGCGCTGATCTCGTCCGAGTTCGGGGAGCCCAACGCGTACGAGAAGGGCTTCGACATCGAGGACGTCGGGGCCGGGCGCTACGGGCAGCGGCTGCACTTCTGGGACCTCGCAGAGCGGCGGCTCGAGCAGACGATCGACCTGGGCGAGAACGGGCTGGTCCCGCTCGAAGTGCGCTGGCTACACGACCCCGAAGCCGACAGCGGCTTCGTCGGCGCGACCCTCTCGAGCAACATCTTCCGCTTCTACCGCTCGAACGGCAGCTTCCGGGCCGAGCCCGTGATCGAGGTCGACAACGAGGCGCTCGACGGCTGGCCGCTGCCCGGCGGGGTGCCCGGCCTGATCACCGACGTGGTCCTCTCGATGGACGACCGCTTCCTGTACTTCTCGAACTGGCTCCACGGCGACCTCCGGCAATACGACGTCTCGGATCCCACCAACCCCCGGCTGACCGGCCGGCTCTGGCTCGGCGGGCTGCTCGGCAAGCCGAGCGACAGCGGCCGCGAGCTGACCGGCGGTCCGCAGATGATCCAGCTGTCCCTGGACGGGCGACGGCTCTACGTCACCAACTCGCTCTACTCGGCCTGGGACAACCAGTTCTACCCCGGGCTCCGCTCATGGCTGATGCGAGTGAACTGCCCGCCCGAGGGCGGGATGCAGATCGACCAGGACTTCTTCGTCGACCTGCACGACCGCCCCGATGGCCCCGCGCGCGCCCACGAGGTACGCCTCCAGGGCGGCGACTGCACGACGGAGATCTTCCAGTGATCGGCGTGCCCTTCGCGCACGTCGGCAGCCTCCCAATCGAGGAAGCGCTCGGATCCCTGAGTCCCGCGCTACTCGTCGGGCTCGGGATGGCATCGGCGAAGCTTCGCGCCCGCCTCCGCCGGTCGCGCTCTCGCGCCAGCGCGCACGCGCCCCGGATACGAAGGGGGCGCGATGCCCGGCGGACCGGCCGAAGCAATCCGCAGATCGGCGAGCGATGGATCGCGGACGCCGGACGCGAGCACGGCCGCGGGCCTGCCGCCGCGCGACGCGGTTTCCACGCTGAGGGGGCAGGCACCCGACAGGCGAGGGGGGACGGAGGATGACTTTGAGGCGGATGAAGATCTCATCCGGCGCTCCTTGGGAATCGACGTTCGGGTACTCACGGGCGGTTCGGGTAGGTAATCAAGTCTTCGTGGGAGGGACAGTCGGCAGGAACCCAGACGGCGCCGCGGCCACAGGCCCCTATGCCCCGGGCCCGGCGGGCCTTGGAGATCATCGGAACCGCGCTGATCGAGGCTGGCGGCAGTCTCGATGACATCGTCCGTACCCGCATCTTTTGTCACCGACTTCGGGGACTTTTGACGAGATCTCCCGTGCCCACGGCGAGGTCTTCGGGGAGATCCGTCCTGCCACCAGCATGGTGCAGACCTCGGCACTGATCGAGCCCGCGTACGTGCTGGAGATCGAGGCAGACGCAGTGGTCGGCTGAGCGCCAGCCCGCCAACTCGCACAGGGGCGGCCTCGCGCGAACGTCGGCGACAGACGCTCGGTTCGAACGAGATCCGGGCGCGCGGCTCGATCTCCCGCAGACAGCTGCTTCGCCCTCGCCGAGGAGGCGTCAGACGAGGTCTGTCCAGCGCACTTTGGTGCTCGTCCAACGGGTGTCACGGCGTCGACTCCCGAGACGCCCGCGTCTGCCGCGTGGGCCTGCCGCAAGAGTGATGGCCGCTCATGGACCGAGGGCCGGGGCCGCCAGCGACCAGCGGCGTCGGCGAGGCCGGGGCTGTCGTTCAAGCGCGGGAGGGACCTGCGTCTGACCGGGCTCCGCTTCTCGCGAGGGCCGGCTTCTCATCCCGGTCTCAGCGGGCCGCCATAGCGTGACCGTGCGTAAGAACACTCGAACGGCAGGGAGGTACTTCCGTGAAACTTGTGGCACCCGCACCCCTCGCAATGCTCGCCGCGGTGTCGCTGTATGTCGGCTCGCACACGCTCGACGACGCCCCGGCTCGGTCCGCGGCCGACTCGCGCGCGCCGGTGCCGCTCAAGGACGCCAAGCTGAACATCGAACACAACGCGACCGACCGTGACACCGGCTTCCAGGGGTTCATCGACAGCGAGGGGTGGCGGCGCCTCGACGTACGTGGACCCGCCGGCAAGGTGCTGACGATCAAAGGCCGCGGGGCGCTCGGCAAGCTGGGCCTGACCGAGCTGTTCTTCGAGACCGTCGAGCCCGAGAACGCGGACACGCCGATCAGGAAGATGCTCGCGAAGCTGCCGGAGGGGAACTACCGGATCGCCGGCCCGGCCCAGGAGAACGGCAAGCGCGTGGGCCGGACTGCGGGAAAGGCGTGGCTCACGCACGACATCCCCGAAGGCCCGCGGCTCGTCTCGCCCGATGAGGGCGCGACCGTGCCGACTCGGGGCGTTGTCGCCGACTGGGAGCCCGTGTCTGAGACGATCACCGGCAAGCCCGTACGGATCATCGCGTACCAGCTCATCGTCGAGAAGGACGTCGAGCCTCACCCTCACATGATCGGGAAGTTCGGGCTCAGCATGTACTTGCCGCCCTCGGTCACCAGCGTCGACGTGCCGGACGGCTTCCTCGAGCCCGGCACCGCCTACAACTGGGAGGTGCTGGCGATCGAGCGCAGCGGCAACCAGACGCTCTCCTCCGGCTCCTTCAAGACCGAATAGCGCGTCGAGTCCTTTGAGCCCCTTCCACAGGATGCGGCCACTGTAGGCAAACCGTTTCCACGGCTGCTCACGCCGTGGTCGCGATTCCACGCGGAACGGTGCCACTACACGATCGGTGGCGCGCCCGCAGATCGTTCTAGGCAGAAGCAAGCGGCGGTCAGCCGCAATGCCTGCCTGCGCGCGGATGCGGGCGTGGCGGTCACGACCATTGTGGGTGCAGTGCCCGGGGCGCCGTCATTCGGCGATCAGTACGCGATGAGGGCTGGCAAGCCGTGAGGCGGCTGTGCGGCGCTCCTGCGCTGAGCGGCTGGCTGGGGCGAATGCGCTCCAGGCGAACCAGTGGCCGAATCCGCGTTGCAGTGTCCGCGGGCCGCTCATCGTCAGCTGGCCGGCTCGAATCGCGCCGCCCAGCTCGGCCCGTCCCAAGTACACGCGGTAGAGCGTGCTCGTGTCGACGCTGACCTCGAGGTCGACGTCGAAACCGGGATGCTGGAGGCAGACCGAGATCTCCGAGGGCTCGAGGACCATCCAGTAGCGCCGCTTGGGGTCGCGAAAGTCGAACTGAACCACGGTTCGGTTGGGTGGGAGCCGCTGGCGATCGACGTGGCGGGCCATCCAGACGATCAACAGGCTGGGATCGAGTTCCTCGGGGCGCGGCTCGGTGAACGACCAAGTCGCCCCCCACTCGCCAATCGCCTGCACGACCGGCTCGAGGTCACGGCCGCCGGGCGTGAGGCGATATTCCAGGGTGCGGCCTTTGGGGCCCGTCCTGCGCTCGATGACCTCGGCCCGCTCGAGCGCGCGCATGCGGTCGGTCAGGACCGAGCGCGAGATCCCTGGGAGGCCGCGTTGGAGCTCGTTGAAGCCGCTCGCGCCGCCGAGCATCTCGCGCACGATCAGAAGCGTCCAGCGGTCGCCGAGGATCTCGGTGGCGTGGGCGACCGGGCAGTACTGCGCGTAGCTGCGCATCGCGCCAACATGCTAACCGCGGGTCGGCGCGGGGTCCGGCCAATAGGTCTGCTATTCGAACCGGTTGGTTCGAAAGCAGAACTAGCCAGCGCAGGCCGGCAAGCCTACGTTGCTCGCATCGAGCACAGGTGGGAGGGACGAGATGACCGCTATCCAGACACCACAGTCACCGCGCCTGGAGGCGATCGCGTTCGAGGAGCTCGGCGGATCGTTCCATGGAGAGCTGCTGTTGCCGACGAGCCCTGGCTACAACACCGCCCGCAGGATCTGGAATGGCGTGATCGACCGCCATCCGGCCTGTATCGCTCGCTGCGCGGGCGTGGCCGATGTGGTCGCGGCGGTGCGCTTTGCGCGCGAGCACGACCTGGAGATCGCCGTCCGGGGCGGGGGCCACAACGTGGCCGGCACCGCGGTGTGCGACGACGGGGTCGTCATCGACCTCTCGGCGATGCGGGCCGTGTGGGTCGACCCCGCCGGCCGCACGGCCTGGGTGCAGGGTGGTGCTCTGTGGGGCGACGTCGACCACGAGACGCAGGGCCACGGTCTGGCTATCACCGGCGGCATCGTGGGCCACACCGGTGTCGCCGGGCTCACGCTCGGCGGTGGCATCGGCTTCCTCATGCGCAAACACGGGCTTACCGTCGACAACCTGGTTGCCGCCGAGGTGGTCACCGCCGAGGGCAGCATCGTCCGGGCGTCCGCCGACGAACACCCTGATCTCTTCTGGGCGCTGCGAGGCGGCGGCGGCAACTTCGGCGTCGTTACCTCGTTCCGGTTCGCGCTGCACCCCGTCGGTCCGACCGTGATGGCCGGGCCCGTCTTCTGGGCGGCCGACGACACCACCGACGTGTTGCGCTTCTACCGGGACTTCGCCGCCGAAGCGCCCGACGAGCTCGGCACCGTCGTCAGGCTCGGCACCGTCCCCCCACTGCCGGCCATCCCCGAGGACCTGCACTGGCGGCCGGCCATCGCCGTCGCCTGCTGCTACGCCGGCGCCGTCGCGGACGGCGAGCGTGCGGTGCGGGCCCTCCGCCAGTTCGGGACGCCGCTCGTTGACCTGCTGGCACCCTCGCCGTACGTCGCCTTCCAGGGCGGCCTCGACGACACCGTCCTCCACGGGTGGCACTACTACTGGAAGGCGACGAACCTCGCCGGGCTCTCCGACGACGCCATCGCCGTCATCGCCGATCACGCCTACGCCGCCGGCTCGCCCCGGTCGTACGCGGCGATGTTCCACATGGGTGGCGCCGTCGCCCGAGTCCCCCACGACGCCACCGCCTACGCCGGTCGCGACGTGGCCCACAACATCATCATCGACGCCGTGTGGCTCCCTGACGAGTCCGGCGAGCACGCCGCGGCCGAGACCGCTTGGGCGCGGCGGTTCCTCCAAGCCCTCCAACCGCACCGCGCCGGCGGCGTCTACGTCAACTTCCTTGATTCCGACGACGACTCCAGCCGGGTTCGAGACGCCTACGGCGACCAGATCTACCGGCGACTCGCCGAAGTCAAGGTCAAGTACGACCCTGACAACGCCTTCCACCACAACAAGAACATCCAGCCCGGCTGACGCCCGCGCCGGGCCGACCGGCCCAAAGGGTTTTCAGACGGTCGCCCAGGCGAGCGTTGCTTGACCGGCGAACCCGCTCAAGCGCGGTTTTGCAAGCCGACAAGCTGGATCGCCTTCACGAGCGACCGCGCTGTGTAACGGCGACGTGTTCGTGATGAACGCGACCGCTCACAGCCGCGTATAGCTGACCAACAGAGCCGCATCGCTGCCGAACCAGAGTGCCGCCCCGCCCGGCCATCTCCGATCCCCGCACACCGGCACCCAGCGTCGCCTCCAACCCAGATCACAAGCAAGCGACCGCGTCGCGAGTAGAGCGAGCACGCTCACCGATGCCCTGCTTGCACTCGCTTCGGACGACGAGCAGGTGCGCGGGTAGAGACTCCTCCTTCTCGACCAGACCAGCACTCTGCGTCGGGTCGCTCGACGGCTGTCTGGCTGTCCCAATAGGGGAAGCCGCGGCGCTTCGCCGGGGTCGCCCGACCGATGTTGCCACGAGCGTTGCCACGGCCCGACACGGGCGTCAGGAAGTGGCCGCTCACAACGCGAAAAGCCCTGCTTTGCAGGGCCTTCCGATGCGCCGAAGAGGACTCGAACCTCCACCCGGTTATCCCGGACCAGGCCCTCAACCTGGCGCGTCTACCAATTCCGCCATCGGCGCGGGTGCCGGGCGAGTATAGCCCTCGCCCGTCCGGGGTTTGACGTCCGTCCTGGGCCCGCGCTACTGTATCGAACAGATGTTCGCTTTGCCCACCGCGAGACGAGGAGTCTGACCCCGTATGGACCTCGGGAAGGACCTGACGAAGCGCCAGCAGGAGATCTTCGACTTCATCAAGAAGTACTCCGCCAAGTACGGCTATCCGCCGACGGTGCGCGACATCGGAAAGGCCGTCGGGCTCGCGTCGTCATCGACGGTGCACGCCCACCTGGCCAATCTCGAGAAGGTCGGGCTGCTGCGGCGGGATCCGTCGAAGCCGCGTGCGATCGAGATGCTGGATCGGACGGTCGACGCCGTCAAGTCGGTGGTCGGGTCGACCGCCGGGCTGCCGCTCGTCGGCAACGTGGCGGCCGGCACCCCGATCCTCGCGGAGGAGAACATCGAGGATCACGTGCAGGTCGATCCACGGGTCGGCGGCGACGAGGGCGAGTACGTCCTCACCGTGCGCGGTGACTCGATGGTCAACGCCGGCATCCTGGCCGGAGACCTGGTGGTCGTGCACCCGCAGGACACGGCCACGGACGGCGACATCGTCGTGGCGCTGCTGGGGGAGGACGCGACCGTCAAGCGCTTCTTCCGGGAGAGCGACCACGTTCGCCTGCAGCCGGAGCACGACACCATGGAGCCGATCCGCTCGCGCGAGGTGCAGGTGCTCGGGCGCGTGGTCGGGGTACTGAGGAAGGTGGCATGAGCGCACTGCTGACACGAAGTCCGGCCGCGCCGCGCACGCACGAGGGCGACTGGCGGCCCGGTCCCGACATCCAGGCCGGGCCGACGCTCGACGATGTCGTCTCGCGCACGTGGGAGATCATGCGGGCCGGCCTCCCGGCCGCGTGCCCGGCGTGCGGCGGCGAGCTCGCGCCGCGCCCGTCGGCGAGCGCGGGGCTCGCGGGTGGCCGATGCCACTCCTGCGGCACCACGCTGTCCTGACCCGTGTAGCCTGCCGCGGCACATGAGCGCCGACGACGCCGACGACGATCGCGCCCGGCTCGCCCAGCTCCAGCGGGACTGGATGCAGGCGGTCGAGGAGCGCGACATGGACCGGCTCGAGGAGATCGTCTCGCCCGGCTTCCGCTTCACGGCGATCCACCTGAACCCCGAGCCGATGACGCGTGACCAGTGGATGGCGGCCGCGCGCGAGGGCTACACGATCGTGTCGTTCGCGTACGAGTCGATGGACATCGACGTGTTCCGCTACACCGCGATCGTCCACTCCCGCTACTCGCAGGTCGCCAACTACCACCACACGAGCCTGTCCAACGCGTTCCGGCTCACCGACGTCTGGAACCGCGGCGACGACGGCAACTGGCGGGTCGTCGCCCGCCACTCGTCGATCCTCAGCTGACCGCCGCGCCGGGCGAGGCTAGGCCGAGTACTCGAAGAACCCGCGGCCGCTCTTGCGGCCGAGCAGACCCGCCTCGACCATCCGGTTCAGCAGCGCCGGGGCGACAGAGCCCGGGTCGCGGAACTCCTCGTACAGCGACTCGGAGACGGCGAGCAGCGTGTCGAGCCCGATCAGGTCCGACAGTCGCAGCGGCCCCATCGGGTGCGCGCAGCCGAGCACCATCCCGCGGTCGATGTCCTCGCGCGAGGCGAAGCCCGACTCGTACATGCGGATCGCCGACAGCAGGTACGGGATCAGCAGCGCGTTGACCACGAAGCCGGCGCGATCCTGCGAGTCGATGCACTGCTTGCCGAGCGTCTGCTCGGCGAACTCGCGCAGCGCGCGTCGCCGTCTCGTCCGCGGTCATGATCGAGTGCACGATCTCGACCAGCGGCAGCACCGGCACCGGGTTGAAGAAGTGCAGCCCGATCACCTTGTGCGGCTGCGACGTGCCGGCGCCGAGTTTCATGATCGGCACCGACGAGGTGTTCGAGGCGAGGAACTGCGCGTCGGGCAGCAGCTGGTCGAGCCGCTTGAACAGGTCGCGCTTGGCGTGCTCGTCCTCGATGATCGCCTCGATCGCCGCGTCGGCGCCCTCGACGTCGTCGAGCGCGGTCGAGAACGACGAGCCGCTCCAGCGCGGCGCCGCGATCCTCCTCGGAGACATGGCCGCCCCGCACGCCGCGGTCGAGCGACTTCTCGATCGCCGCGCGCGACTTCTCGGCGCGGTCCGGATCGACCTCGATCACGGTCACGTCCACGCCCGAGCGGGCGCACACCTCCGCGATCCCCGAGCCCATGAGACCGCCACCGATGACTCCGACGCGCATGGCCGGGCACGGTATCTCACCACGCGATCAGAACCTTGCGCCGCCGGGAACGGCGGCCTCGCGCTCGCGCGCGTGCGAGAAGTCGCTACGCGGCTTCGGCGTCGACGGGCACGACGCAGACGCAATTGGGCAGCTTCGTCGACCCCGGGAGGACCATGCGGCCGGCGCCACGCTCGGCAGCTGCCTGCCGGGCGACGTCCGTCGCTTCCTTCCGATCGTCGACGTGCTGCGCAACCGACGTCTCGGAGCCGTGGGCATCGATGTAGATCACGTCGTACATGTGTTTTCACAGTGTGGGCTCGCTGGCGGACGAACCGCCTGGTCTGATCACGATACCTTTTACGACCGCTACCGTTTCAAGTGCAGACCGAGCAGTCGCGGAGGTATACGCCTTCGAGGAAAGTCCGGACACCACAGGGCACGGTGGTCGGTAACGCCGACCCGGGGAAACCCGCGGGAAAGTGCCACAGAAATCACACCGCCTACGTCCGGAGCCATTGGTTCCGGGCCGGCAAGGTTGAAATGGTGCGGTAAGAGCGCACCGGCGCCGCGGTGACGCGGCGGCCAGGCAAACCCCACCGGGTGCAAGGCCAAGCAGGACCGTTTGCAGGTTGCCCGCCGAGGTCCAGGTCGGCCGCTGAGATGGATGGCTGCTCAAGACAAAATCCGGCTTACAGGTCTGCTACGGGAAGGGCCTCCGGGTAACCGGGGGCCCTTCCTATTGCAGGGGTTTAGTACCCGCTGACACCTTTCTGATTCGCCCGCTTGGGACGCGAGCAGGCACGGACCGGTTGGTGCGCCGCTTGTGGGCGCCGGCGCGAGGATGCGAACATGTGTTCGCCTTGATCGTCTGCGTCCTCATCCCGCGCTTCGAGCTCGCCGTCGCCGCCGGCGGCCGTGAGGCGCTGGCCGCCGGGCCGGTCGCGCTGGCGCCGGAGGCCGGGCGCGAGCAGCTGATCGGGGAGGCGTCCGCCGCCGCCGAGGCGCACGGCGTCAAGGCCGGCCTGCGGCTGGGGGAGGCGCTCGCGCGCTGCCCGACCCTGCAGCTCGTCACGCCCGACCCCGCCGGCGTGGCCGACGAGTGGGATCGCCTCGTCGCCGCGCTGGAGGGGATCGGCGCGGCGGTCGAGCCCGGCCGCCCCGGCCTCGCCTGGTTCGACTCCCGCGGCCTGCGCAAGCTCTACGGCGGCGCTCGTGGAGGGGGTGATCGCGGCGGCGCGGAGCGCGCTGGGCACCCCGGCGCGCCTGGGAGCGGCGCCGTCGCGCTTCGCCGCCCTCGCGGCGGCGTCGCGCGCCCGCGCGTGCGGCGCCCCGAGCTGGCGCCCGCAGGCCGAACCTGGCCGCCTACCTCGCGCCGTTGCCCGTCGGACCTGCTCGGCTACGCGCCCGGAGACGGCGGCGCTGCCGGAGACGCTCGAGCGCTTCGGGATCCGCACGCTCGGGCGAGCTCGCCGCCCTGCCGCGCGCGCGCCCTGGCCGACCGCTTCGGCGCCGCCGGCCCGCTGGCCAGGGACCTCGCCAAGGGCAGGGACGCGCCGCTTCAGGCCCCGCCGCCCCGCCGAGCAGCTCGAGGAGCGGCTCGAGCTGCCCGAGTCGGCGTCCGGACCAGCAGCTCGAGCGCGCGCTCGGCCTGCTGATCGACCGGCTGCTCGCCCGGCGCGAGCGTCGCGGCCGCTCGCTGCGCACCGCCGTCCTCGGCGCCAAGCTGGTGGAGGGCGGGAGCTGGCGCGCGCGCGTGACCTTCCGCGAGGCGCTGGCCGACCCGCGGCGGATGCGCCTGGTGCTCGTCCCGCGCCTGGCCGAGCTGCCCGCGCCCGCCGACGTCCTGCGGCTCCGGGCCGAGGGCTTCGGCCCGCCGGCCGGCGATCAGCGCTCGCTGCTGGCCGAGCCCGCCGCCCTGCGCGCCGCCCGGCTGCGCGAGGCCGTCCGCCAGGCCCGCGCCGCCGCGGGGCCCGGACGCCGCGCTGCGCATCCTGGCCGTCGACCCCGACTCGCGCGTGCCCGAGCGCCGCCTGGCGCTGACCCCGTGGGACCCGTGAGGAAGCCCCGCCGCCTCGCCGAGCCGAAGCCCGCGACCGTCACCCAGGACCCCGACGGCCACCCGGAGCCGATCGACGGCCGCGCCGTCGAGGCGGTCCGCGAGTCCTGGCTGATCGAGGACCGCTGGTGGACGGACAACCCGCTGCGCCGGCGCTACTGGGAGGTCGTGACCGCCGACGGCCGCAACCTCGTCGCCTTCCGTGACCTCGTGCGCGGGGGGTGGTATACGCAGCGGTCGTGACCCGCCTCCAGAGCCTCCTCGACGCCGAGCGCGCGACCTTCGCCGACGAACCACCCGCGCTCCGCCGCCGCCTACGCCGCCGCCCGGCCGCACCTGCTCGGCGGCGTGCCGATGACGTGGATGAACCTCGCGGCGGGCGGCTTCCCGCTCTACCTCGACCACGCGCGCGGCGCCCGGGTGACCGACATCGACGGCCACGAGTACGTCGACTTCGCGCTCGGCGACACCGGCGCGATGGCCGGCCATTCGCCGCCCGCACGGTCGCGACGGCCGTCGCCCGCCGAGCACGAGACCGGGATCACGACGATGATGCCGACCGAGGACGCGGCCTGGGTGGGGGAGGAGCTGGCGCGCCGCTTCGGCCTGCCGCAGTGGTCGTTCACGCTCACGGCGACCGACGCCAACCGCTGGGCGATCCGCATCGCCCGCCATGTCACGCGGCGGCCCGAAGATCCTCGTCAACGCCTGGTGCTACCACGGCAGCGTCGACGAGGCGTTCGCGCTGCATCGGACCCGACGGGCGACGGTCGTCGCGCGGCCGGGGAACGTCGGCGCGCCGGTCGAGCTCGCCGCGCACCACGCGGGTCGCCGAGTTCAACGACGTCGAGCAGCTCGCAGCGCGAGCTCGCGCACGAGGACGTCGCCGTCGTGCTCATGGAGCCGGCGCTCACCAACATCGGCATCGTGCTGCCGGAGCCGGGCTACCTCGAGAGCGTCCGCCGCCTCACTCGGGAGCACGGGACGCTGCTGATCGACGACGAGACGCACACGTTCAGCGCCGGGCCGGGCGGCGCCACCGCGCGCCTGGGGGCTCGAGCCGGACATCGTCACGATCGGCAAGGCGATCGCCGGCGGCATCCCCGTCGGGTGCGTTCGGGCTATCCGCCGAGCTGGCGGAGCGGATCCCCGGCGACGCGGAGGCCGACCTCGTACGACACCGGCGGCGTCGGCGGCACGCTGGCGGGCAACGCGCTGTCGCTCGGCCGCCACGCGGGCGACGCTCGAGCACGTCCTCACCGACGACGCGTTCGAGCGGCATGATCGCCCGCGCCACGCGCTTCACGGAGGGCGTGCAGCAGGCGATCGACCCGCACGGCCTGCCGTGGTCGGTCGCCCAGCTCGGCGCCCGCGCCGAGTACCGCTTCGCCTCCCCGGCGCCGCGCACCGGGACCGAGTCGGCGGCCGCGGCCGACCGCCGAGCTCGAGGACTACCTGCACGCCTATCTGGCCAACCGCGGGGTCCTCATCACGCCCGTTCCACAACATGGCGCTGATGAGCCCGGCAGACCACCGACGACGACGTCGATCGGCACACCGAGGCCTTCGGCGGCGCTCTCGACCGGCTGACCTGACAAGATGTTGCCCAGGTGTTACCGAACCTCGCCTATCTGGATGCCGGCACCGGGAGCATGCTGCTTCAGCTGCTGGTCGGCGGCATTGCCGCCATCGGCGTCGCCGCCAAGTTCTACTGGCGGCGCGTCCTGAGGTTCCTGCGCATTCGCAAGGATGACCCGGCGCCCGGCCCCGGCATGTCCGAGCTGATGCCGCTGCCGAGCACCGCAGCGGCTGAAGCCGGCTCCTTCCGGGACCCCGACAGCCGCGTCTTCCTGCGCGACGGCGCGGTCTACCGCGCGCTGAGCCGCGACGGGCTGGGCGGACTGGGAGGCGCTCGCCGCCACGCCGCTGCTGCCGGAGCTGATCGACGCGCCTCGTCGCCACCGAGCCGGTCGAGCTCGACGACCCGCCGGAGCTCTCCGGCGGGCCGGTCGCGGGCGTGCTCAAGCACGAGCGGATCCCGTTCGTCTCGTACCCGTACGAGTGGCCGTTCTCGATGCTCAAGGACGCCGCGCTGCTGCAGCTCGAGCTCGGCCGCCGGGCCCTCGAGCACGACCTCACGCTCAAGGACGCCTCCGCCTACAACGTCCAGTTCGCGCGGCGCCGACGCCGGTGTTCGTCGACGTCGGCTCGTTCGAGACGCTTCGGCCTGGCGAGCCGTGGGCCGGCTACCGCCAGTTCTGCATGCTCTTCCTGTATCCGCTGATGCTGCAGGCCTACCGCGGCGCGCCGTACCACGCCTGGCTGCGCGGCTCGCTCGACGGGATCGCGCCGAGCGAGGCCGGGCGCGTGCTCCCGCGCTACCGGCTGCAGCGCGGCGTGCTCACGCACGTCGTCCTCCACGCCCGGCTCGAGGCGCGCTACGCCGACGCCGGCGGCCGCGAGGTCAAGAAGCGAGCTCAAGAGCGCGGGCTTCGGCAAGCAGCTGCTCGACGCGAACCTGCGCAAGCTCGAGAAGCTCGTCCGCCGGCTCGAGTTCAAGCCCGGCCGCACGGCCTGGACCGAGTACGGCGAGACCAACACGTACAGCGACGAGGAGGCCGGCCGCAAGGCCGAGTTCGTCCGCGCGGCGGCCGCCCGCCAGCCCGGCGGCGCTGGTCTGGGACCTCGGCTGCAACGACGGCACGTACTCGCGCGTGGCGGCCGAGCACGCGGCGCACCGTCGTGGCGGTCGACGCCGACCACGCGACCGTCGACGGCCTCTACCGCGCGCTGCGCGAGGAGGGCCGGCACGGACATCCTGCCGCTCGTCATGAGCCTCACCGACCCGTCGCCCGACCGCGGCTGGCGCGGGCGCGAGCGCGGCTCGCTCGAGCGCCGCGGCACGCCCGACCTCGCGCTCGCCTCGCCGCTCATCCATCACGTCGTCATCACCGGCAACGTGCCGGTGCGCGAGTTCGTCGCGCTGGCTGCGCTCGCTCGACTGCGCGCTGGTGATCGAGTTCCCCGACCGCGACGACGCGATGGTCCAGCGGCTGCTCTCCGGCAAGAACGAGCGCGCCAACCCCGACTATGAGCGCGAGACGTTCGAGCGCGAGCTGGGCGAGCACGTTCGAGGTCGAGCGCACCGAGCGGCTCGCTCCACGCGGACGCTGTACGAGGCCCGCCCACGCGCGTGAAGGCGCTGCACCTCGGCGCGCTCTGGGCGTTCGCCTTCGTGCAGCCGCTGTTCGACCTGCTCGGCGGCGAGGCGCAGTTCTTCGTCGCGCGCGGGAGCACGACGCTGGACATCGTGCTCTTCGCGCTCGTGTTCACGCTGGTGCCTCCGGCGCTGGTGCCTGGCGCTCCGGGTCGCGGCGGCCCGCGCTGGGAGCGGCCTGCAGCTCGTGTTCGTCGGCGTGCTGGTGGCGGCGATCGTGCTGCCGCCGCTCGGCGACCTGCTCGCCGGCTCGGTCGCGATCCTGCTGTCGCGGCGCTGGTCGGGAGCGGGCGCCGCCGCGCTCTACGCGCGTGCCGCGCCCGCGCGCACGTTCCTGCCGATCCTCTCGCCGGCGCCGCTGCTCTTCCTCGTGCTGTTCCTCGTCGTCTCGCCCGTCTCGGAGCTGGTGCTTCCCGCGGGCGGCGCCGAGGCGGTGGCGGGCGAGCGCGGCTCGTCCGACACGCCGGTGGTGATGGTCGTCTTCGACGAGCTGCCCGGCGACCTCGCTGATGGACGCCGCGACCGGATCGACGCCCGCCGCTTCCCGGCGTTCGCGGCGCTCGGCCGCGCGACGCGACCTGGTACCGCGAGGCGACGACCGTCGCCGGCCGCACGACCGAGGCGGTGCCGGCGCTGCTCACCGGGCCGCGGCCGCGCGAGGGCGACCTGCCGATCGCCGCCGACCACCCGCAGAGCCTGTTCACGCTGCTCTCGCCGCAGCCACCGGCTCCACGTCGTCGAGCCGATCACCGACGTCTGCCCCGGCCGAGCTGTGCACCGAGGAGCGGCCGGCGATCGGCTGAGCCGGCTCGGGTCGCTCGCGTCGGACCTGCGGATCGTCTCGGCGCACCTGCTCCTGCCCGACGACCTGCGCGACCGGCCTGCCGCCGATCGACCGCGACTGGCAGGGCTTCGCCGAGGGCGGCGCGTCGGACGGACGGAGGCCGAGCGGAGCAGCGCAGGCGTTCAGTCGGCGTCCGGCTCCGCGCGGACGACCCGCCCGCGCGCTTCGAGACGATCGAGCGCGCGGTCGGCCGGCACGGGCGAGCGGCCGCCGCTGCTCTTCCTGCACACGAGCATCCCGCACGTTCCGTGGCACTACCTGCCGGACGGCCGGCGCCTACACCGGTGATCGGGCCGACCATGCCGGGGCTCGATCGAGGGCCGCTGGATCGGGCCGCAGTGGCTCGCCGACCAGACCTTCCAGCGCCACCTCGTGCAGACCGAGTTCGCCGACCGGCTGCTCGGGCGCCTGCTCGACCGCCTCGAGGCGGCCGGGCTGTACGACCGCGCGCTGATCGTGGTCACCGCCGACCACGGCGTGAGCTTCCGCGTCCGGCGACCGGCGCCGCGGCCGACGCCCACCAACGTCCACGACGTCGCGAACGTGCCGCTCTTCGTCAAGGCGCCCGGGCAGCGCGACGGCCGTCGTCGAGGGCGGCGCCGTGCGCACGATCGACGTGCTGCCGACGATCGCGCGCGAGCTGGGCCTGCGGCTGTCCGAGCGCGGTCGACGGCGTGCCGGCTCGGCGACGCGCGGCGCCGATCCCGGCGACCGAGTCGACGTGCCCGACAGCTGGGAGCTCGGCACGACCACGACGTTCGGCACGTTCCTGCGCAGCGGGCGGAGCGCCTGCGCTACGAGCAGGCGCTGCTCGGCGCGGCCGGCTACGACCTGTTCCGATGGGCCCGCGGCCGCGAGCTGATGGGCCGCCGGCTCGCGCGCGGCAGCGTGGCGGCCGGAGTTCGCGGCTCGACGACCCGGCCGCCTACGAGGACGTGCGCCCGGACGCGCCGCGGTGCTCCCGCGCCTCATCACCGGCACCGTGAGCGGGCGCGCCGACGGGAGCGAGCTGGCGGTGACGGTCAACGGCCGGATCGCGGCGACGACGCGGGTCGACGGCTCGCGCGGCCGCGTTCGGCGCGCTCGTGTCGCCGCGACGCGCTGCGGCGCCGGCGCGAACCGCATCGGCGTGGTCGCGGTTTCGCCGAGCGGGCGGCGACCGCCCTCACCGTCCTTTAGGAAGCTCTAGGGTTCCTCCCAGGCTCCCTTGAGGGTCGGGGCGGACACTTGCTGACATGACCCGCCTGCGCCCACTGGTGTCCCCGTCGCGGCCCTTGACGCTCGCGACGGCGGCCCCGAGCGCGACAGCGCAACCGCGCAGGCCGGTCTACCTGCCCGCCATGCGCGCCGCGACCCCCCCCGGCCCTCATCCCTGGCCGCCGAACGCGCGGCGACCTCCGCCCGCGCGCCGCCCTCGTCCAGCGCGGCGACGTCCCTGCCCCTCGCCGCCCTGGCGACTCCCGGGGGGGCGGCCGTCCCGGACGGCCGGCCCGCGCCCGCGGCAGCCCCCGCCGCCGCCGCCGCGGCCGGCCGCCCGATCCCGGCCAGCGCCCGCGGGCCACCAGTGACCCGGCCCTGCGCGGCGGGAGGGCAGCCGGCCTCCCGCCGCGGTCGCCGGCCTCCGTCGCTCCGTATGCGAACATGTGTTCGTGTACGTCGAGCTCCACGCCCACTCGGCCTTCTCCTACCTGGACGGCGCCTCGCTGCCCGACGAGCTGGCCACCGCCGCCGCCGACCTCGGCTACGAGGCGATGGCGCTCACCGACCACAACGGCGTCTCGGGCTCGATGGAGTTCGCCCAGGCGGCCGCTCCGCTCGGGCTGCGGGCGATCCACGGGACCGAGATCGACCTCGACGACGGCCGCCACCTGACGCTGCTGGTGGAGGACGAGCGCGGCTGGCGCAACCTCTGCCACCTGCTCACCCGCGCGCACGCGCACACGCGCGGAGCTGTCGACGAGCGGGCAGAGGACCGCGAGGTCCGGCGCTCCGGGCAAGGGCCGCCGGCAGTCGCTGGTCGGGACGCGGATGCGGCGGGTCGACGTTCCGCCGAAGATCTCGCTCGCCGCGCTCGAGGAGCACGCCGCCGGGCTCGTCTGCCTGAGCGGCTGCGCCACCAGCGGCGTCCACGACGAGCCGACGCTGCGGCAGCTGCTCGGCGCCTTCGGCCCGGATCGCCTGCGGGTCGAGCTCCAGCGGCCGTTCCTGCGCGACGACCGCGCGCGCAACCGGGCGCTCGCCGAGCTGGCCGGCCGCCTGGGCGTGCCGACGGTCGCCACCGGCAACGTCCACGCGCACGCGCGCGGGCGGGCGCCGCTCCAGGACACGTTCGCCGCCCTGCGCAACCACACGACGCTCGACGCCTCCGAGCCCTTGCGCCGCGGCAACTTCTCGCACGTGCTCGCCTCGCCGGAGGCGATGGCGGCGCGCTTCCCCGAGCACCCGGAGGCCGTCGCGGAGACCGGGGAGCTCGCCGCCCGCCTGCTCTTCGACCTGAACGCCGACCTCGGCTACCGCTACCCGGGCTCGGAGGACGAGCAGGCGCTCGGCAAGCTGGCCGAGCTGTGCTGGACCCAGCTCGGGGAGCGCTACCCGAGCACCAATCCGCACGCCGCCGCGGCCCACGCGCGGCTCGAGCAGGAGCTGCGGGTGATCGACACGCTCGGCCTCGCCGGCTTCTTCCTGCTGCACCGCGACCTGCTCGAGCTCGCGCGCGAGGTTGCGGTCGAGGTCAGGGGCACGTCGTCGGTGCGCGCGCTGCTGCCGCCGGGCCGCGGGCGCGGCTCGTCCGTGTCCTCGATCGTCTGCTACCTCACCGGCCTCTCGCACATCGATCCGGTGACCAACGAGCTGTTCCTCGGGCGCTTCCTCAACGAGGAGCTGACCTCACTGCCGGACATCGATCTCGACTTCCCGCGTGACATCCGCGAGGTCCTGATCCCGCGCGTGCACGAGCGCTACGGGCGCGAGCGTTCGGCGCTGGTGGCCGCCTTCCCGACCTTCCGCTCGCGCGGTGCGATCCGGGAGCTGGGCAAGGCGCTCGGCCTTCCGCCCGGTGAGCTAGAGCGGGTGGCGCGCGGGGCGGAGCCGTGGGCGGTGCGCGGCGTCAGCGCCGACGTCGAGTCGGCGCTCGGGCTGGAGGCCGGCGGCCCGCCGGCGCTGCTCAACGATCCCGACAACCGCGCGCCGTTCGCGATGTCGACCGAGGAGTGGCTGGCGATGGTCAACGGCCGCGATCCGGCCGACGTGACCGCGCATCCCGACGACGTGCGGCCACACGTCAGCGAGGCCCGCTACGCCGCGCTGCCCGGCCGCTGGAGCTGGCTCGCGCGGCTGTGCGACGAGGCCTACGGGCTGCCGCGCCACCTGTCCCAGCACTCGGGCGGCATGATCGTCTCCACCCGCCCGCTGATCGACTGCTGCCCGGTCCTTCCGGCGGCGATGGAGGGCCGCCAGCTGTGCCAGTGGGACAAGGACTCGTGCGCCGACGCGGGCTTCCTGAAGATCGACCTGCTCGGCCTCGGGATGCTGTCGGCGGTCGAGCGCTGCGTCGAAGCGATCGCGCGCACGCGCAACGAGCGGATCGACCTCTCGCGGATCCCGTTCGACGACGCCGAGACCTACACGGCGATCCAGGAGGCCGACACGATGGGGGTCTTCCAGATCGAGTCGCGCGCGCAGATGCAGTCGCTGTACCGCACACGCCCTGAGACGCTGGACGACATCACGATCCAGGTCGCGATCGTGCGGCCCGGCCCGATCCTCGGCGGCGCCGTCAACCCGTACATCGCGCGTCGCCAGCGGATGCGTGTGGAGCCTGACTACCAGGTGCCCTACGACCACCCGTCGCTCGAGCCCGTGCTGCGAGACACGCTCGGCACGATCATCTTCCAGGACCAGGTGATCGAGGTCGCGATGGCCTTCGCCGGCTTCTCGCCGGGGGAGGCCGAGGGGCTGCGGCGGGCGATGAGCCGCAAGCGCTCGGCGGCGGCGATCGAGGCGTATCACCAGCGGTTCATCGACGGCTCGGCCGCCACCCACGGCGTCGACGCGGAGACCGCCGAGCGCGTCTACACGATGATCGTCGGCTTCTCGGGCTTCGGCTTCCCGAAGGCGCACGGGGCCGCGTTCGGGCTGCTCGCATACCAGTCGACGTGGCTGCGCGTGCACTACGGCCCGGAGTTCCTGTGCGCGCTGCTGAACGAGCAGCCGATGGGGTTCTACGCGCCCGACACGCTCGCGCACGAGGCGCAGCGGCGGGGGATCGAGATGGCGCCGGCGGACGTCAATGTGAGCGAGGTCGAGTGCACGGTGGAGAGCGCCGACCCCGCGAAGGTGCGGATCGGGCTCGGGTACGTGCTCGGCGTGCGCCGCGACGAGGTCGAGGCGCTGGTCGCGGCCCGCTCCGAGCGTGGCCCGTTCCGCTCGCTCGCCGATCTGGCCTCGCGCGCCGGCGCCGGCCGTCCCGCGCTGGAGAAGCTCGCGTGGGCGGGCGCGTGCGACGTTCTCGGCGGCTCGCGGCGCACGGCGCTGTGGCAGCTCGGCGTCGCCTCGCCCGGTGAGCGTGTCCGGTCGGGAACCCAGCTCGCGCTGCCGCTCGACGTGCCCGCCGCACCTGCGCTGCGGACGCTCGACCCGTGGGAGGGGATGGTGGCCGACTACGCCACCACCGGCCTCACGCTCGGCCCGCACCCGCTCGCGCTGCTGCGCCCGCGGCTGGCGGGCGCGGTCACCTGCGACGACCTCCCGCGGCTCCCGCACGAGTCGCCGGTGCGCATCGGCGGCCTGGTGGTCGCGCGCCAGCGGCCGGGGACGGCGAAGGGGATCGTGTTCATCCTGCTCGAGGACGAGTTCGGCACGATCAACCTGATCGTGCCGCCGCCGGTGTACGAGCGCCACCGGCTGCTCGTGCGCTCGGAGCCGCTGCTCATGGCCGACGGGCGCCTGGAGCGCCTGCCACAGGCCGGGGGCGCGATCAACGTCTACGTGCGGGCGCTGCAGCCGCTGGTCGCGCCCGGCGAGGACGCCGGCGACGTGGTCGCCCTGGCCGAGCGCCGAGCGGCCGAGGCAGCCGCTGCAGCGGCCGACTTCCGAGGTGTCGCACCGGCGGTCCAGAGCTTCGCGGCGGGGCGCCGGCGATGAACGACCGGCCTACCGCGCCGCGCGACCCGTTAGATTCCTGGCCCGCATGTCGACGCTGATCTTCGTGCTCATCTGGGTTGTGCTGGGGCTGGGGCTGTTGCTCGTCGCCATGAGCGGCGGCCCGGGCGGCGCCGCCCAGCGAGTGATGTCCACCAGCCGCCGCGGCCGCCGGGTCGCAATGGTGCTGTTCACGCTCGCCGTGCTGACGCTCGGGATCGGCGTGCCGGCGGCCGTGATCTCCGCGGTGGCGTCGAACGACAGCATCCCGGAGGCGAACGTGACCGAACTCACGGCCGCCGAGAAGCACGGCCGCGAGCTGTTCGGCCGCCGCTGCGCCTCATGCCACACGCTCAAGGCGGCCAACGCGGTCGCCGAGATCGGCCCGAACCTCGACGCCGCGCCACGCACCCACGCGGTCGTCCTGGACGCGATCGAGAAGGGCCGCTCCGCCGGCAACGGCCAGATGGCGGCCAATCTGTACACCGGTCAGGACGCCGAGGACGTGGCCCGCTTCGTCGCCAAGGCGACCGGCGGGACCGACGAAGCGTCCGGCGGCTGACCACTGCACGGCCGTATTCGGATGCCGCCGGAGGGACTGTTACAGTCCGGCCCGACTGCCGCTGAGTTCCCGAACCAGACGGGAAGCGGGGGACCCACTGTGTGGGGCGAGTCGTCGTCCGGCGGGTGCTGGGCGGCGTAGCGCCGCTCTTCGGCGCGAGCCCGTCAGCTAACCCCGTAAGCCGACGAAGAGGACCACCCGATGTCAGACCACGAGGCCCGCGCGCGGGCCGTCTACAACCACGACGAAGACGAACCACGCACGTCCGGTCGCCGGCGCCGTCAGGTGGCTGACTGGGGCGTGGAGGAGGAGATCTTCGACCACATGCCGGGTCGCCGATTCGAGCGCAGGCCGACCGGTCACCCCACGGGTGCCGGCGCAAACGACGGTCGCCGGACGATCGTCATCGAGTCCGCCGACGACCTCCCGCCCGAGGCCCCGCAGGTCGAGCCCGCCGGCGAGGAGTTCACCTCCCGCGAGGACGCGCTTCGCGCCCGCGAGCGGCACGAGGAGCTGTGGGCCGGCGACGAGCCGTTCACCGAGCCCGAGGCGCCGTCGGCGGCAGGCGAGCTCGCCGCGCGCGCCGAGGCATTCGACCAGGCGTTCGGCAGCACCGAGGTCGACGCGTCCGGCGCAGCGGTCGCTCCGCGCGACGACGCGCCTCGTGGGGATGCGATCGTGCGCGGTGGGCAGGCCGGGCGGCGAACGGTGAAGATCGGCGGGCGTCCTGGTGAGTTGCAGGCATCGCCGGTGCGCAGGCGGCCGCCGCGAACCGTCAGTGAGCGGCTCGGTCCGCGACCCGACCGGGTCGCCGCATGGGCGTTCGCGCTCGGGATCCTCCTGATCCTGATCGCCGTCGCGACCGCGAACATCTAGACGCTCCGCCCGGCGCCACGAGGCGCTGGTCGCGGAAGTTCGGCAGGGGAGAGACCCGCTTCGGGGTGGACTGCGTATACGCAGTTGTAGGGCACCTCCCGGCGGCCTACACTTACATACCGTAAGGAAGCGTGCGAGAGCGCGTTTCCGCCTCCCCAGACCTCCCGGCGGTCACCATGCCCAAGACCCAGATCAGCCGTTTCCAGATCCACGACGAGCTCACCGCCCCCGAAGGCTCACTCCCCGTGCTGAAGGGCGCTCTCTCCTCTGCCGGCCAGCTCCCGAACTTCCTCGGCGTGCTGGCGGGCTCGCCCTCCGCGCTGCGCGGCTACACGCGCTTCCGCGGGGAGCTGCGCCACGGCTCGCTCGAGCTCGCGACGCTCGAGCGGATCGCGCTTGCCGTCGCGGACCACTATCGGTCCGTGCCCGGCCTGGCGATCCACACGCGCACCGCGCGCCATGCCGGCGTCGGCATCGACGAGGTCGCGCGCGCCCGCGAGTGGGACTCCAAGGACCCGCGCGAGGCGGCGATGCTGCGCTACCTGAAGGTGCTCATCCACCAGCGCGGCAGCGCGCCGCAGCACCTGCACGAGGAGGCAAAGGAGGCCGGCTGGACGGAGGAGCAGCTCCTGGAAGCCATCGCGGTGCTCAGCCTGGAATGCTTCACGGCGATGGTGAACGTCGCCGGCGAGATTCCCGTGGACGGCTCCGGCGAGGAGACTCGGGTGCTCCGGGCCGCCTGATCGGATGTCCGCGCCCGCGCATCCGGTCACGCCGGCCTGCTGCCCGCACTTCCACAGTGCGGTCGAGCTCGTCGGCAAGCGCTGGACTGGCGCGATCCTCTACGTCCTGCTGCGGAGCGACGGGCCGATGCGGTTCTCGGAGATCGCCCACGCGGTGCCGGACCTCTCCGACCGGCTGCTGTCCGAGCGGATGAAGGAGCTCGAGCGGAGCAAGATCGTCAACCGTCACGTGGCGGCGACGAGCCCCGTTCGGGTCGAGTACGAGCTGACCGAGCGCGGGCGCGAGCTCGACACGGCGCTGGCCGAGCTCAAGCGCTGGGCCGACCGCTGGTTGAACTAGCCTGAATCCGCCGGTTCTCGCGGCGCCTCGACACCGTGGCCGTTCGCCAGGGCCGATCGGCCGCGAACCAGGTGGATCACCACATGAGATACGCGGCCGATCGACCCTGACTCGGCCCACGGCGCCGAGTCATCCACGATGACCAGCGGATCCAGGCTGACCCTGGACCGCGGGTCCACCTCGTCGCCGCGGGCGGTGGGCTAGTCTCCCGGCTCGTGCCGACCGAGGACGACAGGCCGAAGACGCAGGACGACGTCAAGGCGCTCGTGCAGGAGCGCGGGATCCGCTTCATCCGGCTCTGGTTCACCGACATCCTGGGCCAGCTGAAGTCGTTCGCGATCAACGCCGAGGAGCTCGACGACGCGTTCGAGGGCGGGATGGGCTTCGACGGCTCGTCGATCACCGGCTTCAACGCGATCGAGGAGTCGGACATGATCGCGATGCCCGACCCGACGACGTTCCACGTGCTCCCGTGGCGGCCGGAGGAGAACGGCGGCGGCGTCGCCCGCATGTTCGCCGACGTGCTCACCCCGGAGCGCGAGCCGTACGAGGGCGACCCCCGGCACGTGCTGCGACGCGCCGTCGCAGCGCGCGAACGAGATGGGGTTCGACGACTTCTTCGTCGGGCCGGAGCTCGAGTACTTCCTGTTCCGCGACTCCAAGAGCACCGAGCCGCTCGACCTCGGCGGCTACTTCGACCTGACCACGCTCGACGCCGGGTCGGACGTCCGGCGCGACACCGTGCTCGCGCTCGAGAAGCTCGGGATCCAGGTCGAGTACTCCCACCACGAGGTCGGCCCGAGCCAGCACGAGATCGACATGCGCTACTCCGATGCGCTGAAGATGGCCGACGACTGCATGACGTACCGGATCACGGTCAAGGAGATCGCGCTCAAGTACGGCTGGCACGCGACGTTCATGCCGAAGCCGCTGTTCGGCGAGAACGGCTCCGGCATGCACACCCACCAGTCGCTGTTCAAGGACGGCCGGAACGCGTTCTATGACGAGAACGACAAGTACTTCCTGTCGGAGACGGGCAAGGCGTTCATCGCCGGCCAGCTCCGCCACGCGCGCGAGATCTGCTCGATCTTCGCCCAGTGGGTGAACTCGTACAAGCGGCTCGTGCCCGGCTACGAGGCGCCCGTGTATGTCGCGTGGAGCCGTCGCAACCGCTCAGCGCTCGTGCGCGTCCCGCTCTATCACCCGGGCAAGGAGCAGGCCACGCGGATGGAGCTGCGCTGCCCCGACCCCGCGTGCAACCCGTACCTGACGTTCTCGGCGCTGCTGATGGCGGGCCTGGAGGGCGTCGAGCGCGGCTACGAGCTGCCCGAGCCGATGGAGAAGAACCTCTACCACCTGAGCCCGGACGAGCGCCGCCGGCTCGGCATCGAGCAGCTCCCGGAGACGCTCGGCGAGGCGATCGAGATCACCTCCGAGTCCGAGCTCGTGCTGCGCACGCTCGGCGAGCACATCTTCAACCGCTACATCGAGATCAAGCGGCAGGAGTGGGAGGACTACCGGGTGCAGGTCACGCCCTGGGAGCTCGACCGCTACCTGGCGATCCTCTAGCGGCTCAGCGTTTGAGCTTCGACGGCCACCAGATGCGGTGGTCGATCAGGAACGTGAGCGCGGGAACGAGGATCGAGCGCACGAGGAACGTGTCCAGCAGCACGCCGAAGGCGACGATGAAGCCGATCTCGGTGAGGAAGATGAGCGGGAGCACGGCGAGCGCTCCGAACGTGCCTGCCAGGACGATGCCCGCCGACGTGATCACCGCGCCGGTGACCGCCACCCCGCGCAGCATGCCCTCGCGCGTGCCGTAGCGGAGCGTCTCCTCGCGCACGCGCGCCATCAGGAAGATGTTGTAGTCGATCCCGAGGGCGACCAGGAACACGAAGCACAGCAGTGGCAGCGCCGGGTCGATGCCGGGGAATCCGAACACGGACTTCGAGAAGAACATGCCGGCGCCGAGCGCCGCCGTGAACGACAGGATCACGGTGCCGACGAGCACGGCGGGAGCGACCAGCGCACGCAACAGCACGGCGAGGATCACGAACACCACGATCAGCGTGATCGGGATGATCACGTAGTTGTCGCGCGTGGCCGATTGGCGCAGGTCGTACTCGGCCGCGGTCGGGCCGCCGACCAGCACGTCGTCGCCGCCCGCGCGCTTGACGGTCTCCCGCAGCCTCGGGATCTCGTCGAACGCGTCGGTGGAGTACGGGTCGAGCTTGAGCTGGACGTCGACCTTGACGCCGGGCGGGCCCTCGACCGGGTCGCCGACGGCCGCCACCGCCGGATGGTCCTCCAGCGCGGTCCGCACGGGCTCGACGTCGGCCTCGTCGGGCATGACCACGACCGTCGGGACGTTGGCGCCGGCCGGGTAGTGCGCGGCCAGCAGCTCGGAGCCGCGCACGGCCTCGACCTCGCCCCGGAACGAGTTGCCGCTCGTGAGACCGGTGTCGAGCTGGAGCAGCCCGGCGGACAGGATCACCAGCACGAGCGTGGTTGCGAGCGCCACGCGGCCAGGCGCGGCCGCCACGCGCTCGCCCACCCGCCGCCAGAAGCCGTGCGTCTCGTCGCTGAGCCGGTGGCGCGCGGCCAGCGGCCGCTCGATCTTCGGGTAGAACGTGCTCACGTCGAACCGGTGGAAGAGCGGCGACAGCACGAAGAAGTTGAGCAGCGCGCCCGCGACGAAGCCGATCCCGGCACCGGCGCCGCCGGCCCCGGATCCGATGGCGGCCGCGATGGCGCCGACCAGCACCGAGAAGATCGCCCGCCGCCACTTGTTCGTGTGCGGCGGCAGCGGCCCCTCAGGCGCATCCGGTACGAACGGCCAGAAGATCCGCCGGCCGACGACCAGGAGCGCCGCCGGGAGCATCGTGAGCATGAACGTCATCGCCACGAAGATCCCCATGGCGCCGATCGGGCCCAGGCCGGCGGTGCCGTTGACGTCGGCGAGGATCAGCACGATCAGCGCCGCCATCACGGTCAGTCCCGAGAACAGGATCGCCGGGCCGGCGGTGCGCAGCGCGAGCTCCATCGCCTCGTGGCGGGAGTCGTGCCGGCGTAACTCCTCCCGGTAGCGGGCGACGAGCAGCAGCGCGTAGTCGGTGCCCGCGCCGAACACCAGCACCGGCAGGATGCCACCGGACTGGCCGTTGATCACGACGCCGGCCTCGGACAGCAGGTAGCCGAGACCGCGCGCCGACGATTCGGCGAACAGCACGGTGAAGAACGGGATGGTCCAGAAGATCGGCGACCGGTAGATCAGGATCAGCAGGATCAGCACGAGCCCGCCGGCCGCCGCCAGCAGCTGGCCGTTGATGTCGCCGAACACCTCGATCGCGTCGGCGCCGAAGCCCGCCGCGCCGGTCACCTCGACCTGGAGCCCGTCGCCTTCGAGAGCGTGCGCGCGCCGGCGGATCTCCTTCACCGAGTCCAGGAAGTCCTCGCCGGTGCCGCCCGTGTCCTGTACCTGCGTGACGACGAGCAGCGCCTCGCCGTCCTCTGACGGGATCGGCCCCTCGGTGCCCTTGGTGATCGGCGGCGGGTCGCTCGTCAGGCTCTCGACGAGCTCCTCAGCCTTGGCGGTGTCCTCCGGAGTGATCCCGCCGTCGCGCACGAGCACCGTCACCGCCGCCGCGACCTGGCCGTCCGGGAACTGCTCGATCGCGTTCAGCGCCTTGACCGACTCGGCGTCGCCCGGGAGGAACGACGTCGCCTCGTTCTCCTGCGCGTCCTCGAACTCGCCGGACGCCGGGAACAGCGCGAACACGACCAGCAGCGCGATCGCGAGCACGAAGAACTTCGGGACCCGCTGCGCTGGGAGCGTGAGCAGCTTCGTCATGGGGGCCAGCGCGGACTTAACCGAAGCCGCACATCCGTGCGAGTACGGCTAGCCGTACTGTCAGGCGTCGAGCAGCGCGCGCAGCTCGTCCGGCTCGGTCACCGGGCGTTGACACGTGAAGTGCTCGCACACGTACGCCGCCGCGCGGCCGCCGACCGGCTCGCGGCCCGCGAGCAGCGGCACGTCGCCGCCACCGCCGGCGAGCACCACGTGCGGCCGGAACGCCTCGCGCACGACGCGCTCGAGCGGCTCGCGCTCGTCACCCACGAGCGCGACCTCGCGCACGTCCGCGAGGTAGAAGTCGATCGCCTGGAGCATGTGCCCGAACGCGGTCGGGTGCTGCGGCGCGATCGTGTGCATGAGCCGGATGACGCCGAGCGCCGCGTCCTCGTACCGCGCCTCGCCGGTCAGCCTGCCGAGACGCAGCAGGCCGAACGCCGCGGCCGACGCGCCGGACGGGATCGGCGAGTCCTCGGGATCCTTGCGGCGGACGATCAGCGACTCGTGGTCGTCGGCGGTGAAGTAGAAGCCGCCGCGGTCGGGGTCGGCGAAGCGGTCGATGATCTGGTCCGCGAGCGCGCGCGCCTCGTCGAACCAGCGCGCCTCGAACGTCGCCTCGTACAGGGTGAGCAGCGCCTCGAGCAGGAACGCGTGGTCCTCGAGGTAGGCGTTCAGGTGCGCGCGGCCCTGGTTGTAGGTGCGCAGGAGCCGGCCGTCGGCGTCGCGCAGATCGCGCAGCACGAACTCGGCGGCGGCGACGGCGGCGTCGCGGTAGCGTGGCTCTTCGAGCACCGCGCCGGCGTCGGCCAGCGCGGAGATCATCAGCGCGTTCCATGCGGTCAGGCGCTTGTCGTCGAGCCCGGGCCGCACGCGGCGCTCGCGCGCGGCGAGCAGGCCGGCCTTGATCTCGTCGAGCCGCTCGGGGTCCGGGGTCGCTCGGACGGCAATGTTGGCGCCCTCGAAGTTGCCGGCCTCGGACATGCCGAAGTGCTCGATCGCGGCTTCCGCCAGCTCGGGATCGAGCGCTTCGCGCACCTCGGCGAGGCTCCAGACATAGAACTTCCCCTCGACGCCCTCCGAGTCGGCGTCGAGCGCGCTCGCGAAGCCGCCCTCGTCCTGGCGCAGCTCGCGCAGCGCCCAGTCGAGTGTCTCGCGCACGACACGCTCGAAGAACGGCTCGCGCGAGACCTGGAACGCGTGCAGGTACGCGCGCGCGAGCAGCGCGTTGTCGTAGAGCATCTTCTCGAAGTGCGGGACGACCCACTGGGCATCGACCGCGTAGCGCGAGAAGCCACCGCCGACCTGGTCGTAGATCCCGCCGCCGGCCATCCGGCGGAGCGACTGGAGCGCCATCTGGCGTTCGCCGCGCCGCAGCAGGAACTCGATCGTGGAGGCGAGCGGGAACTTCGGCGCGTCGCCCCAGCCGCCGTTCGCCGAGTCGTACGTGCGCTTGAGCGTCGTGACGGCGGCGTCGAGTGAGCGGGGGTCGATCTCGGCGTCCGGCGCCTGCAGCGACGCGAACGCCTGCAGGCGCTCGACGATCCGCTGCGACGTGTTGATGATCTCGTCGCGCTGGTCGTTCCATGCGCGGCCGACGCCCTCGAGCACCATCCGCCAGCTCGGCAGGTTGTGGCGCGGCTCGGGCGGGAAGTAGGTGCCGGCGTAGAACGGGACGCCGTCGGGCGTGAGGAACGCGTTCAGCGGCCAGCCGCCGTGGCCGGTCATCACCTGCACGGCCTCCATGTAGATGGCGTCGACGTCCGGGCGCTCCTCGCGGTCGACCTTCACGCACACGAACGCGTCGTTCATCACCGCCGCCACCTCGGCGTCCTCGAACGACTCGTGCTCCATCACGTGGCACCAGTGGCAGGCCGAGTAGCCGATCGAGACGAGCAGCGGCTTGTCCTCGGTCCGGGCGCGCTCGAGCGCCTCGTCACCCCACGGATACCAGTCCACGGGGTTGTCCTTGTGCTGGAGGAGATAAGGGGATGTCTGCTGAGCGAGCCGGTTCATCGATAGGTTCCCTTTCCATGTCCCATCATCGCGAAACGGTCCACGCAGAGGGCGCGCCGGACGCTGCGGGCCCGTACTCACACGCCGTCATCTCCAACGGGTTGATCTTCCTCTCCGGCCAGACCCCGGTCGACCCGGAGACCGGCCAGCTCGTCGAGGGCTCGATCGGCGACCAGACGCGCCGTTGCCTCGACAACCTCGCCATCGTCGCAGCCGCCGCCGGCGCGCAGCTGGCCGACGCCGTGCGTGTCGGCATCTACGTGACCGACATCTCGACCTTCAAGGACGTCAACGAGGCGTACGGCACGTACTTCCCGAGCGACCCGCCGGCGCGCAGCACGATCGGCGTCGCGGCGCTTCCGCTCGGGGCGCAGGTCGAGATCGACGCGGTCCTCGCCGTGCCCGACTGATGGCCGGCGTCTCGGCCGACGACGTCGCCGCGGCGCGGCCGGCGGTCGACGAGATCGCCCGGCGGACGCCGGTGCTCTCGTCGCGCACGATCTCCGAACGGGTCGGCGGCGTCGTGGCGCTCAAGGCCGAGAACCTGCAGCGCACCGGCTCGTTCAAGGTCCGTGGCGCGGCCGCCAAGCTCGCGGCGCTCGGTGACCGGTGCGAGCAGGGCGTCGTCGCGGCGTCCGCGGGCAACCACGCGCAGAGCCTCGCCGCCGCCGCCCGGGCGCGCGGCGTCCCGTGCGAGGTGTTCGTGCCGGTCGACGCGCCGATGGCCAAGGTCGAGGCGGCGCGCGGGCAGGGAGCGACGGTGAACATCGGCGGCGACTCGGTCGACGCGTGTCTGGAGATGGCGCGGAAGCGCGCGGACGAGGGCGGGCTCGCGTTCGTGCACCCGTTCGACGACGCCGACATCATCGCGGGCCAGGGATCGCTGGGGCTCGAGCTGCTCGAGGACGTGCCCGATCTCGCCAAGGTCGTCGTTCCGGTCGGCGGCGGCGGGCTGTGCTCGGGGATCGCGATCGCGGTGAAGGCGGCCCGGCCCGACGTCGAGGTGATCGGCGTGCAGGTCGCGGCGTGCGCGCCGTACCCCGAGTCGCTCCGGCTCGGCAAGGCCGTTCCGGCCACGTCAGTACTGACGATCGCCGACGGGATCGCGATCAAGCACCCCGGCGAGCTGACGCTCGAGCTGCTCTCGCAGTACGCCGACGACATCGTGGTCGTCGGCGAGGACGAGACCGCCGAGGCGATGGTGGTCCTGATGGAGCGCGCCAAGCTCGTGGTCGAGGGAGCGGGCGCCGTCGGCGTGGCGGCGCTGATCGGCGGGCAGGTGAGCGCGGCCGAGCACGGGACGACCGTGGCGGTGCTGTCCGGCGGCAACGTCGATCCGGGGCTGCTCGCCTCGGTCGCTCGCCGCCACGAGACCCAGGTCGGCCGCCGGCTCGTGCTGATCACGCGCGTCCCGGACCGACCCGGCAACCTCGCCGGCCTGCTCGTCCAGGTCGCGGAGACCGGCGCGAACATCGTCGACGTCTCACACGTACGCGAGGGGCTCGAGCTGCACGTGCGCGAGACCGCGATCGAGCTGGTGCTCGAGACGCGCGGCCAGGACCACGCCGAGGACGTCGTCGCGGCGCTGCGCGAGGCGGGCTACGAGACGCGCGTCCTGAGCTAGGTGACGCTCCCGTAGCCCTGGGGTGCCTTCCCGTCGGCCGCGCACGGGTGCACGCTCGCACGCATGACCTCCATGCTCCGAGCGCGGACGCTGATCGCCACCATCGTGGTGGGCCTGCTCCTGAGTGGGACCGCCGATCTGGCAGCCGCCGGCGCGGCGCCCGGGAACAAGCAATCCCAGAGCCAGTCTCAGAAGAAGAAGCAGGCCAAGAAGAAGCACTGCAAGAAGAAGCGCAAGCACGGCAAGAAGCGCAAGCAGTGCAGGAAGCACAAGCCCGGCACGAAGCGGCCGGTCACCACGAAGCCTCCCGTCGTGCCCGGCACCCGCGGCGCGCCGCAGGAGAAGCTCTTCCACCTGACCGCCGAGGGCACGTACGAGTTCACGCGCGAGCGCCAGGGCCAGTCGGTCTACTTCGGCGCCACGACGAAGCTGCGGTGGACGGCGACGGGCAGCGTCGCCGTCACTCGCACCGGCGTCGGGGACCTGCGGGCACGGGCCGTGAGCTTCGCGGGCCGCCTCGTCGGACTCCAAGAGGACACCGTGACCCGCGCCGAGACGCCGCGTCCGAACGGCACCTGGCTCACGTGCGAGACGGCCGGCACAGAGCGACTCGCGCGGCCCGTGCCGCTGGCGGGGACGCTGGTCGGCGCGCGGCCGGACGCGCTCGGCCCCAGCTTCCTCGACGCCGACGTGCCGGTCGAGCGGCAGGTGTCGGGGACGGCCGATCCGATCTGCCTGCCCCCGTTCGGCGGCGGCCCGGACACGCGCCACGTCTATCCGATGGACCTCGTGTGGCTCCCGCCCGTGGAGTCGGACTGGGACTTCATGTGCATGCGCGAGGGGTCGTTCGCGGCCGGCTGGAGGACCGCCTGCCGGCAGACCGCGAACCGGGCGGGGCGTGAGGTCTGGGAGTTCGCCGTGACGCTCACTCCCCCGCGCGGGTGACTACGGCGCACGGTCTCGTGCGAACTCGCACTAGCTTCGCGCTCTGGTCGTTCGAAGTTGGGGAGAGCCCTTGTCGGTCTCGCGTGGCGTTCTGGCGGTTCTCGGTCTGATGCTGGTGCTGCCGGCGACGGCGGCGGCCTTCGAGGAAACGGCGCCGCTCAGCGCGGACGGGCGTTTCCGCGCCTACGAGGTTCCCGACGGCGTGAAGCTCGACGACCGCGCGGCGGGGGACACGCAGAACGTCAGCGTCGACTCCGACGGCCGCTGGCAGGACGCTCACGAGTCCGACATGGACTACACCGGCCGCCACGTGGTGTTCTCATCGGCGCAGCCGCTCACGCTGGACGACACGAACGGCGCCGAGGACGTGTATGTCCGCGATCGCGCGTGCGCGGTGTCGGATCGGATCAGCCTTGCCCCTGGTGGCGGCGCGACGGCGATCTCCAGCAACGGCCGCTTTGTCGTATACGTCACGTTGGACATCGTGGTCGTCGACCGCCAGACCGGTCGCGCCGCGCACATTCCGAGGGGCAAGCTGGGCCCGCGGATCGTCTGGCCGGCGATCTCCGCCGACGGCCGCTACGTCGTCTACGGCTCGTACGGGCGTATCACCGCCGACGACACGAACACGGGCCTCGACCTCTTCCGACGCGACCTCCTCACGGGTGTGACCGAGCGGGTCAGCGTCGGCGGCGAGGGCTTGGCCGGCTCCGACCCGGCGAACCCGTCGATCTCGGCCGACGGCCAGGTCGTGGCGTTCGATTGGTTCGTTGGGGCCTACGGCACTCGCCAGGCATGGGTGCGCGACATGGCGACCGGGACGACCGAGACGGTGACCGAGTGGCCCGTGAGCTCGTCCGGGCGCGGCCTGGACCCGTCGATCTCCGCGGACGGCACGCGCGTCGCGTTCACCGGCAACCAGATGTGGATGGATGAGGGCCGGTACAGCGACATCGACAGCGTCTTCGTCTATGACCGCGTCACGCACGGGATCCAGAGCGTCGGCTCGGGGCTCGGCATCCTCTACGAGCACTCGCCGGAGCTGTCCGCGAACGGCCGCTACGTGTCGTGGCGCAACAGCGCGGCGACCAGCGAGCCGATCAAGGACTTCGGCCCGGCCGCCGAGCGCCCCGTGCCTGCCTTCGAACCGTTCAGCCCGGCATGTCGCGCACCCCTGCGGTCGGCGTACCGCAGCGCGGTGCTCGACGACCACCCGAACGGCTACTGGCGCTTCGGCGAGTCTCCGGGCGCGCTGGTGTCGCACGACGAGGTGAAGCCGCGAGCTGGGATTCGGAACGACGGGACGACCGGCGTGCGAGGCGCGCTTCTGGGCGACCCGAATCGCGCGCTTTCATTCGACGGCCACACGAGCCTGTTCGTGACCTCGTCCGGCGTGTCGTCCGACTTTGGCGGTCACGCGCCGTTCAGTCTCGAGGCGTGGATCGACCCGCGGTCGCTGAACGCGAATACGCGGCGCGTGTTCTCGTCCGAGGACGCCGCCGGCGGCTATCTCGTCGGCGTGCGCGCGGGCGCCGGCGGCCTGGTGTTCTCCCGATTCGCGAACGGCCGCTGGAGCACGATCAAGGCCGACTTCACGCCCGGCCGGTGGACGCACGTCGTCGCCACCTACGACACCCAGCAGGTGATGCGGCTGTATGTCGACGGCGTCCGCGTCAAGGTGGGAGGGGCGCTCGCCTCGACGATCTCGCTCCCGACCGCCGAGCGCAACCTGAGGATCGGCTCCCTCCACGACAGCTGGAGGTTCTACTCCGGCACGCTCGACGAGGTCGCGGTCTACGGGTACGCCCTCGGCGCCGACCGCGTCGCGGCGCACCACCGGCTGGGCACCGCGCCCTAAGGGGGTCAGACCCCCTTAGGGCGCCGCGGCCGTAAGGGGGTCAGACCCCCTTAGGCTTGACAGGCTTGACAAGAATGTTTGTCAATGCTTGGATGCGGTGCCGTGCTCGACGTCGAAGTGATCGATGACCCGGCTGCCGCGGTGGTGGCGCTCGATCCCGTGCGCGCGCGGCTACTGGCCGAGCTGGCCGAGCCGGCGTCCGCGGCCGCGCTCGCCGAGCGCGTCGGGCTGACCCGCCAGAAGATCAACTACCACCTGCGCACGCTCGAGGCCCACGGCCTCGTCCGGATGGCGGAGGAGCGGCGCTGGGGCGGCCTGACCGAGCGGCTGCTGGTCGCCACCGCCGCGTCCTACGTGGTCTCGCCGGGCGCGCTCGGCGAGGCCGCGTCCGACCCCCGCCGCACCGCCGACCGCCTGTCCGCCCGCTACCTGATCGCGCTCGGCGCGCGGATGGTTCGCGAGGTCGGAGGCCTCGCCCGCCGCGCCGAGGCGCAGGACAAGCGCCTCGCCACGCTGGCGATCGACACCGAGATCCGCTTTCGCTCCGCGGCCGAGCGCGCCGCCTTCACTCGCGACCTCGCGGGCGCCGTCACCGCGCTCGTATCCCGCTACCACGACGAATCGGCGCCCGGCGGCCGCCGCCACCGCGTCGTCATCGCAGCCCACCCGCTCCCGGAGGAGACCCCATGACCGCGTCCCCCGACGACGCTGCCCGCAAGATCGAGGTGGAGGTCGAGGTGCCCGGGACGCCCGAGCAGGTGTGGGAGGCGATCGCCACCGGCCCGGGCATCGCGGCGTGGTTCGCGCCCGCCGAGTTCGAGCAGCGCGTCGGCGCGCCGATCGCCTTCGACATGGGCACCGGCATGGAGGTGTCCGGCGAGGTGACCGCCTGGGACCCGCCGCGCCGGTTCGCCTACGAGGAGGGATGGGAGCCGTCCGAGGACCAGCCCGCCGGGCGGATCGCCAGCGAGTGGCTCGTCGAGGCCCGGTCGGGCGGCACCTGCGTCGTGCGCCTCGTCGCCAGCGCCTTCACGAGCAGCGAGAGCTGGGCCGACGAGCTCGATCAGATGCGCGAGGGCTGGTCGTCGCACTTCCACCAGCTGCGGCTGTACCTCACGCACTTCGCCGGCGAGCCGTGCTCGTCGATCACGGTCAACGGCCCATCCAGCGGCTCGCTGGACGCCACGCATGCCGCCATGACCGCCGCGCTCGGCCTGTCCGGGGCGGCGGTGGGGGATCGGGTGGTCGCGACGGGGCCGGACGCCCCGGCGCTCGCGGGCGTCGTCGAGCGCGCGCAGCCCGCCGTCTACCACCGCGAGCTCATGATCCGCATCGAGGAGCCGGCGCCGGGAACCGCCTTCGTGTACGCGTACGGCTGGCGTGGGGAGGCGTTCGCGAACGTCCACCTCTACCTCTACGGCGACTCGGCAACGGCCGTCGCGGCCGCCGAGCAGCCCCGCTGGCGTGCCTGGATGGACCGGCACTTCTCCGCCGCAGCGGAGACCGGCCAGGGCTAAGGTGGACGACACCATGGTCCGCCGCATCGGCTTGCTCGTAACGATCCTCACGGGCGCAACCCTCTTCGTGGGCGTCGCCCAGGCGGGCGCGCCGAAGGACGACTGGCCGCGTATCAACGGCGAGCTGTGGATCAACTCCGACGACCTCGACATCTCGCACACCGGCACGCGCAAGAACGACGAGTTGCTGGGCGGCCACGGCGCCGACCGCATCCACGGCGGCCGCGGCAAGGACGTCATCTGGGGCGACCACAAGGCCACGGGGAACACCACCCGCCAGCGCGACTTCGTACGCGCGGGTGCCGGCGACGACTGGGTCTATGCCAGCCACGGGCACAACACGATCCACGGCGGCGCGGGCGACGACACGATCCGCGTCTGGTTCGGCCGCGGCGTCGTCGACTGCGGCCCGGGCAACGACGACATCCTCTACGTCAGCCACGCCAGCGGCCCGAACGTCAAGCGGCGCAACTGCGAGACGCTCTCGCACAAGAGCGCCAAAGACGCGATCCACGACCGCGACGACTAGACCCGCCGGGGCGTAGGG
>CAWDYI010000015.1:0-104338 GCA_963806395.1 uncultured Solirubrobacteraceae bacterium | reverse complement strand
GCGCCGCCGCCAACACGGCGCTCAGGACTGCGTCGGGAGAACTCTCGGCAGCGACGCTCGACGCGCACCGGCACGTCGCTCACACGACCGGCCCGACCCCCGATCGGCGTTGCGAGAGGCCATAGCCCGGCGCCAAGCGGAGAGACGGTGCCCGCCGACCTCCTTGCTTGGGGCTCGCGCCGAGCCGCCCGGCGGGCGGCAGAGCAGAGCCGATGAACGGCGCACCGTCCTTCGGCACCGCCGCGCGCGAAAGGCGACAACGGTGACGACTTCCAGCCGCCGGGGCAGCGAAGTCAGCCGGCCTTGAACCGTGCGGCCTCTTCCGAGCCGCCCGTGGCGTCACCGGCGCTGTAGGAGTGGGCGCCGGTGCCGGCGAGCATGCCGCCGTGGACGATCAGGTACTCGTCGCGGATCGGGCGGTCGTCGAACCAGCACTCGAGGATCTCGCGGACGCCTGCGGCGTAGCGGGCCTGGGCCGCGAGGCTCGTGCCGGACGTGTGAGGCGTCATGCCGTGATGGGGCATCGCCCGCCAGGGATGGTCCTGCGGGGCGGGCTGGGGGAACCAGACATCGCCCGCGTAGCCCGCGAGCTGGCCCGTGTCGCACGCACGCGCAACCGCATCGCGGTCGCAGATCTTGCCGCGTGCCGTGTTGACGAGGTAGGCGCCGCGCTTCATCTGTCCGATCAGCTGGGCGTTGAAGAGGTGCTCGGTCTCGGGATGCAGGGGCGCGTTGATCGTGACGACGTCGCAGACGCGCACCAGCGCCTCGGCGCTCGGGTGGTAGGTGACGTCGAGTTCCTGCTCAACCGCGGCCGGGAGGCGGTGCCGATCGGTGTAGTGCAGCCCCACTTCGAATGGCTTCAGCCGCCGCAGCACGGCCCAGCCGATGCGACCGGCGCCGACCGTGCCGACCTGCATCCCCTCCAGGTCGTAGGACCGCGACACGCAGTCGGCGATGTTCCAGCCACCGTCGATGACCCACCGATGGGACGGGATGTAGTTCCGCACGAGGGCGAGGATCATCATCACCACGTGCTCGGCCACGCTGATGCTGTTGCAGTACGTCACCTCGGCGACGGTGATCGAGCGCTCGATCGCCGCCTCGAGGTCGACGTGATCGGAGCCGATCCCCGCCGTCACCGCCAGCTTGAGGCTGGGCGCCTTGGCGATCCGCTCCGCGGTCAGATATGCCGGCCAGAACGGTTGCGAGATCACGATCTCCGCGTCCGGAAGCTCTCGCTCGAAGACCGAATCGGCTCCGTCCTTGTCGGACGTCACGGTCAGCCGGTGGCCGCGCTCCTCCAGGAACCTGCGCAGCCCGAGCTCGCCCGAGACGCTGCCGAGCAGCTCACCCGGCGTGAAGTCGATCCGCTTCGGGCTCGGCGTCGTCTGGCCGTCGTAGTACCGCTCGATCTTGGGAACGTCGTCGCGTGCGTAGGAAGGCGGGTAGCCGGCGACGGGATCGTCGTAGAGCACACAGAGAACGTTGGCCATGCCGTCACTCTCCTCGACCTTTGCGGGTCCGCTGGAGCCGCGCCCTCATTGTACGCCCGGTTGAGGAGCACCGGTAGCGCCGGCTCGGTTCAGCAGCTGGGCTGGGGCTGGCAGAGAAGTTCTTGTTGGCCCGAGGCGCATCTATGGCGAGAGAGCCGAGACCTTGGGACACATCACGGACATGAGCTGCGCCAAGCCCCAGCGTGCGAAGGGGTCGACGGCCGGCCATCGCGACGGGCTGCGGCTGCGCGGCGTACCCCCGAGGATGCGTGGAGCTCGAGGATCTTCCGCCTCCTCCGCCGACTTGGACGCCGGGGGAGAGGGATGAGGGAAGCGGGTACACCGGCACGACGATGAGCCACCACGAGCACCACTTCCGGAACGCCGGCCGTGCCGGGATCACCTGGCCGAGACGATCGTCAGCCTCGAGTCCGCCGTCGAGGCGATGACGGGCGACGACTGGATCGACGCGACCGCGCTGCTCCAGGACATCTCCCTGGACATCGGCCCGCGACCGGCGCGGCTGCGGACGGCCGCTTCGACGAGCACTCGCGACTGCAGGACTTCGACGCGATGCGGACGGGCGTGGTGCCCTTCCCCGACGAGCGCGTCGTGCGCGTGGCCGATGCCGTCGCCCCGCCGCCGAGAGCGACCACTGCCGCGACGCCACCCCCGTCCCTGGGCGCTCCCAACGCGAAGGTGGGGGCGGAGCTCGTCGCCAAGCACGGCGGGATCGACCAGGCACTGATGGCCTACGAGCCCGACAGCGCCGAGTACGACCACATCCAGGCCTACCGCTACGTCTCTACCGGCAAGCGTCCGAAGGGCTGGATCCCGCCGATCGTGTGAACTCCTCGCGGGCGGCGCGTCAGCCCGCCCGCGCCGCCGGGCGCGGGTCGAGTCCCCGCCACGGCACGTGACCAGGCGCCTGCTCGTGTGGCTCCTCCGCCTGCACCGGAGCAGGCCCGGCGTCGTCCGGCTCAGCCAGCCCGGCGCGGTCGAAGAAGATGTCCGCCGGCGAGCAGCCCTGGCGCGCCGCCTCGGCCTCGAGCTCGTGCCATGGGAGCCTGGCGCGCCTCGCGCGCCAGCGGTGCAGGAGCCCGTTCAGGCCTTTCTCGGTTCTCGGCATCGATGGTTCTCGCGTCTCGTAGGGATCGACAGATCACCCGTGTACCCGCCTGACGCCTCAGGATCTCGTCAGCTCGTCCGGCGCATCGAGGCTGCCGTGGGCGATCTCGCCCGCCCGCTCGCGGTACCCGGGCACGAGGAGCGAGGTGACGATGCCGTGGTGGGCGGTCAGCCGGTCGATGATCGGCCACAGCTCCGCCACCTTCTCCGGACGGTCGATGTAGACCGTGTAGGTCGGCCGGTGGCTCGCGACCCTGCCGAACACGTCCCCGTGCGGCGGCTCGTCGCTGGAGAACCCCCAGTCACCGAGGATCGTGGTGGCGCCCGCGCCGCCGGACTCGCGCAGCAGCCTGGCCAGCTCGCTGTAGAGGGCGTGGCCGTCGACCTGCGCGCTGCGCCGCGTGTACACGCGGATCGTCTGCCAGACGTCCGGCCAGCCTGCAGGGCGCGGCGAGACGCTCGGCGGCGGCTCGAGCAGCTCGCCGTCGTGCTTGAGCTGCGCGATGCGCTCGACGGTCACGATCGGCACGGCCAGGACCTCCGGCAGGTGCGGCAGCGAGCGCCGTAGCAGCTCGGCCGGGCCGACGGAGATGATCACCATCGGCGAGTTGCCGTTGGCGGAGAAGAGCCGGGCCCGTCCCCTCCGGCCGTCGAGCAGCCCGTCGACGCCGGGCAGCACGATCGCCCCGGTCGCGCCGTGCCGTCGCAGCAGCGCGACCGCCTCGCGGTACGACGACCGCCCGCGGATGCGCTCCCCCGCCCGGCAGTAGATGGTGAGCTTGGCGGCCCTGCCCACGCCTTCGGGGAACTCGACGCGTGCCACGTCGCTGCCGGTCGCCAGCCGCGCGCGCTCGAGCGTGAGCAGGCCGCGGGGCACGGCGCGCGACACGTCGTCCAGCACGCCGCGGATGCGGTCCGCGGTGTCGACCGCGAACGCGAGCAGCGGCAGGTCCGTCGAGACGTCGGGGAATCGCTCGGCGTGGATGCGGCGATTGATCCCGAAGCCCTCGATGCCCCGCAGCAGCGCGGCGGCGAGGATCCCGTGGTCGGCGAGCCGGTTCATGAGGGCGTCGCTCGCCAGCAGCGGGCCCGCCGTGATCGCCTCGCCGAAGTAGACAGACAGTTTCAGCGAGTCGGCGATCATCCGAGCGCCCCGCCGAGAAGCCACCCTGCGCCGGTGGCGGCGAGCCCGGCGGCCATCGACCCGAGCAGGTACAGCCACATCGTCGCCCAGTCACCGTCCTCGCCGAGCCGCTGGGCCTCCACCATCCAGGTGGAGAACGTCGTGTACGCGCCGAGGAAGCCGGTCCCGAGGACGAGCCGGGCGTCTCCGTGCACCGCGAGCCCGACCAGCAGCCCGAGCGCGAAGGCGCCCGTCACGTTGACCACGAACGTGCCGAGCGGGAAGTCGCTCACCCGCCGCGCCGTCACCGCACCGCCGACGGCGAAGCGGGCGTAGGCGCCGGCGGCGCCCACCACGGCCACGCCCACCCACGCGAGGACGCTGCTCATCGGTAGCGGCGCCGGCGCGCGGCGACGGTTGCGGCGGCGGCCAGCGTCATGCCCGCGGCGAGGCTGGCGGTCACATAGGCGAGCGCCAGGGACGCATGGCCGTCTTCGGCGAGCTGGATCGTCTCCACCTGGAAGGTCGAGAACGTCGTGAGCGCGCCGCAGAAGCCCGTGCCGATCAGCAGCCGCCAGTAGCGCGTCGGCGCGACCATCTCGGCCAGCCGCGTCGTCAGCCAGGCCAGCAGTGCCGCGCCCGCGAGATTGACGCCGAATGTCGCCCACGGCCACTCCCCGGCGGTGTGCGGCAGCGCCTCGGCCACGCCGGCGCGGGCGAGCGCCCCGACGGCGCCACCGGCGAGGATCGAGAGCGCGCGGAGCCGCGCCGCGCTCACCTCACGGTCTGGGAAGGCGCCGCAGCGTCGGGGTCAGCGCGAGCACAGGCGTCCGCCGGTGCGGTGGCCTCGGCGGCAGCGAGGTCACCACGTCCGGCTCGTGGCGGGTCTTCTCCTCGTGGTCCAGCGCGGCGGACAGCGCCCGCGGCACGAGCGAGAGCATGGGGCTGGAGAAGACCCGCCCCGCCTCGCTCGCGCACACCGGACAGGCGATCGACGCCGGTGCGGTCCCGATCGGCAACATCACGTCGAACGCGCCGTCGCGCTCGCACCGGTACTCGTAGATCGCCACTGCGTCTCCTTCCTAGTTCGCCGTCCTCGGCACCGGGCTGCCCTGGGTCACCTGGTACGGCTTCGCGCCCGCCGGGCGCGACGTCGAAGTCGAAGATGCGCCGCGGGACGTACACCGTCGCGCACGAGTTCGGGATGTCCACCACGCCGGAGAAGCGTCCCTCGATCGGCGCCGACCCGAGGATCATGTACGCCTGGATGTCGGTGTAGCCGAACTTCATGAGGTAGTCGATCGCGTGGTGGCACGCCCGCTCGTACGAGAGCTGCGAGTTGAGGTAATGCTGCTTGCCCGCGAGGTCCACGGACACGCCCGAGAATGCGATCCACTCCGAGTACTGCGGGTCGCGCAGGCCCGGCATGAAGATCGCGTTCTCCGAGACACCGAACGTCTCCATCCCGCCCTTGATCACGTCGATGTGCAGGTCCATGAACCCGCCCATCTCGATCGCGCCGCAGAACGTGATCTCGCCGTCGCCCTGCGAGAAGTGCAGGTCGCCGAAGGACAGGTTCGCGCCTTCGACGAACACCGGATAGAAGACCCGCGTCCCTGCGGTGAAGTTCTTGATGTCCTGGTTTCCGCCGTTCTCGCGTGGCGGGGCGGTGCGCGCGGCCTCACCGGCGACTCTGTCGAACTCGCCGCCCTCGAGGCTGCCGAGGATCGCGCTGTCCGGCAGCGGCGGCAGCGCGAGCGGCGGCACGCGGTCGGGGTCGGTCGCGATCAGGTCGGTCTCGCGCTTGGTCCACTTCGCGAGCAGCTCCGCTGACGGCGCGGTGCCCATCAGGCCCGGGTGGTGGATGCCCACGTAGGAGCATTCCGGGATGTGGCGCGAGGTGGCGACGTCGCCGACGAAGTCCCAGATCACCTTGTAGGCGTCCGGGAAGCGGTCGGTGAGGAAGCCGCCGCCGTTGGTCTTCGCGAACACGCCCGTGTAGCCCCAGCCCATGCCGGAATACGGGCCCTCGTCCTCCTGGTCGCAGGCGTCGATCTCGAGGACGTCCACGACGAGCAGGTCACCCGGCTCGGCGCCCTCGACCCGGAACGGCCCGCTGAGGACGTGCACGCCCGGGAGCGGCGCGTTGCGGACGTCGTCGGCCGAGTCGTCGTTCTTGATCGCCCCGTCGAACCACTCGCGGCAGTCGGCGCGGAACACGTCGCCCGGCTTGACGCTGACGACCGGCGGGATGTCCGGGTGCCAGCGGTTGTGTCCGACGTACTTCTGGTCGGTGAACTTCTTCGTGTTGTCCAGCGGGAAGAGGTTCTGCGGCATGTGGGTCCTCCAGTCGATCGATGACTTCTAGAGCGAGGCCGGCACGGCGGCCCGCCCGACGCCCTCCGAGGAGCGCATGCGCCGCAGGTGCTCCTCGGGTGTCGTGATGTCCTCGACGGCGACCGGCTCGAGCTTCGTCGAGGCGCCCTTGAGCAGCGCGAACGCGAGCGTCGCGAAGCAGAAGGGCAAGGTGAGGGCGGGCAGGCCCCAGGGCGTGAACAGCGCGCCGATCGCGCCGAACAGCAGCGCAGCCAGCACGGCGCACGCGACCGCCAGCACGCCCGACCTGACGGTGAGTACGAAGAACACGCCGCCGATCGCCAGCGCGGCGTCGAACGAGTTGAACCCCCAGAGGCCGTTGTAGATCGACACGCCGCTCGCGCCGACCGCTAGGCCGGTGAGCATCCCGGCGGCCGAGCCGATCAGCGCGAAGATCGCCGCGATCCGCGAGCACACCGCCAGCCCGACGACCATGATGATCCCCGCCGTCACGCTGTTGGCGAAGAACAGCTGCCCGATGCCGCGGAAGATCGCGTTCAGGACGCCCTCCACGTCGTTCGCGGACGCCGCGTCCGCCGTGGAGCGCAGCGTGTTGCTGACGGATCCGGAGGTGACCTGCGCGTCGGCGGGTGCGACCAGGTCGCCGACCCGGCCGTTCGCGTAGTTCAGCGCGCCGACCAGGAAGATCAGCGTGATGAAGTTGAAGCTCAGCGTGAACGGCGGCACCTTCCAGGCGCCGATGAACACGTTGGCCAGTGCGGCGTGCAGGACCGTCGAGAGGGCGGCGGCGACGGCGATCCAGACCATCACGAGGCCGTCCCAATCGGGCTGCAGGAACAGGGACAGGCCCGCGCCCACGAGCACGCCGTTGAACCCGAACAGCCCGGCCCGGATCGCCCCCCGGTCCATGCCGATGAGGATCGCGGCGAGCGTGGAGACGACGAGCCCGAGCGCGCCGGCGAAGCCGAGCCAGGCCTCGGCCACGAACATTCCGACGAGGATCGCCAGCCCCGTGATCGGGTTGTTCATGAAGCACACCTGCCCGACGCCGCGCAGGCAGGAGTCGATGAACGCGAGCAGCGGGTTGCCGTCCACCCGAGCGGCCCACCCCGGCATCGTCCCGTTGATGGAGAGCGAGTCAGGCGACGTGCCCGAATCGGTCGGGTCCTGAGTGGGATCGGAGCTCATAGGGGCGCGCATCTCCCTTCCCTCGAGGGGACACCATCGATGAGGCTCGCTCATCGTCCATGAGCCGACGAGCCCGGAATCCGGGACGCGCCTCGACCGGCGCGATCACCCACGGCGTACGTCCTGCAGCAGATCCATTCAACGCCGGTCGCCGCGAGCGTGTCAAGGCTGCGAAAGCAGGGCTTCACCCGCCGCGCAGGGGCTCTGAGCGGTGCCTCGCGCCCCGCCGTCGCGCGGCGCCCGGTTCCTTCCGCGCGGGCGTTCATGAGATGCTGCGCACGGATAGCGGTGCTTGAACGCCACGTGGCCGAGCCGGGAGTGAGCACGGGCCTGGACCCGCTCGACGCCGTGCTCGGCGGCCTCTACCGCGGCGACAACGTCATCTGGCAGCTCGACGGGACGCCGGTCGAGCCGTTCTACCGGGCGATCGCCGCCCAGGCGCGGGTGTTCGACACGAAGGTCGTCGTGTCACTCGGCGACGCGGTCAACACGTACGGCGTGCCGGGCCTGGCGGTGCTCGACGCCGCGCCGGGCGGCGCGCTCGTCGGACCCGGCGAGCTGCTGCGCAAGATCCACGGACTCTGCCGGGGCGCGGGACGGCGGCTGATGCTATTCGAGTCGCTGGACACGATGATGCGCTGGTGGGGGCCGACCGGCACGCGCGAGTTCTTCACGCGCTGCTGCCCGCTGCTGCTCGACGTGGGTGCGATCGCCTACTGGTGCATGAGCGTCCGCGACACTCCTGCCGAGCTGCGAGACGCCGTCGCCGGGACGACGCAGGTCGTGCTGCGCGTCGACGAGCGCAGCCTGCAGGTGGTCAAGGCCGAGGGGCGCGGGGACGCGGCGATCGGCACCGTGCTGCACTGGCACGACGAGGACGGGCAGCCGGTGCTCGCGCCGCCCGAGGTCGTCGATCGCGTGGCCGCGTCGCTGCGGGCGATCCGCCACTCGCACGGGCTCAGCCAGCACGACCTGGGCGACATGGCCGGCGTGACCGCGAGCGCGATCTCGCAGGTCGAGCGCGCCGAGCACGGGCTCTCACTGGCGACCGTCGTGCGCCTGAGCTCGGCGCTCGGCGTGACGATCGACGACCTGCTGCACGGCGAGGACCCGGGCTACCGGATCGGCCGCCGGCCCAACGACCCGCGGCATGGGATCGGTCACACGATCACGCTGCTCGAGGACACGGGCTCGAACCTGCGGATCGACCTCGTGCACCTCGAGCCACGCAAAAGCGGCGGGCCACCGCCTGGGCAGCGCGGCACGAACATCCTCGCGGTCGCCTCGGGGCTCGTGCAGGTGACCGTCGGCGACCACTCGCCGACCATCCGCAGCGGGGAGGTGCTCGTCGCCGCCGGCGAGCGGATCGACTCGTGGCGCAACCTCGGGCAGGCCGAGGCTGTCGCGTTCTGGATCTCCACGACCGAGGCGAGGCGCTCCCGCTAGCCCGGGCGGATCGCCGGAGGCCCGGGACGCCGGCCTGGTCGGGCTCGCGGAGCCGTCGCCCTCGCATACTGTCGCCTCGAGCACGCCGTCACCGCGGGCGGGCATCAGCTCCAGGCCTGGCTGCCGTGGCCGACGTGAGCGAGCCGATCCGTGTGCTGGTGGTCGACGACGAGCCGCTCGTCCGCGTGGCGCTGTCAACGATGCTGGCTCCGCCGAGGACGTCGCGCTTGTAGAGGCGGCGGCCGATGGCGACGAGGCCGAGCACGTGATCGCCGATTGTGCGCCCCACCCTCGTGCTGATGGATATCCGGATGCCCAAAGGTCGACGACCCGCTCGCCACGGGGCGCATCCGCGCCCGCGACTACCCACCGCAGGTGATCGTGCTCACGACGTTCGGCGCCGACGATCACGTGCTCCGCGCCTTGCGCGCGGACGCGAGCGGGGTGCCTGGTCAAGAACACGCCGCCTCCCGACATCAGGTCATCCCCGGCGCCGAAGATCATCCATTCCGGGCCCGAATGCCTCGCCGGCCGTGGCGCCGCGCCCACAGCGAAGCCGATGGCACGAGCCAAGAATTGCCCGTGCCCGTGCCCGCGCCCGTGGCGACGCGCGCGTGCCTCGATCCCGGTCTGCTGTGAGTCCTCGTTCGTGGTCGAGGATGTAGCTCCGGAGGACGTCAGCGAGAGCGGCACGACCGACGGCAGGATGAGCCGTTCGGGCGGGTGGCAAGCATGAGAGCTATCGCGGAGGTCCACGAGGCATTGCCGCTGAGGTGTGTCGGCGGCCCGACGATTCGCCAGAGCGCCGCGTCCATGGCGCGTCCAAGAACACTCCACATGCGGTCCTGATCGCTCACGCTCGCGTGCAGGGCACCGTGGCAATGATCCTGTATCTAGGGAGCTTCTGAGCCCGGGCATATGCGCGTGCGATGTCTCCCGGCTTCCATGGAGCCAACAAAGTCGACAAAGTCCACACACCGCGCCACGCTGAAGCACGACGACCGGAGGGGCTCCAATGAGCACCCCAGCAACGCAACATCTCAACGTCCGCGAGACCGCCGGCCGACTCGGCGTCCACGAGAACACCGTCCGCAACTGGGCTGATCGCGGCATCCTGCGGCCACTTCGCCTCCCTGGCTCCGGCTATCGCCGCTTCGACGTCGCCGAGGTCGATCGCCTCGCCCGCGAGATGCGCGGGGCTGCCGCTCCGGTCGAGGAAGCCCGTGTCGTGCGCCCGAAGAGCGGCCGGGCCGTAGGCCGCGACGCGTGGGAGTAGCCGCCGGACCGGTCGCTGCGTTCCGGGCTCCCGACCATCGCCCCGCGGACGACGAGTACTACGATCACCCTTGATGCCTGACGAGCATGCGGTCCAGGCGTGGATCCGTCGCAACGAGGCGGCGCGAGCCGAGGACCGTCGGCTCGACCTCGAGCGCTCGATGCCCGAGCGTCTCGAAGAGGCCGTCCGACTCAGCCGTATCGCCGCGGAGCTCGAGACGAACATGCGCCGCGAGCCGGATGTTCGCACCGGATGAACTGATCGCCGCGCTCTCCGACGGCGGGGTCGAATACGGCTGATCGGCGGGCTCGCCGTGGGAGCGCACGGCTTCCCCCGGGCGACGAAGGACGTCGACATCGTCCCCGCGCCCGACGACGGGAACCTCGACCGCTTGGCGGACGTGCTGCGCGTGATCGAGGCGCACAACTTCGGCACCGGCGACTTCGACCCGGCCGAGTTCCCGTTCGACCCACGGAAGCCTGACGATCTGCGAGAAGGCGGCAACTTCGTGCTCGCCACGAGGCTCGGTTGCCTCGACATCATGCAGTGGGTCCCCGGGATCCCCGGCGACCTGGCGTTCGAGCATCTCACGCGCGCCGCCGTCATGACGTCGCTCGGAAGCCGCCCGGTGCGGGTCTGCTCGCGCGAGGACCTGATCGCGATGAAGCGCGCTGCCGGGCGCTCGAGGATCTTCTCGATCTCGAGCAGCTCGGCGAGTCCTGATCCACGGCGACATCCTCGCGCAACGAGCGGGTTGTGCCATGACCGTGCCTGCGTTCATCCGCGATCCTTCGTCTCGCGCGATGCCTGACACACGTGCCGAGATCGACGAGGCGACCGCCGTGGTGCGCTGGCTGTTGGAGGCAGGGCTGGACGGGCTCGGGCTGACCAAGACGCACGCCCTCCGGCGAGCGGTCGTCCGGGAGGCGGCGGAGCGCTGGCCGCACTGGTGGAGGCACGAGCTGTTCGGCCCGCCGCACCGCGAGAGCGATCTGCCGGTGCTTGCGGAGGTGCACGCCGCGTTGCGGCGGTTGCGGCTGATGCGCCGACGGCGCGAGACGCTTCTGACGACCGCACGTGGGCGCGAGCTGCTCGCCGACCCGGTGGCGCTCATGAAGGTGTTTCACGACGACCTTGGCGGCGACGGCTTCGACGCCGATGCGTGGCTGCTCATCGAGGAGGTGCTGCACGAGCACGGGCCGCTGGAGAGCGATCGATTGACGGAGACCGTCGGGCGACTACTCGCGGTCGAAGGCTGGCGCGACGCTGACGGTGCGCGGCTCGCGGGATGGGCGCTGTTCGGTGCGCTGCAGCCCGTGCTGTGCCGGGCCGAGGGGTATGGGCTCGTGCGCCGGCACCGCGAGCCGCTCAGGATCGAGCTCACGGCCGCCGGGCACGGCCTCGCGGCGCTCGAGCCTCCCGTTCCGGAGCCGATCGCGGCGGCGGCGGGCGACGCCGCGCTCGTCTTCGACGCCGATCTGCTCAACGTCCGCGGCGTCCGCGCCCGGCTCGCGGTGCTTGAGCGCCAGCCGCTCACCGCCCTGCACGACGCGATCCAGCAGGCGTTCGGGTGGTACGACGACCATCTGTTCTCATTCTGGCTCGACGGCAGCTTCTTCGGCTCGGACGAGGTCGAGCTGACCAGTCCCGACACGCCCGATGAGGGCGTCGCCACGGCCGAGGTCCCGCTTGCCGAGCTCGACCTTCACCTTGGCCAGCGAATCGGCTACGTGTTCGACTTCGGCGACGACTGGCGCGTCCGCCTGACGGTACGCGAGCGGGTCACCGCCGAGCCGGGCGATCATCCTCGTGTGCTGCAGCTTCGTGGGCACGCCGCCACCCCAGTACCCGGCGCTCGACGACTTGACCTCATGACCATGCCGCAGGCTGACCGTGACCCGCGACTGGCATTCGCTATCCCGCTGCTCGCCGAACCGGACGAGGACACGCAGACGCTCGACCCGAACGACGCGGACGACCGCGCGCTGCTGATCGCTGCCGCGCACCCAGAGCTAGACACGGACGCCGAGACCGCGCTGGTCGATGGCCACGACATCAACCCGAGGCTGCACCTGACCATCCACGAGATCGTCGCGACCCAGATCGTCGACGACGACCCGCCCGAAGTCTGGGCGACGGCGCAGCGCTTGCGCAAGCTCGGCTACGGGCGGCACGAGGTCCTGCACATGCTCGGCGCAGCGATGACCCCGCAGCTGTGGGGTGCGCTGCACGACCAGCGCGACTACGACCTCGAAGCGCATCGCGCGGCGCTCGCCGCCCTTCCGGAGTCGTGGGAGCGGGCGAGGTCGGGCGGACCGGCTCCACCCGCGGCGCGTGGCGCGCACGCGGTGGACGCCAAGCAGCGGCGCAAAGCCGAACGTGCGGCGCGTCGCCGTAACCGCCGCCGCTGACTGAGCGGCGGACCTGCATCGTTGCTGCGCGCAAGGAACCGCTCGACTTGCGCACCGTCGATCTCGTGCAGCAGCCGCGGCGTTTTGTCGGGACCGAGCCGCAGGCGGAGGGGTTGGCGGCTGCGTGCCGGTCCGCGTCGTCGAAGGTCCAGACAAAGACGACGTCGTGCTCGTGCGTCGCTCGGACGTAGAGCCACCGTTCTGCTGATCTCAGCGCGACGGCAGCTTCGCGCCGGCTGTTCTTGCCGCGGCGTCGATGAACTCCTTGCGATGCGCGTCGAAGAGTGAGCGTGCGCTCACAAGCGCCGCGGCGCGGCGGGCGTAGGACGAGGCGCGACGCGCTCGCTGCGGGTCCCGCTGTCCGAGCGGCCGCGTCGGACGAGCGGCGGCCTACCGCAACTGGGTCAACAGCGCCGCCAAGGAGGCCGCCGAGGCGGCGAACGAAGGCGGCTTCATGGGCTTCCACGCCGAACGCGAGGGTGAGGGCGAACGCGAGGGCGAGGGCGAGGCTCGAAGGGCTCGCGGAAGTGCTCTCGGCACGCTGACGCTGAACCCGACGGCGCGGCCGGTGTACGTTCGGCAGTACCGGTGACCGCAGCCCGCTCTCCATCGCACAGTGCCCTGCCGGCCGGCCCGAGCGAGCCGCCGATCACGCAGACGCTGCGCTGGCTGCTGCGACCGATCTCCTTCCTGGAGTCCTGCCGGCGGCGGTTCGGCGACACGTTCAGCGTGCGGTTCCTGGGGTTCCAGACGCCGATGGTGATGGTCTCGGATCCCGAGGCGATCCGGTCGCTCTACGGCAACCCCGAGCACGGCCTGCCGCCCGGCCGGACCTTCGCGCTGCTGCCGATCCTCGGCCCGCGCTCGCTCCTGCTGCTCGAGGGGCCCGACCACCTGGCCCGCCGGCGGCTCATGCTGCCGCCGTTCCACGGCGCGCGCATGCGCGCGTACGAGGCGACCGTCCGTGAGGTCGTCGCGCGGGACGTCGAGGCGTGGCCGGAAGGCGAGCCGTTCGCCATCCATCCGCGCATGCAGGGCGTGACGCTCGAGGTGATCCTGCGCGCGGTGTTCGGCGTGACCGACCCCGAGCGGCGGGCGAGGCTGGCCGACCGCGTCGCCCGCCTGCTTGCGGACACCGCGTCCGTTGGCCTGCAGTTCGGCGTGCTGCTCTCGCGGCGCTTCGGTGCGCCCGACCCACTGGCAGCGCCTGCAGGCGCTGCGGCGCGAGATCGACGCGATGCTGGACCTGGAGATCGCCGAGCGTTGCGCGGATCCGCGCGAGGACATCCTCTCGATGCTCGTAGCGGCGCGGTTCGAGGGCGGCGAGCCGATGGACGACGCCGAGATCCGCGATCAGCTGATGACGCTGCTGCTCGCGGGTCACGAGACCACGGCGACGGGATCTGGCCTGGACGTTCGACCTCCTGGTGCGCCACCCGGCCGTGCTCGAGCGCCTCGTCGCCGAGATCGACGCCGGCGACCAGGCGTACGTGCGCGCCGTCGTCACCGAGTCCCTGCGACTGCGGCCGGTGGTCCCCCTGGCCGGCCGGCGGCTGGTCGCGTCGCTCCGCATCGACGGCCACGTGCTGCCGCCCGGAACCGACGTGACGCCGGCGATCTGGCTCGCGCACACCCGCGCCGACCGCTATCCCGAACCGTTCGCGTTCCGTCCTGCGCGCTTCCTCGACGGCGCGCCCGCGACGTCCGCCTGGGTCCCGTTCGGCGGCGGCGTGCGGCGATGCATCGGGGCCGCGTTCGCCGAGATGGAGATGCGGGTGGCGCTCGAGGAGATCCTGCGGCGCCGGACCGTGCGAGCGGCGTCCGGGAACGCCGAGCGCGTCGCTCGCCGCAACGTCACGTTCTCGCCGGCGGGCGGCACTCGGGTGATCGCCACGGCGCGAGATCCTCTGGCTCCGCGCGGAGACCATGGCGGGACCGCGTCAGGCGGTGAGCGCCATCCGCCTGATCACGCGGCTTGACGTGACGCTGGTAGAGGAGTACGACGAGGGGAGTGGCCGTGATCACGCCCACATGTCCGACCTGCGATCAGCCGGCGACTCAGTCGCTCGCCGGTTTGGAGCACGACTGGGCCTGCCCCGAGTTCGGGCAGGCGCTCGAGGCGCACGAGCGACCGCCGAAGGAGGCGGAGTCCGCGAGCCCGCCCGGGCAGGTGTGAAGTGGACGACACGCCCTCGCGCAACGTTCTGATCGTTGCCAACCGCACCGCCGCGACGCCGGCGCTGCTCGCCGAGGTCAGCAGACAAGCCTCGGAGGGTTCCTGCCGCTTCACGCTGCTCGTACCGCGGCCGTTTTGGGATGCCGACACGGAGGAGTCGGGCATCACGCTCGAACTCGCCATTCCGCTGTTGGAGGACGCGGCCGGGGGTCGCGTCGAGGGCCTCGTCGGTGCCGAGGACCCGTTCCTGGCCGTCTCGGCAGCCCTGGAGGCGGAGCCGTACGACGAGGTCATCGTCTCGACGCTCCCCACGCGCGTCTCCCACTGGCTGCACATCGATCTGCCCGCGCGCGTGGGGCGACTTGGTCTCCCTGTCACGGTCGTAACCGCGAAGAAGGCCGACCGCCCGCTCGCGCGCTCCCGTTGAATCTGCCGCGATGTGACCGAGCGACGGCTGTATCTCCTGCGCCACGCGAAGTCGAGCTGGAACGTGCACGGGCTTGCCGATCATGATCGGCCGCTCGCCCCACGTGGTCGCCGCGCAGCGAAGGCGATCGGTGGGCACATTCGCGAGCACGGCATCGAGCCAGCCCTCGTCCTGTGCTCCACCGCGGCGCGGGCGCGCGAGACGCTCGAGCGCATCGAGCCGCCACTCGACGAACGCGGTGTACGGATCGAACCCGGGCTCTACGGCGCGGACGCAGGCACGTTGCTCGCGCGCCTCCAGGAGATCCCGGCCGCGGTCGGCTCGGTGATGGTGATTGGCCACAACCCCGGCCTCGAGCAGCTGGCGCTCGCTCTCGTTCGCCCTGGGCCAGCGGTTCGGGAGCTGGAGGTCAAGTTCCCGACGGGTGCACTGGCGACTCTGGCCTTCCGAGGTTCCGGCTGGGACGCGCTCGGTCGCGGCACGGCGGAGCTGATCGACTTCATCCGGCCGCGCGACCTGGAGCGATAGCACGCCGTGTCGTCTCCACGGCGCGCCTGTCGACCTCGCGGCCGACACCGGGGCACCCAGGTGGAATCCTACGAGCGATGGATGGGCTAACTGGTCGGATCTGCAATGTTTCCCCCGCACCGCGAGCCCCCGATCCATACTGCGTGTGTGACGGCGACCCTCTCGGCGAGAGCTGGGTCCTTCGTAGGGCGCGAGGTTGAGCTTCGGGCGCTTGCGGAAGCTGTGGACGGCGAAGCGCGAGTCGTCTGCCTACACGGGATCGCCGGCATCGGCAAGTCCGCCCTCCTCAGCACCTTCCTCGACCGCCGGCGAGAAGCGGCGGCCGGCGTCGTCGAACTGGACTGCCGCGCGGTCGAGCCGACCGAGCGCGGCTTCCTACACGCCGGCGGCGGCTTCGACGACCTCGGAGAGCTCGTCGAGCATCTCCGGACGCTCTCGGCGCGGGTAATAGTCGCCCTGGACCACTACGAGCTGTTCCGGCTCATGGATACGTGGCTGCGCCAGGTGCTCGTGCCGGCGCTGCCCCCCGGGGCCACGCTGGTGCTCGCCGGGCGGGAGCGGCCGGTTTCGGGCTGGCTGGCGCTCGAGGATTTCCGCAACCTCCCGCTAGGCCCGCTCGAAGAGGCGGAGGCGCAGCTGACGCTCCAGCGGCGGGGGGTGCAGGAGAGCGAGGCGTCGCGCCTGAACCGGATTGCGCGCGGACATCCGCTCGCGCTCATGCTCGCCTCCGCCGGCGTCGCCGAGCGTCCGGAGCTCGGGCTCGAGGACGCGGCGATGACGCGCGTCGTCGAGGAGCTCTCCCGCCTCTACCTCGAGGGCGTCGACGATCCTCTAGCGCGCCGTGCGCTCGAGGCTGCCTGCGTCGTCCGCCGCGCGACCGAGCCGGTCCTCGCCGCCATGCTCCAAGAGCCTGACGGCGCCGAGGCCGTGCGCCGTCTACTCGATCTCCCGTTCGTCGAGGCGGGTCCGCACGGCCTCGTCATGCACGAGGCCGTGCGCGAGGCTGTCGCCCGCTTTATGAGCGGCGCCAATCCGGTCCGCTACCGGCAGCTGCGCCGCAGAGCCTGGCGCGAGCTCCGCACCGAGGTGCGCGACGCGGGGCCTGGAGAGCTCTGGCGCTACACCGCGGACATGCTCTACCTGATCGACAACCCAGTCGTGCGCGAGGCGTTCTTCCCAAGCGGCACCCAGCCGCTCGCGATCGAGCCGGCCCGCGCGGAGGACGGGTCCGCCGTGAGCGGGATCGCACGGCGCCACGAGGGACCCGAGGCGGCCGAGGTCCTCGAGCGCTGGTGGGCCGAGGCTCCCGAGACCTTCTCGGTCGCTCGTGACCGCGACGGCCTCGTGACCGGTTGCTTCTCGCTCCTGGACAGCGGCACGCTGCGCCCGTCCCTCGTCCGAGGTGATCCCGTGGTCGAAGCGTGGGCGCACGACCTGCGCGAGCATCCGCTCCCGAAGGGCCAGCTCGCGCTGGGCCTCCGACGCTGGCTGGACGCGGAGCGGGGTGAGCTACCGTGCGCGTCGCAGGCGGCCTGCTGGCTGGATGTGAAGCGCGCGTACATGGCGCTGCGACCACGGCTGCGGCGCATGTACGTCGTCGTCCGCGACGTTCCGACCTACTGGCCGGTCGTCGAGAAGCTCGGATTTCGCCCGCTTCCCAGCGCCCCTGCGGTGCTCGACGGCGTCGAATACACGAGCGTCGTGCTCGACTTCGGCCCGGGCTCAGTCGACGGATGGCTCGCCGGCCTCGTGGCGGCCGAGCTCGGTGTAGCCGAGGAGCCGGCGCTCGACGAGGTGGCTCGGGAGCTTGCCGTGCAGGGCACGCGCGTGTCGCTGACGCCCCTCGAGTTCGGGCTGCTTCGTCATCTCCGCGATCGGGAGGGCCAGGCCGTGGCGCGGCACGAGCTCCTGGCGGAGGTCTGGGGAACCGAGTTCACGGGTGGCAGCAACGTCGTCGACGCCGTCGTGCGTTCGCTCCGCCACAAGCTCGGAGCGGCGGCGCCGGTCGTCGAGACCGTTCGCGGGAGCGGATACCGCTTGCGCGCCGATTGGCGTGCGCACCTGAGCTGAGGACCTGGTGACCGCGTGCACGGCCACCAGGTCGCTGAGTGCTAGAAGCGGCAGTTCCCGGGGTCGGGCATGTCGATTCTGGGCGCCGCGCCCACGGGCACGTCGAGATACGTGACGTAGAGCTCCGTGTTCGTCGTCGTGCTCTCGTTCCGGCCGATGTGCGTATGGCCGTAGCCCTCGTCGATGAACACCTTGCCGATCGGGTTCGCCGGATCGACCGAGTACGTCGTCCCGGTGCAGCGCCGATCGTCGGCGTCGTAGAGCGTGAACGAGCCGGACTTGACGATCACGACCGCAGGCCCGGGATGGCTGTGCCACCCGGTCGAGCCGCCGGGACCGATCGTCACCTGCTGGACGGCGACGTCACTCGGCCTCTGCAGCGTGATCTTGACCGGCTTGTTCCCGTGGTGGCCGTGGTGGCCGTGGTGGCCGTGGTGGCCGTGGTGGCCGCGGTGGCTCCGGTCAGCCTCCAACGTCCCGCGGGCGAGGATCGGAGCCCCCAGGATGTTCGTGCCGGGTGTCGCGAGCGCTGTGCCCACCGCGGCCGCTCCGACGGTCACGGCCAGGGCGACAGCCGTCAGCCTCTTGTGCTGCATCACTCCTCCTCTCATGCGCTCACGGTGTCGGCGCGCTGGATGCACGCGAGCTGTTCCATGACCGCCAGTAGGTCCCAGTTGATCCAGGAGTCCGCGATCCGGCCGCGGTCGACGCGGTAGATCGCCGTGCATGTGGTCGTCCAGCGCCGCCCGGTCGGGGGACAGCCCTGGAACAGTCCTTCGTGAGTACCGCTTCCGATCAGGTGAACAGCGACGAGCGAGTCTTCGGCGAGGATCTGCCGGCCCTCGACGGCGACATCTGGGAACGCAGATCGGAACGCCACCATCCACTGCTTCAGCGTCCTGTCCGAGATCAGCTCGTCGATGGCGGCGAGTCTGCGTCCGTTTAGGACCTCATCGAGGTAGCGCTCGACGACAACCTGCGGCGCCTGCGATCCACGTTGAGGGCTGTCCATGCCACGACCGTAAGACCGCGCCGGCCAGGCTCGGTGAGGATCGCGTGAGAATTCGATGACGTGCAACCTCGATCGGATGTAGTCGTCGCGGACGAGCCAGGCGGCCAGCGACGGGGAATATCGTCTTGCCATCCGTCGGGAGGTACGAAACGGGTACATCGCGGTCGCCCACGCGAGCACCCGCGGCATCCGGCAACCTCAGAAAAGGCGCATCTGAGCAGGGCCTTCGTGCCCTCCTTCGCCCCGCGCGTGCGCCCGCGTCCCCACCCTCGCGATCGATGGTAAGGAAGGGGTCTCCGGGTCGAGTCCGGAAGAGGGCTTTTAGTCCCCCGCGAGCCAGCGGTACCGGGAGACGCGGTCACCACGCGCCGCGCATCGCCACTGGGAGATCACGAACTGGCCGTCGATCTCGCGCGCCGGGTGCGTGGCGCGGCACGTCCAGCGCCGACCGGCGTGACGGAAGCGCGTGGGGGACGGGTCGGTCTTCGCCGCACGCAGGCTCGCTCGGTAGACCCGCCTCGCGGTGGCGCAGGTGATGCGGTTGGCTTTGAGTTCGGCCACGCCGGCTTCGGGTGCGGCAACACGGCAGTCCTTGAGCGTTGCCCCCTCGGCGGTCGCGCCGCAGCTCAGCCGCGATCTCGGCATAGCCGCGCTCGTCCAGGTGATGCGCCTGGATCGCGTCGCGCTGCTCGGCCGGCAGGGTCTCGAGGAGTTCGAGCGTTTGAGCGCTCGCGAGCTTCTCGAGCATGTCGATCGCGTCCTCCCCGAGCTGGATCGGCTGCATCCCGAGCGCGCGGCGTGACAGGTCCGCGCGATTTGTGACCGCTCTCGAGCCTCCCTGGTCGGCAGCCGGACCTTTCTCCTCTGATCGAGCAAAAGACTGTTGTACCGCACCGAAAGCTCGTATACGGTTGCGCGCGCCGCACGGAGAGGGGCGGCACCGTCAGATCGGGAGGGGAGCGGAAATGCCGTCAGCCTGGAAGCGCCAGACCCGCGTCTACGCGTGCGCCGGCCTGCTCGCGCTGTGCAGCCTGATCGTGCTGCTCGGCGCGGCAGCGCCGCGCGCCCACGCGCAGGACCCGCCACCGCAGGAGCCGGGCGTCACGCAGCGCATCTTCCAGCTGCCCTACGCGCCGAGCGAGATCTGCACGATCAAGGAGGGCCAGACGCCGAACGTCGACGTGCTAAGGCCGACGATCGACTGGTCCGGTGACGGCGACTTCGACGGCCTGACGGACAACTTCATCGTCCACGTGATCGCGAACCTGACGGTGCAGACCCCCGGCACCTACACGTTCCGGCTCACGAGCGACGACGGCTCCGAGCTGTTCATCGACGACGGGCTCGTGATCGATCACGACGGGCTGCACGGCGAGACCGACAAGGACGGCGACGTCGAGCTGACCGCGGGGATGCACGCCCTGCGCGTCAACTTCTTCGAGGCGGGCGGCGGCCAGGAGCTGACGCTCAGCTGGAGGCCGCCCGGCGCGAGCTCCTTCAGCGTCGTCCCGAACTCGGCGCTGAGCACCGACGCGGGCGTGGTGCGCGTGACCGCTCCCGGCTCGAAGCAGTGCGAGGGCGACGTCGACACGCCCGGCGACGGGCTTCCGCTCGACAGCGTCAACCCCGCCTACGACCTCGTCAACCTGCGACCGGCCGGCTTCGAGCCGAAGGTGACCGGCCTGGAGTGGATGGGCGACGACCTGCTCGTGCTGACCTGGGGCGACGACGACGGCGACCCGAGCAGCGTGACCGCCGCCGGCGAGGTGTGGAAGCTGAGCGGTGTCAAGGACGCCGACGACCCCGCCGACGTGACGCCAACGAAGATCGCCGAGAGCCTGCGTGAGCCGATGGGCATCAAGGTCGTCGACGGCGACATCTACATCTCCGAGAAGGACAGGCTGAGCCGGCTCACAGACGCCGACGCCAACGGCGTCTACGAGGGCAAGGACACGATCGCGACGTGGCCGTTCGACGGCAACTTCCACGAGTTCGCGTTCGGCCTCCTCTACAAGGACGGCTTCTTCTACCTGAACCTCTCGGTCTCGATCGACCTCGGCGGCGCGACGACAGTGCCGCAGGGCTCCGACGATCGCGGCACGCACCTGAAGATCAACAAGGACACGGGCGCGATCGAATACGTCGCCGGCGGGCTGCGTACGCCGCATGGCATCGGCTGGGGCCCGGAGGACTCGATCTTCGTCACCGACAACCAGGGCGGCTGGCTGCCCGCCAACAAGCTGATCCACCTCCAGCCGGGCAGGTTCTACAACCACTTCACGACCGGCCCGACCGGGACGCCCGGCCGCTTCGACGATGAGCGGCCGACGCCGCCGGCGCTCTGGCTGCCGCACAACGAGATCGCGAACTCGCCGAGCCAGCCGATGCTGATCCCGAGCGGTCCGTTCGCGGGGCAGATGTGGATCGCCGACGTGACCTACGGGGGGATCCAGCGGGCGTTCCTGGAGAAGGTCGAGGGCGAGTACCAGGGCGCCTACTTCCGGATGACCCAGGGCCTCGAGTCCGGCATCACGCACCTGCTGCTCGAGGACGACGGCTCGATCATCGTGGGCGGCCTTGGCGCCGGCGGCAACTGGGGCCAGACCGGCAAGCTGCAGTTCGGCCTGCAGAAGCTCGTGCCGAACGGCACCGAGACGTTCGACATCGAGAAGATGGAGCTCGCCGAGGGCGGCTTCGACCTGACCTACACCAAGCCGCTGTCGGACACGACGCTCGCCAACCTCGCCGACAAGTACGACGTGCAGCAGTGGACCTATGTGCCGACCTCGGCCTACGGCGGCCCCAAGGTCGACGAGGACACGCTGACGGTCACCGACGCGACCGTCTCGTCCGACCGCAAGACGGTCTCGCTGAAGATCGAGGGCCTCAAGCCCAACCGCGTCGTGCACGTGCGCTCGCCGCGGCCGTTCGACGCGCAGGACGGCACGGAGCTGCTGAGCACCGAGGCGTGGTACACGCTCAACAGGCTGCCCGGCTACGTCCCGCCCATCAGCGACGGGCTGTACGAGCTCGAGGACGGTCTCCTGACCGGCGGCGCGCAGTTCGACACCGAGCACGCCGGCTACAGCGGCACCGGCTTCGTGTCGGGCTTCGGCACGGTCGGCGCGTCGGTGAAGGTCGACGTCACCACGGAGAAGGCCGGCGACTACCGGATGGCGCTGCGCTACGCCAACGGGCCGAACCCGTTCGACGGCCCGAAGAAGATCAGCCTGATCGTCAACGGCACCAGCCGGCAGATCACGCTGCCTGCGACCGGGGCGTGGCCGAGCTACCAGCTCTACGTCGACGACGTGACGCTCGACGCGGGCGCGAACACGATCGAGCTCAAGCACGCGGAGGGCGATGACGGCCACGTCAACCTCGATTCGCTGCGGCTCGCGCCCGCGGGCACCACGCGGTACGAGGCCGAGGCGGCAACGCTCGAGGGCGGCGCCAACGTCCAGACCGAGCATCCCGGCTTCAGCGGCGAGGGCTACGTCGGCGGCTACCAGAACGAGGGCGCGAGCACGACGTTCGAGGTCACGGCGCTCGCCGACGGCCCGGCGGAGGTGACGCTCGGGTACGCGAACGGCCCGAACCCGTTCGCCGGCACCAAGGAAGTGAGCCTGTACGTCAACAACCTGTTCGTGAAGAAGCTCGCGCTGCCGGACACCGGCGCGTGGGCCACCTACGGGACGATCGACGAGACGCTCGTGCTTCGCGCCGGGAGCAACGACGTCTCGATCCGCTTCGACGCGGGCGACGACGGCAACGTGAACCTCGACTATCTCGACGTCGAGCAGAACGAGCCGCCGCAGTGCGAGCCGGGGATCGAGCCGAACGACGAGTTCGACGCCGACGCGCTCGACCGCTGCCGCTGGACGACGATCCTCAACGAGGACCCGTCGGGCCACTCGCTCGCCGACGGCAAGCTGCAGATCAACGCGCACGAGGGCGACATCGTCGGCGGCACCATCTCCGCGCGGAACGTCGTGCTCCAGCGCGGGCCGACCGACGGGAGCTGGGCGGCGACCACGAAGGTGTCGATCGACGGCGCCGACGACTACATCCAGGCCGGGCTCGTCGCGCACGCGAGCGCCGGCTCCTGGGGCAAGGTCGTCGTCATGCGCCGGCCGACGGGCGAGTGGGTGACCGAGCTGGCACGCGAGTCCGGCTACCAGAACGGCCCGACGCTGCCCGCCGGCGCGCAGAACGCGATCACGCTCCAGATGATCGCTTCGGACGGTCAGCTCCGTGGCCGCTACTCGCTCGACGACGGTGAGACCTGGACCGAGATCGGCTCGGGCGTCCCGCTGGCCGGGCTGTCGGCGCCCGGCATCGGCCTCTCCGCCTACAACGGCACCGGCGCGGAGGTCGGCTCGTTCGAGTACTTCCATGTCGGCGAGCCGCCCGATCTGCCGCCCCCGCCGCCGTGCGAGGAGCCGTCCACCCCTGAGGCCGGCTACACGATGCTGTTCGACGGCACGGACTCCTCACTCGAGGACTGGACGTACGCCGGCGGCGGGAGCTTCGTGCGCGAGGGCTGCGCCATCAAGTCCGTCGGTGCCTTCGGCCTGCTGTACACGAAGGAGGACTCCGAGGCGCCGTACTCGCTCAAGCTCGAGTGGATGATGCCCGGAGACGACAACTCCGGCGTCTTCGTCGGGTTCCCCGACACCGGGGCGAGCACGGATCAGACGGCGATCTCGCAGGGCGAGGAGATCCAGATCGACGCGACGGACAACCCGGCCCAGACCACCGGCGCGATCTACCTCGAGCAGGCGCCGGACGCCGCAGCCCGCGACGCGGCGCTCAACCCGCCGGGTGAGTGGAACGAGTACGAGATCGTCGTGCTGGAGGACCGCATCGTGGTCAACCTCAACGGCACGAAGATCAACGAGTGGCTCGACGACGACCCGAACGTGGATCTCGCCACGGGCCGCATCGGCCTGCAGACGCACGGGGCCGGCGACGACGTCTACTTCCGCAACGTCCGGATCAAGAACCTCGATGCGCCGGAGACGTCCGCGGTGCTGGATCCGGCCGAGCCGGGACCCGGCGGCACGTACGACGGCCCGGTCGGCGTGACGCTGTCGGCCGCCGGCGGCGCGGCGTTCACGGAATACCGGGTGGACGGCGGCGAGTGGGTGCGCTCCGAGAACACGGGGGGCCAGGATCCGTTCGTGACGGCGTTCACGGTGACGGCGGAGGGCGAGCACGTGGTCGAGTACCGCTCGACGGACGCCGCCGGCAACGAGGAGGCCGTGCGGTCGGTGGCGTTCTCGATCGAGAGCTCCGGGGATCCGGATGCGCCGGTCGTGCAGGCGTTCGCCGATCCGGCGTCGGGTGAGGCGCCGCTGCGGGTGCAGCTCTCGGCCACGGGCCTGGATCCGCAGGGTGGTGCGCTGGACTACCGCTGGGAGTTCAGCGAGGGCGGCTCCACGTTCCAGCAGAGCCCGGTGCGCATGTACCGCACGCCGGGCACGTACACGGCGACCGTGACGGTCACCGATCCGCAGGGCAAGACCGCCTCGGAGGCCGTCGAGATCGTGGTCAGCGAGCGGGCGAATGCCGCGCCGTCGGTGCTCGCGGCCGCCGACCCCACCACCGGTCGCGCGCCGCTGCAGGTGCGGTTCGGCGCGCAGGCGACCGATCCCGACGGGCCCGAGAACGCGATCACCTACCTGTGGGACTTCGGCGACGACACCGGCGGGCAGTTCGGCCGGAACGCGACGCACACGTACCGCACGCCGGGCACGTACACGGCGACCGTGACGGCCACCGACCGTGACGGCGCGTTCGACACGGCCGAGGTGACGATCGTGGTCGACGGCGCGCCGGCCAACCAGCCGCCGACAGTTCAGATCGCGGCGGCGCCGCGGTCGGGCACGGCTCCGCTGCCGGTGCGGTTCACGTCGGCGGCGCGCGATCCGGAGGGCAAGGGGCTCCTGACGGTGTGGGACTTCGGCGATGGCGCCCAGGCCGGCGGTCCGAGCATCAGCCACACCTACCGCTCGCCGGGCACGTATACCGCGACGGTGACCGTGACCGATCCGGGCGGCGAGACGGCCAGCGCCTCGCTCGTCATCACCGTCTCCGGCCCAACGGCCTTCGACACGCCGGACGCCTCGGAGGGCGACGTCGCCGGCGAGTCGGCGGAGAGCGGCGCGTGGCTGAAGGCGCCGAACTCCCAGCGCATGCGCCGCGCGGTCCGTCGCGGGCTGCGGCTGCGGGTCGCCTGCTCGGAGCGCTGCCACGTGCGCGCCGTGCTGAGGCACTCCGGCACGCGGATCGGCACGTCCAGGGCGCTGCGGATCCGCGACGACCGCCGGCACACCCTCGTCGTGCGCCTGAGCCGCAAGGTCCGCCGCGACCTGCGGGCCGCGATGCGGCGCGACGACACCCGGAGCCTGAAGGTCACGGCGCTCCTCAGGGTCCGGACCGCCGACGGCGGGAGCACCATCCGTCGCGAGGTGCGGCTTACGCGCTGACCGCCGTCACGCGCGGTTGGCCACCCGGGTCGCGAGCATCTGGCTCACGGCATCGACGGCCTCCGAAGGCCCGAGCCCCTGGTCGCGAAGCGCCTGCCAGGTGCCGAGGTCGACCATCGCGCGAACGACTGAGCGATCCGCGGGCGTGATCCCGGACGGCTCGACGGCCGCATCGACGAGGGCGGTGAGCGAAGCCTCGACCTCCTCGCCGGCCTCGGCGACGTGCGGGTGGACGTCGGTGTCATTGCGGATCGCGCGCAGCTCCGGCGCTCCGCGCTCGTAGATCGCGAACGCCGTTCGCACCAGACGCTCGATGCGCTCCGCCGGAGCGCCGGCGCCGTCGAACAGGGAGCGCACGCCCTGGGGGTCGGGCAGCGCGACGACCTGCATCGCGATCTCGCCGCACGCGGGGATGAGCTCGTCGAGCGAGGGGAAGTGGCGGTAGACGGTTCCCACGCCGACGCCCGCGCGCGCCGCGATGTCGTCCCAGCTGGTCGCGCCGATCCCCTGTTCGGTGTGCAGCTCGAGCGTGGCGTCGATGATCCGCCGCCGCGTCTGCGCGGCGGCGGATGCCCTGCGTGTCATGTCGTATTTTCGCGGAGACATTTGCTTGACGAATTTGCTCCGCGTAATTATAGTCGCCGGCGTCGTTCTCCCCAAATCCCCCCAATCCGCCCCGCAAGGAGGCACGCAATGGCAGCCCAGACGTCGATCGCCCCGCAGTCCCCCACCGCCCGTGGCCAGCAGCGCTGGTTCTTCGGCATGCTCGCCGAGGTGAAGGCCTCTGCCGCCGACACCGGCGGCCGCTACACCCTGCTCGAGATCACCGCGCCTGCCGGCCTGCAGACCCCGCTGCACGTGCACTACCGCGAGGACGAGGGCTTCTACGTCCTCGACGGGACCGTGACGATCCAGGTCGGCGATGAGACCGTCGAGCTCGGCGCCGGCCAGCACGCGTTCGGCCCGCGCGACATCCCGCACCGGTTCACCGTCGGCGCCGACGGCGCCCACATGCTCTGGGTCCTCACGCCCGGCGGCTTCGAGGACTTCGTCGACGAGGTGAGCGTGCCGGCCGAGACGCCGACCGTCCCCCCGTCGAGCGTCCTGCCGCCCGAGAACGTCGCCGAGATCGTGCTGCGCCACGGCAACGAGCTGCTGCCGGGCTGAGCCGGCCAGTCGGGCCGCGGCGATCGCTCGCCGCGGCCCGACGCGAGGTCAGCGCAGCTCGATGTCGGTGCCGGGAGCGAACCCGGCCTTGATCGTCGGAACAGGGCTGAACCACGATCCGGTGCCGCCCGAATCGCCGTGGCAGCCGTCGTCGCTGCGGCTGTGCAGTCCGAACGCCGTACGCGTCGATCCGGCCAGCCAGTACCAGCCGCCGCCGCTGTCGCCGTTGCAGCCGTCGAGCCCCTCGACCCGCGCCAGGCCGCGGTTGGTCGGATCGCTGTTGGTCGTGACGACACCGCAGTAGTTGGGGCCGTTCACGTCGGTGTAGTTGGCCGACAGGCAGACCACGTCGTCCACCCAGATGTAGCCCAGGGTGTGAGCCACGCCGTCCACGTTCACGGTCCCGCCGTAGAGCGGATCGCGGAAGATCTGGCCGCCGCGGTCCTGGCCGGGGATGTCATCGAGGTAGCCCGCGGTGAGGACGGGGATGTAGGCGGCGTCGATCGCACCGCTGTCCATCGAGGACCACAGCTGGCCGATCGAGTTCGCGCCGGTGCCCCAGGTCGCGAAGCCGTTGGAGCAGTGGCCGGCGGTGAACGCGATCCGCGCGTCGGTTCCGGTCACGCGCCCGGTGAACCCCGCCGAGCAGACGGTCGAGCCGACGTTCGTCCGCCACAGCTGCGGACCGGCGCGGAGCGTCGTGTCGCACAGCGCCCGCGAGGTGCAGGCGTCGGGCTCGCCGACGGCACCGGGGTCGGCGATCAGCGTCACGCCCGCGGGAACGCCGGCGCGCACGAGCGCGGCGCGCCGGGCGGCCGGTACCGCGGCGACGACGCGGTTGGTCTTGACGTCGATGCCGACCTGGCCGTTGGCGGCGGTGGCGATCGGATCGCTGCCCGCACGCAGCTGGTCGGCCAGGCGCTCGAGCTCGGTGAAGCTGCGCGGCACGATCGTCGTCTCCACGCGAAGGTCGAGCTCGCGCCCGCGGGCCGCGACGAGCGCCGCTGCCTGGCTCGTCGTCGTGGCGAAGTGCAGCACGCCGGACGGCGCGTCGAACCAGGCGCCGCCGAACCTGTCGCCGCCGTCGGCCGCGAGCGTGTCGTAGAGCGACTTGCGCGCCTGCTGCTGCGCTGCGGCCCTCGCGGCCGCCGACGCGGACATCTGCGGATACACGCTGCGGTACGTCGCGGCGGCCGCGTCGAGCATCGGTCCGGAGTCGTTCGCCGCCGGGCCGGCGGCGGCGGCGCTTCCGGTGTGGCCGACGATCACGGCCGCTGCGAGCATCGCCAGCGCTCCGGCGGTCCTTGGCTTGATGAACGGCATGCTGCCCCTCTGTGAGTGGTGAACGTGTCGCACCAATGACCCGTCGACATCCGCGCTGGTTGGCGACATGCGCAAACGACCAACCTCGGGGGAGTCCGCGGGGTCATGCCCCCTGACACGTTCACCACCACCTCAGGAGGGCATGGACCATGCTCATGAAGGCACTCATCGCAGCGCTCGCTGCGATCGCTCTAGCGGTCGTCGCGCCGGCGGCCGGCGCCGCGACCGCGAAGCCGCGACCGGTCACCGCGTCGACGCCTGCCGCCCACGCGGCAACGCCCGCGTGCGCAACGATCAAGCGACCGGGCGGCGGCTCGGGGCAGGAGGGCGTCGATCCCGACCCGGATCCCGGCCCCGACAGGGTCCCGGACGATGACATCGACTCCCCCGTCGACCAGGACCCCGCGGACGACACGGACGCCGACAGCGGCCCGAACACCGGGGAATCGGATCCGGGCGAGGACCCCGACCTCGGCGAGTGCCCGCAGTAGGCCGGCCTGCCGCCAACGCGACCTGCGGCGGCGCCTACCGCCGCAGGTCGTGACGGTCGCCCGGCCGCCCGGCCGTGAACGACGCGAGGCGAGCGGCGATCTCGGCGACGTCGTCGACGGCACGGGTGGCCACGGCGATCACGAGGTCGTACGCGTCGTCGTCCGCGGGATCGAGCTCGACGTCGTTCTTCGCGCAGAAGACGTAGGTGGCGAGCCACGCCAGGCGCTTGTTGCCGTCGACGAGCGGATGGTTGCGGGCCAGCGACTGCATCAGCGCCGCCGCCTTGGTCATGAGATCCGGGTAGGCGTCCTGGCCGAGCACGCTCGCTCGTGGACGGTGCACGGCGGCATCGAGCAATCCGAGGTCGCGCACGGCGATCGGGCCGCCGACCGCGACACGCGCGATGCGCAGCGTCTGCTCGGTGGTCAGGTAGCGGGTCACTCGCCGAGCCGGCGCAGCAGCTCCTCGAACCGTTGCGCGCCATGCTCGGCGAGCTGGTGGGTGCGCTCGTCGTCCTCAGCGCGCACGAGGTAGTCGTCGAGCGCGGTGCGGGCGATCTGCTGCATGCTGCGGCCCTCGCGGACCGCGCGCTCGCGCAGCGCCAGCGTCTGCTCGTCGCTCAGGCGCAGTGTCATGGCCATGAGGACCATGATACCGCTCTGATACCGCAGCCGACGAGCTAGCCGCCGCCGGACGCCCGCACCGGGTCCTCGAACATGCCGATCGACGGCAGCGCGGCGCCGCCGAAGTCGAACAGCGTCAGGTTGTCGTTCGGCGTGCCCGCGCCGGGCTCCCAGCCGACGCCCGGGATCCACTCCGGCTCCCAGTAGAAGAAGCCGGCGCCGCGGCCGCCCGGCACGCGGGCGAGCATCGAGAGGATGTCGTTGGCCATCGACAGCTGGCCGGCGGGCGATGCCGGGTAGCCGGGCGAGAGCTGACTCTCCTCCCAGACGAAGTTGTTCGTCGTGTCGCCCCAGCCGAGCGTCCACGCGTACTGGTGCTCGACGACCATGACGTCCCTGCGATAGCGCCGGGCCATGTCGTCGAGGTTGGTGCGCAGATCCGACAGCGTCCCGTGCCAGAACGGGTAGTAGGACAGCCCGAGCACGTCGAACGGCACGCGCTCGGCGACCAGGTGATCGAAGAAGTAGCGGCTGCCCGCGTTGTCGCCGCCCTGGTCGAAGTGGAGCATGATCCGCAGCGGGTGCTTGCGCGGGTTGCCCGCGCGCGCCCCGGCCACGCCCGCCTTGAGCAGCTCACCGAGTGCGCCCCAGCGCTCGTTGACGCCCCATTCGATCTGCCCGGTCGGCCACAGGATCCCGTTACGGATCTCGTTTCCGATCGAGGTCATGTCGACGGGCGTGCCCTGGGCGGCGAAGGCGGCGATGGTGTCGCGCGTGTAGTCGCGCACGGTCCGGGTCAGCGTCGGCAGGTCCTGGCCCACCCAGGCCGCCGGCGTGTCCTGATGCTGCGGGTCGGCCCAGAAGTCCGAGTAGTGGAAGTCCAGGTAGATCTTCATGCCGGCCGCCTTGATGCGCCGGGCGAGGGCGAGGTTGACCGCGAGGTCGTTGTAGCCCGGGGGCGGGTTGGTCCAGTGGCGCAGGCGCACGTAGTTGGCGCCGTGGTTGCGCAGGATCCGCTCGACGGGCGCCGCGCGCCCATTGGTGTCGGTGAAGACGTTGCCGGCAGCTTCCTCGAGTGGCGTGAACGAGATGTCGGCGCCGAGCGCCATGTCACGGGTGGACCGGTCGCGGCCGAATGCGCGCAGCTCGCCGACGCAGATCGGCTCGGGCGCCGAGAGGCGGACGTGGCGGACACGCTTGTCGCCGCGACGGAACGCGACGTACGCCGGCTCGCCGGCCGTGCTCGCGGCGTCGTGGGACGCCGGCCACCAGTGACGGCCGTCGCGCGACACGTCGAGCCGGATCGGCGGCGTGGCCGAGCCGGCCGCGAGCGTGAGGCCGAGCCCGGTCAGCCGGCGGACGCGGTCGAGGTCGATGCGCAGGCGGGCGGGCGAGGCGCCGCTGCACCAGCTGGTCGAGGCGCTGCCGTCGACGGCATTCCGCGCAGGCCGGCCGTTGGCGGACGCGGACCCGGCCGGCGCGAGGTTCACCGCCAGGCGGGAGCGCTCATGCGCGGACACGGTGGCCGGCGCCGGCACGGCCGCTGCCAAGACTGCAGCCGTGGCGTACAGAGTCCAGTGCGCCCGCTCCCGTTTCACCATCATCGCCCGCCCCCTGATCCCGTTCGAACGCTGCTCGGATGTGCTTGCGGAGTACCCGGCTCCGCCGGGCCATATGTCCGGGGGCGTTTCGGGCGGGTCAGGCCAGCGCGGGGTCGATGCGGGAGGCGAGCCAGTCCGCGTCGACGTCCATCGGTGCCGCGAAGTAGAAGCCCTGGCCGAGGTCGCAGCCGATCTCACGCAGCATGTCGAGCTGCTCGCGGGTCTCGATGCCCTCGGCGACGACCTTGAGGCCGACGGTCTTCGCGAGGCCGACGATCAGGCGCACGAACGCAGCGTCGTGCTCCGAGAAGGCGAGGCCCTCGACGAACTCGCGCGCGATCTTCAGCGAGTCGAGCGGCAGGGTGCGCAGGTAGCTGAGCGACGAGTAGCCGGTGCCGAAGTCGTCGAGCGCGAGGTGCACGCCGATGTCGCGCAGCTGCTGCAGCGTCGCGACGCCGCGGACGGCGTCCTTGACGAGCAGCGTCTCGGTGACCTCGAGCACGAGCCGGCCGGGGGCGATGCCGGTGCGCTCGATCACGCCCGCGATCGTCTCGAGCAGGTCGGGGTGCTCGAGCTCGATCACCGACAGGTTGACCTGCACCTGGACGTCGGAGTGGCGCTCGCCGACGCGCTTGCACGCCTCCTCGAGCACGTAGCGGCCGAGCGGCACGATCAGGCCCGTTTCCTCCGCGAGCGGGATGAAATCGCAAGGGGGGATGCGCCCGCGGCCCGGATGGTTCCAGCGCACGAGGGCCTCGAGGGAGACGGTCTTGCCGGTGGTGAGGTCGACGATCGGCTGGTACTGGACGATGAGCTCGCGGTGCTCGATCGCGTGCTCGAGCTCGGCCTTGAAGCCGTGGCGGCGGACGATCGAGTCCCGCATCGCGGGCGTGAACACCGAGAAGCGGCGCTTGCCGGCCTCCTTGGCGTCGTACATGGCCAGGTTGGCGTCGCGCAGCAGCTCCTCGGCGTGCGTGTGCGAGTGGCGACTCGTGGCGAGGCCGATGCTGAGGCTGACGTGCAGGAGCTCGCTGCCGGCGATGACCGGTAGGGCGAACGACTCCAGGGTGCGCTGGGCGAGCTCGACCGCCCGCCGCTCGATGCCGGACGAGCTGTGGACGAGGACGGCGAACTCATCGCCGTCGAGGCGCGCGACGACGTCGTCGCTGCGGACGGAGCGGAGCAGCCGTGCGGCGACTCCGCGGAGCAGCTCGTCGCCGACGGGGTGCCCCAGCGTGTCGTTGACACCCTTGAAGTCGTCGAGGTCGATGACCATCACGGCGACCTCGCCGGCGGTGCCCGGCTGGAGCGCCTCACGGACCTGCCGGCTGAACAGCGAGCGGGTGGCGAGCCCGGTGAGCGGGTCGTGCTGGGCCTGGTGCTCGAGCTGGTCCTCCACGTCGTGCAGTTCGGCGACGGTGTGCTCGAGGCGGTCGTACTGCAGCGCAGCGCTCGCGTTGGTGGCAAGCGACTCGAGCAGCACCCGGTCGCCGTCGGTGAAGCCACGCGAGAGGCCGAAGCGGTTCGCGAGCATGATCGTGCCGATCACGCGGTCCTCGCCGCGCAGGACGCCGAGCATGCCGTGCCGGACGCCGCGCTCCCGGAGGTAGCGATCGAGTGTCGAGGGGAACGGCGCGATCAGCGCCACCGAGGCGTCGGAGTCCGTGGCGTACGTGCGCAGCGCCGTCGCTACGGCCGCGTCGACGGGCGCCATCGCCTCGCGGGCCGTGCCCGGGCCGAGGCGGGTGCGCAGCGGCGCGCTGCCGTCGGCGGGGAACAGGACGACTTCCGCCTGCTCGGCGTGGAACGCCTCGAGCGCTCGCTCGAGCAGGCCCTCGAGCGCGACGGCGAACTCGGGCGATTCCGACGGTGCGTGGCTGGTGTCGAAGAGGGTCGTCACCTTCTCGCGGCCTTGGCGTTCCTGGACGTACGCGCGGTACCCGAGCAACGCGATCAGGACCGGGAGCAGCAGCAACGGCGTCGCCTCGGGCCGCTCGATCCACAGGATGCTGCAGACGAGCGCCATCGCCGTGCCGGTGAGCGTCACCACGAGGTCGAGGCCGAACATCTCGCGCACCTGCTCGCGGGAGACCAGGCCCTCGGTCAGCACGATCGCGGCGAGCATCTGCAGGATCGTCAGCACGCCGCCGAGCTGGGACGCGGCGAGCACGCTGCCCCAGGTGATCCATCCGAAGCCCGGATCGGCAGAGGCCGCCAGGTGCACGACCACGATCAGAACCGACGACACGAGCGAGAACTGCGCGAGGTTGAAGGCGAACTTGACCGGCGTCAGCCGGCGCGATGCCATCGCGACGAACATGCCGACGATCACGGCGAAGTAGGCGTGCGTGCCGCTCGCGAAGATCAGTGCGAGCGTCATGGGGATGTCGAACAGCGAGAAGGAATGCGAGCTGCGCCGGAACTCCAGCTGGACCGGCCAGCGCTCGCTGGCGAGCACGAGGAGGGCGAGCACCCACCAGGCGATCTCCGGGCCGTGGATCGGCTCGAGGTGGCGGATCCAGACGAGGTACAGCACGACGGAGGCAGCGCCGATGACGGCGTTCAGCCACCACACCGGCTCAATCGAGCTGGTGAGCCTTCGGCTGGCTGCACGAATGCCCATCACGGGTGCATCGGCACGCGCGTGAGCCGAATGAGGGCCGGTGTCCGATTAACGCCGTCGCGAGCGGCCGAGGGCCGCTCGGACCGGATCAGTCCGAGTCGCCGCTCGTGCACGCGGCACACGTCCAGGTCGCGCCTGCCCACGGCACGGCGATGCCGCTCTCGGCGGTCGTCCAGCTGGACTTCGTCCACGACGACTTGGTCCACGACGACTTGGTCCAGGACGACTTCGTCCATGACGACTTGGTCCAGTTGGCGCGCGTCGGGTCGACGCCGGCCTCGACGAGCGCCTGCCTGACGATGTGGTTCGGCCGCAGGCCCTGATTGTCGCCGGCGCCGGCATCGGCCGGCAGCGCGCTGGAGAGGTCGAGCTCGCCCGCCGGGCTCGTCGCGGCGCCGGCCGCGCAGTGCGCAGCCGTGATCGTGTCGTTGATCAGCGTGACGGCTCCGTTGCGCGCGAGCGCTCGCCCGTTCAGCGTGACGCCGTCGTTCATGGAGATCGACGTCAGGGCCAGGATGTTGCCGGCGAGCCTCGTGGACGTCCCGAGCGTCGCCGAGCTGCCGACCTTCCAGAACACGTTGCAGGCCTGCGCGCCGTTGACGAGCTTGACCTGACTCGCCGACGCGGTGATCAGCGTCGAGCCGGCCTGGAAGACGAACAGGGCGTCCGGATCGCCCTGGGCGTCGAGCGTCAGCGCCCCGGTCAGCCCGAGCGACGACGCGTTCCGGTAGACGCCCGGAGTGAGCGTGAGGCCGCCGAGGTCCGCGGGCGCGGCCACCGGCGGGATCCGCCCGGCGGCGTCGTCGTAGGCGGCTGTGAGGTCGGACTGCGCCTGGAGCGCGACGGCGTTGGCCGCGTGGGTCGTGCCGTTGACGACTCCGGGCCCGAAGCCGGTCACCGCGGTGCCCGGGCTGAGCCCGAGGTCGCCGTTGACCGTCGACAGGCCGGTGTTGGTGATCGTCGAGCCCGCGAGGACGCCAAAGCTGTCGGCCGTGCCGAGACCGAGACCGGCCGCGGTCGCGCCCGTGGTCAGGAGCGCCTTGACCTCGTCGGGGTTGAGGCCGGGCCGGGCCTGGAGCAGGAGCGCCGCGGCGCCGGCGACGACCGGGGCCGCCATCGACGTGCCGCCCATGCGCAGGTACGCGTTACCGACGACGCAGGTGGGGCACAGCGTCTGGAACGCGCTGCCCAGGGCGAGCGGCGCCACGATGCGAACGCCGGGGGCGAGCACGTCCGGCTTGGCGATGCCGTCCTGGGTGGCGCCGCGGCTCGAGAACGCCGCGGTGATGTCGTCGCTGCGGTCGACCGTGCCGGCCTCGTCGGTGGCGCCGACGGAGATGACGTACGGGTCGTTGCCCGGGGCGTAGTCGACTGCGTCGGCCGCGCTCCCGCGGTTGCCCGCGGCGGCGACGACGACGATGCCGGAGTGCCAGGCGAACTCGACGGCCGCGTCAAGCGGGTCGTTCAGGTAGGAGGCGGGCGTGTTCGAGGTGACCGAGAGGTTGATGACGCGGACGTTCAGCTCGTCCCTGTGGGCGACCACGAACTCCAGCGCGTTGATCACGTCGAGCATCGTCGACTCGCCGGCGTCGTCGGCCACCTTGACGGCGACCAGGTTGGCCTCGGGGGCGATGCCGACGTAGGCGCCGCGCGCCGGGTCGCCGGCGCTGCGGTGCAGCGAGTTGCCCGCGATGATGCCCGCCACGTGCGTGCCGTGCCCGACCTCGTCGCCGGGGCGGGTCGCGCCTGGGGCGGAGATCACGTTGGCGGTGACGCGCGAGCTGCCGTCGGCGTTCTCGAAGTCCGGCATGTCGCCGTTGATCCCGGAGTCGATGACGGCCACGCCGACGCCCCTGCCGGTGATGCCTGCGGCCCACAGCTTGTCCGCGCCGACCGTCTTCGGATAGTTCGTCGCCAGACTGCCGGCGCCGACGCCGGTGATGCGCACGCGGGTGTTCAGCGTGACGTTGACGACGCGGCTGCGACGCTTCAGCTTCCTTGCCTGGCGAGCCGGGAGCTTGACTGCGAGGCCGTTGATGGCCGGGACCCGGTCGGTCACGCGGCCGCGGTGGCGGCGCACGATCGCGCGGGCCTTGCGCTCGGACACGGTGGCCTTGAACTGGGCGATCGCCACGACCTTGCGATGCGGGTGCTTCTTGGCGACCTTGACGAGCCGCTTGTGGGCGGACGGCGTTCCTGCCTGTGCTACCGAACCGCTCGCGGCGAGCGGAACCACGGCTGCGAGCAGGACCGCGAGGGTCCGGCCGCGCCAGCGGCTCTTCGGTGACCTGCACATTTGAGAGAACCTTCCGTTGTGCCGCGGGCATGAAAATGCAACAAATGCAACATGCTCTCGGGGTATCGGCAGAACACGACCAGCTGATGAACCACTAGACAGGTGTTCGACACTGCGGAAGGGCGTCCCGGCCCCCGCCGCGGCACCGGAACCGCGGCGGGAGTGCGTGGCTGATGCGGCGGGCTAGTGGGAGGTCGCCGCACGCCCGGGGGCGCCGGTCGTGCGCCGGCTGGCGAGCAGCGAGGCGATGCCGTAGACCGCGGCCAGGCCGACGAGGCCGTACACGATCCGGCTCGCCGCGTTCGTCGCGCCGAACTCCTCGCCGACGAGCCAGGCGACAAGGTCGAACTCGGCGAGCGCGACAAGGCCCCAGTTGAGGCCGCCCACGATCAGGAGCGTGGCGGCGAGTAGGTCGAGTTTCTTCATGATTTGTTGACCTCCTGTACAGGTTTTGTCCAAGTAACGTTAGCCAAGGTAGGACATTGGGGCGATTCTGTCAAGGTCTTGTACAGGTCCTGTATGGTTCTTGACCATGCCTGAGGAGTCGCATCTGCGGATCGGCGAGCTGAGCCGGCGCTCCGGCGTGAGCCCTGAGCTGCTGCGCGCGTGGGAGCGCCGCTACGGCCTCCTCCGCCCCGAGCGGTCATCGGGCGGCCTGCGCCTGTACTCGGCTGACGACCTCGGGCGCGTCCATCTGATGCGTCAGCACATGGCGCGCGGTCTTGCGGCGCGTGAGGCGGCGGAGCTCGCCGCGCGGGTGACGACCGAAGGCGATCGGGCCGGGGCCCCGGCGTTCGACCCGCCGTCGGCACGGGCTGAGCTCAGCCGGGCAACGCGGGCATTCGACGAGCCCGGCGTGCAGGCCGTCATCGACGGGCTGCTCGCGGTGGCGACGATCGACGCGCTGCTGGCCGAGGTGGTCGTCCCGTACCTGCGCGAGATCGGAGAGCGGTGGGAGCAGGACCAGGTCTCGATCGCGCAAGAGCACTTCGCGTCGAACCTCGTGCGCGGCCGGCTGCTCGGCCTCGCGCGCGGCTGGGGTCGCGGGACCGGCCGGCGCGCCATGCTCGCCTGTCCGCCGGGCGAGCGGCACGACCTCGGCCTGATCGCCTTCGGGCTCGCGCTGCGCGAGCGCGGCTGGCGGATCGACTACCTCGGCGCCGACACGCCGGCCGAGAGCATCGCCGAGGCCGCGCGCGCGGTCGAGCCCGCGCTGCTCGTCCTCAGCGCCGTCTCTGCCGACCGCTTCGTGCCCCTGGCCCCGGTGCTCGCGGACCTCGCCCGGCGGCATCGCGTGGCGGTGGCGGGCGCGGGCGCACGTGGCTTCCGCACCGACGTGCCCGGCGTCCTCGCGCTCACCGACGACCCGGTCGCGGAAGCCGAGCGGGTGAGCGCGCTCGTGCCGGCGTGATCACGGTTCGCCGGTCCGGCATCCGCAGCCACGCGCCGCGAGTCGCGCGCGCTGCGCCTCGGCGAGCTCCGCGTCGTGCCGTGCGTAGAGCGCCGCCAGCCGGCCGCGCCAGCGGAGTGTCTCCGGGTGATGGGCATAGCCGGACTTGCCGGTCGTCAGGATCGACCAGACGGCGTGGAGCTCACGGTGCTCGCCCAGGAGATGCTGGTCGCACAACACGTGGGGGTCGAGGTCCCAGATCCGCACACAGACCACGGTAGGACCGTCGCCTTGGGACACTCGCTCGATGCTCCTGCGCCCTGACGGCGACGGTGTGATCGCGATCGGTCAACCCGCGCACGCGTGGCTCTCCGGCCAGCTGGCGCGCGCCTGGGGCAACGAGCGGTTCGGTGCGGTGGAGCCGTGGGAGGAGGTGTGCCTGGCGGCCGAGCAGCACGACGTCGGCATGGCGGAGTGGGAGCGGCGGCCGGCGCTGAACCCGCAGACGGGCCTGCCACGGTCGTTCATGGAGCTCGAGCTCGACGACCACCTCGAGATCTGGTGGCGGGCGGCGCCGCTGGTGGTGCCACAGAGCCGCTACGCCGCCGCTGCTGGTCTCGATGCACGGCAGCTCGCTGTACGAGCGGCGCGACCTCACCCGCTTCCAGCCACCCGACGTCGCGCGCGTGCGCGAGTTCCTGGCCGGGCAGCGGGAGCTGCAGGCGCACCTGCTCGCCGGCCTGGAGGCCGATCCGCGGACCGCCGCAGCCGCCGCCGACGCGGTCGTGCGACGCAACCGGCGGCTCGTGTGGACGTGGGACTCGCTGTCGCTCGGCCTGCTGCTGGACTGGGCGCCGTACGAGCTCACGGATGTGCCGGCCGCGGACGCTGACGTCGACATCGCGGTGCGGGGCGGCCCGATGGTCACGCTCGATCCGTGGCCGTTCCGCGCTCCCCGCCTCACCGTGCGCTGCGAGGGCCGCCGGCTCACCGGACGCTTCGACGACGACGCGACGCTGCACGACGCGCTGGCGGCTGCGCCCTGGGTCACCGTCGAGGTCGAGCTGGCCCCGACCTGACGCGCGCCGGTCAGCTCAGCGCCGCCACCAGCTTGTGGTGTCGCAGCTCGTCGGGCGGATCGCCGTGGAGGACCCAATGGCCGTTGCCGCGCCGGCTGATCGACCCGGCGCGCGTGAGCTGGCCGAGGGCGGTCGTGACGGATTGGCGCTGGGCTCCCACGAGGTCGCCCAGCCGCTGGTGGCTGAGCGGTAGCGGGACGACGATCCCTTCGGTGTGGACGCGGCCCCATCGCTCGGCGAGGTGCCAGAGCGTCAGCAGCACGCGATCGTCGACGCGCTGATGGTGCGCGATCGCCAGCGCGACGGCGAGGTGGTGGGCGCGCCTGGTGCCGCGATTGAACAGCTCCAGCCCGAGTTGCGGCCACGGGACCATCCGGACGACGAGGTCGTGGTCGAGGATGGCCAGCCGGGTCGGCTCGAGGACGATCCAGCCGATCTCCGCCCGGACGTGCGAGCCCTCGTCGTCCCATCGCCACGGCCGCATGACGTCCCCATGCCCGACGAGCTCGACACAGCGCCTGCCGAGCACCTCGACGGTGCGGCTGAGCAGGCCGTCGACGATCAGGAAGCCGCGATGGTGCTCCGCCGGCTCCTGCGCGGCCGCGGCATCCCACTCACCGGGTGACAGGCGCTGCACGCGCGTGAGCGCGTCGCGACGCGCCCGCTCGACGCCGCGCGCGTCGAGCAGGTCGGCGAGGTCGGGGTCGGCGTCGACGATGCTGATGACGTTCGCGGAGCCGGCCATGTGCCGCTTCTCTACCCAGCACGCGGCGCGAGCGCGCATGTCGGCGCTCTGACGTCGCGGCGCCGACGCCGCAGGCGGTCACCGCGGCCGGATCGCCCTACGGTGCCCCGGCCGTCATCTCGGCATCGAGCGTCAACGTCAAAGGAGCACTGAATGCTGTGGCTCATCATCGGGGTCGTACTGCTGGTCATCGCGATCGCGGGCGGCACGATCGTCCATCCGCTGCTCTTCATCCTGGGGATCCTGGCGCTGCTGGCGTTCTTCGCAGGCGGGCGTGGCAGGACCGCGCTGTGACGGGCCGACCACCGCGGGGGTTCAAGGTCGACGACGCCGGCCTAGGTGACGCGCCCGGCGTCGCCCTCCACGGCGAGATCGACATCGCCGCCGGCCCGGCCCTCGAAGAGGCGATCGACGCCGCGATCCGCGAGAGCGCCGGTGCGTTCGTCATCGACCTCTCAGACGTCGACTTCCTCGACTCCAGCGGCCTCCACGAGCTGATGCGGGCGCGCAGCCTGCTGGGTCGCGAGGACCGCGCGCTCGCCGTCGTCTGCCCGTTCGGTCCGGTGCGGCGCGTCTTCGAGCTGTCGGGCAGCTCTGAGCTGTTCGTCCTCTACGGCTCGCGCGAGGACGCGGCCGCGGCGCTCGTCCCGGCGGACTGAGGCCGCCGGGTGAACCGGCCGGCGCGCTGGACCGCGTCGGCCGCCTCGGGGAGAAACGACCAGAAGAGCTGGAAGTCGTGCGGCGCCGTCGGGTAGAGCTCGAGCTGCGCGTCCACGCCACAGCTCGAGGCGTGCTGGGTGAGCCGGTGGGCGTGTGCCAGCAGGTCGTCGCCGGTGGCCGCCTGGATGAGCATCGGAGGCAGGCCACGCAGGTCGGCTGACAGCGGGCTGACGACGGGGTCGTCGATCGGGTGGCCTGCGAGGTACGCGTCGGTGAACCGGCGTTGGAGCGCTTCCGACGCGGCCGCGGCGTACGACGGATCGACGGATGGGTTCTCGAAGGCGAAGCTGAGATCGGCCGCCGGGCACAGCAGGACCGCGCAGCCGGGGAGCGGTATCCCGCGCTCCCTCAGCGTGAGCAGGAGCGAGAGGACGAGGCCGCATCCCGCCGAGTCCCCGACGACGGCGATGCGCTCGGCAGCCGTTCCTCGCTCGACCATCCACTGGTAGGCGGCAACCGCGTCGTCGAGTGCCGCCGGGAACGGGTGCTCGGGTGCCAGCCGGTAGTCGGGCACGAGCGCGCCGGTGTCCGCCGCGGCGGCCAGCGCGCCGGCCAGATGCCGGTAGCCGAACGCCGATCCGAGGACGTAGCCGCCGCCGTGCAGATACAGGAGCGTGGCGGCCTGCTCCGGCTGGGAGGAGAGCAGGAGTGACGACACGCCGCCCGCGTTCACCGGCCGCAGGCCGATCTCGGGCGGCGGAGCGAACTGCGCATGGAGCGCCTCGTACGCCGCGCGTGCCTCGTTCAAGTCGGCGCCTTCGTCGAACAGGTCGACGAACGGCTCCCACATCCGCGCGACGCGACCGATGAGCTCGCCGCCGACCGACTGCGCCATCTGCACGGCGTCGTCGACGTCGCGCAGCAGCGTGCGCGCGCGGTCCAGGAACGCCTCGCCCGCGACGGTGAGCTCGACGCGGTGGGTGGACCGCCGCACGAGCTCGCAGGCGAGGAGTTGCTCCAGGGTGCGGATCTGCCGGCTGAGCGCGGGCTGGGAGATGTAGAGCCGCTCCGCGGCACGGCTGAAGTTCAGCTCCTCGGCGACTGCGACGAAGGCGCGCATGTGGCGCAGCTCGATCGCCTCCGGCGCCTGCGGGAACGGGAGCACTGTCGCGCGGTCGTCGGTCACGCCGAGGATTATGGACGGGCGTCGCGGGCCCGGTTATGCCGTTCGTGCACAAGTGTCTTGCGAAATGGGCCTTTCCCTTCTCCGCCCGCGCGACTCAGGCTGTCGGTATGACCGCTTTGCCGATGTCCGCGCAACGCGTCGCCGAGCTGCGCCTCCGGAGCAGCGGCGGGGCGCTGCAGACTCGCGTCTGGTGGCCGCACTCGCCGTCGCCGGGCGCGACGCCTGGCCTGCTGATGTTCTTCGTCGACACCGGCGCCGACGTGGCCGATCGCGAGGCGGCGTGGTTGCGCGACCTCGCTTCGCGCGCGGGGGTCGTGGTGGTCGCGGTGTCGTGCGCGCTGATCCGGGACATCGCCCACGGCGCGTGCCTGGACAACGCGATGGCGGCGCTCGAGTGGGCGGCGGATCACGCGCGCGAGCTCGAGGCCGATCCGCGCCGGCTCGTCGTCGGCGGCACCGGCACCGGCGCCGCCCTCGCCGCCGCCGCCGCGCTGCAAGCGCGCGACCGGCGGTGGCCGCCGATCGCCCGGCAGCTACTCGTCCAGCCCGACTTCGCAGGCGCCGGCCTGCCGGAGCTCGCCGCAGCGGCGGACGACGTGGCGCCCGCCACCGTCGTCACGCTCGGCGAGGGTTCGCATCGCGGCGGCCACGAGTACGCGGCGCGCCTCCGGCAATCCTCCGTGGAGGTCGACGAGCTGCACTGCGACCGGCCGGACCGGCTGGTCGACGAGGTCGCTCTCTCCCTGCGTGCGTCAGACTCGGCGGCCACGTCGTGAACGGAGGAGACGATGGAGGCGATCGCGCTACAGCCGGTCGACGCGCTGACGGTCACCACGCTGATCGACAACGTGACCGACCTGCTGCTCGTGGACGAGGGGCCGGCCAAGCGGCCTCCGCTGTTGCTCGGAGGCGGGCCGACGGGTGATGCGCTGCGCGCCGAGCACGGCTTCTCCTGCCTGGTGACGATCGAGAAGGGCGGCCGCGCGGTTCGCGTGCTCTTCGACGCGGGGATCTCCACGGACGGGCTCGTGGAGAACATGCGCCGCCTCGAGCTCTCCCCGGGCGACATCGACATCATCGTGCTCAGCCACGGTCACTGGGACCACACCACCGGGATGCACGGGCTCGTCGGAGCGCTCGGCCGGCCGAACGTCCCGGTCCTGCTCCACCCCGAGTTCTGGAGCCGTCGCCGGGTCGCACTGCCCGGCCGCGAGCCGATCGAGCTGCCCTCCACGAGCCGGTCTGCGCTCGAGGGGGCGGGCTTTGACATCGTCGAGCAGCAGCAGCCCTCGTTCCTGCTCGACGGGTCGCTGCTCGTCACCGGCGAGGTCGACCGCACGACCGAGTTCGAGCGCGGCTTCCCGGTCCACGAGGCCCACCGCGACGGCCGCTGGCAGCCCGACCCGCTGATCCTCGACGATCAGGCGCTGGTGGCGAGCGTGCGCGGCCGCGGCCTGGTCGTCCTGACCGGCTGCGGCCACTCGGGCATCGTCAACATCCTCCGCTACGTGCGCAAGCTGACCGGCGAGGACCACATCCACGCCGTCATCGGAGGCTTCCACCTCAGCGGGCCGCTGTTCGAGAAGGTGATCGCACCCACCTGCGACGCGCTCGCGGACTTCTCACCCGATCACCTCGTCCCCGCGCACTGCACCGGCTGGCGCGCCACGCACGCGATCGCCGCCCGGTTCCCCGGGGCGTTCATCCAGAACAGCGTCGGCACGCGCTTCGAGTTGCGCGCGTAGCCGCGTCAGCAGTTGTACAGGCGGCCGTCGTCCTTGATCCAGCCGTTCGGCTTGCCGTTGCCGTGGCCGTACCAGTAGCCGTAGTGCGTGTAGCCGACGAGCCGGAAGCCGCCGCCCTTGGGGATCGTGTACATGTAGCCGCCGTTGCCGGCGGTGCGGAAGACCTGGGTGTTGCGGTCGACGTTGCAGAGATAGCCGCCCGCCGAGACGCTGGTCGCCGACAGCGCGAGCGTCGCGGCCGCCAGCACGGTGACGAGCCCCGCTCTTACGGACGTTCTCATGGCGCCTCCTCCGGTTCGCGACGGCCTCGTGCCGTTGCGGGCACGCGTTATCCATCACCTGCGCGGCGTTGTCAAGCGAGGATCTCGGTTACACACGGACTCATCCGCTTGAGCTGAAGAACATCGGTGGCGCGACCCGCTACCACATGGTCTTCGCGACGGACAACGACGCCGGAGACAAGATCATGTCGGACCTTTACAGGAGGACCGCCGCCAGATGCCTCAGATGCGCCGCGAGGCGCGCGACCGTAAGTCGGGTCAATTCGCGCTCGAACTCGGTTAGCGGTCGTCGTAGCTCGGGGGCCGCCAGGGCGGCTCGTACTCGTAGGTCGCCGCGTCGGGTGCCTCCAAGTCGCTAGGCCGCGACGGCCGCGATCACCCGCGTGAACTGCGCCTCGTCGCCCGGGTCCCGCAGCGCGCGCAGGAACGGCAGCAGCGACTCGACATCCGGCTCGCCGGTCGTCCGGTCGTCCCGCTCCCGCGGTCGGGACCATCCATGCCGGACAGCCTTGCAGGCCGCCTTCGAGGCTGCGACCAGAGGTATAGACTCGCCGCGCGATGCAGCGGCGTCGGCGTCCCAGCACCTCACCGGCGGTGGACGATGCTCAGGACGTCCCGCAAGCCGCCGTGCACCCAGCCCGCTTCGACCCGCGGGCGCTGACGCCGGCGCAGGTCCTCGGCCTGCAGCGGACCATCGGCGGTCGGGCGGTGACACGCCTGCTGCTTCAGCGCCAGGAGCTCGAAGCTGCAGCGAAGGTCGGTGTTCCGGCCGGTCCGCCGCTGGCGGCTCCCGCCGAGGACCTTGCGCCCGTCACCCTGTCGCCGGATGAGCAGGACGCGGTTGAGCGCGTCGTCAAGAACCTCGACACGCTCAACGAGCTCTGGAGATGGTCGGAGGAGATGAGCAAGTTCCTCGCGGCCCAGGACCGGCCAGCATGGCCACGTCTGCGCGGTTCCTCGTCACCCGCGGTCCACGACGGCATGGCCGAGGGCTTTGCGATGCACGCGAGCGAGCAGCGCGACACCTACTCGAAGCTGCTCCGCGCGACGGCCGGGCTGGGCGGCTCCGGGCCGTTCCCCTCCGGCAAGGTCGCGGCGTTCGGGGACGCCCTTGCTCAGGTTGCCGAGCTCGAGCTCCCGTCGAAGCTCTTCGACCTGTGGCACTGGCTGAACGACCTGGAGCACGAGCCCGGCCAGCACTCCTACGCGTTCAAGCGCTCAATCTGGGGCCAGGCCGCGGCCCTGACTCCGAAGGTCATGGACCTCGCACAGGCGCTGAACGGGGCGCTCTCGACGGCGAAGAGCGGGCAGTAGTCGCGGCCGAGTGACCGGCGTCCTCTTCGCCTGCGTCGCCGGGCTGTTCCTCGGAGGGTTGAACGTCACCATGCGCCGCGGCATCGCGCGCGTCGCGGACATCGACGCCGGCTCCGCGGTGATCGCGACGGTCGCCTTCGTCGTCGCGGCGGCGCTCGCCGTGGTGTTCGGGGCCGAGTTCGACGCCGGCGAGCTGTGGCCGTTCCTCGTCCTCGGGATCTTCGTGCCCGGGCTCTCCCAGCTGGTGGCGATGCATGCCGTCCAGGCGGCAGGAGCCTCGCGAGCCGGGATCCTGTTCGGGATGGCGCCGCTCTTCTCGGCCGTCATCGCGATCGTCGCGTTCAGCGAGCCGCTCCGGTGGCCGCTGGTGGCGGGCACGCTGCTGGTCGTCGCGGGCGGCGCCGCGCTCGTGTGGGAGGGCAAGCGCCCGGCCGACTACCGCGCCTACGGCGCGGCGCTGGCGGTGGGCGTGGCGGTGGCGTTCGGCCTGCGCGACAACCTCGCGCGCGCGGTGACCCGCCCGCTGCCTCCGCAGCCGACGCTCGTGCTCGGCACCGCAACCTCGGTCGCACAGGCCGGCGAGGCCAAGAAGCAGATCCGCAACTCATGGGTGGCCGGCTGGGTGGGCCTCTCGGACCGCGACGGGATGGTGCTCGCGTATGCCAACGTGAGCTCGAACCGGAACGGGCTCGCGGCGGTGATGAGGATCAGGCTGCAGCACCGGGAATGCAACTCGAGCACGTGGACGACGAAGGCGTTCAACGCGTCGAAGGGCGGGTTCACGAACCAGGGCGAGGAGGCGACGACGAGTCGGGTTCCCCGCGGCGGTCGCGGGTGGTTCCGCGCGTCGGCCGTGCTCGCGCACAAGCCGCGTCGCGGCGCGCCCGTCGACTGGCAGAAGAGGTTCCAGACGGGGGCGTGGGGCGATTGCCGTCCGCTGCCGCCGCAGCCGTGAGCCGACGGCGTCTCCGGATGGGCGCGGCGGGTTTCGAACCTGCGACCTCTCGCGTGTGAAGCGCGATCGAGCGCTTCCCGAGCACCCGCCCGACCAGGGTCGTTTGTTCTGATTTGCAGCAGCTTGCGGCGGCGTGGCGGGTGCGGCCGGCCGAGTCCGCAATTTGCGTCGATTCGCCCGCAATTGGGCACCAGTGCCCAATCACGTGCGCGGCTCGAGCGCGCGAGAGGTCACTCGCGCGAGGTCCGTGGCGGCGTCGCGCGGACGACGTGCTAGTCGAGCGCGCGCGACCGCTGCTTGGCGTTGTGCCGCTCAGCGAATGCGCTCGCCGGACTTCGCCATGGCCAAGCCGACGGCGATGAGCAGCGCGCCGAAGACGAGGAAGCCGATGTCCCAGCCGAGGGGGGCGCCGAGGTCGTCGCGGACGTGGTGGATGCCGAGCAGCTGGTGGTCGATGAGGCCTTCGACGACGTTGAAGACGCCCCAGCCGGCGAGCAGCATGCCGATGTGCGCGCGCCACGGCGGAGCGAGCTCGCGGCGCTGCCACGCGCGGACGGTCATGAGCATCGCGGCGGCGACGAACACCCAGGTGGCGAGGTGGAAGAACCCGTCCGCGAGCGTGTTGGCCTCGAGGCCGGCGACGCTGGTCGCGGGGTGGTCTCCCGTGTCGGTGAGCATGTGGTGCCACTGGAGGATCTGGTGCAACACGATGCCGTCGACGAAGCCGCCGAGGCCGAGCCCCATCAGGAAGGCGGGCGCCTTCGGGGGACGGCTAGTGGTCGCGTCGAGCCGCCCGGCGCTTGACGACGAGCGCAAGGCGGTGGGTGTGGGAGCTGCCATGGGTCAGGGCTACCCACCGCGCCCGATAGCTATCGACCTCGCACATTACAACTCTACGGTGGTATAGTTGTGGCCATGACCGAGCCAGTCTCCATTCCCCATCCGCTGCCGGAGGCGCTCGTCGAGCTCATCGCCCAGCGTTTCCGGGTCATCGGCGAACCCATGCGCATTCGCCTGCTCGACGCGCTGCGCGACGGGCCTTTGACCATCAACGAGTTGACCGAGGCGCTCGGCGCCTCCCAGCAGAACATCTCCAAGCACGTCGGCGTGCTCGCGCAGGCCGGCATCGTGGCCCGGGAGAAGGACGGCAACCGCGTCCGTTGCTCCATCGCCGACCAGACCATCTTCGAGCTGTGTGAGCTCGTCTGCGGTGGGCTCCGCCAGCAGGTCGCCGAACTCGACCAGCTGCTCGCCGGCGGTGCCGCATGACCGCCGCCTGCTCGACCTCCGGCCGCGGCTGGCCGCTGGAGCGCGTGCTGTTCGCGCTCGCCGGCACCGTGACGCTGCTCAGCGCGGCGCTGGCCGCGCTCGTCTCGCCGTGGTTTCTGACGTTGACCGCGTTCGTCGGGGTCAACCAGTGGCTCAACGTCGCCTCCCGCGCCTGCCCAGCGTCCTTGCTGCTCACGCGGCTCTTCGGCCTTCGAGCCGCCGCCCACACCCCGCCCACCTCCTAGCCCCTCACCTCGCCAATGAATTCCACTCCTTCCTACGGACCCATCGGCCGCCTCGGACGCTGGACCGCCACGCACTTCAAGCTCGTGGCCATCGCCTGGGCGGTTCTCGCCATCGGCCTAGGCGCCTTTGCGCCCAAGGTCGAGCATGCCCTGTCCGGCGCTGGCTGGGAAGCGACCGGTTCTGAGTCGCTTCAGGTTCGCGAGACCGTCGACCGTGAGTTCGGCGGCATGTCCTCGTCTGCGCTGATGGTCGTCGTGCACTCCGACGACAAGACCGCGACCGACCCGGCGTTCAAGGCTGTCGTCGCCGAGGCCCAGGACGTCCTGGCCGCCGACGCGCGGGTAACCGGGGTCATCCCGCCGCAGCCGGGACAGTCCATCTCTCGCGACGGGCACACCGCCATCGTGCAGGCCGGCGCCGGGGCGAGCTCGAACGAGATGGTCCGCGCCGCCGACGACCTCAAGCAGGAGCTCGCCGAGCTGCCCGCCGACGGCGTGCAGGTCTCGCTGACCGGCGCCTCCGGGATGTGGTCGGACTTCAACGAGGCCAACAAGACAGCGATGATGAAGTCCGAGCTCATCTCGTGGCCGGTCACGCTCGGCATCCTGCTGCTCGCGTTCGGCTCGCTCGTGGCTGCCGGGCTGCCGCTGATGCTCACCATCCTCGGCCTAGTCGCGTCCGCCGGCTCGCTGTACCTCGGCACGCAGGTGCTCGACATCTCCATCTGGGCGATGAACTTCGCGCTGATGTTCGCGCTCGCGCTGGGCATCGACTACGCGCTGTTCATCGTCTACCGCTTCCGCGGCGCCTTCTTCGGCTCAAAGGAGCCCGTCGAGGACGCGGTCGCTGAGACGATGGACACGGCCGGCAAGGCGGTCCTGTTCTCCGGCCTGACTGTCCTCATCTCCCTCAGCGCGGTGATGCTGGTGCCGTCCCCGGCATTCCGGTCGATGGCGCTCGGCATCATGCTCTCGGTCGTCTTCATCCTCGCGGCGACGCTGACGCTGCTGCCCGCGGTGCTAGCCAAGCTCGGCCCGCGCGTGGACAAGCTCTCGCTGCCATGGGTGCACTCCGGTGAGCACCGTTCGCCGAAGTTCGCTGCGTGGGGCGAGCGTCTGTGGCGCCGACCGCTGGTGTACGGCGCCGTCGCCGTGGTCGCGCTCGTCGCGCTGAGCATCCCCGTGTTCGGGCTGCAGACCGGCATGCCGTCCATCAAGGTCGTGCCCGAGGACGACGGCTCGCGCGTCGCCTACTCGCAGGTGCAGGAGGCGTTCGGCAAGGGCGCGCCCGGCGCGCTGCAGGTCGTCGCGCCCAAGGCTGACACCGAGCGCGCCGCGGCCGTCGCGAAGGCCGACCCCGGGGTGGCGCAGGTCATGCCCGCGATGCCCGGCCGCGGCGACCACGCGATGGTGCAGGTCGTCCCCAAGCACGATCCGTCGGACCCGGCTGTCGGCGCGACGATCGACCGCCTCCGCTCCGAACTGCCTCAAGGCGCGCTCGTCGGCGGCTCGGTGGCCGAGAACCACGACCTCGAAGCGGCGCTGGGCGCCAAGACGCCGCTTGTCATCGGCGTCGTCCTGGCGCTCGGCTTCCTACTGCTGCTCGTCGCGCTGCAGGCGCCCATCCTGGCCGCGGTCGGCGTGGTCACCAACCTGCTGGCGGTCGGCGCGGCGTTCGGCGTGGCCCGGCTGATCTTCCAGGAGGGCCACCTCGCCGGCCTGCTCGGACTGGAGCCGCAGGGCTTCCTGAACGCCTGGGCGCCCGTGTTCTTCTTCGCGATGGTCTTCGCCATCTCGATGGACTACACGGTGTTCCTGCTCTCGTCGGCGAAGGAGCACTGGGACCGCAGCAAGGACCCGCGCGAAGCGATGGTCGGCGGCGTCGCGCACTCTGGCCGCGTCGTGTTCGCCGCCGCCGCGGTGATGGTCGCCGTGTTCTTCACCTTCGCCCTGAGCGGCCCGCTGCCGCCGAAGGAGATGGGCGTGATCCTCGGCATCGCCGTCCTGCTCGACGCCGCCCTGGTCCGCCTGCTGCTCGTGCCGGTCGCGCTGCGCCTGCTGGGTAAGTGGGCCTGGTGGCTGCCCAAGCCGCTGGATCGCATCCTGCCCGACGTCCGCTTCGGCCACGCGTGACGGCGATGCTGTTCAAGCGCAAGCACACGATGGACGTTGTCGAAGCCCTGACCGGCCAGCAGGCCGGCCGCCTGGTCCTCGTCGACGTCCGCGAGGATTCCGAGCGGGCGCGTGGCTTCGCGCCCGGCTCGCGGCACCTGCCGCTCGGCCAGCTCAAGCAGCGCCTCGGCGAGCTGCCGACGGACCGGCCGGTTGCGTTCATCTGCCAGAGCGGCCGCCGCTCGGCGATGGCCGCCACGGCCGCGCGCCGCGCCGGCCTCGACGCCCACAACGTCGCCGGCGGCATGGCCGCCTGGGAGCGGCAGGGCCTGGACATCGACTACCCCGGGAGGACGCGATGATTTTCCGCCAGCTCACTCACGACGACCTCGGCTGCGCCAGCTATCTCATCGGCGACGAGGACGCCGGCGTCGCCGCGGTCGTCGACCCCAAGCTCGACATCGACGAGTACCTGCGCCTCGCGCGCTACCTCGGCGTCCGCATCGAGCACATCCTGGAGACCCACAACCACGCCGACCACGTCTCCGGCCACGGCCGGCTCGTCGCCGCCACCGGCGCGACCATCCACATCCACCGCGACGCCGAGCCCGACTACGACCACGAGCCGTTCGACGACGGCTGGGAGCTCGAGCTCGGCGCCCTCAAGGTGCGGGCGCTGCACACCCCCGGCCACCGGCCCGAGCACACCGCGTTCGCGCTCATCGACACCGCGCGCAGCGACGAGCCGTGGGCGGTGCTGACCGGCGACACCCTGTTCGTCGGCGACATCGCCCGCCCCGACCTCGCCGTCGACAAGGAAGACGGCGCGCGCGGCATCTTCCACTCCCTCAACGACAAGCTCATGAGCCTGCCCGACACCGTCGAGGTGTGGCCCGGGCATCTCGGCGGCTCGCTGTGCGGCGGGCCGGGCATGGACCTCAAGATCGCCTCCACGATCGGCTTCGAGCGCGCCAACCAGGCGCTGCTGCAGCTCGACCGACGAGGACGAGTTCGTCGAGCAGACCACCTCGACCCTCGGGCCGCAGCCGCCGAACTTCAAGTACATCGTCGCGCTCAACCGCGGCCCGCTGGTCAAGGAGACCGTCGAGGCGCACCCATTGAGCCCCGCGCCAGGTCCAGCAGGCGCAGGCCGACGGCGCGCTCGTCGTCGACGTCCGCACCGAGCTGCAGTTCGACGAGGCGCACATCCCCGGCGCCGTGTCGCATCACCGCCCGCCGGGCCGGGTTCGGCTCCAAGCTCGCCTGGCTCGCCCAGCCCGAGCAGCCCATCGTGCTCGTCGGCCGCGATGACGACGACGCCATCGAGTCCGCACAGCTCGCCGGCGCCGTCGGGCTGCGCAACATCGCCGGCTACCTCGCCGGAGGCATGACCTCCTGGCGCGAGGAAATGCTCGACGTCGGCCGCATCGAGCGGATGACCGTCCCCGAGCTGCACGATCGCTGGGAACGCGACGGCGACGGCCTCCAGGTCCTCGACGTGCGCGAGCAGAGCGAGTGGGACGCCGGCCACATCCCCGGCTCCGTCCACGAGCCCTACCACGACATCGACGACGTCCCCGAGGGCATCGACCCCGCCCAACCGGTCGCGGTCATCTGCGGTTCGGGCCAGCGCTCGGCCGTCGCCGCGAGCCTGCTGCAGCGCTTCGGCGCCGAGGAGGTCATCCACGTCGTCGAGGGCGGCGTGCCGCTGTGGAAGCGCGAGGGCTGGCCGACCGAGCAGCCCGAGAAGGCCTGACCGGCGTGCTGCTGGCCATCCCGTTCGGGCTCGCCATCGGGCTGGCCGTCGGCACCCTCGGCGGCGGCGGGTCCGTGCTCGCCGTCCCCATCCTCGTCTACGCCCTCGACCAGACCGTTCCCGAGGCGACCACCGCATCGCTGCTCGTCGTCGCCGCCGGGGCGGTCGCCGGCGGGCTCAGCCACGCACGCGCCGGCCGCGTCTGCTGGCGCCACGCCGGCTCGTTCACCGCCGCGGCCGTCCCCGGCATCGCGCTCGGCACGCTCGCTGCCGAAGCCGTCAGCGGCCCGCTGCTGCTCGCCGGCTTCGCGCTGGTGATGCTCGCCGCCGCCCACGCCACCTGGCGCAAGGCCGAGGACAGCCAGCCCGAACCCGACGGACCGTGGGAGCGCGCGGGCACGTGCCCGCCCCTCCGGCTGCCACGCGACCTCGTCGCCGGCGCCGCCGTCGGCTTCGTCACCGGGTTCTTCGGCGTTGGCGGCGGCTTCCTCATCGTTCCGACACTCGCCATCGCGCTTGCGTTCACGATGCGCACCGCGGTCGGCACCTCGCTGGTCATCATCACCGCGACCTCGCTGCTCGGCCTCGGCGCGCACCTGCTCGCCGGCCGCACCCTCGATGTCGACGTGACCGCGGCGCTCACCGTCGCCTGCATCGCCGGCGCGGTCGCTGGCGCCGTGCTGGCCAGCCGCATCCCTCAGCGCGCGCTCGGTCGCGGATTCGCGGTGCTAGTCGTCGGCGTCGCCGCCTACCTGCTCGTCTCCATCGCCTTTCTCGGCGGACCGCCGGGCAGCGCCTGAACCCAGTTCACGCCCTCATCCCTGTCCCACATCGGCGCACCGGTCGCCTTCCGAAGCCGCTTCCCAACGCCATGACCTAAGCGCAAGCGGTGGCCAAGCAGGGCGTCAACTGCGCCGTCTCCGCGCCCGTGCCGAGGCCGAGGCCGAGGCCGAGCAGTCGCACGCTCTCGGCCTGACCAACGACCCGCCCTAGAGCACATCAACTGGCACCTCGACGTTGACGCCAACGCGCACCCCCACGAAGCTCGACGAGCTCAAGCGCCTCGCCGACGAACACTGACCCGGCGTCTACTGCATCCGCAACCCAGTCCAGAACCCAGAACCCAGAACCCAGCACAGACTTGCACCTCGGTGCTCGCGGACGAAGCTCACCGAGCGCTGACGGTTTGTCCGACACAGCGATGTGTGGCTGGCAGCGACCTCGTCTGACATTCGTTTGCCCACGACGGCCAATCGGCGGCTTGAGGAACGAGGATGCTGACGATCGGCAAGCTCGCCGCGGGCCCAACCGCCGGTCGCTACTACGTCGACCAGGTCGCGCAGGGGCGCGAGGACTACTACGCCGGCGAGGGCGAGGCGCCGGGGACGTGGATCGGCAGCGGCGCCGGCGTCGCTCGGTCTCGTCGGGCGAGGTGAGCGAGCAGGGGATCGTGCGGCTGCTGAAGGCGCGCGACCCGGCGCACGGGCGAGCTGCTGCGGCGGCCGCTCGCGCCGGGCGCGGTCGCCGGCTTCGACCTGACGTTCCGCGCGCCGAAGAGCGTCGAGCGTCCTGTTCGGGATCGCCGAGCCGGAGGTGGTGCGAGAGATCACTCGCGCGCACGAGGCGGCCGTCGCCGAGGCGATCGGCTACCTGGAGCGCGAGGCGTGCCGCGCGCGGCGCGGGCACGGCGGCGCGATCGTGGTCGACGGGCGCGGGTTCGTCGCCGCGGCGTTCCGGCACCGCTCGTCGCGCGCCGGCGACCCGCTGCTGCACACGCACGTCGTGGTCGCGAACGCCACGCAGGGTCCGGACGGGCGCTGGACGGCGCTCGACGGGCGGCTGCTCTACCGGCACGCCAAGACCGCCGGCTACCTCTACCAGGCGGTGCTGCGCGCCGAGCTGACCGAGCGGCTCCGCGTGCGGTGGAACGCGGTCGAGCGCGGGACCGCGGACGTCGCCGGCGTGCCGCGGCGGGTGATCGAGCACTTCTCGCAGCGGCGGGCCGAGATCCTCGAGCACATGGCGGCGCGCGGCGAGCGCTCGGCGCGGGCGGCGCAGGTCGCGACGCTCGAGACGCGCCGGCGCAAGGAGTACGGCGTTCCGGTCGACCGGCTGCGGGCGCGAGTGGCGGGCTCGCGCGGCCGAGCACGGTCTCGGCCGCTTCGCAGCTGCGCCGCGTCCTCCGTCGCAGCCGCGCGTCGGGCGATCGCCGAGGACGTCGATCGACCTCGCTCGCGGCACGGCTCGAGGGCCCGGAGGGGCTGACGCGCGAGACGGTCGACGTTCACGCGCCGCGACGTCGTGCAGGCGTTCGCCGAGGCGGCGCGCGACGGCGCGCGCGTCGACGAGATCGAGCGGCGGGCCGACGCGTTCCTCGCGCGCGACGGAGATCGTCGAGCTCGAGGCCGAGCGCGGCGAGCCGCGAGTACACGACCCGCGCGCTGCTGCGGATCGAGCGCGAGCTGCTCGACGGCGCCGACGCGCGGCGCGGCACGCGCGGTCGGCGTGGCGCACCCGGACGCGGTCCGAGCGGCGCTCGCGCCCGCCCGAGCCTGAGCGGCGAGCAGCGCGACGCTCGTCGTCGCGCTCACGCGCAGCGGGCGACGGCGTCCAGGTCGTCCGCGCCGCCGCCGGCACCGGCAAGACGTTCGCGCTCGAGCGCCGCGGGCGAGGCGTGGCGGCGCAGCGGCATCGCGGTCGCTCGGCTGCGCGCTCTCGGCGCGCGCGGCGTGCGAGCTCCGCGACCAGGCCGGGATCGACGCCACGACGATCGCGCGCCTCACGCGCGGCCTCGAGCAGCGGCGTGGCGCTCGCCGCCGGCGCGGTGCTGATCGTCGACGAGGCCGGCATGGTCGGCACGCGCGATCTCGCCGCTCGCCGAGGCGGCGCGCACGCGCGAACGCGAAGCTCGTGCTGGTCGGCGACGACCGCCAGCTGCCCGAGATCCAGGCCGGCGGCGCGTTCCGCGCGCTCGCCGCAGCGCTCGGCGCGATCGAGCTGCACGAGGTCCGCCGCCAGCGCGAGGACTGGGACCGCGACGCGCTCGCCGCGCTGCGCGACGGCGACGTCGACGCTTCGCCCGCGCCTACCTCGAGCACGGCCGGCTCGTCGCGGCCGCCGACCGCCGAGGCGGCGCGCGCGGCGCTCGTCGACGACTGGTGCGCGGCGCAGCGAGCGCGGCGCCGACGCGCTGATGATCGCCCACCGCCGCCGCGACGTCGCCGACCTCAACGCCCGGGCGCGCGCGCGGATGCGCGCGGCCGGGCGGCTCGGCGCCGACGAGCTGCACCACGGACGCGCGCGCGTTCGCGGTCGGCGACCGCGTCGTCGCGACGCGCAACGACCGCGCGCTCGGCGTCGTCAACGGCGAGGCCGGCGTCGTCGCTGCGCTCGAGCCCGGACGAGCTCGACGTCCGAGCTCGACGACGGCCGCCGGGCGCGAGCTGCCGGAGCGGTACGTGCGCGACGGCCACCTCGACCACGGCTACGCGATCACCGCGCACCGCGCGCAGGGCGCGACCGTCGACCGCGCCTTCGTGCTCGGCTCGGACGAGCTCTACCGCGAGTGGGGCTACACCGCGCTGTCGCGGCACCGCGACGAGGCCCGGTTCTACGTCAGCGCCACGCCGACCTTCCTCAACGAGACGCCGCCGCCGCTGCAGGCGGGCGAGGACGTCGCACGGCGCGTCGCCGATGCTCGAGGCAAGCCGCGCGAAGCACCTGCGCTGAACGGCACGCCGACCGATCATCGCGCCACGAGCTCGCCGATGATCAGACGCAGGAGACTCGCCGCGATCGAGCAGCGACTCGACGCTCTGCGCGACGAGCTCGAAGCAACCGGTGGTACCGGCCGGGCAGCGCGCCGAGGTCGAGCGCCTCATCGAGGCAGCGCAGCGCGACCGGCGGCGATCGCTGGCGCCGTCGTCAGCTGCGGCCGACTGAGCGACGCCGGCTCGTCAGCAGCCGGTCGCCGCAGCGGGCGATCCGCTGGCGGCCTGCGATCGACCGCGGTCGCGACGGTCCGCATCGCCGGCTCGATCGATCGCGACGCGACCGCGGACCTCGGCCTGGAGCGCTGACATGGCCGTCGCACGTGACCCGGCACTCGACCGCGCGGCCATCCTACGCGGTCGCGCGCGAGGTGGCGACGCTGATCGGCTCGGCGCGATGCCGTCCGACGGCCTCCTGACCGCCGCGCCAGGTCGCCGCGCGCTTCAACGTCGACCGCGGCTGGGTCTACGCGCACGCCGAGGAGCTCGGCGTCGTCCGCCTCGGCGACGGTCCGCGACCTCGCCTGCGCTTCGACCCGGCCGTCGTGGCGCAGCGGCTCGTCGACCCAGGCGGCGAACTCAGCGACGGCGCGGCCCTCTACAGCATCCGAGGTCCGGCGCTGCCGCTGCTGCCGATCAAGCCGTCGCGCGCGACGGCGTACTCTCGATCCGGAGCGGGAGGAACGGATGCCACGCAGAGCGAACAGGCGAGGTCATCGAGCGCGACCGCCAGGGCGGCCGCGTCTTCGCGCTGCGCTTCCGCGCCTACGGCCAGCGCCACTTCGTCACGCTCGGCGGCGCCGCCGACGGCTGGACGCGCGCAGAAGGCCGAGGCCGAGCTGCGCCACGTCCTCGCCGACGTCGAGCGCGGGCTTGTGGGCGCCGGACGTCGAGCGCGCGCGGCCGAAGCGCCGGCCTCGCCCGACGTTCCACGAGTTCGCCTCGGAGTGGCTCGAGGCGCGCCGAGCCGAGCTGCGCGAGAGCGACGATCGCCGACTACACCTGGCAGCTCAGCAACCACCTGCTGCCGTTCTTCCACCGCCACCGGCTGCCGCAGATCACCGTCGCCGAGGTCGACCGCTACCGCGACTTCAAGGTCCGCGAGCAGCGTCCTCTCCGCCGAGTCGATCAACAAGACGATCACCCGGCTCGGCCAGATCCTCGCCGTCGCCGAGGAGCGCGACCTGATCCCGCGCAACCCGGTCCGCGTCAACACGCGCAACCGCAAGCTCAAGACCAAGCGCAGGCGGCCGGTCTTCCTCGACTCGGCCGAGCAGATCGCCGCGATGATCGACGCCGCCACCGAGCTCGACGCCAAGCCGGAGGCGCGCACCGCCGGCCGCCGCGCGCTCATCGCGACGCTCGTCTACGCCGGCCTGCGCATCGGCGAGGCGACGGCGCTCGCGTGGCAGCGACATCGACCTCGCCAACGGCCGGATCTCGGTCGGCGACTCCAAGACCGAGGCCGGCGTCCGCCTGGTCGACATCCTCCCGGCGCTGCGCGACGAGCTGACGCAGCCACCGGCACGCCAACGCCGAAGCGAGCCCGGACGACCTCGTCTTCCCGACCTCGACCGGCAGCCGCCGCGACAAGGACAACGCCCGCGAGCGCGTGATCCGGCCCGTCGTCGCGCACGCCGACGAGCTGCTCGCCCAGCGCGGGCACGCAGCCGCTGCCCGCCGGCGTGACCGCCCACAAGCTCCGCCACACGTTCGCCTCGATCCTCTTCGTCCGCGGCGAGGACCCGCCCTACGTGATGGCCCAGCTCGGGCACACCGACCCGGGCTTCACGCTGCGCGTCTACGCCCACGCGATGCGCCGCGACGAGGGCGACAAGGAGCGGCTGAAGGCGCTCGTCGAGGGCCGTGATTGGGCACCATTGGGCACTGAACGGCCCGATGAGCCGTCCCGACGACGCTGCCGAGCGAGCACGCCCGAAAACGACGAAACCCCCGCGGATGCGGGGGCTTCCGAGGATGGGCGCGGCGGGTTTCGAACCTGCGACCTCTCGCGTGTGAAGTGGTCTAGGGCTGCTGCCGTCTACTGCGCGGCGCTGCGCTTTGCCGCGAGCGAGCGGACTTTCGAGCTTTCCGAGTTGCCTTCTGCTGCGAGCTGATGCGTCCTGTTGCTCGCAAGCTGTTAGCAGCCGCCGTCATCGCGGCTCGTCGTGCGAGTAGGAGTACAGAGCCGCGCGGACCTTCGTCTTCGGGGTCACCGAGTCGCCCGCGTGTTCGCCGTCCTGAATGTAGCCCTCCATGTCCGGACAGGATGCCCGATTAGACCCGGACGGCGTGCCGCGCCCGCCCGTACATGGCCTCGAGCCGAGCGGAGCGGGCGGCGCTGCGCTTGCTGCTCTCGTATGCGTGGACGTAGATCTTGGCCGTCACAGTCACGTCGCGGTGGCCCAGCCGGGCACTGACCTCTTCGAGATCCCAGCCCGCCGCGATCAGCGCCGAGCCGTGGCTGTGCCTGAGGCTGTGGAAGGCCGGCGCGTGCTTGACCGTCTGCCCGCGCTCTTCCTTGCCGAGCGTTGCGGCCTTGACGGCGCGGGCCAGGACACGCCCGCCGATGTTCCGGTGATCGAAGCCCTCGCCCGCTCGGCTGGCGAACCCGACAGTCCGTTAAACGGGATTTGGTCGCGACCCCGGCGCGTCGCAATCTTGATCTGCGCCTCAGGGTTGCCCGCCACTCTGGTGCACATGGCGCACATCGAGTTCGTTCCGCAGTACAGGCCCGACGGCACGATCGTGCTCGGTGCCGCGATCGTCGGGTCCGGCGAGCGGCTCCGCCGGTTCCTGCGCCGGTTCCGCCGACGCTCCTGAGCGATACTGGGCCGCGCATGGCCTTCGTCCCTCCTGCGCGGCACCTCGTGCGTGCCAAGGACCTCGCCGACGCGCGCTACTTCGAGCCGCTGGACGTCGACGACCTGGCGCGTGCCGCGGGCCTGTCCCGCGCCCACTTCAGCCGCGAGTTCCGCCGGGCGTTCGGGGAGTCGCCGCACGCGTATCTGCTGACGCGCCGGCTCGAGCGTGCCGCGGCGCTCCTGCGCACGACCGATCGCTCGGTGGCCGACGTCTGCCTGTCCGTCGGCCTGCAGAGCATCGGCTCGTTCACGACCAGCTTCACGCGCACGTTCGGCGTGTCGCCGACCGTCTACCGCGCGACGTTCCCGCCGGCCTCCCACTACGCGCTGATCCCGGCGTGCTTCGTGCGTGCCTACGCGCGCCCCCAACACCGCACGTTTCGAGAAGACAGCCGCGCAACGCACGATTAGCGTGGTCGGCGATAGTTCAACGCCGATTCAGGAGACCCCATGATCAAGATCAGCACCGCTCAGCTGTGGGTGCACGACCAGGACGAGGCGCTCGCGTTCTACACCGAGAAGCTCGGCATGGAGGTGCGCTCCGACGTGACCATCGCCGAGATGGGCAACTTCCGCTGGCTCACGGTCGGACCGGCCGGCCAGCCCGAGGTAGCGATCGTGCTGATGGCGATCCCGGGGGCGCCGGTGATGGATGCCGAGACCGCCGACCAGGTGCGCGACCTGATGGCGAAGGGCTTCGCGGGGACGGTGTTCCTCACCACCGACGACTGCCAGGCCTCGTACGAGGACCTCAAGGCCCGCGGCGTCGAGTTCAGCGAAGCGCCCGAGGAGCGGCCCTACGGGATCGACTCCGGGTTCCGCGACCCGTCCGGGAACTCGTTCCGGCTGACGCAGGTGCGGGACCTCGCTGCGCTCTGAGCACCGGTGGCTGTCGCGCGGGCGCACTCACGTGCGCCCGCGCCGAGCGTCTAGGTGTCGCTGACGCCGCCGTCGTCGTCGTCGCCGCCGCCGTCGTCCCCGTCATCGGGTCCGCAGAGCCGCAGCGCGGGGGAGTGCTCCGCAGCGTTGACCAGCCCGGCGCCGTGGCCGTTGCCGACGCGCATCTGCGACCCGCGCAGGAATGCCGGCGGGTTCGGGTCGACCGGACCGCCGGTCACGACGTAACCGCCACGCGGCGAGTTCTCTGCCTCATTGCACACCGTGGCGGCGGGTGCGACGGCCGGCACGGCGCAGAGTGCGCACGTGACGGTCACAGCGGCCAGGGTCAGTTTGCGTGCGAGCACGCGGGGCCTCCTTCGTAGGTTCGTCGCCTCCGGTGATCGGCACGGCGATCCGCCGGTGCACCGAATCGGCCGGATGTCGTAACCGCCGGGCAACCGCTCATGCGATGTCTCGGCGTGCTAACGGCCCTCCTGGGTAGGACGGGCCTCTATGGCAGCCATCGGCATCCACGCGTCGCACGAGCAGATCCCGCCCAGTGTTCTCCTGACGGCGATGCGCGAGGCAGAGGCCGCGGGCTTCCAGCGCGCCTGGTCGTCGGACCACTTCTCGCCCTGGAGCGAGCGCCAGGGCGAGTCGGGATTCGCGTGGTCGTGGCTGGGGGCGGCGATGCAGTCGACCTCGATGCCGTACGGCGTCGTCAACGCGCCCGGGCAGCGCTACCACCCGGCGATCGTCGCGCAGGCGGCCGCCACGCTCGCGGAGATGTTCCCCGGGCGGCTGTCCGTCGCGCTCGGCACGGGCGAGTTCTCCAACGAGCACATCACCGGTGAGCGGTGGCCGGGCAAGCGGGTGCGGAACGCGCGGCTGCGCGAGTGCGTCGACGTGATCCGCGCGCTGTTCGCGGGTGAGATCGTCGACCACCGTGGGCTCGTCACGGTCGACCGCGCGAAGCTGTGGACGCTGCCCGCCGAGCCGCCGACGCTGCTGGCGACCGCCGTGAGCGCCGAGACGGCCGGCTTCGCCGGCGAGTGGGCGGACGGGCTGATCACCATCAACCAGCCGCGCGAGCAGCTCGAGCGCGTGCTCGCCGCCTTCCGCGAGCGCGGCGGCGAGGGCAAGCCGGTGGCCGTCCAGGTGCACGTGTCGTGGGCCGAGACCGAGGACGAGGCGCTGCGCGTCGCTCACCACCAGTGGCGCACCAACGTCTTCCCGCCGCCGCTGTGCTGGGACATCGCGACGGTCGAGGAGTTCGACGCCGCCGCCGCTCACGTGCGCCCGGAGGATCTGCGCGGGCCGGTGCTCGTCTCCGCGGACCTCGCGCGGCACGTCGCGTGGATCGAGGAACTGGTGGCCCTCGGCTTCGACGCCGTCTATCTGCACCACGTAGGTCAGGAGCAGCGGCAGTTCATCCAGGCGTTCGGCGAGCACGTCCTTCCCGCGCTGTGAGGATCAAGGCGACCAGCGACCTGTGGTGGAAGAACGCCGTCGTCTACTGCCTCGACGTCGAGACGTTCCTGGACTCCGACGGCGACGGCTGCGGCGACCTCGCGGGGCTCACCGAGCGGCTCGACTACCTCGCCGGCCTCGGCGTCAGCTGCCTGTGGCTGATGCCGTTCTACCCGAGCGAGCAGCGCGACGACGGGTACGACATCACGGACTTCTACGGCATCGACGGGCGCCTCGGCACGCCCGGCGACTTCGCGGAGATGATCCGCACGGCCGCCGACCGGGGGATCCGCGTGATCGCCGACCTCGTGGTCAACCACACGTCCGACCAGCACCCGTGGTTCCAGGCAGGACGCGACCCGACCTCTCCGTTCCACGACTTCTTCGTGTGGGCCGACGAGAAGCCGGCCGAGAAGCCCGGGGACGTCGTGTTCCCCGACCGGGAGCACTCCAACTGGGCCTATGACCCGAAGGCGCGGCAGTGGTACCTGCACCGGTTCTACTCGCACCAGCCCGACCTCAACGTCGCCAACCCGGCCGTCCGCGACGAGATCGCCCAGGTCGTCGGCTACTGGCTCGTCCAGGGCCTCGCCGGCTTCCGCGTCGACGCCGTCCCGTTCCTGCTCGAGCCGATCGGGATGCCGAAGGGCGCGATCGAGGATCCGCACGAGTTCCTGCGCGACCTGCGCCGCTTCATCGGCCGGCGCCGCGGCGACGCGATCCTGATGGGCGAGGTCAACCTGCCGCCCGCCGAGCAACGCACGTTCTTCGGCGACGAGGACGGCGACGAGCTCCACATGGTCCTCAACTTCGTGGTCAACCAGGCCATCTATCTCGCGCTCGCGCGCGGCGACGCGACGCCGGTGCGGGACGCGCTGAAGTCGCTGCCGGAGATCCCGAAGGACTGCCAGTGGGCGAACTTCGTCCGCAACCACGACGAGCTGACACTCGACAAGCTGTCCGAGGACGAGCGGGCCGAGGTGTTCGCCGCGTTCGGCCCGGACGAGGACCTCCAGCTCTACGGGCGCGGCCTGCGCCGGCGGCTGCCGACGATGGTCGGAGGCGACGAGCGGCGGATCCGGATGCTCTACAGCCTCGCGTTCTCCCTGCCCGGCACGCCGGTGCTGTTCTACGGCGAGGAGATCGGCATGGCGGAGAACCTCGAGATCGAGGGGCGCTACAGCGTGCGCGCGCCGATGCAATGGTCGTCCGAGCGCCACGGCGGGTTCTCGACCGTCGAGGACGCCGGCGCGCTCTGCCGCCCGGTGGTGGACGCCGACGGCTGGAGCCCGGAGCGGGTGAACGTCGCCGCGCAGCGACGGTCGGACGGCTCGTTGCTGACCTGGATGGAGCGGCTGATCCGCCGCCGGCGCGAGTGTCCCGAGCTCGGCTGGGGCGAGTGCACCCTGCTCGACGCCGGCCACGCCCCCGTGCTCGCCCATCGCGCGGACTGCGACGGGAGCACGATCCTCGCCGTCCACTCGTTCGCCGACGAGCGGCTCGAAGCGCGGCTGCGGCTGGAGCCCGGGATCGAGGAGGCCGTCGATCTGCTCGACGACGGCCACCTCGTCCCGGACGCGGACGGCACGCTCACCGTCCCGCTGGACCCGTACGGCTACCGCTGGTTCCGGCTGCGCCGCGACGGAGACCGCGTGGCGCCCTAGATGATTGATTCCGTGGCCGATCCAGCGCCGCGGGGCGCCACCAGGCGGTCGTGCGGGTCGTGGAATCAGTCATCTAGCCCTTGGTGCGGTACAGCCGCGTCGTCAGCGGGGCGAACACGGCGGTCAGAAGGGCGGCGGTCGCCAGCACGATCGCGATGTCGCCGGCCTCCGCGTTGCCCTCCATCAACCCGCGCGACGCGGTCGCCAGGATCGAGATCGGATTGACCTCCACGAACTCCTCGAGCCCGGCCGGCAGCGTCGCCGGGTCGACGAAGACGTTGGACAGGAACGTGAGCGGGAAGATGCCCATGAAGCCCGCGTTCATGACCGCGTTCGGCGAGCGCAGCACCAGACCCAGGGTCGTGAAGACCCACGAGAGGCCGAAGGCGAAGAGGACGACCAGCGCGAGCGCCGCGACCACGCCGCCGACACCCGCCTCCGGGCGGAAGCCCAGGATCACGCCGAGCACGATGATCACGGTCCCGGCGATCACGTATCGCACGCTGTCGCCGAGCAGCGATCCGACGAGCGGCGCCGGCTTCCAGATCGGCAGCGAGCGGAAGCGGTCGACGACGCCCTTCGTCAGGTCGGTGTTCAGGGCGACGCCCGAATAGACGGTGGTGAACAGCACCGACATCACGAGGATGCCGGGGAGGATGTAGTCCAGGTACTCGCCCGTGGATCCGGCGATCGCGCCGCCGAACAGGTACGTGAACATGAGCACGAACATCACCGGCGTGATCGTCACGTCGAGCAACTGCTCGGGGACGTGCTTGACCTTCAGCATCCCTCGCCACCCGAACGTGAGGGCGGCCGACAGGCCGCTCGGACGCGGCGGGCGCGGAGTAGAGGCGAGCGCATGGCGCAGCGCCGCCTCGTCGGCGGTCGAGCCGGCGGTCGAGGTGGCGCTCATGCTGCCTGCTCCTCTTCGATGGCGAGTTCGTCGTCCTGCCCGCTCTCCTCGGCCGGATGCCCGGTCAGCGCCAAGAACACCTCGTCGAGGCTCGGCTGGTCGAGCGAGAACTGCGCGATCCGGACGTCCGCGCGAGCCAGCTCGGCGACCGCCTCGGCGGCCCGGTTGGCGTCGGGGCAGGCGACCGAGAGCGCGGCCGGGTCGGGCTCCAGGTGCACCGAGCCGAGCTCGCGTGCCAGCACGCGCTCAGCCTCGGGCCGCTGCTCGGGATCGAGCAGCCGCACGTGCAGGGCGCCGGAGCCGACCGACGCCTTGAGCTGGCCGGGCGTCCCCTCGGCGATCACCTTGCCGTGGTCGATGACGGCGATCCCCTCGGCGAGCTGGTCGGCCTCGTCGAGGTACTGCGTGCACAGGAGGATCGTGGTCCCGCCCGCGACGAGCGCGCGGATGATGTCCCACACCTGGTTGCGCGAGCGCGGGTCGAGCCCCGTGGTCGGCTCGTCGAGGAACATCAGCTCCGGCGTGACGACGATGCTGGCGGCGATGTCGAGCCGCCGGCGCATGCCGCCCGAGTAGTTCTTCACCAGCCGCCCGGCCGCCTCCGCGAGCCCGAAGGCGTCGAGCAGCTCGGCCGCGCGGTCCTTGGCACCGGCGCGCTTGAGGCCGAGCAGGCGCCCGAGCAGGATCAGGTTCTCGCGCCCGGTCAGGTCCTCGTCGACCGAGGCGAGCTGGCCGGTGAGGCTGACGAGGCCGCGCACGGCGTCGGCTTCGCTGACGATGTCGTGCCCGAGCACGCGCGCGGAGCCGGCGTCCGGGCGCAGCAGCGTCGCCAGCATCCGGATCGTGGTGGTCTTCCCGGCGCCGTTCGGGCCGAGCACGCCGTACACCGAGCCTCGGCGCACGGCAAGGTCCACGCCGTCGACCGCCTTGGTGTCGCCGAACGACTTGACGAGGCCCGTGGCCTCGATCGCAAGAGTGGAGTCGGTTGTCATCGCGTCCCATGGTGTCGCCTCGGGACTGCGGCTCCAATGGGGGCAATCCGTACTTCGCCCTAGACCTTTAGGCCTAGGTACCGGCATTCGTAAGTACGCACGGTTCCGGCGGCCGCACGTACTCCCGAACACCGGTACTACGCACTAAGGCGCTTCTCGAACCAGTGATGGGCGTAGGGATCGTCGTTGTAGCGGGCGATCTCCTCGTAGCCGTTGCTGCGGTACATCGCCTTCGCGTCGTGCAGTGACCGGTTGGTGTAGAGCCGCACGCTGTGATGGCCGAGCGCGCTCGCCTGCTCTTCCAGCGCGTGCAGGATCCGAGGCCCGACGCGCAGCCCGCGATGCGCGCGGTCGACCCACATCCGCATGATCTCGCCGATGCCCGGGCTGAGCGTCTTCAGCGCCCCGCAGCCCGCCGGCTGGCCCTGGCAGCGGGCGAGCAGGAACGCGCCCGCCGGCGGGATCAGGTCCTTGCTGTCCGCGGGCAGCGTCCGCCCCGGGTCGAACGGCTCCTCGAAGCGCTCAGCCAGCTCCGCGAAGTAGTGCGACAGGCACCATCGCGCGTCGGCCGAGGTCGGGTCCTCGGGCGCGACCGCGATCATCGAGATCGCGAGCAGGCGCCGCACCTCGGCCTGCGCGCGCAGCAGCCGCGTGCGCTGCTCGCCGGTGAGCGGGGCGAGCGCCGACGCCGCGAGCTCGTCCGAGATGCGGTCGAGGTCGCGCATTTCCGACCGCCCGGCCGCAGTCAGGCAGAGCCGCGCCGTTCGCCCGTCGGCCGGGTCGGGTCGCTTCTCGACCAGGCCGTCGCGCTCGAGCGAGCGGATCATCCGCGACAGGTAGCCGGAGTCGAGGCCGAGCCGGGCGCGCACGTCGCGCGGCGTCGCCCCGTCGAGCCCGATCTCGAACAGCACACGCGACTCGCCGAGCGGCCGCCGGCCGAGATAGCGGTCGTTGAGCGCTCCGACCTGGCGGGTCACGAGCCGGTTGAAGCTGCGAACGCGCGCGATGTCCCGCTGCTCGATCATCTCTGACCTGAGTCAGAGACTACGCCAATAGCGCGTCGGGTGAACCGCACGTCGGCGTACGGTTCGCCGCCGGGCATTGGCGGGTTGACGCGGGCCCGGAGTGGAGGCCGCACCCTGGGACCCGGGACCCTGAATCGCGAAGCTTCCAGCATGAGCCTTCCGCCGAACACACAGCAGCGCGATCTGGTCCGCCTCGCCGTCCTCCTGTGCGGCGACCGCCCGAGCGAGAAGTACCGCTCGCCCGCCAAGGGCGCGCACAACTCGAGCAACGCTGATCCGTCGCGCGGCTACGCGCGCTGAGCGACCAGCTCGTCGATCGCCGCGTCGAGATCCTCCGCGAGCAGATCGGCATCCGGCAGCGTGCGCGCGTCGGCGGTGATCCCCAGGCAGGCGTTTCCCGCGACCGTCACGATGCCGATCGAGAGCGCGTGGCGGCCCGCCAGCGGCACCGCTGAGTGGACCTCGCGCAGCCGGCAGCCGCGCAGGTAGCGCGGTACGGCAGGGCCCGGCACGCTCGAGATCGTGAGGTTGAACAACCGCGGATGCGCGAACGCGTGGGCGAGCGCGCGCTGGAGCGGGGTCGGCGTGAGCGCGAGGCCGCGGAACGCGGCGTCGAGGTCGTCCGCCTCGCGGTCACGCAGGCGCTGAGCGGTCGCACGGTTCACGGCATGGAGCCGCGCGACCGGGTCGGGCTCGTCGCACGGCAGCTCGATGAACACGAACGAGATGCGGTTGCCCGTCCCGGCGGAGTCGTCGCTCGAGCGGACGTCGGCGGGCACCATCGCCTTCAACGGCTGCGGCGGCTCCTCGCGGCGCTCGGCGAAGCGGCGCAGCGCGCCGGCGCAGGCGGCGAGCAGCACGTCGTTCGGCGTCACGCGGAAGCGGCGCCGGACGGCGCGGATCTCGTCGAGGCTGCGGGTCACGCGGATGTGGTGGCGGTGCGCGGTCCCGGGCAGGTTCAGCGGCGAGCTGGGCGCCGGCGGCAGGAGCATGTGGGAGAACGTGCGGGCCCCGCGCGTTGCCGCTCCCGGGAACCCGCGGAGCCGCCGGGGCGACGCCGCGAGGCGCGCCGGAGCCAGCACCAGCGAGGCGGTGTCCCCGGCGCGATCGACCACCGCGCGCGCGAACCGCTCGCCGGCGGACGGGGTCGGTGCCGGCGACCACGTCTGCTCGGCGACCGTCTCGCGCCACCCGCCGGGCTTCGCGTCGAGCATCAGGTTGCCGAGCTCGACCACGGCGGCGCCGTCGACCATGCAGTGGTGCATCTTGCCGACGACCGCGATCCGCCCGTCCGTCAGGTTGTCGGCGATCCACATCTCCCACACCGGCCGGTCCCGCCGCAGCGGCGAGGAGAACACGGAGTCCACCAGCGCCGTGAGGTCCTCGCCGTCCGCCGGCAGCAGGTGCTCGCTCATGTCAAAGCCGGCGTCGTCGACCCACACGGGGTCGTGCACCGCGAGCGGCACGTCGGCGAGCCGCTGCCGGTAGCGCGGCGCCTGTGTCAGCCGTCCGGCGATGTGCTCGAACAGATCATCGAATCGCGGTCGCGGCCCGCGCTCCGGTGCGTCGAACAGCGCGACCCAGCCGACGTGCATCGGCGTCGCGGGGCCCTCGACGGCGAGGAAGGATGCATCGAGCGCGGACAGGCGCTCTGCGGTCACGTGCCCGTCTCGTTCAGGAGCGGCCGCCAGTGGTCGGCGGTGAGCTGCGCCGCATCGGTCCCCTCGCAGAACTCGGTCAGCAGCGCCGCGAAGCGCTTGGGATCGAAGTCGTGCGGCATGTGGCCGGCGCCCGGGAAGACCTCGAACCGGCTGCCGGGGATCGCCTCGTGTGCGGCCTCGCCGTGTGCGACGGGGATGATCGAGTCGCACTCGCCCCAGACGATCAGCGTGGGCAGCAGCGCGGCGAGCTTGAGCCGGTTGTGCGCGCTCACGCGCTGGCCGCTCGGCTCGATGACCGCGCGGACCGTCTGCAGGAACGCCTGTCGCGAGCCGGCGTTGTCAAGCGCCGCAAACCCCCGGCCGAGCACCTCGAGATCCTCGCCGGGCGAGATCCGGAGGCGCTTCAGCAGGCCGCCGAGGCTGCGCCCTGCGCCGACCAGCCTGGCCGACGTGAGCGCGGGGAGGACGTAGTCGGCGCCGGGGAGCGAGGCCGCGCGCAGCACGAAATGGACCTCGCGGCCGAGGCCGCCGCTGGACACGAGGACCATCCGCTGACAACGCTCGGGAAACTGGTAGGCGAACTGCATCGCGATCCCGCCGCCGAGCGAATGCCCGACCACGGTCACGCGATCGATCCCGAGCGCGGTGAGCACGTCGCGGACGGCGGTGGCATGGGCGCCGAGCGAGTAGTCGCCCCGCGGCGTCGCCGAATGGCCGTGACCGAGCAGGTCCGGCGCGATCAGCGTGAAGTGCTCGGCAAGCGCCGGCGCGACGCGTTCCCAGGTCTCCGAGGAGTTGGCGATCCCGTGCAGCAGCAGCAGCGCGGGGCCGTCGCCGCCGCGCCGGTAGCTGACGCGGTGGCCGTGGAGCTCCATCTCATGTGGCGTGAGGGCGGCATTGGGCACCCGACGCATCATGCCCGGCGATCCCGACGTGCACGCCCGCACCCGCCATTCGGCGGGTACGAATGGGGTCGGGCGGGGGGAGACGGGCAAGATCGGGCAAGCTGACCGCGTGCGCGCCCATAGTCATCCGTTCCACCGTCTCGCGATCGTCAACCGCGGCGAGGCCGCGATGCGGGCGATCCACGCCGTGCGCGAGCTCAACGAGGAGCGCGACGATCCGATCCGCGTGATCGCGCTCTACACGGAGCCTGAGCGGCACGCGCTGTTCGTGCGCCAGGCCGACGAGGCGCACTGCCTCGGGCCCGCGATGGCGTATCTGGACTACGAGCAGCTCGAGCGTGCGCTCGTCGCCACGAAGGCCGACGCGGCCTGGGTGGGCTGGGGGTTCGTCGCCGAGCATCCCGCGTTCGCGGAGCTGTGCGAGCGGCTCGGCGTCGTCTTCGTCGGCCCCGATCCGGACGTCATGCGCGCGCTCGGCGACAAGATCGAGGCCAAGCGGCTGGCCGAGCAGGCCGGCGTGCCGGTCGCGCCGTGGAGCGGCGGGCCGGTGGAGAGCGTCGAGGACGCGCTCGCCCACGGCGAGCAGATCGGGTACCCGCTGATGATCAAGGCCACGGCGGGCGGCGGCGGCCGCGGCATGCGGCGCGTCGACAATCCCGACGAGCTCGCGTCCGCGTTCGAGCGCGCGCAGGCCGAGGCGGCGCAGGCGTTCGGCGACTCGAACGTGCTGATGGAGCGCCTCGTCGGCGCCGCCCGGCACGTCGAGGTCCAGCTGATGGCCGACGGCCACGGCACGGTATGGGCGCTCGGCGTCCGCGACTGCTCCTACCAGCGCCGTCACCAGAAGGTCGTCGAGGAGTCGGCGAGCCCGGCGCTCTCGGCCGGCCAGGAGCGCCGGCTGGCGGACGCGGCCGTGCGGCTCGCCCGCGTCGGCCGGCTATCGCGGCGCCGGCACGGCCGAGTTCCTCTACGAGCCGGAGAGCGGGCAGTTCTCGTTCATGGAGGTCAACGCCCGGCTGCAGGTCGAGCACCCCGTGACGGAGATGGTCACCGGCGCCGACCTCGTCCGCATGCAGCTCGACATCGCCGCAGGCGGGCGGCTCGAGGGCGACCCGCCGCCGCCCCGCGGCCACGCGATCGAGGTCCGCCTCAACGCCGAGGACCCGGCGCGCGGGTTCGCGCCCGCGCCGGGCCGGATCACGCTGCTGCGCCTGCCGAGCGGCCCGGGCATCCGCGTCGACACCGGTGTCGCCGAGGGCGACACCGTCCCGCCGGACTTCGACTCGATGATCGCCAAGATCATCGCTCACGGGAGCACGCGCGAGCAGGCGATCGCGCGCCTGCGCCGCGCGGTCGCCGACACGATGGTCGCGCTCGACGAGGGCACCACCAACCAGGGCTTCCTGCTCGAGCTGCTCGGCCGCCCGGAGCTGCGCGACGGCGTCGCCGACACGGGCTGGCTCGACCGCCTGCAGGCGCAGGGCGACGTGGAGCCGATGCGCCACGCCGACGCCGCGCTCGTGCAGGCGGCGATCGCGCTCTGCGATGCGGCCACCGCCGACGCCCGCGGCCGCTTCTACGCGCTCGCCCGTCGCGGCCGCCCGCATGCCGACGCCGAGATCGGCCACCAGGTCGACCTCGTCCATCGCGGCGCGCACTACCGCATGAACGTGTGCCAGACCGGACCCAGCCGCTACCTGATCGAGGTCGACGGGGCCCACATCGACGCCGAGGTGGAGCAGGTCTCCGAGCACGAGCGCCGGCTGCGCTACGGCGGCCGCGCCCACCGCACCATGACCGCGCTCCAGGATCGCGACCTGCTCGTCGAGGTCGACGGCGTTCCGCACCGGATCTCGCGCGACGAGGGCGGCCTGGTCCGCAGCCACGCCCCGGGCGTGGTCGTCGCGGTCCCGGTGGCGGCCGGCGACGAGGTGCACGCGGGCGACGTGGTGGCGGTCACCGAGAGCATGAAGATGGAGCTCTCGCTCACCGCGCCGGTCGACGGCCGCGTGCGTGAGGTGCTGGTCGCGCCCAACGCCCACGTCCCAGCCGGCGGCCCGATCCTCCGGATCGAGCCGATCGACGACAGCCCGCAGGCGGAGGCCTCTGAGCGCACGCGCTTCGACGACGCCGAATCCGCCGCCGGCGGCCTGGAGCGGCTGACCTCGCTCGTGCTGGGCTACGACGTGCCCCTCGCCGACGTGCGCCGCGTCGTCGACGACCTGACCGCCGCGCCGCTGGACCGAGACGGCGAGCGCCGGTTGCTCGAGATCTACGCCGACGTGCGTGTGCTGAACCGGCCCCATCCCGACGCCGACGAGGCGGACGTCATGGGCAGCCCACAGGAGCACCTGCACGCGTTCCTGCGGTCGCTCGATCCCGTGGCCGAAGGGCTCCCCGACCGGTTCGTCTCCCATCTCGAGCGTGCCGTCGCCCACTTCGGCATCGACGGCCTCGAGCGCACGGCGGCGCTCGAGGACGCGGGCTACCGGCTGTTCCTGTCCCAGCAGCGCGCACCGTCCGCGCGCGCCGCGGTCGAGGCGATCCTCAATCGCCGGCTCGAGCAGGACGACGACGGCGCCGGCGAGGAGCTGCGCGCCGTGCTCGATCGCCTCGAGGCGACGCTCGCGCGGCGCGAGCCGGGGCTCGCCCAGCTGGCGCGCGAGCTGCGCTGGCAGACCTGCGACGAGCCGCTGGTCGAGGCAGCGCGCGAGGAGACCGCGCTGGCCATGGAGGCGCACGTCGCCGCCCTCGACGAGGACCCTGAGCCGGAAGAGCGCGACCGCCATATGGCTGCGCTCGTGGACTGCCCGCAGGCACTCGCCCCGCTGCTCAGCCGGGTCGTCGGAAGCGCGGGCTCGCTGGTGGAGGCGATGACGCGGCGCTACTACCGCATCCGCACGCTCGAGCACCTCGAGCAGGGCCTGATCGAGAACGTGCCGTTCGTGCTCGCCACCTACGAGCACGGCGGGATCCGCTACCACGTCGCCGCCACGCTCGGCGAACCGGATGAGCTGCCCGCGGCGCTGCGCGCGCTGACCACGCACGCTTCGACGCTGCCGGCCGACGAGCCGCTGCTCGCGGACCTGTACGCGCGCGAGCCCGAACCGCCGGACCTCGAACGCCTGCTGGCCGACGCCGGTCTCCCGCCCGCCGTCGCGCGCGTGGTGTTCGTGCTGGCGCCGTGGCGCGGGAGAGGCCAGGTCGACGTGCTGACGTTCGGTCGCGGGCCCGACGGGACGCTCGTCGAGAACCGCGACGTGCGCGGACTGCACCCGATGATGGCCGAGCGGATGGAGCTCTGGCGGCTGTCGAACTTCGAGCTCGAGCGGCTGCCGGCGGCGCCTGACGTCTACCTCTTCCGCGCCGTCGCGCGCGAGAACGCGCGCGACGAGCGGCTGGTCGCGATCGCCGAGATCCGCGATTTCACGCCCGTACGCGACGAGGACGGCCGCATCACCGCGCTGCCGGAGCTCGAGCGGATCGTCAGTCAGGCGTTCGAGGCGATGCGGTCGGCCCAGTCGCGCCGGCCCGCTCGCCAGCGGCTGCTGTGGAACCGCCTCCTGCTCTACGCGTGGCCGGACATCGACATCCACCTCGGCGAGGCGGGCGCGATCATCGCCCGCTTCGCTCGCGAGACGTCCGGCCTCGGCCTCGAGCTGGTCATGTTCCGCGGGCGGCTACCGGTGGACGGGGGCGTGCAGGATCGCGCCCTGCGCATCTTCAACCCGGCCGGCCGCGGCGTCGTGGTCGAGGTCGGTGACCCGCCGACGCAGCCGCTGCAGCCGCTCGACGAGGGCGCCCAGCGGATCGTCTCCGCGCGCCGCCGCGGCACGCTGCACCCGGCGGAGATCGTCAAGATCCTCGCGCCCCAGCGGGCCGAGCCGGGAGCGGCGATCCCGCCCGGCGAGTTCGTCGAGCACGACTTCGACGCCGACGGCGAGCTCGTTCCCGTCGAGCGTCCGGCGGCGACCAACGAGGCGAGCGTCGTCGTCGGCCTGATCCGCAACCGCACCGAGCGCTATCCCGAGGGCATGCTGCGCGTCGTGATCCTCGGCGATCCGACGCGGTCACTCGGCTCATTGGCCGAGCCCGAATGCCGGCGGATCATCGCCGCGCTCGACCTCGCCGAGCAGCTCGACGTGCCGCTCGAATGGTTCGCGCTCTCGTCCGGCGCGAAGATCGCGATGGACTCCGGCACCGAGAACATGGACTGGGTCGCGGCGGTGCTGCGGCGGATCGTGCACTTCACGCAGCACGGCGGGGAGATCAACATCGTCGTGAGCGGCATCAACGTCGGCGCGCAGCCGTACTTCAACGCCGAGGCGACGATGCTCATGCACACCAAGGGCATCCTCGTGATGACGCCCGACAGCGCGATGGTGCTCACCGGCAAGCAGGCGCTCGACTACTCGGGCGGCGTGTCGGCCGAGGACAACTTCGGCATCGGCGGCTTTGACCGTGTGATGGGACCGAACGGCCAGGCGCAGTACTGGGCCGCCGATCTCGCCGGCGCCTGCGCGGTATTGCTGCGCTACTACGACCACACCTACGTCGCGCCGGGCGAGTACTTCCCGCGCCGCGGCGAGAGCACCGATCGTGCCGACCGCGACATCTCGAGCGCACCGCACGAGGCGCCCGACTCGGACCTGTCGACCGTCGGCGAGATCTTCTCGGAGGCGACCAACCCGGGCCGCAAGAAGCCGTTCGACATCCGCTCGGTGATGCGGGCCGTGATCGATCGCGACGACGAGCCGCTCGAGCGCTGGGCCGGGATGCGCGAGGCGGAGATCGCGGTCGCGTGGGACGCTCGCCTCGGCGGCCGCCCGGTGGCGCTCCTGGGCATCGAGTCGCGGCCGCTGCAGCGCTTCGGGGCCGTGCCGGCCGACGGGCCCGATCAGTGGACCTCCGGCACGCTGTTCCCGGCGGCCTCCAAGAAGCTCGCGCGCGCGATCAACGCGGCATCCGGCCGGCGGCCGCTGGTCGTGCTCGCCAACCTCGCAGGCTTCGACGGCTCGCCCGAGTCGATGCGCCGTCTCCAGCTCGAGTTCGGCGCCGAGATCGGCCGCGCGATCGTCAACTTCGACGGCCCGATCGCGTTCTGCGTGATCTCGCGCTTCCACGGCGGCGCCTTCGTGGTCTTCTCGCGGCGGCTGAACGACGGCCTGGAGACGATCGCGCTCGAGGGCGCGCACGCGTCGGTGATCGGCGGCGCGCCCGCCGCCGCCGTGGTGTTCGCGCGCGACGTCGACGTCCGCGCGCGCACCGACTCGCGGATCGCCGAGCTCGACGAGGCGATCGCCGCCGCCGACGGCGCGGAGCGGCGCCGGCTGCGCGCGGAGCGCGACACGCGCTGGACGGAGGTGCGCTCGGAGAAGCTGGGCGAGCTGGCGGCCGAGTTCGACGCGATCCACAGCGTGTCGCGGGCGGTCGAGGTCGGCTCGGTCGATCGCATCATCCCGGTGGCGGCACTGCGCGCGGACCTGATCGACACGGTCGAGCGCGGCGTGCTCAAGGTGATGGAGCGGAGCGCGGGGGTCGCCGGCGGCGCGTAGGGCCGTCCGCGCGGGCGGTACCCTGGAGAGGTCGCGCAGGTTGCGCGCAGCGCCCGTCAGGTCTCTTGTCTCTCCCTGTCGAGTGTCCGCTCAGGAAGAGATCGAAGGAGTCCACATGGGCACGCCCGAAGCCGTTCAGGCGCCGGCGCCGGCCATGCCCGGTCCGGCTGACATCCAGCCGACCGCCCACGAGACGCTCGACCGCACGCTGACCGGGCTGGTCACGGCGCTGCCGATGATCGCGCTCGGAGTCGCCGCCTGGCTTTCATGGGAGGGCCTGCTGAACCCGACGGACCTGATCGTGTTCGGGATCCTCTACGTGCTGACCGGCCTCGGCGTCACCGTCGGCTTCCACCGGCTGTTCACGCACCGCAGCTTCAAGACGGGGCCTGTGGTCCGGGGGGCGCTCGGGATCATGGGCTCGGCGTCGATCGAGGGTCCGGTGATCTCCTGGGTCGCCGACCACCGCAAGCACCACGCCTTCGCCGACATGCCGGGCGATCCGCACAGCCCGCACGTCGACCACGGTGGCGGCCTGCGCGGCACGTTGCGCGGCCTGCTGCACGCGCACGTGGGCTGGCTGTTCCGCCATGACCAGCGCGGCTCGCGCGAGCGCTACGCGCCCGACCTGCTCGCCGATCCCGTGATGCGGTTCGTCGACCGCTGGTTCCCGGCCTGGGCGATCGGCGGTCTCGCGGCGGCGTTCGGCCTCGGCTTCGTGATCGGCGGAAGCGTCGAGGCCGGGCTCACCGCCCTGCTGTGGGGCGGCGGCGTCCGGCTGTTCCTGCTTCACCACGTCACGTACAGCATCAACTCGATCTGCCACGTGTTCGGCCGCCGCCGGTTCGACACGGCGGACGAGTCGCGCAACGTGTTCTGGCTGTCGCTGCTGTCGTTCGGCGAGTCATGGCACAACAACCATCACGCGTTCCCGACGTCGGCGCGACACGGGATGCGGCCGTGGGAGCCCGACCCGGCGGCCCTGGCGATCCGCGGCCTCGCGGCGTGCGGGCTGGCGTGGGACGTCGTCGACATCAGCCCCGAGCGGCAGGCGCGCAAGCTGAGGAAGTGACGTGCCGCCCGGACTGCCATGGCAATTCGCCTTTCGCGCCGCCGCCGTCGTCACCGGGCTCACCCTTCTCCTGATCGCCGACGTGCACGGCGTCGCGTTCTACGTGGCGTGGTCGCTGATCGTGCTCGCGCTGGCGAGCGAGGGGGCGGCGACGCTGGTGTATTGGCTCCGCGGGCGCTGATTAGATCTAGATCGCGTCGTGCTCCATATCCACCGAGCCGAACGGGCCGATGCCCTGGTCGACGCGCTCGGCGCGCTGCTCGCGGCTCCGCTTGAAGACCCCTTTGCGCACGAGGTCGTCGCGGTCCCGACCCGCGGGATGGAGCGCTGGCTGACGCAGCGGCTGTCGGCCGGCCTCGGCGCAACCCCGGGCCGGTTCGACGGCGTGTGCGCCAACGTCGAGTTCCCGTTCCCGCGCAGGCTGGTCGGCGATGCCGTGGCGGCAGCGTGCGGGATCGATCCCGGCTCGGATCCGTGGGTGCCCGAGCGGTCCGTCTGGCCGCTGCTCGAGATCGTCGGCGAGTGCCTGCCCGAGCCGTGGCTGCACACGCTGGCCGAGCATCTCGGAGGGACCGCCGAGCGCCGGTTCGCGAGCGTCCGGCATCTCGCCGACCTGTTCGACCGCTACGAGCTCCACCGTCCAGAGCTCGTCCGCGCGTGGGCGGCCGGTGACGATGCGGGGATCCCCGCCGATGCCGCCTGGCAGGCCGAGCTGTGGCGGCGCCTGCGCGACCGGATCCCCGAGCCCGGCCCGGCCGAACGGCTCGAGGCCGCGTGCGCGCGGCTGCGTGAGGACCCGAGCCTCGTCGGTCTCCCGCGTCGCATCTCCGTGTTCGGTCTGACGCGGCTGCCTGCCGGCCATCTCCAGGTGCTGCGCGCGCTGGCGGCCGGTCGCGACGTGCACGTCTTCGCGCTGCACCCGTCGCCGGCCCTGTGGGAGCGGATCGCGGACCTGCAGGAGCCTGTCGTCCGCCGCCGCGCCGATCCCACCGCGACGTTCGCGGGGAACCGGCTGCTCGCATCCTGGGGTCACGACGTCCGCGAGCTGCAGCTCGTCCTCGCGGGCGCCGGCGAGCACGTCGACCATCACCACCCGGTCGAGCATCGCGGCGACACGCTGCTCGCGCGGATCCAGGCCGGCGTCCGCGAGGACCGCGTCTCCGAGCCGGGGGGGCACGACCCGGACGACCGCAGCGTGCAGGTGCACTCGTGCCACGGCCGCGCGCGCCAGGTCGAGGTCCTGCGCGACGCGATCCTGCACATGCTCGACGAGGACCCGACGCTCGAGCCGCGCGACGTGATCGTGATGTGCCCCGACATCGAGACGTTTGCGCCGCTGATCCAGGCGAGCTTCGGTGCCGGCGAGGTCTCCGGCGACGACGACGGCATCCACGCGCTCCCCGACGACATCCGGCCGCCCGACCTGCGCGTGCGGCTCGCCGACCGGTCGCTGCGGCAGACCAACCCGATTCTCGGCGTCGTCGCCCGGCTGATCGAGCTGGCCGACGAGCGCCTCACGGCGTCCCAGGTCCTCGACCTGGCCGATCGCGAGCCGGTGCGCCGGCGGTTCGGGTTCGACGACGACGAGCTCGCGCGGATGGAGGACTGGGTCCGCGAGAGCGGCATCCGCTGGGGACTCGATGCCGCGCACCGGGCGCCGTTCAAGCTCGAGGCACTGCCCACCGGCACGTGGCGGGCCGGGCTCGACCGCGTGCTCGTGGGCGTGACGATGACGGAGGACGAGCAGCGGCTGTTCGCGCGCGTGCTCCCGCTCGACGACGTCGACAGCGGAGCGATCGACCTCGCCGGCCGCTTTGCGGAGTTCGTCGACCGCCTGCAGGCGACGCTCGACGCGCTGAGCGCCACGCAGCCGATCGCCGCGTGGGCGGGCGCGATCGCCGGGGCGGCCGACGCGCTGACCGCGACGACGCAACGGGACGCGTGGCAGCGCGCCGAGCTCCAGCGGCTCCTCGACGACGTGGTGGCGGAGGCGGCGGGCCATACGACGGAGCTCGCCCTGCCCGAGGTGCGCGCCCTGCTCGCCGACCGCCTGCGCGGCCGGCCCACGCGGGCGAACTTCCGCACCGGTCACCTGACGATCTGCACGCTCGTCCCGATGCGCTCGGTGCCGCACCGCGTGGTCTGCCTGCTCGGGCTCGACGACGGCGCCTTCCCGCGCAAGGCGCCGCGCGACGGCGACGACCTCATGCTCGAGGACCCGCACGTCGGCGAGCGCGACGCGCGCACCGAGGACCGCCAGCAGCTGCTCGACGCGCTGATGGCGGCGTCCGAGCGGCTGCTCATCACCTACACCGGCAACGACGAGCGCACCAACCTCGTGCGCCCGCCGGCGGTGCCGGTGGGCGAGCTGCTCGACGTGGTCGATCGCACCGCGCCCGGCGCGCGCGAGCACGTGGTCGTGCGGCATCCGCTCCAGCCGTTCGACGAGCGCAACTTCTCCGTTGGAAGGCTCGTCCCCGACCGCGTCTGGAGCTTCGACCAGGTCACGCTGGAGGGCGCGCGCGCCCTGGCCGGCGAGCGCTCGGCGACCGGCCCGTTCCTCGCCGGACCGCTGCCGGCGCTCGAGACGACGCTGATCGAGCTCGACGATCTGGTGCGCTTCGTGGAGCGGCCCGTGCGGGCGTTCCTGCGGCGGCGGCTCGGCATCAGCGTCGGCGACTTCTCCGACGAGGTCGAGGATGCGCTCTCCGTCGAGCTCGACGGGCTCGGGACCTGGAGGGTCGGCCAGCGCCTGCTCGACGCTCGGCTCGACGGCGCGGAGCCGCGCGCGACCGTGCTCGCGGAGATCGCGCGCGGCACGCTCCCGCCCGGCGTGCTCGGCCTGCCGGTGATCGAGCGCGTGCAGCCCGTCGTCGAGGAGATCGTCGCGCACGTCCCGACCGGCGACGCGGGGTCGGTCGACGTCAAGGTCGCGATGGCCGACGGCCGGACGCTCAGCGGCACCGTGCCCGGCGTCGCCGGCGACGTGATCCGCACCGTGAACTACGCGCGCGTGAATCCGCGGCACCGGCTCGCCGCCTGGGTGCGGCTGCTGGCGCTGACGGCGGCCCACCCCGAGCGGCCGTTCGAGGCCGTCACGGTCGGGCGCACCGCGTCCAAGTCGAACGCCAGCGTGACGGTCGCGCGGATCCGGGCGCTCGATCCCGATCCGGCGGCGCGTCGCGCGCTCGCGCTCGACCACCTCGCCGTCCTGCTCGACCTCTACGACCGCGGGATGCGCGAGCCGCCGCCGCTCACGTCCGACTCGTCCGCGGCGTACGCGGCGGCGGCGCGGGCCGGTGGCGACGCGGTCGCCGCAGGGCGCGGCGCGTGGGAGTCGCCCTACAACTTCGACGGCGAGGACAAGGCTCCGGAGCACCAGCTGGTGCTCGGCGGCGTGCTCACCTTCGCGGAGCTGTTCGCGGAGCCGGCGCGCGCGGACGAGTCGGGCCCGTGGTGGGATGCGGGCGAGACCAGGCGCTTCGGGCGCTGGGCCCGGCGGCTGTGGGACGGGCTGCTCGCGGTCGAGCAGGTGGTCGACTCGTGACGCGCCCGTTCGACATCTCGGGCCCGCTCCCGGTCGGCGTGACCGTGCTCGAGGCGAGCGCCGGGACCGGCAAGACCTACACGATCGCCGCACTGGCGGCCCGCTACGTCGCCGACGGCACGCCGCTGCACAAGCTCCTGCTCGTCACGTTCACCCGGATGGCGACCGGGGAGCTGCGCGAGCGCGTGCGGGAGCGCCTCGTCAGCGCCGAGCAGGCGCTCGGCGGCGGCGCGACCGACGAGCGCGACGAGGTCGTCCGGCTGCTCTCCGAGGGCACGCCCGAGGAGGTGCAGCTCCGGCGCGATCGCCTCGCGCGCGCGCTCGCCGACTTCGACGCGGCGACGATCGCCACCACGCACGGGTTCTGCCAGGAGGTGCTGGGAGGCCTCGGCGTGGCCGGGAACGTCGAGCGCGACAGCGAGTTCGTCGAGGACGTGGCGGACCTGGTCGACGAGGTCGTCGACGACCTCTACGTGCGTCGCTTCTACCGCCGCGACGGGGCGGCGGAATTCACGCGCGAAGAGGCGGGCCGGATCGCGTCGATCGCGGTCGCCAACCCCGCCGCGCCGATCGAGCCGGCCGGTGCCGCAGAGACCACCGTGCCGGCGATGCGGCGGCGGCTCGCGATCGCCGTCCGCGAGGAGCTCGACCGCCGCAAGCAGCGCACCGGCGTGATGACCTACGACGACCTCCTCACACGGCTGAACGGCACGCTCGAGGGGCCCGGTGGCGAGGGCGTCGCGCGGCGGCTGCGCGAGCGCTGGCCGGTCGTCCTGGTGGACGAGTTCCAGGACACCGATCCGGTCCAGTGGAACATCATGCGGCGGGCGTTCGGTGAAGGGACGCTGGTGCTCATCGGCGACCCGAAGCAGGCGATCTACGCGTTCCGCGGCGCCGACGTCTACGCCTACCTCGAAGCCGCGCGGGCGGCAGGCGCGCAGGCGACCCTGGAGGTCAACTGGCGCAGCGACCAGGGGCTGATCGACGCCTACGACGCGCTGTTCGGCGGCGCCCGGCTCGGCCACGAGGGGATCGTCTACCGCACGGTGCGAGCGACGTCGGCGAACCAGCGCCCGCGCCTCTCCGGCGCGCCGGTGGCGGCGCCGCTGCGAATGCGGGTCGTGCCCCGCGACGAGCCGTCCGTGCACACGACGCCCGGCGGCTACGCGCGCAACGCCTCCGCTCGCGAGTACATCGCGAAGGACCTCGCCGCCGATCTCGTGCGGCTGCTCTCGTCACCGGCCGAGATCGAGCGCCGCGCGGACGACGGCAGCACGCTCGGCAGCGAGCCGGTCCGGCCGGGGCATGTCGCGGTGCTGGTGCAGACCAACCGCACCGCCGCGCAGATCCGCGACGCGCTCGAAGCCGTCGACATCCCGGCGGTGATCAACGGTGCCGGCAGCGTGTTCGGGACGGCGCCGGCGCGCGAATGGCTGCGCCTGCTCGAGGCGATCGAACGGCCGTCCTACGCGCCGCGGGCGCGCTCGGCCGCATTGACGCCGTTCCTGGGCTGGAGCGCCGAGCGCGTGGCGTCCGCCGGCGAGGACGCCTGGGCGGAGGTCCACCGGCGGCTGCACGAGTGGGCGCGCGTCCTGCGCGTCAAGGGCATCGCGTCGCTGGCCGAGACGATCACGCTCGTGGAAGGGCTGCCGGAGCGGATCCTCTCGACGGCCGGGGGCGAGCGCGACCTCACCGACCTGCGGCACATCGGCCAGCTGCTGCACGCAGCGGCGGTGACCGAGCAGCTCGGGACGACCGCGCTGGTCGCCTGGTTGCGGCGCAGGATCGCCGAGGCCGCTCAGGACATGAGTGACGAGGACCGCAGCCGCCGCCTGGAATCGGACGCCGAGGCCGTCCAGGTGCTGACCGTGCACCGCAGCAAGGGACTCGAGTTCCCGATCGTCTACTACCCATACCTGTGGGAGCCGGGGTTCATCCCGAAGGGCCTGCCGGTCGCCTTCCACGATCCCGACGCGGGCGACGTGCGGACGATCGACGTCGGGCTGGAGGGGCCTGACTTCGACCGCCACAAGCAGCAGCATCTGGTCGAGCAGCGGGGCGAGGACCTCAGGCTCGCCTACGTCGCGCTGACGCGCGCGCAGCACCAGGCGGTCGTCTGGTGGGCGGGATCGTGGAACAACCGCGAGTCGGCCCTCGGCCGGCTGCTGTTCGCGCGCGACGAGTCGGGCACCGTCGCCCCGGTCGGCCGGGGGACACCGACCGATGCGGCGGCGACGGCCCGGCTCGAGGCGCTGGCGCTCCAGTCACCGGGGTGCATCAGCGTCGAGCGGGCCGCGCTCGGCCTGCCGATCTCGTGGACCGGCTCGCCGGGGGAGCCGGCCGAGCTGTCCGCCGCCCGCTTCGATCGAGAGCTGGACTGGCGCTGGCGGCGCACCTCGTTCAGCGACATCACCGCGGGCGTGCACGAGGCGCGGGTCGCCAGCGAGCCGGAGGAGACCCTGCTCACCGACGAGCCGGCGACCGTGGCCGCCAGGGTTGCGCCGGCGGGCGGCGCCGAGGCGCTGCGGGCGACGCCGTCGCTGCTGGCCGCGATGCCGGTCGGCGCCACCGTCGGCACGTTCGTGCACCGGGTGCTCGAGGCGACCGACTTCGCTGCGCCGGACCTCGACGCCGAGCTTGCGGCGCGGGTGGCGGAGGTGCTGGCCGGGCGCCCGGTCGAGATCGGTGACCAGGCGGCGGCGATCGCGGGCCTGCGCGCCGCGATCGAGACGCCGCTCGGAGCGTTCCGGCTGCGCGATGTCGTACGTGCGGATCGCCTCGACGAGCTCGACTTCGAGTTCCCGCTGGTGGGCGGGGACGATCCCACGACCCAGCTGCTCGTCGACGCGATCGCCGACGTGCTCAGGGACCATCTCCCGCCGGGCGACCCGCTCGCCGGCTACGCCGACCGGCTCAGCGACCCGGTGCTGCGGCGCAGCGTGCGCGGCTACGTGACCGGCAGCATCGACCTGGTGCTCCGGCGCGGCGAGCGCTTCACCGTCGTCGACTACAAGTCGAACTGGCTCGGCGGCGCCGGCGACGAGCTGAACGCGTGGCACTACCGCCCGGACGCGCTCGCCCTGGAGATGGAGCGCGGGCACTACGGGCTGCAGGCGCTGCTCTACACGGTCGCGCTCCATCGCTACCTGCGCTGGCGGCTTCCGGACTACGAGGCCGAGCGCCACCTCGGCGGCGTGCTGTACCTGTTCCTGCGCGGAATGACCGGGCCGGACACGCCGGTGGTGGACGGGAGGCCGTGCGGGGTGTTCGCATGGCAGCCGGCCAAGGCGTTGGTCGAGGCGCTGAGCGACGTGCTCGACCGGGGCGGTGTGGCGGCGTGACGGCCGTCGAATCCTTCGATCCACGCCGAGCGGTCCGTGCGTCCGGCCTGCTGCGGGAGTTCAACGAAGCCGGCGTGCTCGGCCCGGCCGACGTGCACGTCGCGCAGCGGCTCGCCGACCTGACCGGCGAGACCGACGAGTGGGTCCTGCTCGCTGCGGCGCTCGCCGTCCGCGGTCCACGGCTCGGTCACGTGTACGTGGACGTCGAGACGATCCGCGACACCGCGACGGTCGACGCCGAGGAGCCGGTCGACCTGACCGCCTTGCCGTGGCCGGATGCGGTCTCGTGGCGCACACGGCTGGAGGCGAGCGGGCTTGTCGGCGGCCCGCTCCGGCTGGAGGGCAGCTCGCTCTACCTCGACCGCTACTGGCGCGAGGAACGCCAGATCGCGGTCGATCTGATCGCACTGCGCGACGGGCTGCCCGGGCGCATCGACGATGCGGTGCTCTCCGACGGGCTCGCGCGCCTGTTTCCCGGAGAGGACGACGAGTTGCAGCGACTGGCGGCCGAGACCGCGGTCCGGCGCCGCCTGACGGTCGTCGCCGGCGGCCCGGGCACCGGCAAGACGACGGCGGTCGCGCGGATCGTCGCGCTGCTGCTCGAGCAGGCCGCATCCACGGGAGCGCCCGACCCGCTGATCGCTCTCGCAGCGCCGACCGGCAAGGCGGCCGCGCGGCTCGTCGAGGCGATCCACGAGGACGCCGCCACGCTCGACGTGAGCGACGACGTGCGCACGCGGCTGTCGGAGCTGGACGCGTCCACGCTGCACCGGCTGCTCGGCTGGCGCCCGGGCAGCCACAGCCGCTTCCGGCACGGCCGCGGCAACCGGCTCCCGCACGACGTCGTGATCGTCGACGAGACCTCGATGGTCTCGTTGTCCCTGATGGCCAGGCTCGTCGAGGCGGTCAGACCGGAGGCGCGCCTGGTCCTCGTCGGAGACCCGGGTCAGCTCACCTCGATCGAGGCGGGAGCGGTGCTCGGCGACATCGTCGGCCAGGGCCGTTCGGCGGCGGACGGGATCGTCGTCCTCGACCGCGTCCACCGCTACGGCGGGAGCATCGCCCGGGTAGCGGAGGCGATCCGGCGCGGCGACGGCGACGCGGTGATCGAGGCGCTCGACGAGGTGACATGGATCGCGGTCGACCCCGCCGACCCTTCGGCGGCATCCGCGCTCGGCCCGGTGCACGACGGCGCGGTCGCGTCGGCGCGCGACGTCATCGCGGCGGCGCGCCGTGGTGACGGCGGCGCCGCTCTGAACGCCCTCGGCGCCTTCCGCGTGCTCTGCGCGCACCGGCGAGGCCCGCACGGGGTGACCGCCTGGACGTCCCAGATCGAGGGATGGCTCAGCGACGAGATCGACGGCTTCGGCGCCGGGGGCGACTGGTACGTCGGCCGCCCGCTGCTCGTGACCGAGAACGACCACGGGCTCCGGCTCTACAACGGCGACACCGGCGTCGTGATCACGACCGGCCCCGGGCGCATCAGCGCGGCCTTCGAGCGCCAGGGCAAGACCCTCGAGTTCAGCCCGATGCGCCTCGCCGCGATCGACACCGTCTACGCGATGACGGTGCACAAGAGCCAGGGCTCGCAGTTCGACACCGCCGCCGTCCTGCTCCCGGACCCGACCTCGCACATCCTCACGCGCGAACTGCTCTATACGGCGGTCACGCGGGCGCGGCGTGAGCTGATCCTGGTCGGCACCGAGCAGGCGATCCGCGCCGCCGTCGCGCGCCCGGTGGCGCGGGCATCGGGGCTCGGGGCCCGACTCTGGATACGATCCGCGGCCCATGACTGACCGCCTCTACTTCACGGACGACGACGAAGCCAACGCACTGATCGCCACCGATCCGATGGCGCTGCTCGTCGGGTTCGTGCTCGACCAGCAGGTCACCGTGCAGAAGGCGTTCGCCGGCCCGCTGGCGATCAAGGAGCGGCTCGGCTCGCTCGATGCCGACACACTCGCCGAGGCCGATCTCGAGCCGGTGTTCCGCGAGCGGCCCGCCATCCATCGCTTCCCCGGCTCGATGGCGCAGCGCGTGCACGCGCTCGCCGTGCACATCCAGACCGCCTACGACGGCGACGCCTCGCGGGTCTGGACCGACGCACGCGACACCGCCACGCTGCGCGCCAACCTTGCGGCGCTGCCCGGCTTCGGCGCCATGAAGATCAAGGCGCTCGGCGCGGTGCTCGCAAAGCGCTTCGACGTCGATGCCGCGCGCGATCTCGTGCCGTGGCACCCGACGCTCGGCGACGTCGACTCCCCGCAGGCGCTCGCCGAGTACCAGGCCGCGAAGCGCATCCACAAGGCAGAGTGGTCGAAGGCCCCCGCCGGCGGGCGATGAGTTTCACGCCCGTCGCCCGTTAAAGGGGCAATGGATGGGATCCGCGAACGGCTCTCCTTCCTGGAGAGGCCGCTGCCGCCTGCCTTCGAGCTTCGCGTCGTCGTGATCGCGCCCGGTCGCGAGCGGCCCTACGACGAGGCCGAATGGCGGGGAGCGCTCGTCGTCGTCGAGCAGGGCGAGATCGAGCTCGAGTGCGTCGCCGGCGGCCGGATGGGGTGCAACAGCGGCGCGGTGCTGTGGCTCGTCGGGCTGCCGCTGCGGGCGCTGCACAACCCCGGGCCCGAGCCCGCGGTGCTCGCCGCCGTGGCTAGGCGCGGCCCTGCTCGCGCAGCTGCTCGGTGATCCGCCGCATCTCGGCCGCCACCGGATCCTCGGCGGGTGCGGCGATCTCCGGGGAGGCGGACTGACGCTTCACGCTTCGTTTGCGCTTGGCGGATCTGAGCGTGCCCCACGCCCACAGGCCCGCCGCCACCAGGACCGCGAGCGCGACGATCCACAACACGGCTGAGACGACGCCGATCACGACCCTGATCGCCACGATCGCCACGATTACGAGGACGAGGACTGCGAGCGCGCGTTTGAGCATCACCTGAATTACACCACTACCCGACCGCCGGCTCGAAGCGGACGTCGCGCACCTTCGCGTCGGCAGCCGCGAACTCGACCATCCGGCGCGCCTCCGCGCCGACCTCGTCGCGGTCCGCGGCGCGCAGCTTCCACGCGGGACGGATCGCGAGCGTCGCCTTCCGGCGGCCCTCGCGCTCGATCCACCACACCGCACGCAGCATGCCGTCCACCAGCACGTTGTTGAAGAAGCGGCCCATCGCGAGCATCTCGGTCCACGGGAAGTCGCCGGGGATGAGCCGCCGGCGGTTGGCGTGGCCGAGCAGCACGTTGTCGTACTCGCCGAGGAACCGCACCGGAGCGGGGACGCCCGGGTCGGGTCGCGGTGCGTCGGGCAGGTCGAACAGCTCGCGGCCGTCCTCGCCCTCGAAAGTCACGAGCTGCGGCCGTAGCCGCTCGAACGCCTCCACCAGCTTCGTCAGGCCCGACCAGTTCTGCGCGTCCAGGACTGACGCCGGGCCGAACGCGCCGAGGTAGCGCAGCACCAAAGCGTCGACCGACGGGTCGGGATCGAGCTCGCGGCCGGTCCACGACTCGATCGTCGCGTACTTCGCGTGGCCGCCGGCGCCCCAGACGCCGCGCGGCGGCACCTGCACGAGCGGCACGTGGACGCGTGTGGCGTTGGCGATCGCCTCGACGTCGTCGCCGATGCCGCGCTCGATCAGCTGTCGCGCGATGTCGCGCGCGGTCAGCGGCTCGCCGGCGAGGATCTCGCGCGTCGCCGCCGCGAGCTCGGAGAGATCGGCGCCGCCCATCCGCCGGCCGAAGGCGCCGTTGTGGCTGCGCACGGCGGCGACCTCCACGAGCGGCCGCAGCAGCAGCGCATCGCGCACCGTGACGAGGTGGACCGTCCCGCGCATCAACGTCATCCGCACGGCCTCACGCTCGATGAGCATGCGCCCGAGCACATGCGGGTCGAAGCCCTCCAGGCGCGACCACAGCCCGTAGTAGGGCGGCATCGGCGCCTGCGCCTGCAGGCCGACGAGATGCTCGACCGCGTCGGCGACCGGCATATCGGTCCGCCGCAGGAGCAGCTGGCGCTCGAGCAGCGCGCGGTTGAGCGCGCGCCGCTCCACGGGGCCTTGCGGCGTCATGGCGCGGGCATCGTGGCGCGCAGCCGGCGGCCGTCGATCCGTCCCGCGACGGTGGCGCGCGCGAGCCGGTGGCGCATGTTCCAGCGCGCGCGCAGATGCCCATGCCGGGGGATCGTCAGGTTCGCGCGCACGGCGCCGGTCGCGTGGCGCCACGTCGCGGAACCGCTGACCGGGACGTCACGCGTGAATCGGGCTCGGTGGAAGCGGAAGCGGACCAGCTGCGTTCCCGTGTAGCTCCAGCGCCCGCCGCGCAGCCCGCGGTCGCTGCCGCTGTAGTTGATCGACCAGCGCTGGATCGCATCGGCGACCATCGCGGCCGCGGCCGCGGCGACGCCCGCCCGGCCCGGCGCCGCGCGGCGGCGGAAGCGGTCGACCACGCGCACCTCGGCGATCCGCGCGGCGCAGCCGGTGTCGCCGGCGTTGAGCGAGCGGATGAAGCGGCGGACGAGCGGCGCGGCGCAGCCCGAGCGGTCGCCGAGCGCGGAGACGTGGATCGTGTTCCGCATCTCCACGAACGTCGAGCGCGGGAAGCGGTCGGCGACGACCCGCGCGCCCGACGAGGCGGTGATGTTGTCGAGGTCGCCGTTGATCACGAGCGTCGGCACCGCGGGGTAGGGCGCGCCGGGCGGCACGGGCGGATCGGGCCGCCGCGGCCCCGGCCAGCGCAGGCACGCCGTCGCGCCCTCGTAGTCGAGGCCGGTCCAGACGGTCGGCGAGAACGGCGCGAACTGGCCGGCGGGGAGCGCCGCGCGCGCCCGCGCGAGCTGCTGCCGGCGGACGGCGGGCGACGCGGCGGGATCCCACAGCTGCGGGTAGTCGTGGCACGTCACGGCGAGGTAGAGGCCCTCGGAGAAGCTGCGCACCGGCGAGGCGGTCGGATCGAGCGTGCTCTCGGCGACCAGCCGCAGCAGCGGCGCACGGTCACCGTCCTCGAAGGCGTGGATCGCCGCCACCAGGTCGCGATAGACGGTGAGGTTCCCGTACGCCGACTGCACCACCGTCGCGAGCGTCGTCTCGTTCACCTGCACGCGGATGCGGTTGCCGTCCGTGTCGAGACCGCGACCGGTCACCGGCCGCCGCCGGACCGCGTCGACCAGCCGCGCCAGCGCCGCCACCGGATCCTCCCCGCAGACCGGGCGTCGCTCGCACGCCAGCCGCAGCCCGCGCCAGGTCGCCTCGGCGAGGTCGCCGAACGCGGGGTCCGTTCCCGGCACCGGGTAGGCGGCGTCAAGCACCAGCGAGCGCAGCCGGTGGCCGTGCCGGACCGCGAAGGTCTGGCCGACGTAGGTGCCGTACGAGTCGCCGTACAGATCGATCCTCGCGATCCCGAGCGCGTCCAGCACCGCCGCGAGGTCGTCGACGACCGCATGCGTCCCGTACAGGTCGACGCGCGGGCCGAGCTGCGCGGCGCAGCGGCCCGCGCGGCGCACGTAGTCCTCGACCGTGCGGCGCAGCGCCGGGCAGTCGAGCGGGCCGGAGAGCCCGGTGCCGCGCGCGTCGACGAGCAGCAGGTCGCGGCTCGCCATCAGCGGCCGGTGCAGCGCGAGGTAGTAGTCGCGGCTGTCGGTGGTCGAGTAGCCCGGCCCGCCCTCGACGTCGACCATCGTGCCGAGCGACGGGCGGTCGCGGTGGCGGCGCCGGTACAGCTCGAACTCGATCCGGAGCGTCCCGGCCGTCGACCCGGTGCGGTCGAGCGGCACGGTCACCGACCCGCACCGCGCGCCCGCTGCCGCGTCCCGGCACTCGTGCCAGCGCGGCGCGGCGGCATGGGCGGCGGGAGCGAACGCGGCGACGGCGGTCGCCACCGCCAGCACAGCCGGGAATCTCACGTGCGCACCCTATCCCCAGCGGTGCGGCGGCTGACGCGTCAGGCGACCGCCTCGGCCGCCGGCTCGGGCTGCATCGCGAGGCCGACGCCGACGAGGTTCCACGCGTTGATCGCGATGATCGCCCCGATCAGGTTGCCGAGCTCGGGCTCCGAGAAGTGGCGCGCGGCCTCGTCGTAGACGTCCGCCGGCACGCCGGCGTCCGGGAGTCGCGTCATCGCCTCGGTGAGCGCGAGCGCAGCTCGCTCGCGGTCGTCGAAGAACGGCGTCTTCCGCCACGCGGCGAGCGCCCAGATCCGGCGCTCGCTCTCACCGGCGCTGCGGGCGTCGGCCGAGTGGCTGTCGACGCAGTACGAGCAGCCGTTGATCTGCGACGCGCGGATCCGGATCAGCTCGCGGAGGGTGGGATCGAGCTCGACGCTGGCGTCGAGGGAATTGATCCTGCGGTAGACGGCGGGAGCGGCCGCCTCGAGGGAGATTCGGTTCGTCATCCGCCGCAGGTTAGGCTGCAATTGATCCAGCGAACAGGACCATTTCGATGCCAGATCATTGGACCACTTCAGCCGCGACGCTCCATCTCACGCTCGACCCGGACGGCCCGCGCCGTGCGGGGCTCGAGGGCGCGCTGCGGGCTGCCATCCGCGACGGCCGGCTGGCCGCCGGAACCCGGCTGCCGGCGACGCGCACGCTGGCCGCGGACCTCGGGCTCGCGCGCGGGACCGTGGTCGAGGCGTACGCACAGCTCCAGGCCGAGGGCTATCTCGACGGCCGGCGCGGCGCCGGCACGTGGGTCGCGGCGCTCGCGGCTGCGCGGCCCGGCGCAGCGGTGCCCGCGCAGGCGCGTCCGCAGCCGCCGCGCTTCAGCTTCCATCCCGGCCTGCCCGACCTGACCGAGTTCCCGCACGCCGCGTGGGCGAGCGCGCTGCGCCGCGGCCTGCGGTCGGCGTCCGCCGCCAGCCTCGGGTACGGCGATCCGCGCGGCCGGCCGGAGCTGCGCGAAGCGCTCGCGAGCTACCTCGCGCGTGCGCGCGGAGCGGTCGCCGACCCCGAGCTGATCGTCGTCTCCGCCGGCTTCAGCCATGCGCTCGCCCTGCTCTCGCGCGTGCTCGGCGCGCGCGGCGTGACTCGGATCGCGATGGAGGACCCGTGCTTGACGCAGCACCGCGAGATCGTGGCCGGCGCCGGCCTGCGCGTCGCCGCGCTCGCCGTCGACGGCCGCGGTGCCCGCACCGACCTCCTGGCCGGGACACGCGCCGGCGCGGCCGTGCTCGCGCCTGCGCACCAGTTCCCGCTCGGGACCGTCCTGCATCCGGAGCGGCGCGCAGCGGCGGTCGCCTGGGCGCGCGCGACCCGCGGGCTGCTGATCGAGGACGACTACGATGCGGAGCTGCGCTACGACCGCCTGCCCGTCGGCGCGCTCCAGGCGATCGACCCCGACCACGTCGCCTACGCCGGCAGCGCGAGCAAGACGCTCGCGCCGGGTCTGCGGCTCGGCTGGCTGCTCCTGCCGCGCGAGCTGGTCGAGCCGATGTGCGCGCTTCGCATGATCGAGGACGTGCACGTCTCGGCACCGGAGCAGATCGCGTTCGCAGAGCTGCTGCGCTCGGGTGCGTTCGAACGCCACGTGCGCCGCATGCGTACCCGCTATCGCGCGCGCCGCGACCGGCTCGTCGCGATGCTCGCGGCGCGGGCGCCCGCCGTGACGCCGGTCGGGATCTCTGCGGGGCTGCGCGTGCTGCTCGAGCTGCCGCCCGCCGGCCCCTCCGGCCGCGATCTGCATGCGCGCGCCCGCGAGCGCTCGATCGAGCTGTTCCCGGTCGGCCCGTACCACCACGACGGCCGCGCCGCTCGCGACGGTGTCGTCGCGGGCTACGCGGCGCTCCCGGAGCACGCCTTCGACGCCGGCCTCTCGGCGCTCGGCGATCTGCTCTCGCAGCCGTGAAGAAAAGAACCTGATCGTTCGGGTTCCGCGAGCTACGATCGACGTGTGCGCGCCCGCAGCCGTCGCGAGCTGTTCCCGACCGACCACGGCCTGACCGCGCGCATGTTCACGGCGGCCGTGATGACGCCCGCGGTGCTGGTGGCGGCGCTCGGGGCGGTCGTCCTGCTCGCGCCGTGGAAGATGATCGGAGCGGTCGGCATCGCGCTGGTCGTCGGCACCTACACCGCTGTGCGCGAGCGGGCGGCGGCGGTCCAGGGCCGCGAGGTCGAGCCGTCGGACGCGCCCGAGCTGCACGCGATCGTCGAGCGCCTGTGCGTCGTCGCCGACCTCGCCAAGCCGCGGATCGTCGTCGAGGACGAGAAGCAGCCGAACAGCTGGATCGTGAGCCTCGGCCGCGGCCACTCCCGGCTGCACGTCACCGAGGGCCTGCTCGAGCGGCTCGAGTGGAGCGAGCTGGAGGCGGTCGTCGCGCACGAGCTCGCACACGTCGCCCATCGCGACGCGACGGTCATGACCGTCGTCGGCGGCCCGGGGGCCGTGCTGCTCGGCGGCGGCACGCGCGTGATCCGCGGCGGTGGATGGTGGCTGCTGCAGGCCGGCGGCATCGTCGCGATCGCGATCGGATGGCTGAGCAGCATCGGCACGCGCGCGCTGTCGCGCTACCGCGAGTTCGCCGCCGACGCCGGCGCCGTCTCCCTCACCGGGAACCCCGCCGCGCTCGCCTCGGCGCTGATGAAGGTGTCCGACGGCGTGATGGCGATGCCGTCGAAGGACCTCCGCGCGGTCGCCGCCCGCGACCCGTTCCACCTGCTCCCGGTCGCCCGCAGCCACAACTGGCGAAGCGGCCCGCCGCTCCCGGCCACGCATCCGTCGCTGCAGGCGCGGATCGCCCGGCTCGAGCGCCTGGAGTCGCGGCTCCAGGCCGCGCGCTAGATCCGGTACACCTGCAGCAGTCGCTTCTCGTGCTCGGCCTCGATCCGGGCCACGATCTCGACGTGGTCCTCGAGCCCCGACCCGCGGAGCTTCGTCGCGAGCAGCTCGTCGACCTGGAACACGCCGGCCGAGTTGTTCATCTCGACCTCGATCCGGATCGTGCGCTGCTCGCCGGGGACGATCCGGACCTCGTCGATCGCCGCCGCCGACAGCGAATGGATGTTCGGCAGGTGCGTCTCCAGCGAGACGCGGGAGCGGCCGTGCTCCATGTCGAGCGCGTCGGCCACCCGCACGATCCCCGCCTCGAGCGTGAGCGGCCGCCCGCCGCTGCGGTGGCCGATGATCGCGTGCATGATCTCGGACGCCACGACCGTCCGCTCCGGCTCCTCGTACACGTCGGCGAGCAGCTCGTCGAGGTGGTCGGCGGCGAGGAACAGGCTGTAGGACTCGTGGTCGACCCGGTGGATCGACATCCCGAGGTCGTGCAGCAGACAGCCGCCGGCGATCACGACTTCTGCGTCCGAGGGCGTGAGCGAGTAGTCGATCTCCACCGACGATCGCACGCCGGCGCGCTTGAGCAGCCGGTAGAGGCGCAGGGCGCTGTTGAGCACGATCTGGAGGTGGACCCACGAGTGGTCGCTCATGCCGAGCCGCTCGGCTGTGACCTGCGCGGCGTGCCAGCGCGCTTTCAGCTGGGTGCTGGCGTTCGCCGCGGCCAGCATCCGTGCGAGCTTGCGGTTGCGCTCGCTCGGCGCGTGGATGCGCATCGCGGCGACCGCCACCGGGGGCGCCGGGCGCTGGCTCGGCGGCGCGTCGGGGTTCGGGATGTCGGGCACACCGCCATGAAACAGGATCTGCCAGTCTCGCCTCGTCATGTGCCCGCCCGTTCAGCGCTCGGACGTCACCGTTCTGCTCCGGACCGAGCACGCGGTGTCGCGCGTGCTCGCGTCGGCGGCGGGTGAGGCGGAGGCGTATCCGCAGCTGCTGGCGGCGGTCGGCGAGTCGCTGGCGTGGGACGTCGGCGTCGTCTGGGTGCCGGACGGCGACGCGCTCACGTGTCACGAGATATGGACGGGGCCGCGCGCCGCGGTGGACGGGTTCGTGGCCAAGAGCCGTGCCGCGGGGCTGGGCCCCGGAGAGGGCCTGCCCGGCCGCGTCTGGGCGGCGCTCGAGCCCGCCTGGGTCGCCGATGTCGGGGCCGACGGCAGCTTCCCTCGCGCCGCGGCGGCCGCCGCGGACGGCCTCAGCTCGGGCTTCGCGTTTCCGGTGCGGGGCACCACCGGCCTGATCGCGGTCGTGGAGTTCTTCGTCTCCGAGCGGCGCGAGCTCGACGACGACCTGCTCAACACGATGGGCAGCCTTGGCTCGCAGATCGGGCAGTTCGTCGAACGCTGCCGCGCGCAGCAGGCCGTCCTGGAGAGCGACGCGCGCAAGACGGCGATCCTCAACGCCGCGTTCGACTGCGTGGTGATGATGGACCACAACGGGATCGTGGTGGAGGCCAACGAGGCGACGGAGCGGACGTTCGGGTACACCGCGGCGGAGATGGTCGGCAACGAGCTGGCCGAGCTGATCGTGCCGCCGGCGCTGCGCGAAGCCCATCGCCGGGGCGTCGAGCGGTACGTCGAGACCGGGCGGTCGCGCATCAAACATCCGATCGAGCTGCCGGGGATGCGCGCGGACGGCACCGAGTTCCCGGTCGAGCTGGCGATCACGCGCCCCGACCTCCCCGGACCGCCGGTGTTCTGCGGTTACATGCGCGACGTCAGCGAGCGCAAGGCGGCCGACCTGGCGTTGCGCCAGCTGGCGGCCGAGCAGGCGGCGCTGCGGCGCGTCGCCACCGCGGTGGCGGCCGAGCGCGTCCCGGGCGACGTGTTCGGCCTCGTGATCGAGGAGGTCGGTCGCCTGCTGCACGCGCAGACGTCGAACATGGTCCGCTACGAGGGCGACGGGACCGCGACCGTGGTCGGCGGCTGGAGTGAGGCGGGCGTGCGCAGCGTCCCGGTCGGCAACGTCGTCCGGCTGGACGGTGACACGGCTGCAGCACGCGTCTGGCAGACGGGCCGGCCGGTGCGCGTCGACAGCTACGAGGGCATGTCCGGCACGCTTGCGGCGCAGTTGCGCGAGCTCGGGTTCAAGTCCGCCGTCGGCGCGCCGGTGACGCTCGGCGGCCGCCTGTGGGGCGCCGTGCTCGTCTCCAGCGTGCATCCGGAGCCGTTCGCCGAGGGCGCCGAGCAGCGGATCGCGGACTTCGCCGAGCTCGCCGCCCAGGCGATCGCAAACGCGCAGGCGCGCGCCGATCTCGCGGCGTCGCGCCAGCGGATCGTCGAGGCGGGCGACGGCGAGCGCCGCCGGCTCGAGCGCAATCTCCACGACGGTGCGCAGCAGCGGCTCGTGTCGCTCTCGCTCAACCTCCGGCTCGCGGCCCGCCGCTGCGCAGACGATCCCGACTCACGCGCGGCGTTCGACCGCGCCGGAGAGGAGCTCGCCCAGGCGCTCGAGGAGCTGCGCGAGCTGGCGCGCGGCATCCACCCGGCGATCCTCAGCGATCGCGGGCTCGAGCCGGCGATCGAGGCGCTCGCCTCCCGCGCGTCGCTGCCGGTGGCGATCGCGATCGGCATCGACGACCGGCTGCCCGAGCAGGTCGAGGCGGCGGCCTACTACGTCGTCGCCGAGGCGCTGACGAACGCGGCGAAGTACGCGAACGCGACCGAGGTCCGGGTCGACATCAGCCGCAGCGACGGCGTGACGCGCATTGAGGTGGCCGACGACGGCATCGGCGGCGCCGTCACCGATCGCGGCTCGGGCCTGCGCGGGCTCGCCGACCGCGTCGAGGCACTCGGCGGCCGGCTCGTGCTCGACAGCCCCGAGGGGGCCGGCACGACGGTGCGCGCGGACATCCCCTGCTAGGCCGCTGAGCGGACCGCGCCGAGCACGTCACCGACGGCCGGGTTGTCGGCCGAGCTGCGGCTGTAGTGCGCGAGCACGACATGCCCGTCGCGGCCGACGACGAACGTGCCGGGCAGCTGCGCGACGTCGCCGCCCTGGGGCGGGCCGCCGAACACGCCATGGCGCGCGGCGCCGAGGAAGCGGATCGCGACCTTCGGGTTCACGATCTGGGCCGCGTTCCCGCGCTCCAGGCTGACGGCGGCGTACGCCTCGCGGTCGGGGTCGCCGAGGCAGTCGAACGGGACGTCGCGGCCGTCGCAGAACCGCTGGGTCGCCTGCGCGTCGTACTGGAAGACGGCGACCACGTCGGCTCCGGCTGCTTCGAAGTCGCCGAACGCGCGCCCCATCTTGATCAGGTGCTCACGGCAGAACGTGCAGCCGAAGTGGCGCATGAACATCACGACGAGGGGCCCGCGCTCCCAGCGCTCGCGCAGCTCGACGTCACCGTCGACGGTGCGCAGGCTCAGGTTCGGGAACGGGTCGCCGGGGGCGAGGGCGGGCACCCGCATGACGGTAGCCAACCGAAAGGACCGGTCCCCGCGCGTGCGGTCGGCGAACGTCAACCCCGCTGGGTGGGGAAGTGGTGGGCCGTGGGCGAGTGCAAGGGTGCATAACTGCACACTCGAGCGTGTCCAAATCCGCGAGTGTGCAGTTGTGCTCCTATAGCGTGCATTTCTGCACACGACCGGATTCCGGTGTGGACGAGTGTGACGTTATGCACCCTCGCAGCCACCCCATGGCCCACCACCTCCCCACCCAGCGCAGTTGACGTTGGCCGGGCCCGCCACTACGCGGCGACGGCGGACTGCGGCACGAACTCGCGCAGCAGCTCGGCGAGGCGGTCGGGCTGGTCCCAGCTGACGAATGCGCGCGCGTCGGGGATCTCGGCGAGCCGCGCATCGGGGAAGATCGCGGCGAGCCGGCGGGCGTCCTCGATCGGGAAGAACGGGTCGCGGACGGCCCAGGCGAGCAGGACCGGGCGATCGAACTCGGCGAGCCGTGCGGCGTTGTCGAGCAGCATGCCGGGGTCGACGCCGGCGAGCAGCTTGCGCGTGTCGCGGCGCACGCCGGCGTCGCTCAGGAACGGCCGCGTCCAGCGGTCGAGCAGCGCGTCCGGGACCGGCCGCTTGGTGAGCAGGCCGTACGCGAACGGCAGGCGGCGGAGCCGTGCGAACCGGAGCGGCTGCAGCGCCGCCGTCAGCACGCGGGCGCGAGCTGCCCACACGAGCGGCCGGAACGCCTTCGGCGGGAAGTTCTCGAACGCGTCGCAGTTCGTGAGAACGAGCCGCCCGAGGCGCTCGGGATGCCGGACCGCCACCAGCTGGCAGAGCGCGCCGCCGGTGTCGTTGCCGATCAGCGTGACGTCCTCGACGTCGAGCGCGGCGAGCAGGTCCGCGATCAGCCGCGCGAGACCGTGCGGGCTCAGATCGGCGTCCGGGCGCATGGCCGACCGGTGCGAGCCGAGCGGCAGGTCGGGAACGATGCAGCGCGCTTGCGCCGCCAGCCGCTCGACCACCGGGTCCCACAGCCGGCCGTCGACCAGCGCCCCGTGGATGAACACCAGCGTGGGGCCGGACCCCTCGTCGCGGTAGTGGATCGTTCCCTGCGGCAGTGCGATCTCCGGCATTACGTCCTCGGTTCGCGTTAGATTACGTGCAGCCAATACGAGATTACATACACACTGTATGGAAAACAAGCATGTCGAACGATCCAGGGTCATGCGAGAGCGGCTGCTCGCGCATGCCCGCGCGCTCTTCGCCGAGCGCGGCTACGCCGCCGTCGGCACGGAGGAGATCGTGCGCGCCGCCGGCGTCACGCGCGGGGCGCTCTACCACCAGTTCCGCGACAAGGAGGCGCTGTTCGAGGCCGTCGTGGAGGAGGTCGAGGCCGAGACGACCGCGCACGTGGCCGCGCAGGCGGTCAGCGCGGACGGCCCGCTGGAGGCGCTGCGCGCCGGCGCGCACGCGTTCCTGACGATCTGCGCCGACCCCGCCGTCGAGCGCCTCCTGCTGCTCGACGCGCCGGCCGTCCTGGGGTGGGAGCGGTGGCGCGAGATCGGCCTGCGCCACGGGCTCGGCCTCGTGACGAGCGTCCTGGAGGCAGGGATGGAGAGCGGGGCGATCGCGCGCCAACCCGTGACGGCGCTCGCCCACCTGCTGATCGGCGCGCTCGACGAAGGGGCGATGCTCGTCGCCCGCGCCGACGATCGCAGTGCCGCGCGCGAGGAGGTCGACGCGGTGATCGACCGCCTGCTCGACGGCCTCGCGGACTAGTCGCTTTCGCGGCCGTCGAAGAGCTGGACCTGGCTGCCGCCGCCCGCCTTGGCCTGGTAGACGGCGGCGTCGGCGTCGGCGAGCATCGTGTCGGGCTCCTCGCGACCGAGCGTGACCCCGATGCTCGCGGTCAGCGAGTGCTCGACGTCCGCGACCGTGACCGGCTGCTGGACCGCCTCCCGCAGGCGCTCGGCCAGCACCAGCGCCGCCGCCTCGTCGACCTCCTCGCACACGACCACGAACTCGTCGCCGCCGAGCCGCGCGACGGTGTCGGCCGGCCGTACGACCGTGCGCAGGCGCGCGGCGAGCTCCACGAGCACCGCGTCGCCGGCAGCGTGGCCGTGCTCATCGTTGACGAGCTTGAAGTCGTCGAGGTCGATGAACAGGACGCCCGTGATCGCGTCGTCACGGGACGACCGCGCGAGTGCGTGCTCGAGCCGATCGCGCAGCAGCGTGCGGTTGGCCAGCCCGGTCAGCGGGTCGTGCAACGCCTCGTGGCGCATCCGGCGCTCGGTGCGCAGGCGCGCGAGTGCGGTGGCGAGCGTGTTCGCGATCGCCTGGAGGAAGCTGTGCTCGTCCTCCGTGAGCTCGCGCTCGAGCCACGCCACGAGCTCGTCCTCATCGCCGACGGCGAGCCGCACGTGCTGCCCCGTCGATGCGCCGTCCGCGGCCAGCACGTTGCCGTCCGCGAGCCGCACCTCCGCGCCTGCGACCGGCAGCGTCACGCGTATCAGCTCGACGGCCTCACCGGCGAGGTCGCCCGGATCGGCGCCGGCCAGCGCCCGCGCGCCCATCGCAGCGACAGCACGCAGGCGCATCTCGGCGGCACGCCGCTCGGAGATGTCGCGCCCGATCGCGAGCAGGAGCGGGCCGGACACGGTCTCCACGATCCCCCAGCTCATCTCGCCGACGAACTCCGAGCCGTCGCGCCTGAGTCCCCAGGCATCCGTCGAGAAACGCAGCGGGTGCTCGGTCTCGAAGTACAGATTCATGTTGCGGACGTACCGCTCGCGCACCCGCACCGGCCACAGCGAGCTGACCTGGCGGCCGATCAGCTCCTCGCTGGTGTAGCCGAACAGCTGCTCGGCGAGCGCGTTGACAAATACGATCTGGCCGTCGCGGGCGGACGCCACGGTCGCATCCGGCAGCCCTTCGAGGACGGCGCGCAGCGACCTCGCGTCAAACCGCGCCTCGATACCTCCTGGGTCGTCCTTGGGATCCATGACCGGGGGGTCTTCGCCAAGCGTAGGGCCGCGTGCCCGCATGGGCAATGCGGTCAGGCCCCTAGACCGAGCCGAGGCGCATATGGAGTCGCACGACGTTCCCCGTGTGCGACGAGCGAACCTGGACGAGGTCGCACACGTGGTGCACCAGCCACAGCCCGCGCCCGTCGCCCTGGAGGTCGGAAGGGCGCTCGCGGCCCGCGAGCAGATCGTCGATCCTGCCGCCGTCGTGGATCTCGCACACGAACGTCTCGTCCTCGGTCCAGCTGCGAAGCACGCCGCGGCCGCCACCGTGCAGCAGCGAGTTCGACGCCAGCTCGTTGACCGCCAGCAGGAGATCGGGAAGGCGGTCCTGGCTGAAGCCGGCGAGCGCGATCTCGGCGGTGACGAACGACCGCACGAGCGCGAGATCGTGCCCCGTGAAGGCGAGCACCGCGGTCCGGTCGGGTGGCGGCGCGAGAGGGCCGTCCAGCGAGAGGAGCGCCTGCGGCGAGACGTAGCGCTCGCTATGGCGGCGGACGCGGTGCTCGACCACGTGCGGGTGGCTGCGGCGTGCATCCTCGAGCACGGCCGGATCGAGCGCCTCGGCGTCGTAGGGGCACAGCAGCCGCCACTCGCGGAGCCCGTCGAACGCGAGGTTGAGCAGCGCCTCGTGACGCCGGCACTCCACCAGCTCGGGGTCGCTGCGGCCCGGCCAGACCGGCTCGCCGACGCCGACGAGCGGGCCTGGGCCCGCGGCGCCGACGAACGTGCGCCACGCGGGGATGATGCGCCCCGGGTTGCCGCCGAGCTGCGCCATGTCGGCGAACTGCACGTTGTTCGCGCGGCTGCCGAGCGCGTCCCGCAGCAGCTCCGCCTTCGCCTCGCCGACCGCGACGAGCACGGCGCCGTCGCCGTCGACGGCGCTGCCGATGTCGTCAACCAATCCCGCCACGTACTCGTCGTCGCCGGCGTAGAACACGGCCTCGTGGTGGAATCCGCTCGAACGCATCGAGTGGTGCATACCCGGAAACGAGCAGCCCACCGCCGTCGAACGTCCGGGAGCCACGGCGTCCGTCAGCCGGACTGGGTCATCCATTCCTCCATCCGCCGCTGCATCTCCTCGCCGGACATGTCCTCCGTGTGCGTCGCGATCGCCCAGCGGTGCCCGAACGGGCAGCGGACGGAGCCCGCCCGGTCGCCGTGGAACTGATCCGACACGGGATTGATCTCGGTCGCCCCGGCCTCGACCGCACGCGCGTGCAGCGCGTCGGCGTCGTCGCAGTAGATCAGCAGCGATGACGGCACCGGGGCGTCCGGGTCCGGCGCCTTCATGCCGTACTCGGGCATCTCGTCGCTGAGCGTCACGACCGCGTCGCCGATCCGCATCTCCGCGTGCATGACCTTGCCGCCGGCCTCGAGCCGCACGCCGATCTCGGCGCCGAACGCCTGCCGGTAGAACTCGAGCGCCTCGACGCCGCCGTCGACCACGAGGCCGGGCGTAACGGTGCTGAAGCCGTCGGGGATCGGCTTGGTCATCTCGGTGCCTCCTGTCGGGTTCGCTTGCGAGGCACCGTAGGAGAGCCCGAGGCCGCCGTATTGTAAGAACCCGCCAGCCCCATGCCGCTTCCCGCGACCGCCAGCCACCGGGGCATCCTGCACCCGGCCGCCGCGCCCTTCACGCTCTCCCGGCACCGGCCCGCGCCCGACCTCGCGGTGTTCGTGGAGCGCCACTGGATCGTGCGCTGGGACCTGCGCGGGCGCGCGCCGTACGAGCAGCAGACGCTCCCGCACCCGTGCGTGAACATGGTCATCGAGCGCGACCGCGCACGCGTGTACGGAGTCGCGACGGCGCGCTCCGGGCAGTTGCTCGAGGGTCGCGGCTACGGCGTCGGAACGAAGTTCCGGCCCGGCGCCTTCCGCCCGTTCGGCGGCTTCGACGTCGCCGAGCTCACCGATCGGTCGCGCTCGCTCACCGAGGTGTTCGGCGACGGCCCGGTGGCGGACGCGGTGCGGGCGAGCGAGGACGGCCGCGAGCAGGTGCGGCTCGTCGAGGCGTTCCTGCGGGAGCGCATGCCGGAGCCTGACGGGAACGTGCTGGCGATCGCGCGGATGGCGCGGGCGATGCTCGACGACCCGTCGATCACGCGTGTCGAGGACCTCACGGCGCGCTTCGGGATGTCGGCGCGCACGCTCCAGCGGCTGTTCCGGCGCTACGTCGGCGTCGGGCCGAAGTGGGTGCTGCAGCGCTACCGGCTGCACGAGGCGGCGGAGCGGATCGCCGACGGCGACGGCGGCGAATGGGCCGCACTCGCGCTCGATCTCGGCTACTTCGACCAGGCGCACTTCATCAAGGACTTCAAAGCGCTGGTCGGCTGCTCGCCCGCCGAGTACGCGGCCGCGTGCGCCAGCGTGCGGGCGGTCGCGTGACAGAGGCGACCTTCTTCGCCACGCCGGCGGAGCTGCGGGCGTGGTTCGAGGCCAACCACGCGGACGCCGACGAGCTGCTCGTCGGCTTCTACAAGAAGGGCACCGGGCGACCGAGCATCACGTGGCCGGAGGCGGTCGACGAGGCGCTGTGCTACGGCTGGATCGACAGCGTGCGCCGCAGCATCGACGCCGACAGCTACTCGAACCGCTTCACGCCGCGCCGGCCGCGCAGCAACTGGAGCCTGGTGAACATCAAGCGGGTGGGCGAGCTGACCACGGAGGGGCGGATGACGCCGCCCGGTCTGGCGGCGTTCGAGCGGCGCGAGGAGGCACGCAGCGGCGTCTACTCGTCCGAGCGCCGCGAGCCGGCGAAGCTCGACGCCGACCAGGAGCGCCGGTTCCGCGCCGCCGCCGATGCGTGGGAGTGGTTCCAGAGCCGCCCGCCGGGCTACCGGCGCGCCGCGCTCCACTGGGTGATGAGCGCGAAGCGAGCCGAGACGCGCGAGCGCCGGCTGGACACGCTGATCGAGGACAGCGCCGGCGGCCGCACGGTGAAGCCGCTGACGCCGCGCGGAAAATAAGTGATCCGCCCGCGCGCGGGCTGCGAAAGTGCGCACATGACCACGCCCGGAGCCGTGCTGGACATCCCCAGGCTGGGGGTCCGGATCGAGATGCGCAGGACCGCCGCCGATACCGCCGGCGAGCTGCTGGAATTCGACGTCGTCGGCCGCGCGCGCGGCCTGATCGCGCAGGAGCACATCCACACCGGCCAGACCGAGCGCCACGAGGTGATCGAGGGCTCGATGCGCCTGGTCCTCGACGGCCGCGAGCACATCCTCCGCCCCGGCGACGCGATGGACGTGCCGCCCGGCACGCCGCATCGCCAGCTCCCGGGCGGCGACGGCTCCGGCCGCGTGCGCGTGCAGGTCCGCCCGGCCGGCGGCGTCGAGGACTTCCTCGAGCGCCTGGCGACGGTGAAGCTCAACCGCTGGGGCTACCCGGGGCCGCTCGACGCCGCCGCGCTCGTGCGCGACTTCGCGGAGGAGGGTCACGCCACGCGGCCGCCGCTGCGTGTCCAGCGCGCGCTGTCATCAGCGCTGCTGCGCGTGGCCTCGCGCGAGTACGAGTTCGTCGACGAGTGGGATGTCGCGGCGCCGTGCGAGTCCGTGTTCAGCGCGATCTCCGACGCCCGCAGCTACCCGCTCTGGTGGAAGCCCGTCTACGTCGACGTCGACGCCGAGGGGGAGCCGGCCGTCGGCAAGGAGTCGCGCCAGCACTTCAAGGGCCGCCTGCCCTACCACCTGCACACGCGCTCGCGGATCACGCGGCTGGAGCACCCGCACGTGATCGCGGCTGAGGTCGACGGCGACCTGCGTGGCTACGGCGTTTGGACGCTGACCGAGACCGCGACCGGCACGCACGTGCGCTTCGACTGGCGCGTGCACGCCGACCGCGCGCTGCTGCGGATCCTCACGCCGGTCCTGCGGCCCGCGTTCCGGTGGAACCACGCCTGGGCGATCGCGCGGGCGAAGGAGGGGCTGGAGCCGTACGCGCGCGGTCTCCGGTCAGCCGCCGCCGCTCGAGAGCCCACCACAGTTCGATGAGATCGGCCGGGCGTCGCAGGTTGGCGCCTGTGGCCTCCTCGAACCGGCGCAGCCGGTGTCGCAGCGTGTTCGCGTGCAGGTGCAGAGCGCGCGCGGTCTCCTCGACGTGCATCTCGTGGTCGAACCACACGCGCAGCGTGTCCTCGAGCTCCGCGCCGAGGCGCCCGAGCGCGGCGAGCGGCTCGAGGTGGCGGCCGGTGAACGCGTCGCCGAGTGCGTCGTCGGCGAGGATCGCGGGCCGGATCGAGAGGTCGGCGAGCGAGAACACGCCCTCCTGCCCGAACGCGAGCGCTGTCTGCATCGCGCGGCTGGCCATCGCGAACGCGCCGGGCAGCGCCGCCAGCCGGGCGGGCGGGCCGACGCCGACGACGACGCCGGGGAGCGGCGCCGCGGGCTCGCTGCAGAGGCCGACGAGGTCGTGGTCGAGCGCCGTGGTGAGGCCGTCGGCGGCGGCCAGGCGCCGCGGCGGCGGTCCGCCCTCGGTCGCCCGCGCGCGGAACGCGACGTACTCGCGCTCGGGGTCGAGGCCGTAGCCGCCGCTCTCGCGCGAGAGCTCGGCGGCGTCGATCGTGCCGAGCAGCACGGCGAGCACGAACGCGTCGCGGCGCTGCTGCTCCTCGCGCGCGAGTTGCAGCTCGACCTCGCGGTGCGCGGCGCCGACCACGTCCATCACCGCGTCGCCCCACAGCCACAGCGTCTCCGAGAACGCGAGCACGCTGGTCACGTTCGCGCCACGCTCGCGCGCCAGCTCGCCGAAGCGCGACCACACGGCCGAGATCGAGATCCGGTAGGCGTGGAGGACGGCGTCGACGCTCAGGCCCTGCTCGGCGCGCTCGCGGCCGACCGCCGCCGCTCGCTCGAGCTCGTCCGCCGTCGGCGGCCGCAGCTCCGCCAGTGCGGCGAGCGCACGGGCGACGTTGCCGCGCACCGCGCGGGCGAGCGTCGCGGCCGGCAGGCGACGGAAGTCGGGCACCTCCTCGCGGATGCGCGCGACGATCCCGTCCACGAGGCCGTCGAGCTCGACCTCGATGTCCGCCACCAGCTGGCCGACGGCATCCGCCACGCCCCGACTCTACTGCTACGCCGTGGCGGTGCGACCGTGTCCGGCGGGGATCATCAGGGCCGCGGCGGCGACCACGCCGAAGGCGGCGATCTGGACGGCGAGCATGAGCGCGTCGGCGGAGAGGGCGTCGCCGAACACGAGGATGCCGCCGAGGATGCAGGTGACGTTCGCCGCGGTCGACGTGCAGGCGATCACCGGCACCGCCTCGCCCGCCTGGAAGCCGCGCGCCGAGGCGAGGAAGGCGAGCACCGACCCGGCGGCCGCGACGGTCAGCCACGGCGAGGCGACCACCGCCAGCACGCCGCCCGACGCGGCGTCGGTCAGGGCCTTGAGCGCGACGTCGGACACGCCGAACAACGTCCCCGCCGCCGCGCCGAGCACAGCGCCGTGATGGCGCGACGGCGCCCCCAGGCGCGGAGCGGCGACGAGCATGATCCCCAGGAGCAGCATGCCGCCCTCGAACGCGATCAGCATCGGGGCGGCGAAGGTGGAGTGCGTCCCGTCGGGCGACGGGAGCGTCGCCACCAGGGCCACGAGGCCGGCCGCGGTCATGCCGAGCCCGAGCCACTGGCGGCGGGGTACCTCGCAGCCGAACAACCGGTCGCCGAGCACAGCGGCGACGATCACGCCGGTCGACAGCACCGCCTGGACCATCGAGAGCGGCGCGAGCGCGAGCGCCGCCACGTGCAGCAGCCACGCGCCGGCCGCGATCCCCATCCCGACCGCGAACCACTTCGACCGCATCAGCGCCTTCGCGCTCGCCAGCGGTCGCCTCAGCTCGACCAGCGGTGCGGCGTTCGCTCCGCGGTGCTTGCACAGGAACGCCAGCTGTGTGACCACCGCGCACGCCAATGCGAGCGCGATCCCCAGGTTGACCGTCAAGTCGAATTCCTCCGTCGCGGTGTTGCTCTCTCAGCCCCACGCAAAGACTCGCGCGGCAGGGGCCGCGGCGCATCGGCCGTGCGGCCAACGCCGCGTTCCCGCGGTTGTCGGTTTCGACAACGCAGAGGAATAGCGAGGGCCGGCCGTCCATGGCCGGCCCCCGGGGGTTGCCACGCGGAAACGCCCCCCGGCATTCCCGCGGGGCGGCACAGTGCTGCGCCCGGCTTGGCGAAATCTTGGGATTGCATTGGGGCGCGGCTTCCGCCTGGACCCTCGCTAGCATCGCCCGCCGATGAGGCGCGATACGCCGATCCGGCCGCTCCCCGGCGAGGCGCTCGTCTGGACCGACGGCGCGTGCAGCGGCAATCCCGGCCCGGGCGGATGGGCCGCGATCGTGGTCGGGCCGGACGGCACCAGCACCGAGCTGTCCGGCAGTGCACCGCACACGACGAACAACCGGATGGAGTACACGGCCGCGCTCGAGGGCCTGCGCTCGCTCCCGCCGGGCAGCCGCGCGTGCATCGTCACCGACTCGCGGTTGATGCTCGATTCGATGACGAAGTGGATCGCCGCCTGGAAGCGCCGCGGCTGGAAGACCGCCGGGGGCGGCCCGGTGAAGAACCAGGACCTGGTGCGCGCGCTCGAGGCCGAGATCGCCCGCCATGACGCGATCCGCTGGCACTGGGTCCGCGGCCACGAGACGGGCGCCGAGCACGCGCACAAGGCGCTCAACGACCGCGCCGACCGGCTCGCCGTCGCGGCCGCGCGCGCCGCCGCCTGAGCCGGACTCCGCGCTCTCGTAGCATGGAGCGGGATGGCGCCGCTCACCGTCGAGATCTGGTCCGACGTCGTATGCCCCTGGTGCTACGTCGGCAAGCGCAGGCTCGAGTCCGCGCTGGCGAAGTTCGGCCGGCCGGTCGAGGTCGTGTGGCGCAGCTTCGAGCTCGACCCGTCCGCCCCGCGCGAGCGCGAGCTGCCCGCCGCTGAGCACCTGGCCGCGAAGTACGGGATGAGCGTCGAGCAGGCGCAGGCGAGCCAGTCACAGCTGACCGAGCTGGCGGCCGCCGAGGGCCTCGAGTACCACCTCGACCGCACGCGCGGCGGCAACAGCTTCGACGCGCACCGCATGATCCACCTCGCCGCCGCCCACGGCCTTCAGGACGCCGCGAAGGAGCGCCTGATGCGCGCCTACTTCACCGAGGCCGAGCCGATCGGCGACCCCGACACGCTCGTGCGCCTGATGGCGGAGATCGGGATCGACGACGACGAGGCGCGCGCCGTGGTGCAGGGCGACGCGTACACCGACGCCGTCCGCGAGGACGAGCATGTCGCCACTCGCATCGGCATCCAGGGCGTGCCGTTCTTCGTGCTCAACCGCCGCTACGGCGTGTCCGGCGCCCAGCCCGCGGAGGTGCTGCTCGAAGCGCTGGCGCGAACCGAGGAGGCGGCCTGATGCGGCTCAGCGTCCTCGATCAGTCGCCGGTGCCGGAAGGGTCGACCGGGCCCGACGCGCTCCGCAACACACTCGACCTCGCACGGCTCGCCGACGACCTCGGCTTCGAGCGCTACTGGCTGGCCGAGCATCACGGCCTGTCGCTCGCCGGCCCGAGCCCCGAGGTGCTGATCGGCCCGGTGGCGGCCGCGACCGAGCGGATCCGTGTCGGGAGCGGCGGCGTGATGCTGCCGCACTACTCGCCGTACAAGGTCGCCGAGAACTTCAGCCTGCTGGCCGGGCTCTACCCGGGCCGGATCGACCTCGGGATCGGCCGTGCGTCGGGTACCGACCCGATGACGACCTACGCGCTCCAGCGCGATCGCCGCGACGCCGCGCCCGACGACTTCCCGAGCCAGCTCGCGGAACTGCTCGCGCACTACGACCACAGCTTCCCGGCCGACCATCCGTTCGCGCGGCTGGGCCACTCGCTCCCGGGCGGGGAGGCGCGGCCGGAGATCTGGCTGCTCGGCTCGTCCGCGCAGAGCGCCGTGTGGGCGGCGCAGCTCGACCTTCCGTACGCGTTCGCCGACTTCATCAACCCGCAGGGCGCCGAGATCGCCGCGTCGTACCGCGAGCGGGCCGCGAACCCGCGCAGCGCGGTCGCCGTGTGGGCGATCTGCGCCGACACGGACGAGGAGGCGGACCGGCTCGCGTCGTCGATCGCGATGTCGATGGCGATGCTGCGCCAGGGACGCCCGATCCCGGTGCCGCCGCCGGACAAGGCACTGCGCTTCCTGGCCCAGAACGGCAACCCGGCGAGCGGCCGGCGCCGGATCGTCGGCAACCCGGACACGGTGCGCGCCGGGATCGAGGAGGTGGCCGCGGCGTACGCCGCCGACGAGGTGATCGTCGTCACGATCACGCACGACCACGGCGCCCGCCGGCGGTCCTACGGGCTGATCGCCGAGGCGTTCGGGCTCCCCGATGCCCACGATCTGGACAATCGGCTACGAACGCCTGCTGCCGGCTGAGCTCGTCGCCGAGCTGCAGGCGGCCGGGGTGGAGCGGCTGATCGACGTCCGGTTCCGGCCGCAGTCGCGCCGCCCCGGGATGTCGAAGACCCGCCTCGGCGAGCTGCTCGCCGGGCACGGGATCGCGTACGAGCATCGCAAGCCGCTCGGGACGCCGCCCGACCTGCGCTGGCTCTACAAGAACAACCGCGTCGCCGAGGGCGCGCCGGCGTTCCGCGGGCACGTCGAGCGCACCGCCGCGCACGAGCTGGACGCGCTCGCGGCCGAGCTGCCGCGCGGGCCCCGGACGGCGCTGATGTGTCTGGAGGCGGATCCCGCCTCCTGCCACCGCCGGATGCTGACCGAGGCGTTGCGCGCGCGTGTCGACGGCCTCACGGTCATCGACCTCTAACGCACGACGAGATCGCCGACGCCGACCGCGAGCACCGCCGGACCGCCGTCGAGCACGTGCACGGGCACATCCAGCTGCGATCTGCCACCGAGCCACTCGTCGAGCCGGGGCCGGTCGCCCGCGACCTCGATCCAGCTGATTCCGCTCGCCGCGTCGGTCGGCCCGCGCTCGATGAAGAACGGCAGGAACGGTTCCTCGAGCGCCTCATACATCCCCGTCAGCCGGCCGGTCTGGCCGCCGCGCACGATCTCGATCACGTCCGTCCCGAGTCGCCCCGCCACGGCGGCGACGTCCTCGACGGCGATCGCCCAGCCGATCAGCCCGTCGCCCTGCTCGATGTGCTCGGCCAGCAGCCGTCCGACCGGCGACGCAGCGGTCTCGGCCGCGTCGGCGATCGCCAGCACCTCGACGTAGTCGGCGCCGAGCGGCACGAGCCGGTTGTGGGTGCCGACGCCGTCGTGCCGGCCGCCTTCGACCGAGTCGAGCCCGTACTCGGCCTTCAGCCGGATGCACGCGCGGTCCAGGTCAGCGGTCCCGTAGATCACATGGTCGATGCGGATCCGGTGACTCTACGGCCGTAGGTAGCATCGAGGAGGTGGCAGGCGCCGATCTCGTTCCTCGCCGTCATTACGGCGTGACCCTCGCACTCCTGACCGTCGCCGGCATCTCGTTCGCGGTCATGCAGAC
>CAWDYI010000014.1:0-128046 GCA_963806395.1 uncultured Solirubrobacteraceae bacterium | reverse complement strand
TACGCGTCGAACGAGACCGAGGAGCTGATGCCGCTCCCGATCTCGATCGCGCACAAGCTCGCGCAACGGCTCGCCGCCGTCCGCCACGCCGAGATCATCCCGTACCTGCGCCCGGACGGTAAGACCCAGGTGTCGGTCCGCTACCGCGACGGCAAGCCGGTCGAGATCGAGAAGCTGCTGATCTCGACCCAGCACAAGGAGGGCGCCGAGTCACTGATCCCGGATGACCTCTGGGAGCACGTCGTCGAGCCGATCCTGCCGCGCGACCTGTACGACGCGCGCAAGCTGCGCAAGCACTTCCTCGTCAACCCGACCGGCCGCTTCGTCATCGGCGGTCCCGTCGGCGACGCGGGCCTGACCGGGCGCAAGATCATCGTCGACACCTACGGCGGCATGGCCCGCCACGGCGGCGGCGCGTTCTCGGGCAAGGACCCGAGCAAGGTCGACCGCTCGGCCGCCTACGCGGCCCGCTACGTGGCGAAGAACATCGTCGCCGCCGGCCTGGCCGATCGCTGCGAGCTGCAGGTCGCGTACGCGATCGGCGTTGCGCACCCGGTCTCGGTGATGGTCGAGACGTTCGGCACCGAGAAGATCGGCCGCAGGAGGATCCTGGAGCTGATCGACGAGCACTTCGACCTGCGCCCGGGCGCGTTCCGCCAGTACCTCAAGCTGCACCGCCCGATCTACCAGAAGACGGCGGCCTACGGCCACTTCGGCCGTGACGACCACGACTTCACGTGGGAGAAGACCGACAAGGCGGACGCGCTGCGCGCGGCCGCCGGCATCGGCGCTTCCGCAGAACCCGTGGCATAGGTCTGCGGCGAGTCGGTTCGGGGTAGCCGCTGGCCAGCCCCGTGAAGGACCTCCGCCTCGACACCAACTTCATCGACTACGCGATCCTCGCCGCGTACTTCGGCGTCGTCCTCGGCGTGGGGTTCGCGGCGAAGCGCTACATCAAGAGCAGCCTCGACTATTTCCTGTCCGGCCGCTCGCTGCCGGCGTGGATCACCGGCCTCGCGTTCATCTCCGCCAACCTCGGCGCGCTCGAGGTGATCGGGATGTCGGCCAACGGCGCCCAGTACGGCGTCGCGACGGTCAACTACTACTGGATCGGCGCGATCCCGGCGATGGTGTTCCTCGGCCTGGTGATGATGCCGTTCTACTACGGCTCGAAGATCCGGTCAGTCCCCGAGTACCTCCGCCTGCGCTTCAACGATCCCGCGCACAAGTTCAACTCGTGGACGTTCGCGCTCGCGACCGTGCTGATCGCGGGCGTGAACCTGTACGCGCTCGCGCTGGTGCTCGAGCTGCTGCTCGGCTGGCCGCTGCTCATCGGCATCGTCGTCGCCGGCGTGATCGTCATGGTCTACATCAGCCTCGGCGGGCTCTCCTCGGCGATCTACAACGAGGTCCTGCAGTTCTTCATCATCATCGCGGCGCTGCTGCCGATCGTGATCATCGGCCTCGTCGACGTGGGCGGCTGGAACGGCCTGATGGACGGCGTCAAGGAGACCAACCTCGGCGAGGCGGGTCTGCACGCGCTGGAGGGCACACAGCCCGGCAACGTGACCAACCCGATCGGCTCGAGCTGGATCGGCCTCGTGTTCGGCCTCGGCTTCGTGCTCTCGTTCGGCTACTGGACGACGAACTTCGCCGAGGTGCAGCGGGCGCTGTCGGCCAAGAACCTGTCGGCGGCCCAGCGCACGCCGCTGATCGGCGCGTTCCCGAAGCTCTTCCTGCCGTTCATCATGATCGTGCCGGGCATGATCGCCCTGGTCGTGATCCCGAGCATCGGCAGCACCACGACCCGAACCTCGCGTACAACAACGCGCTGCCGCTGCTGATGAACGAGTACCTGCCGAACGGCATGCTCGGGCTCGCCATCACCGGCCTGATGGCGTCGTTCATGGCCGGCGTGGCGGCCAACGTGTCGGCCTTCAACACGGTCGTCACGACCGATCTGATGGAGCCGTACATCCGCAAGGGCGAGACCGACGAGTGGTACGTGCGCTTCGGCCGCTTCGCCACGATCGGCGGCCTCGTCGTCGCGATGGGAACCGCGCTGATCGCCTCGACGTACGACAACCTCATGAACTACGTCCAGGCGCTGTTCTCGATCTTCAACTCACCGCTGTTCGGCGTGTTCATCATCGGCATGTTCTGGAAGCGCATGACGCCGTGGGCGGGCTTCTGGGGCCTGATCACCGGCACCGTCGTCGCGTTCGTCACCTGGCTGGGCTACAAGATCGGCTGGTTCTCGTTCGGCTCCGACCTCGACGAGTCGATGTGGGGCGCCGGCCTCGCCTTCGTCGCCGTCGCGGTGACCGCCGTCGCCGTGACGCTGATAACCACGTCGAAGCCGGTTGAGGACTTGCAGGGCCTCGTCTACGGCATGGCGAACGAAGACCAGTAGCGCCGCGCGTCACAAGTGGTGGGAGTCGCCGAAGCTGCTCGGCTTCACCACGCTCGGCGGCGCCGCCATCCTGACCATCATCTTCTGGTGACCGAGATGTCCGAGCCCAGCACCCCGAAGCCCGCGTCGCCAAGGCGGCGAACCTGTTCGACCTGCGCCGCATCATCGGCGGCCTGTTCGTCGTCTACGGCGTCCTGCTCACCGTGCTCGGGCTGTTCGACAGCCAGGAGGAGATCGACAAGGCGGCGGGTGTGAACATCAACCTGTAGGCCGGGCTCGGGCATGCTCGTGGCCGGGCTGCTGTTCATCGCATGGGCGCTGTGCGCCCGCTGTCGGAGGAGCTGGCGCGTCAGACGAGCCCGGCGGGGCGCCCGGGACCGACGACGAGCGCCCCGGCGGGCGCGGCGACGCCGGGCCGCAGTAGCGCGACCACCGCGCCGCCGAAGCCGCCGCCGACCATCCGGGCGCCCGCCGCGCCGGCGCCCTTGAGCTCCTCGACGGTGCGCTCGACCTCGGGGACCGACGCCTCGTAGTCGTCGCGCAGGCTGGCGTGCGACGCGTCGAGCAGCCGGCCCGCCTGATCGAGGTCGGCGGAGCGCAGCGCGCTGCACCATCGCGTCGACGCGGCCGTTCTCGGTCAGCACGTGGCGGGCGCGCGCGCCAGCGTGGCCGGGAGACGGTCGAGGTCGGCTTCGGTCGCCTCGCGCAGCGACTCGATCCCGAGTCGCGTACACGCGTCACGGCATTCGCGGCGGCGGTCGTTGTAGCCCGAGTAGGCGATCGAGTGCGCGGCACCGGAGCTCTGCGTCACGAGCGTCCAGTCGCCGAGCTCGAGCGGCACCGGCTCGATCTCCAGCGACGCGAAGTCGATCCGGACCGCGTGGCCGGGCTCACGCACAGCGACGCCAGCTGGTCCAGCAGCCCGGTCTCGGCGCCCACCCAGTCGTTCTCCACGCGCGAGCACAGGCGCGCCAGGTCGCGGCGGTCGGCCGGCTCGTCCTCGCCGGAGACGGCCAGCAGCGCCAGCGTCAGCGCCGTCTCCAAGGCGGCCGACGAGGAGAGACCGAGTCCCGCTCGAGGTCGCCCTCGATCGTGAGCCGGCACGGCGCCAGCGCGTAGCCGGCGGCGGTCAGCTCGGCGACCGTGCCGCGCACGAACGCGCGCCAGCCGCCGGTGCGCTCGGGCGCCGCGAGCGCGAAGTCGTCCTCCTCGCCGGCGTCGAGCGCGCGCGCCTGCACGCGGTCACCGGTCAGCCGCTCGGCGGTGACGGTCACGCCGCGGTCGATCGCGAACGGCAGCGCGAGGCCCGCGTTGTAGTCGGTGTGCTCGCCGATCAGGTTGACGCGGCCCGGGCCGCGCGCGCGGACGCGGTCAGGCATCGCCCAGCCGCGCGTGCATCACGGCGACCGCATCCGGGTTCTCGTCGATCAGCAGATAGCGGCGGCCGAGCTTGGCCGCGACGGCGCCGAGCGTGCCCGAGCCGGCGAACGGGTCCAGGCACAGGTCGCCGGGGCGCGACGAGGCCTGCACGAAGCGCCGCACCAGGCCCTCCGGCTTCTGCGTCGGATAGCCGGTCTTCTCGCGGCCGGTGGGCGAGACGATCGTGTGCCACATCACGCTGGTCGGGCGCTTGCCGCGCTCGCGCTGCTCCGGAGTGACCAGCCCCGGCGCCATGTACGGCTCGCGGTCGACCGCCTCGGCGTCGAAGTGGTAGCGCGCGGGGTCGCGCACGTAGACGAGGATCGTGTCGTGCTTCTGCGGCCACCGCGTGCGCGGCTTGGCGCCGTAGTCATAGGCCCAGATCAGCTCATTCAGGAAGCACTCACGCCCGAACAGCTCGTCGAGCAGCAGCTTCACGTAGTGCGCCTCGCGGTAGTCCAGGTGCAGGTACAGCGTGCCCTCCGGCGAGAGCACCCGCCGCAGCTCCACCAGGCGCGGCTCCAGGAACGCGAGGTAGTCCGCGAACGTGTCGCGGTACGAGGACTCGGCGAGCAGCGTGCTGGCGTACCGGCGCCCGTTGAAGCCGGTGCGGTCGCCGTCCGCCGCCGCCACCGTCGCGAGCGTCTTTCGCGACTGCGTGCGGCCTGTGTTGAACGGCGGATCGGCGTACGCCATCTGGACCGAGCCGTCGTCGAGCTCGCGCAGCAACGGCAGGTTGTCCCCCAGCACGATTCCGTCCATGGTTGGGGCGAGGCTACCGGCAGGACCGGCCGCTCCCGGGGTATTACAACTCCGGTCGTGTTCATCCGGGGCGAGGGAGCGGAGGAGCTGGCGATCCACCTGATCGCCGGGATCAGCGGGGGCCTCTCGCTCGGCACGCGGACCCCTCCGGGGTTCGACGCGCGCGAGGCGGCCGACGCGGTCTTCGCGGCGATGGGACCGCTCGAGCGCGCGCTGGTCGCCGGCTGCGTGCTCGACGCGGACATCTCGAACGGCGGCCACGAGCAGCTGATGTTCAATCCCTCGGGCGACCTTGCCGAGGCGGCGCTGGTCGCGTTCGAGGACGCCGGGATGACCGAGCACGCGGCGGCGGTCGAGACCTTCGCTGCGCTGTTCGGCGCCGCTGAGCGCGAGCGGCTGTTCCCGCCGCCTGCGCCGGCCTGGGACGTGTGGAGGACGCTGGAGCCGTCGCCGCAGCGGTTCGCCCGCCGGCAGGCGCTCACACACCCTGGAGCGTGGTGGGACGGGCTGGCCGATCTCGACCGTCACTGGTGGTCGCTGGAGCGGGTCGAGGACCGGCTCGGGCCCGCTCTCGAGGCTTCGGGCGCGTTCGAACGGTGGTCCGAGCGCCCGGGCGGGTAGCGCAACTCGACGCAGTTCGACGTGTACGAGGCGTAGAGCGGTGGTAACCCCACCGCAGGAACCGAGCTCAAGGGAGGCAATCCGGATGCCCAACATCGCTGTTACACCCGAGCAGCTGCAGTCAACGGCGAGCCAGCTCAACGCCGGCGCCGCCAACATCGAGTCCACGCTCTCGCAGCTGGCGGGCCAGGTCGCGCCGCTCCAGAGCGAGTGGCAGGGCGTGGCACAGGCGCGTTTCCAGGAGCTGTGGGCCGAGTGGCAGCGCTCGAGCCGCGGGATCCAGGAGGCCCTGCACGGCATCAGCCAGCTGACGCAGCAGGCGGGCGCCAACTACCAGGACACCGAGCAGGGCATCGCCGCCTCGTTCGGGCGCTGAGCCCCGGCCGGGCCGATGGGCGAGATCAGAGTCGATCCGGGCACCCTGCGTGCGGCCGGCGGAACCGCGCAGGCGGCGGGTGCCGACCTGCGTGGGCTGGCCGGCGAGGTGGCGGCCGCGCTGTCGGCCGTGGACGGCGCGGCGCCGCCGGAGAGCGGCGGTGCCGCGGCGATGTTCTCGAACGCCGTGCAGACCGGCACGCTGGCCGTGAGCGAGGGCGTCGTCGCGCTCGGCTCGAACGCCGACACGGCGGCGAACGTGTACGAGCAGACCGACCGTCAGGCGATGCCTGACGGCCCGGTGCCTGGAGGGCCGCGATGAGCCCGCCGGAGGACCTCCAGGGGCTGCCGTGGCCTGAGGGCGAGCCCGGCCCTCTGCGCACCGCCGCGACGCGCCTGCGCGGGCTCGCCGGCGGGTTCGAGGGCGCGGGCTCCAGGATCGGCGGCGCCACGGCCGCGGGCTGGTCGGGCATGGCCGAGGCGTCCTACACGAGCACCCTGTCGCACGCGGGTGTGGCCGTGGGCTACATCTCCGGCTCGCTGGACACGGCCGCCGGCGCGCTCACCAGCCTCGCGGGCGTGATCGAGGACTCGCAGGACACGGTGCGGCGGGCGGCCACGCGGCTGCGGGAGGCCCGCGAGGCCGCCGCGCGCGCCCAGGCGGCAGCCGAGGACGCGCGTGCCGCAGCCACCCGGGCACAGTCGGCCGCGCTGCTCAGCACCGCGCCGCTGACCGGCGGCGCCGACCCGCTGGGCGCCGAGGCTGACGCGGCCGAGCTGAGCGCGCTGTCGGCCGAGTCGGCGGCGTCCGACGCGGCGTCCGAGGCCGCCCGCGTCGAGACGTGGGCGCGCGGGGAGGCCGACGACGCCGTGGACTCGGTCCGCCGGGCCGACGCGGCCTGCGCGGCGGCGCTCGACGGGACCGGGCTCATGCCCGGCCTCGTCCCCGGGGGTGCGGCGTCGTCGTCCGGCGCGCAGGCGGTCTGGGACTTCGTCTACGACGTCGCGGGCAAGCCGTTCAACCCGTTCGATTCGAGCCTCACCCCGGGCGAGGCCAACAGCAAGTGGGGCGAGTACGCCTCCGGCGTCCTGTTCGGAGCGTCGGAGTGGACGTCCCGCTACGCGTCGCAGAACTGGATGCGGTACGAGCCCGGCTACTGGAGCCGCGCGCCGCGGTGGGTCAACTCCTACACCCGGTCGACCCCGAGCGGAGGCACCACGACCGTCAGCGGCTACATGCGCCGCGGCGTGTGGGCCCCCGCGCGCGAGGTCGCCGACGACGCCGCCCGCGCCCAGTGGGCGACGCGCGCGAACTGGTTCGGCCGGGCGGGCGCGGCGACCGCGCTGGTCACGGCGGGCGTCGGCCAGTACTTCGCCGACGCGAACAACCCGAACCTCGACGGCTCCGAGCGCACCGGCCGCATCGCCGCCCAGACCGTCACCGTGGGCGGCGCCTCGGCGCTCGGCGCGTGGGGCGGCGCTGCCGGCGGCGCCGCGATCGGCACCGCCATCTGTCCCGGCGTCGGCACCGTGATCGGCGGCGTGGTGGGCGGCATCGTCGGCGGCGGGCTGGCCGGCGGGGTCGTCGACCACTTCAACGACACCGTCGTGGACTGGGCCGGCGACGTGTCGAACACGGTCGAGGACTTCGGCAGCGATCTGGCGGAGGGCGCCGGCGACCTGGTGGACGGCGCCGGCGAAGTGCTCGATGATCTGACGCCCTGGTAGGAGCATGGACAGCATCGTTCTGATCGCGCTCGGGGCCGCTCTGCTGGCGGTCTCGTGGATGTGCTGGACCGGCCGCTGGCGCGCCTGGTCGCGGATCGCGATGCTGCCGTCGATCCCGATCTCGCTCGCGCCGGGCCTCGGGCTCTGCCTGCTGCTGGCCGGCGCAGGCACGCTGCTGCCGTCCGGACCGAAGGACGTCCTGTTCGCCCTCGGGCTGCTCGCGGGCGTCGCGGGCATCGCGCTGGCGCTGTGGAACCCGTCCTGGTACGGCCCGCGCTGGTTCCGCGAGCGCGACACGACGTTCGATCCGCTCGTCCCGCTGAACGCGGCCGTCGCGGCGACGGTGCGGTCGAAGCCGGGGGAGGCCAGCGAGGCCGTGGCGCTCGCCCGGATGGGGGGTCGCGAGCCGGACGATCGCTGGCGCGCCCACCTGATCAGCGACGAGCACGGCCGCCCGAGCGCCATGCAGCGGATCGGCGTCGTCCGCGGTCACCTGTTCCTGTATCCCGACGCGATCGTCTTCGCCGCCGACGTCCGCGAGGACCGGATGCGCGGAAGCGCGGTCGTCGAGATCGTGCCGGCGGCATCGATCGTCTCGGTGCAGCGCGTCCCCGCCGGCAGCCGGCCGGACGGCGAGCGCGGCGGCTCCGACCTTCCGTCGCGGGTGATGCCCCGCCTGCGGATCGACACGACGAGCGGCGCGCACGTGTTCGAGACGGCGGGTGCGGGCCGCCGCGCGCGCGAGCTCGAGACCCGCTACCTCGGCGGCGCGGTCCCCGCGCCGTCCTAGCCATGCGGGAGATCGAGACGGCGGCGCCGGGCGCGCCGCCCACGCCCCCGGCGGGGGAGCCGCTGGAGGCGTGGGACGTTGCCGCGGTCGGGCCGGCCTGGCGTCCGCCGCCGGGGGAGACCGAGCTGCTCCCGGTGCCCGGCCGCCTCGAGCTGTATCCCGACGCGATCGTCTTCCGGTCCAGCGAGGCGATCGACCGCCGCACGGGCGAGCCCGTCGTCGAGATCGTCCCGTCCGGCGAGGTCACCGGCGCCGGGCCGCTCTCGCCGGGCGCGCGCGTCACATCCACCGAGCTGGCCGGCCAGTGGATGCCGCGGGCGCTGCGGCGGCTCCGCTGCCCGGGGTTCGTGGTCTCGACGAGTGACGGCTCCTGGTTGTTCGACTGCCCGCACGGCGTACGCCGCGCGCGCGAGGTCAGCGGCAGATACCAGGGCACGTCGTGAGCGGGGAGCTGGAGGTCTACCGGCACTCGGTGGTCGGCTTCGAGATCCCGCTGCCGACCGGGTGGAAGCTGTCCGAGGAGCAGGACGGTTGCGCGCTGGTGGCGGTCGAGCCGCCGCGCGAGGAGCCGCACCTGCGCGCGAGCGTCGTCGTCACGATCGAGGCGCCGGCCGCCGAGCGGAGCTTCGACGAGTGGACCGAGCGCTCGGTCACGGCTCTGCAGGACAGCCTCAACCGGCTGCGGATCATCGACGACGAGCTGGTCGAGATCGACGGGGCCCCGGCCCGGCGCGTGCTCAGCCACTACGTGCACCCGCAGTTCGGCGGCGTGAATCTCGAGCAGTGGCTGCTCGCCCACGGCGGGCTCGGCTACACGATCTCGTGCTCGTCGGCGGCGCTGGAGTACGACGATGTGCACGAGGTCATGAGCGCGATCGCCGAGGGCGTGAGGCCGGCGTGACGGCCGCGCCGGTGCTCGACGGCGAGAAGGCGCGGCTGGTGATCGCCGAGCGGACGCTCGCGGTGCTGGTCGCCCATGCCGCGGACCCCGTCGGCGCCGCCGCCGAGGGGGCCGACAGCGCGGACCAGCTCGCGCTCCTGCGCGCCGCCGGCGTGATCGACGGCCCGCGCGCCCACCCGGCGATCGCCGGCGCTCTCGCCGCCATCGTCCGGCCCGAGCTCTGCACGCTCGAGCTCAGCTACTCGGGGAAGGCGATGCGCGGCTGGGTCTCGTACGACGCCGCCGCGCTGCTGCTGCCCGCGCGCGACGACGACGAAGAGCTGCGGACGCTCGTGCAGGTGCATCCGACGCTGCTGCCGGAGGCGCTCGCCCGCCTCGTCGACCTCGGACCGCGCCCGCGTGCCACGGCGGCGGCGCCGGTCCCGCTCGACGACGACGCCGTGGGCACGGTCAACCGCCGCTGGCGCCTTGCCGCCGCCTGGACGCTGGACGACGGGACGGCCGGCGGCGCGGGCCTGGAGATCCTCGATGCCGCGAGCGGCCTGTGGCTGCTGGACCCCTCCGACGGCGACGGCGCACTCGCCTGGCCGGTCACGCCGACGTTCGTCTGGCGGCACATCGTCCGCATGCTCATGCGCCGGACCGCGTAAAGCGCTCGCGCAGGCGCCGGTGGCGCGAGCGGAAGAGGGCGGCGAACACGAGCTCCTGCGCCCCGCCGGTACCCGGCACGCGCGGCTCCCACGACACCGCGTCGATGAGCCGGCAGCCACCCCCGGGCGACGCTTCGATCGTGCGGTCGTGGTGCCACCGTCTGGCGGACGCGAGCGTGGAGCGCTCCCGGAATCCGCGCCCGGGAGTGACCTCGACGATGTTCAGGTCGTCGTAGTCGACCGGCACCACGCCGCCCAGCAGCACCCACGAGCGGCCGAGCGAGCCCTCGCGCAGCGGCTCGTCCGGCGGCCCCGTCATGCGAAGCCACGGTGACAGCTCGGCGTTGACGCCTCGCAGCGTTGCGACACCCCGCCAGACCTCGTCCGGCGCCGCGGTCAGGCGGGAGGCGATGCGGAAGCCGAGCATGCGCTGACTCTGCCACGGGCGGGGGTGAGGTGGCCGGGACCGCGCCTATCGTCTCCGGACAGTGATCGCGCGGATCGAACCCCTGACCACCACTCGCCGGCTGTCCGGGCCGTTCGACTACCTGCTGCCGGACGCGCCGGTCGGGATCGGGTCGGTCGTGCGGATCCCGTTCGGGCACCAGCGGCTCGACGGCGTCGTGGTCGAGCTCGCGGATGCGAGCGAGGTGCCGGCGGAGAAGCTGGTGGCGCCGACGGCGGTGGGCGCCGACTCGGTCCCGCCCGACCTCGTCGACCTCGCCCTGTGGATGGCGGCCGAGTACTGCTCGACGCCCGCCCGCGCCCTGTCGCTCGTGCTGCCACCGCGCGGCAAGGAGCGGACGCAGCTGTGGGCCGAGCGTGCGCGGGACGTCGACTCCGAGCGGCTGACGGACAACCAGCGCGCGCTGCTCGAGCGCCTGCCCGGCCCTGCCGGCGGCGACCTGGCGCCGCTGCGGCGGCTGGAGGCGCGCGGGCTGGTGTCGATCGCGCCGCGGGCGCAGCGGCGCGCGCCGCGCACGAACCCGGCGCCCGACCGCGTCGTGGCGCTGACGCCGGAGCAGCACGCGGCGCTCGAGGCCGTTCGGGCCGGGGGGTCGCACCTGCTGCACGGCGTCACCGGCTCCGGCAAGACCGAGGTCTACCTGCGCGCCTGCGCCGACGCGCTCGAGCGCGGGCGCGGCGTGATCGTGCTGGTGCCGGAGATCGCGCTGACGCCGCAGACCGTCGCGCGCTTCCAGGCCCGGTTCGGGGATACGGTGGCGCTGCTGCATTCCGCGCTCGGCGAGGGTGAGCGCTACGACGAGTGGCGCCGGCTGCGCTCCGGCGAGGCGCGGATCGCGGTCGGCCCGCGCTCGGCCGTGTTCGCCCCGGTCGCGGACCTCGGGCTGGTCGTGGTCGACGAGGAGCACGACGCCTCGTACAAGCACGAGGGCGACCCGCGCTACGACGCGCGGCTCGTCGCCGCCGAGCGCGCGCGCCGCGCCGGTGCCGCGCTCGTCGCGGGCTCGGCGACACCGCGGCCGGAGACCTGGCGCGCGCTGCCGCGGCTGTCGCTGCCCAACCGCGTCGACGCCCAGGCGCTCCCGCCCGTGCGCGTGCTCGACATGCGCGGCGCGCAGCACCCGTTGCACCCGCTCACCGCCCGGGCGCTGGGTGCGGCGCGCAAGTCGATCGTGCTGCTCAACCGCCGCGGCTGGTCGAACTTCCTCACGTGCCGCTCGTGCGGGAAGGTGTGGGAGTGCCCGAACTGCGAGGTGGCGCTCGTGCTCCACCGCGCGGAGCGGGCGATCGCCTGCCACCACTGCGGGCACCGCGAGCGGGTGCCGGATCGCTGCGATGCGTGCGGCTCGCTGGCGGTGGCGCGCTACGGGGCGGGGACGGAGCGGATCGAGGCCGAGCTGCGCGCCGCGCTCGATGTGCCGGTGTTCCGGCTCGACGCCGACACGGCGGGCGCGAAGGACGCCGTGCCGGAGCTGCTCGCACGGTTCCGCGCCGCGCCCGAAGGACTGCTGCTCGGCACGCAGATGGTCGCCAAGGGGCACGACTTCCCGGACGTGACGCTCGGCGTCGTGCTCGATGCCGACAGCACGCTGCGGTTCCCGGACTTCCGCGCCGAGGAGCGCACGTTCGCGCTGATCGCCCAGCTCGCCGGCCGCGCCGGCCGCGGGCCCCAGGGCGGGCGGGTGCTCGTGCAGACGACGGCGCCCGATGCGCCGTCGATCGAGTCCGCCGCCCGCCACGACGCCGAGGGCTTCCTCGCCGGCGAGCTCGAGCGCCGGCGCGCGCTGCGCTACCCGCCGTTCGCCGACCTCGTCCGCGTCATCGCCTCGGCCGAAGTCGCCGAGCCGGTCCGCGCGGCCGCCGCGCGCGTCGCCGAGGCCGTCGCCGCCGGCACCGGCGAGGCGACCGAGATCCTCGGCCCGGCGCCGCTGTTCCGCCTCCGCGGCCGTGAGCGCCGGCAGGTCGTCGTCAAGACCACCGAGCGCGCGACCGCGATCCTCGCCACCGCCGCCGCGGTCGAGTCCGCCGCCCGCGACCGCGCGCTGCGAGAGGTGTCGTTCTCGGTCGACGTCGATCCCCAGTGACGGTCGTGGCCAGATCAGTCTCTAGACTCGTCGGCTCGTATGGCCCAGGAGTCGACCGCCGCGCCCGAGGAGGCGCAGGAGCCGCGAGAGCGTCTCGATCCTGAGACCCGCGCGCGCCGCGACGCGGCACTACGCCACGTGCGCAAATACGGCGATCCGGCGCTCCGGAGCCGTGCGCGGCCGGTCGAGGTGTTCGACGCGACGTTGCTGGACGAGGTCCGGCGGATGGGCCGGCTGATGGACGATTCGCTCGGTATCGGCCTCGCCGCCACGCAGCTCGGGGTGATGCACCGGGTGCTCGTGTACAAGGTCGAGCCGGACGCGCCGCTCGGCGTGCTCGTGAACCCGACGCTCGAGTGGACGGGCGACGAGCTGGAGACGCTCGAGGAAGGCTGTCTGTCGCTGCCGGGCGTCGGGGTCGAGGTCGAGCGCCCCGTGCACGTGCGCGTGACGGCCAGCGACGAGCACGGCGCGCCGCTCATGATCGAGGCGACCGGGCTCGAGGCGCGGGTGATCCAGCACGAGATCGACCACCTCGACGGCGTCCTCATCCTCGACCGCACGAGCCGCGACCAGCGCAAGCACGCCATGCGCGCGATGCGTGAGGCGATGGCTCCGGGCGCGCCGCCGTCGGACGCCTCGTCCGCCGTCAGCGCCTAGTGCGCACGCTCTACCTCGGCACCTCGAAGTTCGCGGCGGTGGTGCTCGAGCGGCTGGCCGACAGCCCGCATCGCCCCGCGCTCGTCGTCACGCGGCCCGACCGCCCGCGCGGTCGCGGTCGCCAGGTCTCACCGCCGCCGGTGGCGCTGCGGGCACGCGAGCTGGGCCTGGAGCTGATCCAGCCCGAACAGCTGCACGACGCGGACGTGCTCGAGCGGATCGCCGCGGCCGAGCCGGAGGTCGCGTGTGTGTGCGCGTACGGGGTGCTGATCAAGGAGCCGCTCCTGTCGGCCTACGAGATGGTCAACGTGCACCCGTCGCTGCTGCCGCGCTGGCGCGGTGCGGCGCCGCTGGAGCGCGCGATCATGGCCGGCGACGAGCAGACCGGCGTGTCGATCATGCGCGTCACCGAGGGCCTGGACTCCGGGGCCGTCTGCCTGCGGGAGGCCGAGCCGATCGCGAGCGACGACGACTACGGCACGCTCGCTGCACGCCTGGAGCGGCTCGGCGGCGACCTGCTCGTGCGCGCGCTCGACGAGCAGCCGCGGTTCATCGACCAGGACGAGTCGCTGGTGACGTACGCGCACAAGATCGAGGCGGCGGACCGCGCGCTGGACCCGAGCCGCCGTCCCGACGAGCTCGAGCGGACCGTGCGCGCATTGCGGCCGCACATCGGCGCCCGGGTGGCGCTGCCGGGCGGCGACTTCCTCGGAGTGATCGCTGCCCGCATCGCCGACGGCGCGCCCGAGCCCGGGTGGGTGCACGCCTCCGACGGGCGGCTTCTGCTCGGCGCCGCGGGCGGTGCGCTCGAGCTGACCGAGATCCGCCCGCCGGGCGGCCGCCCGATGGCGGCGGCCGACTGGCTGCGCGGCCGCCCCGACGAGCGCCTGACCGACTTCGAGGTCTCTTAACGCCGTCCGGCCGCTCGTGGCGGCCGGAGGGAAGAGGTTCGGTGTCGGTCGCTCAGGCGGCCGGCGGTGTCGCCGCGGGCGCGGCGGCGGGAGCTGCGGCCGGCGCGACCTGGGCGGGCGCCGGCGCGGCGGCCGGAGCGGGCGCGGGGGCCGGCGCGACCACCGGGGCCGGGGGCGGGGCGGGCGCAGCGGCAGGCTCAGGTTCGGGCGCCGGTGCCGGTGCGGCCTCAGGAGCGGGTTCGGGCGCAGGCGCCGGAGCGGGCTCGGGCTCGGGCTCGGCTGCCGGCGCCGGATCGGCTGCCGGCGCCGGATCGGCTGCAGGCGCCGGATCGGCGGCCGGTGCCGCAGGCGCGGACGCGGACGCGGCGTTGGTCGGCGCGGTCGGCTCCTCGACCGGGGCCGCAGGTGTCGCCGATGCCGGGTCCTCGACCGGGGCCGACGGGGCGGGCGCGGGGTCGGGCTGGTCGCCGTCGTCGTCCGAGGGCTCCTCGACCTCGACCGCGTCGGGCTCCGTGGCCACGGGGCCGGCGCCTTCGTCAGGCGGGGTCGGCAGCTCGGGCTTGGTATCGGTGTCGACCGGAGGCGCAGGGGTTTCCACCGGCGGCGGGTCGGCCGTGATCGGATCGGTGCCCACCTGATCCTCGTCGGAGCTCGGGACGCCGTCGTTGTCGGGGTCGGCGTCGCCGTCCTCCAGGCCGTCCTGGTTGGAGTCCGGGTTCCACGGATCGGTCCCGGTGCGGGACTCGGTCGAGTTCCGGATGCCGTCGCCGTCGGTGTCGGTGTCGCCGTCGCTGAGCCCGTCGTCGTCGGAATCGGGGTCGACCGGCGACGTACGCAGCTTGTACTCGTCGACGTCGAGCACGCCGTCGGTGTCGGTATCTGCGTCCGCGTTGTTGCGCAGCGGGTCGAGGCCGTTCTCCCGTTCCCAGGCATCCGGCATCTCGTCGCCGTCGGTGTCGGTCAGCACCGGCTCAGCGAAACTCGGGCCGCCGCCGACGTTCTCGAGGCCGCCGCCGCCCGGCGCGCTGGTGCCGTTGAGCTCGGCCGGCGTGGACGAGACCGTGGAGCCGGAGCCGGAGCCGGAGCCGGCGGGGGCGGGGGTGATGCCACCCGTGCTGGGCGCGGTCGCCAGGGTGACGGTCCCGACTGCCGGGACTGCCGAAGGACCGGTGGGGGCGCTGGTGGGCTGGTTGTCGATGTTCACGACCTGCTGGGTCGGCGCCTTCATGCGCACGTCATCGCCGCCGCCGGGCTTCAGCCCGTCCGGCCATTGCGACCAACCGAGCAGCGGCGCGCTGAGCGCTCCGACGCCGAGCACGCCGGCAATCAGCGCGGCAGCGACGGCGCCGGCGAACCGCAGATCGCGCACGCCAACCGAGCGCACTGGGCGCCGGGCTTCGCGATTCGTGTTCGTCAACGACATGTCAGATTCCCCATCCGCGCCTGCTATCGGCAAGTTGTAGGGGGTCCTTGAGGCCGCATGCCATGCAAATTGAGCGTTTTCGTACCGGAATGGACGAACGTTCGACGGTCAGCGAAACGACCTGGAAAACCACACATATTGAGCAACCGCCAAAGACCGAAATCCGGTGATTTACCCCCAGAGGGAGGCACGGCCGGTAGCGCCGGGCCCCCAGACGGGCCGATCGCGCGCCCGGGCGAGGGCGCGCCACGCGCCCGGGTCGCGCCCGCGCGCGCGACCGCATACGCCGTAATCGTCCGGGTCTTCGAGGAGGGCGCGTACGCAGACCGCGCCTTCCACGGAGAGGCCTCGCGGACGCGATTGCCACCGCGCGACCGGGCGCTCGCGATGCAGCTCGCCTACGGCACCGTGCAGCGGCGGGCGACGATCGACCATGTGATCGAGACGCTGGCCGGCAGGCCGGTCGGCAAGCTCGAGCCGGGCGTGCGCGCGGCGCTGCGGCTCGGCGTCTTCCAGCTCGTGTACCTCGATCGCGTGCCTGCGCACGCCGCGGTCGGCGAATCGGTCGAGCTGGCGAAGGCGGCCTCGCGCGGCGGCGCGGCGCTCGTCAACGCGGTGCTGCGGCGGGCGGCGCGCGAGGCGCGCGCGCTGGTCGAGGCGCTCCCGGATGCCGAGGCGGCCGAGGCGGCCCTGCGCCACTCGTACCCGCTCTGGATCGCCGAGCTGTGGTTCGACGCGCTCGGCGCGGCCACCGCCCGCGCGCTGATGGCCGCCGGCAACGAGCCGGCCGAGGCGGCCCTCCGTGCCAACACGCTGCGGATCTCGGCCGAGGAGCTGCGGGAACGCCTGCCGGTCGCGTCGCATCTCGCCGACCGCCTGCCCGAGGGCCTCGTCGTCGACGCGCCGTTCGACGCGTTCGCCTCGCCGCTGTGGGAGGAGGGGCTGTTCATGCCCCAGTCGCGCGCCGCGATCGCCGTCGCCCGCGCGTTGGCCCCGGTGGCCGGCGACACGGTGCTCGACCTCTGTGCGGCGCCAGGCGGCAAGACGACGCACCTCGCGGCGCTCACCGGCAACGAGGGCCGGATCGTGGCCGTCGAGCACCACCCGGGGAGGGCGGACGCGCTCCGCCGCACGGCCGCCCGCATGGGCGCCACGAGCGTCGAGGTCCGGACAGCCGACGCCGGTGAGCCGAAGGAGCGCGGCGCCTACGACCGCGTGCTCGTCGACCCGCCCTGCTCGGACCTCGGCACGCTGGCCTCCCGCCCCGACGTTCGCTGGCGCAAGGACGCGGCCACCGTCCGAGCGCTCGTCCCGACCCAGCAGCAGATCCTCGACGCGGGCGCCCAGGCGCTGCGCCCCGGCGGCGTCCTCGTCTACTCCACATGCACGATCTCGCCCGCCGAGAACGAGCGCCAGATCGACGCCTTCCTGGACCGCCACGCCGATTTCGCGCCCGACGACCTGCCGTCCGACCTGCCCGTCTGGGACCATCCGACCGTGCCACGTTTCCTGCAGACGTTCCCGCACCGGGACGGCACGGACGGATTCTTCGTCGCGCGGCTGCGGCGGTCATGAGCGGCGACGACCCGATCGACCTCGGTGATGAGTGCCCCGCCTGCCACGAGCCGTGGCTGCGCGCGTCGAACCTCCCAGGGCGCTACCGCTGCGTGAACTGCCTCCACCGGTTCGAGCTGATGTCCGTGTGCCCGAACTGCGGCGAGCACTCGACGATCGTCCGCATGTCGAGCACCGCGCTCTACACGTGCAACCACTGCCAGAGCTCGATGCTCCAAGCGATCTGATGGCCACCCCGTACGGCGTCGCGCCATCGATCCTGGCCGCCGACTTCTCGCGGCTCGGCGACCTGGTCGACGAGGTGATGCAGGCCGGCGCGCGCACGATCCACGTCGACGTGATGGACGGCCACTTCGTGCCCCCGATCAGCATGGGCGCGCTCGTCGTGGACGCGCTCTCCGAGCAGGTCCGCGCCGCGGGCGGCGTGGTGGACGTGCACCTGATGGTCGAGCGGCCGGAGCAGCACATCGCCGCCTTCGCACAGGCGGGCGCCGACAACATCACGGTCCACGCCGAGGCGACGCCGCACCTGCACTACGCGCTCCAGGCGATCCACGAGGCCGGGTGCACCGCCGGCCTCGCGCTGTGTCCCGGCACGCCGGTGACCGCCGCCTCGGAGTTGCTCGAGGACCTCGACGTCCTGTTGTGCATGACCGTGAACCCGGGCTGGGGCGGCCAGGCGTTCCTGCCCGGCTCGATCGGCAAGATCGAGCGCCTGCGCGCCATGCTGGGTCCCGGCCGGCCGATCGAGGTCGACGGCGGCATCGACGCCGGCACCGCAGGGCCGTGTGCGGCCGCGGGCGCGACCGCGTTCGTGGCGGGCACTGCGCTCTTCGGCGCACCGGATCCCGCACGCGCATACCAGGAGATCGCCGAGGCCGCGAGAGCCTCAGCGCAGTAGCCGCGCGGAGGGAACCGCCCGCACCGGCGGGTACGGCCAGCCGTATTGGAGCGCTCGACGGGCGAGGCCAGACTTGTGAACGTGGGTCACCGGGTCCTCATCGTGGACGACCATCCGTCGTTCCGAGCTACCGCACGCGTTTTACTCGAAGCCGAGGGCTTCGACGTCGTGGGCGAGGCCGCGGACGGCGCGTCCGCGCTGACGGAGGCCGGACGGCTGCAACCCGAGGTCGTGCTGCTGGACGTGCAGCTGCCCGACATCGACGGCTTCGACGTCGCCGCTCGTCTCACCGGGAACGAGGACAGCCCGGTCGTGATCCTCGTCTCGAGCCGCGACTCGTCCGACTTCGGCCCGCTCGTCACGCGCTCCGGCGCCCGCGGCTTCGTGCCCAAGGCCGAGCTCTCCGGCGACCGGCTCCAGGAGCTTCTGTGATCGGACTGCGCCGCGCCCTCTGGGCCGTCGCGTTCGCCGCCGTCATCGCCGGCGCCGCCGCGACCGCGGTGGTCGTCGCCTCAGATCACATCGAGCAGCCCGGTGCGGCGATCGCGATCGGCCTGCTGATCACGTGGTCGTTCGTCGGCACCGGCCTGTACGCGTGGTGGCGGCGGCCGAGCAACCGCTTCGGTTCGCTGATGACGGCCGTCGGCTTCACGTTCCTCCTCGGCGTCCTCACGGCGTCCGACGACTCGGTCGTCTTCACGATCGGCGTGCTGCTCTCGAGCATCTACTTCGTCGTCTTCGCCCACATGGTGCTCGCGTATCCGGAGGGGCGCCTGGAGCGCCCCTGGCACGCGCGGCTGATCGGCCTCGGCTATGTGCTCGCGGTCGTCGGCCCGCTCCCGCAGCTGCTGTGGGGCTTCGGGCCGAACATGGAGTGCGACGGCTGCCCGCCGTCGGCGCTGCTGATCGAGAACAACGCCACGCTGCGGGACATCGGCAACGGGATCACGTCGGTGATCGGCGTCGCAGTCGTCGCGGTCGTGCTCGTGATCCTGCTGCGGCGATGGAGCTCCGCAACAGCGCCGCAGCGGCGCGCGCTCGCGCCCGTGCTGTGGTCGGGCGTGGCGATGCTGTTGCTGTTGGCCACCGCGCTCGGGTCGGACGCGGCCGGCGTCCAGCGCCTCACCGACGTGGTCGGGACGCTCGGCCTGATCGTCTTCGCCTCGGTCCCGTGGGTGTTCCTGATCGGCCTCGTGCGCAGCCACGTCGTCCGCGCCGGCGCCGTGTCGGAGCTGCTCCAGCGACTCGGTGAGGCGCCCGGCACCGGCGACCTGCGCAGCCGGCTCTCGGACGCGCTCGGCGACCGCTCGCTCCAGCTCGCCTTCTGGCTCGACGACAAGGGACGCTGGGTCGATTCCGACGGCCATACCGTCGAGCTTCCGGAGGCCGGTGACACCGCCCGCGCCTGGACGTCCGTAGAGCTCGAGGGCCGGCGCGTCGGGGCGATCGTGCACGACATCACGCTGAGCGAGGAGCCCGAGCTGCTGCGCTCGGTCGCGGCCGCCGCCGGCCTGGCCGTCGAGAACGAGCGCCTGCACGCCCAGTTGCGCGCCCGCGTCGAGGAGCTCCGGACCTCGCGCGCCCGGATCGTGGAGGCGGGCACGCAGGAGCGTCGCCGGCTCGAGCGCAACCTGCACGACGGCGCCCAGCAGCGGCTCGTCGCGCTCTCGCTCACCATGCGGCTCGCGCAGGGGAAGGTGCACGCGGAGCCCGATCGGGCGGACGAGCTGCTGACCGCCGCCCAGGAGGAGCTCAAGCTCGCGCTCGCCGAGCTGCGCGAGCTGGCGCGCGGCATCCATCCCGCGATCCTGTCCGACCGCGGGCTCGGGGCTGCGCTCGAGGCGCTCGCCGGGCGCGCTCCGATCGAGGTGCAGCTGGGCGACCTGCCGGCCGAGCCGCTGCCGGAGGCGATCGAGGCGGCCGCCTACTTCATGGTCGCCGAGGCGCTCACCAACGTCGTCAAGTACGCCCACGCCTCGCAGGCCACCGTCAGCATCAGCCGGCTCAACGGCTGCGCGATCGTCGAGGTCGCCGACGACGGTATCGGCGGTGCCGATCCGGGCCGCGGATCGGGCCTGCGCGGGCTCGCCGACCGGGTCTCGGCGCTCGACGGGAACATGCAGCTCGACTCTCCCGCCGGGTCGGGCACTAGGCTGCGTGCCGAGATCCCCGTATGAGTGACGCCAAAGTCCGTGTTGTGATCGCCGACGACTCCGTGCTGCTGCGCGAGGGTCTGTCGCGCCTGCTCGAGGAATCCGGCTTCGAAGTGGCCGGCCAGGCCGGCGATGCCGAGGATCTGCTGCGCAAGGTCGGAGCCCACCATCCCGACGTCGCGGTGGTCGACGTCCGGATGCCTCCGACCCACACCGACGAGGGCCTGCGCGCCGCCCATCGGATCCGCGCCGAGCACCCGGGCACGGCTGTGCTCGTGCTCTCCCAGTACGTCGAGGAGGCCTACGCGCTCGAGCTGCTCTCGGAGTCCACCGAGCGCACCGGCTACCTGCTCAAGGATCGCGTGGCGGACGTCGACACGTTCACCGACGCTGTCCGGCGCGTGGCGGGCGGCGGCTCGGCGCTCGACCCCGAGGTCGTAGCGCTGCTGCTCGGCCGTCGCCGGCGCGAGGACCCGCTCGAGGCGCTGACGGCGCGCGAGCGCGAGGTGCTCGGCCTGATGGCGGAGGGGCGCTCCAACGCGGCGATCGCCGCTGCGCTCGTCGTCACCGAGCGCGCCGTCGAGAAGCACGTCACGTCGATCTTCTCCAAGCTCGACCTCACGCCCACGGTCGACGACCACCGGCGGGTGCTGGCCGTGCTCGCCTACATGCGAGCCGGCGACTAGGTACGGCTGGCCGCACCGCGGCTGGGAAGTCATCCGAGCGTAGCGGGGCAGCGCGCCTAACGATCCTGTCTGCATGACCGACCCGACGTCGCGCCCGATCGTCAGCACCTCAGAGCTCCGCCGCGTGTATGGCGAAGGGACACCGCCGTCCACGCCCTCGCGGGCGTCACAGTCGGTTTCCCGAGCGGCCAGTACGCCGCCATCATGGGACCTTCCGGTTCCGGCAGGTCCTGCGATCCGTGCTCGCGGAGACCCTCGTGATCGGCGTGCTCGCCTCGATCGTCGGGATCGCTCTCGGCCTGGCGGCCGCGCCCGGCTTGCGCGCGCTGCTGGGCGCCTTCGGCCTCGAGCTCGGCGGCACCAGCCTGCCGCTCGAGCCGCGCACGATCATCGCCGGCTTCGCCGTCGGGATCATCGCGACCGTGGTGTCCGGCTTCGTGCCGGCCCGCCGCGCCACGCGCGTAGAGCCGATCGAGGCGATGCGGGACGCCGTGTTGCCCCACCGGTACCCATCTGCGCCGGCGCCGCATCATCGTCGCGATCCTCGTCGAGCTCGTCGGCGTCGTCCTTCTCAGCTACGCCCTGTTCGGCGACCTCCCGACGACGGCTGCGGTCGCGTCGACGATGGGTTTCGGCGCCGTGATCATGATGTTCGGCCTCGCGCTGATCGCCCCGGTGCTGGTGCGCCCGATGAGCGGCCTGATCGGGCGTCCGCTGGAGCGCATCATGGGCCTCACCGGCCAGCTGGCGCGCGAGAATACCCGTCGCCAACCGCAGCGAACGGCGGTCACCGCGTCGGCCCTGATGATCGGCCTCGCGCTGGTCGTGTTCGTGACGATCTTCGCCGCGGGCCTGAAGGCGACGATCAACCAGGGCATCGACGACCAGGTGCGTGCGGCCGGCATCGTCAAGTCGGTGAGCTTCCTGCCGCTGCCCGAAGGCGTCACGGAGGAGCTGCGAAACGTCGACGGCGTCGCCGCCGTGTCGCCGATCCAGTTCGAGACCGGCAAGCTCAAGAGCGACGGCACGAACGTCGCGATCACCGGCGTCGACCCGGCGACCGTGACCGACGCGCTCCAGCTCGAGTGGAACCAGGGCTCGGAGGCCACGCTCAGCAACCTCGGCGACCGTGATCTCGTCGTCAGCGAGACGTTCGCCGAGGCGAACAACCTTGCCGTCGGCGACACCATCACCCTGATCACGCCGCGCGGCCGCGAGATCGCGTACAAGCTCGCGGGCACGTACGACGCCAAGGTCGGCCTGGTCGGCGACGTCGTGATCAGCAACGCGTCGCTCGAGCGCGACTGGGACTCGAAGGACATCGCGTTCGCGATGGTGATCTCCGATCCGGGCACCGACGCCGTTGCGCTCCGGCAGGCGGAGGACAAGGCGCTCAGCGGCTTCCCCACGGCCGAGGCGCAGACGATCGACGACTTCAAGCAGGAGCAGAACGAGGGCATCGGCGTGCTCGTCAATCTGATCTACGCGCTGCTGTCGCTGTCGGTGATCGTCGCGCTGGTCGGGATCGTCAACACGCTGGCGCTGTCGGTGCACGAGCGCACGCGTGAGCTCGGCATGCCGCGCGCCGTCGGCATGAGCCGCTGGCAGGTCCGGCGGATGATCGGCTCCGAGTCCGTGATCACGGCGGTGCTGGGCGCGCTGCTCGGGGTCGTGTTCGCGGCGCTCATCTCGGTCCCGCTGGCCGACGAGGGCTTCGTGTTCGACCTCCCGATCGTCACGCTGGTCGCCGTCACGGTTCTGGCGGCGGTGGCGGGCGTGCTGGCGGCGATCGCGCCGGCCCGGCGGGCGGCCAACGTCGACGTGCTGCGGGCCGTGACGACGGAGTAGGCCGAACCCGGTACTAACCTACGCGCGGCATGCGTGCCGCTCCACCGGACCTCGAGTCGCTGAGCGCGCAGGAGGTGCTCGCTCACGTCGTCGGCGAGTTCCATCCGCGCCTGTACGTCGCCTGCTCGTTCCAGAAGGAGGCGTCGGTGATCCTCGACATCCTGCTGGGGATCGAGCCGCACGCGCGGGTGTTCACGCTCGACACCGGCGTGCTGTTCCCGGAGACGTATGAGACGTGGCGGCGGATCGAGGAGCGCTACGGCATCACGATCGACGTCTATCGGGGCGAGTGGATCGACGAGCTGTGGCTGCGTGACCCGGACGCCTGCTGCGGGATGCGCAAGGTGGAGCCGCTCGAGCGCGCGCTGAGCGACGTCGACGCGTGGGTCACCGGGTTGCGCCGCGACCAGGCGCCGAGCCGCGCCGGCACACCGAAGCTCGCGCCCGACACCAGCCATCCGGGCAAGCTCAAGTGCGCGCCGCTGGCCGACTGGACGGAGCAGGACGTCTGGCGCTACATCGTGGACAACGACCTGCCCTACCACCCGCTGCATGACCGCGGGTACGGCTCCATCGGCTGTGTGCACTGCACGCTGCCGGGCGGCGGCCGCGACGGGCGCTGGGCCGGCACCGACAAGATCGAGTGCGGCCTGCACCTCCCGACGGCCTGATGGATCCGGCGATCATCCTCTTCGGCCTCGGCGTGGGCGTCCTGGTCGGTACCACCGGCATGGGCGGCGGCTCGTTGATGACGCCGCTGCTGATCCTCGTTTTCGGCATCAAGCCCGTGGTCGCGGTGGGGACCGACCTCGCCTACGCCGCCGTCACCAAGACGGTCGGCGGGTGGCGGCACTTCCGCAAGGGGACCGTGTTCCCGCGCATGGCGTTCTGGCTGGCCGTCGGCTCGTGCCCCGGCGCGCTCGTCGGCGTGTGGCTCCTGGACCGCCTGCGCGGTGCCTGGGGCGACGACTTCGACACGTTCATGCTCGTCGCGATCGGCGCGGCGCTGCTGCTCACCGGCGCCCTCGTGCTGTTGCGGGCGCTCGCGCTGGCCGACTACGCCGCCCGCGAGCGAGATGCGTTCCGGATGCAGACGCGGCACAAGGTCGCCGCCGTCGCGCTCGGCGGCTCGATCGGCTTCGTGCTCGGCATCACGTCGGCCGGCTCGGGCACGCTGATCGCGATCGGACTGATCCTCGGCTTCCGCCTGAGCCCGCATCGCGTCGTAGGGACCGACGTCGCTCACGCGGCCGTCCTGTTGTGGGTCGCGGCGGCCGCCCACCTGGTCTCCGGGAACATCGACTTCGCCCTCGCGGGCACGATCCTGATCGGCTCGGTCCCCGGCGTCTGGCTCGGCGCTCACCTCTCGACGCGGCTGCCGCAGGAGTGGCTGCGGCTCGCGCTCGCGACGGTGATGCTCGCCTCCGGCCTGTCGCTGGTCAGCAAGGCCGGCGTCGACCTGCCGGTCATCGTGCTGATCGGCGCCCCGCTCGCGGTCGGCGGGTTCAGCGCCATGGTCCTGCGGCGGCGTGCCGTGCTGGGGGTGTCGCCGACATGAGCGTCTCCGTCGCCAGTCATCTCGAGGTGCTCGAGGCCGAGGCGATCCACGTCATCCGCGAGGTCGCCGCTGAGCTCGAGAAGCCGGTGCTGCTGTTCTCCGGCGGCAAGGACTCGATCGTGCTGCTGCGCCTGGCCGAGAAGGCGTTCCGGCCGGCCCCGGTGCCGTTCGGGGTGATGCACGTCGACACCGGCCACAACTTCCCCGAGGCGATCGAGTTCCGCGACCGGCGGGTGCCGGACGTCATCGTCGCCTCCGTGCAGGAGTCGATCGACCGCGGGCGGGTCGTCGACGAGCCGTCACGCAACCGCCTCCAGACGACCACGCTGCTCGACGCGATCGAGGAGCACGGCTTCGACGCGGCGTTCGGCGGCGCGCGCCGCGACGAGGAACGCGCCCGCGCCAAGGAGCGCATCTTCTCCTTCCGCGACGACTTCGGGCAGTGGGACCCGCGTCGCCAGCGGCCGGAGCTCTGGAACCTCTACAACGGCCGCGTGCGCAAGGGCGAGCACGTGCGCGTGTTCCCTCTCTCGAACTGGACCGAGCTCGACGTGTGGGAGTACATCCGCACCGAGGAGCTCGAGATCCCGCCGATCTACTTCGCCCACGAGCGCGAGGTGTTCGAGCGCGACGGCATGCTGTATGCGGTCTCCGAGTTCCTGCCGACGCGAGACGGCGAGGACCCGTTCACGACGTCGGTGCGCTACCGGACGGTGGGAGACATGACGTGCACGGGCGCGGTCCGCTCCGAGGCCGCCACGCTCGACGACGTGATCTCCGAGATCGCCGCCACCCGGATCACCGAGCGCGGCGAGACGCGCGCCGACGACCGCGCGTCCGAGGCCGCCATGGAAGACCGCAAGCGGGAGGGCTATTTCTGATGGCCACGCAAACGGCCCGCGCGCCCGCCGTGGTGCACGCTCCGCAGCTGCTGCGCTTCGCCACCGCCGGGTCGGTCGACGACGGCAAGTCGACGCTGATCGGCCGCCTGCTGTACGACTCGAAGGCGCTGATGGCCGATCAGGTCGCCGACGCCGAGCTCGACCTCGCGCGGCTCACCGACGGCCTGCGCGCCGAGCGCGAGCAGGGCATCACGATCGACGTCGCCTACCGGCACTTCTCGACGCCGCGGCGGCGGTTCATCATCGCCGACACCCCGGGCCACGCGCAGTACACGCGCAACATGGTCACCGGCGCCTCGACCGCGGACGTCGCGGTCGTGCTCGTCGATGCGCGCGAGGGCCTGCTCACCCAGAGCCGCCGCCACGCTGCGATCGCGGGGCTGCTGCGGATCCCGCGGATCGTGCTGGCGGTGAACAAGATGGACCTCGTCGACTACGACCTCGACGTCTTCCGGCGCATCTGCGCCGACTTCCGCTCGTGGGCCGAGCGCCTGGACGTCGAGGAGATCACGTGCATCCCGATCTCGGCGCTGAAGGGCGACAACGTCGTCGAGCGCTCGCCGGAGATGGACTGGCACCGCGGCCCGACGCTGCTCCAGTTCCTCGAGGCGGCACCGGCGGCGGTACCGGTCGCCGGCGGGCTGCGGTTCCCCGTGCAGTACGTGATCCGCACCGGCGAGCAGCGGGCCTACGCCGGGCAACTTGCGGGCGGCACGGTGCGCCCGGGGGACGACGTGGTGGTGCTCCCCGGCGGGCTCCCGACGCGCGTGGCGGGCGTGGAGGGTCCCAGCGGGCCGCTCGAGCACGCCGTCGCGCCGCTCTCGGTCGCGGTCACGCTCGAGGGCGAGCTCGACGTGGGGCGCGGCTCGATGCTGTGCGGCGCAGCCGAACCGCCGCGATCGGCGCGCGACATCGAGGCGACGGTGTGCTGGATGGGCGAGTCGCCCGGCCGCCCGGGCGGCCGCTACGTGCTCAAGCACACGACGCGCTCGGAGCGCGCGCGGCTCGAGGTCGTGCACGAGACGCTCGACGTGGCCACGCTGTCGACCCGGCCCGGCGGCGACTCGCTCGGCCTCAACGACATCGGGCGCGTCACCGTCCGGTGCGCGTCCGAGCTCGTCTTCGACCCGTACGCGGTCAATCGCAACACGGGCGCGTTCATCCTGATCGACGAGGCCACCAACGACACCGTCGCGGCGGGGATGATCATCGATGGGCGCTGACCCGGCGCAGTCGGCGAACGTCGTCTGGCAGCGCGGCCTGCTGGATCGCGCGCAGCGCTGGGCGGCGCTCGGGCATCCCGGGGCGACCGTCTGGATGACCGGCCTGCCGGCCTCCGGCAAGTCGACCGTGGCGGCTGCGATCGAGGCGAACCTGATCGGCCGCGGTCACGCCGCGTACGTGCTCGACGGGGACAACCTGCGGCACGGGCTCAACGGCGACCTCGGGTTCTCGGCCGAGGACCGGGCCGAGAACGTGCGCCGGACGGCCGAGGTGGCGGCCCTGCTCGCCGACGCCGGCGTCGTGGTGCTCGTCGCCCTCGTCTCGCCCTACCGCGCCGACCGCGCGGCCGCCCGCGCCGCGCACGTCCGCCGCGAGCTCCCGTTCCTCGAGGTCCACATCGCCACCACGCTCGAGGAGTGCGAGCGGCGCGACCCGAAGGGCCTCTACGCCCGCGCCCGCGCCGGTGAGCTGACGGGCCTGACCGGCGTCGACGACCCGTACGAGCCTCCCGAGGCGGCTGAGGTGGTCGTGGCTGGTGGCGAGCCGCTCGAGGAAGCTGTGGCTCGGGTGCTGGCCGCGTTGCCGGTGGTGGAATCGCCGCGGTAGGCCGTTGTGGCGGGGCCGGCCGGGAACGTCAACTGCGGCATTAAGGGAGGTTGTGCGGTGCGTTTGTGGACACGCGAGGCGCCGCGGCGGTCGCGTGTGCTGGACTGCATCGCCGGCGTGCACTTTGGGACACGCGAGGTGCGCGGCGGCATCGGTTGTCCCGAAATGCACGCTCCGCCGGGCATAACTCACCACGGGACGAGTCGCCGCGATCGCGTGGTGAGAAATGCACCGCCACGGATCACAACTCACCACACACGCGACGTAGACCCATCGCGTGGCGAGTTAATGCACCCTCACCGCCGCGAAAGGACGCCAGCCTCCCCACCCAGCGCAGTTGACGTTCGCCGGGGGGCGAACGTCCTACCGAGCGGCCCGCCGCGCGCCCTCAAGATCCCGCGCCGGCGCAATCCGCGCGGAGAAGTGCACGGTCCGCTTGCGCAGCCGGTTGGTGAGCCGGATCGAGAGCGTCGGGCCCGGGTCCGGGGCGGCCGACTGGGGCTTCGGCTGGATGATCATCGCCACGGCGCCCTTCACGCGGTCGCGCGGCACGACGACGTAGCCCGCGCGCTCGCTCTGGACCCAGAACGCGGCCACGGCGCGGACCGTGATCCGGTCCTCGAGCTTGACGACCGCGCCGCCGCGCATGATCGCCCATACGGCGGCGCGGTCGCCGCCGGTGCTCGGGAACAGCGTCTCGGCGGTGCGCCGTGCGGTCGTCCGCGTCCGCACCGACCACTCGCCGAAGATCGAGTTGCGGCGGAACGTGTACGTGGACCGGGCGGAGACGCCCGCGCCGCTCGCGCTGCCGGTCGCGCGCAGCGTCCGGAACGGGCCGGCGAACGGGTGCAGCGGCGTCCCGGCGCTGCCGACCCCGCTCGGCGCTCGCAGGAGGCGCAATGCCGGGCGGCCCCTGCGGTCGCTCACCGGGCGGGACGTGGCGAAGCGCGCATTCCCGCGGCGGTCGCGGACCAGCAGGCCGAAGCTCGCGGGCGGACGCCCCCCGAGCGTCGCGGCCACGTCCTGGCGATCGTCGTAGAGCCGCGCGATGTCGATCCCGCCGTACGGATACGCGCCCTGCGTCACAGCCGTGATCGCCGTGTTGTACCGGGGCGTCGTGATCGCCAGCCGGCCGACGTCGGGGTCGAACGAGTACAGCGGCGGCGGCTCGGCGGCGCTCCGGGCGGGGATGCCGGCTCCGATGGCGCGGGCCGCGTTCGCAACGACGCGCGACGCGCCGAGCAGCGCCTGGGCGTCGGACTGCGGATGCGGTCGCAGCGGATAGAACAGGCCCGGTGCGACGCCGGTGCGCTCCGGCAGCTTGCCCTCGTACAGCGCGAAGCCGGCCTCGAGCACGTACTTCGCCCAGCGCGCCTCGGCGGCCGACGGCGACAACCGGCCGCCGCCGGCGATCCCGATCAGCGACTGCTGGGCGAGCCCGAACTTCTTCGTCTGGTGCCAGCGGCCGAAGCCGAAGCCGGTGTCCCAGTTGAGGTATCCGGCGTGCGTCCAGTAGCCCGCGAGCACGCGTGTCATCCAGCGGCGCAGCAGCGCCTCGTCGGCGGGCGGCAGCGGCCGCATCCCGCGCGCGACGGCCGCGTCGTAGAAGCGGTTCGTGGACGCCACGATGTTGGCGTACTCGGCCGACTCCACGTTCAGCTTCGAGCGCGGCGACCCGTCGGGGAGATAGTGGAACTGCATGCCTCGCCCGAGCGTCCCGGCCGTGCCCGGCGCCGGGCTGCGGATCGACCGCACGAAGTGCGTCAGCTGCCCGCGCATGTCCCGGTGCAGGTAGGCGAGGTCGCCGGTCGCCTCGGCGGCGGCGCTGTAGACCTCCGCGTACCAGTTGATCTGGTTCAGCCGGATCGTCGGATAGCGCCAGTACGGCCCGTTCGCGACACGCCGGAGGCGATCCTGGATCACCGCGGCGATCTGGGGGTCGAGCCCGATCGCGGCGCGAGCCCGCCAGGCCACGACGAGCGCGTCGGCGACCTCGCCGTCGACCACCAGGTGCTGGCCCGTGCGCTCGCGGTGCATCGACGCGGTCCAGCCGGGCGCGTGCGGCTGGCTGCCCGGCTGCGGGTCGCGCACGACCTCGAGCCACGGCGGCGTCTGCGTCACGAGCTGCGTCGCGATGCTGCGCGCCCGCGCATCCTGTCGTGACGGGCCGCGGTAACCGCGCAGCGCCGCCGTCGCGTGGACCAGCAGCATGTTCGAGTTCAGCATCGTCTCGGCCGACTGCGAATGCGGGTTGTAGCGGTCGAGCGACGGGCTCCACGAGTCGTCGATCCGCTCCTTGACCCGGTCGGTGAACGCCCAGTAGCGCGCCTCGTCCCAGGCGTGCGCAGGGGCCGCCGTGAACGCCAGCAGCAGCACGCCCGCCAGGGCTGCGCGAACTAACGAAGCCACGTGCGCATGATGGCGTTGGTGAAGCCGAGGCCGTAGCGGATCACGGCCGGCTTCTTCGAGTGCCCGTGGATCCGGCGGTCGACGGTGACGCCGACCTCGGTCGCGGGAACGCCGCGCTTGATCGCCTCGATCATGAACTCCGACGTGTGGAACTGCTCCTGGCGCAGCACGAGCTGGGGCAGGACCGACGCGCGCACGGCCCGGTAGCCGTTCGAGCAGTCCGAGACCTTCGTGCGCGTGATCAGCGAGACGAGCCGGTTGAAGAAGATGATCCCCATCTCGCGCGCGACGTGGTTGGGCTCGGCGTGCCCGAGCACGCGCGAGCCGTGGGCCATGTCGACGGTGCCGTCGACGATCGGGCCGACGAGGCGCTCCATCTCCTCGGGCCGGTGCTGCCCGTCGGCGTCGAGCGTCACGACGATCTGCGCTCCCGAGTCGACCATCAGCCGGTAGCCGGTGCGCAGCGCCGCCCCGCCGCCGAGGTTGGTGACGTGGCGGGCGACGGCCGCGCCGTGCGCGCGGGCGATGTCGCCCGTTCGGTCGCGCGAGCCGTCATCGACGACGAGCACGACGGTCTCGAGCCCGCACACCGTCGCGGGGATCCGCGGCAGGACCTGGCCGATGTTGTCTTCCTCGTTGTAGGCCGGGATCACGACCGCGACGCGGTCGCGGAAGCGCTCCGCCAGGCCGGCGTTGCGGAACTCGTCCCACGCGATCCCCTCGAGTGCGGCGGACAGCTTGCGCTCGATCCGGCCGTTCTGCACGAGCGAGCGGACCGTGAGCAGGAACAGCGCGATCACCGCGAACACGGCGAGGCCGAGGATCCGGCCGCCGCCGCCGCGCTCGAACGAGAACAGCGACAGCACGGAGTCCAGCAGGTCGGTGCCGCTGACCACGAGCAGCGCGGCCCCGGAGACGAACAGCAGCAGCATGTCGCCGTTGCGAAGCGTGCGCCGGCGCCAGAGGGCAAAGACGAGTAGGGCCACGCCGATGACGAGGCCGACGATGCGCAGGGCCGACAACTCCAAGGCTCGCTCACGATAGCGGTGCATCCGGCGCCAACCCGGCCGATAACAGGGGCATGACATCGATGAACGCGACACTCCGGCGGGCAATCGCGTTCGCATGCGCCGCCCTGATCCTCCTGCCCGCGACGACCGCCGCGCGCACGCTCGTGGGCACTCCCGGCAAGGACCACCTCGTCGGTGGACCGAAGGGGAGCCACGTGATCAACGGCGACGGCGGCGGCGACTACCTCGCCGGCGGTCCGGCTGCCGACCGGCTGCTCGGCGAGTGGGGCGGAGACGACCTCTACGGCCGCGCGGGCGACGACCACCTCGACGGCGGCTCCGGCGGTGACATGCTCGACGGCGACGTCGGCAACGACACGATGATCGGGGGCTTCGGCGGCGACCGCATGTTCGGCGGCGACGGAGACGACTCGATCGACGGCGGGCCGGCGGGCGACGACATCGACGGCGGTCTGGGCAACGACACGATCCACGGCGGCAGCGCCACCGATCGCATCAAGGGCGGCGAGGGCAACGACGTGATCCACTCCGACTCGAGCGGCGACATCATCGACGCGGGCGTCGGCAACGACGTCGTGTACGTCAACAACGGCACCGCGGTCGACACGGTCGACTGCGGCCCCGGCGTGGATGTCCTCCACATCAACCCGCTGCACATGCGCGCCGGCTTCTCGAATGCCCGCTCGATGCGCGAGGGCCGCTTCCGCAACTGCGAGTCGATCGTCGAGACGGCGCCGATCGTCGACCCCGCCAAGGGCGTCAAGCGGATGACCCCCGACCACGGCGGCCGCGCGGTCGGCAGCGAGCGCAACGACAACCTGCTCGGCTCCTCCGGCCCGGACGAGCTCGTCGGCCTCGGCGGCAACGACATCATGTGGGCCAACCGCAAGCCGACCGGCGACAGCCGGGGGATCGACCGGGTCGACGCCGGCGCAGGCGACGACGTCGTCTACGGCGCCTCGCGCGGCGGTTCGACGATCATCGACGGCGGCGCGGGCAACGACTACCTGCAGGGCGGCGGCGTGACCAGCTGGAACACGATCGCCGGCGGCGCCGGCGACGACACGGTCCGGCTCGTCGGCCACGGCTTCAACCGGGTGCGCGGCGGCGACGGCAACGACATCGTGTACGCCTACTCGAAGGATCGCGTCACGATCGACTGCGGGCCCGGCGACGACGTCGTGAAGATCGGCTACAACCGGCGCGTCAAGACCCGCGATTGCGAGACCGTGACGAGGCGCTACAAGCGCTGAGCAGGTTCCAGAACCTGGTCTGGGGTATTCGAAGGCCATGAGCTTCAAGGACGCGCATCTGCGGCGGGCGATCGCGTTCGCCTGTTGCGCACTGGCGATCGTCCCGGCCACCGCGCTGGGCCGGACGCTGGTGGGCACGCCCGGCAAGGACCGCCTCGTCGGCGGCCCGAACGGCAACCACATCATCAACGGCGACGGCGGCGGCGACGTCCTGATCGGCGGCCCCGGCCAGGATCGGATCCTCGGCGAGTGGGGCGGCGACGACGTGTTCGGCCGTGCCGGCCACGACTTCCTCGACGGCGGCTCGGGCGGCGACCTGCTCGACGGCGACACCGGCGACGACTGGATCATGGGCGGCTTCGGCGGCGACAGGATCTCCGCGGGCGAGGGCAACGACCTGGTCGATGCGGGCGCCGCCGGCGACCGCATCAACGCCGGCCCCGGCAACGACACGGTTCACGGCGGCACCGCCACCGATCACATCAACGGCGGCACGGGAGCGGACACGATCTACTCGGACTCGGGCGGCGACATCATCGACGCGGGCGTCGGCAACGACATCGTGTACGTCAACAACAGCACGGCCGTCGACAGGGTGGACTGCGGGCCTGGCGCCGACGTCATCCACATCAACCCGTTCCACATGCGCGGCGGATTCTCGAACCGCAGGTCGATCGAGCGGGGCCACATCCGCAACTGCGAGACGATCCTCGAGACCCCGCGCCCGGCCGATCCGACCAGAGGCGTCAAGAAGATGACGCGCAACCGCGGCGGCCGCGCGAGGGGCACCGAGCGCAACGACAACCTGCTCGGCTCGTTCGGCCCCGACCGGCTGATCGGCCTCGGCGGGAACGACATCATCTGGGCCAACCGCAAGCCGACCGGCACGAGCCGCGGCACCGACCGGATCGACGCCGGCTCCGGCGACGACATCGTCTACGGCGCCTCGCGCGGCGGCAAGACGGTGATGGACGGCGGCACCGGCAACGACTACCTGCAGGGCGGCGGCGTCATCAGCACGAACTACATCACCGCCGGGCCCGGCGACGACACCGTCCGGCTCGTCGGACACGGCTACAACCGGGTGAACGCCGGCGCGGGCAACGACATCGTGTTCGCGTACACGAAGGACCGCACGAAGATCAACTGCGGACGCGGTGACGACACGGTCAAGATCGGCCAGAACCGCCAGGTCACGACCCGCCGCTGCGAGCACGTGACCCGCCGCTGAGCCGCCTGGAGCAGGGCTAGAATGGCGCCGATGGCGCGCATCCGGACGCTGCCCGAGCGCCACGGGCGCGTCGTGCTGATCCTGCTCGGCATCGCGCTCGCCGTGGGCTTCGGGCTCCGCCTGATCGGGGTGTTCGATCCGATCGACTCCTCCTACCAGGGGGCCGACGCCGCGCGCTACGAGCGGATCGCCGCGCTGCTCTACTCCGATCAGCAGTTCGCGGTCCCCGGGTCCGACAGCCCGTACGACTGGGCGCCCGGCGCACCGCTGTTCTACTCCGGCCTGTACTACCTCACCGGCGGCGTGCACCCGGGTCTCGCGCGGCTGACGATCGCGCTGCTCGGCCTCGTCACCGTGGTGATCTGCTACCTGCTGGGCCGCCGGCTGAGCGGACCCGCGGGCGGGCTCGTCGCGGCGGTGCTGGCCGCCACCTACCCCGCCTTCGTGTTCAACACCGGCCGGCTGCTGAGCGAGCCGCTGGCCGAGGTGACGGTCCCCGGCGCCGTGCTCGCCTTCCTGTGGGCGATCGACCGTCGCTCGGCGTGGGCGTGGCTCGCGCCCGGCGCGCTGATCGGCCTGAGCGCGCTGGCGCGGCCCGAGTACCTCGTGTTCGGCGCCGTGCTGGTGCTGCTCGCGCTGATTCGCTCCGGACTGCCCGCCGCGGCGGTGCTCGCCGTCGCGTTCGCCGTCGTCGTCGCCCCGTGGGCGCTGCACGTCTCAAACGAGGTGGGCCGCTTCGTGCCGGTCACGACCGGGAGCGGCAAGGCACTGTTCATCGGCTCCTATCTCCCCGGCGACGGGATCCACGACCGGGTCAAGATCGATCTGATGGAGCGCTACCTCGGGATGCGGAACGTCACGCCCGAGCAGCGCGCGCGGCAGCCGATGGAGCCGCTGCTGGATCGCGTGGCGGCACGCCACCCGGACATGCCGCGCGACGAGGCGCTGGGCCGGATCGGCCGGGCGAACCTCGCCCGCTACGCGCGTGAGCAGCCGGTGGCGCTCGCGCAGATGACGCTCACCAAGATGCGCTGGATGTGGCGCGGCTCGAGCGGTGCGATGTTGTCGCCCGCGGCGGTCGTGCTGCAGACGCTGATCGTCGTGCTCGCCGTCGCCGGCCTCGGGCTCCTCGCATGGCAGCGCCGGTTCGAGGCGCTGCTGTTCGGGGCGCTGATCCTCGGCGTCACGCTGTTCTCGGGCATCGTGCTCGCCGCCCCGCGGCGCAACCTGGCGCTGATGCCGCTCGTGATGACGCTCGCGGCGACCGCGATCGTCCCGGCGGCGCTGCTCGCCCGCGCGCGCGTGCAGGCGCTGCTGGGGCGCATGCAGCCGGCGCCGGGGCTGGAGCGACCGTGACCGCCGTCGCCGCGCCGCCCGGCCGGCTGAGCGCGCTGGCGGACCGGCACGGCGGCCGCGGCGTGCTGATCGCGCTGGCCGTGATCGTGCTCGTGGGGCTCGCGCTGCGCGTCGACTCCGCGCTCGAGCCGCTCGACGTGCGGCCCGGCAGCGACTCCGCCGTGTACGCCTCGGTCGCCGAGCAGCTCTACGAGCACCAGCGCTTCGCGATCCCCGGCGCCGCGAGCCCGTACGACTGGTCGCCCGGCGCCCCGCTGTTCTACGCCGCCGTCTACTACGCGACCGGTGGCGAGCATCCCGGCATCGCGCGGCTCGTGGTCGCGCTCCTGGGTGCGCTCACGATCGTGCTCGTGTACCTGATCGGGCGCCGTCTGGCCGGTCCGCTCGCCGGTCTGATCGGCGCGCTGCTGCTGGCCGTGTATCCGGTGACGATCTTCTTCACCGGCAAGCTGATGAGCGAGCCGCTTGCGACGTTCACGCTCGCCGGCGCGGTGCTGTCGTTCCTGTGGGCGGGCGACCGCGGACGCAGGTGGTGGGCGTGGGCGCTGCCCGGCTTCCTGCTCGGCCTCACCGCCTTCGCGCGGCCCGAGTACCTCGCGTTCGTGGCGGTCCTCGCGCCGCTGGCGCTGTTGCGCGTCGGGCGCACGAGCTCGTGGCGGAACGGGCTGGTCGCGGCGGCCGTGCTCGCCGCCGCCTTCGCGCTGCCGATCGTGCCGTGGACGGCGCATGTCTCGAGCGTCGAGGGGCGGTTCGTCCCGATCAGCACGGGCGGCGGGAAGGCGCTGTACATCGGGACCTACGTGCCCGGCAACGGGCTGCACCTCGACGTCAAGCGGGTGCTGATCAAGCGCTACCAAGGACGCGAGAACCTGAGCGCGACCGAGCTCAGCCGGACCTCGATGACGCCGCTGCTGAACCGCGTGGCCGCGCGCTATCCCGACCTGCCTCGCGATGCAGCGCTGCAGCGCATCGGCCGCGAGAACGCCGAGCACTACATCACGAACGAGCCGCTCGACTTCGCCGCCATGGTGCTCGGGAAGATGTGGCATATGTGGCACGGGTCAGGCGCGGCCGGCCGCTCGACGTACGGCACCATCTTCCAGTTCACGGTGCTCGCGCTCGCCCTCGCGGGGCTCGTGCTGCTGACGCTGCGGCGGCGCTGGGAAGTGCTGCCGATCGGCGCGCTCCTGCTCGGGGTGACGGTGGTCGGCGGCCTGCTCCTGGCGGGCACGCGGCGCAACGTCACGCTGATGCCGCTGGTGATGGCGCTGGCCGGCGTGGCGGTCGCGATGGCCGCCCAACGGATCTGGCGCCGCCTTCCGAGCCGCTATCTTGCCCCGCCATGCGAATCTTGATCCTCGGCGGCGACGGCTACCTGGGGTGGCCGACGGCGATGCGGTTCTCCTCCCGCGGCCATGAGGTCTTCGTGGTCGACAACTTCGCCCGCCGGCGGTGGCATCACGAGCATGGGACCGACTCCCTGACCCCGATCCAGGGTCTCGCCGACCGCATCGACACGTGGCGCGAGACGACGGGCAAGGACATCCACGCGTTCGTGGGCAACATCGAGGACGGCGAGTTCCTCGACCGCGTGGTCGCCGAGGTGCTCCCCGACGCGGTCGTCCACTACGGCGAGCAGCCCTCCGCGCCGTACTCGATGATCTCGCGCCGCCACGCCGTCGAGACGCAGCAGACGAACGTGATCGGCAACCTCAACCTGCTGTTCTCGATCCGCGACCGGGTGCCGGACTGCCACCTGGTGAAGCTCGGCACGATGGGCGAGTACGGGACGCCGAACATCGACATCGAAGAGGGCTTCATCGAGATCACGCACAAGGGGCGCACCGACACGCTGCCGTTCCCGAAGATGCCCGGGTCGCTCTACCACCTCTCGAAGGTCCACGACTCGCACAACATCCACTTCGCCTGCCGCATCTGGGGCCTGCGCGCGACCGACCTCAACCAGGGCGTCGTGTACGGGATCGAGACCGAGGAGACGGCGCTCGACGATCGTCTCTGCACGCGGTTCGACTACGACGAGATCTTCGGTACGGCGCTCAACCGCTTCTGCGTGCAGGCGGTGATCGGGCACCCGCTGACCGTCTACGGCAAGGGCGGTCAGACGCGCGGCTTCCTGAACATCCGGGACACGCTGCAGTGCGTCGAGCTGGCGGTCACGAACCCGGCCCAGGGCGGCGAGTTCCGGGTCTTCAACCAGTTCACCGAGCAGTTCACGGTGCTGGAGCTCGCGGAGCTCGCCCAGCGCGCCGGCGCCGAGCTCGGCTACCACGTGGACATCGAGCACTTCGAGAATCCGCGCGTCGAGCAGGAGGAGCACTACTACAACGCGACGAACACCAAGCTGCGTGAGCTCGGGCTCAAGCCGCACTACCTCGGCGAGGAGCTGGTGCGGTCGATGCTCGCCACGATCGAGCGCCACCGCGACCGCGTGATCTCCCGTGCGATCGCGCCGAAGACGCAGTGGCGACCCGGCGAGGCCGAGGCCAACGCCGCACAGCTGTCAGCCGCTGCCGCATCGCACGCGTAGCGCAACTTTCGGGGCCGTACCCGCGTTTTGATCAACTCGTGACCCGCGTCTTCCTCATCTCCATTCTCGCCCTCGTGTGCTTCGCCGCGCCGGCGCAGGCCGCCAAGGTCAAGCTCAAGGTCGGGATCGGCGAGCAGAACCCCACGTTCTTCGACGACACGCGCTGGCAGTCGCTCAAGACGCCGTACGTGCGCTACGTCGTCTCGTGGGATGCGATGACGAGCGCGTGGGAGACCGCCGAGCTGGACGCCTGGATGGCCCGGGCGCGGCGTGCGCGGGCGAACATCCTCGTCACCTTCGGGCACTCGCGCCAGCGCCGGAAGGCCCGCAAGCTGCCGAGCCGGGACTCGTTCGCGCACCAGTTCCGCCTGCTCCGGCGGCGCTATCCGTACCTGCGTCTCTTCCAGGCGTGGAACGAGGCCAACCACGAGACCCAGCCGACCCGCTACCGGCCGGATCGGGTGGCGAAGTACTACGACTCGATCAAGCGCAACTGCCCCGAGTGCACCGTGTCGGCGCCCTCACTGCTCGACGACCGCAAGCTGCTGAGCTGGATCAAGCGCTTCCGCAAGGTCGCCCGCTACCGGATCCCGATCTGGAGCATCCACAACCACGTCGACGCGAACCGCCACCGGTCGACGCTGACGCGGAAGGTCCTCGCGTACACAAAGGGCCAGGTCTGGTTCAGCGAGACCGGCGGCATCGCGAATCGCTGGGTCGACGGGAAGCGCCGGCGCGAGTACAACACCAAGAACGCGGGTCGGGCGATCCGGAACGTGTTCAAGCTCGCGCGGCTGAGCCGGCGGGTCAAGCGGATCTACATCTACCACTGGCTCGCGCCGCAGCAGCGCCGCCCGCGCTGGGACTCCGGGCTGATCGACCCCAAGGGCAAGGCGCGCCCGTCGCTGCGGATCCTCAAGAACGAGATGCGCCGCGCTCGATGAGCCACAGCGCGAGGGCCAGCAGCCCGGTCGTCGCGCAGTAGCCCGCCTCCACCGCCAGCAGCTGGTCCTCGAGCGGTGACGTCAGCAGCCACAGCAGGAACGCCGCCGCCACCACCAGCCACGCTGCCGCCGCCTGAGCGCCGCGGCGCCGCGCCAGCGCCGCCTGGTTGAGCGTGCCGGCGGTCAGGTGGAACCCCATGCCGAGGCCGATCAGCATCAGGCCGCCGCGCCCGTAGTCGAAGTCGCCGCCGAACAGCACGCCCATCGCCCACGGGCCGATCAGCCCGAGGCCGAGCACGACCGCGGCCGTGAAGCCGGCGACGGCGAGCATGGTGACGCGGATCGCGTGCCGGAAGTCATCGCCGCCGCCGGACGCGGCCAGGCCGGAGAGGTGGGGGAGCAGCGACGTCTGGATCGCCTGGAAGAGCTGCAGCGGCGCGCGCGTGATCAGCAGCGCGTTGAACACGAAGCCCGCCAGCGCTGCGTCGGCGGCGGTCGCGTCGACCGCCAGCACGGGGCCGTTGAGCAGCGTCTGCTCGGCGACCATGATCGCGAGCACGGCGCCCGCGAACCCGGCGCCCTCGCGCATCGACCCGCCCTCCGCCGTGGGCTCCGCGCGGCCGCGGCGCTCGAGCGCCCACGGCAGCACCATCAGCGAGACCAGCGGCGCCGCCGCGATCCCGAGCGCGACCACCCCCTGACCGTCGGCGATCCCGATCACCACCGCCAGCGCGAACAGGCAGCGCGACACCGACTCCAGCAGCACGAGGCCGCCGTACAGGCCGAACCGCTGGTGGCCGGCCAGCCATCCGCGCGCGAAGTAGCTCGCCGCGTACGCCAGCACGGCCACCACGAGCACCCAGTACAGCTCGGCGGAGCCGTCGAACACGTCCTCCTCGATCGGCTCGCGGAACGCGAGCGCCACGGCCAGGAAGAGGGTGGCGGCGGTCAGCTGGATCGTCAGCGGCACCCGCAGCGGATGCCCCGCATGCCCCAGCGCGCGGCGCGACGCGATCGTGTGCGAGAGCAGCTGCTCGACCGGCCGGTAGATGATCGAGATGATCAGGAACAGCGCCGACCACAGGACCGTGATCCCCTTGTAGTCGGCCTCGCTCAGCGCGTGGCTGGCGAGCGAGAAGTACGCGAAGGTGACAACGCCGGTCGTGGCGATGCCGACCGACAGGATCCGGGCACCGCGCCCGTAGCCCTCGGATACGCCTTTCGCCTCCGCGGCCACGCTCCGCAAGCTCCGCGTGGACCGCTACGGCGACGTTACGACTAGGAGCATGGTCCAAGGAAACGGAGAGCGCGCCTCCACGACCTCGCCATGCCGCGAGAGGAGCTCGACGAAGCTCCGCTTCGACCAGTGGTTCACGTGGCCGGGGGTGTTGCCGAGGTCGCGCAGGTACGCGCCGCGTGCCATGTTCAGGCCGCGCCAGAGGGGCTCGCGGGGGACCGACACGAGCAGGTGGCCGCTCGCCACGCGCGCCATCTCGGACACCGTGTGCTCGGGGTCGGGCACGTGCTCGAGCACCTCGATCGCCGCCGCCAGCTCGAACTCGCCGTCGGCGAACGGGAGGTCCTCGGCCTTCATCACCCGGTACTCGAGGTTCGGGGCCTGCCGCTTGGCCCACTCGGACTGGATCGCAGGGTCTTCGAGGTCGATCCCGACCACACGGCCCTCGAGCCGCTCCGCCCAGCGGTGGGTGAGCACGCCCTCGCCGCAGCCGACGTCGAGCAGCGAGCGCGGGGCGGCGCGGCGGAACAGCTCGTCGAGCGATCGCTCGAAGCCGGCCATCAGCCGCCGGACGACCGGATTTGTCGATCCGTACTTGTCGTACGTGTTGCCGGTGACCGTGCCCTCGGCGTCGCGCGTGATTGCGGCGCTCATAGCTTCAGGACCGGTCGCTCTTCGGTCGTCCCGTGGCCGCCCGACCGCGCGCCGGTGGTCGGCTGCTGGCCGGTCTCGCGCGCGCCGGGCTCGTAGTGCGACGGCGGCACGCCGAGCTCGAGCTCCACGCGCCGGACACGCTCGAAGATCCGCTGCAGCGTGATCCGCTGGCCGGAGAGCAGGTCGCCGAGGATCCCGAGCGCCGCGAGCACCGTGGCGGCGTTGAAGAGCACCGCGCCGAGGATCAGCGACTGGACGTGGCCCGCGCCGTCGCCCTGCAGGAAGAAGTAGAAGAACCGCCCCCAGACGGCGAGCGCGAGCACGCCGAGGAGCAGGGCGGCGGTCAGGAACACCCGCAGCGGCTCGTACATCGCGTAGATCCGGAAGATCGAGATGCCGTTGCGGCGGATGTACGTCCACATCGACGGGAACAGGCGCGACTCGCGCAGCTTCGGGTTCGTCCGCACCGGGACGTGGTCGACCGCCACGGTCATCTTCCCGGCCTGGATGATCGTCTCCAGCGTGTAGGTGAACTTGGACACGACCTGCATCGCGAGCGCGGCCTCGCGGTTGTAGGCCCGGAAGCCCGACGTCGTGTCCGGCACGCTCGTCTGCGACGCCTGGCGCACGACCCAGGAGCCGAGGCGCTGGAGCAGCTTCTTCGGCGCCGAGAAGTGCTCGATCGTCTTCAGCTCGCGATCGCCGACGACCATGTCGGCGTCGCCGTTGACGATCGGCGCGACCAGCCGCGCGACGTCGGGCCCGTAGTACTGATTGTCCGCGTCGGTGTTGACGACGACGTCCGCGCCGAGCTTGAGCGCCGCGTCCAGCCCTGCCTGGAAGCCCGACGCGAGGCCCTTGTTGTTGGTCAGGCGGACGATGTGGTCGACGCCGTGGGCGCGCGCGACCTCGACCGTGCGATCGGTCGATCCGTCGTCGATGATCAGCCATTCGACCGACTCGAAGCCCTCCACCTCACGCGGGAGGTCGGCGAGCGTGACCGGGAGCGTCTCCTCCTCGTTCAGGCATGGGATCTGGATGATCAGCTTCATCGGGACGCGCTAAGACGGTATCGCCTCACCCGGCTCGTCATCCTGTCATCGCTCATGGAAGGCCTGACCCTCACGAGGCGGCCCGCGATCGCGCGCGGCCGCTCACTGGACGCCGACACCGTCGCGCGGATCGCGTTCGCGCTGCTCTGCCTCGCGTGCGTGGTCGGCTTCTTCGTCTATCCCACGTACCCCAACTACGACTCGTACTACTCGCTGCTGTGGGGGCGCGAGGTGCTGGATCTGGAGGTGCCGGATTTCGAGGGCTTCCGCGTCCCGACCGAGCATCCGCTGGCGATCGCCGCCGGGGCGGTGCTGTCGCTGTTCGGCGAAGCCGGCGACCGCATGTTCATCGCGCTGATCCTGGCGTCGTTCCTGTGGTTGATCTGGGGCGTCTACCGGCTCGGGCGGGCGTCGTTCACGCCGCTGATCGGGGCCGTGGCGGCGGCGCTGGTGGCGACGCGGTTCGACTTCGGGTTCCTCGCGGCACGCGGCTACATCGACATCCCGTACATGGCGCTGGTGGTGTGGGCGGCGGTGCTCGAGGCCGATCGCCCGCGGCGCGGCGTGCCGGTGTTCGTCGTGCTCGCCCTCGCCGGCATGCTGCGGCCCGAGGCGTGGGTGCTGGCCGGGCTGTACTGGCTGTGGATGGCGTGGACGGCGAGCTGGCGGGAGCGGGCCATCTACGCCGCGCTGGCCGCGATCGGCCCGCTCGTGTGGACGCTCGTGGACCTCGCAGTGACCGGCAACCCGCTGTTCTCGCTGCTCTACACCAGCGGGTCGGCCGAGGACCTCGGACGCCAGCGCACGCTCTCGCAGCTGCCGACCGCGATCCCGGGCTTCTTCAACATCCTCGTCAAGCTCCCGATCCTGATCGCCGCCACGCTCGGGTTCGGGATCGCGCTGGTGCTGGCGCCGCGGCGGATGGTGATGCCGTTCGTGCTGCTCGCCTCCGGCATCGGCACGTTCGTGCTGATCGGTATCGCCGGCGCGTCGGTGATCGAGCGCTACCTGGCCGTGGCGGCGGTCGCGCTGCTGCTGTTCGCGGCCGTGTTCTTCGCCGGCTTCACGATGCTGCGCCCGAGCCGGATACGCACGCTGTGGGCCGCGGGCTCGGCGGCGCTGATCCTGTTCGGCGTCGTGTTCACGGCGACGCAGGTGCGGCTGGACTACTTCGACTCCGAGCTGACGTTCCGCGGCGCCGCGCACGACGACCTCGTGCGCGTGCTCGAGTCGCGGCCGGTGCAGGAGGGCCTGCGCTGCGGACCGCTCACGGTGCCCAACCACAAGCTCGTGCCGGACGCGCGGTGGATCCTCGACGCGCCGGCGGATCGGGTGATCCCGCGCGCCGATCGCGAGGCGCCGAAGCCCACGCGCGGGGTGGCGCTCGTGGTCGTCAGCCGTTTCGCGGTGTTCAAGCACGCGTGGAGCAATGACACCGACTCGCCGCTCATCCAGTCGCCGCCGCCGGCCGGCTGGCGGCGCGTCGCCTCGGGCGACTTCTACGCCGCCTATGCGCGCTGCTGACCGGCGCTGGCTCCTCGCCCTCGCCGCACTCGTGCTCACGGCGCTCGGCCTGCGGCTGTGGGGCGTGACGCACGGGCTGCCGTACGTCTTCAACGCGGACGAGAACGCGCATTTCGTCCCGCGGGCGATCGGGATGTTCGGGCACTCGCTGAATCCCGACTACTTCATCAACCCACCGGCGTACACGTACCTGCTGCACGCCGCGTTCTGGCTGCGATGGGGCGGCCGCGAGGCGGTCGGCGGCGCGTTCGCGGCCGATCCCGGGACGGCGTTCACGATCGCCCGTGTGCTGGCCGGGATCCTCGGCGCGGCCACGGCGGGGCTGCTCGCCTGGGCGGGCGCGCGGCTGGTGGACCGGCGCGTCGGGCTGATCGCGGGCGCGCTGCTCGCGGTCGCCTTCCTGCCGGTGCACTACGGGCACCTGGCCGTCAACGACGTGCCGGCGCTGGCGCCGCTGTGCCTGAGCCTGGTCGGCGTGGCGGGCGTCTACCGCCACGGGCGGCTGCGTGACTTCGCGCTCGCCGGGGCCGCCCTCGGCGTCGCCTGCGCGACCAAGTACACCGCCGGGATCGTGCTGCTGTGCCTGGTCGCGGCCGCCGTGGTCGGCCCGGCGCGGGCGCTTCGAGGGCTGGCGCTCGCCGGCGTGCTGGCGGTGGCGGGCTTCGCCGTCGCCAACCCGTATGCGCTGCTCGACTGGGAGGCGCTCCGCGACGGCCTGCGCAAGCAGTCCGAGGCGTCCGGCGACGGCGGCGGCAAGCTCGGGCTGGTGGGGGACAGCGGGCTCCTCTACTACCTCCAGACGCTGACGTGGGGGCTCGGCTGGCTGCCGGCGCTGGCGGCGGCCGCCGGGGCGTCGGCCTCGCGGTCAAGCAGCGCGCGCTCGCCTGGGTGCTCGTCCCCGCTCCCGTCGTGTTCCTGCTCTTCATGGGCATCCAGGACCGGTTCTTCGCGCGCTGGCTGCTGCCGATCTACCCGCTGCTGTGCCTGCTCGCGGCGTGGGCGGCGGTCGAGGCCGCCTCACACGTGCGCGGGCGCTCGGCCGTGTGGCCCGCGGCGGTGGCCGGCGCGCTGCTGTGCGCCCAGGGTCTCGTGTTCTCGATCCACAACGACCTGGTGCTCGCGCGGCCCGACACGCGTGCGCTGGCTCGCGCATGGATGGTCGACACGATCCCGGCGGGCGGGAAGGTCGTGATCGAGCCGATCGCGCCGGACCAGTGGGCGATGGACACCGGCCGCCCGTCGCGGGCGACCGGCACCGGCAACCGCTGGACGAAGTGGCCGACCTCGCGCTTCCAGGGTGAGGTCGTCAAGCTCGAGGACTACGAGCGCACGCTGCGCACCGGGCTGCTCGACCGCTACGCCCGCGCGGGCTACTGCCACGTCATCACCGGCTCGACGCAGCACGGGCGCGCGCTGAAGGAGCCGGACGAGGTGCCGCAGGCGATCGCCTACTACGACGAGCTCGAGCGGCGCAGCGACGTCGTCTACCGCGTGAGTCCGAAAGGCGGCGGCGAGCCGATCGACGACTTCTCGTTCGACTTCTCGTTCAACAGCTATCCGCTGGGCTACGAGCGCGCCGGGCCGGAGATCGTTATCCGACAACTAAGGGATTGTTGACTGCGCAGTCAATATGCTTGCTGACACCGTGACCACGCTCCTGCAGACCGACCACGCCCACCTCGCTCGCGCGATCGAGCTTGCGCAGGGCGGGCGCGGGCGGACGACGCCGAACCCGCTGGTCGGCGCCGTCGTGGTCAACGAGGGCCAGGTCGTCGGCGAGGGTTTCCACACCGCCTTTGGCGCGCCGCACGCCGAGCGAGAGGCGCTCGGCGCGGCAGGGGCCGAGGCGCGCGGCGCGACGCTCTACACCTCGCTCGAGCCGTGCTGCCACCACGGCCAGACCCCGCCGTGCACCGACGCGATCCTCGAGGCCGGCATCACGCGCGTGGTCGTCGGCTCGGACGACCCGACCGAGAAGGCCGCCGGCCGCGGCCTCGGCATCCTGCGCGACGAGGGCGTCGAGGTGGTTGTGGCCGGCGGCGAGCTGGCGGCGCACGCACGCCTGCTCAACCAGCCGTTCCGCAAGCACGCCCGCACCGGGCGGCCCTACGTGCTCTTCAAGTCGGCGATGACGCTCGACGGCAAGGTCGCCACGCGGACCGGCGACTCGAAGTGGATCTCCGGTGAGGCGTCCCGCCGGCTCGCGCATCACTGGCGGGCGGAGTGCGACGCCGTCGCCGTCGGGATCGGCACCGCGCTGGTCGACGACCCGCTGCTCACCGCGCGGATCGAGGGCGTGCACAGCCAGCCGCGCAGGATCGTGTTCGACTCCGAGGCGCGGCTGCCGCTCGACTCCCAGCTCGTCCGCGGCGCCGCCGAGCTGCCGCTCACGGTCGTGATCTCGCGCGCCGCTCCGCGACTGGCCGCCGATGCGCTGGAGGTCGCCGGCGCCGACGTGATCGTCGCGACCGGCCAGAACGAGCCCGACCGCGTCCGCAACGCGCTGAGCCAGATCGGCGCCGCCGGTCTCACCTCGATCCTGCTCGAGGGCGGCCCGCACCTGGCGGGCGCGTTCCTGGACGCCGGAGAGGTCGACGAGATCCGCTTGTTCGTCGCGCCCGTCGTGCTCGGCGGCTCGCACGCCCGCGACCCGCTCGAGGGCGAGGGCGTCGAGCGCATCTCGGAGGCCACGCGCGCGCTCACGCTCGAATGCGAGCGGGTCGCCGACGACGTGCTCATCACCGCTCGCCTCAGAGAGTGGTAGCCGTGTTCACCGGGCTGGTCCAGGACCTCGGGACGGTCACCGCCGTGGACTCCGCGCCCGACGGCGTCCGGCTCGCCGTCCAGACGCGCCTGTCGGCGGAGCTGGGGGAGGGCGACTCCGTCGCCGTCAACGGCGTCTGCCTGACCGCCACGTCGATCGCCGACGGCCAGTTCGGCGCCGACGTGATGCTCGAGACGCTACGCCGCTCCTCGCTCGCCGACGTCAGCGCCGGCACGCAGGTCAACCTCGAGCTGCCGCTGCGCGCCGCCGACCGGCTCGGGGGCCACTTCGTGCAGGGCCACGTGGACGCCGTCGGCACCGTCCGCGACGTGCGCGAGGACGGCTTCGCCCGCGTGGTGACGATCGCGACCCCCGACGAGGTCCTGCGCTACGTGGTCGAGAAGGGCTCGATCGCGGTCGACGGCGTCTCGCTCACCGTCGCCGGCCTCGGCGACGACTGGTTCTCCGTCTCGCTGATCCCTGAGACGCTGGAACGCACGATCCTCGGCGCCGCGGCGCCGGGCCGGCCGGTCAACCTGGAGGTGGACGTGCTCGCCAAGTACATCGAGCGACTCGCGGTGGCCCGATGAGCTTCGCTGGAATCGAGGACGCGATCGAGGACATCCGCGCGGGGCGGATGGTCGTGGTGTGCGACGACGAGGACCGCGAGAACGAGGGCGATCTCACGCTCGCGGCCCAGTTCGCCACGCCGGAGGCGATCAACTTCATGGCCAAGGAGGGCCGCGGGCTGATCTGCCTCGCGCTCACTCCCGACCGCTGTGACGAGCTCGGGCTCGATCTGATGGCGGCCAAGAACGAGTCGCCGTTCGAGACGGCGTTCACCGTGTCGGTCGAGGCCCGAGAAGGTGTCACCACCGGCATCTCGGCCGCCGACCGCGCGCGCACGATCCAGGTCGCGATCGACCCCGGCTCGGCGCCGCGCGACCTCGTCCAGCCGGGTCACGTGTTCCCGCTGAAGGCCAAGCCCGGCGGCGTGCTGGAGCGCACCGGGCAGACCGAGGCGGCCGTCGATCTCGCGCGCCTGGCCGGCCTGAACCCCGCGGGCGTGATCTGCGAGATCATGAACGACGACGGGACGATGGCGCGGGTGGGGGACCTCGAGCGCTACTGCGCGCGGCACGCGCTGAAGATGATCACGGTCGCCGACCTGATCGCCTACCGGCGCCGGCACGACAAGCTCGTCGAGCGGGTCGTGACCACGCGGCTCCCGACCGGCTTCGGCGAGTTCGACGTCGTCGGCTACCGCTCGCTGGTCGACGACAAGCACCACGTGGCGATGGTCAAGGGCGAGATCGACGGGAAGCCCGACGTGCTCGTGCGCGTGCACTCGGAGTGCCTGACCGGCGACGTCTTCCACTCGCTGCGGTGCGACTGCGGCGAGCAGCTCGAGTCGGCGCTCGCGATGATCGAGCTCGAGGGGACCGGCGTGCTCCTCTACCTCGCTCAGGAGGGGCGGGGGATCGGCCTCCTGAACAAGCTCAAGGCCTACAACCTCCAGGACAAGGGCCTCGACACGGTCGACGCCAACCTCGAGCTCGGGCTGCCGGTCGACCTGCGCGACTACGGCATCGGCGCGCAGATCCTCGTCGACCTCGGTCTCAGCTCGATCCGCATCCTCACCAACAACCCGAAGAAGATCCGCGGCCTCGAGGGCTATGGCCTGTCCGTCACCGATCAGATCCCGATCCAGCACGCGCCGAACCCGCACAACGAGGCGTACCTGCGGGCCAAGCGCGACCGCCTCGGGCACTCGCTGCACCACCAGGGCCTGGCGCTCGACGAGGAGATGGTGCACGAGGAGCAGGTGCACGACCGCGAGGCCGGCCGCGGGTGAGTGAGCGGTACGCGATCGTGGTCGGCCGCTTCTACGCCGACCTCGCGGAGCGGCTGGTGGCGGGCGCGCAGCGGGCGTTCACGGCGGCGGGCCACGAGCCCGCCGACATCTTCGACGTGCCCGGCGCGTTCGAGCTGCCGCTCGCCGCGCTCTACCTGGCCGAGAGCGGGCGCTACTCCGGCGTCGCCTGTCTGGGTGCGGTCATCCGCGGCGAGACCGACCACTACGACTACGTCTGCTCGGAGGCCGCGCGCGGGATCCAGGACGTCCAGCTGCGGACCGGCGTGCCGTGCGCGTTCGGAGTTCTAACGGTCGAGAATATGGACCAGGCGCTGGCGCGCACCGGCGGCGGCAAGCGCGACCAGGGCGAGCATGCCGCCGAGGCCGTGATGGCGCTGGCGACGATGCGAGCGTCGCTGGCGGGCTGACCGGCGTTTCGATCGGCTTCGATCCGGTCACTACGCCGCTATGCGCACCACACTCGCCGTCGCCGTCCTCTGCAGCTTGATGCTGGCGGTGCCGGGCGTGGCCGGCGCGACGACGTGGCGGGGGAAGACGGCGCAGGACCGCAGGGTGACGGTCAGGACCGGGAGCAACGACGTCGTCAACCAGGTGCGGATCTCGTGGCGCGCACGCTGCCGGAAGGGCAACTACACGAGCACGACGCGGTTCGTCCCGCCGCTCGACGAGGCATCGACGACGGCGTTCCAGGATGCGGGCACGTACCGCGCGCGTATTCCCGGCGGCTACCGCGCGCGCCACACCGTGTCCGTGAGTGCGGTACTCGATGGCGGGGTCTGGCGCGGCACCTTCCGGGTGCGGACCCGGGTGACGCGCAAGGGCAAGTTCATCGACAGGTGCCGGCTCAAGCGTGTGCGCTGGTCGGCGAGGGAGGCATGAAGTGCGCACGAAGCTGATCGCCGGTTTCTGTGGGGTCGCCGTCTGTCTGCTGCTCGTCCCGACTGCCGAGGCGGCGCGCTGGCGCGGGAAGACCAAGCAGGGCCGGCTCGCGGCGGTGCACACCGGCCCCGACGGGCTCGTCTCGCAGGTGCGGATCAAGTACCTCGCGCGGTGCACCGACGGCGACGTGCTGACGGGCGGTGTGCAGTTCCTGCCGCCGCTCGACCAGTCGACGACGTCCTCGTTCCAGGACGGCGGGGTGTTCCGCTTCCGCATCCGCGGCGGCGAGCGGGCACGAGCGACAGTGTCGCTCGACGGTGGCCTGCGGCGCTCGGGTCGCTGGACCGGGAACTTCCGCCTCCGCGTGCGGGTCACGAAGAACGGGCGCTTCGTCGCTACGTGCCGTGTCCGCCGCGTCGGCTGGAACGCGAGCCCGGTCTGAGCGCGGCCGCGGCGCCGAGCGCGTCGCGGGCAGCGGCGAGTGCAGGGCGGCGGTCGGATCCCGTGCGGGCGGCCGTGAAGACGGTGCGCGTCAGGTCGGTGCCGGCGACCGGCCTGACCGCCACGCCGGCGATCCCACCCGCGAGCGCGAGCTCGGGGAGCAGTGTGACCGCCTGACCGTGGGCTACCAGGGCCAGGAGCATCGTCAGCTCGTTCGTGTGGTGGCGGATGTGCGGCTCGAAGCCACCGTGGCCGTTGCACAGCCGGCGGGTGAGCTCGGCCATGCCACCGCCGGGGTCGCCGGCCGCCCACGCGGCGCCGGCCAGCTCCGCCAGCGGCACCGGCCCGCCCGGCGCCGCCGCCGGGTGGCTCTCGGGCAGCGCGATCCGCACCGGCTCGGCGAACAGGTCCAGGCGGTCGAGTCCCGGCAGCCGCGGGCGCGGGGCGCCCGACCACTCGTCGGCGAGCACGAGGTCGAGCGCGTGCGAGCGCAGCGCCTCGAGCGCCTGCTCGGGCTCGGCTTCGACGAGCCGGAGCTCGACGCCGGGATGCTCGCCTGCGAGCGCGGTCATCGCGGGCAGGAGGAGGTGCAGGCTGGCCGTCTGGAACGAGCCGACGTGCACGACGCCCGCGACGGCGCCGGACGCCGCAGCCGCGAGGTCGGCCTCGGCACGCTCGGCGCCGGCCAGCAACTGCTCGGCGTGCGCGACGAGCACGAGCGCGGCGTCGGTGAGCCGCACGCGGCGCCCGGCCGGCTCGAACAGCGTCGTGCCCGCCTCGCGCTGAAGCACGCCGAGCTGCTGCGAGACGGTGGAGGGGCTGTAGGAGAGCGCCTCGGCGACGGCGCTGACCGTGCCGCGCCGGTGCAGCTCATGCAGCAGGCGCAATCTGCGGAGATCCAACACCGTTCGAGATCTTCGCACAATCATGTACGCGAATATCCGTTGCTCTCGATGGATAGCGCCGCGATCATCGGCGCATGCGCGGCCCCTTCCTCTGCCTCCTGTCGGCCGCCGCGTTCGGCACGCTGGGCATCTTCGGCAAGCTCGCCACGGACGCGGGGTCGAGCATCGCGACCACGCTGCTCGTGCGCTTCACGCTCGCCGGGCTGATCTTCGCCGCGGCGCTGCGGGTGACCGGAGGCTGGGCGGCGCTGCGGCGGCTCCCGCGGGGCGTGGTGCTGATCGGCCTCGGGCTCGGCGCGGCGGGCTACAGCCTGCAGTCGGGGCTGTACTTCGCCGCGATCCAGCGCCTCGACGTGTCGATGGTCGCGCTCCTGCTCTACACGTACCCGGCGTTCGTGACCGTGGCGGCGCTGCTGCTCGGGCGCGCGACGCCGACGGTGCGCACGTGGGTGGCGCTGGCGATCGCCTCGGCCGGCCTCGTGCTCGTCCTGCTCGCGGCCGGCACGGGAGCGTTCGACCTCCCGGGCGCACTGCTCTCGCTCGCCGCGTCGCTGACGTACACGACGTACATCCTCGTGTCCGACAGGATCATCGGCGAGATCGAGCCGCTCGCGCTCTCGATGCTCGTGCTCACCGGCGCCACCGTGACCTTTGCGGTCGCAGGCCTGGTGACCGGCTCGCTCGACCTGGCGCTGTCCGCCGAGGCATGGATGTGGCTCGTCCTGATCGCGCTCGTGAGCACCGTCGTCGCGGTCTCGGCGTTCTTCGCCGGCCTGCGGCGCGTGGGCCCGTCGGAGGCGGCGATCCTGTCGACCTTCGAGCCGCCGGTGACCGTGGCGCTCGCGTACATGGCGCTGGGGGAGCGGCTGACGTGGCTGCAACTCGTCGGCGGCGGGATGGTGCTCGCCGCGGTGGTGCTGCTGCAGCTGCGGCCACGTCCCGCGGCGGCGCCGGGCGGGCGCTTGCGCCGGCCGGAGACGTCGGCTGCGGCCGGCTAGCGGCACGCAAGAGGCCGCCCGCAGGTGCGGGCGGCCTCGAGGTATCCGCGCTGTGCTGAGGCGGGCTAGCGCGTCAGCTTGAGACGCTCGGTCGAGCGCCAGCCGTTGCCACGCGCGTCCTTCGCGTCGATCTGGACGTTGACGCGGCGGCCCTTGGCCGGGGCGTTGGCCATCAGGCGCTCACCCTTGCCGTTGAGCCGCAGGCGGACGGTCTTCGACCGCTGCGTGATGTTGAACTTCTTGCTGGCGAGCGTCTTCCCGCCGCTGCGCAGCCGCACGACGCCCTTGCAGCGCGGGGTGCCCGCGCAGCGCAGCGGCAGCGCAACGACGTCGCCGGCTGCCGCGATCGACTTGTCGGCGAGGCGGACGCGGAGGTGACCGCCGATGACGATGTTGCAGTTGCGCAGGAAGTCGCGCCGGTCGACCCGCGCGAGGTCCAGGCCGCTCCCGCAGTCGACGAGGTCTTCGGCCTTGTCGCGCGAGTTGACGATGTCGTAGCCCTTGCCGCCGTTGATGCGGTCCTCGGCGTCGGTGCCGAGGATCGCGTCGTTGCCGTCCTCGCCGTTCAGCGTGGTCTTGATCAGGCCGGCGAGGCCCTTGGCGCCGAGGATCCGGTCGTCGCCGCCGTTGGCGTTCAGCAGCAGCCGCTCGGTGGTGCCGATGTCGACGCTGAACGCGGCGGGGTTCGTGCTCGTGCGATCGAACGCGACGCGGCCGGCGGTCGCCCCCGGCTTGATCGTGAACGTCTCGGGACCCGTGGCCCCGTTGACCACGCTGGTGTCGTCGCCCTCGCCGCCGTCGTTGATGTCGTCGTCGTCGCCGCCGTTCCACGTGATGATGTCGTTGCCGGCGTCGCCGCGGGCGACGTCGCGCGTGCCGAGCGGGTTGTCGTCGGGCACGATCCGGTCGTCGCCGTTGCCGCCGGACAGGAGGTCGGCAGCGTCGCCGCCGTCGATGTTGTCGTTGCCGTCGGCGCCTTCAACGTCGAGCACGAACGTCGTCGGGAGGCCGTTGTCGGCGGTGACGGTGTCGTCACCCGCGTTCATGTTGAGGTCGAGCACGCTCGGCGGTGCCGATGTCGATGTTGAAGAAGCCGGGGACCGGGGTCGGGGTCGGCGGCGTGCGGTCGAAGATCACGCGGCCGTTCGCGCCGGGCTTGACCGTGAAGGTCTCGTCCGCGGTCGCGCCGTTGACCTGGATCGTGTCGGAGCCGTCGCCGCCCTCGTTGAGGTCGTTGTCGTCGCCGCCGTTCCAGATGATCGTGTCGTTGCCGGCGTCGCCGCGCGCGTCGTCCTGCGTGTTGGGCGGGTTGTCGTCGGGCACGATCCGGTCGTCGCCGCCGCCGCCCTTGAGCAGGTCGGCGCCGTCGCCGCCGTCGATGTTGTCGACGCCGTCGCCACCGTCGACGTCGAGCGCGAAGCCGAGGGCGTCGAGGCCGGCGTCGGCCGTGAAGGTGTCGTCGCCGCCGTTCATGTTCAGGTCGAGCTTCTCGGACGTGCCGATGTCGAGATTGAACAGGCCGGGCGGGGTGGGGGTGGGGGCAGCACGGTCGAACTGCACGCGGCCGGCCGTCGCAGACGGCTTGACCGTGAACGTCTCGCCGAACGCCGCCGAGCCGTTGACCTCGATCGTGTCGCTGCCGGCCTCGCCGTCGTTGGTGTCGTCGTCGTCGCCGCCGTTCCACACGATCGTGTCGTTGCCGGGACCACCGCTGACGTCGTCGTTGTTGTCGCCGCCGATCAGTCGGTCGGCGTGCTCGCTGCCGGTGATCGTGTCCTCTCCGGCGAGGCCGCTGACCGTGACCGCGGTGACGGCCGGGAAGTCGGCCGCCGTCACGCCGGCGAGGTTGATCGCATTGGCGCCGGCGTCGCCAGTCACCGTGATCGACGTGATGGTGTTGCAGGCCACCTGCGCCGCTGCCGGGATTGGCGTTGTTGATCTCGACGTTGCCGCCGTCGTCCGTGATCGTGATCGGGTCGGCCGCCGTGCTCGTGACCGTCAGCGCGCCGTTCGTGACCGTCGAGTCCACGGCGGCGCTCGCGATGCCCGGGAAGGCGAGCGCGGCGACTGCGGCGGTACCGAAGAGAATGCCGGCGCGAGCCCGCGACCTTGTCTTGATTCGTGTCACTTCCGCTCCTTTTGTGCATCCGGTGTCAGAGCACAGACGCTGGCGTGGAGTGGTCTATTCCCGGGGCGCGGCGCCGGGCGGGCGTTTGTGGCGGCCCGAACGTCAACTGCGGCTGGGTAGGGCGGCGAGGTGCCGGCCGCGCCGGTGGTCCGTGGCGCTTTTTCGTCGGTATGCGACGAAAAGGCGCCACGCGGTGCCGGATGTCGAGTTGACGTCGCATATCGACGTCAACTCGACACGCGCCCTCGCCGCACGCCGAACCCGCCTCCCTTAATGCCGCAGTTGAAGTTCAGAGGCGCCGACGCCGCGCCCGAACCCGCCGAACCGCCTTCCGCGCGGCCCCGGCGGCCAGTGCTCCCAGCGGGCGCGACGTCTCGAGCGTCAGGCGCCGCGGCTCTCCGGGCGCCTTGCGCGCCCAGCCCCACCACTCGTCCTGCACCTTCAGCTCGGTGAACGACGGGTGCTGGCCGACGATCAGCTCGAACACGGCGCGCAGGTGCGGCTCTGTGCGCTCGGGCTCCGACAGCTCGCGGTGGACGACGCCGTCGGTGGCCGCTCGGCCGGGGTCGTCGGCGTAGGTCCAGTCGAGGTCGTCCATCAGCAGCCAGCCGCCGGGGCGCAGCAGCTTCTCCACGAGCACCACCGCGAGGCCGTCGATCGTCCAGTTCTTGGCGCCGTCGAGGTACACGAAGTCGAACCGCGGCTCGACGTTGCCGTGCGCGTCCGAGCGCGCCTGTACCTGCTCCTTCAGCCACCACGCGTACGAGGAGAACTCGCGCACGACCTCGACGCGGTCCGCGACGCCCGCTCGCGCGAGCACGTCCTCGGGCGCGGGATCGTAGGCCGCGCCGGCGAAGTCGACGGTCGTCAGCCGCGCGCCGCCTTCGAGCCCCGCCGCGATGTACGCCGCGCCGACGCCGTGGGCGGTGCCGAGCTCGAGCACCTCGCGCGGCCGGGTGGCGCGGACGTGGTCGTAGACCACGCGACCTTGCTCGGGCGACATGAACGGGATGCCGGCCAGAACGGCCGCCACCCCGGCGAACTCAGTCGCCGTTTCCACCCTTGGCAGCCTTGCGAGCCTTCTTGAGCTCGGACTTGACCTCGCCCGAGCCGTTGTCGCCGTACTGCTCAAGGCGCTGCTCGAGCGGCCCGATCGCCTCGTCCGGGCGGCCGAGCGCGTTGAGCGCCGCGCCGACCTCGAACAGGGCGTAGCCGCACGGGTCGAGCCGCACGGTGTCGCCACACGCTTCGAGCGCCTGCTGGTTGAGCGTCAGCGCCTGCTCGTAGTCGCCGGCCTGCCGGGCGTTGAAGCCCTGGACCTGCAGGTCGCTCGCGCGCTCCAGATCCGGCTGGGCGGGCGCCTCCGGCGTTGCCGTGGCGGTGGCCGTGGGCTCGGTGGTGGCCTCGGCGGTCGGCTCGGGCGTGGCCTCGGCCGTGGGCGTCGCGGTCGCCTTCTCCTGCTTGGTGGGACGCTCGGTGCTCGCGTTCGGCTCGCTGCCCTGCGACCCGCCGTCGCCACCATCGTCGCCGGACAGCAGCACGAATCCGAGCACGGCGACCACGGCGACTACGGCGAGGCCGGCGAGCACGCTGAGAAGCGGTCCGCTGCGGTCGCGGTCGCGGCCGGACACGGGTACTGGACCGCCGCTGTCCGGGGGCGGAGGCGGAGGTGCGATCGGCCGCGTCGGCTCGGTCGCGGGACGCGACGCGCCCATCGCGCGATCGAGCGCCTCGACCATCGCCCGCGCGCTCTCCCAGCGCTCGCCGGGATCCTTGGCCAGCCCGCGATCGAGCACGTCGTCGACGCTCGCCGGCAGCGAGGAGTCGCGCTCGGTCGCGAGCGGCGGCGCATCCTCGACGTGTGCGCGCGCCTGGGCCGCGAAGTGCTCGGCCTGGAAGGGCTTGCCGCCGGTCAGCAGCTCGAAGGCGACGACGGCCAGCGCGTAGCGGTCCGAGGCGGCGGTCGCCGGCTCGCCGACCGCCTGCTCAGGCGAGATGTAGGCGGCTGTGCCGAGCACCTGGCCGGTGGCGGTGAGCTGGTCCTCCACGGCGATCCGGGCAATCCCGAAGTCGGCGATCGCGAGGCGGTCGCGGTCGTCCAGCAGCAGGTTGCCGGGCTTGATGTCGCGGTGCACGACGCCGGCGTCGTGGGCGGCGTCGAGCGCGCCGGCGGCCTCGCGCAGCCAGCGCAGCGCGGTCTCGTCGGCGACCGCGCGGCCGGCCTTCAACCGCTCGCCGACGGTGCCGCCGCGCATCAGCTCCATCACCATGAACGCGCGGCCGTCGTGCTCGCCGACGTCGTAGATCGTCACCACGTGGGGGTGCGACGAGAGGCCCGCGGCGGCGCGCGCCTCGCGCTCGAACCGCAGGCGGGCGCGCTCGTCCTCGGACAGGTGCGAGGCGAGGACCTTGACCGCGACGGAGCGACCGAGCAGCTCGTCGTGCGCCTCCCAGACGCCCGCCATCCCGCCGTTGGCGAGGTGGCGCACGATGCGATAGCGATCGGGCAGGGAGATGCGAGCCGCACTGACAGGTGGCACCCATAGACCGTACCCAACCGGTGCTGGCGCTATGCTTCCCGCCGCTATGGCTCGTATCTGTCACTCATGCGGCAAGCGCCCGGCGTTCGGCCAGAGCCGCTCGCACTCGATGGTCGCCACCAAGCGGCGGTTCGACGCCAATCTCCAGAAGGTCCGCATCACGGAGGCCGGGGCCCCGAAGCGCGTCTACGTCTGCACGCGCTGCCTCAAGGCCGGCAAGGTGACGAAGGCCTAATTCCCGGCCGCCGGCGTCGCGTGGCCGATCCCAGCCTGATCCGCTTTCGCGCCGTGGTCGAGGCTGCGCTGGCCGAGTTCGAGACCCGGCGGCGCGAGGTCAACGACCTCAACGTCTTCCCGGTCGCCGACGGCGACACCGGCGACAACATGGCGCTCACGCTGCGCGCCGTGCTCGACGAGCTCGACCGCCTCTCGGCGCAGGGCGACATCGACGACATCGGCCGCGACGAGATCGTCGACTCGGTGGCCCGCGCCGCGCTGCTCGGCGCGCGCGGCAACTCTGGCGTGATCCTCTCCCAGCTCCTGCGCGGCGCTGCCGAGGAGCTGATCTCGCGGCCCGGTGAGCTGATCGACCCGGTGCTGGTCGCAGCCGCGATGGCGCGCGCCGCCGAGCGCGCGTACGCCTCCGTACGCGAGCCGGCCGAGGGGACGATCCTGACGGTCGTCCGCGAGATGGCCGCCCGCGTCGCGTCGGAGATCGCGCACATGGAGGAGCCGCGGCTCCACCACGTCGTCGACGACGACGAGCAGAACGAGATGATCGCGGAGGTGCTCGAGGCAGCCCTGCGCTCCGGCGAGCTGTCGGTGGCGCGCGGGCCGGAGCTGCTCCCGATCCTGCGCGAGGCCGGTGTCGTCGACGCCGGCGGCTACGGCCTGACCGTCATGTTCGCGGGTGTGATCGCGGCGCTGCGCGGGACCGCGGCCCCCGAGCTCGCCCGCCACGCACCCGCCCGCGTGACGCATCCGCAGCACGAGTCGAGCAGATTCCGCTACTGCACCAACTTCGCGGTCACCGGCACCGAGCTCGACCCGCTGGCGTGGTACGAGCCGCTGGAGGCGCTCGGCGACTCGGTGCTGGTGGTCGGCGACAGCCACACGCTCAAGGTGCACCTGCACACCGACGAGCCGGAGCACGCCACCGCGCTGTTCGGGAGCGCCGGCGAGGTGTCGCACTTCGATGTGGCCGATATGACCGACCAGATCGCGGAGCGCTCGGAGCGGCTGGCCGCACGCGTCGAGGCCTGCGGCGTGCTCGCCGTCGTGGCCGGAGGGGGCGTGCGCGAGCTGTTCGAGAGCATCGGCGCGGTCGCGCTGGACGGCGGCGACACGCTGAACCCGTCGACCTACGAGCTGCTCGCCGGCATCCACGACGTGCCCGCGGAGGAGGTCGTCGTGTTGCCGAACTCCCCGAACGTGATCATGGCCGCCGAGCGCGCCGCCGAGCTGGCGGAGAGGACGGTGCACGTGGTGGCGTCGCGCTCGATGCAGGCGGGCCTGGCGGCGGCCGTCGCCCTCGACCCCACGCGCGGGGCGGCGGAGAACGCCGCCGCGATGGTCGAGGCGCTCGAGCACGTGCGCACCGGCTCGGTCGCCGGCGCGGCGCGCGACGACGCGGCGGGCCGCTTCCGTCGCGGCGAGGCGGTCGGCTTCGTGGACGAGCAGCTGGTCGCCTGGGGCGAGCCGGGCGAGACGCTCGAGCTCGTGCTCGCGCTGCTCGGGCGCGAAGCGGAGCTGGTGACGCTGATCGAGGGCCACGGGGCACCGATCGACGGCGCCGGAGTGGCGGCACTGATGCCCGGCGGTGTGGAGATGGAGTTCTCGCACGGCGATCAGCCCGCCTACTGGTGGCTGATCTCGGCCGAGTAGGCCGCCTGACCGCCGACCCGGCGATCATCATTGCGGCGAGTGCCGCCGACCGCCTTCGCCAGCTCCGACCCGCTGCTCGACGACGCGCTGCACGCCGCCGGGCCGCCGCGGTACCCGCGACCGTCGCGTCTGCGGACACCGCTGAAGGTCACACCTGCCAAGGCGGCCGCCGCCGCTGAGCGCCTGAACCTTCACACGATCGGCGACCTGCTGAACCACCTCCCGCGCGACCGCCAGGAGGCACGCACGCTGGTCGAGCTCGCATCCGGCGAGACCGCCACGGTCGTCGTCGAGGTGCGCTCGATCGCCAGCCGGCCGGTGCGGCGGCGCGGCATGCGCCCGCTCGTCGAGGCGGTCGTGGCGGACGAGACCGGCACGATGAAGGCCACGTTCTTCAACCAGCCGTGGCTGGAGCGCAAGTACCGGCCGGGCACGCGGCTGCTGCTCCAGGGCAAGTACGAGGCACGCAACCGCTTCCGCGTGCAGTTCCACGCCGAGACCGGCGAGGCGGTCGGCGCGCAGGCGTCGGAGGTCGCGACCTACCCGGCTACCGACGGTCTGTCGTCGACCCAGATACTCGCGCTCGTGCGGGAGTGGCGCGGCGCCGCGCAGGAGGCGCTCGAGCCGCTGCCGGCCTCGCTGCGAACCCGCGACGGACTCCCTGATCGCGCGGCGGCGCTCGACGCCGCTCACTTCGGCGACCATGAGGGCGGGCGGCGGCGGCTGGCGTACGACGAGCTGCTGCTGCTCCAGATCGCGCTGATGCGGCGCCGTGCCCGCCGGCGCGAGGGCTCGCGCGCCACGTCGCTCGACGCGCCCGGCGGGCTCACGGCGCGCTGGCTCGAGGACTCGCTCCCGTTCACGCCGACGGGCGACCAGCGCAAGGCGATGGAGATGGTCGACGAGGACCTGACGCGCGACAGGCCGATGCAGCGGCTGCTGATGGGCGAGGTCGGCTCCGGCAAGACCGTGGTCGCCCTGTACGCGATGCTGCGGGCGGTCGAGTCCGGCGGCCAGGCGGCGCTGATGGCGCCGACCGAGACGCTCGCCGAGCAGCACTTCGCCACGTTGCAGGCGCTGATGCCCGGTGAGCTGGTGCAGGCGGCGCTGCTCACCGGGTCAACCCCGGGCGCCCGCCGCACCGACCTGCTCGGCAAGCTCGCCAGCGGCGAGCTGAAGCTGCTCGTCGGCACTCACGCGCTGATCGAGGAGGCGGTCGACTTCGACCGGCTGGCGGTCGCCGTCGTCGACGAGCAGCACCGCTTCGGCGTCAACCAGCGCCGCGCGCTCGACCGCAAGGCGCCCGAGGGCCTCGCGCCGCACGTGCTCCATATGACCGCGACCCCGATCCCGCGCACGCTCGCGCTCACCGCCTACGGCGACCTCGACGTGACGGTCCTGCGCGAGCTCCCGGCCGGCCGCCGGCCGATCACGACGCACCTGTGCGCGACCGAGCGCGAGCGCTCGCGTGCTTACGAGCGGATCCGCGAGGAGCTGCGCGCCGGCCGCCAGGCGTTCGTGGTCTGCCCGCTCGTCGAGGAGTCCGAGGCGCTCCAGGCGCGCGCCGCGACGGCCGAGTACGAACGCCTGCGCAGCGGCGAGCTGCGCGACTTCGAGGTCGTCCTGCTGCACGGCCAGATGCGCCCGCGCGAGAAGCAGGAGGCGATGGGCGCGTTCGCGGCCGGCGGCGCCGACGTGCTGGTCGCCACGACCGTGATCGAGGTCGGCATCGACGTGCCGAACGCGTCGGTGATGCTCGTCGAGGACGCCGATCGCTACGGCATCTCCCAGCTGCATCAGCTGCGCGGCCGGATCGGCCGCGGCGCCCACGAGTCGCTGTGCCTGCTGTTCGGGCCCAAGGAGTCCGCCCGCCTGCGCGCGCTCGCCGCCCACACCGACGGGTTCGATCTCGCCGAGATCGATCTCGAGCTGCGCGGCGAGGGAGAGATGCTCGGCACGCGCCAGTCCGGCCTTCAGGCGTTCCGGTTCGCCCGCCTGCCCGAGGACGTCGAGCTGCTCGAGCGGGCCCGGATGCGCGCCCGCGAGATCCTCGACGCCGACCCGCAGCTGGCCGAGCCCGAGCACTCGCTGATCGCCGAGGCGCTCAGCGAGGCGTTCGGGCCCGATGCGATGGAGCCGATCCCCGCGTGAAGCGGCTCCGGCCCCGCATGGGGGCCGGAGCCACTGCATCGATCAGCGCGACCGCCGGTGCGCCGCGCGGCGCTCTGCGGCCCGGCGCCGGGCGGCCTTGCGCTTCGCCGCGCGCCGCTTCGCCGCCCGCCGCTTTGCCGCCTTGCGCTTCGCGGCCTTGCGCTTGGCTGCCTTGCTCTTGGCCGCACTGGGCTTGGCCTTCGGCGTCGTCACCGCCCGCGTCGTCGTCGACGCCGGCGGCTTGACCGCCGGCGCCGACACCGGTGCCGGGGCGACCACGGGTGCCGTGCCCGCCGGTAGCGGCACCTGCACGGTCTGCCGCCGGTAGAGGTTCGACACGCTGCCGGGGTCGGGCTTGTAGTTGCGCTCGACGTTGCCGGCGGCGTCGACGGCAAACCACGTCACCGTCGTGGTGGCGTCGAGCACGATCGTCTCCCCGCCTTCGCGGTCGCCCGCTCCGACGTACATCGTCGCGTTGTCGTACGTCGGCCTGCGCCCGTCGAGCCGGTAGTACACCGTCGCCGGCTCGTCCCCGACGAACTTCAGCTTGGCCTTGGTCCCATCGGCCGAGGGCCGCAGGTCGAGCTCGGACGTCGGCGCCTCGCCGTCGGACGCGAAGTCCCCGGCGATCTTCACCAGCTCATAGAGGCCGTTGGAGAACTCCATCGCGACGTTGTGGGCCTCCGGCCAGGCGGGCTGGAAGCTCGTCCCGATCTCGAAGTCCCACCCGTAGATGCCGTTCTCGTACCAGAGCTCGTCGCCCGAGTTGCCGGCCGCCGAGTACAGGACGTCGGCCACCGGACCCGTCTGACCGGGCTCGACCGTGAGATTGCGCCAATTGCGGATCGCGCCGACGACGCGGCCCGCGGACCCCCAGAAGTAGCTCTCCTGCCCGAGCGTCGGGCGCGGCAGCGTCACCCGCTCCGGCGTGTACGCCCCCGGCGGCCACATGAAGAAGTTGCCGGAGGAGTGGATGTTCATCGAGAACCGGATGTTCGGGAAGCTGTCGGCGATCCACTCGACGTTCTTGGTCTCGGCCTCGGAGTACTCGAACGGCCCCGAGAAGTTGCCGCTCGTGCAGCTGCCCGAGCCGCCGACGTAGCCGTCGAAGTAGGTCCCGACGGAGTAGTTGCGATTGAGATCGACGCCCCACTGGTTGCGCCGGGCGGGATCGCCGTTGGCGTCGTCGCAGTAGTCGATCATGTTCTTGCGCTGGCCCGTGAAGTCGTAGAACGAGTAGTGACCGCCGTCCGGGTTGCTGGACGGCAGGACGAAGACCTCCACGTTGTCCAGCAGCTCGCGCACGTCCGGGTTGACCGCGTAGTTGCGCACGAGGCGCTCGGCGGTCTCCACCGCCACCAGCGGGCCGACCCACTCGCGGGCGTGCTCCTGCGCGTAGGCGTAGACGCCGATCTTGTCGCCGGAGCGGTCGCTCCCGATCCGGATCGCCCACATCGGGTGCGGCTTGCGCGAGACGTGCGCAGGCGCGTTGAGGTTGTCCTCGAGCCGGGTCTCCGGCGCCGGGGCGACTGCGCCGTCACCGACGCTGCCGCGGTACGTGAACGCGATCGCCGGGCTGCCCGAGCGTGCGTTGATGGCGTCGACGACCTGCTTGGCCGTGCTGACCGGGGCGCTGTCGGCGTTGGTCGCGAGATCGACCACGATCGTGTCGCGGTTGACGCTCACGGTCAGCGGCGCGTTCGCCGTGCCGGGGTTGCGGAGCGTGACCTTGACGTTGTCGCCGCCCTCGGACCCGTAGTTCTTGGACTCGACGATCACGACCGAGCCGGGCGCCGCCCCGGCGCCGGAGGCGATCCCGAACTGCGCCATCGACTTGCGGCGGTAGCCGTTCGTCAGATACGGCAGCTCGACGATCTCGGCGAGGTTCGGATGGTCGCGGGCGAGCTGCTTGATGCGGTCGTAGGCCTGCGTCGGGTCGAGGTAGCCGTCGACGAAGTCGACCAGCTCAGGATTCCCCGTCTCGTCGGTCGGCGGCGCCCAGTCCTCGACGCTTCCGACGAGCCGCTCGGTCGTGGCGCTGGAGACGACCTCGACCTTGTCCGGCCGTACGGCGACCGAGATCTGGTCGCGGTGGTAGAGGTACTTGCCGGCATCGACGAACGGATCCAGGGGCGCCGAGCCGCCGGACCCCATCTCCGTGCCGGGCCCGGAGTCCCAGCGCACGGTCAGCGCGTCGGTCGCGCCGGCGTCGCTCTTGGCCTCGACCGAGATGAACCGCTGCGTATCGAGGTTCGTGAAGTGGTCGGCGCGCAGGATCTTGATGTGCTCGCCCTCGGCGACGTTCTGCTCGATGCCGTCGAAGTCGGCGGCGGCCCGCAGCTGGCGCTCGGCGCCTCGCTGCCGTGCCTTCATCTGGCGCTCGGTGTCGAGCGTGCGGCCGATCTGGAAGCCCTGTGCGCGGAGCAGCGCGAGCTCGGACTCCGTGGTCACGATCTGGACGTACTTGCGCCCGTCGCGCGACTCGACGTGCTCGGTGACGTCGGACGCGCTGTCGACGAGCCGATCGAGCTCGGCGCGGTCGGACACCTGGACCTCGACGACGCTCGCCGGCTCCGGGTCCTGTGCCCACGCCGGCGCGCCGGCGAGCAGCGCGGCGCCCAGCGCGCCGCAGGCAGTAAGCGCTGCGGCACGGCCACGCAGGCGCCCCCGCACGGATCTGAGGAACATCCCGCCTCCCACTGACATGGCGCGTCCCCGTCGACGCGCCGGTCACGGCAGGATCTCACGCAAGCCGGTCATGGCAAGCGCTCGCCGTTGACTTCACTACACGCCTGAGACAATCGCGTCATGCGCGTGATCGCCGGCCGCTGGGGTGGGCGGCGGCTTCAGGCACCGCCCGGCGACGCCACGCGCCCGACCTCCGACCGCGTGCGCGAGGCGCTGTTCTCCGTGCTCGCCGATCGGGTGCCGGGCGCGCGCGTGCTCGACCTGTTCGCGGGATCGGGCGCGCTGGGCATCGAAGCACTGTCGCGGGGCGCCGCGGTGGTGACGTTCGTGGACAGCGCACCGGCCGCTCTGCGCGCCGTTCGGGCCAACCTCGAGGCGCTCGGCGCAGAGGCGCAGGTGCGCCGCTCGGACGCCCGGAGGTTCCTCCGCAGCGCATCGGCGGCCGCGCGTTACTACGATCTTGTGTTCCTCGACCCGCCATACCGGCTGGCGGGGCGCTTGGGGGATGAGTTGACGGCGGCCTTGCCGGCCGTGCTCGCTCCCGGCGCGGCGGTGGTCGCCGAGAGCGATCGCCGTGCCCCGCTCGAGCTTGGCCTTCCCCTATTCGACGAACGCCGCTACGGCGACACTCTCATCCGCATCCATGGTCCCTGACCCCCGCATCGCCGTCTGTCCCGGCTCCTACGACCCCATTACGCATGGGCACGTCGACGTCATCACGCGCGCCTCGGAGATGTTCGACGAGCTGATCGTGGCGGTCGTGAACGCGTCGATGCGCAAGAGCCACGCGCTGTTCAGCGCCGACGACCGGATCTCGTTCATCGAAGGCGCGACGGGGCACCTGCCGAACGTGCGCGTCGAGCCGTTTTCGAACCTCGTGGTCGAGTTTGCGCGCGATCACGGAGCCAAGGCGATCGTCAAGGGATTGCGCGCAATCTCGGACTTCGAGTACGAGTTGGAGATGAATCAGCTCAACCGCCAACTCGCTCCGGATGTCGAGTCGGTCTACCTGATGGCCTCGCCGCAGTACAGTTTCCTCTCCTCGAGCGGAGTGAAGGAGATCGCCACATTCGGGGGCGATGTCTCCGATCTTGTCCCGGAGCCGGTTGCTCAGCGCTTGAAGGAAGCGCTGAGCCGCTGACGAAACAGGGAGCGCCATGGACGTCCTGGTACTCATCGACAAGCTGGACGACCTAGTCCACAACGCCAAGCAGGTCCCGCTGACGGACCAGGTGCGCGTGGACAAGGAGGAGATCTACGACATCCTCGACCAGATGCGCGCCACGATCCCCGAGGAGATCAAGCAGGCGCGCTGGATCGTCAAGGAACGTCAGGAGATGCTCGCCGAGGCCAAGCGGGAGGCCGAGCGGATCGTCAAGGAGGCGCGCGAGCGCCAGACACAGATGGTCTCGCAGCAGGAGGTGACCCGCAACGCCGAGCGCGCTGCGGAGGAGATCATCGAGGACGCTCGCGGCCGTGAGCGGGAGATCAGGCTCGGCGCGGAGGACTACGCCGACGAGATCCTGAACACGCTCGAGGTCAACCTCTCGAAGTTCATCGCGGCTGTGCAGCGCGGGCGCGAGCGGCTCCAGGGCCGCGACGAGCCGGCCGAAGTCGGCTAGATCGAGCTTGCTCGAGCTGCGGGAGCTCGCCCGGAGGTACGGTGACGTCGTCGCGCTGGACGGCGTGTCGTTCACCGTCGAGGCGGGCCAGATGTTCGGGTTCGTCGGACCCAACGGCGCCGGCAAGACCACGACGATGCGGATCGTGCTCGGCGTGCTCGCGCCGGATCGCGGCGAGGTGCTGTTCCGCGGGCGCCCGGTCGACTTCGAGACCCGCGCGCGGTTCGGCTACATGCCCGAGGAGCGCGGCCTGTACCCGAAGATGCGCGTGCGCGACCAGCTCGTGTACTTCGGCCGGCTGCACGGCAACCGCGCGGCGAGCGCGCAGGCCGCTGCCGATCGCTGGATCGAGCGCCTCGGCCTGACCGAGCGCGCCGGCGACCGTGTCGAGCAGCTCTCGCTCGGCAACCAGCAGCGCGTGCAGTTGGCCGCGGCGATGGTGCACGACCCCGAGCTGCTCGTGCTCGACGAGCCGTTCTCCGGTCTCGATCCGGTCGGCGTGGACGTGCTGTCGGGCGTGCTCGCCGACTATGCCGCGGGCGGTGTGCCGGTGGTCTTCTCCTCGCACCAGCTCGAGCTGGTCGAGCGCCTCTGCGAGGCGGTGGCGATCATCAAGGACGGGCGCCTGGTGGCGTCCGGCCGGGTTGAGGATCTGCGCGACCGGGGCGCCGAGCGGCGCCGTGTGCGCATCAAGGTCGACGGCGCGGGCGACGACGGTGCGTGGCTCGCGCGCGTGCCGGGCGCCGAGGAGGTCGGCCGCGACCCGCGCGGCATGCTCGTGGCGTTGCAGGACGGCGTCCTGCCCGACGCCGTGCTCGACGCAGCGCGGGCGGCCGGCTCGGTGACCTACTTCAGCCACGAGCGGCCGACGCTGACCGACCTGTTCCGAGAGGCGGTCGCCGCGTGAGGGGGCGTGAGGCGGTCGGGCTCGTGGTCCAGCGCGAGATGCGCGAGCGAGTGCGTGAGAAGTCGTTCCTCGTGTCGACCGGCGTCAACGTGGCGATCATCGTGCTCGTGATCGGCCTGTCGTCGGTCTTCGGCGGCGACGACGAGACGTACACGGTCGGCTACGTCGAGCAGTCCGAGCTCGCCGTCGTGGAGGCGGCCGCGAGCGCCGGAGAGGCGACCGACGTGCGGATCGATGCTGTGCAGGTGAGCGCCGGCGAGGTGCGCGTCAAGGTCGCCGACGGGACGCTCGACGCGGTGGTCACCGGCCGCGAGATCACCTCGAAGGAGGACCCGCCCGATGAGCTTCTCTCGGTCCTGCAGGGTGCCAACCGCCAGGTCAGCGCCGCGCAGGCGCTCGCGGATGCCGGTGTGCCGGAGCAGCGGGCGCAGGAGATCCTCGCCCCGGACCCGCTGAAGGTCACAACGCTGGAGCCCGTCGACCCCGACGAGGACGCCAAGGCCGGCCTGACGTTCTTCATCGTGCTGATCCTCTACGGCCAGCTGCTGACGTACGGCTACTGGGTCGCAGCCGGCGTGGTGGAGGAGAAGGCCTCGCGGGTGGTCGAGGTCGTGCTCTCGACGATCCGGCCCTCGCACCTGCTCGCCGGCAAGGTGATCGGGCTCGGGCTCCTCGGGCTGGGCAACCTGCTGTTGATCGGGGTGATCGGCCTGGGAACGGCGGCCGCCGCGGGCGCGCTCGATGTCGACGGCACGGTCCTGAGCGCCGCGGGCCTCGCCCTGGCGTGGTTCGTGGTCGGCTACGCCTTCTACGCCTGCGCATTCGCCTGCGCGGGCGCGCTCGTCCCGCGCCAAGAGGACCTCCAGAGCACGATGACGCCGCTCACGCTGATCATCCTCGTCTCCTTCTTCCTCGCCTTCGCCGTGCAGTCGGATCCCGACGGCACGCTCGCCCACATCACGGCGTTCATCCCGATGACAGCACCGATGACGATGCCGCCGCGAATCGTGACCGGCGACGTGGCGACCTGGGAGATCGTCGCCTCGTTCCTCGTGACCGCCGTGGGCGCCGCCCTGCTGATCCCGCTTGCCGCCCGGATCTACGCCGGCGGGATCCTGCGCACCGGCTCGTCGCTGAAGCTGCGCGACGCGTGGCGGGCGGCGCGCGCATGAGCACGTACGTGCTCGTCCACGGTGCCTGGCACGGCGGCTGGTGCTGGGATCGCGTGGTCCCGCGGCTGACGGCCGCCGGCCACCGCGTCACGACGCCCACGCTGACCGGCCTCGGCGAGCGCAAGCATCTGGCGGGTGCCGCGGTCGATCTCAGCACGCACGTCACCGACGTCGTCAACCACCTCGGCTTCGAAGGCCTCTCCGATGTCGTGCTGGTCGCCCACAGCTATGCCGGGTTCGTGGCGTACGGCGTGGCCGAGCAGCACGCCGGCGCGATCGCCCGGCTCGTGCTGGTCGACGGCTTCGTACCGCGCGACGGCGAGACGATGGCCGATCACGTGGGCGAGCGCGGCCCGCAGTACCGCGAGGCCGCGGCTGCGGATCCGGGCTATCTGATGCCCGCTCCTCCTGCCGCCGTGCTCGGCGTCGCCGACGCGGATCTCGCGTGGGTCGAGCCGCGCCTGACGGCCCAGCCGGTCGCCACGTACGTCGAGCCGATCGCGCTCACCGGCGCCGCCGACCGGATCGCCGACAAGCGCTACGTCTCCTGCACGACGCCGGCGCTTGCGGTGCTCGAGGAGTCCAAGCGGCGGATCGCCGAGGCGGGCTGGCCGATGCCCGAGCTCGCCTGCGGGCACGACGCGATGATCGCGGCGCCCGACGAGCTCGCCGCGCTGCTCCTCGGCTAGCCCTCGTCGTCGTCGATGTCGTCGTCGCCGGCGGCGGCGACCATCGCGTCGATCAGCTCGAGGTGGCCACGGACACGGTCCGCCATGTCGCCGACGATCTTCTTGACGTCCTCGAGCTGCCCGACCGCGCTGGTGAGGTGGCTCTTGATCCGGCGTACGTCCTCCATCGCGACCATCGCGCGCTCGACCTCGGCGCGCAGGGCCGACGCGTCGAGTCCCTCGGCGCCGCCCTTGGCCATCAGCACGCGGGCGCGGGCCAGCGAGTAGGCGACGTCGAGCGCCAGGCGCGAGCCGTCCTCGGGGTCGTAGACCACGAACAGCTTGTCGCCGCCGACCTCGCGCAGCGCGACGGCGCGCGCGGGCAGCTTGTCCTCCGACGGCACGACCCACACGCCGTAGTCGGCGGCGCGCTGGTTCATCGCCTCGTCGAGCTCGGCGAGCGCCTCCTTGCGCGACTTCTTCGAGTTCTTGGCCTCGAACACGATCCGTCCGCGCGGGCGGCCGGCGCAGCCGTCGAGGTCCACGACCACGTCGCCCTTGCGCCCGCCGACGCCACGCAGGTCGCCGACCGCGTCGCAGTCGTCGCCCTGTCCGACCGCGATCGCCTCGACGGCCTCGAACACCGCCTCCTCGTACGGGCGGCCCTTCGCGGTCGAGCGATCGTGCTCGGCGGCGACCTCGAACGCCTTGTCCTTCTCCGCCTGAAGCTTCTGCACCTCGAGCTGGAGCGCGCCGACGCGGCCGTTCATCTCGCGCAGCAGGGCGTGCTGCTGGTCGGACGACTGCCGGATCGCCCCGACGGCGGCCTTCTGGAACGTGGCGAGCGGGTTGGACTCGTCGGCAGAGGAGAACTGCTTGAACAGCTTCTCGCGCGAGTCGGTGAGCAGCTCGGCGACGGCCGCCCGCACCTGGTGCTGCACGGCGGAGCTCGAGTCGGCGCCGAAGTGGCGCTGCAGCACGCGGGTGACGTGGCCGCTGTCGGGCCCGAACGCCTCCTCGAGCCGCGTCCGCAGCTCGGTGACAACGGCCTCGGAGGTCTGCCCGAGCCGCGTCTCCACGTCTCGCGAGGTCTTCTCGAGGTCCTGTCGCAGCACCTCGACGGTCGCGCCGGCCTGCTCGCGGTCGAGCACCCGGGCCCCGATCTCGATCGCGTCCCCGATCACCTTCGACGGATCCTCACCCGCGTCGATCCGCGCCCGCACGAGCTCGGCCGCGACCGTGTCGTCGACGATCAGGGTCTCGATGATCACGCGCCCGAGCAGCGCGGTCACGCGGGGTTGGCGAAGTGGGGTGGCTGCGGCTTCCATAACGGTGAGTCGCAGGCTAGGCGCCGGGGCTGACGGAACCGGCGGTTATGTCGCCCTGGCGAACGTCAACTGCGCTGGGTGGGGAAGCGGCGAGATCGGCCGCGCCCGAGGTCCCTGGCGCCTTTTCGTCGATATGCGACGAAAAGGCGCCACGCAGTCTGGCGCGCGCGCCGATCCTGCCTCCCTTAAATGCCGCAGTTGACGTTCGTCAGCGGACCGAGAACCCGCTCAGGCCCTCGACATCCTCGGAACTCTCCTCAACCCGAGCCACCTCGGCATGCCCCGGCCCGGCGCGGACGAAGTCGACCATCGCCGCCACTGCGTCCGGCGACCCCTCGAACACCGCCTCCGCGGTGCCGTCGGTGCAGTTCCGCGCCCACCCCGCAACACCGCGCCGCGTCGCCTCGCGCCGCACCGAGTCGCGGAAGAACACGCCCTGCACGCGCCCGTGGGCGCGCACCCGGCGCCTGACGGGGGTCTCGCTCACGCTCGGTACCGTAGACCCATGGCGAAAGTCGAGGTCCTCGACACCGACATCACAGCACTCGAGGTCGACGCGATCGCCAACGCCGCCAACACACGGCTGCTCCACGGCGGTGGTGTGGCGGGCGCGATCTCCCGTGCCGGCGGCCCCGCCGTGCAGGCGGAGTCCGAGGCGAAGGCGCCGATCGGGCTCGGCGAGGCGGTCGAGACCACCGCCGGCGACATGCCTTCGACGTGGGTGATCCACGCCGCGACGATGGAGCTCGGCGGCCCGACGTCGGCCGACATCATCCGCCGCGCCACCGCGGCGACGCTGGAGCGTGCACAAGCACTCGGCGCGCGCAGCCTCGCGCTGGTCGCGTTCGGCACGGGCGTCGGCGGCTTCCCGCTCGACGAGGCGGCCGCGATCGAGGTCGACGAGGTGCGCCGCCATCTCGACGGCGACACGACGCTCGAGCGCGTGGTCTTCGCGGTCCACGGCGAGGCGGCACGCACGGCGTTCGAGGCCGCCCTCGCTTGATCGAGCTGTCGGCCGAGCTGCTCGCCCTCGGCGGCGCGATCGCGCCGGCGACCGCCACCGCGCGCCTGCGCACCGTGCTGCTGGGCGCGCTGCGGCACGGCCGCGACGAGCTCGAGAAGCCGCGTTCGGGCTACCACGGCGCGCCGGTGGAGATCGCGATCGCGGCCGGCGGCGGCATGCTGCTCGCCGCCACGCCGGCGGCCGCCGCGTTCCGCGCCGATCCCGAGGCGGCCGCCGAGCGCACGTGGCTGCTGGTCGCGGCCGTCGTGGCCGCCCTGGTCGACCTCGGTGAGCCGGGGCCGGCCTCCCGGCCGGGCGACCTGCAGGTGCGCGCCGGGGACCTCGACGGCTTCCTGATCGTCGGCCTGCCGGGCAGCGTCGACCCGGCCGACCTCGAGGAGCTCGCGCCGCTCGCGTTCGACGACCACGCGGACGGCGTCGATCGCCTGCGCGCCCGCGTCGCCGTCGCCCCGGTCCGCTTGCTCGACGGACCCGAGCTGCGCGAGCCGATCGGCGCCCACCATCCGCTGCGCGTGGCCGAGGCGGTCGCAAGGCTCGGCGGGCGGCCAGAGGACCCGCGGTCGGTCGAGGAGCACGAGGAGGCCGTGCTCGCCCTGCTCGCCGACGGCACCCGCGCCGTGCGGCCGCACGAGGACCCGGATCCCGCCCGCCGCGTCGCCCGGCGCATCCTCCAGCGGCTCGACGGCATGGGCAAGTGGGGCGGCTACCACACCGACTTCGCGCACCTCGCGCGCGGGTTCGCCGGCAACGAGCGCGCGCTCGCCCAGGACGTGGGGGAGTCGCTGCTGGAGTCCGGGCTGCTGGCCGAGAAGCCGTCGGTCGGGCAGCGCCACGTCTTCCTCAACCCGCGCCGCGCGGCTGAGATCCGGCACCTGATCGACGACGGGAAGCTGCCTGCGGGCATGCGATTGCCGTCCGCGTGAAAGCATGGGGCCCATGTCCAGGGATCTCGGCCGCGTCGCCAACCAGGTCACCACCAAGCTGTTCACCGCGCGTACGCTGGCCGGCGCGGGCGTGCTCCACCCGGGCCGGCCCGACCACATCGTCGGCGCCGTCCGCGCGCTGCTGCGCTTCGGCCCGACCCCCGCGGGCGGCTATGGCGCGTCGGCCGAGCGCTACGGCGGCGAGACGGCGATCATCGACGAGCTCGGCACGCTCACGTTCCGCGAGGTCCACGAGCGCACCAACGCACTCGCGCACGCGCTCGCCGCCGACGGGGTCTCGGCCGGTGACAACGTCGGCCTGATGTGCCGCAACCATCGCGGCTTCATCGACGCGGTGGTCGCGTGCTCGAAGCTGGGCGCGAACGTGCTGTTCCTCAACACCGCGTTCTCGGGCCCTCAGCTCACCGACGTCGCCAAGCGCGAGAAGCCGAAGGCGCTGATCTACGACCACGAGTTCGAAGAGCTGATGCACGACGCGTCGCGGCGCCGCAAGCGCTACATCGCGTGGCACGACGCCGAGGAGGGCACGCCGAACGACCCGCGCCTGGAGGACCTGGTCGGGACCGGCGACGTCGCCGACCTGATCCCGCCGGCGGAGCGCGGCAAGGCGATCATCCTCACGTCCGGCACCACGGGGACGCCGAAGGGCGCGGCCCGCTCGCAGCCGCGCTCGCTCGACCCGGCCGCGGCGCTGCTGGCGATGATCCCGCTGAAGGCGCGCGAGAAGACGATGATCGCCGCCCCGATGTTCCACTCGTGGGGCTTCGTGCACTTCACGCTCGGGATGAGCCTGTCCTCGACGCTGGTGCTCAACCGCAAGTTCGATCCCGAGGCGACGCTGTCGCTCACCGCCCAGCACGACTGCAGCGCGCTGATCGTGGTGCCGGTGATGATGCAGCGGATCCTCGAGCTGCCCGAGGAGACGCTCGAGCGCTACGACCTGTCGGGCGTCCGCGTCGTCGCGGTGTCCGGCTCGGCGCTGCCGGGCTCGCTGTCGGATCGCTGGATGGACCTGTTCGGCGAGAACGTCTACAACCTCTACGGCTCGACCGAGGTGGCGTGGGCGAGCATCGCCACGCCGGCCGACCTGCGCGCGGCGCCCGGCACGGCCGGCCGCCCGCCGTACGGCACGATCGTCCGGCTCTTCGACTCGGACGGCACTCCGGTCAAGCAGGGGGAGACGGGGCGCATCTTCGTCGGCAACGAGATGCAGTTCGAGGGCTACACCGGCGGCGGGAACAAGGACGCGATCGAGGGGCTGCTCTCATCCGGCGACGTCGGCCACTTCGACTCCGCCGGCCGCCTGTTCGTCGACGGCCGCGACGACGACATGATCGTCTCGGGCGGAGAGAACGTGTTCCCGGCCGAGGTCGAGGACCTGCTCGCCGGGCACGACGCCGTGCTCGAGGTGGCGGTGTTCGGCGTCGACGACGAGAACTTCGGCCAGCGCCTGAAGGCGGTCGTCGTGGTGCGCGAGGGCACGTCGCTGACCGCGGACGAGGTGAAGAAGCACGTGAAGGCCAACCTCGCCGCCTACAAGGTCCCGCGCGACGTCGACTTCGTCGACGAGCTGCCCCGCACGTCGACCGGCAAGGTCCTGAAGCGGGAATTGAAGGACGCCTGAGCTACCGTTGAATGGGCCATGCCGCAGCGCACCGACATCTTCGAGCTCGCCCCGCTCGGGCTCCGTTCCGGCGACGGTCGCCGCTTCGACCTGAACGTCGCGATCGGCGACTTCGACTACGCCGGCGAGCCGTACGCGGTCACGCCGCCGCTCGTGCCGGTCCGGCTCGACCTGTCCCGCACGACGGGCATGGGCTGGGCGCTCCGGCTGCGTTTCACGGCGAACCTCGAGGGCCCGTGCATGCGCTGTCTGGAGTCCGCCGAGCCGTCGTTCGAGGTCGACGTGCGCGAGGTCTCCCAGCCCGGCGGGGGAGAGGAGCTGAGCTCGCCCTATCTCGCCGAGGACGAGGAGCTGCACCTGGCCCGCTGGGCACGCGACGCGCTCGCACTCGCGCTGCCCGCCCAGATCACCTGCCGTGAGGACTGCGCCGGCCTCTGCGCGCAATGCGGAGCGAATCTCAACGAGGAACCCGATCACCAGCACGAACCGGCGCCAGACCCGCGCTGGGCGAAGCTCGGAGACCTGAAGTTCGAGTAGTGGTCGCGGCCGCGGCGGTCGCGGCGCTGACGGCGATCGTCGTCGCGCCCGCGCCGTCGTACGACCCGTGGGCGTGGCTGCTGTGGGGCCGCGAGATCGCCGGCGGCACGCTCAGCACCGCTGAGGGACCGGCCTTCAAGCCGCTGCCGGTCGCCGTCTGTGCGCTGCTGTCCGTGCTCGGGAGCGTTGCCCCGGTGGCGTGGGTGCTCGTCGCGCGCACGGGAGCCGTGCTTGCGGTGTGGCTCGGCTTCCGGCTCGGGCGCCGGCTTGGCGGCGGGTCGATCGCCGCCGGCGTCGTGGCGGCCGCAGGGGTCGCGCTGTGCGGTGACTTCGCCGGCTACGCGGCGGCGGGGGCGGAGACCGGCTGGACGATCGCGCTCGCGCTGGCGGCCGTCGAGGCGTGGCGGGTGGAGCGGTACCGCGCGGCGCTGGCCTGCGGCGTCGGGTGCGCGCTTCTGCGCGTGGAGGCGTGGCCGTTCCTGCTCGCCGCCGGGATCGTGCTGTGGCGGCGGCGCCCGCAGGATCGCCCCCTGCTGGCCGCCTGCGCGGTCACCGTGCCCGCGCTGTGGCTCGTGCCGGAGCTGATCGGCTCCGGGGACCTGCTGCGGTCGGGCACGCGTGCGCGGATGCCGAACCCAGGCCAGCCCGCGACGGCCGCCGTGCCCGCGTGGGCGGCGCTACGGGAGGCGGCGGCGCTGCCGCTGTGGCCACTGTGGGCCGGCGCGGTCGCATGCCTCGCGCTGCCGGCCGCGCGCGTGGCGCGGCCCGTGCTGGCGGCGGGGCTGGCGTGGATCGCGCTGGTGGCGGTCATGGCCCAGGCAGGCTTCTCCGGCGAGCCGCGCTACTCGCTGCCAGGCGGCGCGCTGGTGGCGATCGCGGGCGCCGCCGGCCTCGTTGCGCTGGCGCGCGATCGGCGCGCAGCGGCGGTACTCGCCTGCGCGCTCCTGCTGGTGGCCGCGGCGCCGAAGCTGATCGATCTCCCCGACATCCGGCGCGACCAGGCTTGGCAGCGCGGGCTCGCCTCCGACCTCGCGAGCGTGATCCGTGTGGCCGGCGGGCGGGACGTGCTGCTGGAGTGCGGGCGGCCGTACGTCGGGGATCTGCGCGGTCCGCTGCTCGCCTACCACCTGGAGGTCTTCAAGCACCGCGTCGCGTTCGTTCCGCGGCCGCCGGGCGCGGTGTTCCGCTCTCGCCTGAGCCCGACCGCCGCGACCGAGCCGGCCACCGGGCCGGGCTTCTCCAGGCTGGCGCGCAGAGGCCGGTGGGAGATTCGAGTCGCATGCTGAGTTAGGGTCGCCTAAGATGCGGCGCGAATGCGCCGCCGGTGGATCGCCCTCATCAGCGTCGTGGCTCTATTCGCCGTCGCGGCGGTCGCGGTCGGCGCGCTCCGCGACCCGCTCGCCGGGATCACCCCGGTCGCTCCCGCCACCGAGCACGGGCGGGCGCACGCGTTCGACGTCGAGCGCATCGCGACCGGCTTCAACCGGCCGACGTTCGTCGGTGCCGCGCCGGGCGATCCGAGGGCCCTGTGGGTGCTCGAGCAGCCCGGTCGCGTGGTCCGGCTGCGCGGCGCCCGCCGCACCACGGCGCTCGACCTCGCCGGCCGCGTGCGCACGGGCACCGAGCAGGGGCTGCTCGGGATCGCCTTCCACCCCGACTTCGCCACCAACCGGCGGCTCTTTCTGCACTGGAGCGACGAGCGCGGCGACACCCGCGTGGCCGAGTTCCGTGCGCGGCCGGACGGGCGCACGATCGACGCCGAGCCGGTGCGCGAGCTGCTGTTCGTCGACCAGCCCGAGGAGAACCACAACGGAGGTCAGCTCGCCTTCGGGCCGGACGGCCGGCTCTACATCGGCCTCGGCGACGGCGGCGGCGCGTTCGACCCCGGTCGCCGCGCGCAGGACTCACGCGAGAAGCTCGGCAAGCTGCTGTCGGTCGACGTCGAAGCGACCCGTCCGCGGTGGCGTACCGAGCTGGTCGGGCTGCGCAACCCGTGGCGGTTCGCGTTCGACCCCGCGCTCGGCGACGTCTGGATCGGCGACGTCGGGCAGGACTCGATCGAGGAGATCGACCGCGTCCAGCTCGAGCCGGACGAGCCGCCCAAGAACCTCGGCTGGAGCGCGTTCGAGGGCGATGAGCGGGTCGGGGAGGGCGACGACTCGCTCGCCGGGGGCGAGCTGATCTGGCCGGTCGCGCAGTACACGCACGACAAAGGCTGCTCGGTCACCGGCGGCTACGTCTACCAGGCGACGACGCTCTCCCGGCTGGCCGGCCGGTACCTGTACGGCGACTTCTGCTCGGGCGTCCTGTGGTCGCTGAGGGGCGCGCCGAGGGGGCGTGCCGCGGACGTGCGCCGCGAGCGTGCTGCCGTGCCGCAGCTGACGCACATCGGGCCTGATGGTGACGGCGAGCCGGTGTTCGCGTCGGCGAGTGGGGCGCTGTATCGAGCGGTGCCGCCGAAGTAGCCGGGGTCCAACGTCAACTGCGCTGGGTGGGGAAGCTGGGGCTATGGGCGGGTGGTGAGGGTGCATAACTCACCACGCGATCCCGGTGGTGAGTCTCGTGGTGAGTTGTGCGCGCCCGCACACACGCGCCGCACCACGCGCCGCGTGTCCACAAACGCACCGCACCACCCCCTTAATGCCGCAGTTGACGTTCGCCAGGCCCGCCGCTAGTCCTCAGGCTCGACCGCGCCCACCGGCCCGTCAATCCACACGCGCACGCGATCGCCCGGATGCCAGGCCGGGAACCCGAGCCTGCGGCTACGCAGCCGCAGACCACTCGGCAGCTCCAGATGCACGAGCTGGTCGTGCCCGTAGAACGAGCGCTGCACGACCACGGCCTCGGCCTGCGGTTCGCGCCCGGGCGCGGTGCCGATCGCCACGGACTCCGGGCGTATCACGACCTGCACGCGCCCGCTCAGGCCGGGCGCGGCGCCGAAGCGACCGAGCTCGCACTCGACGATGCCGTCGCCCGCGGTGCCCGGCAGCACGTCGGCCTCGCCGAGGAACTCCGCCAGCCAGCGGCTGTGCGGGCGCTCGTAGATCTCCTCCGGCGTGCCGACCTGCTCCACGCGCCCGTTGCGCATCACGGCGACCGTGCCGGCGAGCGACAGCGCCTCAGCCTGATCGTGCGTGACGAGCAGCGCGCTGGTGCCCGCCTCGCGCAGGATCTGCGCCACCTCGACGCGCAGCGACTCGCGCAGCCCGGCGTCGAGCGACGCGAACGGCTCGTCGAGCAGCACGACCTCGGGGTCGGCGGCCAGCGCGCGCGCCAGGGCGATCCGCTGGCGCTCGCCGCCGGACAGCTCGTGCGGGTAGCTGCGCGCGCGGTCGCCCAGCCCGACGAGCTCGAGGCACTCGGCGACGCGCTCCGGTCGCGAGGCGCCGAAGCCGACGTTGGCGGCGACCGTGAGGTGCGGGAACAGCGCGCCGTCCTGGAACACCATCCCGATCCGGCGATGCTCTGGCTCGATCCACGCTCCGTCGCCGGCGACCTGGCGGCCGGCGATCGTCACGCGGCCGGCGTCCGGTTCCTCGAAGCCCGCGATCACCCGCAGGAGGGTCGTCTTGCCCGAGCCGCTCGGGCCGAGCAGCGCGACGAGCTGCCCATGGTCGACCCGCAGGGTGGCGCCGTCGACCGCGCGCGTCTGGCCGAATGCCTTCTCGACGCCCTCGGCATCGATTGCCGGAACCGACTGCGACACGGGTGAGTAAGGTTACCCTAATGTCCGTCTCCCGCTGGACCCGTCGCCGGGTTGCGACAGTTGCCGGAGCCGTCCTCGCGGTCATCGCCGCGCTCACAGTCGCCGCGATCGCGCTCGGCGGCTCGGCCGATGTCGTCGTCTACAACGGGCGCTCCCAGTACGGCGACGAGCAGGCGTTCAAGGACTTCGAGTCCGAGACCGGCCTGAAGGTCGAGCTCCGCGGCGGCACCGCACCGGAGCTGTACGAGCGGCTCAAGCGCGAGGGCGATGCCACCGAGGCCGACCTGCTCGTGACCACCGATCTGGCGAACCTGTGGCGGGCCGCCGACGACGGCCTGCTCGCGCCCGTCGACACGCCCGCCCTGCGCGACCACGTCGCGCCCGGGCTGCACGACGCCGACGGTGCGTGGTGGGGCATGAGCACCCGCGTGCGCACGCCGATGCGCTCGACAGAGCGCGTCCCGGACGACGCGGTGTCGACCTACGCGGATCTCGGCGACCCGCGGTTCAGGGGCCGCGTGTGCCTGCGCACGAGCAACAACGAGTACAACCAGTCGTTCGTCGCCGATCAGATCGTCAAGCACGGCGAAGCCGACACGGAGGCGCTGCTGCGCTCCTGGATCGACAATGACGCACAGATCCTCGGTTCCGACGTCGACGTGCTCGACGCGATCGCCGCCGGCCGCTGCGACGTCGGGCTCACCAACCACTACTACCTCGCACGCGAGCTCGCGGAGAAGCCCGACTTCCCGGTCACCCCGGCGTGGGCCGATCAGGACGGCGACGGGGCGCACACGAACGTGTCCGGCGTCGGCCTCGTCAAGGGTGCCGAGCACCGGGCTTCGGCGATCCGGCTGATGGAGTTCCTGACCGACCGCCAGGCGCAGGAGCTGATCGTCGCGAACGGCGAGTTCGCGGCCAACCCGGACGTGGCGCCGGCCGAGCACATCAGTGACTGGGCGGACGTCAAGACCGACCCGATCGACGTCGAGCAGGCCGGGATGTCGCTGCCCGCGGCCGTGGCGCTCATGCAGCGCGTCGGGTGGGAGTAGCGCGGCGCCGCCGCGCCCCCGCCGGCTGGACGCTGGCCGGGATCGTCGTCGCGGCGATCGTCGCCGCTCCGCTGATCGCCCTGCCGCTCTCGTTCGTCGGCGAGGGCGAGGCGTTCGACCAGATCGCGGCGAGCCTGTTGCCGGACGCGCTGCGGGCGAGCCTCGTGCTGGCGGCCGGCGTCGGGGTCGGGACGCTGGTGGTCGGCGGCAGCCTCGCGGCGCTCGTCTCGTTCTACGACTTCCCGGGCCGGCGCTGGCTCGACTGGGCGCTCGTGCTGCCGCTGGCGATGCCGGCCTACGTGCTGGTGTTCGTGCTGCTCGGCCAGTACGACGAGGCCGGCCCGCTGCAGCGCGCGCTGCGTGACGCGCTCGGCCTCCAGCTGCCGGACGTGCGCTCGACGATCGGCACGATCGCCGTGCTCACGCTCGTGCTCTACCCGTACGTGTACGTGCTCGGCCGCAGCGCGTTCCTCGGGCAGTCGCGGCAGCCGCTCGAGGCGGCGCGAACGCTCGGGCTCTCGCACGCCGCCGCGGTCCGGCGCGTGGCGCTCCCGCTCGCCCGCCCGGCGCTGGCGGGCGGCGTCGCGCTCGCCGTGATGGAGGCGCTGGCGGACTTCGGCGCCGTGAACCTCCTCAACTACCGCGCGCTCACGGATGCGATCTACCGCGTCTGGTACGGCACGTTCGACCAGGCGGCGGCGCTGCAGCTCGCGACGGTGCTCGTCTCGCTCGCGCTCGCGCTGGTGGCGCTCGAGCGGTTGCTGCGCGGGCGCGCCCGGTATCACCAGGCACTCGCGCGCGGCGAGGCGGTGGTGCCGCTGCGGCTGCGCGGACCCGCGGCCTGGCTGGCGCCCGCCGGCCCGGTGGCGCTGCTCGTCGTCGTTGTCGTCGCCCCGCTCACGCAGCTGGTCGTATGGGCAGGTCGGTCGCTCGGGGACGGCGCGTCGGCCGAGGCGCTCGCCCGCGCCGCGGTCAACAGCCTGCTGCTGGCGGTCGTCGCGGCGGTCGTGACCGTCACGGCGGCGACGGTCGTGGCCTACGGGCCGCGGGTGCGTCCGTCGCGCGTCGGCGCCGGTGCGGCGCGCGTCAGCGCGCTCGGCTACGCGGTGCCCGGCACGGTGGTGGCGGTCGCCGTGTACGTGCCGCTGGCGTGGACGGACCGGCGGATCGACGACCTCACCGGCGCCGGCCTCGTGCTCACCGGCAGTGCGGCCGGGCTGATCCTCGCGTACCTGGTGCGCTTCCACGCACTCGCGCTGTTCGCCGTGCAGGCGCGGATGAGCCGGATCGACAGCTCGCTCGACGAGGCCGCGCGCAGCCTCGGAGCCGATCGCACGCGGCTGCTCACCGACGTCCACCTGCCGCTGCTGTGGCCGGGGATCGCCACGGCTGCCCTGCTGGTGTTCGTCGAGGCCATGAAGGAGCTGCCGGCGACCGCGCTCCTGCGGCCGCTGGGCGGCGACACGCTCGCGATCGCGGTGTGGGAGGCGACCAAGGACTCGCGCTTCGAGACCGCCGCGCTGCCGGCGCTCCTGATCGTCGCCGTCGGCCTGATCCCGGTCGTGCTGGCGATCCGGCTGTCCCGAGGCGGCCTGGCCGATCGGGGAGGGACGGCTGACCGAACGGGCGTCGAAGTCCTGCCGAACTCGCCCTAAGTTCACTTTCGTGCGGGCGAGGCTTGTGCATGTACCGGATTGAGAGCTCCGGGGCCCTGCTCAGGGCCCATCGAGCGCTGGCTTCGCGACGCACCCGGCCGCGAGTCAGCCGGACCGTCCTGCTGCTCGGGATCTGCAGCCTGCTGACGGACATCTCCTCGGAGATGGTCGTCGCCGTGCTGCCGCTCTATCTGGTCACCCAGCTCGGCTTCACGCCGCTCCAGCTGGGCATCGTGGACGGGCTCTACCAGGGCGCAGCCGCGTTCGTGCGGCTCGCCGGCGGCTACATCGGCGATCGCCGGCGGCGCCACAAGGGCGTGGCCGCGATCGGATACGGCCTGTCGGCAGTCTGCAAGCTCGCGCTCGCGGCGGTCGGGAGCGCGTTCGGCTCGATCACGGCGATCGTGATGATCGACCGCGCCGGCAAGGGCCTGCGCACCGCGCCGCGCGACGCGATGATCTCGCTCTCCTCGCGCCGCGAGGACCTCGGGACGGCGTTCGGCGTGCACCGGGCGCTCGACACCACGGGCGCGCTGCTCGGCCCGCTCGTCGCTTTCGGCCTGCTGGCGCTGGCGCCGCTCGCCTTCGACTCCCTCTTCATCGTCTCCTTCTGCTTCGCGATCGCCGGCCTCGGCGTGATCGTGCTGCTCGTGCGCGAGCCGGAGCGCCGGCCGGTCGCTGCTGCGGAGCCCGCCGAGCCGGTCCGCATGCGCGCCGCATTTGCGCTGCTGCGCGGCGGCCGCTTCCGCGGGCTGTTCGTGGCGGCCACCGTGCTCGGCCTGGCGACGACCAGCGACGGCTTCATCTACCTCGCCCTCTACCGCTCGCTCGACTTCGACGCCACGCTGTTCCCGCTGCTGTTCACCGGTACCGCGCTCACGTTCATGCTGCTCGCGGCACCGGTCGGCCGGCTCGCCGACCGTGTCGGGCGCGGGCGCGTGATGATCGGCGGCTACGTGCTCCTGCTCGGCGTCTACGCGACCCTGCTCGGGCCGTCTGCGGGCGTGCCGGGGATGGTCGCGGCCCTGTTCATGCTGGGCGCGTACTACGCCGCGACCGACGGCGTCCTGATGGCGTTCGGCAGCGCGCTCGTGCCCGAGGCGCTGCGCGGCAGCGGCCTCGCGCTGCTCGGAACGGCCGTGAGCGCCGCGCGGCTCGTGGCGTCCGTGGTGTTCGGCGCGCTGTGGACCTGGCAGGGGATCGAGACCGCGCTCGCCGTGTTCGCCGGCGCGCTGGTGGTCGCGATCGCCATCGCCGCTTTCGCGCTCCGGAGCTCACGCGCATGAGTCGCCGCGGACTCGCCTTCGCACTGCTGTGCATCGCCTGCCTCGTCGTCGCGGTCGGCGCCGTCGCCGCCGCCGCCCTGCGGACCCAGGAGGAGGACCGGAAGTCCGAGCAGGCGGCCGCGGTCGCCCGTCCGACGATCGCCCGGCTGCTCGACGAGGGGCAGCCGTTCGTGCTGTTCCGCAGCCTCGATCGCAACGACGGCAGCACGTACGGGCGCCTGGCGCTCGCCCCGCTCGAGGGCGCCGCCGCCGGCGAGCGGCTGCTCGCGGGAGCCAAGTGCGAGCGCATCGACCTCGCCGCCGGGCGCGGGCTGTGCCTTGGCACGCCGGGCCCGGCCGGGTTCAGCGCCAAGATCCTCGACGGCGCGCTGCACGAGGTGGACTCGGTCCGGCTGGCGGGAGTCCCGAGCCGCACGCGCGTGTCGCCCGACGGCCACTACGGCGCGGTCACGTCGTTCGTCACCGGCCACTCGTACGCCGACGTCGGTCAGTTCTCCACCGCGGCGACGATCATCGACCTCGAGCGCGGACGCAAGCTCGGCGACCTCGAGAAGGACTTCACGATCACGGTGGACGGCAAGCGCGCCACCGCGACCGACCGCAACTTCTGGGGCGTGACCTTCTCCCGCGACGGCGACACGTTCTACGCGACGATGGCCACCGGCGGCGACACGTATCTGATCAAGGCGAGCCTGCGCCGGCGCACCGGAGCTGCGATCCACAAGAACGTCGAGTGCCCGGCGCTGTCGCCGGACGAGACCAGGATCGGCTACAAGAAGGCGGTCGGCCACGACCCGCCGATCTGGCGCTTCCACGTGCTCGACCTCGCCACCGGGCGCGAGACGCCGCTCGCCGAGACGCAGCCGCTCGACGACCAGATCGAGTGGCTCGACAACAAGCACGTGCTCTATCGCTCCGGCGAGTCGACCTGGACCGTGCCGGCCGACGGCAGCGGCGCGCCGCGGCGCTGGCTCGCGGCCGGCGACTCGCCCGCAATCGTGCGGGTCCGCGCCTCACGCTGAGCGGCGTCGCCGGGTCAAGTTCGTTGGGGTTCGGGTCGATTCCACAAGTGTCGATGCCGCGAACCTCTGTTACCGCGCCTGCTCATCGCGGCGAGATGGCGTTCCTCGCCTACCACGACCCGCTGACGGGTCTGGCGAACCGCGCTGCGCTCGACGTCGCGCTCCCGGAGGCCGTCGAGGAGGCGCGTAGGGCCGGCACCGTCGTGGCGCTCGCATTCGCGGATCTGAACGAGTTCAAGCGGGTCAACGACTCACTCGGACACGACCTCGGCGACGAGCTCCTGTGCCAGGTCGCCGCACGGCTGCGCACCGCGGTGCGGCCGGGCGACCTCGTGGTCCGTCAGGGCGGCGACGAGTTCCTCGTGCTCGTCCGCGACCTGCCGCTCGCCTCGCGCGAGCACGCCGAAGCCGTCGGCCAGCGGATCGCCGACGCGATGCACGCGCCGTTCGCGCTCGGCGCCGCCGAGCTGCTGGTCGACGCGAGCGTCGGCGTCAGCCTCTTCCCGGCCGACGCGGAGACGGCGGAGACACTTCGCAAGCACGCCGACGCCGCCATGTACGAGGCGAAGGCGGCGGGCGGCGGCGTCCACGTGTACAGCGCCGACACCGCCGACCCGCTCGAGCGACTGGAGCTGGCGGCGCGGCTGCGGCGCGGGATCGAGCGCGGCGAGCTGGAGCTGCATCACCAGCCGATCCTGCGGCTCGCCGACGAAACCGTGATGGGCGTCGAGTCGCTCGTGCGCTGGCGCGATCCGGCGCGCGGCCTCGTGCCGCCGGGCGAGTTCATCGGCGTCGCCGAACGTACCGGCGTGATCGACCCGCTCGGGGACTGGGTGCTGCGTGACGTGTGCCGCCAGGCGCGCGACTGGGCCGAGGCAGGGCTGATGCCGAACGTCGGCTTCAACGTGTCGCCGCGCCAGCTGCGCCGGCCCGACGTCGCCGCCCGCTTCGCCGAGGTCGTGCGCGCCCACGGGATCGAGCCCGGTCGCTTCGTGCTGGAGATCACCGAGACGGCCTGGTCGCTGGAGGCCTCGCGCCTGCTCCCGGTGCTCAACGAGCTGCGCGCCGCCGGCTTCGCGCTCGCGATCGACGACTTCGGCGCCGGCTACTCCTCGTTGTGGCGGCTGCGCGAGCTGCCCGTCCAGATCATCAAGGTCGACCGGGCGTTCCTGTCCGGCGTCCCGGCGGACGCGCAGGGGCGATCCGTCTACTCCGCGATCCTCCAGCTTGCCGACGCCTGCGGCTGCGACGTCGTCGCCGAGGGCGTCGAGCGTGCCGACCAGGCCGCCTTCCTGATCGAGAGCGGCTGCCGGATCGCGCAGGGCTACCACTTCGGCCGCCCGATGCCGGGCCCCGAGATAACCGCGCTCCTGCACGCTTCGATCGCGTCCGACCGCCGTTCCTGAGCGCTCGTCCGCTACCCTTCTGCGTCGCACATGGCCGTTCCGAAGCAGAAGCAATCCCACGCCCGCACAGCTCAGCGCCGCGCGCAGCACAAGATCACCGCTCCCACGCTGAACGAGTGCCCGCAGTGCCGCCAGCCGCGGCGCCCGCACCGGGTGTGCCCGCACTGCGGCAGCTACGCCGGTCGTGAGGTGATGGACGTCTCGCACGTCCACGATCACGACCACGACCACTAGCGGAGCCATGGCCGATCCGGTCACCGTCGCGGTCGACGCGAACGGGGCCGACCTCGGTCCTGCCGAGGTGGCGCGAGGCGCTGCGATCGCCGCCGCCGGCGGGACGCGCGTGGTGCTGTTCGGTCCCGCGGCCGAGCTCGGTGAGGCGCCGGCGGGGGTCGAGGTGGTCGATGCGCCGGTCTCGATCGCCAAGGACGCCGATCCGGCGCGCGCGGTCCGCCGTACGCCCGACGCCTCGATCGTGCGCGCCGTCCAGGCGGTCGCCGACGGCCAGGCGGACGCGCTCGTGTCAGGCGGTTCGACCGGGGCCGCGCTCGCCGCCGCGCTGTTCCGCTTCAAGCGCGCCCGCGGCGTGCACCGGCCGGCGCTGGCGATCGTCGTGCCGGTCCCGAAGGCGCCGTTCCTGCTGCTCGATGCGGGAGCGAACGTCGAGGTGCGGCCCGAGCACCTGGTGCAGTTCGCGCACATGGGCGCGGCGTTCATGGAGGTCGTGATGGGTGTGGAGCGCCCGCGGGTGGCGCTGCTCTCGAACGGCCAGGAGTCGAACAGGGGGCCCGAGGTCGTGGTCGCGGCGCACGCCGTCCTCGCCGAGCGGCCCGGGGACCTGAACTTCATCGGCAACGTCGAGGGCTTCGCGATCGGCACCGGCGCGGCCGACGTGATCGTCGCCGACGGCTTCGCCGGCAACGTGACGCTGAAGGTGATGGAGGGGACGTCTGCGACGTTGCTGGGCGCGATCCGCGGCGCCGCGATGTCGTCGACGCGGGCCAAGCTGGGCGGGCTGCTGCTGCGACCGGCGCTGCGCGGCCTGCGCGACGAGCTCGACCCGCAGGAGCAGGGCGGTGCTGTGCTGCTCGGCCTGCGCCGGCTCGGCGTCGTGCCGCACGGCTCGTTCGGCGCGCGCGGCTTCGCGCGCGCGATCGAGGTGGCGGCGCGCGGAGTGCAGCTCGACGTCGCGGGCCGCACGCACGAGCGCCTGGCGGCGGCAGGGGCGTTGAGGGTGTCCGAGCCGGCCGCTACGGTGCCCGACCAGTCATGACGAGAGACGAGGTTCTGGAGCTCATCCGCGAGCATCTGGCCGACGAGCTGGAGCTCGATCCGGCGCGGATCACCGAGGAGACGCACTTCCGCAACGACCTGAAGGCGGACTCGCTCGACCTCTACACGCTGGTGCAGGAGCTCGAGGACACGTACGGGGTGAAGATGTCCGACGAAGAGGCGGCGCAGATCTGGACCGTGCGCGCCGCGGTCGACTTCGTGCTCGCCCACCTGCCGCCTGCGCGTGCGGGCGGTGCCGTAGACCGCGAGCCGGGATCCTGACCTCTGCGCAAGCTGCACGACCTGCTGGAACGGCTGCCCGACGAGCTTGCCCGGCAGGCGGTCACGCACGCGTCGTGGGTGGAGACACGCAGCGACGCCTACGAGCGGCTCGCCTTCCTGGGCGACTCGGTCCTCGGACTGGCGATCACGACGCACCTGTATCCGCGGCTGGGCACCTATGGCGCCGGCCGGCTGACCAAGGTCCGCGCCCAGGCGGTGTCCGGGCGCTCCTGCCGGGAGGTGGCCGAGCGGCTGGGGATCCCGGAGCGCCTCCGGGAGGCGGCGCCGGCCGACGTTGCCGGCCCGGCGACCGACATGCTGGCGCAGACCGAGCGCGTGCTGGCATCGGTGATCGAGGCCGTGATCGGTGCGTGCTACCTCGAGTTCGGCTACGAGGAGACCGCCGAGGCGGTGGTCGAGGCGTTCACGCCGGAGATCGAGATGTCGCTCGAGCGCCCCGCCGACTTCAAGTCGGCGCTCCAGGAGCGGCTCGCGCGTCGCGGAGCCGTGGTCATCTACGCGGTGACGGCCGAGGAGGGCCCGCCGCACGAGCGGCGCTTCGAGGTCGCGGCGATGGTCGAAGGCGAGGAGCTGGCGCGCGGCGCCGGCCGATCGAAGAAGGACGCCGAGCAGGCGGCCGCCGAGACCGCGCTCGACGGGCTCCCGGGATGACCCTGTAGATGCATCTCCGGTCGATCACGCTGAAGGGCTTCAAGTCGTTCCCGGACCGCACCCGGCTGGACTTCTCGCCCGGCGTCTCCGTCGTCGTGGGCCCGAACGGCTCCGGCAAGTCCAACATCACCGACGCGGTGCTGTGGGCGATGGGCGAGCAGTCGCCGGTGGCGGTGCGCGGCCAGTCGATGCAGGACGTCATCTTCGCGGGCGCGCACGGCGTGCAGGCGCGCAGCGAGGCCGAGGTCGAGGTGGTGCTCGACAACGCCAGCGGCGCCGTCAACCTGCCCGCCGGCGAGATCTCGATCGTGCGCCGCCTCAGCCGCGCCGGCGAGGGCGAGTACCGCGTCAACGGCGCGCGCTGCCGTCTGACCGACGTGCTCGAGCTGCTGTCCGACACCGGGCTCGGCAAGGAGATGCACTCGGTCGTCTCGCAGGGCCGCGTCGAGGCGATCGTGACGTCCAAGCCGCGCGACCGGCGGATGCTGATCGAAGAGGCCGCCGGGCTCGGCAAGCACCGCAAGCGGCGCCGGCGCGCGCAGCTCAAGCTGGCGCGCACGCAGGACAACCTCGACCGTTCGCTCGACGTCGAGCGCGAAGCGCGCACGCGGCTCCGGCCGCTGAAGCGCCAGGCCGAGGCGGCCGAGCTGCACGAGCGGCTCGAACGGCAGACCGACGAGGCGCTGTGGACGCTGGTGCGCGAGGACGTCCGCGCGGCGGGCGCGGCGCTGGCTTCGGCCGAGGCCGAGGCGGCCGCGGCGCGGGCGGCGGCGGCGGCCACCGAGCAGGAGCTACGCGCGGTCGCGGGGCGGCGCGAGCAGGCCGAGCAGGCCCTGGCGGCGCGCGGGACCGAGCGCGAGGCACTGTCGAACCGGTTCTACGCGGCGCGCTCGGCGCGCGAGCGGATCGGCCTGCGCGAGGAGGCAGCGCGGCAGGCCGCGGCGACGTTGCTCGACCGCGCCGGGCGGCGGCGCGCGCTGCTGTCATCGCTGGAGGCCGAGGCGGCCGAGGACACGGGCGACGACGGCGCCGCCGAGCGGATCGCGGCGCTCGAGGCCGAGCTCGCCCAGCTCGCCGAGGACCGTCGCGAGCGCCTCGACCGCGAGCTCGCCGAGCTCCAGGCCCGGCGGGCGGAGGCGGTCGAGAAGGTCGCGGGCCTGGCCGAGGCCGCCGACGCCGCCGCCGCGGCGCGCGGCGTCGCCGACGCCGCGACAGAGACCGCCCGCCGCGCCCGTCGCGAGGCCGAGACCGCGGCCGAGCACGCCCGCCGCGAGGCCGCCGCGACCGGGGCCGAGCTGGCGAAGCTCAACCAGTTCCTGCGCGCCCACGCCGGTGCGCCGGGCGGCGCTGCGGCGCTGGCCGACGACCTCAGCGCCGACCCCGGGTACGAGCTCGCGCTCGCCGCCGTGCTCGGGCCACGGCTGCGCGCCGCGGTCGCCGCCGACCTTGGCGAGGGCTCGCGACTGCTCGATCGCGCGGGGCGCGACGGCGGCGCGGCGCTGATCGTGCCCGAGACGGCGCCGGAAGGTGCTGCCGGCGCGCCACCGGCGCCCGGCGCCGAGCCGCTCGTCGCGCACGTGCAGTCCGACGGCGAGGGCCGGCTGGCCGCCGCGCTGCTGTCGCGCGTGTGGGTCGTCGACTCGCTCGACGGGCTCGAGGCGTCGTTCTCCGGCGTCGCGGTCACGCGCGACGGCCGCGTGTGGTCGCCGCTCACGCGTGAGCTGCGGCAGGTCCCTGCGGGCGGCGAGGATCGTGTGCTCGCCGAGCGCAATCGCCGCGCCGGACTGGTCGCCGAGGCCGAGCGCGCGGTGCAGGCCGAGCAGGCCGCGCTGGCGAAGGTCGAGGAGTCCTCGCGCGCGGTCCAGGCCGCCGACGCGGCGCGCGACGACGCCGAGCGCGCCGCGCGCGCAGCGGCGCGGGCCCGTGACGAGGCAGCCGAGGCCGAGCGGCACGCCGGCTGGGTGATCGAGCAGCGCCAGACCGCCCCGGACGAGGGTGCCGCCGCCGAGCGGCGCGCGCAGCTCGAGGCCGCGGTCGGGACCGAGCGGCGCCTGGCCGAGCGCGCGGCGCGCGAGCGCGCCGAGCGTGAGCAGCGGATCGCCGGCGAGCGCGAGCGGATGGCACTCGACGAGGCGTTGCGGCCCGCGGCCGAGCGGCTCGCGGCGGTGCTCGCAGAGGCCGGCGCGGCCGTCGCGGTACGGATGGAGGCGGTCGAGGCCGAGCTGCGCGCCGACCGCGAGGCGGGCGAGCAGCTGGCGGGCGAGCTGCGCGCGTGTGCCGCCGAGGAGACACAGGTGCAGGGCCGCCTGAAGGAGCGCGGCGAAGCGGTGACGCGCGGCGAGGTGCGCGCGCAGCAGGCGCGCGACCGCGCGGCCGACGCCGGCCGCGAGCTCGGCCGGCTGGCCGAGAAGCTCGGGCTCGAGGCCACGCCCGCCGAGGAGGAGCTGGACGAGGTCTCACGCGCCGACCTCGAAGCGCGGATCGAGCGCCTGCGCCGCCGCCGCGAGCAGCTTGGACCGGTCAACCCGCTCGCCAAGCGCGAGTACGAGGAGGCGGTCGCGCACGTCGAGGAGCTGGAGACCCAGCGCGAGGACCTGGAGTCCGCGATGCGCGAGCTCGAGGGCCTGATCCGCGACACCGACCGGCGCATCCGCGAGGCGTTCGAGGAGACGTTCGAGGCCGCAGCGCGCAACTTCGAGGAGGTCGCCGAGCATCTGTTCCCGGGCGGTCGCGGCCGCCTCCGGCTCGTGCGCGAGGACATCGGCCCGCGGCCCGTGCTCGGCGGCGGCGACGCCGACGACGAGGCCGGCGCCGAGGACGCAGAGCTTGCCGCCGAGGTCGAGGAGGAGGACGAGGAGGACCGGACCGGGGTCGAGATCGAGATCACTCCCGCCGGCAAGGCGACGAAGCGCCTGACGCTGCTGTCCGGCGGTGAGAAGTCGCTGACCGCGCTCGCGTTCCTGTTCGCCGTCTTCCTCGCGCGGCCGTGCCCGTTCTACATCCTCGACGAGGTCGAGGCCGCGCTCGACGACCTCAATATCGACCGCTTCCTCACGCTCCTGCGCCGGTTCGCCGACCGCGCCCAGTTCATCGTCGTGACACACCAGAAGCGGACGATGGACGCCGCCGACTGCCTGTACGGCGTCTCGATGGCCGGCAACGGCGTCTCCAAGGTCGTGTCCCGCCGGCTGCCGCCGCGCGCCGACGAGCCGGCCGAGCCGCCGCCCGCGGCCAGGCAGTCCGGCGACGATGCGGAGCGTGCCGCCTAGGCCCGCGGTCGTCCGCCGCCGCCGGCTCCGCGCCCAGCGACTGTCGGGAGCGCGGTCCGCCGATCCGGTGGAGGCGGTCCGCTCGGTGGTCGGCGTGCAGGCGCAGGACCGCAACGCCGCGTTCCTCGCCGTGCGCGCGAGGGCGCCCGGCGTTTCCGCGGATGCCGTCGAGCACGCGCTGAGCGGGAACCGCACGCTGGTGCGCACCTGGGCGATGCGCGGCACGCTGCACCTGCTGGACGCCGCCGACTTACCGCTCGCGCTCGCGGTGTTCGCCCCGCTGCACCTGAAGCGCGGCGAGCGCCGGCTCACGCAGCTCGGCCTACCGCCCGCCGAGGCGGAGCGCAGCACGGCGGTGGCGGCCGAGATCGTCCGCGACGAGGGGCCGCTGACCCGCCACGAGCTCGCCGCGGGCCTACGCGCCCGCGGCGTGCCGGTCGAGCCGAAGGGGCAGGCGCCGATCCACGTCGTCCACCGCGCCGCGCTCGCCGGCGTGCTGTGCGAGGTCGGCGTCCGCGGCCGCGAGGAGCTCTACGGCCCGATCGATCCCGGGCCGCTCCCCGACCGCGACGCCGCCGTGGCGGAGCTGGCGCGGCGCTACGGCGCCGCGCACGCGCCCGCGACGGCCGAGGACTTCGCAAGCTGGTCGGGACTGCCGGCCGCCGACGTCCGCCGCGCGTGGGCCGAGCCGCCCGATCCGCCGGGCGACCCAGGCGAGGGCGGCGTCCGCCTGCTGCCGGCGTTCGACGAGTGGCTGCTCGGCTGGGCCTCCCGCGCGCCGATCCTCGACCCCGCGCACGCCAAGCGCGTCGCGCCCGGCGGAGGCATCCTGCGCCCGGTCGCGATCGCCGACGGCCGCGTCTTCGCCACCTGGCGGCTCGACCGCGCCAAGCGGCGCGTCGAGATCGACCCGTTCGGCCGCATCACCAAGGCCGTACGCGCCGGGATCGAGTCCGAGGTCGCCGGGATCGGCGCCTTCCTGGGGCTCGACCTCGATCTTTGATCCCTCGCGGCTGCGCCCGCGAACGTCAACTTCGCTGGGTGGGGAAGCGGTGGGCTGTGGGACGAGTGTGAGGGCGCGGAGCGCCGCCGAGTGTCGACTTACCGGGCCCCAGGCCCACAAACTCGACACTCGGCGAACCGCAGCGCGACCAGACGGTCGCCCGCTTCCGCACCCAGCGCCGTGGCCGTACGCCGGGGCCGCCACCGCCTATTGTCCGGCCGATGCGCGTCTGCCTGATGATCGAGGGCCAGGAGGGCGTCACGTGGGACCAGTGGCGCGCGCTCGCCACCACCGCCGAGGCCGCCGGCTTCGACGCCCTGTTCCGGTCCGACCACTACATGTCGCTGGACGGAGCGCCCGGCGGCGGGTCGCTCGACGCCTGGAGCACGATCAACGCGCTCGCGGCGCTCACGACCACGCTCCGCCTGGGCACGCTCGTCTCGCCCGCGACCTTCCGCCACCCGTCCGTGCTCGCACGCAGCGTCGTGACCGCCGACCACGTCTCCGGCGGCCGCGTCGAGCTCGGCATGGGCACGGGCTGGCACGACGGCGAGCACCGCGCCTTCGGATTCCCGTTCGAGAGCCAGCGCGAGCGGTTCGACCGGCTCGCCGAGCAGATCGAGATCGTGCACCGCTCCTGGGGCGCCGAGCCGTTCGACTTCGACGGCGCGTTCTACCGCCTCGACGGCGCCGACGCGCTGCCCAAGCCGGTGCAGCAACCGCACCCGCCGCTGCTCCTCGGCGGCAAGGCCGGCCCGCGTGCCGCCGCCCTCGCCGCGCGCTGGGCCGACGAGTACAACACGGTGATGGCGACCCCGGAGGAGTGCAACGAGCGGCGCGAGCGGATCGCCGCGGCGTGCCTCCAGATCGGGCGCGAGCCGATCCCGTTCTCGGTGATGGGCAACTTCTGGGCCGGCCTCGAGCCGGACGCGCTGATCGAGCGTCTGCGGGAGTACGAGGCGGCCGGGGTCGAGCGCGTGATGCTGCAGCACCTGCGCCACGACGATCTCGCGATCGTCGAGCTGATCGGCCGCGAGGTGATCCCGGCGGTTCGGTGACCGCGGGCTATCCTGCGCCGCGGCTTGGCCCGGGACTGGCATCACCTCTTCATCACCGACGGCGGCACTCTCGTCGCCGACGCTCCCGACCCCGGCGAGCCGGAGCGCAGGCCGCGCTTCTTCAGCCGTCTGCGCGAGTCGATGCGCAAGACCCGCGAGGCGCTCGCGGCCGAGGTTCAGGCGACACTGTTCGAGGGCGATCTCGACGAGGCGACGTGGGAGCGGCTCGAGGAGGCGCTGATCTACGCCGACGTCGGCGCGAGCACGACCGCGCAGGTGGTCGAGCGGCTCGAGCGCGAGGCCGAGGAGGGCGACCTCGTCGGCGGCGAGGCGCTCACCGCCCGGCTCGCTGAGCTGCTCGCCGAGATGGCCCGGACCGGCGACGACACGATCGACATCCGCCCCGATCCGACGGTGATCCTCGTCGTCGGCGTCAACGGCACCGGCAAGACCACGACGATCGGCAAGCTCGCCTGGCACCTGCGCCACACGCTCGGCCAGAAGGTCGTCGTGGGGGCGGCGGACACGTTCCGCGCGGCCGCGGTCGAGCAGCTCGAGCGCTGGGCCGAGCGGGCCGACGTCGAGCTCGTCAAGGGCCCGGAGGGGTCAGACCCCGGCGCGGTCGCGTTCGACGCGGTCGCCCGTGGGCGCGAGCGCGGGGCGGACGTGGTGATCGTCGATACCGCAGGGCGGCTGCACACGCAGCACAACCTGATGGAGGAGCTGACCAAGGTCCGGCGGGTGATCACCAAGCAGATGCCGGACGCCCCGCACGAGACCCTGATGACCGTCGACGCCACCACCGGCCAGAACGGCGTCCGTCAGGCCAAGCTGTTCGGTGAGGCGGTGGGCGTGACCGGCATCGTGCTCACCAAGCTCGACGGGACCGCGAAGGGCGGCATCGCGCTGGCGATCGCGAACGAGCTCGGCATCCCCGTGAAGCTGATCGGCATCGGCGAGCAGCTCGAGGATCTGCGCCCGTTCGACGCCGACGATTTCGCGCGCGCACTGCTGACGACATGACCGCGCTGCTGGTCGCACTGGCGCTCCTCGCCCCTGCGCAGCAGGCCCCGAGCACGTTCGTCGCGCTCGAGGACGTCGACCCCACGATCCTCCAGGACATGCGCTACGCGACGAAGTACAACTTCGTCGGGCGCCGGATCGCCGGCTACCGCGAGCCGCTCTGCATCGTCACCCGCGAGACCGCCCGCGCGCTCAAGCGCGCCCAGCGCAGGCTCGCGCCCAAGGGCTACACGCTGAAGGTGTACGACTGCTACCGGCCGCAGCGCGCCGTCGACCAGTTCGCCCGCTGGGCCGACGACGCGGGCGACACGAAGATGAAGCGCGAGTTCTATCCCCGCGTCGACAAGAGCACGCTGCACGACGACGGCTACATCGCGCGCCGCTCAGGCCACAGCCGCGGCAGCACCGTCGACCTCACGCTGGTGAGGCTGCCGCCGAGGGAGCAACCGCGCTGGTCGCGCACGCGCTTCGGCCTCGTCCCGTGCTTTGCACCCCGGCGCAGGCGCTTCCCGGACAACACCGTCAGAATGGGGACCGCCTACGACTGCTTCGACCCGCGCGCCCACACGCTCGACCCGCGGATCAAGGGCCGTGCCCACCGCAACCGCCTGCTGCTGCGCGACACGCTCGACGCCGCCGGCCTCGACGACTACGCCAACGAGTGGTGGCACTTCACGCTCCGCGGCGAGCGTTACCCCGATCGCTACTTCGACTTCCCCGTCGCCCGCAGGGCGCTCAACTAACATCGTTTCAGGATATGGACGAGTGGGTGCTCTGGCTGATCGCTGCGGTGGTCTTCGGTGTGGGGGAGATCGCCACCCTCAGCTTCTTCCTCGCGCCCTTCGCAGGCGGCGCGCTGGTCGCCGCGCTCGTCGCCGCCGCCGGCGGCCCCCCGGTGTTGAGCTGGGCGGTGTTCCTGGTCGTCTCGGGCGTCCTGCTCGCCGCCCTGCGGCCGCTCGCGCGCTCGCACCGGCGCCAGCCGCCGGCGCTGCGCACCGGCACGGCCGCGCTGGTCGGCCGCACCGGCTTGGTCCTGGAGCGGATCGCCAACGACGAGGGCGTCGGCTGCGTACGGATCGGCGGCGAGGTGTGGACGGCGCGGTCCTACGACGACGACGACGTCATCGAGGCCGGCAAGCGGGTCCAAGTGATCGAGATCAGGGGCGCCACGGCGCTCGTCGCGGAGTGAGGAGACCCTAATGGACGCCGGATTGATTGCGCTGATCGTCCTTGCGATATTCCTGTTCATCGTCGCGGCGTCGGGCGTGCGGATCGTCCCGCAGGCGCGGGCGGGGATCGTCGAGCGGCTCGGGCGCTACGCGCGGACGCTCGATCCCGGGCTGACCCTGATCGTCCCGTTCGTCGACCGCGTCAAGCCGCTGCTCGACCTGCGCGAGCAGGTGGTCTCCTTCCCGCCGCAGCCGGTGATCACCGAGGACAACCTCGTCGTCGGCATCGACACCGTCATCTACTTCACGATCACCGATCCGAAGGCCGCGACGTACGAGGTCGCCAACCCGCTGCAGGCGATCGAGCAGCTCACGGTCACGACGCTGCGCAACGTGATCGGCGGGCTGACGCTCGAGGAGACGCTGACGTCGCGCGACAACGTCAACTCGCAGCTGCGCGTGGTGCTCGACGAGGCGACGGGCAAGTGGGGCATCCGCGTCAACCGCGTCGAGCTCAAGTCGGTCGAGCCGCCGCGCACCGTCCAGGAGGCGATGGAGAAGCAGATGCGCGCCGAGCGCGACCGGCGCGCCACGATCCTCACCGCCGAGGGTGTCAAGCAGTCGCAGATCCTCACCGCGGAGGGTGAGAAGCAGTCGGCCGTGCTCAAGGCCGAGGGCGCCCGTACCGCCGCGATCCTGCGGGCCGAGGGCGAGGCGAAGGCGATCGAGACCGTGTTCGGCGCGATCCACGACGGGGCGCCGGACGAGCGGCTGCTGTCCTACCAGTATCTGCAGATGCTGCCGCAGCTCGCGCAAGGGCCGGCGAGCAAGATCTTCGTCATCCCGAGCGAGTTCACGCAGGCGCTCGGCAACCTGACCGAGCGGTTCGCGGACTCGGCGCCGCCTCGCCCGCGGCCCGAGTCGCGGCAGGTGGCCGAGGAGGCGCGCGAGGCTGCCGCTGCCGACGCGGCGGAGGCGGCGCAGGCGGCGCGCGAGGCGGCCGCGGAGGCCACCAGCGCGCAGCGGCCCGGCCCGCTGCCACCCGCCCCGGAGGACCCGCCGCCTACGGCTTCCTGATCCGGTTGGACGCGTCCAGCGCGGCGACCTTGTAGGACTCGGCGAACGTCGGGTAGTTGAACACCGCCGTCACGAGGAAGTCGATCGTGGAATCGCCGCCCATGACGGCCTGTCCGATGTGGACGAGGTCGGTCGCGCCCTTGCCGATCACGTGCACCCCGAGCAGGCGGCGGTCGCTCGAGGAGACCAGCAGCTTGAGCATCCCGTCCTCGTCGCCGCTCATCAGCCCGCGGGCCAGCTCGCGCCAGTGCGCCACGCCGGTCACGTACGGGACGGCGGCGTCGGTGAGCGCCTCCTCGGTGCGGCCGACCATCGCGATCTCCGGGATCGCGTAGACGCCGGTCGGCACCAGCTCCGGCAGCGTCTCGACCGGCTCGCCGAACGCGTGCAGGGCGGCGATCCGGCCCTGCTCCATCGCCGTCGCGGCGAGCCCGCCGCCGGACACGTCGCCGACGGCGAAGATGTGGGGGATCGCCGTGCGATGGTCGCCGTCGACGGGGATCCGGCCGCGCTCGTCGGCGGACAGCCCCGCCTTGTCGAGCTCCAGCGCCTCGGTGTCGCCCTGGCGCCCGATCGCGTACAGCACGGTCTCCGACACGAGCTCCTTGCCCGAGGCCAGCGACACCTTCGGTCCGCGCGCGTCCGCGTCCAGCTCGACGGCCGACACGCTCTCGCGCATCCGGAACGTCACGTTGGCGCGTCGCAACAAGTACTGGAACGCCTCACCGATCTCGGCGTCCAGGAACGGGAGGACGCGGTCGCCCTTGTCCACCACCGTCACCTTCGTGCCGAGCGCGCCGAACATCGAGGCGTACTCGACGCCGATCACGCCGGCGCCGACGACGGTCATCGTCCGCGGCACGCGGTGGTCGAGCTTGAGCAGGCCGTCGGAGTCGATCACGGTGCGGTCGTCGAACTCGACCGTGTTCGGCCGCGCCGGGCGCGTGCCGCAGGCGATCACGACCCGGCGCGCTCGGATGATCTCGTCGGACCCCTCGACCCGCACCGTGTTGGCGTCCAGGAACCGGGCCTGGCCCGGCAGCAGGCCGACGCGGTTGCGCCGGAACTGCTCCCGCACGACGGCGGTCTCGGCGGCGATCACGCGCGCCGTCCGGTCCATCAGCTGCTCGAGCGCGATCTTCTCGGACTCCTCGACGCGTGTGGGGTCGAGCACGTCCATCGGCCGCTGGGCGAGCTGCTCCAGCACGGCCTCGCGCAGCGTCTTGGACGGGATCGTGCCGGTGTGGATCGACACTCCGCCCACCCGCTCGCGGCGCTCGGCGACGGCCACGCGCTTACCGAGCTTGGCCGCCTGGATCGCCGCCTTCTGCCCGCTCGGTCCGGATCCGATCACCAAGAGGTCGAGCTCCACGTGAATGCACCGTAACCGAATGCGGCTTACCCGCACTCGCAAGCTCGCGCGAGCGCCTTAGCATGTAGATCTTGTTCGACTCGCTGTCAGAGAAGCTGCAGGGGACGCTCGCGGGCGTCCGGCAGCGCGGTGCGCTCACCGAAGACGACATCAATCGCGCGCTGCGTGAGATCCGGCTCGCGCTGCTCGAAGCCGACGTCAACTTCAAGGTCGTCAAGCAGTTCACGGCGACCGTGAAGGAGCGCTGCCTCGGCGTCGAGGTGCACAAGCAGCTGAACCCCGGCCAGCAGGTCATCAAGATCGTCAACGAGGAGCTGACGGCGCTGATGGGCGGCGCCTCCGCGGGCCTGACGTTCTCCCCGCGCCCGCCGACCGTCGTGCTGATGGCCGGCCTCCAGGGCTCCGGCAAGACGACCGCCACGGCCAAGCTCGCGCGCTACCTGCGCGAGCAGAACAACTCGTCCGTCGCCGTGGCCGCCTGCGACGTCTACCGGCCGGCCGCGGTCGAGCAGCTCGTCAAGGTCGGCACCCAGGCCGGCGCGACGGTGTACGAGCAGGGCACCGACAAGGACCCCGTCGACATCGCGGGCTGGGCGCTCGACCAGGCGACGCGCGACGGCAAGGACGTGCTGATCGTCGACACCTCGGGCCGCCTGCACGTCGACGAGGCGCTGATGGAGGAGCTCGCGCGGATCAAGAAGCGCGTGCGCCCGCACACCGTGCTGCTCGTCGTCGACGCGATGACCGGCCAGGACGCGGTGAACGTGGCCGAGCAGTTCGCCGAGGTCGCGCAGTTCGACGGCGTGGTGCTCTCCAAGCTCGACGGCGACGCCCGCGGCGGCGCCGCGCTGTCGGTCAAGGCGGTCACCGGCAAGCCGATCATGTTCGCCTCCACGGGTGAGAAGCTCGGCGACTTCGAGCGCTTCCACCCCGACCGGATGGCGCAGCGGATCCTCGGGATGGGCGACGTGCTGTCCTTCATCGAGAAGGCCGAGCAGTCGGTCGACGAGGACGAGGCGAAGGAGCTCGAGCGGAAGTTCCGCAAGAACCAGTTCACGCTCGAGGACTTCCTCGACCAGCTCAAGCGGGTCCGCAAGATGGGCCCGCTGACCTCGATCCTGGGGATGATCCCCGGCCTCGCCGGCCACCAGCTGTCGAAGATGCAGGTCGACGACCGCGAGCTCGACCGCGTCGAGGCGATCATCCTCTCGATGACGCCGTACGAGCGCCGCAACCCCGAGACGATCAAGGGCTCGCGCCGGCTGCGGATCGCCAAGGGCAGCGGCACGAGCGTCCAGCAGGTCAACCAGCTGATCAAGCAGTTCGACCAGATGCGCAAGATGATGCGCGGGATCCAGCAGGGGAAGATGCCCGATATCGGGCAGATGATGCGTCAGCGGTGAGCGGTTCCGCTATCCTGCCGCGCCGAAATGGCAGTCAGCATGAGACTCACCCGCGTGGGCGGGAAAAAGGACCCGGTGTGGCGCGTCGTCGTCGCCGATCGCCGCTCTCCGCGCGACGGTCGCTTCATCGAGACGCTCGGCCGCTACAACGCGCAGACCGACCCGTCGACGATCGTGCTGAACGAGGAGCGGATCCGCCACTGGCTCGATCGCGGCGCTCAGCCGAGCAGCACGGTGTCCAAGCTCCTCAAGACCCAGGGCATCGCCCGCTAGCACCTCGTGGGCGAGCTGCTCGTCTACCTGGTGCGCCAGCTGGTCGACGAGCCCGACAAGGTCGAGGTCGAGGAGTTCGAGGAGGACGACGGCACGCTCGTGCTCGAGCTGTCCGTCGGCGACGATGACTACGGCAAGGTCATCGGGCGCGGAGGACGCACCGCGCAGGCGCTCCGGACCATCGTCAAGGCCGCCGCGGTCAAGGACAACCGGCGCGTCCTCGTCGACATCGTCGAGTGACATGGTGCCGGCCGGCCGGGTGGGCCGGCCGCACGGGCTCGACGGTTCCTTCCACGTGACCCGCCCGGTGCCCGAGCTGCTCGTCGAAGGGGCGGTGCTCGAGGTGCAGGGACAGGCGCTGGCGGTGCAGCGCCGCGCGGGCTCGGCCGAGAAGCCGATCGTGCGGCTCGAGGGCTGCGCGTCACGCGAGGACGCCGAAGCGATGCGCGGGGTCGAGCTGCTCGCGCCGCGGGCTGCGGCTGCGCCGCTCGAGGAGGACGAGTTCTGGGCGCGCGACCTGGAGGGATGCACCGTGGTCGACGGCGAGCGCGAGGTCGGCGTGGTCGGCCGGATGATCGCCCTGCCCTCGTGCGAGGCGCTCGAGGTCGGCGACCGGCTGATCCCGCTGGTGCGCGACGCGATCCGGTCGATCGACATCGAAGCGCGCCGGATCGACGTCGACCTGACCTTCCTGGGCGAGTGAACCTCGACGTCTTCACCCTCTTCCCGCAGTGGTTCGACTGGTTCCGGTCCCAGCGCCACGTCACCAACGCGCTCGCGCTCGGCCACGCGTTCGAGGCGGTCGACATGCGCGCGGCGACCCCGCTGACCTACGGCCAGGTCGATGACACGCCGTTCGGCGGCGGCGCCGGGATGGTGCTGCGCGTCGACGTGATGGAGGCGGCGCTGCGCGCGCGCTACGACGTCGATCCCGTCGAGCTGCGGGATCGGCGGCGCGTGATCGCGCTCACCCCCGGCGGACGGCTGCTCGACGACGCGCTCGCCTCCGAGCTCGCGGCCGAGCCGGCGCTGACGCTCCTGTGCGGGCGCTACGAGGGGTTCGACGAGCGGATCCTCGAGCACTTCTGCACCGACCAGGTGTCGATCGGCCGCTACGTGCTGTCCGGCGGCGAGCCGGCGGCGATGGTGGTGGGCGACGCCGTGCTGCGCAAGCTCCCGGGCGTGCTCGGCAAGGACGAGTCGGCCGTCGAGGAGTCGTTCTCGGAGGCCCTCGAGGGGGCGCCCGAGTACCCGCACTACACGCGCCCGGCCGACTGGCGCGGCTGGGGCGTGCCCGACGTGCTGCTCTCCGGCCATCACGAGCGGATCCGCCAGTGGCGGCTCGAGGAGAGCCGGCGGCGTGCGGGAGGGGCTCCGGGATGAAGCGCGGATCGCTGCGCGAGCTGATCGTGATCGTCGTGGTCGCGCTCGGCCTGGCGCTGTTCATCCAGGCGTTCCTGATCAAGCCCTACCGGATCCCGAGCGAGTCGATGGAACCGACGCTCAACATCGGGCAGCGGGTGCTCGTCGACCGCATCGGCAACCGGTTCGGCGACCCCGCGGTGGGCGACATCATCGTGTTCCATCCGCCGGCGGGCGCCGAGCAGCCGTTCGGCGACCAATGCGGGACCCCGCCGCCGGAGGGCCAGGTCTGCATCGAGCACACACCGGAGCAGTCCGACACCACGTTCATCAAGCGGGTCGTGGCCGGCCCCGGGGACCGGATCAGGATCGACGACGGCCGCGTCGTGCTCAACGGCAGACCGGTGCGTGAGCCGTACACCCTTCCGTGCGGCGGCGGCGAGGGCTGCACGTTCCCGCGCGAGGCGCGCGTGCCACGCGGCGAGTACTTCATGATGGGCGACAACCGCGGCTCGTCCGACGACAGCCGGTTCTGGGGCCCGGTGCCGCGCGACTGGATCATCGGCGGCGCGTTCGCGACGTATTGGCCGCCGAATCGGGTCGGCCTGCTGTAGGTCGTGCCGATCACTCGCGCGGGTTCGCTACCATAATTTGCCCGCGTGCCGCCGTCCTTCCCTCTCTGGCGCCGCGGTCTTTCTTTGCCATGAGCACCGTCATCGACAGCCTCGAGCGTCAGCAACTCCGCCGCGTCCCAAACTTCCAGGCGGGTGACCGCCTCCGGGTCCATTTCCAGGTCGTCGAGGGCACCCGCCGGCGCACCCAGGTCTTCGAGGGCGTGGTGATCAAGCGCCAGGGCGAGGGAGTGCGCGAGACCTTCACGGTCCGCAAGAACTCGTTCGGCGTCGGCGTGGAGCGCACGTTCCCCGTCCACTCGCCGAAGATCGAGAAGATCGAGGTCGCCGCTCGCGGCGACGTGCGGCGGGCCAAGCTCTACTACCTGCGTGGCCGCGTCGGCAAGCGCGCCCGTGTGCGCGAACGCCGCTACGTCGGCCCGGAGGAGATCGTCCAGGTCGGTCCGCTGCACGATCCCGCGGCCGAGGTCGCGGCGGCGGCCGACGACGAGGTGCCGGGCGACGCCGTCGACGAGCAGGCGCTCGCCGAAGCCGAAGCGGCGGCCGACGCCCCCGCAGAGGCCGATGCCGAGGTGGCTGCGGAAGAGACGGCCGAGGTCGAGGCGTCCGCGGACGCCGAGGCCGCCGCAGCGTCCGAGGGCGACGCCGAGCCGCCCGCGGACGACGAGTCCAAGTAGGCCCCGTGGCGGCGAAGACGGCGAAGACGGCCAAGACGTCGTCGGCGTCCGGGTCGTTGATCGAGCTCGTCCTGATCGTCGCGGTCGCGCTCGGTCTCGCACTCGGCATCCAGGCGTTCCTGGTCAAGCCCTACCGGATCCCGAGCGAGTCGATGGTGCCGACGCTCGAGATCGGGCAGCGCGTGCTCGTCAACCGCATCGGCGCCCGCTTCGGGCACCCCGAGGTCGGCGACGTCGTGGTCTTCCATCCGCCCACCGGCGCGGAGCAGGGCAACGAGTGCGGCGGCGGCGAACCGCCGCCCGGCCAGGTCTGCATCCGGCCCACGGCGGACAAGGCGGACGTCAACTTCATCAAGCGCGTCGTGGCGGGTCCGGGCGACCGGATCAAGATCGACCAGGGTCACGTCGTCCTCAACGGGAAGACGCAGAACGAGCCGTTCGCGCGACCGTGTGCGAGCGACGGCGAGTGCGACTTCCCGCAGGAGGTCACAGTTCCCGCCGGTCACTACTTCATGATGGGCGACAACCGTGGGTCATCCGACGACAGCCGCTTCTGGGGGCCGGTCCCTGAGGACTGGATCATCGGCGAAGCATTCGCCACGTACTGGCCACCCAAACGGATCGGCCTCCTCTAAGAAGCGCAAGAAGACGTCCGGGAGCCGCCTCTTCCGGTACGACCGCAGTCTGGGAGTGCGGTTCGTGGCAGGCGCCGACGAGGCCGGGCGCGGCTGTCTGGCCGGCCCGCTGGTGGCGGCGGCGGTGCTGTTCGACTACGAGCGCCTGACGCTGTCCGATCTACGGGCGCTGTCGGCGCTGAACGACTCCAAGCAGCACACCGAGGAGATGCGCGAGACGCTGTATCCCCGCGTGCTGCGGATCGCGATGCGCGTGGCGGTCACGTCGCGCTGCGTCCGCGGGATCGACGAGCGCGGCCTGCACAAGACCAACCTGGCGGCGTTGTCGTCCGTGCTGCGGCGCGTCGGCCGCCCCGAGGACTGCCTGTGCCTGTCGGACGGCTTCCCGGTGCCGCCGACGGGGTTCGAGCAGCGCCACGTAGTCGGCGGGGACGCCACGAGCGCCGCGGTCGCGGCGGCGTCGGTGATCGCCAAGGTCTCGCGCGACCGCTTCATGCGGCGCTGGGAGGAGCACTACCCGGGCTGGGAGTTCGCGGCCCACGTCGGCTACTCCACGCCCGAGCATCGCGCCGCGATCGAGCGGCTCGGCGTGTCGCCGCTGCACCGGCTGTCGTTCCAGTCGATGGCGTACCAGCAGCTCGCCCTCTGAGCGCGGCCGGCGGTGGCGGTCGAGCTCCTCGTCGATCCCGATGTCGCGGCCGCGTATCCGGGCTACCGGGCGGGAGTGATCGTCGCCGAGGGTGTCGTGAACGGGCCGTCCGACGCGGGCGGCTCGGCTGCGCTCAGTGAGGCGGAGGCGCGGTGGGCGGAACTGGAGCGGCCGGCCGACCATCCCCACATCGCCGCGTGGCGGGCGGCCTTCAGCAGCTTCGGCGCCAAGCCCAAGCGCCACTGGTGCTCGGCCGAGGCGCTGATGGCGCGCGCGACGAGCGGCGAGGGCATTCCGCGCATCAACCGGCTGGTCGATCGCTACAACGCCGTCAGCGTGCTGCACGCGGTCCCGGTCGGCGGGGAGGACATCGACCGCGTGGCGGGCCCGGTACGGCTCGTGGCGGCTCGCGGAGACGAGCCGTTCGACGACGAGCACCCGCGCGCCGGGGGAGATCGTCTGGGCCGATGCGCTCGGGGTGACCTGCCGGCGCTGGAACTGGCGGCAGTGCAGGCGCACCCGGCTCGTCGAAGGGACGACGCGGGCGTACTTCGTGTTCGATGCTCTGCCTGAGTTTGGGGACGGCGAGCTGGGGGTGGCGATGGGGGAGTTGGAGGGGTTGCTGGCTGCCGGGTGGCCGGAGGCGCGGCTGTCGTCGTGGGTGGTGGGCGCGGGCGGACGTCAACTGCGGCATTAAGGGGGTGGTGCGGTGCGTTTGTGGACACTCGACGCTTTGGGGCGGCGCGTGTGTGCGGGATTGCATCGCCGGCATGCGGTTTGGGACACGCTCGGGCCGGGCGCGGTCGGTTGTGCCGAAATGCACGGTTTTCGCGTGCATAACTCACCACTCGACGCTTCGCCGAGATCGAGTGGCAGGTTGTGCACCGCCACGGATCACAACTCACCACTCGAGTCCCCGAGAGACCTGTCGAGTGGCGAGTTATGCACCCTCACCACCCGCCCATGGCCCCAGCTTCCCCACCCAGCGCAGTTGACGTTGACGTTGACGTTGACGTTCGCCCCGCATTGCACAAAACCATTCGAATCCGTACAATTCGAAATCGAACGAAATGCGCCTGACCCTCCACGGCACGATCCACGTCGCGCTCCCGCCCGCGGAAGCGCTCGCCCTCTTCACGCCTCAGGGCGAGTGTGAGTGGGTTCCCGACTGGGACCCGACGTTCCCGGGAGGGGAGGCCACCGACGAGCCCGGCACCACGTTCGTCACACAGCACCGCGGCAGCCCGACGCTCTGGGTGATCGCCGACCGGACCGAGAGCTCGATGCGCTACGCGCGAGTGCGGCCAGGGCTCCACGCCGGCATGGTCGAGGTCCGCTGCGAGCCCGACGAAGCGGAGACGCGCGTCGAGGTCACGTATGACCTGACCGCGCTCGGCCCCGCGGACGCGGTCTCCCGCTTCGGCGCCCGGTTCGACGCGATGCTCACGCACTGGGAGCACCTGATCGCCGTCGCGCTCGCCGAGCGCGCCGCCTGAGCCGTGCTCGTCGTCGACTGGCAGCAGGTCACCCACCGCCTGCTGGCCGCCCTCGACGACGAGCTGTCCGACCTCGGCCTCTCGGCCGCCGAGGTGAACGCGCTCGCCGCGTTCGCCGGCGCCACCAGCCGCACCGTCCGTGAGCTCGTGGACGCCACCGGCCAGCGGCCGTCGACGTTCACCGGCGTGCTCGACCGGCTCGAGCGACGCGGGCTGATCGAGCGGCGGCCCAATCCGGCCGACCGGCGATCGATCCTCGTCGCTCTCACACCGCCCGGTCTCGTCGCGGCAGCGCGCGTCGCGAGCGCGTTCGCCGGCCTCGAGCGCCGGATCGACGAACGGCTGCCGGCAGGGGAGATGCGGCGGGCTCTCGCGGCGCTGGTCGCCGTGCTCGACGAAGACGCCTGAGAATCGGCACGAAACCGGCACGAGTACGCGGTGACCCGTTCAGCGGGCGCCCATACGGTCGCTCGCGTCATGCCGACCGAACGCACGAAGGAGCTGGGCCGCCGCGGCGAGGACCTGGCGGCCGCGCACTTCTCCCGCCTGGGCTACCGGGTACTGGCCCGCAACCACCGGACGCGGTTCGGCGAGCTCGATCTCGTACTCGCCGACGAGGCTGACGGCACGATCGTCTTCTGCGAGGTGAAGTCGCGGCGGCTCGGCTCGGGCGACTGGCGCGACAGCCTGCACGACGCCAAGCGCGCGCAGGTGCGCACGATGGCGGCGGCGTGGCTGGCGGAGGTCACCAACCGCCCGTTCGGGGCAGAGCTCCGGTTCGACGCCGTCGGCGTGACGCTCGACGACCGCGGCATGCTCGTCCGCCTCGACCACCTCGAAGCGGCGTTCTAGTGGACCGCCGGTGATCGCACGCGTGACCACGTTCGCGCTCGACGGGATCGAATCGCGCCGGGTCTGGGTGGAGGCCGACATCCGGACGGGCCTGCCGGCGTTCACGATCGTCGGGCTCGCCGACAAGGCGATCCGGGAGGCGCGCGAGCGGGTGCGGTCGGCGATCGTCAACTCCGGCTACGCGTTCTCGGGCAAGCGGATCACGGTCAACCTCGCGCCGGCGTACCTGCGAAAGATCGGCCCGGGGTTCGACCTGCCGCTGGCGGTGGCGATCCTCGTCGCGTCCAACCAGCTGCCGCAGGACGCCGTCGAGGACTGCGCGATCGTGGGGGAGCTGTCGCTGACCGGCGACGTGCGGGCGATCCGCGGGGCGCTCGCGATCGCCGAGGGCGCGCGCCGTCACCTGCTGCCACGGCTCATGCTCCCGCGTTCACGGGCCCCGGAGGCGGCGCTGGTCGCCGGCCTGACCGTGCTCGGGATCGAGTCGCTGCAGGAGGCGGTCGACGTCCTCGCCGGCCGCGGGGAGCCGCCGCCGCCTCCCGAGCCTGCGCCCGAGCCCGAGTCGGAGCCGCTGCTCGACCTCGCCGACGTCCGCGGCCAGAACGCGCTGATCCCGGCGCTCGAGGTGGCGGCGGCCGGCGGCCACAACGTCTACATGCACGGCCCGCCCGGAACCGGCAAGACGATGCTGGCGCGGCGGCTTCCTTCGATCCTGCCGCCGATGACGCCCGCCGAGGCGGTCGACGTCACGCGGATCCAGTCGGTGTCGGGGCTCAACGGCGTGCACGGCGGCCTCGTGGCCCGCCGGCCGTTCCGCGCGCCGCACCACACGATCTCGGCCTCAGGCCTGGTCGGCGGCGGGTCGCACCCGCTGCCCGGCGAGGCGACGCTCGCGCACCACGGCGTGCTGTTCCTCGACGAGCTGTCGGAGTTCATCCGCTCGAGCCTGGAGGCGCTGCGCCAGCCGCTAGAGGACGGCCACGTGACGATCGTCCGCGGGCAGCGGGTCGTGGCGTTCCCGACGCGCTTCATGCTCGTGGCCGCCTCGAACCCGTGCCCGTGCGGGATGGGAGAGGACGCGTGCCGCTGCACGGCGGCCGACCTCGCGCGCCACCTGCGGCGGCTCTCGGGCCCGCTGCTCGACCGCATCGACGTCCTGATCCCGGTCGGCCGCCCGTCGGCGGCCGCGCTGCGCGCCGAGTCCGCGCCGCCGTCGAGCGAGGTGCGGCTGCGCGTGATCGAGGCGCGCGAGCGCCAGGCGCGCCGGCTGTCGGCTTACGGCCTCGCCTGCAACGCCCAGATGCCTCCGCACGTGATGCGAGCGGTCGCCGACGCCACCCCGAGTGCTGTGCAGCTCCTGTACGAGCTCCACGACCTCCACCGGCTCAGCGCTCGCGGTCACAGCCGTGTGCTGCGCGTCGCGCGCACGGTCGCCGACCTCGACGCCAGCGACCAGGTCGAGGCCGACCACGTCCACATCGCCGCCGGCCTGCGGCTCGAGCAACCGGCGACGGCGGCCCTCGCATGAGCGCCGTGACCGCGTGCGACGACTGCCTGCGCCGCACCGACCTGATCGCGGCGCTCGCCGGCTGGCTCGACATCGAGTGGCGCCGTCGCGACGCGCCCGCACGCGTGCTCTCGCTGCCGGACGCGGCACTGCTCGACGCGTCGGGCGATCGCTCGGTGCGGCGGCGCTACCGCGCGTTCGATCCAGCCGCGGCGCGAGCGCGCGTGCAGGAGCGCGAGCTGGTGGCGATCTGCCGCTGCGAGGAGACCTACCCGGCGGGCCTGCGCGAGCTGACGGATCCGCCGGCCGTGCTGCACGTCGCCGGTGCACCCGAGTGCGTCGGGACGGTCGACGCGGTCGCCGTCGTCGGTGCCCGGCGGGCGACCGACTACGGGCTCACGGTCGCGCACGACCTCGGCCGCAGCCTGTCGGCCGCCGGCGTCACCGTGGTGTCCGGGCTGGCGCTCGGCGTGGACTCGGCGGCCCACACCGGAGCGCTCGACGGGCCCTCGCCGCCGGTGGCGGTGCTCGCGGGCGGCGCCGACCGGCCGTACCCGGCCTCGAAGCGCCGTCTGCACGCCGCGGTGTGCACGGCCGGCGCGGTGGTGTCGGAGATGCCACCGGGGACCGGCATCCACCGCTGGGCGTTCGTGGCGCGGAACCGGCTGATCGCCGCGCTCGCCCGCGTCGTCGTGGTCGTCGAGGCGACCGAGCGCTCCGGCTCGCTCACGACGGCCGATCTCGGCGCCGAGATCGGGCGCACCGTCGCCGCGGTGCCCGGCCGCGTGAACTGCGCGCTCGCCGAGGGCGTGAACGGCCTGATCCGCGACGGGGCGATGCTGGTGCGCGGGGTCGCCGACGTGCTCGACGCGCTGAGCGAGCTCACCGGCAGCCGGTACGAGGTCGCGCCGCGCGCCGCGGCGCACCTCGAGCCCGGCCTGCGCAGGCTGCTCGGGGAGATCGGCGCTGGCCACTCCACGTTGCCGATGCTCGCCGCGCGCGGGATCGCCGCGCGCGACGTCCTCGCCGGCCTCGGGGAGCTCGAGGCCCGCGGACTCGTCCGGCGCGGGTTCGGAGGCCGCTACGAACGCGTTCCTTGACCGCGCGTGTCCTAACCTGCTCGCCGTGAGCGAGCGCCGGGTGCCTGCCGTCCTGTCGATCGCCGGGTCCGACTCCGGCGGCGGCGCCGGGATCCAGGCGGACCTGAAGGCGTTCGCGCGCTGCGGCGTCCACGGGATGACGGCGATCGCGGCGCTGACCGCCCAGAACACGGTCGCGGTCACCGGCGTGCATCAGGTGCCGGGCGACTTCATCGTCGCGCAGGTCCGCGCGGTCGCCGAGGACATCGGCGTCGACGCCGTGAAGATCGGCATGCTCGGTACCGCCGACACGGTCCGGGCCGTGCGCGCGGCGCTCGAGCTGCTCGACCCAGGGACCCCGGTGGTGCTCGACCCCGTGATGGTCGCCGAGTCCGGCGCCGTGCTGCTCGACGAGCCGGCGCGCGTGGCGATCGTCGAGGAGCTGCTTCCGCGCGTGACCGTGATCACGCCGAACGTGCCGGAGGCGCGCGTGCTCGCCCGCCGCGGTGCCGACGACGGCAGTGCCAACGGCGCCGCTGCCGACAGCGGCGACGACGCGGAGGCGCTCGCGCGGCGGCTGCGCACGCTCGGGCCGGCCGCCGTGGTCGTGACCGGCGGGCACCGCGAGGCGGCGACCGACGTCTTCTTCGACGGCGACACGCTCGAGCTGATCGCGGGGGAGCGGTATCCGGACGGGGCCGCGCACGGCTCCGGCTGCACGCACTCGTCCGCGCTCGCGGCTCACCTCGCGCTCGGCTACTCCCCGCTCGACGCCGCGCGGGCGGCGCGGCGGATCGCCGGTGAGGCGGTGCGCGACGGAATCCGCGGCCTCGGTGCCGGACCCGGGCCGGTCGACGTCCTGTCGCTGACACGCCGCGAGCGCCCCGATGTGGGCACCGGGCGGGCGGCCGCAGGCCCTCTGTAATATCGGCGGCCATGAAGTTCCTCCGCATGCGCCCGGGTCACGGCGAGCAGCTGATCGCCGAGGGCGACCTCGAAGTCGCGGAGGACGCTGAGCGGCTCGTGGAGGAGTTCCGCCGCCAGCTCGACCAGGGGATGTGGGCGGCCGTGCCCGTCACGTCCAAGACGGGACGCCGCGAGGCGGAGCTGGTCCGGGCGTTCGGCGACATCCCGAGCACCACCGATCGCGTCATCTTCTTCCCGCGGGCCGCGGGCGGAGCGGTCTGAGCGGCAGCACGTGACCGTCGCACTCTGCGTCACCGCGATCGTCGTGATCGCGCTGCTCTCCGAGATCACCTGGCCGTACCTCGACCGCCGGCTCGATCACCGTCGTGCGCGCCGGGAGGCGCGCCGCCTCGGCGTCGCGGCGCCGTACGACCCCGGCCGCGAGCGGCGCGCCGAGCAGCGTGCGCGCGAGCTGCTGAAGTCGTGCGTGAACGACGAGGAGTGGGGGATGTACCGCGACCTCGGCTTCATCCGCGTGTGGGGCGGCCAGGGAGTGCCGGCCGACGCGGCGCGCGACCTGCGCGGCGTGCCGTACGCCTACCTGGTCTATCCGCACAAGCCGATCGTCGCCTACCTGCCGCAGACCGGCCAGCTGCTGAACGAGTACTGCGTCGAGTTCCCGGACGAGACGCGGCCCTACGGCTCCGCGCGGCTGCCGGACTCCGACGACGTGCTCGCCAAATGGATGGCCCTGAAGGGCGACGAGCGCCGCCTGATCGCCGAGGCCAACCTGCACCTCCCGGGCCGCCAGATCGACCCCAAGCAGGTCCAGCGGGACATCTGGCGCCTCGGCCGCTGGGAGCGCGAGCGGCTCGAGCATCCCGCCGCCGATCCCGGTACGCCCTCGCCGCCGCCCGCGCGGTACGACAATCCTTAGGCCCTTGGCCGGCCTCGATCCCAAGCACAACTCGCGCGCGCTCACCGAAGGCCCGGCGCGCGCCGGCGCCCGCGCCCAGCTGAAGGGCATCGGCTTCGACGACGAGGCGATGTCGAAGCCGATCATCGGCGTCGCCACCACGTGGACCGAGACGATGCCCTGCAACTTCCACCACCGCGTGCTCGCGCAGAAGGTGAAGGAGGGCGTCCGCGCCGCGGGCGGCACCCCGATGGAGTTCAACACGGTCGCGATCTCCGACGGCATCACGATGGGCACCGCCGGTATGAAGACGTCGCTGGTCAGCCGCGAGGTGATCGCGGACTCGATCGAGCTCGTCGCGCGCGGCCACCTGTTCGACGCGGTGATCGCGATCTCCGGCTGCGACAAGACGATCCCCGGCACGGTGATGGCGCTCGCGCGGCTCGACCTTCCTGGCCTGATGCTGTACGGCGGCTCGATCGCACCCGGCCACTACAACGGCGTCGATGTGACGGTCCAGGAGGTGTTCGAGGCGGTCGGCGCCCACGCCGCGGGCAAGATCAGCGAGGACGAGCTGCACGCGCTCGAGGACGTCGCGAGCCCGGGGGCCGGCGCGTGCGGCGGGCAGTTCACCGCCAATACGATGGCGCTGGCGTTCCAGCTGCTCGGCATATCGCCGATCGGCCCGAGCGATGTCCCGGCGGAGGACGCGACGAAGGCGCAGGCGGCGTTCGACGCCGGGCGCCTCGTGATGGACGTACTCGCCCGCGGCCAGCGCCCGAGCGACATCATCACCCACGACGGGCTCGAGAACGCGATCGCGGCGATCGCGATGAGCGGCGGCTCGACGAACGGCGTCCTGCACCTGCTCGCGGTCGCCCGCGAGGCCGGCATCGAGCTGTCGATCGACGACTTCGACCGGATCAACTCGACGACACCACTGCTGTGCGATCTCAAGCCGGGCGGGCGGTTCGTCGCCACCGACATGCACGCGGCCGGCGGCACCGCCGTCGTGGCGAGCCGGCTCCGCGATGCGGGCATGCTGCACGAGGACGCGGCCACGGTGACCGGGCGCACGATCGGCGAGCACGCCACTGCGGCGCGCGAAACGCCCGGACAGGAGGTCGTCCGGCCGCTCTCGAATCCTTTGAAGGCGACCGGCGGCCTCGCGATCCTGCGTGGCAACCTCGCCCCGGAGGGCTCCGTGGTCAAGCTCTCGGGCCACGAGCGCGTGCATCACGAGGGGCCGGCGCGAGTGTTCGACGGCGAGGAAGCTGCGATGGCCGCGGTCACCCACGGCGGGATCGGCGCCGGCGACGTCGTCGTGATCCGCAACGAGGGGCCGGCGGGCGGCCCCGGGATGCGCGAGATGCTGTCCGTCACGGGCGCGCTCGTGGGAGCGGGGCTCGGCGAATCGGTCGCACTGCTCACCGACGGCCGCTTCTCAGGCGCTACCCACGGCTTCATGGCCGGCCACATCGCCCCCGAGGCGGTGCACGGCGGCCCGATCGCCGCCGTCCGCGACGGGGACAGGATCACGATCGACGTCCCGAGCCGCCGGATCGACGTCGACCTGCCCGCGGACGAGATCGACCGCCGCCTGGCGGACTACGAGCCGCCGCCCCCGGAGCTGCGGACTGGTGTGCTGTCCAAGTACGCGAAGCTGGTCTCGAGCGCCTCCGAGGGCGCTGTCACGCGCTGACGCCCTCCACGCCCCGCTCGGGCGCGCGCTCGCCGGCGATGAACGCGCCCAGCAGCTCGTTGAAGCGGCTCGGCCGCTCGAGCATCGCGAGGTGGCCGGTGTCCTCGAAGATCACGCTGTGGGCGTTCTCGCCGATCAGGTGCTCGAACATCTCGGCATCCTCGACCGGGACGAGGATGTCGTTGCGGCCCCAGACGATCAGCACCGGCGCCTCGATGCGCTGCAGCTTGTCGCGGAACGAGTAGGCCATCAGCGCCTCGAAGGCGGGCAGGAAGCCCTCGGCGTTCGAGCCGCGCAGGAGTTCCGTGACGAGCGGGACCGACATCCGCTCCGGGTAGCGGATGATCGCCTGCAGCGCGACGCGCCGCAGCCGCGCTCGCTTCACGACCGGTGAGCCGCGGAGCCCGGTTCGCGCCGTCAGCATGGCGAACGCGCGCGCCGCGGCCAGCAGCGGCTCGCGGGCCAGGTACTCGGTCGACAGCCCTGCCGCCGACACGAGCACGAGCTTGGCGACGCGGGTGGGGAACGAGACCGCCAGCTCGGCGCCCACGAAGCCGCCCATCGAGTTGCCGACCACGACCGGGTTGTCGAGCCCGAGCCGGTCGCAGACCTCGTCGACGGTCGCGGCGAAGCCCGGGATCGAGATGTCCCCGGCGGGCATCGGCGACTGGCCGAAGCCGGGGAGGTCGATCGCCACGCAGCGATGGGTCTCCATGAAGGCCGGAATGTTCAGCAGCCAGTTCTGCCACACCCCGCCGAGGCCGTGCAGCCAGAGCAGCGGCGGCCCGTCGCCGCCGCTGTCGATCACGCTCACCTCACGCCCTCCGACGTCGAGCCGGCTCGTCATCGACGGCCAGTCCACCGACATCCAGGTCTGGTCGTCGCCGTCGGCGTAGGTCGGGTCCGCGCCTGGGCGGATCAGCCCGCTGCGGGCGCGGTTCAGGGCATCCTGATAGACGCTCGGCACGGCGCTCTAGGGTAGTGGTCGTGCGAATCGCGGTCGACATCGACTCCACGCTGCACCACTACTGGGACCAGCTCGCAGCGATCGCCAAGCGGCGGTTCGGCGTCGACCTGCCGTACGAGGAGCAGGTGACCTGGGGCATCACGCTGCTGCGCCCCGAGCAGGTCCACGCCTGCGTCGCGGAGACCCACCGCGCGACCCACGTCCTCGCCGCCGAGCCGTACCCCGGCGCCGTCGAGGCGATCCGCGCGTGGCATGAGGCCGGCCACTTCATCCACATCACGTCGCACCGCGCGGGCGAGGCGCACGAGGCGACCGCCCGCTGGCTCGAGCGCATCGGCCTGTCGTACGACGAGCTCTACTGCTCCACCGACAAGATCGCCCGCTGCGTCGATCTGGAGATCGACGTGCTGATCGACGACTCTCCGGTGAACCTGATGCGGGCCGCTGACGTGGGCATCACGCCTGCCACGATCCTGCATCCGTGGAACCGGGAGCTGTGCGAGGACGAGGACATCGTGTGCGGACCCGACTGGCCGACGCTGGCGCGCCGGCTCGAGCCGGTGCTGACATCGGCATGAGCGAGCGCCGCGCTCTTCCGGCGGCCCGGAGCGACTCCGATCCGCGCGCGCTGCTGCCGGCGATCGAACCCGACCGCCAGGTCACCGACTGGGGGCGCTCCGAGCGCGTCGAGGGCCTGATCGACGCGACCCTGTACGAGTTCCTCTACCACTACTGGTTCCGCTGCGAGGTGGAGGGGATCGAGCACGTGCCCGCCACCGGCGGCGCGCTCCTGGTCTCCAACCACGCCGGCGCGCTGCCGCCGGACGCGGCGATGATCGCCAAGGCGATCAAGGAGGAGCACAGCCGGCCGCGGCCGCTGCATCTCACGGTCGAGCACTTCTTCAAGGGATATCCCGGCCTGGCGATGCTCGTCAACAAGCTCGGCGGCGTGCCCGCGCACCCGGCCAACGTGCACCGCCTGCTGTACGACGAGCAGCAGCTCGTGCTCGTGTTCCCGGAGGGCCGGAAGGGCACCGAGAAGCTCTACAAGGACCGCTACCGGCTGCGCCGCTTCGGCCGCGGCGGCTTCGTGGAGGCGGCGATGCGCGCCGGCACGTCCGATCGTCCCGATCGCCGTGCTCGGGGCCGAGGAGGCGATGCCGACGTTCGCCCAGATCGGCGTGCTCCAACGGCTCACGCGGCTGATCTACTTCCCGGTCACACCGCTGTTCCCGCACTTCGGGCTGCTCGGAGCCGCCTACCTGCCCGCCAAGTTCCGCATCCGCTTCCTCGAGCCGATCCCCACCGACCAGTGGGGCGATCGCCCGTACGACGACAAGGGGCTCGTGCAGACGGTCGCCGAGGACGTCCGCTCGCGGATCCAGGAAGAGCTGATCGATCTCGTCGCCCACCGGCGGTCCGTGTGGCTGGGATGAGCTCGAAGCGGATCCTCGTCACCGGCGCGTCGACCTACTGGGGCGGCCGCCTCGCGCAGGCGCTGGAGAAGGACCCTGCGGTCGAGACGATCATCGGCGTCGGCACCGACGATCCGACGTGCGAGCTCGAGCGCACCGAGTTCGTCCGCGTCGGGCTCCAGCACGCGCTGCTGCGCCGGATCGTGCACGCCGCGGAGATCGACACGGTGATCGACACGCGGCTGGTGGTCGATTCGCTGATGGCCTCTGCGCGCGTCGCCCACGAGGCGAACACGATCGGGACGATGAACATCCTCGCCGCCTGCGGCGGGGCGGGCGGGTCCTCATCCCCGGTGCGCAAAGTGGTCGTCAAGTCGTCCGCCCACTACTACGGCTGCGAGCGCGACGACCCGGCGTTCTTCACGGAGGGGATGCGCCGCCCGCACCCGCCGCGCACCCGTCTGGAGTCGGACATCGTCGAGGCCGAGAAGGCGGTCGAGGGCTTCGCGGACCACAATCCGGACCTCACCGTGACGGTGCTGCGGTTCTCGAACGCGCTCGGCTCAGGGCTGCGCACCTCCCACACGGAGTTACTTGCGAACCCGGCGGTGCCGTGCATCCTCGGCTTCGACCCGCGCTACCAGTTCATCCACGAGGAGGACCTCGTCGGCGTGCTCCGGTTCGCGGCCGAGCGCGACCTGCCCGGGGTCTACAACGCCGCGGCGGACGGCGTGCTCGCGCTCTCCGAGGTAGCGTCGCTGCTCGGCCGACCGCTCGCCCCGATCCTGCCGCCCTGGGGCACGTCGCTCGCGGCGGCGGCGCTGCGCCCGGTCGGCGTCCGGGTGCCGGACGAGGTGCGCAACCAGCTGCGCTACGGCCGCGGGCTCGACAATCGCAAGCTCAAGGGCGTTGGCTACTCATATGGCTTCACCACCCGGGAGACAGTGGTCAAGCAGGCCGAGGCGATGCGCGTGCGCTCGCTCCGGCGCGACGAGGGGGAGCCGTACCGGTACGAGCGCGAGGTCGAGGAGTTCCTGCGCTGGAGCCCGAGCGTCAAACGCCGGGGGACGGTGTAACGCGACTGACAGGGTCGGTGTAACGCCAGTGGGATTGCAGGGGTTCTCTCGGTCCGGTCGACCGCCTAAGGTAATCAAGGCGCTCGCGCGAGCTTGCGAGTGCGAGTAAGCCGCAAACAACATTTTCTGCCATGCCACGTCGCCTCGCTCTCGTCGTCATCCTCGCCGCAGTCGTCCTCCTCGTGGGGACCGGCAGCCTGTACGCCTTCGATCGCTCGGTGAAGACGAAGATCGCCGACGGCGTGACCGTCAACGGCGTCGACGTCGGCGGGCTCACGCCCCAGCGCGCCCGCGCCAAGCTGAGCGCCGCTCTGCTCGACCCGCTCGACCGGCCGGTCAGCGTGCGCTACCAGGGCCGCCGCTTCACGCTCACGCCCGAGCGGGCGCAGGTCGCGGTCGACATCGACGGTTCGGTCGACCGCGCGCTCGCGGCCTCACGCGCCGGGAACCTGCTGACGCGCACCTGGCGCGAGGTGCGGGGCGCGGAGCTCGACGCCAAGGTCGAGGCGAAGATCTCGTGGTCGCGCGAGGCGGTCCGCACGCTCGTGCGGCGTGTGCGCGAGAAGCTCACGATCGAGCCGCGGGACGCGTCGGTCGACCTCGAGTCCGGTGACGTGGAGCCGGTCATGTCGCGTGACGGCCGTGCCGTCGACATGGCCCAGCTGCGGCGCGACATCAAGGCCGAGCTGCTCGACGCCGGCGACACCCGGATCGCACGCGTGCGCACCTCGGTCGTCGAGCCCAAGGTGACCACGGCCGAGCTGGCGAAGAAGTATCCGGCGATCCTGGTCGTCAACCGCGGCGGCTTCAAGCTGAACCTCTACAAGGACCTCGAGCTGGCCAAGACGTACGGCATCGCCGTCGGCCAGGTCGGCCTCGAGACCCCCGCGGGGCTCTACCACATCCAGAACAAGGCGATCAACCCGGCCTGGAGCGTCCCGAACTCGGACTGGGCGGGCGACCTCGCCGGCACCGTCGTGCCGGGCGGCACCCCGCAGAACCCGCTGAAGGCGCGCTGGCTGGGGATCTTCGACGGCGCCGGCATCCACGGCACCGACGCGACCGGCTCGATCGGCAGCGCGGCATCGCACGGCTGCATCCGGATGCTGATCCCCGACGTGATCGAGCTGTATGACTCGGTGCCGGTCGGGGCGCCGATCTACATCGCGTAATCAAGGCGCTCTCGGGAGCTTGCGACCGGGAGTAAGCCGCACTAGTTGATCCCTATCTCGGCCACAGGGATCTCCTGCCAGCCCTGCTGCAGCAGGGAGGCGTGATGGTCTGCGTGGCGAATGCAGATAGTGCCGATGAACACCCCCTCCCGCACCTGCTTGCGCATCACCGCGTACCACATGGTCGTGGCGTCGCCCGTGCCCTGGATCCGGAACCAGGGCTTCGGCGGCGGCTGGTCGGACGGAGTTACTCCCGCCTCCACGAGCTGGCGCAGGGTCGCCACCTGACCCGTGGAGGTGTCGATGAAGAACACGGCCACGCCGCCGCAGGCTAGCGACGTCTGGGCGGTCGCCCTGCGCCGCTTCGACCGCGACCTGCAGCGCCGCGGGGCCGCCGACCGCACACGGCGGGCGTACGGCGCCGACATCGGCGAGCTGGCGACCTGGGCCGCCGCCCAGGGCATCGAGCCGGCGGCGATGACCTACCGCGTCCTGCGCGGCTACGCCGCGCGCCTGTCGGACCGCGGCGCCGCCCCGCGCACGCTGGCGCGAAAGCTGGCCTCCTCGCGCGCGTTCTTCCGCTCGATGGTCGAGCACGGCGACATGGCCGCCAACCCGGCCGATCTGCTGCCCGCACCGAAGCGCCCGCAGACGCTGCCGCGCACGATCAAGGCCGGCGACGTCGCGACGCTGCTGGACCGGATCCCGGCCACGACGCCGCTCGAGCTGCGCGACCGCGCGCTGTTCGAGCTCGCGTACGCGTGCGGGCTGCGTGCCGAGGAGCTGGTGAACCTCGATGCCGGCTCACTCGACTTCGACGGCGAGCAGGTGCGCGTGGAGGGCAAGGGCGGCCAGACCCGCTTCGTGCCCGCCGGCGAGCCCGCGCTGGCGGCCCTGACGCGCTACCTCGCGCGCGGCCGGCCGGCGCTCGCGGGCGCCACCGGGGACGCCGCGCTGTTCCTCTCCAAGTCGGGCCGGCGGCTCTCGACATCGGACGTCCGGCGCCGTCTGCGGGTGTGGGCCCGCCACGCGGCGGCACAGGGTGCGGTCCACCCACATGCTCTCCGCCACTCGTTCGCAACCCATCTGCTGGAGGGCGGGGCGGACCTCCGCGCGATCCAGGAGCTTCTCGGACACGCTTCGATCTCAACGACCCAGGTCTACACTCGGGTAGAGTCCGCACGCCTGCGGGCTGCGTATCTGCGCAGCCATCCGCGGGCGTAACGGGAGAAGCAGGCTCTGGAAACCAACGTCAAAGCCCTCGAGCTAAAAGACCTGTGGCGACGCTATAAGGAAGAGGCGTTCGAGCCTGCCAGGGAGAAGCTCGTCGTCGCTTACTCGCCGCTCGTGAAGTACGTCGCCGGCCGGATGTCCTCGGGCCTGCCTGCCCATGTCGAGGAAGCCGACCTGATCTCGTACGGCCTGATCGGGCTCATCAACGCGATCGAGCGCTTCGATCCGGACCGCGAGATCAAGTTCGAGACGTACGCGATCACGCGCATCAAGGGCGCGATCATCGACGAGCTGCGCGCACTCGACTGGGTGCCGCGTTCCGTGCGCGCCAGAGCGCGCGAGATCGAACGTGCGCATGCGAAGCTCGAGCACCGCCTGCACCGGACGCCGACCGACGAGGAGATGGCCCGCGATCTCGGGCTCTCGGCCGACGAGTTCCAAGAGGCGCTCGTCAAGATCTCCAACTCGACGGTGGTCGCGCTCGACGAGCTGTGGGCGGTCTCCGACGCCTCTGGCGACCAGGTCTCGCTGCTCGACACGATCCAGGACCACGACGCGCCCGATCCGCAGCAGCTGCTCGACGCCTCCGAGCTCAAGGACCGGCTCGCCGACGCGATCAGCGCCCTCCCCGAGCGCGAGAAGCTCGTGATCGCGCTCTACTACTACGAGAACCTGACGCTGCGAGAGATCGGCGAGGTGCTCGGCGTGACGGAGTCGCGCATCTCCCAGCTGCACACGAAGGCCGTGCTACGCCTGAAGTCTCGCCTCCAGGGCGACAACCTCAGGGATTGACGCTAGGTTTCCTCCTCCCACAGGGAGAGGAGGAGCAGGTCAGCATGCAGGCCGCAGACAGGATTCGCAACGTGGCGCTAGTGGGCCACCGGGGGAGCGGGAAGACGTCGCTGCACGAGGCCCTCTTGCACGAGGCCGGCGCGACCACCCGACTCGGCTCGGTGGCCGACGGAACGACGGTCTCGGACGCCGACGAGGACGAGAAGGCCCGCGGGATGTCGATCTCCGCGTCGCTCGCGTCGTTCGAATGGCGGGACGTGAAGGTCAACCTCATCGACACCCCCGGCGAGCCATCGTTCATCGCCGACGCGCTCGGCGCCCTGCGGGTGTGCGAGTCGGCCGTGTTCGTCGTCAACGCCGTGCTCGGCGTCGAGGTCAGCACGCACCGGCTGTGGGAGCGCGCCAAGGAGCTCGGCGTCGCGCGGCTCATCTACGTGAACATGCTCGATCGCGAGCGCGCGGACTTCTTCCGCACCCTCGAGTCGCTGAAGGCGGCGTTCGGGCCGCACGTGGTGGCGACCGAGATCCCGATCGGCTCCGAGCACAACACGCGCGGCGTGATCGACCTGGTGGACATGAAGGCGTACGAGTACGCCGACGGCGAGTGCACGGAGATCCCGATCCCCGACGACCTCGCAGATGCCGCGCAGGAGTACCGCGAGAAGCTGATGGACGAGGTCGCGGAGAACTCCGAGTCGCTGATGGAGCGCTACCTCGAGGGCGAGGACATCGCCCACGACGAGATCGTGACCGCGCTCGAGGACGGCACCGACCACGGGCTCATCTTCCCGGTCACGTGCGGCGTCGCGACCACCCAGCTGGCCTCGGACCGGCTGCTCGACGCGATCGTCGACGACCTACCCTCGCCGGTCCAGCACGGCGGCCTGCAGCTCGAGGGGATGAAGCTCGAGCCCGATCCCGACGCCGACATGTACGCCTACGTGTTCAAGACGCGCGCCGACCCGTACTCGGGCCGCATCAACCTCTTCCGCGTCTACCAGGGCACCGTCAGCCACGACTCGCACGTGCTCAACACGCGCGCCCATTCCAAGGAGCGCATCGGCCAGCTGCTCGTCCCGCAGGGCAAGGACGTCAAGCAGACCGAGGCGTTCGGGCCGGGCGACATCGGCGCCGTCGCCAAGCTCAAGGAGACGCGCGCGGGCGACTGGCTCGCGGCGCGCGACGAGCCGATCCAGATGCCGTCGATCAAGCTGCCGGCCCCCGTGATGGCGTTCTCGATGGAGCCGAAGTCCAAGGGCGACGAGGACAAGGTGTTCACCGCCCTGCGGCGCCTGCAGGAGGAGGACCCGACGATCGACCTGCATCGCGACCCGCAGACCGGCGAGCAGATCGTGGCCGGGCTCTCGCAGATCCACGTCGAGGTGATCGTCGAGCGCATGCGAGCGCGGTTCGGCGCCGAGGTGACGCTCAAGCCGCCGCGGGTGCCCTACCAGGAGACGATCCGCCACGGCGCGAAGGCGCACGGGCGGCACAAGAAGCAGACCGGCGGCCGCGGCCAGTTCGGTGACTGTCACATCGAGATCGAGCCGCTCTCCGACGGCGAATTCGAGTTCGTCAACGCGATCAAGGGCGGCGTGATCCCGCAGGGGTTCATCCCGGCGGTCGAGAAGGGCGTGCTCGACGCGATGCAGGAGGGCGCCGTTGCCGGCTACCCCGTCAAGGGCGTGCGCGTGAAGCTGTTCGACGGCTCCTACCACTCGGTCGACTCGTCGGAGATGGCGTTCAGGCTCGCCGGCGCGCTCGCGATGAAGCAGGCGCTCAGCGACGCAGGCGCGGTGCTGCTGGAGCCGATCATGCTCCTGACCGCCTCCGTGCCCGAGTCGTCGGTCGGCGACGTCATGGGCGACCTGTCCTCGCGCCGCGGCCGCCCGCTGGGCACCGAGGTCGTGGGCGGCATGACGGAGGTCAAGGCCGAGATCCCGATGGCACAGGTCCTCAGCTACGCGCCCGACCTGCGGTCGCTGACCGGCGGTCAGGGCGAGTACACGATGGAGTTCCTGCGCTACGAGGAGGTCCCTGCGCACCTCGCCCAGAAAGTGGTCGAGAAGGCCCAGGAGCAGGAGGAAGTGCGAGCCTAGCTACCCTGCCGGGTCGTGGCACGGTCTCGCGACATCCGAACCAACCAGAGCGACATCGCCTGCGACGTCTGCGGGCGCACGCTGCTGCGCGGCGAGCATCCGGAGACGTTCCTGGCGGGTGGCTCTCGGCGCCAGGTGTGCGACCTCTGCACGGCGCGGGCGCAGAACGAGGGCTGGATCCGCGAGTCCGGCGGCGACGAGCTCGAGCTGCGCCACACCCGCCACGACGGACGCGGGCGGTCGCTGCGCGATCGCCTGCGAGCGCGGCGGGAGCGGGCACGCGAGACGCAGGCGGAGATGCCCGCCGGAGTTGACGACGCGGTGTCGCAGGACGAGCCGGACGCCCCGGCGCGGCGCGTTCCCGAGCCGCCCCGGCGCCCGCGCCACGTACGTGCGGTGCCGACGAACGCGGACCTGAAGATGCAGCGAGCGCTCGAGATCTTCAACGCCTCCGACCACACGCGCACCGTCGGCGGGGTCGCGCGCTCGCTCGGCGCGCCTGCGGTGTCGGTCCGCCCGCGCACCGACCGCCCCAGCGTCGTGTCGATCGCCGTCATGTGGGAGCTGAGCTGGTACCGGTTCGAGGTCGACCTGTCCGACGAGGCCGGCGGCGTCCGCCGCGAGGGCCAGGGCGACGAGCTGTCGGACCTGACGGCCGAGGAGCAGGACGCCAATGCGGCGGCCGATGAGCGCGGCGCCCTGCATCTAGACACATGAACGATGCATTTCGCCCCACTGCTTTGTTAGCGTTCAGCAGGTGATTTTCTGTGTCGTGCCCGAGCCGCTCTCGGGCGAGCTATACGAGAAGCTGTCCAAGTACTACGAGGACGACCCCAACGTCGAGGTGATCGTCGACCGGCGCAAGAGTGAGCGCCGCGACGGCACCACCGGCGGCGGTCAGCGCGAGGTGCGCGACCGCAGGCGTCCGCGGGTTGTGGGCGACTTCCCGCCGCTATCTGCTGCCTAGATGGCGGTAGCGTGAGCCGCCTCGTCGTCCACGTGGACGGCGGTGCGCGCGGCAATCCCGGGCCCGCCGCCGCTGCGGCCGTGGTGTCCGGCGATGACGGCGAGGTGGTCGACGAGACCGCCGTCGTGCTCGGCCGCGCGACCAACAACGTCGCCGAGTATCGCGGCCTGCTGCTCGGCCTCGACCGGGCACGCGCGCTGGGCGCGACCGAGGTCGACGTCGTGATGGACTCCGAGCTGGTCGCCAACCAGGTGACCGGCCGCTACAAGGTCAAGAGCCCCGACCTCGCGACGCTGCACCGGCAGGCGCTCGACCTGCTGGCCGCCTTCGACCGCTGGTCGGTCAAGGCCGTCCCGCGCGCGCAGAACGCGGCCGCCGACGCGCTCGTCAACCGCGCGCTCGACGGCGGCGGCGACGGCCACGCCGCGGACTCCGAGCCGACCGAGTACGCGGGCTATCTGCGGATCGACGACCTGCTCGAGCTCCAGCACCCGCTCACCGCCGAGGCCCACGACGAGCTGCTGTTCGTGATCGTCCACCAGTCGTACGAGCTGTGGTTCAAGCTGATGCTGCACGAGCTGGCGAAGGCGCGCGAGGAGCTCGAGGACAGGCGCCCGCAGGCCGCGATCGGTCCGCTCAAGCGCACGGTGGCGATCGACCGGCTGCTGCTCGAGCACCTCGACGTGCTGGAGACGATGGGGCCGGACGGGTTCCTCGAGTTCCGCGATCCGCTGACGCCGGCGTCCGGCTTCCAGTCCGTGCAGTTCCGCGCGATCGAGGCCGAGAGCCCGCTGCTCTACGACGCGTTCGTCGCCTGCGCCGGCCTGCCCGACGACCGCGAGGCGCGACTCCCGGCGCTCGCCGAGCTCTACCGCGACCACCTCGACGATGTCTCGCGCTCGGTGCTGTACGAGGTCGCCGAGCTGCTGGTCGACCACGACGAGCGCGTCGCCCTGTGGCGCCATCACCACACGCTGATGGCTGCGCGCGAGATCGGCAGCCGCCACGGCACCGGCGGGTCGCGCGGCGTCGAGTACCTGCGCGGCACGCAGGACAAGCGGTTCTATCCCGAGCTCTGGGAGGTCAGGGCCGCGCTGTGATCACCAGCGCGCGGCGTTGCGGATCGCGCGGATGATGTCCTCGTCCGGCGCGCCCTTGACCACGTAGCCGATCGCGCCGGCGCGCGACATGTCGTACTGCGCGGACTGACTGCCGTCGGCGCTCAGCGCGACGATCCGCGTGGCCGGGCTGGCCTCGCGGATCTCGATCGCGGCGCGCACGCCACCGCCGCCCGGCATGTCGAAGTCGAGTACGACCACATTCGGCCGCCGGCGCGCGGCCAGGTCGATCGCCTGCGCGGCGTCCTCCGCCTCGCCGACCAGGTCGAACCCCGGCTCGCGCTGCAGGAGCGCCGTGAGGGTGAGGCGGATCGACGGGTCGTCGTCGGCGATCAGCAGCCGGATCGAGGAGTCCTCGGTCTCGGCGTCGTCGCCGTGCACCTCCACGCGGTTGCGGCCGTTCTCCTTGGCGCGGTAGAGCGCCTGGTCCGCGAGCTCGAACACATGGTCCGGGCGGGTTGTGTGCTCCCCGAGCCCGGCCACCCCGGCGCTCACCGTCACGACGCCGCCTGAGGGGTGGGGGAGGCGGAGCTCCGCCACCGCGGCGTGCAGGCGCTCGGCCGCCCGGCCCGCCGACTCGAGCGACTGCTCCGGCAGGAGCACGAGGAACTCCTCGCCGCCGTAGCGATAGACCGCGTCCCCGGTCCGGATCTGCTGCTGAAGCGCGCCGGCCACCGCTCGCAGGGCTGCGTCGCCGGCCAGGTGACCGGCCGCGTCGTTATAGCCCTTGAAGTCGTCGATGTCGAACAGCGCCACGCAGTACGAGTGCCCGTAGCGCTCGACGCGACCGCACAGGGCCTCCAGGTCCTCCGCGAGCCGCAGGCGGTTCCCCAGGCCGGTGAGCGTGTCGTGGCGGGCGTCCTCGTGCAGGCGTCGGTGCAGGGCGGTGACGCGGCCGGCGGCGATCAGCTTGCGCTCGAGCTGCGCGAGATCGGGCGGCTTGAGCAGCAGGTCGTCGGCCCCGGCCTCCATCGTCGTGCGCGCGGCCTCCTCGTCGGCGGCGCCGGTGAGCACGATCACGTACGCGTATGACAGGTCGCCGCGGGCGCGGATCGCGCGCGACAGCGCCGTCCCGTTCATGCCGGGCATCTCCCAGTCGGTGATCACCACCTCGGGCGTGTCCTGCTGGTACAGCCGCCACGCCTCGGCGCCGTCCGCGGCGATCGTGCAGCGGTGACCGAGCCGTTCCACGCAGGTGCTGACGAGCAGCCGGGTGCCCGGGTCGTCGTCGGCGATCAGTACGTGCATGGAGGACCGTGAATGCGCATGGGCTTCCATGGACGTTTAGCGGATCCCGGGGTCAATGTGCGCGTTGATTGGCCGATCTTCCTGTAAGCCGATGACGGAAACCGTCCTGCAACCGCTGACGCGCGGCCTGATGCGCCCGACCTTTGCCGCAATCGCGGTCGTGCTCGTGCTCGTCCTGGGCACGTTCGCGGCACTTGTCGTGAGCGTCGACCGCGTTCACGACGAGGCCGAGAGCACCCAGCGGTCCGAGCGGATCCTAGTCCAGTCGAGCGCAGCGGAGCAGGACATCGTGGACGTCGAGACGGGCCTGCGCGGCTACCTGCTGACCGGAGATGAGCGGTTCCTCGAGCCGTTCCACGCCGGCCGGCTGCGTTTCGACCAGCGCTTCGTGACCCTGGCCGGCCTGGTTCGCGATCCGTCTCAGCGCCGCCGGGTGCCCGAGCTGCATGCGGCCGCCGCCGCGTACGTCCACGGCTACGCGGCGCCGCTGCGCACGCAGGGCGCGACCCTGTCGCCCGACGCGCTCGCGGATGCCATGGCCGACGGCAAGCTCCGGCTCGACGCGCTCCGCGATCGCTTCGCCGAGTTCAACCGAGCGGGCACGCGCCTCGCCGCCACCCGCGCCGCGGACGCGGAGGCCGGCGGCAACCTGGCGGTGCTCATCGCCGCCGTCGGCGCCGTCGCCAGCGCGCTCGTCCTGATCCTGCTCGGCCTCTACCTGCACCGCGCCGTGCTGCTGCCCGTGCACCGGGTGGCGCTCGCGGCGCGACGGCTCGCCTCCGGCCGCCGCGACGCGCGCGTGCGCGCCACGGGCCGCGGCGAGGTGGCGCTGCTCGCCGAATCGTTCAACGGCATGGCCGAGTCGCTCGGGGCGCGCGAGGAGGAGCTGCGCGTTGCCGGCGATCGCCTCCAGGGCATCCTCGACCATGCCACGGCGCTGATCTCCGTCAAGGACGTCGACGGGCGCTACCTGCTCGTCGGCGATGCGTGGCAGCGGGCGAGCGGCATGACCGTCGAGGAGGTGCGCGGCCGCACCGACGCCGAGCTGATGCCCGGCGCCCACGCCGCGCCGTCGCGCGCGGCCGAGCTCCAGGTCATCCGCACCGGCGAGCAGCTCGAGTACGAGCGCGAGTCGGTCACGCCGGACGGCATCGCGTACTACATGACGGTCCAGTTCCCGCTCAAGGACGCGGCGGGCGACGTCTACGCGGTCGTCACCATGGCCACCGACGTCACCGACCGCAAGCTTGCGCTCGCGGAGGCGGTCGAGGCCTCGCGCTCGAAGTCCGAGTTCCTGGCGAACATGAGCCACGAGATCCGCACGCCGATGAACGGCGTGATCGGCATGACCGAGCTGCTGCTCGGGACCGAGCTCGGATCCGAGCAGCGTGAGTACGCGAAGACGGCCGCCTCGTCCGGCGAGGCGCTGCTGACCGTCATCAACGACATCCTGGACTTCTCGAAGATCGAGGCCGGCAAGCTCGAGCTCGACCTGCACGACTTCGACCTGCGCGAGGCGGTCGAGGACACGTGCGAGATGCTCGCGGCGCAGGCGCACGGCAAGGGGCTCGAGCTGACCGCGTTCGTCGCCGAGGACGTGCCCGCCATCGTCCGCGGCGACCGCGGCCGCGTGCGCCAGATCCTCACGAACCTGGTCTCCAACGCGATCAAGTTCACCCACCGCGGTGAGGTGGCCGTGCGGGTCGAGCTGCTCGACCGCACCGACGGCAGCGCCGCGCTGCGCTTCGAGGTCGCGGACAGCGGCATCGGCATCGAGCCGGCCAAGCTCGCCACGCTGTTCGAGTCGTTCTCGCAGGCCGATACCTCGACCACGCGCCGCTACGGCGGCACCGGTCTCGGGCTGGCCATCTCGCGCCAGCTCGTCTCGCTCATGCACGGCGAGATCGGGGCCGCGTCCGAGCCCGGCTCGGGCAGCTGCTTCTACTTCAACGTGCGCCTCGCGGCACCGGAGATCGTGCGCCTCGCGCGGTCGCAGGCCTCGGTCCCCGAGGGCCTGAAGGTGCTGATCGTCGACGACAACTCGACCAACCGCGTGATCGTCGAGGCCTACCTGCGCGCGAGCGGCGTGAGCTGCGAGCTGGCCGAGTCCGGCGCCGAGGCGCTCGCCACGATGCACGCGGCCGCGCGCGAGGGCGAGCCGTTCGAGGTCGTGGTGCTCGATGCGCAGATGCCCGAGATGGACGGCCTCGACCTCGCGGCGGCGATCCGCAAGGCGCCCAGCCTGCGCGAGACGCGACTGGTGATGCTCACGTCGACGGGGGACCACCGTGCCCGCGCCCGCGAGGTCGGGATCGCCGGATACCTGACCAAGCCGGTGCGACGTGCGCGCCTGCTCGACGCACTCGCGGACGTCACCCGCGGCGACGATCTCCCTGTACCCGCGGCGACCGCCTCGCCCGCCGGCGTGGCGCACGTGGCGAGGATCCTCGTCGCCGAGGACAACGCGGTCAACCAGCTCGTGATCGAAACGATGCTCGACAAGCGCGGCTTCGCCGTCGACGTCGCGGCGGACGGCGCCGAGGCGCTCGCGAGCCTCGCGCAGGCGACGTACGCGGCGGTCTTCATGGACTGCCAGATGCCGAACGTCGACGGCTACGAGGCGACCCGCCGGATCCGCGCGCAGGAGCGAGACGGCGAGCGCCTGCCCGTGATCGCCATGACCGCGCACGCGATGAAGGGCGACCGCGAGCGCTGCCTCGCGGCCGGGATGGACGACTACCTCTCCAAGCCGCTGCGGCCGGAGGCGCTCGACGCCGTGCTCGCACGCTGGCTCGGCGCCGCCGGTTCCCTGGACGCGCCTGAAGCCGACCCGGTCGAGGCCGCCTCCGATGCGCTCCTCGACGAGGCTCGCATGCGGACGTTCCGCGACGACTACCCGGACATCGTCGACCAGCTCGTCGATCTCTTCCTCCAGAGCACGCCGCCGCTACTCGACGAGCTGCACGCCGCGCTCGACGGCGACGACGTCGAGGAGCTGCGGCGCACCGCCCACAAGCTCAAGGGCAGCTGCCAGAACGTCGGCGCGACGTTCATGGCGACGCTCTGCCGGTCGCTCGAGACCGCCGAAGGCGACGCCCGCGAGACGCTGTCCGAGCTCGACGCCGCGCTGGCGCCGACCGAAGCCGCGATCCGCCGGGCGATCGCGTAGTGCTCGCCGTCACGATCGCGCTCGCCGTGGCCGCCGCCGCGGCCGCGCTGTACGCATACCGCGCCCGTCGCGCAGCCTCGGCTGCCGCCACCGCACGCACCCGCTACGAGGTGCTCGCCGCCAACCTCCCGGACGTGTCGGTGATGCTCTACGACCGCGACCTGCGCATCACGCTGCTCGAGGGCTCGGCCCTTCAGGCGCATGGCTGGCACCGGCGCGACATCGAGGGACAGCTGATCGCGGACGTGCTCCTGCCCGAGCGCGCGCAGCAGCTTCTGGCGTGCTGCCACGCTGCGCTCCGGGGCGAGTCCTCGGGCCACGACTGGGCGAGCGAGCGCGGCGGCATCCACTACCGCGGCGAGCACGTGCCGCTGCGCGACGCCCGCGGCGCCGTCACCGGCGGGATGATCGTGGTGCGAGACGTGACGGAGGCGCAGCGGCTCCAGCGCGAGCGCGACAACGAGCGCGGATTCCTGGCGGCGATGGTCGAGCAGCTCTCCGACCACGTCGTCGCGTGCGATGCGAGCGGGAAGTTGCTGCTCGTCAACGAGGCTGCGCGCCGGCCGGCCGGCGGGCCTGTCGACCCGCTCGACTGGCCACAGCATTTCGGTCTTTTCCGCCCCGACGGCCACACGCCGCTGCCCGCTGCCGAGGTGCCGCTGTTCCGGGCGCTGCAGGGCGAGGTCATCCGCGACGTCGATGTGGCGGTCGAGGCTCCCGGCACGGGTCTGCGTCGCATGCTCGTCTCCGGCCGGCCGGTCATGGACGCCCATGGCCGCACGCTCGGGGCGGTCGTGTCCGGTGTCGACGTGACCCATGAGCGGGCGACCGAGGAGCGACTGCGCGCGAGCGAGGAGCGCTACCGGTCGGTCGTCGAGAGCGTCGGCGACACCGTGTTCCAGACCGACCTCCGCGGTCGCTGGACGTTCCTGAACGAGAGCTGGGCGCGCTGGACCGGCACGCCGGTCGCGGACGCGCTGGGACGGCAAGCCTCGGAGCTGGTGCACCCGGACGACCGTGCCAAGCACGCGCGCGCGTTCGCGCCGCTGCTCGCCGGCGAGGTCGACTCGGTCCACCTCAGCCATCGCTACCTGACCGCCGACGACGTGACGCGCATCGGCGAGGTGCGGGCCAGCCTGGCGCGCGACGCCGCCGGCCGTCCGCTCTGCGTCGTGGGCGTGATCGAGGACATCACCGAGCATCACCGGACCCAGCAGTACGAGGCCGCCGAGCAGGCGGTCGTGGAGGTGCTGGGGGCGACGATCGACGTCGAGCAGGGCGTGCCGGTGCTCCTGGCCGCTCTGTGCCGCAACCTGGAATGGGATCTGGCCGAGCTGTGGACGCTCGACATCGAGCGCGAGGTGCTGCACTGCACCGACGCGTGGGGCGAGCGCCGCGCCGGGCTCGAGGCGCTCGAGGCGACGCGCGACGGCGAGACGTTCGAGGTCGGCGACGGGCTCCAGGGCCAGGCGTGGGCCAGGCGGGCGCCGATCTGGGCCTCCGGGCTCGAGGATGACCCGCTGTTCCACCGCGGCGCGGCGGCCGAGGCGGCCGGCGTGCGGTCCGCGCTCGCGATGCCGATCGCGCGCGGGGGAGAGCTGCTCGCCGTGATCCTGTTCTTCTCGCGCGAGCAGCGCGACCCCGATGCCGGCCTCAGCCGCCTGCTTCAGACGATCGGCGCCCACCTGGCGCAGTTCCTCGAGCGCCGTCGCGCCGAGCGCGCGCTCGCCGAGCGCGTCGCCGAGGTGGACGAGCTGTCACGGCTCGTCGTCTCGCTGCGCCGCGCCTAGCGGCCCCGTCCGCAATTTCGACGGGTTCTCGCGGGCCCCGCCCGCGTCTGCCGACCGGGACGCCGCCAGGCGACCCGCCGAACTTCCGGACAGATCCACCAGCCCGAATCACGGCGCGCCGACGTCGGGCGTCTATGCGAACATCTGTTCGTATGACAAGCGACGGCAGTCCATACGCCCGGTTCCAGCGCGCCCTGCGGATCGGAAGGCTCTCGCTCGTACGGGCTGCCGCTGCCGAGCTCCCGCGAGTCGAGCTCGACGACGCGCTGTCGATCTGCCTGCTGATCTCCGAGCAGGACGCTGAGCGGTTCGAGCGCGCGGCCGTGCGGTGGCTCGCGCGGCTGAGCCTCGAGGTGCCGACCGTCCGGATCGAGGACCTGCGCGCCGGCCTCGTCGCGTTCGAGGCGCTGCCGGAGAACCCGCTCGGCGCCCGGCGGGCGCTGGCCGACCTGTGCGCGCGGCACGGGCTCGCGCGTGCGGCGCGGGCGCTGGCCCCGGCGCCCCTCTAGGCCCGCCAGGGCGCGAGCACAGCCTCGACATCCGCACGCAGCACGTCCGGCAGCGCCCCGCCACCCGTGACCGCCCACAGCCCGAGCGCGCCGTTGTAGGCGACCAGCACGGCGCGCGCCGCCCGGCCTGCGTCGGTGCCCGCCACCAGGTCGCCGCGCGCCACGGCGTCGGCCACCAGCACACGCAGCTCCTCGAGCACCTGCGCGAACCACCGCTCGGCGATGCGCCGGAAGTCCGGATCGCCGACGTCGAGCGCCAGCATGCCGAGATGGTTGGCGAACGCCTCGCGCGTGCGCACCGGCGCGCTCAGCGTGGCCAGGGTGGCGTGCAGCGCGTCGAGCGGCGCGTCGTGTGCCGCGCGAGCGGTCGCGAACACTGCCGCGACACCGTCCGGCGCCGACTCGAGCGCGGCCAGCAGCAACGCGCGCTTGGAGCCGTACCGCTCGGCGAGCGTGGACGGCGCCAGCCCGGCCTCGCGGGCGACGTCGGCGAACGTGAGGCGCGCGACGCCGCGCGCGCCCACCACCCGCCGCGTCGCGGCGAACACCTCCGCGTCGGTCCGCGTCCGCGGCCGTCCGCGTCCTCGCGATCCGGGTTCGGATTGAATTTCCGAATGGATATTCGGTATAGTACACGGCATGGACCTTGAGAACCACGTCGCGCTCGTCGCGGGCGCCACCCGCGGCGGCGGGCGCGGCATCGCGACCGAGCTGGGCGCACGCGGCGCCACCGTCTACGTCAGCGGCCGCAGCACACGCGGCCGGCGGTCGGACATGGACCGCCCGGAGACGATCGACGAGACGGCCGAGCTGGTCGACGCCGCCGGCGGGCACGGGATCGCGGTCGCGACCGACCACACCGACCCCGAGCAGGTGCGCGCGCTCGTCGCCCGCATCCGCGACGAGCAGGACGGGCGCCTGGACGTGCTCGTGAACAGCATCTGGGGCGGCGACCGCTTCACCACGTGGGGCGCGCCGTTCTGGGAGCACGACCTGGAACAGGGCCTCGAGATGCAGCGCCACGCGGTCTGGGCGCACGCGATCACCGCGCACGCGGCGGTGCCGCTGCTGGTCGCGCGCGGCAGCGGCCTCGTGGTCGAGGTGACCGACGGCGTCGGCGACGGCTACCGGGGCTCGCTGTTCTACGACCTCGCAAAGGCGTCTGCGATCCGCCTCGCCACGGCGATGGCCGCGGAGCTCGCGCCGCACGGCGTCACGGCCGTCGCCGTCACGCCGGGCTTCCTGCGGTCGGAGGCGATGCTCGACCACTTCGGCGTCACCGCCGCCACCTGGCGCGACGCGATCGCGAAGGACGAGCACTTCGCGCAGTCCGAGACGCCGCAGTTCGTCGGCCGCGCCGTCGCCGCGCTCGCCGCGGACCCCGATCACGCCCGCTGGTCGGGTCGGGCGGTCGGCTCGTGGGACCTCGCCCGCGCATACGGGTTCGACGACGCCGACGGCGCCCGCCCCGATTGGGGCGCCTACGCCGCCACGCTCTAGGGCCCTAGCGCAGGTCGAGCACGCGGGCGCCGGAGATCCAGTGCACGCGCGTTTCGCCGTACCGGCCGAGCGTGTGGCCCGGCAGCGGGTGCGTGTGCCCGTGCAGGATGTACCGCGGGTGGTGGCGGTCGACCCAGTCCCGCAGGCCTTCGTAGCCGATGTGCGCCGGGTCCTCGGGATCGTCGTTGATGCCGAGGGGCGGGCAGTGGCAGAGGAGTACGTCGGCGGCCGGCAGCCGCTTGGCCAGCCGGCTGGCCTCTCGCTGCGTGTACTGGTGCGTGGCGCCGCGGCTGTAGCGCACGCAGCCCTCGAAGCCGGCCACGGTGATGCCGCCTCCGACCTGGGTGCGACGCAGGTGCACGTCCTCGATCTCCAGCTCGCGCAGCACGTGCTCGGGGTCGTGGTTGCCGTGCACGCCCAGGCGCGGGATATCGAGCGACATCAGGGGCTCGATCCACGCGCGGTCGAGGTCGCCGAGGCAGAACACCGCGTCCACGCCCTTCTGGCGGGCCAGCGCCGCCGGGTCGACCGGCGGGCGCTTGTCGGCGAGCGCGAGGACGCGCATCAGGTGCGCAAAGCCGCGAGCCCTGCCTCGAGGAAGCGAAGCGCGTCGTCGATGAACGCCATCGGGTCCGCGATCATCGCCTCGGCCTGCTCGGGATCGCCCTCGAGCACCGCGTCCGCCTTGTCGCTGCCGGCCAGGAGGGCCGCAACGGCCGCGGCGGCCACGAGCCGCGGCCGCAGCGCGTCGGCCGGCTCGCCGAGGTCCTCGCCGACCGCTGCCGCGAGCCGCTGCTCGAACCGGCGCATGTGCTGGAGATCGCATGCCGCGACGGCGGGCGACTCTCGTCGCAGCTTGGCCTGAAGGCGCTCGTACTCGACGTCGCCGCTGAACTTCTTCGCGGCCTGCCCGATCCACGTGCGCAGCGCGTCGAGGGCGGTGGTCCCCGGGCGCCGTTCGCTCAGGGCGCGGTCGAAGTTCTCGTACGCGGGCTCGAACTTCGCGAACACGGCCTCCTCCTTGGAGGCGAAGTAGGCGAAGAACGTGCGCGGCGAGATGTCGGCGGCGGCGGCGATGTCGGCGATCGTCGTCGCGTCGAACCCGCGCTCGGCGAACAGGCGCATGGCGGCGAGGTGGATCGCCTGCCGCGTCTGCTGCTTCTTGCGCTCTCGCAGGCCAGTGGGCACGGCAAGGATTGTAGCTTCACTGCAAATTTGCAGTGGTAGCAAACTTGCAGCGAGTGTGATTCACTGCAGAGCATGACCTCCCCGCTCTCCCGCCTCGGCCGCGCTGCGGCCCGCCACTGGTTCCGCACGCTCCTCGTGGCGGTGATCCTGATCGCCGGCATCGGCACGCTCGGCAGCGTGCTCGGCGCCGGATTCGTCGACGACTACCGAACGCCGGGCGTCGATTCGACGAGCGCACAGGAGCTGCTCGAGGCCCGCTTCCCGCAGGTGTCGGGCGCCGATGCCACGCTCGTGTTCGCGGGTGATCGCAGCGTCGTCACGGGCGACGGCGTGCAGGCGACCCTGCGCGCCGTCGCGGAGCAGCCGCATGTGACGGGCGTGAGCGAGCCGCAGGTGTCGCGCGACGGCACGATCTC
>CAWDYI010000013.1:0-112601 GCA_963806395.1 uncultured Solirubrobacteraceae bacterium | reverse complement strand
GAGCTCGAGGCGCTGCTCACCGAGCCGCCCGAGGGCACCGTCTATGACATCCGGCTCGCGGCAGGGGGCACGATCCCGTGAGCCGCTATCGCGTCTCGATGGACATCGGCGGCACGTTCACCGACGTCGTGGCCTACGACGAGCAGGCCGGGAGCTACGCGGCGGGCAAGGCGTCGACGACGCCGAACGACCTCACCGAGGGCGTCCTCGCCGGGCTCGAGCAGGTGGTCGCCTCGCCGGGCGACATCGCCTTCACCGTCCACGGGACGACGCAGGGCCTCAACGCCTTCCTGCAGCGGCGCGGGGAGCGCGTGATGCTGCTCGCCACGCGCGGCGCCGGCGACGTCTACCACATCGCCCGCGGCAACCGGACGCGCCTCTACGACGTCCACTTCCGCAAGCCGCGGCCGCTGCTGCCGCGCTCGGACATCGTCGAGATCGGCGGCCGGCTCGACTACGCGGGCGAGGAGCTCGAGCCGCTCGATGCAGATGCGCTGCGCGCCGCGGCTCGCCGCGCGCGCGAGGAGGGCTTCGGCGCGATCGCCGTGGCCTTCCTCTTCTCCTACGTCAACCCCGAGCACGAGCTCGCCGCCGAGGCGATCCTGCGCGAGGAGCTCGACGGCGTGACGGTCTCGCTCTCACACCGAGTCGCGCGCGAGTGGCGCGAGTACGAGCGCACGTCGTCCGCCGTCATCGACGCGTACACGGCGCCGATCGTGCGCCGCTACCTCGAGCGCCTGGAGTCCGAGCTGCAGTCGCGCGGGCTGTCGGTGCCGCTGCACGTGATGCAGTCCAGCGGAGGCATCGTCACCGCGGAGTCCGCCCGCGAGCTGACGCTGCAGACGCTGTTGTCGGGACCGGTCGGCGGGACGATGGGCGGCGTCGCCCTCGCCCGCCTGCTCGACCGCCCGAACCTGATCTGCATCGACATGGGCGGCACCAGCTTCGACGTCTCGCTGGTCGTCGACGGGCAGCCCGACGTGTCGTCGGAGGCCATGCTCGAAGGCTTCCCGCTGCTGATGCCGGTCGTCAACATCCACACGATCGGCGCCGGCGGCGGCTCGCTCGCCTACCCGGAGGCCGGCGGCCTGCGCGTCGGCCCCGAGAGCGCGGGCGCCGACCCCGGGCCCGCGTGCTACGGCCGCGGCGGGACGCTGCCGACGGTGACCGACGCGAACCTGCTGCTCGGCCGCGTCGACGAGGCGAACTTCGCCGGCGGGCGCATGAGACTGGACATCGAGGCCGCTCGCACCGCCGTGCAGGCGCTCGGCGACGAGCTCGGCATCGGCGACGCGGCCGAGCTCGCCGACGGCATCTGCGACGTCGCCAACGCCAAGATGGCGCAGGCGATCCGCACGCTGACGGTCGAGAAGGGGATCGAGCCGCGCGACTTCACGCTCGTCGCCTGCGGTGGCGCCGGACCGATGCACGCCGCCTTCCTGGCGCGCGAGCTGGGGGTCCGCGAGGTGCTCGTTCCGCGCTTTCCCGGCGCGTTCTCGGCCTGGGGGATGCTCGAGAGCGAGGTCCGCAAGGACGCGAGCCGCGCCTACTACGCGCCGCTGGGCGAGCTCGACCGCGCACAGCTGGCCGCCCTGCTCGACACGCTCGAGGAGGAGGGCTTCGCCGGCCTCGAGGACGAGGGCATCACGCGCGACATCGGACGCGTCGAGCACGCGCTCGACCTTCGCTACGCGGGGCAGGAGTACACGTTGACGGTCCCGCTGACCGGCGCCCGTGAGCCGCTCGAGGACGACTTCGCAGGGTCGCTCTCCGGCCGTTTCGACGAGGCGCACCACACCCGCTTCGGGCATGCCAACCCCGGCGCGCCGATCGAGGTCGTGGTCGTCCGGTCGACGGCGCTGGGCGACAAGGGGCGGGCCGAGCCGGTGGCGATGGACGGGTCCGGCGCGGACTACCGGTCCTCGGCGCGCCGCGTCACGTTCGATCGCGAGGCGCACGACGCGCTGATGGTCTGGCGCGACGACCTGCCGCGCGACGCCGTCGTGGCGGGCCCGGCCGTGATCAGCGAGGACACGGCCACGACGGTCGTGCCGCCGGGCGCCCGGGCGGTCGTCGACCGCTACGGCACGCTCGTGATGAGCATCGGAGAGGAGGACTGATGGCAACCGTCGGCATCGACCCGATCACGACGGAGATCGTGCGCAGCGCGTTCAACGCGGCCGCGGACGAGATGAACGCCACCCTGATCCGCTCGGCCTACACGCCGATCATCTACGAGATGAAGGACTGCTCGGTGGCGCTGCTCGACGCCGACCACCGGGTGCTCGGCCAGTCCGCGGGCCTGCCGATCTTCCTCGGCAACCTCGAGATCTGCACGCGGCTCACCGAGGAGACGTATGGGCGCGAGGCGTGGCGGCCCGGCGATGTGTGGGTGATGAACGACTCCTACCTCACCGGCACGCACCTCAACGACATGACGGTGTTCGGGCCGATCTTCTCCGACGACGACCTCGTCGGCTTCGCGGCCTGCCGGGCGCACTGGCTCGACGTCGGCGCCAAGGATCCGGGCGGGCCGATGGACTCGACCGAGATCTACCAGGAGGGGATCCGGGTGCCGCCGTTGCGGATCGTCGAGGGCGGCGAGGAACGCGGCGACGTCGTCGCCCTGCTCGGGCTCAACTCGCGCTTCTCCTACCCGGCGATCGGCGATCTCGGCGCCCAGATCGCCTGCGTGAACACCGGCCAGACGCGCCTGCGGGCGATCATCGACCGGCACGGGGTCGGGACCGTCCTCGCTGCCCGCGACGCGATCTTCGAGCAGACCGAGCGGCTCGAGCGCGACGCCGTCGCGGCGATCCCCGACGGGGAGTACGCGGCCGAGGGCTGCCTCGACGACAACGGCGTCGTCAGCGGCGAGCCGTGCTGGGTCCGTGTCCGCGTCGTCGTCGCGGGCGACGCGATGACGATCGACCTGACCGGGTCCGACGACATGCAGGGCGGCCCCGTCAACTGCGGCGAGGCGCAGGCGATCTCGGCCGCCCGCGTCGCCTACAAGCTGTTGATCAACCCCGAGAACCCGCCGAACGGCGGCGCGTTCCGGGCGCTGACCGTCGACGTGCGGCGCGGCTCGATGCTCGCCGCCGAGGACCCGGCGCCGTGCCAGTGGTACTTCACGCCGCTCGGCCTGCTGATCGACCTCGTCGTCAAGGCGCTCGCCGAGGCGCTGCCCGAGCAGGCGGCGGGCGCCAGCTACGGCGACTCGATGGTGATCGGCCTGTCCGGGATCGACCCGCGCAACGGCCGCCCGTGGCTCGACCTCGAGCCGACGGTCGGCGGCTGGGGCGCGTGGCAGGGCTCCGATGGCGAGGACGGGCTCATCAACAACGTCAACGGCTCACTCAAGGACCTGCCGATCGAGGTGCTGGAGACGAAGTTCCCGCTGCGGCTGTCGCACTACGGGTTCCGGACCGACTCCGGCGGCGCGGGCCGCTGGCGCGGGGGCAACGGGATCGTCCGCGAGTACACCGTCGAGTCGGAGGCGGCGACGCTCTACCTGTGGTTCGAGCGCTCGCGCACCCCCGCCTGGGGCTTGCACGGAGGCGCCGACGCGACGCCGCCGGACGTGGTGATCAACCCGGGCCGCGACGACGAGCGGCACATGCTCAAGGCCAGCCGCGTGACGCTGCGGCGCGGCGACGTCGTGCGCACGATGACCGGTGGCGGCGGCGGCTTCGGCGTTCCGGGCGACCGCGACGAGCAGCTCGTCCGCGCCGACGTCCGCGACGGCCACGTCAGCGCCGAGGCCGCGCGCGAGATCTACGGGGTGCGGTCATGAGCGTCGACGCCCGCGTGGGCCGCCTGCGGGAGACCGCCGAGACGGCCGGTCTCGACGCCGTGTTCGTGACCAGCCCGCCGTCGGTCTTCTACCTGACCGGGCTCGACGCAGAGCCGTTCGAGCGCCTTTACGCCGTCGCCGTGACGCGCTCCGGCGGCGCGCTGATCGTCCCGGCGCTGGATCGCGAAGGCGCGGCGCGGGCTCCGACGAGCCTCGACGTCGTCGACTACCCGGCGGCCTCGGACGGCTTCCCCGAGCTGGCGCGCGTGCTCGGCGGCGCAGGCGCGATCGGCGTCGAGGAGGGCCACATCTCGCTGGCGCGCGCGCGCCGGCTGGAGGCCGGCGGCGCCGAGTTGCACGACGCGCAGGACCTCGTCATGGGCCTGCGCGAGCGCAAGGACGCCGAGGAGCTCGACGCGATCCGCCGGGCCTGCACGGTCGTCGCTGAGGTGATCGAGCGGATGTTCGCGGAGCTGCGCGTGGGGGACGTCGAGCGCGAGGTCAATGCGCGCGTCTCGTTCGCGCTCGCCGGCGCCGGCGCCACCGAGACCCACCCGCTGATCCTGTTCGGGCCGAACGCCTCCACGCCGCACGCGGCAGCCGGGGAGCGCAGGCTGGCGGCCGGCGATGTCGTCTGCGCGGATGTCTCCGCGCGGATCGGCGGCTACTGGGCGGATCTCACCCGTTGTGGTACCGCCGGGCCGCCGTCCGACTGGGCCCAGCGGGCGTGGAGCGTCGTGCGCGACGCGCAGGCCGCGGCGATCGCGGCGTCGCGCGTCGGCGCCACCGCACAGGACGTGGATGCCGCCCAGCGGGCGATCGTCGAGGCCGCGCCGGACCTCGGCGCGTGCCTGCACGGCGCGGGCCACGCGCTGGGCACGGAGATCCACGAGCCGCCGTTCCTGGTGCCCGGCCGCGACGCGCCGCTGGCGGCGGGGAACGTGCTGACCATCGAGCCGGGGCTCTACGCGGAGGGCGTGGGCGGGATCCGTCTCGAGGACGACGTCGCCGTCACCGACGGCGAGCCCGTGCTGCTGTCCGACATGCCGCTCGCGCTGCGTGAGCTGGAGGTGGAACCATGATCAAGAGGGGTGCCATGTTCAAGCGATGGGTCGGGGTTGGGGTACTCGCGCTGGCCGTCGGCGCGTTCGCCGGATGCGGCGAGGACGACAGCGGCGGCGCCGCAGGCGAGAAGACCAAGGTCGAGAAGGTCGCGTTCTTCGGTTTCGCCTCCGCGAACTCGTTCGCGCAGGCCACGTACGCGGGCGTCAAGGAGGAGGCCGCCAAGCACAACGTCGAGGTCAAGTTCTTCGATCCCAACTTCGACAGCGCCAAGCAGGTGTCGCAGATCCAGAACGCGATCACCTCGGGCGAGTACCAGGCGTTCGTCGTGCAGGCCAACGACGGCAACGCCGTGGTGCCGCCGATCCGCGAGGCGATCGAAGAGGGGATCACGGTCGTCGGCGAGTTCACGCCGATCGGGACCAAGTACGACACGATCCAGCCGCAGGTGCCCGGGATGATCTTCGTCGGCGAGCCGCCGACCGAGAACGGCACGGCACTCGGCGAGATGGGCGTGGACGCGTGCAAGGGCGTGGACCCCTGCAACGTCGCCTACCTCGAGGGCTTCAAGGCGCTGCCGCTCGACAACGCCCGCACCGAATCGGTCAAGGCCGCGCTGTCCGAGGCGCCGAACGTCAAGCTCGTCGCGTCGGTCGAGGGCGGCTACACGCAGGACACGGGCCTCAAGGCTGCCCAGAACGTGCTGCAGGCGCACCCGGACGTCCACGTGATGATCGGCTCCTCGCAGGCGATCGCCGGAGCCGAGCAGGCGATCAAGGACGCGAACGCCACGGTCAAGCTGATCGGCAACGGCGGCTCCCGCCAGGCCGTCACGGCGGTGAAGAGCGGGCGCTGGTTCGCGACCTACGTGATCGCCGAGAAGTCGGCCGGCGCCAAGGCGACCGAGCTGGCGATCAAGAAGGCCGAGGGTGGCAGCGCGCCGGCGAGCTTCGACACGCGCACGATCCAGGAGCCGCGCGGGACCAAGGAGTCGCTCGGGTCGTTCGAGGGCCAGTACGACGAGTGACCTCCGCCCGGCCTCTGATCCAGGTCCGTGACGCCGCCAAGCAGTTCGGCGGCGTCCGGGCCCTCGACGGGGTGAGCGTCGAGATCGCCCCCGGCTCGATCCACGGGCTGGTGGGCGAGAACGGCGCCGGGAAGTCGACGCTCGCGAAGGTGATCGGCGGCGTGCTCGCGCCCGACTCCGGCGCGCTGCTCGTGGACGGCGAGCCGGTGCGGTTCCGGTCGCCGCGCGAGGCGCTGGCGGCCGGCATCGCGACGATCGCGCAGGAGATCGCGCTGGTGCCCGGGCGCAGCGTGCTCGAGAACGTGTTCCTCGGCATCGAGCCGCGCCGGCTCGGCGTCGTCGACCGGCGGGCGCTGCGCAGGCGATTCGCGGCGCTCGAGGAGCGCACCGGCTTCGGCCTCGATCGCGACGCGCGGGTCGGTGCGCTGCGCACGGCCGAGCAGCAGAAGGTCGAGATCGTGCGCGCGATCGCGCGCGACGCGCGCCTGATCCTGATGGACGAGCCGACCGCGAGCCTGACGTCGGACGAGTCCGAGCGGCTGCTCGAGGTCGTGCGCGGCCTCGCCGCGGCCGGCACGGCGGTCGTCCTCGTCTCGCACCACCTCGACGAGGTGCTCGCGGTCTGCGAGCGGGTGACCGTGATGCGCGACGGGCACATCGTGCGAACCGGACCGGCCGGGAACGAGACGGCGCAGTCGCTCGTGACGGCGATGGTCGGGCGTGCGGTCGACACGACCTATCCGGCGAAGCGGCTCGCCGCCGGCGACGCGCCGGTGGTGCTCGAGGCGCGCGCGCTGACGCGCGGGATCGCGGTCACCGACGTCTCGATCCAGGTCCGGGCCGGAGAGATCGTCGGGCTGGCCGGCCTGGTCGGCAGCGGCCGGTCCGAGGTCGCGCGGCTGATCGCCGGCGCCGACCGCGCCGACGCGGGCGAGGTCCGCCTCGACGGCGTTCGGATCCGCCTTCGGCACCCGCACGACGCGGCCCGGCACGGCATCGCGATGGTGCCCGAGAGCCGCAAGGAGCAAGGGCTGCTGATGATGCGCTCGATCCGCGAGAACGCGACGCTCGCGACCTTGCCCCGCTTCGCACGCGGCGGCGTCGTCGAGCGCGGGAAGGAGCGCCGCTACGCGCAGGGACTGTTCGATCGGCTCGACGTGCGGGCGCCGGGCACGAGCACGCGCGTCGGGAGCCTCTCGGGCGGCAACCAGCAGAAGGTCCTGTTCGCGAAGTGGCTGGCGATCGAGCCGCGGATGCTGATCGCGGACGAGCCGACGCGCGGCATCGACGTCGCGGCCAAGCGGGAGATCCACGGGCTGATCGCCGACCTGGCAGCCGACGGCATGGGCGTGCTGCTGATCTCGTCGGAGATCGAGGAGGTGCTCGGGCTCGCCCACCGCGTGCTGGTCATGCGCGGCGGCCGGGTGGTCGAGGAGCTCGCGGGCGACGAGGCGACCGAGGACCGCGTCATGCGCGCCGCGTTCGCCACGACGACGGAGGAGGCGGGATGAGCGAGGCGATGACGGAAACCGCTCCAGTCGCGGTCGAGCGGGCCGCGCGGCGGCGTGTCGAGCTGCGGGACTTCGGGATCGTCCTGGCGTTCGTGGCGCTCGTCATCGGGCTCAGCCTGGCGACGGACACGTTCTTCACCGATCGCAACATCCTCAACATCCTCGATCAGTCGGCGCCGGTCGGGATCATCACCTGCGCGGTGACGATCTGCATCATCGCCGGGATCTTCGACCTCTCGACCGGCGCGATCTTCGCCGTCGCCGCGGTCGTCGCGACGAAGGTGGCGAACGCCGCCGACCCGACGCTCGGGCTCCTCGCGGGCGTCTTCGCGGGCCTCGGCCTCGGTCTCGTGAACGCGATCCTCATCCACTACACGCGGATCAACTCGTTCATCGGGACGCTCGCGACCAGCATCGTCTATCGCGGCATCGCGATCCTCATCACCGGCGGCGCGATCGTCACCGTCACCGACCCCTCGTTCTCGGAGCTCGGCACGCAGAAGGTGCTGTTCGACGCCAAGTGGTCGGTCTACGTGTTCTTCACCTTCTTCGTGTTCACCGCGTTCCTGCTCGCGCGGACGACGTTCGGCCGCTACGTCTACGCGGTCGGCGGCAACCAGGAGGCGGCACGGCTCTCCGGGATCCGCGTCGGCACCGTGCGTGGCGCCTGCTACGTCGCTGTCCGGGTTCGCGGCCGGCATCGCCGGTGTCCTCGCCGCGTCCCGCACCTCGTCGGCCCAGGCCGACCTCGGCGTCGGCCTGGAGCTGTCGGCGATCGCCGCGGCCGTGGTCGGCGGCGTGAGCATCCTCGGCGGCGAGGGCGCGGTCTGGCGCGGCGTGCTCGGCGTGCTCACGCTCGCGATCATCGGCAACGGCTTCGACCTGCTCGACATCGACACGACCTACCAGCAGCTCGTGCAGGGCGTGCTGATCCTGCTCGCGGTCGCCGCCGACCAGCTCGTGCGAAGGGACAGCCGATGAAGGCGATGCGCCGGCTGGCGACCGACGTCGGGGGCACGTTCACCGACCTCGTCTGCCTGTACACCGACCCCGACAGCGGGCGGCAGGAGATCGTCACGGCGAAGGCCGCCACGACGCCGCCCGACTTCGAGCGCGGCGTCCTCGACGTGATCGCGCGGTCGGGCGTCGGCACCCGCGGGTTCGACATCCTCGCCCACGGCACCACGGTCGTGATCAACGCGCTGACCGAGCGCAAGGGCGTCACGACCGGCCTGATCACGACCACCGGGTTCCGCGACAGCCTGGAGATCGCGCGCGGGAACCGGCCCGACTTCTTCAACCTGTTCTACGAGAAGCCGGAGCCGTTCGTGCCGCGCTTCCTGCGCCGCGAGGTCGGCGGCCGGCTGGCCGCGACGGGCGCCGAACGCGCCCCGCTCGACCTGGACGGGCTGCCGGCGATCCTCGACGACTTCCGCGCCGAGGGCGTCGAGGCGATCGCGATCTGCCTGCTCAACAGCTACGCCGACCCGGTGCACGAGGAGGCGGTGCTGGCCGAGGTAGCGCGGCTGTGGCCCGAGGTGAGCGCCGTCGCCTCGCACCAGATCACGCGCGAGTGGCGCGAGTACGAGCGAACGAACACGACCGTGCTGTCGGGCTACGTGCAGCCGATCGCCCAGCGCTACCTGCAGCGGCTCCGCGACGGAGTCTCGCGCGACGGCTTCGCCGGCCAGCTCTACGTCATGCAGTCCAACTGCGGGGTCGACACGCTCGACCGCGTCGGCCGGATCCCGATCACGATGGTCGAGAGCGGCCCGGCCAGCGGCGTGTGGGGCGCGGCGGCGCTCGGGCGGCTGATCGGCGAGCCCAACGTGCTCGCGCTCGACATCGGCGGCACGACGGCGAAGTGCTCGCTCGTCGAGGGCGGCCACGTGCGCGTCGCGACCGACTACTGGATCGAGCGCACCCAGCGCTCGGCGGGCTACCCGATCATGGTGCCGGTCGTCGACCTCGTGGAGATCGGCAACGGCGGCGGCAGCATCGCCTGGGTCGACGACTTCGGCAAGCTCCACGTCGGCCCGCGCTCCGCCGGCGCCGTCCCGGGCCCGGCGTCGTACGGCCGCGGCGGCGGCGACGCGACGACGACCGACGCCAACCTGGCGCTCGGCCGGATCAACCCCGAGTACTTCTGCGGCGGTGAGATCGACGCGGACATGAACGCCGTCGGCAGCGTGCTCGACGCGCTGGCCGGGACGCTCGGCGTGCCGCGCGAGGACGCGGCGCGCGGGATCGTCCGGATCGCCAACAACAACATGATCAACGCGCTCAAGCTCGTGTCCGTCAACCGCGGCCACGACCCGCGCGACTTCACGCTCGTCGCGTTCGGCGGCGGGGGAGGGATGCACGCGGTCGCGCTCGCCGCCGAGCTCGGCATCCGCCGCGTCGTGATCCCGCGCGCCGCCGACGTGTTCAGCGCGTGGGGGATGCTGATCAGCGACCTCCGGCGCGACTTCTTCCGCACGCACCTCACATCGCTGAGCGCGGACGCGGCCGAGGAGCTCGACGGGCTCGTGCGCGAGGCCGAGCGGGTCGCGTCGGCGCAGTTCGAGGAGGAGGGCATCGATCCCGAGCGCGTGCGCTTCATCCGCTTCGGCCAGTTCCGCTACGAGAACCAGGAGCACAGCGTCGAGGTCCAGCTCCCGCCGGACCGGGTCACCGCCGGCGCGATCGAAGCGATCGCGAGCGACTTCCACGACACCTATGAGCGCGAGTACACGTACCGGCTCGACGCGCCGGTCGAGTTCGTCGGGCTGCACCTGGTGGCCGAGGCGGAGATCGGCAACCTTCAGCCCGAGCCGCTCCCGCTAACCGGCATCGAGCTCGGCGCGATCCGCAAGGGCGAGCGCGATGTCGACTTCGACCTCGAGGGCGTCCACTCCGCCGCCGTCTACGACGGCTCGCGGCTGGAGCCCGAGATGGCCTTCGTCGGGCCGGCGATCGTCGAGACCCGAGGCGGCACGATCGTCGTCCATCCCGCGAATCGCGCGCGCGTGGACGAGTACGGGAACCTGCACATCGAGCTGACATGAGCGAGCGCCACGACCCGATCACGCTGGAGATCATCCAGACCAGCCTGCAGGCGGCCAGCGACGAGATGTTCGCCGCCATGCGCCGGACCGCGATGAGCGCGATCATCTACGAGGTGCTCGACATGGGCACCGGCGTCACCGACGCGGCAGGGCGCCTGGCGTCGAGCGGAGCGGGGATCCCGGCGTTCGTCGGGCGTGCTCGACAAGGCGGTGAAGCGGGTGCTCGAGCTCAACCCCGTCGCCGAGATCCGCGACGGCGACATCTTCGCCACCAACGACCCGTACTACGGCGGCGTCACGCACCTCAACGACGTCGTGCTCGCGATGCCGGTGTTCGCGGACGGCGAGCTCGTCGCCTGGACGGCCAACATCGCGCACTGGAACGACGTCGGCGGCATGGCGCCGGGGAGCATCTCCACCGAGGCGAAGGAGCTCTTCCAGGAGGGGCTCCGGCTCCCGGCGATCAAGCTGATCGAGGCCGGGCGGCCGAACGAGTCGCTGATGCGCCTGCTCGAGGTCAACTCGCGCCTGCCCGACTTCCTCAAGGGCGACATGTGGGCGGGCGTGGCGGCGGCGCGGATCGGAGCGCGGCGGCTGCAGGAGATGGTGGCGAAGTACGGTCGCGACACGTTCGTGGCCGCGATCGAGCACGCGATGGACTACGGCGAGCAGGTCTCGCTCGCCGCGCTGAGCGCGCTGCCCAAGGGCCGCTTCACGCTCGCCGAGCCGCAGGACAGCGGCGTCGTCTACCACGCGACCGTCGAGATCAGCGACACGGCCTTCGTCGTCGACCTGACCGAGAACCCGGACCAGGACGCCGGCCCGAACAACGCCTCGCGCGACGGCGCGATCGTCGCCGCGCAGATGCTCTTCAAGAACCTCACCGACCCGGACGGGATCGCCAACGACGGCAGCTTCCGGCCGCTCGAGGTGCGCACGCGCTCCGGCTCGGTGTTCGACGCGAGCGAGCCCGCGGCGTTCGGCATCTACTACGAGGTGCTGATCCGCCTCTATGACGTCATCTGGCGCTGCCTCGCGCCCGAGCTCGGCGAGCGCCTGCCCGCCGGGCACTTCGCCAGCATCTGCGGCACCTTCATCGGTGGCCCGCATCCCGACACGGGCCGCCACTTCACGATCGTCGAGCCGCAGCTCGGCGGCTGGGGCGGGTCTGCACGCGCCGACGGCAACAGCGCCGTCTTCTCCGGCTTCCACGGCGAGACCTACAACTGCCCGGCCGAGGTCGCCGAGACGCGCTACGGCCTCTACGTCGATCGGCTTGCGCTCAACGACGCCCCGGGAGGAGAGGGCGCGCACCGCGGAGGACATGGGATCGTCGTCGAGTACCGCGTCCGCTCCGACGGCTGCTTCTTCACCTGCTCCTACACGCGTCACGCGCACCTCCCGTGGTCGCTCGGCGGCGGCCGCGAGGGATCGCCCAACGTCGCCGAGGTCATCCGCGCCGACGGCAGCCGCGAGGAGTACGCGGTCGTGACCGGCCTGACGGTCAACGAGGGCGACGTCATCCGGATCCGCACGGGCAACGGAGCGGGATACGGCGACCCGGCCGAGCGCGACCCCGCCGCGGTCGCGGCGGACGTCAAGAACGAGCTGATCTCCCGCGACCGCGCCCGCGACGTGTACCCACACGTGGGCTGAGCCCGCGCGGGGCGCGACTTCCGCACGATCCGCGCGTTGGGTAGTAGGGTGCCCCGCCAACTGGGGCGGGGGTGGTTCGCCCGCTCGAACAACATTCACATAAGGAGGGGGAGTCGTGAGACTCACGCACCTCACGGTGGCGCTTGCTTGCGCTGCCATGCTCGTCGCAGCGCCTGCCGCGATGGCCTCGCCGAAGCAAGGCGGCCACGGCAAGGCCAGCGACACGAAGAAGCTCCGCAAGGGAGTGACCGTCGCCGGCATGCTGGAGCACGAGCGCGCGCTCCAGAAGATCGCGATCGCGCACGACGGCAATCGCGCCGCCACGACCGCCGGCTACGACGCGTCGGTCGACTACGTCGTGAACCGGCTCAAGAAGGCCGGCTACAAGGTGTCACTCGACGGCTTCGATTTTCCGACGTGGTCGCTGAACGGACCGTCGACCCTCGCGGAGGTCTCGCCGACCGCGCGGACGTTCACGGAGGACACCGACTACATCGTCTCGCAGTTCTCCGCGGACGCCGACCTGACGGCGAACGTCGTGCCGACGAACGACATCGTCATTCCGCCGGCCGGAGGCCCGGGGACGGGCACGAGTGGCTGCGAGCCGGGCGACTTCCCGGCTTCGACGGCCGGGAACATCGCGCTGATGCAGCGCGGGACCTGCCCGTTCACGCAGAAGTACCAGATGGCCAAGGACGCCGGGGCGGTCGCGGCGCTGATCTTCAACGACGGCGGCGAGGGTCGTACCGACCCGCTGTTCGTCACGGCGCCGCCGAACATCGGGATCCCGACGATCATGGTCAGCGCCGGGGTCGGCGAGTCGCTGTTCACCGAGGCGAGCGCCGGCACGGTCAGCCTGCATGTGGTGGTCGACGCCACGACGACTCCGAACACGGAGTACAACGTGATCGCCGACAGCCGCAAGGGCGACAAGAACCGCACGATCGTGGTCGGAGCTCACCTTGACTCGGTCGAGGCCGGTCCGGGGATCAACGACAACGGCTCGGGCACGGCGGGGATCCTGGAGATCGCCGAGCAGGTCGCGAAGCTCAAGAACGACCCGCGCAACCGCCTCCGGTTCGCGTTCTGGGGTGCCGAGGAAGCCGGACTGGTGGGCTCGGCGGCGTACGTCGCCGACCAGGTCGCAGGCGGCGGGATCGACAAGATCGAGGCGAACCTGAACTTCGACATGATCGCCTCGCCGAACTTCGTCCGCTTCGTCTACGACGGCAACTCGTCGGACACGCCGCCGCCGCCCGGCGGCGCGCCTGCAGGGTCGCCGCAGATCGAGCAGGTGTTCCTGCGCTACTTCGAGAGCCAGGGGCTGGTGACCGACCCGACGGCCTTCGACGGCCGCTCGGACTACGGCGCGTTCATCGCCAACGGCGTCCCGGCCGGTGGCCTGTTCACCGGCGCCGAGGGCATCAAGACGGCGCGGCAGGAGTCGATCTACGGCGGCTTCGCCGGGCTCGCGTTCGACCCGTGCTACCACCAGGCGTGCGACACGTTCTTCAACCTGAACCACACCGCGCTCGACCAGATGTCCGACGCGGCGGCTCACGCGACGTGGACGCTCGCGCGATCGAAGACGCCGATCTCGGAGGTCTCCGCCAAGGCGGCCAAGAAGCGCAAGGCCGCCAAGCGGACGAAGCAGTGGAAGTACAAGGGCCCGTTCCGGGTTCACTGACCCGGCAGGGCAGATCGACGGCGGGCCGCCCGCGCGTAACGCGCGGGCGGCCACCGCTCAGCTCTTCAGCAGCTCGGCGAACCTCGCCAGGTAGAGCGGCCAGCCGTCTCCGGAGTCGACCCCGTCGCGCACGCCCTCCCAGCCGGGACCGTGGCGGTCGAGATTGCGGTGCTCGAGCTCGACGCGCGTGCGCTCCGGCGTCTCGGAGATGAACCGCGCCTCGACCTCGCTCGTGTTCTCGAGGTCGGTCTCGATCTGCCAGTGCGGGCTGATGTCCCAGCTGAACACGAGCCGGTCCGGCGGCTCGTACGCGAGGACGCGTGCCCAGTTGCACTCACTTCCGTCGACGCCGCGATCGTAGAGGCGGCCGCCCGCGCGCGGCTCGAGCACGGTCTCGGCGATCTGGACGCCGAGCAGGTTGTGCTCGGGCGGCTTGAAGCTGCCGAAGTCCTCGGTGAAGACGCGGAACGCGCGCTCGATGGGTGCCTCGACGACGACCGTCGACCGCACCGACGTGGCCTGTGCCTGTGTGTTCATGAGCCCTCCTCGGTGGGTTGCTCGACGGCCACCTTGTAGGCCGCCAGGGTCCTGCTCCAGTACCGGTCGAGCTGGTCGCGAAGCGCGGCGACCCCGCCCGCCTCGAGCCGGTAGATGCGGCGGTTGCCCTCGCGCCGGTCGACCACCAGCCCGGCGTCCTTGAGCACCTTGAGGTGCTGCGAGACGGCGGGGCGGCTGACCGGCAGCTCGCCGGCGAGCTCGCCGACCGCCTGCGGACGATCGGCGACACGCTCGAAGATCGCGCGCCTGGTCGGATCGCCCAGCGCGGTCCATCCGTCAACTCGGTAAGTCACAACTGACGGTAAGGCTACACTTACATAGTTCGGACGTCAATGCCATTCACGGCCCGCTCGACGGCCGTCGAGGATCGACTGCAGCGGCCGGGTGTTGAGGACGTCCGCCGGCGTCGCCCAGCCGCGGCGCGCGGTGTGGACCGAGAAGGCCATGTTCGCGAGCCCGCGCACCGAGTGGGTGTCGGTCGAGCAGACGATCTGGACGCCGGCCTTCAGCGCGTCGCGGACGTGCTCGCCGCTCAGGTCGAGCCGGGGGGTCAGGCCGTTGACCTCGAGCGCGATCCCTTCCTCGAGCGCGATCGCGAACACGCGGTCCAGGTCGAGGGCGTTCTCCGGCCGGCGAGTGATGATCCGCCCCGTCGGATGGCTCAGACAGCGCACGTGGGGATTGCGCAGCGCCTCCTCGACGCGCTTGGTCATCTCCGGCCCCGGCATCCGCTGCCCGCCGTGCACGCTGGCCTGCACCCAGTCGAGCTCGGCGAGGACGTCGTCGGGAAGATCGAGCCGGCCGTCGGGGAGGATGTCGCACTCGATCCCGCGCAGGACACGGAACGGCGCCAGCAGCTCGTTCGCAGCGGCGATCTCCTCGGCCTGCCGGCGGACGTCGTCGGCAGTCAGCCCGGGGACGGCGCCGACGGCCGGCGTGTGGTCGCAGATCGCGAGGTACTCGTAGCCACGCTCGCGTGCGGCACGGCCCATCTCCTCGACGCTCGCCCGTCCGTCCGACCACGTGGTGTGGCAGTGCAGGTCGCCGCGGATGTCGGCCGTCTCGACGAGCGCGGGCGGTTCGCCGCTGAACGGCTGCTCGCGTAGCTCCGGGGGACACCACGGGAGCCCGAGCGCGCGGTACACCGCGTCCTCGTCGGGCGCGTCCGGCAGCGGCTCGAGCGCCGCGACGTACGCAGACGAGCCCGTCGCCCGCACGAGCGCCGTTCCGAACCGCTCCGGCTCGGCGGCGACGAGCTCGACCGGCACGCCCTCGACCGTCACTCCCACGGCGCGCCGCTCGCCCTGCTCGACGACGGCGACGATCTGGGGCAGCTCGGTGAAGCGCGCCAGGACGGACGGCGGGTCCGGCGCGGCGCAGACCACCGCGAGCAGCTCGCACAGGTCGCGCCAGCGCCGCACGTCGCCCGCCGGCTCGCCGCCCAGGGCGGTCGCGATGCCGCCGATGAGCTCCTGGGCGCTACCGAGGAGGAGGCCGCGCTGCGGCCGCGGGTCGGCCTCGCGGGCGAGCGCCTCGAGCAGTCGCGCCTCGGTCTTCGGCCCGATTCCCGCGACGGACCTCAGCCTGCCCGCCGCCGCCGCTTCGCGGAGCTCGTCGGCGGTGCGCACGTCGAGCGCGCGCGCGATCTCGATCGAACGCTTCGCTCCGAGCCCGAGGTAGCGGCCGAGACCGACGAGACCGGGGCTGAGCTCGCGTTCGAGCTCCGCCAGCTCCGCGATCTCGCCCGTCTCGACGAGCTCGCGCAGCCGCGCCTCGATCCCTGGGCCGATCCCGCGTAACTCGCGCACCCGCCCGGTCCGCACGAGCTCGGTGACGGGCACCGCCGCACCGCGGATCAGCTCCGCGGCGCGGCGGTAGGCGCGCGCCGAATAGGGGTTCGCGTCAGCGAGCTCGAGCAACGACGCGAATGCGTCGAGGCGGTCGGCGATCCGGGCGTTGTCCACGCAGGGAGTGTGCCCCGGACTCGCCTAGGGCGTCATCGCGAGCCATCCGGCGTCGACTCGATGATCACCCGGCACGGCCGCTCGGTCAGGACCGTCTCGAGCGTCTTGCCGAACAGCGACCCGCCGGCGACGCGCCGCGGCAGCGGCATCACGATCGCCGCCGCCTGCATGTCGCTCGCCTCCTCGATGATGCGCCGCCCGGCCTGACCGGCGCGGATCTTCTCGACGTGCCCTGACACCCTGCGGCCCCCCTCGATCTTGGCCTGCTCGATCATCGAGTCGGCGGCCGCCTCCGCCTCCTCCATCGTCGCGTCGATCGGCAGCGCGTTCGGGACCGTCATCAGGGCGATGACGTGGATCCCGCGCCGCTTGCGGGCGGCGAGCTTGGTCGCCGTTGCCATCACGTGCGCGTCGTAGTAGCCGTCGACCAGCGGCACGAGCACGGAGTCGTACTCGGCCTCGTGGTCCACCACCGGCTGCGGGATCGCGACCTTGTACGTCGACACCAGATCGAGCCCCTGTCGCCGCCGGTACGCGACGTAGATCACGACGCCGAGGAGCAGCCAGCCGAAGCCGGCCGCCGCGACCTCGGGATGCAGCACGACGGTGACCACGAACGCGATCGACGTGCCGAGCCCGCCGAAGACGGCGAACAGCGGCAGGTCGAACCCGCCGACGCGCACGTTCCAGGGCCCGCGGTACGGCCGGTAGGCGTCGGGCTGGGTCCTGCGCAGCCGGATCACCGCGACGTGCGCGACCGTGAACGACAGCATCGCGCCGAACGCGTACATGTAGCCGAGGAACTCGGCCTGGCCGGGCAGCAGCGTGACGATCGCGGCGAAGCCGAACACGAGGATGCCGATCCACGGCGTGCGGAAGCGCGGGTGCAGGCGCCGCAGCGAGTCGGGCACCTGGCGGTGGATGCCCATCGAGTACACGAGCCGCGAGACGCCGATCAGCGCAGCGTTCGTGGCGATGAACAGGATCGTGGCGGCGAGCAGGCCGACGTACAGCTCGCCCGCCGACTGAAGCGGCCCGAGGTCGATCTGCTTGACGACACCGAGGATCGGATCGCCTGCGTAGCCGCCCTGATCCTCGGGGAGGCCGAGCAGCGTCTGGTACTCGCCGGTCTTCGGATTCAGGTGGACCGGCAGCGCCGACAGCGCGACGGCGGGCAACGTGAAGTAGATCGCGTAGACGGCGATCCGCACGCGGTTGATCGCCTCCGGGATCGTCCTGCGCTCGTCCTTGGCCTCCTCGGCCATGTTCGAGATCGTCTCGATGCCGGTGTAGGCGATCATGCCGATGGGGATCGCCAGGATGAAGTTCGTCCACGTCGGCGCCTCGCCGAGCTTGACGTTGTCGACCAGCGTCTCCGGCGAGAGCACGAGGACCGCGCCGACCAGCACCAGCAGCAACTGGGTCATGAGGTCGACGAGGGCGAGGACGATGTTGACGCCGGCCGACTCCTTGGCGCCGAGGACGTTGACCGCGGCCAGCAGGGCGATCACTCCGGCGCCGAAGATGATGTCGCCGGGCGACGACCGCAGGGGCTCCCAGAACAGCCCGCCGATGTAGTGCGGCACGAAGAACGCCGAGATCGCGACGGTGATCGTGTAGTTGAGCATCTGCGCCCACGCGGCGAAGAACGAGACGAACTCGTTGAACGCGCGCCGGGCGAAGCTCGACGAGCCTCCCGCCTCCGGATACATCGCCGTCGCCTCGGCGTACGTGGCTGCGGTCCAGAAGAAGAAGATGCCCGTGATCACGAACACCACGGGCGTCAGCCCGAGCGCGAACGAGGCCACCAGCCCGAGCGCGTAGTAGATCGACGATCCGACGTTCCCGTACGCCGTCGCGAACAGCGCGTTGACCCCGAGGACTCGCTCGAGACCTTCTAGTCGTCGCCGTGCCATGCCCCGCCGGCGTCATGTCCCCGAGACACGTCGAGGAGCATGCGTGCCCGGCCGTCAAGACCGCGTATGGATACCGGCCGCCGCCGTCAAGATTCTGTGAAGACCGGCTACCCCTTCCCGCTCTTGACCTCGTCCAGCGTCTTCTCCAGCGCGGCCATCAGGTCGGGGACGGGGGAGGGCTCCTTCTCCTTCTCCGGCGCCTCGACGGTCTTGCCCTTGCGCTTCTGCCGGATGATCTTCTTCAGGCGCTTCTCGTAGCTGTCCTCGTATCGAGACGGGTCCCACGGGCAGGACAGCGCATCGATCAGCGCCACCGCCCGGTCGACCTCCTTCTTCGAGGGCTTGTCCTTCTTCGTCGGCTTCAAGACGCCCTTGGTGGGGCGGATCTCGTCGTCCCACAGCAGCGTGGTGAGCACGAGCCGCCCCTCGCGCGGGCGGACGAGCGCGAGGTACTCCTTCGTGCGCAGGACGAAGCGCCCGAGTGCGGCGCGCTCCGTGCGGTCCATGACCTCGAGCAGGAGCCGGTAGGCGCGCAGCGTGCCGTCGGCGTCGCCGGACGGCATCAGCACGTACGGATGGTCGAGATGGATCGGGTCGACGTCGGCGACGTCGACGAACGCCTCGATGTCGATCGTGCGCGTCTTGCGCGGCGCCGCGGTCGCGAGCTCCGCGTCGGTGAGGATGATCATGTCGCCGTCGTCTGGCTCGTAGCCGTTGGCGATCTCCTCGTACGGGACCTCGACGTCCTCCTCGGCGCAGAAGCGGTGGATCTCGACCGGCGTGTGGTCCTTGGCGTGGAGCTGGCGGAAGTGCAGGTCGGTGTCCCGCACGCCGCTGTAGAGCGCGACCGGGACGTTCACGAGCCCGAAGTTGAGCGAGCCGGACCAGAGCGAGCGCGGCATCAGGCGTTCGCCAGGCTCGCCTCGAGGGAGGCCAGCAGGTCGTCGGCCGCCTCCGGCTCCGTGTCCGCGGGCGGCGCGATGTTCTTGCCCTCCGCCTTGCGCTTCACGACTGCTAGGACCGCCTCGCGATACGTGTCCTCGTAGTCGCCGGGATCGAACTCGGCGTGCAGGCTCTCGACCAGCGACGCCGCCATCTTGATCTCGCGGTCGCTCGGCTTGCGGCGGACCCGCCCGAGCTCGAGATCGGCGGGATCCACGAGCTCGTCGGCGAAGCGCATCGTGTGGAGGGCGAGGACGTCGCCGTGTGCGCGCAGCAGGACGGTGCGCTCACGGTTGTGGAACACCCAGCGCCCGACGCCCGCGCGCTCGGAGCGCTCGAGCGCCGCGTGCAGCAGGGCGTACGCGTCCTTGGCCTTGTCCTGGGCGCCGAGGTAGTACGTCTTCTCGTAGTACTCGGGATCGATGTCGCCGGCGGGAACGAAGTGGTCGACGTCGATCCGCCGTGACTGCGTCCCTGCGGCCGCAGCGATCTCGTCGTCGGTCAGCTCGACCCACTTGCCCTTGCTGACCTCGTAGCCCTTGACGATGTCGTCGTACTCGACCACCTTGTCGTCGTTGGGGCAGATGCGGCGGTGCTCGATCCGGCTCCCGTCCTTCGCGTGCACCTCGTGGAAGTGCACGGTCTTGGACTCGGTGGCCGAGTGGACCTTGATCGGCACCATCACGAGCCCGAAGGCGATCGTCCCGTTCCAGATCGAGCGCGGCATGTGCGAGGGGTTACCCCAACCCGGGCCGGATCAGCTCATAGGATCAGTGCATGAGCTCGGGCTGCTGCCAGGGCGTGGATCAGGTGTTCGGCGAGCGAACCGCCCGCCACGACCTCCGTCGCTACCGCCGGCGCGGGCCGTCACGGCAGACGCGGGCGCTGCTCGAGGCGATCCGGGACGAGGGGATCGAGCGCGCGACCGTGCTGGACATCGGCGGCGGCGTCGGGGCGATCCAGCAGGAGCTGCTGGCGGCCGGCGCCGAGCGCGCGACGAGCGTCGAGGCGTCGTCCGCCTACCTGCGGGTCGCCAGGGAGGAAGCCGAGCGGCGCGGCACCGCCGGTCGTGTGAGCTACCACGAGGGCGACTTCGTCGCGCTCGCCGACGGCATCGAGCCTGCGGACGTGGTCACGCTCGATCGCGTGATCTGCTGCTACCCCGACGTGGAGGCGCTGGTCGGGCGCTCGGCGGAGCGCGCCGGCCGGCTCTACGGGCTCGTCTATCCACGCGACACCTGGTGGGTGCGGCTCGGCATCGGCTCGACGAACCTCGCCATGAGACTGGGCCGCCGGGCGTACCGGGCATACGTGCATCGCACGAGCACGGTCGACGCCGAGGCGCGGCAGCGCGGCCTGACGCCGCGACTGCGGCGCGGCGTGGGCCCCGTCTGGCAGGTCGCGCTCTACACGCGCGACGCGGCAGCCGGCTGACGCGGCGGCTCACACGAGCTCGACGGGGTCGTCGATCGCGATCGCCCCGGCCTGCTCGACGTCGGCGTTCAGGGCGAGCGAGCCGTCGAAGCGGTGGCGGATGTCCTGCAGCACCCCGACGTCCTGCTCGAGCGAGTCGGGGTCGTACGTGGTCACGATGCAGCGCCCGCGAAGCGAGTCCAGCACCACGGTGAGGTCGCCGATGCGAAGCCTGCGCCCTTCCCATTCGCGCTCGGCGAGGCCGGCGACGCCGCCCACGACGATGTTCGGGCGAAGCCGGCGCCGGTCCTGGCCGAACGCGGCGATCGCCCCGTCGGTGGCGACGAGGAGCGGCAGGATGTCGAACCGCTCGGGGCCGGTGATGCGCGCGAGCCGCGCCTCGTCACCGGCCGCGCGGCGAACGGCCGCGGCGGACTCCGGCGAGTCCCAGGGGCGGCCGTCGATCAGCACCGAGCCGTCGTCGCCGGTCGCTCCGCGCAGGCCGAGGAGCCGGGGGCGCGTGCGCGCGCTGATCAGCTTGTGGCCGTTGTGGATCACGACCTGGCGGTCGCCCGCGACCCCGCCCTCTGTGATCTCGGCGCCCGCCAGTCGCTCGCCGGCGAGCGACTTCACTGGGTAGCGCCACAGCTCTTTGACGTACAGGGTCATGGTGTCCTAACGACAAGATGGTTGACAACCGTTAGGAGCTGAGGATATCGTCGACCTAACGGATGTCAAGCACTGATACCGTTAGGCACATGGCCAACGACGCGTACCCGGGCCCGCTGCGCGGCGCACCGCTCTCGGTGGAGCTGCACAACACGCTGTACGCGGTCGGAGGACGGCCCGTCGATGGTCTGGCCGACGCCGACGGGCTGCGGCGCTGGCTGTCGGCGATCGACGCGCAGCTGCCGCTCCCCGCCGTTTCCGTCGACACCGCCCGGCACGGCGACTTCCTGCGGCTGCGCGACGTGACCCGCGACGCGTTGGCCGCGGTGGTCGCCGGCCGCGCGCAGTCGAGCGCGACGACTGATGCCCTCAACGCGCTGAGCGCCGCCGCGCCCCGGTTCAGGGTGCTCGAAGACGACGGCGCAGCACGCTGGCGCTTCGCATCCGCGGACCCGACCGACGTGGTCATCGCCGTGCTGGCGTCGGACGCGATCGACGTCGTGGGCGGACCACACGCCGCCGACCTGCGCGCGTGCGGCGCTCCCGGCTGCGTCCTGATGTTCCTCAAGGACCACCCGCGACGGGAGTGGTGCTCGGCGGCATGCGGCAATCGCGCACGCCAGGCCCGTCACTACGCGAGGACCGCGCGCGGGCGATGACCGGCGGCCGGCTGAGTCTGGCGATCCGGCGGTGCTGCTAGGCCGTGCGCGCCGGTTCCCACACCAGCGAGGACTGCACGACGCCGCTCGACCGCAGCCGGTCGACGCCGGCCTTCGTACGGTGATCGAACGCCGCGAGGTCGGCCTCCAGACGCCCGTACAGACGCTCGGCTCCCGCGACAGCGTCGGCGAGCAGTGCGGCGCAGCGCGGCAGCTCGGACCGGTCGTGCGGCGTGAGATCTAGAGCGTGGTGGGGCATCGGACGACACGTATCGGCAGATTCGCCCCTGCTACGCGAGCGTTAATCACGATTTACGCTAAAGCGGCGGACTACCGGTCGGTGGCGGCGAGCGCGTCGAGCAGGCGCTCGACGGACCGCTCCACCGGCTCCTCGGCGCCGTGGAGGCGCACGTCGGGCGCGACCGGTGCCTCGTACGGCGCGCCGACGCCGGTGAACTCCGCCAGCGTGCCGGCGCGCGCACGTGCGTAGTGCCCGTGCGGATCGCGGCGCTCGCACTCCTCGAGCGGCGTGTCGACCCACGCCTCGACGAAGTGCAGTCCGGCCTCCTCGTGCAGGCGCCGTGCCCAGTCGCGATCGGCAGCGGCGGGGGAGACGAGCGCGACCACGGTGACGAGGCCGGCGTCGGCGAGCATCCGCGCCACGCTCGCGACGCGGCGGGCGTGCTCGTGACGGTCGGCGGCCGAGAAGCCGAGGTCGCCGCTGAGACCGTGGCGGAGGTTCTCGCCGTCGAGCAGGTACGCGGCGCGCCCGCTCGCCACGAGCCGGCGCTCGAGCTCCTCGGCGATCGTCGACTTGCCAGACGCGGGGAGGCCGGTCAGCCAGACGGTCGCGCCGCGCATCGCGAGAACGGCCCAGCGCTGGCGCCGCGGCAGCGCGGGCTCGTGCCAGATCACGTCGGGGCTGTGGGGGCCGCTCGGCGGTCCCGGATCCTCGTGCACCTCCAGCACCATCCCGGCGCCGACGGTCGCGTTGGTGACCTCGTCGATCAGGATGAACGCCCCGGTGTCGCGGTTGCGCGCGTACGGCTCCGCCATCACCGGCGCCGCCAGGTCCAGGTGCATCCGGCCGATGTCGTTGAGCCCCAGCTCGACCGGGTTGGGAACGTCGGAGAGCGTCGCGAGATCGAGCCGGCCGTCGAGCGACTCGACGCGCGCCCGGACCCGCCGGGTGGTCTGCTTGAGCACGTAGCGCGCGCCCTCGCGGACGGGCTCGTCGGCCATCCAGCACACGCGGGCGTCGAGCCGGCGGGCGACCGGCGGAGGGTCTGCGGGCGCGCAGATCAGGCTGCCGCGGCCGACGTCGAGCTCGTCGGCCAGCACGACCGCGACCGACATCGGCGGGAACGCCGCCGCGACCGGGCCGTTGAACGTGTCGATCCGCTCGATCGTGGTGCGCTCGCCCTGCGGGAGCACGACCACCTCGTCTCCCGGTCGCAGGATGCCGCCCGCGACGCGGCCGGCGTACCCGCGGTAGTCCTCCGAGCGGACGACCCACTGCACCGGCAGCCGCGGGTCGGTGAGGTTGCGGTCGGCGGCCACCTCGAGGCCCTCGAGACGGCTCAGCAGCGACGGTCCGTCGTACCAGGGCGCGCGATCCGACGGCTCGACGACGTAGTCGCCGTGCAACGCCGACACCGGGATCGCCCCGCCGTCGGGCACGTCGAGCTGCTCGAGCAGGCCCGCGAAGTCGCTCTCGATCTCGCGGAAGCGGCCCTCGTCCCAGTCGACGAGGTCCATCTTGTTCACGACCGCGACGATGTGGCGGATCCCGAGCAGCGCCGAGAGGTAGGTGTGGCGCCGCGACTGCTCGATCACGCCGGCCCGCGCGTCGATCAGGACGACCGCCGCGTCGGCCGTCGACGCTCCGGTGACCATGTTGCGCGTGTAGCGGACGTGGCCGGGGGTGTCGGCGATGATGAACGAGCGCCGCGGCGTCGCGAAGAACCGGTACGCGACGTCGATCGTGATCCCCTGCTCACGCTCGGCGCGCAGGCCGTCGGTGAGCCGGGAGAGATCGATCTCGGCGTCGGCGACCTGGTCGGCCATCAGCGCCTTCGCGTCGTACAGCAGACGCCCGATCAGCGTGGACTTGCCGTCGTCGACCGAGCCGGCGGTGGCGAGGCGCAGCAGCGTCGACATCAGAAGTAGCCCTCGCGCTTGCGGTCCTCCATCGCGGCCTCCGACGTGCGGTCGTCGGCGCGCGTGGCGCCGCGTTCGCTCACCCGTGTCGCCGCGACCTCGGCGATCACCGCCTCGACGTCGGTCGCGTCCGAGCGGACCGCGCCGGTGATCGTCATGTCGCCGACCGTGCGGTAGCGCACGCGCTCGGTGAAGCGCCGCTCGTCCGCCTCGGGCTCCAGGAACTCCGAGACGGCGTACAGCATGCCGTCGCGTTCGAAGACCTCGCGCTCGTGCGCGTAGTAGATCGGCGGCAGCTCGAGGTCCTCGGCGGCGATGTAGTGCCAGACGTCGAGCTCGGTCCAGTTCGAGAGCGGGAACACGCGCGCGTGCTCGCCGGCGCGCACGGCGCCGTTGTAGAGGCCCCACAGCTCCGGGCGCTGGGCACGCGGCTCCCACTGCCCGTGCACGTCCCGGAACGAGAACACGCGCTCCTTGGCGCGCGCCCGCTCCTCGTCGCGGCGCGCGCCGCCGAACGCCGCGTCGAAGCGGTTCTCGGAGATCGCATCCAGCAGCGTCACCGTCTGCAGGCGGTTGCGGGACGGGCCCTCCTCGACCGCCCGGCCGATGTCGATCGAGTCCTGCACCGAGGCGACGATCAGCTGCTCGCCCAGCTCCTGCACCCGGCGGTCGCGGAAGTCCAGCACCTCCGGGAAGTTGTGGCCGGTGTCCACGTGCATCACCGGGAACGGGAAGCCGGCCGGCCGGAACGCCTTCTCTGCCAGCCGCAGCAGCACGATCGAGTCCTTGCCGCCGGAGAACAGCAGCACCGGGCGCTCGAACTCCGCGGCGACCTCGCGCATCACGAAGACCGCCTCGGCTTCGAGCTCCTGGAGGTTCGAAAGGTGGGTGTCCGGTTCGGTCATATCGTTGTGTGGATGCGGCAGGTGCTCCGTACGCGGGCTCGGAGACGCTAGCGGGCGTCTTGAGCCCGCTGCTGCTCGCCATCCCGTTCGGGCTCGCCATCGGGCTCGTCGTCGGCACCGTCGGCGGGGGCGGGGCGATCCTCGCGCTGCCCGTGCTCGTCTACGTGCTGGGCGAGGGAGTGGGGCCGGCGTCGACGGCGTCGCTGATCGTCGTGGCGATCGCCGCCGCGGTCGGTGCGGGCGCGCTGGCGCGGCACGGCCAGGTCTGCTGGCGGCTGGCGCTGGTCTTCTCCGCGCCGGCGGCGGTCGGGGCGCTGCTCGGCGCCGTCGCGAACACCGCGGCGAGTGGCACCGTGCTGATCCTGGCGTTCATCCCCGTCATGCTCGTCGCCGCCGGCGCGACGTGGCAGCGGGCCGGAGCCGATCGTGCCGGCGAGGACCGCGGCTGCCCGTCGCCGGAACGCGGCCAGGTCCTCGTCGCGGGGTTCGGCCTGGGGCTGCTGACCGGGCTGTTCGGGATCGGCGGCGGCTTCCTGGTCGTCCCCGTGCTCAGCGTCTGGTTCGGCGCGGGCTTCCACCGCGCGGTCGCCACCTCGCTGGTCATCATCACGCTCACGGGAGTCGTGGCGCTGGCGAGCCACCTCGTCGCCGGGGCGGCCCCGCACGTCGGGGTGACCGCCGCGCTGGCGGGAGCGACAGCCGTGGGCGCGCTCCTCGGCACGCTGGTCGGCCGGCGCCTGCCGCAGCGGGCGCTCGGCCGTGCGTTCGCCGTCATCGTGGCGCTCGTCGCCATCGCCCTGCTCGCCGACGTGCTGCTCCTCGGCGGGCCGCCCGCCGGCTGACCGACCGGCCGTCCTGGACAATGGCGGCATGGGGTGGGACGTGGTACTGCTCGCTCTCGCGGGCACGGCGACCGCCCTGGCCACCGGGCTCGGCGCCGTGCCGGTGTTCGCGCTCGGAGCGCGCGCCGATGGCCTGCGCCCTCTGATGTGGGGCCTCGCCGCGGGGGTGATGACGGTCGCGTCGGTCGTCGGCCTGCTCGCGCCGGCGCTCGACGACGGCTCGGAGCTCCAGGTCGCGGGCGGCCTGCTCGCGGGGGTCGTGTTCCTGCTGGCCGCTCGCCGGGCTCTCGCGACCCGCGATGTGCACGTCGGCGCGCTGCGCGGCGCGGGCGTGCGGCGCTCGGTGCTCGTGTTCGGCGTGCTGCTCGTGCACAGCCTGCCGGAGGGATTCGCGATCGGGTCGGCGTTCGCGTCCGAGCGCGACGGCCTCGGCGTCTTCGTCCTGCTCGCGATCGCGCTGCAGAACATCCCCGAGGGCACAGCGGCGGCGATCCCGATGCGCGACGCGGGCTTCGGGCCCGCGCAGCAGTTCTGGGCCGCGGTGGCGAGCAGCGCACCGCAGCCGGTCGGCGCCGTGGCCGCCTATCTGCTCGTCGAGCAGATCGAGGGCCTGCTGCCGGTGTCGTTCGCGTTCGCCGCCGGCGCGATGCTCGCGCTCGTCGCGCTCGAGCTCGTGCCGCAGGCGTTCACCGCCCGCACGTGGCGGTCGGCGCTCGCCGGCGCCGCCGGCGGCAGCGCGCTGATGCTCGCGCTGAGCGCGCTGATCGGGGTCTGACCCCGCTGCGGCGAACTACGCACCCGACGGGCGGACGGGGGCGGATGGCAGGGACGCCGGCTCGCCTTACGTTGGCCCGATGCCCCACGCCCTTCAAGCTCCGGCGAGCGTCGCCCCTGCCAACGTCGACGTCGCGCTGCGCGACGGGGCGACGATCCGCGTCCGGCCGATGGTGGCCGCCGACGAGGAAGCGCTGCGCGGCCTCCTGGACGGGCTCTCGGTCGACTCGCGGTGGCTGCGGTTCTTCAGCGCGGCGTCCGACCTGCACCGGTTCGCGTCGTACATGGTGGCGCTCGAGCCCGAGCACGGCCGCGGGCTCGTAGCGGTGGCCGGCCGGCCCGAGCGGATCGTGGCCCACGCCGCCTACATACGCGAGGCACCCGGTCGGGCGGAGGTCGCGTTCGAGGTCGCCGACGACTGGCAGGGCCGCGGCATCTCGACGGCGCTGCTCGCGCACCTGTCCGAGCTCGCCGGCGCGGAGGGGATCGACACGTTCACCGCTGTCGTGCTCCCGGACAACCACCGGATGATCCGGGTGTTCCGCGACTCAGGGTTCGCCACCGAGGTCCGATCGCTCCCCGGCGAGCTCCGCGTCGAGTTCCCAGCGCAGCTCGGCGACGAGGCCCGCGTCCGGTTCGAGGAGCGCGACCACGTCGCCGCTGCGGCGGCCGTGGCGCACGTGCTGCGCCCTGCGTCGGTCGCCGTGATCGGCGTCTCGAGCCGTCAGGGATCGGTCGGCGCGGCGGTTCTGGGCAACCTGCGCGCGGCCGGCTACAGCGGTCGCCTGTCCGTCGTCCACCCGCGCGAGGCGATGCTCGGCGGCGTGGTCGTGCACCGCTCGATCGCCGAGGTGCCCGATCACGTCGAGCTGGCCGTCATCTCGGTCCCCGCCGGCGCCGTGATCGAGGTCGCGCGCGAATGCGCGGCGGCCGGCGTGCAGGCGCTCGTGGTCCTCTCCGCCGGGTTCGCGGAGGTCGGCCCGGCCGGCCGACGCCGTCAGGCCGAGCTGCTCGAGGTATGCCGCGCGAGCGGGATGCGGCTGGTCGGCCCCAACTGCCTCGGCGTGCTCAACACGGCCCCGGACGCCGGGCTGAACGCGACCTTCGCGCCGGTCGCGCCCCCTGCGGGCGGCGTCGCGTTCGCGTCCCAGAGCGGTGCGTTCGGCATCGCGGCGATCGCCGAGGCGGCGCGCCGCCGGCTCGGCCTGTCCTCGTTCGTCTCGACCGGGAACAAGGCCGACCTCTCGGGCAACGACTTCCTGCGGTTCTGGGAGAACGATCCGGGCACCGACGTGATCGGGCTGTACCTGGAGTCGTTCGGCAACCCGCGCCGTTTCGGGCAGATCGCGCGCCGCGTCGCCGCGCGCAAGCCGGTGATCGCGGTAAAGAGCGGGCGCTCGGCGGCAGGTGCGCGCGCCGCCATGTCCCACACGGGAGCGCTGCTCGCCGCGTCGGACTCGACCGTCGACGCGCTGTTCCGCCATGCCGGCGTGATCCGGACCGCCACGGTGGGCGAGCTGTTCGACGTCGCCGCCCTGCTCGCCGGCCAGCCGCTGCCTGCCGGGAACCGGATCGGCATCGTGACGAACGCCGGCGGCCCGGGGATCTCCTGCGCCGACGCGTGCGACGCCGCCGCGTTGCGGGTTGAGCCGCTGCCGTCCAAGACGCGCCGGCGGCTCGGGACGCACCTGCCGCAGGAGGCGTCGACGACCAACCCCGTCGACATGATCGCCTCGGCATCCGCCGACGACTATCAGAGCGCGATCGAGGCGCTGGCCGCCGACTCGTCGGTCGACGCCGTGGTGGCGATCTTCATCCCGCCGCTCGTCACCCAGGCGCGCGACGTCGCCGCGGCGGTGCGAGCCGCGTCGGCCGCCACGCGCGCCGCCGGCAAGCCGCTGCTCGCCGTCTGGATGGCGCAGGACGACGCCGCGCTCGCGACGCTCGCCGGCGGTGTCGGCGGCGTGCCGGCCTACGGCACGCCCGAGGAGGCCGTGCGCGCACTCGCCCATGCGGTCGGCTACGCCGCCTGGCGGCGCACCGCGGCCGAGCCGCCCGAGACGCCGGCCGGCGTCGACGCCGACGCCGCTGCCGCGACCATCGCGGAGGTGCTCGCGGAGGGCGGCGAATGGCTCGTGCCCGACCGCGTTGCCGAGCTCCTGACCGCGTACGGCGTCCCGCAGGTCGCCGCCGCCGCCGTCGCCACGCCGGCTGCGGTCGCGCGCCAGGCCGCCGCTGCTCGGCGGGCCGGTCGCGGTCAAGGCGATCGCGCCCGGGCTCGTGCACAAGTCCGATGCGGGCGCGGTCCGGCTCGGCATCCGCGGGGCTGCCGCCGCCGGGCGGGCCGCACGCGAGATCGGAGTCGCCGTGCGGAAGGCCGGCCACCAGCCGGTCGGCTACCTCGTGCAGGCGATGGCGCCCGAGGGCGTCGAGATGCTGGTGGGCGTGACGTCGGACCCCGACTGGGGCCCGGTCGTGGCGGTCGCCGCCGGCGGCACCGCCGTCGAGCTGCTCGGCGACGTGCAGTCCCGGCTCGCCCCGCTCAACCGCCGCGACGCCGCGCAGATGGTCCGCTCGCTGCGCACGTTCCCGCTGCTCGACGGCTATCGCGGCGCGCCGCCCGCCGCCGTGCCGGCGCTCGAGGACATCCTCGTGCGGATCGCCGCGCTGGCCGCCACACACCCCGAGATCGCCGAGCTCGACTGCAACCCGGTGCTGGTCGGGACCGACGGCGCCACCGTCGTCGATGCCCGCGTGCGGATCGCCACGCCGCCGCCCGCGCGGCCGTATCCGTCGCTCGACCGCTAGCTCGCGGCGAGCGCGGTCAGCGAACGTCAACTGCGCTGGGTGGGGGAGGCGGGTGTCCGCGGGCGGTCGCGGCGCGCGACTCGCGGCCCCGCGCGTGCATTTCTTCCATCTCGCGGAGCGTCACCACGCGGCAGGGAAGTTCGGCTCCTCTGGCGTGCATTTCGTGCATCGCGTTCCCGCGGGAACGCCGACGTGGAAGAAGTGCACCCTCGCTGCGGCACCACAGCCGGCCTGCTTCCTCACCCAGCGCAGTTGACGTTCGCCGGCGCAGCCGCACACCGCGGAGTCACACCGAGCGCGCGCACCTGGCGCGCCATCTCGAGGTCCTCGCGGGCAGTCACGACGACCGTACGCGTGGTCGCGCCGGCACGCCCGATGTCCGCGTCGGCGGTCGCCTCAGCGTTGCGACGTTCGTCCATCGCTAGCCGCGGAACGACAGCCCGGCGGCCGCGGCGCGGCCGCGCGCACGGCGGCGACGCCCTCGTGCGCCGGGATCCACGCTGCCCGACCTGGTCGCCATCACGAGACAGTCGACCGGCCCGGCGCGCGGTGTAGTCGTGCGAGAGCCCCGGGAGGTCGCGGGGCGCTGCGCCGATCGCCGCGAGAGCGCGCGACAGGAAGTCGAGCGCGAGCTGCTTGCCGGCGACCGCGACGTTCACGTAGTCGCGGCTGCGCAGGCAGCAGTCCGCCACCGACGCCGGTAGGCGTCGATGGCGGGCAGTTCGGAAGCGGTTGGCTCGGCGATGCGAGGCAGCCTTGCGGCTACTCGACGTCGAACGGCATCTTCTGGCCCGCCGCGTAATGGCCGGCCATGAAGCAGAGGAGCTCGTACTTCCCGGGCTTCAGGTCGGCGGTGACCGTCTCGGTCGCGCCGCCGGCGAGCTCCGCGCCCGTGGTCAGGAACGTGCTGTCGTCGACCATGCCGCCGCTGACGGTGGCAGGGGCCTTGACGATGGCCAGCCCGTGGACCGTGGCGCCCTCGTTCTTGACCCCGAAGGTCACCGTCCCCGACTTGACCGAGGGGGCGTCGGCCTTGATCCACATGTCGCCGAAGGACACGTTGACGTCGGCCGCGGCGCCCGCGGGGGCCGCGGCCTTGTCGGTTTGGCCGCCCATGTCGTGGCCGCCGGCGGCGGCCGGCGCGTTCGTGGTCTTCAGGACGCCGATCGCGCCCTTGACCGCGTCGCCGAAGGCGTGGGTGACGAACGGGTATGTGCCTTCCTCGGCGAGCGTGAACTCGACCCAGCCGCCCTGCGAGGGAGCGAGGTTGACGGTCTGCACGTCCTTGGCGACGCCGTTGTCGGTGTGGACGCGGTCGAACACGGTGCCGATCACGTGGAAGGCGCTCCAGATGCTCGGGCCCGCGTTGAGGACGTACATCCGGACGCGCTCGCCGCGCTTGACGGCGATCGGGTTGTCCTTGTACTGGTCCGCGAAGCCGTTGAAGGCGATGACGTCGGGCTTCTTGGCCTGCATCTTGGCCATGTCCGCGTCCTTGCCGGGCTCGCCGATGTAGTACTCCTGCTGCGTCATCCACAGCTCCTTGTCCACCGGAGCCAGGTTCTTCGGCTTGACCACCATCATGCCGACCATGCCGGCGCCGGTGTGCATCAGCACGGGCTGGGTGGCGCAGTGGTACATGAAGACGCCGGGGTGGTCGGCCGTGAAGCGGTAGGTCATCGTCTTGCCGGGCGCCAGGTCCTTGTAGCGGCGGCCGGGGTCGACCTCGGCGGAGTGGAAGTCGAGCGAGTGCGGAAGGTCGACGGCCATCTTCTTCGACGTGCCGTTGACGAGCGTGAACTCGACCTTGTCACCCTCGGTCACCACCAACGGGCCGGAGATGCCGGTGCCGCGGTAGTACTTGCCGTTGACCGCGAAGCTCCAGACCTCGGTCGGGGCAAGGGCCTTGGACACCTGGGTGACGTGCTGGAAGACGTCGACCTTGAACTTCTTCACCGCGCCGGCCGGGATCGCCGGCAACGTCGGATCGACCTTCTCGAACGGCTCGAAGGCGACGCCCTTGGCGTCGGCCGCAGTCGGCGCGGCGGCGGTCTCGGTGGCCGGCGCGTGCTCGGTGTGCGCGGGGGCGGCCGCGGCGGATGAAACCGGGCGCGCATCCCCGCCGGAACCCGCCAGTGCGACGATGGAGACGATCGCGGCGATCACGGCGATGATGGCGACGAGGCCGAGCGCGATCCACGGACGCAGATCCGTGGGGGTGCCGGGCGCGGCAGGGGCCCACGTCTCGTCGAAGCCCTCGGCGGAGGTGTAGTCCGGGGCGTTCTCCTCGGTGGCGGGATCTGGGATCAGAGTGGACACGTTTGGCTTCCGTTCGTCGCGTTGCGTTCTCTGCTCGTAGAGTCGACGGAACGTGACCGGGAAACCTCAGGACTCGGGCGCACGTCGAGCGGGTTTCCTGCGCTATCGGCGTCAGTAGTTCCCCGCCCCACGGCGCTCGCGAGGGGCACGCGGATGCGCATCCGGGCCGTCCCGGCGTGTACCGGCTCGCACTCGAGCGTGCCGCCGAGCAGCGCAACCCGCGCGCGGGCGGCTGCGAGCGCCTCGGCCGAGCGCTTGAACTCGAGTTCGAGCGTCATGTCCAGCTCGCCGGCGTCGACGGCGAGGCGCAGACGCCCCGGGCGGCCTGCCTCGCGGGCCGTCATCGCCTGCTCCACGAGGCGGTAGACGCCGGTCAGCAGCGGTTCAGGCACTGCGCCGGTCATGCCGGTCGCGTCGATCGCGAGGCCGTCCTGGGCGAGCGCCTCGAGCGCCGGCACGAGGCCGAGCTGCGCGAGTGAGGACGGCCGCAGCGCTCCGGCCACCTCGCGTACATCGGCCAGGACACCGACGACCTGCGCGTGCAGCTCGTCGAGCGACACACCGTCCTGCTCTGGCGCCTCGCGCCCGAGCATCCGCAGCCCGAGCAGCACCGCGGCGAGCACCTGCGCGAGGTCCTCGTGCAGCATTTCGGCAGCGCGCCGGCGGTCGTCCTCCTGCGCGTCGAGCAGCCGGCCCAGACCCGACCGCTGCTCGAACAGGTCGTCCTGCACCCGCAGCAGCTCCGCCTCCAGCGTGGCGGCCTCGCGTGCGTGGGCGAGCAGCCGCTGGTTGTCGTGGGCCAGGCCTGCCTGGACCGCGAGGAGGTCCAGCGCCGCCCGGTCCTCGTGCCTGAGCCGGCCGCCGTGTGCGACGACGATCCGGCCCACCGGTTCACCACGCGCGAGGATGCTTGTGACGGTTCGCAGGCCCTCGAGCCGCCCGGCCTCAGCGGCCGCTACGCCGTCCAGCTCGACCAGCGCACCATGCGAGCGCGGTGTGCGCCGCGCCGCCACGGCCACCGCATGGAGCAGCCGCTCGCGGGAACCGGTCGCGCCGAGGGCGAGCCCGGAGTCCAGCAGTCGCTGTTCGCGGAAGAAGGCGGCGCGCATCCGGTCGCTGAAGCGGCCTGCGATGGCGCCGACGGCGACCAGGGCGACCGACCGTGTCGCCACGCCGAGCGCGTCGAGCTCCTGACCATGGTCTCCCGCGAGAAGGACGATGGCCGGCGCCGCAGCCGCCAGCCCGCCCGCGAGCCCAAGCTCGAGCGCCACCAGCATCACGGGCAGCACGTACAGCAGCCCGAGGGCGAGCGCCGGGTCGCCGTTCGCCCGCCTGGCCACGGACACCGTCACGAACGCGGCTGCGCGCGGCCCCGAGCACCACTGCGCGGCGCTCCGGCCAGCGGCGGGCGAGGAGCAGCGCGTTCAGCGCCATGACGACTCCGACTTCAGGAAGTACGCGATCGAGATGCCGGCGAGCGCCGTCATCACGATCGCGCTCGCCACGCACCACTGGCAGATCGCGTCGATGACCGCGAGCTCGAGGTAGGTGAGGTAGGCGCTGAACCCGGCTCCGGCGAGGGCGAGGAAGACGGTCGCCGACCGTCCTCCGGGGCCGGACGGCACGAGCGAAGCCAGGATGGCGAGGTAGCCGCCGAGCCCGATGACGGCGACCGGCACGCCGCCGAGCTCCGCGTACCGCGAGTTCTGGACCCGCTCGCAGCCCCCACCGCCGCCGACGCAGAACGGCTCCAGCGCGGCGAAGTGCACCCACACGAGGTAGCCGGCAATGGCGGCGCCCGACCAGGGCGAGGGCCGCGACGGCGATGCGCAGGCGCGGGCGCGGTCATCGAGCCGCCAGGGCGGCGTCGAGCGCGGCCGTGAACGCCTCGCCGGTCAGCGCCGCGGGCTCAACGGGCTCCGCCGGTCCGTCGCCGCGCCGCAGGTAGAAGGCGGGCGTGTGGTCCGCGCCCACCTTGCCGGCCGCGGCATCGGCCTCGGCGAGCGTCCGCGCCGCCTGCGGCCCGCCGCGCTCCTCGAGCGCCCGCTCGACGTCGAGGCCCGGGGTGGCCTCGCCGATCCCGCGCAGGAAGTCGTCCGTCGCATAGCCGGAGTTCTCGGTGCCCTGGGAGCGGTAGAAGCCGTCGGTGAACGGCCACAGCAGGTCCTGTCGCGCGGCTGCGGCGGCCATCGAGCCCGCACGGACGGAGTCGTCGCCGAGGAAGGAGAGCACGTGCAGCTCGAGCCGCAGCCGGCCACTGCGCACGTAGCGGTCGACGACTGCGGGCAGCACGTCGCGCGCATAGGCGGCGCAGAACGGGCACTGGAGGTCGGCGAACTCGGTCAGGACGGCGGGCGCATCGGGGGAGCCGAGCGCGATGCCGTCCTGCGCGATGCCGTCGAACACGCGGCTCGCGGCCGGCGCGACGGCGGCGTCGCCGTCGCTGTCGCGCCTGCGATCGGTCCCGGCGGCGATCGCCACGACGACGACGACGATCGCGAGGCAGGCCATGCCGGCGATCCGGACGAGAGGGTTGCGTGTCATACGACCAGGATCGGCGCCGCCCGCCGGACCGCATCCGTAGGACACCGCGAGATGTCAGTGGCGGGCACGGACCCGGCCCGCCGAGCCCGGGACTCAGTAGCTCTTACGGCCCCCGGGTCAGGCCTCCCCCCGATGGCGACCCGGCGCCGGCGGGCGATGGTTGGTACATGATTCCGCAGTTCGCACCCGCGATTGACGCACGCCCGATCTCCGTCTTCATCGCCGCGCGTCACGAGCGCGTGCGAGCGGCGCTATGGCGGCTGCTGGAACGCGAGCCCGGCGTCGAGCCGCTTGCCTCGACCGCGGATCTCGCCGACATGTCCCGACTGCTCGGGCGGCTAAGCCCGGCTGTCGTCGTCGTCGACCAGTCGGTGCTGGGTGACGCCGGCTGGGACGCGCTCTCGACCCTGGTGGACATCGCGCCCCAGGCCGGCTTCATCGTGGTCGGCATGCACGACGACCCCGGGTACGTGACCCGGGCCCGCGAGGCCGGCGCGACGGACTACGTGCGCTTGGACGAGGCGGCCACGCGGTTGGGGCCGGCGGTGGCGGAGGCGTCGCTGCGCTGGGCGCTGCCGGTGCCTGCGCTCCGGCGTGCGGGAAGCCGCGCCGTGAGCGTCGTGCCCGCACCGGGTGCCGAGTCGATCGTCACGCTGCCGTCGAGAAGCTCGGCGCGCTCGCGCATGCTCACCAGCCCGAAGCCGCCCGACGTCCCGGATTCGTCGAAGCCCTGACCGTCGTCGCGCACGCGGATGGTCACCCAACCCTCCGCCTCCTCGACGTCGACGGCGAGCGACTCCGAACCCGAATGCTTGAGCGCGTTGGTCATTGCCTCCTGGGCGATCCGGTAGAGCGCCGTCTCCAGATCCGGATCGTGGCGCGTCTTCGCGCGGCCGGCCTCGTAGTCGAGATCGGTGTGCAGCACGACGTCGATCCCGCGGCTCCGGACGCGGTCGGCGAGAGCCTCGACTGCCGCTCCGACCCCGAGCTCGTCCAAGGCGGCGGGCCGGACATCGGAGATGATTCCGCGCAGGTTCGCGATCTCGGTGTCGAGCTCGGTGATCGCGTCATCGAGCGCAGCGCGCAAGACCGCGGTGTCGTCTCCGCGCCGGGCAGCGGAGAGCGACAGGCGCAGCGCTCCCAGACCCTGCAGTGTCTCGTCGTGCAGCTCGCGCGCCCAGCGGCGCCGCTCGTCCTCGGTCGCAGCCTCCCGCGCCCGCAACTGGTCGCCGCCGACCGAGCGCGCGGTCACGACGGCGCTCGCCGCGCTCGTCGCGAATGACGTCAGCAGTCGTTCGTCATCGTCGCTGAACTCATCGGCGCCGGGCGGGTGGAGGGCGGCGAGGATCCCCGGCGTCTCCGTCCGGAAGACGAGCGGCACGAACAGCCCCGCGCCCGCCTCGAATCCGAACCGGCCGAGCCCGGTGTCGTCGAAGCGCGCGCGGTTCAACTCGTCGCTCAGACGTTGCGGCCGGCGCGTCTGCATCGCGCGGCCGGCTACCGAGCCCTCGATCGCCAGCTCGCGCCCGACCATGTCGCGGTCGACCGCTCCCGCCACGGCGGCGATCCGCAGGCGATCGCCGACTGCGAGCTCGATCACCAGGGCGGCGGCGCCGACGAGCGCACGCCCCCGCTTGGCGATCAGCTGGAGCACGACGTCGAGGTCGGTCTCGCCCGCGAGCGCCCGCGAGATCTCGACGGTCGCCGTCATGGCTGCCACCGTGCGCTCGAGCTCGTCGCGCCGCCCGCTCAGCGCCTGTACGTGCCGAGCATTGCCGATGGCGATCGCCGCGTATCTGGCCAGCATCACCACGACCTGCTCGTCCTCCTCGGTGAACTCGCCGCCCGGCTTCTCCGTCAGATACAGATTCCCCCACGCTTCACCTCCGACCACGATCGGCACGCCGAGGAACGTGTCCATCGGCGGATGGCCGATCGGGAAGCCGTACGACCGCGGGTGCGCTCCGACGTCCGGCAGCCGCAGCGGGCGCGGATCGCGGATCAGCTCGCCAAGGACGCCGTGGCCGCGCGGCAGGTCGCCGATCACGCGGCGGGTGTCTTCGTCGATGCCGCTCGTCAGGAACCGCGCGAGCAGCTCACGGCGGTCATCGAGCACGCCGAGCGCCGCGTACCGCGCGCCGGTGAGCTCGCGGGCCGCATCGATGACACGCTCGAAGACGACCTCCATCTCGGATTCCTCGAGAACGGAGTTCCCGAGCGCGATCAGAGTGCGGAGCGCTGAGTCCTGCATGTCTCGCGGCGACTCTACTGCCGGCCACGGCGCAGCGTTACGGGCCGGGGACCCGCGCAGACCCCGAGAATCCGCTCGGATTCTCGTGGTCGTGGTCGAGCGGGACCAGCCGCCCGCCACAGGCGGCGCACTCCGCCGGCGCCACCGCGAGCGCTCGCATCAGCGGCGCGAACCACTTGACGCCACAGTCCTCGCATACGAAGCGGACATGCATGACGCTGAGTCTGCGCCACCGCCTCGACGCGCGCATCCGTAGTTGGCCACACGCGCGAACGGGTTTCTGCGCGTGAATCACCGCAGCGAGCCGCGATGGCGGCGCGTCGCGCCCGGCCTAGTCTCGGGTTCATGACTGAGCCGCTCTCCTCCACACCCGCACACGTCGTGATCGCCGGCGGGGGCGTCGCTGCCCTCGAGGCGCTGATCGCGCTGCGCGAGCTGGCCGGCGATCGCCTCAGCGTCACCTTGCTCGCCCCGGAGCCGGACTTCGTGTACCGGCCGCTCGCCGTGGCCGAGCCCTTCTGCCTCGGCCACGCGACGCACCATCCGCTGGCCGACGTCGCCCGTGACTTCGGTGCCGAGCTCGTGGGCGCCGCGCTCGTCGCGGTCGATCCGGGCCGGCACACGGTCACCACCAGCGAGCGCGCGACGCTGTCGTACGACTCGCTGCTGATCGCCGTCGGAGCCTCCAGCCGGCCGGTCTCCCAGCACGCGATCACGTTCGGCGCCGAAGGTGCGCCCGAGGCCCTGGCCGGGTTGATCGCGGACCTCGAGCAGGGCTACGCCCATCGCGTCGCCTTCGTCGTCCCCAACGACGCGACCTGGAGCCTGCCGCTCTACGAGCTGGCGATCATCACGGCCCGCCACGTGTCGGGCGCGGGCATCGATGACGTCCAGCTGACGTTCGTGACGCCCGAGGAGGCGCCGCTGGAGCTGTTCGGCCCCGAGGGCAGCCGCGTCGTCGCCGAGTTGCTCGCCGACGAGGGCATCGAGTTCGTCGGCTCGGCCGTCGCCGAGTTCGCCCACAACGGCGTGGACGTCGACGGCCGCCGGATCGACGTCGACCGGATCCTGACGTTGCCGGTCCCGGTCGGCGCCGGCATCGCCGGCCTGCCCGACGCGCCGGACGGCTTCATCGCGGTCGACGAGCACGGCGCCGTGCCCGGGCTCGACGGCGTGTACGCGGCCGGCGACGCGACCGCCCACCCGATCAAGCAGGGCGGACTGGCGGCGCAGCAGGCCGTTGCGGCCGCCGAGGCGATCGCCGCGCGCCACGGGGCCGACGTCGACCCGCAGCCTTACCGCCCCGTCCTCCGCGGCATGCTGCTCACCGGCGGCCGCAGTCGCTGGCTCCGTGCGCCTACGGGCGACACGCCCGCCGAGTCGACGGCGTCGCTGCACACCCTCTGGTGGCCGCCGACGAAGATCGCGACGCAGTACCTGGCGCCCTACCTGATGGGACGCGACGACGCCGCGTATCTGAACGCCGGCGCTCCGGAGAGCCACCACGCGGTGGAGCGGGACCTCGAGCTGCTCGGCCCGCAGGTCAAGGGTCGTTGAGCTCGACCAGCCCGTTGGTGAGCGCGTAGCGGACGAGCTCGGCGCGCGATGACTGGCGCGTCTTCTGCTGGATGTGCGCGCGGTGGGACTCGACGGTGCGCACGCTGAGATAGAGCTGGCCGGCGATCTCGGCGTTCGTGTGGCCGAGGGCGATCAGCTTGAGTACCTCGACCTCGCGGTCCGAGAGATCGTCCGGCGGCCCCACCGGCTCCGGCGGCTGGGCCGCGAGGCGCGCACCGAGGCGGGGGTTGAGATAGGTCTCGCCCTCGGCGGCCAGCCGGATCGCGCCGAGCAGCTCGTCGTCGGCGGCCTCCTTGAGGACGAACCCGAGCGCTCCGGCCTGGAGCGCCTGACGAGCGAACGACGGCTCGTTCTGCATCGTCAGCACCACGATCGCGGTCGTCGGCGCGTCCGCGAGCAAGGTCGGGATCGCCTCGAGGCTCGATCCGCCCGGCATGTTCAGGTCGAGCACGATCACGGACGGGCGGTGCGCGCGTGCCATCCGCAGCGCGTCCGGCACGGTTCCCGCCTCGGCGACGACGCGCAGGCCCGGCTCGGCGTCGACCAGCAGGCGCAGCCCCTTGCGCACGACGGCGTGGTCGTCGGCGAGCACGACGGTTACCTCATCCGCGCTGGTCGGCTCGTCGGTCATCGTGGACAAGCATGCCGCAGGCGACGGCGGTAGCGCACGCGCGCGAGCCGGCTCACTCGACGCGGCCGGTGGCCAGGAACGGCGCCAGGTATCGCCCCGCGACCTTGTCGGGGGGCGACCATAGCGGGTCTGACGACACCGTCCCGGTGGCGGGAAGCAGACGATGCTCGCCCCGTCCGGCGGCGCCGAGCTCGACGCTCAGGTAGAGCGGCGCACCGCCGGTCATCAGCAGTGCGCGGATCACGGGCTGGAACGGCTCCGGCATGCCGATCGCACCGACGCGCGCCGCGATCGTCTCGGCCACCGCGTCGGCCTGCTGCGCCGCGAGGCCGCCGTGCTTGACCGGGAACGAGACCGCGTCGCCGGCCGCGAACACGTCCGCGCAGCCGTCGACGATGCCGTGCTCGTTCACGGGGATGTAGCCGTCCGCGTCCTGGGGCAGCCCGGCGATCCGCGGGCCGACCAGCTCCGGCAGTGCGATGACGGCGTCCGCGGGCACCCACTCGCCGCTCTGCAGCTGCAGCGCGCCGGTCACGGCCTCCTCGGGCACCGCGCTCGTGATCAGCTCGACGCGCGCGCGGACGAGTGTCGCGCGCACCGCCTCACTGGCGGCCGGGCCGAGCACTTCCAGCGGCTCGTGCTCCGCGGTCACGACGACGAGACGGGGGCTGCTGACACCGCGCTCGACGAGGGTGGCGGCGCTGAGGAGCGCGAGCTCGTACAGCGGGAGCAGCCAGCGCGGGCCCGCAGGGGCCGTGAACGCCACGCGCAGCGCCGGGCTCGCCACGACGCGCTCGATCACCTGCTCGACCGCACCGGCGTTCATCGGGCCGCGGAAGCTGACCGCGCCGGGGACGGCGTCGCGCGAGCGAGCGCCGGTCGCGACCACGAGCACGTCGTACGGAACGCTGTCACCGCCCTTCGTGAGGACGCGGTGGGTCTGGGGGTCGACGGACGCGAGCGAGTCGCGGTGGAGCCTGAGCCCAAGCTGGTCGGCGAACTTGGTCAGCTCGATGCGCGCGGCCGGCTCGCCGCCGAACGGCGTGGTCACCGAGGACGGACGGTGGACCAGCTCGGCCGCCGGCGCGAGCAGTTCGATCGTGACGTGCGAGTCGGCCAGCGCGTGCAGCCCCAGCACGCACTCGATCGCGGCCACTCCCGAGCCTGCCACGAGCACACGGGTCACGTCGGCTCCACGACGGCCGCGACCGCGGCTCGCGTCGCCGGCTCGGCAACCGCCGCCGGGCGGCGCGGCAGCACGAGCACGGGGTAGGTGGCGCCGTTCGTCAGCGCCTCGGAGACGCTCCCCAGCAACGCGCGCTGCATCGGGCCGTAGCCGCGCGAGCCGGTCACGAGCAGGTCCACGATGCCGTCGCAGGCGGGACCGATCACGGCTGCCGGCGCTCCGTGCAGGAGCAGCGTGCGCGGGTTCACGCCCGGGGGTGCGGCGTCGGCGGCCGTGTCGAGCAGGTCCTGGACGTGCAGGCGGGCGCGGCGTGCGGTGCTCTCGAGGTCCGCCGCCACCGCGACCGAGGCAGGCGGGGGGACCGCCTCCAGTGCGCTCAGCAACGTCACCGCGGCGCAGTCACGGGCGGCGATCACGTAGGCGGCCGCAAGCGCCCCCGCGGCCTCCGGCGAGCCGTCGTAGGCGACGCCGACGTGCCGGAACCGGTCCGTCGACTGCAGTCCCGCGGGGGCGACGGCGACGGCGCACGGCGCGCCCTGGAGGAGCCGGCCGGCGGTGCGGTCGATCGCGACGCGCCCGGCCTCGCTGTGCCGGCTCGATCCGATCACCACGAGGTCGGCGCCTTCGGCTTCGGCGAGCTCGGTCAGCCCGCGGGCAGGGGAGGACGCCACCGGGGCGCGCTGCTTGACGCGGATGCCGGCCGGGATCGTCGTGGCGCGCGCCTCGGCGAGCATGTGCGCGATCTCGTCCGGGACGGTGGCGTCCGGCCGGTGGGCGTGCGCCGGCAGGTGCCATTGGCGCCCGGGGACGACGCACGCGAGCACGAGCGTGCCATCGGGGTCGCGCAGCCGCAGGGCGAGCGCGAGCGCGTCGGCGGAGCGCGGTGAGCCGTCGAAGGAGACGATCACCCGCCGTCCGACCGCCGATGGCTCCGGGTCGGTCAGGAATGTCATGACGATGCCTCCTCCTCACAATCGATCAGGGCGATTCAGACGGCGACCATCTGGCGGTCGGTGCGGTCGCTGCTCACCGCATTGTCCGGCGCGCGCGGCACGACGAGCAATGGGCAGGCCGCAAGTCGCGCCAGGGCATGGGCGGTTCCGCCGAGGAGGAGTGTGCGCACCGGCCCGAAACCGCGGGATCCGCAGACGAGCAGCCCAAGGTCCCGGGACGCGGCCGCGAGCGCGTCGGCGGGCCGCCCGGAGAGGATCTCGCCGCCCGCCGACAGCTTCTCGGGCAGCGCCTCGATCCCCTGCCGCAGCACGGCTTCGGCTGCCGTCCGCCGAGCGCGCCGTGCGTCCTCCAGCGCCTCGCCGTCGAGCGGGCCGGTCAGGAGCAGCTCCGGCGGCTCGGCGACGGTCAGGACTCGCACCCGCGCCCGCGCCGGCGCGGCCAGCGCGCGCGCCATCGCGAGCGCGGCGTGCCCGTCAGGCGTATCGGTGAACGCGACGCCGATCAATCCCGGCGAGGCGACTGCGTCCTCGAACGTGAAGCCGACCGGAGCCACGGCCACCGGGCAGCGGGCACCACGCAGCACGCGATCGGTGACGGCACTCGGGAGCACGCGCCCGATCGGCCCGCGCCGCGAGGACCCGATGACGAGCAGCTTCGCGTCCGTATCCGTCGCCAGCCTGTTCAGGGCGCGCGCGGGCGAATCGCCGGTGCGGACGATCGTGGTCGTGGTCGGTACGCCGGCGGCATCGGCCAGCGTCGCGACGTTCTGCACGGCCCGTTCGGCCACGAGACCGAGGAGGCGGGCGTACTCGGGATACAGGTTGTCGACCGAGAGGTCGACCGCAAAGGCACCGGCGAGCGTGAGCGGCGCGCCGGTCAGCCGGGAGAGCAGCGCTCCCAGGGCGGCGGGCGCGACGTCCTCGTGCCGCGGGTCGATCGCGGCGATGATCGGCTTGGGCATGCCGCAAGCGTCGCCGGGTGGAGCGTCGCCGGCATCCGCGTGCTCCCGCAGCGTCGCGTGGGGGACTACGGAGCGCATTCGTGTAGTCGGAGCGGATGCCGGCGGGGCCGCCGCGCGGTCGAATGTGGATGACACCGTTCCCCTTGAGGAGGGCACCATGAACAAGCTCTACAGCTATGCAGGGATCGCAGCAAGCGTCGTGCTGATCGCGTTCGGTATTGGTGCCGTCGTGATCGGCTTCAACGGCCGCGACCGGGTCCACAGCGACCTGGCCCGCGAGCAGATCGTCGGCACGCCCGACTCACCGATCGCCGGGCAGAAGGTCGACACGGGCGCCGAGGCCGAGGCCTTCGCCGCCACCATCCGCAAGCACACGCTCGAGTCGACCGGCGGTCAGACCTACTCCCAGATGGGCCGCTTCCTCGACGACAACGGCAAGCCGACCTCGGACGAGAAGCTGGCCGCAACGAACCCGAAGAGCGGCCAGCCGGTCGAGAACCCGCTGCGCAACCTGTGGGTGACCTCGACGGCGCTGAGCACCTCGCTCAACACCGCCTACTTCGCAGAGAGCGTCGCGACGTTCGCGATGGTGATGGGCTTCGCGCTCCTGCTGGTCGGATCCGGCTTCCTCGTCCTCACCACGCGGCTCCTGGTGCCGCGGACGGCGAAGACGAAGTCTCCCGCCGCCTCGGCAGTGCCCGCCGCCTCCTAGAGCACTGCCAGGTGCCCGCCGGCCCGCCCGCGCCCGCCTCCATCGACGGAGGCGCGCGCGGGCGTTCGGCGTTCGGTCACGCCGCCCCGGTGAACTCCAGCACGGCGCTCAGGAACGCCCGCGGATTCTCCTCGGCGATCCAGTGGGCGGCCGCGGGTACGCGAACGCCCGTGACGTCGTCGGCCACCTCGCGCATCATCTCCTCGACGACGGGCCCCGACGTGCTCGTGGCGCCGCCCACGGCGAGCACCGGCACGGTCAGCCTGCCGTTGCGCTCGAGCGCCGCACGGTTGTCCGCCGCGTCCTGATCGAACGCCCGGTAGAGCTCGAAGCCGGCGCGCATCGCCCCCGGCGCGGCGTAGGCCGAGACGTAGATCTCGAGGTCTGCCCCGGTGATCGCCGACGGGTCGAAGATGCGCGCGTTGAAGAAGGTCTGCAGATACTGCCGCTCACGTCCGGCGACCAGCATCTCGGCCACGTCGCGGGCGCCGTGGAACGCGAAGTGCCAGACCCGCGGATCGCTTCGCAGCCGGTCGAAGACCGCGGTCCCGGGGAGCGGCGCGTCCATCACCACGAGCCGGGAGACCGCGTCGCGGTACGCCTGCGCGTAGGCGTAGGCGACCATCAGCCCGATGTCGTGCCCGACGAGCACGACGGGCTCCTGGATCCCGAGATGCTCGCGCAGCAGGCGGTGGATGTCCCCCGCCATCGTGACCTTGTCGTAGCCGCCGGGCGGGCGCCACGAGTGCCCGCCGCCGCGGTAGTCGGGCGCGACCACGCGAAAGCCGGCGGCGACGAGCGGCCCGATGACGCGGTGCCACTCCCACCACGTCTGCGGGAAGCCGTGCAGGAGCACGATCGTGCGCGCTCCCTGGCCCGCCGTGACGTAGTGGAGGCGCAGGCCGGGTTCGATGTCGGCCATCCCGTGGGCGACCTCCGGCGGGCCTGGCTCAGGGGCCGACAAGCGACCTCCGCGTTACTTGCCGGTCGTGCGGTGCATCGTCGCGCGCTTGTGACCGCGGCTTCCGCGCACGGCGCCCGCGCCCGCGCGAGCGGCACCGTGGACCGGCGGCGGCGTCCGGCGGATGAGCAGACGCAGCGCGCGATCCTGAGGACCTTCCTCCGTCCGCTCGGTCAGCGCCTTCGCGGGAAACGAGCGGAACACGGGCCCTCGCTCAGGGTCGACGACCGCGACCACGACCTTGGAGCCGCTCGGGACGTCGAACACGATTCCGTCCTGCTCCGGGCCTGCCCCGGCGACCTTCACGAGCTCTCCTGCGTGTCTGGACTCCATCTATGCAGCGTACTCCGACATTCAGATCTTCGACCCGAGCGGGAGCCTGCGCTCCTCCTTGGGCAGCTCGGCGGGAATGTCGCGGAGGTAGCCCTTCTTCTCGAGCTCGGCGATCGCGACGCCGACGTTGTTGATCGTGATCTCGGCGAAGGCGTCCTGCACGTCCGTGTCGTCGTAGTCGAGCGCCGACTTGATCAGCGCCTCCATGTGCTCGGCCCCGATCTTCGTCGGCTTGGGCGTGTAATCCCACACGCGCTTGAAGCACGCCACGTGGTCGAGCACGCCGGTGGTCCGGGCTGCGAGCTTGAGGTTGGCGTAGGACTCGTCGACCGCCTGGAGCGCGATCTCGAGCGTCCGCGGGCTGCTCGCCAGCGTGTCGTCGCCGGACAGGTCCCAGGCGTCGCCGCGGGCGTTCTCGACGTGGATCGCGAAGCCGGGCTCGTCGCGGACGGACGCGTTCAGCCGGTTGTGCACCATCAGCACGAACGCGTTGAAGAACTTGTCGCGCGACTTGTCCGAGTCCGCCATCTGCCACAGGAACTCGGAGAAGCGCTGCTCGTTGACCGGGCCCCAATCGATCAGCTTGAGCTGCTTCGCCTTCAGCTTGGGACCTGCCACGGGATCGGCGAGGACCTGCTTGGCGACCGCCTTCGTGAGCTTGTTCTCCTCGAACACCAAGCCGGTCGTCGCCAGCTTCTTCCACTCGGCCTTGGCGCGCTCGAGCATCTCCTGCTTGTTGAACAGGTGGCCGGCGGCGAACGCGTCGGTGAGGAAGTGCGCGGCGAATCCGTTCAGCGCGATCGCCTCGGGCGGGACCTTGCCGTCGCCGCTCGCCGCGGCGAGTGCCTTCTCGAGCGCCTGCTGGTGGTACTTCTCCCACTCGGCCTTGTGGTTGCGGCCGCCGGCGGCGGCCCCCGCCTTCGCGGGAGCGAAGTGCGACGCGTTGTCCTCGGCCAGCGCCAGGTAGTTCTTGCCCTTGCGCTTGGAGGTTGCCGCCTGCCACTCGGCCGTCGAGACGTGGTTGGCGCCCGGCTTGCCGAGCTTGGCGTCGCGGTCGCGCCGGATCAGCACCACCAGCTGGGACAGCTCGGCCGGGTCGGCGCTCATCATCTCGGCGGCCGTCTCGTAGAAGTCGCCGAGGGCGACGATCTCGCCCTCCTCCAGCTCGACACCCTGGATCTTCGTCGTCCGCGCTCCGCCCATCTGCGCATGCTCTCCGGTGCCGTAGCGGGCGAGCATCCGCCCGACCGCAGCGTTGCCGAACGTGCTCTGCATCGCGAGCACCCGGGACGCGGGCGCCGCGCTCGCAGCCGGCAGGGAGGGCTGCCGTTCGGCGGGCGCCTCGCGGCGGTCGTCGTCGTGCAGGCGCGGCATCGACCCGAGCGTACGGCCGCGCGCGGGCGGCGGTCAACGGACGCTCGGGCCGCCATTCGGGCATTACGCGGCCTGGACGCCGTCGATCGTGGCGTCGATGCAGAGCGCGCCGCGCGCCTTCGCCACCGAGACGCGGTGGTGGCCGTCGCGCACCGCGTACCCACTGCCGGTCCGGACGACGGAGATCGGCGGCAGGACGTCACCGCGGTGCTCGGCGAGCCACACGCGCTGCCACCGGCAGCGCGCCGCGGCGGCCGGCCGGAAGGCGCAGTCGAACAGCGAGACCCTGCTGGGCTCGAGCGTGCCGGTGATCGCTTCGACCGGAATCTCACGGATTCCGCGCACCGGGCCGGATCCGGACGGGGCGATCGCGCCTTCGTCGTAGACCCTCAGGCGCCCGCCACGCATGCCGCGGAGCCGGCACAGCAGCGCAGCGCGCCGGCGCGCCCGAGCCGCGCGCGTGAATGCCCGTTCGGCGTCGATCGGCCCTGAACCTGTCATCAACACGTGGCACCTCCGAGAAAACGTCGAGCCTCCGACAGCAATTCTCGATTGCGACACCCGTCGCCACATCGGGCGAATGGAGCGATCTTCCGTGCCGACCCCTTACCTCGCTAAGAGGGGGCCTTACGCCTCGTCACGGCGCGTGCGTACGGTACGGGGGATGAGCCCCGACGCCCGCGAACGGATCGAGGAGCTCGCCGGCCGCATCGTCGAGCTGCGCGAGACGTACTACCGCGGCGAGCCGCTGGTGGCCGACGCCGATTACGACGCGATCGAGGACGAGCTGCGCGCCCTGATCGCCGCGCACCCCGATCTCGCCCCCGATCCCAACCCGCTCGAGCAGGTGGGCGCGGCGGGCGTGCTGCACGCCCCCGTGCGCCACAGCCGGCCGATGCTGTCGATCGAGAAGGCGACCACCCCGGAGCAGGTGGCCGCGTTCTTCGACCGCTTCCCCGGCCAGCCGGTGGTCGTGATGCCCAAGCTGGACGGGTTCTCGCTCGCCGTCGTGTACGAGCGCGGCCGGCTGGCGCGGGCGATCACGCGCGGGGACGGGACGACCGGCGACGACGTGACGGTGCTGGTTCGCGCGCTCGCCGACGGCGTGCCCGACCGGATCGACGCAACGGGGCGGGTCGAGGTCCGCGGCGAGGCGGTGATGCTGCGCTCGACGTTCGCCGCGTACAACGCCGCGCACCCGGACAAGCCGTTGATCAACCCGCGCAACGCGGCCGCCGGGACGGTCCGCGCGAAGGACCCGGCGGTCGTCGCCGAGCGCCGGCTGCGGTTCTTCGCGTTCGACCTCGACACCACCGACGGCGCCGACGCCGACCTCGAGCGCGCGCTTCGGGGGCTCGGGTTCGAGGCGGCCGACATGCGCCATTGCGACGATGCCGTCGCCGCGCAGGAGGTGATCACGGCGATCGAGGCGCAGCGCAACGACCTCGACTACGACCTCGACGGCGCCGTCCTGCGCCTCGCCGACCGCAACGCCTACGCGGCGGCCGGCACGCGCTCCAGCAGCCCGCGCGGCGCGCTCGCCTTCAAGTTCGCGGCCGAGGAGAAGACGACGGTGCTGGCCGACGTCGTGTGGGACGTGGGGAAGATCGGCAAGGTCGCGCCGGTCGCCGTGCTCGAGCCGGTGTTCGTGGGCGGGACGACGGTGACGCGGGCGACGCTGGCCAACCAGGAGGTCATCCGCGCCCGCGACGTGCGGATCGGCGACACCGTCCTGGTGCGCCGCGCCGGTGACGTCATCCCGTTCGTGGCGGGCGTGCTGGACGCCTCCAAGCGCACCGGCGCGGAGCGCGAGATCGAGCCGCCGGGCGACTGCCCGTCGTGCGGGCAGCCGCTGACCGAGCAGGGCAACAGCCGCGAGCTGTACTGCACCAACGTCACCTGCCCGGCGCAGACCGTGCGGCGCCTGATCCACTGGGCGTCGCGTGCTTCCGCCGACATCGACGCGATCGGCCCGGTGTGGATCGAGCGCCTCAACGAGGCCGGCCTGCTCGATCGCCCGTCCGACTTCTACGCGCTCGACCGCGACACGCTCCTGGGCTTCGAGGGCATCGCGGACGTGTCGGCCGACCGGATGCTCGAGTCGATCGACCGCAGCCGCGCGGTCGGCCTGCGGCGCGCGCTGATCGGCCTGGCGATCCCGATGGCGTCCGAGGCCACGGCCACGCGGCTGTGCCGCGCCGGCTACGGCAGCCTCGAGGAGGTCGCGGACGCCGACGAGGAGACGCTCCAGCAGGTCGAGGACATCGGGCCGAAGGTCGCCGCCAGCCTCCGGTCGCACCTCACACGCGACACCACGCGCGCCGAGATCGCGCGCCTGCGCGAGCTCGGGGTCGATCTCGACGTTCGCGAAGAGGACCTCCCGCCCGCGGTCGCCTCCGACGCCCCGCTGGCCGGCAAGACGGTCGTCATCACCGGCACGATCGCCGACCCGCGCAGCGGCGAGAAGGTCGGGCGACCCGCCTTCCAGCGCCTGTGCGAGCGCGCCGGCGCGACAACCGCCTCATCGGTGTCCGCGAACACGGACATGCTGATCTGCGGCGCCAACGTCGGCGCGGCCAAGACCGCCAAGGCCGAGAAGCTGGGCGTCGAGGTCGTCGATCAGGACGCGATCTGGCGCATGCTGATCGACGCCGGCGTCGCCTGACCGGGGTCAGCCCGGGAGGTCCAGCGCGTCCACGATCTCCTTGGCGACGGCGTCGACGGACTGGTCGCCGTCGATCGGCACCACGTCGGCCCAGGCCGCCATCATGCCCGCCACAGGCGTGGTCGTGGCGTCGTAGATCTCCAGCCGCCGGGCGATCGCGTCGTCGCTGTCGTCGGTGCGTCCCTCGATGTCCCGGCGTAGGCGCAGACGGCGCAGGAGCTCGTCACGGCTCGTGTCGAGCGTCACCACGACCGGTTGCGGCTCGAGCTGCCCGAGGTCGGCGAGCACGCGGTGCAGGGCATCGGCCTGGGCGGCGTTTCGCGGGTAGCCCTCGAGGACGAAGTCGCGCTCCGCCGGGAGGGCCTGAAGCCGCTCGCGGATGATCTGGTCGGCGATCTCGTCCGGCACCAGCTTGCCGTCCGCGACCAGTTCGCCGATCGCGCGTGCGCGGTCCGAGTCCTCGGCGGCCACCTCCCGGAACAGCGACCCGAGGTTGAGGTGCGCGGCGCCCAGCCGCTCGGCCAGGCGCGCGGCGTGCGTGCTCTTGCCCGAACCCGGCGCGCCCAGCATCACCACGCGGTAGGGGCGAGCGGTCATCGGCGCCGATCATCGCACGGCGTCAGAATCCGTCCGCGAATTGAGCACCGGCAGCACGCAACTCAGGGGCAGGACGGCATGGGCGCGGAACCTCGCCGCCCCGGTCCGCGACTTCCTCTGCACCGAGTCCGGCGGTGCGGTCGTGATGCTCGGCGCCACCGTCGTCGCGCTGGTGTGGGCGAACTCGCCGTGGTCGGACTCCTACGAGTCCGTCTGGACGACGGAGCTCTCGATCCGGCTCGGCGGCGACGGCATCTCGCTCAACCTGCGCGAGTGGGTCAACCAGGGGCTGATGACGTTCTACTTCCTCGTCGTCGGCCTCGAGGCCAAGCGCGAGCTCGACCTCGGTTCGCTGCGGGAGCGGCGGCGGATCGCGATCCCGCTGCTGGCCGCGGCAGCGGGCATGTCACTACCGGTCCTGATCTTCCTGGCCTTCAACGCCGGCGGCGACGGGGCCGGCGGCTGGGGCGTCGCGATGTCGACCGACACGGCGTTCGCGCTCGGCGTGCTCGCGCTGGTGGCGCCCGGAGCGACGCGACTGCGTCGTACGTCTCCTGACGCTCGTGGTGATCGACGACCTCGTCGCGCTGATCGTGATCGCGACGGTCTACACCGAGCACGTCTCGCTCGGCCCGCTCGCGCTCGCAGCCGGCTTCTTCGCCTTCCTGCTCGCGCTGCGCTACGCGCCCGGTCGCGTGGCGTGGGCCGGCCGCCGCGGTCGTCGGCGTGGCGGTGTGGGTCGCGCTCTACGAGTCGGGGATCGATCCGGTCATCGCCGGGCTCGCAGTCGGTCTCGTGACGAGCGCGTATCCGCCGGCGCGCACGGACCTCGAGCGGGTGACCGAGCTGACGCGCTCGTTCCGCGAGCAGCCCACGCCCGAGCTCGCGCGGTCGGCCCAGCTCGGCGTGGCGTCGGCGATCTCCGCGAACGAGCGGCTCCAGTACCGCCTGCATCCGTGGACGAGCTTCGTGATCGTGCCGCTGTTCGCACTGGCGAACGCGGGCATCCACGTGGACGGCGCGCTGCTCGCCGACGCCGTCACCTCGCCGATCACGCTGGGGATCATCTTCGGCTACGTGGTCGGCAAGCCGCTCGGCGTGATCGCCGGCACGTGGCTCGCGTCGCGGTCCGTTCTCCGCGGGCCGCAGCTCGTCGATCAGCTGGCCGTCGATCGTCGGTGGCGGAGCGGTGGCCGGAATCGGGTTCACGGTCTCGCTGCTGATCGCCAGCCATGCCTTCGAGGGACAGCAGCTCGCCGAGGCGAAGCTGGGCGTGCTGGGGGCCGCGATCCTGGCGTCATTGGTGAGCTGGGGCGTGTTCCGGGCGATCGCGCGGCTGCCCGAGTCGGTCCGCGCGCGCCAGATCAGTGGCACGGCGGACGACATGCTCGACCTCGCCGAGGAGGTCGATCCCGAGCGCGACCACATCCGCGGCTCGGCCGACGCGCCGGTCACGCTGATCGAGTACGGCGACTACCAATGCCCCTACTGCGGGCAGGCCGAGGTCGTCATCCGCGAGTTGCTCGAGGACTTCGGCGACGAGCTGCGCTACGTCTGGCGCCACCTTCCGCTCAACGACGTGCATCCGAACGCCCAGATGGCAGCCGAGGCCGCCGAGGCGGCGGCGGCCCAGGGCGCGTTCTGGGCGATGCACGACGTGCTGCTCGCCGACCAGGACGGGCTGATGCCGTTCGACCTGCGGCGGCACGCGCAGGAGCTCGGCCTCGACGTCAGCCGCTTCGAGGACGAGCTCCACCGCCGCGCGTACCTCGAGCGCGTCACCGAGGATGTGGCGAGCGCCGACGCGAGCGGCGTTGCCGGCACGCCCACGTTCTTCATCAACGGAAGCCGCCACCACGGCGGCTACGACGTCACAACGCTTGCGGCGGCCGTTCGTGCGGCGCGGGCGCGCGGTCGTCGCGCGCCAGTATCCGCGGACTATCGGTGATCAGCCGTCGCCGGCGCAGCCCGGCGAGGCCGCGGCCGGCCGGCCGGAAGGTGACGAGGGTCGCCTTGCCGGCGTGCAGGCTGACCACGAACCGGTGCGAGGGCGGCGCGCCGCGACTGCCGTCGATCTCGATGTCGAAGCCGGCGTGGCCGGGGCGGACGTCGATCGTCAGCGTGGCGTCGGACGGCACGACGAGCGGCGGAGCGCTGCCGCCGTGCATCGCCAGCGGCGTGCACACGAAGCCCGGCGTGCCCGCGGCCAGGACGGGCCCTCCGGCCGCCATCGAGTACGCGCTCGAGCCCAGCGCGGTGGCGACGACCACCCCGTCACCGGCGAGCCGCACGTACTGCTCGTCGTCGACGGTGACGGTGGCGGCGACCTGACCGGCGCCGCGGCGGACGACGACGAAGTCGTTGAGCGCCCAGTCGTCGGCCCCGCCGTCGGCGGCGATCGTCAGCGCCGGGAGCGACCGTGGCGTCCAGTCGCCCGCCCGCACGCGCTCGAGCGCGTCCGCGAGTTCCTCGGCCGTCACCGCGCTGAGCGCGCCGAGGCTGCCGCATGCCACGCCGAGGACGGGTGTGGCCGGGGTGGCGGCCGTGCGCAGCGCGCCGAGCACGGTGCCGTCGCCGCCGAGCGCGATCACGAGGTCGTGTGTATCGACGTGCGCCGCTGCCGCGACCCGGCGGTGCGTCTCCCCGCGGTTCGCGAGCTGCACCAGGTCGATGCCGTGCTGCTCGGTCCACCGCTTCAACGTGGCCATCGCGCCGTCGACGGGGCGCGTGGGATGCACGACGACGGCAACGCGCTGGAACGCGGGCTCGGTTGTCACTGGCGGCAACCTACCGTCCCGGGCGTGCGCCACACTCCCGGACATGACGCTCATGCTCGCTGTCCAGGCGCCGGCCCCGTACGTGTACGTCGACAACCGGGCGATCGTGATCTCCAACGGCTTGCAGGGCGTGCTGTTCAGCCGCGCGCTGACGCGCTGGCTCAGCGAGACGCTGGAGATCCTCGCGCTCGAGAAGCGCGGAACCCGCATGCAACAGCAGCACGTGTTCGGCGGTCACGTAGCGGACAACGGGGACGTGATCCTGTTCGCCGGCTCGCACGACGACGTGGTTTCCGTGCAGCTCTCCGCGTCGGCATTCGCCGCCTTCCAGGAGTCGCTCACCCACAACTGACACCCGCGCCCGCTAGAACCAACGGCGAATGCCCCGTCGCCGTTCGCGCTACTCGACCCCTGGCCCCCGGGCCGGATCCGTCCTGCTCGACACCGGCCGGAGCGGCGCCCGGCGGCGCAGGCGGCGGCGCAGGGGCGGCGGCGGTCGCGAGTGGGGGCGGATCGTCGTCCGGCTCCTGCTCCTGCTGCTGGTGCTCGGCGCGGCCGCGGGCGGCGTGTATCTATGGCGCTCGCACGAGAACGCGGCCGACGCGCGCCGTGACGCGGCCGAGCGCTTCGTGGCCGCGTGGGAGCGCCGCGACCACGCGGCGATGTGGCGGGAGCTGAGCCCGCGCGCGCGGGCCACCACGCCGGAGCGGCGGTTCGTGACCGCCTATCGGAACGCCGATCGGGCCGCCGGCGTCCGCGCGGTGAGCGTCGGGACGCCAGGCGGTGAGCGCGACGGCCGGATCACCGTGCCGGTCGCCGTCCAGACCGACATCTTCGGCCGGCTGCGCGGCCGGATGGCGCTGCGGGTGTCCGGGACGGGTGACGATGCGGGCATCGACTGGAGCTTCGCGCTTCGCCTCCCGGGCCTGCGCAGCGACGAGGCCGTCGTGCGGCGCGCCGGACGGGAGCCGCGGCGCGCGCCGGTGCTGGCGGCGGACGGCACGCGGCTGGAGGGCACGGCGCTCGCCGACGGCCTCCAGCGCCAGTACGACGACCGGCTCGGCGGTCACCCCTCGGCGCGGCTGCTGTTCGGGGAGCGGGTCGTCGCCACGACGCGCGCGAAGAAGGGCCGCCCGGTGCGCACGACGATCGAGCCGGCGCTGTCGCGGGCCGCGGCCAACGCGCTTGGCGACCGGGTCGGCGGCGTCGCCGTGATCCGGCCGCGCGACGGCGCCGTGAAGGCGCTCGCGGGCCTCGCCGTGTCGGCGCCGCAGCCGCCCGGCTCGGTCTTCAAGATCATCACGGCCGCCGCGGCACTGCAGCACCGGGTCGCGACGCCGTCGACGACGTATCCGGTCCGCACGTCGGCGACGCTGTCGGGGGTCCAGTTGCGCAACGCCGGAGGCGAGTCCTGTGGCGGGACGCTGCAACATTCGTTCGCGCACTCGTGCAACTCGGTCTTCGCTCCGCTCGGCGCCGAGGTCGGCGCCCGCCGCCTCGTCGCCGCCGCGCGCGCGTTCGGGTTCAACGAGCGGTCGCGGATCCCGGCGGCGAAGCCGAGCACGATCTCGGCGGCGTCCGAGCTCAAGGACAGCCTCGCCGTCGGATCCGCCGCGATCGGCCAGGAGCGAGACCTCGCCACGCCGCTGGTGATGGCGAGCGTCGGCGCGACGATCGCGAGCGGCGGGCGCCGTGCGCAGCCGCGGGTCACCACGCTCGAGCGCGTGGTCCGCCGGCGGGCGGTGTCGGCGAAGGTCGCTCGTCAGGTGCGCTCGATGATGGTCGACGTCGTGCGCTCCGGCACCGGCACCGCCGCCGCGATCCCAGGCGTGCAGGTCGCCGGCAAGACCGGCACCGCCGAACTGCGCCCGAACTCGTCGGACCCGAAGGACGCCGACGCGTGGTTCGTCGCCTTCGCCCCGGCCGACCGGCCGCGGTTCGCCGTCGCCGTGATGCTCGTCGGCGCGGGCTTCGGCGGCACGGCGGCGGCCCCGGTCGCCCGGGAGACGCTCCAGGCCGCGCTCGGCGGCTGACGCTCAGGCAGCCAGCGCTGCGGGCGCGGCGGTCGCCTGACCGCCGGCGGCCACGACGCGGTTACGGCCGGTCCGCTTGGCCTCGTAGAGCGCGGCGTCGGCGTCCCGGAAGAGGTGCTCGAACACCACGTCCTCGCCGCTCGCCGCAGCCACGCCGAACGATGCGGTGACCGCGAGGCCGCCGGGTCGTGCGTCCTCGAACCCGGAGCAGGCGCGCTGCGCGATCGCCTGGCCTTCCAGGAGAGCGACGCCAGGGAGCACGATCAGGAACTCCTCGCCGCCGAGCCGGTACGCGAGCTCGAACGAGCGCAGGTGCTTGCGCAGCACGTAGGCGGCATCCTTGAGCACCGCGTCGCCGCGGTCGTGCCCGTGGACGTCGTTGACCTGCTTGAAGTGGTCGAGGTCACAGGCGATCAGGGTGACCGGAGCGCCGGTCAGCGTCGCCTGCTGCGCGATCTCGTCGAACCGGCTGGCGAGTGCCTTGCGGTTGAGCAGGCCGGTGAGCGGGTCGAGCACGGCCTCGGAGCGCTGCTGCATCTCCGCGCGCATGAGGGCCTGCGCGAACGCTGCCAGCCCGATCACGGTGGCCAGGCCGACGAGCGTGTAGGTGGGATCGGCGGCGAAGTCCGCGGGAGACACCGCCAGCGTGGAGAGCAGCAGCACGACGATGCTCACGCCCAGCCCCGCGTACACACCGGCGGCCGTGAATCGGGCCGGCAGCGTGACGATCGGCAGGAGCAGCATCGCGATGACCGGGCTGTGCGGGCCGCCGCTGAGCGCGATGCCGAGCCCGATCAGCAGCTGCGCGATCACGACCGTAGCGGCGATCACGTATTCCGGACGCTCACTGGTCGCGATCCGGGGCTTGAGCAGGCTGTAGCTGAGGACCGCGCCGGCGAGGGGGATCAGCGTCCACGAGCCGACCCACGGGATGCCGATGACGAAGGCGATCGCGAGCGAGCCGTACATGATCGCGCGCGGCCGCGCGAGCCGGCTTTCCATGTCGAGCAGCCGCTCGCGATGGAGCTGCGTCGGGCACAGCCATGTCCCTGCTTCCGCCATTTACTGGTTATCGGCCGCAACGAGCCCAACCCCAACTTTCCAAACCCCTTTGTAGCCTCTAGGGCGGAGGCACCACCGGCGGATGGGAGGAACTGATGCGCAGACTCGTTGCGCTGCTCGTACTCGCGACACTGGCCGCGCTCGTTGCCATACCGGCCGCAGCCAGGACCGGGGACCGCTCGCACGGCCACAAGCTCCGCTGCGGCGCTGAGCGCGGCGGCTATGAGGTGATCTTCGACGGCAGCCGGCGCTGCTTCGAACGCTGGCGGTACGCCGGCGGGGCATCCATGACGCTGCAGCGCGACGGTACGGCGCGGTCGGAGCCCGGCGACTCGGGCCTGGGCGTGCTCTGGTACGCGGCGCGCCCGTACGGCGACTTCTCGCTCAAGCTGCAGTTCCGCGACGACGCGCCGGACTCCGGCCAGCGCGCGAACAGCGGTGTGCAGGTGCGCTTCCCTGCGCCGCGGCCACCGGTGCCCGGCTGCCCGACGACGTTCGACGGCAACGAGCAGAACAACGCGGGGTGGGTCGCCGTCAACTGCGGCCACGAGGTGCAGATCAACGACTCGCCGGACGTAGAGCCGTTCGACCCGCGCAAGACCGGCTCGATCTACGGGTTCGCGGACATCGACGGCGCCCAGTCGCGCCCGACGGCGAAGGGCGTCTGGAACGACCTCGAGATCAAGGTCGTCGGCCAGCACTACACGGTGATCCGCAACGGCGCGATCATCAACGAGTACGAGAACGTCCCAGGCGTGCCGTTCCCAGGCCGCCCCAACGATCCCGGCTCCGAGTCACGCGGACTGGTCGGCTACGTCGGCCTGCAGGCGCACGGCGGGGAGAACGACGTCGTGTCGTTCCGCAACATCAGGATCAAGGACCTGTCCGACCGCGACTAGCCCAGCAGCACGATCGGCTGCTGAATCTCCTCGTCCGGGCGGCGGGCGAGAATCTCGCGAAGGCGGGGCTCGACGGCGTGGTCGAGCTCCGCATCGGCGACGCGGCCGACGCGCTGCGAGACTCACCCGACGCGGCCTGGGACGTCGTCTTCCTCGACGCCGAGCGCCCGCACTACCCGGAGTACTGGCCCGAGCTCGTCCGTGTGGTCCGGCCGGGAGGCCTGATCGCCGCCGACAACGCGCTCTCCCACGCCGACCAGATGCAGCCGTTCCGCGACCTGGTGGAGGCCGACCCGCGAACCGTCACCGCGCTCGACAACACCGGCGCCGGGCTCCTGCTCACGCTCGTCACCGAGCGCTGACGCTCAGTCCTCGAGCACTTCCTCGAACGTGTCGATCAGCGCGGCGTCGTAGCGCAGGTCGCGTGAGCGCATCGCGTTGAGCCGCAGGTTGTCCGGTATCGCCTGGAGCTGCAGCACGTCGTAGTCCAGCGCGATACGGGCCACCCGCGCGCCGATCGGCGTGCCGGCGGAGCCGGGACGCGTCGGGGCGAACGGCTTCGCGAGATGGTTGAGCACCACGTGCGCTCCGCCCATGGGCGGGATGTCCTTCAGGAACTCGGCGGCGACCTCGGGCAGCCGCTCCAGCTCGGCACCCTGCTCGGCGTTCACGGGCCGGAAGCTGGCGAGCTTGACGAGCGTCTCCCGCGGGAGTCCGATGGCCCCCAGCTGGAGCAGCTCGCAGGCCTGGCCGATGTCGTCGGCGGCCTTGATCTTCAACGCCTTGGCGAGGTCGATCGCGGTGCGCCTGACGCGCTCGCCGCGCTCCCTGGCGGTCGGGTCGACGGCCGCGGCCATCGCCCTCATCGCGTGCAGCACGCCGCTGATCAGCTGGTCGTCACGGAGCCGGCGGCTCGTGATCTCCTTGTGATGCGCGATCGCGGCGTCGACGGCCGCGATCAGGTCGGCCGTAGCGCAAGGCTTGAGCAGGAACCGGAAGATCTGGCCGTCGTTCACCGTCGAGATCGCGTCGGTGAGCGTCGACTGGCCGGTGAGCAGGATCCGCACCGTGTCGGGAGCGTGCTCGCGCGCGAGCTTCAGGAACCGGGCGCCGTCGATCAGCGGCATCCGCATGTCCGTCACGACGACGGGGAACGGCTCGGCGACCATCAACTTGAGTGCTTCGAACCCGTTGGTCGAGGTCACGACCTCGAACCGCCGCCGCAGGGCGTCACGCAGCGACTCGAGCACATGCGGGTCGTCGTCCACGCACAGGATCCGCGGGTTCATCGGTCCTCCTGCTCGGCTGCGGCGATCTCGCGCCAGCGCGCGACCTGGTCGGTCATACCCAGGCGCTCGAGGTGGCCCATGTCGAGCTTGAGCACGGACTCATCGGCGAGCACGCTCGCGACATGGACCGTCGTGATCGCCCCCATCGTCGGGCTGTGGGCGGCGGCGGGGCGATGGTGATAGGCGACGGCCTCGACGATCGCGGGCGGCAATCCCCACAGCCCGAGCAGGTGCGCGCCGACGTCCGCGTGTGTGAAGCCGCGCTCGTCCTGCTCGATCTCGAACAGGGGGCGGTCCTCGCGTTCGGCGCGCTCGAGCACCGCGGCGAGGTAGTCGGGCGCGCGTGACGCGAGCACGAGGATGCCGACGTCGTGGATCAGCGCGGCGGCGACGGCGCTGTCGCCGTCGCAGCCGGCCGCGACGAGCCTGCGCGCGATGCGTGCGGTGAGGTCGGTGTGGGCCTGGAGGCGCTCGATCGAGAAGCCCGCGATCTCGAACGGAGGCAGGAACGCCTCCATCGCGTCCGCTGACAGTGCAAGCGCCTTGAGCGTGCTGAGGCCGACGTACGAGATCGCCTCAGAGAGCTCCGACACCTGCCGCGCGCGCCCGAAGAACGCCGAGTTCGCGAGTTGCAGCACCTTGGCCGTCATTCCCGCGTCCTGCTCGACGAGCCGGGCGGCGTCCGAGATGCTGGCGTCGGGGTCGTTCATCATCCGCGTCAGATCCGAGTACAGCCGCGGAACGCTCGGCAGGTGACCGGTGCCGCTGGCGGCGTCGCGCAGCTCGTTCTGCTCGACGAGCGAGTTGATGTCGCACGAGCGCCGGATCACGCTGACCAGCTCGTCGACGTCGCACGGCTTGCTCAGGAAGCGGTGGGCGACGGTGGCGGCGCGCGCGACGGACTCGGTCTCGGCGTAGCCCGAGAGCACGATCCGCACCGTCGCCGGCTGCGCGCGCTGGACCTCGCGCAAGAGCTCCGCGCCGTCCATACCGGGCATCCGCATGTCGCTCACGACGGCGTCGTACGAGTCGAGCGCGAGCTCGTCGAGCGCGGTCGGCCCGTTGGCCGCGAACGTCATGCTCAGCTCGCGCCGCCAGGGGCGCAGCGCGTCGCGCAGGCTCTCCAGCACGTGCGGCTCGTCGTCGACGAAGAGGACGCGCTTCATGCCGCCACCAGCTCGGGTGCCGTGCCCAGCCCGATCGGCAGTCGCACGTGGAACGTCGTTCCGCGGCCGAGCTCCGTCTCGAAGGTGATCGTGCCGCCGTGGCGATCGACGACCAGCGAGCGCGTGATCGCGAGGCCCTGGCCGGTGCCGCGCCCGACCTCCTTGGTGGTGAAGAACGGGTCGAACATGCGGGCCGCGACGTCGTCGGTGATGCCGCAGCCGGTATCGCCGATGCTGATCACGACATCGTCGCCGTCGACCACGGTGCGGATGCGGATCGCGCCGCGCTCAGGGCCGCGCGACTCGATCGCGTGGGCCGCGTTGACGATCAGGTTCAGGATCACCTGATTGATGTCGCCGCCGTTGCAGATGACGCTCGGCAGGTCGCCGAGGTCGGTCTCGATGTCGGACACGTACTTGTACTCGTTCATCGCGACGACGAGCGTGTTCGTCACGGCGTCGTTGAGCTGCACCGGCGCCTTCTCGGCGGTCGGCGGGTGGCCGAACTCGCGCATCGCGCCGACGATCTCCCCGACGCGCGTGATGCCGTCCTCGGCACGGTCGAACGCTCCCGGCACGCGTTCCCGCAGGTACACGAGGTCGGCGGTCTCCTCGGCGTCGCGGACGCGCTGCAGCAGTTCCGGCGTCACGGTTCCCGCCTCGGCCGAGGCAAGCAGCTGGGACTGGACGTCCTGGAGCTGGAGGAGGTCGTTGAAGGCATCGCGAAGGAACCGGATCGTGTCGCCGACGAACTGGGTCGGCGTGTTGATCTCGTGCGCGATGCCCGCGGCGAGCTCGCCGACGGCCTCGAGCTTCTGGCCGAGTCGCAGCTCGAGCTCCATCGCCTCGCGCTCGGCCTGCGCGCGCTTGGCGTCGGTGATGTCGAACAGCATCGTCTGGACGTGGCGGCCGGCGGAGTTGTCGGTCAGCACCGCGCCGACGTCGCCGAGCCAGATCTGCACCCCGTCCGCGCGGGTGGCGCGAAACTCGATCGCCGGCTTGGGCTTGCCGGCGGCGACCGCGGCCAGCGCCTCGACAACCCGGTGACGGTCGTCGGGGTGGATGCGAACCATGACCGACGCGAAATCGGCGAGCCAGGTGCTGGCAGTGACGCCGAGGATCGCCTCGGTCTGCGGGCTGACGTAGAGCGGCTGGACGTGGCCGTCCTCGCGCAGGTCGAACACGCACGTGATCGCCGGGCACTGCTCGACCAGGGACCGGTAGCGCGACTGGGACTCGCTCAGCAGGCGGTTGCGGTCCGCCAGCGCCACGCCCGCCACGTCGGCCAGCGTGCGAGCGTGCTTGAGCAGCAGTACGAACCGGAGGACGACGAAGGCGGCGATCAGCGATCCGGCGCCGACCATCGCGATGCTGCTGGCGAGCGTGTCGTCGATGTCCAGGAACGCGGGGAAGAAGTGGTGTGCTCCGCGCAGCAGCGGCGCGACCAGAAGCGCCGCGCCGAGCAGCACGGTGCCGGACAGGCGGAGCTGGATGTCGTGGCGCGCTTCGGTGGCTGTGAGGCGCCGGATCGAGGGATGCAGGACCGCGAGGCCGAGGAGCAGCGGCTGGGCGAGCCAGCCGATGTCGGCCCACGCGCCGGGCACATAGGTGCCCGAGATCGTCAGCCAGACCCAGGCGAAGTCCGATACGACCAGGCCCGTGCACGCGGCGGTCAGGAGCCACAGTGCCGCCGGGCGGCCGCGCGGCGCGAGCAGCACGCGCAGGACCATCGCGGCGATGAAGATGTCGGAGATCACGTAGCAGACCTGCGTGACCTGCACAGCGGTCGACGCCGTGCTCGTGCCGAAGTCCGGCCCGATCAGCGCGACGCCGGCGACGACGCCGAGCACTCCGGCGATCGTCAGCACGTCGAGCGCGACGAACCGCGGTGACTCACGGCGGGTCAGCGCGAGCAGCAGCGCGGCGGCGAGGAGCAGAGCGGCGATCAGCCGTGCTGCGTCGGCGATCGACGGCTGCGGGAGTGCGGTGTCGCCGCCGGCGAGCATCGGTGCGAACCACGCGACCATCGCGGCGAGGTGGAGCGTCGCCGCTGCCAGCAGGATGACGCCCAGGCGGCCCTTCACGTGCCGCGACACGCCGAGGGCGATCCACACCACGCTGGTGGCCGCGATCACGATGCTGAGAACGGCGTGAAAGTCGGGGTCCGGCCGCAGGATGTCCAGTAGGGCGAGCGCCGCCAGCACGGCGGCAACCGGGAGCATCTTGTTCAGCAGGGCCATCTCCCTGCTGATCGGCCCGTGGTCAGGCCGCTTGAGCGGTGAACTACGGTGCCGGGAGCGTGGCACGCAGCCAGCCGACTGCGGCGGGCACGTGCTTCGGGTCGATGTGATGCCCGGCGTCGGACTCGTGGTACTCCACGGGCAGTCCTGCCGACTCCAGGAGGTCGCGCGCGGAGCGGGCGAACGACACGTCCATTATCGGGTCGTTGCGGCCGTGCGCGACGAAGGCGCGCGTCTGCGCGCGGCCTGCGAGCGCCGGCTGCCAGCCCTCGACCGTGGGCACGAAGCCGGAGAAGGCGAGGAGCCCGGCGGGCGCCGGCCGGTCTGGCCCGAGGCCGAGCGCGTAGCTCATCACCGAGCCCATCGAGAAGCCGCCGAGGACGGTGCGCTCCGGGCTCACGCCCGTCCGCTCGAACTGCTCGTCGTGGAACTCCGACAGCCGGCGGTAGGCGGCATCGAACGTGTCGGGGTCCGGGTAGCCGACGCGCGGCACGACGTACCAGTGATGACCGGGCCAGCCGGGCAGCGTGAGCGGCCCGCGCGGGGTCACCACGTGCAGGCGCCGTTCGGGATCGATCACGTCGGCGAGTCCGAGCAGGTCGTGCTCGTCGGCGCCGCGGCCGTGGTGGAGGATCACCAGTCCGGCGGGCTCGGCGGCCGCGGGGCGCTCGCGGAACTCGAGCGCGCTCACGTCGGCGTCGCGATGTGATGGAGTCTGCGGAGGCACATGTCCTCTCAAGGAAACCTGACTCCGCGCGCTCGTGCGGCGCGGCCGATCGATCCCGGCGTGCGCGTCGGGCACGTGCACCTGCGGACCGCCGACATCGAGCGGATCCGCGCGTTCTACGTCGACGTGCTGGGCTTCGACGTCGTGTTCGAGGCGCGCGACGTGATCGGCTGGGGGACGACCGGCGACATCCTCTTCGTCTCTGCGGGCGGCTATCACCACCACCTCGGCTTCAACACATGGAAGTCCGCCGGCGGGCCGCCGCAGCCCGACGGGGTCGCCGGGCTCCACCACGTCGCGCTCAACTACCCGACCCGGGCCGCGCTCGGCGATGCCGTGGTGCGCCTGCGCGAGGCGAACTGGCCGCTGCGCCAGCTCGCAGACCACGGCACGCATCTGGCCATCTACGTCAGCGACCCCGACGGCAACGACCTCGAGCTCGCGTGGGACCGGCCGTTCGACGAGTGGCCGCGCGACGAGCACGGTCACGTCGCGATGGCGATCGACGCCCCGCTCGACCTCGACGCGCTGGTCGCCGAGGCGCACTGACTTCGCGGTGCCGCGCGCCGGAAGTCCGTAGGCTGCCCGGCCGTGATCCTTCTCGGCGTCGACGTCGGCACCAGCGGCACGCGCGCGCTCGCGGTCACCACCGACGGTGAGCTCGTCGCGGAGGCGAACGCGCCGCACGAGCTGCTGACCCCGCGGCCGGGCTGGACCGAGCAGCGGCCGGCCGACTGGTGGCGGGCCGCGAAGACCGTGCTCGCCGAGGTGGTCGCGGCGGCCGACGACGAGATCGTCGGCCTCGGCCTCACCGGCCAGATGCACGGGTCCGTATTCCTCGACGCGAGCGGCGCGGTGATCCGGCCGGCGCTGCTGTGGAACGACCAGCGCACCGAGGCCGAGTGCGACGAGATCACCGAGCGGGTCGGGGCCGAGCGGCTGCTCGAGCTGGCCGGCAACCCTGCCCTCACCGGCTTCCAGGCGCCGAAGATCCTGTGGCTGCGCCGTCACGAGCCGGAGGCGTACGCGCGGCTGGCGACCGTGCTGCTGCCGAAGGACTACGTGCGCCTCGAGCTCACCGGCGAGCGCGCGACCGACGCCTCGGACGCCTCCGGGACGCTGCTGCTCGACGTGCGCGCGCGCGACTGGTCGGACGAGATCCTCGAGGCGCTCGAGATCCCGCGCGAGTGGCTGCCGGCGGTCCACGAGGGTCCCGAGGTGACGGCCACGGTGCGCGACGACGTCGCGGACGAGCTCGGGCTGCCGCGCGGGCTGCCGATCGCCGCGGGCGGGGGCGACAACGCTGCGGCGGCGGTCGGAGTCGGCGTCGTGCGAGAAGGCGCCGTGTCGACCTCGATCGGCACCAGCGGCGTGCTGTTCGCCCACCGCGACGAGTTCTCGCGCGATCCGTCCGGGCGTGTGCACGCGTTCTGCCACGCCGTACCGGGCGCGTTTCACCTGATGGCCGTGACGCTGTCCGCCGGCGGCTCACTGAGCTGGTGGCGCGAGCGCCTCGGCGGCGGCGCCGACTTCGAGACGCTGGTGGGCGAGGCGTCCGCGGTGGCGCCGGGCGCCGAGGGCCTCGTGTTCCTGCCGTACCTCACGGGCGAGCGCAGCCCGCACCTGGACGCGCAGGCGCGCGGGGGCTTCGTCGGTCTCACGGTCCGCCATGGCCGCGCGCACCTCACCCGCGCCGTGATGGAGGGCGTGGCGTTCTCGATGCGCGACGGCCTCGAGGTGATGCGTGGGCTCGGCACCCCGGACGGCGACCTGCGCGCAGTCGGCGGCGGCGCCCGCTCGCCGCTGTGGCTGCGGCTCCAGGCCGACGTCTACGGTCGCCCGATCCGCCGCACGCTGATCGACGAGGGTCCCGCGTACGGCGCCGCGCTGCTGGCCGGCGTCGCCGCAGGCGTGTTCTCGGACGTCGACGACGCGAGCGCGCGCGTGCGGCTGCGAGACGCGGTCACCGAGCCCGATCCCGAGCGCGCGCGCCGCTACGACGAGCTGTACGCGGTCTACGCGTCGCTGTATCCGGCGTTGCGCGACTCGATGCACGCGCTCGGCCGCCTCGCCGCCGGCTGAGGTTCACAAGCGCGCAGCGTCTTCCGCCTGCACAGGTGATTCGCTTCCCTTTCGATGAACGCGCGCATGATCGCCGCCGTTGTCGCGGCGGTGCTCCTACCGGGCGTCGAGGTCGCCGACGCGCATCCGGGATTCGCGCGCGCCGCGATTCGCCCGGCCGCCGAGCCGCGGCTTGTCGCGCTGGGCGGGATCGAGGAGGCACGGCGGTGGGCGCGGCGGCGCGCGGGCGCCATTTCATTCGCCGTGCTGGCGCCGGGCCGCACGATCCGCGGCCTGCAGGGCGACCGCCGCTTCCCGTCGGCGAGCGTCGTCAAGGCGATGCTCGCGCTCGCTGTCGTGCGCGAGGCGCGCAGCCGCGTCCTGACCACGAGGGAGCGGGCGCTCCTGGGGCCGATGATCACCGTCTCCGACAACGACGCAGCGAGCACGATCTACCGCCGCGTCGGCGGCGCGGGGCTCTACCGCGTGGCACGCGCGGCCGGCATGACGCGCTTCGCCGACGTCGGCAACTGGGCGGACGCGCAGCTCACCGCGCGCGACCAGGCGCGGCTGTTCATGCGAATCGACCGCCTGGCACCGAAGCGCCACCGCGCGTACCTGCGTCGGCTGCTCGGCTCGATCGTCCCGTGGCAGCGCTGGGGCATCGCGGCGGTCGCGCAGCCGCGCGGCTTCCACATCATGTTCAAGGGCGGCTGGCGGACCGGGATCGCCCACCAGGTCGCGCTGCTGGAGCGCGACGGCACGCGCATCTCGCTGGCCGTCCTCACCAGCGGCAGTCCGAGCCCGGCCTACGGCCAGGCGACCCAGGCCGGGATCGCGGAGCGCGTGCTCGTGCGGCTGCCTAGGCGCCGGGTCGCAGCCGGATCTTGAACTCGAGCGTGCCGTTGTCCTCGACCGTGACGAAGCCGGCGATGCTCGGCGGCTCGATGCCGAAGTCGGCGAACGCGATCGGCGCCGAGCCGGCGAGCTCGATCGTGGAGTCGCCGATCCGCTGCGAACGGAGCGCGACCTCGATCAGCTGTGTCTCGCCGTGCAGCGTCAGCGTCCCCGCGGCGGCCTTCCTCGAGCGCGACAGCTCGACCGGCTCCGTGAGCTCGAACGTCGCGGTCGGGAAGCGCGCGGTCTCGATCCCCCGCTCCGTCAGCGCGTTGTCGCGCCGTGCCTCGTCGGACACGAGCGTGGAAAGCTCGGCATCGAGCGTTGCGGCCGTGATCGTGTCGCCCTCGACGTCGACCGGCCCGCTGACGTCAGGCGTGCGGCCGACCGCGTCCTTGACCCCGATGCCGGCGAACTCCTCGCGGACCCGGTACCCGACGAACGTCTGGCCGCCGGCGCTGACGGTCCATGACGACGACGACGGCGAGGCGGCCTCGGGAGTCGCGGTCGGCTCGGTCGTGGCCGCCGCCTCGTCGTCCGAGAGGCTGGGCGGCGGCGGCGCGTCACCGCCGAGGAAGAACACGGCGAACGCGGCGCCCAGCGCGGCCACGATCAGGACGACGGCGAGCGCGATCCAGCGGCGCAGAGACATGACGGCATCCTCGCGCAACGTGGGTAACGCGGGGATAAGACGGAGAGGCGGGTCTCAGGAACCTCCCAGGAAGCTCTGAGGAAACCCCAAACCCGCCGACCGACACTGACTGCCATGACGAGGAAGATCGACCGCCGCCAAGCACTCGCCTTCGGCACCGTGAGCCTCGGGGCCCTCCTCGCCGGCTGCGGCGGCGAGCGCAGCGAGACCACGACGACCAGCTTCGGCGACGGCGCCGGCTGCACGCTGACGCCCGAGATGACGGAGGGCCCGTACTACTTCGACGCCGACTCGATCCGCAGCGACATCCGCGACGAGCGCGAGGGCACGACGCTCCGCCTGGCGATCCGCGTCCGCGACTCGGACTGCAAGCCGCTGCCGGACGCGGTCGTAGACATCTGGCACTGCGACGCACTCGGCGAGTACTCGACGTCCGACGACCCGTTCCTGCGCGGGGCGCAGGTCACGAACCGGGACGGGATCGTCGAGTTCACGACGATCTACCCCGGCTGGTACCAGGGGCGCACCGTGCACATCCACGCGAAGGTGCATCTGGACACGTCGACGGTCCTGACCACCCAGCTCTTCTTCGACGACGGCGTGACCGCGGCGGTGTACGGCCGCGAGCCGTACGCCCGGCACACCGGGCGCGAGGTTCTCAACACCGACGACGGCATCTTCGACGACACGCTCCTGCTCGACGTCTCACGTGCCGGTGACGCCTATGACGCAACGATCTCGTTCGATGTCGCAGGCTGAGGCGGCCCACCGCGTGCTCGTCGTCGACGACGAGCCGAACATCGTCGACGTGGTGACGATGGCGCTGCGCTACCAGGGCTTCGAGGTCGAGACCGCGGGCACCGGCGCTGACGCGCTCGCTGCCGTCTCGAGCTTCCGCCCAGACCTGATCGTGCTCGACATCATGCTGCCCGACATGGAGGGGTTCGATGTCGCCGAGCGGCTCGGCGCGCAGCGCAACCGCGTCCCGATCATCTTCCTCACGGCGCGCGACGCGACCGACGACAAGATCCGCGGCCTCACGCTCGGCGGCGACGACTACGTGACCAAGCCGTTCAGCCTCGAGGAGCTCGTCGCCCGGATCCGCTCGATCCTCCGCCGCGCAGGCCTCGCCGAGCCGGAGTCGAGCCGCCTGACCTTCGAGGACGTCGAGCTCGACGACGACGCGCGCGAGGTGGTCCGGGCGGGAGTCCCGGTCGATCTCACGGCGACCGAGTACCGGCTGCTGCGCTACCTGCTGCTGAACCCGCGCCGCGTCCTGACCCGCGCGCAGCTGCTCGAGCACGTGTGGGACTACGACTTCGGCGGCGACGCCCGCGTGCTGGAGACGTACGTGAGCTACCTGCGCAAGAAGCTCGACGCCCACGGGCCGCCGCTGATCCAGACGGTCCGCGGCGTCGGCTACGCACTCCGGCCGCCGCGCACCTGATGGCCTCGCTGCGTGCCCGGCTGCTGGCGGCGCTGCTGGCGCTGACGGCGCTGGGGCTGCTCCTGCTCGGCGGCATCACGTACGTCGAGCAGCGCTCGTTCGAGCTCGACCGTGTGGACGCGCAGGCGCGGTCGGCGCTGCCTGCCGTGGCGCGCGAGCTGGAGGCGGAGGGCGTGGGCGGCGGCGTGGGCGGCGTGGGCGGCGTGGGCGAGGGCCTGGGCGGGAGCGGGGGCGTCGGCGGGCCCGGCGGACCCCCCGGCGGAGGCCCACCGCGCGGCGGCGGATCCGGCGGCGGCCTGCCGCCCGGGACCTACGGCGAGCGCCGCGACGCTTCCGGCGATGTGACCGGCGAGCACGTGTTCGAGACCGATCAGGACATCGCCGCCGACCCGGCGCTGCCGGCCGACATGCCGCTCGGTCGCGTGTTCACCGTCGACGGCGAGGGCGACGACGACGGCAGCTACCGCGTGTACGCGGAGCGCAACCGCATCGGCGGTGGCATCACGGTCGTCGCGGTGCCGCTGGCGGACATCGACGAGCGGCTGAACCGGCTCCTGCTGGTCGAGCTGCTCGTGATCGGCGGCGTGCTGCTCGTGCTCGGGCTGGTGGCGTGGATTGTCGTGCGAGTCGGCCTGCTGCCGCTGGATCGCATGGGCCACACGGCGGGCGCGATCGCCGGCGGCGACCTCTCGCACCGCGTCGAGTCGACGGACCCGCGCACGGAGGTCGGCCGGCTCGGGATCGCACTGAACGCGATGCTCGACCGCCTCGAGCAGGCGTTCTCCCAGCGGCAGGCGAGCGAGGACCGGCTGCGCCGCTTCCTCGCCGACGCGTCGCACGAGCTGCGCACCCCGCTCGCCTCGATCCGCGGCTACGCCGAGCTGTTCCGCATGGGCGCGGCGCGCGAGCCGGTGGAGGTCGAGAAGGCGATGCGCCGGATCGAGGACGAGGCGGCGCGCATGGGCGTCCTGGTCGAGGACCTCCTGATGCTCGCCAGGCTCGACGAGATCGCGGAGGCGCCGCACTCGCCGGTCGAGCTGGCGGCGCTGGCCGCCGACGCGGTCGCCGACGCGCGCGCCACGGCGCCCGACCGCGCGATCGTGCTCGACGCCGGCTTCGGTGCCGGCGCGGGCGCCGACGCCGGCGCGGGTGCCGGTGCCGGCGCCGGCGCGTGCGGGTGCGGGTGCCGACGCGGCCGCGCTGACCGTGCTCGGCGATGCCCACCAGCTGCGCCAGGTGCTCGCGAACCTCCTCCGAAACGCCCTCGTGCACACGCCCGCCGGCACGCCGATCGAGGTCTCCGTGGCGGCGCACGACGGCGGCGTCCGGCTCGAGGTCCGCGACCACGGCCCCGGGCTCCCGAGCGACGAGCCGGACGCCCTGTTCGAGCGCTTCTGGCGTGCGGAGGGCGGCCGCGAGCGCGGCAAGGCCGGCGCGGGCCTGGGCCTCGCGATCGTTGCCGCGATCGTCGACGCTCACGGCGGCGAGGTCGCCGCCGCCAACGCGCCCGGCGGCGGCGCCGTGTTCGCGGTGCAGCTGCCGGCCGCCGGCCGCGTACCGGCTGCGGACGAGCCCGCGACGCCACCGGCCTGACGGCTGCGTCCCCGACACAGTCCCGGCTCGCTCCCGAGCGTAGTCACGCTCTATGAGGTTGTGTGGGTTGGGATGGTCAATCCATCCCAGGTTTTACGGGTGGAGGTCGTGTCCGATGGGGGTCGTAGGATGCGAACATGTGTTCCCATCAAGAGATAGCGGTCGCGTCGGACGGACCGGTTCCGCTGGAGCTGCTGGAGCAGCAGATAACGGCGCTGGCGTCGCAGATCCATGCGTCGACGTGCCGATGGCTGGGTCTGATCGGCGAGTACGACGTGCGCGAGGGGTGGGCGCAGTGGAACTGCCGGTCGTGCGCGCACTGGGTGTCATGGCAGTGCGGGATCGCGCCCGGCCCGGCGCGTGAGCACGTGCGGGTCGCGCGGCGGCTGCGCGAGCTGCCCGCGATCCGGGCGGCGTACGCCGAGGGCGAGCTGAGCTACTCGAAGGTGCGGGCGCTCACGCGCGTGGAGAACGTCGAGCGCGAGTCGGAGCTGCTCGAACTCGCTCGCCACGCCACGGCCGCCCAACTCGAACGCCTGGTGCGCGCGCACCGGCGCGTGGTGGCCGCCGAGCGTGTGGCAGCAGGCGGGCGGCCCGAGCGCTGGCTCACCTTCGAGCACGACGATGATGGATCTGTGCTCTTGCGCGGTCGGCTCCCTGCGGAGGAGGGTGCCCTGGTGATGGCGGCGCTCGAGGAAGCGCGCGAGCGGCTCGCCGCGCCGGCCGAACCCGCGTGCGACGTTCCCGCGGGAACGCCCGACGCGGATCGCCGGGATGCGCTCGAGGATGTAGACGGCGTTCCCGCGGGAACGGAAGACGGCGTTCCCGCGGGAACGCCGAACGTCACCGCGGGCGAGGCGCGCGCCGACGCGTTGCTGGCGATCTCGGACGCGTTCCTCGCGGGCGCCCGCGGCGCACGGACGGGCGGGGACCGTGTCCAGGTGGTGCTGCACGTCGACACCGCGGCGCTACGCGGCGACGCAGGGGCGCGTTGCGAGCTCGACGACGGCTCGCCGCTTGCGGCCGAGACGGCGCGGCGGCTCGCATGTGACGCCTCGCTGGTCCAGGTGCTCGAGCGCGACGGCGTACCACTGAGGCTCGGTCGCAAGACGCGCGTGATCTCGGCCGCCCTGCGGCGTGCACTCAACGCCCGCGACCGCGGCTGCCGGTTCCCGGGCTGTACCAGCCGCCGGTTCGTCGATGCGCATCACATCGAGCACTGGGCGACCGGCGGCGCGACCGACCTGGACAACCTCGTCCAGCTCTGCGGCCATCACCATCGGCTGCTGCACGAGGGCCGCTACGGCATCACACGCCATGCCGGCGACCGGCTCACGTTCACCCGTCGTGACGGCCGCCGCATCGGCACGCGCCCCGCTCGCACACACGGCCAGCCGGCGCCGCTCCAGCACACCCGCCGACCGGACGCCTGCGTGTCCCTGAACACCGGCGAGCGGCTCGACCTCGACCTCGGCGTCCACGCCATGCTCAGCTTCGCGCCGATCGCGAGCGCCGAGCCACCTGGCATCTGACACCCACGCGCGCGCGGCGCACGAGCGGCCGCCGGCAGCTGGCGCCGACGACCGCGTTGCGCGCCGGTTCGAAGGCGTCGCGATGCTCGCTCGGCGGATCGCGTCAGGACAAGCTGCCCGCGCCAGAGCTGCCGGACGAGCCATCGCCGGACGAGCCATCGCCGGGAGCTGCGCCGCCGGATGAGCCGTCGCCGCCCGGGCCGGGGCCGCCGGACGACCCGTCGCCAGGAGGCGCGCCGCCGGCCGGGGGCGCGGCGCCGCCCTGCGGCCCGCCGTCGCCGAACGGCATCGCGGCCTCGAGCGCGGCCTGCACCTTGTCCACGGACAGCCCGAGCTCGCTCGCGAGTGCCTCGGCCATGTCCGTGCCATCCGGCGGTCCGCTCCCGCCGGAGCCGGAGCCGGAGCCCGACCCGGGTCCGCCGGTGCGCGGCCGGGCCGCCTCGAGCGCGGCCCGCAGGCGGCTCTCGGACACCCCCAGCTCCCCGGCGAGGGCGCTGAGGTCCGGCCCGCCACGCCCGCCGCCCTGGGCCGGGCGCGTAAGCGCCGGCCCAGAGCCCGCCGCGTCAGAGCCGTCATACGAGGCGGCGGCGATGCCGGCGCCGCCGGCCAACGCGACGGCTCCGGTGAAAACCGCGATCCTGCGGAACTTCGGGTTCATGCTGTCCTCCTGTCGGTGGTGACGAGATGGGGGGAACGACGCCGTCGCCGGCGTGTGAAGACCCAGGTGCGCAGCGCGACGTAGCGGGTCACGGTCGCGGCGAAGCCCGCGACGACGAGGACCGCGAGCTCGACCGCGCGCGGCGGAGTCGCGTCGATCCCGTGCAGCACCAGCAGCGCGCCGCTCGTGAGCGCCAGCGTCAAGACGAACACGACCGCGCCGCGGACGTGATGGCGCAGCACGTCGGCACGGCCGCGCACGCCGAAGGTGAGCCTCCGGTTGGCGGCGGTGTTGCCGACCGCGGTCAGCGCGAGCGCGATCGCGTTGCCGCCGCCCGCTCCCACGATGCCGCGCAGGAGGACGAACAGCAGCGCGTACGCCAGCGTGCTCACGACTCCGATGCCCATGAACCGGACCACAGGCGACGCCGTCATCAGGCGCGCGACGCCGAGCAGGTCCTCGACCGCCGTGCGCACGATCCGCACGCGCGAGTCGGGGTCGTCGATCCAGTCGACGGGCACCTCGTGGATCCGCAGCCCGCGCCGCTGGGCGAGCACCAGCAGCTCCGTGTCGAAGAACCACGAGTCGTCGCGCACCGCCGGGAGCAGGTCGTCGAGCACGCCGCGGCGCGCCGCCTTGAACCCGCATTGCGCGTCGCTGAAGCGCGTGCGCAGCGCCGTGTGCAGGAGCCGGTTGTACGCGCGCGAGATCAGCTCGCGCTTCGGGCCGCGGACCACTCGCGCGCCGTGCGCCAGCCGGGTGCCGATCGCCAGGTCGCTGTGGCCCGACAGCAGCGGCGCGACCAGCGGCAGCAGACCGCGCAGGTCCGTCGAGAGGTCGACGTCCATGTAACAGACGACGCGCGCGCGGCTGGCCGACCAGGCCGCCCGCAGCGCGCGGCCACGACCCTTGCGCTCGAGCCGGAGCACCGACACGGCCGGCAGCTCGGCCGCCAGCGCGGACGCGACGACCGGTGTCGCATCCGTGCTCGCGTTGTCGGCGATCACGATCCGCCACCCGAACGGGAACTCAGTTGTCAGGAAGCGGTGGAGGCGGCGGATGCTGGGCGCGAGCGTCCGCTCCTCGTCGTGCACCGGGACGACGATCTCGACGTCGGGCGCGGGATGCGCGGCGGCGGGGCGGTGCCACAGCGGGGTCGAAGGCGCGGTCGAAAGCGCGGTCATGGTCATGCGGCCAGGCTCGGCCTCCGACGTGGGAGATCCGTGGGAGGAGCCTGAGAACCCGCTGAGAAGTGCGCCGCTCAGGGAACTCCCAGGCTCGTCCCAGGCGGCTCTCGCACACCCGGCGCACGCTGCGGGCATGTCCACTTCCTCGCTCCCCCTGCCCCGCACGCAGCGCGCACGCCGCTTCCGCAGCCTGACGCTCGCCACCCCGCGCCCCGAGCTCGCCGCCCTGCTGGTGCTGGCGAGCGTGCTCTACCTCTGGGGGCTCAGCCGCAACGGTCTTGCCAACGAGTACTACAGCGCCGCCGTGCGCTCGATGAGCACGAGCTGGCACGCGTTCCTGTACGGCTCGTTCGACTCGGCCGGAGTGATGACCGTGGACAAGCCGCCGCTCGCGCTGTGGGTCCAGGCGCTGTCGGCACGCGTCTTCGGCTTCAGCACGTGGAGCCTGCTCGTGCCGCAGGCCCTGATGGGAGTGGCGACCGTCGCGCTCTCGTATGACCTGACGCGGCGGCGATTCGGCCGGGTCGCGGGCTTCACGGCCGGCCTGGCACTCGCGCTGACGCCGATCACCGTCGCGATCGCGCGCCACAACAACCCCGACGCGCTGCTGGTGCTGTGCTGCACCGCCGCGGTGTGGGCGGTCGTGCGCGGCCTGGAGGACGGACGGACGCGCTGGCTGGTGCTGAGCGGCGTCTTCGTCGGCCTGGGCTTCGAGGCGAAGATGGCGGCGGCCCTGCTCGTCGTGCCCGCGCTCGCCGCGGCGTGGCTGTGGAGCGCTCCCCGCGGGCGCGTCGCCGCCGTCCGTCAGCTGCTCGCCGGCGGCGCCGCGATGGCAGCCGTCGGCCTGGCGTGGCCGGTGGTCGTATGGCTCACGCCGGCGGCCGACCGGCCGTGGATCTCGGGGACGAGCGACAACAGCATCTGGTCGCTCATCCTCGGCTACAACGGGCTCGGGCGACTGTTCGGCCAGGACGGCGGACCCGGCGGGGGAGGGGGTCCCGGCGGCGCCGGCGGCGGTGGCGTGTTCGGCGGCGAGCCGGGCCTGCTGCGGCTGCTGAACGAGAGCCTCGGCGGACAGGGCGGCTGGCTGCTCGGCTTCGCGCTCTTCGGCGGCCTCGGACTGCTCGCCGTGACGCGGCTGCGGCGCACCGATCCGCGCACCGGCTGGCTGATCGCCGTCGGCGGCGCCTTCGTGACGACCGCCGTCGCCTTCAGCCGGGCCGAGGGCATCTTCCATCCCTACTACGTGTCACAGCTCGCTCCCCTGACCGCCGTGCTCGTCGGCGCGACCGTCGGCGTGATGCTCGAGCGCGGGCATGCGGCGCGGGCGGTCGGCGCGGCGGCGGTCGTCGCCGGCGCCGTCACCGAGGTGATCGTGCTGAAGGACAACCCCGGCCAGCTGACGTGGCTCGCGCCCGTGCTGGCGGCGGCGGCGGTCGGCGCGGCCGTTCTGCTCGGCAGCCGCGATCGCCCCGCGTGCGCGGGCCGCGGTGGTGGCGGGGGCGATGGCGCTCCTGCTGCTCGCGCCCGCCGCGTGGGCGGCGCAGACGCTCGGCCACGCCACGAGCGGGACGTTCCCCGCGGGCGGCCCGGCGACCGCTGGACTCGCAGGAGGCGGCGGCGGTCCCATGGCCGGCGGCGGCGGCCCGGCCGCGCCCCCGGGCGGCGCCACCCAAGGCGGCGGCAACCCGTTCGGCGGCAACAGCCAGTCGCTGTCCGACGCGGTCGCCTACGCGCAGGAGAACGGCGGCGGGACGATCGCGGTCTCCAGCCAGTCCGGCGCCGCCGGGCAGCTGATCGGCTCCGGCGCCGACGTCGCCGCGATCGGCGGGTTCTCCGGCCGCGAGAGCCAGGTCAGCACCGCCTGGCTCGCCGACGCCGTCGAGCGCGGCCAGATCCGCTGGGTGCTCACGGACACCTCCAACGGCATCGGCAACGACGGCCGGATCGGCTCGAGCGAGGTGATGGCCGCGGTCGAGCAGGTCGGCACGCCGGTGAGCGGCATCGACGGGCTGTACGACCTCCAGGGCCAGGCGGACGCGCTCAGGTCACTGTGAAGCCGCCGTCGACCGGCACGGCGGTCCCGGTGATCCAGCCCGCCTCGGGGGAGACCAGCCAGCGGATTGTCGCGGCTACGTCCTCCGGCTCCCCGAGGCGGCCGAGCGGGTACGCGGCCGCCATCGCGTCCGACTGCTCGTCGAAGGCCGGCCGGTCGACGTGCGCGAGCGGCGTCCGCACCACAGCCGGCAGCACGACGTTGCAGCGGATGCCGTCGTCGCCGTACTCGAGCGCGAGGCAGCGCGTGAGCGCGATCAGCGCGCCCTTCGCCGCCGCGTACGGCGCGATGCCCGGCGCAGGCTTGACCGCCAGCGTCGACGACACGTTCACGATCGAGCGGTCGCCGCTCGCGCGCAGGAGCTCGGGCAGCGCTGCGTGCAGCACGAGGTAGGGGGCGCGCAGGTTGCTCGCGATCTGCTCGTCCCAGCGCTCGATCCCGACCTCGTGCAGGCGCACGTTGCGGCGGATCGTGCCGGCGTTGTTGACCACCACGTGCAGGCCTCCGAACGCCTCGACGGCGGCGTTCACGGCGGACGCCGCGTCGTCGGGCACAGACAGGTCGCCGCTCGCCGCGACCGCCCGGCCGCCGGCCGCGTCGATCTCCGCCGCGACCTCCTGCAGCGGTTCCGGCCGCCGGCCGGCGATCACCACGGCCATACCGTCGGAGGCGAGGGCGAGCGCGGTGGCACGGCCGATGCCGGTGCCGCCGCCGGTGACGAGCGCGACGCGATCCACGCCCGGCAGCCTATGGATCGTCCCGAACGCACGAGGGGCCCCGCATTGCGGGACCCCTCGGGCTGTCTGGTCCCCCGGGCCGGGGCGACGTGTCGCCCCGCTGCCGCGGGTTACCGGGCAATCGGACCAGATCGCGCTACGGCGCGCTGTGGAGATCTCTCAACGGGCGTCGAGCTCGACCCGCATGGCGGCCGCGAGCGCGCCGCCGAGGACCTGCAGGGTGTCGCCGAAGCGGACCGTGAGCGGCCCCTCGAACGGCTGGCGGTCGAGCACCTCGAGCGCAGCGCCGATGCTGACGCCGCGGTCGGTGAGGTACCGGAGCATCTCCGGATCGGAGTCCGAGACACGCACGAAGCGGCCACGGTCGCCTGGGCTCAGGTCGGCGAGGCTGCGGGTCGGAAGCTCGTCGAGCCGCAGCTGCGCATCGGGGATCGGATCGCCGTGCGGGTCGTGCGTCGGGTTGCCGAGCTTGGCCGCGATGCGCGCCTCGAGGTCCTCGGACAGCACGTGCTCGAGCGCCTCGGCCTCGTCGTGCACGCGGTCCCACGGCACGCCGAGGTGCTCGGCGAGGTAGAGCTCGAGCAGCCGGTGGTGGCGCAGCACCTCGAGCGCCAGCCGCTCGCCCTCCGTCGTCAGCTGGACGCCGCGGTACGGGACGTGCGCAACCAGCCCGAGGTCGGCGAGCCGCTTGATCATCCCGGAGGCCGATGCCGCGGTGACGTCGAGCCGGTCGGCGAGGTCGTTGGTGGAGACGGCATCGCCCTGCGCGCGCCGCTGGAGCGCGTAGATCGCCTTCGCGTAGTTCTCGACGGCTTCGGTGGAGTGCATCACACGCTCACCAGCAGTCCGGTCACGAACATCAGCGCGAGCCCCGCGAGCAGCCCGGCGACGGCGCCCGGATGCAGCGTGCGGCCGTTGTCGTCGCGCACCGTCGGCGCAAGCTGGACGATCACCTGCACGATCGCCCCGGCGCCGAAGCCGAACAGGAACGCAGCCAGGCTCGCGTTGAACGCGGCGGCGCCGATCCACGCGCCCAGCACCGCGGGCGCGCCGGCGATCAACCCGAGCAGCGCCAGCCGCCCCAGCGATGGCCGCAGATGGGCGATCGGAGCGACGATCGCGAGCCCCTCGGTGGTGTTGTGCAGCGCGAAGCCGACGACCAGGAAGGCGCCGAGCGCGAGCGCACCGACGGCGTACGCGGACCCGATCGCGACGCCCTCGCCGAGGTTGTGGAGTCCGATACCGGTCGCCACCAGCAATGCCAGCGAGCTGCCCGAGGCGCCGGCGCGCCGATCGGCGAGCCACGCGGAAACACCCGACAGCAGCAGGTACGCGACCACGCCGCCGAACAGGACGAGCGCGGCGCCACCGAATGCCTGCGAGCCCTCGCCGGCCAGCTCGAAGCCCTCCAGCGTGGCGTCGATCGCCAGGAATCCCAACAGGCCGACGGTCAGCGCCATCAGCACGCGGAGCCAGCTCGGCGGGACCCGGCGGATCCACGGCAGCCACAGCATCCCGAGCGCGACCGGGATCACGCCGACGTAGATGCCGAGCAGTGCCATCAGACCGAAGAACGACAGGTCGTTCGCCGGTGTCTCGACCGCCACCGGGATCTCGTGCGCGATCGTCCCGCCGGTCGAGGTGAGCAGCGCGACCTCGTACGCCTCGCCCTCCACCCACGGCTGCTGGACCCGCACGACGGCGGTCTGCAGGCGGCCGATCGGCTGCTCGGCGCCGGAGAACTGCACGAACGCGTCGTTGACGATCGCCTGGGCGATCGTGACGGCGTCGGGGCCGTCGTTGCGCACGGTCAGCTCGATCACGCCGGGCGCGAGCTTGGTCCGCTCGACCGCCAGCACCTCGGCCGGCGGGCCGCGCCGCTCGGCAACGCCCGGTCCGTCGAGCAGGGCGAAGGCGCCGATGGCGACGGCGATCAGCGCCAGCGGCAGGACGCCGAGCAGCCACGCCGGCATGCGGCTGGAGCGCAGCTCGGACGCGGTGGCTGCGCGGGCCTCCATCAGCTCACCTCGAAGAAGCCCTGCCATCCGAGCTCGGTGAACTCGGACTGGTGAGCGTGGAACATGAACTTGCCGGGGTGCGCGAATCGCCACTCGAGGATCCCGCGCTGGCCCTGGCACAGCATCACGGTGTCCGTGAACTCGGACGGGACCTTCGACGTGCCGGTCGGGAAGTAGTTGAACAGGTTCCCGTGCAGGTGGAACGAGTTGATGAGGTCGTACTCGAGAACGTTGACCAGGTAGATCCGCACGAGCGCGTCGCGGGCGACCTGGATCGGCTTGTTCATGTAGGCGAACGGGATCGAGTTCGCCGCGTACAGCTCGTTCGCGCGGTCGAAGTTGGTATCGAACCCGTTCATCACCATCACCATCTCGTCCGCCTTCTCGCGCTCGTCCGGCGGATCGACGATGAACGCGCCGTACAGGCCCTTGGCGATGTGCTCGGCCAGCGGCCGCGTGTGGCAGTGGTAGAGGTGGAGCCCGGCGGGCAGCGCGTCGAACTCGTAGACGGTCCGCTCGCCCGGTTCGATCTGGCCGGCGCCGATGCCGGGCACGCCGTCCATCTCGGCGGGGTGGATGCCGTGGAAGTGGATCGTGTGCGGGTGCTGCGAGCCGTTGATGAGCGTGATCCGCAGCCGCTCGCCCTCGCGGCAGCGCAGCGTCGGGCCCGGGACGCGCCCGTTGTAGGTCCAGGCGGCGAAGCGCACGCCGGGCGCGACCTCGATCTCCTTGTCGACCGCGTACAGCTCCCACTCGCGCACGACGCGGCCGCTCGCCAGCCGGCTCGTCGTGCCCCAGTCGAAGTCGCGCAGGATCGCGTGCGGGTCGAACCCGTTGGCGGCGTGGTCGACCGTCTGCCCGTCGCGGAAGCTCGCGTGGCCGCCCTCGTCGTGGCCTGCGTGCTGCGGCGTGTCGGCGCGCGCCTCGTGCTCCCAGGGATGGCCGTGCGGGATCTGGCTGTGCAGCAGTCCGGCACCCGCCAGGACACCTGATCCGGCGAGCAGCCTGCGTCGAGTCAGTTGGCCCACGTGATTTATTATGGCACGCCTAAATCCTTTTGTAGGAAAAGATTGAACAGCCACCGCGCGTGGGCGACGATCCGCTCGGGCGTGTAGCGCTCGGGATCGGCGAGCGTGAGCCGGGCCGCCTCGTCGGCGACCGCGGACAGCGCTCGCGCCGTCAGCTCCGGATCGGGCGAGCCGGCGGCCGGCCCGACGGCCCCCGCGAGCTGCGCGACGACGGCCGTGCGACCGGCGGCGATGCGCTCTCCGAGCAGGCCGGGGGCGCCCTCCGGCGGCATCAGCACGAGCCGCCACGTGACCGGGTCCTCGCGGACGGCGTGCAGGTAGCCGTCGAGCGCGGCGAGCAGCCCGGGCCGCGGATCGTCGCCGCCGAGGTCCGTGGGCAGGAAGCCCTGCAGCTGCGCGAGCGCGCGTGTCGTCTCACGATCGACGAGCGCCTCGAGCAGCTCGCCGAGATCGCCGAAGTGGCGGTAGACGATCGGGCGCGTGATGCCGGCCGTGCGCGCCACCGCCTCGATCGAGACGGCGTGAAAGCCGTGGCCCGCGACGAGGTCCTTGGCGGCGTCCAGGAGATGCTCGCGACGCGCTTCGGCGCCCATGCGGGGGTTGCCGGCGCGGGTCATGGGGTAGATGTTACGGTACCGTAACTTATGACTTCGGCTCACGACATCGCGATCGTCGGAAGCGGCTTCTCCGGCCTCGGCATGGCGATCCGGCTCAAGCAGGCCGGGATCGACGACTTCGTCGTGCTCGAGCGCGCGGACGAGGTCGGCGGGACCTGGCAGGCCAACACCTATCCCGGCTGCGCCTGTGACGTGCCCTCCCACCTCTACTCGTTCTCGTTCGCGCCGAACCCCGAGTGGACGCAGACCTACTCGCCGCAGCCCGAGATCTGGGCATACCTGCGCCGGTGCGCCGACGAGTTCGGCATCCGGCCGCACCTGCGGCTCGGCTGCGCGGTCGAGGGGGCCACCTGGCTCGAGGCCGGGCGCCGCTGGGAGCTCGAGACCTCGCAGGGCACGCTGCGCGCACGCGTGCTCGTCGCGGGCATGGGGCCGTTGACCGAGCCGCGGATCCCGGACATCCCCGGGCTCGACGACTTCGAGGGCGACGTGTTCCACTCGGCCCGCTGGAACCACGACGTCGACCTGGCCGGCAAGCGGGTCGCGTCGATCGGCACCGGCGCGTCGGCGATCCAGTACGTCCCCGAGATCCAGCCGCAGGTCGAGCGGCTGCACGTGTTCCAGCGCACGCCGCCGTGGGTCGTCCCGCACTCGAACCGGCCGATCGCCGAGCGCGAGCGGCGGCTGTTCCGTGCGCTTCCGGCCGCGCAGCGACTGATGCGCGCCGCCGTGTACATGACGCGCGAGGTGCTCGTGCTCGGCTTCGTGAAGCGCCCGCGGCTGATGCGGGTGCTCGAGCGCATCGCGCGCAAGCACATCGACCACGAGGTCTCCGACCCTGAGCTGCGCGAGAAGGTGACGCCCGACTACACGATCGGCTGCAAGCGGATCCTGCCGTCGAACGACTGGTACCGGGCGCTCTCGCAGCCCAACGTCGACCTCGTCACCGAGGGCGTCAGCGAGGTGCGCCCGCGCTCGATCGTCGCCGCCGACGGGTCCGAGCGCGCGGTCGATGCGATCGTCTTCGGCACGGGCTTCGTCGTCACCGACATCCCCGCCGCCCATCGCGTGCGCGGCCGCGACGGAGTGCTGCTCGCCGACCGCTGGCAGGGGAGCCCGCGCGCCCACGTCGGCACGACGATCGCCGGGTTCCCGAACCTGTTCTTCCTCGCCGGCCCGAACACCGGCCTCGGGCACACCTCGATGGTCTACATGATCGAGTCGCAGATCGCCCACGTGATGGCGGCGCTGCGGCTGATGCGCGAGCGCGGGGCCGACACGATCGAGGTCCGCGCCGAGGCGCAGGAACGCTTCAACGCCGCGCTCGACCGGCGGATGCAGCGCACGGTGTGGACGACCGGCTGCGCGAGCTGGTACCTCGACGCGACCGGCCGCAACTCGACGCTGTGGCCCGACTGGACGTGGCGCTTCCGGCGCCGCGCCGGGCGCCTGGACCCGGGCGAGTACCGGCTCGATGCGCCGGTCGCGGCGCCCACCCCGGTGGCCGCATGAGCGCGCGCGTGCTGATCACGGGCGCGGCCGGGGGGATCGGCGCCGCCGCCGCGCGCGAGCTGCGCGCCCGCGGCGCCCGCGTGATCGGGCTCGACGTCCGCGCCGGCGAGGATGTGCTCGAGTGCGACGTGCGCGACCAGGGCTCGGTCGACCGTGCGGTGGCGGACGCGCTGGAGCGGCTCGGCGGGCTCGACGTGCTGATCAACAACGCCGGCCTCGGGACGCCGCAGAGCGCCGGCGCGGCGCCCGACGCGGGCGCGCTGGCCGTGATCGACGTCAACCTGCTCGGCCCCTGGCGCGTGACCGCCGCGGCGCTCGGCGCGCTGCGCGCGTCCCGCGGGCGCGTCATCAACGTCGCCTCCGGCCTCGCGTACCTCACGCTCCCGTACGGCACGGCGTACTGCATGAGCAAGCGAGGCCTGACCGCCTATTCGGACGCGCTGCGGCTCGAGCACGGCGACGCGATCATGGTCACCACGGTCTACCCCGGCTACATCCGGACCCCGATCCACGCCGAGTCGCAGGCGGCCGGGGTGGCGCTCGAGGGCTCCGTGCCTGCCGAGGACGTGCAGGACGCGGCCCGCACGCTCGCGCGCGCCGCGCTCGGGCGGCCGGTGCGCGACCTGGCGACCACGCGCGGCGGCACGGTCGCCTACGCGCTCGCCCGGCACGTGCCGCGCCGCCTGCTCGATGCCGTCGTGCGGCGGCGGGTCGGCCGTCTGGCCGCGGCCGGGCACTTCGACGGCTCGACGCTGTTCAGGCGCCCGGCTTCGTGACCATCAGGAAGATCGCCACCAGCACCAGCACGCCGGCGAGGGCTCCGATCATGCCCTCCCGTCGCGCCTGCGCGAGGTAGTCCTCCGACATCGCCACGTCGCCGCCGCCGCCGGCCGCGATCTCGCGCTCGGCCATCGCCCCAAGCCGCTTGTCGGTCGGGACGAAGTACGCGCCATTGAGCCCGCCGAGCACGATCGCGATCAGGAACGTGGCGCTGATCCAGAACGAGCCGAAGCCCCAGTCGGCGTCGATCGTCTGGTAGATGCCGGTGATGATGATCAGCCCCAGCGCGGGGTTGGCGAAGCGCGTGTTGATCGCGAGCTGGACCTGGTGCAGGTACGGCAGGTGGCGCGTCCCCGCCTTCAGCGCGACGGGGAACAGCAGCGCCTCGGCGAACGTCGACCCGAAGCCGACCACCACGGCGCTGACGTGCAGGAAGAGCGAGATGTTGTACGCGTCGATCTCGGCGAACGTCATGGGCGGAACACGATCTTGCCAAAAACGTCGCCCGAGGCCAGCGCCGCGAAGCCGTCGCGAGCGTCGGCGAGCGGCAGCACGCGATCGATCTCCGGCCGGACCGCGGAGGTCTCGCACAGCCGCGCGAGCCGCGTGAGCTCGTCGCGCGTGCCCATCGTCGAGCCGACGATGTTCAGCTGGAGGAAGAAGACGCGCTGCAGCTCGGCCGCGGGCGCCTGGCCGCTGGTGGCGCCCGACACGACGATCGTGCCGCCCGGCCGCAGCGCCCGCAGGGAGTGCTTCCAGGTCGCCTCGCCGACCGTCTCCAGCACCGCGTCGACCCGCTCCGGCAGCCGCGCGCCGCTCTCGAACGCCGCGTGCGCGCCGAGCGCGAGCGCCTTCTCGCGCTTCTCCTCGTCGCGGCTCGTCACCCACACGCGCAGGCCGGCGTGGCCGCCGAGCACGATCGCGGCGCTCGCCACGCCGCCGCCGGCGCCCTGGATCAGCACCGTGTCGCCCGGCTGCGCGGCCGCCTTGGTGAACAGCATCCGGTAGGCCGTCAGCCACGCGGTCGGCAGGCACGCGGCCTCCTCGAACGAGAGCGCGTCGGGCTTGGGCACGAGGTTGCGGCGCGGGACCGAGACGCGCTCGGCGAGCGCGCCCTGGTGGAGCTCGGACAGGAGCGTGCGCTTGGGGTCGAGCGTCTCGTCGCCGCGCCAGTCGTCGGTGGCGATCACCGAATGCACGATCACCTCGTTGCCGTCCGCGTCCACCCCCGCGGCGTCGCAGCCGAGGATCATCGGGAGCCGGTCGTCGGGCAGCCCGACGCCGCGCAGCGACCACAGGTCGTGGTGGTTCAGCGACGCCGCGCGCACGTCGACGGTCGTCCAGCCCTCCGGTGGGTCGGGCTCCGGGCGCTCGCCGACCTCGAGCACGGCAAGCGGATCGTCGGCGTTGGTGGCGGCGGCGTAGGCGGCGAGCATGGGCCCGGGCCTACCCGTCGTACAGCGAGGCGAACGTGTCGGCGTAGCGCTTCTCGACGACGTTGCGCTTGACCTTCATGGTCGGCGTCAGCTCGCCTGCCTCCTGGCTCAGGTCCTGGGCGAGCACGCCGAACCGCTTGATCTGCTCGATCCGAGCGAACCGCTGGTTGGCGGCGTCGACGTCCTGCTGGAGGGCCTCGCGCACCTTCGGATCGGCGGCCATCGACGTCAGGTCGGCGTCGACCCCGAGCGTCTCCGCGAGCGCCGGCGCCTCGTCGGCATCGAGCGTCAGCAGCGCGACGAGGTAGGAGCGGTTGTCGCCGTGGACGACCGCCTGCGACACCCAGCGCGACTCGCGCAGCGCGTTCTCGATGTTCGTCGGCGTGATGTTCTTGCCGCTCGACGTGATGATCAGGTCCTTCTTGCGGCCGGTGATGCGCAGGAAGCCGTCGTCGAGCTCGCCGAGGTCGCCGGTGCGCACCCGGTCGCCGTCGAACGTCGCGCGCGTGGCCTCCTCGTCGCGGTGGTAGCCCCGGAATACGTTCGGGCCGCCGAGCAGGATCTCGCCGTCCTCGGCGATCTCGACGGTCGTGCCCGGCAGCGTCCGCCCGACGGTGCCGTAGCGGAGCGCGCCGGGCGCGTTGAGCGTCGCCGCCGCGCACGTCTCGGTCATGCCGTAGCCCTCGAGCACGGTGATGCCGCACGCGTCGAGGAACTCGAGCACCTCGAGCGGGATCGGAGCGGCGCCGGTGAGCGCGAGCTCGAGCCGGCCCCCGAACAGCTCGCGGACCTTGGAGAGCACGAGCCGGTCGGCGAGCGCGTGCTGCGCCTTCAGGATCGGGGAGGCCTTGCCGGCGCGCTGGGCCGGCCGCGCCCGGCGGCCGGTGGCGACGGCCCACGCGAAGATGCGGCGCTGCAGGCCGCTGCCCTCGGTGCCGCGGGCCAGCGCGCGGGCGTGGATCTTCTCGAACACGCGCGGGACGGACGGGAAGTGGGTCGGCTTCGCTGCCGCCACGTCGTCGACGAGCTTGCGCGAGTCGCCGCTCCAGAACGCCAGCGTGCCGCCGACGTCGAGCGAGACCATCTGCACGACGCGCGCGAGCGCGTGAGCGAGCGGCAGGAACATGAACAGCGTGGCGGGCGGCCGCAGCGAGATCGTCTCCACGTACGCCTCGCCGGTGAACAGCAGGTTGCGGTGCGTGAGCATGCAGCCCTTGGGCGGCCCGGTGGTGCCGGACGTGTAGACGATCGTGGCCACGTCGTCGGCGCCGACCTCGTTGAGCCGCGTCTCGAGCGCCTCCTCGGGAGTCTCGCCGGCGCGTGCCCGCAGGTCGGCGACCGTCGGCACGCGACCGGTGTTCTCCATCGACACGATGTGCTCGAGACCTGGGAGCTGGTCGCGGATCGCCTCGATCTTCTCGAGCTGGGCGGTGTTCTCGACGATCACCGCGCGGGCGCCCGAGTGATCGAGGACGTAGCGGCACTCCTCGGGCGAGTTCGTCTGGTAGACGGGCACGACCACGCAGCCGGCGGCGAGCAGCGCGGCGTCGGTGAGCGTCCACTCCGGGCGGGTCTCGCCCAGCAGTCCGACGTGGTCACCGGGCTGCAGCCCGAGCGCCGCGAGACCGCGCGCCAGCTCGCGCACGCCGGTGCCGAGCTCGGCGAACGACCACTCGTGCCACGTGCCGTCGCGGGGAAAGCGGATCGCGGCGCCGCTGTGGCGCTCGGTTGCATCCAGCACCATCCGGCCAAGGGTGTTCGCGCTCATGCGGCCCGATGCTGACATAGCGTTGCCGCGGAGGGGTTCCGGCTACAAGGGCCGCTCGGCCACGTGCGCGGGCACCGGCTCGAGGTCGTTCACGAACCCCGGCGTCGCCTCGACGCGGTCGAGCCATGCCGCGATGTGCGAGTGCGCGCGCGGGTCGGCGCCGGCGTCGGCGCCGCAGTGCGCGTAGCCGTAGACGGCGATGTCGGCGACCGTGTAGGCGTCGCCGGCCAGGAACGGCCGGCCGTCGGCGAGCCCGCGGTCGAGCCCCGCCAGCGCGTCGCTGCCGCGCTCGAGCCGCTGCCCGAACGCCTCCGGCAGCGTCACGTCGCGGCCCGCGAACTTCATGAAGCGGGCGACGGCGAGGTCGGCCTCGATCCGGTTCTGCTCGAAGAACATCCACTGGTGCACGCGTACGCGCTCGCGGCCGCCGGCGGGCAGCAGGGCGGTCCCCTCGGCGAGGTAGAGCAGGATCGCGCCGGACTCGGGGATCATCTCGCCGTCGTCGGTCTCGAGCACGGGGATCCGTCCGTCCGGGTTGCGGGAGAAGTGCTCGGGCGTGCGCGTCTCGCCGCGGAACAGGTCGATCGAAACGGACTCGTACGGCAGCTCGAGCTGCCGGAGCAGGATGCGGCACTTCAGGCAGTTGCCGGAGGAGGCGTGGTCGTAGAGCTTCATGGCGCGGGCACGATACGCGAGCCCCGCGGGGTTCGAACCGGGTGGTCGAGCGCGCGTTTCGGGACAACCGACCGCGCCCTGGCCCGAGCGTGTCCCAAAGTGCATGCCGGCGATGCAATCCAGCACACGCGAGAGCCGCGGCGCCTCGCGTGTCCACAAACGCACCGCACCACCCCCTTAGTGCGCAGTTGACGTTCAACGCCGGCCCCGCCACACCGGCCCACCGCGGCGATCCCCCCGGTGATTCAATCACTGGATGCCAAGGCTGCATCGGGAGCTCATGGACACGCTGCTCGCGCGGATCGCCGCCAGCACCTACCGAGTCGGCTCGATGCTGCCGAAGGAGGAGCGCCTGGCGGCGGAGCTCGACGTGAGTCGCGGCGTCGTGCGCGAGTGCATCCGGGCGCTCGAGGAGCGCGGCGTCGTCCGCGTCCGCCACGGCCGCGGCGCGACCGTGATGCCGGCGCGGGCCTGGGACGTGCTCGACCCGCAGGTGTTCGCCGCGGTGCACGGCGCGGCGGGTGGCCGCCGGCTCGTCTCCGAAGCGGCCGAGGCGCTCGCGATCGTGCAGGGCGAGGCCGCCGCGCTCGCGGCCGAGCGCAGCCATCCGGAGACGGTGCGGGCGCTGACCGCGGCCGTCGACGCGGTCGAGACCGCGACCGGCGACGGCGTCGCCGCGGCCGAGCTCGAGTTCGGCCGCGCCCTCGCGGACGCGGCCGGCAACCGCCCGCTGGCGCGCGCCGCCGCGGAGCTCACCGAAGCGATGGCGGCCGCCGCGTCGCCTCGCGACGGCCGCTCCGAGGGCTACCGCGACGTGCTCGACGCGATCGCCGCCGCCGACCCGGCAGCCGCCCGAGCCGCGATGAAGGCGCTCAGTCGCGAAGCTCGAAGTGCATCGGGTCGGGCCGCGTCGGCCAGCGGCCGCCCCAGCTGAAGCCGTGTCGCTCCATCGTCCGCACGAGCCGCGGGTCCTGGTGCGACCGGCCGCCGAACGGGTTCGCGGCTGCGTTGAGGTCGAGCGCCAGCCCCCAGGCGTGCAATGACAGCTGGCCGCGCGGCTGGATCCGCCGCGGGGCATAGCAGCCGGCGTAGTCGCCGGGATCGACGAGTCGCGCCAGGCCGCGGCGCGACAGCTCGGCGAGTGCCGCACGCAGACGTCCGATCACCGCTCGGTGGCAGGTGACGGAACCGAGGATCGGGACCGAGCGGGTGACGATGTGGCGGCGCAGGAACCCCGGGTCGAGCCGGATCCAGTCACTGCCGTACGGCAGGCCGACGGCCGGCTCGCCGAAGCGGACCTTCAGCTGTGCGGGCCGCGCCGGGCCGACCGGCCCGGCGGACGGGACTGTGCCGCCCGGCAGGATCCGCGCGGCGGCGCCGCGCTCGGTGGCGCGCACGAGCCGGCGTAGAGCGATCGGCGCGCGCAGCGCCGCCACCACCGTCGTGCGCACCGGCGGCACGCTCGGCTCGCCGGTGGCGACCGCGATCTCGGCACCGAGCAGCGCCGCGTCCTCGACCACGGCGGCGACACGCAGCCGGCGGCCGCCGGCCAGCACGAGCACACCGCCCTGCCCGCTGCGCCGGAGCCCGGCCTCGGTACGGGAGATCACCGCCGCGCCGCGGCGCAGCCGGGCGAAGGCGGCGCGCGCGTCGGGTGGGACGGTCTTCGCGTAGCGGCGTGGGTCGACCGCGATCGCGTCGAGCGGCACCGCGTAGCCGGTGCGGATGCGCTCCACGGTGCGGCCGTCGCGGTCGCGGCCGGACCGCAGCAGCGCCACTCCTCGGCCGAGCACGGTCGCCGCCGCCACCGCGGGGTCGCGTCGCAGCCGTCGAGCGGCGCGCTGCGGCCGCTCGAGCCCCCACACGATCGCCGTCGAGGTCGAGGTCGAGGTCGAGGTCGGGGCCGGGGTCGAGGCGGGCGGCCGGTCGAGCATCGCGGGGCGCTCGGGCGGCGGTCGGGAGGACCCGGAGGACCCGCAGCCCGTGAGCACCGCGATGCATGCGCACAGCAGGGCCGGCGACCGGCGTGCATGATCCCGGGCGTGACGCGCCCCGGCATCGATGCTGCGCTCGACCTCGTCGACACGTGGGAGTCGCGCTGGGGCGAGCGGCCCGATCCGCCGGTCGTCGACCGCGCGCGCTGGGCGGCGGCGTGGGAGGAGTTCGAGCGCCGGATGGGCGGCAACTTCCCGTTCTTCCATCCCCGCTTCGCCGGCCAGATGCTGAAGCCGCCGCACCCGGTCGCGGCCGCCGGGTACGTCGCCGCGATGCTCGTCAACCCGAACAACCACGCGCTCGACGGCGGGCCGGTGACGAGTGAGATGGAGAAGGAGGTGGTCGTCGAGCTTGGCGCGATGCTCGGCCTCGCCGCGCCCGTCCTCGGGCACCTGACCTCGAGCGGCACGATCGCGAACCTCGAGGCGTTGTGGGTGGCGCGGGAGCTTCACCCGGACAAGGGCGTGGTGTACGGGAGCAACGCCCACTACACGCACGAGCGCATGTGCCGGGTCCTCCGGATGCCCGGCCTCGAGATACAGGCGGGCCCGGAGGGGCGGATCGACCTCGACGCGGTGGAGGCCGCGTGCGCCGGCGGGGACGTCGGCACCGTGGTGCTGACGGCCGGCACGACCGGGCTGGGAGCGGTCGACCGGGTCGACGAGGCGCTCGCACTGCGCGAGCGCTACGGCGTCCGGATCCACGTCGACGCCGCCTACGGTGGGTTCTTCACCCTGCTCGACGACGCGCCCGTGGCGCTGCGGTCGGTCGGCGCGGCCGACTCGGTCGTGATCGACCCGCACAAGCACGGCCTCCAACCCTACGGCTGCGGGGCCGTGCTGTTCGCCGATCCGACGATCGGCCGCCTGTACGCGCACGAGTCGCCGTTCACCTACTTCACGTCGGACTCGCTGCACCTGGGCGAGATCAGCCTCGAGTGCTCGCGTGCCGGGGCGGCCGCCGCCGCGCTGTGGCTGACGCTGCGGGCCGTCCCGCTCGAGCCGGTGCTGGCGTCCGCCCGCCGCGCGGCGCTCGCGTTCGCCGAGGAGCTGCGCCGCTCGGACGTGCTGCGCCTGCACCTCGAGCCCGAGCTGGACATCGTCACCTACCTGGGTCCCGGGGAGCGCCTGTCCGCGATCGACGCCGCCGGCGTCGCGATGCTGCGCGCGGGCATGGACGACCCGACGACCCGGTGTTCCTGAGCACCCTCCAGCTCTCGGCCGCCGACCTCACGGCGCTGCACCCCGAGCTCGACGCCGACGCTCCCGAGGCCCGGATCCTCCGCAGCGTGCTGATGAAGCCCGAGCACGAGGCGGCGGTGCCCTGGCTGACTAGCCGGGTCGAGGCGCTGGCGCGCGCCGCCGCCGTGTGACCATCACGGACGCTCGACGAGCGTCGAGAGCGCGACCATCGTGCGCGTGCGCATGACCTTGGGGTCGCGCCGCAGCAGCTCGATCGTGTGCTCGAGCTCCTCGATTCCCTCCACGCGCACGCGCACCACCGCGTCCGCGTCTCCGGCGACCGTATGCGCCGCCACCACCGCGTCGAGGCCGGCGACGGAGGACAGCAGGTCGCCCGGCGCGACGTTGTCGGCGCAGTACAGCTCGACGAACGCCTCGAGCCGATCGCCCGCCGCCTGCGGATCGATGATCGCCGCGTAGCCGACGATCACGCCGGTCTCCTGCAACCGGTCCACGCGCCGCTTCACCGCGGATGCGGACAGGCCCACAGCGGTGCCCACGTCGGCCAGCGTTGCGCGGCCGTCGCGTTCGAGGTGATCAAGGATCTTGCGATCGAGGTCGTCCAGACGGACGGGTCGTTGCACGTGAAGGGCATTCTATGCCGTCTCGATTGCGCGTGGGGCCGCTCGGAGGTACATCTGTCCCATGTTCGAGGAAGCCCAGCTGTACTCACCCGTCACGGCGAACGAGGACGGCACGGCCACCGTCGAGCTCGCCAAGGACCATCCCGGCGCCAGCGATCCGGCCTACCGCGCGCGCCGCAACGAGATCGCCGCCGCCGCGCTCGCCTGGGAGCCCGGGCAGCCGCTTCCCCGGATCGACTACACGGACGCCGAGCACGAGGTGTGGCGGATCGTCTCGCGCGAGCTCGCTCCCAAGCACGAGCGGTACGCGTGCCGGGACTTCTGCGAGGGCGCGGCCGCGCTGTCGCTGCCGACGGACCGGATCCCGCAGCTCGACGAGGTCAGCGCCGGGCTCGAACCGCTGACGGGCTTCCGCTACGACGCGGCCGCCGGGCTCGTCCCGCTGCGCGACTTCCTCGGCGCGCTCGGCGACGGCATCTTCCACTCGACGCAGTACATCCGCCACGGCGCGGTCCCGCTGTACACGCCGGAGCCGGACCTGATCCACGAGGTGATCGGCCACGGCAACCTGCTCGCCGCGCCGCGGTTCGCCGCGATCAAGCGTCAGGCCGGGCTCGCCGCCCAGCGCGTCGAGACCGACGAGGCGCTGCAGTTCCTCGCCGACGTGTTCTGGTTCACGATCGAGTTCGGCGTGCTGCGCGAGCGCGGCGAGGTGCGCGCCTACGGCGCCGGCATCCTGTCCTCCTACGGCGAGATCGAGGAGTTCCGCGGCGCCGACCTGCGCCCGCTCGACCTGCTGGAGATGGGCACGCTCGAGTACGACATCACGAAGTACCAGCCGGTGCTGTTCTGCGCCGACGGCATCGACGAGCTCGAGGATGTCGTCGGCACCTTCTTCGCCGAGTACGACGACGAGACGCCGAGCCGTCTGCGCAGGGACGCGGGGGCGCCCGCAGTGGCGTAGGCTCCATCAGCAGGATGGACTACCAGATCGATCACGACCCCATCGAACGCGGCCACCTCGTGGTCGCCTCGGGCGAACTCGACATCTCGGCCACGCCGCGTCTGTCGACGGTGCTTGCGATGGCGTCGGCGAGCCCCGGCGGGCGGCTCGTGCTCGACCTCAGCGAGGTGGCCTTCATCGACTCGACCGCGCTCGGGACGATCCTGAAGGCGGCCGCGCAGCTGGACGAGGCCGGCACCAGCCTCGCGGTCGTCGCGCCGGAGGGCCCGGTGCGCCGGCTGCTCGAGATGACGAACCTGACGCAGCGCTTCCGGCTGTTCGGGACTCGCACCGCCGCGCTCGAGGCGGACGGCGCCGCCGCTTAGCCTGATCCAGGCTTAGGCGGCGTCCCTCAGCGCGTCCAGCTCCCGCCGCAACGCCAGTTCCTCGAGCGCGTGCCGCTCGAGCTTCTGGACATCGGCCGGTCGCAGCTCGAGCAGGCGCGCCGCCTCGCGGATCGAGACCGGCTCGCGATCGCCGTCGAGCCCGAAGCGCATCTGGATCACCTCGCGCTCGCGATCCGGCAGGGACTGCACGATCGCGCGCACCGTCTCGTCGCGCAGCGCGACCTCGACCTCCTCCTCGGGCGGCGGCTCGCCGGCCGGCAGCAGCTGGCCGAGCTCGCTCTCGCCCTCGTCGCCGACCGGCCGCTCGAGGCTCGTGACCTTGCGCGCGACGTCGCGTAGCTCGGCGACCTGGCGCGGCGTGACCTCCGCGTGCGCCGCGAGCTCCTCCAGCGTCGGGGGCCGGCCGAGCAGGGTGGTCAGCTCGCGCTCGGCGTTGGCGACCTTGCGCTGGCGCTGGGCGACGTTGATCGGCAGGCGGATCGTGCGGCCGCGCTCGTCGAGCGCACGGCTGATCGCCTGGCGGATCCACAGCGTCGCGTAGGTGGAGAACCGGAAGCCCTTGCGCCAGTCGAACTTCTCGGCGGCGCGGATCAGACCGAGCGTGCCCTCCTGGATCAGGTCGAGCAGGGCGAGCTCGCCGACGTTCTGGTACTTGCGGGCGATCGACACGACGAGCCGCAGGTTCGAGGTGACCAGCCGGTCCTTCGCCTCCAGGTCGCCACGCTCGATCCGCTTGGACAGCTCGACCTCCTCGGCCGGCGTCAGCAGCGCGTGGCGGCCGGCCTCGTTGAGGAACAGCTGCAGCGCGTCGGTGGTGTAGCCGGCCAGCTCGCCGTTGGAGATCGACGTGTGCGGCCGGTCGCGCACGCCGCAGTCGTCGCGCAGCTCGACACCCTCGTCGTGCAGGCGCTCGACGATGGCGTCGACCTGCTCCGGCGCGAGGTCCAGCTCGTCGACCACGCGCTCGAGCTCGGAGTCGTTGACGCAGCCGTGCTCGCGGCTGGTCTGCAGGAGTCCGGCGACCGCCGGGGCGTCCCAGGGCACCGCGGCGCTGTCGGCGTCAGCCATCCCTTTCGTGTACCCGCCCGGCATCGCGATCATCCCGCCGGAGGGATCAGCGGCGCGACGCGCGCGCAGCGGCGTAGCGAGCCAGCAGCTGTGCCCAGTCCAGGATGCCGCCCGCGAGGTGGCCGAGCGGACCGGTGTACAGCCAAGCGCGGAGTCCAGGCGACACGACGCCGCTTTGTATCGTGGTGGCTCGCCTCATGGCAACCGAAGTCGTCACCACAGTCACCGAGCTGCCCGAGTCACGCGTACGCGTGGAGGCCGAGGTGCCCGCCGACGAGGTCGAGCGCCGCGTCGGTCAGGCCGCCCGCCGGCTCGGCCGCGGGCTGCGCGTGCCCGGTTTCCGCGCGGGCAAGGCACCGGCGCCGGTGATCGTCCAGCGGATGGGCCGGGACGCGGTGCTCGACGAGGCCGTGCGCGACTCGATCGGCGCGTGGTACGCCGCCGCCGTCGACGCGGCGCGGATCGCGCCCGTCGGCGAGCCCGAGCTCGACCTCGCCGACCTGCCCGGCACGGGTGAGCCGCTGCGCTTCTCGATCGAGATCGGCGTGCGGCCGAAGGCCCAGCTCGGCGACTACAAGGGCCTCGAGGTCGGCAAGCGCGAGCCGGCCGTCTCGGACGAGGCGATCACCGCCGAGCTCGACCGCATCCGCGAGCGCTCCGCACGGCTCGACACGGTCGATCGCCCGGCGGCCTCGAGCGACTTCGTGGTCATGGATTACAAGGGCACGCTCGACGGCGAGCCGTTCGCCGGCGGCGAGGGGCGCGACCAGATGGTCGAGCTCGGTTCCGGGCGCCTCGTGCCGGGCTTCGAGCAGCAGCTCGAGGGTGCCACGGCCGGCGACGACCGCACCGTCACCGTGACCTTCCCCGAGGACTACCCGGCGCCCGAGCTGGCCGGGAAGGAGGCGCAGTTCGCCGTCTCGGTCAAGGAGATCAAGGCGAAGGAGCTGCCCGCGGTCGACGACGATCTCGCCGCCGAGGCGGGCTTCGACACGCTCGACGAGCTGCGCGACGACATCCGCTCCCGGATCGCCGAGGCCGACACCGCGCGGATCGAGGCCGAGTTCCGCGAGGCCGCGCTCGACTCGGCGGTCAAGGCGGCGACGGTCGACATCCCAGACGCGCTCGCGGAGGCCCGCGCGCGCGAGCTGTGGGACCAGATGCTGCACTCGCTCTCGCACCAGGGCATCACGCGCGAGGCCTACCTGCGGATCGCGGGGCGCGAGGAGGCCGACATCGTCGCGGAGAGCAAGCCCGACGCCGAGCAGGCGCTGCGGCGCGAGGCGGTGCTCGCCGCGATCATCGACGCCGAGGGCATCGAGCCGACCGAGGAGGAGGTGCTCGAGGCGGTCGAGCAGGCGGCCGGCGAGGGGCCGCAGCGCACCTCGCCGAAGAAGCTGCTCGAGCGGCTGAAGTCGGCGGGCCGGCTGGAGACCCTCAAGGAGGACCTCGCCCAGCGGAAGGCGCTCGACGTCGTCGCCGAGTCGGCCAAGCCGATCACGATCGACCAGGCGCAGGCCCGCGACAAGCTGTGGACGCCGGGTGACTCCGAGGGCTCCAAGAGCGGCTCGTCGGGCCAGCTCTGGACCCCGACTTCCTAACCGCAAGACCGGCAGGGACGGGGTCCCGCGATTGCTAGGCTGTCGCCGGGCTCCCAGCCCAGAAGCTGAGCAGGACTCGAGCGCCCGAAGCGAAACGAAGCGAGGACCGTGAGCCCACTCGTACCGATGGTCGTCGAACAGACCTCCCGTGGGGAGCGTGCGTTCGACATCTATTCACGCCTACTGAACGAGCGGATCGTTTTCCTCGGCACGCCCATCGACGACCAGATCGCGAACCTGGTCGTCGCGCAGCTGCTCCATCTCGAGGCCGAGGATCCCGACAAGGACATCTCGCTGTACGTGAACTCACCGGGCGGTTCGGTGTATGCGGGGCTCGCGATCTACGACACGATGCAGTTCATCAAGCCCGACGTGTCGACGATCTGCGTCGGCATCGCGATGTCGATGGGCGCACTGCTGCTCGCGGGCGGCGCGAAGGGCAAGCGGATGGCTCTGCCCAACGCCAAGATCCTCATCCATCAGGTGTCCTCCGGCTTCCAGGGCCAGGCCACCGACATCGAGATCCACGCCCGCGAGGTGATCGAGCTCCGGCGCCGGCTGGACGAGATCATCGCCGACCACACGGGGCAGGAGATCGACAAGGTTCGCCAGGACACCGAGCGGGACTACTTCATGAGCTCGGACGAAGCCACCACATACGGCATCATCGACAGGGTGATCTCCGAGCACTAGGAGACGGATCCAATGGCCCGGCCCACCGACTCCAACGAGCAGCTCCTCTGCAGTTTCTGCGGCAAGTCGCAACGCCAGGTCAAGAAGCTGATCGCGGGCCCGGGCGTCTACATCTGCGATGAGTGCATCGATCTCTGCAACGAGATCATCGACGAGGAGCTGACCGCTCCGCCCTCGTTCGACATCGACAACCTGCCCAAGCCGAAGGAGATCTACGGCGTGCTCAACGAGTACGTCGTCGGGCAGGAGCAGGCCAAGCGCACGCTCTCGGTGGCCGTCTACAACCACTACAAGCGCGTGCAGATGATGCAGGCCGAGGACTCGGACATCGAATTACAAAAATCGAATATCTTGCTTCTCGGTCCTACCGGCTGCGGCAAGACGCTGCTTGCGCAGACGCTCGCACGCATCCTCAACGTGCCGTTCGCGATCGCCGACGCCACGGCGCTGACCGAGGCCGGCTACGTCGGCGAGGACGTCGAGAACATCCTTCTGAAGCTGATCCAGGCGGCCGACTACGACGTCAAGAAGGCCGAGACCGGGATCATCTACATCGACGAGGTCGACAAGATCGCCCGCAAGGCCGACAACCCGTCGATCACGCGCGACGTGTCCGGTGAGGGCGTCCAGCAGGCGCTGCTGAAGATCCTCGAGGGAACGACCGCGAGCGTGCCTCCGCAGGGCGGCCGCAAGCATCCGCACCAGGAGTTCCTCACGATCGACACGACGAACATCCTGTTCATCTGTGGCGGGGCGTTCGCGAACCTCGACAAGGTGATCGAGCGGCGGATCGGCCACAAGGGTGTGGGTTTCGGCGCCATGATCGAGTCCAAGTCGCAACGTGACACCGGCGCGCTGTTCGAGAAGGTCCTGCCCGAGGACCTGATGCAGTACGGGCTGATCCCCGAGTTCATCGGCCGCCTGCCGGTGTGCTCGGCCGTGCACCAGCTCTCGCGCGACGACCTGATCACGATCCTGACCGAGCCGCGCAACGCGATCGTCAAGCAGTTCCAGCGCTTCTTCGCGTTCGACGGGATCGAGCTCGTCTTCTCGACCGACGCCCAGAAGGCCGTCGCCGACAAGGCGCTCGAGCGCGAGACCGGGGCGCGCGGCCTGCGCTCGATCATCGAGGACATCCTGCTCGACGTGCAGTTCGAGCTCCCCTCACGGCGCGACGTGAAGAAGTGCGTCGTGACCAAGGAGACGGTCGAGCGCGGCAACAAGCCGACCCTGGTCACCGAGGCGCCCGACGAGGGCGAAGCGCCCGAAGAAGCCAAGTCGGCGTAACGTCCACAGCGCGTGGACCTGCACCCCGGCGAAGAGGTCGTGTTCGAGGGGCACCCGTCGTGGCGGGCGCTGCTCAGCTACTACGTGCCGGCCGTGGCCGGCGCGCTCGTCATCGCGGTGATCGTGGCGCTCGTGGGGAGCGTCGGGCTCGGTGTGCTGGTCGGTGCGGTGCTGGTCGCCGGCGTGCTGCTGTACGGCTTCGTCAAGCGGATCGCGACCGTCTACATGGTCAGCTCGCAGCGGCTCTACATCCGCCGCGGGATCCTCAGCAAGCGCGTCCAGCAGACGCGCATCGACCGCGTGCAGAACGTGAACACCGACCAGTCGCTGCTGGACCGCATCCTGCGCGTCGGGAAGGTCGACTTCGACACCGCCGGCACGGACGACAGCGACTTCCACTTCGCCGGCATCTCGAGCCCCGACCGGGTCGTCGCCGCGGTCGACATCGCGCAGCGCGAGGCAGCCGCCTCGCGAGCCCAGACCTGATTCAGAGGCGGCCGTTCGCGCGTAGGACGCGAACGGCGTGCACGGTTGCGACGCCGCGCCACTCGTGGCCGGCCACCGGGTGCCAGGCGGGGAAGCCGACGGTCCAGCCGCCGTCGTCGCGCTGGCGGGCGGCGAGCGCGTCGAGATCGCGATCGATCGCATCGGTGTCGAACAGGCGGCGGCTGCGCGAGCCCGGCCAGGGGGAGAAGTCGATCGGCGTGTGGACGTCGCCGTCGCTGCCCGGCTCGGCGACGACGCCCGACGCGGGCAGTCCCTGCGCCAGCGTGTCGAGCACCGCTTCGGCGCGGGCGGCGTCGGGCACGGCGTCGAGGAACGCGACACCGAAGATCAGGTCGTAGCCGAGCCCGGGATCGCCGGCGCTCAGGTCGAGCGACTCGAGCCGGCGCCAGCAGAACTCGCTCGCGCCGTCCAGCCACGCGTGGCGGGCGCCGAGCGCGTGCATCGCGGCCGCGTTGGCTGCGGTCTGCGTGAGCGACGAATCATCGGAGGGCTGCCACCACGGTCCGCGTGGGTAGTCGGCCGCGCTCGGCAGGCAGAACGGGACGCCGCCGTCGTCGCGGGTCACGGTCGCCAGCCAGTCGCACGCAGCGCCGACCATCGGGTCCTCGTGGACGCCGACCTCGTGCAGGATCTCCATCGCGGTGTGGGCACCGACCGGCTGGCTCACCGGCCCGCGCATGTCGGGCTCGATCGCGTGGCCGAAGCCGCCGTCGGGGTTGCTGTACGTGCGCAGGACGTCGAGCACGCGCTCGGCGCCGGCACCGTCGACGACGTGGGCGAAGCGGTGACGGTCCAGCAGTCGCGCGTTCGAGTAGATGAAGTCGGTGGCTGCGTTCAGGTCGGCGGTCATGCCGCCATGGTGGCGACGGCCGGCGCGTGCGTCTTGAAGGAAACGGACCTCTCGCCCGCGGGCCCGGCGCCCGAGGCCAGCAGCGCGGCCGGGGGGAGCCCGGCCAGGCGCGTGCACTCGCGCGTCAGGTGCGCCTGGTCGGCGTAGCCGGCCTCGAGCGCGAGCCAGGCGAGGTCAGGCCGCGCCTCGCGCGCCGCGCGGGTGAGGAAGTGCTGGAAGCGCAGCACGCGCTCGAGCGTCTTCGGGCCGTAGCCGACCGCGTCGGCGAAGCGGCGCCGGAGCTGGCGGTCGCCGATCCCGAGGCTGCTGCGCGGCACGCCGGTCGCGGCCGCGCGCACGGCCGGGTCGGGGTCGCCCGCGAGCCGCTCATCGACGGCCCGGGCGAGCGCGGCGAGCCGCGCGCCAGGCGTGTCCGCGGCGGCCACCCGGTCCTCGATCCGGTCGGCCTCGGCACCCCAGACCTGTTCGAGCGGCACGGTCGTGTCGAGCAGTTCGGCCGCCGGCAGGCCGAGCGCCGCGCCGGCGGCGCCGACGCGGAAGCGCACGCCCATCGCCGCCGCCCCCGCGGGTATGTCCGCGATCACCGGGCCGGTCGCAGGGCCCGCGACGACCAGTCGCCCGCCGGTCCACACGATGTCCACGCACGCGTCGGGGAGCACACGCTGCTCGCGAGCGGCCGGCGCCGCGTCGCGGATCCACACGCACGCGACGTGCGTGTCGGCGCGGAGCAGCTCACGGTAGGCCATGCGCCGAGGGTACCCAGGGCGAACTTCGGCAATAAGGGGGCAGGCACGACACCTATCCGGCCACCCGTTGCGCCTCCCCGGCTCCCACCAACGAGTGAGCGCCTGGCAGCGCAGCCGCCCGCCACGCGGGCACGAGCCCGACCCGCACGCGCCGGTCGACGAGGTCGTCGACCGTGAGCGCGAGCTCGTGGCGCAGCCCCCACAGCAGCTCCGCCGCGCACGCCGGCACGCCCGGGCCGAGCGGCTCGAGCAGCTCGGGGCGCCCGTCGGCGAGCGCGGCGACCGCGGGTGCCTCGGTGCCGTAGCGGCGCACGAGCCGCTCCGGCGCGGCGACCGAGCGCAGCGCGGCCGGTGCGGCGGCGCCCACGAGCGGCAGCCGGTGCGTGCGGCACGGGCGGTCGGTCACGCGGTCGACCACGTCCTGCGCCATCCGGCGGTACGTCGTCAGCTTGCCGCCGACGATCGCCAGCGCGCCGCTCGCAGGGTCCGTCACGATCGTGTGCCGGCGCGACAGATCGGCCGTCTCGGCGTCCTGCGCACCTGCCGCGAGCGGGCGCAGCCCGGCGTACCGGCCGGCGACGTCGCCGGGACCGAGCGGGACGTCGAGCGCGGCCGAGGCGTTGTGCAGCAGCTCGGACTCCTCCGCCGCGTCCGGGCGCGGCTCGTCGGCCGGCTCGCCGGGAGCCGCGACGTCGGTGAGGCCGATCGCCACCAGGCCGTCCGATCGCGGGAGGGCGAACACCCAGCGCCCGCGCTCGCCCGGCACCGGCACGTTGACGGCGGCGCGCGGCTCGCCGAGCCGCTCCGCCCGCACCAGCACGTGCGACCCGCGGCTCGGGCGCAGCTCGACCGCGCCGGTGAGGGCGCCGGTCCAGACGCCGGCGGCCACCACGGTCTGGCGGGCGCGCACGGTGAAGGCGGCGCCGGTGCGCGCGTCGACGGCGTCGACGCCGTTCTCGTGCAGGCCGGTGACCTCGGCGTAGGTGAGGATGCGGGCGCCGTGCGAGGCGGCGGTACGGGCGATCGCGATCACCAGCCGTGCGTCGTCCTCGAGCTGGCCGTCCCAGCTCAGCAGCGCCCCGCGCAGACCGGAGGACGGCAGCGCGGGGGCGAGCCGGCGAGCCTCGAGCGCGCTCACGCGCCGTGCCGGCGGCAGCGCACGGCGGCTCGTGCGCGCCGCGGTCCGCAGGCCGTCGCCGATGCGCAGGCCGACCATCGCCTTCGCGGCCGCGCGGCGGGCGATCGCGGCGTCGAGCGGAATCAGGAACGGGAGCGACCGGATCAGGTGCGGCGCGACCGTGCGCATCAGCGTCGCGCGCTCGACCGCCGACTCCCAGGCCAGCCCCCACTCGCCGTGCTCGAGGTAGCGCAGGCCGCCGTGCACCAGCTTCGAGCTCCAGCGGCTCGTGCCGTGCGCGAGGTCGCGGCGCTCGAGCAGCGCGACCGACAGGCCGCGGCTGGCGGCGTCGAGCGCCACGCCGGCGCCGGTGATGCCGCCGCCGACGACGACGAGGTCGACCTCGTCGCCGCCGGCGAGCTGCTCGAGCTCGGCGGCGCGGCGCGCCTCGTTGAGGGATGCGCTCATGGCCGCAGGTACCCGTCGATCGCCCGGCCGAGCTCGGCCCACAGGTCCAGCTCGGGCTCCAGCTCGGAGTGCGCCGCCAGCACGAAGCCGCGCGCGATCAGCTCGACCGCGGCGGAGAGGACCGCCGGCGGTGCGTCGGTGCGGACGGAGCCGTCGTCGACGGCGAGCGCCTGCGCGCTCGCCGCCACGGCCATCTTCTGCATGCCGCCGAGCCGCTGCGTGACGTACGGGAGCAGCAGCTCCGGGTCGAGGTCGAGCAGGCGCAGGAACAGCGGGTCCTGCGCCAGCGAGCGCGAGCCGTGGACGACCATCGCCACGACCCGCTCGCGCGTGCTCGCGCCGTCGGGCTGCTCGGTCGCGCGTGCCACGAGGCGCCCGAACTCGCGCGTCATCAGCGCGCCCAGGATCCCCTCGAGGTCGGGGTAGCGCCGGTAGAGGGTCATCCGGCTCACGGAGGCGCGGCGGGCGACGTCGGTGACCGTCGTGCGCCGCACGCCGACGGCCAGGACGCACTCCCGCGCCGCGTCGAGCAGCCGGTCGTCCTCGCTCGCCACAGGGTTACGTTGTGACAACAAGTGTCGAAGTGTAACTCACCCGCCGCGCTCGCGCTGCAGCCGCCGGATCGCCTCGAGCTCCTCGACTGCGACGAGGTCCTTCGGCCGCCCGGCGGCCTTCTTCATCGCGATCAGGTCGTCGAGCGAGGCGATCCGGACCTCGACACCGGCGAGCTTGGCGCGCCAAGCCCGCTCGCGTAACCGTGCGTAGATCGGGGCGCCGTCCGGCTGCGCGAGGAGATCGATCGACCCATCTGGCGTCGCCAGGGTCAAGATCCGCGTCCGGTTCAGCGTCCGCCCATCGGGGATGAACGGCACGTCGTCGGTCACTCCACGAAGTCGCGCCCCGAGACCGACGAGCGCTTGTCCCAGACGGTCAAGGTTCTCCTGGTCCGGGGCGTAGGTGATGTCGAGGTCGCGTGTGATCGCAGCAGACCCGTGCATGACGGCCGCGAGACCGCCGACGACAACGAAGTCGACGCCGTTTGCGACGAGCTGCTGCAGCAGCTCACCCGGCCGGAACCTAGGCCACTCGTCCAAGGCTCGTCCGGGCCTCGAGTACGAGCTCACGCACGTTGGCGTATGACTCCTCGAACGACCTCAGCCGCTCGTCCGGTGTCAGCGCGAGGGTGCCGTGCAGCAGCGTCTCGTCCACGCTCGACGGCCGCTCCATCACCCGCAGCTCGAGCGCGCGGCCCATCGCGTTCAGCGCCCGCTGCAGCGTCGCGACGCTCACCTCGTCGCCCGCAGCCTCGAGCCGCGCGATCGAGGGCTGGGTGATCCCGAGCCGGCGGGCGAGCGCGGCCTGGGTGAGGCCTTCCGCCTCGCGTGTCTCGCGGATCAGCGATCCCGTGCTCATATGCCATGGACTATATCGTCCAGAGCCGATATCAGACTGAGAATCTGCGCGATCTAGACTCCGCGGGCCGATGAGCGAACTCGAGAACCGCACCCGCTACGACCCAGCCGAGGTCGAGTCGCGCGTGCTCGAGCGCTGGCTCGAGTCCGGGCTGTTCCATCCCGAGCCGGCCGGCACGGCGGAGGAGAACTACTCGATCGCGATCCCGCTGCCGAACGTCACCGGCGCGCTGCACATGGGCCACGCCCTCAACGGCTCGATCCAGGACACCCTCATCCGCCTCGCGCGCATGCGCGGCAAGCGCACGAAGTGGATCTTCGGCACCGACCACGCCGGGATCGCGACGCAGACGCTGGTCGAGCGGCTGCTGCTCTCGGAGGGCACGAGCCGCGAGGAGCTCGGCCGCGAGGCGTTCACCGAGCGCGTCTGGCAGTGGCGCGAGCAGTACGGGTCGACGATCGTCGGGCAGTTCAAGCGCCTCGGGGCGTCTGCTGACTACGAGGACGAGCGCTTCACGCTCGACGAGCCGTACGTGCGCGCGGTCCAGAAGGTCTTCGTCGACCTGTACGACAAGGGCTGGATCTACCGCGACAACTACATGGTCAACTGGGATCCCGGCTCGCGCTCGGCGATCTCGGATCTCGAGGTCGAGCAGCGCGAGGTCACCGACACGCTCTACTACGTCGACTACCCGCTGGAGAGCGGCCACGGCTCGCTGACGGTCGCGACGGTGCGGCCGGAGACGATGCTGGCCGACACGGCGATCGCGGTGCATCCGGACGACGACCGCTACACGCGGCTGATCGGCGAGACCGCGATCCTGCCGATCGTCGGCCGCCGGCTGAGGATCATCGCCGACCCGTACGTCAAGCCGGAGTTCGGCACCGGCGCGCTGAAGATCACGCCTGGCCACGATCCGAACGACTTCGAGATCGGCCGTGCCCACGGGCTCGAGGCGATCACGGTGATCGGCGAGGACGGGCGGATGACCCCCGCCGCCGGTGAGCGCTTCGAGGGCATGACGGCGCTGGAGGCGCGCGAGGCGGTCGTCGCGGCGCTGCGCGCCGAAGGGCGGGTCGCGCGCACCGAGCAGTACCGCCACGACGTGCCGTACTCGCAGCGGTCGGGCGAGCGGATCGAGCCGCTGATCTCGCTCCAGTGGTTCATGCGGATGGACGAGCTGGCCAAGCCTGCGATCGACGTCGTGCGCGAGGGCCGCATCCGAATCCATCCCGAGAGTCAGCACCGCCGCTACCTCGAGTGGATGGAGAACATCCGGCCGTGGTGCATCTCGCGCCAGCTCTGGTGGGGCCACCAGATCCCCGTCTGGTACCGCGGCAACGAGACCTACGCCGGGATGGAGCCGCCGGAGGGCGACGGCTGGGAGCGCGATCCGGACGTGCTCGACACGTGGTTCTCGAGCGCGCTGTGGCCGTTCGTCACGCTTGGGTGGCCGGAGCAGACGCCCGCGCTTCGCGCCTTCTACCCGACCAACGTCCTCTCGACCGCGCGCGACATCCTGTTCCTGTGGGTCGCACGGATGGTGATGATCGGGATCGAGTTCGCGGGCGACATCCCGTTCGAGGACGTCAACGTGCACCCGGTGATCCAGGCGCCCGACGGCCGGCGGATGTCGAAGTCGCTCGGGACCGGCATCGACCCGCTGCACCTGATCGACGGCGGTCCGCGGCCACCCGTGTTCGAGCAGGGCGGAGACTTCCCGGCCTATGGCGCCGACGCTGTGCGCTTCGGCCTGCTCGCGAGCTCGTCGACGCAGGACGTGCGCTTCAACGAGGAGAAGATCGCGCAGGGGCGCCAGCTCGCCAACAAGCTCTGGAACGCCGCCCGACTCGTGCTGCTGCGCGTGCCCGAGGACGCGACCGTCCCCGCCTCGGCGCCGGAGCCGGCGGGCGTCGAGGACGCGTGGATCCTGTCGCGCCTGCAGGCCGCCAAGGCGGAGGTCGCGCGCTCGCTCGACGCGTTCGAGTTCCATCACGCCGCGCTCGGCCTCTACGACTTCGTCTACGGCGACCTGTGCGACTGGTACCTGGAGATGGCGAAGCCGCGCCTGTACGCGGGAGAAAGTGTTTCGTCCTCCGGTTCTCGCAAGCTCGAACCTACGGCCGACGTTACCCAGATCGCCCTCCACGTGCTCGCCGAGACGCTCGCGCTCGCGCACCCGATCATCCCGTTCGTGACGGAGGAGATCTGGTCGCACATGCCCGGCACACGAGACCTGCTGATGGCGCACGCGTACCCGCAGCCGGCCGAGGCGCTGCGCGACGCGGGCGCGGAGGAGGAGGTCACGCGCGCGATCGCCGCGACCCAGGAGCTGCGCGGGTGGCGCGACCGCGTCGGCGCCGCCGCGGGCACGCTCGTGCCGGCGCGCCTCGAGGCCGGCGGCTACGAGCGCACAGCCGCCCACGTCGCGCGGCTCGCGCGCGTCGAGTGGTCGGCCGACGGCGGCGAGCCGGTGGCCACCGTCGGCGTCCCCGGCGGCAGCGTCGCGATGCTCGCCTCCGAGGCGCTGGACCTCGAGGCCGCGGCGCGCCGCGCCGACGCCCGGCGGGCCACGCTCGACAAGGAGATCGCCCGCGCCGAGGGCAGGCTCGCCAACCAGGGCTTCACCGCCAAGGCGCCGGCTGCCGTCGTGAAAGCCGAGCGCGAGAAGCTCGAGCGCCTGAAGCGGGAGCTGGAGGAGCTCTAATGGCGACGGCTTGGCGCCTGGAGGACGCCGAGGCCCACCTGCTCTCGCTCGAGCTGTTCGGCATGCGCTTCGGGCTGGAGCGGATGCGGCGGCTGCTGACCGTGCTCGGCAGCCCGCAGGATCGGTTCGCGGCGATCCATGTGGTGGGCACGAACGGCAAGTCGTCGACCGTGCGGATGTGCGCCGCGCTGCTGGAGGCCCACGGCGTGCGCACCGGGTCGTTCCTGTCGCCGCACCTGAGCTCGTTCGCGGAGCGGATCCGCGTCGGCGACGCCGACCTGGACCCGGACGCGTTCGCCGCCGCGGTCCAGCGCGCAGCTGCGGCGGCGACCAAGGTCGACCGGACGCTCGAGACCGGCGACCGCGTCACCCAGTTCGAGCTGGTGACCGCCGCCGCCTTCGCCGAGCTGGCGCGGCAGGAGGTCGACGTCGCCGTGGTCGAGGCCGGCCTCGGCGGCCGTCACGACGCCACCAACGTGCTCGGGGCACCCGTCGTCGTGCTCACGAACGTCGGCCTCGAGCACACCCGCTGGCTCGGCCCGACGGTGCGCGACATCGCGCGCGAGAAGCTCGCGGTCGTGCGCGACGGAGCCACGCTGGTGACGGGCGCGCTGGAGCCCGAGGTCGAGGTGCTGGCGCGCGCCACCGGCGCAACGATCGTCGTGCCCGAGCCGATCGAGACCGCGGCGGTGCTGCCCGGCTACCAGACGACGAACTTCGTGGTGGCCGCGGCCGCGGCGCGCGCGCTCCATGGCGAGCTCGACCCGCGGCTCGTCGCCGAGGTCGCGTCGCGCGTGAAGGTCCCGGGCCGGATGCAGGTGGTCGCCGAGCGCCCGCTGACCATCTACGACGGCGCCCACAACCCGTCGGGCGTCGAGGCGCTCGCCGCGGCGCTGCCGGTCGCGGTCGGAGACCGGCCGCTGGTCGCCGTCGTCTCGATCCTCGACGACAAGGACGCCGCGGGCATGCTCCGAGGGCTCGTCGGGAAGACCGCGGGAGCCGTGTTCACGAGCTCCGGTAACCCGCGCGCGCTGCCGCCCGCCACGCTCGCATCGCTCGCGGCACAGCTCGGCGGACCGCCGTCCGAGATCGTGCCCGATCCGCATGCGGCGGTGGCGCGTGCGCGGGAGCTGGCGGGGCCCGACGGTGCCGTGCTGGCCACCGGATCGATCTACCTGGTGGCCGACCTGCTGGCCGAGCCGGGGCGCCGGAGGGCGTCCGCTCTGTGAACGAGCGAGGCCCGAGCGTGCTGGCCATGGTCGCGCTCGTCGCGGTGGTCGTCGCGCTGGTGATCCTGGTCTTCTTCGCGATCGGCTACGCCTTCGGTCGCGCGTTCCTGTAACCCCTCCCACTACGATTCGACGAGCCGATGCTCCCCCTCGCCATCTTCGGGATCGAGAACGACAACCTCAACACGGCCGTCAACGTGCTGCTGCTGGTGCTCGTCGTCGTCTGGTTCGCGTTGATCTTCTGGACGTACGCCGACGCCCGCCGGCGGATCGACGACCCGATGCTCGTCGCCTGCGCGACGGCCGCCTCGCTGTTCCCGTTCGTCGGGACGATCGTCTACCTGATCGTGCGCCCGCCCGAGTTCGTGGACGACGTCCGCCTGCGCGAGCTCGAGATGACCGCCGCCGAGGCGCGGCTGGCGCAGCTCGACTATCAGCTGTGTCCGCACTGCGACTACGAGATCAAGGCCGACTACCTGCGCTGCCCGAGCTGCATGCGGCGCTTGAAGGAACGGTGCTACTCGTGCGGCAAGCCGGTCGACCCGGCGTGGAAGCTTTGCCCGTTCTGCGAGGCCGAGACCCAGTCCGAGCCGCCGCCACAGGCGACGCGCCGCCGCCGGCGCTCGAAGACGACGGACCAGCCGACGGTGGCTGCCGAGGTCGCCGACGAGCGCTCGAGCGAGCGCGGACGCTAGTAACGTCGGTCGGAGGTCCGAGCTTGCGAGAACCGGAGAGCGAAAGGGGATGTCAATGGAAAGGACCCTGATCCTGGTCAAGCCGGACGCGTTCGCCCGCGGCCTTACCGGCGAGATCACCGCCCGCTTCGAGAACAAGGGCCTGACGATCGTCGCCCTCAGGCACATGACCGTGACCGGCGACCTCGCGAAGCGCCACTACGCCGAGCACGAGGGCAAGCCGTTCTTCGGCGAGCTGGTCGAGTTCATCACCTCCGGCCCGATCGTCGCGATGGTGCTCGAGGGCACCGAGGCGATCAAGGCGGCGCGCCAGGTGATCGGCGCCACGAACCCGCTCGAGGCGGCGCCCGGCTCGATCCGCGGCGATTACGCGGTCGAGGTCGGCAAGAACATGGTCCACGGCTCCGACTCGCCCGAGTCCGGCACTCGCGAGGCGCAGCTGTTCTTCCCGGAACTCTGATCCTCGCCAGCGCCTCGCCGCAGCGGCGGGCGATCCTCAGCGACGCGGGCATCGCGTTCGAGGTCCGGCCGGCGAACGTTCAGGAGGACGAGGTCGGCGATCCGGCCGCCGTGGCCGAGCGCAACGCCCGCCGCAAGGCGTCGGCGGTGGACGGCGAGCTCGTGCTCGGCGCCGACACGGTCGTGGCGCTCGACGGCGAGATCCTCGGCAAGCCGCGCGACGCGGCCCAGGCGCGCGACTACGTCGGCCGGCTGAACGGGCGCATGCACGAGGTCGTCGGCGGCATCGCGCTCGCGGAGCGCGGGCGGGTCGTCGCGGCCACCGTCGAGGTCACGCGCGTGACCTTCCACGAGTCCGACGACGCGACGCTCGACTGGTACGTCGGAACCGGCGAGTGGGACGGCCGCGCCGGCGGCTACGCGATCCAGGGCGAGGGCGCCGCGCTGGTGGCCGGGATCGAGGGCGACTACCTCAACGTCGTCGGGCTCCCGCTCGCCCGCCTGCAGGACCTCCTCAAAGCGCGCTGAGACCGCGTTTGCAGCCGCTTTTCGCTGCCGGGGCCTTCGATACACTCACCGCGCGACGCGGGGTTTCGTCACACCCGCCTGCGTTCGCTCCTCCTTATGGGCTTCTTCTCGTACCTCACCGGTTTCGGTGGCCGTGACATGGCCGTGGATCTCGGCACCGCCAACACCCTCGTCTACGTCCGGGGCAGGGGCATCGTGCTGTCCGAGCCGTCGGTCGTGGCGATCGACTCGAGAACCGGCGAGGTCCACGCCGTCGGCATCGAGGCCAAGCGCATGCTCGGCCGCACTCCCGGCACGATCTCCGCGATCCGGCCGCTCAAGGACGGCGTGATCGCCGACTTCGACGTCACCGAGGAGATGCTCCGGCACTTCATCCAGAAGGTGCACCAGAACCGCTGGGCGCACCCGCGCGTGGTCGTCTGCGTGCCCTCCGGCGTGACCGGGGTCGAGAAGCGCGCGGTCGAGGAGGCCTGCCTGTCGGCCGGCGCCCGCCAGGCCTACCTGATCGAGGAGCCGATGGCGGCCGCGATCGGCGCCGGCCTGCCCGTCGGGGAGCCGACCGGGAACATGATCGTCGACATCGGCGGCGGCACCTCCGAGGTCGCGGTGATCTCGCTCGGCGGCATCGTCGTCTCGCAGTCCGTGCGGGTCGGCGGCGACGAGCTCGACGAGGCGATCATCAACTACGTCAAGAAGGAGTACAAGCTCCTGATCGGTCAGCAGACCGCCGAGGAGGTCAAGCTCGAGATCGGCAGCGCGTACCCTCTCGAGGAGGAGGTGCAGGCCGAGATCCGTGGCCGCGATCTCGTCTCCGGCCTGCCGAAGACCGTCGTGCTCACCTCCGAGGAGGTGCGCGCCGCGCTCGAGGAGCCACTCGTGCAGATCATCGACGCGATCAAGGAGACGCTCGACCGGACACCGCCGGAGCTGGCGTCGGACATCATGGACCGCGGGATCATGCTCGCCGGCGGCGGGTCGCTGCTCCAGGGCCTTGACGAGCGCCTGCGCGAGGAGACGCAGATGCCGGCGCACCGCGCCGAGTCCCCGCTGACGTGCGTCGCGGTCGGCTCGGGCCGGTCGCTCGAGGAGTTCGAGGCGATCCACCGCAGCAACCGCAACAACAACCGAACGCGCCGGCAGAGAAGGTGATGCACGACAAAGCCGTCCGACGACGACGCGCGGTGCTGGCCGTGCTCGTCCTTCTCTCGCTGTTCCTGCTGACGGCGTACTTCGGCGAGAGCTCGGGCGGCACGCTGCACGGCGTGCAGCGCGGCGCGATGGAGGTGCTCGCGCCGATCCAGGAGGGCGCGAACCGGGCGCTGAAGCCGTTCCGCGACCTGTTCGGCTGGTTCGGCGACACGCTCGACGCCAAGGACAAGAACGACCGGCTCGAAGCTGAGCGCGACCAGCTGCGCAGGGAGGTCGCCGAGGTCACGACCGAGAACCGCGAGCTCGAGCAACGCCTGGGGTTGAAGGCCACGAACGAGGAGGGCGGCCTCGGCGACTTCACGCCGGTCGAGGCGCGCGTGATCGCGCGCTCGCCCAGCTCCTGGTACCAGACCTTCCAGATCAACAAGGGCTCGAGCGACGGCGTCGAGGTCGACCAGCCGGTCGTCAACGGCGCCGGGCTGGTCGGCAAGGTCAAGTCGGTGTCCGACGGCAACGCGTCCGTGATGCTGCTGACCGATCCCGAGTTCGGCGTGTCGGGCCAGGCGCTCCGGAGCGGCGAGCCGGGCAGCGTCGCGCCGGCGGTCGGCGCGCCGGGCGACCTGCGCTTCGAGCTCGTGCCGAACGCGAAGGAGGTGCGGCGCGGCGAGATGATCGTGACCGCGGGCACGAGCACCTCCGTGCGTGTGTCCGCGCTGCGCTCGCTGTACCCGCGCGGCATCCCGATCGGCACGGTCACGCGCGTCGAGACCGGCGAGGGCGAGCTCGATCGCGTGATCCACGTCCGGCCGCTCGCCGACCTGCGCGCGCTGACCATCGTCGAGGTGCTCACCGAGCCCCACAACGACATCCGGGCGCAGGTGCCGTGACCCTGACGCCTCAGGCCGTCGGCCGTCTCGCGCTGCTCGGGCTCCTGGGCGGCATCGTCCAGCTCACGACCGTCTCGCAGATCTCGGTGTTCGGCGTGCCGGCCGACCTGTCGCCGCTGCTGGTGGCTGCCGTCGGCTTCCTCTGCGGCTCGGTCCCGGGCGCCGTGTTCGGCTTCTCGCTCGGCCTGTTCGTGGACACCGCGCTGCTCCAGACGCTGGGCGTGAACTCGCTCGTGTACACCGCAGTCGGGTACGGCGCCGGCCGCGTGCGGGAGCTGCGCGACCCGGCGCACGCGCTCGCGCCGGTCGCGATCGGGGCGGCGGCCACGGCGGTCGCGACGATCGGCTTCTCGCTGCTGCAGTTCCTGCTCGGCGTCGAGGCGCCGGTGTCGCTGCTGCTGGTGCGTCAGATCCTGATGACGATCGTGCTCAACACGCTGCTCGCGCTGCCGGTGTACATCGTCGTACGGCGCGTGCTGGCGCCGTACCTGCCCGACGATCCGCGCCGCCGTCGCCGTCGCGCGTACACGACCGGCGGGCTCAGTCCGCTCACCCGCGCGTAACGCGATGCCGACGCCCGTCGAGGAGCGCCGCCCGCCGATCACGCCGCAGCTCGCGGTGCGCGTCGCCGTGCTCGGCGGCGTCGCCTTCGTGCTGTTCGCGATCGTGTTCTTCCGGCTGTGGTTCCTGCAGGTGCTGTCGGGCGAGGACTTCGTGTCGCAGGCGCGCGAGAACCGGGTGCGCAAGGTGCGCATCGAGGCGCCCCGCGGCGACGTCGTCGACCGCCACGGCACGGTGCTGGTGAAGACGCGCGTGGCCCCGGTCGTGCAGATCGTCCCGAGCTCGCTGCCGGACGCCGTGCTCGAGCAGGCGGACGAGTTCCGCAAGCGGCGCGGCGAGGCCGAGAAGGTGCGCCTGGCGGCCGCCGCGCGGCTGCGCGCGCTCGAGCGCGACATCCGCGAGCGCCGCCGTGGCGCCACCCGCAGCCAGCGGCGCGTGCGCCGTCAGCTGGCGCGGTCCGCCCGGCGCGCCGCCCCGGTCGACGTCCCGGCCCCGCCCGCGGACGAGGTCGCGGTGCGGCGCCTGTACCGCGACCTCGGGCGCGTGATCAACGTCCGCCCGCGACGGATCCACGAGCGCGTGATCGAGGGCGTCGCCGAGCTGCCCTACTCGAACGTGACGATCAAGTCGGCGGTCAGCCGCGCGGCGTTCAACTACATCCGCGAGCGCCGCGAGGAGTTCCCCGGCGTCGAGGTCGAGAAGCAGTACATGCGCGACTACCCGCACGACGAGCTGGGTGCCCAGCTGTTCGGGACCACGCGTGAGATCTCGCCGGACGAGCTCAAGCTCAGGCGCTACAAGGGCGTCGAGGCGGGGACGCGGATCGGCGCCGACGGCATCGAGGAGAGCTACGACAGGTACCTGCGCGGCACCGACGGCTTCACGAAGGTCGTGATCAACGCGCTCGGCACGCGCGACGACCGCCGGCGGATGAGCCGCAGGGAGCCCAAGCAGGGCCAGCGCCTGCGCATCACGCTCGACCTCGGCCTCCAGCGAGCGGCCAACGACGCGCTCCAGCGGGCCGTCGCGGCGGCATCCCAGAACGGGGCGAAGGCGGGCGCCTTCGTGGCGATGGATCCGCGCAACGGCGAGATCCTCGCGCTCGGCTCCTACCCGAGCTTCGACGCCAACGAGTTCGCCAGGCCGATCTCGCAGAAGCGCTACGACGAGCTGTCCTCCGAGGCGCTCGGCGCGCCGCTGTTCAACCGCGCGATCGCCGCCACCTATCCGACCGGCTCGACGTTCAAGCCGATCACCGCGATGGCCGCGCTCGAGGAGGGCGTGATCACGCCCGAGACGACGATCGTCGACGACGGCAAGTTCGAGCTCGGCGACCAGGTCCGCAAGAACGCCAAGGACGCGGTGTTCGGCCCGCTCGAGCTGCCGAGGGCGCTCACGGTCTCCTCGGACATCTTCTTCTACGAGCTCGGCGAGCAGCTGAACGCCAAGGGGCCGGTGCTGCAGGAGTGGGCCAGGCGCCTGGGCGTCGGCCGCAAGACCGGCATCGACATCCCGGGCGAGTTCGGTGGGCTGATCCCGGACAGCGACTGGCGCAACAAGGGCTACGACGAGTACCTCAAGTGCACGAAGAAGGCGAAGGTCACGCCGGGCACGACCGCGGCGCTCTACAAGTGCGGCGGCATCGAGCGGCCATGGACGACGGGCGACAACGTCAGCCTCGCGGTCGGGCAGGGCGACCTGCAGGCCACGCCGCTCCAGCTGGCCGAGGCGTACGCGACGATCATCAACGACGGCAAGGTCGTTCGTCCGCACCTCGGGCAGCAGGTCGAGGACGGCCGCGGCCGTCTGGTCGAAGAGATCCGCACGCCGGTCCGCCGGCGCGTGCGCTTCCAGCCCGGTTTCCGCGACGCGATCATGGCCGGCCTGCACGGCGCCGCGACCGCTGCGGGTGGCACGTCGGCCGACGTCTTCGCCGACGCCCCGTATCGTGACAAGCTGTACGGCAAGACCGGCACCGCCGAGCGCCAGCCGAATCCCGACCAGTCCTGGTACGCCGCCTACGTGGCCGACGAGAACGAGCCGATCGTTGTCGTCACGACGATCGAGCGCGGTGGATTCGGTGCGGAGACAGCGGCACCGGCGGCGCGCCTGATCCTCAACGAGTGGTTCGATGTCACGGACGACGAGTTCCAATCAGGGTCCGATCAGTCGAATTGAGCTCCCACCCGATCCAGCCAGCTTCCGAGCCGCCGCCCCCGCTCATGCCCCGCGAGTGGCACCTGCGGATGGATCCGCTGCTCCTGCTCGCCACGCTCGGGCTCGTCGGCTGCTCGCTGGTCGCGCTCAACGGCGCGACGCAGAACGACATCGCCGGCCAACCGCACTACTACGTGACGCGCCAGGCGATCTACGCGGGCGTCGGGCTGGTGCTGATGTACGGCGCGTCGCGGATCGACTACTCGCGACTGCGTGAGCTGCGCTACCCGATCTACGGGCTGATGCTGGGGCTGATCGTCCTGGTGCTGGCGATCGCGGGCGCGACGCGCGGCTCCAAATCGTGGATCGCGCTGCCCGGCTTCAACTTCCAGCCGTCCGAGCTCGGGAAGGTGCTGCTCGTCGTGGCGCTGTCGGCCTTCGTGGTCGACCGGATGCGCCGCATGGGCCGCGACACCACGGCCCGCATCATGCTGCTCGGGCTGATCCCGACGATGCTCGTGATCGCCGAGCCGGACCTCGGCTCGGCGCTCGTGTACGTCGCCGGGACGCTCGCCGTGCTGTTCGTCGCCGGCGCGCCGTGGCGGCACTTCGCCGCGCTCGGCGCGCTGTTCGCAGTCGCGGTCGCGCTGGTCCTGGTGGTGGCGCCGATGACCGGCGTCGACGTACTGAAGCCGTATCAGGTCGACCGGCTGACGTCGTTCCTGCATCCGTCGGCCGATCCGGGCGAGGAGGGCTACCAGCAGCACCAGGCGCTGATCGCCATGGGCTCCGGCGAGAAGACCGGCCGCGGGGTCGACAACGCGACCCAGACGTCGCTGAACTTCCTGCCCGAGCACCACACCGACTTCATCTTCGCCGTGGTCGGCGAGACCTACGGTTTCGCCGGCTGTGCGCTCGTCCTCTCGCTCTATGCGCTACTTATATGGCGAGGTTTGCACATCCTGACCGTCGCGAAGAACCTCTACGGCGCGCTGATCGCAGGCGGCATCACCGTGATGCTGCTCTTCCAGCTCTTCGTGAACATCGGGATGAACGTGGGGATCATGCCCATCACAGGTGTTACCGCCCCGCTGCTGAGCTTCGGCGGCTCGTCGATGCTCGCAACTTTCATGGCCCTCGGCCTGCTCCATTCCGTCCACGCGCAGGCGCGCGAGACGGCGGAGCTCAAGGGGAGGGCGACAGTCTTCCAATGAGGAATTTTTCCAGTGAGAAAGCAAGTGCTGGTCACGGTCGACCGGGGAGAGACCCGGGTCGCCATGTTGGAGGCCGCGGGCGATCCCGAGGCACCGGCGCAAGTCGCGTTCGCGCCGCCGGGCTAAGAAGAAGCCTGAGGTCCCGGCCGGGTACCGCGTCGCCGAGATCTACTTCGAGCGTCGCGGCGGCCGGTCGATCGTCGGCAACATCTACAAGGGCAAGGTCGACAACGTCCTGCCCGGGCTCGAGGCCGCCTTCGTCGACATCGGGCTCGACAAGAACGGGTTCCTGCACGTCGACGAGATCGTCCTCCCGGGCGTCGAGCAGGTGCGCCGCGGCCGCGGCTCGGAGCACGGCCCGCGGATCACCGAGCTGCTCTCGCCCGGTCAGGAGATCGTCGTCCAGGTCGTCAAGGACCCGCTGAAGACCAAGGGCGCGCGGCTGTCGATGGAGCTCACGATCGCCGGCCGCTACATGGTCTACGCGCCGACCGGCGAGGGCGTCGGCGTCTCGCGCCGGCTCGAGGACAAGGAGCGCGACCGCCTGCGCAAGGAGGCCAAGCAGCTCGACCTCGGCGGCGGCGGCGCGATCATCCGCACCGCGGCGCACGGCGCCAAGCGCGGCGACTTCGAGCGCGAGCTTCAGTACCTGTTCAAGCTCAACGAGGTGCTCGAGAAGCGCGTCGAGGAGGCCGAGGCGCCGGCGCTCGTGTTCCAGGAGGCCGACCTGTCGGTCCGCGTCGTGCGCGACATCTTCTCCGCCCACTTCGAGCGCGCGGTGGTCGACGATCCGAAGGCGCACCACCGGCTCGTCTCCTTCTTCGCCCGCACGGCCCCGGAGCTCGTGGACCGTGTGGCGCTGTGGGAGGAGCCCGAGCCGCTGTTCGAGGCCTACGGCGTCGAACCGGTCATCGAGGGCATGCTCAACCGCCGGGTCGACCTGCCGAGCGGCGGCTACCTGATGATCGACTACGCCGAGGCGCTGACGGTGATCGACGTCAACACCGGCTCGTTCACCGGCAAGGGCAAGAGCGCGCGGCTCGAGGACACGATCACCAAGACGAACCTCGAGGCGGCCGAGGAGGTCGTCAACCAGCTGCGGCTGCGCGACATCGGCGGCATCATCGTCATCGACTTCATCGACATGGCCCGCGCCCGCAACCGCGACGCCGTGCTGAAGGTCCTGCGCAAGGCGCTCGACGAGGACCGCACGAAGACCTTCGTGGTCGAGATCTCGCCGCTCGGGCTGGTCGAGATGACGCGCCAGAACGTCACCGACGGCGTGCGCGAGATCATGTCCAAGACCTGCCCGGTCTGCCACGGCGAGGGCGTGGTCAAGTCCGAGGAGACGATCGCGATCGGCATCGCGCGCCACCTGCGGCACATGGTCGAGGAGGCCGGCAGACTCGCCCGAGGCCTACCTGCTGCGCATCAACCCGAGGGTCAGCGCCTGGTTCACCGCCGATGGCGCGCGCGAGCTGCACGCGCTCGAGGAGCAGACCGGCCGCTACTTCCACTTCGAGGGCTCCGAGGGCCTGCCGCTCGACCACTTCGCGGTGACGATGGAGGGCGCGCGCGAGGAGATCGAGGAGCACGCGGTCCCCTTCCGTGCGGGCGAGGAGGTCCACGTCCACATCGTCGAGCCGCACATGTACAACCCGGACGACGGCGTCGCGAAGGTCGACGGCTATCTCATCTCGGTCACCAACGGCATCGCGTTCGTGGGCGAGAAGAAGCTCGTGCGGATCGAGGAGGCCGGCCGCACCGCCGCCAGCGCCGGTGCTGACCGGTTCCGACGCCGAGGCGGCCGACGCCGCGGCCGAGGAGCGCGAGGAGCAGGCAAGGCCGACGAGCGGGCGCGCCGCTCGGCCGCCGCCAAGCGCGGCGCCGCTCGCGCAAGGCGCGTGAGGAGGCGGCCAAGGCAGCCCAAGCCGGGGCCAAGACCGACGAAGGCCGGCGACAAGCCGGCGCCGAAGCCGCGCGCCCCAAGGCGCCGCGGCCGACGAGCCGGCGGACGAGGCCAAGCCGCGCGGGCGCCGGCGCCGCCGGTCCGAAGGAGGACGAGGACGGGGCGGTCGAGGCCGACGCCGTCAAGGCGCTGACCGACGACGAATCGGCCGACGCGGGCACGGCGGCCGGCGGCCGCCGACGAGCGCGACGGAGAACGGCGACGCGCTATCCTCTCGCCCTCGGCGCCGCGGCCGCAGAGGCGGACGGCGCCGTTCGCGCGCGAAGGCCTCGGCCGACGCCGACGCTTCCGAGTGAGCCACTGACATGTCCTACGCAGTCATCAAGACAGGCGGTAAGCAGTACCGCGTCGTGGAGGGCCAGACCCTCCTCGTCGAGCGCCTGCCCGACGAGCCGGGCGCCACGATCGAGCTGACGCCGCTGCTGCTGGCGGGCGACGGCGACCCCGTGCTTCGACGCCGCGAAGCTCGCCAAGTCGCCCGTGAAGGCCGAGATCGTCGGCCACGAGCGCGGCAAGAAGCTGCGGGTGTTCAAGTTCAAGCCCAAGCGCGGCTACCGCCGCCGCACCGGCCACCGCCAGGAGCTCACCCGCCTCACGATCACCAAGATCGGGAAGTAGCGGACCCATGGCACACAAGAAGGGTCTCGGATCCAGCCGCAACGGCCGCGACTCGAACGCCAAGCGCCTCGGCGTGAAGGTGTTCGCCGGCCAGACCGTGACCGGCGGCGAGATCATCGTGCGCCAGCGCGGCACGAGTTCAAGCCCGGCGACGGCGTCGGCATCGGCAAGGACGACACGATCTACGCCCGCTCCGCGG
>CAWDYI010000012.1:0-198575 GCA_963806395.1 uncultured Solirubrobacteraceae bacterium | reverse complement strand
CGTGCAGTACGACCGTCCGGCCGAGGACCTCGGGCCGGTGGCCCGTGAGCGCCTCGAGGCGGCCGTCGGCCCGGCGGAGCGCGCCGGAGCCGAGGTCTCCATGCGCGGCATGGCGGTCGACATCGGCGACGAGCAGCCTGCGCCGACCGGCGAGCTGATCGGTGTCGCCGCCGCGCTGCTCCTGCTCACGCTCCTGTTCCGCTCGGTCGTGGCGATGGCGCTGACGCTCGTCGCCGCGGCGATCGGGCTGGTCGGCGGCATGGTGCTCGTCGCGCTGGCGAGCGCCGGAGTCGAGATCCCGACCGTGGCGCCGACGATCGGCGTGATGCTCGGGCTCGGCGCGGGGATCGACTATGCGCTGTTCCTGGTCGCCCGCCACCGCGAGCGGCTGGCGGCGGGGGACGACGTCGAGACGGCGGCGGCCAACGCGAACGGGACGACCGGGGTCGCGGTGCTCACCGCGGGCGCGATCGTCGTGGTCGCGATCAGCGGCCTGCTGGCCGTCGGCATCCCGTTCGTGGGACGAATGGGCCTCGCGGCGGGCGTCGTCGTGGCGGTCACCGCCGTGGCCGCCGTCACGGTCATGCCGGCGCTGCTCGGCATGGCGGGCCGGCGCGTGCTCGGCCGGCGGGAACGGCGGGCGACCGGTCCCGTGGAGCCGGCCGGTCCCGGCCGTGCCGAGCGCTGGGCCGGCGCCGTCGGACGTCGCCCGATCGTCGCGGCGGTCGCCGGCACGGCGATCCTGCTCGCGCTCGCGGCGCCGGTTCTCGGCCTGCGGCTCGGCCAGCCCGACGACGGCACGAAGCCGGCGTCGACGACCCAGCGCGTCGCCTACGACCGGCTGGCCGAGGGCTTCGGCGCCGGATTCAACGCGCCGCTCGTGGTCGCCGTGTCGCTGCCGCAGGACCGGGCCGAGGCGGACCAGGCGCTGCAGCGGCTCGAGGCGGGCGCGAAGGGCGCTCCGAACGTCGCGACGGTGGCACCGCCGGTGATCAACCGCGCCGGCGACGCCGCGACGCTCACGGTGATCCCGCGCACCGCGCCACAGGACGTGGCGACGTCGGCGCTCGTCGACCACCTGCGCCAGGAGGTCGTACCCGCCGCCACGAGCGGCACCGGGGCGGAGGCGCACGTCGGCGGCGCGACCGCGACGTTCGACGACATGGCCGGGCGTGTCAGCGAGCGCCTCCCGCTGTTCATCGGCGTGGTGGTCGGCCTCTCGCTGCTGCTGCTGATGGCCGCGTTCCGCTCGGTCGTCGTGCCGCTCGTGTCGGCAGCCTTCAACCTGCTCTCGATCGGTGCCGCGTACGGCGTCGTGACGCTCGCGTTCCAGACCGAGGCGGGCACGTCGCTACTGGGCGTGTCGGATCAGCCGATCGTCTCGTTCGTCCCGATGTTCATGTTCGCGATCCTGTTCGGGCTGAGCATGGACTACAACGTGTTCCTGCTCTCGCGGGTGCGCGAGGAGTACCTGCGCAGCGGCGACGCGCGCGCGGCCGTGACCCACGCGGTCGGGCGCACGGCGGGCGTGATCGGGACCGCCGGCGCGATCATGACCGCCGTCTTCCTCGGCTTCGTCACCGAGGCGGACTCGGTCGTGAAGATGATCGGCGTCGGGCTCGCGACCGCGATCGCGGTCGACGTGACGGTCGTGCGCATGCTGCTCGCGCCCGCCGTGCTGACGCTGCTCGGCGAGCGCGCCTGGGGCCTGCCGCGCTGGCTCGACCGCCTGCTGCCGCACGTGGACCTCGAGGGCGGCGCGCGGCTCAGGCCGGCGCCCGAGGGTGGATGACTGATTCCACGACCCACGCACCCGCCTGGGCGCGCCCCGCGGCGCCGGATCGGCACCTGATCGAAGCCCGCCCGCCCGTGGCTCCGCCACTGTGCCCCTCGCACGTGCACCACCCGGCATCCACGGTGCGCGGCCATGCGGGCACGCGGGCCGCGAAATCAATCATCTAGTCCTTGTAGGGATCGAAAGTGTCCGGGCCGGCCATGGCGACTCCGATCGGCGTGAGGCGATGCAGCACGCGGATCGAGTCGCCGTGGTCGGCCAGCACCTGGTCGAGCCGCTTGTACGCGTCGGGCGCCTCGTCGGCCGCGCCGCCGCGCAGCTCGATCCCGCGCTCGCGCAGGTCGGCGCGGACGCGCTCGTAGTCGATCAGGCCCGGCTTGACCCGCCGGTGGCGCTTGGCGAGCCGTGAGTGCGGGTGGCGCGGGCACGAGGCGCTCTCCTGCCGCCCGCGGAGCACGAAGAAGTCGCACCCGCGGTCCGAGCACTCGTACGCGACGCCCATCTTCCCGGCGGCCTGCGTGCGCGACATCCGCCGGCCCGCGCCGTGCACGGTGGAGAAGAACGCCGTGCGCGCCGCCGCCGTGTCGGCGCCCTCGAGGATCACGCTCTGCTCGCCCATCGTCGCCCCGACGAAGCCCTGCTGGCCGGGGAAGGCCGGCGTGCAGCCCTTGCGGACGACCCACCAGTCCTCGCCGTCGTGGGTCTCCCTCCACGCGTAGTTGTGGTGGTTGTGGACGGAGTGCGTGACGGCGGCGCCGAGGATCTCCAGCACGCGCTCGACCACAACGTCGCGGCCGGCATACGCGTAGTCGCCCGCCAGCTCCATCGCCGCGATGTACTCCCGGCCGAGCTCGGAGTCGATCGGGAGCAGCGTCGGCGGCGCATCCATCCCGTCGCTGCCCGCGCCGGCGAGCTCGAGGTAGCTCGTCGCCGTCCTGTGGCCGAAGCCGCGCGAGCCGAAGTGCACGCCGACCCACACGAAGCCCTCCTCGTCGGCGAACAGGTCGACGTAGTGGTTGCCGGCTCCGACGGTTCCGAGCTGGCCCGCGGCGAGCTCGCGCAGCCCCCGCTGCGACGCCGCATCGGCGTTGCCGATCGCTTCGATGACCGGGTGGTCGACCGGCTCGTCGTTGCGGCGGCCGACGCCGAACGAGATCCGGGCGACGATCTCGTCCATCACGTGCGGAAGGTCGGCCGCAAGCTCGTCGCGGCGCAGGGCGGTTCGGACGGCCTTGTTCCCGCACCCGATGTCGTACCCGACGCCCGAGACCGAGATGTGGTGCCGGTACGCGACCGCGCCGCCCACCGGCTGGCTGTAGCCGACGTGCCCGTCCGCGCACAGCACGCCCGCCGCGCCCGGCTCGGCGTCGACGCAGCGCTCGAGCTGGCGCACGGTGCGCTCCTCGTGATCGCCGATCACGGTGATGGTCACGACTCCCACCGTACTCCTCGGTTGAAAATGGCTAACGGTGTTAGCTACTATTCGGCTAACAGTGTTAGCCGATCAACAAGGAGATCGCGGCATGCATGTCACTCAGACACAATCGATCGGAGTCACAAGGCAGCTGGCCTACGGCGCGCTGACGGTGGCGCTGCTCGCGTTCGCGGTGTATGAGCTCGCGCGCCACGGCACGGGCTGGTGGCAGTTCTTCGCGTTCGGCGCAGCGCCCGACATCGCGCTGTTCGCCGGCATCGCGCCTGGGCTCGTCAAGGGTCAGCTGCACCCTCGCGCGGTTCCGCTCTACAACGCGCTGCACCGCTTCTGGGGGCCTCTCGCCCTTGGTGCCCTGGCAGCGTTCGGCATCGTCTCGCTCGGCTTCTTCGTCGGCGCGATCGCGTGGGCCCTGCACATCGCCGTCGACCGGACCGCGGGCTACAACCTGCGCACGCCGGATGGCTTCCAGCGCATCTGAGCTCAGCCCGCGGGCGCGGGAGATCGTCGCCGCCGCCCGCGAGCTGCTCGAGGCCGAGGGGCCGGAGGGGCTCTCGATGCGGCGCGTCGCCGACCGGCTGAGCATCCGCGCGCCGTCGATCTACAAGCACCTCCCGGACAAGCGCGCGCTCGAGGCGGCGGTCGTCTCGCAGGGCTTCGACGAGCTCGCGGCCGTGTTCGAGCGCGCGCTGGTCGGCGCCGACGAGCCGGTGCGGGCGATCGCCGTCGCCTACCGCGACCACGCCACCGGTCATCCACACCTGTACCGGCTGATGACCGAGCGGCCGCTCGCGCGCGACCGGCTCGTCGAGGGCGTGGAGGACCGCGCCGCGCGGCCGCTCGTCGAGGCCGTGGGCGGCGATGCCGACACCGCCCGCGCCCTGTGGGCGTTCGCCCACGGCATGACGATCCTCGAGCTCAACGGCCGCTTCCCGGCCGGCGCCGACCTCGACGCCGCATGGGCGAAGGGGGTCGAGGCGTTCCGGCCCGGATAATCGGGCGCATGCGACGCTTCAACATCTTCTCCGGCGAGCCCGAGTGGGACGAGACCGACCCGGACGGCTACCGCGCCGGCATGGCGCGCTTCGGCCCCCAGCTCGGGGCGACGAAGTCGGGCGCCAGCCTGTACGAGCTGCCCGCCGGCCAGAGCATCTGCCCGTACCACTACGAGTACGGCGAGGAGGAGTGGTTGATCGTGCTCGAGGGCCGCCCGACGCTCCGCCATCCCGGTGGGGAGGACGAGCTCGAGCCCGGCGACACCGTGTGCTTCCCGGAGGGCCCGGAGGGCGCGCACAAGGTCACCAACCGCACCGACGCGCGCGTCCGCGTGCTCATGTTCTCGACCGTCAACCGGCCGGCGATCGCGGTCTATCCCGACAGCGACAAGTTCGGCGCCTTCAGCGGCAACGAGCGGGACCGCCTGTTCGTGCGGCGTGAGAGCGGCGTCGACTACTACGACCGCGAGCCCTGATCGGCCTGCGTCCCTTGACGCAGGCAAAGCGCTTTGCGAATCTGCCGCCATGACCATCGGCGACACGGCCCGGGATCCGTGGAAGGCGATCGAGCCCGGTGAGTTCCGGGCCCGGCAGGACCGGGTGCGGACGCAGGCGGCGGAACAGGGCTTCGACGGCGTACTGGTGTGGTCTCGCGGCGGCGCGTTCATGGACATGTCGGCCGACGTGCTGTACCTCACCAACCACTACTCGCAGCAGCCGTACATGGGCGATGACGCGGGCATCGGCGCCGCCCGCTCGCATGGCGTGTGCGTGCTGCCGGTGGACGGGCCGGCGAGTGTCGTCGTCGACGTCCCCTGGTGGCGACGCGACCTCGTCGTGGCCGACGACGTGCTCCCGTCGATCCACGTGCCGCGTACGGCGGCCGAGGCCGTGCGCCGGGCCGGGCTCGAGCGTGGGCGCCTCGCGCTCGTCGGCGCGAGCTACATGACCGCCGCGGCGTATCTCGGCCTCGTCGAGGCGCTGCCCGACGCCGAGATCGTCCGCGCGGATCGGCTCGTCGAGGACCTGCGCATCCACAAGAGCCCGGCCGAGATCGAGGTGATCCGGGGTGCGTGCGCGCTCGGCAACCAGACGCTCGAGGCGCTGATCGACGCCGTGGTCGAGGGCGCGACCGAGGCCGAGGCGGTGGCCGAGGCGTCGCGGACGCTGATCGCGGGGGGTGGTGTGCTCTACGACGCGGCGTGCGCCTCGGGGCCGTGGTCGCACGGCTACACGCATGCCCGGCTGCCGTCCGCGGACCCCACGCGGCGCTTCGAGCGCGGCGACCTCTTCCATGTGGACTGCTACGGGTCCTACGGCGGATACTTCTTCGACTTCGCGCGCTCCCGGGTCGTGGGCGACGATCCGACGCCGGAACAGCGCGCCCTGCTCGAGTCGGTGATCGAGTGCGTCGAGACCGTCTGTGCCGCGATCCGGCCGGACATGACGGCGGGCGATGCGTACGCCGTTGCCGATGAGTGGATGGGGCAGTCCGAGGTCGTCGCCTCGATCCCCGAGGAGACCCCTGAGATGGAGGGCTTCCCGGCGGTCGGGCACGGGCTGGGAATGATGTGGGAGGCGCCGTGGCTGATGGCCGGCGACCCGACCCCGCTGGTGCCCGGGATGTATCTCGCGGTCGAGATGCTGCTGGGCCATAAGACGCTTGGCGGCGCGATGTTCGAGCACAACGGGATCGTCACGGAGACCGGTTTCGAGGTGCTCACCACCGCCCGCGCACGCTGGTGGTAGCGGTCGCGCTCGTCGCCAGCCCGCGCAGCGACGGCAACACCGCCGCCGCCGTGGCCGACCTGCTCGGCGGCCTCGAGGAGAGCGGCGCCGCGACGCGCTCGATCGACGTCACGAGCCACCACATCGACCCGATCGGCGACTGCACGGCGTGCATCGCGGCGGGCGCCTGCCCGCTCGACGGCGACGACTTCGCCACGGTGATGGCCGAGGTCTACGCGGCCGACCTGCTGGTGCTCGGCTCACCGCTGTACTGGTACGGCGTGTCGGCGCAGCTGAAGGCGCTGCTCGATCGCTGGAGCTGTCTGCTCGACCGCGACGAGGCGGCCTTCAGGGCGCGTATGCGCGGCAAGCCGGTCGCGATCGTGCTCGCTCAGGGAGAACGCGGCTTCTACGAGGCCGGGCCGTGCCTGCAGATGCTCGAGTGGACCGTGCGCTATCTCGACATGCCGTTGCTCGCGCGTGTGGTGGTCGTCGGTCACGCGCGCGGCGACTACCGGTCCGACGCCCCACAGCGCGAGCAGGTGCGCGCGGCGGGGCGCGGCCTCGCCGCCGCCACCGCGACCGACGTGCTGCCGCCGTGGTTCCACGTCCCCGCCGTGCCGGGCGAGCCGCTGGGCGGGATCTTCAGCCCTCGATGACCGGCGCCGGTGCGGCGACCGAGAAGTGGGCGTGCACGAGCTGGTCGCCCTCGAACGCCATCGTGACGCGTGTCTCCAGCGGCGGACCGTTCCCGGCGCGGTAGATCGCGATGCCGGCGACCCAGCCGTCGCCGGTCTGCGGCGGTTCCCGCCACGACGCGCTGAGCTCCAGCGAGCGCATCGCGTCGAGCGCGTCGGCCAGGCCGGCGCGGTCGTCCCAGTGCTCGCCGGCGTCGGTCCCGTAGACCGTCGCGGACGGCGCCACGAGCCGCTCGACCGCGGCCAGGTCGGACGTCGCGAACGCCGTCAGGACGGCATCGGCGAGCTCGCGTACCGTCACGCGGCGACCAGGCGCTCGATCGGCTGGAACTCGAGGTCGAAGCCGAAGTGCCGCGGGCCGAGCGTCTCCAGCCCGGCCGCCGAGTCGAACAGGTCGCGCCGCCGGCGCCCGACGACGGCCACGCGCTGGCCGAGCTCGAGGTACGTGTTGACGAGCGGCTCGCCGGTCGCCGGGTCGCAGAACTCGATCAGGTCCGGGCTGCACACCCACGGGTCGCCGTCGAGCCAGGTGACGTGGTTCTCGTTGCGGAACCACACCTTCAGGTCGTGACCGGCGAAGCGGCCATCGCCACGGAGCTCGTGGGTGCCCTCCATGTAGCCGGTGTTGGCCCAGTCGCGGGCCGCGACCTCGCCCTCGAACAGCAGCCAGCCGTCGAGCTCGGCCGCAGCCGCCGCGACCGGGTCCTCCTGGTGCTCGCGCGCAAGCCGGATCGCGCGGCCGAGTGCCAGGCACTCCGACATCGTCGACGGCACGCAGATCTCCCGAACGCGTGACACGGGGAGCGCCGCGAACGCGCAGGCGATCAGGCCCAGCGACGAGAGCGCGAGGTGCTTGCCGATCCGCTCGGCCCAGGCGTCCGACGGCGCGTCGAGGATCAGCACGCGATTGCCGAAGTGATCGACGCACGCGAACGGGAGCACGGGCGCGCCGAACATGTGCGGCGCCGTGGCGTGCAGCTCCGGGATCGCGCGTCCCGCGTAGTCGGCGTCCGCGAGCGGCAGCTCGAGCCGCGAGGCCGCACTCAGGATCGCGCCCGCGTTGATGCCTCCGATCTCGATCGAGATCAGGCCGGCGCAGGTGACGCCGAGGTGCGCCTCGAGCAGCCGGACCGCCTCGGTGAACGGCGCGTCGTGGATCCGCCCGCCGCCGAGCGCGAGCGCACGCGCCTCAGGGTCGTCGAAGCTCTCGGGGGCGATCGAGCCGCTGTAGCAGGCGGAGAACAGCACGTCGTCGTCCTTGAAGGCGTCGAGCGGCGTCCAGCCGACGTTGCGGCCGTGTTCGAGGTCCGCGAGCAGCTGCTCACGCTCCACCACCGGGTCACCGCCGCCGGAGGCGCTCATGAAGTTGGCGCCGCGCAGGAAGTCCTCGACGTCCGTGGCGCTCGTGATCTGACCCATCCGCTCCCTCTCCCTTAGTCTCAGCCGACCTCGTCCGGCAGCTCGTACCAGCGTTTGCGCTCGCCGACGCGGGCGCGCATCCGGAACGCCGCCGTCTTCGGGACGTCGGCAAACGCCGACTCCAGCGCACGCGCAGCGGGTGAGACCCCGGGCTCGAGCTCGGCGAGGCGGCGGAGCGTGCCGCTCGTCGTCCGCCAGAGGCCCCAATCGCGCGCGACCAGGGACGCGAGGTAGTCGACGTCGACGTGGTCTCCCGCACCGTGGCCGAGCGCGTGCTCGCGGAGCAGCAGGGCGGCGTCCTGCGCATCCTTGGCATTCAGCTCGACGATCTGGAGCTTGGTGAGGAGCAGGTCGCTGACCGTCAGCGTCGGGGTGTCGAGCGCCAGCCTGCCGTTGAGATCGAGCCGGTGGCACATCTCGAACGCGCCGACGAACACGTCGAGCTTGCCGGCGGGCCCGTGGAAGATCATCCGGCGATCGCCGTGCATCGCGTTGAAGCGCGCCTCCGGGGCGTACCCGGCCGCGGCGAGCGCGGCAGCGACCGCGCGCGCGTCCGCGCGCGGCGCCAGCGCGTCGAGGTCGGCGATCTCGCGGTGCGGCGTGCCGCCGAGTGTCCGCTCGCAGTGCAGCACGATCCCGGCGCCGCCGAGCAGGCGAAGCGTCAGGCCGCGCGAGTCCATCTCGTCGACGAGGGCGACGCCCTCCGCGACGAGCGCCGCGCTCATGCCGCCGGGCTCGGCGCCGGCGGCGCCTCGTAGCCGAACGCCTTCGAGTGGGACAGGCCCAGGCCGGCGTACAGGTCGGCCGCCATCTCCGCCCACTTCCAGCAGGCGACTCCGGGATCGACCAGCGGGACGGGCAGCTCACGCGCCGCGCGCTCCCAGAACGCCGGCGACGTGATCTCCGAGAGCACGACCACCTCGGCGCCATCCTCGTCGACGGCGCGCCGGCCCTCCTCGATCACGCGATCGAGGAAGCGTTCGGGATCGGCGAGCACGTCGGGGATGCCCATGTCGACCGAGCGGAACGACGCGAGCCGCCGCTCGACGCCGGCGAGGACGGCGTTGTCGCTCATCTTGGGGATCCACTTGCGCCGGCCGACGATGATCGAGAACCGGTGGCCCATCGTCGAGGCGAGCAGCACGCTCGCCTCGCCCATCCCGACCACCGGCATCGTCAGCACCTCGCGCGCCTCCCGCAGGCCGCCGTCGTAGAAGCAGCCGATGATCGCCGCCGCCGCGCCGTCTGCCTCCGCCACGCGCATCAGGTCGAGCATCGGGCCGAGCGCATGATGCTCGTACAGGTGGTACTCCAGGTGCGGTGGCCCATCGGCCAGATGCTCGATGCGGGGTTCGTGGTGCGGCGCCCGGATCGCGTCGATCAGCGTCCGCGTGTCGGCGTCGAAGTCGCCGCTCCCGACCGGGTTGACCCACAGGATCTCGCTCACTCGAGCCCCCTCATCCCTGGACGAGCTGCCAGCGGGCGACGCCGCGCTCGGCCTCCAGATCCACGATGGCGCCGCGCAGGACGCCGTCGCCGTACTCCGACCCCGGGTTGATGCAGAGCGTGTCGCCGAGCCGCTCGGTGCCGGGCGACTCGTGGACATGCCCGTGCAGCCCGAGCATCGGCTGATAGCGCTCGATCGCGGCCCGCACCGCGGTCGAGCCCACCGACGTCATCACGAGCCCGCTCGCGTCGACCACCGGGCGCAGCTCGGAATCCAGCTTGGCCGCTTGGTCGAGGTGCGTCGCGGCCGGCGGGCAGTGCAGGTTGACGACGGCGCGGCTGGGGTCGCCGAGGCGGTCGAGCAGCTCGGTCAGCCTCGGCGCGAGCTCCTCCTCGGTGAGCTCGCGCGGCGTCTTCCACGGCGTCGGCGTCGAGTAGCCCAGCGTCGCCATCTCGAACCCGCCGGGGAGCTCGACGATGCCGTCCTCGGCGTACGTCGAGCGGCTGGCGCTGCGCAGCACGTCGGCCAGGGCCGGCTCGTCGTCGTTGCCCAGCATCGTGAAGACCGCCACGTCCGTGTCGGCGAGGCGCTCGTCCGCGAGCTCGACCCACGCACGCAGCGTTTCCTCCATCGCCTGCTGGAAGCGCGAGTCGAGCGCGGCCGGGTCGGCCTCGATCACCGCCTGCTCGTCGGGCGTGACGACGATCGGATACCGGCCGGTCATGCGGATCTGCGTGCGCTCGGCGTCGACCTCCGCGGCGTCCCGACCCGCGTCGGCGACCACCGGCACCAGGACCTTGCCGGAGAGGTCGCCGCCGAGCACGAGCACCTGTGCCTCGTAGACCTTGGCGGCGTTCAACCACTTGCGGAAGCATCGCTCCGAGCCGTGCAGGTCCGTGGCGAAGAAGACCCGCGTGGACGGGGCGCGCGGCGTCCGGCGAAACAGCCTCACTCCGGCGGCAGCTCCCGGAACGCGAGCTGGAGGTTGACGCCGCGGCTGCGATTGACCAGCACGGCGATCGGATAGATCAGCAGGCTGATTGCGGCGATGATGACAGTCGCACGGATGCCGACCGACGCGTTGGCGCCGAGCGCGTCGGTCGTCGCCAGCGAGTAGAAGAAGAACGCGTAGACGATCAGCGCGAGGATGCCGACCACCGTCAGCGCCGGGATGCCCGCGATCGAGCGCTTGATCGGCGAGGCGTCGTAGAGCGCGCGCCGCATCGACGGGAACGCGATCCCGGCGATCGCCACGACCATGAACGTGAGCAATTCGGCCAGGCCCGCGGTGAACAGCAGGTCGAGGAAGTCGCCGCCGGCGAACACGATCAGCGCGAGGTAGCTCAGCGTCACGAGCAGCACGACGCCGTTGGCGATCACCGGCGAGTGCGTGCGCTCGTTCACGTCACTGAGCCGCTGCGGCACCAAGCGGTCGAACGACCACGCGAAGAGGTTGCGGGTCGCGATCAGGAACGTCGCCGGCAGCGCGACGAGGAAGGCGACGATGAACGACAGGCTGATCAACACGATCAGGGGCGTCGAGCTCGTGAGCATCGAGACGAAGAAGAAGAAGAACGGCGGCGAGTCGAACGGGTAGCCCTCGGCACCGGCGTTGCCGAGGTACGTCGCCGATCCGAGGAAGTCGTTGCCGAACGTCCGCGTCGCGAGCGCCATGAGGATCGCCACGATCACGGCGGCGATGCCGAGCGACAGCAGCATCGCGGTGCGGTTGCCCGACTTCGGCGAGCGGATCTCGCCGCCCGCGTAGGCGGTCACGATCGCGTAGCCGAACGACGCGAACGCGAGCGGCAGTGCCAGCAACGTGTTGCCGAGGTCGAAGTTCGCGCTGCCCTCGAATCCCGCGGCGCGAGCGTCGGCGATCACCTTGTCGTAGTCGCCGCCGAACGCCCCGACGGCCTGGACGAAGTCGTCGCGGCCGTTGAAGAGCAGCAGCAGGACGCTGATGGCGACGCCGAGCAGGGAGAAGGCGAACATCCACTTGAAGATCCGCAGCGCGGTACGCAGGCTGAGGCTCATCAGCACAGCGACGCCGATCAGCGCCGCCGCTCCGATCGCGAACTGCCAGCCCTTGGTGTTGATGTCGGTCGCCAGGTCCGTGAACGTCGAGCTGTTCGCCGCGACACCGATCGTCGTGAATGCCGAGCTGAGGCCGAACGGCGTCAGCAGATAGGCGAAGTAGGCGATCACCAGCAGGTACCAGGCCGTGATGTTGAAGTTCGCGGCGAACCCGGCCCACGGGTGCAGCGTCCGGCTGACGAACACGTAGTCGCCGCCCGAGCGCGGCATCACGGACGTGAACATGCTGTAGAGGAGCACCGGGAAGATGCACGCGACCGCGCAGATGACCGTGACCCAGAACGGGCTCGCGCCCGGGAACGCCGACGGCGCCTGCGTCGCGATCAGCACCGCGAGCGGTATCGAGACGAACGAGATGTTCAGCGCGATGCTCGAGAACGGCGAGATGTCGCGCACGAGGCCGGAGGCCTGCCGTGTATAGAACGGCGCGGCGGAACCCGCGTCCGATCCCGCCCGGGTGCTGCTGACCTGCTCGCTCATGCTCCCCTCCTCAGGGGTGGCGCAAAGGGCTTTGCAGGACGCTACATCAGGCTGTCGGGCATCGCAAGCTCGCCGGCTCAGGACCGCGTCGAGGACGCTCGCACCACGAGATCGATCGGCACGACGGTGGGCGGCACGTCCAGCTCGCCCGACAGCACGCGGTCCATCGTGGCGATCAGCAGCCTGCCCGCCTCCTCGGGGTGCGCGCTGATGCTCGTGAGCGGCGGCTCGGCGTGCCGCGCGAGCGAGCTGTCCTCGACGCCGACGATGCCGAGGTCCTCCGGCACCCGAGCGCCGGCCGCTGCCGCCGCCTGCAGCACGCCGACCGCGAGCACGTCGTTCGCGCAGAAGAGCGCGTCCGGACGGTCGTCGCCCGCCAGCAGCTCCGCGGCGGCAGCCCGCCCCGCGTCGACGGACAGCGCGTCCGCGGCGATCACGGCGCCGTCGGGCACGATCGTCCTGAACGCTGCCTCGAGGTCGATCACGTACGAGACCTGCTCGCGGATCGAGAGCATCGCGATCCGCTCGTACCGCTCCGCCCGGAGGTGATCGACGACCGCCCGGCAGACCTCCAGGTGGTCGTGATCGACGCGCGGCCCGGCCGGCGCGCCGAGCACGCGCCCGAGCGAGACGTACGGCAGGCGCTCAGCCAGCACCGAGGCGACGAAGCGGTCGCCGGGCCGCGGATCGATCAGGATCGCGGCATCGACCGTCCGGCGGGCGATCAGCGGCTCGACGAACGACTCCGCCGCGTCCGCCGGCACGAACGCGAACGAGTAGCCCAGCTCGATCGCCGCCTCGGACATCGCCGGCAGCAGCGACGTGAAGAACGGGTTGAACAGCAGCTCGGGGCCGGAGAACGAGATCTGCAGCGCGAGCGTCATCGTCCGGCCGGTCGCGAGCGCGCGAGCACTGCCGCGCGGCCGGTAGTCGAGCCGCTCGGCCGCCTCGAGCACCTTCTGGCGCGTTGCCGTGCCGACCGGCCGGTTGCCCGAGAACACGTGCGAGACGGTCGTGATCGAGACCCCCGCCTCTTCAGCGATGTCGAAGATCGTCGCTGTGGAGCCCGCGGCCTGGTCCGTCATCTCGGCGGTGACAATCGCAAACGCCCGGTCGGGCCGCAACCGACTCTCGTCAGCGGTCGCGCGGCTTCTGCGGCGGCGCGAGCACCTTCATCGGCAACCGCATCAGTGCCGGCGGCGTGCGCGATGCCACGCGCATCGCCCTGCCGGCCGCCAGCGACCGCGTCCTGGTCCCGCGGCCGAACCGCCGGCTGAGCGCCGGGCCGTCGGCGGGCAGGCGGTGGTGCAGCGGCGGCGCCGCGTCCTCGAGCGTGCGCCCGATCACCATCCGCTGGATCTCGCTCGTGCCCTCGAAGATCGTGTAGAGCTTCGCATCGCGGTACCACTTCTCGACCGGCAGGTCGCGCACGTAGCCGTAGCCGCCGCAGACCTGGATCGCCTGCTCGGTGATCCGCACCGCGACCTCCGACGCCTTCAGCTTCGACATCGAGCCCTCGGCGTGGTGGTACTCCATGTGCTGCGCGGCCATCCACGACGCGCGCCAGGTCAGCAGCCGAGCAGCGTCGAGGTCGGTCGCGAGGTCCGCGAGCGGGAACGAGATCCCCTGCTTGTCGAGGATCGGACCGCCGAACGCCTCGCGCTGAGACGCGTAGTCGCACGCGAACTCGAGCGCCGCGCGCGCGATCCCGAGCGCCTGGGCGGCGACCATCGGCCGCGTCTGCTCGAACGCGCCGAGCGTCGACGAACGGCCGTCGCCGTTGCGGGCGCTCGCCTCCGCCAGCCGGCGCTCGAGCCGCTCGTCGCCGCCGAGCAGGTTCTCGCCCGGGATCCGGCAGCCCTCGAACTTCAGCTCGGCCGTGTGCGACGCCCGGCACCCGAGCTTCTCCAGCTTGCGCACGAGCCGCAGGCCCGGCGTGCCGCCCGGCACGATGAACAGCGCCTGGCCGCGGTGGCCGAGGTCGGGGTCGACCGTCGCGTTCACGACGTGCACGTCGGCGATCCCGCCGTTGCCGATCCAGATCTTGTGGCCGTCGAGCACCCAGTCGTCGCCGTCGCGGCGCGCCTGGGTGCGCAGGTTGCGGACGTCGCTGCCGCCCTCGGGCTCGGACACGCAGAGCGCGGCGAGCTTGAGGTCACCGGGCTCGCCGAAGCACTCGGGCGCCCAGCGCATCAGCTGGTCCGGTGTCGCCGCCTGCGCCATCGCCGACAGCGCGAGTGCCGGCATCACGATGCTCAGCCCGATCCCCGCGCAGCCCCAGAACAGCTCCTCCATGAACAGCGGCAGCGACAGGCCGGTCGGGTCGCCGATCAGGTCGCGGTAGAAGAGCGGGTTGTAGAAGCCCTCCTGGGCGGCCTGCTCGAGCACCGCCCACGGGAACTCCTCCACGCGGTCGTGGTGCTCGGCGGCGGGCCGGATCACGTCACGCGAGAACGCGTGCGTGCGCTCGACCAGGTCGTGCTGGGCCGGCGTGAGGGAGAACCCGTAGCTCACTTGGCACGCTCCACGATCGCGACGACGCCCTGCCCGCCGGCAGCGCAGATGGACACCAGCGCGCGGGCGGGTGGGGACGGGTATCGGTCCGCCAGCAGCTTCGCGACGGTGGCGAGGATCCGCCCGCCGGTCGCGGCGAACGGATGCCCGGCGGCCAGCGAGCCGCCGGCGACGTTGAGCTTCGAGCGGTCGATCGCGCCGAGCCCGTCCTGCTCCCACGCCTTCAGCGTGCACAGCACCTGTGCGGCGAACGCCTCGTGGATCTCGTACAGGTCGAAGTCCTGCAGCGTCAGCCCGGCACGGTCGAGCAGCCGCGGCACGGCCTGCACCGGCGCCATCAGCAGCCCGTCGCCGTCGTGCACGTAGTCGACCGCCGCCGTCTCGGAGTCCGTGAGGTGGGCGAGCACCGGCAGGTTGCGCTCGGCCGCCCACTCGTCACGCGCCAGCAGCACGACCGCGGCGCCGTCGGACAGCGGCGTCGAGTTGCCCGCCGTCATCGTGTCGCCAAACACGGGCTTGAGCTTCGCGAGCTTGTCGGTGCTGGAGTCCGGCCGCAGGTTCTGGTCGCGCTCGAGCCCGAGGTACGGCGTCAAGAGGTCGTCGAAGAACCCGCGCTCGTACGCCGCCGCGAGGCCCTGGTGGCTCGCCACCGTCAGCTCGTCCTGCTCGGAGCGCGAGATGCCCCACTGCTCCGTCGTGATCGCCTGGTGCTCGCCCATCGACAGCCCGGTGCGCGGCTCGGCGTTGCGGGGGATGGCGGGCACGAGGTGGCCGGGCCGCAGATGGCCGAGCAGCTTCAGCCGGCCGGGGACGCTCTTCGTCCGGTTGGCCTCGAGCAGGACCCGGCGCAGGCCCTCGTTGACCGCGATCGGCGCGTCGCTGGTGGTGTCGACGCCTCCGGCGATCCCCCAGTCGACGTGGCCCAGCGCGATCTTTCCGGCCACTGCCAGTGCGGCCTGGAGGCCGGTGTCGCACGCCTGGCCGATGTCGTAGGCCGGGGTGGCGCGATCGAGCGCCGAGCCCAGCACGCACTCGCGCGTGAGGTTGAAGTCGCGGCTGTGCTTGAGCACTGCGCCGGCCACGACCTCGCCGGCGCGCTCGCCCTGCAGCCCGAAGCGCGCCACGAGCCCGTCCAGCGCGGCGGTGAGCATGTCCTGGTTTGATGCGTCGGCGTACGGCCCGTTCGAGCGGGCGAACGGGATGCGGTTGCCGCCGAGGATCGCGATCTTCTCTGGCATTGGTGACAAACGTTCCCGTTCATCTGACGTTTCAATCGGGTAATCCTGCGCTCATGGCCGATCGATACCAGCAGTTCGCCGACTCGCCCCCCGGACGCTTCATGGTCCGCCGGCTGGGCCTCCCGCAGCCGACGCCGCTGCAGCGGGGCCCCGCGTTCGTCGGCGGGCCGGTGCTGGTCGGTGGCGACGGGCCGTGGGTCGAGCCGATCCGGCGCGTGCTGGCGGCGTGCGGCATCCCGCAGGCGGGCGACGCGGAGTCCTACGGCGCGCTCGTCCTCGACGCGTCGGGGATCGAGCGCAGCGGCGACCTGCGCGCCGCGTACGACTTCTTCCATCCGGCGATCCGCTCGCTCGCGCCGTGCGGGCGGCTGCTCGTCGTCGGCAGCGGCGACAGCGTGGCCCAGCGCGCGCTCGAGGGCTTCGTCCGGTCGGCCGCGAAGGAGGTGCGCCACGGCGCGACGGCCCAGCTCGTCCACGCGGAACCGGAGGCCGACCTCGAGTCGACGCTGCGGTTCCTGCTCTCCGGCCGGTCCGCGTACGTGTCCGGCCAGGTGATCCGCGTCGGCGGCGCCGTGCCGGACGCGCCCGAACACTGGTCGCGGCCGCTCGACGGCAAGGTCGCGGCCGTGACCGGAGCGTCGCGCGGGATCGGCGCGGCGATCGCCGAGGTGCTGGCGCGCGACGGCGCGCACGTCGTCTGCATCGACGTCCCGGCGCAGGGCGAGGACCTGGCGGCGGTGGCCAACCGGCTCGGCGGCTCGGCGCTGCAACTCGATATCACGGCCGACCGCGCGCCGGCCGCGCTCGCCGAGCGCGACTTCGACATCGTCGTGCACAACGCGGGCATCACGCGTGACAAGACGCTCGCCCGCATGAGCGAGGACCAGTGGGATTCGGTGCTGGCCGTCAACCTCGAGAGCATCGAACGCATCAACGAGGCCCTGCTGCACCGTGAGCGTGTCCGGCGGATCGTGTGCGTCTCGTCGGTCAGCGGCATCGCCGGCAACCGCGGGCAGGTCAACTACGCGACCAGCAAGGCCGGCGTGATCGGCGTGGTCGAGTCGCTCGCTCCCGTGCTGGCGGAGCGCCAGGCGACGATCAACGCCGTCGCCCCGGGCTTCATCGAGACGCAGATGACGGCGGCGATGCCGCTCGGCACGCGTGAGGCGGGGCGGCGCATGAACTCGCTCGCCCAGGGCGGCCTGCCGGTCGACGTGGCGGAGACGGTCGCGTGGCTGGCATCGCCCGGGTCGGCCGGGGTCAACGGCAACGTCGTGCGCGTCTGCGGCCAGAGCCTGATCGGGGCATGAAGGGCGTCTACGCACGCATCGTCGCCGGGGCCGCGCTCGGCCGGCTGCGGCGGCGTGCGGACGCGCTGCCCGAGCACGAGCTCACGCGCGACGGCGTCGAGATCGACCGCGGGCACCTGGCCGCGTACGACCGCGTGTGCGGCTTCCGGCTGCGGGACGAGCTGCCGGCGACCTACCCGCACGTGCTCGCGTTCCCGCTGGCGCTCGACCTGATGGCCGCGCCCTCGTTCCCGTTCTCACCGCTCGGGCTGGTGCACATCGCCAACCGGATCGAGCAGCTGCGGCCGATCCGGGCGGACGAGCGTCTTGACCTGCGGGTGCGCGCGGTCGACCTCTCCCAGCACGACCGCGGCACGCAGTTCGACGTCGTCGCGGAGGCGGCGACCGGCGGCGAGGTCGCCTGGCGCGGCCTGAGCACCTACCTGCACCGCGAGCGCGCCGTGCGAGCGGGGGACCGGCGCGACGACGCGATGGAGTGGCCCACGAGCGCGATCTGGACGATCCCGGGCGACACCGGCCGCCGCTATGCGCGCGTGTCGGGCGACGCGAACCCGATCCACCTGCACTCGCTCGCCGCACGTGCGTTCGGCCAGCCCGGTGCGATCGCGCACGGGATGTGGACGAAGGCGCGCTGCCTCGCCGCGCTCGAGGGCGAGCTGCCCGACGCCTACGCCGTCGACGTGCGCTTCAAGCTGCCGCTGCGGATCCCCGGCCGGGTCGTGTTCTCGAGCCGCGAGAGCGCGTTCGCGGTGCACGACGAGCACACCGCCAAGCCGCACCTGACGGGCGCGCTGACCTAGCCGTAGGCGGCCGTGTAGGTGCCGCTCTGCGCATCGAAGAACGCGTACGAGATGCCCTTGATCGTGCGCGTGGTGAACGGGACCGTGACGGTCCCGCCGACCTTGATGCTCTGCAGCGTGAGGGAGCCGGACTGGGTCGGGAGCATGCCCTGCAAGCCGTCGGCCTGACCGGCGACGCCGACCTTGAAGCTCAGCGTGTTGGCCGACCAGCCGAACGCCGACAGCGTCGACTTCTCCCGGCCGCTGGTCCAGTCGAGCAGCTGCTTGGCCGAGATCACCGGGACGCCGCGCGCCTGGGCGGCCGCGACGATCGCGTCCGACTCCATCGACGCGGCCGAGTCGGTGTGGATGTTGGCGACGAACGCGCCGTAGTAGGCGTTCGCGCCCGTCGCTCCGTCGAGCAGCGCGTTGATCGTGCTGGGCTCGCCCTGCCCGGACTCGTCGGTGATCTGTGTGTTGGCCTGGAAGACGTCGATCAGGCTGCCGTCGGTGTCGGCGAAGCGCATCGGCATCCCGGAGCCCGTCATGAACCCGGGCTTGGACGCCATCCAGCTGCTCGGGTAGTAGTAGTAGTTCGTGTCGAGCCCGATGCCGTTCGCGCGCTCGACCTTCGCGTGGGTCGCCCAGTCGGCCCAGGCGACGCAGTGCATGCGATGGGTGGCAGGCGCCGGGATGCTCGTGTACTTGCCGCGGAACGCGGCCACCTGCGTGTCGAAGATCCCGGGCAGGCCCGCCGCGGTCCAATTGGCGCAGTCGAGGCCGTTGATACCGCCCGGCGCGGTGTGCACGGACACCTCGAAGCCCTGCGCGGTGTAGCTCTGCGCCTGAGCGTTCGTGAGCGGGGACGCGGGGTAGATGTATGAGGTCGACCGCACGCACTCCCAGTCGGCGACCGAGCAGCCGGCCGGGCTGGAGGCGATGTACTTGTCGAACCGGCCGGCGGTGCCGCCCAGCGCATGGTCGTCGCCGGTCATCACCACGGCGGCCTCGTGGCCCCGCGGCAGGTACCAGAAGCGCGGCAGCGGCTTGCGGTCCGCGCCCATCCGTGTGATCAGGTTGGCGAGCAGTCGCTGCTGCTCGTCCGCCTGCGGGATCGCGACCTTGTTGAGGTCGACCCAGTCGGGCTGCAGGTCGCCCAGCTTGGCCCCGAAGAAGAGGTCGTCCGGCCGGATCGGCGGCGACTCCGTCGCGCTCCTGTCCGGCCCACGCCGGGTTGCCCTGGCGCGTGTAGACGACCGAGCGGCGCGAGGTCATAGGTGAACGCTGCCGCCTGGCCGCCGTTGATGCCGACGGAGCGGAGCGTGACGGCCGGGCTCAGGGTCGCCGTCGTCGCGTTCGAGTACAGCGTCGCGACCGCGGTGGCGCCGTTGAGCACGTAGCGATCTGCCGCACCGTGGTACTGGATCGTCTGTCCGACGATGCCGGCGCCCGGCGTTCCGGCCGCGGTGTTCACCTTCAGATAGGCGTTCGAGAGCGTCGCGCCGAGGTCGGCCAAGCCGAGCAGGCTCGCGAGCTTCTTGTCCGGGCGCAGCGCGATCAGGTTGCCCCGGCGTTGACCCAGTTGGTGAGCGTCGTGACCTGGCCGGTCGTGAGCGCGGTGTCGCCGAGCACGACCTCGTCGAACCCGCTCAGGACGGCCGGTGTGACGAGTGCGACGTCCAGCGAGGTGAACCCGGCCATGCCCTCGGCTTGAGGATCTCTCCGGCGTAGGTGCTGAACGGGCGCGCCTTCGAGGTGACGACCAGGATCGGCGGCCGCGGTGTGACGGTGAACGACCAGACGCGGTCGGACGCCATCGCGTCGCCGCCGGCGTCCTTGACGCCGGTCGCCCCGCCCTTGATCGTCGCCGTGTACGCCGCGCCGTAGGTGAGCGCTGCGGTGACGGCGCAGCGACGCCGTCCCGGTCGTCGGCGTCGTAGGTCACGGTCGCGGGCACGAGCGTGCCGGAGGCGTTGCGCAGCTGGAACGTCGACGAGGTGATCGACGCCGCCGACATCGCCTCGTTGAACCACGCCTGTGATCGACGGCGCCGCGCCGGTGCCGGTGGCACCGCTCTCGGGCGTCGTCGCGACCACGGCCGGGCCTGCTACGACCGGCGTGTTCATGTCGCCGGCGACCTGGGCGGCCGTCAGCGCGCGGTCGTAGATCCTGACCTCGTCGATGAGCCCGTCGAAGAACCCGGAGGCCGTCGGCCCGTACGCGCCGATCCGCCAGTTGCCCGAGTCACCGACGTTCGCCGCGAAGGCCTGGCTCGCGGCCAGCGTGCCGTTGACGTAGACGCGCGCGGTGGCGCCGTCGTACGTCGCGGCGATGTGCTGCCACTGCCCGACGGTCGGCTCCTGCCCTGAGTCCACGTAGTTGAACGAGCCGGAGTTCAGCGTCAGGTAGTAGTGGCGCAGGATGTGGTCGATCCACAGCATCGGACCGCCGTTCTGCCCGGCGTTCCAGGTTCCCACGATCCCGGCGTCGCCCATCGGGGAGCTCTTCTTGACCCACGCCTCGAGCGTGAAGCCGAGCTTGTAGAAGCGCCCGAGGTCGGGCAGGTCGACGCGCGCGCTGGTGCCGTTGAAGCTCAATCCGGACCCGAACTTGCCCGTGGCCCACGTCGCGCCGACGATCGTGCCCTGGCGGCTGTGGCCCGAGGCGTCGCCGGCGATGGTCCCGGCGCCTTCGTCGAACGAGTAGGCGGCGACCGGGGCGCTGCCGGCCGCGGGTGCCGTGACCGTCACCGTGACCGCCGCGGACGTCGCCGTGTTGCCGGACGGATCGCGGGCGACAGCCGTGAGCGCGTGCGCGCCGGGGGTGCTCGTGACGGTGTCCCAGGCGACCGAGTACGGGCTGGTGGTGTCCTCGGCTGCAAGATTGGCGCCGTCGAGCTTGAACTGCACGCCGGCCACGCTCGTGTTGTCGGAGGCGGCGGCGCTGACGGCGATCGTTCCGCTGACCGTGGCGCCGTTCGCGGGCGCGGTGATCGACACGGTCGGCTTCGTCGTGTCGCAGGCGCCGGAGGCGGCGGTGAGCGGCGTGCGGGGGGAGACGTTGCCGGCGCCGTCGAACGCCTCGACGCCGAGCTGGTAGCTGGTGCTGCAGGTGAGGCCGGTGAACGTGTACGACAGCGACGTCGTCGTGTCGATCAGGCTGCCGCCGCGGTAGAGGCGGTACCCGGCGACGCCGACGTCGTCGGTGGAAGCCGTCCAGGACGTCGCGATCGACGTCGCCGTCGCGCCCGTCTTCGAGAACGCCGTGGGCGCGCTTGGCGCGGCCGTGTCCTCGCCGACACGCTGGGTCATGTCGCCCTGGACCTCCGCCGTCGTCAGCGCGCGGTCGTAGATCCGGACATCGTCGATGGTGCCGTCGAAGAACCCGAACGGGCTGTTCCCGTAGGCGCCGATCCGCCACGTGTTCGTGTCGCCGACATTCCCGGCGAACGCCCGGCTCGCGACCTGCACGCCGTTGATGTAGTAGCGGGCGGTCGTGCCGTCGTAGGTGGCGCTCAGGTACTGCCACTGGCCGGTCGCGGGCGCCTGGCCCGAGTCGAGGTAGCTCCCCAGCCCCGCGTCGAGGGTCAGGTAGTGGCGCCCGGCGACGTGGTCGACCCACAGCATCGGGCCTCCGCCGGGGTAGTTCCAAGCGCCGAGGATGCCGACGTCCTGCTTCGCCGTGCTCTTGTTGACCCATGCCTCGAACGTGAAGCCGGTCTTGTAGAACGTCCCGAGCGGCGGGAGGTCGACGCGCGAGCTGGTGCCGTTGAAGCTCAGGCCCGTGCCGTATTTGCCGGCCGCCCACGTCGCGCCGACGATCGTGCCGGGGTGGCCGTTGCCCGACTGATCGCCGAGCGTCGAGCCGCTCGCCTCGTCGAACGAGTACGCGGCCACGATGCCGCCGGCCGCGGCATGGGCATTGCCGGCGAGGAGGGCGAACAGCGCGAGTACGACAAGCGCGGCGAACGCCGACCCCGCGCGGAGGCGGGTCGGGTTGCCTGAGGCAGGGGAGGACAAGCCGATTCAGTGTGCACCCGCCGGCGCAAATGTTGGTGCTACGAAAGTCGAGGCTTTCTAGCCGAGGCCGCGCTCGACGATCTCCTGCTGCGCCGCCGAGCTCTTCTGCAAAGCCTCGATTCCCAGCTTGCGCTTGACGCCCGGCACGCGGTCGAACTGGATGTCGCCGTACTCGACGATCTCGAACCGGTTGCCCCACGGGTCGAGGAAATCCAGCCTGCGGCCGGGGAGGGCCTGCAGGCCTTCGCGCTCGACGGCCGCGCGGACGGCCTCCTTGTCGTCGACCACGAGCCCGAAGTGGCGGCCCTCGTCCGGGCTCTGGCTGCGGCCCTCGCTGAGCGCGAGGAACTGGTCGCCCATGTCGATGAACGCCATCCCCCCGGCGCGGCCGCGAAGCTCGAACGTGAACAGGCGGCCGTAGAGCTCGAGCGCGGCATCGACGTCGCCGACCTCGAGCGCGACGTGGTTGACGCCGATCAGGCGGGCGCGATCCGGCATTCTGTGGGGAAGTGTCGCGCACTCCGCTCTCGCTCGAGCATCCGATCGTCCAGGCGCCGATGGGTGGCGGCCCGTCGACGCCGGCGCTGGCGGCGGCCGTGGCTGAGGCGGGCGGCCTCGGGTTCCTCGCCGCCGGATACCGGACGCCCGATGCGGTGCGCGCCGACATCGAGGCGCGTGCGGGAGCTGACGAGCCGCCCCTTCGGCGTCAACGTCTTCGCGCCGCCCGGCGACGTCGGCGACCCGGCCGCGGTCGAGCGCTTCGCCGCCACGCTGCGGGGTGAGGCCGAGCGGTACGGCGCACCGGTCGGCGAGCCGCACCACGACGACGACGGCTGGGCGGCCAAGCTCGCGCTGATCGCCGAGCTGCGCGTGCCGGTCGTGTCGTTCACGTTCGGATGCCCGTCCGCGGACGTCGTCGATTCGCTCCACGCCGCCGGTGTGGCGGTCTGGATGACCGTGACGACGCCCGCCGAGGCGCGCACGGCCGCTGCCAGGGGCGCCGACGCGCTGGTCGTGCAGGGCATCGAGGCGGGCGGGCACCGGGGCGGCATCGACGACGCGGCGCCGGGGGAGATCGGGCTGCTCGCCCTGCTCCAGCTCGTGTCCGCGGCCGTCGACGTGCCGACGGTCGCCACCGGCGGCATCGCCACGGGCCGCGCGGTCGCGGCCGTGCTCGCCCTCGGCGCGACAGCCGCGCAGCTCGGCACCGCGTTCATGCTCTGCCCGGAGGCGGCGACCGTTCCGTCGCACCGGCGGGCGATCGAGGGCGACGGCGACACCGCGCTCACGCGCGCGTTCACCGGCCGCAGTGCCCGCGGAATCGCCAATCGCTGGATGGCCGAGCACGACGCCGACGCCCCGAGCGCCTACCCCGACGTCCACCACCTCACGGCGAAGATCCGCGCTGCGGCGCGCTCGGCTGACGACGCCGACGGGTTCAATCTGTGGGCCGGCCAGGCGCACCCGCTGGCACAGGCCGTCCCTGCGGGCGAGCTGGTGCGGCAGCTCGCCGAGGAGGCACGGGCGGTGCTCCGGGGAGATCCTGGGACGACCATCCCAGGGTGAAGGAAGGTGCCGCCGCGGCTCGAAGCCCGACCGCATGAGCGACTCGCACGAACCCCACGTTTCCGGGCAGGAGCTGCGCGCCGCGCTGGCGCAGAACGGCCATACGCGGCCGAACCCGCTGATGACGTCCGAGGCTCCCGCCTGGGAGTGGAACACGGACGAGCAGGCCGAGCTGGAGGAGATGCGCGAGTCCGCCGCCGAGCTCGAGACACAGGTCGAGCAACTGCGCGGCGACATCGCGGACTCTCGTGCTCGCGAGCACGAGCTGCGGAAGGCGCTCCGCCGCCTCGCCGAGGCGCGCACCTGGCAGCGCCGCGGCGTCATCGCGGAGCTGGCCGCCCGCGGGCTGCTGTGACCTGAGCTCGCATGGCGCAACGGATCGGCGTGATGTTCCGGCCCGAGTGGCCGCCCGAGGAGCTGCCGGGCTTCGCGCTCGGCGCCGAGCGGGCGGGCTACGAGGAGCTGTGGCTGGTCGAGGACTGCTTCCTCGTCGGCGGCCTGACGATGGCGGCGAGCGCGCTGGCCGCCACGCGCGACATCACCGTCGCGATCGGCCTGCTGCCGGCGGCGATGCGCAACCCGGCGCTCGCGGCGATGGAGATCGCGGGGCTCGCGCGGCTGCATCCGGGCCGCTTCGCCGCCGCGTTCGGCCACGGCGTCGAGCCGTGGATGCGCCAGATCGATGCTCGGCCGGCGAACCGGCTTGCGGCTCTGGAGGAGACCGTCGCCGCCGTGCGCGCACTGCTGGCCGGGGAGTCGCTCACCGTGCACGGCCGGCACGTGCACCTCGACGACGTCAAGCTCGCGCACCGGCCGTACGACGCGCCGCAGATCCTGATCGGCACGACCGGCCCGCGTGCGCTCGCCGCGGCCGGGCGGTCGGCGGACGGCATCCTGCTCCCGGAGGGCAGTGTCCCCGCCGCCGTGCGCTGGGCGCGCGACGAGGCGGACGCGGCCGGAGGTGCCGGTGACGTCGTCGTCTACACGTGGCTGAGCCTCGACGACGACCGGTCGGCCGCGGCGGCGGCGCTCCGGCCCGGTCTCGAGGGCTGGATGCGGATGGGCCTGTATCCGACGCTCTACGAGCACGCCGGGATCGCGCAGGGGGAGACGGTCGCCGACCTCGAGGACGACCGGGTGCGCGCGCTCGCGGTCGCCGGCGACGCGCGCGACTGCGCACGAGCGATCGCGGAGCTGTGGGGCGCGGGCGCCGACAGCGTCGTGCTGGTCCCGCGCCACGAGGATCGCGCGGAGCAGGTCGCGCGCTTCGCGGCCGAGGTCCGGCCGCTCCTATGAGCGCGTCCCCCGGGCGCGCGACCTCGGCCTGGCGATCGGCACGCTGCCGTCCGGTCCGCTGGACGCGATCACCGACGTCGCCGGCGTGAAGGTCGGCTCGGTGACGCTCGTGGCGGGCGAGGGAGCGCTGCAGCGCGGTGTCGGCCCGGTTCGCACCGGCGTCACGGTCGTCGTGACGCACGACTCCTGGGAGCCGCTGTTCGCGGGCTGTCACCGGCTCAACGGCAACGGGGAGCTGACCGGCCTCGAGTGGATCCGCGAGTCGGGGTGCCTGACGACGCCGATCGGGCTCACCAACACCCACAGCGTCGGCGTCGTCCGTGACGCGCTGGTCGCCGCCGACGTCGCCCAGCGTGGGAACTACGACGAGATGTTCTGGAGCCTGCCCGTCGTGGGCGAGACGTGGGACGGGGTGCTGAACGACATCAACGGCTTCCACGTCCGCGCCGAGCATGTGCACGAGGCGCTCGCGCGCGCCCACGACGGACCGGTCGAGGAGGGCGCGGTCGGGAGCGGGACCGGGATGATCTGCCACGGCTTCAAGGGCGGGCTCGGGACGGCGTCGCGGGTCGTCCCGGAGGCGTCCGGGTCGTGGACCGTCGGCGTGCTCGTGCAGGCCAACCACGGCCGGCGCGACCGGCTCTCCGTGGCCGGGGCGCCGGTCGGGCGCCTGATCGGCCCGGACGCGGTGCCGCTGCCGTGGGACGCGCAGGAGGGCGCCGGCTCGATCATCGTGCTGTGCGCGACCGACGCGCCGCTGCTGCCGCACCAGTGCGACCGCCTGGCCCAGCGCTGCGCGCTGGGAGTCGGCCGCACGGGCGGCGCCGGGGAGCACTCGAGCGGCGATCTCGTGCTCGCGTTCTCGACCGTCCGGCAGGGCGTGCCCGCGAGCGAGGAGGCAGCGCCCGGCGACCCGGTCACGATCCCCGTGACGATGGTCGTCGACGCGCACCTCGACCAGCTGTTCTACGCGGCCGTCGAGGCGACCGAGGCCGCGATCGTCAACGCCCTGCTGGCCGCCGAGACGATGACCGGCCGGGACGGGAACACGGCGCATGCCTTGACGGCCGAGCGGCTGATGGACGCCATGGCTCAGTTTGGGCCTGGTGGTTGATTTCGGCGAACGTCAACCCCGCTGGGTGGGGAGGTGAGGAGATCGGCCGCGGCGGCGGCTGGATGTCGACTTGACGTCGCATATCGACGTCAAGTCGACACGCGTGGCGCTTTCTCGTCGTTATGCGACGAAAAGGCGCCATGCGCCCTCGAACCGGCCCGAATCCGCCGCTTCCCCACCCAGCGGGGTTGACGTTCGGCGGCCTAGGCGTGCGCGACCGCCCGTGCGACCGCGGCCTGCATCGCGGCGACCGGGGACTCGAGCACCGGCCCGTGGCCGGGAGCGAGCCGCGAGGGATGGAGGTCGACCAGTCGCTGCGCGCTCTCGAGTGCCGTCGGCCGGTGCCAGGTCGCCATCGCGGCGAGCGGGAACGGCCACGTCGCCCGGGCGGTCGTCTCGACCCCGCCGAGCGTCGTGAAGGCGTCGGCGCAGAGCAGCGTCCGGTCGCGCGTGTCGAGGAACGCGACCTGGCCCGGCGTGTGGCCGGGGGCGGCGATCACCGCGAGCGAGCCGATCCTGTCGCCCGCGTCGATCGTGCGCGTCGGAGTCGTCTTCGCGCCCGGGTAGCCGCCGCGGAGCTTGACCTGCGGCTCGTCCGGGTCGAGCGACATGTCCTTCGCGAGCAGCCGCGCGTCGCGCGTCGAGATGATCACCTCGACGTCGGGCAGTGCGGCCGCGAGTGCATCGAGCGATCCGATGTGGTCGCCGTGCGCGTGCGTGAGCGCGATCCGGACGATCGGGGCGCCGGCGCGCTCGGCGGACTTGAGGATCGCCTTCGCGCTGCGCGGCACCGTCGTGTCGACCAGCGTCAGGCCGTCGTCCTCGGTCACGAGGAAGGCGTTGACGATGCCGACGCGGCGGATGCGGATGAGGTCGGGCATGGGGGGAACCCTAGGCTCCCGAGCCGGGCGGCGAAGTGCTCCTCGATCCCGCGCGCGTAGATCGGCCACATCCGCCGCAGCAACTCGATCCCCTCGTCGGTGAGCGTCACCTGCAGCGCGCGGCGATCGGCCGGGTCCGGCGCGCGGCGGACGTAGCCCGAGCGCTCCACGCGATCGACGAACCGGCTCATGGCGGTCGGGCTGAGGACGACCGCGTCGGCCAGCTCGTTGACGCGCAGGCTTCGCCCCGGCTGCTGGTAGAGCGCCCACAGCAGGTCGTACCAGCTCAGATCGGGGAGCCCCGCGGCGGCCAGGTCACGTCCGATCGCGCGCGTCACGCGGGCGTGGGCGTTCAGGAACGCGCGCCACGTGGTGAGCGTGTCGTCGTCGATCTCGGGCACGCCGGGAGCGTAGCAAGAAAGCTGCACTTGCATTAGCTGCATCTGCATGTAATATTAGGTGCACGTGCAGCTAACGAGCAAAGGCGATCGACATGTTTGACGGCAAGGTGGTTCTGATCACGGGCGGCGGCGGCGGTATCGGCCGCGCGGCGGCGCGCCGGTTCCTCGACGAGGGAGCGTCGGTGGTCCTGAGCGGGACCCGCGCCTCGGTGCTCGAAGCCGCGCAGGCAGAGCTCGACCCGGCGGGTGGGCGGACGCTGATCGTCCCCGGCCAGGTGACCGGCCGCGAGCACGCGCGGTCGCTCGTGGCGGCGGCCGTGGAGCGCTTCGGCGGCGTCGACGTGCTGGTCAACAGCACCGGCATCTTCCGCGTGACGCCGTTCGAGGAGCAGACCGAAGAGCACCTCGAGGAGGCGCTCGGCTCGATCCTGCGGCCGACGTACTGGGTGTCGCAGGCGGTCGTCCCGGCGATGCGCGAGCGCGGCGGCGGCTCGATCGTCAACGTCGGCTCGATGTGGGCGCTCGACGCGATCGCGACCACGCCGACCAGCGCCTACTCGGCCGCCCAGGCCGGCCGCCACGCGCTCACCAAGAACCTCGCGATCGAGCTGGCCGCGGACGACATCCGCGTCAACACGGTCGCGCTCGCGTTCGTGGAGACGCCCGCATACGAGCGGTTCCTCAGCCGCGAGGAGGCGCAGGCCGTGCTCGACGCGGTCGACCCGTTCCATCCGCTCGGCCGTCGCGGCCAGCCGTCCGACGTGGCCGACGCCGTGCTCTTCCTCGCCGGCGACGGCGCACGCTGGATCACCGGCACGACGCTGCCGATCGACGGCGGCGTGCTCGCCGGGCGTAGCCCCGCGCTGCAGGCCGTGGCCGCCTAAGTCGGCATGTCGCCGAGTGTGACCTGAACCACGCGGCTGTGGCCGCCGCGGACCGCCTCGACGCTGATCCTGTCGCCCGGCTTGCGCCGGGCGACGGCGTCGGCGAGCTGGGCACCGGTGTCGATCGGCTTGCCGTCGAGCCTGACGATCGAGTCGCCGCCGACGAGGACGGTCTCACCGTCGGCCGTCACCTGATGGGTGGCCGGCTTCAGCCCGGCGCGCGCCGCCGGGCTGCCGCTGACTACGCGCGCGATCGCCACGCCCTGGCGGGGCGTCCCGCGGACGAGCGTGCTCACACCCGCCGGGATGGTCTCGACCTGGACGCCGATCCACGAGTGCTCGACGTGTCCCTTGGCGATCAGCTGCTGGGCGATCGACCGTGCCGCAGCGCTCGGGATCGCGAACCCGACGCCGACGTTGGCGTCGACTGTGCCGCCCTGGATCTGGGCGTTGACGCCGATCACGCGGCCGAGGCCGTCGAGCAGCGGGCCGCCGGAGTTGCCGTGGTTGATCGGCGCGTCCGTCTGGATCGCGTTCGGGATCGTCAGGCCGTCGGGCGCCTGGATGTCGCGCCCGGTGGCGCTCACGATGCCGGCGGTCATCGTGCGATCGAGCCCGAACGGGTTGCCGATCGCGTACACGGGGTCGCCGACCTGCGTGGCGCCGGAGTCGTCGAACGCGAGCGGATGGAGCGCTGACGGCGGCGCATCGATCCGGATGACGGCGAGGTCGCTCGACGCGTCGGCCCCGACGACCTTCGCCGGATACTTGGTGCCGCCGCTGAAGCCGACGCGAATCCCGGACGCGCCGGCGACGACGTGATCGTTGGTGACGATGTCGCCCTTGCGGTCGATCACGAAGCCGGACCCGAGTGACTGCACCTTCTCGGTGCTCGACGGGGTGAAGATCGACGGCGCGACCCGCTTCGTCTCGGTCGCTGTGATGACGACGACGCCTGGAGCGTCGCGGCGGTACATCGCGGCCGGCGTCGGGGCGGCGTCCGTCGTGCTCGCGGCCTGGGCCGACTGCGTGAGCGCCGGTCCCTGACCGGCCGCGGGAGAGGTCGAGTCACCGCCTGCGACGAGGCCGGCGACGCCGCCCGCGGCGCCGCCGCACAGGGCCGCGGTGAGGGCTATGGAGAGTGTGCGTTGCATGCTCGCCATGCTCGACGCCGTCGCCGGCGCGGGCGATCGGCCGCACGTGCGATCCGGGGGATGATCCGTGCGTCATCCGCCCCGTCATCCGTCCGCAGGCAGGACGGCCTGGACCGTCGTGCCGCGGCCGGGCGCGCTCGAGACGATCAGCTCGCCGCCCGCGGATCGGACGCGCTGCTCGCTCGACGCGAGGCCGACGTGCCCGTCGAGCAGCGCGGCCTCGCGGCGGGCCGGGTCGAAGCCGCCGCCGTCGTCGCGCACCTCGAGCTCGATCCGCTCGTGGTCCGCCGCGACGGTGACGACGACGTGCGAGGCGCCGCTGTGCTTCGCCGCGTTCGTGAGCAGCTCGCGGGTCAGCACCACGATCAGCTCGTCGTGATGGCCGATGCCCGCGGGATCGACCGCGACCGTGATCTCGGCGCCCATCCGCGCCGCGCTGCGGTCGGCGATCGCGCGCAGCGCCGCCGGCAGCCCGGCGTGGTCGAGCACGTACGGGTGCAGCTCGAAGATCTCGCCCCGGATCTGCGCCGTCGTCTTGTCGATCGCGCTGCGCGCGCGTTCGAAGGATGCCTCGCGACCGGTGCGGTGGTAGTCCGCGAGCTCCTGATGCGCGAGCGACAGCGTCTGCACCGACTCGTCGTGCAGGAGCTCGGCCAGCCGGCGCCGCTCGCGCTGCTCGGAGGCGAGCGCGTGCGCGGCGAGCTGGCCACGCTGCTTGGCCAGCTTGGCGATCGCCGCCTCGCGCCGGTGCAGGACGCTCGACACGAGCGTCGCGGCGAGCCCGATCCACGCCAGGTACGCGACCTGGCTCGTCATCCGAGCCGTCGCCTGATCCTCGCCGGCGGTCGGATGCACGACCGAGAGCAGGATGTACGCGACGATCGCGCCGAGCGCCCACCCCGCGGTCAGTCGCGGCCGCAGCCGTGCCGCCGCCAGCACCGGCAGCACGAAGAACGCCATCGCGGTCTCGGAGAACGGGCCGCCGGACGCGTAGGTCAGCGCCACGATCGCGGCGAGGTCGACGAACGGCTCGACCCGGTCGAGCACTGCGGGGGGAGTGGCCGCGCCCTTGCGGGCCGCCAGGCGCAGGGCGAGCAGCCCGGCCGCCCAGAGCCCGAAGGCGGCGAGCAGGAACGGGAACGCGCCCGTCTGCACGACGGGCTCGTCCACGAGCTCTTCGCCGAGCAGCACCACCGGGACGAGCGCCGCCCGCAGCGCCGCCAGCCACAGGTGGTCGACGCCGCCGACCGGGGGCTCGTCCTGGTCCCGCGCCCGCCAGGCCGTCACTCCAGCAACCCGCGCCGCATCGCCTCCGCGACCGCGGCCGCCCGCTCGGACACGCCGAGCTTCTCGTACAGCCGCGCCTGATGGGTCTTGACGGTGGGGAGCGCGACGATCAGCCGGTCGGCGATCTGCGGCCCGGAGAGCCCTTCGGCCATCAGGCTGAGCACCTCGCGCTCCCTCGCCGTGAGGATCGGGCGGTCCTCACCGGTCCCGCGCACCCTGACCTGGTCGAACACCCCCGCCTGGAGCGCGGGGTCGATCACGGTGCCACCGCGGGCGACGGCCGCGATCGCGTCGAGGATCGCCTCGCGGTCGGCCTCCTTGCGGAAGTAGCCGGCGGCGCCCGTCTGCACGGCCCGGAAGACGACCTCGGGATCGCTCGACGCGGACAGGAACAGCACCCGGCTCGGCACGCCGTCGCGGACCAGCGCGTTGAGGATCTGCAGACCGTCGAGGCCGGGCAGCCGCATGTCGAGCACCGCCACCTGCGGGACGACCTCGCGGATCAGGTCGAGCGCTTCACGGCCGTCGGCGGCGGCGCCGACCAGCTCGAGCTCGGGCCGTTCGCGAACCGCGCGCTCGATCCCTTCCCGGAACAGCGGGTGATCGTCGGCGACCACGACCCTCACGCGGGGCGGCGGCATCGACAGATCATGTCGCAACCGCGGTGCATGGCGGGTGAACGTGGCGGACGTCATGGCTCGCGCCGTGAGGTTCGCCGCTCGTGCGGGCGCCCGCCATCGGCCGATCGGCTGGTCGTCCGGACGACGGCCACGTCGTCTCAACGGGGTCCGGCCGGTGGATGGTGGGGCCGCGGGGGCGGCGCAACGATGCTCCCAACTATCAAAGGAAGGAGCGCGACATGGCAGTCCATGTAGAGCAGGACCCGATCGCGTTCGCCGTCGAGGACGATCCGATGCGCGCACCCGCGCGCATGCACAACGCGGCGCGGCCCGTGCCGGCGATCGCCGACCCGGCCCCGCTGGGGCTTGCTGCGCTGGCGATGACCACGCTGGTGTTCAGCGTCTTCAACGCCGGCCTGGTGAGCCGGACCGGCGCGCCGGTCGTGCTCGGGCTGGCGGTCGCGTACGGCGGCCTCGCCCAGCTGCTGGCCGGTATGTGGGAGTTCCGCCGCGGCAACGCCTTCGGCGCCCTGACGTTCGGCTCCTACGGCGCGTTCTGGCTGTCGTTCTGGGTGCTCGAGGAGTTCCTCGTCAAGCAGATCCCGGCGGCCGAGACGGGTAGCGCGATCGCCCTCTACTTCATCACCTGGGCGATCTTCACGGCGCTTCTGTGGGTGGCTTCTCTGCGGACCACTCCCGCCGTGAGCCTGATGCTCGCCCTGCTCGGCGTCACGTTCCTGCTGCTCGGCATCGGCGACGCCGGTTCGCACAGCGAGCTCGTGAAGATCGCCGGCTGGTTCGGCATCGCGACCGCTGCAGCCGGGCTGTACGCAGCCTTCGCGGCGCTCATCAACACCACCTACGAGCGGACGCTGCTTCCGCTCCGCCCGGTGCGACGCGCGCCGTAGATCCCCCCAGGACCCTCCGGAGGCCCTCGGCGTGGGGGCCTCCGGGTGGGTTCGCTCCCCATAGGAGAACCACGATGTCCGTAGGTGTGAAGGAGGGCCGCGCCCTCGAGCTCATCATCCGCGCGGCGGTCGCCGAGGAGCGCCTGCTCCAGCGCCGGCTCGACCGCCTCGCCTCCGAGCAGCAACGATCGCGCTGGGCAATCGAGCAGGAGCTGCGCCGGGAGCAGTTCGGCCGGCTCCCGGACGGTCGCTAGTCGCGTCTCAGCGCGGCAGCTCGGACCGGTGCGGCGGCGACGCGCCGGGTTGCCCGCACGTGCGCGCGGCGACCAGGCACGCGAACGTCGTGGCCTCGACGGCCAGGTCGATCGTGCCGAGGTCCTCGCGTGTCAGGCCGCGCTCGTGCCACCAGGCCAGGAAGCCGCCGCCGAAGGCGTCCCCGGCCCCGATCGTGTCGACGACCTTGGCGCGCGGGGCCGGGACCGCCACCTCGGCGGTCCGGGTCACGACCACGGCCCCGCTCGGCCCGCGCGTGAGCAGCGCGAGCGTCGGCCCATGCTCGAGCAGTGCGCGTGCGGCCTCGACACCCGACAGGCCGGGCTCGAGCCAGTCCGTGTCCTCTTCGCTGACCTTCACCACGTGGCTGTGCGCCAGCACCCGCCGCAGCCGCGCGCGGTAGGCCTCGGGATCGTCGATCGACCACGGGCGGATGTTCGGGTCGACCGCGATCAGCGCGTCGCCGGCGAGCCGCTCGACGACCGCTTCGAGCGTGGACGCGACCGGTTCGAACAGCAGCCCGAGTGTGCCCACGTGCAATATGTCGACGTTCGCCGGCAGCGCGGCCAGCGCAGCCTCCGCCGTCAGTCCCGGCGCGGACGTTCCGCGCTCGTAGAAGCGGTAGCGGGCGACGCCGTCGTCGTCGACCTCGACGAGCGCGAGCGTCGTCGGGTCGTTCGTGCGGGCCACACTGTCGAGGTTGACGCCGTCCTCGGCGAGCATCGCCGTCAGGCGGTCGCCGAAGCGGTCGGTCGAGAGCCGGCCGAGGTAGGCGACCGGCTGCTCGAGCCGGCCGATCGTGCGTGCCGTGTTGAACGCGGCGCCGCCGGGATGGCCGGCGAGCGTGTCGTCCGGGCCCTGCAGCACGAGGTCGTAGAGCGCTTCGCCGCCGACGAGGATCATGGCCGCAGCTCCCCGCTCCCGCGTTCGATCAGGGTTGTGGGCACCTCGACGCGGCGCGTCGGGCCGGTCTCGCCGTCGAGGCGCGCGAACAGGAGCTCGGCGGTCATCCGCCCGAGCTCGTTGGCGTCCTGCGCGATGACCGTGAGCCCGGGGTCGAGCGCGTCGGCCAGCGTCAGGTCGTCGAAGCCGACGAGCGCCACCCGGCGGTGCAGGCCGAGCCGGCGCAGCCGCTCGATCACGCCGATCGAGATCAGGTTCTGGGCGCTGAACAGCGCGGTCGGGGGGTCGTCCGCGCTGAGCAGGTCGGCCGCGGCGGCCGACGCGGCCGCGCTGTCGTGCAGGTCCATCCGCACGAGCCGCTCGTCGAACGCGACGCCGTGCGCGGCCAGCGCCTGGCGGTAGCCGCGCAGCCGCTCGACCGCCGTGAAGATCCGCTGCTCGTCACCGAGGAACCCGATCCGGCGGTGGCCGGCGGCGAGCAGGTGGGCGGTGGCGGCGGACGCGCCGCCGGCGTTGTCGCTCAGCACGCAGTCGGCGTCGATGAACGACGGCGGGCGGTCGACGAACACGAGCGCCATGCCGGCGTCGGACTCCGACCGCAGGTAGGAGTGGTCCGCACCGGACGGCACGACGATCAGGCCGTCGACGCGGCGCGACAGGAACGACTCCGCCAGCTCGCGCTCACGGTCCGGGTCCTCGTCGGAGCTGCCGACGAGCGGCAGCACGCCGCGAGCGCGCGCCACTCGCTCGACGCCTCGCAGCACCGCGGCGTGGAACGGGTTCGCGACGTCGTCGAACACCAATCCGATGCTCGCCGACGCCCGGTCGGCTCGCCGCAGGTTCGTGGCGGTGAAGTCGCGCCGGTAGCCCAGCAGCGCCACCGCCTCGCGCACCTTGTCGGCCAGGTCGGGACGCACGCTGCCGTCCGCGTTGATCACGCGCGAGACGGTGGCGAGGCTCACGCCCGCCAGCGTGGCGACCTCCTTCATCGTGGGGCGGCGCGAGCCGTTGCCCGCCGGTTTTCCAGAAAACGTTTCTCCCGACGCAGGACTGCCGTCGGGCATCGGTGTAGCGGCCATGCGCCGCACTGTACACCATCGGGGAAAGAAAACGTAATCTCTTGACATCAAGCGTGACCCGGTCTACTGTTCCCACTTGTGGAAAACGTTTCCTCGGTTGAGGTAACGAGAGAGATCGATCTCCTGGGGAGGAGCGCATTCAATGGTCACCGACGGCCGGCACCGGGTACGAATCAACCGCGATCGCCGCCACAACGGGGGGAACCTGCTCGCCGTGAACGCCTTCTATCTGCAGATCATCATCGGCGCCCTGATCCTCGCCACCGTGCCGTCCCACCAGTGGCAGGGGCGGCGCACATGAGCGTCGATCCCCGCGCCGGAACGCTCCCGGAGCCGTCCGACCTGATCGACGTCGACCGCCTCCTCGCCGCGTACAGCGGCGAGGACCCGGACCCGGCCGACCCGGAGCAGCGCGTCGCGTTCGGCACGTCGGGCCATCGCGGATCGTCGTTGGCCGGGACGTTCAACGAGGCGCACGTGCTCGCGATCAGTGAGGCGGTGTGCCGGTACCGCGAGGCGCAGGGAATCGACGGTCCCCTGTTCCTCGGCCGCGACACGCACGCGCTGTCGCCGCCCGCGGTGCACACGATCGTCGAGGTGCTCACCGCGCACGGCGTCGACGTCTGCATCGACGACCTCGGCGGCGCCACGCCGACGCCGGTGATCTCGCACGCGATCCTCACCTACAACACGACCGGCCGGGGCACCGCGGACGGCATCGTCGTCACGCCGTCGCACAACCCGCCGGGGGACGGCGGCTTCAAGTACAACCCGCCGCACGGCGGCCCGGCCGACACCGACGTGACGGGCTGGATCGAGCGCGAGGCGAACGCCCTGCTCGAGAACGGGCTCGAGGGCGTCAAGCGGATGCCGTACGACCACGCGGTGCGGGGCCAGACCGTGCACCACTGGGACTACATCGACGCCTACGTGAACGACCTGCCGTCGGTGATCGACCTCGACGTGATCCGCGAGTCCGGGCTGCGGATCGGCGTCGACCCGCTCGGCGGCGCGAGCGCCGACTACTGGGCGGCGATCGCCGAGCGTCACAAGCTCGACCTGGAGGTCGTCAACGACGCGGTCGACCCGACGTTCTCGTTCGTACCGCTCGACTGGGACGGCAAGATCCGGATGGACTGCTCGTCGCCCTACGCGATGGCGCGGCTGACCGAGATGCGCGACCGCTTCGACGTCGCGTTCGCCAACGACCCGGATGCCGACCGTCACGGCATCGTCACGCCGTCCGCCGGGCTGCTGAACCCGAACCACCACCTCGCCACGTGCGTGGCGTACCTGTTCGGCGCCGGCCGCGACTGGGGCGAGGAGGTCGGGATCGGCAAGACACTGGTGAGCTCGAGCATCATCGACCGCGTCGCCGCCGACCTCGGGCGCCGGCTGGTCGAGGTGCCCGTCGGCTTCAAGTGGTTCGTCGAGGGCCTGCTCGACGGCACGCTCGGCTTCGGCGGCGAGGAGAGCGCCGGGGCGTCGTTCCTGCGCCGCGACGGCTCCGTCTGGAGCACCGACAAGGACGGGCTGCTCCCGTGCCTGCTGGCCGCCGAGATGACCGCGCGGACCGGCCGCGACCCGGGGGAGACCTACCGCTCGCTGGAGGAGCGCTTCGGGAACGCCGCGTACCGGCGTGTCGACGTCGCGGCGACCGCGGAGGAGAAGGAGATCCTGAAGAAGCTGTCGCCCGAGCAGGTGCAGGACTCCGAACTGGCGGGCGAGCCGATCCTCGACAAGCTCACGACCGCGCCGGGGAACGGTGCGGCGATCGGCGGGCTGAAGGTGGTGGCCGAGCACGGCTGGTTCGCCGCGCGGCCCTCCGGGACCGAGGACGTGTACAAGGTGTACGCCGAGAGCCTGGACGGCGAGGAGCGCCTGGAGCGGATCCTCGACGAGGCCCGGGACATCGTCAAGCAGGCGTTGAGGAGGTAGGCGTGGCGACACCGGACGTGTTCGGGATCGTGCTGGCGGGCGGCGAGGGCAAGCGGCTGTCGCCGCTGACGCTCGACCGGGCGAAGCCCGCGGTGCCGTTCGGCGGCAACTACCGGCTGATCGACTTCGCGCTCTCGAACCTCGTGAACGCCGGGTTCCGCCGGATCGTCGTGCTCACCCAGTACAAGAGCCACTCGCTCGACCGGCACATCGCGCAGACGTGGCGGCTGTCGCCGCTGCTCGGCAACTACGTCACACCGGTGCCGGCCCAGATGCGGCGCGGCCCGTACTGGTTCTCCGGCTCGGCTGACGCGATCTACCAGAACCTCAACCTGCTCAACGACGAGCGGCCCGACTACGTGGCCGTGTTCGGCGCCGACCACATCTACCGGATGGACCCGCTCCAGATGGTCGACCAGCACATCGAGAGCGGCGCAGCGGTCACGGTCGCGGCGCTGCGCGCGCCGATCTCCCAGGCCGACCAGTTCGGCGTGATCGAGACCGGCCCCGACGGCCAGACGATCAGCGCCTTCCGCGAGAAGCCCAAGGACGCCATCGGGCTGGCGGACGCGCCCGACCAGGTGTTCGCGTCGATGGGCAACTACCTGTTTACGACCGAGGCACTGATCGAGGCGGTGAGCGCCGACGCGCAGGCCGACGCCTCGAGCCACGACATGGGCGGCAACATCGTGCCGATGCTGGTCGGCAGCGGCGCCGCGCACGTGTACGACTTCTCGCGCAACGTCGTGCCGGGGGAGAGCGAGCGCGACCACGGCTACTGGCGCGACGTCGGGACGCTCGACGCGTACTACGACGCCCACATGGACCTGATCTCGATCGACCCGGTGTTCAACCTCTACAACAGCGAGTGGCCGATCCTCACCTGGCCCGATCCGCTGCCACCGGCGAAGTTCGTGTTCGACAAGGACGGCCACCGCGGCCACGCGCTGGACTCGATGGTGTGCGCGGGCGTGGTGATCTCCGGCGCGACGGCGCGCCGGTCGGTGCTCTCGCCGGGCGTGCACCTGCACTCCTTCGCCGAGGTCGAGGACTCGGTGCTGATGCCGGGCGTGGACGTCGGCCGCAACGCCGTCGTCCGCCGCGCGATCCTCGACAAGAACGTCCGCGTGGAGGCGGGGGCGGAGATCGGCGTCGACCCGGAGGCCGACCGCGAGCGGTTCGTCGTGTCCGACAACGGCGTCGTCGTGATCGGCAAGGGCGCCGTGGTGAAGGCCGCATGAAGGTCGCCCTGCTCACACGCGAGTACCCGCCGGAGGTATACGGCGGCGCCGGTGTGCACGTCGAGTACCTCGCGCGCGAGCTCGCGAAGCTGGAGGACGTCAGCGTGCACGCGTGGGGCGCTGATCGCGAGGGCGCGACGGGCTACCGGGCGTGGGACGCGCTGGCCGGCGACGCGCCGCACCTCGCGGCGCTGCGCGCGATGTCGATCGACCTCGCGATGACCGCCGGCGTGTCGGAGGCCGGGGTCGTGCACAGCCACACCTGGTACGCGCAGCTCGCCGGCCACCTGGCCAAGCTGACCTACGGCGTGCCGCACGTGGCGACCGTGCATTCGCTCGAGCCGCTGCGTCCGTGGAAGGCCGAGCAGCTCGGGGGCGGCTACGCGCTGTCGAGCTGGTGCGAGAAGGTCGCGCTGGAAGGCGCCGACGCCGTGATCGCGGTCTCGAAGGGCTCGCGCGAGGACATCCTCGCGTCGTATCCGGACGTCGACCCGGACCGCGTGCAGGTGATCTACAACGGCATCGACGCCGACGAGTACACGCCCGATCGCGGCACCGACGTGCTCGAGCAGTACGGGGTCGACCCCGACCGGCCGTCGGTCGTGTTCGTCGGCCGCATCACGCGCCAGAAGGGCGTCCCGTACCTGCTCGACGCGGCGCTGCAGTTCGACGACGCCGCGCAGCTCGTGCTGTGCGCGGGCGCGCCGGACACGCCGGAGATCGCCGCCGAGGTCGAGCAGCGCGTGGAGCGCCTGCGCGCCGAGCGCGGGAACGTGATCTGGCTCGACCAGATGCTGCCCAAGCCGGACGTGATCCAGCTGCTGAGCCACGCGACCGTGTTCGCGTGCCCGTCGATCTACGAGCCGCTGGGGATCGTCAACCTCGAGGCGATGGCGTGCGAGGCGGCCGTGGTGGCGACCGCGACCGGCGGCATCGTCGAGGTCGTCGTCGACGGCGAGACCGGGCTGCTGGTCCCGTTCGAGAGCGTCGAAGGCTCGATCGAGCCGCGCGACCCGGCCGGCTTCGCCGCCGGCATCGCCGAGCGCGTCAACGCCCTCGTCGCCGACCCCGCGCGCGCCGCCGCGATGGGCCGCGCCGGCCGCGAGCGCGCGGTGAGCGCGTTCGACTGGTCGGCGATCGCGCGCGAGACCTCCGAGCTCTATCGGTCGCTCTGATCCCGCGACTACGCCCAGACCAGCTCGAGCGGGCCGTCCAGGTACGCGGCGAGCCGCTCCGCCTCCGCCTTGGCGCCGGCCCGCACACGGCGATTGACCGTTCCGAACGCCTCGATCTCGACGGCGACCGTCGAGCCGCGCAGTTCGTGCGACCACACGCCGGCCATCCGCCCGTCGACCAGCAGCACCGGCGACAGCCAGCCCTGGGGGCGGTACACGCGGCCGCGCTCGTCCGGAGCCAGAACCGCGTCGGCGTCGCGCGGAGCGGCGACGACGTAGTGGTCGAACGCCGGCAGCAGCCGCACGACGCCCTCGGGCCTCGCCGCTGCCGCCTCTTCCACGTCCGCGGCCAGCATCAGCACACGCTCGCCCTCGATCTCGACCTCGGCGGCCTCGTCCCCGAGCGTCGCGAGCCATTTCCCGGCCTGGGCGGGGGAGGGGTTGCCGAACCAGCGCGCGAACGTCTCACGCGTCGCCGGCCCGTAGGCGGCGAGATAGCGCCGCGCGACGTCGCGCATCGCCTCCTCACGATCGGCGGTCGGCTGCGGCCCCAGCCACTGGTCCGGCCGCGCGAACCGGACGTTGCGGCCGTCGTTGGGGGCGAAGCACAGGTCGCCGCGGAAGGCGGCCGGCTTGAGCAGGTCGCCGAAGCCGCCGCGCAGCTTGCCGTCGAGACCATCGATGCCGGTGACGCGGGCGACCTCGGCCGCCAGCTCCTCGCGCGTGAGCGGGCCGCCGTCGAGCGCGACCGGGATCGCGTCGAGCATCGCGTCGGCCTGCTCGCGCGTGAGGCCGTGATGCCGCAGCCACGACGGCACGTGGTGGCGGGGCTTGAGCGCATCCTGGGCGGCGACCCACAGCGGGAGCTCGTCCGCGCGCAGGAGATGCAGCGTGCCGCGCATCGCCCACGTCTTGACCAGCGTGCGTTCCTCCCACAGCGCGCGGCCGACCGCGCCGGGCTCGAGTCCGTCCACCCGCGCCCACAGGGTGAGCTCGGCCGACGACATCACCTGCGCGTGGAGCCCGGTCACGTCGCGCACCACGTCGAGTACCGTGTTTCGCGGCGCGCGTGCCGCGAGCCACTGACGCCGAACGCGCCAGGCCATCACCGACCGCCATGTGAGCGATGTCACGAGCCGCGACGATAACCGCCCTGCCAATGGTGCGGTTGGCCGTCCATTCGTTCGGATGGTGTCCACCTTGGGCAAGTGGGTAGGGATCACCAGACTCTTCCTATGGCTGCACGAGTACTCATCGTTGACGATCACCCCGCCTTCCGGGCGGCGGCTCGCCGGCTCCTGGAGCTGGAGGGCTACGACGTCGTCGGCGAGGCCGAGGACGGTCTGAGCGCCATCGCAGCCGCGCGCACCCTGCGCCCCGATTTCATCCTGCTGGACGTGCAACTGCCCGATCTCGACGGGTTCGAGGTGGCCGAGCAGCTGTCCGGCGATGTCGACCCCCCGGCGGTCGTGTTGACCTCCAGCCGGGACCGCAGCGACTACGGTCCCTGCCTCGCGACGAGCCCAGCATGCGGGTTCCTCCCCAAAGCCGAACTCTCGGCTGCGGGGATCGCGGATATCCTGCCCGCGTGAAGTTGGGAATCATCGGGGGCGGCGGTTTCCGCGTCCCGCTCGTCTATGGAGCGCTGCTGCAACGGCAGCCGTTCGACGATGTCGTGCTCCATGACGTCGATCCTGGGCGGCTCGAGCGCGTCGCGCGCGTGCTCGAAGGACAGGCCGCCGACCACGGCGACCGTGTGCCGTTCCGCACGACCACCGACCTCGACGACGCACTCGAAGGTGCGGACTTCGTCTTCACCGCGATCCGCGTCGGCGGCCTGGAGGGCCGCACGATCGACGAGGGCGTGCCGCTCGGGCACGGCGTGCTGGGCCAGGAGACCACGGGGCCGGGCGGCATCTGCTTCGCACTGCGGACGCTCCCGACCATGGTCGATCTCGCGGAGCGGGTCGCGCAGCGCGCCCCCGGCGCGTGGCTGGTCAACTTCACCAACCCCGCCGGGATGGTCACCGAGGCGCTCCAGCAGGTGCTCGGCGATCGGGCGATCGGGATCTGCGACTCCCCGTCGGCGCTCTGCCGCCGGGTCGCGACCGCGCTCCGCCGCGAGCCGGAGGACCTGTGGTTCGACTACTTCGGGCTCAACCACCTCGGGTGGCTGCGCGCGGCCCGCGACGGCTCCGGCGACCTCCTGCCCGGCCTGCTGGCCGACGACGACGCGCTCGCGTCACTCGAGGAGGGCGCGCTGTTCGGCGCCGAGTGGCTGCGATCGCTCGGGATGATCCCGAACGAGTACCTGTACTACTTCTACTTCGCCGCCGACACGGTCGAGGCGATCGGCCGCAGCGAGCGCCCGCGCGGCGCTTATCTGCTCGAGCAGCAGGCGGCGTTCTACGACGCCGAGCCGGAGTCGCCACCCGAGGCGCTCCGCCGCTGGCGCGCGGCCAAGGACGAGCGCGACCGCACGTACATGGCGGAGGCTCGCAACGGCCACGAGCCGGCGCCGCGAGCCGAGGACGAGCCGGGCGGCTACGAGGCCGAGGCGATGGCGGTCGTCGAGGCGATCCGCGGCAACACCGGCGCCACGCTGATCGTCAACGCCGCCAACCGCTCGGCGCTGCCGTTCCTCGACCACGACGCCGTGGTCGAGGTGCCGTGCGTGGTCGGCGCCGCGGGCGCACAGCCGGTCGCAGTCGGCGACGTCCCGGACCACGCGCGCGCACTGATCGAGACGATCAAGGCGGTCGAACGAGCCACGATCGAGGCGGCGCGCACGGGCTCCACCGCGCTCGCGATCAAGGCGCTCGCGCTGCACCCGCTGGTGCCGTCGGTGACGGCGGCGCGGGACATCTTCACCGAATACCGGGAGCGCCTGCCCGACCTGGAGGAGCGGTTCGCTTGAACGTCGACCTCGCAGTCCTGACCCCTGCCTACCTCGACTACACGTTCATCGGACTCGAAGCGCTGCCCGGACCGGGCGAGGAGCGCTTCGCGGGCGACATGCTGCGCTCCCCGGGCGGCGGTGCGATCACCGCGGTCGGCGCGCGGCGGCTCGGGCTGACGACGGCGCTCGTGGCGCCGCTGGGCGATGACCTCGCCGGCCGCTTCGTGCGGCGGGCGCTCGAGGAGGAGGGCGTCGAGGTCGGCGAGGCGCGCGGATCGCGCACGCCGACCACGATGGTGATGCCGGTCGCCGGTGAGCGCTCGATGGTCACGGTCGATCCGGGGGTGCGGGCCCGCGCCAGCGACCTGGAGCCGCTGTCGCCGCGCGCCGTCTCGGCGACGCTCGAGCAGATCGACGTCGTGCCGGCCGGCGTGTGGGCGTACCTGACGTGCGGCGACGACGACGCGCGCGCTTTCGCGGGCCGGCTGCCGCGCTCGGCGAACCGCCCGCGCGCGCTGATCGTCAATCGCCGCGAGGCGAGCATCCTCACCGGCGAGTCCGCTCCCGAAGCGGCGGCCGAGAGGCTCGGCACCGTCGCGGACACGGCAGTGGTCACGCTCGGGCCGGACGGCTTCGTCGCGTCCGTCGAGGGCCGGCCGGTCACGGTCGCCGGCGTCAACGCGAGCCCGGTGCTCGACACGACCGGGGCCGGCGACCTGTTCGCCGCCGCGTTCGCGTGGGGCGACCTGCTGGGCGCCGACCCGGAGCTGGTGCTCGGCTGGGCGAACCTGTACGCCGCGCTGTCCGTCACCGCCCACACCGGCACAGGCGGCGCGGTCACGCGCGAGCGGCTGACCGAAGAGGGCGTGAGCCGTGGCTTGACGCCCTTGGACGGGGCCGGGTGATCGCCGTGCGCCGACCGATCCTGCTGCTGCTCCTACTGGCGCTGATCGCGGGCTGCGGCACGCCCGGCGGCGACTCCTCCGACAACGCCGAGAACGCCGAGAAGGGCGAGCGCAGCTCGCGCAAGATCGACGTCTCGAAGGCCGGAGACGTGACGCTGACGGTCTGGGACCAGGAGGTCCGCGGGGGCCAGCGGCGGCAGATCGAGCAGCTCAACAAGGCCTTCCAGGAGCGCTATCCGAACGTGACGATCAAGCGCGTCGCGAAGTCGTTCACCGACCTCAACACGACGCTCAAGCTCGCCGTGTCCGGCGACAAGGCGCCCGACGTCGTGCAGGCCAACCAGGGCCGCCCGGTGATGGGGACGCTGGTCAAGGGCGGCCTGCTGCGGTCGCTCGACGCCTACGCGACCGCGTACGGCTGGGCGGACCGGTATCCGGCGATCCTGCTCGACCTCAACCGGTTCTCGACCGACGGCGAGGCGTTCGGCAGCGGCAAGCTGTTCGGGCTCTCGCAGATGGGCGAGATCGTGGGCGTCTTCTACAACCGCGACAAGGTGCCCGGCCCACCGGCGACGTTCGGCGACTTCGAGCGCAGCCTGGCGGGCGCGAAGGCGCGCGGCGAGGTCCCGATCTCGTTCGGCAACCTCGACAAGTGGCCCGGGATCCACGAGTTCCAGGCCGTGCAGAACGCCTTCACGCCGCCCGGCCAGGTGCGTGACTTCGTGTTCGCGCGCGAGGGGGCGTCGATCGACACGCCGGAGAGCCGCGAGTCGGCGGACAAGCTCGCCGAGTGGGCGAAGGCGGGCTACTTCACGAAGAACTTCAACGGCGTCGGCTACGACCCGGCGTGGCAGCAGTTCTCCAAGGGCGCCGGTCCGTTCCTGATCGCCGGCACGTGGCTGCTGCGCGACCTGTCGGACGCCATGGGCGACCGGGTCGGCTTCATGCTGATGCCGCCGCGGGCGGACGGGGATCCGCCACAGGCGCTGGGCGGCGAGAGCCTGCCGTTCGCGATCACCGAGAAGTCCGAGAACCCCGACGTCGCTGCCGCCTACATCGATTTCATCACGAATGCCGACGCCGCGCGAGTGCTGGTCGACACCGGCAACCTGCCGGCGATGGCCACGTCCGCAAAGCCGCAGGGCGGCGCCGGCGAGGAGGTCTTCGCCGCGTGGCAGGCGCTCGGCGAGGGCGACGGCCTCGTGCCGTATCTCGACTACGCGACGCCGAGCTTCTACGACGACATCACTGCCGCCGTCCAGCGGCTGCTGGCGGGCCGCCAGTCGCCGGAGGAGTTCACGCAAGGCCTGCAGGGCGACTTCGAGAAGTTCACCGGTTCGCGCTGAGATGCGGCAAGCGCCGGGCGAGCCGCGCCGCGTCGCGTACCTCTACCTGCTGCCGGGCCTGGCGCTGTTCGCGGCCTTCGTGCTGGCGCCGCTGATCCACGCCGCGTGGCTGTCGCTGTTCGAGTGGGACGGGGTGACGCCGGGCCGCTGGGTCGGGGTGGACAACTACACGGCGCTGGCGCAGGAATCCGCGCTGCGGCGGGCGTTCGCGCACTCGGCGGTGCTGCTCGTCTTCTACGCTGCGCTGCCGGTCGCGATCGGGCTTCTGCTCGCCGCCGCGGCCTCGCGGGCACGGATCCGGGGACTGACGGCGCTGCGGACGATCCTGTTCCTGCCGCAGGTGATCGCGCTCGTCGTGGTCGCCGTGACGTGGCGGATCATCTACCAGCCGACGGGCTGGCTGGGCAACTTCGATCTCGCCCTGCCCGCGGTCGGCCTCGTCGGCACGTGGGTCGCCTACGGCCTCTGCTTCGTCCTCTTCATGGCCGGCGTGCAGAAGATCCCGCAGTCGCTCTACGACGCCGCGCGCGTGGACGGCGCCGGACCGGGGCGGGAGTTCTTCGCGGTGACGCTGCCGGCGCTGCGCGGTGAGATCGCGGTGGCGCTGACGCTGACGACGATCGCGGCGCTGCGCAACTTCGATCTGGTCTACCTGACGACCGCGGGCGGGCCGGGCGATGCCACGACGGTGCCCGCGCTCGAGGTCTACACGCGTGCGTTCCGCGGCGGCGAGGTCGGCAGCGCCGCGGCGATCGGCGTCTGCCTGGCGGCGGCGATCTTCGCGCTGTCGTTCGGCATCAATCGCGTGGCGGACCGGGCGGCGCGCACGTGATCGACCGTCGCGAGCATTTCCTCTCGCACCTCGTGCTCGGCGTGTTCGCGCTGATCGCGCTCGCACCGATCGCCCGGATCCTGCTGACGGCGCTGGGGGAGGGCGGAAGCTTCTCGGCCGCCTGGGAGGAGGGCCATTTCGGCACCTACCTACGCTCCAGCGCGATCGTCGTCGTGTCGGTGGTCGCGATCTCGACCGTGCTGTCGATCCTCGCCGGCTACGCGTTCGGGCTGATGCGCTTCCGCGGCGAGCAGGTGCTCTTCTACGTGTTCCTGCTCGGACTGATGGTCCCGCTCGAGGCGACGATCGTGCCGCTCTACTACGACATGCGCGACCTCGGGCTGACCGACACCTACTGGGCGCTGATCCTGCCGCAGGCGGGCGTGTCGGTGGCGTTCGGGACGTTCTGGATGCGGGCGTTCTTCCGCTCGGTCCCGCGGTCGCTGGTGGAGGCGGCGCGGCTCGACGGCGCGTCGAGCTGGTCGACGCTGTGGCGGGTCGTCCTCCCGCTCGGCCGGCCGGCGGTGCTGACGATGATCGTGCTCGTGTTCATGTGGACCTGGAACGAGTTCCTGCTCGCGCTGGTGATGGTGTCCGACGAGTCGCTGCGCACCGCGCCGCTCGGCCTGGCGTTCTTCCAGGGGCGCAACACGACCGACGAGGCGCTGCTGGCCGCCGGCGCGATCATCGTCGCCGCTCCGGTCGTGATCGCCTACCTGTTCCTGCAGCGCCACTTCATCCGCGGGATGCTCAGCGGGGCGGTCAAGGCCTGATGGCCCGGGTGGCGTTCCACGGCACCGCGAAGCGCTTCGGCGACGTCGAGGCGGTGCGCGACCTCACGCTCGACGTGGCCGACGGCGAGCTGATGGTGCTGGTCGGGCCGTCCGGGTCGGGCAAGACCACGGCGCTGCGGATGCTCGCCGGCCTCGAGGCGATCGACGCCGGCCGGATCGAGATCGGCGAGCGAGTGGTCAACGAGGTGTCGGCGCGCGACCGCGACGTCGCGATGGTCTTCCAGGACTACGCGCTGTATCCGCAGATGACCGTGTACGACAACATGGCGTTCGGCCTGCGCCGCCGCGGGCTCGCGCGCGAGGAGGTCGACCGGCGCGTCACCGAGGCGTGCAGCGTGCTCGAGCTCGGAGACCTGATGCAGCGCCGGCCGCGGCAGCTCTCGGGCGGCCAGCAGCAGCGCGTCGCGCTCGGGCGCGCGCTCGTGCGCGAGCCGCAGGTGCTGCTGATGGACGAGCCGCTGTCGAACCTCGACGCCCAGCTGCGGGTGCAGGCGCGCGCCGAGATCAAGCGGCTGCAGAGCGAGGTCGGCACGACCACCGTGTACGTCACGCACGACCAGGTCGAGGCTTTGACGCTCGGCGACCGGATCGCCGTGATGAACAGCGGCGCGCTCGAGCAGGTGGGGACGCCGGAGGAGCTCTACGAGCACCCGGCGAACGTGTTCGTCGGAGGCTTCATCGGCAGCCCGGCGATGAGCTTCCTGCCGCGCGAGGACGGCACCGTGGTCGGCGTGCGGCCCGAGCACGTGCGCCTGTGGGCCGACGGCCTCGTCGGTCCGATCGAAGGGCGCGTCGCGTACGTCGAGGCGCTCGGCCGCGAGACGCTCATCGGCGTCGACACCGACGCCGGCGCGCGGCTGGTGGCGGCCGTCGAGGGGCGCGCGCGGCTCGAGCCGGGCGCACCGCTGAGCGTCGGGCTCGTGCCCGACGGCCTGCGGCGGTTCGACGCGGAGACCGGCGCGGCGCGCTAGTGGGTCCGGCGAAACTCCTGGACGATCCGTGCGTCGCCGTCGCCGGTGCTCCACAACCGGTGCGGCGTGCCGGCGGCGATCCGCGCCTCGTCCTCGATCGTGAGCGCGCGCGTCGTGCCGGCGAGCTCGAGCGTGACGGTGCCGTCGATCACGCGCAGCAGCGTCTCATGGAGCTCGCGGACGCGCTCCGGCGCGGCGCCTGCGTCGGCGACGCCGATCGTCTCGAAGCTCAGCATGGCGCCGTGGATCACCGTGACGGAGGTGGTCGTCTCGATCGTCTGACTCATGCGAGCCATACTCGCGCGTGCGCTGGCCGATCGCATCGGGGGAACCCCTAACGTCGGGGGGCGGCTAACCGCCCGGCCGTGTCCGCCATCAGCGGTTGCCCCGGCCCTCGCGCAGCCTGTCGACCGCCTTGCCGATCCGCCGCTCGCGCGTCGCAGGCGTCTTGGCGTCCTCGATCCCGAGCACGAACCACTGCTTCTGGCTGAACGACAGGCCTTCGAAGAACCGCTTGGCGACCGCGTCGCCGTCGAGCGCCTGAGCGAAGTCGGCCGGCACGGTCACCTCGCGAGGCTGCTCGTCGAGCTCGATCTCGACCTCCACCTCGTCGCCGGCGGCGACACCGGCGAGCTCGCGGTTCTCCGCGCTGAGGGAGAGCTTGAACAGCTCGCCGCGAGGCGCGATCGTGCTGCGGTAGCTGTGCGCGTTGATCGTGACGCGGACCGGTGGCCGCTTGCCCGCGTCGAGGCCGGCTACGACCTCCGGCGGAACCACGATGCCGGTGGCGGTCTTGCCGGCGAGCTGGACTTCGGCGCGAAATCTCATGCCAGAAGAACCGCGTTACCGGGCGAAACTCATCGATCGCGCCACGGCGACGGCGCGGGGGTGATCGGCGGCCGGTCCGCGTAGGCCTCGCGCGCCGAGTCCGTCGGGACGGCGACCGTGGCTCCGTGCCGCGCGGCCACCGGATCGGCCAGATAGTGCGTCGTGCTGTCGGGCGACCGCGTGCCGACCATCAGGATCGCGCACGGCTCGTCGCCGCCGGCGCCGATCGTGATGTGCGCCGTCCCGGGCGGGCAGTGCAGGTAGTCCCACGGGCCATCCGCCGCTCCTCGCCCTCGACGATCGCCAGGCACTCGCCGGACAGCACGAGGAAGCCCTCCTGGTTGCTCTCGGAGTGGTAGAAGCCGGGCGACTCGAAGCTGCACCACGTCCCGAAGCCGGGCACGGTCGCCCAGCCGATCTCCGCCAGGTTCAGGATGAACCAGCCGTCGTCCGCGGGCTGACGCCCGGTCTCGGTGTCCTCGATCTTGCCCTCATGCATGCCGCGGCAGGCTACTGCGCGCCGGTTGGCGGTCGCTTGAGTCGCATGCGAACATGTGTTCGTGTCACGAGAGGCCAACATCCTGCACGCGGACCTCGATGCGTTCTATGCGTCGGTCGAGCAGCGGGACGACCCTCGCCTGCGCGGCCGCCCGGTGATCGTCGGCGGCGGCGTGGTGCTCGCGGCGAGCTACGAGGCGAAGGCGCGGGGCGTCCGCACGGCGATGGGCGGGAGGGAGGCGCGCCGGCTGTGCCCGGATGCCGTCGTCGTCGACGCGCGGTTCTCGGCGTACGTCGAGGCGAGCAAGGCGGTGTTCAAGGTGTTCCACAACACCTCGCCGCTGGTCGAGGGGCTGTCGATCGACGAGGCGTTCCTCGACGTCCGCGGGATGCGGCGGATCGCCGGAACGCCCAAGGAGATCGCCGTGCGGCTGCGGCGCGAGGTGCGCGAGCGGGTCGGCCTGCCGATCACGGTCGGCGTCGCGAGGACGAAGTTCCTCGCCAAGGTCGCCAGCGCCGTCGCGAAGCCCGACGGCCTGCTGGTGGTGCCGCCCGAGGGTGAGCTGGCGTTCCTGCACCCGCTGCCGGTCGAGCGGCTGTGGGGTGTGGGCACGGTCACCGCCGGCAAGCTCCACGGTCACGGGATCACGACCGTCAGCGACGTCGCGGAGATGGCCGAGGAGGCGCTGATCGCGCTGCTCGGGCGGGGGGCGGGCCGGCACCTGCACGCGCTCGCTCACAACCGTGACCCGCGCCCGGTGCAGGTCGGGCGCCGCCGGCGCTCGATCGGCGGGCAGCGCGCACTCGGTCGCAAGCGAAGATCACCCGCCGCGCTCGAGGCCGTCCTGGTCGGGCTCGTCGACCGCATCGCGCGCCGGCTGCGGAAGGCCGAGCGCGTCTGCCGCACCGTCACCCTGCGGATGCGGTTCGACGACTTCTCCCGCGCCACCCGGTCGCACACGCTGCTCGAGGCGACCGCGGAGACGCCGGCGATCCTGGCGACGGCGCGAGGCCTGCTCGCCGTCGCGATGCCGATGATCGAGGCGAAGGGCTGCACGCTCGTGGGCCTCTCACTCAGCAACCTCCAGGACAACACGGCGATCCAGCTCGCGCTGCCGACCGAACGCCAGCGCGCCCACGCGCTCGACGCCGTGCTCGACGAGGTGCGCAGGCGATACGGCTCCGACGCCATCACGCGCGCCGTGCTCCTCGGCCGCGATCAGGGGATCACGATGCCGCTGCTGCCGGACTGAGGTCCTGGCCGCGGATCGCCGCACGGATCGGCTCGACCAGGTCGGTCGGCGCCTGCGAGCGCTCGATCGCGACCGACAGGTGGCCGTCGGCGAGCGGCAGCACGAGCTGGAAGAACGAGCCGTAGGCCACGATCAGGTAGTCGAGCCCTCTGCAGTCGATCTCACCCCGCTGCCGAGCGAGCGTCAGCAGCGTCGGGTTGACCAGCAGCTCCTCGTAGCGATCCGACTCGCTCGACGACGCGCCGGCCAGTTCCGCGCGCTCCTTGAGCTGCACGTCCTGCCCGCGACCCAGCGCCACATAGCGAATGGCCGGAGAAACGGCGAACACGGCCTCGGAGAGCTGCTCGAACACAGCCCCGAAGGTTAGGCGAGCCAAACAGGGGTCAGACCCCTGTTAGGGCGCCCGAACAGGGGTCAGACCCCTATCGGATCGCCGCGACGGAGGCGAGTGCCTCGACGGCTCGGTCGTAGTGCTCGGCCTCGATCCGGATGTGGGACTGCTGGCTCATCGACCGGGCGGCGACGCCGATCGACTCGACCGGCGGCGCGGCGTCGAGCACCGGGACGACGAGCAGGGTCTCGATCGCGACCGTCCACGGCCAGCGCGGATGGTCGCGCGGCTCTGGCTCGCCGAGCACCTCGGCGATCGCGAATACGCGCCTCCAGACGGACGCGTAGAGCACCAGCCGGTCGCCGACCGCGATCCGCGGCCGGCGCGGGAAGCCGGTGCGGTGGAGCAGCTCAGGGCGCTCGTCCAGCCAGCGCTCGCTCAGCGGGCCGCGGGCGTGGCCGATCGCCTTGAGCCAGTAGCCCACCGCTACGCGTGCGCCACCACGTCCGCCGGATAGATCCGCTCGGCGTAGTCGCGCACCATCCGGCCGGCTCCGAAGCCGGGGCCGATCGTGCGCAGCGACGCACGGACCATCGCCAGCCAGCCGGCCGGGAGCCCGTCCGTGCCGCGCCCGTAGTACGTCGGCACCGCCTCCTCGGACAGGATCCGGTACAGCTCGGCGGCGTCGCGCCAGTCCTGCGCTCCGTGGTCGTGATCGACCTCGCCGGAGATCGCCCAGCCGTTGCCGTCGCCGTACGCCTCCGGCCACCAGCCGTCGAGCACGCTCAGCTGCAGCCCGCCGTTCATCGCAGACTTGATGCCGCTGGTCCCGCTCGCCTCGAGCGGCGGCCGCGGCACGTTGACCCAGACGTCGCAGCCGCGCACCATCGCCGCCCCGAGCGCGAGGTCGTAGTCGTCGAGGTAGACGACGCGGCGGGCGACGTCCATGTGGCTCTTCATCGCGAACAGCCGCTGCACCAGCCGCTTGCCGTCGTCGTCGCGCGGGTGCGCCTTGCCGGCGAGGATCAGCTGCACCGGGCGCTCTGTGTCTCCGAGCAGCGCGAGCGCGCGGTCCACGTCGCGCAGCAGCAGGTCGAGTCGCTTGTACGTCGCGACCCGGCGCGCGAAGCCGATCGTGAGCATGTCCGGGTCGAGCGCGTTCACCGCCGCCCGCACGTACTCCGCGGTGTCGCCGCGGCCCAGCCGGTCCATCACGCTCCGCTCGCGCACGACGTCGATCAGGTCGCGCCGCTGGGCGCTGCGCGCGGCCCACAGGTCCCTGTCCGGGATCGAGTCGAGCGCCTCCCACGTCGCCGGGTCGACGGCGCGGTCGGTCCAGCCGTCGCCGAGGTGGCGGTCGAGCAGCTCGCGCATCGGCGCGCCGAGCCAGGTCGGGATGTGTGCGCCGTTGGTCACGTGCGTGATCGGGACCTCGCCGACCGGCCGGTCGGGCCACAGCACGTTCCACATCTCTCGCGCGACCTCCCCGTGGCGCTTGGAGACCGCGTTGGCGATCCGGCTCGAGCGCAGCGCGAACTGGGTCACGCCGAACGGCTCCGCGTCCTCGTCGGGGTGGGTCCTGCCGCGCCGCACGAGCTCGTCCGGATCGACGCCCAGCGCGGCCGCGATCCCGGACAGCATCTCCGTCATCTGCGCCGCCGGGTAGGTGTCGTTGCCGGCCGGCACCGGGGTGTGCGTGGTGAACACGGTGCGTCGCCGGACGGTCTCGAACGCATCCTCGACCGACGCTCCGGACACCTCGCGCTCGGCGCGCGCAAGCTCCAGGCAGGCGAGTGCGGCGTGGCCCTCGTTGAGGTGCACGACGCCGGGATCGATCCCGAGCAGGCGCAGCGCCCGTACGCCGCCGATGCCGAGCAGCGCGTACTGCCCGAGGCGCATCCCGGCGTCACCGACGTACAGCCGCGACGTGATCCAGCGGTCGGTCAGGTCGTTCTCCGGCCGGTCGGCGTCGAGCAGGAGCAGCGGCACGCGCCCGACGTCGACGCGCCAGATCTGCGCGATCACCTCGCGGTCGCCGATCGGCACCGACACCGTGACCGGCTCGCCGTCGTCACCGGTGACCAGCGCCGCCGGGACGCGGTCCGGATCGGTCTCGACCCAGTACTCGTGCTGCCAGCCGGAGGCGTCGATCCGCTGGCGGAAGTAGCCGTGGCGGTACATCAGCCCGACCGCGACCAGCGGAAGCCCCATGTCGGAGGCCTCCTTGAGAATGTCGCCCGCAAGCACGCCGAGGCCGCCGGAGTAGACCGGCAGCGACTTGTGGATCGCGTACTCGGCGCAGAAGAACGCCGCCGGGCGGTCCGCCGTCACCGGCTCCGTCAGGAGCGGCTCCTCGAGCCGCTCGTCGATCGCCGCCTTCAGATCGGCGACGCGGCCGAGGAACTCCTCGTCCCCGGCCAGCCGCGCGAGCGTGGCGGGCGGGACCTCTTCGAGCAGCCGGACCGGGTTGCCGAGGCACAGCTCCCAGCGCCGCGGGTCGATCGAGGCGAGAAGCTCGGCGCCGCCGGGCGTCCACGACCAGCGGTAGTTGTAGGCGATGTCCGCGAGCGCCCCGAGCGGTTCGGGGACGCGTGAGCGGAGGGCGGCAGCGGCCGCGCTGAGATCGGAGGAACCTGCTTGCACGCCCTACGGTCTAGCGGAACCGCGTCCGCGATGCGCCGCGGGTCGCGATTTGGTGAGTAATCCCGCGCAAAGCCATTCCCAACCTGGCGGAAACCCAGGGGGCGGAGGCTGCGCACATGAGCTTGCCCTACGTGCGTACCTTCGCGATGGCCGTCCTCGAGGCGGTCGTCCACACCCAGCGCCGCTTCCGAGTGTGGCTGTACCGGTGGGCCGGCAGCCTGCACCGGCGCACGTCGCGCGGCTGGGGACCCGTGGCGCGCTGGCTGGTGATCGTCGCCGTCGCGCTGCTCGTGGTGCCGTGGCTGCTCAACCGGCTCCTCAGCTTCGTCGATCGCGAGGTGTGGAACGAGCTCACCGCCGGTGGAGGCACCGTCGGCGAGTGGTGGAGCGTGCAGAACGTGCTCGGCGTGTCGGCCGCGATCCTCGCGCTTCGCTGGATCACCCGCGCCCGCGAGCGCGTCGTGATCGAGGAGTTCGTGGACTACACGAACAAGGACGCACAGGCGGTCAAGGGGCTCGCGACGCTGCTCGTCGCCGAGCTGAGCCGGCTGCACGAGCTCTACGGGCGCGTCAACGACCAGCTCTCTACGCCGATGTCGGTCGGCGTGCAGCAGCGCGGCGGCACCGGGACCGGGACCGAACCTGGCGCGTTCCTCTCCGTGCGCGCCGACGACGTCACCGGCACGCTCAACGACGCGATCGCGACCGAGTCCAAGGTGCAGGTGGGCGGCATCACGATCCCGATCGGTTTCGTGCTCTCGCTGCTCGGGCGGATCGCCCGCGGCCCGCGGATCATCGGCAGCGTGCACTACACGGACGCGCTCGGCGGCCCCAAGCTGACCGCCCAGATCGTCGGGCGCGGCAAGAGCCAGCAGTGGCGCGTCGACGCGCCCGCCGGAGCGCAGCCGTTCGACAAGGCGTTCCTGGACCCGATGGTGGCCGAGCTCGGCTGCCGGATGTTCAACGACCTCACGCTGCGCGGTTCGGTGCGCTGGCGCGGGATCCGTGCCTTCACCGACTACCTCGAGCTGTACTGGCTGAGCCACCGCACGCCGCGCGATCGCGCCGGCAACCTCAAAGAGGCCGAGGCGCGCCTGCTGGAGGCGGTCGCCGAGGACGAGACGTTCGACCTCGCCTACTACAACCTCGGCGTCATCTACTCCAAGCTGGCCGAGACCGAGCACGCCGCGGCGCAGGCGTCGGACTACGTGACGAAGCACGACGACCCCGGCACGGCGTACCAGGCGCGGCTGGAATCGGCGCTGACCGCCTTCAACCGAGCCGTCACGCTCAACCGCGACCGGGTGGAGGCGATCTACGCGCTCGCCGTCCACGAGTTCGCACGGATCGAGGCCGGCGGCGGCAAGGCCGACCTCGACGGCATCGTCTGCCGCTGCGAGCGGGTGCTCGAGCTCGACGCTCGCCACGCGCAGGCGCACGACCTCATGGGCATGGCGCTGCTGGCGCTCGGCCAGGCCGACAAGGCGGAGCACCACCACGGCCGCGCCGTGCGGCTCTCGTGGCGCCGGCTGCGCACGGCCGAGTTCTCCGAGCGCTCCGTCCCGCCGACCACAGACAGCGCCATCCCGGGCGCGCAGGCCAACATCGCGGCAGCGCTCCACAACCTCGCCAAGGCCGGTCATACGCGCCCCACGAACGAGTGCCGGCAGCTCAGGCTCGCCCGCGCCGAGCGGCTGTACGGGCGGGCGGCGGCGCTCGCGCCGACCGAGACACGGGCCGCGACACTGCTCGCGCACGGCGAGATGCTCGACGACGTGCTGCGCAAGCCCGAGAAGGCGCTCGAGTGCTACGACGCAGCACTGAAGATCGACCCGGAGAACCCGGTCTTCTGGGCGCACCTGGCGGCCGCGCATGCCGCCGCCGGGAACGTCGACAAGGCGCGCCGGCTCGCCGACTCGGCGCTCAACGAGCTCGCCCCCGTGTACCGGCGCACGCTCGAGCTGCACCATCCGAAGGCGCTGATCGCGATGCGCGACAACACGCTGCGCGCGCTCGGCCGCGCCTACGACGCCCTCCACCAGCCCGACGACGTCGCGCGGATCGAGCAGATCGACGGGCTGTGGAGCACGCTCGAGCAGGCGACCGCCACCAAGGACGTGCGCACGCTCAAGGCGCTCAAGGCCGACCTGGCGCCCGAGCGCCTGTGGGAGCGCGAGCAGGTGCAGATCGCGCTCGCCCGGACGCTCGGCCGGCGCTGGCGCTGGCGCGCCGCCACGCGCGAGTACGCGGACCTGATCGCGATGCTCGCGCAGCACCGCCCGGCGGGCATCGTCCAGCACTCGCTGCACGCCAAGCACGCGAAGGCGCTCCGGCGCACGAACAGGTACCACGAAGCGCTCGTCGAGGCCGCGCGCGGCCAGCTGCAGGACCCGCTGAGCGCCAGTGCCCGTCGTGAGGTCGGAAAGGCGCACTTCGCGCTGCTCCAGTTCGAGGAGGCGCTCGACGCGTGGAAGCACACGCTGTGGCTGACGCCGAACGATCCGTACCTGCACTGGAAGGTGGCGTTCTGCCACTGGAGCGTGGCGCAGGATCGCCGCGACGCGTCCGCGCGCCGCGACGCGCTGACGGCCGCCGCGGACGGCTTCGTGCAGGCGGCGACGCTGTTCGGCGTGCGCAACGCGAAGGGCTGGGCGTGGTCGCAGCTCTGGGCCGGGCGCGTCCAGGCCGAGCTCGGCGACCACGACGACGCGGTCCGGCACCTGCGCTCGGCCACCGGCTGCCAGCACACGGAGATCGCCGGCGCGCTGCTGCTCGGCGAGGAGTACCGGACCGTCGGCGAGGAGTCACTGAGCCGCGTGCATCTCGAGCGAGCGCATGCCGCGACGGCCGCTCCGCCGGCCCGCCGCAACGTGGACGCGGACTGGGGCGAAACGCTGAGCGCCGGCGAGGTCGCCGTGCGCTCGGCCGTCGGTCTCGGCCTGGGCGAGCTCGAGGCGGACAACGACTACACCCAGGCGCTCGCGCGCGCGGCCGAGGCGAGGGCCAGGACCGCGGCGATCAAGGACCCGCGGGCGGCTGCGCGCTGCAAGGCGGCGGTGGCGGACCTCGAGGGCCGCGCCGGGCGCGCCGCGCAACGCAACGGCACGCGCCCAGAGGGCTCGATGGCGTTCAGCCGCTGACGACCGCTTCGGCGCGCACGCGCTCGGCGACCTCGACCAGGCGCGGCATGCCGAGCTGCCGCGCCTCTGCGAGCCCGGCGTCGAGCAGCTCACCGGCACGCTCACGGCCGGGCGCGGTCTGCAGGAGCACGCGCGCGAGCTCGACCTGCGTGCGCGCGACCCACGGGCGCGCGCGCATGCGCTCGTTCATCGCGAGCGCGGCCTCGAAGTGTGCGACCGCCTGCTCGCGCTTGCCCAGCAGGTCGGCGAGCAGCCCGAGGTGGCGCGAGGCCGAGCCGGCGCACGTGGACGCCCAGCCGATCGCGACGTTGCGGTCGGCGTACGGCCCGAGCAGCTCGTACAGCGCCGCCGCGTGCGTCGCGTCGCCGAGCGCGGCGGCGGTCTCGGCCAGGTACGCGACCGCGCCGAGCCAGATCCCGTCGAGCGGCAGCACGCGGAAATCGTCGGTCGCAAGCTCGTCGAGCGTCGCGCGCGCCTCGTCGGGGCGGCCGGTCTCGGCGAGCAGCCAGGCGAGCACGCAGCGCCAGCCCGGGATCGTTCCGAACCGCTCGGCGTAGGAGCGGACCGGGCCCTCCAGCCGCTCCAGCCGGCCGCGCTCGCGCCGCAGCATCAGTGACTGCAGGAGCGTCGCGTTGCCGGTGTTCGTGTCCTGCACGCGCTGTCCCACGCGCGCGGCCTCGAGCCCGGCCGCCTCGGCCTGCTCGTAGTCGCCGGCGAACAGCAGCCGCATCGCGCGGTAGAGCTGCACGTACAGCTCGTCCGAGAGCCGCTTGCGGCGGGCGGCGCTCTGCGCGTACGCCTCGATCTCGATGTCGACGGCGTCCATGTCGCCGAGCTCGAGCAGGTCGATCATGCGCCAGCGGTGACCCTGCATCGCGAGCCGCTCGTCGCCCGAGCGCTCCGCCAGGCTGAGCAGGTCGTTCGCCGCCTCCAGGCGCTCCTGCACGTTCGTCGGGCCCCACAGCGACCAGTGCCGCGCGACGAGTGCGAACCCGAGCCCGCTCGTGTCGCCGACGCGGCGGGCGATGTCGACCGCCTCGCTGCTGAGCTCGGCGCGCCGCTCGCTCTGGCCGGAGAAGCTGAGCTCGATCGCGAGCCGCGCGAGCAGGCGCGCGCGCAGCGCGGGATCGTCGTCGCCGACGGCCGTGAGCGCCTCCTCGAGCATCTGCACGAGCGTGTCGTCGACGACGCCGCCGGCCATCTGCCACGCCGTGCCGTAACCGAGCGCCGCCTGGGCGAGCAGGCGCGGCGACTCCAGCGCGCGCGCGACGTCGGCCGCCTCACGGTACGTCACGTGCGAGGCGTTGCCCTCACCGGCCTTCGTCTGCGCGTTCCCGCACGCGAGCAGCAGCTCGCAGCGGCGCTCCTGGTCGGTGGGCGCGTGGTCGAGCGCGCGCAGCGCGACCTCGTACAGCCGCGCCGCCTCCTCGTAGGCGAGCACGCCCATCGCGCGCTCGGCGGCGCGCTCGGCGTACTCCACCGCCTTCGGCGCGCCGCGTTGCGGCGGCGCCAGGACGAAGTGGTGCGCGAGCTCGGCCAGCGGCGGCTCGCCGCCGGTCTCGAGCCGCTCGAGCGCCTCGCCGACGCGCAGGTGCAGTCGCGCTCGCCGCGTCTCCGTCAGGCCCTCGTACAGCGTCTGCCGGATCAGGCTGTGCGTGAAGCTGCAGCGCCCGTAGACGCCGGGCACCTCCGCGATCACGTGGGCGTTGACGCTCTCCTCGACCACCTCGTCGAGCTCGTCCTCGTCGTGCGGGCCGACCGCCTCGAGCAGCTCGATCCGGAACTCGCGGCCGATCACGGCGGCGGTGGTCAGCACCTGGCTCGTGCGCTCGGACAGCGTCGCGAGCCGGCGGCCGATCACCTCGCGGACGCCCTCCGGCAGCTCGAGCGGCCATGGCGCGCCGTTGCTGCCCTCCTCGCGCGGCGGGCGCGCGCCGAGGTGTCGCACCATCTCCTCGAGGAAGAACGGGTTGCCCTTGGTCTCCTCCCACAGCGCCCGGTTGACGTGCTCGGGCATGCCGTGCGAGCCGAACTCCTCGATCATCCTGGTCGCGTCGGCCTCGTCGAGCCCGCGCAGCTCGATCCGCTCGAAGACGTGCTCGCGCCGCAGCTGCACGAGCATGTCGACGAGCGCGGCGGGGCGCTCGGTGTCGCGGAAGCTCGCCACGATCAACACGGGCGAGTAATCGGCCGCGCGCACGATCTGGCGCAGCATCAGCAGCGTCGGCGTGTCCGCCCAGTGGAGATCGTCGAGCACGAGCACGACGGGCTGGGAGCGGGCGATCTCGGCGAGCACCTCGGAGGCGGCATCGAACAGCCGGTAGCGCTCGGCCGCCTCCAGCGGTCGCGTGTCACCGGAGGCCAGCTCGGGCACCACCCGGCCGAGCTCGGCCCTCCACGGCGCGAGCCGGTCCGGCGACGTGCGCGCGACGTACCGGCGCAGCACCTCGACGAACGGCTGGTAGGGCGTGAGCGTCTCGGCGTCGCAGCGGCCGTACAGGGCGAGCGCACCGTCGGCCTCGCACTCGGCCATGAACTGGAGCGCGAGGCGCGTCTTGCCGATCCCCGGCTCGCCCTCGAGCAGCACGAGCTGGCGGCGGCCTTCGGCGGCCAGCGCGAAGTAGTGCTGCAGCCGCTCGAGCTCGCCGCGGCGGCCGACGAACGGGGCGCCGCTGCGGGTGGCGAAGAACTCGTGCGCGTCGTCGGCGACCGGCGTGGGCTGCGGTGTCGGGGCGGGGGTGGGCGTGGGGGCGGGGACAGGAGCGTTCTCGGCCTTCAGCAGGCGCTCGAACTCGGCCTGCACCTGCGGGCCCGGTGCGACGCCGAGCTCGTCGCGCAGCAGCGTGCGCAGCCGGTCGTGCACGCGCAGCGCCTCGACGAGGTTGCCCTGCGCCTCGCGCACGCGCATCAGCAGCAGGTAGCCGCTCTCGCGGAACGGCGCCCGCTCGACCAGCTCCTGCGCGGCGCGCTCGGCCTGCGCCAGCTCGGCGCCGCCGAGCGCCAGGCCGGCGTCGCCGCGCAGCTCGCGCGCCTGCAGCCCGAGATCCTCCAGCCGCCGCCGCGGCTCCTCGAGCCACGGCGCCTCGTAGCCGGGCAGCAGCCCGGCGTCGGCCAGCTCGGCGACGCGCGCGGCCGCCTCGACGACCGCCGGCCAGTCGCCGCCGTCGCGCGCCGCGAACGCGGCGTCGAGCGCCGGCTGGGCCTCGTCGAGGTCCACCTGCGCGCATCGGTCGTGCAGCTGCACCGCCCGCTCGCCGGCGTTCTCGATCACGCCGGCGCCGAGCGCGCGCCGCAGCTTGGACAGCACGACGTTGAGCGCCTGCGAGTGGCCGGCGGGGGCGTCCTCGCCCCACAGCGCGGCGATCAGCCGCTCGCGCGTGACCGGCGCGACCGGTTGCAGGGCCAGGTGGGCGAGCGCCAGGCGCCCCTGGCGGCCGGGGAGGTCGCCCTCGCACCGCCGTCCATCGACCGAGACCGACAGATGGCCACACAGCTCGATGGTCACTTCCGGGGGTGCCAGGCTTCCCGCCCTCCTTTACGCTCAGTAGGCGCTGTACGACACTAGCCGAGAGGCGGACGCTCGCCAAATCGTCCCAAACGGTCCGTCTTATGGTGTGAAGGCTCGTGGTCCGGGCGCTGAATCGCCCGGGCGCACGGCAACCTGTGCGTTACGCTGAGCCATGGCCTCGGGCGGGTATATCGCGCACTCTCATCGCGCCCGCGCAGGGCTCGCGGGCATGGCGATCGCCGCTCTGCTCGCCGTCCCGGCGGTCGCCGCCGCCGTCGCACGCCAGGCGCGCACCGCCGATCCCGCGAAGCCGTTCTTCGACTCGCGCGTGGCCGAGCGGCACGCCGCCGCCGGCCGGGCGATCGCCGCGACCGCGCGCGAGCGGGCAGCACGCGAGCGCCTCGGGCGCCAAGGCCGCGGTCGCAGGTCGACCCGCTGACCGGCACCGCGCGCAGCGTGCAGCGGCTCGACGGCGCGCTGACCGGCCCGGCCGCCGGCGATCGCGCCGCCGTGGCGCTGCGCTGGGTCGAGACAACCGCGCGGCGCTCGGGCTCACGGCGGCCGACGTCGACTCGCTCACGCTCGTCGACCGGCACTCGTGCGCCGGCACCGGCTTCACGCACCTGCGCTACCGGCAGTCCTACCGCGGCATCCCGGCGTTCGACAGCGGCCTGCGCGTGAACCTCGACCGCGGCGGCCGGATCCTCAACGTCACCGGCTCGCCGGTGTCCGGCCGCGCCGTCGACTCGATGGTGCCGCAGGCTCGACGCCGTCGCGGCGATGCGCGCGCTGCAGCGCAACGTCGGCGTGCGAGCCGCGCGATCGACGTCACGTCCGGGCCCGTCCGGCGATCGCCGGGTCACGCGCTTCGCGCGCGGCGACTTCGCGCGGCTCGTGCTGTTCGGCGGCGCGCGACGGCGCGCGGCTGGCGTGGCACCTGACCTACCAGGCGACCTCGCTCGCGCTACTACGACGCGGTCGTCGACGCGACGCAGCGGCGCGATCCTGTTCCGCCAGAACCTGACGAAGTTCGACGCCCCCGCGCACGGTGTTCCCGAACTACCCGGGCGCCGAGAGGCGCCCGGCCAGAAGGCGATCAACAACGCACCGCACGTCGTCGATCTTCGAGAACCCGGCTCTCGGCTGGCTCCCGCCGACAGCGGACCACGCTCGACGGCCGATTCGCGCACGCCTACTCGGACGTCGACGACGACGACGTGCGTCGACGCGCGGCGAGGAGATCCCGCGGACGCCGGTCGACGACGACTTCGACGTACCCGTTCACCGCAGTTCCCGCGCCGCTCAACTGGCAGAACGCCTGCGACTCACGACGTTCTCGGATCCGGACGGCTGGCCGGACCCGCTCGCGCCCCAGGCCGCGCTGCTCGTGGAATCCCGACCGATCGCGGCCTCGTGGGAGGCCAACCGCAAGCAGAACGGCGTCCAGGCGTTCTACCTCGCCAACGTGTTCCACGACCACCTCGCGTCGCGCGCCGATCGGGTTCACGAGGCGAACGACGGCTTCGAGCGGCGACGACCCGGTCGCTGGTCAAGGCCGACGACGGCGCCGGTGACGGCCCGGACGCGTGGCCCGGACGGCGGCCACGTCAACAACGCGAACATGTCGACGCCGCCGGACGGCGAGAGCCCGCGGATGCAGATGTACCTGTTCGAGTACGACGACGACCCGGACGTGTTCCTCACGTTCCGCAACGTCAACGGCGGCGACGACGCGGCGACGGTCTGGCACGAGTACACGCACGGGCTGTCGAACCGGCTGATCACGCACAACGACGGGCTCGGGCGCATCTCGAGCCCGCACGCGGGCGCGATGGGGGAGGCGTGGAGCGACTGGTACGCGCTCGACCTGCTGCACCGCCGCGGGCCTCGAGATCGACACGGCCGCGCCGGCGACGTCGACATCGGCATCGTACTCGGACGCCGTGTTCGCGTCGACGCGCGTTCGAGCCGATCGACTGCCCGGCTCGGCCTCGGACCGACCCGCGCGTGCCCCGGCGGCATCACACCGGCGCACGCGGCGGCTACACGTTCGGCGACTTCGGGACGGTGCTCGGCTCCCCCGAGGTGCACTCGGACGGCGAGATCTGGACGCAGACGCTGTGGGACCTGCGCACGCGCTGATCACCGCCGTCGGCGACGAGGCGATCGGCTCCGACCGCGCCGAGGCGCTGGTCACCGACGGGCATGCGGCTGTCGCCGCCCGAGCCGTCGTTCCTGGACGCGCGCAACGCGATCCTCGCGGCCGTCGCCGTCGGGCTCGCGAGCGACGCGGTCGACCTCGTGTGGTAGGTCTTCGCCGACCGCGGCATGGGCTTCTTCGCCGGCGCGGCCGACTCCAGCGACATCGCGCCGGTCGAGGACTTCCACATGCCGCCGGACGCCGACCGCGCCCAAGGGCCGGATCAGCGGGCACGGTCACCTCGGCCGACACCGGCCTGCCGCTGTCCGGACGTCACGCGTCGGCGTTCGGCGGGCTGTCACGACGAGTACCCGCGCTTCCCGAACTACGTCGCTGCCGACGAGCGACCGCGGCGAACGGCGCCTACTCGCTCAGCGCGCCCGCCGGCGCGTACGGCAGCCTGGTGTTCGACGAGCGCCGGCGGCTTCGACTCGCGTCACGGTCCCCGACCTGGTCGTCACCGCGGGCGCGACGCAGGACCCAGAACGCCGCGCTGCGGCGCGACTGGGCGGCGCGCAGCGGCGGCGCCGGTGCTGCGACGATCGCGCGCTAGTACGACGACACCGGCGCCGGCGTTCGGCTGCGGTGCTCGACACAGCTGATCGACCAGTCGCAGGGCACCGGCTGGTCGCCGTTCAACCCGACCAGCACCGACCCGGCAACGCCGGTCTCGGCCGCCCGCCGACGGCGGTGATCGACCTGCCGCGCGACGATCGACATCACGGCGTTCGGCCTCGATCCCTGCGAACACCTGCGGCGACGACCCGTCGCCGGCGACGAAGGACTACAGGATCGAGACGTCGGCGGACGGCGTGAACTTCGCGGTCGCCAGGCAGGGCACCTTCACGACTCGGCCGACCGGCAACCGCTCAACATCGTCACGCCGACGGCCAACGCGACGGAACGTGCGGTTCGTCCGGCTGACGCTGCTCTCGCCGCATGGCCGCGGGCGCGCGGCAGTCGGGTGCGGACTTCATCGACTTCTCGGAGTTCGAGGTCTTCGGCGGCCCGCGCGAACGTGCTGCCGAGCGGCGTCCGCTACCGGCGCGACGCGACGTCGACCCCGGGCGAGTCCGTCCCGTTCGACGCGCGCCGTTCACCGACCCCGACTCGAAGATCACCGGCTACGACTGGGACTTCGACGGCAACGGCACTCGTCGATCGCACGACGAGCACGGCGCCGACGACGACGTTCGCCTACGCCGAGCGGCGGCGACTTCACGGCGAGGTGTCGGTGACCGACTTCCGCGGCGGCGCGGGCACCGGCCGGCGCGCGTCCACGTCACCACGGGCGCCGCCGCGGCATCGCTGCCCGGCGAGCGGCACGAAGGGCACGCGTCACCGTTCGCGTGACGCTGCGACCTGCGCTGCACCGCGCACGGCCAAGCTCACGCTCTGCCAAGAAGCCGGCGCAAGCAGCTCGGGCTCAAGAAGCAGCGCACCGTCGGGTCGCTGCAGGCGGACGCTCGCGCGCAGCCGGCAGCTCCAGCGCCTGACGATCAAGCTCACGAGCAAGGCCAAGCAGGCGCTCAAGCGCCACGACCGCAAGCGCGTCAAGGCGACGCTCGCGGTCACCGTGCGCTACGCCGACGGGCGGCGCAAGACCGCCCACCGGACGGTGACGATCAGGCTCTAGGCCAGGCGAAAGCGCGATCCAGGTCTTCTTGCCGACCTTCCCGTTGACCGGGAGCCTCCAAGGCTCGTCCTTGCGCTTCTCCTGGAACGCCCGACGGTCTCCTCGGTCGTGCGCGCCGTAGACGCCGTCGGCCTTGAGGTCGGGGTGCTTGAAGCGGTCGCGCAGCTCGACCTGGACCTTCTTGACGGCCGGCTTCTTGGTCTTGCTCGGCCCGAGGTTGCCCGGGAACTTGGGCACGGCCTGGAACAGCAGCTTGCGGGGGCCGTTGAGCGCCGCGTTCATGCGCGTCGCCTGGCCGGCGGTGAACATGAACATCGCGTCGTCGTCGACGTAGTCCATGTAGTCCATGAACAGGTCGCCGTTCGGGCCGTTCTTGCACGAGATGTGCGGGAACGTCGGCTTGCCGTAGTTCTCGCTCGCCTGGTTCGGCGTGTCCGGCGCAGTGGTCCGAGCCGTTGCAGCCCGTCCCGTCGTCGCCCCAGATGTGGAACAGGTTCAGCCAGTGGCCGACCTCGTGGGTGGTGGTGCGGCCGAGGTCGAACGGCGTCGGTCGCGGTGCCGGTGTCGCCGAACGCGCTGTTGAGGATCACGACGCCGTCGGTCGCGCCCGGGCCGCCGGGGAACTGCGCGTAGCCGAGCAGCCCGCCGCCGAGGTTGCAGACCCAGACGTTCAGGAAGCGCCGGGCCGGCCACGGGTCGGCGCCGCCGGTGTCGCTCGACTTGACGCGTCGTTGAAGCCGAACGAGGCCTTGGTCGTCTTGCGTGCGCGTGATGCCCGTCGTTGCGCGCCGAAGATGTCCTTCGTCGCGAGCTTGAACTGGATCTTGCAGTCGGCGTGCGAGCGGCTGGAACACGGCCGGCACCTTGCTCGCGTCCGCGTTCGTCTTGCGGAAGTCCTCGTTGAGGATGCTTGATCTGGCTCTTGATCTGCGCATCCGAGATGTTCTGCGCGGCGGTCTTGTAGACGACGTGCACGACCGTCGGAATCGTCCGGACCGCGGCGCCGCGGCGGCGAACCCGCGCGCCGTCTCAGCGTCGGTGAGGTCCTCGAGCTCCGAGCGCGCCTGCGCGTACTCCGGGTCGGTGTTCAGCAGCAGGCGGTGGACTGAGGTCGGCTCCGCACTTGCGGCGGGGCGGTGCTTCCAGCGACATCGGCAGCCTCCTTGGTCTCCAGGGCCTGCGCCGACCCTAATCAGGTCGCGGGTGCGGCGCGCAAGCCCGCCGGTACGCTCCGGCGTGTGGCCGGCCTGCCTCCGGAGCTCTTCAGGCATTGGATCCACTCGCACGAGGAGGACAGCGGCGACGTAGCGGGTCTACCGCCCGGCCGGCTACGCCGTTCCCGCCCGCCCGCGGCCGCCGCGGGTTCGAGCTCAGGCGCCGGACGGCTCGTACGTGGGCCACGGTCCCGGCCCCACCGACAAGCCGGTCTCCAGCGGCGGCCGCTGGGAGACCGGCGGCGAGGGCCGGGTGCGGATCGGGGACCAGGAGCTCGAGATCGTCTCGCTCGAGCCCGACCGGCTCACGCCCGTTGGACGCCCGGCTGAGCTGTCCGTTACCGGCGTCGTGTGCTGCCTGCTCCGGCGGCCGCATCGCCGCCTGCGCGTCGACGAACGGCTTGACCACGTCCAGCGGCAGCGGGAACACGACCGTCGAGTTCTGGCTCGCGCCGATCTCGGTCAGCGTCTGGAGGTAGCGCAGCTGCAGCGAGGCCGGGTTGCCGGAGATCACGTCCGCGGCGTCCCGCAGGCGCTGCGACGCCTGGAACTCGCCCTCGGCATGGATCATCTTCGCCCGCCGCTCGCGCTCGGCTTGCGGCGCCGAGCGCCATCGCGTGCTGCATCGCGGTCGGGATCTCGACGTCCTTGATCTCGACCGTCGTGACCTTGATGCCCCACGGGTCGGTGTGCTCGTCGATGATGTGCTGGAGCGCCTCGTTGAGCTGCTCGCGCTCGCAGAGGAGCATGTCCAGGTCGGCCTTGCCGAGCACCGAGCGCAGCGTCGTCTGGGCGATCTGCGACGTCGCCACCAGGTAGCGCTCGACGTCCACGATCGCGCGCGCGGCGTCGATCACGCGGAAGTAGCAGACGGCGTTGACCTTGGCCGGCACGTTGTCGCGCGTGATCAGGTTCTGCGGCGGGATGTCGAGCGTCACCGTCCGCAGGTCCACGCGCACCATGCGGTCGATGGCCGGGATCAGCAGGATCAGCCCGGGGCCCTTGACGGACGAGCAGGCGGCCGAGCCGGAAGACGACGGCGCGCTCGTACTCGCGCAGGATCCGGATCGACGCAGCGGCGAGGATCGCCACGGTGATGACAAGCGCGAGGACGACGAACAACACGGTGGTGATCACGACAGTACCTCCCATTCCTCGGCCCGGCGCACCGACAGCGTCAGGCCTTGCACCTGCTCCACGACGACCTGCTCGCCGGCTTGCAGCACGGCGTCCGCGTCAACCCAGGAGCGCCTGGCCCGCCACAGCTCGCCCGCGACGAACACGGCGCCCTCCGGCCCGACGTCGCGGCGGACGACGCCGACGCGGCCGATCAACCCGTCCGCGCCGCCGAGCGCCCGCCGGCGGCTCACCGCGAGCGCCTTCCGCGCGCCGATGCCGACGAGAGCGGCCAGGACGAGCGCGACCGGCACCACCACTGCCAGCGCTGCCAGCACGCTGAGGCCGGCGGCGTCGACGGCGAGCACACCCCCGACCGCAAACAGGGCCACGCCGGTGATCCCGAGAACGCCGTACGAGGGCAGGTGCGCCTCGGCGACCAACAGTGAGGCGCCGGCCACGAGCAGGGCGACGATGAGCGCGGTCATAGGCCCGGACTTCCACCGTCAATGGTACTCCCGCGAGACGGAATAAACACACGGCGCGAGCGTTCTAGAGGGTGCGGTGGACCGCACTACGGGACACCGGCTCACCGACCACCCGACGCCGGGCTGCCCGCATAGCCGAGCCGCCGCGGCACTGCGAGGCTCCGACCCACGATGACCGCCACCGACGCCCGCACCCAACTGCAGCGCCTTCAGGCCGAGCGCCTCGACGCGGTCGAGGCCGGTCTTGGCTCGAACGCGCTCTACATGACCGACCTGCTGAACGACATCGCCGCCTCGCAGGTCGCGTACGTCAGCCTCGCCGTGACTGAGATCGCGACCCTTCGCGCTCAGCTCGACGCGCCTCAGGTCGGCTGAACAGCGCGCGCGCCGTCGCGGCGACGAGCTCGGGGCGCTCCTCCGGCGTCCAGTGCCCGCAGCCGTCGACCAGCTCGACGGCCCAGTCGTCCGCGTGCAGCTCGGCGCCGACCGCGCTCTCGACCGGGATGTAGAAGTCCTCGCGGCCGAACAGCGTGCGGGTGGGAACGGTCAGGCGCCGGCCGTCATACGGCTTGCTGAAGAAGATGTCGCGCGCCGAGCGCAGGTAGCTGCGGTAGAGCTGCTGGGACGCCCGAGCGCGCGCCGGCTCGCGCAGCGGGGCGGCGTAGCGCTCGGCCTCGGAACCGCCGAAGACGTGGCGGCGGCCGCCCAGGCGCAGGAACCACGGCACGAACCGCTGCGACGCGACGACCCGTGGCCCGAGCGGCGACGCGACGACCGCGACGTACCACGTGCGCCACAGCTCGAACGCCGCGCGGGCGTTCAGCGGGGCCCACGGGTGCGGGGCGTTGCACACGACGAGCGCGCGGACGCGGTCGGGGTGCCGCAAGGCGAGCACGTAGCCCGCGAAGCCGCCCCAGTCGTGGCCGACGACGCCAACCTCGTCGAGGTCGAGCGCGTCGAGCAGCGCGACCGCATCCTCGGCGAAGGTCGACGGGTCGTACCCGCCCGCCGGCGTCCCGCTGCGGCCGAAGCCGCGCAGGTCCGGCATCAGCAGGCGGAAGTCCTCCTCCAGCAGCGGGACCACCTTCCGCCACGCCCACGCGTGCTGCGGCCAGCCGTGCACCAGCAGCAGCGTCGGCCCGCTGCCGGCCTCCGTCACATGGACGTCGAGCGGGCCATCTTGTGCCGCGATCGTGACCTGCATGGGACAGATCGTGACGAATGGGGCAGGAAGAGTTCAATGAGCGAGCAATTGGAGACGCCGAGCGCTGAGCGCCGGAGGACGGTGAGACGACGGATGGCGCTGCCGTGCACGCTCCGCCAGCGCGCCAGCTCGCCGATCTGGGCCGAGACGATCGACGTCGGCGAGGGCGGCATGAGCGTGCGCGCCGCCCGGCCGCTGCAGCCCGACGAGCTGGTCGAGTTCGACCTCGCCGCCCGCAGTGACGAGCACGTCACCGGTCGCGCGCGGGTCACGCGCCTGAACAGCCCGCGCGTGTACGGCCTGCGGTTCGAGGGCCTCGGGCAGCCGATGCGCGAGCGGCTCCAGGTCCTCGTCAAGCCGATCTGACCACGCGGATCAGAGGTCGCCGTCCGGCAGCTCGCCGGCCCTGATCCGCTCGAGCTGTTCGCGCGTGAACGGCGACGAGGCGAGGTCGGCGCGCTCGTGGAAGGCGCGGAACAGGTGCGCGATGTAGTGCATGCGCTGCGCGAGCTCGGACCAGTCGCGTGCGCCGCAGTCGTCGACCGCGGGCGGCACCGGCTCGTAGCGGGCGAGCAGTGCTTCGAGCTCGGCGTTCTCGGGCGTGAGCAGCGCGTCGGGATAGACGGCGTCGAGGTGGCGCCCGAGCGCGAGCACGGCGCCGGGGAACGTCAGCACCATGAAGCTGCTCGTGATCACGTTGCGGCTCACGCGCGTGAGCTGGCGCTGGAGCGGCCAGCCGAGGATCCGCTTCCACAGGCGCGCCTCGGGCGTCGTCGCTGCGTCGAGCGCCTCGCGGATCTCCGGCTGCAGCCGCGTCTGCTCGTGCAGCCCGATCTCGAGGTTGGCGAGCACGAGCAGTTCCGTGCGGCGCTTGGGATCCGGCTCGGAGCGCGCCTGGTCGTAGCGCGTGAACGCCTGTCGCAGGTAGCGCTGGCCGTCCGGCGGGTCGCCCGGGCGGAGGCCGGCGAGGAAGCTCTCGAGATCCGGCGCGTGCAGATACCGCGCGAACTCGAGGCCGATCTCCTCGAACACCTTCCGGTTGCCGCGCGCGACCGCGTCGCTGGCGAGCTCGAACGCGTCGAACGGCGTGTGCAGCCGCGCCGTGATCCGGCCGAGCCGGGTGTCCGGCTGGAACAGGCCGCGCCGCACGAGCACGCGGAAGAGCGACGCCACCGGATGCAGGAGCTCGGCGTCCCGGCCCAGCTCGCGCTGGAGGTGCGCGAGCAGGTCCTCGCCGCGGATCGTGCGGCCGGCCTGGCGCGACGCCCAGGTCGCGAAGGTGCACCAGTTCGAGCAGCGCTCGCCGCGGTCCACCACGGCCGCCGCCAGGCGCGAGTAGCACTCCGTGATCTGCAGGTTGCGGATCACGGGATTGGCGATCGCCGCGATGCGCTCGACCTCCTGGACGCCGGGTACCGCCATCGATCGCGACAATACGCGTGTGCCGGCCGCGCGCGTCAGCGATCTCCTCCGGGTCCCGCCCCGCCCGATCGACCTCCATCGGGTCGACGCGCGCGCGACGCCCGGGTTCGACGGACGCAAGGCAGACGCCGAGGCCGAGCGTCCGGCGCTGGCCGAGCGGCTGTCCACGCTCCAGGAGCAGCTCTACGCCGAGGGGCGAACCGGCGGGCGCCGGAGCGTGCTGCTCGTGCTCCAGGGAATGGACACCTCGGGCAAGGGCGGCACGGTGCGCCACGTGGTCGGGCAGGTCGACCCGGCGGGTGTGCGTGCCGTCGCCTTCGGCCCGCCGACGGCCGAGGAGCGCCGGCACGACTTCCTGTGGCGGCTCCGCCGCAGGCTCCCAACGCCCGGCGCGATCGGCGTGTTCGACCGCTCGCACTACGAGGACCTCGTGACCGTGCGCGCGCGCGGCCTCGCCGATTCCCGCACGTGGAAGCGGCGCTACGGCTCGATCAACCGCTTCGAGGCCCGGCTCGCCGCGAACGGGACGCGCGTCGTCAAGTGCTTCCTTCACATCTCGCCGGAGGAGCAGCGCGAGCGGCTGCTCGCCCGGCTCGACGACCCGGCCAAGCGCTGGAAGTTCAGCCCCGGCGACCTCGACGACCGCGAGCGCTGGGACGACTACTTCGTCGCCTACGCCGACGCGATCGAGCGCTGCAACACCGAGGTCGCGCCGTGGTACGTCGTCCCGGCCGATCGCAAGTGGTATCGCAACTGGGCGATCACGCGGCTGCTGATCGAGCAGCTCGAGGAGATGGCGCTGCGCTGGCCCGACCCGCCGTTCGACGTCGAAGCACAGCGCGCGCGGCTCCTGGCGACCCCGTAGTCCGGGACCAGACGGTCGAATCTGCTGAGCGCGCTACCGTGGGCGGAGCGTCAAGACCTCCTACCGACGTCGTCGAGCTCGTCGCGAGCTCCTTCGACTGTCCCGCCGGGGCCTGATCGCAAGGCGGACTCAGCCGAGTTCGCCCCCTGCATGAACGACGTCCGCCGATGGAGGTCGAACGCCGTGCCCGATCGTCTGCTCCTCCCATGCTCCCGTGCGTCATCGTCGCGGTCCTTGCGCCTGCGCCGACCGCCGCCGCGGCTAACTGCGCCGACCGCAATCTCGCCCCCACGGCGGACAACCTCGGCGCCGTCCGCGCCGCGGTCGTCTGCATGCACAACGAGGTTCGCGCCCGGCACGACCTGCCGCGGCTGAAGGAGAACCCAAGGTTGCGCAGCGCGGCAGCCGGCCACTCGGCCGACATGGTCTCCCGGGGCTACTTCGGCCACACCGATCCGTCGGGGACGACGATGATGGACCGCGTGCGCGCCGCCGGCTACATCCGCGACGGCGACCGCAACTGGGCCGTGGGCGAGAACATCGCCTGGGGCAAGGGTAACCGGGCGAAGGCCGCGCGCGTCATGCGGACGTGGATGGCCTCCCCCGGACACCGCGCCGCGATCCTGAGCCGCACCTACCGCCACCTCGGCGTGGGTGTCGGGGCCGGCGTGCCGGCCGGCGGCAACTCCGGCGCCACCTACACCAGTGACTTCGGCATGAGACGGCGCTAGGCCGAGCCGGGCCGCCGGACGATCCGGCGACCCGGCGTGCGCCGCTACGGGTAGAGCTCGCCGGAGAACCAGGTGCTGGCGGTGATCCACTCGTTGCCGGAGCCGCCCCAGCCCTGGTTGAGGTAGAAGCAGCGGTCGTACACGACCTCGTCCCAGCACCAGCCGAAGCAGTAGCGGACGATCCGCTCCTGGTAGGCGTAGCCGTAGGCGAGCGGATAGTGCACCAGCCAGCCCACGCCGACGACGGCCGGCGTGTCGCGGTTCTTGATCGAGTCGCGGGCGTAGTCGCGCAGGCGCGTCTCGGCCAGGCCGGCGGCGTTGTAGTGCGCGTCGAGCGTCGCCCTCGTGCGCCCGGACAGGTACCCGGACGCCTCGTGCATGTCCGCCGGATAGGTCGCGCCCGATCCGCCGATGCAGAACGTGTCGACCCAGCCGTTGATCTCCTCGATCACGTTCTCGACGCCGCTCGTCTGGGTGAGCGGTGCGACGTCGTTGTCGCCGCGCCCGCCGTCCTCGAGGTAGAGGCCGGTCCGGCCCGCCCAGTACGAGTTGCCGTTCTCGGCCTGGTAGTCGCCCCAGCAGAACAGCATCGACCAGGCCACCGGGCCGCAGCCGACGTAGCAGTTGCCGTACTGGTACTGGTAGTAGTCCGGCTGCTCGGCGTGGCTGCCGTCGGCCCAGTAGTAATCCCAGCTCATCGCTCTCACTCCTCCCCGGCGCGCGCAGCGCGCCGGTTGGACTTGGTGTCGGGGGCGACGAGGAAGAACGACAGGCGCTCCGTCGTGCCGCTTGCGTACGAGATCGTCAGGTCGAGGTTGGCCTCGCGGTCGAACGGCGTCGTGGCGGCGGACAGCTCGAGCACCGGCGGAACGCCCGGCTTCTCGATCCGCTTGAGCTGCACCACTCCGGCCGCCTCACCGGTGAGCACGGCCTTCGCCTGCGGTTCCAGCAGCGCCACGCGGTGCGGCCGGCCCGTCATGATCCCCTCGCCGAACTCGGCGACGAGATCGTCGATCGCCCACGCCTCGGACGCGCGGCGCTCGAGCTCGTCGAGAAAGGGGCGAAAGCTCGCCGCGTACGAGTCCCTCAGCTCCGGCCACTTGACCGACCGGAACCGGATCCGCTGCGGCTTCGCGCCGGTCCGCGTCACCGTGTGCTTGACGTCCTGGGCATCCGAGTCGTCCGCGGCCTTGCTGTCCGGGGCGGCGACGTCGGAGGTGATGCGCCCACGTGCCTGCTCGAGATCGGCGGGCACACCCTCGACCGGCATCGGCAGCTGCCCGACCTGGGCGACCATCTGGCCGCTGCCGTCCTCGGCGACGTACGAGAGCGCGTCGAGCTTGTACAGCCGCGCGATCCGCTTGCCGCTCTTCTCGGCGAGCGCATCGAGCCGCCGGCTCACAGGCTCGGCATCGAAGCTCCAGTGGGGGAGGGGATGATCGTGCGCGCCGGCCGAGGCGACGATGAAGCCCGAGCTGGGCGAGCCGGTGCTCGCGGGATTGCCGAGGTCGACCTCGAACTCGTAGTACGCGATGTCCGTCAGGTCGGGCCGCAGGATCGTGCCCACCTCGTCCGTGAGCCGTGCGCGGCGCGCGTTCACGCCGATCTCGGTCTCTCGCACGGATTCCAGGTGCTGCGCTGCTCTGCGGCGGACCGCGGCCGGCACTTGCGATGCCGGGATCCTCATGGAAGGCATGAGTCACTCCTTGTGGGGGGTCGGGGTTACGCCGGTATGACCCCGGGCCGACGCGAGAGGTTGGTGGCTTGCGACGGCTCGACCGCCGACCGGTAAGCTCGCGCCGCCGATGGGCGTCGTCCGCTACCTCGCGCCCGACACGGACGCGTACGTCGCGTCGGTGCAGCGGCACGCGCCCGAGTTCGAGGCGCAGACCGGGCACCGCCTCGAGATCCGGATCCTGGGCAGCGACGAGTACTTCTCCAACCGGATCGGGCCCCGGTTGTCCGGGGACGATCCGGCCGACGTCTTCATGTCCGGCCCCGTGCTGCTCTGGGAGCACGTCGGCGCCGGTCTCGTCGAGCCGCTCGACGAGCACCTCTCAGGCGCGGACGACTTCGACCTCGCGGACTTCCTGCCACGCCTGCTCGAGGTCAACCGCTGGACCGGACGCGCGGGCGACCCGCTCGGCGCCGGACCGCTGCTGGAGGTCCCGGTCAACTGCGAGTCCTACAACCTCGCCTTCGTGCCGCACGTCCTAGCGGAGCGCGGGCTCGACGTGCCGCAGACTTGGGACGAGTACTTCGCCGTCGCCCGCGACGTCGTGGCCGGCAGCGACGGCAAGCTCCGCGGATTCGGGCAGCGCGGCCGCGGCGAGTGGCACACGATCTACACGGGCTTCGCAACTCAGCTGTGGAGCTGCGGCGCGCGGGACTTCGATCCCGACGGACGCGCCGCGTTCGCCGACGACGACGCGGTCGCCGTGACCGCCGGGTTCGTCGAAGCGCTCCGCGACGCCGGCCCGGTCGACTGGACCGACCAGCGCTGGTACGAGCTCGCGCTCGACTTCGGCCGCGGCGGCTACGCCCTGCTCGTCGACTCCGACCACTACGTCGCCTTCTTCGAGGATGCTCGTCACTCCGACCTCGTCGGGCGGATCGGCTACGCGCTTCCGCCGGCGGGCCCCGCCGGCGAGCGCCGTCCGAACCTGTGGACGTGGTCGCTGGCGATGACCGCCGCGTCGCGTGACAAGCGAGCGGCGCGGGACTTCGTCGCCTGGGCGGCGTCGAAGTCGTTTCTGCTCCGCTCCGCCGGCGAGGGCAACATGAATCCCACGCGCGCGAGCACCTGGGACGACCCCGGCTTCCAGGCACTCACCGCCCCGTGGGGCGACTTCGCCGCGGTATCGCGCCGGCTGCTCGACGAGCACGCGACCGTCCTCGTCACCCCGACGCCGCACTACCGCGAGATCGCCCTGCGCTGGACCGAGGCGCTGCGCGAGGCCTACCTCGGCCGTGACGTCGGCGAGGCGCTCCGCGCTGCAGCGGCGGACGCCGAGCCGCGGTTCGGCGCCACCGGCTGACTCAGATGACCTTGCGGATCTCGCCTTCGAAGCGCGTCACGTGCTCGGCGGCGGCGGTCTCGGCGGCGGGGCCGTCGGCACGCATGATCGCCTCCAGGAGCCGCCGCTGATCGTGCACGACGTCGTCGAGGCGGGGCGTGAGCTTCGGGTAGCGCTTCATCGCCACGTTGAGGATCCGCAGCGAGAGGTTGTGGTACTGGTCGAGCGTCTGGGCGAGGTGCGCGTTCTGCGCGCAGCGGTAGGCGAAGCGGTGGATCCGCCGGTCGAGCGCGAGCAGATGCTCGTAGCCCTCGCCCGGGGTCATCCCGTCCAGCTCTCGCAGCAGTCCCTGCGCCTCGGCGCGATCGGCGGCGCCGGCGCGCTCGGCGGCCAGCCGGGCGGCCCATGACTCGAGGTGTGCGCGGACCTCGTAGATCCCTGCGAGGTCGGTGATGTTGATCTCGCTGACCAGCGTCCCGCGGCGGGGGATGACCGTGACGAAGCCGTCCCGGTGCAGGCGCTGCAGGGCCTCGCGGATCGGCGTGCGGCCGACGCCGAGGCGGCGCGTCAGATCCTCCTCGCGCAGCAGCGTTCCCGGCGGCAGGTCGACGCTGATGATCTCCTCGCGCAGACGCAGGTAGGCACGGTCGGCCAGCGACTCCGGGTCGCCGTCCCACAGGTCCGCGATCCGCTCGGGTGTCACTGCTGCCACGAGGCTCATCTTCGCGTCTCCGGCGGTCGCCATGAACTTGACAGGTTCATCGACCCAGAGTATACCAGTGATGTACGAGTGATATATCATCCTCACACAGAGACCCGGGGAGGCGTCATGAAGAGGACGAACGCGCTGGTCGCCGTCGTCGCGGCGGCGCTACTGGTGGCCGGATGCGGCTCGGACGGCGACTCGTCCGCAGCGGCCCAGGGCGGAGCCCAGCTCGACACGATCGAGCAGGGCAAGCTGAAGGTCGCCGTCCAGTCCTACATGCCCTACACGGCGATGAAGGGCGGCAAGATCGAGGGCCTCGACGGCGAGATCATCCACGCCGTGGCCGACAAGCTCGGCCTCGAGGTGCAGCCGCAGCTCACCGACTTCAACGGCATGCTGGGCGGCGTCCAGTCGCGCCGGGTGGACATCACGGTCGGTGGCGTCGCGTGGTCGGAGGAGCGCCAGAAGCAGGGCCTGTTCACCGATCCGCCGTACTACTCGCCGCCGGCGATGGGCGTGCACTCCGGCAAGACCTACGCGACGGTCGACGACCTCGAAGGGCTCAGGCTCGGAACCGTCACCGGCTACGTCTGGGTCAACTCGATCAAGGCCGTCCCGGACGCCAAGCTGGGCGCGTACCCGAACGCCAACGGCGTGTTCGACGACCTCGGCTCGGGCCGGCTCGACGTCGGCTTCCTGGACCCGCTGCTGATCATCAGCCAGCAGAAGGCGCGTCCGGACCTGAAGATCGAGACGCAGTACCTCGAGCCGCCGACCGATGCGCAGGTGAAGGAGCATCCCGAGTACGAGTTCTTCCGCCCGTACATGACGAGCTTCTATCTGCCCGAGCAGGCGCCGAAGCTCGAGAAGGCGATCTCGGAGGAGATCCGGGCGATGTACGACAGCGGCGAGATGGCGAAGCTGATCGAGAAGTGGGGCGGCGATCCCGCCCAGTTCCTCGAGGCCTCGCCGTGGATGGCCGGCATGCGCAGGGGCGTCGACCGTCCCGCCGACTGGACGCCGCCGTCGCTATGACCGTCGCCCTCTTCAACGTCGAGTGGTCGGAGTACGCGCCCGCTCTGCGGGACGGTCTGATCAAGACACTCGAGTTCACGGCGGCGGGCTTCGCCGGCGCCGCCGTGCTCGGCCTGATCCTGGCGCTGATGCGCCTGAGCCCGCTGCGTGTGCTGCGTGTGCCCGCGGCGATCTACACCGAGCTGTTCAAGAACGTGCCGCTGCTCGCGATCATCTTCCTGACCTACTTCGGGCTCGTCTCGGTGAACATCCGCCTGAGCGTGTTCCAGGCGGGGACGCTCAGCCTCGTGATCTTCTACGCGTCGTACCTGTCGGAGATCTTCCGGGCGGCGATCGCCGGCGTGCACGGCGGTCAGCGCGAGGCGGCCGAGGCGCTCGGCCTCGGCCGGCGCGTCACGTTCGCGCACGTCGTGTTCCCGCAGGCGCTGCGGCAGGCGCTGCCCGGGACGAACACGATGCTCGTCGACCTCCTGAAGTCGACGTCGCTGCTCGTCACGATCTCGGCGGCGGAGCTGATGTCGCAGGGCCAGCTGATCGCGTCAGAGACCTTCCGCGCGCTGGAGGTGTACGCGGTGATCGCGGTCCTGTACTTCGTGGTCTGCTACCCGCTCTCGCAGGCCCTGCTGTGGTTCGAGCGGCAGGTGCGCGGCGGCGTGCCGCTGCTGCCTCGCCGCCGGCGCCGCATGCGCGGGGTGCGGGCGATGCTCGACCAGGAGGCGATCGCATGACGACGTCAGACCTCGCGGTGCGCGTCGAAGGCCTGTGCAAGTCGTTTGACGGCACACGGCAGGTGCTCCAGGACGTGCACCTGAACGTCCCTCGCGGCAAGATCGTGAGCATCATCGGCCAGAGCGGGGGCGGCAAGACCACGCTGATGCGCTGCGTCAACCTGCTCGAGCGGCCGGACCGGGGCGTGGTCGAGATCGACGGCGAGCCGATCTTCTCCGGCGAGCGCGTCGTCTGCAAGAGCCTCCCGAAGCTGCGCCGGCGCGTCGGGATGGTGTTCCAGCGCTTCAACCTGTTCCCGCACCTGGCGGCGGTCGAGAACGTCATGCTCGCGCAGATCCACGGCGCGCACACCTCCGAGCAGGAGGCGATGGCGCGCGCGGTGCAGCTGCTGCGGCGAGTCGGCCTCGCCCACCGGGCGACGGCGTACCCGGAGGAGATGTCGGGCGGTGAGCAGCAGCGCGTCGCGATCGCTCGCGCGCTCGCGCTCAGCCCGACCGTCCTGCTGTTCGACGAGCCGACCTCGTCGCTCGACCCCGAGTCGACGGGCGAGGTGCTGCGCGTGATGCGCGAGCTCGCCGAGGACGGGATGACGATGATCCTCGTGACCCACGAGCTGCCGTTCGCCCAGGAGGTGTCGGACCGGGTCGTCTTCATCGACGGCGGCCGGATCGTCGAGGAGGGCACGCCGGCGGAGCTCTTCCAGAACCCGCGCGAGGAGCGCACGCGCGCGTACGTGGGCAACTACGCCGCGCACTTCGAGGGCGGGCTCGAGCAGGCCGAGCGCGTGATGGGCTTGAAGTAGCGCATGCCAGGCGGGGGAATCGCCCGCGGCGACGATCCCGTGGTCGTCGTGGGCGGCGGGGCGATCGGGCTGTGCCTGGCCCACTACCTGGCGGCGGCCGGGGTGGCCGTCGAGGTCGTCGAGCGCGCGGCCGTGGGGTCGGGCGCGTCGTGGGGCAACGCCGGCTGGATCTGCCGCAGCCACTCGGCGCCGATCGCGGCGCCGGGCGTGACGCCGTACGTGCTGCGCTCGCTCGGCCGGCCGGACTCGCCGCTGTACCTGCGGCCGTCGCTGGATCCGGCGCTGGCGCTGTGGGCGCTGCGCTTCTGGCGCAGCAGCCGGGCGCCGCGGTTCAAGCGCGGATACGCGGCGCTCGTCGACCTCAACCGGCCGACGCTGGAGCTGTTCGACGGGCTCCGCGACGCCGGGGTCGCGACGACCCTGCGCACTCCCGGGCTGGTGCACGCCTTTCTGACGGTCGATGCCGCCCGCCACCACCTCGCGCTCCAGCGCACGATGGCGGGCGCGGCCTACGAGGTCCCGGACGACGTCACGACCGGCGACGCGGTCCGCGCGCTCGATCCGGCGCTGGCGCCAGGCGTCGCCGCCGCCTATCGCGTCGACGGGGAGGGCGTCGTCGACCCCGACCGGCTCGTGGGATCGCTCGCCGCGTCGCTGGTGGCGAGGGGCGGCCGCGTCCACGAGGACCGTGCCGTCACCGGGCTGATCCGCGCCAACGGCGACGTGGTCGGCGTGCGGACGACCGGCGGCGACCTCCGCTGCAGCGCCGTCGTGATCGCCGCCGGCACCTGGTCGGCGCCGCTGCTGCGGGAGCTCGGGCACCGGCTGCCGCTGCAGGCGGGCAAGGGCTACAGCTTCTCGGTGGAGCTCGCCACCGCGCCGTGTCACCCGCTCTACCTCGGCGACAAGCGCGTCGTCGTGTCGCCGATGAACGGCTCGGTGCGGATCGCGGGGACGATGGAGCTGAGCGGGAACAACCGGCGGCTCGACTGGCGGCGGATCGTCGCGGTCGCCGCCGCCAGCCGCCACTACCTCGGCGACTGGTACGAGTCCTCGGACGACCTCGTCGCGCTGATCCGCGACCCGTGGGTGGGCGGGCGGCCGATGCTGCCGGACAGCCTGCCCGTGATCGACCGCGTGCCCGGGCAGCGCAACGCCTTCGTCACGACCGGTCACGGGATGCTCGGCATCACGCTCGCGGCCGCGTCGGGCCGGGCGCTCAGCGACTACATGCTCAGCGGCGTGCGGCCCGAGGTGCTCGCGCCGTTCCGGCTCGACCGCTTCGGCCGTGGGTGGGGGAGGCGGGTCAGCCGCTCGCGCGCCTGATCGCGACGCAGCAACGCCCAGGTCCGGGCTCGAGCACCACCTCGGCACCGGGCCCGCCGAGGCCGGCGACGAGCCCTCCGAGCAGGCTCAGGTTCATGTCGCACACCACGTCGGGGTGGCTCTGCGCGACGGCGTGGAACGGGCAGTTGCGGAGGCGGATGACGCCGTCGTCGTCCTCGAACGGCTCGTAGCCGCGCGCAGCCAGCAGCGGTGCGAGGTCGGGCGGGTCCGGCGCCTCGGACGCGATCTCGCGGCCGAGCGAGTCTGCGGCGGTGTGCAGGGCGCGGCGCGTCTCGCCGTGCTCGTCCTGCGCGGCGGCGTGGGCGAGAAGCCGCGCCGCGAGGCCGTAGTCGCGCGGGGGGACGCTGACGGTCACCTCGCGCTCGGAGCGGTCGTACATCTTGGCCGGGCGGCCGGCTCCCGGGCCGCCGCGACCCGACCGGCGCGCGTAGGAGATGTCGAGCAGGCCGTCGGCGGCCAGCCGGTCGAGGTGGTAGGCGGCGAGCGTCCGGCCGATGCCGAGCGCGTCCGCGACCTCGTCGCGACCGACCGGTCGCGCACGGCCGCAGACGTGGTCGTAGGCGCGGCGGCGGGTCGGATCGCCGAGTGCGCTCAGCGCGTCGACGGCGTCGTCTCGATCACGGTCCATGCCGTCAGTCTATCGACAATATCAGTTGACAAATAGGGGTACGCCGCCCTACGCTTCGATAAGCGTTGTTGTCTTTAGAAGGGGAACGAACCATGGAAACCTTGCAATGACCGCTCTTGAGGCGCCGGCGGGCCTTGCCCTCGTCGGGGAAGTCCCGGTCGCGCCGCGCCGGATCGACCACGAGGCGCTGGAACGCGCGGCCGGCGACCTGCTGCGGGCGCTCGGCGCCGACGCCGGCGCCGATGGTCTGCGAGACACGCCGCGCCGGGTCGCGGAGGCGTACGCGGAGCTGCTCACGCCGCCCGCCTTCCGGCCGACGACGTTCCCCAACGACGATGGGTACGACGGTCTGATCGTCGCGCGGGCGATCCCGTTCCACTCGCTGTGCATGCACCATCTGCTGCCCTTCCGAGGGGTCGCGCACGTCGGCTACCTGCCGGGCGAGCGGATCATCGGGCTCAGCAAGCTGGCGCGCGTGGTCGAGCTGTTCGCCCGTGACCTCCAGATCCAGGAGCGGATGACGGTCCAGATCGCCGACTGGCTCGAGGCGGAGCTGGCGCCCGCCGGCGTCGGCGTCGTGCTGGAGGCCGAGCACATGTGCATGTCGCTTCGCGGCGTGCAGCAACCGGGCGCGCGTACCGCGACGGTCGCAATGCGAGGCGCGATCCGCGACGATTCCGACACCCGCCAGGAGTTCCTGGCGATGACGAAGAGGACATCCCATGCCCAGTGAGCAGACGTTCGTGATCGTGGGCGCCAGCCTCGCTGGCGCAAAGGCCGCCGAGACGCTGCGCGAGGAGGGCTTCGACGGGCGCCTCGTGCTCATCGGCGCGGAGGACGAGCGCCCGTACGAGCGGCCGCCGCTGTCGAAGGACTACCTGCGCGGTGAGGTCGGGCGCGAGAACTACGTCCACGACGAGGGCTTCTACGCCGACCAGCGGATCGAGGTGCGGTTCGGCCGCACGGCCGTGGGCCTGGACACGTCGGCCGATGTGCTGCGGCTCGACGACGGCGAGGAGCTCAGCTACGACCGGCTGCTGCTGGCCACCGGGTCCGAGCCGCGCCGGCTGGAGATCCCGGGGGCCGAGCTCGACGGCGTGCACTATCTGCGTACCTTCGGGGACTCGGACGCGCTTCGCGAACGGCTCGACCGTGGCGGCGCGGTCGTCGTGGTCGGCTCCGGCTGGATCGGCTCCGAGGTCGCCGCGTCGGCCAGGCAGCGCGGGCTCGAGGTGACCGTGATCGACCCGGTCTCGGTCCCGCTGGAGCATGCGCTCGGCCCCGAGCTGGGGGCCATCTACCGCGACATCCACACCGACCACGGCGTCCGGATGCTGATGGGCACCGGCGTCGAGGCGTTCGAGGGAGGCGGCGCGGTCGAGCGGGTCCGCACCAGCGACGGCCAGACGCTCGACTGCGACTTCGTGGTGGTGGGCATCGGCGTGCAGCCGCGCACCGAGCTCGGCGCGCAGGCGGGCCTCGCCGTCGGCGACGGGATCCTCGTCGACGAGCGCCTTCAGACCAGCGCTCCCGGCGTCTTCGCGGCCGGCGACATCGCGAGCGAGGCGCACCCCTTCTACCAGGAGCGGATCCGCGTCGAGCACTGGGCGAATGCGCTCAATCAGGGGCCGGCCGCGGCGCACAGCATGCTCGGCGGGACGGCGGTCTACGACCGGCTGCCGTACTTCTTCTCCGACCAGTACGACGTCGGCATGGAGTACACGGGCTATGCGAGCACGTGGGACCGCGTCGTCTTCCGCGGCGACCCCGCGGGCCGCGAGTTCATCGCGTTCTGGCTCGCCGGCGATCGCGTCCTGGCCGGCATGAACGTCAACGTCTGGGACGTCACCGATCCGATCGAGCGCCTGATCCGCGGACGGGTGGCGGTCGACGACCGCCGTCTGGCCGACCCGGACGTGCCGCTCGAGCAGCTCGCGCCGGCGGAACCGTCGAGCGCAGGTGGCGCGTGAGGAACTCGGCCTGATCGGCTGCCGCACGCTCGAATCCCTCGCCGACGTAGATGTCGAAGTGGCCGAAGGGATAGCGCCTGACCTCGGACCGGCGCGCCCTCCGGGCCGCCTTGAGCACGAGCGCGGGCGCCGTGAGGTCGTCCCCGTCGGCGACGCAGAACAGGATCGGACAGCGGATCCTCCGCGCGCGGCGGGCCGGGCGGTAGCCGCCCAGGCGCAGCGCGATCCGGGCCGGCACCTCGTTTCGCCACGCGGTGCCCGGCGGTGTCATCGCACGGAAGCCCGCCTCCGCGCCCGGCGAGTTGAGCACGCGGAACGAACGTGCCGGACCGACGACCGGGACGGTGTACGGAGGCCGGCCGCGCAGCGCCCGCAGCTGGTCACGCAGGCCCGCGCGCAGGAGCCGCAGCGTCTGGACGATGCCGAGCGACGGCATGCTGATGAGGCCGTCGGCGAACGCCACCTGCGCGACGGCGGCGGCGAGCGACGGGTCGCGCGCGGCGAGCGCCATCACATGGCCGCCGCTGAGTGAGCCGCCCCAGACGGCGATCCGCCGCGGGTCGACGCCCTCGAGCGTGCGCGCGAAGTCGATCGCCGCCCGCCAGTCGGCGAGCTGGCGGCCGAGCGACACCAGCTGCCGCGGCTCGCCCTCGCTGTCGCCGAAGTGGCGGTAGTCGAACACCAGCGCCGCCAGCCCGGCGCCGGCGAAGCGTTCGGCGAACGCACCGAGCCGCTGGTCGCGCACGGCCGAGAAGCCGTGCGCGAGGATCACGCACGGCACATCGTGCTCGTGCCCGTCGGGCCGATAGAGCCACGCGGCGCACCGCGCGCCGGCGGACTCGAACGTGACGTCGGCGCGCTGCATCTCATGGGTGGAGGCGGTAGAAGCGCCAGAAGTCGTTGTCGATCGGGAGCACCTCGACGCGGCCGAAGCCGGCGTCGCGGGCGTACTCGCGCAGCGTGTCGGGCCGCATCGCCGTGCCGGTGGCGACGGAGTGCTCGTGGTCGGCCCGGCCCACCGGCAGGCAATGGACGACGCTGAAGCCGTACATCAGCCGCTCCAGGTCGTCGCCCGGTGCGGTGAAGTGCTCCGCCACCCGCTCGTCGGCGACGATCACGGTGCCGTCTTCGGTGAGGAGGCGGCGGGCGTTGGCGAGTGCCTCGACCGGGCGCGCCATGTCGTGCAGCGCCTCGAAGATCGTCACCAGGTCGAACCGCCCGGAGAGCGACGGATCGCTCGCGTCCTGAACGAAGAAGCGGACGCGATCGTCGACGCCTTCGACGCCGGCGTTGCCGCGAGCCGTCTCGACCGACGCCTCGTCGGCGTCGAAGCCGTCGACGGAGACGCGCGGGTAGGCGTGTGCGATCGCGATGCTCGACCAGCCGGTGCCGCAACCGAGGTCGGCGACGCGCGCGGGCAACTGCAGGCGCCCGTGGACGTCGGCGATCGCCGGGAGCCACGTGGTCCCGAGCTCGTTGACGAACATCACCCGGTTGAGGTCGGCGATGCCCTCGCGCGTGTCGTCGCCGTAGGCGGCGTACGGGACGCCGGCGCCGCTGCGGAACGCATCGACGAGCTGCGGCAGCGGCCGCAGCATCCCGAGCGCCTGGCGGCCGAGCGGGGCGAGGTAGGACGGGCTGTCGGCGTTCACCAGCACGTCTTCGTGGCCGGCCGGGAGCGCGTAGCGGCGCCGCGCGGGCGACGCAGGATCGTCGTCGACCGAGAGCATGTCGGTGACGGCCTGCTGCTCGAGCCACTCACGCACGTAGCGCTCGTCGGTGCCGGTCCGCTCCGCCAGCTCGGTGCTCGTCGCCGGACCGTGCTGGTGGAGCGCGCGGTACAGGCCGAGGCGGTCGCCCAGGTACAGCGCCGCGAGGTCGAAGAGCGCGATCGTCGACCCGACGATCCGCTCTACGAGCACTTCGGTGGCGTTCACGGGTGCGTCCTCGATGGTCTGGCTCATTGATACCTCCGGTCGCGGATCTCAGACAGGCGACGGTACGCACGAGCTCTGCCGTATTCATCGCCCGTACCGGTCATCCGGCGCGCATGGCCCGAACCGGCCAGGCCACGGTCACGGGCTATGGTTTGACGCGCAGGCGAGCCGGATGACGACGAACGCGGACACGGTCAGCGACGCAGCTGCCGCCGGGCGCGAGGCGCTCGCCGCGGGTGCCTGGGCGCAGGCCCGCGAGCGCTTCGAGGCGACCCTGCGGCATGAGGAGTCGGCCGACGCGTGGGAGGGACTCGGCTGGGCGGGCTACTGGCTGCACGACGCCGAGCTCACGCTCCACGCGCGCGAGCGCGCCTACCAGGCGTACCGCGCGCAGGGTGACGTTCGCGGGGCGGGTCGCGTGGCGGCCTGGCTGGCCGCGGACTACCTCGAGTTCCGCGGCGACGACGCGATCGCCAGCGGCTGGATCGGGCGCGCCCATCGCCTGCTGGACGACGTCCCCGAGGGCGCCGACCACGGCTGGCTCGCCTTGATGGAGGGATCGTTCGTCCTCAACGTCGTCGGCGACCTGGACGAGGTCACGCGTGCGGCTCGCCGTGCCGCGCGGATCGGTCGCGAGTTCGGCGTCCCGGACCTCGAGGCGATCGGCCTGTCGCTCGAGGGGCTCGCGCTCGTCGGACAGGCGCGGGTGCGGGACGGCGTGCGGCGCCTCGACGAGGCGTCCGCGATCGCCACCGGCGAGCCGCTCCAGCTTCCGATCTCGCTGAGCTGGGCGCTCTGCTACGTGATCGCGGCGTGCGAGGGGGTCGGGGACTTCCCGCGCGCGACGCAGTGGTGCCGGGTGATGCGGGAGTCGGCAGACCGCTGGGGCGCCCGCCACTCGCGCGGGATCTGCCGCAGCGCGTACGGCACCGTCCTCGCGACCTGCGGGGACTGGGCGGCGGCGGAGGTGGAGCTGACCGCCGCGCTGAGCGACCTCGAGGCCGCTCGACCGGGGATGTCGGCCGGCGGGCTCGTCCGGCTGGCCGAGCTCCGTGCTCGGCAGGGGCGGACCGAGGAGGCGCGCGTGCTGTTCGAGCAGGCCGGCGCCCACCGGCTCGCCGTACTCGGGTTGGGTGGCCTGGCGCTCGACTCCGGCGACGCGGCGGCCGCTGCCGACGCCGCCGAGCGCGTCCTCAGACGGCTGGCGACCAGCAGCGCGCTCCACCGCGTCCCGGCGCTCGAGCTGCTGGTCCGGGCGCGCGCCGAGCTCGGAGAGCTCGAGGCCGCGGGCGCCGCGTACGCCCATCTCGCGGACGCTGCGGAGCGGATCGGCACCCCGTACGTCGACGGTCGCGCGAAGCTGGTGGCCGCCGAGCTGGCGATGGCCGGTGGCGATCACGAGCAGGCGCGCTGCGCCTGCGAGGACGCGCTCGACCGGTTCGGCGAGGTCGAGGCGCCGTACGACGCCGCGCGCGCGAGGCTCGGTCTGGCACGCGCGCTCGCGGCACTCGGCAGGGACGAGCCGGCGGCCGCGACGGCGCGAGCGGCGCGCGACGAGTTCGACGCGCTCGGCGCCGCGCGTGACGTCGCCCGCGCCGACGCCGCGCTCCGCGACGAGCCTGGCCGGCGCCCGCTCGGCGATCTCACGCCGCGCGAGCTCGATGTCCTTCGGCTCGTCGCACAGGGCCTCAACAACGCGGAGATCGCCGAGCGCCTGTGCGTGAGCCCGCACACCGTGCACCGCCACTGCGCGAATACGCGCGCGAAGCTGCGCCTGCCCTCGCGCGCCGCGGCCGTCGCCTACGCGGCGCGCGTCGGACTGCTCTAGCGAACCACGAGCGTCCCGTACTGCGTGTGCCAGTGGCCGCCGGCCGAGCACAGGTACGTGTAGACGCCCGGCCCGAGGTCGAGCACGAAGCGCGCCGTTCCGGTCCCGATCGTCGGCGTGCCGCCGACGTCCTTCGAGCCGGGCCGGAAGCAGCACTCGCCGCCGGTCTGGATGCGGATGTTGTGGCCCTTGCGCTTGCCGTTCGTCAGCTCGAACGCGATCCGGCCCGCCCTCGCGGTGAGGCGCTTCTTGTCGAACTCGATCAGGCCGGGCTTCGTCACGACCGAAAGCTTGAGGACCTGTGGCGCGGGCTTCGCCGGCTCGCCCGATTCACCGCAGCCGACGAGGAGCGCGGCGCACACAGCGAGCGCGCAACACGCGCACCAGGGCCTTCGACGGGGCAGATCTGACCTCCACAGACCGAACCGGTCGCCTCATCGTACGCCGCCCAGCGGGCTGCGTCAGGCCGGCGGAGCGAGGCGCAGCCTCGCGCTGAGCACGTCCGTGATCGCCGCCGCGGGCTGCGGGCGCGCGTACAGATAGCCCTGGGCGAGGTCGCAGCCGAACGCGCGCAGCTGCCGCTCCTGCTCGAGCGTCTCGACGCCCTCGGCGACGACCGTCAGGCCGACGGCGTGAGCCATGTCGATCGTGGCCTTGACGATCGCGCGGTCGTCGGCCTTACGGGCGACGCCGGCGACGAACGAGCGGTCGATCTTGAGCGCGTCGAGCGGGAAGCGCTTGAGGCGGCTGAGCGACGAGTAGCCGGTGCCGAAGTCGTCGAGCACGAACGTCAGCCCGTGCTCCTGGAGCGTGCCGAGCACGGCGGCCAGCGAGTCGGCCTCCTCCATCAGCACGGTCTCGGTGATCTCGAGCGCCAGCGTGCCGGGGCGCAGCCCGCTGCGCGCTGCGATCGCCGCCACCTGGGCGGGGAACAACGGGTTGATCGCCTGCCGCCCGGAGACGTTCACGGACACGCCGATCGACGGATCGACCTGCTGCTGCCATACCGCGGTCTGCGCGCACGCCTGCTCGAGGACGAACAGCCCGAGGCCGGCGATCAGCCCGGTCTCCTCGGCGATCGGGATGAACTCCAGCGGTCCGATCATCCCTCGCTCGGGATGCATCCAGCGCACGAGCGCCTCGGTCGACACCGGCCGGCCGCTCGCAAGGTCGATCAACGGCTGGTACCAGACCTCGAGCTCGTCGCGGTCGATCGCCCGGCGCAGCTCGGTCTCGGTGCGCACGCGGGTCATGACGCTGATGCGCATCGCCTCGTCGAACAGCTCGTAGCGTCCGCGGCCGCGCTCCTTGGCCCGGTACATCGCCGCGTCGGCGTCGCGCAGCAGCGACTCCGGCGTGTCCTCGCCGGCGGCGGCGAGCGTGCCGCCGATGCTGACCGTGAAGAAGTGCTCCCCGCTGGTGAGCACGAGCGGATCGGCGATGGCGGCTGTGAGCCGGTCGGCGACCTCGAGCGCGCCGCGGCCGCCGTCGATGTCGGGGCAGATGACGACGAACTCGTCACCGCCCAGGCGCGCCACGGTGTCGGTCGTGCGCACCGCCGCGGCCAGCCGCGGCGCGATCGCGAGCAGCACCTCGTCGCCCGCCGCGTGGCCGAGCGAGTCGTTGATCATCTTGAAGCGATCGAGGTCGAGCACGAACACCGCCACGTCGATGCGCTCGCGACCCCTGCGCGCGAGCGCGAGGGCGAGGCGGTCGAGCGCGAGCATGCGGTTCGGCAGGCCGGTGAGCGGATCGTGCAGTGCGGCGTGGCGTGTCGCCGCCTCCTCGCGGTGACGCTCGACGGCGATGCCGATGAGCGTCGCCACGGCGGTGAGGAACGCGACCTCGTCCTCGGTGAGCTCGCGCTCTTCGCCTGCGTCGACGGTCAATGATCCGAGCGCCTGATCGCGGCCCTTGATCGGGACGCTGAGGGTGGTCGGGGTCTGATCGGTGCCGCCGTCGAGCTCCAGCACGCAGTGCACGGCGAGGCCGAGCGTGGCGGTCGCCATCTTCACCCCCTCGGTCATCAGCTCGCCGAGGTCGTGGCTCTCGAGCGCGAACCGGCCGAGCTCCGCGACCGCGTTCTGCTGGCCGGCGCGGCGCGCGATCTGCTGCTCGGCGTGGTGGCGTTCGCTGACGTCGCGCGCAAGCACGAGCACACACTCGACGGACCCGTCGGCCGCGCGCACCGGCACCGCCTCGACCGCGAACGCCATCCCTCCGCTGACGAACTCGAACGATCGCCGCTCGCCGGCGAGCGCGGCGCGGTAGCTGTCGAGCGACAGCGCGAGCACCGAGTCGGGGACCTCGGCGTAGAGGTCGGTCACCAACCGCCCCCGGAACTTGTCCTTGTCCGTCCACGCGAGGCGCGTGATCGCCTCGCCGTCGGCGACGAGGATCCGCAGGTCGTGATCGATCAGGAACACGCTGGTGTCCGGCAGGTTGGCGGTCAGCGTCCGGTGCAGGATCTCGGACCGGTGGATCTCCAGCCCTGCGGCTTCGCGCTCGGTCTCGGCCGCCCGGCGATCCGTCACGTCCTTCACCGCGAAGTACTTGATGCCGTCCTCGGCGACCGTCGTCCACTGGAGCGACCGATAGCCGCCGTCGCGCGTGCGGTAGCGGTTCTCGATCGTGATCACCGGCGGGCTCCCCGGCTCCACGAGCCTCGCTGCCGCATCGAGCGTCGCCTCGACATCGTCGGGATGGACGAACGAGACGTGCGGCGCGGCCATCAACTCCTCGCGGGTCCATCCGAGCCAGTGCTCCCACGCCGGATTCAGCGCGGTGAAGTACCCGTCCGCGGACGCGGCGCCCAGCATGTCGAGCGACAGCTCGAAGAGCCGCTGAACAGGGTCTGCAGATGGGCGCTGCGCGTAGCTGGCCACTGGGGCCTTCTTCCTCCAGGGCCGCTGCGATTCAGCACAGGAGGAACACGCCATGCAGCAGAACAGCGGACCTTGCCATTGTAGGAGCTTCTCGCCGCCTCAAGACAACGGCCGGAATGTCGATGCCAGTGGTATATGGGCTCCTCACCCTCTCTCGGAGTCGGCAGACGACCGTCGGCTCTCGTCGCGCTGGCTCAGTCGCTCGACCGCGTCACGGACAGCCTCGCCGCGGGTGAGGTGCTGGATGCCGCGGACGTCGACATCGTCGCGCTGTCGGGCAGCGGCGATGCCGCGGAGATCGTGGCCGCCGCGGACCGTCTTGTCTCCGCCGTTCGGCGGGCACAGGCGTTCGAGGGCGCGGTCCATGATCTGTTCGAGGCGCTGTCTAGCCACCTGCGCCTCGACTACCTGAGCTACGAAGCGCTGAATCGCGTGATCGACCACACGGGCGCGACGGCCGGCGCGGTCGTCCTGGTCGGCGACGGTCCGCCCGATGTCGTCGCGAGCGTCGAGTTCGCGATCGAGGGCGAGCGGCTGGCTGCGGTGATGGCGAGCATCCCGGCGACCGGGCCGTCCGAGCTGGACGAGCTCGAGCAGGGCTTTCCGATCGTGGCGGTGCCGTTCCTCGGCGAATCCGGTCCGCTCGGAGCGATCCTCCTGCTCGGTGTCGGACTCGGCGGCGAGATGCGCAGGCTGCTTGCGCTGCTGGCGCGCGCGCTCGGGTTCGCGGTGAGCAATGCGCTCGCCCACTCGGCGGCCGAGGTCCAGGCGGCGACCGACGTGCTCACCGGCTGCATGAACCGGCGCGCGGGGCTCGAGGCGCTCGTGCAGGCCACGCGGATCGCGGCCCACGGCGGCCCGGCGGTCGGTGTGATGATGATCGATCTCGACCACTTCAAGAGCGTCAACGATCACCACGGCCACCTGGTCGGCGACGACGTGCTGCGGGCGGTGGGCGCCGCGATCGGAGCCGCCACGCGCGGCGGTGACATCGTCATGCGGTACGGCGGCGAGGAGTTCCTGGTCGCGCTCGTGGACGTCGACGAGGCGATGATGACGGCCTCGGCCGAGCGTGTGAGCGACCGCATCCGTGGTCTGACGGTCCCCGACGGGACCGGCGGCACCGTGGCCGTGACGACGAGCGTCGGCATCGCGCTGTCGACGTCGGCCGACATCCTCGAGTCGCTGATCGCACGCGCCGACCGCGCGCTGTATGCCGCAAAGGCGGCCGGCCGCGACCGCATCGTGCTCGAGCACGCGTCTCCGAGCGACACCTAGTCACCTGCGCATTGCGGGTCCGCTGATCGGTACCGTCGCGGCGTGCAACGCGCCTCGTTGTCGTGCCTTGCCGCTCTGCTGGTAATCGTCGCTCCGTGTGCGGCGCACGCCCTCCCGATCCCCGATCCGCTCGGGACGACGCTGCCGCGGTATCAGGGCGCGCCGGTCACGAGCCGCCCGCTCCCCGCGACCGTGGCGCCCCAGAATCCCCACCTCGCCCGTGATCCGCGAAGCAACATCCACAACGACACGTGGATGACCGACGCCTACCGCCGGCGCGGGCCGCTCGGCCGTTCGCCGCTGGCGTTCTCCGGCGCGATGGCACCCGCGCTGTGCGGGTCGCTGACGTTCCACTCGCGCGGGTACCTGGTCAGCGTCTGCCCGTCGGTCGTGGCCGCCCCGCAGGTCCGCGTGATCGATCCGGACACGCTCGCGGTCCTCGCCACGTACGACCTTCCGAACGCGCCGGACCCGCCGGGCACACGGGCGTACCAGAACTTCGCCGGCGGCGGCTACTTCTTCCTCGACGCGCACGACCGCATCTGGAGCGCGACGAAGACGGGCCACGTGTTCGTGCTCGCCGTGTCGCGCGACGGGCGGGCGATCACCAAGGTCGGTGACTACGACCTGAGCGGGGTGCTGGCCGACGACGAGCGCATCAGCTCCGCGCTTCCCGACTTCAAGGGCCGGGTCTGGTTCGTCTCGAAGCGCGGCGGCAAGGTCGGGATCCTCAACCCGCGCACGCGCCGGATCCGGGTCGTGCGCCTGGGGGAGGAAATCCAGAACTCGTTCACCGTCGACCGCGGCGCCGTGTACGTCGTGTCCAGCCGGCGCATGTACCGCTTCAGCGCTCATAGCGGCAGGCCGCGGGTCGACTGGAAGGTCCGCTACCGCAACTCCGGAGTCGTCAAGCCCGGTCAGGCCGACGCGGGTTCGGGCACGACGCCCACGATCATGAGCGGCGGCTACGTCGCGATAACCGACAACGCGGACCCGATGAACGTCGTCGTGTACCGGAAGGCGAGGCGGCTGCGGCCGCGGCAGCGGCGGGTGGTCTGCGAGGTCGCGGTGTTCGACCGGGGCGCGAGCGCCACCGAGAACTCCCTGATCACCGCGCGCCGCTCGCTGTTCGTGGAGAACAACTACGGCTACCAGGACCCGTTCGGCCCCCGGTCGGGCGCGCTCACCACGCCCGGCTTCGCGCGCGTCGACGTGCTCCGCGACGGATCCGGCTGTCGCAAGGTCTGGACGAACCGGACCGAGCGGGCGCCGACCGTCGTGGCGAAGCTGTCGACGCGGACCGGCCTGATCTACACGTACACGCGCGACGAGGCGCCGCTGGCCGGCCAGCCCTACTTCTGGACCGCGATCGACGCGCGGACCGGCAGGACCGCTTGGAAGGTCTACGCGGGCAGCGGCCTCGGCTTCAACAACAACTACGCCGGCCTGGCTCTCGGGCCCGACGGCACCGCATATCTGGGCGTGACGGGCGGGATAATCGCGCTGCGCGACCGGTGAAAGATTGAGGGTTTCCGTGATTTCGGGCTGACCTGCGCGGGCGTACGGTCGTCGTGACCCCCCAACCACCGCATGACGCGGTGGCCCTCAACCACGGAGGCCGTGATGAGAATCACCCCTCGCCTTGCCCGTTCCGCCGCGGTCGCAGCGCTGGCTGCCGCCGCCCTCGTCGTGCCAGGAGCGGCGACCGCTTCCGCCGCCACGGCGACCCTGACGATCCCCTACACCGGCTGCCAGGGCGGTGACGGCCGCTGGTACGACTACGTGATGCGCGTGCAGGGCACGACGGGCTACCACCCGGACGGCATGCGCGTCGAAGCCCGCCTGTGGGGCGACGACGAGTGGTACGACGACTTCCTCAGCGGGCCGCACATCCAGTACTACGCGTGGAGCGGCCACTACTCGATCGACTTCTGCGTGAACAAGAGCACGCTCAACGAGGACTGGGGCCAGGACGAGCTCTACGCCGGTGTCCGCATCTACGACCGCAGGACCGGCGCGCTGAGGGAGAAGGTCGAGTCCAACCGGATCCACGACTACTTCTAGTCGTCAGACCAGGCGATCGCTTGCGCGCACCGCGGCCCCGCTGCGGTGCGCGACGTCGCCTTCAGCAGCGTCATCTCCCAGCGCCGCCGGCAGCTCCTCGCGGGACCCGATCCCAAGCTTCTGGTAGGCCTGGGTCAGGTGCATCTCGACGGTACGCAGCGTCGAGATCAGGGCCTGCGCGAGCGTGGTGTTCGGGCGGGCCCGCCTGCACTGCGCGCGGCCTTCTTGCGCGAGGGCCGTGCGGGCTGGCGCGGAACCGCACCCGCCGAAGGCGGGCGCGAAGGTTCGCCCATGTCACTGCAAACCCGACGAGAAGCGCAGGACCGAAGGACCCGAGCGTCTCCTCGATGGGGAGGCCGCCCACGTGCGCGAGGGGCCCGCTGATCATTGGAAGATTTCCGTTGTGCAGTCGCCGCCCTGGAGGCGCACCTCGTGGGCTCGCGCGGGACCGCCGGGTCGGTCATGGAAGTCGACGAAGAAGTCGGGGTCGAGCTCCATCCCGCCGTCAGGCGAGCAGTTGACGCGCAGCAGCCACGAGCGGAGCCCCGGATAGAACTGGTTGTCCCAGGTCGAGTAGAGCGAGTTGGAGACGTAGAGCCTTTGCCCGTCCAGGGACAGTTGGAGCATCTGCGGTCCGCCGGTCAGGTCGCGACCGCTGTCGCTCGGCTTGCCGAGCAGCCCGCCAAGCCAGAGCTGGCCTGTCAGCCGCGGGTTGGTGGGCTGCGAGATGTCGTATTGGCGGAGGTCGCCGTGCAGCCAGTTGGAGAGGTAGAGGAAGCGGTCGTCCATCGAGACGACGATGTCGGTGATCAGGCCGGGCACGCCGCCCGGAAGGGGCCACCCGTCGAGCTCGACGTTGTCCACCGAGATCACCTGGTGAGCCTCCCACGAGCCGTTCGAGCGGTACCAGCGCAGGATGTTGCTCGACAGCGTGGCGCCGACGAACCCCTCCTCTGCCTCGGGGTCGTGAAGCCACCGCACCTCGAGCGGAACGAGCCCCTGCTCGCCGAGGTCGATCGTCTGCTCGAGCCGCTGCTCGGCGAGGTTCCAGAAGTGCAGCCGCCGGCCGTAGCGCCCGGCCCCGACGTCCTCGATGTCGAAGCCCTTCTCGTACGCGTTGGGCTCTCCGAATTCGGAGGAGATCAGCACGTTCTTGCGCGGCTGGTACCAGAAGTCGTAGTTGAGCGGCGGTCGTTCGCCGCCGTTCTCCCAGCGGCCCTTGACCTCGAAGGTCCGCGCGTCGAGGACGGCGAACCCGCCGACGCCGCCGCCATCGCGGTCGCCGAGCATGCTGACCACGACGTTGTCGCCCGGCATGCAGTGGACGGTGTGGGGCCGGGTGTAGCCGGTCTTCTCGACCAGCTCCCGGGGCTCGATGACCTTCTCGATGTGAGGCCGGCGGGGGTCGTCCGCGACGTTGAGCACATGGATCCGCGACGAGCGAAATCCCGGCACGATCAGGTGCGAGCGATCGGGCCCGTGGCACGCCGAGCTGCAGCGGTTCCAGCCGAAGTGGTGAAGCTCATCGCCGACGTTCGGCATCGGCGTCTCATGCACGACCCGGCCCTCCTGCGCGTCGATCACCGCGATGAAGTCGGGCGCGTCTACCCCTGTGCCCTGGTGCAGGCAGGCGAGGTAGAGGAACTCCTCCGTGGGCGCCTTCGACGCCTCTTCCGGCGAGCCGTAGAACGATGCAGCGCTGCTGCGCTGGTTGGCCTCGCTCATTGCGAGCCTCCTTCTGCTGCGTGGTTGTCAGGTCTTGCGCGGCTTTGCGGCGACCAGCGAGATGCTCTCGACCTCGTACGTGCTGCAGGCGTCGCGCGCCCGCTCAGAGATGAAGCGGTAGTCATTTCCGCGCAGCTCCTTCACCTGGAGGCCTTGCGCCTCGATCGCCTCCAGGTAGCTGCTGCGAGGGATCGCCCCGGCGATGCAGGCGGCCCACAGCTCGACGTTGCGCCTCGTGCGCTCCCTGAGTGCTCGGCCGCTGAGGATGTCGGCGATCGCCAACCTCCCGCCGGGCCGCAGGACCCGCGCCGCCTCGGCGAAGACGCGATCCTTGGCCGGCGACAGGTTGATGACGCCGTTGGAGAGGACAGCGTCGAAGCTCGCGTCGTCGAACGGGAGCTCCTCGATGTGCGCCTCGGCGAACTGGACGTGTGAGAAGCCCTCTCGGTCCCGAAGCCGCGCGGCCTTGTCGAGCTGCTCGTCGGTGATGTCCACGCCCACGACGCGGCCCGTCTCGCCCACCAGCACGGCCGCGCAGAAGACGTCGGTACCCGATCCCGAGCCGAGGTCGAGCACCGCTTCGCCAGGTTGGAGCGCGGCGAGGTCCAGGTGATGCCCCACTCCCGCGAACGACGCCAGCGCTTCGGCGGGGATCGCGTCCAGCAGCCGGCCGGGGTATCCGAGCCGCTCGGCCAGCCCTCTCCCTACCTCAAAGTGGAGCTCCGCCGCTTCCCCGCGGGCCACGTGGCGGTACATCGCCTTGACCTCCGCCTCCAATTGCTCGCGGTCGACGAGCGAGCTCGCATCGAGCTGCGGCAGAACCTCCGCCTGGGACATCTCGTCCGCCGCGGGGCCGGTCGTAAGCCTCATCGGGACCTCCTACGCAGGGTCGTCGTGGTGGCTGATGGCGGAAGGCCACCATCGCGCCGTGTGACCGCGCGTGTGATCAGACGGCGGCGGCCAGCTCGGCCTGCAGCGCCGGGTTGTCGATCGCCTCGCCCAGCAGGCGGGCGGACTCGAGGCCGCTGGGATCGCCGAGCCTTGCACGGTGCAGCGCGGCGCGCACGACGAGCTCGCGCATGTCGCCGCGGGCGGCGAGCCGCTCCAGCTGGGCGACGCACTCGCGGGCATCCGGCGCCGCGTCGGCGATTGCGACGCCGGCGAGCGCATCCAGGCAGTAGGCGTGCATCCAGACGTAGGGGTCGGCTACCCGCACGGCGCGCACCGCGGCGTCGCGCAGCCACGCCAACGCCGTGGCGCGCTCTCCCGCCGCCTCGTGCACAAGGCCCCTCGCGCGCGCGGCCATCGCCTCCCAACAAGGGTCGCCGATGCGGCAACCAAGCGCAAAGGCGTGATCGAGCAACGCGATCGCGCGATCGGGGTCGCCCTGGCGCAGCGCCACCTCGGCCCGCAGCGCCTCCGGGAACGGCTGGAACGCCACCCAGCCCTCCGCGCGCACGAGCGCGAGCGAGTCGTCGAGCACCTCGACCGCCTCCGGCGAGCGCTCGCACAACAGCAGCGCACGGCCCAGGATCGCCAGCGACCACGCCGCCTGGCGGACGTCGCCGCAACGCCGCGCGGTCGCGACCGACTCCCAGAGCAGACCGATCGCCGCCCCGTAGTGGGCGCGATCGGACAGCGCCTTCCCCCGCACGCCGAGCACGGCCGCGTGCTCCTTGTCATCGACTGCCAGCGCGCCGGCCCGTCCCAGCCACCTGCCAGCCGATACTCCGCGACTCGCCTGTACCGCCACGAATCCGAGCTCGCGGCACACCTTGCACTCGACCGCGCGGTCGCCGCCGCCCTCGGCGAGCGCGAGCGCGTCGTGCAGCACCGCCGCGCCCTCCTCGTCGCCGCCGCGAACCGAATGCACCAGCGCAGCCCCGAGCGCCGCCAGCGCGCGCGCCAGCAGCGCCCGGTCGCCAACGCCGCGCGCCTCGGCACACGCCTGCCTCAGGCACGCCACCCCGGGCTCGACCGCGCCGGCCGCCACGGCCGCGCGCCCCGCGTCGAGCTGTCCCAGAGCGGCCGCCCGATCGCCGCCCGAGCTCTGCGCGCCGTGCTCGTCGGCCGCCCGGCGCACCCCCGGATCGGGCGCGCGCCCCAACTCGCGACGGAACAACACCTCGCAGGCGTCGGCGTGCTCGCGTGCAGCGCCGACCTCACCCGCCCTCGCCAGGCACCGCACCAGCAACTCGTGGGCGCCGTCGTCGAACCTGTTCAGCTCGACCGCCCGAGACGCCAGCGCCGCACCGTCAAGCGGAACACCAGCAGCCACCGCACTCAGCGCCGCATCCCTCAACACGGCCTCGCAAACGCCCGCCAACCGGCGCCGCTCCACCAGCAGCCACGCTTCGAACTCGGCGCCGGCGCCGGGATCGAGCCCCTCCAGCAACTCGCCGCGAACGAGCGCAGGCTCCGGCTCACCAGAAACCAGCGACAGCACGTCCACCGCAGCCCCCGCCGGCAACCCCAGCTCCAACGGATCCCCGCGCAGCGCGCCGGCAACCCCAAGAGCACGACGCAACTGCGCCAACGTCCAGCGCAGCGCCCCGCGCGGATCATCGGCATCACCGAAGACCAGCCGCGCCAGCCGCGCGCGCGGCACCGGGCGCTCCGCCAAGACCACGTACGCCAGCACGGCCCACGCCTTATGACCACGCGGCGGAACGACAACCATGCCATCGCGCTCGATCTCCGACGATCCCAACAGACGGATCACGAGCGACGACACGACAGCACGATCGTAAACCGCCACGGCCGACCCAATCCAAAGCACCGCTCTCGAACGAACCCCGAATAACGAAGAAACCCCGCCAAGAGCGCGCCGAAGAGCGTGAGTGTTCTCTTCGGGATCGCGGATCACGATGTGGTCGTCGAGCTGCGGTCGGCGCACGCGGCGGCCGTTGACCAGGCGCTCGGCTACCTCGAGCGCGAGGCGTGTCGGGCGCGTCGTGGCCGCGGCGGTGCCGTGTTCGTGCAGGGTCGCGGGTTCGTGGCGGCGGCGTTCGAGCACCGCTCCTCGCGCGCCGGCGATCCGCTTCTCCACACTCACGTCGTCGTCGCGAACGCGACCCGGGGTCCCGATGGGCGCTGGACGGCGTTGGATGGGCGCGCGCTGTACCGCCACGCGAAGACCGCTGGCTACCTGTACCAGGCGGCGCTACGGGCCGAGGTCACCGATCGGCTTGGCCTGACATGGCGTCCGGCGGTCAACGGCGCCTCCGATCTGGTCGCGGTGCCGCGCACGGTGGTCGACCACTTCTCCCAACGTCGTGCCGAGATCCTGGAGCACATGGCCCGGCGTGGAGAGCACTCGGCTCGTGCGGCGCAGGTCGCGACGCTCGAGACGCGCCGCGCGAAGCGTCACGACGTGCCGCTCGGGCGGCTACGCGCGGAGTGGCGCTCGCGCGCCGCGGAGCACGGCCTCACCCGTCGCCGGCTCGAGCGCGAGCTGCGTCAGCCGACGCGATCCCGGACGGACGCGTCGGACCCTGACCGCCTGGCCCGCGAACTCGAGGGACCGAACGGACTGACCCGCGAGCGGTCGACCTTCAGGCGACGCGACGTGCTGCAGGCGTTCGCCGAAGCCGCTCGGGAGGGCGCCACGGTGTCGCAGATCGAAGCCGCAGCCGACGCGTTCCTCGCGCGCGCGGCGATCATCGAGCTCGAGCCGGCGGCCGGTGAGCGGCGGTTCAGCACACGCGAGCTGCTCGGACTCGAGGCGAGCGTGATCGACCAGGCCGAACGGCGCTGCCGGACGGCGACTGCGATCGCTGCTCCGTGGGCGCTCGACGCGGCGCTCGCGGCGCGCGCTTCGTTGAGCGAGGAGCAGCGCGAGCTCGTGGCCGCGCTCACGCTTCGAGGCCGCGGCATCGAGGTGGTCCGCGCGCCCGCCGGTGCGGGCAAGACGTTCGCGCTCGACGCGGCGCGGGAGGCGTGGCAGCGCAGCGGCGTTCCGACACTGGGTTGCGCGCTCTCGGCGCGGGCGGCGTGCGAGCTGCGCGACCAGGCGGGGGTTGACGCCACGACTATCGCGAGGCTCACGTATGGGTTCGACAGCGGCCTCCGGCTCGCGCACGGCTCGGTGCTGCTCGTCGACGAAGCCGGCATGGTCGGCACGCGCGACCTGGCAAGGCTCGCCGATGCCGCTGAGGCCGCGGACGGGAAGCTGGTCCTGGTCGGCGACGAGCGCCAGCTGCCCGAGATCGAGGCCGGCGGCCTGTTCGCCGCGCTCGTCGACCGGCTCGGCGCGCTCGAGCTGCGTGAGGTCCGACGGCAGCGTGAACCCTGGGACCGCGACGCACTCGCCGCGCTCCGCGATGGCAATGTCGAGCGCTTCGCCCGCGACTACCACGAACACGGCCGCGTCGTTGCAGCGCCCAGCGCGGACGACGCACGCGAGCGTCTCGTCGCGGATTGGCTGGCGGCGCACGAGAGTGGTGAACGCGCCGTCATGATCGCGCACCGTCGCCGAGACGTCGCGGACCTCAATCAGCGCGTGCGCGCGCGCCTGCGCGTGCTCGGACGCATCGGGCCCGACGAGGTCGTGACCGAGGCGCGCGCGTTCGCGGTGGGCGACCGCGTGATCGCACGCCGCAACGACCACCGACTCGGCATCGCCAACGGGCACGCGGGGCGTCTGACCGGCGTCGACGGCGAGCGCGTCGGCGTCGCGCTTGACGATGGACGGGAAGTCGAGCTGCCCTGCGGCTACGTGCGGGCTGGACACCTCGATCACGGGTACGCGCTCACCGCGCACCTCGCCCAGGGCTCGACGGTGGATCGCGCGTTCGTGCTCGGCTCGGACGAGCTGTATCGCGAGTGGGGCTACACGGCGCTCTCGCGGCACCGCTCCGAGGCCCGCTTCTACGTGAGCGCGACGCCCGCGTTCCTCAACCGAGCCGCCGAGCCGCTGACCACCGATGGCGATGTCACCGGCGCTGTCACGCGGATGCTCACCGACAGCCGAGCGCAACACGCTGCCCTCGAAGGCCTTGGCCGCCCGTCGCCGATGGCCGACCTCGAGCGCGCTCGGGCGCAGCTCGCCGAGGTCGACGTTCGCCTCGAGGGGCTGAGGAGTCAGCGCGCCGGCGCGCGCTGGTACCAGCGTGCACGCAGGGTCGAGCTGGATCGAGTGGCCGACGGTTGGCTGCGCAGTCGGGCGCATTGGCACGGAGAGGTCGAACGCCTCGGCAGCGAGGTTGCGGAGGCCGCTCCGCCGGTCGTACGTGCCGCCGACCCGCTCGGCAGTTTCGATCGCGCCACGCGGAGTGTGCGCCGCGAGCGCGATAGCGGCCGCGACCTCGGGCTGGACCGATGACCGTTCAGCTCTCGCTCGACGACCTCGGCGCGCCGCGCGGCCTCACGCGCGCGGAGCTCCGTGCAACTCCAGCAGGACACCTACGACCTGCTCGTGAGGGAAGCCGCGCGCCGCGGCATCGAGCCCGAGGCGCTCGCCGACCAGTTGCTGCGGGCGGACCTCACCGCCGCCGGGCGAGACCTCGAGGCGGCTCTGGATGCCCTTGCGGGGTTCCGCGCCGGCCTCGCACCGGCCGACGCCGTCGTCCTGGTCCGCGATGGTCGTGACGAACTCGAAGCGCTCGGCGGTTGACGCGTAGGGCGTGTCTGCAGGCCGAGCGCTGGGCTCGACACGCTTACGTGCCTCGCACACCCCCGCGCCAAGCCCTCGTGCGGTCGTTCCGTCGGTCCAGGTGGCGCTGCCGCGTGCCCGGTGAGTATCGCTGGACTCGGATGCCAATTCCGGCTACTGTCACGTATATGGCCAAAGAAGTTGGCGAGATCCGTGACGAGAGTGCCGAGGACCGCTTGTACACCCTGGCCGAGGCGCAGGGCGGCTATCTGAACGCACAACAGGCGATCGAGGCCGGCGTGCCGCGGTCGACGCTGACGTACCACGCGCGCAAGGCCGGCACATTGGAACGCGTCGGGCATGCCGTCTACCGCCTGCGTCGGTTCCCGAGCTCGCCGCACGAGCACGTGATCCCAGCTCGGCTGGCGCTCGCGCGTGCCGATGCGGTGGTGTCGCACGTCAGCGCCCTGGAACTGCTCGAGCTCACCGACCTGATCGCTGACGAGGTGCACGTCACGCTGCCGCGTGGCAAGCGCGGCAGCACCGTCCCCGAAGGCGTGCGAGCGCACTACAGCGAGCGGCCCATCGGCGGGCGCGATCGCCGCCGGGTTCTCGGGGTGCCGGTCACTGGGGTCGAGCGCACGATCGCGGACGTCGTACGCAGCGGAGGTTGGACCGAGCAGGTCGATCTCGCTGTTCGCCAGGCGCTGCAGCGCGGCCAGACTACGCTGCCGCGCTTGAGCGACCGACTGCCCGCCACCTGGCAGCCGCGGCTGCGTGCCGCCGCCACCACGGCGAAGTCGTGAAGTACGCGTCCGCCAGCGCGTTTCGCCCCGCTCTGGAGACGCGCCTGAACAACGAGGAGGCCGAGGCGTCGGCGTGTCCCCGGCTGTGGCGCCCGGCTCACTCCGACTCGCGCGGCGCCGGCCAGGTCCGCCAGTCTTCATAGCCGGCCTGCGTTCGTTCAAGAACCTGCTGCCAATCCTTGCGTCGCGGCCGAGCGCCGAACTCGACAACCGCCATGCGTAGGACCTCCTCGAGGGCAATGCGCCCAGTCGGGACGTGGGCGCCCTGCAGCGGCTTGAACCCCAGGTCGGCGGCCGGGCCGATATGCAGGTGCGGGCTCGTCTGTGGGCTCACGCCGCTCGGATGCCAGTGGTAGACGAGCAACTCGGCGTCGTCACGACGGAGCTCGTAGAGGTACGCGGTGGTGTGGACCTTCCAGGGGCCGCGAGCGCCAGCCGACTCGGTGAGCACGTACTGCTGCATCACGGACAGCGAGAGCTGGTGCTCGCCGGCCAAGGACACCGGGTCGCCGTCGCCGAGCGTGAGTGCGTGCGGGCGATCAGCGACGTGGTAGCCGCCGGAGACGTTCAGGACCGTCGGGGTCAGACAGTCGATCGCCTGCTGGAGCGGTTCGAGGAACGCTCCAACCGCTTCAGCTGGAGTTCGCCCCGCCAAACGGGAGCAACATCGCGACTCGCGCGACGTTGGGGTCGGCCTCGGGATCCAGCTTGCCGGCCTCCCAGGCGCGCCGGAATTCCTCCGCGCTCATGTCGAGATGGCGGCGGGCCTGGCGGTCCAGCAGCTCATGGCCCTCGCGGGCGTCGAGCTCCTGCACGGAATGTTGGATCACGGCGGCCATGGTGCGTCTCAGGTCGGTATCGGCTTACAGACCGTACGTCCTGAACCGGACGGACGTTCTCAGCGTACCCGCGGCGGCTGATCGAGTCCCGACGCAGATTGGTCCGCTCGGTTGGTCCGCTGGGACCTAGAAACCGGTGTAAGACCCGCTTCAGAAACGAAGAAACCCCGCCAATAGCGGGGCCTCTCTCGACAAGCGGATGAAGGGACTCGAACCCTCGACCTTCTGCATGGCAATCGAACCGTGGACTCGCTGCTCGGGCCGTCTTCTGCCTGCAAATCGCTACCTTCTGATAGCGCTGGGCGAGGATCCGATTCGCGTGGATTCCCGCCCGTACTCGTGCATTCTCCGAATCATCTCCGGAGCACGACGATGGTCGAGACGAAACCGGTCGCTGCCCGCTGCCCTGCGACGCCGTCCGCCGCGGCGGCGACGTCGTACTACGGGATCAGCACGACCTTGCAGGTCGTGGTGCGGCTCTCCAGCGCCGTGTGGCGGCAGCCGCCTCGGCGCGAGCAGGAAGCGCCGCACGGCGGGGGTGAGGCTGCCGTCGGCGACGGCGGCGAGCGCACGCTGCGGAATCATAATTCCGCGTGTCCGGGGTTCGAGTCCCTCCTGCGGCACTCGGTAAATAGCTCAGCCGGAGCACGCCGTGACTGGGGAATAGCTTCGAGAGCGACCTCGCCAAGACGTGGTCGTGCGTGATGCCCGGGGTCGCGCGTCCGACATAAGCCCCGAAATTGAATAGGATGTCCGGACAACCCTACAGGGAGAACGGACATGCCCGAAGCAGACGCGCTGCCGGCTGATCGATTCCAGGTGGACGTGCCCCCGCCCCGGTCCGCGAGCGCCGTGAAGGGCGCTGGCGCGCTCGACTGGGGCATGCAGAACCGCCTGGCGCGCATCTTCAATCCCGGCACGGGCCGCACCGTGATGCTGGCCGTTCGACCACGGCTACTTCCAGGGCCCGACCACGCGGGCTCGAGCGCATCGACCTCGTCGATCGTGCCGCTGCTCGCCGCACGCCGACGCGCTGATGTGCACGCGCGGCGTCGCTGCGCTCGACGATCCCGCCGGCGGCCACCAGCGCCGGTCGTCCTGCGCGCCAGCGGCGGCCCGAGCATCCTCAAGGAACTGTCGCGACGAGCAGATCGCGATCGACATCGAGGACGCGATCCGGCTCAACGCCTGCGCCCTCGCCATCCAGGTCTTCATCGGCGGCGAGTACGAGACGCGTTCGATCCACAACATGACGCGGCTCGTCGACACGGGCTCCGCTACGGCATCCCGATGATGGCGGTGACCGCCGTCGGCAAGGAGATGATGCGCGACGCGCACTACTTCCGGCCTCGCCGACGCGCATCTGCGCCGAGCTCGGCGCGCAGATCGTCAAGACCTACTACGTCGACGAGGGCTTCGAGACCGTGACCGCCGCCTGCCCGGTGCCGATCGTGATGGCCGGCGGCAAGAAGCTGCCCGAGCTCGACGCGCTGACCATGGCCTACAACGCGCGTTCGACGCAGGGCGCGGCCGGCGTCGACATGGGGCGCAACATCTTCCAGAGCGATGCGCCCGAGGCGATGATCCGCGCCGTAACGGCGGTAGTGCACGAGGCGCTCTCGCCTGCCGAGGCCTACGACCTGTACACGGGGCTCGCGGCCGAACGACCCGCCGGCGATCAGCTCGCGCTCAACGCGTGAGCGCGCACCCGACCGCGGCGGAGCTCCGCGCCGCCGCCCCGCTGGTGTCCGCGGGGGCCCTGGCCGGCGACCTCGCCGACCTCGGCGGCGCCGTGGCGGCGCTCGAGGAAGGCGGCGCGAGCATCCTGCACCTCGACGTCGGCGACGGCCGCTACTCGCCGCTGATGGCCGGCGGGCCGAGCCTCGTGGCGGCCGTGCGCACGCGCGCGTGTAAGGACCTCCACCTGATGATCGAGGAGCCGCTGCGCCACATCGAGGCGTTCGCCGCGGCGGGCGCGGACGCGATCACGCTCCAGCTCGACGCCGGCCGGCACCTCGTGCAGTGCCTGCGCGCGGTCGCCGCGCACGCGTCCGCCCGCCACCCCGAGCGCCCGATCATGCGCGGCGTCGCGCTGCCGCTCGAGCTCACGCCGGAGGCGCTGTGTCCGCTGCTCGGCGAGGCGGAGATCGTTCTCGTGCTGGGCGTGGTCCCCGGCTACCGAGGAGCCGCGGCGACCCATCTCGACGACCGCGTGAGGGCGGTCCGCGCCCTCGTCGACCGCGAGCGGCCCGGCGCGCTGGTGTCGGTCGACGGCGGCGTGACCGCCGATCTCGCACCCCGCCTCGCGTCGGCCGGGGCCGACATCGTGGTCTCGGGCTCGGCGCTGTTCGGCGCCGGCCGGCCCGCCGCAGCCGTGCAGGAGATGCAGGCCGCCATCGCGGCGGCTCACACGCCGGGCGCCCGCCAGAGCGGCGGCAGGAGCGTGTCGGCGCCGGCCGGGATCACACTGTCGTAGACGCGGCGCCACCGCGGGTAGAGGGCGTCGTAGGCCTCGGCCGCCGCCGCGCCGGGGGCGAGCGTCCGTGCTGCGCCTCCGGGCTGAGCGCCGCCGCGCCGGACAGATCGGCGTGCCAGCCGGCTCCCACGGCGGCGGCGAGGGCGGCGCCGCGAACGGTCGCCTCGGGGCGATCGGCGACCGACACCTCGCGGCCGAGGACATCGGCGATCACCTGCGGCCACAGGGTGCCGCGCGCGACGCCGCCGGCGAGGAGCAGCGTGGTGAACCGGCGCCCGGCGATCGCCTCGAGCTGCTCGATGTGCGCCCGCGCCACGAACGCGGCGCTCTCGAGGATCGCGCGGATGAACGCGGGCTTGCCGGTGTCGGCGGGCCGTTCGAGGTCGAAGCCGGCGAAGGCAGGCGGCGCGTGCGACCCAGGCGCGCGCGTTCATCGCGTTGGCGAGGATCGCCACGACGCCGCTGGCGCCCGGCGGGATCGCCGCCGCCGCGCGCTCCATCAGCGCGTACGCGTCGACGCCGGCCCGGCGGGCCTCGGCCACCTCCTCCTGGCAGAACGCGTCGCGGAACCACCGCAGCGCGAGCCCGGACTGGAAGCCGATGCCCTCGACCAGCCACTGGCCGGGGAGCACGTGGCAGAGCGTCCGCAACCGGCCGTCGGGATCGAGTTGCGGCTCGTCGGCGGATCAGCGACTGCTGCCAGTGCGTCCCGCCGAGCGCCACGCAGCGGCCGGATGCGGCCACTCCGAGCCCGACGAGCCCGAGCGCGGTGTCGGCGCCGCCCATGACGACCGGGGTCCTCGCGGCCAGGCCGGTCGCCGCGGCCGCGTCCCTCCGCAGCTCGCCGACGACCGTGCCCGCGTCGGCGAGCGCCGGCACCATCGCGGCGTCGACCTCGCAGGTCGCGAGCGACTCGCCCGACCAGTCGCGGCGCGCGAGGTCGAACAGGCCGCTGCTCGAGCCCACCGAGGGGTCGCTGACCAACTCGCCGGTGAGCCGCCGGGTCAGCCAGTCATTGACAAGACCGACGGCGGCCGTACGGCACCAGCAGATCCGGCTCGTGGCGGCGCAGCCACCGCAGGCGGGCGGGCGCCGTCAGCGACACCCAGTCGCCGCCGCGCGCCTGGAGCGCCGCCGCCGTGCCCTCGTCGATCAGCTCTCGCGCCTCCGCCCCGGCGCGCGCGTCGCCGTTCGGGCACGCCCACAGCTCGCGGCCCGCCGCGTCGAACAGGACCAGGCCGCCGCGGAAGCTGGTCGTGCTGACCGCCCGCACGGCGCGCCGCCGGCACGTCCTCCAGCGCCCGGCGCACGCACGCGCTCACCAGCTCCCAGTTGCGCTCGACGTCGAACCGGCGGCCGCCGGGCACGCCCGGCTCGACGGGATGCGTCCATTCGCTCGGCGGCGTGCGCGCGCAGCGTTCCGTCGGCGGCGAACGCGGCGGCGCGGCAGCTCCCCGTCCCCGCGTCGATGGCGAGGACGCACTCGGCGCGGCTCACGAGACGAGCCGGTCGGCCAGCGCGATCGCCGCGCTCAGGCTGCGCGCGTCCGCGATCCCGCGGCCGGCGATGTCGGCGGCGGCGCCGTGGTCGGCGCGACGTCCGGACGAGCGGGAGGCCGCAGCGCTCATCGCCACCGCCGCGCCTCCGGCGACGAGCTTGACCGGCATGTGGCCCTGGTCGTGGTACATGGCAACGATGACGTCGTAGTCGCCCCGGAGGGCGTGCGGGAACAGCGTGTCCGGCCGACAGCGGACCGTACGCGTCGATGCCCGGCTCCCGCCGCGGCGACGGCCGGCTCGATGCCCGCCTGCTCCTCGCCGCCGAGCAGCCCGCCCTCGCCCGCGTGCGGGTTCAGCCCGGCGACGGCCGATGCGCGGAGCGCCGCGTGACCGAGCGCGCCGCCCGTGGTCGGCCGCCAGCTCGATCGCCTGCCCGACGCGGCGCGACGTGACCGCCGCGACCGCCTCGGCGAGCGACCGGTGCGCCGTCACGTGCACCACGGCAGCCGCCACCCGCCACCAGCACGTGCGGTCGCGTGCGTCGCAGAGGTCGGCGAGCATCTCCGTCTGGCCATTCCACTCGGAGCCGGCCGCGCGCAGGGCCGACTTTCGATCGGGCCCGTCACGAGCGCGCCCGCCCGGCCGTCGCCGATGGCGGCGAGCGCGGCGGCACGCCGCCGACCGCGGCGCGGGCAGAGGCGAGCGCCCACGTCGCCGGGCATGATCCTGACCGCGTCGCCGGCGGCGAGCACGTCGCTCGGTGGCCAGCAGACCGATACCGAGGCGGTCGGCCGCTCGGCCGAGCTGCGCCGGATCGCCGGCACCAGCGGCGGCACGCCGCCGGCGGCGCGCCGACCAGCGCTTTGAGGCGATCTCCGGCCCGATCCCGCCGGGATCGCCGGCCGAGATCACCAGCCGCGCCGTCATTCAGGCCGAGCCGGCGCAGCGCCCACGCCGTGGCATCCGCCAAGCGCGCGAGCTCGTCATCGCAGTGGGCCAGCCCGACGTACCCCTTGTTCGGCAGCTTGTAGACCTCGGCCTGGAGGAGCAGCTGCCGTGTAGCGCTTGAGGCGCGCGAGGTCGGAGGCGCGTACGTCGGCGGCGTTCCGCACCGGCCGGTCGGTGAAGTACGGCTGGAAGAGCCCGCCGGCCGCGGCGAACCAGACCGGCTCGCCGGCGTCGGCGAAGCACCGGCGCAGCACCTCTACGGTGGCCTGCGTGATGCGCTCGAGCTCCGCGATGCCGCCGCCCTCGATCAGCAGGTCGAGCGTCGCGTGCGCGCACTCGACGCCGCCAGGTAACCGTTGAACGTGCCGCAGTGGTAACTCCGCGTGGCGGCGTCGCTCTGCGTCGCCAGGTGCTCCATCAGGTCGCGCCGGCCGGCCAGCGCGGCGAGCGGCATGCCGCCGGCCAGCGCCTTGCCGAGCGTGGTGAGGTCGGGCGCCGACGCCGTAGCGCTCCTGCGCGCCGCCCGGCGCGAGCCGGAAGCCGGTGACGACCTCGTCGAAGATCAGCACGGTCCCGGTGCGGTCGCACGCGACCCGCACGGCGTCCAGGAACCCCGGCTCGGGCGGCAGCGCGCGCTGGAGCGGCTCGCAGATCACCGCCGCGAAGCGGTCCGGCTCGGCATCGAGCAGCGCGCCGATCGCCACCGGGTCGTTGAACGGCACGACCGCCAGGTCGGCGGCGATGCCGTGCTGGATCCCCGCCGACTCCGCGACCGGTCGCCCGGCGTCCGGCTCGGAGTGCCTCGAACGACCATACGCCGAGGTCGTGGTGGCCGTGGTAGGCGCCGTCGAACTTGACGATTCCGCGCCGGCCGGTGACGGCTCGCGCCAGGCGCAGCGCGTGCATCGTCGCCTCGGTGCCGCTGGCGGTGAAGCGCACGGTCTCGGCCGACGCGACGTGCCGGCAGATGCGCTCGGCGAGCTCGACCGTGCGGCGGTGCAGCACGTAGTGGTGCGTGCCGTCGGCGGCCGCGCGCTGGAGCGCGGCGCCGATCGCCGGGTGCGCATGGCCGAGCACCAGCGGGCCGCCGCCGAGCACGAAGTCGACGAGCCGGCGCCCGTCGGTCGTGACCAGCGTTGCGCCCTCGCCGCGCTCGACGATGAACTCGAGGCCCGCGGGGAGCGTCGCCGCCACGGTCGAGCCGCCGGGGATCACCGCCTTGGCACGGGCGACCAGGTCGAGCCCCTCGGTGACCACTCATCCGGCGCACTCGCTCCGGCGCCGGGCGTGCTGAGCCGGGCGCCGGTCATCAGCGCCACCAGGTCCTCGCCGGTCGACCTCGGCACGCGGCCCGTCGAAGACCTTCTCGCCCAGCCGCATGACGACGATCCGGTCGGCGACCCGCAGGACGTGCTGCATGTTGTGGCTGATGAAGATGACGGCGACCCCGTGCTGCTTGAGCTGCTCGATGAACTGAAGGACGATCTCGGTCTGCCGCACGCCCAGCGCGGCGGCCGGCTCGTCGAGGATCACGATACGGCTCCCCCACAGCACCGCGCGGCGATCGCGACCGCTTGGCGCTGGCCGCCCGACAGGCCGGCGACCTTGGTCGCGGGACCCGGCAGCACGAGGCTCAGCCGCTTGAAGCTCTCCATCGAGCGCGCCCGCATGCCCGGCGACGTCCATCCAGCGCAGCTGCCGGGCGAGCGGCCAGCCCCGGAACAGCTCGCGGTTGAGGAACACGTTCTCGGCGATGTCGAGCGACGGGATCAGCGCAAGCCCTTGGAACACCGTCTCGATGCCGGCGGCGCGCGCCTCGGCCGGTGATGTCGAACACCTGCGACGCGCCGTCGAGTCGGATCTCCCCCGCGTCGGGCGACGAGACGCCGGCCAGCAGCGTGACGAGCGTGCTCTTGCCCGCGCCGTTGTCGCCGACCAGGCCGAGGACCTCGCCGGGGTTCAGGCGCAGCGACACGTCGTGTAGCGCGCGCACCGGCCCGTACGTCTTGCCGAGCCCGTCGACCTCGAGCAGCGGCGGCGCGTCCGGATCGGCCGCCGGGCGAGGCGGCCCCCCGCCGGCGAACCGAGATCCGCGAGCTCGACCAGGCCGGTCGCCGCAGCCTGCGGTGCCGCCGCCTCCGCGCCGATCGGGACGCGGTCGAGACGCTGGTAGAGCACGTCGAGGCCCGCGGCGAGCACGAGCGCCGTGCCGATCACGACGTTGACCAGGTAGGCGCTTACGTTCACCAGCAGCAGCCCGTTCTCGAGCACGCCGATGAAGAGCACACCGACGAGGACCCCGAACAGCGAGCCGCGTCCGCCGACGAACGAGACCCCGCCGAGCAGGATCGCCGTCAGGACCGACAGCTCGAGCCCCTCGCCGATCGAGAGCGACGCGGCGTCGAGCTGGGCCATCAGGATCAGGCCGCCGAGTGCCGCGGCGGTGCCCGACGCGGCGTAGAGGGCGAGCGGCAGCCGGCGCGTGCCGATCCCGAGCGCGTGGGCGGCCGACGCGTCCGCGCCGATCGCCGTCAAGTGCCGGCCCGACGGGGTCCTGAACCACACGTAGCCGCCGATCGCGAAGCTCGCGAAGAAGATCCACACCGGCACCGGCAGGCCGAGCAGCGACCCGTTGCCGAGCGTGCTGATGCCGTCGCCGAAGCCCTGCGAGACGAACGCGTCGCTGATCCACAGCGCCAGCCCGCGCAGGCCGGCGAGGCCGCCGAGCGAGACGACGATCGGCGAGAGCCCGAGATAGGCGACGAGGCCGCCCTGGATCAACCCCCAGAGCGTCCCGCACAGCAGCGCGAGCATGAAGCACGCCGCCGGCGGGATCCCGGCCTCGAACAGCTTGCCGAAGACGACCGCGGCGAGCACCGCCGTCGACCCGACCGACAGGTCGACGTAGCCAGAGAGCACCAGCATCGCGCCGGGCACGGCAACGATGCCGAGGATCGCGACGTTGAGGAGGATGACCTCGACGTTCGACCCGGCGAGGAAGTTCGAGCTCGCGAACGAGAAGTAGACGACGAGCGCAGCCAGCGCGTAGAACAACGCGTTGCGCTTGGACCAGCTCAGCACTGCACCGGCTGCGCCCGCCACTGTCACTCGAAGTCCGCGATCAGCTGCTTCGCCACGTCCGGCGTGTCGTTGGTGACGAGCTTGTACGGCGCCGCGTAGTCGGTCGGCGTCTTGCCTTCGATCACGTTGGCGGGGATCGAGACGCAGGCGCGGCCGATCTCGCGCAGCGGGATCGACGCGGTGCAGCCGACCATCTCGCGATCGAGGAGCATCTGCATGACGATCCGCGACCCGTCGTAGCCGGCCAGCCAGACGTCCTTCTCCTTGCCGACGTTCTTCAGCGCCTGGAAGGCGCCGAGCTGCCCGTCGTCGGAGATGCAGATCATCATCTTGATGTCGGGGTGCGCCTGGAACATGCTGCGCGTCGCCTTCTGCGCGGGCTCGGCGATGTTCGTGCCCTCGGCGCTCGCGACGACCTTGATCCGTGGCTCCTTGGCCTTGATCGCGTCGATCGCGTTATGGACGCGCACCTTGCCGAGCGGCAGCACGTCGAGCGTAAGCAGGCCGACCTCGATCGTGTCGGCGCCGGCGAGGTTGGCCTGGATGTACTTCATGGCCTCCTCGGCGACGAGCTCGGCGCCCTGCTCGTTGTCGAACGTCTCGCTGCCGTCCTGCCCGTCGATCGGCCCGCCATAGCCGAGGATCTTCACGCCCTTCTTGTGCGCCTGCTCGATCACCGGGCCGAGCCCCTCGCCCGAGATGTCGAGGATCGAGATGCCCTGCACGCCGCTCGAGATCCAGGTCCGCAGCTCGGCCAGCTGCTTGTCGGCCTTTCCTTCCGCCTGGCTCTCCAGGACCTCGATGCCGCGCTTGTCGGCCTCCTCGCGCAGACCCTTGCGCAACGGCCGGTAGATGTCCGTGCCCGGGAACGGGTGCGAGAAGCCGAGCTTCCTGACCTCGGAGCCGCCGCCGCTCGCCGCCGAACCACCGTCGTCACTGCCGCAGGCTGCGATCAACGGCCCGAGCCCGGCGACCGTGACACCCGCGGCGCCGAAGCGCCCGAGCGCCTGACGCCGGGTCAGCTGGCCCATGCCCAAACCATCGTCACGATCAGTCAACAGAACTCCCCTCGCTCCGGTTGGTCCTTCCCATCCGCCCGACGGGCAGGTACTGTTCCACAACTGAAGACCGGAAGTCAATATGTCCTTACATTCCGACAATCAGGGGCGAACGCATGGAGGAGCACGACGAGCCGATGCCGATCGTCGGCTACGCCGATCAGCTGTCGGCCTGCCCGGGTGACGCCGTCGCCTTCAAGGTTTCGACGACCGCGCCGAGCTATCGCGCGTCGCTCGTCCGGCTGATCCACGGCGACGTGAACCCCGCCGGCCCGGGCTTCAAGGAGGAGCGGCTGAGCGGGTCGATCGACGGGGAGTACACCGGCCGTCAGCAGCGCTATCCGAGCGGTTCGTACGTCGAGGTGCCGGACGACGGCCGGCTTGCGCTCGGCAGCTTCACGCTTCAGGCGTGGATCCTCCCGACGGCTCCCGGGCCGACCGCCCAGGGCATCCTCACGCGCTGGTCGGAGGCCGAGGGCGGGTACGGGCTGTTCCTCGACGAGCACGGCGCGCTCGAGCTGCGCTGCGACGACGGGCACCTGAGCGCCCGCGCGCCGATGCGCCGTGAGTGGTACTTCGTCGCCGCGACGTTCGACGCCGCGTCGGGGCGCGCGACGCTGCACCAGCGGCCGGTGCGCGCCTTTCCCGACGACCCGTCGTACAGCAGCGCGACGGCCGATCTACCGGTGCCGTCCGCCGCGGCCGGCGGGGTGCTGCTGGCAGCTCATGCGGGGCCCGGCGGCGTGCCTGCGGGCCACTACAACGGGCGGATCGACCGGCCGCGGGTGTTCCGGGCCGCGCTCGGCGAGGCCGTGCTCGACACGCTGGAGCAGGACGCCGACGCGGTGCGCGCCGGCGGCGGCGCGCTGATCGCCGCCTGGGATCTCGGGGCGTCGCCGTGCACGGACGCGGTCCCGAACCTCGCCGGCGGCGGCCTCGCCGGGCGGGTCGTGAACATGCCGATGCGTCAGGTCACCGGGCACGACTGGAGCGGCGACCACACCGAGCCGGCGCGCGACCCGCGCGAGTTCACGGCGATCCACTTCCACGACGACGATCTCGCCGACGCGTGCTGGGAGACCGACTTTACGCTGACGGTGCCCGACGACCTCCCGAGCGGCGTCTACGCGGCGCACCTGGATGCGGGGGACGCCGAGGACTACGTGCCGCTGGTCGTGCGGCCGCCGCGCGGCCGGGCGACCGCGCGGATCGCGGTCCTGCTGCCCACCTTCACCTACCTCGCCTACGGCAACGAGCACATCACGTGGCAGAGCATCGGGTCGCCGCCGCCGTACGAGGGCATCGAGGACAACCTCCAGCCGCAGGACCACCACGCCGTCAAGCACAACCTGATGAGCCTGTACGACACGCACCGTGACGGCACCGGCGTCGTCTACTCGTCGCGCCTGCGGCCGATTGTGAACATGCGGCCCAAGTATGCGATGGCGCTGCTGAAGTCGCCGCACCTGCTGAACGCCGACCTGCACCTCACGGACTGGCTCGAGCAGAAGGGCTACGACTTCGACGTCTTCACCGACCATGACCTCGACCAGGACGGGCTCCCGCTGATCGAGTCCTACGCGGCGGTGCTCACGGGATCGCATCCCGAGTACACGTCCGGCGCAATGCTCGCCGCGCTCGACGCGTACGTCGAGGGCGGCGGGCATCTGATGTACCTGGGCGCGAACGGGTTCTACTGGGTCACGACCGTCGATCCGGTGCGCCCGCACCTGGTGGAGGTCCGCCGCGGCCACATCGGCACCGCGACCTGGCGGGCGGAGCCGGGCGAGGAGTTCCACACCGGCACCGGCGAGCGCGGTGGGCTGTGGCGCTACCGGGGCCGCGCGCCGAACCGGCTCGGGGCCGTCGGGTACACCGCCACGGGCTACGCGCCCGACATGCCCCCGTACCGGCGCACGGAGGCGAGCTTCGATCCGCGCGCGAGCTTCCTGTTCGACGGCGTGGCGGCGGACGAGCCGATCGGCGACTTCGGCCTCGTCCTCGACGGCGCTGCCGGCTTCGAGATCGACCGGGCGGACGTTACCCTCGGAACGCCCGCACACGCGCTCGTGGTCGCGCAGGCAACGGGCTACACCGACAATTACCAGGCGCTCAGCGAGGAGGTCCTGGTGAGCGACTCGCGGCAGGGCGGCACAGTCAACCCGCTGGTGCGCGCGGACATGGTCTACTACGAGGCGCCCCGAGGGGGAGCGGTGTTCTCGACCGGCGCGATCAGCTGGTGCGGCAGCCTGTCGCACAACGACTACGACAACAACGTGTCACGGATCACCGAGAACGCGCTGCGCCGCTTCCTCGCCTCAGGCCGACCTGATGGCGGACCTGGAGGGCAGGGTGGCGGTGGTAACCGGCGGTGCCTCCGGGCTCGGCCGGGCGATCGTCGGCCGGCTGGGCCGCGACGGCGCCGCGGTGGTGAGCGTCGATCGCGACGCCGAACGCGGCGCGGCGGTGGCCGAGGCCTTGCGCGCCGACGGCCTGCGCGTGGGTTCCGGCACGGCGACGTGACGCGCGAGGAGGACCTGCGGGGCGCGATCGCGCACGCGGCGTCGCTCACGCGGCCGCCTCGACATCCTCTGCAACAACGCGGGGATGCAGCTGATTGCGCCGCTGCACGAGACGACCGACGAGCAATGGGAACTCGTCCACGCGGTCAACGTGCGCTGATGTTCTGGGGCTGCAAGCACGCGTCATCGCACATGCGTCCGGCGACGGCGGCGGCGCATCGTCAACACCGCGTCGATCTCCTCGTTCATGGGCGACCCGCTGCTGCCGGCCTACACGGCGACGAAGGCGGCGATCGCGGGCTCACGCGCGCTGTCGGCGTGCCTACGCACGCGACGGCATCCGCTGCAACTGCGTCTGCCCTGGCGACATGGACACGCCAATGATCGACGAGTACTTCGCCTCCCAGGGAGACCCCGAAGCGGCCCGCAGGGAGGTCGAAGCCGCATATCCTGTCGGCCGTATCGCCGACCCGGAGGAGGTCGCCTCGGCCGTGGCCTTCCTTGCCTCGCCGGACGCGTCGTTCATCAACGCGACGGAGATCGTCATCGACGCCGGCCTGACCGTGAAGCCGTACTAGCCATGGACCTGCTCACCCTCCCCTCACCGCGCCACATCGACCATGGGTCCCCGGTCCCGCTCTACTTCCAGCTCAAGGGCGTGCTCGAGCACGAGATCGTCGCCGCGCGCTGGCATGAGGGCGGCCGGCTGCCGTCCGAAGGCGAGATCTGCGACCACTTCAACATCTCCCGCTCGACGGTCCGGCAGGCGCTCGGCCTGCTGGAGAACGAGGGGATGATCACCCGGCACAAGGGTCGCGGCACATTCGTGAGCGACTCGAGCACGAAGTCGTGGCTGTTGCAAGCGCCGGGCGGGTTCTTCCACGACGAGGTCGACCGGCTGGGCCGGCCGGTCACGTCGCGGCTGCTGCGCGCGGAGGTCGAGCGGCTGCCGCCGTGGGCCGCCGAGGCGCTCGGCCTCGGCGACGGCGCCGAGGGCGTACAGATCGAGCGGCTGCGCTACGTCCAAGGCCAGCTCGCGCTGTACGAGACGAGCTTCCTGCCGGCGGAGGTGGCCGAGACCGTTCGCTCGGGCGACATCGAGCAGGGCTCGCTGTACGAGCTACTTGAGCGCGAGCACGGGCTCAAGCCGGTCGGCGGCCGCCGCGTGCTGGAGGCGCTCGCCGCGCCCGCGCAGGTCGCCGACCTGCTCGAGGTCAAGCGCGGCTCGCCGCTCGTCTACATCGAATCGGTCGCCTGGGACGCCTCGCTCAAGCCGTTCCACTGCTACCGGGCGTGGGTCCGCACGGACCGCATGCGGATCGAGATCCAGGTGGTGTCGGCCGCGGGCCGCGTAGACGCTGCGGCGCCGCCGATGGTGCTGTCCGCCGACGCGTGACCGCGCGCGACGAGCGGACGCGGCGCACGGCCGCGCTCGCGCGGCCGCTCGGGGCGGACCTGGTGCTGCTGGGCTCGCTCGAGGCGGTCTGCTACGCCACGGGCTACGCGGGCATGCCGGAGCTCGGCCCGTCGCCGCACGCGGGCGGGCCGAACGTCGCGGTCGTGGCGCCCGACGGCGCCACGCTGCTCGTGGTGCCCGACCTCGAGGTCGCGGATGCCGCGGCCGCGCGGGTCGACGCGGTCCGCTCCTACGACGCCTTCGCGTGCCGCCCGCACGCGGCGCCGCTGCCCGCGCTGTACGCCGACGCGGTCGTCGACGCCGTCGCGGAGCTCGGCGGCCGCGGGGCGACGCTGGCGGCCGAGCTGGCCGCGCTGCCGGCTCTGCTGGCGGCGGCGCTGCGGGATCGGCTCGGCGCCGCGCTCGTCGACGTCGGGGCCGCGCTCGCGCGGGCGCGCGCGACCAAGACTGCTGCGGAGATCGCCCAGCTGCGCCACTGCGCCGACCTGACCGCCGTGGGGCAGCGCACGGCGCTGTCGGCGGCGCGTGCCGGCATGACGGAGCTGGCGCTGTTCGGGGCGATCCGCGGCGCGATCGAGGCGGAGGTCGGCAGCCCGTTCGTGCTCGGCGTCGACCTCGCGTCGGGCAGCGAGCGCACGGCCGCGGCGATGGGCGGCCCAGGGTTGCGGCGGCTGGCGGCCGGCGACCCGGTGCTGTGCGACCTCGGGCCACGGGTCGGCGGCTACTGGGGAGACTCGTGCAACACGTTCGTGCTCGGAGAGCCCACCGACCGGCTGTGGGCGCTGCATCGCTGCGCGAGCGAGGCGCTCGCCTGCGCGGTCGAGGCGATTCGGCCGGGCGTGACGGCGGGCGAGCTCGACGCGCTGGCCCGCGCGCCGATCGCCCGCGCCGGCTTCGCGAACCCGCTGCACATCGGCCACGGCATCGGCACCGCCAACTTCGAGTTCCCGCGGATCGTGCCCGGCGAGCGCGCCCGCCTGGAGCCGGGGATGGTCCTGATGATCGAGCCCGGCGCCTACGCGGCCGGCGTCGGCGGGGTGCGGCTCGAGTGGATGTTCCTCGTGACCGAGACCGGCAACGAGGTCATGAGCCCGTACGAGCACGTGTTCACGGCGGCCGGCTGAGCGCGGCCGAGGCTCGGTCCCTTGCGCTGCGGAACCATCCAGATATAACATCCGCCTGTCCGTACATTCTGACGAGGGGGAGCCATGCACGGGGGACGCAGATGAGGATCGCCGTCGTCGGCGATGCGTTCTTCCCGGCCGAGGTCCTGGCGGCGCCAATCCGCGCCCTGGGCGCCAGTGACGAGCTCACCCTGCTCGATGTCGGGCCGGAGATGGACGTGTCGCACCCGCACGCGGAGATCCGCGAGTACGTCGGCAGCGCCAAGGACGTTCTCGGGATCCTCGACGGGCACGAGGCGATCGTCGTCCACGCCGCGCCGGTGACCGAGGAGGTCCTCGACGCGGCTCCCAGGCTGGCGCTCGTCTGCTGCGCGCGCGGCGGCCCTGTGAACGTCGACGTGCACGCGGCCGCGCGCCGCGGCATCCCCGTGGTCACCGCGCCGGGGAAGAACGCGCACGCCGTCGCCGAGCTCACGCTGGCGTTCCTGATCATGCTCGCGCGCCGGATCCCGGCGGCGATCGACGTGCTCGATCGCGATGGCGCGATGGGCGACTCCGTGATCGAGGGCGCGGCGTTCATGGGCGCCGAGCTGCGCGGGCGCACGCTCGGCCTCGTGGGCTACGGCCACGTCGGCGGTCTGGTGGCCACGCTCGCGCGCTCGTGCGGCATGACGGTGCGGGCGTTCGACCCCAACGTCGATCCGGGCGTGATCGCCGACGACGGAGTCGAGCCGGCCGAGCTCGAGGCGCTGCTCGCCGGCTGCGAGTTCGTGTCCCTGCACGCCCGCGCGACCGCGGCCAACGAGAACATGATCGGCACGCGCGAGCTCGCGGCCATGCAGCCGACGGCGCACCTCATCAACACCGCCCGCGAGACGCTCGTCGACGAGGCGGCCCTCGGCCGGGCGCTCGCCGCCGGCGCCCTCGCGGGGGCCGCCGTCGACGTGCTGCGGCCGCTGGCGGACGGCGGCCGCCACCCGCTGCTCGACCTGCCCAACGTGATCGTGACCCCGCACATCGGCGGCGCCACCGTCGAGACGCTGCGGCGCGGCGCGCAGATGGTGGCCGATGACATCCAGCGCTTCAGGACGGGCCGGCCGCTCGTCAACGTGGTCTCCGTCCCGGGGGCCGTCATCGAGACTCAGGAGGGGATCGCATGACCGCGGTCGCACCGCAGTCGTCGGACAGCAGCGGCACGGGCGAGCCCGAGCTCGCGCGCGGCGCCCTCGGATTGCGGGACGTGGTGATGCAGAGCATCACGACGGTCGCGCCGGCGATCGGCGTCCTCTTCACGATCCAGTTCATCGCGAGCTACGCGGGCGTGGCGGCGCCGCTCGGGTACTTCCTGTCGTTCCTGCTGGTGCTGGCGCTGGCCGTCAGCGTGTCCCAGCTCGCGAAATACCTGCCCAACGCCGGCGGCTTCTTCACCTACATCAGTCGCACCGTCCATCCCCGCGTCGGTTGGCTGTCGGGTTGGATCATGGTGCTGTACATGCCCGCGGCGACGTTCACGTCGCCGATCTTCCTGTGCGTGCTGCTCCAGGGCGAGATCGCCAATTCGGCACTCGGGCTCGACATCCCGTGGTGGGCGATCTTCGTCGCGATCACGGGGCTCGTGCTGACGCTGATGTACCGCGGCGTGACGATCTCGGCGCGGGCGCTGCTGATCCTCGGCCTCGCCGAGATCGCGATCGTGCTCCTGCTGAGCGTGTGGGGCATCGTCAACCCCGGCCCCGGCGGCCTGAACTTCGAGTCGTTCGACCCCGGCAACACGACCTCGCACGGGCTCTGGTTCGCGGTCGTGTTCTCGGTGTTCGCGCTCACCGGGTGGGAGTCGGCGGCCCCGCTCGCCGAGGAGACCGCGAACCCGCGCACCAACGTGCCGCGGGCGCTGATCGGGTCGGTGCTCATCATGGGCGTGTTCTTCACCGTCTGCGCGTGGGGCCTCATGCTCGGCTGGGGCACCGACAACATCGACGGTCTCGTGGGGTCCGAGACGCTGCCGGCGTTCGTGCTGGCCAAGGACGCGTGGGGCCCGCTGTGGTGGGCGGTGCCGCTCGCGCTGCTGAACTCCGCGATCGCGGTGTCGATCGCCTCGATGAATGTCTCCACCCGGATGTGGTTCTCGATGGCGCGCGCGGGCGCGCTGCCGGCCGCGCTCGCACGGCTGCACCCGCGCCACAACACCCCGGTGGGCGCGCTCGCGCTCCAAGCGGCGATCACGCTCGGGCTCGGGCTCGTGCTCGGCGCCTGGTGGGGAGGCAGCGACCTGTTCTTCTTGTCGGGGCTGCTGTTCACCCTGGCGGCGTCGTGGCTCTACGTGTGGGCGAACATCGGGGTGATCCGGTACTACCGCCGCGAGCGCCGCGCGGAGTTCAACCCGTTGCTGCACCTCGTGTTCCCGGTGCTCACGACGTCGGCGCTCGCCTACGTCTGCTGGCAGACGTTCACGAACCCGGCGCCGGAGGGGCGCGGCGCATGGGCGCTGCCGATCTTCCTGGTCTGGCTCGGCATGGGGCTCGCGATCCTCGTCGCGATGCGGGTGCGCGGGCGCGAAGCGTGGCTGCTGCGGGCCGGCGACACGGTGCACGACTCATGAGCGTTCCCGTCGCCGACCACGGCGTTCGGCGCTCGGCGCTCGCCGCCGCACTGGCCGCGCGCGGCATCGACGCCTGGATCGCGTACGGGGACGACCGGCAGTTCGCCGGCGCCGATCACGTCCGCTACCTGAGCCGGCTACAGCCGCACTTCGAGGGCGCGCTGGTGCTCGGCGCGCCCGGCTCGACCGACATCCTCAGCGGGCCCGAGACGGTCGGGTACGCCGAGCTCGCAACGGACGGCGCGGGGATCGATCGGATCCTGCCGATCGCCGAGCTGGCCCATCCCGGCCTCGCCTACCGCAGCATCGCGCTGACCGACGGCGCCGCGCATCTCGCCACGGCCCTCGCCGGCGTCCGGCGCGTCGGGCTGCTCGGCGGCGATCGCATCGCCGCGCCGCTCGCGTCGGCGCTGCTCGAGCCACTGTGGGAGTCCGGCATCGAGGTGGTCGACGCCGAGGACGTGGCGTACGCGCTGCGGGCGCGCAAGACCGTGCACGAGCAGGCGCTGATCGACGAGGCGTTCGCGATCGCGGCCCTGGGCATGCTGGCGGCGGCCGCAACGATTGCACCGGGGCGTACGGAGGCCGAGGTGGCGGCAGCGGCGGAGGCGCGCATGCGCGAAGCGGGCGCGGAGGGCTTCGGGATCGACGCGATGGTCGGCGCGGGCCCGCTGCACTCGCGCACGATCCTCGCGCGCAGCACCCAACGCGAGATCGAGCGCGGCGACAGTGTGGCCGTCACGCTCTGCCCTCGCCGCGAGGGCTATCACGCGTGCCTCGCGCGCGCCTTCGCGGTCGGGCCGTCCCCACAGGTCGAGCGGCACGTAGGGGCGGCGCGGGCGGCACAGCGGGCGGGCCTCGACGCCCTGAGCGTCGGTCGGCCCGGGCGCAGCGCCGTCCGGGCCTGCGACGAGGTGCTGAGCGAGCTGGTCCCCGAGGCGCAGATCCGCGACGTCTGGATCCACAACACCGGCATGGTCGAGTTCGAGCCGCCGGTCTTCACAGCCGCCTCGGACGCGCTGCTCGAGCCGGACATGGCTTTCAACATCGACGTCCCGATCTTCGACGCGCCGTGGGGCGGCATGCGGCTCGAGGACGGCTTCGCGGTCGAAGACGGCCGCATCCGGCCCCGGCTGGCGGACGCGGAGGGGCTGGTGCCGACGGCGCTCTAAGCTTATCGCGCGTCGCAACGACCACCGACTCGGCATCGCCAACGGGCACGCGGGGCGTCTGACCGGCGTCGACGGCGAGCGCGTCGGCGTCGCGCTTGACGATGGACGGGAGCTCGAGCTGCCCTGTGCCTACGTGCGGGCTGGACACCTCGATCACGGGTACGCGCTCACCGCGCACCTCGCCCAGGGCTCGACGGTGGATCGCGCGTTCGTGCTCGGCTCGGACGAGCTGTATCGCGAGTGGGGCTACACGGCGCTCTCGCGGCACCGCTCCGAGGCCCGCTTCTACGTGAGCGCGACGCCCGCGTTCCTCAACCGAGCCGCCGAGCCGCTGACCACCGATGGCGATGTCACCGGCGCTGTCACGCGGATGCTCACCGACAGCCGAGCGCAACACGCTGCCCTCGAAGGCCTTGGCCGCCCGTCGCCGATGGCCGACCTCGAGCGCGCGCGGGCGCAGCTCGCCGAGGTCGACGTTCGCCTCGAGGGCCTGAGGAGTCAGCGCGCCGGCGCGCGCTGGTACCAGCGTGCACGCAGGGTCGAGCTGGATCGAGTGGCCGACGGTTGGCTGCGCAGCCGGGCGCATTGGCACGGAGAGGTCGAACGCCTCGGCAGCGAGGTTGCGGAGGCCGCTCCGCCGGTCGTACGTGCCGCCGACCCGCTCGCCAGGTTCGATCGCGCCACACGACGTGTGCGCCGCGAGCGCGATAGCGGCCGCGACCTCGGGCTGGACCGATGACCGTGCAGCTCTCGCTCGACGACCTCGGCGCGCCGCGCGGCCTCACGCGCGCGGAGCTCATGACCTCGCAGGAGGTCGCCGAACTCGTAGGCGTTCCGGTCTCGACCGTGCGTGAGTGGGGCCGGAAGGGCACGCTGCCGCGCGTCAAGCTCGGGCGCCACGTGCGCTACATCCGCAGCCACGTCGAGGCGACGATCCTCAGCGCCGAGGAGCGCCGCCGGGACGGCGCGCCATGACGTTCGACGATCTCGTGACTTGGCGGCCGCAGGTCGCGCCTGAAACGACGATGCGGTGCCACCGGTAGACGGACGGCGAGGCGGGTCCTTTCCAGCGAGCGCGGCTGGGATCGACGAGGGCTACGCTCCGCAGGTGAACCGGGTGCTGCGCATCTCCGATAGGGAGGGGCTGGCCGAACTTCTCGCACCGCTGGCGCCGGAGGCGCGCAAGCTGCACTGGAGCGTGCTCGACCTCGGCGAGGTGATGCCGGGTGCGGGACGGGACCTGCCAGACCCCTGGCGAGAGCCACGAGTAGACCGCTCGCCAACAGGCTGGCAGCTGACGTTCGAGGAACTCACGGCGTTCGCCGGCTGGGTCGGGCAGGTCATCGATGGAGTGTTCGTCGCCTGCGACACCTCGGCGAATCTGCCGAGTCGCACCGATACGGACCACGCCATCCTGGAACAGGCCGACATGCTGGTCGCCGCGATCGACAGCAGCTTCTGGCTCCTCAGCGCTCCCGAGACAGTGCTCGCGCGCGCGGAGCAGACCTTCCAACACGTCAGCGAGGTAGAGCCCAGCACCGTGTCGCTCTCCACCTGGGGCCGCGACTACTGACGAGGTCCAGGATGCGGGGCCGCCTGAAAGCGAATTCGGCCTTCAGCGCGTGCTCTCGCCGCTCTGGTAGCCAGGACGAGTCCCTGGAGGTGGTCCGGAAGCTGTCGCTTCAGGCTCGGACGGACGCGCCACTTGTGCAGCCGCCGATCTTCGGTGTCGTCGTGAGCGAACGCGATGACGGCCAGGGCGATCCCATGTCGGGGCATCGCGGCAAGCTCCGTCACCTCGCCGGTGGAGGTCTGCGGGTCACAAACCTCGACGAATGACCGTGGGTCCGCTTTCAGCGCGGAATCCGTGACATATGCGCTCTTCGATCGAGCGAAGACGACGTGCACATCATCCGATTTCGACCAGTCTGCCGGCTGGAAGGTGACGGCGACCAGACGGCTGCGCTCGTAATCGCCGCCTCCTCCCATCCCCCAGTGGAGACTCCGGCCGATCGTGAACAGATGCACGACGCGGATCGGGACCGCGCTGGAGATGTCGAACCGCAGTGACCAGACGGTGAACGGCGTGTAGCGCGGCGGGTCTGTCGTGTACTCGCGGCTGTGCCACTCGGCAGCTACTGCCAGCTCGGCTCGCGTGAGCGACACGTTGCGAAAGCATGTCGCAATCGGGGGGAACGGGCTATCGTCGAGACGCCGCGCCTAGGCAAGGGAGCACAGCGACGTGACCTCATCCTCGTGAAAACGGCCCTCATGGGCGGTACGCTCGATTCATGGCCGTAAGCCGCAAGCCCATCGAACTCGACGAAGCGCTCATCCAGCGCGCGCGCGATGTCGACGGCGAGCGCGACAAGTCGGATACCGAGGTCGTCGAGGACGCCCTCGCGGTGTACCTCGGGACGCGCGCGCTCGATGAGGCACAGGCGCTCGGTGGCCTCGATGAAGAGGAGGCAGACCGCATCGCCGTCGAAGAGGTCCGTCGCGCCCGCGACGCCGCGGCGTGATCCGCGCCGTAGTCGACACGAGCGTTCTCGTGTCGGCGTTCATCGGCCGGCCCGACGCTGCGCCCTCGCAGGTCGTGGCGGCGTGGCGCGATCGTCGATTCACGCTGATCGCCTCGCCGCAATTGCTCGCCGAGCTCGACGGGGTGTTGGCGCGCCCGAAGTTCGCTCGGTGGTCGGACGACGGCCGTGGCCAGGCGTACGCGACGGCGTTCGCGGCGAGGGCCGAGTTGCACCCCGACCCGCCAGCGCAAGCCGCGACGCGCGATCCCGGCGATGACGACATCGTGGCCCTCGCACGAGCCACGGCCGCTGACGTGATCGTGTCGGTAGATCGCGACCTGTTGGAGGCAGAAGCCCCCGATCTCGTCTTCTCCACGCCCGCAGACTTCCTCGCCGCCATCAAGCTGGGCCTGATCGACGTCAGCACTGCCCGCACTGAGGATCTGCTCCTCGCATACGAGGAAGGGCGAGATCGCGACGGGGCGGCCGAAGAACTTGGACGGCGTGGGGTACTCCAAGGCCGACCACAGTGGCCAGCCGGCGAATACGCGGCTTTCGTCGCGGCCCTCGGACTGGACGGGCGGCGAGTTACCAATGGCGAGCCGGCCTACCACGTGATCGTCGGTGGCTCAAGACTCCAGGTGCACGGGCGGCACACGCACGGTCGCGAGCCGACCTATGCGCCAGTCCATCTTGATCCTGACCAGCAGGACTTCGACACGTTCGTCTATGTGCGCTTCGAAGACGACTTCTCGCTCGGCGAGGCCTGGAGCCTCCCGTGGAGCGCTCTCGGTGACCATGCTCGGCCGTACACGGGCGGAAGGCTCCGTCTCCCGCTCGCGGGTGCTTGGCGAGATGATCCTCGCGCGCGGCGGCTGGAGCTGTAGCGGATCGCTGACGCAAGCAGCCGACGTCCCGTCGCGGGCGCCTACTTCTGCGGCGGCGCCGGGCGCGGAGGCGACGACGCGCCGCCGCGACCCTCTTCGATGCCGATCGACGTCGACGGCGTCCTGATCTTGTCGGGCGGAACCGGCTTCGGCGTCATGCCGGTCAGTTGGCCTACGCCGACGAGGAGCGCCACCTGATCGGCCAGTGCGCCGGATGGTGCGACCACGAACTCGGCTCGCCATGCAGATTGGTCCGCCCGGCTGGTCCGCCCGATCCGCGCAGGCCCTCTCGAACAAACCCCCGAGAACGCGAAAACCCCGGCTGACCGGGGCTTTCGTGAGGAGCGGATGAAGGGACTCGAACCCTCGACCTTCTGCATGGCAAGCAGACGCTCTAGCCAACTGAGCTACATCCGCGCGAGCCCGCAGTATAGCCCCGGTGTGGCGACGGTCGCCTGCACCGAACCTGCACCCTTTCCGCCCGTCGCGTCCACATTGCCCTGGCAGACTCGGCGGCGTGGTGGCTCAATTGATCTGCGTTATCGAGGACGAGGATGTCATCGCGGGTGCGGTGGCGGCGCGGCTGCGGGCCGAGGGGTTCGACGTCGAGACGGCGGCGGATGGGCCCGCGGGCGTCGAGCTGTGCGAGCGCGTGCGGCCGGACCTGGTGATCCTCGACCTGATGCTCCCCGGGCTCGACGGGCTCGAGGTGTGCCGGCGTGTGCAGCGCCAGCGGCAGGTGCCGGTCCTGATGCTGACGGCGCGTGACGGCGAGGCCGACGTGCTGGTCGGGCTTGGGGTCGGTGCCGACGATTACATGACGAAGCCGTTCTCGCCGCGGGAGCTGGTCGCTCGCGTGCGCGCCCTGCTGCGACGCGTCGAACGGCGCCCCGAGCACCCGCAGGACGCGATCCGGCACGGTGCGCTGCACCTCGATCCCGCGTCCCGCCGCGTCACCGTCGCCGGCGAGGAGAAGCACCTGACGCCGACCGAGTTCGAGTTGCTGCGGGTGCTCGCCGCGCGCCCCGGCGCCGTCCTGACACGCGAGCAGCTGCTCGCCGAGGTGTGGGGCTGGCGGGACGGGTCGGGCCAGCGGACGGTCGACTCGCACATCCGCGGCCTCCGGAGCAAGGTCGGCTCCGGGCTCGTGCGGACCGTGCACGGCGTCGGCTATGCGCTCGAGCCATGAGACCGCTCGACCCCCTGCGCTCGATCAAGGTCAAGCTGGGCGTGGTGATCGTCGCCACGGTCGCCGGCACGGTGATCGTGCTGGCGCTCGGCAACGAGGTCGGCCTCTCGCTTCCGGTCCGTGTGGCGCTTGCCGTGGTCCTCGGACTGGCGATGGTGCAGTTCCTCGCGCGCGGGATGACCTCGCCGCTCCGGCAGATGGCCGCCGCGAGCAGCGCGATGGCGCGCGGCGACTACGACCGTCGCGTGCGGGCGACGTCGCGCGACGAGGTGGGCGATCTGGCGCGCGCGTTCAACGCGATGGCGGCCGAGCTGGGGGACGCCGACCGCATCCGGCGCGAGCTGATCGCCAACGTGTCGCACGAGCTGAGGACGCCGCTCGCGGCGCTCCAGGCGCTGCTCGAGAACCTGGCGGACGGGATCGAGCCGCCCGATCCGGCCTCGCTGCGGACGGCGCTCGCGCAGACCGAGCGGCTCGGCCGGCTCGTCGCCCAGCTGCTGGATCTCTCGCGGCTCGAGAGCGGCGGGCTCGTCCTCCAGCGCCGCGATTTCGGCGTGCGCGAGCTGCTCGAGCAGGCGGTGCGTGAGTGCGCGCTCGGCGACCGTCCGGTGCGGCTGAAGGTCTGCGTGGAGCCGGGCGACCTGCACGGCACGGGCGACCCCGACCGCGTGCACCAGGTGGTCGCGAATCTGCTCGACAACGCCGTCCGCCATTCGCCGCCGGAGGGCCGCGTGTGGCTGAGCGCCCACGCGGCGACGGCGGGCCGGACGACGATCGTGGTCGCCGACGAGGGCGCCGGCATCCCGCCCGAGGAGGCCGAGCGCGTGTTCGAGCGATTTCACCGCACCGACGCCGCGCGCGCCGCGCGTGACGGTGGCACCGGGCTCGGGCTCGCGATCGCGCGCTGGATCGTCGACGCCCACGGCGGCGCGATCCGCGCCGAGCACCGTGAGCCCCGCGGCTGCCGGATGGTCGTGGAGCTGCCTCGGTGAACCGGCCGGCGCTCGCAGTGCTCGCCGCAGCGGCGCTGGCGGCAGGCACGCGCCTGGGCCACCCGCCGGGGCTCGGGCTCTCGGTCGTGACGGTCGCGGTGTTCGCCGCCGCGATGCTCGCCACGCCGCGCCGCGACCCGTGGTCGATCGCGTGGTGGCTGGGCGCCGCCGCGCTGGCGGCCGTCGCGTCGCTCCGCGCGGCCGAGTGGGTCGTGTGGCCGTGTCTCGTCGCCGCGACGGCGCTCGCCTCGCTCGCAGCGACGGGCGGCGCCGGGTGGCGGCAGGTCGCCGTCGGGCTCGCCGCATCGCCGACCACAACGTCGACCGGTTCGAGCGCACGGGACGCATCGACACCACCGTGCTCGTGATCCTGAGCCCGGACGCTGCGCCCGCGTTGATGCGCCTGCCGCCTCGTCTGAAGGCCTGCACGACGTCCTGGATGCGGCTCGAGCTCGCCGCTCCGGACGGTCTCGCCGGCCTCAATGCAGGCCGCGCCAGAGCGCGCCGGGCACTGCACGGCATGGCGGTGCCGGCACAGGCGGGGTGCAGGGGATGATCTAGGCTGCGGTGCGTGGCGGACGCGCATTCGAAAGCGGTGGAGGAAGCATTCACGCATCAGGCGGCGGCGTTCGAGGACCCCGAGTTCAACCGCCTGTTCACGACCGACTCGGAGTGGCTGTTCGACCGCCTCGAGCTGGACCACGAGGACGTCGTGCTCGACGTGGCGGCCGGCACCGGGCACGTGGCGCGCGCGTTCGCTCCGCGTGTGCGCGCCGTCATCGCGGTCGACACCACCGCCGCGATGCTCGAGCAGGGCCGGGTCGAGGCCCGGCGGGCCGGGATGCGCAGCGTCGTGTTCATGCAGGGTGACGCCGCGGCGCTGCCGTTCCTGGACGGATCGTTCGACGTCGTCGTCTCCCGCTTCGCCGTGCACCACTTCGCGGACCCGGAGCTGCCGGTCGCCGAGATGCGCCGGTGCCTGCGGCCGGGCGGCCGGCTCGCGATCGCCGACCTGGTGGCCGACCCCGATCCCGAGATCGCGGTCGTGCAGAATCGGCTCGAGCGCATGCGCGACCCGTCGCACGCGCGGATGCTGTCGATGGAGGAGCTGGCGCGGCTGGTGCGCGGCAAGGACGTCGAGTTCCGCGACGTCGAGCGTTCGCTGGAGCCGTGGCTGATGCAGACTCAGACGCCCAAGCGGGTGGCCGACCAGATCCGCAAGGAGCTCGCGAACGAGCTGAAGGGCGGTCCGCAGACCGGCTTCCGCCCGCGCGAGGTGGAGGGCGAGCCGCGCTTCCTCCACACGATGGCGTCGATCATCGGTTGAGCGGAGGCGGCCGGAAGTACGACGAATTCCGGCGGGCCCGGCCCGCGTCTGCCGGCACCCGGCATCCGGTCACGTGCAACCAGCATGCTCGCGGATGCCGTGCACCGGCAGACACGACCCGGACTACGCCGGCGATTCGCCGGACTTACGGCCACCTCCGCTGAGAAACGCCCGAACGCGCGAGCGGAACTCCTCGCTGCCGTACGCCTCGCGTACGAGGTCGTCTCCGTCGGGTACCGGCCGCAGCCGCCGCAGCGCCTCCTTGGTCACGCGCATCGTCACCGCGGCGTGTGACGCCAGCAGGTCGGACAGCTCGACGACCCGCTCCTCGGCGCCCGCGACGACCTCCGTCGCGAGCCCGATCGCCAGCGCCTCGTCGGCGCCGACCGGACGTGCCGTGAACACGATGTCCTTCACGCGCGCCTCGCCGAGCAGCGCGGCCAGCCGCGCGTAGTTCTCCATCGAGAGGCAGTTGCCGACGGTGCGCGCGATCGGGAGCCCGAACCTCGCCGCGGGCGTGCAGATGCGCAGGTCGCACGCCGCCGCCAGCGCCAGGCCACTGCCCATCGCGAAGCCGTCCACGAGCGCGATCGTCGGCTTGCGCACGGTCTCCAGCCGCCCGACGATGCGGTCGATCGTCGCCTCGTAGCGCAGCCCGTCCTCGGGCGAGGAGAACTCCGTGAACTGCCGGATGTCGGTGCCGGCGACGAACGCCTTCTCGCCCGCGCCGCGCAGCACCAGCACGCGGACGTCGTCGTCGGCGTCGGCGCGCTCGCAGTGCGAGAACAGCGCCTCGTACATCTCGAACGTCATCGCGTTGTGGGCCTCGGGCCGGTTGAACGTGACCCACGCGGCCGGTCCGCGGCGCTCCCAGTCGACGCTCACAGCGCCGCGATCTCCGCGTCGGAGAGGCCCGCCTCGCGCAGCACCTCGGCCGTGTGCTCACCGAGCAGCGGCGCGGGCCGGCGGATCGCGCCGGGCGTGTCGCTCAGCTTCACCGGGATGCCGAGCGCGCGGATCGTGCCCTCGACCGGATGCTCCAGCTCGACCTCCATCTTGCGCGCCTGCGTGTGCGGGTCCTCGAACACCTGCCGGTAGTCGTGGATCGGCCCGCACGGCACGCCCGCCTCGCCGAGCGCCGCCACCCACTCGTCGGCGTCGCGCGCGGCGGTCGCCGTCTCGAGCTCGGCCACCAGCTCGGCGCGGTGCTCCATCCGCTCGTCGTTGGACGCGAACCGCGGGTCGCCGATCAGCTCAGGCCGGCCGATCGCCTCGCACAGGCGCTCCCACAGCGGCTGGGTGTTGCCGCCGACCGTGATGTGCCCGTCGCGCGTGCGCAGCGCCTGGTACGGCGCGGTCAGGCGGTGCGCGGAGCCGAGCGGCTCGGGCACGCGGCCGGTCGCCCACAGCTCGGCCGTCTCCCAGATCGACAGCGCGAGCGCGCCCTCGAACAGCGACGTGTCGATCCGCTGGCCGCGGCCGGTGCGCTCGCGCGCGACGACCGCCGACAGGATCGCCACGGCGCAGAACAGGCCTGCCGAAAGGTCGCCGATCGGGATCCCGCACTTGACCGGGTCGCCGCCCGGCTCGCCGGTGACGCTCATCACGCCGGACAATCCCTGCGCGATCAGGTCGTAGCCGGGCCGCTGCGCGTACGGCCCGGTCTGACCGAAGCCCGACACGCTCGCGTATACGAGCCGCGGGTTCAGCGCGGACAGCGTCTCCCAGTCCGCGCCCAACCGTGCCGCGACGCCCGGGCGGTAGTTCTCCAGCACGACGTCGGCGTCGCGCACCAGCCGGTGGAACACGGCCTGGTGGTCGCCCGACTTGAGGTCGAGCGTGAGCGAGCGCTTGTTGCGGTTGACGGCCAGGAACGCCGCGGTGTCGTCGCCGCGCATGCGGAAGCCGAGCGAGCGGCGCGTCGTGTCGCCCTCCGGCGGCTCGACCTTGATCACGTCGGCGCCCATGTCGGCCAGCACCTGGCCGCAGAACGGGCCGGCCATGACCTGGGTGAGCTCCAGGATCCGGAGCCCGTCGAGGGCGCTCACACCGCGACGGGCTCGAGCGCCAGCCGTTCGAGCGCGGCCTCGACGCCGTTCGGTGCCGGCACGCCGGCGAGGCGCAGCCCCATCTCGACGCCGCACAGCGTCCCGGCGAGCATCAGGTCGTTGAAGTCGCCCAGGTGGCCGATCCGGAACACGCGGCCGGCCAGCTTGCCGAGCCCGGCGCCGAGTGACATGTCGAACCGCTCGAGGATCACCCGCCGGATCTCGTCGGCGTCGACGCCGTCCGGCACGAGCACCGCCGTCAGCGCCGCCGAGTGCTCGCGCTCGTCCGCGCACAGGACCTCGAGATCCCACGCCCGCACCGCGGCCCGCGTCGCCTCCGCGTGCCGGCGGTGGCGCGCGAACACGTTCTCCAGCCCTTCCTCGCGCAGCATCGCGATCGCCTCGCGCAGCCCGTACAGGAGGTTGGTCGCCGACGTGTACGGCCAGAAGCCGGCCTGGTTGGCCTCGATGATCGGCGCCCAGTCCCAGTACGAGCGCGGCAGGCGCGCCCCTTCGGCTGCGGCCAGCGCCTTCTCGCTCACCGCGTTGAAGCCGAGGCCGGCCGGGAGCATCAGGCCCTTCTGCGAGCAGCCGACCGTCACGTCGACGCCCCACTCGTCGTGCCGGTAGTCGATCGAGCCGAGCGACGAGATCGTGTCGACCAGCAGCAGCGCGTCCGATCCCGCGGCGTCGATCGCCTCGCGCACCTCGGCGACCCGGCTGGTCACGCCCGTCGACGTCTCGTTGTGGACGACCATCACCGCGCGGATCGACGGGTCGGCGCGCAGCACCGCGGCGACCTTGTCGGGGTCGACGCCGTGGCGCCAGTCGCCCGGCACCCAGTCGACCTCGAGCCCGAGCCGCTCGGCCATCGCGCGCCAGAGCGTCGCGAAGTGCCCGGTCTCGAACGCCAGCACGCGGTCGCCGGGGGAGAGGGTGTTGACCAGCGCGGCCTCCCACGCACCGGTCCCCGAGGACGGGTAGATCACCACCGGGCCGGCGGTCCGGAACACCTCCCGCATGCCCTCGAGCACCTCGAGGCCGAGGGCGGCGAAGGCCGGTCCGCGGTGATCGATCGTCGGCGCGTCGATCGCGCGCAGGACCCGGTCGGGGACGTTCGTCGGCCCCGGGATCTGCAGGAAATGGCGTCCCACCGTCATTTGAAGGGTAAGCGAATGGCTTCGAGGGGGTTGACTGTGGCCATCGATACCCGGAAGGGCACACCACGACGCATCCGCGCGGGCGGCGACCTCGCCGCCGCGCTGCGCCGCGAGCTGCGCGGCGACGTGCGCGCGGACGCCTACACGCGCCACCTGTACGCGAGCGACGCGAGCATGTACGCGCGCGAGCCGCTGCTGGTGGCGTTCCCGCGTGATGGCGCCGACGTCGCGGCGGCGATCGCGGTCGCCGGCCACTTCGACGTCCCGGTGGTGACGCGGGGCGGCGGCACGAGCCTGTCCGGCCAGTCGGTCGGCGGCCGCGGGATCGTGCTCGACACGTCGCGCCACATGGACGCGATCGGCGAGATCGACACGGAGGCGCTGCGCGTGCGCGTCGGCCCGGGCGTCGTGCAGGAGGACCTCAACCGTGCCGCGCAGCGGTTCGGGCTCGGCTTCGGGCCGGACACGTCGACGTCCAACCGGGCGACGCATCGGCGGGATGATCGGCAACAACTCCTCGGGCAGCCACTCGATCGTCTACGGCACCACGATCGACCATGTCCTCGAGCTCGACGTGGTGCTGGCGGACGGCTCGCGCGCGAAGCTGGGCCCGGGCGGCGACGGCGCGCCCGCCGCGATCCGCGACGGGCTGCGGGAGATCCTGGGCGACCACCGCGACGCGATCGCGGCCGGCTTCCCGAAGCACTGGCGCCAGTCGGGCGGCTACCGGCTCGACCGGCTCGCGCGCGAGTTCGACCTCGCGAAGTTCGTGGTCGGCTCAGAGGGCACGCTGGTCGCGGTCACCGAGGCGACCGTCGGCCTGGTCGAGCTGCCGAAGGCGAAGCGCGTTCGCGGTCGGCCACTTCGACTCGATGGCCGCCGCGATCGCGGCGACCGACGACGCGCTCGAGCTGGGCGCGGCGGCGGTCGAGATGATCGATCGCACGATCCTCGAGCTGTCGCGCTCGAAGCTCGAGTACCGGAGCATGTCCGAGACGATCGAGGGCGATCCCGACGCGCTGCTGTTCGTGACGTTCTTCGGCGACACCGGCGCGGAGGCGGGCGACAAAGTCGATCGCCTCGACGCGGCCTGGAGCGCACACGGACACGGCTACCACACGCTGCGCGCGGAGACGCCGGCCGAGCAGGATGCGCTCACCAAGGTCCGCAAGGCCGGGCTCGGACTGCTGATGGCCGCCAGCACCGGCGCCCGCCGGCCGCTCGCGTTCGTCGAGGACACCGCGGTGGCGCCGGAGCGGTTGAACGACTACGTCGCGCGCTTCAAGGAGATCCTCGACCGCCACGAGCTGACGGCCGGGTGGTACGGCCATGCTTCCGTCGGCTGCCTGCACATCCGGCCGTTCGTCGACCTGACCGAGCCGGGCGGGATCGACACGATGAGCGCGGTGGCGGAGGAGGTGATGGCGCTGGTCGCCGAGTTCGACGGCGTCAACTCGTCCGAGCACGGCGACGGTCGCGTGCGCAGCCCGTTCAACCCGCGCATCTTCGGCGACGACCTGTACGAGGCGATGCGACGGACCAAGGCGCTGTTCGATCCCGACAACCGCCTGAACCCGGGCGTGATGGTCGACGCGGCGCCGATCACCACCGACCTGCGCGATCCCGCGCTCCCGCCGCCCGGCCCGCTGGTCACGCGGCTGTCGTTCGCCGAGCACGGCGGGATGCGCGGCGCCGCCGACCGCTGCCAGCGCATCGGCGCGTGCCGCAAGACCGGCAGCGGCGTGATGTGCCCGTCGTACATGGCCACGCGCGAGGAGGAGCACGCCACGCGCGGGCGCGCGAACGCGCTCGTGAAGGCGCTCTCGCAGCCGGATCCGAAGGCGGCGCTCGGCGACGAGCGGTTGCACGAGATCCTCGACCTCTGCCTCGAGTGCAAGGCGTGCAAGAGCGAGTGCCCGCTGGGCGTCGACATGGCGTCGATGAAGTCGGAGTTCCTCTCGCACTACCAGGACGTCCACGGCGTGCCGCTGCGCTCGCGGCTGTTCGGCTCGATCCGGCGGCTGAACCGCCTCGGCGCCGCCACCGCGCCGCTGTCGAACCTGCCCGCGCGCGTCCCGCCGCTGCGCGCGCTGCTCGAGCGCGCAGCGGGGATCGACCGCCGCCGCCCGCTGCCGCGGTTCGCGCGCGAGACGCTGATCCGCTGGCACCGGCGCCACGCCGCGCCGCGCGCCGGCACGCGCGGCGAGCTCGTCTTCCTGGCCGACTCGTTCACGACCTTCACCGAGCCCGCGGTCGGCCGCGCGGCGATCGAGCTGCTCGAGGCCGCGGGCTGGTCCGTGCGGCTCGAGAGCGCCGGCTGCTGCGGGCGCGCGAGCATCTCGAAGGGGCTGCTCGACCAGGCGCGCGAGATGGCCGCCGACATGGCGGGCCGGCTGGCGCCGTACGCCGAGCGCGGCGTGCCGATCGTCGGCTGCGAGCCCTCGTGCCTGCTGACGCTGCGCGAGGAGCACCTCAGTCTGCTGCCCGGCGACCCGCGCGCCGAGGCGGTCGCCGGTCAGGCACGGCTGGTCGAGGAGCTGCTGGTCGAGGCGATCGACGACGGGTCGCTGCGCCTCGACCCGGGCTCGCCGGTGGCGGGCAGCCGGATCGTCTTCCACGGCCACTGTCACCAGAAGGCGCTTGCGGGTACCACGGCGACCGTGGAGCTGCTCAAGCGGATCCCGGGCGCCGACGTGGTGGAGCTCGACGCCGGCTGCTGCGGGATGGCCGGGTCGTTCGGATTCGAGTCAGAGCACTACGAGCTGTCCATGCAGATCGGGGAGACCCGGCTGTTCCCGGCGTTGCGTGGGGAGGACGCCGGCACCCTGGTCGCCGCGACCGGGGTCTCATGCCGCCAGCAGATCGCGCACGGGGTGGGTCGGGAGGCCCGGCACCCGGTGCAGATCGTGAGGGAGGCGCTGTAAGCGACTGCAGGGGGGTCCGATGTCCAACGAGCTCATTTCAATACTCGTCCTCGTAGCGATCTTCCTGATCGCCACGACGCTGCCCATCAACATGGGCGTGCTCGGTCTTGTCGCCGCCTTCGCCGTCGGCACGGCGATGGGCATCTCGGAGGACGACATCTTCGCCGGGTTCCCCGGCGACCTCTTCATCATCCTCGTCGGCGTCACCTACCTGTTCGCGATCGCGACGAACAACGGGACGGTGGACTGGCTCATCCACGCTGCGGTGAAAGCGGTCGGCGGCCGCGTCGCCGCCATCCCGTGGGTGTTCTTCCTCGTCACGGCGGCGCTCACCGCCTCGGGTGCCGTGGTGCCCGGGCGCCGTCGCGATCATCGCCCCGATCGGCCTCGGCTTCGCGCTGACCTACGGCATCAACCCGGTGCTGATGGGCCTGCTGATCATCAACGGCGCCACGGCCGGCGGCTTCTCGCCGATCAGCGTCTTCGGCAGCATCGTCAACGGCGTCGTCGAGCGCAACGACCTGGCGGAGAACGCGATGCTGCTGTTCGCGTCGTCGTTCGTGTTCAACGCGGCGCTCAGCGTCGTCGTGTTCCTCATGTTCGGCGGACGCGAGCTGCTGCGGCGGCCGCCGGTGGTGCCGGGCGACGACGAGTCCACGGCTCGCTTCGAGCGCCGTAAGGAGGAAGAGGCGGCGGCGACCGGTTCGCGGCCGCCGATGGCCGGCGGCTCGACCGCCGCGGCCGGCGCCGGCGACATGCCGGAGCTCGATCGCGACAAGGTGCTGACGCTGATCGGCATCGTGACGCTGATCGTCGTCGCGCTCGCCTTCGACGTCGACGTCGGGTTCGTCGCACTGTCGATCGCGCTCGTCCTGTCGTTGGTCTCACCGCAGTCAACCAAGGACGCGGTGAGCAAGGTCGCGTGGCCGACGGTGCTGCTGATCTGCGGCGTCGTCACCTACGTCGGCGTGCTCGAGACGCTCGGCACGATCGACTGGCTCGGCGAGCAGGTCGCGACGATCGGCTCGGCCCTGCTGGCCGCCCTGCTGATCTGTTACGTCGGGGCGGCGGTGTCGGCGTTCGCGTCGACCACCGGCATCCTCGGGGCGCTGATCCCGCTGGCGGTCCCGTTCCTGGAGACGGGTGCCGTGGGCGCGGTCGGTCTGATCATCGCGCTCGCGATCTCCTCCTCGGTCGTCGACTCGAGCCCGTTCTCGACGAGCGGCGCCCTGACGGTCGCCAACACGCCGGCCGAGAAGCGCGACTACGTGTTCAAGCGCCTGATGCAGTGGGGGATGAGCATGGTGCTGATCGCCCCGCCGATCGTCTGGCTGATCTTCGTGGTGCCGGGCTGGCTCTAGCCCGCCAGCGGCCAGGAACAAGCCCGCGGTCCGCCGCCTGCGGCGGCGGGCCGCGGCGTCCGGCAGCGCGGTCGGCCACGCGCTTGCACCAATAGTCGACGGTTCTCTCCTGCCACAATCTCCCGATGGCCGAGGCTCCGCACGAGCGCAGACCGCGCACCCCGTTGCCGCGAGGAGGCAAGCCCCCGGAGAAGCGGGGCTTCTGGCGCGCGCTCGGCGGGCGCTTCTGGGTCCTCGTGCTGGTCCTGCTCGCGGTCAACTACATGAGCGTCGCGATCTTCGCGCCCGGCCGCGAGCGGTCGGTGACGATCCCGTACAACCCGACCTTCCTCGACCAGGTCGGGGACGGGAACGTGACCAAGGTCTCGACCCGTGGCGAGGCGGTCAGCGGCGAGTTCAAGAAGGAGGTCAAGTACCCGCCGGACAAGAAGGACGCCGAGCCGGCGAAGAACTTCGAGACGCAGATCCCGACGTTCGCGAACACCGACGCGCTCTCGAGCCTGCTCCAGAACAACGACGTGACGATCGAGGCCGAGCCCGTCAACGAAGGGCGCGGGTTCCTGCTCAACCTGATCCTCGGGTTCGGCCCGGTGATCCTGCTGGTCGCGCTGTTCGTGTGGATCTCGCGCCGCGCGTCCGGCGGGCAGATGAACGCGCTCGGGGCGTTCGGGCGCTCGCGCGCGCGCCGGATCGAGGGCACCGAGACGAAGGTCACGTTCAAGGACGTGGCCGGCATCGACGAGGCGAAGTCCGAGCTGACCGAGGTCGTCGACTTCCTCAAGAACCCTGACCGCTATCGCAAGCTCGGCGGCCGGATCCCCCGCGGCGTGCTGCTCGCGGGCCGCCCCGGCACCGGCAAGACGCTGCTCGCTCGCGCCGTCGCCGGCGAGGCCGGCGTGCCGTTCTTCTCGGTCTCGGCGTCCGAGTTCGTCGAGGCGATCGTCGGCATCGGCGCCAGCCGCGTGCGCGACCTGTTCAAGCAGGCGAAGGAGTCCCAGCCCGCGATCGTGTTCATCGACGAGCTCGACGCGATCGGCCGGTCGCGCTCGTCCGGCAACGCCGGGTTCGGCGGCAACGACGAGCGCGAGCAGACGCTCAACCAGATCCTCACCGAGATGGACGGCTTCGAGACCAACGAGGCCGTGATCGTGGTCGGGGCGACCAACCGGCCCGAGGTGCTCGACGCCGCGCTGCTGCGGCCCGGCCGCTTCGACCGCCGCGTCACCGTGCCGCCGCCGGACAAGGACGGCCGCCGCCAGATCCTCCAGGTCCACACGCGCTCGCTGCCGCTCGGGCCGGACGTCGACCTCGACCGGCTCGCCGCCTCGACGCCCGGCATGGTCGGCGCCGACATCGCCAACCTCGCCAACGAGGCGGCGCTGCTCGCCGCGCGCCGCGACCACGAGCGCGTGGTCGAGGCCGACTTCACCGACTCCTTGGAGAAGATCGTGCTCGGCGCGCCTCGCGGCCTCGTGCTCACCGACTACGAGAAGCGCCGCACGGCCTACCACGAGTCCGGTCACGCGCTCGTCGGGATGCTCACGCCGGGCGCCGACCCGGTCCGCAAGGTCTCGATCATCCCGCGCTCGATGTCGCTCGGCGTGACCCTGTCCGCGCCCGACGTCGAGCGCACGACGTACGACGAGGAGTACCTCACCACGCGCATCAAGGTCGCGCTCGGCGGCCGCGTCGCCGAGGAGCTGGTCTACAACTCGATGAGCTCCGGCGCCGAGTCCGACATCCAGCAGCTGACGATGATCGCGCGCCAGATGGTCGGCCGGTGGGGGATGAACAAGGCGATCGGGCCGATCGCCGTGCTCCCGAGCGATGCTCAGGGCCCGCTGCTGCCGGGCGCCTCCGACGTGTCCGAGAGCACGCGCCGGCTGGTCGACGAGGAGGTGCGCCGGATCGTCGAGGACGCCCACGGCGCCGTCGCGCGTCTGCTGTCCGAGCACCGCGACCAGCTCGACGCGCTGACCGACGCGCTGGTGGCCGCCGAGACGCTCGACGAGGACGCCGCCTACGCGGCAGCTCGCGTGCCGCGCGAACGCGAGCCGGAGCCCGCCGCCACTGCATAAGACTGGCTTATCCGGTAGCGGAAAGGATCATTTGAATTGATGGGTGTCGAGGGGCACACTGAACCTCATGTTCCCCGTAGACATCGAATCCATCACCCGCCGCGCGCTCCGGGGCTACGGCCCCGAGGACCCCGAGCCGCTGCCCTTCAAGCCCCGCCGCCGGCTCCTCTCTATCCGACGGCGCGACCGCGCTGCAGGCCGGTCTCCCCGCGTTCGAGCCGCTGGCGCGCCTCGTCACGCAGTGTCCCGTCCTCGGTGAGGTAGTCCCGCCACGAGCGCGAGGGCGCGTAGCCGATCAGCCGTTCGGCCTTCGCGCTGGAGATGCCGGACGCGTCCTCGCGAGGCAGGTCCCGGATCTGCACGCTGTCGCCGTGATGGCGGCGGATCATCTCGGCCAATGGCCGCCCTGAGCAGTTGTCGGGCGAGGCGATGTACATCACCTCGTGACCCGGCAGGTCGCTCTCGGCGGCCAGCCGCAGCGCATCGGCCAGGTCGTACGCGTCGATGTAGCTCCAGAAGCTCGCGCTCGGCTCGTCGGGATCGCGCAGGCACGGCCCGAGGTTGTGGTCGTAGTTGCCCTCCCACTGCACCCACGACGGCCGGATCGAGATGCAGCGGATGTCCGACCTGCGCACCGCCGCGTCCATCAGCTGCTCGCCGAAGTGCTTGGCGACCGCGTAGGGATCCTGCGGCGCGATCGGGTGCTCCTCGTCGACCGGCGCGTACGCGGCCACGAACGGGCGCTCGGGGAAGAAGAAGCCCGGCACCGTCTCGCTCGACACGTTCACGAACCGCGGCACGCCCATCCGCACGGCCGCCTCGAGCACGTTGAACGCCGCCATCAGGTTGTTGGAGAAGACGCGGTGCGGCGGGTGGTGCTGCGGGTCCGGGATGGCCGCGGCGTGGATGATCGCGTCGTGCCCGTGGACGACCGCGAACGCGTCGCCGGGGAGTGTGAGGTCGGCCTGCCGATAGGTCGGCGCCCCGGGCTCGCCGCGCTCGAACACGGCCGCGCCGAGGTCACACGCGGTGACGTCGTGGCCGGCGTCGTGGAGCGCGGTGACGGTCGCGGCGCCGACCTTGCCGCGCGAACCGGTGACGAGGATCCTCACTGCTTGAGCCTGTGGTGGTGTCGCACGCCGCGGATGATGGCAAGCGCGATCACCCCGAGGGCGAGCAGTGGGATGTCGACCGAGATCGCGGTCCGCGCGGCCTCCGCGGGCTGGGCGCAGGGGCGTTCGACGCACCCGGCGCTCGAGAAGCTCCACACGAGCGTCGCGACGAACTCGGCCGCCATCAGCGTGGTCGCGGCCCGGTGCAGGTAGGCGGGCATCCCGAGATAGGGGAACAGCAGAAAGCACGCGAACATGCTCCAGAACGTCGCGATCACGACGATTTCCACGACGAAAGATGGTGCTGCAGCCGCCTCGGCTTGTCGAGCCCGGCGTCAGGTGGACGAAGGTTCGATGCCCGGACTGTCCCAACGGCCAGTTCCAGACGGAGCACGTTTGCCGCAGGCTGGACACATGAAATCCGCCCGGGTCATCTTCGCGCTCGCAGTGCTCCTCTCGCTCGCTGCGCCAGCCGCCGCTTCAGCCGCCATCGACTTCCCGCTGAGAGGCTGGTGGTCCTTCAACGAAGGGCGCGGCCAGACGGTCTACGACTGGTCGGGCAAGGGCAACCACGGCTTCCTCGGCTCCACGCCGCAGGCCGACTCCAACGATCCGAGCTGGACCAGGGGCATCTTCGGCACCAGCGCCCTGAGCTTCGGCGGCGACGACTTCGTGAGCGTCAACGACTCCTCGAGCCTCGAGCCGCAGCAGCTCACGGTCGGCGCCTGGATCAAGGCATCGCAGTCGCCCGGCACCTACCGCTACCTGATCGCCAAGGGCAGCCAGGACTGCGTCGCCGCCTCGTACGGGCTGATGACCGGCTTCAGCGGAGGCCTCCAGTTCTACGTCTGGAACGGCAGCCGCCAGCTCTCGTCCGGCTTCCACGACGCGTCGATCTACGACGGCAAGTGGCATCACGTGGCCGGCACGTTCGACGGCACGCTCGTGAAGCTGTTCGTCGACGGCAAGCTGATCGGCGAGGGCTCGAGCGTGCCCGGCACGATCGAGTACAACGGCCCCGACGGCGACGCCACGCTCGGCGGCTACCACGGCAGCTGCGACCTGATGTTCAGCGGCGACATCGACGAGATCCACGTCTGGTCCCAGGCCCTCCCGGTCGACCAGATCTGGAAGAAGTGGGGCTGGCTGCTGGGGCAGCCGAACCGGCAGTAGGGGAGCGGAGGGTCAAAGTACGCGCCGCCGCGAACCCCCTCGCGGCGGCGCGTACGAACAGTCCGTACGGTGCAGCTCATCCATTTGACCGACGAGGGAGCATCGGGTGAGCGATCGTTACATCCCGGGAGTGCCGTGCTGGATCGACACCAACCAGCCCGACCCCGAGGCCGCCGTCGCGTTCTACGGCGGCCTGTTCGGATGGGAGTTCGAGGACGTCACGCCTCCCGGGGCGCCGGTCAAGTACTTCCTCGCTCTGCTCCGCGGCGGTCCCGTCGCGGGGATCGCTTCGCAGCCGGAGGCGACGCAGCGCTCGGTGGCCTGGGACACGTACGTGTGGGTGGCGGACGCCGATGAGGCCGCCGCCAAGGTCCGCGCCGCGGGCGGCAGCGTGCTCAGCGAGCCCGCCGACGTAGGCGACTCGGGACGGACGGCGCTGTGCGCCGACTCCGAGGGCGCCGCCTTCTGTCTGTGGCAGGCGAATGAGCATCGCGGCGCAGCGATCGTCAACGAGCCCGGGTCGCTGAACTTCAACGATCTCAACACGCGCGACCGCGACCGCGCGAGCGCCTTCTACGGAGCCGTGTTCGGCTGGGAGGTCCTCGACATCGGCGGCGGCTCCGCCTGGGCGCTCCCCGGCTACGGCGATTTCCTCGAGCAGCGAAACCCCGGGAACCGTGCGGGCATGGTGGAGATGGGCGCCCCGGAGCGGTTCGAGGACGTCGTCGCGAGCGTCGCGCAGATCTCGGACGAGGGGCCGCCGCATTGGGGCGTGACCTTCGGCGTGGACGACGCCGACGCGATCGCGGAGCGGGCGACCGAGCTCGGAGGCCGGGTGATCGCCGCCCCGTTCGACGCCCCGTGGGTGCGGATGACGGTCATCACCGACCCACAGGGCGCCACGTTCACCGCCAGCGAGTTCGTGCCGAAGTAGAGGCGCCGTGTCCTCGCGCTCTGCGCACCGCGCCGCCTGAGGCTCAGGGGAAGAGCCGCACGTACGTCGCGCGGTCGTTCCGGATGCGCGGAACGTTCCCGAAGTTGCGGAGGCGGAGCCGGAAGTTCGGGCCGATCAAGACCGACCCCGCGGTGGCGCCGACCTGGTTGTCGTAGTACGAGGAGACGCCCCGCCGCCCGGCGCCCATCCCGTACCGCGCCAGCTTGTACGTGCCGTAGTCCTCGAAGTGGATCTTCCGGCCTTCGCCGTTCGAGTCCTGATACAGGCAGACGTAGTGGCTCTCGCACATCCACGCGGCCTGCTTCGAGGCCCCTAGGGTGAGCGTCACGCCCCGCCTCGGCCAGTGGATCTGGTTCTTCCCGACCTGCTTCCCGCCCGGCGCACCGTGCGCGAGCACCGCTCGCATTTCGTGGTCGAGCGACGTCGTGTGCGCATCTGCGACGCCGCCGACCATCGCCAGCGCGGCCGCGACGCCCGCTGCCAGTGCAGCCGCACGTCGGTAGCCCGTACGTGTGTTGTCCGTGTTGATCATGGGAACGCAGGCTGCCGTCCGCCGGCGCCGGCCTCAATCCCTAGATGCTGGGTGATCGGTAAGAGGCGCCGACCGGAATCGAACCGGTGACGTCGTCGAGTCGGGTGGAGCATCTGCTCGGCGTCGTGGTCAACCGGCCCTCGGTGGGCCTGACCGATGATTCTTGCGCGCTGTGCTGGTCTTTACGCCGAGTACCGACTCACGGGAAGCTGACGCCATGGGGAAACTGACCTTCGGCATGAACCTGAGCCTGGACGGCTACATCGCCGCGGCCGGCGACGACCTTGGCTGGAGCGTGCCGAGCGACGAACTGTTCCAGTGGTGGTCCGACCGGGTGGCGGCGACAGGCCTGGCGCTGTACGGGCGCAAGCTGTGGGAGGCGATGAGCTCCCACTGGCCGACCGCCGACCAGCAGCCCGGCGCCACACCGGCGGAGATCGAGTACGCCCACCGCTGGCGGGACATGCCGAAGGTGGTGTTCTCCTCGACGACCAGCACGGTCGACTGGAACACCCGCCTGGTCACCGGCGACGCGGTCGCCGAGATCACCAGGCGCAAGGCCGACGACGGCGGCCCCATGGACATCGCCGGTGCCACACTCGCCGCGGCGGCCATGCGGGCCGGGCTGATCGACGAGTACGTGCTGGTCACCGCACCGGTCTTGGTGGGCGGCGGCACGCCGTTCTTCACGAACCTCGACAACCGGGTGAACCTGACCCTGATGGAGACCCGGACGTTTCCCGACGGCGTGGTGCTGACCAGGTACGAGACCAGGCGCTGAGTGCCCGACTCCGCTAGAGGCGCCGACCGGAATCGAACCGGTGTACACGGCTTTGCAGGCCGCTGCGTAGCCACTCCGCCACGGCGCCGAGGGCGGCTACATCGTAGAGGGCACCGGCGCGATCGGTTTCCGGCGCCGCCGGTGTGTAATACAGGGACACGATGGCTGCGACGGACACCCAGATCGAGTTCGGGCCCGAGCTGTTCACGTTCCTCGCCGAGCTCGCCGAGAACAACGACCGCGACTGGTTCGCCGCGAACAAGCCGCGCTACGAGGCGCACGTGCTCGAGCCGGCGCTCGACTTCATCGAGGCGTTCGGGCCGCGCCTGCACGCGATCAGCCCGCACTTCCGGGCCGATCCGCGGCGGGTCGGCGGCTCGCTGTTCCGGATCTACCGCGACACCCGGTTCTCGAAGGACAAGACGCCGTACAAGACGGCGGCCGGGATGCACTTCCGGCACGAGCAGGGCAAGGACGCGCACGCGCCCGGCTTCTACCTGCATCTGGCGCCCGGTGACGTGTTCGCGGGCGGCGGCATCTGGCACGCGGACACGAAGACCGTGACCGCGATCCGGGAGGCGATCGTCGCCGACCCGGAGGGCTGGCGGGCGGCGACCGCCGGCATCGACCTCGCCGCCGGCGCCTCGCTCAAGCGCGTTCCGACGGGCTTCGACAAGGAGCACCCGCTCGCCGAGGACCTGAAGCGCAAGGACTACGCCGGCATCGCCAGATTCGGCGAGGACGACGCGACCGCGCCCGGCTTCCTCGACCGCTACGCGCGCGTGTGCGAGTCGTTCTCGCCGCTCGTCCGCTTCCTCTGCGACGCGGTGCGCGTTCCCTTCTAGCCGCCGATTCCGAGCGCGCTGACCATGATCGGGACCCCGATGATGATCAGGATCGCTCCGATCACGTCGAACGCGAAGCCGTTGCGCACCATCTTGGTGATCGGGACCACGCCAGACCCGTAGACGATCGCGTTCTGCGGCGTAGACACCGGCAGCATGAAGCCGAACGAGGCCGCGAACGTGGCGGCGAGCGCGGGCACGAACGGGTCGACGCCCGCCGCCACCGCCACCGGGATCACGATCGGCACGACGACCGAGGCGCTTGCGGTGTTGCTCGTCGTCTCAGAGATGAGGATCGCGAGGACGACCGCGAAGATCGTGATCGACAGCTCCGTACTGACCCCGAACGTGTCGGCACCCCATGTGCCGATCGTCTCCGCCAGCCCCGTCTCCTGGAGCATCGCGCCGAAGACGATGCCCGAGCCGAAGAGCAGGATCGTGCCCCAGTCGATGTTCTTGGCCTCGTTCCAGGTGAGCGTGAACTCGCGCTTCTCCCAGTTGGCGGGGAGGATGAACAGCAGCGAGGCGGCGAGCACGGCCACGACGCCCTCGTCGAGCCGGTTCGTGACGTCCTCGTAGGTCTTGGACTCGTCGCCGGCGAAGATCGCGACGAAGCCGGGCGCGATCCACAGCGTGACCGCCACGCCGAAGGCGATCAGCGTGTTCTTCTCCTTCTGCGAGAGCGGGCCGAGCTTGGCGCGCTCGGCGGCCACGTATTCCTCGACGCCCTCCATCCGCTTGATCTCGGGCTTGTTGAGCAACAGCAGGATCACGCACAGCGCGACGAACATGAGGGCGCAGATCGGCAGCGCGGCGCCGACCCACTCCGCGAACGAGATGCGCTCGCCGGTGGCCTCCTCGATCAGCCCGCGGCCGATCAGGTTCGGGGGGCTGCCGACCGGCGTGAGCAGGCCGCCGACGCTCGCGCCGTAGGCGAGCATCAGCATCAGCGCGACGCCGACGCGCAGCTTGGTCGGATCGAAGCCCTCCTTCCCGGTCTTGTCCTCGATCAGGTTCGCGATCGTGCCGAGGATCGCGATCGCGGTCGGCAGCAGCATCGCGACCGTCGCCGTGTTCGAGACGAACGCGGACAGCAGGCACGTGATCGCCCCGAACGCGATGATCGTGCGCGTCGTGCTCTTGCCGACGCCGGGGATCGCGAGCACGCGGAACGCGAACCGGCGCGCGACCCCGTGGGTGAGCATCGCCTGGGCGATGATGAACGCCCCGATGAAGACGAGGATCGTGGTCGAGCCGAGCGGCGCGACCACGTCGTCCGCAGGCGCCACGCCGATCAGCACGATCAGCGCGATCCCGAGCAGGCCGCCGATCGGGATCGGTATCGCCTCCGAGATCCACAGCACGATCACGAACAGCAGCGCAGCGGCAAGCCGCTGCTGCGTCCAGTCCATGTCGAGCGGCAGCAGCAGGAAGATGATGAAGACGGCGGGCGCGAGGAACAGCCCGATCGTGCGGCGCCCCTTCTCGAAGCGTTCCTCGGCCGGGCTCAGCGTCTGCTCGCCCAGCGTGCGGTAGGTACCAACCGAGGCGATCCGCTCTAGAGCGTCGCCCCGCGACTCCCCCTGCTCAGCCATGTGCGGGCGCTTGCCCGCGTCAGCGAGTCGCGAAACTCGATACGAGCGCGGCGGTGACGTCGGCGGTGCTCGCCGTACCGCCGAGGTCGCGCGTTCGCGGGCCGTCGCCGGCCAGCATGTCCTCGATCGCGGCCAGCACCGAGGCGGCGGCCTCCTGCTCGCCGAGGTGCTCGAGCATCTGGGCGCCCGACCAGATCGCGCCGATGGGGTTCGCGATCCCCTGGCCCGATATGTCAGGGGCCGATCCGTGCACCGGCTCGAACATCGACGGGAACTCCCGCTCGGGGTTCAGGTTGCCGGACGGCGCGATGCCGATCGAGCCCGCCGCCGCGGCGGCGAGGTCGCTGAGGATGTCGCCGAACAGGTTGGAGGCGACGATCACGTCGAACCGCGCAGGGTTGAGGACGACCATCGCGGCCAGCGCGTCGATCAGCACCTGCTCGCTCTGCAGCTGCGGGTGCTGGGAGGTCACATGCGCGAAGCGCTCGTCCCAGAACGGCATCGTGTGGACGATCCCGTTCGACTTGGTCGCGGAGCAGATGCGCCCCGACCTCGTGGCGGCCAGTTCGCACGCGTAGGCCATCACGCGGTCCGTGCCGCGGCGGGTGAAGATCGCCTCCTGGACGGCGAGCTCGTCGTCCGTGCCCTGGTGCAGGCGGCCGCCGATCTCCGAGTACTCGCCCTCGTTGTTCTCGCGCACGATCACCATGTCGAGGTCGGCGGGCGTGACGTCGCGCAGGGGGGAGGGGATGCCCGGCCACAGCCGGACCGGGCGCAGGTTCACGTACTGGCGGAACGTGCGCCGGATCGGGATCAGCAGGCCCCACAGCGAGACGTGGTCGGGGACGTCCGGCCGGCCGACCGCTCCGAGGAATATGGCGTCGCTGCCGCCGAGAATGTCGAGCGCGTCCGACGGCATCATCCGGCTGTTCTCGACGAAGTAGTCACAGCCCCACGGGTGCTCCGTCAGCTCGAGCGCGAAGCCGTGCGCGCGACCGGCCGCCTCGAGCACCTCGAGCGCGGCGGGCGTCACCTCGCGGCCGATCCCGTCGCCCGGGATCACGGCGATGTCGTGGCGTCTCATGCGTCCCAGTCCGGCGCCCACGGCGGGTCGGCGGTGCGGACGTCCTTCGGCAATGCGTCGATCTCGCCCCGCTCCTCGCGCGTCAGCTCGAAGTCGGACACGTCGAAGTTCTCCGCACGCCGCTCGTGGCTCGACGCCTTCGGGATCGGGCTCACGAGCGGCTGGTCGAGCAGCCACCGCAGCGCGACCTGGCCGGCCGTCTTGCCGTGCGCGTCGCCGATCCGCTGGAGTGTCGCGTCACCCGGCACTTTGCCGTGGGCGAGCGGGGAGTAGGCGGTCGTCAGCACGTCGTGCGCGCGGGCGACGTCGAGCGCGCGCTCCTGGCTGAGGAACGGGTGGTACTCGACCTGGTTGGCGAAGATCGGCGCCAGCTCGAGCGCCTGGCGCAGCAGGCCGGCGGGGAAGTTCGACACGCCGATATGCCGCACCCGCCCGTCGTCCTTGAGCTTGTCGAGCGCGTTCAGCGTCTGCTCCAGCGGCACCTCGGGGTTCGGCCAGTGCAGCAGCAGCAGGTCGATCCGGTTGACCCCGAGCCGCTCGAGCGACTCCTCGGCGTCGCGCTCGACCAGCTCCGGCGAGGCGTCCGTGTGCGGCACCTTCGTGGTCAGGAAGATCTCGTTGCGAGGCACGCCGCTGTCGGCGATCCCACGCCCGACCCCGCGCTCGTTCTCGTACGCGCGTGCGGTGTCGATGTGCCGGTATCCGATCTCCAGGGCGTCCCGGACCGCGTCGGCGGCATCCGCCTCCGGGATCAGCCAAGTGCCGAACCCGAGCGCCGGAACGCGCGTGCCCTGGACGTCGATCGTCTCGTCTCCATTGCTCATGCCGGAGTCGTATCCCATTGCTACGCTTGGCAATCTCCCGGGCGATTAGCTCAGCTGGGAGAGCGCCGCCTCGACAAGGCGGAGGTCACTGGTTCGAGCCCAGTATCGCCCACTGAAAGGTCCGCATTTGCGGGCCTTTTGTGTCTGCGGTTCGAGACCAGTTCGTTCCGCCCCTCATTCGGGGCAGTCGGCTGCTCCGACCTCCGCGGCTTGTGAGGCATGCCCGGGAATCGAGGATCGATCGGCGCTCCAGCCTTCTCGGGGCTGGCCCTCTCGCGTTGCAGCGCACTGTCGCGTTGACGGTCGTGGTCAACTGGCCCTCGGTGGGCCTGACCGATGATTCTTGCGCGCTGTGCTGGTCTTTACGCCGAGTACCGACTCACGGGAGGCTGACGCCATGCGGAAACTGACCTTCGGCATGGACCTGAGCCTGGACGGCTACGTCGCCGCGCCCGGCGACGACCTCGGCCGGAGAGTGCCGAGCGACGACCTGTTCCAGTGGTGGTCCGACCGGGTGGGGGCGACATGGGCCGCTACGGCACCCGCTACGCCTACCGCGCCGCCTGGACGTTCTTCGGCGTCGGCGGCAACCTGATCGAGGACGCCTGCTACCCGATCACCAAGACCGACGGCACCGGCGGGCCGCTGGACAGCTGGCACCGCTACACGCTGCACTTCGACAAACGGCAGTTGCCTCCGGTCAACGCGTTCTGGTCGCTGACGATGTACGACCCCGACACCTACATCGTGCCAAACGCGATCAACCGCTACGCGGTCGGCGACCGCAGCGGACTGACCTACGCCGACGACGGCTCACTGACCCTCTACATCCAGGCCGACCGACCGACCGCTGCCCAAGAGGCGAACTGGCTGCCCGCCCCGCAGAAGGGCGCCTTCAAGGTCGCGCTGCGGCTCTACTCACCCAAGCCCGAGGTCGCCGGGGAGCCGGCAGCCGCCGCCGATCGAGCGCGTCGGCTGAACCCGTCGCGCGCGCCTACGTCGTTTCCGCCGTGCGGCGTCGTAGCGCGTCGGGGTTCGCTTTGCGGAATCGGCTCAACGTGATCGCGCCGGGCGGCAGCGGGACGATCGAGTAGAAGACTCGCCACAGGAGCGCCGCTGCGACGAGCGCGTCGTCGGAGGCGCTGCTCAGCTCGATGAGCGCGGCGATGAGGACGGCGTCGACGACGCCGAGGCCGCTGCCCGTGATCGGCAGGACCACGCCGGCCCAGAATGCGATCGCGAAGGCTGCGAAGGCGTCGGCGGCGGACAGCTCGGATCCCGAGACGCCGACGAAGCGCAGCGCGGCGAGCAGGATCACGTAGGTGGCAGCGAGGTTGGCCGCAACCCCGATCGAGCCCAGCGCCCAACCCTCGCGTAGGACGGCGAGGGTGTTGGTGCGAAGTTGCACCGCCCGGCCGGCACCGTCCTGGATCGGATCGCGCTTGACCTTGACGAGGATCCAGGAGAGTGGTCGCTGGAGCTTTGTCCCGAGCGAGCGCGCGGAGCGCTCTCCCCGCAGGAAGAAATAGCCGGCGATGCCCGCGATGATCGTGACGACGAGCGAGATTCCGCCCGCCAGCAGGATCGTGCCGTTGACCTCGCCCGTGATGAGCAGTACCGCGATCGCGACGACCGGGAGCAGGAGTCGACCGATCGTCGGGAAGAGAAACGATCCCAGCGCGGCGAGCCCGGCGGCGTCCGGCGTATGGCCGCCGCCACGGAAATAGCCGTACTGGACGACGCTCGGGGCAGGAGGCGGGAGGACCTGCCCGGCAAGGTTCGAGGAGAGGTAGGCCTCGGTCCCGCGCCACAGCGACAGGCCCGGCAGGAACGCCCGATACATCAGCGCCTCGGTGGGAACACGAGCAGACGCGAGCCCGAGCAGGACCAGCACTTCCCACGCGTCGAGCTCGGTCACCGCGTCCCAGACCTGCTGATAGTCGATGAACCGCGGCAGCACCCACCCGAACACCACGACGAGCGCGGCGATCACGAGCGCGGGCCTGAGCAGACGCCTCCACGCCGGCCACGACACGGGTGCTGGAATCGTGTCCTTCACAAGCCGCTCGCGAGCATTCTGACGCAACTATCCGGATCCGCGGCCGCCGGCAACGCGTTCGGCGCGCCACTGGTTCGACCGGTCAAAGTCCTGTAGCGTCGGCACATCCGGCGCCTCGCCGTCGCCTGGGCCGTGCTGTTCCTGCTCGCCGGCTGCGGAGGATCGGACAAGGGCGCGGCGGTGCGGCAGCCCGGGGTGAAGTACTCGCCCGCGGCCGCCCACCGCCTCGACGCGGCGCTCGAGCAGACGGTCAAGAACACCGGCGTGCCGGGCGCGACGGCCGCGGTCGTGTTCGCGGACGGGCGTGAATGGTCGGGCGCGGCCGGCGACGCCGTGCTGCACCCGCGCCAGGCGACGACCACGGCCACGGCGATCCCGTTCGACAGCATCACCAAGATCGTCACGGCGTCGACGGCGATGCGGCTGGTCGAGCAGGGCCGCCTTCGTCTCGACGACCCGATCCGCCGCTGGTACCCGGCGTGGCGCGGCGACGCTGAGGCCACGGTGCGCGACCTGCTCGGCCACACCTCAGGGATGGGTGACCCGCCCAAGGCGTTCTTCTTCCGGGTGCTTGACCACCCGCGGGTGAGGCCGACCCGGCAGCAGTTCGTCGCCGCCGGAGGGAAGCCCGGCCCGCGCACCGAGGACGCCGTGTACTCGGACGCCGGGTTCGTGCTCGCGGGACTCATCGTCGAGCGTACGGGCGGCGCGCCGAGCGCGGCGCTCGCCCGCCGCGACGTGCTCAGCGCGCCCGGCGGCGACGGCCTCGCGTTCCAGCCCGGCGAGCGCCCGGCGCGCCCGCACGCGCACTCGTACTGGTACCCCGACGGCCTGGCCCACCCGGTCGACCTCAACGACCGCAGCGGGCTGCTGCCACGCCGCTGGTGGGTCACGATGTCCTCGGGCGCCATCGGGCTGGCCGGCGACGTCCCGTCGCTCGCTCGCTGGGGCAGCGAACTGCTCGGCGGCCACGTGCTGGAGCCGTCCTCGCTGCACGAGATGCAGGACGTCCATCAGAGCGAGTTCGCCTCGGGCTACGGCCTCGGACTCGCCAAGTGGTACGTCGACGACCACGAGATGTGGGGCCACACCGGCGACGGCCTCGGCACCCACGCCGAGCTCTGGTACATGCCGAAGGAGCGCGTCACCGTCGCCGTCGCCTGGAACGACCACGAGATCGACAACGACGGCGGGATCTTCCAGGCGCTCGTCCGCGCCGCGGTCGGGTCAGGCTGAGCGCAGGGAGACGAGCAGGGATCCGCTAGGGGCGCTCATCCGGGTCGACGCGCAGGCGGGCCGACGGCGGCGGATCGTCGAACTCGTCGTGGCGGCGGAACCAGAACGACCCCGGCGCACGGGGCCAGCCCTCGGGCAAGTCCTCGTCGTCGGACTGCGCGCCATAGGGCGTCAAGGACCACAGGCTCCAGAGGCTGCCGATCCACTGGACCATCGCTCCGTGCTGCAGGAAGTAGGTGCGGTAGACGTCATCTCCGTCCCGCAGGAAGACGTTGAAGCCGAACCACTCGTTGACCCCGAAGTCAGCCGAGAAGCGCTCGCTGCTGATCGTGTACCAGGGCACGTCCCTCCAGCCCATGCGCTCGGCGTAGCGGCGGAGGTTCGCCTGAGGTGCCGCCGATGCCATCGCGAAGGTGATGTCGCGGGCGTGCAGGAGGCCGAGCTCGGGGATGCCGTCGGCGACGGACGAACAGCCAACGCACCCGGCGTCGGGCCAACCGTCGACACCCTCGTCGAAGAAGAACCGGTAGAGGATGAGCTGAGTGCGCCCCTCGAACAGCTCCGGCAGCGACCGCGGCCCCTCTGGGCCCTCGAAGCTGTAGTCGCGGTCGACGCGCACCATCGGCATCCGCTTCCGCTCGGCGGCGAGCTCGTGCATCGCGGCGGCGACGGCCTTCTCGCGCTCGGCCATGGCCGCCAGAGCCGCGTCCCACTCGGTCTGGCTGACGACAGGAGGATGGGCGAGGGTCATTGCCTAGTCCTTTCTCGAGCGCTACAGAAGCAGGCACCTCATGGTGAGCGGAGCCAGCCGGCCGTTCTCGACACTGGGCGCTGAGGTCGTGGCCGGTGCGACCTACGCGGCTCGGTCTGCGCGCTGATCGGCCATCCACTGCCAGATGTGCGTTCCATCGATGGTCGGGTCGTTGCGGGCGACATAGATCCACGACCAGTGGCCGTTGAACTGGTGGCCGTTCCAGATGACGTGGTCGTACAGGGTCATCAAGGAGCCGGGAATGAGGTCGTGGGCGTGGACGGTGTTTGGCTCCGGTGGCACGACCGGGTCGTCGCGCGACGCGACGAGCCACGTCGGGGTGCCGATCTCCTTCAGCTGGGCGTCGGTGAGCAGCGGCGGGCCGCCCGGCTCGAGGGACTCGACAACGCCACAGATCGGCACGGCCGCGGCGAACAGGTGACTGTAGATCGACGTCATCTCCATGGTCATGTAGCCGCCGTTGCTGCAGCCGGCGACGTGGATCCGGTCGCGGTCGATCGGGTACCGACGGACGAGATCGCCGATGATCTCGCGGATGAGCGGAGCAAAGCGGGGCCCGTCCTCCATCCAGTAGGAGGTGCTCTGTGGGGCCACGACATAGGCGCCGCCGAAGATCCGTCGTGCCTGCTGCGTGGCGAATCCCAGCGCACCGCGGTTGGCCCGCAACGGCGACTCGTTGTCGTAGTAGTGATCGGGTAGCAGGCCGCCCTCACCTCCGCCGTGCAGCCAGACGACTAGAGGGTGCCTGTCTCGTCCGGCGGCGTGGAAACGGCGGCCGTGACGGGGCGAGTACAGCCGGTAGTTCATGCCGGAGCCGGAGACGTGGTAGCTGAAGGCGTCCACTTCGGGATCTGACAGCTCGCCTTGCACGAACCGCGCGATCGTGACCGAGCGGCGGTTGCGGAGCGCGAGCGGGGCGTTCTGAGTGATCGTGTAGTCGAGGTCGAGCATGACGTTGCGGCCCTTGCCCACGATGTAGCCGAGGGTGCCGCCACCGACCTGGCCCTCGCCGTATGCCAGGTCCAGCTCGATGTTGCCCCAATGGTCCAGCCGGGCAGCGGTCACCGGGCGGTCGAGGTCGTACTCGCTGAAGATCAGGTCGCCGGCAGGGATGGGGATCGGGCTGGTCGCCTTTGCGTGCACCCTGAAGGTGCCGGTGGTCAGGCTCGCCGGGTCGATCCGCCCGAGCCGGGCCGTGTGAAGCGTGATCGAGGTGACCTGCTCGCCGCCGTCGAGCACCTCCGCATTGAGGGTGAACCGCACCCCGCGGGTTGGGTGAGCGTAGGCGGCGACGCCGGGCAAGAACGCACCAGCAGCGGCCGCGCCGGTCGTCAAGAAGGTGCGACGGGAGATAGGCGCTGCCATGTGGACTCCTTGGTCTCAAAGGCTGCGAGCGGAACCGATGAACACGGATGTACCGCAGATCGCGAGGCCCTAAGCGGCCGGCGAGCTGCGCAGTGTCCGTTTCGCGACGCCGCTGGACGGCTCCGGGTTCTCGCTGGGGCTCAGCGTTGGTCGGTCGTCTGCGCCGATTCGGCGACGTCGAGCGTGGCCGCCCAGCTGCCGAGCAGGTTCAGCGCCTCCTCGGAGCGGGAGCCGGGTTCTGCGGCGTAGGTGAAGACCGTCAACCCGTGGTCGGCGGCGATGCCGAGACGGTTGAAGCTGAGGCTGAGCTCGCCGACGACGGGGTGGTGGAGGTGCTTGACGGCGGTGGCGTGGAAGCGGACGTTGTGTGCGGCCCAGTGGGTTCGGAACGCCTCGCTCTTGGTTGCGAGCTCGCCGACGAGGTCTGAGAGGTCGCGGTCGTACGGGTCGCGGCCGGCCGCCGAGCGCAGGATCGCCGCGGTCTCGCGGGCGGCGCGGTCCCAGTCGGTGTAGAACGTCTCGGCGCGCGGGTCGAGGAACACGAATCGCGCGTGGTTCACCGGCCGCGTGGGCGCGACGTACAGCTCGGAGAACAGCGCGCGCCCGAGCGCGTTGGTGGCCAGGATGTCGAGGCGGTCGTTGCCCACGTACGCGGCGGCGCCGGTGATCGCGTCGAGCGTCCACTGGATCTCCGGCCGGATGCGTGGCCTGGCCTGACGCCGGCGCGGACGCGCCCCGGCCGGCTGGGCGGCGCGGGCGAGGTCGAAAAGGTGGGCGCGCTCGGCGTCGTCGAGCTGGAGCGCCCGGGCCAATGCCTCCAGCACGCCCTCGGAGGCGCCGCTCATGTCTCCGCGTTCCAGGCGCGTGTAGTACGGGACGCTCACGCCGGCCAGGACCGCGACCTCTTCGCGTCGCAGTCCGGGGACGCGACGAGTCCCGTAGGTCGGCAACCCGGCCTGCTCGGGCGTGACCCGGGCGCGGCGGGAGGTCAGGAACTCGCGGATCTCCTGCTTGGTCTCCACGAAAGCCAGCCTAGACCCGGAGCCGCGCGCGTGGGGGACCCTGCCAGTACCTCCCTCAACAGGGACTCCCACCTTCTCCAGATCCGCGCTTTGCTGGACGCCATGACCACCGAGAAGAAGACCTGGCTCATCACCGGCGCCGGCCGTGGCATGGGCGTCGACATCGCCAAGGCCGCGCTCGCCGCCGGCCACAACGTCGTGGCCACCGGCCGCAACCCCGACGCCGTCGAGGAGGCGGTCGGCGAGGCGGACCACCTGCTCGTCGCCCGGCTCGACGTCACCAGCACGCAGGACGCCGAGGCAGCGGCCAAGGCCGCGGTCGACCGCTTCGGCGGCATCGACGTGCTCGTCAACAACGCCGCCAGCTTCTACGCGGGCTTCTTCGAGGAGCTCACGCCCGAGCAGATGGACCGGCAGATCGTCACGAGCCTGATCGGCCCGATGAACGTCACCCGCGCGGTCCTGCCGGTCATGCGCGAGCAGCGTTCCGGGCACGTCGTGACGATCTCGTCGTCCGCGGGCTTCGCCGGCTTCGAGTACGGGACCGCGTACGCGGCGTCGAAGTTCGGCGTCGACGGGTGGATGGAGTCGCTCGCCCCCGAGGTCGAGCCGTTCGGCATCCACACGACGGTCGTCAACCCCGGGTTCTTCCGCACCGAGCTGCTCACGAGGGAGTCGACCGACTACGCCCCGGCCTCGATCGAGGACTACGCCGAGCGCAACGCCGCGCAGCGCGAGTTCTGGGAGAGCATGAACGGCCGGCAGGGCGGCGACCCGGCCAAGCTCGCCCAGGCGCTGCTGACCCTCGCCGACCAGGATCGGCCGCCGTTCCGTTTCATCGCCGGCGCCGATGCGCTCGCGCAGGCCGAGGACAAGCTCGCCGAACGCGAGCAGCAGATCAACGCCTACCGCGAGCTGTCGTCATCGCTCGCGTTCGACGAGGTCACGTCATGAAGCTCATATCGCTCGGCGGGCTTGACGTCTCGCGCCTCGGGCTCGGCACGATGGCCATGTCCGGTTACTACCTCGACCCGAGCAGCAGCGACGCTGAGTCGATCCGCACGATCCATCGGGCGCTGGAGCTGGGCGTCACCCACATCGACACCGCCGAGATCTACGGCCCCTACGTCAACGAGGAACTCGTCGGCCGCGCCGTCAAGGGACGTCGCGACGACGTCGTGGTCGCGACGAAGTTCGGCCTGGTCTCGCACTCCGGCGGAGGCCCCGGAGCGCTCGACAGCAGCCCGGCGAACATCCGCACCGCGGTGGAGGGCTCCTTGAAGCGGCTGCAGACGGACCGCATCGACCTCTACTACCAGCACCGCGTCGACCCGAACACGCCCGTCGAAGAGACGGTCGGCGCCCTGGCCGAGCTGGTGGCCGAGGGGAAGGTCCTGCACGTCGGCCTGTCCGAGGCCGGCCCGGAAACGATCCGCCGCGCCCACGCCGTGCACCCGATCGCCGCGCTACAGACCGAGTACTCCCTGTGGACCCGTGACCCGGAGGCCGAGCTGCTGCCGCTGCTGCGCGAGCTGGGCATCGGCTTCGTGCCCTACTCGCCGCTCGGACACGGCTTCCTCACCGGGCGGCTTCGCTCCCCACACGATCTCGCGGACGACGACTGGCGAAAGACCAACCCGCGCTTCACCCCGGGGAATTTCGAGAAGAACCTGCATATCGTCGACGAGGTCGAGGCCGTCGCCGCCGAGATCGACGCCACACCCGCGCAGGTCGCGTTGGCCTGGCTGCTCGCGCAGGGCGACGACATCGCCCCGATCCCCGGTACCAAGCGCGTCTCCCGCGTCGAGGAGAACACCGCGGCCGACCAGATCGAGCTCAGCCCGGAGCAGATCACACGGCTCAACGATCTCGCCCCGGCCACCGGCGATCGCCACGACGAAGCGAACATGTCCACCGTCGGCCGCTGACTACACCGCGTCACTGGTTCGAGCCCGGTATCGCCCAGCGAAAGGCCTGCGTCTGCAGGCCTTTTGTGGTTGTAGTCCGGCCTCCGTGGCCTGCGTGGCAGGTGCCGTAGGATGCGCCCGTGCCGTTCACGCTCAGGAACCTCAAGGAGGACCTGGAGGATGTCGGGTCCAACTTCGACGGCGCGCCGGACCTGGAGTTCCGCATGGCGACCGGGGCGCTCGGGCTCGAGAAATCCGGCCTGAGCCACCAGCGCGTCCCGCCCGGCTATCGCTTTCCCTACGGCCACACGCACAAGACGCAGGAGGAGGTGTACGTGGTCCTGCGCGGGAGCGGGCGGATGAAGCTCGACGACGAGATCGTCGAGCTCAAGGAATGGGACGCGGTGCGCGTCCCGCCCGGTACGTGGCGAGGCTACGAGGCCGGGCCGAACGGCCTCGAGATCCTCGTCATCGGCGCGCCCAATCTCGGCGAGGCTCCGCGCGAAGACGTCGATGGCCGGCGCGACTGGTGGGCTGACTAGCGTCGGTAGGTGTCAGGAAGTGATTTACGGTGACGGCGGAGTTCGGCTGACGGCCTGACGAATTTCGGCTGGTCGCCCCACGAGTTTTCGGCATGTTCACCGCCCGAATTCTGGCGGTTTCACTGCACGAAAAAATACGTGACGAGCGCGGCGGCGCCGCCTTCAAAATGTAAGCGTAACGAACATAACGGTGGGGTAAATGCGCCCGCGCGGGAGGCGCCCCGACGGGGATGAGGCGCCCCGTCAACAGAAAGGTCGTTCGCCATGAAGCGCCTCGCGCTTGCGGCCGCCGGTGCCCTCGCCGTCCTCGCCTTCGCCGCTCCGGCGTCAGCGAACCACCACGCCTGTCCGCAGGTGACCACCATTCCCAACGGGGACGGCACAACCACCATCAACGTGGCACGCACCAACTGCGCCCCGACGTACGTCCCGTACCCGATCGGCGGCCCGAAGTCCCCGCTCATCAGCGGCGTCAACCAGACGGTGCCCCTCTACCTGCCGGGCATCCAGACCCCGCGCGCGCCCGACCTGGGCCAGTGGGGCGACATCATCACCCCGCCGTACTCGGACCCGCTCAACGATGCCGGCCCGGACCTGTCCTGTCTCAGGCCCGACCTCGGCAGGCCTGTGGGCGGCGACCCGCCGATTCCGTCCCCGGGGAGCGCCAACGACCCGTTCCCCATCGAGTACGTGCTGATGAACGGCAACCTCCAGCTCGGCAACGGCCAGATCGTGTCGCCGACGGTGTGCGCGCCGACCGTGGTGCGCTCGGACGGCTCACAGGTGCGGCTGTTCGCGGACGCCAACGTCAAAGCGGGGTCCTTCAACGAGATTCTCTCGAGCCTGCACCTGACGTTGCTCGGCCTCTGGCCTCTGTAGCGCTGGTGCTCGCGGCACTGCTCATCGTCCCCGCCGTGCCGGCTGTGCGCGGCGGGGAGAGCAGCGCCGACCAGGAGACCTAGGGCAGGATCTCCACGTACCCGTCCGTTCCGTGCACGCGGATCCGCTGCCCGTCCTGGATCAGCCGGGTGGCGTGCTCCACCCCCACGACGGCCGGCAAGCCGTACTCCCGTGCGATCACTGCGCCGTGGGTCATCAGGCCGCCCACCTCCGTCACCAGGCCCGCGATCGAGACGAACAGGGGGGACCAGCTGGGGTCCGTGTAGGCCGTGACCAGGATGTCGCCCGGTTCGAGCTCAGCGTCCGCCACGTCGAGGATGACGCGGGCCCGCCCCTCGATCGTCCCGGCGGAAACCGGCAGGCCGATCAGCGCGCCGGCCGGCACGTCGTCGCGTCGGTACGCGCCGGCGACGACCTCACCCTCCGACGTGAGCACCCGGGGCGGTGTGAGCGCTTCATACGCCCTGAACGCGTCCTTGCGCTGGGAGATGAGCCGGTCATCCACCTGGTTCGTGCGCACGACGTCCTGGAGCTCCTGGAACGTGAGGTAGAAGCTCTCCTCCCGCTCACGAAGCACGCCGGCTTGGACGAGGCGCTCGGCCTCTTCCAGCAAGGCCTGCTTGTACACGAAGTAGCGGCTGACGATGAAGTACTTCGGATACTCCCGGTACCCGATGAACGTCCGGACCCGGTCGATCATCCGCTTGGTCTCTTCGGCCTTCCCCTCTCCGTCCGGCAGGGCCCGCAGGCGTTCCAGCAGTTCCTGTTCCTTCTCCAGCGCCTCGTTCCGCCCCTGCTCGAAGCGCCGCTCGCCGGCGCCCGGCTCGAAGTTCTTGATGTTGCCGAGGATCACCGGCACGAGCGTCGTGGGGCGTTCGCTCCAACGCGGCCTCGTGATGTCGATCTCGCCGACGCAGCGCATGCCGTACTCGTCGAGGAAAGCGCGTATGGCATCCCGGGCTTCCGGCCCGCCCGCAAGCGTGGCCAGCTCGTCCAGGAAGCCCTCGTCCTCGACGTCCTGCAGAAAGGCCACCACCTCCGGATGCGGGCGGATCGCGTCCGCGACGTCGAGGAGCGCCAGACCCATCTCCGACGTGACGTTGTTGGGGACGGACTGCGTGAGCGTGTCGGCCGCGTTCTTCTCGCCCAGCCACTCTTGCAGCTTCTCGTTGAGCCACCCCGCGGCGTCCATCGCCCCCATGAACACCTGATGGCTTCGCGGATCGAAGAGCATCCGCTTCAGCTCCTGGATGTCCACCAGGATGAAGTCGAGCAGCGCCGATCCGGACTTCGACCGGATGTCTCGTTCCAGGGCGGCGTTGGAAGCCTGGCTGCGCTCGATCAGCTCGGTGGGGATGGCCGGATCGGTCTCGATCGGGGCCGGCGCGTCCCGAGGCGGCGCGGCCCCGGGACCCTCGTCCGGGAGCGACGGGATGAAGTCGTCGCGATCGAGGATGGTCTGCAGTGCGTCCCCGATCAGCGGATCGTGTGTCCCCAGGACCTCGAGGATGCCTGCGCGGGTCGCCGGCGAAGCCAGGCGCGGGGCGACGTCGACGAACAGCCTCCCGCCGGCCTCGTACATCCGCGGCGCGGCCGTCAGCTGCCAGAGGGAGAGCCCCAGGGGCTTCATGGGGTCGGTCATCATCTGCTGATGCCCGACGGAGACGTAGACGTGGTTCTCTTCGTCGCCGGCCGCGGGGATGGGGAACAGCGTGGTGATCGGCCGGCTCTGGACGATCTGGAAGCCGTCGTCGACCAGGCACCATTCGATGTCCTGCGGGCGGCCGAAGTGCGCTTCGATCTGCCGGCCCAGTTGCACGAGGCGTACGACCTGGGCATCCGTCAGCGCCGGCTGCTCGTGCTCGGTGGCGACCGCCTTATCGATGACCTCGCCGTCTCGCACCGTGTAGCGATCGGGGTTCACCAGGCCGGAGACCAGGGCCTCGCCGAGGCCGAAGCCGGCCTCCACTGAGGCGACCTTCCGGTTGGACGTGACGGGGTCCGCCGTGAAGAGGATGCCGGCCGCGTGCGGGAAGACCATCTGCTGCACGACGACGGCCATGTGGATCTTGCTGTCGTCGAAGCCGTTCCGCAGGCGATACGTCACGGCCCGCTCGGTGAACAGCGAGGCCCAGCACCGGCTGATGTGCTGGAGGATCGCGGCCGGCCCCACGACGTTCAGATACGTGTCCTGCTGGCCGGCGAAGGAGGCCGTCGGCAGGTCCTCTGCCGTCGCGCTCGATCGGACGGCGTAGGCGGCCTCCTCGCCGAGACGGGCGATCGCGCCGGTGATCGCCGCCGCCAGATCGTCGGGGATGGCGATCCCTTCGAGGGTCCGGCGGATCTCCGCGCTGAGCGTGCGGATCCCCTCCCGGTCGTCCGCGCTCAGGCGCGACAGCCGATCGAGCCGATCGTCGATCGACGGCGCCTCCTCGATGATCCGCCGGAAGGCGTTCGTCGTCACGCAGAAGCCAGGCGGCACGCGGATGCCGTCGATTCGCGACAGCTCCCCCAGGTGCGCGCCCTTGCCGCCAACGACCGCGACCTGCGTCGCGTCGATCTCTCGAAGACCCAACACGTCGGCCGCCGCCGCATGCTCCTCCATGCCCATCTCGTTGCTCCCGTCATCGCTTGCGGCAAGCGAGTATGGAGCACACCCCGGGGCTTGAAACAAGCCCCCCTGGCAGCGATACTTTGGAAGTGGCGGGGGGCGCAGCGCGCGGCCGGCCCGTCCCGGACGCTACTCCTCGGCCGCTGGTTCGAGCCCGGGATCGCCCAAGAAAAGGTCTGCATTTGCAGGCCTTTTGTCGTTCGCCGGAGGCGACGGCGTCGGAGCCGGCTGAGCGTTCCATGTCGAGAAGCTCCGACCGGCTCCGCTCACAAGGTGAAGCGCCCCGACAGGCGCGGCCCACGACACCAGGAGACCACGATGCCGAAGTACCTGCTCCTCAAGCACTACCGCGGCGGCCCGGAGCCGCACCAAGCCTTCCCCCCGATGGACCAGTGGGCGCCTGAGGACGTCGAGGCGCACTTCGCCTTCCAACGGCACGTCATCGAGGTGCTCGAGGAGAGCGGAGAGTACGTCGGCGCGCAGGCGCTCACGCCGGCGCGCACCTGGGTGCGCTACGGCGGCGAGGACGCCGCGCCCGTCACCACCGACGGCCCGCACCCCGAGACCAGCGACCTGATCGCGGGCTGGTTCATGATCGACGTCGAGTCCTACGAGCGCGCGCTCGAGGTCGCGGCCTACGTCTCCTCGGAGCCCGGCCCGGGCGGGGAGCCCGTGTACGAGTGGCTCGAGGTCCGGGAGATCATGTCCGGCACGTCCTCGGACGACTGACGCGGGCGTGGTCGACGAGCCGACGCGACGGCTGGACGAGGGCGCGCTGCGCGCGCTCGTCCCGCGGGTGCTCGCGGGCCTGGTCCGGCGGGGCGAGGACTTCGACGCGGCCGAGGACGCGCTGCAGGAGGCGCTGCTGGAGGCGCTGCGGGTGTGGCCCGAGCATCCGCCGCGCGACCCGCGCGCCTGGCTGACCGCGGTGGCGACCCGGCGGCTCGTCGACGCCCACCGCAGCCAGGCCGCCCGTCACCGCCGCGAGGAGGAGACGTACGCCGAGCCGCGGGCGGGCGGGCCTGTCAGCACCGAGGAGGGCGACGACACCCTCTTCCTGCTCTTCTGCTGTTGCCACCCGGACCTCGCGCCCGCGTCCCAGGTGGCGCTGACCCTGCGCGCGGTCGGTGGTCTCACCACTCGCGAGATCGCCGACGCCTTCTACGTCCCGGAGGCGACGATGGCGCAGCGGATCAGCCGGGCCAGGCGGGTCGTGCAAGGCCGCCGCCTGGACCAGCCCGGCGACCTCGCCGTCGTGCTGCGCGTGCTCTACCTCGTCTACACCGCCGGCCACGCGGACCGGGTCGACCTGGCCCGCGAGGCGATCCGGCTCGCCCGCCAGCTCACCCTCGCGACCGAGGAGCCGGAGGCGCGAGGGCTGCTCGCGCTGATGCTCCTCAACCACGCCCGCCTCCCGGCGCGGCTCGACTCCGAGCGCCGGATCGTCACGCTCGACCGGCAGGACCGCGGCCTGTGGGACACTCGCGAGATCGCCGAGGGCGTGCGCGTCCTGCAGTCGGCGCTGGCCCTTCAGCGATTCGGCCGCTACCAGGTCGAGGCCGCCATCGCCGCCCTGCACGACGACGCGGCAAGCGCCGAGGAGACCGACTGGCCGCAGATCCTCGCCTGGTACGACGACCTCGTCGCCCTCTCCGATGACCCGGTGCGCCAGGACCCCGCCGCAGTGCTCGGCCGCGCGGTCGCGGTCGGCCATGTGCTCGGCGCCGCCGCCGGGCTGCGCGAGACCGACCGGCTGCGCGACGTGATCGGCGAGCGGCACCGCTGGCACGCCGTCCGCGGCTTCCTCCACGAGCTGGGCGGCGACCTCCCTGGCGCCGCCACGTCCTACGCCGAGGCCGCCCGCCGTGCCACGAACGTCGCCGAGCGCGACCACCTGGTCCGCCAGGCCGCCCGCGCGCGGGCCGCCGAGCTCGGCTGAGGGGCTCCGGCCGGCAGCACGGTCGTGCAACGAGCGATGAGATCGGCGCGTCGGTCCGGTCCTTACGTGAAGAACGACACCGCGAGCGAAAGGCCGACCATGAAGATCACGACCATCACGAACGTCTCCGTCGACGGCGTAATGCAGGGCCTCGGCGGTTCGGACGAGGACCGCAGGGGCGGATTCGAGCGCGGCGGATGGGCCTTGCCGCTGTTCGACAACGAGGCCGAGACGTTCCTCGGCGGGGTCTACCAGCGCGCCGACGCGTTCCTCTTCGGCCGGCGGACCTACGAGATCTTTGCCGGCTCCTGGGGAACCGGCTCCTGGGGCGCAGATCAGGGCAACGACCCGATCTCGGTGGCGTTGAACACGCGGCCCAAGTACGTGGCATCGACCACGATCACCGACCCGCAATGGGCGTACACGACCGTCCTCTCCGGAGACCTCGCGGCCGCGGTCGGCGAGCTGAAAGCCAAGCCGGGAGGCGAGCTGCAGGTGCACGGCAGCGGCAACCTGGTCCGCTGGCTCGCCGACAACCAGCTTGTCGACGAGATCATCCTGCTCACCTATCCCGTGGTCGTCGGCCAGGGCACGCGGCTGTTCCCCGACACCGGCTCGGACACAGCGCTCGAACTGGTCGAATCGCGGGCCACCCCCGGCGGGGTGACGATCCAGGTCTACCGGCCGACCGGGCGCCCGCAGTACGCCACGGCCTAGGTCGCCAAACGGGCGGCGCGCGCAGCGTGCACATGCCGGCGGGCGAGCAGCGCGCCGGCGAGCGCGGCCGCCGCGTACAGGCCGATCGCGAGGAGACCCTGTGTCGAAAGCGGGGCGCTGAGCGCGCCGCCGAGCGCGACGTAGGCGACCGTCTTGGGCAGCGCTCCGAGCGCGACGGCGCCGGCAAAGGCGCGCAACGGCATCGCGGTCAGGCCCGCGGCGTAGTTCAGGACGCTGGCGGGGGTGCCGGGGAGCAGCCGCGCGGTCAACACGGCGCTGAAGCCGCGCTCGGCGATCCACGCCCGCCAGTACGCAGCGCGAGGCCCGAGCAGCCGGCCGATCGGCGCGGCGCCGACGCCGCGGGCGAGCAGAAACGCGGCAGCGGCCCCGAGCGTTGCGGCGGCGAGCGTCAACCCAACCCCCGCCGCCACTCCGAACAGGACCCCTGCGGCGGTGGCGGTCACCTGGCCGGGGAACATCACGCAGGTCGAGACGGCGGCGATCAGCACGAACAGCGCGGGCGCGGCCGGCCCCGCGGACTGCGCCCACGCAGCGAGCTCAGCCGGGGAGGGCACTCCGACGGTCTGGGACAGCACGGCCACCAGCGCCACCAGGGCCAGCACCGCGACACCCAAGCGGGCGAGGGCACGGCGACGGGCCCGGTCGGCGGGCAAACGGAGCATCACTGGAGGTAACCCGCCGGTCCGCGGCAGGTTACGGGCGCCGGCGCAGCTGGAGAGAGATCCGCGCCGCTGCCGCTTCCACGTCATGCTGTCGCGCAGGAGTCGCGGACCGAGCGCCCATGACCGACACCTCCCGCCTCGCGCCGCCCGAGCCGGCCGCGCCGCCCGACCCACGCCGCCGGTGGTGGCTGCCGTTCCACGACCGCTCGCGCCCGCGGCGTCTCGCCAAGGTTCTGGCGTGGCTCGCGGGCATCGCGCTCGCGCTCGTCATCCTCGACCTGCTCGGTGTCGATATCCGCGGCTGGTTGTCGGACCTGTGGGACTCGCTGACCGGTGTCGGGCTCGGCTATCTGCTCGCGGGCTGGACGCTGCAGACGTTCCAGACCACGTTGACCGCGCTCGGCTGGTATTTCATCCTGCGCGCCGCCTACCCGAGCGGGCAGGTCGCGTACCTCCAGGTACTGGCCGCCTACGCCGTCGGACCCGCGCTGAACGGCATCCTGCCCGCGAACCTCGGCACCGTCGTGATGCTGCTGATGCTCGTGGCGATCATCCCCGGCGCCAACCTGCCCGGCGTGCTCGGCGGCTTGTTCGTGCAGAAGATCTTCTTCAGCGTCGCCGGCGCGTTCGTCTACGCCTACCTGTTCCTCTCCGTGCCGGGCTCGTTCGACCTCCAGCTCTCCACGCTCCACGATCACCCGGTGGTGGCGCTCGCGATCGTGGCCGGCGCCGCGATGCTGCTGCTCGCCCTCGGCCGGATCTTCTGGCGCAAGCTCGAGGGGCTCTGGGCGAAGGCCGTGCAGGGCGGCGCGATCCTTGCCCGGCGCCGCGACTATGCGCTCAAGGTGGCGCTGCCGTCGTTCGGCGCCTGGCTGGCCAAGCTCGGAGTGATCGCGGTGTTCCTGGCCGGCTACGGCATCACAGTCAGCTTCCACACGGTGATGTCGGTGGTGGGCGGCAACTCGATCGCGAACACCGTCTCGGTCACCCCCGGCGGCGTCGGCGTCAACCAGGCCACCAATGTCGCCGCGCTCAGTGACGTGACCGACGCGGCCACCGCGACCGCCTACTCGCTCGGCCAGCAGCTGGCGATCACCGCGTGGAACATCGCCTTCGCCGTGGTGCTCGTCATCTGGGCGTTCGGGTGGACCGGCGGGAAGCTGCTCGTGGAGCAGTCCTACACCGACGCGAAGGTCAAGGTCGAACAGCAGAAGGCCCAACGCGCGGAGACCAAGGCGGCCAAGCACGCCGAACGCGCCGCGAAGCGTCGCCCGCGCTCGCACTGAGCCGCCGCGGCGGGGTGACGCGCTTCACCCCGCGGTGTGATGACCGCGTGGCCTGCCGCAAGCGAGCATCGAGGCTCCACACGACAGTCGGCCGCGTTGGCTGAGCGGAGCGTCACATGTTCAGAGGTGTACGTGTTGCCCAGCAGCTCGCCTGTGCTTGTTGGGTCGTTCTTCATGGCCTATGGACGATGGCATGGGTGTCGGCTTGAAACGTCACCTGCGAGCACTGGGCGCCCTCCACTACGCACGTGGTCGCAAGCACGCGAAGGCCGAGCGGTGGCCAGAGGCCGCACGCGCGTTCGAGGCGGCGCTCGCCCGTGATGACCGCGATGCGGCGTGGCATGCCCAGCTCGGTCGGGCGTACGCGCACACACGGCGCTGGGAGGACGCTGCCGATGCGTACGAGGCGGCGCTGGCCCGTGACGACCGCAAGGCTCGCTGGCATGCCCAACTGGGGCGAGTGCGAGAGCGTGCGCAGCGGTGGGCCGCCGCTGCGGACGCCTACGGGGCGGCGGCGCGGCTCGACGAGGACAACCCGAGATTCCCCGTACTGGCGGCGAAGGCCTCCGAGCGGGCCGCGCGGCAGGAGGCGGCCCGCGCCGGTGACGAAGCACCAGACGTCGAGCGCGAGCGCGCGCGCGACGCGCGAAGCGAGCAACACGCACGTGCGGCCGAGCTGCTCGCGCGCGACCCGACCGCAACCGATCTCGACCGCCGGCTGCTCGCCGCGCACCCCTTGCGGCTCCCGGTCCGGCGAGAGGTCGGCCGCATGATCGACGAGCACATCGACGAGATCCGCAGCGCGGCGGTAGCGTCACGTGCCGCGCCGTTCGGCGCGCCGAAGGTCTTCACGTTCTGGGCGCAGGGCATCGCGATTGCTCCCCCCGTCGTCCAGCGGTGCCACCAGGAGCTGCGGCGCTTTCACACCGACGGTGAGGTCGTCGCGCTCGACTCCACCTGCGCCTACGAGTACGCCAGGCTGCCCCAGCACATCACCCGCGCGATCGGCGACGATTGGACGAAGCTGTCCGACCTGCTCCGCCTCGAGCTGCTCTCGAGCTACGGGGGCGTGTGGATCGATGCCACGTGCCTGCCCCGCAGACGGGTGCTCGACCTGCTCCCGCGTCTGCTTCCCCCGTCAGGGTTCTTCGCCTTCACGGTGCGCCACGCGCGGCCGGCGAGCTGGTTTCTCGCAAGCGAACCCGACCACTACCTCGTCGCCATGCTGCGGGAGGGCCACTACGAGTATTGGCGGCACTACGACCGCGTCATCGACCACTACCTCTTTCACCACATCTTCGAGGCGCTCTACCACGTCGACGAGAGGTTTCATGCGCTCTGGGACCGGACGCCGAGAGTCTCCCGAAGCGCGGCGATCGAGTTCCGGAACGCGATGCTGGAACCGCACGATCCCAGCCGCTTCCACGACCTGCTGAACGGCTGCTTCGTCCACAAGCTGACCTACAAGCACGACGCCAACGCACTCCGGCGGGACAACATGCTGTCGCGTCTCGTCCGCGACGGCCCCGCGTAATCCGTGTGACCAGAACCGGGGTGGCGGAGCGGGTGCCGCAAGCCACGCGCTGATCCCGATGCTCTGCAAACCGGTGTAAGTAACGCCAAGGGCCATCCAAAGTTCGCCCAAGACTCGCTGGCACGGTTTTTCGGCGGGCGGCAGGGGTGCAATCCGGCCGCCAACGTGCCCACTATCACCAGGGAGGTCCCTAATGCGGATCAAGATGTTCTTCGCGATGGTCTGCGCCGTGTTCGCGGTCGCGGCGGTGCCGTCGATCGCGGCGGCCGCGTCGCCGGCGCCGTCGGCGGCGCCCGACGCGAGCCAGCTCGGCAAGCTGCCGAGCGCCAACGCCTCGGCACGAGCCGCGGCGGGGTGCAACGCCGCCGGACCGACGGTCTCCGACTACCGTGGCATCCGGTTTGCCACGCGGTACTGCAACAACTACCGCGGCGGCACCGTCGGGTTCGGCAGCCTCGACACCGGCTACCTCTACGCCGGCAGGAACTGGTTCGTCTGCCAGCAGCGAGCCGGCGAGAACCCGCCCGTCGGCAACGCCCGCAACAACATCTGGCTGTACACCCAGGGCGACAAGTCGTACAACGCGACGTACCGCGGGTGGGGCTGGTTCCCGGCCACCTACGTGTCCGGCGGGGTCAACTACGGTCCGATCCCGGGCCTGCGCTGGTGCTGATCGAGCGCCGGCGGTGAGGCTGTCCAGCGCCCCGGCCATGCGCCGGGGCGCTGGCGCCTACGCCTCGCCGGCCGCTCGAACCGCGGCTGCGAGCTCGGCCACGCCGGCCCGGATGGCGGGCAGCGGGGTCTGCGCGTAGCCGAGCATCAGCGTCGGCGGACCGCTGAGCGCGTAGTCGCTGAGCGTCTCGATCTCGACGCGGCGGCGGCGGGCCTCGGCGCTGATCGCGTCCTGGTCGTGACCTTCCGGCAGCCTCACGGTGACGTGGAGGCCGGCGGCGATCCCGTGCACCGTGGCTTCGGGGAGCTCCTCGGCGAGTGCGGTGACGAACGCGTCGCGCTGGGCGCGGTAGCGGGTGCGCATGCGCCGCAGGTGCCGGTCGAGCTCGCCGCGCGCGAGGAAGTCGGCGAACGCGTACTGCTCGATCCGGGCGGTCCCGCGGTCGGCGAGGATCTTCTCCCGGGCGATCGCGTCCAGCAGCGCGGGCGGTACGACCAGCCACCCGAGCCGGAGTGCCGGCGCGAGCGTCTTGCTGGCCGAGCCGGCGTAGATGACGCGATCGCGGTCGAGGCCTTGGAGCGCCCCGACGGCGGCACGGTCGTAGCGGTACTCCGCGTCGTAGTCGTCCTCGATCGCGTACGCATCGCGCTCGCGCAGCCACGCGAGCAGATCCGCCCGCCGCTGCGGCGAGAGCACGACGCCGGTCGGATGCTGGTGGGCGGGCGTGACGGCGACGGCGTCGACGTCCTCCAGCGCATCGACGCAGAGCCCGGCCTCGTCGACCGGCACCGGCACCGGCTCGAGGCCGGCCCGGGCCACGATCCGCCGTTGCTCGGTATTGCTGGGATGCTCGAGGGCGATCCGGGTGGCGCCGCGCTCGGCGAGCGCATGGCAGCTGACTCCGAGTCCCTGCGAGTAGCCGGTGGTGACGATCACGTGGTCGGGATCGGCGACCACCCCTCGCACCCGCCCGAGGTAGTCGGCGAGGCCGCTGCGGAGCGCGTCGACGCCGCGCATGTCGCCGTAGTCGAGGTCGGCGTCCGTCACGGCGGTGACGGCCTGGCGCAGCGAGCGCAGCCACGCCCTGCGTGGGAACGCCGACACGTCCGGCACGCTCGGCCGGAAGTCGTACCGCGGCGGCCGGCCGGGCGCGGGTCGCGGGGCGGCAGTGGCGCGCGGGGCGGCGGCGGTCGACACCCGCGGTCGCGCGCCCTGGCGCAGCGTGAGGTAGCCCTCGGCGGCGAGCTGCGTGTACGCCTCGACCGCGATCCGGCGCGAGACGCCGAGCTGGCGCGCGAGGTCGCGCGTCGACGGGACCCGCGCGTCCGGTCGCAGGCCGCCCTCCCGGATCGCCGCGCGCAGCTGGTCCTCGATCTGCGCGCCGAGCGTCGTGGGACCGTCCCTGGTCACGGAGAGGAGAAGCTCGATCGGCTGACTGGTCTCGTCCAAGACGCAAATAGCGGAGCTGGTGCGTGGTCCGGTCAAGCGCAACCATCCTGCCATGCCCTCGATCGCCCCCTCATCGCCCGCCGGTCGCCTCCTCGCCGTCTCGATCGTCGCCCGGCTGCCGCTGGCGATGCTGAGCATCGCGCTGCTCGTGCATGCCGAGCATCTGACCGGCTCGTTCGCGGCGGCCGGCCTCGTCACCGCCGCGTACGCCGTCGCGCTCGGCGTCGGCGGGCCGCTGCTCGGGCAGCTCGTCGATCGTCGCGGGCAGACGGCGGTTCTGCTCGCGAGCGCAACGGTGCTCGCGGCGCTGCTGGCCGTCGTCGCGCTGCTGCCGGCCGGCGTTCCGCTCCCGCTCTTCCTGGCGCTGGCCGGCGGCGTCGGCCTGGCGACGCCGCCGGTCGGCGCCTGCCTGCGGACGATCCTGCCCTCGCTCGTGACCGGTCGCGACGCGCTGCGCGCCGCCTACGCGCTCGAGGCGTCGGCCGTGGAGCTGACCTGGGTGTTCGGCCCGCCGCCGCCGGGCCGCGACCGCGCGGCGGCTCGCTGCGCACGCCGGCGATGCGCACGCTGGTGCTCGTCCTGACCGCCGTCGGCATGCTCCTGGGCGCCGTCGAGGTCGCGGTCACCGCCGCCGCCGAGAAGCTCGAGGGCGCGTCGGCGGCCGCGCCGCTGCTCGCCCTGTGGGGCGTCGGCTCGCTCGCCGGCGGCGTGATCGCCGCACGCCGCGGCGGCGGCGCGCAGAGCGCAGCCGGCCTGGCGATGCTGCTCGCCGCGCTGACAGTCGGGCACCTGGCGCTCGTCCCGGCGGCGGGGAGCCTCGTCGGTCTCGGCGCGATGCTGCTGATCGCGGGCGCGGCGATCGCCCCGACCTACGCAACCGTGTACGCGATGGTCGACGACGCGGCTCCGGCGGGCGGCGTCACCGAGGCGTTCGCCTGGCTCGCGACCGCGGCCGCGATCGGCGCCGCAGGCGGCACGGCCGTCGCCGGCGTCGCGACCGAGCATGCCGGACCGACCGCGGCGCTCTCACTCGCGGCGATCGCCGGCATCGCGGGGTGGCTGATCGCGATGTCGCGCGCGCACACGATCGGCCCGGCCACAATCGCTTCGTCGCCGGTCGTGGCCTAAGCCGCGGCGATGACCTCGATCTCGACCAGCCACTCGCTGACGAGCGTCTCGGCGACGATCGCGGTCGTCGGCACGGCGCGCCCGTCCAGCGCGGCCACGCGCGCCGCCGCGTTCGCTTCGGCGTAGGAGGCGTCGCGCAGGTAGCTCGTGAGCCGCACGACGTGGTCGACGGTCATGTCCGCCGACGCGAGGATCGCCCGGATGTTCGACCAGATGAGCGCCAGTTGCTCGTCCAGCGTCGAGCCCGGCACGCCGTCGGCATCGAGCCCCATCGTGCCGGCCACGAACACGAGCCGCTGAGCACCGCGGACCTCGATCGCATGCACGTAGTCCGGGCTTGCGGCGTAGACGCCGTCGGTGGGGCTGTGGGTCACGATCTCCATCGCCGAACGGTCGCATAAACCGGCGCGCTACCCCCACCAGGGCTCGGCGACGGCATCGCGCGGGAGCGCCTGCTCGAGCAGCCGGACCGCCTTCGCGAGCCCCTCGTCGACCGACATCAGCGGGTCCTCGTGCTCGATCGAGACGGCGCCGTCGTAGCCGACCGCGACGAGCGTGCTCAGCAGCTGCCGCCACAGCTCCTCGCCGTGGCCGAAGCCGACCGTGCGGAACGTCCACGAGCGATCCAGCACGTCGCCGTAGGGCTTGGTGTCGAGGACGCCGTTGCGACGGATGTTGCCCGCGTCCAGCTGGGTGTCCTTGGCGTGGACGTGCACGAGCGCGCCGGCGCGACCGAGATCGCGCACCGTGTCGACGGGGTCGATGCCCTGCCAGAACATGTGGCTCGGGTCGTAGTTGCAGCAGACGGCGCTCCCGGCCGCGTCGCGCAGGCGGAAGAACGTCTCGGGGTTGTAGACGACCATGCCGGGGTGCATCTCGAAGCCGATCCGTACGCCAGCCGCCTCGGCGCGCGGCGCCTCGCCGGCCCAGTACGGCAGGACGCGCTCGTCCCACTGCCACTCGAGGATCTCGGTGAAGTCCGTCGGCCACGGGCACGTGACCCAGTTCGGCCGGCGCGCATCCGGATGGTCGCCGGGGCAGCCGCTGAAGCCGACGACGACGCCGACCTCGAGCTCCTGCGCCAGCTCGAGCGCCCGGCGCCAGCTCGCGTGGTGGGCGTCCGCGACGGCGGCGTCCGGGTGCAGTGGGTTGGCGTGGTGTGACAGCGCCGAGAGCGTCATGTCGCGGTCGGAGAGCGCCTGCCGGAATCGCTTCAGCGCGCCGGCGTCGGCGAGCAGGGCGGCGGGATCGCAGTGCGCGGTCCCGACGTATCCGCCCGCCCCGAGCTCGACCGTGTGGACGCCGAGCGCGGCGATCCGGTCGAGCGCCTGCTCGAGCGGCAGCGCTCCGTAGAGCACCGTGAAGACGCCGATTCTCATGCCAAGCCTCTTTCCTCGAAGCGCTTCGATCACGAGCATCGAAACAGATCGTCACGCGCCGCGCTCTGCCGTACGCTTTCGAGCCGTGAGCAGCACGACCGTCACGCTCGCCGAGGTCGCCCGCCACGCGGGCGTCTCCCAGAGCACCGTCTCGTACGTGATCAGCGGCAAACGGTCGATCTCGGATACGACGCGGAGGCGCGTCGAGCGCAGCATCGAGACGCTCGGCTACCGGCCGCACGCGGGCGCGCGGGCGCTGGCGAGCCGGCGGGCGAACACGATCGCGCTGATGGTGCCCCTGCGCGAGGAGCTCCACCTGCCGGTGATGATGGCGTTCGTCGTCGCCGTCGTGACGACCGCACGCCGCTTCGACCACGACGTGCTCCTGCTCACGAGCGCCGAGGGCCCCGCGGGCGTGCGGCGCGTCGCGAACACCTCGCTCGTCGACGGCCTGGTCGTGATGGACGTCGCGATGCGCGACGAGCGGATCCCGGCGCTGCTGGAGATCGGCCGGCCCTCGGTGCTGATCGGCGTGCCGGAGACGACAGCCGGCCTCACGTGCGTCGATCTCGACTTCTTCGCCGCCGGCGCGGCGTGCGTGGAGCACCTCGCGGAGCTGGGGCACGACCGCATCGCGCTGATCGGCCCGGCGCCCGAGGTCTACCGCCGCGGCGCGGGCTTCGCGGAGCGCACGCTCGCCGGCTTCGAGTCGCGCGCCCGCCAGCGCGGCCTGCGGGCCTCCCACCACGCGTGCGACGCCGCGCACGACGACGTCGGCAGCCTCGTCGCGGAGCTGCTCGGCGCCGCCGACCCGCCGACCGGCTTCGTGGTCCACAACGAGGCCGCGCACGCGCCGCTGCTGGAGGCGCTGCGCGGCGCCGGTCGAAGCGTGCCGGCGGATGTCTCGGTGGTGGCGATCTGCCCCGACGCGATGGCCGATCAGGCACGCCCGCGGCTGTCCTCGGTGCACCTGCCGGCGGAGGAGCTCGGCCGCCGTGCCGTCGAGACGCTGATGCACAAGCTCGAGGGCGACCCGGCCGTCGGCGCGACGCTCCTGCCGCCGGTCCTGACCGCGCGCGAGAGCTCCGCACCGCGAGCGGTTTGACAGAGCGGCGGGCGGCGGGCTATGGTGCCGCGGCGGATAGTCGAAGCGCTTCGACGATCAGTCGAACCCGCATCGAAGCTTGGAGGGAGGAGAGCCCATGACCGGCCACGCCGTGCCGTTCCCGTTGACGCGTCGCAGGTTCCTCGGAGCCGCGGGCGCCGCAGCCACCGTCGCCTTCCTCCCCGGGCTGGCCGCCTGTGGCGGCGATGACGACTCCGGCGGAGCCGGCTCGCCGGGCGGGAAGGTCACGCTGACGTGGTGGGACTACTACGACGCCGCGAACGAGAAGGCGGTGCTCGACCGCATCGCGCGCTACGAGAAGGCCAACCCGAACGTGAAGGTCGAGCGCACCGGCCATCCGTTCGCGCAGCTCAAGCAGAAGCTGCTGCAGGGCGCGAGCGCCGGTGAGCTGCCCGACATCGTGGTCATCGACAACCCCGACCACTCGGCGTTCGCCGCGCTCGGCGTGCTCGCAGATATCACCGACCTCGTCGACGAATGGGGCCAGGACGAGCGCGTACTTCGAGGGCCCGTTGGACTCGACGAAGCACGCAGGACCGGAGCTACGGGCTGCCCGACAACTCAACTGCCTGGTGCTGTGATACAACACCGACCTGCTCGAGAAGGGACGCGTCGAAGTGCCCGGCGACTGGGACGCGCTGCGCACGGCCGCCGAGACGCTGACGGCGGGCGACCACGATAGGGCCTGGCGGTCAGCGCCGTCAAGAGCGAGGAGGGCACGTTCCAGTGGCTGCCGTTCCTGTGGGAGACGGGCGAGGACATTCCGACGCTCGACAGTGAGGGCGGCCGCGCCGCGCTGTCAGCTGTGGGTCGATCTCGTGAGCGCCGGCCAGATGTCCAAGAGCATCGTCAACTGGGACCAGCAGGCTGTGCTCCAGCAGTTCCAGAACGGCCGGCCGCGATGATGGTCAACGGGCCATGGCAGATTCCCGTGCTCACGGACGAGAGCCCGAAGCTGAAGTGGGAGGTCGCGACCCTGCCGCAGGAGTCCGCAGTCCGCGTCGATGCTCGGCGGCGAGAACCTGGCGATCACGAAGGCATCGAAGAACGTCGACGCCGCCTGGGAGTTCCTGCGCTGGAGCCAGGAGCCCGAGAACCTGCTGCGTTACAACACGCTCGCCGGCAAGATCCCGCCGCGCACCGACGTCGCCGAGAACGAGCGCTGGACCGGCGACCCGGCGCTGAAGGTCTTCATCGAGCAGCTGAAGGTCGCCAAGCCGCGTGCGTACGGGCCGAAGTATCCGGAGATCTCCGCCGCGATCCAGGAGATGCTCCAGTCGGCGCTCACGGGCTCGAACGAGGTCGACGAGGCGATCACGACGGCGGCGGGCAAGGTCGCACCGCTCCTGCAGGCCTGAGCCATGTCCGCTGCGGGCAAGCCCGCTCCCTCCTCCCGGGTGGGCGGCGTGATCGCCGCCCGTCGCCCGTACGGGCGTGGCCGCGGCCTGCGGCGCGCCGGGGCGCCGTACCTGTACGTCGTCCCGGCGCTGCTCTTCCTGCTGGCGGTCGAGCTGTACCCGATCGCCTACAACCTCCGCAACTCGCTGATCGACCTGAACATCGGCACGTTCCTGAGCGGCGACGCCGCCTGGGTGGGTCTCGACAACTACCGCAAGGTGATCGAGGACGCGGCCTTCCAGCATGCGGTCGGCGTGTCGCTGGTGTTCACCGTCGCGTGCATCGTGCTGCAGTTCTCGATCGGGCTCGCACTGGCGCTGTTCTTCGTGACGCCGTTCCCGGGCGCGACGACGCTGCGCGCGCTGCTGGTGCTCGGCTGGCTGCTCCCCGGCGTGGTGACGGGCAACCTGTTCCGCTGGATGTTCGACGGCGACTCGGGCGTCGTCACGTGGCTGGTCTCGTCGGTCGGGCTCGGCGACCATGCCTGGCTCGTGGACCCCGATGCGGCGCTGTGGGCGGCGGTCGCCACGAACGTGTGGGTCGGGATCCCGTTCAACATGATCCTGCTGCTGCCCGCGCTGCAGGCGATCCCGCACGGCCTGTACGAGGCGGCCACGGTGGACGGCGCCTCCGCGTGGCAGCGGTTCCGGTACATCACGCTGCCGCTGCTGCGGCCCGCCGCGCTGAGCGTGATCCTGCTCGGCGTCATCTACACGTTCAAGGTCTTCGACCTGATCTACGTGCTGACCGGCGGCGGCCCGGTCGACGCGACGACGGTGCTGCCGATCTACATCTTCGACCTGTCGCTGGAGTTCTTCCGGTTCGGCGAGGGCGCGGCCGCCAGCACGCTGCTGCTGCTCGGCATGCTGGCGGTGGCGGCCGTCTACCTGTGGCTCGCGCGGCGGGAGGGGGAGACGACGTGAGGCACGGCTACGCGCGCACCGCGGTCGGCGCCGTGATCGTCGCCGTGCTGCTTTTCCCCGTCTACTGGATGCTGCTGACGTCGCTGCGGACCGAGGCCGAGGTCGCGCAGACACCGCCGCGACTGCTGCCGCACGGTGCCGACCTGTCGGCGTACGACGCCGCCGTGCTGCACAACGAGACGGTCACGCGCGCGATCCTCAACAGCCTCGTCATCAGCACCGGCACGATGGTGCTGACGATGCTGCTCGCCGTGCCGGCGGCGTACGTGCTCGCGCGCAGGCGCGTGCGCGGCGTCACGCCGATGATGCTCCTGCTGCTGATCACCCAGCTGCTTCCGGGCATCGCGGTGGCGACGCCGCTGTTCGTGCTGTTCAAGCACCTCGGGCTGCTGAACTCGTACGTGGGCATCGTGCTCGCGGACGCCACGCTGACGATCCCGTTCGCGATCCTCATCATGCGCCCGTTCTTCCTGCGCGTGCCGCCCGAGCTCGAGGCCGCCGCGCTGGTCGACGGGTGCCGGCCGCTGGGGGCGTTCACCCGCATCGTCCTGCCGGTGTCCCGCTCGGGCATCGTCACGGTCGCGGCGCTGTCGTTCCTGCTCGCGTGGGGCGAGTTCCTGTTCGCGCTGTCGCTGACCACGTCCCAGGACATCCAGCCGCTGACCGTCGCGCTCGCCACCTTCAGCTCGGCCGAGGGGACGCGGTGGAGCCAGGTGATGGCGGTCTCGACGGTCGTCGCGATCCCGATCGTGCTCGTGTTCGTCGCGATCCAGCGCTACATCGTCGGCGGCCTCACGATCGGTGGGATCAAGGAATGATCCGCGTGCTCCAGGTCGGCGCCGGCGGTTTCGGGGCCGTGTGGCTCGGAGCGCTCCGGCAGCTCGCGGGCGAGGTCTCGATCGACGCGCTCGTCGACCACGAGCCCGCGATCCTCGAGCGGGCGGCGCTCGCCGAGGGACTGCCGCCGGGGCGCTGCTTCACCGACGTCGGCGCGGCGCTCGCCGACAACGGCGCCGACATGGCGCTGGTCGTCGTCCCACCCGAGGCGCACCGGCCGGTCGCCCTGCGCTGCCTCGAGGCGGGGCTGCCAGTGCTCGTGGAGAAGCCGCTCGCCGGCACGCGCGAGGACAGCGCGGCGCTCGTCGCGGCGGCGCGCCGCCACGGCCGCGAGCTGGCGGTGAGCCAGAACTACCGCTACCGGCCGGTGATCGAGACGGCGCGCCAGGTCGTCGCGTCGGGCCGGCTTGGCCGGCTCGGCCAGGCGCGGATCGAGTTCCGCCACCACCATGACTTCCGCGGGACGTTCCGCGAGGCGATGAACCACCCGCTGCTGCTGGACATGGCGGTCCACCACTTCGACCTGATCCGGTTCGTCATCGGCCTCGAGCCCCGCACCGTCGCCGCGCACACCTGGAACCCCCCGTGGAGCCAGTTCGCGGGCGACGCGTCCGCCGTCTGCGTGTTCACGATGGAGACGGGAGCGCGCGTGGTCTACGAGGCATCGTGGCACCCGCGCGCGCAGTTCACGGACTGGAACTGCCGCTGGCTGCTGGAGTGCGAGCGCGGCTACCTGCTCGCCGACCGCGATCGCGTGAGCGTGCGCGAGGCACCGGATGCGCACCACATCGCCGAGCCTGGCGCGGGCGCGGTGGACGTCCCGCTCGTGTCGCTCGCCCGGCAGGATCAGTCGGCGACTCTGACCGACTTCATGCGCGCAGTGCGCGCAGGCGAGCCCGCCCCGACGACGGCGGCCGACAACCTCCGTAGCCTCGAGATGGTGTTCGCTGCCGTCGACTCCGCCGAGAGAGGACGCGAGGTCGCGCTCGACGCGTCATACGCTGTGTAGCCGGCGATCAGGAGCGAGATATGGAGAAGGTGAATCTGGTCGGTGAGGGCTCGAAGGTGGCCGAGCTGTGGGTCGCGTGACGCCGTTGCGGTTCAACGACTACGACGTCCACGTGAATCGCATCAAGGGCGAGTACGTCTGGCACTCCCACGCCGACACCGACGACGTGCTGATGGTGCTCTCCGGCCGCATGACCGTGCAGCTGCGCAGCGGCGACGTGGAGCTCGGACCGGGAGACATGGTCGTGGTTCCGGCGGGCGTCGAGCACTGTCCGAAGGCGGACGAGGAGACCGTGATCATGTGCATCGAGCCTCGCGACACCGCGCCGACCGGCGACGCGTAGCGGCGCGCCTCACGGCACGGCCGCCGCCCGCCGCTGCGTCGCCACCACGGTCGCGGCCGCCAGCAGCGCGCACGTCGCGCACACGCCCCAGGCGATCGCGAACTGCTCGTGCTCGGCCAGCACCCCGATCAGCAGCGGGCCGGCGATCGCGCCCGTGAACAGGCCGGCCATCAGCACGCCGACCGCCCACGCAGGTGCGCCGGGGCTGCGCTGGACCACCGCGAGCGTGAGCCCGCCCGGCCACGCCCAGCCGAAGCTCCCCGTGAGCAGCGCGGCGATCGTGATCACGACGGGCTCGCCGGCGATCAGCAGCAGGTAGCCGACGATGCTGGCGGCGAGCATCGTCGGCGCGACGCGCAGGACGGCAGTCCGGTGCAGCGACCGCGGGCGGCCGTCGTCGACCGCGTTGGAGAGGGTTTCGACGGAGACGGGAGCGCGGAAGCAGGCTTCGAGCAGCGGGGTCACGCCGCCGTCCGTGCTCAGGAGCATCCGGAGGGAGGGAGGGAGCGTGCATGAAGCAAGAGGACCGCTCCGGTGCGAGGTTTATTCCAGCTACACGAGCGCGCCGGCGAGCGCTTGGGCGAGCGCGGCGGTGGCCGACCCGTCCTCCGCACCGTGCGCCGGGTTGTGCTCGGTGACGGTGAGCGCGGCGACCCGATCGTCGGCCGCGAGGACGGCCAGCGCGGCGTTCGCGGCCGCGAACGGCATGCCGATGTTCAGCCCCGTGTTCTCCGACAGCGGCAGGTCGACGAAGTCGACCGTGTCGACGTCGAAGTGCACGAGCAGGTGGTCGTGGTCGAGCAGGGCGAGCGCGCGGGCGGCGGCGGCGCGCGGGTCCGCCGCGACCTCCGCCATCGGGATCTCCCGGATGCCGTGCTGCTCGATCGCCGAGCGTTCTTCCGGCCGCGTCTGATCGGGATCGGCCGCGAGCAGAACGACGTCGGCGGGGGACAGCAGCGGCGTGCGCGGCCCGAGGCCGGCGACCGCCGGGTGGGTGCCGGTGAGGGCGAGCATGTGCGCCATGCCCATCCAGTCGAGCGTGCCGGACACCACCGTCTCCGGCGTGTTCAGGTCGGGGTGCATGTCGAAGTAGACGAGCCCGACGCGATCGCGCCCGGCCCGCAGCGCGCCGGACAGGACGCCGAGCTCGACCGTGCAGTCACCGCCGAGGACGAGCGCGCGGCCGCCGTCGCGCAACGCCGGCTCGACCAGCGCCGCCACCTCGCCGGCGGCCTCGACCACCGCGGCGGCGTTCTGCGCGCGCCGGTGCTCGCGGTCGGGCGCCCAGCGGCGCAGCGTCGTGTCTCCTTGATCGACGAGGCCGGGGATCAGCGCGGCGAGTCCGGCGTCACGCAGCGCGCGCGGCGCCTGCTCCTGGCCGGGCGCGTGTGCGCCCATGCTCGTCGGCGCTCCTATCAGTGCGGTGACCGTCACCGCCGTAAAGCCTACACAGGTGACGGCGGGTTGTCACGGAGAGTCTTGAAGCGACGCAGGCGCAGCGCGTTGCCGACGACGCTGACGCTCGAGAACGCCATCGCCGCGGCGGCGATCACCGGGCTCAGGAGACCGACGGCGGCCAGCGGGATCGCGGCGACGTTGTAGCCGAACGCCCACGCCAGGTTCTGCTTGATCGTGCGCAGGGTCGCGCGCGAGAGGCGGATCGCGTCGGCGGCGGCGCGCAGGTCGCCCGAGACGAGCGTGAGGTCGGACGCCTCGATCGCGACGTCGGTCCCGGTGCCGATGGCGAGGCCGAGGTCCGCCTGAGCGAGCGCCGGCGCGTCGTTGACGCCGTCTCCGACCATCGCCACGACGTGGCCCTGGTCCTGGAGGCGCTTGACGACCGCGGCCTTGTCGCCCGGCAGCACCTCGGCGATCACCTCGTCGATGCCGACCTCGGCCGCGACGGCGTTCGCCGTCGTCTCGTTGTCGCCGGTGAGCAGGACCGGCCGCAGGCCGAGCGCCTTGAGCGACGCGACGGCCTCGGCCGAGCTGGGCTTGACGGTGTCGGCGACCACGAACACGGCCGTCGCCTGCCCGTCCCAGCCGGCGGCGACGGGAGTCTGGCCACGGGCCTCGGCGGCCCTGCGGGTGGCGTCGAGGCCGGCGGGCAGGTGCAACGCCCACTCGGCGAGCAGCGCCGGGCGGCCGACGATCAGCCCGTGACCATCCACGACGCCCTCGACCCCGAGGCCCTCGTGGTTGGCGAAGGCCTCGACCTCCGGAAGCGGTCCGTGGGCGGCAGCGGCGCCGGCGATCGCCTGGGCGATCGGGTGCTCGGAGGCGTGCTCGAGCGCACCGACGAGCCGCAGCGCCTCGGCCTCGTCCACGCCGTCGGCGACCGCGACCTCGACGAGGCTCATCTTGCCGGTGGTGACCGTGCCGGTCTTGTCGAGCACGACGGTGTCGACCGTGCGCGTGGACTCGAGGACCTCGGGGCCCTTGATCAGCAGGCCGAGCTGGGCGCCGCGGCCGGTGCCGACCATCAGGGCCGTCGGCGTCGCGAGGCCGAGCGCGCACGGGCACGCGATGATCAGCACGGAGACGGCGGCGGTGAACGCGAACGTCGCGGTCTCGCCCGTGCCGAGCCAGAACCCGAGCGTCGCGACGGCCAGCACCAGGACGATCGGGACGAACACGCCGGAGATGCGGTCGGCGAGCCGCTGGACGGGCGCCTTGCCGGTCTGGGCGTCGGTGACGAGCCGCGCGATCTGGGCGAGCGCGGTGTCGGCGCCGACCTTGGTGGCGCGCACGACGAGCCGGCCGCCGGCGTTGACGGTCGCGCCCACGACCTCGGACCCGGGTGCGACCTCGACGGGCAGGGACTCGCCCGTGAGCATGCTCATGTCGACGGCTGAGGTCCCCGCCTCGACGATGCCGTCGGTGGCGACCTTCTCGCCGGGACGGACCACGAAGCGGTCGCCCGCGGCGAGCTGCTCGACCGGGACGCGGCGCTCGCTGCCGTCGGCGTCGACGATCGCGGCGTCCTTGGACCCGAGCTCGAGCAGCGCCGTCAGCGCGGCGCCCGCGCGGCGCTTGGCCTTGGCCTCGAAGTAGCGGCCCGCGAGGAGGAACGTGATCACGATCGCCGCCGTCTCCAGGTAGATCTGGCCGGCGCCCTCGCCGGAGTCCGGGATCAGCTCGAAGCCCATCCGCATGTCGTTCATCCCGGCGTCGCCGATGAACAGCGCGTACAGCGACCACAGCCACGCGGAGAGCGTGCCGACGCTGATCAGCGTGTCCATCGTGGCGGCGCCGTGCTTGAGGTTCGCCCACGTCGCCTTGTGGAACGGCCACGCGCCCCACAGGACGACGGGGGTCGCGAGATTCAGCGACAGCCACTGCCAGTTGTCGAACTGGAGCGCCGGCACCATCGACAGCAGCAACGTGGGCAGCGCCAGCAGCGCCGAGACGATCAGCCGCTGCCGCAGCGGATCGGTGCTGTCCGCCTCCGGCTCCTCGTGGTCGGCAGCTGAAGGCAGCGTCGCGCTGTAGCCGACCGCCTCGACCGCGCCCACGAGATGCTCGGGCGCGGCGGTGGCGGGGTCGAACTCGACCTGCGCCTTCTCGGTCGCGTAGTTGACGGTGGCCGTCACGCCGTCGAGCTTGTTGAGCGAGCGCTCGATCCGGTTCGCGCACGAGGCGCACGTCATGCCGGTGATCGGCAGCTCCAGGCGCTCGTTCGTGGCGCTCATCGCGACACCTCCTGCGTGAACGCGGCGGTGTGGACACGGCCGTCGACCTGGAACTGGAGGAACAGGCGGTAGCGGCCCGCCGACGGGAACTCGGCCATGAAGCTCAGGCTGTCCTCGTCGGGATGGACGTGCAGGAACGCGAGGTCGCCCTGGCGCAGCGCCACCAGGTGGCCCCTGGCGCCGAGGTACGGCTCGACCGCGACCGGCTTGCCGCCGCGCGTGACCGTGAAGCGCATCTGCGACTCGGCGCCGGCGCTGCCCGCGCCGTCCGTGAGGCTCACGCGCATGCCGTCGACGTCGACGCTCTCGACCGGCTCGGGGAGCGCTTGCGAGCGGACCGTGCCGTCGACGACGAGGTCGTCGGCCAGCGTGTGCGGCTTGCCGGCGGTCGAGAAGTCCGCGAACACGCGGTACGTGCCGGCTTCGGGCAGCGTCGCCGGGACCGACCACGTGCCGTCGGCGGCCTCGGTCGGGTGCAGGTGCTGGAAGCCCGCCATGTCGCGCCGCACGACGATCAGGTGCATGCGCTTCGTGTGCTCGACGTCGAAGTCGCGCACGGTCTGCCCGCGGCGATCGACGATCCGGAACGCCAGGTCGAAGCGCTCGCGAGCGTTCGCGCGGGTGCGCACGAGCTCGAGCGTCAGGCCGTCGTCGTCGCTCACGGCGAGGCCGCGAACGGCCTGCGGGGCGGCCATCGCGTCGTCGCCGCCGTGCCCGGCGCGGACGACCTGCTCGCCCGGGCGGACGTCGATCAGGCTGCCCGCGAACGCGGCGGTGCCGAAGGCGAGCACGAGGACGGCGGCGAAGCCGGTGAGCTTGGCGACGGCGTTCATCGGTAAGCGGTCAGAGCGATACGGACAGGGGGTATAGCACTCATGGACGTCAATATACACCCTAGGGGTATCATCGAACGTACGGCTAGCCCCTGCTATGCGATGCGCGCGGCGAGCATGCAGAGATCGTCGGTCAAGCGGCCGGCGGCGTACTCGGCGACGCGTGCGCGCAGCTTGGCAACGGCCTCGCTCGGCGACGGGTCCACCAGCTCGCCGAGCGCGGCGGTCAGGCCCTCGAGCCCAAAGAGCCTCCCGTCGCGCCTCGCTTCGGTCAGCCCGTCGGTGTACAGCAGAACGCCCGCGGAGCCGTCCGATTGGAGCGATCCCTCCACGTACTCGGGGTCCTCGCCGATTCCGAGCGGGGTGCCCTGGCTGGGCGCAACGAGCTCGTGGCCGTCGTGGATCCACACGGCCGGCGGATGCCCGGCGTATGCCCAGCGCAGGCGCTTGTCGCGCGGGTGATACGTCATGCACCCGGCGGTCACGAACTCGGTGCTGGTGCCGGCGCGCTCGACCAGCGCGGTGTTCGCCCAGCTCAGCAGCTGACGCGGGTCGTCGGAGAACGGCGCGGTCGCTGCGAACACGGTCCGGACGAACGCGGCGCGGCGCCCAGCCCGCAGCCCGTGCCCGACGACGTCGCCGATCACCAGCAGCGTCGTGTCCTGCGGCCCCTCGGCGACGAGGTAGAAGTCGCCGCTGACCTGCTCGCCGGCGGGGACGAACTCCGCGGCCAGCTCCAAGCCGGGGCGCTCGGGCAGCTCGGGCGGGGTGAGCGCGTCGCGGATCGCACGCAGATCCTGCAGCTCGTGCTCGGTCGACTGGAGCCGCTCGCGCAGCGCCATGAGCTCCTCGTCGCGCACCTCGGCCTGTACCCGGAGGCGCGCGATCAGCGCGTCCTGACGGTCCTCGTGCGCGCCCATGTCGCGGATGTCGTGCTCCCGTGCGTCGACCTCCGAGTGCAGCCGCCGGAGTTCCTCGCCGTCCTGGTCAGCGTCTTTGCCCATGACTCCAGGGCGATCCTCCCCGACCTCGCATCGCATGTCCATCCCCCGAATGCCGGGGCTGCGCCGCATAGGGTGCGGCCATGATCGATCACGTCAAGCTGTTCGTCGGCGACGTCGAGCGCAGCCGACCCTTCTACGAGCAGGCGCTCGCGCCGCTCGGCTACCGCGTGATGCTCGAGCCGGCGCCGGGCGTCGTCGGCATGGGCGTCGACTTCCCGGATCTCTGGCTCGCGCCGAAGGGAGAGGGGAGAGCGACCCGGGCGCACGTCGCGCTGCGGGTCGACAGCCGCGAGCTCGTCGACGCCTTCCACGCCGCCGGTCTCGCCGCCGGCGGCAGTGACAACGGCGGCCCCGGCGTGCGCCCGCACTACCACCCGACGTACTACGGAGCGTTCGTCATCGATCCGGACGGCAACAACGTCGAGGCCGTCTGCCACGGCGCCTGAGCCGGGGGGTTCTGAAAGCGCGCGGCTTGGGTAAGCCCGCCCAACGGGGAGCGAAGCGAGCCTGCGATAGCGGCCCCGGCTGATTTCGGACAGCCGGACCACGAATCGACCGGCCTTCTGCTAGCTTCCGCCAGAAGTCCGTCGAACTCTGGTCGAAAGCGGGAGAAGCCGTCGGGAGCGGCTGCCTAGATCAGGCCACGGAACGGGGCGTTCGGCGGGCGGAGGAGAAATCCACAAGGGAGGGAGGCTCCCCCATGCGAAAGGCGGCCATTCTGGCTGGCCTCATCGCGGCCCTGAGCGCACTGTTCGTGCTCCCCTCAGTTGCTGCGGCGGCACCCAAGTTCAAGGTCCTGGTGTTCTCCAAGACCTCGGGCTTCCGGCATGACTCGATCGAGACCGGGGTCGCCCGTGTCCGACAGCTCGGCACGGCGAACAACTTCGCGGTCGATGCGACCGAGGATGCCACGGCGTTCAAGGCGAACAACCTCGCCAAGTACGACGCCGTGATCTTCCTCAGCACCACCGGGAACGTGCTCAACAACAACCAGCAGGCCGCCTTCGAGCGCTACATCCAGGACGGCGGCGGTTATGTCGGCATCCACTCGGCGGCCGACACGGAGTACGACTGGCCGTTCTACGGCAACCTCGTCGGTGCGTACTTCAAGGGGCACCCGGCGCAGCAGCAGGCGACGATCAAGGTCGCCGACAAGAACCATCCGGCCACCAAGCACCTGCCGGACCGCTGGAGTCGGTTCGACGAGTGGTACGACTACCGCGCCAACCCGCGCGGCGACGTGCACGTGCTGGCGACGCTGGACGAGACGACGTACAACGGCGCCACCATGGGGTCCGACCACCCGATCACCTGGTGCCAGGACTACGGCGGAGGCCGCTCCTTCTACACGGGCCTCGGCCATACCAAGGAGTCCTACGGCGAGCCCGCCTTCCAGAAGCAGCTGCTCGGAGGGATCCAGTGGGCCGCCGGCGAGAAGGCCGGCGACTGCGGCGCGACCGTCGAAGGCCGCTTCCAGAAGGTCACGCTGAACGACTTCCCGATCGAGCCGATGGGCCTTGCACCGCTCCCCAACGGCCGCGTGCTGATGACCGAGCGCAAGGGTCGCGTGATGCTGCACGACCCGGCCACCGGGCTGAACACCGTGGCCGCGAAGTTCGACGTCTACCAGCACGACGAGGAAGGCGTTCAGAGCATCGCGCTCGACCCGAACTTCAAGAAGAACAAGTGGGTCTACCTGTACCGCTCGCTCCCGACCGGCAGCACGCCGGTGGACGACCCGGCGACGCCGACCGTCAACGAGGGCGACGCACCGTTCAACGGCACACCCGCCGACTGGGCGAAGTTCAAGGGCATCGTCCGCCTGTCGCGCTTCAAGATGCCCGGCGACACGATCCAGCAGGACACCGAGCAGCGGATCATCGACGTGCCTGTCGACCGCGGCATCTGCTGCCACGTCGGCGGCCACATCGACTTCGACAGCCAGGGCAACCTGTACCTGTCGACCGGTGACGACACGAACCCGTTCGAGTCCGACGGCTACTCGCCGATCGACGACAGCGCCGGCCGCAATCCGGCGTTCGACGCGCGGCGCTCGGCCGGCAACACGAACGACCTGCGCGGCAAGGTGCTGCGCATCAAGCCCAAGACCGATGGCGGCTACGAGATCCCGGCGGGGAACCTGTTCCCGCAGGGCGCTCCGCAGACCAAGCCGGAGATCTACCTGATGGGCCTGCGCAACGCGTTCCGGATCGCGGTCAACCGTGAGACGGACGACCTGTACGTCGGCGACTACTCGCCGGACGCCAACGCGCCGGATCCGCAGCGCGGTCCCGACGGCAAGGGCAAGTGGTTCGTCGCCCGCGGGCCGGGCAACTACGGCTGGCCCTACTGCGCGACCGACGAGCTCCCGTACCAGGACTGGGACTTCACGACCGAGACGACCAGTGGCCCGTTCAACTGCGCCGCGCCGGTCAACGACTCCCCGTACAACACCGGCCTGCGTCAGCTGCCGCCGACGAGGCATCCGGACATCTGGTACGGCTACGGCGAGTCCGCCGAGTTCCCCGAGCTCGCCACCGGCGGGATCGGCCCGATGGGCGGACCGGCGTACAACTACAACAAGAACAGCAGCTCGCGGATCAAGTGGCCGGAGTACTACGACGGCGTGCCGCTGTTCTACGAGTGGACGCGGGACTGGATCAAGGAAGTGCGGCTGGACGAGTCCGGCAGCCTCCTGAAGATCAACCCGGTCCTGCCGTCGTTCACGTTCGACAACCCGATGGACATCGAGTTCGGCGAGGACGGCGCGCTCTACACGCTCGAGTACGGCACGGGCTACTTCGTCACGCTGCCGGAGGCGCAGCTCGCGCGCGTGGACTACGTGCGCGGCAACCGCACGCCGGTCGTGAAGGTGGCTGCGGATCCGACGGACAGCCCGGCGGCGCCGCTGACGGTGGAATTCTCCAGCGACGGGACGAACGATCCCGACGGTGACCGTCTCACGTACCAGTGGGACTTCGACGCCGACGGCACGTTCGACTCGACGGAGCGCAATCCGACGCACACGTTCGACGAGAGCGGCGTCTACAACGCGACGCTGAAGGTGACTGATCGGACCGGGCGCTCTGCGTCCGCCGAGGTCCAGATCATCGTCGGCAACGCGCGACCGACGATCGAGTTCGTCCAGCCGGTCCCCGGCCAGGCGTTCCAGTTCGGTCAGGTCGTCCAGGTCGAGGTCAAGGTGACCGACGACCAGCCGGTGGATTGCTCGCGCGTCCAGCTGTCGTATCTGCTGGGCCACGACACCCACTCGCACTCGATCAGCAGCAGCACGGGGGCCACAAGCCCCACGGGCACCTGCACCGGCCAGTTCACCACCTCGGCCGGTGGCCACGACCCGGCGACGCAGAACCTGCGCGCCGTGTTCGGGGCCCAGTACGCGGACCTCGGTCCGGATGGGGACGGCGAGGGAGCGCTCACCGGCAGCGCCGAGATCACTCTCGTGCCGTAAGTAACGTCGCCGAAGCCGAGCGCGACGCAGGAGCGTCTCGCCTGGCAGGCGAAACCGAGTCTCAGGGGGTGCCGCCCGCTTCGGGCGGCGCCCCCACGAGCTCCATCAGCAGGCCGTCGTGCCACTCGCCGGTCGTCATGTTGCGCTCGTAGCGGCGCATCACACCGACCCGCTGGAAGCCCGCCTTCTCGTACGCGCGGATCGCCGGCGCGTTGTGTGCGGCCGGGTCGATCGTGATCCGGTGATGGCCGCGGTCGTCGACGAGGTGCCGCACCAGTAGCTCGATCGCGTGCGTGCCGAAGCCGCGCCCGTGCAGCGCCGGGTCGACGAAGATGTCGATGCTCGCGTGGCGGTACTTCGGCCCCAGCTCCTCGCCGTACTGGATGAAGCCGGCGACCTTCCCGCCGATCAAGATCGTCAGCTGCGTGGCGTCGTCATCGTCCTCCCATGGCGAGCCGTCGTCCCACCAGCGGGCCACCTCCGGGGTCGCGATGATCCGCGACAGCTCCGCGATGTCCGCGTCCTCGAGCGGACGCAGGATCAGGTCTGATCGAGCTCCAGCCACTTGGCCACCCGCGGCGGCTCGTAGGCGGCGAACCGCTCGAGCAGCTCGGCCGGGTCGGCGGCGACGGTGAGCACGGCGCGGTGTTGCGCCCGCAGGAAGCCCGCGTCGACCGCGTGGTCGAGGAACGTGGCGAGCGCGTCGTAGTAGCCGCGGACGTTGAGGACGCCGCACGGCTTGTCGTGGATGCCGAGCTGGCTCCACGTATAGACCTCGATCAGCTCCTCGAGCGTGCCGATGCCGCCCGGGACCGCGACGAACGCGTCCGACAGCTCGGCCATCAGCGCCTTGCGCTCGTGCATCGAGCCGACGACCCGCAGCTCGGTGACGCCGCGATGGCTGATCTCGCGGTCGACCAGCGCCTGCGGCATCACCCCGATCACCTCGCCGCCGGCGGCCAGCGCGGTGTCGGCGAGCACGCCCATCAGGCCGACCTTGCCGCCGCCGTAGACGAGCCCGATGCCGCGCTCGGCGAGGGTGTTTGCGAGCGCCCGCGCGCCGTCCGCGTAGGCGGGATCGGTGCCCGGGTTCGATCCTGCGTAGACACACACGCGGCGCATTGCGGGGCGACCCTAACGCCTACAGCGCGGCCAGCAGCCGGTCGAGGTCGCTCTCGTCGTTCCAGGCGCCGACCGACGCGCGCACGAACCCGGTGCCGGGCAGGTCGCGCACGACGACGCCGGCGGCGGCGAGCCGGTCGCGCGTCGCGGGCGGGTCGGGCTCCTCCCACGCGACGAGCGTCGTCGCGCCGCGCTCGGCGACCGTTCGGCCGCGCTGGGTGAGCGCATCCGCGAGCCGGGCGGCGAGGCTTGCGGCGCGCGAGTGGACGGCGTCGAAGCCCGCGGCGGCGAACAGTCCGGTCGACGCGCGCGAGAACGCGGCCGCCTCGCGCGACAGCGACGCGGTGTCGTAGCGGGCGGCGTTCGCGTGCAGCGGCGAGTCGAGACCGCGACGCGCGTCCTCGAACGACGCATACGCCGGCGCCACCACGCGCACGCGCTCGCGGAAGCTCGGCGCGACGTACAGCATCCCGGTCCCGTCGGCCCCGCACAGCCACTTCTGGCCGGACGCCGCGTAGGCCGAGCAGCCCAGCGCGCGCACGTCGATCGGCACGGCGCCGGCGCCCTGGGCGCCGTCGAACACGACCGGAATGTCGAGCTCCGCCAGCGCGGCGGGCGCGAGCTCGCCGGTGACCCACGAGACGTGCGAGCAGGCCACGAGCGTCGTGCTCGCGCCGACCGCATCCGCGACGTCGCGGAGCGGCACCGCCCGGACCGCCACACCGCGCCCGCGCGCGGCGATCAACGGCCCGAGCAGGCCGGGGTGCTCGCTGTCGGAGGTCACGATCTCGTCGCCGGGACCGAGGTCCATGCCCGCCAGCACGGCGCCGATCCCCGCGCTCGTGGACGTCTGCAGCGCGACGTCGTCGACCGCGGCTCCGAGCACGCGCGCGTACAGCGCACGCAGCTCGCCGAGCAGCGCCGCGCGCGTCGCGAAGTGCGGCCCGTACCGCCCGTCCTGCGCCTGCGCATCCAGCGCCTCGCGCGCCGCCTTCACGGCGACAGCGGGCACCGGCCCGTCCGTCCCCGCGTTCAGGTACGCGAGGCGTTCCAGCACGGGGAACTCGGCCCGGAGGTGGCGGACGTCCATCGGCGCCGCACCATAGCCGAGGGCGTCGAGCGGGCGAACGTCAACTGCGCTGGGTGGGGGTGAGCGTCCGTTGGGCGGGCGCGGAGACGCGCGAGTGTCGACTTTCCGGGCCTGAGGCCGTCTAACTCGACACTCGGCGGACCTGGCACGACCGCGACGGCTACCGGCCTCCTCACCTCGCGCAGTTGACGTTGCGCGCGGCTAGCGGCCGCAGACCGGCCAGGGAGACGCGCCGGCGCTCGCGTAGAGGATCGCCGCGCGGCGGTCCTGCTCGGCCTCGGAGGCCTGGGCCGGGTTGCCGGAGCCGCCGACCGCGTTCCACGTCTCGAGCGTGAACTGATACTTCCCGTAGAACCCGTTGCCGGTGTCGGTCGCCGGGTTCCCGCCCGACTCGCACGCGGCGATCGCCTGCAGCACGGGAGACGCGCTCGGCGCCCGCGCGTCGCGCAGGTCGCGCCGCAGCACGCGGATGCGAGTGCGCAGCTCGGCCGGGTCCTGGCCGCGCACGCGTCGGCGCTCGGCCTTCGCCGCGAAGCCCGTGTCGCGCGCGTCGGCCACGCTGCGGGCGATCCGCACGGCGCGTTTGGCCAGGTCGTCCTGCAGGTTCGAGCGGCCCGCGGCGCGCATCTGGGCGCGCATGGTCAGGTGGCCGCCAACCGGCGCGCGCAGGGCGGCGAGGGTCGGGGAGGGCGGATCGTCGGCCTCGGCGGCCATGGCAACGGCAGGCGCCGCCACCAGCGTGCTCGCAAGCGCGAGCGCGGTCGTCTTGGTTCGCATCATCACGTCCTTGGCGGCCCGCGCGCACGGAAGCGCAGCGGCAGGCCGGGTGGATTGCAGATCATCGGACGGCGTCCACCCACGGGCCCATTCCGCTCGTCGCGCGCTCGTGTGCGCGGCGCATGGCCCGCGGCGGTCCTCCACCGTCGCGGCCGCGCACCTTAGCAGCCGCGTACGAACGGGCGTTCCCATTCCCTGCGGCTGGGAGCTCTTCTCAGGCGACCCAGCGGGCGGCCGGTTCGGCGGCCGGCGGCCGCGACCCGAGCGCGTCCTCGGCGGCCGCGAGCCGGCGGACCGCCTCGGCGAGGCGCTCCGGCGGCTGAGTGAACGGCAGGCGCAGCCGCTGCTCGAACCCGCCGACTGCGCCGAAGCGCGGGCCGGGCGCGATGCGCACGCCGTGCTCGACGGCGCGGGCGGCGAGCGCGGAGGCGGCCGTCCCGTCCGGCAGCTCCACCCACAACGACATCCCGCCGGACGGCCGCTCGACCCGCCAGGCGGGGCGCTCGGCGGCGAGCGCGTCGAGCAGCGTGTCGCGGCGCTCGCGCAGCAGCGCGCGGCGGCCGGGCAGCAGCGAGTCGAGCCGGGAGAGGACCTCGACGGCGAGCAGCTGGTCGAGGACCGGGCTGCCCACGTCCTGGCTGCCGCGCGCGAGCGCGAGGCGCCGCACGAACTCGCGGTCCGCCCGGATCCAGCCCGCGCGCAGACCGCCCCACACCGGCTTCGACAGCGAGCCCACGGCCAGCACGCCGGTGCCGGGATCGCCGGCGGCGAGCGACGGCGGCCGGCTCTCGTCCCCGTCGAGCCACAGCTCGGCGAGGCTCTCGTCGCTGATCAGCGGCACGCCGGCCGCACGCGCCGCACGCGCGACCGCGACGCGCTGCGCGGCCGGGACGGAGACGCCGGTCGGGTTCTGGAAGTCCGGGATCAGGTAGCCGAGCCGCGGTCGCACGTCGCGGAAGGCGGTGCGCATGAACGCGAGATCCCAGCCGTCGGGGCCGACCGGGACGCCGACCGGCGCGCAGCCGTGTGCGCGCACGGCGTCGAGCGCGCCCGGGTAGGTCGGCGTCTCGACCAGCACGCGGTCGCCGGGCCGGGCGAACGCGCGCAGCGCGAGATCCCAAGCGTGCAGAGCGCCCTGCGTGATCAGCACCTGGGCCGGCTGCGTCGGCAGCCCGCGGCTGCAGAGGTGGGCGGCGACCGCCGCGCGCGCGGCGGGCAGCCCGAACGGCTCGTAGCCGTGGCCGCCGAACTCGCGCGGCAGGGCGGCCGCGGCGGCGGCGGCGAAGGCGCCGAGCTCGTCGGGCGCCGGCAGGTTGGCGAGCGTGAGGTCGATCGTGTCGCCGGCGGGCGGGAGCGGCTCGTCCGGGCGGTCCACCGCCGCGGGCGGGGAGGTGACCCAGCTGCCGGTGCCGCGACGGGAGGCGAGATACCCCTGCTCACGCAGCACGTCGAGCGCCGCCGTCGCCGTGTTGCGGGACACGCCGAGCGCGAGCGCGAGGGCGCGCTCGGACGGCAGCCGCGTGTGTGGCGGCAGCCGCCCGTCGACGATCAGGCCGCGCAGCGCCGCCGCGAGCGCCGGATACGCGGTACCGCCGCTGCGCCAGTCGCCGAGCAGCCGCACCAGGTGCGGCGTCGCGAGCCGCCGGAGCGCGACGGGGCCAGCACCGGCAGATTGGCCCTGTTGGAATGGTGCCAAGGTTGTCACTCTATCTCTTGATGCTCGCCCCCGTCCCGACCGACCAGCGCCTCCGCCGCACCGCCCAGCTCTCCGTCGGCCTGGTCCTCTACGGCGTGACGGCGGCGATGATGGTGCTCGCGGGGCTCGGGCTCGACCCGTGGGACGTGCTGCACCAGGGCCTCTCGCGGACCATCGGGCTCGGGATCGGCACGTGGGCGATCCTCGCCAGCTTCGTCGTGCTGCTCGGCTGGCTGCCGCTGCGCCAGCGTCCCGGTGTCGGGACGATCGCCAACGCCGTCGTCGTCGGCCTCGTGATCGACCTCACGCTGGCGCTCTTCGACCCGCCGCAGGCGACGTGGGCGCGGGTCGCGCTGCTCGTCGGCGGCGTGGCCGGGAACGGCGTCGCCACCGGCCTGTACATCGGCGCCGGCCTCGGCGCCGGAGCGCGCGACGGCCTGACGACCGGCATCGCCGCGCGCGGGCACTCGATCCGCGTCGTGCGCACGGGCATCGAGGCCGCCGTGCTGGTGGCGGGATTCCTGCTCGGCGGCACCGTCGGCATCGGGACCGTCCTGTACGCGCTCGCGATCGGGCCGATCACGCACCGCACGATCCCGGCGCTGGCGATCGGCAGCCGCCGCGGCACGCCCGGGCGGCCGCTGCACCTCGCCGCGGCGTCTCACAAGGCCTGAGGCCCGGCGCCCACTAGCATCCCCGCGCAATGCGCGTGACCCTCCCCGACGGCTCCGAGCGCGAGCTCGAAGACGGCGCGACCGGCGCCGACCTGGCGGCGTCGATCGGCCCTGGGCTGGCGCGCGCGGCACTGGCGATCCGGGTCGTGGACGGCGACGGGCCCGACCGCCACGACGGGAGCGCGTACGACGAGGGCAGGATCCGCGACCTCGGGCAGCCGCTGCACGACGGCGAGCGCGTCGAGATCGTCACGCCCAAGTCCGACGACTGGGACTCGATCCAGCTCGTCCGTCACGACACGGCGCACGTGCTGGCCGCCGCGGTGCTCGACCTCTACCCGGGGACGAAGATCTCGATCGGCCCGCCGATCGGCGAGGGCTTCTACTACGACTTCGAGTTCCCCGACGGCGTCACCGTCTCCGAGCACGACTTCGAGACGCTCGAGGCGAAGATGCGCGAGCACGTGAAGGCGGACGAGCCGTTCGTGCGCGAGGACGTGCCGGTCCAGGTCGCGCTCGACCGCTTCGCCGCCGAGCAGCAGGACTACAAGGTCGAGCTGATCAACGACCTCGTGCGCGACCAGCACATCGAGACGGTCTCGCTCTACACGAACGACGGCTTCACCGACCTCTGCCGCGGCCCGCACACGCCGTCGACCAAGCGCGTGAAGGCGTTCAAGCTGCTGTCGATCGCCGGCGCCTACTGGCGCGGTGACTCGGACCGCCAGATGCTCACGCGCATCTACGGGACCGCCTTCCACTCCAAGGACGATCTCGACCAGTACCTGCACCAGCTCGAGGAGGCGCGTGCGCGCGATCACCGGCGCCTCGGCCGCGACCTCAACCTCTTCATGTTCAGCGAGCTCAGCCCCGGCTCGCCGTTCTGGCAGCCGAACGGCATGGCGATGCTCAACCAGCTCACCGACCTGTGGCGGGAGGAGAACGCCGCGCGCGGCTACCGCGAGGTGAAGACGCCGATCCTCTACGACGTCGAGCTGTGGAAGCAGTCCGGGCACTGGGACGTGTACCGCGACAACATGTACTTCACGGACGTCGAGGGGCACCCGATGGGCCTGAAGCCCATGAACTGCCCGGCGCATGTCCAGCTCTACAAGGACGAGCGGCGGTCCTACCGCGACCTGCCGATCCGGTACTCGGAGGCCGGGCTGGTGCACCGCCACGAGCCGAGCGGCACGCTCCACGGCCTGCTGCGGGTGCGGCACATCACGCAGGACGACGCCCACATCTTCGCCACCGAGGAGCAGGTGCCGGAGGAGGTCCAGCGCTGCCTGGACTTCGGCTACGCGATCTACGACACGTTCGGCTTCAAGCCGAGGCTCGAGCTCTCGACCCGGCCCGACAAGCGCGTCGGCACCGACGACATGTGGGATCGCGCGGAGACGCTGCTCGCGAAGGCGCTGGACGACAAGGGCGTCGAGTACGAGGTCAACGCGGGCGACGGGGCGTTCTACGGGCCGAAGATCGACCTCCACATGACCGACTCGATCGGCCGCTCGTGGCAGCTCGGCACGGTCCAGCTCGACTACTACATGCCCGAGCAGTTCGAGCTCACGTACACAGGCGCCGACAACGCCGACCACCGGCCGGTGATGATCCACCGCGCGCTGATGGGCAGCTTCGAGCGCTTCATGGGGATCCTGATCGAGCACTACGCCGGCGAGTTCCCGCTCTGGCTCGCGCCCGTCCAGGCCGCCGTCCTGCCGCTCGCGGACCGCCACGTGGACTACGCGCGCGAGGTCCAGGCGGCGCTCACCGCCGCCGGCCTGCGCGCCGACGTCGACGACCGCACCGAGTCGGTCGGGCGCAAGATCCGCGAGGCGGAGCTGCGCAAGGTGCCGTACATGCTCGTCGTCGGCGACCGTGAGGCCGAGCAGCGTGCGGTCGCGGTGCGCCGCCACCGCGAGGGCGACCAGGGCAGCGAGGCGCTCGACGATCTGGTCGCGCGGCTCGCCGCCGAGGCCGCGTCGCGCGAGGGGTGACGGTGGAGCGACGCGACAGCGCGCGGCTGGTCGCGGCGCTCGGGCTCGGGCTCTCGTTCAGGCCGTCGCTGGTGCGCCGCACCGGTCGCGACCAGTTCCTCGTCTCCGCGGCTTCGGCGGGGCTCGGCGCGTTCGCCGGGTCCGTGACCGAGCGGATCGTCGGGCAGGTCGCGCGCCTGATGGGGGACCGCGAGCCGGCCGCCCGGTCGGTCGTCGTCGGCGCCGGCTTCGTCGCGATCCTGGCCGAGCTGCCGGCCAGCCGCAACTCGGCCGTCGCGTTCGGCGGCACGATCGCGCGCGTGGCAGGGATCTCGGCGATCGTCGGCTCGGTCGCGCCGATGCGGCGCGACGACGACCCGCTGCACAACCCGCGCGCGCTCGCCGCGGCGGCCGCGACCGGCGCGGTCGCACTGGTGGCCTGGAAGCAGCTGATGCAGCGCTCGCGGCCGCGGCGGCCGCGGATGACCGAGTGGCCCGACGCGGAGTACCTGCCGACCGTGTCGATCGGGCCGGACTCCCTGATCCCGCAGGACACGCTCGACTTCGAGGCCAGCCGCTTCCTGGCCGGCACCGAGACCGGGCTCCCGGTCGATCCGATCCGCGTGTTCGTCGGCGTCAAGTCGGCCGCGACGGTCGAGGAGCGCGCCGAGCTGGCGGTGCGCGAGCTCGACCGCCTCGGCGCCTTCGAGCGCCCGCGGATCGTCGTCATCTCGGCCACCCTGCGCGGCTACGTGAACCCGATCATCCCGGACGCGATCGAGCGGTTCGCGGGCGGCAACGTGTCGTGCGTGGTGATCCAGTACTACGACAAGCGCACGATGCTGATGCCGACCAAGGTGCCGATCGCCGCCCGCACGCACGCCGAGCTGCTGCGGCGGCTCGTCCGCCACCCGGGCAAGGCGGAGGTCGCCGTCTACGGCGAGAGCCTCGGCGCATGGGCGAGCCAGAACGTGTTCCGCGAAGGCGGCACGGCGGCGCTCGACGCGCTCGGCGTGTCCCGCGCGCTGTGGATCGGCACGCCGTACTTCTCGCTGCTCCGGCGCGCGTTCGAGCGCGGCAAGCTGCCGGTCGACGACCGGGTCGCGACGATCCGCGCGACCGATCTCGTCGACGAGGACCCGGCCGACGCGGAGCGCCTTCGCTTCGTGTTCCTGCACCGCATGACCGACCCGGTCGTGCTGTTCCCGGGCCTCGAGCTCTTCTGGCGCCGGCCCGAATGGATCCCGGCGGCGGAGTGGCGGCCCGGGATCACGTTCCTCCAGACGGTGATCGACCTCATCAACGCGACCAACTGGACCTCGGCGCTGCCGCAGGCGCTCGCGCACGACTACCGGATGGAAGGCCCGCTCGGCGTACGCCTCGCCTTCGGCCACCATGACGTCTCGCGCGAGGAGGCGGCCCAGATCGCCAACGATCTGGTCGAGCAGGAGGTCGCCAACGGGGCACACTTGCGCGCTGCGCGCCGCCGCTATACTTCCTCGGGTTGAATACGCGTTCGAACTCAGCGCCGCGCACTTCTTGACGCGACGCCTACAGCACTAGTGCCGGTCCCCAGACGGTTCGACCGGCAGCCGCCTGAGCGCGACCCCACCCGGATCAACGAGCGCATCCGTGTGCCCGAGGTCCGTCTGATCGACGAAAACGGCCAGCAAGTGGGGATCATGCGCACCCAGGACGCCCTGCGCCAGGCGCAGGAGCGAGACCTCGACCTCGTCGAGGTGGCGCCCGAGGCCAAGCCTCCGGTGTGCCGCATCCTGGACTACTCGAAGTACAAGTACGAGCAGGTCCAGAAGCAGAAGGCCGCTCGCAAGCACCAGCAGCAGATCAACATCCGGGAGATCAAGTTCCGGCCGAAGATCGCGCAGCATGACTACGACACCAAGAAGGGCCACGTCATCCGCTTCCTCAAGGGGCGCGACAAGGTCAAGGTCACGATCATGTTCCGCGGCCGCGAGATGGCCCACCCGGAGCGTGGCGAGATGATCCTGAACCGCCTCGCGGAGGATCTCGCCGAGCTCGCGGTCGTCGAGCAGCGGCCCCAGCAGGACGGGCGCAACATGACGATGATGCTCGGCCCGGCGAAGACCGTGACGCCCGACGAGAAGCCCGCCGCCGCCGAGAAGCCCGCAGCTGCCAAGAAGCCTGCCGCCGCCGCGAAGCCCGCCGCCGAGGAGCCTGCCGCCGCTGCCGCCGAGGAGCCGGCTGCCGCCCCCGCCGAGGAGCCGGCTGCCGCCGCCGCGAAGCCCGCTGCCGACGAGAAGCCGGCCGCCGCGTCCTCCGGCTGAACGCGCGTCAGCCCGGCCCGAACCGGGCCTGCATGATCGAGATCGGCAGCTGGCGCCGGACCGGCGGGACGCGGGCCAGCATCGGCACCAGGTAGCCGAGCAGGGCCCCGCGGCCGCGGGGCATGCTGAGCTCGGTCAGCTCCTCGACGTTGGGGTGCGCGCCCGCGAGATCCTCGGCCGTCTGCGAGTTGATCCCCCAATGCCACGGCGGTGCGTGGTAGTCGCCGGCCGTGTTGAGCTTCCCGCGGCGGCTGCGCACGCTGAGCCAGCACGGCACGGCGTCGAACAGCAGCGACCCGCGGGGGAACCACTCGGCGCAGGCCGCGACGAGGCGCCGCACCTCGTCGAACTCGAAGTACATGAGCAGCCCCTGGGCCGTCAGCAGCACGCCGCGCGACGGGTCGACCTCGCCCATCCAGCTCGGGTCGAGCGCCGAGCGCGCGAGCGCCCGGTGGCGCGGCGACTCAGGAAGCAGCCGGCGGCGCAGCTGGACGGGCTCGGGCAGGTCGACCGTCAACCAGTGGACCCGGCCGTTGTCGACGCGCCAGAACTGCGTCTCGAGACCTTCGCCGAGCGCCACGACGGTGCCGTCCGGGTGCTCCGCCAGGAACCGCTCGACCATGACGTCGAAGCACCGCACCCGGAGTGCCTGCCACTGCGCCTGGGCGGCGCGGCCGCCGAAGCGCGACTCGAACGGGTAGTCGATCGTGTCGACCAGCTCGACCGCCTTCGGGTCCTCGAGCACGGCGTCCGGGCGGCGCGCCTCGAGCGCGCGGTGGTAGAGCGTCCAGAGCAACGTCTCTGGCACCGATTCGAGCTCGACGCGCGTCCTGGCGCTCGGCGCCTCCACGCTTCGCACCGTACCGCCACCGGACGGTCATCGCACTGACCACGGGGAGCGTGGCACACTGCCGCCGGTGGCACGCGCCGAGCCGTTCGAGATCCGGATCGAGGACGAGGTGCTCGACGATCTGTGCGCACGCCTGCGCAACACCCGCTGGCCCGAGCCCTCGCCGGACCCTTCGTGGCAGCAGGGGACGGACCTCGACTACCTGCGCGAGCTCGTCCGCTATTGGGCCGACGCCTTCGACTGGCGCGCGCAGGAGCAGCGCCTGAACGCGTTCGGCCACTACCGGGCCGAGATCGACGGAGTGCAGATCCACTTCGTGCACGAGCGCGCGCGCAACGGCGACGGCATCCCGCTGATCCTCACGCACGGCTGGCCGAGCTCGTTCGTCGAGCACCTCCAGATCGCGCCGCTGCTGGCGGAGTCGTTCGACGTCGTGATCCCCTCGATGCCGGGTTACGGCTTCTCCGAGCGGCCGGCCCACAACACGACGCGCGACACCGCGCGGCTATGGCACGGGTTGATGCGGAGCCTCGGCTACGAGCGCTACGGCGCCCAGGGCGGCGACTTCGGCGCGAGCGTGACCACGTACATGGCGCTCGAAGACCCGGCGCCGCTGCTCGGCATCCACCTCCACCAGATCGACGACGTGCCGTACACCGGGCCGGGCTCGCGGCCGCTGTCGGACGCCGAGCGCGAGTACACGGCGGCGGTCGCCGCGTGGGATGCCGTCGAGCGCGGCTACAGCTCGATCCAGTCGACGAAGCCGCAGACCGTCGGCTACGCGCTCAACGACTCGCCCGCGGGCCTTGCCGCCTGGCTGGTCGAGAAGTGGCGCTCGTGGAGTGACTCGCTCGAGCGCATCGACCGTGACGTCCTGCTCACGAATCTGACGATCTTCTGGGCGACCCAGACGATCACCGGGTCGATGCGCGACTACTACGACGAGCGCTGGCACGGCGCCCCGATCGGTCCGGACGACTTCGTCAGCGTTCCGACCGCGGTCTCGCTGTTCGCCAACGAGCTCGTCTCCGAGGGCACGCCGACGCGCGAGTGGGCGGAGCGGCTCTACGACATCCGGCGCTGGACGCCGATGCCGCGCGGCGGGCACTTCGCACCGGCCGAGGAGCCCGAGCTGCTCGCCCGCGACATCACTGAGTTCTTCACCGAGCTGCGCTAGCGCAGGTGCGCCGGACCCAGTTCCGCGGCGCTCGCCGCCCCCGCAGCCCAGACGGCGATGCGAAGCTGGCGGACGAGCGTGGCGGCGGTCTCGGAGGCGGTGTCGGCCTGGGCGCCGAGCAGGAACGCGCGCGCGAGGCCGGCGGCGGTGGCCCCGAGTGCGAGCGCCTTCGCGGCGTCGACGCCGTCGCGCAGGCCGCCGCTGGCGATCAGCGGCAGGCCGGGCGCGGTCGCATGCGCGTCGACGAGTGCCTCGGCCGTCGCGACGCCCCATTCGGCGAACGCGGCGGCGACGTCGCCGGCGCGCTCGTCACGGCGACCCTCGACGAGCGCCCAGTTCGTGCCGCCCGCGCCGGCGACGTCGATCGCCGCCACGCCCGCGTCGCGCAGCAGCGCGACGTCGGCGGCGTCCATCCCGAAGCCGACCTCCTTCACGAGCACCGGCAGCGGCGCCAGGTGCCGGACCACGGCGCCGATCCCCGCCGCCACGCCCGCGAACTCCGGCTCGCCCTCGGGCTGGACCGCCTCCTGGATCGCGTTCAGGTGCACGGTCAGGCCGTCCGCGCCCAGCAGGTCGACCAGGCGTGCGGCACGCTCCGGGCCGTCGTGGAGCCGCACCTGGGCGGCGCCGAGGTTGCCGAGCAGCAGCGGTGGGCGGTCGGCGCTGCGATAGGTCGGAAGCAGCTCCGGGTCCTCGAGCAGCGCTCGCCCCGAGCCGAGCACCAGCCCGAGCCCGTGCTCGCACGCCGCGCGCGCCAGCCGGGCGTTGATCGTGGCGGCCTCGTCGGTGCCGCCGGTCATCGCCGACACGATCAGCGGCGCGCCGAGCCGCGCGCCCAGCAGCTCGGTCTCGAGCGAGACCGCCGCGAGGTCGCGCTCCGGCAGCGCGCGGTGGCGCAGCCGGATGTGCTCGAACCCGGTGCCGCCGGCGTGCGCCACGTCCGGACCGGCCGCGATCCGCAGGTGGTCGGCCTTGCGGCCGACCGTCGTCATCGCGCCGCCGCCTCGCGGGCCCGGACGCCGAGGTGCCGCAGGATCAGGTCGTGCACGCCGGTGGCCGCGAGCTCGCCGTCATCGATCAGGTCCGTCTGCCGCGTCATCAGCAGCGGGCCCGTGGCCGGGTCGTCGGGGATCCGCCCGTGCGAGCCCTTCACCAGCGACGCGTCGACCGGAATCACGTCCATCAGCGTCCGGAACCCGAGCTTCTTGCGCACCAGGCGCGAGCCGAGCGCGAGCGGCGGCACGCGGATCGCCGGGTCCAGGAACAGCTCGACCGGGTCATAGCCGGGCTTGCGGTGGATGTCGACGGTGCGGGCGTAGTCCGGCGCGCGCGCGTCGTCCTCCCAGTAGTAGTACGTGAACCACGCGTCGGGCTCGGCGATCAGGACCAGCTCGCCGGACCGGTCGTGGTCGAGGCCGTACTCGCGCTTGCCGGCCTCGTCGAGCACCTCGCCGACACCCGGCACGGCCTCGAGCAGCGCCTTGACCTCCCCGATCCGCGCCGGATCGCGCACGTACACGTGCGAGAGCTGGTGGTCGGCCATCGCGAACGCCTCGCTGCCGCCGATGTCGAGCACCTCCCGACCGAGCTCCATCCGGTAGTTGATCAGCCCCGCCGACCGCAGTACGCGGTTCGGGTGGACCGGCCGCGAGACGGGCACGATCCCGTACTCGGACAGCACGATCACGCGCGCCCCGCGCGCCTCGTAGAAGTCGATCAGGTCGCCCGCGATCGCGTCCAGCTCTCCCAGCTCGGTGCGGATGCCGTCGATCGCGGGGCCCTTCTTCTGGAGCGCGTAGTCGAGGTGCGGCAGGTAGACCAGGGACAGCGCCGGGTCGAACTGCGCGTCGACGAGCTTCGCCGCGTCCGCGATCCACTTGGTCGACTCGATCGACGCCGCCGGCCCCCAGAACCGGAACAGCGGGAACTGGCCCAGCTCGGCCTGGAGCCTGTCGCGCAGGTCACCGGGCTTCGTGTAGCAGTCGGGGATCTTGCGCCCGTCGGCCGGGTACATCGGCCGCGGCGTCACGGTCACGTCCGCGGACGAGTACATCGCGAACCACCAGCACAGGTTCGCGCACGTGATGTCCGGCGCGGCCTCCCACACCTTCGGCGCCTGCACGAGCCGGTTGGACTGCTGCCAGAGGCGAACCTCCATCGTGTCCCGGAACAGCCAGCCGTTGCCGACGGCGCCGTGCCCGCTCGGCGGCCGGCCGGTCAGGTAGGTGCTCTGCACGGTCGCGGTCACGGCGGGCGTGACGCCGCCCAGCGGCACCACGGCGCCCGCGTCGGCGAACCGCTTCAGGCGCGGCGTGGCGTCCCCGAGGAGCTCCGGGGTCATTGCGACGGTGCACAGGACGACGGTCTTGGAAGGCATGAGGTGTCAGGTCCCCGCGATCTTGGTCTGGAGAGCGATCGTGGCCAGGAAGGCGCCGAGGCACACCGCGAGCGGGGCGGCGCCGCCCCCCGCGCCGGCCACGACCAGCGCGTCGTAGATGGCGATGCCCGCGATCAGGCGCACGACGCCGGCACCGATCGTACGACGCCCGAGCACGAGCCAGAGCGCGTAGCTCGCCCACAACAGGAACGCGATCATCAGCAGCGCGACCGCCAGGTCGGGCAGCTCCTTTGCCCAGTACACGGCCGGCGCGAGCACGGCCAGCACCGGCCAGCGCGAGGCGATCCCGCCGCTTTCGGCCTTGGCGACCTGCGTGAGCCCGACGACGTACACGAACAGGAGCGCGGCGGCGCCCCACAGCTCGGTGTTCAGCGCGCTCGCGACCGCGAGCCCGGCGATCACGTAGACCATCAGGCGGCATGCGGCCATCAGCAGCGGGGAGAGGGCGTTGCCCTTGTGCCAGGCGTCGTAGAGCACGATCAGCCCGATCAGGCCGAGGCCCGCCACGACCGGCCGCCAGCCTTCGAGCGCCAGCAGCAGCTCGCCGGCCACGAACAGGACGATCACCGCGAGCAGCGCCGCCTGCCGCGACACGACGCCGGACGGCAGCGGGCGCTCGGGCCGCTCGCGCCGGTCGATCGCCTCGTCGAACACGTCGTTGAGGATCATCCCCGCCGTGTAGAAGAGCGCGATCGCCACCGCGACCACCGCGACCGTCCCGACCGCGGCGGTGGTGGAGACGAGCACGGCTCCGGCGACGGTGTTCGAGATCGTCGTCGGCGTGTTCGACACGCGCGCCATCTCCAGCCAGGCCCGCCACGCCGACGGCGACGGACGCGTCAGCGTGTCAGCCGAGGACATCGAGAACCCACTCGTACTCGCGCGCGATCGAGTCGACCGACGACGCCTTCAGGTCGGCCGGCAGCACGTCCCACGTGTACGTCTCGATCTCGAGGTGCGAGGTGCGGCCGCGCACGCGCTCGATCACGTCCCGCAGGTGGTCCTGCGTGGATCGGAGCGCCCCGTAGCGCTCCTCGAAGATCGGGACGTGGAAGTGCACGCGCCACTCCTCGCCGCCGCCGTAGCCGTCCAGCGCCTCCGGGAGGTCGGGCCACGACCGGAGCGACCCGTCCTTGTTGCGCTGGGTCACCTGGTGCAGGTAGATCGGGTCGGCGAAGCGCTCGAGCTCCGCGCGGGCCACGACCGGGAGGCGCAGGGCGGCGCTGAGCTGCGCCTTGCCGATGCGGATCTCCGCGGCGTCGAGCGCTGCGAGCGCCGCCTCGGGCTCCTCGAAGGCGACCGCCGAGTGGCAGGCGTCGAAGCACACCGTCACGTGCTCGCGGTCGAGCTGCTCCGGCCACCACCGGATCAGGTCGTCGACGGTGGCGAGCGCGCCGTCGGCCTCTGGCTCGATGGCGAGGGCGATCCGCGTGCCGCGCAGCTCGTCGGAGACGCGCAGCACGTTTGCCGTGCACGACTGGATCCCGTCGTCGTCGACCCACGCGGCGTACGACAGCGGACTGGTGGAGATCGTCCCGCCGACATCGTCGGGCAGCAGCGCCGACAGGATCTCGGCCAGGCGGAGCGTGTACGCCACACGCTCCTCGCTGCGCCAGTCCGGCGCGTGGACGTCGGCCTTCACCGGCTGCCCGTGGAAGGTGCCGTGCGGGAAGCCGTTGATGGTGAACACGTACAGGCCCTCGCCGTCGAGCCAGGCGCGGAACTCGTTCAGCCGGTCGCCGTCGAGCAGTTCCGAGCTCTCGGCGCCGGAAAGCCGCAGGCCGATGCCGAACGGCGCATCGGGCGACAGCCGCGCCTTCAGCGCCGGCGCGTGCGCGCCCAGGGACTCCTGCACCGCCTCCCAGCCGACGGCCGGATGGATGTTCGTGCAGTAGGTGAGGTGAAGGTCGTCGCCGACCCGCACTAGACCACTACCGCGCCCTCGCGGTCAGGCAGCCGGAACTTCGGCGACTGGCCGAGGAACTCGATCGGGTTCTCGTAGACCACCCTGCGGATCAGCGAGTCCGGGTGCCCGCGCCGGCGCATCTCGAGCACGAACTCCGGCACCGCCAGCGGCCGGCTCTCGCCCCAGTCGCACGCGGCAGCGACGCAGATCCGCTCGGGACCGCGCGTCTCGATGACGTCGACCGCGCGGGCGGGGGAGACCTTCGTGACGGGGTACAGCGTCAGCCCGGTCCAGAAGCCGTTGTCGAGGATCATGTCGACGGTGTGCTCCTCCGCGTGGTCGACCATCACGCGGTGCGGCTCGATCCGCTGGTCGGCGACCAGCGTGTCGACGATCGCCTTCGTGCCCTTCCACTTGTCCTCGAGGTGCGGCGTGTGGATGTGGATCAGCTGCTCGTGATCCATCGCGAGGTCGACGTGGTCCTTGAAGCCGGCCAGCTCGTTGCGGGTGACGCGGTTGAGCCCGATCTCGCCGATCCCGAGCACGTTCGGCATCTCGAGATAGCGCGGGATAACCTCGAGCACCTGGCGCGTCAGCTCGCGATCCTCGGCCTCCTTCGGGTTCAGGCACATCCACGTGAAGTGGGCGATCCCGTAGGTTGCCGCGCGCGTGGGCTCGAAGTCGGTGAGACGGTTGAAGTAGTCGATGAACGCGTCGACGCCGGGGCGGTCGTAGCCGGCCCAGAACGCCGGCTCGGTGACCGCGACGCAGCCGCTCATCGCCATGGCCCGGTAGTCGTCGGTGGTCCGCGACACCATGTGGGCGTGGAGATCGATGTACTCCATGGCTAGGCCTCCGGGTCGTAGGCGCCCTTGGCGCTCTTCTGGTCCAACTCGTCCAGCAGCTCGCTGCGGGGATCGCTGAAGATCATCTGCACGCGCTGCACGCGGTCGCCTTCGCCGTCGACCAGGGCCGTCAGCGCCTTCCGGATCGATCGCAGCCGGAAGTCGTCGTCCGCGTCCACCTCCCGTGCCCGGTCGAGCCGGTCCAGGAACGCCGCCAGCTCGAGCACCTGGACCCGGTGCTCCATGAAGTACTCCGCGATCAGCTCCCGCTGACTTAGGGGGCTAGTGCCGGGGTAGGCGGTGTGGGTGGGGTGGGCGGGGACCAATTCTCTCCTCCTTCGACGCGGCGCCGCAGGAGGTCCGAGGCCTCCAGCAGCACCGCCTCGTCCAGTTCGTGGACTTCAAAGCCCGAGCCGATGCGCTCGAGCAGCATGATCGTGAGCCGGCCGCCCAGGTGCTCACGGAACTCCTCGAGGCCGTCCAGCACCGCGGGGCGCCCGCCGGTTCCCGGCGTCGCGAGGTCGGGATGCCAGATCGGCAGCTCGACGGTCTCGAACAGGTCGATGATGCGCCGCCAGTCCGCGTGCGCCAGGCTGCCGGTGAGATAGCTGTACGTGGAGTCCAGCGCGATCCCGATCGCGACCGCCTCGCCGTGGCGCAGCGCGTGGTTGGAGAGCTGCTCGAGCTTGTGCGCGGCCCAGTGGCCGAAGTCCAGCGGCCGCGACGAGCCGAGCTCGAACGGGTCGCCGCTGGTCGCGATGTGGTTCAGGTGCAGTTCGGCGCTGCGATGCACCAGATGCGCCATCGCAGCCAGCGAGCGGTCGTTGAGGTCGCCCGCATGGCGCTCGATCCACGCGAAGAACGGGGCGTCCTTGAGCAGTGCGACCTTCATCGCCTCCGAGATCCCGGCGCGCCAGTCGCGATCCTCGAGCGTGACCAGGAGGTCGAAGTCGTTCAGCACCGCGTGCGGCGGAGCGAACGAGCCGACGAAGTTCTTCTTGCCGAATGCGTTGATGCCGTTCTTGACGCCGACCGCCGAGTCGTCCTGGGCGAGCACCGTCGTCGGCACGCGGATCAGCCGCACGCCGCGGTGGGCGGTCGCCGCCGCGTAGCCGACCGTGTCGAGCACCGCGCCGCCGCCGATCGCGAGCACGTAGGAGTGCCGGTCCACACCGTGGGTGTCGATCGCCTCGCGGATCTCGTCGACCGGACCGGACTGGTTCTTGATCGCCTCGCCGCCCGGCACCACGAGCGGCGGCGCCGGCAGCTCGAGCGCGTCGGCGTGCGACTCGCAGTACCGCTGCACGTCGTCGAGCATCGTGGGGTGGGCGGCGGCGACGCCCTCGTCGATCACGATCAGAAGACGTGCCCGATCGTCGGCGTGGATGACGTCGCGCAGCGTCGTGTTCCGCATGTCGAAAAGACCGCGCGTGAAGCGCACCGGATAGCGGAACGTGACGACGACCTCCTGGTCGATGTCAGCGAACGCGTCTGGCTCGAGGCCTTCCGGTGCCGCGTCGGTCCCCATCCCAGACGGAGTGTAGGACACCGGCCGGGATTCGGCCACCGACCGGCGAAACTCCGCCTGTCGGTGACCGAAAGTCCCCGGCGATCTCGCGCTATCTGTTGTCGAACGGCCCCCAGATCGCGTACGTGACGGCCTGCAGGTTCGGCGTCGGCGCGCCTGCGACACGGTCACCCTGCTGGCTGACGAAGAACGTCCTGCCGTCCGGGCTGAAGACGCCGCCGCAGAATTCCGTCGAGTTGATCACGGTGCGCGCGAAGTCGTAGATCTCGCCGCGCCGCGTGACGCCGCGGACGAACTGCTCGCCGCCGCCGTCCTCCTGCAGGAACACGTCGCCGGTGTCCGGCACGACCACGAGGTTGTCCGGGGCGTCGAGCACGTCCGCGCCCGGGGACTCGAAGATCAGCTTCAGGTCGCCGCGG
>CAWDYI010000011.1:0-148374 GCA_963806395.1 uncultured Solirubrobacteraceae bacterium | reverse complement strand
GGGCGAGTTTCGGCGACTGGGACATACACGTGGTCGTGGAGTACGCGACGGTGATGAGCTGGTTCGAAGGCGACTGGGGCATCCGCTCGCCCGTGACGTCTGCCGCGTCGCGCCGGTCACTACCGCCTCGGACGGCATCGGCGACCTCAAGGCCTTCGAGACGGAGCACGAGGCCCACGAGCTTGGCTATCGCTGGTGCGAGTGCTTCACGGTCGACTGCCTGGATGGGGAGCGTGCGCACATCCAAGAGCCGCTGCTGCTGCCGCTCGCGCGGGCCGAGTTCGCGGCGGCGCGGTACGCCCTGGATACGGGCGACGACGCGGTCCTGGACATGTGGCTCAGCTACCGGCTCAACGCCGTTCGCCACGAGCTGCTGCCTCCGGGAGCACTGTCGAGCCGGGACCGAGTGCTCGCTCCTGGCTTCGTGCTGGCACCGGAGCGCCCGACTGGTTCGTGACCGTCTGGGTGGATGCTCAGGCCCGCGTCCGCGCTTGACTGCGCGGCGAACCGTTGACGGCCGACGCCGTACCGAGGTTCGATGCCTCGAGCTCGACGATCCAGGCTTCGATCGCCTCAGCACGGAATCGGCGATAGCGGCCGAGACGGACGTGCGGGATCGTGCCGGCGCGGGCCTGGGCCCACACCCAGTCCTTGCTGACGCCGAGCCGGTCGGCGACCTCCTGCGCTGTGAGGAGCGGCGTCATCGGTCGATCCCGAAGTCGTTGTCGCGGTCGAGCCGTGTCCGGCGTGCGGCGAGCCGCTGTCGGAGGTCGCCGCGGCGATCACGTGCCGACTCGGCGGCGAGGTCGATCGCCATCGGTTGGGCCTCGCTCCTTGCCAGTGCCGCAGCGAGCCGCCGCCATGCGTCTGGTCGATGAGGATCGACCGGGGCAAACTCATCGCGGGCTCGGTCCTCGTCGGCGATGTAGAGCCGATTCGTCTGGCGGCCGCGGCTCATCGCGACGTAGAGCCATTCGCGCGTGCCGCCCACGTCGGCGAGCACGAAGGTCCGCTCGGTTGTGAGGCCCTGGGCGACGTGCCCCGTGATCGCGTAGCCGTGGACAAGGGACGGCTCGCCGTGATCGGTGGGCTCGAGCAGGAACGCGCTGTCGAGGTCGACGCGCCGTGTCTCCGCACTGGAGCGTGACGCCACTCTCGCCGATCGCGACGACACGTCCGCGCTCGCCGTTGCTCACGTCAAGGACAGAAGCGTTGCGCTTGATGATGACCCGGTCGCCGACGGCGAAGCCTCCGCCCGGCAGTGCGATCTCCTCGGGTCCGAGCTCGCCCACTTGGCGCAGCAGCTGTCGAGCCCGCAGGTTCAGCTCGGCGACGTCGGCGCGCCGGCGAGCGATCATCAGCGACTGGTCGGGATCGCGTCCGAGCATGCGCCAGTCGTCGACGAGCTGCCGTCGAACGTCGCCGCCGCTGATGATGCGGCCGCGGCGGGCGTACTGCTCCATCGCTCGCTCGGCGTCGCCGTCGCGGAGTTCGTCGAGCGTGTCGCGTTCCCAGGCGTTCAACTGTCGGACGTTCTGAGTCAGCTCGACCGCCACGCCGCGATGGACGAGGCCGCGGAAGACGCCACCTGCCTGCAACTCCGGCAACTGCCGGTGGTCGCCGACGAGCACGAGCTTGCCGCGCGCGTTCACGACCCGCTGGAGGAGCGCGGAGAGCTGGCGCGTGCCGATCATCCCCGCCTCGTCGACGACGAGCACGACGTTCCGCGGCAGCTCGCGGCCGGCCAGAAGTGCGGCGACGCTCGTGCTCTCGATACCCGCGCCGTCTCGCAGCTCGCAGGATGCGCGTCGTGCGACCGCGGCGCCGCGGACCGGGAATCCCGGCGTTCTCCCAGGCCTCGCGCGCGGCGCCGAGCGCGTACGTCTTGCCCGTGCCGGCCTTGCCGGTGATCAGCGCGACGAGGTCGTCGCGTTCGCAGAGATGCCGCACCATCGCACGCTGCTCCTCCGAGAGCGACGGTCGTGCGGCGATTGCCGCGGCGGCGGCGCGGGCGGCGGTCGGCGCCCGATGCGGTGAGCGACGGACGCGCTCGACCAGCCTCTGCTCGACCGCCAGCAGCTCGCGGCGTCGAGTAGCGGCGCTCGTCGGTCGCGACGGGGAGCCTCCGTCCGTCCGGACCTCGGAACGAATCGGCGTCGAGACCTCGGTCACCGGCCAGGGGCACGACGCGTGACGACGACAGGAACGCGTCCGCCCCGTCCTCGAGCTCGCGAGCCGTCACTGTCGTGCCCGGCGGCAGGCGCTCGCAGAGCTCCAGGAGCACGTCGCGGCGACCGAAGCTCGATCGCCGATACGTGAGTCCTCGCCGGCCGGCCAACTCGGTTCTGAGCGCGGCAAGGCGGATGCTGTCGAGCGCATGGCCTCGAACTCGACGCAGGAGCCGCGCGATGTTGTCCGCGTCGAAGCCGAGGCCTGCAGCGCAGTCGCGCCACTGCCAACGCAGCGCCTCCCCGTCGAGCGAGGCGCTCTTCCGCCGGCGAGTCGCAAGCGCCGCGGCCTCGGCGGCACGCGCGCCCCCGGCGCCGTGCTCGACGAGCGCCTCCTCGATCTGTGCCCGCCGGCGGCTGAACGCGCGCAGCACCTGCGGCGGGACGCCGTCGATCTCCGCGATCCCGTCTCGCACCGGCGTCCACTCCACGCCGAGCTCGCGCGTCAGCTCGCCGCGTAGGACCGCTTGGTACACGAAGCTCGCGACGCGCGCGTGCGCGTAGATGCGTCGTGCGTCCAGAGCCGACCACCGCGCGTCGGGGCCGCGGCCCAGATTCGCGACGAGGACGTGCGTGTGCAGCTGCGGGTCACCCATGCGGGACGTGCGGTGCCGGAATGCCGCGGCGACGAGGCCGCCGGCCTGGTGGACAGCCGCTCCGCCGCGGCCGCGACGTACAGCGGCAGCCGAGCGCTCCATGTACCCGAACGCCTCGCGGACGGCCTGCTCGTGTGCCTGCCGCACGGCAGCCGTCACGTCGGGGTCGCCGACGCCGAAGAGAACGCTGACGCTCTTGGGTGCGGAGAACGTCAGGTCGAAGCCGGCCACCGTGGCTCGACCGCGACCCGTCCGAAGCGGCTCATCGGACCACGGGTCGTTCCCTCGCAGCACCCGCCGAAGAGCCTCTCCATCCGCAGGACCGTCCAGCCCGAGCGTCCTCGCGGCGGCACCCAGCCATTCGCCTCGCGCCTCGGCGCCGCCGGCGTAGTAGTCCTCGATGCCGTCGCCGATGCTCTGCACGACGTCGACGCGACCCTCAGCTTGGTCGAGGTAGTACCGGGCCTGGCCCGGCGCGAGCTTTCCGATGGACAACACGACACCGGCTCCGACGGTTAAGCCGGTGTCGGACAGTCTGGCCCGACTGGTGCACCAATTTGGTGCAGGGGTGTGTCTGCGAGCTGAGCTACGCACGGTTCGTTCTTGCGACGAGGCATCCGACCTCGGATCTACCGTTCGCGCTGTGGCGGTGGGCTCGCAGCTCGATGAGAACCGAGTGAAGCACCTCGAGTTGCTTCAGGCGGTCATTGGACGCCTTGGGAATGACTCGTTCCTCGTGAAGGGTTGGGCTATAACGGTCGCAGGAGCGTTCATCGGGTTTGCCGTGACCTCCCGGGAGCCCGGGCTCGCTCTCGCCAGCATCATCCCCACCCTCTTGTTTTGGGCCCTGGACGCGACCTACCTCCGCTCCGAGCGTTTGTTTCGAGTGCTCTACGAGCGGGTTCGACAACCCCAAAGCACAGTTGAAGGCTTCTTCATGTCGGCGACCAGCCCTCGGTGGATCGAAAGCCACATCAAGGGCACCCCTGACGAGAGCAAGGCCTCATGGTGGAGGACCGCGAAGAGTGCGTCCCTCGCATTGTTCTATGGAGCTTTGGTCCTCGCCGCGTTGGTGATGGCTGCTCTCGTCAGCTCGCGGTCCGAAGAGCCGACACCCCGTTACCTAGCTGCTGAGGCCCTGCCGCTCGAGCGCTCGGCGGACCAGGGCAACGACCGCGGGGTCGGCGTGTGGAGCGGAATGAGATGTTGGCGGCCAGATATGGCCGAAGCCGTCCTCGTTCCAGCGAGGGACGAGGTGAAGATGTACGTGCGGGACGGTCTGCTCTGCCGAAGCACCAGCCGACGTGATCAGGTTCATTCCCTGCGACTGTAAGGCCTCCGAAAGGGCTCGGCCCACTGCGAGCACTGCTTCGGCAAGCGTCCGGGCGAGTTGCGGCGGGAGTTCCCAGTAATCCCGAAAGTGCGCGCGGGGGATCACGAGCGTATGGCCGCGGGTCGCCGGCTTCAGCGGCTCGAACGCGATCCATTCGGCGGCGCCGTGGATGATTGCAGCCGTTTCCATCCCCTTCGCGATACGACAGAAGGGGCACTGCTGATCGAACGACGTCGGAGTGATCGGGGACTCGGTGCTCACTTGAGCGTGAGCAGGGTCTTGATCGTCGGCCAACTCCAGCGGTAGAGCCGGCCTGCTCCAGGAACGGGGCGCGGGTCGGCATCGCGATACCCGATCACCTGCCGCACCGGGATCCCGAGCTCGCTCGCAACCTTTACTTCCGCTAGGACCCCAGGAGCCCTGTAGGTCTGAGGCCCAACCATGACAAGGACCACGTCGGATCGAGCGATCCGCTGCCTCGCCTTCTCTTTCCAGGTTCGCTCCGGCGCTGGTTCGTTCAGCGACCAGTTCTCGATCTCAAACGGCGAGTCTGAGTGCTTGGCCTGCGCGAGGATGAACGTCTTCAGCTTCTGGTCCCGGTCGAAGTCGAACGAGACGAACACTCTGGTCTTTCGCGGCACGCTCTACATGATGCGGCATGGGGCGGCGGAGGCGAGGGGGATATCGGGTCTCATGCGTTGCGCCAATCCTCGGACTGGTCAGCAACTGCCAGGATCCACAATCGCGTGGCTCGCCGACGACGGCCCGCTAGGTGTTACGTGAGTTCGGACAATGACCCGCGGGCATCTCAGCTAGATCTGGGGGCGGCGACCGATGCGCCACAGATAAGACAGTGCACCGACGCGGGCCAATCCTCTGCCACCTTGACCGGCTCCTTCGGGTGACAATCAAAGTCGACGCGACGCATGTCGTTGGGCTCACGAAGGGGCTCTGGCTTGCCAGGGGTGTTGACGGTGACCTCGAGGGAGATGAACGCATCGGGGTCGGCGCGACGCTCAAGCCTCTCGAGCTCGGGCCCAAGGACCTCGCTGACTGCGAGGCCCTGAGCGTAGTCGAGTTGGTCCCTTGTCCACCAGTGGTCGATCGGTGCGCGCTCTGCGCAATACGGACAGCAGTAGCCCTCGGCGGGCGCGGGCTCGCTCTCTTCGTGGTCTGGGGTCGGGCGCCATTTGAACTCCCGCTCGCAGCTAGGGCATTCTCGTCGGAGGAAACCGTCCTCATCGAGAGGCATGGAAAAGGAAATCGAACGTTCGGACACGGGAAAACAGTATTGGGCGCGGATCGGATGGAAACGCGCGCTGCGCGGCGCTGCACGCGCTTGCCACGACGAGAGCCGTCCGCTTCGAGCGCCGTCGAGTGCGTCGATATCGTGACGTGAGGGTGAGCGACACGGGCACCATCAGCGATTCGAAGGCACGGCCATCGGCATTTGTGTCCTACGCCCAGACGTCGGACGACTGGCAGCGGACGGTGCTCCAGTTCACGGTGGCACTCCGCACAATCGGCGGTATCGACGCTGAACTCGACCTGTTCCACACCGCCGACCACCAGCAATGGTCGACGTTCGGCCCCAAGCAAATCGAGGATTCACAATTCATCTTGATCGCGGTCGATGCCACCTACCGCCTCCGATGGGAGGGCAAGGAGAAGCCGGGAATCGGCGCCGGGGTTTCGCGAGAGGCTGCCGCGATCAAAGCAATCTTCGATCGAGACCAACAGGAAGCCCTACGTCGCATCAAGGTCGTGGTGCTTCCCGGAGCGACTGAGGATGACATTCCTGCAGACCTGTTTGGGTTCAACGAGCGATTCGTGCTTGGAACGTTCGACCGCGCGGAGCTCGATCCACTCTTGCGCTCGCTCTGGGGCAAACCGATCTACGAGAAGCCTCCGCTAGGCCCGATTCCTGCCCTTCCAGCATTGAGCATCGCGGAGGTCGAACAGTCGATGCGTACAGCGAGTGCTGGGTCTCACGAGCGGTCTTCGGCAGAAAGAGACGAGCACAAGGACGCGTCAGCGGTCGACGCGGACGATGCCGCAACACTGGCACTACGTCTCGACCAGGTCACGGAGGAGCTGCGCGAGTTGGGCGTGACTGATGCCGGCGGTGGGCGCCACGCCGAACTTGAGCGCGAGCGGGCAGCACTTGAAGCCTCGATTGATGCGTTGACGCGAGCCAAAGACCACCCGCCCGAGCCGCCCACCAGCGCTGGCAAGCCGGATCGCTCGCCAATGGTGCAGCGTCTCATCGATGCCCTCCAGCACCCCAGCAGCGACATCCGGTTCGAAGCCCTCTCGGCCCTCGACGACCACCTCGACGCTGAGCTGCTGCCGCACATCGAACCTCTCCTCGACGACCCCGACGAATTCGTCCAGCGCCTCGCCTACGGCTACTACGGACGACTCGCGGGCCCTAGCGGCGTGCCCCGCCTCGTGGCAGCGCTGAAGGATCCGAACAGCGACATCCGGTTCGAAGCCCTCTCGGCCCTCGACGACCACCTCGACGCTGAGCTGCTGCCGCACATCGAACCTCTCCTCGACGACCCCGACGAATTCGTCCAGCGCCTCGCCTACGGCTACTACGGACGACTCGCGGGCCCTAGCGGCGTGCCCCGCCTCGTGGCAGCGCTGAAGGATCCGAACAGCGACATCCGGTTCGAAGCCCTCTCGGCCCTCGACGACCACCTCGACGCTGAGCTGCTGCCGCACATCGAACCTCTCCTCGACGACCCCGACGAATTCGTCCAGCGCCTCGCCTACGGCTACTACGGACGACTCGCGAAGTAACCAAACTCAACGGCTGGTCGCGCTGTGCTTGCTCGAGAGACGTGCGGACGCCGTGCGTCACGAGGCGTGGACTCATCACGCGACGCCCGTCAGCACGGCGTTGGAGGCGTCACTCGCGGCGAGCAGGGAATGCGGCGTTGACCATGTCGACCTCCCACGCGGCCGGCGCGTAGTGCGCGTAGATCTGCGTCGTCTTGAGGTCCGCGTGTCCGAGGAACTCCTGGATCGCCCGCAGCGGCGCGCCGAAGCTGCGAGCGACGTGGCGAACGTATGGCGCAGATCGTGGAACCGGATCTCGCGGACGCCGGCGTCGCGACACGCCGCCTTGAACCGCCGCGTGACCTTCGACGGATCGAGCGGCTTGCCGAGCTGCGGGTGCGCGAAGACGAGGTCGTCGTCGTCGTCGAACGCCGTGCGCGCGCGCCACGCCGCGAGCTCGCTGGCGAGCCAGTCGGCCATCGGCACCGAGCGGCGTGTGCTGAGGTCGGACTTGCCCTCGCTCGAGTGCTCGCCGCGCACGAACGCGTTGCGGACGCGGACGCGCTGCGCCGTGACGTCGATGTCCCGCCACCGGATCCCGAGCAGCTCGGATTGCCGGAGGCCGGTCACCGCCGCGGCGAGGATGAGCACGCGCAGAACCGGACCGAGGACGTCGGGCGGGGGCGGCGGCGCCGGCCCTCGGCGGCCGCGGCGCGTCGGCGCCGGTGTGCGCGCACGACCTCGTTCGGGATCGCGTCGATGACGGCCGCGAGCTCGTCGACGGTGAGGAACTGCAGGTCGGGGCTCGCGTCGCCGCTTCGGCGGCGCCGTGGACGCGCCGCGCGCGCGACGGGGTTCGTCACGCACCAGCCGCGATCGACGGCGAGGCCGAAGACGCTGTGCAGGAACGTGATGACGTTGCGCACCGACTTCGGCGCGAGCCCTCGCCGCAGCATCGACCGCGCCAGCGCCTCGACGTCGGCCGGTCGTGACCTCGGCGACGCGCCGCGAGCCGATGGCCGGCGAGATGTGGACGCGCTGCATCGACTCGCAGTTCTGCCGGTACGACTTGCGCGCGCCCTCGAGCTCGAGCCGCTCGCGGAGCGCGTTGGCGGCGTCGTCGACCGTCGGCGGCGCGCGTCCGTCGCCGGCGGCACCGCCGCGAGCTCGGCCTCCTGCGCCTGCCGCAACGCCCGCTCCGCCATCGCCCGCGTCATGCCCTGGCTGGAGCCGCGCTCCCGCATCGGCCCGAGCCGCCGGTTCCGTCAGCCGGCCGCCCGGCGTCCGCCAGCGCCCGTAGTACGCGCCGGACTTCTCGTAGATGCTGCCCCGTTCCGTATGGCCGCTTCATGGCCGGCCTATAGGGCGACGCGAGAAAATTGGTCCCCCACTTGTTCCCCAGCTCACTCATGGTAAGCCGTCCAGGAACGAAAAAGGCCCGCAAATGCGGGCCTTTCCCTTAGTCGGGGAGACAGGATTTGAACCTGCGACCGCCCGGCCCCCAGCCGGGTGCGCTACCAGACTGCGCCACTCCCCGATATGTCATGCACTGTAGAGAGCGGGCGACGGGAATCGAACCCGCCCTAAGAGCTTGGAAGGCTCTTGTGCAACCACAACACTTCGCCCGCGACAGCCGGGCCGATGATACCCGCGGCCGGAGGCGCTGTCAGGAGTGGGCCCGGCGCTCCTCGGTCGGCACCTCTCCCCCGTCGTCGAGCAGCGACTGCGGCGGCCATGGGCCGAACCAGTTGTCGCGTGCCCCGTCGAGCGTGATCACGGAGCCCGACAGCGCGTGGCCGAGCGGGGACGCGACGAGCGCGACGAGCCATGCGTGCTCGCTCTCGCGGCCGAGGCGCTGGAGCGGCACCGTGCGTGCGGCCGCCCGCCACACCGGCTCGGGGTACTTGCGCAGCGACTCGGTGTCGAAGTGGCCGGCGGCGAGCGCGAGCACGGCGATCCCGTCGGCCGCCCATTCGCGTGCGAGCGCGCGCGTGTAGCCCTCGACCGCGGCGCGGGCGGCGCTCGAGTGGGCCATGCCGGCCAGGCCGTGGTGGGGCGACAGCGTGACGTTGACGATCGTGCCGCCGCCTCCGGGCCGCATCGCGAGCTCGGCCGCGGTGCGACTCATCAGCTCGGTCCCTCCCACGTTCAGCCGCGTGACCGCCTGCCAGCCCTTGAGGGCGATCGCCTCCGCCGGGACGAAGTACTGCCCGCCGGCGTTGTTGACGAGCACGTCGAGGCGGCCGTGGCGCGCGAGGCACGCGCGGACGATCCGCTCCGCGTCGGCCGGCTCGCGGACGTCACCGGCGACGATCGTCACGGCCCGGCCGATGTCCTCCGCCGCCGCCGCCAGGACCTCCTCGCGGCGGCCGGCGATCACGACTCGGGCGCCGCACGCAGCCGATTCGGCAGCCGCGGCCTTGCCGAGACCCGTGCCGCCGCCGGTGACGAGAATCACACGTTCGTCCAGAAGCCCTTCCGCAAATACGACAGATCTCATTGCCGGAGGCATCCGCGCCGATGCTAACTACCCACGTAAAACGGGCACTACCAGGTACATCATGCAAATCCCAGGCGTCCATATCGAGACCCTGCACAACCCGGTGCGGTACACGTACTCTCAGATCGAGAAGGCGTGCGCGATCGCGCAGATGCTGAACCGGGGAAAGCTGGTCCTCGTCGAGCCGCCTCGGCGCTGATGCATCGCCGCGCCGGCCGGTAGGGGGCAGAGCGCGGGTCGGGTCAGGGTCGGGCAGGCGAACAACCGAACATCGCGCGCAGCGCCGAGTCCCGGCGCTAGACTCGCTGCCGCCACTGGGGGATTAGCTCAGCTGGTGGTAGCGCCGGTCTCCAAAACCGGAGGTCCCAGGTTCGAGTCCTGGATCCCCCGCCTACGGCCCGAGCAGCGCGGCGGGCACCACGGCGATCCCGTCGCGCCGGCGGTACGCCTCCGCGCCGGTGGTGATCACGACGGAGTCGAGCAGGTCGGCCCCGATCTTTCGCTCGAGCCACCGCAGGTGCTGCACGTCGCCGTCGCCGACGTCATGCGCGAGCTTGACCTCGATCGCGACCACGCGACCGTCCGGGCGCTCGACGATCAGGTCGACCTCCCGCTCGCCGCGAGCGGTGCGCAGGTGCTTGACGGTCGCTTCCGCAGCCTGGGCGTAGACGCGTACGGACAGCGTCACCAGCGACTCGAACAGCGCGCCGAGCAGCGTGCCGTCGCGCGGGAACGGAGGGCCTGCGCCACCGCCCTCCAGCAGCGCGCCGGCATTCACGCCGAGCACCCGGGCGGCCAGGGCGGGGTCGGCGAGCTGATGCTTGGGCGGCTGCGAGAGCCGGGCGAAGTGGTTGCGCGTCGGCAGCCATGGGGGCACCGGATCGAGGATCCACAGGCGTTCGAGGACGTCGCGGTACGGGATCGTCGTCGTCTTCGCGGGCTTCTCGCCCTGACCGCTGGTGGCGGCGTCGCGGATCTTCTCGTAGGAGGCGGTCGTGGACGTTGCCGCCGCGTAGGCGGTCATCCAGCGTCTCAGCGCGGCCGGGTTGCGCACCTGGTGTCCGAGCTCGGGGAAGTCGCGGTCGACGACGCGGGCCAGGTACGCGTCGAGCTGTGCCCGCAGCGGTCGCGCGGACAGCGCCCGCAGGCCGGGGAAGCCGGAGCCGAGGATCTCGTCGACGTAGCCCTCCAGTCCAGTCTTGCCCGCTCCCTCGACCGTGGGGCGTTGCCCTGACAGGAGCGAGCCGAGACTCACGGTCGGTGCCGCCCCGCCGCGCTCGGCCAACGCCAGCGGCCGCATCCGCACCGTGACGATGCGAGCGGCGCCCGAGTGCGTCTCGAGCCCGGCCGGCGATGCCGACCCTGTCAGCAGGAACCGGCCGGCAGGCGCCCCGGCGTCGACGGCGCGACGCACGAGATCCCACAGCTCCGGCACGTGCTGCCACTCGTCGATCAGCACCGGCGCCGTGCCGTCCAGCAGCCGTGCCGGGTCAGCCACCGCGATGCTCCTCTGCGCCCGCTCGTCCAGGCGGCGCGCGGTCCCGGCACGGCGGGACGCCGTCGCCGTCTTGCCGACGCCCTTCGCCCCTTCGAGCGCTAGCGCGGGCAGACCCGCGATCAGTTCGTCGATTTCGTCGTCGACGACCCGACGGTGGTAGCGCGCGTCAGGTGATGCCGCCATCTCACATAGACTACCGTTCTGCGCTTCATTACGCTACCGTTTTGTCGCATATCACGCTACTGAATTGACCGACCCTCGCGCTCAGCGTCGCGCCGTCCGCTGCCGACAGTTTCGTGTGGACCCCATGCCGTTCCTGTCCGCCCGCCGCGCAATGTTCCTCTTCGCATCTGCGCTCGCCTGCTCACTGATCTTGACCTCGACCGCGGTCGCAGCGTCGATACCGCCGACCTACCGGGACGTGGTGCTCGCAGACGCACCCTCGAGCTACTGGCGGCTCGGGGAGTCGCTGGCGGATTGGGCTCTGGATGAGACGAACGCGCACGACGCGAGGTACCAGTACTTCGGCGGGAGCGCTCCCGCTGGACTCCTGGGGCGTCCGGGTGCTCTGGCCGCCGACCCGGACACGAGCATCGACATGCTCGGCTTCCAGGACCCGTACGGGACCGGGCGCCAGCACTTGACGGCGCCCGGGAGCGCGTTCCGGTTCAGCGGCCGGAAGGCGTTCACGTTGGAGGCGTGGGTCAAGCCCCGCAACCTCAACCGCCACACCCGCCGCGTGTTCTCGGGCGAGAGCGTTCCGTCTGGTGGCACGAGCGCGGACGCCGGCTACCTGGTCGGAATACGCTCCGACGGCCTCGTGTTCTCCCGCTTCCGGGAAGGCCAATGGAGCACCCTGAAGACGCCATTGCCGGCCGGCAGGTGGGCGCATGTCGTCGCCACCTACGACGGTCAGACGATGCGCCTGTTCGTCGACCGGGCGCTACGCAGCTCCCGTGCCTCCTCGGTTGAGATTTCCGACCGCGAGGTGTGGTTCACGATCGGCTCCAAGCAGGGCTATTGGAAGTTCTACGCCGGCGGTCTCGACGAAGCCGCGGTCTACCCGCATGCCCTCGGCCCGGCCCGGGTCGCCGCGCACCACAGCACCGGAACGGACTGACGGCTGAGCGGCGCATGACGACTGGCGGCCGATCCCGTGCCGCACAATGGGCCGGATGATCGACCATGTGGACATCCGCGTCTCCGACCGCGACGCGTCCCAGCGGTTCTACGAGACCGTCCTCACCGTGCTCGGCCGCTCGGAGCACGTGGACGACCCCACGCACATCGACTGGGGCGATTTCTCGATCGCCGCCGACGGTCGACCCGTCGCGAGGCACCTCCACATCGCGTTCTACGCACCGTCGCACGAGCTCGTCAACGCCTTCCACCGCGCCGGCGTCGAGGCCGGTTACACCGACGACGGCGGGTTCCTGCGCGACCCGGACGGCAACAGCGTCGAAGCTGTGTGCAAGGGCCGGGAGCGCAAGACCGGCGCGATCGACCACCTGTGGCTCCGCACGCGTGACGTCGCGGCCATCAGGCGCTTCTACGTGGCGACGGGCCACGAGATCGGCATCGACGAGCCCGACCACGTCCAGATCGTCACCGCAGGCGCCTCGGTCTCGTACGTGGCCGGCGAGCCGCCGACCGAGCACGTCCACCTCGCCTTCGGCGTCGACACGAACGAGGCGGTCGACGCGTTCCACCGAGCGGCGATCGACGCGGGCTACACGAACAACGGCGCGCCCGGTGCGCGCGCCGCCTACCACCCCGGCTACTACGGGGCGTTCGTGCTCGATCCTGACGGCCACAACATCGAGGCCGTCAACCACAACCGCTGAGCCATGGCCGGCGACGCCGACCGCCACATCTCGCAGGCCGGCGCCACCCGGCCCGCCGGCGGGCACTTCGCCGATCCGCAGTGCGATGATCGCGCGCGTTCATGAGCTCGGGGTTCGCCGACATTCTCGCTGGCCGCGCGCGCGACGAGCCCGACGCGACCGCCTTCGTGTTCGAGGGCGAGGAGCGCGTGACCTACGCGGAGCTCGACGCGCGGGCGCGGACGATCGCCGCCGGGCTCGCTGACGCGCGGGGCGAACGCGTCCTGCTCGTGTACCCGCCGGGCGTCGAGTACGTGGCGGCCCTGTTCGGCTGCTTCTACGCCGGCGCCGTGGCCGTGCCGGCGTACCCGCCGGACCCGGCGCGGCTCGAGCGGACGCTTCCGCGCCTCGAGGCGATCATCCGCGACGCCGAGCCCAAGGTCGTGCTGACGATCGAGGTCCTCACCGAGCTCGTCGGCGGCAACACACTGGCCACCGACGCCCTCCCGCCGGGATCGTGGTCCGCGCCGGCAGCACCCGGCGATGTCGCGCTGCTCCAATACACGTCGGGCTCGACCGCCGCGCCGCGCGGCGTGATGCTCACGCACGCCAACCTGCTGCACAACTCGGACTTCATCCGGCGGGCGTTCGGCAACACCGAGCGCAGCTGCGGCGTCATCTGGCTGCCGCCGTACCACGACATGGGCCTGATCGGCGGAATCCTGCAGCCCGTGTTCGTCGGCTTCCCGTGCCACCTGATGTCGCCGTTCACGATGCTCCAGCGGCCGGTCAACTGGCTGCGCGCGATCAGCGACCACGGCGGGACCGTGAGCGGCGGCCCCAACTTCGCGTTCGAGCTCTGCCTGCGGCGCGTCGACGAGAACGACCGTGCGGAGCTCGACTTGTCGTCGTGGGAGATCGCCTTCAACGGCTCCGAGCCGGTCAGGCCCGAGACGATCGATGCGTTCAGCGAGATGTTCGCGCCGTGCGGGTTCCGCCGCGAAGCGTTCTTCCCGTGCTACGGGCTGGCCGAGGGAACGCTCATGGTCACCGGCGGCCGGCGGCTGGCCGGGCCGCGGTTCCGCCGCCACGCCTCGAAGGATCTCGTCGGCTGCGGCCGGGCCGATCCGGAGCATCGCGTTGTGGTCGCCGATCCCGCGGGCGAGCCGGTCGCCGACGGCCACGAGGGCGAGATCTGCGTCTCGGGCCCGTCGGTCGCCGCCGGCTACTGGCGCGACGGCGAGCTCGGACCGCTCCTGCGCACCGGCGATCTCGGCCTGCTCGCCGACGGCGAGCTGTACGTAACCGGCCGGATCAAGGAGCTCGTGATCGTCGCCGGCCGCAACCACCATGCGCTCGACATCGAGCTGGCGTGCGAGCGCGCCGTCCCGCAGTTGCGGCGCGGCTGCGGCGCCGCGTTCTCCTACGACGGGACGGGGCGCGAGCACATCGGGATCGTCTACGAGGTCCGCGACGATCCCGAGCTCGACGCCGACGCGGTGATCCGCACGATGCGGACGGCGGTCACGAGCGCGATTGGCACGCGCGTCGGCGCCGTCGCGCTGATCCCGCCGCGCAGCATCCCGAAGACGTCGAGCGGGAAGGTGCAACGCGGCGTCTGCCGGACGCGGTTCGTCGAGGGCACACTGCCGGCCGTCGCGCAGTGGCACTCGGCCTGACTACTGACTGAATGCGGGCGGAGGGACTCGAACCCCCACGGCTTGTGGCCACGAGGACCTAAACCTCGCGCGTCTACCAATTCCGCCACGCCCGCGAATCACATGCGTGCCGCGGCAATCGCCGCACGCACACCATCGAGATTGTAAGGTCGGTCGCGCATGGAGGAGCCTGGGGTGACGATCGACCGCCCGAACCGGCGCAAGTCGTCGTCGAAAGTCACGCGGGCCATCGTGGTCCTGCTGCTGCTCGTGTCCGCCGGCCTGATGACGATCATCTCGATCGGGGGCTGGGACGCGATCGAGGGCGCGAAGGCGCTCCAGGTCGGCTACATCGTGCTGTACGTCCTGCTGGCGTTCTTCGTGCTGCGCTGGAACCGCGGCGTGCTGCCGCTGATCGCGGCGCTGGCGATCGTGCTGCTGATCTTCGCCGCGGTGTCGGCGCCGGCGTGGTTCGACCGCGACAAGGCCGGCTTCACGGACCCGGCGCTGGACGAGAGCATCCTGGGGCTGCTGACGGCGCTCATCGTCCCCGTCCAGCTCCTGCTGATCGCGTTCTCGATGAGCGGCTTCCGCCAGGCGTGGAACGTCGAGGTCGAGCACCGCGACGAGCCGCCGCCCGAGCGCAGCGAGGCTCGCGGCCCCGCCCCTGCGGCGGCGTGACTCTCGCCTAGGATGTCCCCCGCCCGCCCGGGTGGCGGAATTGGTATACGCGATGGACTCAAAATCCATTGTCCGAAAGGGCATGCGGGTTCGACTCCCGCCCCGGGCACTGACGATCCGCACCGCCACGATCGACGACGCGCGCGCCCTCGCCGAGGTGCATGTCGCGTCCTGGCTGGCCGCCTACCGCGGGCTGGTTCACGACGACGTGCTCGACCGGCTGTCGGTCGACGACCGCGCCGCACAGTGGGACGGCTGGCTGCGGGCGGGCGAGACGCGCACGCTGGTGGCCGGCGACGTCGACGGCTTCGTGACCTTCAGGGAGATGAGCGGCGAGGTCCGTGCGCTGTACGTCGCGCCCGATCGCGTGCGGCGCGGGATCGGCAGCGCGCTGATCGACGCCGCGCACGCCGCGCTGCTCGCCGCCGGCCGCGACGAGGCGAGCCTGTGGGTGCTTGAGGGCAACGCTCCCGCGTTTGCGTTCTACGCCGCGCACGGCTACGTGCCCGACGGTGCGCGGATGGTGCACGAGCCGACCGGCGCGCACGAGGTCCGGTTGTACCGCCCGCTTGCACCGCGCGGGTAAGCTCGGCGCCGTGCTGGGCTACGACGTCGACGAAAACGCGACCCGGTTGTCGAACTACCTCCACGTTCTGCGGGAGCTGGTCCACCTGTCGAGCGGCCATCTCGCTCTCGAGCCGCGCTTCGAGGTCAAGACACTCCACGCCGACCACCTGCACGACGACGCCCGCGCCGTCACGAAGATCCTCCGGCGGCTGTCCGAGCTGCGCGTGTCGGGCGAGTACCCCGGCGCACCGGCGGGGGAGCTGACCGCGCTGCTCGATCGTGCAGGCGCGGCCGCGGGCACGCCCGAGTACGTGGAGATCGCGTACGGCGAGCTGAAGCCGACGCTGATCGCGGCCGTCAGAGTCCACCTCCAGCAGCTCGACCCGCTCCTCGACGAGCCCAGCCTGCGGCTCCTCACCCAGCTGCTGCACCGCCAGGAGCGCCACACAACCGAGCTGCCGGCCGGTCGCGAGCAGTCCGCGTTCGAGGATCTCGGCACGCTGCCGCTCCGCCTGCGCGAGGTGCGCCCGCTGACGGTGATGGCGCCGGCCGACCGGCCCGCCCGCGACGCCTTCATCGAGCTCGCGGACGACGGCGAGCCGACCGAGCAGAAGCACGTGCTCCACAGCCTCATGCACGCCGAGCTGTGCGCCGCCGAGCTGACCGCCCGCAGCTCGCACGAGCATCCGGACATGCCGTGGGACTTCCACGTCGACATGGCCCGCCGCTGCTGGGACGAGATCCGCCACGCCGAGGTCCTCGACCGGTTGTTGGCCACCGAGCTCGACTGCCACTGGGGCGACTACCCGGTCGACCTGCGCGCCTACGCGTCGGCGTACGCGCTCGACCTGGACGACCGGCTCGCGCGGGCGGGCGAGGCCGGCGACCGCCTGAAGCGGCTGGTCGACCGCAGCGAGCCGGCCGTGGCGCGCGTGCTCGACTACATGCTCGCGGACGACGCGGCGCGCGCGCAGCAGCCGGCCGAGACGTCTTAGAGCGGCATCTTGCCGCGGCCACGGCGGCCGGCGCTACCGCTCTTCGAGACCGCCTTCTGCGAGCTCTGGAACGGCTTGCGCAGCCAGCGGCCGAGCGGTCCCGGCGCCTTGCCGGCGCCGCGGCTACCGAAGCCGAGGACCTTCTGGCCACCGCGCTCTGGGTGGCGCGAGAGGCGCGGCGCCAGGAAGGCGAGGATCAGCAGCAGGATGCAGAATGCGATGACGCCGGCGATAAGCATGACCGGCTACTACCCAGCGGACCCGCCAATCACGCAACGAGGCGCTCGAGCGCGTCAATCAGGCGCGGCGGCGCGACGACGACGCCCCCCGCGGCCGGCGGCGACGGCTCCAGATAGCGCACCGCCATGCCCGCCCGCCGGCACAGCAGCTCGCCCGCAGCGAGGTCCCAGTCGTTCAGCCCGCGCTCGTAGAACGCGTCGATGCGACCGCAGGCCGCCCATGCGAGGTCGAGCGCGGCGGCGCCGAAGCGCCGGATGTCACGCACCTGCGGGAGCAGCTCCGCCGTGACCTGCGCCTGGAGGCGCCGCACGTCGGCGTCATAGCCGAAGCCGGTCGCGACCATCGCGGTTGCGAGGTCGCTGCGATCGGAGCAACGGATCGGGCGACCGTCGAGCAGCGCCGGGCCGTCGCGCTCGGCCGACCACAGCTCGTCGCGCATCGGGTCGTAGATCACGCCGGCGATCGTCCCGGTGTCGTCCTCGCAGGCGATGCTGACCGCCCACTGCGGAATCCGGAACAGGTAGTTGATCGTGCCGTCGAGCGGGTCGACGACCCAGCGCAGGCCGCTGGTGCCCGCCTCGTCGCCGCCCTCTTCGCCGAGGAACCCGTCGCCGGGCCGCGCCGCCGACAGGCGCTCGCGGATCAGCCGCTCGGCCGCGTGATCGGCCTCCGACACGAGGTCGGTCGGGCTCGACTTGGCGGTCACGTTCACGCGCGGGCCCGCGAACGCCTCGCGCAGCTGGTGCCCGGCCTCGCGCGCGATCGCCTCGGCGATCTCTCGCAGCCCGCCCGGGCTCATGCCGCCAGCGGGGGCCGGCGCTCGGGCCAGCCGAGCGCGCCCTCGAGCTGCGCGGCGAGCGCCAGCAGCACCGGCTCGCCCTCCGGCAGGCCGACCAGCTGAACGGCCAGCGGGAAGCCGTCGGGCGTGAACCCGGCGGGCACCGACGCCGCCGGCTGACCGGTGTGGTTGTACGCGCCGCAGTAGGGCACGAAGCGGATCGAGCCGTTCAGCGTCCACGCGGCGGGACGGCCCTCGTACTCGCCGACCTCCGGCGGGCGGCGGGTGAACATCGGCGTGATGACGGCGTCGACGCCGCCGTCGAAGACCCGGTTGAGTCGCTCGGCGTCGGCGCCGGCCGCCGCCCGGGCGCGCGCGACCGCGGCGAGCGGGATCGCGCTGCCGATCCGCCTGTAGCCACGCGAGCGGCGCGACAGGCGCTCCGGCTGCGGCATCGAGCGCGCCATGTCGGCGATCCCGCGCAGGTAGCGCGCGAGCACGTTCGCGGCGACGGCCGGCGGGTACTCGATCTCGCGCTCGATCACCTCGTGGCCGAGGTCGCGCAGCGTGTCGGCGACGGTGTGGACGGCGCCGACCTGCTCGGCGTCGGCCTGCACGCCGGTCAGCGGCGGCGTGACGACGGAGACCGCGACGCGCAGTCGCCCGGGCTCGCGCCCGGCGGCCTCCGCGAACGACGGCCCGCCGTCCTTGACCGCGTCGTAGAACACCGCGCTGTCGGCCACGGTGCGGGTGATCGGACCCCACGCCGACATCCCGTGCCACGGCTCGACGGCCGGCGCCGTCGGCACTCGGCCGTTCTGCGCCTTGAGGCCGAACAGGCCGCAGCAGCCGGCCGGGATCCGGATCGAGCCGGCGCCGTCGGAGCCGAGCGCCGCACCCGCCAGGCCCGCGGCGACGGCCGCGGCCGACCCGCCCGAGGAGCCGCCCGGCGTGCGGTGCGGGTCCCACGGATTGCGCGAGACGCCGAACGTCGGCGACTCGGTCCACGGCGTGATCGTGAGCTCCGGGACATGCGTCTTGCCGATGATCACCGCGCCGGCGGTGCGCAGCCGGCGAACGACCTCGGCGTCCGCGGCCACCGGCCCGCCGTGCGCGTCGCTGCCGAAGGCGGTCGCCTCCCCGGCGACGTCGCAGTCGTCCTTGATCGCCACCGGGACGCCGAGCAGCGGCCGCCGGTCGCCGGCCTTCGCGCGCGCGTCAGCCTGGTCGGCCTCGGCCAGCGCGCGCTCGGTGAACGTGACGCGGTAGGCGTTGAGCTGCGGGTCGAGCCGGCCGATCCGCTCGAGATACAGCTCCGCCAGCTCGCGCGCCGATACCTCACGACTGCGGATCAGGTCAGCCTGGCGAGCGGCGCCGGCGAAAGCGAGATCGATGGCGTCCATCTGCACGGTCAGGCTATACGGTGCCGCGCCATGCGGTCGGTGGTCCACGGGCTGTGCACCTCCCCCGGTCGCGGGGCGTGCACCGACGCCGAACGGCGCGCCGCCATGTGGCTGCACGACGAGCTGCGCGAGCGCGGCCACGAGGCGTGGGTCGAGACTCGCTGGGTACGACCGCAGCGCGCGGCGGTGCTCGCGCTCGGGTGCCTGCTGGTCGTCACCGGCGGGCTGCTGTCGACCGCGGAGGCGATCGCCGGCCTCGTCGTGGCGGGCGTCGGCGCCGCGTCGCTGATCGTCGAGGCCGCCGGCTGGCTCGGCCCGGTGCGAGCGCTGTTCCCGCGCCGCGCGACCCAGCACGTGCTGACGGCCGCGCCGGAGGAGGGCGTGGTGCTGGTGATCGCCGCCGCCTACGACGCACCGAAGCGCGGCCTGGTGCTCAACGACCGCTGGCGGGCGCGCCTGCGGCGGCTCCCCGCGTGGGCGCTCGCCGCCTGCGGCGCCGTGGTCGCGGCCGCGGCGGGTGCCCGCGTCGGGGGCCTGGACGCCGGCTGGCTGGGAGCGGCGCAGCTCGCGCCGACGATCGTGCTGCTGGTGGCGCTCGCGGCGGCCGCCGACGTGGCGCTCTCTACCTGGGCGCCGGGCGCGAACGACAACGCGTCGGGCGTCGCCGTCGCGATGGCCCTGCTCGACGAGCTGGCACGCGAGCCGCCGCGCATGCTGACTCCCGCGCTGCTGCTCGCCGGCGCCGGCCACGCGATGCCACGTGCGGTCGCCTCGCACCTGCGCGGCGAGGGCCTGCGGGCCGATCGCGCGGTGCTGCTGGAGCTCGGCCCGTGCGGAGCGGGGCGCCCGGCGTGGGGCGCACGGCACCCGCAGGTACGCGCCGCGGCCGAGCGCGCCGCCGCCGCGCTCGGGCTCGACCCGTCCGCGCGGCGGCCGCGGCGCCCGGCGGCGCGTGTGGCGGGCATCCGCATCGCGTGCCTGGACGAACGCGGGATCAGCCCGCGCGCGCATCAGGAGGACGACACGCCCGAGCACGTGGCGACGGCGGCGACGGACGCCGCGCTCGACCTCGCGCTCGGCGTCGTCGACGCGCTCGACGCCGAGCTCACACGGGCAGGATCCCGAGCGCGGTGAGGTCCTCGACCGGCTCGGAGAACGAGCACGAGCCGTAGGCGCCGAACAGGTCCGCCCGCGCGGCGGCGATCGCCTCGGCATCCGCGTGACGGCCGTGCACCGCGAGGCCGCCCGGATCGACGGCGAACGCCTCCGGGTCCTCCTCGGCGAGCAGGTCGGCGAGCTGGTCCTCGCCGAGCCGGTCGACGTGCGCGAACACGGCCGCGGCGAGCAGGTTCAGGAAGCCGTGCATGTGGAACCCCGTGCTCGGATCGACGTGCCGCACAGGATGGTGCAGACCCGCCGTGGCCTTGAAGCGCACGCCGGCATCGCGGCAGGCCGCCACGAACGCGGCCACCGCCTCCACGGGCGGGAACGCCTCGGCGGTGACGCCGCCGCAGCGGATCTTCGCTCCGGCGCCGGCCTCGCGCACCGCTGCGACCTCACCGCGCACGCCGCGGCCGGGCGGGAGCTCCCAGTAGGCCTGCACGCCCTCGCCCAGCTTCGACCGCACCAGCGCCTGCGTGTCGGGGATCCAGGTGGGATCGATCCGCGCCTCGACCAGCTCGACCGCACGGCCGGCGGCGATCGCTTCGGCCACGCCCTCGAGGTCGCCCTCGCCGCCGTCGAGCACCACGCTCAGGCGCGGCGCGTCGGCAGGCAGCTCGCCGAGGCGGGAGGCCGGGCAGATGAAGCGATCGAGCATCCACGCCTCGTCCGTCGCACGGGCCGCGCGGTCGGCCTCGAGCGCCTCCGGCATGTCCATCGACGCCGGCGGGAACAGCGCCGCGTGGTCGATCAGCCGGCCGAGCAGCGCACGGCGGGCGTCGCTCACGCCGGCGGGATCGCGTTGCGCTTGGTCGGCCATTCGCGCGCCTTGGTGGCGTACCGGGCGAAGCGGCGTGCGAGCTCGGCGCGCAGGTCCTCGGGCTGGATCACCGCGTCGATCACCATCTCGGACGCCAGCTTGAGCAGATCGACGCCCTCGGCGTACTCCTCCATCAGCTCGGCCCGGCGGGCAGCGCGCTCGTCCTCGTCCTCGATCGCCTGGAGCTGGTTGTAGAAGACGGCGTTGACGGCGGCGCTCGGACCCATCACGGCGATCTTGGCCGAGGGGAGCGCGAGCGTGGCGTCGGGGTCGAACGCCGGGCCGGCCATCGCGTACAGGCCGGCGCCGTACGCCTTCCGCACGATCACCGAGAGCTTCGGGACCGTCGCCTCCGACACCGCGGAGATCATCTTCGCGCCGTGGCGGATGATGCCCTGGCGCTCGACCGCCGTGCCGATCATGAACCCGGGCACGTCGGCCAGGAACAGCAGCGGGATCCCGTAGGCGTTGCAGGTCCAGATGAAGCGCGCGGCCTTGTCGGCGGAGTCCACGAACAGCACGCCGCCCTTGAACTTCGGCTGGTTGGCGACGATCCCGACCACGCGCCCCTCGAGCCGCGCGTAGCCGACGATCACCTCCTTCGCCCAGCGCTTGTGGACCTCGAGGAACGAGCCCTCGTCGACCACGGCGGCGATCAGCTGGTGCATGTCCCACGGCTTGTTCTCGTCGGCCGGTATAAGCTCCCGAATCGGCGTCGCGTCAGCCGGCGGTGGGGCCGGCGGCGCGGCGGGCGGGTCCTCCTCGCACGAGCTCGGGAAGTAGGAGAGGTAGCGCTTGGCGAGGTCGATGCCGTCCTCGTCGGACTTGACGAGGAAGTGGCCGCAGCCGGACACGCCGGTGTGCATCTTGGCGCCGCCCATCTCCTCCAGCGAGACGTGCTCGCCGATCACCATCTCGGCCATCCGGGGGGAGCCGAGGTACATCGACGCGTTCCCGTCGCGCATGATCACGACGTCGCAGAACGCCGGGATGTAGGCGCCGCCCGCGGCGCTCGGGCCGAACAGCACGCACACCTGCGGGACCGCACCGGAGAGCCTGACCTCGTTGAAGAAGATCCGGCCGGCGTGGCGGCGGCCGGGGAACATCTGGACCTGGTCGGTGATGCGGGCGCCGGCGGAGTCGACGAGGTAGACCATCGGCACGCGGTGGGCGAGCGCGGTCTCCTGGATCCGCAGGATCTTCTCGACCGTCTTCGGTCCCCACGAACCGGCCTTGACGGTCGGGTCGTTGGCCATCAGCGCGACCGTGCGCCCGCCGATCGTGCCGAGGCCGGTCACGACGCCGTCGGCGCCGAGGCCGTCCGCCTCCCAGTTCGCGAGCAGCGCGTCCTCGGTGAACGAACCCTCGTCCAGCAGCCGTCCGACACGCTCGCGCACCGGCACCTTGCCCTGCTGGGCGGACTTCTCCCGGTGGCGCTCAGGCCCGCCGGCGTAGGCACGGTCGAAGGCGTCGGCGACGTTCTGGGCGTCCGTCATCAAGGGTTCACGCTAGCGGGATTCCGGCGGGGAGTCGTCGCGTACGCGCAGCACGACCTCGTCGTCGTCGGTGCGGGTGGCGAGCGGGCGCCCGCCGGCGCCGTAGGCGCTCGGCTCCGGCGGCAGCGGCTGACGCGGCCGCAGGCCGGCGAGCATCGCGCCGGCTCCGAGCAGGAGCAGCACCAGCGGCCACCCGTACAACGTCTCCTCGCTGAACATGACGGCGCAGACGAGGAACACCGCGAGGTTCGCGACCCCCAGCCATGCCGGGCCGGGCAGGCGCTCGATCGCCCCGTAGGCGATCAGCCCGCAGCCGACGGCGAGCAGGATGAACTCCCAGAAGGTCGGGAGCAGCGACTCCGGCGTGGCGCTGTCGAACAACGAGAACGCCGTGACCAGCGTGCTCACGATCGCCTGCAGGCCGACCGTCAGCACCGCCAGCCCGGCGGCGTCGACCAGCAGCTCGGCCTGCCGCGGCTCGCTGCCGCGCAGCACGAGCGAGAGCAGGGTGAGGCCGATCATGATCAGCAGCAGCAGCCAGCGCGACGCCGCGAAGCTATCGGGCTCGAACACCCACTGGAACGCGCTGAGGATCGCGACGGCGGCGGCGATCGCCGCGATCAGCAGGCAGATCGCAGAGCGCTTGGCGCGGGACGCGTAGAGCGCCACCCCGGCGACGACCGTCGCGATCCACGTGAGCTCGCCCGCGGGGATCCCGCTCTCGGACAGGTCGGCGCCGAGCACGTCGGCGAGCCTGACCAGCGCGGGGAACAGGAGCAGCAGCCCGGTGACCAGCAGGACGGACTGGTACGCGGGCGGCTTGCCGTCCTCGGTCGGCGCCTGCAGCCCGAGCGCCAGGATGACGCCCGCAGCGACCGCGAGGATGATCAGATGGACGCCGAGCGCGACCTCGTCGCCCAGCCGCAGCTCCTCGAGCACGAGCCCGGCGGCGAGCACCACGGCGCCCGCGGCGATCAGGGGTCCACGGTGCGGCGGCGGGCGGAGGAGTTCGAGCACGCCGGGGAACCTAGTGCAACGACTTAGCGGCGGCGCACCTCGATGCGTCCCGCTCGCGCGCGGACGTCCCACGACGGCTGCGGATACGCGGCGGGGCCGTGGATGAGCGCGCCGTCGCGCAGCTCGAAGACGCTCTGGTGCAGCGGGCACGTGACGGTGCCGTCCTGGATCTCGCCCTCGTGCAGCGACCCGCCGCGGTGCGAGCAGCGATCCGAGAGCGCGTACGTCTCGCCCCCGGTCCGGACCAGCATCACCGGCGTGGTGCCGGCGAGGACGCAGCGCTTGTCCTCGGGCGCGAGCTCGGACTCGGCGAGCACGTCCGTCCAGTCCTCGGGCGTCTCCTCGAACGCGGTCTGGTCGACGCCGACGCCCTCGGCGAACGACAGGTGGCCGCCGAGGTACGCGCCCGCGCTGAGCGTCGCGCTTCCGGCCAGCGCCAGCAGCCGCCCGGTTGAGCCGTTGCCGCGCTTGACCCACGAGGTGGCGAACAGCGTCGTCGCCAAGCCGTTGGTCGCCGCGTGCACGAGCCCGACGCGTCGCACCGCCGGCTCCGCGACCTCGGTGTCGCCCCAGTCCGACCAGCCGCTCCAGAACACCGGCGCGGCGCTCAGCAGCCCGAGGCCGATCAGCCGCCGCGCGGCCGGCTCCGCATTGCGGCCGCCGAGCCAGTCGAGCAGCACGGCGCTGGTGAACGTCCCGATCGTCACGTCGGTGAGCACCGGGTGCAGCGGGTGCCCGAGCCAGCTGCCGCTCAGCACCTCCTTCACCGGGCGTGGTTTGAAGACGTCGCGCACGACCTTGCCGATCTTGCTCGCGGGCGCGTCGAGGGTCTCGAGCTGGGCGATCTTGCGGACCGGCGCGTGGTTGCCGGGAGGCACGAGGCGGTGGAGCATGGCTCGAAACTACCCGTAGGGTGCCGTCCATGACCCTCGTGCTGACTGAAGACCACGGCGCCGTCCGCCACGTCGTCCTGAACCGCCCCGAGAAGCGCAACGCGTTCAACGGCGAGCTGATCGTCGCGACGGGCGAGGCGCTGCGCGCCGCGGCCGACGATCCGGACGTACGCTGCGTCGTGCTCCGCGGCGCCGGTCCGATGTTCTCCTCCGGCATGGACCTCGCATCGCTGGCCGCGATGGCCGAGGCGCCGGACAATCTGCGCGCGTTCCGGCGCGAATGCCTCACCGCCTGGAACCTGGCGGAGGAGATGACCAAGCCCACGATCTGCCAGATCCACGGTGCGTGCATCGGCGGCGCGATGGAGCTGGCGCTCGCCTGCGACCTGCGCGTGATCGACGCCCACGCCGTGATCGGCATGCCGGAGACGCGGCTCGGCCTGATCCCGGACGTCGGAGGCTCCTCCCGCCTGCCGGCGGTCGTCGGCCTCGGCCGCGCGAAGGAGCTGATCATGACCGGCAAGCTGATCAGCGGTGCGGAGGCCGAGCGGATCGGGCTCGCCAACCGCGTCGCACCTGCGGACGAGCTCGACGCGGCGACCCAGACGCTCGTCGACGAGCTGCTCGTGTGCGCGCCGGTCGCGGTCGGCTTGGCGAAGCGCGTGCTCGACGCCGCGGCGAAGCCGGCGCTGGCGGCGACGCTCGAGCTCGAGGTGACGATGCAGGAGCGCTGCGCGGCGACCGCCGACTTCGCCGAGGGTGCCGCTGCGTTCCGCGAGAAGCGCCAGCCGGAGTTCAGCGGCCGCTGAGCGTCGGCCATTCGTGCCCGACCAGCACCGGCTCGGGATGCAGGTCGATGCCGAACCGGTCACGGACGCCGCCGGCGATCTCGCGCGCGAGCGACATCAGCTCGGCGGTGGTCGCGCCGCCGCGGTTGACGAGTGCGAGCGTGTGCTTGGTCGAGATGCCGACGCGGCCGTCGCCGTAGCCGCGGTGGAAGCCGGCCTGCTCGATCAGCCACGCGGCGGAGGTCTTCACCCGGCCGTCGGGCTCCGGCCACGCCGGCGGGGACGTCTCAGCGCGTGAAGCCAGGGCCTCGAATGCGGGCAGGTCGAAAATCGGGTTCGTGAAGAACGAGCCGGCGCTGACCGAGTCGGGGTCGGCCGGATCGATCACCATCCCCTTGCCGCGGCGCAGCGCCAGCACGGCCTCGCGCACGTCGGCCAGCGGCGCGCTGCCGCCGACGGGCACGTCGAGCGCCCGCGCCAGCTCGGCGTACCGCAGCGGGCCGGAGCGGTCCGCCTCGTGCATCCGGAACGTGACGGATAGGACGACGCGGCGGTCGTGGTGCTTGAACACGCTCGAGCGGTACCGGAAGCCGCACTCGGACGCCGACATGTCGACCACGCGATCCGTCGTGCGGTCGAGCACGCGCACGGACTCGACGGTCTCGGCGACCTCCTGCCCGTACGCGCCGACGTTCTGGATCGGCGTCGCGCCGACCGAGCCGGGGATGCCGGACAGGCACTCGAAGCCCTGGAGGCCCTCGGCGACGCACCTCGCGACCAGTGCGTCCCACGACTCACCCGCGGCCACCGTCAGCCGCGCGCCCTCGCGCTCGACGCCGCGTGACACGATCCGCACGACCGTCCCGGCCACGCCCTCGTCGGCGATCACCACGTTCGAGCCGCCGGCCAGCACGAGCGCCGGAGCCTCCCAGCGCACGGCCTCGACCAGCTCGGCCTCCGACCGCGCCTCGACCATCCGCGCTGCCGGCCCTCCGAGCCGCAGCGTCGTCAGCGGGGCGAGTTCCACACCACCGGCCCGGCGGTGAGCACGTGCGAGCCGAGCGGCCGGCCGAGCACCTCTTGCGCCGCGCGCGCGGCCTCGAGCAGGCGCTCGAGCGACACGCCCGTCTCGACGCCCATCTCGTGCAGCATCGACACCAGGTCCTCGGTCGCGATGTTGCCGGTCGCGCCGCGCGGTACCGGGCACCCGCCGAGCTCGCCGAAGCTCGACTCGAAGCTCCTGACGCCCGCGTCGAGCGCCGCCAGCACGTTCGCCAGCCCTTGTCCGCGCGTGTTGTGGAAGTGCGCCGTGAGCTCGACGTCCGGCCCCAGCGCGTCCCGCGCCGCCGGGAAGAACTCCCGCACCTGCGCCGGATTGGCCATCCCGGTCGTGTCGCCGAACCCGATCTCCTGCGCCCCGGCGTCGATCAGCCGGCGCGCGATCGCGAACACGCGCTCCGGCGCCACGTGCCCCTCGTATGGGCACCCGAAGGCGACCGATATCACGCCCTCGCAGCGCAGGCCCTCGGCCCGCGCCCGGCCAAGCACCCGCTCCAGCCCGCTGAGCGACTCCTCGATCGACCGGTTCACGTTCGCCCGGTTGTGCGAGTCCGTCGCGGACAGGAACACGTTCACCTCGTGGAAGCGCTCGCGCTGCCCGAGCGCGTTCTCCAGCCCGCGCTCGTTCGGGATCAGGACCGACAGCGACATGTCGTCCGGTACCGCGATCCGCTCGAGCACCTGCGGCCCGTCCGCCAGCTGCGGGATCACGTCCGGGCGTACGAAGCTCGTGACCTCCAGGCGCCGAAGCCCGGAGGCGGCCAGCAGCTCGATCAGGCGCACCTTGTCATCGGTGGAGACCACCTCGGGCTCGTTCTGGAACCCGTCCCGGGGCCCCACCTCACGGATCGCGACGCGCACGGCGGAGATTCTAGGTTGGCCCCGCCGCGACTCAGGCCATCGACAGGCCGCCGGAGACGTTGATCGTCTGGCCCGTGACGAACGACGCGTCGTCGCTCGCCAGGAACGCGATCGCCGCCGCGACCTCCTCCGGCCGGCCGATCCGCCGCATGCTCGTGGCCGCGATCATGCCCGCCTTCAGCCGCTCGCCGAGCTCCCCCAGCTCCTCCGGCGCCGCGTTCAGCAGCGGCGTGTCGATCGGCCCCGGCGCGACCGCGTTCACGCGCACGCCGAAGCGCGAGCTCTCCCGCGCGACCGCGCGCGTGAAGCCGATCACGCCCGCCTTCGCGGCCGAGTAGACGACCGAGCCCTGCGAGCCGACCCGCCCCGCCTCGGAGGCGACGTTGACGATCGCGCCGCGACCGCGCTGCTGCATCCCTGCGAGCACCGCGTGCGTGACCGCGATCGTGCCGCGCAGGTTCACGCCCAGCACGAAGTCCCACAGCGCCTCGTCGGTGTTGACGAAGAACGCGAAGCGGTCGGTGCCCGCGTTGTTGACGAGCACGTCGACCGGGCCGAGCGCCTCCTCGATCGCCGCCACGCCGGCCCGCGCCGACCCGGCGTCGGCGACGTCCATGTGCACGGCGAGGCCGTCGATCTCGCTCGCGACCGAGCGCGCGCCGGCCTCGTTGAGGTCCGCGACGCCGACGCGCGCGCCCTCGGCGGCCAGCCGCCGAGCCGTGGCCGCGCCGATCCCGGACGCGCCACCGGTGACGAGCGCGATCCGTCCCTCCAGCCGCATGGCCTCACCATATACTCGCGGTCAGTGCGTCCGGTGGTCCTCCTCAGCGGCGGCACCGGGGGCGCGAAGCTCGCGCGCGGGCTGCAGGACGCCGTGGGCGACGACCTCGTGGTGATCGCCAACACCGGCGACGACCTCGAGATCTACGGCGGCTACGTGGCACCGGATCCCGACCTGGTGACGTTCTGGCTCGCCGACCGGATCGACGAGCGCGGATGGGGTCTCCGCGACGACACGTTCGCGGTCATGGACGCGATGCGCGAGTTGGGCGACGACATCTGGTTCAACCTCGGCGACCGCGATCTCGCGATCTGCCTGCGGCGGGCACAGCGGCTGCGCGAGGGCGCGCGGCTCACCGAGGCGATCGACGAGACGTGCCGCGCGTTCGGCGTGCGGGCACGCGTGCTGCCGATGAGCGACGACGCCGTGCGCACGCGCGTGCGATCGGGCGGCAGCTGGCACGGCTTCCAGCAGTTCATGATCCGCGAGGGTGCCGCGGGGCCGGTCGAGGACGTCGGATTCGACGGAGTCGACGCGGCGCGCCCCGCGCCCGAGGCGCTCGACGCGATCGCGGCCGCTGGCGCGATCGTGATCGGCCCGTCGAACCCGGTGATCTCGATCGGGCCGATCCTCGCCGTGCCCGGGATGCGCGAGGCGCTGCTGGCGTCGCCCGCGTCGGTGGTGGCTGTGTCGCCGCTCGTCCGGGGCGCCGTGCTCAAGGGCCCGACGGACCAGTTCATGGCCTGGGCCGGGCATCCGCTGTCGAGCGACGGGATCGTCGCGCACTACGACGGCCTGCTCGACGGGCTGATCGCCGACGAGCGCGCCGCCGGCGTCCCGACGCTCGAGACGGATGTCGAGATGGGCGACGACGCCGCCCGCGCGCGCGTCGCGGCCGAGACGCTCGCGTTCGCCGCAGCGCTGGGTTAGGCGCGAGCCGGCTCGAGCCGTTGCCGGCGCAGGTCGACGCCGACCGCCCGTGCGCCCTGCCGGTCGGCGAGCCCGAGCGTGACGACGACGGCGGCGAGCACCGCCGCGCCGGCGAGCTGCGTGCCGCTCAGGACCGTGCCGAAGGCGATCGCATTGACGACCAACGCCGTCAGCGGGAAGGCGAGCTCGGCGACGGTCGCGACCGACGCCCTGGTCCGTTGCAGGCCGCGGTAGTACAAGAGCAGCGCGAGCAGGCCCGGCACCAGTGCGAGCAGGACGATCGCCGGCGCGTCGCCGGCGTCCGCCTGGACGCCATCGCCCAGCGTCAGCAGCAGCACGGCCGCGACCGGCACGCCGAACAGGAACCGCAGGCCGGCGAGCGGCGTCGGCGCCACCTTCGCCGCGGCGTGCTTGCCGAGCACGGTGCCGAGCGCCCACAGCACCGCCGCGCCGGCGCCCAGCGCGGCGGGCAGCAGCTGCTGCAGCGTCACCTGGCCCGGATCCGCGAACGCCACCAGGTAACTCCCGCCGAGCGCCACCGCCAGGTAGCCGAAGTAGCGCGGCCGCAGGCGCTCGCCGAGCAGCGCGTACGCCGCGCCGGCCGCGACGATTGGCTGGAGCTTCTGCAGCAGCAGCGGCGTCGTCGGGTCGCCGTGCTTGAACGCCTCGGTGAACAGCACCGTCGCGAGCACCGACGAGCCGCCGCCGATCACGCAGATCGCGAGCCAGTCCCGCCACACGAGCGCGCGCAGACCGCGCGCCGCCGGCACGACCAGGAACAGCGCGACCGAGGCGAGCAGCGCGTGCTCCCAGAAGACGACCTCGACCGACTGCAGATCGAGCGCCAGACCGCGGCGGAACAGCGCGTCGGTGCCCCACAGCGCCGCGGCGAGCGCGACGATCAGCGCGCCGCTTACGGCTCCGTCCCCTCTCCCGCTTTCATCAGCGCGATCAGCTCGTCGCGCACACGACGGAGATGGTCGCCCACCCACTGGACCGCGGCGTCGACGTCGCCCGCCCCGATCAGGGCGACGAGGCTGACGTGGTCCCGCTCGCCGGGCCGGCTGACGTACTCGACCTTGCGATCGAGCCAGTACCGGCCGGCTTCGTCGCGCAGCCTCTCGATCATCGCGACCAATCGCGGCTGGCGCTCGGCGTCGTAGAGCTCGCGGTAGAACGCGTTGCGCTCGGCGAGGAACGTCTCGCCGTCGGTGATGTCGTTGAGCGCCCCGGCGAGCTGCTCGAGGTGGGCGAGGCGCTCGGGCGTCATCGCCTCGACGGCGTTCCGCAGCGCGAGCGCCTCCAGCACCGCGCGGATGTCGTAGATCTCGCGCATCTCTGCGCCGGTCAGCTCGTTGACGACCGCCCCGCGGTAGGGGTGGAAGGTGATCAGGCCTTCGGACTCGAGCTGGAACAGCGCGGAGCGAATCGGGATCCGCGACACGCCGATCGCCTCCGCGAGCCGGTCCTGGCGCAGATGCTCGCCCGGCGCGAAGACGCCTTTGAGGATGCTCTCGCGGAGGACCTCGTAGACCATGTCGCCGACCGTGCGGTACTGCCGGCCGTGGCGGCTGACGATCGAGCGGAACGCACCGCCCGGCTCGGCATCGGGCTCAGTCATGGCTGAGGAATCTGACAGCAATCGCGGCGGCGCGGGTCGGATGGCGATCATTGGATTTTGGATACAATAGCGAACCTGAGGCCATCGAGCTGGCGCAGCGAGCGCAGCGCCGGCAGCAGCGCCCACGTGATCACGCCCATCACCGCGAACGACCACGGCACGCTGACCAAGAGGATGAATACGCCCATTGCAAGCGGCGCGAGCAGCTTGCCGGCGTTGCGGCTCATGCCGCTCACCGCCAGCACCCCGCCGCGCACCCGGCCCGGCGCGACCTCCGTCACCATCGCGTTCTGCAGCACGCCGAGCGTGCCGTCGGCGATGCCGAACGGCACCGCGACGAGCAGCGCGACCTGCCACGTCGGGGCCAGCCCGAACGCGATCAGCGCCGCCCCGACGCCGGCGATCGCCGCGAGCACAAGCCGCGACGCGCTCGCGATCCGCAGCATCCGCACGACGTTGAGGCTAACGAGCGCCGCCATCCCGGAGGAGAGGCTGACTACGATCGCCCCCTGGGCGAGCGATGCGCCGCGGTCCTGGACGAGCATCAGCGGCAGGTACGCGACCACCGCGAACCGGCACAGGTAGCGCACGAACCCGGCCGCCAGCACCGCGCGCATGCCGGGCTGCCGCACCGCGTCGCCGAGCACGCGCGCGTAGCCGGACGCCGCGTCGTGATGCGGCCGGCCGTCGAGCACGACGAGCGCGATCAGGCCGAGCGGGAGGATCAGGCCCTGAGCCGCGAGCGGCGCCTTCCACGACCACGCGGCCAGCGCGGCGCCGATCAGCGGCACCAGGAACTCGGCGCTGGTGGTCGCCACCTGCCGCGACGCCTGCGCGCGCAGCTGCGCCTCGCCGCGGTACACGTCGCCGATCAGCGTGATGCTGAGCGGCATCAGCGCGGCGAAGCCGATGCCCTGCAGCAGCCGGAGCACGAGCATCACGCCGTAGTCGTCCACGAGCGCCTGGGCCCCGCCGGCCAGCCCGTACAGCACCGCCATCGACGCGAACACCTGCCGCCGGCCGCGACGATCCGCGAGGTAGCCGAGCGGGATCGCCAGGATAACCCCCGGCAGCATGTAGGCCGCCATGAAGAGGCCGAGCTGGCTGTCGGGGATGTCGAGCGCCGACTGGATCGCCGGCAGCGCCGTCGAGATGCCCTGCGCCCCGAAGATGATGCCCATGGCCGCCGCGGTGGCGAGGGCCATGTCGGGGCGCATGCGGAGCGTCATCTACGCGCGGTTCCCGCGGCGACCTCCCGCGCCGCCAGAACGTCGAGGTAGTCCCGGATCCCGGCCTCGTGGTCGTACTCGGGCTCGTACCCCAGCTCCGCGCGCGCGCGCGAGATGTCGAAGATGCAGTAGCGCCCGCTGCCGGTGCCGTAGTCGAGCCCCGGGCCGACCTCGACCTCGGCTCCCGGCACGAGCCGGATCAGCACGTCGGCCGCGTGCGCCAGCGTCGATCCCTCGCCGGTGCCGATGTTGAAGATCCGGTGCTCGAGCGGCCCGGCCTGGTAGGCCTTGACGACGCCCTGGGCGACGTCCTTCGCGTACACGAAGTCGTCCTTCTGCTCACCGCCCTGCGGCACCACCGTCGGGACGCCGTGGAACGCGTTCTCGACGATCGAGCTGCGGATCGCCAGCGAGCCGTGCCGCGCCATCCGGCCCGGTCCGTAGGTGGCCGCGAAGCGCAGCGCGACGAAGTCGACGCCGTGGGTCATCGCGTAGTTGAGGCCGATCTGCTCCGCGGCGTACTTGGTGACGTCGTAGACGCCGTCGGGGCCGATCGCGAAGCTCTCGTCGAGCAGCGTGTAGACCGGCGCCGCATGCTCGCCGGTGACGCGCTTGTAGACGCCCTTGGAGCTGGAGAAAACGACGCGGCGCAGACCGAACACGCGCGCGAGCTCGCAGACCTCGCCGGCCGCCGCGACGTTCACCTGGAGCGCGAGCCGCGGGTTGCGCTGCGCCTCGTCGGGCAGCAGCGCCGCCATGTGGATGATCGCGTCGACCTTCCCCTCGGCCACGACGCGCGCCAGGCGGCTCCAGTCGCGGATGTCGCCGATCTCGACCTGGACGTCGTCGAGCAGGTCGGCGATCAGCGACGTCTCATCGCGCGCGTCGAACGCGATCGTGCGCTCGCCCTCCGAGACGAGCCGGCGGACGACCGCCGAGCCGAGCGCGCCGAGCGCGCCCGTGACCATCACCCCCATCTCAGGCCTCCACGAAGTCGAGGGTGCGCTCGACCGCGACCGTCTCAGCGCGCGGGAGCGCTTCAGCGTCGAGGCCGAGCATCCGGCATGCGTTCAGGCCGGCGACCTGGGCGATCGCGGCCGGCGCCAGGCGCGTCCAGCGCACGAGCTTCTCGAGCTCGAAGCCGAGCGGGCTGTACGGGAAGTCGGAGCCGAACAGCACGCGCTCGGGCCCGACCAGCTCGACCAGCTCCTCGATCGCGGGCGGCGCCGACAGGCCCGACACGTCGAGCAGCACGTTCGGCACGTCCGACGCGACGGCGGCCGCCTCGCGGTGGTAGCCGTAGCGGCCGGAGTGCCCGATCACGATCGGGACGGACGGGAACCGCTTGGCGACGTCGGCGATCAGCCCCGGCATGCTGTTGAAGCCCCAGCCGCTGTGGAACAGGACGGCGAGCCCGTGGTCCCCAGCGGCCTTGAGCAGCGGATCGACCAGCACCGGGTCGTTCGCGAGGAACGCGCCGTCCATGAACGGGTGCAGCTTGAGGCCCTTGGCGCCCAGGCCGGCGGCGTGCACGACGTCGCTGACCGCGTCGTCGCGCCAGTACGGGTGCGCGCGCACCCACGGGATCACACGGCCCTGCGTCTCCTCGGCGACACGGCAGATCAGCTCGGTCTCGAGCCGATAGTCGCTGCCCCGCCCCGCCGACGCGAAGCAGCACGCGCAGTCGACGCCGGCGGCGTCCATCGCCGCGATCAGGGCGGCGGACCGGCCGTCGTCGGCACCCGGCGTCGTCGCCGGCCCGATGTGTGTGTGCACGTCGACGATCGGGCCGTCGACTGGGACGCCGTTCAATGAGACCATGGATTTCCTTCCGGGTTCGTTCAGCCGCCGTCGGACGCGGCCTCTGCGGCCGCCGCCGTTCGAAGGCCTTCGATCGAGCGCGTGCAGATCTCGGTCAGGTGCAGCCGCACGAGCGCGCACGCTCGCTCGACGTCACCGCTCCGGATCGTCTCCATCAGTTCCTCGTGCGCGTGCGCCGAGTCGTGCACCCGCTGGAGGCGCAGGTGCATCGCGAGCTGGTTGTGCAGGTTGAGGATCATCGAGACCATGCGCGGCTTCCCGGACGCTCCGTACAGCATCGAGTAGAAGCGCTCACGCACCTCGAAGTGCTCGGCCGCGTCACCGGCGTCGCGGAGCTGCTCGGTGAGTTCCTGCAGCGTCGCCTTGTCCTCGTCCGTCAGTCGCGGGAACGCCTCCCTGAGCGCTTTCTCCTCGAGCAGCGACCGCAGCTCATAGATCTCGCGGATGTCGTGCTCCTCGAGCCGCACGATGTACCACCCGCGACGCGGCTGGCGGACGACCAGGCCTTCGCGGCCGAGGGCGACCAGCGCCTCGCGCAAGGGAACCGGACTGACACCGAACGCCTCGGCCACCTCCACCTGCGGCAGCCGGCTCCCGCGCGGGTACTCACCGGACAGGATCGCCGAGCGCAGCGCGTTGGTGAGCTGCTGCTGAACCCCCGGCAAATGTGCGCCGTGGCTTTCGATTCGCCGGACCTTAGGCTGCGATTCTTCATCCACGATGCGACCGCCAGTCTACCCCGTGATATCGGCGACGGTGACCTCACCGATCTCCTCGAGCGCCGCGTCAAGCGGAGCCCGATCGACGGCCTGATCGGTGGGCACGGTGCCCTCGAGCGCGCCGCTGACGTTGCCCACCTCCTGGGTGAACTCGATCGCCTCGTCGTCGATGCCGCCGTTGTAGGGCCAGAACTCGTACTCGCGCGCGAGCTCCCAGATCGGCTTGATGTCCGCGTCCTTCAGGCCGGAGTCCGGGATGAAGTCGTTGATGGCCTTCTTGTAGAGCTCGAAGTCCTTGGCGACCTCGCGGTTGCCCTTGAGCACCGCGGCGACGACGGCCTGCGCCGTGTCGGGGTTCGCTTCGATCCACTTCGTGTCGGCCGCCATCACCTCGAAGATCATGCCCTGGACATCCTCCCAGAGCGTCGCGATCGTGACGACGTCCTTCACCTCTGCCTCGACCTTCGGCATATCGGTCGCGTGAACCAGGCAGACGTTCGTCTGGCCGGTGATGAACGACGCCGTCCGCGGCGGCGAGTCACCGTACGGCTTGGCGTTCGGCAGGTCCTCGACGTTCACGTTCTTGCCGTTGGCCACGAAGATCGCGTTGTAGATCAGGTTCAGCAGACCGCCGGGCGAGTCGGTCGCGACGATCGCCTCCTTGCTGCCAACCACCTTGTCGAGCGTGTCGATGCCGTCACGGCCGACCATCAGCAGGTCGTTGCCGTTCGACACCGAGACGAGCACCTTCAGCGGGTTGCCCTTCTGGATCACGAGCAGGTCGGACAGGAAGGAACCCGAGAGGATGTCGGCCTGGCCCGAGAACAGCGCCTGGGTCGCGGTCGCCGAGTCGTTGAACGTCTGGAGATCGTCCTTGGTGACGTCGAGACCGAACTCCTTGCCGTAGTAGAAGAGCCCGGCGCGATTGTTGACGATCGACGGGAACGCCGATGCCGTATAGGCGACGCGGACCTTCGCCGCCTTCTTCGCGCCGTCCCCGCCGCCACCGCCGGCCGCCGAGTCGGACGCGTCGTCGTCCCCGCAGGCGATCAGCCCGGTCGAGAGCAACGTCACAGTTCCGATACCCACGGCACCGTCGATCAGAAGCTGCCGTCGAGTAACCGAACTTGGGGCCAGGCCTTCATCGCCTCGCGGGGTCACGTCTGACTCCTGACGTAGTAAATAGAAAATAAAATAATAGTTTCTCGGCGGAGGGCTTGTCAATCCGCGCAACGAACCGTCGGCACTGCTTCGGCCTGGATCAGCCGCTCCCGGGGCGTGCGGTCATGAGGAAGTCGCCGTGCGACGTGACGACGAGCTCGCACCACTCGGGCACGAACAGCGTCGTGGTGGGCAGCTCGACGATCACCGGGCCGGCGAGCCGAGCCCCGGCGGGCACGGTCGCACCGTCGAAGACGTCCATCTCGCGGAACGTCTGCTCGCGCGGCAGGTACGCGCGCCGACGCGTGCGGATCGCTCGCGCGGGTGTCCAATCGCCGTCGGCGGCGAACCCGGTGCGCTCGGGCTTCGGCGTGACGACCTTGCCGGTCAGCCGCAGATTGACGAGCTCGACGGCGCTGTCCGGGCTCGACCAGCCGTACAGCCGGTCGTGCTCGATCGCGAACCGCTCGACGACGCCCGCGAGCACGCCGCGCCGCAGCTCGTCGCTCGGCGCAGGGACGACGACCTCGTGGAACTGGCCCTCATAGCGCAGGTCGCACATCGCCTCGATCACGGCGTCCTCGGCGCGGAAGCCGTCGATCCGCAGCCGCTCGTGCACCTCCGCGACGAGCTGCTCGACGGTGGCCGCGAGCGCCGCCGGCTCGAGCGCGGCGACCGCGCCCGGGACGGCTCGCACCACGTCCTGGCGCACGTCCGCCAGCAACATGCCGGCTGCGGCGCAGACTGCCGAGTCGCGCGGGACGAGGACCTGCTCGATCTCGAGCTCGCCGGCCAGCGCGCAGGCGTGGATCGGGCCTGCGCCGCCCACCACCACGAGCAGGAAGTCGCGCGGGTCGGCGCCCTGGTCGACGGACACCTCACGGATGCCGGCGGTCATGTTCGTGTTGATCACCTGGTACATCGCGGCGGCCGCCTCGTCCGCGTCGAGCCCGAGCGGATCGCCGACATGGCGCTGGATCGCCTCGCGCGCGGCATCGGCGTCGAGCTGCATCCGCCCGCCGAGGAAGTTCGCCGGATCGAGGTAGCCGAGCACCACGTTCGCGTCGGTGCTCGTCGGCAGCGTCCCGCCGCGCCCGTAGCAGGCCGGCCCCGGGACGGCGCCCGCACTGCGCGGGCCCATCCGCAGGAAGCCGCTCTGATCCACCCAGCCGATCGAGCCGCCGCCGGCACCGATCGTGTGGATGGCGAGCATTGGGAGAGCGATCCGCTGGCGGTTGATCCAGCCTCCGCTCTGCAAGAGACCGGGCGCGCCGTCACGGATCAGGGCGGCATCGAAGCTCGTCCCCCCCATGTCGACGCTGATGCAGTCGTCGTGGCCGGCGGCCTTGGCGTAGCGAGCCGCCGCGAGCGGCACGCCGGCCGGGCCCGAGAGCAGCGTGGCGGCCGCGCGGCCGCGCGTCACCTCGGGGCTCATCACGCCGCCGTTGGACTGCATCACGAGCAGCGTGCCGCCGAAGCCGAGCCCGGAGAGGCGCTCGACGAGGCTGCGCAGGTAGTCGTCGATCAGCGGCCCGGTGAAGGCGTTGAGCACGGTCGAGCTGAGCCGCTCGAACAGGCGGATCTGGGCCAGCAGGTCGTTCGACGTGCTGACGTAGACGCCTGGCAGCGCCTCCTGCAGTCGTGCCTTGGCCTCGGCCTCGTGGCGCCCGTTGGCGTAGGCGTGCAGGAAGCAGATCGCGACCGCCTCGACGCCCTCGGCCGCGCACGCCTCGGCGGCCGCGACGACGCTGCCGCCGTCCAGCGGCTCGAGCACCGTCCCCTCGAACGTCACCCGCTCGGGGATCCCGAAGCGCAGGTAGCGCGGCACGATCGGAGTCGGCGCGGCGAGCTTGTTGTTGAGGACCTCCTCGCGCATGCCGCGACGCAGCTGCAGGGCGTCGCGGAAGCCGTGCGTCGTGAGCAGCGCGACCTTCGATCCCTCCGAGGTGAGCACGGCATTCGTCGCGACGGTCGTGCCGTGGACGATCAGGGAGATCTGCGAGGTGAACGCCTCGAGCTCCATGCCGAGCAGCTGCGCGAGTTCGCTGAGGCCGGTCTCGAAGCTGGTCGACGGCTCGGCCGGGTTGGAGGGCGTCTTGTGGATCCGGTAGGACCAGTCGCCCTCGTCGACGAGCGTGAAGTCTGTGAACGTGCCGCCGGTGTCGACCCCGAGGCGGTAGCTCATCGCTCCTCCTCGCGGCCGCCGCGGAGCTTCGCGGTGGCCTGCTCGTCGACCGCGCGCGTCGCGGGGTCGACGGCGACGCCGTACAGCCGCTCGCCGTTCTCGCGCGACACGACGCCGTTCGCGACGTCGGCGGCGACGCGCTCGGGATCACGCGTGAGCGGATCGCCGAACCCTCCCCCGCCCCCGGTCCACTTGTGCAGGACCGAGCCGGGCGGAATGCCCTCGACGAGATCCTTGGAGACGACGTGCCGGACGGTCCCGTCGGGCAGCGTGACCTCCATCCGGCTGAGCGTGCCGGGCAGGCCGCCGAACAGGCCCCACGGCTCCTCCGTCAGCCGGTCGCCGTAGGCGGCGATCAGCTGCTCGTCGCCGTTGAGCTCGATCACGGTCTCGACCCCGAGTCCGCCGCGCCACTGGCCGGCGCCCGCCGAGTCCGCCAACAGCTCGTGCTTGTGCAGCCGCAGGTACGGGTTGCCGACCTCGAACATCTCGTTGTCCTCGCCCTCGAGCGAGCCGCCCGCGCGGATGCTGCCGATGTGGTCGTAGCCGTCGACGCCCTCGGTGCCGCCGGAGCCGCCCTTGTTGGCGAAGAAGAAGATGCTGACGAAGCGATCCTTGGTTGCCGGCTTGCGGCCGGCGCAGTAGGTCCCGACGTGGGTCCATGCCGCCCCGACACGCGCGCGCATCGGCTCGGCGAGAGCGCGGAAGATCGCGTCGCACACGTGGTCGGCGAGCGGCATCCCGAACCCGGTCGCCGCCGGGAAGGCCGGGTTCAGGAGCGTCCCCTCCGGGACGACGAAGTCGATCGGCCGCAGCACCCCGTGGTTGAGCGGCATGTCGGAGTCGACGAGCATCAGGAAGCCGAGCAGGCAGCCTGCCTTCGTCGCCGCGATCGGCATGTTGCAGAAGCCCGGCGTCTGCGGGTCGGTGCCGGTGAAGTCGAAGACCACGTTGCTGCCGCGCACGCGCACGGTGACGACGACGTTGGTCTCCGAGCCGGGCTCGACGGCGTCGTGGAGGATCGCGCTGCCCTCGTAGTCGCCGTCGGCGACCGCCGCGAGCTGGGCGCGCATCGCCTGCTCGGAGCCGTCGACGAGGTCGTCGATCGTGTCCTTGTACTCGCGCAGGCCGTAGCGCTCGATCAGCGTCTGCAGACGGCGCTCGCCGATCGTGCACGCCCCGATCGTCGCGCGCACGTCGCCCTGGACCTGCTCGGTCATCCGCACATTGCGGAACAGCAGCCGCCACAGGTCCCCGTTCTCGCGGCCGGCGGAGACGAGCTTGACCGGCGGGATGATCAACCCTTCCTGCCACGCCTCACGCGCGCGCGGGTTCATCCCGCCGCTGACGTTCCCGCCGATGTCCTCCTGGTGGCCCTTGATCCCGGCCCACGCCACCAGCTCGCCCTCGACGAAGACCGGCTTGTAGATCGAGATGTCGTTGTACTGGTTGCCGCCGCTGAAGACGTCGTTGTGCAGGATCACGTCGCCGGGCTCGAAGTCGCCGTCGTAGACGCGGATCGCCTCCTTCAGGCCCGGGGGCAGCGAGAAGGCGTGCATCGGCATGTACTGGCGGCTCTCGATGAAGTCGCCGCCCGCGTCGAACAGCGCGGTGCCGAAGTCCTTGGCCTCGTACAGCGTCGCGGAGCGCGTCGTGCGCAGCAGCGCGATGCCCATCTCGCGGACGATCGACTGCAGCCGGCGCTGGATGATCGCAGCGCCGACCGCCCGTACGCGAGTGCCGGAGGCTTGCGGCCGCATCAGCCCTCGAACTCGAGGCCGAGGCCGTGCGCGAACGACGCGAGGCCCGTCCACAGGTCCGCGACGGCGAGCACCTCGGCCAGCTCCTGCTCGGTCGCGCCCTCGCGGCGCAGCGCGCCGGCGTGATGGGCGGCGAAGTAGGGCGAGCCGATCGCCGCGCAGACGGCGAGCGCGAGCAGGTGCTTGTACTTGTGGTCGGGCTTGGCGGGATCCATCAGCGTCTTGATCCGGCCCCACACGGCGGCCATCTGCACGGGCTCGTGGGCGTACGCCCGGAAGAAGTCCGGGACCCGCTCGATCTTCAGCGTCGCCTTGATGTCGTTCATGACGGCGAGCGCCTCGGGCGGCATCTCTTCATCGGTCATGAGGTGGACGGATGACATGTCTGCTCCTTCTCCTGGTTGAGCCTCAAACGCGTTGGCGCGGAATCAGTCATCTAGCCCCGCACGATCCTGGTCTCGAGCCATCTGGCCGTGCTCATCAGCCCCGTGCCGAGCAGGACGACGAGCAGGATTCCGGCGAGCAGGCCGTCCATGTCGAGCGCGGAGCCGGCGGAGAGCAGGTAGCCGCCGAGGTTGGCCGCCTGCAGCAGCAGGTCGGCGAGGATCGCGCCCTGCATCGCGCGCGCCACGCCGATCCGGAGCCCGGTCATGATCGCCGGGAGCGCGTTCGGGAAGACCACCTTCGAGTACAGCCGCCAGCCCTTGACGCCGAACGCCCGCCCGGTCTCCAGCAGCGTGGCCGGCGCCTGGGCGACGCCGGCGGCCGTGTTGACGGCCACGATGAAGACCACGAACAGGAAGACCAGGACGATCTTGCCGCCGATCGCGAAGCCGAACCAGATCGCGAGGATCGGGATCATCACGGTCATCGGGGTGGCGTTGCCCGCCTGCAGCAGCGGGTCCACCGTCCACCGGCCGATCCGCGAGAGGCCGACGACCGAGCCGACGACGACGCCCGCCACGGCGCCGATCACGTAGCCGATCGCGGCGATCTTCAGCGTCCCGAGCGCCGCGGTCACGAGCGTGCCGTTGGCGAGGTCCTCGACCATCCGGGCGATCACGTCGGTCGCGGGCACGATCGCGAGGAAGTTGCCGCTCAGCCCCACCAGCTGCCAGGCGACCAGGAACAGCACCACGGCGAAGGTGCGCACCGCCCAGCGCACGGCCGGCCGCTTGCCGGCGTCCGACAGCCAGTACGAGCCCCCGGTCGACGTGACGGTCCCCGGCCGTGCCCAGCCGCGCAGCCGGCGCTCGAACCACGCGATGCCCTCGGTGAAGAGCACGGCGATCGCGACGATCACGATCGTGAGCCCGAACAGCATGTCGATCCGCAGGAAGGCCGAGAAGGTGGACAGCAGGCTGCCGACCCCGACGGTCACCCACAGCTCGGCGATGACCATGCCCTTGAGCCCGAGGCCGAACCCCAGCCGCAGCGAGCTGACCACGAACGGCAGCGTGGCCGGGAGGACGATGCGCGTGAAGATGCGCACGCGCTTGAGCCCGAACGCCCGCGCCGTCTCGATCAGCCGCGGGTCGACGGTCCGCACGCCCGCCGCGGTGTTGATGATGATCAGGAACACCGCGAACACGAACACGACGACGACCCGGAACACCAGGTGCGTCCCGAACAGCACGATGAACAGCGGGAGCAGCGCCTCCTTGGAGACGATGAACATCGTGTTCACGTACGGCGAGAGGAAGTCGTCGGCCAGCCGCGCCGAGCCCATCAGCAGGCCGAGCGGGACGCCCACCACGGCGGCGAGGCCGAAGCCGACGAACAGCTGGCGCAGCGACGTCAGGATCGTCGTCGCGTATTCCTGCGTGAACAGGTCGCCGATCGCCGAGGCGGTGTCCGCGGGGCCCGGGAAGAGGAGCGAGCCGCGGATCGCGGCGGCGATCGCCCAGGCGCCGATGATCGCCCCCCACACGATCACCCGCCACCGCCACGGGGCCGACCGCTCGCCCCGCCGCCGCACCGGCTCCGCCCGGCGCTGGAGGTCGGCCGCCTCCTCGACGGTCGCGCTCATCCGGGCAGACCGGGGGCGGAGATGTTCCTCTTGAGCTTCTCCCAGAGCTGCTCCTTCAGGCGGGCGAACTCCGGGTCCCCGCGCAGGGCGTCCAGGCGCGGGCGCTCGAACGGGACGTCGATCACGTCGACGATCCGGCCCGGCCGCTCGGAGAACGTGACGACGCGATCGCCGAGGAACAGCGCCTCCTCGACGTCGTGCGTGACGAAGATGACGGTCTTGCGGTCGCCGGCCCAGATCCGCAGCAGCTCGCTCTGCATGATCAGCCGCGTCTGCGCGTCGACGGAGCCGAACGGCTCGTCCATCAACAGGATGCTCGGCTCGACGGCGAGCGCGCGGGCGATGCCGACGCGCTGCTGCATGCCGCCCGACAGCTGGCTGGGGTAGAAGTCCTCGAAGCCCCCCAGCCCGACCATCCCGAGCCACTCGCGCGCGACCTCGAGGCGCTTCTCCTTTGGCATGCCGCGGTCCTCGAGGCCGAGCGCCACGTTGGCGGTGACCGTTCGCCACGGCAGCAGGTTGAAGCTCTGGAAGACCACGGCGAGGTCGCGTCGCGGGCCGGTCGTCGGCACGCCGTCGATCACCACGCGGCCCCCGGTCGGCGTGATCAGGCCGTCGATGATCCGCAGCAGCGTCGACTTCCCGCACCCGCTCGGGCCGATGAAGCAGCAGAACTCGCCCTGCCGGATACCGAGATCGACGTCGGCGAGCGCCTGCACCTCCTGGTGCGATTGCACGCCGAAGCTCATCTCGATGTGCTCGATCGAGACGTAGGGAGCCGACATTCTAAATAATGTATTTCTTGTACGCGAGGACTGTCAATGCGCTCATGACTTCTTGGCCTGCTCCTGCTCCATCAGCTCGACGAGCTGACCGCCGAGGCGTTCGAGGTGCTCCTGCAGCCACTGCGCCGCGCCATCGGCGTCGGCCGCTCGCAGGTAGCCGAGGATCTGTGTGTGGTCGCGCTCGCCCGGCCCGCGCACGTACTCGACGTCGCGCTCGAGCCAGTAGCGCCCGGCCCGCATGCGCAGGCGCTCGATCAGCCCCAGCATCAGCGGCTGCTCTCCGCCCTCGTAGAGCGCGGTGAAGAACCCGAGTCGCAGCGCCAGGAACTCGGCGCCATCCTCGACCTCGTTGAGCTCGCGCGCCAGCTGCTCGAGGTGCTCGAGCCGCTCCGGCGTCATCGCGCGCATCGCCTTGCGCAGCGCATGCGGCTCGACGAGCGCGCGGATCTCGTAGATCTCGCGCATGTCGGCGACCGTGACGTCGGTCACCAGCGCCCCGCGGTAGGAGTGGAACGTGATCAGGCCCTCGGCGTCGAGCTGCATCAGGGCTGACCGGACGGGGATCCGCGAGACGCCGATCGCCTCCGCCAGCTCGTCCTGGCGGAGCCGCTCACCGGGTGCGAACGCGCCCTGCAGAATGCCGTCGCGGATGATCTGGTAGACCATGTCGCCGACGGTCGGGAACGCCCGCTGGTGGCGGTACACCAGCGATTGCAGCACTCCGGGCGCGCCTGTGCCGGTCGCAGCCTCGCGCTTCGTCATGGTGTCGCGTCCCAGGCGTCGGCGCCCGCCAGCGTCAGCAGCCGCTTCTTGTCGATCTTGTGCGTCGACGTCTTCGGGAACTCGTCGATCGCGGCGTAGAAGCGGGGCACGGCGAACGCCGGCAGCGCGCCCTCGCAGTGCCCGCGCAGGGCGGGGAAGTCGACCTGCGCGCCGTCGGCAGGCCGCACGAACAGCTTGACCTCCTGCTCGCCCAGTGCGCCGGGGACGCCGACCGCCGCCGCCTCGGCCACCGCGCCGAACTGGAGCGCAGCCGCCTCCACGTCCTGCGAGGAGATCATCTCCCCCTTGCGGCGGATCGCGTCCTTCAGCCGATCGGTCCAGTGCAGCAGCCCGCGCTCGTCGAGGTAGCCGAGGTCGCCGGTGTGGAACCACAGCCCGCGGAACGCCGCCAGCGTCGCCTCGGGCTGTCCGTGGTAGCCGAGGAACATCGAGTACGGGATCTCGGGCCGCACGGCGATCTCGCCGATCCGGCCCTGCTCGAGCGCGCCGCCGTGCTCGTCGAGGATCCCCACCGTGAAGCCGGGCACCGGCCGCCCCGAGGCCGCGTAGCGGTCGTCGTCGTCGGGCGACGCGGTCGAGAAGTGGCTCGTCTCGGTCATCGCGAAGCCGGTCACCAGGCGAATCCCGAACCGCTCCTCGAACGCCGCGCGGCGCTCCAGCGGCAGGGCGCCGGCGCCGTGCATCATCCGCACGGAGTGGTCGCGATCCCCCGCCGACGGCGGTCGCTCCATGAGGATCGGCGCGAGCGTGCCGACGGTCGCCACCTCGGTCGCGCCGGCCGTCCGGACCTGCACCCAGAAGCGCGACGCCGAGAAGCGCTCGACGATCACCGCGCGGCAGCCGGCGATCGCCGACGTGAGCAGCGTGGAGTAGCGCGCGTTGGAGTGGAACAGCGGCAGCGCGGTGAACAGCACGTCGTCCGGCCCGAGGCCCCAGATGCCGACCTTGACCGCGGCGGCGCTGAACGCGAAGTGGTGCGGGAGCACGACGCCCTTGGCCGGCCCGGTCGTGCCCGACGTGTACATGATCGTCGCGGGATCGCCGGGGGCAACGTCGGCGCGGCTCGCGGGCGCGCCCGCGAGATCCTCCTCGCGCACGATCCGCACGGGGCCGCCCGGCGGCAGCGCGCCGGCGCCACGCGTGACGATGACCGGGGGCCTGGCGGCGGCGCGGCACGCACCGAGCATGAGGTCCACGTACGCGGCCTCGGTGATCACCACCGCGGCGCCCGAGTCGCGCAACACGTGCTCGAGCGGCGCGCCCTTCAGCGCGGTGTTGACCGGGCACTCGACCGCGCCCAGCCGGGCGATCGCGAGCACCGTGACGACGTGCGCGAGCGAGTTGCCGGCGACCTGGCAGACGACGTCGCCACGGCCGACGCCGAGCGCCGAGAGCTTGGCCGCCTGCTCGCGGACGAACTCGGCGAGCTCGGCCCAGCGCAGCTGCCTGCCCTCGATCTCGAGGTAGGGATCGTCCGCCGGAGTGCGCACGTCCAGCAGCGCGGCCAGCGTTCGCTGCTCGAACGGGATCGCGTCGAGCAGCGTGCGCGGGTCGCCCGGGCCGGCGGCGAGCAGCGGCCTCACACGGCCTCCCAGAGGGCGCTGCCGAGCGCGTCCACCGTGACCTGCCATCCGGGGCCGACGGCGTGCGTGCAGTCGAGCTCCTCGATGATCACCGGTCCGGGGATCGGCTCGCCCTGCGGGGCGTCGACCCAGCGCATGACCGGGGTGGGCGTGGCGACGCCGTCCCACCACACGGTCCGCTCGCCCTCGACCGGCAGCTCGCCCGAAGCAGTGTCCGGCGCCGGGCGCTCGTCGCGCGGGATGCCCGCGGTCAGCTCGAGCGTGAGGCCGCGAACCTCGGCCTCGGGCGGCAGCGCGGCCGCGAGCGCGGGTGCGAACGCGGCGCCGGCCGGATCGTCGGGACCCCATGCGCCGCCGGCGGTCGCGAGCGTCGTCGCGCCGAAGCCGACGACGGTGAGCGCGAGCGCGAAGCCGGTCGTCTCGACACGCGCGGAGCGGACGTCGGCGACGCCCTTGGCGGCCAGCCCGTCGATCAGGTCGGCGAGCTCGGTTTCGGACGGCGGCGCACCCTCCCACGCCCGCTCGTAGCGGTGCCGGAGGTCGACGACCGTGCAGCCGAGCGCGCTGAACGCCGACCCGAACGAGAACGAGCGGACGCGGCGCACTCCGGCGTGGCGCGCGGCGGCCCACAGGTGCGTCGGCCCGGCGCCGCCGAACGCGTACACCGTCACCTCGCCGGCGTCGAGGCCCTTGCGCTCGACCAGGGCTGCGAGCGCATCGCCGACCTCGCGGCCCGCGAGGTCCTCGACCGCTGTCGCCGCCTCCTCGACCGAGATCGCGAGATCGCCGGCGACGTGCTGGGCGAGGGCGTCGGCCGCCCGCTCCCGGCTGAGCGTGAACTGGCCGCCGACGTCCTTGCCGTCGCTGAGCAGGCCGGTCACCAGGTCGGCGTCGGTCAGCGTCGGCCGCTCGCCGCCGAGGCCGAACGCCGCCGGGCCGGGGACCGCGCCGGCGCTCTCAGGGCCGATCGCCAGCCGCCCGCCGTCCACGGCGACGATCGAGCAGCCGGCGCAGCCGATCGACTCGGTTCTCATCATCGGGAGCGCGACCTGGACGCCGGCCACCCAGGGCTGCATCTCGATCTCGGCGCGGGCGTCGACGATGACGCCGAAGTCGACGGTCGTCCCGCCCATGTCGGCGGTCACGACGGCGGCGTCCTCGTACGCGGCGGCGATCGTCTCCGCGGCCGAGAGGCCCGCCGCGGGGCCGGAGCTGTAGGTGTGGATCGCGGTCGTCTTGCCGATCCGGGCGACGCCCGAGTTCGCGTGGACCACGAGCAGCGGGCTCTCGAGCCCCTCGTTGCGCAGGTGCTGCTCGGCGCCGTGCAGCAGCGCCGCGATGTCGCGATGCAGGTACGCGTTGACGACCGACGTCGCGGTGCGGATGTCGTCGTCGCTGCAGGGCGCCACGTCGGTGCCGAGCTGCAGCGGGACCGACCGCAGGTAGTGCGACGGGTAGCGGTCGCGGACCAGCCCGTGGATCGTGGTCTCCCACTCGCGCGCCGCGGTGACGCCGGCGCCGCTGAGGACGACCTGCCGGACGCCGCGCGACACGAGGTCGCGCGCGGTGTCCATGACCGCCTCGGCGGACGGCGACGACGGCAGCCCGACGACGAACGCCTCCGGGACGAACTGGTCGAACAGCGCGGCGGGACGCTCGCCGGCGTACAGGCGCTGCTCCTCGCCCTCGAGCACGACCAGCCCGACGCGCGATCCGGTGCCCTCGATCACCGAGTTGGTGCCGACCGTGGTCGCGATCCGGAGCAGGTCGACGCGTTCGAGCAGATCGCGCAGCGTCTGATCGGTGGCCTCGGCGCCGGCGCGCAGGCACTCGACGACCGACCGCGTGAGGTCGAACCGGTAGGTCGGCACCTTGCGCGTGAATGCGCGGCCGTCGAGGTTGAAGTAGCCGTCTGTGAAGGTGCCGCCGAGATCGATGCCGATCGTCAGCACGGCGCCCCCTCCGCGAGCCGCTTGGCCGACTTCGTGACGGCGGCGAGATCGGCGTCGGCGGGCAGCGCCTCCTCCACCAGCACCACACGCGAGCCGGTCGCGGCGTGCTCGGCGCGGTCGGGATCCAGCAGGTCGTCGAGCGCGAGCCGCGCCACGTCGCCGCCGGGCGGCCCGGCGAACACGCAATCGGCGTCGAACACCTCGGCCAGCCGCCGCAGCGGCTCGAGAGCCGCCGGTTCCTCGTGCGGCGCGGTGACGACGACCAGCAGGCCCGCGCCGGCCTCGAGCAGCGCGCGGGCGTACATCGTGCAGAGGTCCTCCGCCGACTCGATCTGGTCGCGATCGTCCGCGTCGGCGCCGAGTTGCTCGACCAGCAACGCGGCCGAGGGCACGTGGCCGGCGACCGGCTGCACCTTGGCGAGGAACCGCGTGGCCTCCAGCAGCGCCGTCACGAGGTCGCTCCCGCGAACGGCGTCGGGCTCGGCGTCGGCGAGCGCCGAGCCGTCGCCGAGCGTGCGTGTGAGCACCTGCACGTCGAACGGGAACAGGATGTGCGTGGCCGCGGTGCGTCGCGCCATGTCGAGCGTCAGACGCGCGATCTCGGCCGGCTCGGCCTCGTCCAGCGGCCGCCTGGCGGCCTGCGCCACGAGGCCGCCGAGCGAGGGCGCGAACACGCGGGTCACGCCTCCGGCTCCTCGGCCCGGACCGCCAGCCGCGGGACCGGCCAGTCGCCGTACTTCTCGAGCGCGTGCTCCGGCGGCCGGCGCGTCGACCACTCGGCGTGGAACTCGTCCCAGGTCTTGCCCGTCGCCAACCGGCGCCGGCGCGCCTCGTCGCGGCCGGCGGCCGTCGCCGCGGCGTCGACGCGGCCGCGCTCGTCGAACACGACCTCGTACATCGCCTTCGCCACCTCGGGGCTTATCAGGTTCGCCGCGAGGTCCTCGCGCACGGCCTCCGGGTCGCGCTCGAGCGCGTCGCCGTAACCGCCACCGGAGCCGCGCGGGAGGATGATGATGTCCGTGTCGCGGTACGTCTCGGCGCGTGACTCGGGACTGAGGAACTGGTAGTCGCCCCCGATCGCGCGCACGTCCGCCAGCTCACGCACGCTGTGCGGGAGGTTCGGGTTGCTCGCCGCCATCAGCGCCTTGACGTCGGAATCGCGCACGACGATCCGCGGGTTGGCGGCGCCCGAGTAGCCGCCGAACAGGCCGTAGTTCTTCGTGAAGCGGCCGCCGGTCCCGACCGAGCTGCTCCGCACCGACTCGACGCCGTGGATCACGAAGCAGTCGCTGAGGCCGACACCGCCGCGGTACTTGCCGTGCCCGTGCACGTTGCGCTCGAGCTGGTTGCGGAACAGGTACAGCCACGGGAACTTGCGCTCCTGCTCCTCGGGGCCCGGGCAGTCGACGACCATCGCCCAGAAGAAGCCCGCGGAGTGCTCGCCGTCGCAGTCGAAGCGCGCGCCCTGGCCGGTGGCGTTGCCGTTCGCCGGGCCGCCGGCGAGCGGGAAGCCGTACTGGTCGCGGCCGCCGAACTGCAGCAGCAGCACGTTCTCCGCGAACGGCGCCGCGACCGAGTCCGAGTACGGGCTGGAGAAGATCGCCCGCGACAGCGCGAGGTTCATCGCCTGGACGACGACGCGCCCGGTGTGCGAGCCCGAGCCGGTCGCGACGTCGCGCTCGACGGCGTTGACGATGCTCGGCGGCGCGATCACCTTGATCGGGTCGAACATGCCGATCGACCACCGCATGCCCCGGAAGATCGTCGGGAACAGCGCGACCGCCGACGCCGCGCGGGCGAGGTGCCAGCGCAGATGGAACGGTCCGTCGCCCGGCGCCGGCGAGGCACCGGTGAGGTCGATCACCAGTTCCTCGCCACGCTTGTGCAGCGCCACGGGCAGCCTGATCAGCGCCTCCTGGACGCCGATCGTGTCCAGGAACGCGACCGAGCGGTAGACGCCGTCGTGGATCTGGCCGATCCGCATCCGCGCCTGGCGCGCGCCGTGCTCGATCGTTGCGCGCATGCCGGCGGCGACGAAGTCGGCGCCGCGCTGCTCGGCCTCGCGCAGCAGCCGGCTGCGCAGCCGCAGGCAGACCGCGAGGCGCGCCTTCAGGTCGAGCCCCATCTGGCGCGGCGTGCGCACCGAGCCGAGCAGGAAGTCCCAGTGGTCGCGGCTGAACTTGAAGTTGCGCCCGACCTTCAGCGGCGGGATGTGGAAGCCCTCCTCGTAGCGATGCGCCGCGTCGGCCGAGAAGCCGCCGGGCTCCTTGGAGCCCGTCTCGCCCTGGTGACCGCCGCAGCCGACCCACGCGAGCAGCTCATCGCCGGCGTACACCGGCATCATCAGGAACTGGTCGAAGGTGTGCACGCCACCGGCGTCGGGGTCGTTGAAGAAGAAGAAGTCGCCGTCGTCGAGCCCGACCGTCGGGTCGTTGGCGTAGTGCTTGACGGCGTACTTGATCGGCCCGTAGTGCAGGAGGTTGTGGAGGATCACGCCGGCCGACATCGCGGCGACGTCGCCGCGCGCGGTGAAGATGCTCACGCCGAGATCGCCGGCCTGCAGGAGCTCGGCCATGCTCAGGTTGATGAACACCGACTGACCCTCGTCGACGATCGCGTCGAGCTTGTGGCCGAGCAGGCCGAGCGCCAGCGGATCGATCTTCGGTACGCCGCGCAGCTCCAGCTCCGTGGCCGGCTCGAGCACCTTGCGCGACAGCGTCTCGGTGTCGACGCCCGGCGCCGGCGCCTGGAGCGGGCCGCCGAAGCGGCGCAGCCGCTCGTCGAGCGAGAGCTCGCTCACGTCGATCAGCAGGTCCTCGCTCGTGATCACCTCAAGCCCTCCGCAGGTGGCCGGCCATGCGCTCGTCCATGTCGTACGTCCATCCCGGCGACACCGCGACGACCGTGTCGACGTCCTCGATCAGGGCCGGGCCGGCGATCGACCAGCCGGCCTCGAGGCGTCGCCGGTCGTGGACCGGGGTCGAGACGAAGTCGTCGCCCCAGCGGCACAGGCGCTCGCCCTTCGACGAGTCGCCGGCGCTGTCTTGGCTCGAGGTCAGCACGCGCGACGGCGGCTGCTCGAGCGGCGCCATCGCCGTGAGCTTGAAGAGCTGGATCTCGATCCCGCCCTCCTGGTGGGTCGCGCCCTCGCCGTAGACGTCGGCGAACGTCCGGTTGAACGCCTCGGCCAGCGCACGGCCGTCGGCGTCCGAGCCCAGGTGCAGCCCGGACATCTCCTGGCGGACCGTGTGCTGCTGGCCGCCGTAGTTCATGTCGAGCTCGAGCTGGAACTCGACCTCGGCCTGGCTGAAGCCCTCTTCCGCGAGGTCGCGCGCGGCGAACGCGAGCAGGTCGTCGACGATGCCGTTGAACTCGTCGACGTCGTCGAGCCAGTGGTCGCGGACCGGGTCGTAGAGCTGCACCCGGTGCGTCCGCTCGTACGTCTGCATGATGTTCATGCAGGCCGCGCCATATGCGTTGAACTCCGACCCGAACGAGAAGGTCATGATGTGCGTCACGTCGGCGTACTCGGCGATGTCGCAGGCGTGCACGGGCCCGGCGCCGCCGAAGGCGAACATCACGAAGTCGGCCGGATCCTGGCCCTTGAGCGCGGTCTGCTTGTAGATCTCCTGGCCCATGACGCCGTCCGCCAGCCCGCGGATCCGGCGCGCGGCTTCGACGACGTCGATTCCGAGCGGCCCCGCGATCCGGCGCCGGATCGCGCGCTCGGCCTTGCTCGCACTCAGCTTGAAGCGCCCGCCGAGGAAGAACTCGGGGTCGATGAACCCGAGCACGAGGTCGGCGTCGGTGACGGTCGGCTCGGTGCCGCCGGCCTCATAGCAGGCCGGGCCGGGGACCGATCCGGCGCTGCGCGGGCCGACCTGGAGGTCGCCCTCGGGCGTCAGCCAGGCGATCGAGCCGCCGCCCGCGCCGATCGAGAAGTTGGCGACCACGGGGAGGTGGATCCGCCAGCGGTCGACCACCGGGTCGAATTCGTACGTGCGCTCCTTGGCGTCCACGATCAGGCCGACGTCGAACGTCGTCCCGCCCATGTCGGCGGTGATCACGTCACGGATCCCGTGCTCGCGGGCCACCGCCGCCGCGCCGGACAGGCCCGCGACTGCACCCGCGCCGACGAGGTGCAGCGCCGTCGTGCGCGACGGCGACGACGCGCCGCCGACGTTGCGGGCGAGCAGCAGCGGGCGCCGATAGCCGTGCTGCGCAAGCCGGTCGGTGATGTCCAGCACGTGCTCCTCTGTCTCCATCGACAGGAACGCGGACAGCACGGTGGTGACCGTCCGGCGGTACTCGTCGAGCTTGGGGGCGACGTCGGAGGAGAGCAGGACCGGCACGCGGCCGAGGTAGGTCTGCGGATACAGCTCGTCGACGACCTCGCGCACGAGCTGCTCGTGCTGCGGGTTCATGAACGACCAGGTGAGGCAGACGGCGATCGCCTGGACGCCCTGGTTGACGAGGTAGTCGACCCGGTCGGCCACGTCCTGGCGCAGCAGCGGCATCACGACATTGCCGAAGCAGTCGACGCGCTCGCGGACGCCGACGCGCAGCGTGCGCGGCACGAGGTCAGCCGGGCGGCGCGCGCGCGTACGGTCGAGCTGCACGTCGTGCGACATGCCGTCGGCCCAGTTGCGCGAGCGCCCGACATGGAGCGTCTCCTCCTGGCCGGCGGTCGTGATCAGGCCGACGCGCGGGCCCGCCCGCTCGATCAGCGCGTTCATGCCGACGGTGGTCGAGTACTTGACGAAGCTGGCGCCGCCGAGCACCTCGGTGAGCGACAGGCCGGCGCTCTCGGCGGCGTCGGTGACCGCGCCCGCGAAGCCGACCGAGAGGTCCTGCGACGTGGTCCGTGCCTTGCCCTTGGTGAGCGCGCCGCCGGTGAGCACCACCGCGTCGGTGAACGTGCCGCCGATGTCGACGCTGACGATCGTGCTCATCCGGCCGCCCCGCGCAGTCCGGCGACGTCGATCTGGACGTCGTGCGTGACCGGATGGCCGGGCGGCAGGTACTCGACGTCCATCAGGACGCCGCAGCCCGGGCAGTAGACCTCGACCACCGCGCACCACTGCGGGTCGGGGCAGAAGCTGTACTCCGGATCGCCCGCGAACGCCTGGTGGATGTCACGCGGGTCGCGGGCCGCGAGGAGACAGGATTCCTTGTAGTTGCGCTCGGCCGGGCCGAGGTCATGGCCACAGCGATTGCATTGCCAGCGCTCCGCACCGCGGTCGAGGTCGAGTGCCTCGGTGATGCGGAGGACCTCGGCCGGCGCCCTCTCTCCACTCATGGTCAGAGCCTACAATATTTCGGCTACAATATCCGAATGCTCAGGAGCGGTCGTTGAGGACGCCCGTTTCGGCCCAGATCGTCGGCATCGGCGAGGCCGAGGGGGGCAAGGCGACCGGTCGGCCGGGCGTCGAACTGGCCGCCGACGCCGCGCTCCGGGCGGTCGCGGACGCCGGGCTCGAGCTCGCGGAAGTCGACGGGCTGCTCGCCGAGTCGCCCGACGTCGACCAGCACCACATGGCGCACCTGGCGCTCGCCGACATGCTCGCGATGCGCCCACGCTTCGCCCACTCGACCGGCTCCGGCGGCTCGACGCCGTTCGCCAACGTGATCCTCGGGGCGGCCGCGCTGGCGGCCGGCATGGCTGAGCGGATCCTCGTCGTCGACTACGACTCCCGGCACAGCGCCCGCAACCCCGACAAGTCCAAGCGCCTCGCGCGCACGCGCGCGCACCGGAACCCGTGGGAGGACCCGTACGGGCCGATCACGGCGGCGAAGTTCGCCCTCGTCGCGACCGCGCACATGGACCGCTTCGGCACCACCCGCGAGCAGCTGGCCGAGATCACCGTCAACGCGCGCCGCAACGGCGCGCTGCGCGAGGGCGCGCAGCTGCGAACCCCGGTGACCGTGCAGGACGTGCTCGACTCGAAGCCGATCGCCGAGCCGCTTCACCTGCTCGACTGCTGCGTCATCTCGGACTGGGGCTCGGCCTTCGTCATGAGCCGCGCCGGCGAGGGGACCGCGCGTGCCGTCGACGTCGCCGGCTTCGGCCAGCACCACGAGGGCTACGCGCTGGTGCGCGCGACCGAACTGCCGGCCTGCCCCGCGATCCGCCGCTCGGGCGAGGACGCGTTCGCGATGGCCGCCCTGAGCCCGGCCGATGTCGACGTCGCGCTGATCTACGACTCGTTCACCATCACCGCACTCGTCGGCCTCGAGAACCTCGGGTTCTGCCCGGTCGGCGAGGGCGGCGAGTTCGTGGCGGGCGGCGCCATCGCGATCGACGGCAGCCTTCCCGTCAACCCGCACGGCGGACAGCTGTCCTACAGCGGCGGCCACGGCCACTTCATCACCGAGGCGGTCCGGCAGTTGCGTCACGAGGCTCCGAGCTCGCAGGTCGATGGCGCGTCGGTCGCCGTCTGCCAGGGCACCGCCGCCGGCGTGATGTCCTCCTCGACCGTCGTGCTCCGGACGAGCGCATGACCGAGCCGCTCGCGACCGGGTTCCTCGAGGCGGCGGCGGACGAGCGCCTCGCGCTCCGGGTCTGCGGCAGCTGCGGGACGGCGCAGCTGCCGCCGCGTGCCCGCTGCGAGGAGTGTGGCGGGACGGCGTTCGAGTGGCGGGACGCGGCCGGAACCGGTCGCGTCGCGACGTTCACGGTCATGCACCGCTCGCCCGATCAACGCCCCGTCCCCTACGTGTACGCGATCGTCGAGCTGGACGAGGGGGCGCGCGTCGTGACGAACCTGGTCGACTGCGAGCCGGGCGCGGTCCGGGTCGGGCAGCCGGTCCGCGTGCAGTTCGGTCCGGCGGACGAAGACGGCCGGCGCTGGCCGCGGTTCGTGCCGGCCTGACCGCTCACGGGGCCGCGTCGCTCAAGAGTGCCGGGCGCCGGGCGGGAAGCGTGTTGGCGGCCTGCAGGGTGACGACGTCGCCGTCGACCATGATCAGGCTGATCGTCGGCGTGTCGCCGATCGCCAGCGCGTCGAGCCCGTCCGTGGCGGTCGAGGCCTCGGGCGCGTCGATCAGCAGGATGTCCGCCTCGCGCCCCACCTCCAGCCTGCCGTTGTTGAGCCGGTACGCGGCCGCGGCGTTGCCCGTGGCGATCGCGATCGCCTCCGCCGGCGGGACCTCTGCGAACGACGCCACCAGGCCGATCGTGTGCAGGATCGACCGCGGCGTGATGCCGATGCCGGTCGGCGTGTCCGAGCCGGCCAGGAGCCGGTGCACCTCCCCGCGGTCGCGGGCGCGCTCGGCGACCCGCAGCAGCGCCCGGTGATTGCCCGAGTACGAGAGCTCCAGGTAGCCCGGCATCTCGTCGACCGCGGCGTCGAGATCGGTGTCCGGCGGGGCGGTCGGACCGCCGTTGACGTGCGACGTGATCATCGCGTCCATCGTCTTGGCCATCGCGGCGTCGACGGTGTAGCTGCCGGCAAGCGCCTTCGGCCCGTAGTGGACGCGCGACACGAACCCGTGGCGATGCGCGATCGCAAGCATCTCGCGCACCGTCGGGGGATCGACGATGCTGCGCACGCCGACCTCGGCGATCAGCCACACGCCGTCGGCGGCGAGCGCCTCGAAGTCGGACTCCTCGAACCCGTCGACCAGCGAGACCGCCGCACCGTGGACCTTCATGCGGCCGGGCCGGAAGCCGTTGAACACGCGCGCGAGCGTGGTCCCGAGCGCCCGCATCCCGTGCGGGTCGGTCGGGTACTTGCCGAGCCCCCACGAGCCCTGCGAGAGCGCGGTGGTGACGCCCGCCTGGGCGTATTGACCGAGCCAGCCGATCACGCCCATCCGCGGCGTCCAATCGCCGATCACCGGGTGGATGTGCGAATCGACCAGCCCGGGAATCGCGATCTGGCCCTGGGCGTCGATCCGGCGCACGTCCTGCGCCAGGTCGAGCGCGCTACGGTTGCCGATCGCCTCGATCAGGCCGTCGGCGACGACGATCGCATCCCCGTCCGCGAGCGGCCGCGCGACGTCGCCGGTGACGATCGCGCCGCAGTTCTCGATCAGGGTGCGCGAGCCGGTCACGATGCAGGCTGGATCGGCGCGGGCTGCGCCTCGACCTCGCGGATCGACGCCTCCGAGATACCAGCGGCGAGCCGGAGCGCGACGAGCGCGTACATCTTCGCGCACGCGACCAGCGCGTCGAGCTCGAAGTAGCCCTGGCCCTGGACGTCCGCGGTCCCGCGGCTGGGCCCGAAGGTCAACGCCGGGATGCCCGCCTTGTTGAACACGTTCGTGTCGCGCCACATCGACACGACCGCGGCGGCGGCCTCGGCCGGCGGGGGCGTGCCGGCGACCCGCTGGTGCGCGACCGCGACCGCCTCGCGGAGGCCGTCGACGTCCTTCGCGATCGCCCCGGCCTTCGCCATCGTCACCTCGACCTCGGCGGCGATGCCGGTGGCCGCGATCGCCTCGGTCAGCGACGCGGTCACGTCCTCGACGCGCTGACCGGGCAGCGTGCGGACGTCGACGTACAGCGCCGCGTACGGCGATGAGCGGTTCGGCCGCCACGGGAGACCGCCGCGGATCGCGCCGACCTGCGCCTTCAGCCGCACCGGGCCGCACGGCGTGTCGGCGGCGTTCTCCTCCTCGTAGCGGATCGCCCACTCCTCGATCGCCTGCACGACCGCCGCGGCCTTGACGATGGCGTTGGGATGGCGCGCCAGCGAGTCGGGGCGGATCAGCCGCGGCGTGTACATGTTCTCGCCGCGCAGCGTGACCTTGTAGTAGATCGCGCCGCAGTTGAACCAGCAGATGGCGAAATCGGTGGTCTCCGCGACGAGGGCGAAGTCGCCCCGCAGCCCGTGCCGGACGAGGAAGTCGCTGCCGAGGCCCTTGCCCTCGTACTTGATGCCCTGGTACTCGTCGACGGGCGCCTGGCCGGTCTCCCCCGCCACCGACGTCAGCACGACGTCCTTCAGGAGCGGCACGCGCGCCTCGTGGATCGCCTTCGCCGCGATCATGAAGAGCGCCATCGGGCCGCGATCGTTGAGCACGGTGTGACCGAACAGGCGGTCGCCCTCACGCCAGCCGCCGACCAGGTTCGGGTCCGGGACCGCCATCAGGTGGTCGTACTCGGGCCCCGACGCCTCGGTGTCGAGGTGCGCGTTGAAGATCAGGCCGGTCCCGCCCTCCGAGCCGGGGAGCCGCGCCACCGTGTTCGCGCGCTCGGGGATGATCTCGACGAGACGTGACTCGATGCCCTGCTCGTCGTACCAGAGGTGCACCTCCTCGGCCACCGCCCGTTCACGACCCACCGGGGAGAACGTGTTACCGAGTCGAAGTGCGAGTTCCGCGATGCCCTCTCGATCCTCCTCGATCCTCCGCAGGACGTCCTCGACGATCTCGTTCTCCATACGGTCTCGCTTCTCCTCCGGGCCGGTACGGTCCCGCAGCGATTGTCGTGGGCTTCTGAATACTATATAACAAATCTATGAGGCTGGGCGAGATCGGGAGTCAGGCCCTCGTGCCGCTTCCCGGTGTCGTTCGCGAGGCCCGCGACCCCGTCGTCGTCGACGACACCGCGCCGGCCACGGCCGAACTGCTGGCCCGCGTCGAGCATGCCGCGCCCGAGCACGTCGAGGCGGCGGTGCGGCTGGCCCACGCGGCGCAGCCGGCATGGCGACGCGAGGGCGTGCGCGAGCGCGCGCAGCGGCTCGTCGCGCTCGCCGATCTCCTCCAGGAAGCCGCCGGCGAGCTCGCGCTGCTCGAGTGCCGCGACACCGGCAACCCGCTGCGAGCGATGCGTGCCGACGTCGCGAAGGGCATCGCGACGCTGCGGATGTACGCCGGCGCCGCGCTCGAGATGCAAGGGGCGACGATCCCCGCCTCACCCGAGGGCCTGCACGTGCACCGGCCCGAGCCGTGGGGGATCGTCGGCGCGATCACCGCCTACAACCATCCGTTCCTGTTCGCCTGCCTGCGCGCCGCCCCGGCGCTGCTGGCCGGCAACGTGCTGGTCCTCAAGCCCGCCGAGCAGGCGCCGCTGTCGGTGGTCGCGTTCGGGCACGTCGCGAACGAGGTCCTGCCCGCCGGCGTCCTCGCCGTGCTCCCGGGCGGCGCCGAGGCCGGCGCCGCGCTTGCCGGCCACCCGGACGTGCTGCGCGTCTCGTTCACCGGATCGGTCGCCAGCGGCCTTGCCGTCCAGGCCTGCGCGGCCCGGAGCGACCGCTTCAAGAGCCTCACGCTCGAGCTTGGAGGCAAGAACCCCTTGCTGGTGTTCGCGGACGTCGATCCCGCCGAGGCGGCCGCGGCGATCGTGAAGGGCATGAACTTCACGCGCGTGCAAGGGCAGAGCTGCGGCTCGACCTCGCGCGCGCTGCTGCACGAGGACGTCCATGATGCGGTCGTCGACGAGGTCGTCCGGCAGGTGACGGCGCTCCGGCTCGGGCTGCCCGAGGAGGAGTCCACCGACGTCGGCGCGCTGATCTCGCTCGCCCACCGCGACCGGATCCTCGCGGTCGTCGACGCGGCGCGGCGTGCCGGCCACGAGCCGGTGACCGGCGGCGCGGCACCGACCGGACGGCCCGAGCTCGCCCGCGGCGCGTACCTTGCCCCGACCGTGTTCGATCGTGTCGACCCCGCCACGCCGCTGGCCACGACCGAGATCTTCGGTCCCGTGCTCTCGGTCCTGACGTTCCGCAGCGAGCGCGAGGCGATCGCACTCGCGAACGCGACCGAGTACGGCCTGACGGCGAGCATCTGGACGCACGACCTGGACCGCGCCCTGCGCGTGGCCGACGCCGTCGAGGCCGGGTACGTCTGGATCAACGACGTCGAGACGCGCTACCCGGGCGTGCCGTTCGGCGGCTGGAAGCAGTCCGGCATCGGCACCGAGCAGGGGCTGGCGCAGGAGATCGTGTCGTTCACGCGCGGCAAGTCGATCAACATCCGCGTGCGCCCCTCGCCCGCGGCCGCGGCGCCGTCGTGAGCGACGCGACCTACGGTTCTGACCTCGCCGTCCAGGCGCTCGCGTCGATGGGCGTCGAGTACGCCGCGCTCAACCCCGGCGCGTCGACGCGCGGGCTTCATGAGTCGCTCGTGCACGCCGGCAGCCCGGAGCTGCTGCTCGCGCTGCACGAGGAGGTCGCTGTCGCGATCGCCCACGGCTACGCGAAGGCGTCCGGCCGCCCGATGGCGGTGGTGCTGCACGACCTCGTCGGGCTCCAGCACGCGGTGATGGCGATCTTCAACGCGTGGGTCGATCGCGTCCCGATGTTGCTGATCGGCGGCTCGGGACCCGCCGACACGACGCAGCGGCGCCCGTGGCTGGACTGGATCCACAGTCCCCGCTGGCAGTCGCTGACCGTGCGCGAGATCGTCAAGTGGGACGACGAGCCCGCGTCCGTCGACGCGATGCTCGACTCGCTCCGGCGCGCCTTCCGGATCGCCACGTCGGCACCGCAGGGGCCGACGTACGTGGCGATCGACGTCGGCCTGCAGGACGAGCGGGCCGACGGCCCGGCGGAGCTGCCGCGACCGTCCGGCCCGGCGGCGTTCGTGCCGCCGCCGGAGGACCTCGAGCGCCTCGCGCGGATGCTCGAGGCCGCCGAGTTCCCGGTGCTGCTGGCCGACCTCGCCGGCGGGTCCGAGCCCGCCTACCGCGCGCTGATCGCGATCGCGGCGACGGTCGGCGCCGCGGTCGTGGACCTCGGCGGGCGCCACAACTTCCCGAGCCGGCACTGGGCGGACGCGACCGACGACCGCCGCGGCGTGCTCGAGATGGCCGACCTCGCCGTCTGCATCGACGTCCGCGACACCGCATGGGCGCTCCTGTCCGAGGTCGACCTCGAGAGCCGCGGCAGCCGGGCGCTGCTCGCGCCGGGCGCGACGGTCGCGCGGATCGGGCTAGGCGAGCTCCTGCACCGGGGATACGTCGACCGCGAGGGCGAAGCCGCCGTCGACCTCGACCTCGTCGCCGACACGGCGGTCGCCCTCCCGCTGCTCGCCGGGCTGCTGTGCGTCGACCCGGCCGACCGCAAGCGGCGCGCGCGGGTCGAGCGGCTCGAGCGCCGGTCGGCCGCGGCACACGCTGCCGCACGCGAGCAGGCCGAGCGCGAGGCAGCCGGTGACCGGATCACGGCCGCCGTGGTGGCGGCGGAGCTCGGGGCGCTGATCGGGGACCGGCCGTGGCTGCTCGCGAACGGCTTCCTGCAGGGCTGGGCGCGCCGGCTCTGGGACTGGGACCGCTTCGGCTGCTACCTCGGCCGGTCGGGTGGCGAGGGCCTCGGCTACGGCCCCGGCGCCTCGATCGGCGCAGGGCTCGCCGCCAAGGGGAGCGACACGCTGGTGCTCGACCTGCAGTCGGACGGCGACCTCCTCTACACCCCGTCAGCGCTGTGGACGGCGGCGCACCACCGGATCCCGCTGCTCACCGTGGTGATGAACAACCGCTCCTACGGCAAGGACCGGCAGCACCAGATCGCGGTCTCGCGCGCTCGGGCGCGCGGGACCGAGGACCGCGTCGGCGTCGGGATCGACATCGACGACCCGGCGGTCGACCTCGCGACGATGGCCGGCAGTCTCGGCGTCGAGGGGTTCGGCCCGGTCGAGCATCCTCGTGACGTGCGACCGGCGCTCGAGCGCGCGCTGGCCGCGGTCGAGGCCGGCCGTCCGGCGCTCGTCGACGTGGTGTTCCCGCGGCCCGAGGGTTAGCCCCGGAGCCTCGGCAGCACGTCGCGGCCGAGCAGGTCGATCTGCTCGAAGAAGCGGTCGAACTTGAAGCGGAAGTCGAACACGAGGTGCTCGCAGCCGGCGTCCTCGAACTTCCGGCACTCCTCGACGACGTCGTCCGGGCTGCCGGCGATCAGCATCCCCTCGAGGTCCTCCCACGTCTCGAACCGGCCGGACGGCGGCTTAACCCAGTACTTGGCCTTGTTCGCCCACGTCAGCAGCCCTTCGACGTTGACCTCGCGCAGCGCGTCCTCGCGCGTCTCCTCGACCGAGGTCGGCGGGATGATCGCCGGCGTCGGCAGCGTGCGCCCGGCCTCGTCGGAGAGCTGGCGCATCGTCTCGACGCGCTTGCGGAACGTCGCCAGCGACAGGCGCCCGGGCATCCACCCGTCGCAGTACTCGACCGCGCGCCGGGCCGACGCCGGGGTCCCGCCGCAGTACCAGAACGGCGGTGGGCCGCCGACCGGCTTCGGCTCGATCGTCACGTTCTCGAACGAGTAGAACCCGTCGTCGAACGAGACCTCGTTCTCCGTCCACACCTTCTTCAGCACCTCCGCGGTGCCCTTGACCAGGTCCCAGCGCTTGATCTCGGTATCGATGCCGACGGCCGCGAACTCGTGGTCGAAGTTGCCCGCGCCGTAGCCGACGATCATGCGCGGGCCGACGAGGTGGGTCATCGTCCCGACCGTCAACGCGACCTCGAGCGGATGGCGGAACGGGATCAGCGACCCGGTGCCGAGCTCGATCTTCTCCGTGACCGCGCCGATCGCCGTCAGCGTGGTGAGCGCCTCGTAGAAGGTCCGGTTCGGGCTCTCCATCTCACCGTGTGGCTCGAAGATCAGGTGGTCGCGCACCCACACCGAGTCGAACCCGTACGCCTCCGCCTGCTTGGATCCCTCCAGCAGGCGGTCCTTATCGGCGAAGTCCCCGAAGTGGGGCAGCAGCAGTCCGTACTTGGTCGCCATCCGGTCTCCTCTCAGGCCGCCACGGCCAAGCGCCCGAATCCGGGCGTGCCGGTGACCGTGCCGTCTGCGTAGATCTCGACGCCGCGCAGGAACGTCCGCTCGACGGCGACGCGACACTCGCGGCCGTCGTACGGCGTCCAGCCGCAGCGCGAGAGCGCACCGTCGTTGGTGATCGTCCAGGGACTGTCGAGGTCCACGACCACCAGGTCGGCGTCCATCCCCGGGGCGATCGCGCCCTTGGAGCCGGCGAGGCCGAACACCTCAGCCGGGCGACTCGCCGTCAGCTCGACCGCACGCTCGAGCGACAGCGTCCCCTCGACAGCCATCTGCAGCAGCAGCGGCAGCTGGTACTGCAGGCCCGGCGTGCCGGTGTGGGCGCGCCACATCTCCGTCCAGCCGACTTCCTTCTCCTCGCGCGTGTGCGGCGCGTGGTCGGACGAGAGCATGTCGATCGTCCCGTCGAGGAGCCCTTCGACGACCGCCTCGCGCGCGTCGTCGGGCATCCAGTAGGAGAGCGCGTACGGCCCGAGCTGCTCGACGTCGGACCAGCGGGCGAGGAACACCGTCCAGTGGTTGACCTCACAGGTCACGCGCTGCCCGCGCGCCTTCGCCCGGCGCACGGCGTCGACGCTGCGGCGGGTCTGCATGTGCATCAGGTGGATGTGGCAGCCGGAGGCCTCGCCGAGCCGGAGCAGCAGATCGACCGCCGTGTCCCAGATCACGCCCTCGCGTGAGGCGTACGCCTTCGCGTAGCCCTGGGGCGTGTTCTCACCGCTGCCGATGATCTCGCCCTCGATGTAGTCCATCAGCTCCTGGTCGTGCGGGTGGATCATGAACGGCAGGCCCGTGGGCGCGATCGTGTCCATCATCCGCAGCAGGTCGCCGTGGTTGTTCATCCCGGTGCCCGCCGGATGCGGGTAGGTCCGCTTGGTGTCGACGACCATGAAGACCTTGTAGGCGCGGATGCCGCGCTCGGCCATCGGCGCGATCTGAGCGGGATCCATCGCCGCCGGGTTGTGGTTGTAGTCGACGATCGACTTCGCCTCGTACATCCCGAGCACCTCGTCGAGCAGCTGCGCCGAGGTCGTCGCCGGGTTGAGGTTGGGCATGCCGAACATCGTCGTCACGCCGCCCGCCGCCGCCTGCTCGGAGGTGGTGGTGATGTCCTCCTTGTGCGTGAAGCCGGGCTCGCGCGTGTGCACGTGCGGGTCGACCATGCCCGGGATGACGAGCTTGCCGGCAGCGTCGACCGTGCGCCCGACCTCTGACAGCTCGAGCTCGGGGCTGACGACGCCGGTGATGCGCTCGCCGGCGACGAGCACGTCGGCCGTGCGGCGTCCTCCGGGCGTCATCACGTCGCCGCCCGCGATCCGCAGATCGATGGCCATCTAGGTTGCCTCCAGGGGTTCGACGACGTCGTCGCCGTCGCCGTCGTTCGAGGTGACCATCACGCCGCCGATCCGCAGGTGGCGGTCCAGCCAGCGGACGATCAGCGGCGCGACGGTGGTCCAGTAGCGGTCGTAGGCCGCGTAGTGCGTGGTGTGCCGCTGCATCACGAGCCGGCGCGGCCCGCGGGCGGCCTCGTACAGCGCGACGGCGTGATCCGTCGGCGTCGTGGCATCGCCCTCGACGCCGATCACCAGCAGCGGCGTCGTGAGCCGGCGCGCGGCGTCGATCGGCCGGTACGCGAGGATCTCGTCGGCGGCGGCGAGCGACACCTGCGTCGGGATGCGGTCGTCGACGTCGGACTTGACGGTGGTCGTTCGGCGCTCGGCGGTCGGCACCATGATCTCCTCGCGCGGGTTCACGCGGCGGCCGGCGCCGGCGACCACGCGCTGCTGACGGTCCTCGTCGAGCGCCGCCAGGAACGCCAGCCAGTCCGATTCGGAGCGCATGCGGTGCAGCCAGTCGCGCCCGTCGGCCACCGGGACCTGGCTGACCACGGCGCGCACGCGCGGGTCGGCGTCCGCGAGCAGGATCGCGTTGCCGCCGCCGGTGCCCCCGGTGCCGAACGTGCCGATCGCGTCCGGCTCGACGTCGTCGCGCGTCGTGAGGTAGGTCACGGCGTTGACGAGGTCCTCCAGCTGGCAGCGGGGCGAGACCTCGCGCGCGCCGCCGGAGTCGCCGAATCCGCGGTAGTCGAGGATCAGGACGCCGAAGCCGGCGGCGGTCAGCGCCTCGTGGTAGCGGACATACAGCTTCGCGTCCGCCAGGCCGAGCCAGCCGGGGCCCTGGACGACCGCGCGGAGCTTCCCGGCAGCATCGTCGGGCGTGCGCCAGAGCGCTGAGATCCGCTCGCCCTGGCTGAAGAACTCGACCGCGGTGCTGTGCATGCCTTCCGGCTGATTCCCTTGTCCGAGACGTGCGCGATCCACCGCGCGCTGACCGATCCAGGATATCGGATACAATGTACAAGTCAAGGTGAAACGAGGAGGCACGGTGCGCTACGGGTACAAGGCGTCGGCCGAGCAGTTCGGCACGCGCGAGCTGCTGGAGTTCTCGCTCCTCGCGGAGCAGTCCGGGCTCGACACGATCACCGTCTCCGACCACTTCCAGCCGTGGCGTCACACCGGCGGGCACGCGCCCGCGGCGATGACCTGGCTCGGCGCGCTGGCCGCGAAGAGCGAGGGCGCGATGCTCGGCACGAGCGTCCTCACCCCCACGATGCGCTACCACCCGTCGATCGTCGCGCAGAGCTTCGCGACGATCGAGCAGCTCGCGCCCGGGCGCGTGTTCCTCGGTGTCGGCACCGGTGAGGCGATGAACGAGACGCCGGCGACCGGACAGGACTGGCCGCCGGGCAAGGAGCGTCGCCTCCGGCTCGCCGAGGCGATCCGCCTGATCCGCCTGCTGTGGACCGAGGAGCGGGTCGACTTCGACGGCGAGTACTACCGGACCCGGCAGGCGACGATCTACGAGCGCCCGGACGTCCCGCCGCCGATCTACATCGCGGCGGCCGGACCGCTGGCGGCCAAGCTCGTCGGGCGCGCCGGCGATGGCTTCATCTGCACGAGCGGCAAGCCGATGGAGCTCTACGACCAGCTGCTCACGAGCGTGAACGAGGGCGCCGAGGCGGCCGGCCGTGACGCCGGCTCGATCGCGAAGATGATCGAGATCAAGGTCTCGTACGACACCGACGCGGAGCTCGCCGAGCACGCCTGTTACTGGTGGGGCGCGCTCGCGCTGACCTCCGAGGAGAAGATGAGCACCGACGACCCGCTCGAGCTCGAGCGGCTCGCGGACGCGCATCCGGAGCGCGCCACGTCGCGGTTCATCGTCTCGACGGACCCGGACGAGGTGGTCGAGCGGATCGCCCCCTACGTCGACCTCGGCTTCACCGAGCTGGTGTTCCACGGGCCGGGCGCCGATCAGCGCCGCTTCGTCGAGCTGTTCACCCGCGACGTGCTTCCGCGCCTGCGAGCCCGCTGGGGCGCCGGTTAGTGGGTCCACTAGGATCGCGGCGTGCGCACGACTGCAGTCCTGCCGGTCAAGTCCTTCGCGCGCGCCAAGCAGCGCCTGGGCGACGCGGTCGGCGAGAGCGAGCGCAGGCAGCTGGCGGCCGCGATGGTCGCCGACGTGCTCGCCGCGCTGGCCGCCGTTCCAGAGATCGCCGACGTCGTCGTCGTGACCGCCGAGCCGCTCGCCGCGCGCGCCGCAACCGCGGCGGGAGCGATCGTCGTCGACGACCCCGACGAGGCGGGCCAGTCGGCGGCTGCCGCGCGCGGGATCGTGGCGGCGCTGGAGCGGGGCGCCGAGCGTGCGCTGCTGGTCCCCGGCGACTGCCCGGCCGTGGAGCCGAAGGAGCTGTCACGGCTGCTCGGGCAGGGCGGGGACGCGCCGTCGGTCGTGATCGTCCCGGACCGTCACGGCAGCGGCACGAACGCCCTGCTGCTGACGCCGCCGCAGGCGGTGGCGCCGTCGTTCGGCGCCGGATCGTTCGCCCGCCACGCGGCGCGCGCGCACGCTGTGGGCGCGACCGTGAAGGTGTGCGACCTCCCCTCACTCGGCCTCGACGTCGACACGCCGGACGACCTCGCCGCGCTGCGTCTGGCCCTCGAAGCGCGACCCGAGACCGCCGCCCGCACGCGCGCAGTGCTGAACCGCCTGGCGCCGGCCGGCGCGTGCTGACGGCCGTCGCGCTGCCGGGCCTGCCGGAGGTGCGCCCGGGCGACGACCTGGGCGCGCTGCTGGCGGCGGCCGCCGGGCGACTCGAGGGCGGGCTCGCAGAAGGCGACCTGCTCGCGGTCGCCCACAAGGTGGTCTCGAAGGCCGAGGGCCGTGTCGTGCGGCTCGCCGACGTGTCAGCCGGCGCGCGCGCCGAGGCGCTGGCGGCCGAGCACGGCAAGGATCCACGGCATGTGCAGGTCGTGCTCGACGAGTCCGCCGAGGTGCTGCGCGCGGACCGCGGCCGGCTGATCTGCCGTACGCGCCACGGGTTCGTGTGCGCGAACGCTGGCGTCGACGCCTCCAACGCCGGCATGCCCGACACGCTGGTGCTGCTGCCCGAGGACCCGGACGCGTCGGCGCGCGCGCTCCGCCGACGGCTCGGCTGCGCCGTCGTCGTCACCGACTCGTTCGGCCGTCCCTGGCGTCATGGGCAGTGCGAGATCGCGCTCGGCTGCGCCGGGCTGGCGCCGGTGCTCGACTGGCGCGGACGGCCCGACGCCGACGGGCGCGAGCTGCTCGCCGCGGTGACGGCCGTCGCCGATCAGGCGGCCGGCGCCGCCGACCTCGTGCGTGGCAAGGACACGCGCGAGCCCGCGGTGCGCATCCGCGGGCTCGAGGGCTACGTCACGGCCGAGGACGGCCCAGGCGGCGCGGCACTCGTCCGCGCGCCCCAGGACGACCTCTTCCGCTGACCGCGCGGCGCCTACGCCGCGCGCTTGGCCGCCGCCCGGGCCTCGAACCGGTCGCGTGCCTCTTCAACCCGCTTGCCATGGGCAAGCGACCACGACCCGAGCGCCTTCAGCGGTGGCGCCATCGTGGCCCCCAGCGGCGTCAGCGCGTACTCGACCCGCGGTGGCACCTCGGCGTGGACGCGCCGCGCCACGAGGCCGTCGCGCTCCATCCCCCGGAGGGTCTGGGTGAGGACCTTCTCCGAGATCGGCTGCAGATCCTCGAGCAGCTCGTGGTAGCGCCGCGTTCCGTCTCCGAGCGCCAGCAGGATGTCGACCGACCACTTCGAGCACAACAGCGAGATCGAATCGCGGATCAGTCGTGCGGAGCGCGTGCGCTCCGCTACACGGCGCTCGTGAGCGCCGGGAATCGGTGTAACCGTCTGGGCTGCCATCAGCCTCCTCTCGTCGCGCTCAGGGTCTGAGCGCTCCTCATCTGTGTGGTGAGCGCCCGCAGGGCGCGTGAGACCCTCAGCCGTGCTGCGTTCTGACTGCAGCCCAGCCGACCGGCGACTGCTTCGTATGGGAGTTGGTGCACGATCCGCAGCTCGAGTGCCCGCCGTTGCTCGGCGGGTAGTGCCCGCACTGCGTGATGCAACAGCGGCGTCAGGGAACTGACCTCGCTGCGGTCGTCGACGCGCTCGTAGTCCTCGCACTCGGCGGACGTGACCTGGAGGCCCATCCGCTCGCGGGCAGCCGACTCGATGCGATTGTGCTTGTGGTACTGGCGGAGCAGGTTGCGCGCGATGCCGAACAGCCACGGCGCGCCCGACCCGTCCGCCTCATCCCTGAACCGCCGGGACGCGTGCCAGGCCTGCGCAAAGGTCTCAGCGGTCAGGTCCAGGCTCCCCGAGTCGGAGCCGGTATGCCGAAGGAACCACGACCGGATCCACACCGCATAGCGGTCGTAGAACTCGCGGAATGCTTCGGGATCTTGCCATGAGGCTTTGAGTAGCTCGGCGTCGTTTCTGGTCACTCGGTGCGTCGCCTCTCCAGACGGTTCGCTCAACCCATCATGAACGCCGCATCGGGCGTATGTCTTAAGGGCGTGCGAAGACGGGGTTAGGTCATCACGGCCCCGCGCCGATGAGTACGGAGTATGCGGTCGATCTCGGTTCTCTTCGTCGATGACGAGCCGCAGGTGCTGGAAGGCCTGCGTGACCTGCTCCGCCCACAGCGGATGCGGTGGGAGATGCGTTTCGCCGATACGCCCGAGGGCGCGCTGCGGGAGATGGAGCGCCATCCGGCCGACGTCGTCGTCTCCGACCTGCGGATGCCCGGGCTCAAGGGCACCACGCTGCTCGCCCTGATCGAGGCCTGGCACCCCGCGTCCAAGCGGATCGTGCTCTCCGGCCACGTCGACACCGACGGCGAAGTCCGCGCACACGCGGTCCTCGCCAAGCCATGTGAAGCCGGCGCGCTCGTGCAGGCGATCGAGCAGGCCTGCGCTACATGAGAGGGGCCACGACCGTGCCCGCCCTGATGCTGGCGGTCGCGCTGCTGGCGATCTGGGCCATCACGATCGTGCACGAGCGCTCGGACGCCGCCCACGACGCCGAGCTGACGCTCGCCAACGTCAAGAACGAGCTCGGCGCGCTGCAGACTGCGCCGTTCCGGGCGAGTACCGCCACCGGCGGCTCGCCGGACCAGGCGCAGCGACTCATGCGCAGCGCCAAGCAGGGCATCCTGAAGCCGCTGTACGAGCTCGGCAGGAACGACGCGCCCGCGGAGCTGCGCGCGGTCCGCAAGCCGCTGCACGAGAACTTCGCCGCGCTCGACGCGATCTACGAGCTCGGCGCCTCCGGGCAGGGATACGACGAGCGAGCCGACCGGCTCGCCACCGTGTCGATCAAGCCCCGGCTCGCGGCGACGGAACTGCTCGATGCCGCCGGCGCGGAGTATGCGCGCCGGGCGACTTCGGCCCAGCGGCAGGCGGTCGGCGGCACAGCGGTCGCGATCCTGCTGCTCGTGGGTGCCTTCAGCCTGCTCTACCGCCGCGCCGCGATCGCCCGCTCGCGCGCGGAGGCCAGCGAGGAGCGCTTCCGCACGCTGGTCACCCACCTCCCCGCGGCCGTGTACCGCCGCGCGGCGGGCGGCACCTGGCCGATGGAGGTCGCCAGCGCGCGGATCGAGGAGATCATCGGCGACGCGCCGGCGTACGGCCCGCTGATCGCCGACCGCACCGCGCTCGACGAGCAGGTGGCCGCATCCGGCGAGGACGGTTTCACGCTCGAGTACGAGATCCAGCATCCGGACGGCGGCACGCGGTGGGTGCGCGACATGGGCCGGGCGATCCGCGGCCCCGACGGCGCGATCCTGTGGGTCGACGGCACGATCTCCGACATCACGAGCGTCAAGCTGATGGAGACCGACCTCCGCCTCGCACAGCGGCTCGAGGCCGTCGGGCAGCTCGCGGCCGGCATCGCGCACGAGATCAACACGCCGATGCAGTTCGTCGGTGACGGCGTCCACTTCCTCGCGGATTCGTTCGACGAGCTCGACCGGCTCGTCGCCGAGTACCGGACGCTGTGCACCGAGGCGGCCGAGGGTCGGCTCGACGCCCTGGCCGTCGCGGCCCGCGTCGAGGCCGCCGAGGAGGAAGCCGACCTCGGCTACCTGCGCGATCGCGTGCCCGCAGCACTCGAGCGCACGCTCGAGGGCGTCGCGCGCGTCGCCAAGATCGTCGCGGCGATGAAGGACTTCGGCCGCCCGGGTCAGGCCCAGCTCGAGCTCGCCGACCTCAACGCGGCGCTGGAGTCGACGCTCGTCGTCGCGCAGAGCGAGTACAAGTACGTCGCCGACCTCGACGTCACGCTCGGCGACCTGCCGCCGGTCGTGTGCAACGTCGGCGAGCTCAACCAGGTGTTCCTGAACCTCGTCGTCAACGCGGCGCACGCGATCGCGGACTCCGGCAAGCAGGGCGTCATCGGCATCCGCAGCTGGCACGAGGACGACGCCGCGGTGGTCGTGATCGCCGACACCGGCGTCGGCATCGAGCCGGAGCTGCGCGAGCGCATCTTCGATCCGTTCTTCACGACCAAGGCCGTCGGCCGCGGGACCGGCCAGGGCCTGGCGATCTCGCGCTCGATCGTGGTCGACAAGCACGGCGGCTCGCTGACGGTCGACAGCGACGTCGGCCGCGGCACCACCTTCACGGTCCGCCTCCCGGTCGCCTCCTCAGGTAAGGGAGTGCTCGTCGGCGATCTCGAGGACCGGATGCTCGACACCGCGGCCTGAGGGCAGCGAGCGCTCCAGCCGCGCCAGCGCGCGGCGACCGTCGAGCTCGAGCGTCCCGACCTGGTTGTCGAACCGCGGGTCGCCGTCCTGGAAGCGCCAGCGCACCGGCGGCGGCGGGACCCCGGCGGCGCGGGCCAGTAGGCGGCCGATCGTGTGCCCGGCGCGCGAGAATCCGAACACCACGGAGCGCCGCTCCTTCTTGGACAACGGGTTGCGGAACGGCGAGCACGTCGCCTGCCAGACGCACGCGGTCACGCCGCTGCCCTTCGGGAAGCCGACCTGCGCGAGGTACGCGTGGTGCACGTCTCCCGACAGCACGACGATGCTCGCCGGCGCGGGCCCGCGCCGGCCGGCGCCGACCTCGCGCAGAAGCTCGCACACCGCGTAGAACGAGTCCCGGAAGGCCGGCCAGTGCTCGAGATCGACGCCCTGGCGGATCTTCTCCCCCGCGCGCGCCGCGAGGCTCCCCCACGCGCCGTCGCACACCGCCTCGTTCCACGCCTCCAGGTAGTGCAGCGCAGGCGCCATGATCAGCGGCAGCGACGTGCCGATCAGCAGGTGGTCGAAGCCGCCGTGCGCGTGCTCGGTGATCCACTGCCACTCGTCGGCGTCGACCATGCTGCGCCGGCCGGGATCGAGCACGCGGCCGGCGCGCGAGTCGATCATCACGACCCGCGTCGTGCCGATGTCGCGGCAGTAGCTCCAGCGCGCGCCCTCGACCTCGCGGTCGCACTTGTACGCGTACGCGCTCAGGAGATCGCCGCCGTCGCGGGCCGCGTTCACCTGCTGGTAGATCTCCTCTTCGTCGAGCGCCTCCGGGCTGAGGTTGCCCCAGTGCTGGTAGACGATGTAGGCCATGAAGGCGCCGACGACGCGCTTCTCCCACCAGTCCGTGGCGCGCATCTCGGCCACCCACTCGGCCGACGTGTTCCAGTCGTCGATCACGTCGTGGTCGTCGAAGATCATCGCCGACGGCACTGTCGAGAGCAGCCACCGGATCGGCGGGTCGCTCCAGGCCTCGTGGTACAGGCGCGTGTACTCCTCGAAGTCGGCGATCGTCTCGCCCGGTGGCTTGCTCGTGTCGCGCCGGCTCCGCATGAACTCGCGCGTGTCGGGCGTCACCTCGTCGGCGTAGACCTGGTCGCCGAGCAGCAGCACGAGGTGCGGCCAGTCGCCCGGGTCCGACTCGGCCATCCGGAGCGCGACCGCGCGCAGCGCGTCGACCTCGCGCCCGCACTCGTAGTCGTCGGGCTGGTCCGTGTACGGCGGCTCGTGCGGATAGGCGGTGCGGCAGGAGCCGAACACGATCCGCGCCGGCCCGCGCTCCGAGTTCGTGCGCAGCGCGCTGGGCGGGAACGGGCTGTCGGCCTCCGGCCACACCTGCGCACCGTCGAGCGCCACCGTGTACGGCGTCGCGGCGTCCGCCGGAAGGCCGCTCACGCGCACGATCGCGTAGTGGTGGCCCTCGACCTCGAATGTCGTCGCGCGCGCCGGGGGAGCGCCGTCGGCGCGGACCTCGACCTCGCATGCCGCGTCGGTCTCGACCCACACCGTCGCCTCGTCGGAGCTGGCCCAGCGGTTCATGGGCCCGAGGATCAGCGACGGGGCCACTACGCAGCGGCCGCCGGCTCGAAGCGGCGGCGGATGCCGTACAGCGTGGTGCGCTCGGCGGCCGGACGGCCGGCGCGATGCGCGGCGGCGATCAGGTCCGGCGGGTCGAGCCTGACGCCGTGGTAGGAGCCCGCCATGCGCGAGATCGACTCCTCCATCAGCGTCCCGCCGAGATCGTTGACGCCCCAGCGGAGCGCCTCGGTGGCAGCGTCGAGGCCCATCTTGACCCAGCTCGCCTGAAGGCTCGGGATCGTCCGCCCGAGCGCGAGCCGGAAGACCGCGGTGTGCTTGAGGTTCTCCTCGCGGCTGATCTCCTCGATCCCGTGCGTGCGGCCGAGCTGCGTGTGGAACGGGATGAACGAGAGCGGCACGAACTCCGTGAACCCGCCGGTGCGCTCCTGCAGCGCGCGCACGACGCGCATGTGCTCGGCCAGCTCGGCGGGTGTCTCGATGTGACCGAACATCACCGTGACGGTCGACCGAAGCCCGTTGCGGTGCGCCGCCTCGATGATCTCGACCCAGCGTGCCACCGGCAGCTTGTTCGGGCTGATGCGCTGGCGCACGCCGTCGTCGAGCACCTCGGCGGCGGTGCCCGGGACGGAGTCCAGGCCGGCGTCGGCCAGCCGCGCGAGCACCTCGGCCGGCGGCAGGCCGGCCGCGTCGCACATGTGCGCGATCTCCATCGGGCTGTAGGCGTGCAGATGCAGCTGCGGCGCGACCTCCTTCGCCAGCCGCAGCCAGCCGAGGTAGTCCTCGAGCCCCCAGTCCGGGTGGATCCCCGACTGCATGCAGATCTCGGTCGCCCCGTAGGCGACGGCCTCGTTGACGCGCCGCACGAAGTCGTCGCGGTCGTGCTCGTAGGCGTCGGGCGAGCGCTTGCCGACGCCGAAGCCGCAGAACGCGCAGCCGACCACGCACACGTTCGACACGTTGATGTTGCGGTTGACGACGAACGTGACGGTGTCGCCGGCCAGCTCGGCGCGCAGCTCGTCGGCGGCCTGGCGGATCTCCTCGATCACCTCCGGGCGGCTCTCGGCGAACAGCGCCGTCAGCTCGTCGGGCGTGAGCGGCTCGCCGTCGCGGGCGCGCTCGATCGTCCCCGGCGCGGTGGCGGCGGTGCCGCGGCGCGGGATGAACGCCTGGTAGCGGTCGCGGATGACGTCGAGCACGCGCGGGGCGATCCACTCGGTGTCGATGAAGCGCCCGTACACGCACAGGCGCTCGGCGAGCGCGACGCCGTCCTCCGCCAGCCGCTTGCGGACCTGGTGCGGAGAGGGGAACGGGTGCTCGGGCGAGATGTGGTCGCCGTTGGCCGACAGCCCGCCGAGGTCGGTGGCGCCGGCGGCGACGAGCTCCGGCCACCAGTCGGCCAGGTTCGGCGGCACCTGGATGCCGACGCCGGGCATCAGCCGTCGCGTCTCGGCGATCAGGCGCTTCATGTCCTCGATCCCGACCGGCGTCGCCCACGCGGGGGCGCCGTGCTCCGGCGCGACGTTCAGCCCCGTGCGCCAGAAGCTGTCGGCGGCGTCGGTGGCGATGTCGGCCGGCTCCTCGCCGTAGTAGCGGCGATGCGGCACGAAGTTCTGCAGGATCACCTCCTGCAGATGGTCGAAGCCGGCGAGCGCCTCGAGCGACGCCATCCGGTCCGCCTCGGACTCGCCGATCCCGACGAGGATCCCGCTGGTGAACGGGATCCGCAGCTCCTGCGCGGCGGCGATCGTCTCCAGCCGCGCCGCCGGATGCTTGGTCGGCGAGCCCTGGTGCGCGACCAGGTCGGGGTTGACGGACTCCAGCATCAGCCCCTGCGAGGCGGTCACCTCGCGCAGCCGCGAGAGCTCCTCGCGACTGAGCACGCCGAGGTTCGTGTGCGGGAGCAGGCCGCGCTCGAGCGCGCGCTCGCACGCCCACACCACGTAGGCGGTGAAGTCGGCGAACCCCAGCGACGCGAGCCGGTCGCGCACGCCCGGGTGGTGGTCGGGAGCCTCGCCGGTCAGCACCAGCAGCTCCTTGACGTGCCGGCGCGCGGCGCCGTCGAGCAGCCGTTCGACCTCCTCCGGCTCGTGGAGGTGGACCTGATGGGTCGCGAACGCGCAGTACTTGCAGTGACAGCGGCACGTGCGCGAGAGCGACAGCGTCAGGTTGCGCGAGAACGTGACCCGGCGGCGCATCGCCGGGACCATACCGGGCAGGCGGGTTCGGTCAGCGCAGTGACGCCTCGCCATCATGTGCGGCCGTGCCGACGCGGTTCTTCCACCTGACCTGCCTCGCCCTCGTGCTGGCGTTCGCGGGCTGCGGCACGACCACCGGGTCGGATCGCCCCGAGCAGGAGGCGTCGCTGCTGCTCGACTTCACGCCGAACGGCGTGCACGCGGGCATCTATCTCGCCACCGCACGCGGCTACGACGACGCCGAGGGCGTGCAGCTCGACGTGCGCGCGCCGAGCTCGTCCACGGACGCCCTGCGATTGCTCCAGGGCGGCAGGGTCGACATGGCGATCCTCGACATCCACGACCTTGCGCTGGCGCGTGAGCAGGGACGCGACGTGGTCGGCGTCATGGCGGTCGTCCAGCGGCCGCTGGCGGCGGTGCTCGCCCAGCCGCAGGTCGCACGGCCACGCGAGCTCGAGGGCCGGCGCGCCGGTGTGACCGGCCTGCCGTCCGACGTCGCCGTGTTGCGCTCGGTGGTCGCCGGCGACGGCGGCGATCCGGAGAAGGTGCGCACGACGACGATCGGCTTCGAGGCCGTCAAGGCGATGCTCGCGGGGCGCGTCGACGCCGCCACGGCGTTCTGGAGCGCGGAGGGCGTGGCGCTGAAGGAGAAGCGCCCGGGCACGCGCGAGTTCCGCGTCGACGACTACGGCGCACCGTCCTACCCGGAGCTCGTGCTGTGCGCGACGCGCCGCACGCTCGACGAGAAGCGCCCGGTCCTGCAGGCCACGATCCGTGCGCTCCAGCGTGGCTACGTCCAGGCCCAGAACGATCCGGAGACCGCCGTCGCCGCGCTGGTGGATGCCGGCTCGGGGCTCGACCCGGCGGCCGCCGCAGCGCAGCTCGACGCCGTCGCACCCGCGTTCACCGCCGGCGCCCGTGCGTACGGGGAGCTGCGCGAGGACGTGCTCCGGCAGTGGGCGGCCTGGGATCTCGAGTTCGGGATCGTGAAGGAGCCGATCGACGTCGGCTCGGTATTCGACCGCGGGCTGGTCGGGCCCGTCCCGCGCGACTGACTAGGCCACGGACCAGGTGTCGCCCGCGCGCAGCATCGCGTCGAGCGCGCCCGGGGCGAGGTCCGCGCGGGCGGCGGCGAGCCTGCGGCCGACCTCGGTGATGGTGACCGGACGGTCAACGGCGCGGAAGACTCCGATCGGCGTCGGTTCGGTCGGTGCGTCGGCCAGGCGCGCGAGCGCGAACGCCAGCGTCGGGTCGTCGCGATGGGCGTCGTGGACCACCAGCGCGTCCTCGCCGACGTCGTCGACGCCGACGATCGCGAGGTCGCCGTCGGCGCCGCGCGCGACGCCGTGCTCGCGGTCGGGGCCGAAGCGGATCGGCTCGCCGTGCTCGAGCGGGATCCGGTTGAAGGCGGCGCGGTCCTTGTCGGTCAGCGCACCGAACGCGCCGTCGTTGAACACCGGGCAGTTCTGGTAGATCTCGACGAACGCGCTCCCGCGGTGCTGCGCCGCCGCGCGCAGGACCTCGGTCATGTGCACGCGGTCGCGATCGATCGTGCGGGCGGCGAACGTCGCCCCGGCGCCGAGCGCCAGCGAGAGCGGGTTGAAGGGCTCGTCCTGCGCGCCGAACGGCGTCGACTTCGTCACCTTCCCGAGCTCGCTGGTCGGTGACGCCTGGCCCTTGGTGAGCCCGTAGATCTGGTTGTTGAACATCAGGATCTTCAGCGGCACGTTGCGGCGCAGGGCGTGGATCAGGTGGTTGCCGCCGATCGACAGCGCGTCACCGTCGCCGGTCACCACCCAGATCGAGAGGTCGTCGCGCGCAGCCGCCAGGCCCGTCGCCAGCGCCGGCGCGCGGCCGTGGATGCCGTGCATCCCGTACGTGTCCATGTAGTACGCGAAGCGGCCGGCGCACCCGATGCCCGACACGAAGACGATCCGGTGCGGCGGGATGCCGAGCTCGGGCATCAGCTTCTGGACGGCCGCGAGCACGGCGTAGTCGCCGCAACCCGGGCACCAGCGCGTCTCCTGGTCGGAGGTGAAGTCCTTCGCGGTGAGCTCGTGCTCGGCGCCGGTGACCGCCATCTACAGCCGCGCCTCGAATTCGCGCTCGAGCTCGGCCGCGAACAGCGGCTTGCCCTCGAGCTTGCAGTAGCTCTCGACGTCGACGAGGAACTCGGCGCGCAGGAGCTGCGCGAGCTGGCCGGTGTTCATCTCCGGCACCAGCACACGGTCGAAGCTCCGCAGCACCTCGCTCGTGTTGGCCGGCATCGGATGCAGGTGGTGCATGTGGGCGATCGCCACGCTGTGGCCGTTGAGGCGCACGCGGCGGGCGGCGGCACGGATCGCCCCGCGGCTGGAGCCCCAGCCGAGCACGAGCAGCCGCGCGTCCGGATCCGCGTCGACCTCCAGTGGCGCGATGTCCGCGGCGATCCCGGCGATCCGGTCGGCACGGACCTGCGTCATCCGCGCGTGGTTGACGCCGTCATAGGAGATCTCGCCCGTGACCTCCTGCTTCTCGAGCCCGCCGATCCGGTGGGCGAGGCCGGGCGTCCCGGGGATCGCCCACGGCCGGGCGCCGCGGTCGTCGCGCGCGTACGGCTGGAACGGCTCGCCGTCGGCCGGCGGCTCGGCGAACGCGGGGTCGATCGGCGCCAGCGCGTCGGTGTCCGGGATCAGCCATGGCTCGCTCGAGTTGGCCAGGAACAGGTCGGACAGGAGGATCACCGGCGTGCGGTAGCGGACCGCGATGCGGGCGGCCTCGTACGCGGCGTCGAAGCACTGGCCCGGCGTCGCCGCGGCGACCACCGGCAGCGGCGACTCGCCGTGCCGGCCGTGGATCGCCATCAGCAGGTCGGACTGCTCGGTCTTGGTCGGCATCCCGGTCGACGGCCCGGCGCGCTGGACGTCGATCACGACCATCGGCAGCTCGAGGATCATCGCGAGGCCGATCGTCTCCGCCTTGAGGTCCATCCCCGGCCCGCTGGTCGCGGTCACGCCCAGAGCTCCGCCGAACGCGGCGCCGAGCGCCATGCCGGCAGCGGCGATCTCGTCCTCGGCCTGCATCGTGCGCACGCCCATGTCGGGATGGCGCGCGAGCTCGTGCAGGAGCTCGGATGCGGGCGTGATCGGGTAGCTGGCGAGCACGAGCGGCAGGTCCGAGCGCACGCTGGCCGCGATCAGCCCGAGCGCCGTCGCCGTCGTGCCGTTGACGTTGCGGTACATGCCCGGCGCGACGTCGGTCGCAGCGTCGACGCGGTACTGCACGTCGATCAGCTCCGACGTCTCGCCGAAGTTCCAGCCCGCGCGGAACGCCGCCAGGTTGGCCTCCAGCGGCCCGGCCTTGTTCACGAACTTGCGCTCGATCCAGTCCTCGGTCGGCGCCGTCGGCCGGTCGTACAGCCACGAGATCACGCCGAGCGCGAACAGGTTCTTGGCGCGCCCGGCGTCACGCGTCGAGACGGTCTCGATCGCCTCCACCGCCCGCGCGGTGAGCGAGGTCATCGGGATCCGGATCAGGTGGTAGCCGTCGAGCGAGCCGTCCTCGAGCGGGTTCTCCTCGTAGCCGACCTTCTGCAGGTTGCGCTTGGTGAACGCGTCCTCGTTGGCGATGATCGTCCCGCGGCGGGCGAGGCCGGAGAGCTCGCTGCGCAGCGCGGCGGGGTTCATCGCCACCAGTACGTCCGGCTCGTCGCCGGGCGTGAGGATGTCCTGCGACGCGAAGTGGATCTGGAACGCGGAGACGCCCGCCAGCGTGCCGGCGGGCGCGCGGATCTCGGCGGGGAAGCTGGGCAGCGTCGCGAAGTCGTTGCCGTGCTCGGCCGTCGCCTCGGTGAAGCGGCTGCCGGCGAGCTGCATGCCGTCGCCGGAGTCCCCCGCGAAGCGCACGATGACGCGCTTCCGCTCCTTACGTTCCTTGACCTCGATGGTCATCCCTGATTCGTAGTCTGACACTCCGAAAGGACGGTCACCCCGCGAGCTGCCCGACGAGCGCCGCTCCCTCGCGCGCCATGCGCGATCGCGGCACCACCAGATCGAAGCCCGCGGCCTCTGCCCGGTGGCGCGTGTCGACGTCGACATGCGAGTAGACGCCGAGCGTCCGCGTGCCCTCGAGCTCGCCCGCAGCCCGCAGCGCCTCCGTGATCGCGACGCCGTCGAAGCTGCCCGCGGCGAGGTCGACGATCAGCACGCTCGCACCCTCGGGACGCACGTCGGCGCCGCCGCTCAGCGCCGCGTCGTGGCCGGCGGCGCGCAGCATCCCGAGGACGTTGGAGCCGAGCAGGAGATCGTCGAAGACGGCGACGACGCGGGCCATCTACTGCGCGCGGAGCCGGCGGAACTCCTGCCGGAACGACTCGCCGCGGCCCCAGTCCTGGATTGTCTCGTGGCGGCCGGTGCGGACCTCGCGGAACGCGAGCTCGCCCTCGATGCCCACGTCGTCGAGCAGCTTGAGCGTGCCGTGGACCGTCTCCGCCGCCGCGGCGTGGCCGAAGCGGTGCGCGACGAGCAGCCGGAAGTGCCATTCGTGCATCGAGTACGGCTGTGCGTTGCAGGTCACGAGCAGCGTCGCGGCTTCGATGTAACGCTGCTCCTGCACCCGCAGATCGAACTCGAGGTCGGTCCAGTCGGACGGGAGCGAGTCGACGATCTCCTGGAAGGTGTCCGCAAGCGCCATGATTCGGGTCGAAGGCTACATGGCAGGCGTGCCCTTTCCCGTGGACCCCGACGACCCGCTCGCGCCCGCGCGCGGCCAGAGCCTCGACGGTCTGCTCGGGCTGCTCGAGCTGCTCGACGGCGCCGAGGAGGCCGCCGTCGTGCGGTCGGCGCTCGCGGCCGGCGTCGCCCGCGAGCGCGTGCTGGACGAACTCCAGAACGAGGTCGAGCGCCGGCTGCTGCGCGTGCGCGCGCCGGACGACTACTGATCGGCGATCGCGAGCGCGCCGAGCAGCCCGGCGTCCTCGCCGAGCGCGCTGGCCTCGACCGGCGGACCGGACGACCCGAGCTCGGCGCGCACCCGCTCGAGCACGTCGGCGCGGGCGCCGATCCCGCCGCCGAGCACGATCAGCGCCGGGTCGAGCAGCGCCTGGACGGCCCGGATGCCGATCGCCAGCGCATGGGCCTGGCCGTCGAGCAGCCGGCGGGCGCGCTCGTCGCCGCGCGCGGCGGCGGCGAACACGTCGTGCGCGGTGCCGGAGCCCCAGCGCGCGGCGAGGCCGGCGCCGCCGGCGACCGCCTCGAGCGGGCCGAGGCCGTCGGCGCCGGCGACCGTGCGCTCGCCGACCGGCAGGTGACCGAGCTCGCCGGCCGCCCCGCTCGCGCCGGGCAGCAGTCGCCCGCCGGCGACGATGCCCATCCCGACCCCGGTGCCGACGCCCACGAACGCGAGGTCGGGCACGCCGCGCGCCCGCTGCTCGGCGAGCGCCGCGAGGTTGAGATCGTTCTCGAGCGCGACCGGCAGGCCGAGCGCGGCCGTCAGCAGCGCCCGCAGCGGCGCCCCGGTGAGGCCGGCGGCGCCGGCGATCAATCCGTCGAACCCGTCCCCGACCGGGATGCCGGGAACGCCGACGCCCGCGCCGCGGACCTGCGTCCAGTCCGCGCCCGCGCGTCCCGTCAGCTCGCGGCCGAGCGCCGACACGCGCGCCGCGAGCTGCTCGCCGGAGGCGGGCACGGGCTCGTCCGCGCGCGCCAGGATCGCGCCCTGGCCGTCACCGACCGCGACACGCAGGTTGGTCGCGCCGAGATCGACGCCGAGCACGTACGGCACGTTTCGTATCCTCGCTCAGAGATGTCTTTCACCGCCGACACCCTCGCCGCCGACCACCGCGCACTGACCGAGGCGTGCGGCCTGGTCGACCGTTCCGAGCGCGGCAAGCTCGCGCTCACCGGCCCGGAGGCGAAGACGTTCCTGCACGGCCAGGTGACCAACGACATCGAGGGGCTCGAGCCGGGCCGCGGCTGCTACGCCGCGTTCCTCACCCACAAGGGCAAGATGCTCGGGGACCTGCGGGTGCTCGACCTCGGCGACGAGCTGCTGCTCGATACCGAGCGCATCACGCTGCAGGAGCTGTTCAACATGATCCGGCGCTTCAAGCTCGGCAGCGACGTCGAGCTGCACAAGCGCACGCTCGAGCGCAGCCTGCTGTCGCTCGTCGGACCGGACGCCCGCCGCGTGGCCGGCGCGGGCGGCCTCGGACCGGACGAGCACGACAACGTGCGCGCCGAGATCGCCGGGGCGCCGGTCGTGCTGGTGGCGACCGACGTCGGCGTCGACGTGTTCGCGCCGGCCGAGACGACCGACGCAGTGCGCGCGGCGCTCGAGGCGGCCGGTGCCGTGCCGGTGACCGAGGAGTCGGCCGAGGCGCTGCGCGTCGAGCGTGGCCGGCCGCGCTACGGCGTCGACCTCGACGACGGCACGATCCCCCAGGAGGCCGGCCTGAACGAGCGCGCGGTGTCGTTCACGAAGGGCTGCTACGTCGGGCAGGAGACGGTCGCGCGGCTGTTCTACCGCGGCAAGCCGAACCGCCACCTGCGCGGCCTGCGGCTGTCGGCGCCGGGCGCCACCGGCGACGCGCTGCGGCTCGGCGAGAAGCAGGTCGGCCGCATCGGCAGCGTCGCGCTCTCCCCCACGCACGGCCCGATCGCGCTCGCGATCGTGCGCCGCGAGGCCGCCCCCGGCGACACGCTCAGCGTCGGTGACGACGGCGTGACCGCCGAGGTGGTCGAGTTGCCCTTCCGGGGGTAGCATCGGTCCCGATGGCCGCGAACGTGCTCGTCGTCGCCAGCCTGACCGCCGGCTCGCAGCATCTGCTCGACGCGCTGAAGGCGCGCGCGGAGCGTTCGCCGATCCGCATCACGCTCGTGATGCCGGCGCAGGGGCCCGGACTCGGCGGCCGTGAGGCGCAGCGCGGGGCGCTCGGCGAGGCGCTCGAGGCGATGCGCGCCGCGGGCCTCGACGCGGACGGCGTGGTCGGCGACGCCAACCCGATGGACGCGGTCGCGGAGACCTTCGATCCGGCCCGTCACGACGAGGCGATCGTCTGCACGCTCCCCGGCCGCAGCTCGAAGTGGCTGCAGCACGATTTCCCGCACCGCGTCGCCCGCTTCACGGGTGTGTCGGTCACGCACGTCGTCGCCGGCGACCTCCGCCCCGCTCCCGTCACGAGCCCGGCGCCGACGCACGAGCGCGAGCCGCTCGGGCCGCTTTCGGTGCTGGCGTGGGGCGGCCGGCCGCCGGGCTCGCGGTGAACGCGGCCAGCGCCGCCTGATCCGGGCGCCCGTCGAGCTCCAGCACGCGCGCATCCTCGTGGCCGGCCAGCCACGAGCCGACGATCCGCGTTTCGTCGAGCTCCTCGGCCGGGAGCCAGCCGCCGAGGCCGGCGCCCGGCGCGGTCGCGAGCGCGGCTTCGGTGCGGGCTGCGACCTCGGCCGAGTCGGCCGGGAGCGGCCCCCAGTCTGCGACACGGCCCGCGACGATCCAGAACGCGTCGGCACGCTCGGGCGAGTCCGGGTGCGGCGCGAGCACGAGCCGCGCCCCAGCATGGGCGGCGCGCAGGGCGCCGCCGAGCCGCTGCAGCAGCGACTCCAGCCGGCGTGAGCGGCGGCGCAGCCAGTCGGCGCGCTCGTAGCGCTGGGCGGCCGAGGCCGAGCGCATCTGCGCGTTGACGTGGGCGAGCAGCGCGGCGCCGCCGTCGACCTCGAACAGGCCGAGCGCCTCGTCGAGCCGCTCGCGGTAGAGGTTCGGGTCGAGGTCGCCGAGACACGGCGAGAGGCAGCGGCCCATCTGCCCGTAGGCCGACGGATGCGGGCGCCGTTGCAGAGCGCGGCCGCAGTGGCGCAGGCCGAACAGGGAGTTCAGCTGCTCGACCAGCTCGGCGGCGGCGGCGCGGCCGCGCACGGGCCCGACGCAGACCGCGTGCCCGGGCGCCGGCTCGCGCGCGACCTCGAGGATCGGGAACGGGATGTCGAGCCGGCAGCGCAGGTAGACGTAGCCGTCGGCCTCGCGCTTGAGCAGCGTGTTGCCGGGCGGCTTGAGCACCTTGATCAGGCGGTTCTCGAGCACGAGCGCGCCGAGCTCCGATTCCGTCGGCTGATAGTCGACGTGCTCGGCGCGGCCGGTCCACGTCGCGGGCGTCGTGAAGTGGGCGCGGGCGCGCGTGCGCAGGCAGACGGACTTGCCGACGTACAGCGGCTGCCCGTCGGCGTCGCGGAAGATGTAGACGCCGGGGTCCTTCGGCAGGCCGGTCAGGTCCGGCCGCTCGTCACGCGGGCGCTTGGCGCCGACCGGCCGCGCGCCGCGGGCGCGCCGCGGGCGCAGCAGCGCGAGCGCGTCGGCGACCGTGCGAGCGTTCGCGCAAAGGCGCGGCAGCAGCGCGCACAGCACGCGCGCGCACGTCTCCGCGTCGGGCAGCGCGCGGTGCGTGGCCGCCACCTCGATCCCGAGCGCGTCGGCGAGCGTGGCGAGCCCGCGCCGGCGCTGCAGCGGCGCCAGCCGGCGCGCGAGCGCGACCGTGCACATCACCGGCGGGTCCGGCCATGTGAGCTCGGCGCGCTCGAACGCCTGGCGCAGCACGCCGACGTCGAACCGCGCCGAGTGCGCGACGAGCACGCGCCCGCGCAGCTGCTCGGCGAGCTCCGGCAGCACCGTCGCCGGCGGCGGCGCCTCGTCGACCATCGCCTGCGTGATCCCGGTGAAGCGCTGGATGCCGCGGCCGAGCGGCTCGGCGACGCCCACCAGCGAGCTCCAGCGCTCGTGCAGCTCGCCGCCGCCGACGAGCACGGAGCCGACCTCGGTGAGCTCGCAGCGGTCCCGCGGCTGGCCGTTCGTCTCCGTGTCGACGGCGAGGAACTCCGCGCCGGCGATCAGCGAGTCGAGGAGGGCGGCATCTGGCATGGGCCGCTTGTCTTACGCCTGCTGCCGGACGGCATGAACGGCGCGTTGCAGGCCGATCCGGGGTACATTCGCCGCGTGCGCTTCAGGATCCGGGCCGAGGCGGTGCTCGCGGCGGCTGCCCTCGCCGCCGGGCTTGGCGCGTGCGGCGCCGACGAGGACTACGAGAACACGCCGCGCCCGCCGTCGCCGATCAACGTCACCGCGGCGATCGACAGCGACGAGGTCCGGGTGTCGCCGGTGACGTTCGGCGCCGGCCCGGTCGTGATCCTCGTCTCCAACCAGTCGGGCGCCGCGCAGCAGGTGACGTTCGAGACCGACGAGATCGGAGCCGCGACGGGCGGCATCCGCCGCTCGACCGGCACGATCGCGTCACGGTCGACGGGGCAGCTGAAGGTCGACGCGCCCGAGGGCACCTACACGCTGAGCGCGAGCGCGGGCGGTGTCGCGCCTGCGGTCGTCGAGGTCTCGAAGCGCCGGGCCTCGGCACAGGACCAGCTGCTGCTCCCGTAGCGCTACTCGAGCTTCACGAACCGCGCCCAGCGGGCGCCGCCGTCGGTCGACCGCTGGACCTCGCCGCCCGGCACCGACGCGTACAGCGCCCCGTCGTCATCGACCGCCAGCTCGTTGATCGACAGGCCGACGTTGCCGCGGTCCTTCCAGGTCGCGCCGCCGTCGGTGCTGATCTTGATCAGACCGCCGGGATCGCCGCGGTACAGCGCGTCGGGGGCGGCCCAGGCGAGCTGGCTGGCCGGGATCGCGTCGCGCGGGCGCCACGACCGGCCCTCGTCGGACGAATTGAAGATGCCCTGCTCGGTCGCGACGACCATGCGCGCGGGGTCCTTCGGGTCGAACGCGACGTCGAGCGGCATCGCCGGCGGCGTCCGCATCTCGAACGTGCTGCCGCCGTCCGCGCTCACCCTGATCTCGGTCTCCTCGGCAGCCACCACGGCCAGCCGCTTGCCGGTCGCCTGGACGATGTGGAAGTCCGCCTGACCGAGGTCGACGACCGGCTCCCACGTCTTGCCGGAGTCACGCGAGAGGATCAGCCCGAGGTTCTCCGGCAGCGACGCGTCGCCCTCCGGGTGGCCGGACGCGAGCAGCTCGCCCGGCCGTGGGTAGCGCACCACGAGGTTGCTCGACACCGGCCCGGACCCATCAGACGTGCGCAGCTCGCCGACGACATGCTCGGCGTCCTTCTGGCCCTTCGCGACACGGAACAGCCCGAGCCCGGTGCCGAGCATCAGCGTCCCGTCCTTCGGGTCGACCGCGATCGATCCGATGAACGCGTTCGCGCCGCTTCCCGGCTGCGCGGACGCGGATTCCTCGGCCGCAACGGTCGGGTTCGGGGTCGGCGTCGAGTCCGCCGGCGGCGAGCTGCTGGGTGCCGGGTCGTCGCCGCCGCAGCCCGCGGCCGCCACGACGAGCGCAGCCAGGACGGCGAGGCGCGCGATCACGGGGCGCAAGGATACGGAGGCTTCGTGCGCGGTCGGCGCACGAACGTCAACTGCGCTGGGTGGGGAAGCAGGTGGACCGTTACGGCCGCGCAGGGTTGGTAATGGTCGAATAGCGACCGTTGACGACCCCGCCGGGGCCGTGGGGTTGTTCAGTCGCGCATACCGCGACTTAGCGACCCCACCAGCCGCGATCGCACCCTCGCTCCCCTACCCAGCGCAGTTGACGTTCGTCCCGCCTAAGCGACGTCAAGCTCGCGCGGCACGAGCTCGACCGTGCGAGTGGCACCCTCGCGGACGACCTCGAGCGCGCAGCGCGCACCGATGCGTTCCTCGGTCATCAGCCGCTGCAGATCGTCGACGCCACCGACCGGGAGGCCGTCGACCCCGACGATCAGGTCCTCGGCGCGCAGGCCCGCGTGGTCGGCCGGTGAGCCGTCGATCACCTCGACGACCTCGATCGCGCGGTCGCGGCCGATCGCGGCGGCCACGCGCGGGGGCAGCGGCCGGGCCCCGCCGGCGATGCCGATCCAGGCGCGCCGCACGCGGCCGTCGCGCATCAGCGCGGAGACGATCCGGCGCGTCGTCGCGTTGATCGGCACCGCCAGGCCGAGCCCGACACCCGCGACGGCGGTGTTGATGCCCACCACGCGCCCGCGACCGTCGACCAGCGCGCCGCCCGAGTTGCCGGGATTGAGCGCCGCGTCGGTCTGGATCACGTCGTCGATGATCCGCGTCGCACCGCCGGCGCGGGCCGGGAGCGAGCGGCCGAGCGCCGACACCACGCCGGCGGTCACCGACCCCGCGTAGCCGTGCGGGTTGCCGATCGCCACGACCAGCTGGCCGACGCGCAGGCCTGCGGCGTCGCCGAGGTCGGCCGGCGGCGGGCCGGGGGCGTCGGCGCGCAGGACCGCGAGATCCGACAGGGGGTCTGACCCCACCAGGCTCGCCTGGAGGTCGCTGCCGTCGACGAACGAGGCGCGCACGCGCGCGCCGGTGCCGGCGACCACGTGTGCGCTGGTGAGCATGAAGCCGTCCGGCGTGATCACGACGCCGGACCCGCCGCCCGCGGTTCCGCGCCGGCGGCTCCAGACCCGCAGGTTGGCGACCGACGGGCCGAGCGCCTCCGCCACCCCGGTCACCACACGCGAGTAGGCGTCGAGCGCGTCGGCGTCGCCTGGGGCCGCGCCGGGGGCCGAGGGACGAGCGTCGTCGACCAAAGTCACTTGCAGAATGCTAGCGACTCACGACCGTCCCCTTCCCGAGTAAAAATCGGTAACTCGATCGGATTTAGTACCTTTTGACGTGGATGACCGCCGTCAGCACCCCAGCGATGGTCGCGCCGGACCTCGAGCACCTCGACGCGAGCGGCATGCTCCGCTTCATGGTCGACCGCTTCCACCCTCGCCTCGCGGTCGCGTGCTCGTTCCAGAAGGAGGCGTCGGTAGTCCTCGACCTGCTGCTGCGGATCGCCCCCGACGCCCGCGTCTTCACGCTCGACACGCACGTCCTCTTCCCGGAGACCTACGACACCTGGCGCGCGGTCGAGGAGCGCTACGGGATCACGATCGAGGTCCACCAGGGCCCGAGCCTGGCCCGGCAGGCGTCGCTGCACGGCGACCGGCTGTGGGAGCGCGACCCGGACGCGTGCTGCGACCTGCGCAAGGTGCAGCCGCTCGAGCGCGCGCTGGCCGACGTCGACGCCTGGATCTCCGGCGTGCGGCGCGAGCAGGGCGCTGAACGCGCCAAGACGCCCAAGCTCGCCTGGGACGCCCGCCACGAGCGCTGGAAGGCGAACCCGCTGGCGGACTGGACCGAGGCCGATGTCTGGCGCTACATCGGCGAGCACGACCTCCCGTACAACCCCCTGCACGACCAGGGGTACGCGTCGATCGGCTGCACGCACTGCACGCGGCCGGGCGCGGGGCGCGACGGCCGCTGGGCCGGCACCGCCAAGACCGAGTGCGGCCTGCACGGCTGAGCGGCGCGTAGCCTTCGCCGGCATGGACGTGTTCACCGCCTTCGACGCGGAGCGGATCTCGGCCGACCGCACGAAGGGCCATGCCTTCTGGCTCGACCTCGCCGACCCCCCGCCGGGCGAGATCGCGCGCACCGGGGAGCTGCTCGGCCTGCACCCGCTGGCGATCGAGGACACGCGCGAGTTCGGTCAGCGGCCGAAGGTCGACGTGTACGACGACCACGTGCTGCTCGTCTTCTACACCGCTCGGCTGGACGAGAGCGGCTCGGTGCTGCCGATCGAGGTGCACATCTACATCGCCGAGGACTACGTGCTGACCGTCCGGCGGGCGCAATGCGTGGCACTGGACGAGCTGCGCGAGCGGGTCCAGGACGAGCCCGAGCATCCGATCTACGAGATCTTCGACACGCTCACCGACGCCTTCTATCCCGTCATCGAGCGGCTCGAAGAGCGGATCGATCAGCTCGAGGGCGAGGTGCTGCACCGCACCCGTCGCGAGCAGCTGACGACGATCTACCGGCTCCGCCAGGAGGTCCGCGAGCTCAGCCGCCTCGTGTCCGTCCAGCGCGACGAGTTCCAGTCGGCGTCTGACGACCTGCAGCGGCTGATCGCGCTCGGCGACGCGCGCATCTACCTGCGCGACATCGCCGACCACCTCGATCAGGTCGCGGGCGAGCTGCACCGCCAGAACGAAGACCTCGGATCGCTCACCTCGACCTACTTCAACGCCAACGCGGATCGCCTGAACGCGGTCGCCGCGCGCCTCACCGTGGTCGGCACGCTGTTCGTCCTGTGGACCCTGGTGACCGGCTTCTTCGGCCAGAACTTCGGCTGGCTGGTGGACAACATCGACACCCGCAGCGATTTCCTGATGTTCGGCATCGGCGCCCTCGTCTTGCCCACTGTGATCCTGCTCACCGTGTTCTGGGTCAAGCGGCATGACTGGTTCTAATCAAGGCGCTCGCGCGAGCTTGCGAGTGCGAGAAAGCCGCATTCCGTGTCAGTAGGGTGCCCGCCATGCCAGCGACCATGGACGCGTGGGTGATCCGCGAGGACCGGTTCGGCGAGCCGCGCGACGCCTTCCGGATCGAGCAGATCGAGGTGCCCGAGCCCGGCGCCATGGAGGTGATCGTGCGCGTGATGGCCGCTGGGGTGAACTACAACAACGTCTGGGCGGCGATGGGCGAGCCGGTGTCGGTGTTCCGCTACCACCCGGAGGACCACCACATCGGCGGCTCGGACGCCTCCGGCATCGTCGAGCGGGTCGGCCCCGGAGTGACGCGCTGGAAGCCCGGCGACGAGGTCGTGATCCACTGCAACCAGGCGTCGTACGAGGACCCCGAGGTGCACGGCCTCGACCCGATGGCCGCCCCGTCGCAGCAGATCTGGGGCTACGAGACGACGTGGGGCTCGTTCGCCCAGTTCTGCAAGGTCCAGGCACAGCAGCTGCTGCCGAAGCCGGCGGCACTGACGTGGGACGAGGCGGCCTCGTACGGGCTCACCTACTTCACCGCCTACCGGATGCTGATCACGCAGACCAAGCTGCAGGCCGGCCACCGTGTGCTCGTGTGGGGCGCGGCCGGCGGCCTCGGCGTGTTCGCGCTCCAGCTCTGCAAGCTCGCCGGCGCCGAGGCGGTCGGCGTCGTGTCGTCGCCCGAGAAGGGCGAGCTGTGCATGCGCCTCGGCGCCTGCGACTACATCGACCGGAACGAGTTCACCGGCATGTTGCGGCGCGGCGGCGAGACACCGGAGGAGGAGAAGGCGCGCTTCAAGGAGTCACGTCGCTTCTGCAAGCTCGTCGAGGAGAAGCTCGGCGCGGCGCCGGACATCGTGTTCGAGCACGTCGGGCGCGCCACGTTCCCGACGTCGGTGCTCGTCGTGAAGCCGTTCGGCAGCGTCGTGATCTGCGCCGGCACGACCGGCTACAACCTCGACTTCGACGTCCGCTACCTGTGGATGAAGCAGAAGAAGATCGTCGGATCGCACTTCGCGAACGCGTACGAGTGCACGAAGGCGAACGAGCTGATCGAGTCCGGGGCGATCCGTCCCGTACTCTGGAGGACGCTCGGCTTCGACCAAGTCGCCGAAGCGCACCAGCTGATGAAAGACAACCGGCACCTCGGCAAGATCGCGATCCTCGTGGGAGCGGACTCCGAGGGGCTCGGCAAGACCGCGGACGGCCCGGGCGCGATCCGGGCGGAGGTGGGAGCCTGATGGCAGGCGTCGTGCAGATCCCCTGGTACTCCACGCTCTTCCGGGGCGACCAATTCGAGGCCGCACTGGTCGAGATCGCTCCTCTCGCCCTGCGCTACGGCGCGACCGACTACGAGGTGCTGCGGTCCAACGACGACCGCTACCGGTTCTTCCAGCTCGGGTACTTCGAGCGCAAGATCGACTGGGAGCGCTACTGGTACGGCCCGGAGTTCAGCGACTGGCGCGCGGACCACAGCAGCTGGTTCCAGGTGCCGGTCGTCTACACGTGGTGCGACCGCGTGATCTCCGGCAGCCTCGCCTCGAACGACGTCGGCGAGCCGGTCAGCTGATCAGCCCGGCTCGAGCGGGGCCATCGTGAGCCCTGCCTGCTGGAGCTGCTCCCAGTACAGCTCGGCCGTCTCCTTCTGGCCGGACCAGACGATCGCGCGCCCACTGTTGTGGATCGTGTCGGCGATCGCGTAGCCCTTCTCGATCGTCACGCCGGGGATCGTCCTGGCGAGCGTCTGGGCGACGTGGTCGAACGTGTTGTGGTCGTCGTTGAGCACGATCACGCGCCAGTTGCCGCCGAGCCCGCTGCTGGGGCCTGCGGTGCGGGGGCGCTCGACGACTTCACTCATTCGCTCAAACTTACCCGTGCCGCTTGCTGAGCCAACGATCGAGGCCGAGGTACAGGTGGTCGAGCGGCGCGGCCTGCTCGGTCGGCGCCACGTCGTCGGGCGCGTGCTCGGCGATCCGCTCGTGCAGGGCGGCCATGAAGCCGTCCTGGTCGTGCTCGGCGGCCAGCCCCGCCTCCCAGTGGAGCGCCTCGCGGACGGCCGCGAGCTGTGCCGGCGGGTCGTCCGCCGTGCCGAAGTGCGTCAGCGCGAGGCCGGCGGGCTCCCACGCGGCGATCGTGTCGAGCGAGCGCTCCCACGCCTCGACGTCGATGTCGGGCGGCGGCGTGGGCGCCAGCGTCAGGTCGGACGGCGGGATCCGCACCCCGGCCATGTCCCCCACGAACGCCCAGCCGGAGTCGGCGTGGAGGTAGCAGACGTGGTGCGAGGCATGGCCGGGCGTGTACGCGACTTCGAAGCCGAGCACCGTCTCCCCGCCCGAGAGCACGTGCAGGCGCTCCTCCGGCACCGGGACGACCTCGCCCCAGGTCGCGCGCAGGCCCTCCTCCCCGCCGTAGAGCCGCGCGGCGCTGGCCACGAGCCGCTCCGGGCTGACCAGATGGCGGGCGCCGCGCTCGTGCACGTACACGTCGAGATCCGGCCAGCGGCGCAGGAGCGACCCGGTCGCGCCCGCGTGGTCGAAGTGGATGTGGGTAAGCAGCAGCGCCCGCGGACGCTCGCCGCCGAGCCCCTCCAGGAGCGTGTCCTCAGTCGACTGCGGGCCCGGGTCCACGATCACGCCGTCGACGTCGAAGGCGCAGATCACCTTCTCCCGGCCCAGGTGTTTGACGTCGATCTGCCGCATGGCCCGCGCAGGCTACGCCAGAATCACCGGTAATGAGCCACCGCCTGCCCGAGCCGGACAAGCCCTGGATGATGCGCACGTACGCGGGTCATTCGACGGCGCGCCGGTCGAACGAGCTCTACCGCGGCAACCTCGCCATGGGCCAGACCGGCCTCTCGGTGGCGTTCGACCTGCCGACCCAGACCGGCTACGACGCCGATCACGAGCTGGCGCGCGGCGAGGTCGGGAAGGTCGGCGTCCCGATCGCGCACAAGGGCGACATGCACGCGCTGATGGACGGCATCCCGCTCGATCGGATGAACACCTCGATGACGATCAACGCGACGGCGGCGTGGCTGCTCGCGCTCTACCTGGTCGTCGCCGAGGAGAACGGGATCGACGCCGCGGCGCTCGAGGGCACGACCCAGAACGACATCATCAAGGAGTACCTCTCGCGCGGGACCTACGCGTTCCCGCCCGCTCCGTCGATGCGCCTGATCGCCGACTCGGTCGCCTACACGGTCGAGCACGTCCCGCGGTGGAACCCGGTCAACATCTGCTCCTACCACCTGCAGGAGGCGGGAGCGACACCGGTGCAGGAGATCGCGTTCGCGATGGCAACGGCGATCGCGGTGCTCGACGCGGTCGCCGAGCGCGTGCCGAAGGAGCGGATGGGCACCGTGTTCGGCCGCATCTCGTTCTTCGTCAACGCCGGCGTGCGGTTCGTCGAGGAGCACGCGAAGCTGCGCGCGATGGCGCTGCTGTGGGACGAGATCGGCCGCGAGCGCTACGAGGTGCAGGACGAGCGCCATCGGCGCTTCCGCTACGGCGTCCAGGTCAACTCGCTCGGCCTCACGGAGTCCCAGCCGGAGAACAACGTCCAGCGGATCGTGCTCGAGGCGCTCGCCGTCACGCTCGGCCGCAACGCTCGCGCGCGGGCAGTGCAGCTCCCGGCCTGGAACGAGGCGCTCGGGCTGCCGCGACCGTGGGACCAGCAGTGGTCGCTGCGGATCCAGCAGGTGCTCGCGTACGAGACGGACGTGCTCGAGTACCCGGACATCTTCGAGGGCTCGAAGGTGATGGACGGGCTGGTCGCCGAGCTGCTCGAGGGCGCGCGCGCCGAGATGGCGCGGATCGAGGAGCAGGGCGGCGCGGTCGAGGCGGTGCCCTATATGAAGGCGGCGCTGGTCGAGTCCCACCGCGAGCGGATCCGCCGGATCGAGTCCGGCGAGCAGGTGCTGGTCGGCGTGAACCGGTTCGAGGAGACGGCACCGTCGCCCCTGACCGCCGACGCCGAGGGCGGGATCATGACGGTCGATCCCGCGGTCGAGCAGGAGGCGCTCGAGGCGCTCGAGCAGTGGCGGGCACAGCGCGACGGCGCCGCGGTCGAGGTGGCGCTGGAGGAGCTGCGCCGGATTGCTTCGACCGACGAGAACGTGATGCCCGCGACGATCGCGGCCGCCCGCGCCGGCGCGACCACCGGCGAGTGGGCCGAGGCGCTGCGCGCGACGTTCGGCTCCTACCGCGCGCCGACCGGGGTCGGGGAGGCGGCCGCGCCGGCCGCCGGCGCGGAGATGGCGGAGCTGCGCGACGAGGTCGCGCGCCTCGGCGAGCAGCTCGGCCGCACGCTGAAGATCCTCGTGGGCAAGCCCGGGCTCGACGGGCACTCCAACGGGGCCGAGCAGATCGCGGTGCGAGCGCGCGACGCGGGCATGGACGTCGTCTACGAGGGGATCCGCCTGACCCCCGCTCAGATCGCCCGCTCGTCGGTCGACGAGGGCGTGCACGTGATCGGCCTCTCGATCCTCTCCGGCTCGCACCGGGAGCTGATCCCCGACGTCGTCGCCGCGCTGCGCGAGGCCGGCGGCGGCGACATCCCGGTCGTGGTCGGCGGGATCATCCCGGACGCCGACGTCGAGACGCTGAAGGCGGGCGGCGTCGCCGCCGTGTTCACGCCGAAGGACTTCGAGATCACCCGGATCCTGCGCGCGATCGTGCGGATCGTCGCCGAGCGCCACCGGCTACGCTCGGCGGCGTGACCAGGATCGTCGCGGCGATCGCGCTCACGCTCGTCCTGGCCGCGCCGGCAGCGGCGGATACGGTCGCGCGCCGGACGCCGGCGGTCGGGCCGGTGCTGGCGGGCGACCTCGTGGCATGGGGCGAGGAGGCCCGCAACGGCGCGGTGCGGATCGTGGTCGGCGCTCGCGGGCGCGAGCCGCTGCTCGCATACCGCATCCGCCCCGCCACGGCGCGGCGGACCGACCGTGCCTTCATGCACATCCCGGCCGCGTTCGCAGCCTCGGCCACGACCTTCGCGGCGCTCATGTACACGGGGACCGTCACCCAGTCGGGGTCGGACTCCGTCAGCACGGCGGTCACGCTCGCCGCGGTCGGGGGGCCATTTCGCGGGCCTGTCACCGCGCTCTCCGGCTCGATCCCCGCGCGCGGCGACGCGCCGTGCCGAGCGCCACACAGCAGCCCTGAGGCGGTTGACGTGGACGGCGACCGGATTGCCGTCGGCGCGGCAAGCTACGACTGCCGGCCCGACAGCGCGCGCCCGCTCTCGGTGACCGTGTACGACAGCGGGCGCCAGACCGGTGTGCCGGTGCCGGACGGCGAGATCCGCCACGTCGAGCTCGCGGGCCGGTTCGTCGCCTGGATCCATCGCGGCGCCGTCGAGACGCTCGTCGTCCACGACCTCGAGAGCGGCGCCGACGTGGCACGCGTGACCACCCACGACGTCGGCGCGCGCTCCATCGACGACGCGGCGCTGCAGGCGGACGGGACCGTCGCCTTCACCCACGGCGGCCTGCGCGACCGCCGCGGGGTCCGCCTCGGCGTGCTGGTCCCCGGCCTGCCGGGCACGCGGATCCTCGACCGGCACGTGAGCGACCGCGGCCTGGCCGTCGCCGCCGGCCGCGTCCTCTACGAGCGTGTGCTCGATCGCGACGGGTTTGAACGCGACCTCATCCTCGGCTCGCTCAGCGGAGGGCCGGTGCGACGCCTCGGCCATTTCTCCGAGCGGCGGCGGCGGGTCGGCCAGATCGACCTCGACGCGACGCGTGCCACCTGGGCCGACCTGCCGACACGACGCGGGCACGACCCCCTCCCGCGCGGACCGGGGCGGATCGTCGTGCGGGGCCTGTGACCGGCGCCGAGCTGGGCGCGCGGCTGCGGGCGCGCGATCTGACCGCGGCGCCGGCCGCGCTGAACCTGCTGGAGAACCGGTCGCCCGAGCTGCGGCCCGAGATCGCCGCGCTGCTCGCCGAGGTCGCGCCCGCGCGGCTGGGGAGTGAGGCGCCCGCCCACGTCGTCGGCGTCACCGGCCCGCCAGGCGCGGGCAAGTCGACGCTGCTGTCCGCGCTCACCCGCGCGTGGCGTGCGGACGGGCGCAGCGTGGCGGTGCTGGCCGTGGACCCGACCTCGAAGCGCTCCGGCGGCGCGCTGCTCGGTGACCGGGCGCGGATCGACGGCGACCCGGCCGACCGCGGGCTGTTCATCCGCTCGACCGCCGCCGGCGAGCGGCTCGGGGGCCTCGCGCCGGCCACCCGCGCCGCCGCCCAGGCGCTGGCGGCGGCGTTCGACGTCGTCGTGATCGAGACCGTCGGCGTCGGCCAGTCCGAGACCGAGGTCGCCGAGGCGGCCGACACCGTCGCCGTCGTCGTGCAGCCCGGCTCGGGCGACGTCCTCCAGTTCCTGAAGGCGGGGATCATGGAGGTGCCGCACGTGCTCGTCGTCACCAAGGCGGACCTCGGCCAGGTGGCGGAGCGCGCCCGGCGCGACCTCGTCGCGGCGTTGCGCTCGCTCGGCGAGCGTGACGTGGCGGTCGTCGCGGTGTCCTCGGTCCCGCCGCCCGCGGGGATCGAGGACCTCGTCGCCGCGCTCGACGCGCACCGCGCCCGCGTCGACCTGCCGGCCGCGCGCACTCGCGCGCGCCGCCTCGGCGCGCTCGCGGACTTCGTGTCCGAGCACGGTGAGCGCGGCCTGCGCGCGCTCGGCGGGCGCCGCGCCGCCGAGCGCTGGCTGGCCGAGCAGGATCCCGGCCTCGAGGAGCCCTCCCTGATGCGCGCGCTCGAGGACCGGGCACGGACATAGACCTGGTCCGCGCGGCGCTCCCGTGCGTATCCCTCTCATATGGAGACCATCGCGCTGGTCACCGGCGCAACCCGCGGCATCGGGCTCGAGGTCGCGCGCCAGCTCGGGCAGCGCGGCATGCGCGTGATCGTCACGGCCCGCGACGAGGCGCGCGCGGCGATCGCGGCCGAGACGCTCGCCGCCGAGGACCTCCCGGCGACGGCGATGGCGGTGGACGTCGCGTCCGCCGACAGCGTCCGGCGGCTCGCCGCCCGCGTGGAGTCGGAGATCGGCGCGCTCGACGTGCTCGTCAACAACGCGGCCGTCTCCGGCCAGCTGCTCGAGACCGCGACGACGGCGGACCTGAAGGCGACGCGCGAGCTGCTCGACACCAACGTCCTCGGCGCCTGGCGCACGACCCAGGCGCTGCTGCCGCTGCTGCGCCGCAGCGAGCATCCGCGGATCGTCAACGTGTCGAGCGGCGCAGGGTCGCACGGCGACGCCGGGCTCGGCCTGAGCGGCGCGGCGGCCGCGAGCTACGGCGTCTCGAAGGCGGCGCTGAACGCGCTCACCGTCAAGCTCGCCGCCGAGCTGGCGGGGACCGGCATCCTCGTCAACGCCGTGTGCCCCGGGCTGACGGCGACCGCCCCGGGGATGGAGGAGATGGGCGCGCGGCCGGTCGCGGACGGCGCGGGCAGCGTGGTGTGGGCCGCCGTGCTCGACGACGACGGGCCGAGCGGCGGGTTCTATCGCGACGGCGCGCCGGTGCCGTGGTGAGCGTCAGCCCGGGGAGGTCTTGAGGGCGGCCACCTTCTCCGCGAGGTCGTCGCGCAGGTCCTTCACCTCGCCGAGCTTCCGCTCGGACGCCAGCACCGCGTCGAACGCGGCGGCGCACCGCTGCTTGTCGGCCTCGCCGAACAGCAGCCGGACGATCCACTCGGCAGCGTCGAGACGGCCCCACAGATAGTCGTTCTCGCGCGCCTTGCGCGAGAAGAACGCGCCGAAGTGCCCCGACTTGACGCCCTCGAGCTTCTTCGGCCCGGCGTCCGACAGCAGGTTCACCTCGCGCGGGCTCAGCCGGCGGACCTCGACGTGGTCGAGCTCCGCGGTCTCGCTCGCCTTGCGCAGCGGATAGAGCAGCACGTCCCAGTACGGGAACCGGTCGTAGGCCTCCAGCACGCCGTCGGCCGACTCCGAGGGCCAGCCCTCGACCGCCTTCGCGATCGCCTCGCGGACGGCGTCGCCGAACCCCTTCAGATGCTCCTCCAGGTGCTTGCCGATCGCACTGCGCACCGCGTCGAGCTGCTCCCGCCGCTGCTCGACGTACCGCTCGACGGTCTCCTCCCAGGTGTCGTCGCTCGTCAGCGCCGCGGCGATGTCGTCCGCGTCGAACAGCCGCACCACCGGCGCCGGATCGAGCTGCTCGACCGGCGCCCACAGCGCGTCGATGAACGCGTACAGCTGCGCCTTGAGGGCGTTGACCTCTCCGCGCGGCGGTGAGGGCTGCGCCCGATAGCAGTCGTTCAGGCGCCGGATCACCTGCCGCAGCCGCCGCTCGCCGTACTCGAGGTCGAACGTCGCGAGGAACTTCGCCTGGTCGTCGTCGACCGGCGTGCCGGTCCCGATCAGGTTCGCGTCGCGCGCCCACCGCATCAGCGCGCTGCGCACGAACGCCGCCTGCCCGGAGTCGCGCGGGAAGCGGCACATGTCGGTCGCGAACGCGGCGAGGCGCTCGACGACGCCGTAGAGCTTCAGCTCGGCGTAGCTGGCGTAGGCGAAGCCCGCCTCCTCGCGGGCCTCCGCGGTGGTCGTGCCCTCCGCCTGCGCCGTGCCGGCGGCCATGATCGCCGCGACGCGGTCCACGCGGTCGTTGAAGTCGCGCAGCTCGAGCAGGTCGTCGAGCATCGGCTCGTGCCGCGGGAGCCTGCCGGTGCTCCCCCACACGGTCGCGAACATCCCGACGTCGTCGCCGCTCGCGCCGCCGCCCGGCAGCGGCGGATCGGGCTGGATGAACACGAGCCGGCGCTTGACCTCGCTCGCCGCCGGCTTGGCCTGGATCGCCGCGATCGCCAGCTTGAACGGCGCGTTGTCGAGCACCCCACCGTCCACGAGCCGCGTCTCGCGGACGTCGGCGCCGGACAGCTTGTAGATCGACCACTGGTCCGTCTCGAACGCGTCCATGTCGTCGGCGGAAACGCCGAGCACGCGCGCCATGTCCCTGAAGTCGACCGGCGCGAACGCGCCGGGGAACGACGACGTGGCCCGCGCGGCGAACGCCAGCCGGTAGTTGTACTCCGGCTCGAGATCGTCCTTCCCGCTGTAGAAGGACAGCACGTGTCGGTAGCGCCGGTCGGTGATCGACCGCGGCCAGTCGGCCGGTACGCCGTGGTCGTAGCCGGCGAAGTCGGTCATCGTCACATGCAGCTCGACCGGGTTGTTGGGGCTCACCGGGGTGGGCGACTGGCGCGGCGCGTCCATCTCGCCGAGCGCCTTGTGGACGAGCTCGAGCAGCAGATCGCCGCGCAGCGGCGGCGTGAACCCCTTGAACAACGAGGCGCCGAGCCACGCGCCGGCCTTGCCGATCGGCGTCGGGATCGCTCGCAGCGACTTCGAGCGCATGAGCTGCTTGAGGTCCCCGTCGTCGAGCCAGACGCGCGTCACCGGGTCCTGCTGCAGGCCGCGGGCCAGCGCCTTCGCGAGCACGATGCCGTTGATCCCGCCCGCCGACGTGCCGGCGACGATGTCGATCACCACGCGCGTGCGGATGCCCCACTTCGACTCGTTCTCGTGGGCCTCGAGCATGTCGTAGTACACGGCCTCGGTCCCTCCCGAAGGCCTGCCGCGCTGCGGATCGTCATACGCCTCGGACGCCTCGACGAGCTTCTGCAGCTCCTTCGTGACGCCGTGCATCCAGATGGCGAGCGAGACGCCGCCGTAACAGACGAGCGCGAGCCGGAGCTCACGCGTCTCGTCCTTGCGTGGTGTCGCCTCGGGCGTGGGTGCGTCCATGCGCGCGAAGCTATCCGCTGCGCAGCGCGGGTGCCACCTCCGCAGCGAAGCGACCGATCTGCTCGACCATCTCCCCCTCGCTCCACAGCGCGAACCCGTCGAAGGAGTGATCGGCGGCGAGCGCACCGAGCTCGGACACCCAGTGCTCGGGCGGGCCGTGCAGCCAGCCCGTCACCGGCCCGTCGGCGATCACGCCGTTGACGTTCGCGATCCGGCGGATCGCGCGCGGGTCGCGGCCCGCGCGCTCGGCTGCCTGGTCGATCATCTGCACGCGGGCCGGCAGCTCGTCGAGCGGGAGCCGCGGCAGGCTGGGCAGCCAGCCGTCGGCGAGCCGCCCCACGACGCGCATCATGCGCGGGCCGTACGCCCCCAGCCAGATGCCGATCGGATGCGCGGGCAGCGGGCCGAACTTCAGGCCGTGCACGCGGTAGTGCTCGCCCTCGAGCGTCACCGACCGCTCGCCGGCCCAGCAGGCGCGCAGGATCGCGATCGCCTCCTCGAGCGCGTCGACGGACTCCGGCCCGCTCCGGCGCGGCCCGCTGAACGCGGCGATCCCGTCCCAGAACGCGCCGGCGCCGAGTCCGAGCTCGAACCTCCCGCCGCTCAGCACGTCGATCGTCGCGGCCGCCTTGGCGAGCATCGCCGGCTGCCGCAGCGGCAGGTTCGCGACGTCAGGGAACAGACGCACGTGCTGCGTCCGGCCGGCGAGGAAAGCGAGCAGCGCGAACGTGTCCAGCTGGCCGCGGTTGTACGGATGGTCCTGGATGCCCACCAGCTCCAGCCCGCCGCGCTCGACCGCGGCGACCTGCTCGAGCACGGCGGCCGGATTCGACGCGTCCGGTACGACGAACGCGCCGAGCTCGATGGTCACTGTAGGTAGTGCTCGACGGTGTCCGCGTCGCGCGGGCTGGCGCCCTCGGGGTCCTGGCCGGCGGCGCGCCGCGCGCGGCGCTGGCGCAGCAGGTCCCAGAAGCGGTCGAGCTCGATGTGGATGGCTTCGAGGCGGGCGTGCCCGGCGGCGTCGAGCCCTCGCTCGCTGCCCCCGCGGTCGAGCAGGTCGTGCTCCTCCTTCACGAGCGCCTCGATGTAGTCGCTGATCTGCTCGTCGGCCATGCGATTCCCCCTCTTAGGTACCCAATGAGGAGATCTTCCAGGTCCCGTCCTCGTTCACCAACTTCAGTGTGTCCTTCGACGGCTCCTCCCCCGCCGCGGACGTGCGGACCTCGACCGATGCCTTCTCCCCATCGACCTGGACGCGACCGATCGTCAGCCGCGGCTCGCGGACGCTGCCCAGACCCTGCTGCAGGGCGACCTCGCACGTCAGGCCGATCGACGTCACCTGCTGCACGAGCGTGGGCGAGAGGATGCGGTCGCAGAGCGCCCGGTAGTCCTTCGCCACGGTCGCCCGTCCGAACTCGCTGACGGTCGAGCGCACCTGCTCCTCCGGCGTCGGTCCCGCGTCGCCACAGCCCGCGAGAAGCAACAGCGCAAGCGCCGGGGCCAGATACCGCACGGTGCGGAGCATAGAATGGACGCGTATGGAGGGTTCCAACGGAGCGCCGATCGGGGCCTGGCTGCGCTGTTACCGCTGCTGGTCCCAGGAGCTCGAAGTACAGGTCCACTACGAGGGCATCCACCGCATCGACCCGGTTTCCGGCGAGCGGGCCGAGGTCGTCGACGAGTTGCAGGAGGCGGTCGTCCAGTGTCTGGACTGCATGCACGACCAGCCACACCTCGCGTTCCACAACGGCCGCATCGAGCCGATCGAGGACCGCTGGGAGCGGATGGTCGCCGGCACGCCGTGGGTCGCATCGTGCACGGTCACCGTCGACGGTGACGCGGTCGAGACCTGCTCCGGCCCCGAGGCGGCCGACTCGCTCGCCTACGCGGCGTTCGGCGACTTCGGCACGCGCGAGTTCTTCACGCACGTGCGGTTTCACAAGCACGACGAGGACCAGATCGTGGTCCACCTGCTCGTCGAGCTGTACGCGCGGTCGTCCGAAGAGGCGTCCGGGGTGCTCGAGGAAGCCGCGCGCGGCCTGCTGACGATCACCTCGCTGGCGGAGGAATCGCGCCCGCCGGCGGCGACGGGCGAGCACCCGCACTGACGCGGCGCTCAGGCCGTGATGACGCCGAGCTCGAACGCCCGGCGGACGAGTTCTGCGCGCTTGCGGCTCGGCGGTACGTCCTCGACCTCGAACAGCTCGAACAGGGCGTGCAGGTGGCTCTTCACGGTCTCGACGCTGAGGAAGAGCTGCGCGGCGATCTCGCGGTTGGCGGCCGGCGCGGCGTACGCGCTCTCCAGCGCGGGCGCGCACAGGGCGGTGAGGACCCGCCGCTGCGCCGGCGACAGCGGCGGCGGGGCACCGTGCTGCGTCGTGACGGTCGTGCGCCCCTGCGCCTGCGCGCCGACGAAGACCAGCAGCGTGCCGCCGATCGCAATCGCGTCGCCGTCCCTGAGCGGCCGCCGACCATGGATCCGCTCGCCGTTCACGAACGACCCGTTGCGTGACAGCCCGTCGTCGACGAGCGACCACGACGAGCCCACGCACTCGAGCACGGCGTGCGCGCGCGACACCTCCGTGTCCCACTGGAGCGCGATGTCGGTCGAGGGCTCGCGGCCGATGCTGATCGAGCTCGCGCCGTCGCGGAGCTCGACGATCTGCTGGTGCCGGTCGCCGTCCAGGTAGACCACGAACGGCGTTCCGCGCCGCTCCGCGGCGATCCGCTCAGCGAGTTCGACCGGCGAGACCGACCGCAATGCCGGCGGAAGGGTCTTCACAGTGCCACAGTAACTCAGCTGTCGCCCGGCCTGCCAATGCGGATCCGATTGATCAGCGGCGCCGCGACGTCGTTGCCCAGCCGGAACGGGAGTGAGGCGTTCGTCTCGTCGGGCGCGAACAGGCCCGGACCGCCCTCGATCACCATCACGGCGCCGGCAAGGCGCTCCGCACCGCCGATGATCACGGCGAGGTCGGGCCGCTCGTCGCCGGACACGGACAGCAGCGCGACCGACCAGCCGAAGGCATCGCCCGGCGCCGGCACGGCCGGCACGTCCGGGTGCGATTTGCCGAACGCGGCATTGCCGGTCCGGGACCACCCGCCGCTTCCGCCCCGGATCACGGTCACGTTGCCCCTTTCCTCGTCCTCGCCCGGTGCGCCGACGATCATGTCGGCATAGCCGTCCTGGTCGATGTAACCCGCGTCGACGACGCCGCCGAACTCATCGTCCGGCTCGTCGTCGCCCGGGATGCCGGGCGCGTCCTGGTGGATCACGAGCGGTTTGAGCGACGGCCCGCGGCGCCTGCCGCGCCACAGCCGGACCTCGCCGCCGCTGACCGCCACCGCGTCCGGCGGCGGATCGGGGTCGCCCTGCACGATGTCGTCGCGTCCGTCGGCGGTCACGTCGGCGACCGCCAGCGACGACGTGCCGCCCCCGTTGGCGTCACCGAGAGGTGCGCAGCGATGCGGGCCGTCCGGGGTCCCACGGCAGAACACAGCGTGCCCGGACGACGGCGCGTCCGGCCGGTCGGGCGCTCCGGCCACGAGGTCGACGTTGCCGTCGTTGTCGATGTCCCCGGCGCGCAGCCGGCTGCCGAACTCGACGTACGTGTCGTCGGGGCGAGGGATGATCCGCCCCCGCTCGGATTGCAGCCCGCCGCGGGAGCCGAACAGCAGGTGCACGGCGCCCGACGCCGGCGCGCTCTGCACCCCGGGCGCCCCGACCACGAGGTCGGGGAAGTCGTCCCCGTTGAAGTCGCGCGCCGCAAGCCGGGTGCCGTACCGGCCGGCGCCCTCCGGCAGCTGCACGCGGGCACCGGAGAGATGCTCGCGGCGGTCGTTGAGCAGCCCGGCGGCCGACCCGTAGAGCACCGTGACGATCTGCTTCCCGGGGGTCCCGATCGCCAGGTCCGTCCATCGGTCGCCGTCGAAATCGGCGCTGGCGAGTCCGCTGCCGAAGAACATCTCATCGTCGTACGGCCCGCGCAGGCCGATATCGGCCGGCGTGATGACCTGCGGATCCTCCCGCGAGCCGAAGCCCTGCTGCACGACGACGACGCCCGCTGCGGTCTCGTCCTCTTGCGCCGCCGAGCCCGGCATGCCGAGCACGAGCTCCTGCTTGCCGTCGCCGTCGAAGTCGTAGGGGGTCGCCGGTCCCTGCGGGGCCGCGATGGGCTCGTCGTCGGAGCCGACGACGATGATCGCGAGCGCCGACGCGACGCCGAGGACCGCCGCCGTGCCGGCGATCGCCCACCGGCGCCGGCCATGCCGCCGGGCCGGCACAGGCGAGAGCGTCGGCGCGTCGGTGGTGATGCCCTGTGCGAGCTGCGTTGCGACCGCGGGCTCCGGGTCCGCTGGTGGCGCCGGAGGGGGCGGAGGGAGCGCCGCCGCCCGGCGCCAGTACGGCCCGAGCTGTGCGACGGCGATCTCCTCGAGCGCCTCCCAGGCGTCGGTGGCAGAGCCCGGGCGATCGGACGGCGTCTTGCTGAGCAGCCACTCGACCCACTCGCGCAGGGGCAGCGGGACGCCGGGCGCGACCTCGGCCAGCGGCGGCGGCGGCTCGTGCACGTGGCAATAGAGCACGGCGACCGGCGTCGGACGCTCGAACGGAGGGCGGCCGGCGAGCAGCTCGTACGCGATCACGCCGACCGCGTAGATGTCCGTGTACGAACCGAGGCGTTCGTTGGTCGCCTGCTCTGGCGCCATGTACGCCGGAGTCCCGATCGCCGATCCGGTGCCCGTGAGCTCACCCGTGACCGCGTCGTACGCGCGGGCAATGCCGAAGTCGGCGAGCTTGACGCCGCCGCGGTTCGTGATCAGCACGTTCTCGGGCTTCAGGTCGCGGTGGACGATCCCGCGCTCCTCGGCGTGCGCGAGGCCCGCCAGCATGCCCTCGAGCACGCTGAAGATCTGCGGCAGTCCGAGCCGGCCGACGAGCGGGCGCAGCGAGCCCCCTTGGACGTACGCCATCGCGATGTACGGCACGCCGCCGTCCTCGAAGAAGTCGAACAGCGTGACGATGTTCGGGTGGTCGAGCGCGGCCGCCAGGCGCGCCTCGCGGACGAAGCGGCGCGCCAGCGTCGGGTCGGCGGCGTCGAACTCGAGCCGCTTGAGCGCTACCTCGCGGTCGAGCGCCGGCTGGCGCGCGAGGTACACGACGGCCATCCCGCCATGGGCGAGAACTCGGACAATCTCGTAAGGGCCGACTCGGTGACCATTCACCGTCTTAAACCGACCCTACCCCTTCAGGGACTACTCGCGAGCGGGGATCTCCTGTACGGCCCAGCTGTTGCCGTCCGGGTCGCTGAAGAACACGAACGAGCCCCAGGGGAACGTCTGCACATCGCCGACGTCCAGTCCGCGCCCGGCGAGCTCCGCCCGCGCGGCATGGATGTCGGTGACGACCAGCTGCAGGCCGTCGAGAGAGCCGGGCGTCATCTCCGACATCCCGCTGCCGATCGAGATCGAGGTGGGCGAGCCGGGGGGCGTGAGCTGGACGAAGCGCATCTCGTCGCTCACCTGGTGGTCGTGGTCGGCGTTGAAGCCGGCCTTCTCCGTGTAGAAGGCCTTCGCCCGGTCCACGTCGGACACGGGCACGTGGACGAGCTCGAATCTGAAGTCCATAGGACGCCGCAGTCTAGGGTTCGCCGAGTGCCGCTGCAGAACCGCGTGACACCGCTGAGCGAGCTGGTCGCAGATCCCGCGCGGGGGCTCGTGTACGGCAACCGCGGCTGCCTCCACGACGGCTCGGGGCGGATCCGGAGCCGCTACAACGGCAGGCGCTGGATCGCCTGCCGGCTCGAGTTCCGCGGCTGGCACCGCGAGCCGCTGATGCAGCCGGGCCGCTTCACGGAGCTGTTCTTCCTCGACGAGGCGACCGCGTTCGCGGCCGGGCACCGCCCGTGCGCGCTCTGCCGCCGCGAGGACTACAACCGCTTCGGTGCGCTGTGGGAGCGGATCCACCCCGGCCACCGCGGCGCGGACGCGATCGACGCGCAGCTCCATGCCGAGCGGGTCGCCGACGGCACCCGCGAGCAGCTCCACCACGCGGCACCGCTCGACGAGCTCCCCGACGGCGCGTTCCTCGTGCACGACGGGGCACCGCACCTCGTGCTCGGCGGAGCGCTGCTGCGCTGGACGGCCGGCGGCTACGAGGCACCTACGAGGCGCCCGGCCGGCGTGCGGGCGCAGCTGATCACGCCGCCGTCGCTGGCGGCGATCCTGCGCGCCGGCTGGGAGCCGGCCGTGCCGCTGCTGCACCCGTCCGCGCAGCGCATGTGAACGTCGGCGCTACGAGACCAGGGCGCGCAGCTGCCGCACGGCCAGCGTCAGGCCGGCCAGGTCGGGGTCGCCCTCGCGCGCCAGCGTCCGCAGGAACGCCTCCAGGCGCCCGACCCCGGCGGTGTGCGCCTCCATGAACCGCTCCACAGCCTCGAGCGGCTCGGCTCCCGGGTTCTCGCGCAGCGCCCACTCGGCCAGCTCGCGCCGCGCGTTCAGCGCGTCCTCGCGCACGGCCTGCAGCGCCCACCGCTGCATCCGCGTCGACGACCGCACGCGCGCGAGCTCGCGCTCCATCCAGTCCAGCCGCAGCTCCGCCCCGAGCGTGAAGAACACGCCGGCGACGTCCTCGATCGAGCGCTCCGTCGCCGCCGCGACGGCGACCATGTCGGGCGTGTGGACCAGCTCGGCCGCCAGCGCGTGGGCCCGCGCGATCCGCGCCGGAACGCCCTCGCCGAGCAGCCGCCCGACGGTCTCCTCACGCCTGCGCCGCCGCTCCTCGGTGCCGAGGTCGGGCAGCACCGCGGCGAGCCGCGCGAAGCCGTCGCGGCCGGACGCGATCGTCTCCTCCAGCGGCGCTCCCGGCGCCCAGGTCAGATACCAGCGGGCGGTCGCCTCGACGAGCGTGTCGACGCCGCCGAGCAGCTCGGCCTGGGCGGAGCGCTCGACGCCGTCGAGCCCCTCGACGGCCTCCCACAGCGCCGTCGCGCCGGTCACGTCGCAGGCGATCAGGTAAGCGCGCACGACCGCGGCGACGTCGGCCCCGCGCTCGGCCACGAGCGATGACACGAACGTCGGCCCGAGCGCGTTCACGACCGAGTTGGCGTTGATCATGCAGATCAGTTGAGTGCGCAGCGGGTGCTCGCCCAGCAGATGCCCGCAGCGCTCGACGACCGCGTCCGGGAAGTACGCGCGCATGTCGCGCTCCAGCCACGGGTCGTCGGCGAAGCCGGTCCGCTCGAGCTCGCGCGCGACCCAGCGCTTGGCGTGCGCGCCGAGGATCGCCAGCTCGGGGCGCTCGAGCCCGTGCCCGCTCCGGCGGCGCTCGGAGATCTCCTCGTTGTTCGGGAGATCCTCGCTCGCGCGGTCCAGCAGCCCGGTCTCCTCCAGCAGGGCGACGAGGTCCTCGTACGCGAACATCCGCCCGGCCGACCGCTCGACCTCCTGGGAGATGATCTGCGCCTGCAGGAACGAGTCGTAGAGCACGTGCGCGACGACGTCTTCGGTGACCGCCTCCAGCAGCTCGTCGCGCTCCGGCCGCGTGAGCTCGCCGCGCCGCTCGGCCAGCCCGAGCAGGATCTTCAGGTTGACCTCGTGGTCGGAGCAGTCGACCCCGGCCGAGTTGTCGATGAAGTCGGCGTTGATGAGGCCGCCGCCGGCGGCGTACTCGACGCGTGCGCGGCGCGTCAGCCCGAGGTTGCCGCCCTCGCCGACGACCCGCGCCCGCAGCTCGTTGGCGTTCACCCGGATCGAGTCGCTCGAGCGGTCGCTCGCGTCGGCGTCGGTCTCGGCCGAGGCCTTGACGATGGTGCCGATGCCGCCGTTCCACAGCAGGTCCACCTTCGAGCGCAGGACGGCGCGGATCACCTCGTTCGGGGCCACGCGCTGCTCGTCGAGGCCGAGCAGCTGGCGCGCGCGCTCGGGCAGCTCGAGCCACTTCGCGTCGCGCCGGTACACGCCGCCGCCCTCTGACAGCTGTTCTCGGTCGTAGTCGTCCCACGACGAGCCGGCGAGGTCGAACAGCCGCCGCCGCTCGGCGAACGACGCGGCCGGATCGGGGTCCGGATCGATGAACACGTGCCGGTGGTCGTAGGCCGCGAGGAGCTTGATCTTGTCCGAGAGCAGCATCCCGTTGCCGAACACGTCGCCGGACATGTCGCCGATCCCGACGACGGTGAACTCGTCCCGCGACGGGTCCCTCCCCAGCTCGCGGAAGTGGCGCTTGACCGACTCCCACGCGCCGCGCGCGGTGATCCCGAGCTTCTTGTGGTCGTACCCGACCGAGCCGCCGGACGCGAACGCGTCGTCGAGCCAGAAGCCGTACTCGGCGGCGATCGCGTTGGCGGTGTCCGAGAACGTCGCCGTGCCCTTGTCGGCCGCGACCACCAGGTACGTGTCGTCGTCGTCCCGGACCCGCACCCGCTCCGGGTGGACGACCTTGCCGTCGACCAGGTTGTCGGTGACGTCCAGCAGTGACCGGATGTAGGTCACGTAGGACTCCTGGATCGCCTCCTTGTCGACCGGCGCGCGCTTGACGATGAAGCCGCCCTTGGCACCTGACGGCACGATGATCGCGTTCTTGACGAGCTGCGCCCGCATCAGGCCGTAGACCTCGGTGCGGTAGTCCATCCGGTCCGAGAACCGGATGCCGCCGCGGGCGATCGCCCCGCCGCGCAGGTGGATCCCCTCGACGTCGGACGCGTAGACGTAGATCTCGAACTCCGGCGCCGGGAGCGGGATCGCCGGCACGTCGGCCGAGCGCAGCTTGAACGAGGTCGCGCCGCGGTCGGGCTTGTACGCGTTCGTGCGCAGCGTGGCGTCGATCGCGCCGAGCTGATTGCGCAGGATCCGGTCGTGGTCGATCGAGGTGACCTCCTCGAGGTCGGCCATGATCTCCTCGCGGAGCGCGGCCTCGGCCGCCTCGTCGGTCTCGATGTCGGGATCGAAGCGCAGCTCGAAGTAGCGCACGAGCTTCGCCGTGATCGGCGAGTTCGCCGCCAGCACCTCGTTCTGGTAGCCCTCGGTGAAGCGCGAGCCGATCCGCTGGCGGTACTTGCGGTAGGCGCGCAGGATCGCCACCTGCGTGCGGTCGAGCCCGGCGGTGATCACGAGCCGGTTGAGCGGGTCGGACTCGTCCTCGCCGCGGTAGACGGCCGCGATCGCCTCGGCCACCCGGTCGCCCACGGCGTCGAGGTCGAGCGCCTGCTCGCCCGGCCCGAGCACGCGGAACTCCTGCACCCACGTCTCCTCGTCGCCCAGGAGCCGGGTCGAGATCTCCTCGATCACCCGCAGGCCGAGGTCCTCGAGCATCGGCATCACGCGCGAGAGCTCGATCTTGGCGCCGCGCTTGTACAGCGCCACGCGGGTCGGCCGCTCGGCGCCGATCGGGTGCAGGCCGACCACGAACGACTCGCCCGCGTCGAGCCGCGCGAAGCACGCGACGTCGACCGCCGCCAGCTCCGGCCTGGTGTAGCCCTTGTAGTGCTCGGGGAAGAGCGGCGACCACGCCGCAGCCAGCGTCCGTCCCGGGCCCGCGCCGTGCCGTTCGTCGAGGATGTCGGCGAGCTCGTCGTCCCACGTGCGGGCGAGCGCGACCACCTCGGCCTCGAGGTCGCGCAGCGGGATGTCCGGCAGCCCGCCCGCGGTGTGCACCAGGAAGTGCAGCCGCACGCGCTGGCCCTCGTCGAGCACGTGGTGCGCCTCGACGCCGGCGGTCTCGAAGCGGCGGCGCAGCAGCGCGCTCACGCGCGCCACCAGCGACGGGCTGTAGCGGGACCGCGGCAGCGCCAGGATCAGCGACGCGCTGCGCCCGTCGGCGTCGCGGCGGCCGAGCAGGCGGACCCGGTCCGAGCCCTCGAGGCCGGTCAGCGCGACGACGGCGCGCCGCAGGTCGTCGACCGGAGCGGCGAACAGCTCCTCCTTCGGGAACGAGTCGAACAGCGCGACGGCCGCCTTGTAGTCGTGCGACCCCTCGATCAGGTCCTCGGCGTCGAGCGCCTGGCGCAGCTTGCGATGCAGCAGCGGGGTCTCGGACGCGCGCTCGGCGAACGCCCGCGACGTGAACAGGCCGAGCAGCCGCGACTCGCCGATGATCTCGCCGCTGCGCGAGACGCGTCGCACGCCGACGTAGTCCATCCGCTCGTGCCGGTGCACGGGCGAGATCGCGTTCGTCTTGGTGACGAGCAGCAGGTCGCCGCTGGTGGCGCGCTCGCGCATCGGCGGCGGCATGTCGGCCAGCGGCACGGGCTCGCTGAACTGCGACCGGTCCTCCTCGTGCAGGATCCCCAGGCCGGAGCCTTCGACGACCCGGATCGTGCCGTCGGTGAAGTCGTACTCGCGCGCGCCGAGCAGGACGAAGTTGCCGCCCAGCAGCCACGCGAGGAAGTCGGCGACCTCGTGCACCTCGTCGCGCGGGTAGCGCGCCGTCCCGGCGCGGGCGACGGTGATCATGTCGTCGACCCGCTCGGTCATCGCCTTGAAGTCCGCGACGACGCCGCGCACCGCGAGCAGCACCTCGCGGACGGCCTTCTCCACCTCGGCCAGCTCCGCGTCGTCGAGCCGGCGGACGAGGTCGAAGTGCATGATCGACTCGCGATGCGGCGCCTCGCGCGCGCGCCCGACATCGGCGATCGCGCCCTGCTCGCGCCGGACGCCGACGACCGGGTGCAGCAGGCGCGTGACGGCGAGCCCGCGCCCCTGGAGCTCGCCGGACACCGAGTCGACCAGGAACGGCCAGTCGTCGGTGTTCGTCTCCACCACCGAGCCGAGCGGCTCGTAGCCGTGCTCGCTCCTGGTCGGATTGAACGCCCGCACCGCGACGGGCTCCTCACCGCGGGCCGAGGCGAACTCGAACGCGCCGACGACCTCGGCCAGCAGGTGCTCGGCCGAGATCCCCTCGGACGCGTCGCCGGACAGGCGCCGCAGGTAGGCGCTCGCGAACGCGCGGACCGCGGGCGCGCGCTCGGCGGGCACCTTCTCGTCGATCAGCTCCAGCAGCCTGCTCGCCGGCGATGCGCCGGCCTCGGTCTCCTCCGCGAGGCTCACTGCGTGGATCCTACGCCCGACGCGGCTCTATGCCAGCCTGCGCTCCAACTCCTCGAACTGGGAGCGCATCGCGGCCGGCAGCCGATCGCCGAACCTGTCCAGGTGCCCGCGCACCTGATCGAGCTCGTCGCGCAGCAGGTCCTCGTCCACCGTGAGCAGCTGCTCGAGGGCCTTCGCGGACAGGTCGAGCCCTTCGGTCTCCAGGTCCTGCGGCCGCGGGACGTTGCCGATCGGCGTCTCGGTCGCGTCGGCGTCGCCGTCGAGGCGGCGGAAGATCCACGCCAGCACGCGCGCGTTGTCGCCGAATCCCGGCCACAGGTACTTGCCGTCGTCGCCCTTGCGGAACCAGTTGACGTAGAAGATCCCGGGCAGCACGGCGCCCTCGCGAGCGCCGATCTGAAGCCAATGGCCGAAGTAGTCGGCCATGTTGTAGCCGCAGAACGGGAGCATCGCCATCGGGTCGAAGCGCAGCGCGCCGACCTCGCCGGCGGCGGCCGCGGTCGTCTCCGCGCTCATCGTGGCGCCGAGGTACACGCCGTGCTCCCAGTCGAACGCCTCGCGCACCAGCGGCACGACGGTCGCGCGGCGACCGCCGAACAGGAAGGCGGCGATCGGCACGCCGGCGGGGTCCTCCCATTCGGGGACGATCGACGGGCACTGCGCCGCCGGGGTCGTGAAGCGCGAGTTGGGATGCGCCGACGGGCGGTCGGCGCCCGGCGACCAGTCGTTCCCCTTCCAGTCGATCGCGTGCGCCGGCGCCTCGGGCGTCATGCCCTCCCACCACACGTCGCCGTCGTCGGTCTTGGCGGTGTTGGTGAAGATCGTGTTGCGCTCGATCGTGAGCATCGCGTTCGGATTCGTCCGCTCCCCGGTGCCGGGAGCCACGCCGAAGAACCCGGCCTCGGGGTTGACCGCGTACAGACGACCGTCGGCGCCGAACTTCATCCACGCGATGTCGTCCCCGACCGTCTCCACCGTCCATCCGGGGAGCGAGGGCACGAGCATCGCGAGGTTGGTCTTGCCCGACGCGCTCGGGAACGCGGCGGCCATGTACTTCGAGTCGCCGTCCGGGGAGGTCACCTTGATGATCAGCATGTGCTCGGCGAGCCAGCCTTCGTCACGCGCCATCACCGACGCGATCCGCAGCGCGAGGCACTTCTTGCCCAGCAGCGCGTTGCCGCCGTAGCCGGAGCCGAACGACCAGATCTCGCGCGTCTCCGGGAAGTGCACGATGTACTTGTCCGGGTTGCACGGCCACGGCGAGGTGTCGTTCGGAGCGCCGACCGTGTGCAGGCAGGGCACGAAGTCGCCGTCGGCGCCGAGCACGTCGAGCGCGCCCTTGCCCATCCGGGTCATGATCCGCATCGAGACGGCCACGTACGCCGAGTCCGTCAGCTGCACGCCGATCTCGGCGATCGGGGATCCGAGCGGGCCCATGCTGAACGGCACGACGTACATCGTGTGGCCGCGCATCGCGCCCTGGAACTTGTCCAGCAGCAGCTCGCGCATCTCGTCCGGGTGGCGCCAGTTGTTCGTCGGACCGGCGTCGTCCTCGGACTGCGCGCAGATGAACGTGCGGTCCTCGACCCGGGCCACGTCGTCCGGGTCCGACAGCGCCAGGTACGAGTTCGGACGCTTCGCCTCCGACAGCCGCTCGAACGTCCCCGCGTCGACCAGCCCCTGTGCCAGCCGGTCGTACTCCTCCGCCGACCCGTCACACCAGTGGATCGCGTCCGGCTGCGTGAGCTGCGCCACCTCCTCAACCCAGCGCAGCAGCTTCTGGTTGGACGTCGAGGCGGTGGTTTCAATGCTCACGGTTCAGTTCAACCTCTTCCCGAAGGTTCGACGAGGGGATCCCGGCACTTTGCCACAGACGACCCGAACTGGATAAACGTCTAGGTGAGCTGCGAGGAGCGTGAGACACCATCATTGGCCTGCGTACGAGCTCGATTCATCTAGTTGCCGTGATGTCGGTGCTCGCCCTGATGGCCGCCGGCGCGCACGTGCTGGCGATCACATCGCCCGCGTTGGCCGAGCAGGCGCGCCAGAAGCGCGTGGCCGCATCCGAGACCGAGCGCTCGGTCATGCCCAACGCGCCGACCGCCGCAAGCGACGGGTTGCCCGTCCCGGCCCTGGCCGGAGGGGTAGTGCTGGCGTTCGCGGTCGGCCTCGGGGCCGGCCACGTCCACCGCCGCCGCCGCCGGGCCGGCTCGCAGACGTCGCGTACGGCGCGCCGCGCCGCCGCGCACCCTCCTGCCCCTCGCGTCCCGGCGCCGCCGCCGCCCGAGCCGGCCGCCCCGGCACGCCCTGTGGTGGTCTCGCCGCCCGCCCCGCCGCCGGCGCCCGTGCCGCCTCCGCCGCAGCCGCGCGCCCCGGAGCCGCGAGTCGTGGCACCGCAGCCGACCCCACCGCCGCCGCCGCCGCGGCCGAGGCCGAGGCCGCCTGCCCGGCGAGCGGTCCCCGACCCGCACGCGAAGCTCGGCGAGGCGCCCGAGGTGCCGCGCCCGCAGAACGTCGACCCCGCGGTGCGCAACCGGTCCACGCCGCGGCTCGACGTCACGCCCGAGGCGCTGCGGCCGCCGGCTCGGCGCCCACCCGCGCAAAGGCCCAGCGCGCCCGCCGCGCCCCCTGCCCGCCGGTTCGCCCGGCTCGTCCCGTGGCCCGAGGACGCGGCGCAGCTGTGGACGTGCGAGATCGACTGGAAGGCCGGCTACCGCAAGTCCAGCTTCCGGGCCATGGTCGAACCGCCTGGCGGCGGCAAGCGGCGCCAGATCGCCGAGTCGCCGCCGCTGCGGTGGTCGCTGATGATGGACCCGGAGCCGCCCACACCGGAGTTCATCACCCTCGCGCGCGCGCTCATGACCGCGCTCGAGGCGGCCGGGTGGGAGCGGATCGGCCCCGGCGGGCCGTGGTACGCGCAGCGGTTCCTATGGCGCGGCGCGAGTGAGCCGGGACCGGTCGTGGTCCCCGACACGCAGACCGCCGAGCCGCCGCCCCGCTGACCCCAAGATCGCCCCAAGGATTCGGCAAGATCCGCTTGCCAGCCTCGGCCAATGCACCCACGCCGAGTCACAGCCGCGACGATCGTCGCCGTCCTGCTCCTCGCCGCACCTGCCTCCGCCGCCGCCCCGGCAGCCGCCGGCCCGAGCGCGACCCCGCTGATCCTCGAGCTCATCCTGGCCGTCGTCGTCATGGCAGGCCTCGCCGTCCGCCAGCCCGCCGGCCGGCTCCTCGCCGCCTCGCGGAGCCGCCTCTCCGGCGCCCGTCCCGGCCGTGCTCGGGCCAGCCAGAGCGCCCGCGGCTAACCCCGCTTCGGAACCAGCACCAGCCGCTTGAACTCGGCGACCAGGACGCCGTCCTGGTTGAGCACGCGCGTGTGGACCTTGACGGTCCCGCGGTCCGGCTTCGAGCGCGACTCGCGGACCTCGAGCACCTCGGTCTCGGCGAACAGCGTGTCGCCGTGGAACACCGGCGCCGGGTGGCTCAGCGCCTCGGTGGCGAGGTTCGCGATCGCCTTGCCGGAGATGTCGGACACGCTCATCCCGAGAGCGAGTGAGTAGACGTAGGGCCCGACGACGACGTTGCGGCCCTGTTGCGAGCCCGCCGCGTAGACGTCGTTGATGTGCAGCGGGTGGTGGTTCATGGTGATCAGGCAGAAGAGGTGATCGTCCGCCTCGGTCACGGTCTTGGCCGGCCAGTGCTTGTAGACGGCGCCGACCTCGAACTCCTCGAGGTAGCGGCCGTACGGATGCGCGCCCGAGGCCTCGCGGACGCGCTGATCGGTGTCGACGCTGTGCTCAGTGGGGGTGCTCATGGGCCGGGGACTCTACGATCCGCCGCTCATGCGCAACCCCCGTTCCTTCTTCGCCCCGCTCGCGATCGGCGCTCCCGAACCGCTGCGGGAGATCCCCGTCAAGCCCTCGCGGATGATCCACTTCCTCGACTTCTCGAACGAGAAGATGGTCGCGAAGGCGCCCGACCTCGCCTCCAAGACCGACATCCTGCTCGGCAACCTCGAGGACGCGATACCGGTCGACCGCAAGGAGGCCGCCCGCGAGGGGCTGATCCACGTCGGCCGCGAGATGGACCTCGGCCAGACGGCGCTGTGGGCGCGCGTGAACGCGCTCGAGTCACCGTGGGTGCTGGACGACTTCACGCGCCTGGTCGGTGAGATCGGCGACCGGCTCGAGGTCGTGATGGTCCCGAAGGTCGAGGGGCCGTGGGACATCCACTACGTCGACCGGCTGCTCGCGCAGCTCGAGGCGCGAGCCGGGCTGGAGCGGCCGATCCTCGTGCACGCGATCCTCGAGACCGCGCTCGGCGTCACGAACGTCGAGGACATCGCGACCGCGTCGCCGCGGATGCAGGGGATGAGCCTCGGCCCGGCCGACCTCGCGGCGTCGCGGCGGATGAAGACGACGCGCGTGGGCGGCGGCCATCCCGGCTACCGCGTGCTCTCCGACCCGGAGGGCGACGCGCCGCGCGACAGCGCCCAGCAGGACCTCTGGCACTACACGATCGGCCGCATGGTCGACGCGTGCGCGGGCGCCGGGATCCTGCCGTTCTACGGCCCGTTCGGCGACATCCGCGACGTCGAAGGCGCCGAGACGCAGTTCCGCGCGGCCTACCTGATGGGGTGCGTCGGGACGTGGTCGCTGCACCCGGCGCAGATCGACATCGCGCGCCGGGTCTTCTCCCCCGATCCGGACGAGGTCGCGTTCGCCAAGAAGGTGATCGAGGCGATCCCCGACGGCCGCGGCGTGCACATGATCGACGGCAAGATGCAGGACGACGCGACCTGGAAGCAGTGCCGCGTGATGGTCGACCTTGCCGAGATGCTGGCCCGGAAGGATCCGGAGCTGGCCGCCGCGTACCAGCTTTAGAACTTGAAGCGGCGCGGGCAGGTCGCGCGCGGGTTGCCCATGCCGCTGTCGCCGGTGTAGCGGAAGCAGCTGGCGTAGCGGAAGCGGCCGTTCCAGGCCTCCGGGATGCTGACGATCGCGGTCGAGCGGAAGCGCCCCGGCCGGGTGCGCTTCAGCTTGCCGGTCGCGACGCGCGGCGCCCGCGGCTTGCCGCGCTGCCCGACGTAGAACAGCGTCGGCTGCTCGAGCCTGACGCCGCGCGGGACCACGTAGCGCTGCGTGAGCTTGAGCTCGTTCGGGCCGAGGCCGCGGTAGGACAGCGTGCTTCGCGGGAACACGTACACGCGCTCGCGGCTCGACGCCGCGCCGGTGGTGCGCACCTGCAGCACCGTGTTGAGGCTGAGCTCCTCGCTGAACTCGTAGGTGCCGTCGGCCGCGGTCGTCGCTGTCGCGATCACCGCCGCCTCGTCGGTGTACGGGTACCGCTTGCCCTCGAGCTGCACGACCTGACCGGCGGCCGGTACGCCGTCGACGGCGACCACGCCGGTGACCTTGGTCGCGTCGCCGTACGTCACCTCCGCGCGCCCGACGTCCATGTCGACGGTGACGGCAGCACTCGCCGCGGGAGCGGCGACCAGGAGGATGAATGTGGCCAGCAGCAGGGAGCGCATATGAAGCGGTGAGGGTAGCGGCGCCGGCTACGCGTACTACGCTCCGCCGCCGATGCCTCGTCCCCGCCGCTCCTGCCACGCCGTGCCCGGCTCCAACGAGCGGTTCCTCGCCAAGGCGCCCGCGCTCGAGGCCGACGAGGTGTTCCTCGACCTCGAGGACTCCGTCGCCCAGAGCGAGAAGGCGCGCGCGCGGGAGCTCGTGATCGCGGCGCTCCACGAGCACGACTTCGGCGGCAAGACCGTCGTCGTTCGCGTCAACGGCACCGACACGCCGCACTACTACCGCGACCTGATCGAGGTGGTCGAGCAGGCGGGCGACCGGCTGCACGCGGTGATGCTGCCGAAGACGCGCACCACCGGCGACGTCGAGATGACCGACAAGCTGCTGACCGGGATCGAGCTCGCGCGCGAGCTGCCGGTGGGCCGGATCGGCATCGAGGCGCAGATCGAGGACGCGACCGGGCTGCTCGCATGCGAGGCGATCGCCGCCGCGTCGCCGCGGATGGAGAGCCTGATCTTCGGGCCGGGCGACTACAGCGCGTCGGTCGGGATCCCCGTCACCACGATCGGCGGAGCGCCCGAGCACTACCCCGGCGACCACCTCAACTACGTGTTCTCCCGTCTCGTGGTTGCCGCCCGTGCGGCCGGCATCCAGGCGATCGACGGACCGTACGCGGCGTTCGACGACGACGACGGTCTGCGCGCGCGGGCGCGCCTCGCGCGCGCGCTCGGGATGGACGGCAAGTGGACGATCCACCCGCGGCAGATCGCGACCGTGAACGAGGTCTTCACTCCCGCGCGCGAGGAATGGGAGCGCGCCGAGGCGCTGCTGGCCGCCTACCGCCAGGCGGCCGACGAGGGCCGCGGAGCCGCGATGTACGAGGGCGAGATGATCGACGAGGCCAATCGCAAGATGGCCGAGCGACTGGCGGAAGCGGGCCGCGCCGCCGGCTACGGCGCACCGGAGGGGGACAGTCCCCCCTTGGCGGCGCGCTGAGCTGCGCGCCGCCTGGGGACAGTCCCCCCGCCGCGGCGCGCTGAGCTGCGCGCCGCGCCGGGGACTGTCCCTAGACGCAGACCTGGCGACGCAAGCGGCCGGCGACGGAGGGCCGAGCCTCCCTCCGCGCCGAATGCGGCTGGCCACCGAGCCGCCATACGGCCTGGCGGCCGTCCGGGCTGAGCGCGTCGACCCCCATCACGCGCCCGTCGTCGCCGTACACCACCTCCTTGACCACGGTGGCGAGCCCGCCACCGTCGTCGCAGGAGTCCTCCTCGACACGCGCCAGCCGGCCCCCCTCGTGCCGGTAGCGCTCGCGCGTGCATGAGCCCGTCGGCGGCATGTAGCGCTCGCTCTCGACGGGCTTGGCGGCAGCCAACCGCACGCGCGTGACGGACTGCAGCCGGGCGGGAAGGTCGCCGTCGCTGCACTCCAGCGGGGCGCGGAAGCAGGCAACCTCCACCTGATCGCGCCCCCACAGGGCGAACCGCTCGAGCCACACCTCGCCGGTGGCGTCGTACTCGCGTACGCACACCACCCGGCCGAGTGCGTCGAACCCGATCGCCTCGTGCTCTCGCCAGGGCGGCGGCGGCCGGTGAAGCCAGCGCCCCGGTGAGCACCCCATCCGCTCCAGGCGGAGCGGCTCGACGTCGCCGTAGCCCGACGTCGGCGTGGCCCAGCGCCAGCGCACGGCGGCCGTCTCGGCCTCCGCTGCCAGCTGCTCGTAGCGGTCGGCGAGCTCGTCGGCCCGCGGCCGCAGCCCTCCGTCGTTCGAGATGGCCGAGTCCCCCACGGCCACCTGCGGCAACCCTCTCTCCATGGCAGCGCACGCTACCTCTGCTTTTGTCGAGGGTCAAGCAAAAGCTGCAAAGTGGAACGGCAGATTCCTGCAATCTTGGAGCGAATGCAGACGCAAGCCGTCGCTTGTGGCATGCTGGTAGCCCATGGCGGACATGGTGGACACAGAAGATGGGGCCGCGACGCGGCGATTCGACAGCGCCGCAGGGGCAGAAGCACTCGCGCTCGCAGGCAACGGCGCGGGCTCGGGGACCGGCGCCGGCGCGATGCTGCGCCTCATCCGTGACGGCCGCGCGAGTACCCGCGCCGAGCTTGTCGCGCTGACCGGGCTGGCGCGCTCGACCGTCGCCCAGCGGATGGACGCGCTGCTCGCGCAGCGGCTCGTGGTGCCCGCGGGAGCCAGTGCGTCGACCGGCGGCCGCCCGCCCAAGACGTTCGCCTTCAACCGCAACGCCGGCGCGGTGCTGGCGGCCGACCTGGGTGCGACGCACTCGCGCGTGGCGGTCACCGACCTCGCGGGTGACGTGTTGGTGCAGACGCGGGCCGACATCCCGATCGCCGACGGGCCGGACACCGTCCTCGACTGGCTCGAGGAGACGTTCGACGCCCTGCTCGTCGAGAGCGGCCACTCGGCCGACGACGTCCGCGGGATCGGCGTCGGCATCCCCGGCCCGGTCGAGTTCGCGACCGGCACGCCGGTGGCGCCGCCGATCATGCCCGGCTGGGACGGCTACGGCGTCGCGACACGGCTGCGGGAGCGCTACGACGCGACCGTGCTGGTCGACAACGACGTGAACATCATGGCGCTCGGCGAGTACTGGTCACGCTGGCGCGACACCGCCCACCTCCTGTTCGTCAAAGTCGGCACCGGCATCGGCTGCGGCGTCATCACCGACGGCCGCATCCACCGCGGCGCCCAAGGCGCCGCCGGCGACATCGGCCACATCCACGTCCCCGACCACGACGACGTCATCTGCCGCTGCGGCAACCTCGGCTGCCTCGAAGCAATCGCCGGCGGCGGCGCCATGGCCACCCGCCTCACCGACATGGGCATCAACGCCGACAACAGCCGCGACGTCGTCCGCCACGTCAGAGACGGCCGCCCCGAAGCAATGCGCCTCGTCCGCCAAGCCGGCCGCGAACTCGGCGGCGTCCTCGCCTCCGCCGTGAACTTCTTCAACCCCGCCGTGATCGTCATCGGCGGCGACATCGCCCACGCCGACGAACACCTCCTCGCCGGCGTCAGAGAAGTCGTCTACCGCCGCTCCACCGCACTCGCCACCCGCTCGATCCGGATCGCCCGCTCCACCCTCGACGACCGCGCCGGCGTCATCGGCGCCGCCGTCATGGTCATCGAAGCCGTCCTCGCACCAGACGCAGTGGACCAGGCGATCGCAGCCGGATGAGGCCGCGTTTGCCCGTCCTCGCGAGCTCGGACAGGCAAGCCGCAGTTACATGCTGCACGCGGTGATCCTCTTCCTCCCCGTCGCCGCGCTGCTGGCGCTCTCGCCAGGCCCCGCGACCGCGGCGGTGATCAACTCGGCCGCACGCGGCGGACGGCGCCCGGCGGTCCTCACGATGAGCGGCAACGCCGTCGGCCTCGGGCTGTGGGCGGTGGCGTCGATGCTCGGAGTGTCGGCGCTGGTCGTCGCGTCGGCGACCGCGTTCGCCGTGCTGAAGGTCGCGAGCGGCGTGCTGCTCGTGGCGCTCGGCATCCAGGCGATCCGGAACGCGCGCCGGCCGAAGGAGCAGCGGTCGTCACTCGCGCGCGGCGAGCGCTCCGCGTTCCGCGCGGGCCTGGTGACCGCGCTCGCGGCCCCGAAGGTCGCACTGTTCTATGTCGCGCTGCTGCCCCAGTTCGTGCCGGACGGCTCGTCCGTGCTGCTCACGACGCTGCTGCTCGCCTCGGTCCAGATCGCGCTGAGCTGCGCGTGGTACTTCGTCCTCGCCTCGGTGGTCGGCTACGCGCGGACATTCTTCCTGCGCTCGCGCCGCGTGCTCGAGAGCATCACCGGGGGCGCGATGATCGCCTTCGGGCTCAAGATCGCCACGGACTAGTGCCCGAGCTCCCGGAGGCCGAGCGGGCGCGGCAGCAGGTCGAGCGCGTGGTCGGCCGCGAGATCGTCGCGGTCGACGATCGCGACACGTACGTCTGCCGCCCGCACGCGCCGGGTGAGATGGCGGCCGCACTCGTCGGCCGGCACCTGACCTCGACCCACCGGCGCGGGAAGTTCCTGTGGGCGGAGACCGACGGCGGTCCCGACCTCGGTCTGCACCTCGGCATGGCCGGGCGGATCACCGTCGACGAGGCGCCCGCGCCGCGCAACTGGGACCGTTTCGCGCTCGAGTTCGCGGACGGCGGCCGGCTGGCGCTGCACGACAAGCGCCGGCTCGGCCGCGCGATGCTCGAGCCGGACTTCTCGCACGTCGGGCCGGACGCCGCCGAGGTGGGGCGCGACGCGTTCCGCACGCGCTTCGGGCGCAGCGGGGCGCCGGTGAAGGCGCGGCTGCTCGACCAGGGCGTGATATCCGGCGTCGGGAACCTGCTGGCGGACGAGATCCTCTGGCGCGCGCGCCTCGACCCCCGGCGCGTCGCCGGCGAGCTGTCGGTGGAGGAGCTCGACGTCCTGCGCCGCGCCGTGCGCAGCGCGCTCCGCGACGCGACCGCCCGCGGTGGTGCGCACACCGGCCGGCTGAACCCGCACCGCCGGCGCGGTGGGCGGTGCCCGCGCTGCGGAGCGGAGCTACAGCGCGCGACGATCGGCGGGCGGACGACGTACTGGTGTCCCGTCTGCCAGGTGTGACACCTCACGCCTCCGATGCATCAGCCGCCTCCTGCACCGCCCGCAGGATCTCCTCCGTCGCCTCGTCCGCGCTCATCCCGGTGGCGGCGAGCAGGTCGTTGGCGGTCGAGCGCACCTGACCGACGATCACGCTGACCGACAGGTTGCCCGTGTTCTCGAGCACCAGCGTGGCGGTAGCGGCGGCGCGTAGCGCGCCGTCGCGGACGGCGTCGATCCGGTCCGGGTTCTCGAGCGCCTCGGCGAACTCGCGCACCGCCCTCGCGAGGTGACGGACCGCGTCGGCGGTCTGGGGCGGCACGTTCTCGTCGAGCCGGATGGCGCGGATCATGCCGCGCGCGAGCACGCGCACGTTGCGGACCGCGAGATCGATCCGGGCGGCAGCGTCGGCGTAGTTGTCGATGCGCCCGCGCTGCCGCCGCCGGGTCGGTGCGAAGCGGGTCATGTCGCGACTCACGCCGACCGCCTCGGCGAAGGTGTCGCTCAGCTCGTCGATCCCACGGGCCCGCAGCAGCGCCCGCTCGGCGAGGTCGCGGTTGCGCTCGACGATCGCGCCGGCGATGTCGTCGAGCGTGGCCGCCAGCTCCTCGAGCAGCGGACGCGCGGCGCGGCGGACGATCGCCATCGGGTCGGCAGGCAGCACGAGCCCGCTCACGATCAGCGCCACCGAGCCGCCCACCAGCGCGTCGAGGAAGCGCGTGAACGTGATGCCGTCCGTCGGCGGCTGCAGGGTCGCCACGAGCGCCGCCGAGACCGCGGCCTGCGTCGCGAGCATCTGGCCGCTGCCGAGGAAGATCGCGAGTGACATCGCCAGCATGACCACGAGCGCCAGCTGCGCCGGGCCGACGCCGATCACCAGCACGAGCAGGTCACCGACGGCGATGCCGACCGCGACGCCGATCGCGAGCTCCACCGCGCGCCGCCCGCGCTGGGAGATCGTCAGCCCGAGCGTGATGATCGCCGACACCGGCGCGAAGAACGGCGCCACGTGCCCGAGCACCTCGGTCGCGATCAGCCACGCGGCGGCGGATGCGACGCCCGCCTGGAGGATCGAGCGCCACGAGAGCCGGAGCCGGTCGAGCCGGGTGCGCATGGAGACGCGCGACCGCTCGGCCGCCTCCTCGATCAGCGGCGCGGCTCGGTCGGCGAACTGGCGGGGCTCGCGGTCTCGCAGGCGCGGCATGGACGCTCTGATCCTGGCACGTCGATTCCGGTGGGCTCAGAACGACCGGCGGTACTCGACGAGATCGAGGCCGAGCATCGCCTCGTACTTGGGTTCGCCGACGGTCGCCCAGCCCTCGCGCCCGTAGAACGCGCGCGCGCGGGCGTGACCCGCGGGCGTGTAGAGCCGCATCGTGTCGTAGCGGCGGGCGGCGGCGACCTCGACCGAGAGCGCGAGCAGCCGCGGCGCGAGACCGCTGCCCCACCACGGCTCGCGCACGAACAGCATCCACAGGTGCGCGAGGCCGGGGATCGGCGCGCGCTGCTCGGTCTGCTCCCGGGCGGGGTGCAGCGCCACGTGGCCGGCCGGAACGGCGCCGTCGTGCGCGATCAGGCACCACGTGTCCGGCTGCGGGAGCCGTTCGGCGATCTTGCTGCGCTCGATCGGCTCCTCCGGCGGCGACCAGCCGCGCGGCGCGAACTCCCGGTACGTGTCGAAGCCCTGTTTCACGGTCTCCGCTATGACGGGAACGTCTTCGACTGTCGCCGGGCGGAGCGTTGGCGGGGCCACATCGCCACGTTATCCAGCCTCAAGGTCGGATCCCGGTTAGGGCAGCGCCGGTTCGGGCACACCGGTAGGGGCACATCCCTTAGGGCACCCAAATAGGGGTCAGACCCCTTAGAGCTGACCCTCAGCCTTAGGTTGATGTCTTGCGAGTAGGGCCGCGACCCTACGCCCCAGCCTCAAGACCGGTCCCTCCTCTGCCGACGTTCTGTGTGTCGGGACCTTTCTTCGCCTCTTCCTGTGACGGCCATCATCCTCCTCCTCCCCCCGCGCGTGTGCGCGCCCATCTCATGATGCGGCGCGTCTTCATCGCCGGCCTTGCCGCTGCTGCCATGTACGCAGCGGTGCTCGGCACGGCCACGCCCGCCCAGGCGCCGACACCTGAGCCCACGGTGGCGGCCACGCCAGAGCCGATCACGTCGCCTGCGCCCACGGCCACGAGCGCCCCGGCGGAGACCGCATCGCCGGCTCCCAGCTCGACCCCGGCCGACGACGCGACGCCCACGCCCTTCGCCTCGCCCGCCAGCACCACGGCGCCGCTCCCCACGGCCACGGGCACCGCGACGCCCGCCGCCACGGGCACGCCGGCCGCCACGGCGACCGCAACCGCGACGGCGACGCCCGAGCGCAAGCATCGGCGCAACTCGAACGCCGGCGTCGGCGACGCGAACAGCTGCGAGGGTCGGACCGGTAAGAACTCACTCTCTACCTCAGCTAGAGAGTGTGAGGCACTTCGTGACGAACAGCACAATCCGGTCGCCGCACCGACTCCGACGCTGACGAACCCGGATGGGTCACCCGCGCCGTCGAACCCGGGCTACTCGCTCGCGGTTCCGGGTGCCGCTCGCGTCGGTGTGCCGAACTTCTTCATCGACAAGTTCCGGATCCCGCCCTTCCTCCTCCCCATCTACCAGGCCGCCGGCATGCAGTACGGCGTGCGCTGGGAGGTTCTGGCCGCGATCAACGAGATCGAGACCGATTACGGCCGCAACCTGAACATCTCCTCCGCCGGCGCGCTCGGCTGGATGCAGTTCATGCCCCCCACGTGGGCCGCCTACGGCGTGGACGCCAACGGCGACGGCGTCAAGGACCCGTTCAACCCGGTCGACGCGATCTTCGCCGCAGCCCGGTATCTGCGCGCCGCAGGCGCCGATACGGACATCCGCCGCGCCGTCTTCGCCTACAACCACGCCAATTGGTACGTCGACTCGGTGCTGATGCGCGCCCAGGTCATCGGCGGCCTGCCGAGCGATCTCGTCGGCTCGCTCACCGGCCTTACGCAGGGCCGGTTCCCGATCCACGCGAAGTCCACCTACGCCGGCCAGCTGAACAAGAAGGGCAACAAGGTGCGCCAGGGCAACGCCGCGATGGTCGTGGAGCCCGACAGCGCCCGCCGCGGCATCAAGATCTACTCCCGCGCCAAGGCGCCGGTGATCGCCGTCAACGACGGTCGCGTCGTCAAGCTCGGCAAGACCAAGCGGCTCGGCAACTTCGTGACGCTGCAGGACGTCTACGGCAACACGTACACGTACGCCCAGCTCGGCGAGGTCTCGCGCACCTACCCGGCGCCGAAGAACCGCACGACGCGCCGCAACAGGGCCGCCAAGGCGCCCGAGCGCGACGCCCGGCCCGCCCGCCCCGCGTCGAACACCGACCTCCCCGCCCGCAAGCGCGCCGCCGTCAAGCGCGCCGCCAAGCCGGCCGCCCCGGCGCCCGCCCCCGCGACCGCCGCGCTCCCCACCAAGGAGCGGCTGTTCGCGCACCCGGCACGCCCCGCCGCCCGCACGGCCGGTGGCGACGTCCAGCTCGCCGAGACCGGCGACGAGGCGACCCAGGACGCCCCGCTCGGCTTCAACGCCCGCGACTTCCAGCCGAAGGCGCTCAAGAAGGGCTCGCGTGTCATCGGCGGCACGATCCTCGGCCGCCTGGCCGCCAAGGAGGCCACGGACGCGCCGCACATGCTGTTCGAGATCAGGCCCGCCGGCTCCGGCGCCCCGCGCATCGACCCGAAGCCGATCCTCGACGGCTGGAAGCTGCTCGAGTCCACGGCGATCTACCGCGCCAAGGGCAAGAATCCCTTCTTCGGCGCCGACGCGGAGAACCCCTCGATCGGCCAGCTGCTGCTGCTCAGCAAGGAGCAGCTCGTGCGCCGCGTGCTCGCCGACAAGCGGATCCAGGTCTACGGCTGCGGCCAGGCCGACATCCGCTCGGGCCAGATCGACCGCCGCGTGCTCGCGACACTGATGTACCTCGCCAGCTCGGGCCTGAAGCCCACGGTCACCTCGCTCAAGTGCGGCCACGGCAACCTGACGAGCTCCGGCAACGTGTCCGAGCACACGACGGGCACGGCCGTGGACATCGCAGCGATCAACGGCATCGTGATCACGCCCGCCACGCAGGGCGCCGGCTCGATCACGGACGTGACGATCCAGGCGCTGCTGAAGCTCCAGGGCACGATGAAGCCGCACCAGATCATCTCCCTGATGACCTTCGGAAGCGCGGACAACACGTACGCCATGGGCGACCATGACGACCACATCCACGTCGGCTGGCGCCCGCTCTACGGCCAGAACCCGCGCGCGTCGAAGGAGATCGACGCGGTGCTCAAGCCCGACCAGTGGATCAAGCTGATCGACCGCCTCGGCGAGATCGACAACCCGACGGTCGCCACGAAGCCCTCCCGCTTCGCCACCAAGGTCCCGCGCCGCGACGCCTCACACGCGCACCGCGGCGAGTAGCTCAGGCATCCTGCCGACACCTCCGGCAGCCGCCCAGCCGTCGGTGAACTGACGCGTGGCGCGGCGAACCGCCCACGGGCCGTGGGCGTCAGACCGATAGGAAGCGCTCGGCGACCGAGCGGAAGAAGTCCGCTCGCGTGATCACGCCGACGACCCTGCCGTCATCGGCGACGGGCACGATCAGGACCCGGTGGTGCAGGAAGATCTCTGCCACCTGCGCGTCCGAGAAGTCGGTGCCGACATCGACGTGCTCCGTGTTCACATACGCGCGGACGGGTTCGACTCGGCACTGCTGCCGCTTCTCCAGGGCGTCCTCGAGGCCGCGCTTGATCATGCCGGCGTACTTGAGCTCTTTCAGGTATCCCGGGAACACCGCGCCCAGGAACTCGCGCTCTCCGAAGACGCCGAAGAGCCGCTCGCGCTCGTCGGCCACGGGCAACGCTGGTAGCGCAGTGTCAAGAAGCGAGCGTGTCGCGTCGGCGACGGTGTCCGTCACGCGGAGGATCGGGGTTTCGCGTAGGAGCGGGTCGGTGACGGTGCGCGGGCTCATCAGAGGTACCTCAGGGCAATGTAGGCGGTGGCGATGATCATCGAGACGAGGGTGACCGGTATGCCGATCTTCAGGAAGTACACGAAGCCGATCGGACGGCCGGCGCGTGCCGCCATCCCAGCGGCCGCGACGTTGGCGGCGGCGGCGATCAGCGTGGCGTTGCCGCCGAAGCAGGCGCCCAGCGCAAGCGCCCACCAGTAGGCGTCGTCCCCGCCGTCGCCCTGCAGCGATTCGACCACCGGGATCATCGCGGCGGTGAACGGGATGTTGTCGACCACGCCCGAGCCCAGTGCCGAGGCCCACGCGATGCCGAGCAGCTCCGCGGTCCGGTCGCCTGCCGTCAGTGACGCGATCCCCTGGGCGACCTCGTCGATCGCCCCCGTCTCCTCCAGGGCGCCGACCATGACGAACAGTCCGACGAAGAAGAACAGTGTCGGCCACTCGATTCCGGCAAGCGCGTCCTCCAGCCGCTGACGGCTCACGAACAGCATCACCGTCGCGCCGGTCATGGCGACGGTCGCGGGCTCGAGATGGAGCGCCTGGTGCGCGAAGAAGAGCAGGATCGTCCCGACCAGCACGGGGACGGTGCGCTTGAGCTCGTCCACATCTTCGATCGACCGCGCGGCGTCCAGCTCCATCACCCGAGCGCGAGCCTCGGGCGCGACCTGCAATCCGCCACGGAAGACGAAGTACAGCCCAGTGGTGACAACCGCGAACGTCACCAAGACCACCGGCGCCAGGTTCGTGATGAACGCCACGAACGAGAGGCCGGTCGCGCCGGCGATCAGGATGTTGGGCGGGTCGCCGATCAGCGTCGCCGTACCGCCGATGTTCGACACCAGGATCTCGATCACGACGAGCGGGATCGGATCGATGTCCAACGCGTCCGCCAGCAGGAAGGTGATCGGCACCACCAGCAGGATCGTCGTCAGGTTGTCCAGGAACGCCGATAACACAGCGGTGGTGGCCGCCAGCGACCACACGACGGCCAACGGACGCCCCTTCGAGAGCTGGCCCGCCCTGATCGCGAGCCAGGTATAGGCGCCGGTCGGCTCGGTCACCTTGACCATCAGCATCATCCCGGCCAGCAGCCCGATCGTGTTCCAGTCGATCGCCTCGAACGCCTGCTCCTGGTCGATCGTCTGCGTGAGCAGCATCAGGACCGCACCGGCCAGCGCGACCTTGGTGCGATGCACCCGCTCGGTCGCGATCACGCCCAGTGCGACGATGAAGAGGATGACCGCGAGTGCCACGGTCAGACGGCGTGCGCTGGAAGGATGTGGAGGGGTGCGGCCATGGTCGACTCAGCTCGCCGACCAGGCTTCCCGGCACACCAGGCGCGGGAGTGTAGTGCCGTTTCGTCATGCGTGCGGACACCACGAGGCTGCGGAGCGAACCGTCACACCCCGCGTTCGGGCCCCACCGCCGGTAGCCTGACTGTCGGTGAGCCGGCAAGCCTGGTCGGCGCTCGCGCCCCGCTGCCCAGATTCCAGGAGTCGTCCGCTCTGTCGCAGGCCACCCCAACGCCACAGCCCGTCCGGTCCTTCGTCGCGGACCAAGCGGAGGACTTCGCCGAGTTCCTGCGTCAGGAGACCGTCGGCGGCAAGATCCTGCTGGCCGCCACGGCGCTCGCGTTGGTGTGGGCCAACATCGCCGGGGACTCCTATCACGCGGTCTGGGAGACGCAGACGTCGCTCGGGCCGAGCTGGCTGCACCTCGATCTGACCCTTGGCGACTGGGCTGCCGACGGCCTGCTGGCGCTCTTCTTCTTCATCGCCGGCATGGAGCTCAAACGCGAGATGACGGTGGGCGAGCTGGCGGATCGCCGCGCCGCGACATTGCCCATCTTCGCAGCTGTCGGCGGCATGGTCGTGCCGGCGCTCGTCGTCCTCGCGGTGTCGCGCGGCGCGGCGACCGAGGGAGGAGCATGGGCGATCCCGGTGGCAACCGACATCGCCTTCGCGCTGGGTGTGCTCGCGTTGGCAGGCGCGGCGCTCCCTTCAGGCGTCCGGGTCATCCTGCTCTCGGTCGCCGTCGTCGACGACCTACTGGCCATCACGCTCATCGCCGTCCTCTTCACCAGCGACCTCTCGCTGCTCTGGCTCGCCGGCGGCCTAGCGCTGGGCGGGATGTATTGGGTGGCGTTCCGCATCGGCGCCGATCGGGCGTGGCTGCTGTGGACGCTGGCGTTGGCGACCTGGATCTGCATCCACGCGAGCGGCATCCATGCCACAGTCGCCGGGATCCTGCTCGGTCTCCTGACGCCGGTGCGCCCGCGCGCCGGTGAGGACCATTCCGCGAGCGAGCGGCTCGAGCATCGCCTCCACCCCATCTCAGCCGGGTTCGCGGTCCCCGTCTTCGCGCTGGCCGCCACGGGGATCACCCTGGCGGCAGCGGGCGATGCGGTGAGCGACCGCATCGCGGTGGGCGTCTTCGCCGGACTCCTCATCGGCAAGGTCATCGGCATCTACGGCGCCGCGCGAGTGGCCGTTCGCTTCGGCTTCGGGACGCTCCCGGACGACGTCACGTGGGCCGACATGTTTCCCGTGGCCGTCCTCGGAGCGATCGGTTACACCGTCAGCCTCCTGATCGCCCGTCTGGCCTTCAGCGACGCCGCGGCCGTCGAACGCTCCGCCGCCAGCGTGCTCGCGGCGTCCGTTGTCGCGTCGCTGGTCGCGCTCGTGCTGCTACGGCGCCAGGGACGCTCGACCTGACGCCATCCGCATCAGAGGGCGCCGAAGACGAGCGTCGCGATCTCGAACTGGCCGGCGGCCGTTGCCACGGCGGCAGCGTACGCTGCGACCGCATGCGCGACGCCTCTCCCCTCCCGTTCTGGCTCGACCGCCCGCGGCCGGCCGATTCGCCGCCGCTCGAGGGAGCGGTCGAGGCCGACCTCGCGATCGTGGGCGGCGGCTTCACCGGCCTGTGGGCGGCCGTGCAGGCCAAGCAGGAGCGCCCGCAGCGCGAGGTCGTGGTGCTCGAGGCCGAATCGGCCGGGTGGGGCGCGAGCGGCCGCAACGGCGGCTTCGTCGACGCCTCGCTCACGCACGGGCTGGTCAACGGCGCGGCGCGCTTCCCGCGCGAGCTCGAGGCGCTCGAGGCGCTCGGGCGGGAGAACATCGACGGCCTGAAGGCGGATCTCGAGCGGCACGCGATCGATGCCGCGTGGGAGGAGCACGGGCTGCTCTCCGTCGCGACCCAGCCGCACGAGGTGGCGGAGCTGGCCGAAGAGGCGGCGCTGCTTCGCCGTTACGGCTGGGATGCGGAGGTACTGGACCGCGAAGCGACCCGCGCGGAGGTCGCGTCGCCGACGTACCTGGGCGCCGTCCTCCAGCGCACGGGCGTGGCGCTGGCCGACCCCGGTGCGCTGGCGCTCGGGCTGCGGCGGGCGGCGCTCGCGCTCGGCGTCCGGCTGTACGAGCGGACCCCGGTGGAGCGGGCGACGGCCTCGCAGCTGACCACCCCCGGCGGCAGCGTCCGCGCAGAGCGCGTGCTGCTGGCGACCGGCGCGTACCGCCCGCTCACGCGCTCGATCCGGCGGCTGGTGGCGCCCGTTTACGACTACGCGCTCGTGACCGAGCCGCTCAGCGCCGAGCAGCGCGGAGCCGTCGGCTGGGCGCGCGCCCAGGGGATCGCCGACCGCGGCAACCAATTCCACTACTACCGGCTGACGCCCGACGGCCGGATCCTGTTCGGCGGCTACGACGCGATCTACCACTTCGGCAACCGGGTCGACGACGCGCAGCTCAGCCGGCGGCCGGAGACGTTCGCGCTGCTGCAGCGGCACCTGCTCCAGACCTTCCCGGCGCTGGAGGGGATCGCCATCACGCACGCATGGGGCGGGCCGATCGACACCTGCAGCCGGTTCTGCGTGACCTTCGGGCGCGCGCTCGGCGGGCGGGCGGTGTACGCGGTCGGCTACACCGGGCTCGGCGTCGGCGCGAGCCGGTTCGGCGCCCGCGTGGCGCTCGACCTGCTCGACGGCGCCGACACCGAGCGGACGCGGCTGAAGCTGGTGCGCAGCAGGCCGCTGCCGTTCCCGCCCGAGCCGGCGCGCTGGGTGGTGATCCAGGCCACGCGGCGGGCGCTCGCGGACGCCGACGCGCACGGCGGGCGGCGCGGGCCGTGGCTACGGCTGCTTGACCGGCTGGGTCTTGGGTTCGACACCTGACGCGGTGTCCGCCGCGGCGATGTCCAGCTGCCACACCGGCTCCGGCCCGTTCGCGACGACCGCGACCAGCGCGTCGACCACGGCGGGCGCGAACTGCGTGCCGGAGTGCTTGTGCAACTCGTCCAGCGCGACCTCGAGCGGCATCGCCTTGCGGTACGAGCGGTCGGTCGTCATCGCGTTGAAGGCGTCGCAGGCCGAGATGATGCGGGCGGCGACGGGGATCGCCTCGCCCACCAGGCCGTCCGGGTAGCCGCCGCCGTCCCAGCGCTCGTGCGATGCCCGCACGACCACGCCGACGCTTGCGAGCAGCCCGCCGACCTGCTGGAGCATGCGCTCGCCCTCGACGGTGTGGTTGCGCATGATCGCCCACTCCTCGTCGTTCAGCGGGCCGGGCTTGTTGATGATCTCGTCGGGCACGGCGATCTTGCCGATGTCGTGCAGCAGCGCGCCCATCTCGGTCGCGCGCAGGGTGTCCTCGTCGACGCGCATCTGCTCGGCGACCTTGACCGAGAGCACGACGACGTCCTCCGTGTGGTGGCCGGTGTACTCGTCCTCCTCCTCGAGCAGGTCGCGCAGCAGCAGCGCCGTGCCGCGGTACGCGCGGCCGAGCTCGAGGCTGCGCTCGATCCGGCCCTCGCGCTCGCGCTCGAAGCCGATCAGCAGCGGGAACAGCGCCACGATCAGCAGCGCGCCCGCCGGCACGTCGGCGGCGGCGATCGCGGCGAGCAGGCCGAGCGGCGTGAGCAGCAGGTCGACGCGCTCGCTCAGCCCGAGCTCGGACAGGAGCTTGCGGACCGGCACGCCCAGCGACAGGTGGAGGCGGACGATGTAGATGCAGGCGTCGACCGCCACCTGGGCACTGAACGCGAGCGCGTAGACCGGAAGGTGCTCCCACGCGGGCAGCTGCGCGTCGAACGCGATGATCACGAGCGCCGGGCAGAGCGAGAACCAGGCGTCGGCGATGCCGTTCAGCGCACGGCCGGGGGCCGCGCGCGCCTGTAGCTGGGCCGACGCCGCCGAGACGACCAGCGCCGCGGCGACGAGCAGCGGAACGTACGGGGTCGGCAGGAGCAGCAGCATCGGCACGAACACGAGCTGCGTCGGCACCGCGCTGCCGGCGCCGACGGAGAACTCGATCCGCGCGGCGATCGCGAGCGACCCGACGAACGCGAGCGCGAGCAGCGGTGACGGCCCGCGGGTGTGCTCGGCGGTCAGCGCGAGCGCGAGCGCGCCGGCGAGAAAGCCGACGTTGAAGAGGAGCATGACGATCCGTTCGCGCCGGCCCTGCTTGCGAAACCAGCGCTCACGTGTCTGCTCGATGCGCCGCTCGGTGGCGGCGTCCAGTTCATGTGTGGGAGCAGACATCCATGACCAGGCGCAAAACTAGACGCGTGTTGGATGTTGTCGGCGGGGCCGCGGGCCGACTTTAGAAGCACAGGCAGGAAGCAGGTCCCAGGCAGGCAAGCCAATGGAGGGCACAATCACATGAACGGACTCATACGTCGCGGGTTGCTCGCGGCCACAACATCGGTGATCGCAGTCGGCGCGCTGGCCGCGCCCGCGAGCGCGGGCATCCTCACCGCGTCAGCAACCTGCGACGACGGCGCGATCACGCAGCCGTTCGCCCCGTGGGGCGACAGGGCGAACTACAAGGCCGTCACGGGCGGGAACTTCGAAGGGTCGACCGCCGGCTGGACGCTCAAGGGCAACGCGAAGGTCGTCGCCGGCAACGAGCCGTGGAACGTCGGGGGCTCCGGGCACAGCAAGTCGCTCGCCCTGCCCGCCGGCAGCACCGCGATCTCACCGGTCGCGTGTGTCGGCCTCAAGGAGCCGACGATGCGTTTCTTCGCGAAGAAGAACCGCGGCCTGCTCTCGACGCTCGTCGTGTCGGTCCACGTCAAGACCTCGCTCGGACTGACCGTGCCGCTGCCGATCGGCGTCGTGCTCGGTAACGGCCAGTGGAAGCCGTCAGCGCCGATGCTGATGGTCGCCAACCTGCTCCCGCTGCTCCCCGGCGACAAGACGCCGGTGGCCTTCCAGTTCACCCCGCTGCTCGGGGACTGGCAGATCGACGACGTCTACGTCGATCCGCGCACGTTCCGTTAGCCGGCAGCCCTCAGACCCTCAGGGACCTAGCGCGCCCGCAGCTTTCTGCTGCGGGTGCGCTCTTCCTGTTTCTCCACCACGTTGGCGATCAGGCGCAGGATCTCGACCGGCCCGGTGGCCCGCACGTGGCCGGACTCGAACGCCTCACGCCAGTGCCGGATCGTGCCCTCGCGGACCAGCTCGTTGAAGTGACCGCGTGGCACCGAGAGGCGGACCTTGGCGTCGGAGGCGATGTCCCTGGTGATCTTCGGCCCGGGCACCTCGACGCGAAAAAGCTGGATATCACCCCGGCCGCGGAGCTCGAGCTCCATCACGAGCTTGAGCTTCTGAAGGGCAGGAACCTCTTTCTGGAACTTCTCGATGCCCTCCTCGATGAGAGCCTTCGTATCCGCTGTGGCCATGTGACACTATGTTACATGCGTACGCGCAGGCCCTCGGCATCCCACAGTGGCTCGGCGGCGACCTCGCCGTCGACCCAATCGCCGAAGATCTCGACCGCCACCTCGGTCCCCGGCTCGGCGTGTTCGGACGGCAGGTACGCGTACGCGATCGAGCGATCCACGGTGTAGCCGTAGCCCCCGCTGGTGACGCGGCCGACGACCGCGTCGCCCACCCGCACCGGCTCGTTCGCGAGCGCCACCGACCGAGGATCCGCGAGCACCAGGCAGCACAGACGGCGCGCGGGCGCCTCGTCGAGCGCCTCGGAGCCCAGGAACGTCTTGTCGCGCCGGACGCAGAAACCGAGGCCGCCCTCGTACGGCGTCTCGTCCGGCGTGATGTCCGCGCCCCACACGCGATAGCCCTTCTCCAGCCGCAGCGAGTCGATCGCCCGGTAGCCGCCCGCGACCAGGCCGTGCGGCCGGCCGGCCTCCCACAGCGTCTGCCACAGGGCGCCGCCGTACTCCATCGGGCAGTACAGCTCCCAGCCCAGCTCGCCCACGTACGTCACGCGCAGCGCGCGCACCGGCACGTCGCCGACCGTCAGCTCGCGCCAGGTCATGTAGGGGAACGACAGGTCGTCGGTGCAGGCGGCGGCGAGGACGTCGCGGGCGAGCGGCCCCCACAGCCCGGCGCACGCCCAGCGCGAGGTGACGTCCTCCACACGGACGCCGTCACCCGCGTGGCGCCGGATCCACGTCAGATCGTGGCGGCCGAAGGCGGTGCCCGTGACGATGCCGAAGCGGTCGTCGGCCAGCCGGGCGACCGTGAAGTCGCACTCGATCCCGCCGCGCGAGTTGAGCATCTGCGTGTAGGTGATCCGGCCGACCTCGCGCGCGACGCGGTTGTCGCACAGGTGCTCGAGCAGCTCCGCCGCGCCCGGGCCGCTGACCTCGATCTTCGAGAACGACGTCTCGTCGAACAGCGCGGCGGCCTCGCGGCAGGCCGTGTGCTCGGCGCCGATCGCCGGCGACCAGTGCATGCCGGCCCAGCCGCGCGGGCGCAGGCCCGCATTCCCGGCCGCGTCGTTGGCGGAGTACCAGTTCACGCGCTCCCAGCCGGACTTCTCGCCGAACGCCGCGCCATGCTCGCGGTGCCAGTCGTAGGCCGGCGAGACGCGCAGCGGACGCCCCGCCTGCCGCTCGTGGTTGGGGTACTTGATGTCGTAGTAGGTCTCGTAGACCTCGCGCACGCGCTTGACCGTGTAGGCCGGCGAGCGGTAGTGGGCGCCGAAGCGCCGGACGTCCATCGGCCACAGGTCGAGCTCGGGCTCGCCGCCGACGATCCACTCGGCCATCACCTTGCCGATGCCACCGGCCCCGGCCAGGCCGTGGGCACAGAAGCCGGCGGCGACGAACAGGCCGCGCACCTCGGTCTCTCCCAGGCAGAACTCGCCGTCGGGCGTGAACGCCTCCGGGCCGTTGATCAGCTTCGTGATCCCGACGGCGTCCATCACCGGCACGCGCATGCGCGCGTTGGCGACGATCTCCTCCAGCCGGTCCCAATCCTCCTCGAGCAGGCGGCCGTTGAAGTCGGACGGGATCGCGTCCAGCCCGCGGCCGCCGTCGGTCAGCGCCCAGGGCGCGCTCTCGCGCTCGTAGCCGCCCATCACGAGGCCGCCGCCCTCCTCGCGGAAGTAGATCAGGTGGTCGGGGTCGCGCATCGTCGCGACGGGGCTCTCGGAGCGCTCGCGGAACGGCTGCGTCACGAGGTACTCGTGCGCCATCGGCACGATCGGCACGCGCACACCCGCGAGCCGGCCGATCTCGGCCGCGAACATGCCGCCCGCGTTGACGACGACCTCGCACTCGATCTCGCCGCGATCCGTCTGCACGCCCGTCACCGCACCGCGCTCGACGTCGATCCCGGTGACGCGCGTGTGGGTGGAGATCTCGCAGCCGCCGCGCCGTGCGCCGTCCGCGAGCGCGTAGGTGAGCTGGCTCGGATCGAGGTAGCCGTCGGTCGGCAGCCACGAGGCGCCGATCACGCCGTCGGTGACCATCAGCGGGAACCGCTCGCGCGCCTCCTCGGGCGAGATCAGCTCGAGCGGCAGCCCGAACGTCTTCGCCCAGCCCGCCTGCCGGCGCGTCTCCTCCCAGCGCTCCGGCGTGCACGCCAGCCGGATGCCACCGCACTCGGTCCAGCCTGGATCGAACTCGCCGCCGCCGAGCTTCCGGTACAGCTCGACCGAGTACATCATCATCTTCGTCAGCGTCAGCGACGAGCGCAGCTGGCCGACCAGCCCGGCCGAGTGGAACGTGGAGCCGCTGGTGAGCTCGCGGCGGTCGACCAGGACGACGTCGTTCCATCCGAGCTGCGCCAGGTGGTACGCGATCGACGTGCCGGCGACGCCGCCGCCGATGATCACGCAGCGCGCACGGTCGGGAACCGCTCGCTCACGCGGCACGGGCGTCCTCCAGCCAGGTTGCGAAGCCGGGGTCGGCCAGGCTCACCCGCACCTTGGCGAGGTGCTCGTCGGCGTAGCCCATGTAGTCGATGTCCAGCTCCGAGCAGGCCGCCTGGATCACGCCCCACATGCCCTCCCAGAATGCGGCCATCAGACGCATCAGCCTGACGGCCGCCAGCCGCCCCTGCGTGGACTCGCCGAAGTAGGCGGCCAGCAGCGCGGCCTCCTCGTCCGGCCCGAGATCGTGGTGGCTCGCGAAGTTGGCAAGGTCGAAGAAGCGGTTGCCCATCCCGGCGTACTCCCAGTCCAAGATCCGCAGCCGCTCGCCGTCGTCGAGGAAGTTCTCCGTCAGCAGATCGTTGTGGCACGGGACCGGGTCGCCGCGCAGGACCTCGGAGATCGCGTCCGCGGCGGCGCGCACCTCGGGGTACGACAACGGGATCGTGCCGCCGCGCTCGCGGGCGGTCCGCTCGTAGCGGGCGGTCAGCTCGAACGGCGAGAACGTGGTCGGCAGCGACGGGCCGCCGTGGATCGCCCGTAGCGCCGCCGCGACCTCGGGCACGCGTTCGCGCAGCTCCTCGCGTGGGACGGGTCGGGCCTCGAGGAAGCCGGTGACGAGGCAACCGCGCGACGGCTCATAGGCCACGACGTCGGGCCCGACCCCGACCCGCGCGGCGGCCACCGAGGCGGCATGCTCGGTGTCGCGGTCGATGCCGAGCAGCCCGGTGTCCCTCCCCGGCAGGCGCACGACGCACTCGCGACCGCCGAAGCGCACGCGGTAGTTGCGGTTCGTCCTGCCCCCCGCGAGCGGTACGGGCGCCGTCTCGGCGGGGCCGAGCTCGGGCTCCAACGCGCGCAGGGCGTCTTCGATCATCGGGGCGCAAGCTTGCCGGATCCTGGCCGCCCCGGGTACCGTCCTGTGCGATGCAGGCTCCCTCCCCCGCCGTGGCGGCGGTGTTCGAGCCCGTGCAGACGGCGACGACGCTCGAGGAGACGGTCGAGCGCCTCGGCACGGCGATCCGCCTCGGCCTCCTCGGGCCCGGCGCCCGGCTGCCCCCGGAGCGCGACCTCGCCGACCAGCTCGGCATCGCCCGCTCGACGCTGCGGCAGGCGCTCATGTCGCTGACCGAGAGCGGCCACCTGATCGCCACGCGCGGTCGCGGCGGTGGGACCTTCGTCGCCGAGGCGCCGCCGATGTCGGAGAGCAGCCGGATCGAGCTCGCGGGCGGCCACTGGCGCGACGTGCTCGACTACCGGATCGCGGTCGAGCTCGGCGCCGTCGTGCTGGCGGCCGAGCGCCGCCAGCCCGAGGATCTCGCCCGCCTCGACGAGCAGGTCGAGGCCATGCGCGAGGTCGGCGACTTCGCGATCTATCGCAGGGCCGACGTGTTCTTCCACCTCGGCGTCGCCGAGGCCGCCCGGTCGACGCGCCTGCTGTCGGCGATGACCGAGGTGCAGGGGCAGATGGGCGAGCTGATCGCCCACATCGCCCATCCCGCGCCGGTGCTCGCCCGCTCCAACGATCAGCACGCGCAGCTCGTGCGGCTGCTCAAGCGCCGCGACGGCTTCGCCGCCGCGCAGCTCGTCCGCGAGCACCTGAAGGGCACCGAGCAGGTGCTCGCCGGCCTCATGCCCTGATGACTGATTCCGCGGCGGAATCAATCATCTAGGTGCACGACGTCGCGGTCATCGGCGGTGGCGTCGTGGGCGCCGCCGTCGCGCTGGCGCTGGCGCGACGCGGAGCGGACACCGTGCTGCTGGAGGCGCAGGACGCCCTGGCGCGCGGTGCGAGCGGTACCAACTCGGGGCTCCTCCACGTCCCGTTCGACTCGCCGCCCGGCGAGCTGGAGACGCGCATGATCCTGCGCTCGGCCGAGCTGCGCGGCCCGCTGATCGACGCGCTCGGCATCCCGGTCCGGCGCTGCGGCGCCCTCGTGCGGCCGGCCGGCGCCGACGACCGCCTGACCGTCGCGCGGCTGGCCGCGCAGGCGCGCCAGAACGGCGTCGAGGCCATCCTGCGCGACGACGGCGCGCTCGAGCTGCCGGGCGAGGCGGTCACCGACCCGGTCGTCTACACGACGGCGCTCGCGGCCGCGGCGGCGGCCGCCGGTGCCGAGATCCGGACCGGGTTCCGCGTGACCGGGCGCCGCGGCGACGAGCTGACCGCCGAGGGCGGCGCGGTCCGCAGCCGCACGGTCGTCAACTGCGCCGGCCTGTACGGCGACGAGGTCGCGCGCCTGTTCGGCGACGACTCGTTCGAGATCTTCCCGCGCAAGGGCGAGTTCCTCGTCTTCGACGGCGTCCCGCTCGAGCGCGTGCTGCTGCCGGTGCCGACCGCGCACACCCGGGGCGTGCTGGTGTTCCCGACCGTCGACGGCATGGTCATCGCGGGCCCGACCGCGCACGACCAGGCCGACAAGACGGACTGGTCGGTCCGCCCCGCGTCGATCGACGCCATCCGCCGCGAGGCGGCACGGCTGCTGCCCGCGCTCGAGCACGCCGAGCCGATCGCCACATACGCCGGGCTGCGCCCCGCGGGGCGCGGCTGCAACTACGTGATCGGGTGCTCCAGCGCGAGCCCGCGGCTGGTCAACGTCGCCGCGATCCGCTCGACCGGCCTGTCCGCCTCGCTCGGGATCGCAGAGCACGTGGCGGAGCTGCTCCTGCCGGGTGCGCGCGAGCGCCCGCTGCCCGCCGTACCGGCTCCGCCGCCGAGCGCGCCGTGGTGGCGCCGCTCCTGATCGCCGTCGCGAATTCGTGTGAGTTTCCGGAGCTCGGCCGGGTACTAATCTGGAACCGTGTCCGCTCCGAAGCGCATGCGCGCCTGGGGCGCCGGCGTCAGCGTCGGATATGCCGTGCTGGGCGTGATCGGCACGGCGGTGCTCCACATTCCGGGCTCCGAGCTCTTGTTCGGGCTCTGCGCGGTGGTGTCGCTCGCCCTCTCGCTGGTCGTCGCCCCGCTGCTCCGGCCTCGCGGTCGCGGCGACGACGGCGACGGCGGGATCGGCCGCCCGCGCGGGCCCGACGAGCCGCCGCCGCCGTGGTGGCCGGAGTTCGAGCGCGAGTTCCGCGCGTACGCCGAGCGCTTGACATCCGTCCGCGGCTAGCCCTAGCCTGCGCTAAAGGGCGGTCTGTCATACCTTTGAGAGGGGAGCGTGATGGCTGAGCAGCGCCCGACGCACCGAGGGAGCGTCGACTACGACCAGGTCGGCTCCGACTACATGGAGAAGCGCCAGCTCAAGAGAGGAGCCGCGGGCTGGGTCCTCCTCGCGGGGCTGGGCGTCGCGTACGTGATCTCGGGTGATTTCGCGGGCTGGAACTTCGGCCTCGCCGAGGGTGGCTGGGGCGGCCTGCTGATCGCCACGATCCTGATGGCGACGATGTACACGTGCATGGTCTTCGCGCTCGCGGAGCTGTCGTCGACCATCTCGACCGCGGGCGGCGGCTACGGCTTCGGGCGGCGCGCGCTCGGCCCGTGGGGCGGCTTCCTCACCGGCACGGCGATCCTGATCGAGTACGCGCTCGCGCCGGCCGCGATCGTCACGTTCATCGGCGCCTACGTCGAGGCGCTCGACATCGGCATCGACGCGGGCTGGCCGGTCTACCTCGTCTTCTACGCGGCCTTCGTCGGCATCCACCTCGTCGGCGTGGGCGAGGCCCTGAAGGTCACGTTCGTCATCACCGCGATCGCGGTCGTCGCGCTGCTCGTCTTCATCATCGCGATCATCCCCGAGTTCTCGACCTCGAACCTGACCGACATCCCGCCTGACGGGTCGTCCGGCTCGAGCGACTTCCTGCCATTCGGCTGGGACGGCATCTGGGCGGCATTCCCCTACGCGATCTGGTTCTTCCTGGCCATCGAGGGCGTCCCGCTCGCGGCCGAGGAGACGCGCGATCCGAAGAAGGACATGCCGCGCGGCCTGATCGCCGGCATGGGCGTGCTGCTGCTCTTCGCGGCCCTGATGCTGACCTTCGCACCGGGCGGCAGCGGCTCGGCCGCGATCGCCGGGTCGGGCAACCCCCCGGTCGACGCGCTGATCGCGGTGAACGCCGGCAGCGGCGTGACCGACTTCGTGAACTGGGTCGGCCTGTTCGGCCTGATCGCCAGCTTCTTCTCGATCATCTACGCGTACTCGCGGCAGCTGTTCGCGCTCTCGCGGGCGGGCTACTTCCCGCGCGCGCTGTCCGTCACGAGCGGCCGCAAGGTGCCGTGGGTCGCGCTCCTGCTGCCGGCGCTCGCCGGCTTCATCCTGGCGGCCGCCTGGGAGTCCCAGGGGGCGCGGATCCTCAACATCGCCGTCTTCGGCGCCGCGGTGTCGTACGTGCTGATGATGCTCTCGCACATCGTCCTGCGCTCGCGCGAGCCCGACCTCGAGCGCCCGTACACCACGCCGGGCGGCACCAAGACCTCCGGGGTCGCCCTCGTGCTGGCGGTGCTCGCGGTCGTCGCCACGTTCCTCGTCGACACCACCGCGGCGTTCATCACGCTCGGCGTCTACGTCGCAGCGGCGCTGTACTTCGGCCTGTACTCACGGCACCATCTGGTCGGCTCGGCGCCGGAGGAGGAGTTCGCGGCGATCGAGAGCGCCGAGGCAGAACTGGCCGGCTCGTAGCGATGACACTGGACGAGCTGCGCAAGGCGATCGGCGAGGGGACGGTCGACACCGTCCTCCTCGCGTTCGCCGACATGCAGGGCCGCCTCCAGGGCAAGCGCCTCGTCGGGACCCACTTCGTCGAGGACGTGATCGCCCACGGCGCCGAGGCCTGCAACTACCTGCTGGCCGTCGACGTCGAGATGAACACCGTCAGCGGCTACCAGATGTCCTCATGGGAGACCGGGTACGGCGACTTCGAGATGAAGCCGGACTTCTCGACGCTGCGCCCGCTCACGTGGGTGCCGGGCACGGCGATCTGCATGGCCGACCTGCAGTGGCACGACGGGTCGCCGGTCGTCGCCTCGCCGCGGCAGATCCTGCGTGCGCAGCTCGACCGGCTCGCCGAGCGCGGCTGGAACGCGCTGGCCGCCACGGAGCTCGAGTTCATCGTGTTCCGCGACACGTACGAGGAGGCGTGGCACAAGGGCTATCGCGACCTCGAGCCGGGCAATCTCTACAACGTCGACTATTCGATCCTCGGCACGACGCGGCTCGAGCCGCTGCTCGGGCGGATCCGCCGCGAGATGGCTGCGTCGGACCTGCCGGTGGAGAACTCCAAGGGCGAGTGCAACTTCGGCCAGCACGAGGTGAACTTCCGCTACGACGACGCCGTCAGCGCCGCCGACATCCACACGATCTACAAGAACGGCGCGAAGGAGATCGCCTCGCAGGAGGGCATGTCGATCTCGTTCATGGCCAAGTACGACCAGCGCGAGGGGAACTCGTGTCACATCCACCTGTCGCTGCGCACGGACGGCGACGATCCGGTGTTCGCCGACGACAACGCCGTGTTCGAGGGGTTCCTGGCCGGCCAGCTCGCCTGCCTGCGTGAGCTGACGCTGTTCCTGGCGCCGAACATCAACTCCTACAAGCGCTACGCGGAGGGCTCGTTCGCCCCGACCGCGGCGGCCTGGGGTCGCGACAACCGGACGTGCGCATACCGCGTGATCGGCGACGGTCCGTCGCTGCGGATCGAGTGCCGCGTCCCGGGCGGCGACGTCAATCCCTACCTCGCGCTGTCGGCGATGATCGCCGCCGGACTGCACGGCGTCGACGAGGGCCTGGAGCTCGAGCCCGCCCTCGACGGCAACGCGTACACGGCGGACAAGCCGCACGTCCCGTCCACCCTGCGCCAGGCACGCGAGCTGTTCGCGGCGTCGGACGTGGCGCGCGACGCGTTCGGCGAGCCGGTCGTCGCGCACTACCTCAACAACGCCGACGTCGAGCTCGCGGCGTTCGAGTCCGCCGTCACCGACTGGGAGCGCTTCCGGGGGTTCGAGCGGCTGTGACACCGGTGATCGGCCTGACGACCGCGCTCGAACGCGCGCGCTGGAGCCACTGGCACCAGCCCGCGCACCTGCTCTCGCGCGCGTACTCGGACGCGATCCAGCGCGCCGGCGGGCTCGCCGTGATGCTGCCCCCGGACCCGCGGGCGGGCGAGGACGCCGACCCGTGGCTGGACCTGCTGGACGGCCTGATCATCACGGGCGGCGCTGACGTCGACCCCAGCTTCTACGGCGCCGAGCCCGACGCCCACACCACGGGAACGGTGCCCGAGCGCGACGCGTTCGAGCTCGCGCTCGCGCTCGGGGCGATGCGCCGCGACGTGCCGCTGCTGGGCGTCTGCCGCGGCATGCAGGTGATGAACGTCGCCCGCGGCGGGACGCTGATCCAGCACCTGCCGCAGTCGGTCGGGCACGAGGACCACCGCCGTTCGCTCGGCTCGTTCGACAACGCGGACCACGACGTGCGCCTGGCGGAGGGGTCGCTCGCCGCGCGCGCGGCGAGCGAGCTGACGCATTCCACGAAGTCCCACCACCACCAGGGGATCGACCGCGTCGGCACCGGCTTCGAGGTCACCGGCTGGGCGACCGTCGACGACCTGCCCGAGACGATCGAGGACCCGTCATGCCGGTTCGCGCTCGGCGTCCAGTGGCATCCGGAGGCCGACCCGGCGTCGCACCTGATCGCGGCACTGGTCGAGGAGGCGGCAGCGCATCGCTCCGGAGCGGTGCGTTGACGCTCACGGTCCTCGAGCCCGCGACCGAGCAGACGCTCGCCGAACTGCCGCGCGCCGGCGCCGAGGAGGCCAACGCGGCGGTGGCGCGCGCGAAGGCCGCCTACCCGGCGTGGCGGGCGATCTCGCCGGCCGACCGGGCGCGGCTGCTGCACCGGCTGGCCGACGCGCTCGCCGCCGCGCGCGAGGAGCTGGCGGTGCTCGAGGCGCGCAACGCGGGCAAGCCGATCAACGACGCGCGCGGCGAGATGGACATGGTGGCCGACACGTTCCGCTACTACGCGGCGGCGCCCGAACGCGCGCTCGGCGACACGATCCCCGTGCCCGGCGGCGTCACGATGACGTTCCGCGAGCCGCTCGGCGTGGTCGCGCTGATCACGCCGTGGAACTTCCCTCTGACGATCGCGTCGTGGAAGCTCGCGCCGGCGCTCGCGGCCGGCAACACGGTCGTGCTCAAGCCCGCCGAGCTGACGCCGCTGACCGCGATCGAGTTCGAGCGGATCGCGGTCGAGGCCGGGATCCCGGAGGGCGTCGTCAACGTGCTCGTGGGCCCGGGGTCCACAGCCGGGGCGCGGCTCGTGGAGCACCCCGACGTGGCGAAGGTCGCGTTCACCGGCTCGACCGAGGTCGGGCGGCGGATCGCCGCCGGCGCGGCCGAGACGATCAAGCGCGTGACGCTCGAGCTGGGCGGCAAGTCGGCGAACATCGTGTTCGCCGACGCCGACGTCCAGGCGGCCGCCGCGGCGGCTCCGAGCGCGGTGTTCGGCAACGCGGGCCAGGACTGCTGTGCGCGCTCGCGGATCCTCGTCGAGCGGTCGGCGCTCGACTCGTTCATGGACGCGCTCGAGGAAGTGGTCGAGGCGATCCGCGTCGGCGACCCGCTCGACGAGGCGACCGAGATGGGACCGCTGATCTCGGCCGGCCAGCGCGAGACGGTTGCGTCGTTCGTGCCGTCCGGCGCGCCGGTCGCGATCCAGGGCAGCGCCCCCGACGGGCCCGGCTACTGGTTCCCGCCGACCGTCCTGTGCCCGGTCGAGCGCGACGCACGTGCCGTGCGCGAGGAGATCTTCGGGCCGGTCGCGGTGGTGCTCACGTTCCGCGACGAGCAGGAGGCGATCGAGCTCGCCAACGACACGATCTACGGGCTGTCCGGCTCGATCTGGACGCGCGACGGCGCCAAGGCGCTGCGGGTCGCGCGCGCGCTCGAGACCGGCGTCCTGTCGATCAACTCGAACACATCGGTGCGGGTGTCGACGCCGTTCGGCGGCTTCAAGCAGTCCGGGTACGGCCGCGAACTGGGCCCGCACGCGCTCGACTACTACACGGAGGTCAAGTCGGTGTACTACGCGACATGAGCCGGCTCGAGGGAAGGGTCTGCGTGATCACCGGTGCCGCCAGCGGCATCGGCGCCGAGACGGCGAGGCTGTTCCGCTCCGAGGGCGCCCTGGTGGTGGGCGTCGACCTCAGCGACGACATCGCCGACGTCGACCTCGCGCTCGCGTGCGACGTCGCCGACGAGGCCGCGGTGCGCACGATGTTCGCCCATGCGCACGGCGAGTGGGGCAGGGTCGACGTGCTCTTCAACAACGCGGGGATCTCGCCGAACGACGACGGCTCGGTGCTCGACACGACGGTCGAGGCGTGGCAGCGCGTGCAGGACGTCAACACCAAGTCGGTCTTCCTGTGCTGCAAGTACGGCATCCCGCACCTGATCGAGAGCGGCGGCGGATCGGTGATCAACACCGCGTCGTTCGTGGCCGTGATGGGCGCGGCGACCTCGCAGATCTCCTACACGGCGTCCAAGGGCGCGGTGCTGGCGCTGTCGCGCGAGCTCGGCGTGCAGTTCGCGCGCCACGGCGTGCGGGTGAACGCGCTGTGCCCGGGACCGGTCAACACGCCGTTGCTGCAGGAGCTGTTCGCCAAGGACCCGGAGAAGGCGGCGCGGCGGCTCGTGCACCTGCCGATGGGCCGCTTCGCGGAGGCGCGCGAGATCGCCAACGCGGCACTGTTCCTGGCCTCCGACGAGTCCAGCTACGTGACCGCCTCGACCTTCCTGGTCGACGGCGGGCTGTCGGGCGCGTACGTGACGCCCGAGTAGCGCGCGAGCAGCGCGATCGCCGCGGTCGACACGACGATCGGTGCGAGCGCGACCCGCAGCGACGTGAGCCCGGCGAGCGCGCCGACGATCGGCGGGCCGGCGACGAACGCGCTGTAGCCGATCGTGGTGACGAGCGACACCGCCGTGCCGCTCCGCCCGGGCGCGCTGCGACCGGCCAGCGACAGCGCCGTCGGGACGACCGGCGACAGCGCGAACCCGACGACGAGCAGGCCGACCGCCGCGAGGACCGCCGAACCGGCCACGACGACGACGGCCATGCCGGCGCTCGCCAGCAGGCCGGCGATCGTCAGCACGCGCCGCTCGTCCCGCATGCGCCCGAACACGAGCCGCCCGACCATCGAAGCGCTGTGGAAGGCGGCCAGCGCCGCGCCGGTGAGCAGGCTGCCGGAGGCGAGCACGTCGCGCAGGAACAGTGCCGCGTAGCCCTCGATCGCGCCGTCGCCGAAGAAGCACAGCGAGCACAGCGCGACGGCGACGGCGATCGCCGGGATGCGCAGGAGCGCGAGCCGCCCGCCGGCCGCCACCGACGGCACGCGCTCGTGCGCGGGCAGCGGCGCGATCGCCGTGACGACCGCCAGGCCGGCGTAGATCGCCGCTGCAAGCCAGTAGCTCTCCGGGCCGACCGCTCCGGCGAGCAATGCGCCGGCCGCCGCGGCGGCGCTGAAGCCGGCATGCAGCCGGATCATCGCCCGCACCTGGTGCGCGCGCTCGTAGTCGGCGCCGACGGCGTTCGCCGCGAGGTCGAGGAAGCCGCTGGCGACGCCGTACAACGCGAGCGTCGGCCACAGCGCCGCCTGTGCCTCGACCGCCGCCAGCAGCGCGAACGCGGCGCCGAAGCCGGCGGCCCCCACGACGGCGACCGGGCGCCGTCCGATGCGGTCGGCGAGCGGCCCGGCGGCGGCGAGCGCGCCAATCGACGTCGCCGCCATCAGCGCCAGCGCCCCGCCGAGCGCGGCCGGTGTGAGGTCGCGCGTTGCGACCACGTGCGGGATCAGCACAGCCCAGACGCCGACCTGGAGGCCGAGGCCGGCGAACAGGCCGGCGGCGATCCCGGTCTCGGTCTTTCGTGGTGGACTGGACACTGGACCTGCCAGGCGCATACGCTAGCCAGCCGTGGGCGTGGTCGAGGTCGAGCCCTCCGGTCCCGATCGCGTGGGGGTCGTTGACAAGGGTCTGAAGAAGGACGCGCTGGGCTTCGTCTCGAGCTGCGTGATCGGCGTCGCCTCGACGGCGCCGGGCTACTCGCTCGCAGCGTCGCTGGGCTTCGTCGTCGCGGTCACGGGCATCGGGCTCCAGGCGCCGGCGGTGCTGCTGCTCGCGTTCGTGCCGATGCTGCTGATCGCCTCGGCCTACTACTACATGAACCGCGCCGACCCGGACTGCGGGACGACGTTCTCCTGGGTCACGAAGGCGATGGGCCCGTCGTGGGGCTGGCTCGGCGGCTGGGCGATCATCGTCGCCGACGTGATCGTGATGGCCAACCTGGCCCAGATCGCAGGCCTGTACTCGTTCCTCCTGGTCGGCTGGGAGAGCGCGGCCGAGTCGGTGGTTGCCGTGACCGCCGTCGGCGTGGTCTGGATCGCGGTGATGACGACGATCTGCGTCATCGGCATCGAGCTCTCGGCACGAACGCAGGTCGGGCTGCTGGGCGCGGAGATCCTCACGCTGGCCGCGTTCGCCGTCGTGGCACTGATCAAGGTCGCGACCGGCGACGCCGGTCCCGACTCGGTCGACCCCAGCCTCTCGTGGCTGAACCCGCTCGAGATCGACTCGTTCGACGCGTTGATCAGCGGCGTGCTGATCGCGATCTTCATCTATTGGGGCTGGGACAGCACGGTGACGGTGAACGAGGAGAGCCGTGACTCCAACGAGGGTCCTGGCAAGGCGGCTCTGACGGCGACCGTGATCCTGCTGCTGATCTACGTGGTCGTCGCATACGCCGCGCAGGCCTACGGCGGCGTGGATCAGCTCGTCGAGAACGCCGACGACGTGCTGAGCGTGCTCGGCGAGGAGGTCTTCGGCTCGCCGCTCGACAAGATCCTGATCATCGCCGTGCTGACCTCGGCTGCCGCCTCCACCCAGACGACGATCCTCCCGACGGCGCGCACGAGCCTCTCGATGGCGCGCTCCGGCGCCATGCCGGCGTCGCTCGGGCAGGTCCACCCGCGCTTCCTCACCCCGCACGTCTCGACGATCCTGATGGGCGTCCTCTCGATCGTCTGGTACGTCGGCCTGACGATCGTGAGCGAGAACATCCTGTTCGACTCGATCGCCGCGCTCGGGCTGATGATCGCGTTCTACTACGGCCTGACCGGGTTCGCGTGCACGATCTACTACCGGCACCTGGTGCTGCGTTCGGTCAAGTCGTTCTTCCTGATCGGCGTCGGGCCGCTGCTCGGCGGCCTGATCCTGGCCGCGGTCTTCTTCAAGTCGTGCTACGACCTGTCCAAGCCCGAGAACTCCGAGTCCGGCGACTCGTGGTTCGGGCTCGGGCCGCCGCTGGTGATCGGAATCGGGTTCCTGCTGCTCGGCGCCGTGCTGATGATCCTCTGGCGCCTGAACAACCCGGACTTCTTCAAGCGCAAGCCCGAGACTGCGACGCACCTGTGATGGCCGGCCCGCTCGTAGTCGGCTACGACGGCACCGAGGGCGCGCGGGCGGCGCTCGCCGAGGCGCTCCGGCTCGCCGGCGCGCTCGGCGTCGACATCGTGATCGCGTTCGCCTACTGGACCACCCCGCTCGGCGGCGAGGTCGCCGACCTCCTCGCCTCGCTCCGCGAGCGCGGGCGGGAGTTGACCGAGGAGGCGCTGGAGACCGCCCGGGCGGCGGGCGTCCAGGGGAGCGCGGAGCTCGTCAACGACCGCCCATCCGAGGCGCTCGCGCAGGTCGCCGAGGAGGTCGGGGCACAGATGATCGCCGTCGGCTCCTACGGCGAACGGCCGCTGACGGCGCTGATCGTCGGCTCCACGCCACACCGGCTGATGCACGTCACGGCCGTGCCCGTGCTGGTCGTGCGCGGCGTGCCGCCCGTGTCTTAGGCGTGCGCGCCTGATCGTGGCGGCCGGCCATCGCGAGCGCGTCGACGAGCCAGAAGCTGCACGGCAGGAAGGCGCCCTCGCCGGGCGGCAGGCCGTCGTCGGCCTCGTCGGTCGCGTAGCGCAGCACGAAGCCGTCCTGCGTGAGCTCGCGCTGTACAGCCTCCAGCGTCCCGACGGTGCGCGGATCGTCGCCGGCGAGGAAGCCGACGCGCGGGATCAGCAGCGTCGCGGCGTCGAGCGCCTTCGACCCGTACGACTGCGTGAACGTGCAGCGCTCGGCGTCCCAGCCCTTCTCGCACACCTCGCCGGCGCAGGGCTGGCGCCGCTGGTGTTCGACCGCCACTTCGGCGACAGCGAGGGCATTTGCGCACGACGCCGAGTTTCTCCGGCAGCGACGTCGTGGCGGCCGCGACGATCCCACCGCTCGGGGCGTAGGTGAGCGCCTTCAGCGTCAGCAGCGACCGGCAGACCAGCGGCTCGTTGATATGGCAGCGGTCCATCCAGGCGCGCCACCAGGCACAGGTGTCTCGGTCGCCGCCGCGGCCGGCACGGGGTCCGGCTCGGGCTCGTGCGACGGTTACCAGGTGAGCACGAACGGCACCCCGTCGCCGTCCGCGACCGCGAACGCCGCGACCGTCGTCCGGTCGCGGCCGTGCGTCGGGACACCGGAGTCGAACCCGCACCGCGTCCGGGCCGGCCACCGCCAGCCGGTAGCTGTCGTGGCGGCGCATCCACGGCACGACGCGGCCGTAGTCGAACCGCACCACCAGCTCCATCTCGACCTCGACGCGCCCCTCGAGGCACTGCACGAGCCGCACGACGTCGGGCGCCCGCCCGCGCGGCGGCATGCAGTCGACCAACCGCAGCACCCCGTCCTCGGTGTGGAAGTCGGTCTCCAGCACCAACGTGTCGTCGCGGTAGCGCCGCTCGACGCGCCGTACGTCTCCTTTCGGCGCGATCTTCCAGCGCCCGTTTCCGGCGTCGCCGAGCATCGCCGCGAAGCACGCGGGCGAGTCGAATCGCGGTAGGCAGAGCCAGTCGATCGAGCCGTCCGTGCCGACCAGCGCCGCCGTCTGGAGGTCGCCGATGAGCGCGTAGTCCTCGATCGGCAGCCGCACGCCCGCGAGACTACTCGCGGCGTGTGCTCAGATCCCGTGGCGCCGCAGCTTCGAGTTCAGATGCACGCCTCGAGCTGCCGCAGAGAACGGGACACGCGGCGGGCGGCCCGCCGCTCGGCTGCAGGGCCGCGCGCCCGCGCGACGACCCGGATCCCGGTCGACGCCGCACGGCGCACGTCGCGCAGGGCCGCAATCGCGCACGCTCGAAGCGGTCCACCGCCATGGGTGGCGCGCAGCGCGGCGAGAGCCGCACGGGCATCGCGGCGGAGCCGCCGGTAGGCGCGGGCGCGCTGCGCGCGGGTGTCCGCGGCCAGGTCGTGAGCGGCCAGCGTGTGCAGGACGGCCGCGACCCGGACGTGCAGCGCGTGGCGCGGCGCGTCGGCACGCTCGCCGGACGCGCCGGTGCCGCCGCCCTGCGCCGGAGCGACCGGACTCGCCGCCGCGGGGGAGTCCCCGTCATCGGGAGGCGGCGGCGGATCGGGCGAAGGCGGCGGCGGGTCCGGCGGAGCGGGCGGGGGCGGGGGCAGAGGCGGGGGCAGCTCGGTGTTGCCTTCCGAGATGAGCCGGAACGCGCGGATCTCCGAACCAACCTCCCTGGGAAGCGGCCAGCACCTGAGCCCGACCCGGTAGCGATAGTCCTCGGGCGCCGCAGGCGCCGCCAGCTCCATGTCTGCCTGCAGGTCCGTGACCCCGAGCCGCAGCGCGACCATGCGCTCCTCTCCACCGGGGAGCGGACCGCGCAGGTAAAGCCGCGAGTAGGGAGCCGCCGTGAACCCGCAGCCGGAGGTCTCGACCGCCCAGTAGACCTCAAGCTGGACGCCCGCAGGCCGGGCGGTGATCGTGGCGCCGTCGGCCGGAGAGGAGCCGACGAGGGTCACGGAGGCGGCCAGCGCTGAAGTCGCCGGCGCCGCCGCGGCGAGTGCGCAGACGGCAACGGCTTCCCCGAACCACCGGAGCAAGCGGCGGCCGCGTGGCGCACGAGGAAAGGCGAGCGCGGCGGGCATGGCGTGGGCAGCGCGTTGCGGAGCAGCTGACGCTACTGCGCCCCGGGGGCGCACGCAAGCGACATGACAGATCGCTCATGTCCGAGCACCGCCGGCGTATGGGGCGGGCTCATCCCGCAGTGCGTCGGCGGGGACGACGCCGGCGAAGCGCAGCTCGAACGTGGTTCCCCGGCCGACCTCGCTCGATACGGAGACCGTGCCCCGGTGTGCCTCGACGATCGCCTTGACGATCGGCAGGCCGAGGCCGGTGCCCCCGTTGCGGCGCCCGTGCGGGTCCGGCGGCCGCGCGAACCGATCGAAGATCCGGTCGAGGTGCTGCGGGAGGATCCCGCGCCCCTCGTCTGCGACGGTCACAACGGCGTGAGAACCTTCCGTACGCGCCTGGACCGTGATGCGATCGCCCGCGTCGGTGGCCTTCAGCGCGTTCTCGATGAGCGCATCGATCGCGCAGTCGACACGCTCGCGATCGACGAGCAGCCTTCCGTGGGCTCCATCGACGAACGTCCACAGGCGATCGGGGATCGCGCCCCAGCGGTCTGCGGCCGAGCGCACGAGCTCACCGAGCTCGGCGGGCTGGAGCATGACGAAGTTCGGGTGCTCGGCCGACGCGAGGATCAGCATCCGGTCCGACGATCGCCCAAGGCGACCCAGCTCCTCGATCACGACGTCGGCGTCGCGAGCCGTCTGGGTGCCGGGGTGCGCGGTGCGGATCAGCTCGGCGTGGCCGCGGGCGACGGTGATCGGCGTGCGGAGCTCGTGTGAGGCATCGCGGACGAAGTCACGCTCGCGCTCGGCGGCCCGGCGCACCTGGCAAAGCGCCTCGTGGCGGCGGCGCGCGTGCCACACCATGACCATGAACATCACCGCCATGAGCGGCACTTCGGCAAGCTCGTTGAGCCGCTGCGTCGTCAAGCTGCCGGTGAGACCGACGGCGGCGCCGGTGACCAGGACCACAGCGGCGAGCACCGCCGCGGTCTGCCGGGGACCCCAGAGCCGAAAGCCGTAAAGGACCGTGAGGCTGACCCACACCAAGTGGAACGGGACCGTCTGCCAGTCCGGGACCGCGAGCATGAGCACCACGTTGTCGAGCGCCAAGATGCCCCAGAGCAGCTCGGGCCAGTGCTCACGCACCCCGGGCCAGTGCTCACGCAGCGCGAAGCGAGTACCCGATGTTCCGGAGCGTCTCGATCGTCTCCGCACCGAGCTTGGATCGGAGGCGCCGGATGTATACATCGACAACGTTCGTCCCAGGGTCGAATGGACAGTCCCAAACCTCGGCCAGAAGCTGCTCGCGCGAGCACACGGTCCCGGCCCGCCGCATCAGGTGCAGCAGTAGCCCGAACTCGCGGCTGGAAAGGCAGACTGGGCCGTTGCCCGCCTCGGCGACGTGACGCTGGAGGTCGAGCGTGACGGGCCCGACGTGCAGGTAGCGCTCGCCGGCGGCCGCGGAGCGGCCACGGATGCGAGCGCGCACCCGGGCCAGCAGCTCGGCCAGAGCAAAGGGCTTGGTCAGGTAGTCGACCGCACCCAGCTCAAGGCAGCGGACCTTCGACTCGACGTCGCCGAGTGCGGAAAGCACCAACACCGGCTGCTCGGGCCGGTGCGCCACGATGCCCTTGAGAATCGCGATGCCGTTGACGCCGGGCAGGACGAGGTCGAGCACGATCAGCTGGTACTCGACGCTCTGCTCGAGCTCGAGCGCACGGTTGCCATCGCTGGCACAGTCGACCTGGAATCCGTGGGCGGAGAGCGCCCGCGAAACGAAGCTCAGGATGCTGACTTCGTCATCGACCACAAGGATCCGCGGGACAGCCATACGACGTCCTTCGCTGGGCTCGCTCCGTCACCCACCTGACGCTGCGTGTGTTCTCGCAGAGCACGGCCGCATCGTCAAGGGCCATCACGAATCGGAAATACCTTCGCAAGACGGCGATTCGGCGCGCTGATGCCAGATGAGCGCAACGTGACAGTCACGTGACAGAGGCTTAACAAACGTCGCGAAGGGATTGTGTGCCAGCGAGGCTCGCCTCCGTCATGCGACCCCCCTACCGGCTCGGCCTGGCAGCTACTTTCATCTTTATAGGGCTGTGCGCGCTCATGCCGCCCACGGCGACGGCCCAGGGGCCGACGGTCGTACCGAGGGACGCCGGCACAGGCGCGGCGATATCCCCGTTCACGTATCTGGTGAACATCGACAACACCGGCGATCCCGCCAGCTCGGACCCGAACCTGCGCCCCGGTCTGAAGCCGATGGCCAGCCACAGTCCGGTCGTCCACTCCGGAGACCAGACCGCGCCCGCGCTGCCGGCGCTTCCCGCCGGGCGCTATCTCGTCACCGTGCGCGCCGACGGTTACAAGATGTGGGGCCGGCACGTGACGCTCCCGTCGGCCGCCCCCCTCGTCGTCGATATGACGCGCAACCCGCTGCCGTCGGCGAACCTGGTCGTCCACGCCTTCCACGACAACCGGTCGGTGAACGGGGCGCCCGACGTGCCGCTCGAGTCGGGCATCGAGGGCTTCACGGTCATCCTCGAGGACACGGTCGGCGAGGTCGTCGTCGACAACGACAACGAGCCGCTGTGCGGCGGCACGTGCGTCACCGACGCTGGAGGCAACGTCACGATCGAGAATCTCCCGCCCGGCAAGTACGAGGTCCAAGTGCTCCCGCCGGACGGCGACGGCTGGATCCAGACCTCGACCTTCGAGGGCAAGCCGGTGGTCGACGCCTGGCTGATGGAGGGCGACGACGGGTTCGGCGCGCGGCGCGAGGCGCTGATCGAGACGCCGCGCACGGCCTTCTGGTTCGGCTTCGTCAAGGAGTTGGCGATCGACGGGCCCGGGACCGGGTCGATCTCCGGGAACGCGCGAACCTGGCTCGGTTGGCCGCCGTTCGACACGTTGACGTTCGGAGACCCGATCGCCGACCCCGCGCAGGGCTTCGTGGCGCTTTCCAACGGCGGCGCGGCGATCGACGGCGGGCCCGGCAGCGAGGAGCAGGTCTACACGGCTCCCATCGGCCCGGAAGGCGACTTCACGATCGACGGCGTCGCGCCCGGCACCTACACCGTGGCGCTGTGGGACTTCGACCTCGACTGGATCATCCGCTTTACGACGGTCACGGTCGGTCCCGGCGAGAACGTCGACCTGAACACCGTCGACATCAACGGCGAGAGCGGCTTCGGCGTCGCGCGCTGGTTCGGCTGGCTATCCGGTGCCGTCTTCCAGGATGACGGCCTCGACGCCGACGGAAACCCGGTTGGCATCCCCGAGGACGGAGTCCGTCAGGACGGCGAGCAGGGCATCCCCGGGGTCGACCTCGACATCCGCTGGCGCGACGGCAGCATCTTCCAGGCCACGTTCACCGACGGCGACGGCAACTACGAGTACCCCGAGCAGATCGGCAAGCTCGGCAAGTTCGAGGTCGCGGAGGTGGGCTTCGGGCGCTTCAAGCGGACCGGCGCCTCGCTGCACGACGAACACGATCCGCCGGGCGTCTTCAACCCGCTTCCCGGTGACCTCGGCGGCGATCTCCTGTTCGCCCAGCGCACGCTCGAGTCGCACCGGACCGAGCTGAACTTCGGCAAGGTCCCGTATGCGGGCGACGAGAACGGCGGCGTCTCGGGCGTCATCCAGTTCGCGACGACGCGTAACGAGCTCGACCCCAGCCTGGCCGGCGCCGAGGACTACGAGCCCGGCATCCCCGGCGTGACCGTCCAGCTCTACGGCCTGGGCCCGGACGGCGAGCCCGACCCTAAGAGCCTGCCGGAGGCCGAGCGCGACGACGTCCTGCTCTACGAGGTGCAGAGCGACGACTGGCTGCAACCGACGGACTGCGACGTGCGCGACGGTACCGGTGCGCTGTACCCCGCTCCCGCCTTCGTCAACACCGGCTGCGTCGAGGTGCCGCTGATCGCCCAACGAGACGAAGGACGGCCGCTTCGACGGTGGCTACGCCATCGAGGCCCAGTGC
>CAWDYI010000010.1:0-248456 GCA_963806395.1 uncultured Solirubrobacteraceae bacterium | reverse complement strand
CGTAGAAGTCCCCGTAGGCGATGTACTCGTCGCGATACGCGAGCCCGCACGCCTGCATCGCCTGGCGGTAGCCGCGCAGGCGGTCGGCGCCCGGACGCGTCTCCAGCTGGCCGGTGATGGTGGCGATGCGGCGGTGCCCGAGGCTGTGAAAGTGCCGCACAGCGCGCGATCCGCCGTCGACGTTGTCGGAGATCACGAAGGTCGTGGCCGGGCCCTCGAGCTCGACGTCGACACCGACGGTCGGCAGATCCGAGCGCGCCAGCCGGCGCACCTCGGGGTCCTCGGGGTCGGTGCCCATCAGCACCACGCCCTCGACGAGGTGGTGCCGGCAGCGCTTGAGGTACGAACGCGTGCCGTAACCGTCGCCCGGGTGCTCGGACGCGAACAGCAGCAGGTCGTAGCCGCCGGCGCCGATCGTGTTCTTCAGGCCCACCAGGACCTCGTGGAAGAACGGGTGCTGGAGATCGGGATGACCCTCGCCGGTGTCGAGGATCACGCCGATCACGTGCGAGCGCTGGGTCTTCAGGCTGCGCGCCGCCGCGGCCGGCGTGTAGTCCAGCTCGCGGGCGAGCCGTGTCACGCGTTCGCGCGTCTCGGGGCTGACGTCCGCGTAGCCGTTGAGGGCGCGCGAGACGGTGCCGATCGAGACGCCGCTGATCCGCGCCAGCTGGCGTATGGTTACTCTCTCTTCAGTCATGTCCGAAAACGGTTTCGGTACCGTTTCGCGGCAGTGTACTCACACCTGGGGGGCACTTGTCAAGGGCGGGACGCACCTCGCCGCCCGCCCGACCGAGCGGCGCGCCCGTCAGGGCGTGGCGCCGGCGACCTCGTGGAGGACCCGCGTGAGCATGTCCGTCCCCTGCTCGAGGCCGGCGATCGGGACGCGCTCGTCGTTGCCGTGCATGCGCAGCAGCTCGGCGTGGGAGATCGGATACGGATAGACGCCGTAGACCGGGATGCCCTTCTCGCGCCACGGCACCGCGTCGGTCCCGGCCTCGAACAGCTCGGGCGCGACGCGCACGCCCGGCCACTGCCGCTTGGACTGCCGCACGAGGCTGTTCCACAAGTCGGTGCCGGTCTTGGACGCGGGCAGCTCGGCGCGCTTGTCGAACGTGTCGAGCGTCTCCTTGGCGGTGGCCGGCGGCGTGACGACCGGCTCGATCTTCACGCGCCGGTCCGCGACCACCTTGCGCATCCGCCGGATCAGCGGCCGCGGATGGGTGCCCGGGAGCATGCGCATGTTGACCGTGGCCTCGGCGGTGCCGGGCAGCACGTTCGCGCGGAACCCGCTGTCGACGATCGTCGGCACGAAGATGTCGCGCGCGATGCCGTCGAACAGCTCGCCGAACTTGCGGCGCTGGAGCCGGTTCGCCACGTCCGCGCGCTGCGTCTTCACCAGCCGGCGCAGCAGCTTGCCGGTCCGGCCGCCGAACGCGCTCGCCCACGCCTTGAAGTAGCGGCGCGCGACCGGCGTGATCCGCGGTGGCGCGTTGTAGTTCTCGAGCCGGTTCAGCGCTCGCACGAGCCGGCGGATCGCGCTGTCGGGCAGCGGTCGCGAGCTGTGGGTTGACGTCCCGCGCGTGCGCAGCGTCACCGACAGCGAGTTCTTGTCGACCGTCGTGATGCCCATCAGGCGCGGCTTGCCGCCGGCGCCCTTGAAGATCCAGCCGCCCTCGTTGAGCGAGACGCCGGCGTCGATCTTGGCCCAGTGGTTGTCGGCCAGCCAGCGCGTGCCGTAGCTGCCGCCCTCCTCGTCGGCCTCGGCGAGCAGGATCACGTCGCGCTTGAGCGGGACCTTCTCGCGCGCCAGCCGCATCGCGGCGACGGTGAACGCGGCGAGGCCGCCCTTGAAGTCCAGCGACCCGCGGCCGTACAGGTAGCCGCCGTTGCTGACGCCGGCGAACGGGTCGACCGTCCACAGCTCCGGCTCGACGCCGACCGTGTCCTCGTGGCCGGCCAGCAGGACCGGCTTGGCGGTCGGATTGGCGGCGCGCAGCCGGGCGACCAGGTGCGCCTTGCCCGGCGTGGGCGTCTGGATCACGTCGACCTCGAAGCCGAGCGCCTGCAGCCGCGGCGCCAGCAGTTGCGCCACCTGCGCCTCGTTGCCGGGCGGGTTCGATCGTGTTCAGGCGCACGAGCTCGCGCGCCAGCGCGGTCACCTCGCTGTCCTGCGCCTGCGCGGCCGGCGCGAACGCCAGGCCCGCCACTAGGATCGCCGCTATCGCCCGCCCCCGCACACCGGTCCACTACCCAGCGTCGTAGGCCCGTGAACACACCGATCATCGACGGCCACAACGACGTCCTCAGCCACCTGCACGACGAGGGCGCGCCCGACGACGCGCTGCTGAGCGAGGACGCGGCGACGATCACGGTCCCGCGCGCACGCGCGGGCGGGCTCGCCGCCGGCCTGTTCGCGGTGCTGCCGCCCGCGCCGGCGTGGGAGATCAAGCGGACGCCCGGCGGCTACGACATCCCGATCTCGCCCGCGGTCGGCTTGGGAGCCCTCAGCCCGAGCGTCGGCGGCGCTCGGCGCGCGGCTGTTCCGGCTGCTCGACGCGTGCGAGGGAGCAGATGCGGCTCGTGCGCGACATAGCCGACCTCGACGCCTGCCTGGCCGGCGAGGCGCTCGGCGTCGTCTTCCACTTCGAGGGCGCCGAGGCGATCGACGCCGACCTCGACGCGCTCGACGTCTGGTACGCCGCCGGCCTGCGCTCGGTCGGCCTCGTCTGGAGCCGCCCGAACGCGTTCGCGCACGGCGTGCCGTTCCGCTTCCCGTCCTCGCCGGACACCGGCGCCGGGCCTGACCGACGCCGGCTTCGCCCTCGTGCGGCGCTGCGCCGAGCTGGGCATCGCGATCGACCTCAGCCACCTCAACGAGGCCGGGTTCTGGGACGTCGCGCGCACGCTCGACGGCCCGCTGATCGCCTCGCACTCGGGCGCGCACGCGCTCTGCACCGTCCTCGCGCAACCTCACCGACGCCCAGCTCGACGCGATCGGCTCGCAGCGGCGGGCTCGTCGGCATCAACTTCGACGTCGGCTCGCTGCGCGCGGACGGCGGCGACGACGCCGACACGCCGCTCGAGCGAAGATCGCCGAGCACGCCCGCTACGTGGCCGACCGGATCGGCGTCGACCACGTCGCGCTGGGCTCGGACTTCGACGGCGCGACGATGCCCGCCGAGCGTCCCGCACGCGGGCGCCTACCCGGGCGTCCTCGCCGCCCTCGAAGCCGCGGGCTTCGAGGGCGACGAGGTCGACCCGCATCGCGTCCGGCAACTGGCGCCGGGTGCTTGCGGCGCGCCTGGCGCTAGCCGCGTCCGCGCGTGCGAGCCGGTGCCGCGGGCGGTGCCCGCGAATGGCCGAAGCCGGCCGACGACCAGCCCGCAGCGTGGCGAGCCGGCGGCGGATGGCGGCGATCGCGCGGACCGGCGAGACGCCGTCGCAGCATCGTCGCGCGTCGGCGGAGGCGTCCACACCGGCGCCCGACCGAGCTGACGATCGCGCTGACGATCGCCAGGCCGATGGCCCCGCCGACCTGGAACGACGTGTTCAGCAGTCCCGACGCCAGTCCCTGCTCGTGGTCGGGCACGCCGGCCACGGCCTGGATGTTCAGCGCCGGGTACATCAGCGCGAAGCCCGTGCCGAGGAGCAGCATCGTCGGCAGCATCAGGCCAGGTACGTCGGGTGCCGTCCAGCGCAGGAACAGCAGGTAGCCGAGGAGCAGCGACGCGGAGCCCGCGGCGATGATCCGCTGGGTGCCGAACCGGTCCATCAACGCGCCCAGGCGCGGCGAGAAGACCGCGACGAGCAGGCCGGCCGGCAGGAACGCCAGCGCGGTCTCGATCGCCGACCAGCCGTTCATCGTCTGCAGGTACAGCGTGGCGACGAACTGGAAGCCGAAGTAGCTGCCGAACAGCATCATCCCGCCGAGGTTCGCGCGCACGAGCGGCGCCCGAGCGCAGGATGCCCAGCCGCACGAGCGGCTGCGCGCTGCGCCGCTCGATCGTCACGAACAGGGCGAGCAGCGCCGCGACGATCGCGAACGAGGCGATCGTCGCGGGAGAGCCCCAGCCCTGCTCCGGCGCCTCGACGACCGTGCGCACGAGCACCAGCATCGCGGCCGTGACCGTCACCGCACCCGCGAAGTCGTAGCGCCGGCGTACGCCCGGGCATGAGCACGGTCGCGCGGGATCACGCGCGGCGCCACGGCGAGGATCGCGAGCGCGAACGGGACCGGCAGCAGGAACGTCCAGCGCCAGCCGACCTCGGTCAGCGATCCCGCCGAGCACGAGCCCGAGCGAGAAGCCGCTGCGCGCCGGTGGCGGTGTAGATCGCGAGCGCGCGGTTGCGGTTCGGGCCCTCGGTGAACGTGGTGGTGATGATCGACAGGCCGGCGGGCGCGGTGAACGCGGCGCTCATGCCCTTGATGATCCGGGTGATCACGAGCAGCGTGCCGTCGTTGACGAAGCCGCCGATCACGGACGCGACGACGAACACCGCGAGCGCGATCAGGAGCACGCGCCGGCGGCCGAGCATGTCGGCGGCGCGGCCGCCGAGCAGCAGCAGCCCGCCGTAGCCGAGCACGTAGCCCGAGACGACCCACTGAAGCTGTGAGGTCGTCAGGCCGAGTTCCGTGCCGGATCGACGGCAGTGCGATGCCGACCATCGAGACGTCGAGCCCGTCGAGGAAGAGCACGCCGCAGAGCACGACGAGGAGCGCCCAGGTGCGGGCTTCCCAGTGTGGCGCAGCGGCGGATGAAGTTGGGGAGGAACGCATAGGGGTGGCATATTACATGCGTCTGCAAATATTGCTTGAGAAATTCATGAGAACACAAATGTTGCACGAGCCTGGTATAATCGCGTCGGCAATGGAGTACACCCCGGAGGAGACCGAGCTCGTCGAGGTGTGGCGAGACCTGCTGGAGCGCCACGCGCGTCTCACGTGCGCCGCTGGAGCGCCGGCTGCAGGACGAGCACGGTCTCGGCGTCAGCGAGTACGAGGTGCTCGAGCGCCTGGCCGGCGCCGACAAGCCGCAGCGCCGCATGCAGGAGCTGGCGGAGGCGGTGCACCTGAGCCAGAGCGCGCTGTCGCGCGTCGTCGCACGGCTCGAGGCGGACGGCCTCGTCACGCGCGGGATGTGCGCCGAGGACCGGCGCGGCATCTTCGCCTGCCTGACCGACAGCGGGCGCGAGCGCTACGAGGCGGCTCGACCCACGCAGCGCGGCGTGCTCGCCGAGCAGCTCCCGGCGAGCACCCCGAGCTGAGCGCCTACAGGCCGCCGGTCAGCACGAGACCCGCGGGTTGAACTGGGCGAAGCGGCCGTCCGGGTTGCGCTTGTACAGCCACGCATGCAGGTCGTAGTGCACCGGCATGCCCGGCTCGTGGCCCTCCATCGGGCCGTCGAAGCCGCGCCCGAACAGCCGCGGGCGGTCCTCGTCGGTGTCGAGCCGCTGGTCGGCGTCCGCGCGGAAGTACTCGAGTGCGACCAACGTCATCCGGCCGTGGTGGCGCTGATAGACGAGGATCTCGGGCTTGCGGATCTGCACCCGGTCGTCGCCGATCAGGCCCGGGTGCCCGTAGTGGAAGCCCATGCCGTCGACGCACTCGACGGCGGGCTCGTAGCCGGCGCGCTCGGCGCGGCGCACGCTGCGGAAGCGAGCGGTCGCGCGCCGCGCGATCCGCACCTGCCGGCGCGTTTGCTCGGCGTGCCGGCTGGTCTCGGCCGCCTGGCGTTCGGCGGCGTGTTCATGCGGGTGCGCGGGCTCGCGCGAGCTCGCGACCCCGACGTATGCGGCCACGCCTGCGAGCGCGCAGGCGAGCGCGATCAGTGCTCTGCTCATGCCCTCCCTTAACGGAGGTCGCCGGGCTTTATTCCGTCAGAAGCGAACGGCGCCGTCGCCCTGCCACGAGGCGAGCTCGACGAGCGTGTTCGGATCGATCACGTGACCGGCGAGCACGCAGGTGCGGCCGCCGCGCTCGAACATCACCACGTCGCGCCCGCCGTCGCGGAACCGGTGCACGTCCACCCCGTCGACGCGGGTCGTCGCGGCGCCTGCGGGCGGGTCGAGCGGGTCTCCGGACACGACGCTGTAGGCGATCCGGTGCCCGTGGTGGGTGTAGAAGACGGTCTCCACGTCCCGGCCCTCGACGGTGTCCGTGCGCGCGCCGTCGGGCATCCAGCCGAACTCGCGTGACCAGTCCGGGAACGTGACGCCCTCGAACCGGCGGTCGAGCAGCGCGCCGTCGCTCACGGGTGACGGCTGCGTGGCCGGCAGATGTGACATCGCGGCGAGCTCGCGTGCCCCGGGGCCGCCGCCCGACGCGAGCGCGACGACCACGGCGACGAGCATCGTGCCCGCGACGGCGACGATCGCCGTCGGGCGCCACGTCCGGCGGGCGGGAGCGGGCTCGGCCTGCAGCAGCACGAGCGTCGCGGGCACCTCGGGGCCGCCCGACCGGAGCGCACGGATGACGCGCTCGTGGCGTGCGGAGATCTCGTGACTCATCAGGCTGCCCCCTCCAGCGCGTCGGCGACACGGTCGCGGGCCCGTGAGAGCCGGCTCATCAGCGTGCCCTGCCGGATCCGCAGCGCCCGGGCGGCCTCCTTGTAGGAGAGCCCGGCGACGTCGACGGCCGCGATCGCCTCGCGCAGCGGCGGCGACAGGTCGCGCATGGCGTCATACGCGGCCTGCACGTCGAGCGCCGTCTGCGGGTCGGCAGACCCGTCCACGACCCAGTCGACCGCGTCGGCCGCGGCCGCAACGGGTCGCACCGCTCGCGCGCGCTGGAAGTCGATCCACGTATTGCGCAGCGACCGCATGAGGTAGCGGATGTCCGCCTTGTGCCGGGGCCCGCGCCGGCTGGCGAGCACGCGCGTGAACGTCTCCTGCACGAGGTCCTCGGCGTCCGCGCGCGATCCGGCCAGCGCGTACGCGGCGCGAAACAGGCGCGCCTCGTGGGTGGGAAGGTTGTACTCCCACTGGTCTGTCTCGGCCGCCCGAGGCGCCGCACGGACGGCATATCCCCTGTCCGGCGCCACGCTGGACGAAGGTAGCACCCGTCATCGTCACCACGCTGACGACTACCGCCCACCGTCGGCGCGCAGCCGGTAGCCGGCGCCGCGCACCGTCTCGATCGACTCGACGCCGAACGGGCGGTCGATCTTCTCGCGCAGGTAGCGGACGTACACGTCGATCACGTTCGACCGGTTCTCGTACCCGCTGTCCCACGCGTGCTCGAGCAGCTGGAAGCGGTCGAGCACCTGGCCCTGGCGGCGCATGAACGTCTCCAGCAGCGCGAACTCCTTCGCCGACAGGCTGATGTCGGCGCCTGCACGCCACACGCGGTGCGAGGACGGGTCGAGGTGCAGGTCGCCCGCCAGCAGCACCACCGGGCGCTCGATCGGCCCGCGGCGTGACAGTGCCCGCAGCCGCGCCGACAGCTCGGCGAGGGAGAACGGCTTGACCAGGTAGTCGTCGGCGCCGGTGTCGAGGCCCCGCACCCGGTCGTCGATCGCGTCGCGGGCAGTCAGCATCAGCACCGGCGTCCCGACCCCGTCCGCGCGCAGCCGGCGGCAGACCTCGAAGCCGTCCATGCCGGGCAGCATCAGATCGAGCACGACCACGTCGTACTCGGTCGCCGCCGCCATCCAGAGCGCGTCCTCGCCCTTGATCGCGACGTCGGCCGCCATACCGTCGTCGCGCAGCCCGCGGCGGATGAGCCCGGCCAGCTTGACCTCGTCCTCGACGATCAGGACTCGCATGGCACCGAGATCCACACGTCGGCCCCGCCGCCGGGGAGATTGCGCACTCCGGCGGCTCCGCCGTGGGCGTGGGCGATCGCGGCCACGATCGCCAGCCCGAGACCCGCGCCGGCGCGCCCGCGCGCGGGGTCTGCGCGCGTGAAGCGGTCGAACGCGTGATCGACGAACGGCGCGGGGAAGCCCGGCCCGTCGTCGCGCACGTGCAGCTCGACGTGACCGTCGACGCGCTCGGCGCTCAGCTCGAGGCGCGCGCCACCGTGACGCAGCGCGTTGTCGACCAGATTGCCGAGCGCCTGCTGCAGGCGAGCCGGATCGGCGATCAGCTCCAGGTCGTCCGGGGCCTGCACCGCGAGCGCGGTCCGCGCCGCAAACCGCTGCTCGACGGCTTCCACCACCGCCTTCGCGTCGAGCCGAGCGGCGCGGATCGGGAGGCGGCCCTCGTCGGCGCGGGCGATCACCAGGAGGTCCTCGGCCAGTTGCACGAGCCGGTCGGTCTCCTCGGCGGCCGAGCGCAGCGCCGCCTCGAGCTCCTCGACGCTGCGGCCCTCGCGCAGTGCGAGCTCGAGCTCGACCTTGAGAATCGCGAGCGGCGTGCGCAACTCGTGGCTGGCGTCGGCGACGAACGTCCGCTCGCGGGTGAACGCGGCCTCCAGCCGCGCCAGCATCAGATTGAGCGTCTCGCCGAGCCGGCCGATCTCGTCGCCGGCCGGGCCGACGGGGAGGCGCGTGCCGGGATCGGCGGCCTGGATCTCGGCCGCGCGCCGGCGCATCCGCTCGACCGGGCGCAGCGCCGCGGCGGCGGCCCCGTACCCTGCCAGCGACGCGAGCAGGAGCGCGATCGGACCGCCGATCAGCAGCGTGCCGGCGAGGTTGCGCAGCGCGTCGTCGCGGTCGTCGATCGGCGTGCCCACCACCGCGACCAACGGCCGGCCCTGGGCCGTCACCGGCGTGGCCAGCAGCCGCACCGGGTCCTCCGCGCCGGGCGGCGGTCCCCGGTCCACGACGATCGTCCTTCGGCGCGCGCGTGCCAGGCCTGCGGAGTCGAGCAGCGACTGCTCGCGCACGGTCGGCGTGCTGTCGACGACGCCACCGGACGAATCGAGGATCTGGGCGAGGTTCTCGCCCTGCTCGGTCAGGGGGCTGCGGCCGGAGTCCGCGAGCCCCGAGTCCGCCTGCTGGATCAGGGCACTGACGTCGCCCGCGCGAGACCGCAGGCCCTGCTCGATCGTGTGGTCGAGCTCGGCGCCGAGGCGCACGTACACGAACAGCCCCGTGGCCCCGAGCACGACCGCCATGACCCCGGCGAACGCGAGCGTGACGCGAACGCGCACGGGCAGGCGGTCGAGCCGGGCCATCGCGATCCGACGTTAGACCTATTCGTCGCCGTCGTGGGACTCCGAGTCGCTGTCGATCGCGACCTTCTCGTAGCTCGCGTCGAGTCTCACGTCGACCACCGAGCCGTCCGGCTTGCGGACCTCCACCTCCCACGTGGCGCCCTTCTCGCCGTCGCGCTCGACGCCGTTCGCGGTGCCGCCGCGCACGAGCTGCAGCGCGGCGGCCTTCGCCTTCTCCGCCCCGCTCCCTGTGGCCTGCTCGGCCGCGTCGTCGTCGCCGCCGACCGCGTTCGCAACGCCGACACCGCCGGCGGCGAGCGCAAGCGCCGCGGCGCCTGCGATGAGTGCTCTGCGCTTGATCGTCATGGCCCCAGACAACCAGCTGCAGATGAGATGGCGATGAGGCGCTAGTTCTCCTGCTCGGTCGGGCGGATCAGGATCTCGTTCACCGCCACGCGCCGCGGGCGGGTGACGATGTAGAGGATCGCGTCGGCGATGTCGTCGGCCTGCAGCCGCTCGACGCCCTCGAGCCGCTTGCGCGTCGCCTCGCGGGCCTCGGGCCGCAGGTGGTCGGTCAGCTCGGTGAGCACCGCGCCCGGCTCGACCAGCGACACGCGCACGTGCCGCTCGGCGAGCTCCTGCCGGAGCGACTCGCTGAAGGCTCCGACGCCGAACTTCGTGAGGTTGTAGACGCCCGACCCGCGGTTCGGGCGGCGGCCGGCGACCGAGCTGACGTTGACGAAGTCGGCGACCTGCCGCGGGCCGTCCTGCGCCGCGGCGATCACGTGGTCGATCGCCGCGTGCGTCACGTACAGCAGCCCGAGGACGTTGATCGCGACCATGCGGTCCCACTCCTCGAGCGGCGCGTCCACTGCCGAGCCGAGCAGCATGACGCCGGCGTTGTTGACCACCGTGTCGAGCCGCCCGAGCTCCTCGACGGTGCGCCGGACCGTGTCCGCCGCCTGGTCGCGGTCGGTGATGTCGGCCTCGATGACGAGCGCCCTCCCGCCCGCCTGCTCGATCTCCGCGGCGAGCGCGTCGAGCCGGTCCTTGCGCCGGGCCGCCACCGCGACCGCCGCGCCCTGCCGGGCCAGCGCCCGCGCGGACGCCTCCCCGATGCCGCTGCTCGCGCCTGTGACGAGCGCAACTGTTCCGTCAAGTCGTTCAGCCATCCGGGCATGGTGACTGCCCGGGTGGCAAGCCGCCCCCCGGAGGGGTGGCGACCCCTACTACGGCGAGGGAAGTTCACGCAGCGCAGACGCCTGTTGCCTCGGGCGCATCGCGGCCCGGAACGAGAGGCTCCTCACTCGTCCCCCATGAACTCAAGGAGCCATGACATGACAGGCAACGCAGCCCGGCGGTATCGCCGCCCGTGCCGGGCGCTGGAGCGCCCGGCACAAGAAGACGGCCATCTTCGGATGGCTCGCCTTCGTCGCCATCGCGCTCGATCGCCGGCACCATGACCGGCACCAAGGAGCCGACCGACGCGCAGACGCTATGACGGCGAGTCCGCGCGCGGCCGAGACCGATCGTCGACGACGCCGGCTTCAGCGAGGCCGCCGGCGAGATGGTGCTCGTGCAGAGCAAGACGCTCACGACATCAAGGACGCCGCATTCCGCGCCGCCGTCAAGGACGTCGAGCACGCCGTCTCCGGCCAGTCCGTCGTGACCAACGTCGTCTCCCCGCTCGCCAAGGGCGGCCAGGTCTCCGAGGACGGCCACTCCGCGCTCGTCCAGTTCGACATCAAGGGCGACTCCGAGCTGCGCCGTCGACAAGATCGACGCCCGTGATGACGGCCGTCGACAAGGTCGCCGCCGCGCACCGCGACGTCACGATCGGCGCAGTTCGGCGCCGCCAGCGTCGACAAGGAGCTCGCCGACTCCCAGAAGGCCGAGCAGAGCCGCTCGCAGATGATCTCGCTGAGCGTCACGCTCCTGATCCTGCTGATCACCTTCGGCGCGCTGCTCGCCGCCGCCGTGCCGGTCGTGCTCGCGCTGACCGCCGTCGATCGGCACGGTCGGCCTGGTCGGCCTCGCCAGCCAGCTCGTCCCGACCGACAGCGTCACGCTGCAGGTCGTCATCCTCGTCGGCCTTGCCGTCGGCGTCGACTACTCGCTGTTCTACATCCGGCGCGAGCGTGAAGAGCGCGCCGCCGGTCGCAGCAAGCTCGACGCGCTCGACATGGCCGCCGCCACCTCAGGGCGCGCGGTGCTGATCTCCGGCATGACCGTGATCATCGCGATGGCCGGCATGTTCCTCACCGGCAACACGACGTTCATGGGCATGGGCCTCGGCACGATCCTCGTGGTCGCCGTCGCGGTGCTCGGCTCGCTCACCGTCCTGCCCGCGATCCTCGCCGCGCTCGGCGATCGCATCAACAAGGGCCGGATCCCGCTGCTGCGCCGCCGCAGCGAGGCGCGTGACTCACGTGCCTGGGGCTGGCTGGTCGACCGCGTCATGCGCCGTCCGCTCGTGGCCGCCGTGCTCGCCGGCGGCCTGCTCGTCGCGCTGACGATCCCCGCGTTCGGGATGCAGACGAAGCTGTCCGGCACCGAGGACCTGCCGCAAGGACCTCGGCACGATCCAGACGTACCACAAGGTCCAGGCCGCGTTCCCGTCCGAGGCCGCTCCGGCGACCGTCGTGGTCGAGGCGAGCGACGTCAACGCCCCGCAGGTCAAGACAGGCGATCGCCGGCTTCGAGAAGGCAGTCGAGAGCGACGACCAGTTCCCCGGCCACGATCGCACGTGGACGTCAACAAGGCGCACACCGTCGCGCATGCTCAGCGTCGGCCTGCCCGGGCACCGGGCTCGGGCGACGAGGCAACCCAGGCCGTCGAGCACCTGCGCGACGACGTGCTGCCGGCGACGCTCGACCGCATCGACGGCGTCACCGCCGAGGTGTCCGGCCAGGCTGCCGCCGAGGCACGACTTCAACACGCTGATGAAGACCAAGACGCCGCTCGTGTTCGGCTTCGTCCTCGGGCTGGCGTTCCTGCTGCTGCTCGTGACGTTCCGGTCGATCGTGATCCCGATCAAGGCGATCGTGCTCAACCTGCTGTCGGTCGGCGCCGCCTACGGCATCCTGAAGATCGTCTTCCAGGACGGTCGCGGCGAGAGCCTGCTCGGCTTCGAGTCCAACGGCGCCATCGCCTCATGGCTGCCGCTGTTCCTCTTCGTGATCCTGTTCGGCCTCTCGATGGACTACCACGTGTTCATCCTGAGCCGGGTCCGCGAGGCGATGCCAGCGCGGCATGAGCACCGAGAAGGCCGTCGCGCACGGCATCAAGACCACCGCCGGCACGGTCACCGCCGCCGCCATGGTCATGGTCCTCGTGTTCGCCGTCTTCGCGACGGAGAGCGGGCTCGAGATGAAGCAGCTCGGCGTCGGCCTCGCCGCCGCGATCCTGATCGACGCGACGATCATCCGCGGCGTCCTGCTCCCGGCCACGATGAAGCTGCTCGGCAAGTGGAACTGGTACCTGCCGCGCTGGCTGCAGTGGCTGCCCGAGTTCGATCACGAGGGCGGCGCGCAGCGCAAGTCCCGGATCGGCCACGGCGCGCTCCCGGAGCCCGCGGCCGCGTAGTCACCTTCCCCCCAACCCCAACCCCAACCAGCGGCCCGCCACACGGCGGGTCGCTTCGTTTCCGGGCTACTCCGTCGCGGCGTCGCGATCGGAGACCCAGCGCACCGCAGCGGCGTTGACAAACGCCCTGCGGTGCACGCCGTCGGGGAGCACCGCGTCGACCTCGCACCAGCCGGCCGTCGTGCGGTGAGCCTCCACGAGCTTGGCGACGACCTCCTCGCTCGTGCCCGCGACCAGCAGGCTGTCGCGGCGCGGGCCGAGCGTCCTGGCTCCGCGGCGGGCCTCGTGCTCCATCGGCTCGAGATCCGGGCCGAAGCTCAGCCACGAGGCGGCCGCCGGGCTGCCGGTCGCGTCGTTCTCGGTCGCCGTGTCCTCGAGCATTGCAACGACGACTCTATCCGCAGGCCCGCGACGGCCGAGGTCGAAGAGCGTCGCGATGCGCTTCACGAATCTCGCCGGAAAGCGCCAGGCGCTCCTCCTGGCGACCTGCGCGCTGCTGGCATTCCCCGCCGTGGCGCCCGCCCGCGGCGGCCCGGTCACGCTGACCTGGGGCGGTGACGTCACGCTCGTCAACTACGAGGGGACGTTCGCGCCCGGCGGCCCGTCCAAGTGCGGCGGCGGCAGCCCGAACTGCTTCGCGTTCCAGGCGCCGGCCCGTAACGCGCGAACGCTGCGCCGGTCGGGCGTCGACGCCGTCAACCTCGCGAACAACCACGCGTACGACTACGGCGCGCTCGGGTACGCGAGCACGCGCCGGGCGCTGCGGCGCGCGGGCGCGAACGCCACCGGCGCCCCGGGCGAGATCCGCTACATGCGGCGCAACCGGACGCGGCTGGCACTCGTCGGCTTCTCGACCTACCGGTGGAGCGCGCCGCTCAACGACGGCGGCGCGGTGCGCAGGCTGGTGCGCCGCGCGGCCCGGCGCGCCGACATCGTGATCGTGCTCTTCCACGCAGGCGCGGAGGGCGCCGACCGCACGCACGTACCGCACGGCCACGAGCATGCCTTCGGCGAGGATCGCGGGCATCTGCGCGCCTTCGCGCGCATCGCGATCGGTGCCGGAGGCGATGTCGTCCTCGGCTCCGGCCCGCACGTGCTGCGCGGGCTCGAGCTGTACCGCCGGCGCCTGATCGCGTACTCGCTCGGCAACCTCGCCGGCTGGCGGAACTTCAACACGAGCGGCGGGCTCCTCTCGCTGAGCGCGCTGGTCACGATGTCGCTCTCGCCCACCGGCCGTTTCCGGCGCGGCGGGGGCGGCTCGGGCGATGAGGCGCTCTCACGCCGCCTCGGGGTCGTGACCGAGAGCCGCTCGTCCCCCGTCGACCGGCACGATGGCTCCGGTCACGAAGCTGGCCTCGTCCGAGAGCAGGAACGCCACGACGGCCGCGACCTCGTCCGGGTGCCCGACCCGGCCGAGCGGGTGCAGGCTCGCGAGTTCCTGCTCGAGGCCGGCCGAGCGTTCGGTCGCGATCGAGCCGAGTGCCACAGCATTGACCCGGATGCCGTCGCGGCCATGATCGACCGCGAGGCTGCGCGTGAGGCCCTCCACGGCCGCCTTCGCCGTCGAGTACGGCAGCGCGCCCGGCACGGCACGCTGCGCCTGATGCGACGACACGTTGACGATCGCTCCCGGCGTGCCCGTCGCAAGGAAGCGGCGCACCGCGACTCCCGAACCGACCAGCGTGAGGTCGAGGTTCACGTGGACGCGTTCGAGCACATCGCCGATCGCGTCGGTGCTCAGGCCCGCATCGCGGAAGACCGCCGCGTTGTTCACCCAGCCGCACAGGCGGCCGGCCGCTTCGGCGACGTCGGCAGCACGCTCGGCATCGCGGGGGTCCCCGGCGTCACCCACGACGCCTTCGGCTCGCTCGTGGCTCGCCGACCACTGCAAGAGCCCACGGTCACGCTCGAGGATCACGACCGCGTGGCCGTCGGCGAGCAACCGCTCGGCCACCGCGCGCCCGATGCCCCTCCCTCCACCTGTCACCACATACGAACGCGGACGCTCATCCGGCACGACTCGAGCCTAGATGACGATGAAGTGGCGGCGGGTGGCGCGGGATCTGTTGCCGGCGGCGTCGGTCGCCCGGACCGTCAGGCGATAGCGGCCGGGGCGGAGCGCTCTGGCGTCGATGCGACCTGAGAAGTACGGCGTGTTGCGACCGCTCGCTCCGTGGCGGGTGAGCGTGCCGGCGAGCCGCTGACGCTCGCAGCCCTGGGCGTTGCGATTGGGGGCCAGCCTGAGGCAGCGGCGCGAGCGGGCGACACGATCGATCCTGAACGTGACCGTCGCGTTCTCGGAGAGCAGGAAGTTGATCGCGGTACCGAGCGCCCGGCGCTTGCGTGCCGCGAGCCGAGTGGCGGGCCGGACGACGAGGAAACGGCGGTGTGAGAGCCGCAGGCCCGAGACGACCGGGACCACGGTGTCGGCGGCAGCGCGGGCCCGCGGCAGGACCCTGATCGCGTTGCTGGCCCGGCCGAGGCTCGCGCCGATCGTGTTGGTCGCCGTGACGCTGCAGGCCACCGCACGCCCGACATCGGCGTCGCGCGTGGCGTAGGTGGCGCCGGTGCGGCCGGGAATCGCGAAGCCGTTGCGCAGCCATCTGCGCGCGTAGGTCAGCGCGTTCGGACTCCATGCCCCGAGCGAGCACGACAGCACGCTCCCGACCACTGCGCCGCCCGAGAGCACCGGGGGCGCGGCGCCCGCCGGCGGCGCCACGATCGCGACGTCGGCGGTGGCCTGAGCGGCGTCCAGCGAAGCGGTCACGCGCGCCGTGCCGGCGGTCGCGCCCGATGTGAGCACGGCGACCGCCCGGCCGGCGACGAGTTGGGCGATGCCCGGCGCGATCGAGCCGATGTCGGTGGCTAAGGCGACCGGCGTGCCGTCGGGCGTCGGCGCGGCCGGATCGCCGGCGCTGTTGGTCGTGAGTGCGGCGGTGACGTCCGCGGTCGCGCCGCCCGTTGCGATGCCCACGGGGCTCGCCGATGCCGAGAACAGCAGCCACGGGTCGGCGTCGATCGTCCCGCGGCCTGCGACCTGGACGATGGCGGAGCAGGCGTTCGAGCTGTCGAGGGTCGGTCCCTCGTTGCAGCCCCACCAGTTGTCGGTCGCGTCGACCGTCGAACCCGGGCCGGCGTCCGCGTAGCTGACCAGGCCGGCCACGCCGTTGCCGACGATCCGCGAGCCGGAGACCGAGACGTTGGTGGTCGCGGCGGAGACGTTGATGCCGCCTGCGCTCGCGTTGCCGGTGACGGTGAGGCGCTCGAGGTCGACGTTGTCCAGCGATCCCGGGACGGGGCTGTACAACGGCGCGTCGTTGCGGCCGTGGATCAGGACGCCCGCGCCGGTCGCTCCGCCGAACTCCGAATCGGCGATGCGGATGTTCGCGAAGGCGCCGTACTTGACGTTGACGTCGATCCCGTTGTTCGGGTTCACGTCGGCCCGCGGGCTGGGCGCAGGCGGCGTCGTGACCGACAGCCCGTGCAGGTCCAGGTTCGACGCCTGCTCGAGGTACAGGCCCTTGATCGCGTTCCCGTCGAATGTCGTGTCGGCGATCTCGACGTCGTCGAACACACCCGGGGTCCGCGGGGTCGTGTTCGTATGCCCGACGTAGAGGCCGAAGTCGTTGAAGTCGAAATGGCTGGCGGTCACGCTCAGGTCCGTGGTCGCGCCCGTCGTGCGCGCCCCGTACTCGTTGATGCGCGCGTCGACCGAATCGAGCGTCCAGCCGGTCGCCGAGGCCGGATAGCGCACGTCGATGGCGTACTTGAGGCCCGTCGCGTCGAGATTCCTCAGCGTGAGGTCGGCCACGTCGAGGCCGACGGTGTTGGGCACATGAACGCCCGTGCGATCGGTGATCCCCCCGACGCCGGTGTACGAGCCGGCCATCCTCAGGTCCTGGATCGTCACCCCGTCCGCCGAGCCGCGCAGGTCGAAGGCGCGCGGCAGGCCGGCGGTCGGGCTCACCTGCGTGGCCGTCTCGCCGGCGCCGCTGATCGTCAGATCCGCCTTGTCGATCACCGCGCCGGGGGAGTACGTGCCGGCGGCGAGCTCGACCGTGTCGCCGGCGGTCGCCTGGTCGACGGCGTGCTGGAGCGACAGGCACGGGGCAGCCTCGCTCGTGCAGCTGTTGACGCCGTCGATGCCACCGGTGTCATCCACGTAGCGGACCGCCGCCGACGCGCCCGCCGGAGCGCCGAGGGCGAGAACGGCGGCAACGCACGCAATGGCCGGTAGCCATCGTCGCGTCCTTGCGCCGAATGTCGAACTACGAGTTCTGGTCAGCGCGTCCATGCGCTCCCCCTGTCTTCCTTTTGCCTGTTAATCGGCAACGCTCGAGCGCGACTTGAACGAACACGACTCGGGTCGCGCGAGGCGTTACCATCCGGCGAGGCGGGCGCTCGAACGGCGCTGGTGGGGGGTTCCACCGACTCGACGCATTTCTCCGCCGCAAGCGGCACGGGGGCTGCGTGCAGGCGGGCGAAGGGAGTGGGAGGCGTGCACAAGAAGCTGTGGCTGCTGGCGGTCGGCGTCGTAGCCCTGCTCAACGCGGGCGTGATCGGTGCGCTCGCGCTGTCAGGCGACGACCGGAAGAAGTCGGCGATCCTCGCCGCGGCCGAAGGCGAGGGCGAAGGCGAGGAAGAGGAGGAGGGCCTCGGCCCCGCCGAGCCCGACGACTACTTCCTGTTCCAGCGTTCGACCCGCGGCGGACTGCCGGAGACCAAGGACTTCACGCGCGCGGTGCGCCAGGCGCAGGAGGTGCGCGGCGAAGCCGCCCCGGTCGCCGCCACCGCAGCGGCTCGCAGCCACGACCGGTGGGAGCTCGAGGGGCCGACGAATATCGGCGGGCGCCTCGCCGACCTCGCGGTCGACCCGCGGCGTCCGGACACGGTGTACGTGTCGGCCGCCACGGGCGGCGTCTGGAAGACCATCGACGGCGGCGCGACGATGCAGCGGGCGTGGCCTGACGACGGCGCGCAGGCGATGGGCGCGATCGCGATCGGCTCCGACGGCGCGATCTGGGCCGGCACGGGCGAGCTGAATCCGGGCGGCGGCAGCATCACGTTCGGCGGCACCGGCGTCTACCGCTCCGACAACGGCGGGCGCTCGTGGCGCAAGCGCGGGCTGCGCAAGAGCGGCACCACCGGCGAGATCGTGGTGCACCCGACGAACCCGCGGACGGTGTACGTCGCCGCGGGCGGTGACCTCTTCAGGGCCGGCGGCGACCGCGGCATCTACAAGACCACCAACGGCGGCTCGTCGTGGAAGCGCGTGCTCGCGCCCGCGACGCCGTTCACCGGCGGCGCCGACCTGGTGATGGACCCGCGCAACCCGAACCGGCTGTACGCCGCCATGTGGGACCACCGCCGCGAGCCCGACGTGCGCACGTACGGCGGCGTCGGCTCCGGCCTGTGGCGCACCGACAACGGCGGCGCCACCTGGAAGCGGCTCGAGAACATCGTGTCGGCGCCGACGCCCGCCGACCCGACGGGGCTCGCCGTCGACCAGAGCCTCGGCCGGATCGGCGTCGCGCTCTCGCCCAGCAACCCGGACCGCGTGTACGTGATCACCACGCACACGTTCGGCCAGGACAAGGGCTTCTTCGTTTCCAACGACGGCGGCGAGTCGTTCATCCGCAACACGCTGCCCGGCTCCCAGGGCGGGTTCGGCTGGTGGTTCGGCCGCATCTGGGTCGACCCCACCGACCCTGACCACGTGTTCGTCGCCGGCGTCAACCTGCGGCAGTCGTTCGACGGTGGCCTCACGTGGGGCAACTCGTCCGGCGTTCACGCCGACCAGCACGCGATGCAATGGGACCCGAAGGTCGCGAACCGCGTCTACCTCGGCAACGACGGCGGCCTGTACCGGTCAGACGTCAACGGTGCCACTCAGACGTGGACCAAGTCCACGTTCGAGCCCTACACGCAGCACTACCAGGTGGAGGTCGCGGAGACCGATCCGTCGCGCATCACCGGCGGCACGCAGGACAACGGCTGCATCCGCTCGTGGACCCCGGCCGGCGCCGGTGACTGGAACGGCTACGGCTGCGGCGACGGCGAGTACGTCCCGATCGACTGGAGCAACGCGAACATCTACTACGGCTGCTCGCAGTACGGGTCATGCCGCCGCTACGACGACACCACCGGCACCAGCAGCAACATCCAGGACGGTGCCGCGTCGGTGCGCTGGAACTGGCACTCGCCGCTCGTGATCGACCCGAACGACCCGGCGGTCATCTACTTCGGCGGCAACCAGCTGAACCGCTCGACGGACCGCGGTGACACGTGGACGGCGATCAGCCCGCCCCATCCGGACGACCTCACCGGCACGTTCGAGGAGGGGCGCAACGACCCGATCTACCGCAACTGGGGCACGATCACGACGATCGGGATCTCCAAGTCCGCACCGGAGACGCTGTACGCCGGCACGGACACCGGACGGCTGTGGAAGACCGAGGATCTCGGCGCGACCTGGACGGAGTTCGTGGGCGAGGGCCTGCCGAAGCGGTGGGTCACGCGCGTGGCGATCGACCCGCGTGACGAGGACACCGTGTACGTGACGTTCTCGGGCTTCCGCAACGGCGAGGACGCGGCGCACGTCTACAGGACCACCAACGGCGGCCGGAGATGGCGGAACATCAGCGGCAACCTGCCGAACGCCCCGGTGAACGACGTGGTGCTCGACTCCGGCCGGCGCGGCACCGACGTGTACGTCGGCTCCGACGTCGGCGTGTTCGTGCTCGAGGACGACCGCCGCCGCTGGGAGTCGGTCGGCCGCGGCCTGCCGCTCGCCCCGGTGCTCGACCTGCGGCTGCACCAGCCGACGGACACCCTGTACGCCGGCACGTTCGGCCGCAGCGCGTGGAAGGTGGGCCTCTGAGCCAGACCGCGGCGCGATGGCGGGCAGCCGGAGCCGCATTGGTCTCCGCGCTGCTCGCCGCGCCGCTGGCGATCATGGTCCTCGGATCGCTGCACGCGCCCGGTGAGCCGCCGCCGGTCGGGGTCGAGCTGATCCCGGACGCGCCGACGCTGGCGGCGTTCGAGCGCGCGTTCGAGCTGGTACCGCTGTGGCGCCAGCTGCTGAACTCGCTCACCGTGGTGCTCGTCGCGGTGCCGCTGACCGTGGCGTGCGCCTCGATCACCGGCTTCGCGATCACCCGGCTGCGCGGCCGCTCGCACGCGATCGCGATCGGGTTCACGCTCGTGTGCCTGACGATCCCGGCGGCGGCGCTATGGGTGCCGCGGTTTGCGATCTACCGCTCGCTCGGCGTGCTCGACACGTACGTGCCACTGATCGCGCCGGCGCTCGTCGGCACGTCGCCGCTGCTCGTGCTCCTGTGCTACTGGAGCGCGCGAGCGGTCCCGCGCGACCTGATCGACGCGGCGCGGCTCGCCGGGATGGGGCCGCTGCGGGTGTGGTGGCACGTGGTGCTGCCGCTCACGCGCGCCACCGCGGTGGCCGTCGGCGCGCTCGCGTTCGTCGCGCACTGGAGCAACTTCATCGAGCCGCTGCTGTACCTGTTCGACACCGCGAAGGCGACGCTGCCGATCGGCATGAGCAGCCTGCGGCAGCTCGGACCGACGGACGTCCCGGTGCTGCTCGCCGGCGCCCTGGTCGCGACGGTGCCGCCCGTGCTCGCGTTCGTACTGGCGCAGCGGGTCGTGCTCGACCGCGCGCGAGGAGCGGGGTGGATCGCACGATGAGAGGTCGCGTGGCCGGACTCGCCGTCGCGCTCGCGCTCGGTGCTTGCGCCTGCGGGTCCGACGGCAACGGCGGCAGCGGGGGCGCGGACGCCGCGATCACGTTCCAGGTCACGGGCGATCCCGAGGAGACGCGCGTGTACCGCGAGCTGGCGGACTTGTACCGCGACCAGACCGGCCGCCCCGTGCGGATCGTCGAGGTGCCGGAGCGCGACGTCCATCTCGCGCGGCTGACCACCGGCTTCGCCGCGCGGCGGCCGCCGGACGTGTTCCTGATCAACTACCGCAACGTCGGCGGCTTCGCCGCGCGCGGGGTGATCGATGCCGCGGGCCCGCGGCTGGACGCCTCGGCCGCGTTCGCGCGCGATGACTTCTACCCGCTGCCGCTGCAGGCGTTCGAGTTCGACGGCGCGCTGCAGTGCCTGCCGCAGAACGCCTCCAGCCTGGCCGTCTACCACAATGTCGACGCCTTCGAGAAGGCGGGCCTGGAGCGCCCGAGCCGACTCGTGGACGTACGAGGAGTTCGCCGCCGCGGCCGAGAAGCTGACCGGCCGCGGCCGGCACGGCGTCGGGATCGACCTGAACACGATCCGGACGGCGCCGTGGATCTGGGGCGCGGGCGGCGAGCTGGTGGACGACTCCGAGCAGCCGCAGCGGTTCCTGTTCGACACTCCGGAGGGTCGCCGCGGGCTCGACAAGCTGATCGCGCTCCGGCGCAACGGCTGGGCGCCGACCGCCGACGAGGCGGACGCCAAGCCCGTCGACGAGCGCTTCCTCGACGGCAGCGTGGCGATGCTGTTCTCGTCGCGGCGCGACGTGCCGCTGCTGCGCACGATCACCGACTTCGAATGGGACGTGGCGCCGTTCCCGAAGGACGTCGAAGAGGCCAGCGTGCTTCATTCGGACGGCTTCTGCATCTCCAAGGGCGACAACGCGGACGCGGCGTGGGAGTGGGTCGAGTTCGCGCTCGGGCGCGAGGGTCAGGAGGTGCTGGCCGAGTCCGGGCGCAGCGTGCCGTCGCTGCGCGCCGTCGCCGAGTCGCCGCTGTTCGTGAAGTCGCCCGAACCGCCGGCGAACTCGCAGGTGTTCCTCGACGCGCTCGACCACATGCACCAGCTGCCGACGACCGAGAACTGGACGGCGGTCGAGCAGCGCGCCGACGACGTGCTGGTGGAGCTGTTCTACGGCAGGATCGGGCTCGACGATGCGCTCGAGCGCATCGCTCGGGACACGGACGGGGAGTTCTGAGCGCGCGGCTCGACGTGGAGGGGCTCGCCCGGCGGTTCGGCACGGTCGAGGCACTCCGCGGGATCGACCTGTCGGTCGAGCCCGGCGAGCTCGTCGCCGTGCTCGGCGCCTCGGGGTCGGGGAAGTCGACGTTGCTGCGCGCGATCGCCGGGCTCGAACCGGCCGACGCCGGGCGCGTGGCGATCGACGGGCGCGACCAGTCGGGCGTCGCGCCCGCCCGCCGCGGCGTCGCCATGGTGTTCCAGAGCTTCGCGCTGTTCCCGCACCTGTCGGTGGAGCGGAACATCGCGTTCGGGCTGCGGGCGCGCGGCGAGCCGGCCGCGACGGTCACCGCGCGGGTGCGTGAGACGGCCGGCCCGCTGCGGCTCGACGGCCTGCTCGACCGGCGGCCGGGCGAGCTCTCGGGCGGCGAGCGCCAGCGCGTGGCACTCGCCCGCGCGCTCGCGGCGCGCCCGCGGGTACTGCTGCTCGACGAGCCGCTGTCGAACCTCGACGCGCAGCTGCGGGTGAGCACGCGCACGGAGATCCGGCGCGTGCAGGAGGCGACCGGCGTCACGACGCTGTACGTCACGCACGACCAGAGTGAGGCGCTCGCGCTCGGCCACCGTGTCGCCGTGCTGCAGCAGGGCCGGGTGGAGCAGGTCGGGTCGCCGGACGAGATCTGGGAGCGGCCGGCGACCACGTGGGTCGCGCGGTTCGTCGGCACACCGCCGATGAACCTGCTGGACGGCCCGGTGCCCGGGCTCGAGATCGTGGGCGGGCTCGGCGCGCCGTACGCCCTGCAGCCGGGCCCGTCGCCGGACGCCCAGCCCGGGCCGACGATCGGGTTCCGCGCCGAGGACGCCACGTGCGCCGTCGCCGACGGCGCACGCTCCGTGATCGTGTTCGAATTCGCCGAGCGCGTCGGCGCCGAGCGGCTGTGGCATCTGCGCGCGGACGAGCGCGCGCTCGCCGTGCGGGCACCCTCCGGCGCCGAGCCGCCAACGGGCGGCGCGCCGGTGCGCGTCCGTGTGCCGGCCGCGCGGGTGCAGCTGTTCGACGCCGGCAGCGGGCGGGCGCTGCCGTGAGCGAGCGGCGGCAGGTCGCCCTGATGCTGGTCCCGTACGTGGCCGGCGCGCTGCTGCTCTTCGTCATCCCCGCGCAGCTCTCGTTCGCGCTCGCGCTCACCGACGCCGACCTGCTGACGACGCCGCGCTTCATCGGCATGGACAACTTCCGCGAGCTCGCGGACGACCCGTTCTTCGGCGAGGTGCTGTGGAGGTCGGCGCTGTTCGTCGCCATCGCCGTGCCGCTGCGGCTGGCTGTCGCAACCGGCCTCGCGTTGCTCATGCACGCCCGCTCCCGCGGCGCCGGAGCCGGACGGACCTCCGCGTTCCTGCCGAGCGTGATCCCCGACAGCGCCTACGCGCTGATCTGGCTCTTCCTGCTGAACCCGGTGTACGGGCCGGTCAACGGCCTGCTCGAGCTCGCCGGGATCGCGCCGGTGTCGTGGTTCTCGAACGGCAATGCCGCGTTCGCCGCGATTGTGCTGATGCTCGCGTTCACCGTCGGCGAGGCGTTCATCGTCGCGCTGGCGGCGCGCCAGGAGCTTCCGGCCGAGCTGTACTCCCTCGCCCGGCTCGAGGGCGCAACCGCCTGGTACGTGCTGCGCACGATCACCCTGCCGCTTATGGCCCCCGTCCTGCTCCTGCTCGCGACGCGGGACATGGCCGTGAGCCTGCAAGCGACGTTCACGGTCACCTACCTGCTCACCGACGGCGGGCCCGACCGCGCCACGCTGTTCCTGCCGATCTACTCGTTCGACATGGGCTTCGAGCAGTTCCGCTACGGCTACGCCAGCGCGATGATGCTGCTCGGGTTCGCGGCCTGCCTCGCCGTCGGCCTGATCCAGTACCTCGTCGTCCGCCGCTGGCGCCTCGGCCTCACGGACTGAGCCGGCTTGGCCTAGCGTGCCCGTCCGTGAGCATCGACTACGACGCCGAGCTGCACGCGCACAACGAGCGGCTGCGCGCCGCTACCGAGGTCGCCCGCGGCGACCACGTCCTCGACATCGGCTGCGGCGCCGGGCTGACGACGCGCGAAGCCGCACGCGCCGCCGCGCCCGGGCGCGTGCTGGGCGTCGACGTCTCGGCGCCGATGCTCGAGCGCGCCCGCCGGCTCACCGTCGCCGAGCACCTCGACAACGTGACGTACGAGCACGGCGACGCCCAGGTGCATCCCTTCGCCCCCAACCACTACGACCTCGCCATCAGCCGGTTCGGCGTGATGTTCTTCTCCGACCCGGTGGCGGCGTTCAGCAACATCGCGCGCGCGCTGCGCGTGGGCGCGCGGCTGGTGTGGCTCGTGTGGCAGAGCCGCGAGCGGAACGAGTGGGCGATGGCCATCGACGCCGCGCTCAGCGGCCCGGCCCGACCGCCGGCGGAGCCTCACGACGCGTTCTCGCTCGGCGACCGCACCGCCACCGCACGCGTCCTCGAGCGCGCCGGCTTCCACGGCATCGGCTTCGGCGATGTCCGCGAACCCGTCGTCTACGGGCAGGACACCGACGCCGCAATGGACTTCGTGGGCAGCTTGCAGACCACGCGCGAAACGCTCGCGCGCATGACTGTGGCCGACTCCGCCCGCGCTCTGGAGCGACTGCGCGACACGCTCGACGACCACCGAACGGCCGGCGACGGCGTCGTGTTCGGGTCGCGCGCCTGGATCATCACTGCGGTCCGGCGCTGACCGGGGCCTCAAGTCGCCCCGGTTGGCGTCGATCCACTTTCTGATGCATTGATCGCATCGGGGGGAATGACGCCGGTCCCCTCCAAGCACGCCGACCAGTCACGGAGGACGACCCGCCATGCCCGCCCTTGTACGCCGTCTGGCACAGACGGGCATTGCCTTCATCGTCTGCGTGGTTGCGCTGTCGAACGCCGCGACCGCGTTCGCCCAGCCGGACATCACGCTCGACAAGGACGCGCCGGGAGCGGTGCTGTTCGGCGAGGACTCGCAGGTCACGCTGCGTGCGGCCAACCCGGCCGGGCAGCCGTACGGCTACAACCTGAGCTTCCGCGACGTCCTGCCGTCGGGCATCTCATACGTCCCGGGCAGCGCGTCCGTCGCGCCGCGGGTCTTCCCGAACGCCCCGGCGGCGGGCCAGACGACCCTCATCTTCGACAACACGACCGACCTCAGCCCCGGCTCCAGCTACGCGCTCACGTACGAGGTCGCCCACGACACCGGCACGTTCGATCCCGGCGACAGCTATGTGAATCAGGCCGGTGCGTACATCAACGACGACCCGCGCTTCGTGCCCGACTTCGCGTTGGACGGCACGGCGAGCGGGGACTTCACCGGCTCGGCAACGGACAGCGCGACGACCGAGATCACCGCGATCGAGATCGTCAAGGACGAGCCCAGCCCGGAGGGTGAGCTGCTCCGCGGCGTCCACGACCACCAGACGGTCTACACGCTGACCGTCCGCAACAACGATGTCGAGCCGACGTCGGGGATCGACATCGAGGACTGGCTGCCGGCCGGCCTCGAGTACCTCGGCTGCGGCAGCGACGACAACACGACCGATGCGCCCACGAACCCCGCAGCCTCCCCGGAGGAGTACGCCGGCGCGGGCGCGATCAACCCGGGCAACGCTCCGCCCGCCGGCGACTGTGTCGTCCCCGACCTCGTCGAGACCGTCTTCACCGATCCCGATGGCCCGGGCGGGCTGCCGGCGGCGGTCTACACCCACGTCGTGTGGAACGACCTCGGCACCATCGCGCCGAACGCGCAGCTCCGCGTCCAGTACGTGGCCGCCGTGCCGCTGCGCGAGAACACGATGGCCTGGAACGGTCCCTTCCCGCCCACCCCCGCGAGCCTCGACCAGGGCTCGAACCTCGACAACAACTCCGGGGCCGAGACGCAGGACGAGCAGGCGCTCACGAACTACGCGACCGCCGCGGGCCTGTTCGACGGCACGGTCGCCGTGGACGCCGAGGACACGCTGACGCGCACGGCCGAGGACCTCGCCGTGCTCAAGGGCGTCTCCGACCCCCAGATCAACCAGAGCGCGATCAGCACGTGGTCGCTGCTCATCCGCACCTCGGAGTACCGCTACGTGGACGACGTGCGGGTGACCGACACCGTGCCGGACGGCCTGTGCCCGCTCGGCGCCGTCAACTACGAGGGCGGCGGCAGCCAGGAGCCCGAGTGCGACCCCACCGTCGGCCCCGACGTCCCGAGCGCCGCCTACACGTCCGTCGCCGAGGACGCGGACGGCACCTACGAGATCGTGTGGAACGAGACGACGGCGCCCGAGCTGGCGCGCATGCAGCCGTCGTCCTCGTTCACCATCAGCTTCCCGACGCGCGCCCGCAGCTTCTATCAGCAGAGCCTTCGTGGACGACACCCCGGTGCTGGCGCGTGACACGTGGCAGAACACGGTCGACATCGCCGGCGCGGACTTCCGCATCTGCGCCCCCGCGGACCCGGACTGCACCGGCGGCGGGACGACGATCGACGGCGACGAGACCGACGGCGTCGACGACCTCGACGCGTCGTCGGCAGGCCAGGAGGCGGCAGGGCTCACGATCGACAAGAGGGTACGGGAGGTGACGCCGGGGCCCGTCGACTGCGCGACCGGCAACTACATCGACGGACCGCCCCCGAGCTACGGGCCCGGCGACACGGTCTGCTGGCAGCTCCGAATCGACTTCGCCGCGCTGCTCGACTCCGGCGATCCGCTGCTCACCGACTTCCTGCCGCCGGGCGTCACCTACGTGCCGCGGCTCCGCCGTGGCGACCCCGGACAACACCGTCACATCGACGTTCTCGGCCGCCGACGCGGCCAACGGCCGTGCTCACCTGGGACCTCGGCGGCGACGTGGACGCCGGCGACCTCGTGTTCGAGTGGCGCTTCGCGACCGTGGTGGAGCACGGCGTAGGCGACCTGGTGGGCGACCTCGAGGGCAACCTGATGAAGCTCGCATACGCGAACATCGGCGGGGTCCGTCGTTCCCGCTGCGCGACCACGTCGACTTCGAGCGCTCGCAGGCGCAGCTCGACCTTCGTCAAGGGCGTGCGCGACGTCGACGGCGCGCCGGCCGCTGGGCAACCCGCCGAACGTCGACGGCGCCACGGTCGCCGCAGGACGACGAGGTCACGTTCCGCGTCGACGTCACCAACGACGGCGATCTCGACGCGGCCGACGCCGTGGTCTGGGACGAGCTCGAGGACGGCATCACCTGCGCCGACGTGAGCAACATCCTCGACGGCGGCACGTGCTCGGGCACGCGCATCACCTGGACTGGGCTCGGCGGTCGCCGCCGGCGGCCGGCCACACGCTCACCTACGACGTCACGATCCCCGCGGGTGTCGAGCCGAGCGCGGCGCTTCGACGACCGCGCCGGCGTCGTCAGCTACACCAGCGAGACGAACACCAGCGGCGCCTTCACCTACGTGCCCGAGGACAACATCGATCCCGGCGCGCCGCCGGCGAACGCCCTCGACGGCGGACGACGACTCGTTCGTGGTGACACGCGCGGTCACGTTCGCGAAGACCGGACGACCGCGGTCAACGAGGCCGGCAACAACGCGGCGACCGCAGGCGACGATCGGCGAGCGGATCGACTACACCGCGACGATCGTCGTGCCCGAGGGCACGACGCTCTACGGCTCGCCGGCCTTCACCGACGACCTCGGCGCGCGCCAGACCTACGTCAGCCCGCCCGTGGCGGCGGCGACGCTCAACGGCGGCCCGCTGCCCGGCGGCTTCACGCTCGGCGTCGCCGGCAACGTGCGTGACGCTCCAGTTCCCGGCGCCAGCTACGCCAACGCCGCCGGGCTCGGGCGACGACACGTTCGCGATCACGTTCTCGGCGACGGTCGACGACGTGGCGGCGAACCGCCGCGCTTCGCCCGAACCAGACGCTCACCAACACCGCCGGCTTCGGCTGGGAGGACCAGGACGGCGACCGCCGCACGCGCTGAGCGCGCAGCGTGAGCACCACGATCGTCGAGCCGAACGTCGCCGTCACCAAGAACGAGGACGACGCCGACGACCGCGTCACCCCCGGCCAGTCACTGACCTACACGCTCAGCATCACCAACCCGACGGCCGGCGCACGCGTCTCGACGGCGCACGACCTCGTAGCTCGTCGACCACGTGCCGGCCGGTCTGACGCCGCACGCTGCCGATCGCGAACGGCGGCGTCTGGGATCCCGCTCCGGGCGCGCGCACGATCACCTGGACGATCGCTTCGCTCGCGCCCGGCGCCGCCGCGGTCACGCGCACCTACGCGGTCACCGTCGACGATCCTGCGACGCGCGGGCTCGGTCTTCACCAACACCGTCGACCTGACCGCGACGAGCATGGCGGGCGCGGTCGCCGGCGAGCGCGGGCCGGGCTCCCCGATCACCACCGGCTACGTCGCGCAGCGCGCAGGACACGGTGCGGCTCGGCGACGCGACGCTGACCAAGAGCGTCGCGCCCGGCTCCGCAACCGTCGGCGAGCAGGTCACGTACACGACCGCAGTCACGTTCCCGGCGCAGCGTCAACTACTTCGACGCGACGGTGATCGACACGCTGCCCGACGGCATGGTCTACGACGGCACGGTCGAGCGTCACCTGCGACGGCGGCCCCGTGTGCACGCCGGCCGTGACCACGCTGACCGCCCGAGCCGCAGGCCAACGGCAGCACGCTCGCTCGGCCTGGTTCCTCGACGACCTCCCGAACCAGCCGGCGACGCGCAACTACGTCGATCACCTACGTCGCGCACGTCGCCGACGAGTACGTGCCCGAGGGCACGCCGGTGGCCGGCGGCCAGACGCTCACCAACGTGGCGGGCGCGTTCTACAACGGCGCCAGCGCGATCGCCGGCACGCCGCGCACGATCCCCAGTCCCGGCGAGCTTCAACTCCGGCAGCGGCCCCGACAACGCCGTGTCGACGTGATCGAGCCGGCGATCACCATCGACAAGGACGTCTCCGGCGACCCGGAGGACGACGACGTACGGTCGACCCAGCCGGGCGACGGCTTACACGTACTCGCTCGCGGTGCGCAACACCGGCACCGCGCCGGCGTACGACGTCGAGGTCGCCGACACGCCCGATGCGCTACGGCTGCGTGAACATCGCCCCGGTCGCCGAACGCGAGCGCGGACGTGACCGACGGCGACGGCAGCGACGGCACGCTCGGCTGGACGATCCCCGGGCCGATCGCGCCGAACACCACCGTCACGCTGCAGTACACCGCCGACCTCGCGCCCTCGGCCGTGCTGAACGACGGCGACACCGTGGTCAACACGGCCGACGTGGCGCGGTTCTGGGGCGTCCCCGAGGCGGATCGCGGACGCCGAGCCGGGTCGCGACTACCGCGAGTACACCGACGTGGTCGGCGGACACGGTCACGCTCAACGTGGACCTGCCCGCGCTGACCGTCGTCAAGACGACCGGCGGACGCCGGCTTCCCGGAGAGCGCCGTCGCCCAGATCGGCGAGCCGTTCGCGTGGCGGGTCACGATCACCAACGCCTCGACCATCGCCATCGCCGAGTCGGTCGACGTGGAGGATGTGCTGCCGTCGGACTGGGCCTACGTCGCCGGCAGCGCGAGCTTCTCGCCGGGCGGCGCCGTCGAGCCCGCGATCAGCGGCGACGTCCTCACCTGGGAGGACGTCGGCGACCTCGGCGCCCGGCGCGTCGATCGTCCTCACCTTCACCGCGCCCGGCCGCCGCGTCGGGACCGTCCCGGGCTCGCACTTCAACGCGCTGGAGGCGACAGGCGTCGACGCCTCCGGTGCGACCGGCTCCGACGACGGCCCCTACGCCGACGACGACGTCGCCGAGGCGGTGCTCGAGCTGCCCGAGCTGACGATCGACAAGACGCCCGACGGCGGGCGCGATCGACGCCGGCGACCCCGCGAGCTACAGCATCGAGATCGCCAACGACGCCGACGTGCCGGCGCGCGACGTCGTGGTCACCGACGTTCTCGGTGAAGGCCAGACCTACACAGCTCTTGCGGCGAGCGCGACCCCGCCGGCGGGCTTCAGCGAGACCTCGGTGACAGCCGGCCCGGGCGCGGGCGAGACCACGATCGTGTGGGCGATCGCGCTGGTGCCCGCGAACGCGTCGGTGACGATCACCGTGCCGGCGGCGACCGACCCGTCGCTCCCTGACGCCTCGGATCTCGTCAACGCGGCGTCCGCCGTCTCGCGCGAGATCACGACGCCGTTCGCCGACGACGGCTCGTACGTGACCGCGGTCGACTCCGACGTGGCGATCGTCAAGACCGCCCAGGCCGCACCGGTCGACGCCGGCGACGAGATGGAGTTCACGCTCGCCGTCACCAACAACGGCCCGTCCGACGCCACCGGCGTGACGGTCGAGGACGTGCTGCCCGCCAACCTCGAGTTCGTGTCGGCCGACGCGCCGTGCGCCGAGGTCGACCGGCACGGTCACGTGCGCGATCGGCGATCTCGCCGCGGGCGACTCCGTGTCGCTCGTCCTGCGCGTGCTGATCGACCCGAACGAGACGGTCGCGGTGTCGAACACGGCGACCGTGTCGTCCACGACGCCCGACTCGAACGCCGCCAACGACACGTCCACCGCGAACAAGGCGGTCGGCGTCCTGGCCAACGTGACCGTCGAGAAGGACGCACCCGCGGCGCCCGTGCTGCAGGGGACGAGCTTCGAGTACGAGATCCGCGTGGCCAACGACGGCATCTCCGCGGCGACCGCCGTCGACCCTCTCGGACCCGCTGCCCGTGGGCGTCGCGTTCGAGTCCGTGTCCACCGACGTCGGCTCCTGCGTCGAGGCCGCCGGGACGGTCGACTGCACGTTCGGGACGCTGCAGCCGGGCGACCTCGTGACGGTGACCGTGCAGGTGCTCGCCGTCGACGTCGGCACGCCCGTGAACACCGCGACGGCCGCGACGCCGTCGGTCGAGTCGACGACCGCCGACAACGCGGACGACGCATCGGTGACGATCCTCCCCACCGCCGACCTCGCGGTGACCAAGACGGCGCCCGCGACCGTCGTCGCGGGCGACGAGCTCGACTACGTGCTCGAGGTCACCAACAACGGCGCGTCCCCGGCCACGGGCGTGACGCTGAGCGACACGCTTCCGGCCGGCACCCAGTTCGTGTCCGCCGACCCGGGGTGCAGCCATCTCGCCGGCGTCGTGACGTGCGCCGTCGGCCCGCTTGCCGTCCTGGACTCGCGCAGCTTCACGGTCACCGTGGCGGTGCCGTTCGCGCTCGGCGACCAGATCGTGTCCAACACCGTCATCGTGGACGGCAACGAGGGCGACCTCGTGTCCGCGAACGACAGCGCGCAGGCGTCGACCACGGTCGGGCCGGCCGCCGACCTGATGATCGCCAAGACGGCCGGTGGCGCCACCGCCGGGAAGGCCGCGAGCTGGACGATCGTGGTCCAGAACCTCGGACCCTCCGCGGCGACCCCCGTCGAGGTCAGCGACACGCTGCCGGCGGGCACCGCGCTGGTGTCGGCGACACCGAGCCAGGGCACCTGCGGCGCGTCCGTCGCCGGCGTGTCCTGCGACCTCGGCACGGTCGCCGCGGGCGGCGCCGCGCAGGTGTCGATCGTCGCCACGGTGCCCGCGGGGACCACCGGCCTGCAGCTCCGCAACCTCGCGACGGTATCCGCTCCGCAGCCCGATCCCGACCCGTCGAACAACGACGCCGAGGCGCTCAGCACGATCGCCGCGGCCGGCCCGGACCTGACGCTGACGAAGACGGCGAGCACCGAGCGCCCGCAGCTCGGCAAGCGCTTCAGCTACACGATGGCGATCCACAACGCCGGTGACTTCGCGGCCACCGGCGTGCGGCTCGTGGACACGCTCAGCCAGGCGGTCAGGCTCAAGTCGATGACTCCCAGCCAGGGCAGTTGCTCCGGCCACGGGGGGCACGTCACATGCGCGCTCGGGACACTCGCGCCCGGCGAGCGAGCGACGGTCGTGCTCGTCGTGGTGCCGATGCGACCCGGCCATCTCCGCAATGCAGCATCGGCGATGAGCACGGGCGGGGCCGACCTGTTCGCCGCCGACAACACGGACATCGCCGACGTTCGCGTGACGGCCCCGCGGGCGCGCTGGTCGCTGAAGAAGCGCGCCTCCCGCGATGTGATCCGCGGCGGCGACACCGTTCGCTTCACGATCACCGTACGCACCCGCGCCCGCGCGGTGGCCGACGCAACGGTGTGTGACCGGCTGCCCTCCGGGCTGGTGTTCGTCCGCGCCCGCGGCGCGCAGTTCCGCAATGGGCGCGCCTGCTGGAGCGTGGGCTACCTGGCGGCGCGTTCGAGCAGGACCTTCCGCGTGACGGCACGAGGCGAGCGTGGGTTCAGCGTCCGGCGCGTGCGCAATGTCGCCGTGGCGACTGCGCCGAACGCCCGGCGCCGCACGGCCCGCGCGCGAGTCCAGATCGACCCGGCGTTCGGCGGAGCGAGTGGCGGCGTCACGGGCTAGCGCGCTCGCGGCGGCAGCCGCGAGCGGCGTGCTCGTCGCCGTCGCCGTCCCGTCCGGGGCCGCGGCGGCAACGCCCGATCCGTATCGCCTGACCCTGCGCGCGGCGCACCTCGCGCAGGTCGTCGTGCCCACGCGGGTCCGCGCCCACCCCGGCGCGGGCGCCCGCCGCGAGCGACTCGGCACCGAGGCGCGCTGGGGCGGAGGTCCCGTCCGGCTGCTCGTCCTGCGTTCCGCGCTCGACCCCGAGGGACGCCGCTGGTTCCGCGTGCGCCTGCCTCAGCGCCCCAACACCCGCTCGGGCTGGATCGTCGCCGACCACACGCGCACGCGCACGACGCGCTGGCAGATCGTGGTCTCCACCGGCGCCCGCACGGTCGCCGTCCGCCGCTCCGGCAAGCTCGTGCGCCGCTTCGCAGCCGTGGTCGGCGCGCCGGCGACCCCGACGCCGCACGGTCTCTTCGCGATCAGCGAGCGGATCCGCCAGCCGCCCGGCGTCCTCGGTCCGTGGGCGCTCCACCTCACCGCCCACTCGCGCGTGCTCGACAACTACGGCGGCGGTGAGGGCCGCGTGGCCATCCACGGCCGCTCCGGGGCGCTGCTCGCCGACCCGCTCGGCACCGCCGCCTCACACGGGTGCGTCCGGCTCGACAACGCCGCGGTCTCGTGGCTGGCCCGCCGCGCCATCGAGGGCACGCCCGTCCGCATCCGCCGCTGACGAGCAGGCTGGCGCCGGCGCTGGATTGGTGGCACTCTTGGTCGCGCTGTTGAGATGAGCGAGGCGACCGAAGCGGCCCAGCTGACCGATCGGATCGCGGCAGGCTACGCCGCGCTCGAGCGCAGTGCGTGGAGGGAGGCGCGCACGGAGTTCGAGGCTGCTCTCGGCGATCACGGACCGCCCGAGGCGCTCGAGGGCCTGGGTCGCGCCTGCTCGTGGCTCGACGACGTGCCCGCGATCCGTGCGGCCCGCGAGCGCGCCTACTGTCTCTATCGGGAGCGCGGCGACGCGCGGGGGGCGGCGCGCATCGCCCTGCACCTTGCCGAGGACGCGCTCGTGTTCCGTGCCGAGGAGGCGGTGGCGAACGGGTGGACCGAGCGCGCCCGTCGACTGCTGGGCGACCTCGAGCCGTGCCCGGAGCATGCCCTCCTCGCCGCGGCCGATGCGTTCTTCGCCTTCCTGCTGACGAGCGACACCGAGGCGGCCCGCCGGCGCGCCACCGACGCGACCGAGCTCGCGCGCGAGCTCGGGCTGCTCGACATCGAGATGCTCGCTCTCGCGATCACGGGGGCATCACTGCTGGCCGAGGGCGATCTTGTCGCGGGGACGCGCTGTCTCGACGAGGCGACGCTGGCCGCAACCGGTGGCGAGATGAGGGACATCGAACTGGTCCGGCTGACCTGTTGCGTGATGCTCCGCGGCTGCGAGCGGGTGCGTGACTTCGACCGCGCCGCTCAGTGGTGCAGTCGGGTAGAGCTGTACTGCCAACGGTTCGGGCTCGACTCGCTGCTGGCGGTCTGCCGTACGCACTACGCGATGGTGCAGATCGTTCGGGGCGACTGGAGCGGGGCTGAGAGGGGCCTGCTCTGGTCCAGCGAGCAGCTCGCGCTGCGCCCTGGCCAGGCCGCCGACGCCGTGGCCCGGCTCGGTGAGCTGCGCCGCCGCCAGGGTCGCCTCGACGAGGCCGCGGAGCTGTTTGCGCGGGTGGGCCTGCATCCCGAGGCGCAGCTTGGCGAGGCCGCTCTGGCGCTCGACCGCGAGGACCCGGCGGCGGCGGCGGAGTGCGCGGAACGGTGCCTGCGCGCGATCCCGGTGGCCGATCGCACCCAACGCGCGCATGGCTTCGAGCTTGCGGCGCGCGCGCGGGCAGCAGAAGGCGAACTTGACGCGGCGGCCATGGCCGCCAGCGAGGTCGAGTCGCTGGCGGACGCGCTGGGCACGGCGCTGCTGAGGGCCTCAGCCGCCCTGGCGCGCGGCGTGGTGGAGGCGGCGGGCGGCTCACCCGACCGCGCCAGAGACTCGCTCGAACACGCCGTCAACCTCTACGGCCGCAACCAGCTCCCGTACGAGACGGGCGAGGCACGGCTCGAGCTCGCCGCGGCGCTCGCCGCAGTGAGGCGCTGGGACCGGGCGGGCAAGGAGGCGCGGATGGCGCTCGATGCGTTCGAGCGACTCGGCGCCGCCCATGCCCAACGGCGCGCTGCGCGGCGGCTGCGGCAGATCAAGGCGAAGGTCGAGCGTGAGGGCGGCGCGACGCTTCCAGGCCTCACGTCCCGCGAGGCGGAGGTGCTCGCGCTCGTCGCGCAGGGCCTCAGTGACAAGGAGATCGCGGCCCGGCTCGTCGTCAGTGAGCACACCGCACACCGGCACGTGTCGAACATCCTCACGAAGCTCAACGTTCCCTCTCGCGCCGCCGCCGCGGCACACGCCGCCAAAGCGGGACTCGTCTAGTCGCCGCCCGGCGCGTGGCCGATCTTCGCCATTTCGCCCGAGATGGCCAGGACAGGCGAAGCGAAGCCCAGCTCTCGCAGGCATGCTCGACCCTCACCAAGGGAGGTTCGAGATGGCTACATCGGCGCGGGCGCAGGGCTCGGGCCCGATTCAGGGCGAGCTGTGGGGAGCCGAGGCGAGTGACTGGGCCGGGCTGCAGGAGCCACAGCACCGTCGCCTCTACGAGGAGGCGATCCGCAGAACGGGCATCTCCGCGGATGTCGCGGTGCTTGACGCGGGCTGCGGCTCAGGCGTCTTCTGCCGGCGTGCAGCCGATGCCGGCGCGCGCGTGTCCGGAATCGACGCAGCCGCAGCGCTCGTCGAGATCGCCCGCGGCCGCGTGCCGGAGGCCGAGCTCCGGGTCGGCGACCTCGAGTTCCTGCCCTACGCGGACGAATCCTTCGACGTCGTCACGGGCTTCAACAGCTTGCAGTACGCCGCCGATCCAGAAATGGCGATGCGTGAGGCCGTCCGAGTAGCACGGACCGGTGCAGCGATCTTCCTCGCCGTCTGGGGGCGCGAGGAGCGCACGGAGCTCGTCGCCGTGCTGCACGCGTTGCAGCCGCTCCTGCCGCCTGGCACGCCCGGCGCGCTCGGACCCTTCGCCCTCTCGTACGAGGGAGTGCTCGAGGGGATCATCGACCGCGCCGGGCTGACCCTCCGGGAGGCCGGCTACCTGGAGGGCACGTTCGAATATCCCGACGAGGCGACGCTCCTGCGTGCGATGGCGGCGTCGGGGCCGGCGGTGCTCGCCGTCCGGACGTCGGGCCGCGACGCCGTGCGGTACGCGATCTCCGCGGCGCTCGCCCCGTATCGCACCGGTGCCGGCGGATACCGGATCGAGATCGAGTGGCGATATGTCCTGGCCATCGCAGCGTAGGCCGAACACAAGACACCGATTCGCCGCCGCCGCGCTGCTCGCAGTTGCAGCGGCCGTGCTCGGTGGAGCCGGCGAAGCGACCGGCTCCGAGCGAGGCGGCCCGGATGGCAGGCGCGCCTCTGGCTGGACGAGCTGGATCGACGCGGATCTGTCGGCGCACCGGCTCGGGCTGCCCGCCTCGGCATCGGCGCCGCGGCTCGCCCGCGCGGCGCTGAGGCGCAACTCGGACCGGCTCGGGCTCGAGCGCTCGCTCTCGGAAGTGCGTCTGGTCCGCCGGCTCGAGTCGCCCGCACGCCACGGCGCGCGTGCTGTGAGCCAGCTGCGCTTCCGCCAGCAGGCCGGCCGGCTGCGCGTGGTGTGGAGCCAGATCGACGTCACGATCGCGGCGGGCCAGGTGCGCTCGATCGCCGCCACGGTCGTGCCCGTGAGGCGCGGACGCGCGGCGGGCAACCGCCGGGTCAGCCGCGGGCGCGCGCTGGCGATCGCCCGCCGGGCCGTCGCAGGGCCCGCCGTGGCACTGCGGCCGCTGCCGGTCGCCTATGCCGGCGCACCGACCCGCGACCGTGCCGCCAAGCCGCGCAGAGCGCGCAGCGCCTGGGTCGTCGAGGTCGAACCGGCCGGCGAGGAGCACGAGGAGACTGCGGCCGGCGTCTGCATCGTCGTCGACGCCGCCACCGGCAAGGTGATCGGACGCTGGCCCGGGATCGCTGACCGCCCCGACCGCGGTCCCGTCGCCCGCGCGAGCGGGGCCACGCAGACCTTCCTCTGGATCGGAGACGCCGGCGCGGGGGCTGAACCGCTCGGCGGCGTGAAGCGGTACGCCGAGTTCCCTGTCAGCGGCAACCCGCGCGACGGGAGGAACTGGCTGCAGTGGCACGAGGGCATCGTCGTGCCCGCCGCGCAGCGCACCACGCTGATGGACGCCCTGACCGCGAACGCGCGCAACGTGGTCAGAACTGTCTGCGACGTCCGCGGCTTCTGCTCCTCGGCCCATACCAGGGTGTTCGGCAACGATCCCGTGCAGCGGTCCAGGGCAAGCAGGTCCGGGAACTACATCTCGATCCAGGACACCCACATCATGAGAGGCAACGGGGACCCCGACCTGCCCTCCAACGACTTCTTCGCGCATGAGCACGGTCACGTCGTTGACTGGGCCTATGCCGGTGACCGCGCCAACAGCCTGGGCCGCCAGAGCCGGGAGGTCCAGGAAGCGCTTGCCGACATGTTCGCGTTCGACTACGACTGGGGCGATCCCACGCTTGGCGAGGAGTCGTCCACCGGCGTCGTGATCAGCTGGCAGATCCCTGGCGGGAGGCTCTTCAACCGCCAGCCGTACCCCGCGCACATGGACGACTACGACGCCGACCCGCCCCACGAGGAGGACGGCGAGCCCAGCGAGCACTTCAACTCCACGATCCTCAGCCACGCCTACTACCGGTTCGTCCAGGCGGTGGGTCGCACCAAGGCCGGAGCCGTGCTGCACACAGTGCCCCAGCGCCTGAGCCCGCGACCCAACTTCGACGAGGTGCGACGCAGCTTCACACAGAGCGCCAAGGCGCTCTACGGCGAAAGCGCGGCAGCGGACGCGATCGAGGCGTTCATCGCGGTCGGGCTGGCACCGCCTCCCCCCGAGGAACCCGACTGCGGGCCCGAGGCCTGCTGATGACGCCCGTCATCGCCAAGAGCGTCGCGTCGGCGACCGTCGTGTTCCTCATCCTCCTGGCCGAGCGCCAGAGGGACAGCGCGATGGCCGCCGCCATCGCAACACTCCCGATCGGGACGCTCATCGGGCTCGTAGCGTTTGCCGGCGCCGACCCCTCCGGTGCGCATGCCTTCACGCGCAGCGCCGTGCTGGCGCTCCCAGTGTGGAGTGCCTTCGCGGTCTCGACGTTCCTGCTGACGAGAGTTCTCGACTGGCGCCTGGCGGTCACAGCCGGGCTCCTGGTCTGGTGCGGCGCGGCGCTCCTCTACCTGCGTGTGACCCGCTAGAGCTCCCGCCGATGCCCGAGACCTTCAACATCGAGCGCGACGGTCGCGTGCTGACCGTCCTCTTCGACGCTCCGCCCCACAACTTCATGGGCCGCCGGATGGTCTCCGAACTGGACGCGCTCACACGCTCGCTGTGGCGTGACCGGTCGATCGGCGCGGTCGTCCTCACCGGCGCGCGCGACGGGATCTTCGTCACCCACTACGAGATCGCGGAGATCCTCGCCGGCGCCATCGGCGTCGGGCCGCCGCCGCCACAGGCGGCGGCGACGGCGATGGTCCGGCTCGCCGGCGCGGTGAAGCTGGTGCCGGGCGCACGCGGGCTGGTGGAGCGAACCCCCATGCGCGGGCTGCTCGAGCTGCACCGCGTCCACGATCTCTTCCGCCGCATGAGCCGCAGCGACAAGGTGTTCGTCGCCGCCGTCAACGGCCCGGCCACGGGCGGAGGCTGCGAGCTCGCCCTCGCCTGCGACCTGCGCTACATGGCCGATGACGGCTCCTTCCGGATCGGGCTGCCCGAAATGACGATCGGGCTGCCGCCCGGCGCCGGCGGGAGCCAGCGGCTCTCCCGCGCCCTCGGCGCCTCGCGGGCGCTGGAGATGATGCTCGAGGGCCGCACCCTGACCGCGGCGGAGGCGCAGTCGCTCGGTCTCGTCCACCGCACCGCTCCCGCCGCGTCGCTACGGGCGCTGGCGACCGAGGCCGCGCATCGCCTGGCGCGGCGCCCGCCGCAGGCCGTGCGCGCGCTCAAGCGCTCGGTCTACGAGGGCAGCGCCTGCGACCTCGAGAAGGGGATGGCGACCGAGCGGCGGCTGTTTCTCTGGGCCGGCGGGTCCGGGCCGACTCGCCGCGGGATGCGCGCCTTCGTCGACCGGATCGCAGCGGACGGATGCTCGCCCTGGGCTGACGCCGAGAGGCTGCGGCCCTGGCAGGCCGGCGAGGTGGTCGACCTCGGCTCCTCTCGACGGCGGTGAACTCACTTCGGCAGGCCGTCGCCTGTCTTGGTGGCCGCCTGGAACGCGGTCTTCAGCGGTGACCAGCCGCGGTCGGTGGTGTGGGGCGGGTGATCGCCGGCGGCGTGCCAGTACCGCAGGTCGAACCTGTTGCCCCCGTGGAGCGTCCGGACGCCACCGTGGTCGACGTCTCCGCTGTCGCCGGGGTTGTCCTGATAGCCGTACTTCTGATCGGCATGGTTGCCCTTGTCGATCGCGGAGTTGTGCCTGACCGTGGCGTCCTCTTGCGAGCCCACGAGGCTCCAGTCGGTGCCGTCGGCCCAGTCGTCGCCCAAGCCGCTCCCGTTCTCGTGCAGCCGCTCGATGAAGCCCGAGCCAGGGCGCATCTGCCGCCACTGCTCGTCGTCGTGCGCGGACGGCTTCGCCACGCCCTGGTGCGGGGAGCTGAGCGTCACGACGTCGTCCACGTTGAGCTTCTTGGACGGGAAGCCGGCCCAGCCCTGCGCCGAGCCCAGCAGCGCGACGCGGGCGATCAGGCCACCCATCGAATGGCCGATGATGTCCACCGGCGTGCCGTTGCTGGTGTACTCGCGGTCGATGTGGATCGCGAGGTCCCTGGCGATGTCCTGGATCGGCCGCTCGTTGGAAGCCGCTCCGTCTCCGAGCATGACGTCACAGCGCCCTGTGTCGCCGGGGTAGTAGCCGATCGTGGTCAGCGACGAGCGTTCGCGCCCGCCCGCGTCCTGGTAGTAGCGCAGCGCGCTCTTCCACGTGCTCCGGTTGCAGTCCTTGCCCTCGGTGGAGGAGCCGTAGCCGTGCACCAGCAGGAGTTGCGTGTCGGCGGCGGACGCGGGCGGCGCCAGCATCGCAACCGCCAGCGCCGCGCCGGCCGCCACCGCGGCCGGCACCCGAGTTCGCCACTTCACCACGGTCAGGCCTCGCCACGTTGCGGGTCACTGCACCTGTGAATGTCACCGTTCTTTTTGATGTAGCACATTGTCAGTGACACCGTGGTGCCTTCGGGGATCGCAAGATCCTTGGACTCGTCACCGGTGGTCATGAACTTGTCGGTCACCTGCGCCGAATGCGTGCGACCCCAGTGCAGGTAGGCGCGCACGCGGTAGCCGTCGCCCCAGATGTCGGCTGCTCTGAGGATCTCGTCCTCGGCAACGAACTTGACATATCCGTATTTCCCGTCGATCCGTTCGTCCGACTGCGCGGAGGCAGTGGCAGCGCCGAGCGCTGGTAGGGCCAAGACAATGGCGCCGGTTGTGGCGATGCGTCGTGCAATTGAGTGGATGTTCATGACTACCAACACGCAGCAATGGCACGGCTTATTCGCTGCGTTGCGATCTGTGTCAGGCGGGTTACACGTCGGTTGCGTGAGCCCGGGGACGGCGCTCCGGCCCCTCGCGCTCGCCTGGGCTCAGGCGCCGGGCACGACGTCGACGGTCGCAGACGTGGAGCCTGCAAAGTCTCCGCCCACGATTTCGACCGTGATGGTGTGCCGCCCCGGACGCAGCGGCCGGATCATCGCCACGTATCCCGCGGCGACGAACGTCGTCTCCTGGGGAGCGACGCCGAGGACGTTGCCTTCGGGCAGCTGCGCGGTGCCCTGAGGGGACACGGCCAGGAACCGTTTGCGCCCGATGTCGACCGGCCTGCGCCGATCGATCGTGACGAGGATCTCGTCGAAGACGAGCAGCTCGCGCACGCCGTCGAGGGCACACCGCCGCTGCGCCTTCTCGCCGACGGCGAAGAACGGCGGCGGCTCGAGCGGGTCGCAGAACACGAACCCGCCGAACAGGAACACCGACGTGCCGGGCTTGACCCTGCAATGCGCCGGCGGCTCGTCCGCGGATCGGGTCCAGAGGATCAGGACCTTGCCTCGGTGTCCGGCCCGGAAGCAGCTCTCGCCCGCCCCGGCCAGCGGATTGTCTGCGGCCGGAAGCTCGAGCAGCTGTCGCGTCTCCTCCCCGAGCAACTGCCCCCCTGTCAGGCCCGCCAGTCGTTCCGCGGCGGGGACCAGCTCTCCGTCCCTGGGCGGCCCGGCCTGGACGACGGGCTCGCGACAGCGCTGACTGCGGCGACAACCGCCAGCAACCCGACCCATCGGACAATGCGCATGGCACACCTCCTTGTGAGGGAGGGCTCAGTCTCGCGACGCCGTGGGGCCGGATGCAATCGGCGACGTCGGAATCGGGACGGACCAATCCCTAACACCACCGCGGTAGCCGCGGCAGGTTCTGGGTAGTACCGCTCCCCCCGACCGAGGAGATCGCCGTGAGCGAATCCACAGAGAACCGGCCCGACGAGGTCGACGAGGACGCGCCGAAGCCCGGCGAGGACGACACGGAGACCGTGGCCGGCCAGCCGTTGAAGGCGCCCGAGTCAAAGGACGGCGAGCAGTCCAAGCAGGACGAGTAGCCGGCTAGCTTCAGCGGAACCCGCGGCGACTGCGTCCGTGTCGCGGGCTTCCGTTGGCGCCTGCACGCGGTGCCCGGACCTTCCGTCCTCAGGGCAGTGGCGTCCAGCGGTCGTAGAGCAGCCGCGGATCCGGGGCCGGGGAGGGCAGCGGCGCGCGTGCGGGGCGCAGGCCGTCGAGCACGATTGCGACGAGCCGCCGGCGGGCATGGAGGGCGGCCGCGTCGAGGTCGTCGCGCCCCTGGATCGTGAGCTGCTCGATCAGCGGCGAGCGGCGGAACTGCTCCATCAGCAGCCACAGGTCGACGGCGGTGACGTCCGCGCGCAGGACGCCGGCTGCATGCGCCCGCGCAACGAGCGCCTCGCCCACGTCGTCGGAGCGGCGCAGCCGCTCGGCCGCCTCCGGCGCGATCTCGACCGTGCCGGCGAGCGGCGCCAGCGTGCCGGGGCCGAACTCGACGGCGGCGTTGAAGTAATGCGCGAGGCCCTCCCACGGGTCGTCGAGTGCCAGGCCCTCCTCGGCGACTCGGGTCCATTCGTCGAGCGCCACGTCGGTCAGGTGCCGGAACAGCTCCTCCTTGCTGCGCCAGCGGCGGTACAGGCTCCCGATCCCGACGCCCGCGCGCGCTGCGATCGCTGCGACCGACGCGTGCGTGCCGTCGATCGCGATCACCTCGCGCGCCGCGCGCAGCAGCGCACGGTCGTTGCGCTCGGCGTCGGCACGGCGCGTGACTCTGCGGGCGCGGTCGGGCACGGGTGGGCATTCTAGTCGGATGCGGAGCGAAACGCTCCGCTATAGTGATGCATATCGGAGCGTTTCGCTCCGCTTTGACACACGGCAGCCGAGAGGACCCAGATGACCACCACAGCACCAGAGCAGGAGATCGCCGCCGTCGAAGCGATCGTCGCGGAGGCCGAGCGGCTCCAGTACGACGCCGACGGCTACGCCGCGCTGCTCACCGAGGATGCGGCGATCGTGAACTTCGTCGGCCGGCGTGTCGCCGGCCGCGAGACGATCCGGACGGTGATGCGCCACGCGTTGGCGTCGCCGCTGGCGGACGTGCACACGCGCTACGAGCTGGTCGACGTGCGCTTCCCTGCGCCCGGGGTCGCCCTCGCCAACTGCGTCAAGCACGTTTCCGACGAGCGCGATCCGGCGGACGGCGACGACGAGCTGAGGAGCGACCGCGGCAACCTCACGTTCACGCTGGTCAAGCACGACGGCCGCTGGCTGATCGCGCTCGCGCAGACGACGCCGATCACGGACTGAGTCGTCCGGCCCTAGACTCGCGCGACGTGGAGCGTGCCGGCACCAGCTCGCCCGAGGCGTGGGATGCCTTCTTCAGCGAGTTCTATCTGCGCGCATTCGCCGGCGACGAGCGCGACGCGCGGGCCGAGGCGCAGGCGCTCGCCGCAGTCCGGCTGGCCGGCTGCGAGCCGGGCGCCGACGTGCTCGACGTGCCGTGCGGATTCGGGCGGCACTCGATCCCGCTCGCCGGCGCCGGCTACCGGGTCGTCGGCGCCGACCGCTCGCAGACGCTGCTCGGCGAGGCGCGCCGGCGCGCGGGCGGCGGGCGCTGGCCGAAGCTCGTGCACGCCGACTACCGCGACCTGCCGTTCGCGGACGCGAGCTTCGACGCGGCGCTCAACCTGTCCAGCTCGCTCGGCTACCTCGGCGACGAGGAGGACGCGCGGGCGCTGGCCGAGATCGGCCGCGTACTGCGCCCCGGCAGCCGGCTCGTGATCGAGATCATGCACCGCGACCTGCTCGTCACCGGCTGGCGCGAGCAGGAGTGGCGACTGGTCGGCGAGGGCCGGCTGCTGCTCGACCAGCGCACGTTCGACCCCGCCTCGGGCGTCGCCCAGACGACGCAGACGCTGGTCGGCTCGAACGGCGAGCGCGAGTCGCGCACGTTCTCGCTGCGCGTCTACACGGCGACCGAGCTGCTGGCGATGGTGGCCCGCGCGGGGTTCGCGGACGCCCGCTGCCACGGCGACCTCGACGGCGCTCCGTTCGAGACCGGCACGCGGCTGGTGATCACGGCGACCCGCTGACCAGGCGCGCCGAGCGGGGGACATGCATGGGACACCAGTCTCGCGGTGGCCGGGGGCGCGTCGGCCACCGCGAGTCGTGGATGGGCTAGAGGTAGAGCGAGACGTCGAACGTCCAGTCGTCCTTGTAGAACGTCGTGGCGGCGTTGCCGACGCGCTGCTCGATGCGGATGATGTGCGCGCCTTCGCCGAGCCGCTTGATCCACTCGAAGGCGTGGGCCGAGGCGGTGCCGTCTTCGCTGTCCATGGCCTGGAAGCCGGCGCCATTCGGGTCCATCGGGACGCCGTCGGCGAGCGCGCGGACGTAGCAGAAGTCCGCGGCGCCGGTCTCCCGGCACGCGGTCTCCGCGGTCAGCAGGACCTTGACGCAGCGGCTCTGACCGTCGGGGACGACGATCTGGGTGTTGGCGCCGGGGAGCGGGACGAAGTTGACCGAATTGGTCGTCGACGGCGAGCTCTCGGTCTTCACGATGCTGGTCTGGTTCGGACCGCACGTGTTGGTGAGCAGGTTCGACGGGGGCGGATCGCCGGGCGGGGTGCCGTCGGGGCCGCCGCTTACCTGCGCGAAGGCGAGCGCCGCCGTGGCGGTGAGCGTGGCCAGCACGGTGGCGCCGCCGAGGATCGCCTTGCGGCGGAGACGGTACGGGTGGATCTGATGGGACATGGGACCTCCCCTTCGCGGGAGTCGGGTGCGTGTCGAAGGGAGAGACCCCGGGCCCGGTGCGAAGGTTGGTCGCTTGTCGCCGGTAGCGGGCGGCCGGCTGGCGCTTCGTGACCCGGCCGGACCCTTCGTGGCCCGACCGGCTCCGAAATGGTGGGGGCAGGATTCGAACCTGCGAAGGCTGAGCCAACGGGTTTACAGCCCGTCCCCTTTGACCGCTCGGGAACCCCACCGGGCGGCGGAAGTCTAGCGCGGTTCCGGCGGCGTTCCGTCGAGCACGAACACCTCCACCGAGACGTCGGGATCCTGGTGACTGGCGCTCATGAACGCCTTGACGGTGCGGTTGGTGAGCCGCTCGATCGCTTCGGTGAAGCGCACCTCCATGCTGTCCTGCCAGGCGAGCCGCGCATGGCGGACGTCGTGCCACTTGCCGGCCTCGAACAGCGTCTGCTCGCCGGCGCTGTAGCCGCCCGTCAGCACCAGCACCACGAGGTCGCGGTCCAGGTAGGCCCGGCAGTCGGTCGGGCCCTTGCCGAGGTACTGCTTGTACAACGCCATCACGGCGTTCGAGAGCTGCTGCCGGAGCGGGCCGTCGTGACGATCGCCGCCCCGCATTGCGGCTTGGTCGTCTTCGTGCATGTCTGCCGACAAAGGTTCCGTCCCTTGCGTTGGGGACCGAGCATACGGGTAGAGTGGCCCCCACGGGAGCCTCAGCCTTTGACGCGACCTGGCCAGCTTCGATCCGTGACCCCGAAGCGCCCGGGCTGTTCTCCACACAGCGGAGAGCCCTCCGAGCCGCCCCGATGCCGGGGCTGGGTCGCGAGGGGCTCCAAAGGAGGCCTCATGCGGTCCAATGCAGCGGCAGCCGGAGAATCGTCCGCGAAACGCGGACGCCCGACGATCGAGGCCTTGACGACGGAGGTGGCGCGTCTACGCGCCGAGAACGCCGAGCTCCAGGCCGCGATGCAGACGAGGGAGCGCGAAGGTGCGCTCGACTCCGTCGAGGTGACGGTGCGGATGGGCCCGGGGGCGCCGGCGCAGGCACGCGAGGCGGTGACGCGGTGGCTGACCGGGATCGTTCCGGACCACGTGCGCGACGACGCGCGCCTGCTGATCTCCGAGCTCGTGACCAACGCGCTGCACGCCGGCCTGCCCGCTGACACGCCGCTGTGGATCAGCGGTCGCGTGACCCACGGCATCGTGTGGCTCCAGGTCGGCAACCCGGGGCGAGCGGGCGCGATCGCCCAGCGCGACCCGGCCCCGCGCACCGACGGCGGCTCCGGCCTCCAGCTCGTCGAGATGGTCGCCGCCCGCTGGGGCGTCAACCGCTCCGCGGACACGCGCGTCTGGTTCGAGCTGCTGGCGGTATAGGGCCGAGCACGGCGCGGCGGGCGAAGGTCGCCCGCCGCACTCGCACAAGGCTTATCCGGAGTCGCGCAGGCGCTGGGCCTCGGGCAGCGACTCGAGCTTCTTCAGTGTGTGGTTCTCGATCTGCCGGATCCGCTCGCGCGTCACATTGAACGCGCGACCGACCTCCTCGAGCGTGTACGGGCGGGCGCCCGTAAGCCCGAAGCGCATCTCGATCACCTCACGCTCTCGCTGAGGCAACGCGTCGAGCGCGCGGCGGACGTTCTCCTTGCGGAGGTTCTCCGAGGCCATCTCGAACGGCGAGATCGCGGAGTCGTCCTCGACGAAGTCGCCCAGCTCGGATTCCTCCTCCTCGCCGATCGGCTTCTCGAGCGACACCGGCTGCTGGGCCATCCGCAGGATGTCTCGCACTTCGCGTGCCGAGCACTCGAGCTCGGTGGCGATCTCCTCCGGCAGCGGCTCACGGCCGAGCTGCTGGACGAGCTGGCGCTCCACGTGCACGACCTTGTTCAGCTTCTCCACCATGTGGACGGGGATGCGGATCGTGCGGCCCTTGTCCGCGATCGCCCGCGTCACCGCCTGGCGGATCCACCAGGTCGCGTAGGTCGAGAACTTGTATCCGCGGCGGTAGTCGAACTTCTCGACCGCGCGGATGAGGCCGAGCGAGCCCTCCTGGATCAGGTCCAGGAACGACAGGCCGCGCCCGAGGTATCCCTTCGCGATCGAAACGACGAGCCGCAGGTTGGCCTCGACCATCTCCTGTTTCGCCACGAGGTCGCCGCGCTCGATCCGCTGCGCGAGCGTTACCTCGCGGTCGGCGGTGAGCAGTTGGACACGGCCGATCGCACGGAGGTAGAGCCGCAGGGAATCGAGGCTGGGCTCGACCGTGAGGTCGATCTCGGGCTTGCGCGGGGCGTCGGACGCCTTGCTCTGGGCCGCGGCAGGTTCGAACCGTCGGCCTTCGGCGACCGCGGGACGCCCATCCTCGGCGTTCACGATGTCGATGCCCTGGTCCTCCAGGTACGCGTGTAGCTCTACGACCTGTTCCTTCGTGACCTCCACCTCTTCAAGACAAGAGGTGATCTGCTCAAAGGTCAGGAACCCCCGCTCCTGGCCCTCAAGAATCAGCGGGCGTAGCTCGTCGATCTCGACTATCGACACGTCGCTCGCGAGCAGTGCTTCGGTCTTAGTGGCCATCGATCCTTCGGGACGACAACGCGAGCGCACCCCGCCTCCGGGGCCACCCCTATCCGTCTATTTCATTGGCAGCCGTGCTGCACACCGCGACGCAGGTCGCGAAATTGGGCCGTGGCACAAGGCCATCCATCGCCTCTCATCGGGCTTTGTAGCACGCGTTACGGCGTCTGTCCTGTCCGAATGGGTGTCTTTTCGTCCAAATCGGCGCGCCAACCTCATCGCCTGGGCGTACTAGCCTAGATGCACGATGTCGGAAATCACACTCGAAGACGTCCAAGCCCAGGCCCCCTCGCTCCCCGTCTCGCTGTCGCGCGTGGGCGTGACGAATGTCGAGAAGGTCATCCGCATCCAGGCGAACGGCGCCGAGCAGTTGTACTCGGCGCGGCTCGACTGTTTCGTCGACCTCGGCCCGCAACAGAAGGGCGCGCATATGTCGCGCTTCGAGGAGGTCGTCAACGACGCGATCGGCGAGGTCGTGCTCGGCGAGTCGGCCCTGCGTGCCGAGACCCTGGCGCAGCACATCGCCGAGAAGGTCCGTGACCGCCAGGGCGCGCGGCGCGCCGAGGTGCACATCGAGGCGCGCTATCCGGAGCACAAGCCGGCGCCGGAGTCGGGCATCCTCACGCAGGAGATCTACTCGCTGCTCGGCGTGGCCGTGGCCAGCGAGGCCGGCACGCGCCGCCTGATCGGCGTCCGCGCCCAGGGCATCACCGCCTGCCCGTGCGCGCAGACGCTCGTACAGGCGCGTGCGCGCGAGCGCCTGGCCGGCGGCGGGTTCTCCGACGAGGACATCGAGCGCATCTTCGACGCCGTCCCGGTGGCGACGCACAACCAGCGCGGGCTCGGGACGCTGCACATCGGCTGCCCGGAGGACTGCATCAACGACATCGACGCCGAGGCGCTGCTGGCGATCGTCGAGAACTCGATGTCGTCGGAGATCTACGAGCTGATGAAGCGCTCCGACGAGGTCGCGGTGGTCGAGAAGGCGCACCGCCGCCCGCGGTTCGTGGAGGACTGCGTGCGCGAGATGGTGCGCGGCGTGATCGACGGTCTGGACATCCTCACCGATCGCCACTTCGTGTCCGCACGCCAGGAGAACCTGGAGACGATCCACCAGCACAACGTGACCGCGGAGCGGTTCGGACTGGTCGGCGAGATGCGCCGCGAGCTTGCGTCAGGCGAGCACTCCGCGCATCACGTCTCGATGCGCGAGTGGCTCGACGGCCGGGCCTGAGAGTCCGTTTCAGAACAGACGGCCCGACCGGGACGGTCGAGCCGTGGATGGCAGGCGCCGCACGCGGGTGAAGCCGATAGTGGGGTTATCGGCGAGCCCGCGGGTGGCGACTGGCGCCGCGGATCGTCCCGGATCCGGGCGTGCCGGCTTCTGAAACGGGCTCTCCAACCGCAGCGTCCTCCAGCACCGCCATCGCCGCGTTGCGGCCGTTCAGCGCGATCACGCTGCCCGCCGGGTGGGTGGCGGCGCCGCACAGGTACACGCCCGGGATCGGCGTGCGGGCGCTGAGCCGGTGCTCCCACATCTGGTCCGGCATCGTCTCGCCCTGGAAGATGTTCCCGCGCGTGAGCCCGATCCGCTCCTCGATGTCGGGCGCGCCGAGCACCTCGTAGTGCTCGAGGCAGCCGGGGAAGTCGGGCGCGAAGCGGGCGATCAGGTCGATGAACTGCTTCGCGACCTCGTCGCGGCGGTTCGCCCAGTCGAACTCGTACGGCGCGTACTGGCCGAACACGCTCATCAGGTGCTTGCCGGCCGGCGCCGGTGACGGGTCGTAGCCGGTCTGGATGTAGATCTCGCCGAACCCGACCGCGGCCTCGCCGCGCGTGCACGCCTCGAACGCGCGCTGCGCGTCGGCCATGCCGGTGGTGACGTCGATCGTGGCGTAGGCGGGGAAGACCTCGCCGCGCGCCGCGGTCCACGTGGGCAGGCGGTTCAGCGCGGCGTTGAACTTGACGACGGGGCTGCGGATCTGCCACGCCTCGAGCCGGGCGCGGTAGTCGGCGGGCATCTCCTCGACCATGCCGAGCATGCGCTTGGGGTCGGCGTTGCAGACCACGGTGCCGGCGCGGATCAGCGTGCCGTCCTCGAGCCGGACGCCCTCCTCGGGCAGGATCTCCGCCACCGGCACGCCGGTCGCGAGCGTCGCGCCGGCCTCCTGCGCGGCGTCGGCGATCGCGAACGAGACCATCCCCATGCCGCCGCGGACGTAGCCCCACACCGGCCCCTGGCCCTCGAGGTCGCCCTGGAAGTGCATCAGCTTGATCGACGCGGTGCCGGCGTCGTACGGGCCCGGCCCACGCGCCGATGACCCCCTGGCCGAACAGCGCGTCCTTGAGCCGCTGATCGCCGATGTGGTCGTCCAGCACGTCCGCGATCGAGGCGTCGAACACGACGTCGATCATCGCCTGCTCCCCGCGCAGCAGGTCCTCGATCTCGGCCCGGCTGGGCGAATCGCCCACCCACGTGTCGCGCTCGCCGGTGCGCAGCCGCTTGCGGATCTCGTCGAAGAGGTGCTCGTACGCCCAGTAGCCCTCGATGTCCTTCGCCGAGACGCCGAGCGCCTTCAGGTCGGCGTTCGTATGGTCGTTGTCGAGCCACTGGCCGAACGAGCTGCCGTCGTCGAACGGCACCCACAGGTTCGGGTCGGCGACGTCGAAGTGCAGGCCGCGCTGCTTCAGCGCGAGCTCGCGGATGACCAGATCGTCGAGCAGCCCGACCACGTACGCGCACGGGCTGACCACGAACTCCGAGTCGGAGAACGGGCGCTCGAGCGTGCACGCGCCGCCGAGCCGCTCGCGGCGTTCGAGCACGAGCACCGACCGGCCCGCCTTGGCCAGGTACGCGGCAGCGGTGAGGCCGTTGTGGCCGCCGCCGACCACTACGACGTCCCATTGGCGGGAGGCGAGCTCGGAGATCGGGGCGGGCAGCCCGACCTCACCGAGCTGCTGGGCGATCGCGTTCACGAGGAGACCTCCTTGGCAGTGGCATCCACGACGACGGCGCCGTCGCGGTGGATGAGAACGGGATTGCACTCGAGCAGCTCGAGACCGCCGGCCGCCGCGCCGATCTGCGCCGCCACGTGCGCGGCGGCTTTGACGTCTGGGATCAGCGCGGCGCCCTTGAGTGAGTTGAGCGCCCGCTCGACGCGTGCTGCGGTGGCGGGCAGCGGGACGATCGCGATGTCGTCCAGTGCCTCGACCCAGATGCCGCCGAGGCCGACGACGAGCGCCGGGACGACGGCGTCGGTGCGGACGGAGACGAGCAGCTCGGTGCCGGGTGGCGCCATCTGTTCGACGAGGATGGGGGTGGCGGGATCCAACTGCGCATCGACGGAGGCTCGGGCGGCGCCGTTTCCCGCGGCGGGGTCGTCAGTACACGGTATGCGTGCACGAGCAACCCCGGCGAGCCGGCGGAACGCCTCGCGCACGCCGGTCTCGTCCGCGACGTCCAGCGCGAGCGCGCCGGCCTGCGTCTTGTGGCGCACGTCCGCCGCCGAGAGCTTCAACGCCACGGGCCCCGCGAGCTCCCGCCACGCCGCCACCGCCTCGTCCTCATTCGATGCAAGCCGTCCACCGACGACGGGAACGCCGCGTGCGCGGAGCAGCGCCTTCGCCTCGTGCTCCGCGAGCCAGCGGCCCGAGCCGCGCGCCGGTCCCCGGCACGCCTCGGCGATCGAGCGCAGCCGCGCCGGCGTCGGCCGCCGGCGTCTGCAGCGCAGCGGCCACCGCCACCCCGGTCCGCAGCCCGGCCACCGCGACCACGCCCTCGGAGATGAACCGCCACGCCGCGTCGTCGTCCAGCAGCTCCGGCAGCGTCGCCGCCACCATCACGGGCACCGCGCACACCGCCGCGCCCGCGGCGATGCCCTCCTCGACCGCGGCCCAGCTGTCCCCGGAGGCCCCGGAGATGCCGGGCGGGCGGTCGTAGAACACCAGCACGTGACCGATGCCCGGGTCGTCGCCGACGATCTTCACGATGTCGCGCAGCGTCTCGACCTCCCCCCAGATGATCGCCGTGTAGTCGAGCGGGTTCGCGACCGTCGCCGCCGCGGGCAGGCGCTCGCGCAGCGCCGCCGCCGTCGCCGGCTCGAGCGCCGGCAGCGACAGGCCGACGCGGGCCGCCTCGTCGGCGCCGAGCCCGGAGTCGCCGCCCGAGCACGTCAGGATCGCGAGGCCGCCGCCGCGCGGCCGCGCGCCCCGCACGGCGAGCGCCTTCGCGAGCTCCAGCAGGTCATGGAGGTCGGCCGCCCAGGCCGCACCTGCCTCCTCGACGAGCGCGCGGAACACCCGGTGGTCGCCGGCCACCGCGCCCGTGTGTGCGGCTGCGGCCGCGACCCCGACCGGCGAGGCGCCGACCTTCAGCACCGCCACGCCGACGCCCTCGTCGGCGCACACGGCGAGCGCCTCGCACAGCCGCGCACCGTCGCCGTCGGCCTCGATCAGCAGCGCGATCGAGCGCACGCCGGGGTCGCGGGCGAGATGCTCGAGGTAGTCGGGCGTGGTCAGCACGGCCTCGTTGCCGCTCGAGATCGCCGTGTGCAGGCGCAGCCCGCGGCGCGTGGCGAGCGCGTTCACCACCAGGTTGCCGCTCTGTGAGACGAGCGCGACGTGGCCGGGCTGCGGCTCTGCGAGCGCGTCGCCCCACAGCGCCGTGCGCGAGTGGAGCGAGATCAGCCCGTCGCAGTTCGGCCCGCAGACCGGCAGCGAATGCCGCCGCGCGGCCTCCTTCAACGCATCCTCGAGCGCGGCGCCGTCCGGCGCCTCCGCGAACCCGGCGCGCGAACACGACGGCGCCGCCGCAGCCGAGCGCTCCCGCCTCCTCCACGACGGCCGGCACCCCCGCGGCGGGGATCGCGATCACGACCGCATCGGGCACTCCCGGCAGATCGCCCAGCGTCGGGAAGCAGGGCACCCCGTGCGCGTGCGACCGCCGCGGGTTGACCCCCCAGACCTCTCCCTCGAAGCCCAGGCGCTGCAGGTTGCGCAGCGTCTCGCTCGAGTACGTCTCCGGGCGGTCGCTCGCGCCGACCACCGCGATCGATGAAGGGTTCAGCAGGCGGTCCACTAGTGGAGAGTTCGCTCGACCCCGCGCCGCTCGAGCGCACGCGCGACGATCAGCCGCTGGATCTCGCTCGTCCCCTCCCAGATCCGGTCGACGCGCAGCTCGCGCAGGAACCGCTCGGCGACGTTCGTCCGCATATAGCCGCGGCCGCCGAACACCTGCACGGCGCGGTCGGCGCACCGGCACGCGGCCTCGCTCACGAACAGCTTCGCCATCGACGCCTTCGCGTGCACGATCTTCGGGTCGGCGCCCTCGTCGGCCAGCCGCGCGACCTCGAGCGTCAGCGCGCGGCCGGCGGCGGCGTCCGCCGCCGAGTCCGCCAGCGGGAACGACACCCCCTGGTAGTCCATGATCCGCGTGCCGCCCTGCTCGCGCTCGAGTGCCCACGCGGTCGCCTCCTCCAGCAACCGCCACATCGAGCCGACGCCGCGCGCCGCGATCCCGATCCGCTCCTCGGTGAACCACGCGCGCTGCAGCGCGTCGCCCTCGCCGACGCCGCCGATCACGGCGTCCTCGCCGACCTCGACGTCGGTGAACCGGAGCGTCGGGTGCCCGTGCGGATACGTGTGCGTGAACGGCGGGTCGTCGACGACCGAGATGCCGTCGCACGAGCGGTCGACGAGGAACAGCGTCGGCCCGTCGTCGGTGTTCGCCACGACGATGTAGACCGCCGCGATGTCGCCGTAGGTGACGAACCACTTCTCGCCGTTGATGACCCAGCCGCTGTCGGTGCGCACCGCGGTCGTGGCGATGCCCGAGGGGTCAGACCCCACGTGCTCCTCGGTCACCGCGTAGGCGTCGTGCAGTTCGCCGCGGAGCGCCGGCCGCAGGTACCGGTCGATCTGCTCGGGCGACCCGGACGCGAGCACGTTGTAGGCGCTCGGGATGTGCCACGACAGCGCGTTCGTCGAGCGGCCGAACTGCTCCTCGACGAGCACCCATTCGAGCTTCGACCAGCCCTGGCCGCCGTGCTCGCGAGCATGCAGGCCGCCGGCCAGGCCGGCGGCCAGCCCCGCAGCGCGGATCCGCTCGACGTCCTCCGCCGGCAGCTTGCCGTGGGCGCGCTCGGCCTTCTCCTCGAGCGGGATCAGAACGTCTTCGACGAACGCGCGGGCGCGCTCCGCGGGGGTCAAACCGGCAGCGCCTCCCTGACCCGCCGGCGCGCGCGCTTCCAGCGCTGGTCGTGCAGCACGCGGTGGGCCGCGTTGTGGCCGCCGAGCGCCATCACGCCGCCGCCGGGATGCGTGCCGGCACCGCACAGGTACAGGCCGTCGACCGGCGTCGCGTACTGCGCCAGGCCGGGGCACGGCCGCATGAACGCCATCTGGTCCAGACCCTGCTCGCCCTGGAAGATCGAGCCGCCGACCAGGCCGAAGATCCGCTCGAGGTCCGGCGGCGCCAGCACCTCGCGATGGATCACGGCGTCGCGCACGTTCGGCGCGCGCTCGGCGAGGATCTCCAGGCAGCGGTCGGCGTAGGCGTCGCGCGAGCCCTCGGGCCAGCCGGCCTCGTCCCAGGGGCCGTACTGGGTGAACATCGTGACGATCGTCGAGCCGTCGTCGGTCAGCGTCGAGTCGATCGTCGACGGAGTCTCGACCTCGAGGTACGGGGTCTCGGCCGGGACGCCGCGGCAGGCGTCCTGCCAGGCGCGCTCGAGGGTGTCGATCGACGGGCAGAACGCCACGCCGGACCGCACGAGCCGGTGCTGGTCCTCGGGCGAGACGCCCTCGTAACGCGGCGGCTCCGAGAGCACCCAGTTGACCTTCACCGACCCGCCGCGGGTCTTGTAGCGGCGCATGTCGTCGACGATGTCGTCGGGGAAGTGCTGCGCGCCGACCATGTCGAGCACCGTGGTCTTCGGGTGCGCGCCGGACACGACGACGGGAGCGAAGATCTCCTCACCGGTCTCCAGCGTCACGCCGACGGTGTGACCGCCGGACACGTCGATCGAGCGCACCGACGCGCCCGCGCGGATGGTCGCGCCAGACGCCTCGGCACTGCGGGCGATCGCCGTCGAGATCGCGCCCATGCCGCCCTTCACGTGGCCCCACAGCCCGGTCACGCCGTCGATCTCGCCGAGCTCGTGATGGAGCAGGTTGTAGGCGGTGCCGGGCGAACGCGGCCCGGCCCACACGCCGACGACGCCGCTCGACGCCATCGCGCCCTTGAAGGCGTCGTTCTCGAACCAGTCGTCGAGCAGATCGCCGACCGACATGGTCATGATCCGGTAGAAGTCGAAGATGTCGCGCTTGCTCAGACCGGCGGCGCGGCCGGCTTCGCGGAGCAGGCTCGATCAGGTCGCCCGGGTGGCGCGAGCCGACGGCCGGCGGGGCGCGCAGGAGCATCGGGCGCAGGAAGTCGCCCATCCGCTCGAGCAGCGCCTGGAACGCCGGGTAGGCGTCGGCGTCCTTGCGCGAGTGCGGACGGATCGACTCGATCGCCGCCTGCTCGTCGTTGTAGAAGAACAGCGGCGGGCCGTCGGGCGGGAGCGTCGAGTACGCCGGGTCCAGCGGGTGGACCTCGTAGCCGTACTTCTTCAGCTCGAGCTCGTTGACGACCTTCGGGTGCAGCAGCGAGACCACATAGGAGGCGCGCGAGACGCGGTGCCCGGGCCAGACCTCCTCGGTGACGCAGGCGCCGCCGAGGATGTCGCGCTTCTCGAGCACGCAGACGCGCAGCCCGCCCTGGGCGAGATACGCGGCCGCCGTCAGGCCGTTGTGGCCGCCTCCCACGATGATCGCGTCGAAGGTCGGGTGATGTCCGTTGGTGCTCATTCGCGGCACCCTAACTTGTCCTGACCTTGTAGTCAATTGCACGAAGTGTTGGTAGGGTGCCCGCCATGACCGTCGCGACCGATTCCCCGTTCACCGCCGACGAGCTGGCCCCGACGCTCCGGCCGCTGCTCGAGGCCTCGCTCCTGCCCGCGCGCGCATACGTGGACGACGCGGTCGCCGACTGGGAGCGTCCGCAACCTCTTCTTCGGGGGCTGGATGTGCGTCGGCCACGCGAGCGCGGTCGCCGACCGTGGCGCCTACCTCACCGTCGAGCTCGCCGGCGAGAGCCTGCTCTTCATCGGCGACGGCGAAGGCAACGCGCGCGGCTTCTTCAACGTCTGCCGCCACCGTGGGTCACGGCTCCTGACCGCACCCGAGGGGTCCACCCGCCGCCTGCAGTGCCCGTACCACGCGTGGACCTACGGCTTCGACGGCAGCCTCCGCAACGCGCCCCACACCGAGGACCTGCAGCGACTTCGACCCGGCCTGCCACGGCCTGCGCCAGGTACGCACCGAGGTCGCCGGCGGGCTGCTGTTCTGCGACGTGTCGGGCGAGGCGCCGGCCCTCGCCGAGCACGTCGGCAAGCTCGTCGAGCACCTGGACGCCTACCGCAGCGGCGACCTGAAGCGCGGCGCACGGATCGACTACGACGTCGCCGCGAACTGGAAGGGGATCGTCGAGAACTACTCCGAGTGCCTGCACTGCCCGGGCGTGCACCCGGAGCTCAACCGCCTCAGCCACTACCTGTCAGCGGCGACGACATGGAGGGCCCGGGGGCGTGGTGCGGCGGCTCGATGACGCTCACCAAGAGGACGCCGCGACGATGGCCACGAACGGCGGCGGCCCGACCCGCCCGCTCGATCGCCGGCGTCGACCCGCGCGCCGTCCTGTACTTCGCGATCGTCCCGAACTGCCTGGTGTCGCTGCACCCCGACTACGTGATGCTGCACACGCTGTGGCCGCGCGGCGCCGGGCCGCACCGAGGTCGTGTGCGAGTGGTTCTTCGAGCCCGAGACGATGGAGCGCGAAGGCTTCGACGGCACCGACGCGGTCGAGTTCTGGGACCTCGTGAACCGCCAGGACTGGGAGGTGTGCGAGCTGAGCCAGCTCGGCATCGGCTCGCGCGGCTACTCGCCTGGCCGCTACACGGAGGTCGAGAGCACCGTGCACGACTTCGACCGCATGGTCGCCGAGGCGTACCTGCGATGAGCGTCGGCGAGACGCGCCAGCGGATCCTCGGCGCTGCGGTCGAGCGGATCGCGAGCGACGGGATCGACGCGGTCCGGATCGCTCGGATCGCGATGGATGCCGGGCGTCTCGACGGCGCTCGTGCACTACCACTTCGCCACCCGCGAGGCGCTCCTCGCGGAGGCGCTCGAGTACTCGTTCGAGCAGGCCGGCGACACCCGCACCGCCGCCCCGGGCGAGGCGACCGCGACCGAGCGCCTGCGCGACATGATCGAGCAGTGCCTGCCGCTCCCCGGCGTGCAGGAGGAGCGCGACTGGGTGCTGTGGGTGGAGCTGTGGCTGCGGGCCGTCCGCCATCCGGAGCTGCGCCCGACCGCGGCGCACCTGTACGCCCGCATGCACGACTGGCTGCGCGAGCCGATCGAGGCCGGATCGAGGCCGGCGAGTTCTCGCCCTGCGACGCCGAGCGCGTCGCCGACCGCATGCTCGCCCTGATCGACGGCTTCGGCGTACGCGCGCTGCTCGACGACCCCGCGGTGCCCACTCGAACGAGCGCGCGAGGAGGTGTGGGACGCACTCGCGCGGGACCTCGGGCTTGCGCCCGCGCTGGCCCGCGAGTAGGTTTACTGAATGGTGGTTCGGAGAACTCGGTCGTGAGCCCGCGACCGTCCACGGCGCACGTCCGCAGGCCCGCGATCCTGACCGCGGCGGCCGAGGTCATCTCCGAGCGCGGGGTCCAGAACACGCGGATCAGCGACGTCGCCGAGCGCGCCGGCACGAGCGCCCCCGGAGTCCTGTACTGGTTCCCGTCCAAGGACGAGCTGCTCGCCGAGGCGCTGCAGTTCTCCGACGACCGCTTCTACTTCAACATCACCGACGAGCTCGCCGCGCTCGGCAGCGCGACGGAGCGGCTCACCCGGCTGGTCGAGCTGTGGCCCGCGGAGGGCGACGGCGAGGCAGTGCTGTGGATCGAGCTGTGGGTGCGCGCGTTGCGCGACCCGCGGCTCGCGGAGACTCGCGAGCGGCTCGATCGCCGCTGGCGAAAGACGCTCGCGGACATCGTCCGCGAAGGCCAGGCGACCGGCGAGTTCGCCGACGCCGACGCCGACGATGTGGCGCTCCTGCTGGGAGCATTGATGGATGGGTTCGCGATCCAGCTCGCGCTCGGCGATCCCGCTGTGACGGCCGAAACCGTCCAGCGGCATTGCCTGGGGCTGGCCGAGGCGCGGTTGCGATGAGGGCGATCACCCACGTGGCGTAGCTCACCGATCGGAGGAGGAGGGGTCGAACATGCATCCCAAGGAATCGGGCATGAGCCGGCGCCAGCTGCTGCGCCGGTCGGCCGTCGCGGCGGGTGGCCTCACCGCCGCCGGGGCTCTCGCCGGCTGTGAGAACACGACGACGCCGATCGGCGCCGGCGATGCCGCGGGCGACGGTCTCCAAGGCCGCGGCGGAGCTCGTCGTGGCCAAGCCGCTCGGCCCCGCGGGCCTCCCGCTCCCACGCCCCGACAACTCGGTGACGTGGGCGATCACCGACGACAACAAGCCGATCGCGGACGGCGTCAAGCAGGAGGCCGGCCCGCTGACGATCTACAACTACGCCGACTACCTCGACCCGGCGACGGTCAAGAAGTTCCAGAAGCAGTTCAACGCGAAGGTCCAGATCGCGACCTACAACTCGTCCGACGAGGCCATCGCGAAGCTCGCGTCCGGAGCGGTGACGTTCGACCTCATCATCGGCCTGAGCGGCTCGAACATCGTCGACCTGATGGCCCGCAGGCTGCTCAAGCCGCTCAACCACTCCTACCTGCCCAACCTCCAGAAGAACATCTGGTCCGAGCTGGCCGACCCCTTCTACGACCGCGGCGCGCGTTACACGGTCCCGTACGTCGTCTGGATGGACGGGATCGGCTGGCGCAACGACAAGGTCAAGGAGGACATCCCGGGCATGGACGTCCCGTGGGACATCTTCTGGCACGCGCAGGCCTATCGCGGCCAGGTGGGGATCCTCGACGACCGGCGCGACGCACTGAGCATGCCGATGCAGCGCGACGCGATGCGACGGGACGTGCGGCCCGACCTCAACACCGAGGACGAGGCCGTGGTCAACAAGGCGCAGGCCGACCTCTCGCAGCTCAGCGCGATCTGCAACCCGAAGATCGCGATCACCGACTACCAGACGCTGCCCGAAGGCAAGACGGTGCTGCACCATTCGTGGTCGGGCGACCTGCTCGGCGGGGCCTTCTACTACATGCCCAAGGGCGTGCCGCCGTCCGTGCTCTCGTTCTGGGGGCCCGACCAGAACGGCGTGGTGCAGAACGACTTCTTCTGCATCGGCCGGACCGCGAAGAGTCCGGCGCTCGCGCACGAGTTCGTCAACTTCTTCCTCGACGAGCAGAACGCGTACGACAACTTCGTCAACTTCACCGGCTACACCCCGCCGCAGAAGAACATCGACGCGGCGGCGCTCCTGAAGCGGGGCGCTGATCCCGAAGTCGCTCGAGCAGGCCGTCGTCCGGCCGGACCAGTTCGCGGCCAATCAGGAGCTCCTGCAGCTGAGCGTCGAGGGGCAGCGCTTCTGGGACGACGCCTGGTCGAAGTTCAAGGTCGGCTGATGGGCGGCTCGCGCTGGACGTGGCGACTGCTCGCGCTGCCCGGCGTCGCGTGGCTGTCGATCTTCTTCCTCGTCGCCCTCTACGCGATCGTGGCCGTCGCCTTCGGCAACCAGGACACGCTCTCCAACCCCGTCCCGTACTGGAACCCGCTGGACTGGAACGTCGGCTACGTGCTCGAGGTGCTGAAGAACATCTGGCACGGCGGGCAGTTCCTGACCGTCTCGCTGCGGACGATCGAGTTCGTGGTCATCGCGGTCGCGCTGTCACTGCTCATCGGCTATCCGGTGGCGTACTTCACCGCGCGCCACGCGGGGCGCTGGCGGGGCCTCGTCCTGCTCGGCCTGATCCTCCCGCTGTGGATCAACTACCTGATGCGGATGCTCGCGTGGATCAACCTGCTGGCGCCCGACGGCCTCGGCACGCGCGTGCTGCACACCTTCGGCATCGAGAAGCTGTTCCTCACCATCGGCCTGCTCGCCGAGCCGGGCGGCTGGCTCAACGGGCAGCCGACGACGGTCATCCTCGCCCTCGTCTACGGCTACCTGCCGTTCTTCATCCTGCCGCTGTTCGTGGCCATCGACCGCATCGACGGCCGCCAGATCGAGGCCGCGCGCGACCTCGGGGCGAGCCCGCTCAGCGCGTTCCTGCGCGTGACCCTGCCGCTCTCGGTCCCGGGCATCCTCGCCGGCGCGGTGCTGATCGCCCTGCCGATGTTCGGCGACTACTACACCGCCGACCTCGTCTCGGCCTCGACCCAGACGAACATGATCGGCAACCAGATCGACGAGTTCATGCGCCAGGGATCCGAGAAGGTCGACCGGCGCGGTGCTGACGCTGCTGCTGTCGGTCTTCCTCCTCGTGCTGATGTTCTACTACCTGCGCACCACGCGCCGGGCGGGGACGACCGCCGAGACGACATGACCTGGATCCGCAATCCCTGGGGCCGGCCGCGCTGGCTCGCGCTGATCACGGCCATGTACGTGCTCTGGTCGGTGGTGCCCGTCCTGCTGGCGATCGCCTTCGCCTTCAACGCCGGCCGCTCGCGGACGACGTGGCAGGGGTTCTCGTTCCGCTGGTTCACGGGCCCGACGGGCAGCGTCCTGCACGACGCCGCGCTGCGCGACGCGCTCGAGCACACGCTGCTGCTCGCGGTGGTCTGCGTCGCCATCGCCACGCCGCTGGGCGTCGCGCTCGCCCTCGGCCTGCAGCGCTGGCGCGGCCGCGGCTCGGGCACCGTCAACTCGCTCATGCTGCTGCCGCTCGTGACGCCCGAGATCGTGCTGGGCGTCGCGCTGCTGCTGCTGTTCCTGCGCATCTTCCCGGGGATCGGGCTGGGCACCGAGGCCCAGGTCATCGGGCAGGTCACGTTCACCCTGTCCTACGTGGTCGTGATCGTGCGCGGCCGGCTCGTGTCGATCGGGCCGGAGTTCGAGGAGGCGGCGGCCGACCTCGGCGCGCCGCCGCGCGACCAGCTGTTCCGCGTCCTGCTGCCGCTGCTGGCGCCGGCGATCGTGGCCAGCGCCGCGGTCGCGTTCGCGATCTCGATCGACGACTTCGTCGTCACCCAGTACCTGTCGAGCGACGCGAGCACGACGACCGTGTCGATGTTGCTCTACGCCAACGCGCGCGGCGCGCCGACGCCCGCGCTGAACGCCATCGCCACCGTCGGGCTGGCGATCACGCTCCTCACCCTGGTCGCCGCCTTCCTGGTGTACCGCCGCTTCGCCGGCGGCCAGGAAGCCACGTCGCTCGCCACCATGGAGGTCTGAATGCCCGGTGAGATCCAGCTCGAAGAACTGACGAAGGCCTTCGGCGAGCACGTCGCGGTCGCCGGCATCGACCTCGACATGCCCCCGGGCGAGTTCTTCACCCTGCTCGGACCGTCCGGCTGCGGCAAGACGACGACGCTGCGGATGATCGCCGGCTTCGAGCAGCCGACGAGCGGGCGGATCATGCTCGACGGCAGCGACGTCGCGCGCGTCCCGCCGCACAAGCGCAACGTCAACACCGTGTTCCAGAGCTACGCGCTGTTCCCGCACCTCGACGTGGCCAAGAACGTCGCGTTCGGGCTCAAGTACCAGAAGGTCGACGAAGAGCGAGCGGGCCAAGCGCGTGGCACGCGGCGCTCGAGCTCGTCAACCTGACCGAGTTCGCGCACCGCAAGGCCGACCAGCTCTCCGGCGGCCAGCAGCAGCGGGTGGCGCTGGCGCGCGCGCTCGTGCTCCAGCCGCGCGTGTTGCTGCTCGACGAGCCGCTCGGCGCGCTCGACGCGAAGCTCCGCAAGAACCTCCAGGTCGAGCTCAAGGCGCTGCAGTCGGAGCTCGGGATCACGTTCGTGTTCGTCACCCACGATCAGGAGGAGGCGCTCACGATGAGCGACCGGATCGCGGTGATGAACAAGGGCCTGGTCGAGCAGGCGGCGTCGCCGCGGTCGATCTACGAGGAGCCGACCACGGTGTTCGTGGCCGAGTTCCTCGGGGTCTCGAACCTGCTCGAGGCGGAGGCCGTCGGGCGCGACGGCGCATCGTGCGCGGTCCGGATCGGCGACCGCGTGTTCCGCTGCGGCCAGGGCGAGCTCGACACCCGGGGCGACGTCAAGGTGATGATCCGGCCCGAGCGGATCGCGATCGAGCCGCACGCCGAGGGGGGCGACGAGCGGCTGCCGGGGATCGTCGAGCGCTCGGTCTTCCTCGGCGGCTCGCACGAGGTCCACGTCCGCGTGCTGGGCGGCGAGCTGCATGAAGGCGATGGTGGCCAACGACGGGTCGCCGCCGCCGGTGTCGCTCGACCCCGGGGCCGCGGTCAGCCTCCGCCTGCCGCCCGCGGCGCTGCGTGTGCTGCGGCCGAGCGAGGCGGGGACTGAGGAGGCCCCCGCCGAGGACGAGTCGATGCTCGTCCGCGACCCCGACGAGCAGCTGCCGGCGGCCCTACCGCCGGGCGCGACGACCTAGCCGCGTCAGCGTCTGCTGGCTTCCCGAGTACTCCTTGGTCTTGCGCTGAGCGCCGCCCGGAAGTTGAAGAAGATGTTGACGCCCGAGTAGATCGTCACCGCGACCGTGACGTAGACGAGGGCATCGAGCCACGCGGGCGAGTCGTCGACGGCGATCAGCGCCAGCACCATCGCGATCTGCAGGATCGTCTTGATCTTGCCCCACACGTTCGCGGCGATCACGTGGCCCTGCTCCATCGCCAGCTGACGGAGGCCGGTGACCGCGAACTCGCGCGCGATGATCACCATCGCCACCCAGGCCTGGAGACGGTCGAGCGAGACGAGCGAGACGAGCGCGCTCGTGACGAGCAGCTTGTCGGCCAGTGGGTCCATCAGCTTGCCGAAGTTCGACTCCATCTTGTGCCGGCGCGCGAGCCAGCCGTCGAGCACGTCGGTGAAGCTCGCCAGGATGAACACCCCGGCGGCGAGCGCGTCGCTCGACGCCCCTGACAGCAGGGCGGTGACGAGCACCGGCACCAGAAGGATCCGGAAGACCGTCAGGACGTTCGGGACGGTGAGCTCGAACAGGGCTTGGAGACTAGTCCGTAACCTTCGGCGGGCCCGATGCCCGCGAGCGCTTCCCTCCATTCCGGGCCCGCACGGTTCGAGGCCGGCCTGACCGAGGTCGGCGCCGGCATCCACGCCTGGCTGCAGCCGAACGGACTTCTGGGCGAGAGCAACGCAGGCCTGCTGATCGGTGACGGCGCGTCGCTGCTGGTCGACACGCTGTGGGAGCCGCGGCTCGCCCGGCGGATGCTCGCCGCGATGGCACCGCTGGTCGCCGAGGCGCCGATCGCGACCGTCGTCAACACGCACTCCGACGGCGACCACTGGTGGGGGAATCAGGAGATCACAGGAGCGGAGTTCGTCGCCACGGCGGCCGCCGCCACTTTGATGGCCGGGCAGTCGTCGGCGGAGATGAAGCGCTTCGGCCTGCTGGTGCGAGCCATGCGCCTGGCGGGATCGATGCCGCTCCCGTATCCGCGCCGGGGCGACGCGGCGGTGATCGCCGCATACGTCGGCAGGTCGCTCGAGGCCTTTGCGTTCGACCAGGTGCAGCTCGTGCCGCCGACCCGCACGTTCAGCGGCAGCCTCCAGCTGGAGGTCGGCGGGCGCGAGGTGCGGCTGATCGAGGTCGGCCCCGCACATACGGCCGGCGACCTGATCGTGTGGATCCCGGATGCGCGAATCGCGATCGCCGCCGACATCCTGTTCATCGGCGTCACGCCGATCATGTGGGCCGGGCCGCTCGAGCGCTGGGTCGCAGCGCTCGAGCAACTGCTCGAGCTGGGCGCGGAGCAGATCGTCCCCGGACACGGCCCGGTCTGCGGCCGGAGGAGGTCCGGCGCCTGATCGAGTACTGGCGCTGGCTCGAGCGGGCCGCCGGAGAGCGTCTCGAGGCCGGGAGGTCACCCGCCGACGCGGCGCGCGAGCTTGTGCTCGGCGACGAGATCGCGGAACAGGGCTTCGCGACCTGGCTCGCTCCCGAGCGCGCGCTGGTCAACGTCGGCGCGATCGACGCGCACCGTCGCGGCGTAGCCAAGCCGCCCGGCCCGCGCGAACTGGTGGACGCGTTCTTCCGCATGGCGCTGCTTGCACGCGACTTCGAGGCGCGCCGCGGCTAGCGCGCGGTCGCGCCTGCTGCTGCCACGACGACGAGCGCGATCGCGGCCCACTCGCGCGCGACCAGCTCCTGGCCGAGCACGACCAGCCCCGCGAGCGCCGCCACCGCGGGCTCGAGCGACATCAGCACGCCGAACACGCGCGCGGGCAGCCGCCGCAGCGCCTCGAGCTCGAGCGAGTACGGGATCACCGACGAGGCGAGCGCGACCACGGCGACGGCGGCCAGCAGCTGCGGCTCCAGAAGCGCGCCGCCGGCCTGGCCGACGCCCATCGGCAGGATCGTCAGGGCGCCGACCGCCATCGCGATTGCGAGCCCCGAGCCGCCCGGGAACAGCCGCCCAGTGCGGACCGAGAGCAGGATGTACGCCGCCCACATCGCCGCCGCCAGCAGCGCGAAGGCGACGCCGAGCGGGTCGAGCGATCCGCCGCCCGGATCGGCGAGCAGGACGATGCCGGTCGCCGCGAGCACGACCCACAGCACGTCGAGCGGCCGCCGCGACGCGGCGACCGCGACAGCCAGCGGACCGGAGATCTCGATCGTCACCGCGATGCCGAGCGGGATCCGGTCCATCGCCATGTAGATCGCCCAGTTCATCAACCCGAGCGTGATCCCGAACAGCGCCGCCACCCGCAGGTCGGCCGGCTTGTGGCCGCGCAGCCGCGGCCGCCAGATCGCGAGCAGGATCACTGCGGCGATCGCGAGGCGCGCGAACGCCGCGCCCGACGGGCCGAGCTCGTCGAACAGCGTGACCGCGAACGCGGCCCCGAACTGCGGCGTGGCTGCCGCGGCGACGACGAGCGCGACGTCGCGCGGCTCGGCGCTCATCCTCGCCCGGTCACCACCGTGCGCTCGTAGTCGGCGTCGCCGCGGATCTCCTTCTCGGTGAACCGCATCGGCACCCACTGCTTCTGCGAGAACAGCCGCGTCTGGTCGGCGTAGTGCTCTGACTGCGGGTTCTCCGACTGCGAGTAGCTCAGGATCGCCTCGCCATGCGGCCGGCCGCTTGCGCCGAACGCCGCCGCCATCACGAACGAGGCGCCCGTGAACGGGTCATAGCGGCCCTGCGCGTCGCGGTCGGTGGAGATGATGTTGAAGCAGCCCTCGACCTCGCTGCAGCCGTGGATCGGGATCCGCTCGCTCCCGCGCGGCTCGGCCTGCATCTGGCCGAGCGGCACGTCGAGCGCGATGCCCTTGGAGCGCAGATCCACGACCGCCGCGGTGAGCGCGGTGAGCACCTTCGGGTCGGCCCCGTTGATCCCGCGCGGCGTGACGACGGGCTGGTTCGGGTCGTATGCGGTCGTCCAGGGCACGCCCGCGGCCGCCAGCCGGCTCCAGTACTCGCGCCACAGCACCGCGCCGCGCGAGTCGATGTCAGCCCGCCCGTTCCATGCGGCCAGGACCACGCACGCCTGTGCGAGGTCCGCCCGGCCGCTCGCCGTGCACGCCGCAGCCGTGGTGGCGCGCGCCAGCTCGGCGCTCAGGTTGCGGTTGCCGAACATCACCTGCTGGAGCGTGTCGAGCGTGAAGCCGGCGGGCCCGAGGCCGTCCGTCCCGGCCAGCCGCTCCTCGGCCTGCGTGAGCCCGAGCCGCGTCCGCAGCAGCCGCTGCGTACCCTCGGCGCCGATGATCCGCGGGAAGCCCGAGAGCCGGAAGCGCGCGCTCGGCAGCCAGTACGAGTCATTGGAGTTCTCGACGTAGTCCGTGCGCTTCACGCGCGGCAGGCCCTTCGGCCCGATGATGCCCGCGCGCGACCGCGTCACGGTCGGTCTTCCACCGACACCCGCGCATCGAGCCGTCGAGCAGGACCACGCCCTGCGTCAGGAGCAGGGGTGCGATCGGGTTGTCGCCGGTGCAGCGGCGTTGCAGTTCGGCGTCGACGTTCGGCACCACCGACTCGTCCGCGTAGTAGGCGCGCCCGCGCGAGTCGGCGGCGATCGTGTTCACCCACGGGTTGCCCTGCACCTTGCGGTACGCCTTGCGCAGGCCGTCGACCGACTTCGCCCTGTCGTACTCGGCCCACTGGTTGAGCAGGCGGAAGTTGTCGGCGTTGACGTCAGCGAGCGCGTAAGCCCGCTCGGTCGTCCAGGTCAGGCCGGCGGCGGCGAACGAGAACACCGGCCCCCAGTGCGTCTCGTAGAACGTGTGGCGCCGGGTGCCGCCACCGCGCACGCGGACGCGCACGGTGCGCTTGCGCATCTTCACGGGCTGCCCTCCGAGCCAGTAGTGCGTCGGCCTGTCGTCCCTCAGCTTCAGCTCGTACGGCGTGAACCGGCGCGCGGTCGAGACCGTGTGGCTCCACGCCACGTGGCGGTTGAATCCGATGTTCACGGCCGGGACGCCCTGCAGCGCGGCGCCCATCACGTCGAGCTTGCCGGGGATCGTCAGGTGCAGCTCGTACCAGCGCTCGGAGCCCTGCCACGGGAAGTGCGGGTTGCCGAGCAGGAGCGAGCGCTCGCCGCGCGCGCCGGCACTGCCGATCCCGTAGGCGTTCGAGCCGAGGGCGTCGGCGTCGAGGCGCTTGGTGAAGGCCTGCGGGTCGACGACGTCCGTCGTCGCCGCAGCGGCGGCGGCGGCGGCGCTCGGCGGCTTGGCGGCGACGATCTCGTCGAGGAAGTTGCCCGAGCTGGCGCGCAGGCCGAGCTGATAGAAGCGCCGGTACATGTCCAGTGCGGTGATCGGGCGCACCCAGGCCTTGCCGCGGCAGGTCGGGTCGGGCAGCTTCGCGCGGCCGGTGCGGCGCAGGTACGCGTTGTACCCGGCGGCGAAGCCCTTGACGGTCGCACGCACGATCTTCGACGGTCCGTGCGGCGCGCGGCGACGGGCGAGCCGCTGGACCGTCCGCGCGTCCTTGGTGCGCTGGTAGAAGAAGTCCGACTCGAGGTTGCCGTCCTCCGGCCCGAAGTAGCGCGAACGCTGCGCGTTGACCGTCGTGACGATGTCGGCCATCTCGCAGATCTGATCCTGCGCGTACGCATAGCCGTAGCCGAAGCCGAGCGAGCCGTAGTTGCTCGCCTTCACGTGCGCCCATCCGCCGGTGGTGCGCCGGACCTCGGCGCGGTATTGCTGTTTGGCGGCCTGGGCGGCCGCGGGCACGGCGAGCACGGTCAGAGCCGTGGCGGCCGCGAGGATTCTCCTCCGCATGGGCGAAGCGTATGGGTTCGTGACTCCGCACCTGACCCTTACAGGCCCTTTACGCACAGTTCAGGCCCGGGTGGAACGGTTCCGGCCATGACCCGGATCGCCGTCGTGGACCCCCAGCCGGCCGTCCGCGCCGGCCTGGCGATGCTCCTCCGCACCGAGCCCGGGCTCGTCCCGGTGGGCGCCGCCAATGGCCTGCAGGACGGGATCGATCTCGTCGAGCGCCTGCGCCCCGACGTGGTGCTGCTCGAGCACCATCTGCCCGACGGCGACGGCCTCTCACTGTGCCGCCGGCTGAAGGCGCTGCCGCGCGCTCCGCACGTGATCCTCTACACGGCCGACCCCGACGGGGCGCTCGTCCTGCTCGCCCGTGTGGCGTGTGCGGACGGCCTGGTCGACAAGGCGTCGCAGCCGCAGCTGCTGTTCGACGCGATCCGCAAGGTCGTGCGCGGCGGCACGTCGCTGCCGCCGCTCGATCCCGGGCAGATGGACGCCGCCGCCCACCGGATCGACCCCGAGGACCTCGCGCTGCTCGCGATGCTGGTCGACGGGACGTCGGCCGGCGACGTGGCCGACACGCTGCGGCTGGACCGCCGCAAGGTCGGTCGCCGGATCGAGCGCATGCTCGGCCGGCTGCGGGCGACGCCCGCCGGCGCGGCAGCCGCCTGACCGCCCGCACTACTATCACTCGCCATGCCCCTCGTCCCCATGGTGATCGAGCGCACGGCGCGCGGCGAGCGCGAGTTCGACATCTACTCGCGGCTGCTGAACGAGCGCATCATCTTCCTCGGCAGCCCGGTCGACGACCAGGTCGCCAACCTGATCGTCGCGCAACTCCTTCACCTCGAGTCCCAGGACCCGGACAAGGACATCTCGATCTACATCAACTCGCCGGGCGGCTCGATCTACGCCGGCCTGGCGATCTACGACACGATGCAGTTCGTCAAGCCCGACGTGGCGACGATGTGCATCGGGATCGCGATGTCGATGGGCTCGCTGCTGCTCGCGGGCGGCGCGAAGGGCAAGCGCATGTGCCTGCCGAACTCGCGCATCCTCATCCACCAGCCGTCAGCCGGCTTCGAGGGCCAGTCGACGGACATCGAGATCCACGCGGCGGAGATCCTCAAGACCCGCAAGCGCGTCGACGAGATCTACGCCAAGCACACGGAGCAGCCGGAGGAGGTCGTGCACCGCGACATGGAGCGCGACCGCTTCTTCACCGCGGTCCAGGCCGCCGAGTACGGCCTGATCGACCGCGTGATCCACGAGCACTAGCTCAGCGCGGGACCTTGAGGCGGATCGTCCAGCGCAGTGGCGGACCTTCGCGGTAGTAGCCCGTGAGCAACACCCGCGCCGCCACGCCGTGTCGTCTCGTCGCCAGCCGGCGGCCGAGTGGGGTGAGTCGGGCGCCTACCAGCCGCCCCTGCCACCTGTCGGCGGGAAGGTGGCCGAGCGCGAGCGTGCGTCGGCTGCCGCCCGCCTCGCGAAGTCGCAACGGCCCCGGTCCGCAGCTTCCGAGGACCTCGTCCCCATAGTCAACGTCGATGGTGACCGGGCACCGGACCCAGAACCAGACCACGCGGCGCCTGGCGGCTACCGGGTTGGCGCTGATCCTCGCGTCGGACTCCGGCGAGAGAACTTCGCAGTCCGGCTGAAGAACGTCACGCGAGCTGCGACCTCCGATGTACGTATCGCTCCCCCCGCCGCAGGACACGGGTCCGCCGGCGCGGAGCAGCTCGTCGCGGCCACCGCGCCCGGTGAGCCGGTCCTGGCCGCGGTGGCCGTCGAGCACGTTCGGAAGGTCGTCGCCCGCTAGCCGGTCGTCGCCGCGGCCGCCGATGAGTGACTCGACGTTGGCGAGCCGGTCGCCATCGGCACCCTCACCCGCCGCGAGGTCCGCAGAGACCGGCGCCGTCCGCTGCGCGTAGCTGACGGTGTCGGTTCCTGCGCCGCCGTCGAAGCGGTCCGGGCCGGGGCCGGCATTCCCGACCGCGCCGTCGGCGTCGCCGTCGATCAGGCGGTCGTCGCCGTCGCCGCTGCTGAGGTCGTCCATGCCGCCACCGCCACGGAGCTCGTCCTGGCCGCTGCCTCCGACGAGCCGGTCGTTGCCCGGCCCACCGTCTGCGCCCACGAATCGCTCGCCCACACCCTCAACCGTAAGACCGTCGTGCATGTCTCCCAACACGACTCGCGCCGACAGGACTTGACCGGGGTCAGGTCGCGGCACGCAGCGGACCGTGTGCGAGTCGATGGGCTGGCACGAGTCGCCCGGCACGAGCACGGCACCGGCGTCGATCACGTCCAGAAATGGTTTCCGGCGTTGTAGTTGTACGGGTCCTGCGTGAAGCGCACCACGACGTCGTTGCGTTCACCCGGTGCCGCGAGGAAGGCGAGCTCGTCGATGGACGCGCTCGGCTCGGGGAGTGCGCGCACGGACACCGTGGCGGCGTCGGCGGCCGATGTGGCGAGCAGCAGGCTCGCGGCTGCCAGGAGGCCGATCGCACGAGTGTGGAGCATGGGCCCGACTCTGACGCAGCGTCGGTGGCGGCAACACCCCTCCCGGGGGGAACCGCACCACCCCCGCTAGGCGACGCGGTGCTCGATCGAGCCGAGGCGCTCGATCTCGATCCGCACGACGTCGCCCGTCTTCAGGTAACGCGGCGGGTCGAACGCCTTGCCGACGCCGTCCGGCGTCCCGGTGAGGATCAGGTCGCCCGGCTCGAGCGTGCAGGTCTCGGCGATGAAGTCGACGAGCTCCTGCGGGCCGAAGATGAGGTCGCTCGTCGTCGAGTCCTGGCGCTGCTCTCCGTTGACCCACGAGCCGATGCGCAGGCCGCGCGCGTCCGGGAGCTCGTCGACGGTGGTGATCCACGGTCCCCACGGGCACGAGGTGTCGAAGCCCTTGGCCCGCGTCCACTGGTCCTCGGCGTCCTGCAGGTCGCGCGCGCTGACGTCGTCCGCCACCGCCCAGCCGGCGATGCTGCCGTCGGCGCCCATCACCACCGCCAGCTCGGCCTCGTAGTCGAGCTGCTCGACGATCGCGGGGCAGCGGACCGGCCCCGCCGGCGGCACGCTCGAGGTCGGCAGCTTCATGAACACCATCGGCTGCTTCGGCAGCTCGTTCCCGAGCTCTGCGGCGTGCGCGGCGTAGTTCCGGCCGATGCCGAAGATCGCACGCGGGCGCGGGACCGGCGCGATCAGCGTGACGTCGGCGAGCGGGAACGCGTCGCCGGCGGCCGCGCTCAGGTCACCGCTCTCGAGCCGGTCGCGCACGGTCCCGGAGCCGAACGCGATCACCTGATCTCCGCGTACCTCCCCGGCCAGCGGCGCTGAGCCGCCCGGGACGATAAATGTGGCCAGCCGCATAGAGTCCGGCAGCCTAGACGGATTGCCCATTTGAAGGCGGGCCGCAAGCGTCGACAATGCCTTTCGATGGACGCAAGCGCGATCAAGGCAGCCGCCGCTGCCACCTCTGCGACCTACCGGTCGTTCGCCGACGCCACCCGCTCGGTGCTGGACCTGCTCGAGCATCACATGCCCGATGCGGTGCTGTATCTCGCGCACCTCGACCGCGGCCAGTTCATCCACCGGATCGTCGACGCCCGCAACGGCGCCGCCATCGGCCTGCGCTCCAACCTCGCGATCCCGCTCGGCGACGCCTTCTGCTCGCACATGGCCGAGGACCGCGCGCCGCGGGTGTGCAACGACGTCGGCCGCCACCCGATCTACTCGGCGCTGCCGATGCAGGAGCGCGTCGGCGCTCGCGCCTACCTCGGCATGCCGCTCGAGCTGTCCGACGGCACGCGGGTCGGCTCGCTGGCCGCGCTGCGCCACTCGACCGAGCCGTTCACCGACGCCGACGAGCAGCTCTTCTCGATGCTCGCGCGTGTCCTCGCGTCCGAGCTCGAGCGCGAGAGCAACGAGCGCGACCTGCGGCGTTTCAACGACATGCTGCGCGACCAGGCGCGCGGGATGGGCGCGATCGGCCGCGTGGCGCGGGCGCTCGCCGGCGCCGGCGACGCGCGCGAGGCGGTCTGCGAAGCCGCGTGCGAGGTTGCAGGCGCCCCGGTCGCCTTCCTGCTCGAGCCGGCCGGCCGCGACTTCGTCTCGACCGCGATGGCGGGCGTGGAGATCGCGCCCGTCACGATCCAGCCGCGCGGCGAGGCCACGCCCGGCCACGGCCGCGCGTTCACGTCCAAGGACACGTACTTCGTCGCCGACGCCCGCTCGCACCCCGCGCTCGCGGCGCCGCTGGTCGAGGCCACGAGTGCTCGCTCGGCGGTGTTCGAGCCGGTGCTGCGCGACGGCCAGGTGGCCGGCGTGCTGATCGTGATCTGGCAGATGCCGCTGGATGCGCTGCCGGATGCGCCGGCCGGCGTGCTCCGGCTGCTCGCGGCCCAGGCCGCGGTGGCGATCGAGCACGCGACGCTGCGCAGCCGCATGGACGCGCTGGCGCTCAGCGACAGCCTCACCGGTCTCGTGACCCGACGCGTGTGGGACGAGGAGGTCCCGCGCGAGCTGGCCCGCGCCCGCCGCGCGGAGTCCCCGCTCACGCTCGCGGTCCTCGACATCGACCACATGAGCGCGTTCAACATGCTGCGGGGCGAGCGCGAGGGCGACCGGCTGATCAAGGAGACCGGGGCGCGCTGGCGCACCGAGCTGCGCGAGGTCGACATGCTCGCCCGCCTCGAGGGCACCGAGTTCGGCATCCTGCTCCCGAACTGCGGCCTCGGCGAGGCGGTCGAGGTACTCGACCGCGTCCGCGCGGCTACCCCGCGCGGGCAGACCGCCTCGGCAGGCGTCGCCCGCTGGGACGGCGAGGAGCCCGCCGAGCTGCTCCACGCCCGTGCACAGGACGCGCTCGCGGCCGCCAAGGAAGCCGGCCGCAACCTCACGATCGCCGCCGACTAGCTCGTTAGGCACGCCAAACGGGGGTCAGACCCCTGTTAGGGAACCCTAATTCGCGGGAAGAGGGAGCGGATGAGACTGCTTCCCGCACTCGTCCTCGCGGTACTGGTCATCGGCTGCGGAGACGACACAGAGACCTCGCAAACGGAGCGCTCCGGTGCCGGATTCCCGGTGACGATCGAGCACAAGTTCGGGACGACGGAGATCCCCGACGCGCCGGAGCGCGTCGTCGCCGTCGGCTTCAACGATCAGGACTTCGCGCTCGCGCTCGGCGTCAAGCCGGTCGGGGCGCGCCAGTTCCAGGGCGGCATCGACATCACCGACCGGCCGTGGGCTCAGGACGAGCTCGCCGGCACCGAGCCACAGATCGTCGGGGCCGAGGAGCTCGAGCTCGAGAAGATCGCCGCGCTCCGGCCGGACGTGATCCTGGGCGTCTACTCGGGGCTCACCAAGAGCGAGTACGCGACGCTCTCCAAGATCGCTCCGACGGTCGCCCAGAGCGGCGACTACGTCGACTTCGGCATGCCGTGGCAGGAGCAGGCCGAGACGATCAGCCGCGCGCTCGGCCGCGAGTCGCCGGGAGCGAAGGTCGTCGGCACGGTCGAGCAGGAGTTCGCACAAGCGCGCGAGCGCCCCACCCGGAGTTCGACGGCAGCAGCTTCGTGCTGGCTTCCGCGAGCGCCGGCAAGGTGTTCGTCTACGGCAGCCAGGACCTGCGCTCGCGGTACTTCACGTCGCTCGGGCTCCGCGTGCCCGACGCGATCGAGAAGCTCACCGGCGACAGCTTCTACGCGCAGCTCGGGGAGGAGAACCTGCGGCTGCTGGACCAGGACCTGCTCGTGGTCTACGGCACGCCCGGCGACGTCGCGTCGCTGCCGCTGCTGAAGCGCTTCGACGTCGTTCGCGAGGGCCGCGTGGTGTACCTCGACGCGACCGGGGACTTCGCCAACGCGCTCGGCTTCAGCAGTCCGCTGAGCCTGCCGTTCGCGCTCGAGCACGGCGTACCCAGGCTCGCCGCCGCACTCGACGGCGACCCGGCGACGCAGACGCGCTAGTCGAGGATCGCCGAGACCTCGATCCGATCGGCCTTCAGCACCGGCCGGCCGTCGTCGCCGAACCAGGTGTCGCGCGGGCGGTCGTAGTAGAGCTCGATGCCGATGCCGTCGGGATCGTCGAGGTAGACGGAGACCGTCCCGCCGTGGCCGGTGGCGTGGTCGACGGCGTAGCCCTGGTCGAGCAGGCGCCGGACCGCCCGCGCCAGCTCGCGCCGGTCGGGGTAGTTGAACGCCACGTGGTAGAGGCCGGTACGGCCGCTCGGGGGCGGCGTTCCACCTGCGCTCTCCCAGGTGTTGAGACCGACGTGGTGGTGGTAGTCGCCGGCTGCCAGGAAGGCGGCGTCGAGGCCGACCTCGCGCCCGTCGGCGACGACGTGAAATCCGAGGCCGTCGCGGTAGAACGCCAGCGCTCGATCGAGGTCGGCGACGTGTCGCCGATCTCGTCGCCGCCGGGCGTACGAACCGCGAGGTCGCCGAGCAGCTGGTGCTGAGCCCGAAGACGATCGAGGCGCATCTGCGCAACATCTACGCGAAGCTGGGCGTGCGGTCGCGCGTGGAGCTCACGCGGACGGAGCGCCAAGGGTCCCGGATAGGTCATCGCCTCGATGGAGCAGGGCAGCTGCGACCGCATGCTGCTCCGCATCAACAAACTCCTTTCCATCGCCGCGGTCCTCCTGGCCGCGCTCGCCCTCACCACCCTCTCGTCCGCCTCGGCGGCCCCGAGCCAGTCAAGCCATCACCCAAGAAGCAGATCTTCACGATCACCACGAAGGTGCTCGACGAGGCCCAGGTCGACGTCGGCAAGCCGGGCCCGAGCCTGGGCGACTCCAACGTCATCACCGAGGACGCCCACCGCAACGGCAAGCGCGTCGGCACCAGCGACCTCACCTGCACGATCATGCGTCCGCAGCTCGCCCCGAAGTTCTTCTTCGCCGGCCAGTGCCTGAACACGACCGACCCTGCCCGGCGGCCAGATCACCGCACAGGGCACCGTGACCTCCGACCAGGTCGAGAAGGTGCCGTTCCAGCAGGTCATCACCGGCGGCACCGGCAGCTACACGGGCGTCGGCGGCGTGCTGACCGTCGACGACCGGGGCGACGGCCCCGCGCACCTGACGTTCGAGCTCGTGCGCTGACCAAGAGTCCGTTTCAGAACAGGCGGCCCGTCCGGGACGGTCGGATCGCCCGGATCCGGGCGTGCCGACTTCTGGAACGGGCTCTTATCGCAGCAGCGGCAGGTTGCCGGTCACGCGCCCGACCGCACGACGCGGGCCGTAGACGGCGACCCCGAGGTACTCGAGCTCCGCGGCGGGCGTCCGGGCGACGCCGCCGCGGAACTCGTCGTAGTCGTTGGTCTGCTGGCCGAGCGTGGGGAAGTCGATCACGCCGAGGCCGGCGTCGCCGGCACGGGCGCGCAGGCCGCCGAGGTCGACGCGCGGCGCCTTCAGGACCGGAAGCCCGATCGGGATCAGACCGGGATGGGACCCCTCGTCGGCGTCGACGAACCCGGCGCCGACGAGCTCCGGTTCCATCGCCCCGAGCGTCAGCGCGAGGACGGCTGCGGCGTTGGCGGCCAATCCGGGCGGCAACGCCTCGTCGACCACGATCACACAACGTTCGGGCATCGGTGCGAGACGGTATTCCATCTGCGACGATCCGCAGGCAGATCCGTACGACGTCCGGAGGAATGTCCACTTGACCGAGCTTGATGCGCTCGACCATGCGCTTCTGCGGGAGCTGCAGGACGATGCACGGCAGACCAACCGCGACCTCGCCGCGGCGGTGCACGTCTCCCCCTCCACCTCGTCCGAGCGCGTGCGCGCGCTGCGCGAGACGGGCGTGGTCCGCGGCTACCACGCCGATGTCGCGCCCGCCGCGCTCGGGCGGCACGTGCAGGCGATGACCGCGGTGACGATCCGGCCGCCGTCGCGCGAGAACATCGAGGCGTTCCGGGACTGGGCGAGCGAGCTGCCGGAGATCGCCGGCGTGTTCGTCGTGTCGGGCGGCGACGACTTCCTGCTGCACGTCGCGGTACCGGACACCGACGCCCTGTACGCGTTCGTGATCGACCGGCTGACGGAGCGGCCGGAGGTCGCCGACGTGCGCACCTCGGTCGTCTACGAGCACATCCGCCGCACCGTGCTGGAGCCGATCAGCCCGGGTATGCCGGAAGCGTCCGGACGTCGCGCACCGCGAGCAGCGCGAGACCGCTGAGGACCATCGCGGCGAACGCCACCCACATCGCGGCGTCGTAGCCGATCGCCAGGGCGATCGGCCCCCAGACGGCGAGCCCGACCGGCTGCAGCGCCATCGATCCGAGCCAGTTGTAGGCGCTGACGCGCGACAGCATCGACGGCTCGACGTGACGCTGGAACGTCGACTCGCCGACGGTCGCGGAGAGCACGAGCCCGACCTCGGAGACCGCGGCGCCGAGCGCCACGACGGCGACCGGCAGCCCGAGTGCCAGCAGCGCGAGCGGCATGAAGAAGATCAGCATCCCCGCGGTCGCGAAGACGAGCGGCCGGCGCGGGTTCGCGCGCAGCGCGATCACCCCTCCGGCGACGCCGCCGACGCCGGAGGCGGCGATGATCGTCGCCCACGCGGTCACGCCGCCGAGGTCGCGCTCGGCCACGAGCGGCCCGACGACGGCCCAGCAGCCGTAGAGCAGGTTCCCGAACGCCGCCCACGCGACGAAGCTCCACAGCCACGTGCGCGACCGGAAGGCCTGCCAGCCCTCGCGCAGGTCCGCGAGGAACGAGCTGTGCGGCGCGGCGACCTGGCGCGGCAGCCGGATGCCGGAGAGGAACGCCGCGCTGACCGCGAACGTCGCCGCGTCGACGGCCAGCGCCCAGCCCGCGCCGACCGTCGCGACCAGCACGCCCGCCGCGATCGGCCCGGCGATCCGCCCGACCGACGAGGACAGCCCGCGCAGCGCGTTCGCCTGCTGGAGCCCTTGCGGGCTGACGACCGACGGCAGGAAGCCGGTCGACGCGGGGTTGAAGAAGCCGGTCGCCGCCCCGGTCACGGCCGACAGCGCGGCCACCACCCACATGCCGGGCTCGCCGGCGATCAGCGTCGCCGCCAGCGCGCCCTGACTGGCGAGCCGCACGAGGTCGGCGCCGATCAGCACCGTCCGGCGCGGCAGCCGGTCGGCGACGACGCCACCGACCAGCAGGCAGCCCACCAGCGCCAGCGAACGCGCGGTGAACACCAGTCCCATGTCGGCCGCCGATCCGCCGAGGCCGATGACGGCGAACGCCAGCGACACGTTGACCATCGAGTCGCCGAGCAGCGACACCGCCTGGCCGGCGAACAGCAGCCGGTACGGGCGCTCGCGCAGCACGCCGAGGCTCTCGGGCCACCCAGGCACAGCGGCTGAGAGTAGATGCGCGTTCTAGCTGCGGCGCGCGGCCTCGCGCTCGAGCAGCGCGTTCGCGCGCTCGAGCTGCGCGACCGTCGACTTCGCCACCGACGCGACCCCGACCGCCCGGTTGATGCGCGCATTGATCGTGCGGTGCTCCTCGCCGGTGGCGCGCGCGACCACCGCCACGAGCGCGCGGCGCTCGTCGCGAAGCCGCTCGCGGCGCTCGTGCGCGGCCTCCGCGTCCGGCTCGGTGGTGGTGAACGCCGCCAGCGCGGGCGACAGGGCAGGCGCCGCCTCGGCGAACAGCTGCAGCGGCTCGCCCGGCTGGGTCGTCTGCAGCACGTCGTCGTCGCGGCGGGCGCTCGACCACAGCGCACGAAAGCCGTCGCCCGGCTCCGTGCGCTCGGCGCGCTCGGCCACCTGCTCGCCCTCGGGCGCGAGCGCCAGCGCGTGGTTGCGCTCCTCCTCGATCAGGGCCGCGAGCCGCTTGAGCGTCGGGTCCGACGGCAGGAACAGGTGGCTCATCTGCTGCCGCGGCACCGGCGTGCGGCGGATGAACCGGCCGACGACCTGGCGGAAGAACAGCTCGGTGCGCGCGCTGGTCGCGTACACGCCGACGCGCAGGCGCGGGAGGTCGACGCCCTCGGAGACCATCAGCACCGAGACGAGCCAGCTCCCGGTCCCGGTCGCGAAGCGCTGGATCCGCTGCGAGGCGTCGGCGGCGTCGGACGTGACGATCGCGGGCGGCTCGCCGGTCACCCGCGCCAGCCGGGCGGCGATCCGCTCGGCGTGCTCCTTGTCGATCGCCACGACGAGGCCGCCGGCCTCCGGGTGCTCGCCGGCGCGCAGCGTCGCCAGCTCGGCGTGTGCGTCGCGCAGCACGTGCTCGACCCAGTCGCCGTCCGGGTCGAGCGCCGTGCGCAGGCGGCGGGCGGCCTCGGCGGCGGGCAGCGCGACGGAGAAGTCCGCGCGCCGCCGGCGACCGTCGCTCATCCACTCCATGTCACCGCCGTAGGTGTGGAACGTCACGGGGCGGCAGACGCCGTCGAGCAGGGCGTCGGTGTACCCGTACGAGAAGTCGGACCGCGAGATGCCGTCGTCGCCGTACTCGACCCACGGGATCGGCGTGTTGTCGGACCGGAACGGGGTGCCGGAGAGCAGCAGGCGAAAGCGCGCGCGCTCGAACGCGGCGAGCGTGCTGCGTCCCCACGCCGCCAGCTCGCCCATGTGGTGCGGCTCGTCGGCGATCAGGAGCGTCGGCGCGCCCGCACAACGGCGCCGGTGCATGGCGGGGCCGGCGGCGAGCGTGGCGTAGGTGACCGCGATGCCGTGGCGGTCACGCGGCTCCGGTCCTGCCGCGTTCGGCCGGTTGGGCTCGAGGTCGATGCCGTAGCGCGAGGCGTCGAGCGCCCACTGGCGGCAGATGTGCGTGGTCGGGGCGATCACCGCAACGCGCGCCACCCTGCCCTCGGCGAGCATCCGGTGCGCGACATGCAGACCGAACGTCGTCTTGCCGGCGGCGGGTGTGGCCGAGGCGAGGAACGAGTCGCCGTCGTGGGCGAGCACGCCGTTCGCCGCCGCCTCCTGCCATTCGCGCAGCGGCCGGGTCGCCGGCCACGCGGGCAGCGGGCGACGGCGCCGGGAGGCGGGGTGGGTAACCGCAGACGTCAAGGGCGCGGGAGGGTAGGCGACGAGCCCGACGGAATATCGTGTTGGGCATGCCGCAGCTGAACGTCACGCATTTCTCCGACCCGGGATGCCCGTGGGCGTGGTCGGCCGGTCCGGCGCTCGCGGTGCTGCATTGGCGCTACTGCGACCAGCTGTCGTGGCGGTTCGTGATGATCGGGCTCAGCGAGGACTCGTCGTCGTACCAGCGGCGCGGCTACACCGGCGAGCGGATGGCGCTCGGCTACCGCTCGTTCCGCGACCGCGGCATGCCGTTCGCGACCACGCCGCGGGCGCAGCCGCACGGCACCTGGCCCATGTGCCGCGTGGTCGTCGCGACTCGCCGGCTCGCGCCCGACCGCCAGTGGTCGGTGTTCCGCGCGCTGCAGTTCGCCCAGTTCACGACCGCGGCGGCGCTGGACGATCCGGCCGCCCTGGAGGCGGCGTTGGACTGGCTGCCGGGGATCGACGCCGCCGCACTGGTGGCCGCCGCGGCCGAGCCGGAGACCGAGGAGCTGTTCGCCGCCGACCGCGCGCTTGCCCGCACTGCCGCAGGCGGCGCCACCGAGTTCCAGGGTCGCTCGGCGACGACGCCGGAGGGCGAGATCCGCTTCACCGCCCCGAGCGCGGTGTTCGAGACGGCAGATGGGCACAGCCTCGAGGTCGGCGGCTTCCAGCCGCTGGAGGCCTACGACGTGGCGATCGCGAACCTCGACCGCTCGCTCGCGCGCCGCGAGCCGGCGGACGATGTGACCGCGGTGCTCGCGGCGTTCCCGGACGGCCTCACGACCGCCGAGGTGGCGGCCGTGATGGCGCCGCACCTGACGCCGCCGGACCGCGACGCCGCCGAGGACGCGCTGATCCACGCGGTCGCGAGCGGCGCCGCCGGCCGGCGTGCGTTCGGCAACGACGCGCTGTGGACTTCCACCGCCGCATCCGCGAGCGCGCTCGACCGCGCGGCGTAGGGCGGTTACGCCGGGCCCGGCGAGCGCAAGCTGAAATTCAGCGGCAAGCTTTCCCCAAGCGCCGTCCGGGACGCTGGCGCGGTGAACATCATCCTGAACCTGGCCGCGGACGCCGACCGCCGGATGGCCGCGATCGCGACCACCAACGGCGCCGCCCTCTTCTACGGCTTCGGCAACTTCTGCGCGCTCGCCGCGATGCCCGGCCTCGAGTCGATGGAGCGCGTCAACCGGCTCAAGGGCCGGCCGCTCGATCAAGCGGGCAGCGTCACGACCGACCCGCGGCGTGCGCACCTCGTGTTCGACTGGGAGCGGCTCCCGGAGGGCCTGGCGCGCGAGACCGTCGAGGCGGTGATGGCCGACTTCCTCGCGCTCGGCCCGGTCGGCTTCCGCGGACCGGCGGCATCGCGGGTGCCCGAGCACCTGACCGTGGTCGACGGCGGCGTCCGGACGGCGCAGCTGATCTCGCCCGGCATCCACTGCCGTTCGAACGAGCTGATCGGTGAGATCCTCGACCGCTCCGGCGAGGACCTGTTGTTCATCACGTCGGCGAACACGTCCGGCAACGTGTCCAAGAACGTCGAGGCCGCGCACTGCGAGATGGCGGCGATCCGCAACGAGTTCGGTCATCGCCCCGAGGCCGTGCTGATCGGTCACCCCGACGAGTACGCAGCGCGACGCATGTACCCGCGCCACCTGCCGTGCTCGACGTCGATCGTCGCGTTCCACCAGAGCGCGCTGGTGCTCGAGCGCCACGGCTCGCTCGGGATCGACGACGCACGAGCGATCGCCGCCCGGCACGGCCTCGACCTGACGGTCGCGCCCGGGGCACAGACACGGATTCCCGTCCGCTGGCCCGCGGACGAGGTTCTGCGCGCCGCCTGATCTCCTCTGGCATCGTGGCCCACATGGCCGCCGCGGCACGCCTCATACGCCTGCGCCTCGCCGCGCGCGGGCGGCTTGAAGTGCGCGGCCGCGTGCGGGTCGCGCGCGGTGTGCGGATCGCCGTCGCACGCGGCGCGCGGGTGATCCTCGAGGACGGCTGCCGGCTCGGCGAGCGCTGCCGGATCGAGGCGATCGGCGGCACCGTGCGGATCGGGCCGGGAGCGTCCGTCGGCGAGCGGTCCGTGCTCGTCGCGCACGCCGGCATCGATGTCGGCGCCGGCTGTGTTGTCGGCGACTGGGCGGTGATCGCCGACGCCGAGCCGACGTACGACGATGCCGACCGCCCGACGCGCCTCCAGCCGCTGCGCATCGCGCCCGTGCGCGTCGGCGACGGGGCGCGGATCGGCCTGCACGCGACGGTGGCGCCCGGCGCGACGATCGCCCCGGGAGCGGTGGTCGAGCCCTACGAGACGCGCGCGCCGCGCAGCTCGCCGTAGACCTCGGCGGTCTGGCGCGCGACGTCGGCCCAGTCGAACCGCAGCACCCACTCCCCCGCCTCGGCCACCAGCCGGTCGCGGAGCGCGTCGTCGCTGAGCAGCTGCTCGGCCATCCGCGCGAGTGACCGCGAGTCGCGCGCGCGGAAGCGCAGCCCGACGCGCCGGCCGCCCGGCACGACCTCGCGCAGCCCGCCGGTGTCGGCGACGATGCACGGGCAGCCGGACGCCATCGCCTCGAGCGCCACGAGACCGAACGGCTCGTACAGCGACGGCACCACGCACAGGTCGGCGATCCGGTAGAGCGAATGCAGCACGTCGTCGCCCGTCCAGCCGACGAACGAGCCGTGCTCCATCAGCGAGAGTCGCTCGCGCCTGCGCCTTCAGCTCGGCCTCCGCCGTCCCCGACCCGGCGACCAGGAAGCGGACGCCTCCGAGGCGCTCGATCAGCCGCGGCATCGCGTCCAGCGCCAGGTGGAAGCCCTTCTCGTACACGAGCCGACCGACCAGCAGCACGAGCTTCTCGTCCGGCGCCGCGAACTGCGCGCGCAGGCGCGGCAGGTCGGCGACCGGCTGGAGGTCGGTCGGGTCGATCCCGTTCGAGATCGCGGTGACGCGGCCGGGCGGCACGCCGAAGACGTCGCCGACGTGCCCGCGCATGTAGTGCGAGCACGTGATCACGCGGTCGGCGTCGCGCACCATCCGCCGCTCGGCCGCGTGGATGTGCGACTGGGGATGCTTGTCGACCCAGCCCTGGTGGCGGCCGTACTCGGTCGCGTGCACGGTCACGAGCCAGGGGACGCCGAAGAGGCGGGAGAGCGACCGCGCGGCGTCGGCGACCAGCCAGTCGTGCGAGTGCACGAGGTCGAACGAGCCGTCGAGCTCGAGCGCGGCCGTGAGCATGTCCGCGTTCATGTGGTCGACCCAGGCGATGAACGCGTCCAGGTCGTCCTTCGGGAAGTCCGGCTCGCGCACCCGGTGGACGGCCACGCCGTGCCGGTCCTCGGTCTCCGACAAGCGGCCGCCGCCGCGCGTCACCACGTGCACGTCGACGCCCTGGGCGACGAGCTGCTCGGACAGCTTGCGCACGTGCCGCGCAAGGCCGCCCTCCACGATCGGCGGGTACTCCCAGGAGAGGATCAGCACGCGCACGGCGGCAGAGATCCTACCTTTGACATGGTTGGCTGACATATGTAAGGTTCTTCTGACACATGACAGCCCGTGATGGCGATCAGCTCGTGCGCGTGTTCGCAGCGCTCGCGAACCCCCACCGCGTGCGCATCCTGGCCGCCGTCGCGGCCGGCCGGATCCACGTGAGCGCGCTGGCGCGCGAGGTCAGCCTCAGCCGACCGCTCGTGCACATGCACCTGCAGCGGCTGGAACAAGCGGGGCTCGTCACCGGACACCTGGAGCTGTCCGAGGAAGGCAAGGCCATGAAGTTCTTCGAAGTGACGCCGTTCGATCTGCGCCTCGACGCTGCGGCAATCACCGCAGCCGCGCAGACGCTCACCCCTGACGCCGGAGGCAAGTAGTGATCGCAGCAGGCACACCCTGGTCCGACGCGGCGATCGCGATCGTCGGCATCGTCTTCGTCCTGGCGATCGCACTGGCGGTGATCTTCGCGATCGCATCCACGGCCCGCGCCCGGATGTCGATCCAGCGCGAGACCGCCTACCGCAAGCTCGCCGACGATTCACTCGCCGCGCAGCACCGCACCGCCGACCAGCTCGAGCGCGCGGTCGCCGAGCTGACCGAGCTGCGCACGCGCACCGGCGAGATGGAGCGGGTGCTCAAAGAGGTCGGCTAGACGCGCTCGAGCAGCGCGAGGCCGTGCTCGTCGAGCAGCTCGGCGAGCGGGACCTGGCCGGCAAGCCTGCGCTCGCCGCCGGCCAGCACGTCGCGCCACGTTCCCGCGGGAACGTCCATCGACGCGTCCGGAACGCCGGCGCGCAGCGCCGTCGCGGCGAGCACCTTGTCGCCGCGCAGGAACGCGCATGCGTCGGGCCCGGCCTCGAGCGGCGTGTACGCGCCCTCGAACGCCTCCGGCCGGTGCGCGCGCAGGGTCAGCGCCCGCACGATCAGCCACAGCTTGCGCGTCTCGTCGTCCGGCGGCGCGCCGCGGCGCACCTGCACCAGCAGCTCGCGCCGGCGCCCCCAGTCGACCGGGCGGCGGTTGTCCGGGTCCACCAGCGACAGCGCGAGCAGCTCGTCGCCCTGGTAGACGTCCGGCACGCCGGGCACGGTGAGCTTGAGCAGCAACTGCCCGAGTGCGGCGCGCTCGCCTGCGCGCGCCACCGTCGCGGCGAACGGCTCGAAGTCGCGCAGGAACGGCGTCTGCGAGTAGAGCGCACGGCAGAACGACCGCACGCGCTCCTCGTACGCCGTGTCGGGCTCGATCCAGCTCGTGTTCCGCTTCGCCTCGCGGAGCGCCTTCTCCACGTAGGCCTCGAGCCGCTCGGGCTCGATCGGCCACGCCCCGACCAGGGTCTGGAAGATGAAGTAGCGCTCGACCGCGTCCGGGCCGCGCAGCGGCGAGCAGGCCTCGAACCACCGCCGCACGTGCGCCGCCCACTCGTCCGGCATGCTCGCGAGCGCCCCGATCCGCGCCCGCACGTCGCCCGAGCGCTTGGTGTCGTGCGTCTGCGTGACGAGCAGGTTGGCCGGGAACCGCCGCGCCCGTTCCTGGTTCGCGGCGTGGAAGTGCTCGACCGTGATCCCGAAGCGGCCCGGGTCGCCGCCGACGTCGTTCAGCGCCAGCAGCCGCGCGTAGCGGTAGAACGCCGTGTCCTCGACGCCCTTGGCCATGATCGCCGGCGTCGTCTGCTGGAAGCGCGTGACGAACGCGTCCCAGCCGCGGTCCTGCAGCAGCAGCACGCGCTCGAGCGACTCCGGCAGGCCGGCCGCGCGGATCGCCTCGCGGTCGGCGTCGTCGACCATGCCCGACCACGGCTCCACGTACGTCCGGTACACCGGCAGCAGGGCGAGCGTGCGCTCGAGCCCGCCGACCTCGCGCGGCGCCTCTCGCCGCAGCCGGTCGAGCTCGGGCGCGAACGGCCCGTGCACCTGCTCGAGCTTGGCCTCGAGCGCGACCTCGCCGAACGCGCGGTCGTCGTCGGCGATCCCGATCCACAGGTCGGTCAGCGGCGCCTCGCCGGCCGGGTCGACGAACAGCGCCGCCACGTCGTTGAGGAACTCGTAGCCGACCGTGCCGTCGACCGGCCAGTCGCGCAGCGGCTCGCCGGGATCGAGGATCTTCTCGACCCAGACGTGCTGCGCGCCGCCGTCGCGCAGCCGCCGCAGGTAGCCGGCGGGGTCGGCGAGGCCGTCGGGGTGGTCCACGCGCAGGCCGTCGACGGTGCCCTCGCGCGCCAGCCGCAGCGCGAGCCGGTGCGTCTCCTCGAAGACGTGCTCGTCCTCCTGGCGTACGGCGGCGAGGTGGTCGACGTCGAAGAACCGGCGGTGCCGGCCGGTCGCCTCGTCGATGTCGAAGAAGCGCGACCGCAGCGCCGGGTCGGCCCAGTAGCGGTTGGCGTCGTCGACGGCCATGTGGTTCGGCACCACGTCGAGGATCAGCCCCATCCCGGCGCGCTTGGCCGCCGCCGCCAGCGCATCGAACTCGCGCTCGCCGCCCAGCTCGTCCGAGAACCGCGACGGGTCGATCACGTCGTAGCCGTGCTCGGACCCCGGGCGCGCCTGGAACGACGGCGGCAGGTACAGGTGGCTGACCCCGAGGTCGCGCAGATACGGCACGAGCTCGCGCGCCTTCGCGAACCCCATGCCGGGCCCGAGCTGCAGCCGGTAGGTGGCTCGCAGCGCTGCCACTAATTCGCGCGCCGCAGGACGATCAACGCCATCGCCGGAACGGTCATGTGCTCGCCCGCGCTGACCTGGACCGCGCCCGGCTCGGCGTCCGGGTCGTCGGTGCGCAGCTCGGTCGTCCACCGGCGCCCGAAGCGACTGGTCGGCAACCGGAAGTCGATGTCCTCCTGGCTGCCGTTGAACAGCAGCAGGAACGAGTCGTCCACCACGCGCCCGCCGTGCTCGTCGGGCGCGGCGATCTCCTCGCCGTTGAGGAACATGCCGACGACGTGCGCGCTCTCCCAGTCGCGCTTGGTCATCCGGCGCCCGTCCGGCCGGAACCACCAGGCGTCCGGGACGCCCGATCCCTCCTCCGAGGTCCCGTGCAGGAACTGGCGGCGGCGGAATACCGGGTGCTCGCGCCGCAGCTCGATCAGCCGGCGCGTGAAGTCGAGCAGCCGCTCACCGGCCTCGTCGATCTCCCAGTCGAACCACGAGATCTCGCTGTCCTGGCACCAGGCGTTGTTGTTGCCGCCCTGGGTGCGGCCCATCTCGTCGCCGCCGAGCAGCATCGGCGTGCCCTGGGAGAGGAACAGCGTGGCGAGGAAGTTGCGCCGCTGGCGCTCGCGCTTGGCCACGATCGCCGGGTCGTCGGTCGGCCCCTCCGCGCCCATGTTCCAGGAGCGGTTGTCGTCGGTGCCGTCGCGGTTGCCCTCCTTGTTGGCCTCATTGTGCTTGCTGTTGTACGAGACGAGGTCGTTGAGGGTGAAGCCGTCGTGCGAGGTGATGAAGTTGATCGACGCGAAGGGGTATCGGCCGTCGTCCTCGTACAGGTCGCTCGAGCCGGTGAAGCGCGACGCGAACGCGTTCACGCCGGCCTCGCCGCGCCAGAAGTCGCGCATCGTGTCGCGGTACATGCCGTTCCACTCCGACCACAGGACCGGGAAGTTGCCGACCTGGTAGCCGCCCGGGCCGACGTCCCACGGCTCGGCGATCAGCTTCACCTGCGAGAGGATCGGGTCCTGGTGGATCACGTCGAAGAAGCTCGCGAGGCGGTCGACGTCGTAGAACTCGCGCGCGAGCGCGCTGGCGAGGTCGAACCGGAAGCCGTCGACGTGGCACTCGCTGACCCAGTAGCGCAGCGAGTCCATGATCAGCCGCAGCACGCTCGGATGCACGGGGTTGAGCGAGTTGCCCGTGCCCGTGAAGTCCATGTAGAAGTGCTGGTCGTCCGGCATCAGCCGGTAGTAGGACTTGTTGTCGACGCCCTTGAACGAGAGCATCGGACCGAGGTGGTTGCCCTCGGCGGTGTGGTTGTAGACGACGTCGAGGATCACCTCGATCCCGGCCGCGTGCAGCGCCTTCACCATGCCCTTGAACTCGCGCACCTCCTGGCCGCGGATGCCGGTCGCGGCGTAGCCGGAGTGCGGCGCGAGGTACCCGATCGTGGAGTAGCCCCAGTAGTTCGTGAGCCCGCGGTCGGCGAGGAACGACTCGTCGGCGATGTGGTGGATCGGCAGCAGCTCGACCGCGGTCACGCCGAGCGACTGGAAGTGCTCGATCGCCGCCTCGGAGGCGAGACCGGCGTACGTGCCGCGTAGATCCTCGCGCACGCCGGGGTGGCGCATCGTGAAGCCCTTGACGTGCGCCTCGTAGATCACCGTCCTCTCGAACGGCGTGTCGGGGCGCCGGTCGCCCTCCCAGTCGAACCGGTTGTCGACCACGACGCTCTTCGGGATCGCGATCGCGGAGTCCTCGTCGTCGCGCTCGAGATCGGCTTCGTCGCCGGCCTCCGGATCGGGGACATACGGGAGCACGCTCGCGCGGTTCCAGCGCACCTTGCCCTCGATCGACTTCGCGTACGGGTCGATCAGCAGCTTGCTGGCGTTGAAGCGGTGACCGGCACGCGGGTCGTAGGGGCCGTGCACGCGGTAGCCGTAGCGCTGGCCCGGGCCGACGCCGGGGAGGTAGGCGTGCCAGTTGAACGCGGTGCGCTCGGAGACCTCCACGCGCTCCTCGATGTCGTCGTCGCCGAACAGGCACAGCTCGACCCGCCTCGCGTGCTCGGAGAACAAGGAGAAGTTGGTGCCGTTCCCGTCCCAGGTCGCGCCCAGGGGAAACGGCCTGCCCGGCCACACGTCTCTCACGGCGCCGAGGTTAGCCGGATCAGGGCGCCGGAAAGTGGGGGAAGGACCACATAGCCCGGCTCGAGCGTGACGCGGCCGGTCGCCACGACCGTCTCGCCGGCGCGCTCGACGGGCACGTGCGAGTCGCGCCGGGAGAAGTTCGCCAGCAACGCGAACGCGCCCCGCTCGACGCGCAGCCAGCCGGAGTGCTCGTCGAACTCGATCGTGCCGGCATCGCCGGGCGGGAGCTCGTGGCGCGCGCGCAGCAGGCCGGCGTACAGCTCGCGCATGCCCGCCGGCTCGCCCTCGCGCGTGAGCTTCGAGCGCTCGAACGTGGCCGGGTCCTGCGGATCCGGGATCTCCTCGCCGCGGAACTCGGCGAACGTGGCGAACTCGCGCCGCCGGCCCTCGCGCGTGGCGACCGCGATCTCCTCGTCGATGTGGTCGGCGAAGAACTGGAACGGCGCCTGCTCGCCGTACTCCTCGCCCTGGAAGATCATCGGCGTGAACGGCGACAGCAGCGTGCACAGCGCGGCCAGCGGCCGCGCCTCGACCGGCAGGCGGTCGCCGAACGCGCGGTTGCCGACCTGGTCGTGGTTGGCCGAGAAGACGACGAATCGCTCGGGCGGGACGTCGGCGGCGGGCGCGCCGAAGCGGCGGCGGCGGAACGTCGAGTACGTGCCGTCGTGCACGTGCGGGCGCCGGAACGCCTTCGCGAGGTCGGCGAGCGCGCCGAACTCCTCGTAGTAGGCCTCGCGATCGCCCGTCAGCAGCACGCGCAGCGCATGGTGGAAGTCGTCCGCCCACGCCGCGTCGCAGCCCCAGCCGCCGCGGCCGACGTCACGCACCACGCGCGGGTCGTTCAGGCCGGACTCGGCGATCACGAACGCCGGCTCCGTGCGGCGCGCGACGGCGGCCACCAGGTGCTCGGCGCCCGAATCCTTGATCGCATGGATCGCGTCCAGCCGCAGCCCGTCGACGTGGAAGTCGTTCAGCCATTGCCCGGCGCTCTGGAGCGCCCATTCGCGCACGGCGTCCGAGTCGGCGTCGTCGTAGTTGATCGCGTCGCCCCACGGCGTCTCGTAGTTGGACGTCAGATACGGCCCGAACGCCGTCAGCGCCGCGGTCCCGGAGGCGCCGACGTGGTTGTAGACCACGTCGAGGATCACGGCCAGGCCCTCGGCGTGGGCGGCGTCGACGAGCCGCTGGAAGGCGTACGGCCCGCCGTAGGAGGACTGAGGCGCCGACAGGTACACGCCGTCGTAGCCCCAGCCGTGGCGGCCGGGGAACTCGGCGATCGGCATCACCTCGATCGCGGTCACGCCGAGCTCGCGCAGGCCGCGCAGGTGCGCGATCGCCGCGTCGAACGTCCCCTCGCCGGTGAACGTGCCGACGTGCAGCTCGTACAGCACGAGGTCGCCGACCGCCGGCGGGCTCCAGTCGGCGTCGGTCCATTCGAACGAGCCCGCGTCGAGCAGCCGCGACGGCCCGCGCAGGCCCTCCGGCTGCCAGCGCGAGCACGGGTCCGGGAGCGCGACGCCGTCGACCAGAAACGCGTAGTCCGCCCCCGGCGCAGCGTCGACTTCGGCCTCGAACACGCCCATCCCGGCGGGCTCCAGCGGATGCTCACGCCCGTCCACGCGCAGCGTGACCCGCTCGGGCCGCGGCGCCCACACGCGGAACCCCGCGCGGCCGCCGGGGAGCGGGAAAGCGCCGAGACGGCGTTCGAAGGGCAGGAGGGCATCGGGCATGGAGAGCGCATCTTCCCGCCTGCGGACGTGTTCAATCGAGGCGATGCGGATGCTTCTCGCAACTCTTCTCGTAGGTGCGGCCCTGGTTCCGCCCGTCACGGGCGACGCGACCTCGGTCACAGCCACCAGCGCGACCCTCAACGGCACGGCCGTGGGCGCCACGACCGCCAGCTTCCAATACGGCACGACATCGTCGTACGGCGTCTCGGTGCCGGCGACGATCGCAGCGGACGGCTCGGCACAAGCCACGGTGAGCGTGACGCCCGGTACCACGTACCACTTCCGGATCGTGGCCGATACCGGCGAGGGTGAGGACAAGACGTTCACCTCCGCGCCGAACCCGACGCCGCCGACCGTGTCGTCCCAGCACCGGAGCAACGTCACGCCGACGAGCGCGACGCTGTCCGCCTCGCTGAACCCACGCGGCGGAGCGACGACCTATTACTTCCAGTACGGGACGAGCACGCGGTACGGAAGCCGCACGCCCACGCCGTCCGCTGCGTTGCCCGGCGGCACGACGGCCGGCACCGTGTCGGCCGGCCTCACCGGGCTGCGGCCGTACACGCGCTACTACTGGCGCCTCGTCGCCACGAATGCCGCGGGGACGACGCGAGGACCCGGCAAGAGCTTCACGACGGCGCGCGCGCCGACCGCCGTCAGCCTCGGGCTGTCGCGCAAGAAGGTCTCGTGGGGCCGTGGGCTCAGCCTCGGGGGCCGCGTCAGCGGACCGGGCTCCGTCGCCCTCACCGTCGCGCTCGAGCAGCAGCGGTTCCCGTTCGACGTCGGCTTCAAGGAGGTCGGCACCGCGCGGACGAGCCGGGACGGCGGCTACCTGTTCACGATCGACAACCTCTGGGGCGCGACCCGCTACCGCGTCAGCACGCGCACGCAGACGATCGTCTCGAGCCCGGTCGTCACGGCTCGCGCGGCCGTCCGAGCCGGCATCAGCGCCCGCTCGCTGTCGCGCAAACGCGCCCGGATCGAGGGCTCGATCGTGCCTGCGGTGCACGCGACCGTGTCGCTCCAGCGCCGCGTCGCGTCGGGCTGGAGGCAAGTCCGAACCGCGGTGGTCGCGCCGGGCGACGACGCGCGCACGAGGTACCGCTTCAAGGTCTGGCGGGCACGCAAGGCGACCAGGCGCTACCGCGTGGTGGCGCTGCCGGAGCGCGGCGCTTACGTGCGCGGCACCAGCCGCTCGGTGCTCGTCAGCCGCCGGGCGCGGCGCGGCTGACGAACGTCAACTGCGCTGGGTAGGGCAGCGGGGGGACCCTCCGCGCCGTGAAGGGGTTGGTAACGGTCGCTATTCGACCACTAACGACCCCAAGCTGCCGCAACGGCCCGCGGACACCCACTTCCCCACCCAGCGCAGTTGATGTTCGGGCCGGCGCGGCCCTACTGCCGGTCGTCGTCCGGCACGAGCCAGAGAGAGCCGAGCGGCGGCAGGTTGACCTCGGCCGAGAAGGGCTGGCTCTGCCACGCCGGAGCGCCGGCCACCACGCCGCCGAGGTTGCCGACGTCCGAGCCGCCGTAGAACCCCGAGTCGGTGTTGACCAGCTCGCGCCAGCGACCGGCGCGCGGCAGGCCTAGGCGGTAGCCCTCGCGCGGCAGCGGCGACAGGTTCGCGACGAACACGACGACGCGCTCGGCGTCGCGCGTCCGGCGCGCGAACGCGAACACGTTGCTGTCGGCGTCGCTGGCCTCGATCCACCAGAAGCCCTCGCCCTCGAAGTCCATCTCCCACATCGCGGGCTCGGCCTTGTAGGCGTGGTTGAGGTCGCGCACGAGCGACTGGATGCCGGCGTGCTGCGGATCCTCGAGCAGGTGCCAGTCGAGCGACCGCTCGTGGCTCCACTCGGTCTCCTGCGCGAACTCGCAGCCCATGAACAGCAGCTTCTTGCCGGGATGCGCCCACATGAACGCGTACAGCGACCGCAGGTTCGCCAGCTTCTGCCACTTGTCGCCGGGCATCTTGTTCACCAGCGAGCCCTTGCCGTGCACGACCTCGTCGTGTGACAGCGGCAGGATGAAGTTCTCCGTGAACGCGTAGACGAGGCTGAAGGTCAGCTCGTGGTGGTGCCAGCGCCGGTACACGGGGTCCTGCTGGAAGTACGCCAGCGTGTCGTGCATCCAGCCCATGTTCCACTTGAAGCCGAAGCCGAGGCCGCCGAGGTAGGTCGGCCGCGAGACGCCCGGCCACGCCGTCGACTCCTCCGCAGCCGAGATCGAGCCCGGCTCACGCCCGTGGATGACCTCGTTGAGCTCCTTCAGGAACCCGACGGCGTCGAGGTCCTCGTTGCCGCCGTACTGGTTCGGCACCCACTCGCCCGCCTCGCGTGAGTAGTCCAGGTACAGCATCGACGCGACCGCGTCGACCCGGATGCCGTCGGCGTGGTACTCGCGCAGCCAGTACAGGGCGTTGGCGACGAGGAAGTTGCGGACCTCATGGCGCCCGTAGTTGAAGACGAGCGTGCCCCAGTCCGGGTGCGCGCCGCGACGCGGGTCCGCGTGCTCGTACAGCGCGGTGCCGTCGAACCGGGCGAGCGCGAAGTCGTCGCGCGGGAAGTGCGCCGGGACCCAGTCGAGGATCACGCCGAGCCCCTTCTGGTGCAGGCGGTCGACGAACTCGCGGAAGTCGTCGGGCGAGCCGTAGTGCGGGGTCGGCGCGAAGTACCCCGTCACCTGGTAGCCCCACGAGCCGGTGAACGGGTGCGCCATCACCGGCAGGAGCTCGATGTGCGTGAACCCCATGTCGAGCGCGTACGCCGCCAGCTCGTCGGCGAGCTCGAGGTAGGTGAGCGAGCGGTTGCCCTCGAGCGGGTTCAGCCGCCACGAGCCGAGGTGGACCTCGTAGATCGACATCGGGCCGTCGAGCGCGGACGACTTGCGGCGCTCCGCCAGCCACTCCGCGTCGGCCCACTCGTGCATCGGCTCGTGGACCACCGACGCGGTCTTCGGCGGCAGCTCGGTCGCGAACGCGAGCGGGTCGGCCTTCAGGCGGATCTCGCCGTCCGGCGCGAGGATCTCGTACTTGTACTGCGACCCGCCCCCGACGCCGGGCAGGAACAGCTCCCAGACGCCGGACGGCCCCATCGCGCGCATCGGGTGGATCCGGCCGTCCCAGTAGTTGAAGTCGCCGACGACCGAGACCGCACGGGCGGCGGGTGCCCAGACGCTGAACGCCGTCCCGCGCACGCCGTCGATCTCGCGCACGTGGGCGCCGAGGCGCGTCCACAGCTCCTCGTGGCGGCCTTCGCCGAGAAGGTGGACGTCGAGCTCGCCGACCGTGGGCAGGAAGCGGTAGGGGTCCTCGATCGTGATCGTCCCGGACTCGCCGTAGTCGACCTCCAGCCGGTACGCGAGCGGCAGCTCGGCGTCCTCGAGCACGCCCTCGAACACGCCACCGGGATGGACGGCCTCGAGCGCGACCGTCGCGCCGCCCTCGGTGACGGCACGCACGGCCGCCGCGGACGGCCGGAACGCACGGATCACCACGCCGCCGTCCGCCGGATGCGCGCCGAGCACATCGTGCGGACCGGCGTGCTCGCGCCGGACGAGGCGCTCGAGTTCGCGAGCGGCGGCAAGGGCCATGAACGGAAGTGTGCCTACCCGGCGACCATGGCGCGTAGACCCGCCATCGCGGTCACGCGCCGGGGTACGACGACCGCGTCCTACTGGCGATGCTCCGTCAGGTTGCCGGAGCGCGCGAACAGGGCGGTCGCGCCGTCGAACATCAGCGCGACGCCCACGATGCTGAGGACGATCGCGACCACCGCGCTCATCCACAGCGCGACGATCAGGCAGCCGAACCCGGCCACGATCGGCAGCCAGTAGCGCTTCGTCTGCAGGAGCGTTCGGATCGCGCGAGCGTACTCGGTGCGGCCCTGCCAGAGTGCGGAGCCCATCAAGGAGAGGAGACCGCGATGCGCATGATCTTCGTGAACCTGCCGGTCAAGGACCTGGCCGCGTCGAAGGCGTTCTTCACCGAGCTCGGCTTTGCGTTCAACCAGGAGTACTCCGACAACGACGCCGCGTGCATGGTCGTCGACGAGAACATCTTCGTGATGCTGCTCGAGGAGGCGCGCTTCAAGGACTTCATCAACGGCGAGATCGCCGACGCGACGACCACGACGGAGTCGATCACCTGCCTGTCGGTCGACAGCAAGGAGCAGATCGACGACACGGTCGCGAAGGCGATCGCGGCGGGCGGCAAGCCGTGGAAGCCGACGCTCGCGGAGGGCCCGATGTACGGCGGCAGCTTCCAGGACCTCGACGGCCACGCCTGGGAGTTGCTCTACATGGAGGCCTAACCGGCCTCCGGTACCCAGACCCGCATCGTCGCGAGACCGCGGTTCCCCCAGGCGTGGTACGGGATGAACGTCAGCGGCGCCTGCGCTCCTGCGAGCACCTTGCCCGTCCCGCGCACGACCACGGCGCCGTCGAGCCCTCCCGGGGCGTCTCGCTCCTCGAGCGCGCCCGCCGGGTCGGCGAGCACGTCGGCGAGCGACGTCCCGGCCTCCTGGTCGGTCGACTCGAGACAGTAGACCAGCGGGCCGCGCTCGAGCGCGACGCAGCCGCGGACGGCGTCCACACGCGGATCCGGGCGCGTCCAGCGCGGCGCGATCGGCAGCTCGAGCCGGACCTCGTCGCCTTCGCGCCAGTCCGCGGCGAGCGTCGCGTAGCCGGGCTGCACCGGCCGCCGCCGGCCGCGGTCCGCCAGCACCGCCTCTCCCGCCCACTCGGGCACGCGCAGGCTCAGCCGCCACGGGCCGCCGCCGGTCTGCTCGATGCGGATCGTGACCTCGCCCGACCACGGGTAGTCCGTCCGGACCCGCAATCCCACTTCGCGCCCGTCCGCGAGCGTGGTCCGCACCGTGCACGGCGCGAACTGATGGAGCTGCACCCCGCCGTCGTCGACCGTCGCCACGTAGGCGGCGAGGCTCGCGAGCGTGCGGCCGACGTTGGTCGGGCAGCACGAGACCGAGAACCACGGCGCGCGCAGGCTCGAGGAGGCGCGCGGGCTCTCGGCGTCCGGCTCGGGCGCGTCGCCGGGGACGCGCTGGTGGAGCGGGTTCGCGTAGAAGAACCCGGAGCCGTCGAGCGCGGGCGAGGTCGCGACGACGTTGTACAGCGTGCGCTCCGCGAGGTCGGCGTAGCGCGCGTTGCCGGTCGCGAGCAGCAGACGCCAGGCGAGCATCACCGACGCGACGCCGGCGCACGTCTCCGAGTACGCGCGGTCCGGCGGTAGCTCGTAGTCCTCGCCGAACGACTCGTCGCTGTGCCGCGACCCCATGCCGCCGGTCAGGTACGTGCGCCGCTCGATCGTCCGCTCCCACTGGCGCTCGATGGTGGCCAGCAGCTCGTCGTCGCCGGTCTCGACCGCGACGTCGACCGCCGCGCTCGCCAGGTACAGCGCGCGCACGGCGTGCCCGCGGAACGCCTCCGCGTCGCGGATCGGCATGTCGTCCTGGAAGTACGCGCGGCCGCGCTCGATGTCCGCCAGGGCCGGCCGCCCACGCCGCTCGACGAACAGCCGCGCCTGCTCGAGGTAGCGCTCCTGCCCGGTGGCGCGGTACAGCTCCACGAGCGCCATCTCGATCTCCGGATGCCCGCAGACGCCCTGGTTGCCGTCCGGCCCGAACGCGTCGCACACATGATCTGCGGCCGCGCGGGCGATCTCGACCAGCCGGTCCTCGCCGCGCGTCCGCAGGCGCGCGACCGCTGCCTGGATCAGGTGGCCGTAGCAGTACAGCTCGTGGCCCCACTCGAGGTCCGTGTAGCGCCGCTCCGGGCCGCGGTGGCCGAAGCGGGTGTTCAGGTAGCCGTCGCCCTCCTGGGCCCGGCCGGCCGTCTCGGCGATCTCGCCGATCAGGCCGTCGAGCTTCTCGGCGCCGCTGCGCCCGACCTCCCAGGCGAGGCCCTCGACGAGCTTGTAGACGTCGGAGTCGGCGAACTCGCGCCCGCGTTCGCGCAGCGGGTCGCGGAAGTTGTCGATCCACCCGAGGCGGTCCTCCCACGCGTGGCAGTGCGGCAGCATGACGCTCGCGTTGAGCGCCTGGCGGTCGCCCCAGAAGCCACCGTCGATCTGCACCTCGCCGATCCCGAGCGGGCGCAGCTGCCCGCGGGCCGGGACCACCGGCCGTCCCCAGTTCTCAGCCACGGAGCGCTCCCGTCGTGAAGCCTTGTACGTAGTGACGCTGAAGCAGCAGGAAGAGGATCACGCACGGCAGCGCCATCACCATCACGCCGGCCTCGAGCGCGCCGTAGTCGATCGCGCCGAACGAGCGCTCGCGCATCGCCACGACGGCGACCGGCAGCGTGAACTTGTCGCCGTCGCTGAGCAGGATCAGCGGCGCGAAGAAGTCGTTCCATGACGCCAGGAACGCGAACAGGCCGACGGTGATCAGACCGGGGCGAACGGCGCGCAGCAGGATCCGCCGCAGCGCCGAGAACGTCGTGCACCCGTCGACCAGCGCCGCCTCCTCGAGCTCGCGCGGGATCGCCTCGAACGAGTTGCGCATCATGAAGATCGCGAACGGCAGCTGGAACATGATCAGCACGAGGCTGAGGCCGACGAGCGAATTCTGCAGCCCGAGGTTCCCGAGCACCACGTACAGCGGGATCAGGATCGTCGCGTACGGGACCATCAGGATCGCGAGCGTCGCCAGGAACAGCAGGTTCTTGCCGGGGAAGCGGAAGCGCGCGAACGCGTATCCGCCCAGCGCCGACACGAACAGCGTCCCGGCCACGGTCATCAGCGATACCGCGGCCGTGTTGAAGAGATAGGTCCACACCCCCTCGCCGTACTCGGCCATGCGCGTGTAGTTGCCGAACCCGAACCCGCTCTCCTGCCCGCTCCCCGCCTCGCCCTCGAGTGACGAGTAGCCGCTCCACAGCAGCGGGAGCAGGAACAGGATGGCGAGCGCGCACGAGGTCGTGTAGTAGCCGGCGCGGCTGGCCGCGGACGGTCTCATCGCTCCCTCCCGAGGACGCGCAGCTGAAGGACGTTCAGCGCCACCAGGACGACCAGCAGCAGCACGCAGATCGCCGCCGCCGAGCCGAGGTCGAAGCGCGTGAACCCCTCGCGGAAGATCACCATCACCATGCTCACGGTGCTGCCGTCAGGGCCGCCGCGGGTGAGGATGAAGAACTGGTCGAACGCCAGCAGCGAGCCGGTGATGCTCAGCACCAGCATCAGCGCGATCGTCGGCCGCAGCAGCGGCACCGTGATGTAGCGGAACATCTGCCAGCGGCTGGCGCCGTCCGACCGGGCGGCCTCGTAGACGTCGGTCGGGATCGACTGCAGCCCGGTCAGCAGGATCAGCATGTTGAACCCGGCGAACCGCCAGATCACCATCGAGATCGTGGAGAACAGCGCCATGTTCGGCGTGCCGAGCCAGTTGACCGGCTCGTCCAGGATGCCGAGGTTCTGGAGCAGGCTGTCGAGTGGCGAGCTCTGGCTGTAGAAGCCGTAGAACACCAGCGACGCGGCGGCGAAGCCGACGGCGCCGGGCAGGAAGTACGCCATCCGGAAGAAGCCGACGCCGGGGCGCTGGTGCTGGACCATCAGCGCCAGGCCGAGCGCGATGGCCGACAGCACGACGGTGACGATCGCCGTGTACTTCAGCGTGAACGTGACCGAGTCCAGGAACAGCTGGTTGTCCGGGATCTTCGTGTAGTTGTCGGGGAAGTTGAGCTCCGGCGAGCCGAGGATCCGCCACCGGTTCACCGACATCCAGAACACGAGCCCCAGCGGCAGAAGGAAGAAGACGCCGACGATCACCGCCGTCGGCGCCGCGTACACCATGCCCTGCAGGCTCCGCTTCTGTGCCAGGGACCGCCGGCGGGCAGGGGGCCGCGCGACCGCCGCGTCGATCGTGCGCGTGGTCACGCGACCCCCTCCCGGCTCACTGCTGGGCCAACGAGGCCGTGATCGACTCCTTGCCCTCCGAGAGGGCCCCTTCGACGTCGGTGCCGAAGACGGCGTCGCGCGCGACCTTCAGCCACGGCCCGGTCGGGTCGTTGTACGTGGCGCCGAAGTTCAGCGAGTACGGCGTCACGCCCTTCTCGACCAGCTCGTTGATCGTCACGACGCGCGGATCGGCGGCCGAGTACTCGTTGTTCGCCAGGTCGGTGCGCCCGACGACGTCCTTGTTCTTGGCCAGGATCTCGACCTGCGCCTCCTCGGACAGCGTCCATGAAACGAAGTCCCACGCCGCGTCGGCCTCCTCGGTGGTCGAGGAGATGCCGACCACGTCACCGCCGACGAACGTCGACTCGCCGCCCTCCGGGCCCGGGATCGGCGCGACGCCGATGTCCATGCTCTTGGGCATCAGGCCGAGCGTGGTCGAGGGCATCGGCATGACGCCGATGTTGCCCTTGCCGAAGAACCCCGTCCACGTCGGCCCGGCCTCGGTCTTGTGGCCCGGGAACACGACGTCGTCGCGCACCAGGTCGCCGTAGATCTGGAAGGTCTCGGCCATGTTCGGATCGTCGATCGTGCTCTCCGTCCCGTCCTCGTTCATGATGTCGCCGCCCGCGGCCCAGACCGACGGCCAGAAGGTGAACACGAAGCAGCCGGGGCAGTTGCCGCCGAAGAAGGTGCCGTAGGTCTTGCCGCCGATCTTCTCCCTGATCGTGCGGGCGTGGTCGGCCATCTCGTTCAGCGTGGTCGGCGGCGTCTCGGGATCGAGGCCGGCCTGCTTGTAGAGCTTCTTGTTGTAGAAGAGCACCGACAGGTCGAGCGTGTGCGGGACGGTGTACTTGGCGTCCTCGTACGTGCCGAGCCGCATGTGCGCGGGCGCCAGGCTGTCCTTGAAGTCGAGCGCGTCGATCCGGTCCGTGATGTCCAGGTACAGGCCCTGGGACGTGTAGTTGGGCGCGTAGATCACGTCGGAGGCGAACACGTCCGGCAGGTTCTTGCCGCCGGCCGCGGCGGCGACCCGAGCCTGGTAGTTGTCGGTCGGGATCACCGTCAGCTCGACCTGGTTCTTGTGGCTCGCGTTGTAGGCCTTGACGAGGCGCTCGCTCTGGGTCTGCGTCGCGGCGCGGGTCCACATCGTGACCGTGGTGCCGTCGTCGGCCGACCCGGTCTTCGCGGCGCCGTCCGACTCGGAGTCCGAGTCACCGCCGCAGCCCGACGCGAGCGCGAGGGCGACGCTCGCCGCCAGGACCGCTGCGACGCGCCACGGGTGGGTTTTCATCACGAACTCCTCCTCCTGTGCGGGCGGACACGATCGTCACGGCGTCGTCGTCGACAGCGTGAATGTGAGTTCCTTGCTGTACCTGCCTGTGCGCAGCGGCTCGGTGGCGCCGATCGACTGCCGCAGCTCGATCGTCACGGCGTCGTTGCTGACCGGCGCCGCGTACTCGTGCAGCACGAGCCGCCCGGCGTCGCCGCCGACCGGCCCGAAGACACCGGCCGGAGCCACTCGCGCCTGCAGCGGGTCGCGAAGCGCGAACGCGCCGTTGACCAGCCGCCCGGTCGCGACGCCGCTCGCGTCGTGCACCGTCAACGCCGCTCGCTCGGCGGTCGAGATCACGTTCGCGCTCAACGTCGTCGCGTAGTCCCGCGCCACGCCCGGGACGAACGTGCCGAGGTTCGACGAGGGGTTGGAGAGCGTCAGCCCGAGCGTGCCCGGCACGTCCCCGCCCACGGTGCCGGGCACGTCGGTGTAGGCGGCGATCCTGAACGTGATCTGCTTCGGCGTCTCGACATTGCCGACGGCGTCGGTCGACCGGTACGCGACCGTGTGCGCGCCAAAGCCGGCGACCGTGAACGGACCGGAGTACGCCTGCCAGGCGCCGCCGTCGATCGCGTACTCGGTCGTGGCCACGCCGGCGACCGCGCCCTCGCCGTCGGTGGCCGTCAGCGTCACCGTGACCGGGCTGCGGTACCAGCCGTCCGCGCCCTGTGGCTGCGTGGGGCTGACCGTGGCCGTGGTCACCGGCGGGTCCTCGTCGATCAGCGGGATCGTGTCGAAGAGCTGGAGCTCCTTGACGCCGATCCCGAACCCGGCCGTGGGCCGCAGCAGCACGCGAACGCGCTGTGCGGTCACCGGCGGGAAGTCGACCCGGTTGTAGTTCGGGGCCGCCGCCGACGGCCGCCTCGTCTGCTGCGGCACGTCGGTCCAGCCCGATCCGTCGTGGTACTGCACCACGTACGAGGCCGGCTCCCGGTACGTGTTCCCGCCGACGCCGAAGTTCTTGTTCGAGTAGAAGTAGAGCTTCGCCACGTTGAGCCGCTTCGGCGAGCCGAGGTCGACGTCGAGCCAGTCCTCCGCGTTCGGCGAGCCGAGCGCGCCCCAGATCGGATTGCGTGCGACGTAGCCGCCGGTCTGCACCGGTAACCCGCTGATCGTCGCGCCGTCGACCGCGTTGGCGGGCGCGGTCGCCTGCAGCGACGGCGACGTGGTCGTGAACGACGCCGTCGCCGGGCGACCCTCGGCGAGGTTGACGGCCGCGCCGGTCTGCTCGCTCAGGTCGACGCCCGCCTTCTGGAACATGTCGGCGACGCGCGCGTTGCCTGCCAGCCTGACGTCGGTGGCGTCGCCGAGCGTGCCCTCGGCCGCGAACAGCACCTCCGTGTCGCTCCCGTCGAGCACGTCGACCGCGCCCGTCGCCGCGTTCCACGTCACGTGCGCGAGATCGTCGACGGTGAAGACACGGCGCCCGCCGAGGTAGGCCGAGTAGCCCTCCGGCGCGCTCCCGTAATGCTGCGTCCCGTCACCCGGCTTGTCCCAGACGATCGTCAGGTCGGAGCCGTGGTAGCTGAGGTTGTTCACGGTGAAGTGGTCGTAGCCGACGTCGATCGGCCACAGCTCGACCACATCGTCCAGGCGCGGCCGCACGCCGGCGATGTCGTCGATGATCATGAAGTTGAACGCGCCGAGGATGTTGTGGTGGATGCCCGACCGGCCGAGCGTCAGCGTCTCCGGGTTCCAGTTGAAGAAGAACTCGTTGTTGTCGGGGTACCGGTTGTCACCGTTCACGTACTCCGTCCACGCCACCCACTCGAGCAGCTTCCGGTACATGTCCGGCGTGATGTACTCGGTCGGGTAGGAGCGCAGCGCCTTCGCGTACAGCTGCGCCTGAAGCGTCGAGTTGATGTTCGAGAAGTTGTTGCTGCCCGGCTTGCCCGCGGCTGCCGCCTCCGCCTTGTCGCGCTGGTTGGCCGTGTACGACGGCATGATCGGGAACTCGTCGCGATCCGCGTAGAAGCGCAGCGCGATCTTGTACTTGTCCGTGTTCGGGACGGCGCCCTCGGTGAACGGCGAGAAGTTCTGCTGGTCCTTCCACGGCACCAGCACCCCGCGCGCGACGTCGCGCTGCTTGAAGACCTTGCCCTCTGCGGTCGACGTCTGGACGCCCATCGTGCCGTCGCGCCCGTTGCCCGAGGAGTCGACCGCCGTCAGGCCGCTCGCCTCGTCGAAGCGGTACGAGACGACGTTGCCGGCGCCGGGCTGGGCGGCCGCGCCGCCGAGCGCCATCACCTCGTCCGCGCTCAGCGCGCGGTCGTGGATCTGGAAGTCGTCGACCGTGCCGTTCAGGTTCGGGTCGCCGTACTGGGAGCGCCCGATCCAGTTCTGGGTGGTCTGGCCGAGGCTCGACGGTCGCAGCGTCATGTTGGCGTTCGTGCCGACCTCGACGCCGTTGACGTAGAGCCGGCCGGTGTTCCCGCTCAGCGTCACGGCCAGGTGGGTCCACTGGCCCGCCGGCAGCGGCGAGGTGGCATTGATCACCTGCTCGGCCGCGCCCCCGCCGCCGGTGGTGATCGCGAACCGCGGCGCGGTGCCCGCGCTCACGGTCAGGAACATGTTCACCGTCGTCCCGGTGCCGAAGTCGAAGACGCGGGACCAGGTGTTGACCTGCGCCGGGTTGACCCAGGCGCCGATCGTGAAGTCGTTCAGGCCCGAGACGACGCCGTTGGGCAGCGACACGTACTGCGCCACCTCGCCGAGCCGCACCGCGTTCCCGAACCGGCCGGGGACCCTGCCGACCTCGCTCGAGCCGGGGTCGGGCTCGAGCTTGTCGTCCCACAGGAGCGTGAGGATGGCCTCCTTGATGTCCTCGGCGATGCCGTCCATCTCGGCCGCCTTGGCGCTGTTGCCGAGGACCTCGTAGGCGTCTGCCGCGGCCTTCGCGCCCGAGTACCAGAACGCGCTCTCGGTCCGGTCCTGCGGGCCGCCGTAGAAGGCGAGCGCGACGGCATCGGCGTCGTTGCCGGTGAGCGCCCCGGACCCGTACGCGATCAGGTTGTTCGCGTTGCCGTCGTACTTGGCCAGCTGCCCCTTGACATCGCATTCGGCGTAGCGGGCGAACCGCTCGATGACGGCGCGATCGCCGCCGTGCACCTTGATGCTGTTCCACGCCTCACGCGCGATGTACTGCTCATAGGTGTTGTTCCAGTTGGCCGTGTTCCCGGGGTTGTCGGTGAACGCGGTGCACTTGGACGTCTCGCCCGACGACACCCAGTTGCCGTACGAGTACGCAGGATCTCTGAAGTACTTGAGATCCTGCATGTGCATCGGCTGGGTGAGCTGGATCGCGTTGTTGTAGCCGAGCACTCCTTCGATCGAGACGGGGAACTGGAAGTCGTTGCCGGGGATGTCCGCGTCGACGTGGTTGAACCGGTTCAGGAACGTCCGGTAGTAGGACATCTTCTTGACGTTCTGGTCCGGTATGTCGACGTACGGGACGTTGTCGACCCACCAGCGGTTGTACTCGCGCACGTGCGTCGAGAAGGCCGTCTCCGCGTCGTAGCCGCGGAAGCGCTCGTACTCGGCGGTCGAGTCCGGCAGCTCCCTCGTGGTGACGCCCATGAGGACCTTGAGCGTGGTCGTCTCGCCTGGGCCGAGCGCGACCGACCGTGTCAGCGTCGTCCCGCTGACCGTGAAGCCGTCGCCGGAGAGCCGCGGGGTGAGGACCGTGAGGCCGTAGCGCGCCGTGACCGTCCCGGTCAGCTCCGACCCGAGCGCTGCCGGCACCGTCGCGGTCGGCGCGCTGACGGTGAGCGTGCGCGTCGTCGGCTCAGCGCCGGTGTTCGTGATCGCGAGCACCGCGACCGCCACGTTGTCGTGCGTGATGAACTTGCGCTGGGCGATGCTCAGGCCGGTCGCGGTGTGCACGCTCGACCAGTGGCTCGGGTACTGGCGCCGCTGGGCCGTCGTCTCCGCGAGCGTCGCGCCGTCGACGGCGACCGTGAAGAGGCTCTGATTGCTGCCGGTCGGCCGTTCGCGATAGGCGTAGCCGCCCGCGAACCCCAGCGGTGCGGCCGAGTGGTTGTACATGTAGAGCGCGCGGCCGCGCGTGTACAGATACGAGTCCTGGTTGCTGAGGAACGGGCGCTCGAGCAGGCGGTCGAACCAGAACGACGTGCCGCCGCCGGCGGCGTCCGCGTCGTAGATCGCCCACAGCCGGCTCTCCGCCGGGTCGGGCGCTCCGGGCTCGGGCGGGACGGGCGTGGGCGAACCGCCGAACGGAGCGTCGCCCGGATCGACCTCCGGAGGGATCCCGGGCCGATAGTCGCCGAGCGCCGGCGAGGCGCCCGCTCCCAGGGTGACCGTCACCGCGACCAACGAGACCAGCGCGCGTCGCTTCGACTTCGTAGCGCAACCACACATCGCCAGACCGCTCCCCCTGTACTGCCCGGACGGCTTACGTCGGATCGCCGGATGTTAGCGCTAACGGTCCGCGCGTCAAGCCAGTTGTGGGGACTTGACCACTTTGCTGTGAGCGCTAGCATGCGCCATTGTCGCTCGCTGCGGGCGACAACCGAGGATGCTGCCACGATGTCGACCGACTCAATGAACCCGCTCGCGAACAAGACGTCGCGGCCGCGCGCGGTCGTCATGGCCGACGTCGCCAAGCTCGCCGGCGTGTCCCTCCAGACCGTCTCGCGCGTGATCAACGACAGCCCGCACGTGCGCTCGGCCACGCGCGAGCGAGTGCAGGATGCCATGCGCAAGCTCGAGTACCGGCCGAACCCGGTGGCGCGGGCGCTCGTCACCGGCCGCTCGCGCACGCTCGGCGTCGTGAGCTTCGACACCACGCTGTACGGGCCCGCGTCGACGCTGTTCGGGATCGAGCGGGCTGCGCACGACGCCGGCTACTTCGTCAGCATCGTGAGCCTTCGGTCGCTGACGCCCTCCTCGGTCGTCAGCGCCGTCGAGCGCCTGCGCGCGCAGGGCGTCGACGGGATCCTCGTGATCGCGCCGCAGGAGTCCGCCACGCAGGCGCTGCTGCACCTACCGGAGGACGTGCCGGTCGTGGCCGCCGAGGCCGGGCCCGACGACGCGGTGCCGCGCGTCGCGGTCGACCAGATCGACGGCGCCCGGCTCGCCACCGCGCATCTGCTCGAGCTCGGCCATCGCACGGTCTGGCACATCTCCGGGCCGCCCGACTGGCTCGAGGCCCAGGATCGCGTCACCGGCTGGCGCGCCACGCTCGAGGCCGCCGGCGCCACGGCGCCGCCGGTGCTCGTCGGGGACTGGAGCGCGCGCGCGGGTCACGAGCTCGGTCGCGAGCTGGCCGCCAACCTCGACGTCACGGCCGTGTTCGTCGCCAACGACCAGATGGCGCTCGGCCTGCTGCGGTCGCTGCACGAGGCCGGCCGCCTGATCCCGGGAGACATCAGCGTCGTCGGGTTCGACGACATCCCCGAGGCCGAGTACTTCACGCCGCCGCTCACCACCGTGCGCCAGAACTTCAACGAGATGGGGCGGCGCAGCCTGCTGCTCCTGCTCGAGCAGATCGAGAGCGGCGTGCGCACGCAGGCGCGCGAGACGGTCGCGCCCGAGCTGATCGTGCGCGAGAGCACCATGGCGGCGATGTGAACGCCGCCGACGCCTGTGTCGTGGGGATCGACTTCGGGACGCTGTCGGCGCGCGCGCTGGTCGTGCGGGCGCGCGACGGCGAGGAGCTGGGCTCGGCGGTGCACGAGTACGCGCACGGCGTGATGGATCGCACGCTCGCCGCATCCGGCGCCGAGCTCCCACCCGACTGGGCGCTCCAGGACCCCGAGGACTACCTCGACGCGCTTCGCGAAGCCGTGCCCGCGGCGGTCCGGGCCGCCGGGATCTCGCCGCACGATGTGGTCGGCGTCGCGACCGACTTCACCGCCTCGACGCCGTTGCCGGCGCTCGGCGACGGCACGCCGCTCTGCCGGCTGCCGGAGCTCGCCGACCGCCCGCACGCGTATCCGAAGCTGTGGAAGCACCACGCCGCGCAGGCCCAGGCCGACCGCGTCACCGCGGTCGCCGCCGAGCGCGGCGAGCCGTGGCTGGACCGGTACGGCGGCCGGATCTCGTCCGAGTGGGAGTTCGCGAAGGCGCTCCAGGTGCTCGACGAGGACCAGGAGGTCTACGACCGCGCCGAGCGGTGGATCGAGGCGGCGGACTGGATCGTGTGGCAGCTCTGCGGCCAGGAGGTCCGGAGCGTGTGCGTCGCCGGCTACAAGGGCATCCACCAGGACGGTCGGTGGCCGTCGGAGGACTACCTGCGCGCGCTCGACGACCGCTTCGCCGGCTTCGTCGCCAAGCTCGAGTGGCCGCTGTCGCCGCTCGGCGAGCGCGCCGGCTCGCTGACCGCCGAGGCCGCCGCCTGGACCGGTCTGCCGGAAGGGATCGCGGTCGCCGTCGGCAACGTCGACGCTCACGTGACGGCGCCCGCCGCGCAGGCGATCGAGCCCGGCCAGATGCTCGCCGTGATGGGCACCTCCACGTGCCACGTCATGAACAGCGACGTCCTGGCCGAGATGCCCGGCATGTGCGGCGTGGTCGACGGCGGGATCGTCCCCGGACTGTGGGGCTACGAGGCCGGCCAGAGCGGGGTCGGCGACATCTTCGCCTGGTTCGTCGCGCAGTCGGTGCCGCCGGCCTACCACGAGGAGGCGGACCGGCGCGGGCTCGACCTGCACGCGCACCTGTCCGACCTGGCGGGTAAGCAGCGCATCGGCGAGCACGGGCTGGTCGTGCTCGACTGGCACAACGGCAACCGCTCGATCCTCGTCGACCACGAGCTGAGCGGGCTGATCGTCGGCCTCACGCTGGCGACGCGCGCGGAGGACGTGTATCGCGCGCTGTTCGAGGCGACGGCGTTCGGGACGCGCAAGATCGTCGAGGCGTTCGAGGGAGCGGGCGTACCCGTCGGCGAGCTGTTCGCGGCCGGCGGGCTGATCAAGAACCCCGTCCTGATGCAGATCTATGCGGACGTGACGCGCCGCACGATCCACCTGATCGGGTCCGAGCAGGGGCCCGCCCTCGGCTCGGCGATGCATGCGGCGGTGGCGGCGGGCGTGCATCCCGACATCCGGGCCGCGGCGGCGGCGATGGGCAGGGTGCGGCGCGACGCCTTCGTGCCGGACCCTGCCCGCGCCGGCGCGTACGACGATCTCTACGCCCACTACTCCGACCTCCACGACCGCTTCGGCCGCGACGGCGTGATGCACAGCCTGCGGCGCCTGCGCACGCGCGAGGTGGCCGGGTGAGCGCGGATCTCGCCGCCCTGCGCCGGACGCTGTGCGAGCTGCACGCCGAGCTGCCCCGAAACGGGCTCGTGGCATGGACGAGCGGCAACCTGTCGGCGCGCGTGCCCGGCGAGGACCTGATGGTGATCAAGCCGAGCGGCCTTTCGTACGACGAGCTGACGCCGGACGCGATGGTGGTGTGCGACCTGGACGGGGAGCGGGTCGACGGCGACCTGACGCCGTCCAGCGACGCGGCGACCCACGGATACGTCTACCGGCAGTTGCCGGACGTCGGCGGCGTCGCGCACACGCATTCGACGTATGCGACCGCGTGGGCGGCGCGCGCGGAGCCGATCCCCTGCGTGCTGACCGCGATGGCCGACGAGTTCGGCGGGCCGATCCCGGTCGGCCCGTTCGCGCTGATCGGCGGCGACGAGATCGGCCGCGGGATCGTCGAGACGCTGGCCGGCTCGCGCTCCACCGCCGTGCTGATGCGCAACCACGGCGTGTTCACGATCGGGCCCGGGCCGCGGGAGGCGATCAAGGCCGCAGTGATGTGCGAGGACGTCGCGCGCACCGTGCACCTCGCTCGCGCCCTCGGCGAGGTGACGAGCATCGGCGACAAGGAGGTGGAGGCGCTCCATGACCGCTACCAGAACGTCTACGGACAGCGATAAGACGCGCGAACCGCAGGGCGAGACACGGCCGCGGATCGGGCTGCTCGGGATCATGCAGGGCCTCTACGACGACATGCTGCCGGGCATCTCCGAGCGCCAGGCGGCCTACGCTCGCGAGCTCGCGGGCGCGATCGGGGACGTGGCCGAGGTGGTCGTCGCGCCGCCGTCGAAGGACCGCGCGGACGCCGAGCGGGCGATGCGGGAGCTCGAGTCGTCCGACCTCGACGGCCTCCTCGTCGTGATGCTCACGTACGGGCCGGCGATGCGGGTGGCGCGCCTGCTGGCGTCCACAGGCCTGCCGATCTGCCTCGCCAACGTGCAGCCTGTGGCGAGCGTGACCGCCGACTGGGACATGGCGGACCTGACGTACAACCAGGGGATCCACGGCGCGCAGGACACGGCCAACGCGATGGTGCGGGCGGGCCGGCCGTTCCACGTCGTGACCGACGACTGGCACGCGGACTCGTTCCGCGAGGCGATCGGGCAGTGGGCGCGCGCGGCGGCCGCGGTGACGCGCTGGCGGTCGCTGCGGGTTGGCGTGTTCGGCTACGCGATGAACGGGATGGGCGACATCCAGGTCGACGTGCACACGCTCGTGCGCGTGCTCGGCCCGCAGGTGCTCGCGCTCGCACCGGGCGACCTCGTGCGGGCAGCGGCGGCCGTCGCCGACGACGAGGTCGCGGCGGCGATCGCCTCAGAGGACGAGAGCTTCGAGGTCGACCCGCGCCTGTCGGCGGCCGAGCGCGAGGACAGCGTGCGGATGCAGCTCGGGATCGAACGGGTGCTGGGCGAGAACGGCTGCCGCGCCTACTCGACCCACTTCGACGCGATCGCCGAGGACGGCCGCTTCGCGCGGCTGCCGCTCGCCGCCGCCTCGTCGCTGATGGCCGCCGGCTACGGCTACGGAGCCGAGGGCGACGCGCTGACCGCCGCGCTGATGTCGGCCGGCCGGAACCTTCTGGGCGAGACGCAGTTCACCGAGATGTACGCGATGGACTTCCCGACCGACTCGATCCTGATGAGCCACATGGGCGAGGGCAACTGGCGGCTCGCCAGGGACGACCGCCCGGTCCGGCTGATCAAGCGCCCGCTCGGGATCGGCGGCCTCGACGACCCGCCGACGTTCCTGTTCCAGTACGCCGTCGGGCCGGTGACGCTGGCCACGCTCGTCGCGCTGGGCGGGGAGCGCTTCCGGCTGGTCGTGGCCGAGGGAGAGATCCTCGACTCCGAGCCGCTGCCCAACCTGGAGATGCCCTACGGCCTGTTCCGGCCGGCGGGCGGGGTGCGGCAGTGCATGAACGCCTGGCTGCGGCTCGGCGGCCCTCACCACCAGGTCCTCAACCCCGGGCACAGGGGTGCGGACTGGGAGGTCTTCTGCGAGCTCGCCGGCGTGGAGTTCGCACCCGTGTAGAGGAGTGACCCGGCTCATACCGCCGGGGGATTCCAGCTCCGGCGCCGCGCACGTACGGTCAGTGCACCGCCCGGCCTCGTAGTCGCCGCCGCGCGGAACCGGCGAGCGGAGGTCATCCATGGGCTGGCTCCTGCGGGGCCGGGTTGCACGTGCGCGCTCGGCCTCCGATGGAGTCCTCGACTTCGTCGTGCTCGCGTTCGCGGCGTGGACACTGGTCTATGGCGCGTGCCTGCTCGCGCACCGCTCGACGACGTGGGCGCTGGTCGCCGGGGGCATCGCGCTGATGCCGTGCGCCTGGTTCGCGCTGCGCGCGCCGAGCGTTTCGTCCGCCCGACCGGGCGACGCGTCGCTGCCGCCGCGCTCATGGCTGCGCGCCGTCAACGTGGCTGCGGGTATGGCGGCAGCCGTCATCGCGGCAGTCGCGGCGCAGGCGTGGGCGCCGGTCTGGATCTTGTGGCTCATCGCGGCGGGCGCGGCGCTCGCCTGGACCGCGCGGGCCGGCGACCGCCGCACCTCCCCGGATCCCTCGGGGGCGCCCACGGCCGCAGCGTGGGCCGTCGCGCTGGCCGTGGCGTCGATGCTGGTGGTCGATCCGGACGCCGACGACACCTACTACGTCCGCCAGGCGACGTGGATCGCCGAGCACGGCCGCTTCCCCGTGCGCGACACGCTGTTCTCCGACGAGCGGTTCGAGGCGATCTTCTTCCCGCCGTGGAGCTCGCTCGAGGCGCTGGCGGGGACGGTCGCGCGCGCCGCCGGCACGAGCGCTCCCGGGATCCTCTACCTCGGGGTGACGCCGCTGGCGACGGCGCTGGCGGTGCTCGCCCTGTGGCGCCTGCTGCGCGCCTGGGCGGCGCCGATGCCGGCCGTCGCACTGTCGACCGCGCTGGTGTTCCTGCTGGTCGCCGCGTGCGACCCCCAGCGCACCGTCGGGGCGTTCTTCATCACACGGATCTGGCAGGGGAAGGCGGTGTTCGTCGCCGTCCTGATCCCCGTCCTGTTCGCCCTCCTGCACGACCACGCCGAGCGACCGGCGCGCCGGACGCTCGTGCTGCTCGCTGCCGCAGGCGTCGCGGCGGTCGGCCTCACCTCTTCCGCGATCTTCGTCGTCCCGGTGCTCGCCGCCGGCTGCATGGCTCCGCTCGCGCTCCGGGCGCCGGCGCGTGCAGCCGCCGGCTTCGCGGCCACGGTCGCGTACCCCGTGTTCGCCGGCGTGGTCAGCCTCGCGATCGGCGCCCGCAACCCCGACTTCACGCAGGACGAGCAGATGATCGCCGGCGCTCTCGCGCGCGAGTCGATCGGCACCGGGGCGGTCGCGCTGGTGATCGTCGCCGCCGCGCTCGTCGGCCCGGCGCTGCTGCGCCGCGCGTCGGCCGGCCAGATGACGGCGGGTGTGGTCCTGCTGGTCGGAGCGCTGCTGTCGCCCGGCGTGCCCGCGATCGTCCACGACCTCACCGGGGTCGGCGAAGCGCTGTGGCGCCTGGTCTGGGCGGTGCCCGTCGCCGCCCTGCTCGGCGCCGCGGCGACCGGGCTCGTCCCGCTCGAGCGCCCGGCCGTCGCGCGCGCGCTGCCGGCCGCGGCGATCTGCGCGGCGCTGCTGGCGTGGGGAGCGTCGGTCGGGCCGCCACCCGGCATCACGGTGGCGTCGACGCCGGCATGGAAGCGGCATCCGCGCGACCTGGCCGACGCGCGCCAGATCGTCGCTCGTGCGCGCGCCGGGCAGCTCGTGCTCGCTCCCAAGCCCGTGAGCCAGACCGTCCTCGTCGTCGCGGCGGACGTGACGACCGTCTCCCCGCGCGACTTCTACGTGCGCGGGCTCGGCCGGATGCCCGGGCATCGGGACGCGGCGCGCGCATCGCTGCGCCTGCGGCTCCAGGAGTTCGCCGACTCGGCGGTTCGGAGCCCGGCGTTCGTGATGGGCGCCCTGCGCGTCCTCGACGTCGACATCGCCTGCGTCCGCCGCGGCCGCCCGAACCACGTCCGCGTCCTCCGCCGCGCCGGATACGCGGATCGCTTCAGCACGCCCGGGCTCGTCTGCATGCACGACCGATCGTGAGTCGTACGCTGCCAAGGTGCAGACGCTGACCCGCCCGGACCTGACCGCCGCGCTCGCCGCGCGCCAGATGCTGCTCGAGCGGCGGCGGATCGGACCGGCCGACGCGATCCGCGACCTCACCCCGCTCCAGGGCCAGCATCCGCCCGCGCCCTACATCGCGCTCGCGGCGCGGCTCGACGGCTTCAGCCGCGAGGACCTGCAGGCGGCGTTCAGCACGCGCAGCATCGTCAAGACGACGATCATGCGCCTCACCCTCCACGTCGCCGCGGCCGCCGACTACCCCGCCTACGCGCAGCTGACGCGCCAGGCGCAGATGCGCAAGTGGCGCCAGACGTACGCCCACCTCGACGAGGCGAAGGTCGCCGCCGAGCTCACTGACTGGCTCGCCCGGCCGCGAACGAACACGGAGATCCGTGAGCGCGTCCGCCGCTACGACGGCGTGACCGACGAGCCGTGGACGGCGATCATCTTCGCCCGCATGCTGCTGCCGCTCGTGCAGCTTCCGCCGGCCGGGTTCTGGGACGACAAGCGGAACGCGACCTTCATCGTCGACCCGCGCCCGTGGCCCGACCCGGTGGACGCCGCGGCGCTCGTCCTCTCCCGCTACCTGGGCGCCTTCGGCCCCGCCGGCCGGCGTGACGTCGCCGCCTGGTCGGGCGTCGCGCAGCGCGACTTCGCCGACGCGTGGGCGCGCGTGCCGACCGTCTCCTACCGCGACGAGAACGGCGCCGAGCTGTTCGACCTTCCCGACCAGCCGCTGCCGCCCGCGTCGACGCCGCTGCCGGTGCGGCTGCTCGCCCACTGGGACCAGGCGCTGCTCGCCTACGCGGACCGCGAGCGGATCACGCCGCCCGAGGTGGCCCCGCTGAAGCTCACGCTCAGCGGCGATCCGACAGTGACCGTCGACGGCCGCATCGCCGCGAGCTGGCAGCTCGAGCGCGAGGGCGACGCCGTCAAGGTCACCGTCACCCCACACGTCGAGATCCGCCGCCCGGCCCGCGCCGAGATCCGCGCCGAGGCCGAGCGGACCGCGCGCTTCTGCGAGCCCGACGCCCGCGTGTTCGACGTCGCCGGGGTGTGAGCCGCCCGCCATAGTGATGGGCGTGAGCGAGCACGACATCGAGAGCCGGGCCGACTGCGAACGGCTCGTGCGCACGTTCTACGGCCGCGCGCTCCAGGACCCGATCATCGGCTTCATCTTCGTCGACGTCGCCAAGCTCGATCTCGAGGCGCACGTCCCCAGGATCACGTCGTTCTGGGAGACCATCCTGCTGGGTGCGCAGTCCTACGGCGGCGGCGCGTTCCGTCCGCATGCCGAACTGCACGCGAAGGTCCCGCTGCGCGCGGCCCACTTCGAGCAGTGGCTGAGCCTGTGGACCGCCACGGTCGACGAGCTGTTCGCCGGCGAGCGCGCCGACCTCGCCAAGGCCCACGCCGTCCGCGTCGGGCGAGCGTTTCACCAGCGTCTGGAGAGCTTCCCGTCACCCGCCGATGTGGCTTCACCGCCGCCGGGGCTGACGGTGACGCAGCACGGCCCGGCGTGAGGCCGGGCGACCGGCGACGAATCGCCGGTCGCCCGAGCGGCTGTCAGCGGCAGTGGCGAGGTGCGCGCCCCACCGGCTCGAAGCACAGCGCGTCGCCCTGGTTCGAGTTGCCGTCCAGGAAGTCGATCCGCCGGACCTCCTTGTCGAACTTGCCCTTGTACTTGAGGACGTACAGGCCGTTGCGGAGATCGACCATGTAGATCAGGCCGTCCTGGATGACCGGATAGCTCCACATCACGACCTTCTCGTTGCGGCCCGTGTCCGGGTCGGAGGAGAGCCGCGGATCCTCGAGCATCACCGTGTCGAGCGGCTCCGGGATGAACTCGGCCAGCTGAGCGGGCCGGCTCGGCCGCTCGAGGCTGACGGCCTGGAACCCGCCGGAGTGCCACGTGGTGAAGGCGATGTGCGGTGTCAGCGTCGGGTTGTGGGCCGAGTACGACGTCCGCGGCGGGTTCCATGCGGCGCACGACGCCGGGTCGTTCTCCGGCAGCCGGTAGTCCCCTCGGACCGGCGGCGTCTTCGCGTCGGAGATGTCGACCATCCGCGCCCAGCCCCATGGGCAGCCGTGACCCTCCCCGGTGAGCGATCCGTAGACCTCGTCGGAGACCCACGCCCAGTCACGGTTCCACAGCTTGGCTGCGCTGTGCGCCCCGGGTCCCGGCCACACCGGCCGCCCCTCGTTGGCCGTGATCGGCCGCGGCTGTGGCGAGGGCTTGCCCTTGGCGAAATCGGAGACGTCGACGATCGCGAACCCGCCCGTGAGGAGCGCGAAGTACGCCTTGCTGCCGTCGTTGCTGATCGTCAGCGAGTGCAGGCCTCCGGTCGGCTTCTGCACCGGCGCCGGCGCGGGCGGCACGCGCGTGTAGCCGTGCAGTCCGCTGAACAGCGTGACCGGCGGCCCGCCGTCGGGCACGCGCGAGATGTCCCAGACCGAGAACGGGCAGCTCGGCGAGCCGCCCCGCGTCCCGCACGTCGAGGCCGCGTTGCCGGCGAAGATCAGCGCCCGCCCGGGCGTCTTCGGGTCCTCCCACAGGAAGAACTCGTGGGTGTCCACGTCGAACTGGTTCAGGAGCCGCGGGTGCTTCGCGTTCCGTCCGGAGATGTCGTAGAACCGGATGTTGCTGATCGACGGCTGGGTGCAGTGATGCAGCAGGTCGCCGACGCCGCAGTTGGTGTTCAGGACGATCAGGACGTCCTGCGACCTCCAGACGCGCAACTCGCGCGAGGACTCGCCCGGCTTCGCGTCGAACGGGCGGCGGTTCAGGAGCTTCGGGCGCGACGCGCGCGAGATGTCGACCACCATGATGCCGCCCTGAGGCTGGCCTTCGTGGCCGCCGTCGGTTCGGCTGCCGATGTACGCGTAGTCGTCGTTGATCGCGATCGCGGCGTTCATGCCGCGGTTCAGGAGCGGTTCATGCCCGACCTGCGTGAGGCCGCCCTTGTGCTTTCCGGCGACGACCGGCGCCGACCTCGTCGTGTTCGAGGCGAGCGTGACGTTGCCGGTGGCCTGGGACGCGGAGGTGTCGAAGCCGCGGACCGCCGGCACGTTCATGCAGCTGTCGTCGGCCGGCACCCAGTCGGCGGGCCATGCTGCGGTCGGCGACGCCGTCAGTGCGGTGTGGCAGTCCACTGGATGCGCGCCGGCCAAGCCTGGCGACACCGCAACCGCCGCGATCGCAATCACCGCGACGCACACGTGGCGGACGCAACTCTGCGTCATGAGATCTTCCTCCCCTGTCTTCTGGCCGGCGCCCTCCCGAGGCGCGCACCTGCGTCGCCGTTACCCGGATGCCGCTCCTAGATCACCTGCTCTAAGGCTCGACGAGTTCGATCGTCACGCGGACTTTGGGAAGCTCGAACCGCTCCGATGGTGAGCGGCCGTCGCGGAGCGCCTCGGCGGCCCCCTCCTCGAACGTCTCGCGGATCTTGATGCCAAGGTCATCGCGAAAGCTGTCGTCCGCGCCGATCACGATCCGCTCGCCGGAGTACACGCCCCAGGCGCCAGTGGTCTCGATTACTTGAAGCCGCCCCTCCACTTGAAACCTTCGAGCGTGTTCCATGGCGTGATCGTCTCACGAACGAGCGACCCAGAACGAGACTTTGTCGGACTCCGGACGCGCGGGCGGCGGCGCGCGAGGACGCGCGCCGCCGCCGTTGCCTCAGCGGATCCGCCGGAAGTAGTGCTTGCGCTCCCAGCGGGAGACCTTCTTGCCGATCAACGCGCCCTGCGTGTCGGCGGTGCGGAAGTGGATCCCGCCCCAGATGCGGGCCTCGATGATCTCGTCCAACACCTGCGAGAACCGCCGGAAGTGCCGGGGCTGCCCCGGGAACCGCGGGCTCGACACGGCGAACGAGATCCGGTCCGTGCCGAAAACTCCTGCAGCGTGTTCATGACCGCGCTGGTGACGCAACTGCGCCCCGACGGGTGGTCGGGGAAGTTGGGCGTCGTGAGCGCGGGACTCGTGGGCGTCGCCGGGTCGAACAGCGGCCGCCAGTTCGGGTCGGCCTTCGTCGCCGGGTTGCCGTCGGTGTCGGCGAGCCGGACCGCGTCGATCGGCCGCCAGAACAGGCGGGCGTACTTGTCGTTCCAGCAGACGATCGCGGCGTCCGCCGTCGCGAGCGTGACCATGCCGAACCGCCTCGCGTTCTGCGCCGTGCTCAGCCCGCGCCGTGCGGACAGATCGCGCATGACGCCGCCGTACAGCGCGAGCGGCTGGGCCTGCCAGAAAGATCGCGGCCGTCGTCTGGTCCGCGGTTCGGTGCGGGCTGGCGAACTCGCCGACGCGCTTGACCTCGTTGAAGTCCTTCGCATAGGCGCGGCTGGTGAGCGGGTTCGGGCCATCGGACCGGAACGAGCGGGCGTTCGGGATCAGGAACGGCCGGACGCGGCCGACCCACCACGCGGGCTCGACCGCTGTCAGCGGCGGTGACACTCGCCACGCCCCCCGGGTGGTCCCGAGCGGGAACGGGTACGGCGTGCCGGCGGGCAGCCGACCGTCGTTCATGCGCGCCCCCAGCATCGCCCCCGCCGCAGCCTCACCGGCGGCGATCCCGCGGGACTTCGCCGGCCCGTCTGCGATCGCGTCGAGCGAGGCGTCCTAGTGGCCCTGGAGGGTGTCGAGCTCCGCCGGGTACAGGCCGGCGAGCACCCGGAACGCCGCCGTCGCCGCGGCCGCGTCCTTCGAGGCCCACCGCTTCGTGCGCGGGAACGCGAGATACGGCTCGTATCTGCGGTCGATCGCGTTGACGGCGTCGTACACCGCGCCGTGCACCATCGCGAAGTTGAGCGTGGACGCGTGGGCCGTCGGCCCTGGCGCGAGGATCGTGGTCTGCGCGTGGATGTTCCAGTCGATCACCGCGTCGCCCTGGGCGACAGCTGGCGATCCGAGCGTGACGACCGCAGCGAATCAGGCGATCGCGAGGCGTTTCATGACCGCTCCTCGGGCTCGATGTTCTGGTTGATGCGGAACAGGTTGTCGGGGTCGTAGGTCGCCTTCAGGCGGGCGAGGCGGTCGTAGTTGTCGCGGTAGCTCGCGCGCACCCGCTCCTGGCCTTCGTCCATCATCATGTTCACGTAGGCGCCGCCGGCCGAGTAGGGGTGCAGCGCGTCGCAGTAGTCGACGCTCCACTTGCGGATCTGCGCGACGTTGGCGGGGTCGGGGTCGACGCCGGCGTAGACCGTGGCCCAGCGCGCGTCGCGGTAGCTCCAGGCGGTGTCGGAGGCGTTCACGTCGTGCGCGGCGCCGTCGATCGGGTACAGGTGCATCGTCGACTGCCAGGTCGGCAACTGCGCGCCGAAGCGGGCGTGCGCCTGGACGGCTTCGTCGGGGATGTCTTTGACGAAGTCGGCGCGCCAGTACCACTGCTGGCCGGGCGGGTAGACGCCGTCGAACGCGCTCTGCAGCGTCGCGTGCGGCATCGCCGCCGGTCCGTGCAACAGCGGCTCGGGCAGCGCGTCGAGCATCGGCGCGATCGCCTCCGCCGCGTCCTCCTCGGTGCCGAGGTAGCACCAGACGACGCCGCACACGGTGCGCAGGTGCAGTTCCTCGGGGAACGGCGGTCCGGGCGGCACGCCCAGGACGGCGAAGAAGCCGTTCAGCTCACGCGGCGCGTTCGGCAAAAAGTCGCGGTACACCGACAGCACCTCGGCGGTCTGCTCGATCGGCCACAGCGTCGGGCCGGCGACGACGGTCCCGACCTCGTGCAGGCGAAACAAAAACGAGGTGACGACGCCGAAGTTGCCGCCGCCGCCGCGGATCGCCCAGTACAGGTCCGGATGCTCGTCAGCGCTCGCGCGCACACGGTCACCGTTGGCGAGCACCATCTCGGCCTCGAGCAGATTGTCGATCGCGAGCCCGAACTTGCGCGTCAGATGCCCGATCCCGCCACCGAGCGTGAGCCCGCCGACACCGGTCGTCGAGATGATCCCGCTCGGCGTCGCCAGCCCATGCTCACCGGTCGCCAGATCGACCTCGCCCCACGTACAGCCGCCACCGACGCGCACCGTGCGCGCCTGCGGATCGACCGCGATCGCGCGCAGCAACGACAGATCGACCACGACACCGTCATCGACCGTGCCCAGACCGGCGCCGTTGTGACCGCCGCCACGGATGGCCAGCGGCAGGTCGTGGGCGCGCGCGAACGCGATCGCCCGGGCGACGTCGTCCGCATCGGCGCACCGCGCGATCAGCGCGGGTCGCCGGTCGATCATCGCGTTGTAGACCGCTCGCGCGTCCTCGAAGTCAGGGTCGTCGGGAACGATCAACTGTCCCCGGAAGCCGGCGAGTTCCTCGCGCGCGGCCTTCGCCACGCTCATCACGTTGCTCATCTGTCCTCCTGCGGTTGGTGCGGCGACGCTACGCAGCAGGGGCGGCCCCGTCATGACCTGCCTTGACCGAATTCCGCACGTGCGCGGGCCGCCGATCGTCGAGCGCCGATGGTCAGATCTGACTATCGTCGTGACGTGAGCGGCTCCTTCGGCGACCTTCCCGGACCGCTGTGTCTCCCTTCGGCGTTCCCGTTCGTGGGACGTTCGAGCGAGCTCGCGATGCTGCGCACGCTGATGCCGTGGGGCGACGACGAGCGGCGCCGGGTCGTGCTCGTCGGGGGCGAGGCCGGCTCGGGCAAGAGCCGGCTCGTGCGCGAGTTCGCCCGCGGGGTGGCGGCGGAGGGCGCGCTCGTGCTCTATGGCGCCTGCGATTCGGTGGTGCACCCTCCCTACGGGCCGTTCGTCGATGCGCTCGAGCACCTCGCGCGCGTGACCGACCCGGCCGAGCTGCGGGCCGCGATGGGCACGACCGGCGACGCGCTGGCGCGACTGCTGCCCAACATGGCGCTCACGGCCGGCGCACCCATCGACGCCGACCCGGACACCGAGCGCCACCGCCTGCACACGGCCGTGACGGAGCTTCTGGCGGGCGTGAGCCGGCGGCGGCCCGTGCTGCTGGTGCTCGAGGACGGGCACTGGGCCGACGTCCCGACGCTCGGCCTCCTCCGTCACCTGGCGCGCGCGAGCGGGCGCGTGCGCCTGCTGCTGCTCGCCACCTTCCGTGACACGGAGGCCGACGTGCCGGACGCCCTGTCGGAGACGCTCGCCGACCTGCGCCGGTCCGATGACGTCGTGCGGCTGCGGCTCGCCGGCCTGTCGGACGACGACGTCACCGAGTTCGTGCGGCGCGCGTCGGGCGGCGAGTCCGGCGCGGGGGCGCCGGAGCTCGCGCACGCGATCAGCGGCCTCACGGACGGCAACGCCTTCCTCGTGTGCGAGCTCTGGCGCGCACTCGTCGAAGCCGACATCGTGGACGTCGTCGACGGCACCCTCCGGCTCAGCCGTCCGCTGGCCGATCTCGGGACGCCGGACAGCGTCAAGGAGGTCGTCGGCCGCCGCCTCGCCCGCCTGCGGCCGGCCACGAGCGACCTGCTCGAGCTGGCGGCCACGGCCGGAGCGGAGTTCGAGCTCGACGTGCTGCGGCCGGCGTCGCGCGCCGGCGAGCCCGAGCTGCTGGCCGCGCTCGACGAGGCCGTACACAGCGGGCTGATCGAGGAGCTCTCGTCGCGCGGCCTGGCCTATCGCTTCACGCACGAGCTGGTCCGGCGTGCGCTCTACGACGGCCTGACCGCGGTCCGGCGCGCAGAGCTGCATCTGCGCGTCGCCGAGGCGCTCGAGCGCTCCGGCGAGCGCTCCGGCCGTGGCCTGGCCGACCTCGCGCACCATTTTGCGGCGGCAGCACCGTTCGGGGGCGCCGAGCGCGGCGTCGAGTACAACGTGCTGGCCGCGCGTGCGGCGGGCGCCGCGCTGGCGTTCGACGAGGCGGCCGAGCGGCTGCGCGTCGCGCTCGAGCTCGGCCCCCGCGACCCCGCGGAGCGAGCGGAGCTCCTGCTCGAGCTCGGGATGGCCAGGCATCGCGCCGGGCGCGCGCTCGACGCGCTCGCGGCATTCGCGGACGCAGCGGAGGTCGCCTCCGAGCTCGGCGACGGCGAGCTGCTCGCGCGCGCGGCGATCGGATACGAGGACGCCTGCTGGCGCCCGGTGATCACCGATCAGGTCGCGATCGAGCTGCTCGAGCAGGCTGCCGCCGCGCTCGGCGACGAGCCTTCGCAGCTGCGCGTCGGCGTGCTCGGCGGCCTCGCCCGCGCGCTCCAGATCCGCGGTGAACACGGGCGCGGGGGGGCCGTGGGGAAGGAAGCTGTCGCGATGGCCCGGGCCCTCGGCGATCGCGCCGCGCTCGCCGCCGCGCTGGTGGGCAGCTACTGGTCGCGCGGCACGAGGTCCACGGAAGAAGTGCTGGACATGCTGACCGAGGCGCGCGACATCGCCGATGAGCTCGGCGACGTCGAGCTACGGAGCGAGGCGATGAGCTGGCGCGTGTGCGCGTTCGTCGCGGTATGCGACATCGCCTCGGCGCGCCGCGAGGTTGCGGCGGTGCGCGCGACGGCCGAGCGGACGGCACAGCCGTTCTACTTCCACGTCGCCGAGCACAGCGGGTCGGCGATCGCCCTCTGCGAGGGCCGGATCGCGGACGCCGAGTCGATGGCCCGGCGATCGCACGAGTGGAGCCGGCTGCTGACCGGTCGCGACGCCTCGGGCGTCTATGGGATCCAGATGTTCAGCGTCCGCCGCGAGCAGGGCCGTCTGGCCGAGCTTGCGCCGGTGATCCGGCTGATGGCGGGCGAGGCCGGACCCGCAGGCCCGTGGCGCCCGGGGCTCGCGTCGCTGCTCGTGGAGCTGGGGATGGAGGCCGAGGCGAAACGGGAGCTCGCGCGCGTGGCGGCCGACGGACTCGACGGCTTCCGCGCATCGCTCTGGCACGCGTCGCTGACCTACCTGAGCGACGCGTGCGCGGCGCTGGGCGACAAGACGACCGCCGAGCTGTTGTATCCCGAGCTCCTGCCGCTGGCCGGCTCGAACCTGATGATCGGCCACGTGGTCGCGTGCTACGGCGCCGCGGACCGCCACCTCGGCATGCTCGCCGCCACGCTCGGCGAGTACGACCGCGCGGAGGGCCACTTCGAGCGCGCGATGGCGCTCAACCGGCGGATGGGCGCGATGACGTGGCTGGCGCACACCGCCTATGAGTTCGGCCGCATGCTCCTGACACGCGGCCACCGCCACCGCGACCGGGCCGCTGCCCTGCTCGGAGAGGCGGACGTGCTCGCCGAGCGCATCGGCATGCCCTCGCTGCTCGGCCGCATCCGGACGCTCGGGACCTCCCGGCCGCGCCCTGAGCTGCCTGACGGGCTGTCGTCGCGCGAGGTGCAGATCCTCGACCTCGTCGCAAAGGGCCTCAGCAACCGCGAGATCGGCGCGACGCTGTTCATCAGCGAACACACCGCCGCGAACCACATCCGCAGCATCCTGCGCAAGACCCGCTGCGCCAACCGCACCGAGGCCGCCTCGTACGCCCATCGCGCAGGCCTGGTCGAGAGATAGCGGCGGGAGTACGATCGCACCATGCCGCTATATGTGATCGAGCGGGAGTTTGCCGAGGAGCTCGACCTCACGAGCGAAGACGTCCGGGAGATCGACGAGGTCAACGCCGACGAGGGTGTCCGCTGGCTGTTCTCATTCCTGAGCGCGGACCGGCGCCACACCTACTGCCTGTACGAGGCGCCGTCGCCGGACGCGATCGTCGCCGCCGCGAAACGGGCGAACGTGCCTGCCGACGTGATCGTCGAGGTCTCCGGGCTGGCGTCGCCCGAGCTCACGCCGCGGCTTCGCGAGTGGGCCGGCGCGCAAGCCGGCGGCTGACCTAGCCGCAGGCCCCGCCGGCGTCGCAGGCGGCGAAGAAGCGGGCGGCGATCGGAGCGGCGACCGCGCCGCCCGAGCGGCCGTTCTCGACGAGCACCGCGATCGCGACGTCGCCGCGGTAGGCGATGAACCATGCGTGCGTGGGCGGCGGGTCGCCGCCGCCGTACTCGGCCGTGCCGCTCTTGCCGCCGACGCTGCCGGGGACCGGCGCGAGCGCGGTGCCGGTGCCCTCGGTCACGACCCGGCGCATCAGCCCGCGCAGCGTGTCGCGCTCGGTGGCGTCGAGCCGCGGGCCGGTTCGACGCGGGTCGCCGGCAAGGAGCCGTGGCGCGTGCCAGCGGCCGGCGGCGACCGTGGCCGGGACGCCGGCCATCGCCAGCGGGCTGGCGAGGATCCGGTCCTGGCCGATCATCGCCGCGGCCCGGGCGACCAGATCGCGGCCGGGCGGGACCTCGGCCTCCGCTGCGGGCATGCCGAGCCGCAGCGGCTCCCCGAGGCCGAAGTCGCGCGCCGTCTGGCCGAGCGCATCGGCAGGCAGGCGCTCGGTGAGCGAGACGAAGGCGGTGTTGCACGACTGCGCGAAGTCCTGCGCGAACGGCACCGGCCCCTGGGCGTTGCCCTCGAAGTTCTTGAACGACCGGCCGCCGACGCCGATCGTGCGCGGGCAGTCGACCACCTGGGCAGGGCTCAGCCCGTCGCGCAGGAGGGCGGCGGTCGTCACGACCTTGAACGTCGAGCCTGGCGGGTAGCGGCCTTCGAGCGCCCGGTCGTAGGACGAGTCGACGGGACGGTTCGCGACGGCGAGCACGTCGCCGGTCGACGGCTGGACGGCGACCAGCGCCGCCTCGCCGGCACGGCCTCCGAACGCGCTCTCGGCGGCGCGCTGGACGCCCGCGTCGAGCGTCGTGCGCAGCGGCCGGCCGGCGCGGCCGGGCCGTTCGAGCAGCGTGTCCCTCGGGACGCCTTCGACCCGGATCACGATGCTGCGCCCGGCGGTGCCGCCGAGGCGGCGCTCGTAGCGCGCCTGCAGGCCCGACTGCCCGACCTCGTCGCCGGGTCCGCGTTCGCCGCCGAGGCGCTCGAGCTGCTCGGCGGTCGCCGGCCCGACCGTCCCGAGCAGGGCGCGGGCGAAATCGCGCGTCTCGGCCAACGGCGCCTCGGCGCGGACCGCGAGCGCACCGGGCACATCGCCGAGCTGGTCCTCGATGCGCCGGTAGTCCGGCTCGCGCAGTGTGATCGCCTCGACGAACTGCTTCGGCCCGGCGCCGCGGACGGCGCGCGTGAAGGGCCGCACGTCGACGTCCACGACAGCGCCGAGCGACGCCACGGAGTCACCGACGTCGCGCACCTTGTCGCGCGCGAGGCCGACCCGGTAGACGGGGCGCGGCCGCACGATCGCGGCGCCGTGGCGGTCGAGCACGTTGCCGCGGCGTGCGGGCTCGCGCGTCGTGCCGAGCCGGCGGATCTCGTCGAGCGACGGGTGCACGACCTTCGGCGTCCACGCGATCGTCCAGCGGTCCTCGGCCCGTCGCAGCGACATCGCCGAGTGGTACGACCAGCGCCCGATCCCCGGCACCTCCCACGCGACCGCCACGCGCGCCCGGGCGGAATCCTCGCGCTCGGTCACGTCGAGCAAGCGCGCACGCACCGTCGCGCCGTCGAGACCGCGCCGGTTCGCGGCGAGGTCGTCGGAGGCGAGGCGAGGGTTGTCCGTGAGCCGTGCAGCGCCGCGGTCGTCGCCTCGGCTCCAGGCGGCGACGAACGGTTCCGCGGCCTCGCGCGCCCCCGGCTCGTCGGGCCTGAGAAGCAGCCACGCGGCCGTCCCGCCGACAGCGAGCAGCGCAACCAGCAGCGTGGCCACGCCGGCTACGCGGCGGCGGCGGGCGGGGCGACGGTGGATCGACCGGTGGGGACGAGGCGACGACACGAACGCGGCAGAGAATCGTCTTCACGGGCCGCTTTCAAGGGGGGCTGGCACGAGCATCAGTGCGCGCCATCGCCGCTGCGGGCGTTCCCCGCCGCCGCCGCTTGCCGGGAGCAGCCCGGTTGGCTAGGGTTCCGCCGCAATCGATTGCAGGCGAAGGGGGAGCGATGGGACACGCGGTCGATCGACGGCAATTCCTCGGGGGAGCGGCGGGGCTGGGAGCGCTCGGCCTGCTCGGGGCGCCGGGTACCGCCGCGGGGCGCGGCAGGCACGGCGGGCCGGGCCGGCTTCCGCGCCGAGAGTCGTTCGTGGTCCGCGGCGCGTATGTGCTGACGATGGACCCGGATCTCGGGGACTTCGCGCGCGGCGACGTCGCGGTCCGCGACGGCCGGATCGTCGGCGTCGGGCGGCGGCTGCGTGCGGGCGGGCGCGAGATCGATGGCCGCGACACGATCGTCCTGCCGGGCCTGATCGACACCCACTGGCATCTGTGGACCGCGCTGCACCGCTCGATGGCGAACTCCTCGCCGACCAACGGGTACTTCGCGCTCAACGTCCGGCTGGGGGCGCAGTTCCGGCCTGAGGACGTCTACCAGGGAGCGCGGCTCGCCCTGGCCGAGGCGCTCAACTCCGGCATCACGACCGTCCACGACTGGTCGCACAACATCCGCGGTCCCGCGTACGCCGACGCGAATCTCCGCGCCCACAAGGAGGTCGGGCTCCGCGGCCGCTTCTCGTACGGGACCCCACAGGGGCATCCCGCCACCGCGACGATCGACCTGGCCGACCTCGAGCGCGTCAACCGCGAGTGGTTCCGCTCCGGCCGCCTCGAGCTCGTGCACCTCGGGCTCGCCGGGCGCCCACCGGGCGTCGCCGCCGACGACGTCGCGCGGACGGAGTACGACGCCGCGCGCCGGCTCGGACTGCCCGTGAGCTACCACGCGAACTCGAACCGTGCGCAGGGGCAGCAGGCGAACGTCCAGCGGCTCGCGGATGCGGGCATGCTGGGCCCTCACACCCAGGTCATCCACGCGCTGTACACCACGGCCGCCGAGCGCGGGCTGCTCGCCGCCACCGGCACGTCGGTCAGCGTGAGCCCGTGGTCCGAGCTGCTGATCGGCTACGGGGTCACCACCGTGAGGCAGCTCGTGGACGCCGGCGTCCTGCTCAACCTGTCCGTCGACACGCTGCCGCTGACCGGTAACGCCGACATGTTCTCGATCCTCAGGCTCACCCTCGGCCTGCACCGCGGGCAGTCCGAGCAGGAGTTCTCGCTGACCTCGCGGCGCGCGCTCGCGATGGCGACACTGGAGGCGGCGCGCGGACTCGGGCTCGAGGACGTCACCGGCTCGCTGACGCCGGGCAAGCGCGCCGACCTCATCATGGTGCGCGCGGACGCCCTCAACACGGCACCGTTCACGGACGCGCCCAACCTGATCGCCCTGGCGGCGCAGCCGAGCAACGTCGACACCGTCGTGGTCGACGGCCGGATCCTCAAGCGCGGCGGGCGCCTGACCGTGCTCGACACCCGTGAGGTCGTGTGCGAGGCGTCGGCCGCCCTCGAGCGGGTGCTCGCGCGCGCCGGCGGCGCGGGCGGGGCGGCGAGGCCCGCGGATGCCCACCCTGCGATGTGCTGCGGGTAGCGTCGAGGGCGATGGCAGATCTGGACCACATCGAGGTCCGCGGCGCGCGCGAGAACAACCTTCGCGACGTCTCGGTGGACATTCCGAAGCGGGCGATCACCGTGTTCACCGGGGTCTCGGGCTCGGGCAAGTCGTCGCTGGTGTTCGGGACGATCGCCGCCGAGTCACAGCGGCTGATCAATGAGACCTACACGGCGTTCATCCAGTCGTTCATGCCGAACGTCGGTCGCCCGGACGTCGACACGCTTCGCAACCTGAGCGCCGCGATCCTCGTCGACCAGGAGCGGATGGGCGCGAACTCGCGCTCCACCGTCGGCACGGCGACCGACGCCTATTCGATGCTCCGGCTGATCTACAGCCGGCTCGCGGAGCCGTCGGACATCTCGAGCACGTCGGCGATCGTCGCGCCGCGCAGACGGTACTCGAGCACCTCATCGGCCCCGGGCCGGGGCACGACGGCGGCTCGATCGTGTTCGAGGGGCCGCCGCGCGCCCTGATCGACGCGGACGGCTCGCTGACCGGCCGGCACCTCAAGGAGCGCCTCGCCGCCGGGTAGTGGAAAACTTGTCCGGTGGGAGTTCCGCTGGCTCGCACCTGCCTGACCGTCGTTCTCGGCCTTGCGGTCGTCGCGGGCGCGGGATGCGGCGAGACGGAGCGCCCGCCGCCGGGCGTCTCGCACGCCGAGCATCAGGCGCAGGTCGCGAGCGATCCGTACGCCCTCACCTGCGGAGATCTGGCGCGGCAACCGGAGAACTCGGTGAACCAGCGGCTGGTGATCAACGCGGAGTTCGCGCTCGCCGACGAGCCCGCCCTGCGCAGACGGGTCGAGGAGATGACGGCGAACCGGGTGGGACGGAGCGTGTACTGGGCGCTGACCGAGATCTGCAAGGGGCGCGCCGCGTCCTCCGAGCCGGCGCGCGACGCCGTCGAGGCGGTTCGCCAGGGCAAGTACCTCGTGCAGCCCCGGCCCGAGTCCTGGTCCAAGCCCGAGCTCTGGTCAGACCCCGCACCGAAATAGGCGGAGTGACCGACGCGCAACTGGCACGGAACCTGCGGATGGCGCAGCGCATCGGCGCGACGCCGGTGCAGTATCCGTTCTCCTTCGTGATCGCCGGCGACAGCGGCGCGTGGCCCGACCCCACCGCCGACGCAATCCTCGCCGCGCTGCTGGCGCAGGCCGCGCGGCTGCGGCCCGCGCCCGTGTTCTTCGCCAACCTGGGCGACTTCGCCGGCCCCGGCACGATCGATCGGCACGAGCACTACCTGCGCCTCGTCGAGTCGCTGCCGCTTCCCAACCTCTGCATCGTCGGCAACCACGACCTCGACGATCCGGGCGCGGCCGATGACTGGTCACGAGTCCACGGGCCGATGAACTTCCAGTTCGGCTACGGACACACCCGCTTCATCGCGATCGACGCCGCCCCTCGCGTGGCCGGCACCACGGTCGAAGGCCCCCGCGACGAGGCGCTCGCGTTTCTCGCCCACAGCCTCGAGGCCGCCTCCGAGCGGCATCGCGTCGTCCTGATGCACTGCCCACCGCACTTCAACGGCCGGTTCACGCCGCACCCCGAGTGGGGCTTCGACGTCCGCGAGCGCGAGTTCCTCAGCCTCGTGCGCAGGCACGAGGTCAAGCTCGTGTGCTGCGCGCACGCACTCTTCTTCGACCACCACGTGCACGACGGCACCCACTTCGTCGTCTCAGGTGGCGGCGGGACCGCGCTGTGCTCGCACTTCCGCGGTGTCTGTGCGCCGGGAGAAGGCCGGCCGGAGGACCGCGGGGCGCTCTTTCACGCGGTTCAGATCACCATCACCGGCGAGGGCGCGATCTCCGGTCGCGTGCTGCAGGCCTTCGATCCGGTCGACGGACACGCGCGCCTCACGTTCGGCGACCAGCACTAGCGCTTGCGGCACAGGTACCGGGCGAACACGCCCGACCGGTAATCCGCGTCGACGATCTCGAACCCGGCGCGCTCGATCGTCGGCTCCAGCAGCCACGTGAACGTCGAATGCTCGTCGCGCACGTGCTCCGCGAGCTCGGCGCGCGTCCAGCCACGCTCGACGTCGGCCGTCATCGTCTCCGCGATCCACGCCTCGATGCATTGCTCGGCCTCGGCCGGCTCGAAGCTGTAGACGACGTCCCACAGGCGCAGCATGCCTCCCGGCCGCAGCACGCCGGCGATCCGGTCCAGCGCGATCGCCTTCCAGAAGTCGGGCAGGTGATGCAGCGCGTAGCGGCTGTAGACGAGGTCGGCGGGCTCGCCCGCGTGCCGGTAGGTCAGGAACCCGGCGGCGACCGCTTCGACGTTGCTCGCACCGCTGCGCTCGACCTTCTCGGCAAGCTGCGCCAGCATCAGCGGCGACACGTCGACGGCGATCACGTTCGCGCAGACCTCGGCGGCGGCGAGCGTGAACTGCCCGCTCCCGGCGCCGATGTCCACGACCGAGGATCCAGGCGTCAGCGCGCCCGCGTCCTGGAGCAGGCGGATCTCGTCGGCCGCGTGCGCGTCCTCCTTGGCGTCATAGCGGCGCGCGTGCTGCTCGTCGAAGTGCTCGCGGCCGGCGTGGCTTCGCTCGTCGAGCCACCACGAGTCGGGGTCGAGCACCATCCGGCGCGCTAGTGCGAGTCCGAGCCCGAGCCCGACACCGCCGCCCAGCCGCCGAGGCCGAGGTAGAGCACGCCGCTCGCGCGCTCCTGGCGGAGGCGGAGCTTCGGCCGCCGTGTCATCAGCGCCCGCAGGCGACCGGACCCGAACGCGTACAGGCAGTCCGACGTCATCCCGATGCTGACGAAGATCGCGCCGAGGATCAGGACCTGGACGGCCGCCGGGCCCGCGCCGGGATCGATGAACTGCGGGAACAGCGCGAGGAAGAACAGCGCCACCTTCGGATTGCCCAGCTCGATCACGAGACCCTGTCGGTACGACCGCCACGGCGACCGCGGGCCGTTCGCGGTCGGAGACTCCACGCCACGCGCCCGCAGCGCCTGGATCCCGAGCCAGCACAGGTACGCCGCGCCGGCGTAGTGGACGATCGCGAACACCACGCTCGATGACGCCAAGAGCGCCGCGAGCCCGACCGCCGTGGCCACCACGTAGACCAGCGCGCCGGTCGCGCAACCGGCAGCGCCCGCCACGGCCGCGCGCGAGCCGCTCTGCAGACCGCGCGTCAGCACGAACAGGTTGCTGGGCCCGGGAACGACGACGACGACGGCCGCGACCAGGGCGAAGGCGAGCAGTGTGTGGGCGGCGGGCATCCCTCCAATTTACGCGACCGCGAATTCAGAACTCGAATTTGAGGATCAGCTGGCCGGTGCCGTGGGCGCCGGCGGGCAGGCCGTAGTCCTCACCCACGAACGGGCTGGCTTTCAGCGCGGTCGGGTGTGCCCCGGCGGCGAGGCCGGTCTGGAACGCCGGGTCCGAGCTGACCACGCCCTCGCCGCGCAGGCCGACGCCGAGGCGGCCGACGTTCAGCATCAGGCTCGCGTTGACGCCGCCCTCGACGCCTCCGAGCACGCCCTCGCGGCCGTCGTTGTAGCGGACGAAGCCGCGGGCGAAGGCGCCGAGCGGGGAGAACTCCACCGAGATCGCCCCGGCCGGGGTGTGGACCTTCGCGGTGCGGATCACGAAGCGCGCGCCGGCGGTCGCCTCGGTCCGGCGGGTGCCCGTGAGCACGCTCGCATCGAGCTCGAGCCGGCCGGTGTAGGACAGCCCCGCGAAGTTCTCCTTCGTCAGCTCGTTGATCGTCTTGTTGAACTGGACCCCGCCCTCGAGCAGCGGCTTCGTCCCCGAGGGCCAGGGGAACACCGGGCTGTTGCTCAGCTGCTCGTGGATGACGTCCTGGATCGCCTCCCCGAGCTCGAGGCTGTCGACGCCGGCCGCGAGGATGAAGTCGAGCTTGGATGAACCGGAGCGCGCGACCGTGATGCCGACGTCGATCGCCGCCACGCCGCCGTACGGCCCCTGCGGGGTCTCATAGGTCGACTCGGGCCCTTCGGTCGCGCCCTCGGGGAGCGTGCCCCGCGGCGTCGTCATCTCGATCCCGGTCACGCCGATGCGGTTCAGGCCGAGCCCCTGCTTGTTGAAGTTCGCGTAGATGTAGAGCGCGGCCGTCCTGCCCTGGTCGGACCCCGAGCCGAAGTTGGGCACGATGCCGGTGCCGTCGTTCTCGTACACGATGTAGAGATCGACGGCGCTCTCACGCCCCGGCCGCTGACGCAGCGCCCGATCGAGCCAATCCGGCTTCTGCGGGACGTAGGTGAGCGCTTTGAGCACCGCGTCGCTGGAGAGCGGGCCGAAGGTCAGTTGCCCCGGGCCCGCGGCGCCCTTCGCCGGGGCGGCGGCGAGCAGGCTCCACACGCCCGTCGCGCCCTCGCGCTCGAGTCCGTCCCTCAGCCCGTCCAACCGGTCACGCATGCCGAGCGTCTTCGGCACCGGCGGGCCGTCCGAGTCGGCCTTGTCGCGCTGCAGCATCCGGCCGACTGCGGCGTTCCCGCGCGTGCGCTGGAGCGCGACCACCGCGTCGTGCCGCTGCGCGGGATGCAGGTCCTGCAGCAGCGACGCGTCGCTCGCCGCAGGCTCCGGTGAGCGCACTGCCTCGGGCGGTTCCGGCGCCTCCTGGAGAGCCGGCTCGCGGATACGCCGCGAGAACGTCTCGGTCATACCCAGATTGACGACCGGGACGCTCGATTCATTCCCGACTCGCAGGGAGACGGTGCCGAACCCCCGCGAAGCGCGCGAAGTCCCGGTCGTACGAAACGATGTCGGCGCCGTGCTCGATCGCCGGCGCGGCAAGATGCGCATCTGTCACGAGGTTGCCGGCAGTGCCCGCCTCGCGCAGGAGGCCGCGCAACAATTCGACGTGACGGGACGTCGGCTGCGCGAGAACGGCCGCCGGAGCGCCAAGCCGACCGCCTCGGCGCCATCGAGCGACGCGTCGGGCCAGGACGGTGCGTGCTCGTGATGGGCGCTCGCGCGGTCCACCGCGTACAGCAGGAAGTTCGCGTCGACGATGACCAACTTGCTGTCAGCGGCCTTCGGCCAGCCGCCATGCGATCGCGTCGTCCTCAAGCCCAGCGGAGAGCTGCAATGTCGTCGTCAGATCGACCCGCGCCGGGCCGAGGTCGCGCTCGACCGTGTAGGTCCGCGGTCCGTCGGACGATGCTCCCCGCCCCGCGCGGATCGCCTCGTTGAGCGCATCCTTGAACGAACGCCGCGTTCGCGCATGGCGCGCTCCACCAGCAGGCGGGTGTCGGCGTCGAGCGTGACCGTGGTGCGCATTGGTGCATCATCGCAACAGATCTAGTGAGGCACTGATGCGCGAGGTTGGCTTAATCAGCTTCGAGCAGGCGGAGGATCCCGGCCACCGGGATGCCGATCCACTCGGGCCGGTTGTTGAGCTCGTAGCGCAGCTCGTACACGGCCTTCTCGAGCTCGAACACCGACAGCAGCTGAGCCGTCGGTCCCTCGCCCGGCGGCAGCAGGCCCGAGTCGACGTGCTCGAAATAGCCCTCCAGGAACGCCGCCCGCGCGCGCTCCTCCCACTCCGCGGGCACGTCGACGCCGCGCAGCAGCCGCGCTCCCGCCGTGACGTAGGAGAACGACCGCAGCATGCCCGCCACGTCGCGCAGCGGTGAGCGCTTCAGCCGCCGCTCGGGGAGCGGCCGCGCCGGCTCGCCCTCGAAGTCGAGGATCACCCAGCCGCGATCGGTGAGCATCGTCTGGCCGAGGTGGAAGTCGCCGTGCGTGCGGATCACGCGGCCGCCGGCGCCGATGTGCGACAGCGCCTGGAGCTTCTCGCGCACGTCCTGGCCGCGCCCGGCGATCGGCGCCACCGCCTCGGTCTCGGGCAGGTCGAGGAAGATCCGCTCGATCTGCTCGTCGACGTCGGCGGTCAGGAGCGACAGCGCCTCCTGGCTCGGCTGGTCGGGCGCGAAGTCGGGCCTGGTGCTGTCCGAGCCGAGCACGGAGTGCAGGTCGCCGGTCACCTCGCCGAGCGCGCGCAGGCGGTCGAGGAACGCGTCCGGGTCCGACGCGATCTCGTCCAGCGCCAGCTCCCAGCCGTCGCGGGCGCCCGCCAGGTACTCCTGCAGGATGCCCAGCGTCGCGTCGATGAAGCGGCCTTCGAACTCGTACCAGCCGGCCAGCGGCGCGATGTTCGGGAACTCGCGCTCGGACAGGAAGCGCAGCAGCTCGAGCTCCGGGTTCACGCCCGGCTCGACGCGCCGGAACGCCTTCAGGATCAGCGCCTCGCCGAACACCACCGAGGAGTTCGACTGCTCGACGCCGACCGGCCGCACGTCGACCGTGCCGCCGAGCCCGGCGCCGGCCGACTCGGCCCACGAGAACCGCAGCGTGCCGTCCTCCACCGTCTCCTCCGACGACCGCCGCATGCGGTGCAGCAGCTCGCGCCCGGCGGCGGGATCGGCGAGCGCGTCATACACGGTCCAGTCGCCGGCGTCCCCGATCACCCGCTCGGTCCAGCCCTCCTCCGAGGGCCGCAGGCCGAGCGGCACCTGGTAGGTCTCGTGCGTCCCTTCGCCGAACCGCGCCTCGACGAGCGCGAGCGCGAGCTGCGGCGACTCCTCGCGCAGCGGGATGCACTCGACGATCTCCACGTGCGAGACCTCGCGCGACTTCGACCCGAACCAGCGCTGCTGGACGATCCACTCCTGGAAGGCGCCCTCGTCGAGGGTTGACAGGTCAATCGTCACTGTCGTCCTCCGTGAGCTGGAACCAGTAGAAGCCGCGCGGCGCCAGCGTCAGCAGGTACGGCAGCTCACCGATCCTCGGGAAGCGCGAGCGCCCGAACACCTCGACCGGCCGGCGGCTCTTGTAGGCGGACAGGTCCAGCTCGACCGCCTGCGCCGAGCGCGCGAGGTTGTGCACGCACAGCATCACGTCGTCCTCGTACACGCGCAGGTGGGCGAAGATCTTGCTGTTCGACGGCTCGAGCGGCTCGTAGGTCCCGAGGCCGAACACCGGGTGCTCCTTGCGCAGCGAGATGAACCGCCGCAGCCAGCGCAGCAGCGACGTCGGGGTGCGCAGCTGCGCCTCGACGTTGACCGCCTGGAAGCCGTACACCGGGTCCATCAGCGGCGGCGCGTAGAGCTGGGCGAAGTCGGCCCGGCTGAAGCCGCCGTTGCGGTCGCTCGTCCACTGCATCGGCGTCCGGACGCCGTCGCGGTCGCCGAGGTAGACGTTGTCGCCCATCATGATCTCGTCGCCGTAGTAGAGGACCGGCGAGCCGGGCAGCGAGAACAGGATCGCGTGCATCAACTCGATCTCGTCACGGCCACCGTCGAGCAGCGGGGCGAGCCGTCGGCGGATGCCGACGTTGATCTTCATTCGCGGGTCCTTGGCGTACTCGCCGTACATGTAGTCCCGCTCCTCGTCGGTCACCATCTCGAGCGTCAGCTCGTCGTGGTTGCGCAGGAACAGGCCCCACTGGCAGTTGTCCGGGATGTCGGGCGTCTGGCGCAGGATCTCGTAGATCGGGTTGGCCTCCTCGCGGCGCAGCGCCATGAACATCCGCGGCATCACGGGGAAGTGGAAGGCCATGTGGCACTCGTCGCCGTCGCCGAAGTACTCGACGACGTCGGCCGGCCACTGGTTCGCCTCGGCCAGCAGCACGCGGTCCGGGTACTTGGCGTCGATCTCGGCCCGCACGCGCTTGAGGTACTCGTGCGACTCCGGCAGGTTCTCCCCGTTCGTGCCGTCGCGCTCGTACAGGTACGGCACCGCGTCGAGCCGGAAGCCGTCCATGCCGAGGTCGAGCCAGAAGCGCAGGACCTCGAGCATCGCCTCCTGGACCTCGGGGTTGTCGTAGTTGAGGTCGGGCTGGTGGGAGAAGAACCGGTGCCAGAAGTAGGCGCCGGCCTCGTCGTCCCACGTCCAGTTCGACGACTCGGTGTCGGTGAAGATGATCCGCGCTTCCTCGTACTTGTGCACGGTGTCCGACCACACGTACCAGTCACGCTTCGGGCTGTCCGCGCTCTCGCGCGACTCCTGGAACCACGGGTGGTCGCTCGACGTGTGGTTCATCACCAGGTCGGCGATCACGCGGATGCCGCGCTGGTGCGCCGCCTCGATGAAGTCGCGCACGTCGTCGACGGTGCCGTAGTCGGGCTGGATCGTGAAGAAGTCGGAGATGTCGTAGCCGCCGTCGCGCAGCGGCGACTTGTAGAACGGCAGCAGCCAGATCACGTCGACGCCCAGCCATTGCAGGTAGTCGAGCTTCTCGATCAGGCCGCGGAAGTCACCGGACCCGTCGCCGTTCGCGTCGAAGAACGCGCGCGTGTGGATCTCATAGAACACGGCCGTCTTGAACCACAGCGGCTCGGCCTCGAACCAGTGTCCGGGGTCGTTGCGACTCACGTGATGACTCGGAAGATGTGAGCCTGTTGGCCGGCCGGATCGAGCCGGACGTAGTTCGCGCCGATCCGCCAGTCGAAGTGATCGCCCGTCAGCAGGTCCTCGACCGCGAACACCGGCGGCAGGCCGAGCTGGGCCGGGACCACCGCCACGCCCTCGTGGGCATGGTGCGGATCGAGGTTGACGACGGTGACGAGGCAGTTGCCCGGCGAGCGCTTGGCATACGCGATCAGCGCGTCGTTGTGGGTCTCGAGGAAGTGGACGTTGGACAGCTCCTGGAGCGCCGGGTTCTCGCGCCGGATCTCATTGATGCGCCGGATCATCGGCAGCAGCGGGCCGTCGAGCGCGCGCTCGCGGACCTCGTACTTCTCCGAGTCCAGGTACTCCTCGGAGCCCTCGCGGACCGGCACGTTCTCGAAGTGCTCGTAGCCGGAGTAGATCCCGTAGCTCGGGCTCAGCGTGCCCGCCAGCACGAGCCGCGTCACGAACGCCGGCGGCCCTCCGTGCTGGAGGTAGGCGTGCAGGATGTCCGGCGTGTTGACGAAGAAGTTCGGCCGGAAGTACTCGCTCTCGGGGCCCCACGCCAGCTCGTTGACGTACTCGGTCAGCTCCCAGCGCGAGTTCTTCCAGGTGAAGTACGTGTAGGACTGCGTGAAGCCGAGCTTGCCCAGTTCGCGCATCACCGCACGGCGGGTGAAGGCCTCGGCGAGGAACACGACGTCCGGGTCGACCTCGTGGACCTCCTCGATCAGCCACTCCCAGAACGGGAACGGCTTGGTGTGCGGGTTGTCGATCCGGAACACCTTCACGCCCGCCTCGACCCAGACCAGCATGATCCGCCGCCACTCCTCCCACAGCTCCCTCCAGGCCACCGTGTCCCAGTTGAAGTTGTAGATGTCCTGGTACTTCTTGGGCGGGTTCTCGGCGTACTTGATCGTGCCGTCCGGGCGGCGGTGGAACCACTCCGGATGCTCCGTCAGCCACGGGTGGTCGGCCGATGCGTTGAGCGCGATGTCGAGCGCGACGTCCATCCCGTGCTTGTGCGCGGTGGCGCACAGGGCGCGGACGTCGTCGAGCGTGCCGAGCTCCGGGTGGACGGCGTCGTGGCCGCCCTCCGCGGCGCCGATCGCGTACGGGGAGCCCGGATCGTCGGGGCCGGCCGTGAGCGCGTTGTTGCTGCCCTTGCGGTTCTTGCGCCCGATCGGGTGGATCGGCGGCAGATAGAGCACGTCGAAGCCGAGGTCGGCGATCGCCGGCACGTGCGCCTCGACGGCCTTCAATCCGCCCCACGAGCGTGGGAACAGCTCGTACCACGAGGAGAAGCGCGCTCGGACGCGGTCGACCTGGAGCGCCAGGCTCTCGGGCAGCCGCGTGGCGCCGTGACGCTCGGCCGTCCGCTCGACGGCCTCCAACAGGTCGGGGGCGAGCGCGGCCTCCACGCTCGCTCGGGCCTTCAGCGAGTCGATCGTGCGCTCGATCGTCGCGCGGTCCTCGCCCTGGGCGGCGCGCGACGCTGCGTCCTCGAGCATCACGATGCCCTCGGCGATCTCGCCGCCGAGGTCTGTCTGCCCGGCCGCGTGCTTGCGCTGCAGCTCGTCGCGCCAGGTGGCGAACAGGTCGCTCCAGGCCTCGATCGTCCACTCCCAGCGCCCCTGGGTCTCGACGGTGATCTCGCCCCCCCAGAGGACGCCGTTGACGTGCGCGTCGACCGCGTGCATCGGCGCCTCCAGCCAGCGGCGGGCGCCCGGCGCCTTGTAGCGCACGACCGCGCGCAGGATCTCGTGACCGTCGCGGAAGATGTCCGCGGTGACCCGGACCGTGTCACCAACCGTGCGCTTGGCCGGATAGCGTCCACCGTCGACCGTCGGCGCGGGGTAGTTGATCCGGATCCTGGCCGGAAGGTCGGGTCGCTTGGGCGCAGGCACTCGAGCGGGAGTATCCGGCATTGCCCCTCTATGAACCTTCCTCGCACCAGCGGCGTCCAACTCCACCCCACCTCGCTGCCCTCCGGCAGGCTCGGGAGCGAGGCGCACGCGTTCGTCGACTGGCTCGCCGACGCAGGGCAGTCGTGGTGGCAGATGCTGCCGCTCGGGCCGCCCGACCGCCACGGCTCGCCGTACAAGTCCGCGTCCGCGTTCGCGGCGTGGCCGGGGCTGCTGGCCGACCGGCGGGCACCGGTCTCGAAGGCAGCCGAGCTGGACTTCCGCGAGCGCAACGCGTTCTGGATCGAGGACTGGGCGCGCCTCGGCCCGCGCGGCGCGGTCGCCGACCAGGTGCGGTTCGACCGCGAGTGGGCCGCCCTCCGCACGCACGCCGAGGAGCGCGGCGTGCGGCTGATCGGCGACGTGCCGATCTACGTCGCGCCCGGCTCGGTCGACCACCGCGCGCATCCGGAGCTGTTCTCCGGCGACGCGGTCGCGGGCACGCCGCCCGACGCCTATACCGACAAGGGTCAGCTGTGGGGGAACCCGCTGTATGACTGGCCCGCGCTGCAGCGCCGCCGCTACGGCTGGTGGAGCGAGCGCCTGCGGCGCACGTTCGAGCTGTACGACGTCGCCCGGATCGACCACTTCCGCGGCTTCGTGGCGTACTGGGCGGTGCCACGCGGCGCGCGCCACGCGCTGTCCGGTGGCTGGCGCCGCGGGCCCGGGCGGGCGCCGTTCGACGCCGCGCGACGAGATCTGGCCCCACCCACCCGCGAGCTGCCGCTGATCGCCGAGGACCTCGGCGTGATCACGCCGGCGGTCGAGCGCCTGCGCGACGCGCTCGGGTTCCCGGGCATGGTCGTCCTGCAGTTCGGCTTCGCCCCCGGCGAGGAGGACTCCCCGCACCGGCCGCGCCACCACGTCGAGCACCGGATCGTCTACACCGGCACGCACGACCACGACACCGTTCGCGGCTGGTACGACTCGCTCGACCCAGCCGTGCGGGCCGAGGTCGACGCCGAGCTCGACCACTACGGCGTGCGCGAGCGCGAGCCCCACTGGTCGCTGATCCGGCTCGCCTTCGCCTCGCCCGCGATGGTCGCGATGGTGCAGATGCAGGACGTGCTCGGCCTCGGCTCGGAGGGCCGCATGAACATGCCCGGGACCGCCGCGGGCGCCTGGAAGTGGCGCCTCGATCGCCTGCCGGGCAAGGCCGCCGGACGCCGCCTGCACGCGGCGACCGAGGCGGCGGGGCGGCTGCCCTCCTAGACTCGACCGCGCCGATGGCAGCCCCCACCGCGCCCGACCAGATCCTCGACGTCAACCGCCGCTACCACGACGTGGCGGCGGGCGACTACGACACCAAGTGGGGCATCTCGTTCGGCGAGATCGGCCGCCGGCAGGTGCTCGGCAAGGTCACGAAGCTGCTCGGCGAGCGGCCCGGGCCGTATGCGCGCTCGCTGGAGATCGGCTCCGGGACCGGCTACTTCTCGCTCAACCTGATGCAGGACGGCGTGATCGGCGCAGCGACCTGCACCGACATCTCGCCGGGCATGCTGGAGACGCTGGAGGGCAACGCGCAGACGCTCGCGCTCGACGTCGAGACGGCCGTGTGCGACGCCGCCGAGCTGCCGTTCGACGACGAGAGCTTCGACCTCGTGCTCGGCCACGCCGTGCTCCATCACCTGCCCGACCTCGACCGCGCGTTCGCCGAGTTCCACCGCGTGCTCGCTCCCGGCGGGACGCTGTTCTTCGCCGGCGAGCCGTCGCGGCACGGTGACCGGATCGCGGCCGTCCCCAAGCGCGCCGCCCTCCGCCTCGCGCCGACCTGGCGGCGCGCGCTGAAGGTCCGGCCCGCTCCGGCCGCGGACGGCGGCGCGGACGACCACGCGCTCGAGGGGATGGTCGACGTCCACGCGTTCGTGCCGGCCGATCTCTCCTCGCACGCCGCCGCGGCGGGCTTCGAGTCCGTGCGGGTGCAGGGCGAGGAACTGCTCGCGAACTGGTTCGGATGGTTCAACCGGACGCTCGAGGCCACCGCCGACCCGGCCGATATCCCGTGGGGATGGATCCAGTACGCCTACCGCGGCTACCTGATGCTGCAGGCGGTCGACCGCCGCGCGCTCGAGCCGCGGCTCCCGCCACGCCTCTTCTACAACCTGATGCTGACCGCGAGCAGGCCGCGGAGCTGAGCCCCGTGGCCGAAGCCGAGCGGCCTCCCAGCCCGCTCGACGCACTGCGTGACCGCCGCGCGATCATCGACACCGGCCTCGGCCCGGTGGCGTTCGTGACCGTCAACGCGATCGCGGGCCTGAACACGGCGGCGATCGCCGCCGTGGCGCTGTCCGTCGTCGTCGCAGTGGTCCGAGCGATCCGGCGCGAGCCGCTCACCAACGCGGCCGGCGGGATCCTCGGCACCGGGCTGGCCGTGTTCATCGCGGTGCGCTCCGGAAGCGCCTCGGGCTACTTCGTGCCGCGCGCGTTCCAGAACGCGGGCCTGGCACTCGCGTTCGGGCTGTCTGCCCTGTTCCGGCGACCGCTCGTAGGGTTCATCGCGGCGCCGCTCTACCACATCCCGAGCGGCTGGTACAAGGACCCGAAGGTGCGGCGCCCGTTCTCCGAGGCGTCGCTCGTGTGGGCCACCCTGTTCACGGTGCGGGCGACCGTCTACACGCTCCTGATCCTCGCCGGCCGCGAGCAGGCGCTCGCCGGCGCCGTCGTCGTTCTCGGCTGGCCGGGCTTCCTCGGCGCGCTGTGGTTCACGTATCGCTGGGTGCCGTACCGCTTCAAGCAGCTCGGCGTCGACGACCCCAGGCCGCCCGAGCACCGCTGAGCGCAGCGTACGCCGACACCTTCGCGTGCCGGTACGCGTACGTGAGGTCGCCACTCAGGCGACCGCGCGGCGTGGTCTCGTAGCTGATCAGCGTCGACGGCCGCACGCAAACCGTCAGGCCGTCCGCGGCCAGCACGTCGAGCGCCCGCTCGGCGATCGCGATCTGCCCGAACGCGGTCGGGTGCACGTGGTCGGGCATCACGAGGTTGCGTGCCCCGAAGTCGCGCAGGTCGAGCACGAGCGCGGCGGCGGCGCGCGCCGAGGCCTCGATCGCGGTGTTTGCCTCCTCCATCCGCTCCCGAGCCCGCGGGCGCCCGAGGTCGAGCGGCAGCGTGACGGTCAGCACCCGGTCGCAGCGGTCGGCCAGGAATGCCAGCGCCGCGGTGTGAGCGCGCTCGAACGCCGACCGGTCCCAGTCCGGTGAGCGCACGTCGTTGACGCCCGCGTACAGGCAGCCGAGGTCGTAGCGATCGCCGCGCGCCGTCGCGTGGAAGGCCGGGATCTGCGTCTCGACCACATCCTCGATGCGCGCGCCGTCGGTCGCGTACGGCGAGTACGGGAGACCGGCGCCGCGCGCGATCCACAGCGCCCACGACTGCAGCGCGACCCCCCACTGAAGCTCGCCGCCGGCGTTCGTGATCGAGTCGCCGAAGGCGAGCACCCCGGAGCGGCAGGCGGACACCCGCGGATGTCTACCGGACGCGGAACTTGTCGGTCTCGGGCCGCGCCTTGCCGGCGCTGCTGGAGACCACGACCACGGCGCGGTAGCGGCCGCGGGAGAGACGCCTCGACTTCACCTTGGCGATCTTGCGGGAGCTGACGGTCGTCGTCCTGCGCAGCACGCGCACCCAGCGGCAGCGACCGCTCACGCACGTCCGGCGCTGGAACGTCACCCGAACCTTCGTGTCAACGCGGCTGGTCTGCACCCGTACGGTCGCGCAGCGCCCGGAGCCGCACCGGCGCACCTTCGTCGACAGCGCGGCGATCGCCGGGAGCGGGCAGCCGTTGCTCGTCGTCGCGGCCTCGAACGGGCAGCTGTCGGACGCGTTGACGCGGCCGTCGCGGTCGGTGTCGCCGATGACCGTGTTCGCCGGGCAACCGCCGGCCAGCGTGGAGTACTGCAGCGGGCAGCGGTCGTCGAGGGCCCCCACGCCGTCGCCGTCGGCGTCGATGCCACGTGGCGTTGCGTCGCACGCGTCGCCCACTCCGTCGCGGTCGGCATCGGCCTGGCCCGGGTTCGCGACCGAGTCGCAGTTGTCGGGCGCGTCGCTCACGCCGTCGTCGTCGACGTCGGTCGCGATGAACGGCGGCGGGGCGTTCGGGTCGGCCGGCACCGAGTCGAGCGCGAAGCGGGCGTTCACGCGGCCCTCGGTCACCGCCTGATCCTCGAGGAAGGCGTTCGTGTCGACGGTCGCCATGATCGCCGTCTTCACGGCACCGGCCGTCAGGCCCGGATTGCGGGCGCGCAGCAGCGCCGCCGTCGCGGCGACGTGCGGGCTCGCCATCGACGTGCCGTCGGAGTAGCAGTAGTCATCGCACTCGGCGACGAGATACGTGGAGAAGATCGAGACGCCGGGCGCGAACACGTCGACCGAAAGGGCGCCGTAGTTCGAGAAGGGCGCGCGCTCGTCGTTGGGGTCCGAGGCGGCGACGCAGATGATGTTGACCTGGGGATAGGCGCACGGATAGACGGGGCCATCGTCGACGTCGTCGCCGACGTCGTCGTCACCGCCGTTGCCGGCAGCGACCACGTACAGGGTCTGCGGATGCTCGGCGATCGCGTTCCGCTCGGCGGTGGAGAAGCCCGGCGAGCCGAGGCTCGCGTTGACGATCCGGACGCCGTGATCGCCCGCCCAGTCGAACGCCTCGGCGACGTCGGACGTGAAACCGCCGCCGGCGGCGTTGAGCACTCTCAGCGGGACGACCTTCGCGTCCGGCGCGATGCCCGTGACACCTTCTTCGTTGTCGCGCGCGGCAGCGATCGTGCCCGCCACGTGCGTGCCGTGTCCGTTCTCGTCGGCCGGGTTCGCGTCGTCACCCACCCAGTCGTAGCCCGCGAGGATCTGGCCCGCGAGATCCGGGTGGCCGGCGTCGACGCCGCTGTCGACGACCGCGACGGTCGTGCCCCCACCGGTGCTCAGCTCCCACGCCTCGAGCACATCCATGTCGGCGTCCTCGGTGGCAGGGCCGAAGTACGCGACGGGCGCGCCGGTGTTCTCGATCGCCCATAGGTCCGAGAAGTACGGATCGTCGGAGAACGCGCGGCGCACGCGGTCGATCTCCGCATACACGACGTCCTCGTCGGCGCGCAGCGCGCGCAGCGCCTCGCCCGCTTCGCCGGCAGGCGCCGAGACGACCTCGGTGCGCGTCAGGCGCAGCGTGTCGACCAGCCGGACGCCGGCGTCGGCGCGGACGTCGGCGCGCTCGGCAGCGGTCAAGCCGGGCTCGCGCTTGACGATGATGCGGGTCGCCGGATCCGCGGCTGCGCCCTCCGGGACGAGGAGAGCGGCAAGCACGAGCCCGAGCGTAAGCGTGCGAATGCGCACCATGGTTGTTTGTCGGCAGCCGAGCAGCGAGCTTGAGAGACCAAAGCGTCAGCTCCCGAACACCATAAACTCAACGCCGATGCGGGGTCCGGGTTACACCGCGGTCGGCACTTGGAGCGGCGGGCGCTTCATGCACTTCGGCGAGCCGGTCGACGAGGATCGGCTGGCGTCCCTGCTGCGCCCGTCCGACGGGATCTCGACGGTCCTGACGGCCGACGCGTACGGGGCCGGCGAGGGCGATTCCCTGCTCGGCCGCGCGCTTGCCGGCGTGGCGCGCGACGAGTACTGCCTGATCGGTGCGATCGGGCACGACTTCTACACGGGCGAGCGAGAGGGCGCCAAGGGGTTCCCGCGCTTCACCGACCCGCGCCTGCGCGGCCCGGACGACTACGCCGACTATGTCCGAATGGCGACCGAGCGCAGCCTCGAGCGCTGCGGCGCGGACGCGTTCGACCTCCTGCTGCTGCACAACCCCGACCGCACCGGCTACACGAGTGAGCGTGTCTGGGACGCGCTCGAGGCCGTGCGCGCCGACGGGCTGGCTGGGTCGCTCGGTGTCGCGCCGGGGCCCGCCAACGGCTTCACGCTCGACCTGATCGACTGCCTCGAGCGGTTCGGCGAGCGGATCGACTGGGCGATGGTGATCCTCAACCCGCTCGAGCCGTGGCCCGGCGAGCTGGTGCTCGACGCGGCGCGCCGCCACGGCGTGCGGCTGATCACACGCGTCGTCGACTACGGCGGCCTGTTCCACGACGACGTGCTGCCCGGCCACGACTTCCCGCGCTGGGACCATCGCTCGTTCCGGCCCGCCGGGTGGGTCGAGCGCGGCCGCGAACGGCTCGAGCGGATGCGACCGGTGGCCGAGCGCCACGGCCTCACGATGCTCCAGCTCGCCTGCGCATGGAACCTGGCGCACGAGCCGGTCGCGTGCGTCGCGCCGACGCTGATCCAGGAGTCCGGGCCGGCCGCGCGGCCGATCGAGGACAAGCGCGCCGAGCTGGCCGCCGTACCCGCCGGCCCGGTGCTCACGACCGCCGAGGTGGAGGAGATCCGGGCGATCGGCGACAACACCGGCAGCATGGCGCTGAAGGGCGCCGCCCCCGACTTCGACGGCGATCCGCTCCCGGACCGCTGGCCGATCAGCGCCGAGCTGTCGGCGCTCGCCGGGCGCTGGGGGATCGACCCCTCGCGCGACCTCGCCCGCGCGGCCTAGCTGGCGATCGGCCCGAGAAAGTCAACTGCGCTGGTGGGAAAGTGGGTGACCGTTCGTGGGTGCGGCGGGATCGCCGAGCGTCGAGTTTGCGGGCCTGACACCCAGGAACTCGACACTCGACCGGGTTCGCGTGCGCGCGACCGCACGAATGGGGACTTATCGATCCTCGCACCCGCCACACAGCCACCGACTCCCCACCCAGCGCAGTTGCCGTCAGTCGGGCGCGCCGTACTACATACCAGCGTTTGCGCACTGCAGGCCGTAGTGTCGGCGCACGATGCGCCTGCTCGCGATCGTGGTCACCGGGGCCGCCGTCACGCTCGGCGCCGGCTGCGCCGCCGACCCGCCGCACCCCGAAGCGGCGACGCTCACGGTCACGCCGACGCCTGTCGCGACCCCGGCGCCGCAGCGGCCGGTCCGGCTGACCATCGGCGTCAGCGGCGACCTGCTGCCGCACCTGCCGGTCGTCGCCCGCGCGCGGGCGCTCGCGAACGGGCGCGGCTACGACTTCCGGCCCTTGCTGCGGCCGATCCGCCGCTGGGTGCGGCGCAACTCGCTCGCGTTCTGCCACGTCGAGACGCCGCTGACGCCGGCGACGCCGGTCGGCTACCCGCGGTTCAACTCCCCGCCGGCGCTCGCACGCGCGGTCAAGGCGACCGGCTTTGACGCCTGCAGCACCGCCTCGAACCACTCGCTCGACCGCGGGCAGGCCGGGATCAATGCCACGCGGCGGTCGCTGAAGCGCGCCGGCGTCCGCCACACCGGATCGTTCTCCTCGCGCCGGCAGCGGCGGCGCCCGCTCCTGCTCCGCGCCCGCGGCGTGCGCGTCGCGCTGCTGGCGTACACGCAGATGACGAACGGGATCCGGTCGCCGCATCGCTGGTCGGTCAACCTCGCGCGGGCCGGGCTGATCCTGCGCGACGCCCGGCGCGCGCGCCGCGCCGGCGCGCAGGTCGTGATCGTCAACCTGCACTGGGGCACCGAGTTCCGGCACCAACCGGATGCGTTCCAGACGGCGCTCGCCAAGCGCCTGGCCCGCTCGCGCGCGATCACCGCGGTCGTCGGCCAGCACGCCCATGTCGTGCAGCCGATCCGGCGCGTCGGCCGGCTGTGGGTCGTGTACGGCGAGGGCAACCTGCTCTCCAACCAGACCGCCGCATGCTGCCCCGCCGCGAGCCAGGACGGGATGCTGGTCCGCCTGCACATCCGCGTCGACGGCCGCCGCGAGCGCGTTGAGCGGATCACGTACACGCCGACCTGGGTCCGTCACCCGGACTACACGGTCGTCCGCGCCCCCCGCGCCCACGCGGCGTACCGCCGCACGGTCGCGGTCGTCGGCCGCAGCCGCCGCGTCCGGCCGGCTCGGTGACCTACGAGCTGTCGCGCGCCACCGCCCGAGCGGCCGCGAACTGCTCGTCGAGCAGCGCGAAGTGCCCGGTGCCGGCAGCGTGTAGCGTCTCGTCCATCACGGCCAGTCCGCAGCGGTACTCGAACGCCTTCAGGAGCTGCGGGTCGTGGAAGTACGCGAGCAGCACCGAGGGTCCGTGGAGCGGGTCGACGTCGACCGCGACGACGCGGAAGCCGGCCTTCAGATGCCGGATCAGCACGGCGTTGTTCGACGGCGCGTGCTTCGACACGGTGGTCGAGAAGCCGAGCTCGCCGGCGTACGCGAGGACGCGCTCGAGCAGTTCGCGGTAGAGCCCGCGCCCGCGATGGTCGGGGCGGATCGTGACGTGGTAGAGCTCGAACGTGTCGGGGTCGCGCTGAACGGTCGAGAAGACCCCGGCGAGCGTCCCGTCGGGCGCGTGGACGAACCAGTGGTCCGACAGACGGTCGGCGCCCTCCGCGGCGGCGAGCCGCTCGCGCGCGGCGGCCCGCTCGTCGCCGCTCAGCACAGCGCCGTCGAAGTACGCCTCCTGCGGGAAGTGCTCGCGCAATTCCGCCTCGTGGCGATCCCAGTACGTGTCGTGGTCCACCCGCTCGAGCGCGTAGCCGCCCGGGAGCGTCGGCGTGAAGTGCCGCTCGCGGATCGCCTCGGCCCAGGCCCACCGACCGCCCATGGGCGGAGCTTAACCCCAGCCCATTGGGGCCGACTACCCGGAGACCATGTGCTCTGCCCGCCGCCTGCTCGTTCTCTCCGCCACGCTGTTCGCCGTGGCGCTGCCGGCCGCACCCGCGGCGGCGCATGGCGTCGAGGGCGCGGTCACCCACCGCGACACGCGCGAGGAGCTATCGCTGGCCGACGTCGCGCGCACCGCGGCTGCCGCAGGCGCCCCGCAGGCACTGCCGTACGGCTGGTGCGGCGACGCGCGTGTGACCGACGACACCGCGAATGCCGCGCTCCCGGCCACCTCGGCGCGCTTCAAGCTTGTCTACGCCCACCCCGCCGATCGCCCCGACCGGTTCGCCGCATGGCGCGACGCGCTGCAGGCCGACGTGGCGCTGATCCAGCGCTTCCTCGCCTCCCAGAGCGGCGGCGGCAAGGCGCTGCGCGTCGACATGGGCACGCGCTGCGGCCCGCAGTTCGCGGACATCCAGGTCGTCCACCTGAGCGGCCCGCGGTCGCGCTACGTCGACAACTTCAGTGCGATCGTGCAGGAGGTCGAGCCGCGGCTCGGCAGTTCCGACGGACCGCGCAACGTCGTGATCCTCGGCGACACGCTCAACGGCGGCACCTACGACTACGGGCTCGGCGAGAACGTGCTCGGCCAGGGCGCCGACCGCCACGGCTCGAGCAACCTGCACAACAGCGGCGGCTTCGCGTCGGTGCTGTTCTCACGTGACGGCCAGGCGGCGCCCGGCGCCGACCCGCGCGGCTGGTGGCCCGAGGGCATGCTGCACGAGATGACGCACAACCTCGGCGCCGTCCAGTGGTCGGCCCCGCATTCCACGCAGCCCGCCGGATCCGCCTTCGGAGGCTACGGCCACTGCTGGCAGGGCTACGACGTCATGTGTTACACCGAGGACGCCGGAGCGTCCCACGCGATGCGCTACGACTGCCCGCGCGTCGGCGGCGCGATCCCGCAGGTCTACGACTGCGGCCGCGACGACTACTACAGCCCCGCTCCCCCGGCCGGCAGCTACCTCGCGACGCACTGGAACGTCTACGACAGCGCATTCATGGCGCCGTGCGGTCAGATCCCGCCGGCCTGCGGCGGCGGCATGGAGGGCCTCGTCCCCTCGCCCCCGGTGGCCACGGGCGGCCCGCAGGTGGCCGGCACGCCGCGGCGCGGATACACCCTCAGCGCGGTCATCGGCAGCTGGCGCAACGGCCCGCTGAGCTACCGCTACCGCTGGCAGCGTCAGGGCCCGCGCGGGCGCTGGGCGAACATCGCCGGCGCGACGCGCGCGACGTACAAGGCCACGCGCATCGACCGCGGCAGGCGCGTGCGCGTGCAGGTCGTCGCCACGAACCCCGACGGCAGCGCCTCCGCAGCGTCGCCGGGCAGCGGCCGGGTGGCCGACGGCATGGTCGGCCGCTCCCAGAACGTCAACTCCAGGAGCTGCCGCCCTAAGGGCCGAGCTCGACGGACTGCTGCCAGGTGCCGCGGTCGTAGAACTTCAGCGCAGGCTTCGCAGCGATCCCCGTCGCGGCAACGTCGTACATCCGGCGCGGCTCGCGCCACGTAGCCGGGTCGGCTGAGCCGAAGCGGCGCGTGAGCGCCGCCGCTGCACTCGCCGCAGCGCGGCGCAGCCCGGCAGTGTCGAGGCGGTGGAAGGCCGTGCTGTCGGCGCCGCCGAAGTCGAACGCGTGCGAGCGACCAGGCGAGCCCAGCCATGCGCGCGCGGCCCGCGGAAGCGTCCGCACCGCGGCGTCCTTCAGCGCCTCCCACGAGGCGACGCCGGGATCGACCGTGCCGGCCGCGTTCGCGCGGTCGTAACTGCCGTCCCACGCCACGACCGCGTCGAGCAGGCCCTTCCCCGGGCCTGTCGCGCCGGTCGCGGCCGCGCGCAGCCGGGCGTCGAGCAGCGGGCGCTGCTGCGCCGTGGTGCCGGCCACGCGGTCGACGCCCTTGACCGCGGCGTAGCTCGGGGCCTGCGCGACCTGCCGGACGAGGCCGAACAGGAACGCCGCCCGGTGCAGGTCGCCGTTGAGGCGCTCGGTGTCCGGGGCATCGCCGATCGTCCAGCCGACCGACGGCGTGTTGTTCCAGTTGGCGAGCCAGCCTTGCGCGGGATTGATCACGTGCGGGCGCTCTGACACGCGCAGCAGGCGTCGCCACTCCGCGCCGCCGGTGCCGGGTAGCGGCAGCCGCTCGTCCCAGCGCTTCGGGCGCACGGGCAGCCGGCCGGGATGCCACCAGCCGATGTTGCCCTGGTCGTCGGCGACCATCGTGTTCTCGTTCCAGCTCACCTTGGCGATCGCCCGCTCGGCGTCGGCCACCGAGTCGGCCTCGTTGAGGTCGGCGAGCCCTTCGAGCGTGTCGATCTCGTGGTTCCAGGTCGCGTACCGCCGTGCCCACGCGGTGCGCTTGCCGGAGCGCGCCTGGACCGGGCCGTGCACGGTGCGGCACAGCCGCCGCTTGACCGCCTTCTCGCCGGCGACCGCGAACGTCTCGGTCCGGCAGTCCATCTTGCGCACGCGGCCCTTGTAGCGGTAGCGCTCCTTCCCGGCGAGGCGCTCCGCGTACAGGTCGTCGTCGTCCGAGCTACCGCTGGTCAGCCCCCACGCGATGTGATCGTTGCGCCCGATTCCGACGACGGGCAGGCCGGGCGGCGTGACGCCGCGGGCGTCGAGCCCGGGCCGGTGCACCTCGATCTCGGCGAGCTGCTCGGGGATCTCGAAGCCGAGCTGCGGGCCGTGGAACAGCCATGCGCGGCCGCTGCCGCGCACGGCCCAGGCGTCCGAACCGCCGCGCACGAGCGCGGCGGCCGCCGGCGGCGGCTTCGGCGCGCGCAGGCCGCGCAGGTAGCGGAGCGAGCGCTTGAAGCCGGCGCGCTCGTCCTTGCGGCTGCGGCCGGGGGTGGACGGGAACTTCCCGTTCGCCGCGGGCACGGTCGCGGCCTGGCCGCTGCGCCGCAGCGGCATCAGCGCGTTGAAGCGCTTGGCACCGAGCTTGCGCAGCGCCGCCCAGTTCTCGAGCTCGCGGCCGTCGCCCGACGGGATCGTGCGCGCGAGCTGCACGCCGATCGCGGCCGAGTCGAGCGCGGACCACGGCGCCGGGTCGAGCGCGAGCAACCGGAACTCCTCCGGCCGCAGCGCGGGAGTCGACTTCACGCGTGCGAGGTACGCGTTGACGCCGTCGGCGTAGGCGTCGAAGCGAGCGCGCAGCGCGGCGGGCAGGCGGTTGAGCATGCGCTGGAGCTCCGCCGGGCGGTAGTAGTCACGGCGCGCGACGATATCGCTCGCCAGCCGGGTCGGGCCCAGCACCTCGGCGAGGCGGCCGCGTGTGGCGCGGCGGAACAGCTCGAGCTGCACGAGCCGGTCCTCGCCCATCGCGTAGCCGACGCCGAACCACAGGTCGCCATCGCTGGCCGCGCGCACGTTCGGGACGCCGTAGGCGTCGCGCGTGATCGTGACGCCCGCGCGTGGCGACTCGGTCGTCCCGGGCTGGTCGAACGCCGCCGACTTGAACGCGAACGACTGGTACAGCGCGAGCTGATCCGTCAGATGCGGGTTCGTCCCGCTGGGCGGCACGAAGCCGGACTGCCCCGGCGGCAGGATGCTCTCGGCCTGGATCGCCCGAGCAGCGGCCGAAGCCGGCATCGTCAACAGCGCCGCGGCAGCGGCGATCGCAACCCTCCTCCACATGTGGGCGAGCCTATCCGCCGTACAGCTCGCGTGCGTAGGACAGCAGCCCGCGGTCCTCGAGCCGGTCGGCCGGCGCGCGGAACGTCACGTGCACCACGCCCGGGTGGCGGCCGATCTCGATCGCTCCCGTGACCGTCGCACGGTTCTTGACCTCGGGCACGGTCATGTTGAGCAGCTCGGCGGCACGGGCGAGGCCGTTGTCGGTCGCGGAGTTGAGGTCAGGGCCCGTTCCGACGACCGAGACCGGCACCGTCTCCTCGAGCTCCTCGACGCCGTGCCGGCGAGCGAGGGCGAGCGCGCGCGTGTGCTCCTCCTCGGTCAGCGGGCGCGCGAGGTACGGCAGGTCCTCGGCCACCGGGAACAGCACCGGCCCGTCGATCGCAAGGCCCTTGACCACCTCGACCTCGAGCGTGACGGTGCCCGAGACGTCGCAGGTGTGGCCGGCGATCTCGCCGTCGCCCTGGAGCGCGTGCATGTCGCCGAGGTAGACGCCGCCGCCGTCGACCTTCACCGGGCAGACGAGGATCGCGCCCGGGCGCACGGCGTCGATGTCCATGTGCCCGTCGGTCTTGTGCTCGGTCAGCTCCGCCGGCGTGAGCGCGAAACGGTGCGGCGCGCCGACCAGGAACGAGCCGAAGTCGCCTGCGTTGTGCGAGTCCGGCATCGTCGTCGAGGGTGTCGTGCCGAGCTGGCCCATGAACGGCCGCAGGCGCGTCGCCATGCCGACGATGTCGTGCGGGGCGAACAGCAGGATCGGGTTCTGCCGCGAGTTGTCGGGCAGCGCCGCCATCCGCGACGCGTCGTTCGCGAACCCCTCGGCCGCGGCGCCGGCGACCGTGACGCCGACCGTGTGCGTCGGATCGAACGCCATCGTGTAGCCGTTCGTGAACGTGAACGGGGTGGCGTCGGCGCCGCACTTGGCGCACCGCACCGACGCCTGGCCGACGCCCTCGATGCGCGTCTCGGGCCACTCGGTGCCGCACTCGGCGCACACCGGAGCGCAGTACGGATCGCCGTTGAAGCGGCCCTCCATCGGCTGGTCGTTGCCGGAGGCGGTGGCGAGCGACGTCACCTCGATGTCGCGGATCCGGATCGCGATCGCGTCGCCCACGCGCGCGCCCTCGACCGCCACGGGCGAGCACACCTCGTGGCCGCCGCGGATCGACGGCGTGATCATCGGCCCCCAGCAACCGGGCGTCGTGTTCACGACGATGTGCCCGCCGTCGGCGACCGGGCCGAGCATCGGCACGTCGGGGCCGAGCAGGCCGTCGGTGAAGGTGTCGACGAACACGGTCTGGCGCGCCTGGCGCGTCTCGATGGTGGCCACGGTGCTCACGCTCCTCTCGGGCCGGCGCCGCCGGCGACAGGGATCAGCAGGGCGACCTCGTCGCCCGCCTCTAGACGTTGCCCACGCTCGACGTGCGTGCCCGCGAGCACCGGCAGTGCGGCGCGCAGAGCGGGCGCGAGCGATGGCTGCTGGGCTCCCAGTGCCGCGAGCAGGTCGTCGACGCTGGAGCCGTCGGCAAGGTCCACCGACAGCAGCGGCGCGTCCGCGAACCGACTCAATCCAGCCCCAAGTCGAACCCGGACGCGCACGACATGGACCCTACCGGCCACAATGACGTGCATGGCCGAGTCGTTGCGCGGCAAGCTGCTTCTGGCGTCCCCGACGCTGCTCGACCCGAACTTCGTGCGCACGGTGATCCTGATCGCCGAGCACACGGACGAGGGAGCGATGGGCCTCGTGCTCAACCGGCCGGCGGAGTCGACGATCGCGGAGGCGGTTCCGGACCTCGCCTGGCTCACCGACGACGAGGAGCTGGTCTACGTCGGCGGCCCGGTCGCGGAGACCGCCGTGATCGTGCTCGCGGAGTTCGACCGGCCGGAGATGGCGGGCGCGCTCGTGGAGCCGGACCTCGGCTTCATCGGGACCGACGCCGACGACCCGGACGCGCTCGAGGGCGCGATCCGCCGCGCGCGCGTGTTCGCAGGCCACTCCGGCTGGGGACCGGGGCAGCTCGAGGCCGAGCTCGAGGAGGAGGCGTGGATCATCGAGCCGCCGCTGCGCGAGGAGGTCTTCACCGACGACGCGCCGGGCCTGTGGGCGGCGGTGCTGCGGCGCAAGGGCCGCAAGTACGCCCTGCTGTCGACGATGCCGCTGGACCCGTCGCTCAACTAGGGCCGGGAACGTGAACTGCGCTGGGTGGGGACGTGGGTGACCGTTCGCGGTCGCTGCGGGTTTCGCGCGGGGTTGGTTATGCACGTATAGCGCGCGTTTCACGACCCACTACTTTCCAGACCGGCCGATCCCTCTCCCTTAATGCCGCAGTCGCCGTTCGCCGGCGCGAACGGCTAGGGCCGGACGGACGGCGCGACGGGTGCGACGGGGTCGAGCGCCCAGGTCGCGCTCGACTTGAGCACCCAGACGGTGCGGGCCACGCTGCCGGGCCGCGTCGCCGTGTGGCTCCAGCTCAGATGCAGGTGGGCGCCGCGGCCGTGGCCGGCGTCGCCGTTGTAGCCGACCCAGGTGAACGGGGCGCGCGGGCGGCCCTGGCGGGGCTCGGCCCAGCGGGCGAGCCGGTCGACGGCCTCCCACGAGCCCTTGGGGCCGCGGCTGGGGCCGACGTCGAGCGCGAGGCCGATCGGGTGCTCGCCACCGCTGGAATGCCCGATCATGGCGTAGCCGGCGTTGACATGAAGGTGGTATTTGCGCACCAGGTAGGCCACGTCGCCGAGCACGCGGCTGTCGATCCGCTCCTTCCGCCAGCCGGGGATGCGGACGAAGCTCCCGCCGCCGGTGACGTGCGGCGTCGAGGCCGCGCCGCGCGCGGTCGCCGCACCGGCGGGCGCCGCAGCGAGGACGGCGACGGTGCAGGCGGCGAGGATCGTGGCGATGACGCGCATCCCCATGCCTTCGGCGGGCGTCCGGCCGACGAGAGGGTGGGCTAGGGTCACGCGCCGTGCTCCGCTTCCTGCTCGCCGCCGCCGTTCTGGTCCTGATCGCCGCCGCACCGGCGTCTGCGGCCAAGCCGTGGCTCGGCGACCGCGTGATGAACATGGCGCACCAGGGGGGTGAGGACGAGCTTCCCTCGAACACGATGTACGCGTTCCGGCGCGCGGTCCGGAGCGGCGCCGACATGCTCGAGCTGGACGTGAGCGCGACGCGCGACGGCGAGCTCGTCGTGATGCACGACTGGCAGGTCGACCGCACGACGAACGGGACCGGCTTCCTGACCGATCTCTCGCTCGCCCAGGTCCGGCGCCTCGACGCGGCCTATAACTTCGTCCCCGGCCGCAACGCGGTGTCCGGGCTGCCGGCCAGGCGCTACCCCCTGCGCGGGGTCCGCACGGGCAAGCGGCGCCCGCCTCGCGGCTTCACGCGCAACGACTTCCGCGTCCCGACGCTCTCCGAGGTGCTGCGGGCGTTCCCGCACACGCCGATCAACATCGAGATCAAGGGTCGCGACGACGCCGAGCCACAGTTCCTGCACAACGCCGAGCTGCTGGCCGGGATGCTCCGCGACACCCGCCGGCGGGACCTGATCGTCGTCTCCTTCAACCAGCGCGCGGTCGACCGCTTCCACGAGCTGGTGCCGAAGGTCCCGGTGGCGCCGGGCGTCGACGGCATCGCCGGGTTCCTGCTCGCCGGACGCTCGCCCGGCCCGGGCGTCGTGGCATTGCAGATCCCGATCACGTACACGCTCTCCGGCCAGCAGGTGGAGGTCACGACGCCGGAGTCGGTGCTGAGCGCGCACCGGGCCGGCTACGCCGTGCACGTGTGGCTGAGCAACGACGAGGAGAGCCGCCGGGTGTACGACCGGCTGCTCGACATGTGCGTCGACGGGATCATGGCGGCGCGGCCGCGGGCGCTCGAACGGCGGCTGCGGAGCCGCGGCGTGGTGCGGCCGGACGGCCACGGGACCGACCCGTGCTCGGTGCGGGCCGCGCGAGCAACCGTGGAGAACGGCGCCGTCGCGGTCGGTCTCGAGCGGCGAGGGCTGGGGCCGCAGGCGTACCGCGGCACGGTGAGCGTGCTCGAGCGCGGGCGGCGCGGCCGCCTGCTCGCGCGCGAGGGCTTCTCCCTGCCCGAGGACGCGGACGCGGGCGGCGCGACGGCCACGCTCACACGCGCCGGCCGACGGGCTCTGCAGGCCGGCACGGCGGTGCGTGCGGTGGTGTCGGTGCGCACTCGCGGTGCACGTGGAGAGCCGGTTTTGACGCCGGTTCGCCTGCGTCCGTAACCGGGCGCACCGCAACTGTCGGGCGCATGGTGCATTCTTATGTCCCGTCAGGCCGAACTCGCGCCCTTCCGGGGGTGCGGGCCGGGGGACCCATAGCGACCGCGAGTGGTCGCAGGGGCGAATCGCCGTCAGGGGGACGGCGTAGCGCGGCTTCACCGCGCGAGCCCGTCAGCTCACCTCGGAGGCACGGGATAGAAGGAAGGGAGTACCGAGCGTGGACTCACGTCCATCCGAGTTGGATCCATTTCCACGAACCGAGCGCGACCTCGGCTCGGCCGTGCTGTGGGAGCGGTCCCTGCACCGGTCGCACCGGCGTCGGGAGCGCGAGCGTGCAGCGCGGCGCAATCGCCCGCGCCAGAAGGGCGTGACGCTGGCCGCGGGGGCGGCCATCCTCGCGACGCCCGTGCTGTCGCCGCTGTCGGCGTCCGCGAACTCGGCACGGCCGGGAGTGACCAAGACGGAGATCGCCCAGCGCGCTGTGGTGAGCAGCGATCAGACGTGGCTGCTGTCGTACGGCGACACCGGTGAGGCGGTTGCCGCCGTCCAGCGGGAGCTGCGGATCCTCGACGACGGCATCTTCGGGCCGCAGACCGAGGGCGCGCTGAAGGAGTTCCAGCGCGGGCAGGGTCTCGCGGCAACCGGCGCGGTCGACGCCAAGACCTGGACCGCGCTGTTCAACGCGAACGTGGTCTTCTACGACGACGACGCGGCTGCGGCCTCATCGGGCGAGTCGGTGCTCACGTCCGCGGGCAGCGAGACCGAGGCTGCGGAGCCGGCCCCTGCTCCGGTGTCAGAGCCGGACGCAACCGGCGACGACGGCTCGGCTCCGGCTCCCGCGCCCACCGCCCCCGAGCCCGGCGCGCCACAGGCCGCTCCGGAACCGGCGGCGCCGGTCTCGACGGGTGGCGACGGTTGCAGCACCGACGGGAGCATCGTCACCCCGGTGAGCGGTGGCACGGTCACCGGCAGCTACGGTGAGGATCGCGGTGACCACGCCCACGCCGGCGTCGACATCGCGGTGCCGACCGGTACGACCGTGCGCGCCGCCGACTGCGGCACCGTGAGCGTCTCCGGCACCGAGAGCGGCTACGGGCAGATGGTCTGCGTGCGCCACGCCGGCGAGACGACCACTTGCTACGCCCACCTGTCGCAGCGCGACGTCGCGGTGAGCGAGCACGTGCAGGCAGGCCAGAAGATCGGCGAGGTCGGCTGCACCGGCAGCTGCACGGGCCCGCACGTGCACTTCGAGGTCCGCCAGAACGGCACGGCGACCAACCCGACGGGCTACCTCAACGGCAGCCAGAGCGTCAACGGGCAGACGACGACCGCCAGCCGCGCCGCGCTCCCGGAGGGCGAGGGTGGCATCGGCGGGGCGAACGAGGCGCAGCAGGCGGAGGTGTTCGGCGACACCGGCGGAGCCGTTGCCCCTGAGGCCGAGGCCGAGGCCGCTGCGGCGGCTCCGGCGGCCGAGGCTCCGGCACCGACCGCGGAAGCGCCGGCTCCGGCTCCGGCCGCGGAAGCACCGGCACCGGTGGCGGAAGCACCGGCGCCGGTGGCGGAAGCACCGGCGCCCGTCGCTGAGGCACCGGCGCCCGTCGCCGAAGCACCGGCGCCCGTCGCTGAGGCACCGGCACCGGTCGCTGAGGCACCGGCACCGGTCGCTGAGGCACCGGCACCGGTCGCGGAAGCACCGGCACCGGCACCCGTCGCTGAGGCACCGGCACCCGTCGCTGAGGCACCGGCACCGGTCGCTGAGGCACCGGCACCCGTCGCTGAGGCACCGGCTCCGGTCGCGGAAGCGCCGGCACCCGCCGAGGCACCGGCCCGGTCGCGGAGCGCACCGGCACCCGTTGCCGAGGCACCGGCACCCGTCGCTGAGGCACCGGCCCCCGTCGCCGAGGCTCCGGCGCCCGTCGCGGATGCGGCAGCGGCGACCGGTGGCGCGGCTGCGCCCGTGGCCGGCCAGTAGCAACTTGGGGGGTACGGGCGGGGCGCCGCCGGGGGGCTGGCGCCCCGCCCAGTTTTTCGTTGCCGCCAGGTCAGCGAGTGTCGGCTTCCTCGGCCTTGAGCCGGCGAAGTCGACGCTCGCACTGGCCGCTCGGGCGAGGCCCCGTTCCGTCATGGACGCGATTTGTGCGCAAACCGGGTAGGTCGCCCGCCATGGACAAAGACCCCCTTGACGTAGACCTCGCTATCGAGCGCCTCGGCGCGGCACTTCCCCTGCAGATGCGCTCGGCTGCCGCCTACACGATGGCGGCCGGCTCGATCACCGGATTCGCCTACCAGGGCCTCGCCGACCTCCTGTGGCGCTTCGCGGAGGCCGACCTGGCCGACGCCCGCCGCCTGGTGGAGAAGATCGTGACCCTCGGCGGCTCGCCGATCGACAGCGTCAGCGGCTTCGAGCTGCCACGCGAGGGCGACGGGATCGTGGCTCGGCTCGTCGAGCTCGAGCAGGAGACGATCGAAGCGCTCCAGGACGTGATCCCGTCGACCGGCCACACCGGCGACTCCGAGGCGCTCGAGCACCGGCTCGAGCACATGATCATGCGCAAGCAGGAGGCGGTGGACACGCTGCTGCGGGCTTCGCGGGGTTGAGCTGCCGTGGGCGAACGTCGACGTCAACTGCGCTGGGGGGTGCATGACTCGCCACTCGAGGGGTCTCTCGGGCTCGAGTGGTGAGTTGTGATCCGTGGCGGTGCATAACTTGCCACTCGATCTCGGCGGAGCGTCGAGTGGTGAGTTATGCACGCAAACGCACCGCACAACTCCCTTACTGCCGCAGTTGACGTTGTCCCTCCCGACCCGCGCCCTAGGCGGGCCCCAACCCCAGCGCCACAAACCCCACCCCGAACACGAGCGCGACCTGCACGCCGACGCAGACGACCGCCCACGCCACCGCCTGCACCGCGCCGTCGCGCCGCACGAGCCAGAGGCTGATGCCGGCCGGCACCACCACGGCAGCCGCCAGCGCCGCCACGGCCTGCCACGTCTCCCAGTCGCCGAGATCTCCGCCGGCGCCCTCGATCAGCCCCACCACCGCCGCCGCGCCAAGCGCCGGGAGCACGAGCGCGGCGAGCAGCCACCGGCTCCACTGCCCTCCTATCGCGTCAGCGTCCCTGCCCGGCGTCACGCCGCAGATCGTTGCAGGCGATGCGCCCGCAGTGCCAGCACGAGCGCGGCAACGACCGCGAGTGCGAGCGCGCCGTGCGCCAGCAGGTCGGCAGCGGCGCCGAACGACTCGCTGAACAGGTAGCCGACGAGCGTGAAGGCGGATGCCCACACGGCCGTCCCGAGCAGGCTCCAGGGCAGGAACGTGCGCAGGCGCATCCTGGACGCGCCCGCCAGGAATGGTGCCACGGCGCGGATGATCCCGACGAACCGGCCGACGAGGATCGCCTTCGGCCCGTGACGCTCGAAGAAGCCCTCGACGCGCGCGAGCCTGTCCGGCGTGACGCCGATCCGCGGCCCGCGGCTGTCGAGGAACGGGCGGCCGAGCCGACGGCCGAGGGCGAAGCTGACCAGGTCGCCCGCCGCCGCCGCCAGCCACACCAGCACGAGCATCAAGCCGAGCTGCACGTCGCCCTGCGCGGCGACCACTCCGCCGAGCACCACCGCGGTCTCGCCGGGAGCGATCAGGCCCACGAAGGCGCCGGTCTCCAGGAACGCGAGACCGCCCACGAGCGCGTAGGTCCACGGGCCGAGCGTGTCGGACAGGTCGGCGAGCGCAGCTTCGAGGTCCGGGAGCTGCACGACCCCGGACATCGTCAGCCCGAACGCGACGGCAGCAAGGCCGGCGACCGCGAGCAGCGCGGCCGGCGGGCGCCGGCGACCGCTCATGCCGTGATCGGGACGCGCGCCTCGCGAGGCCGCCATGAGCGCCGCTCGCACGGGAGCTCGAGGACCTCCTGCGTGGCGCGCACCGGCGGCACGACCTGGACGACCGGCATCGGCGGCACGACCTGGACGACCGGGAGCTCCGGCGCGACCTCGACGACGTCCGAGGCGGCGGTGGCCTCCTCGTGGCCCCACGCGGCGATCGTGCGCCGCAGCGCGCCGAGCGCGACGAGGCCGATCGGCGCCGGCAGCCAGATCGCGATCGCCCGGTACGCGAGCACGGAGACGATCGCCAGGTCCGCCTGCACGCCGAACGCGAGCAGCGCGCCGACGAGGCCGCCGCTCACGGCGCCGGGGATCGGGATCGTGTTGCCGACCTGCCCGATGAAGTACGCGAAGACGACGACCTCGAGGCCGGGCGCGGTGCCGAACGCGTGCAGCATCCCGTACAGCACGGCCATGTCGAAGCCCCACCACACGAGCGCGCCGAGCAACCGCGGGTCGAGCGACCGCAGGTGGCCGATCGCGTCGCGGACCGCGTCGCCGAGCACGGCCGCGGCGGTGCTCACGCGGCTCTTGCCCTCGGGCCGCAGGAAGGCGGCGGCGAGCGCCAGGGACATGCCGAGCGTGGCGAGTGCAGCAGGCAGCGCCGTCAGCGCGAGCGACTCGCCGCGCAGGGCCAGCAGCGTGCCGGCCACGGCGATCGAGCCGAGGAAGACCGAGTAGAGCAGCACCAGGAAGGTCAGCAGCGTGCGCGCCGCGCCCTTGCCGCCGAGCCCGGCGCGGCGGAGCGACCACAGCGTCACGGCAGCGCCGCCGACGCCGGCGGTCGGCAGCAGGCGCGTGGCGGCCGCGCCGCCGAGCGTGATCTGGGCGCTCTCGCGCAGTCCGAGCCGGCCGGACGCGCGGGCGCCGACGAGCCACAGCAGCGCGATGTAGCCGCCGAACGAGAGCATCTCGAATGCGCCCGCGCCGAGCACCCAGCGCGGATCGGCGTCGAGAGCACGACCGAGCGCATCGGCGAACGCCTGCATCGGCCCGCCGAGGACCACGACGGCGGTGACCAGCGCAGCGGCAGCGGCAGCGGGCAGCGCGGCCCGGCGCGCCAGGGCGGGGAGGTCGAGCGAGGGGAGCGTGAGGTCCTCGGCGGGCATGTGGTGAGTATCGAGACGCAAGGGGGCCACCGCATCGGGGGTATCACCAGCATGCGGGTGGGGCGAGCCGTACTCGGTAGGGGCGGAAAAGGGTTCGTCGCCCTCCTTTCCGGCCCGGATGGAGCATCGCTGTCGACGCGGAACCTCGGCCGAGGTGGGCGCGGCCGATGCCCGCCCTCCAAGCAGCCACGACCTGCCAGATTCCGGCTGACGACGCGGTCCCGACAGCGCTGCTTTCGCCGCCTTGACACCGGCGCTCCGGATTGAATTAGATAGCCCCGCTACTGCGTACGCCATGTCGATGGTCCTGCGGAGCGCCGGTAGGGCGGTGCTTCCGGGATGTCATGGCGGGGTCTGGCGAGCAGAGGTGAGCCTCGCCACTGGGGATGGAGTCCCGTGACCACGGGAAGGGTGGCGCGCGGGCCGGTGGGTCAGGAATCGGCGTCGCGCAGATGAGCTGGCGCGACGCCCGACGGACGCCGCGTGAGACCAACCAGAGGGGTCCGCACTGATGAGCACCTCGGCCAGCGCCTCGCCACGCGGCTTGTCTCAGATCGACGGGACGATGCCGGGCTGGGCCGCGCGCGTGGAGGACAACCCGCTGCTCGACTTCATCGACTCCTGCCTCCGCGGCGTCGGACAGGTCTGCTTCATGAACAACCCCGTCACCGGCTTGGCGATCCTGGTGGCGATGTTCGTCGCCGAGCCGTGGCTCGGCTTCGCGGGTGTCGTGGGCCTCATCGTGTCGACCCTGTCCGCCGTCCTGATCGGGATGGACCGCGGGGCGATCCGGGCCGGCCTCTACGGCTTCAACGGCGTGCTCGTCGGCGCCGGGTTGTCGTTGTTCCTCCAGCCCGACTGGGACATCGTCGTGATCGTGTGGATCGTGGTCGCGAGCTTCTTCTCCACGATCCTGCACGCCGCGCTGGCCGCCGTCTTCATCGGGGCGTGGGGCGTGCCGCCGTTCACATTCGCGTTCAACTTCATCACGCTGATCTTCCTCATCGGCGCGCTGAACTTCGCCAACGGCCGGGTCGGCGGCCTGATCGCGCCGGGCGATGCCCAGGTCACCGGCGGGAGCGTCAGCAACACGCTGCGGTCCGCCGCCGACGCCGCGACGGCCAACAACCTCGAGGGCGTCGTGAACGCGATCTTCCGCGGCATCAGTCAGCTGTTCTTCGCCAACAGCGTCGTGTCGGGAATCATCATCGTCGTCGGCATCCTCGTGTGCTCGCGGATCGCTGCGATCTTCGCGCTGGTGGGATCGACGGTCGGCATGCTCACCGGGCTGGCGCTCGGCGCGAACGGCGTGGCGATCTACAACGGCCTCTGGGGCTTCAACTCCTTCGACGCGGCGCTGGCCGTCGGCGGCGTGTTCTTCGTGCTCACGTTGAGGTCCGGCCTGCTCGCGGTCGCGTGTGCCGTGCTCGCGGCGCTGCTGTTCGGGGCGATCGCCTCGCTCTTCACGCCGTGGGGTCTGCCCGCCCTCACGCTGCCGTTCGTCTTCGCGACGCTGGCGTTCGTCCTGTTGAAGGACGCCTCGACCAAGCTCGAGCCGGTCGCCGTCGCGGACCTCACGACGCCCGAGGAACACCTCAAACGGCCGCGCGGCGAGCCCTCGGAAGGCGTGGGACGCGACGCGGTGCCGGAGGTCTCCTGAGACCCGGCGCTGCCCGGTCCTCGTAACGGAAATTCACCTAGTGGAAGGAGCTGCGAATGCCCAAGAATCTGTTCCCGCTGGATAACTCCAAGAAGTTCACGGACCAAAAACACGTCGGGCACAACCGGTGGCACCCGGACATCCCCGCCAACGTGACCGTCAAGCCGGGCGACGTCTTCCGCGCGGACTGCCGGGAGTGGTTCGACGGCGCGATCAAGAACGATGACTCCGCGGACGACGTTCGCAACGCGCCGCTGCCCGGAGTGCACGTCCTCAGCGGCCCGTTCCACGTCGAGGGCGCCGAGCCCGGCGATCTGCTGATCGTCGACATCCTCGAGATCGACGCGTGCGATCAGGAGGACGAAGGACCGCTCTCCGGCATGGGCTGGGGCTACACGGGCGTGTTCGCCACGACGAACGGCGGCGGCTTCCTCACCGAGCGGTTCCCCGATGCCTACAAGGTGATCTGGGACTTCACGGGCGATGTCGCCACCTCGCGCCACATCCCGGAATGCTCGTACGTCGGCATCCACCACCCGGGTCTGATGGGCACTGCGCCGTCGGCCGAGCTGCTCGCGAAGTGGACGAAGCGCGAGACCGATCTGATCGCGACCGATCCCGACCGTGTGCCGCCGCTGGCGTTGCCGCCGCTTCCGGACAGCGCCATTCTCGGGACGCTCTCCGGCGATGAGTTCGACCGCGTCGCCGGCGAGGCCGCGCGGACCGCCCCGCCACGCGAGAACGGCGGAAACCAGGACATCAAGAACTTCACCGCAGGGACGCGGGTGTTCTATCCCGTGTTCGTCCCGGGCGCGAACCTCTCGTTCGGTGACCTGCACTTCTCCCAGGGCGACGGCGAGATCACGTTCTGCGGTGCGATCGAGATGGGCGGGTTCATGGACCTGCACGTCGATCTCATCAAGGGCGGCATGGAGACGTACGGCGTCTCTGAGAACGCGATCTTCATGCCCGGCCTGCGCGATCCGCAGTACTCCGAGTGGATCGCGTTCTCGGGCGTGTCGGTGGACCTCGACGGCAAGCAGCACTACCTGGACTCGCAGCTGTCCTACACGCGGGCCTGCCATCACGCGATCGACTACCTGATGAAGTTCGGCTACAGCGACATCCAGGCGTACATGATCCTGGGCTCGGCGCCGATCGAGGGGCGCTTCTCGGGCGTGGTGGACATCCCGAACTCGTGCGCGACGGTCTACATCCCGCGGCGGATCTTCGACTTCGACGTCGCTCCGTCGACGAGCGGGAAGCCGCATCAGGTCAAGCAGGGCGTGCAGGTGCCGAGGTCGGCGAACTAGGGCTGCTGTCTGATGGCGACCTACGAGTACCGGTGTGACGACGACGGCGCCTTCGACGTGATCCGGCCACTTGGCACGGCCCCGGAGTCGGTAGCGTGCCCGGTGTGCGAGAGCGAGGCGAGACGGGTGTTCTCGGCGCCCATGCTCGCGTCCTCGGCACCCCGCGAGCTGGTGGCCGCGATCGACCATGCGGAGAAGACCCGTCACGAGCCCGACGTCGTGACGTCGTTGCCCCCGCGGCCCCCGCACAAGCGGACGCCCGTGCTCCCGCTGACGCCGACGCTGCGGCGCCTCCCGAGACCGTGACAACGTTCCTCCTCACCGTGTGACGAGCAATCGCCCGTCACACGGTGAGCGGGCGCGTCTGGTTGCGATCCTGACCGGCGGCGCGATCGGGGCGCTGGCCCGAGGCGGCCTGTCCGAGGCGTTGCCCCACGGCCCGGGCGAATGGCCGTGGTCGACGTTCATCGCCAATCTGCTCGGCGCGCTCTTCCTCGGATGGCTGCTGACGCGCTTGGCCGAGCGCGTCGCGCCGACCATGCACTGGCGGCCGCTGCTGGGCACGGGGCTCGCGGGGGCCCTGACGACGTTCTCGACGTTCCAGATCGAGATCTTCGACCTCGTGCAGGACGGCTATGCCGGTCTCGGGATCGCGTACGCCCTGACAAGCGTGGCGGCGGGGATGGCGCTGGCCGTCACGGGTGTCATGGCGGCGCGCTGGGGGCGGCATTGGTGAGCCTGCTGACATGGGCGGCCGTCGCCGTCTTCGGGGCGCTGGGCGCCGCGGCGCGCTTCCGGGTCGACGCGGCGGTGTCGGCGCGGTGGCCGAGCGACTTCCCGATCGGGACGCTCGTCGTCAATCTGAGCGGAACCGTGCCGCTCGGGCTGCTGGTCGGCGCCGCGGTCCCACACCGGACGCTGCTCGTGCTCGGCACCGGGTTCATCGGCGGCTATACGACGTTCTCGACCTGGATGGTCGAGAGCGAGCGGCTCGGCGAGATCGGCGACGTCGTGCTGCTGCTGGCCAACCTGTTCCTCTCGCTGCTGCTCGGCTTCGGGCTCGCCGCGCTCGCCTGGCACGTCGGCCACGCGATCGGATGACCGGCGTCGGCCTGAAGCTCGGTGTCTACTTCGGCGAGTCGCTGAGGGTCGGCCGGCGCCTTGCCGGCGACGCGCTGATGGACTGCTTCGAGCGGCACGAGCTGGAGGTCGCGGCGCTGTACCGCGGCATCGAGGGCTTTGGGCTCGGCCGGCGCATCCACACCGAGCGCTTCCCGGACATCTCGACCGACCTACCGCTCGTCGCGGAGGCGATCGACACGCGCGAGCGGATCGAGGGCGTCCTCGGGGAGATCGACTCGATCATCGACCGTGGGCTGGTCACGCTCGAGCACTCGCACCTCGCCTCCGGCGAGGATGTCCGCACGGCCGACTTCCCCGAAGGCGTGGGATCGGCAGGGCGGCTGACGATCTATTGCGGCCGTGGCGAGCGGACGCGAGGCACGCCCTCCTATCGCGCCGTCGTCGACCTGTTGCGCGAGCACGGCGCCAGCGGCGCCACCGTCCTGCTGGGCGTCGACGGGATGCACCGCGGGGCCCGGCGGCGTGCAGCACTGCTGCGCCGCAACGCCGACGTTCCCCTGGCGATCGTCGCCGTCGGCGCTCCGGACGTCCTACGCGAGACCCTCACCGCGCTGCCGGGCGTGCTGCGGGCGCCGATCGCCGGCCTCGAGCGGATCGCCGTCGTCAAGCACGACGGCGAGCTGCTCGAGCCGCTGCCGATGGTCGCCGATCCAGACGACGAGCCGCCGGTGTGGATAGCCCTGCGCGTGTACACCCGGACATCCGCTCACATCCACGGCGGGCCGATCTACACCACGCTGACCCGCCGACTGCGGCGAGCGGGCGGCGCAGGGATCACGACGCTGCGCGGGGAATGGGGATTCTCCAGCGACGAGCGGCCGTTCGGCGATCGCATCGCGACCTTCGCCAGCCACACGCCCACCTACACGGTGTTCGTCGACCGGCCGCGCAGGATCGCCGAGCTCTGGCCGATCGTGGACGAGATCACCTCGCAACACGGCGTCGTCACCGCGGAGTTCGTGCCGGCCTACCGCGAGCTCGCCGGCGCGGCAGGACTGTAGGGTTGACCGCGTCAACACGCGGGTGCGGCGGTGCAGAAGACGAGCCTCGTGACCGATCCGAATACGGTGTCGACCGGCGTGCCGGAGCTCGATGCTGCTCTCGGTGGTCTGTTCTGGGGCGACAACGTCGTCTGGGAGCTCGACGACGGTGGCTCGGTGGAGCCGTTCGTGGCCGCACTGCTCTCCCGCCGCGAGCAGTTCGGCCGGATCATCTTCGTGCGTTTCGAGGGCGAGGTGAACGGGCTGCCGGCGGCCCATCCCGACACCGAGGTGCTCGACGCTCGGCAGGGATCGACGCTCGGGGACCCCGGGCCGTTGCTCGCCGCCCTGCGCGAGCACGCCCGGGTGCCGCGCGCGCTGGTGATCTTCGACTCGCTCGACGCCGCGAGCTCCCGGTGGGGGGACACGATGGCGCAGCGGTTCTTCACCCGCGCCTGTCCGCTGCTGCTCGACCTCTCGGCCGTCGCGTACTGGTCGCTCACGTCGTCCCGCCACTCCGCGGTGCTCCGCCAGGCCGTCGACGCCGTGACGCAGTGCGTGCTCAGTCTCGGCGGCGGCCGGCTCCGGATCGCGAAGGCGGAGGGCCGCTCGCCGGGAGTCCAGGGCAGCGTCTTTCGCGTGCAGCCGAACGGGACCAACGCGGAGCTCGAGATCGCGCCCACCGCCGCGCGGCTCGGGGCGGCGCTGCGTGCGATCCGCATCCAGCGCCATCTCAGCCAGGGAGAGCTCGCCCAGATGGCGGGCGTGTCGGCCAGCGCCATCTCACAGGCTGAGCGCGGACGCCGCGGCCTGGCGCTGGACACCCTCCTCCAGCTCACGTCCCGGCTGAACATGACCATCGACGAGCTGCTGCGCGGCGAGATCGCTCTCGGCTACCGGCTGGCGCGCCTCCCCGGACGCGAGACCTGCGTCGACCGGGTGCTGCCGCTGCTCGATGATCCGCACGTCGGGATCCGCGCTCAGCTCTCACACCTCTCGCCCGGCCAGAGCGCCCGGGTGAGCGGCCACGACGGCGTCGAGCTCATAGCGGTCGCGGTCGGGCTGGTCCAGGTGATCCTCCCGACCGGGCGGCCGGTCCTGCGGCAGGGTGAGGTGCTCCTGGTCGAGTGGAGCGGCGTGAGCGGCTGGCGCAACATCGGCGAGGACGATGCCCTGGTGTTCTGGATCCTGCGCGACGATCCGGGCCCGTCGCGGCCCCCGCCGATGCCGAGCCAGCGCTCAGCGTGACGGCCGCGCGCGGTGGGGCAGCCGCCGGCATCGTCCTCGCCGGAGGACGCTCGTCGCGCATGGGCACGCCGAAGGCGGCCCTGGAGTGGCACGGATCGACACTGCTGCGACGAGTGACGGGCATCGTCGCGCGGGGCACCGGCGGGCCGGTGATCGTGGTGCGCGCTCCCGGGCAGGAGCTGCCGCCGCCACCGCACGGCGTGGAGGTGACCGAGGACGCGCGCGAAGGCGGCGGACCGCTCCAGGGTCTGGCGGCCGGCCTCGCGGCGGTCGGCGGACGTGCACAGGTGGCGTTCGTCTCCTCGACGGACGCGCCGCTGCTGCACCCCGCCTTCGTGCGCCTGGTCGTCGGCGCGCTCGACGACGAGCACGACGTCGCGCTGCCGCGGGCGGCCGGCTTCCCGCAGCCGCTGGCCGCCGCCTACCGCACGGCGCTGCTGCCGGCGATCGAGGAGCTGATCGCCGCCGACCGCATGCGCCTCACGTTCCTCTTCGAGGTGTGCCGGGTCCGGCGAATGGACGAGGCGATGCTGCTCGCGGACCCGGCGGTGGCCGCGTTCGACCCGGCGCTGGACTCGGTGCTCAACCTCAACGAGCCCGCGGACTACGAGGCCGCGCGAGCACGCCGGGCGCCCGAGATCGCCGTCCGCTGCTTCGGCGCGGATCCGCTCGTCGTGCACGCCGCCACGCTTGCCGGCGCCGCGGCCGCTGCCGGCCTCGAGCTCGGCGACCGCATCGTCGCGACCCTCAACGGCGACCACATCAGCGATCCCGAGGAGCCGCTGGCCGCCGGCGACACCGTCGCCTTCCTCGCCGCCGGCGCGTGACGGTCCCGACTACTCGGGAGGCTCGCCGCAGTCGCGCAGGATGGCGGCCACGCGCTCGTCCACGAGCAGTCCCATCAGCACGTGCTCGGGGGCGATCTGCCGATCGCCCTGCCCGAGCGCGTTCGAGAGCGAGCGTTCGAGCGCCCCCTTCGCGCCGTTGCTGAACGGCGCCTTGCCTTCGGCCCGCTGCGTCCCGGCCGGCAGGCGCTCCACCACCTGCGCGCGGATCTCGTCCGCGCTGACGCGCAGCAGCGCCGGGTCGGTCCGGGCTACACCGAGCAGGAGGTGCTCGACGCCGATCGTGTCGTGGCCGAGCTGCTGCGCCTCCTCCTGCGCGTAGACGATCACGCGCCGGACGTCGTCGGTGAAGCGCTCGAGCACCACCCAAGGGTACGGCCGGAGACCGCGGTGTTGATGCCGCGACGCGCTGCACGTAGGCTGGCGCGATGCGGGCCCCGCCGGCCCTGGACGCGTTGGTCGAGCTGCCTGCCGGGCGCTATGAGCTTGGCGAGCCCGGCGAGGAGCGCGCGTGTGAGCTGGGCGCGCTGCTGATCGGCCGCTGGCCGGTCGTCAATGCCGACGTGCGCCGGTTCTTCGAAGCGGCGGGCCGGCCCGTGCCGGCGGCCGTCGAGGCCGATGCGCTGACCCACCATCCCGCCACGGGACTGTCGCTCGCCGACGCGGAGGCGTTCTGCGCGTGGGCGAGCGGGGAGCTCGGCCGCCGCGTGCGCCTGCCCACCGGCGACGAGTGGGAGGCGGCGGCGCGCGGGCTCGACGGCCGCCCGTATCCGTGGGGCGAGACGTTCGACCCCGACCGCTGCGCCTGCGCGGAGTCCGGCTGGGGCTGGACGGTGCCGGTCGACGCGCACCCCGCGGGCGCCGGCCCGTTCGGCGCCGAGCAGCAGTCGGGCAACGTCTGGGAGTGGGTCGCCGACCGCACCGAGGACGGCTGGAGCGTCGTGCGCGGCGGCAGCTACCTCGATCACGCGTGGGGCCTGCGCGCCTCGCGCGCCCAGCCCGCCGATCCGGAGCGGGCGACCAACACCACCGGGTTCAGGATCGCCGTCGAAGGAGGAGGCTGAATGACGAGGGCTGTGCTGATCGACGCGCTGCGGGAGGTCTACGACCCCTGCTGCGCGGACCGCGGGATCTCGATCGTCGACATGGGCGTCGTGGAGGACGTCCGCGTCGACGGTGGCCACGTCGACGTCGACCTCGTGCTCACCACGGGCTGGTGCCCGTTCGTGGTCTCGATGTCGACGGCCATCCCCGACGCGCTGAAAGCGCTCGACGGCGTCGAGAGCGTCGACGTCAAGGTCGTCTGGGATCCCGTCTGGACGATGGATCGCCTGTCGGAGTCGGCGCGCGCGAAGCTCGCGATGCCGCTCGAAGAGCTGGAGCCCTACCGCGCAGGAAGGAGCGCTGCCTGATGGCCATCACCGAGTCACAGCCCACGGAGGCCCGCGCGCGGAAGGTCGACGCGTTCGTGTTCGACTGCGTCTGCCACATCTTCAACTTCGACAAGAAGAACGCGATCGGCCCGCCCGGTGAGATGTTCGACGAGCACCTGTACGCGTTCCACCAGCTGCTCACGCGCGAGGGCGAGCCGGTCCTCTCGCGCGACGAGTTCTTCAAGGAGTGGAGCGTCGACGAGATCTACGACATGGTGATCGAGCGCTCCGACACCGACATGATCGTCGCGCAGCCGCTGCCGCTCACCGACCTGTTCCACGACGGCCTCTCGGCGTGGGAGAAGTGCGCCGAGATGGCGAACAAGCACCCCGACAAGGCGGTGTTCTGGGGCTCCGTGAACCCGCTCGAGGGCAAGAAGGCGCTTGACCTGATGACACGCCAGGTCGAGGACCACGGCGCCAAGGCGTTCAAGTTCTACAACGTCCGCTACGACTACGGACAGCCGTTCCCGTGGCGGATGGACGACCCGCGGATCGCCTTCCCGGTGTTCGAGCGCGCGCAGGAGCTCGGCGTGAACCTGATCGGCGTCCACAAGGGCGTGCCGCTCGGCCCGCAGCCGGTCGAGCACACCCGCACGTTCGACATGGACGGCGCGGCCGCCAACTTCCCGGACATCAACTTCGTGATCTTCCACGTCGGCCTGCCGTGGCTCGACGAGGTGCTGTGGCAGATCGTCCGGTTCCCGAACCTGTACGCGTCGATCGCCGCGACGGTGAACTTCATCTCGCGCCAGCCGCGGGTGTTCGCCGAGATGCTCGGGAAGATGATGTGGTGGTGCGGCGAGGACAAGATCATCTACGGCGGCGAGGCGCCGATCTGGCACCCCCAGTGGGCGCTCGAGGAGTTCTGGAACTTCGAGCTACCGCGTGACATCGTGGAGGAGCGGGGATATCCGCAGCTGACCGACCAGGCGAAGCGGAAGATCCTCGGCCTGAACCTCGCGAAGCTGCACGGCATGGACGTGGAGGACAAGTGGCCGGCTACACCAAGCGGAACCTGAACGACGACGTCGAGGACAGCGCGAAGAAGTTCGGCATGTCGGACATCCTCGAAGCGCACTTCGCGCGCGAGGACCTGGAGGCGAACGAGTTCGGGCTCAGCCTCCAGCGGATCAAGCCGAACGCGCGGCTGCCCTTCGGCCATACGCACGTCAAGCAGGAGGAGGTCTACGTCGTCGTGTCCGGTAGCGGCCGGATCAAGCTCGACGACGAGGTGATCGAGCTCGTCCAGTGGGATGCCGTGCGCATGTCACCGGAGGTCATGCGCAGCGTCGAGGCTGGAGACGACGGTCTCGAGTTGCTCGAGTTCGGAGCGCCCAACGTGGGCAGCGGCGACGCGCAGCAGAAGATGGGGTGGTGGTCGGAGACGGACTAGGTGACTGCGGCGCCGTCGTGCAGCAGGAAGCCGGCGGCGTCGAGCACGTGGCGGTCGCGCAGGCGCACGAGTCGCTCGGAGCAGTCCTTGTCCGGCTCCCACGCGGCGACCGCCGCGGTGTCAGGCAGCGGACTCAGGCCGTTCTCCTCGGGCTCGTCGTACGCCTGGCGCAGCCACGCCAGGTCGTCGGCGATCCGCTTCGGACGCCCTTCGGTCTCCGGCTGCCACGGGTCCTGGCCCTGGCGGCGCTCCGGCACGCCCGGCGGCCGCGAGAGCGCGACGCCGAGGGCGTTCATCCAGTCCGGCCTGTCGAGAACGAGTTCGAGCATCTCTCTGTTCGTGTCCGCTTAGTGACCATGTCAAACGAGTTAGGCTCGCCTGCACGCCCATGAACGCGATCACGTATACCACCGCCGCGGGCGATTCCGCCCTCGACGCCGCCTACGAGGGCGCGCTGGCACAGGCGCGCGCCGGCCGCAACGAGCCGCTGCCGCACGTGATCGCGGGCGAGCAGCACGCGACCGGCAAGGTGTTCGAGCGCGCCGATCCGTGCGACCCGTCGCGGATCGTCTCCCGCGCCCGTCGCGCGACGCGCGGGATCGTCGACGCAGCGGTCGCAGCCGCCCGCACGGCGCAGCCGGCATGGGCGGCGGCGGCGCTCGCCGACCGCATCGCGGTGCTGCAGCGGATCGCGACGCTGATCGCCGAACGCCGGGTCGACCTCGCCGGCGTCGTGTCGGCCGAGACCGGCAAGGTGCGGATGGAGGCCGTGCCGGAGGTGCAGGAGGGCGCCGACCTGATCAACACCTACTGCGCCCTGATGCAGCAGCACGACGGCTACCGGATCCCGCTCGGGAGCCTCACCGACCACGACGACAACGTGTCCGTCATGCGCCCCTACGGCGTGTTCGCGGTGATCTGCCCGTTCAACTTCCCGTTCGCGCTCGCGGTCAACATGGCCGCCGGAGCGCTCGTGTGCGGCAACACCGTCGTGATCAAGCCGGCCGAGGAGACCCCGTGGTCGACCCACCTGTTCGCCGAGCTTGCGGCTGAGGCCGGGCTGCCGCCGGGAGTCCTCAACGTCGTCCACGGCGACGACGCGGCCGGCCGCGCGCTGGTCTCGGCGCCCACCGACGGCGTCGCCTTCACCGGCTCGGCCGCGGCCGGCCATGCGATCGCGCGCACGCTGCACGCGCGCCCGCCGCTGCGCCCGCTGATCGCCGAGATGGGCGGCAAGAACCCGGCGATCGTCACGGCGACGGCCGACGTCGAGCGCGCCGCTCAGGGCATCGTCCGCTCCGCCTACGGCCTGTCGGGCCAGAAGTGCAGCTCGTGCTCGCGCGTGGTCGTCGACCGCACCGTGCACGACGAGCTGGTCGCGCGGATCGCGGCCGGCGCGCGCGCACTCGTCGTCGGCGACCCGGCCGACACGGCGAGTGCACTCGGCCCCGTCGTCGGCCCGCCCGCGATCGAGCGCTTCGAGGAGGCAGCCGCGGACGCGCGGCGCGACGGCACGGTCGTCCTCGGCGGCGAGCACACCGGCGGCTTCGTCTCCCCCACGCTCGTGACGGGCCTGCCGCGAGGGCACCGGCTCACCCGCGAGGAGCTGTTCCTGCCCTTCCTCACCGTCACCGCCGTCGACTCGTTCGAGGACGCGCTCGAGGAGGCCAACGCCGTCGACTACGGGCTCACCGCCGGGATCTTCAGCGAGCAGCCCGCCGAGCAGGATGCGTTCCTGGAGCGGATCGAGGCCGGCGTCGTGTTCGTCAACCGCCGCGAGGGCGCGACGACCGGCGCCTGGCCCGGCTTCCAGTCGTTCTGCGGCTGGAAGTCCAGCGGCGTGTCAGGCAAGGGCGGGCTCGGGCCGCACTACCTGCCGCAGTTCATGCGGGAGCAGAGCCGGACGGTGATGCGGTGACCAGGTGGCAGGCGGCGCGGTGCTCGCCGTCGCCGGCGTCGTACAGCACCGGGTCCTCGGTGTCGCACGGCTCGAAGCGGTACGGGCAGCGTGGGTGCAGGCGGCAGCCCGGCGGGATGTTGGCGGCGTCGGGCGGCTCGCCCCCCAGCAGCCGCGCGCCGTCCGCCCGGCCCGGCGACGGCACGGCGCCGACGAGCGCCTGCGTGTACGGGTGGCGCGGGGTCTCGATCACCTGCTGAGCGGTGCCGTGCTCCACGATCCGGCCCATGTACATCACGGCGATCCGGTCGCACAGCGTCCACGCCAGCCCGAGGTCGTGGGTGATGAACAGCAGCGCGAGCGAGCGTGACTCGCGCAGGTCCATCAGCACCTTCAGCACCTGCGCGCGCACCGACACGTCGAGCATCGAGACCGGCTCGTCGCAGATCAGGCCGTCCGGCTCGAGTACGAGCGCGGCGGCGATCGCGACGCGCTGGCGCTGGCCGCCCGACAGCTGGTGCGGATAGCGGTCGGCGAAGCGCGCCGCCGGCAGCCCGACGTCCTCCATCGCCCGGTCCACGCGCGTCGCGTGCTCGCCGCCCGGCACGCCCTGGATCACGAGCGGCTCGGCCACGATCGCGCGCACGCTCATGCGCGGGTTGAGCGACTGGTAGGGGTCCTGGAACACCATCTGCACCCGCCGCCGCAGCGCCCGCCAGCCGGCGCGGCCCTGCACCGGCTCGCCCTCGACCGCCACCTCGCCGCCCGCGGCGGGCACCAGCCCGAGCATCGCGCGCGCGAGCGTCGACTTGCCGCAGCCGGACTCCCCCACGACGCCGAGCACCTCGCCGCGCCGCCAGTCGAGCGAGACGCCGTCGACGGCCAACGCCACGCGCCCGCGCGAGCCGCGGTAGTGCACGTGCAGGTCGTCGACGGTGAACAGGCTCACCAGCGCTCCCACGGCGCGAAGTGACACGCCGACGAGTGGCCCGGCCGGACCTCGCGCAGCGGCGGGTCCTCGAGGCAGCGGTCGGCGGCGTACGGGCAGCGCGGCCGGAACGAGCAGCCCTCCGGCGCGTCGGACGGGTCGGGCGGCGCGCCCGGGATCGGATCCGCAACGCCGCGCGTGCCGCCGATCGCCGGCAGCGAGTCGAGCAGCCGCTTCGTGTACGGATGCTGCGGCGCGCCGAACACGGCCGCCGCCGGGCCGCTCTCGACGATCCGGCCGGCGTACATCACGGCCAGCCGGTCGCACGTCTCGGCCAGCACGGCGAGGTCGTGGCTGATCATGATCAGCGCCAGGCCGAGCTCGCGCCGCAATCGCGCGAGCAGCTCGAGCACCTGCGCCTGCATGATCACGTCGAGCGCGGTGGTGGGCTCGTCGGCGATCACGAGCGCCGGGCGGCACGCGAGCGCGAGCGCGATCATCGCCCGCTGGCGCTGGCCGCCGGAGAGCTGATGCGGGTACGCGCGGCCGTGCCCGGCCGCCAGCCCGACCGTCGCCAGCAGCTCCGAGATCCGCGCACGCAGCGGCGCGCCGCGCACGCCCGGCTCGTGCAGGCGGATCGCCTCGCCGATCTGGCGATCGATGCGCTGCACCGGGTCGAGCGCGTTCATCGCGCCCTGGAACACGAGCGAGACGTGGCGCCACCGCACCAGCTGCATGCCGCGCTCGGTGCGGCGATCGATTCGCACGGGCTCGTCCGCGCCCGGCGGGTACAGCGTGATGCTCCCGCTCGGCACGAGCGCGGGCGGCAGCAGCTTCATGATCGCGAGCGCCGTCGTCGTCTTGCCGCAGCCGGACTCGCCCGCGAGCCCGAGCGCCTCGCCAGGCGCCACGGTCAGGTCGACGCCCGCGACGATCGGGTTGCCGCGGTGATGGACCTGCAGGCCGGAGATCTCCAGCAGCGCGCTCATCGCGCGTCCCTCAGCCGCGGGTTGACGTGCTGCTCGAGCGCGTAGCCGATCAGCCCGATCGCGAACACGAGCACGGTGATGCAGAGGCCAGGCGGCAGGACGTACCACCACGCGCCGGCGCTCGGCGCGCCGGCGTCGAAGCCGTGCTCGAGCATCGTGCCCCACGAGAGCGCGGTCGGGTCGCCGAGGCCGAGGAACGACAGGGCGGCCTCCGCCAGGATCGCCACGGCGACGATCAGCACCGTGTTGGCGAAGATCAGCGGCAGCGCGTTGGGCAGGACGTGGGTGCGGATGATGTGCCAGTCGCTCGCGCCCAGCGCGCGCGAGCGCTCGACGAACGCGCGCTGCTTCAGCGTGAGCACCTGGGAGCGCACGATCCGGCCCGTCCCCGCCCAGCTCGTGAGCCCGATCACCGCGATCAGCACGAACATCGACGGGTCGAGCAGGGCCGCGAGCACGACCATCAGCGGCAGCTGCGGGATCACCAGGAACCAGTTCTCGAACGCGTCGAAGATCCGGTCGGTCTTGCCGCCGAAGTAACCGCCGATCAGGCCGACGGCCGACCCGAGCACGGCCGAGATGACCGCCGCCGCGAGGCCCACGACCATCGACACGCGGGCGCCCACGAGCAACTGTGAGAACACGTCGGCGCCGACCTCGGTCGTGCCGAGCAGGTGTGAGGCGCTCGGCGGCTGGAGCACGTCGGTGCTCGAGGCGCGCGGATCCTCAGGGGCGAGCAGCTCGCCGAACACCGCCACGAACACGAACACGCCGAGGAGTCCGACGCTGATGCGGCCGCGGTTGGTGGCGAACAGCGCGGCCCTCATGCGTCCTGCACCCGCGGATCGAGCACGAAGTACAAGGCATCGGCCAGCAGGTTCAGCACGATCACCGAGACGCTGAACACGAGGAACGTCCCCTGCAGGACCGGGAAGTCCTTGTTGTCGATCGCGCGGAAGCTCAGCTCCCCCAGGCCGGGCCAGGAGAAGATCGTCTCGATCGTGACCACGCCGCCCATCACCACCCCGAACTGGATGGCGGAGAGCGTGACCAGCGGCAGCAGCGCGTTCGGCACGGCGTGTCCGCGCACCACGCGCGCCCACGGCAGGCCGATCGCCCGCTTGACGGTGATGAAGTCCTCCGTGAGGACGTCCACCATCGAGCTGCGCATGATCACGAAGTACTGACCGAGCAGCATCAGCGTGAGCGCGGTGGCGGGCAGCACGAGGTGCTCGCCCACGTCGAGCGCCTTGTCCAGCCACGAGGTGAACTCGACCCCCGGCGTCATCTGGAGCCCCGCCGGGAAGATCGGGATCGCGACGGCGAACACCAGGATCAGGATCAGGCCGATCCAGTACTCGGGCGCCGCGTACGTGAACAGGCTGAAGCCGAGCAGGCTGTCGTCGGTGCGGGTGCCTCTTCGCGTGGCGGCGACGATCCCCAGCCAGGTGCCGAGCACCGTCGCGAACAGCGTGCCGACGCCGACCAGCAGGATCGTCCACGGCAGCGCGTCGCCGATCTCGGCCCACACCGAGCGCCGCGTCTGCTGGCTGATCCCGAGGTCGAGCCGGGCGGTGTCGCCGACGTAGTCGGCGAACTGGCCGAGCAGCGGCTTGTCGAGCCCGTAGTAGGCGCGGAGTTGCTGGATCTCCTCCGGCTCGGCGCGCGGCAGGCGCGCGAGCTGGGTCGTCGGGTCGCCCATGACCCGGAACAGGAAGAAGTTGAAGACGAGGACGAAGATCAGCGTCAGGAAGGCGGCGAGCGCCTTCCCGGCGAGCCAGCGCGCACTCAGACCTCGATCGCCTCCCGGTCACGGCGGCGACGGCGCATGAGCAGGAACGCGAGGATCGCGAGGCCGGCCACGACGACGGCGATCACCACGTACAGCAGACCGCTGGAGCCGCTCTCGTCCGACGTGTTGGCGGCGGCCGCCGCGGTCGGCGGCGCGAAGTTCAGCCACGGCGCGTACGACACCTGGTCGCAGATCAGGTCGCCGTCGGGCTTCGGGCACGACCGCTCGACCCCGCTCACGCGATCGGTGCGGTACGCCTGCAGGTAGGGATCGATGGTGAGCACCAGATACGGCAGGTCGCGCTGGCTCAGGGCGATCATCTGCTCGACGATCTCCTTGCGGGCCTCCGTGTCGAACTCACCGCTCTGCTGCTCGTAGAGCCGGTCGTACTCGGGATTCGAGTAGAAGGAGTCCGACGAGCCGCCGATCGCCTTCGTGGTCAGCAGGTTCAGCAGGATCCCCGGGTCGTAGGGGTCGCCGCCCCAGCCCCAGATGAACGTGTCGAAGTCCGGCGCCATCTTGCCGTCGACCTCGCGCACGGTGAGCTCGGTGAGCTTGTCCACGCTCACCACCTGGACCTTGAACTCGACCCCGACCTCGGCCGCCATCTCCTTCACCAGCCGCGCGGACTGGATGTTGTCCTGCGACTCCGAGCGCACGAACAGGTCGAACGAGAGCTTGCTGTCCCCCTTCGCGCGGATGCCGCCGTCGCCAGGGACGTAGCCGGCGGCGTCGAGCATCTCCTTCGCGCGGTCCGGGTCGTACGGGTAGTCGTCGGCGGGCTCGGTGTAGAACTCCTTGTAGTACGTCGGCAGCAGGCCGTGGCCCGGGAACGCCGTGCCGCGGGAGCCGATCTCGTTGACCCGCGCGCGATCGACGGCGAAGCCGATCGCCTGGCGCACCACCACGTCCTGCACGGCCGGGTTGAACTTGGCGTCGGGACAGATGTCGCGCGGGCAGAGGTTGAACGCCAGCTCGGTGAACGACGGCGACGGCGCCTTGACGGCCTCGATGTTGGCGGTCTTGCCGAGCCGCTCGAACGTCGACGGCTGGACCTCGGTGATCATGTCGACCTCACCGAGCGTGAGTGCCCGCTCGACGGCGTCCGCGCTGCCGTACTTGACCCACTGGAGCTCGTCGAACTTCGGCTTCGGGCCGCGGAAGTTCGGGTTGCGCTCCATCCGCACGAGCCGGTTCGAGTCGAACTCGGTGACCACGTACGGTCCGCTGCCGACCAGCGGCATCGTGGGCCGGTAGCTGCCCATCAGCTGCTTGACCGTCTGCTCGCCCCAGATGTGCTTGGGGAGGACGTAGACGAACATGCCGCCGACGATCCGGGTGTCCGGCTTCTTCATCTTGACCACGATGGTCTGCGGGTCCGGCGCCTCGACCGAGTTGATGTTCTCGGTGTAGCTCGTGAACAGCAGGCCGTTACCGCCGAGCACGTCGAGGCTGTACTTGACGTCCTCGCTGGTGAGCGGCTCCCCGTCGGACCACTTCGCCCCCTCGACGAGCTTGAAGGTGACGGTCTTCTTGTCGTCCGACACCTCCCAGCTCTCGGCGATGCCCGGCGCCGGCCCGAGGTTGTCCGGGCTGAAGTTGACGAGCAGGTCGTAGTTGATCGCCCAGATCCGGTAGCTCTCCTCGTCCTGGTCTGTGAACGGGCTGAGCGTCTGCGGATCCTGCTCCCACCCGATCCTCAGGACCTTCTTCTCCTGGGCCTCGGCTGGCGTGACCGCGACGAACAGCACGGCCAGCACGGCGACCAGCAACCTAGCCCTCATGGTGATCCTCTCCCGGGAGACGACGGCGCGTAGCGATCTCGCCGATGAATGCACGTATCTCATCCACAGCGGCGGAAAGCAACCGCTTGCCCTTGTCCGCGGTGGCCACAGTCGCATCGCCGACCACGCCGCTGCGGCTGAGGCCGGACCAGTGCGGCCAGACCTGGAGCGGCCCGTCCGACCAGTCGAGCCACACGTGCTCGGAGTCCCATTCCGGGATCTCGCGCACCGCTTTGTCCATCTGCACGAGGTCCGGCTCGAGCGCCAGGTAGAGCGATGTCTCGAGCTCGCACGCGTGCGCCATCCCGCCCGGGTGAGGCGAGTCGCGCACCTCGGCGATCACGCGCTTGGCGTCCGCGCTCTGGAGGTAGAAGCACGAGCCGCAGACGGCCTCGCGATGCTCGACGCCGATCAGGCGCGCCGCGATGTCGACCAGCGGCTGGTTGGAGCCGTGTCCGTTCACGAACAGGATCCGGTCGAACCCGTGGTGGCAGAGCGAACGGCCCTGGTCCACGAGCGCCTCCACGAACACGTTCCAGCGCAGCGTGACGCTGCCCGGGAAGTCCATGTGGTGCGGCGTGTAGCCGTGGACCTGGGTGGGGAACAGCAGCGCCTGCCCGTCCGCTGCCGCCACGGCCTGCTCGCAGATCGCGCTGACGAGCCGGGCGTCGGTGTCGACCGGCAGGTGGTGGCCGTGATCCTCGAGCGTCGCGGTGGGGATCACGACGACGAGGTCGTCGCGCTTGGAGAGCTCGCGCAGCTCGGGCCACGTGTGCTCCTCATAGCGCAGCAACTGATTACCTCCGCGAGGCATCCGGCCTCGCGATCTGAGACTGCCGGTCGGCATCCAGCCGCCCGAGACCGGTGATCGCGTCGTAGGTCACGTGCATCAGCCGGCGCAGGCCCTCGACCTCGGCCCACTCGTCGGGCCCGTGGGCGCCGCCTGCGCTCCCCGGCCCGCCGCTGGCGAACGGCACGCCGCCGAACACGTGGTACGGAGCCCACCACGGCGCGCGTGGCTGCACTCGCGGTTCGGTGCCGTGGCGGCGCAGCGCCTCGGCGAGTGCGCGCGCCGGCGGCGCCTCGGGGTCCGCCAGGGCCGGCGGGTACGTGCCCTTGAGCTCGAACCGGACGCCGGCGGGGACCGCAGCGCGTAGTCGGTCGAGCAGCCCGTCCTCGGCGAACCGGAGGTCGATGCCGGCGCGCGCCGTGCCGGCGACCACGGTCCGGCTGACGTCCTCCGGCGTGCCGGCGAGCATCCACGTGACGTTGGCCGCCGGGACCGCCTCCTTGATCGCCACGACCGCCTTCGCGAGGTCGATCGCCGGCGCGGGCACCTCGGCGACGCGCGAGGAGTGCACGTCGGGGCCGCCGCCCGCCGTCAGCTCGATCTCGTACAGGCCGAGCACACCGGCGAAGACCGATCCGGGCTGCTCCTGGAGGTCGACGTCGAGCGCGAAGTCGCCGCCCAGCTCATCGCGGTGGGCGTCGCAGAAGGCGGCCAGGCGCGGGCTGCCGAGCTCCTCCTCGCCCTCGCACACGAACACCTGCCGGCACGGGCTGGGGGCGGACGCGAACGCGAGGATCGACGCGGCGAGCGCGCCCTTCGAGTTCGCGGCGCCGCGCGCGACGACGCGCCCGTCTCGCACTTCGGCGGCGAACGGCGCGACCGTCCACAGGTCGCCGGGCGGCTGCACGTCGTACATCCCGTATCGCAGGACGGTGGGCGGCGGCCCGTCGATCACGCCGATCACGGTCGGCCGCCGCTCGCCCGGCTCGCGCGGCTCGGCGCTGCCGCCGGCGAGCTCGATCAGACGGCAGACGGCATCGGCCGTCGTGCGCAGGTCGCCGTCGGCGGCCGAGACGGACGGGATCCGCAGGAACTCGCGGATGCGCTCGAGGTGGGAGTCGAAGTCGCGGTCGATCGCGGCGTGCGGATCGCTCACGTGACGCCCGCCTCGAGGACGTCGAGCGTCTTCGCGGTCGCGTCGAGCCGCGCCCGCGCGCCGAGCGGGATCGTGACCATGGTCTTGCCGTGCCCGACCGGCACGTTCGCGACGGCCGGGATGCCGAGCGGAGCGATCAGCTCGTCGAGGATCTCCTCGATCGAGAGGCTCGACTCCACGTACTCGGGGATCGTCAGCGGTTTGAGGTTGACGTCGGTGCCGAACACCAGGCCTGCCGCGTTGTCGAGCTTGCCGGCGAGGATCAGATGGTTGAGGTGGCTGTCGATGATGTACGGCTCCTCGTTGAGGTCCTCGAGCAGCACGATGCAGCCGTCGGTCTCGATCTCGTACGGCGTGCCGAGGCTGGAGGCGACGAGTGTCAGGCAGCCGCCGACGATCGGCCCCTCGGCGACGCCGCCGTTGACGGTCAGCACGTACGGGTCGTCGGGATCCTCCGGGACGCGGCCGGGCGGCTCGGCCGTGAAGGCGCGGTGGAAGCACTGCTCGGTGACCTCGGTCAGCCCGTCCTTCTTGCGCGTGAAGCGCGTGAACATCGGGCCGTAGAACGTGGTCCACGGGCCGTGCTTGGCGAGCGCCAGATGCAGCGCCGTGATGTCGCTGTAGCCGCAGAAGATCCGCGGGTGGCCGAGGCGGTCCCAGTCGATCAGCCGGTACAGGCGGGCTGCGCCGTAGCCGCCCTCGAGGCACAGGACCATGTCGATCCCGGGCTCGCTCAAGGCCCACTGCATGTCGGCCGCGCGCTCCTCGTCGGTGCCGGCGAGGTAGCCGTGCACGCGCCGGTGGTTGGGGCCGAACACGAGCTCGTAGCCGCGGCCCTCGAAGTAGGCGGTGGCCTGCTCGATCTCCGAGCGTGTCTGGGGCGGGCTCGACGGGGCGACGATCGCGATCGTCGCCCCGGGACGCAGAGCGGGCGGCTTCGCCCTCACCCGCCGACCGTCACCGACGGAGGCGGCGCCGACATCAGCTCGACGAGGTGCCCCGCCGGGTCGCGCACGAACCAGCGCGGGGCGTTCCAGGCGTTGCTGCCGGGTTGGGGGTCGAAGCCCGCGTCCTTGAGCGCCGCCAGCGCGGCCTCGTGATCGTTGGCGACGACCGCGTAGTGGCCCTCGCTGGCGATCGCCGGCTCGTCGATCGGGACGAGGTGGATGTGCGTGTCCTCGCGCCCGACCCACGTGAAGCGGTCACGCAGCATCGGCGGCGGCTCGAGCTCGGTGAAGCCGAGCAGCTCCCAGAACCGCACGCAGTCGCGCACCTGGTCCGGCCGAACCTCGAGCGTCACGTGCTGGAGCACGTGAAGAGCCTACGCGAAGCTCACGAGCCCGATCCCTGCGAGCGCGGCGGCGACGCCGGTGCGCTGCGATCCGCTGACGCGCTCGCCCAGCACGGCGCGCGCGAGCACGACCGTCGCGAGCGGATAGAGCGAGCCGAGCACCGACACGATCGCGGCCATCCCGAGCGTCAGCGCGATCGCGAACATCGCGTTGGCGGCGATGTCGAGCACGCCGACCGCGGCCAGTGGCAGCAGCGCCTGGCGGTCGATCGGGCTGGGCGGGCGCAGGACGAGCATTGCGCCGACGACGACGGCGCACGAGGCCAGGCGGTTGATCGAGGTGGCCCAGAGGGCGCCGTCGTCCGCCGCCAGGTCCATGCCGACGAAGAACAGGCCGAACCCCAGCGCCGCCACCACCGCGAGCCCGAGCCCTGCCGCCGTGCGGCGCCCTGGCTCGGCCGACGCGAGCGCCGCGCCGCCGAGCGCGAGCGCGATCCCGAGCGCCTGGAAGGCCGTCGGCGCGTCGCCGGCCGCGACGCCGACGATCACCGGCACGAGCGCCGCCGTGGCCGAGATCGGTGCCACGACGCTCATCTCGCCGACCGCAAGCGCGCGGTACAGCGCGGCGAAGCCGATCAGCTCGGCGACGCCGGCGCCGGCCGCCCACAGCGCGGCGTTGGCGCTCGGCAGCTCGGCGCCCGAGGCGACCGTGGCGGCGACGATCAGCACGAGTCCCGTCGCCTGCGATACCAGCAGCACCCACAGCACGGCGAACTGCCGCGCTTTCAGTCCCGCGAGGAAGTCGGAGAGCCCCCAGGCGATGCTGGCACCGAGGGCGAGAGCGACTGCAGCCACGGACCGCACGCTGACCGCCGGGAGTTGCCACAGGATTGGAGAACGCTTGGCATGGCATCATCTCGCCGCATGAGCGATCTCGAGCGCCGATCCGGATCCCGCCCCTCTCGTCGTGCGCGCGAGCGGCGTGCGTACAACCTCGTCGTCGCCGGCAGCGTTCTCAGCGTCGTGGCCGTCGTGGGCGCGATCCTGGCGATCTTCGGCGTACTCGGCTGGTCGATCGCGGTCCTCGCCGCAGTCCTGGCCGTGGTCTGCGCGCTGCTGTTCCGGCGGACGATCCGCTGACGACGGCGCCCATGCTCGTCGCCGAGGCGGTCGGGAGGGCGCTGGCGGCGAGTGGGGTCGACGTCGTCTTCGGGCTGCTCGGCAGCGGCAACCTGACGGTCACCAACGCCCTGCGCGACGCCGGCGCGCGGTTCGTTGCCGCCCGCCACGAGGGCGGCGCGATCTGCATGGCCGACGGCTACGGGCGGGTGAGCGGGCGGATCGCCGCCTGCAGCGTCCACCAGGGACCGGGGCTCACGAACACGGTCACGGGCCTCACCGAGGCGGCCAAGAGCCGCACGCCGGTGCTGGTGCTCGCCGCCGACACGCCCGCCGCGGCGCTGCGCTCGAACTTCCGGATCGACCAGACGGGTCTCGTGGAGGCGGTCGGCGCCGTCGCCGAGCGGGTGCACGGGCCGGACACGGCGATGGCCGACGTCGCGCGCGCGGTGCGCCGAGCGCGCGTCGAGCGGCGCGCCGTCGTGCTGATGCTGCCGCTCGACGTGCAGGCCGCGGAGTGCGACCCGACGCCGGCGCCGGCCGGCCCCGACCTCGCCCCGGCCGCGCCCGCCGCCGCCGCGGTCGAGGCGGCCGCCGCGGCCCTGCGGGCAGCCGAGCGGCCGGCGATCATCGCGGGCCGCGGCGCGGTGCTGGCGAACGCCGGGCCGGCGCTGCGCCGCCTCGGTGAGCGCACCGGCGCCGTCCTCGCCACGTCCGCCGTCGCGAACGGCCTGTTCGCCGGCGATCCGTTCGCGCTCGGCATCGCCGGCGGCTTCTCGTCGCCGGTGGCCGCCCGGCTGCTCGGCGAGGCCGACGTGGTGATCGCGTTCGGCGCCGCGCTGAACCAGTGGACGACGCGCCACGGCACGCTGATCGCGCGGACCGCGCGCGTCGTGCAGGTCGACCGCGACGAGGAGGCGATCGGCGCCCACCGGCCGGTCGATGCCGGCATCGTCGGTGACGCTGCCTTGACCGCCGAGGCGCTCGTCGCCGCGCTCGACGGCCCGGCATCGGACCGCCGTACGGCCGCCCTCGCAGAGGAGATCGAGGCCGGCGCCTGGCGCCACGTGCCGTACGAGGAGACCGAGCGGCTCGACCCGCGCACGCTCACCATCGGGCTCGACGCGATGCTGCCGCTGGAGCGCACGGTCGTCGTGGACTCCGGGCACTTCATGGGCTGGCCGTCGATGTACCTGCGCGTCCCGGACGCCGCCGGGTTCGTGTTCCCGCAGGCCTTCCAGTGCGTCGGGCTCGGGCTCGGGAACGCGATCGGCGCGGCGATCGCGCGGCCGGACCGGCTGACCGTCGCCGCGCTCGGCGACGGCGGCGCGCTGCTCGCCCTGCCGGAGTTCGAGACGCTCGGCCGGCTCGGTCTGCCGGTGCTCGTCGTGATCTACGACGACGCCGCCTACGGCGCCGAGGTCCACCACTTCCGGCCGATGGGCCAGGCGGTCGACCTCGCGCAGTTCCCCGAGACCGACTTCGCCGGGCTCGCCGAGGCGGCGGGCTGCCGCGGGCTCGAGGCCCGCGGCATCGAGGACCTCGAGGGCGTGCGCGAGTGGCTCGCCGACCGCGACCGCCCGCTGGTGCTCGACGCGAGGGTCGATCCCGACATCTGCGCGGAATGGCTCGAGGAGGCCTTCCGCGGTCACTAGGTGATTGATTCCGTGGTCCGTGCGGCCGCATGGCGCCCCCAGGCGGTTGTGCGGACCGCGGAATCAACCACCAGGAGGAGAAGGCATGCCGCTGCTCACCGATCTCGTCGCAGGGCTGGCCGCCGGCGACGTCCGCGTCGTCGACCTCACCCAGCCGCTGAGCGAGCGCACGCCGGTCCTGCAGTTGCCGGAGCCGTTCGTGAATACGCCCGGGCTCAGCCGGCGCGAGCTCAGCCGCTACGACGACCGCGGGCCCGCGTGGGCGTGGGACACGCTGGAGATCGGCGAGCACGTCGGCACCCACTTCGACGCCCCGATCCACTGGATCACCGGTCGCGACGGCGAGGACGTGGCGAGCGTCCCGCCCGCCCGGCTGGTCGGCCCGGCGGTCGTGATCGACCGCTCCGCCGAGGCGGCCGAGGACCCCGACGACCTCCTGCGCGTGGACCACATCCGCGCGTTCGAGGCCGAGCACGGCGCGATCCCGGCGGGCGCCTGGCTGCTCCTGCGCACCGGCTGGGACGCCCGCGCGCACGACCAGGAGGCGTTCCTCAACGGCGCCCACACGCCGGGCCCGGACGCCGAGTGCGCGCGCTTCCTCGCCGAGCAGTCACCGATCGCCGGGTTCGGCGTCGAGACGGTCGGGACCGACGCCGGCGCCGCCCACAGCTTCGACCCGGCGTTCCCGGCCCACCACTTCCTGCTGGGAGCCGGCAAGTACGGGATCACCCAGCTCGCCAACCTCGCGGAGCTGCCGCCCACCGGCGCGGTGATCGTGGTCGCCCCGCTCAAGCTCGTGAACGGAACGGGCAGCCCGTCGCGCGTGCTCGCGCTGGTGTGAGCCGATGACCGTCAGCTACTCAAACCCTGCAGGGGTCCATGCTCCGCTCGGCCTCTACAGCCACACGGTGTCCGTCCCCGAAGGCACCGAGCTCATCTTTCTCTCGGGGCAGGTCGGCGTTCGGCCTGATGGCTCTGCGCCGACGACGATCGAGGAGCAGTCAGATCAGGTCTTCGCCAACCTGATCGCTCTTCTGAAGGCGCATGGGCTCGCGCCCACGAGCATCGTGAAGCTGACCGTCTTCATCGTTGCCGGGCATGACGGCGATGCGGTCCGGGCGGCGAGGCTCGAGCACCTTGGCGCTCATCGACCGGCCTCGACGGCTGTGTTCGTGTCGCAACTGGTCGACCCGGCCTGGTTTGTCGAGGTCGAAGCTGTCGCTGCGAAGGCGCGCTAGGCCGCGAGGCCGAGCGCGCGGTACTCGTCGTGCTCGGCAGCGTGCAGGTATTGCGCCGCCGGGCCGTGGCGGGCGATCTCGTCGACGGCGCCGACGAGCAGGTCGATGTCCGCGCGCGTCGTTCCGAGCCCGATGCTCGCCCGCACGGCACCGGGGAGCGGCGGGCTGGCGCCCGCGCGCAGGTCGGCGTGCAGGCGGCCCATGTGCTCGTCGGAGAGGCCGAGCAGCTCGCCCATCAGCAGGTGCGCGCAGAAGCAGCCGTGGCGGACGCCGATCGCGTACTCGGCGCTCAGGATCGACGCCAGGAGCGGGTCGCGGTAGCCCTCGACGTTGAACGTCGCGACGCCGACGCGATCGACGCTGCCGACCGGCCACAGCGTCAGCATCTCGAGGCCGGGGACGGTCGCGAGCCCGTCCCACAGCTGCACGGCCAGCGCGCGCTCGTGCGCGGCGACGGCGTCCATCCCGAGCTCGAGCAGGCTCCGGCACGCGGCGGCGAGCGCGACGACGCCGACGACGTTCGGTGAGCCGGCCTCGTAGCGATCGGGGGAGTCGGCCCAGATCACGTCGTCGTACGTGACGAGCTTGATCGCCCCGCCGCCCTGGATCAGCGGCTCGCCGGCCGGGAGGTCGCCGATCAGGGCGCCGGCGCCGAGCGGCGCGTACAGCTTGTGGCCCGAGAGCGCGAGGAAGTCGATCCCGTCGGCCGCCATGTCGATCGCCCGGTGCGGCGCGAGCTGGGCGGCGTCGACGAACAGCCGCGCGCCGTAGCGGTGCGCGAGCGCGGCGAGCTCCGCGATCGGCCAGATCTCGCCGGTGACGTTCGACGCGCCGGTCACGGCGACGATGTCGGCCGGCGCGGTGCGCAGCGACCACTCGCACGATTCGAGCAGCTCCTCCGCCGAGTGCGGGAACGGGAGCATCCGGAGGTCGTGGCGGCGCCACGGCAGCAGGTTCGCGTGATGCTCGACGGGCGTGCAGATCACGCGCGTGCCCTCGGGGAGCGCGGCAGCGAGCACGTTGATCGCCTCGGTCGTGTTGCGCACGAACACGACGTCGTCGTCCGCCCGCGCACCGGCGAACCGCGCGACGTCGTCGCGCGCTCCCTCGAACGCCGCGGTGGCGACCTGCGACTTGATCCCGCTGCCGCGATGCACGCTCGAGTACCACGGCATGAACTCCTCGACCGCCTTCCACACGTCGACCATCACGGGCGCGCTCGCCGCGTAGTCGAGGTTGACGTAGCGGTGCTTGCGGCCGTCCACGCACGGGACCTCGGTGTCGGCGCCCAGCAGCCGTGCGGGCGCGGCGAGTTGGGTGGCGGGCATCGCGGCTACCTTCGCGGACGCCGCTTGACGAAAGGTTGGGAGGCGCTTGTCAGCCGCTGATGCCGACCCGCTTGGCGAACGGCGAGTCGAACGTGCCCTGCGGGTCGAGCTGCTTGCGGACGTCGAGCCAGCGGTCGAAGTCGGGGTACATGCGGCGGAGCGTGTCGTGGCTGCCGGTGAGCGTGTTGACCTGGCCCCAGTGGGGGCGGCCGCCGAGGTGGTAGAGCGCCTCCTCGTAGGCGCCCAGCAGCTCGTAGCCGCCCTCGGTGTCGGTCATCTGGATCAGCTCGATCATCATCGTCTCGCCGCCGTTCATCATCGACATGTAGGCGGGCGAGCCGGTCGTGAAGCGCAGGGCGATCATCGCGCTGTGGTAGACGGATCCGAGCCGGCGGTGCTTCTCGGCGACCTCGAACAGCACGTCGATCGCCTTCAGGTGGTTGTCATCGGCGAGCGGCACCGCGATCTCCGACGAGTACGCCGGCAGCAGGTTCGCGGCGCCGATGTTGAGCACCTTGTACGACGGCCCGCTGTACTCGTTGTCGCGCAGCCAGCCGAGCAGCTGGTCGATCCGGCGTGGGGAGCTCTCCGGATTGAGGTCGAGGATCAGGTTGCCGACGATCGGCGTGATCTTCAGCCGGCTCGCGAGCTCGATCCACCAGTGCCTGCGCAGCCGGTCCCGCGCGCGGCGGCGCTTGCCGTCGGTCACGTTGCGGGTGCAGACGATGCAGCGGTGGTCGTTGCCCTCACGGGGATACGGATTGATGTAGATCTCGTAGTGGCGGCTGGCCTCCATCGCGCGGCGCGCCTGCAGCTCGTCGCGCACCCGCGACCAGTCGCGCAGCTCGCGCACCTCCTTGAGCCAGTACGCGTCGGTCACCTCGATCGCGGCCGAGTACACGACGCCCATGCAGCCCATCCCCACCACCGCGGCGTTGAACCAGTGGTCGTCCTGATGCAGCTCGACCTCCGGGTGCGCGCGCGTGAACGCGGCGGTGTCGGTCGGGCCGCCCGTGCGCTCGATCCGATGCAGCCGCCCGCCCGCGGCGACGACGTCGAGCGAGTGGATGAAGTCCGGCAGCGGGCCGAGCCTGATCCCCGAGCCGTGCGTCGACGTCGAGATCACGCCGGCCACGGTCTGGGCGTCGTAGCCGCCCATCTGCTCGAGCGCCAGCTCCTGCTTGGCGAGCGCCCGGTTGAGCTCGCGCAGCCGGATCCCGGCCTGGGTGCGCTCGAGCCGCGGGCCGTCCCAGTCGCCGCGCAGGTGGTCGAGCTCGAGCGGCCGGTTCAGCCGGTCGGTCCGGACCAGGTAGCCGGTCGTGAGCGCGACGTCCGACCACGCGTGGCCGGACCCGACGGCGCGGACGGTCGTGCGGTCGCGCTCCGCCGTGCGCACGATCTCCTGCAGCTCCTCGAGCGTGCCGGGACGGTAGATCCGCAGCGGCTCGACGGACTGGTTGCCCGTGTGGTTGCGCCACCGCTTGCGAGACTTGTACGCGACGCTCACGCGGCCACCTTGGTCGCGGCGTAGTGCGCCGTGGCCATCGCGGTCGCCTGGCAGTTCGCCCAGATGTTGGTCGGCCACACGCTGGTGTCGGCGACGTACAGGCACTCCATGCCGTGCACGGCGAAGTCCTCTCCCACCACGCCGCGCGACGGATCGCGATTCATCACGTTGCCGCCCTGCGGGTGCGCGGAGCCGAACAGCAGGTCGTCCGGCTTGGTGATCGCGTCGTCGATCCCCGGGATGTCGTCCTCGCTCGTCAGCTCGAACTGCGTGAACATCGCCGGAAGGACCCGCCGCGCGCCGGCGGCGAAGTAGATCCGCGCGAGCGTCGCCAGCCCGCGCCGGAGCCGGTCGAGATCGGTGCCGGAGAGCTTGATGTCGATCACCACGTTCCCCTTCTTGTCGAGCGACACCGTCCCGCCCTTCGGGTCGGTCCCGACCATCACGCCGCCGTCGAGGAAGTGCCGGTAGCGCGCGGCGCGGTCGAAGTGCGACAGGAAGAAGCCGCCGAGGCGCAGCGCGAACGCGACCGGCGGCGCGAAGTAGCTCTCGATCACGTAGTCCGAGCTCTCCTCCGCCATGCAGGTGAGGCCGATGCCGCGGTGGCCGTTGATCTCCTGCTCGCACTCGCCGGTGACGAAGATGCCGCCGAGCACGTGCAGTCCCTTGCCGACGCGCCCGCCGGCGGTGACGCCGCTGGCGAGCAGGACGGCGCTCGAGCCGATCGCGCCCGCGCACACCACGACACGGTCGGCGGTGACCTCCAGCGGCTTGCCGTCACGCACCGCCGAGGCGCCGACGGCGCGGCCGTCGCGCACGAGCACGCGCACCTTGTCGCAGCGGTCGAGCACGGTGGCGTCGCGACCCTCCGCCCACGGGATGTAGGTCTCGAGCATCGACGTCTTGCGCCCGTACCGGCAGCCGTAGTTGCACCACCCGCAGCCGAGGCAGTCGGTGCGGTTGTTCTGGAGCAGACGGCCCGTGATCCCGGCCGCCGCGCACGCGTCGAGGAACACCGGCGTGCCGGGGTTGGCGACGGCGAGCGGCACGTCGGACACGTGCAGCGCCGCCTCGAGCTCGGCGTAGGCGGCCTCGATCGGCGCGCGCGGGACGTCCGCGCCCGCCGCCTCCCAGTCCTTCAGCACGCGGTCGAGGTCGGCGCGGAGCCAGATCGCGTTGTTGATCACGGTCGAGCCGCCGACCGTCGCGCCCTGGACGATGATCGTGTCGTGGTCCTTCGTCGTCTGGAGGCCGCCCTGCTTGTAGACGCGCGGGAACATCCGCAGCTCGTTGTGCTCGAACGTGCGCGGATCCTCGCGCCCGCCCTGCTCGAGCACGACGACCTTCAGGCCGCGGCGCGCGAGCTCGAACGTCATCACGCTGCCCGCCGCGCCCGAGCCGATGACGACCGCGTCGGCCTTCACGCGACCGGCTCCCGCGGGAACGGGTCGGGATGGCCGCGGTGGCGCTTGTCCGTGCCGGGCACGCGCTCCTCGTACTCCTCGTAGCCGATGCTGCGCATTCCGGCGGGGTCGCCGTAGTAACCGGCCGACGCGAGCACCTTCAGGCTGCGCGCCACGTCGCGGAACAGGCCCTGCGCGCCGATCACCCGCTCGACCACGCGCCGGCGCTGCTGCGAGCCGAGCGTCGAGAACGGGAACGGCCGGAAGATCAGCACCGGCAGCACCCACTCGACGATCAGCATCACCGTCTTGAGCTCCTGCGTCGCCGGCGAGCGGATCTCGGCCAGCAGGTGGTCGGCGTTCACCGCCACGGTCACCGGGTCGACCGCCTCGCGGCCGTCGCCGTCGATCATCGTGTCGGCGATCTGGATCATCGTCTCGAACCCGCGCGGGGAGAAGAACCGCGGCTTGAAGCGCGCGCGCACGGCGGCGCGCCGCAGCGCGACGGCGAGCGCGAAGGCGGCGAGCAGCACGCCGCCGGCGACGATCGGGACGGCGCGGCCCTCGACGATGCCCCACGCCGGCCACGCGATCGCGATCGCGGCGAGCGCCGCGTAGGCGAGGTCGAGCGCGGCGCGGTTCTGGCGCAGCCCGGCACCGGCGAGCGCCAGCGCGAGGCCGGTGAGCGCGGTGACTCCGGCCAGCAGGCCGCCGCCGACGGTGGCGGCCGGGAGCATCGTGCCCGGCAGCACGGCCGCCGCGATCGCCAGCGCGAGCACGGCGAGGCCGAGGCCGGCCAGGACGTCGGCGAGCACGACCTCCTGGAGCGTCGGACCGAGACGCCTGATCGGACGATTCACGGTGCCCTCTTCGCGGTCGGCAGCAGGCCGGCCAGCGCGGCGCCCGCAAGCGTCGAGTTACGCCAGTTCGGCCACGGCGTGAGGTTGCCGCGCCGGTCGAGGTGGATCCTGCCCCACCGCAGCACGCCCTCGCGGACGACCGGATTGAGCGCCGGGTCGAGCTCCATCTTCTCGCCCATCAGCCAGTCGAGCGCGAGCACGTTCGCGCTCGCCAGCACCGCGCCGGTCTGGCGTATGCCGCGGCGGTCGCGGCTCTCCCAGGCGTCGACGAAGCCGTACGAGACGGGCATCGCCTCGAGCGCGGCGCGGACGATGTCGGGCAGCTCGGCGTCGAGCCTGTCGAGCTCGGGGACGGCGCGCAGCACGGTGGTCATCGCGCCCGCGTACAGCAGCCGGCGGTGCGAGCGGTTCTTGGCCACGACGATCCGCGCGGCGGCGCCCGCCCACGCGGGATCGGCGGGATGGCGGCCGACCGCGCCGCCGTAGTCGATCATCCGCGGCTCGCCGGACGGCGGCTCGATCACGGTTGCATCGAAGCGCTCAGCAATCAGCTCCAGCAGCCGCCGGTCGACGCTCGGGTCGGCGAGCACGAAGGCCCCGCGAGGCGGCGGAGGGGCGAGCGCGAGCGCGCGGTCGAGCGCCTCCTCGAGCCCGTCGCCCGTGCCGACCACGACGATCGCATCGCCGGGGTACGGCAGGCTGGATGCGGCGCCGCCGGGCATCTCCCTCGAGACGACTCTATGCAGGGTCGCGAACGGCGGTCAACCCGGGGGGGTCGCGAACTTCCAACTGCGCCGGGTGAAGGAGGCGGATTCCGCGGCCACGGGTCAGGCCTACGCGCCGAGCGACTCGCGCAGCGCGGCCACCTCGGCCCGCAACTCCGCGAGCTCGCGCTCCACCCGCGCCAGCCGGTCCTCGCCCCTCGGCGCATCGTCCACGACCCCGGCCGCAGCACCCGCGCTGACCTCCTCGGCGTCCTCGCCCAGCAGATGCGCGTAGCGCTCCTCGCGCTGGCCCGGCCGGCGCTCCAGCCGCACGGCGAACTCGCGCTCGATCAGCCGCTCGAGCACCTGGTGCATCTCCGCGGGACCGTCGAAGTGGTAGAGCCGCTCCGTGCGTGCCAGCAGCTCGCCCGGCGTCTGCGGACCGCGCAGCATCAGCACCGACAGCAGCGCCTGCTCCTCGCGGCCGACCGACAGCGCCTCGTCGAGCAGGTGCCGGTACTTCGCCGCGCGGCTGCTGTGGCCGCTGGCCAGCCGTGTCCAGCGCCGCCGCCCGAGCAGGCGCAGCGCCTCGCGGATCGTGGCCTCGTCGTACTCGACCACCGGGTCGCGGTTCGTCGACTGGTTGCAGGCGAGACGGAGGCTGTTGAGGGAGAGCGGATAGGCGTCCGGCGTCGTGCGCTGCTTCTCGAGCAGGCTGCCGAGGACGCGCAGCTCGCCGGGCGTGAGGTCGTGCACGGCGCGCAGCCTACGGACCGGCCCGCGTCAGCGCAGCGCTGACTACGAACATCACTCCCGCGATCGCCACGAACACGACGGCGAGCGCGTTCCCCCAGTCGACCACGTCCTCGCCGCGCACCACGGCGAGCAGCAGGAACGCGAGCCCGAGCGCGTGCGCCTGCAGGGGAATCCTGGATCCGCCCCACGTCCCGTCGGCTGCCAGGCTCAGCCACAGGCCGCCGTACAGCGCGATCACGGCGCTCATGATCCGCGCGGTCAGCGGGGTGAGCGGCCACGGCCAGTTGTCGATCGCGAGGTCCGGGGCGACGAAGATCACGAGCGCGAGCACGACGAGCGCGCCGCCGGCGACGGCGAGCGCCGTCCGCAGCCCGCTCGGCATCCACGGGCCTTCGGGCCCACCGGCCCGGCGCCAGTTGTAGATGTACAGCAGCGGCACGCCGATCGGAGTGACGGTGTAGAGCGCGGCCCAGGCCGCGAACGGCAGGCTGTCCTTGACGAAGCGGTCGTCGTGCAGAAGGGTCGCCAGGGCGGCCAGCCACACGAACACGATGATCGCGGGGAAGCCCGCCGCGACGCGCTGCCAGGGCGCACCGAACAGCACTCGCCCGAAGAAGTACGCGCCTGCGAGGTACACCGAGCCGAGCGCCATCGCGGTGAGCTGGGGCTCCAGCTTCCACGCCCACAGCGTGTCCGTGCGTCCGGGATAGAACAGCAGCAACTGCGCGGCATCGACCAGGATCAGCACCAGAAAGCCCGCGACCACGCGCGTGAGCGTGTCGGTGGGGGCGCGGGTGGGTGCGGCTGGCACGCTGTTCATGGTGGCGAGCGTCGATTAACGTCGCGGGGACGTGGCGACGGTAGTGCATGCGAACCCGCGGCGATTCGTCGGACGCCGCCAGGAGCTGGCCGCGGTTGACGCCGCGCTCGACGCTCTGCGCTCCCCGCGGCCGCGCTGGCTGGTCGTCAGCGGTGAGCCCGGGATCGGCAAGACACGGCTGCTCGGCGAGCTGAGCGAGCGCGCCGCCGCGCGCCGCCATCCCGTGTTCGTCGGCCGTGGCGCCGAGCTGGAGCGCGAACTGCCGTTCGCGGTCTGGGTCGACGCGCTCGACGACCACGTGGCGTCGCTCGGCGAGCGCCGGCTCGAGCAGCTGATCGGCGAGCGCGTGGCGGAGCTGGCGCGCGTGCTCCCGTCGGCGGCCACCGCCGGCGCCGGCGGCCTCCAGGACGAGCGGTTCCATGCCTACCGCGCGGTGCGCGCGCTCCTGCAGCAGATGGCGATGGGCCACCCGGTGGTCCTCATCCTCGACGACGTGCAGTGGGCCGACGACGCATCGCTCGAGCTGATCGCCCACCTGCTGCGACGGCCGCCGCCCGCCGCGGTGCTGATCGCGCTCGCGTTCCGCGCCGGGCAGGTGCCGAACAGCGTGCTCGCCGCGCTGGAGCAGGCGTCGCGCGACGGGCTCGTGACCGAGGTCTCGCTCGGTCCGCTGACGCAGGCGGAGGCGGACGCGCTGCTCGGGGCCCCCGCGCGGCCGCAGCTCTACAACCAGAGCGGCGGCAATCCGTTCTACCTCGAGGAGCTCGCTCGCTCACCGGTGCCCGCCACCGTGCCCGGCGCGGAGGAGGCCGACGTCGTGGGCGTTCCGCCGGCGGTCGCCGCCGCGCTCGGCCAGGAGATCGGCGGGCTGAGCGAGCGCGCCCGCCGGCTCGCCTGGGGCGCGGCAGTCGCCGGCGAGCCGTTCGACCTCGACCTCGCCGCCGCGGCGGCGGACCTCACCGACGCCGAGGCGCCGGCCGCGATCGAGGAGCTGCTGACGGCCCGCGTCGCGGGCGCGACCGACGTGCCGCGCCGCTATCGCTTCCGCCACCCGCTCGTGCGCCGCGCGGTCTACGACGGCGCCGGCGAGGCGTGGCGGCTGGCGGCGCACGCACGCGCCGCCGACGCGCTCGCCGCGCGGCCGAGCGCGCTGGCTGCGCGTGCACACCACATCGACGCGTCGGCCCGCGTCGGCGACGACGACGCCGCGGCGGTGCTCGAGCAGGCCGGCCACCAGGCCGCCGCGCGTGCGCCCGCGATCGCCGCGCGCTGGTTCGATTCCGCACTTCGGCTGCTCGGCTCGCGCGAGGGCGAGGATCCCTTCCGGCGCCTCGGCCTGCTCGTGCCGCTGGCCGGCGCGCTGGTCGCCACCGGCCGGCTGGAGCGGGCGCTCGGCACGCTGACGGACGCACTCTCGCTGGTCGAGCTGGCCGACCTCCGCGTGCGCCTGATCGCCGCGTGCGCGACGTGCGAGAACCTGCTCGGCCGCCACGACGCCGCGCACGCGCGGCTGCTCGCGGCGCTCGATGCACTCGACGACCGCGACGGCGCGGCGGCCGCCGCGCTGTATGCCGAGCTGGCCTCCGACGCGCTCTACGACGGCGATTTCCAAGGGATGCGCGATTGGGCGGCGCGCGCCGCCGAGACCGCGCACGCGCTCGCCGACCGCGGCCTCGAGGCGCTCACGACCGCGCTGCTGTGCTTCGCGGAGCACAACCTCGGCCACGCCGAACAGTCCGCGGCGGCGCGTGAGAAGAGCTCGGCGCTGCTCGACGCGCTGCCGGACGATCAGCTCGCGATGCGGCTCGACGCGCCCTACTACCTCGGCTTCGCCGAGTACTTCTGCGAGCACTACGACGACGCGATCCGGCACCTGCGACGCGGCATCAACCTCTCGCGCGCGGTCGGGCAGGGCCAGTTCGTGGTGCCGATGATGGTCGGGCTCGCGCACGCGCTGGAGACGCGCGGGCGCCTCGCCGAGGCTGCCGAGACCGCCGACGCCGCCGTCGAGGCGGCGCGGCTGGCCGGCAACCGCCAGCTCGTCGGCTGGGCGCTGGTCGCCGACGCGTGGACGGCCGCGGCGCTCGGCGACGTCGAGCGCGCGCGCGTGTCGGCCGACGAGGCGATCGCGCTGCTCGACGGGCTCGACGAGAGCGTCCTCACGCGCGCGACGCACGCGCACCTCGGCGTGATGTGGCTCGACATCGGCGAGCCCGAGCGCTGCCTGGACCAGCTGCGCGCCGTCGGGCTCCCGGACTTCGCTCTGATCGAGCCCGGGCGGCGCGCGTGGCTGTACGCGACCCTGTCGCGCGCCGAGCTGGCACGCGGCGACCGCGCCGCCGCCGAGGCGTACGCGGACCGCAGCGAGGAGACCGTGCAGGGCCTCGGGCTGCCGCTGGCGGAGGCGTGGCTGCTGCTCGCACGCGCGGCGATCGCGCTCGACGCCAAGGATCCGGCCGCCGCCGCGGAGCTCGCGTTGTCGGCCGCCGAGCGCGCCGAGTCGGTCGACGCACCGCTCGCGGCGGCGCGCTGCCGCACGCTCGCCGGGACGGCGCTCGCCGCCGCGGGGCGGCGCGACGACGGCGTCCGCGAGCTCACCCGCGCCGAGGCCGAGCTGTCCGCGCTCGGGGCCGCCCGCTCGCGCGATGAGGCGGCGCGAGAGCTGCGCCGCCTCGGCGAACGCGTCACCGCCCGCCAGCGCCGCGGCGGCGGCGAGGGCCTCGACGCCCTCTCCGGCCGCGAGCGCGAGATCGCCGAGCTGGTCGCCGAGGGGCGCACCAACCGCGAGATCGGCGCCGACCTCTTCCTGTCCGAGAAGACCGTCGAGGGCCACCTCACACGCGTGTTCGGCAAGCTCGGCGTGACCTCCCGCGCGGAGGTCGCCGAGGTCGTCGGCCGCGCCCGCGCCGCGATGTAAACGGGTAAAGAGGGTCAGACCCCTCTTCGGGCGGCCTAACAGGGGTCTGACCCCGGTTAGGGGCGCCTAACACGGCACGGCGCGAATCCCTAGGGTTAGGGGACCCTAACCCTGTGGAGCCCGTATGACCTTCTTCTCCCGTGCGCGTATCGGACTGGTCCTCGTCGCGGCGACGCTCGCCCTGACGAGTTGTGGCTCGGACGAGGAGTCGGGCGGCAGCACGCCTGCGACCGGGGGCGGGCCGTTCCCCGTCACGGTCGAGCACAAGTTCGGCTACGACCACGGTGCCGTCGAAGCCACGACGGATCGCCGTCGTCGGCCTCACCGAGCAGGACGCCGTGCTCGCGCTGGGCTTCAAGCCGATCGCCACGACCGAGTGGTACGGCAAGCAGCCGTACGCGGTCTGGCCCTGGGCCAAGGAAGCGCTCGGAGACGCCAAGCCGACGGTCCTCACCAACACCGACGGCTTCCAGTTCGAGAAGATCGCGACGCTCCGGCCCGACCTCATCATCGGGACGAACGCGGGAATGCAGCGGGCGGACTACAAGAAGCTGTCGGCGATCGCGCCGACGATCGCGGGAGCCAAGGGCAGCACCGACTACTTCTCGCCGTGGGACCAGCAGACCGAGCTGATCGCCAAGTCCCTGGGCAAGGAGGCCGAGGGCCGCGAGCTCGTCCAGGGCATCAAGGACCAGTACGCGGCTGCCGCCGCCGAGCACCCGGAGTTCAAGGACAAGACGATCACGTTCAGCCAGAACGGGTTCTACGCCGGCAGCATCTACGTGTATCCCGACGGGCTGAACACGGAGTTCCTGACCTACCTCGGGTTCTCGATCAACCCGAAGGTCACGGCGCGGGTGGAGAAGCCGGGCGAGCAGGTGCCGATCTCGGCCGAGTTGATGAACGTGCTCGACGCGGACGTGATCCTGTTCGCGACGGAGGCGCCCAGCGACATCCCGGCGCTCGAGAAGGTCCCGACCTTCCGCACGCTCGACGCCGTGGCCGATCACCGCGCCGTGTTCACCGACGGAGTGCTGGCCGGGGCGATCTACTTCATCAGCCCGCTGAGCCTGCCGTACGTGCTCGACCGGCTCACGCCGCAGCTCGAGGCAGCCGTCGCGGGCAAGGCGCCGCGGCGCATCGTCGAGTAAGGGGGGTCAGACCCCCTTGGTCATTTCAAGGGGTCGATCAAGGGGGTCCCCCCGTAGTTGAGGGGTCTGGCCGCTGGAAGCGTGCCGGCCATGACGACGCTCGCTTTCGCCGCCCCTCGCTCCGGCGTCTCCTTCCTCACGAAGCCCAGGACCGCCGCCGCTCCTCACGTCCTTGACGCGAACCGCCTCGGTGACCATCTCGACCGCCTCTACCGCGCCGCTCTCGGCCTCACCGGCTCGCCCGCCGACGCCGACGATCTCGTCCAGGACGTCTGCGTGCGCGTGCTCGCCAAGCCGCGGATGGTGACCGGCGACGACGACCTCGGCTACCTGCTCCGCGTCCTGCGCAACACGTTCATCTCGAACCGCCGGACGATCGCCCGCCGCCCCGCGACCGCGACGGCGCCCGAGGACCTCGAGCGCTTCGAGGCCAACAGCGCCGCCGACCCCGAGCGCGCGTTCGAGACCCACGAGCTGTACGCCCAGATCGCCGAGCTGCCCGACCACCAGCGCGAGGTGCTCGTCGCGGTCGACCTGCTCGGGCTGTCCTACAAGGAGGCAGCCGAGAGCCTCGGCGTCCCGGCCGGCACGGTCATGAGCCGCCTCTTCCGGGCCCGCAAGGCGCTGGTGGACTGATTCGCCTAGCGTGCCGGGGATGTCGACCCTGACCCCCGGCCGCATACGGCACACCGTCAGCTTCGCCCTCGTCCACGAGCCCGGCTCGCCGGAGGAGGCCGACTTCCTGGCTGCGCAGCAGGCGCTCGTCAGCATCCCCGGCGTGGAGGCGTACGAGCTCCTGCGCCAGGTGAGCCCGAAGAACGACTTCCGCTACGGCGCCTCGATGGAGTTCGCCGGGCCCGAGGCCTACCAGGCCTACAACGACCACCCGGACCACGTCGCGTTCGTCCGCGACCGCTGGCAGGCCGAGGTCAAGGACTTCCTCGAGATCGACTACGAGCCGCTCAGCTGAGCGTCGAGTTCGACGACGTCGGGCACGGCACAGGGAGGGGAGTGAGCGGCCCCAACATCGCGCCAAGGTCGCTCCAAAGCGCGCAGTCCATGTTGGTGCTGCCCATCCCTCCACTCCAAACGGAGCACACATGAAGCACGCCGCACTGTCCGCCCTGCTCGGGGCGGGTGCCATGTTGCTGATCGCGCAACCGGCATCCGCAGCCGAGACAGCCCCGATCTACAAGGTGACCCAGGAAGGCCTCAGCGCCGACCAGGGCGCCAGTCTCGTCCGACGCGTTCGGCATCCCGAACTCGCTGCTCCCGAACGGCGCGTTCTCGTTCGCCGACGACGCTTCGGCCAGGTCCCGCTGCGCAAGGTCGGAGAGGGGAAGGACGAGTCCGGCCGCCCGACCGTCTCGCAGGCGATCGACACGCCGGGCGCTCGCCCAGCTCAGGCCGCTCGACGACGACGAGGCGCTGCGGCACGCGGCGAAGCTCGTCGACATCGCCGGCCTGAGCCCCGATCTTCGCGCCGACCCGAGCGTCTCGCACGCCAAGCTCACGCTGTCCGACCGCGGCGGCAAGCCGACCAGCGAGACGCCGCTCGACACCGCCGTGTCGTTCAAGTTCGAGCTTGGCGGCCTGCCGGTCAGCGGCCAGGGCGCGAAGCTGCGGATCACGTTCGCGCGGCGACGGCAGCGTCACCCAGCTGTCGAGCGCGCTGCGCGGCCTCGAGCGCGGCGACGACGTGCCGATCATCTCGCCCGCCGAGGCGGAGCAGGCGTGTGCGGCTCTGTACGAGCGCGGCGTCCGCCAGAGCAAGCCGACGCTCGGCTACCTCCTGCCCGCGCTCGGCGCCGTCGAGGCGATCTACCCGCACTACACCTGCAACCCGTCGACCGAGCAGGGCAACGCAGGCCCACCGCCAGGTCGCCGGCCGTCGACGGCGCAGGCCCGCAGGTCGACGTCAAGGCCTCGCGCCGCGGCGCGAAGATCCTCGCCTCCGCCGAGGCGTCCGGCGGCACCGGCCCGTACACGTTCAGCTGGTCGTCCTCGACCACGACGCTCGAGGGCAACGACGGCACCGCGATCGCCTATGAGCGCAGCCCGCGCGGGCGGGCGGCGACCGGCGAGGACGTGACGCTCGAGGTCACCGACGTCAACGGCCTCACCACCACCGCATCGGTCGCGCTGCCGGGCGACGGCAGCGTCGCGGGCGGCGGCGTCCCCGGCGGCGGCGGCTTCGGCAAGCTGGCGATCGGCCCGATCGACGTCGGCATCGAGCAGACCGTCGACGAGTGGCAGTGCGCGCAGGACAGCGCCATCGGCTTCAAGGCCCTGATGGGCGCGCGCGGCATCCCGACCGCATTCGACTGGCGCGGATGGGCGGCGTTCGAGAAGGACTTCAAGGACGTCTCGCAAGGGCGGCTGGGACACGGAGCTACGTCGACAACGTCGACGCCCAGTGGTACACGGGCCACGGCTCGCCGGGCAGCTTCACGTTCAAGAGCAGCAGCGACGACAAGTGGATCACCCCGGCCGACGCGCCGCTGGGGCGACTGGGACCTCGAGTGGCTGCAGCTCGAGTCCTGCCAGGTGCTCGCCGACACCAACGGCTCGCACGACTACTTCAGCCGCTGGGGCGGGACCATGGACGGCCTGCACATGCTCAACGGCTTCCACACCAACGCCTACTGCATCGACGGCGGCACGGGCGGCAGGTTCGCCGACTACCTGTTCCCGTCCTGGTGGCGCGGTCCGCGGACCGTCCGCAACGCCTGGGCGCAGATGGCGATCGACAAGGAGCCGACCGGCGTCGTGTACCGCTCGATGGGCAACCTCGGCTCCGGCTGGGTCAACCAACATCGGCGACTACTTCTGGGGCCAGGGCCCGACCGGCCCGGACATCCGGCTCAGCCGCCGGATCGGGATGTGGTCGATCACCGGAACCGTGTGAGGAATACCTAAGCCTGGATCCACCGATCATCGTGGATGACTCGGCGCCGTGGGCCGAGTCAGGGTCGATCGGCCGCGTATCTCATGTGGTGCTCCACCTGGTTCGCGGCCGATCGGTCCTGGCGAACGGCCACGGTGTCGAGGCGCCGCGAGAATCGGTGGATCCAGGCTAAGTGGTGGTAGCCGTACGGGCGCTCACGAGGCGCCCGTACGGCGGAGGCGGGAGGGCGTTGCGAGTATGCGTGAAGAACCCTCCTCCTCCCTCATCACCAGGGCCGCCGCGCTTTTGACCCGGGCGCGGCGGCCCTTTTTTGGTTAAGGTCGCTACGTGGCCAACGTCGAGGGCAGGGCGACCGCGATAACCGTCCTGACGCCGGTCAAGCCGGTGGCCGGATACTGCTCGCGCTCGTGTTCTGGATCGGGCGGCACGTGACCGCGACGCTGAGCAAGCTCCAGGCGCTGTCGTTCATCCACTTCGCGCGCTGGACCGTGATCCGGCGGTTCCCGGACGGCGGCAGCGGCGAGCGGCTGAACCACACGTACCTGTTGTTCGAGAGCAACTTCAACGGGCACGTGGGACCAGTACATCGACGCGTTCTCCGAGGTCGTGCCGGCCCGCATGAAGGGGATCTGGGGGACGTCGTACGGCTTCCCCGGCCCGATCCCGGTCGAGCCGTTCAAGCAGTACATCCGCGAGAACGAGTACGTCGCGAACCATTACTGGTCCGCCTATCCGAGCGCGACCACGACCGAGATCATCTCGGCGAAGCGGGTCGCGGCGGCGCTCGACGACCTCCGCCGGCGGGCGCCGACGGCCTCGACCCCGACGCGTTCAAGGCGGCCTACGACGACATGCTCACGAGCGTGCAGGGGGACCTGTGAGCCGCAACGTCTCCGGCCAGGCGTACGCGCTCACCGTCCTCACCCCGATCGAGCACGGCCGCGAGGAGGCGCTCGCCGAGTACCTCGACACACTCGGCGACGGCGACGCGAGCCCGCTCGCGCGCGTGCCCGGCACCCACCTCGCCCGCTGGGTCGTGATCGGACAGGTCAAGCAGCAGAAGGGCCAGCGCCGCCGCGACGCGCTGAAGGCGCCGCGCCTGCTGTTCACCAGCAACTTCGACGGCCCGCTCGACGCATATCTGGAGACGCTGCGCACCGGCCTCGCCGGCGACGCCGACGCGATCTGGGGCAACTGCCCCGGCTACCCCGGCCATCAGGACTCCGCCGCCTTCTCCGCCTGGTTCCGCTCGCACCAGGTCGAGTCGGCGCTGTTCTTCGGCGCCTACGGCGAGCAGACGGTCGGCGACGTGCACAGGAACGTCGCCATCCGGACGGAGCTGATCGACTTCGCGCTCGACACCCGCGGCCTCGAGCCGGCGGCGCTGAAGGCGCAGTTCGTGGAGCGGTTCCCGGCATGACCACGGTCGACCTCGCGAACATCCAGGGGTTCGTGATCCGCGGCTACCGGCTGCCGTCCGCGGCCTACGAGTTCCTGCGGATCGACGACGCCGGACGGGCGCGCGCCCTGCTCCGCGAGGTGCTCCCGCAGGTGATCACGGCGTCCAAGTGGAGCGAGAAGCCCGAGTCGGGGATCAACATCGCGGTCAGCCACGCGGGGCTGCGGGCGCTCGGCGTCGCGGCTGCCTCGCTCGACGCGTTCCCGGAGGAGTTCCGGGTCGGCATGGCCGCGCGCGCGGACCGGATCGGAGACACCGGCGAGAGTGCGCCCGAGCACTGGGAGGAGTGCTTCCGCGACGGCGAGGCGCACGTGCTCGTGATGGTGAGCGCGAAGGACGACGCGGCGCTGCAAGCGCGCGACGAGCGACTGCGCGCCGCGGTCGCGGAGGCCGGCGGGCTGACGGTCGTGGGCAAACACTCGGGCGCGGCACTGGAGGGCGGTCGCGAGCACTTCGGCTACGCCGACGGGTTCGCGCAGCCGTCGATCGAAGGCAGTGAGTTCGAGCCGCACGCCGGCGAGGGCGCGCCGCCGGGCAAGGACGGCAAGTGGCGCCCGCTGCGCGCCGGCGAGTTCCTGCTCGGCTACGCGGACGAGCAGGAGACGATCACGCCCGCGCCGCCGCCGGACGCGTTCGGCGTCAACGGCTCCTATGTCGTCTACCGCAAGCTCCAGCAGGACGTCGCAGGCTTCCGGCGCGCGCTGCGCGAGGCGGCGGCGACCTATCCCGGCGGCGAGGAGCTGCTCGCGGCGAAGCTCGTCGGCCGCTGGCGCGACGGCACGCCACTCGACCTGTCACCGGACCGGCCGAACCCGGAGCTGGTCGCAGACGTCACGCGCGGGAACGCGTTCGACTACCGCGACGATCCGGACGGCCTGCGCTGCCCGATCGGCTCGCACGTCCGGCGCATGAACCCGCGCCACAGCCTCCCGTTCGACGGCAAGCTCGTGAACCGCCACCGGATCATCCGGCGCGGGATCACCTACGGCGAACCGCTGCCCGAGGGCGTCGACGACGACGGGCAGGAGCGCGGCGTGATCTTCATGTGCCTGCAGGGGAACATCGCCCGCGGGTTCGAGTTCGTGCAGTCGCAGTGGGCCAACGGCGGCAACGCGTTCGGGCTCGCGCAGGACCAGGATCCGATCGTCGGCCCGCAGGACGGTCACGGGCCACCGAAGATGACCGTCCCCGGCCATCCGCCGTTCTTCATGGGCCCGCTGTCGCGCGTCGTCACGATGCGCGGCGGCGAGTACTACTTCACGCCCGGGATCAACGGGCTCGAGTACCTTGCCGCGGGTTAGTTCTGCGGCGTCTCGAACCCGGCGCCGTTGATCAGCTCGATCCGGTAGCCATCCGGGTCCTGCACGAAGCAGATCGGGCCGACCTCCTCGCGCCCGCCGGGGTGGTAGGGCGGCTTCTCCGGCTCGTACCCGTGCTCGGCGAGCTCGGCGACCTTGGCGTCGAGATCGTCGACGACGAGTGCGATGTGCCCGTAGCCGTTGCCGAGGTCGTACGACTCGGTCTGACCCTCGTTGACGGTCAGCTCGAGCGTGTCGCCGTCGCCGGGCAGGCCGAGGTAGATGTTGTAGGCGCCGTCGAACTGCAGCCTCCCCCGCCGCTCGTAGCCGAGTGCTTCGTAGAACCGCAGTGAGGCATCGATGTCGCGCACGCGCACGCAGGTGTGGACGAACCTCATGGCCGCGATCCTAGGAGATTCCCCGATGCCAGGGGGCGGCGCGCGATGCAGGATCGCTGCCATGTCCTCCCCCTTCCTCCGACTCCTCGCAGCGGCCGCCGTGCTGGTGGTCGTGGCGGTCGCGGCCCCCGCCGCGAGCGCCGACTCAATCGCGTACGTGAAGAACGGCGACGTCTGGCTGTCGACCGGCGACGGCTCGCGCCAGTACCGCGTGACCGCCACCGGCGGCTACAGCGACGTCTCCCAGGCCGACAACGGCACGATGATCGCGCTCCACGGCGTCCGCCTGCACCGGCTCGACCGCCGCGGGCGCGTGCTCGCCAACTTCGACACTCCGGTCAGCGACACGCGGCCGGCGCCCTCGAAGGTGTTCTACGGGCCCTACGACCCCGCCCTCTCCCCGGACGGCTCGAAGGTGGCCTACACGTACTACTACATGACCCAGAGCCAGAACCCGACGTGCTTCCCGCCCCAGTGCGTCACCACGATCAACGAGGGCGGCACCGGCTACTCGCGCGCCGACCGCCAGACCGGTTGGGACGAGCCCGGCTACGGCCGGCACTCCGGCTGGCGCAACCCGTCGTGGATCGATAACGACAACGTGATGATCAGCGACCCCACGCATCTGCCGAACCACGACGTGATCCTCGACACGATCAGCGACGGCGGCACCGGCAACCTGGTCAAGAACTGGTTCAGCGACACCGTCGAGAACAACCCGCACGTCAGCGGCGGCGACGTGTCGCGCGATCGCAAGAAGCTCGCGTTCGCGACGGGTGAGAACGACAGCACGCTGACGGTCTACAGCGTGCCGCTGTTCCCGACGCGCTTCAAGGACGGCGACGCCGATCCCGGCTCCAAGCCGATCGTCTGCTACCGCTACAGCGGTCCCTCTGGCGGGTCGTTCTCGACCCCGACGTTCGCGCCCGACGGCGGGCGTGTCGCGTGGGGCGAGGGCGACGGCATCAAGGTCGCGACCGTGCCGAGCTTCGGCGGCGGCTGCACGATCGAAGGCGCGTCGCAGACCGCCGCGATGCTGATCCCCGGCGGCAAGCAGCCCGACTGGGGTCCGGCGGACGTCCCGGCGGGGAGCGGCGCCACCGGCGGCGGCCTCGCCGCCAAGGCCGCGAAGGCGAAGCTGGCGAAGGCGCTCGCCAAGGGCCTGCGTGTGCGCGTGACGGTGCCGTCGGCCGGCCGTGTGAGCGCCGCGGCGACGCGCAGCGGCCGCAAGGTCGCCGCCGGCTCGAAGTCCGTGAAGGCCGGCACGGCGACGCTCAAGCTCCGCTTCACGAAGGCGGCGCGCCGCTCGCTCAAGCGCTCGCGCAGCGTCAAGCTGCGCGTCAAGGTGGCGTTCACGCCCACGGGCGGGACCGCGCGGCGCACCACGATGGCGGTGACGCTGAAGCGGTGAGGAGAGAGGACTGCCGGGAGAGTGGGAATACCGCTCTCCCGGCGGCGTCCTAATGACTAGACGCCACGATGCTCTCCATGACCGTCACAGAAGACCGCCGCCGACTCGAGCCGGTCACGGCCGACCCGTTCATCAGCGGGCTCGAGCCGACACGAACTGAGCGAATCCGGCCAGCTGCCGATCGACCGCGGTCAGACCGCGATCCCGCAGCGCGCCCGACAGCTCATCCGCGCCAAACACGCGCATCCCGCTGAGGCGGCGGACGACCGCGTTGGTCGCGCCGGCCGGGATCGGCCCGCGTACCACGCTCGACAGCAGCGCCACTCGCCCGCCGGGGGCGAGCACGCGCACGATCTCGTCGATCGCCCGCATCGGCTGCTCGATGAAGTACAGCGCCGCGAAGCAGCAGACGGCGTCGAAGCTGCCGTCCCGGAACGGCAGCGCCCCCGCGTCACCGCGCACGTAGGCGACGTTCGGCGGGTTCGGCTCCCGGACCGCCTGGCCGAGCATCGTGCGCGAGGCGTCGAGCCCGACCACGAGCCCGTCGCCGCTCGCACGCGCGAACGCGCGCGTGAAGTTGCCCGGCCCGCACGCAACGTCGAGCACGCGGTCGCCGGCGGACACGGCGAGCATGTCGAGCGCCATCCGCCGGTCGTCGCGGCGGCCGGCCATGGCCACGGACGCGAGCACCGGCCGCCACACGCGCTCGTAGATGCGTGGGATCAGCGCGCTCACCATCGCCTGCTGGCCGAGACCCGACCCCGTCGGGTCGTCTCCGCCGAGCAGGTCGATGTAGCCGTCGGCGGCGTCCGGCTTCGCCGGGCGCTGCTCGAACAGCGCGAGCGCCTGCTCGATCGCGTCGGTCATCGCCGACACGGTATGGGCGTCAGGGCTGCGGTGTCGCAGGCGCGGTCGCGACCGGCTCGGCGGTCGGCGCGGCGGTCGGCGTCGGCGTCGCCTCCGGCTCCTCCTCGACCGCGAGGATCACGTTCACGGGCGAGCCGACGCGCGCGTCCCCGCCCGCAGCCGGGTTCTGGAAGTCCACGCGCGCATCGCGCGGGGCGTCACCGGGCTCGATCACGCCGAGCATCAGGCCGCGCGCGGTGAGCACCTGCTGGGCCTGCTCGAGCGTGGCGCCCCGCACGTCGGGCACGCCGACGACCTGGTTCGCGACGCCGGTCTGCAGGATGACCGCGCCGTCGGCGTCGATCTCGGATCCGGCGGCCGGGTTCTGGGCGATCACGCGGCCGACCGCGCCCGGGTCGGCGACGACCTGCTCCTGCACCCGCGGCGTCGACTTCAGGCCCGCCTCGACGAGCACCTGCTGGGCACCCTCGACGGTCTGGCCGCGCACCTCCGGGACGTCGATCGGATCCCCGCGCAGCGCCAGCAGCGCGATCGCGAGCGCGATCAGCACCAGGATCCCGGCCGGGACCCACCACGGGATCCACGGGAGCTGGCGGAAGGCGAGCACCTGCGGCACCGGCGCCTCGACGTCCACCCGGTGCTCGACCGGGCGGCCCCACCACAGCATCCGCCGCGGCGCCACGCGCACGCGGGCGGTCGCCGTGGCGCCGGCGTCGATCTGGAGCACAGGCGTGTCGATCCGGACGTCGCAGGCGTCGTCGGTGTCGGTCGCCGACAGCCGCACGGTGGCGGGCGCGTTGCCGTCGTTCGCGACCTCGATCGCATATGTCTTGCCGGTGCGACCGCGGCGCCGCTGCGGGTGCGAGCGCGCCGTCAGCTGCTCGTACGGCTCGACGATCAGCGTGGCGTCCACGCGAGCGGCGACGCGCCCAGTACTGCGAGAGACGGCCTCGAGCGTGAACGCCCACGGCCGTGCTGCCGCCACGGGCGCGCGCGGAGGCGTCAGCGCCAGCTCGAACGGCTGCTCGTGGCCCTCGGCGGAGCCGAACGGCAGCAGGTACGCGGTCGGCGGCGGCGCGGCCCAGCCATCGGGCAGCCCGGCGATCCGGAAGTCGTAGTTGTCGACGACGCCGCTCTGATTGCGGATCAGCCCGCGCAGCACGCCTGCGCCGCCCGCCGCCACGCTCGCCGTGTCGGAATCGAGCAACAGCAGCACGGGCGCGACGGCCCGCACGACGGGCGGTTGCTCAACCGTCGGCGGCTCCGGCCGCGGCGCGTGCTCCGCGGTCGCGTCCCAGCGCAGATACTCGCCGCAGCCTTCGCAGAAGTCGCGCAGTTCAGTGTCCGGCCTGCCGCACGTGGGGCACCGCCGCGTCGTCTCGAGGCTCATGTCAGCACGGACGCAGGACTGGCCGAGTTATTCCGCGGGCAGTACCTTCGCGTCATGAGCTACCGGGGCGGCATCGATCTCGGCGGGACCAAGATCCAGGCAGTGGTCGTCGACGAGGCCAGTGAGGTCGTCGGCCAGTCGCGGCACCCGACGCCGACGAAGGGCGGCCCGCCCGACGTCGCGGCGGAGATCGCGAGCACGCTGCGCGAGGCGGCGGACCAGGCGGGCGTCGAGTCGTCGGCACTCGAGGGCATCGGCCTCGGGTCGCCCGGCAAGGTCGACGACGACGCGGGCACCGTCTCGGGCGCCATGAACCTGCCCGGCTGGGCCGGGACGTTCGACCTGCGCCAGTTCCTCGAGGACGCGTGCGGCGCGCCGGTGTCGCTCGGCAACGACGTGCAGGTGGCCACCGACGCCGAGTTCGAGCTCGGGGCCGGCGCGCGAGTACAACTCGGTGCTCGGCGTCTTCTGGGGCACCGGCGTCGGCGGCGGCATCGTGCTCGACGGCAAGCCGTGGATCGGCCGCGACGCGGCGGGCGAGATCGGCCACGTCGTCGTCAAGATGGACGGCGCGCCGTGCCCGTGCGGGCGCAAGGGCTGCATGGAGGCCTACGCCGGGCGGCTGGCAATGGAGACTGCGCGCCCGCCGCGACGTGGACGGCGGCGAGAAGACGGTGCTGTTCAAGATCATGGAGGAGCGTGGGCGGACGCGTCTGACGAGCGGCGTGTGGGCGCGCGCTCTCGATCGCGACGATGCGATGGCCCACCGGCTGATCGAACGCGCGGTGCGCGCGCTCGGCGCCGGGATCGCCTCCTCGCAGAACGTGCTCGACATCGAGGCGGTGATCATCGGCGGTGGCCTCGGCCTGCGGCTCGGGCAGCCCTACGTGGACCGGATCCGCGAGGCGATGATGCCGCACCTGTTCGCCGACGACCGTCCGCCGGCCGTCGAGCTCGCCGCGCTCGGAGACCTCGGCGGCGCCGTCGGGGCGTCGCTCCTGGTCAGGACCGCGGCAGCCGCACGCGCGCGCGGGTGAGCTTCCGCAGGTACCTCGTCGCGGTCTCCGATCCGTTCGCACACGCCCTGCTCGCCGCCGCGGTGGCGGCGCCGCTCGGGAGCGCGGCCGTGCGCACTGCGGTGGCGGCCGGCACGCTGATCGACGTCGATCACGCGGTCGCCGCGCGCTCGCTGCGGATCGAGCCGATGCTGTCGCTGCCTGCGCGACCGCGCAGCCACGCGATCGCGGTGGCGGTAGCGCTCGGCGGCGTCGGCCTCGCCGTGGGCGGGCCGCGACACGGCTGGGCCGCCTTCGCCGGCCTGACGTCGCACCTGCTGCGCGACGCGAGCGACGACCAGGCGCCCACGCCGATGCTGTGGCCGGTGGGAGCGCCGCGTCAGGTCGGCCGCGGGGTTGCGGTCGCGGGCGTGGCGGCGCTTGCGGTCGGCTCGTGGGCCGTCAGCCGCCGGGCAGCAGCTTCTTGATGCCCTTGCGCTGCTGGCGCTGGTGACGACGCCGCATCAGCTCGCCGGCGAACAGCGTCAGCCCGATCGTCACGACCAGCTCGACCGCGCGGCGGCCGCGGAACGACGACTCGCCGTGCTCGCGCTGGCGCATGTGGACGGGCACCTCGAGCAGCCGCAGCTTGGCGTCGGTGATCCGCATCAGCGCCTCGACCTCGGGCGCCTCGCACACGTACGGGTCGGAGAGCAGGTCGAGCGCCTTGTGGTTGACCGCGTACATGCCGCTCGTGCCGTCGGAGATCGGCTGGCCGAGCCGCACGCGCATCAGCATCCGCAGCAGCGCGGTGCCGAACACGCGCTCCGGCGCCGGCTTGTAGCGCTCGCCGTCCTTGCCGGAGTCCGGCAGGAAGCGCGACCCGACCGCGACGTCGCACTCGTCCGCCTTCACCATCGCGAGCATCCGGACGAGCTCGGCGGGCGGGTGCTGGCCGTCGGCGTCGAGCCGGCCGCAGTACTCGTACTCGCGCACGTGCGCCTGCCGGTATCCCTCGGCGATGCCGTGGCGCAGCCCGCGGTTCTCCGGGAAGCTGACCACCTCGGCACCGGCCGCCTTGGCCACCTGCGCCGTGTCGTCGGTCGAACCGTCGTCGATCACGAGCAGGTCGGCGTCCGGCAGATCGCGCGCGGCTTCGGCGAGCAGCTCGGGCAGCGAGGCGGCCTCGTTCCAGGCGGGGATGAAGACGAGCGTGTCGGCCACGCTCCGCGGATGCTACTTGGCGCTGCTCGCGCGCGTGCGGGCCGCCTTGCGCGCGGCGGCGCTGCGCTTCTCTGCCTGCTGCCGGCGCGTCATCGCCGCTTTCCGGGCCGCGGCGCTGCGCTTCTCCGGGCCGCCGCGGACGCGGTCCTCGAGCTCGTCGGCGAGCTTGCGGAGGTCCCCGATCGTCCCCTGCGCGGCCTTCGAGGCGCGGGTGTCGTTGGCCTTCTCCAGCGCGCCCGAGAGATCGCGGGCGACGCGCTTGCGCAGCCCGATGGCGCGGAGACGATCGAACAGGTCGGTATCGGGTGTCTTCGTAGCCATGTGTTTGTCCTGCCCAATCTGACGGCTGGTACTCGCGAAATCGGGTATTGCGCCAAGCGATGCGGGTCGGGGTCGTGCTTGCCGTGCTGGCGGCGGTCGTGGCGTTCGCGGGAGCGGCGCAGGCCGCGCCGCGCTTCGCCGCGCTCGGCGACTCGTACGCGGCCGGGCCGTTGATCCCGCTCCCGCTGCCGCCGTTCGGGTGCCTGAAGTCGAGCAGCAACTACGGCCGGCTCGCCCAGCTGCAACTGCGCTACGCCGAGTACCGCGACGCGACGTGCAGCGGCGCCGAGACCGAGGACATGACGGCACCGCAGAACGTCTCGCCGCGGCCGAACCCGCCGCAGCTGAACGCGCTGTCCGCCGACACCGCGCTCGTCACGGTCACGATCAGCGGCAACGACATCGGGTTCACCAGCATCGCGGAGGACTGCATCTCGCTCGCCCCGTCGACCGGGTCGCCGTGCCGCGACAAGTACGTCGTCGGCGGCGTCGACGAGATCAGCCAGCGGATTGCCGGGACCGCTCCGAAGGTCGCGGCCGTGCTCGCCGAGATCCACGCGCGGTCACCGTCCGCGCGCGTCCTGGTCGTCAACTACTCCGCGATCTTCCCCCACAGCGGTGCGGGCTGCTACCCGACGATGCCCGTCGCCGGCGGCGACGTGCCGTGGATGCGCGCCAAGCAGGAGGAGCTCAACGCGATGCTCGCCGAGCAGGCCGCGTCAGGCGGCGCGCAGCTGGTCGACGTCTATGCGGCCAGCGCGGGCCACGACGCCTGCGCGCCGCCCGGCGTGCGCTGGGTCGAACCGGTGATCCCGGCCAACGCGGCCGCTCCGCTCCACCCGAACCTGCTCGGGATGAAGGCGATGGCCGATCTCGTCGTCGCCGCTGCTCGCGGGTGACCCACTAGCCCCATTCCCACGGCGGATAGCGGTCGGACATGAAGTAGGCGTAGGCGCTGCCGCGCAGGTTCCAGCGCAGGCCCGGGACCATGAGCTCGAACAGGCCTCGCGGGATCTGCTTCGTGAACAGGATCGTGAAGAAGGCGATCACCGCCAGCAGGCCGGTCAGCCACAAGAGCACGCCGGCGACGAACAGGTACGGGAGGATCAGCAGCCAGTGCACCAGCGGCCGCCAGTTGGCGATCCGCTCCGGGTAGTCGACGTTCAGCCGCACCGGATAGTCGGGGTCGTCGTCGAGCGTGAACGGCGGGTAGGGATCGACCATCAGGTAGGCGTAGACGGTCACGCGGTAGGCCCACCTGAGCGTGCCGACGAGGAAGTCGAAGGCGCCGCGCGGCCAGCGGCCGGTGAAGAGCACGGCGAAGAACGCGTAGATCGCCACGAAGAACGCGGCGATGCCGACGAAGAACAGCACGACGAGGTGCGGGATGATGAGCAGCCACTTGACGAGCGGCAGCCAGCGGTTCATCTCGTTCGGGTAGGAGATCTCGATGCTCGCCGGGTAGTCCGGCGAGGGCGGGCCGGAGGGATCGGACACGGTGACGCCCGAGGCCGTTGCCGGGCCGCTCAGCGACGGCACATAGGCCGGCGGCGGCGTCCCCGGCGGCGGTGAAGAGGGCGGTCCTTCGGAAGGCGGGCCGGGAGGCTGCTCAGAAGGCGTCATGTGCCCAGCCTAGACCGTGAGGGCGACGGTGCCGCGGCGCGGTCGGCACCCGTCACGACGGCCTCTCCGCAACACTGTCATCACTCAGCACGAGCGAGGAGTCGCGCATGTCACGCCTGCAGCCTTCAGCGTCCTACAGCTTCACGATGCGCCTGCACCTGCCGCAGCAGGGCGGTACGTTCGCGCTCGTCGCCGGAGCGATCGCGGACGCCGACGCGATGCTCGGCGCGATCGACCTCGTGCGCGTGGAGCCCGAGCGGGTGGTGCGCGACGTCACGGTCGCGTGCGGCGACTCGGCGCACGCCGAGGCGGTCGTGCGCGCGGTGCGCGACCTCGAGGGCGTCGAGGTCGACAGCGTCTCCGACCGCACGTTCCTGATGCACAAGGGCGGCAAGATCGAGGTCAACTCGAAGCTGCCGCTGAAGACGCGCGACGACCTCTCGATGGCCTACACGCCCGGCGTCGCGCGCGTGTCGATGGCGATCCACGAGGACCGGGCGAAGGCCTGGGCGCTGACGATCAAGGGCAATACCGTCGCCGTCGTCTCGGACGGGACCGCGGTCCTCGGCCTCGGCGACATCGGCCCGGAGGCGGCGATGCCCGTGATGGAGGGCAAGGCGCTCCTGTTCAAGGAGTTCGCCGGCGTCGACGCGTTCCCGCTGTGCATCGACACCAAGGACGTCGAGGAGATCATCGCCTTCGTGAAGGCGGCGGCGCCGACGTTCGGCGGCATCAACCTCGAGGACATCTCGGCACCGCGCTGCTTCGAGATCGAGCGCCGGCTGCGCGCCGAGCTCGACATCCCGGTGTTCCACGACGACCAGCACGGCACGGCGATCGTCGTGCTCGCCGCGCTGCTGAACGCCCTGCGGCTCGTCGGCAAGAAGGCGGAGGACGTGACGGTGGTGGTCGCCGGCGCCGGCGCGGCCGGGATCGCGTGCACGGACATCATGCTCGCGCTCGGGATCACCGACGTGATCGTCTGCAACCGCCGCGGCGCGATCTACGCCGGCGCGGAGGGCCTGGACGCCGAGCGGACGGCGCTGGCCGAGCGGACGAACCCGCGCGGCGTGAAGGGCACGCCGGACGAGGTGCTCGCGGGCGCCGACGTGCTGCTCGGCCTCTCCGGCCCCGGCGCCGTGACGGCCGCCGGCGTGCGCTCGATGGCGCCGGACGCGATCGTGTTCGCGATGGCCAATCCCGTCCCCGAGGTCCAGCCGGAGGAGGTCCGCGACGACGTCGCCGTGATGGCGACCGGCCGCTCGGACTATCCGAACCAGATCAATAACGTGCTGGCGTTCCCGGGCGTCTTCAAGGGCGCGCTCGAGGTCCGCGCGAGCACGATCAACGAGGAGATGAAGCTCGCCGCCGCGCACGCGATCGCGGGCGTCATCACGCGGGAGGAACTGCACCCGGACTACATCATCCCCAGCGTGTTCAACCGCCGTGTCGCCGAGGCGGTGGCGGAGGAGGTCGCCAACGCCGCCGTCGCCAGCGGGGTGGCGAGGCGCAACCGCGGCCCCGCCGGCCACGAGCCGGCCACGCCGCTGGAGGCGCTGCGGTAGTCACGGGCACGGGATCTCCGCGCTGATCCGCGTGCCGCCGCCCACCGGGCTGAGCACGAGCAGGCGGCCGCCGAGCGTCTCGACCCGGTCCGCCAGGCCGCGGATGCCCGACCCGCGCGTGTCGTCGGCGCCGCCGATCCCGTCGTCGGTGACCTCGACCACGAGGTGGCCGTTCTCCCGCTCGATCCGGACGGTCGCGCGCGACGCGTGGGCGTACTTCGCGACGTTCGCCAGCGACTCGCTGACGAAGAAGTAGGCGGCCACCTCGACCGGCTCGGGCGGGCGGTCGGGGAGGCCGATCTCGAGCTTGACGGGGACCGTCGCGCGCGCCGCGAGCGACTCGACCGCGACCTCCAGCCCGTGGTCGCTGAGCACGCCCGGGTGGATGCCGCGGGCAAGCTCGCGCAGTTCGCCGAGCCCGAGCGTGAGCTCCTGCTTGGCCTCGGCCAGCAGTTTCTCGACGAGCTCGGGATCGACCCGCACGCGCGACTCGGCCATGCCGAGCGAAAGCGCGAGCGCGACCAGCCGCTGCTGCGCGCCGTCGTGCAGGTTGCGCTCCAGCCGGCGGCGCTCGATGTCACCGGTCTCGACGATCCGGGCGCGCGACGCGCGCAGCTCGTCGAGGCGCGCCTTCAGATCCGCGTGCAGACGTGCGTTCTCGAGCGCGATCGCCGCGACCGCGCAGGCGGACTCGATCAGCTCGGGCTCGTCGAGCAGCGACTCGTCGTGGATGAGTGCGGCGACGTGCTCACCGCCGCGCTCCACGAGCTTCGTCGCACGCGCGTCCCCGTCCGCCGGGAGCGCCGCCGGCCGGCCTTCGGCGTCGGCCCACGCGTTGTACTCCGGGAGCCAGTACAGGAGCGTGAGCGACGGATCGCCGAGCGTCGTCGCCAGTGCGTCGCGCAGCGCGGTGGGCGACGTCGTATCGCGCAGCTCGACCAGGAGCCCGCCGACCGCGACGCGCGCGAGCCGGGAGCGCAGCAGCCCGGCCAGGAACGCGAGCGGCACCGTCGCGAAGACGCACAGCGTGATCAGCAGAATCGTCTCCGACCGGCCGCCTGCGATCAGGTCGGCGGCGAGCATGCCCGCGAACGAGAGCATCGTCGCGCCACCGGCGAGCGTCGGGAGCAGGACGCGGCGCATCGGTGGCGATGCCCTCAGCCATCGCAGCACGAGGATCACGAACAGCGAGAACGTCGCGGCCAGCAGCGTCGCCCGCTGGGCCTTGTCGATCACGTCGGCCACGCCCGCGTTCGGCGACACGAGCAGGTCGTTCACGAGCCCCTCCTCCTCGGCGAACATCAGCCACACGGGCTGGAGCATGGCGACCGGAACCGCGAACGCGACGACCAGCCATTCGAGCCGGCCCCGGATCCGGCGGCCGTGCGGGAACACGAGCAGCAGGACGACGAAGACGACGGTCCACCAGTCGTTGGCGAGGACACCGAGCGTCTGGACGGGCGACCACTCGACCTGGCTCAGGAGCGGATTGACGAGGACGCCGAAGCCGGTCGCGACCATCAGCGCTCCGACGCGGTTGTCCGGCCGTCGCTGCCAGGCGATCAGGCCGCTCACGATGAACGAGAGCGCCGTGAGGCGGAACACGATCACCGACGCACCCGAGGCTTCGCCGGACAGCACCGGAACGAACGACAGGAACGAGGCGAGGAGCCCGATCGGCCACAGCGCGCGCCGGAGCCGGGCGCCTGCAGCGCCCGGCCTGGCGATCTCAGAGGTGGCTACGAAGTGCTCCCTTCATGTCAGCCAGATTACACCTACGGCAGCGGGTGGTTCTCGAAGAACTCCCAGAACTCAGGTGCGGCTTCGAAGCCGGCCCTGTTGTTGCCGCCGGTGGGGAACCGGTGCCGCAACCCGCCGAGCATCCCGAACTGGAACACGGCGCCGCCGGGACCGGCTCCCGTCGCGGGCCAGCGCAGGGTCGTCGAGCGCCGGCGCGCGATCGCGCCGAAGCGGTCCTCGTCGAGGCCGAAGGTCGCCAGGTGGTGACCGATGAACGGGCCGAGCACGGGACTGGTGAGGATCTCGACCGGATTCAGCGGCAGCGCGGTCAGCCCGGTGTCCTCGAGGACGCGGTCGTCGCGGGTGCCGAGCGTCGCGTACGTCGGGACCGCGCGGGCCGGGGCGTCCTGCGCCGCGGGCAGCCCGCCGCCGGAGTAGCCGACCGCCGCGATCCGGTTCGAGCGCTCGACGCTGAGACGGGCGGTGAAGCCGGCGCCGTTGGAGAACCCGCTCGCGTAGACGCGGTGGCGGTCGACCGGCAGCCGCGCGTCGATGTCGGCCATGATCGCGTCGACGAACCCGACGTCGTCGGCGGGCATCGGCGCGTCCTCCGGATAGCCGCGCGGGCGCTCCTCGAGGTCGACGGCCGCCGGAAGGCCGAAGTCGTTCCACTTCGTGCTCCGCCGGCCGGATTCGAGCACGCGGTACCGCAGGCCGGTCGGGAAGACGGCGATCAGGCCGGTGCGGTCGGCCTGCTCGCGCCAGCCCGAGATCCGCAGGAACTGCTCGCCGCTGCCGCTGCTCCCGTGGAACATCATCACGACCGGCGCGCGGTCACCGGTGACGGGCCGCTGCCGCGGGATGTAGACGACGTAGCGGCGGTCGATGCCGTCGTGCTCGACGGTGCGGCAGTTGACACCGACGTCGTAGGGCACGCCTGCGGCGCCATGGGTGACGCACTCGCCGGGCGGCAGCGGGCTCTCACGAGCGGCGGCCGGCGCGGCGAGCGCAGCGGACGCTGCGATGGCCGCGACGACGGCCAGCTTCCTGGCGCACATTGTGGATCCCTTTCGTGGGGGTGATCGCTTGTCGCCGGTAAGACCCCACGGCGGCGGGGCAGGTTGGCCGGTTGTGCGCAAGTGGCCAACCTGCGCGCACGCGGGCGGGTCTTCCCTTCGACAACGACCACCCACCGAAGGGGAACCGTCATGTTCAGCAAGCTCGGGGCACTCGTCGTATTCGGCGCCGCGTTGCTCGTCTTCTCCGGCGACGCCTACGACAACGAGATGGGGATCATCTGCATCCTGATCGGTCTGTAGGAATGATGGGTCTGGGTCACGCGGGTCAGCGGAGTCGGGGAATATTCGGCGTCGGCGGTCGTCCTTCGAGTGTTGGAACCTTCACTCGAGAGCCGCGCCGGATCCCGCCGGCTCCGCCGCCTCGCCGACGAGCGCCTCGCCGCGCTCGTTCGGGCGGGTGACGTCGCTGCGTTCGAGACGCTCTACGACCGTCATCACGCGTCGCTGCTGGCCTTCTGCCGGCACATGGTGGGCAACCGCGAGGACGGCGAGGACGCGCTCCAGCAGACGTTCGTGCGCGCACATCGCGCGCTGTGCGAAGGCCGGCTGCCCGACTCCGTGCGCCCGTGGCTGTTCGCGATCGCCCGCAACCGCTGCCGCACGGTGCTGGCGGCGCGCCGCGACGCCGCGATCGCATCCGACGATCTCGAGCCGTCTTACGACGGCCTCGCCGAGGACGTCCAGCGTCGCGCCGAGTTGCGCGAGCTGGTCGCCGACCTCGCGGGGCTGCCCGAGGATCAGCGCGGCGCGCTCGTCCTGTTCGAGCTCGGCGACTTCAGCCATCCGGAGATCGCCGAAGTGATCGGGTGCCCGCCGGAGAAGGTCAAGGCGCTGGTGTTCCAGGCGCGTACGGCGCTGATCGCCGAGCGTGACGCGCGCGCGACACCGTGCGACGAGATCCGCGTCCAGCTCGAGGTCGCGCGCGGCGGCGCGCTGCGACGCGGCCCGCTGCGCCGTCACCTGCGCCAGTGCCAGCCGTGCGACGCGTACCGGCTGGCCGTCGCGCGCCAGCGCACCGGCCTCGCGGTGATCCTGCCGGTCCTGCCGACCGCCGGCCTGAAGGCGACGGTGCTCGGCGGCGCCGGTGCGTCCGGCGGCGCGGCCGCGGCCGCGATCGGTGCAGGCGCCGGTGCAGGCGCCGGCGCCGGCGGCGGTGCCGCGGCGATCACCGGCGGGCTCGCGGTCAAGGCCGTCGTCGCGAAGGTGGCCGTCACGGCCGTGGTGGCCGGCGCGACCGTGTCGGGCGGCGCTGCCGCCGTCGAGGCCGTCCAGGAGCCCGAACCCGCGAGCGCGCGCGTGGAGAACGTCGTCACCACGCCGGCCTCACGTGCGCGCGTGCAGACACCGGCCACTCCGGGAGCCCGTGTCGTGACGACCGCCGGCGTGCCGCGCGCGGTCAAGCCGCTTCCCCGCCGGATCGCCCCTGGCGCGCGCCTGCGCGCCGTGCGCCGGGCCCTGGCGCGCCGCGGTCTCCCGCCGCGTGTGCGGCGAGCTGCGCTGCGGCGGATGAGACGCGCCGCTGCCGGACTGCCGCCACGGGCAGCACGTCGGCGAGTGCGGCGCCATCGTGCGAATCGCATCGCGCGCCGCGAGGCACGCAGCGGATCGCGCCGCCGTCCCGGTCAGCGCTTGCGCGCGCGCCGCAGACCACGCATTCAACCGATCGCGCCTGGCCCTCGCAGGCCGCGCGACCGTCCTCGCCGGCGGCGCAGGCCACCGGCACCAGCGCCGGTCGAACCGGCGCCCATTCCCACTGCAACGCCGGAGGCAACTCCATCTCCGACGCCTGAACCAACCCCAACACCTGCTCCCGAGGTCACCCCCGAGTCGACGGCCACACCTACTCCACCTTCGTGACTAGTACTTGAAGCCCATGAGAATTTCCTTTCCGACATGGGGTCATCGCCCCATAAGTGAGTCATTTGCAGCGCTTTTATAACCGTCCGCGGAGGGCGTCCGGTATCTGACCCCCATTATCGGCCGGTAAATCTCAGACCTGAGCGCGCGTCAACCGCGCGCGTAATCCCGCACCCGGTGTTCGAGCGCCAGCTCGGCGTCGAAGTCGGCGTCGTCGCCGTGCCGGAAGGAGAGATCCTCCGAGGCGAGCAGGCCCGCGAACGTCTCGACGATCTGCGCGTCGAACTGCGTTCCCGCGTTCCGCCGCAGCTCGGCGATCGCCTCCGCCGGGGAGATCGGGCGCCGGTAGGAATCGCGCGCGGTGAGCACGTCGTAGACGTCGGCGACCGCGATCAGCCGGGCCGGGAACGGGATCTCCTCTCCGGCCAGGTTGCGGGGATAGCCGCCGCCGTCCCAGCGCTCGTGGTGGGAGAGGATGACGTCGGCGACCGGGCCGTATCCCTCGAACCGGCGCACGATCATCGCCCCGTCGGCCGGATGGCGCCGGACGAGCTGCCACTGGTCGTCGGTCAGCGCCTTCTCGGCCAGCAGGATCGAGTCGGGGAACGCGAACTTGCCGATGTCGTGCAGCAGGCCGGCGGTGTGCACGAGATCGAGCTCGTCACGCGGACGCCTCATCGCGACCGCCATCGCATGCGCGTACCGCGCCACCGCCGCCGAGTGTCGCGCGGTCATCCGATCCCGCAGCGCGAGTGTCTCGATCATCGAGGTCAGCACCCCGATCTGCAGCACTGCCAGCCGCTCCGCCCGGCTGTGCGAGATCAGCAGCTCGCGCAGCAGGTACTGGAACGTGACGAGCACCAGCACGAGCAGTGACAGCGCGGCAAAGCCGCTGCGGGAAGTAGACGAACGCGACCAGCACGCACAGCAGTGCGCTGACCAGCTCCGACGGCAGCACCGGCAGGAAGATCGTCCGGAACTCGTGCGCCAGCGACCCGCGGCTGTGGAAGACGTAGTCGCCGGCGATGCCGAGGAAGTTGAGGAGGATGGCGACCAGGAACCCGCCGAGGACCAGCAGCGAGAAGGCCAGCTCGTTCTCCTGCACGTCCAGCCAGCCGGCGGCGGCCTGGATCAGCAGGCCGCCGACGAGCGGGAACGTCGCCCACGTGGCGAGGTTCGTGATGAACCGCGGCAGCGGGTTCTTGGCGCGCAACTGGTCGACGAGCACCGACAGGACCGCGATCACGACGGCCGGCGCGGGGCCGAGCAGCGCCATCGCCAGCACGATCGCGAGGAACGACCCCGAGATCCGCTGCACCTTGTGCTGGAGCGCGAGGAAGTCGCTCCCGACCGCGAGCACCAGCAGCACGGCGAACAGCTCGATCGGCTCCCAGTCGGCCGCGGTCGAGGTGATCGCGGCCACCACGCACGCGATCACGAGGACGACAACCTCGCCGGCAATCAGCCGTTTTGATCGTGTCGACATTCTGGACGCTCACACCGAGCGTAGGGACTGGGGCGTCCGGCGTCGAATCGCGGGGGTGCCGCCTTCCGTGGCGGCACCCGTTTTCTGACGGCGCTAGATCAGCAGGCGACGAGCAGGTTGAACGCCGAATCCGTGGGGACGGCGGGCGCGGCGTCGTTGTAGGTCTTCACGAGCACCTTGGTGTTCTCGGTCGACTGCGTGGCGGTGGCGGTGCCGACGATCGGAGCCTCGATCGTGGTGCCGGTCTTCACGCCGGCGAGCGTCACCGAGTACTGACACGCGCTGACGTCCTTGGCCAGCGTGACGGTGTACTCGCCCGCCGCCGTGCGGGCGACAGCCGTGGCGTTGCCGCCCGCGGCAGCGCCGGCAGCGGTCGACCCGGCCCGGAAGGTCACGGCGGACATGTCGGCGACCGCCGTCTTGGCGGCGTCCGAGAGGTCGGCGGCCGCGATGCCGCCGTCGGCCAGCTCGTCGCTGTCGATCGCGCTCGGCCGGACCTCAGATGCGCCGACGGCGCTGGTCTTGATCTCCGAGCTGTTGACGCCGCCGGTGCGGAGCTCGGAGGCGCCGATCGTGTTGCTGCCGACCTCGCTCTTGCCGACGGCGCTGGAGCGGATCTGGCTCTTGCCGACGCTGTTCGAGGGCAGCGTGATCGCCGCGTAGCTGGTGCCGCCGAGAGCGATGAAGAGCGCAAGGGCCGAGGTTACGTTGGCGAAGCTGAGGCGCCCTCGGGCGCTCGAAAGTGCGGTTCTCACGGGTGGGGACTCCTGTCCGGTCGTTGTCGCGTTGCGGGTTCCAACCGGGCCGGCGTGCGTGAGTTGCGTGCGTGTGTCATTGGGCGGACGAGTGCGGTCGGAGGGCGCAACTCAGCGATGCCAAGCGGTTTGCGCCGCGTGGCGGAAGGTCAGCGCGGCGCGTAAGCGGCGAGGAAGGCGCGCACGCCGGCGTCCGCGTACCGGTTGAGCTCGCGCCGGGCGGGCGGCTGGTCGTCGCCGAGGAACATCGCGCGGTTGAGCGGGGTCGACATGACGAGCCAGTTGAAGTGTGCGGCGGCGACCTGTGGGTCGTCGAGGTGCAGCACGCCCTGTTCGGCCAGGCGCTCGAAGACGGCCGCCAGCGCCGTGATCGTGCGTCCAGGTCCTTGCTCGTAGAACGTTCGGCCGAGTTCCGGAAAGCGCCCTGCCTCGCCGATCACCAATCGGCGCAGCTGCAGGATCCGCGGCTGCATCACCCTCCGGAGCAGCCGCCGCGCCAGGCCGCGAAGATCGGCTTCGACGTCACCGCTGTCCTCGAGCTTGAGCACCTCGTCGTGGACGGGATCGCTGATCTCGCTCACTGTGGCGACGACGATCTCGGAGAAGAGGCTCTGCTTGTCGGCGAACTGCTTGTAGACCGTCTGCTTCGAGACGGCGGCGAGCGCGGCGATCTCGTCCATGCTCGTGCCCCGATAGCCGTCGCGCAGGAACAGCGTCGTCGCCGCAGCGAGGATCGCCCTGCGCTTACGGGCTGACCGAGTGTCATCCATCGAGGTCGCCAGCGTACTGGACGGTTCCGTTCTTGGAACTATACGGTCTAGTTCTATCCTGGACTCGAAGAGGTGCGAAATGTCGTCACAGCAACCACCGGTCCTTGAAGCACAACTGCTGCTGAGCGATCTCGTGATCGGCGAGTCGCCGCGTTGGCACGAGAACCGCCTCTGGTTCGCCAACTGGGGGACCGGCGAGATCGTCGCCGTCGATCTCGAAGGGCGCAGCGAGGTCGTCGGTCAGGGTCCGCCCGGCCTCGGGTGGTCCATCGACTGGCTCCCCGACGGCCGCCTGCTGGTGACGGGCGAGGGACTCATGCGCCTGGAGCCAGACGGTTCGATGGTCGCCCACGCCGACCTCAGCGGCCTGGGCGTCGGCGGTTTCAACGAGATCGTCGTCGACGGCCGCGGCAACATCTACGTCAACGGCGGCGTCGACTTCCACCCGGGCGAAGGGGACCCTCCAGGGATCATCGCGCTCGTCACCCCTGATGGCTCCGTGCGCCGGGTGGCCGACGGGATCGCGTTCCCCAACGGCATGGCCGTAGCGCCCGACAACTCGACGCTGATCATCGCGGAGTCCTTCGCCGGGCGGCTGACCGCGTTCGACATCGCCGCGGACGGAAGCCTCTCGAACCGTCGCGTATGGGCGGACGACGTTGGCCCCGATGGGATCTGCATCGACGCCGACGGCGCCATCTGGACCGGTGTCGCTCCGTTCACCGACAGCGTCGTCGGCCGGGTCCGCGACGGCGGCGAGGTGCTCGAGCGCGTCAAGCTCGACGCGCCCTGCTTCGCCTGCATGCTCGGCGGCGAGGACCGACGGACGCTGTTCATGCTGACCGCGAACTGGCGCATGGACGAGGGCTTCGAGGACAACATCGCTCGGCTGACCACGGGACCTCGCACCGGCCGGCTGCTGACCGCGCCCGCCCCCACACCAGGCGCGGGGTGGCCGTAGGGCCACTGCGGCGGCGGCCGTCATACATCCGTAAGACAACCCAGGGTTTTCATCGGCGCGAGCCGGCGGCGGCAGACCTAGCGTCGGCGCATGAGAATCATCGCCCGGCTCCGCGCCCAGCTCACCTACGCCAACGTCGCAGCGACGCTCGCGGTCTTCCTCGCCCTCGCGGGCGGCAGCGCGTACGCGCTGGAGGGCCGCAACACCGTCGACTCGGGCGACATCATCAACGGCGAGGTCCGGAAGAACGACCTCCGCGCCGGCGCGGTCACGACCGCGAAGATCAGGGACCGCCACGTTCGAGCGCGGGATCTCGCGCCGGCCGAGGCGTTCCACGTGCTCGGACAGCCCGGTGAGCCGGCCCTGCTCAACGGTGGCCAGGGCGACTGTCTGTGGCAGAGCCGCGCGACGGCGACGCCGCTGCCGCTCAACGCGCCCTCGTTCTACAAGGACCCCTACGGCGTCGTGCACCTGGTGGGTGCGCTGACCGTCGTGAACGGCCCCGGCGGCGACGGCATCTGCGACGTCGCGGGCGAGACCGACGACGAGCACATCTTCGTGCTGCCGCCCGGGTACCGCCCGGCGCGAGCCGAGTTTCACGTCGTCCCAGGTGGGCCCAGTGATTCGATCGACGGCGAGGACACCGTGCTGATCGGGCCCGCGCGGGACGTCGTGGCCGGCGGCGAGACGCTCCCCGCCGGAACCGTGTCCGTGTCCGGCGACCCGAACGGCATCGAGTCGCCGAGCGGGAGCTACTTCCTCGACGGCATCACCTTCCGGGCGGCGACCCCGGTCGAGACCGAGCGGGAGCAGGAGCGATGATCCGCGCGAAGCTCCGAGCCGCGCTCACCTACTCGAACACGGTCGCGACCCTGGCACTGTTCTTCGCGCTCGGCGGCGGTCTCGCCTGGGCGCTGGAGCTCAACAGCGTGCGCTCCAAGCACATCGTCAACGGCCAGGTCCGGGCCGCCGACATCGGCGCCGACCAGGTCCGCAGCTCCGAGATCGCGGTCGAGGCTCCGCGCTTCGTCGGCACGGTCGCGCCGCCGGCGTTCGGCGAGGGCGGCGAGGGCGATTGCCTCTGGCGCAACCTCGGTCCGTCGGGAGCACCGACCGACCCGATCGCGTTCTACAAGGACCCGCTCGGCGTCGTGCACCTCGAGGGCACCGCGCAGGCGTTCGACGGCCCCGGCGGCGACCGGCGCTGCAACCGCTCGTCGGCGGGCGATGTGTTCGATGGGACCGTGTTCATCCTCCCGCCCGGGTACAGGCCGGCGGGTGCAGACGTGTTCCCGGCCGGCGGCATCGGCCAGCTGGTCGGCAGCGAATCGTCGGTCATCGTCGGTGGGATCTCGGACACCCCGATCGGCGAAGGGGGCAGCGTGACGCTTCCCGCAGGCGCCGTCGTCGCCCCGATCGTGACCACGCCGGGCAATCGCCCGACTGCCGTCCTCAACGGCATCACGTTCCGCGCGGAGGACGCCGAGAGGTAGGCCCGTATGGGAGACTCGCGCGGTCGATGCCCGGACAGGCGCGGATCCCCACGAGCCTCGTCGGCTCATACGCGCAGCCGAACTGGCTGATCGACCGTGAGCGGCTGCGCGAGCGCTTCCCCCCGCGCGTACGCGCGCTGGAGCTGTGGCGGGTCGATCCCGGCTACCTCGAGGAGGCCCAGGACGACGCGACGCGGCTGGCGATCGCCGACCAGGAGCGCGCCGGGCTGGACATCGTCACCGACGGCGAGATGCGCCGCGAGAGCTACTCGAACCGGTTCGCGACCGCGCTCGACGGCGTCGACATCGACAACCCGGGCACGGCGCTCGATCGCAGCGGCCATCCCAACCCGGTGCCGCGCGTGGTCGGGCCGGTCGCCCGGCGACACCCCGTCCAGGTCCGCGACCTGCAGTTCCTGCAGTCGTACACGAGCCGCAAGACGAAGATCACGGTCCCGGGGCCGTTCACGATGTCCCAGCAGGCCCAGGACGACTACTACGGGTCTCCGGACAAGGTCGGGATGGCATACGCGGAAGCGGTGCGCGGAGAGATCCTCGACCTGTTCGCGGCCGGCGCCGACGTGGTCCAGGTCGACGAGCCCTACATGCAGGCGCGTCCCGAGGCCGCGCGCGAGTACGGGCTCGACGTCCTGCGCCACGCCACCGACGGCATCGCGGGGACGACCGCCGTCCACATCTGCTTCGGGTACGCCGCGATCATCCACGACCGGCCCAGCGGCTACTCGTTCCTGCCCGAGCTCGCGGCGACGGAGGCCGCCCAGATCAGCATCGAGACCGCTCAGTCGGGGCTCGCGCTCGACGTCCTGGACGCGCTGTCGTCGAAGACGATCATCCTCGGCGTGCTCGACCTCTCGACCGACGAGGTCGAGACGCCCGAGACCGTGGCCGGCCGGATCCGCCGCGCCTTCCCGCACGCCGGGCCCGACCGGCTGATCGCCGCCCCGGACTGCGGCATGAAGTACCTCTCCCGCGACGCCGCGTACGGCAAGCTCGAGTCGCTCGTCGCGGGCGCTCGCCTGGCTACCGAGTGATCACCCTCCGCGCCGGGTGACGAGTCCTTTGATCGCCGAGCGGTTGCCGGCCAGGTCGGTGGCGGTGAGCAGCGCGCGGTCGCGCCTGCGGATGCGGACGCGGTTCGCCCCTTTGCGGCCCTTGCGGCGAAGCGTCTTGACGGTCGTGCACCGGCCGACCGTGCACCGCTGCACCTGGACCCTCACGGCCGCCTTCTCGGACAGGCGGTAGCGCAACCTCGAGCGTGCGAACCGCACGCGGGTGATCCTCGGCCGCGTCGCGTCGGTCGTGAACACGCGCACGGCGGGTGTGAGGTCGAGCGCGCCGAGCGCGTCACGTGAGCGGGCGCGGAAGGCGTGCGCGCCGTCGGCGACACGCGCCAGCGTCCGTGGTGACGAGCACGTCGCGTACGGCCCGCCGTCGAGCGAGCACTGGAACGTCGAGCCCGCCTTCGTCGTGCGCAGGCCGAAGGTCGGCGTCGCGTCGCGCGTGAGTCCCGGCGGGCCGGAGACGATCTGCGTGTCCGGCCGAGCGTCGAGCGCCGCGCTCTCGCAGTCGGCGGCGATCGCATCGACTCCCGGCGCGTCGGCGGTGACAACGTCCGACCCCGCCCCGCAGCGAGCGTCGTCGCCCGCGCCGTCGCGGATCGCCAGCGCGTCGTTTCCGCCGCGGGCGACAATCGCGTCCGCCCCGCCGAGCCCTGTGATCGCGTTCGCGCCGTCGGTGCCGGCAAGCAAATCGCCGAACGGGCTCCCGATCAGGTTCTCGAAGTCAGCGATCGTGTCGCGGCCCGCCCCGCCCGTCACCTGAATCGTCGGGAAGCCGATCGCCAGGTCGATGCTGACGCCCGCCGGCGCGTTCGAATAGCTCAACGTGTCCGTCCCGGGGCCGCCGACGAGATCGTCGAGCGCGCCGGCCCCGCCGACCACGAGATCGTCGCCGCTTCCGGCGCTGAGCCGGTTGCTCGCACCGTCACCGATCACGACGTCGTTGCTCGCGTCGGTCTCCACGTTCTCGATGCCCGACAGCACGTCGCGGCCACCGGCGCCGGTGTCCTGACGGCCGGTCAGACGGAGATCGACGCGGGTCGCTCCCAATCCATAGTCGACCTCGTCCGACCCGGCGCCGCCCGCGATCGTGTCGTCCCCGAGCGATGTGCCCTGCAGAGTGGTGCCCTGCAAGAATCGGTCGTCGCCGGCGCCGCCGCTCAAGTCGTCATCCCCGCGCCCGTCGATGATCTCGTCGGAGCCGCTGCCCCCGCCGAGCGCGTCGTCCCCGATGTCTCCGATCAGCAGGAGCTTCGTCGTCACCGGCCCGGCGAACTCGGCGCCGCCGCCCGCGAGCACGCGGTTGTTCCCTTCGAAGGGCATGATCTGGAACACGTCGGAGCCCTCGAGCGCGTCGTAGGCGAGGTCGACGTCGTTGGCGAGGACCGGGCCCGACTCCGAGACGGCGTTCAGGTTCACGCCGCCGCCGAGTGTGCCCGCGCCCAGCCGCCAGTTGTCGTCGCCGTTCGAGCCCAGCAGGATCAGGGCGTCGATGCCCGTGCCGCTCATGTGGACCTCGAACTCGATCTCGTCCGAGCTGCCGAGCTCGTTCGTGAACCCGGGGGCGAACGCGCCGCCCGACAGGTCGATCTGGACCTGGCTGACCTCATCCGCGGTGTCGGTCACCACGATCCGGTCCGTGTTCGTCACGGTCGGCTGGGTGCCACAGGCGACCGGTCCGGGATGGACGGCGATGTCGCTCCCCTGACGGTCGATCCTCGCGACGTCACCGTTGGCCGACAACGCCACGCTCATCACCTTCGTGCCGCCGTCGTACGCGCACGTGACCGCCGCCGTGGCGGGCGCGGCGCCGAGGGCGAGCACGGCGACGCAGACGGCCGGCACGATCCTCAGTGAGCGGGTCATGCCGGCGTCCTCAGCCGCTTCGTGGTGGAGCGGTTGCCGGCGCGATCGGTGGCGGTGAGCACGGCGCGGTCACGCCCGCGGATGCGCACGCGATTGGCACCCTTGCGGCCGCGGCGACGCAAGGACTTGACGGTCCTGCAGAGCTTGCCCGCGCACCGCTGGACCTTGATCGTCACGCGCGCGTCCTCGGACAGCCGGAAGCGCACGCTCGAGCCGGCGAGCCTCACGCGGGTGATCCTGGGGCGCGTGGCGTCGGTGGAGAAGACGCGCATGGCGGGAGTCAGGTCGAGCGCGCCGAGCGGGTCGCGCGAGCGCACGCGCAACGTGTGCGCGCCGTCACGAACGCGAGCAAGCGGACGTCCCGACGAACACGCTGCGTACGGCCGATCATCGAGCGAGCACGCGAACGTCGAGCCGGCCTTCGTCGTGCGGAAGCCGAAGCTCGGCGTCGCGTCGCGCGTCAGCCCGGTCGGACCGGAGGCGATGACCGTGTCCGGCCGCACGTCGAACGCTGCGCTCTCGCAGTCGGCCGCGAGCAGGTCGACGCCCGCGACGTCGGCGGTCACGACATCGGAACCGGCGCCGCAGCGAGTGTCGTCACCGGCGCCGTCGCGGATCGCCAGCGCGTCGTTGCCGCCGCGGGCGACCAGCAGGTCGGCCCCGCCCAATCCCGTGATCGCGTTCGCGCCGTCGGCTCCGGCCAGCAAGTCGCCGAACGGGGTGCCGACCAGGTTCTCGAATCCCGTGATCCGGTCGCTGCCCGCCCCGCCCGTCGCCTGGATCGCCGGCGCCACGATCGCCAGGTCGGCGCTCACACGCGCAGGCGCGCTCGCATAGCTCAGCGTGTCGGTCCCGTCGCCGCCGAGCAACTCGTCGAGCCCACCGCCGCCACCCATCACGAGGTCGTCGCCGTCTGCGGCGTTGAGCTCGTTGCTCGCGCCGTCGCCGATCAGCACGTCATCCCAGGGTCCCGTGAACGCGTTCTCGATGCCCGACAGCGCGTCGCGACCGCCGGCGCCGGTGTCCTGCCGGCCGGTCAGGCGCAGGTCGACCCGCGTCGGACCGCCAATGTCCGAGTAACTCACCTGGTCGGTGCCGTCGTTGCCCACGAACGTGTCGTCCCCGGACGAGATGTCCTGGAAGAACTCGTCGCCGCGCTCTCCGCCGCTGAGGTGGTCGTTCCCGCGCCCGTCGACGATCCGATCGAAGCCGCTGCCGCCGGCGAGCACGTCGTTACCGTCGCCTCCCACGAGCATGAGATTCGTCAGCGGCGGCCCGGCGAACTCGGCGCTTCCAGCCGCGGTCACTCGATCGTGCCCGGCTCCGGCCTCGACGCTCAAGAGCTCGTCGCCGTCCAGCCCGACGTAGCCGAGGTCAGCGTCGTTGGCGGCGCCCGCGCCCGACTCCAGGCCGGCGTTCAGGTTCACGCCTCCGGCGAGGCCGCCCGAGCCGAGCCGCAGGCTGTCGTCGCCGCTCGTGCCGAGCAGCCGCAGCTCGTCGGAGTCGCCGGCGCCGAGGTCGACCTGGATCTCGATCTCGTCCGAGCCACCGAGCTCGTTCGTGAACCCGGGCGCGAAGGGGCCGTCCGAGAGATCGATGTCGACCCGGTTCGATCCGGCCGACGCGTCGGTCACCGTGATCGTGTCGGTGTTGGTCACGGTCGGCTGCGTGCCGCAGGAGACGATCGACACGCCCGCGATGACGGCGATGTTGTCCGCCTCGCGAACGATCACCGGGTCGTCGCCGGCAGCGGACACCGCGACGCTCACCGACTTCGCCCCGCCGTCGTACGTGCACGACACGGCGGCCGAGGCGGACGTCGCGCCGGCGGCGGACACCACCACCGCCAGGACCAGCGATCCGACAAGCCGACTCATGCCCTGACGCTACGCGCGCGCAAGCCCGCGCGAAATCACGGAAACCCTCAATCTTTGTCCCGGTGGACTGCAACGCCGAGTACGACGGGCGCGACGCCCACCACCTCCACCATGCTCGGCAATTGGGCGAGCACTACGATCCCGATCACGGTCGCAGTGGCGGGCAGCAGCGAGACCATCAGCGCGTAGGTCGCCCGCTTCATCCGCGCGAGCGCGAGCTGGTCGGAGACGTACGGGATCACCGAGGAGGACACGCCGACGCCGATCCCGGCCGCGAGCGCGAGCGGGTCCATGAGCGCGGGGAGCGCGGCCGTGGCGATCGACGGCGACCGCTGGCTGGGAATGGTCCTCGGCCGGCTGCTGACCGACCCGCGCGCCGCCTGGCTGGAGGCGCTGTGGGTCGACCCGGCCGTGCGCCGAGCCGGCCTCGGCTCCGGCCTCATCGAGGCGGTCGCCGCATGGTCGCGCGACCGCGGCGCCGCCACGCTGGAGCTGTCCGTCACCGACAACAACGAGCCCGCCAAGGCGTTGTACCTCCACTGCGGGTTCGCCGAGACCGGCCGGCGCCGGCCGCTGCCCGCCGACCCGTCGCGGATCGAGGTGTTCCTGGCGCGGCGGCTGTGACCGCCGTCAGGCGACGCGCGGCTGCTGCTTCGCCAGCCACCAGTCGACGACGTAGCCGCCGAACGGCAGCACCGCACCGACGAGGATCCAGACCGTGGTCTTCACGCTCCAGCCGGCGCGGTCGCGGAGGTTCAGGGCGACGAGCACGTAGATGACGAACAGCGCGCCGTGGATCGGCCCGAGGATCGTGACGCCCAGCTCGCCCTCGCCCTGGCGCTTCAGATACGACGCCACCAGAAGCGCGAGGAAGCTGGTCGCCTCCGCGATTGCGATGTAGCGAAAGGCCCGCATCGGCCCGCCATCCTAGAAGTCCGCCTCCTCCGCACTCCATGCCAGCAACCGCCGGCGGCCCATGAGGAACGCCCGGTCGAGCATGTACCCGACGGCCGACACCGTCACGATCGCCACGTACATGCCGGCGGTGTCGAGCGTCCGGTACCCGACGGCCATCATGTGCCCGAGGCCGTCCGCCGCGGCGATCATCTCGCCGAGGAAGACGCCGATGATCGCGCCCACGATCGCGATCCGGGCACCGGTCAGGATCGCCGGCAGCGCAGCCGGGATCACCACCTTCAGCAGCGACCGCCGGCGCGAGGTCCCGAGCGCCGCCGCCGACCACACCAGCCGCGGCTCGACCTGCGACGTGCCGGCCGCGGTGGCGAGCAGAACGGGGAACACCGCCTCGGCGAAGCCGAACGCGACCTTCGACGCCGACCCGAGGCCGAACACGATCAGCATCGCCGGATAGAGCGCGACCTTCGGCGCCGGGAACAGGAACGAGACGACCGGCCGCAGCGCGAGCCGCACCGAGCGCACGCAGCCGATCAGCGTTCCGAGCACGATCCCGACGGCGAACGCCAGCGCGTACGCGATCACGACCCGGCGGAAGGTGATGAGGGTCGAATCGCCGAGCGTGCCGTCCTCGGCGAGCACGCGCGCCCGCTCGAACACGCGGTCCGGCGGCGGCATCACGAACTCGTTGCCGAGCACGCCGCCGGCGGCGAGCAGCCACCACAGCGCGACGAGCAGCACGAAGGCCCTCACACCTGGCCCTCCAGCCACGGCAGCGTGCGGCGCACCGAGGCGACGTACACGAGGTCGACCAGGAAGCCGATAGTCGCGACGATCGTGCTCATCGCGAAGACGGTCAGCGTCTGTCCGTTGTCCAGCGCAGTGAACATCGAAGCCCCGAGGCCGGAGCCGCGGATCAGCAGCTCGGACCCGAGCAGCGTGAAGATCGAGATCCCGATCGCGAGCCGCAGCCCGGACAGGATCTGCGGCAGCGCCGCCGGGAGGATCACCCGGAACCAGAGCCGCACGCGCCCGGTGCCGAGCCCGCGCGCGGACCACAACAGCGCGGGCGGGACCGCGTTCGCCCCGTGGTAGGACGAGATCACGATCGGGATCAGGCAGCCGACGACGATGACCGCGATCCGCGCGCCGTTCCCGGCGCCCCACCACAGGACGAAGAGCAGGATCAGCGCCGCCTTCGGGACCGGGTAGCCGACGACGAGCAGCGGGTCGACGAGCCGGTACAGCGGCCGCCAGCGCCCCATCACCGTGCCGAGCGGGACGCCGATCACGATCGCGAGCGCGAAGCCGATCGCCCACCGCTCGGCCGATGCGGCGAGGTCGTCGAGGAACCCGGGGCTGCCGAGCACCTCGACCACCTCGGCCATCACGTCCGAGAACGGCGGCACCGACTGCGCGCGGACCCAGCCGGCGCGGGGAGCGAGCTCCCACACGCCGAGCAGGATCGCGACCGTCGCCACCGGCAGCGGCTCAACCCTGGCCATGCAGCAGCGCCCAGATGCGGCGGTGAAGCTCGCGGTACTGCGGCACGCCCAGCAGCGCCTCGGGGTCGCGCGGCCGCGGGAGGGCGACCTCGACCACGTCCAGCACCCGCGCCGGGCGGTTCGAGAGCACGTACACGCGGTCCGACAGCAACAGCGCCTCGTCGACCGAGTGCGTCACGAACACGACGGTCTTGCGCGTGCGCTCCCAGATCTCGAGCAGTTCCTGCTGCAGACCGATCCGCGTCTGTGCGTCGATCGCGCCGAACGGCTCGTCCATCAGCAGGACGTCGGGGTCCACGATCAGCGCGCGCGCCAGCGCGACGCGCTGCTTCATGCCGCCGGAGAGCTCCTTCGGATAGTGCTTCTCGAAGCCGCCGAGCTTCACCATGTCGATGTAGCCGCGCGCCCGCTCGGCCCGCTCGCGGCGCGGCACGCCCTGCTCGGCGAGCCCGTACGTGACGTTCCCCAGCACCGTCTTCCAGGGGAACAGCACGAACTCCTGGAAGACGATGCCGCGGGCGGGGTCGGGGCCGATGACCGGTGCGCCGTCGACCGTGACCTCACCGCCGCTGGCGTCGACGAACCCGCCGAGGATGTAGAGGAACGTCGACTTCCCGCAGCCCGACGGACCGACGATCGACACGAACTCGCCCGGCCGCGCCGAGAAGTCCAGCCCGTCGATCGCCGGCACGCTGCCGCGCCTGCTCGCGTAGACCTTCCGGAGCGCGCGCGTCTGGATCTTGGCGTCAGCCATCGGCCGGCGGCAGCAACTCCTCGATCACGTGGTCGGTGACCTTGAGGTCGCTGTCGATGCCCCCCTGCTCGCGGAAGAAGTCCCACTCGTCCTGGAGCGCGTCGACGCTGACGGAGCCGCCCGGCGGCCGGAAGTAGTCCTGCTTGGTGAGCAGGAACTTTTCCAGCACGTCCGCCGGGATCTTCGTCGTGGCCGCGCTGGCCTTGATGACGTCGGCGCGGTTCGCCGGATCGGCGACCCACGCCGCGACCGCCGACCAGTCCTCCTGGAACTTGGAGATCGCCTCCTCGTTGTCCTCGATGAAGTCGCGCCGGCAGCCGTTGAGGAGCTGCACGAACGGCTCGATCTGATCGTTGAGACGGAACATCGGCTTGACGTCACCGGTCGCGCTGACGGCGCCGAAGAACGGCTGCGGGAACAGGCCCATGTCGACCCGGCCGGAGAGCAGCGTCTCCTGCATCTGGCCGAACGGGACCTCGACCTTCTCGTAGTCGCGGCCCGGCTTCAGACCGGCCTGGCGCTCGATGTAGAAGTCCTGCAGATAGTCGGTCGAGCCGCCGACGGCGTTGGTGGCGACCTTCTTGCCCTCGAGGTCGTCGAGCGAGTCGATGCCAGAGTCCTTGCGCACCACCCAGGCGGTCGTGAAGTACGGCGCGCGCTCCTCGAGGAACTCGCCCAGGATCACGATGTCGGCGCCCTTGTCGAGGCCGTTGGCGACCGACAGCCCGCCGACCGTCGCGCAGTCGAGCGTCCCGGCCGCGAGCCCCTGCACGCCGAGCGCGGTGCCGGAGAACTGCTGCCACTCGATCTCGTACGCCTTGCCGAGGTTCTTGGCAACCTCGGGGCGCTCCATCATCACGTACTTGATCTCCTCGCCGGGGATGCCCCAGCCCATGCGGATCTTCACCGGTTCCTGAGCGCCCGAGTCGCTCGATTCGTCGCTCCCGCAGCCGACCGCCACGGCCGCCAGGACCGCCACCAGCACCGCCCATCGCACGATTGCTCCCTTCGTAAGCACGGTGGCGGAAGCTAGGCGGGCAGCGCGGGCGCGCCAAGACCCCGAACCGGTGCTTTTGGGCGCATCCCCGATCCTGGGGATGCGTGGCACAGCACCGGTTTCGGGTCTTGGAGCGCCGATGGGGCGTGCGTAGCGTCCTGGCTGTGAGACCGCTGGTTCTCGGAGGGACGGGCAAGACGGGGCGCCGGGTGGCGGCGCGGCTGGCCGCGCTCGGCGCCCCGGTACGTGTCGGCTCCCGCACCGGCGAGCCGCCGTTCGACTGGGACGACCGCAGGACGTGGGTCCCTGCTCTGGACGGGACGGACCGGGTGTACATCACCTACCAGCCGGACCTGGCGTTCCCGGGAGCCGCGGACGCGATCCGGGCGTTCGCCGAGCTGGCGGTGGCGCTCGGCACGCGCCGGCTCGTGCTGCTGTCGCGGCGGGGCGAGGAAGGGGCGGCGGTCGCCGAGCAGGCGCTGCGCGAGTCGGGTGCGGACTGGACGACCGTGCGTGCGAGCTGGCTGTGCCAGTCCTTCAGCGAGGGCCTCCTGCTCGCGCCCGTGGTCAGCGGCCGGGTCGCGCTCCCCGCGCGGCAGGTCGGCGAGCCGTTCGTCGACGCCCGTGACGTCGCGGACGTCGTGGTCGCGACCCTGACCCAGGACGGGCACGGCGGGCGGGTCTACGACGTGACCGGCCCGCGGCTGCTGACCTTCGCGGAGGCGATCGAGGAGATCGCCGAGGCGACGCGCCGCGAGATCAGCTACGACCGGGTCTCGATCGAGGAGTACTCGTGCCTGCTCACCGCGGAGCGGATGCCGATCGTGTTCATCTCGCTGCTGCGGTACCTGTTCTTCGAACTCCTCGACGGCCGCAACGCGTCGCTGGCCGACGGCGTCCAGCGTGCGCTCGGCCGCGAGCCGCGCGACTTCGCCGACTACGCACGCGACGCGGCAGCGACCGGCGTCTGGCAAAGCATCCGTATGAAGGAGCGATCGCGGTGACGACGACCTACGCCTTCCCGAACGCGTGGGAGCTGGCGCAGCGCCGGCTCGAGCTGCTCGAGGCATGCCACGACCCGGTGAGCTTCCGGCGCGCGGAGGCGCTGGGTGTGGCACCCGGCTGGCGCTGCCTCGACGTCGGCGCCGGCCACGGGTCGTTCGCGCGCTGGCTCGCCGGCCGGGTCGGCGAGCGCGGCAGCGTGCTGGCCGTGGACCTCGACGTGCGGCTGCTGGAGCAGATCGACGTGCCCGCGCTCGAGGTCCGGTCGATGGACGTGACCGCCGACGACCTGCCGCAGGCCGCCTTCGACTTCGTGCACACGCGGCTGCTGCTGATCCATCTGCCGTCGCGCGAGGAGATGATCCGGCGCCTCGCGGCCACCCTCCGGCCGGGCGGCGTCCTGATGATCGAGGAGGACGACGTCAATCCCATCCTGGCGACCGCCGGCGGCCCGTACCTCGAGGCATGGCAGGCCTTCCTGGCGATGACCTCAGCCGCCGGCGTCGACGCCGAATGGGCCAGGGTCCTGCCGGAGCGGCTCGACGCGCTCGGCCTGGTGGACGTCGACGCCGAGCTCGACACGCAGCTCTTCCGCGGCGGCTCCGATCCGGCGCAGTTCTGGAGCCTCACCTGGCTCCAGGCACGCGACCGCCTGATCGAGATGGGCACGGGCGACGTGATCGACCGCGGCCGCGCGCTGCTCGACGACCGGTCGCGCTGGTTCCACGGCCCGGCGAAGGTGATCGCCTGGGGCCGGCGGCCGGGTCAGGCGTCGAGGTAGGCGAGCACGGCAAGCACGCGCCGGTGCCCGCCGTCGCCGACCGCGAGCCCGAGCTTCTCGAAGATCGCGGTGACGTGGCGCTCGATCGCGCGCTCGCTGACGAACTGGCGCTCGGCGATCTCGCGGTTCGTGCGCCCTTCGGCCATCGCTGCCAGCACGTCCCGCTCGCGCTCGGTGAGCGTGTCGAGCGGACCGCTCGGTCGCCGCCTGCCGAGCATCTCGGCCACGACCTGCGGGTCCAGCACGGAGCCGCCTTCGGCCACCCGGTGCACGGCCTCCACGAAGCGCGCGACGTCTGCCACGCGGTCCTTGAGCAGGTAGCCGACGCCTTCGGTGCCGACGGACAGCAGCTGCGTGACGTAGTGCGCCTCGACGTACTGCGACAGGATCAGCAGGCCGGTGGACGGCAGCTCGCGGCGGATCTCCGCCGCGGCCTGCAGGCCCTCGGTGCCGTAGTCGGGCGGCATCCGGATGTCGATGATCGCGACGTCGGGCTTGTGCGCGCGCACCTTGCGCATCAGCTCCTCGGCGTCGCCCGCGCGACCGGAGACCTCGATGCCGGCCTCCTCGAGCAGCCGCACGGCGCCCTCGCGCAGGAGCACGGAGTCCTCGGCGATCACGACCCGCATGGGATCTCCGCGCGCAGCGTCGTGCCGCCGCCCGGAGGGCTGAGCACCTCGAGGCTTCCCTCGAGCGCGGCGAACCGGTCGGCGAGTCCGCGCAGGCCGCCGCCCGCGGGATCGGCGCCGCCGGCGGCATCGTCGCGAACCACGACGACGAGCCGCCCGTCCCGGCGCGCGACGTCGATCTCGACGAGCGTGGCGGCAGGCGCGTGGCGGGCGACGTTGGTCAGCCCCTCTGAGACGGCGAAGTATGCGGCGGCCTCGACCGCCGCCGGGAACCGCTCGGCGGGCACGGACGCGAGCCGCGCCGGCACCTGGCTGCGCCGCACCAGCCCGCGCAGCGCCGGGCCGAGGCCGCCCTCGATCAGCACGGCGGGATGAATGCCGCGGGCGAGCTCGCGCAGCTCGTCGAGTCCGAGCGCGAGGTCCTCGACGGCGTCGTCGAGCAGCACGCGTGCAGCCGTCAGGTCCTCGTCGAGACAGGCGCGCGCCGCGTTCAGGCTGATCGCCACGCTCACGAGCCGCTGCTGAGCGCCGTCGTGCAGGTCACGCTCGATCCGCCGTCGCGCGGCGTCGCCCGCGTCCACGATCCGGGCGCGCGAGGCCTTCAGGTCTCCCTCGGCGCGCCGGCGATCGCTGATGTCGCGCAGGTAGCCGGTGAACACCGGCGGGCCGGGAACGTCGATGCGGGTGATCGTGAGCTCGACCGGGAAGCGCGTGCCGTCGGCGCGCATCGCGTCGATCTCGATCCGCCGGTCCAGCACCCGCGGCGGGCCGCCGGCGAGGTGCTCGGCGAGCCCGCGGCGGTGGCGCTCGCGCAGGTCGGGCGGCACGATCAGCTCCCCCATGTCGCGGCCGACCGCCTCCTCGCTCGTGTAGCCGAACGTGCGCTCGGCCGCCGGGTTGAACTCGACGACCCGGCCGTGATGGTCCATCGTGACGACGCAGTCCAGAGCGGCCTGGAGCGTCGCGCGGTAGCGCTGCTCGCTCGCGTGCCGGGAGTCTTCGGCGCGGCGGCGCTCGACGATCTGCCCGAGCTGGACGCCGACCACCTCGAGCGCTGCCACGAGGTCGGCGTCAGGCTCGCGCGGGCTCGCGCCGAACACCTCGACGACGCCGACGACGCCGCGCTCGCTGCGCACCGGGAAGCAGACCGCGGCGTGCAGGCCCGCCGCCGCTGCGGCGGCTCGCCGCGGCAGCCGGTCGTCGGTCGCGGCGTCGGCCACCCAGATCGCCTGCCCGGTCTGCCAGACCCGGCCGGGCAGCCCCTCGCCGGCGCGCAGCGCGCCGGCGCCCGTCGTCGTCGCGAATGCCTGCGGGCCCTCCTCGTCGACCGCCCAGACCGCCACGCAGCCCAGCAGTTGCGGATCGGCGAGCGTCGGCTCCCAGGCGGCCGCGAGCGGCCAGTCGAGGGCTCCGGCGATCGCCCGCAGCGCGCGCGCATACGCGTCGCCGGCTCCCGTGGCGCCCGAGACGGCCCGAGCGACCGCCTGTTCGATTCGCATGCCCGAGCGACGGTACCGGTCACCCAGGCGCGCGGCTACCCCTCGAGCAGGGCATCGAGCGCAGCGCCGGTCAGCTCCGCCTTCGCGAGGAACCCGCGCGCGCCGTTGGCGAGGGCCAGGTCGTGAAAGTCGCTGGAGTCGTGCGTCGAGACGACGACGACCGCCAGTTGCGGTGCGCCGTCGCGGAGCTGCCGCGCGACCTCGAGACCGCTCATGTCGGGCAGTCCTACGTCGAGCAGGACGACCGCGGGCTCGAGCGTGCGCGCAGCGAGCAGTCCGTCCGCGCCGGTCCCAGCCTCCCCGACGACCGTCCAGCCGGCGCGTTCCAGCGCCCGCCGCGCCGCCGCGCGGAAGCCGGCGTGGTCGTCGACGATCAGGATGCGGGCCGCCATCCGAGCAATCCTCGCGTGCGCATCGCGCGAGCACCATGGCCGACAACCGACACCGGTGCGTCGGTTGTCCGCCACCACGAAGCCGGTCTGCCCCGCTGGCGCCAAAGGTCTGGCTACGAGACCTTTCCCGGCATCGCCGAACTCCGACTTCTGGGAAGGGACTCCATGCTCAACCGAGGTGCCGCCGTCCCGGCGGCAGTCGTCCTGCTCGCCGTACTCCCCGCCACCGCCGCCGCGGTCACGCCGAAGGGCGGCCACTACGCCCAGAGCAAGAACAACGTGATCGTCGTGACCTTCGACGTCGCCGGCGGCAAGGTCCGCAACTTCAGCCACAACGATTCCTGCTCGCGCTTCGGCGTACCGGTGCCGGAGATGAAGGTGCGCGGGAACGGTCGCTTCTCGTTCAGCGGCACGGCCGTCAACGGCATCGACCACGAGTACTCGGTGACCGTCACCGGCAGGACCGTCTCGCGTACCGTCGTGCGCGGCTCGATGACCTACCGAAAGACGTCGGGCAACGGCCCGGCCTGCACGACCACGACGAAGTTCCGGGCCAAGCGCACCGGCTCCAGCTAGCGCCTCCTTCCCACGGAGCGTCGCGTGAGCGCGGGTGCCTGCGCCCGCGCCCGCGCGGCCGGCGGGGGCTCGATGCCCTCCGGCTTCGCGGGCGTGAACAGCCAGGTCTCGAAGAACGCGTCGAGCTGCTCTCCCGAGATCCGCTCTGCGAGGCGGATGAACTGCGGCGTCGTGACGTTGCCACCGGCGTGCGACTGCTCCCACCGGCGCAGGATGCGGAAGAAGTCCTCGTCGCCGACCTCGAGCCGCAGGGCGTGCAGCGTCATGCCGCCGCGGTCGTAGATCGCCCCGTCGAGCACCAGGTCCGGCCCCGGGTCGCCGATCACCACGGTCCAGAACGGGTCGTCGGCGGGACGGCTCGCCTGGAAGTCGAAGATCTCCTGCGCGGTGGCGAAGCCCTCGTGCTCGCTCCACAGCCACTCCATGTACGTGGCGAAGCCCTCGTTGAGCCAGATGTGCTGCCAGCGCTCGAGCGCGAGGCTGTCGCCGGCCCACTGGTGCGCGAGCTCGTGGACCACCACGGCGTCGCCCGACTCGGGGCTGTGGAAGAACGCCTTCGAGTAGACGGGCCGAGTCTGGGTCTCGAGCGCGAAGCCGATGGCGTCGGTGTCGTCGATGATCCCGCCGGCGGCGGAGAACGGGTACGGCCCGAAGATGTCGGACAGGAACGCGATGATCTCCGGCTGCCGGGCCAGCGATCCCTCGGCGATCTCACCGATGGTCGGCGGCGTGTCGGCGGAGGTGCCGGCGATCCAGTCGTTCTCGTTGGGGATGCTGCCCGCGGGCGGGCCGGGGACGGTCCAGCCGTCCAGCGTGTCGCCGTCCGCCTCGAACGAGGTCGAGCCGGCGCCACCGGGGCCGGCGATGTCGTCCACGACCACCCCCGGGAGCTGGAACAGGTCGTCGCTCGCGTAGCTGAGCGACACCTCGACCTGGCTGCCGGCGTACGCGGACAGATCCACGCGCCATTGCTCATAGCCGTCGCCGGCGCCGCTCGCGGCCCACCAGTCGCCCGTCGTGCCGGACGGCGAGCAGGTGTCGTCGCCGTTGTCGGCCTGGTAGTGGGCGAGGAACGGATGCAGCCCGAGCCAGTACGGGCACACGAAGCCCGTGTCGTCGCTGTTGTTGCCGTTGAGGTCGCGAAGCGTCGTCCAGTCATCCGAGCCGACCGGATGCGCCTCGACGAAGAAGAAGTCCCAGTTGGCCTCCGTGTTGCGGGTGACCCAGAAGGACAGCTCGCCGCCCGCGGCCGGCACGCTGATGGTGCGGCTCAGCCGCTTGTAGGACTGCTCCGCCTTCTGCGAGATCGCGAACTGCCGGCCCGTGCGCGGAGCGGGCGGGACGAGCAGGTCCGGGTCGATCGCGTCCCAGTAGCGGATGCCGTCGCGGCGGTACGCGCTGAGGTCGAACTCGCCGATCGTCGCCGTCGTCAGGTACGGCGCCATCGGCTCATCCGCGTCCCAGGTCCAGGTCGTGTGGCCGCGCCGTGTCCGGATGCCCTCGAGCTCGCCGTTCGCCACCGCCTCGAGGCCCTTCGGGACCGTGATCCGGAACGTGTAGGAGGCCTTGTCGGCGGGATGGTCGTTCGCGGGGTGCCACGTGGCCGCCGCGTCGGGCTGGCCGGCGACCACCGTGCCGTCGTCGGTGTGGATGAAGCCCGACAGGCCGATCTGCTCGTCGCCGATCGGCTCCGGCACGCCGTCATAGACCACGACGGTCGTGAACCGCTCGCGCTTGCGGAGCTTGTGGCGCGGGATGATCGTCAGCTCGCCGACGTCGCGGCTCCACCTGGCCCGCCGGCCGTCGACGTGGACGGCGCGCACGGTCAGCCCGAACAGGTCGAGGTTGAAGCGCGACAGATTCTGCGTCGCCCGTGCGCGGATGGTTGCCACGCCGCTCAGCACGTCGGTCGCCGGCTCGTAGTCGAGGTCGAGCCCGTAGTGCTTGACGTCGTAGCCCCCGTTGCCGTCGAGCGGGAAGTACGGGTCGCCGATTCCCGGAGCGCCCGCGCCGAAGTGACGGACGGCTCCCCGATCCGCGGCGGCAGTGGCTACGAGGATCGCGGACCCGATCCAGACGGTCGCGATGACAACAGCGATCCTGCGCAACATGGGGCCCTCCCCTTCGACGACGGGGCAAAATCTAGGGGATGCGCACGCGGCGCGTGATCTGCCCGTTGCTCTCCCAGAACGTGACCTTGCTCGCGAGGTAGGGGTCGTTCGGCGCGGGCTGGACGTTGCCGTCGACGTCGATCGCCCGCGACGTGATCCGGTGCTCGCCCCTTGCGGGCTTGCCCCAGTGCAGCGTCCAGAACGTCCAGGCGAACTCGCCTCCGCCTCGCGAGCGCTTGCGTGCCCGCTGGCGCTTGAGCTTCGCCGCCTTCCACGGTCCGTCGTCGATCCGGACCTCCACGCGGGCGATCGGCGCGCCCCAGGCGGCGCCCATGATCGCGTAGCGGCTGCCTCGCCGCGTGACCTTGGCCGGCGCCGACTTGAGCCGGTCGTGCCTGACGGTGGTGAACGTCCAGACGGTCTCGCCGTCGCGCTCCTCCTCGCGGATCGTGACGTAGTCGCGCGCCATGAAGTTGCCGCGGTACTGCTGGTCCAGCACCTCGATGCGCGTCAGCCACTTGACGTTGGCCACCCCGTACCAGCCCGGCGCGATCAGGCGCACCGGGAAGCCGTGCGCCTCGGGCAGGGGCTCGCCGTTCATCTCGTAGCACAGCAGGTTGTCGGGGTTCATCGCGTCGTCGAGCGACATGCTGCGGGCGAACTGCTCCGTGATCGTCAGGTCGAGCCCGCCGCTGTCGTCGGGTTCGACCGTTCCCGTGCGGCCCGGACCGAGCACGCCCGAGTTGTCGCGGATCGTCACCGTGCCCGCGTCCGCGCCCCAGAAGACGACCTCGATGCCCTCGTCCAGCACGCCCGCCTGTCCAGCAGCGGCGCCAGCGGCGTGCCCGCCCAGCGCGCGTTGCCGACCCCGCCGATGAAGAACGGCAGACCGGTGTTGCCCGAGCACTCCAGCGTGAAGTCGACCTCGCGACGCGGGCGGCCCTTGAGGTAGTCGAGCGTCAGGCTTCGAGGGTGGGCGACCAGGCCCGAGATCCCCAGGCGCCAGGCGTCCTCATCCAGGACCGGCTGGTTGTAGTGGCTGACGATGAAGAAGTCCTCGTTGGGTGTCAGCCAGGAGTCGAGGTCCTCCCATTTCAGCTGATGGATCTCGAACGGAGGGTCCGTCGGCTGGTCCAGCCACGGGATGACCACCTCGGTCCCGGGCCGTCCCGGGAACGCGTGTGCCGGGCCGGTCACCCGCAGCACCGTCAGGCCGGCGAAAGCTGCGCTCCCACCCTTCAGCAGAGAGCGGCGAGACATGTCGTGCTTGACCACGGGGGCCCCCCTTCGAGGATCACGCGTACCGTCCCCCGGCGGGGCGTGATTACTCCGATCCTTTCACCGTTTGGCCGGCCGGGTCGAGTGAAGGTCCGCACGCAGACCTTCCGGCCGGGGGGAGCTTCGAGCGCCGCGGCGAAGAAGGTGGCCGTGCCCGACTCCCGCGGTCCCTTCGCCGTCGAGCGCATGCCGGTGTTCGTCGGCTGCGTGACGCTCGCCGCGGGCGTTGCGCTGGTCGCCGCGCCGCGCCTGGCGACCGGTCCGCTCGGTCTCGACGGGCAGGAGACGGCGATGCGGGCGATCGGCGTCTCCGACCTCGTGCTCGTCCCGGGCCTGCTGCGCGGAAACCCGCGCTGGCCGTGGATGATCGGCCGCGCCGCGCTCAACGTCGCGGTCGCCGCCTACCTGCACGGAGTGGCGCCGCAGGCCTCGTCGCCGGGTCTGCTGAAGGGCGGCGCGGCCGCGTTCGTGGGCCTCACCGCAGTCGACGGCGCGACCGGACTGGCGCTGCGACGCGCCGGGTCCTCGTAGCTCCGCGCCTACAGGAGTACGATCGTGGGCGTGGACTCCGAGCGCTTCGACGACGTCGAGTTCAAGATCCTCGAGTCACCCGAGCCGCCGCCGCGCCGGCGCCGCCGGGGACGCGTCGCCGTGGCCACGCTCGTGGTCGCCGCCGGGCTGGCCGCGGGAGCGTCGGCGCTCGCGAGCTCAGACGAGCCCGTCAAGACCGACACACCGCGCGCGCACCCGGCTGATTTCCACAAGTCCGACGGCTGGCGGGACGGCCGCCGCGGCCATGAGTGCAAGCGGGGCGGCAAGCGTGATCACAGCCGCCGCCCCGCGCCAGACACCGCGCTGCAGTACTAGACCAGCACCTTCTCGCGCTCGGTCTCGCTCGGCTCGTCGTCCTCGCTCTCGACGAGGTGTCCCTCGATCGAGACGTTCGGCAGCAGCTTGTCGAGCCAGCCCGGCAGCCACCAGGCACGGTCGCCGAGCAGCGTCACGACCGCCGGCGCCACGATCAGCCGGACGATCAGCACGTCGATCAGGATCGCCAGGCCGAGGCCGACGCCGAACATCTTGCTGATGACGTCGTTCGTCGTCACGAACGCGAGGAACACGGCGGACATGATCAGCGCGGCGAACAGGATCACCTTGCCGATCCGGGCCATGCCGTGGATCACGCTCTCCCGCGGCCGGTCGCCCTCGTTGTACGCCTCGTGCACGCGCGAGAGCAGGAACACGTTGTAGTCCATGCTCAGCCCGAACAGGATCGCGAACATCATCACCGGGATGAACGAGACCACCGGCACGCCGCTGTCGGCCCCGATCAGGCTCGCGCCGATGCCCTCCTGGAACACGGCCGTCACGACGCCGTAGGCGGCCGCGATCGACAGCAGGTTGAACACGGCCGAGACGAGCGGGATCCAGAGCGAGCGGAACGCCGCGGTCAGCAGCAGCACGGAGAGCCCGATGACGACGGCGATGAACAGCGGCAGCCGCGATGAGACCTTGTCCGAGAAGTCCTCGAACCCGGCGGTGTTGCCGCCGACGTAGACCTTCAGCGGCGTTCCGGCGACCGCGTCCGGGATCACGTCGTCGCGCAGCCGTTCCAGCAGGTCGCTCGTTCGCTTGTCCTGCGGCGCCGTATTCGGGATCGCGAAGATCGTCGCCATCTCGCCGTCCTCGCTCACCTGCGGCGGGGCGACGCTGGTGATGCCCGGCGTGTCCTCGAGCGCGGTCTGCAGATCGGCCAGCTGCTGCTCGGTCTCGGGCGCGCCCTTCGGCGTGTCGACGGCGAGCAGGAACGGACCGTTGGAACCGGCGCCGAACGCCTCGTTCTGGAGGTCGTACGCAACCCGCTGCGTCTTGCCCTCCGGCTGGTTGCCGTCGTCCGGCTGGCCGAGCCGCATGTCGATCACCGGGTACGCGAAGATCAGCAGCACGGCCACGCCGGCGGCGATCGACAGCCACGGGCGCGCGGTCACGATCTCGCCCCAGCGCTCGAAGCGCCGCGACGGCTGCACGTGCTCGGGCTTCTTCGGCTTCAGCCAGCGCGCGAGCGCCCCGATCATGATCGGCAGGATCGTCAGCGCCGAGACGACCACGGCGCCGACGGCGATCGCCGACGCGAGGCCGAGCTTGCCGATGAACGGGATCCCGATCACGAGCAGGCCCGCGATCGCGACCATCACGATCAGGCCGGCCGCGACGACCGACGCGCCGGAGGTCCCCGCCGCCTTCGCCGACGCGTCGCGCGTGCTGTTGCCGGCGGCGGCCTGTTCTCGGTAGCGGCCGATGATCAGCAGCGAGTAGTCGATGCCGGCGCCGAGGCCGAGCATCATCGCGATCACGCTCGCGAACGTCGGCAGGCCGAGCGGCTCGGCGAGCGCCGCCAGCAGCATCTGACCGGCCGCCACGCCGAGGAGCGCGCCGATCAGCGTCGCGGCCGTTGCGGCGAACGAGCGGAACAGCACGGTCAGCAGGATCAGGGCGATCGCGACGCCGACCAGCTCGCCGACCGGTGCCTCCTGCTCAGAGGCGAGGTCGATCAGGATGCCGCGAGCGGATACGTCGACGCCGCCCTGCTCGGCGGTCTCGGCGGCGGCCAGAAGCGCCTCGCCGTCGGCCTTCTTGACATCGTCGGCCTCGAGGTCGTAGCGCACGTCCGCGGCCGCGATCCGGCCGTCCTGGGACATGGCGCCGCCTTCGGCGAACGGGTCGGCGACCTGCTCGACGTGCGGCAGCGCGCCGACCTTCTCGAGCGCGCCCTCGACCGCGGCGCGGTTCTCCGGGTCCGAGAGCGTGCCCTCCTCGACGCTGAACACGAGTGTCGAGTCCGCGCCCGCGAACGCCGGGCTGTGATCACGGAACAGATCCAGCGCCTGCTGGGACTCCGTGCCGGGGATCGAGAAATCGTCTGCGTTCTGACCACCCGCGCCGGCAGCGGCGCCGATCAGGATGAGGACGACGAACGCAGCGGCGAGGCTGCGCTTCCAGTGGTGCGTGAGCGTGCGGGCGAGACGCGCCAGAAGGGATGACATCCGGTCTCCTGAACGGTGGGGCGGGCAGGGAGCGCGGGGCACCATAGCCCGCGCTAAGCGGCCTGCCGGTGCGGCTACCCGCCCATTGCGCGTGCGAGAAACCGACCCCTCAAGCGGCCGCGGCATGCGCCGATATCCACGAACAACGCGCGTGTCCGCTCCACTCCCCCCTTCCGTCGGCTGCGACAACCCGCCACGCCGACCGCGTGGGGAGCGGATGCACGCCCTGGCGCGCCGCCTGTTCGGCCGGTTGCGACGGCGCCCCCGGCTCGCCGGCGCTGACCTCGCGGGCATCCTCGACCTGTTCGAAGAGCTCGTCTACTCGGGGGAGGTCACCCCCGGCGGCGATTATGTCCATCACTCGGAAGGGCCGACGCTCGAGCGCTTCCTCGGCGGGAGCGCGCCCCCCGCCGACGAGGTCGGCCGGCTGTGGGAGTCACGCGTCCACACCGACGACTGGGACGATTACGAGGCGTTCTACCGCCAGTTGCTGCAGGGCGAGGACGCCGAGGTCACGTACCGGCTGCTCGGGCTCGACGGCGTCACCCGGATCCTCTGGGACCGCGCGCGCCCGCGCCGCAGGGCCGACGGCAGCGTGGTCGTCAAGGGCATCATCTCCGACGTCACCAGCCGCGAGGAGGCGGACACGCGCCTGGCCGAGGTGAGCGATCGGTTCACCCGCCTGCTCGACGTCACCGGCGAGCACGTGTACCTCGCGCTGGCCCATCCCGGCGGACGGATCGAGGAGCTGTTCCAGGGGCCCGGAGCCGACCGGCTTCTGGGCGGCGCCACGCCCGACCCGGAGATGGAGAACTGGGAGGCGGCCCTGCACCCCGAGGACCGGGTCGCGTACGACGCCTTCAACGACGCCCTCGCCGACGGGAAGGCGAGTGACGCCGAGTACCGGCTGATCGGCGCTGACGGCATCACGCGGTGGGTCCACGACCGCGCCGCCACGCGCCGCCTTCCCGACGGCACGGTCGAGATCAGCGGGATCGTGTCCGACGTCACCGAGCGGCGGCGCATGCGCGCCGAGCTCGACCAGACGCACGCGGCGCTGTCGCGGGTCGTGGAGGCGATGGACGGTCACCTCTACACGCTCCGGGTCGACAGCGACGGGGAGTACCGAACCGTGTACCGCGGGCCCAACCGAGAGGCGCTGCTCGGCGGACCGCTCGGCGGCGACGACGACCGCGTGTGGGAGTCGCTCGTGCACGCCGACGATCGCGAGCACTGGCGGTCGGCGGTCGGACGCCTGCCCGAGGGGAAGCCGATCGAGCTCGAGTACCGGGTGGTCGGCCTCGACGGCCGCGAGCGCACGATCCTCGACTCCGTGCGTCCGCGTCGCGAGGCGGACGGGACGCTGTTCTACGACGGCGTCACGCGCGACGTCACCGAGCACCAGCAGCTGCAGAACGAGCTGCATCGCGCCCACGGCGAAGCCGAGCTGCGCGCCCGGACCGACGAGCTGACCGGCGCCTTCAACCGCCGCCACTTCGCGGAGACGATCGAGGAGGCGCTCGCCACGGATCCGGCCGGCTGCGCGCTGCTGATGCTCGACGCCGACCACTTCAAGCAGGTCAACGACGTGCACGGCCATGTCGTCGGGGATGCAGTGTTGGTCGAGCTCGCTCGCCGGCTCGCCGACGGTCTGAGGCCCACCGACTGCCTGGCGCGCTGGGGCGGCGAGGAGTTCGCCGTGCTCCTGCGCGGCGTCGGCTCCGACGAGGAGCTCGACCGCCTGGCGGAGCGGCTGCGTACCACCGTCGGCCGCACTCCGGTCGCCGCCGCGGGCGTGAGCGTTCGGTTGACGATCTCGATCGGCGCAGCACGCGCGGGCGAGGCACTCGACAACCTCGACGCGCTGGTCGAGGCGGCCGATCGCTGTCTCTACGTCGCCAAGCGTCACGGCCGCGACCGCGTGTCGCTGGTCCCCGACCTGGTTCCGAGCGACCGGCCGGCTCATGAGCCGGAGGCGGTGCAGATGGCGCGAGTGCTGGCGGTCGCCGCCGGGCTCCGCGAGGGCGTCACCGAGGCGCACGCCGAGCAGGTGGCGTTGCTGGCGACCCAGACGGCCGAGCACATGGGCCTGGCGGTCAGCGTGATCGAGCGCTGCACGCTCGGGGGCTGGCTCCACGATGTCGGCAAGGTCGCGATCCCGGAGTCGATCCTCGGGAAGCCCGGCCCGCTCGACGGCGGTGAATGGGCCGTGATGCGGACGCATCCGGTCGTCGGCGAGGGCATCGTCCGCCGGCTCGGCGCGCTGCGCGAGGCGGCCGCAGCGGTGCGCCATCACCACGAGCGAGTCGACGGCGCCGGCTACCCGGATCGCCTGGCGGGAGTCGAGATCCCGATCGAGGCCCGCATCGTCGCGGCCGCCGACGCCTACGCCGCGATGACGTCCGACCGGGTGTACTCGGCCGCGCGTACGCCGGAGGCGGCTGCGCTCGAGCTTCGGCGGAGCGCCGGGTCGCATCTCGATCCGGGCGTGGTGGCGGCGCTGCTGGATGTGCTCGGGCTCGGCGAGCTGCCCGCTCTCAGGGCCGCCTGACGCGGGCTGCCGGCCGGGCGAGTTCCTCGCGCAGCCGCAGCAGCGCGACGTCCTTCGCCTTGGCCTCGAGCATGACGTCGAAGTCCAGACCCGCCGCGACCGCCAGGAACTTCTCGAACGCGATCGGATCGATCAGGTCGGCGTGAGCGCGCCGTTGCGGCAGCACCAGCGTGCGTTGCACGCGCCGGCCGACACGTCGCCGGCGCTCCTCGACGGCCGTCTTGGGCGTCGAGTAGTGGATCTTCGGCGTGACGTCGGGCGGCCATGTCGCGAGCGCCAGCTCGAGCGCCGCTCGGTCGGGGATACCGTCGGGGTCGTTGCAGTGGTGATGCAGCACATCCCAGACGACCGGGCGCCCGATCCGCTCGCTGAGACGAAGCACGTCGCCGAGCGCGTAGGTGCGGTCGTCGTTCTCCACCACCAAGCGCGCACGGGCCGCGTCCGACAGTGTCTCGAAGCCGCGCTCGAAGCGGTCGATGCCCGCGGCGACGCCGCCCGCAGCGCCCCCGACGTGCAGCACGACGACGGATTCCGCTCCCAGTCCCATCGCGTCCATGACCTCCGCCTGGACCTCGAGCTCGACCGCCGCCAGCCGACGGACCTCGGCGTCCTCGGAGTTCAGCACCGTGTATTGACCGGGGTGGCTGGTCAGGCGGATATCGAGCTCGCGCGCGCGTGCGCCGACCTCTGCCAGTCGCTCCGCACAGCGGGCGGGCTGTTCGCGGAACTCCGTCAGTTCCGGATGGCTGGCGTACGGCGCCAGGCTCGTCGGCATCCGGTAGAAGCGGACGTCGTTCGAGTCGAGATACGAGAGGATCGCGTCGAGGCAGTCGAGCGAGACGCTGAGGTCCGGACCCGACTGCCACCGACGCGTGTCGTGCGACGGCAGGCCGCCGTCGCCGAGCACCTTTACCGCGAAGCCAAGACGCACCTGCTCGCGCTCACGACTCGCGTGCGACCTCGCCACGCCAGGCGCCGCTCTCACGCCCGCGCGCCTCGATCAGGTCCTTGAAGCGCTGCAGGTCGCCCTTGACGCGCCGGTCCGGCGCGCCGAGCGCGTCCCCGACCTTCTCCTTGATGCCCTCGGGTGCCCAGTCGAGCTGGACCATGACGCGGGAGCGGCGGTCATCGAGCCGGTGGAACGTGACCACGCCGGCGTTCTCCTTGCCGTCCGTGTTCCTCCAGGCAACTCGCTCGTCGGGGAGCTGCTCGGTGATCTCCGCGTCCCACTCGTGGCGCGTGCCGCCGAACTCGGCGACCCAGTGCAGATGCGTCTCGTCGACCTGCCGGATCTGCTCGACGCCTTCCATGAACGCAGGGAACTCCTCGAACTGGGTCCACTGGTTGTAGGCCGTCTGCACTGGCACTTCGAGCTCGATGGACTGCTCGATCGTCGACATCTCGTTCTCCTTGTCTCGGGTCCGGTCTGGCTGTGATCGCCGGAGATCTGTCATCCTAAACATGGTGACCAGTAATCCTGTACAGGATGTCCACATCGCGATCGGACAGCTCGCCGCACGGACGGGCGTCGCGGAGGGAACGCTGCGGATGTGGGAGCGCCGGCACGGCTTTCCCGTTCCCGAGCGGCTGCCGAGCGGTCACCGGCGGTACCGCGCGCGGGACGTCGAGATCGTGTCGCAGGTCGCGCGCGACCGGGCAGCCGGTCTCTCGGTCGGCGCTGCGATCGCCCGCGTCCGCAGCGCGGACGTACCGACCTCGATCTTCGCCGGGATTCGCCGGCGGCGGCCCGATCTGCAGCCGGTCGTGCTGCGCAAGCCGGTGCTGCTCGCGCTGACCCGCGCTATCGAGGATGAGAGTTGCGCCCAGGCGGAGCGGCCGCTCCTGTTCGGATCGTTTCAGCGAGAGCGCTTCTACCGCCAGTCGCAGCGGCGCTGGAGCGAGTTCGCGCGCACCGCCGAGCTGGCGGTCGTGTTCGCGGACTTCGATCGCGCGCGCTCGCCGGAAGCCGGTCCGGCCGAGCTGCCGGTCGACCGCTCGGCTCCGCTCACGAGGGAGTGGGCGGTGGTCTGCGAGGCGCCCGGCCATGCCGTCTGCCTGGCGGGGATCGAGCTGCCGGCGACGGCGCGTCGCAGCGACGGCGAACGCGAGTTCGAGGTCCTCTGGAGCGTGGAGCCCGCGGTCGTCCGCACCGCGTCGGAGGTGTGCCTCGGCCTCGTCGCGGTGACGCATCCCGAGCTCGCCGGCCGGGGCCGGTCCGAGCCGTCCGGTCCCCCGTCCGACCGCCAGCTGCGTCTCGCGACAGCGATCACGACCAGAGCGCTCGGTCGCCTCAGGTGATGGCCCGCGGCTACTTCACGGACGATTCGATGCTCCGCCGCGTCAACCGCGAGCGGGCACTCGCGCTCGCCGGACCGCGAGCGCTGCTGATGCAGGCGGCGCACCCGCTCGCCGTCGCCGGCCTGCTCTCACATTCCACGGCGCTCGACGAGCCCTACGAGCGTCTTGCCCGTACCGCGCAGGTGCTCAGCACGATCGGCTTCGGATCCAAGCGCGACGCCGACCGCGTGACGGCGCACGTGCGGGCGGCGCACAGCCGCGTGCGCGGCGTGCTCGTCCACGCGGCCGGTCCCTACCCGGCCGGCACCCCCTACCGCGCGGACGACCCGGAGCTGCTGCTGTGGGTGCTGTTCACGCTGATGGACTCCGCGACGATCGTGTACCGCAAGTACGTGCGCGGCCTGACGCGGGAGGAGGAGAGCGCCCTGTGGCTGGACTACCGCGTGGTCGGCCGGCTGTTCGGGCTCTCCGGGTCGGACATGCCTCAGACGCTGTCCGAACTGGACGACTACCGCCGCGAGATGCTCGGGGGAGACCGTCTGTTCGTCAGCGCGTGGGCGCGTGAGCGCGCACGGAAGATCGTGCTCGAGCCGCCGGTGCCCTGGGCGGCGCGGCCGCTGGTCGAGGCCGTCAACTTCATCACGATCGCGCTGCTCCCCGACCGCATTCGCGAGCAGTACGGCTTCTCGCCGCTCCCGCCGCCGATCGTGCGCAAGGCGCTCGTCGCCGGCGGCGCGGCGTACGGGAAGCGAGCCGTGGTCCCCTTCCTTCCCGACCGGCTGCGTTTCGTGCCCGCGGCGCGCGCGGCCTGAGTCAACCGCGCGAGCGGAGACGTTCGAAGCGCCACACCTGCCGGCCTCGCTCGGTCGTCGCCCCGGCGTAGCGGAACCCGGCCTTCTCGAGCACGCGGTTGGAGGCATTGCGCTCGGGAAGCGTGTGAGCGATCACGGTGTCGACGCGCGCGTCGGCGAACGCCTCGTCGAGCATCGCGCGCGTCGCCGCGGTGGCGAGTCCCCGCTCGCGCCGGTCCTCGGCGATCTCGTAGCCCAGCTCGACGACGCCGTCCGCCGGCGGGCCCTTGAACCCGCCCCAGCCGACGAGCTCCGGCGGATCGCCCGCGACGAAGAGGCGCGTGCCCCACTCCGCCGCATCCGGATCCGCGGCGAGCCCGTCGCGCGTGTGCCGCAGCGCGTCCGCGAAGGTCACCCAGCCGGGGACGACGGCGTGCCCGAGCGCCTGCGCGAGCGTGTCGTCGCCCGCCAGCGCGGCGTCCAATAGGCGGAAATCGGGTCGGACGAGCCGCACGATCATGACCGGCGATGGTACGGGCGGGCGGGCATCGGGTGCTCACCCCAATTGCCGGTTCGGCCCTTGCCCTGGCGGGGGACACGACTACCGTGGGTGTCGGGATAAAGAGCCGGGGTGAGCCCCGGAGTTCCATCCATGGCGGGAAGTTGGTGGTCGAAGTGAACGCTCGGACGAGCGCAGTAATGCTGCGGCTCGATCGCGTCGCACAGCGGATCGGTCTGGCGATCGTGGGATCGCAGGACGGACGGGCCCGGCGATTCGTCGCATGGGGCCGGGAGATCGAGTACGTGGCCCTCGAGACCGGGGCCGTCCGCGCGTCGGCGCTCGTCGACGACGAGGTCATGGCCACTTCCACGAGGTCCGTGGAGTGGATGCAGGGACTGATGCGGAGGGCGAAGGCGGATCAGCTGCTGGCGGCGGCCGCGCGCGCGAACGTGCCGTCTCGCGCTCGCTTCGCGCGGCCGAGCCCGGCAGACTCGAGTCCATGGCAGGCGCGGCTCGACGATGCGCCGGCGAAGGCACCGACACGGGCTCCCCGACCCCGCGAGCGTCCTCGGCACTGAATACTTGATCCATGGCCGAACGAGATCTCCGCGTGAGCGATCTCGAACGGGACGAGGCCGCGCGAGTGCTGCGCGACCACTGCGCGGTCGGCCGGCTCTCCATCGAAGAGCTCGACGAGCGCCTCGGCGGCGTGTACCGGGCCCTGACGCACGCGGACCTTGCGCGGCTCACACACGATCTCCCTGTGGGGTTGGCGGGACCCCGGCGGGGCGATCGAACGCACCGAGTGTTCTGGCCCGGCATCGCGCCGTTCCACGAAGAGCGCCACTTGGCCGCCTCCTGCGAGTCGACGTATGCCACGGCGCTCAGGGAGATCGTCCCGCGCATGGGCCTCCAGGGGTTCCATCTCGTGGAGGACCTGTGGCCCCGGCGCCTGCGGTTCGCGAACGACGCGGCTCTCGCAGTCACGGTCATGTTCCACCCCGCGATCGACGGCGGCAGCGACGTGTCCGCCTTCGGCCATGCGCCGCGGGCGATCAGGAAGGCGTTCGCCACGCTCCGCGATTGACGCGCTGAGGGAGCGCCTGCCGAAGCGGTAGCGTCATGCGCATGAGCGGCCTACGCCGCGCGCTCATCGGGCTCGCCATCGCCGGTCTCGCGCTCGGACTTGCAGCGCTCGCGCTCGTCACGACGAGCGAGCGCGAGCGCGACGCGACGGTGTGGATCGCGCTCGCGCTCACCTTGGGCTGGGCCTTCGCCGGCGCGGGCATCTTCGCCTGGTGGCGGCGCCCGGAGAACCGCATCGGACCGCTGATGACGCTCGTCGGGTTCCTGTGGTTCCTCGGCGCGCTGAGCAGCGCCGACACCGCGTGGGCGTACACGCTCGGCGTCGTCCTCGGCACGCTGTGGATCGGCGCGCTCGTGCACATGCTGGTCGCCTTCCCGACCGGCAGGGTGGAGCCGGGGATCGAGCGGGCGATGGTGATCCTGGGGTGGTCTGCCGCGATCGCGTTGCCGCCGCTGGCCGCGCTCGTCACGAAGCAGCCGAACGGCTGCTCGGACTGCCCGGACAGCCTGCTGCTGGTGTGGGACAGCGAGACGGCCTCGACGGTCGTGGAGGCGGTCGGCCTGGTCGTCACCATCTTCCTGCTCGGCGGCCTGGGCTTCGTGCTGATCCGCCGGTGGCGCACGTTCGGGAAGGTGCAGCGGCGCGCGCTCGCCCCCGTCGTGTGGACCGGGGCCGCCGTCGCGATTGTGGGCGTGGGCAGCGCGCTGCCGATCGCGCTCGGCGCCGACGAGGTCACGGAAGCCCTCGACGCCGTGCTGATCGTGCTGATCACGGCACTGCCGTTCGCCTTCCTGCTCGGCCTGATGCGCTCCAGCCTCTCGCGCGTGGGCGCCGTGAGCGCCCTGTTCGAGCGGCTCGGTGGGGTGAGCGCGCGCGACGCCCTGGCCGAGGCGCTGGGCGACGACTCGCTCGCGCTCGCCTACTGGTTGCCCGACTCCCGCCGCTACGTCGATGCCCGCGGGCACACCGTGTCGCTCGTCGCCCCCGGCGGCGGCCGCGCCGTGACGGAGATCGAGCGCGACGGCGCTCCGGTCGCGGCGATCGTGCACGACCCCGCACTGCTCGACGATCGCGAGCTGGTGCGCACGGCGGGCGCGGCCGCGGCGCTCGCGCTCGAGAACGAGCGCCTCACAGCGGAGCTGCGCGCTCGCTACGACGACCTCCGCGCCGCCAGCGCGCGGCTGGTCGTCGCGGGCGACGCCGCGCGCCGCCGGATCGAGCGCGACCTGCACGACGGCGCGCAGCAGCGACTCGTCTCTCTGTCCGTCACTCTGAACCTCGCGCTCAAGCACGCGGAGCCCGGCTCGTCGACCGCGACGCTCCTCGACAGCGCGGTGACCGAGCTGGCGGCGGGACTCGACGAGCTCCGCGAACTGGCCCGCGGAATCCATCCCGCGGTGCTGACCGACCACGGCCTGGACGTCGCGCTGGAAGGGCTCGCCGTCCGGACGCCGCTGCCGGTCACGATCTCCGCCGACGTCGATGGCCGGCTGCCGCCGGCGCTGGAGGCCGCCGCCTACTTCGTGATCATGGAGGCGCTGACGAACGTCGCCAAGTACGCGTCTGCGACCGCGGCCGAGGTTACGGTGCGGCAGGTGAACGGCGACGTCGTCATCGGCGTGGCCGACGACGGCGTCGGTGGCGCCGACCCGGCGGCCGGGACCGGGCTCGCCGGGCTCGCCGACCGGGTTGCTGCGCTGGGCGGGCGGTTGGTGGTCGAGAGCCCGCCTGGTGGCGGGACCGTGGTGCGAGCGGAACTGCCCGCCCGCCGGGCCGAGCGCGCTGGTTGATTGAGGCCACGGTGCGGCTTAGCGGGCGCGCGGTGGTCGGAGTTCCCGGCGTCCGGCGAGGACGGCGATCGTGATCGCGATGTCGGTGACGTCGATGTCGGCCGCGACGTGGATGAACAGGTGGATGGTCACGTTCAGCGGGCGGACATCGGGGGCGCGTCCCGCGCTGCAGCGTGAGTCCGTAGACGCGCACTCCGAGTTCCACGCCCCGGAGCCAGGCCGACGCCCGGGCTCGCGCTTGGCTTGGCAGCGTCGCCGGCCACCGGTCAGCGGCTCCGCACCCGCGCCGACAACGCCGAGCGATGCCAGGTGAGCACCAAGACGATCCTGCGCGCGATCGGCTCCGGCCGGCTACGCGAGCCGGCTCGGCTCCCGCGGCACGTGCCGGATCCGCGCCGCTCGACCTCGAACCGTCGGTCGCCCAGGGGCACGCTGCCACGCGCCGGCTCACGGTGCCGGCGGACGCGGGCCGCCGAGACGGCTTGCCTGGCACTCGGTCCGCGGAGCCGGTACAACGAGCCTTGTGAACTCACCGCCCGTGTGCCCGACGTGCGGGCAGCCCGCCAGCGAAGCGCTCGGCGGCCCCGATCACGACTGGGAGTGCCGCAACGAGGCGTGCCCGGAGTTCGGCCAGCCCCTTCAGGCCGACGAGCCGACGCCGCGCGAGGACACCGACCAGGACGACCGAACGCGGGCCTGATCGGGCTGGCCTCGCCGTCAAGCGGCGACGAACGCGACCTCGACGCCCAGCGCGGCGTACACGGGCGCGGCCCGCCGGTCGGCGCAGACCAGCGTCAACCCTCGGGCGTCCGGCTCACAGCCGCGCGTCGCCCTGGACAAGCGTCGTGACGCGCGCTGCCTCGGCGATCGGGTCACCCGTCAGCTCGAGGACGCCGCTGGCCTCCAGCGCGCCGTTCTCGGCGGCGCCGCCGCCGAGCGCGAGCCGGTGGCGGGCCGCGAGCGCACGCAGCTGCGGCAGGACCGGCTGTACGCGCTCGCTGCTCACCGCGACCAGGACCACGAGGCTCGGATCGAGCTGGCGGCTGACCTCCTCGACCGTCTCGATCGGCGCGTCGGTGCCGAGATAGACGATGCGCCAGCCGCGCGAGCGCAGCGCGAGCCCGAACGCGATCAGGCCGAGGTCGTGCCGCTCGCCGGGCAGGCACGCGAGCACCGCGGCCGGGCCGAGCCCGAGGCCCCAGCCGCGCGCCAGGCCGAGCAGCCGTCCACGCAGCACGCTGGACGCGAAGTGCTCCTGTGCGACCGAGGCGTCACCGCGCGTCCAGCGCTCTCCGAGCTCGTGCAGATACGGCAGCACGACCTCGCTCAGCAGCGTGTCCACGGTCGCGATCGCGAGTAGCCGGTCGAGGATCGCCTGCGCCCGCGGCTCGTCGAACCGGTCGAGCGCGTCGGCGAGCTCGTCGCGAGCCGCCGCCGGACGCAGCGCAGCCGGGGCCGCCTGCTCGCCGACCCCGGCCTGTAACGCGCGCGCCGCCGCCTCCGCCGCAGCCAGGCCCTCGGCGAGGTGCCGGCGCATCAGGCGCACGCGCTCGACGTCCGCGGGCGAGTAGAGCCGCAGGCCGCCGGTCGAGCGCACCGGGCGGAGGAGCCCGTAGCGGCGCTCCCATGCGCGCAGCAGGTCGGGGCTCACCCCGGAGCGCTTGCTCAGCTCCCCAATTCGAAGCACTCCGTCGCTGTCCATGAGTGGACCATACAACATCTGGACAAGAGCTTGACAAACGCGAACCGACGAACTACGGTGAAGACATGGACAACACCCGAACAGAAGGTGGACAGATGAAAGGGCTAAATGCAGTCGCCGCTTCCCTGCTGATCGTCGGCGGGCTCAACTGGGGCCTGGTCGCGATCGCCGAATTCGACCTCGTCGCCTGGATCTTCGGCGAGGAGTTCGGCACGACGAACGCGGCCAGCCGGATCGTCTACGGGCTTGTCGGCCTCGCCGCCGTCTATGCGATCGCCGCGCTGCTCGCTCGGCGCCGGCCCGAGGGCGCCCGCCGGACCGCCACCGCCCAGCACTAGAACCCACGACCCGTCAGACAGGAGATACGAACATGACCAAGAAGCGCAGCATCTCAACCCTCGCCGTCGCAACGGCCGTGGCGTTCGCGGCCGCTGGTCCGACAGCGTCGGGAAGCCCCCTCGCGCAGGGGAACGCCGTTCCCGCGAGTGCGAAGAAGAAGGACATCGTCGAGACCGCCGTGGCGGCTGGGCAGTTCGACACGCTCGCCTCCCTGCTCAAGCAGGCCGGCCTGAAGAAGACGCTGAAGGGCAAGGGGCCGTACACCGTGTTCGCCCCGACCGACAAGGCCTTCTCGAAGGTGCCGCAGGCGACCCTCGATGCGCTCGCCCAGGACAAGGCGATGCTCCGCTCGGTCCTGCTGTACCACGTGGCCGAGGGCAGGCTGACCGCCAGGAAGGTCGTCAAGCGGAAGTCGATCAAGACGCTCAACGGCCAGCGGGTCCGCGTCCGCGTCCGCGGCGACAAGGTGCGCGTCGGCGGCGCGCGGGTCATCACGCCGGACGTCCGCGCATCCAACGGCGTCATCCACGTCATCAACAAAGTGCTGATCCCGCACTAGCGCGGAGTCGTCCCAGTGTCGCCCGGCGCGGCTCCTCGCGCCGGGCGGCACGCAGCGCGCGACGCAATGGCGACCGACGTTTCCATCCCCACCTCGAAGGCTCGCCGCGGGCGCGGAACGAGCGTCAACGGCCTTCGCCGCTTCAACCTCTCTCTCGGCGTCCTGCATCTGGCACAGAGCCTCGCGATGCTGGCCCTGGCGAGCGCGTTCTCGCTGCCGGTCACCAGCTCGTTCCTTCGCATGGACGTGGCGACCGACAAGCTGGTCGCGGTTCCCGACGAGCTGTTGCGACTGCAGATCGGCCCGCTCGTCGCCGGGTTCCTGTTGCTCTCCGCCGCCGCGCACCTCGCCCTGGCGTCGCCGGCGCTGCACGGCTGGTACGAGCGCAACCTCTCACGCGGGATCAACCCCGCTCGCTGGATCGAGTACTCGCTGTCGTCGTCGCTGATGATCGTCGTCATCGCGATGCTGGCGGGCATTTACGACGTCGTAAGCCTGCTGCTGATCTTCGCGTTGAACGCGACGATGATCCTCTTCGGCTGGCTGATGGAGCTCCACAACCAGACCACAACGCGAACGAACTGGACCGCGTACTGGTTCGGCTGCTTCGCCGGTGCCGTGCCGTGGATCGCGATCGGCGTCTACCTCGTCGGCGCCGCCGATCCGCCCGCCTTCGTCTACGCGATCTTTGCCTCGCTGTTCCTCTTCTTCAACGTGTTCGCCGTCAACATGCTGCTGCAGTACCAGCGTGTCGGCCCCTGGCGCGACTACCTCTTCGGCGAGCGGGTCTACATGGTCCTGAGCCTGCTCGCGAAATCCGCGCTCGCGTGGCAGGTATTCGCGGGCACCCTCCAGCCGGCGTAGCGATGGACGCGCTGCGCGACACGTTCGAAGCGATGCTCGACCGGGTCCTCGACGCCAGCGTGCTACCGGGCTACACCAACCTTGGATACCGGCTGCGCCGGCACGCCTGGAGTGACGACGAGCTGAGGCTGATGGACGGACGCGTCGCGCTCGTGACAGGCGCGACATCGGGTCTCGGGCTGGCGACGGCGACGGGGCTCGCGCGGCTGGGCGCGAGCGTACGCATGCTCGCCCGCAGCGCCGACCGCGGGGAGTCCGCGCGCGCGGAGGTGGTGGGGCGCACGGGCAACGACGACGTCGAGGTGGTGCTGTGCGACCTCAGCGATCTCGGCGACATCCGCCGGTTCGCGGCCGAGTTCCTCGTGCGGGAGCCGCGCCTGGACGTGCTGGTCAACAACGCAGGCGTCCTTCCCGCGGAGCGCACTGTGACCGTGGACGGCCTCGAGCTGACGTTCGCCACAAACGTCGCCGGTCCGTTCCTGATGACCAAGCTGCTGCTCCCGCTGCTCCGCAGCAGCGCCCCGTCGCGGATCGTCACTGTCACCTCCGGCGGCATGTACACACAGCGCCTGCACGACGACGACCTGCAGATGGAGAGCGGGGCGTTCGACGGCTCCACCGCATACGCGCGCAGCAAGCGCGCCGAGGTGGTGCTCACCGAGCTATGGGCGCAGCGCCTCGAGGGCACGGGCGTCGTCGTACACGCGATGCACCCCGGCTGGGCCGACACCCCCGGGGTACGGACGTCCTTGCCGACCTTTCATCGGCTCAGCCGGCCGCTGCTGCGCACGCCCGAGCAGGGCGCCGACACGATCGTCTGGCTGTCGACGGCCACCGAGCCGGCGCGCAGCACCGGCGGCTTCTGGCACGACCGCCGCCGACGCCCGACGCACCGTGTCCCGTGGACGCGCGAGTCAGCCGACCAGCGCGAGGCGCTGTGGACGGCGTGCGAACGACTAACGAGCGATGACCGAGGAGCAACCTGATGGCCCGTTACACCGACAGCGTGGAAACGCCGCGCGAGCGCCGGGATGTGTTCGCGTACCTGAGCGACTTCTCGACGACGCACGAGTGGGACCCCGGCGTCCGCGAGGCCGAGCGCCTTGACGACGGCCCGATCGGCACGGGCTCCCAGTTCCGCCTCGTCGCTGAATTCCTTGGACGGCAAACGGAGCTGACCTACGAGATCGTTGACTACCGCCCCCAGGAGCTCGTGACCCTGCAGGGCGAGAACGCGACCGTCGTCTCACTCGACACGATGACATTCAGCGCGATGCCGCACGGCGGGACGCGCGTGACATACGACGCGGCCCTCACCCTCAAAGGGCCCCTGCGTGCGCTCGACCCGTTGCTGGGACTGGCGTTCAAGCGTGTCGGCGACCGTGCTGCGGCGGGCCTGCGCGCCGCGATCGGCGGAGCGTCCTGAGGATCGCGACCATCGGAGCCGGAGTCTCGGGCCTCGTCGCCGCCCGCCTTGCTGCGCGAGCGCCACGACACGCTGCACCTCGACATCGTGGTGGTCGGCGGCCCGCCGGGCCGCTGACGCGCCCCACGCCTGGCCGTGATGATTCCGCGCTCCAGAGCCGAGCCGACGCTCGGACTCGTACCGGGGACCCCT
>CAWDYI010000009.1:0-710431 GCA_963806395.1 uncultured Solirubrobacteraceae bacterium | reverse complement strand
CGCGGCGAAGATGGTCGTGGCCGCCGCGGTCCTCGGCGGCGTCGCCTACGGCACGTGGTACCTGCTCGACGACACGCTGGGCGAATCGCTCGCCGCCCAGGTCGTCTCGGTCGGCGTCGCGATCGCGCTCGGCAGCGCCGCGTACGCGGCGATCGTGCTCGCGCTGCGAATCCCGGAGGCGCACCAGATCGTCCGGCTGTTCACGCGGCGCCTTCGCAACAACTGAACCCGCCTAAGCTCTACCGCGGCTCATGGCCGACCAGGCACACATCCGGAACTTCTCCATCATCGCCCACATCGACCACGGGAAGTCGACGCTGGCCGACCGCATCCTGGAGCTCACGCACACGGTCGACCCGCGGGCGATGCGTGCGCAGCTGCTCGACTCGATGGACCTCGAGCGCGAGCGCGGGATCACGATCAAGGCCCAGGCCGTGCGCGTGTTCTACACGGCGCGCGACGGCGAGACCTACCAGCTCCACCTGATCGACACGCCCGGCCACGTCGACTTCACCTACGAGGTCTCGCGCAGCCTCGCGGCGTGCGAGGGCGCGCTGCTGGTGGTCGACGCGTCGCAGGGCGTCGAGGCGCAGACGGTCGCCAACACCTATCTGGCGATCGACTCCGGGCTGGAGCTGATCCCTTCGATGAACAAGGTCGACCTTCCGGGCGCGGAGCCGGACCGGGTGGGGGAGGAGATCGCGGAGCTGATCGGCGAGCCGCCCGACGACATTCGCCGCATCTCCGCCAAGACGGGCGAGGGCGTCGAGGACCTGCTCGAGGAGCTCGTCAGGCGTGTGCCGCCGCCGCACGGCGACCTGGACGCTCCGCCGCGCGCGCTGATCTTCGACTCCGAGTTCGACCAGTACCGCGGCGTGATCGCGTACATCCGCGTGGTCGACGGCACGTTCCGCAAGGGCGAGGCGATCCGCGCGATCATCGCCGGCACCGAGGCGGAGATCGACGACATCGGCTTCTTCACGCCGCTGCAGACGCCCGTCGAGGAGCTGCACGCCGGCGAGGTCGGCTACCTGATCACCGGGATCAAGGACGTCAGCAGCCTGCGCGTCGGCGACACGCTGACGATCGTGGGCAGCGGCGCGACCGAGCCGCTCCCCGGCTACCGCGAGGTCAAGCCGATGGTGTTCTGCGGCCTGTTCCCGATGAACAACGACGACTACCCGGAGCTGCGCGACGCGCTCGAGAAGCTCGAGCTCAACGACGCGGCGCTGATGTGGGAGCCGGAGACCTCCGACGCGCTCGGCTTCGGCTTCCGCTGCGGCTTCCTCGGTCTGCTGCACATGGACATCGTGCGCGAGCGGCTCGAGCGCGAGTACGACCTCGAGCTGATGGCGACGATGCCGTCGGTCGAGTTCGAGGTCACGCTCACCGACGGCACCGTGATCCCGGTCCACAACCCGACCGACATGCCCGATCCGGTGCGGATCGCCGAGGTGCGCGAGCCGTACATCCGCGCCTCGATCCTCGCGCCGAAGGAGTTCATCGGGCAGATCATGGAGCTGTGCCAGGAGCGCCGCGGGACGCACCAGGGGATGCACTACCTGTCGTCCGAGCGTGTGCAGATCACCTACGACCTGCCGCTGGCCGAGATCGTGCTCGACTTCTTCGACCAGCTGAAGACGCGCACCAAGGGCTACGCGTCGCTCGACTACGAGCCGATCGGCCTGCGGCCGTCGAACCTCGTCAAGCTCGACGTGCTGCTGGCCGGCGACGTCGTCGACGCGCTGTCGATGGTCGTGCACCGCGACAAGGCGTACGAGCAGGGGAAGGTCCTGACGGAGCGGCTGCGCAAGAAGATCCCGCGCCAGCAGTACGACGTGCCGATCCAGGCCGCCGTCGGCGCCAAGATCATCGCCCGCGAGACCGTCAAGGCGTTCCGCAAGGACGTCACGGCCAAGTGCTACGGCGGTGACATCTCGCGCAAGCGCAAGCTGCTCGAGAAGCAGAAGGAGGGCAAGCGGCGGATGAAGCAGGTCGGGCGCATCGAGGTCCCGCAGGAGGCGTTCCTGGCGGTGCTCGAGCTGGGGAAGGACACGTGACCCGCGCGACCTACGCCGTCGGGCGCGAGAAGGTGCGCGAGTACGCCAGCGCGGTGGGGGAGACCGACCCCCGCTACCTCGATCCCGAGGCGGCGCGCGCGGCCGGATTCGCCGACGTCGTGGCGCCGCCGATGTTCGCGGCCGTGTACTGCGGACCGGCGATCTGGCCGGCGCTGGTCGACCCGGAGTTCGGGATCGACTTCGCCCGGCTGGTGCACGGGGCGCAGGAGTTCACCTGGGCCGAGCCGGTGGTGGCCGGTGACGAGATCACCACCGAGGCGGAGCTCGACGAGTCCTCCGAGCGCGGCGGGCTCAAGTTCTTCGTGTTCAAGACCACGTCGACCAACCAGCGCGGCGAGCTGGTGAGCGAGGGCCGATGGACGAACATCGTGAGATGAAGGTCACCCCGGACCGCTACGTCACCTACCGCTACGCGGGGGCGAGCGGGGACTTCAACCCGATCCATCTCGACGACGAGTTCGCGCGCTCGGTCGGGCTCCCGGGCCGGATCCTGCACGGGCTGTGGACGATGGCGCAGGTGGCACGCGCGCAGGGCGACGGCCTCAAGCTCGAGTCGCTCAGCGTGCAGTTCCGCGGCATGGGCGTGCCCGAGGAGGAGATCACGGTCACGTCGAAAGGCAGCGCCACGGTCGACGTCGAGGCCGTCCAGGGCGAGAACCGCCTGGTCCGGCGCGGGAAGGCCGTCATCCGCGAATGACGTGGTGGCGGCGCGGTGTGATCTATGAGATCTACCCGCGCTCGTTCCAGGACTCGGACGGCGACGGCGTCGGCGATCTGCGCGGGATCGCCGCGCGGCTGCCGTACCTGCAGTGGCTGGGCGTCGACGCGATCTGGCTGACGCCGGTGTACCCGTCGCCGCAGCGCGACTTCGGCTACGACATCACCGATCACACGGCGATCGACCCGCGATTCGGGTCGCTCGCCGACTTCGACGCGCTGGTCGCGCAGGCCCACGGGCTCGGCCTGCGGGTGATGCTCGACTACGTCCCGAACCACACCTCCGACCAGCACCCGTGGTTCCGCGACGCGGCGAAGCGCGACTGGTACCTGTGGCACCCCGGCGACCCGCCCAACAACTGGATCAGCGTGTTCGGCGGGCCGGCCTGGGAGCGCGACCCGGACAGCGGGCAGAGCTACTACCACGCCTATCTGCGCGAGCAACCGGACCTGAACTGGCGCAACCCGGACGTCCGCGAGGCGATGCTCGGCGTGCTCGAGTTCTGGATCGCCCGCGGTGTCGACGGCTTCCGCGTCGACGCCATGCGCCAGCTGCTGAAGGACCCGCTGTGGCGGGACAACCCGCCGAATCCCGACTACGTGCCGGAGATGCCGGAGTACGACTCGCTGCTCCCCGTCAACACGGCCGACCTCGACGAGGTGCAGGAGGTCGTGGCCGCGATCCGCGCCGTGATCGGCGACGAGCGGCTGATGGTCGCGGAGGTGTACGCGCCGATCGAGCGGCTCGTCCGCTACTACGGCGAGGGCGGGCGCGGTGCGCACCTGCCGCTGAACATGCACCTGATCTCGACGCCGTGGGACGCCGAGGCGATCGCGGCGCTGGTCGAGCGCTACGAGGCCGCGCTGCCGGAGGGCGCGTGGCCGAACTGGGTGCTCGGCAACCACGACCGCCCTCGGATCGCCGGCCGCGTCGGACCGGCGCAGGCGCGCGTGGCGGCGATGCTGCTGCTGACGCTGCGCGGCACGCCGACGCTCTACTACGGCGACGAGCTCGGGATGGCCGACGTGCCGATCGCGCCGCACCAGGCGGTCGATCCCGGCATGGCGCGCGATCCCGTGCGCACGCCGATGCGCTGGGACGCCGGGCCCCACGCCGGCTTCAGCACGGCCGAGCCGTGGCTGCCCGTCGGCGAGGGCCAGGGCGTCGCCGCCCAGCGCGACGACCCGCACTCGCTGCTGGCGCTGTACCGGCGGCTGCTCGCCCTGCGGCGGGACAGCGACGACCTCGCCGAGGGCGCCTATCGCACGCTCCACGCGGCCGACGGCGTGCTGGCCTACGCGCGCGGAGAACGCACGGCGGTCGCGCTCAACCTGACCGGTGAGCCGCGGCCGCTCCCGGTCGCGGGCGAGATCGTGCTGAGCACGCACTCGGGCGGCGGCGGGGCTTCGCTCCAGGGCGACGAGGGCGTCGTTCTTACAATCTGAGTCGTGCTCACGCCGCGTCAGGAGCTACTGCTCGGAAAGGTCGTCGACGGCTTCAACGCCACCAACCAGCCGGTGGCGTCGAAGGCGCTCGCCGCCGACCCCGACATCACGTGCGGGCCGTCGACGATCCGCAACGAGCTCGCGGTGCTCGAGGAGCAGGGCCTGCTGGCGCACCCGCACACCTCTGCCGGGCGGGTCCCGACCGACGCCGGGTACCGCTACTTCGTCGACCGCCTGCTGCCGGCGCGCCGCGAGGGCAAGGCCGAGCTGCACCTGTCGCTGGTGCGTCGAGAGGTCGACGAGGCGATGCGCGTGACGACCGAGACGCTGTCGCAGGTCACGAACCTGCTCGCGATCGTCTCGGCGCCGCCGATCGGCACGACGACGATCCGCCACGTCGAAGTGCTGCCGCTGCAGCCGCAGGTGCTGATGGTCGTCGTCATCACGTCGACCGGCGGCGTGTCCAAGCGCGTGTTCACGTTCGGCCACGCGGTCGATGCCGGGCTGGCCGACTGGGCCGCGTCGTACCTGAACGAGCAGCTCGCCGGGATGAACGTCGGCGCGCGGATGCTCCATACCAAGCTGAACGATCCCGGGCTGCGCCCGACCGAGCGGGCGTTCATCGGCCAGCTCGCGCCCGCGTTCACCGAGTTGGCCGAGACGGCGGAGAACACGCTCTACGTCGACGGCGCCGCGCGGCTGCTGTCCGAGCATCGGTTCCAGGACGTGTCGCAGCTCAACCAGCTGCTCGACGCGCTCGAGCGCCGCGTCTCGCTCCTCGGCGTGCTCACGCAGGCGCTCGACGAGCGCGACATCTATGTGCGGATCGGCGGCGAGAACGCGATGCCGGCGCTCCAGTCGCTGTCGCTCGTCGCCGGCAACTACGGGTTGCCGCAGCGTAACCTCGGAACCGTGTCTGTGATCGGGCCGACTCGGATGAACTACGCACGCGCGATCATGACCGTACGCGAGGCGGCGCTGCAGCTCTCCCGCTTCGTCGAGGACATCTACGAGGCTCCCTAGCGGTCCACTGATGCCACGCGACTACTACGAGGTGCTCGGCATCGCCCGCGACGCCGACGAGGCCGCGGTCAAGAAGGCGTTCCGGCGGCTTGCGCGCGAGCTGCACCCGGACGTCAACGCCCATGACCCGGACGCCGAGGCGAAGTTCAAGGAGGCGGCCGAGGCGTACGAGGTGCTGTCCGACGCCGACCGCCGCCAGCTCTACGACAACTACGGCCACGAGGGCCTGAAGACCGGCGGCTACCAGCCGAACTTCGGCGACTTCGGGTCGATCTCCGACCTGTTCTCGGCCTTCTTCGGCGCCGGTGGGTTCGACGCCGCGTTCGGCGGCGGGCGGATGCGCGGCGGCCCCGTGCAGGGCGGCGACGTCGCGGTCGCCGTCGCGATCGACCTCGCGGGCGCGGCGCGCGGCGAGCACGCCGACGTCTCCTACGACGCCCGCATGCGGTGCGCGACCTGCAACGGGAACGGCGCCAAGCCCGGCACGCCGATCGAGACCTGCTCGCGCTGCCAGGGCGCCGGCCAGCTCCAGGCCGTCTCGCGCACGGCGTTCGGGCAGATGGTGCGCAACGTCGTCTGCGACGTCTGCGGCGGCGACGGCCGGTGGCCGCGCGACCCGTGTGACACGTGCCGCGGCGAAGGCATGGTGGTCGACAAGCGGAAGGTCGAGGTCGAGGTCCCGGCGGGCATCGCCGACGGGCAGCGGATCCGCGTCACCGGGCGCGGCCACGCCGGCGAGCGCGGCGGCCCGAACGGCGACCTCTACGTCGTGGTGCGAGTGCGCGAGGACGAGCGGTTCCTGCGCGACGGCAGCGACCTCGTCACGGTGGTCGACGTCGCGGCGCCGCTGGCGGCGCTCGGCACGACCGTCGACGTGCCGACGCTCGAGGGCACGATCCCGGTCGAGATCAAGGCCGGCACGCAGCCGGGCGAGGAGATCCGGCTCGGCGGCCGCGGCATGCCGCCGCTCCAGCGCGGGCGCACCGGCGACCTGCGCGTGGTGGTCAACGTCACGATCCCGCGCCGGCTCACGCGCGACCAGAAGGAGATGCTCGAAGCGTTCGCCGGCACCCTCACCGACGACAACCAGCGCGGCGACGAGGGAATGATCGCGAAGCTCAAGCGGGTCCTCGCGGGTTGACCGCACCCATCGTCCGCCTCGGGATCCGGGTGCGGGCGGACCGCGCCGGGGTGGCGCTGGCGGACCTGCTGCCGATCCTGCAGGCGGGCGCCGAGGAGCGCGAGGTGGACGGCGATGTCGAGTACGCGCTGTACGCGCCCGCCGGCGAGCTGCCGCGTCCCGAGGACATCCGCGCACTGGCCGGCGACGCGGTCGTGGACGTCGTGACGGAGCCGGTCGCGGAGGGCTGGGAACGCCGCTGGCACGAATTCCTGCGACCGGCGCGGGTCGGCTCGCTGGTCGTGCGGGCGCCGTGGGCCGAAGGCGCTCAGGACGACCTCGTGATCGACCCCGACGTGTGCTTCGGCGCCGGCACCCATCCCACGACGCGGCTGTGCCTGCAGCTGCTGCTCGACGCGCGACCTGGCGGCGGGCTGTGCGACTGGGGCGCCGGGAGCGGCGTGCTCGCGGTGGCGGGGGCGCGGGTCGGTTTCGCGCCGGTGACGGCGGTCGAGGTCGACGCCGGAGCGCTCGGCGTGATCGCCCGGAACGCGGCGCTGAACGGCGTCGAGGTCACCGTGACGGCGCTCGACCTCACGACGACGCCGGCGCCGTGGGCGCCGACCGTGACCGCCAACCTCACTCGCCCACTGCTCGTGGCCGTCGCCGAGACGATGGAGCGGCCGCCCGAGCGGCTGCTCGCCTCCGGGATGCTGCGGGACGAGGTTGACGCGGTCGTGGCGGCCTTCGGGCGCCGCGGCATGCGGGAGCAACGGCGCATCGAGGAGGGCGAGTGGGCGGCGGTGGTGCTCGCATGATCCGGCTCGCCGTGCGCGTCGCGCGCGCCGACGCGGAGCCGGTGCTCGCGGAGCTGCTCGCGCTCGTGCCGGCCGGCCTGGAGGAGTGCGAGGTGGACGCCGACACCGTCGAGTACGCGCTCTACGGCGCTCCCGGCGAGCTACCGGACGTCGGCGAGCTGCGCGCGGTGGCCGGCGGCGCACTGGTCGACGTCTCGACCTCGGAGGTGGACGACGGCCTGGCCTGGCGCGACTGGCACCAGCCGCTCGACGTCGGGCCGCTGCGCGTTCGCGCTCCATGGGCGCCGGTGCGCCCGGGCGCGCTCGACGTCGTGATCGAGCCCGGCCAGGCGTTCGGCACCGGCGCGCACGCGAGCACGAGGCTGACGCTCGAGCTGCTGCTCGGCGTCCCCGCCGGCGGCCCGCTCGCCGACTGGGGCTGCGGCTCGGGCATCCTCGCCGTCGCCGCGGCGCTGCTCGGCTTCGGGCCGGTGGCGGCGTGTGACTTCGACCCGCTCTCGGTCGAGGCCACCGATGCGGCGGCAGCCGCGCACGGCGTGCAGATCGCGGTCAGCCGCTGCGACCTCCGACGCGACAGCGGTCCGTGGGCGCCGACCGTGACGGCGAACCTGGTCCGGCCGCTGCTGCTGGAGGTCGCCGCGCGGCTCCAGCGCCCGCCGGAGCGGCTGATCGCGTCCGGGCTCGAGCTCGGCGAGGCCGGCGAGGTCGCGGCGGCGTTCGCCCGCCACGGCCTGCAGCGGGTGGCGCAGCGCGACGGGGACGGCTGGTCCGCCATCCTGCTGGAGCGATGATCTCGATCGACGACGTCCGCGCCGCTGCCGGTCGCCTGCGTGGCGTGGCGCATCGCACCCCCGTACTGACGTCGCGCGCGCTCGACGACGCGACCGGCGCCACCGTGCTGCTGAAGGCCGAGAACCTCCAGCGCGCCGGCGCCTTCAAGTTCCGCGGCGCCTACAACGCGGTCGCGTCGCTCACCGCAGCCGAGCGCGAGCGCGGCGTGGCGACCGTGTCGTCGGGCAACCACGCGCAGGCGCTCGCGCTCGCCGCGCAACTGCACGATGCACGAGCCGTGATCCTGATGCCCGAAGACGCGCCGGCCGGCAAGCTCGCCGCCACCGCCGGCTACGGCGCCGAGGTCATCCGCTTCGACCGCTACGGGCAGGATCGCGAGGAACTGCTCGCGGCGCTCGTGGCGGAGCGCGGGCTGGTGCCGATCCATCCGTACGACGATGAGCGGGTGATGGCCGGGCAGGGCACCGCCGCACTCGAGCTGATCGAGGACGCCGGGCCGCTGGATCTGCTCCTGGTGTGCGTCGGCGGCGGCGGCCTGATCTCCGGCTGCGCGACTGCCGCCAAGGGGATGCTGGACGGCGTGCGCGTCGTCGGCGTCGAGCCGGAGGCGGGCGACGACGTGCGGCGCTCGCTCGCTGCCGGCGTGCGCGTGCGCATCCCGGTGCCGCACACGATCGCCGACGGGCAACAGCTGCCCGAGCCCGGTGAGCTGACATTCGCCGTGATCCGTGAGCGAGTCGACGACGTCGTGCTGGCGTCGGACGCGGAGATCGTCGAGGCGATGCGGTTCCTGTTCGAGCGCGTGAAGACCGTCACCGAGCCGTCCGGCGCGTGCGCCGTCGCCGCGCTGCTCGCCGGGCACGTGGGGGATGTGAGCGGGCTCCGCGTCGGCGTGACGATCACGGGTGGAAACGTGACCGCCGAGCGGTTCGCGGAGCTGCTGGCGTAGCACCCGCCTTAGCATGCATGCATGGCCTGGAACGTCCTCATCCTCGGCGGCGGCTTCGGCGGGCTGTACGCGGCGCGCAAGCTGGAGCGGACGCTGCCGCCTCACGCGGCGAACGTCACGATCGTCACCGACGTCAATTTCATGCTCTACACGCCCCTGCTCCCTGGCGCCGCCGCCGGCACGCTGGAGCCGCGTCACGTCGTCGTGCCGCTGCGCGAGCACCTGTCGCGCACCGACCTCCTGCTCGGCCGCGTCACCGGGGCCGATCCCGACACCAAGCGCGTGTTCGTGACGACCGCCGAAGGGCAGGAGCGCGAGCTCGTCTATGACCAGCTGATCATCGCGCTCGGCGCGATCTCCAAGACGTTGCCGATCCCGGGCCTGCGCGAGCACGCGGTCGGATTCAAGACGTTGTCGGACGCGATCGCGCTCCGCAACCAGATCGTCAACACGCTCGAGCGCGCGGAGGCGGTCGAGGACGAGGCCGCTCGGCGCGCGCTGCTGACGTACGTGTTCGTGGGCGCCGGCTACGCCGGGCTCGAGGGCCTGGCCGAGCTGCAGGACTTCGCCGCCGACGTCGTCGACCTCTATCCGCGGGCGCGGGTGCAGGGCTTGCGCTTCATCCTCGTCGAGGCGCGGCCGCGGGTGATGTACGAGATCTCCGAGGACCTCGCGGCGTTCGCGGTGTCCGAGCTGAAGCACCGCGGGATCGAGGTGCGCACGTCGACGACGGTCGAGCGGATCTCGGCCGACTCCGTCGAGCTGTCCGACGGCGAGGTCGTGCCCTGCCGCACGGTCGCGTGGACCGCCGGCGTGCGGCCGGCTCCGGTGGTGGAGGAGCTCGGGGTGCCGCTCGACGACGCGGGCCGGATCGTCGCCGACCGCTTCTGCCAGGTCCAGGGGTATGCCGACGTCTGGGCGATCGGCGACGCCGCCGCCGTTCCCGACCCCGCCCGTCCCGGCCGGCCGACGCCGCCGACCTGCCAGCACGCGCTGCGCCAGGGCCGCACGGTGGGAGGCAACGTCGCGGCGGCGATCGGCGGCGGCCGCCCGCGCCCGTTCACGTACAAGACACTCGGCGTGTTCGTGGACATGGGCCACCGGAAGGCCGTGGCCGAGACCGTCGGCATCAAGTGGCGCGGCTTCCCCGCCTGGTTCCTGGCCCGCACGTACCACCTGGCGATGATGCCGGGCCTGAAGCGCCAGTTCCGGCTGATGGTCGACTGGACGGTCGACCTCCTGTTCGGCCGCGACACGTCCGAGCTCGGCCAGCTCGGGCACCCGCCGGTCCTGGACGGCCAGAGCGCGGGCGGGACGAAGGCGGAGGTGCCGCCGGCGGTGCGGCGCTGAGCACGGCCGCCGTCGCGCTCGTGCTGGCCTCGGCGGGCCTGCACGCGTTCTGGAACTGGCTGATCGCGGACGCGCGCGACAGCCACGCGGTGACGGCGGTCGCGCTCTGCACCGCGGCCGTCGTGTTCGCCCCGGTCGCGGCGCTCACGTGGGACGTCGACGGCGCCGCGTGGCCGTACATCGCGGCGTCGGCGGCGCTCGAGCTCGTCTACTTCGGGCTGCTCGCCTCGGCCTACCAGCGTGCCGACCTCAGCTTCGTCTATCCGATCGCCCGCGGCGCGGCGCCGGTGCTCGTGCTCGTGGTGTCGGTCGCGGCGCTCGGCGCCGCGCTGTCGGCCGGCGAGGCGGCGGGCGTGCTCGCGGTCACGGCGGGCGTCCTGCTCGTGCGCGGAGTGGGGAGAGGGGCGGAGCGCGGCGCGCTGCTCGTCGCGCTCGCGGTCGCGGCCTGCATCGCCGGCTACACGCTCGTCGACGACGAGGGGATCCGCCACGCGGCCGCGCTCGGCTACTTCGTGGCGGTGCTGCTGATCGTGGCGCCGCTGTACGCGACGTCCGTCGCGGTCACCCGCGGCCCGCGCGCACTGCGCGACGCCGCGACCCCGCGTGCGGCGGCCGCCGGCCTGGCGATGTTCGGCGCCTACGCGATGGCGCTCGCGGCGCTCGAGCTCGCCGAGGCCGCGCCGGTGGCGGCGCTTCGCGAGACGAGCGTCGTGATGGCGACCACGGCCGCGGCGATCGCCGCACGCGAGCGTGTCCCGCCGCGCCGGCTCGCCGGCGCCGTCGTGGTGGTCGCCGGCATCGCGGCGATCGCGCTCGCCTAGCGGGCCGCCCGCGAGCGAACGTCAACTGCGCTGGGTGGGGCAGCGGTGGACCGTTTGGCCGCGGTGAGGGTTCGGCGAGTGTCGAGTTAGCGGGCCTGGCGCCCAGAAACTCGACACTCGGTCGTTCTGGGCCCGCGTGGGTTCGGCCCTCGCACACGCCGCACGGCCCACCCACTTCGCTACCCAGCGCAGTTGACGTTCGCCTGAGCTGCCACGCCGCCTACGAGAGAAACGCCTCCGCGCCGCCCGCGCGGGTCTCGAGCACCGACCGCGCCGCGCGGCAAGTCCGCACACGGCACGGCGGGACCGCGCGGTCGATCCGGACGACGTCGCCCGCGCCGTCGAGCCACACGAGGTCGAGTGCGAAGCGCATGCCGAACGTGTGCACCGACCGGCAGTGCTGCAGGTGCAGAGCGACTGCGGCGGGCAGCCCTCGCCGCCCCGCGAGCCCGACCAGCCGGCCGACCCGGCCGCGCGCCTCGATGATCAACGGCTCCACGCTCCTCTGAGGCCGCGGCGCGCGACGCTCGCCCCCTTGGCATCCTGGGCGCGATGTCGATCCTGCGCGACGAGATCGCCGAGCAGCCCGCCGTTCTGGCCCGCCTGCTTGACGCCGAGGACGACTCGATCGAGGCGCTCGCGGCACGGCTGCGCCAGGACCCGCCGCGGCTCGTGCTGATCGCCGCGCGCGGATCGTCGGACAACGTCGCGCGCTACGCGCAGCACGTGCTCGGCCACCTGTGCCGGCTCCCGGTCGCGCTCGCCACGCCGTCGCTGTACACGCTCTACGGCACCCCGCCGCGGCTTGACGGCGCGCTGGTGATGGGGATCTCGCAGTCAGGCGCCTCGCCGGACGTGACCGCGGTGGTCGCCGACGGCGCCGCCCAGGGGCAGGTGACGGTGGCGATCACCAACGACCGCGAGTCGCCGATGGCGCGCGCGGCCGCACACGTGATCGAGCTCGGCACCGGGGAGGAGCGCTCGGTCGCCGCGACCAAGACCTACACGGCCTCGCTCGCAGCGGTCGCCGCGCTCGCGGCGGCTGTGGCCGGCACGCCCGCGCTGCGCGACGAGCTGCGCGCGGCGCCGGATGCGATCGCCGCCCAGCTCGCGCTGCCGGTCGACGCGGCGGTCGAGGTCGCGGCCGGCTGGCAGCGATGCGTCGTCGCCGGGCGCGGCGCGAACTACGCCACCGCGTTCGAGGCCGCGCTGAAGGTGAAGGAGCTGACCGGCATCGCGGCCGAGCCATACTCGCCAGCGGATCTCATGCACGGCCCGGTCGCCGTCCTCGGCGCCGACAACGGGCTGCTCGCGTTCGCTCCGCCGGGCGCGACGGCGGCCGGAGTGGCCGAAGCGGTGGCGGAGGCCGGCCGCCGCGGGGCGCCCGCGATCGTCGCCTCGGCCGACCCCGGCGCGGGCCTGCCGCTCGTGCGGATGCCGGAGTGGCTGAGCCCGCTCGGCGCCGTGATCCCGGCGCAGCTGCTCGCCGCGGGGGTGGCCGAGCGGCGCGGCATCGAGGTCGACCGGCCGTTCGGGCTCTCGAAGGTGACACGAACGACCTGATCTCCTCTGGCGCTGCGCGTACACTGGAAGGGCTTGCAGATCGCCGATCGCATCAAATCCGACGTCTCGTCCGCCATGAAGGCGGGGGAGCGGGAGCGCGTCTCGGCGCTCCGGCTCGTGCTCTCCGAGTTGCAGAAAGCGGACAAGGAGGGCGACGCGGACGAGCTGGCGGTGCTGAGGCGGGAGCGCAAGCGCCGCCGCGAGGCCGCCGAGGCGTACCGCGCGGCCGCGCGCCAGGACCTCGCGGAGGGCGAGGACTTCGAGGCGCAGCTGATCGAGCAATACCTCCCGGCCGACGTGTCCGACGAGGAGCTCGACGAACTGGTGCGGCGGGCGATCACGGAGACCGGTGCGGAGTCCCAGCGCGACATGGGCAAGGTGATCAAGCACGTGATGGCGGCCGCCGATGGTAGGGCTGACGGCCGGCGGATATCGACCAAGGCGAAGGAAGCGCTCAGCTAGATGGCACGACGGCAGATGGAGCTCTCGAACGAGGTGGCTGCGGAGCTGGCCGGCTCCCAGGACCTGATCCTGCGTACGCTCGAGGAGCACCTCGAGTGCGACGTCTTCCTGCGCGGGAACGTGATCACGCTCGACGGCGAGGCCGATGCGGTGCAGACCGCCTCGACCGTGGTGCGCGAGCTGTCGTCGATGGTCGAGCGCGGGCACGACATCGGGCCCGCCACGATCGAGTCGGTCGCACGCGTGCTCGAGGAGCGCGAGTCGCCCGCGAAGGTGCTCGACGACGTCGTCTGGCGCCATCGCAACCTGCGCGTGACGCCGAAGTCGGTCAACCAGAAGCGCTACGTCGACGCGATCCGCCGCTCGACCGTCACGTTCGGGGTCGGCCCCGCCGGCACCGGCAAGACGTTCCTGGCGATGGCGATGGCGACGGCTGCACTGGCGCGCCGCGAGGTCAACCGGATCATCCTCACGCGCCCCGCGGTCGAGGCCGGCGAGCGCCTCGGGTTCCTGCCCGGCGATCTGATGGCGAAGGTCGACCCGTACCTGCGCCCGCTGTTCGACGCGCTGCACGACATGATGGAGGCCGAGCGGGTCGCGGCCCATCTGGAGAAGGGCGTGATCGAGGTGGCGCCGCTCGCGTTCATGCGCGGGCGCACGCTCAACGACTCGTTCGTGATCCTCGACGAGGCGCAGAACACGACGCCCGAGCAGATGAAGATGTTCCTGACACGCCTCGGCTTCGGCTCGAAGATGGTGGTGACGGGCGACATCACGCAGGTCGACCTGCCGCGGGACCAGAAATCCGGCCTGATCGTGGTCGGCGACATCCTCGAGGGCGTCGACGGGCTGGAGTTCGTGCGCTTCGGCGGCGAGGACGTGGTCCGCCACAAGCTCGTGCAGCGGATCGTCGCGGCGTACGACGAGCATGCACAGCGCTCCGCGTCGGAGCTGCGGCCGGCTGAGCGCCGCCGCACGGCGTAAGCGCGCAGTTGCTCGAAGTGGACGTGATCGGCGACGCTCTGCCCGCCCCGCTCGTGCTCGAGGCGTCGATGCTGGCCGCCGCGTCGGCGGGCATCGAGGACGGCCATCTCGCGGTCGAGTTCGTCGACGCGGCGCGGATCGCGGAGCTGAACGGCGAGCATCGCGGCAAGGACGGGCCGACCGACGTGCTCTCGTTCCCCGTCGACGAGGGCGGCGAGCCGTTCGGACCGCGCGAGCTGGGCGACGTCGTGATCTGCCCCGAGCACACCGAGGACCTGCTGGAGGCGGTCGTGCACGGCGTGCTGCACTTGACCGGGATGGACCACGAGGCCGACAACGGTGAGATGCTCGCCCTCCAGTCCGAGATCGTCGGCTGGATCCGATGAGCACGCGCTCGGGCTTCGTCGCGCTGGCCGGCCGGCCGAACGTCGGCAAGTCGACGCTCGTCAACTCGATGGTCGGCCACAAGGTCGCGATCGTCTCCGACAAGCCGCAGACGACCCGTCGCGCGATCCGCGGCGTCGTCACCGCACCCGGCCGCTTCCAGCTCGTGCTCACCGACCTGCCGGGCGTCCAGCGCCCGCTCGACGCGCTGACCCAGCGGATGCAGAAGCGCGTCGAGTCGGAGCTGAAGGACGCCGACGCCGCGTTGTTCGTGATCAACGGCGAGCAGGGCGTGGGGCCCGGCGACCGGTACATCGCGCAGGCGCTGGCCGGCTCCTCGGTGCCGATCGTCGTGGCAGTCAACAAGGCCGACCGGCTCGACCACCAGACCACCGTGCATGCGCTGCAGGCGGCCGCCGACCTCGAGCTCAACGACGCGGACGTGTTCCCGGTCTCCGCGAAGACCGGCCGCGGGGTGCCGGCACTGGTCGACCACCTCGCGGCGCTGCTTCCGGAGGGCCCGTTCTACTTCCCGCCCGAGGACGTGTCCGACCAGCCCGAGAGCGTGATGCTGGCCGAGCTGGTGCGCGAGCAGGTCCTCAACCGCACCCGCCAGGAGGTCCCGCACGCGGTCGAGGTCCAGGTCGACGAGATCGTCGAGCAGAAGGACGTCGTGATCGTTCGCGCGCTGCTGCTGGTGGAGACCGAGTCGCAGAAAGGCATCCTGATCGGCGCCCACGGCCGAATGATCAAGGCGATCGGGATGGCCTCCCGGCGTGAGCTCGAGCGCGAGCTCGGCACGCGTGTGCACCTCGACCTATCGGTCCGGGTGCGGCGCTCGTGGCGCGGCGACGAGTCGCTGCTCGACCGCCTCGGGATCACGTGACGGCGCGGTAGCCGCGCGCCCCGGCGACGCGGCCGAGCACCTGCGCGAGCGCCTTCTGCGCCGCGACCGGGGGGCCGACGACCCAGGTGCCGCCGCCGCCGTCGCGGATCACGGCCATCACGGCCAGCAGGGACGGCTCGTCCTGCTTGTCGACGCGTCCCTCGGCGAGCCAGGTGAGCCAGGATCCGAAGAAGACCTCGACGAACCGCGGGCGCGGCTCGATCGTGTGCTCGACGACGGCGATCGCGTCGGTGGCGGTGTGCGGGTGGACGTGCGGTGCGCCGATCGGCACCTCCAGCACGTCGCCGGTGCGCAGGAGCCTGGTGTGACCGGCGGCCGTGCCGGTCGCCTCGCCGCTGAGAACCGTGAACGTCTCGACGCCGTTGGTGTGGCGGTGCGATAGGCCCTTGCCGGTCGCGGGCGGCAGCTCGCGGCGCAGGCGGAAGCGGTCGGGCGTGTTCTCGAGGACCTCCACGACCGTGCCGCGCGGGCTGCGTACGACAGTGCCCGGTTCGAGCATGGCGGTAGATTCGCACGATGCCCACGGCGTTCGTGACCGGCGGCTCGGGTTTCATCGGCGCGCGGCTGATCGAGCGGCTGACCCGCGACGGCTGGGCCGTGCGGGCGCTCGCGCGCTCCGATGGCGCTGCGGAGCGCGTGCGCGGAGTGGGGGCCGAGCCGGTGCGCGGCGACCTCGGGGACGAGGCGGCGCTGGCGCGCGGCGTGGAGGGCGCCGATGTGGCCTTCCACGTGGCCGCCAAGGCCGAGGATTGGGGCGACTGGAAGGAGTTCAGGCGCGTCAACGTCGACGGCACCAAGGCGGTGCTCGCCGCCGCGCGCACGGCCGGCGTGCGGCGCGTCGTGCACGTCGGCACCGAGGCGGCGCTGTTGCACGGACAGCCACTCGTGATGGCGGACGAGCGCACGCCGCTCGCGTTCCGCTCGCCCTCGCCGTACCCGGCCACCAAGGCCGCGGCGGAGGAGGCGGTGGTGTCGGCCAACGGCGGCGGCCTCGAGACGATCGTGGTGCGGCCGCGGTTCGTGTGGGGGCCGGGCGACACGACGCTGATGCCGGTGATGATCGAGATGGTCGAGAGCGGCCGCTTCCGCTGGATCGGCGGCGGCGGCCAGCTGACCTCCACCACGCATGTCGACAACTGCGTCGAGGGCCTCGTCCTGGCCGCCGACCGCGGGACGGCAGGCGCCGCGTACTTCGTCACCGACGGCGCGCCGGTCGTCTTCCGCGAGTTCGTCACGGCGCTGCTCGCGACGCGCGGAGTGCAGGCGCCGGGCGGGAGCGTCCCGCGTCCTCTGGCTGCCGCCGTCGCCCGCGCCGGCGAGGCGGCGTGGCGCGTCCTCCCGCTCGCCGGCTCCCCGCCGCTCACCCGCTTCGCCGTCTGGGTCGCGTCGCTGGAGTGCACGCTCGACGACTCGCGCGCCCGCGCCGACCTGGGCTACGCGCCGGTGATCTCGCGCGCGGACGGCCTGGCGGCGCTCTGAGCCGGGGGGCGCGCTTCACCCCACTGGGGGATAGGCCGCCGGGGCCGCGGACCGGAGACTCGATGCATGACCACCATGGACCGGCGGGCCTTCATCGCCCGCGGAGCGGCGGTGGCCGGCGGCGCGGTCGCCGGCAGCACGGCGCTCGCCAGCCTCACCAATCGCATGGCGCTCGCCGACCTGCGCACCTCCGGCCGCTCGAGCTACGGCCCGCCGGAGCGGATGCCCGACCAGCTCGGGCGCTTCGTCCTCGCTCTGCCGGCGGGCTTCTCGTACGTCACGTTCGGCGAGATCGGCTCGCCGATGTCCGACGGCACGCCGACCCCGCTCGCGCTCGACGGGATGGCGGCGTTCCGCGGCCCGCACGGGATGGTGCGACTGATCCGCAACCACGAGGACCGCAACGCCCCCGGGGCCGGCAGCGTCGCCGCAGACCCTGCCGCGAAGTACGACCCCCAGGCGGGCGCCGGCACGGTGACGCTCGACTACGACCCGCGCACGCGCTCGCTCGTGCGCAGCTACGTGTCGCTGGCCGGGACGACCGTCAACTGCGCGGGCGGCATCGGGCTGCACCATCGGAGCTGGCTGAGCGGCGAGGAGACGATCGTCGGCCCCGAGAACTCCGCCTACCCGCAGCGGCATGGCTACATGTTCGAGGTGCCCCTGAGGCGCTCGCTCGGTGACGCGCCGATCGGTGTGCCGCTGAAGGCGATGGGCCGGTTCGCCCACGAGGCCTCGGCCACCGACCAGCGCACGGGCATCGTGTACCAGACCGAGGATCCCGGCGGCGGGCGGGGCGCGGGCTTCTACCGCTTCCTGCCGTGCAACCCGCGGGACCTCACCGCCGGCGGGAGACTGCAGGTCCTCTCGATCCGTGGCCTGCCGGGCTACGACGCGCGCCAGGGCCAGGAGCCGGGACGGCGGCTGCCGGTCAAGTGGATCGACATCCCCGAGCCGGATCCGCCGTACTCGGGCCTGGGCGACCCCGGCGGCGTCTTCCAGCAGGGCCTGGCCGGCGGTGCGGCCACGTTCAACCGGCTCGAGGGCTGCTGGTGGGCCGACGGCAGCGTGTACTTCGTCTCCACGAGCGGTGGCGACATCAAGAACGGCGACAGGAATGCGGACGGCTTCGAGGAGGGCTACGGACAGATCTGGGAGTACCGCCAGCACCACCGCGGGTCCGGGAAGCTGATCCTGCACTACGAGTCGCCCGGTGGCGAGGTGCTCGACTCGCCGGACAACCTCACGGTGACGCCGCGCGGGGGCCTCGTGCTGTGCGAGGACGACGCGTCGAGCAAGGTCGACACCGACCCGCGCGCGCCCGGCCTGAACAACGTGAACCGCCTGATCGGGATCTCGCCCCACGGCGAGGCGTTCGTGTTCGGCGTCAACACGCACAACACGGCCGAGCTCGCCGGGGTCTGCTTCAGCCCCGACGGCCGCACGATGTTCGTGAACGTGTACGGGCTGTCGACCGGCACCCCGGCCCAGCGGGCCGGCACCGGCATGACGTGCGCGATCACGGGACCGTGGCGGCGCGGGCCGCTGTAAGCGTCAGGCGAGCTGCGCGAACAGGTCCGCGGCGGTCGCGGCCTCGACGCTGCGGACGGCGGCGCCGGTCTGCTTGCCGAACTCGACCTCGAGGTCGGCGAGGCCGGCGCGCCGCTGCAGCACGGTCTGCGCGAACGCGTGCGACTCACGGTTGACGGCCGGTGCGAGCACGGTCGAGCGCGCGATCCGCAGCGAGCGGATCGCGAGGCGGCCGCCCTCGAGCCGCCAGCCGGCGGCGCGGAAGCGGAGGACGCCGTAGCCGCCGGCCGGCAACACCAGCGCGAGCGCCCACGGCCCGGCGGGCGCGAACGCCCACGCGGCCGCTCCGACGGCGAGCCCGAGTGCCGCGGGACCGAGCGCGTAGCGCCGCAGCGCCCGCCGTGGCAGCGGTGCCAGCCCGTCGAGATCGTCGGAGAGCTCGGGCACCAGCTGATCCAGGAACTCCCGCACCTCCGCGCGTCGCAGCAGCGGGAACAGCGTCTGCGCGGCGGCGGGCTCCTCGGCGTGCCCGATCACCTCGATCCGCACGGAGGCGAGACGCAGCGGACGTCGCAGCACGCCCTCGACCACCTCGACGGCGCGGATTCGCGCCACCGGCACGGTGGCCTCGCGCCGCGCCACCAGGCCGCGGCGGATCCGCAGCCGGTTGCGATCGCGGCTCACCGTGAAGCCCGAGAACGCCACCACCGCGCCTGCGACCGACAGCAGCCACGCGGCGGCCAGCAGCACCGCGGCGGCGAGCACCCACTCGCCCACCGTGTCGGGGGCCAGGCGGATCGCCTCGCGCCCGGACTCCTCGCCGAACACGTTCTGGGCGAGCTGGCCGGCTGCCGCGAGCACCGGCAGGATCACGCCCAGCTGGCCGGCGGTGAGCGCGGCGAGCAGCAGCGCCCGCGTACCGAGCCGCCGCTGCACGGCCTGCTCGGGCGCCGGCCCGAGCGTCTGCGTGCCGACGAGCTCGCGCAGCTCGCGGATGACGTCGTCCCCGACCGCCTCCAGCGCGATCTCCCCGCGCGCGCCCCCGCCGCCGGTCTGCACGTGCACGGCCCGCACGCCGAACCACCGCTGGATCGGGCCCTGCTCGAGGTCGAGCGCCTGGACCCGATTGAGCGGGACGTCGGTCTCCTTGGTCCTGAGCAGCCCGCTGCGGTGATGGATCCCCTCGGGCGTCACCCACCACCTCGTCGTCCGCCAGCGGACGTAGCCGGCGACGACGGCGAACGCCGTGCCGATCGCTGCGTAGATCGCGCCGCGCTCGAGCGCGCTCGCGTCGAACCCGCCGCCGAGCCCGCTGACGACGAACAACACCACCAGCGGCACCGCCGCCTCGCGCAGCGCGTTGAGCGCGTACACGGCGATCGCCGCGCGGTGCAGCCGGCGCGCCTCAGTCGTCATCGGCGGTGCGGGCCAGGTCGGCGATCCGCTCGCGCAGCTCGCCGGCGTCGTGGAGCGTCAGCAGCGGGATCTCGTGGCTGCCGGCCGCGGTGTGCACGACGACGGTGGCGAGGTCGAAGGTCTGCTCGAGGATGCCGCGCGTGGTGTCGACGTGCTGGACGCGTGACATCGGCACCAGCGTGCGCCGGATCGTCAGCGTGCCGTGCTGGATGTCGATCGCGTCGGGCCGCACGTCCCACCGCCAGCGGCGCCACTGAAGCTCCGGCACGAGCAGCACGCCGGCGGCCAGGCCGACGACCGGGAGCAGCCGGACAAGCAGCGCGAGCGCGCCGTCGAGCTGCCCGCTGATGAAGACTCCGGCGATCAGGGCGGCGCCCCAGAACAGCAGCTGCTGCACGCGCCACACCCACCGCGCGCCCGATGCCAGGCGCCTGCCCGGCTCCTCGATCACAGCTTGCGGGCCAGGTTGGCGGCGAGCGTCTCGTACTCCGCGAGCCCGACCTCGGACTCGAACAGGTAGGGGAGCGTCACCACCTTCGCCGACGCCCCGCGCCGCAGCCGCCGCAGGTGGTTGCGCTGACCGCGGGCGCGCTCGTGGGAGGTGAGCGCGGCCCGCATCGGCGGCAGGCCGTCCGCGGCCGCCCGCATCGCCTCCGCGTCGGCTGCGCTGAACCGATCCGGCCACATGCCGTTGACGACGATCGCCTCGAGCCCGGTCCCCACCGCCTCGGTCAGCTGCCGCTCGAGCTCGAGCGTCTCGTTCACCGGCATCTCCTCAGGCAGCGCGACGGCGACGTAGCCGGTGCGCTCGGGATCGGTGAGCAGGTCGCGCACCTTGAACGCCTGGCGGCGGATCGGGCCCACCCGTGCGATCTCGCCGAACGTGCGCGGCGTGGTGAGCATCGCGAGGCCGTGACCGGACGACGGCGCGTCCACGACGACGAGGTCGTAGGTGCGGTTGCGCTTGTCCCAGCGGTCGCGCTGGGCCAGCTCCCACACCTTCGCCACCGTGATCAGCTCCTTCGCCCCGGGCGCGGCGGCGACGAAGTACTGGAACGCCGACGAGCGTGCGAGCACGCGCAATCCGACCCCGCCGATCTGCTTGGCGAGCCACTCCTCGAGCGCGCGCTGGGGGTCGATCGTGGTCGCCCACAGGTTCTCCGCCAGCATCACCTCGGTCTCCGCCACCACGCCCTCGCGCCGGAACGCGCGCGACACACGATCCTGCTCGGCGACCTCGCAGACGATCGTCCGCCGGCCCGCGTGGGCGGCCGCCAGACCGAGCGCGGCGGCGACCGTGGTCTTGCCGACGCCGCCCTTTCCGGTGACGTACAGCAGCCGCCTGTCGCGCAGGAGTGCTTCCATCGTGGTGGACAAGGATGACAATGGGAGCCATGGACCCAGGAATCAACGCGGCCTACGAGGCGTGCCGGCGCCTCCAGCGCCGGCACGACCCGACGTACTACTGGGCCACGCGCCGCCTGCCTGCCGACGTGCGGCCGGCGACGCACGCGCTGTACGGCTACGTCCGTACGGCCGACCAGATCGTCGACGGCCCGCGCCGGCCGCCGACGCCGGCGGCGCGCCGCGCGGCGCTGGACGCCTGGGAGGACGAGCTGCACCGCGGGCTGGCCGGCAACGGCGCGGCGCATCCGGTCGTCGGAGCGCTGGTCGACGCCGGCGAGCGACATGACCTGCCGCTCGACGAGCTCGGCCCGTACATGCGCTCGATGCGCGTCGACTGCGGGCCGGTGCGGATCTCCACCTGGGACGAGCTCGACGTCTACATGGACGGCTCGGCGGGCTCGGTCGGCCGGATCATGGCCCCGCTGCTCGGCGTGCCCGACCGCTACCACGCCGACTTCGGCCATCTCGGCCAGGCGTTCCAGCTCGCGAACTTCATCCGCGACGTGCGCGAGGACTGGGCGATGGACCGGATCTACATGCCGGCCGACGACCGCGAGCGCCTCGGCGTCGCCGAGGAGGACTTCGGCCGCCGGCGCGCGACCCCGGCGCTGCGCGCGCTGATCGCCCAGCAGGTGGCGCGGGCCCGTGCCCTGTTCGCGGCGGCCGAGCCGGCGGTGGCGGCGGCGCCGGCGTCCGTGCGCTCCGGCGTCCGGCTGGCGTGCGCTGCCTATGGCCGCGTGCTCGACCGCGCCGAGGCGGCCGGGGGAGACGTGCTCGGCCGCGGCGTCGGCCTGCGCGCGCGCGACCTCCCGTCCGTGCTGGTGTCGGTGCGCCGGAGATGACGCGCCGGGCGACCCTGCGCGGCGCCGAGCGAACGCCGCTCGAGGCGAGCGCCGACGTGCTGATCTGCGGCGCGAGCTTCGCCGGGCTCGCCGTGGCGCGCGAGCTGGCCGGCGCCGGCGCCGACGTGCTCGTCGTCGATCGCTACGAGATCGGCGAGCGCGCGACCTCGGCGTGCGCGGCGCCGACCCCGTGGCTGCACGCGATGGGCGTCGAGCGGTCGATCCGCCAGGAGCTCGAGTGCATGGCGTTCCACACGCCGCACGGCTCGGCGCGGTTCCGGCTGCCGTGGAGCTGGTCGAGCTTCGACTACCGCGAGCTGTGCGCGGCGCTGTGGGAGCAGTCAGATGCCAGGTTCGAGATCGCCAAGGTCGAATCTCGCACCGGCGAGGTCGTCCACACCGACCGCGGCGACGTGACCGCGCCGCTGATCGTCGACGCGCTCGGCTGGCGGCGCGTGCTCGGCCCCGGGGCGAACGTGCAGCCGCCGGAAGCGCGGATCTCACGCGGCCTGGAGGTCCACCCCCACGACGCGCGCGGCGCCGACCTCGACATCTGGATCGACCGCTCAGTGGTCCGCTACGGCTACGCCTGGTCGGTGCCGGCGGCCGGTGAGCGGCGCGTCGGCGTGGGCTCCTACGAGCCGCGCCACCACGTCAAGGAGCCGACGCGCGAGCTGACCCGCCGGCTCGGGACCGAGGCGGTCCGCTACCAGGGCAACTGGTTCCCGCACGAGCTGCGCCCGGCGGCGCAGGACGGCGTGTTCTTCGTGGGCGACTCCGCCGGGCATTGCATCCCGCTCTCGGGCGAGGGGATTCGAACCGCCTTCTACTTCGGGATCGCGTGCGGGCGCGAGCTGCGGGCGGTCCTCGCCGGCGAGCAGCGGCGCGAAGAGGCGCTCGCCGCCTACGGCGACTTCTCCGACGCCCACGCGCCCGCGTTCCGGCTCGCGAAGCGGCTGCAGCGCCTGATCCCGGCGCTTCCGCCGCGCGCGCTCACCGCGGTTCTGGCCGCCGTAGGGCGCGAGCGCCCGTGCCGGCGGGCGTTCACCTGGTATCTCGACCAAGCCCATCCGCGGTTCGCTGCCACGGACTCCTAGACTGGCCAGCCCGATGGAGATCGCCTTCGACGAACGCGGGCTCGCTCCCTGCGTGATCCAGGACTGGGCCTCGGGCGAGGTCCTCACACTCGCCTATATCAACGCCGAGGCGCTGGCGCGCACGCGCGCGACCGGCGAGCTGCACCTCTACAGCCGCTCGCGCGACGAGCTGTGGCACAAGGGCGCCACTTCCGGGAACACCCAGGCCGTGCGTGCGCTGCGCTTCGACTGCGATCTCGACGCCGTGCTGGCGATCGTCGAGCCGGCGGGCCCGGCGTGTCACACCGGCGAGCGCACGTGCTTCCACAACGGCGAGCTGGAGCCGCCCGTGCCGCACGAGGCGCTGCCGGCGCTCGAGCGCACGATCGCCGCGCGCGCGGCCGAGCGGCCCGAGGGCTCGTACACGGTCACGCTGCTGGCCGACCCCGCGCTTGTGGGGGAGAAGGTGCGCGAGGAGGCCGAGGAGGTGGCACGCGCCGCGCGCGAGGAGAGCGACGAGCGGGTCGCCGAGGAGGCCGCCGACGTGCTCTACCACCTTGCCGTGCTCCTGCGTTCGCGCGGGCTGAGCCTCGCCGACGCGGAGGAGGTGCTCGTTGGCCGGCGTCGCTGAGAGCACGCACAACCTCGTCCCGATCTGCGAGACCTTCATCGAGGACTGCGAGACGCCCGTCTCGGCGTTCCTGAAGCTGCGCGGCTCCGGCCCGGCGTTCCTGCTGGAGTCGGCCGAGCAGGGCCAGCGCGTCGGGCGGTGGTCGTTCATCGGCTACAAGCCGCGACGGGTGCTCCGATGGACGCTCGCCGACGGCGGCGATCCGTACGCGCTCGCGGCGGCTGAGATCGCGCGCTTCCGCCAGGCCCCGTCGCCGGAGCCGATCCCCTTCACCGGCGGCGCCGTGGGCTTCTTCGGCTACGACTGCGTGCGCGCCGTCGAGCGCCTGCCCGAGCCCAACCCGGATCCGGTCGGCCTGCCCGACATGGCGCTGATGCTGTCCGACGTGATCGTCGCCTTCGACCACCTCAAGCACACGGTCACGGTGCTCGCCAACGCGTACGTCGACGAGGACGAGGCGGCGCACGAGCGCGCGCGTGAGGCGATCCGCGAGGTGCGCGAGCGGCTCGCCAAGCCGCTCCCGCGGCAGGCCTCGTCGGTGCGTCCCGAGCCCACCTTCGAGTCCAACATGCCACGCGAGGCGTTCGAGGCGATCGTCTCCCGGATCATCGAGTACGTGCATGCGGGCGACGCCTTCCAGGTCGTGCCCTCCCAGCGCTGGTCGGCCGAGGTGCCGGTCGAGCCGTTCTCGATCTACCGCGGGCTGCGCACCGTCAACCCGTCGCCCTACATGTACTTCCTCGACTTCGAGGACTTCCAGATCGTCGGCGCCTCGCCCGAGCCGTTGCTGACGGTCTCCGGCCGCCACGTGTCGACCCGCCCGATCGCCGGGACGCGCCCGCGCGGCGCCACGCTGGACGAGGACAAGGCGATCGCGCAGGAGCTGCTCGCGGACGAGAAGGAGCGCGCCGAGCACGTGATGCTGGTCGATCTCGGCCGCAACGATCTCGGGCGCGTGTGCGAGTACGGGTCGGTCGAGGTCGAGTCGTTCATGGGCGTCGAGACCTACTCGCACGTGATGCACATCGTGTCCTCGGTCGCGGGCACGCTGCGCGAGGAGGTCGGAGCGGTCGACGCGCTGCGCTCCGTGCTCCCGGCGGGCACGCTGTCGGGCGCCCCGAAGGTGCGGGCGATGGAGATCATCGACGAGCTCGAGCCGGTCAAGCGCGGCGCGTACGGCGGCGCGGTCGGCTGGCTGTCGTACGCGGGTGAGCTCGACACCTGCATCTGCATCCGCACGGTCGTCGTCAAGGACGGCGTCGCACACGTCCAGGCCGGTGGCGGGACGGTGGCCGACGCGCGGCCGGACTACGAGTACGAGGAGTCGCGCGCGAAGGCCCGCGGCGTGGTGCGCGCGATCGAGCTGGCGGCCGGCCAGGAGGCATGGCCGTGAGGGTGCTGATGGTCGACAACTACGACTCGTTCACCTACAACCTCGTCCAGTACCTGGGCGAGCTCGGCGCCGAGCCGGTTGCGGTGCGCAACGACGCGGCGACGGTCGACGAGCTGCTCGACGGCGGATTCGACCGCGTCGTGGTGTCGCCCGGCCCGCGCACGCCCGACGACGCCGGCATATCGGTCGAGGTCATGCGCCGCTTCCCGGAGGCCGGGATCCCGGCGCTCGGGGTCTGCCTCGGCCACCAGTCGCTCGTGCAGGCGTTCGGCGGCCGCGTCGTGCGCCACCTGCCCGTGCACGGCAAGGCGACCGAGATCGAGCACGACGGCGCGGGCCTGTTCGCCGGGCTGCCGAGCCCGCTGACGGTCGGTCGCTACCACTCGCTGGTCGCCGACCCCGACCTGCCGGAGTGCATCGAGGTCACGGCGCGCGGCGGCGGCGTCGTGATGGCCGTCCGCCACCGCGACCTGGCGGCGCTCGGTGTCCAGTTCCACCCCGAATCGGTGCTCACGCCGGACGGCAAGCAGCTGCTGGAGAACTTCCTTGGGCAAGTCGATCCTGACTGACGCGATCGACGCGCTGGCGTCGCGGCGGGACCTGACGGCGGACCAGACGGCCGCGGTCCTGGCCGAGATCATGGAGGGCAACGCCTCCGAGGTGCAGACCGCCGCGGTGCTGATCGCGCTGCGCACGAAGGGGGAGACGGTCGACGAGCTGGTCGGCCTCGCGACGACGATGCGCCGGCTCGCCACGCCGGTGATTGTGTCCCCACCCACCCGTGACGACCTGCTCGACACCGCCGGGACGGGCGGAGGCCGTCCGACCTTCAACGTCTCGACCACCGCGGCGCTGATCGCTGCGGGCGCCGGCTGCGCGGTCGCCAAGCACGGCAACCGCTCCGCCACCGGCCTGTCGGGCTCGGCCGACGTGCTGGAGGCGCTCGGCGTCCGCATCGACCTCGATCCGGAGGCCGTGGCCCGCTGCATCGACGAGGCCGGGTTCGGCTTCATGTTCGCGCCCGCCCACCACGGCGCGACGCGGTTCGTCGTGCCGGTGCGCAAGGAGCTCGCCGTGCGCACGATCTTCAACTTCCTCGGCCCGCTCACGAACCCCGCCGGGGCGACCCGGCAGGTGATCGGCGTGTCGGACGCGGCGTTCCTGGAGACCATCGCCGGTGCGCTGGCGAGGCTGGGCGCGCGCAAGGCGCTGGTAGTGTCCAGCGCCGACGGTCTTGACGAGATGAGCACGTCAGGGACAACTCGAGTGGTGGAGGTCGACGGTTCCGAGGTTCACCGCTCCTATGAGGTGTCCCCCGAGGACGTCGGGCTGCCTCGCGGCCGGCCGGAGGACCTCGCCGGGGGGACGCCGGCGGACAACGCGGCCACGACGCGGAGGATCTTCGCCGGCGACGGCGGGCCGCACCGCGACCTCGCCGTGCTCAACGCAGGCGCGGCGATCTACGTCGCCGGCAAGACCGACTCCATCGAGGCCGGCGTGCGCGCCGCCGAGGCGGCGATCGACGACGGCCGCGCCGCCGCGACGCTCGACCGGCTGGTGGCGATGACCGGGGAGCTCGCTCCCGCGTGACCGTGCTCGAGCGGATCGTCGAGGACACGCGCGACGAGGTCGGCCGGCGGCGCGAGAAGGTGCCGCTCGCCCGGCTCGAGGCCGCGATCGCCGAGCGCCCCGAGGGGCGGCCGTTCTCCGAGGCACTGCTGCGGCCCGGCATCTCGGTGATCGCCGAGCACAAGCGCCGCTCGCCGTCGGCGGGCGCGATCCGCGAGGGCTCGTCGGTCGAGGACGTCGTGAAGGCGTACGAGCGGGGCGGGGCCGCCGCGCTCTCGATCCTGACCGAGCCGTTCCACTTCCACGGGTCGCTCGACGACCTGCTCGCCGCACGCGCGATCAGCAGCCTGCCGGTGCTGCGCAAGGACTTCATCGTCGACCCCTACCAGCTGTACGAGTCGGCCGCCGCGGGCGCCGACGCGATCCTGCTGATCGTCGCCGCGCTCGAGCCCGACGACCTGTGGGAGCTGCTGCGCGAGGCGAGCGCGCTCGATCTCGACGCGCTCGTCGAGGTGCACGACGAGCGCGAGCTGAACGTGGCGCTGGACGTCGAGGCCGACGTGCTCGGGATCAACAACCGCGACCTGACCGACTTCTCGGTCGACATCGAGCGCACGTACGACCTGCTGTCCGACGTCCCGGCCGGCAAGACCGTGGTGTCGGAGTCCGGGTACTCCACGCGCGACCAGCTCGACAGCCTCGAGCGCGTCGGCGTCGACGCCGTGCTGATCGGCGAGACGCTGATGCGCGCGGACGACGTCGAGGACGCGTGCCGCCGCCTCACCGGCGGCGGCGACGCCGTTTGAAACCCGTTTAGCCGCGACTAACGCGGCGACGGCACCCTTGGGGGGTTGTGACTCGCCGACAGGTCGTGGTGCCCATAGTCGCTGCCGTGCTCGGCAGCGGCCTCACCGCTGCCGCGATGATCGCGGGCGGTCGCGGCACCTCGCCGCTGGCCCGTGAGCAGGGCCTGGTCACGCTCGGGTCCAGCGAGCGGCTGAGCGCCAACGAGATCTACGAGCGCGCCTCTCCGGGCGTCGTCTACATCCGCGCCCGCACCGTGCAACCTGGCGCGACCGAATTCCCGGCCGAGGCCGGCAGCGAGTTCTCCGTCTCGACCGGCTCCGGATTCGTGCTCGACGGCGACGGTCGCGTCCTCACCAACGCGCACGTGGTCAACGGCGTCACCGACGTCCAGGTGATGTTCCCGGATGGGCAGAGCGTGCCGGCGCGGGTGATCGGCAAGGACCAGGAGACCGACCTCGCCGTGCTGGCCATCGACCCCGACGGGCTCGACCTGCGCCCGCTCGAGCTCGGTGACGCGAGCGGCGCGCAGCCGGGTGACCGCATCGTGGCGATCGGCAACCCGAACGGCCAGCAGCCGACCGCGGGCACCGGCAGGATCGCCGCCGCCGGCCAGCGGATCGAGGCGCCGGGCGGCTACGTGATCGCCGGCCTGCTCCAGACCGACGCGGTGATCGAGCCCGCCACGTCCGGTGGCCCGCTGCTCGGCGCCGACGGGCGCGTGGTCGCGGTCACCACGCAGATCAGCGACGCGACCGGCGACGCGAGCTACGCGGTTCCGATCGACACGGTACGCGACGTGCTGTCCCAGCTCGAGGACAACCACAAGGTGATCCGCCCGTACCTCGGGCTGCGCGGGCGCACCGGCCGCGGCGGCGTCACGGTCATCCACATCCACGCGGACGGTCCGGCCGACCGCGCGGGGCTCCAGGTCGGAGACACGATCGAGGCGATCGACGGCCGGCCGGCTCCCACGCTCGCCGAGCTGTTCGACGAGGTCGACCACCACCAGCCGGGCGAGTCGGTCCGGCTGTACGTGACGCGCAACGGGAGCAGCGGGGAAGTCGAGCTCGAGCTCGACGAGCGGCCCGCCACGGTCCCCGGCGCGTAGCCCGATCAGGCACTCGCCTAGGATGGCCGCATGGCCCGAGTGAAGCTGTGCGGCATCACCCGCCACGAGGACGCGGAGCTCGCGGCGTCGCTCGACGCGTGGGCGATCGGGTTCATCCTCTGGCCGGGCTCGAAGCGCGCGGCAGATCCGGGCGTGGCCGCCGGGATCGCCCGCACCATGCGCCGGCGGCTGGAGCTCGTCGGCGTGTTCGTGAACCCGACGCTCGACGAGGTCGTGCGCGCCGCCGAGGGGATCGGGCTCACGCACGTCCAGCTGCACGGCGACGAGGGGCCGGCGTTCTGCACCGCCGTCGCCGAGCGGACCGGCGCGCGCGTGATCAAGGCGGTGCGCGTGTCGTCGGGCGCCGACATCCAGGCCGCCGCGCGCTTCCATTCCGACCTGCTCCTGCTCGACGCCGCCGTCGACGGGGCGTGGGGCGGGACCGGCGAGACGTTCGACTGGGCGCTCGCAGCCCAGCGCCACTCGCACCTGCCGCTGATCCTGTCCGGCGGGCTGACGCCGGAGAACGTCGCGGACGGCATCGCCGCCGTGCATCCGTGGGCGGTCGACGTCGCCTCGGGCGTCGAGTCCGAGCCGGGGATCAAGGACCCGGCCAAGGTCGAGGCGTTCATGGCCGCCGTGCAGGGGGCGCCGGTCCCGTGAGCGCGCCCCCCGTGGAGCACCGCTTCGGCCCCTACGGCGGCCAGTACGTCCCGGAGACGCTGATGCCCGCGCTCGCCGAGCTCGAGGCCGCGTGGGTCGAGGCGCGCGACGACGACGGCTTCCGCGCGGACCTCGGACGGCTGCTGCGCGACTTCGCGGGCCGCCCGACCCCGCTCTACCACGCGCGGCGACTGTCAGAGGCCGCCGGCCACCAGATCTACCTCAAGCGCGAGGACCTGCTCCACACCGGCGCGCACAAGATCAACAACGCGCTCGGGCAGTGCCTGCTCGCCCGCCGGATGGGCAAGCAGCGCATCATCGCCGAGACCGGGGCCGGCCAGCACGGCGTCGCCACGGCGACGGCGTGTGCGCTGCTGGGCACCGAGTGCGTGGTCTACATGGGCACCGAGGACATGCGCCGCCAGGCGCCCAACGTGCAGCGGATGGAGCTGCTCGGAGCGACCGTCTCGCCCGTCGACGCGGGTGCGCGCACGCTCAAGGAGGCGGTCTCGGCCGCGATCCGGGACTGGGTCGCCAACGTCGGCAACACCCACTACGTGATCGGCTCGTGCGTCGGGCCGGCCCCGTTCCCGGCGCTCGTCCGCGACCTCCAGCGCGTGATCGGCGACGAGGCGCGCGCGCAGATCCTCGAGGTCACCGGCCGGCTGCCCGACCGCGTGGTCGCGTGCGTCGGCGGCGGCTCGAACGCGATCGGCACGTTCGTCCCGTTCGTCGATGACGCGGACGTGGCGCTGATCGGCGTCGAGGCCGGTGGCGACGGGATCGACTCGGGCCGCCACGGCGCGCCGCTGACGATCGGCGGCCGCGGCGGCGTCCTGCACGGCGCCTACTCGGCGATCATGCAGGACGAGGACGGCCAGATCCTCGAGGCGCACTCGATCTCGGCCGGCCTCGACTATCCGGGGACCGGGCCCGAGCACGCGCACCTGCGCGACACCGGCCGTGCCCGCTACGTCGCCGTCACCGACGCCGACGCGCTGGCGACGCTGCGCCGCGTCGCCGAGCTGGAGGGGATCATCCCCGCGCTCGAGTCCTCGCACGCGGTCGCGTGGGCGATCGGGGAGGGCGCCGCCGAGGCGACCGCCGAGACGCTCGATCTGATCTGCCTCTCCGGACGTGGCGACAAGGACCTCGCCGAGGTACTGCCGAAGCTCGGGATCGGTACTTGAGCACCGGCGTTGAGCGGATCGCGGCGGCGTTCGCGGCGGCACCGGGCCGCGCGGCGCTGATGCCCTACCTGATGGGCGGCTTCCCGGACCTCGAGCGATCGGTCGCGATCGGCGAGGCGTGCGCCGACGCCGGAGCGGACCTCGTGGAGCTCGGAGTGCCGTTCTCGGACCCGCTCGCCGACGGGCCGGTGATCCACGCCGCCGGGACCCGCGCGCTGGCCGCCGGGGCAACGCTGCACGGTGTGTTGCAGGTCGCCGCGCGGCTCGCCGAGCGCCTGCCCGTGGTGCTCATGTGTTACGCCAACCCGATGCTCGCGCGCGGCGTGGAGCGGTTCGCCGGCGAGCTCGCCGCCGTCGGCGCCAGCGGCCTGATCGTGCCCGATCTGCCGCTCGAGGAGGCCGGCGCGGTGCGGGCGGCGCTCGACGACGCCGGCCTGGCGCTCGTTCCCCTGATCGCACCGACGACGCCGGACGACCGGCTCGCCGCGATCGCCAAGGGCGCGCGTGGATTTCTCTACACGGTCGCGGTCACCGGAACGACAGGCGAGCGGCTCGGGGTCGAGGGCTCGCTGGCCTCCGTGCTCACGCTCGCGAAGGCCCACTGCCCGGTCCCGGTGGCCGTCGGCTTCGGCATCTCGACGCCCGAGCAGGCCGTCGGCGCGGTTGAGGCCGGGGCCGAAGGAGTGGTCGTCGGATCGCGACTCGTGCGCGCGGCGACGGAGGCGCTCGAGGCCGGCGACGACCCCGCGGCGGCGGTCGGCGAAGCGGTCGCGGTGCTCGCAAAGGCGCTTCAGCGCTAGGCTTCGCGCCGTCGTGGGCGTCCTCCTCACCCTGATCGCCGGGCTCGTCCTCTGGATCGTCCTGTGGGCGCTCGGCGCGAAGGGCTTCGACGCGTTCATGATCACCGTGGTGATGGTCGTCGTCGCCGCGGCCGTCCACGTGATCGTGCCGTACCTCCCGGGCAACCGCCGGGCGCGTTGACGCTCCCCGCTCACCGGCCGGTCCCAGGCGACGCCCGCTGATCGCCGCGCACCGCCCGGTTCGCCGTTTTACACCAATCCGCCGTGCTTCCTGCCACTCTGTTGCACTGCCGGAATGGGCGTGCGTAGAATCGCCGCCCAAATCAAACCCTTATGAGGAGGGGTTCCTTGAACATACGCTGGTTGGCAGCAACAGGCTGCCTCGTCGGCGCGCTTGCGCTCGGTGTGGGCGCATGCGGCGACGACGGTGACGAAGGCGGCGACGGTGGCGGCGGCGGCGGCGGGGGCGAGGCGAAGACCCTCACGGTGTTCTCCTCGCTACCGCTCCAGGGCGCCTCGCGTCCACAGACGACCGCGATGGTGAACGGCATCAAGCTTGCGCTCGAGCAGGCGGACAACAAGGCCGGCGACTTCACGATCAAGTACGAATCGCTCGACGACTCAACCGCGCAGGCCGGATCCTGGACGCCCGAGGCGACCCAGGCCAACGCCAGCAAGGCGGCCCAGGACGACACCACCGCCGTGTACATCGGCGAGTTCAACTCGGGCGCCTCGGCGATCTCGATCCCGGTCCTCAACGAGGGCGGGGTCCCGCAGATCAGCCCCGCCAACACCGCGGTCGGTCTGACCTCGGACGAGCCGGGCGCGAACCCGGGCGAGCCGGACAAGTACTACCCGGCGCAGGCCGAGTTCGGCCGCACGTACACGCGCATCGTCCCGAAGGACACGATCCAGGGCGCCGCTCTGGCGACGGTCATGAAGGAGGACGGCTGCACCGCGGTCCAGCTGACCAACGACAAGGAGGTCTACGGCGCGGGTCTCGCGAGGAACATCGAGAGCTCGGCCGAGGCTCAGGGCCTGAAGATCGTCTCGAACGAGGCGATCGACAAGAACGCCCCGAACTACCGGTCGCTGGCCTCGAAGGCCAAGGGCGCCGGCGCGGACTGCTTCATCTACTCGGGCATCACCGCGAACAACGCGGTTCAGCTGTACAAGGACTTCTCGGCCGCGCTGCCGGACGCGAAGCTCTACGGGCCGGACGGCGTGGCGGAGTCCGGGTTCGCCGATCCCAAGGAGGGCGGCATCCCGGCCGACGTGGCCTCGAAGGTGAAGGTCACCGTGGCGACCCTGTCCCCCGACGAGTACCCGGCGGAGGGCCAGGACTTCTTCTCGCAGTTCTCCGAGAAGTACGGCGAGCCCAACCCGGATCCGTACGCGATCTACGGGTACGAGGCGATGCGCCTCGCGCTCGACGCGATCGAGCGTTCGGGCACGGGCGAGAAGGCGGACATCGTCAAGGCGCTCTTCGAGACGAAGGACCGTGAGAGCGTGCTCGGCACGTACTCCATCGACGAGAACGGCGACACGACGCTGACGGATTACGGCGTCTACACCATCGATGGTGGCGAGCTGACGTTCGACTCGACGATCAAGGCCGAGACCGGCTGATCGACGACTGACGGAGCTGTAGCCGGGGGCCGGGAAGAATTTCCCGCCTCCGGCTCCGTCTTTCTGGAAGAGTTCCGACCGATATGGAAGCCGCAAGCGTTCCGGCATCTGGTCCCGCCGCTCCTCGCAAGACGATCGGGGACTTCATCTCGACGTACGGGCTGATCGCGGTGCTCGCCGCGATGCCGGTGTACTTCGCGGTGTCCGACCTGCTCTCCGACGAGGACAACCTCTCGAGGCTCGGCAACAACCTCGTAGACGGCATGTCCAACGGCGCCATCTGGGCGCTGGTGGCGATCGGCTATACGCTCGTGTACGGCATCGTCGAGCTGATCAACTTCGCCCACGGCGAGGTGTTCATGATCGGCTCGTTCACGACCGCTGGGTTCTTCGGGTTCATCGGTCTCACGCAGGACACTTCCGCGATCCTGCTGTTCTTCGGCCTGCTGCTCACGCTGTTCGTCGCGATGGCCGCCTCCGGCATGCTCAACGTGATGATCGAGCGCGTCGGCTACCGGCCGCTGCGCGGCGCGCCCAAGCTCGCGCCGCTGATCACCGCGGTCGGGTTCTCGTTCATCCTCCAGAACGTCGGCCTGCTGTGGCTGGGCGGGTCGCCGGAGGGGATCCCGGACCTGATCCGCGCGCAGAAGGAGCTCATCGACATCGGCGGCGTCTCGATCAGCAACGGCGACGTCCTGGCGATCGGCGTGACGATCCCGGTGCTGCTCGTGATGACCCAGTTCATCACGCGCAGCCGCCTCGGCAAGGCGATGCGAGCCACCGCGCAGGATCCCGAGGCGGCCCGCCTGATGGGCATCAACGTCGACACGACGATCTCCCTGACCTTCCTGATCGGCGGCATCCTCGCCGGCTCAGCCGGTCTCATCTACGCCCTGTACCAGACCACGATCTGGTTCTTCCAGGGCTTCACCGCCGGGCTCGTGGCGTTCACGGCCGCGGTCATGGGCGGCATCGGCAACCTCAAGGGCGCCGTGCTCGGCGGCTTCATCATCGGGTTCATCCAGCAGCTGTCCGACAACCGCATCGCGCCGGAGTGGACGAATGCGATCGTGTTCATGTATCTGATCCTGATCATGGTCTTCAAGCCGTCAGGCCTGCTCGGCGAGCAGACGAGGGACGCGGGATGAGCGCCGCCGCCTCCGAGCCGACCGCTCCCGCCCCCCCTGGGAAGACCGGGGTGTCCAGGCGCAGCGAGCTGCCGTGGTGGGTCGAGAAGATCCTCGTCCCGGTCGTCTTCCTCGTGTTCGCTGCGCTGCTCCCGTTCTTCTTCGACCCCGGCAGCGGATTCATCTCCACGTGTGCCCTGGCGCTCGCCTACACCGTGATGGCGCTCGGGCTGAACATCATCGTCGGCTTCGCCGGCCTGCTCGACCTGGGCTTCGTGGCGTTCTACGCGATCGGCGCGTACACGATCGGCTGGCTGGGCTCGGGCTTCTTCTCGGAGGTCGGCAACGGGGAGGGCTGGCACGTGTTCGTGTCGGGCTTCGCCGAGACGCAGCCGGGCATCCACGTGAACTTCCTGCTCGTGCTCGTCGCAGCGCTCGTGCTGACGACGATCGCCGGCATGCTGATCGGCCTGCCGACGCTGCGCCTGCGCGGTGACTACATCGCGATCGTGACGCTGGCGTTCGGCGAGATCATCGGCCGGGCTGCGATCAACGGAGACGAGCTCAAGCTGGCCGACTTCCCGATCGTCGGAGGCCCGCTCGAGAACGCGTTCGGTCCCGATCAGACGATCACCGCCGGCCGTCAGGGCATCACGCCGGTGGACAAGGTCGATCTGCCGGGCATGGACCCGTTCAAGTCGCTCGAGCAACGGCCGTGGTACTGGCTGGCGCTGGCGATGGTGGCAGTCGTGCTGTTCGTCAACTTCCGCCTGCGCGACTCGCGGCTCGGCCGGGCGTGGGTGGCGCTGCGCGAGGACGAGGTCGCCGCCGTCTCGATGGGCGTCCCCGCCGTGAAGACCAAGCTGCTGGCCTACGGCACCGGCGCCGCGTTCGGCGGCTTTGCCGGCGCCTACCTCGGGTCCAAGAACAACACCGTCAACGGCGACCAGTTCCAGTTCTTCTTCTCGATCTTCATCCTCGCGATGGTGATCCTCGGCGGCCTGGGCTCGATCTGGGGAACGGTACTGGGCGCGATCACGCTCACGTTCATCAACTTCGAGCTGCTGCCGAGGATGAGCGACTGGCCGTCGAAGGTCGGGCTCGACTTCGACGTCAGCGAGATCAACTTCGGGATCTACGGCTTCCTGCTCGTGATCATGATGATCATGCGACCACAGGGCCTGCTGCCAGAACGAAGGCGCAAGATGGAGCTGACCGAGGACGCCGAGACAACCGACGAAACCCTCTACACGGCACGCGCATGAGCGAGACGACCCCCACCAACGGCCGCGCGATCCTGGAGACGAGCAACGTCACCAAGCAGTTCGGCGGCCTCACGGCTGTGAACGACGTGACGTTCCGCGTGCCGGAGCGCTCGATCGTGTCGATCATCGGGCCAAACGGCGCCGGCAAGACGACGTTCTTCAACATGCTCACCGGCTTCTACAAGCCGACGATCGGCGTGATCGAGTTCGACGGCAAGACCATCACCGGCGGCCGGCCCGACATGATCATGAAGCTCGGCATGGCGCGGACGTTCCAGAACATCCGCCTGTTCGCGACCATGACCGCGAGGGAGAACGTCATGGTCGGCCAGAACGCGCGCATGAAGGCCGGGTTGTTCGGCTCGATCATCCGCACGCCGCGCGTCCGCAAGGAGGAGAGGCTCGTCCACGAGAAGGCTGCGGAGGAGCTCGAGTACGTCGGCCTGCGTCGGGCCTGGCACGACCAGCTCGCGATCAACCTCGCCTACGGCGACCAGCGCCGTGTCGAGATCGCGCGCGCGCTGGCCTCCGATCCGAAGGTGCTGCTGCTCGACGAGCCGACCGCCGGCATGAACCCGCAGGAGTCCGACCAGCTGACTGCGTTCATGCGCCAGCTCCGGGACGAGCGCGGGATCACGATTGTCCTGATCGAGCACGACATGAAGGTGATCATGGGCGTCTCGGAGCACATCACCGTGCTCGACCACGGCGAGAAGATCGCCGAGGGCGGCCCCGCAGAGGTGCGGGCCGACCCGAAGGTGATCGAGGCGTATCTCGGCAAGAAGGCGTCGGAGGAGGCCCACTGATGGCGGCGTTCCTCGAAGTGGACGACATCCACACCTTCTACGGCAACATCGAGGCGCTGAAGGGCATCACGATCGCGGTCGACGAGGGCGAGTGCGTGACGCTGATCGGCTCAAACGGAGCCGGCAAGTCGACGACGCTGCGCTCGATCTCCGGCCTCACGCCTCCACGCACAGGGTCGATACGGCTGGCCGGCGAGGAGATCTCGCACCTGCCGCCGCAGGAGATTGTCCGGCTCGGGATCTGCCAGTCGCCAGAGGGGCGCAAGTGCTTCCAGCGGATGACGGTGCGCGAGAACCTCGAGCTGGGCGCGTTCCTACGGCGCGACCACGCGGGGATAGAGAAGGACCTGCACCGCGTCTATGACCTGTTCCCGCGGCTGAAGGAGCGCGAGACCCAGAAGGCGGGCACGATGTCCGGCGGCGAGCAGCAGATGCTCGCGATCGGGCGCGCGTTGATGGGCGAGCCGAGACTGCTGCTGCTCGACGAGCCGTCGATGGGAATCGCTCCGATCCTGGTCGAGCGGATCTACGAGACGATCGCGGAGATCAACGATCAGGGCACGACGATCCTGCTGGTGGAGCAGAACGCGAACTTCGCGCTTGAGGTCTCGAAGCACGCGTACGTGCTGGAGACCGGTAAGGTCGTCATGGCCGACGACTCCACGTCGCTGCGGACCAACCCCGAAGTCCAGAAGGCCTACCTCGGAACATGAGCACCGTCATCGCGATCATCGGCGCCAGGGCGCTCCTGCTGATGTACCTGTGGCTGCTTTCCGCCATCGTCTCCTCGTACCTCTCCGAGCGGAAGGGCTACGGCGAGAAGATCGGCCTCGCGTTCGGCCTGCTGCTCACGGTCCTCGGCCCGATCATCTGGCTGATCTGGCCGGCCAGGGAGAACTCGAAGTGGAAGAAGCTCGGCCCGATCGGGCGTGGCAAGGCCGACGAGGCGCGGATCGCCGCGGCGGCCGAGCGCGCGAGTCAGCGGAAGGCGTAGGGGCGGTCGAGCACCATCGCGGCTTCGCACTCGGGGAGCGCGAAGCGCGCTCCGCGCGGCTGATCGCACCGCGACGGCGCGTCCTCAGCCGGTAGCGCCGCCAGGCGCGCGAAGGGGCCGCGGTGCGCAGGGCCGAGCGCGGCCGGCGTCAGCGCGGCGAACGCGAGCGCGCCGAGCGCCGCGGTCAGCGCCAGCCGGCGGCGCGCCTCGCGGCGCACACGGGCGGCGGCCGCCGTGCGGGCCGCGGCGCCGGCGAGCTGGTCGCCGAGCCGGTCGAGATCGGGGGGCAGGCCGTTCGACATCTGCGCCGGGAATATGTCCGCAGACGGGCGCGTGTGTCAGCGCGTGCCGCCGCACTCGCTCGGCACGGTCACGGGGATCTCGCGGACGAGCGATCCCTCGCCGGCCCGGCCGGAGACCTTGCAGTACGCGAAGCGGCCCGAAGTGAAGTCGACCAGCGCGCGGTACGGGTAGCCGAGGCTGCTGCCCTCGTTGGTCTCGACCGCAGGCGCGTCGGCGGTGATCGCCAGGCAGGAGTAGCTCCCGGTCCGGCTGCCGAGGTCGTCGGCCGGGTCGGCGCCGTCCGCCGCGCGCGGGAATCGCTCGCACTCGACGCGGTCGACCGACTGCGTGAACTCGCCCGCCCCGACGCGCGCCACCGCGTCCTGCTGGACGGCGGCGGCGAGGTCGCCGGCGAGCGCGTGCCGGGCGCTCAACGCCGCGGCGCCCTCGAGCCCGCGCGCGGCCTCGCCGCGCCCGCGCAGGAGCCGCACCTCGGCCTGCAGCTGCGCCACGCGCTCCGCACGGCGCTCGGCATCCGCCTTCTGCTCGGCGGCCGCACGCTCCTCCTTCGTGGTCGTGATCGCCGGCAGCCCGAAGACGATGCCGGCGGCGAGCGCCACGACCAGCACGGCGCCGGCGAGCTTGGCCGCACGGCGGCCGCGTGGGCCGAGCTTGCGATAGAGGAACGCCGGGATCTGGGTGATGCCGGGGAGCGGCTCGTAGCGGTCGCTGCTGGCGTTCGGCGGCACCCCCAGGACGTTACCAGTGACCCCCCGGCGGTGGTCAAGTCTCGCTGAGCGCGGAGCGCAGCGCCTCGTCCAGGTCCGGGTGCCGGTGGATGTACCCGAGCTCCGTCGTCCTGCGCGGGATCGCGTTCTGGCCCTCGACGACCAGCTTCGCCATCCCGCCGTACAGGGCACGCACCGCGAAGCCCGGTACGGGCGCGAAGGCCGGACGGTGCAGCGCACGGCCGAGCGCGCGCGAGAACTCCTTGTTGGTGACGGGATGGGGGGCGCTGGCGTTCACCGCGCCGCTCCAGCGATCGTCGTCGATCGCGCGCAGGTAGATGCCGACGACGTCGGCGAGGTGGATCCATGGCATCGGCTGGCGGCCGCCGGCGACCGGGCCGCCGACCCCGAGCCGGAACGGCAGCAGCATCTTCTGCAGCGCGCCGCCGTGGCGGTCGAGCACGATGCCGGTTCGCACGCGCACCACGCGGACGTCGAGCGCTTCCGCCTCCTGCGCCTCGCGCTCCCACGTCACGCAGATGTCGGCCAGCACGTCGTGGCCGGCCGGCGTCTCCTCGTCGATCGGATCGGGCCGGTGGCCGTAATAGCCGACCGCGGAGGCCGAGATCAGCGCACCCGGGCGCGGCTCGGCGGCACGCAGGCCGGCGACGAGGTTGCGCGTGCCGAGCTCACGTGACTCGCGGATCCGGCGCAGGGCGTCCTCGTTCCAGCGCTGCGCGATGTCCTCCCCGGCCAGGTGCACGACCGCGTCACGGCCGGCGAGGGCATCCGCCGGCGCCGGGCCGGTCAGCGGGTCCCACGCGACGGCCTCGACGGCGCCGCCGAGCGTCTCGCGCGCCTTGCCCGGGTTGCGCGTCAGCACGGTGACCTGATCGCCGCGCGCCGTCAGCTCTTCGACCAGGAGCGAGCCGAGGCGGCCCGTGGCGCCGGTGACGGTGACGCTCGTCATCGGATCGCGCCGAACTCCTGCGTGTCGCCCGGCGCGTAGCCGATCTGGCCGGGATCGGCGACCGCGGAGCCGTCGCGGTGCGCCTGCTCGACGACCGCCGCGGCGACGGCCGCGGGCACGTCGCGATTGAACGGCGACGGGATGATGTGCTCCTCGCGCAGCTCCTCGTCGCGCACGACCGCCGCGATCCCGCGCGCGGCCGCCATCTTCATGTCCTCGGTGATCTCACGCGCACGCACGTCGAGCGCGCCGCGGAAGATGCCGGGGAAGCAGAGGACGTTGTTGATCTGATTCGGGTAGTCGGAGCGCCCGGTGGCGATGATCCGGGCGTACGGCGCAGCCTCCTCCGGCGTGACCTCCGGAGTCGGGTTCGCCATCGCGAACACGATCGCATCGTCGGCCATCTTGGCGAGCGCCTCGGCGGGCATCACGCGCGCACCGGAGAGACCGACGAACAGGTCGGCTCCCTCGATCACGTCGGCGGGCCCGCCGGCGCGGCGCTGCTCGTTCGTCGACTCGGCGAACCAGCGCTTGATCGCGGTCATCGAGCCGTCCTGGTAGTCGGGGCGGTCGGTCGAGAGCGCGCCCTTGGAGTCGCAGCCGATCACGTGGCGCACGCCGGCCGCGACGAGGATCTTCGCGACGGCGATGCCGGCCGCGCCGAGCCCGACGATCAGCACCTCGAGATCCTCGATCCGCTTGCCGGTGAGCTTGACCGCGTTCAGGAGCGCCGCCAGCACGACGACCGCGGTGCCGTGCTGATCGTCGTGGAAGACGGGGATGTCGAGCGTGGCCTTCAGGCGGTCCTCGATCTCGAAGCAGCGCGGCGCGCTGATGTCCTCGAGATTGATCCCGCCGAAGGTGGGGGCGACGGCCGTCACGGTCGCCACGATCTCGTCCGGGTCGTGCGTGTCGAGGCACAGCGGGAACGCGTCGACGCCGCCGAACTCCTTGAACAGCATCGCCTTGCCCTCCATGACGGGCATCGCCGCCTCAGGCCCGATGTCCCCGAGCCCGAGGACGGCGCTGCCGTCGGAGACGACCGCCACGGTGTTGCGCTTGATCGTGTACTGGAACGCCTTGTCGCGATCCTGCGCGATCGCGTTGCACACGCGCGCCACGCCGGGCGTGTAGGCCATCGAGAGGTCGTCGCGCGTGCGCAGCGGGTGCTTGTTGCGCTGCTCGATCTTGCCGCCGACGTGCATCATGAACGTGCGGTCCGTGGTCTCGATCACCTCGGCGCCGTCGACCGAGCCGACGGCGTCCGCGATCGCCGCCACATGGTCGGTCCCGGCCGCGTCGACCGTCATGTCGCGCAGCGTGTGGAAGTCGTCCAGCGCGATCAGGTCGATCGAGCCGATCGTCCCGCCCGCCTCGCCGATCGCGGTCGCGACGCGGCCGAGCATCCCCGGCCGGTGGTCGATGCGCACGCGCAGGACGAACGAGAACTGGGCGGACGTGGGCAGCGGCACCGGCCGGCGGATGTTAGTGGGCGGGGGATCCGGCGAACGCGCCACGCATAAACGGGGTCAGACCCCTGTTAGGTGGCCCGAACAGGGGTCTGACCCCTGTTCGGCGAACCGAACAGCGTGTCGGACGCGGTCTAGTAGCCGAGCTTGGCGAGGCGCTCGGCCTCGGCCTGGCGCTTCGCGTCGCGCTCAGCGCGGCGCTCGTCGTCGCGGTCGCGACGCTGGCCCTCGCTGTCGACGTGCACGATCCGGACGGACGAGCGGAACGAGCCGTCGCGGCCGTGGGTCTCGAGCTCCTCGCGGCGCGCCGGACGGCCGCGATCACGGTCGCCGCGGTCGCCCTGGTAGCCGCCGCGTCCTCCGCCACCACCGCCGCCGCCGCCCCCACCCGACCGGCCGCCGCCGCGGCCTCGGCCGCCACGCCGGTCGTCGTCGCGGGTGCGCGGGTTGACGATCGCCTTGACGTCGCGCACCGGAGTGGCGGCGAGGCGGACCCACGCGGTGAAGATCGGATCGCCCGGCTTCACGCCGAGCGCCTGCTCGGCGCACACGGACGACCACTTCATCGTCTCGCCGTCGTCGCGCCGCTTGGGCTGAAGCGCCTCGCGTACGGCCTCGGCTCCGCCGACGCGCTCGATGGCGGCGACGAGCCGTGCCTGCGCTCGTGCCGAGCGGCTCGGCGACGTGGCCGGCACGGAGGGCTGCTGCGGCTGCGGCTGCGGCGGCGGTGCGGGCTGCTCCGCCGCCGGCGCTTCGGCCTGCCCCTCGGCGGGCGCCTCGGCTGCGGGCTGCTCGACCTGGGGCTCCGGCTCCGGCTCGGGGTCGGGCTCGTTGGCCGCGACCGCGGCCTGCTCCTGCTTGCGCAGCTCGGTGAGCTTGGCGAAGAACGTCCGGCGGTGCTTGTCGGCGGCGTTCAGCCGTCGCCGTCGCCGCGGCCGCTGCTGCGACGAGCCCTGCTGTCCACCACGAGCCTGGCGATCGCCGCTGGGCGCCGTCTCACCCTGGGTCGGGGGCGTACCGGCCGCGGCCGGCGCAGCTCCCTCCTCGGCTTGCGGCTGCGCCGCGGGTGCGGCGTCGGCTGCGGGCTGCGGCGCCGGCTCTGTCTGCGGCGTCGGTGTGGCGTCGGCTGCGGGCTGCGGTGCGGGCTCGGGCTGCGGTGCGGGCTCGGGCTGCGGCGTGGGCTCGGCGGCTGCCGGCTGTGCCTCGGGCTCGGGCTGCGGCGTGGGCTCGGCTTCAGCGGCGGGCTCCGGCGTGGGCTCGGCGGCTGCCGGCTGCGCCTCGGGCTCCGGCGTGGGCTCGGCGGCTGCCGGCTGCCCTTCAGCGGCGGGCTGCGGCGCGGGCTCGGCGTCCGCGGTCGGCTCCGGCGTTGCCGCTTCGGCGGCCGGCGCCGTCTCCTCGGCGGCCTTCGCGGTCGGCTCGTCCGCGGCGACCGGGGTCTCTTCGACCGCCGGGCGCGCGTCGGGATTCTCGTCGGCCGCCTGCGTGGGCTCGCGGTCCTCGGGGAGGGGCGTGTCGGTCATCGTGTCGAAGCCTGCGGAGGCGAGTGGGACCTGCCGAACCGCATGGACCAGCCAGCATAGCGGCGCGGGGTCGTTGCGCGAGCCGCCAGGGCCTCCCGCCGGTCACTAGCATCGAGGCTCATGGCCCAGACAGACGGAGACACGCCCCGCGAGCTGTTCCTGATCGACGGGAACTCGCTGGCCTACCGTGCGTTCTTCGCGCTGCCGGAGTCGATCGCCACCTCCGACGGGCGGCCCACCAACGCGATCTTCGGCTTCGCGTCGATGCTCGTGAAGATCCTCACGGACTACGGCGAGGTGCCCACCGTCGTCGTCTGGGACGCCGGGATGTCGGGCCGCAAGGAGATCTCGGCCGACTACAAGGCGCAGCGCTCGAGCCGGCCCGACCTGCTCAAGCTCCAGTGGCCGCACCTGCAGCCGCTCGTCGAGGCGTTCGGCTACAGCAACGTGTCGGTCGAGGGCTACGAGGCCGACGACGTGATCGCCGCGCTCGTCGAGCAGGCTCGGACCAGGGACATCCCCGTGATGGTGGTCACCGGCGACCGCGACGCGTACCAGCTGGTCGGCGACGGGGTGCGGATCATGACCACCTCGCGCGGCATCACCGACACCAAGGTCTACGACCGCCAGGGCGTGATCGACCGCTACGGCATCCCGCCGGAGAAGATCCCGGACTTCATCGGCCTCAAGGGCGACACCAGCGACAACATCCCGGGCGTCCCCGGCATCGGCGACAAGACGGCGTCCGAGCTGTTGCAGCGGTTCGGCGATCTCGAGACCGTGCTCGCGAGCGTCGACGAGATCTCCGGCGCCAAGCGCAAGGAGAACCTGACCGCGCACGCCGACGACGCGCGCGTGTCCAAGCAGCTCGCGACGATGGTCCGCGACGTGCCGCTCGACATCGACCTCGACGCCGAGATCACCCGCACGCCCGACCGCGCGAACCTGCGCACCGTGTTCCGCGACTGGGAGCTGCGCGACCCGCTGCGCCGGCTCGAGGAGGCGCTCGAGGCGGCCGAGATCGAGGCGATCCCGCGCCCGGAGGCCGCCGACGCCCGCACGGTCAAGGTCCAGCAGGGCGGCCCCGCTGACGTCGCGCAGATGAAGGGCGACGAGCTGGTGCTGGTCGCTCAGGCGCCCGAGGCACCAGAGGGCGAGCTGATCCCGCGCCAGCCGCGCTGGCGCTTCGGCGCCTACGGTGGCGGCAACCACGCGCTCGCGGGCGAGGTCGACGATCCCGCCGAGCTCGTGAAGGCCGCGGGTGACCGGCCCGTCGTCGCCCACGACGCAAAGGCGCTCGGCGATGTTCCCCCCAACCTCGTCTTCGATACGCAGATCGGCGCCTACCTGCTCGACCCTGCCCGTCGCGGCTTCCCGCTCGACGAGCTGGCCGAGGAGCGCGGCCTCGCCGTCACGGCCGACGACGAGAATGCCGCGCGCGCGGTGCTCGTGCACGACCTCGCCGCGCGCCAGCGCCCGCAACTGGAGGAGCGCGGACTGACCGATCTGCTCACCGACATCGAGCTGCCGCTCGTCCACGTGCTGCGCGAGGCGGAGAAGGTCGGCATGAAGCTCGACACGAAGCGGCTCGAGGAGGCCGCCAGCCGGATCCGCATCGATGCCGCCCAGCTCGAGCGCGAGATCTGGGATCTCGCGGGCGAGGAGTTCATGATCGGCTCGCCCCAGCAGCTCGCGGAGATGCTGTTCGTCAAGCTCGGGCTGTCGCGCAAGCGCCGCGGCAAGACCGGCTTCTCGACCGACGCGCGCGTGCTCCAGGCGATCCGCGACGAGCACCCGATCATCCCCAAGATCGAGCGCTGGCGCGAGCTGACGAAGCTCGTCCAGACGTATCTCGACGCGCTGCCGGCGTGGATCGGCAACGACGGCCGCCTGCACACGACGTTCCTCCAGACGAACGCGGCGACCGGGCGACTGGCCTCGATCAACCCGAACCTGCAGAACATCCCGATCCGCACGGAGACCGGACGCGTGATCCGGGCGTGCTTCGTCGCCGAGCCCGGCAACGTGCTGACGTCGGTCGACTATGAGCAGGTCGAGCTGCGGGTGCTCGCGCACATCGCGAACGAGCAGGTGCTGCGCGACATCTTCCTGCGCGGCGAGGACGTGCACACCGAGACCGCGTCGAAGGTGTTCGACCTTCCCGCCGAACGGCTCGACGTCGGCATGCGGTCGAAGGCCAAGATGGTCAACTACGGCATCGTCTACGGCCTCAGCGCGTACGGCCTCGCCGACCGCCTCCAGATCCCGCAGGAGGAGGCGCAGGAGTTCATCGACCGCTACCTGGAGCGCTTCCCGGCCGTCGCGCAGTTCATGCGCGACGCGGTCGAGCAGGCCGTGCAGCACGGCTACGTGTCGACCCTGTTCGGGCGCCGCCGCCAGATCCCCGAGATCCGCGCCCGCAACTGGCAGACGCGCAAGCTGGGCGAGCGCCTGGCCGTCAACTCCGTCATCCAGGGCACCGCCGCCGACATCATCAAGGTCGCGATGGTGCGCACCCACGACGCGCTCGCGGCCGGCGGCCTCAAGACCCGGCTGATCCTCCAGATCCACGACGAGCTGCTCGCGGAGGGGCCGGAGGAGGAGGCAGCCGAGGCCGCCGAGGTGATCTCGCGCGAGATGGTCGCCGCCGCCGAGCTCGACCCGCCGCTGAAGGTGGACGCCGGCAGCGGGCCGAATTGGCTCGAGGCGAAGTAGTCTTCCCGCCCGGTACCACGCGGCGGGGGAGTGGAGATGCGAACGATGCTGGCCGGCGCGGCGCTCGTCGCCGCGGCTTCATTGACGGTTGCCCTTGCGGGGCCGGCGACCTCCGTCGCCGCCGGGAGCGGCTACTTCCACACCAGTGGGAACCGGATCCTGGACTCCGGCAACCAGCCGGTCCGGATCGCCGGCGTCAACTGGTTCGGCTTCGAGACCGGTAACTACGTCGTCCACGGGCTGTGGACGCGCGACTACCGCTCGATGCTGGACCAGATCAAGGCCGAGGGCTTCAACACGGTCCGCCTGCCCTACAGCAACCAGATGTTCGACGCGGGCTCGATGCCCAGCTCGATCGACTTCTCGGGCGGCAAGAACGCCGACCTGGCAGGGCGGGCGCCGATCGAGGCGATGGACAGGATCATCGCCTACGCCGGATCGATCTCCCTGAAGGTGATCCTCGACCGGCACCGGCCCGACTCGGGCGCGCAGTCGGCGCTCTGGTACACGAGCCGCTACAGCGAGGCACGCTGGATCGCCGACTGGAAGATGCTGGCCGCGCGCTACGCCGGCAACACCACCGTGATCGGCGCGGACCTGCACAACGAGCCGCACGACCCGGCCACCTGGGGCGACGGCAACCAGGCGACCGACTGGCGGCTGGCGGCCGAGCGGGCCGGCAACGCGATCCTGTCCGTCAACCCGAACTGGCTGATCATCGTCGAAGGCGTCGAGTGCGTCTCCGGCGAGTGCAACTGGTGGGGCGGCAACCTGCAGCGCGCCGGGAGCAGCCCGGTCCGGCTCAACGTGCCCAACCGTCTCGTCTACTCGGCCCACGATTATCCGAACGACGTGTTCGCGCAGCCATGGCTGCGCCACCCGAGCTTCCCGGCCAACCTGCCCGCGCACTGGGACGCCAACTGGGGCTACCTGTTCAAGCACGGCACGGCACCGGTCCTGCTCGGCGAGTTCGGCACCAAGCTCAACGACGAGTCCGACCGTCAGTGGCTGACGACGCTGACCGGATACCTGCGCCACTCCGCCCAGTTCGGTGCCGACAGCATGAGCTGGACGTACTGGTCATGGAACCCGAACTCCGGCGACACGGGCGGCATCCTCAACGACGACTGGACGACGGTGAACCAGGCCAAGGACGACCTGCTCGACCCGATCAAGCGGCCGTTCAGCGCCGCTTCCACCTCGAGTCAGGCGCCGACGCGCGTCTGGGGAACGGAGCCGTAATGGACAAGGGCGTGGCCGTGGCGGTCGCGGCGGTCGTCGGCGGCTTGGTCGTGACCCAGGCGCCGCTGAACTCGCAGCTCGGCCGGTCGGTCGGCGGACTGCAGGCATCGGTCGTCGCGCTCGGCATCTCGTTCCTCGCCCTGCTGGCGCTGGCGGCGGTGACGGACGGCCTCGGCGGACTTCGGCGGATCGGCGAGGCGCCGTGGCACGTGGTGATCGGCGGCGGGCTGGCGGGCGCGCTGTACGTCGGCAGCATCGTGTGGACTGTGCGCGCGCTCGGAGCCGGCGGGCTGACCGCCGTGACGATCGCCGGTCAGCTCGGCGTGGCCGTCCTGATCGACCACTACGGCTGGCTCGGCGTCGACCGCTCGCCGGTAACCGTCGCGAAGGTCGCCGGGATCGCGCTGCTGGCGCTCGGCACCTGGCTCGTCATCCGCGAATAGCCCGTCGCGAGCAGGCCGGTGTCGATCTGGCCGGGAGCCGTTCGTATAGAGGGTGAGAACCCGGCACCGGAAGGAGCTTGAGATGAGCAGAGTGGTCGTCACCAACCACGTGACGCTCGACGGCGTCATGCAGTCCCCCAGCGGCCGCGACGAGGACCGTCGCGGCGGCTTCGAGCACGGAGGGTGGGCGCCGCCCTACAACGACTCGGTGATGGGCGCCGTGATGGGAGAGGGAATGGCCAAGGGCGGTGCCCTGCTGTTCGGGCGGCGAACCTACGAGAGCTTCGCGTCGTACTGGCCCCACCAGGCGGACGACAACCCGTTCGCCGCGGTGCTCAACGGCCGCCAGAAGTACGTCGCGTCGCGAACGCTGAAGGAGCCGCTCCCGTGGAGCAACTCGACGCTCCTGGAGGGCGACGCAGCCGACGCCGTGGCCGCCCTCAAGCAGCAGCCGGGCCAGGATCTCGCGGTGCTCGGAAGCGGCGACCTGATCCAGTCGCTGATGCGGCGCGGGCTGATCGACGAGTACGTCCTCACGATCCACCCACTCGTGCTGGGATCCGGGCGCCGGCTGTTCGCCGACGGCGGCGCACATGCCGCGCTCCGGCTCGTCGACGCCACGACGACGACCACCGGCGTGGTGATCGCGACCTACCAACCGGCGGAGAGGGACACCCATGAAGCGCTACCTGCTCAGCATCTATCAGCCCGAGGGAGGAACGCCCGATCCCGAGCTGCTGGAGAAGGTGATGCGTGACCTCGAGGCCGTCAATCAGGAGATCAGGGCCGCGGGCGCGTGGGTCTTCGCGGGCGGGCTGCACCCGCCGAGCACGGCGACGGTGCTGCGAGCGCAGGGCGACGATGTACTGATGACCGACGGCCCGTTCGCCGAGGGCAAGGAGTTCCTCGGCGGCTTCACGATCGTCGCGGCGCCCGATCTCGACGCCGCGCTGGAGTGGGGCCGCAAGCTCGCCCGGGCGATCACGCTCCCGATCGAGGTGCGGCCGTTCCAGGACGAGACCGGCTGATCGCGGGCGTGCCGGCGCTCCCCGCCTCGGAGATCGACCGTGTGTTCCGCGAGCAGTACGGGCGCGCGGTCGCGGTCCTCGTCCGCGTGTTCGGCGACATCGGCATCGCGGAGGAGGCGGTCCAGGACGCGTTCGCCGCGGCGGTGCAGCGCTGGCCGTCCTCCGGCCTGCCGCCGAGCCCGGCGGGCTGGATCATCACCACCGCCCGCAACCGGGCGATCGACCGCCTGCGCCGCGAGTCCTCACGCGACGACCGGCACGCCCAGGCCGCTCTCCTGCATGCCCGCAGCGAACCGCCCGAGGAGGGCGCCGTGCACGACGACCGGCTGCGCCTGATCTTCACCTGCTGCCACCCTGCGCTCGCCACCGGCGCGCGGGTGGCGCTGACCCTGCGCCTGCTGGGCGGCCTCACAACCGCCGAGATCGCGCGCGCCTTCCTGGTGCCGGAGCCGACGATGGCGCAGCGGCTCGTCCGCGCCAAGGGCAAGATCCGCGACGCCGGCATCCCGTACCGCGTGCCGAGCGAAGCCGACCTGCCGGGCCGCCTGGGTGCGGTGCTCGCCGTCGTCTACCTGATCTTCAACGAGGGCTACACGGCGAGCTCGGGCGACCGGCTCGTCCGCGAGGACCTGTGCGCCGAGGCGATCCGGCTCGGACGGCTGCTGGCCGAGCTGATGCCCGACGAACCGGAGGTCCTGGGACTGCTCGCGCTGATGCTGCTCGTCGAGTCGCGTCACGGCGCCCGCACCACTGCGGCCGGCGACCTCGTGCTGCTGCCGGACCAGGACCGCGAGCGCTGGGATCGCGACCTGGTCGCGGAGGGCCAGGCGATCGTCCGGCGGTGCCTCCGTCGCAACCAGCCCGGCCCGTACCAGATCCAGGCGGCGATCAATGCCGTGCACAGCGACGCGCCGACGGACTGGTCGCAGATCGTGCAACTGTACGACCAGCTGCTCTCGCTCGCCCCGAGCCCGGTCGTCGCCGTCAACCGCGCGGTCGCGGTCGCGGAGGTCGAGGGGCCGGAGGCGGCGCTCGCGCTGGTCGACGACCTCGACCTCGACGGGTACCACGTGTTCCACGCCGTCCGCGCCGACCTGCTGCGGCGCCTCGACCGCCGCACCGAGGCGGCGCAGGCGTACGAGGCGGCGATCGAACGAGCCGGGAACGCGGCCGAGCGGGATTTCCTGACGCGCAGCCGTCAGGCGCTCACGCGTTCCGCGCCAGCGCCGGCGCCTCGCCCGCCGGGACCTCCTGGTAGTCCGGAAGCGTCTTGAGCACCTGTTCGGCACCGGCAGGGGCGTAGATCGCGAGGATCACCATCGGCTCGTAGCCGGTGTTGAGCGTCGAGTGGAACGCGCCCTTCGGGATGAACACCGTGTGGCCGGGCCGCACCTGCAGCGGCGGCTCATCGTCGACCATCTGGTCGCCCTCGCCGGCGAGGATGTAGAGGATCTCGTCCGACTCGGGGTGGTTGTGACGGTCGTGGCCCTTCCCGGGGAGCAGGATCACGTGCATCATGCTCACCTCCGGGTTCTCGGTGTTGTCCGTGGCGACGAGGGGCTTGATGACCCCCCAGTCGAACGTCATGGTCGGCAGGGTCGCCGGGTCGACGAGCTTGGACGGCACTGTTGCTCCTCTCTAGGCGGTGGCGGCCGACAGGCCCTTGAACCGCTTCATGTTCTCGGTCATGGCCACCTCGGTGGGCAGCCGCTCCATGCTCGACGCGCCGAAGAAGCCGACGATGCCCTCGGTCCGGTCGAGCACGTACTGGGCGTCCTCGGGCTCGGCGAGCGGGCCGCCGTGGCAGAGGACGATCACATCCGGGTTGACCTGCACGGCGGCGTCGCGCATCGCCTGGATCTCGACCACGCACTCGTCGAGCGTCTTCGCCGTGTGCGCGCCGATCGAGCCCTTCGTGGTCAGCCCCATGTGCGGGACGAGCACGTCAGCGCCGGCCTCGGTCATCGCGACCGCGCTGTCGGGGTCGAACACGTACGGCGACGTCAGCAGGCCGAGCGAGGACGCCTCCCGGATCATGTCGACCTCGAGCGCGTAGCTCATCCCGGTCTCCTCGAGGTTCGCCCGGAAGGTGCCGTCGATCAGCCCGACCGTCGGGAAGTTCTGCACCCCGGCGAAGCCCGCGTCGCGGACCTCGCGCAGGAACACGTCCATCAGCCGGAACGGGTCGGTGCCGCACACGCCCGCCAGCACGGGCGTGTTGCGCGCGACCGGCAGCACCTCGTTGCCCATCTCGAGCACGATCGCGTTCGCGTCGCCGTAGGGCATCAGCCCGGCCAGCGAGCCGCGCCCCGCCATCCGGTAGCGGCCCGAGTTGTAGATGATGATCAGGTCGGTGCCACCGGCCTCGGCGCACTTGGCGGAGAGGCCGGTTCCGGCGCCCGCGCCGATGATCACGCCGCCGCCGTCGAGCGTCCGGCGCAGCTTGGCGCGCGCCTCGTCTCCGGTCATGAGGCCTCCTTCAGATACGCGTCGAGCTTGTCGGCCATCGCGTCCGCGAACTCGGGGTCGTTGACGTTGTTGTCCATCTCGATCAGCTCCACGTTGTCGCCCAGCCCCTCACGCAGCGCCGAGAACAGCGCCTCGTCGGCCTCCGGGTCGTGGAACGGCTGGCCCTCGGCGTCGATCATCGAGACGCCGCCGAGCGGGAGGAAGAGGGCGGTCGGGCCGGTCGCGGCCGACAGCTTTGCCGCGATCCGCCGGCCCAGCTCGGCACACTCGGCCGGCGTCGTGCGCATAAGCGTCACCGACGCGTTGTGCACGTACAGGTTGCGGTCCTCGAACTCGGGCGGCACGGTCGCGCGCGCGCCGAAGTTGACCATGTCGAGCGCGCCCACGGAGACGACCTGCGGGAGGCCGAGCCGGCCTGCGGCCTCGAGCCGGTCCGGGCCGGCCGAGAGCACGCCGCCGACCAGCTCGTCGCACAGCTCGGTCGTCGTGATGTCGAGCACGCCCTGCAGGAAGCCGGACTCCATCAGCCCCTCCATCGCGCGCCCGCCGGCGCCGGTGGCGTGGAACGTGAGGACCTCGTAGCCGCGCTCCTCGAGCCGCTCGCGCGCGTGCGTCACGCTCGGGGTGGTGACGCCGAACATGCTCGCGCCGATCAGCTGCTGCTGCTCGCCCAGATCGACCGGCGGCGCCTGGATCATGCCCGCCATCGCCGCCGCGGCGTTGGCCATGATGCGGCCGGAGATCGAGTTCACGCCCGCGACGTCCGTGACCGAGGCCATCATCGTGATGTCGCTGGCGCCGACGTAGTCGGCCGTGTTGCCGGCCGCCATCGTCGACACCATCAGCTTCGGCGCGCCGACCGGCAGCGCCCGCATCGCGCGCGTGGCGATCGCCGTCCCACCCGAGCCGCCGGCGGCGAGCACGCCGCCGATCCGGCCCTCGCCGTACAGCCGGCGCGCGAGCGCCTCCGCCGCCTCGGCCATCGCCGTCACCGCCGCGCCGCGGTCGCCGGACGCCGCCAGCGCGTCGGGATCGGCGCCGGTCTCGGACGCCAGCTTGTGACGGGAGATGTCCGGCTCGGCCCCGACGGGCTCGTTGACGCCGGCATCGGCGAGCAGCGCGTCGACGCCGTGCGCCCGCAGGCGCTCACGCAGGTACGCGTACTCGGCGCCCTTCGTGTCGAGCGTGCCGACCAGCAGGACCGTCTTCGAGCCCTCCACTTCGCTCCCTCCTCCTAGACCGCGGCGACCCTATCGGAGAACCTGTCTTCCGGTCTACGGAAGGGTTGTGGTTGGATGACGCCGATGCCCGCCCGCCGCGACAGCGTCCAGTCATTGGAGCGTGCCTTCGATCTGCTGGAAGCGCTGGCGGCCGGCGGCGAGCTCGGCGTCACCGAGCTGGCGTCGCGCACCGGCCTCGTGCCGAGCACCGCGCACCGGCTGCTGCACACGCTGATCAAGCGGGGCTACGTGATCCAGAGCACCGAGTCCGGGCGCTACCTGCTCGGCTACAAGGTGGTCGAGGTCGCGAGCGGGCTCGAGCACCGGCTCGAACGGCTCCGGGTCGTCGCCCGGCCGCACCTGGAGGGCATCCAGCAGGCGACGGGGGAGTCGGTGAACCTGGTCGTGCTCGACGCCGACCGCGTCGTGTACGTCGACCAGGTCGAGGGCTCGCGCCACGTGCGGATGTTCACGGCGGTCGGCACATCCGTGCCGGCCCACACGACCGGCTCGGGCAAGGCGATGATGGCGAACTCGCCGCCCGAGGCGGTGACGGCGCTGTATGCCGATCGCGAGCCGCTGGAGCGTCTGACGCCGCGCACGCTGGTCACGATCGCGGCGCTCGAGGACGACTTCACGCGCATCCGCGTGCGCGGGTACGCGATCGACAACGAGGAGCACGAGGAGGGGGTCGGCTGCGTCGCGACCGCCGTGTTCGACCACACCGGTCGCCCGTGCGCGGCGATCAGCGTGTCCGGCCCGACGTCGCGCATCCTGCACGCCGACACGTCCGAGCTCGGGGCGCTGCTCGTCGATCGCGCGGGGCGGGTCTCCGAGGCGCTCGGCTACCGCGGCGCCGCGGAAGCCGCCGAGAACGCCTGACGATCAGCCGCCGGCACGGACGAGCTCCAGCGTGCCGCGCAGGTGCGCGGTGAGCACCGACTGCGCGCGGTCGAGGTCGCCGTCGCGGATCGCCTCGGTCAGCGCCCGGTGCTCGACGAGGATCGACGCGCTGCGCTTGGCGTCGATCAGCAGCGAGGTGATGATCATCCGCCGCTGACGGTCGCGGAGGCTGTCGTAGAGGCCGGTCACGATCGGGTTGCCGGCCGCGGTGACGAAGATCGTGTGGAACTCGCGGTCGACGGCCACGAAGCCGTCGGCGTCGCCCGCGGCGGCGAGCTCCTCCTGCTGCTCGATCGCGCTCGACAGCGCGTCGGCGATGCCGGGCGAGGCGCCCTTTGCCAGCACCTTGTCGAGCGCGAATCGCTCGACGAGCATCCGCGTCTCCATCACGGCCTCGACCTCGCCGACCGACACCGGCACCACCAGCGCGCCACGCTTGGGATAGAGCCGCAGCAGGCCCTCGCTCTCGAGCCGCAGGAACGCTTCACGCACCGGAGTCCGGCTCATGCCGAGCGCGACCGCGACCTCGCCCTCGGTGATCAGATCGCCACCGGCGAACGTCGAATCGAGCACCCGATCCTTGGTGAACGCGTACGCCCGATTCGTCGCTGTCATGACATAGAGCTTGCCATGGGTACCAGTCAGATGCTACAAAGATGCAACTTAGATGCATCACCCCTGGGGAGGGGCTAGCGGGAATGGGCGAGGAGCGGGAGTAGTGCCGGTCGCTGAGCTGCTGGAAGCGCTCCGCGAGGTGTATCCGGGCGAGCGCCTGCTGACGCAGGCCGCGCGTGTCGCTCCCTACGAGTCGGACGCGCTGACCGCATTCCGCCGCCGCCCGGAGGCGGTCGTGCTGCCGGAGACGCGGCAGGAGGTGATCGACACCGTGCGCGCCTGCCATCGCGAGCGCGTGCCGTTCGTGGCGCGCGGCAGCGGTACGAGCCTGTCCGGCGGCTCGCTGCCGGTCGAGGGCGGCATCGTGATCGGCCTCAACCGCCTCAACCGGGTGCTGCGGCTGGATCAGGCGGAGCGCGTCGCCGTCGTCGAGCCGGGTGTCATCAACGCGCACGTCAGCCGGGTCGCCGCCGTCCACGGCCTGTTCTACGCACCCGACCCGTCGAGCCAGTCGATCTGCACGATCGGCGGCAACATCGCCTTCAACTCCGGCGGGGCGCACTGCCTCAAGCACGGCATGACGGCCAGCCACGTGCTCGCCGTCGAGGCCGTGCTGCCCGACGGCGAGGTGGTGCGGCTCGGCAGCGGCGTCCCGGAGCCCGCGGGGCCCGACTGGCTGGGCGGCTTCGTCGGCTCGGAAGGCCTGTTCGGGATCGCGCTCGAGGCGACGCTGCGGCTGCTGCCGCTGCCGGAGGCCACGCATACGGTGCTCGCCGCCTACCGCGACCTGCGGACCGCGGGCGACGCGGTCGCGAGCGTGGTCGCGGCCGGGCTGCTGCCGGTCGCGATGGAGATCATGGACGCGCTGGCGATCGAGGCCGCGCAGTCGTCGGTGCGCCCGGGCTACCCGGACGTGCCGGCGCTGCTGATCGTGGAGCTCGACGGCGAGCGCGCGTGCCTGGACGAGGACGTCGCGCGGCTCGGCGAGGTGATCCGCGCGTCGGGCGCCACCGAGGTGCGCGCGACCGAGGACGCAGCCGAGCGGGCGCTGATCTGGAAGGGCCGCAAGAGCGCGTTCTCGGCGGTCGGCTGGCTGGCGCCGGACTACCTCGTGCAGGACGGCTGCGTGCCGCGCACGCGGCTCGGCGAGGCGCTCGAGGAGATCGGTCGGATGGCCGACGGCGCCGGACTGCGCGTGGCCAACGTGTTCCACGCCGGCGACGGGAACCTGCATCCGCTGATCCTGTTCGACGGCCGCGAGGCGGGCGCCGTCGAGCGCGCGGAGGCGCTGGCCGGGGAGATCCTCGACCTCTGCGTGCGGCTCGGCGGCTCGATCACCGGCGAGCACGGCATCGGCGTCGAGAAGCGCGAGCACCTGCCGCGGATGTTCGCGCCGGCGGACATCGCGGCGATGCGGCGGATCCACCGGTCGGTCGACCCGCTGGAGCTCGCGAACCGGGGCAAGATGTTCCCTGCGCCGCTACCCCAGGGGTCAGACCCCTTGCCGCAGCGGCCTGCGGCGGAGGCCGCTCTGCCCATGCCGCTACCCCAGGGGTCAGACCCCTTGCCGCAGCGGCCTGCGGCCGGCCGCGATGGCAGGGGGTCTGACCCCTCGCGCAATGGGCCGGTGCCGGACGCGATCCTCGCCCTCCAGGACGCGGTGCGCTCGCACCCGCGGGTGCTGCCGCGCGGCGGCGGTACCAAGCCGGCGCTCTCGACGCCGCCCGAGGGCGTCGTCCCGCTGGTCGTCTCCGGACTGCGCGGCATCGTCGAGTACGACCCGGACGAGCTGACGATCACGGCGCTCGCCGGCACGCCGGTGCGCGTGGTGCAGCAGGCGCTCGCCGCGCACGGGCAGCATCTCCCGTTCGACCCGCCGCTCGCGCGCGCCGGGGCGACGCTCGGTGGCGTGGTCGCCTCGGGGACGTCCGGGCCGGGCCGGTTCCGGCACGGCGGCGTACGTGACTTCATCATCGGCGCGCGCTTCGTCGACGGCACCGGCGCACTGGTCGGCGGCGGCGGGCGCGTGGTCAAGAACGCCGCCGGCTTCGACCTGCCGCGCCTGATGGTCGGGAGCATGGGCCGGCTCGGCGTGCTCGTCGAGGTCGCGTTCAAGGTGTTCCCGGCGCCGCCGGCGTGGGGCACGCTCGTGGCCGAGGCGCCGGGACTCGACGCGGCGCTCGACGCGATCGGCGCCGCAGCGTCATCCGGCCTCGACGTCGAGGCGCTCGACCTCGAGCCGCCCGGCCACCTGCTGATCCGTCTCGGCGGGCAGCCGGCGGCGCTCGTGCCGCGCCTGGAGCGCCTGCGGCGGACGCTCGGGCTGCCGGCGGAGATCGCGCTCGGCGAGCACGACGCCGCCGTGTGGGGCGCGGCGCGGAGGCTCGCATGGGCGCCGCCCGGGACGTCGCTGGTGCGCGTCGCCCTCAGCCTCCGCCGCGCCGCGGCGATCGACCCGGTGCTGGCGGCCGCCGGGGCTGTCCGGCGCTATTCCGCGGGTGCGGCGATCGGCTGGGTGGCGTGGCCGGCGGAGCACCCGCTCGCGGCGCTCGGCGTGCTGCTGCGCGAGGCCGGCGCGGCCGGCGTGCGGCTCACCGGCCCGGCCGGCCCGGTGCTGCTCGGCGCCCACGTTGGCGGCGCGTTCGCCGACCGCGTCCGTCGCGGTCTTGATCCCGACGGGCGGTTCTCGGGCTCGGCACGCCGCTTCGCCGGACTACGCGAGTCGGCGCTCACGGGGGTCTGACGGTGCAGCACGCGATTCAGCTCGATCTGCTCGGCGCGCAGGGTCCTGCGATGGCCGACGCGATCGGCAGCTGCGTGCACTGCGGCTTCTGCCTGCCCACGTGCCCGACGTACGTGACGCTGCAGGAGGAGCCCGACTCCCCGCGCGGGCGGATCCTGCTGATGAAGGAGGTCCTCGAGGGCGGGCTCGCGCTCGAGGAGGCGCTGGAGCCGATCGACAACTGCCTCGGCTGCCAGGCGTGCGTGACGGCGTGCCCGTCGGGCGTCGAGTACGGCGACCTGATCGCCGCCTTCCGCGCCCATGCCGAGGAGCACCGCCGGCGCCCGATCGCCCAGCGCGCGCAACGCGCGCTGGTCGCGCGCACGCTGCCGTTCCCGCGCCGCTTCCGCGCCGCCGCACGGCTCGGGATGCTCGCGCGGCCGCTCGCCCGGCTCGCGCCGGCGGGCATGCGGCCGATGCTCGACCTGCTGCCGGAGCGACTGCCGGCGGCGCGCCCGCTGCCGGCCGTCCACGCCGCCGAGGGCACGCGCCGCGCACGCGTCGCGCTGCTGGCCGGCTGCGCGCAGCAGGTGCTCGACCCCGACATCGGCTGGGCGACGCTGCGCGTGCTCGCGCGCAACGGCGTCGAGACGGTCGTGCCGGAGCGCCAGGGCTGCTGCGGCGCGCTCGCGATGCACGGCGGCCGCGGCGCACAGGCGCGCAAGCTCGCGCGCCGCAACCTGGCGGCCTTCCCCGCCGACGTCGACGCCGTGATCGTCAACGCCGCGGGCTGCGGCTCGGGCATGCGCGAGTACGGGCTGCTGTTCGCGGGCGAGGCGGAGGAGGACCGCGCGCGGGCGTTCGCCGAGCGTGTGGTCGACGTCAGCGCGTTCCTGGACGAGCTCGGGCTCGTCGCGCCGCCGGCGGCTGAGGCTCCACTCCGCGTCGCCTACCACGACGCCTGCCACCTTGCGCACGCGCAGCAGGTCCGCGAGGCGCCGCTGCGGCTGCTGCGCGCCGCCGGCCACGAGGTCGTGGTGCCGGAGGACTGGGAGCTCTGTTGCGGCTCGGCCGGCACCTACAACGTCGAGCAGCCGGACACGGCGGCCGAGCTCGGTCGCCGGAAGGCCGAGCGCCTGCGCGCAACCGGCGCAGACGTCGTGGCAGCGGGGAACATCGGCTGCCTGACGCAGATCCGGCTGCACCTAGCCGAGCTGCCGGTACGCCACACGATCCAGATCCTGGACCGTGGATACACCGGAGTTGACGTGCGGTGATCGCTATGGCAGGATCGCCACGTCGCGGAAGTCTCATTCCGCATTGCGGAAGAAATAGGGAGCGGGTCCATCCGGGTATCTCCCGGGCAAGGAGGAGAGGAAGCTGATGGCTTCGACGTCGACATCGTCGGTACGCACGGCGCGGCTCTGTGTGGCGCTCGTCGCCGCTCTACTCATCTGGGCGCTCACCGCAAGCGCCGCGTCGGCACAGGCGCCGACCGTGATCGACGCGACCGACGCTTCGGCCCCTGCGTGGGACCCACCTTCAGTCACGGTCCCGACGGGGGCGACGGTCCGCTGGGAGTTCGACGAAGCGGGCGTCACGCATTCACTGACGTCCACGGGCACCAACTGGGCGGTGCCGGTCGACGAGACCCGTAATCCGGGCGGCGCGGCGATCGAGCGCACGTTCGACGCACCCGGCGAGTACACGTTCCGCTGCAACTTCCATGGGGCGATGACCGGTTCCGTCACGGTCGAGGGGCGGCCCCGGAGGTCGACGTGCTGGTGTTCTCCCGCACCACCGGCTTCCGCCACACCGACGCGATCGACGCGGGCCGGACGGCGATCACGCAGATGGGCGCCGCCGAGGACTTCAGCGTCGACCTCACCGAGGACGCGACGCGCTTCACCGACGCGGGCCTGCGCCCGTTCGAGGTCATCGTCTTCCTCAACACCGACGGCGAGGGCATCCTCAACGCGGCCCAGCGCACGGCGTTCGAGCGCTGGATGCAGCGCGGCGGCGGCCTGGTCAGTATCCACGCGGACGCCAACGCCGACCGCAACTGGGGCTGGAAGGGCGACATGATGGGCGGCTCGTGGTTCCTCAACCACCCGGCGCCGCCCGTGCAGTTCCAGCAGGCGACGGTGAACGTCGTCGACACGGCGCATCCGGCCACGAGGGACCTGCCGGCGCCCAACTGGGTGCGCGAGGACGAGTGGTACAACTTCACCGCCGAGCCCGAGAACGTCCACGTCCTGCTCAAGCTCGACGAGAACACGTACGACGAGCAGGACGGATCGGCGGCGGCCGACGATCATCCGATCTCCTGGTGCTCGAACTACGACGGTGGGCGCCACTTCTACACCGCGCTCGGCCACATGGGCAGCTACTGGGCCGAGCCTGACTACCGCGACCACATCCTCGGCGCGATCGAGTGGGCGTCGGGCAGGGAGGAGGGCGACTGCGGGCCCGAGCGCGAAGGGCTCCCGACCGACGCGGCGTTCGACAAGATCACGCTCGACGACACCACCGAGAACCCGATGGAGATCGCCGTCGACGACGGCGGCAACGTCTACTACGTCGAGCTGGCCGGCAAGGTCAAGCACTACAACCGTGCCAACGGCGCGATCAGCACGGTCGCGACGATCCCGGTCCACCGCGGGAACGAGAACGGCCTGCTCGGGATCACGCTCGACCCCGACTTCGCCACCAACCGCTGGCTGTACCTGTTCTACAGCGCGCCGAGCCCTGAGGAGCAGCACGTCTCGCGCTTCACGGTCGCACCCGACGGCACGTTGGACATGACCTCGGAGAAGATCCTGCTGAGGATCCCGCACCAGCGGATCATCTGCTGCCACTCGTCCGGCTCGCTGACGTTCGGGCCCGACGGCAACCTCTACATCTCGACGGGCGACGACTCGCAGCACGCCGAGTCCCAGGGCTACAACCCGATCGACGATCGCCTGGCGAACGAGCCGGGCGACAACCCGGACGCCGACCACGCGCGTGACGCGCGGCGCTCGTCGGGCAACACCAACGACCTGCGCGGCAAGATCCTCCGGATCACGCCGCAGGACGACGGCACCTACACGGTCCCGCCGGGCAACCTGTTCGGCCTCGGTGGCAAGTACCCGGGCGTGACGGGCCAGACCCGGCCGGAGATCTACACCATGGGCCATCGCAACCCGTTCCGGATCCAGGTCGATCAGGAGACGGGCTGGCTCTATAACGGCGAGGTCGGCCCGGACGCGGGCAACGAGAACGCCAACCGCGGCCCGCGCGGCTACGACGAGCTCAACCAGATCCGCGAAGCGGGGAACATGGGCTGGCCGTTCTGCATCGCCGACAACAAGGCCTACTCGAACTGGGACTTCGCGACCCAGACGCAGAGCGGCTTCTTCGACTGCGACGGCGGCGGCGGGGTCGACGAGGGCCCGCTGAACGACTCGGCCTGGAACACCGGCAAGCCGAACACGCCGCCGACGACCGGCGCGCTGCTGTGGTGGCCGTACCAGCCGCACGCGAACGCCCCGAACTATCCGTGGAACACGCCGCCGCTGGCGATCCCGCAGGGTCCCGGCCGTACGGCGATCGCGGGCCCGGTGTATCACTTCGACGCCACCAATCCGGCGACGAGCAAGTTCCCGGCGTGGTTCGACGACAAGGTGTTCTTCGCCGACTGGTCGCGTGACTGGATCTCGACGCTCGAGCTGGACGAGGCCGGCAAGCCGAAGGCGATCCAGGAGTTCATGCCGAACGCGGACTTCCGGCACCCGCAGGACATCGAGATGGGCGCCGACGGCTCGCTCTACGTGCTCGAGTGGGGGCGCGACTTCAACTACGCCGGCTCGGGCATCAACCCCGATTCGGGCCTGTACCGGATCGACTACGCCAAGGGCACGCGCACGCCGGTGGCCCGGGCGACGTCCGACAAGGACTCCGGCCCGGCGCCGCTGACCGTCGCGTTCTCGAGCGAGGGCTCCGAGGATGCCGACGGCGACGACCTGACCTTCGCGTGGGACTTCGGCGACGGGTCGACGTCCACCGAGGCCAACCCGACGCACACGTTCACGGCGGCGGGCACGTACAGCGTGCGCCTGACCGCGACCGACTCGACCGGCAAGTCGGGCACCTCCACGATCGTCATCAACGCCGGCAACACGCGGCCGACGGTCGAGCTGACCGTGCCCGTCCAGGGCGGCGTCTTCGACTGGGGCGACGAGATCCCGTACACGGTGACCGTCACCGACCCCGAGGACGCGACGATCGACTGCAACCGGGTGACCGTCAACGTCGGCGTCTTCCATGACGAGGGCGGCAACGCCCACGTGCATCCGGGCGTCGACCGGACCGGCTGCTCGGGCACGATCGAGGCCCCGGCCGACTCCGGTCACGAGAAGAGCGCCAACATCGCGCTCGTGCTGGTGGCGAACTACACCGACACCGGCGGCGCGCCGGGCTCGGCACCGCTCACGGGCGCGTCGACCAGGCGCCTCACGCCGAAGACGATCCAGGCCGAGCACTACACGAATCACACCGGCACGCAGACCAACACCGTGGGCAATGCGGAGGGCGGCCGCACTGTCGGCTACACCGACGACGGCGAGTACATCTACTTCGAGCCGGTGTCGCTGGCCAACATCGATGAGCTGCGCATCCGCTATGCCGCGGGCGAGGACGGCGGGTTCGTCGACGTGCGCGAGGGGGCCGTGGACGGCGACGTGGTCGGCACCGCCTCGCTGCCACCGACCGCGAGCTGGACGGACTTCCAGGACGTCACCATCCCGCTCGACCCGGAGGGCACGAGCGGCAGGCTGTACTTCACGTTCCGTGCGATGAACAGCGCGAACGCCACCGACCTGTTCGATCTCGACGAGTTCACGTTCATCGGCAAGGGGGTCGCGTCGAACTCGGCGCCGACCGCCTCGGCAACGGCCGATACGGTCGCCGGCCCTGCTCCGCTGGCCGTGACCTTCACGGGCACCGGCGCGGACGCCGATGGCGACCCGCTCACCTACGCGTGGGACTTCACGTCCGACGGCACGACCGACGCGACGACCGCGAACGCGAGCCACACATACGCCGAGCCGGGCGAGTACACGGCGACGTTCACCGTCAGCGACGGCGAGCGCTCGCGCAGCGTCGAGATCGACATCGAGGCCTACCCGCCGCTGGCCTCCTGCCCCGGCAACGACGAGTTCGACGGGACTTCGCTCGACACCAGTCGCTGGAGCGTCGTGCGCGAGGATTCGCAGTTCCTCTCCGTCGAGGGCGGCTCGCTGAACCTCAACGCGCAGCCCGGCGAGGACATCCACGGCGGGGCGACGGGGCAGCGCAACATCGTGCTCCAGGACCTCCCGGACTCCGGTCCGTGGACGGCGACGGCCCGCGTCGCCTGGACGCCGACCGTCAACTTCCAGAACGCCGGCCTCGTGATCTACACCGACGACGCGAACTGGATCAAGAGCGGCATGGTCTACGCCAACGGCCGCGCGTTCGAGGCGTTCAAGGAGCTCAACAACACCCCGTCGGGCCTCGGCTCGGCGACGGTTGACGCGTCGTTCCCGAACACGTTCTACGTGCGCTTCACGAGCGACGGAACCGCGGTGCGGGCGCAACGGTCCGCCGACGGCGTCACGTGGACGAACACGGGCAACGCGACCAACCTCGACGGCCTGAACAACCCGAAGATCGGCATGTACGCGACAGCGTCCACCGCCGCGGGGACCCAGGCGAACACGGCGCGCTTCGACTACTTCACGCTCGACGCGCCGCAGGAGCCGAGCGACGAGTTCGAGGGCACGTCGCTGAACCTCTGCCGCTGGAGCCAGAACGTCCGGCACGAGCCGGGCGGCTACACGGTCGGCGGCGGCAACCTGACGTTGCCGGCGGCGCACGGCGACTTCTTCGCCGGCGCACCCAACAACAACCCGAACATCCTGCTCCAGCCGGCGCCGGCCGGTCCGTGGACGATGACCACGCGGCTCACGTTCGACCCGAACGAGAACTACGAGCAGGCCGGCCTGCTGGTGTACGGCGACGACGCCAACTACGTGAAGGCGGACTACGTCTACGCCAACGGCCGCGGGCTGGAGTTCCTGCGCGAGGCGAACGACGTCGCAGTCGGCTTCGGCGGCTTCGTGAACATCTCGACGCAGCCGACGACGGTCGAGATGCGGATCACCTCGGACGGGACGACGCTGCGGTCCTACTACCGATTCGCCGGCGGGGCGTGGACGCTCTACGGAGAGCCGGCCGCGCTGGCCGGCGTGCCGACTCCCAAGATCGGCGTCTACGCCAACGACAGCAACGCGACCGTGACGACGCGCAACGACGCGGTGTTCGACTACTTCCGGATCACCCCGGGGCTGCCGGACACCACCGCGCCGACGACGACGTCGACGCTCGCGCCGCCCACGCCTGACGGCCAGAACGGCTGGTACCGGCAGAACGTGGTGCTGACGCTCGCGACCGAGGCGGGCGCCACGACGCAGTACAAGATCGGCGACGGCGCGTTCCAGGACTACAGCGGTCCGGTGACGCTGAGCCAGGAGGGCACGACGACGGTGACCTACCGGTCGACCGACGCCGACGGCAACGTGGAGGCCGACAAGACGGTCACCGTGAAGCTGGACAAGACCGTCCCGACGTCGACGGCGACGCCGGACGGCGGCACCTTCACCGATTCGGTGCAGGTGACGCTGGCGGGCGCCGATCCGGCAGGCGGATCCGGGCTCGACAAGGTCGAGTACCGGCTCGACAACGGTGAGTGGACCGCGTACAGCGGGCCGGTGACCGTGTCGGGCAACGGGCCGCACACGCTCGATCACCGGGCGACCGACGCCGCCGGCAATGTGGGCGCCGTCGGGACGGCGGCGTTCACGATCGAAGGCGGCGGCGGGGGCGGTGCTCCGACGGTCCAGGGCTTCGCCGACCCGTCGTCCGGACCGGCGCCGCTGCTCGTGCGCTTCTCCGCGACCGGGCTCGACCCGGACGGCGGCCCGCTCGACTACGAGTGGGAGCTGGAGAACGGCACCGTGCTCGACTCCGAGTTCGAGTGGACGTTCACGACGCCGGGCGTCCACACGGCGACGGTGACCGTGACCGACGATGAGGGCGACACCGCGAGCGACGAGGTCGAGGTGACGGTCACCGAGCCCGGCGGCGGCAACGAGGCGCCGACGGTCACGGCGTCCGTCGACAAGCCGTCCGGTGCGGCGCCGCACGCGGTGCAGTTCACGGCCACGGGCAGTGACGACGGGCCGGTCGGGGACCTCGAGTACAGCTGGGACTTCGGGGACGGCGCCGGAGGGTCGCTCGCACAGAGCCCGGCGCACACGTACCTGACGCCCGGCACGTTCACGGCGACGGTCACCGTCAGTGACGCGGGCGGCAAGACCGGTACGGCGCAGGTGGTCGTGACGGTCACCGACCCGCCCGGCAACAAGCCGCCGACGGTGAAGGCGGCGGCGGCGCCGAAGACGGGCAACGCGCCGCTGGACGTCCTGCTGACCGCTCAGGGCAGCGATCCCGACGGCGACTCGCTCACCTACCAGTGGGAGTTCGGCGACGGCGAGACGGCCGACGGCCGGCGCGCGCGGCACGTGTACATGACGCCCGGCACGTACGACGCGAAGGTCACGGCGCGCGATCCGGGCGGCCTGACGGCGAGCGCGACGGTGCAGGTGATCGTCGGCAACCCGCCCGGCAACCAGGCGCCGACGGTGCTCGTCGCGGCGGACCCGAACGGCGGAGCCTCACCGCTCACCGTCCGGTTCACCGCGTCGGGCCGCGATGCCGACGGTGACGCGCTGATGTACGTGTGGTCGTTCGGGGACGGCGGCGCCGCCGGCGGCAAGGCCGCGACGCACACGTACACCGCGCCGGGCACGTACAGCGCCAAGGTGACGGTCACCGATCCGGACGGCGCGACCGGTTCCGCGACGGTGCAGGTGGTCGTGACGGCACCACAGGGTCAGGTGCGCGGCGCGTCCACCGAGCTCGTCCTGCCGTCGTCGGTGCGGGCGTTCCGCTCGCGCGGCATGCGGCTGACGCTGGCGTGCGTGTCGACGGGGTCGGGGAAGGCGACCCTGACGGTCAAGCGGGCGGTCGCGAAGCGGCTCAAGCTCGCCGGCCGGACGGTCGCGTCCAAGCGCGTGCGCTGCAAGGCGGGCAAGGAGCTCACGATCCGCCTGAAGCCCAAGCGCGCGGTGGCGAAGCGCCTGGCCAGGGCCAGGACGCTGAGGCTGACGTTCGCGCTCAAGGTCAAGGGGGCGAGGTCGGTCCAGCGCAAGGTGACGATCCGGTAGCGATGGGCGTCCTCCCCGACGTCCTCGCCGCCGCGCCGCGGCCGGCACTGGAGGGAGTGGGCGAGTCGGGACTGCAACGGTTCCGGCTCGCCCACCGGGCGCTGCCCGGGCGTGACCTGTCGGAGGTCTCGCTGCGGACGCGGCTCCTCGGTGCCGAGCTGTCGGCGCCGGTCGTGCTCGTGGGCGACGATCGGGGATTGGCGCGGGCTGCCACCGAGCACCACCTGGGGCTCGTCGGCAACCGGCTGTCGCCCGACCGGCCGCCACTGTGGCTGGCGAGCCTCGACGTGACCGAGCTGCGCGTGGCCGGCGGGCCCGAGCGTGCCGAGCAGCTCGTCGCGTCGCTCGACGCAGACGGGATCGTGCTGCGCCTGAACGGGATGGAGGAGGCCTTGCGAGAGGACGGGCAGCCGCTCATGCGAAACGCGACCGAGGCGATCGCCTCGGTCGCCGAGCGGCTGGTGCCGCTGCCCGTGCTGGCATGCGGCGCGGGGTTCGGGATCGACGCGGCCGACGTACGCGAGCTGCGGGCGGCGGGCGCGGCCGCGATCGACGTCGGCTGCGGCGGCGGCGGCGACCTGGGGGTGCCGACCGCCGACGCGCTGGCGGAGGCGGTGCTGGCGGCGGACGGCCTGCCGCTGCTCGCCGGCGTGCGCGACGGCGTCGACGCGGCGAAGTGCCTCGCGCTCGGCGCGGTCGCCGTGTCGGTGCCGTGGCCGCGGCCCGATGGCGTCGCGGCCTTGATCGAGAAGCTGCGCGTCGCGGTGTGGGCGACGGGCGAGCCCGCCGCCTCGCTGCTCACGCCCGGGCATCTGCGCCACGCGGGCTAGGAAAGGCCGTCCCCCTTACCCGCCCTGGCCCGGCGAACCGGGCTAAGGGGGACGTGTTCCCCGCTTTACCCGCCGCGCGGATCGGGGAACCCAGCAACTAAGGGGGTCAGACCCCCTTAGGCGGCTTTTGGCTGTTGGACCGGCTTGCACGCAGATCATCGATTATCTATCATCGGCCCGCGGAGTCGAGAGGGTCGAGGCGAGGAGAAGAGATGGCCGTGACCGAGGAGGTCCTGGGGGAGTTCCACGGGTCCGACGAGTTCCCGATCGAGTGGCAGGAGGGGGAGAAGGACCTCTTCTGGATCTACGACGACCTGCATATTCCCAACCCGGTGTCGCCGATGTTCTTCGACATCGGCGGGTGGTGGCTGACGTGCGACCACATGTTCCGGCGCTTCGGCACCCCGTTCGCGTGTGACTGGATCGCCAAGGAGATCAACGGCTACGTGTACACGGCGGCGGTGCCGGCCGACGCGCAGATCTACAGCGAGGCGACCGAGTACCAGTCCCGCTACGTCCCGCGCGTGCCGCGCGACCCCGAGCATCCGGCCAAGATCGGCGCCTATCTCGGCTGGGTGCTGCCCGAGTACGCCGTCAACTTCCTCGCCTGGTGGCGCGACCGGCTGCGGCCCGAGATCGAACGCAACTTCGAGTATCTGGACGGCATCGACTACGGCGCCGCGACGATGCGCGAGATGGCGGTCTACCTCGAGGACGCGATCGACGTCCACGACCGTCACTGGAAGATCCACTGGATGCTGAACTTCGCTCAGTTCTCCTCCACCACGAACCTCAACGCCGTGATCGGCGAGGTGCGCGGGGGAGAGGATCCGGCGCTGATGGGCCGGCTGCAGTCGAGCCTCGAGGACCGCAACTGGGACTCGATCGAGGACCTCTGGAAGATCAAGGACGAGGTCAAGGGCGACGCCGAGCTGAGCAAGGCGTTCGAGGGCGACACCGCCGCCGACGTCATGCGCGCGCTCGACGGCTCCGAGCGCGGCCGGCAGCTGATCGCCGAGCGCATCGTCGTGCACCAGAAGACATTCGGATACAAGGCGATCTGGTCGCACGAGTTCGCGTACCGGACGTGGCGCGAGGACCCGGCGCCGATCGTCGAGGCGATCCGCGGCTACATCGCGACCGACTACGACTACCCGGCGAACATCCAGGCCGTCCGCGACGACCTCGAGGGAGCCAAGCGCGAGGTCATGGAGGGCGTCGACGGCGACGATCGCGAGCGCCTCCAGACGGCGCTCGACATGTCGCTGGGCATGAACTCGCTCACGCCCGACCACCACTTCTACATCGATCAGGGGACCAACGCACGGCTGCGGATCGCGCTGATCGCGATCGGCGCCAAGCTGGCGGAGGCCGGCGCGCTCGACGACGCCGAGGACGTGATGTACCTCCGCTACAACGAGCTGCGGCTGCTGATGGCCGATCAGAGCGCGTTCGACGCGCACGAGCTCGTGTCCGATCGCCGCGACTACCGCGAGGACGCGGCCGAGAAGCGCCCGCCGTCGTGGGTCGGAACCGCGACGCAGACCGCGCTCGACTTCCCCTACAACGCGCTCTGGGGCTTCCCGGAGAAGTTCCACGCCGGCGAGCCGTCGACCACCGGCGAGGTGAAGGGCCTGGCCGCGTCGCCCGGCGTGGTCGAGGGCCCGGCGCGCTTCGTCAGCTCGCTCGACGAGTTCGACCAGGTCAAGAGCGGCGAGATCCTCGTCTGCAACATGACCAACCCCGCGTGGGTCGTGCTGTTCACGAAGATCATCGGGCTGGTGACCGAGGCCGGGGGCGCGGTGTCGCACCCGGCGGTCGTGGCGCGCGAGTTCGGCATCCCGGCCGTGGTCGGGACGACCAACGCCGGCGAGCGGATCAAGACCGGCGACCGGATCCGGGTGAACGGCTCGACGGGTGTGGTCGAGATCCTCGAGTGACCGAGCCGGAATGGATGGCCCCGGCCTCGCTCGAGGAGGCCCTCGCGCTGCGCGCCGAGCGCGGTGACGAGGCGACGGTGCTGGCGGGCGGGACGTTCCTGGGGATCCTCATGAACCAGGGCTTCCTGGCGCCGTCGGCGCTGCTGTCGCTCGGCCGTGTGGACGAGCTGCGGGCGATCGCGGTCGAGGGTGGCGAGCTGCGGCTCGGCGCGATGGCCACGCACCGGGCGGTCGAGCGCTCGGAGGTGGTCCGCGACGCCTGGCCGGTGCTGGCGCGTGCGTTCTCTCTCGTGGCGAGCGCGCGCGTGCGCAACCAGGCCACGGTCGGCGGCGTGCTGGCGGATGCCGACTACGCCTCCGACCCCCCGGCGATGCTGGCCGCGCTCGACGCCCGCGCGGTGCTGCGCTCGCCGCGCGGCGAGCGGTCGGTGAGCGTGGGCGAGCTGATCCTCGGCTATTACGAGACCTGCATCGAGCCGGACGAGCTGCTGGTCCAGGTACGCGTGCCGCCGCAGCCGGCGCGCGCGACGTATCGCAAGTTCCGCTCGCGCTCGAGCGAGGACCGGCCGTGCGCGGCCGTCGCAGCGGTCCGCGGCGACGGCGGCCTGCGGGTCGTGGTCGGCGCCGTCGCCGAGACGCCGCAGGACTTCCCTGAGCTGTGCGACGGCGAGCCCGCCGACGTGGCGGCGCGGTACGCCGAGCGGATCGAGCCGCTGTCGGACTCGCGCGGCTCGGCCGCCTACCGCCGGCGCGTGATCGCCGCCGAGGTGCGTCGCGCGGTGGAGGCCGTGGCCTGATGGACCCGCGCGTGACCGGCGAGCAGCGCTACTCGGTCGACGCCGAGCGGCCCGGCATGCTGCACGCCGCGTTCGTCCGCTCGCCGCACCCGCACGCGCGCGTGCTGTCGGTCGACGCGTCGGCGGTCCCGGCCGGTTGCGTCGTGCTCACGCCGGCGGACGTGGCCGACCTCGGCCTGTACGGCTGCCAGGTCAAGGACCAGGGCGTGCTCGCCGAGCGGGCGCGCCACGTCGGCGACGTGGTGGCGGCCGTCGCAGCGCCCTCGCGCGCGGCCGCGCGCGCGGCTGCGCGTCTGGTCGAGGTGGAGTACGAGGAGCTGCCGGCCGTCTTCGACCCGCTCGACGCTGTCGCCGCGGGCGCCCCGCTCGTGCACGAGCAGGCCGCCGAGTCCGCCGGCGACGCGGTCTCGATCGGCGTGCGGCCGATCGCGCGCACGAACGTCTGCCACCGCTTCCGGATCCGGCACGGCGACGTCGCCGAGGGCTTCGCGCAGGCCGAGGTCGTGGTCGAGGAGGTGTTCCGCACGCCGAGCGCCGCGCACGCGCCGATGGAGCCGCACGCCGCGCTCGCCGAGTGGGAGGACGGCCGGCTGACGCTGTGGAGCGGGACCCAGACGCCGTTCAACACGCGCGCCGACCTGGCGGGCCTGTTCGGCATCGCGGAGGAGCAGATCCGCGTGATCGCCCCGCCGATGGGCGGCTCGTTCGGCGCGAAGACGTTCGTGCGGCTGGAGGCGCTCGTCGCCGCCCTCGCGCGCAAGGCCGGCAAGCCCGTCAAGGCGGTGCTCGACCGCGCCGAGGAGTTCGTCACGCTCAACCGCCACCCGAGCGTGGTGCGCGTGCGGATCGGCGCCCGCCGCGACGGGACGCTGGTGGCGAAGGAGGTCGACTGCTGGGTCGACACCGGCGCGTACGCGGACTGCGGGCCCGGCGTCGCCACGAAGATGGGCTACGCCGGCGTCGGCCCGTACCGGATCCCGCATGTGCGCGTGGACGCGCTGGCGATCTACACGAACCTCCCGTCGAACGGCGCGTTCCGGGGCTATGGCGCGATGCAGTCCGTGTGGGCGTCCGAGCGGACGATGGACGTGCTGGCCGCCGAGCTCGGGATCAGCCCACTCGAGCTGCGCCGCATGAACCTCCTGCATGACGGCGACGTCTTCGCCACCGGCGAGGTCATGCACGACGTGCACTTCGAGGACTGCCTGCAGGCCGCTGCCGACGCCGTCGGCTACGAGGCCGATGCGCGCGGCAAGGGCCTGTGCGTGCTGCTGAAGGGGATGCAGACGCCGAGCCGTGCGGCGATCAGCGTCGAGCGCACGCCCGTCGGCTACATCGTCCGCAGCGCGTCGTGCGAGATGGGCCAGGGCGTGCGGCGCTCGCTGAAGCTGATGGGCGCAGAGCTGCTCGGCTGCGAGCCGGGCCAGGTCGAGGTGCCCGACCCCGACACCGACTCCTCGCCGTACGACACCCGCACGACGTCGAGCCGCTCGACGTACATGATGGGCCGCGCGCTGCGCGAGGCGGTGCGCGACCTCGAGCGCGACGGCGAGCACGGGTTCGGCGAGGTCCGCAACGAGGGCGGGCTCGATCCCGACACCGGCCAGGGCATCGCGTCGACGCATTGGCACCAGGGCGCCGCGGCTGCGCACGTGGCGGTCGACGGCGAGACCGGCCGCGTGACCGTCGAGCACCTGCACGCGGCCGTCTACGCGGGCCGCGTGGTCAACCGGCCGGGCGCCGAGCTGCAGAACGAGGGCTCGATGCTGATGGGCCTCGGCACGGCGCTGTTCGAGGAGATCGAGTTCGCCGACGGGCAGGTCGCGAACGCCAACCTGTCCGACTACAACCTCCCCGCGGCGGGTGACATGCCGCGGCTCACGCACGAGCTGATCGAGCGCGACGGCGCCGAGGTGCACGGGCTGGGGGAGACGGCGCTCCCGCCGGTGCCGCCGGCGATCGGCAACGCGCTCGCCTCGCTCGGGGTCCACGTGACGGAGCTCCCGATCACGGCGGAGCGGGTGCTGGAGGCGCTCGACCGATGAAGGTGGAGCTGATCCTCAACGGCCGCGGCGAGACGCTCGACGCGCGGACCGACGAGATGCTGCTCGAGGCGCTGCGGCGCGAGGGCCTGCTGTCCGTGCGCGAGACGTGCGCGATCGGCGTCTGCGGCGCGTGCACCGTGCTGCTCGACGGCGAGCCGGTCTCCGGCTGCCTGACGCTCGCCGCGCAGGTCGAAGGCCGCGAGGTCACCACGATCGAGGGCCTCGACGAGTCGGACCCCGTGTTGCGGGCGTTCCATGAGGCACACGCGTTCCAGTGCGGCTGGTGCACGCCCGGCTTCGTCCTCACCGTGAAGGCGATGCAGCCCGGTGACGAGGTCCGGGAGGCGCTCGGTGGCAACCTGTGCCGCTGTGGCTGTTACGTGAAGATCGAGGAGGCGGTGCGCAGATGCGGCTTGTGACCTACGACGCGGGCGCCGGCCCGCGCGTCGGGATGCTGGCAGGAGGCGACACGGTGATCGATCTGGCCTTCGGCGGCGACATGGTCGCCTACATCGTGGCCGGAGCGCCGGAGAGCACGACCGTCCCGATCCAGGGCGCGCGGCTGCTCGCGCCGCTGCGCCCGCGCTCGCTGCGCGACTTCCTCGCGTTCGAGGGGCACATGCGCAACGCCCTCACCCGGCTCGGCCGCCCGATCCCGGACGAGTGGTACGACGTGCCCGCGTACTACAAGGGCATGCCGGACACGGTGATCGGCCCCGACCAGGAGATCCCGTGGCCGGCGTGGACCGACCGGCTCGACCACGAGCTCGAGCTGGCCGCGGTGATCGGGCGCGAGGTGCGCGACGTCGCGCCCGAGGACGCCGCCGACTGCATCTTCGGCTACACGATCTGGAACGATCTGTCGGCCCGCGACGTGCAGGCGCGTGAGCTGCCGATCGGCATGGGCCCGGGCAAGGCGAAGGACTGGGACGGATCGAACGTGCTCGGCCCGTGCATCGTCACCGCCGACGAGCTCGACGCGTCGGACCTCGCGATGCGCGTGCGCGTGAACGGCGAGCTGTGGGGGGAGGACACGTCCGCCCACATGCATCACAGCTTCGCGGACATGATCGCCTACGCCTCGCGCTCGCAGACGCTGTATCCGGGCGACGTGTTCGGGTCCGGCACCGCCACCGGCGGCTCGGGCCTGGAGCTCGACCGCTGGCTCGCCCCCGGCGACGTGGTGGAGATGGAGATCGACGGGATCGGCGTGTTGCGAAATCGAATCTCGGACAAGGGAGCCGCCTGAAATGGCCTATGTCGTGGTCGCAAAGTGGACCGCCAATGACGGGGAGGAGGACCGGATCGCCCGCATCTGCGACGAGATGACGGAGCCGTCGCGGGCGGAGCCGGCCAACCGCTTCTACCAGGCACACCGCACGCCGGAGAACCCGCGCCTGTTCTACCTCTACGAGCAGTACGACGACGAGGCGGGCTACGAGGCGCACATGGCCTCCGAGCACTTCACCCGCCTGGTCAAGAACGAGGCGATCCCGAACCTCGAGGCGCGCGAGCGCGAGTTCTACGAGACGCTATGAAGCTCGAGAACGAGTTCACCGTCCCGGGGCCGGTCGAGCGCGCGTGGGAGATCCTGCTCGACCTCGACCGCGTGGCGCCGTGCCTGCCGGGCGCGGCGATCGAGGGGTCCGAGGGAGACGAGCACACGGGCACGATGACGGTCAAGATCGGCCCGATCACCGCCCGCTACAAGGGCACGGTCAAGATCGAGGAGGCCGACGACCAGGCGCGGCGCGCGGTCATGCGCGCGCAGGCGCGCGACAGCCGTGGCCAGGGTACGGCCGCGGCGACGATCACGTCCACGATGGAGGAGGTCGAGGGCGGCACGCGCGTGCACGTGGAGACCGACATGCGCGTTACCGGCCCGGCCGCGCAGTTCGGGCGCGGCGTGATGCAGGACGTGAGCGCCAAGCTGATGGACCGCTTCGCCGACTGCCTGGCCGAGGAGATGACCGACAGCCCGGCGGCCGAGCCCGCCGCACCTGCCGAGCCCGCCGCAGACGCGGACACGGTCGGCCCGCGCAGCCCGGCGGCGGCACCGCCGCCCGGCCCGGCCGGCGATTCGGCGGAGGCGGCCGCCGCCGAACCGGCACCGCCGCCCCGGCGCACCGAGGAGGTGCTCGACCTGGGTGAGGCGAGCCGCGATGCGCTGCTCAAGCGCCTCGGGCCGGTCGCCCTCGGCCTCGTGGTCCTCGTCCTGGTGGTACGGCTCCGCCGCCGCTTCCGTTGACCGCCGCCGAACCGAGGAGTAACTTCATCGATGATCGATCAAGTGGGAGGAGCATGAGCAGCCTGCAGGATGCGCTCGGAGAGCTGGCGCGATTCCGGCTCGACGGCCGCGTGGCCGTCGTGGCCGGCGGCTCCGGCGGCATCGGCGCCCGGCTGTGCGCCGCGCTCGGCGGCGTCGGCGCGCGACTGGTCGTGATCGGGCGCGACGCCGATCGCGCGTCGGACGCGCTCGAGAACGCCGGCGGCGACGGAATCGCGGTGGCCGCCGACGTCACGCGCAAGGCCGATGCAGACGGCGCGATCGACGCCGCGATGCAGGCGTTCGGGCGCGTCGACGTGATCGTCAACGCCGTCGGCGGGGGCGCCGGCGGCGCGCTGTACCCGGCCGAGGAATACCCCGAGAGCGAGTGGGACCGGATGCTCGACCTCAACCTGCGCTCGGCGCTGCTGCCGACGCAGGCGGCCGTCCGCGCGATGATCGCCGGCGGCCGCGGCGGGCGCGTGCTGCACCTGTCGTCGGTGCGGGGCCAGCTCGGGATCGACAACGGATTCTCCGCCTACGTGGCCGCCAAGGGCGCGCTCGACGCGCTCACGCGCCAGCAGGCGACCGAATGGGCCAAGCACGACATCACGGTCAACGCGATCTCGCCGACGTTCGTCCGGACCCCGCAGGTCGAGGACCTGCTCGCCGACGACGCGTTCCGCGAGGGCCTGTACAAGCGGATCCCGCTCGGCAGGATCGCCGAGACCGACGACGTCGTCGGCGCCGTGCTCCTGCTGACCAGCGACGCGTCGGCGTTCATCACCGGCCAGGTGCTCACGCTCGACGGAGGCCTCACCGCATGCCAGTGACGGAGGCGCCGTTCACGCGCTCGAACCTGCGCGAGCGGATCAAGGGCGTGATCCTCCAGCGGATCCTCGACGGCGAGTACCCGCCGGGCGCCCGCATCGTGGAGACCCGGATCGCGCACGAGCTGGGGGTCTCGCAGGCGCCGGTGCGCGAGGCGCTGCGCGACCTCGAGCAGCTCGGCTGCATCGTCCACGAGCCGTTCCGCGGATGCTCGGTGCGCGCGTTCTCGGCCGCCGAGCTGCTGGAGGCGTTTCCGGTGCGCGCCGCGCTCGAAGCGCTCGCCGCGCGGCTCGCGGCGGACCGGATCACCGAGCCCGAGCTGCTGGAGCTCGCGGAGCGGCTGGAGACGATGCGCGCCGCCGCCCGCCGCGGCGACGTCCACGGCCAGTCCCAGGCGAACGCGTCGTTCCACGCCACGATCGTGCGGGCCGCGCGCAACGCGACGCTCGAACGCCAGTGGTCGATCCTCGAGCCCTTCTCGCGCACCTACATCTCGGTCTCGCAGCCGGGGCTGGACCTGCTGGCCCTGTCCGAGCGCCACGTCCCGATCCTGGAGGCGCTGCGTGCACGCGACGCGAGCGCCGCCGGCGACGCAATGCACCGACACCTCATGGACGCGGCCGAGCTGCTGCGCCCGATGGCCGATAAGGAGATCGCTTGAGACGCATCGTCGACCTCTCGATGCCCGTGCACGCCGACATGCTCACGTTCCCGCGCGTGCCGCCGCCGGCGCTCTGCGTGTACGAGAGCCACGAAGAGTTCGCCGAGCGGATCGGCGCCGCCGCGCACGGCGTGGACTCGCTCACGGCCAGCTACCTGGTGGTGGTCAACGACCACGTCGGCACGCACTGCGACGCGCGCAAGCACATCGTCCCGTCGGCGGGAGGGGCGGACACGATCCCGCTCGAGTGGTGCATGTCCGACGGCGTGCTGCTCGACTTCACCGACCGCGAGCCCGGCGACATCATCAGCGCGGACGACGTGGAGGCGGCGCTGGCGAAGATCGACTACGCGGTCAAGGAGCGCGACATCGTGCTCATCCACACCGGCGCCGGCGCCTACAACACCGAGGAGCGCTACCGCACCGACCACCCGGGGATGAGCGCAGGGGCGACGCGCTGGCTGATCGAGCGCGGCGTGCGATTGATGGGCTGCGACGCGATCACGTTCGACCCGCCGGTGTGGGCGATGTTCGAGAAGAAGAAGTTCTGGGAGGCCCACCGGGTGATGTGGGACGAGGAGTACTGGCACCTCGAGAACCTGATGAACCTCGAGCAGATCGGTCGCCCGCACGGCTTCCAGCTCTGCGTCCTGCCGGTCAAGTGGGTGGGCACGACCGCGGCGCCGGTGCGCGCGGTCGCGATCGTGGACGACTGATGCTCGACTTCGGTGACGAGGCCTGCACCGAGGTCGCCCGGGCCGGCGGCAAGGGCGCCTCGCTGGCACGGATGAGCGCGCTCGGGCTGCCGGTGCCGCCCGGGTTCGTCGTGCCCGCCGACTGCCTCGCCGCAGCGCTGCCGGACGGCGGCGAGGAGCTCCGCGCGGCGCTCCCGGACCACGAGCGAGCGCAGGCGATCGTCGGCGCCGCCGAGGTGCCGGCCGCGGTCGCCGAGGCGTACACGGCGTTGGGAGCGGACCCGCCCGTCGCGGTGCGCAGCAGCGCCTGCGCGGAGGACTCCGACACGGCCTCCTACGCCGGCCAGCAGGAGACGTACCTGCACGTGCTCGGCGCCGGCGCGGTGCGCGAGCGCGTGCGCGACTGCTGGGCGTCGTTCTTCTCCGAGCGCGCCCTCTTCTACCGGCAGCGCAAGGGGTCGCTCGACGACCTCGGCATGGCCGTCGTGGTGCAGCGGATGGTGCGCGCCGATGTCGCCGGCGTGCTGTTCACGTGTGACCCGGTGCAGCGCCGCCGCGACCGGATGATCGTCGAGGCGGTGCTCGGACTGGGCGAGGCCGCGGTCTCGGGCCAGGTGACGCCCGACCACTACGTGCTCAAGCGCGACGGCACGGTCAAGCGCGCGCAGATCGCCGTGCAGCCGTTCGCGATCGTCGCGGTCGACGCCGGCGGCACGGAGGAGCGCAAGCTGACCGAGGACGAGGGCGGCACGCAGAAGGCCGGCGAGGACCTGCTGCGAGAGCTCGCCCGCATCGGGGACGACCTCGAACAGCGGCTCGGCGGGCCCCAGGACATCGAGTGGGCGGTCGAGGGCGGGGAGCTGTTCGTGCTCCAGGCGCGGCCGGTGACCACTTGACCGCCGTGCTCGAACGCGCGCAGGCGTGGATCGCCGACGTCCATCCGCACGCGCGGCATCTGGAGCGGACGCTCGACTGGGTGCTGCAGTTCGATCCCGGCGCGTCGGAGGCGCTCCAGATCGCCGCGGCGACGCACGACATCGAGCGCGCGTACCCGGACGGCGCGGCGGGCTGGGATTCCGCGCGCAGCTGGGACTCACCCGAGTACAACCGCTGGCACCAGGACCGCTGCGCGGACCTCGTCGCACCCGGCCTGGTCGAGCGCGGCGCAGGCGAGGACCTCGCGCGCTCGGTGGCCGATCTCGTGCGCGTGCACGAGGACGGCGGCTGGCCGGAGGCCGACCTCCTGCAGGCGGCCGACTCGCTGTCGTTCCTCGAGACGATGATCCCGGTCGTGCTCGACTGGGTCTCGAGCGGCCGCGCGCCGCGCGCGCGGGCGGAGGGGAAGCTGCGCCACTGCGTCACGCGCATCAGCCCGGACCTGCCGCGCGCCCGCGAGCTCGGCGAGGCGCTGCTCGCGCCGGCGCTGTCGCGCCTGCGCGGCGTCAACGAGCCCGGCGAGGTGCGTGAGCTGGCGAGCATGATCCGGACGGGGCGCATGTACCGGCTCGCGCGCGACCGGTTCCCGAAGATGCCGCTGTTCCCCGGGCACCCCACGTTCGAGGTCGTCTCCTACCGCACGCCGCAGGGGCTCCGCGCCGCCGGCGACCAGCCGTGGGGGCCGCCGAACGACGCGTGCCTGGGCTTCATGAGCGAGCTGGTGATGGGCACGACCCACACCGGGGCGCACATCGACGCGCACGCGCACATGACGATCGGGCCCGAGGACCGCTGGCACGGCGGCTCGGCGCGCACCGATCTCGGCGACTTCGGCCCGCTCACGGGCGACGCCACCGAGATCGCGCCGATCTGGCGGCGCGGCGTGCTCTACGACGTCCCCGGCCACCGCGGCGTGGAGTCGCTGCCCGCGGGCGAGCCCGTGACCGCCGCCGAGCTCGAGGCGATCGAGCGCGAGCACGGCGTCACGGCGGGCGCCGGCGACGTGGCGCTCGTGCGCAGCGGCTACCTCGCCCACTGGCCCGATCCGGAGGCGCTCGCCGCACACCGCGGCGCCGGCCCGGACCTGTCGGCCGCCCGCCTGCTGGCCGATCGCGGCGTGCTGGCCACCGGCTCGGACACGGAGACCTACGAGGTCCAGCCGGCGCCCGATCGCGGCACGCCGGCGAACCCGCAGCCGGTCCACACGCTGCTGCTGATCGAGCGCGGGATCTACATCCTCGAGGGTCTCGACCTCGAGGAGCTCGCGCGCGCGGGCGTGCGCGAATTCCTGTTCGTGGCGCTCCCGCTGGCGATCCGCGGCGCGACCGGCTCGATGGTCGACCCGGTGGCGATGACCTAGTGAACCCATCCGCAATTTCAACGGGTTCTGGCCGGCCCCGCCCGCGTCTGCCGGCACCCGGCATCCGGTCACGTGCGACCAGCATGCTTTCGGATGCCGTGCACCGGCAGACACGACCGGGACGCCGCCAGGCGACCCGCCGAAATCCCGGATGGATCCACCCATGAAGGCGCTCGTCGTCCAGGAGCCGAACGTGTTCTCGATCGAGGACGTCGAGCGGCCGGTGCCCGGCCACCACGAGGTGCTCTGCAAGGTGCGCGCGATCGCGATCTGCGGCACCGACCCGCACATCATCCAGGGCCACTACCCGGGCTTCTGGCCGAAGGACTGGCCGCTCGTCCCGGGCCACGAGTGGTGCGGCGACGTGGTCGAGCTGGGCCCCGGCGCCGCGGACTTCGGCTGGGAGGTCGGCACGCGCGTGGCGGGCACATCGCACGGCCCGTGCGGGTTCTGCCGCAAGTGCGTCGAGGGCCGGTACAACATCTGCGAGAACTTCGGCGACCTGCGCGTGCACAAGCAGTACGGCCACAACGTCGACGGGGCGTACGCCGACTACGTGGTGCACTCGATCCGCAGCGTCTTCGCGGTGCCGGACGCGCTCTCCGACGAGGAGGCGGCGATGCTCGACCCGGCCGCGATCGCGCTGCACACGGTCAAGCGCGGCGGCCACGCGCCGGGCGACACCGTCGTCGTGGTGGGGCCGGGCGTGATGGGATTGCTGGTCGCCGAGTTCGCGCAGGCGCTCGGCGCCGGCCGCGTGATCGTGGTCGGCCGCGGGGCGCGGCTGGCCAAGGCCGCCTCGCTCGGCCACGAGAGCGTCGACTTCACGGCCGAGGACACGGTCGAGGCGATCCGCGAGCGCACCGGCGGGCTCGGGGCCGAGGTCGCGCTCGAGTGCTCGGGCGACCCGGCGGCGCTCGGCCAGTGCGCGTCGCTCGTCCGCAAGGGCGGCCGCGTGGCGGTGATCGGGATCCCGATGGAGGGCGCCACGATCCCGCTCCAGCGCGTCGTGCTCGACGAGATCGACATCGTCGGCGTGCGGGCGGCGGCCGGGGAGATGCCGGAGGCGATCGCGCTCATCGCGGCCGGGAAGATCCGCCTCGGCGAGCTGATCACCCACCGCTTCGCGCTCGAGGACTTCGCCGCCGCCTACGAGACGTTCACCGAGCGCCGCGACGGCGCGCTGAAGGTGATCGTGCGGCCATGAGCGACCGTCGCGTGTTCTGCTCGTGCGCCGTCACCGGCGGCATGAGCGTCCCCGGCCAGAGCGCCGCGATCCCGATCACGCCGGAGCAGATCATTGACGCCGCCGCCGGCGCGCACGCGGCCGGCGCCGCGATCGTCCACGTGCATGTCCGCGATCCCGAGACCGGCAAGCCGACGGCCGACCTCGGGCTGTTCAAGCAGGTGCTGGCCGGGATCGGCGAGCGCTGCGACGCGATCGTGCAGCCGACGTCCGGCGGCGGGGTGGGGATGACGATCGAGGAGCGCGCGCGCGTCGTCACTGAGTGCCGGCCGGAGATGGCGACCTTCAACTGCGGCTCGTTCAACTTCGGCATCTTCGGCGTCCGGCACCGGCCGGAGATGGAGCCGTGGGAGGTCGAGTACCTCGAGGGCACGCGCGACTACGTGTTCCGCAACACGTTCGCCGACCTGTACCGGCTGTCGGAGCTGTTCCGCGAGGCGGGCACCAAGCCCGAGTACGAGGTCTACGACGTCGGGCACCTCTACAACCTCGCCCACCTGGCCGAGCAGGATCTGCTCGACTTCCCGATCCACGTGCAGTTCGTGCTCGGCGTGCTCGGCGCCAACGCCGCGACGATGGAGCAGCTCGTCCACATGCGGCGGACCGCGATCTCGCTGTTCGGCGAGGAGCGCTTCACATGGTCCGCGGCGGGCGTGGGCTATCCGGCGGAGTTCCACCTCGCGGCCGCCGCGTTGATGATGGGCGGCCACGTGCGCGTCGGGCTGGAGGACAATCTGCGCGTGGCGCGCGACCGCCGCGCGACGTCGAACGCCGAGCTGGTGGAGAAGGCGATCGCGCTCGCGCCGCTGCTCGATCGCACGCCCGCGAGCCCCGCCGAGGCGCGTGAGATGCTCGGCATCGGTTGATACGATCGCCACGATCGGTCGACCAGGAGGTGCTGGCATGCCACATCGTCAATCGCGCGTGCTCTCGACGCTCGCGGCGACGTTCTGGATCCTCGTGCTGGCGGTCGTCGTCCTCTTCGCGTTCTTCGTCGCGCTCGGCGCGTTCTCGCCCGGCGAGGTCGCCGGCCTGACGCTCGCGGTCGTCATCCTCGCGGTGCTCTGGATCGCCCATGCCATCTGGGATGCACGCCACCGTGACCCGCACGATCGCGCGATCGTCCGAGCCCGGGAGCGCCGCGGCTTCTAGCTAAGCTCGGGTCGCGCATGAGCGCGCGTCCCAACATCGTCTACCTGCATTCGCACGACACCGGTCGGTTCGTGCAGCCGTACGGGCACCAGGTCCCGACGCCGAACATCCAGCGGCTCGCCGACCAGGGCATGCTGTTCCGCGAGGCGTTCTGCGCCGCGCCCACGTGCTCGGGCAGCCGTGCGGCGCTGCTGACCGGCCAGTGGACGCACACGAACGGCATGACCGGCCTGGCGCACCGCGGCTGGGTGCTGAACGACTACAGCCACCATCTCGCGCACACGCTGGGCGACGCCGGCTACTGGTCGGGCCTGATCGGCGAGCAGCACGTCTCCGTCGACACCGGCGTCCTCGGCTACGACCACGTCTTCGACATCGACACCAACCACGTGGAGACGGTCGCGCCGGCGGCGGTCGACCTGCTGAACAACCGGCCGCCGCAGCCGTTCTTCCTGTCGGTCGGCTTCTTCGAGACGCACCGGGAGTACTTCGCGCCGACGTCGATCCGCGACGCCCGCTACTCGCTGCCGCCCGGCAACCTGCCGGACACGCCGGAGACGCGGCGGGACATGGCGTCGTACAAGGCGAGCGCCCGCTCGCTCGACCAGGGCGTCGGCGCCGTGCTGAACGCGCTCGACGAGCAGGACATCGCCGATGACACGCTCGTGATCCTCACCACCGACCACGGCCTCGCGTTCCCGGGCGCCAAGGCGACGCTGACCGATCGCGGGATCGGCGTGCTGCTGATCATGCGCGGGCCGGGCGGCTTCCACGGCGGACGCGTCTCCGAGGCGCTGGTGTCCCAGATCGACCTCTACCCCACGATCTGCGAGCTGATCGGGATCGATCGACCGGACTTCCTCCAGGGCCGCTCGGTGCTGCCGGTGATGCGGCGCGAGACCGACCAGGTCAACGACGCGATCTTCGCCGAGCTCACCTACCACGCCGCGTACGAGCCGCAGCGGGCGATCCGGACGAAGCGGTGGAAGTACATCCGCCGGTTCGGCGAACGCGATCTCCCGGTGCTCGCCAACGTCGACGACAGCCCGACGAAGGACCTGTTCATCGCGAACGGCTGGGCCGACCGGCCGCTCCCGCGCGAGGTGCTGTACGACCTGCTGTTCGACCCGTTCGAGGCCCAGAACCTGGCCGGCGAGGCTGCGCACGCGGGCGTGCTCGCGGAGCTGCAGGGGCGCCTGGACGCGTGGATGCGGGACACCGCCGACCCGCTGCTCGACGGCGACGTCCCGCCGCCGCCCGGCGCGGTGCTGAACGATCCCGGCCAGCGCTCGGCCGCCGAGCTGCCCGCATCCGAGCCACACGGCGTGCTCCGCTGACACAGAGCGGCAAGTAGGCTGCGCGCCGTGCTGCATCCCGAGATCCAGGTGATCCTGGACGCGATGAACGCCGAGCCCGGGCCGCCTGCCCACGAGGTGCCGGTCGAGGAGGCGCGCGCGGGGCACCTGGCCGAGAGCGCCGAGCTGTGCGGCGTGGGGGAGCCGGTGGCCGAGGTGCGCGACGTGCGCGTGCCGGGGCCCGGCGGCGACGTGCTCGTGCGGACGTTCCGGCCCGCCGGCGACGGACCGCTGCCGGTGCTCGTGTTCCTGCACGGCGGCGGATGGATGATGGGCTGCCTGGACAGCTACGACGCGCTGGTGCGCGCGCTGGCGAACGCGACCGGCGCGATCGTGGCCGGCGTCGAGTATCGCCTGGCGCCGGAGCACCGCTTCCCGGCCGCGCTCGAGGACTCGCTGGCGGCGATCCGCTGGCTGGCCGCGAATGCGGGCGAGCTCGGCGGCGACGGGTCGCGGTTGGCGGTGGCGGGCGACAGCGCGGGCGGCAACCTGACGGCGGTGGCGGCGCGGCGACTGCGCGGCGAGCTGCCGGTCGCGCTGCAGGTGCTGATCTACCCGGTGACCGACGCGGGCGCCGACGCGCCGTCTTATCGCGCGTTCGCCGAGGGCCACGGACTCAGCAGCGCGAGCATGCGCCGGTTCTGGGACCTGTACCTCGACGGCGCCGACGGCAACCACCCGGACGCCTCGCCGCTGCGCGCCCGCGATCTCGCCGGCGTGGCGCCCGCGCTGGTGCTGACGGCTGAAGAGGACGTCCTGCGCGACGAGGGCGAGGCGTACGCCGAGGCGCTGCGCGAGGCGGGCGTGGCGGTCGACCTCGTGCGCTGGCCCGGATCGATCCACGGGTTCTTCCGCTGGCTGGCCGCCACCTCGGAGGCGCGCGCAGCAGTCACGGTCGCGGCCGATGCCGTGCGCCGCGCATTCGAGCCTCGTTGACGCCTCCCGAACAGCCATACTGAGCATATGAGCAGCGAGCCTGTCCAGGACCCCGCGCCCGATCCGGCGCTGGCGATCGGCGAGCGACTGGCCGCGCATCGCGCGCGGCGCGGGGTGAAGGTGTCGGCGCTGGCGCGGGAGATCGGCGTGTCGCCGAGCCTGATCAGCCAGATCGAGCGCGGTCAGTCGCGCCCGTCGGTCTCGACGCTGTTCGCGCTCGCCGAGGCGCTGCAGGTGCCGGTGGACGCGTTCTTCCGCGACTCGGGCCCGGCATCGCCGGCGCGGGCCGCCGACCCGGGGAGGCCGCACGATCGCTACGTCGTGCGGGCCAACCAGCGCGCCGGGATCGACATCGAGGGCGGCGTGCGGTGGGAGCGCCTCACACCCAATCCGCTCGAGGCGCTCGAGTTCATGGAGCTCATCTACGGCCCTGGCGCGCAGTCACACGCGTCGCTGTACCGCCATCCCGGCTTCGAGATGGTGTTGGTGCTGAGCGGCCGGCTGTCGATCTTCGTGGGCTTCGATCGCTACGACCTCGAGCCGGGGGACAGCATCTGCTTCCCCTCGACGATGCCGCACCGGTACCTGAACCCGACGGACGAGACCAGTCGTGCGGTCACGATGATCCTGCGCGACGGCCTTCCCGGCGATCAGGCCGCAGACGACGCGGGACGCGAGTCCCGCTCGCATTCGGCCTGAAGCAGCACTGGAGCCTGGCGCATCGCCGCGAGGCTAGGTTCCTGGCGAAATTCGAACCGATCGTGTAGTGTTGCTGAAATCCTGACGGGGATTTGATGAGCGTCACTCCCGTCATGCCGAGACCCATGGCCAGCGACATCACAGAGATCGATGGGATGCCCCCGACCGCCGCGGACGCGGATCCGGCGCAGGCGATCGGCCAGCGCCTGGCGGTGCATCGCGCGCGGCGCGGCGTGAAGGTGTCGGCGCTGGCGCGCGAGATCGGCGTGTCGCCGAGCCTGATCAGCCAGATCGAACGCGGCCAGTCGCGGCCCTCCGTGTCGACGCTGTTCGCGCTCGCAGAGGCGCTCGACGTTCCCGTCGACGCGTTCTTCCGCGACGGCGACCAGGAGCCGCCGTGGCCTCAGGCTGAGCCGTCGCGGCTCGGTCTCGTCCCGGACGTCCCGCGTGGCGAGCGCCATGTGGTGCGGGGCGGCGAGCGCTCCGGGATCGACATCGCGGGCGGCGTCCGCTGGGAGCGCCTCACGCCGACCCCGATGGACGAGCTCGAGTTCATGGAGCTGGTGTACGCCCCCGGCGCCCAGTCGCACGCGTCGCTGTACCGCCATCCGGGCGTCGAGATGGTGCTGGTGCTGAGCGGCCGGATGGTGATCTTCGTGGGCTTCGATCGTTACGACCTCGACGCCGGCGACAGCATCTGCTTTCCCTCGACGATGCCGCACCGCTACCTGAACCCGACCGACGAAACCACTCGCGCGGTCACGGTGATCCTCCCCGACGGGGAGATGCACGGGCCGCCGACGAATCAGAGGAGACCATAGGTGCTTGAACACGACGTCCAGCACGAGCTGACTCCGCCCGGCAAGGGGCTCGACCTGTCGTTCCTCGGCAAGCCCCACGAGCACGACCCGCGCCGCGTGTACAGCACGAGTTCGACCGACTGGCAGGCGCGCGTCGACTTCGACCGGCTCCGCCGCGACCGGCTCGCGCGTGCTCGCATGATGATGGAGAAGCACGACCTCGGCGCGCTGGTGTGCTTCGTCGGCGAGAACGTCCGCTACATCACGAGCGTCTTCCAGGGCAACTGGAAGAACAACATCTACATCCGCTACTGCGTGCTGCCGCGCGGCGGCGACCCGGTGCTCTTCGAGACCGCCGGCTCGGACCTCGAGTGCGCCAAGATCGACGCGCCGTGGCTTGCGGGGAACATCCGCCCGGCGATCACCTGGAAGTGGGCCGAGACGGCCGAGGAGTTCATGGCCGACAAGATGGCCAACTCGGTGCTCGACGTGCTCAAGGAGAACGGAGTCGAGAACGAGCGCATCGGCTTCGACGTCTACGACCCGAGCGCGTACGCCGCGTTCCAGAAGCTCGACCTCGAGATCGTCAGCGCCTGGCCCGCGATGTCCGGCGCGCGCACCGTCAAGACGCCGGACGAGATCGAGTGCCTGAAGATCTCATCGGCGATCGGCGACACGTCGTTCTGGAAGATCGAGCACGAGTGGCTCAAGCCGGGCGTGAAGGAGAGCGAGATCACGGCGAAGGTCAACGAGTACCTGTACACGCAGGGCTTCGACTTCGTCTACGACATCATCGTCGCGTCGGGAGGCAACACCAGCCCGTACCGGCGCTGGCACACCGACAAGGTGATCCGCGAGGGAGACCTCGTGATCATCGACCAGAACGCCGTCGGCCCCGGCGGCTACTTCGTCGACTTCGTGCGCTGCTTCAAGGTCGGCGGCCGCTGGACGCCGAAGGAGAAGGACCTCTACAAGGAGTGCTACGAGTCGATGTACGCCGCCATCGGGGAGATGAAGGCGGGGAACACGACCGCCGACGTGGCCTCCAAGCTGCCGACGTACGCCGACGACGAGTTCGGCACGGTGACGCTCCAGCAGTTCGCGCACTCGATCGGGCTCTCGCTCTACGAGGGCATGTGGATCTCGCGCGCGTACTCGCTCGAGTATCCGGTCGAGCTCGAGGAGGGCATGTACTTCGCGGCCGAGACGTTCTCCGGCCACCCCGGGCTCGAGCAGACCGTGCGGCTGGAGGAGAACCTGCTGGTCACGAAGGACGGGCCGGTGATCTTCACCAAGCACCCGTTCGACGACGTCGCGCTCGCCTGACGTGGATCGCACGGTCCTCGTCACCGACCACGTCTTCGGCGACCTCGAGGCGGAGCGCGCGGCCCTGGCCGCGATCGGCTGCCGGCTCGAGCAGGCGCCGGAGCCGGATCCCGAGACGCTGGCCGCGCTCGCGGCCGGCGCCGCCGGGATGCTCGTCTGCTTCGCCGACGTCGGCGAGGACGTCGTCGACGCTGCCGCCCGCGGCGGCTGCCGGATCATCGCCCGCTACGGCATCGGCGTCGACAACGTCGCCGTCGATGCCGCCACGCGCGCCGGGATCCAGGTCACCAATGTCCCCGACTACTGCCTCGACGAGGTCGCCGACCACGCGATGGCGCTGCTGCTGGCCGCGGCCCGCGGGGTCGTGACGGCCGCACGCGGCGTCCGCGACGGCGAGTGGACCGTGCCGCAGGAGGGCATCCACCGGCTCGCGGGCCGGCGGCTCGCGCTCGTCGGCGTCGGGCGGATCGGCCGCCGGGTGGCCGATCGGGCGCGCGCGTTCGGGTACGAGGTCGTCGGCTACGACCCGTTCGTGGAGAACTGGGCGGGCACCGGCATCGCGCCCGCCGAGAGCCTGGAGGAGGCGCTGGCAGAGGCCGACGCCGTCTCGCTCCACGCGCCGCTGACCGACGCGACGCGCCACGTGATCGACGACGACGCGATCGCACACATGCGCCGCAGCCCGGTGCTCGTCAACACCTCGCGTGGCGGCCTCGTCGACCTCGACGCGGTGACGCGCGCGCTCGACGGCGGGCGGCTCGGGGCCGTCGCGCTCGACGTCACCGAACCGGAGCCGCTGCCGGCCGGCCATCCGCTGCGGACCCACCCGCGCGCGATCGTGACCCCGCACATGTCGTTCTACTCGGCCGAGGCGCAGGACGAGCTGCAGCGCCGGGCGGTCGAGGAGGTCGTGCGGGCGCTGACCGGTCGCGAGCCGCGCTGCCCTGTCAACCAGCCGCAGGAAGCGGTCGCGTGATCGCCGAGCTCGACCTGTCGGTGATGCCGCGGTTCCCCGACCTCGCCGGCAAGGTGGCGCTCGTCACCGGCGGATCGAAGGGCATCGGCGCGACGACCGTGCGCGCGTTCGCGGCGAACGAAGCCAAGGTCGCGGTCAACGGCCGCGAGCCGGCCGCGATCGAGGAGCTGGTCGAGGAGGTGCGCGACGCCGGCGCCGAGGCGATCGGCATCTCGGCCGACGCGTCGAGCTGGAGCGACGTCGAGCGGATGCGCGAGCAGGTCGAGGCCGAGCTCGGCCCGATCGACATCCTCGCCCCGTTCGCCGGCGGCTTCGGCGCCTACACGCCCGTGCACGAGATCTCCGAGGCCGAGTGGCACTCGGTGCTCGACAGCAACCTGACCGCCACGTTCCTGGCGATCAAGTCGGTCCTGCCCGGCATGATCGACCGCGGCAGCGGGACGATCGTCACGATGGCGTCGAACGCGGGGCGCCATCTGGACGCCACGCTGACCGCCTCCTACGCGGCCTCGAAGGCCGGGATCGTGCAGCTCACGCGGCACGTCGCGCGCGAGGTCGGCAAGCACGCGATCCGCGTCAACTGCGTCGCGCCCGGCACCACGATGACCGATCGGATCGAGCGCATCCTCACCGACGAAGGACGCGCGGAGATCGCCGCCAAGTCGCCGCTCGGCCGCCTCGGGCGCCCCGAGGAGTGCGCCTACGCGACGCTGTTCCTCGCCTCGGAGGCCGCCGCCGGCTACCTGACGGGCACCACTCTCGACGTCTCGGGCGGGAGGATCATGCTGTGAAGATCGACGTCCACAACCACGCGCTCCCCGAGACGGCGATCGAGCTGCTCGCCCGCGAGAGCGTCTACGGAGCGACCGTCGAGGACGGCGTCTGGCACGGCGGCGTGCACGTGAAGTTCAAGGTCGTGCCGTCGTTCGTCGACGCCGAGGCGAAGCTCGCCGAGCTCGAGTCCAAGCAGCTCGAGGGCGCCGTGATCTCGGTCACGCCGACGCTGTTCTACTACCACGTCGACGCCGAGGCGGGCGAGGCGATGGCCGTCGCCGTCAACGACGGGCTCGCCGCGATGGCCGCCGAGCGGCCGGAGCGCCTGCGCTGGATGGCGACCGTCCCGCTGCAGGCGCCCGAGCGCGCCGTGGCGGTGCTCGAGGACGCCGCCGCCGCGGGCGCCGTCGGGGTCGAGATCGGCTCCTCCGCAGGCCCGGGCAGGCGGCTAGACGAACCGTCCTTCGAACCGTTCTGGGCCGCCGCCGAGCGGCTCGGGCTGCCGGTGATGATCCACCCGGCGTACGTGCCGCCGAACCCGGCGCTCGCCGACTACTACCTCGAGAACGTGATCGGCTTCCCGCTCGAGACGACGATCGCGATCGAGCGGCTGATCTGCGCCGGGACGCTCGATCGCCACCCGCAGCTGCGGGTCGTGCTCGTGCACGCCGGAGGCTACTTCCCGTGGCAGGCCGGGCGCCTGCGCCACGCACGCACGGTCCGGCCGGAGCTGTCCGACAGCCCGGCCGACCCGTGGTCGTACCTCGGGCAGGTCCTGCTCGACCCGATCACGCACGACGCCGACGCGCTGCGCTACCTGATCGCCAAGGCCGGCGCCGAGAACATCGTCATGGGCACCGACCTGCCGTTCGACATGGCGACCCCCGAGCCGATGGCGGTGCTGCGCGCGGCCTGCGACGGGCCGACCGTCGCCCGGATCGCCGAGCGCAACCCGGCGGAGCTGTACCGATTCACGACGGAAGGGATCGCGAGCCGTGCCTGAACAGCCATGGAAGACCGACGACTACTTCGTCAGCCCCTGGAACTACGAGCCCGAGGCCCTCGAGGGCACGTCGCTGCCGCCGCGCGTCGAGTTCCATGACGTGACGCTGCGCGACGGCGAGCAGCAGGCGGGCGTCGAGCTGAACGCCGACGAGAAGGTCGCGATCGCCGAGGCGCTCGCCGCGGCGGGCGTCCAGCGGATCGAGGCCGGCCTGCCGGCCGTCTCGCCGTCGGACGCCGAGGCGGTGCGCCGGATCGCCGCGGCCGGGCTGCCGTGCCGCGTGTTCGCGTTCTCCCGCTGCATGGTCGACGACGTCAAGCGGGCGCTCGACACGGGCGTGAGCGAGGTCGTGATGGAGGTCCCGTCGAGCGAGCACATCATCGAGTACGCCTACCGCTGGGAGTACGAGCGGGCGATCGAGCTGACCGTCGAGTCGACGCGCTTCGCGCACGAGAACGGCCTGTTCGTGTCGTTCTTCCCGATCGATTCCACGCGCGCCGACATCACGACGTTCCTCGACATGATCGAGCGCGTCGCGCGCGAGGGTCACATGGACTCGCTGGCGCTGGTCGACACGTTCGGCGTGCTCAACCCGCAGGCGGCCGCGTTCATGGCGCGCAAGGTGTCCGAGCGCATCCACGTGCCGCTGGAGACCCATTTCCACATGGACTTCTCGCTCGGCGTGGCCAACACGCTGGCCGCGATCGCGCAGGGCGTCGGGACCGCGCAGGTGTCGGTGTCGGGCATCGGCGAGCGCTCCGGCAACACCCCGCTGGAGGACACGGCGATGTCCCTCGAGCTGCTCTACGGCATCGACTCGGGCATCGACCTCTCCAAGCTCTACCCGCTCTCGAAGCTCGTGCGCGAGAAGGCGCGCGTGACCGTGCCGACCAACCGCGGCATCGTCGGCGACCGGATCTTCGACGTCGAGTCGGGGATCATCGCGAGCTGGGTGAAGAACGTCGGCTCCGAGCGCATCACCGAGGCGTTCCCGTACCGCCCCGAGCTGGTCGGCCAGACCGGTCCGCGGATCGTGCTCGGCAAGGGCTCGGGCCTGGACTCGGTGCTGATCTGGCTCGACAAGTGCGGGCTCGGGCCGGCCTCCGACGACGAGATGACGGCCATCCTCGGCGAGGTCAAGGCCGCCTCACTCGAGCGCAAGGGCCTGCTCGACGAGGACACCTTCGTCTCGATCGCCCAGGGCGTGCTCGCGTCCGAGCGCACCGCTGTCTGACCCAACGACGAGGAGAACCGCATGACACTGGTGAAGTTCGACCGCGACGAGGACAACGTCGTCTCCGGCAGCTACTCGACCGGCACCGGGCCCGTGCTGCGCAGCGAGAAGATGGAGGTCACGAAGATCTCGTTCGCGAAGGGCAAGGGCGCCGACACGCACCAGCACGCCGAGGAGCAGGTCATGTACGTGCTCGAGGGCCGGCTGCGCGTCACGTGCGACGGCGAGACGTACGAGGTCGGGCCGGGCGAGGCGACCTTCAACCCGTCGAACGCCCCGCACAGCGTGATGGCGATCGAGGACGTCGTCGCGCTGAGCTTCAAGAACCAGGTGGCGCCGATCTACGAGCCCACCGGGAGTCTGACCGGCTGAGCCGCGGCGCCCGGGTGGCCCGGGCGAACGTCAACTGCGCTGGGTGGGGAAGTGGGTGTCCGTTTTGCGGACGCCGAGGGCGCGTGAGAGGGGGTGGGTTACGAACGTTCACGTATATCGAACAAACGTGACGCACCCCCCTCGATCCCGCCCCCTTGATGCCGCAGTTGACGTTCGCCGAGGCCGCCGCGCCTCAGGCGGGCGCCTCGACCGGATCCCGCCGCGCGCGCTCGAGCCGCCTTGCCGCGAGCGCCGCCAGCGTGGCCAGCGCCAGAACCGCGGCGCCCAGCGCCCACGCGTCCGCGTACGAGCGGTGCTCGGCGATGAAGCCGACGCTGACAGGGCCGAGCACGTTGCCGACGTAGACCCACGAGAGCACGAAGCCGGTCGCGGCGCCGGGCGCCGAGCGGTGGCTGCGGACCGTCGCGTAGTAGATCAGCCCCGGCCAGCCCCAGCCGGCGGCGAACACCGCCAGCGTCGCGAGCACGTACAGCACGTGGCTGTCGCCTGAGAGGGCGAGCGCCACGAGGGCGACCGCGCCGGCGCCGGTGAGCGCCAGCAGCTCTGAGTAGCCCGCGCTGGCGCGCCGGTCGGCGACCCAGCCGGCGCCGACGCGCACGAGCACCGCCGCCGCGCTGCCCATCGCCAGCAGCAACCCCGCCTCGCTCTCGGTGAAGCCGTTGTCGACGGCCGAGTCGACCGCGAAGGCCGGCAGCGCGTTGCCGAGCGCGCCCGCGAGCAGACCGGCCAGCGCGGTCATCATCAGCAGCGCGCCGGGCCGGCCGGCGCGCGGTGTCGACTCCGGCCGGCCGGCGGCCGCCAGCCGCGGCCGGAAGACGAGCGAGGCGACGACGACGATCGCGGCGCCGGCGAAGGCGGTCCGCCAGCCCGCGAGCAGCGCCACGACCGGCAGCGCGAGCCCGGCGGCGAGGCTGGCGACCGGGATCGCCGCCTGCTTGGCCCCGAACGCCACGCCCTGCCGCGCCTTCGGCACGCCCCCGGCGAGCACGACGTTGGTCGACACCTGGGCGGCCGCGTTCGCCAGCCCGCACAGCGCGAGCGCGAAGGCGACATGCCACCACTGGCTGGCGACGGCCGCCATCCACACCAGCCCGGCGAGCGCGAATCCCGCCGACAGCTTCAGGCCCGCGCCCGCGCCGATCCGTCCCACGACGTGCCCGAGCGGGGTCGCGGCGGCAGCCGAGACGGCGAAGCAGATGCTCACGGCGAGGCCGAGACCGGCCTTGCCGAAGTTCAGCTCACTCTGGAGCTGGACAGCCTGGGAGCTGACCAGGAACAGCGGCAGCACGCCGAGGATCGAGTACGCGACCGAAACGAGCGTTGCGTGCCGTCCGGACCTGCCCGTACTCGTAGTGCTGCTGAACATTCGTGGAAAGTATTAGCACGGCTACGACGGAGTGATACGACGGTTGCGCGTGCACATACCGCTCGCCACCGCCACAGGCGTCGTACCCGGCGACAGTCGATTGCCGTCAAGTGGCACGCTAGAAACGTGAAGAGGTGCTTGCGTGCTTGATAGTGTTGCTGTAGGTTTCGGTCGTCGCTTAGGTGCGCGTCGTGGCGTGCACGCCGACCCCGAGGAGGAGGAAGGTGGAGGATGGCAAGGTCACCCTTTGACCACGCGTTCAGCCAGCCGCGGAACCGGCGCGAGTTCCTGCGCACGGCCGCATCGGGCGCGGCGCTGGCAACCATGGGCGGCGTGCTGGGCGCCTGCGGCAGCGACAATGGCGGCGCCGCGGAGGGTGGTCGCTCGGTCGTCCGCTTCGCGTTCGCGCCCGATCCCGTGTGGGACTACATGAACGACAACGGGATCATCGTGAAGTTCGAGGAGGAGCACAACATCCGGATCGTGACCTCGTCGACCTGGGACGAGTTCGCCTACTTCGCCGGCGGCCACGGCGACATCGTCTCGACCGCGACCTACGAGCTCCCGCTGCTGGAGGAGAAGACCGGCATCGAGACGGTCACCTTCGGCAAGTACAACCTGCTCCGGATCACGCCGCTCGCCGATCCCAAGAAGGGCTACACGACGCTCGCCGACATCCCCAAGGGGTCGAAGATCGGCGTGCCGAGCGCCGTCTCCTCGACGCTCGTCTGGGGCATGTACGCGCGCAAGCTGCACGACCTCGACTTCCGCGTCGGCGGCGGCGACTTCGAGCTCGTCGTCGAGGACCACTTCGTGATGCCCGAGCACGTCGTCCGCGGCGACCTCGAGGCCGCGCTGGCGATCCCCGAGGCAGCGATCCCGCACCTGCGCGAGGGCGCGCTCGAGGTCATGTACGACGGCAAGCTGCCGTACGAGGTCTACGGCGACATCTGCAGCTGCGAGCACGCGGGGATCATGGGCAACAACTTCACGGCCACGAAGAAGTGGTATGACGCCCACCCGAAGGAGGCCGCAGGCTTCCTCGCCCTCTGGGAGGAGGGCATCAAGGGCTGGCGGGCCAAGCAGGCCGAGATCATCCAGACCTATCCGCAGCACTTCGCCGTCGAGGAGGACGAGGACGTGAAGGCGATGCAGGACTACATCGCCGACCACGACTGGTTCGTCGACAGCGTCTTCCTGGACGACGAGTGGATCACGAACGAGACGAAGCTCTACGACCTCATGAAGGAGACCGAGTTCATGAAGGCCGATACCGAGGTGCCCGACTTCGCCGTCGTCGAGCCGCCGACGGTGTAGCCCGCGGTTGCCGGGGACCGTTCGCATGTCGAGCATCGCGACCGCGCCGCCCAGCGCCCCCGTCCCGACGACGGGGGCGGCCGCCACCGCAGCGCCCAAGCGGGCCGAGTGGAAGTCGCGCCTGATCTGGCGCGCCGCCGGCTACATCACGTTCCTCGCCATCTGGCAGTTCACGTCGACGTTCCTGGTGCAGGACTTCATCCTGCCCCCGCCCGCGGTGATCGCCGAGGAGATGTGGCGGATCATCACGTCCGACCAGCTGGTCACGCACTTCGCGGCCACGCTCACGAACATCGCGATCGGCTTCTCGCTCGCGTTCGTCCTCGGCACGGTGATCGGCATCGCGATGGGTCGCAGCCGCTGGTGGGAGGCGTTCCTGGGCGACTGGGTGATGGTGACGCTGACCACGCCCGGCCTCGTGTTCGCGCTCGTCTGCGCGATGGTCTTCGGACTCGGCCCGCTCGGGCCGATCGTGTGCGTGGTCGTCACCTCGTTCTCGTACGTGGCCGTCAATGTCGTCGAGGGCGTGAAGGCCGCCCCGAAGGACCTCAGTGACATGGCGCGCGCGTTCCGCGTGCCGCAGTACCGGGTCCTGCGGCACGTGCTGCTCCCGTTCCTGGCGCCGTTCTTCTTCACGGCCGCCCGCTACGGCTTCTCGGTCGCCTGGAAGATCGCCACGCTGATCGAGGTGATCGTCGGCACCGAGGGGATCGGCTTCATGATGCGGCGCGAGTTCCAGTCGTTCAACATGGCCGGCTTCCTCGCGTGGGTGCTGCTCTTCTTCGCGTTCGCCCTGTTCCTCGAGCGCGGTGTGCTGCAGCGACTGATGCACCGCTTCTATCGCTGGCGCCCGGAGGTGGCGCAGTGAGCACGATCGCGATCAGGCGCCCCGCCGCCGACCGCGCGCGCCCCGGCCGGCTGCGCAGGATCCTCGGCTCCACGCACGTCGCGCGCGCGCTGTCGTGGATCGCGTTCCTGGTCATATGGCAGCTCTCGATCCCGCTGCTGCCGACCCTGCTCGTGCCGACCCCGGCCGAGGTCGCCGAGTTCATGTGGGACGAGATCCGCGGCGACACGCTCGCGCCGCAGACCGTCTACGAGGCCTTCTGGACGAGCGCCACGCGGCTCGGCCTCGGCCTGCTGATCGCGTTCGCGATCGGGATCCCGATCGGGCTGCTGATGGGCCTGTCGAAGAAGGCGAGCTGGTTCGGCCACGACTTCGTCGTCGTCGGCCTCGCGATGCCGTCGCTGGTGTGGGCGCTGATCGCGGCGATGTGGTTCGGCTTCGGCAGCCTCGCGCCGCTGATCACCGTCGTGCTGGCGGCGTGGACGTTCGTGGCGATCAACGTCGCCGAGGGCGTCCGCAACGTGCCGAAGGACCTGCTCGACATGAGCAAGGCGTACGGGACGTCGCGCGCCGACACGATCCGGCACGTGATCTTCCCGTCGCTGATGCCGTTCTTCTTCGCGGCGCTGCGCTACGGGCTCGCGAACGCGTGGAAGGGCCTCGTGCTCGCCGAGCTGTTCGCCTCGACCAACGGCGCCGGCTGGACGATCAAGTTCTGGTACGACGCCCACCGCGCGCAGGGGATCATCGGCTACGCGCTGTTCTTCGTCATCTTCGCGCTGATCGTCGAGCGCCTGATCTTCGGCCGGCTGTCCGCGTACGTGTTCCGCTGGCGGCCCCAGACAGGATCCGCCCCGCCGCCCGAGCCGGACCGCGACCGCAAGGAAGGAGACTGAGGTGGGAAGCATCAGCGTCCGCAACCTCCGCAAGGAGTTCGTCTCTGACGACTCGACCGTGGTGGCGCTCGAGAACGCGTCGTTCGAGGTGTCCGGCCACGAGTTCGTGAGCGTCGTGGGACCGTCGGGCTGCGGGAAGTCGACGCTCCTGAACATCCTCAGCGGCATCGAGACCCCGACCTCCGGCACGGCCGAGATCACCGAGGGCGACCGGGACGCGCGGCTCGGATACGTGTTCCAGTCCGCCCGCCTGCTGCCGTGGCGCTCGGTGATCGACAACCTGCTGTTCGTGCAGACGGATCGCGACGACGCCACCCGCGCCCGCTGCGAGCGCTACCTGGAGATGGTCGAGCTCGGCCACACGCAGCGCAAGTACCCGGGCCAGCTGTCGGGCGGCATGCAGCAGCGGGTCGGCATCGCACGCGCGTTCTCGATCGAGCCGGACGTGCTGCTGATGGACGAGCCGTTCAGCCACCTCGACGCGATCACGAGCCGCACGCTGCGGCGCGAGCTGCACGAGCTCTGGAAGGCGACCGGCAAGACGGTCCTGTTCGTCACGCACGACGTCGGCGAGGCGGTCGAGCTGTCGACCCGCATCCTGCTGTTCGCCAAGGGCGGGGAGCTCCAGGACGACATCCCGGTCGACCTGCCGTTCCCGCGCGACTCGGCGTCCGACGAGGTCGCGCTCGCCAAGGCCGAGATCCTGCGCAAGTTCGAGAACCTGGACCTGATCGCGACCTGAGGAGTGCACCGATGCCGCTGATCCACCTGGACGAGATCGAGAAGGAGTTCGTCACCCCGAAGTACTCGACCGCGTTCGGCGAGCTCGTCGCCGGCGAGCGGATCGAGGTCGGGCGCCTGCGCTTCGACGCGAACGAGGGCGCGGTCGAGCACGCCCACCCGCAGGAGCAGGTGATGATCGTGGTCACGGGCCGCCTGCGCGTCGAGATCCCGAGCGAGGGCCAGGACGGCGAGGTCGGGCCGGGGGAGGGCTTCCACGCGCTCCCGAACGTGCCACATCGGGTGACGGCGGTCGAGGACACCGTCGTGATCAGCTGCAAGGACGTGCTCGACGGCGTCGGCCACAAGGTCGCGCCGGGCGAGCGCGATCAGCTCGAGCGGCTCGGCAAGACGTAGACGGGCGGCGTCAAACGCGCCACGCTCGGGTAACGCAGCGCGTATGACACGAATTCAGGCTCGGGGCGTGGCGCTGGTCGCTGCGCTGACGCTGCTCGCCGGCTGCGGCGGCGACGGCGACGATCAGGACGGCGGAGGCGGCGCGCCGGCGAGCACGCCGGCTCCCACGGAGACGGCCGAGACCGCCGAGGGCACCGCGACGCCGGAGGGGACGGCGACCGAGGCACCGGCCCCCGCGGAGGGTGCGTCGATCGCCGAGGGCCAGGGCAGCCACGACGGCGCGCGGTTCGTCTTCCGCATCACCGAGCTCAAGCGCAGCGGCCCGACGGTGGTCATGAACGCGACCGTCGAGTGGGCCGAGGGTGGCGATGACTCGATGCAGGTCGCCAGCGTGTTCAACGACGGGCAGTACCAGACGCTCGAGGGCGGCGCGGGCCAGGAGAGCGGCGACGTCTTCGACGGCGTCGCGCTGATCGACCCCGAGGGCCGCAAGAAGTACCTCGTGGCGCGGGAGTCCACCGGCCGGTGCGTCTGCAGCGTCGACCTGAACTCGGCGTTCGTCACCGAGGAGACGCCGGTCAGCGTCGAGGCGACGCTCGCGGCGCCGCCCGAGGACGTCACGACCGTCAACGTGTTCGTGCCGAGGGTGAAGACGTTCACCGATGTCCCGGTCTCCTGAGCGCGCAGCGCTCGTCCTCGTCGCGCTCGCGCTGCTGCCGGGTGTGGCGCAGGCGCAGGAGCCCGGCGTCGTCGACCTCGTGCTGCCGGTCGTCGACCTGACGTACGGGTCGGCCTCGCTGGACAACAGCGTCCAGACCAAGGAGGGGTCGAGCGAGGTGGAGGTCACGCTCGCCGCCGACGTGCTGTTCCGCTTCGACAAGGCGTCGCTGAGCCCGCGAGCGCGCAGCCGGATCGACGAGGTCGCGGGCCGGATCCAGGACGCCCCTGCGGGGACCGTGAAGATCGACGGCTACACCGACGCGAAGGGGTCGGACTCCTACAACCGCGGCCTGTCACAGCGCCGGGCGCAGGCCGTGGCGGCCGCGCTCCGGAGCGAGCTCGGCGGCGACGCGCCGACGCTGGCGGTGCGCGGGCACGGAGAAGCCGATCCCGTGGCGCCGAACACCAAGAAGGACGGCTCCGACAACCCCAAGGGCCGTGCCCGCAACCGCCGCGTGACGATCACCTTCCCGCGTGACCCGGGCTGACCACTCCTGAACGGCGCGCGGCGTTGCTGAGCATTGGACGCGCGCATGGTGCACAGGGGCGATACCGTCCGTGCATGGCTGTGACCACTGCGACCACCCGCTTCTGGCACCCGTTCGCCGACATGGGGGCGGTGAGTCAGAGCGAACTGCTGATCGAGCGCGGCGAGGGCGTGCACGTGTTCGACGCCGAGGGCCGGCGGTTCCTCGACGCCACCGCGAGCCTGTGGTACGCGAACCTCGGGCACGGGCGCGCCGAGATCGCCGACGCCGTCGCCGCGCAGATGCGCAAGCTCGCCGCCTACTCGACGTTCGGCGATTTCGGCAACCGGCCCGCGAACGAGCTGGCCGAGCGGCTCGCCGCCGTCGCCCCGATGGAGGACGCGCGCGTGTTCCTGGCCTCCGGCGGGGGCGACGCGATCGACACGGCGGCCAAGATCGCCCGCCGCCACTGGGTCCTGAGCGGCCGGCCGGAGAAGACGCACCTGATCTCGCGCACCCAGGGCTATCACGGCACGCACGGTTTCGGCACGAGCATCGGCGGGATCGAGGCCAACGTCACCAACTGGGGCCCGCTCGTCCCGGGCGTCTCGACGGTCCAGCACGACTCGCTGCAGGCGCTCGAGGCCGAGATCCTGCGCGTCGGGCCCGACCGCGTGGCCGCCTTCTTCTGCGAGCCGGTGATCGGCGCCGGCGGCGTCCACCCGCCGCCCGACGGCTACATCGAAGGCGTGGCCGACCTGTGCGCCGAGCACGGCGTGCTGCTCGTGATCGACAGCGTGATCTGCGGCTTCGGCCGGCTCGGCACGTGGTTCGGCGTCGAGCGCTGGGAGGAGGTCAGGCCCGACCTGATCACGTTCGCGAAGGGCGTCACGTCCGGCTACCTGCCGCTCGGCGGCGTGATCGCGTCCGGCGCCGTGGCCGCGCCGTTCTTCGAGGGCCCGGGCAGCCCGATGCTGCGCCACGGCGCCACGTACGCGGGGCATCCGACCTGCTGCGCCGCCGCGCTGACGGTGCTCGACATCTACGAGCGCGAGAACATCATCCCGCGCGGGCGCGAGCTCGAGCGGCCGCTCGCGGACGCGCTGGCGCCGCTCGCCGACCACCCCGCAGTCTCCGAGATCCGTTCCGGGCTCGGCCTGCTGGCCGCCGTCCAGCTCTCGGCCGACGCGGTCGAGAACGAGCCCGCGGCGGTCGCCAAGGTCACCCAGGGCGCCCGCGACGCGGGCGTGCTCGTACGGCCGCTGCTCGGCTCGATCGCCGTCTCGCCGCCGCTCGTCGTCGAGCCCGATCACCTCACGCAGATCGCCGACGCGCTGCGCGCCGGCCTCGATCGCCTGACACGTGTCTGAGCCCGAGGAGGACGTCCCCGAGCTGCGCGACGGCCCGCCGTGGGTGACCGAGGAGATGGTCGCGCTCCAGCCGGCGCTGGTGCGGGCGCTGCTCGACTCGCCGCCGGCCGGCGTGACCGAGGTGGCGGCCGCGGTCCAGGCCGCGCAGCGCGCGCAGGAGCCGGTGACCGTGATCGGGTGCGGGACGTCCGAGCACGGCGCGATGGCGATCGCGGCGCTGCTCGAGCACGCGCTCGGCGAACCGGCGTATCCGCCGGCGGTGGCTTCGCGGCAGTCGCTCGACGCGGTCGAGCGCCCGCAGCGCGGCGGTGTCTGCGTCGCGGTATCGCATGATGGCGGCACGCGGGCGACGACGCTCGCGCTCGAGGCGGCCGCCCGCGCGGGCGCCGTGACGGCGCTGGTCACCGCGCGTCCGCACGGCTCCGCCGCCGGTCCGGCCGCGCACGTGCTGACCACGCCCGTGCACGACGATTCGTGGTGTCACACGGTCGCCTACACGTCGGCGATCGCGACCGGCGCGGCGATCGCCCGTGAGCTCGGGCTCGAGGGCGTCGACGGTCGCGGCGCCGAGGCGCTCCTGACCGCCGGTTTCGCCTCCCAGCGCGAAGCGGCGCCGCTCGCGGGCGCCGCGCGCGTCGTGTGCGCGGGAGCGGGGATCGACCTGATCACCGCACGTGAGCTGGCGCTCAAGCTGGCCGAGGGCGCGCGTGTCCCGACGGCCGCCGTGCACCTCGAGACGCTGCTGCACGGCCACCTCGCCGGCGAGGACCCCGGGACCGCCGCGGTGCTCGTGCACACCGATGGGAGCGCCGCCCGGCTCGAGCGCCGCGCCGCGCTCGCCTCCGACGCGCTGGCCGCCATCGGCATCCCCGTCGTCACGATCCTGCCCCACGACGCGCCCGCGGCGGACGGGCTGAGCGTGCCGCTCGCGCGGCTGCTCGGCGGCGCGGCGGCACTCCAGTCGCTCACGCTCGCGCTCGTGCGGGCGCGCGGCGTGAACCCGGACCTGATCCGGCGCGAAGAGGAGCCGTACCGCCTGGCCGGCGACGCGGGCGACGCCGGCGGAGACTGGTAGCTACTCGGCAACCTCGAGCACGACGCGCCCGGCGACCTCGCCCGCCTCCAGCGCGGCGATTGCCTCGTTGGCCTGCTCGAGCGGCAGGACGCGGTCCACGACCGTCTGCACGCGGCCGTCGGCGACGAGCCGGATCGCGCGCTCGAGCTCGTCGCGGGCGACGTAGCGCGAGCCCACGACCTCGATCTCCTCGAGCACGAAGCGGGCGGAGGTCAGCTCGAACGAGCTCCCGACCCCGTAGCCGACGACGACGACCCGTCCGCCCGGCCGCACGAGCCGCTCGGCCTGCTGCATCGTGACGGCGCGGCCGACCGTGTCGATCACGACGTCGAGCCCCTCGCCGCGCGCGTCGGCGGGGAGCGCCGGGTCGCTCGCGTGCTGCGCGCGCAGGCCGAGCCCGCGCGCGACCGCGAGCGCCCGCTCGGAGATGTCGAACCCCGTGGCCCGCGCGCCCGCCGCGTGCGCGATCTGGAGCGCGTGGATGCCGACGCCGCCGAGGCCGATCACCGCGACGGTCGCGCCGCCCGTCACGCCGCCACGCGTGAGCACCGCCCGGTAGGCGGTGCCGAGCGCGCAGGTCAGCGGGGCGGCGTGGACCGGGTCGATCCCCGCCGGCACCTCGGCCAGGCGGTCGAGCGGGGCGACGAGCTGCTCCTGGAAGCCGCCGGGATGGCTGAAGCCGGCCCACGCCTCGGGCTCCCGGCAGAGCTGCTCCTGGCCGGCGCGGCAGCGCCCGCAGCGCCGGCAGGGCCACACGTGGTAGACGACCACGATCGTCCCCGGCTCCAGCGCGCCGGCGGGATCGGTCTCCAGCACCCGCGCGCAGATCTCGTGTCCGCACACGTGCGGGAGCGGCAGGGCGTCGCTGAACGGCATCCGCCCGCGCGCCGTCTTGACGTCCGAGAAGCAGACGCCGCAGGTGAGGATCTCGAGGCGCGCGGTACCCGGCCGGAGCGCCGGCGGCGGGACGTCGGCGAGCTCGAGGGCCTCGCCGTAGCGGGTGACGACCATCGCCCTCACGGATCGGTAGCAATGCTTTCCACCACGCGGGAGCTGCAGCGCGTGGTTGAGCCAATCTCGGGATGAGCATGTAGTGACACTCTCAAGCATGTTACCCTCACTTACGTGCGGGGGCACCTGGAGAGCGGCGGGAGCTAGGCGACGTGAGCTCAGAGGAGTTCCAGCTCCAGCTGCTCAACGGCATCACCTTCGGTGCGCTGCTCTTCCTGGTCGCGAGCGGCTTCACGCTGATCTTCGGCCTGATGCGGATCGTCAACCTCGCCCAGGGGTCGCTGTACCTGCTGGGCGGCTATGTCGGGCTGAGCACGATCCGGGCGACCGGCTCGTTCTGGCTCGCGCTGGTGGCCGGCGCGGCCGCCGTGGGCGTGGCCGGCTTCATCGTCGAGCGCGGCCTGCTGCGGACCGTCCGCGGCCGGCCGATGTCGGAGATCCTGCTCACCGTCGGGCTCTCGTTCATCGTGGCCGACCTCGCGCTCGCCACCTGGGGTGGCGATCCCGTGACGCTCGACCCGCCGGGCGCGCTCGCCGGCAGCACCGAGGTGTTCGGGATCACATACCCCGTGTTCCGGCTGGCGGTGCTCGGGCTCGGCGTGATCGTCGGCGTCGGCCTCTGGCAGCTGCTCGAGCGCACCCGCACCGGGGCGATCGTGCGCGCCGGTGTCGACGACCGCGAGATGGCGTCGGCGCTCGGCGTGAACGTCTCCGCCGTCTTCACCGGCGTGTTCGTGCTCGGTGCGGTGCTCGCGGGCCTGGCGGGCGTGGTCGGCGGCGCCTACCTCAGCCTGTTCCCCGGCGCCGACGCGGAGATCCTCACCTACTCGCTCGTCGTCGTCGTGCTCGGCGGGCTGGGCAGCCTGCGGGGCGCGATCGCCGGCTCGCTGCTCGTCGCCCTGATCTACACGTTCGGGCAGTCGCTGGTGCCGGACCTGGCGTACTTCGTGCTGTTCGCGCCGATGGCGCTGATCCTCATCTTCCGCCCGCAGGGGCTGTTCGGGAGAGCGGGATGATCGACTCCTCGCGCGTCAAGTGGACGTGTCTGGCGATCGCCGCGGTCGTCTTCGTGTACCTGCCGTACCTGGTCGGGCCGTTCTACGTCTCGCTGGCGACGCAGGCGCTGTTCTTCGGGCTGTTCGCGCTGTCGATCAACCTGATCTCCGGCTACGGCGGCATGATCACGCTCGGCCACGCCGCGCTGATGGGGGTCGCCGGCTACGGTCTCGCGATCCTCGCGGTCAACGAGGGCTGGTCGCTCCCCGCCGCGATCGCCGGCGCGCTCGTGGCGACGGTGGTGGTGTCGGCCTTCTTCGCGCTGCTGCTCGTACGCACGCGCGGGACCTACTTCGTGATGGTCACGCTCGCCGAGGGCATGGTCGTCTGGGGCATCGCGCTGCGCTGGCAGGAGCTGACCGGCGGCGAGAACGGCATCCCCGGCGTGCCCAAGCCCGATTTCGCCGACGCCTACTGGCAGTACTACTACCTCGTCCTCGTCGTGGTGGCGGTCTGCACGGTGCTGATCGGCCTGCTGGTGCGATCGCCGTTCGGGCTCGGCCTGAAGGGCATCCGCGACGCCGAGGACCGGCTCGCCCCGCTCGGCTACAACGCCGCCGTCCTCAAGGTGCTGGCGTTCACGATCTCCGGCTTCTTCGCGGGCATCGCCGGGCTGCTGCTGGCGATGTACAACTCGTTCATCGGCCCCAGCGACGTCTTCTTCCTGGCGTCGGCCGAGGGCCTGCTGATGTCGATCCTGGGCGGGATCGGGACGCTCTCCGGCGCGTTCGTCGGCGCGGCCGTCGTCGTGGTGATCCAGAACTGGGTCTCGTCCTACATCGATCGCTGGCAGACGCTGCTGGGCGTCGTCTTCGTGCTCGTGATCATCTTCGCGCCCGACGGGCTCGTCGGCGCGTGGACGCGCTGGGTCTGGGACCCGCTGCGGCGGCGGCTCGGCACACCCTCGCGGGTCGCCGCCGAGCCGGGTCAGTCGCCCTCGCGCGAGGGGGTGAAGTCGTGAGGTGGGCCCTCGCGCTCGCCGTCTTCGCGGCGGCACTCGCGCCGCTCGCGGCGTGCAGCGCGCCCGACCAGGCCACCCACGACGTCGACGAGGGGCCGATCACGGTCGGCCTGCTGACGCCGACGAGCGGGACCGTCGCCGCCGCCGGCACGGACATGCAGCACGGCTGGGACCTGTGGTTCAAGCTGAACGGCGACGAGGTCGCCGGCCGCCGCGTCGAGACGATCCACGAGGACACGGCGGGCGACCCGACGACCGCGCTGACGAAGGCGCGCCGGATCGTCGAGCAGGAGGGCGCGAAGATCCTCGCGGGACCGCTGCTGGCCAACGAGGGCTACGCGCTCGCGGGCTACGTGAAGGAGACGCCCGACCTCGTCGCGCTCAACCCGGTCTCCTCCTCGGACGACCTCAGCCAGCGCAAGCGCGTCCCGAGCTACGTGCGCGCCGGCGGCTGGCAGAGCTCGTCGCCCACCCATCCCGCCGGCCTGTGGGCCGCACAGCAGGGCTGGAAGCGCGTCGTGACGCTCTGCAACGACTACGCCTTCGGCTACGAGAGCTGCGCCGGCTTCGTCAACACCTTCACCGACCACGGCGGCGAGGTCGTCAAGCAGCTGTACGCGCCACTGGGCACGTCCGACTACTCGTCCTACCTGGCCCAGATCGACGCGGACGAGGTCGACGGCGTGTTCGTGCAGACGGTCGGCGCCGACTCGCCTCGCTTCCTCCAGGTCTGGGACAGCCTCGGCTTCAAGGACAAGGTGCCGCTGATCGCGAACGAGACGACGGTCGAGCAGTCGGCGCTGCGCACGATCAAGGGCGACGGGCCGCTCGGCCTGATGTCGTTCGGCCACTTCGCGGAGGGCCGCGAGGCGCCCGCGACGCAGGAGTTCGTGCGCGAGTTCGAGCGCGCCTACGGCCAGCTGCCCTCCTATTACGCGTGCGCGACGTACACGGCCGCCCAGTGGCTGACCGAGGCGCTCGAGCGCGTCGACGGCAAGATCGCCGACACCGATCAGCTGCTCGCCGAGCTCGACGGCGTGGAGCTCGAGGACACGTGCTTCGGCCCGATGAAGCTCGACGACTGGGGCGGCACGGTCGCGAACGCCTATCTGCGCAAGGTCGTCCGCGGCCCGGACGGCGCGCTCGTCAACAACGTCGTCCGGACGTACGAGGACGTCAGCCAGTTCTGGCACTACGACCCGAAGGCGTACCTCGCCCAGCCCGTGTACTCGCGCGGGGCGCAGGGCGCGGACTGGCCGAGCTCGTGCGACGAGTACGCGAAGGACTGCCCGCTGGACTGATGGCACCTGCACCCGACAACGTGCTGAGCCTGGAGGGCGTGACCCGGCGCTACGGCGGGGTCTGTGCCGTCGACGACGTCTCGCTCGAGGTGGCGGGCGGCGAGCGGCACGTCGTGATCGGCCCCAACGGCGCCGGCAAGACCACGCTGTTCAAGCTCGTCTCGCGGCTCGAGGGCTGCTCGGCCGGCCGGATCCGCCTGTTCGGACGCGACGTGACGCGGATGGCGCCCCACCGGGTGGCGCACCTGGGGCTGGCGCGGACCTACCAGATCACGCAGGTGTTCCTCGGGCTGAGCGTGCTCGAGAACGTGCTGCTCGCCGTCCAGGGCCCGCTCAAGAGCAAGTTCCGGATGCTGCGGCCTGCGCTCAGCCAGCGGACGCTGGTCGAGAAGGCGCGCAGCACGCTCGACCGCGTCGGCCTCGGCGGCTTCGAGGACCGGCTCGCGGCGGAGCTCGGACACGGCCGGCAGCGCCAGCTCGAGCTCGGGCTCGCGCTCGCGTCGGACCCGAAGCTGCTGCTCCTCGACGAGCCGGCCGCCGGGCTGTCGGGCTCGGACCGCGGGATGATCGGCGACCTCGTCGGCGGGCTGCCGGACGACATCACCGTGCTGCTGATCGAGCACGACATGGAGCTCGCCCTCGGCCTGGCCGATCGCGTCACCTGCCTGCACAACGGCGCCCTGGTGGCGGCCGGCACGCCGGACGAGATCAAGGCCGACGAGCGGGTGCAGGACATCTACCTCGGCCGGGACGGCGGCTGATGCTCGAGGTCCGCGGGCTACGCGCCGGATACGGCCTCTCGCAGGTCCTCGACGGGGTCGACATCGAGGTCCCCGACGGCACCTTCGTGGCGATCCTGGGGCGCAACGGCATGGGCAAGACGACGCTCTGCCGGTCGATCATGTCGCTCGACCCGCCGTCCGTCTCGGACGGGTCGATCGCCTACGACGGCGTCGAGCTGACCGCGCTGCCGCCGCACAAGGTGGCGCGGGCCGGCCTCGGCTACGTGCCGCAGGGGCGTCACGTGTTCCCGTCGCTCGACGTCGTCAAGAACCTCACCGTCGCCGCGCGCGCGGGCTCGAACGGCGGCGGCTGGACGCTCGAGCGCGTGTGGGAGGCGTTCCCGCGGCTCCACGAGCGGCGCCGCAACGACGCCGGCCAGCTGTCAGGCGGCGAGCAGCAGATGCTCGCGATCGCGCGCGCGCTGATGACCAATCCGCAGCTGCTGATCATGGACGAGCCGTCCGAGGGCCTGGCGCCGATCGTGGTCGAGGCGGTCGCCGAGCAGCTGCAGCAGCTCAAGCAGGGGGCGATGGCGCTGCTGCTGGTGGAGCAGAACTACTCGCTGGCGATCCGGCTCGCAGACATCGTGTACGTGCTCGAGAACGGCCAGGTCGTGTTCCGCGGCAGCGCCGAGGAGATCGAGGCGGACGACGAGGTGAAGCGCCGCTATCTCGGCGTCGGCGTCGCGTAGGGACGCTACGCGGCAGCCCGCGCAGCCGCCGCGCGCTCCTCGCCGGGCGCCGGCAGCGCCGCAGACGGCGGCGCGATGTCGAGGTAGTGGCGGAACGCCCAGTGCGACACGCGGCGGCGCCCGAACAGGCGCACGAGGCTGTCCATCGGGCGCCCGTGCAGGCGCCGGACGGACTGCTGCGCGTAGTACATGGACGTGAACTCGAGCGCGTGCGAGGCGGAGAAGTCGTGGTAGCGGCGCAGCGCCTGCGCCGTGTCCTGGCGGCCGTCGAGCACCGCACGCAGCTCGCGCCCGCAGGCGATCCCGAAGTACAGGGCCGTGCGGATCCCCTCGGCGGTCAGCGGCAGGCAGTGACCCGCGCTGTCGCCGACGAAGAACACGCCGTCCTCGGTCGCCGGCCGCAGCCGGTGCGGGATCCAGTTGCCCTGGAAGCGCTCGGCATCGGACTCCACGTCGGCCGCCAGCCGCAGCGTCGGGTCCTTGACGTGCAGCCGCGGGTCGAACGAGCCGACGCCGATCCGCAGCTCGTCGCGCGCGGGGAACGACCAGCCGTAGCCGGGACCGATGTAGCGGCGGTCGAGCCACAGCTCGAGGTCGCCGCCGCGGCCGTGCGGGTGCACCTCGAGCCCGCGTGAGAGCGGCGCTTCCGGCGGCTGGACGTTCGCGCCCGACGCGAGCACGCGGCGCCAGCCGAGGCCGTCGACGATCAGCCCCGCGCTGATGTCCCCGCGGTCCGTGTGTACGACGCTGCCGGTGCGGCCGTCGACCTTCGCGGTCTCGAACGTCGCGTCGCCGCTCTGCTCCCACAGCAGCCGGCACAGGGTGCGGTAGTCGAAGGTCGAGAACGTCCACGGCAGCGGCCAGCGGGCGGTCCGCTGAGGGGTGTGGACGAGCAGCGAGGAGAAGGTCTGGCGGATCGAGCCCTCGAGCCCGAGGTTGAGCAGCCAGTCGGTGGGGGCAGCGCACGCGGAGGTCTGTCGCTCACCGATCTCGTACCGGTCCAGCACCAGCACTCGCGCCCCGGTCGCCCGCAGCTCCCGTGCCACCGCCAGTCCCGCGAACGACGCGCCGCAGATCAGGACGTCTGCTGCGGCGTCCGAGGCGAAGCGAGTCCGCTCGGCACCGCGCTTGGTTGCACGCACGGGCATATGGTCGGCTCGCTAGAGTATCTGGCCGCTAATGGAAGCCACACTGACCTCTCCCCCCACCGACACCGAAGCCAGGATTGTCGAGGGCTCCGACGGGATGCTGCTGGAGATTGACGGCCGCATCGTCCCCAACTACGACGCAACGATCGTCCCCTTCGAAGAGGGCGATGTCGTCACCGGCAAAGTGGTCCGGATCGACAAGGACGAAGTACTCGTCGACATCGGCTACAAGAGCGAGGGCGTCATCCCCTCCGGCGAGCTGTCGATCCGCAAGTCGGTCGACCCGTCCGAAGAGGTGGAGCTGGGTGAGGAGGTCGACGCGCTGGTCCTCACCAAGGAGGACCAGGACGGCCGGCTGATCCTGTCCAAGAAGCGCGCTCGCTTCGAGCGCGCCTGGCGCCGGATAGAAGCCGCCGCCGAGTCCGGCGAGCCGGTCATCGGCGCCGTGATCGAGGTCGTCAAGGGCGGCCTGATCATCGACCTCGGGGTGCGTGGCTTCCTGCCCGCCTCGCTCGTCGACATCCGGCGCGTGCCGAACCTCGACGAGTATCTGGGCCAGAACATCCAGTGCAAGGTGATCGAGCTCAACCGCTCGCGCAACAACGTCGTGCTGTCGCGCCGCGCCGTGCTCGAGGAGGAGCGCAAGGAGCAGCGCCAGGCGATCCTCGAGCGGCTGCAGCCGGGCCTGATCATCGAGGGCCAGATCTCCAACATCGTCGACTTCGGCGCGTTCGTCGACCTCGACGGCATCGACGGCCTGATCCACATCTCCGAGCTCTCGTGGTCGCACGTCAACCACCCGAGCGAGATCCTCTCGATCGGCGACACCGTGCAGGTGAAGGTGCTCGACATCGATCGCGACCGCCAGCGCATCTCCCTGGGCCTCAAGCAGACCCAGGAGGACCCGTGGCAGCGCGTCGTCGACACCTACCACGTGAGCGACGAGCTCGAGGGCACGGTCACCAAGGTGGTCGCGTTCGGCGCGTTCGTGGAGATCATGGAAGGCGTCGAGGGCCTCGTGCACATCTCCGAGCTCGCGCAGCAGCACGTCGAGAACCCGCGTGAGATCGTCCAGCCGGGTGACGAGGTGAAGGTCAAGATCCTCGAGATCGAGACCGAGCGCCGCCGCCTGTCGCTGTCGATCAAGCGCGTCGAGGGGCAGGAGCTGCCGCGCCGCGTGCTCGTCGACGCCGGCGATCTCGAGAACGTGCCGGAGCTCGGCCTGTCCGAGGACGTCTTCGCCGCGCCGCCGGCCGAGGGTGACGAGCTGGCCGAGGCCGTCGTCGACCCCGAGGCCGAGGTCGCCGAGGTGGCGCCTGAGCCGGAGGCCGAGGTCGCCGAGGTGGCGCCTGAGCCGGAGGCGGAGGTCGCCGAGGTGGCGGCCGAGCCCGAGGCCGAGGTCGCCGTGCCCGAGCCCGAGGTCGCGCCCGAGCCTGAGGCCGCGCCGGAGCCGGAGCCCGAGGCGGAGGCAGCGCCTGAGCCTGAGGCCGAGGCGCCTGCCGAGCCCGAGGCCGAGGCTGACGCCGAGGCCAAGGCCGAGGAGCCCGAGCAGTCCGCCTGAGCGCGCCGCCGTTCGTCGGTCTGACCGGCGGCATCGGTGCCGGCAAGTCCGAGGCGCTCGCGGCACTCGGTCGGATCGGTGCCGTGACGCTGTCCTCCGACGACGTCGTGCACGAGCTCTACCGCGATCCCGAGATGCACGCCGCGGTCGTCGCCCGCTGGGGGGCCGAGATGGCCCCCGGCGGCGTCGTCGACCGTGCCGCGATCGCCCGCCGCGCGTTCGCCGATCCGGACGAGCGGGCCTGGCTCGAGGAGCTGATCTGGCCGAAGGTGGGGGAGCGGATCGCCGAGTGGCGAGCCGTCGAGTCCTCGCACGAGCCGCCGCCGCCTGCCCTCGTCGTCGAGGTCCCGCTGCTGTTCGAGGCCGGCCTCCAGTCCGCGTTCGACGCCACGATCGCGATCGTCGCCGACGACGAGGTACGGGCCGGCCGGGCTGCGGCCCGCGGCCACGAGGCGGTCGACGAGCGGACAGCGCGGCAGCTCGGCCAGGAGGAAAAGGCGCAACGTGCGACGTATGCGGTGCAGAACTCCGGCTCGCTTGACGAGTTGGAGCAGAAGCTGTCATCCGTCCTTGCCAAGCTGACATCGTGAGCGCACACGCCCAGACCCGTACGGGGGCACGCCGCCGCCCGCGCCGCAGCCGCGCGAAGGTCTTCCGGCGCCGCGCCCTGATGCTGACCGCCGCGCTCGCGGTCGCCGGCGTCGCGACGGTGATGGTCGCGCCGTGGGCCGACAAGGCCGTCCAGGAGCTCCAGCTCCCGCTCCGGCACGAGGACGTCATCCGCCAGCAGGCCGACGACAAGAACCTCGACCCGACGCTGATCGCCGGCGTGATCTACGTCGAGTCGCGCTTCCGCGACCAGACGTCGCACGCCGGCGCCAAGGGGCTGATGCAGCTGATGCCGTCGACCGCGGACTACATCGCCCAGAAGTCGGGCGGCACCCGGTTCGAGCAGGGCGACCTCGCCGACCCGCAGATCAACATCTCGTACGGCTCCTGGTACCTGCGCTACCTGCTGCAGCGCTACCACGGCAACGAGGCGCTCGCTCTCGCCGCCTACAACGCCGGCGAGGGCAAGGTCGACGAGTGGTGGAGGGCGGCGGCCGACGATGGGGAGCGCTTCCGGGTGCGCGCGCACATCCCGTTCCCGGAGACGCGCGCATACGTCTCCAAGGTGCTGAGCGCACGCCGCTCGTACCGGCGCGAGTACGCCCGCGAGCTCGGGCTCTGATCGCGGATCGACAGGGGCAGGAGGGGACAGCCCCGGTCGGGGCTGTCCCCGCGTCCTGCTACTTGACCTTGTCGCTCAGCTTCTTGGCGATCTCGGCGATCTCCTCGGGCGCGTAGTCCGGCGCGAAGACGGCCGGCTGCGGCGGGAGGTCGACCGGGGGCGCGCCCTCGGGCGGACCGTCCTCGACGATCAGGTCCTCTCCCGTCTCCGGGTGCGGCCCGTTGAACACGGCGACGATCTCCGTGTAGTCGCTCGGCGAGAAGCGGTACAGCCGGCGGTCGTCGCCACGCTCGATGTGCGGCTTGCACTCGGGGATCTTCGACGTCGGGATCCGCGGCGTCGGGAACATCTTCGTGAGGTCGGCGCCGGTGAGCTTCTCGACCGCGCGCGCGTAGGCGACCTGATGGACGCCGCCGCGGACGAGCAGGTAGCCGGTGAGCGCGCGTGCCGCCGGGTGCTCGACCATCTCGTAGACCTTGAGCTTGTTGTTGCGCGCGCCGGTCTCGAGGAAGAAGTTGTGCGTGAGGTCCTCGACGAGGTCGCCGGAGGAGAACACGTAGTCGCCCGTCCACGGGGCGCCGCGCGAGTCCTGGGGCAACGCGCCCTGGCCGCCGGCGAGGAAGTGGTGCGGGTTGATCGCCATGTCCTTCAGACCGGCGAGCGCGGCGTCGGGCGCACGGCCGTCGTCGACCGGCGTGGCGCCGGTCAGCATCGTGTTGATCGCGGCTGCGACCAGCTCGATGTGCCCGTACTCCTCGGCCGCGATGTTGGCGATCAGGTCGTAGAAGGGCCGGGCGCCCGCCCGTCCGCGGAAGTTGAACGACTGGAACGTGTAGTTCATCAGCGTCGACATCTCGCCGAAGCGCCCGCCCATCAGCTCCTGCACGGCCCTGGCGCCCGCGGGATCGGGGTCCGACGGCGGCGGCATTTCGGTGCCCCATCGGTCTATCCGTAGGATCATCGGAGGTACCTCCTGTTTGGAATCACTCCAGAAAGGCCTACCCACGAGGCCGTGGGACCACTGACTCGAGGACAGCGATCCGACCGTCCCTCGTAGGGTGTCCGGAATGCATCAGCGAACGATTGGCCGGACCGGCCTGGAGGTATCCGAGATCGGATACGGCGCGTGGGGGATCGGCGGCACGATGTGGCTCGGCGCGCAGGACGACGAGTCGCTGACGGCCCTCAACCGCGCGGTCGACCTCGGCGTCACCCTGATCGACACGGCGCTCGGCTACGGCGACGGACACAGCGAGGAGCTGGTCGGCCGTGTCGTGCGCGAGCGCGACGAGCGGATCGTCGTCGCGAGCAAGATCCCGCCCAAGAACCGCCGGTGGCCGGCACCCGACGGGACCGACCCCGAGGACGCGTTCCCGGCCGGCCACGTCCGGGAGTGCACCGAGCGGAGCCTGCGCAACCTCGGCCTCGACACGATCGACCTTCAGCAGTTCCACGTGTGGTCCGACGAGTGGGTCGGCCGCGGGAGCTGGCTCGAGGCGATCGAGCAGCTCAAGGCCGAGGGCAAGATCCGCGCGTTCGGGATCTCGAACAACGACCACCAGCCGGCGAACGCGGTGAAGCTGGTCGAGAGCGGCGCGGTCGACTGCGTGCAGGTGATCTACAACGTGTTCGACCAGTCGCCCGAGGACGCGCTGCTCGCCGCGTGCGCGGCGAACGGCGTCGGCGTGCTCGCCCGCGTGCCGTTCGACGAGGGCGCGCTGACCGGGACGATCGGGCCCGACACCGAGTTCCCCGACGGCGACTTCCGCAACCGGTACTTCCGCGACGACCGCAGGCAGCAGGTGGCCGACCGCGTGCAGGCGATCCTCGACGACCTCGGGATCGAGCGCGAGCAGCTCCCCGAGGTGGCGCTGCGCTACGTGCTCTCCCACCGAGCGGTGTCCGCCGTCATCCCGGGCATGCGGACGGTGCGCAACGTCGAGCGCAACGCGGCGATCGGCGACGGCCGCGGGCTGCCGGAGGAGCAGGTCGCGGCGCTCAAGCGCCACCGCTGGGAGCGCAACTTCTACCGCTGAGGACGACGTGGCGGCATCGGCCGGCGGCGCTCGCGCGCGATCCGGCCGTTGCTCGCCGAGTGGTCGTCCGGAGGGTGCTCCGGCTCGGGCGGTCGCGCCTTCGCGGCCGCCTCCTCCCGGTCGCGATCCTCCGCGCGGCCGACGAGGTAGAACACCCACGCAACGCCCACGACGGCCGTCACGCCCACCAGGGCGAGCACGACCGCCGTGAGCTGCGTGGACATCAGCCCTTGACGGCTCCCGCCGTCAGGCCGGCGACGATCCGCTTCTGGAAGAGCAGCACCAGAACGATCAGCGGGATCGAGATGATCACCGACGCCGCGCTGATCGTTCCCAACGGCTCCTCGAACTCGGTCGAGCCGGTGAAGAACGCGATCGCCGCCGGCACCGTGCGGGCGTCCGGCGTCGAGGTCAGCGTGACGGCGAACAGGAACTCGTTCCAGGCGGAGATGAACGTCAGGATCCCGGCCGTTGCGAGCCCGGGGGCCGCGAGCGGGATGACGATCTTGTAGAACGCCTGGAAGCGCGTGGCCCCATCTACCAGTGCCGCCTCCTCGAGGTCCTTCGGTATCTCCTTGAAGAACGACACGAGGATGTAGATCGCCAATGGGAGGGCGAACGTCAGGTACGGGATGATCAGGCCCGGCAGCGTGTTGAACAGGCCGATGTCGGTCCACAACTTGAAGATCGGCGTCGCGATCGCGATCGCCGGGAACGTCGTGATCGACAGGACCAGCGCCAGCAGCGCGAACTTCATCGGGAACTTCAGGCGCGCGAGCGCGTAGGCGCAGAACGAGCCCACGAGCAGGGCCAGCACGGTCGTCGTGAGGCTCACGATCGCGCTGTTGAGGAGTGCGCGGATGAAGTCGTCGTTCTGGAACACCGACTGGTAGTTGTCCAGCGTCGGGTTCGGCGGCACGATTGCCGAGCCCGACAGGTCCGGCCCGGTCTTGAGCGAGACGTTGATCAGCCAGTAGAACGGCGCGAGGCAGAACAGCACGATCGCCGCCACGGACACCCACAGCCACCACGGCGGCTTCGGGCCTTTCGGCTTCTTCTTCTTGGCGGTCCTCGGCTCGGCGGTGGTGACGGGCTCGGTGGCTCCGACTGCGGGGGTAGCCATCTCAGTCCTCCGCCAGGCCGCGGATGTTGCCGCCGACGAACCTGATGTACAGGAACGAGACGGCCATCACGATGATGAACGTGAGCACCGCCAGGGCGGCGCCCAAGCCGATGATGTTGTTGGCCGTGAACGTCTGATAGGCCTCCAGCGACAGCGTGTTGGTGCCGTGCGTGCCCTTCGTGAGCACGAAAGGCAGGTCGAAGATCCGCAACGCGTCGAGCGTCCGGAAGATCAGGGCCACCAGCAGCGCCGGCATCAGCAGCGGCAGCGTGATCTTGCTGAACCGCTGCCAGATCGTTGCCCCGTCCACCTTCGCCGCTTCGTAGATCTCACCGGGTATCACCTGCAGCCCTGCGAGTAGCAGCAGCGCCATGAACGGCGCGGTCTTCCAGACGTCGGCGACGATCATCACGAGCATCGCGTACGGCGACTCGCCGAGCCACACGATGTCGGTGCCGAGCACCGAGTTCACGAGGCCGAGCGTGGGGTCGAAGATCGTTCGCCACATCATCGCGGTGACGACGGTCAGGACCGCCCACGGCACGAGCACGACCGTGCGCAGCAGGCCCTGGCCGCGGAACGCGCTGTGCATCGCCAGCGCCATCGCCATCCCGATGATGACCTCGAACGTCACCGAGCCGGCGGTGAAGACGAACGTGTTCTGCACCGCATCCCAGAACTCAGGGTCCGAGAGCGCGGTCGAGTAGTTGTCGAGGCCGGCCCAGCGGGACAGCCCGGCGACGCGGACGCTGTACTCGTGCAGCGACAGCCAGACCGCGTAGCCGATGGGGTAGGCCGCCACGAGCGCAATCAAGGCCAGGGACGGCGAGACCATGTACGCCGCGAGGCGGCGCTCCGAGGTTCCTCGAGAGCGCCGCCCCTTGGGCGTGCCGGCCTTGACGGAGGCGGCTTCCAAGATCAGCTCCTAGAAGGTCGCCAACGCGTCGTTGATGTCCGCATCGGCCTGCTTGAGCGCTTCCTCAGGCGTGGTCGACCCCGACAGCGCTGCGTTGACGTTCTTGAAGATCGCCTCCGAGATCTGCGGGTAGACGGGCGACACCGGACGCGACTTGGCATTCTCGACGCCCTCGCGCAGCGCCTCGGCGAACGGCATCGCCTTCTTGACCGCCGGGTCGTCGTACGCGGCCCCGATCGTCGGGGTCTTCGAGTACTTGGAGGCGTTCTTGGCGATCCGCTCGGGGCTGGTCGCGTAGTCGATGAACTTCAGGGTTCCGCCCGGGTTCTTCGAGTAGACCGAGATGACCATGTTGTGGCCGCCGAGGACGGCCGCCTTGCCGCCGTCCTGGTACTCCGGGTACGGCGCGACCGCGAACTTGCCCTTCACCTCCGGTGCCTGCTGCGAAAGCGCGTAGCAGTACGACCAGTTGCGCATGAACGTCGCCTTGCCGGCCTCCCAGGTGCGGCGAGCCGGCTCCTCGGTCATCGTCGTCACGGCCTTGGGGACGGCGCCGTTCTTGATGCCGTCGACCATGAACTGCAGCGCCCCGATGTTCTCCGCCGAGTTGATCGTCGACTTGGTGCCGTCCTCGGAGATCACGCTGCCGCCGGCGGCGAACGCATACTCGAGGTAGTCCACCGTCAGACCCTCGTAGGCCGAGCCCTGGTACACGAGACCGTCGTTCGCTGCGGCCTGCTCGTAGAGCTCCTGCCACGTGGCGGGGAACTCCTTCACCTGGTCGGTGCGGTAATACATCATGCCGGCGTCGGAGGCGCGCGGCGCACCGAAGACCTTGCCGTCGAACGTGACGGTCTCGAGCGTGGACGGGATGAAGGCGTCCTCGTCCTTGCGGGTCTCGATGTAGTCCGACATGTCCATCAGCCACTTCTGGGACGCGAACTCCGCGGTCCAGACGACGTCCTCCTCGAACCCGTCGCAGTCGCCGGACTTCGCCTTCTGGCGCTGCACGAACTGGTCGTGCTGCTGCTGGGCGTCCTCCGGGAACTCGACCAGCTTGACCTGCAGGTCCGGGTTGGCCTCGTTGAACTCCGCGATGGTCTCCTTGAGATCACCCGAGGTGTCCTTGCCGGCGCAGTAGGTGACTTCGCCCTTGGCGCCCTCCATCGACGCCGGGTCGACGGCCTTCACACCCTCGGTGGCTCCCGACTCTTCGGTACCGGCGCCACCAGCGCTGTCGCCGTCATCGCCGCAAGCGGCGACTAGAACCGCACACGCGAGTGCGGCGCACAGCATGAACAAAAACCTCTTGGACACGAGCTCCCCCTCTGTCCGATGTTTGGGTTAGGAACGTACTCGGTGCGGCCCCGGAATGCGTAATGGCCGGGCTATCTACCAGGTGCGCCGATCCCTCGTATCCTGCGCCGCCATGTCCTGGTGGCGAGACGGCGTCCTGTACCAGATCTATCCGCGCTCCTTCGCGGACTCCGACGGCGACGGCGTCGGCGACCTGCGCGGCATCATCGACCGGCTCGACCATCTCGAGTGGCTGGGCGTTGACGGCATCTGGCTGAACCCGACGATGCCGTCCCCGAACGCCGACTGGGGTTACGACGTCGCCGACTATCGATCGGTGCATCCTGAACTCGGTACGTTGGCCGACCTCGAGGAGATGATCGCCGAGGCCGGGCGGCGCGGAATCCGCGTGCTGCTCGACCTCGTCCCGAACCATACGAGCGACCGCCACGCCTGGTTCCAGGACGCGCTCACCGGCCCCGGTGCGCGCTACCGCGACTACTACGTGTGGGCCGACCCGCGGCCGGACGGCTCGCTGCCCAACAACTGGCAGTCCACGTTCGGCGGGCCCGCGTGGACGCTCGACGAGCGCTCCGGCCAGTACTACCTGCACAACTTCCTGCCCGCCCAGCCCGATCTGAACTGGTGGAGCGAGGCGGTGCGCGAGGAGTTCGACGACATCCTGCGCTTCTGGTTCGACCGCGGCGTCGCGGGCTTCCGGATCGACGTGTGCCACGCGATCGTCAAGGACGGCGAGCTGCGCGACGACCCGCCGGCTGGGCCGGACGACCATCCGAAGATCCAGGACTGGGGCTGGCGGCACGTCTACTCGATGAACCGCCCGGAGGTGCACGACGTCCTGCGTCGCTGGCGCGCGGTCGCCGACCCGGAGCGGATCCTGGTGGGGGAGACGTACGTGCTCGAGCTGGCCCAGCTGTTCCCGTTCTACGGGGCCGGCGAGGACGAGCTGCACATGGCGTTCAACTTCCTGTTCGTGCACGCCGACCTCGACGCGGCCCAGCTGCGCCCGATCGTCGAGGGTGTCGAGGCGGGACTGCCGGAGGCCTCGTGGCCGGTCTACACGGGCTCCAACCACGATGCCGGCCGGTTCGTCACCCGCTGGGCGGGCGGCGACGAGGCGAAGGCGCGGGTGGCGCTGATGATGCTGCTCACGCTCCGCGGCACGCCGTTCCTGTACTACGGCGACGAGATCGCGATGCCGGAGGTCCCGATCCCGGCCGACCGCGTGCTCGACCCCGTGCCCGAGAACCGCGACGGGTGCCGGACGCCGATGCAGTGGACGAGCGCCCCAGGGGCCGGCTTCACGGACGCGGCGGACACGTGGCTGCCGCTCGGCGACGCCGGCGCGCGCAACGTCGCCGACCAGCGTCGCCGACCCCGGCTCGGTGCTGAACCTCGTGCGCGACCTGATCGCCCTGCGGCGCGACCGCGCCGACCTGCACGCCGGCGGCTACGCGACGCTGCCCGCGCCGGACGGCGCGTGGGCTTGGGCGCGCGGCGACGGGACGGCGGTTGCGCTGAACCTCTCGGACGCGCCGGTGACGGTCGACGGGCTCACCGGCGAAGTCCTCGTCGCCACCGACCGCGCACGCGACGGCGAGCGCGTGGACGGCGCGCTCGCGCTGGCGCCGTGGAGCGGAGCGGTCGTCGGTCGCGATGGCTGAGATCGACCCGCTGATCTCGGACGAAGGCTGGCCGTACGCCTCGACGGCCTCGGTCGAGGCGGGCGATCCCGGGCGCTTCCATGCGCTGTTCGGGCGCGACTCGCTGATCTGCTCGCTCCAGCTGCTCCCCGAGCGGCCCGAGATGGTGGCGGCCACGCTGCGCGGCCTGGCGGCCCGCCAGGGCACGCGCGACCATCCGGGGACGCTCGAGGAGCCGGGCAAGATCGGCCACGAGTTCCGCGACCGGGCGCCCGAGCAGTTCGTGCAGCTGGGCTGGCCCGACGACGGCGCGTTCGCGTACTACGCGACGGCGGATGCGACGTCGTGGTTCCTGGTCGTGATGGCGGCGTTCTCGACCGAGCTCTCGACCGAGCTCGAGGGCGCGTGGCGGGCGGCCGCGGGCTGGCTCGACCGGGCGCTCGAGCAGGGCGGCGGCCTCGTGCGGCACGCCCCCGGTGCGTGGCCGGCGCTCACGCAGCAGGGCTGGCGCGACACGGCCGACCCGACGGCGTCGTACGGCGGCGGGATCCTGCGCCCGGACGGCACGGTCCCCGACCCGCCGCTCGCCGACGCCGACTCGCAGGCCGTCGCCTACGCCGCGCTGAAGGCGCTCGTCGCGCTCGACCCCGACGGCGGCTGGGAGGAGAAGGCGGGCCCGCTGCGCGAGCGGCTGTCGGCCGTCTTCACACCGGATGTGATGGCGATCGAGGCCGGCGACCGGCCCGTGCCCGGCGCCGGCTCGCAGCTCGGCTGGCTGCTGTGGGCGGACGCGCTCTCCGGCGACGCGCGCGAAGCCGCCGCTGAGCGCCTGTGCCGGCCGGACATCCTCACCGACTTCGGCCTGCGCACGCTGTCGGCGGAGTCGGACGTGTTCGACCCGCACGGCTACCACCGCGGCTCGGTGTGGCCGTTCGACTCCTGGATCGGCTGGGGCGGCCTGCGCGCCGCCGGTCGCGAGGCCGAGGCCGAGCGCGTCCGCACCGGCGTGCTGGCGGCACTCGACCGGCTTGGCCGCTCCCCGGAGCTGTACGCGGTGGGCCGCGACGGTGCGGTCGAGCCGGTGGCGCTCTCCAACCGCGTCCAGGCCTGGACGGCCGGCGCGCGCTGGGCGCTCGAGAACGACTGGGACGGCCGCGGCGTGCGCTGAGCGTCAGGTAGGAGAATGCGACGATGAGCCCGCTCTCCGCCCTCGACGGCGCTTCCGTCTGGCTCAACTCCGAGCCGCTCACGGCCGCGGGACTCCGCGGCCGGGTCGTGCTCGTCGACTTCTGGACGTACTCGTGCGTCAACTGGCTGCGCACGCTGCCGTACGTCCGCGCGTGGCACGAGCGGTACCGCGACCGCGGGCTCGTCGTCGTCGGCGTGCACGCGCCCGAGTTCGGCTTCGAGCACGACTTCGACAACGTCAGCCACGCGATCAGCGAGCTCGACGTCGGCTACCCGGTCGTCATCGACAACGACTTCAGCATCTGGCGGTCCTTCGAGAACCACTACTGGCCGGCCGTCTACCTCGCCGACGGCGACGGGCGTGTGCGGTTCCATCACTTCGGCGAGGAGGCCTACGAGGAGACCGAGCGGGCCGTCCAGCAGCTCCTGGGCGTGGACGAGGAGATCGTCCGCGTCGACGCCGGCGGCATCGCCCAGGCGGCCGACTGGGCTGCGCTGAGGTCACCGGAGACCTACCTGGGCCACGCTCGCGGCGAGCGTCGCACCGACGGGCGAGCCGACGCGATCGCGCTCAACCAGTGGGCGCTCGCCGGCGAGTGGTCGGTGGGCGAGGAGGCCGCTGTGCTCGACTCCGCCGCCGGCTCGATCGCCTACCGCTTCGAGGGCCGCGATCTCAACATGGTGCTCGCCCCGCCGGCCACCGGCGCGCCGGTCCGCTTCGCCGTGCTGCTCGACGGTGAGCCGCCCGGCGATGCCCGCGGGCTCGACGCCGACGAGTCGGGCGAAGGCACGGTCTCCGAGCCGCGGATGTACCAGCTCGTGCGCCAGCCGGGACCGATCCGCCGGCGGACCTTCGAGATCGCGTTCGACGGCCCGGGCGTTCGCGCGTACGTGTTCACCTTCGGCTGACCCGGGACGGCCGGCCGTGGCCGGCCGTCCCGATCGGCCTCCCGTCAGTCCGCGCTGACCTCCAGCGTGTGCTCGCCGCGGCGCGTCGCCACGGTGACCTCGACGCCGCGGTTGGTCGTGCGCTCGGTCCAGGCGACCCGGCGCCCGTCGAGCTTCACGGAGCGCACGTCCGCGCCGCGCGGCAGCGTGTGCCCGATCAGCAGCCGCTTGATCGGCGCGTGCGAGGCGTCGACCTTCGTCACGTAGCGGCGGCCGTCGCGCGCGGCACGGACCAGGTCGAGCCTGCCGCCGCCCAGCCGGATGTCCTTACCGGCGATCGGGGCCGCCGACGGCAGCTGCGGCACGACGGTCAGCCGGTCACGGCCGAGGTCCGGCCGCACGCCGAGCTGCTGGTGCACGACCGGCCACATCGTCCCGTACTGGTTCCACGCCTGCATGACCATCGATCGGCAGCGTGTGCAGCGCTCCATGTTCGCGTCGCGCGGGCCGGCGGCGTCGAAGTCCGGTGACGGGAAGATCTCCGGCGAGGCTCCCGGCTGCTCGTCCGGGGTTCCGGGCGTGTGGTGCAGCTCGTCGCCGCCGCTGTAGGGCTCGCCGAACATCGGCTCGACCTCGGCGTCGGTGTAGCGCTTCTGCTGCCCCTCTCCGAGCCGGCCGTAGTTGCCCTCGCCAACGGCCTGGATCGCGGTGTTCAGGCCGAACGTCGAGCGCTCGCCCGCGCCCGTCGGACCGCCGCCGCAGCCGGTGTGGAAGAGGCCGCGGTTGTACGGCCGCTCACCGGAGTAGCACGCGTCCTCGCGGCCGGCGAGCGCGGCGGCGCCGTGCGTTTGGCTCGCGATCCCGGGCCACGCCCGGCCTCCGCGCGTGAGCTCGACCTCCATCGGCGTCACGCCGATCCAGTGCTTCTGGAAGACCTGCACGTCTCCGGGGTCGTCGAGCGAGTCGGCGTACTGCGATGCCGGCGCATGCCACCACGCCGCCTCGAAGCGTGCCAGCAGGTCGCTCGCATGGCTGCGCGCCCATGCCGCCGTCGCGCGGTCGTGCTTGGCGCGCGCCACGTCCGCGAGGTCGTACAGGCCGCGGATCGTGGCGACGGTGTTGTCGAGCTTCTCCTCGCCCATGCCGGTGCGCTCCACGTTGCCGAGGCCCTCCGGCCAGCCGTCATCGTCGGCGTCGAGCTGCTCGGTGATGTAGCGCATGTTGCGCACGGCGAAGGGATAGAGATCGTCCCGGAAGCCGTCGTCACCGGTCCAGCGCCAGAGGAGCGCGACCAGGCTCGGGAACTTCGCCGTCTCGTCGGTGTTGCCGGCGTGGTTGAGGCTGCCGAAGTACACCGAGCCGTCGGCGACGATCTCGTGGGCGACCTTGCCCGAGTCGCCGTTGAGGATCACCGACACGTCTCGCAACATGCGTGCGTGGTCCTTGATGGCGCCGAACTGGCCGACGGTCACCGAGGCGAACGCGGTGTACTCGGCGTCCGTCGCGAACGCCCACGGGTAGTCGGGGAAGCCCGCCCCGACCCAGCGGGCGTGCTCCACGTTGCCGAGCGCCGGCGGGTAGGCCCTGCCCTCGTCCACGTCGCGGATGCGCAGGCGATCCGCGCGCCGGGTGAGGTCGGCGATGTTCTGCTTGCCCCATTCGATGCCCTTCGCCAGGCGCGGGTCGCCCGGCAGTGAGAGCTGCGTGTTGCGCGACAGGCGCTTACGCGACGCCACCTTCGCGGCGAGCGCGCCCGCCGGGTCGGCCAGCGCAGCGTTGAGCTCCCTGCGCGCCGCCGTCGTGCCCTGATCGGATCCGGCCGCTGCGACCCACAGGGTCCGCGCGCCGTGCTTCGGGACGCTCAGCCGGTAGCGGAGCTGTCCGCCGGTGCCCTTCCCGAACGGGCCCTCGTCACACCAGAACTGGCTCTCGGCCGTGCAGGTCGATCGGCGGCGCCTGTGAGCCCCAGTGACCGGGGCCGACCTCGCCGCCGGCGGGCGCCGGCTTCGAGCCGACGAGCGCGACCCAGTCGTGCGCGCCGGCGTTCGGATGCGGGGTGCCGGTGTCGTGGAACTCGAGCGCACCTGCCGCTGAAGGCGCCGGTGTCGGCGAGGTTGAAGTCGCCGCTGTTGGGAGTCGTCCATGCCCACGGGTAGTGCGACATCACCTCCGAGTGCGCGTCGACCATCACGTCGACGGTCCTGGCGGCGCCGCGGTTCTCCAGGCGCAGGCCGAACAGCGCGGCGCGGCTGCCGTCGGGCGCGAAGTCCGTGCGGCTGACCCTCAGCCCCGATGCCTGGGGGAACTCCATCCGGCTGTAGCCCCAGCCGCTGGTGAACTTCGTCGCCTCGCCGAGCCACTGGCCGTCGATGCCGAACCAGACGCCGTCGACGAGCTTCAGCGGCTCCGTCCACACGCCGCCCATCTCGCCGGTGACGTGCCAGCCCTGCGCGTGGAACTTGCCGTCCTGGAAGCCCATGACGTACGCGCGGTCGCCCGCGGTGACGTAGCGCCTCGCTTTGAGCTGATCGGTGGTCGAAAGCTCAGGTGACGCGGCCATGGCCACGCCCGTCCCCATCGTGGCCGCCAGGACTAGCCCGGCGGCGACCGCTCGCTTGATCCGCACCGCGATCTCCTCCCAAGTTCGCTTAGCGCTTAAGTCCCGTGTGGAACGATACCCCGTTCATGCCCTCGGAGAAACGATCCGATTCACGCTTCGAGCGCGGGCGGCGGCCGACGATCGACGACGTCGCGGCGCGCGCCGGCGTTTCGTCTGCGGCGGTGTCGTTCGCCGTCAACGACCGGCCGGGCGTGGCCGAGTCGACGCGCCGGCGGATCCTCGACGCGGCGGACGAGCTGGGCTGGCGGCCGAGCGCCTCGGCGCGGGCGCTGACCGAGGCGCGGGCGCGCGCGATCGGCCTGCTGCTCACGCGGTCGGTCGACCAGCTCGAGGTCGACCCGTTCTTCGTCCGCTTCCTGGCCGGCATCGAGCGCACGCTCGCGCGCAGCGATCACGACCTCGTGCTGCGCGTCGCCGAGCAGGTCGATCTCGGCGCCTACGAGCGGCTGGCCGCCGCCGGGCGGGTCGACGGCTTCCTGCTCTGCGACGTCGAGCTCGACGATCCCCGGTTCGACCGGCTGGCCGAGGCCGGGCTGCCGGTCGTCGTCGCCGGCCATCCGGTGTCGCCGTGCCCGTTCCCGTCCGTCGAGACCGAGCACGCCCGCGGGATCGAGAGCGTCGTCGAGCACCTGCTCGCGCTCGGGCACCGCGACGTGGCGTTCGTCGGCGGGCCGGCGAACTTCGAGCACGTGCAGGCGCGGCTCGCGGTCTGGCGGGCGGCGCTCGCCGCCGCCGGCGTCGAGCCGGGGCCGGTCGCGCACGCGGAGGCCGGTGCGGCCCCCACCGTGGCGCTGCTGGCGGCCGGGCGCCGGCCGACGGCGATCGTCTACAGCAGCGACCTGCTCGCCGCCGCCGGGCTCGCGGCGGCGCGCGACCAGGGGATCGCCGTGCCCGGCGAGCTCTCGATCACCGGGTTCGACGACTCGCCGCTCGCCGCGCTCGCGTCGCCGTCGCTCACGAGCGTCCGGATCGACTACGCGCAGTTCGGCGAGGCCGCGGCGGCGGCACTGCTCGCCGCGATCGCCGGCGACGCGCATCCGCCGTACGAGGCACCAGCGCCGGAGCTGGTCGTGCGCGCGTCGACGGGCCCCGCCTGACCCCGGGTCACGCGGGGTCGAGGTCGATCCGCACCGTGAGCAGATCGGTGCCCATGAGCCGGACCACGGCCGCGTTCACCGCCGGCATCGCGCGCTGGCGTGCTCGCGGGTCGTCGTTCGGCAGGACGTGGGCGGTGCCGGTGCGCCACCGGCGGCCGATCTTCACCCGCACGCTCGGGTGGGCCTCGATGTTGCGCACGTAGGCGGCCTTGCGGCCGTGCTCGGCGACGATCCAGCAGGTGTCGCCATCGACGAAACGCCCGACGGGCGTGCGCCGCGGCTGCCCGGTCTTGCGGCCCGTCGTCTCGAGGATCACGATCCCGGGCAGCGCCAGCCCTGCGTTCGTGGCCGCCTTGACGAGCGGGTTGAACAGCCGTGTGCTGAGGAAGGTCGAGATCCGCCGGCGACGGTCCACGCGCGGAGCCTAGTTGTCGCCGCGCCAGAGCTCGAGCGCGTGCCCGGCGAGCGTGTCATCGCGGATCAACCGGATCGCCGCAGCGGCCACCGTCGCGAGCGGAATCGGCGGAGGCGTGGACGCGAGCTCGTCCGCCGAGACCCGCTCGGTCGCGACCCAGTCCGGCACGACGCAGTTCACGCGGACGCCGTCGATCGCCCCGAGCGCCGAGGTGAAGCGGATGAGCCCTGCCTTCGCGGCGCCGTACTCGGGCGATTGATACGGCTCCGTGCCCAAGCCCGCCGTCGAGGCGACGTTCACGATCGCGCCGCCGCCGGCCCGCCGCATCGGCGCCAGCGCCAGTTGCGTCGCGAGCATCGGGGCGCGCAGATTGAGATCGAGCGTCGCCCCCCACTGGTCGGGCGAGGCGTCGGGGAAGTGCGGCGGGATGTGACCGCCGCCACCCGCGTTGTTGACGAGGATCGTCGGCTCGGCCGAGTCGATCAGACGGCGGACGTCGTCCGCGACCGTGAGGTCGGCCTGCACGAACCGCGCGCGTCCGCCACACGCGGCCGCCGTCTGGATGCCGCCGACCTCGTCGACGTCGGACGCCACCACGTCGGCGCCGGCCGCGGCGAGCGCCAGCGCGATCGCGCGGCCTGTCCCGATCCCCGCCCCGGTTACCACCGCGACCCGACCAGCGATGTCCATCCTCGATGTTGTAGCCGGTTACCCTGTGCCGCCGTGGCGACCATCCTCCTGTACGGCGACACGATCCGGTACCCGTCGGTGCGGCACGAGATCCCGATCGCGATCGTCGATCCGCTGCTGTTCGTGGCCCGTGACGACCACGCCTCCGTGCTCACCAGCACGCTCGAGATTGCACGTATCGCGGAGGCGCTGCCGGACGCGGACTTGCTCACGATCGACGAGCTCGGCTTCTTCGAGCTGCTCGAGCAGGGCATTCCGCGCGACGAGGCGGAGCTCGAGATGCTGCTCCGCGCGGTGAAGGCGTGGGGGATCGAGGACGCCGTCGTTCCGGCCGACCTGCCGGTGGCGGTCGCCGACCGGCTGCGCGGCGCCGGCATCGCCGTCGAGGTCGACGCCCGCACGGTCGAGGGCCGTCGCCGCGTCAAGACGCCGGCGGAGCTGGCCGGCATCCGGCGCGCCCAGCGCGCCGCCGAGGCCGGCATGGCAGTCGCCGATGAGCTCATCCACGGCGCCGATCGCGACGGGGGTCGCCTGCACCGGGACGGGGAGCCGCTGACGGCCGAGAAGGTGCGTGCGGCGATCCGCGAGGCGTGCGCTGCGGCGGGCGCGCCTGCCCCTCCGGACATCATGGTCGTCTCGCTGCTGTCCGAAGGTGGGCATGACCCCGGCTACGGGCCGCTGCCCTCCGACCTGCCGATCACGATCGATCTCTGGCCGCGCGACGAGGCCAGCGGCTGCTGGGCGGACATGACGCGCACGTTCGTCGCAGGCGAGCTCACGGAGGCGGTCGCGGAGCTGCGCGATGTCGTCCGCGAGGCGCTCGAGGCGGCACGCTCCGCCGCGCGGCCCGGGATCACGGGCCGGGCGCTCTACGACGTCGCAGCCGACATCGTCGAACGCGCCGGTCATCCCACCCAGCGGACGCGAACGCCCGGGCAGGCCCTCTCCCACGGCTTCTACTTCAGCCTCGGGCACGGCGTCGGCCTCGAGGTGCACGAGCCGCCAGGGCTCGGCCTCGCGGGCGGCGAGACACTCGTCGCCGGCGACGTGATCGCGATCGAGCCCGGGATCGAGGGCCTCGACGGCATCGGCGGCGTGCGCTTCGAAGACCTCCTCCTGATCACGGAAGACGGCTGCGAGACGCTGACCTCGTATCCGTACGACCTGTAGCTCTCAGCGGGCGACCGCCACGCAGGTGGCCGCGTCGGTCTTCGCGGGCTCGCTCTCCGATCTTGCGGTCAGCCTTACGGCTGCGAGGCGGTGGCCGGACTCCCGCTTCGCGTACACGGTGACGTAGGCGGTCTTGCCGAACGCCGCGGTCGCGAGCTGGTTCGGCAGCCACACCGACCAGCCGCGGCTCTCGGTCTTGGCGGATAGGCGATACACGTCCGAGCGGAGCTGGCCGCTGACATCCTCGGGGTGCTGGCCGCCCGGCACCGACGCCTTGCCGGTGTTGCGGAGCGGGAACCTGCATCTCGCCCAGCCGTCGCCGGTCGGCAGGCCCGCCGTCGGCAGCAGCTTGACGCCGCGCCGCTGCGGTCCTGAGCCGTCGAGGGAGCGAACGGCGACGGTGTAGGACAGGACGCCCGCGCGGTCGCGGTGCAGGTCGAGGACGTAGAAGTGCAGCCGGTTCGGCTCGTCGACGTACTCGAACTCGCTGCCGGAGTCGGCGCCCGCGTGGAACAGGGCGTCCGAGAGCTGCCGGTAGTCGCCGATCGTGATCGGCACCTCCGTGCCGTCGGGCAGTACGTAGTCGGTCATCCCGATGTCCTGCGGGTTGGCGTCGATCACCCACTCGAACGGCGCTCGGTCCTCGTTCTTGGTCTTGGCGAGGAGCACGCCCGAGTCGGGCGTGAACGAGTCCGCGCCGATCCGGTCGACGACCTCGACGGTGTAGTTCTGATAGCCGCCGCCGTCGCACATCGGATCGCTGGTGACGTCGCACGCCGGGCTCTTGTCGCCGGTGTCGAACGCGACGTTGATGCCGGACAGCGCCGTCTTGCCCGGCAGGATCTCGCGGGCGGTGACGCTCGCGACCACCAGGCCGGACTCGTCGAGCGCCTCGCGCGAGAGGCGCAGCACGTTGGCCTCGTCGACCATCTCCAGCTTGATCTTGTTGCGCAGCATGTGCTGCGCGCCCATCGAACCGCCGCCGGTCGGCGGGATCATCCAACGGCTGTGCGGACCGCCCGGCCCGTTGAAGCTGCCTCGGCTGAGCATCTCCCAGATCCCGGTGTACGCACGCCGCGGCGGCACTCCGAACGGGTTGTTGTAGTTGTCGCCGATGCCGAGGATGTGGCTGAGCTCATGGGCGTACGTCCCCTGTCCGGAGCTCTCCGCCTGGGTCGACGACCCGCCGCCCGCGTTGGGCCAGATGCTCGAGCCCGACGCCCAGGAGGTCCAGTCGACGTACCGGGTGTCGGCCCAGTTGGGCAGGGCCTCGTCCGGAGGCCCGAAGTCGTCGGTCACGTCTTCCTTGGTGGGGAACTTGATCGGGCCGAACTCCTGCCACGTCGACGACTCGTCCTGCCCGGCACTGAGGTAGAAGACGAAGTCGAAGCCGCTCGGGACCTCGCTGCCGACGTCTCCCACCCACGCGGCACGGCCGTCGGTCCGGATGTTCCGATTGCAGGTGTCGCCGGCCGGGCATGCGGTGCCGCCCTGAAACTCCATGCCGTACTCGTGGTCCTTGCCCGGCATCGTGTACGGGCCGAACGAGGTCAACTCGACCCCGTAGCGGCCGCCGGAGTCCTCCATCCAGTACTCGTGCAGCGTGTGACCACGGTTGAGCGCGTTGGGCGTGTTCAGGAAGTCCTCGTAGAACTGCGCGACCTGGGCGCGCGGCACGCCGCTGGCCTCGGCGCTCGGGTTCGCGAACACGGTCGAGCCCTTCGGCTGGGTCACCACGAACGGCTGGTTGGGATAGTCGAGCAGCACCAGCGCGCCGTTGAAGGTGCGCTTGGATCCCGTGCGGGCGGGATCGGCCCAGTTCGTCCCCGGCGGCCTGGCGTAGTCGGCCCACGTCATGTTGTCCGGGTTCGTCCAGCTCTGCGGGTCGATCGCCGGCGGCGCCTCTCGCCTGAGCTCGAGCGCCGACAGTGGCCGGTCCTGCTGCCACGGTTGCTGCTGCGGCCAGTGGTCGTACCGCCACGGGTGCTCGGGGTCCGGTGGCGCAGCTGACGCAGCCGTGGCGACGCACGCCGCAAACAGCGCGACCGTCGCGATCAGAACCTTCGCGAACTTGGACACCATCTCGCCACCCCCCGCAGGACGGACTCCGCCAGAACGATCCCTACCGCCACTCCCGCCAGACATCATCGATCACCGTCGAGAGATGCGCAAGCGCTTGCCGTTAGGATCGCGCGGCTGCGTCGACAGGGGAGAGGAGAACGCATGACGGTGGTCGTGAAGGCCGACGAGCTCGAGCAGCTGATCGATCCCGACAGCGAGGTGGAGCGGTTGGCGACCGGGTTCACCTTCACCGAGGGGCCGATCTGGAACGCCGGCGGCGAGTTCCTCCTGTTCAGCGACATGCCGGGAGACGTCCGCCGGCGCTGGAGCGAGGCCGACGGCGTCCACGAGGTCATGCGCCCGGCCAACAAGTGCAACGGGATGGTCTACGACGCCGACGGCAACCTGCTCGTCTGCGAGCACGTCACCTCCTCGCTCGTGCGCGAGCGCCCCGACGGGACGCGCGAGACGCTGGCGTCGCACTTCCGCGGCAAGGAGCTGAACAGCCCGAACGACGTCGTCACGCGCTCGGACGGGACGATCTACTTCAGCGATCCGTGGTACGGCCGGATGCCGGTGTTCGGCGTCGAGCGCGAGCGCGAGCTCGGCTTCCAGGGCGTCTACCGGATCGCGCCCGGCGGCGGCGAGCTCGAGCTCGCGGTGGCCGAGGACGAGTTCGAGATGCCGAACGGGCTGTGCTTCTCGCCCGACGAGTCGCTGCTCTACATCAACGACACGCCGCGCGCGCTCATCAAGGTCTACGACGTCGCCGCCGACGGCACGATCGCCAATCCGCGCCTGTTCTTCGACGGCATCGGCAACGGCGATCGTCGCGGAGGGCATCCCGGACGGGATGAAGTGCGACGAGCGGGGCAACATCTGGGTCACCGGCCCCGGCGGCGTCTGGATCATCAGCGCGCGTGGCGAGCAGCTGGGCATGGTCGAGGTGCCCGAGAACATCGGCAACCTCGCCTGGGGCGGCTCAGGCTGGCGCACGCTGTTCATCCCGAGCTCGACGTCCGTGTACCGCGTCCAGACGAAGGTGGCCTCCGCCCGCCTTCCCTACCACTGAGGAGTCACGAATGGCCGAGGCCGAGCCACTCCGCATCGACCCGCGGCGCGCCGCGCTGATCATCCAGGACCTGCAGAACGACATCATCATCGAGGGCGGCGCGTTCGCCGACTCCGGCGCGCCCGCGCACGCGGCCAGCCAGAACGTCGTCGAGAACGTGAAGACGCTCGCCGCGGCCGCCCGCCGCGCCGCGATGCCGGTCGTGCACATCCACTACATCGTCGAGGCCGGCGCGCCCGGCCTGAAGCTCAACGCCCCGCTCTTCCAGGGCGTCAAGGACGCGGACGCGCTCGTGCGCGGGAGCTGGGGCGCCGCCCCGGTCGACGGGCTCGAGCCGCAGGAGGGCGACTTCGTCGTCGAGAAGATGCGCATGAACGGCTTCTACGCCACCACGCTCGAGACGCTCCTGCGCGGCCTCGGGGCCGACACGATCGTGATCAGCGGGGCGTGGACGAACATGTCGATCGAGCACACCGCCCGTCACGGCGCCGACGCCGGCTTCGAGGTCGTGGTGGTCAGCGACGGCACGTCGACGATCAGCGACGAGTGGCACGACGCGGGGCTGAACTACGCGCTGACCAACGTCGGGCGCACGGCCACCGTCGCCGAGATCACGGGTGCGCTGGGGGGTTAGCCGCCCGATCGCGATCCGGGTCGGTCTCTATCGTTGATCGGCCATGCCGCCGTTCAAGCTCGACGCCGTCTACTCGCCGACCGCCGACCAGCCGCAGGCCATCGACGGCCTCGTCGAGGGCATCGAATCGGGCGCACGCGGGGTGACGCTGCTGGGTGCCACCGGCACCGGCAAGACGATGACGATGGCGGCGACGATCGAGCGCCTCCAGCGGCCGGCGCTCGTGCTCGCCCACAACAAGACGCTGGCGGCGCAGCTCTGCAACGAGTTCCGCACGTACTTCCCGGCGAACGCGGTCGAGTACTTCGTCTCGTATTACGACTACTACCAGCCAGAGGCCTACGTCCCGAGCAAGGACCTCTACATCGAGAAGGACTCGGCGATCAACCAGGAGATCGACCGGCTGCGCCACGCCGCCACGGCGGCGCTGTTCGCCCGCCGCGACGTGGTGATCGTCGCGTCGGTGTCGGCGATCTTCGGCCTCGGCTCGCCGGAGACGTACAACGACAACTGCCAGATCCTGCTCAAGGGCGGCGAGGTCAACCGCGACGAGCTGCTGCGCAAGCTCGTCTACCTCCAGTACAACCGGAACGACACGGCGCTCGGTCGCGGCACGTTCCGGGTCCGCGGCGACACGCTGGAGGTGTTCCCCGCCTACGCCGAGACCGCGTTCCGGGCGCTGCTGTTCGGCGACGAGGTCGAGCGCCTGCAGCACTTCGACCCGCTGACCGGCGAGCTGATCGTCGACGACCTCGAGCACGTCGCGATCTGGCCGGCGACGCACTACAACGTCAAGGAAGGCACGATGGAGCGCGCGGTCGAGGAGATCGGCCGCGAGCTCAACCACCGCACCGCGGAGCTCGAGGCGGAGGGCAAGCTGCTCGAGTCGCACCGGCTGCGCCAGCGCACGCAGTACGACATGGAGATGCTGCGCGAGGTCGGCTTCTGCTCGGGGATCGAGAACTACTCGCGGATCCTCGACGGCCGTGAGCCGGGCGCGCGGCCGTACTGCCTGATCGACTACTTCCCGCACGACTTCGTCTGCTTCATCGACGAGTCGCACCAGACGGTGCCGCAGATCGGCGCGATGCACGAGGGCGACCGCTCGCGCAAGACGACGCTCGTCGACTACGGGTTCCGGCTGCCGAGCGCGCTCGACAATCGCCCGCAGACGTTCGACGAGTTCCTCACGATCAGCCCGCAGCTCGTGTTCGTGTCCGCCACCCCCGGCCCGTACGAGCGCGCCCACTCGGCGACCATCGTCGAGCAGATCGTCCGCCCGACCGGCATCGTCGACCCCGAGGTCGAGGTGCGCGAGACGCGCAACCAGATCGACGACCTGATGCGCGAGATCCGCGAGCGGACGGAGCGCAACGAGCGCACGCTCGTCACCACGCTCACCAAGAAGATGAGCGAGGACCTGACGGACTACCTGCTCGAGATGGGCTTCAAGGTGCGCTACCTGCACTCGGAGATCGACACGCTGGAGCGGATCCACATCATCCGCGAGCTGCGCCTCGGCGAGTACGACGTGCTGGTCGGCGTGAACCTGCTGCGCGAGGGGCTCGACCTTCCCGAGGTGTCGCTGGTGGCGATCCTCGATGCCGACAAGGAGGGCTTCCTGCGCGGGGAGACCTCGCTGATCCAGACGATCGGACGGGCGGCCCGGAACATCGAGGGCAAGGTCCTGATGTACGCCGACAAGCAGACCGAGGCGATGCGCAAGGCGATCGACGAGACCGACCGCCGGCGCGCGATCCAGGTCCAGTACAACCTCGACAACGGCATCACCGCGGAGACGATCGTCAAGGGCATCTCCGACATCAGCGAGTTCCTGATGGGGGACAGCAAGGTCCCCAAGTCACGCCGGCGCCGGCGCGAGAAGCGCGTCGACATGGAGCCGGCGGAGATCGAGACGACGATCGTCGAGCTCGAGGAGGAGATGTTCGCGGCCGCCGAGGAGCTGCGGTTCGAGTACGCGGCGAAGCTGCGCGACGAGATCCGCGACCTGCGACACGAACTCGACGAGGCGGCCGCTGCCTAGCGTCCTGGCACGGCCGCGGGGGCCGGCCGGCGGACCGGCCCCCAGTGAGCCGTGTGCCGGCTGAAACCGGCTGACGGGCATGCTCACACGGCACGCACCCCCGCTGATCTGCCCGAATCGTAAGCCCGCCGGGCGCCTGCTTGGGCGTGGATTTCCCTCCACGCTCACGGGAGACGGGCGTCGCACGTTGTGGACGTGATGCTCGAACACACGCGCACGTTCCTGGCTGCCCGCGCGGTGCCCGGGATCGAGGAGGCCGGACCGGCGTCGTACCGGCGGACGGTGCGGCTCGCCGAGGGGCACCGCGTGATCGAGCTGGGCGGCACGGACGCGGCGGCGCGGCGCCTCGCCGGGTCGGCCGAGCGGGCCGCGGCCGCTGACGCGCGCCTGCGCGGCGATCCGGTGCTCGGCCCCCTGGTGGCCAGCCGGCCGGGCCTGCGGGTGCCGGGGACGGTCGACGGCGGCGAGCTGGCGATCCGGGCGGTGCTCGGCCAGCAGGTGTCACTCGCCGCGGCGCGCACGCTCGCGGGCCGGCTCGTGGCGGCGGCCGGCGATCCGCTGCCCGAGCCCGACGGGGCGCTCACCCACATCTGGCCGCGGCCCGAGGCGGTCGTGGAGGCGGCCGGCGCGATGGGGATGCCGCGTTCGCGCCGGGTTGCGCTGGCCGCCCTGGCCGCCGCGCTCGCCGCCGGCGATCTGCGGCTCGCGCCCGGCGACGACGCCGCCGAGGCGCGGCGACGGCTGCTCGAGCTGCCGGGCATCGGGCCGTGGACCGCTGAGTACGTCGCGATGCGCGCGCTCGGCGACCCCGACGCGTGGCTGCCGACCGACCTCGGCGTCCGCCACGCGCTCGCGCGGCTCGGCGCCGGCCCGCAGGCCTCGGACGCGTGGCGGCCGTTCCGCGCGCACGCCGTCATCCACCTGTGGGCATCGTCATGATCCGCTCCGGAATGGATCCCACGGCCGCTCGCCCCCACATGCCGGGCTACGGCGTGTCCGGCTCGGACAAGGGGCTGCTGCCCTTCTCGTGGGCCGAGCAGCGACTGTCCGAGGCGCTGCGCTACTGGGTCGTGACCGTCTCGCCGTCCGGCGCGCCGCACGTGATGCCGGTGTGGGGCGTGTGGCTCGACCGCTGCGTGTGGTTCAGCACCGGCGGCCGGTCGCGCAAGGCACGCAACCTGCGCGAGGACCCGCGTTGCTCGGTCCACACCGACGGCGAGGACCCGGTGATCGTCCACGGCAGCGCCGAGTTCGTCACCGACCCGGACGAGCTCGCGCCGCTGCTGGAGGCGTACGGCGCCAAGTACCCCGGCCCGCCGCCCGACACGGCGGAGAACCCGATCGTCCGCGTGCGGCCGCAGTCGGCATTCGGGCTCGTCGAGCGCGAGTTCTCGACGAGTCCGACGCGCTGGACGTTCTAGTGGCGTTCGATACGTCGGCGCTGCTCGGCTGGTACGAACGCGTCAAGCGCCCGCTGCCGTGGCGGTCCACCCGCGACCCGTACGCGCTGCTCGTCAGCGAGGTGATGCTCCAGCAGACCCAGGCGGCGCGTGTGGTGCCGTACTACGAGGCGTTCCTCGCGCGCTTCCCCGACCCGGCGACGCTCGCCGCCGCGGCGCCGCGCGAGGTGCTCGGCGCCTGGAGCGGGCTCGGCTACAACCGCCGGGCGCTGTCGCTCCAGAACGCCGCGCGCGTGGTGGCCGAGCGCGGCTGGCCGGACGACCTGACCGATCTGCCCGGCGTCGGGCCGTACACGGCCGCCGCGGTCGCGTCGTTCGCCTGGGACGCGCAGCTTCCCGCGGTCGACACCAACGTCCGGCGCGTGCTCGAGCGCTTCGACGGCACCGCGCGCGGGCCCGCCGCGCTCGCCGACCGCGGGCGCGCGCTGATCCCCGCCGGGCGGGCCGCGGCCTTCAACCAGGCGATGATGGAGCTCGGCGCCACCGTCTGCCGCCCGCGCGCGCCGCTCTGCCCGGCGTGCCCGGTCCGCGCCGGCTGCGCCGCCCAGGCAGCGGGTGGTCCGCCCGGGCCGGCGCCACGCCGCCGCGGCGCCGCCCGCTTCGAGGACACCGACCGCTGGGCGCGCGGCCGGATCGTCGCGGCGCTGCTGGCGGGCGAGCCGCCGCCACAGATCGAGCACGTGCGGCGCGAGCGCGTCCTGGCCGCGCTCGAGCACGACGGGCTGATCGTGCGCGGGCGCGACGGCTCGCCGCGGCTCCCCGGCTCCGAATGAGCGCGCCGTAGCGGCGAATTGGCGCGATCGCGTGACTATGCTCACCGCGTGGATCGAGACGAGATCGAGCGCCGTGACTTCCCGGTCGGCCGCCGTGGCTATGACCAGGGCGCCGTCGACGCGCACCTGCGCCGCGTGGCCGACGAGCTCGACGGGCTGAAGGCCCGTCCGGCCGCGTCCGCGGCGGCGTCGCCGCTGTCGGCCGGCACGTCCGAGCAGGTCCGCCTGATCCTCGAGGCGGCCGAGGCCGGCGCCGCCGACCTGCGCGCCGACGCCGGCCGCGAGGCGGGCGAGCATGTCGCGCGCGTGGAGCAGGCCGCAGGCGGGATGCTCGGCCGGCTCGACGAGCTCGAGCGCGAGCTCGGCTCGCTGCTCGAAGCGCTCCGCGTCAGCGGCGAGCGGCTCACCGAAGGGCTCGCGCGGCTGCACGAACAGGTCGGCGACGTGGGCGCGGCCGAGGAGCCGCCTGCCGAGGAGCCGCCTGCCGAGGAGCCGCCTGCGGCTGAGCCCGTCGCCGAACCGCCGCCGTCGCAGGACGGCGACGAGGCGGGGGCGCGGCTGATCGCGCTCAACATGGCCTTGAGCGGGACGCCGCGCGAGGAGACGGCGCGCTACCTCGCCGAGCACTTCTCGCTCGCCGACCAGGACGCGCTGCTCGACGACGTGTACGCGCGGGCAGACCAGTGAGCGCGGCGCCGGCACAGCTCGCCGCGCTGCGCGTGCGGATGGCGGAGCTGAGCGACCTGCATGCGATCGGCGGCCTGCTGTTCTGGGACCAGCAGACGATGATGCCGCCCGCCGGCGCCGAGGCGCGGGCCGAGCACGGCGCCACGCTCGTACGCGTGATCCACGCGCGCGAGACCGATCCGACGCTCGGCACGCAGCTCGACGCGCTCGAGCTCTGGGCGGCGGACGAGGATCCCGACTCCGACGACGTGCGGCTGATCTGGTGGGCACGCCGGGACTACGAGAAGGCGGTCCGCGTCCCGGCCGACCTGGCCGCCGAGATGTCCCGCGCCAGGGCGCTCGGCCAGCAGGCGTGGCTGAAGGCGCGCGCCGCCAACGACTTCTCCCACTTCCGCGACGCGCTCGCCCGCAACGTCGAGCTGCGACATCGCTACGTCGAGTGCTTCGCCGGCCACGGGCATCCCTACGACGTGCTGCTCGACGACTTCGAGCCGGGGCTGACGACCGCCGAGCTGCGCCCGCTGCTCGCCGAGCTGCGCGACGCGCTGGTGCCGCTGGTGGCCGCGGCGGGCGACCCCGAGCAGCCGCGCAACAACGGCGCATTCCACGGCACCTTCCCGGCCGAGGCGCAGCGGATCGCCGTGCTCGACATGCTCGAGGCCGTCGGCTACGACCCGGATGCGATGCGGCTGGACCCGGCGATGCATCCGTTCGCCTCCGGCATCTCGCTGCGCGACGTGCGCCTCACCACCAAGTACGACGAGAGCGACCTCGCCGTCGCGCTGTACTCGGCGCTGCACGAGTACGGGCACGGGCTGTACGAGGCGGGCGTCGACCCGCGGCTGGCCCGCACCACGCTCGACGATCCGGTGTCACTCGGCGTGCACGAGTCCCAGAGCCGCACGTGGGAGAACGTCATCGGCCGCTCGCGGCCGTTCTGCGCGTGGCTGCTGCCGCGTCTGCAGGCGTCGCTGCCGGGCGCGCTCGAAGGGCTCGACGGGGCCGGGCTGTACCACGCCGTCAACACGGTGCAGCCGTCGCTGATCCGCGTCGAGGCCGACGAGACGACCTACAACCTGCACATCGTGCTGCGGTTCGAGCTCGAGCTGGCGCTGATCGAGGGCTCGCTCGAGGTCGACGACCTGCCGGCGGCGTGGGACGAGGGGATGGAGCGGCTGCTCGGCGTCACGGTGCCGGGGCCGGCCGACGGCGTCCTGCAGGACGTGCACTGGAGCGCCGGGATGATCGGCTACTTCCCGACCTACTCGATCGGCAACCTGATGGCAGCCCAGCTGTGGGAGCGCCTCCAGGACGACATCGCCGACATCGACGGGCTGATCGAGCAGGGCGACTTCGCTCCGCTGCGCGAGTGGCTGCGCGCGAACGTGCACTCGCACGGCCGCAAGTTCCCGCCGCGCGAGTTGCTGCGCCGGATCACCGGCGACGAGCTGCGAGTCGAGCCGTTCCTGCGTTATCTGCGCGCAAAGCTCGCCGACTCCGGCGTGCTCGTCGCCGCTCGCTAGCCGATCCTCCCGCAAACTGGCACAAGCCGGTCATCGAGCGAACAGGTGTTCGTTTTTCCCGCCGTCGCACCGCCTAGAATCCGTGCGGTCTTATGTCCCGTTCCGATTCTCTCGTCGTCTCCGGTGCGCGCGAGCACAACCTGAAGGACGTCACGGTCGTCCTCCCGCGCGACTCGCTCGTGGTGATCACGGGATTGTCGGGTTCGGGCAAGTCGTCGTTGGCGTTCGACACGATCTACGCAGAGGGTCAGCGCCGCTACGTCGAGTCGCTGTCGGCGTACGCGAGGCAGTTCCTCGGCCAGATGGACAAGCCGGACGTCGATTCGATCGAGGGCCTGTCGCCGGCGATCTCGATCGACCAGAAGACGACGTCGCGCAACCCGCGGTCGACGGTCGGGACGGTGACCGAGATCTACGACTACCTGCGCCTGCTGTGGGCGCGGATCGGCAAGCCGCACTGCTTCAACTGCGGCCGGCCGATCGCCGCACAGTCGGCCGAGCAGATCATCGACCAGATCATGGCGCTGGAGGACGGCGACCGGTTCATGGTGATGGCGCCGATCGTCCGCGGGCGCAAGGGCGAGTACGGCCGGCAGCTGGCCGAGCTGCGCAGCGAGGGCTTCACGCGCGTGAAGGTCGACGGTGAGCTCCGCCTGCTCGAGGACGAGATCGTGCTCGACAAGAAGTACAAGCACGACATCTCGGTGGTGGTCGACCGGCTGGTGATGCGCCGCGACCTGCGCAAGCGGCTGGCGGACTCGGTCGAGACCGCGGTCGCGCTGGCCGACGGCATGGTGGAGATCGAGAGCGTCCCGCGCGACGACGCGATGGTCACGGTCACGACGTATTCGGAGCGTTTCGCCTGCCTGCACTGCGGCATCTCGATGCCCGAGCTCGAGCCGCGGTCGTTCTCGTTCAACTCACCGCACGGCGCCTGCCCGCGCTGCACCGGGCTGGGCTCGCAGATGGAGATCGACCCCGACCTGGTGGTGCCGGACCCGTCGCTGTCGCTCAACGAGGGCGCGATCCTGCCGTGGGCGAGCGGCGCGACCAGCTACTACGAGCAGATGACGCAGGCGATCGCCGAGCGCTACGAGGTCGACGTCGACGCGCCGTGGGAAGAGCTGAGCGAGGACCAGCAGAACCTGTTCCTGTACGGCACGAACGGCGACAAGCTGTACGTCTCCTACCGCAACCGGATGGGCCGCAAGCGGTCGTACATGACGACCTTCGAGGGGATCATCCCGAACCTCGAGCGGCGCTATCGCGAGACGGACTCGGACTGGTCGCGCGAGAAGATCGAGGAGTACATGTCGGTGCGGCCGTGCCCGGAGTGCAAGGGCGCGCGGCTGCGGCCGGAGTCGCGCGCGGTGAAGGTGGGCGGGATCCCGATCCACGAGTACACCGCGATGAGCGCGCGGCGTGCGCTCGAGTGGCTGCAGGCGCTGGCGCTGTCCGACCAGGACCGCGCGATCGCCAAGCTGATCCTGCGCGAGATCCTCGAGCGGCTGGCGTTCCTGGACAACGTCGGCGTCGGCTACCTGTCGATGGAGCGCGCGTCGGCGACGCTGTCGGGCGGCGAGGCGCAGCGGATCCGGCTGGCGACGCAGATCGGCTCGTCGCTGGTCGGCGTGCTGTACATCCTCGACGAGCCGTCGATCGGCCTGCACCAGCGCGACAACGAGCGGCTGATCGCGACGCTCAAGCGCCTGCGCGACCTCGGCAACACCGTGCTCGTGGTCGAGCACGACGAGGGCACGATGCGCGCGGCCGACCACGTGGTCGACATGGGCCCGGGCGCCGGCGAGCACGGCGGCTACGTGGTCGCCGAGGGCACGGCCGAGGACGTCATGCGGGTGCCGGAGTCGCTGACCGGCCAGTTCCTGTCGGGCACGCGCAGCATCGAGGTGCCGGCGAAGCGCCGCAAGCCGTCCGGTTACCTCGAGATCCAGGGCGCGACGCAGCACAACCTCAAGTCGGTCGACGTGAAGCTGCCGCTCGGCGTGTTCACGGCCGTCACCGGCGTCTCCGGCTCGGGCAAGTCCACGCTGGTCAACGACATGCTCTACAAGGCGGTCTCGAACAAGCTGCACCGCGCCCGCATGCGCCCCGGCGCGCACAAGCGGATCCGCGGGCTCGAGCACCTCGACAAGAGTCATCAGCGTCGACCAGTCGCCGATCGGCCGCACGCCGCGGTCGAACCCGGCCACGTACATCGGGCTGTTCGACCAGATCCGCGACCTGTTCTCCAAGACGCAGGAGGCGCGGGCGCGCGGCTACAAGCCGGGCCGCTTCTCGTTCAACGTCAAGGGCGGGCGCTGCGAGGTCTGCCGCGGCGACGGGCAGATCAAGATCGAGATGCACTTCCTGCCGGACGTGTACGTCCCGTGCGAGCAGTGCCACGGCAAGCGCTACAACCGCGAGACGCTCGACATCCGCTTCAAGGGCAAGACGATCGCCGACGTGCTGGAGATGCCGATCGAGGAGGCGCTGGCGTTCTTCGAGCACATCCCGAAGATCCGCCGGCGGCTGCAGACGCTGCACGACGTCGGGCTCGACTACATGCGGCTCGGCCAGCCGGCGACGACGCTGTCGGGCGGCGAGGCGCAGCGCGTCAAGCTCGCCGCCGAGCTCGTCGAAGGTCGCGACCGGGCGCACGCTGTACATCCTCGACGAGCCGACGACCGGCCTGCACTTCGCCGACATCCAGCGGTTGCTGGAGGTGCTCCAGCGGCTGGTCGACGCCGGCAACACGGTCGTCGTCATCGAGCACAACCTCGACGTGATCAAGGTCGCCGACCGCCTGATCGACATGGGCCCGGAGGGCGGCGACGAGGGCGGCTACCTGATGGCGACCGGCACCCCCGAGGAGGTCGCGGCGGTCGAGGACTCGCACACCGGCGAGTTCCTGCGCGGATTGGTGGAGCCGACGCCACCGAAGGCGCGCCGCCGCCGCAAGGTCCCCGCCGCGGCGTAGGATCCGCGTGCCATGACCCGACGCCTGACCCTCGCTGCGCTGGCCTGCGCGGCGCTTGCCCTGCCGAGCGGCGCGACCGCCGCGCGGCCCGACGCCGACGCGAGCGCGACGTCCGCGCGCTGCCAGAGCGTGAGCTACGGCGGCCGCACCTACGTGATGTACCGCAACCGCGTGAAGTGCGCCAACTCGCGGCGCTGGATCAAGCGCCTGCACCGCACGAAGCGCGGGCCGCAGGGCTGGGATTGCAGCTCTGGCAGCAACTTCCGCACCGGCGGCAACTGCTCACGCGGCGTGCGCTACTTCGGCTGGCACCCGGGCGACTGAGCGCGCGGCCGCGCTCTCGCCCCGAACGACTCCAGGATCGGCGCCACGGCGGGCGGGTCCTGTCAGGAAATGGAACCCGCCGTCGACTTTGCGGTCCGCGCTCGCGTCACCCTCGACGGCGCCGTGCTCGTCATCGATCTCAGCCACCAGGTTGGCTGTCGGGTCACCCATCGCGACGCTTGCGGCCCGGCTCCAGGCGTCCAACGGCGATGAGTTTCGCCGTGGTCTCCAGTCTGAATCCTCATGACCGCTACCTACACGTTCGACGTCTTCTCCAGCCTCGACAGCTACGGCGCCGCCGGCGGCGACTGGACCGGCTACTGGGGTAAGCAAGGCCCCGAGTGCTCGACCACCGCCTCGCCTTGTACGACGCGGAGCAGCGGATGGTCTTCGGGGCCAACACGTACCGGGCATTCGCGCGGATGCTGGCCTCGAGCACCGAGGAGTCCGAAGTGCGTGACCCATGGGTCACCCGGATGACGAGCCTGCCGGCAACGGTGGTCTCGACGACGCTGGAAGGACCCCTCGACTGGGCGGACGCGACGCTCGCGAGCGGTGACGCCGTCGACGCGTCGCTCGGCTCAAGGAGGAGTCGGACGTGCCGTTGCGCTCGCATGGCAGCCGTCGATGAACCGGGCGCTGATGGCCGCCGGCCTGGTCGACCGCGTCCAGGTGACGCTCTTCCCGGTGATCACCGGTCAGACCGGGCTGGACCCGATCTGCCAGGGTGCGGCGGACTTCGACCTCGAGCTGATCGAGACCCGGACGCTCGACGGCGACATCCAGGAGCTCATCTACCGGCCCAGCCTGCACGGCTGAGTCGTCCATGCCGCCCGCCCCGTCAAGCGGCGGCGGGGCGGCGCGCTACTTCGGCTTGGCCGGGGACGGAGCCTGGGCCGTCGGCGCCGCCCGCGGACGACTGCCTCGGGCGGTGACTGCGCGGTGAACCGGAGCCGCTCGCGGATGTAGTAGACGCCGAGCATGGATCAGGCCGCCTGGGCGACCGCGGCCTGGCGCTGCGCGACGCGCGAGCACGATGCCCGAGTAGCCCTGCGACTCGTGCTCGGCCAGCTCGCGCACCTCGACCGTGCGGCGTCGAACGACGGCTCAGCACCGCCTGCAGGTCGTGCTCGTCGACGTTCGCGCTCGGGAACGACTTGCCGCCGACGAGGTAGCCGTGCGAGCGGCGCAGGGCGGCGGTGATGAACAGTGCCGCCCGGGCGCACGAGGCCGGCGATGTGGCGCATGTAGGTCTCCCACGTCGCGCGGTCCGCGGTCGCGGAGTCCGCGCAGTACGCGCTGACGACCGTTCCGTAGCGCTCGGGCAGCGGCGGCGGGCGTGCCGCGCGTCGACCTCGAGCAGCCTGCGTGATCTTCGCGCGCGTGAGCTCCTCGCGCTGGGTCGATCTCGTCGTCGGTCGGCGAGGCGAGCCCTTCGCACTCGAGCGTGTAGCGGACGAACGGCCGCCAGTCGTGGGCGTCCGGGTCGCGGTCGAGCCAGCGCTCGATCTCGCGCAGGTTCTCCGGCAGGTAGTCGCCGAGGTGGATCTCCGACGCGCGGCCCGCCGCCAGGAACACGTGGTGGAGCGTCGGGCCGACGCCGAAGAACAGCACCGGCTCGCCGGGCGAAGCGTGCCGCATCGCGTCGACGAAGAAGCGCGATCGTCTCGAGCTCGTCCGGCTCGACCGCGCTGTAGTAGTCGGCCAGGTACTCGCTTCGGCACCCAGTCGGTGTCGAACGAGGCGTGCGGCGTCGACCGGCGGCGCAGGAACGTCCGCGTGACGCCGGCGAGTCCGTACTCGTAGGCGGCGGCGCCGAGGTTCGCGCCGCCGAGGAAGACGAGCGCTTCGTTCGAGGAGACCGAGTCGCTGAGCACCGCGGCGCCGAAGGCGCCGGCGTAGTACGGCACCTCCTTGGCGATCTCGGTGCCGACGTAGCCGATCGCGGACGCGATCCGGCGCGCGCGCAGGCTGGCCGCGCGTGCGCAGCGAGGTCGTGCGCGGCCTTCGACAGCGCGTTGGTGCTGGTCCCGGTCTCCTCGAGCAGCGTCCAGTTCGCGCTCAGGTTCACGCGCAGCCCAGCGGCCCAGACGACATAGGTGCGCGGCGAGGAACACGAGCACGAGCCCGTGGTCGGCGCCGCCCAGGAGCGCCGATGCCGCCAGCAGGACGCCTGCGGCGGTGGCGACCGCGTCGAGCGCGTAGGTCGACGCCGCTGTGGCGACGAACGTGACGGCCCATCGCCTCGTGCCGGGCCCTTGCTTGGCACGGTTGAGCGCACGGCGACCAGCGCAAACGGTACGTCGGAGATGGCCAGTTCGGATCCTTTCACGGGCGCGGAGTCTGGGGGTGCGCCGCCGGTAAATACGTACGGTACGTACGTAGATACGTACCGTACGTACGGATAACGCGAAAGTCAAGTAGACTCCGTACGGACCGTACGCACGCCCACGGAGGAGGCGGGTCATCGCCGAGAACCAGCAGTCGCGGCGCTCGACGCTGCCCAAGCACGAGGCGCGGCAGCGCTACGTCGAGATCGGCGAGCTCGTCGCGCTCGAGCAGATCAAGCAGCGACTCCGAGTCGCTCGACGACCACTCGATCGCGGTCGGCCCGTTCGCCCGGCTGGACGCCAGCGCGGTCGCCGCGCAGGACGGCAAGACGCGCGGCGCGATCAGCAACCTGTTCGGCAGCCAGGCGGCCTTCCAGGCCGAGACGATGGCGCTGGCGCTGAGCGCGGCCGACTGGGTCGAGCGGATCGAGTACCCCGCTCCGGCGGACTTCCCGACGCCGACGCGTGGCTCGACGCGTTCCTGGCCGCGGAGTCGGCGCGCGGGCCCGTGCACGGCGGCGAGCCGGCCGTCGACTACGGCGACGCTGTGGGCGCTGTGGCTGAGCGCCGTGCCCGTACGGCCTGTGGAGCGAGCAGGTCAGCCGGCCGAGCATGGAGGAGCACGTGCAGGTGATCGAGCGTCTGGAGCAGGCCGTCGAGGGCGCGCTCGACCACTTCGGCCTCGCGCTCCGGGAGGACACCACGGCCAACGACCTCGCGTGCGCGCTCGCGAGCATGGTCGAGGGCGTGTGGCTGAACCAGTGCCTGACCGACCAGCCACCCGTCCGACCCGGCCGAGCCGATCGCCACCGTGCTGCGGCGCTCCGGCCGGCTGCTGTGGCGCGGCGCGATCCGCCGGCGCCGTAGCGCCGTCTAGCGTCCCAGCCGGCGGACCAGCAGCCGGGCGCGCTCCTGCACGGTCGCGGCCAGCTCGCGCACCTGGGACAGGCCCGCGCGCAGCTCGGCATCGCCGACCTCGACCGGCATCATCGAGTCCTGCAGGTCGGCCAGGATGTCGTCGGCGTCGGCGATCGCCTCCGTCGCGCGGTCGATGAAGCCGCGCACGCCCTGCGAAGGGAGCCCGGCGGAGACCGGCTCGAACGTCCGCGTCGGCAGTCCGTGGCGCTCGGCGAACCCGGAGTGCGTGCGGCGCGCCCGGCCGTAGGCGGCCTGGACCGGCCGGAACAGCTGCTCCTCGAACGCGTCGGCGGTGTCGTCGTCGAGCTGCTCGTACGCCTCGCCCAGCGCGGCGAGCGCCATGCCGATCTCGTCCGTCGCCTCGGCGAGCGTGTCGAGCATCTGCTGCCGGGCCTCCTGGCCGATGTAGCTCATCACTGCCAGGTTATTCGGCTGCGGCCCCGAGCTCGTACGCGCCGCGCTCGATCCGCGCCGTCCGGCGCCGGTATGTGCTCCACAGCCACGGCCACTGGTTCGGGTCGTTGCCGTTCTCGTCGACGTACCAGTTCGTGCAGCCGGTGTGCCAGACGGTCCCGGCCAGCGCGGCGCGCAGCTCGCGGTCGAACGCCTCGGCGGCCTCGCGGCGCACCTCGATCCGCTGCGCGTCCGCGCGGTCGAGCGCCGCGCAGCGCCGCGAGCACGTGGCCCATCCCCGCCTCGATCGTGTAGATCACCGAGCCGGTGCCGCCGTTCGTGTTCGGCCCGTAGAGCAGGAACATGTTCGGGAAGCCCGGCACGCGTCATCCCGAGGTAGGCGCGCGGCACGCCCGCCCACTCCTCGGCGAGCGTGCGGCCGCCGCTGCCGGCGATCTCCATCGGCGCGACGAAGCCGTGGGTCTTGAAGCCGGTGGCGAGCACGAGCACGTCGGCCGGGCGCTCGTGGCCGTCGGCGGTGCGGATCCCGGTCCGCGTCACCTCGGCGATCGCGGTCGGTCGACCAGCTCGACGTTCGGCTGCGTGAGCGTCGGATACCAGTCGTCGGTGAGCATCAGCCGCTTGCAGCCGATCTCGTCGCGTCGGCGTCACCTTGCGCCGCAGCTCCGGGTCGGCGATCGCCTTCGTTGATCTGGCGGCGGCCGACCGCGCGGAACGCGGGCAGCAGCCAGCGGTGCCGCGTCATCGCCGCCGCGCCGACCTCCTGGAAGGCGAAGATCGGCCGCGCGGTCGAGCCGCTGGAGCACCGGGAAGCGCTCGAACAGCCGCTTGGTGCGCTCGCGGTAGGCGAAGTCCATCTTCGGGATCGTCCAGCCCGGCGAGCGCTGGTAGACGTCGACCTGCGCGGCGATCGGCTGGATCGCGGGCACGACCTGGATCGCGCTGCAGCCGGTCCCGACGACCGCGACGCGCCGGCCGGCGAGGTCGACGTCGTGGCGCCAGTGGGCGGTGTGGAACGCCGGGCCGGCGAAGCTGTCGAGCCCCGGGATCGGCGGCACGCTCGGTATCGAGAGCTGGCCGCAGCCGGTGAGCAGCACGTCGGCCTCGTGCGCGCCGGCCGCGCGTCTGCGAGCATCCAGCGGCTGCGCTCCTCGTCCCAGCGGGCGCTCGTCACCTCGGTGCCGGTGCGGATCCGGTCGAGCACGCCGTGGCGGCGCGCGACGTCCTCGAGGTACGCCTGGATCTCGGCCTGCGGCGCGTAGCGCCGCGACCAGCGCGGGTTCGGCGCGAACGAGAACTCGTACAGGTGCGACGGGATGTCGCAGGCGGCGCCGGGATACGTGTTGTGGTGCCAGACGCCGCCGACGCGCTCGCCGCGCTCGAACACCGTCACGTCGTCGTAGCCGGCGCGGCGCAGCATCACCGCCGCGCCGACGCCGCCGAAGCCGCCTCCGACAACCGCGATCGAGCGTTGCGAGCCCACGGTCGGACACTATCTGCGAGGGTCCGGCCATGGACGCCGGCAACACGCAGCTGCTCGAGCGCCTGTACGAGGCGTTCGATCGCTGCGACGGCGACGCGATGGCGGCCTGCTACGCACCGGACGCGCACTTCAACGATCCGGTGTTCGGCGACCTCAGCGGGGAGGAGGCGGGCGCGATGTGGCGGATGCTGACCGGGCGCGCGACCGACCTCGGCGTCGAGTTGCGCGAACACCGGGCCGACGAGTCGTCCGGCTCGGCGCACTGGGTCGCGCGCTACACGTTCACCCAGACCGGGCGCGCCGTCGTCAACGACGTGCACGCCGAGTTCCGATTCGGCGGCGGGCTGATCACCGAGCACATCGACCGCTTCAGCTTCTGGCGCTGGTCGCGCCAGGCGCTGGGCCCGTCCGGCACGGCGCTCGGCTGGACGCCGCTGCTGCGGCGCAAGGTCGGCGCCAACGCCCGCGCCGGCCTCGACGCGTTCATGGGGCGATGAGTTTCGTGGCGCGCGCGAGTCGTTAGGGGAGAACCCCCAGAGACAGGAGGACGACGATGTTCGAGAACACCAAGGCGTTCAGCGGCTTTGCGGTGGACGACATGGCCCGCGCAAAGGAGTTCTACGGCGAGACGCTCGGCCTGAACGTGTCCGAGGACAACGGCCTGCTGACGCTCAACATCGCGGGCGACCGCGCGACGCTGATCTACCCGAAGGAGGATCACGCGCCGGCCAACTACACGATCCTCAACTTCCCCGTCGACGACATCGAGGAGGCCGTCGACACGCTGACCGAGCGCGGAGTGCAGTTCGAGCGCTACGCCGGGACCGACCTCGAGACCGACGAGAAGGGCATCTTCCGCGGCGAAGGCCCGCTGATCGCCTGGTTCACCGACCCCGCCGGGAACATCCTGTCGGTGATCGAGATGGACTGACCGGCGCTATCCGAAGAACCGTTCGAGCACCGGCGCGACCGCCTTCGGATCGGCCACGTGTGACTGACCGCCGAGCACCAGGCGCTCCGCGTGCGGGACGCTCGCGGCGATCGCATCCGCGGCCTGCTCGAAGGGTGGCACGCTCCCACCCGTGACCACCAGGGTCGGCCGCGTGATCGTCGCGAGGCGATCGGCGGCCGGCCGGCGGTCGCCCAGGCAGGCGGCGTCGTAGGCGAGCGTGTGCGCGATCGCCTCCAGGCCTGGCCACAGCGGCGAGCGCCTGGCCGACGCGATCCCCTGCTCGGAGGCGCCCGCCACGCGCATGAAGAGCTCGAGCGCGTCCCCACGCCGGCCCTCGGCGAGGGCAAGCTCGAGCTTCTCGACGTACTCACGCTGCAGCCGCGGCGTGTCGTCGGCCAGGTCGTAGGGCACCTCGTACACCGCGAGCCTGTCGATCGAGCTGCCCGCCGCCGCGGCCTCCAGCGCGAGCGCCCCACCCGATGAGACGCCGTACACGTGCGCCGATCCGCCGGCCTCGGCGATCAGCGCTTCGACGTCCTCGATCTCGCGCTCCACGGCGTACGGCAGGGTGTCGCCGCTCTCGCCCCGGCCGCGGCGGGCGTAGTTGTAGACCGTGAAGTGCTGAGCCAGCTCGGTGGCGAGCGGCGCGTTCTCCGCGCCGTCGTCGAGGCCTCCGCCGACCAGGATCACGGCGGCTCCGCGTCCCTGGCGGTCGTACGCGATCGACGTGCCGTCCTTCGACGCCACGCGGTTCAAGTGTCTCTTCCTGTATCGTTCTCAACCATTGTGTTGAACAACCTTGCAGATGAATAGGACATGGCGACCGAGCAGCTCAGCACGACGTTCGCGGCGCTGGCGGATCCGACGCGCCGGGCGATCCTGGCCCGGCTCACCGAGGGCGAGGCGACGGTGAACCAGCTGGCGGAGCCGTTCCCGATCAGCCTCCAGGCGGTCTCCAAGCACCTCAAGGTGCTCGAGCGAGCCGGGCTGATCGTACGTGGCCGTAGCGCGCAGCTGCGGCCGTCGCGGCTCCAGGGCCGCGCGCTCAAGGAGGCCGCCGATTGGCTGGCGGACTACCGGGGCTACTGGGAGGAGAGCTTCGACCGCCTCGGCGAGCATCTGCAGGACGTCCAGAAGGATCCGCACGGATGACCGGCACGCGAGAGATCACGATCACGCGCGTGTACGACGCGCCGCGCGAGCTGGTGTGGAAGGCGTGGACCGAGCCTGAGCGGCTCGCGACGTGGTGGGGCAAGCGCGGATGGTCGACGCCGGCTGTCGACGGTCACGATGGACGTCCGGCCCGGCGGCATCTTCCGCCTGACCTCGGTCTCCGACGAGGACGGGCGCGAGATGCAGCTGGACGCGGTGTACCGCGAGGTGGTCGAGCCGGAGCGGCTGTCGTTCGGCCCGGCCACCGTCACCTTCACCGACCTCGGCGACGGCCGCACCGAGATGGTCTTCCACACGACGGTCGAGATGACCGCCGAGACGCGCGACGCGGCCGAAGGCGGCCTGAAGAGCGCCTTCGACCGCCTCGCCGAGCACCTCGAAACGACGACAACCACCAGGAGCCAGACATGAGCACTTCGACCACCGTCGTCACCGGTGTCGACTTCGTATCGCTGCCCACCAACGACTTCACGGCGGCCATGGACTTCTACGGCACCGTGCTCGGTCTGCCGAACTCGAGCGTCTGGCAGCGGCCCGGCCACGAGCCGGTCGGGGCCGAGTTCGAGACCGGCACGGTCACCGTCGCCCTGATCCCGTCCGAGCGTCTGGGCATCACGTTCCAGCCGAACAAGGTCCCGCTCGCGCTCCAGGTCGACGATGTCGAGGCCGCACGTGCCGAGCTCGAGTCACGCGGCGTCGCGTTCCTCGCCGACACGATCGACAGCGGCGTCTGCCACATGGCGCACTTCGAGGATCCGGACGGCAACGTCCTGATGCTCCACCACCGCTACGCGCCGCGCAGCTGACCGATCAGCCTCCGCCGAAGCGGCCGCGGAGCGCCTGCACGTTGTCGACGTACTGCTTCGTGTCGTCGAACATGCCGCGCTTGCGGACCGACGACAGGCCCTGGTAGTAGCCGGCGATCGCCGCTGACTCGTCGCCTCCGGCGTCGGTCGAGCAGGCGCTTGAGGTACATCACGCCCGCGTGGACGTTGTCGGTCGCCGAGTTCGGGTCGAGCTGCCGGCCGCCCGCGAGGTTCTGCTGCACGTAGTCCCACGTGCCCGGCATCACCTGCATCACGCCGCGCGCGTTGGCGCAGGAGACCATGCCGTTGTTGAAGCCGCTCTCCTGCCAGGCGATCGCGGCGGCGAGCGAGGGGGAGACCCCGTGCGCGGCGGCGATGCTCTGGATGTCGGCGGCCGTCACGTGCTGCGGCGTCGGCGCGGGCGCGGCGGCCGGGACGACCGTCGCGGCAGGTGCGGGCTGGCTCGCCTGGCCGGTGCCGGCGGCGCCGCTCGGCAGCTTGAGCACGGTGCCCGTGAGCAGCAGGCCTGCGGGGTCGAGCCCGTTCATCGCCGCCATCGCGCTGACGGAGACGCCGGACTGCGCGGCGAGGCCGGACAGCGTGTCACCGGCGCGCACGTTGTAGGCGCCCTGGGGGGCGGGGGCGGCGGCCGGCTGTGCGGCAGGCGCGGCGGCCGGCGCGGCCGCCGGCGCTGCGGCGCCCGCTGTCGCCGGCACGAGCCCCTGCTGCTGCAGGGCGGCGTAGCCCTCGACCGTCGTCGGGACCATGATCGTCGACCCCAGCACCACCTGCGAGTCCTCGGACAGGCCGTTGAAGGCGGCGACGGTCCGGGTGGTCAGGTTGTTCGCTGCGGCGATCGACCACAGCGTCTCGCCGGGCTGCACGATGTGCGGCACGGCCGCCGACGCGGGCGCGGCGGGGATCAACAGGGCAACGCTGAACAGCAGGAAGCGGATCGGGCGGCGCACGTTTCGAGACCTCCGTGGTCCGGGTTCGGTAACCATCGTGTCCCTAGGGCGACGCCCCTGGAACCAGAGCGAGCGGGATTACGGCGTCCTGCAAGCCGCCGGTCATGGCATGCTCAGCGCCGTGGATGCCGCCGATTTGAAGCTGTGGGCGCAGAAATGGCGCTGGTACGAGCGCAATTCGCTGCCCTGGAACCGGGCGCGCATCCACTACGAGTTCGCACGCCGCCGATCGTTCGCGCGCTGGCCCGTCCACGGCAACGTGCTGGAGATGCTGCACGAGGGCCGTCTGGAGCTCGGCGAGCACGTCCTGCTCGAGCCCGGCGTGTGGCTGACCGCCCAGTCGCCGGCGCGGATCCGCATCGGCGGCGGCACGTTCCTGAACCTCGGCGTGCAGGTGGCGGCCGCCGAGCTGGTGGAGATCGGCGAGCACTGCATGCTCGCCAACGGCTGCTTCGTGACCGACGCCAACCACCGCTTCGACGACCCGGATACGCCGGTGCCGTGGCAGGGATTCACGTCGAAGGGGCCGACGCGGCTGGGCGACAACGTGTGGTGCGGCGCCAACGTCGTCGTCACCAGCGGCGTGACGATCGGCGACCGCTGCGTGATCGGCGCCAACTCGGTGGTGATCGCCGACCTGCCGCCCTACTCGATCGCCGCCGGCGTGCCCGCTCGCGTGATCCGCACGATCGAGTATCCCGGTCGCGACTAGCCCTTCGACAGCATCGCCTGCACGCCGAAGACGACGGCGACGAGAAACGCGGCCAGGGCGATCACCGCGAGCGCACCGAAGGCGACCGACGCTGCCCCGTGCCCCGCGCGGCGCGCCTCGGTCGACCGGCCCGTCCCGAACACCACGAGGGCGTACGCGAAGGACACGAGCACACCGGCGACGAGCGACACCCACATCACCTCGACGATGTCGCCCGCCTTGACGACGCCGAACACGACTCAGCCCTCCGCCGTCAGGGTTCGGCCGGCCACGACGCGGCGCCCGAACACCCACCCGAGCAGGCCGAGCAGCGCGACCGACACGACCACCGGGCCCGCGGGGCCGGTGCCGAACAGCCGGGTCACGCCGTAGGTGACAGCGCCGACGATCGCCGAGGCGGGAAGCGTGAGCACCCACGCGACGACGATGTTCCCCGCCACGCCCCAGCGCACTGCCGAGAGCCGCTTGGCGGCGCCCGCGCCGATGATCGCGCCCGAGATCACGTGGGTCGTCGACAGCGGGAAGCCGACGTGAGAGGCCGAGAGGATCACCGTGGCGCCCGAGCTCTGGGCCGCGAAGCCCTGCGCCGGGTCCATCTTGATGATCCGGGTGCCCATCGTGCGGATGATCCGCCAACCGCCCACGTAGGTGCCGAGCGCGATCGCAGTGGCCGCCGACACGATCACCCATGTCGGCGGATCGTCCCGGGCGCGAGGTTCCCGTTGGCGATCAGCGCGAGAGCGATGATCCCCATCGTCTTCTGGGCGTCGTTGGTGCCGTGGGACAGCGCGAGCAGGCCGCCGGAGACGATCTGGCCGAGCCGGAAGCCGCGCGAGACGGTGCTCGGCCGCTGGCGCCCGACGATCCGGTAGATGATCAGGATCCCGAGGCCGGCCGTCACCATCGCCAGCACCGGCGCGACCAGCGCCGGGATCATCACCTTCTCGATCAGGCCGTCGCCGTACACCGCCTCGCTTCCCTCGGCGGCGAATGCCGCGCCCACGACGCCGCCGATCAGCGCGTGGGAGCTGGACGACGGCAGCCCGAAGTACCACGTGGCCAGGTTCCACGCGATCGCGCCGATCAGCCCGGCGAACACGATCTCGAGCGTGATCAGGCCGGAGTCGACGATGCCCGAGGCGATCGTGGCGGCGACCGCGAGCGACATGAACGCGCCGACGAAGTTCAGGATCGCGGCCATCGTGACCGCCACCCGCGGCGCCATCGCGCGGGTGGAGATCGAGGTCGCCACCGCGTTCGCGGTGTCGTGAAAGCCGTTGGTGAAGTCGAACGCGAGCGCAGTCGCGCACGACGATCCACAGCACGACGTCGTTTTCCATCCCGGTTCCGCGGCTACTGGTTCTTGATGACGATGCCCTCGAGGATGTTCGCCGTCGTCTCGGTCGAGTCGATGGCGTCCTCGAGCCGCTCGAAGATGTCCTTCCACCGGATCACGAGCATCGGGTCGATGCCGCGCTCGAACAGCGACGCGAGCGCCTCGCGCACGACCCGGTCGCCGTCGTTCTCGAGTCGGTTGATCTCGACGGTGTAGTGGTGGATGTCCTTGAACGTGCGCAGGCGCGGGATGGCGGCCGCGACCGCGCGTGCGGACTGGTGGAGGATCCGCGCCATCTCGTTCGCCTTGTCCATCGGCGCCTCGATCCGGTACAGGCCGAGGAAGTCGGAGACCTCCTCGATGAAGTCGACGATGTCGTCGAGCGCCGACGCGAGCGCGTAGATGTCCTCGCGGTCGATCGGCGTCACGAACGTCGAGTTCAGGCGCTGGATGATGTCGTGCGTGATCCGGTCGCCCTCCTGCTCGCACACCAGCACGTCGCGCGCCAGCTCGGCGTGGTCGGGCCAGTGCTCGAGCATGCGCTCGAGCAGCTCCGCCGCACGGACGATGTTGGCGCCGGCTTCCTCGAACAGGTCGAAGAACTCGCGCTCCCTCGGCGCGAAGAGCTGGGCAAGCCGGCATGGCGGCCAGTGTATGTGAAGGGTTGTGAACGATTGTGACAGACCGTCGTACGGTGCGGAGGCAGCTTCGCCCGCAGCCGATCGAGCTCCTCCGGCGCGATGCCGTAGGTGTGCTCGGCGAGCGGGAACGCGCGCGTGCGGACCTCGTCCGCGTAGGCCTCGACGCCGCGCACCATCGCCGCCTTGACCTCCGCGTAGCGCTTGACGAACTTCGGCTTGAAGCCGTCGTGCATGCCCAGCAGGTCGTGCAGCACCAGCACCTGCCCGTCGGTGCTCGGGCCCGCGCCGATGCCGATGATCGGCACCTCCATGTGCTCCATGATCACGTTGGTGACGTCGGCCGGGATCGCCTCGAAGACGATCGCGAAGCAGCCGGCCTCCTGGAGCGCCAGCGCATCCTCGAGCACCTGCCGCGCCCGCTCGGCGGTCCGGCCCTGGGCGCGGTAGCCGCCGAGCGCCGTCGCGGTCTGTGGCGTGAGGCCGACGTGGCCCATCACCGGGACGCCGGCGCGCACGATGGCGCGCGCCCGCTCGGCCATCGAACCGCCGCCCTCGAGCTTGACCGCGTCGCAGCCCGCCTGCTTGACGAACCGGTGCGCGGTGCTTATCGCCTGCTCGTCCGACGCCTCGTAGGAGCCGAACGGCAGGTCGCCGACCAGCAGCGGCGCCCTCAGGCCGCGCCGCACGGCCGCCGCGAGCATCAGCAGCTCGTCGACGGTGATCGGCACGGTGTCCTCGTAGCCGAGCACGTTGTTGGCCGCCGAGTCGCCGACGAGCACGACGTCGACGCCTGCCTCCTCGACGATCACCGCGCTCGGGTGGTCGTAGGCCGTGACCATCACGATCGGCTCGCCGAGCGCACGCATCTCGTGCAGCTTGCCGAGCGTCACCGGCTTGCGATCGTGGCGGGGAGCTGACGACATCGCTTCTCTCCTCCTATGTGGTCGGCGCCCCGGGTGGGGTCGCCGCCTGGACGATGGTGTTGTCGATGAGGCGGGTGGCGCCGATACGCGCCGCCACGGCCACGAGTACCCGGCCGTTGACGGTCTGCACCGGCTGGAAGCTGTCGGGGTCGACGAGCGCCAGGTACTCGGGCTCGACGCCGTTCATCTCGGCGCGCGCGGCGGCGGCGATCGCGGCGGGGTCGCGCGCGCCGGCCGCGACCGCCGACTCCGCGGCCTGGAGCGCGTTCGAGAGGGCGACCGCCCGCCGGCGCTCGTCGGGTGCGAGCAGGCGGTTGCGGCTCGACATGGCGACGCCGTCGGGCTCGCGGATCGTGGGGAGCACGGCCAGCTCGACCGGGAGATCGAGATCGCGCACCATCCGGCGCAGGACGGCGACCTGCTGGGCGTCCTTCTGGCCGAAGAAGGCGACGTCGGGCTCGACGACGTTCAGCAGCTTGGTCACGACGGTGCAGACGCCGGCGAAGTGCTCCGGCCCGCGCTCGGCGCCCTCGAGCACGTCCGACAGGCCCTCGACGCGCACGGACGTGGCGAAGCCGGGCGGGTAGACCTCCTGCAGCGCCGGCGCGTACAGCACGTCCACGCCCAGCTCGGCGGCCTCGGCGGCGTCGCGGTCCTCGCTGCGCGGATAGGCGGCGAGGTCGGCGGAGTCGTTGAACTGCGCCGGGTTGACGAACAGCGAGACGACCACCTCGTCGCAGCGCTCGCGGGCCGCGCGCATCAGCGAGTGGTGGCCGGCGTGGAAGGCGCCCATCGTCGGCACGAGGCCGACCGTCCTGCCGCGGCCGCGCGCATCGACGGCGTGGGCGCGCATCTCGCGGTTGGTGCGGATGGTCTTCACAGCGCCACCGCCCGCGTCGCGTCCACGAGCACGTCGAACAGCGGCAGCAGGTCGGGTGTGCGCTCCGCCACCGCGGCGCGCTGGCGTTCGACCGTCTCCTCGTCGCCGCGCGCGATCGGGCCGGTGAGCGCGCGCTCGGCGCCGAGCGCGGCCCAGTCCTCGACCGCGGCGCGCACGAGCGGGGCGAGCAGCGCGCGGTCCACGCCTGCGGTCGCCGCGAGGCGCTCGGCCGCGCCCTCGAGCGTGACCAGGAAGTTCGCGGCGATCGACGCTGCCGCGTGGTAGGCGGTGCGGTCCTCGTCCTCGACGCGCATGGCGCGCAAGCCGAGCGCGCCGGCGAGCGCCTCGGCCGCGGCGAGCGCCCGCGGCGTCCCGCCGTCGACCGCGCAGCCCGCGCCCACGAGCACGTCGGGGCGCGCGCCGGCCGGCACGGTCATCAGCGGATGCAGCGAGAACGCCTCATGGGGCGCGAGCGGCTCGAGGCCGGTGGCGCCCGAGCAGTGCCCGACCAGCGGACCGCGCGCGACGGCGGCGGCGGCCGCGGCGATCTCGCCGTCCGGCACGCAGAGCAGCACGGTCGTCGCCCCGCGGCCGTCGGCGCCGCGCCCGAGCGGGCCGAGTACGACGTATCCGGCCGCACGAAGGGCGGCGGTGAGCGCGGTGCCGAGACGGCCCGCGCCGACGATGGCGATCGAGTCCAGTTCCCTCACGGAGATACCGGCTTCAGGCTTCAACGAGGAGGATAGTCCGCCGTGCGGGTGACTAGAGTCAGCGGTCGATGGGCACCGCAGAGGAGCGGCGCGACGAGCTGAAGGCCGTGTGGCGGCAGGCACAGGCGTGCACGCGCTGCCCGCAGCTCGCATCCACGCGCCAGACCGTTGTCTTCGGGATGGGGAACGCCGACGCCGACCTGATGTTCGTCGGCGAGGCCCCCGGCGCGAACGAGGACAAGCAGGGCCTGCCGTTCGTCGGCCAGGCCGGCCGGCTGCTCGAGACCCTGCTCCGCGAGATCGGGCTCGAGCGGGCGGATGTCTTCATCTGCAACGTGTTGAAGTGCCGCCCTCCCGGCAACCGCGATCCGCTGCCGCAGGAGATCGACTCGTGCCAGGACTACCTGTTCCGCCAGCTCGAGCTGATCGAGCCGAAGGTGGTCTGCACGCTCGGGAACTTCTCGACCAAGCTGCTGCGAGCCGACCCGGCGACCGGCATCACCCGGCTGCACGGGCGCGAGGAGATCCGGCGGATCGGGCCCCGGCGGGTGCGGCTGTACCCGATCTATCACCCGGCGGCGGCGCTCTACACGCCGAAGATGCTCGACGTGCTGCGCGCCGACTTCCAGCGGCTGCCGGCGCTGCTGGCGCTCGACCCGCCCGAGCAGCCCGACCTCGCGGCCGAGGAGGAGCCGGTGCCGCCCGTGCCCGAGCCCGAGCTCGTCGCCGAGTCTGTGCCCGAGCCCGCGCCGGAGCCCGAGCCGGCTCAGCTCGGGCTCTTCTGAGCCGCTCGCTCGTCCGTCGTGATCGCGTAGCGCTCGTGGTCGCGCCACTGCCCGCCGATCAGCAGGTAGCGCGGGGAGAAGCCCTCGAGCCGGAAGCCGGAGCCGCGGGCGAGCGCGATCGACGGCTGGTTGCCGGGTTGGATGTTCGCCTCCAGCCGGTGCAGCGCGAGCGCGCCGAACGCATGGTCGAGCAGCTGCTCCATCGCCTCGCGCATCAGCCCCCGGTTCGCGTGGCGCGCGTTCGCGTAGTAGCCGAGGTAGGCCGACTGGAACGCGCCGCGGACGATCTGCGAGATCGTGAAGACGCCGGCGATCTCGCGCTGATCCTCGCTCAGGCACGCGAGCAGGCAGACGAAGTCGTCGCGTCGCGAGCGGGCGAACAGGTCGTCGAACTGGTCGGTGCGCTCGGGCGGGTACGTCCACGGCCGGTGCAGCTCGCGGCTCTCGCGGGCGAGGGCGAGGAACTCCTCGCGGTCGCTGCGCTCGAGCACGCGCAGCACCACGCGGGACCCCGCCGGCGGGGCCTCCGGCTCGACCTCGGCCGGGCGCACGCCGAGGCCCGCGACGGCGGCCAGCGGTCGGCGGCGGAGCATCGGGCGTCGCACACGAGACATCAAAGCGCACACGAATGATGACGGGGCCGGTCGCGATCGACGCTCGAGCCGCGATTCGGCCCGAACTCGGCGGTGTCGAGCGATGGGCGCGCGAGCTCGCCGTGCGCCTGCCCGCGCTGCGCCGCGACGCGTACGTCGTGCTGCGGCCGCCGCCGGCGCTCGCGCACCGCGCCGGGCACGCGTGGGAGCAGCTCGTCCTGCCGGTGCGGGCCGCGAGACTCGGCGCGCGGGCGCTCCTTTGCCCCGCCAACCTGGCGCCGGTCGCGTACGGCCGCACGGTGGTCGTGATCCACGACGCGGCGCCGCTCCGCCACCCGGGCTGGTACTCGCCGGCCTACGCGCGGTGGCAGCGGCTCGTGTTGCCGGCGATCGCGCGCCGCGCCCGGCGGGTGATCACGGTGTCGGAGTTCTCGCGCCGCGAGCTGCACGAGCTGCTGGGCGTGGACGCGGCGGTCGTCCCCGGTGGCGTCGACGAGCGCTTCTCGCCCTCCGCCGACCCCGGGCCGGCGCGCCGCGCGCTCGACCTCGAGCGCCCGTACGTGCTGTGCGTCGCCTCGCACACCGCGCGCAAGAACCTGGCGGCGCTGGTGCCCGCGGCCCGCGCGCTCGCCGGGGACGGGCTCGAGCTCGTGGTGGCGGGCGGCCACCGGCCGCAGTTCGCCCGCGAGGCGGGGCTCGATGCGCTGCGCCTGCTCGGCCACGTCGACGACGCGCTGCTGCCCGGCCTCTACGCCGGCGCCGAGGCGTTCGCGCTGCCCTCCCGCTACGAGGGCTTCGGCCTGCCGGTGCTGGAGGCGATGGCGAGCGGGGCGCCGGTCGTGGCCGCGGCCGCCGGGGCGCTGCCCGAGACCTGTGCCGGCGCGGCCGTGCTCGCCGAGCCCGACGGCGAGGCGTTCGCGGCCGCGCTCGGCGCGCTGCTGCGCGACCCGGCGGAGCGCGAGCGCCTGCGCGCCGCGGGCCTCGCCCGCGCCGCCGCGTTCTCGTGGGACGCCACCGCGCATGCGGTCGATGCGCTGCTCAGCGACGCAGGAGCTTCGCCGTCTGCCGGAACGCGGTCAGCGACGGCGCGCTGACGACCTGGCCGGCGCGCATGCGGCGCAGGCCGGACCACGCGAACGCGCTCGGGCCCTGCTCGGTCGACAGCCACGTGTACCAGTAGACGCGCCGGATCCGGAGCTTGCGGCGCGCGCGGGCGAGCAGCACCAGGCCCTTGCGCAGCCGCTTCGCCTGGCCCTTGTCGTCCGTCTCGAAGCCGCCCGTGGTGGTGGTCTTGCCGACCGACGCCGGCCACGACAGCTCGGTCACCCAGACGGGCTTGCGCTTGTCGCCGTACCGGCGCATGACGCGGCGCGTGAGCGCGACGAGCTTGACGACGTTGACCGGCTTCCCGGTGTAGGGGTGCAGCGCGACGGCGTCGAAGGCGCCCTTGCCGCCGGCGCCGTAGATCGACCGCAGCGCCGCCCAGCTCTTGTTCGGCAGGCCCGCCAGGATCGCGCGTGCGCCGGAGTCCGCCTTGCGCAGCGCGCCGCGTGCTGCGCGCAGGAGGCGCACGTACGACTTCGCGAACGGCTGCGTCGACCAGTACCGGGTGATGTTCGGCTCGTTCCAGATCTGCCACTGCCGGATCGGACGCGCCGTCAGCTCCGGGTGCTCGCTCCACAGCGTTCCGCGCGGCCCGTAGCGGCCGACGAGCGCCTGCAGGAAGCGGCCGTAGTCGGCGTTGTCGCGTGGCGGTGACGCACTGTCGCCCGGCACCGCAGTCGCCCAGGCCGGCGTGCCCTGGACCACGGGGAAGACCGTCAGGCCGTGCCGCGCGGCGGCCAGCACGACGCGGTCGGAGGGGGCGAAGTCGGTCGTCGCGGGCCCGGTCGGCTGGCCCTGCGACCAGTAGAAGGCTGCCCGTACGGTTCGCGCGCCGCTCGCGGAGAGCAGCGCCCACTCGCTCTCGCGGTCGCTGCCGTCGGTCATCGGGCCGTCGGCGACCACGCCGAGCCAGTCACGCGGCACGGCGGCCGTGGCCGGCGCCGCGGCGGCGAGCACGAGCAAGATGGCGAGCGCGAGGGTGCGGCGCATCCGGGAACTAAACACTGCCCGCGGTCGATCGGCTCGCCGCGCGCACGAGCGCCGTCAGCAGCGGGTGCAACGCGTCGCGCTCCGAGCTCCCGACCTGGGGCTGGAACAGCGTGGCGACGTAGAACGGGTGGCCGGGCAGCTCGAAGCCCTCGACGCCCGCGTCCTCGGCATGCGCGCTGATCACGAGACCGGCCGTCGCAAGGCGGTCGGCGATCGCGGGCGCGAGGCCGTAGTTGCACCAGTGGAAGCCGGTGAACGGCTCGGTCCCGCAGATCGCGGCGAGCCGCGTGCCCGGGACGGCGGTCACCGTGCGCTCCTCGCCGACCAGGCTGCAGGTCAGACCGGCGACCACGATCGTCTCCCCGTCCGGGTCGCTTTCCGCGTGCGCGGCGCCGTCGATGCCGGCGACGTTCCGCGCGAACTCGATCGCCATGTGCTGGAAGCCGCCGCAGGTGCCGAGGACCGGCACGCGCTGCTCGCGCGCCTGCCGGATCGCGGCGTACACCGCCGCCTCGTCGCGGTACGGCGTGCCGGGCAGCACCCACAGGCCGTCGAACGCGTCGATGCGCTGTGCGTCGCCGGAGTCGGTCGCCACCCACCGGATCTCGGTATCTGGCGGCGCCAGCGCGATCGCGGCGTCGATCTCGCGATGGGTCAGGTAGGCCGGGTCACGGTCTCCGAGGGCGGCGATACGAAGGCTCACAGATTGAGTATGCGGCTTACTCGCACTCGCAAGCTCGCGCGAGCGCCTTGATTAGGATGCGCTCACATGGCTTCCCGCGTCGCGCTCGTCCACGACTTCCTTCTGGACCTGCGAGGCGCGGAGCGGGTGTTCGCGGCGGTCTGCGACGCATGGCCGGACGCCGACGTCTACACCACGATCTACGACGAGAAGGGCACCGAGGGCCGCTTCGCGCCGCGCGCCCCGCGTACGTCGTTCCTGCAGTCGCTGCGTCCGACCGCGCGCACGTTCCGGGCGCTGCTCCCGCTCTACCCGCACGCGATCGAGTCGCTCGACCTGCGCGGTTACGACCTCGTGATCTCGTCGTCCAGCGCGTGGGCGCACGGCGTGCTCGTCGACCCCGAGGCCGTGCACGTCTGTTACTGCCACAACCCGTTCCGGTACGCGTGGTCCGAGCGCGAGGCGACGCTGGCGGCACGGAGCGCGCCGGTGCGGCTGCCGCTGCGGGTGCTGCTCTCGCGCTGGCGCCAGTGGGACTGGATCGCCGCGCAGCGGGTCGACCGGTACGTGGCGAACTCGCGCCTCACGGCCTCGCGCGTGCGCCGCTACTTCGGTCGCGAGGCGGACGTACTGCATCCGCCGGTGGAGCTCGAGCGCTTCTGGCCGGGGGAGGTCGCCGATCACTACCTGGTGGTCGCCGAGCTGATGGCGCACAAGCGGATCGACGTCGCCGTGCAGGCGTTCAACCAGCTCGGCGCTCCGCTCGTCGTGGTGGGCGACGGCCCGGAGCTGCGGCGGCTGCGCCGGCTCGCCGGCCCGACGGTGCGCTTCACCGGGCGGCTGCCCGACGCGCGCGTGGCAGAGCTGTTGCGGACGGCGCGCGCGCTCGTGGTGACCGCCGCCGAGGAGTTCGGGATCGCCGCCGTGGAGTCGCTCGCGTCCGGCCGGCCGGTGATCGCGCTCGGCTCCGGCGGGGTGCTCGAGAGCGTGCGGGAGGGGGAGACCGGCGCCTACTACCGGCGCAGCGACCCGGAGGCGCTCGCCGAGGTCGTGGCCCGATTCGATCCCACGGGGGTCGATCCGGCGGCGTGCGTCGAGGCCGCTGCCCGCTTCGGCACCGCTCGCTTCCAGGCCGCGCTACGGTCGATCGTCGCCGAGGCGGTCGCCGCCGAACGGGCGCCGAGACCGGGCGACCGGCCCGCCGTCGTCACCGGTCTGCTGCCGCGCCGGGCGGCCCGGAAGGCGGCGGCAGGTTTATGAGGCCCGCACTGTGTGGTACGTCACACTCAGGCGCAATCTAGGCGCGTTTCCGGCGCGTTTGCGCTTCACTACCTATTCGGGGCCTAAAACTCGCGTACAGCGGGCACAAAACCGCGTAACTTGCGGCAGCGCCGAGGGTTTTCTCTGTAGTGCCCGGGCTTCACTGAAGCCCGGCGCCTGAACCGAGCACGGGTCCTCAGCGTAGTTCCGGTTCAGGTAACCGCCTTTATGGGCGTCCGTCCGACCTCCCCCGGGCGGAGCGACCCAGAGGGTCGCCACAGGATGTGGCGGCCTGCCGGTTTGGCGCCGGCGAATCATTGCAGCAGCAACCGGGCAAGATGGTTGCAGCGGCAACTGGATCTCTCTATAATTCCGACTGGAAGAGTTGGTTTTCAAAGTGGCTGTGACAACACCGAAAGGACAGAAAACGAGCACGCTCACCGATATCCCGCGCCATCGGACCGAGCCCGAACACGAGGCCGATCCGACGATGGACTCCCTTCAGCTCCTGCTGCGAGAGGCGGGTCGCTACCCGCTGCTCAAGCCGAGCGAGGAGATCGAACTGGCCCAGCGCATCGAGAAGGGCGATCTCGCTGCCAAGGACCGCATGATCAACTCCAACCTGCGTCTGGTCGTCGCGAACGCGCGCCGCTACCAGGGTCAGGGGCTCGCCCTGGGCGACCTCATCCAGGAGGGCATGCTCGGTCTCATCCGAGCCGTTGAGAAGTTCGACTGGCGCAAGGGGTTCCGGTTCTCGACTTACGCGACGCTCTGGATCCGTCAGGCCATCCAGCGCGGACTGGAGAACACGAGCCGGACGATCCGGCTCCCGGTCCACGTGGCCCAGCGGTCCCGGAAGGTCGGGCGCATCGAGCGGGAGCTCACGACCAAGCTCGGTCACGAGCCTTCGGACGAGGAGATCGCCTCCGCGGCGGACCTCCCGATCGAAGACGTGATCGAGATCCGCAAGGCGGATCGCGCGGTGGTCAGCCTCGACAAGCCGGTCGGCGACGAAGGGGACACCTCCTTCGGCGACCTGCTGGCGATCGAGACGGCCCCCGTCGACGAAGAGGTCGGTGAGAAGCTGCGCTCGGAGACGCTCCTGAGCGCGATCGCCGAACTCCCCGAGCAGGAGCGCAACGTCATCGAGATGCGCTTCGGCGCCGGCGACCAGGAGCCTCAGACGCTCAGCCAGGCCGGGCGCAAGCTCGGCGTCTCGACTGAGCGCGCGCGCCAGATCGAGGAGCGGGCGCTCAAGCGCCTCAGCCAGCGCACCGACGTGATGGCGCTGCGCGAGGCCGCGTAGGCCCCGCAACCCCCAAGAACGCTCACTGCGACCCGGGTCAGTTGACCCGGGTCGCGGTCGTTAACGGGCTGTGCACGGACGTCAACCCCGGCATTGAGGAGGCGGGCTCGAGGGGGGTGTGGCCACTTGATGTCGATATATGAGGCATCAACTGGCCACACCCCCGCGAGATCGCCCGCCTCCACCGCGTGGCGCTTTCTCGTCGATATGCGACGAAAAGGCGCCACGCTCCCGAGGGACCCGCCTCCCTTAATGCCGCAGTTGACGTTGTCCCTCGCTCAGTCCTCGTGCCGCAGATCCCCGGCGCCCTCGACGCTCGAGGTCACGGCCGGATCGCCGCTGTAGGACACGTCACCCGCGCCGTCGACCGACACGTCGAGCCGCTCGGTCACGTTGAGCTCCGCGTCGCCGGCGCCGTCGACCGTCACGCGTGCGGTGCGCGCCTGCAGGGCGGAGAGGTCGGCGTCGCCGGCTCCGTCGACGATGGCGACGAGGGAGCCGACGGTGCCGCTGGCCTCGATGTCGCCCGACCCGTTGATCTCGAGCTCGAGCGCGTCGCGATCGAGGCCGGTCGAGCTTGACGTCGCCCGCGCCGTCGACGCGGACGGCCTCGAGCGCGCCGACGGACACCTGGATCCGCACGTCGTCGAACGGGTCGGGGCCGATCACGATGCCGCGGTCGCACGATCTCGATGTGGAGGACGCCGCCGCTCGACTCGGTGTGGACGTGGTCGATCACGTCCTCGCCGGCGGTCACGAGCACCTCGCGGCTGTCGCCCGGCGTCACCTCGACGTCGACGCTGTCCGAGATCTCGAGACGGTCGAACGACGGCACCTCGCGCGTCTCGGTCACGCGCGGGCCACCGCCGCATCCGGCGACGGCGAGGACGAGCAGGGCGAGCGCAAGCGTGAGCAGCCTCATGGATGGCCTCCGAGCGGGATCTCGGCGATGACCGTCGTGCCGAGGCCGGGTGGGGAGTCGACGTCGAGGTGGCCGTCGAGTGCCTCGACGCGGTCGCGCAGCCCGCGCAGGCCGCTGCCGGTCGTCAGGTCCGCGCCGCCCGCGCCGTCGTCGCGGACGATCAGCCGCAGGCGCCCGTGCTCGATCACGAGCGACACGCTGGCGGACGTCGCGCCGGCGTACTTGGCGACGTTGGTGAGCGATTCGGCGGTGACGAAGTAGGCGGTTGCCTCGACCGGCGGCGCGAGCCGCTGCGCCGGAACGCCGTCGACCGTGGTCGGGACGGGTGCGCGCGCCGCGAGCGCCTCGAGCGCCGGGCCGAGGCCGCGCTCGCTCAGCAGCGCGGGATGGATGCCGCTGGCGAGCTCGCGCAGCTCCTTCATGGCGAGCTGGGACTCCGTGCGCGCCTCGGCGATCAGCGGCCGCGGCGCCGGCCGGGTCCGCGACCAGGCGCGCCTCGGCCATGCCGAGCGTCAGCGACAGCGCCACCAGCCGCTGCTGGGCGCCGTCGTGCAGGTCGCGCTCGATCCGGCGGCGCTCGGCGTCGGCCGCGGCGATGATGCGGGCGCGAGCGTCGCGCAGGTCGTCGACGCGCTCGTGCAGCTGCACGGTGCTCGGGCCGAGCATGACGCGGGCGAACAGCGCCCACAGCCAGCCGAGCCCGTTGAACAGGTGGAGCGCGAGCAGGAACGCGATCAGCCCGGCGAGGCTCAGCGGCAGCGCCTGGACGGACGACGTGACGATCCAGCCGAACACCGTCACCGGCGTGATCAGCACGATCAGCGGCGCGAACAGGAGCATCAGAGAGAACCCGCCCGCGGCGACCGACGGCGCCGAACGAGACGACCCCGAGCGGGAACTTGAGCGCGACGAAGACGAGGCTCTTCCACGTCACCGGGTCGCGCAGCCAGCGCCTGACCTGCTCGACGACCGGGAGGCCGCGGCGGTCGGCCGGCTGGGCGATCGGCACGCCGAGCAGGCCGCGCGCGAGGCCGCGCTCGAGCGCCGCCATCGCGCGCCAGGCGGCGAGCGTCGCGAGCAGGATCGCCGAGGCCGACGATCAGGATCGCGAGCGCGGCGCCGAGCGTCACCCCGACCACGAGCACGATGAAGTAGGCCAGGCCGGTCGGGAAGGCGAGCAGCAGGTAGGCGACGTTCAGCCACGTCTGGTCCTTGCGCCACCGCACCGGCGAACCGGGAGAGCCAGGCCGCTCACGTCCGACCACGGTAGTCGCGCGCGAGCGGCGCGCCGCTACGGCGGCCCGCGAGACCGGCGGTGTGGCTGCCCGCACTGCCGGCGCGCCCGCCGGAGCGCTGCGAGCTGCGCGCGCGGGCGCCGAGCGTCGCCGCCGAGCGCGGCGTGGCCGGCGGTGCGCGTGGCGAACGTGAGCGCCTGCCCGAGGTCGTCGAGCGCGAGCGCGCGAGCGCCGAGCGTGCCGCGCGATCGCCTCGCGCCGGCGGCGGGCGAGCAGGTCGAACGGCTCGCCCGCGCGGAGCGTCGCGTGCCCGCCCGCGTGCCGGAGTCCGCAGCGCGCGGGTGCAGCACGGTCGGGATCCCGGCGGCGCGGGCGCGCAGCGCCGAGCTCCATGTCCTCGGCGAACAGGTGCACGGCCGGGTCGAACGGGCCCGAGCCGCCGCAGCGTGGCGGTGGCGCCGGCCAGGCAGGCGGCGATCGCCCAGCCGACGGTGCGTGCCGCGTCCGCCGCGGTGCGGCTCGGCGCGCTCGCGCAGCGCGCGCGGGAGCAGCGGCGGGTGGACGAGCGCGGGCAGCAGCGCGCCCGGCGTGTCCCGGGCAGCGGGTGCGACCGAGCGCTGCACGCTGCCGTCGGCGTTCAGCAGCCGCGGCGCGTGCAGTGCGCCGCGGATGCGCGCGCGCGAGCGCGGCGAGTGCGGCGAGCGAGCCGTCGAGCAGCTCGCAGTCGGGGTTGAGCAGCACCGTGACGTCGTGACCGGGCGCGGTCGAGGCCGGCGTTGTTGGCGGCGCCGAAGCCCGGGTTGTCGGGCCAGCTCGATCACCTCGGCGCCGTGCGCTCGGCGCGAGCTGCGGCGCCGCCGTCGCGCGAGCCGCTGTCGACCACGACGAGCTGCGGGCGGTCCTCGAGCTGGGCGCTCGAGCGAGCGCGAGCAGCACGCGCAGCTCGGGCTCGGAGTCGTGCAGCACGACGACGGCGGTGAAGCTCACCGCGATCGCCTCCAGCCGCGGCGGCGAAGCGCGCCGCCGACGCCTCGACGGCGAACCGCTCGGCGCGGGCGCGCGCGGCGGCCGGCGCCGCGCCGGGTCGGCGAGCACCGCGCGCAGCGCGGCGGCGGCCGCGGCCGGCGTCGCCCGGCGCGAACAGGCGGCCCGGCGCCGCCGCCGACGATCTCGCGCGGCCCGGCCGGCGTCGGCCGCCACGACCGGCCGCCCGGCGGCCAGCGCCTCGACGAGCGCGAGACCCCACGGCTCCGCGTCGGCGCAGTGCAGCAGGCAGTGCGCGCGCGCGAGCGCCGGCCGCGGGTCGGCGACCGGGCCGAGGAACGTGACGCGGCCGGCCAGGTCGGGCTGCCGCCGCGCGCGCCTGCGAGCTCGCGCACGCGAGCGCGTCGCGCGTCGCCCGGCGATCGGCGCGCCCGCCAGCTCGAGCTCGCAGCCCGGGCACGCGTGCGGCGACCTCGAGCGCGAGGTCCGGCCGCTTCCACGGCACGAGCGCGCCGAGCACGAGCGCGCGCGGCGGCTGCTGCCGGCGGCCGGCGGCGCCGGCGTCCAGCGCCGCGAGGTCGACGCCGGGGTGCAGCACGCCGCCGGCCGCCGACGGCGCGCGCGATCGCCTCCGACGCGGCGGCCACGCCGTCGGCGCGCCGGGTCGCCCACCGCACCGCGGCGCCGACCGCGCGGCGCGGCAGCAGGTCCATGTGCACGGCCAGCAGCGGCGGCCGGCGGAGCGGGGACGCGGCTGCGGCGAGCACGGCTCGGGCGCCCCACGCCACGAGCGCGCGCGGGGCGTGCCGGCGCGCTCAGCGCGGCGCGTGTCGCGGGCGAGCGCGGCGAGCGCGCGGGCGTGCGCGACGCGGCCCCGCGCAGCCGCAGCGCCCGCTCGCGCAGCGCGCGACGTGCTCGAGCCCGGCGGCGCGGGCGGCGGCGGCCAGCGGGCCCTCCGGGCAGGCGACGACCGCGCGTCCGAGCGCAGCCGCGTGGCGCAGTCGAGCAGGATCCGCTCGGCGCCGCCGAGCACGCCGGAGTAGGAGACGATCAGGACCGGGCTGCCGCTCATGGCCGCGGGTAGCATCGCGCTCCATGCCACGGAGGAGCAGCGCGAGCGCGCCCCGGCGGCCTGCGAGCGGTCACCGCCCGCGGCGGCGTGGTCAACGCCGCGTTCCTGTCGGGCGCCGAGGCGCTCGTGCTGGTCCAGGGCCTGCTCGCGACCGCGCTGCTCGGGCCGGGCGCGATCGGCCTGTACGGGATCGTGACCACGACCGCGATGACGATCGTCGCGCTGCGGCGCGTGGGGATCGACGAGGCGTTCGTCCAGCAGGCCGCCGCCGACGAGGAGGCCGAGTTCCAGCGCGCGTTCACGGTCGAGCTGGCGCTCGACGTGCTCGCCGCGCTGGCGATCGCCGCCTGCGCGCCGCTGCTCGCCGCGCTCTACGACGACGACCGGCTGCTCGCGCTCACGCTCGCCGTCGCCTACCTGCCGGTCGCGTTCGCGCTCCAGGCGCCGCAGTGGATCTTCTTCCGCCGGATGGACTTCCTGCGGCTGCGGTGCTGCAGGCGATCGTGCCGCTCGGTCACCGTCGCCGTCGACGGTGCCGCTGCTGCTGGCCGGCGTCGGCGTGTGGGCGCTCGTGATCGGCCCGCTCTGCGGCAACGTCGCCGCGCGTGATCGCCGCGCTGCGGCTGTCGCCGTACCGGCTGCGCCCGCGCTCCGAGCGCGAGGCCGCGCGGCGCTACCTGCGCTTCTCCTGGCCGATCTTCGTCAGCCGCGGCGGCGGCGCTGCTCGTCGCGCAGGGCCAGGTGGCGGTGTTCGGGCTCTCGACGAGGGCTCGCCGCCGCCGGCTGGATCACGCTCGCGGCGACGCTGACCCGCTACGTCGACCGCGCCGACCAGATCGTCGCGACGACGATCTACCCGGCGATCGTGCGCGTGCGCGACCGGACCGACGTGCTCGAGGAGCTGTTCGCCAAGTCCAACCGGCTGGCGCTGATGTGGGCGTTCCCGTTCGGCGCCGGGCTGGCGCTGTTCGGCGCCGACCTCGTGCACTTCGTGCTCGGCGACGAGTGGGACGGCGCGGTGGTGCTGCTCGGCGGCCTGGCGGTCGCGACCGCGCTCCAGCAGCTCGGCTACAACTGGTTCTCCTTCTACCGGGCGCGCGGCGAGTCGCGGCCGCAGGCGGTCGAGTCGGGCGCGTTCGCGGGCTCGTTCCCGGCCTTCGCGGTGCCGGGCGCGCTGCTGTGGGGGAGCTGGGGCTTCGTCGCCGGCCGGCTCGCGTGCACCGTCGTGCGCGCTCGGCGTGCGGCGCGGTCTACGTGCGGCGGCTGCTGCCCGGCGTCCGCCTGCGGCGCTCGCGGTGCGCGGCGCGCTGCCGGTGCGTCGCCGCCAGCCGTGCCGGTGCTGGCGCTGCGGCTCGCGCTGTGGGGCGGCGAGCGGCCGCCCGCGCAGGCGCTCGCGGAGCTCGCGCTGTGGCTGGCGGCGCTCGTGCTCGCCACGCGCCGGCTGGAGCGCGGCCTGCTCGGCGAGCTGTGGGGCTACCTGCGGTCCGGGTCGGCCGGCCGGCGCGCGCTCGTGAGCGCGGTGCACCGCGCCGCGTGCGGCGCTGCTCTGGCTCGCGGCGGCGCTGATCTCGGGCTTCACGATGCGGCGCTACCTCGAGCCGTTCGACGAGGGGCTGCTGCTGCAGGCGCGACGCGCATCGCCGACGGCCAGTGGCCGTACGCGGACTTCGGCTGGGCGCTACGGGCCCGGCCAGCCGCTGCTGGTCGCGCTCGCGTTCAAGGCGTTCGGGCCGTCGGTGCTGTGGTGGCGGGTCGATGCGCGTGGCGGCCGACGCCACGATCGCGCTGCTCGTGTGGGCGCTGGTCCGGCGCGAGGCCGGGCCGCGGTGGGCGCTGGCGGCCTGGCTCGCCGCGGCGGTCACCGATCGCCCAGCCGACGAGCGGCGAACCCGGCGCCGGTCGCGCTCGCGCTCGGCCCTGGCGGCGGTGGCGGTCGCGGTCGGCGGGCGCCGCGCCGGCCGCGCCGCGCCGCCGCGGCCGGCGCGCTCGCCGCCGCTGGCCGCGTTCTGGCGCCCCGACCTCGGCGCGTCGCCGCCGCGGCCGCGGTCGCGCGCGTGCTCGCCGCGCGCGCGCGGCGCGCGCGGCGCTCGGTCGCGCGCCGCCGCCGCGGTGCGGCGCCGGCGGCTGCGGTGCTCTACGCGCCGTTCGCCGCCGCGGCCGGGCCCGCCGCGGCTGTGGGACTCGCTCGTGGCCGAGGCCGCCGCGCGACGGCGCCTTGTGGCGGCTGCCGTTCCCGCTCGGCTACGACGGGCCGCTGCGCGCGTGGCCGCCCGGACGCTGGCCGAGGACCTCAAGGACGTGCTCGGCTACTACCTGCCGCTGATCGGCGTCGTCGGGCTCGGCGGCGGTCGCGGTCGCCTTGTGCTGCGCGCCCGCGACCGCGGCGGCGCGCCGGCCCCGCGGTGGCGGGCCTCGGAGTGCTCGCGCTCGGCGCGCTCGGCTACCTGCTCTCGCGCGCCCGACGAGCTGCACGCCCAGCCGCTGCTGGTCGTGCCTGTGCGCGCTGGTGCCGCTCGCCGTCGCCGCGCCGCCGGCCGCGCGCGCTGGCGGGCGTGCTCGCTCGCGTGCCTCGCGCTGGTGCTCGCGGGCGGGCGCGGCGAACCGGCTGTCGGCGCTGCTGCTGCCGCCCGACCTCGAGCCGGTGCGGCTCGCGGGCGTGCCCGGCATCCGCGTCCCGCCGGCCGAGGCGCGGGCGCTGCCGCCGCTGGTCGCGCGCGTCCAGCGGCTCGTGCCGCCGGGCGAGCCGATCTACGTCGCGCCGCGCCGCTCCGACCTCGTGACGCTCACCGACCCGCTCGTGCACTTCCTCGTCCGCCGCCCCAACGTCCTGCGCCGCGACGTGCTGCTGCAGGCCCGCCCGGCCGAGCAGGCGCGGATCGTCGCCGCGCTGCGCCGCGCCGCGGCCGCGGGCGGTCGTCCGCTGGACCGACCCGATCTCGTCGCGGCCGCGAGCCGAACCGGCGCGGCCGCCCGAGCGGCTCGCGCGCGCTCGACGAGTACCTCGCCGGCGCCTACCGGCTCGCCGGGCGCTTCGGCGCCTACGACGTGCTGGTGCCGCGGTGATCGCCGTGCGTGCCGCGATCGTCGTGCTGGCCGTCGCCGCGATCGCATGGCTGGCACTGGGCATCGGCGCCAGCCGCGCGCAGGACGATCTCGCCCGCCTCGTCGCCGTCACCGACCGCCCGACCGCGGCGCAGATCTCGCGCGCGGCCGACCTGCGCCGCGATGCCGAGCGGTCGGTCCCCGGCCGCCGGCCGTCGCTGCTGGAGGCCACGCTGCGCCTGAAGGGCGACGACGCCGCGGGCGCCATGCGGCTGCTTGCCGGCGTCGTGCGCGACGAGCCCGAGAACGCCGAGGCGTGGCTGCTGCTCTCCCAGGCGGCGCGCGACGGCGATCCGGCGCTCAGCCGCAGCGGGCTTCGGCGCGGGTACGCGCGCTGGCGCCCGGAGGTTCCTGGCCGCCGTGAGCGGCGATCCGACCACGCGCTCGACGAGGTACAGCGGGCGCTGCAGCGTCTGCTCGTGCATGCGCGCGACGTAGCGGCCGAGGATCCCGACGCCGACCAGCTGCACGCCGCCCAGGAACAGCACCGAGATCGAGGATCCAGACGCCGAGGCTCGCGGTCAGCCAGCCCGCGACGGTCGCGACCAGGATCACCGCGCGGCAGCAGCCCGCCAGCACCGCCGTGGCCGTGCCGAAGTACGTGGCGAGCGCGAGCGGCACGTCCGAGAACGACGCCAGCGGCCTCGACCGCGAGCCGGAACAGCGCGCGGTAGGACGCTCCGCGGCCGGCGGCGCGCCCGGCCCGCCGGTACTCGATCGGCACCTGCTCGTAGCCGACCCAGGCGACCATCCCGCGCAGGAAGCGGCGCCGCTCGGGCATCTCGCGCAGCGTCTCGACCACGCGCCGCGACAGCAGCCGGAAGTCGCCCGCCTGGCCCTGGTACGGGGTGCGCGCGAGCCTCGCCATCAGCCGGTAGAAGCCGGTCGCCAGCGTGCGCTTGAGCCAGCTCTCGTCGCGCCCGATCCGGCGCGCGTAGACCACGTCCGCGCCCTCGGCGGCCAGCCGCAGCATCTCCGGGATCAGCTCCGGCGGGTCCTGCAGGTCGGCGTGCATCAGCACGACGTGGTCGCCGCGGGCGTGGTCGAGCCCGGCGGACATCGCGACCTCCATGCCCGAAGTTGCGCGACAGCTGCACGAGCACGATCCCGTCCTCGCGCGGCCGCGAGCGCCTCGATCATCGCGGCCGAGCCGTCGGTCGAGCCGTCGTCGACGAACACGATCTCGTGCGCGCACTCCGCGCCAGCGCCGCGCGCGACGCGGCGGTGCAGCTCCGGCGAGCCCGTCCTCCTCGTCGAGCACCGGGACCACGACCGGAGACGCTCTACGCCGGCCGGCACACCACTCCGATCGAGACGCCCGCCGGGAACCGCGCGCCGCGCGCGATCAGCGCTCGCCTCGGCGCGCATCGGCAGCTCCAGCAGCGCGGTTCAGCGGGCCTTCGGTGAGCTCGTAGTCCGTGCGGCCGTCGCGCGGCGCCCGTCGCCGCGCCAGCGTGCGCACGAGCGCGATCGGCGGCAGCAGCAGCGAGTTGAAGTAGGTCTGCGAGCACCGGGCGCCAGCCGCCGCGACACCAGGCGCGCGCGCAGCGCGACGCGCGTGTAGCGGCGCAGGTGATGGTGCGAGTCGTCGTGCTGGGACCACAGCCAGCGGTACGCCGGCACCGTCACGACCAGCAGCGCGCCCGGCGCGGCGACGCGCCGCAGCTCGCGCGGCGGCGACGTCGTCGCGCTCGACGTGCTCGAGCACGTCGGTGGCCAGGATCAGGTCGAACGCGCCGTCCGCGAACGGCAGCGCCTCGATCCCCGCCCCGCGCACGCCGGCCAGCCCGCGGCGGCGGCAGAACTCGATCGCCTGCGGCGAGGGATCGACGCCCTGCGCGGTGCCGAGCGCGCCGAACTCGGCCAGGTTGCGCCCGGTCCCGCAGCCGGCGTCGAGCACCCGCGGGGCGTCCGGCAGCCCCGCGCGGCGGAGCATCGCCCACAGGACTGCGCGGCGCCCGCGGAACCACCAGTGCCCGTCCTCGAGGTCGTAGAGCTGCTGGTAGACGAGGTCCTCCACCTGCGCGAGATCGTATGCTCTCGCGCTCCGTGAGGCCCCTCGCCGCTGCGGCTGCGCGCCGTCCGACGCTCGCCGCCGCCGTCATCTACGCGCTGCTCGCGCTCGTGCTGGTCGGCCCGGCGCTGGTGCCGGGCCACACGCTGTCGGCGTCGGACTACCTGTGGGCGGGCGCGCCGTGGCAGGCGAGCCCGCCGCCGGGCGCGACCGGCGAGACGGGCCTCGGCTCCAACTACGAGATGGCCGACGCCGCGCTCGTGTTCCAGCCGTTCACGCAGTGGGCGCGCGGCCAGCTGCCGGACGTCCCGCTGTGGAACCCGCACCTGATGGCCGGGCGGCCGTTCGTCGCGAACGCGCAGTCGGCGCTGTTCTCGCCGTTCACGTGGCCGATGCTGGTTCTGCCGTTCTGGTGGTCGCTCGCCGTGGTCGCGTGGCTGAAGCTGTTCGTGCGCCGCGCTCGGCGCGTACCTGCTGGCGCGCGCGCTCGGCGCCCGCTTCGCCGGGCGCGCTGCTGGCCGGGATCGTGTTCGGGTTCGGGCTGTTCTTCGTCGTCTGGCTGCCGTGGCCGCTGAGCAGCGTGTGGGCGTGGCTGCCGTGGGTGCTGCTGGCGGTGCACGCGGTCGCCCGCGGGCCGGGTGCGGCGCCTGTCGCCGCGCTCGCGCTCGTCGTCGCGCTGCAGTTCTTCGGCGGCCATCCCGAGTCGAGCTTCCACGTGCTCGCGGCGGCGACGCTGTTCGCCGTGCTGGTGCTGTCGCGGCTCGACCGGACGGAGCGGCTGCGCGCCGCCGGGCGGCTGGCCGGCGGGCTGGCTGCGGGCGCGGCGCTCGCCGCAGTGGCGATCGTGCCCGTTCGTGGAGCTGCTGGCCCGCTCGGCCGACCTCGCAGCACGCGAGGGGCAGGCGCCCGGCGGAGCTCGAAGCCGCGCTTCCTGCTCGGCTACGCGCTGCCGGAGTACTGGGGCCGCCCGTCGCGACCCGCAGACCGCGGGCTTCATGGGCGTGCGCGCTTCTACGCCGGCGCGCTGCCGCTGCTGCTCGCGGCATGGGCGGTGATCGCGCGCCCGTGCGCGAGCGCGTCGCGGTCGCCGCCTTCGGCCGTGATGGCGGCGCTGATCGTCGTCGGGCCGCCGGGCCTGCTCGACGCCGTGACCGCGCTGCCGGGCTTCCATGCGGCGCACAACACGCGGCTGATCATCGTCTCGACGCTCGCGGTCGCCCTGCTCGCGGGCTGGGGGCTCGACGAGCTCGTCGCGGGCGTCGAGCGGTCGCGCCTGCTGCTCGGCGTCGCGGTGGCCGTCTGGGCGCTGCCCGTGGTGATCGTGCTCGCGCAGGGGCTCCCCGACGGCTCGCGCCTGTTCGCGCTGGTGGTGTGGGTCGTGGCTGCGGGGGCCGCCGTCGTCTTGCTGTGGCTGCGCGCGAGCGGGAGGCTGGCGGCCGGCGCGTTCGCGGCGCTGGCGTGCGTGCTGGTGGCGGCCGACCTGCTCCGGGTCGGCATGGGTCAGAACCCGTCGATCCCGGTCGACCACGCCGAGCAGCCGGTCGACGGAGGCGATCGAGCGCCTGCAGGCCGCGCGGCCGGCGCGCTTCGCCGGGCTGGCGCCGGAGTTCGGCCTCCAGCCGCTCGTGCCGGACCTCGCGATGCGCTACGGGCTCTACGACGCCCGCGGCTACGACTATCCGGTCGAGCGCCGCTACGACACGCTGTGGCGGCGCGCCGTCGCCCCGCCGGAGGGCTTCACGCCGCCGACCATGCTCGTCGAGCCGACCGCCGAGGCGCTCCGCGCGCTCGGCCTGCTCGGGGTGACCGACGTGATCCAGCCGCCGGGCGACCCGCGCGTGCCCGGCTGGGAGGTCACCTACGACGGCGCCGGACGCCCGGCTGTACGCCAACCCGCATGCGATGCCGCGCGCGTGGGTGGTCGGCGGCCAGCGCACGCGTCGACGGCGAGGATGCGGCGCTCGACGCGATCCTGGAGCCCGGCTTCGACCCCGCGCGGACCGCGATAGTCGAGCGGCCGGTCGAGGGACTGGCGGACGGCGCCGGCGGAGGGCGGCGATGCGCGGATCGTCGCGCTACGAGCCGGATCGCGTCGAGCTGACGGCGCGCGCAGAGCGCCGCGGCTGGTCGTGCTCTCCGACGTCCACTTTCCCGGCTGGCGGGCCACCGTCGACGGCCGCGACGTACCCGATCGAGCGCGTGGACTACCTGCTGCGCGGCGTGCCGGTCGGACGCCGGGACACACCGGATCGTGCTCGAGTACCGGCCCGCGAGCTGGCGGATCGGCTGGATCGTCAGCGTGCTGGCCGCGCTCGGCCTGCTGGTAGCGGTGTGGAAGAGTGGGCGCCGATGGCCGGGCCGCTCGACCGCACGCTGAACCGCCTCCGCGCCGCGGCCGCTCCCGCCGCGCTCAGTGCCGCCGCCCAGCGCGCGCTGAAGGGCGCCGACCGCTCGCGCGGCATCTATCCGGCGCTCGGCGAGCTGGCGCGCCGCTACCGCGACACCGGCACGTGGGAGCCGCCCGACCTGACCGCGTTCGAGCTGCGGGTGTTCTCCCAGAACGGCGAGGACGGGGTGCTGGCGGAGATCCTGCGCCGGATCGGCGTCGCCGGTGGCGCGTTCGCCGAGTTCGGCGTGCAGGACGGCAGCGAGGGCACGACCGTGTTCCTGGCGCAGGTGCTCGGGCTGGTCGGGCGCGTATCTCGAGGCCGACCCGGCCGCCTACGCCGCGCTCGAGCGCCGCTTCTCGGCCAGCCCGCGTGTGCGCACGCTGCACGCGGCGGTCGAGCCGGACAACGTCGAGGCGCTGTTCGAGCAGGCCGGCGTGCCGGAGGAGCCGGACGTGGTCTCGATCGACGTCGACGGCAACGACTACTGGATCTGGCGGGCGCTGGAGCGGTTCCGCCCGCGCGTGGTGGTGATCGAGTACAACGGCGACCTCGATCCCGCGGCCGAGCAGGTGATGCCGTACACGCCCGGCTTCCGGTGGGACCACAGCAGCGGCTACGGGGCGTCGCTCGGCGCGCTCGAGGCGCTCGGAGCGGAGAAGGGCTACACGCTCGTCCACACCGAGTCGGCGGGCGTGAACGCGTTCTTCGTGCGCACCGATCTGGCCGAGCCGCTGCCGTCAGGCGACGCGGTGCCGCGCCGCAGCGCCAACCACGCGCTCATGGGCCTCGGGCATCCGTCGCCGCGGCATCCGCCCGGACTTCGAGGCTCGCCCGCCGCGATGAGGCGGGCCGCCAGCGCGAGCGCGACGAGCGTGAGCGCGGGCAGCTCCCAGTCCCAGTCGATCCCGGCGTGCAGCGCGAAGGCGGCGAGCGCGGCGACTGCGCCCGCCTCCGCCGGCAGAGCGCGCATTGCCGCCATCACGCAGCCCGCCACCAGCAGCGCGAGCGCGAGCACGCCGGCGAGGCCGAGCTCGGCGGCCGTCTCCAGGTACAGCGAGTGGGCGTCGCGGACGGTCTCGCGGAACGGGCGCTCGCGCAGCCACGCGGTCCGGAAGCCGCCGCTGCCCTCGCCGCGCAGCGGGTCGTCGGCGAACGCCTCCACCGCCACCTTCCAGTACGCGTAGCGGTTGCTCTGCACCGACGCCAGCCGCTGCGGCCCGGCGCTCGGGTTCTCTCGCCCGGGGCCGCGCTCGGTGCCCACCACCGCGGCGACCGTGCCGACCAGCACGACCACGGTCGCCGCCAGCGCGGCGGTCCGCAGCCACGCGATCGGCGCGTCGCGGCGGCCGATCAGCGCGCGGGCGGCCAGCGCGCACGCGGCCATCGCGGCGATCAGCACGGCCAGCGCGGCGACGCCGGACGCACCGCCCGCGCCGTCCGCCGTGCGCAGGCCGCCGGCGGCGAGTGCCAGCGCACCGGCGGCGATGCCGCCGCCGCCCACCACGATCGCCGCACCGGCGAGCCGGGCGCGGCCGGGCGCCAGCGCGAGCAGCAGCAGCAACCCCGCCGCGAGGGCGCCGAGCGCGCCGCGTGAGAATGTGAGCAGGAGCGTGAGCGCGAGCGGCGGCCCGGCGGTGGCCGCGGCGACGCGCACGGCGGGCGGGCGCCTGCCCTCTCCCGCCAGCGCGGCCGCGAGGATCAGCCCGACCGCCGCGAACGCGCCGGTCGCGTTCCAGTAGGTGAGCGGATAGGCGAGCCGGTCGCCGGCCGACACGACCGCCGCGAGGTCGACGACGCCGGGCAGGAACCGCTCCGACAGGCCGTACCCGCACGCGCCGGTGATCGCCAGCAGCAGCAGCGGCTCGGTCGAAGCTCCGAGGACTGCGATCGCGGCCGCCAGGTAGGGGAGGTACAGCAGCAGTCGCTGGACGTCGTCGGCCGTCGCGCCGGCGTCGGGCGCCCAGGCGAGCGACGCCGCGGTCCAGGCGGTCAGCGCGGCCAGCCCGCCGAGCGCGAGCCGGCCGGGTCGCGACGCCGGCAGCGGGTCACGGCTGCGTGACCGCCACGACGGCCAGCAGCGCCCACGCGCCGATCCCCGCCCACAGGCGCGGCTCGTCGAAGTAGCCGCCGCTCAGGCACGCCAGGACCCCCGGCCCGAGCAGCAGCGGCAGCGCGATCAGCACGGGGAGGCGGGCCCGCATGGGCGCGGGAGCCTATGCGGCCGGCGATTCTCGACGAACGTCAACCCCGCTGGGTGGGGAAGCGACGGATTCGGCCGCCGTGAGGGTCCGTGGCGCTTTTTCGTCGCATATCGACGAAAAGGCGCCATGCGCCCTCGCACCGCCCGGTTCCAACCGCTTCCCCACCCAGCGCAATTGACGTTGACGTTCGCCCGGGGTGTCCGGCACGTACCGCCCGTATCCTGCGCGGGCCGTGCGGACGCTAGGCCGGGACAGGTTGATCGGGCTCGGGCTTGCGGCCCTGGCGTTCGCCTTGGCTCTCGCGCAGCGGCCGGGTCTGCAGTCGGCGGACACGAAGATCGGGCTGCACCTCGATCCGACGGGGTTCCTCGGCGACGTGGCTTCGGCGTGGTCGCCGACCGAGGACCTCGGGCACGTCCAGGGCGGCCAGTACAGCGGCTACCTGTTCCCGATGGGGCCGTTCTTCGCGCTCGGCCGGGCGCTCGGGCTCGCCCCGTGGCTCGTGCACCGCCTCTGGCTCGGTGCGCTGCTGGCGGTGGCGGTGTGGGGAACCCTGCGGCTCCTGGACGCGCTGCTCGGGCGCCCGCGCGGGGCCGGCCACGTCGTCGCCGGCCTGCTCGTCCTTCTCAACCCGTACGTCGTGGTGTTCAGCGCGCGCACGACGGTGACGCTGCTCGGCTACGCCGTGCTGCCGTGGCTGCTGCTCGCCGTCCACCGCGGCCTGCGCGTGCCGCGCTCGTGGTGGTGGCCGGCCGCCTTCGCGATCGCGCTGACGTGCAGCGGCGGAGGCGTCAACGCCGCGGTGACCGCGTGGCTGCTGCTCGGACCGGTGCTGCTCGCGCTGTACGAGCGAGCGGCCGGCGGCGTCGGCGGGAGGGCGCTGCTGGCGTTCGGCTGGCGCACCGCGCTCACGAGCGCGCTCGCGTCGGTGTGGTGGGTCGTGCCGGTGCTCGTGCAGGCGCGGCACGGCGTCGACTTCCTGCGCTTCACGGAGCAGCCCGGCACGATCTGGTCGACGACCAGCCTGGCCGAGTCGTTGCGGCTGATGGGCTACTGGCTGTCGTACCTCGGCGTGGGCTACGGCGGCGAGCTGCGGCCGCTGTTCTCCGGCGGCGGCGTGATGATCTTCTTCGCGCCGGTCGTGCTCGCCGGCCTGCTGGTGCCGGCGCTCGCGCTGACCGGGTTCGGCTGCACCCGGCGCTGGCGCTACGGGCCGTTCTTCCTCGCGCTCGTGCTCGTCGGGCTGGTCGTGATGACCGCCGGGTTCCCGGAGGGGACGCCGCTGCGGCGCGCGATGAACTTCACGTACAACCACGTCGAGGCGACGCAGTTCCTGCGCACGAGCTACAAGGCGGGGCCGCTCGTGGCGCTCGGGATCGCGTGCCTGGCGGGCGGCATGGCCGCGCCCGCCGCCGCGTGGCTGCGCCGCCGCGCGCGCTGGGCGCCGGGTGCCGCCGCGGCGGCCGCGGCCGCGCTGGTCGTCGTCGCGGCGTGGCCGCTGGTGACCGGCCGTGCGCTCGACTCGCAGTTGCTGTTCGAGCGCGTGCCGGCCGCTTGGACGTCCGCCGCCGACCACGTCGACCGCAGCGACGGCGCCGATCAGCGCGCGGTGGTGCTGCCCGGGCAGCTGTACGCCTACTACGACTGGGGCGGGACGGTCGACGCGGTCCTGCCCGCGCTCGCCGAGACGCCGGTGGCGGTGCGCTACGCGGTGCCGTACGCCGACCTGCGCTCGGTCGACCTCCTGTGGACGCTCGACGGGCTCGTGCAGCAGCGCCGCGCGCTGCCAGGTCAGCTCGGCCCGCTGCTCGACCTGGTGAGCGCCGGGACCGTGGTGGCGGGCGCCGACGACGACCGCCGCCGTAGCGGCGCCGTCCCGGCGGGGGCGGCGGCGGACGTGCTCGACCAGCTCGGGCCTCCCGACGGCGCGTGGGGGCCGGTCAGGAGGGAGCCGCGAGTGGCCGGGACGCTCGGTCCCCCGCGGCCGCTGCCGCGCGTGCGGGCATGGGATCGGTCGTCGGGACGGCCGCTGGTGCGCGTGGCGCCGGACGGCCCCGCCACGGTGGTCGACGGCGGCGCCGACGGCCTCGCCGCACTGGCGGCGCTCGGCGGGCTCGATTCGCGCGTCCGGCTGACCTACGCCGGCGACCTGACGCCCGCCGCGCTGCGGCGCGCGGGGCGCGGCGGGGCGGTCGTGATCTCGGACTCCAACCGCCGGCGCGTGCTCGCGGCGGCGCGGATGACCCAGAACCACGGGGCCACGCTCGCCGCCGACGAGCCGTTCTCGCCCGACGCCGCGGTGGTCGACCTGTTCCCGGCGCGCGGAACCGACGCGCAGACCGTCGCCGTGCTCGACGGCGTCGCATCGCTGCGCGCGCCGTTCTCGCCCGCCTTCCCGCAGTTCCCGGAGCGGCGGCCGTTCGCGGCCTTCGACGGCGACCCGGCGACGCATTGGCAGGCCGACCGCGCGCTGCTCCCGGAGGAGCACTGGCTCGAGGTCACGTTCGAGCGCCCGCGTGACGTCGGCACGATCGAGCTGCTGCCGTACTCGGACGCGCGCGGACGGGTGACCGCGGTCGAGGTCGCGGGCCGCCGGTTCGACGTGCACGCCGGCTGGAACCGGCTGGCGGTCGGCCTGCGCGGGGTGCGCACGCTGCGGGTGCGGATCGCGCAGATCGTCCGGCCGGAGGAGGTGAAGCCGAACCCTGGCGGGATCCGCGAGCTGCGGATCCCCGGAGTGCGCGTGCGCGAGGCGCTGCGCCCGCCGGTGCTGGCCGAGCGTGCGCTGGCCGGGGAGGACCTGTCGCGAACGGCGCTCAGCTACGTGTTCGAGCGCACCACCGGCGACGACCCGTTCCGCCGCGACACGGTGACCGGGGCCGCGGGCGCCGGGCTCGTGCGCGACCGGCTCGACGGTGAGCGCGGGCTGGAGCGCCTGATCGCACCGCCCGCCGCCCGCCGCTGGACCGCCGACGGCTGGGCGACGACCGCAGCCGACGCGCCGGACTCCGCGCTCGACCGGCTCGCGGGCGTGCGCGCGCGCGGGCGGTTCGAGTCGTCGGGACGGTTCGAGGGGCGGCCGGGCGCACGCGCGTCGAGCGCGTTCGACGGTACGTCGCGAGCATGGATCGGCTCGTGGCTGCGGGGCCGGCCGACGTGGATCGAGTGGACGCTGCCGCGCGAGGCGGCGATCCGCGAGCTGCGGCTCGCCCCGCCGCGCGAGCGCGTCCGCCGCCCGACGATGGTGCGGCTCCAGGGGACCACGGTGCCGGTCGCCGCCGACGGCACGGTGTCGCTGCCGCGGCCCGTGCGCGGGCGGACGTTCCGGCTCGAGATCGTCGGCGCGGCCTTCCCGCCCGGCACGCCGGGCGTGATCCGCCAGCGGCGCGCGGTCGGCATCGGCGAGATCGAGGGGGCCGGGACGCCGCGCGTCGCGGTGCCGCGCTCCGGGCCGCTGCACGGGCGCTGCGGCGACCTCGGCGGGACGGCCGGCGGCAGCGCGCTGCAGCTGCGGCCGCAGGGCGACATCGCCGATCTCGACGCCGGGCGCCCGCTGCGCGTCACCGGCTGCGGCGCGCCGGCGGCGCTGCCGGCCGGCAGCGCGCAGGTGTCGGTGCCGGCAGGCGTGCTCGCCCCGTATCTGCTGCGCCTGAGCTCACCGGCACCGGCCGGCACCGCGGCGCCCGCCGCGCCCGGCCGCGTGGTCGATACCGGGTCGGCGAGCCGCAATGCGCGGCGCGACATCCGGCTCGACCTCACCGCGCCGGCGTGGCTCGTGCTGGGCGAGGCGTACGGCGCCGGCTGGCGGGCGACCTGTGACGGCCGCGAGCTCGGCGGCCCGCAACCGGTCGACGGCTACGCGATGGGGTGGCGCGTCCCGGCCGACTGCCGGACGGCGGACCTGTGGTTCGGGCCCGACCGCGCCGTCCGGCTCGGCTACGCCGTGTCGGCGCCGGTGCTGCTCGTGCTGCTGCTCCTGCTCGTGTTGCGGCGTCCGCCCGCGCTGCGCTCTGCCACGCCGCCCGACATCCCGGAGTCCGACCCGCCCGCTCGGATGCCGGCCCGCCGCGCCGCCGTCGCGGCGCTCGCCGCCGGTGCCGCGCTCGGCTTCGTGTTCGCCGCCCGCGCGGCGCCGCTGATCGCGATCGGCACGTTCGTGATCCTGTGGCGCGGGATCGGCGTGCGCGCGCTGGTGGCGGCCGCCGGTGCGCTGCTGCTGGTGGCAGTGCCGCTGCTCACGCTCGCCGTACCGGTCCGCAACCCCGGCGGCTTCAACTTCGAGTACGCACAGGACCGGATCGCCGTCCACTGGGTGGCGGTCGCCGCCGCCGTCCTGCTCGTGCTCGCCCTCGCTCGTGTGCTCAGTACGGCCACTGCGCGTCCGGCGGCAGCCCGAGCCGGTGCGCGAGGCCGCGCAGCCGCGCCACCACCAGTGCCTTGATCGCCACGTTGCGGGCGAACCACGGCAGCTCGGCGAGCTGCCGCGCGGCGTTGCGGGCACGGGCGCGCCCGCGCAGCGGCGCGGCCGGGCGCTCGTACTCGGCGAGCGACCCGGTGCGGCCGGCGTAGCGCCACCACGGGGACAGCACGCACTCGGTCGCCAGCGCGAGCGTGACGCCGATCGAGGAGAACGCGTCGTGCACCAGCATCGCGCCGCCGGGCACCACGCGGCGGCCCCATCCGGCCAGGTCGGCGCGCGCCGGGCCGTAGCGGTGGGCGCCGTCGACGTACAGCAGCGCCACGGCGCCGTCGACCTCGCCGAGCGCGTCGGCGGACGCGCTGCGCACGTGGCGAACGCGGTCGGTGACGCCGGCGCGGGCGAGGTTGGCGCGGAACGCCTCGAGGTCCTCGTCTCCGCGCGCCGCGTCCGGCGTGATCTCCTGCGGCCCGCGGTCGCCGCCCGCGTGCGGGTCGATCGCCACGACCGCCTCGGCCGCCGACGCGAGCACGATCGTCGAGCGGCCACGGAACGATCCGATCTCCACGACCGCGCCGCGCCCGCGGGCCGCCGCGCCGCGCGCCCACAACCGCCGCGCCTGGGCATCGGTCAGCCAGCCCTCGACGCCGGCGGCGGCCGCGACGGCCGCGTCCGCGCCGCTCACGCGCGGCCCACCGCCACGCCGCTCGGCCGCCGCATCAGGCCGAGGGCGAGCACGGACACCGCCGCCACGGCCTGCAGGCCGAGCACCACGACCGCGAAGCCCTCGATGCTGCGCAGGCCCGCGCCGAGCAGTACGACCACCTCGGCCGCCGCGGCGGCGGCCAGCGCGTACAGGAACGTCACCCGCCGCAGCGCGAGCATGTACTGCACGCACAGGTAGCCGGCGGCGAGCAGCGTCATCGCGATCCCGAGCACGAGCAGGGCTCCGGCCGCCGGCACCGTCTCCTCCCCGAACGCGAGCCGCAGGACGAGCCGCGGCGCCAGCGCGTAGGCGGCCAGCATCGGCAGCGCGACGAGCCCCACGACGGCGAGCGCGCGCAGCAGCACCGGCCGCGGGTCGCTGCCCAGGTTCACCCGCCGCACGGCCTCCGGGAGCAGGTACAGCCCGACGCCGATCGCCACCCACACCACGGCCTTCGCCGCGACGGCGGCGGCCGCGTAGGCGCCGGCCTCGTCGCCGCCGATCTGGCGCTTGACGAGGATCACGTCGACGTTCTGCAGGACGGCGACGAAGAACAGCCCGGCGACGGCGGGCCACACGCCGCTCATCAGGTCGCGCAGACGCTGCGTCGGGTGCGCCGGCGCCGCGCGCCCGAGCCGATGCGTCGTCACCCAGGCGAGGCCCGCGGCCGTGGCGAGCATCGACAGCGGCGTGCCGAGGTAGGCGCCGGTCACGCCAAGGCCGGCGGCGACCAGCACGAGCCCGATCGCGAGTCGCCCGATCGCCTCCAGCAACAGCGACCAGGCGACGGGCCGGTACGCGTGCAGGCCCTGCAGCGCGCCGCGCTCGACCGACAGCAACAGCCACAGGCAGCCGGTCGGGAGCGTCGCGGCCGCCGCCCACTCCTCGTCGACCGACAGCAGCGCGGCGAGCTGCTCGCGCAACAGCACCGCGCCGACGAACACGACCAGGGATGCGGCGAGCAGCATCCGCCGCCAGCGCGTCAGCGTGGCGGCGAGCTCCGCTCCGCCCCCGAGCCGGCCCAGAGCGGTCTCGCGCGCCACCGCCACCTGCACGGCCGAGCCCGGGACGGCGAGGATCAGGAAGGTCGAGATCAGCGCGGCCAGCGAGCCGTAGCCGTCGGCGCCGAGGATCCGGGCGAAGACCACGGTGAACACCAGCGCCACCGCGTTCGACGCCAGCGTCGCGGCCGCCAGGCCGACGGCCTTGAGCGTCTCGGACGCGGCGAGCGTGTCGCGCAGCGCCGGGCGGGGCTCCGCGGCCGCCGCTTCGAGCACGGCCAGCGTCTCGCCCGCGGTTCGCTCCCAGGTGAACGTCTCGGCACGCGCGCGGGCGGCCTCGCCGAGCCGCTCGCGCAGCTCCCGGTCCTCGACCAGCATGCGCACCTTCGCGGTCAGCTCCGGCCCGTCGTCGGCCAGCAGGCCGGTCTCGCCGTCGACGATCGACTCCGGCAGCCCGCCGACCCGCAGCGCGGCGCTCGGCGTCGCGCACAGCGCCGCCTCCATCACCGTCAGGCACCAGCCCTCGGCCGACGAGGCCGTCAGGTTCACCCAGCTGGCGGCGAGCAGCTCGGCCTTGCGCTCCTCGCTGACGTGGCCGTGGAGCACCACGCGGTCACCGAGCCCGCGGCGCGCGATGTCGGCCTCGATCGCCGGGCGGTGGTCGCCCTCGCCGGCGATGTCCAGCTGCGCGGACGGCACGCCCTCGACGACGTCGAGCAGCAGCTCGATCCGCTTGTACTGCTTCAGCCGGCCCAGGTACAGCAGCCGCGGATCGGCAGCGCGCTCGCCGCGGTGGAACGGCGACTGCTCGACGCCGAGCCGGCAGACGTGGATCCGCTCCGGCGGGATCCCGAGCGATTCCAGGTCGTCGCGGCCCGCGTCGGAGATCGTCACGAACGGCGACGAGCGGTAGAGCGCGCGCAGCGGCAGCGTCTCGGCGAGGAACGCCGCGACGGCGCCGGGACGGCCCATCTCGGCCACGTAGTGGTCGCGGTGTACGTGGTGCACGAGCGTCACGCTCGGCCGGTGCAGCCACAGCGGCGTCAGGAACGTGATGCCGTTGACGACCTCGAGCACGACGTCGGCGTCACGGCCGACGCCGCGCATGACGGCCCAGGCGGCGCGCGGGAAGACGGTCACGCGGCCGCCCATGCGGTGCAGCTCGAGATTGGGGGCGAGCCGCTCGACGCGGGGCGGCGCCGGGATGGCTCCCCGCCACCACCGTCACGCGGTGGCCCCAGGCGATCCAGCGCGACACCTGGCCGTAGAGGTTCGTTCCCGTGCCGCCGCCCTGGGGATGCGTCCAGTCCCGGTCGGTCAGCAGCAGGATGTGCCGCGGAGCCATTGCGCGGCACCGTATCCCACCGGTGAACGCGGGTACACTGGCGCCCGCATGCCGGTCCGCCTCGCGACCCTGCTCGCCGCTCTGGCGCTCGCGCTCGCACTTCCAGCCGCCGCCCTCGGGCAGGGCGCGGGCGACGATCAGTACACCGATCCGTTCGGCAACGGGCAGAACGACACGGGCCAGGAGCCCGCTCCCGAGCCCGACACGCCGGCGTCATCCGACGACGCGCCCGCCCCGGCGCCGGCGCCTGCGCCGAGCGCGCCCGCTGCCGAGTCGCAGGCCTCGCCCAACGGGCAGGCCCAGCTGCCCTACACCGGCTCGGACGCTGCGCTGCTTGCTTTGGCCGGGGTGCTGCTGCTGGGCGCCGGTGTCACGCTGCGGCTGCGTGTGCGTTAGCGGGGCGAACGTCAACTGCGCTGGGTGGGGAAGTGGGGGTCCGCGTGTCGAGTTGACGTCGATATGCGACGTCAAGTCGACACGGAGTTCGCCGGCGGTACTAGCGCCGCAGGCCGCGCTTGAGCGCGTGATATGCGGGCCGCAGCGTGCCGTCGGCGTTCAGGAACGCCGAGTCCCAGCGGCTCTTCCGCTGCGCCTGCCACTCGTAGAAGTAGATCCGTGTGATCCGCCGGCTGCTCTTGGCGATCTTGTAGACGCGCTTGACGGCCCGCGCCTGCTTGGACCTGGTCGACCGCCGCCCATCCCCGCGGCTGCCGGGCGTCGGCTTCAGTCGCAGGATGCCGCCGGTCTCGGTCAGCCACACCTGGCCGCGCACGGCCTTCAGGAGCGTCTTCGTCGTGTTCGTGGCGTCGTTGGCGTCCTTGTAGTTGTGCAGGCCCCAGATCCGGGCCTTCGGGGCGAAGCGCTTGAAGGTCTTGATCCAGCGGAGCATGTCGCGGCTGTCCAGCACGTCGGCGGCGACGATCGTGCAGCTCGGGCAGCCCCTGCGCATCGCGTTGAAGTAGCGCGCGGCGGCGCGCGGCTTGCGCGCGGTCGGCTGGAGCGAGTGGTTGGCCTCGTTCCAGGCGGAGAAGTCGCGCACGTGCGGGTAGCGGGCGCGGAGGAGGCGGAAGCTCTTCTTGTACAGCGTCAGCGACGGCAGCTTGCGCTGGCCGCTGGCGTGCCAGTTGCGGTTGAACGCGATCAGCGGGCGGACGCCGGCCGTGCGGGCGGCGGCGATCCACTGGTCGGTCTGGGCGACGGTGGCCGGGTCGCGGTACCAGTCCCAGGACAGCAGCAGCCGCGAGTGCGTGACGCCGAGGCGCAGGAAGTCCGGGTCGGAGAACATGTGCGGATGCTGGTCGCCGATGCCGACGACGGGCGCCCTGGCGGCGGCCGGAGCAGCGAGGGCGAGGAGAACGAGCAGGCTGAGGCTGAGCTGACGGATCATCATCTCCCTCGACATCGGCCGGACTCCGGCCAAGCTTCAGCCCTGGCCGTGTCGGATCGATGACCACCGATGGCCCGGACGCCACCGAGGGAGCCGGCGCCGAGCTGGCCGCACGGCTGCAGCCCGGCGACATCGTGCTCGTCTCCGGCGAGCTGGGCGCCGGCAAGACCACGTTCGTGCGCGGCGCGCTGCGGGCGCTCGGCGTGACCGGGCCGGTCACCAGCCCGACGTTCGTGGTCGGCCACGCCTACGACGGTGCGTCCGGTCCGGTCTCGCACCTGGACCTGTACCGGCTCGCGGGCATGGGCGACGAGGACCCCGGCCTGCTGGAGCAGTTCTTCGCGCCCGACGGCGATCGCGTTCGTCGAGTGGCCCGAGCACGGCGCCGGCGCGTGGCCGCCGGAGCGGGTCGCCGCGCGCGTCCAGCTGGCACACGGCGGCGGCGACCGGCGGACGATCGAGGTCGCGTGATCCTCGGGATCGACACCGCGACCGCCGGCACCGCGGTCGCCGTCTGGGCCCCGGACGGGCCGGCGGTGGAGCGCCGCGACGACCCCGCGCCGGGCGAGCGGCCGGCGCACGCCGCCCGGCTGCTGGTGCTCGTCGAGGAGGTGCTCGACGCGTCCGGGACGTCGTGGGAGGCGATCGACCGGATCGCCGTCGGCGTCGGCCCCGGCGGGTTCACCGGCCTGCGGATCGGGATCGCGACGGCCCGGGCGCTCGCCCAGGCGCGCGGGCTCCCGCTGGTCGGCGTGTCGAGCCTCGAGGCGCTCGCCGCCGCGGCGGCCGGCGAGGCCGCCGGCCGGCCGGTCGTGGCCGTGATCGACGCCCGCCGCGGCGAGGTGTTCGCCGCCTCCGCCGGCGTGTTCGAACCGGTCGCGCTCGCGCCCGAGGCGCTCGCCGCACGGATCGATCCGGCCTCGCTGGCCGTGGGTGACGGGGCGGTACGCTTTCGGGAGGAGCTCGAACGGGCCGGGGCGGCGATCCCGGCGGACGGGTCCCCGCTGCACCGCGTGAGCGCGCTGCAGGTGTGCCGGCTCGGCGCGGCGGGGGAGCCGGCTGACCGCGACGCCCTGCTTCCGGACTACCGCCGCGAGCCGGACGCCAAGCCCCGCATTCCGTGACCGCCCCGCCTACCGCCGCCGTCGAGATCCGCCGCCTGACCTACGCCGACCTCCCGCAGGTCGTCGCGATCGAGCGCCGCGCGTTCACGACCCCGTGGTCGCTCGCGATGTTCGTGCTCGAGCTCTCCAAGTCGTCGGGCGTCTGCCTGGCGGCGGAGGCGGACGGCGAGCTCGTCGGCTACCTCGTCTGCTCGCGCTACGACACCGTCTGGCACGTGATGAACGTGGCCGTGGAGCCGGACCGCCTGCCGCCGCGGGATCGCCAGCGCGCTGATCGGCGCCCTGATCGAGCGGATCGGCGAGGACGCGCAGCTCACGCTCGAGGTGCGCAAGTCCAACCACGGCGCGCTCGCTCTGTACGAGCGCTTCGGCTTCCGCTCGGCCGGCGTCCGGCGGCGCTACTACGCCGACAACGGCGAGGACGCGGTGATCATGTGGCGCACCGCGGCCCCCGGATGATCCTGGCGATCGAGACGTCGTGCGACGACACCTGCGCCGCCGTCGTCACCCGTGACGGCGAGGTCCGCTCGAACGTCGTCTCCTCACAGGGCGTGCACGCGAAATTCGGCGGCGTGGTGCCGGAGATCGCCTCCCGCCACCACCTCGAGCTGGTCAACGCCGTCGTCGACGACGCGCTCGAACGTGCGGGCGCGACGCTCGACGACGCCGAGCTCGTGGCGGTCACGCAGGGGCCCGGCCTGGTCGGCGCGCTGCTCGTCGGCGTGGCGACCGCGAAGGCGCTGGCCGCCGCGCGGCGGCTGCCGCTCGCTCCCGTCGACCACCTCCAGGGCCACGTCGCCGCCAACTTCCTCGAGCCGGAGCCGATCGAGCCGCCGTTCACGTGCCTGATCGCCTCCGGCGGGCACACGCTGCTCACGCGGGTCACCGGCCACAGCGGCTACGAGCTGCTCGGCCAGACGCTCGACGACGCCGCAGGCGAGGCGTTCGACAAGGGCGCCCGGCTGCTCGGGCTCGGCTACCCGGGCGGTCCGGCGCTGTCGCGGCTCGCCGGCGACGGCGACCCGCAGGCGTTCGCGTTCCCGACCGCCGCGCGCGTCGCCGGCCTGGACTTCTCGTTCGCGGGCCTGAAGACCGCGCTCCTCTACAAGGTGCGCGACCTCGGGGAGGAGGAGACGGCGCGCCGCGCCGCCGACCTCGCCGCGAGCTACGAGCACGCGATCGTCGAGGCGCTGATCGCGCGCGTGGAGCGCGCGCTCGCCGCCGAGCGCGAGCCGCGGCTGGCGATCGGCGGCGGCGTGGCCGCGAACCGGCTGCTGCGCGAGCGCGCCGCTGCCCTCGGCGTGCCGGTCCACATCCCGCCGCCGGAGCTGTGCACCGACAACGCGGCGATGATCGCGTCGGCGGCCCGCTTCGCCGAGCCGGTCGCGTTCCCGGACTACCTCGACCTCGACGCCTACGTCACCGCCCACCATCACGCTCTATAGCCGCCCGGGCTGCCACCTGTGCGACAACGCCCGCGTCGCGCTCGAGCGGGTGCGGGCGAAGGCAACGTTCTCCCTGCACGAGGTGGACATCACGAGCGACGACGCGCTGCACAAGCGCTACCTCGAACGCATCCCCGTCGTAGCGCTCGGCGACGAGGAGCTGTTCGACTTCTTCGTCGACGAGGCGGCGCTGGAGGACAGGCTCTATCGTTGGCCGGGATGAGCTTCGGCGACGTCGCGACCCGCGGGGACGATGACGCGTTGGCCGACCGCCTGTCGCTGGGCGTGGCAGCGCGGCTGTCGCGCTACCTGCAGGTCCTCACGCAGGCGCGCAAGATGGGCAAGGAGACGATCTCCTCCCAGGAGCTGTCCGAGTACACGCACGTGAACTCGACGCAGATTCGCCGCGACCTCTCGGGCTTCGGCAAGTTCGGCAAGCGCGGCGTCGGCTACAACGTCGACTCGCTGGTCTCGCAGATCCGCAAGATCCTGCGAACGAGCGGCCAGCACAACATCGCGCTGTTCGGCGCCGGCCACCTCGGCCGCGCCATCGCCTCGTCGGACATCTTCGCCGACCACGGCTTCCGGGTCGTGGCGATGTTCGACTCCGACCGCGGGAAGGTCGGCGAGGACATCAACGGCGTGAAGGTCCGCCACACCGAGGAGGTGAAGGCGGCGGTCGAGGAGGAGGACATCGTCGTCGGCGTCCTCGCCGTCCCCACCGTCGCCGCGCAGGAACTCGCCGACAGCCTCGTCGAGGCGGGCGTGAAGATCATCTTCAACTACTCCGAGGCGCTGCTGCAGGTGCCCCCGGAGGTCACCGTCCATACGTCGAGCCCGGCGGTGGACCTCCTCTACGCGCTCTACTTCTATCTGACTTGATCGACCTCGCCGTCGCGCGCGAGACCTTCGAGGTCTCCAAGGACCTGACGGTCGGCATCGAGGAGGAGTGGGCGCTCCTCGATCCCGACACGCTGGAGCTCGTCCCACGCTTCGAGGTGCTGCGCGACGCCGGTGCGAGCGATCCGGTGCTGGCCGACGCGATCGCCGGCGAGCTGATCTCGTCCGAGATCGAGATCCGCTCCGGTCGCGGTGAGGACATCGCCGACGCGCGCGCCAAGCAGCAGGACGCGCGGCGGCGCCTGTTCGCGCTCGCCGAGAGCCACGGCGTGCGGCTCGGGTCCACCGGCACGCACCCGCTGTCGGACTACCGCGAGCAGCACATCATCGACACCGAGCACTACCGCCGCGTCGAAGAGGGGCTCAGGTACGTCGCGTGGCGCAACAACACGTTCGCGCTCCAGGTCCACGTCGGCGTGCAGGGCGCCGACCGCGCGGTGCGCGTGTGCGATCGCCTGCGGCCGGTGCTGCCGCTGCTGCTCGCGATCTCGGCCAACTCACCGTACGTGGACCAGATCGACTCGGGGCTGCACACCGCGCGCACGCAGATCTTCACCAAGTCGTTCCCGCGCTGCGGCGTCCCGGACGCGTTCGGGGGCTGGGGTGCATGGTCGGACTACGTCGACCTGCTCGTCCGCACGGGCTCGATCGTCGAGTTCACGCAGCTGTGGTGGTCGATCCGGCCGCACCATTCGTTCGGGACCGTCGAGGTGCGCGTGTGCGACGCCCAGACCACGGCCGCGGAGGCCGACGCCCTCGCGGAGCTGATGGTGGCGTGCGTGGCGCAGGCGCTGCGGGAGATCGATGCGGGCGAGACCCCTCCTGATCTGCCCGGGCGGCTGATCGAGGAGAACATGTGGCGCGCCATTCGCTACGGGCAGGACGGGCGGCTGCTCGACCTCGAGGCCGACCGGATCGAGGAGTTCCCCGCCAACGAGGCGCTCGACCGGCTGAAGGCCTGGACGGGCGCCGACATCGTTCTGCCCGAGCTCAACGGCGCGCAGCGGCAGCGCCGCAAGATCGACGCGGGCGCGAGCCCGTTCGAGGTGTACTCGAGCCAGTGTCGAGGAAACGAGGACAACCCATGAGACAGCCGTCTGAAGAGGAGATCGCGGCCCTCGAGGCCGAGATGGAGAAGCTGACCGTCGACGACGTGTTGCTGCAGACCGTCGTCACGCTGCTGAACCTCGGCGCGCGCAAGGCGGGCCTGGCGGAGGGCTCCACGGCCGATCTGCCGCAGGTCAAGATGGCCGTCGACGCCGCGCGCGCCTTGCTGCCGCTGCTCGAACCGGTCCACGGCGAGCACCTCGGACCCGTGCGCGAGGCGCTGTCGCGGCTCCAGATGGCGTACGCGCAGAAGGTCGGTGGCGAGGCGCAGCCCGCCGCCGGCGGGACGCCGCCCGGGACGGGCGCGCAGCCCTCGGAGGAGGAAGGGCCCGGCCCGGCGCAGAGCTCGGGCAGGCTCTGGGTTCCGGGGCAGTGAAGGCTTCCGACCTTCACAGGCGATAAACTCCGCGCGCTCCAGCGGCGGCCCGGCCGGGCTGCCGCTTCGCTTTGTCCTTGGCAGTTCGGCGGGCCGGACGGCTCGCTTCCTTGATCTAGAGGGGTTCCTTTGACCGATTTCCTGTCCGACTACGGGGTCGTCGTCGCCCTGGTATGCGCGGCGCTCGCTATCGCATACGGGCTGCTGACCACGCGGTCACTGCTGGCGCTGTCGCCAGGCGACAAGCTCATGCAGGAGCTGTCGGCGGCCGTTCAGGAGGGCGCGCAGGCGTATCTCCGCCGCCAGTACACGACGATCGGCATCGTCGGCGTCGTGCTGTTCGTCGTCCTGATCCCGCTCCAGAGCTGGACAGTCGCGATCGGCTTCGCCATCGGCGGCATCGCCTCCGCGGCGGCCGGCTTCATCGGCATGAACGTCTCCGTGCGCGCCAACGCGCGTGTGGCCGAGGCCGCTCGTGGCGGCATCGGCCCCGCGCTCGGCGTCGCGTTCCGCGGCGGCGCCGTCACCGGCATGCTCGTCGTCGGCCTCGCGCTGCTCGGCGTCGCCGGCTACTACGGCATCCTCGTCGGGATCTTCGACGAGACCGAGAAGGACGCCGTTGATGCCCTCATCGGCCTCGGTTTCGGCGGCTCGCTGATCTCCGTGTTCGCCCGCCTCGGCGGCGGCATCTTCACCAAGGGCGCCGATGTCGGCGCCGACATCGTCGGCAAGATCGAGGCCGGCATCCCCGAGGACGACCCGCGCAACCCGGCCGTGATCGCCGACAACGTCGGCGACAACGTGGGCGATTGCGCCGGAATGGCGGCGGACCTGTTCGAGACCTACGCGGTCACCGCGGTCGCGGTGATGCTGCTCGGCGTCCTGACGTTCTCGGGCGAGAACGCGACGCAGGTCGTGCTGTTCCCGCTCGTGCTCGGCGGCGTCTCGATCGTCGCGTCGATCATCGGCACGTTCGCGGTCCGGTCACGCACCGGCAACGTCGAGCGCGCGCTCTACCAGGGCATGATCGTGGCCGGCGTGATCGCCGCGCTGCTGTTCATCCCGGTGACGCTGTGGATGATGGACGACCTGAACCTGGGCGAGCTCGGCGCCGGGGGCGACGTGCCCGGCGTGTGGGACATCTACCTCTGCGCGCTGATCGGCCTCGCCGTGACGGCCGCGCTGTTCGTCATCACCGACTACTACACCTCGACGCGGTTCAACCCGGTCAAGAAGACCGCCCGCGCGTCGGAGACCGGCCACGCGACGAACATCATCTAGGGGCTCGCGCAGGGCCTGCAGGCGACCGCGCTGCCCGCGCTGGTGATCGTCGGCGGCATCTGGGGTCGAACGAGCTCGCCGGGATCTACGGCATCGGCGTCGCCGTGATGGCCCAGCTGTCGCTGACCGGCCTGATCGTGGCGCTCGACGCGTTCGGCCCGATCACCGACAACGCCGGCGGCATCGCCGAGATGGCGAACATGCCGGAGGAAGTGCGCAACGTCACCGATCCGCTCGACGCGGTCGGCAACACGACCAAGGCGGTCACCAAGGGCTACGCGATCGGCTCCGCAGCGCTCGCGGCGCTCGTGCTGTTCGCGGCCTTCAAGATCGAGCTCCAGGACGAGCTGAACGCGCCCGTCGTGTTCGCGATCGACAACCCGGACGTGCTGATCGGCCTGATCCTCGGCGGCGCGATGGTCTACCTGTTCGCGGCGCTCTCGATGGAGGCGGTCGGCCGCGCCGGCTCGGCCGTGGTCGAGGAGGTGCGGCGCCAGTTCCGCGAGCACCCGGGGATCATGGACGGCAGCGAGAAGCCCGAGTACGGCACCTGCGTGGACATCGTGACCCGCTCGGCCCAGCGCGAGATGATCATCCCGTCGCTGATCCCGATCGTGGTGACCGTGATCGTCGGCATCCTCTCCGTCCAGGCGCTAGGCGGCCTGCTGATCGGCATCATCGTCGTCGGCCTCTTCATGGCCGTGTTCATGACCGCCGGTGGCGGTGCGTGGGACAACGCGAAGAAGCTGATCGAGGATGGGGCGTTCGGCGGCAAGGGCTCGGAGGCGCACGCCGCCTCCGTCACCGGCGACACCGTCGGCGACCCGTTCAAGGACACCGCGGGACCGGCCATCAACCCGATGATCAAGGTCGCGAACATCGTCGCGCTGCTGATCATCCCGCTGATCGCCTAGGCGGTCGGCGGCAGCGCCGGCGAACGTCAACTGCGGCATTGAGGGAGTCGGTCCGGAGGGGTGTGGCGAGTTGAGGGCGATAGTCGCCATCAACTCGCCACACCCCCCGGTCGCTCTTCGCTCAGGCGGCTGGCGACTCGGCGAAGAGGTCGAGACGCCAGTCGTTGCAGTGCAGCAGGTGGCCCTTCGGGTACTCGAAGTCGTACGGCCCGAGCAGCGCGAAGCCGAGCCGCCGGCACAGGGCGTTCGACGGCGCGTTGCCGACCGCCGGGTAGGCGTGCACGAAGCGCCGGCTGCGCTCCGATCGCGCCACCGCGATCGCCTTGCGCGTCGCCGCCGCCGCGATTCCTCGTCCCTGGAAGGGCGGTATCACCGACCAGCCGATCTCGAAGACCTGATCGCCGAGCCACTCGCGCTCCCAGTAGCCGACCCAGCCGGCTCCTTCTCCCGAGACCTCGTCGACGATCTTGAACTGCTTCGAGTCCGGCTGCTCGTAGCGAGCCTGCCGTTCGGCGATCTTCTCCGCGGTCTCCGGCCCGCCCAGGTGCTGCATCATCGCGGGGTCGCCCAGGCACTTCTGAAGCAGCGCGAGGTCGCGCTTGCCCCATGGCTCGATCCGCACCCTGGCCCGGCCGGAGCGGTCGACGTGCACTCCCGCACTTCGCACGCGCCGAGTCTACCTACGGGGAGCCTGACCCCCGCATCAGCCGCTCCAGCCGGTCCTCCTCGACTAGACCGGCGAGGCGGCCGGCCGCCGCAGCCTCGCCGCGGGTCGTCGCGCCGAGCTTCGCGAGGATGCGTGACACATGCACGCCGGCGGTCCGCGGGCTGATGTAGAGAGCGTCGGCGATCTGGCGGTTGGTGCGGCCGGCGGCGAGGTGGGCGAGCACCTCGAGCTCGCGCGGGGTGAGGCCCAGCGGCGCAGGCTCCGGTGCCGCCGTCGTGGGCGCCTCCTGCTCGAGCTCGATCCGTGCGCGCGCGGCGAGCAGCTCGATCTCGCGCGCGAGTGCCGCGGCGCCGAGCGACACGGCCGCGGCGGCGGCCGTCCGCAGCGGCTCGGCGGCGGCGGCCCGGCCGGCGCCGCCGGCCAGCAGCGCCTCGGCCTCGCGCCAGCGCGCGTACGCGGCGCGGTTGGGAGACGGCAAGGCGTCCCAGAGCGCGGCGGCCTCCCGCCACCGCTCCGGTTCCGTGACGTCGCCGAGCCGCGTGTACTCCGCGCGCGCCGTCGCAGCCATCGCAACGGCGGCGGGCAGCTGCGCTCCGGGGCCGAGCGCGTCGAGCCGCGCGAGCAGCTCGCCGGCCGCCTCGGCGGCCTCCGTCCTCCGCTCACCTTCCCCGCGCGCCCGGGCGCGCTCGGCGACCCCCGCCTCCGCGGCGACGCCGACCCAGACGAACGCCGCGCACACCCGCGCGTCGTCACCCACGCGCTCCAGGCCGGAGCGCACCGCTTCCCGCGCGGCGTCGGAGCGGCCCTGGATCGCGGCCAGCTCCGCGGCGACCAGCAGCGCGCCCGCCCCGAGCTCGGCGCTATGGCCGGCGACGCCGAGCTCGTGCACGCTCGTGAGGGTCGCCTCGCATGCCCGATGGTCGCCGCGGAAGAGCTCCAGCTGCGAGCGCGAGATCAGGAGGTGGACCTCCGCGATTCCGGAGACGCCCCGCGCCAGCGCCTCGTCCAGCGTCGCCTGCGCCTCGTCCCAGCGGCCGAGCGTGAGCAGCGAATCTACCGCGTTGCCGGCCAGGAATGCGCCCCAGAAGCGCTCGAGCCCGAACCGGTTGCAGGCCGCCTCGCCCTCGCGATCGACGGCGACCGCCTCCTCCAGCCGGCCCGCCGTGTCGAGCGCGTCGGACAGGTTCACGTACGCGCGCCCGACTTCCTCCGGCCCGCCGGCCTCGCGCGCCAGTGCCACCGCCTCGCGCAGCCGGGCGACCCCCGCGTCGCTCTCGCCGAGTCTGCTGAGCGCGCATCCGAGCACGTTGAGCGCGAGGCTCTCCAGCCGCCGGTCGCCGACCTGACGTGCGAGCGCGACCGCCTCCTCCGCCGTCGTGCGCGTTTCGTCGGAACGGCCGTTGAGCATCTCCGTATACGCGAGGTCGGTCACCGCGTGTGCCAGCTCGACCGACGGAGGGTCGGCGGGAATCAGGCGCAGAGCGGCCGTGTGATGTTCGTAGGTCGCCGGTCCCGCGACGCCGGCCGCCCACGAGCACCACGCCCGGCGCGAGTGCAGCATGCCCGTCCGCACGGGCTCGCGGGTCGGGTCGGCGAGCGCCAGCGCCTCGTCCAGCAGAGCCACGGCGCGGTCCGCGTCGCCGGCCTGCAGCTCCACCTGGGCGGCGCGGTCGAGCACGTCGAGACGGCTGGTGCCGGCCGCGCGCTCGGCGTCCGCCACGTCGTCCCACAGGCCCAGCGCACGTTCGTACAGCGCTGCGGCCTCCGCCAGCGCGTGGACGCCCTCGGCCGCCTCGGCCGCGCGGACGCTCGCGGCGAGTGCGCTGCGGGCCTCGCCGGCGGCGTGCCAGTGGCCGGCGACCGCGGCCGCGGTCGCCGGGATGTCGCCGCCGAGCTCCGGGCGCTCGGTGAGCAGGCGCGCGCACGCGGCGTGCAGCCGCCGGCGCTCGCCGGGCAGGAGCGTGGCGTAGGCGGCCTCGCGCAGCAACTCGTGGCGGAAGCTGAGCCGGCCGTCGCGCGCGTCGGGCGTCAGCAGGTGGTGCGCCACGGTCTCGCGGAGCGCTGCGGCGAGCTCCGCCCGCGGTACCGGTATGAGCGCCGCGAGCAGCTCGTCGTCAACCCGCGTGCCGGCGGCCGCGGCGGCACGGATGACCTCCTCCGCGACCGGACTCAGCGCCGCGATGCGCGTATGCAGCACGTCGCGCACCGATGCGGGCAGCCCGCCCGGATCGCCCTCCTCCGCGGCGGCCAGCAGTTCCTCCGCGAGGAAGGCGTTGCCGCCGGATCGGCGCGCGATGTCGGCGGCGGTGCCCGGGTCGGGCGCCGCGCCCAGGATCGCCGCCAGCAGGTCGGTGACCTCGCCGGCGCTGAACGGCTCGAGCTCCAGCCGTCGCACGCCGGCCACGCGGCCCAGCTCCGCCAGCCAGCTCCGCAGCGCCGGCCGTCGCGCCACTTCGTCGCTGCGATAGGTGGCCACCAGCATGGCGCGCTCCGCCGGCACGGTGCGGGCGAGGAAGCCGGCGAGGTCGAGCGTCGAGCGGTCGGCCCAGTGGATGTCCTCGAGGACGACGAGCAGCGGCGCGCGCGCGACCACGTCCGCCACGAGGTCGTGCACCTGGCCGAACAGGCGCGCCCTCGAGCCATCGGCTGCGCGCGCCGTGCGCGTGCCGGCGCTCGCCCCCGGCAGCAGCGCCGCCAGCTCAGGTGGCGCGCCGGCCACGAGTCGGTCCCACGCGCGCTCTCCGAGCGCGCGTGACAGATCGCGCAGCGCGTCGGTGACCGCGAGGAACGGCGCGGTGCCGGCCGTCAGCTCGACGCACGTGCCGACCGCGACGACGCCGCCCGCCGCCCGGGCGTGGGCGGCCATCTCGGCCACCAGGCGCGTCTTGCCGACGCCCGCCTCGCCGCCGACGAGCACGACCGAGGCGTCACCGCCGGCAGCCGCCGCGAACGCGGCGTCGAGCACCGCCATCTCGGCGGCGCGGCCCACCAAGGACCGGCTCGCGAGGCGCTGCATCGGACCGATCATCCCAGGCGGGTGCGAGGCGGCCTCAATACGTCATCGCCGCAACGCGGCGTACGTCATCCACACGATGTGCGGGCCCGTGGGCGCGCTTAGCGTCGGCTCCACTGTCAGCTCATCGTTGGAGGCCTCATGAAGTCCCTTCTCGCAGTGCTCGTGGCGATCGCCGCGCTCGTCCTTGCCGCTCCCGCCGGCGCGCGGCCGATCGACCTCAACACACCGAGTCCGTCCGCCGCACCGGCGGCCCCTGCCGCCGACACGTCGGGCGGCGGCTCAGAGACGTGGGTCGTGATCCTCGCGGCCGGCGTGGCGTTCGTCGCCGGTGCCGCCGGAGCGCGGCTCGTGTCCGCCCCGCGTGGGACACGGCTGCCGGCCTGACCGCGGTACGGCTCAGGAGCCGACCAGCTGGTCCGTCCGGACGATGGCGGCGAACTCCTCGTGGAGGCTCGTCGCCGTCGCCCGGGCCAGCTCGTCCGCGGTCATCACGGTCCCGTCCGGCCCGGTGCGGTCGAACGTGTGCGTGGCGTCGAGGGCGAACAGCACGTCGTAGCCGAGGTTCGCTCCCATCCGGGCGGTCGTCTCGACGCAGTGGTCGGTCGTGATCCCGCACAGGGCGATCGAGCCGATGCCGCTCTCGCGCAGCCATGCGTCGAGGTCGGGCTATCCGTAGAACGCCGAGTTGACCTGCTTGCTCACGAGCAGGTCGGGCTCGCCCGAGACCACGTCCTTGAACGCATGGTCGTGGCTTTCGAACTCGTGCCGCACGAACACCAGCGGGCGCCCGGCCGCGCGCCACGCGCCGATCAGGCTCGCGACGTTGGCCTCGCAGTCCGGGTTGTTGCGGCGGCCCCAGTAGCCGGCGTCGTCGAACGCGCGCTGCACGTCGACGACGACGAGTGCGGTGCGGTCGAGGTCGGTCACCGCCCGGTCATGTTAGGTTGCTCAAGCGTGTCAGGGAGCGAGGCCAGCGCACTGTTCGACGTGGTCGGCGAGGGTGCCCCCGTCGGTCTTGCCTTCGTCGACCGCGAGCTGCGTTTCGTGCGCATCAACGCGGCCCTCGCGAAGATCAACGGCCGCCCGATCGAGTACCACCTCGGCCGCCGGATCGACGAGGCGCTTCCCGAGCTCGCGGAGGAGCTGGTACCGATCTACCAGCAGGTGCTCGCGACCGGCGAAGCGGTGCTGGAACGCGAGCTGACGGGCGAGATGCCGGGCTCCGGCCGCCTGCGCCACGTGCTCGCGAGCTGGTTCCCGGTGCGCCAGGACGGCGAGATCACCGGCGTCGGTGCCGTGGTGGTCGACATCACAGACCGCAAGGCGGCCGAGCTGCGCCTCCAGGGCGTGCTCCAGCAGCTCCCGGTCGGCGTGGCGATCGTCGACGCCGACGGTCACGTGGCGCTCGGCAACCGCCAGCTCGAGGAGATGGGGCTGAGCCCGCAGGCGGGGTTCGGCTCCCCGCTCGCCGAGAGCGGCTTCGAGGGCTCGCGGCCGGACGGCCGGCTGTACACGCTCGAGGAGCTCCCGATCGTCCGGTCGCTGCGCAAGGGCGAGATCGTGCGCGGGGAGGAGATCACGTACGTCCGGGCGGACGGCGAGCAGCGCACGATCGAGGCCAACTCGGCGCCGATCCGCGACACCGACGGCGCGATCGTCGCGGCCGTGGTGGTGATGCAGGACATCACCGAGCGCCGCCTGGCGTCCGAGCGCCAGGACCTGCTCGTACACGCCGGCGAGGTGCTCGACTCCGCGCTCGGAGTCGACGAGCGGCTCGACCGGTTCGCGCGACTGCTCGTCCCGCGGCTCGCGGACTACGTGAAGATCGAGCTGCTCGAGGGCGAGGGCGGCCGCCGGCCGGTCGCGATCGCCCACCAGGACCCCGCGCGCGAGGCGCTGATGCGCAGATGGCGCGAGCGCGGCACGCTGGGAGAGCAGGAGCGGGTCGGCATGGGGACCACGTTCGCGACCGGCGAGGCGAAGCTGACCGCCGACATCGCGCCCGACGCAGTCGTGCAGTCCGCGCGCGAGAGCACCGGGCAGGAGGGCGCGGACCTGATGGAGGCGATCGGCCCGCGCTCGCAGATCGTGGTGCCGCTGCGCGCCCGCGGGCGTGTGCTCGGCGCGCTGTCGCTGACGATGGCCGAGTCCGGCCGCCACTACGGCGAAGCCGATCTCGACCTCTCGCGCGACCTCGGGCTGCGTGCCGGGCTCGCCGTCGACAATGCGCGGCTGTACGAGGAGGCGCAAGCGTCCGCGGTCGCCGAGCAGCGGCGCGCCGCGCAGCTCGACGCGCTTGCGACCGCGTCGCTCGCGATCCACCGCACGCGCCGGCTAGAGCAGCGCCTCCAGATGATCGCCGACCGCGCGCGCTCGCTGATCGGGACGCGGCGCGCCGTCGTGTCGGTGCTGCCCGGCCAGGCGGCCGCGATGACCGCCGTGTCGGAGGGCCCGTTCCCCGCGCCGCCGGATGCCGAGTCGCTCGGGGCCCCGCTGGTCGCCCGCGACGGCACCGACTTCGGCGCGATCGAGGTCGTCGGTCGCATGGAGGGAGACTTCGAGGCGGCCGACGTCGTGATGCTCGAGGACCTCGCCCGCGTCTCGTCGCTGGCGATCGAGAACGCGCGCCTGGAGGAGCGCGAGCGGAACATCGCGCGCACGCTGCAGGCCAGCCTGCTGCCCCAGACGCTGCCGGAGATCGACGGCCTCGAGGCGGCCGCGCGCTACTTCGCGGGCGGCGAGGGGACGGTCGTGGGCGGTGATCTCTACGACCTGTTCGCGGTCGAGGACCACTGGGCGCTGGTGCTGGGGGACGTGTGCGGCAAGGGCGCCGAGGCGGCCGCGCTGACCGCGATGGTGCGTTACACGATCCGGGCCGAGGTCGTCCATCACTCGAGCCCGGGCGAGGTCCTCGGCCTGCTCAACGACGCGATCATCCGCCAGGACGACACGGGGCGCTTCTGCACGGTCCTGCACGGGCGCGTGCGGGTCGTCGACGAGGGTGCGCAGATCGCGATCGCCAGCGCAGGCCACCCGCCGCCGCTCGTCCTTCGGGCGAGGGGCACCGTCGAGACCGTGCCGTGCGGCGGTCCGCTGCTCGGCGTCATCCGCGACGTCGCGCATGCCGACGTGATCGTGCGGCTGTACCCGGGCGACACGCTGCTGTGCTTCACCGACGGCGTCACCGAGGGGCGCGGCTCCGGCGGGATGTTCGGCGACGACGGGCTGGCCGAGGCGCTCGCGAGCTGCGCCGGCCTCGATGCGGACGCGATCGCGGAGCGCGTGACGCAGATCGCCCTGGAATTCCAGGGCGGCCGCACGCAGGACGATCTCGCCCTGCTCGTGCTTCGCGTCCCGCGTTCCTAGAATCGCCGTCGCATGGCAAGACGCCGACTGGAGGGCCTCGAGCGTGTGCTGGGGGCCAACGCGCTGTTCTCGACCGCCTACGGGAACGTCGGATCGTCGATCTACTACGCGCTCGGCCTCGTCGCCGCACTCGCCCTCGGGCTGACGCCGGTCGTCTTCATCCTCACGGGTGCGCTCTTCTACTGCACGGCCACGTCGTACGCCGAGGCGACCGCGATGTACCCGGAGGCGGGCGGCTCGTCGCTGTTCGTCCGCCACGCGTTCAACGAGTTCTGGTCGTTCTTCACGGCATGGGCGCAGATGCTCAACTACGTGATCACGATCGCCATCTCGGCGTTCTTCGCCGCGCACTACGCGGCCGGATTGGGGCTCACCTGGCTGAGCACACCGCCGGGCGACGTCGTCGCCGGCAGCGCGGTGGTGGCGCTGCTGGCGCTCATCAACGTGCGCGGGGTCAAGGACGCTGTGACCGTCAACGTCGTGCTCGCGGTCGTCGACTTCCTGAGCCAGCTCACGCTCGTGGTCGCCGGCGTCTTCCTGGTCCTCGATCCCGAGCTGCTGATCCGCAACATGAGCTATTTCGGCACCGCGCCGACGCTCACCGACTTCCTGATCGCGATCCCGATCGGCACCGTCGCCTATACGGGGATCGAGACGATCTCGAACATGGCGGGCGAGGCGCGCGACGAGGCGAAGACGATCCCTGCCGCGATCAAGCGCGTGATGTACGCGGTGTTCGCGATCTACTTCACGCTGCCGTGGGTGGCCCTCTCCGCACTGCCCGTGCGCTGCGACGCGGACGGGGAGAACTGCACGACGCTGCTCGGTGTCTCGAAGGCGGACGGCGGGTACGCCACCGACCCGATCCTCGGCATCGTGAAGAACATGGACCTCGGCGCGATCCAGGGCGCGGCCGAGACCTACGTCGCGGTGCTGGCGGTCACGATCCTCGTCGCGGCCACGAACGCCGGCGTGCTCGGCGTCTCGCGGCTCGTGTACTCGATGGGCATCCACCGCCAGATGCCCGACGGCCTGCGGCGCCTGCATCCGCGCTTCCGGACGCCGTACATCGGCATCCTCGTGTTCTCAGCCCTGGCGTGCATCGCACTGCTGCCCGGCCAGGCCAACTTCCTCGGCTCGATCTACGCGTTCGGGGCGATGCTGTCGTTCTCGATGGCGCACCTCGCCGTCATCCGCCTGCGGGTGACGGTGCCGGACGCCCCGCGCCCGTACCGCAGTCCCGGCGGGGTCACCATCCGTGGCCAGGAGCTGCCGCCGTTCGCGATCGCCGGCCTCGCGGGGACGGTGTTGTCGTTCCTGGTCATCAGCATCCTCGACCTGACGGTGGCGGCCGCCGGCGGAGCTTGGCTGGCGCTCGGCGTCGCGATCTACGTCGTCTACCGGCGCCGCCAGGGCCTGGACCTCGTCTCCACGCACAAGGTGGCGATCCCGCAACCCGTGGTCGACCACGAGGCGGAGTACGACTCCGTGCTCGTGCCGATCGTCGACGGAACGTACGACGAGAGGGTGATGGCGACGGCGATGAAGCTGGCAGCGAGCAAGCGGCGCGGCGTTCACGTGCTGGCGCTCGTCACAGTGCCGAACTCGCTGCCGATCGAGGCCCCGCTGCCCGACGACGAGTCAGCGGCCGACTCGACGATCGAGCAGGCCAAGATCCAGGGCGGGCGCCGCGTGTCCGGCCACCAGGAGAAGATCCGCGCCGGTCAGGCCGGGCGCAGGATCATCGAGGAGGCGGGCGACATGCGCGCGGCGGCGATCGTGATGCCGCTGCCGCGGCGGATCGACGGCGCGTCGCTGTTCGGCAAGACGCTGGAGACCGTGCTGGCGGAGCGGCCGTGCCGGGTGATCATCGAGTCCGCGCCCGACGCGTCGCGCTCGCAGCGGCGCGACGCGATCGACCGGGACCTGCTCGCATGAGGGCCGCCACCCAGGTGCTGTCGGTGCTGATGATCGTGATCGGGGTGGCGATCGTCGTGCGCACGCTGGCCGAAGGCGGCGGCCCGCTCGCGGTCGGGCTGCTCATGGGCATCCTGCTGACGGCGGCCGGCGCCGGCCGCCTGTACGTTGAGCGCCGACGGTGAGTCCGCTCCGCAAGAGCCTCGGCGCCCCCGCCCTGTTCGGCATCGTGCAGGGGTTCGTCGCGGCGTCGGTCTACTTCGCCGTCGGTCTCGTGGCGGAGCGCGCGCTCGGGTTCACGTGGGTCGTGTTCCTCGGCGGCGCGATCCTGTTCGCGCTCGTCGTCGTGTCGTACGTCGAGGGCGCGTCGCTGCACCAGGAGCGGGGCGGCGCGACCGTGATCGCGCGGTTCGCGTTCAACGAGCTGGTCAGCTTCATCGCCGGCTGGGCGATCCTGCTCGACTACCTGATCCTGATCGCGGTCTGCGCGTTCGCGACGACCGACTACGCGGCCGTGTTCTGGGACACGCTCGACTCCGGCGCGCCCGAGTTCTTCCTGGCGGCCGCGGTGGTCGTGTTCGTCACATGGTGGAACGCGCGCGGCTCGGGGGCGCCGCGGTACGACCGCGCCGTCCTGCTGGTGCTCGGCGACCTGGCGCTCCAGGTGCTGATCGTCGTCTTCGGCTTCGTCTTCCTGGTCGAGCCGGAGGTGTTCGAGGATCCCGCGGCGGTCGCCGGCACGCCGTCGCTCGAGGACCTGCTGTTCGCCTTCCCGCTCGTGCTCGTCGCGTTCAGCGGGCTGGACGCGTCGTCGGGCCTCTCCGGCCAGGTGGCGATCGGGCGCAAGGGCCTGCGCCGCCTCATCTCCGTGCGATTGCTGGCCGCGATCGTCCCGTACGTCGGGATCGCGATCGTCGCCTCGATCGCGCTGCCCAACGACCCCGACCGGAGCTGGATCGAGGCGCCGATGCTCGGCGTGGCGGACGAGTTCACGCAGGAGTGGTTGCGCGAGCCGCTGCGCTACCTGGTCGCGGTGTCGGCGGTCGCGATCCTGGTCGCCGCCTGCAACGCGGCGATGCTCGGCGTGTCGCGGCTGGGGTACTCGCTCGCGCTCAACCGCCAGATCCCGTCGCGGATCGGCTACCTGCACCCGCGGACGTCGACGCCGGTCGTGATCATCGGCATCGCGGCGCTGCTGGCCACGCTGCTGCTGCTGACCGCCGACCTGGAGTTCCTGCTCGGCATCTCGGCGTTCGGCGCGACGGCCGCGTTCACGATCGTGTGCCTGTCGGTGTGCCGGCTGCGCTGGCGCGAGCCCGACCGCGATCGCCCGTACCGGATCCCGTTCAACGTCCGCGTCGCGGGAGCCGCCCTGCCGCTCCCGGCGGCGCTCGGCGCGGTGCTCTCCGCCGCCGCGTTCGTGTCCGTGCTGGCGTTCCACGGCGGCGCACGCTGGGTCGGGCTCGGCTGGATGGCCTTCGGCGTGGTGCTCTACGTCTTCTACCGCAAGTCCGAGGGCAAGCCGCTGCTGAAGCGGATCAGCGTGCCCGAGAACGTGCTGACGCGCAAGCGCGCCGAGGCCGAGTACGGCTCGATCCTCGTCCCGATCCTCGGCACGCCGCTCGACGACGACATCGTCCAGACCGCCGGCCGCCTGGCCGCCGACGAGAACGACGACCTCGGCGAGGGCGGCGCCGTGATCGAGGCGCTGTGGGTGTTCGAGGTGCCGATGGCGCTGCCGCTCGACGCGCGGATCCCCGACGCTGAGCTCAAGCGCGCGCGCCAGGCGCTCGGGCGCGCGAAGGCGGTCGGCGAGGAGTACGAGGGCGTCGAGGTGGCGACCGCGGTGGTGCGCGCGCGGCGCGCGGGCGAGGCGATCGTGCACGAGGCCAAGCGGCGCGGCGTTGAGGCGATCGTGCTCGCGGCGGAGGAGCCGACGCGCATGCGCGGCGGGGTGTTGCTGGGCGGTAAGCAGGGTCTACGCGACACGTTCGTGGGGGAGACCACCCGCTACGTGGTCAACAAGGCCCACTGTCGCGTGCTCCTGACGGCGCCGCCCGCGCAGGGCCAGGACCCCACGCTGGTGTTCGACGAGCCGACCCAGGTGCCGCCCGGCCACACTCGCGTGCCGTAAGCGATCTACTAGGATCGCCGCGATGTTCGTCCTCGTGGTCGGAGCGGGCCGGGTGGGTTCCTCGGTCGCTACATCGGCGCTGCGCGCCGGGCATACCGTGTCGGTGCTCGACGAGGACCCGCTCTCGCACGAGCGGCTCGACGTCGAGCTCGGCCAGTCGTGGGAGGAGGCCGGCGGCCGGTTCACGATCGGCACCGCGCTCGAGCTCGACGCGCTGATCGAGGCGGGCATCGACCAGGCGCAGGTGTTCATCGCGTCCACGAACGGGGACAACACCAACCTCGTGGTCGCGCAGATCGCCCAGCGCCGGTTCGACGTCCCGCGCGTGATCGCGCGCGTGCTCGACCCGCGGCGTGCCGCCTGGTACGCCGAGCAGGGCGTGCAGACGCTCTGCCCGACCCAGATCGCGATCGAGCAGCTGGAGCGCGCTGCACTGGCGGACGCGTAGTGACCGGGCGGATCCACTAGTGGCCGGGCTGTACGTGATCATCGCCGGCGCGGGCAAGGTCGGCTGGAACCTCGCACGGGAGCTGATCGAGAAGGGCCATGAAGTCACCGTGCTCGAGCAGGACCGGCGCCGGTACCTGACCGTCGAGCAGGAGCTCGAGCACGCGGTGCAGTACGGCGACGCGACCGAGCTGTGGGTGCTCGAGCGCGCGGGCATCCAGCGCGCCGACCTCGTGGTCGCGGTGACCGGTGATGACGAGGACAACCTGCTGATCTGCCAGGTCGCGAAGGAGAAGTACCTGTGCGAGCGGATCATCGCGCGCGTGAACAACCCGCGGAACCTCGAGCACTTCAAGCTGATGGGCATCCAGCCGGCAGTGTCGGCGACCGACCTGATCCTGCGGCTGATCGAGCATGAGGTGCCGCGCTACGGGCTCGTGCACCTGCTCGACCTGCCCGAGGAGCGGCTCGAGATCATCGAGCTGGTGGTTGCCGACGGCGCGCCCGCGGCCGGCAAGCGCGTGGCCGACATGGAGCTCCCGGACGGCGCGCTCGTGATCTCGGTGCTGCGAGACGGGAGCGGGTTCGTGCCCAAGGCCGACACCGTCGTCGAAGCCGGCGACGAGGTGCTCGTGGTACTCGACCCCGGCCTCGAAGCCGCGATCACGCACGAGTTCGTCGGTGACAACGGCGATGCCTGACAGCGGCGTCGACGTCCTGATCGTCGGCGCCGGCGCGGCCGGCGCCGCGTGCGCCGAGGCGCTGCGCGAGCGCGGCTTCGGCGGCTCGGTCGTGCTCGCGGGCCGCGACGTCGACCCGCCGTACGAGCGGCCGTACTGCTCCAAGGACTATCTGCGCGGAGCGGTCGAGCGGGCCGAGACCTACCTGCCGCTCCCGGACGGGCTCGACCTGCGGATCCGCACGAGCGTGATGAAGCTCGACACGGCGGCGCGCACGGCGAAGCTGTCGAGCGGCGAGGAGCTGACGTTCGGGCAGGCCGTGCTCGCCACCGGGGCGAACGTGCGCCGCCTGCGCGTGGACGGCGGCCAGCTCGAGGGAATCCACTACCTGCGGACGCTCGGCAACTCGGACGCGATTCGCGCCGAGGCCGCCAAGGGCGCGGACGTCGTGCTGATCGGCGGGTCGTACATCGCGTGCGAGGTCGCCGCCTCGCTGACCGAGCTGGGCTGCCGCTGCACGCTGGTGATGCAGGAGGAGCTGCCGCTGTCGCTGGGTTTCGGGCGCACGGCAGGCGAGTTCTTCGCCGGCGTGCTGCGCGAGCACGGCGTGGAGGTCGTCGGCGGCGACGCGCTGGAGCGCTTCGAGGGCGACGGTGAGCGCGTGCGGCGCGTGGTGACCGAATCCGGCCGCGAGGTGCCCGCCGACGTCGTGGTGATGGGGTGCGGCGCGGTGCCGGACGTGATGCTCGCGCGCGCCGCGGGGCTGGAGCTGGGGGAGACGGGCGGCATCGCGTGCTCGTCGTCGCTCGAGACGTCAGCCGAGGGCGTGTGGGCGGCGGGCGACGCGTGCGAGTACGACTCGGTCGTGCACCGCCGCCGGCTGCGGATCGAGCACTGGGAGGTCGCGCGCGCCCAGGGTGCGGCCGTCGGGGCGGCGATCGCCGGCGACCGGCGGCCGTTCGACGAGGTGCCGTACTTCTGGTCCGACCTCGCCGACTGGTGCACGCTGGAGTACGTCGGCCCGGCCGCCGAGTGGGACCGCGAAGTCGTCCGCGGGTCGGTCGACGACGGCGAGTTCACGATCTTCTACCTGTCCTCCGACCAGGTCGTCGCAGCGCTGACCGTGGGCCGGTCCGACGACCTCGATCGCGCGCGCGAGCTGATGACCTCAGGTCGCGCGGTCGACCCGGACGCAGACCTCTAGAGTCCGTTTCGGAACAGGCGGCCTCGCCCGTATCCGGGCGCGGCGCCTTCTGAAACGGGCTCAGAGGCCGACGCGGCGCTCGAACCGGAGCGTGCCGCCGCCCTGCGCGCGCGGCTCCGGCGGCGGGCCGTGCAGGATCCACGCACCGTCGGCGCGGCGCTCGATCGCGTCGCGGGCGATCAGCTGGCCGAGCGCGGTCGTGACCGACGGCCGGCGGGCGCCGACCATCCCGGCCAGCGTGCGGTGTGGCAGCTGGAGGTTGACGAGGACGCCGTCCGGCACCACGCGACCCCAGCGCTCGGCGAGGCACCACAGCAGCGCCAGCAGGCGGTCGTCGACGCGCGTCAGGTGCCCGATCGCCTGCATGATCACCAGCCGCTCGGCACGGCGGGCGGCGCGCTCCACGAGCGAGGCGAAGATCTCCGGCCACTGCGCGGCGCGCACGGCGAGCGAGTGGTCGATCACGGCCACGCGGGCGCGCGTCAGCGCGGTCCAGCGGACGCTGCGCGGGAGCAGCACCTCGGCGTCGCGGTCCTCCCATGCGCGCAGGAGGTCACCCGGTCCGAGCAGCTCGGCCGACGGGTGGTCGCCGACCGTCGCCTCGCGCACCAGCAGCCCGTCGATCACCAGCAGGCCGATCGGCTGGCTGCCGCTCCTGAGCATGCGGGCGGGGCTCCACGGCCCGCGCTGGATGTCGACTGCGCGTACAGGCAGCCGCGACGATGCCTCGCGGATCCTGCGGGTGTCGAGGCCCCGCGCGAGCTCTGGGTCGGCCTCGAGAAGCTGTACTGATCCGTTCCCGCCGTCTGGCATCTCTGCTCCCCCGCCGCAATCGTCTCTGACGTCGGTTGCGGCTGAGAGTAGCGCGCGATCTCCTGAACGGAAGAAAGTCGCAACCGGACGATCCTCCTATACTGGGCGCCGCCCATTGCGGGGTGGTGTAATTGGCAGCACGCCAGATTCTGGCTCTGGTAGTTGGGGTTCGAGTCCCTGCCCCGCAGCTTCACTATGCGCGCGAAGCTGATCACCCTGACCCTCGCCTTGATGCTCGGCGCCGGTGTCGTCGCCTGCGGCGACGACGAGCCGTCCGGCAGCAGCGGCGCCGCGAGTGAGGAGACCGCAGCGCCTGAGCCGACCGAGACCGCCGCGAGCGGCGGCGGCGCCGAGGCGATCGCCGGCGGCGTCTCGAAGGACACGGCCGCGAAGCCCGAGGTCCCGGCCCCGTCCGGCCAGCCGCCGCCTGAGCTGGTGGTCAAGGACATCGTCAGGGGCAAGGGCCCGAAGGCCAAGGCCGGCGACCAGCTCACCATGCAGTACGTCGGCACGTCGTGGTCGAACGGCGAGCAGTTCGACGCCTCGTGGGACAGCGGTCAGCCGTTCCCGTTCGAGCTCGGCGCGGGGATGGTGATCCCGGGCTGGGACCAGGGGATGGTCGGCATGCGGAAGGGCGGCCGGCGGCTGCTCGTGATCCCACCCGACCTCGGCTACGGCCCGGCCGGCTCCGGCCCGATCGGGCCGAACGAGACGCTGATCTTCGTCGTCGACCTGGTCGACCTCAGCTAGCGGCTAAGCCGCGGCCTGCTCGGCCCAGTCGCGGTAGAGGCGCCAGTAGGCGCCCTCGACGGCCAGCAGCTCGTCGTGCGTGCCCTGCTCGACGATCCGGCCGTGGTCGAACACGACGATCCGGCCGGCCGTGCGGATCGTCGACAGCCGGTGGGCGATCACGATCGCCGTGCGGCCCGCCAGCAGGCGGCGCAGCCCGGCCTCGATCAGGCCCTCGGTGTGGATGTCGACGTTCGCGGTCGCCTCGTCGAGCACGAGGATCCGGGGATCGGCGATCAGCGCGCGCGCGAACGCCGCCAGCTGCCGCTGGCCCGCCGAGAGCTGGACCCCGCGCTCACCGATCTGGGTGTCGTAGCCGTGCTCGAGCGCGGAGATGAAATCGTGCGCATGGACGGCGCGTGCCGCGGCCTCGACGTCCTCCGCGGTCGCGTCCGGCCGCCCGAACGCGATGTTCTCGCCGATCGTGCCGCTGAACAGGAACGCCTCCTGCGGCACGATCCCCATCTGCGAGCGCAGCGAGTGGGCGGCGACGTCGCGCAGGTCGTGGCCGTCGACCAGCACGCGGCCCTCGTTGGGGTCGTAGAAGCGCGCCACGAGCTTGGCGAACGTCGACTTGCCGGCGCCGGTGGCGCCGACCAGCGCAACCGTCTGCCCGGGCGGGACGTGAAGGTCGACGTCGCACAGCGCGTCGCCGGACCCGTACGAGAACGTCACGTGCTCGAAGTCGATCCCGCCGCGCAGCCGGTCGAGCTCGATCGCGTCCGGCCGGTCGCGCAGCTCGGGCTCCTCGTCGAGCAGCTCGAAGATCTTGTCAAGCGCCGCCATGCCCGCCTGGTAGGTCGTGTACAGCTGGGAGAGCGATTGGATCGGATCGAAGAAGTTGTTCAGCGCGGCGATGAACGCCACCAGAACGCCGATCGTCACCTCTCCGTTGACCGCCTGGAGACCGCCGTACAGCAGGATCCCGGCGGTCGCGAGCGCCGACATCAGCTCGACGGCCGGGAAGTAGGACGCGTTCAGGTAGACGGTCTTCATGTTCGCGTCGTAGTTGTCGTCGTTGAGCTGCGCGAACCGCTTCAGGTGGCGCTCCTCCTGCGCGAACGTGCGCACGACGCGGATGCCGGACAGGCTTTCCTGGAGGTACGCGGTGATCGCGGCGACCTTCTCGCGCGTGGCGCGATACGCGTTCGCGGACACGATCCGGAACGCGAGCGATCCCAGCGCCAGCAGCGGGAAGACGAGGAACGTGAGCAGCGCGAGCTCGGCGTCGAGCACGAGCAGGATCACCGCGGTGCCGACCAGCGTGAGGGTCGCCCCGAACAGCGTCACCACGCCGTCGGATACCAGCTGGTCGAGCGCCTGCACGTCGTTGGTGAGCCGGGAGATGATCACGCCCGCCTGACGGCGCGAGTAGAACGCGACCGACAGCGTCTGCAGGTGCGCGAACAGCTGGATCCGCAGGTCCTGCAGCACCCGCTGACCGATCCAGCCGACCAGGTACGTCTGCACGTACGTGGCGCCCCAGTAGACCAGCGCGCTCACCAGGAACGCGATCACCACGATCGTGAGCGTCGACAGGTCGCCCGGGATGATCCCGTCGTCGATCGCCAGCTTGGCGAGCGGCGGCGGCGCGAGCGCCGCCGCCGTGCCGAGGATCAGCGATCCGAACATCAGCACCGTTCGCGCGCGGTACGGCCGCAGCAGCACGAGCAGCCCGCGCAGCTTGCGGCCGCGCCCGCTGGTCGACCGCCAGCGGCGCACGATCTCGTCGCGACGCGTGCTCACAGGCCCACCGCCGCGTCCTGCGGCCTGCGGTTGAGGAACACCTGGTCGGGAAGGCCCTTCTCGGCGATCTCGGCGTACAGCGCGCTGCGCTCGAGCAGTTCGGCGTGCGTGCCGCGGGCCGCGACGCGGCCGCCCTCGAGCACGACGATGTCGTCGGCGAGCGCGATGGTCGACAGCCGGTGCGCGATCACGAACGTCGTGCGACCGGCCATCACCTCGCGCAGCGCGGCCTTGATCGCCTGCTCGGTTGACGCGTCGACCGAGCTGGTGGCGTCGTCCAGCACGAGCACGCGCGGATCGGCCAGCAGGGCGCGTGCGATCGCGACGCGCTGGCGCTGGCCGCCCGACAGCGTCATGCCGCGCTCGCCCACCCGCGTCTCGTAGCCGTTCGGCAGCTCGGCGATGAAGCCCGCCGCCTGCGCGCGCTCGGCCGCCAGCTCGACCTCCTCGCGCGTGGCGTCGGGCCGCCCGTAGGCGATGTTCTCGTGCACCGAGGCCGAGAACAGGAACGGGTCGTCGTCGACGACGGCGATCTGGCCGCGCAGCGCCTGCAGGTCGATCGACCGCACATCGGCGCCGTCGATCAGGACCGCTCCTGCGCTCACGTCGTACAGGCGCCCGATCAGTTGCACGAGCGTGGACTTGCCCGACCCGGTGGCGCCCACCAGCGCGACCGTCGTGCCCGCGTCGACGACGAGATCGACATTGTGCAGCGCGGGCGCCGGGGCGCCTTCGTAGCCGAACGAGACGTCTCGCAGCTCGACCCGGCCGCGGCCCTGCGGCAGCGCCGGCGCGCCGTCCGGCGCCACCAGCTGCGGCTCGCGGTCGAGCAGCTCGAACACGCGCGCGCCCGAGGCGGTCGCCCGCTGGGCCATCCCGAGAGCGATCCCGAGCTGGCGCATCGGACCGATCAGCATCAGCAGGTAGGCGTAGAACGCCGTGAAGTCGCCGAGCGTGAGCGTGCCGCGCACCACCTGCCGCCCGCCGACCAGCAGGATCACCGCGAGGCCGAGCTGGGGCAGGAAGCCGATGAACGGGTTGTAGAAGGCCCGCAGCCGGGTCGCGATCATCGACTGGCCGAACACGCGCCCGACGCTTCCGCGGAAGCGCTCGAGCTGGCGTTCCTCGGCCGCGAACGCCTTCACGACGCGCACGCCGGAGACGTTCTCCTCGACGTCCGCCGTCAGCTCCGCGATCCGCTGCTGGACGCCCATCAGCGCAGGGCGCGAGCGGCGTCCGTAGCGTGCCGCCACCAGCACGACGAACGGCACCGGCGCCAGCGAGAGCGCGGCCAGGCCCGGCTGCAGCAGGAACATCGCGACCGCCGCCAGCCCGATCGTCAGCGCGCTCTGGGCGATGAACACCAGGCCGTAGCCGAGGAAGAAGCGCACGCTCTGGAGATCGACGGTGGCGCGTGACATCAGCTGGCCCGTCTGCTGGCGCGCGAAGAACGCGAGCTCGAGCGTCATCAGGTGCTCGTACATGCGGTTGCGCAGGTCGAGCTCGACGCCGAGCGAGACGCGCCCCGCGACCAGCCGGCGCGCCACCGACAGCACGACGCGCACGAGCGCCGCGAGCACGACGGCGCCGGCGTACAGGCGCACGTCGTCGCGGTCGCCGCGCGTGACCGCATCGATGCCGCGGCCGGTCAGGAACGGGATCGCGACGGTCGCGGCCATCGCGAGTGCCGCGAGCCCGAGCGACCACGCGGCACCGCTGCGGTAAGGGCGGAGGAAGCCGAGAAGACGGAGGAAGATGCTCACTCGACGAACACGATACGTGGGCCCTCACACGCCCCGGCGAGTATGCGACACTCGCGCACCGCATGTCCGACGACGCGATTTCTCTCCGCAATCGGTTCGCGATGGTGAAGGGCGCCTGGGAGGAAAATCTCCGCGGCGTGGCGTTCCCGGCGCTCGGTGAGGGCACCGCCGAGCAGAAGATCGAGCGGCTCGAGCTCGCGCTCGTCGACGGCATGCGGGACCGCGCCACACCGGAGAGCGCCGAGCAGATCGCCGACGCGATGTGGGGGCTCGTCCACAGCCGCCCCGACGGCGATCCGGTCAAGCAGCGCGTGTCGCAGCACCACGAGGACCTGGCGCGCCTCGGTCACCGCGGCATCAAGTGAGCCGCGTCGCAGGCGGTCTGTGCGACGGCTGCGTGCACCAGAAGCTGGTGCGCACCGGCCGCGGCTCGACGTTCTCGATGTGCCTGCGCCACCGCACGGAGCCCGACCGCTTCGCCAAGTATCCGCCGCTCCCCGTGCGCGCGTGTCCTGGGTTCGAGCCGCGCACCGGTCACTCGACGCTGTCGGGCTCCGTCAGCAGCAGGTAGGTCTCGTCGTCCTTGACCGGCTGGACCGACGCCAGGAACAGGTTCCTGAGCACCAGCGAGTCGACGCGCCCGCTCTCGGCCGCGGTCATCGTCCGCGGTCGCGGCGTCCGCGGGGAGAGCGTCCGGGCGAGCGGCACCTGGAGCTGGTCGAGCAAATCGCCGGGGCGGTAGAACACGGCTTGCGTCGGGTCGTCGTTCGCCGGCGACGGCGGCAGCAGTACGCCCACCATCGTGACGTCGTCGAGGTAGCGGAACGAGTACAGCGAGAGCTCGAGCGCCTCGCGCATGAGCAGGCGCCCGCGCTCCTTCGTCGCCTCGCCGCCCGCCACGGTGCCGCCCGGCCCGAGGCCGTTGAGCACGTACAGGAGGCCGTCGCCCTCGAGGAACTGCAGCTCGTCGCCTGTCGGCCGCACCGCGACGCCGAGCGGCGCGCCGTCCAGCTCCAGCCCTGAGCTGCGCACCTTGGTCAGCCGCGCGCCGTCGTCGAGCTCGTACTGGGCGCCGACGTGCGACGCGATCGCCTGCGCTCCCTCGAGCATCTCCGTGGTCTCGGGCTGCCAGGTGGACCAGTTCTTCGCCAGCGGCGGCCCGTCGTCGCCCGACGCGAGCACCAGCGCGACGGTCACCGCCGCCGCGCACACGACGACGCCCGCGAGCGCGCCGAGCTTGAATCCCGAGCGTCCCGTCACGCCCTCCACTTGATCGAGCATCCGCGGGCAGGCGTGTCCGCGAGCTCGACCTCGCCGCCGGCGAGCACCGCGTCGAGCGCGGCGCGCAGCCAGGCCGCCCCCTGCGCCGGGTCCTCGGGGTTGGAGTCGGGCGCGCCGCGGTAGGCGAGCCGATGCTCGGAGTCGAGCACGAAGACGTGCGGCGTGCGCTCGGCGCCGAGGGCGCGCGCGACGTCCTGCGACTCGTCGAACGCGTACGGGATCGGCCAATCCTGCTCGCGCACGAACTGCGCCATCCGCTCGGGCGAGTCGGCCGGGTAGCGCTCGGCGTCGTTGGAGCTGAGCGCGAGGAAGCGCACGCCGCGCGGGGCGTAGTCCTCCGCCACCGCCCGCAGGCGCGGGTTCCACGCCACGACGTAGGGGCAGTGGTTGCAGGTCTGGATCAGGACGGTGGCGGGTGGCGCCTCGCCGGCGGGGACCGCGTGCTCGCGGCCCTCTGTGTCAGTCAGTGTGAAGGCCGGGACCGTGTCGCCGATCCCGAACGTGGTTGCGGTGTCAGCCATCCTTGGATGATTGCGCGGCGAGCACGCGGGCGGCTGATTCGGCCACGCGGCGGCGGAAACCGGCGTCTGCGCGCGCCTGCGCGAGCAGGGCCCGGTAGACGCGGATGTACGAGCCGCGGCCCGTCGTCAGCATCACGTCGACGCCGGCCCGCGCCGACGCCAGCGCGCTCTCGTCGACGTCGCCGGCGGCGAGCGCCGCGGCCGCCTCCATCGAGTCGGTCATGACCACGCCGTCGAAGCCCAGCTCGTCGCGCAGCAGGCCGTCGATCACGGTCGGCGACTGGGAGGCGATGTGCAGGCCGTCGAGCGCCGGGTACGTGGCGTGGCCGGCCATCACGAACTCCGTCCCGGCATCGATCGCGGCCTGGAAGGGCTCGAGGTCGGCGTCCAACTCGGCGCGGCTGCGCTTGATCGTGGCCGGCCCGTCGTCGGTGTTGACGGTCGCGCCGCCGAGGCCCGGGAAGTGCTTGACCGTGGTGGCCACGCCGGCCTCGTGCCATCCCGCGATCGACTCCGCGACGGCGGCCGCGGCCTCCTTCGGGTCGTGCGCGAACGCGCGCGAGGCGAGCGCCGCCCCGTCCACGCTCGGCACGTCGGCGACCGGCGCGAGCGTCACGCCGACCCCGGCAGCGCGCAGGTCGCGACCGGCGGCGAGCGCGTCGGCGCGCACCGTCCCTGCAGCGGCCTGTTCGCCCGCGGCCCGTTCGGGCGCCGCCCACTCCAGGATGCGGATCTCGCCGCCCTCCTGATCCACGCAGATCAGCGGCTCGGAATCCGGCGACGCGCGGCGGAGGCTGCGCGTCAGCTTCCGCAGCTGCTCGGGGGAGACGACGTTGTCGGCGAACAGGATCACGCCCGCGGCGCGACCCTCCCTGAGCACCCGCCGCACGTAGCCCGGCGCCTCGGTGCCGGCGAAGCGCAGGATCACCATGCGGCCGACCTGCTGCTCGAGCGTGAGCCGGTCCTCGGCGGGCTTTTCCGGCGCCGGCGAGGCGTCGTCCGGCTGCGTTGCCGTGCGGCTCGACGGAGCCGGTTCATCGTCGCCGCCGCCGGCCCCGATCACCACCCCGACCGCGAACGCCGCAAGCGCCGCGGCCGCCACGCGCCCCCGTCTCCGGCGCACCCGCTCACGTCGGCGGCGGCGCTCGATCCTCTCGTCTGACTCCACTGCTGTCGATAATGCCGGAACCGGCCGATAACGCTCCGTATGGCCGCCGCCGGATACGACCTGGAGCCAGTGCTTCGCGCGGTCGCGCGCACGACCGCCGCCTGCCTCGGGTTCGCGACAACGGTCATCAACCTCTACCGGCCGGCGTGGGACGACTTCCAGACCGTCGTCGTCGAGGGCAGCGAGGAGGCGAGCCGCGTGCTGCTCGGCCAGACCTCGACCGCCGCCGACTGGGCGCCGGTGCTCGACGACCGGTTCCAGCGCCGCGGCGCGTACCTGATCGCGTACGGCGAGTACGACTGGAGCCAGGACCGTCTGACCTCGTACATCCCGGAGGCCGCCGAGGACGCGGATCCGGACGGCTGGCACGCCGAGGACGCGCTCTTCGTGCCGCTGCGATCGACCGCCGGCGACCTGCTCGGCATCCTCTCCGTCGACGAGCCGATCGACGGCCGCCGGCCGACCGACGAGCGCCTCGACCTGCTCGTCGGCGTCGCGCAGCACGCAGCGCTCGCGCTCGAGCACGCCCAGCAGGCGGCCGCCGCCGACCGCCAGCGCGCTGCTGTCGAGCACCTGCTCCGCCTCGCGGCCACCCTTGCCGAGCAGCACACGATCGACGAGAAGCTCGATGCCGTGTGCACCGGCATCCGCGACGCGCTCGGCTTCCAGAAGGTGTGCGTGGCGCTCGACTTCGACGGCTCGGGCACGCTCGAGCTGCGCGCCATGGTCGGCATGACCGAGGACGAGCTCGCCCGTCTGAGCAGCGTGCCGCTGGCCGCGGTCGCGCAGCTGCTCGACCCGGCTCTGGAGCGCGACGGCGTCGTGTTCCTTGACCGCGCGACAGCGCACGACCGCGTCGACGCGTCGCTGCACGGCGCATCGCACAGCCGCCTCAACGGGTCCGGTGCGGCCGCGTGGGAGCAGCACGTGCTGCTGGTCCCGCTGCGCGAACGCGACGGCCGGCTCGTCGGCGCCGTGTGGGCCGACGACCCGGCGGACCGGCTGAAGCCCTCGCCGGAGACGATGCAGTCGCTGCGGGCGTTCGCCAACCACGCCATGGGCGCGATCGAGTCCGCCCACCAGCTCGAGCTGATGCGTCACCTGGCCGAGCACGACCCGCTCACGGGCCTGCGCAACCGTCGCGGCCTGCAGGAGCACATCGACGCCGAGATCGCGCGCACCGGCACCGTCGCCGTGCTGGTCTGCGACCTCGACAACTTCAAGCGCGTCAACGACGCGCTCGGCTACGTGCAGGGCGACGAGGCGCTTCGGCGGTTCGCAGGCGTCCTGGCGGGTACGGGCGGCCTCGCGGCGCGGCTGGGCGGCGAGGAGTTCGCGCTCGTGCTCCCCGGCACCTGCGAGGACGCTGCGCTCGCGACCGCCGAGTCCGTGCGCACCTCGGTGCTGGAGGTGTTCGACGACTTCCCGTGGCCGGTCACGACCTCGGTCGGCATCGCCGTCAGCGGCCCGGGCGCGGAGACGGCGTCGCTGCTGCTGCGCGCAGCCACGCGCGCGGTCTTCGGCGCCAAGCGGCTCGGCCGTGACCGCTGCATCCTCTACCACGCGGAAACACTCGAGGCGCTGCTCGGCACGCTCGAGGACGCCGGCGCGGCGTCGAGCGAGCAGCTCGCGGCCGCGATGCTGCTCGCCGAGACGCTGGACCTGCGCGACTTCGGCACCGCCCGCCACTCGCACACCGTCGGCCGCTACGCCGAGGCGATCGCGCGCGCGCTCGATCTGCCCGCGGGCCGTGTGGACCGCGTCCGCGCTGCCGGCGTGCTGCACGACATCGGCAAGCTGGGCGTCGCCGATGCCGTGCTCAAGAAGCCTGGCAAGCTCACCGAGGCCGAGTGGGCAGACATGCGCCGCCATCCCGAGCTCGGCGCCCGCATCCTCCACCACGCGAATCTGCGAGACATCAGCGCGTGGGTGCTCGCCCACCACGAGCGGATCGACGGTGGCGGCTACCCGCACGGCCTGGCCGGAGACGACATCCCCCTCGAGGCGCGGATCCTCGCGGTCGCCGATGCGTACGAGGCGATGACCGCCGACCGCGCGTACCGCGCAGCGCTCGGCCACGACGCCGCTCAGAAGGAGCTGCGGGCGTGCGCCGGCACGCAGTTCGACCCGCGCGTCGTCGACGCCTTCCTGCTGGTGCTGAGCCCGCCGCGGCCGACCTCGAGCCGTGCGCGCCGCGTCGCAGGATCACCCGCGGTGTGATCCTGCGCGCAACGGGTAACGGGTCAGAGAAATAACCAAGGGGATGGGGGAGCGAGATGCGAGGCTTCGGGCTGACCATCGAGCCACTCGCGGGCGGCGCGGTGCGCATTGCGCTCCGTGGCGAGCTGGACCTCGAACACGCGTACACGTTCGACGAGGAGCTGCGCCGGGTCGAGGCGCAGAAGCCTCCGTGCATCGTGCTGGATCTGCGCGGACTGTCGTTCCTGGACTCGTCCGGGCTGGCGCGGCTGCTGGCCGCGCGGCGCCGCGCCCGGCGCGATCGCCGCCGGCTGCTGCTGGTGCGCGGAGGAAGAGCGGTGCAGCGGCTGCTGGCGATCACCGCGGTCGGCGACCACTTCGAGATGGTGTCGGAGCTGCCGCCGGAGCTACGCGCGCCGGCGAGCCTCGCGGGCCCGGCGTAGGAGCTCGCGCACGCTCGCGGGCACGTTCGGCTCGAAGAACGAGGCTGTGCGGCGCCCGCTGGCGTCGTCGACGAGCACGTCGTAGCGCATGAGGTCGGCGCCGCGGCCCGGCGGGCCGCCGGCCGGGAGGCCCGCGGCCAGCGCCTCGAGCTCGCGCGCGTCGGCGGGCTCGAGGTCGTCGGTCTCGACCACCAGCGCCGGGCGTCGCACGCTGCCCGCGAAGCCGCCCTGGGTGCGCACCTCGATCCTCATCCCCAGCGGATGCCGACCTCCGCCCACGCGTCACGAACGGCCTGCGCCTGGTCCGATCCGGGGCCGAAGCGCTGGCGCGCGGCGCGGTGGGTGATGCGGGCGAACTGGCGGAACGTCGCCGTGGGCCTGAGGAGCGGGCTGCGCAGCGCGTCGTACCAGATGCGGCCGGGCGCCTTCCACGACCTACCGCCGAGGCCGCTGGCGAGCAGGTAGAACGCCCGATTCGGGATGCCCGAGTTGATGTGGACGCCGCCGTTGTCCTCGAACGTGCGTACGTAGTCGCGCATGTGCCCCGGCTGCGGGTCCTTGCCGAGCCGCGGGTCGTCGTAGGCGGTGCCGGGCGCCTTCATCGAGCGCAGCGCGGCGCCTTCGAACTGGTCGCCGCGCAGGTCCGCGCCGACCAGCCAGTCGGCCTCGGCGGCGGTATGGCCGAGCTTGCGCTGCTTGACCATGATCCCCGCGACGTCCGCCACGTGCTCGTTCAACGCGCCGGACTGGCCGTGATATTCGAGCGCCGCCTCGTCCTCGATCACGCCGTGCCCGAGCTCGTGGCCGATCACGTCGAGCGCCAGGGTGAAGCGGCCGAAGATCTCGCCGTCGCCGTCGCCGAACACCATCCGGCGGCCGTCCCAGAACGCGTTCGGGTACTCCTCGCCGAAGTGGACGACACCGCGCAGCGGCATGTTCTCGTCGTCGATCGAGTCGCGTCCGAAGACGTCCTGCCAGAAGTCCCAGGTCTCGCCGAACCCGTCGAACGCCTCGTCGGTCGCCGGGTCGCCGGTGGGTTTGCCGCGCTCGTCGCGGACGCGCTTCCCGCCGGTCACCTCCCACCCGTGCCCGGCGTCCCAGATCACGCGGTTGCGCGCGGCAGGGCCGGCGGCGGCGAGCGTGTCGTAGCCCTCGCGCGGGCCCTTGCGCCCGCGCGCCTTCGTATTCACGGCGCGCGCCTGGCGGATCGTGGTGTCGGCCGAGAGCGTGCGCAGCGCCCAGCCGCGCTGGTGCTCGTTGCCGCGCGTGGCGACCTGGTTGAGCAGGTACGGCGGGACGACGCAGAACAGCGGATTGCGGCAGCGGTGCATGCTGGGGTTGTACCGCGCGTCAGGCGGTGACGGCGCGGCGGCGCGGCCACTGGGCGATCGCCAGCCCACCCGCCACCAGCGCCGCGCCGGCCACTGCGGCCAGCGTGACGTGCTCGTCGTACAGCGCCGAGCCGAACGCGAGCGCGCCGAACGGGAGCAGCAGCGTGATGTACGAGACGGTGACCGCTGGCAGCTCACGCAGCAGCATCGTCAGCGTCACGAACGCGAACGCCGAGCCGATCGCCGCCAGGTACGCCACCGAGCCGATCGCCTGCGCGCTCCACGCTGCGCCGGCCCAGTCCTCGGCGGGCGCCGAGACGGCCAGCAGCAGCGCCCCGCCGCCCAGCATCGCCCACCCGTTGAGCGCGATCGGGTCGAGCCGCTCCCCGCGGCGCTTGATCGCCACGTTCCCGATCGCGCTCGCCAGCGGCGCGAGCGCGCAGGCGCTGGCGGCCAGCAGCGCCCACTTGGCGTCACCGAGCGCGAGGGTCTCGCCGAACGCCAGCGAGAGTCCGCCGATCGCGACCGCGATGCCGGCCAGCAGGCGCGCCCGCAGCGGCTCGTCGGCGAGCGCGAGCGAGGCGATCACGGCCGAGTACAGCGGCATCACGCCGAACAGCACCGCGGCCAGGCCGGACGGGACGTACTGCTCGCCCCAGTAGATCAGCCCGTACGCGGCGGCGAACGGCAGCAGGCCGAGCACCGTCGCGAGCCGCACATCGGTGCGCAGCGGCCGCCCGAGCGCCCGCGCGAGCGCCAGCAGCGCCACGCCCGCGATCGCGAACCGCACGCCCGCGCCGAGCAGCGGCGGGACGTCTTCGAGGCCGATCTTGATCGCGACCCAGGTGCTCGACCAGATGATCACGTTGATCGCGTACAGCGTCCAGACGAGGGGGCGGGCCACGGTACGAGAGGCTAGGACGTGGTTGACCGTCGGACGGTACGGCTGCCACGATGACCGCGCATGGACGCGAGCGGCGACCTTCTTGCCACCGGCGCCTTCGTGGAGTGCGTCTTCCACTGCCCGTCATGCGGGCTCGGCGGCACGAGCCTGATCCGCCCGGCCGGGCTGAACGGCAAGACGTGCCTGAATTGCGGCGACGGCGTCGTCGTGACGCTGCTGGGGCGCTTCAGGCCGTCGGGATCACGTACATCGGATTCGGAAGCTTGAACGCCCGCAGCGCGCGGCCGCCGTCGAGGTCGCTGCGCTGGTCGCCGAGGTTCGCCACGATCCGGTAGCCGCGGCGGGCGATCGCTGCGCGCGTGCGTGCCTTCCAGCCGTCGTGCGTGCCCGGGCGCTCGCGGTCCGGGCGCATCCTCAGCCGCAGCCGCCCGCTGTAGCCGGCCCGGCGCAGGTTCTTGACCGTCGGCGCGCGCGACTTCTCGCGCCGCCCGGTGATGAAGAACACCGTCACCTGATGGCTGCGGGCGTAGCGGTACAACCGCAGCGTCTGCGGGATCGCCGGCAGGCTGGCGCCGCTCACGCAGTCGGCGGCGGGACGGTCGAAGTCGACCGCTTTCAGGCAGTGGTAGTTCGAGAGTGACGTGTCGTCGATGTCGAGGACGATCGCCGGACGCCGGTCGTCGAGGTGCCGGGCGAGGAACCGGCGGGCGCGGCGAACGGTGCGCGCCGTGTCGGCGCGCCACTCGCCGGAGTCGTGGTAGGCGACGATCGCCGCCGGGCTGGCGGGCGCCTTCGGCTCGTCGGCGCTGGCGCAGACGTCGCCTGCGGGCAGCAGGAGGGCGATCAGACAGAAGATCGTCTTCACGGCGCACCCACGCTGACGCCCGTCCTGGAGCGGGGGAGCTGGAGCACGGTCGAGCCGGTGGCCGTGAACCCCCCGTCGTCGACCCCGGGCAGCGTGACGACGACTCCGCCGCCGGGCGCGGCGACGATCAGGTCGAGCCTGCCGTCGGCGTCGCCGTCGACGTCGAGCAGCGCGAGCGCCGCGCCGAACCGGGTTCCCGGCCCGATCGAGATCGGCAGGTCGTCCGTCTTGGCCCCGTAGCCGCGCTGGAGGACGTCCCCGTGGCCCGCGGGACTGCCGCGGATGACGGTCACCCGCCCGTTCGTGTCGTCCTCGCCGGGTGCGCCGACGACGAGATCGGCAAAGTCGTCGGCGTCGAGGTCGGCGACGGCGATCGCGGCGCCGAACGCGTCCCGTGCCTGGTCGTTTCCGGTCACGCCCTCCGTCTGCTGGGTGATCGTGATCGGCTCGCGCGCGGTCCCGCGGCGCCGTCCGCGCCAGATCCTCACGAGTCCGGCGGGACCGGGCGGGGCCAGGCCGGACTCGTCGGGCACCGGGTCCCCGGCATCGGGCACGCCCTGCACGATGTCGCCGAAGCCGTCGCCGGTCACGTCGCCGATCGCCAGTGACGCCGGGCCGCCGGCGAGGTCGACGCCGAGAGCGGTGCAGGTCGTCGGTCCGTCCGGAGCGCCGGCGCAGAACGAGGAATGACCCGCTTCTCCGGGGGCCGCCTCGACGAGGTCGGGGTCGCCGTCGTCGTTCACGTCGCCGATCGCGAGCACGGCGCCGAACCCGCCGCCGGACTCGTCCGGCTTGCTGATCGTGCGGCCGCGTTCGGCGGACAGCCCCTCCGCGTCGCCGAACAGGAGGCGGATCGCTCCGTCGCCGTCCGGGGCACCGACCGCGAGGTCGTGGAATCCGTCGCCGTTGAGGTCGCCGGCGGCGAGCGCGGCGCCGAAGCGGACGCCGACGTCGCCGCCCGGCAGCGACGTCGACGCGGCGCCGGCGAGCCCGTCGTCGGTCCCGGACAGCACCGTGACCGAGCCCGAGTCCACCCCCGGCGCACCGATCGCCAGGTCGGCATGGTCGTCGCCGTTGAAGTCGGCGCTGGCGACCGCCGCACCGAACTCGGCCGTCGGCTGGGCGTCGCCGGCGGTGATCGGCGCGTCGACACCGTCGACCGCGACGGCGCCCGTGCGGCGCGGCGCGGCGCCGGGCACGCCCGCGACGACCGACGGCGTCCCGTCGCCGTCGAAGTCGAACGGCGCCGCCGCGCGGGGGATCGGGCGGTCGCCGCCGCCCGCCCCGGACCCGCCGCCGTTCTCCTGCGACTCACCGCCACCGAGCGTGACCGCGGCCGCGACGCCGGCCACCGCGAGCACTGCCACGCCCGCTGCCACCCACCGCCAGCCATGGCCGCGGCCCTCTGCGGGGTCTGACCCCTGTTCCGGCTCCGGCGCGCCTGACGCGGGTTCGACCTCGTGCGCGAGTGCTGCGGTCACCGGCGTGTCCGCGTCGTCGGCCGGTGCGATGACGGGTTCCTCGCTCCACCCGCCGACGAACGGTTCGGGCGTCGGCACGACCTCGGGCTCGGGCGGCGGCGGCGGGACCTCGGGCTCGGGCGGCGGCGGCGCGACGTCTGGTTCGGGCGGCGGGGCGACGTCGCCCGGCGCCGCCGGATGGCCACCCGCGACCGTCACATAGTCGTCTCGCGGCGGCGGCGTCTCGCCCCTGTCGTCCTCCGGCGGCGGCGGTGCGGTTATGGCGGGGTCGTCGCCGGTGATCACTCCCAGCGCGGCGTTGCGGCGCCAGTACGGGCCGGCGATCTCGACGACGATCTCCTCCAGCTCGCTCCATGCCGCCGCCGCCCCGGCCGGCCGCGCCTCGGGCTCCTTCTCGAGCAGCCGCGCGACCCACGCGGCGAGCCTCGGGTCGACGCCCGTCAGTGGCGGAGGCGGCTCGCTCACGTGCTTGTACATGACCGCCATCGGCGAGTCGCCGACCTCGAACGGCGGCCCCCCGCTCAGCAGCTCATAGGCCATCACGCCGACGGCGTAGAGGTCGGTGAACGCACCGACCTGCTGGGCGAGCGCCTGCTCGGGCGCCATGTAGGTCGGCGTCCCGACCGCCACGCCGGCGGCCGTGAACTGACCGGTCGCGTGCGTGTAGGCCTTGGCGATCCCGAAGTCGGCGATCTTCACCGCGCCGCCGCGCGTGATCAGCACGTTCTCCGGCTTGAGGTCGCGGTGGGCCACCCCGTGCTGCTCGGCGTGTGCGAGCGCGGCCAGGATCCCCTCGAGGATGCCGAACACCTGCGGCGGCGTCAGCTGTCCGACGCACGGCCGGAGCGACCCGCGCGGGAGGTACTCCATCGCGATGTAGGGCAAGCCCTCCCACTCGAAGAAGTCGTAGACGGTGACGATGTTCGGGTGGTCGAACGACGCGGCGATCCGCGACTCGCGGATGAACCGGTCGACCTGCGTCGGGTCGTCCGTGCGCAGGTCCAGGCGCTTGAGCGCGACCGCGCGGTCGAGCGCGGGCTGGTGGGCCTCGTACACCGTGGCCATTCCGCCACGGGCGATCAGCCCCACCACCACGTACGTTCCGATGCGATCGCCGGTCTCCGCCACGGTCTCGGGCCAGCCTACGGCAGGAGGGGTGCGCCTGCGAGAACGCTCAGCCGGCCGCGCACCGCACGATCCGGCGCACCCCGAACCCGTCCTTCCACGGCTCGGCGGGCCCGTAGTAGGCCCCCTGGATCCACAGGCGGTCCGTTCGAACTGCGCCGCGCAGCGTCGTGCGGATGTACCCGTTCTTCCACGCGTCGCTCGTGCGCGTGGTGACCCGGTTCTCGTCGGACCCGCGGGCGATCACCGCATAGATCCCGGTGCCCTCGTCGATCAGGTGCTGCTTGCCGTTCCACCACGTCGCCGTCTTGACCTTCCAGTGTCCGGCGGCCTTGCCCTTCTGCTTGCACGCGTAGTGCTTGATGCCGTCGTTCTGGATGAACGTCCACCTGCCGTCTGGGGCTTGGGCGGACGCGGCGGGCGCCAGCAGGCAGCCGATGGCGACTGCTGCGGCGATCGTGGAAACCGAGCGCATGGCGTAAATGTAGCGGCGCGTAGCCGCTATCCGGTCGCTTCTTCGAGCGCCCGCCGGATCCGCTTGCCGGACACCTGGCCGCGGGTGCCGAGCGATTGCGCGAAGTGGCTGACGCGCAGCTCCTCGAGCATCCACGGCACCTCGCGCAGCCCGGCCGCGTGTGGTGCGGCCTGGAGGCGCATCCGGTACGCGCGCTCGAGCTCGTGGACGGCGCTCATGCGGTCGCGGTCGACGGCGGTCGCGTTCGGCAGCCGCTCGAGCCGCCGCGCGGCGGCCCGCAGGTAGCGCTCGACGTCCGCGAGCCTGCCGACGCCGGTCGCGGTCACGAACCCGGGGTACACGAGCCGGCGCACCTGCTCCACCACGTCGGCGCGCGCGGGCTGCAGCGGCACCGCCGTCAGCGGCTCGAGCAGCGCCTGGACCTCGCGCGCGGCGGAGAGGATCGCCACGACCTGGTCGACCACTGCGGCGGTCCTCTCGACGACGTTGCCGGCGACGTGATCGCGCAGCCGCGCGAACGCCGCCTCGTCCCACACCGGCCCGCCCGCCTCGTCGACCAGTGCGTCGACCGCCGCCGCCGCAGCGTCCTCGAGCACCGCCGCGAGGCTGCCGTGCGGGGCGGCCGAGAGCGTGAGCTTGGCGGCGTTGGACAGCCGGTCGGTGACGTAGCGGGCCGGGGACGGGGCGGTCAGCAGCAGCAGCCGGCGGGTGCCGGCGTGCATCGCCGCCCGCTGTGCGGCGGGAGTCTCCAGCACGCGCACGCCGACGGTCTCGCCCTCGTCGACCAGCGCCGGGTAGGCGCGCACGGCCTGGCCGGTGCCGGGCAGCGTGACCTCGCGGGGCAGCGTGCCCATCGTCCAGGTGCGCTCGCCGCGGCGCTCGAGCTGCGCCGACTGGGCGGTCAGCTCCTCGCGCAGCAGCGGCCGGACCTGCGCACGCACCGCGCCGAGGTCGTCGCCCTCGGCCAGCACGCCGCGCGCCTCGTCCTCGACGCGGAACGTCATCCGCAGGTGCGGCGGGAGCCGGTCGAGGTCCCAGGCCTCGGGCGGGACGCGCACGCCGCGCAGCCGCTCGATCTCGCGCGCCATCGCGTCGAGCAGCGGCTCGCGCCGTGGCTGGAGCGCCGCCGCCACCTGCGCCGCGATCTCGGGCACCGGCACCAGCGGGCGGCGCAGATCCTTCGGGAGCGAGCGGATCAGGGTCGTGACCAGCTCGGCGCGGAGCCCGGGGACCAGCCACTCGAAGCGGTCGCCGCGCAGCTGGCCGAGCAGCGGCAGCGGCACGTGGACGGTGACGCCGTCGTTGTCGGTGCCGGGCTCGAACCGGTAGCTGAGCTCCAGCGTCAGCTCGCCCTGCCGCCAGGCCTGCGGCCACGCCTGCGGGTCGACCGCGTCCGCCGCCTGCGCGTCGACCAGCAGCTCGCGCGTGAGGTTGAGGCGGGCCGGGTCGGCGCGACGCTCGTCGCGCCACCAGCGGTCGAAGTGCGCGGCGGACACGACGTCGTCCGGGATCCGCGCGTCGTAGAAGTCGAAGATCGCCTGGTCGTCGGCGAGGATGTCGCGCCGCCGTGCGCGATGCTCGAGCGCCTCGACCTCCTCCACCAGCCTCGCGTTCTCGGCGACGAACTCGTGGCGGGTCTCCCAGTCGCCCTCCACGAGCGCACGGCGGATGAACAGCTCGCGCGAGAGCGGCGGATCGATCCGCCCGTACGCGACCGTCCGGTTCTCGACGATCGGCAGGCCGTACAGCGTCGCCCGCTCGGTCGCCACGACGGAGCCGCGGCGGGGATCCCAGCGCGGCTCGCTGTACGTGCGCTTGAGCAGGTGGCCGGCGAGCGGCTCGACCCACGCCGGGTCGATTCGCGCGGCGGTGCGGCCCCACAGCCGCGACGTCTCGACGAGCTCGGCGACCATCGCCCAGCCCGGCGGCTTCTTCGCCAGCGCCGAGCCCGGGAAGATCGCGAAGCGCGCCCCGCGCGCGCCCTGGTACTCGCGGCCGCGCTCGTCCTTCAGGCCGACGTGCGAGAGCAGCCCGGACAGCAGCGCGACGTGGATCTGCTCCCTGTCGGCCGGGGTGCGGTTGATCTTCACGCCGACGCCCTTGGCCGCCTGCCGCAGCTGCTCCACGAGGTCCTGCCACTCGCGGATCCGCAGGTGGTGCAGGTGCTCGGCCAGGCAGCGCTTGCGGAACTGGTTGCTGGAGAGGCGGCGCTGGAGGTCGCGCAGGTAGCGCCACAGGTTCAGGTAGGCGACGAAGTCGGACTCCTCGTCGGCGAAGCGCGCGTGCAGCTGGTCGGCCTGCGCGGTCTTGTCGGCCGGCCGCTCGCGCGGGTCCTGGATCGACAGCGCGGCGGCGATCACGATCGCCTCGTCGGCGCAGCCGAGCCGGTCCGCCTCCAGCACCATCCGGCCCATCCGCGGGTCGACCGGTAGGTCGGCGAGCCGTCGCCCGAGCTTGGTGAGCCTGCCGGCGGTGTCGAGCGCGCCGAGCTCCTCCAGCAGCCGGACCCCGTCGCGCACCTGACGGGCGTCCGGCGGGTCCAGGAACGGGAACTTCTCGATGTCGCCGAGGCCGATCGCCGCCATCTGCAGGATCACGGCGGCGAGGCTGGTGCGCTGGATCTCCGGCTCGGTGAAGCGCGGGCGCTCGGAGAAGTCCTCCTCGCTGAACAGGCGGATGCAGATCCCGTCCGACGTGCGGCCGCACCGGCCCTTGCGCTGATCGGCGGACGCCTGTGAGATCGGCTCGATCGGCAGCCGCTGCACCTTCAGGCGGGAGCTGTAGCGGCTGATCCGCGCCGTGCCGGGATCGACCACGTAGCGGATGCCGGGCACCGTGAGCGACGTCTCGGCGACGTTGGTGGCGAGCACGACGCGGCGCTTCGGGTGCGGCTTGAAGACCTTCTGCTGCTCGGCCGCCGACAGCCGCGCGTACAGCGGCAGCACCTCCACGCCGGCGCCGAAGCGCCCGTGCAGGACGTCGGCGGTGTCGCGGATCTCGCGCTCGCCGCTGAGGAACACCAGCACGTCGCCCGGACCCTCGCGGAGCAGCTCGTCGACGGCGTCCGCGATCGCGTCCTCCTGGTCGCGGTCGGCGTCCTCGACGGGGCGGTGGCGGACCTCGATCGGATAGGTGCGGCCGGACACCTCGACCAGGGGCGCGCCGCCGAAGTGGCGGCTGAAGCGCTCCGGGTCGATCGTCGCCGACGTGATGATCAGCTTGAGGTCCGGCCGGCGCGGCAGCATCCGCTTGACGAACCCGAGCAGGAAGTCGATGTTGAGGCTGCGCTCGTGCGCCTCGTCGACGATGATCGTGTCGTACCGGCGCAGCAGCCGGTCGCGCTTGATCTCGGCCAGCAGCAGGCCGTCGGTCATCAGCCGCACGCGCGTGTCCGCGCGCGAGCGATCGTGGAAGCGGACGGCGTAGCCGACGGCCTCGCCGAGCGGGACGTTCAGCTCCTCCGCGATGCGCGCGGCGACCGTGCGCGCGGCCAGCCGCCGCGGCTGCGTGTGCGCGATCGTCTCGCGGCCGAGCTCGAGGCACAGCTTCGGCAGCTGGGTCGTCTTGCCGGAGCCGGTCTCGCCGGCCACGATGACGACCTGGTTGGCGCCGATGACCTCGAGCAGCTCGTCGCGGCGAGCGGTGATCGGCAGCTCGCTCGGGTACGCGCTCGCACCGACCGCGGTGGCGGCCGCGCTCACCGCGCGGGCGCCGGCTCGCCCGTACGGGCGGCGTTCTCCTCAATCGCGTCGAGGATCCGCGGCCAGGCGTCGCGCGGGAGGTCGTGGCCCATGCCCTCGATCGTCAGCAGCCGCGCGCCCGGGATCGCGCGCGCGGTCGCGCGCCCGCCCGACGGCGGCACGAGCTTGTCCTTCGTGCCGTGGATGACCAGCGTGGGCGCGGTGATCGTCCGCAGCAGCGGCGTGCGGTCGCCGGACGCGACGATCGCGGCGAGCTGGCGCAGGTTGCCGGCGGCGTTGACGCCGCGGTCGTAGCTCAGGCCGGCGATTCGCCGCAGGTTGTCGTCGTCGGGCGGGAACCCGGGCGAGCCGATCCTCGTGAACACCCACACCGCGTGCTCGAGGTAGTTGTCGCGGTCGCGCGGCGGTGTCTTCAGGAGCACCGGGTACAGGCGCGGCGACGGCTGGCCGCTCCACCGTGCGCCGGTGTTGGACATCCACGAGACCAGGGAGAGCACCCGCTCGGGGCTCCGGGCGGCCATCGTCTGGGCGATCATGCCGCCCATCGAGACGCCGACCACGTGCGCGCGCTCGATCCCGAGATGGTCGAGGAGCTCGAAGCCGTCCTGCGCCATGTCCTCGAGCGTGTACTCCGCGACGTGCTTGTTGCGCAGGATCAGCTGCCGCAGCGTCGGTACCGGGCCGGTCATCGTCTGTGAGCGGCCGACGTCGCGGTTGTCGAACCGGATCACGTGGTAGCCGCGCTCCGCGAAGGCCTCGCAGAAGTCCTCGTGCCAGCCGACCATCTGCGTCGCGAGGCCCATGACGAGCAGCACCGCCGGGTCCGACGCGTCACCGAACGTCTCGTAGCAGAGCTCGACGTTGCCGTTCACGGTGCAGAACTGCTCGGGCATCAACCTGGAGACGCTAGCGCGTCACAGGCGCTTTGCCAGCCAGTAATCCGTCCGTCCGTCCACCTGCTCGCTGGAGGCGACGGCATATCCGGCGGACGCATAGAGCGCGCGCGCCTCGACGAGCACCCCGGTGGTGATCATGCGGATCTGCTCCTGTCCGGCCGCGCGGGCGATCGCCTCGAGCTCTGCGAGCAGCCGCCGCGCGTGGCCGCGGCCACGCGCCGGGGCGGCCACGAACATGCGCTTGATCTCGCCGGTGTCCGGCGCCAGCGGCCGCAGGCCGCCGCAGGCGACCGGCTTGCCGTCCTCGTAGAGCACGAGCCAGGCCGCGCCGGGACCCCTGAACACGTCCGGTCTGGCGAAGATGTCCTCGGTCGGCTCGAAGTCCGGGCCGACGCGCTCGCGCGCGAATTCCATGTACGCCGCGAACAGCGCCTCGGCCGCCGGGCCGTCGGGCGGCTCGTGCCGGACCTCGATCACGGTTGGCGCCGGAGCGCGAGGATCACCATGTCGTCGTTGAGCGTCGGGGCCCAGGCCTCCACCTCGCGGCGCAGGAACCGCACCAGCTCGTCCGGGGGCATCGTCTGTGCGTGCTCGCGCAGCAGCGCGGGCGAGGCGCTCGTCACCGAACTGGCGCCCGTCGCGCCGCGCCTCGGTGAGCCCATCGGTACAGGCGAACACGAGGTCGCCGGGGTTCGAGCGGCGCCTCGGCGGTGGCGTACACCGCCTGCTCGTCGACGCCGAGCGGGAGCCCGGTACCGCGCAGCTCGTGCTCCGCGCCGTCCGCGCCGATGACGATCGGCGGCGGATGGCCGGCGTTGCACCAGCGGATCGTGCCGTCGTCGATCACCGCCATCACGACCGGGACGAACGTGGTGCCGGGCAGCCGCCGGCGCAGCAGCGCGTTCGTCTGCGACATCACGTCCGCCGGGTCGGTGGCATCCCACGTGCGCGCCTCGATGAAGAACCGGACCATGGCGCTGATCGCGGCGACCTCGATGCCCTTGCCGCTGACGTCCCCGACGAGCAGCGCGATCGAGCCGCTCGGCAGCCGCCAGATCCCGAACAGGTCGCCACCGCCGGCCGCCTGGCCCGACGGCTCGTACACGAGGCCGGCCTCGAACCCCTCGAGCTCCGGCAGCGGCCCCGGGATGAAGCCGCGCGTGAGCGCGAGCGCGACCCGGCGCTCGCGCTGGAAGTCGAGCGCGTTCGCGATCGCGCCCGCGGCCGCGCGGCAGAACGCGACCAGCCGCGCCAGCAGCGCGTCGTCATATGCCTCCGGTCGCTCATCGGCGATCGTCAGCACGCCGAACAGCCGCGCGCCGATCGACAGCGGCACGTGCGCGAACGAGCGGAATCCCTCCTCGGCGGCGACCCACGGCAGGAACCGGTCGCGGTCCGCCTCGCGGCTCACATACGGCTCGCCGGTCTCGGCGACGCGGCCGATCATCCCCTCGCCGATCGCGAAGCGCTCGTTGACCAGGCGCTTGGACGCGCCGATCGACTGCACGACGTCGAGGTCGCGGCTCGCCGGTTCCTGGCGCAGCAGCATCACCGTCCCGGCGCCGCTGAGCGCGGCGGTCTGCTCCACGATCGCCCGGTACACGTCGTCGAGCTCGAGCGAACGGCCGAGCGCCTGCACGGCACGGTTGAGCTCCAGCTCCTCCAGCGCCCGCTGCTCCTCCCGGTGGAGCAGCTCCGACCGATCGAGCGCGATGCCGGCCATGTTGGCGAACACCTCGGCGCTGCGCAGGTCGTCGTCGCTGAAGGCGGGGAGGAGAGCGCCAGCACACCGAAGATGCGGCCGTTCGGCGCGTGGACGGGCACGGCGAGCAGGGAGGAGGAGGCGTACCAGTCCCAGGTCAGCTGCGCCTGGGCGGGCGGCAGCGTCTCCTTCAGGCGCTCGTGCAGCGCGGCCGCCCCGGGCCACTCCTCGATGCCGCCGACCATCAGCGGCATCCGCGTCTCGATCGCCGCCTCGGTGATGCCCGCGCGCTCGGGGTCGTACGGCCGGCTGAGCACCGCGCCGAGCGCCTCGCGAACGGCCTGCGACGAGAACCACGCGGCCGCCGGGCGGATGTAGCGCTGCTCCCAGTCGACCACCAGGAACGCGCAGCCGGAGAGGTCGAACGCCCGGCGCAGCTGGGCGACGATCTCCTCGAGGGTCTGGCTCAGCCAGCGGCCCTCAGGTGCGATGTCAGCCGGTGTCGAGATCGTCGTCGTCGGAGATCTGCTCGAGGAGCTCGAGCGCCGCGGCCTGCGCGGGCGTCGCGCCGACCTCGCCGCCGCCGAGGTCCTGGAGCTGCGGGTAGAAGGTCGCGTGGATGGCGATCTCCTCCGGTCCGGAGTCCTCGAGCACGATCACGGCCCGCCCGGGCCCGTCGCCCTCGGACCCGTCCGTCCCGTCCTGCAGGGTCGCTCCCGCGGCCGTCAGCACGGCCACCGCGAGCTGCCGCCAGTGCGCGATCGCGTCCTCGCGCTCGTCCGGGTTCATCTGGGCGAGGTGATGATGATTGCGCTCGGCGAGCGCGGCCACGGCCGCGTCGAGCGGGGCATCGGCGAGCAGGTCTTCGGGAGTTGGCACCTCGCCAGTCTAGGCGTCGAGGACCTCTCGCACATAGGACAAGCGAACCTTGCGGGACTGCTTGAGCATCCAGGCGCGCTCGGGCGCCGCGCCGGGATCGTGCGCGAGCACGTCCTCGACGTAGGAGAGCCGGATCGCGTCGGGCTGGGCGAGCATCCAGCGCTCCTCGGCGTTCGGGTCGTCGGCGCGGTCGACGACGTGCTCGACGTACGGCGCTGCGGATCTCGCGGGCCTGGCAGAGCATCCAGCGCTGCTCGCGCGACGGGATCGCGACCGCGGCCGCGCGGGCGACGGCGTTGGGAGCGAGCAGCACCGAGCGGGCGACGGGGGAGACGACGGTCATGGCCGGGCCACCGCGCTCCACACCGTCAGCAGCGTGTCGAGCGCGAGCTCGCGATCGAACGCGGGGTCACGGCCGAGCGTCTCCATCAGATAGTGGCCGTTCATCAGGTTGAGCGCCCGGGCGAGCTCGTAGGCGCGCTCGCCGGGACCCAGCAGGGTGGCGGTCTCGGCGATCCAGCGATCGACGAACGCGCAGTACGCGACCTCGATCTCGGCGTCGTGGCCGGCCGCGTGGTTCAGCGCGCGCAGGAACACGCCGTGGCGCGCGAACGTGTCGACGCCGGCGGCCAGCACCTCGCGCAGCCAGTCTTCGTCCGGCGGGCCGGCCGCGAGCCGGCCGGCGAGCTCCGCCTCGATCTTGGCCAGCAGCGCCAGCACGACCTCGGGCAGACCGTCGAAGTGGCGGTAGAACACGGTGCGGGAGAGCCCCGCCTCGAGCATCACGTGGTCGACCGTCAGCTCACGGAACGGGCGGTCGTGCAGGAGGCGCTCGGCGGCGGCAAGGATCCGCTCACGGGCCTGCTCGCGGCGCGCGCGCGTGTTCTCCCGACGACGCGCGGTGGCGGGGCGCGTTGACATCGCCGCGCCAGTATGGCAGCCTGAGACACGTCGTGTGACACCGTGTCGCAGTTCACCTCCCAGGAGTTCCCATGAAGCCCGTCACCGTCTCCACCACGATCGACCGCCCGCGTGAGGAGGTCTACGACCTGCTCGACGACATCTCGCGCCACGAGGCGTTCACCGACCACTTCCTCGTCGACTGGCGGCTCACCCGCGACGACCCGCGCGGCGTCGGCGCCGGCGTCCGCGTCAAGGGCACGGTCGGGCCCCACCGCGAGACCGAGATCACCGTCGTCGAGTCGACGCCGGAGCGGATCGTCGAGAACGGCCGCAGCGGCAAGGACCTACAGCGCCGCACCACCGGGACCTACACGCTCGCCCCGGCCGACGACGGCGGCACCCACGTGACCTTCACGCTCGAGCTCGAGCCCGCCGGGCTCGGCGACCGCCTGCAGGGACCGATGATGCGCGCGTACCTGCGGCGTCAGAACGCGCGCGCGATGGAGCGCCTGCGGGAGTTGATGGAGGCCCGAACGTCAACCCCGGCTGGGTAGGGCGGCGGGGTTCGCATCGCCGGCGTGCATAACTCACCACTCGACGCTCCGCCGAGATCGAGTGGCGAGTTATGCACCGCCACGGATCACAACTCACCACTCGACGCGGAGCGACCGCTCGAGTGGTGAGTTATGCACCCTGATCCACCGCCCGTAGCCCCAGCTTCCCCACCCAGCGCAGTTGACGTTCGACGACAGCTACGACGGCGCCGGAACCACCAACCGCTCAAGCGCCCCCCGCAACCCAGCCGGGATATCGACCGGCCGCCGCCCGGCCCGGTCGACGAACACGTGCACGAACCAACCCGTCGCCGCGGGCTCGCTCTGGCCCTCGCCGAACAGGCCGATCTCGTAGCGCACGCTCGACCGGCCGAGGTTGCCGACGCGCAGGCCCGCCTCCACCGTCTCCGGGAACGCCAACGGGCCGTGGAACTCGCAGTGCGACTCGGCGCACACGCCGATCACGTCGCCGCCGTGGATGTCGAGCCCGCCCTCGGCGATCAGCCACGCGTTGATCACCGTGTCGAAGAACGCGTAGTACTCGACGTTGTTGACGTGGCCGTAGACGTCGTTGTCGTTCCAGCGCGTCGGGATCGACAGCCGGTGGGGGTAGGCGCCGGCCGTCACGCGGCGATCGTGCGTGACGCCACCACGCGGGCGAAGCCGCCGAACAGCGCGTCCGCCAGCGCGCGCTGGCCGGGCAGGTGGAGCGCGTCGGCGGCGCGCGCCTGTTGCATCGTGACGCCGGCTTCCTCGAGCTCCCATTCGCCGCCGACGTACCACCCGTCGACGCCCTCGGGGTCGGCCTCGGGGTGGAACTGGACACCCCACGCACAGCGGCCGTAGCGGAACGCCTCGACCGTCCCGCCGGCCGGTCGCCGGAGCAGCTCGACCGCTCCGGGCGGACCCTCGAAGCCGTCCTCGCGCCAGTGCAGCGCCACCGCGCCGGGCGGGAGCGCGCCCACCACCGGGTCGCCGGCCGCCGCCGGAAGCGCCTCGATCGGCGTCCATTGGATCATCCGCTTCGGCAGGCGGCTCACGCTGCCGCCGAGCGCGTGAGCGAGCAGCTGGGCGCCGAGGCACACGCCGAACACGGGCAACTCGCGCTCGACGGCCTCGCGCAGCAGCGCCGCCTCGGCTGCCAGCATCGGCTCGCGCTCGATGTCGCGCACGGACTGCTCGCCGCCGAGCGAGAGGATGCCGTCGATCTCGTCGAGCGCCGGCAGCGGGTCACCGTCGCGCAGGCGCCGCTCGTCGAGCTCCACCCCTGCGGCCCGCATGGCGTGCCCGGCGTGGCCGGTGAAGGCACGTTCGAGGTTGTGCAGGCAGGCCACGACCGGCGTCGGCATGCGCCGAGGGTATCCGGCCGGCCCACCCGTCGGGGGTTCGGTTTCCCGCACCGGCATTGACAGGCCCGCCGTATCGAGCGGGCCCTTCGGCACTGGGAGTATTCGCGTCGTTCCCCCCAACAAGTTGAGGCGAAGCCCATGGAAGGGCCACACCGCCTCCGCGCTCCGGCCCCGGCTTGCTCCTCTCTCCTCCCCGGCGGTCGCAAGGCCGGTAGCAACGTGAATAAAGGGCGCCGCCGTGGTCCCCCAGCCGCGGCGGCGTACCTCGCGTTTCCCTCTTTCCTACGCAGCGACGGCCGACAACGGTGCTGCGCGCTTGTACGTGTCGACGGCGTCGCGCAGGCAGTCGAGCATCACGGCGAGCGGACCGGACGGCTCGGGCGCGAACACCGCGCCGATACGGCGGTAGGGCGGGCGGCCCCGGATCGGCCGGACGGCGACGTCGGCGCGCGTCGACGCGAGGGCCAGTCCCGGGACGAGTGCGACGCCCATCCCGCTCGCCACCAGGCCCTGGATCGCGAAGTAGTCGTCGGACGTGTAGGCGACGCGCGGCTCGAACCCGGCGTCACGGCACGCCCGCAGGACGATGTTGGAGTCGGCGCACGTGCCGCGCAGCCCGACCAGCATCCAGTCCTCGTCCTTGAGGTCGCTGAGCGAGATCGCGCGCCTCGTGACCAGCGGGTGGTCGACCGGGAGCGACGCGTACAGCACGTCGTCCATCAGGCGCTCGACGCCGAGGCCGGTCAGCTCGGGGTCGGCCTCGAAGCCACCCTCCTCGCTGATCGCAAGGTCGATCTCGCCGCGGCGAAGCGCCGGGATCGACTCGGGCGGGTCCATCAGCTGGAGATCGACCACGACGCCTGGGCGCTGCCTGCGGAAGGCGGACACGGCGAGCGGCACGATCGTTCCCGCGGCGGTCGCGAACGACCCGATCCGCAGGCGCCCGCGCGCGCTCGTGGCGATCTCGGACAGCTCCGCCTGTGCCTCGGCGAGCTGGGCGAGGATGCGTTCGGTGTGATGCACGAGCGCCTCGCCGGCGGGGGTGAGGCGGATGCCCTTGGGCTGGCGCTCGATCAGCTTGACGCCGGCCTGGACCTCGAGGCGGGCGATCTGCTGCGAGACGGCAGGCTGCGAGTACGACAGCGCATCGGCGGCCGCGGAGAACGAGCCACGCAGCGCGACCTCGCGCAGGACCTTCAGAAGCCGGAGATCGTCCATAAGGCGATGTTATCACGCAGATCAGTAACGATCATTTGAACTTATGCATGTGGCACGCGACACTTGTTCCAGTCGCCACAAAAGGAGCCCGAAATGACCGCCCCGCTCGTTCTTCGCCCCGCCACTTCAGTCGATACCCACGATCTCGAGCGCCTCGCCGCGCTCGACAGCGCCAGGCCCCTAGAGGGCGAGGTGCTGCTCGCCTACGCCGGCGGCGAGGTCCGCGCGGCGCTCTCGCTCGAGGACGGCCGCGTCGTGGCCGATCCCTTCTGGCCCAGCGCCGACCTCGTCGAGCTGCTGCGTGCGGCCGTCGGCACTCGCCCCCGCCGCTCGTGGCGCCGCCCGGCGCGTGTCGCGCGCCCCGCGCTCGCGTAGCTCAGCCTCGCACGTGACCGTCCCAGCCCTGCATCCTGGGGTTGGGATCGGTCGCGAGGCGCTCGACCGGCACCCGCACCCGTAGTGCGTAGCGACCCGCCTCGGGCGGTGCCCACGTGACCGAGAAGCGTCCCCCGGCGCTGATCGGCAGGCGGGTGACGCCGATCTCGTCACCGGCCCCGAGAGGCTGGAACGTGGCGACCTGCCCCGCGAACGCGGGGTCGGTCGTCCCGCTGATCGTCACGCTCTGGCCGGCTGCGAGCTGCACGGCCTCCGCCGGCGCCGACCCGACCGCGGGGCTGGAGACGATGCTCGCCGCGGGAACGCGCCCGGCCGCCGTCACGCTGACCACGGCGGGCGGCGACGCGTTCCCCGCGGCGTCGACCAGCCACACGCGCGCCGTCGCAGCGCCCGCGACGAGCGGGACGCGAACCCGGCCGCGGCCGCGCCGGCCGGCGACGAGCCCGGGCACGTCATCGGCGTCGACCCGCGTGACCACTCCGCCCTGGTCGATCAGCACGCGCGCGACGCCGGCGCCGCGTGCTTCGGCCTGCAGCTCGAGCGACAGCTCGGCGCCGGCGCCGAACCGCCGGATCACCGTCGTGCGGGCGACGGCGACCGTAGGCGGCGTGCGGTCGAGCCAGGTCGTCTCGACGCGCACGGGCCCGCCCCCGCGCAGCACGCGCAGCCTGAACGCGCCTCCGACCGTCAAGCTCCGGCCGCGCCGGAAGATGTGCCGGGCCAGGCACGAAGCCGTGTCCCGGCACGCGCGCTCCGGGTCGGTGGCGGGAATGCGCAGCGTGTTCGGGTATCCGGAATCCCCCGGCATATAGCGCGGCCGCACGCGCGAGATCGCCACACCGCCGGCTAGGCGGGCGCGCGGGAAGTCCTGTGCCGACGTGCTGATCCGCGTGTCGACGAACCAGTCATGACGGGCTGTGCGCAGCCGCAGCAGGGTGGGCCGTGGCCGATCCAACGGCCGGAGCCCCAGCCGCGCGCGTCCGGGCGGCGCATCCAGCACGGGCGCGAGCCCGAGGACCGCGAGGTGGTACGCGCCGAGGCGGTCCTTGCCGAAGCCCATCACGTCGAGCCGGTCTCCGTACTCGAAGATCTGGCGCGGGCGATCGGCGCAGGCCACCGGTCGGAACGGCCGCGGGCACCGGCTGGGCCCGCGCGCATGGCCGAGCCCGAGCACGTGGCCGAGCTCGTGCGCCATCCGAAGGCTCTCGTGCCACTGGCGGCCGTAGATCAGCGCCCGGTCGGTGCTTCCGAAGCTCGGGAGGGCCTTGCGTGAGGGGGCGACGAAGATGGGTATCGCGCCCCCGAACCGGATCCCGCGCGCCTGCGCGCTGCGCATCACCGTCAGGAACGCGCGCGAGTTCAGCTGGTAGCGCTGGAGGGTGTCGCGCGGGCGCGCACGGAAGACCGGGGCGATCTCACCGTCGATCCGCAGCCGGCCGTAGGAGGCGCGGGTCGCCCACGCCTCGAGGCCGCGGAGAGTCCGCTGCAGCCGGCGGCGCGACGGGGCCGGCTCCTTCGGGAGCTTGACCGGGAGCAGCATCACCCGCAGCGGCGTGCCCGGCTGCACGAGCGGGCGGCCGGAGGCCGCCGCGCCGGTGTCACGGGGTGACAGTCCGGCGATCAGCGCGAGGCCGACGACGAGCGCCGAAGTCCGGAGCACTGTCCATGAGCATAGTCCGCCGCAATCGACGGATTCCGCTGCTGCGGCGCGGCGGATACCGTAGTCGGCCATGAGCGTCACGGACGATGCCCCGGCCGCGCCTGCGGCCGCGCGCCGCTCAGCTATCCGCCGGCCGGGCTCGGTCCGGCGGGCGTCGCCGTGGTGGTTGCTGGTCGGCGCGTCCGTGCTCCTGCTCGCCGGCATCGCGGCGGTGATGGGCGCGTGGTGGGCGGCCTCGCGCGAGACGCGGATCGCCACCTACCGCGTGATCGGCACGCTGTCGGCAGTCGAGCTCGACCTCGACACGGCTCCGGTCGAGATCGCCGGCGGCTCCGGCGGCGCCGTCGAGGTGGTCCGCACCGAGCAGTTCGCCTTCGGCCGGCGGCCGCGCGCCACGCGCAGCGTGGAGGGCGGCGTCCTGAGGATCGCGTCGCGCTGCCCCGAGACGATCATCGGGACCTGCCGGGCGAGCTACCGCATCGCGATCCCGGACAACGTGCAGGTGAGCGTGCGAACGTCAGGCGGCCGCGTGCAGATCGCCGGGCTGAACGGATCGGCGCGGGTCGCCACCGGATCGGGCGCGATCGCGATCGAGGGCTTCTGCGGGTTCTCGCTGATCGCGACCTCTGAATCCGGCGACGTCCGCGGTGCCGCCGGCTGCTCGCCTGATCGCGTCGAGCTGCGCTCGACCACCGGGAACGTGCGCGCCGTCGTGCCGCCAGGCCGCTACCGGGTCGACGCGCAGAGCGACAGCGGGACCGTGCGTATCCGCGGACTGACGGTGGCCGAGGATGCCTCCAACGCCGTCCAGGCGCTCAGCGGCAGCGGTGACGTGACCGTGGAGGGAGGGCGCCAGTGACGGCCCTCCGCCGCGCACCGGGCGGCCTCGAGCTCTCGGGCCATCTGCGTGGCGCCGGCCGCACGCTGCTCTACCTGTTACTCGGGCTGCCATACGGGGTCGCCTACCTGACGCTGATCGTCGTCGGCACCGTGCTCGGCGCCGTGCTCAGCCTGGTCTGGATCGGGCTGCCGCTGCTGGCCGGCGTCGCGCAGCTCGTGTGGCAGCTCGCAGAGGGCGAGCGGCGGCAGTCCAACCGGCTGCTCGACGCCCACCTGCCGCCGGTCCCGCGCCCGTCCCGCCGCGCGTTCGAGGACTGGCGGCAGACGCTCGAGGACACCGGGCGCGCCGCGTTCTGGCGCGCGGTCGCGATGCTCGTCCTCAAACTGCCGGTCACGATCGCGGCGCTGGTGATCGCCGCGGCGCCGATCGCCCTCGCCGTCGCACTGCTCGTGCTCGGCGCCGAGGGTCTGGGCGGCACCAGCGACCGCCTCGTCGGGCCGTGGACGCTCGGGCCGGCAGTCGGCCTTGCGCTGTGCCTGCTCGCGTTGCCGGCGGCGATCGTCGCGGTCGCCGTGCACGACGGCGTCGGCCGGCTGCTGCGCCGGCTCGCGCAGGCGCTGCTGCGCTCGGACGCGGCCGGTGCGGGGCCGGTGCGCGAGATGCTCGCCGAGCGGCTCGGCGACCGCTCGCTCAACATCGCCTACTGGCTGCCGGACCGGGAGATCTTCGTCGACGAGCGCGGCCACCCGGTGGCGCTCCCCGGGGCCGGGTCGGGCCGGGCGTGGACGGCGGTCGAGCGCGAGGGCAGCCGCGTGGCGGCGATCGTGCACGACGCCGAGCTGGACGCGACGCCGGAGCTGGTGCACGCGGCTGCGTCGGCGGCGGCGCTGGCGATCGACAACGAGCGGCTGAAGGCCGACCTGCGCGCCCGGCTCGAGGAGCTGCGCCACTCGCGCCGCCGGATCGTCGAGGCCGCGGACGACGCCCGCCGCCAGATCGAGCGCGACCTCCACGACGGCGCCCAGCAGCAGCTCGTGTCGCTCGCGCTCGACCTCCGGCTGCTGCGCGCGCGCCTGCGCGAGGACCCGGAGGCGGCGGCCTCAGTCGACGAGCTCGGCGACAAGCTCGCCGTCGCGCTGGCCGAGCTGCGCGAGCTCGCACGCGGGATCCATCCCGCCGTCCTGTCCGACCACGGGCTGGCGCCGGCCATCCACGTCCTGATCGAGCGCGCGCCGATGCCGGTCGAGTGCGACCTGGCGTTCGACGGCCGGCTGGCGCCGCCGGTCGAGGCCGCGGCCTATTTCGTGGTCGCCGAAGGCCTGACCAACGTCGTCAAGTACGCCAATGCCGCGACGGCCAAGGTGAGCGTGCGCCCGCACGCCGGCACGATCGAGGTGGTGGTGTCCGACGACGGAATCGGCGGCGCGCAGATCGACGCGGGCTCCGGCCTGCGCGGCCTCAGCGACCGGCTCGCCGCACTCGAGGGCCAGCTCACGCTCGACAGTCCATTCGGCGAGGGAACGCGGCTGATCGCGCGGATCCCGATGCGAAACGGGGGAGAGGAATGAGGCGGCTGCCGGCAGCGCTCGCACTGGCGGTCGCGCTCGTGGGCTGTGGCGGCACGACGACGGTCAACGAGCAGGACCTCGTCGTGCGCGGCGACGACTCCGTGCCCTCGAACCCGTCACCGGAGGCGACCCCCGAGCGCAGCCGCCGCCTGCGGCTCGCCGCCGCGCGGATCGCGGTCGTCAGCCACGGGCAGGCCTCGGACTCGTTCTGGTCGATCGTCAAGAAGGGCGTCGACGATGCCGCCGACCAGACCGGCGTCGCGGTCTCCTACCGCGCGCCGGACAAGTACAGCGTCGACCGCATGCGGCGGCTGATCGACGAGGCGATCTCGGCACGGCTCGACGGGCTCGTCGTCTCGCTGCCCGACGTCGAGGCGCTGGCGCCCGCGATCCGGCGCGCCGACAAGGCCGGCGTCCCGGTCGTGTCGATCAACTCCGGCAGCGACCGCTTCCGCGAGCTCGGGATCCTCGCGCACGTCGGCCAGCCAGAGTGGCGGGCCGGGTTCGAGGCCGGGAAGCGGATGGCGAGAGCCGGCGTGCGCAACGCCCTGTGCGTCAACCAGGAGGTCGGCAACGCCGGGCTGAAGCTGCGTTGCCAGGGCTTCGGGGAGGGGATGCGCCGCTCGGGCGGGCTCACTCGGACCATCGGCATCGAGCTCCAGGACCGCGCGCAGGCGCAGCGCCGGATCGTGCAGGCGATCTCCACCGGCGAGTTCGACGGCATCATCACGCTCGGGCCGGGCGGCGCCGAGCCGGCGCTTGCAGCGCTGCGCGCGGGCGGGCTCGGCGGCCAGATCAGGCTCGCCACGTTCGACCTCTCGCCCGCGGTGCTGCAGGCGCTGCGCGCCGGACGGCTGCTGTTCGCCGTCGACCAGCAGCCGTACCTGCAGGGCTATCTGCCGATCGTGCTGCTGGCCGAGCGCGCCAGCCACCGGCTGTTCCCGGCGCGCGGCGAGCTGATCCCGACCGGCCCGGACTTCCTCACGCCGGCGATGGCCGCAGACGTGATCGAGCTCAGCCGGCGCGGCTACCGCTGAGCTCCGCGGCGCTCGCCAGCGCGCCCATCGCGCGCAGGCGCGCGGTCGTGACCTCGGCCATGTCGGGCGCGTCGATCCGGTGCAGCGCGTCGACCATCAGCCGCCCGGCGGTGTAGTGCTCTCCGTAGGCGTCGAGAGCGGCGGTCGCGGCCGCCGCGCCCACGAGCGATCCGGCACGGACGGCCTCCGCCCAGTCGGCGATCCAGCCGAGCGACGGCGCGCAGGCGTCGCGCGCGACGGTCCGCGCCTGAGCCACCAGCGGCTCGAGCGGTTCGCCGTGCTCGTCGTCCAGCACCGCGAGCTGGAGCAGCGCGCGCAGGTGGTGGACCCCGTCGACCATGCCGCGCACGGAGTCCGCGCGATGGATCCGCGCCCGCGTGCGCTCGAGCCCCACGAACGGCCGCAGCACCTCGATTCCGCGGTACCGGAACGAGGAATCGCTCCGGTTCAGGCCGATCGCCTCGACGTCTCGCGCCGCCCGCTCGCCACCGACCGCGTCGAGCGCCTCGAACCGCGCCACCGCCTGTCCGGCGAGCGCGAGCGAGGCCATCGCGCAGGTGCGGCTGCCCTCGTGCATGACGAGGTCCTCGGCCTCGGCCGTCGCGGCCGCCAGCTCGTCGAACCGTCCGGCGCCGAGCAGGCATGTGGTCTGGGCCGAGGCGGCGTGCAGCCGCCGGTGCGGGCTGAGATGGCGCGCGACCACGGACGCCTGCTCGGCGATCTCACGCGCCTCCTCGAAGCGGCCGGCACGCAGCAGGCAGATCGCTGCGATCACCACTGTCTCGGCCGCCTCGACGCGGTCGCTCATCTTGGCCACGAGCTCGAGCATCCGGTCGGCCGTGTCGCCGGCGAAGCAGAAGCCGTAGTCGGCGTCGCGCCAGCCCAGCGCCTCGAGCCCGTGCGACAGCAGCCTGGTCGAGTCGATCCGCTCGGCGATCTCGATCGCCCGCTCGGCCGCGTCGCGCGCACGCTGGAGCTCGTCGGGAGCGAGCACGAACCACCGGACCATCGAGGCGCGCCCGATCAGCAGCGCGCCGACGTCGAACGTGTCCCGGTGCTCGGCGCCGCCGGCGAGCCCCTCGTCGATCTGGGCGACCGCCCACTTCCTCCATTCCGGGCGCGTGAACGCCCCCGGGTAGCGCGAGCAGAGCAGGATCGCGTGGCCGCGCAGCCGATCGGCGTCCGCACCGCGCGCGATGTCCATCGCCGCCTGGTACGCCGCCAGCGCCTCGTCGGCCTTGACCGCGGCGTGCAGCGCGCGCGCCTTGAGCTCGAGGCCCGCCAGGCAGTCGCCGGCCTCGCGCGCCAGCGCCAGCGCGCGGTCGGCGAACTGGACCGCATCGTCGGTCGCCGCCCGCTGCTGTGCGGCCTGCCCCGCTTCCAGCAGCGTCGCCACCGCCTTGGCTCGGAACGACTCGCCCACCGGGCCCGCCGCCGCGTTCTCGAAGTGATGGGCGAGCAGGTCGACGAACTCCTCACGCCGGTCGCGCGCAAGCGCCTCGAGCCAGTCGCCCGCGCTGCCGTGCACGGCGCATCGCTGCTCATCGGGGATCGACCGGTAGGCGACCTCCCGGATCAGCGCATGGCCGAACCAGAGCTCGGTCTCGCCGGGGAGGGAGGAGCTCGGCCGCGTGACGACGAGGCCGCGCTCCTCCAGGCCGCGCAGCGCGGCCGGGGCACCGGGGCCGGCGCCCGTCGCCTCCAGGCTCGACGCCCAGAACGAGCGACCGACCACCGCGGCGTCCTGGAGCGCCCGCTTCTCGTCCGCCGGAAGCGCGTCCACGCGCGCCGCGAGCACGGCCCGCACCGTGCTCGGGATCGCCAGCTCGGCGGCCGCGCCGCCGGTCCGCTCGCGCAGGTGGTGGGCGATCTCCTCGGCGAAGAACGGGTTGCCCTCGGCCGTGGCGACGACGCGGTCGTGCACCGCCGGCTCGGCGCCCGGCATCAGCTCGGCCACCAGGCGGCGGGACTCGTCGTGCGTCAACGGCTCGAGCGCGAGCTGCGACGCCGCGCGGCGCGCGCCCCAGCCCGGCCGGCCCTCGATGAACTCGGGGCGCGCGGTGACGACCACGAGCAGCGGCCCGTTCGAGCGCGCGACGAGCTGCTCGAGCATGTCGAGCAGGGCGGGCTCGGCCCAGTGCAGGTCCTCGACCACGGTGACGGCGGGGGCGTGGGCGGCGAGGCCGCTCGCGAACCGCGGCCACGCCAGCCCGACCTCCTCGGCGACCGACTCGGGCTCCAGGCCCTGCAGCGGGTTGTCGGCGAGCGAGATGCCGGCCGAGATCGCGAGCGCGGCGACGGTCCGGTCGGGCTCGCTCGCGAACTGCTCGACGACGTCGCGCAGCTTCTCGCCGGCCGCCGCGGCGCTGTCGTCGAGGACGATCCCCGCGATCGACCACAGCAGCTCGCGCAGGGGCCAGTAGGTCAGGCCGTCGCCGTACGGGACGCAGCGACCGGCGTGCACGCTCGCCTCTGGGAACGCGTCCTGGGTGCGCTGCAGGAACTCCTCCACCAGGCGCGACTTGCCGGCGCCGGCCTCGCCGAGGATCGCGACCATCCGCGGCCGTCCTTCCTCGACGACGGTCCGGTGCACGGCCTCGAGTACCGCCAGCTCGTGCTCGCGGCCGACGAACGACGCCCGCGGACCGACCCTGGTGGCCCGCAGCGACCGCGCCTCGAACGCTGCGCCGGACCGCGTGTACTGCACCTCGTGCTCGGTCAGCCGCGCGGTCAGCTCGTCGACCAGCACGCGCGCGGCCGGCGCCTCCCGCAGCAGCCCGGGCGCCTCGGCGAGCGCGTCGCCGGCCGGCTCGCCGGCGCGCACCAGCACCTCGCCGGTGGCGATGCCGGCGCGGGCGCCGAGCATCAGCGCGGCGCGGACGGCGCGCTCGGCATCGTCCTCGTGCGCGCGCGGGATGCCGAACACGGCGACGATCGTGCCGCCCTCGCCAACGTCCACGATGCCGTCCAGGCGCTCGACCTCGTCGCGCGCTCGCTGCGGCGACTCGCACTCGAGCGCCGCGACCGTCACGAGCTTGGACTCGTCCCGCGGCGGCGAGGCCGGCGGCGCCGGATCCTCGTCGCCCGCGGCGAGCAGCCGCTCGTGCAGCTCCCGGACCGCGGCACCCGGCGTGGCACCGAGCTCGTCGCGCAGGCGGACGCGAAGCTCCTCGTAGACGCCCAGCGCCTCGGCCGCGTCGCCGCGCGCGGCGAGCGCCTCCATCAGCACCCGGTGGCCGCTCTCGCGGAACGGCGCCGCGGCGACGATCGCGCGCGCTGCGCGCTCCGCCGCGCCGATCCCCGAGCCGCCCAGCTCCAGTCCCGCCGCGCCCATGCACTCGAACGTGCGCAGGCGCAGCTCCTCGACGTCGCGCCGGCGCGCCTCGACCCACGGGTGATCGTGGGCGAGCAGGAACGCGCCGGTGGTCGCGTCGAGCGCGTCATGGCCGGCCCGGCAGGCCTCCGCCCAGTTCGCCTGCCCGAACGCGGTCTCGGCGCGGTCGACGTCCGCCGCGGCGGCCTCGACGTCGATCCACGCGTCGTCCGGCAGTGCGAGCGCGAGCTCGCGCCGCCCTGCGAGCGTGCCCGGCCCGAGCGCGCTGCGCAGCTTCGAGAGCACCGCGTTGAGCACCTCGTCGGGGTCCGCCGGCGGGCGGTCCGGCCACAGCAGCTCGAGCAGCTCGTCGCGGGCGACCGGGCGGCGGCGGTTCCAGGCCAGGTACGCGACGAGGAGCCGCGCCTGACGGCCGCGCAGAACGACCTCCCGGCCGCCGATCTCGACCGCCATCCGCCCGCACAGCCGGATCCGCACAGGCGACAGGGTTTCGGCAAGGTCGGGGGCGGACGATCCGGTCATCCCGAGTCAGGAGGTATCAGCGGATGGCTGGTTACGCCAACAACGTATTGGTGGACACGCAGTGGGTCGAGGATCATCTCGGCAATCCCGGGGTCCGGATCGTCGAGGTCGACGAGAATCCGGCGCTGTACGCCGAGGCGCACATCCCCGGCGCGGTCGGATTCGACTGGAAGACGGATCTGCAGGAGCAGGTCAAGCGTGACGTCCTCGCCCCGGACTCGTTCGCGGAGCTGTTCGGGTCCAACGGGATCTCGAGCGAGCACACGATCGTGCTGTACGGCGATCGCAACAACTGGTTCGCCGCGTATACGTACTGGTACCTGAAGTACTACGGTCATGGCAACGTGCGGCTGATGGACGGCCCGCGCGAGAAGTGGATCGCCGAGGGCCGGCCGACCACCAGCGCGCCGCCGGAGCACGCTCCGGCCGTGTTCCGCGCGCGCCACGGCGACGAGGCGATCCGCGCGAAGCGCCATGAGGTGCTCGCGGCGCTCGACAACGGCACGCGGCTGGTCGACGTGCGCTCGCCGCAGGAGTACTCAGGCGAGCTGATCGCGATGCCGGGCTACGAGCAGGAGGGCGCGCAGCGCGCCGGCCACATCCCGGGCGCGGCTTCGATCCCGTGGGCGCAGGCCGTCACCGAGGCGGGCACGTTCAAGGCGGCCGACGAGCTGCGCGCGCTCTACGAGGGCAAGGGCGTGCTCAACGGCGAGCCGATCATCGCGTACTGCCGGATCGGCGAGCGCTCCGCGCACACGTGGTTCGTGCTGCACGAGCTGCTCGGCAAGGGCGACGTGAAGAACTACGACGGCTCGTGGACCGAGTGGGGCAACCTCGTCAACGTGCCGATCGAGAAGGGCTGAAGCGTGTTGGCGCGGCCGCTGGTTGGCTAGTGGAGCGGATCGGCGGGAGCCTCGATCCGCAGCACCGCATGGTGGACCGGCGGCCGCGTCGTGTACCAGAGCGTGAACCGCGACACCACGAGCCGCCCGCCGAGGCGCGCGAGCGCGGCCTCGACGCGGACCGTGAGCAACTGCTCGTCGCTGTCCACGATTCGCATGATCTCCTGCATATGGGCATGATCCGCAGGTTCGGGGGCGCGCAACACCGACCGGCGGTCGCAGATCAGCTGGACCGGTTGGCGACCTTGGTTGGTCGGGCGTGGCTGGGGTCGGGCCGCGCCGTGGCCTCCCGGCGCAGCGCTCGCAAGCTCGCGCCCTTGGCCAAGGCGCTGCGGCCGCCGGGCATTGGGCCGCAGCCGATCGGCGGATCGTTTGACCTCGCCCCGGCGGTGCCGTTGACCAACCGCCGCGACCTCGTGTTCGTCTCCAAGCGTCGGCAACGTCCAGCACCACCCCCAATGGCTCACACTGCTCGATCAGCTCTGGGTGCGCTAACGAGGGCCGCGCCTGATCGCGCGGAGTGTGTTGCCAATCGCCCGAGGCGCTGACCAGGGGTAGCCGCTCACAACGCGAAGTCTTGCTTGCACGCGCGTTCTCTTCGCTCACTGAAAGTAGAAAACCCCGCGGCAGCGGGGTTCTCGACATGCGCCGAAGAAAACTCGAACCTCCACCCGGTTATCCCGGGCCAGGCCCTCAACCTGGTAACTCGACTGTCATATCCGTCCGTTGCGCGCCAGATCGTCCGTATCGTCCCGCCGCGCGGACGATACGGACGCGTCGGACGATATGGATGTTGCCACGAACTTGATGCTCCTCACGCCCAGGCCGCTCCGTCCGTCGCGGATCAGACACTAGCCCCGACACCGGGTCAACCAGTATCGTCTCGCCCGCTCGCGCCGGTTCTCGGCTACCGGCCGACATTCCGATGGCCGAGTGCGTGACCGCATAGGATCGAGCCGGGGACGCCCTCGCCTGTGCCCATGTGGTTGCCCACGGCGCCTGTGTGGACACGATCGGTGGGCGGTCCGCGGGGACTTGGGTAGGAGGCCGGTTTGGTTGAGGTGTTTGCCAGGGTCGTCGTCGCGGCGCGGTTTCCGATCATCGTCGGGTGGATCGGGGCGGCCGTGGTGATGGCGCTCGTGCTGCCGACGTTGCGGGAGGCGCAGACGGGAGCGCTGGGTCAGCTGGTGCCGGCGGACTCGCGTGCGCTGGAGGCGGAGAAGCTGTCGGCGACCAGCTTCCGGTTTCCGCTCGCGAGCCGTACGACCGTGGTCGAACGCGACGCCGGCGGTCTGGGCGCCGAGCGCGTGGCGTCGACGGCCGCGCTTATCAATGACGTCAACGAGCACCGGGTGCCGGGCGTTCGCGCGGCCGGCGCGTATGGCGTCGCGAACTCGCTGCCCGGCTTGGCGTTCGCGCGCGAGCGGGGGACGACGGCGGTGAGCTCGCTGCTGTTCGAGCTCGATGTCAACCAGCGCGCACGCGTGGCGTCCGCGCGGCGCTACGCGGCGGCGTTGCAGGCGCCGGCCGGGAGCTTCGTGGGGCTCACCGGTGCGATACCCGCACGCGCCGAGCAGGCGGAGTTGATCGAGGACCGGCTGCCGCTGATCGAGCTCGTGACGGTGGCGCTGATCGCGCTGATCGTGGCGCTCTACATGCGGTCGCTGCTGGCGCCGGTGGTCACGCTGGCGACCGTCGCGGTCGCGTACGTGGTGTCGGTTCGCTTCGTGGCGGGGGTGGGCCAGAGCGTGGATCTGTCGGTTCCTCCGGAGGTCGAGCCGATCATGGTCGCGCTGCTGTTCGGGGTCGTCACCGACTACGGCCTGTTCTACATGTCGCGGTTCCGGCGGCGACTGCGGGAAGGGCGGGCGGCGCGGGATGCGGCTCGCGAGACGACGGCGGAGCTGACGCCGCTGATCCTCGTGTGCGGCCTGTCGGTTGCCGTCGGTTCGGCGGCGCTCGTGGTCGCCGAGCTGGGGTTTCTGCGCGCGTTCGGGCCGGGGATGGCGGTCGCGGTGCTGGTCGGCCTGGTCGTGACGGTTACGTTCATTCCCGCGATGCTCGCGACGGTCGGGCCTGCGTTGCTGTGGCCGGGCCCGCGGCACGCGCCGGCGCGAGCGGGCGCGGCGACGGGGTGGCTGGACCGGATGATCGTGACGGCGGTGCGGGCGCCGGGGCGCACGACGGTGGTCTGCCTGCTGGTGCTCGCGGCGATGGCTTCGGGCCTCGCGTGGTTGAAGGTCGGCAACCCGCTGATCCGCGGTCTGCCGAGTGACAGCGAGCCACGGGTGGCCTACGAGCAGGCCGGGAAGGGGTTCGCCCCCGGTGTCATCGCGCCGACGACGCTGGTGGTGATCGGACGCGGCGTCGCGAGCCACCGTCGCGAGCTGTCCGCGCTCCAGGCGGTCCTCGGGGGTCAGCCCGGCGTGGCGGGGGTGCTCGGGCCGGCGACGAAGCCGAGCCGGCAGCCGTTCGGCGTCGTCGAATCGCCGAGCGGTGATGCGGTCCGCTTTGTGATGATCCCCGTGCACGATCCGCTGAGCGCCGACGCGGTGCGCCTGCAGCGCAATCTCGACGCTCGCATCGCCGACCTGCTCGACGCCGTCGGGCTGCCGCACTCGCGTGCCCTGTTCGCGGGCGACACCGCGATCACCGGCGAGCTGATCGACACCGCCGGCGGCGACATGTTCCGCGTCGTGCCGATCGTGCTGTTGGCGCTGGTGCTGATCCTCGCGGTCTTCCTGCGCGCGCTGGTCGCGCCGGTGTATCTGGTGCTCCTGGCGGCGCTCGCCCCGTTGGCGGCGCTCGGCCTGGCGGTGGTGTTCTTCCAGGGGGTGTTGGGCGAGCCGGAGCTGACGTACTTCGTTCCGCTGGCGGCCGGTGTGCTGCTGATCGCGCTCGGTTCGGACTACAACATCTTCCTGGTCGGCCGGATCTGGAGCGAGGCGGGCCGGATGCCACTGCGGGAGGCGATCGTGGCGGCCGGAAGCGGCGCCTCGCACGCCATCTCCGCCGCCGGGCTCGTGCTCGCCGCGTCATTCGCTGCGCTGGCGCTCGTGCCGCTCGCCGCGTTTCATCAGCTCGCGTTCGTGCTCTCCGTCGGCCTGCTGATCGACGCGTTCCTCGTGCGCTCGGTGTTGACGCCGGCGGTGATCGCGCTGGTCGGCGAGCGCTCGAGCTGGCCGAGCGACCAGCTGGCCGCGCCGGCCCGCGCGCGCCTGCCCGAGCCGACCCGCTGACCGTCACCCGCCACGCAGGAGGTCCGCGAGGAAGCCGACGACGCTCTTGCCGGCGCTGCTGCGCAGGGCGTTCATCAGGATGGGCACGGGCAGCCGCTCCACGCCCTGCCGCAGGAGCGAGGCCTCCAGTGACGAGAGCATGTCGAGGCGCACGGCATCGTCGATGGCGCGTCGCAGCCCGCTGCGCACCGCGTCGTCGATCGCCGCGTCGGAGATCCGGTGCCCGGCCGCGAACTTCGCGCGCGCCTCGCCGCTGGCCAGGGCGAGGGCGAGCTCCTCGCGCGGCACGCGCAGGCGGCAGGCGGCGCCGTCGAGGGTCGAGAGCGCGATCCGCTCCAGCACTCCGTCGCTCTGCTGCCGCAGCTGCGAGATTGGTCTGGGCGCGCAGGGGTCGGCCACCTGTAGCGGTTCGTAGCGCGCGCCGCCGAGCGCAAGATAGGCGGCCGCCAGGGCGGCGGACGCCGCGACGGCACCCGCGACCGCCAAGCCGCCCCGGCGGCCGGGCGCGCCGGCGCTCGCCGCGATCGGCGCGACGGCGAGCAACGCCAGAGCGGCGGCGATCAGGAACACCATGCTGAACGCGTGCGTAGCGGCCTTGTCGACCTCCCCGGCGAGCCGCTGCTGGAGCTGGGCGTAGTCTCCACGGGCCTCGGCCGGCGGCGTGACCGCATCGAACGCCGGTGCGAGATCGGGGAGCCGGCCGCCGGCGCGGTCGATCTGCTCGCTGACGGCGGCGCCCAGCGCGATCTTGGTCTGCGGCGACAGCGAGGCATCGAGGATCAGCGCCGTCCCGGAGCGCTCGGCTGCGCGCTGCTGGTCCACCAGTTGCGACGTGAAGAGCGGCGTCAAGAGCAGCAGCCCGAGCACGATGCCGAGATGGCGCGCAGCGATCGTGCCCGCCGCCCGGTGCCCCGCCGGATCGGCGCCCGCGAGCGCGCGCCCGGTCAGCCCGGGCAGCGCGAGCGCGATCCCGACACCGATGAACACCTGCGGGACCAGCGTCCACACCGGCTCGGCGTCCGGGACCAGACCCAGCGCCGCCAGGCCGCCGGCGAGCACTACCGCCCCCGCGGCCATCACTGCCGTGGTCTGCGCGAGCCCGCGCGTGAGCCGCCGCGCGGCGATCGTCGCGACCGGCATCGCCGAAACAATCACCGCTGCGGCGAGCGGCGAGTAGCCCCACCCCTCGGTGAGCATGATCACCAGCAGGAACAGCGCACCGGCCAGGCCCGCCGACAGCAGCCCGAGCGCGAGCTCGGGACCGAGCCGGAGCCGCCCGGCGCGTCCACGCTCGGCCTCCGTCGCCGGCGGGCTCGCCGCCGCGCCGATCAGGACGATCACCGGAACCTGGAACGCGAAGATCGCCTGCCAGCTGATCAGCTGGGTCAACAAGCCGCCAGCGGCCGGGCCGACGGCGATCCCGATCAGACCGGCCGCGCCCCACGCGACGGCGCCCCTCGCGTGCGAGCCGCGGCTGCGCGCAAGCAACTCGATCGCTCCGGCGATCACGCACGCCCCCGCCACGGCCTGCACACACCGGCCCGCGATCAGCACGGCGATCGTGGGCGCGATCGCGCACAGCAGCGACGCGACCGCGAAGCCGGCCAATCCTGCACCCCACACCGCCGCCGCGCCGCGAGCCCCCCGGCCGGCCGCCAGACGTGCGGCCGGCAGCACGGCGAGCGCGAGCACCAGATTGAACGCGGTCAGCACCCAGGAGACGCCGAGCACGGTGGTCTCGAACCGGCGCAGCATCTCCGGCAACGCGAGCGTCACCACCGAGGAGTCCGCGAGCACGAGCCCGACCGTTCCGGCCCAGATCAGCTCGCGGCCGCGGTGCCGGGACTGTGGATGCGAAGCCGTCATCGCCAGCATCCAAGCACGACGGCGTCGACCCCCGGGGAGCCGAGGCACGCTCGGAACCCCTGCAGGCGGCCCGCTTTGCCGCGACCGGCCAGCGCCTTACCCGGCGGCGCGGCGCGCGTGCTGACACTTCGGCCTGAGAAACCGCGTGGCGATCGTCTGCATGAGCTGGAGGACGCCGACGGCGATGACGAATGGCGTCGCCGTCTTGTCGCCGGTGAACCCGAGCAGGAACGGCGAGGCCAGGAGCGCGATCGCCAGCACGTAGTCCAGCACCGCATGAAGTGCCCTGGGGATCGACCGCACGAAACCGGTCGGGAGGTCGCTCGCTCCGGCGATGACGAGCAGCAGCACGCCGACGCCGACCGCCGTGGCGGTTGCGATGTCATCGGTGAACCCGAACAGGAACGGGCCGGCGATCAACAATGCGCCGACGAGATAGTCGAGCAGCCCGTGGACGAGGATCGGCACCGGCCCCTGGCGGAACATCACCCGTGACGATAGTCGCGTCGACGGCGTCGGGGACGACGACCTCTCCCGGAGGTCATCGAGGTCCTTGCGCGCGTCCGGCGGCAGCTTGTCGGCCAGGCGATCGGCGGCTTCGCCGATGTGGTCGTTGGCCTCCTCGATCTGCCCGCGCCCCTGGTCGAGCGCCTCGTCACGCGATCCGGATCCACATCTGCGAACTTGCCGGGCCGCCTCGGCGAGCTCTCCGTTGGCCTCCTGCAACTGCGCGCGGGCGCTCGCAGACTCCGGGAGGTCCTTCGCCTCGCCGGCCAGGTCCTGCGCCCGGCCTTTCAGGTCCCGCAATCGGTCGCGGGCCTCGGCGGCGCGGTTGGGGTCGTCGGCGAGCGTCTGGCTCGCGTCGGCCACCCGGCTGAGAGTGACTGCGTCTTCTGCGCCAGCTTGCTCGCGATCTGATCCACCTCGCCCGACGAGACGGTCTGGTCGTCGCCGCAGGCGGCGAGCGAGTAGGCGAGCAGGGCGATGATCAGGAAAGGCCTCATGGGGTCTCGACTCTCGCCGGATACACCGGAGCTGCCCCGCTTGGCGGGTTCGACCTGAAAACGTCAGGCGGGTGACGTCCTCGATCCCGAGCGCCATGATGCTCGCCTATGCCAAACCGCGCGAAGAGCCTATGACCGGAACGCAGCTCGAGCGCGAAGAGGGCGAGCGGACCGTCGACCAGATGCGACGCCTGCCGCCGCATGAGGACGCCGCTCCCGCGCTCGACCGGCTGCGACAGGCGCGCCTCACCCTCGCTGCGCTCACGGACTCGCCGCTGGACGTGGCGCGAGACCAGCTTGGGCATGCCGCGCACGAAAAGCGGTTCGACGCCATCCTCTCCGCCGGCGATGTGAAGGCGCTCAGGCCGCGCCCGGCGCCCTACCACATGGCCGCCAGGACGTTCCACACTAAAGCCCACGACGTCCGCATGGTCGCAGCCCATGCCTGGGACATTTCCGGAGCGCTCGCCGCCGGCTGCGCGGCGGCGTTCGTCAGCCGGCCTGGGAAGGTGCTGAGTCCACTCGGCGATCAACCCGACATCATTGGCGCCGACCTCTCTGAGGTCGCGGAGCAGATCATCGACGCCGAGGACCGTCCCGCGTAGACATCCTCAGCCGGCGCGCACTCCTGGTCGCGCAAAGCGCCGGATTGGACCTGACTCGTTCCGGTGGACACGATGTCCACGAAGCCGGGTCAACTCCACCCGAGTCTCTCCGCCCGCGTCCAGCCAGCAGCTCGCCCAAACCGCGCGTTTGGAATCCGAGCAGCGTCAGAGCACGCCCGATCCTACGTGACCGCCAGGCCTAGCGGAGGTACGTCCGCACAGAGCGGGGCTGCCCGCCGCGCGTGGCGAAACCGGGGCGGACCGGATACCGTAAAACCCCACCATCGAAGGGGAGGTCTTCCGTAACCTGCCATTCACGTCCTGTGTCGTCGCCGTCGGCGCACTGGCGGGGCGGGCGCGAGCCAGGCAGGCGGGTGACATCGTGCTTGTGCCCGACCGGTCCGGGGAGCTGCGTCGAGCCGCGCTGCGGGTCGGGCGCGCGATCGCGGTGGACCCGAGGCAGGTCCGCCGCGCCTCCTACTCGGCGCTGCCCCCGTTCTCGAACCCGGCGGCGATCTCCACCAAGCGCCTGGCCGGCTTCCCACGCGAGGGCGCGAGCTTCGCGATCCTCTCCAGTGGCTCCGCAACGCGGGCCGACGCGCCTAACGAGTTCGGAGACCGCAGCGCTCCCTCGGCGGACCATCGATCCGCGGAGCGCGCGATGTGACGATCATGCGTCGAACTGGGACGCGTTGAGCATAGAGGCCCCGACCATCACGGCGCCGCACAGCTTCGCCCCGATGCGAACGGAAACCCGAATTCGCGTCAACTCCATCGGCGACGCGAGCGTGACCGCGTTCCGCGCCCGCGGCACCACCTATCACCCCGCCACGCGCATCCTGCGCGCCTCTACACCGGTGACACAGGGCTCTGGCACACCCTCTACCTGCCCATCCTCGACGAGGGCGATCGCCAGTACGACTCGGCCGTCTCCCTGGACCGGCTCACCATCGATCGCCACTCTCCCGACACATCGGCGCGGTACCCGATTGACGCGATGCCCCCGCTCTCCGCAGCGGCGCGATGCGCTCGGTGCTGTTCGGCAGCGTTGCCACGAGATGCTTGCGGTGTCCCCGTGCCCGGTGACGTTGGTCCCCTCACACGGTCGGCTGATCCGCTGCGGCACCCGATCCCCGGTCGCCTTGGGGAGCCGCCCGGCGTTGAGGTTTCGTCACTACAGCGATCGTTCGCTACTGCGCGCGCCTATGGGATCGCGCGGCCCGACTACGGTAGAGATGGCGCGATCAGCGTGAGCGTCTCGCCCTGACATTGACGGAGAGGGTTCGACCGGTGAATGCGGATCGCCCTCATGCCTTTGCTCGCGATGGCGTGATCCGGCGGGTGTGGCCGTTTGCGCTCGCAGTCGGCGCCGCTCTTGCGTCCCTGTCGTTTGTCGATGTCTTGCGTCCGACTCTCGCCATCGCGGCCGTCGTGCTCGTGGTCGCGATGGTGCCCGTCGTCGCGTTTGCTCGATGGGACCGCTTGCCGTGGCGCGCTGCGGTTGTCCCGCCCGGTGCCCTCGTGGTGGTGGTCTTCTTGCTGCGGGAGGCGACGGGAGGGATCGGGAACCCGGTCGATTACGAGGCGCTGTTGATGCTCGCGGTCCTCTGGGTCGCGCTGTATGGCGATCGGGTGGAGCTTGTAATTGTCGTGCTGGTCAGCGCGGGGACTTTTGTCGCGTCGGTGGCGATCGAGGGCGGTGGGGATGGCGCGTGGGTCAAGGCGCTGCTCTGGCCGACTGTCGCCGTGATCGTTGGCCTCCGTGGGCAGGCGCTCGTCCGCGAGGCGACGGTCCAGTCGAGGAGCGATGCTCTGACCGGGCTGGCCAACCGGGCGCGTTGGGAGGAGGAGCTGCCCGGTGCGGTTGCGCGATCGCGTCGTTACGCGCATGCGCTGTCGGTTGCAGTTCTCGACATCGACCACTTCAAACGGATCAACGACCGCGACGGCCATGCGGCAGGTGATCGCGTGCTGCGCGACGCGGCGGTCGCGTGGAGCACGCAGCTGCGTGCGGGCGACCTCCTCGCGCGGTACGGCGGCGAGGAGTTCGCGCTGCTGCTGCCGGGCACCGGACTCGCTGAGGCCCGCCGCGTGGTGGACCGTGTCAGGCGTAGCACGCCTGCTGCGGTGACCTGCTCAGCGGGCGTGACGGAGCTTCGGGCTGACGACTCGCTCGATGCGCTGATCGCTCGTGCAGACGAGGCGCTCTACGCGGCGAAGCGCGCCGGTCGAAACCGGACCAACACGGAGTGATCGGGTCGCGCGACTGGAGTTCCCCCGCTTCGGTGGACAGGGTGGTCTGCCCCGGTTTCGATGGAGCGGCGGGTTCTCGAATCAGGCGGCTTGGTCGTTGCTGTCGTTGTTCAGAAGATGGTGGTTGGGATAGATGGCTTCGATCGCGGGAGCTAAGAGACCAGAGGGAGACGTTTCGTGGACCTCGCCTGCTGTCGCGGTCTTAGCGCCAGCCGCTTCGGTCGTCGCATGGTTGTTGCTGGCCCACGCGTGTTCGACCTCGGCGGGCGTGCGCATCGCGAGCGATGAGTGTCGGCGTCGGGTGTTGTGCCAGAGCTCGATGTAGTCGTGGATCGCGGTAGCGAGCTCGATGCGGGTCTTCCAGCGGCGGCGGTCCAGCAGCTCGACCTGCATGCGCCCCCAGAAGCTCTCCATGAGCGCGTTGTCGTAGGCCGAGCCGACGGCGCCCATCGACGGCGAGATGCCGGCCTGCGTGAGGTTGTGGCTGAAGGCCCACGAGGTGAACTTGGCGGATTCCAGCGGTCGTCGCAACGCTCGATGATGGAGGGTTGTGATGGGCAGGCCGAAGGGGTGGGGTGCGCAGCAGACGGGGCGGCCGGTGGGGCGTTCGCCGGGACGGCCGCCGGTTGGTCGGCGCGAGCATCGTCAGCGGTTCTGGGCGGCGATCGCGCGGGGCGCGCGCAGCGATGTGGCCGGTGTGGAGGCGGGCGTGTCGCCGGTCGTCGGCGTCCGGTGGTTTCGGGAGGCTGGCGGGGTGCCGCCGATCAGTCAGGCTCCGCTGTCCGGGCGGTACCTGTCGTTCGCCGAGCGCGAGGAGATCGCGGTGTTGCGCGCCGGTGGTTGTGGGGTGCGCGAGGTCGCGCGGCGGCTGGGTCGCTCGCCGTCGACGATCTCGCGCGAGTTGTGGCGTAACGCCGCGACGCGCAGCGGCCGCTTGGCGTATCGGGCGACAACGGCGCAGTGGCATGCCGATCAGCGCGCCAAGCGCCCGAAGCCGGCGAAGCTGGCGGTCAACGAGCGGTTGCGTGGCTAGGTGCAGGAGCGGCTGGTTGGCCGCGTGCAGCGTCGCGACGGCGTCGTCCTCGCCGGGCCGGACGTCGCGTGGATCGGCCGCCGCCGTGGCCGCCGTCGGGATCGGCGCTGGGCGAAGTCGTGGAGCCCGGAGCAGATCTCCAACCGGCTGCGCCTGGACTTCCCCGATGATGAGTCGATGCGGATCTCGCCGGAGGCGATCTATCAGTCCCTCTATGTCCAAGGCCGCGGCGCGCTCAAGCGCGAGCTGACCGCGTGCCTGCGCACCGGCCGGGCGCTGCGCGTCCCCCGGGCGCGCGCCTGTGGGCGTGGCAAGCGCTTCGTGACCGACGAGGTGATGATCAGCCAGCGGCCTGCCGAGGCGGCCGACCGGGCGGTGCCCGGCCACTGGGAGGGTGACCTGATCCTCGGAGACTGGCTGGCGCTCGGGCGCGATCTGATCGGCCGCGGGCTCGGCGCGCCGATGCTGATCGTCGCCGACGGCGCCCCGGGGCTGATCAAGGCCGTCGAGCAGTGCTGGCCGGCCTCAGACCGCCAGCACTGCGCCGTTCACCGCGTCCGCAACCTGCTGGCCAAGCTGCCCGAACGCGACCGCGAACGCGTCCGCCGCGTCTACTGGCAGGCACTCGATGACGCCACCGGCGAGCGCGCCGGCAAGCAGCGACTGCAGGCGCTCGCAGGCGAGCTCGACAGGGCCGGCTACACGGCCGCGGCGAAGTGTCTCGCCGACGACCTCGACGCGCTCGTCGTGCACCTGCGCTACCCGACCAGACACCGCCGGCGGTGGCGCTCGACGAACCTGCTCGAGCGATCGCTGGGCGAGGTCAAACGCCGCACGAAGGTGATCGGCCGCTTCCCCGGCGAGACGAGCTGCCTGACGCTCGTCTGGGCCGTGCTCGACCTCTACATCAGCCACGCCACCAACGGGATCAAGTTCACCCAGCTCGAACGCCACCGGCTCAAGCAGATGAGATACGAGGGATCTCAACAACACACGCCCGAGGAGGTGACCGCGGCCTAAACTGACCACCACCGGGAACCTGAGCCGCGGCGAAGTTACAGCAGCTCAGGGACGCGACCGTCGAACGGACGCGCTATCGGTATCGCCTCATTGCGATAGCGACGATGCTTGAGTTCGCTCCGATCGGCAGCTCGCCGCGGCCGACGTCGTGCCTATGCACTGAAGGAGACGGTCGGGCCGAGTGGCGCTTCTGTTGCTCGTCCCAAGCGGGCGTGGTGCCGCGATCGCCGAGACGCTCGCTCGCCGCACGCGGCGCAGAAGCGGCCGGCTCGATCCACGGCGGGTGGGCAGGTCGCGCGGTGGGCGGGTGATCTGGTCGACGCGCTCACGCGCGTGGTGCTTCGAGCCTGCTGACTCAGCGCCGCGGCTCCCAGCGAAACGCGAGCATGGCGATGACGAGCCCCGCGACCCCCCAGGCGGCAACCACCGCGAGGTGACCCCATTCAAAGCCCGCGCCGGTGGTGTTCGGGTCCCAGGCGGTAAAGAACGCCTGGAAGAACGGGCGGACCGGAAACGCGTCGGCCACGTGCAGCACGCCGTCCGGGATCTCGTTATCGGGGATGAAGATGCCGGAGATGAAGTACAGCGGGAGGACGATCGCGTTCGTGACGGCGGGCGCTGCGTCCTCGTTGGGGATGATCGTGGTGAGCGCGAACCCGAGGCAGGAGAAGGCGAACGCCCCCACGGCGAGGGTCATGAGCAGCGCGGGGATCGTCTGGTCCGGGAGCGAGACGCCGTAGACGAGGCTGCCGATCACCGCGATCAGGACGACCATCACGAACGAGAGCACCAGCGAGTTGCCGATGCGGCCGGACACGAACACGGGCGTCGGCAGCGGGGTGCCGCGAACGCGCTTCAGCTGGCCGCGCTCGCGGTCGGTGGTGAGGTTGATGGCGAGCGCGACCATGGTCGCCGAGATCACTGCCAGCGCGACGATCGCGGGCACGTAGTAGGTCGTGGTATTGACCCCGAGCTCCTCGATCTCGTCGTTGCCGAAGATCGTCGCGAAGATGAACAGGAAGATCAGCGGCAGCATCACCGTGAAGAACACGGAGGCGGAGTTGCGCCAGAAGATCTTCTGGTCGTAGCGGAACTGGTGCAGTACGAGCCGGGCCGGGGTCACGAGGCGTCCTCTGCCCCGGTGAGCTCGAGGTAGACGTCCTCGAGGCTCGCCCCGCGGACCTCCAGCCCCGGGAGACCGACCCCGCGCTCGGTCGCCCACGCGGTCAGCTCCCGCAGCGGTGGCACCGGATCCTGAACGCGCAGGGACAACACCTCGCCGTCGAAACGCGCGACGTCCCGCACCGAGGCTGGGAGATCGCCGGCGCCGTCGGGGAGCCGGAAGCTGATCCGGGTGGTCCTGGCGTCGCGACCGCCGAGCTCGTCCGGCGGCCCCTCGGCCACGATCCGGCCGTCGGCGATGATCGCCACCCGGTCAGCGAGCGTCTGCGCCTCATCCATGTAGTGGGTGGTGAGGAGCACGGTCTTGCCGAGCTCGCGCAGGCTGCCGATCACCTCCCACGCACGGCGTCGCGCCGAGGGATCGAAGCCCGTCGTCGGCTCGTCGAGGAACAGCAGTTCGGGATCGCCGACCAGCGCCAGCGCCACGTCGAGCCGCCGCTGCTGGCCGCCGGATAGCCGGGCCGTTCGCGTGTTCGCCTTCTCCTCAAGCCCGACGAGCCGCACGGTGGCGTCGACGCCACGCGGCGATGTGTAGTAGCCGGCGTACTGCGCCACCGCCTCGCGGACCGTGAGCTCGGGCGTGAGGCGACACTCCTGCAGCACGATCCCGATCCGCTCGCGCCAGTGCCGCGTCGCGGCGGCGGGATCGACGCCGAGCACCCGGACTACCCCGGCGTCGCGGCGCCGGTAACCCTCGAGGATCTCGCAGGCGGTCGTCTTGCCGGCGCCGTTCGGCCCGAGGAACGCGAAGATCTCGCCGGCTCCGACCTCGAGATCGATCCCGCGCACGGCCTCGACCTGCCCGTAAGACTTGCGCAGGCCCTCCACGCTGATCACCGCGGCCGCGCTCATGAGTCGGCCGATGCTAGCGCTAGGTTGCTGCAGCCGTGCTCGAGCGCGCCCGGGCCGGCGCACTGCTCACCGGCGGCGAGATCATCGTCACCGACAACGGCTTCGCTGACACGAATTCCATGCATCTGAAGCAGCTCGCGTCGCGCTGACGAGCGACCCCTCGCCGGCCTCGCGCAGCGACTCGATGTTCAGTTCGTGCGCTCGACCGGCATCCACAATTCGCCGCTCCCGCGGGTGCCGTCGTCGCTGGTGTCGAGGATCGAGAGCAGCGATGGGCCGGGCAGCACGCGGTAGGGGTTCGACGGGAACCACTCGCTGAACGACTCGGCCCACAGGTTCTGCAGCGCGTATGGGAACGGGCCCTCGCCGCGAAATGCGATCCAGGTCGCCGGCTCGACCTCGAGTACGGCGAGGTCGGCTGGGAGCGCGTCGGCACGGGTCGTGGTGGCGACCGAGTGGTAGTAGTCGCACCAATGTCGTTCGGGCCGTCGCGCTCTTGGTTGGCGGTCGCGAACAGCAGGCCGGGCAGAGCCTCGACGTCAGCCAGCGCGAGCAGGCGATCGTTGAGATCGTCCGGAAGCGACGCCGTGAAATCCGCGATCGCGGTGTTGGGCCCCTCATAGACGATCGGGATCCGCGTCATCCGGCCCGTGACCCGGAAGCCATCGAGTTCGGTCAGTCGATGTTGCATCTTGCTGTGTCCTTTGATCGTCAGGTGAAAACTCATCCGCGATTGCGAGCGGAGCACCGCACCGGGCCGCCGGGCCTGCGACGGGGTCATCCCGTGCATGGCCTTGAACGCGCGCGTGAACGCGTCCGCTGACCCGTAGCCGTACTTGACAGCGACCTCGAGCACGCCCGCGTCACCGTCGAGGATCTCCGCGGTCGCCTGGGTGAGCCGGCGGCGACGTACGTACTCCGACAGCGGCAGCCCCGACAGCGTCGAGAACATCCGGCGGAAGTGGTACTCCGAGGTCTGCGCGACGCGCGCCAGAGCGGCGACGTCGATCTCGCGGTCAAGGTTGTCCTCGATCCGGCGCAGTGCCTCGTTCCAGTGCTCCATGTCGGCGATGCTAGGTCGGGACGGCCCTCCCGTCCCGACAATCCGTGCCCGATGTCGTCGGGTACGCGGCGATGGCGACGATCGGCAGCCCGGCTAGACCGGCATCGCGACGGCTTGAACCCGGGTGGTTCCTACGTCGTGACCAGGCAGAAGCCGTTGCCAAAGGGATCTGCGCAGCGCGTCAGGCTGCCCCAGTCGCCCGACTCCTGGCCCTCGACGATTCCGCCGAGCCTGGTGATCTCCGATGTGGACCGCCCGACGTCCTCAACGGAAAATCGAGGTGAACAGGCGTCCAGTGTCTGGCGAATGAACGCCCCTCGGTCGCCGCGAGGAACGGCATCGAGCCCTCAGGCCGCAGGATCAGGTAGAGCTCGTTGCCACCCGCAGTCAGCTTCACCGTCCGCGAGTTCCGCCCAACCTCGGTGCACTGGAGCGCCTGGCAGTAGAACGCGCCGGCCTCGTCGAGGTCGGCCACGTCGATGCAGATCTTCACCGTCGTCATTCGGCGCCACGATATCCGGCTTGGCTCAGACAGTCGACGGGCGACTGCGGCTGGCCGACCACGGCGCGCCGGGGCCAGCGCGAGCCATCGTTTTCACCGCGCCGATTCGCTGCGCGACTCGATGTATGTGACGCGCGACCAGCGAGCGTGACGCTCGCTCGATCGGAAGCCCGAGTAGGCTCGTCCGATGAGCCCGATTCCCGGCGAGCCACTCGAGCCCAAACCCGCCGAGCTGACAACGAGTGACGGACGCAAGTTCAAGCTCAAGGTGCCCGGTCTCGCACCCCAGCCAAAGCCAGAGGACACCGAGGAGCGTGCAAGTCCCGAGCCGCCTCGCGATGATCCGCGCCCGCCGGTCAACCCCGATCACTCCGGCTTCTGAGCTTCGGCCGCTCGCCGATCACGGGATCGGGCGCAAGCGGCGCGTCCATGCTGCGCACAGCGTCGAGGCACGCGGGCGCTAACGCTCTGCGCCATCCACAGCAGACGGCTGGGCACCGCGGGGCTGCGAGTATCGCTTCGCGCCGATACCGGTACTAGGCGCCTGAGCGTCAGTCGCGGCTCCGGGTCGGGCCGGTAACGGCTCGGCCGGCACGAGATACTCGTGGTGTGTCCGCGAGCGAGTTCGACGCCGGGCTGTCCGTCGAGCCCGAGGACCAGATCGTCCGCGCCGAGTTGGATGAAGCGCGCAAGAAGCGCCGCACCGGCCGGGCGCGGATCATCGGCATCGTCGCCTCCGTTCTCGTCGTCGGCGGTGTCTTCGTGTTCGCCCTGCCTCGGATCGCGGACTACGGCGAGGTCTGGGACGTCGTCAAGACGCTGTCATGGGAATGGGTCGTCGCGCTCGTGCTCGCCGTGCTCCTCAACCTCGCGACCTACGGGCCGCCCCTCGTCGCCGCGCTCCCGGGCATCTCGTACTTCCGCGCCACGCGCGTCACGCTCGCATCGACCGCGTTGTCGTCCGTCGCCCCGGGCGGCGCCGCAGTCGGAATGGCGACATCGTTCGCGATGCTACGCGCGTGGGGCTTCGAGGGCCGCCGCGTCGGGCTCGCCGTTGCCGTGCAGAGCGTCTGGAACCAGTTCGTGATCCTCGGCTTCCCGATCCTCGCCGTCGCCGGGCTCGCCGCGCAGGGTGGGAGCAACCGCACGCTCGAGCTCGTCGCGATCATTGGCCTCGCAGCCTTCGCGGCGATCGTCGTCGGCTTCGCCGTCGGTCTGTCGAGCGCGCGCCTCGCGCGCCGCATCGGCGATCGTGGCGCCCGGCTCGCGAGCCGCGCCAAGGCGCTGATCCACAAGGCTCCCGTCAAGTGGAACGGCGCAACCTTCGTGCGCTTTCGCGGGGAGGCGATCGAGCTGATCCGCCGGCGCTGGCCCTCCCTCACCGCGGCGACGCTCGCCGGGCACCTGACGGTCTTTCTCGTCCTGGTCGCCTCGGTCCGAGCGGTCGGCGTGCTGCGCGTCGAGGTGACGATCGTCGAGGCGTTCGCCGCCTGGACGCTGGCCCGGATCCTCGGCGCGATCCCGATCACGCCGGGCGGCGTCGGGTTCGTCGAGCTCGGGCTGACGGGCGTCCTCGTCGCGTTCGGCGCGAACGACGCCGACGCGGTCGCGGCAACGCTGATCTACCGCTTCCTCACCGTCGTTCCGACGCTGGTCGCCGGCCTCATCGCCACGGCGACGTGGAAGCTTGGACACCGTCCCGCGGCGGATCGCGCGCGGTGAGGTCCGTGGACGCGATCGCTGTCGTCAGAGGTTGAAGCCGCCGGACGCTTCGATGTTCTCGCCGGTGATCCACGCGCACTCGTCCGACAGCAGGGCGGCGATGACCTTGCCGATGTCGTCGCCGTCGCCGAGGCGCCCGAGCGCGGTCCGCTCGACGAGCGAGGCGATGACCTCGGGGAAGCGCTCGACCACGTCGTCGGAGATCATCCGCGTCCGGGTCGGACCGGGCGCGATCGAGTCGACGCGGACCCCGCGCGGACTGAGCTCCTTGGCCAGGTAGCGCGTGAGGACCGCGAGGCCGCCCTTCATGCTGGCGTACGCGGAGTAGCCGGCTTCGATGCTGTTGGGCAGTGCCGAGTTGCTGGTCGTGTTGACGATCGCCCCGCCGTCGGCGAGAAGCGGCAGCAGCTTCTGCGTGAGGAAGAACGGCCCCTTGAGGATGACCCGGTGGAACCGGTCGTATAGCTCCTCGGTCGTGTCGGCGAACATCGACGTCTGCCCGAAGCCGGCGTTGTTGACGAGGTAGTCGAACGAGGTGCGCTGCCAGCGGTCGCCGAGTTCGGCGGCCACCCGCAGCACGAAGGCGTCGAGGTGTGACTGTCGCCGACGTCGAGTTGGAGGGCGACGGCTGCGCCTCCGCGCTGCTCGATGGTCGCGACTGTCTCCTCGGCGCCCTGGGGATTGGTGCTGTAGGTCAGGATCACGCTGGCGCCGCGCTCGGCGAGCCGGATGGCGGCGTGCCGCCCGATACCCGAGCTGCCGCCGGTGACGATCGCGATCTTGGTGTCTGTGGAGTCGTTGTTCGGCATGCATCGAGCGAATCAGTCCGTGGGCAAGGAGCGTGAGAACAGAAGTGCAAGCGCTGATCGCCCGGCATGCGCGGCCCGACGAGACGACGGCTATCGACGGCGTCCTCCTGTCGGCCGCCGGCAGGCCGGGCGAGCCGCGCGCGTCGACGACCGGGACGGTCATGGCGGTCATCGCCCAGGGCGCGAAGCGCCTGGCCATCGGCGACCGCGTGTACGACTACCGGCCCGGCCAATATCTGGTCGCCTCGGTCGACCTGCCGATCACCGGGCACTACACGCATGCATCGCCGGACGAGCCGGCCCTCGGGTTCGGCCTCATCCTCCGGCCGTCGGCCATCGCGCCACTGGTCCTGAACGCCGACGCGGCGCCCGCGCCCCCTGGGATCGGCGTCGCCGACGCCTCGCCCGAGCTCCTCGACGCTGTCGTCCGCATGGTGCGGCTGCTCGACAGCCCGGCCGACCGCGAGGTTCTGGCACCGATGATCGAGCGCGAGATCCTGTGGCGGCTGATCAACGGTCCCCTGGGTCAGAGCGTGCGCCAGATCGGACTGACCGACAGCAGCCTCACGCACGTGAGCCGCGCGGTCCGCTGGATCAGCGAGCACTTCAACCAGCCATTCCGCGTCGAAGACCTCGCTCGCTCCTGCGGCATGAGCACGTCCGCCTTCCACCGCAACTTCCAGGCCGTCACCGCGCTCAGCCCGATCCAGTTCCAGAAGCAGATCCGCCTGCAAGAGTCGCGCCTGCTGCTGCTCACCGGGGCGGACGACGTCGCCACCGTGGGATACCGGGTGGGGTACGACAGCGCATCGCAGTTCAGCCGCGAGTACCGACGGCAGTTCGGGCTTGCTCCGGGCCGCGACGCGGCTCGCCTCCGCGCCCGCGCCCGCGCACAAACGCCCGAGCCGCGGCCGGTGACACCCGCCCAGTGATGTAAGCGACCGCGAGCCGCAGAAACGTCGCGCCACCAAGCATCTCCTCGAGCGCGTCGCCGGCGCTCGGGTGGCCGAGGTCGTCCGTGTTCGTAGGATGCAGGCTCGTGGCGCTACTACCACGCCCTCGGCGAGCGGGTCGATCCGGATGACGGCCGGCGACGCCTCGTAATGGGCGACCACCTCATCGTCCTTCACTCCGCGGTGCGTGCCTGCCCGGGCTACAGCCGCCACGAGGCTCCTTCGATTCTGATGGAGGGGTCATCGACGGCGCGCGACACCGAGCACGGTCGTGCGGTGACCGCGCAGCTGACGCGTCGGCACGGGACGCTCGAGGAAGCGATCGACGCGGGGGTCTTTGCGCTCGGGGTCGCGGAGTTGTCCAAGGGCATCCGCCGCCAGGCGCGTGCGGCGTGCGAGGACTACTTCTACAACCGGCTCGGCTTGACGCCGAGCCACGAGTTGGGCGGACCGGAAGAGATCCCCGACGCGCTCGAGCTGATGCCCGACGCGATGTACAGGGCGCTGGAGGACATCGTCGAACTCGTCGTGGACGGCGACTACGACGAGCTCCGCGTCGTGTCTCGTGATCGGCTCGGTGTCGAGGACCTGCGCCGCCGCGTCGAGGACGACTGCCCCGAGTCCCTGGTGCTGCCGCCACGGGAGATCTACCGGGTCGAGGCGATCGCCAAGTCCGACGACCCGGACCGGCCGGGATGGGCCTACTTCCTCGAGCTGTGGACCGAGACCGGTCCGGCGCGCCTGCACATCGAGGGTGAGGTCGAGGAGTCGGGCGACCGCTTCACGGTGACGCTGAGCGACATTCTGCCCTGATCCGGCGCCGTTCCGTCGAGTCGAGTGCGGGCCGGTTAACGCGGAAAGCCCACCCGTGGGTGGACTCTCGGCCATCAGAAGATCAGGCGGCTTACGCGGGAAGGGGACGTTCAGTAGAAGGTCTCGCCCTCTGGTTGCCCTCGCTATCTGACCCTCCGAGCGTAGCGCGCCGTTCTCTCAACGGCTCAGTGGGCGGTGGTCAGTCCGCCTCGGTGGCGGGCAGCGGACGGCCGAGGAACGCTTCAAGCGCCACCCAGGCCGCCTCGTGAGCGAGCGGGCCAAGCCGCAATGTCGTGCCACCCGACGGGTTCTCCTGCACCGTCGCGCGCAGGTTGAGCTTCGCGAGCTTCTGCGCCTGGTACTCGGCGCGCTGTCCGCCCGTGGCGCCCTCGTAGTGCGCGTCCAAGCCGAACCGGCCGCCTTCCACCGGCCACACCGACAGCTGATCGGGCGCCCACGTCGGCCCGGTCTCGGCCGGCAGCGCCGTGTAGGCGACCAGGTCTGCGCGAGCGTCACGCTCGCGGATGCTGCGCCGCGCCGACCACGAGCGGTCCGGCGCCGGGCGAGGCTCCTCATCCGGAGGGCCAGGCTCCGGACGTTTGCGCCGGGGGCTCACCGGATCACCGTACTGCTGTGACGATTCCGGCGCGCTCGCGTAGTGGAGGCATGAGCTGGCTTTCGCGCGCGGTGCTCCTCCTGGTGGTCGCGCTGCTCGCCGGGTGCGGCGATTCCGGGACGGGCGGGCAGGCGAGCGGCGCGTGGGAGCGCCTGCCGGAGCCGCCGCTGAGCGCTCGCGAGGCCGCGACGGCGGTCGCGGTCGGCAGCGAGGCGCTGTTCCTGGGTGGCAGCGACGCGCCGCCGTGTCCGGCCAACGCCGACTGTGTCGCTCCCGGCGAGCCGCCGCTCCGCGATGGCGCCGCCTTCGATCCCGCAGCGGGCACGTGGAAGCGGATCGCCTCGGCCCCGGTTGGCTTCAGCTGGGCCTCCACGGCCGTCCTCGGCGATGCGCTCTACCTCCTGATCCCGGGAGAGAAGGGACGGCCGGACGCGCCGCCCGCGTTCCTGCGCTACCAGCGGCGCGCCGACCGCTGGAAGGAGCTGCGGCTGCCGCCGGGCGCTCGGGGACGGTCGCTTGTCGCGACGGACGGGCACGTCGTGGCGTACGCCGGGTCGGAGGAGCGCGGCGCGGTCAAGGACATGGCGTTCGATCCGGCCACGAAGGAGTGGTCGGGGCTGCCCGACGACCCGCTTCCCCCGACCTACGGGCGGACGATGGCCTGGAGCGGCCGGGAGCTCGTGTTGTTCGCCGCCGAGTTGGTGGCGCAACCCGGCGCGGAGAAACCGTCCGTGATCATCGCCGCTGCGTTCGACCCGCGCGCGGGCTCGTGGCGGCGGCTGCGCGACTCGGAGATCCTCGGCGGCGGCGGCCGCTGGTTCGCCCACGAGGGGCGCATGATCTTTCCCGCGCTGGGCGGCGCGGACGGTGGCGAGACCGGCAACTGGGGCCGGACCTACCCCAACGGCGGCATCCTCGACCTGGACGAGGATCGCTGGCTCCCGCTGCCCGGCGGCCCCGACGGCGACGAGGAGTTCGCCGCCGGCACCGTGGCCGGTGAGCGGGCCGACGTGTTCGGGGTGGGCGACTGGATCCTCGACGCCGTTGCCGGGAAGTGGATCCCGGTGCCCCGGCTGGAGGACCGGGGCGGCGACAACCTCGTGAGCGGGCGCGCGCTGGTCGCCACAGGCCGCCACGTGGTCGCGTTCGGCGGCGCGCGCTCGTCGGGCAACGGCAGCATCGAGCTCGTCGCCGACGCCTGGACCTGGTCGATCCCCTGATGAGCCCTGGAGCCGAGCGGACTGACGGGTCATCCGTCCTGATTGGCGCTCTCGTTCCGCTATCTCGGCCTGGTTGGGTCGAGGCGGGCCAACACTTGCTCGCTGGACTCGAGCTGGCCGTTCGCGAAGTCAATGACGCCGGCGGGATCGTCGGAAGACCACTCGAGCTGGTGGTCCGCGACACCGCGGCTGATCCACAGAGGGCCGCGGCGGCCGTGGACGAATTGGCCCGCCTGGGCGTGGCTGCCTTGGCGGGGGAGTATCACAGCGTCGTCGCTCGCGCCGCTGCCGCCGGGGCCGACGCCCTGGGCCTGCCGTTCCTCTGCTCGTCAGCGGTTCTCGACGCGCTCACCGAACAGCCGACGGAATGGGTCGCGCGCCTCGCCCCGGCGCAGTCACACGGCTGGCAGATCTACGCAGACTTCCTCCTCAGCGCGGGCCACCGTCGAATCGCCGTGGCAACCGAGTCGAGTGTCTACTGGGCATCTGGGGCCCGCATTCTGCGGGACTACCTCGCTCCACGCGGCGGCACCGTCATCGAACTCGACATGCGCGAGCTCGCCCCCACGGCCGTGAGCGACGAACTCGTCGACACTCGCGCGACAGCCCTCCTTCTTCTGGTCGGCCACCCGGAGCCGGCAGTGTCGATCGTCAAGTCTGTCCGCCGCGACCAGCGGCTCGCCGAGATCATGATCGGTGCTCCGGCCGGGCAACCGGAGTTCTCCGATTGGGCGGCGTTGCTGGGCGACGACGGCGCCGCGATCCCGTTCTTGCGCTACCTGCCCGAGCGCCTCAGTCCACTCGGTGCACGGGTCGAGACGGCCCTCCGCGAGCGGCTGCCCGAAGCGCCCTCGTTCGTCGCCTTCGAGGGCTATGACACGATCGTCGTCCTCGCCGATGTGCTGCGTTCTCACGGCGCGGACCGGGCGCGCACTGCCGAATCCTGGCCGCGCGTTGCAGTCGAAGGCACCCGCGGACAGATCCAGTTCTCCCGTACACCAGGCATCAACGTCTGGCAATGGGCCTGGCCGCCAATCCAAGTCGTTGATCGAGATCCGGCCGAACCCGATCGCTTTCGGATCCTTCACGCCGGCTGAGGCGTGAGGTCGTCGAGGCCGAGCGCACGGGCTCGCAGGCGCGCCGGAGCCGGGTCATACGGTGCGCGTCGCCAGGTCGCGGTGCGCCGCTCGAGATCGAGCAGCAGCCAGTACGCGCCATCAGCCGCCTGGAGGTCAAGGGCGTTCCACCAGCCACGCCGCGACGGTTCGGGCGCGCCCACCGCTCCTGGATTCAACAGCCACTTGCCGCCCGCGAGGTCCAGCGATTCGCCGACCCGGATCTTGACCGCCTCGGCGCCGCGTGGCGTCTGCCGCCACGCAGCCGCGACGTGGGTGTGGCCGACCAGCCCGAGCTCGGCGCGCTGGACCGCGAGGCAGGCTGCCGCGTTGGATGCGCCGACGTACTCGTGCACGGCGTTGCGCGGACCGCCGTGCCAGAGCTGCACCTCGCCGCGTCGCGCCGCGGGCTTGCGCGACCGCATCCACTCGACGTGGGGGCCGCTGAGCCGGTCGCGGGCCAGCTCGATCGACCGCACCGCCGGCGAGCCCGGCTCGCCGAACCGAGTGGGCTCGGCCGATCCCGTCGCGCCGTAGTCGTGGTTGCCCATCAGCGCCACCGCGCAGCGCTCGCGCGTGCGAGTCACGACATGCTCGGGGTCCGGACCCCGCCCGATCATGTCCCCCAGCGACCACAGCTCCTGCGCATCGCACGCCTCGGCCGCGCCGATCACCGCGTCAAGCGCTTCCGCATGCCCGTGCGCGTCGCCGAACACTGCTACGACCACGCCCCGAACCCTAGACCGTCACCTGGCGATGGCGGGCGACGTTGTCGCCAGCCGGCTTGGCCGCGGTAAGCCAGCCGCAAGCACGCAGCAACGGTCCCGCAAGAACCGGCGGCCAGTGTTCCCGGCATGATCATCAAACGCCTCCTCATCGCTGCGCCCGTCACCCTCGTCGTCATCGGTGTGGCGGCCGCTGAGGCTTTCGCCGGCGGCACGGTGCAGCACGCCCAGCTGTTCGGGCGGTTGCCGCGCTGATGTTCAGTCGCGGGTCGGTGGCGGCGACACTTCACGTTGCCGCCACCGTCGCGCTCCGAATCGGTGCCGCGCCCGGCTCGCCGGCGACGCGATTCGTCGCGGCGCACCGCCTCGCAGGCCTGTGCACCGCCGAGATCCAGGCCGGCCGGTACGAGCAGGCTGCCGACCTGGCGCGCCACGGGCTGTCGATCATCGCCGCGCCGCGGCGCCGGCATGAGCTGATCGCGGCGTCGAAGCTGCACAATCTCGCGGGCATCGCCGCACGGCTCGCCGGCCACCACGACCAAGCCCGGAAGCACTACGAGTCGGCGTTGTCGGGCTACCGCGCCGCCGGGCGGCGACGTTCAACGTCTCGCGCGGTCGTGTACCACAACCTCGGCGGGCTGGCGTTCGCCGAGGGTCGGCTCGACGAAGCGGAACGGCTGACCACCTACGCGGCGCAGCTCAACCGGTGGTTCGCTGCGCGCCGCGCCGGCGACCTGGGCATGCTCGCTGCGATCGTCGCGGCGCAGGGCCGCCTCGACGAGGCGGAGCGTCTGCTGAGTGACGCGCTCGCCGTTTTCCGCCGACGATACGGCCCCGAGCATCGCGAGATCGCTTTCGCCCTGGGCAACCTTGCGGAGATCCGACGCCTCCAAGGTGCCGAAGAGGAGGCGCGGCGCCTCGCAGAACACGCGCGCGCCGTCGGCGAGCGCGCCCTCGGACCCGGTCACCCGGAACTCGCCCCCATCCTTACTACGCTCGCTCTGGTGCGTATCCAGGCTGGTGATGTCATCGGTGGGCGCGACCTGCTGGAACGGGCGGCGAGCGTGCTTCAGGACGCCGTCGCCGCCACACATCCGGCGCGCGAAGCCGGCGCCGAGAATCTCGCACTACTGGACCGGCGCGATGCACAGCCACCGCGTCAACTGCGATGACCGCGCCGGAATACCCGGGCCTTGGCGTCTTCATCAGCTACCGGCGCGAGGACGTGCCCGGTCAAGCGGGGCGCCTGTACGACCGGCTGTCCCAACGCTTCGGGGAGTCCCGCGTCTTCATGGACGTCGATTCGATCGACATCGGAGTCGACTTCGTCGCCGTGCTCGAAGCGGCCGTGGTGTCGTGCGAAGTGATGCTCGTCCTGATCGGTCCGCGGTGGGCTCCCGCGCCGGATGTAGGTGGCAAGAGTCGACTCGATGATCCTTACGACTACGTCCGAGTCGAGGTCGAGACGGCGCTCGAGCGCGGAGTGCGCGTGGTGCCGGTGCTCGTTCAAGGCGCGAGTCTCCCGCTGGCGCAACAGTTGCCCGAGTCGGTTCGTCCCTTGGTGCGCCGCCAAGCGCTCGACCTGCGCGACGCGAGCTTCCAGGCCGACGCGAGGCTGTTGATCGAGCGACTGGAGCCGATCCTGGGGGATGTGGCGTCCGGCGAGCCGCGCGAGGCGTCGAGCGTCCCGCCCGAGGCGCCGGCCGGCCGCGACCCTGAGGCATCGACGTCGTGGCAGGCGACGTATCAGAGGATCGGGCGCTCGGTCTTTCGCCTCGAGGTCACGCTGACGCAGAGTTCGCACATCATCGAGCTCGAAGCCCGCGATCTGCGCGCCAACGTACTGCGTGTCGATGGCGCGGCGATCCCTCCGTCCGAGGATCGCATTCTCACCGAACGCTGGGAGTTTTCCATGGCTGACGGACCCGCCACGCGAATCGGACTCTTCGAGCTCCAACTCGGCATGTTCAATCCCAAGCGGATCGTGCTCACGGTCGACGGGAACACGCTGCACAGTGGACTGTGAATCGAGACGCTTGGCACACCGGCCCGGTCGGGCTACCGTCGCGCCATGCCTGACGAAGAAGTCCCGGTCCTGATCGTCGGCGGCAGCCTGGTGGGCCTGACGACCGCCATGCTGCTCGGCCATCACGGAGTGCCGGCGCTGGCGGTGGAGCGGCACGCCGGCACCGCGATCCATCCGCGCGCGGGCCACTTCCAGCTGCGGACGATGGAGGTGCTGCGGCAACTCGGGCTCGAAGCGCGCGTGCGGGAGAAGTCCCTGGAGACGTACAGCCCGACGGGCGGAATCGTCGCCGTCGAGTCGCTGGCCGGGCGGGAGCTCGCCACGTACGTCAAGGAGCTCAACGAGGGCGTCGAGGGGTTCAGCCCGACCGTGCGCGTGTTCATCAACCAGGACGTCCTCGAGCCGTTGCTGCGCGAGCGTGCGCTCGAGCTCGGCGCGACTGTGCGCAACCGGACTGAGGCCGTCGCCCTCGACCAGGACGAGGACGGCGTGACCGTCACGCTCCGCGACCGGGACTCCGGGGACGAGAGCGTCGTCCGGGCGGGCTACGTCGTGGCGGCGGACGGCAATCGGAGCCCGATGCGCGGGCAGCTGGGAATCGCCATGCGCGGCTATGGACGGCTCTCGCGCAGCATCACCATCTACTTCCGCGCCGACTGCGCCGAGCTACTGCGCGACCGCAACCAGGGGCGTCCTCTACGTGCACAACCCCAAGCGGCGCGGGTTCTTCCGGCTCGACCGGAGCCGCGGCAACGGCTTCCTCGTCATCAACACGGTCGGCGAGGACGTCACGCAGGACTCGGCGGTCGACGTGCAGGCGGGATTGACCCAGGGGCGGGCACTGGAGTTCCTGCGCACGGCGATCGGGACCGACATTCCGATGGAGATCGTCGACATCGCTCCCTGGCAGGCCGAGGCGAACTGCGCCGAGCGCCTCCGAGCGGGCCGCGTGTTCCTCGCGGGCGACGCCGCGCACGTCGTACCGCCGAACGGCGGCTTCGGCGGCAACACCGGCGTCCAGGACGCGCATAACCTCGCCTGGAAGCTCGCGGCGGTCGTCAAGGGCGAAGCCGGCCCGGGCCTGCTCGACACCTACGAGACAAAGCGCCTGCCGCTCTGCGAGCTCACGGTCCGGCAGGCCTACACGCGCTATGCCACGCGTGTGGTGCCCGAGCGCGGAACCGAGGACGCAGAGCCGCCGGTCCCGGACATCGAGCTCGAGATCGGGCTCGTCACTCGCTCGCCGGTGATCCTCAGCGAGGACGGCGACGACGGAGTGCTGCACCTGCCTCCGCCGGCGCTCGACGGTCGCCCGGGCACGCGAGCGCCCCACGTCTGGCTCGCCGACGACCGCTCCACGCTCGATCTCTTCGGCTCTGGGTTCGTCGTCCTCCGCCTCGCGGGGCCGGACGTCGACGACTGGGCCCCGCCCGGAGCGACCTCGCACGTCGTCGACGCCGAGCCGTTCGCCGACACCTACGGGCTGGCGGCCGGCGGCGCGACACTCGTACGCCCGGACGGCGTGGTCGCCTGGCGGGCACGCGGCCCTGCCGGGCGTGACGAGACCGCGCGCGCGCTCGCGACGGCGCGCGCGCTGAACCCCGGGGATTGACAGCAGTCTGCTGACTGACACCTCCAGGGTGCCATGGAATAAATCTCTCCTGGTGTGCGTGATGGATGATGAACGGGAGGACGGGTACTACTCCTCCGCCGTGCTCGCGATCCCAAGGAGTTGATGGATGCCGGCCCACGACGCGATCCGCGGCGAGATCCTCCGTCTCGCAGACCGCGATCTGGACCGCTACGGCTTCGCCCGTGAGGGGGCGCGCGTCCTGCGCCGCGCCGTGCCATTCGACGCGATGGCCGGCGTCTGGTTCGACCCGGAGACCGGGCTGCCGGTCGACGAGTGGATCGACAACTCGCTCGCCGGCGGCGCGGGTTCCCGCCTGCCGGAGATCGGGCTCCACGAGACCGACATCGCTGCGTTCAGGCAGCTCGCCGCCTCGGGCCGACCGGCGGCCAGCATGAGCGAAGCGACCGGCGGGACCCTCGACCGCAGCCGTCGGCCCCGTGGTTTGGGCGACGAGCTCCGGTCCGTGTATCTCGGCGACTCAGGCATGTGGTGCGGGTACGTGATGTATCGGGAACGCGGAGCTCCCGACTTTGCGGGGCGGGAGGTGGACCTGATCGCCTCGCTCAGTCGCGCGGACCTCCAGCGCTCCAGACTCCGGCAGGAGCTCTCGTCGGATGGGGGCGACGGCGATCCCGGCCTGCTGCTCCTCGACGACCAGGACGGCGTCGAGATGGCCAACCCTGCCGCTGCCGCGTGGCTCGACGAGCTGGGCGCTCGCCGGCGGCGGCTTCCGGTGGTCGTGTCGGCGGTCGCCCGGCGCGCTCGCGAGATCGCGTCCGGAGACAGCGGCCTCGCGGCGACGGCGCGCGCCCGGACGGCGTCCGGGCAATGGATCACCGTGCGCGGATGGGTGCTGCAGAACGGCAGCAAGGCGCGTACCGCAGTCACGCTCGAGCCGGCGCGAGGTCCCGAGCTCGCCGAGCTCCTCGCGGAGGCCTACGGCCTCACCGCGCGCGAGCGGCGCGTGTCCAAGCTCGTCGCGCAGGGCCTGCCAAACGCCGCGATCGCCGCCCGGCTGTACCTGTCGACCTACACGGTCCAGGACCATCTCAAGGCGATCTTCGAGAAGCTCGACGTATCCAACCGCGGACAGCTCGTCGCCAGGCTCTTCCTCGATCCCCACTACCAACGGCCGGTCGACGCGCAATAACGCCGGGTTCTCAGCCCGGCTCGACCGCCAAAGCATGGTCGAAGACCTGGTGGGGATCCCATCGGCCCTTCGCTTCCTGGAGCTTCTTGTAGTTCCCGCCGTAGTACAGCTCGGACCATGGGACGCCTGATCGGTTCCATTCCTCGTCCAGAAGATCCGGGTCCGGCCAATTGACGAAGCAGCCGCCGGTCCGATCGTTGGGTACCGGCACGCCACCGGTGCCTGCGAACACGTCCCGGTAGAGCGATCGGGCCCACGTCAGGTGCTTTTCGTCCTCTTCTGGGTTGTCCCAGAAATTGCCCACCGAGAACAGCGCCACCGAGTCTCGCTCGGCGACGGCAGCGTCCTGCGGACTCAACGCGTTGATCTTCCCACCCCAAGTCACGAATCCAGTCATGGCGCCTCGCCATCCGTAGTCGTCACTGGTCAGGCGCTCGAAGATCGTCCTGATCTGTGATCCGTCCAATGCGGATCGCAAGAGCGCGCCTTTGGCCTTCGAACGCAGTTGCGTCGCCGGTATGCCCAACACCTCGGGTACGTCCGGAGCATGGATCGTGGTGTACTGCCATGGCGCGTCATCTTGTGTCGTCTTGGTGCCATTGGGCACATTCGCCGTCACCTCGGCAAAGTACGCGTCCAGCGCTTCGCTACCTTGCGGCTGCCCGGGGTCGACCTGACCGGTCAATGTCACTACGCCGAACTCCTTGCGGAACAGGACCAACGTGCCGAACACGGATGCCGCCGGGCTCCCGGGCGAGCTGTTCCGTTCACACCAGCGCAGATAGTTGTTGACCAGCGCGGTGACGTTCTCTTCGTCGAGGTCCGCCCACCGCCACGCAACGGACGCCATCGTGTAGCCGGAGGGCCGCTTCGGCAGAAGTAGCGTCGGGTCGTCGCCCTGCGCATCTCGACTACGGAACCAGAATTTCGTTGCCACACCGAAATTCCCACCACCGCCACCGGTGTGCGCCCACCACAGGTCACGATGCGGGTCGTCCTTCTCTCGCGTCGCGGTCACCGCCTTCGCCTTGCCGTTCTCGTCGACCACGACTGTCTCCACCGCGTACAGGTGATCGGATATATGGCCGTACAACCGCGACAACGGGCCGAAACCGCCGCCGGTGACGTGCCCTCCCATGCCGACGCGGGTACCGGTGCCTCCTGGCAGGGTCACGCCCCAGCGCATGTCCAGCGCTTGGTACACACGACCGAGCGTCGCCGCTGCTTCCACGGCAAACGCACGCCGGCGGCGGTCGTAGTACACCGAATCCATCTGGCCGAGGTCGATCACGCACTGGACGGCGGGATCGTCGACGAACCCCTCCACACAGTGACCGCCACTGCGCACCGCGAGCTTCATCCCGGATGCAACGGCCGCGTCGACCGCGTTCACCACCTGGTCCGTGTCGTCCACGACGAACACGCTGTCCGGTGTGCCGACAAAACGCCGGTTGTACCCGCGTAGCTGCAAATCTCGGTACAGCGGATCGCCGGGATTCACTTCCGCAAAGTGAGCTCTTGACGTCGATTCAGCGACATTGCCAACCATCTCGAGCAGGCTGCCGACCCGCGCCCCGGCCCGCAATCCCTGGATCCAGGGTGATCTCGGACACGAATCCCCCAGGTTCCTGGGATGGACGCTCGCGGCGGTCGCCGACACGCTGTCGGGCGATACGCCCAACATGAAGAAGGAGCTGTATGAGTCGGACCTCGCGCCGCGTCGCGGCGCTCGGCGTCGCGCTCGGAGCGCTGCTGCTCGCCGGCGCCGGCCCCGCGCCCGCCGCCCCCGCGCCGCCCGACGCCACTCACGAAGGACTCGTGCGGGCCACGCTCGCCGCCAACCCGGACAGCGTCCGCCTGAGCACGAACGAGATCCAGCTCGAACCGGGGCTGGTGATGACGCTGCCCGGCAGGCGCGCCGCGACGACCAGGCAGGCTCGCGCCGACTGCAACTACCACTACTTCTGTCTGTACGAGCACGCGTACTGGGGCGGCGCCTCGCTCGGCATGTCCGCGTGCAGGATCTACCACCTGAGCAACCACCGCTTCTGGAACAACACGGAGAACCAGTGGGACGACTGGGTCGAGGATGCGTCGTCGTGGATCAACAACCAGAGTGGCGGAGCGGTCGCGACGATGTGGCGCCCCGAGGGCTACACGATGCGGGTGGGCGTCACGGCGGACCATCACTTCCCGCCCGGCTGGAACGACAGGGTGGTCCGCGTCAAGCCCTGCTGAGCCCCCGGTACTGCAAAGCCCAAGTGATCAGGGGGCCGCTGATAGCCTGGCCCCTGCCACCCGCCAGAAGGAGCGACGAGTGATGCAGTTCTTTTTGACCGTGCCCCACGACACGGCCGAGGAGCCGACGATGGCGTCGATGGATCCGGCCGAACTGGAGGCCACGCTGGCCGCCGTGGAGGCGTTCAACGCCGACCTGCACGAGTCCGGGGCGTTTCGCTTCGCCGGGGGGCTGCATCCGCCGTCGTCGGCCAAGACCGTCGACGCCACCAACGGCGAGCCCGTGGTGGTCGACGGACCGTTCGTCGAGGCGCCGGAGTACGTCGGCGGCTTCTGGGTGATCGAGGCCGCAGACCAAGATGCCGCGGTCCGTTGGGCGACGCAGGCGTCGAAGGCACTGGGCGGCCGCATCGAGGTGCGCGCCTTCCAGGACCCGCCGGGCGCCTGATCGAACGCAGATCGCCGGCAGCCCGGTTCCGAACACGCGCCGTCGCGGCCAGCGACGATGATCAGCCCGTGATCTTCGCGGTGACGGTCAGGATCGCGCGGCCGAGGATGTGGCCGAGGAAGTTGAAGTTCAGGAACGCCGGGGTGGCGTCCTCGGGGACGCCGATCTTCTCGACGTCGAGGGCGTGGATCACGAAGAAGTAGCGGTGCTCGCCGTGCCCGGCCGGCGGCGCTGCGCCGATGAAGCGCGTCGTGCCTGCGTCGGTGCGCAGCTGGAGCGTGCCTTCGGGCAGGCCGGAGCCGGTGTCGTCGCCCGCGCCCTCCGGCAGCTCCGTCACCGTGGACGGGATGTCCGCGATCGCCCAGTGCCAGAAGCCCGACTGCGTCGGGGCGTCGGGGTCGTAGACCGTGACGGCGTAGCTCTTGGTGCCCTCGGGGGCGCCGCTCCATGAGAGCTGCGGTGAGATGTCCTCGCCGCCGGGGACGCCGAAGATGCCGGACATCTGCGCGGCGGGCGTGCCGCCGCCTTCGGTAAGCGTCGTGCTCGTGACGGTGAAGCTCGGGACGTCGGGCAGGCCTGCGAAGGGATCGTTGGCGCTCATCCGATGCTCCTACTGGGTCGAGGTCTGTCTCACAACGATCACCGCGATGCCGGTCACGCGGCCGTGCCGCGCGATGCTAGTCGCTCCCCGCATCGCGACCCGGAGTCGGCTCGCGAGTCGACCAGGTCAAGCGCGATGTCCGGCCGGTGTCGCGGAACAGCCGCGTGCCCTGGCCCAGGACCACCGGGACGATGATGAGTAGCAGGAGGTCGCGACGTCACATATCGCATAGCCAGTACCGCTACCGACGATTTACCGGGCGGGACGACTGTCGAGGCCGGTCGTGTGTCTTGCTTGCACACGGGCTCCGCGTGAGTAGTCCCAGGTCGGGCTACGCACGTCGGCCGAGTCCGTAGACGAAGAACTCGCCCGTCTCGACAAAGCTCGCGTCAAGGCCGTGGGCACGAAGATCTCGCGCGAGCCGGTCGGGATCGAACGAACGCTTGATAATCCGAAACTCCCGACCGTCCTCGAGTCGCCTGAGCTCAGTCGCGCTCTCGCGATCGGGCAGTCGCGAACCGTGAATGACGTTCCTCTCCACGACCGCGCGTGCGGCATCCACGAGGAAGAAGCGGCCTCCGGGGCGAAGCGCGTCGTGAACGCTGCGCCAGAACCGGTCGGCATCGCTCTCGGGAACGTGCGAAAGCCAGAACGCAAAGAAGACGACGTCATAGTCTTGATCTGGCTGCCAGCTGAAGAGATCGTCAACCGAGAGCTCGACATTGCTCTTGCCGGCATCCTGCAGCTTCGCCAGAGCGAGTTCGCGCATCTCCGGCGCTGCATCGACTCCGACTACTCTGGTCGCGGACTCCGCGAGACGGATCGTCCACTCACCCGTGCCGTAGGCAAGCTCGAGGACGTCTCCACGAGGCGCAAACGCATCGAGTGCTGAAAACACACTTTTGAGCTCAAGACGCCATCTCGCATTGCGCTCCTCGCCCAAGTCATGGAGCCCCTCGCGACGGAACCACTTGTCGTACTCGCGAGCGCGAGCCCGATAGTAGGCGAGTTGCTCGGCGAGAAGCGGATCGTGGTTTGTCACAGCGCTATCGACGTCGCGAGTTGATGCCTCGTGTCACCCGAAACTCGGCGGCGACCTCGCGCGTGGCCGCTTCCGCCCCGAGCGGGAAGACGTGCAGTGCGTCAACGCGCGAGACACGGGCGAGCCCGGCCGCCAGCTCGCGCGCGAGCTCGATGCCGCCACCGCGACGGATCTGCACGCAGGCGGGCTCGGGGATCGTCACGCCCGGCAGCGCGCAGGCGCGTTCTGCCATGCGCTCGCTGCGCAGCAAGGCCACACTCGCGTAGACGCGCACGCCCGCGAGCATGTCCTCGCCGCGCGCGAGGAACGCTTCGAGCCTCGGGAGATCGAAGACCATCTGCGACTGCACGAAGGTTGCTCCCGCGGCGATCTTTCGCTGCAGCAGCCGCAGCTCCCGATCCAGGTCGTCGGCGAACGGATTGACGACCGCCCCGACAGCCAGCGAATGCGGGACGCTCCACCCCGGCGCCCTCGCGATCAGCTCGGTCGCGGTCATGTCCGCCACATGGTCGACGCCCGCCACCGGATCGCCCTGCATGCACAGCACTCCCTCGGCGCCGAGCGCGGCGGCGCCCACGACCTGCGACTGCAACGCAAGCCGGTTGCGGTCGCGGCAGGAAACGTGCACGATCGTCCCGACGCCCTGCTCGCGGGCGAGAGCCACAGCCGCCAACGGCGACATTCGCGGCTGGCCGGCGTGGTTGTCGGTCAACCCGACGACATCGACGGTGTCAGCCAGAACAGCGATGCGATCACTCACCCGCTGGCCATCGGCCTCGGCCGGCAGCGAAATCTCCGCAGACGTGAGGGCAGTCACGGACACCGGCGGATCATCGCAGCCCGACGCCCCTGAGACGCGCCGTGGTCGAAGGAAGGAAGGCAGACCTCGCTTTCTCGATCCGGGCGGAGCCGTGAAATCTCGACGATCTCCCCGACGGCCGCGGCGAACGATGGAGTGCACGCGTCACGACGGCCGGCCCATTGTCGTCTTCGACGCGTTCCACTAGTGCCGAGGAGCTGCGCCGCGGGCTCCCGGTGATTTCTCACGAGCATGGTTGTCGTGCTTGCGGCGGGGCGGCGGGAGGATCCGATGTTCTCCTGCGCCGCCACCCGTTCGTCGCGGCCCGCGTCCAAGCGTTCTGTCATGGCGCTGTGATCCAGCTGCAACGCGCACCGGCGATTGTGCCCCAACGCACATCACCACCCGGTAGGAGGCGAGATGCCCAAGTACCAGCGAATCACGTTGCTCCGTACCGGACATAGGGGGTTCGTCATGAGGTACCACCGCTCCGCTGCTCTGCTGGGGCTGCTGGCGGCACTGTTCGTGATCATGCCGGTCGCGCAGGCTCACTGATACACGGGCGAGCCTGTCCCGGCGTGCAGGTTGCTCGGAAGAGGCAAGGTCCTGGGTGCCCAGCCCGAAACCACCTGCACGGTCAAGCCCGGCACGAAGGTGCTCGTCCCGCTGCCCGGCGCCTCGTGCTCGGACGCTGAGCCGCCGCCGTTCTTCGGAGAGACGGCGGCCGAGCAGCGCGCGTGCGCCCTGGCGAGCGTTCGCGACGACGTCCTCAGCGTCACGGTCAGCGTCGACGGCGGCCCGCCGCAGAATGTCGTCAGCGACCGCTTCCTGACCATCACCGATCAGTTCGGTGTGCCCCCCAACGGTCACCGGCGCGCGCGCCCGCGACGCGTTCTGCTTCCGCAGGCGTGACGACGCCTAGCCCGTCCGCCGGCTTGGGAACAATCTGCGGACAAGTTGAAGTGAGTACACGTGGACACAGCCAACTTGGCTCGAGAGAGCCAAATCCGACCCGCCACAAGTGCCTGGGACCGGCTGGGGGCCTACGCGCGACGGCGATGCGAGGCGTCCTTGTCGTCCTTGTCGCCCTGGCGGCTGTGTTCGTGGGCTTCGATCGCACCGTTGTGGCGGGGCATCCTGCCGCAGAGCCGACGGCTTCGCTCGACCGGGCCGCGAACGAGTCCGCCGGCGGTGTGCGCCTGGTCCGTGTCGGCTTGTTCCGCCTGCCGGTGCATGTGACCGGGCCGCCCGGGGATCCCTCACGTGTGATGGTCGTCGAGCGTGACGGACGGATTCGCGTGGTCAAGGACGGCAAGGTGCAGGGGCGGCCGTTCCTCGATATCCGGCGCCGTGTGAGCTCCTCGCACGAGCAGGGTCTGCTGTCGATGGCCTTCGCGCCCGACTACGCCGAGTCGGGGTTGTTCTACGTGTACTTCACGGACCGTGCCGGCGATCAGCGGGTGGTCGAGTTTCGGCGACGCGGAGCTGACCAAGCCGAGTTGGGGTCCGGTCGGCTCGTGTTGCGTATGCCCGACAACCACCAGTACCACAACGGCGGCCAGCTCGCCTTCGGTCCGGACGGGATGCTCTACATCGGCACGGGCGACGGCGGCGGGGTCGGCGACCCGCGCGGGAACGCTCAGGACCTCGGCTCGCTGCTGGGCAAGATCCTGCGCATCGACCCACGGGCGCGACGGCGTCGCGCGTACTCGATTCCGTCCGGAAATCCGTTCCGCACGCGTCGCGGCGCCCGCGACGAGATCTACGCCTACGGCCTGCGCAATCCGTGGCGCTTCTCGTTCGACCGCGAGACGGGGGACCTGGCGATCGGCGACGTGGGCCAGGACCGCTGGGAGGAGATCAACTTCCTGCCGCGCGGCCGAGGCCGAGGCGCGAACTTCGGTTGGCGGCCCTTCGAGGGCAGCGCGCGCTTCGCGCCCGGCGAGGCCGCGCCCGGGCACGTCGAGCCGGTGATCGCGATGTCGCACGAGCGCGGCAACTGTGCGGTCGTCGGGGGCTTCGTGGTCCGCGACCGTACCGTGCCGCTCCGCGGGCGCTACGTCTTCGGCGACCTCTGCCGACGACGGGTGTTCTCGGCGAAGCTGACCGCCAACGGGGCACGTCAACGGCGGCAAACCTCGCTGCGGGTCAGCGCCCTCACCTCGTTCGGCGAGGACGCCCTTGGCCGCGTGTATACGGCGTCGTTCAACGGAGCAGTGCACCGGATCGTGGCGCGAGGCGCCGCGTGATGCCTCAGACGGTGGGGGGTCGCCATGGCTCGCGCTCGTGCGTGAGCCAGACCAGCTCGGGGTCGAGCGCAAGGACCCGCTGCCGGCCTTCGGTGGGCGGCTCGTCGAACTCGCCGAACCACACCGCCACGTCGCCGCCGACGATGACCGGGCGCCCGCCAGTCTCGACGACGACCATCTGCATGCCGGGTGTGTGGCCCGGCGCCGGGACGAGTCGGAGCCCGGGCAGCAGCTCGTGCTCGCCGTCGACCGGCACGTACTGCACGCCGGGCGCCTCGACCCACTCGCGAATGGTGTAACCGTCCTTGCTGCGCGCGTCGTCGAGCTCCCGACGCTGGACGTAGATCGGCTTGCCGGCGAAGAGGTGGTTGCCGCCGCAGTGGTCGGCGTGCAGGTGTGTGTTGACGACGATGTCGATGCCGGCGAGATCGAAGTCCTGCTCGCTCAGCGGCTGGAGGCGGGGATCCATGTCGGCCATCGCCGGGTGCAGCTCCGTCATGCCGGTGTCGACCAGCACGCGCGCATCGGGATGGTCGATGACGTGCACGTAGACCGGCATCCGCTCGCCCTCGACGGCAAGGTCGGCAACGAAGACCGGCGTGATGGTGATCGAGGTAGGGGCGTTCATCGTGTACCGACCACCGCGGCCGAGACGCCGCCCATCGCATAGATCACTTTCGGCATCCGGATTCCTCCTCGTCTTTGGGGACAGTCAACCGGTATGACGCCGCGCACCCTGAAAACTCATCGGACCTCCGGCCGCGTGGCGGTTCACGGTCTGCGCTTTCCGGACAAGGGCCGCACGTCGGCGATGTCGTACTCGGCGACCGACACCGAGAGCATTGCCGCGCCGTGCTTCTTGCGGGGGGCGCTTCGGCGGAAGGTCTCGACGGCCGCTTGCGACTCCCAGCGCTCGAAGAGGTTGAGGCGGCCAGGGTCGAGCAGGTCGGCCGTCATGGCGAAGTCGAGGCAGCCATCTGCCCGGCGAGCCTTCTCGACGACGCTCATGAAGCCCGCGAGGTAGGCCTCGCGCTGCTCGGGGTCGACCGTGATGTGTCCTGCGACGATCACCATGGGTGTGCTCCTCTCCGGAGAAGGCGGCGCCATCCCGCTAAGCGACGACGAATGTGTAGTCGCGCTCGATCCGGCCGTCCGCGCCGAGGACGAGGAAGTTGAGCCCGACTCCGAACAGCTCACCGTCCTTGGCGACCGCCTCCCAGTGGAACTTGACGACGTCGCCGAGTCGCTCGGCGTCGTCGCGCCCCCGGAAGGTGAGCCCCTCGGAGCCGACCCAGTGCTCGACCGCGCTCGTCGCGCGAGCCTCTATCTCCGCGTATCCCCGTGCCTCGAGGATCGCCGTCAGCCCGATCCCGGGCTGCGCCGCGATCGCGCGGATCTCCTGCGGCGGCTGGAGGATATGCCTCCCGTCCTCCGTCCAGAGCTCGGCGATCGTCCGCCGGCGCCGGCCGGCATCGGGCTCGTTCCAGAGCGCGAGGTACTTCTCCGCCAACTCGGCGGCGGCCTGGGATGAGATGTCGACGAATGCCTGTGGGTCGGTCATCGGTTACCTCCGTTGATGGTCTGGTTGCTTCGCCGTCAACGGTCCCGGAGGAAGGGCCACGCGTCGATTACCTCTCGTGTAACGCCGGCCCGCTCTGCACGCCGGGGATGGAACCGGAGCGGACGCCCGCTAACGTCAATCGGGTGGTCGTCGAGACCGAGCAGGAGCCGCAGACCGCGGGCGAGCTGATCCGCTTCTGGCGCACGCGACGCGGCCTCAGCCAACTCGAGCTGTCCCTGGACGCGAGCGTCTCGACCAAGCACCTGAGCTTCGTCGAGACCGGCCGGTCGAGCCCGAGTCGCCAGCTCCTCGTCCACCTGGCCCAGCACCTCGATCTGCCGATCACCGAGCGCAATCGACTGCTGCTCGCCGGCGGCTTCGCGCCTCCCTACCTGGAGCTGCCCTACGACGGGGAGGTGATGCAGCCGCTTCGGGAGTCGCTCGAGCGGCTGCTCGAGGCGCACGAGCCGAACCCGGCCTTGATCGTCGACGGGCTCTGGAACCTGATCGAGTCCAACCGAGCCGCGTCGCTTCTCTGGGCGGGGGTCGACCCGGAGCTCCTCGGGCCACCGATCAACATGCTCCGCCTCGGCGTTCACCCGGGTGGCCTGCCGCGGATCTCGTCGATGACCGCCGCGTGCAACGCGCCGCTGATCCACCGGCTGAAGCGCAGGAGCCGCGAGGACGCCGATCCCGCCCTCGCCAAGCTCATCGAGGAGGTCGAGGCCTACCTCCCCGGCGAGCCACCGACCGGCCCGGCCACCGAGCCGGTGGTCTCGCTCAGGCTCCAGACCCCCCTCGGCGAGGTCAAGCTGTTCACGGTCATCGCCACTCTCGGAGCCCCGCTCGACGTCACGGCGGCGAACCTCGCGATCGAGACCTTCCTGCCGATGGACCCCGAGAGCGCAGCGAGGCTCGCCGAGCTCAGCGCGCTCCGATCCGGCTGAGCACGTCTTTGCTGTCCCAGACCGTCGTCTCGCGGCCGCGCTCCGCCGTGCCGATAGGACGTTGAAGACGATGCGCTGCGAGGAGAAGATCCGGTACGCCACCGCCGCCGGCGCCACGTGGTCGCTGTGGAGCATCTGGTTCGACCGCTTCCTGCGAGGGCGGCGGCGCCGCCGCGAGCGGCGCGCGTACGCGTGTCCGCATTGCGGAGGGTGGCACCTCACGTCGCAGCCCAAGCGGCGATGACGGACGCCCCGCGCCCGCACCGGTAGCCTCGGCGTGGTGTTCGACCACGTCGGCATCGCCGTCTCGGACCTGGCCGCGTCCGAGCGGTTCTACCGCACCGTCCTCTCGGTGCTGGGGATCGAGCCCAGCCACGCGGACGCCGAGCTCGTCGAGTGGGACGACTGGGCCATGGGTCCCCCGGACCGCGAGCACCCGGTGACCCGCGGTCTGCACGTCGCGTTCCGCGCGCCGAGCCGCGCGGCTGTGGACGCCTTCTGGCAGGCGGGGGTCGACGCCGGGTACCGCGACGACGGCGCGCCCGGGCCGCGCACGGAGTACGGGCCCGACTACTACGGCGGGTTCCTGATCGACCCGGACGGCAACAGCGCCGAGGCCGTGCACGACGAGCGCGAGCGCTCCGTGCCGGACGGCAGCGTCGACCACCTGTGGATCCGCGTCGCCGACCTCGCGGCGTCCAAGCGCTTCTACGCGACCATCGCGCCCCACGCCGGGATCCGGCTGGGGGACGACGAGCCCGGCCGCGTGCAGTTCACGGGCGACGGCTACAGCTTCTCGCTGATCGACGACGAGCGGCCGCTCACGGAGCACGTCCACCTCGCGTTCACCGCCCGCGAGGACGCCACCGTGCGCGCGTTCCACGCCGCCGCGCTCGCCGCCGGCTACGAGGACCACGGCGGTCCGGGGGAGCGCACCGTGTACCACCCCGGCTACTACGGCGCGTTCGTCCTGGACCCCGACGGGCACAACGTCGAAGTCGTCAACCACAACCGCTGACCGGCCTGCCGCCGCCTCGCGATGACTTCGCTGCTCGGGCGGCGTCTTAGAACACATGAGCACACATACACACGATCATCGTCCGTTGCGTCGGTGCGATGATCGGAAGCCATGCTGATCTACTCGATGAGCACCTCGGTGGACGGCTTCATCACCGATCGTGAGGGTGAGTTCGGGTGGTCGGCCCCGAGCGAGGAGCTGTTTCGTTTCCACACCGCGCTGGTAAGCGAGCTCGGCGCTTGTCTGCTCGGCCGCAGGCTGTACGAGACGATGCTGGTGTGGGAGACGGACCCGTCGTTGCGCGAGAACGAGCCCGGGGCCGCGTTCGCAGATGTCTGGTGCGCGATCCCGAAGGTCGTCTTCAGCCGCACGCTCGACAGCGTCCAGGGCAACGCCCGGCTCGCCGAGGCGTCAGTGGCCGAGGAGGTCGCCGCGGCGCTCGACGCGACTGACAAGGACGTCGAGGTCGGCGGCGCCGGCTTGGCCGCGCAGGCGATCGAGCTCGGCCTCGTCGACGAGCTGCGCATCTTCCGCAACCCGGTCGTCGTCGGTGGCGGCACGCCGTACCTTCCGCCGGTCACCGAAGCGCTCCCGCTGGACCTGATCGAGACCAGGACGTTCGGCTCGCGCGTGATCTACGAGCGCTACGGCCGCGCCAGCGACGAGTCGGACTGACTCGCGGCGAGAGCGGCCGCCGCGCCGGCCCGGGACCGGCGCGGCGGCGTGCCCGTCAGCTCACGGCGTGTCGCCGGGCTCGCGGACCCGCTGCGCGGCGGCGGCCGCACGCGCGGTCCGTTCGCCGGCCTGCTTCTGCGCGTCGACCATCGCGCGTACGTCCGCGCGCAGCCGCTCGGCGTCGTAGACGATCCCGTCCTTGACCGTCCATCGCACACCGCCGACCCGCTGCACCTCGTTGGTCTGCTCGTTGAGCCGCACGTGCCCGGTCGCGTACAGCGTCTTGAAGTTGGCCAGCGGATTCTCCGGCGTGATCACCAGATCCGCGAGCTTGCCGGGCTTGACCGTGCCGATCGGCGGTCGCTTGACGCCCTTCGGCTCGTACAGCGTCTTGGCGCCGTTCGCCGTCGCCGCCTGGATCACCTCCAGCGGGCTGAGCCCTGCTTCGCGCAGCAGCTCCAGCTCCATCGTGTAGCCGAACCCGTAGGTCTGGTAGATGAATCCGTCGTCGGACCCGGTGGTGATCCGCCCGCCGATGTCGTGGTAGTCCTTGACCAGCTTGAACCACACGTCGTAGAAGCGCTTCCACTTGGTCTCGATCTCGGTCGTCCAGTCCCAGTAGTAGGAGCCGTGCGCGTTCGTGCTCGGCTCAAAGAAGGCCATCAGCGACGGCAACGTGTACTGGTCATGCCATTCAGCGGTGCGCATGCGCATCACGTCACGGCTGGCGACGTAGATGTTGAACGTCGGGTCGAACACGGTGCCGAGCCTGCGCTGCTCGCGCAGGTACCGCCACCACTGCTTGCCGCGGACCCGGTGGATCTTGTCGACCCAGTCGGCCACCTGACTGAACCGCACCTGCTCCTTGCTGTAGTCGTAGTCGGGCGGGAACAGCTCGACTCCGGGCCGCAGCAGCGACTCGAAATGCCCATAGAAATGCGTGACCGTGCCGAGCCCCATGCGGGCGGCCTGAAGCGCGTTCATGTTCTCCGGGCCGGCGGCGATCACGCAGTTCTGCGCCAGATGCGCGGTGGACCCGAGACCCCGCTTGGCTGCCTCGTCGAGCAGCGCCTTGGTAACGGCGGGGCGGCCACATTCCGGGTCGCGGAGCTTGAAGCCGTCGACGCCGCGTTCGGCCGCCCAGCGGATCCAGGCGCGCGCCTTGCCCGCGTCGCTGCCGATCGCGCCCTGATCCCAGCCCTGACCGGGCCGCGGGTAGTCGAAGAACCGCGGCGCGACGATCTCGTTGCGCGCGCTGCGCTGCTTCTCGCTGACGGTGAAGTCGAAATCGGCCAGCGGCACGCCGCGGACCGAGGTCACGCCGTGCGCGAGCCACAGCTTGTACGGGTACTCGGCCTGTGCGTTCTTCGGCGGCCCGCCGGCATGCGCGTGCAGGTCGATGAACCCCGGCAGCACGTACATGCCGGACGCGTCGACCTCATGGTCGGCATCGAGGGGCGGCCGCGGGTTGTCGAGCTCACCGTCCTTGACCGGCCTGATCTCAGCGATCCGGTTGTCAGCGATGACGATGTCGACAGGCCCGCGCGGCTTGGCGCCCGTGCCGTCGATCAACGTGGCGCCGCGGATCACCAGCGTGCGAAACGGCCCGGCACCTTCGCCGGGCGCCCGGTCGGGCGCCGGCTCGAACTCTGGCGGCTGCTGCGCGATCGCCCGCCCGGACGTCGGGCTCATGCCCGATAGGAGCCCCGCTGCCACGGCGAGGATGGCGACCGGTACGGCCGCGAGCGTAAGTGGTCGGCGCATGGCGCCCCTCCCTTACCTTCAGCGTGTCCGGCCCTGCACCAGACACGGGCAGGCCACCGTACCTGAGCGCGTCGGCGCAGGGTCCGCCGCGTCAAGCGGCCGGTAGGTATGTGAGGAGCAGCACTCCGGAGTCGAACCGCTTCACGTCGCCGAGTTCCAGCCGGACGGTTCCCCTGTCGCCGAGCACGTGGACGTTTCCCTTGCCCCAGACAAGCGGGTTCAGGTAGACCTCGTACTCGTCGATCAGGCCCTTCTCGGCAAGGGCGTAGGCGAACTCGCCGCTCCCGTGCATGAACAGGTCACCGTCGACCTCGTCCTTCAGCTTCGGGATCGAGTCCTCGAGATTCCCCTCGAGCAGGGTTGCGTTCCACTCGAGATCGCCGGACAGCGTGGTGGACCCGACGTACTTCGGCATCGGGTTGATCATGTCCGCCCACTTGCCCGACGCGCTCGGCCAATATCCCGCCAGCCCTTCGTAGGTCTTGCGGCCCAGCACCAGCCCGCTGGAGCTCGCCTGACGCTCGAACGAGTGGTCGCCGTGGTCTGCGTCCGGCTGCACCCACTCGCCGACCGGGTCGATGACGCCGTCGACGGTGGCCTGTGTTGTCGCGATCAGTTTTCCCATCCCGATCCTGTTCCCTCTACCGCTGGGACGAAACGGGGCGAGGGTTCACGCACCGACCGTGCGCAGGTCGGCGGCGCCCCGGACGGTCTCGTGATACGCGTCCAGCGCATGGGCGTTGCGGCGTTCGTGGTAGCTCGCCATGGCCGTCCGTTCGTCGACAGATCCGACCAGCCAGTCGATGATCGCGTCCGCGAGGAACGTCGCGTGAACGCCGGCCATGTCCATGCCGAGCCCGCTCCACGGGTCTTGATGGAGTGCTGCGTCGCCGACCAGCGCCCAGCCCGGGCCGTGCGGCACGTGGACGTAGCTGCGCTCGGGCCCGCAGCCGGCGACGCGGCCATGGGCCGAAGCGGCGGCGACCCGCTCCGCGAGACCGCGGTGCTGAGCGACGCGCTCGGTGTAGCGCGACTCGAGATCGCGCCGCAACCAGCGGAACGTCTCGAGGTTGACCGAGATGGCCACGCACGTGAGACCCGCGTCGCTCGGAAAGACATAGGCGATCTCATCGCCCAGCAACGAGAACTCGGCGGCATCGGGTACGCCGCCGCCGGGGCCGGCGAAGCCGGCGACGTAGCGGTAGTACAGCGCACGGTGCGCCGGCGCATCGTGTTCCAGTTCCGGGTTCGCCTGCTTGGCGACGGTCGAGTGGCGGCCGTCGGCGCCGACAACGAGCGCGGCATGGGCGCGCCGTCCATCGCCGAGCGCCACTCCCACCGCTCGGTGGCCATCCCACAGCACACCGCTGACCCTTGCGCTCTCCACGACCTCGACCGTCTCGTCTGCGCGCGCCCGCTCCAGCAGCAGGGAGTCGAGCGGCTCTCGGCGGACCGAGAGGCAGTACCCGGCGTCGCCAGGCTCTTGAGGTGGACCCTCGACAGCGTCCGGCCCGCCGTCCTCGTAGTTGAACTCCCGGGTGAGCGGCGGGCAACCGAGAGCAAGGACCGTGTCGAGCACGCCGAGGCGCTCGAGTACTGCGACCAGCCCGGCTCCCCGGAAGAAGTGCGTCGACGGCGTCGTGCTCGGGAAGCGCGCACGATCGATGAGCAGCACCGAGACGCCGGCGCCGCCGAGCAGGGCAGCCAGCGTCGAGCCGGCGACGCGCGCGCCGACCACGATCACGTCATAGCGATCACGCACGGGGCGACGTTATCGGCGGAGCGAGCCGGGCGCCGCGTACGCCTGCGACCATGCGCCGATGCGCCGTCCCCTGCTGATCCTGCTCGCCGCCCTCCTGGTCCTGCCCGCGACCGCGTCGGCGAAGCTCACCCGCCTGCCCGGCACGGGCCAGACGCCGACCGTGGAGGTCAACGGGGCGGGCACCGCGCTTGTCGCGTGGTACGTGCGACAGCCCAGCGGCGAGGCGATCGCGTTGTGCCGGATCCCGCCGGGGAAGCGTGCGTGCCCGAGGACGCAGATCCTCGACGCCACGCAGGGCGCCACCTCCGGCGTGCAGCCGCCGGTGATCCGCATCAGCGGCTCGAATGTGTCGCTGGTGGCCGCGCGCCAGTACGTCGTGTCGATGCAGTCGGCCGACGGCGGGGCGACGTTCGGCCCGATGGTGCCGATCAGCTCGGACACGTACTTCACGGGCGCGATCGGGCCGAACGGCGCCGTCGCGCTCGGCTTCGGGCAGAGGTTCACGGCGTCGAGGGTCGGCGGGCCGCTCGAGACGCGGACCGTCGACCTCAATCCCGGCTTCGGATCGTTCCAGTCGGTCGGGTTCGCCGGCCGGCGCCCGGTCTACGTGTCCGGCGGGCGCGCCCCGAGGACGGCCGTGAGCTCGTGGAAGGGGAGCGGGAACATCTTCGACCGGTCGACCTGGACGCGGCGGCGAGGGCCCGCGATGGTCTACTACGACCTCGACAACGGGCCGCGCGGGCTGTGGCTCGTCCATGAGCAGCGCCGCGGCATCGACGACGTCGTGGTGGTGCGCCGGTGGCGCCGCGGCCGCTTCGGGCCGCCGCGCGCGATCCCGGGCTCGACCGGCAACGTGATCGGGACGGCGATCGCCCAGGACGCGAAGGGGCGGTTCGCCGTCGCGTGGTACGACAGCCGCAGCGAGCGCATCCGCATCGCCGCCTCGCGGACCGGGCGCCACTGGTCGCGCGCGCGCAGCCTGGGCCGCAGCGCCAGCTTCCCCTCGACGATGTCGGTCGGCCTCGGGCCTGACGGCCGCGGCCTCGTCGTCGCCGACCAGGGACTCAACTCCCGTCCGCTGCTCGTCGGCAGCGTCAACGTGCGCAGGCTGACCCGGCGCTAGACCCGCATGACGCCGTGGCGTTTCCGCGGCGGGCCACGAGATTCACCCGCCCATGATCATGAGGATCGTCACGTCGTCGCTGTCTTCGACTGTGTCCTTGATCGACGTGACGGGTATGCCGAGCCGTTCGACACGGCGGATCAGGTCACGTCGCAGCCATTTCGAACTCTGCTTGGGCAGCGTGGAGACGATGATCTCGTCGAAGTGGTGCTCGCGGACGGCATCCTGGACAGCTGTGAACGGGTCTGGGCCGCCGACGAGATGGCGCACGGGCCTGCCGGCGGCTCGGCTCAGGAGGGGGACGGCGGCGTCCAGCGTCCAGTCGGCTGCCTTGGGCTTTCGGACGTCGGGGATCAGCAAGGTGAAGTCGGTCGGCTCTGCCTTCGCACGACGCTCAACCTCATCCAGGAGGCGCGAGGTCGATGCGGTCCGGTTGGCCACGACCAACACCCGTTTCGGGGACGACCGCTGCATGGCTGCACCTCCTCGCCAGGACTCGACTACCGCCTCTTGATTGTGAACCGCCTGACCACCGCGGTGGCATCGCGGTTGCCGGCGGCGTCGCGCGCCCTGACGCGGAACGCGTGCTTGCCGGGCGCGAGCCTCTTGTAGGTCTTCGGCGAGGTGCACGGCCTGGTCTTCTTGTTGTCGAGCTTGCAGGCGAACGTGGAGCCTTGCTCGCCGGAGCCGAACCTGAACGTCGCCTTGCGCCTTGCCTGGTTGATCTTCGTCTTGCGAAGCGACGTGGTGGGCGGCGTGGCGTCCGGGCTGGGGGTAACGGTGGGCGTCGGGATCGGGCCGGGGCCCTGGGTCACCGTGGGTGTCGGGTAGGCGATGATCTGGTTCAGCGCGAACGACGCGACGGACTGCGCCTGGTTGTCACCGCCGGCGCTCGTGAAGTTCCCTGCCGCATAGAGCGTTTGACCGACGATCGCGAGGGCGGAGCCCTCCCCGACCCACGGGCCGTCGCCGGCGCCGTTCGCCCCGACCGGCCTCCAGCTGGTGCCGTCGAACCACGCGATGTTGTCGGCCTCCAGATCGCTGTTCGCGTTCTGGAACGACCCGGTGGCGATGACGGTCGAGCCGACGGTGGCCAGGTCATAGATGTTGGTCCCCGTCGGGAACCACCCGTCCGCGCCGCCGGTGTTCGAGCCCATGGCGCTCCAGTTCGTCCCGTCCCACTTCGCGACGTGGTCGGCCTGGGCGATGCCGTCGACGTTCGATCCCTCGGTGCCGACGAACACGTCGGTCCCGTTGGTGCCCAGCCCGCGTACGAATGCGTCGAGCGCACAGGTGCAGGGACCGCCGCCGGAGCCCATCGCGTGCCAGCCAGTGCCGTCGCGGTAGGCGACGTTGTCGGCAGCCGGGATGTTCTGGACGTTGGCGAACCTTCCGCCCGCGTAGAGCCTGCCGCTGCTGTCGGCCGTGAGCGCCTTCACCGAACCGGAGAAAAAGCCGGTCAGGCCGACGGTGGTGGCTGTCGGCATGCCGGAGGCCAGGTCGCACGCGAGCAGGTAGTCGGCCTCCTCGATGCCCGCGCCGTCCTGGAAGTCTCCGCCGACGTAGAGCGTCGTTCCGATGACCTGCAGCGCCTTGACGTTCCCGATCGTTTCAGTGGGCGAAGTGCAGAACGGCTCCCAGCTCACGCCGTCCCAGACCGCGAGGTTGTCGGCGCCGCTGCCCCCCGCGTTCGTGAACGTGCCACCGGCGTACACCTTGGTGCCGGACACGGCGATGGCGAACACCTCGCCGTTGGCGATCTGCTCCGTCGACGAGCTGACCGCGCTCCAGGTGCTGCCGTTCCACTTCGCAATGCGATCGGCGTTGGCGATCCCGCCGGCGTCGGTGAACTTTCCACCGACGTAGAGCACTCCGCTAGGCGTCACCTCCAGCGCATTGGCGACGAGGTTCAGCGAGTCGGACCCGGCCGTGCCGACCCCGAGGTGGTCCCAGCCGCCGGGGCCGGCTGCCACCGACCATGTGGCGAGCGCGCCGATCGCCACGGCCGCGACTGCGAGGCTGCAGAGGAGGAGGCGGTGTGTGCCGGTCGAGCCGAGGCTTCCCATCAGGACTGATTCCTTCCGTCTGGGACCAGGTGGCGTGCTCGGCAGGCGGCCCAGCGTTCAGCCCGTCAGGCCCAGCGTAGCGCGGGAACCGGGTCAAAAATCGATCCGCATCACGACCCGTCGCAGCGTCGGGCGGCTGACCTCGGTGAAGCCGGCGTCGGTGAACACGCCTTCGGTGCCGACGTGGAGTTCCTCCAGGATCACGTTCTTCGTGGTGATGGGATAGCCCTCGATGGCGCGGGCGCCGCGCTCGCGGGCGAAGTCCACCGCGGCGCGCGCGAGGACACGGCTGATGCCGCGCTTGCGATAGCCCGCGCGGGTGAACAGGCAGGTCACGGCCCACACGCTGTCGTCGGCCCTGTCCTCGGCGCGATCTGCCCAGGGAACGCGGTTGTTGCGCAGCAGCCCTTCGTACTCCGTTCGCGGCTCGACCGCGCACCAGCCGACGGGCTCGTCGTCGAGGTACGCGACGAGGCCGCTGGTCGTCTCCGACTCAGGATGGCCGCAGTCGGCCTGCCCGCGCAGCCGGTGGGCGCGTTCCTCGACGGGAAAGGAGCCGAAGGACTCCCGCGGCCGCAGCTTGTACCGCTGGCACTGGCACCTGGACGCCGTGCCGCGCGTGCCGAAGATCGTCTGCAGGTCCTCCCAGCTCGCCTCGTTGGCGGGGACGATCGAGATCGCAGGCTCCCTTGCCGTCATGACGCACGATTGTCCATGCCCGAGAGGTCATGATGGAATCGTCCGCAAGCCAGTGAACACGCCACACACGTCGACATGGCGCAGGGCTGCAGCAGGCGACGAGAATGCCTTCGCTCGGCTGGTGGAGCCTCACCGCGGCGCTCTGCACGTGCACTGCTTCCGGATGCTCGGCTCGGTTCACGACGCCGACGACGCGCTGCAGGAGGCGCTGTTGGGGGCGTGGAAGGGCCGGTCCGGGTTCGAGGGGCGCAGCTCGCTCCGCTCCTGGCTCTACACGATCGCCACCAACGCCTCGCTCCGCATCCTCGAGGGGCGCAAGCGGCGCGCGCTGCCGGGTGGCACGGGCAGCGGGGACGATCCACGCGCGCCGCTCGCCGAGCCGCTGGCCGAGTCGGTCTGGGTCGAGCCCTATCCGGACGAGCTCCTGCGCTACGAGGACCGGGAGGGGGTGGAGCTCGCCTACGTCGCCGCCCTTCAGCTCCTGCCACCCAATCAGCGCGCGGCGCTGCTCCTGCGCGAGGTGCTCGGCTTCAGCGCCCGCGAGGTCGCCGAGATCCTCGACACCTCGGTCGCCTCGGTGAATAGCGCTGTGCAGCGGGCCCGCGCGAAGCTCGAGCGTAAGCTTCCGGCCCGCACGCAGCAGGAGACGCTGCGGGCGCTCGGCGACGAGCGCTCCCGCGAGCTCGTCGCCCGCTTCGTCGACGCCTGGAACCGCTCCGACGTCCCGGCGATCGTCGCGGTGCTGACTGAGGACGCGACTTTCTCGATGCCGCCGCTTCCGACCTGGTTCCGGGGCAGGGATGACATCGCGGCCTTCATCTCCGCGCTTCTCGAGGGGGCACGCGCCATCGGCGCGACCTGGCGGTTCGAGGTGACGAGCGCCGGCGGACAGCCCGCGATGCTCGGCCGCCGGCGAAATCCCGACAGCGGGCACTACGAGCTCGGCGTGCTCGCGGTCGTCACGTTCGAGGGTGAGCTCATCGCGGCGATCACCGCGTTCATCGGCCCAGGCGTGCTCGCACGGTTTCGGCCGGGGGAGATCGTGCGCGACCGATGAGTTAGGGCCCTGACGCCGCTCTCAATCGATAGACGCAGTTCCCACTACCGAAGGAGCGCAAGATGCTGGAGGGCAAGACGGCGTTGATCTACGGCGGCGGCGGGGCGATCGGGGGTGCCGTCGCGCGTGCGTTCGCGGGTGCCGGCGCCCACGTGTACCTCGCCGGCCGCACACGGGCCCGGCTCGAGGCGGTGGCGAACGACATCGGAGATGCCGCCGAGGTGGGGGAGGTCGACGCGCTCGACGAGCGCGCCGTCGCCGAGCACGCCGACGCAGTGGCGGCAGACGCGGGCGGGATCGACATCGCACTGAACGCCGTGTCGTTCCCGTACGTGTCGGCCACGCCCCTCGCCGAGCTGGCTGTCGAGGAGATCATGCAGCCGATCGACTCCTTCCTGCGCAGCAACCTCATCACCACCAAGGCGGTTGCGCGGCACATGACGACGCGCCGGCCGGGAGCGATCCTGACTCTGTCGACGGCCGGCTCCCGGTTCGCGCGGCCCGGGAATCTCGGCTTCGGCACGGCCTGCGCCGCGATCGAGCAGATGACCCAGCGGCTCGCGGTCGAGCTCGGGCCGAGCGGCGTCCGCGTCGTCTGCCTGCGACCGACCGCGATCGCAGACGCGGCCTCCCACGGCTCCTACACCGCCGAGGTGTTCGCGCCGCTGGCCGCGGCGTCGGGCGTCAGCGTCGACCAGATGCTCGCGCAGTGGGGCGAGGACCAGACGCTGCTGGGGCGGCTGCCGACGCTGGCCCAGGTGGCCGATGCGGCGGTCTTCATGGCATCGGACCGCGCGGGAGCGATCACGGGAGCGGTGGTCGACCTGACCTGCGGCAACGCGGTGCGGGCGCAACAGTTCGGACAGGCGCTTGTGGGTGTGCTCGACTAGCTCGACGCGTCCGCGGCGTCGGGCGCCTCGGCGAACGCGATCGCGTTTCCATCCGGGTCGGGGACATCCACGTGGCGGACACCGTCGAGATCGGATACTGGGACACCGGCGTACAGGTCGGTGATCGCGCCCATCGGCGGATCAGTATCACTCCTCGCCATGAGCCAGCACGCAGACGCGCTCGCCTCGGCCGCGGCGCAGGTCGCGGTCGTGCGCGACGATCCGGCGGCGCGTCTCGCATTGATGGCGCGGGTGTTCCACGGGCCGACGGGCAGCGCACCGCGACACCTGCCGTTCCGGCGGGCGGCGTTGTCGTTCATGCGCTGGCAGGCGCGCCGCGGCGTGCTCAACCGGCTCGACGCGTCGCCGCCCGGCAGTGTGTGGTGGCGGGCGGTCAACGAGCGACTGCTGCGGGACGGATGCGAAACGGTCGCACTGCTCGGCGGGTTGGCCGGCGAGCCGTCATCGCAGGCCGTGGGCCTCTGGCTCGAGTTCGGCGCGAGACCGACGGGGCGCAACTGGTACCGAGCGCACAACGCGAGCATCGTGGCCGGATACCTGGAGCACCGGAACCTCGCCGAAGCGGAGGGCGCGCCGGAGCGCTTCTTCATGAACGTCGCGCTGCTGCGCGTGCTGTACGCGCACTCGCTCGCCGCAGCACCGCGCCTGGCGCTCGGACGGTTCGCTCCGCTCGGCCGCGTGCTCGGCGACCCCCGGTTGGGGATGGCCGGCGTGTTCCTCTCACTCCGCCGCGTGCTGCCGAACCGCTACCCGCTCGCAGACGACGTGGAGCGCTATATCGCCGACGAGCAACGGCTTGGCCGGATACTCGACTACGCGGTGATCGTGCCGCGGCTGCAAGCGCTGTACGAGTGGTCGGCCGAGGAGCTCGGCGAACCTCGCCTGCTCGAGCTGGTACGCGACGGCAACCCGATCTACGCCTGGGCCTTCGAGCAGCGACACGTCTGGCGCGCTCCGAAGATGAAGCTCCCAGGCCGGGTACTCGAGCGCGTCACGAGGCCTCGCTGAAGGACGGTTGGCGCTCAGGCGTAGTAGCCGTCGATCGGAACGCGGGCCTCGTCGAACAGGGCGGGGCCTTCATACAAGACCTGCGCTGCGTCCGGGCTGGCTGCGCCGGGCGGCTTGAGTTCGCCCAACTGCTCGCCGGAGAGCGCGAAGGCGACGCGCCCGAGCCCGGAGCGCGAGATCGCTCCCGTGCACATGGGACACGGCTGGCAGCTCGTGTACATCGTGGTCTGCCGCGCCGTGTCGGCGTCGAGGTTGCGAGCGGCCCAGAGCGCGAGCTTGAGTTCCGGGTGGGCCGTGATGTCCTGCTCGCTGATGACCGTGTTGCGGTCCTCCGCTAGCACGTCGCCGGTGGGTCCGACGAGCAGCGATCCGTACGGCATGTCGCCGGCAGCCCGCGCCGCGGCCGCGAGCTCGACCGCCCTGCGCAGGTGGCGTTCGTCCGCTTCGGTCATCGATGTCCTCCTCCGTTGATCGTCTTCAGACGGTCAGTGTGCCTTCCGCCACGACGACGCAGGCCCCGCCGATCTGGACCCGCTCGCCGCTCACCTGCACCCGGATCTGGCTCGGACGTCCCATGACATGCCCCTGTTCGACGAGCGCAGGCGTGCCGTCGGGCACGACGCCCTGTGCGACCAGGCGGCTGACGAGCGGACCGGCGGCGCTGCCCGTCGCGGGATCCTCCCAGATGCCGACCGTCGGGTTGAAGAACCGGGCGTGCGCGGCCGCGGCCGGATCGACGGTGTCCAGGCAGTACAGGTAACAACCCTGGCCGCCGACCTCCGCGAGGGCCGCGGCCAGCCTTGTCGCGTCGGGCCGCGCGCGATCGACGACGGCGCGATCACGCGCAGGCACCATCAGATGCGCCGCACCCGTCGAGACGACCTGCGCCGGGATCTCCTCGAGCAGGTCGCCCGGCTCGAGCCCGAGTGCCCCCGCCAGCTCGTCGCGATCGCTCACGACGAGCCCGAACTCCGGTGGCGCCTGCTCGAGCACGATCGCATCGGGCCGTCCGTTCCGGCCACTGACCTCCACGGGCAGGACGCGGTCTCCGATCTCCTGTGCAACCACCGCCCCGCCCTCGTCGTCGAGTTCCACCTTTCCGGCCGTGGCGAGCCACCACCACGCGCCGAGCGCGTTGTGGCCGGCGCCGACGACCTCCTCGCCGGCCGGCGTGAACGAGCGCAGCCGCCAGGTCGCTCCGTAGCGCGTCGGCGGGAGCACGAATGTCGTCTCGGACTGGTTGAACTCGCGCGCGACGGCGCGCATCACCGGCTCCTCCAGCCGTTCGGCGTCGGCGACGACGGCGAGCGGGTTACCGGTCAGCGGCGTGTCGGCGAACACGTCGACCAGGACGAAGGGAACGGATGTGCTCATCGGGTGAGCCTAGAGAACGAGGTCCTCGATCGAGGTCTTGACATGACTATGGACCATAGTGTCAGATAACTATGAATCGTAGTCAACGAGCAAGGCCTTTGCCCGAAGGAGACGAGTTCCAGATGCATGTCATCGCGCCTTCGCCGCGCCACGCCAGGCGGCTTCTGCGCCGGCTCGCGTGCGTACTCACGGCGGTGTTCCTGACCACGGCGGCGTTGACGGCGACCAGCGCCGACGCCGCGAGCAGCAAGCCGAGCCGCGCGGTCACTGCGTGGAACACCTTCGCGTCGAACCTCGTCGCCGCGAACCTGCCGCCGGGACCCCAGACCTACACGCTCGCGGTCTCCCAGATCGCCGTCCACGACGCGCTCAACGCCATCCACCCGAGGTACGAGCCGTACGAGTTCGACGGCTACGCCCCGCGGGCGTCGGTCGCCGCCGCGGTGGCCGCCGCGGCGCACGACACCCTGGTCGAGCTGGTTCCGCAAGCCGCGGCGACGGTCGACGCCGAGTACGAAGCTGCCCTCGCGTCCGTCCGCGACGGCACCGCGAAGGAGGCAGGAATCAGGACGGGGCAGGCGGCTGCCGCCGCGATCCTCGCCCGGCGGAGCTCCGACGACCTCCAGGCGGCGCTCACGAAGCCCTACACGCCGGGCCCTGCGAACCCGGGCGTGTACCAGCTGACCCCGCCGCTGAACTTCGTGATCGCGGCGGGGCGGACCGACCTGCCGCCGTTCGCGCTGAAGAGCGCCCGCCAGTTCCGCTCGCCGGCGCCCGCCGCGGTGAAGAGCCGTCGGTACGCGAGCGACTACAACGAGCTGAAGACGATCGGCTCTCGCGACAGCACGACGCGCACCGCCCGGCAGACCCGGACCGCCCTGTTCTGGTACGACGCGGCCGCCAAGGAGTGGAACCTGGCCGCGCAGCATGCCCTCGCCGACCGGTCGGCCGACGCATGGCGGGCGGCGCGCACGCTCGCGGTGCTCAACATCTCGCAGGCCGACGCCGTCATCGCCACGTTCGACACGAAGTTCCACTACGACTACTGGCGTCCGATCACGGCGATCCGCGCCGGCGACAGCGACGGCAACCCGGCCACCCGCGGCGACTCCGACTGGGATGCGCTCTGCGTGACCCCGCCGTTCCCCGAGTACTCCTCGACGCATGCAGCCACCGGCGCGGCGGCCGCGCACGCGCTCGCCCGCGAGCTCGGCGATCGACACACGTTCACCGTCACCAATCCGAGCGGAGCGACCCGCACGTACAGGCGGTTCAGCGCAGCCGCCTACGAAGAGGGCATCTCGCGCATCTACTGCGGCATCCACTTCCGCAGGGCGATGAACATGGGCTTCTTGACCGGCGAGCAGGTCGCGCACTACGCCGACAAGAGGCTGCTGCAGGGTCCGATCTCCTCCTCGAGGAGGAGACTCGGTTCGTCACGCCGCATGAGGACACGGCGCGAGGACGGTGTTAAGAACCACGCATGACGCCAGTGACCTCGCAGACCTCAATCTCCCTCGACGGCTTCGTCGCCGGCCCCAACCAGAGCGTGGAGAACCCGCTCGGGGAAGGCGGCGAGCGCCTTCACGAGTGGATGTTCGCCACCGAGCCCTGGCGCCGGCAGCACGGCGAGAGCGGTGGCGTGCGCAACGCCGACGCCGACATCGTCGAGCGGGTCTTCGAGGGCATCGGCGCGTTCATCATGGGCCGCAGGATGTTCGGCGGCGGCACCGGGGAGTGGGACCCTTCGTGGAGGGGGTGGTGGGGCGAGGACCCGCCGTACCACGCGCCGGTGTTCGTGCTCACCAGCCACTCGCGTGACCCGCTGCCGATGCAGGGCGGCACCACGTTCCACTTCGTCACCGACGGGATCGAGTCCGCGTTGGAGCAGGCCCGTGCGGCCGCCGGCGACCAGGCCGTCCTGATCGCCGGCGGCGCGAGCGCCATCCGCCAGTACCTCGTCGCCGGCCTGCTCGACGAGCTCCACCTGCACCTCGTCCCGATCATGCTGGGCGCGGGCGAGCGGCTGTTCGAGGACGTCGGCGACCCGACCCTGCGGCCGGTCGAGGTCGTCGCCTCGCCGACCGTGACGCACGTCAGGTATCGCGTCGGAGCGTGAGTCGCCGGCCGGCTACCAGTGCTTGTCCCTGCGCAGGCAGCGCCACGTACCTGGGCCGACCACGCCGTCGATCGCGATCCTGCAGACGCTCTGCGCCTGGCTCACGGCCTGCGAGGTGTAGATGCCGTAGTAGCCCCACGGCTTCCAGTCCTCCATCGGGGGCGGGGTCGGCATCTGGAGAAAGCCGTCGAAGCCGCGGTAGTCGAGCAGGCACTGGATCTCCTTCACGCGGTTGACCCTCGTCCTGCTGCCGCCCGGCCCGCCCTGACCGACGGTCTTGTTCCAGGCCCAGCTGTATCCGGCGGTGCGACCCCTGTTGTACGCCTTGGTCGGTGAACGCCGCCGCCAGGTCAGGCAGCGCGCCGGCGCCGCGCTGCGGGCCTCGACGCCCGCGTCGACCTGGGACGCCGCTCGGTCGGTGTTCGCTTCCGCGCTCGGTAGGACGATCAGCGTCGTCGCGACCGCCAGGAAGCCGATCAGCGGACCACGTGCCTTTGTCATGGCGTTTCCTCCTGCCTGGTTGCCCACGTCAACCAACACGGAGGGCCCCCGGCTTTATTCCATGGCCAGCGCGGCTGATCGAAGATCGCGCTGAGGAAGTGCGTGATGATCCAGGTGGCGACGCCGGGATGCGATCCGTCCGGGGGATCCGCTGGCCGGATCCGGCCATCTCACGGATGGCCGGTTTGGGCGAAGCGGGGGCCAGGTCCGGGCTCTAGCGTCGCGGAGGTGAAGATCCGGACCTCCGAGAGCGGCCTTGACGCCGAACGTCTGCCCGAGCATCTGGACCGGCTCTATCGCGCCGCGTGGGCCATGTGCGGATCCGCGTACGACGCCGAGGATCTGGTCCAGGAGACGGTCGCGCGGGTGCTCGCGAAGCGACGGGTCCTGTGCCGTGACGACCCGCTTCCCTACCTGACGCGCGCGCTTCGCAACACCTACCTGACGGGCGTGCGGACTGCGAGTCGTCGCCCGCGTACCGTGGAGCTCCGCGCTGTGGACAGCTCGAGGCTGGCGGCGATCTCGCAGTTCGACGTCACCGTCGAGCAGCGCGCCGCTCTCGACGCCATTGCCGCGCTGCCGGAGGACTTTCGGGCCACGCTCGTCGCCGTCGACATCGTCGGACTCTCGTATCGCGAGGCCGGGCACGCCCTCCAGACCCGCGAGGCGACGATCACCACCCGGCTCTTCCGCGCGCGCCGGCGAGTCGCGCACGTGCTTCAGGCCGAAACTGCAGGGAGCACGGATACGTGAGCACCACGACCCCCTCACTCTGGGAGCGCGTCGCCGCCCGCGTGTATGACCCGTTCTTCTGGCTGGGCGAGCGGCTGGGCATGGACCGGCACCGCCGCGACCTGCTCGCTCATGCGGAGGGTCGCGTGCTCGAGATCGGCGCCGGGACCGGCCTCAACCTGCGCCACTACCGGGACTCGATCGACGCACTCGTGCTCACCGAGCCGGTCGAGCCGATGGCAGGTGCGCTCGAGCGCCGTGCCGTGCGGCTCGGCCGCACGGCGCCGGTTCATCGGGCGCCGGCCGAGGCGCTGCCCTTCGCCGACGACTCGTTCGACACGGTCGTCTCGACGATGGTGCTGTGCACGGTCAGGGACCCGGCGCTGGCCCTGAGCGAGATCGCACGCGTGCTGCGGCCGGGCGGGCGGCTGCTGTTCCTCGAGCACCTGCGGTCGGATACGGAGCGGTGGGGTCGCTGGCAGGATCGGCTCGAGCGGCCGTGGGCCGGGTTCGGGTGTGGCTGCCGTTGCAACCGGCGCACGCTCGAGCTGATCGCGCGCAGCCCGCTCGGCATCGAGCAGTCGGCGCGCGCGAGCTGGCACGGCATGCCGCCGCTGGTGCGCCCGTTGACGATCGGGTGGGCGGTTGCGTGAGCGGCGGCACGGCGATCGTGCTCGCCGGCGGCGGCGAGCGTGCCGTCGCGTGGGAGCTGGGCGTGATGGCCGGGCTCAGCCGTGCCGGCATCGACGCGCGCTCGGCGGAGCGCCTGATCGGCACCTCGGCCGGCGCGTATGTGGCCACGCTCGCGGCGGCCGGGGCGGACCTGCACCTCGCGGCCGACAGCGGGAACGGACACGGCTCTCGCTACGACGGACAGGCGCAGGTCGTCGACCGGGCGTTCGCGGTGTGGAACGGGGCGGCTGGGGCCGGGCTGGTCAAAGCGCGCCGGCGCTTGGGTGCCCTCGCGCTGGCGGCGGATACCCGCACCGAGGAGGACTTCGTGGCCGCGACCGCAGCGCGACTGCCCGCCGGCGACTGGCCCGATGAGCTCGTGCTCACCGCCGTCGACGCCGGTCGCGGGGAGCGGGTTGCCTTCCAGGCCGATGATGGCGTGCCGCTCGCCGCTGCACTGGCCGCATCCCGGGCAATCCCCGGCCTGCTGCCGCCGATCACGATCGGCGGCCGGCGCTACATCGACGGCGCCGTGGGGTCCGCGACCAACGCTGATCTGGCGGCCGGGGCAGCGGATGCGATCGTGGTGACCCCGACACCTGCCGACCCACCGCCGCACACGCTGTTCGCGCTGTGGGACGCCGCTCTCGAGTACGAGATGCACCAGCTCGAGACCGGTGGCACGAGGGTCAGTCTGATTCGCGCCGATCACGCCGACCTGGCGGCCATGGGCCCCGACCTGATGAGCGGGGCACGGCGCCGCGAGGCGTTCACAGCCGGCAAGCTCCGGGGTCTGCTGCTGCTGCAATAGTCCGTCGGCGATGGATCAGCAGATCCGCTTCTGCTCGATCGCGACCGGGCGGATCGCGTATGCCGAGGTCGGCGCCGGGCCGGCGCTGGTGCTGCCCGCCTGGTGGGTCAGCCACCTCGAGCTGGACTGGGAGAGCGCGGACTTCCGTGCGTTCGTCGAGACGCTTGCCGCCCGGCGCCGCGTGGTCCGCTACGACCCGCTGGGAACGGGGCTCTCCGACCGCCGGCATGAAGGCGGCCACGGCGGCTTGGACGGCGAGCTCGAAGCGCTGGCCGCCGTCGTCGGCGCTGCGGACCTCGGGCGCACCGCCCTGCTGGGGATCTCCAGCGGAGCCTGCTTGGCCGCCGCGTTCGCGGCGCGTGCCCCGGACGCCGTCGAGGCGCTGGTGCTCTACGGCGGCTACGCCCGCGGCGCCGAGGTGGCCGCGCCCGAGGTGCGCGAGTCGATGTTGAGCGTCGTGAGCGCCCATTGGGGGCTCGGCTCACGGCTGCTGGCCGACCTGTTCCTGCCCGAGGCGAGCGCCGAGGAGCTCGAGGCCTTCGCCCGGTTCCAGCGCCAGGCGGCACCGCCGGAGACCGCCGTCGCGCACCTCGAGTTCGTCTATTCGGTCGACGTCGCCGCGGAGCTCGCGCAGATCGACGCACCCACGCTCGTGCTCCATCGCCGCCAGGACCGCGCGATCCCGTTCGAGCTCGGTCGCGCCCTCACCGCCTCGATTCCCGGCGCGCGACTTCTCACCCTGGACGGCAGCCAGCACCTGCCCTGGCGCGGGAACACCGCCGCGGTCGCCGCGGCCGTGGGGGAGTTCCTCGATGGCGACGCCGGCGGCGGGGCGCTCGGGCCACACCCGCCGGAGGCTGGGCTCGAGCCGCCCAGGCTCAGCGAACGCGAGCTCGAGGTGCTCACGCTCGTGGCCGCGGGCCTCAACGACGCCGAGATCGCCGAGCGGCTGGTGCTCAGCCCTCACACGGTCCACCGGCACGTGGCCAACGTCCGCACCAAGCTGCGCCAGCCCTCGCGCGCCGCCGCGGTGGCACAGGCCGGTCGCCTCGGCCTGATCTAGCGGCCGCGGGAATACGACGCGTGACAGGAGCGTCCTGGCGAGTGCAGGGGTTCCTATGTCAGGCGGGAGATGTCATGTCGTACAGAAGGCTGTGTCCGACCCTCGTCGTCGCGCTGCTCGCGCTCGGGCTCTACGTGGCCGTGTTGGCCGCGCCGCCGGACGTCCATGCCGCCGAGACGCCGTCGGGCGACATGTGGTCGCGTTCGATCGACGGCCCGATCGGCGCGGCGCGGCTCGGCCTGCCGGCCGACGCGTCGGCGAGGGCGCTCGGACGCGCCGCGATCGCGCGCTCGGCGCGTCGGCTCGCCGGCGGCGGGCGGCTCGGCAACGTGCGCTTCGCCGGCGAGCCGCTGCCGCCGCGGGCCGGTGGGCGGGGCGTCCACGGGCTGCACTACCGGCAGCAGATCGGCGGTCTGCGCGTGCTCTACAGCGGGCTCGACGTAGCCGTCGCGGCGAGCCGCGTCGGCTCGATCTCCGGCAGCGTCGTGCCGCTCAAGCGCACGAGCCTGGCGGGTGGGCGCCGGATCAGCGCCCGGCGCGCCCGTGCGATCGCCCGCCGGGTGGTCGCAGGCCCCGACAGCGCCCGCAGCCCCGAGCTGGTCGCGTACGCCGGCGAGCCGAACGAGCCGCGTGCGCCGCGCAGGGCCTTCGTCGTGGAGGTCTCACCGCCTGCAGCCGGCGGCGACGACTCGCCGGCCGCCGTCTGCGTCGTCGTGGACGCGACGACCGGCAAGGTGCTCAAGCGCTGGCGCGGCTTCGCCGCCCGCCCGGTCGAGCGCGCTCCCGGCCGCGCGTCGGCCCGCGCAGCCGCGACCAAGACCGTGCTCATCCAGGCCGTCGACGCCAAGGGCGCCGTCGCCGACGTCACGCCCAACTACCGCGACATCTACACGATGGGCGATCCGCGCAAGTACGGCTCAGACTCGCCGCTGCAGCAGGACACCTTCGGCACCCTGAGCCCGTCGTTCTTCACCGTCAGCTCCTGGGTCCTCGACGTCACCCGCTTCTTCTGTCAGGTGCGCAGCTACTGCGGCCGGGACTCCGGGCTCGACGGCAGCTACAACCGGCACTTCTACACCGTCAACTGGGGCGGCGCCGGCTCGCGCTATCTCAACTCGACGGAGCGCATCTACATCGACCAGTCCAGCACCACGCAACCCCAGGTCATCGCGCATGAGCAGGGCCACTCGATCGACTTTCACTTCCTCGACGACTTCCTGCAGACGTTCGAGGGTGACGAGGTCGAAGAGGCGCTGGCGGAGATGTTCGCCTACGACTATGAGCGCGAGCGGATCCTCACCGGCGCCACCGGCACACGCGTTTCCCCCCGCCTCGCCGACCCCAACAGCTTCTCGCTCCGCAACGGCACGCTCCCCGCGCACTATGACGACTACAGCTGCACCGTCACCGACCCGCACGACAACGGCTACATCCTCGGGCACGCGTACTGGAGGCTCGTCCAGCGGATCGGCCACGGGACGGCCGGAAAGGTCCTCCAGGGCGTCCCCTGGCAGCTGCCCGCGCGGCGCGAGTTCGGCGATGTCCGAGAGGCGATGGAGGACGCCGCCTTCGGCATCTTCATCCCCGGCGGGAGCAAGGGCGCGCCCCCGAGGGCCGTCAGGCCGTTCGTCGAAGCCGCCTTCGACGCGGTCGGCGTCCAAGACAACGCGCGGCGCACGGACCGCTGCCCGGGAGCGAGCCCTTGAGTGGGGCGCTCAGCGCTTGCGCGCGTAGGCGACGGCGCCGCGCTTGGTGATGACGAGCGGGACGTCGATCGTCTGCGCGGCGGCGCGGGCGCGCGCGGGCTCGGCGCCCTTGCCGATCAGGAAGTCGCGAACGGCCGGTCGCGTCGGCAGTTTGACCAGGGGTGCGTCCCAGGCCTGAACCTCGATGTCTGTGAAGCGCTCCGCGAGCAGCGCAGGCGCGACTTCGGCGTCGAACGTCAGGCGGCGGTCAGGCAGCACGTGGGCAAGCTCGGGAGCGTCGTTCCGGCTGGGGGCCGCGACCGCGACCAGACCGCCGGAGCGCAGCACACGCCGGGCCTCTTCGAGCGCGAGCGCCGGATCGGGCAGGTGATACAGGACGTACAGCAACGCGACCGACCCGAACGAGCCGTCGGCGAACGGCAGCGCGATCGCGTCGCCGCGAACTGACGGCCGCGGAGCACGCGAGAGCATCTCCGGCGAGCTGTCGAGCCCGACCCACGAGCCTGCGGGAAGGTGGCGCGCGAGCTCGCCGTCACCGCAGCCGACGTCGAGCACGGGCATCAAAGCCTCCGACGACAGCCGCCGCGCGACGCCACCGTGAACATCGGCGGCAACCGCATGCTCCCGGAGCACCGATCGCGCCAGCGCGAATCGCGCAGGGTTCTCGTCGTAGTCGGGCGGCAGCGCCCTCCCGCCGTCCATATCAGCCGTTGAGGAGATTCCCGGCGGCGCCGATCGCAGCGAGGAGCGGGGCGATCGCCGCGATCCTGTACGCGCGCACGGACGGCCGCCACGCAGTGCCACGGCGAGGTCTCGCGGCGAGCCTGCCGGCCTGCGTGAACAGAAAGATGGCGCCTGCCACCCCGGCGATCAGTAGAGCCCAATCGAGCGCCATGTGCACTGCCTGCCCGTTTCCGGGGCGGGAATAGCGCAAGCGCCGTAGCGGTCTTGGCTTGGACGACTCGAGATCGCAAGGAGCTCTCACGATGCAGGACATCACTCGCAAGGCCGGCGTTGCGCCGGCCGCACTGACCGTGGCGCTGACGGTCGCCCTGGCCGGGCAGGCGCAGGCAGCCACCACGACGGTCAGGCTGCACACGCAGTTGACGACCACGAAGTCCCTCGGTGAGCTGGGGAACCTCACCCAGCTGCAGAAGACCAACGCGATCGACGAGGCGCAGCGCTGGATCCGGACTGACACGAGCGGCGGCTTCGCCACCTTCCGCAACGTGAAGAGCCGGCGCTGCCTCACGGGCCGAGGCCTCCAGGGCTTCCCGGTGGTGACGGTCGAGACCTGCACCTCCGGCAACACCCGTCAGCAGTGGCGCCTCGGACCCACCGGCGATCTCCAGCTGCGCCTCAACAACCTCGTCGCCGAGCCCGATACGACGTTCGTGCTCAGGATGGCCGTCCCCCGGTTCCTGCCACAGCACCGCTGGCACACGCACCCGGCCTGACCGAGGGCGTCAGGACCGCAGGATGAAGTGCATGCTCACCAGCGTCCCGCCGTTGGCCGGGGCGGTGATGTCGACGCGCTCGGCCACCGTCGCGACCAGCGGCAGGCCGAGCCCGAGCCCGGGGCTGTCGTGGCGCGGGGACATTCCGCGGCCGCGGTCGCTGACCAAGAGGACGAGCTCGTCGCCCGACCGCTCCGCCTCCATCGCCACGCGGCCGACGGGCTGGTCGCGGTAGGCGTGGACGACGCAGTTGGTGACGACCTCGGAGACGGCCAGGAGCACGTCGGCGAGCGTGCGCGGGTCGGCGGCGTGCGAGTGCAGGAAGTCCGCCAGCGCGCGCCGTGCCACCGCAGGTGCCGCCAGGTCTGCCGGGAACGAGCGTCGAAGGGTTGCCGGAGGCTCGCTCAAACCCCGGCAGCGTAGCGATCAGCCGTCGAGGAGCAGCGTGTCGAGCCCGCGCGTGAGCCCGGTCCTTGCGGACACGGCGCGCGCCGCGAGCAGCGTGCCCGCCACGTACGGCGCCGCCGAACTGCCCGCGTCGTGACGGATCGAGAGCCGCTCGTCCGGCAGGCCGAACACGACTTCGGTCGAGACCGTGAAGCTCGGAAGCCGGAGCGAGTGGACCTGCGTGCCGCCGATCGTCGCGCCGCGCGCCTCGGGCGCGCCCGAGGTGTCCTCGACCGACCGCGCGACCTCGGGCGGGCGGACCTGGCCGAGGCGCTCGGCCAGCTCGCGCGCCGTGCCGCTGGGCGCGTCGGCCTTGCTCGCCTTCGCGTAGTCGATCACCTCCCAGGCCGGCAGATGCCGCGCCGCAAGCAGCGCCGCCGCCGACGCCATCGCAGCGGTGATGGAGAAGTTGCCTGCCGCGATCACCCCGACGCCGCGCTCGCGCGCCGCGGCGTGGATGTCCGCGTAGTCGTCCGCCGACAGGCCCGACGTGCCGATCACGACCGCCACGCCGTGCTCGATCGCGGCCAGCGCGTTGGCCTTCACGACGTCGTGCGCGGTGTAGTCGATCAGCACGTCGACGCCGTCCAGCGCCTCGCCGACGGCGGCGAACACGGGCGCTCCGGCCAGCTCGCCGCCCGCGGCCGAGCGGCTCACGGCGGATCGCAGATCGAGGTCGTCGGCCTCCGCCACGGCGTCGACCAGGGCCCGGCCTGTCCAGCCGGTCGCCCCGGCGATGCAGATGCTCAGTTTCGACACGGGGGCGAATGATGCCGGGTCGAGGCGGTACACGACGGCGTTGCGGGGTACCGGCCGGGCTGTGAGGATGCTCGCGTGCTGACGGCGACGGCGGCGAAGGCGTGAAGCTCGACCACGTACAGGTGGTCGCGCCGCCGGGGTGCGAGGAGCAGGCGCGGTGGTTCTACGGCGAGCTGCTCGGGCTGGCGGAGGTGGAGAAGCCGGACACGCTGCGCGGTCGGGGCGGCGTGTGGTTCGGGTCGCTGCACGTGGGCGTCGAGAAGGACTTCACGCCGGCGCGCACGGCGCATCCAGCGCTCCGGGTCGCGCCCGCGGAGCTGGACGGGTTCGCCGACCGGCCTGGCCGCGGCGGGTGCGGCGGTGGAGTGGAACGAGGAGATCCCGGGCGTGCGGCGGTTCTTCACCTTCGACCCGTGGGGGAACCGGGTCGAGCTGCTCGCCTGAGCGTCCGTCAGCGCCGCGCTTCGCCGAGCCTGGCGCGGGCGCCGAGCCTCCGGCGCGGCCGCGCTTCGCCCTCGCACTCGCGCCGCGGCGCCACCGAATCGCCCGCGCGCGCGAATGCGATCGCGCCGCCGGCGGCGGCCGCGAGCGCAGCGGCGGCGCCCAGGAGGAGCCCGGCGCGCGGGCCTGCGACCTCGGCGATCCAGCCGACCAGCGGCGCGCCGATCGGCGTCGAGCCGAGGAAGACGACGGCGTACAGCGCCATCACACGGCCTCGCATCGCCGGGTCGACGGCGAGCTGGATCGCCGAGTTGACGCCCGCTGCGAACGTCACGCTGACGGCGCCGAGCGGGATCAGCGCGAGCAGCTGGAGCGGGATCGTCGGCGCGGCGGCGACCAGCAGCTCGGCGACGCCGAACGCGGCGGCGGCCGCCACGAGCAGTCGCGGATCGGCGCGGCCGCTCGCGCCCGCGGCGAGCGCGCCCGCCACCGAGCCGATGCCCATCGCAACGGCCAGAGCCGTGTACGTGGCCGCGGTTCCGTGCCACGTGAAGCTCGCCAGCAGCGGCAGCAGCACCTGGAAGTTGAACGACAGCGTGCCGACGACGGCCATCATCGCGAGCGGGATCCGCAGCGACGGAGTGCGGGCCACGTGCCGCATCGCGGAGCGCAGCTGGCCGCGCCCGCGGCGGGCGAGCCGCGGCGGCGTCTCCAGTGCGTCCGGGTCCATCGCCCGCAGCGCCGCGATCATGGCGATGAACGAGACGGCGTTCACGAGGAAGCACGTGCCGACGCCCACCAGCGCGATCACGACGCCGGCGAACGCCGGGCCGAGGATGCGCGACGTGTGGACGATCACCGAGTTCAGCGCGACCGCGTTGACCACGTTCCCGGGCCCGACCATCTCGATCGCGAAGCTCTGGCGCGCCGGGTTGTCGACCGCGTTGACGGCTCCGCGCACGAACACCAGCGCGTACACCATCCAGATCTCGACCGAGCCGCCGACGGTGAGCGCCCACAGCGCGAGTGCCGGCAGAGCCATCAGCGACTGCGTGACGATCAGCAGCCGGCGCTTGGACATGCGGTCGGCCAGCAGCCCGCCCCACGCGCCGAAGAGCAGGATCGGGAGGAACTGCAGCGCCGCGGTCAGTCCGACCGACACGCCGCTGCCGGTGAGCTGGACCACCAGCCACATCTCGGCGACGTTCTGCATCCAGTTGCCGCTGATCGAGACAACCTGGCCGGTGAAGTACCGGCGATAGTTCGGGACGCTCAGTGAGGCGAAGGTGCGAGCGAGGCCGGCGCTCACTCCGCGAGCATCTCCTCGAGGATGTCCGCCGCCCGCTCGAGCGTGGCACGGTCGGCGGCGTCGAGGCCCTCGAGCCGGTGGGCCAGGAAGGCTGTCTTGCGCGTGCGCATCTCGGCCAGCAGCTCGCTCCCGGCCGGCGTCGCCGCCACCAGGCTGGAGCGGCGGTCGGCGGGGTCCGGCGTGCGCGTCGCGAGGCCGGCCTCCTCGAGCCGGTCGAGCACGCGCGTGGCCGTCGGGCGCTGGATCCGCTCGCGCGTGGCGAGCTCGCTGGGGGTCATCGGGCCGTGACGCTCGAGCTGCACGAGCGCCGAGTTGGCCGAGGGGGAGAGGTCGCTGCCGCCCTCTTGGCGCAGCCGCCTGGCGGTGCGCACGATCGTCAGCCGCAGATGGCCGGCGAGGTCGGGCACAGAGGAGGTCGTTCGCACAGCTAATTAGCTTAGCGAATCACCCCCTGGCGCCGTGCCGCTGACCTTGTATGCAAGTATTCAAGGTCGATGGAGGCACTGCTCCCGGTCTCACCGCGCGCCCGCCGCGGACCTGCGCGCGCCCAGGTCTACGCCACGCTGCGCGACGCGATCGTGTCCGCCGCGCTCGCTCCCGGCCGTCAGCTTTCCGAGAACGAGCTGGCGGCGCGGCTGGGTGTCAGCCGCACGCCGATCCGCGAGGCGCTGCAGCGCTTGCGCGAGGAGCGGCTCGTGGCCGTCGTGCCGCAGCTCGGCACCTTCGTGACGCATATCAGCGAGTCCGCGGTCAGCGACGCGCAGTTCGTCCGCGAGGCGCTCGAGAGCGCGGCGATCCGAGGTACGGCGCTGCGTGCGCGTGACGAGGACCTGGCTGCACTGGAGGCGATCATCCGCCGGCAGGAGGCCGCGCGCGAAGCCGCCGACTTCGATCGCTTCTACGTTCTCGACGACGACCTTCACCACCTGCTGTGCGACCTCAGCGGGCATGAGATCGCATGGTCGCTCAGCAACCGTGCCAAGGGCCATCTGAACCGCATCCGGCGCCTCAGCCTGCCCGAGCCCGGCTACCTGATGGAGATGATCTCCGAGCATCGGGCCGTGGTCGCCGCCGTCGCGGCGCACGACCCCGATCAGGCCGAGCACGCGCTGCGCCATCACCTGCGGATGGTGCTGTCGACCCTGCCCGCGATCCGGGCGCAGCACCCTGACTACTTCGAGGAGGAGATCGCGTGACCACGATGGACCACCCGGCGACGCTCTCGCCGACCGAGGTGCGCCGCCTGTACGAGCAGATGGTGCTCATCCGCGTCTTCGAGACCGAGTCCGAGCGCCAGTACAAGGCCGCCAAGATCGGCGGCTACTGCCACCTGTCCTCGGGGCAGGAGGCGGCCACCGTCGGCGTCGTGCACACGATGCAGGAGGCCGACCAGCTGGTCACCGGTTATCGATGCCACGGCTTCGCGCTCGCGCGTGGAGTAGACCCGGACGCGGTGATGGCCGAGCTGTTCGGCCGCCGCGACGGCTGCGCGCACGGCCGCGGCGGCTCGATGCACCTGCTCGACGTCGACCGCGGCTTCTACGGCGGCTGGGGCATCGTCGCCGGCCAGCTGCCGGTCGCCACCGGCCTGGCGCTGGCGATGGTGCGCCGCGGCAAGGAGCAGGCCGTCGTCTGCGAGCTGGGCGACGGCGCCGTGAACATGGGCGCCTGGCACGAGTCGCTCAACCTCGCCGCGCTGTGGAACCTGCCGATCGTCTTCCTCGTCGTCAACAACGGCTACGGGATGGGCACGAGCGTCAGTCGTGCATCGGCCGAGCCGGAGCTCTACCGCCGCGCGTCCGCCTTCCGGATGCACGGCGAGCGCGTGGACGGCGACGACCTCGCGGCCGTCGTCGAGGCGTCCGGCCGGCTGCTCAAGCGCGCCCGCGAGGCACGCGAGCCGGCCGTGCTGGAGGCGGTGACCTACCGCTATCGCGGTCACTCGGTCGCCGACGCCGGCCTCGCCTACCGCACGAAGGAGGAGATCGTCGCGCGCCAGGCCAACGACCCGATCGAGCGCCTGCGCGGAACGCTGCGCGAGCACGGGATGAGCGACGACGACCTCGACGCGATCGACCGCACCGCCGACGAGCGCGTCGCCGCATCGGTCGCGTTCGCGGACGCCAGCCCGGAGCCCGACGTCAGCGAGCTCGCACGCAACGTCTACGCCCCGGGCAGCGGCGGTCAGTTCTCCCGCATGCGGCCGGGCAGCCCGTTCGGCGAAGAGGCGCTCGTGTTCGACTCGGGGCTCGGCTCATGAGCGCCGTCGCCGAGACCACGACGGGCACCGAGCGGATGACCTACCGCGAGGCGCTGCGCCTCGCACTCCGCGAGGAGCTCGCACGTGACGAGCGCGTGTTCGTGATGGGCGAGGAGGTCGGCGTCTTCGAGGGCTCCTACAAGGTCACCGCCGGGCTGATGGGCGAGTTCGGGCCCGAGCGGATCCGCGACACCCCGATCTCCGAGGAGGGCTTCGTCGGCGCCGCGGTCGGCGCGGCGATGGGCGGCGAGCGGCCGGTCGTGGAGATCATGACCATCAACTTCCTGCTGGTCGCGATCGACCAGGTCGTCAACCACGCGGCCAAGGTCCGGACGATGTTCGGCGGCGAGGTCGGCTGCCCGATGGTGATCCGCACGCCGAACGGCGCCGGCAACCAGCTCACCGCGCAGCACTCGCAGTCGCTGGAGGCATGGTTCGCCCACACTCCCGGCCTGAAGGTCGTCGCTCCGGCCACGCCGGCCGACGCCAAGGGGCTCCTGAAGTCGGCGATCCGCGACGACGACCCAGTGCTGGTGGTGGAGAACCTCCCGATCTACAAGGAGAAGGGCGAGGTCCCGCTCGACCCCGAGTTCGTGACGCCGATCGGCCTCGCGGCGATCCCGCGCGAGGGCACCGACATCACGCTCGTCTCGCACTCGTTCGCGACGGTGCGCGCGCTGCACGTGGCCGAGCGGCTCGCCGAGAAGCACGGCGTCAGCGCCGAGGTGATCGACCTGCGCTCGCTGCGCCCGCTCGACGTGGAGACGGTCGCCGCCTCGGTGGCGAAGACCAACCGCGTCGTCTGCGTGGAGGAAGGCTGGCCGTCCTACGGCGTCACCGCCGAGCTGGCGGCACGGATCCAGAAGGCATGCTTCGACGAGCTCGACGCGCCGGTCGAGCGGGTCGGGATGGCGGAGGTGCCGCTGCCGTACGCGAAGAACCTCGAGCTGGCCGCCCTCCCCGGCGAGGACCGGGTCGAGGCTGCCGTGCTGCACACGCTCGGGCTCGGCGGCTAGCTGTAGTTCGCAGGCACTTGTTCGTCCGGGCCTCCCGGGAGGCTGCGGAGTGTTCACGCACCGCAGTCCCAGGAGGTTCCGGACAAGTGACATTGCATCGCAACGCCAGGACGTGCCCTAAGAGCCGGAAATTGTTGGTGGATCGTGTCCTTGACGGGTGGTTGATCAGAGACGCGGCCGAGGCGGCTGGGATCAGTCAGCGAACGGCCTGCAAGTGGCTCAAGCGCTATCGCGAGGAGGGTGAGACGGGTCTGGCGGATCGTTCCTCGGCGCCCCGGCGGGTGCCGAACCGGACCGCGCCCGAGCGGGTTCAGGCGATCTTGGCGCTGCGCGAGCTGCGCTTTACGGCGGCCGAGATCGCCGAGACGCTCGGGCTGGCGCACTCGACCGTGTCGGCCGTGCTCAAGCGTCATGGCCGTGGCCGGCTGCCGCGGTTGGACGCTGATCGGCCGGAGAACCGGTACGAGCGCGCACGGCCCGGGGAGCTCGTGCACATCGACGTCAAGAAACTCGGCAAGGTCGCCGGCGTCGGGCATCGCATCACCGGCCAGCTCTCCCGGCCCATCACGGCGGCGGCTGGGCGAAGTAGACCGCCGGGTCGCCTGCCTTTAGCCAGATCTGCGGGTGGTCGAGCGGCACGAACGAGCGGTCGCCACCCGGCTCGCGCGTGGACGGCACGGAGTCGCCGCTCGGCAGGTGCATGATGAAGTTCACCGGCTTCGTGTCGTCCACGAGCGGGATCTCGTAGACCGCGCCGAACGCATCCATGCCGGTCCGCTGGAACGGCTTGTCCCACGCCACGGTGGCCAGGACCGCGGGGTCGACCGCATCACCCCACAGGTGCAGGCCCCAGCCGTTCGGGAGCGCTCCGTAGTCCCCGTTGGGCCGGTTGTAGTGGACGACCGCGGTCGTGACCGGCGTCTGCACGACGGTCACGGTGCGCGTGTTGCTCGTCGCCGTCCGCCCCGGGGCGTAGGTCAGCACGGCGCGGTAGGTGACGCTCGCCGCGTCCGGCAGGGCCGACGTGTCGTCGAAGACCGTGTAGACGGGCGACGAGTCATCGGTCCCGACGTTCGTGAACGGCCCGTTGTTGACCGAGCGCTGGAACGTCACGACGTAGTTGGCATGGTCCGGCGTGGCCACCGCGCGGACCTCGACGGTCCCGCGGACGCGGCCGTCGGCCGTCGGCGCCTCGAGCACGATCGCCGGCGGCGCGATCGTCGTCCTGCGGACGGCGCTCGAGCGCGTGTGATGCGCGTTGTCGAGCACGATCGCGCGGTACTGCACGGTCGTCCCGGGCTTGGTGTCGGCGACGTCGTGGAAGACCCGGTACGGCGCGTTGTCGTCCGTTCCGATGTCACGCCACGAGCCGTTGCCGGCCTTCGCCAGGAACGTCACCTCGGAGAACGCCTTGCTGCCGAGGTTCGCGCGCACCTCGAGCCGGTCGCGGCCCTGGGCCGGCACGTCGAGCGCGATCGACGGCGCAGACCTGCTGCGCGGGATGCGCTCCTTCGCCCGGTAGACGACCGTCGAGAGCGGTGCGAGCGACACGTCGAGCTTGCGGTCGTGGCCGCTCCACAGCCGGTCGGGGCCGCGGCCGTGGACCTTCTCCCAGCGGCTGTCGCGCACGTACGTCGGGATCGACGCGGACGCGCGCGACTCGTCGTTGTTGAGCGCGACGACGTACTCGCGCCGGTGCTTGCGGCTGATGCGCGAGAACGCGTACACGCCGGGAGCGCTGGAGGAGAACCTGTGCTGCTGCGCGCCGTCGCGCAGTGCCGGGTTCTCGCGGGTGACCTCGGCGAGCCGGGCGAGCCGGCGGTACAGCGGGTGCGCCCGGTCGAAGTTGTCGTCCATCGGCGTCTCGTCGGACCCGATGTTGTCGTTGTTCCCGGCGCCGTCGTCACCGGGGATGGCGTCCGCCAGGTTGTTGTACTGCGGTGACTGCGACGGGAACATGTCCTGCCGCGCGTCCTGGTCGCCGCCCGCGCCGGTGAAGCCCTGCTCGTCGCCGTAGTAGATGACCGGGTTGCCGCGCGAGAAGTACATGAGCGCGTGCGCGAGCCGGTCGCGCCGCAGAAGCTCGGCCTCGGTCGCGCCCGCGTTGTTGTTGCGGACGAACATGCCGATCCGCCCGCGGTCGTGGTTGCCGAGGAAGGTCGGGAGGTTGTAGACGTTCGAGTCGCCGTCGGTGTACCAGTCGTCCTTGACGAAGAAGTCGCGCAGCGAGTTGGTCGGGAGGGACTTGCCGGCGAAGTCCACGGCCGACATCTGGAACAGGAAGTCGAGGACGCCCTGCACCTTGTCGTGCGTCGGGAAGTGGGACACGATCTCGTGGCTGAAGTCCTCCGCGACCTCGCCGAACATGTAGAAGTCGCGCACGCCCTGGGCCTTGGCGTAGTTCTCGATCACCGGCGCGAACTTCTGCCAGAACGCGTCGTCGACGTGCTTCATCGTGTCCATGCGGAAGCCGTCGACGCGGAACTCGCGGATCCAGAACTTGTAGATGTCGATCATCCCGTTCACGACGCGGGGGTTCTCCGTGAACAGGTCGTCGAGCCCGAAGAAGTCGCCGTACAGCGAGTTCTCGCCGACGAACGTCGTGTTGCCGCGGTTGTGGTAGAGGCCCACGTCGTTGAGCCACGCCGGGACCTTGACGTTCTGCTCGACATCCGGCACGCACGGGTGGTAGGGGAAGCTGCGCAGCGGGCCGGACGGCGGGCACGTCGGCTGCCCGGTCGGCGCCAGCGCCGGGAACGTGTTGGTGCCCGCGAAGTCGCGGTCGTCGAACACCGTGCCCGCGGCGGTGCGGTACGGCGACCGGTCCTTGGAGATGTACGCCGGGGCGGCGCCCTCCTGGTAGCGGATGACGTCGGCCGTGTGATTGGTGATGACGTCGAAGTAGACCTTCATGCCGAGCCGGTGGGAGTCTCGGATCAGCGCGCGCAGGTCGTCGTTGGTGCCGAGGTGGGGATCGATCTGCGTGAAGTCGGTGATCCAGTAGCCGTGGTATCCGGATGACGGGAACCCGTTGTTGTCCTGGACGGCCTTGTTCTTGAAGCTCGGCGTCAGCCAGATCGCGGTGGTGCCGAGGCGCTTGATGTAGCCGAGCTTGTCCCGGAGCCCTTGGAGGTCGCCGCCGTGATACCAGCCCTTGCCCGTGGGGTCGAAGCCCGACTGGCCCTCGGTCTTGCCGGGCGGCAGGCCGCCGTGGTCGTTGGCGGTGGTGCCGTTCGCGAACCGGTCCGCCATCACGAAGTAGAAATTCTGGTCGGTCACCGCCTCACGCAGGCTGTGGTGGGCATCGCGGCCCTGGTCCCGGGCCACGGCGGAACCGGCCGTCGCCGCCGTGGCGGCGAGCACGGTGACGAGCAGAGCGACGAACGCGCGCGGTCCTGGCATGGCCCCTCCCCCTAGTTGCGAGGCCCGAATATAGACCGCGCGCGCCGGTGCTGCCGAGCCCGTCAGCGAGGCGTGGTCTGGAAGGCGACGGTGAACCGTGCACCGTGACCGGGCTCGGTGTGGACGTCGATCGCGGCGTCGTGTGCGTCGACCACGGTTCGCACGATCGTGAGGCCGAGTCCGGTGCCCGGTGCGTCGGTCGTGCTGCCCCGCGTGAAGGCCTCGAACAGCAATTCGCGCTCGGACTCGGGGAAGCCCGGACCGGTGTCCTGGACCTCGAGGATGGCGCGATCGGGACGGCTCAGCACGCGGACGGTGACCGTTCCGCCGTGCGGCGTGAACTTGATCGCGTTCGCCATCAGGTTGTCGAGCAGCTGGCCGAGGCGAAGCCGGTCGGCGTCGATGACGGGGCCGTGCGGCGGGACCTCGAGCTCCAGTGTGAGCTCGGCGTGGTCCGCGAGCGGCTGGGTGAGCTCGACGGCCTCGGCGGCGAGCTGGGCGAGGTCGACGGGCTCTCGCTCGAGCGAGAGCTTGCCGGCGCGCGCCTGAGCGAGCAGGAGCAGGTCGCTTACGAGCCGAAGCAGCCGGCGGGCGTTGCGTTCGATCACGTCGACGGCCTGGGCCTGCTTGTCGGTGAGGCCGCCTCGGAGACGCATCAGCTCGGCGTAGCCGAGAACCGCGGTGAGCGGCGTGCGGAGGTCGTGGGAGACGTTCGCGAGCAGCGTGTCCTTCACCTCGTTGCGCCGTGCGAGCTCGGCGTTCTGGCGGCGGATCTGTCGTTGCGCGCCGGCCAGCTCCTCGTTGAGCGTGAGCAGATGCTCGTCGACGGCGTTGACGGCGGCGGCGGGCGGCTCGGCGATCAGGAGCCGCGCGTCGCCGAGCGGGTGGCAGAAGACCATGAAGTCGAGCGGGATGCCGCGGTCATCGGGGAACAGGCCGAGCATGTGCCGGTGCCACTCGCGCTCGGTGGGATCCAGCATCCGGTCGAGCGCGGGGTGTTGCTCGACGCGCACGAGCTCGCGGATCGACCGACCGGCGAGCGGTCGCCCGGCGAGCCGCTCGAACGTCTCGTTCGCGCTGATGATCGTGCCCTGCGCGTCGACCTGGGCCACGGCGAGGACGGACGTCGTGGCGAGGTAGCCGGCGAGCGCCTCGGCGAGCTCGCCGGGCTCGGTCTCGGTCGAATCGCTCATGCCGGATCGCGGTCTCGCAGCAGCTCCAGGAACGCGGCGGCGTCGGCGGCGTGAACGTCGGCGCCGAGCCGGTGGGCAAGGGTCGGGTCGCCATGGTAGGCATGGCCGCCGACGGCGATCAGCGGCGGCTCGTCGAGGCGGCGCAGTGCGCCGATCGCGTCTTCGGCGTGGACGAGGTTCGTCGTGAGGGCGGTTGACAGGCACACGAGCTTCGGGCGGCGCTCGGCCACCGTGCGCACGAGGGCGTCGGTCGGCGTGCCCGCCCCGAGGTCGATCACCGTCCACCCCTCGGCCTCCAGGAAGTCGCCCACGAACCGCACGCCGAGAGCGTGCAGCTCGCCCTGGGTGCCGCTGACGATCGCGGTCAGCTGTGGTCGAGGCGCTGCCGCGAGCCGCGCGGACAGGCGGGCCGCCAACGTCTGTGTCGTCGCGGTCGCCAGGTGCTCCTGCGCGACCGTCGCCTCACCGTTCTCCCACAGGCGCCCGACTTCGTAGAGCGCCTCCTGCAGGACGTCGAGGTAGAGCTCCCGGACCGGCATCCCGGCATCGAGGGCCGCCTCGACGACGAGCCGGGCGCCGTGCGGGTCCGTCCTCAGGAGCGCCGCCAGGTACGCGTTGCGCACCGGCGAGCCGGAGGGCGCGTGCTCGGGTGGGCCACCGGCGGCGACGGCGGCCGACGCGCCGCGCAGCCGCTCGGCGATCGCATCCGCGTCGGGGAAGCCGGCGTCTGAGACGACGTCGGCGGCGATCTGCAGGCTGCGAGCGAGCCGCTCGACCGGGAAGTTGCGGGCGGCGAGCACGCGGGCCAGCCACGTGACGTTCCCGATCAGCTCGGCGCCTGCCGGTCGCAGATCGTCGGCCGCCCACGCCAGCACGTACAGCGTGTCGTGCACGCACCACGCGTCGCCCGCGTCGCCGTAGCGCTCGCGCTCGTCCGGATGCTCGGCGCGGTAGCGGCGGCACACCTCACTGGCCAGCGGCTCGAGCTGGACCTCGCCGCCCGAGACCCGCGCGCTGGTGGGAGGCGGCGCGCCGCTCGGCGGGCGCACGCGCCGGTCAGCGCTCAACCCCGACCGCGGTGCTCGGCCGCGCTGCGTGGCAGGTAGCGGTAGCCGAAGCCGCGCACCGTTTCGATGCAGGTGCCGCCGCTCCCGATCTTGCGGCGCAGGTAGCCGACGTAGAGCCGCGCCTGGTCCGGTGAGACCGCGCTCGGGTCGTGCCACACGCGCTCGAGCAGCTGCTGATGGCTGAGCACCTGGCGCGGATGGTCGACGAACGCGCACAGCAGCCGGAACTCCAGCGGCGTCAGCGCGAGCTCCTTCCCGTCGGCATGGACACGGTGCTCGAGATAGTCGATCGTCAGCAGGCCATCCTCATAGCGCTCGGGCGCGGCGGCCGCCGAACGCGGGCGGCGCAGGAGTGCCTCCACGCGCGCGACCAGCTCCTCGCCGCCGAACGGCTTGACCACGTAGTCGTCTGCGCCTGCGCGAAGCCCCCGGACCTTCTCCAGCTCGCCGTCCCGTGAGGTCAGGATCAGCACCGGGATATCGCTCAGCTCGCGGATTCGCTCCAGCGTCTGCCAGCCGTCCATCTGGGGCATCGCAAGGTCGAGCAGCACGAGATCGGGGTGCTTGTCGTAGAGCACGCGCAGCCCGTCGGCTCCGTCGCGCGCCTCGTCGACGAGATAGCCGCGGTCGGTGAGCAGCTCACACAGCAACGAGCGCACGTCGGGCTCGTCGTCGATCACGAGCACGCGCGGGTTCATCGGCAATTCACACAACAAGTATGCGCTTCCTCCCCGGGACGGTGGGAAGCACGTCCGGGTGGCACGCGTCCTGATCGCCGAACCGGAGCCGGACCTGCGTGAGCTGGCCGAGCAGGCCGTGCTCGAGCTGGGCCACGAGGCCGTGCTGCTCGAGACACACACTGCCGGCGCCCACGTCGACGTGCTCCTGCTCGCCACTTCCCCGGAGGCGGTCGCGATAGCGCGGGCGCAGCGCCGGCACCATCCCGCGCTCCCGATCGTCTGCCTGGAAACGCTGGGCGCGAGCGCCGACATCCGCCGCCTCCGGCCGGTCGCGCACCTGCTCAAGCCCTACACGCTCAACGAGCTCGCGCGGGCCCTCACACAGGCCGTCGCGATTCATCACCAATCCACACAGAGCGGCACACCGATTCCTCGGCACGACTCCCACCCTCCCACGGCATGAGCACCCCGCAACCCCCGATCCGTGTGAGCGACGACCGCGCCGCGCGCATGCGCGCTGACCGCCGGCTGCTCAGGCGATACCACCGCGACGGAGACCAGGCGGCGCGCGCGGAGCTCGTCGAGCGGTTCCTGCCGCTGGCGCAGCAGCTCGCGCGCCGCTACGAGGGCAGCGGCGAGCCGCTTGACGACCTCGTGCAGGTCGCCTCGCTCGGGCTGCTGAAGGCGATCGATCGCTTCGACGTCGAGCGCACGACCGCGTTCTCCACGTTCGCCGTCCCCACCATCCTCGGCGAGCTCAGGCGCCATTTCCGCGACAAGGGCTGGTCGGTCCGCGTTCCCCGCGATCTCCAGGAGCTCGCCATGCGGGTGGAGAAGGTGACGGAGGAGCTCGCGCGCGAGAGCGCACACAAGCCGACCGTGGACGACATCGCCCGGTACATCGGGGTCAGTCCCGAGCGCGTCCTCGAGGGGCGCGCGGCCGCCGGCGCTCACCGCGCCGTGTCACTCGATCGGTCGGGCGACGACGACGAGGACGGGCCCGTTGGCCCCGCCGCGTCGATCGGCGTCGACGAGCCCGGCTACGGTCGTGCCGAGGACGCCGTGACAGTCGGGCACCTCCTGCGCCGGCTCGACCCTCGTGAGCGGGAGCTGCTGCGGTTGCGCTTCGTCGAGGACCTGACGCAGACGGCGATCGGAGAGCGCCTCGGCGTCTCCCAGATGCACGTCTCCCGCCTCATGCGCCAAGCGCTCTCGCAGGTGAGCGAGAGCGCATTGGCGGACGACCTCCGGAAGCGAACGGCCGCGTGACTGCAGGTCTACTTCAGCTCTGAGCGACGCAGCCGCAGCAGCCCGATCACCAGCACGACGCCCAGCCACAGCGCCACCGACGTCGCCAGTCGCGCCCAGTCGCCGCTGGCCATCGTGTCGTCCACCAGCGGCTGCATCGTGCGGCTGGTGTCGAGCCATTCGGCGGGCTTGTCGAGCGCGCTGATCGACTCGCCCAGGATCGCCCACGCCGTCGGGAGCACGAAGTAGAGGACGATGGCGAGCGGCGAGCTGAGGAACGCGAGCCCGAAGGCGATGCCGCCGAGCACGGCGAGCACCTCGAACAGCGCGCCGTTCACGAGCAGCGAGAGCTCGAGGTTCCAGCTCCCGCCCACGAACAGGTTGCCGATCGCGGCGGTGAGCAGGCAGGCCACGAGCGCCACGAGCGCGAGTGCGATGCCCGCCACGAGCTTGGCGGCGATCACGCGCTCGCGGCCCGGCACCAGTGAGAACGTGGTCAACGCGGTGCGCTGGGACCACTCGCTGGTCACGGCGAGGATGCCGACCACCGGCAGCACCACCGAGACGACCCATAGCGCGCCACGGAACATCTCGGCGAAGTGCTGGTCGGGGGCGTCGCCCCAGATCGCGGTGATCGTCACGATCGCGGCGGCGAGGAACCCGGTGATCAGGAGCAGCCAGAAGCCGGCACGGGTGTCGGTCATCTTGCGCAGCTCGACGGCGGTCAGCCGGGGGAGGCCGGGCCGGGTGAACGCCACCGGGGGCGCGGTTGCGGCAAAGGCGGTCATGAGATCAGGGCCTCTTCACGGTCGGACGAGGTCAGGGACAGGAACAGCTCTTCCAGGCCGCCGCCGTCGGCGGGGCGCAGCTCGAGCAGCACGAGGCCGGCGGCCGCGGCGACGCGGCCGACGGCCTCCGCCTCGGTCTCGACCAGCAGGGCACCGTCGGCGCCGGGTGTGGCGACCAGGCCGGCGCCCGCGAGTGCCTCGTGCAGGGCGGTCGGGTCGAGCGCGCGGACGATCACGCCGGTGGAGGCCAGCAGTTCGTCCTTGCGGCCCTGGGCCACGATCTTGCCGTTGCCGATCACGACCAGGTTGTCCGCCACCGCCTCGATCTCGCGCAGCAGGTGCGAGGAGAGCAGCACGGTCCCGGCGCGGTCGGCGAAGTCGCGCAGCAGGCCGCGCATCCAGGCGATGCCCTCGGGATCGAGGCCGTTCGCCGGCTCGTCGAGGATCAGCACGCGCGGGTCTCCGACCAGGGCCTGGGCGATGCCGAGCCGCTGGCGCATCCCGAGCGAGTAGTTGCGCACGCGCTTCTTGGCGGCGGCGCGCGAGAGGCCGACGCGCTCGAGCAGCTCGTCGACGCGCGCGGTCTCGACGCCCTGCACCATCGCCGAGATGGCCAGCGCCTCGCGGCCTGTGCGGCCGCCGTGCTGGGCCGACGCGTCCAGCAGCACGCCGACTTCGCGACCGGGGTTGGGAAGGCTGCGATAGGCGGTGTCCAGCACCGTCGCGGTGCCGGCGTTCGGCGGCGTGAGCCCGCAGATCATGCGCAGGGTCGTGGACTTCCCTGCGCCGTTGGGTCCCAGGAACCCGGTCACGGTGCCTGGCTCGCAGCGGAACGAGATGTCGTCGACCGCCACTTGGCGGCCGTAGCGCTTGGTCAGGTGCTCAACGGCGATCATGAGGTCAGTGTCGGCGCGCCCGCCGCGTCCGACTATCGGCCGAAGGGCGATGCCGTACCGCCGAAGGTCGATGCCGAAGGCGACTTCCGGCGGGTGTCACGCGCGCATGGCGCGCCCTACGCTTGGCTTCGTGAAGGCACAGGTCGAGCATCCGCGGCTCCTGCCCGGGGTCCTGATCCCGGACCCCGACGCCGATCCGACGCGGCGCTCGACGCGCGACTGGATCGTCGACCTGACGGCGTTCCTGATCGGAGTGTTCGGCGGCCTGATCGTGTTCGCCGAAGCCGAGTCCCAGGGCATGTCCGACACGCTGCAGTTCGTCGACATCCTGGGCGGCACGTTCGTCTGCCTCCTGTTGTGGTTCCGCCGGCGGTGGCCGCTCGGCACGCTGCTCGCGTCGCTGCCGTTCGCGACGTTCTCGTCGTCGTCGTCGATCGCCGGCCTGATCCTGCTCTTCTCGCTCGCCGTGCACCGCCGTGCAGCGCTCGCGCTGACCGTCGCAGCGGTGTCGCCCCTGCTCGTCCCGATCTACATGGAGATCCACCCGGACGACGACGCGCCGCTGTGGGTCAACATCGCCGTGGGCGTCCTCGCCTCGATCGCCGTGGTCATGTGGGGCATGTTCGTGCGCGCGCGGCGCCAGCTCGTGCTGACCTTGCGCGACCGCGCCGAGCGCGCGGAGGCGGAGCAGCAGCTGCGTGTCGATCAGGCGCGGCAGCAGGAGCGCGCGCGGATCGCGCGCGAGATGCACGACGTGCTCGCGCACCGGATCTCTCTGCTCAGCCTGCACGCCGGGGCGCTCGAGTTCCGGCCCGACGCGCCGCCGGAGGACGTGGCGCGCGCCGCCGGGATCATCCGCACGAGCGCCCACGAGGCGCTCAACGACCTGCGCGAGGTGATCGGCGTGCTCCGTGAGAGCCGCGAGGGCGATGCGCCGGAGCGCCCGCAGCCGACGCTCGTCGACCTGCCCGCGCTGATCGAGGAGTCGCGCGCGGCCGGCATGCAGGTGGCGTACGGCTGGCAGCTCGATGCGTCGGCGGCGGTACCGGCCGGCACCGGCCGCAACGCGTACCGGATCGTGCAGGAGGGCCTCACGAACGCGCGCAAGCACGCGCGCGGATCGGCCGTGGACGTGACGGTCGGCGGCACGCCGGGCGACGGGCTGACGATCGAGATCCGCAACCGGCTGCCGGTGGGCGTGCTGCGCGCGGCCGACATCCCCGGGGCCGGCACCGGGATCGTCGGCCTGGCCGAGCGCGCGAGCCTGGCCGGCGGGCGGCTCGAGCACGGCCGGACGGAGACGGGGGACTACCGGCTCTGGGCCTGGCTCCCGTGGACGGCGTGAGCGCGCCGATCCGCGTCCTGATCGTCGACGACGACGCGCTCGTGCGCGCCGGCCTGTCGATGATGATCTCCGGGACCGATGACATCCGCGTCGTGGCCGAGGCCACCGACGGGTCCGAGGTCGCCGGCGCGGTCGCCGCCTACGCGCCCGACGTCGTGCTGATGGACATCCGCATGCCGGGCGTCGACGGCCTCGCCGCCACCGAGCAGCTGCGCGCGCGGGCGGGCGGTCCGCACGTGATCGTGCTGACGACGTTCGACGCCGACGAGTACGTGCTGCGCGCGCTGCGAGCGGGTGCCGGCGGCTTCCTGCTCAAGGACACGCCGCCGCCGGAGATCATGCGCGCGATCCGGCTCGTGGTCGCCGGCGAGGCGATGCTGTCACCGGCCGTCACGCGGCGACTGATCCAGCACGTCGCCGACGACGGGCTCGCCGGGCGGCGCGAGCACGCCCGCGCGATGCTCGACCGGCTCACCGACCGCGAGCGCGAGGTCGCGGTCGCGATCGGCCACGGCAAGTCGAACGCCGAGATCGCTGCGGAGCTGTTCATGAGTGTCGCCACCGCGAAGGCGCACGTCTCGCGGCTGCTGCAGAAGCTCGAGCTCGACAACCGCGTCCAGATCGCCCTGCTCGCGCATGACGCGGGGGTTGCTTAGCGGTTGCGGGACAACGTCAACGTCAACTGCGCTGGGTGGGGGAGCGGGGGTCCGTTCGCGGACGGTGAGGGCGCGTGATTCCGGGGGGTGGTTCACAAACGTTCACGTCAGCGGTGCGCACACGCGCGACGCTGACCGCCCCAGCGTGCAGAACCACCGCACATCCCTTAATGCCGCAGTTGACGTTCGCCGACGGAGCTAACCGGCAGCGACGCTGCCGAGCTCGCGCATCCGCGCGGCGGCCTCGACGGCCTCCTCGCGCGTCCGCACTTCGAGCTTGCGGTAGAGGTTCTTCAGGTGCGAGCGGACGGTCTCGGTCGAGAGCACGAGCAGGCGTGCGATGTCCTCGGTCGAGGCGCCGCCGGAGAGCAGGTCGAGGACCTCCCACTCGCGGTCGGTCAGTGAGCTGCGCACGGGGCGCAGGCCCATGCCGCCGGTGGGGGCGCTGCGGTAGTGCTGGACGAGGTGCATCGCCAGCCGCCGCGAGATCGCCGCCTCGCCGTCGAGCGAGCCACGCAGCGCACGCGGCAGGGATGCCAGCTCCATGTCCTTCGACAGGAAGCCGGCGGCGCCCGCGCGCAGACCGCGCAGGCCGAGCGACTCGTCGCCGCCGCCGGTGAGCATCACGACGCGGATGCCGGGGTCCTGCTCGTAGAGCCGTCGCGTCGCCTCGATGCCGTCCATCTCGGGCATCATGTAGTCCATTACGACGACGTCCGGGCGGTAGAACAGCGCCAGCTCGACGGCCTCACGGCCGGTGCAGGCCTCGGCCACCACGGTCACGTCGTTGTGCTGCAGCGTGTCGCGGATCAGCCGCCGCACCAGTGGGTCATCGTCCGCGACGATCGTTCGAAGCGGTTGTACGTCTTCCGTGACGTCGGTCATCGCTCAGAAGGCCTGCGAGGAGCGGCCGGCGCCCTGCCCGTGGCGGTGCGGCTGGACGCCACCGTTGGGGCTGAGCAGGAGTGAGAGCAGCACGGTCGAGCGCGTGGTGCGCGGCGGCTGCGGGCGAGATGTCGGGCGCACAGTGGGCTGGGCGCGCTTGGTGCTCGAATGCGGAGGGGGGAACGACTTCATGGGTGCCAGCTTCCACGCGGGCGGTTGGCGCCGGCTTGGGGGCGCCTTGGCGGCGGCTTACGGCGGCCTTGAATCAGTACGATCGCCGCCGACCGGCGGAAATGGAGAGGGGAATGGACCACCAGGCGATGTTGGAGGTGGCCCTCGCCGAGGCGCGGGCCGGCAGCGAAGAGGGCGGCGTTCCGATCGGCAGCGCGATGTTCGACGCGGCCGGGACCCTCCTCGGCAGCGGCCACAACCAGCGCGTGCAGCGCGGGGACCCGTCCGCGCACGCCGAGACGGAGGCGTTCCGCAACGCCGGGCGGCGGCGCTCGTACCGCGACACGACGATCTCGACCACGCTCGCGCCGTGCTGGTACTGCAGCGGGCTGATCCGCCAGTTCGGCGTCGGGAGAGTGGTGGTCGGCGAGTCGCGGACGTTCCAGGGCGGGATCGCGTGGCTGCGCGAGTGCGGCGTCGAGGTGGTCGAGCTCGACTCCCAGGAGTGCGTCGACCTGCTGCAGGCGTTCATCGCGCGCGCGCCCGAGATCTGGGACGAGGACATCGGCGAGTAGACCCGGCACCATGCGCCGACCGACCGCCGCCGCGGGCAGCGCGCTGTTCTTCGCGCTGGCGCCCGGCGTGGTCGCGGGCGCGATGCCGTTGTGGCTGACCGGCTTCGAGGTGCGCGCCACCTGGTGGGCGCCGCTGCGCGTGCTCGGCGCCCTGCTCGTCGTGGTGGGCGCCGCGATGGTGGTGTCGGCGTTCGTGCGGTTCGTGGTCGAGGGCGTCGGCACGCCGGCGCCGGTCGCTCCGACCGAGAACCTCGTGGTCGGTGGCCTGTACCGCTACGTCCGCAACCCGATGTACGTGGCGGTGACGGGGACGATCGTGGGGGAGGCGCTGGTGCTGGGGCAGCCCGGGCTGCTCGCCTACGCCGCCGTCGTCTGGGCGGGGATGGCCGCGTTCGTCTCCCTTTACGAGGAGCCGGCCCTGGCCAGCCGGTACGGCGCGCAGTACGAGGAGTACCGGCGCGCCGTCCCGGCGTGGTGGCCGAGGGTCAGCGGGTCACGTAGGCGCGGCTCTCGACCTTCGCGTCGAGGCCCTTCCCGACGCCGTCCGTGATCCGCACGATCACCCTGTAGGTGCCCTTGCGGTGGTAGGTGTGGCGGCCCCGGACCTCGAACGAGCCGTCCGCCGCGCGCCGCACGGAGCCGTCCGACTTCGAGCCGTCGCCCCAGCTGATCGTCACGTCGTAGTCGCGCGGGCGCGCATTCGGGTTGGCGTCGCCGAACGTCGCGACGGTGCGCGTGGCGGTGACGCCGGCCTTGGCGCTGAACGTCGTGCCCTCGGCGGTGACGGGCGGGTCGAACCCGATGTCGAGCCGGGCGATCTGGCCGATGCTGCCCTGGGCGATCCAGAGCGCGCCGTCCGGGCCGGAGGTGAGCGTGTCGTTGAACGCGCCCGGGATCCGGTACTTCTTCGTGAACGTCCCGTCGTACGTCATGCGGGAGACGACGCCGCTCGAGTGCTCGGAGATCCACAGCGCGCCGTCGGGCCCGGCGATCATCGCGACCGGATCGGCGAACTCGCGCGGGATCGTGAACTCGTCCGTGAACTCGCCGGCGGTCGTCATCCGCGAGATGACGTTGTCGTTGCGCTCGCCGACGTAGAGCGCGCCGTCGGGGCCGGCGACGATCGGGCCAGGCAGCGGGTTCTCGCCGGGGACGGCGAACTCGGTGATCTCGCCGGCCATCGTGATCCTGCCGACCTTGTTGGCGACCGCCTCGCTGAAGTACAGCGCGCCGTCCGGGCCGACCGTGATGTCGCCGGCGAAGGCGTCGGAGGTGGGGAGCGGGTACTCGGTGATGTCGCCGTCGAGTTCGAGCCGGCCGATCGCGTCGCCGCGCGCCTCGGTGAACCACAGCGCGCCGTCGGGGCCGGCCGCGATATCGGTCGGGAACACGCCCGGATCCAGCGGGTAGCGGATCGAGGAGCCGTCGGTCTCGACGCGATGGATCGCGTCGCCGCCGGCGTCGGCGACCCACATCGAACCGTGCGCGCTCACGATGCCGGCCGGCTGCTGGCCGAGCTCGTACGAGCGGATCTTGCCCTTGGTGGAGATCCGCCAGATCCGGCCGAGGCTGCTGTCGGTCGCCCAGACGGCGCCGTCAGGCCCGGTCGTGAGGTCGTTGGGGAGCGCGAACTCGGCGGGCAGGGGATATTCGGTCACGCGCGGGGAGGCGGAGGCCGATGAGGCGACTGCGGCGAGCGCCGCGACCAGCACCGCGGCGAGCGCGGCCGTGATTCTGAGGAAGGGGAGCTTGTGCATGCGACTAGCCTTCCGCGCGACTTCCGGCGCCGCATCGGGGAAACCCCCGGTCCTGGTTACCTATAGGGATGGAGGCGGTCGTTCTCTGCGGTGTCCAGGGGAGCGGGAAGACCACGCTCTACGAGCAGCGGTTCGCCGCCACGCACGCGCGCGTGAGCCTCGACGCGCTGCGCAGCCGCGCGCGCGAGGCCGCGCTCGTGCGCGAGTGCCTGGCCGCCGGGCGCCCGTTCGTGGTCGACAACACGAACCCGACGGCCGCCGACCGGCGCCGGTACATCGAGCCCGCGCGCGAGGCGGGCTTCCGGGTGGTCGGTTACGTGGTCGAGATCGGCGACGCCGAGGCGGTCGCGCGAAACGCGGCGCGCGCCGGGCAGACGCGGGTGCCGGTCGCGCGCGTGGTCGGGACCGCGCGGCGGCTCCGGCGCCCGACCCCGGAGGAGGGCTTCGACGAGCTGTGGCACGCGACGGCGGCCGCGGACGGCGGCTGGCGCGTGGAGCCGCTGCTCACCACGCCGCCGCTGTTCTGATCAGCGGATCGCGACCGGCTCGAGCGCGTCGTCGATCGCGCGCAGCGTGTCGTCCGACAGCTGCACGCCGGCCGCCTTGGCGTTCTCGTGCACCTGCTCGGGGCGGGTGGCGCCGATGATCGCGGCCGCCACGTTGTCCTGTCGCAGCACCCATGCCAGCGCGAGCTGGGGCATCGTCAGACCGGCCGCTTCGGCGACCGGGTTCAGCCGCTGAACGGCCTCGAGGATCGAGGTCGTCAGCCACTGGTTCATGAAGCGGTTCATCTTGCTCGAGCGCGCGCGCGAGTCTGCCGGCAGCGGCTCGCGGGCGCGGTACTTGCCGGTCAGGACGCCCTGCGCGAGCGGCGACCACACGACCTGCGAGATCCCGTTGCTCGCGCACAGGGGGATCACCTCGGCCTCGGGCTCCCGCCACAGGGCCGAGTACTGCGGCTGGCTGGAGACGAACTTCGCCACGCCCGGCATGTCGAGCGCCGCCTGGATCCTGTCCGCCGGCCACTCGCTGAACCCGATCCAGCGCGCCTTGCCGGCCTCCACGACCTCCGTCAGCGCCTGCATCGTCTCCTCCAGCGGCGTGTCGTCGTCGTAGCGATGGCACTGGTAGAGGTCGACGTAGTCGGTGCGCAGCCGCTCGAGCGACCCGTCGATCTGCTTGAGGATCTGCCCGCGCGAGAGCCCGCGGTCACGGCCGCCCATCGAGAAGTACACCTTCGTCGCGAGCGTGTACGAGTCACGCGGGTAGCCGCTGAGGATCTCGCCCCAGGCGCTCTCGGCGGCACCGCGGCCGTAGACGTTCGCCGTGTCGAAGAACGTGATGCCGGCGTCGAACGCCGCGCGGGTGCACGCCTCCGTCTGCTCGCGTCCGATGCCGCCCGAGTAGGTCAGCCACGAGCCGAGCGCGATGACGGAGAGCTTCAGGTCAGAGTCGCCGAGGGCGCGGTGCTCCATACCTGCATCCTTTCAGCTGCCGCGCTCCCAGCGCTCCTGCTCGGCGGCCGTCCGCTCTGCCCACGGGATCAGCTCCAGGCGGGCATCGGGGATCGGCTCGCCGCTCTCGATCGACAGGCCGTACTCGCCCGCCTCGAGCCGCTGCTCGGCGCGCCCGATCGCCTCGAGGTCGTCCCGGAGATGCTCGGCGATGCCCTCCTCGAGTCCGGTATCGAACAACTCGGCCGCGGCCTCAGCCGAGTCCTCGCCGGCGTCCGAGCGTTCGTCGGCACCCTCGCGATCGTCGCCGCCGGCGAGCGCGCGCTCGACCCGGCTGCGTTCGCGGGCCAGCAGTTCGCGTGCGTGTTCGGCGTCCATCTCCTGAGCCTTTCACACTCCTGCAGGCGAGGGCTTGACCTGGTCGCGGCAGTCGCGGGAGGATCCAGGTCCGATGGCAGGCGAGCTGCAGGTCACGATCGAGCCCTGGGGGCCGGATCCCGATCGGGTCGACGCCGCGGCGCGGGAGGCGCTCCAGCACGCGGCGGTGCGAGCGGAGCTGGGCGGCCCGCAGGCCCGGCTCGTGGCGCTCCAGCCGCTCGACCCGCCCGACGAGCCGGTACCCGCGCAGGCGGTGCGCGCGACGGTCTACGACTACGCCGCCGAGCGGACACTGCTGCTGGACGTGCCGCTGAACGGCGAGGGCGCCCCAGCGGTGGCCTCGAGCGCGCGCCAGCCGCTGCCGAGCCCCGAGGAGTTCGAGGACGCGGTCGCGGTCGTGCGCGAGCACCCCGAGCTCGGGCCCGCGCTCCAGGATGGCCGGCTGGCCTCGTACCGCGCGATGCCGCCGCTCGCCGGCGAGGAGCTGCCCGACGGCACGGTCGAGCGGACGGTGACCGTCGGCCTACGGCCCGCGCAGGGCGACGAGGGCCACGAGATCGTCGGCGTCCGCCTCGGCCGGCGCGAGGTCGTGCGCTACGACGACAAGGCGCCGCCGCGATCGAGGGCGGCGGCCCGCCGGTGCGGGGTCCCGGACGCCGGCCAGACGACGACGTCGTCGGCGGCCGGCGCGGCGCGCATCACCGTGACCCGCGACGGCGAGACGCTGTGGAGCCTGATCGCCGTGCGCCCGGCCGCATCCTCCGGCGCGCAGGGCTCGGCGGTCGAGCTGCGCGGCGTGTGCTATCGCGGCCGGCGCGTGCTGCGGCGTGCGCACGTCCCGATCCTCAACGTCCGCTACGACGACGATGCCTGCGGCCCGTACCGCGACTGGCAGAACGAGGAGGGCCGCTTCAAGGCGCTGGGCTCGGCGCCCGCGCCCGGCTTCCGGCTGTGCCCGAACCCCGCCACGACGGTCCTCGATACGGGCGATGACCAGGGGAACTTCCGCGGCGTCGCCGTCTACGTCGACGACGACGAGGTCGTGCTCGTCAGCGAGCTGGAGGCCGGCTGGTACCGCTACGTGAGCCGCTGGCGCCTGCACGCCGACGGCACGATCCGCGCGCGCTTCGGCTTCGGCGCCGTCGACAACTCATGCGTCTGCGAGCGCCACCACCACCACGCGTACTGGCGCCTGGACTTCGACATCGGAGGCGCGGGGAAGGACGTCGTGCTCGAGCACAACGACCCGCCGTTGGCCGGTCACGACTCGGAGTGGCACATCCTCAAGCACGAGATCCGGCGCAAGCGCAACCCTGCGCGCAAGCGCCGCTGGCGGGTCCGCAACCAGGGCACCAACGAGGGCTACATCCTCGTTCCGGGCACGCACGACGGCGAGGCGGACTCGTACGGCGTCGGCGACTTCTGGGCGCTGCGGTACCGCAGCGGGCAGCTCGACGACAGCGCGGTGGCGACCGGGACGCGCGCGCGGATCGACAGCTTCGTCAACCACGAGTCGATCCTCGGCACGAACGTCGTCGTCTGGTACGCGGCCCACTTCAGCCACAACCCGCATGAGCAGCACGATCCGCATGGCGGCGGCCACATCGTCGGGCCGACCCTGCGGCCGGACCGCTGGTAGACGCGCTCGCGCGCCCGGCGCCGACGTCCAGATCGCGCTGCTCGCGGGACAACGTCAACGTCAACTGCGCTGGGTGGGGAAGCTGGCGGCTATCGGGCGCGGTGAGGGTGCAGAACTCACCACTCGAGGGGTCTCTCGGGCTCGAGGGGTGAGTTGTGATCCGTGGCGGTGCATAACTTGCCATTCGATCTCGGGGGAGCGTCGAGTGGTGAGTTATGCGCGCTGGAGCGTGCGTTTCGGGACAACCGATGGCCCCGCGCACCGCGCGTGTCCCAAAGTGCACGCCGGCGATGCGAGCCCGCACACGCGCGCCGCGCGGCGCGCCGAGTGTGCAGAAACGCACCGGGCCACTCCCTTAATGCCGCAGTTTTTGTTCGCCGGGCGAGTCCGTGGCTGACTACGGCGTCGAAGTCGAGAGCGTGAAGGTCAGCGTCTTGCTGTAGGTGCCGGTCCGGAGCGCGTCGGTGGCGCCGATCGACTGCTTGAGGTCGACCGTCACCGCGTCGTTGCTGACCGGTCCGGCGTAGCTGAGCAGCTGCGTCGGCAGCGCCGTGCCGCCGATGGCCGCGTAGTCGCCGCCCATGCCGCCGGCGCTCGCCGCCTTTGCCTGGAGCGCCGCGGGCAGCGCGAACGTCCCGTTGACCAGGTGCCCGGTGGCGGTCGTGCTCGGGTCGGCGACGGTGAGCAGCGCGCCCGCCGCCGTCGAGGTCACGTTCGCCGCCAGCGTCGCGAAGTAGTCGTGCGCCAGGCCGGGCGTGAAGGCCCCGAACGAGGCCGCCCCGCTGAGCGCGAGGCTCAGCGTCGGCGGCACGTCGCCACCGACGTCTCCGTCGTCCTCGTCGATCCACGCCAGCGTCACGACGAAGCTGGCGGTCGACGTGTTGCCGTTGGCGTCCCGCGCGGTGCAGTTGACCGTCGTGCTGCCGATCCCGAACAGCGAGCCGGAGGGCGGCGCGCAGGTCACGACCGGAGCCGGGTCCTGGGTGTCGGTCGCGGTCGGCAGCGGGTAGGTGACCGCCGCGCCGCCGGGATCGGTGGTCTCCGCCGCGACGTCCTCGATCGGGCCGAACGTGGGGGCCGTGGTGTCCGGATCGAACGCGCCGGAGGCGGCCGCGGCGCCGGCGCCGCCGACGATCGGCAGGCCGACCTTGCTCGTCTTCGTGTCCAGGGTCACGGTCGCGCCCGTGGTCCCGTTGATCCCGATGGACTGGTAGTTGGCGACGAGGACGATCCCGATCTGGTTGCCGGCCTTGAACACGTAGTCGTGCGGGAACGTCGGCCAGGTGAACCGGTATTCCTGATCGATCGTGATCGGAGTCGCCGCGTCGGCGAACAGCGACTCGCGGTTCTGCGTGTCCATGATGCCCCTCGAGACCCGCCACACGGTGGCGGTGGCCTCGGGCTTGGTGACGTCGAGGTAGCAGGCGCTGTCGTTCGGGCTCGATTCGCCCCAACAGCTCCTCTCGGTGTCGTTCGGGTCCGTGATGATGCCGTCGCTGGTCCGCGAGACCTGCGTCGTCGGGCCGTACTCGACGAGCAGCGCCCCGAGGTTCGTCTGGGTCCGGTTGACCGCGGCCTCGATGTCGATCACCGGGGTGCCGGAGATGCGCAGGTTGGTCTTCAGCTTGGGAGAGAGGAACACGCGCCGGTTGGCCTGCGAGCCGAGCGGGTTGTTCATCATCGTGCTCTCGCTCTGGCCGGGCCCGTCCGTCCACGACAGCGTGTCGGTGGCGCCGCCCGAGCCGAGCGCGAGGTTGCCGGCGGAGCCCGGCGCGGTGCCGCGCAGGAACACGTCGGTCGCCTGCGACTCCGGGATCGGCCAGTCCGAGGCCGTCTCGAAGACGTCTCTCGCGACCTCGATGTCGACCTTGGGCTCGTCCATGATCCCGTTCGGGAGACCCTGGAGCCAGAAGTCGAACCAGCGGTGCAGGGTGGCGACCCAGTGGGCGCGCCGGAAGTCGAACGGATCCTCGTGGCCGGTCCGCGTGAGCCACATCTTTCGCGGCACGTTGTTGGCCTCGAGCGCGTCCCACCAGCGGCTGCCGTGGTCGAAGCGGACGTTGTCGTCCTGGAAGCCGTGGGTGATGAACACCGACGCCTTCACCTTGTCGGCGTCCTTGAGGTGGTCGCGCTCGTGCCAGAACGCGTTGATGTCGCCGTGCTCGTCGCCATCGATGGCACTCATCGCGTCGCGGGTCGGCGCGCAGAGGGTGCGCCGATCGGCGTTCGTGACCGTGTTGGCGAGGCCTGCCGGGTAGTTGTTGTTCTGGCGGACGCCGTTGGTGCGCGAGTAGTCGTACCAGCGCGAGATCGCAGAGACCGGGACGATCGTCGTCAGCCCGTCGACGCCGGTGGCGGCGACGCCGTTGGCGAGCGTGCCGTCGTAGGACTTGCCGATCATCGCCGCCTTGCCGTTGTGCCAGTCGGCGACCTTCGCGTTGCCGTCCTTGTCGAAGCCGGGGGTGCGCCCGTTCAGCCAGTCGACGACGACCTTCATGCTGGCGATGTCACCGGGGCCGCCGTGCATCGGACAACCGGTCGAGTTGCCGGTCCCGTCCATGTCGGCGAGGATCATCGCGTAGCCGCGCGGGACGAAGTAGTTGTCATAGAACAGCGGCCACTTGTCGTTGAGACCGTCGCCGTCGAGGTCGGCGATCAACTGCCCCTCGTGCCCGCGGCCGAGCGTCGTGTAGTAGGGGCTCGGGTCGATGATCGCCGGAGCCTTCAGGCCGGCGTTGGTCTCCGCCGGGCGGATGATGTCGATCGCGGTCCGATCGACGACGCCGTCGAGGTCCTGGTCGACGCCGGGCACGGGGATGAACACGCGCTCGCGGATCGCGTTGACGTAGCTGAACGCCGGAGCAGTCGTGCCGTCCGCGCCGACCACGATCGTCGGCTCCGCAGCACCGGCCGTCCCGCCCAGCCCCAGCATCGCCACGGCAAAGACGATGGCGAGCATTGTGTTGCGCCCCTGCACGAGTCCCCCTCGAATCCGTTACGGCGGTACGCCGGGAAATCTCCCAGGCCGCTCGGGGAAAGTCCATGCGCGGGCGTGGAATGCTCTCCACGCAGGGACCGCATGTGATATATCAGAATCGGATGAGCCGCCTCCCGAATAGAGCAGGCGTCGTCGTCATCGGCGCGGGCATCGTGGGCAACTCCCTGGCCTGCCATCTCGCGCGCCAGGGCTGGTCCGAGATCGTGCAGCTCGACAAGGGCCCGCTCCCCAATCCGGGCGGCTCGACCGGCCACGCGTCGAACTTCATCTTCCCGGTCGACCACTCGCGCGAGATGACGGCGCTGACGCTGGACAGTGTGCGCCAGTACCAGGAGCTGGACGTGTTCACGCAGTGCGGCGGCATCGAGGTCGCGCGCACCGAGGAGCGGATGGAGGAGCTGCGGCGCCGGATGGCCTCGGCGAAGGCCTGGGGGGTCGACGAGGTGCGCCTCGTGACGCCGTCCGAGGTCAAGGAGCTGGTGCCGTTCCTCGACGAGGAAGTGATCGTGGGCGGCTTCTACTCGGAGGGCGTCGCCGTCGTCGACTCGCTGCGCGCCGGCACGCTGATGCGCGAGGAGGCGCAGGCCTCCGGTGCGCTCACGGTCGTCCCGAACGTCGAGGTGACCGCGATCGACACCGAGCGCGGCCGCGTCCGCCGGGTCCGCACCACCGACGGCGACGTCGAGGCCGAGACGGTCGTGATCTGCTGCGGCGTGTGGAGCCCGCTGCTCGCGCGCATGGCCGGCGCCGCGATCCCGTTGACGCCGGCGATCCACCAGATGATCGACATCGGCCCGGTGCCGCGGTTCGCGGGCGCGACGAAGGGGATCGAGTTCCCGATCGTGCGCGACATGGACACGAACATGTACGAGCGCCAGGACGGCACCGGCCTGGAGATCGGCTCGTACGCGCACCGCCCGATCCTCCACGACCCGTCCGAGATCCCCTCGATCGAAGAGGCCGCGCTGTCGCCGACCGAGTTCCCGTTCACCGAGGACGACTTCGCGCTCCAGATGGAGCACGCGCTCGAGCTGATGCCGGAGATCGTCGGCGACGAGAGCGTCGGCATCAAGTACGCCATCAACGGCCTGCTGTCGCTGACGCCGGACGGGCTGCCGCTGCTCGGCGAGACGCCGGAGGTCAAGGGCCTGTGGTCGGCGGCCGCCGTGTGGGTCAAGGAGGGCCCCGGGGTCGGCCGGGCGGTCGCGGAGTGGATGACCGGCGGCGAGTCGGAGATCGACCTCCAGTCCTCGGACATCGCCCGCTTCTACGACTGCCAGAAGACGAACGCGCACGTGCGCGCGCGGGCCGCCGAGGGGTTCAACAAGACCTACGGGATCGTGCATCCCGGCGAGCAGTGGGCGTCGGACCGCAACGTCCGGCTGCCGCCGTTCCACGCCCGCGAGGAGGCTCTCGGCGCGGTGTTCTTCGAGACGGCCGGCTGGGAGCGCCCGCACTGGTACGAGTCGAACGCGAAGCTGGTCGACGAGTACGGCGTCAACGGCCGGACGGCAGAGTGGGACTCGCGCTGGTGGTCGCCGATCATCAACGCCGAGCACCTGGCGATGCGCGACCGCGCGGCGATCTTCGACCTGAGCGCGTTCTCCATCTTCGACGTCGCAGGCCCCGGGGCGCTCGCGACCGTGCAGCAGGTCGCGATGCGCCAGATGGACGTACCGGTCGGGCGCGTCGTCTACACGCCGCTGCTCACGCCGAGCGGTGGCTTCCGCTCCGACCTCACGATCCTGCGGCTCGCGGACGAGCACTTCCGCTTCGTCACCGGCGGCCTGCACGGCATGGCCGACCTCAAATGGGTCGCCGACCACGCGCCCGAGGACGGCAGCGCGCAGGTCACCGACCTCACGTCGGCGTGGACGACGCTCGGGCTCTGGGGCCCGCGCGCGCGGGACATCCTGTCGAGCCTGACCAGCGACGACGTGTCGCACGAGGGCTTCCCGTTCGCGCGCTGCCGGACGATCGAGATCGGCCCGTTGCAGGCGCTCGCGATCCGCATCTCCTACGTCGGTGACCTCGGGTGGGAGCTGCACGTGCCGATCGAGCAGGGCGCGCGGCTGTGGGACGCGATCTGGGAGGCCGGTGAGCCGCACGGCATCGTGCCCGCCGGAATCGGCGTCTACGGGACGACCGGGCGGATCGAGAAGGGCTACCGCGCGTTCGGCTTCGAGCTCGACGCCGAGTACGACGTCGTCGAGGCCGACATGGCGTGGGGGAAGGTCAAGGAACAGGACTTCGTCGGCAAGGAGGCGCACGTGCGCCACCGCGAGCAGGAGCCGGCGGCGATCATGTGCACGCTGACCGTCGACGACCACACGTCCGCGTCCGGCGTGCCGCGTTACATGCTCGGCCGCGAGCCGATCGTGACCCGCGACGGCGCGCCGCTGGTCGACCCCAAGGGCCGCCGCTCGTTCGTCACCACGGCCGGCGCGGCGCCGTCGGTCGGCAAGCACCTCCTGATGGCCTACCTGCCGCCCGAGCACGCGGTCGAGGGCGCCGAGCTGGGCGTCGAGTACATGGCCGAGCGGTTCCCCGTCACCGTCGCGGTCGCCGGGTCGACGCCGATCTTCGATCCGGAGAACACCCGCATCCGGTCGTGATGAACGTCCTCGTCTGCGTCAAGCGCGTGCCGCTGACCGGCGGCAAGATCGTTCTCACCGAGGACGAGCGCGCGATCGAGACCCGCCACCTCGGCTTCACGATCAGCCCGCACGAGGAGTGCGGCGTCGAGGAGGCGGTGCGGATCGTCGAGGCCCACGGCGGCTCGACGACCGTGATGACGCTCGGCCCGGCCGAGTCCGAGGAGCAGCTGCGCGACGCGATGGCGCTCGGCGCCGACCGCGCGATCCTGCTCGAGACCGACGGCTCCGACTGGGACCCGGAGGCGACGGCCGCCGCGCTCGTCGAGGTGATCGACGCCGAGGCCGAGGCACCCGACCTGATCATCTTCGGCAACGAGTCGGCCGATTCCGGCGGCTACCAGGTCGGCATCCGCGTCGCACACGCGCTCGGGCGGCCGATCGTGACCGGCCTGAAGGCGATCGCGGTCGAGGATGGGCACCTCCGCTGCGAGCAGGAGGTCGGCACGGCGCGCGACGTCTACAACGTTCCGCTCCCGGCTGTCGTGACGGTCAAGGAGGGCATCAACCTGCCGCGCTACCCGTCCGTGCCCGCGAAGCTGCGCGCCCGCCGCAAGCCGGTCGAGCGGCACGAGCCGGCGCCGCGCGCGCCGCGGCTCGAGATGGTGCGGCTCGTGGTGCCGGAGGGCCGGGGCAAGCAGGCCGAGGTGCTGGGCGAGGGGCCGTCGGCGGCGCCCGCGGTGGTGGAGCTGTTCCAGCAACTGGGGATCGCATGAGCGTCCTGGTCTTCGTCGAGGACGCCGACGAGCTCGCGCAACAGGCGCTGACCTTCGCGCGCGCCTACGACGCCGAGGTCGACGCGATCGCGTTCGGCGCTGCCCCGGCGGTCACCGGCGTGCGCACGCTGCACGTCGCCGAGGTCGACGGCTACGCGCCGCAGGCCTGGGCGCGCGCGATCGCCGGCGCTGGCGCCGACGACGGTCGTCGCCGCGGGCACCGACCGCGGCAACGAGGTGCTCGCCCACGCTGCGGTGATGACCGGCGGCGTGCTGGCCGCCAACGTCATCGGCGCGACGGGCGGCGACGTCACGCGCCAGCGCTGGGGCGGCAGCGTGCTCGAGGAGGCGCGGCTGCACGGCGACGTGAAGCTGATGACCGTGGCTCCGCACGCCGTTGCGATCGAGCCCGCGGAGGGCGAGCCGGAGGTCCGGCCGTTCACCCCGGAGCTGCGGCCCGAGGACACCGTCGTGCGCGTGGTCGACCGCGTCGACGAGTCCACGGGTGGCGTCTCGCTCGCGGACGCGCCGGTGGTGGTCAGCGGCGGCCGCGGCGTCGGCTCGACCGAGGGCTTCGCACCGCTCGAGGAGCTTGCCGGGCTGCTCGGCGGCGTCGTCGGCTGCTCGCGCGCGGTCACGATGGCCGGCTGGCGCCCGCACACCGACCAGGTCGGGCAGACGGGGACGAAGATCTCGCCTGAGCTGTACATCCCGTGCGGGATCAGCGGCGCCACGCAGCACATGGCCGGCTGCAAGGGAGCGAAGAAGCTGCTGGCGATCAACTCCGACCCCGAGGCGCCGATCATGGCGAGCGCCGACTACGCGGTCGTCGGCGACGTGCTCGAGATCGTTCCGGCGATCACGGCCGAGCTGCGCCGGGTCCGGGCGGCGTCGTGATCGCGAGCGCTCTCGCGCTCGCCGCCGCCATCGCCGTCGCCGGTGGGCTGTTCGCCCGCCGCGCGCTGCTGCTGACGCGCCTCGTCCGCATGGGCCGGCCGGCCGGCATCGAGCGCGCCGACGACGTCCCCCAGCGAGTGCGCGCGGAGGCGGTCGTGGTGCTCGGCCAGCGCAAGCTGCTCCAGCGGCTGATCCCGGGCCTGATGCACGCGTTCATCTTCTGGGCCTTCATCGTGCTGTTCCCGGCGATCTTCATCGCGATGATCGCGGTCGTCGACGAGGACGCGGCGCCCCACTGGCAGTGGTACGAGCTGCTCGCCAACGTGTTCTCGGTGCTCGCGCTGATCGGCGTGGCGACGGCCCTCTACATCCGCAAGGTCGTGCGGCCGCGCCGCTTCGAGGGCAGCCACCTCGGCGAGGCGGATCTGATCCTGCTGTGGATCGCGAGCATCGTGGCGACGCTGCTCGCCTGGCACGCGACGGACTCGCAGGTGCTCGCGTGGGCGCACCTGCTGCTGATCCTCGGCTTCCTGGCCTACCTGCCGCACTCCAAGCACCTGCACATCGCGACCGCGGCGGTCAACGTCTACTTCGGACGCACCCGCGCGCGCGGGCGACTCGAGCCGCTGCGATTCGACGAGGACGTCCCCGAGGAGGAGATGCGCTTCGGCATCGGGACCGTCGAGGACCTGACGTGGAAGCAGATGATGGACGCGTTCTCGTGCACCGAGTGCGGGCGCTGCCAGGACGCGTGCCCGGCGTTCGCGACCGGCAAGACGCTGTCGCCCAAGCTCGTGATCATGGGCGTCCGCGACCACCTGCTCGCGGAGGGACCGAAGGCGCTCGCCGACGGTTACGAGGGTCCTCCGGTCGCCGCCACGGCGCAGCTCGAGGAGATGGCGTGGGACTGCGTGACGTGCGGCGCGTGCGTCGAGGCGTGCCCGGTCAACATCGAGCACATCGACCACATCGTCGACCTGCGGCGCCACCTCGTGATGGTCGAGTCGAGCTTCCCGAGCGAGGCGGAGCCGATGCTCCGCGACGTCGAGCGCCAGTCGAACCCGTGGGGCAAGCCGCAGTCCGAGCGCGCGGCGTGGACGGAGGGGCTCGGGGTCCGCGTGCTCGAGCCCGGCGACCCGGCGCCGGAGGTCCTCTACTGGGTCGGCTGCGCCGCGTCGTTCGACGAGCGGGCGCGGGAGACGGCGCAATCGACGGCGAAGCTGCTGACGGCGGCCGGCATCGACTTCGCGATCCTCGGGCCGCGGGAGGCGTGCACCGGCGACCCGGCCCGGCGCATGGGCAACGAGTTCCTCTTCCAGGCCTGCGCCGAGCAGAACGTCGCGACGCTCGACGAGGCGGGCGTGACGAAGATCGTCGCCAACTGCCCGCATTGCTTCAACACGCTTGCGCACGAGTACCCCGACTTCGGCGGGCGGTACGAGGTCGTCCACCACACGGAGCTGCTCGCCGAGCTGGTGCGCGACGGCCGCCTGTCCCCGGCCGCGGGCGAGCAGACGATCACCTACCACGACTCCTGCTACCTCGCCCGGCACAACGACGTGCGCGCCCAGCCGCGCGAGCTGGCCGCCGCCGTCGGCAAGCCGATCGAGATGGAGCGCCGCGAGGAGAAGACCTTCTGCTGCGGCGCCGGCGGCGCTCACATGTGGATGGAGGAGCGCGCCGGCGCGATCAACGAGGAGCGCGTGCGCGAGGCGGCCGACACCGGCGCCGAGACGCTCGCCGTCGCCTGCCCGTTCTGCACGGTGATGCTCGACGACGGCGTGAAGAGCACGGGGAGGGACATGCGCGTGGTCGACGTCGCGACGCTGCTCGCGGAGGCGATCGAGGACTGACTCCTCGGCTGGCGGCGGATGGCGGGCCCAGCGAACGTCAACTGCGCTGGGTGGGGAAGTGGTGGAGATCGGCCGGTGCGAGGGTCCGTGGCGCCTTTTCGTCGCATAACGACGAGAAGGCGCCAGGCGTGTGGGTTTCGCCCCGATCGTCGCGCTGCGCGCGTGGGGAGAAACCCACGCCAGAGGAGGGAAACTCACCACACGCGGTCTGGAGACGCGCCCAATGGGGCGAACGCGACACGCATGGCGCCTTCACCGCGATATCCGCGGCTAAAGCGCCAAGCGCCCTCGCCGCGGCCGATCTCCTCACCTCCCCACCCAGCGCAGTTGACCTTCGCCGAGGGCTCCGAACGCTACGTTGTCACCGATGCGGCGGCGCCACACAGCGGCGGTCCTCGTGGTGCTGGCGGCGACGCTGACGCTCGTCGAGACCGCGGCCGCCAAGCGTGTCGCCAAACCGCAGTTCGTCCGCAACATCGACACCGGCGAGACCGGGTGGTTCGCGTCGCCGGGACTCGTGGACCTGAACGGCGATCGCCGGCTCGAGATCGTCGCGCCGTTCTACTCGACGTTCGTCTTCGACGCCAAGGGGCGGCTGCTCGGGAAGGGCACGGCGACGGAGGGGCGGGTGTACGCGCCCGGCGTGGTCGCCGACCTCGACGGCGACGGCGTCAAGGAGATCGTGGTCGGTGGGAACGAGGGCACCGTGGCGGCGTACAACCTCAGCGGCGGCCGCCTGCGCGTCAAGCCGGGCTGGCCGGCCTCGACCTGCAGCGGCGGGCAGTGCCCCGAGACGCGCGGCATGGCGGCGGCCGACCTCGATCGCGACGGTCGCGTCGAGGTCGTGGCGACGACGACCAACACCTCGGACAGCGGCTCGCAGGTGTTCGTGTTCGACGCCTCCGGCGCGGATGCGCCGGGGTGGCCGCGGTACAACGCCTCGGACGCCGGCTTCAACGGCGCCGGCAACCAGGGCTACGGGGCGTACGGAGAGAACGTCGGGATCGGCAACCTCGACGACGACCCGCAGCAGGAGGTCGTCGTCACGTTCGACAACCACCAGATCAACGTGTTCAACCACGACGGGACGTCGGTGCTCGCATCCCCCTGGTACACGAACCGGCAGAACGCCCACGCCGGGCGCCGGCTCGGCTGGGGGCAGTTCATCCGCTGGCTCAGCCCGCGCGTCGAGGACGACCACTACCACCGGCACGTCGGCGACTGGCCCGATATCAACAAGACCTCATGGCTGCAGTGGACCGCCTCGCCGCCGTCGATCGCCGACCTCGACCGGGACGGCCGCAACGAGGTGATCGGCCTGCCGAACGTCGAGAAGCACGAGCCGTACGAGACGCAGGCCTACGCGTTCATGGTGCTCGACGGCGCGTACGGCTCCGGCAACAGATCGGCGCGCAGGCATAAGGGCTTCCGCAAGCTGCCGCTGACCCGCAAGCCGGCCGTCCGCCCGGACGGCGACTGGTATCCGCCGAGCGGCATCCCCGCGCCCACGATCGTGAACCTTCGCGGCAATCGCCGTCCCGAGATCGTCGCCTCCGTTCCCGACGGGGCCGTCTATGCGGTCGGGCCGGGCGGCAAGCGCTTGTGGCGCCACGACTACGCCCGCCGCGCGCCGAAGACGTTCGCGTCGGAGGTCGTGGCGGCCGACCTCAACCGCGACGGCCGCACCGAGCTCGTCTTCGGCACCTACGCGCTCGCCGCTCGCTCGGGCCGGCTGATCGTCCTGTCCGCGTCCGGCGAGAAGCTCCATGACATCCGCCTGCGCAACCAGGGGAGCAACGGGAACGGCATCGGCGTTCCCGCGGCTCCGTCGATCGGCGATCTCGACGGCGACGGCAAGCTCGAGATCGTGCTGTCGACGTTCGACCACGGGATCGACGTCTACCGCGTGCCGCGGTCGGGCACGAAGCGCATGCCGTGGCCGACCGGCCGCGGCAACCTGCTGCGCTCCGGCACGCGCTGATCACGCGTACAGCCGCCCCGCTTCGAGCCGCCGCTTGGCGTCGGCGAGCGAGCGGACCGTCTCGCCTCCGAGCGTGTCGAGGTGGGCGGCGAGCGCGATGAACGCCTGGGCGGTCGTGAGCGCGTCGCCCGCGGCGGTGTGCGGGCGGTGGATCGGCAGGGAGAGCTCGCGTGCGAGTGAGCCGAGCGCGAGCGAGCGCGGCGCGTCGCCGTCGCGCTCGTGCAGCCACAGGCGCCCGAGCGCGGCGGTGTCGACGACACGGCGGCGCAGCCGGGCGCCGCGGGCGCGGACGGCGCGGCGCAGGAACGCCTGCTCGACCCACGCGGCGTGGGCCACGAGCACCCGCTCCGCCATCGCCTCCAGCAACGCGTCGGCGGCCTCGGCGAGCGGAGGCGCCGCGGCCAGGTCTCCCTCCCGCAGCCCATGGACCAGCACTGACGACGGCGGCACGCCCGCCGGCGGCCGCGCCAGGCCCTCGCGCGCGCCCGCCAGCACGACGCGGCCGTCGACGACGGGGATCGCGCTCCACGCCACGATCGCGTCGCGGCGCGGGTCGAGCCCGGTGGTCTCGAGGTCCACGACGCAGAACGCCGCCCGCCGCCACGGCGTCCTGCCCGCGGGTGGCCGGCCTCTGCGGTAGGCGGCCGCTGCGGCCGACCGGCTCATCGCACGCCGAGACGCAGGTCGGCGGTGATCCGCCGCTGCACACCGGCGACGGCGCGGAACGCCTCCTTGAGCGAGTTGCGTGTGAGCGGGCTGAGCGCCGCCGGGTCGAGGAAGTCGTCCGGCTCCTCGCCCGCCTTCAGCTGCTCGACCTGGTGGGCGAGCCGCAGGCCGAAGATCAGGTCGAACGCCTCCTCGAGCAGCCTTACGTCGTCGGCCTCGAGCGTGCCGGCCGCGGCCGCCGCACTCAGCCGCGCCGGAGTAGACGCGTGCGTGACGCCGGCGGCAAGGCCGGCCCAGCGGGCGAGGTCGGCGATCGGGACGAGCCCGCCGTGCTTGAGGTCCAGCCGCCCGCGGTGCTCGCCCGAATGCTCGACGACCAGCCCGCGCAGGAAGCCAGTGGGAGGACGGTGGGAGAGCGCGAAGCGCGCGAGCAGGTTGAGCAGTTCGGGGCTGCTCCGGGCGTCGCGGAACGCGTCCGGGATCGGAGGTCCGGTGTGGACGCCCCAGACCGGCCGGCCGTCGGCGATCAGCGAGACGAGGATCAGCGCCTTCTCCTGCGTCGGGTTCTCGAGCCAGCTGCGGGCGGCGGCCCGCCAGGCGGCGTGCGAGCGGGCGAACAGCGGGCGTGACGCCACGGCCCCCTTCGGGTCGGCCCGGAACCCGCATTGCTCCAGGCCGTCCATCACGCGCTCGGCGATCGCCTGGAGTGCCGTCCGGAGCGCCGGGTCGTCGTCCTCGTCCTCGGAGTACCACACGAGCGCGCTGTCCACGTCCGACGACGGGACCGCCTCGCGACGGGCGAGGCTGCCGAGCGCGACCCACGCGAACGGCGCCGGCGGGACGCCGAGCTCGGCGATCGTGAGCTCCAGCAGGCGGCGTGTCATGGCGTCGACCACGACCGACTGGATCGCCGCGATGTCGGTCGCGGCGACACGCGCGTCGTGCAGCGCGATCACCGCCGGCCTCACGCCCGACGCAGCGTCGACGAGGTCGGCGACCGTGGCGGCGCGGGCGATCGACGCGCGCAGGTGAAACGAGCTGCGTGTGGCGACGGCCACGAGGTCGGAGTCCTCGACCACGCCGATCACGTCGCCGGTCGCGGAGACGACCGGGAAGTGGCGGATCCCGCGGTCGAGCATGTCCAGCAGCACCTCGCCGCCGAGGCGATCGGCGGTGACCGTGTAGGCCGGCGCGCTCATCGCCGCCGACACCGGCGCGTCGATGTCGGCGCCGGCGGCAACCACGCGCGAGCGCAGGTCGCGGTCGGTCATGATCCCGAGCGTCCCATCGCCGATGTCCACCACCACCGAGGTTGCCGCGGCCTCGCTCATCAGCCGCGCCGCCTCGCGGATCGGCGTCTCGGCCGAGCAGATCACGAGCGGCGCGCGCATCAGCTCGGCCACCGGCCGCAGCGCCGGGTTGGGCGCCGGCTCGGCGGGCGTGCCGCCGGGCGCCTCCAGCAGCGAGCGCGCCACGTACCGCATGCCGGCCGGGCGGGCCAGCAGCGGCAACGCCACCTCCGCGCGGATGCGGTAACACAGCGTGTCCTCGGCCGCGACCGCCGCGAACCCGGTCGGCAGGCAGGACAGCATCGACGCGTGCCCGAACAGCTCGCCGGCGCCGAGCAGGTCCAGCACGCGGCCGTCGTGGACGATCTCGACCGCTCCGCTGCGCACCACCCACAGGTGCTCGACCGGGCCGGCGCCCTGGTGGAAGATCTCGGTCCCGGCCGCGTGGAACTCCACCTCGGCCGCCGCCGCCACGCTCTGCACGTCCGCAGGTTCGAGCGCGTCGAAAGGCGGGTGCGGAGCGAGGAATTCGGCCACGTCCTGCACGCGAAGCTCAGATATATCAATTCCTTGACAGCGACAGCGGCCGTGGCGGATACTCGCGACACTTGGATCCGGCTTACTGGAGGGCGGCCGGAACTGCGATGAGAAGGGGATGGAATGAGCGCGACGGTTGAAGGACGCTCCGGCGACGACGCCGAGCTGGCGGAATTCGGCTATAAGCAGGAACTCGACCGGTCGCTCGGGAGCTTCGCCACGTTTGCGGCGGGGATCAGCTACATCTCGATCCTCACCGGCACGTTCCAGCTCTTCTACTTCGGCTTCGCGTTCGGCGGCCCGGCGTACTGGTGGTCGTGGCCGCTGGTGTTCTTCGGCCAGCTGATGGTCGCGCTGTGCTTCTGCGAGCTCGCCTCGCGCTACCCGATCGCCGGCTCGATCTACAACTGGTCCAAGCGGCTCAGCACCCCGCACGTCGCGTGGCTCGCCGGCTGGATGATGCTCACGGCGTCGATCGTCACCGTCGCCGCCGTCGCGCTGGCGTACCAGATCACCCTGCCGGTGATCGACCCGTTCTTCCAGTTCTACGGCGACGGCACCGGCACGCACGACTTCGCGGCCAACGCCGTGATCCTCGGCTCCGTCCTGATCGTCTTCACGACCATCATCAACGCGATCGGCGTCAAGCTGATGTCGCGGATCAACAGCACCGGCGTGGCGATCGAGCTGATCGCGGCCGTGCTGCTCGTTCTCGCCCTGCTCGTGAACGTCACGCGCGGTCCGGGCGTCGTCTTCGAGACCCAGGGCCTCGGCGCCGACTGGGAGCTCGGCTACCTCGGCGCCTTCCTGGCCGCCTCGCTCGCCTCGGCCTACGTGATGTACGGCTTCGACACGGCGAGCTCGCTCGGCGAGGAATCGCACAACCCGCGCAAGAACGCGCCGCGCGCGATCCTGCGGGCGCTCGTCGCCTCGTTCTTCATCGGCGGCGCGATCCTCCTGTTCGCGATCATGTCGGTGACGGACATCAACAACCCGGAGATCGGCGTCGGCGGCCTCCAGTTCATCATCCTCGACGTCCTCGGCGGCACGATCGGCGACATCTTCCTGTGGTGCGTCGTGATCGCGATCACGGTCTGCTGCCTCGCGGTCCACACGGCCACGATCCGGATGATGTTCGCGATGGCGCGCGACAACAACCTGCCGGCGGGCGAGCATCTCGCCCGCGTGCACCCGAAGACGCGCACGCCGATCATCCCGTCGGTCCTCGTCGGCGTGCTCGCGATCGCGATCCTGCTGGTCAACATCAATCAGCCGCAGATCTTCACGGTGATCACCTCGATCGGGATCATCATGATCTACATCGCCTACCTGCTCGTGACCGGGCCGATGCTGCTCGCGCGGATACGCGGGCAGTGGCGATCGCAGGACGCGCAGGCGGGCTACTTCTCGCTCGGCCGCTGGGGCCTGCCGGTGAACGTCCTCGCGGTCGCGTGGGGCCTGTTCATGGCGATCAACCTGATCTGGCCGCGCGCGTCGATCTACAACGCGGTCGAGCCGTTCCACTGGTACCTGAAGTGGGGCGGTGTGCTGTTCGTCGGCATCGTGCTGGTCGGCGGCTTCGCCTACTACTGGTTCGTGCAGCGCCACAAGACCGGGACGCTCGCCTCCCATGCCGCCGACGCGCCCGAGGCGGCGCCGCCGGTCATGGCGGGCGGAGCCGACTGACCCGAGAGGAGAGCGCCATGCAGGAGTTCGACTACGTCGTCGCCGGAGGGGGGACGGCGGGAGCCGTCGTGGCCGCGCGCCTGTCGGAGGACCCCAACGTCACGGTCTGCCTGCTCGAGGCCGGGCCGTCGGACGTCGGCGACCAGGCGATCCTGCGGCTCGAGGACTGGATGTTCCTGCTCGACTCCGGCTACGACTGGGATTACCCCGTCGAGCCGCAGGAGAAGGGCAACAGCTTCCTGCGCCACGCGCGCGCCCGCGTGCTCGGCGGGTGCTCGTCGCACAACTCGTGCATCGCCTTCTGGACGCCGCGCGAGGATCTCGACGAGTGGGCGGCGATGGGCTGCGAGGGCTGGAGCGCCGACGAGATCATCCCGCTGCTCAAAGGGCTCGAGACCAACGACGGGCCGGGTGACCACCACGGCCGCTCGGGCCCGGTGATCATCCGCACCGTGCCGCCGGACGACCCGTGCGGCGTGGCCGTGCTCGAGGCCGCCGCCGAGGCCGGGCTGCCCACGGTGCGCTTCAACGAGGGCCGCACGGTGATCGAGGGCGCCGGGTGGTTCCAGATCAACTCGTCGCCCGACAACACGCGCATGTCCTCCTCGCACGCGTACCTGCACCCGATCATGGACTCGCGGCCCAACCTCGAGATCCGCACCGGCTGCTGGGTCAAGCGCGTCGTGCTCGACTCCGAGCGCCGCGCGACCGGCGTCGAGTACCTCAACCCCGACCTCTTCACGTCGACGACGGTCAGCGCCCGCCGCGAGGTGATCGTCTCCTGCGGCTCGATCGACACGCCGAAGCTGCTGATGCTCTCCGGCATCGGCCCGGCCGGCCACCTGCGCGAGTTCGGGGTCGACGTCGTGGTCGACAGCCCGGGCGTCGGCGCCAACCTCGACGACCACGTCGAGGGGATCGTGATGTGGGAGGCCGCGCAGCAGATGGTCAAGCGTTCGACCCAGTGGTGGGAGATCGGCCTCTTCACCGCCACCGAGGACGGGCTCGACCGGCCCGACCTGATGATGCACTACGGGTCGGTCCCGTTCGACATGAACACCCTGCGCTGGGGCTACCCGACCGCCGAGAGCGCGTTCTGCCTGACGCCGAACGTGTGCCGCGGGCGCTCGCGCGGCACAGTGCGGCTGCGCTCGCCCGACTTCCGCGACCGTGCCCGCGTCGACCCGCGCTACTTCACCGACCCCGACGGCCACGACGAGCGCGTGATGGTCCACGGCGTCCGGCTGGCGCGCAAGATCGCCTCACAGTCTGCGCTCGCTCCGTGGATCGAGCGCGAGCTCGCGCCCGGCCCGGACGCGACGACCGACGACGAGCTCGTCGACTACGTGCACAAGACCCACAACACCGTCTACCACCCGTCGTGCACGGCGCGGATGGGTGCGCCCGACGACCCCGAGGCGGTGCTCGATCCGCAGCTGCGGGTCAAGGGCGTGCGCGGCCTGCGCGTCGCCGACGGCTCGATCATGCCGTTCCTGGTCGCGATCAACCCGTGCATCACGACGATGATGATCGGCGAGAAGTGCGCGCAGCTGATCAAGAGCGACGACCGCGCCGCGGCGCCGCAGGCGGTGCACGCGTCGTGAGCTCGACCCAGACGAAGGCGCACAGCATGTTCGTGGACGGCGAGTGGCGCGCGGCCGCGTCGGGAGAGACGTTCGAGGCGACGAGCCCGGCGACCGGCGAGTCGCTCGGCACGGTCCCGCAGGGCGACCGCGGCGACGCCGTGCGTGCGATCGAGGCCGCCAACCGCGCGTTCGAGGGCTGGTCGCGGCTGACCGCGTTCGAGCGGGCGGCGAAGATGCACGAGGTCGGCGACGCGATCGTGCGCCGCCGCGACGAGCTGGCCCGCACGCTCACGCTCGACCAGGGCAAGCCGCTGCGCGCGGAGGCCTACGACGAGGTCGACGAGCTGGTCGAGTACTGGCGGATGGCGGCCGAGGACGCCAAGCGCCTAGGCGGCGAGCTGCCGAACTCGTTCTCGCCCGGCAAGCGCGTGATGCTCGTACGGCGCGCGCGCGGCGCGGTCGGGATCATCACGCCCTGGAACTGGCCGTACACGATGCCGGCGGAGCTGCTGGCGCCGGCGCTCGCGGCCGGCAACACGGTCGTGTGGACGCCGGCACCGACCACCGCGGTGTCGGCGGTGGCGCTCGCCGAGTGCATCGCCGACGCCGACCTGCCGCCCGGCGTCGTGAACCTCGTCACCGGGCCCGGCCCGCTGGTCGGCGACGAGATCGCCCGCAACCCGGGCACGCGCGCGGTCGCGTTCATCGGGTCGACGGCCACGGGACGGTCGGTCGCGTCGGCCGCGGCCGGCAAGGCCGTGGTCATCGAGATGGGCGGCAACGGCCCGGTCGTGGTGATGGACGACGCCGACCTCGACAAGGCGGTCGAGGCGGTCACGACGGCCTGCTTCCTGTGCGCGGGCCAGAGCTGTACGGCGGGAGAACGGATCCTCGTGCACGAGGCGGTGCGCGACGACTTCGTCGCCCGCCTGGCGCGCAGGGTGACCGAGACGGTGCTGCTCGGCGACCCGTTCGACGACGCGACGACGATGGGTCCGGTCAACAACGGCGGCGTGGCGGCGAAGATGGACGAGCACGTCGCCGACGCGGTCGACCGCGGCGCCGCGGTCGTGACCGGCGGCTCGCGCGCGGAAGGGTTCCCGACCGACCTGTACTGGCCGGCGACCGTGCTCAGCGACGTGCCGCCCGACGCGCGCGCGTCGACCGAGGAGACGTTCGGGCCGATCGCGCCGGTGGTCTCGATCGGATCGCTCGACGAGGCGATCCAACAGACCAACGCGTCACCGTACGGGCTGCTGTCGGCGATCTTCACACGCGACCTGGGGAACGGCCTGCGGTTCGCCGACTCGGTCCGCACGGGATGGGTGAACATCAACGAGTCGTCCAACTACTGGGAGGCGCACCTGCCGTTCGGCGGCCGCGCCGGCACCGACAGCGGTATCGGGCGGGTCGGCGGCACCCACGTGATGGACGCCTTCACCGAGCTGCAGACCGTGACCCTGACCGTGTGACCGCGCTGCTGGACCACCTCGAGCACCCGCGCTACGAGGTCCTGCCGCTGGACGGGATCGAGGAGCTGGTGCTGGCGCACGTGCCGCGGACCGTGAAGGTGACCGTGACGGCCTCGCCGTCGCGCGGGCTGGACGCGACGCTGGCGGTGGCCGAGAACCTGGCGGCGCAGGGCTACGAGGTGGTCCCGCACCTGTCGGCGCGGCTGGTGCGCGACGCCGCCCACCTGGAGGAGCTCGTGCACCGGCTGACCGCGGCCGGCGTCCACGAGGCGTTCGTGCCCGCGGGCGACGCGAAGGACCCCGGCCAGTTCCCGAGCGCGGCGTCGCTGCTGGTCGCGATGGACGACCTGCGCGGCGCCTTCACGGAGCTCGGGATCACCGGCTATCCCGAGAGCCACCACCTGATCAGCGACGAGACGACGATCCAGGCGATGTTCGACAAGGAGCCGCACGCGACGTACATCGTCAGCCAGATCTGCTTCGACCCCGAGACGATCAGGATCTGGATCGCGCGCGTGCGCGCACGCGGGACGACACTGCCGATCTGGGTCGGGCTGCCGGGCATCGTCGACAACGCGAAGCTCGTGCGGATCTCGATGCGGATCGGGCTCGGCGAGTCCGCGCGCTTCCTGCGCGCGCACCGCTCGTGGCTGCGGCGCATGCTCACCCGGACCTTCACGCCCGAGCCGCTGATCCGCCGGCTCGGCCCGAGCCTGACCGACCCCGAGGCGAACGTCGCGGGCTTTCACTTCTACACGTTCAACGAGCTGGAGCGCACCGAGCGATGGCGGCAGAAGGCGATCGAGCGACTGGCCGCGTGAACGACGGCGTCGGCCGGCTGCTGGTCTTCTGCACCGACCGCCCGGGCATCGTCGCCGCGATCTCCGAGTTCCTGCGCGACCGCGGCGCGAACATCCTGCAGTCCGACCAGCACACGACCGACCCGGAGGGCGGCGCGTTCTTCATGCGCACCGAGTTCAAGCTCGACGGGCTCGAGGACGACCCGGACGGCTTCGAGGTGGCGTTCGCAGCCGGCGTGGCCGAGCCGTTCGGGATGGACTGGCGGATGCACTACGCATCGCGGCGCAAGCGCGTCGCGATCCTCGTCTCGCGCTACGACCACTGCCTGGCGGAGCTGCTGTGGCGCTGGCGCCGCGGCGAGCTTTACGCGGACATCCCGCTGATCATCTCCAACCACCCCGACCTGGCGTCCGAGGCCGAGCGCTTCGGCGTGCATTTCGAGCACGTGCCGGTCGAGCGCGGGGCGAAGGCGGAGGCCGAGCGAGCGATGCTCGACCTGCTCGGCGGCACGTGCGACGTGATCGTGCTGGCGCGCTACATGCAGATCCTCAGCGCCGGCTTTCCTGGAGGTCGTGCGGACGCCGATCATCAACATCCACCACTCGTTCCTGCCCGCCTTCGCCGGCGCCGACCCCTACGCGCGGGCGCACGAGCGCGGGGTGAAGATCATCGGCGCGACCGCCCACTACGTGACGGAGGAGCTCGACGCAGGCCCGATCATCGAGCAGGACGTCGCGCGCGTGACCCACCGGGAGGGCGTCGACTCGCTGGTGCGGACCGGCGCCGACCTCGAGCGGATCGTGCTCCTGCGCGCCGTGCGATGGCACCTCGAGGACCGCGTCCTCCTGCACGGCAACCGGACGGTCGTCTTCCTGTAGACCTACTCGCCGAACGCGGCCATGATCTCGCGCTCGAACGCGAGCACGTGCTCGCGCATCAGCGAGTGCGCGCGGCCAGCGTCGCGGTCGAGGATCGCCTCGAGCATCTGGGCCTGGTCGAACACAGCCGCCCCGAGCCCGGGCACGCGGTCGAGCACGACGTACCAGACGCGCAGCGAGAGCACGAAGTAGCGCTCCAGCGTCTCGACCAGGTACGGGTTGCGCGAGGCCTCCCACACGAGCCGGTGGATCGCCTCGTCCAGGTGCATCAGCGCGTCGGCGTCGGCGGCCCGCTCGAGCGTCCGCACCTGCTCGAGCATCGCCTCGGCGCGCTCGCGCTGGCTGTCGTCCATGCGCCGGGCCGCGAGCTCGGCGGCGTGCGCCTCGAGCTCCGCCCGGACCTCGGAGATGTGCACGATGTCGGCCGCGTCGACGCTCGTGACGAATGTGCCGCTGCGCGGCTGGACGGCCACCAGGTTCTCGAGCGCGAGCCGCTTGACCGCCTCGCGCAGCGGCGTGCGGCCGATCCCCAGCTCGCGCATCAGCTCGTCCTCGCGCAGCAGCGTTCCGGGCGGCAGGCGCAGCGTGACGATGCGCTCGCGCATCTCGGCGTATGCGCGCTCGGCGATCAGGCCGTCGCCCGCGGCCACCCGCTCAATCCCCCAGCTCCGCCCGCCGTCGGGTCACGTACTCCTGCAGCTCGGTGCGCACCCCGTCATCCAGCGGCGGCTCCTCGTAGGCGTCGAGCGTGTCGCGCCAGATCTTCTCCGCCCGCGCGGCGGCGTCGAGGCCGCCGTTGCGCGACCAGCGGTCGAAGTTCTCGGTCGAGGACAGCAGCGGCCGGTAGAAGCACTCGCGGAAGCGCTCGAGCGTGTGCGCGGCGCCGAGGAAGTGACCGCCCGAGCCGACCTCCTCGTGCGCGCCGAACGCCAGGCTCGCCTCGTCGATCTCGAGCGGCGTGAACTCGTGCCGGAGCATCCGCAGCAGCTCGATGTCGATGATGAACTTCTCGTAGCCGGACACGAGCCCGCCCTCCAGCCAGCCGGCCGAGTGCATGACGAAGTTGGTGCCGGCCAGGAACGTGGGGAGGAGCGTCATCAGCGCCTCGTAGGCGCTCTGCGCGTCCGGCGTCTGGCTCGCGGTCAGCCCGCCGCCGCTGCGGAACGGCAGCCCGAAGCGGCGCGCGATCTGGCCGGTGCACAGCAGACCGATCGCCGACTCCGGCGTGCCGAAGCTGGGCGAGCCGGACTGCATGTCGGTGTTCGAGAGGAACGAGCCGAACACGCACGGGCAGCCCGGCTGCACGAGCTGGCAGAGCGCGATGCCCGTCAGCGCCTCGGCGATCTGCTGCACGAGCGTGGCCGGGATCGACACCGGCGACATCGCGCCCATCAGCAGGAACGGCGTCATCACGACGGCCTGGTTGGCGCGGTTGTACTCGACCATCGCACTCAGCATCCGGTCGTCCCAGCGCAGCGGCGAGTTGCAGTTGATCAGCGAGATCGACACCGGGGCGCGCTGCAGCGCCTCCGGGCCGCCGAACACGATCTCGCCCATCTTGATCGTGTCGACCGCGTTCGGGCCGGAGATCACCGAGCCCATGTACGGCTTGTCCGACAGGGTCTGCAGCGCGTAGACCATGTCGAGGTGGCGCGAGTCGAGCGGCGTGTCGTTCGGCTCGACGATCGTGCCGCCGGGCGAGTCGAGCTCGGCGAACGACTGCGAGAGCTTCACGAAGTTCTCGAAGTCGGCCATCGTCGCGTCGCGCCGGACGGCGCCCTCGCGCACGAACGGCGGCCCGTAGACGGCCGAGAACACCATGTTGTCGCCACCGATGTGCGCCGACTGCGCTCGGGGTTGCGCGCCTGCAGGTCGAACTCGCGCGGCGCCAGCGCAACCTGCTCGAGGATGAACTCCGGGTCGAACTTGACGAGGTGCTCGCCCTCGACCGTCTGGCCCGCCTTGCGGAACAGCTCGACCGCCTCCGGGAGCAGGAACTCGACGCCGAGCTCGGACACGAGCCGGCGCCAGCCGCGGTCCAGCACATCCATCGCCTCGCCGGAGAGAATCTCGTAGCGCGGCATGGAGTTGACGAACATGAAGCCTCCTCGAGCCGCGCCCAATGGGGGCGGCGCTTGACGCGGTGTCCTGGGCGAGCCTAATATATTCATCGTGGAACAACAGTTCCAACCTCCGCGAACCGGGTCGTCGGGCACGCTGGCGATCGATCGCGCGGCGCAGCTGCTGACGCTGGTGCTCGAGGCCGAGCGCCCGCGCGGCCTCGTCGAGCTGGCCGACGACGCGTCGCTGCCCAAGAGCACCGCGTCGCGTCTGCTCAGCGCGCTCGAGCGCCAGGGCCTGGTGCAGCAGCGCGGGCGCCGCGGCAGCTTCGGACCCGGGCCGGTCCTCCTGCGCTTCGCGCACCGCGGGCTCGTCGACCGTCACCTGGCCGAGCTCGCGCAGCCGCACCTGCACATCCTGTCGGCGGCCAGCGACGAGACGATCAACCTCGCGGTGCCGACGCCGCACGGCGTCGACCACGTTGCCCAGATCGAGAGCCGCCACTACCTCGGCACCGGCCAGTGGATCGGCCGCCGCGTGCCCTACCACTGCACCGCCGTCGGCAAGGTCCTGATCGCCTTCGGCGCCGCCGACCTGCCGGCCGCGCCGCTCGAGGCGCTGACTCCGCTGACGATCGTCGACCGCGACGCGCTCGCCGCCGAGATCGCGACGGTCCGCCGCGACGGCTGCGCCATCGCGATGGACGAGCTCGAGGTCGGGCTCTCCTCGCTCGCGGCGCCCGTCTTCGGCGCCGGCCACGAGGTGCTCGCCGCACTCGCGATCTCCGGCCCGACGCTGCGCCTGAACCCCGAGCGCGTCGCCGAGCTCTGCCCGCAGCTGATCCACGAGGCCCAGGCGCTCGGCGCGCGGCTGGGCGACCACGACAAGGGAGCGAAAGCCGCATGACGCATGACGAGCTTCTCCAGATGCTGTACGACGAGACCCTCGTCGGCAACGCCCCGGCCGTCAAGGACGGCGTCAACGCCGGCCTCGCGGACGACCTCGAGCCCGAGCGGATGCTGTACGAGGCATTGATCCCCTCGCTCGAGGAGGTGGGCGCGCGGTTCGAGCGCGGCGACTACTTCGTGCCGGAGATGCTGATCGCCGCGCGCGCGATGCAGGGCGCGCTCGACATCCTGCGCCCGCTGCTCGCCGAGACGGGCACGAAGCCGATCGGCAAGTTCCTGATGGGCACGGTCAAGGGCGACGTCCACGACATCGGCAAGAACCTCTGCAACATCATGCTCGAGGGCGCCGGCTTCGAGGTGATCGACCTCGGCGTGAACGTGCCGCCCGAGCGCTTCGTCGAGCAGATCAACGAGCACACGCCCGACGTGGTCGGCTTCTCCGCCTTCCTGACCACGACGATGCCGATGTTCAAGGCCAACATCAACGCGCTGACGAAGGCCGGGATCCGGGAGAAGGTGATCGTGATGGTCGGCGGCGCGCCGGTGACGCAGGAGTACGCCGACGCGGTCGGCGCCGACGGCTATTCGGCGGACGCCTCGTCGGCCGTCAAGAAGGCCAAGCAGCTGATCGAGCAGCGCCGCTCGGCGGTGCCGGCCTGATGGACACCGTCCTCCGCTCGGCCTCGAAGACCGTCACGATCGGCGCCGGTCACCCGTTCTGCATCATCGGCGAGCGGATCAACCCGACCGGCCGCAAGAAGCTCGCCGAGGAGCTGCGCGGCGGCGACCTGAGCACGGTCGCGCTCGACACGCACGCGCAGGTCGAGGCGGGCGCCGACGTGCTCGACGTCAACGCCGGCATCCCGCTCGTCGACGAGGCCGAGCTGCTGGCCAAGATGCTCACCACGATCCAGGCCGAGTCCGACATCCCGCTCTGCATCGACTCCTCGGTGATCGAGGCGCTCGAGGCCGGGCTCGCCGTCTACGAGGGCAAGGCGCTCGTCAATTCAGTGACCGGCGAGGACGACCGGCTGGAGGAGATCCTGCCGCTCGTCGCCCGCTACGGCGCCGCGGTGATCGGCCTCGCCAACGACGAGACGGGGATCCCGGAGACGCCGCAGCAGCGGCTCGAGATCGCGACCAAGATCGTCTCCGCGTGCGGCGACCACGGCATCCCGCCCGAGGACGTCGTGATCGACCCGCTCGCGATGACCGTGGGGGCGGACACCGAGGCGGTGACGACGACGCTCGAGACGATCTCGCTGATCCGCGACAAGCTCGGCGTGAACATGTCCCTGGGGGCGTCGAACGTCTCGTTCGGGCTGCCGCAGCGGCACGTGCTCAACGCGGCGTTCCTGCCGATGGCGATGGCGGCCGGCCTCACGAGCGCGATCATGAATACCGCCCCCGTGTGCGTGGAGAGCGTGCGCGCCGCCGACCTGCTGCTCGGGCACGACCCGTGGGGCACGAGCTGGATCGCCGCGCACCGGGCTCGGCAGGCAGCGGAGGCGGCCGCGGCGGGTTGATGGGGTCAGACCCCTTGCCGACTGCGCTCGACCAAGCCGCTGCGGCAGGGGGTCTGACCCCTTCCGGAGGGGCTGGGGCGGAGGCAGGGGGTCTGACCCCTGCGGTGACGGGCCCCTTGCGCGTCCGGCTGCGGTTCGAGCCCGACGGCGCCGACGTGCGCGTGCCGACCGGCACGCCGATCTTCGACGCGGCGAGCTGGAACGGCATCGCGATCGACTCCACGTGCGGCGGCCACGGCACGTGCAAGAAGTGCAAGGTGCGGATCGACGAGGGCGACGTGCCGATCAGCAACGTCGACCCGCGCGCGTTCAGCCCGGACGAGCTGCGCGATGGCTGGCGGCTGGCCTGCCGCGCGGAGGCGCGGGCAGACCTGCTCGTGCACGTGCCGCCGCTGCAGACGCGCCCGAAGGCGGCGCTCGTCGGCGTCGGCCGCCACGTGATCCTGCGCCCGGCGGTGCAGAAGCGCCACCTGGTCCTGGAGGAGCCGTCGCTCGAGGATCAGCGGTCGGACGTCGCACGCGTGCTCGACGCGCTCGACGACCTCGAGCCGCGGGTCGAGCTGACGGTCGTGCGCACGCTCGGCAAGGTGCTGCGGGAGGCCTTCTTCGACGTCACTGCGGTGGTCTGCGACGACCTGCTGATCGCGATCGAGCCGGGCGACACCACGTCGCGCAGGTTCGCGATCGCGTTCGACCTCGGGACCACGACCGTGGTCGCGACGCTGCTCGACCTCGAGACGGGCACGCCCGCGGCGGTGCAGTCGATGCTCAACCGGCAGCAGCCGTACGGCGCCGACGTGATCTCCCGTGTCTCGGCCACGATGCTCGACGACGCGGCGCTCGGCGCGCTCGAGACACGCGCGCACGAGACGCTCTCGCAGCTGGCCGCGGAGGTCTGCTCGGAGGCCGGTGTCGCTCCCGAGGAGGTGTACGAGATCGTCGTCGTCGGCAACGTGACGATGATCCAGATCGCGCTCGGGATCGATCCCGAGCCGCTGTCGATGGCGCCGTTCATCGTCGCCTCCCACGATCTCCCGCCCGCGCTCGCCGCCGACTTCGGCGTGAAGGCGCACCCGCGTGCGCCCGCGGTCGTGTTCCCGTCGCTCGGCGCCTACGTCGGCGGCGACATCGTCGCCGGCATGCTCGCCTCCGGCCTCACGCGTGACAAGCGCCTGCGGTTGTTCATCGACGTGGGCACGAACAGCGAGATCGCGCTCGGCAACCAGGAGCGCGTCCTGGCCACCGCCGCGCCGGCCGGGCCGGCGTTCGAGGCCGCCCAGATCCGCTGCGGCATGCGCGCCGCCGACGGCGCGATCGAAGGCGTGCGCGTGACCGACGGCGAGCTCGAGCTCGAGGTGATCGGCGACATCGAGCCGGTCGGGCTGTGCGGCTCGGGCCTGGTCGACTGCGTGTCGGCGCTCGTCGGCGCCGGACTGCTCGACAAGTCCGGCCGCTACGTGCCCGACGAGCTGGCGGCCGAGCTGGCGCCGGCGCTGGCCGAGCGGCTGACCAAGATCGGCGAGGAGCGAGTCTTCGTCATGCACTGGCGTGGCGAGGACGCGGCGAACTCGATCTACCTGTCCCAGCGCGACGTGCGCGAGCTGCAGTTCGCCAAGGCCTCGATCGCGACCGGCTGGCAGATCCTGCTGACCGAGCTCGGGGTCACGGCCGAGGACATCTCGCAGGTGCTGCTGGCGGGCAGCTTCGGGGCGTACCTGTCGCCCGCGAGCGCGGTCCGGATCGGCCTCGTGCCGCGGCTGGCGCTGCCGCGGATCGTGTCGGCCGGCAACGTCGCCAGCGAGGGGGCGAAGATGGCCGCGCTGAGCGTTCGCGAGCGCGCCGAGGCCCGCTCGATCGTGCGCGAGGTCGAGTACGTCGAGCTGTCCGGCCGCGAGGACTTCAACGACCTGTTCGTCGACCAGCTGGCGTTCCCCGGATGACCCGGGTCGGTGTCATCGCCTGCGGAGCGCTCGCCGTGCACGTGCAGGCGCTGGCCCGGCGGCGCGGCTGGGCGGTCGACGTGCACCCGCTGCCGGCGCTGCTGCACAACCGCCCGGAGCGGATCCCGGGGGAGGTCGAGTGGGAGCTGCGGCGCCTGCGCGGCCGCTACGACGAGCTCGCGGTGGCGTACGCGGACTGCGGGACCTACGGCGCGCTGGACGTGGTGCTCGACCGCTTCGGCGTGCGGCGCCTCGCGGGTGCGCACTGCTACGACGTGCTCGGCGGCTCGGAGGCGCAGGCGGCGCTCGACCAGGAGCCGGGCACCTACCTGCTGACGGACTTCCTCGCCCGCACGTTCGAGCACACGGTGCTGCGGGAGCTCGGCCTCGACCGCCACCCCGAGCTTCGCGACGCGTACTTCGGCCACTACCGGCGCGTCGTGTGGCTCGCACAGCATGCGACCCCGGCGACGCGTGCGGCGGCCGAGCGGGCGGCGGCGAGCCTCGGCCTCCCGCTCGAGGTGCGCGAGGTCGGCGACGAGGCGCTCGAGCGCCAGCTCGAGGCGCTGTTCGCCCCGGCGTTGGCTAGCGCCGCTTCGCCTTGAGCCGGAACGTGTAGATCCGCACGGTCGCGTTGCCCGCAGCGTCGCGCATCGTGATCGTGGCCCGCACCTTGAGCTTGCGGTGCCGCGCGAGGATCCGCTTCGCTGCCTTCGTCAGCCGGATCCGGGGCTTCGCGGCGCGACCGAGCGCGGCTTTGAAGCGCGCCGCGCCGAGCGCCCGGGCGCCGCGTTTCAGCGAGATCGTGCCGGTCACGGCCTCGCGCGACGTGCCGAACGGGAACCGGACCCGGCCCACGGAGCTCAGCGTGCGCGTCCGGTTCGCGGACGGGACCACGATTGCGGGGCCGGTGGTGTCGGCGGCGTCGCCGACGGCCGTGATGCTGACGGCGCGCGCGAGGCTGTTCGAATCGAGTTGGCCGTCGTTGACCGTGAACTCGACCGACCTGCCGGTGGTCGAGATCGTGTCGCCGGCGTGACGGTACGTGATCGATCGCAGCGCCGCTTGGTACGCAGCGACGGTCGCGCTGCCGCCCAGGGACAGCACGCCGGTCGCACCGTCATACGATCCGCTGATCCCGTTCTGATCGGCGAACCCGAGGACGTCACCGGATTCGAATCCGGAGGCGATCCGCACGCGCGCGGACGCGAGATTCGCGTCGTCGGCGTCGGCGGTCGTCACGCCCGCGTCCACAACCGCTGCCGGCTCGTTCTCGGTGTAGCTGAGCGTCCCGCCCGTGCCGGAGAGCGTGGGAGCGGCATTGCCGGCGGCCACCGTGATCGTGCGGGTCACGGGATCGGAGAGCCCGAAGCCGTCGTCGAGTTCGAACGCGACCGTCTTCGACGACGGAGCCACGCCGGCGTGCCGGTAGGAGACCGAGCGCAGTGCAGCCTCGTAGTCGGCGACCGTCGCGGTGCCGGTGAGCGCGAGCACGCCCGTCGCGTTGTCGTACGAGCCGCTGATCCCGTTCTGATCCACGAACCCGAGGACGTCACCGGACTCGAAGCCCGAAGCGATGCTCACCTGGCCCGAGACGAGGTTGGCCTCCTCGGCATCGGCAGCCGTGAGACTCGGATCGACCGCGGTCGCCGGATCGCCCTCGGTGACGGATAGCGCGCTGCCGTTGGTGGTGATCGCCGGTGCCCCGTTCGAGACGCCGAAATTGTCGACCATCCCGCCGGAGAACCCGACGACCCCGTATCCCGTGCCATTCCCGCTGCCGACGTTGTACGTCGAGCTGATCGTCTCGTCCGTGGTGCCGTCGAAGCTGCGGTCGATCTGGACGGTGACGGTGGTACCGCTGACCGTGGCATAGACCCGAGCGGCGGAGAACGGAGTGATGAAATGCACACCAGGGGTCGCGCCGCTTCCGGTCTGGTTGCCGAGGTAGAAGAACGCCCTGTCGAGCTCACCGTCGCCGCTGCCGTCCTGGAACTTGATGAAGTAATTGTCGTTGACGGCCGTGTACCGCAGCACGAGGCCCGCATAGAACGGGTTGACGATGTCCGCACAGACCGCCGTAGGAGCGGATGGTCCGCCGTTGAAGGTCATCAGTCCGAAGCCACCGGCCGAATGGTCGGCGCGCTGGTTCACGATCGCGAAGTCCCCGACGCGCTCGGTCCAGTTCACGCCTAAGTTGGTGTCGTTGGGGCGGTTGAAGTCGTCGAGGGTCTGGCGGCACTCGGCCGCGAGCGCGGGAGATGCGGACAGCACCAGCATCGTGACCACGAGCAGCGCAACCGACAGCAAACGATGCGACAAGACAGCCTCCGCCATTTCCAACAGGACAGCGGGCGGAAGCCTCCAACGACAACCCGAGAGAACCCAAGGTAGTGCGGCCGCGGTCCGCTGCCGCGCCAGCTTGGGCCAAGAGCCCTAGGCGCGCCCGGCGCGGAAGCCGTCGAGCAGGTCCTCGAGTGCGCCCTCGAACCCCAGCTGCGTCGAGACCGTGTGCGCCTGCTCGATCGCCACGCGGCCGAGCAGGCCGAGCCGGTGGTCGGCGAGCCGGGCGGTCGGCCCGGCGACGGACAGCGCGGCGACGACCGCGCCGGCCGCGTCGCGGACCGGGGCGGCGACCGCCGCCAGCCCGACCTCCAGCTCGTCGACGATCGTCGCGTAGCCGTGCGCGCGCACCGCCTCGAGCTCGCGCTCCAGCGCGGCGTTCTCGACGATCGTGCGCGCGGCGCGCCGCTCGAGCGGGCCGGCCGGCAGCTCGGATGTGCCGAACGCGAGGAACACCTTGCCGGCCGCGCTGCAGTGGTCGGGCACCTCGCGTCCGACCCAGTTGCTCACGCCGAGCACGTGTGGGCCGTCGACCTGGGCGATCGCCTCGGCGCCGTGCGCCGACCGCACCATCAGGTTCACCGTCTCGCCGCTCTCGTCGGCGAGCCGCTGCATCGCCGGGGCGGCGAGCGCCGCCAGGTCGCGCTGATCGTCGCCGGAGCGCGCGTACCGCCGCAGTACCGGCCCCGGGCGCACCGCCGAGCGGCCGGCGTCCCACTCGAGCAGCCCGTGGCGGACCAGCGCGTCCACCGCTTCCGCGTCATCGCCCAGCTCCGCCGCCGTCCGCGGCGAGCGCTCGAGTACGAGCGCGAGCACCTGCGCCGTGCGATCCGCGGTCTCCATGACGTCCATGATCAGATATATCAGAGCCCGGCGGCGAGCGTCAACGCTGCGTGATCGGGAGCCGGACGCGGAACGTCGTGCGGCCCGGTTCGGATTCCACGGTCAGCGTGCCGTCGTGCCTGTCGGTCACGATCCGCAGGGCGGTTGCGAGCCCCAGCCCGGTACCGCGCCCGACGTCCTTCGTGGTGAAGAACGAGTCGAAGACGCGGTCGACGTCACCCGCTGCGATGCCCGGGCCGTCGTCGCTGACGTCGACCTCGACATACGTGCCGGCGCGGCGGGTGGAGATCGTGATCGTGCCGCTGCCGCCGAGTGCGTCGATCGCGTTGTCGAGCAGGTTCGTCCACACCTGGTTGAGCTCGGAGCCGCGCACGGTCAGCTTCGGGAGCGTGCGGTCGTAGTCGCGCGCGACCTCGATCTCGGTGTGCTTGAGCTTGTGGCCGAGGACGGCGAGCGTCGTCTCCAGGCCCTCGTGGACGTCGACCTCGACCGCTCCGCCGCGGTCCATATAGGCGTAGGTCTTGACGGCGCCGACCAGCGCCGACATCCGCCGCGTCGACTCCTGCAGCTCCTCCGCCAGGCCGCGCGCGGTCAGCGAGGCGGCGACCCAGCCGAGCGCGGCGGCGGTCGCCGGCCCGGCTGCCGCGGCGACGCGGTCGAGCCACGCCTGGTCGACGCCGGCGGCAGCCAGCGGCTCGGCGAGTCGCCATGGCTCGGGCACGTCGAGATCCTCGAGGCGCGCCAGCAGCTCGTCCTCGGCGTCGGCCGCGTCGAGCGTGTCGAGCGCCGTGCGCGACGCCGCTCCCGCGAGCGCCTCGCGCTGCAGGGCGAGCAGCTTCTCGGCCTCGGTGCGCTCGACTCCGGATTCGACGAACTCCCCGAGCGCCGACGACACCACCTCGAGCGCCTCGACCATCTGCGCGGCGGCCCGCTGGGCGGCCGCCGCGGGGTTGTTGAGCTCGTGCGCCAGCCCGGCCGCCATCGTCCCGAGCGAGGCCAGGCGCTCGCGGTTCTGCTCGATCCCGGTGACGCGGGCCATCACCGGCGCGACCTGCTGCATCACGCGCCGGTGCACGGCGGGCTGCGAGAACGCCAGGCGGAGGAAGTCGTCCGGCTCGATCAGCGCCGCGCGGCAGGCGGTCTCGGCCTGCATCCGCACGCCGATCGGGCCATCGGTCAGCACGGCGATCGCGCCCGACCAGGTCGGCGCGTGCTGGCGCCCGACCGGCTCGATGCGGTCGCCTTCGACGAGCAGCGTCTGCAGGGTCCCGTCGAGCAGGAGCAGCACCCCGAGGGGCTTCTGGCCCTGCTCGACGATCACCTCCCCCGGCTCGGCGTCGTACGGCCGCGCGACCGCCGCCCACTGCGCGAGTTCGTCGTCGTCGAGGTCGTCGAACAGATCGACCGGCCGCAGGTCGGCCGCCGTGATCGCCGCCTCGGTCACCCGTCGACCAGGTATTGGTGGACGAGCGAGACCGCCATCGAGCCCTCGCCGACCGCGCTCGCCACGCGCTTGATCGACCGCGCGCGCACGTCGCCCGCCACGAACACGCCGGGCACGCTGGTCTCGAGCAGGTACGGGTCGCGCTTCAGCGGCCACCCGGCGCCCTGGGCGTCGAGCCCGGCCAGGATGAACCCGCGGTCGTCGCGCGCGACGACGCCGTCGAGCCAGTCGGTCCGCGGCGAGGCGCCGATGAACACGAAGCACGCGTCCGCGTCGAGCATCTCCTCGGCACCGCCGGCGCCGCGCACGCGCAGCCGCCGCAGGTGGTCGTCCTCGCCCTCGGCCGCGACCGCGTCGCTGCCGGCTCTGACGTCGACGTTCGGCAGCGCCGCGATCTGCTCGATCAGGTAGTGCGACATCGACTTCTCGAGCGAGTCGCCGCGCACGAGCATCGTCACCCGCGCGGCGTAGTCGGCGAAGTACACCGCCGCCTGGCCGGCCGAGTTCGCGCCGCCGATGATCACGACGTGCTGCTCGGCGCACGAGCGAGCCTCGGTCATCGCGGCGCCGTAGTAGACCCCGGCGCCGGTCAGGTCGGAGAAGCCCGGCGCGTCGAGCTGGCGGTACGAGACGCCGGAGGCGACGAGCACGCAGTTGGCGCTCAGCGTTCCGCCGCCGCTGAGCTCGACCATCCGGCCCGAGCCCTCGACGCGCAGCGTTACCGCGTCCTGCACGCTCAGCAGCTCGGCGCCCAGGCGGCGCGCCTGGTCGGTCGCGCGGCGCGCGAGGTCGGAGCCGCTGAGCCCGGCCGGGAAGCCGAGGTAGTTCTCGATCCGGCTCGACTGGCCGGCCTGGCCGCCGGGCGCCTCGCGCTCGACCATCACGGTCCGCAGGCCTTCGGAGGCGCCGTAGACGGCGGCGGCGAGGCCGGCGGGGCCGCCGCCGACGATCACGAGGTCGTAGTGGTCGTGGGCCGGCCGGCCGGTGACGCCGAGCCGCTCGGCGAGCTCGAGCACGGTCGGGCGCTCGAGCACCGCGCCGTCCTCCAGCAGCGCCACGGGCAGGCGGTCGGCGGCGACGCCGGCGACCTGCAGCAGCTCGCGCGCCTCGCCGTCGCGCTCGACGTCCAGCCAGCGCGCCGGCACCCGGTTGCGCGCGAGGAAGTCGCGCAGGTCATGCGAGTCCTGGGAGAACCGGTGGCCGACGATCCGCACGCCGCCGGCCTCCAGCGCGGCGCCCGACTCCCACGTCGTGAGCAGATCCTCGACGACCGGGAACAGGTGCTCCTCGGGCGGGTCCCAGGGCTTCAGCAGGTAGTAGTCGAGCGCGACGTCGTTGATCGCCGCGATCGCCGCCTCGGTGTCGGCGTAGGCCGTCAGCAGGACGCGCTTGGCGTCCGGCATGATCATGCGCGCCTGGACGAGGTACTCGGTCCCCGGCATGCCCGGCATGCGCTGGTCGGCGATCAGCATCGCGACCTGGTCGCCGCGCGTCCGCAGCTCGCCGAGCACGCGCAGCGCCTCGGCGCCCGAGCCCGCCCGCAGGATCCGGAAGCGCTCCCCGAAGCCGCGCCTCAGATCGCGCGCGACCGCGGCCAGCACCGTCGGCTCGTCGTCGACGGCGAGGATCGCTGGGCGCCGCTCGGCTGGCACGGAGCTCAGGTTACGGACCGGCCACCGGGGTGCTCATCTCCGTCTGGACCTCCGATGCCGTGAGCGCGCGGTTGTAGACGCGCACATCGTCGATCAGCCCTGCGAACCACTCGCTCCAGATCGCGTTGCCGCCGAGCTTGAGCGGGCCGCTCGACACCGTCATCGGACCGCTGACGGCGAGCGTCCCGACCTGGGACCCGTTCACGTACAGCCGCAGAGTCGCGCCGTCGTAGCTGGACGTGAGGTGGGTCCAGGCGCCGGCCGTGAGCGCGGCCGGGCCGCGCACGTCGCGCTGGCCGCCGACATAGGCCTGGCCCGCGGGCCGGCCGGTGCCGGAGTTGGCGTACAGCGCGTACGTCATGTGCGCCGCCTGCTCCTTGAAGAGCACCGTCCGCCACGCCGTGCCGAGCGCGCTCGGGCTCACCCACGCCGAGAGCGTCATCCCGGTGGTCAGGTCGAGCTCGGCGTGGTCCTCGATGCGCACGAAGTCGTTCACGCCGTCGAACGCGAGCGCGCCGCCGTTGCGCCCGGACGGCGACCATGCCGGCCCCGTCAGCGTGCCGGGGTGGCCGTGCCCGGACACGTCGGTCAGCGTCGTCCCGGCGCCCTCGTTGAACCCGTACGCGGCGACCAGCCCGGGCAGCGGGGCGTTGAACCGGGCGGTGATCGTCTGATCGGTGGTCGGGACCGTCACGGTGTGCGATCGCGCGCCGCCGTCCGACCACGAGGAGAACACGTTGGCGCCCTGCGGCGACGGCGCGTCCACCACGTAGCGGAAGCCGACCAGCTCGCTCGCCACGAACGGCGCCGTCGCGCTGACGCCGTCGACGTTCAGGGTCAGACCGGATGGCTGGGTCGCGAGCGTCACGTTGGCCTTCTGCGGGAGGATCGTCACCGAGCGGGAGGCCTGGATCCCGTCGGAGTCGGTCGCCGTCAGCACGATCTCGTAGCTCGTGGTGCCGCGGAAGCTGTGTCCGCTCGTGGGGATCTGCAGCGTGCCGGAGCTGCCCGGCGTCCCGTCCATCACCGGGTGGATGTGGCCGTCGTGGTGGAACACGATCTTCCACGACAGCGCGTTCGCCGGCAGTGCGCCGTCCTGCGGATCGGTCGCGTCCCCGGAGTAGGCGACGACCTCGCCGGCGCGGAACGTGCGGCCGTCGGCCGGCGCGATGATCCTCGGCACCGGCGGTGAGCCGACGGTGATCGTCAGCGCGCTGGAGACCGTCTCGAGCGTGCCGTCCGACGTGGTCAGCCGCACGGTGTAGCGGCCGGCGGTCGTGAACGTGCGCGACGGGTTGGCCAGCGTCGACGTCGTGCCGTCGCCGAAGTCCCAGCGGTAGGTCAGCGGCCGCCCCTCGGGATCGGACGAGCCGGCGCTGCTGAACGCGACGGCCAGCGGCGCCTGACCGACCGTCGGATTGGCTGCCGCGACAGCGCTCGGGGGCTGGTTCGAGCTCACGTTGCGGATCCGCCGCACCGCGCCGGCGTTGTTGCCGGCGAACGGCCCGGCGTCGACGTACCAGAGCGAGCCGTCGGGTCCCTCGGCGAGATCGACGATGTCGCCGTACGGGCCGTCGAGGCTGCCGTTGGGCGGCTCGAAGTTGCGCACCGCGGTGACGTTGCCGGTGGCGTCGAAGCTGATCCGCTTGATCCAGTTCTGGGCGTAGTCGGCGAAGAAGAAGTCGCCGCGGTAGTCGGCCGGGAACTGCGTGCCGCGGTAGACGAAGCCGGCGGTGATCGACGCGTCATGGCCGCTGTGTGGATACGAGTACACGGGGTTCGTCATCCCGGCCGTGCCGCATGAGCCCTCGCAGGTCGGCCACCCGTAGTTCGCGCCGCGGGCGCCGATGTTGACCTCCTCGTGCGTGCCCTCGCCGACGTCGCCGATGATCACCCTGCCGGTCGGCTGGTCGATCGTGAACCTGAACGGGTTGCGCAGCCCGCGTGCCCAGATCGCGTCGAGGTTCGGGCCGGTGCCGTCGTAGAACGGGTTGTCCGTCGGGGCCGCGCCCTCGCGCGTGATGCGCAGGATCTTGCCGTTGTAGGAGTTGAGCTGCTGCGCGTTCTGGCTCTGCAGGTGGTCGCCGACCGAGATGTACAGGTATCCGTCGGGGCCGAACTGCAGGTCGCCGCCCTGGTGCCAGACGGCCGCGTTGACGATGTTCTGCCACACCACGAGCTCGGTCGAGGCGGGTGCCGTGTTGCCGGTGGCGCTGAAGCGCGACACGCGGTTGCGCAGCGTGCCGTGCGTGTAGAAGGCGTAGACGTAGCCGTTCTGCGCGAACGCCGGGTCGACGGCGATGCCGAGCAGGCCGCGCTCGTTGTCGGTGGCCACGCTCGGCAGCTGCAGGAACGGCGTGGGGGAGACCTGGCTCGCTCCCGGCTGGACCACCCAGACGGTGCCGTCGCGCTCGGCGATCAGCATGCGGCCGTCCGGCGTGAAGGTCATCGCGGTCGGCTCGTCGATCCCGATGATCACGCGCTCGTTGGCGAACTGCGGCGGCGCCGCACTCGCGACCGTCACGGTCACCGCCGGCGACGTCGTGCGGTTGCCGGCGGCGTCGCGTGCGATCGCGGTGAGCGTGTGGCTCCCGGCCGCCGCGCCGCTCGCGTTCCACGCGACGCTGTACGGCGCGGTCGCGTCCTCGGCGCCGACGCTCGCCCCGTCGACCTGGAACTGCACTCCGGCGACGCCGAGGTTGTCGGTCGCGTCGGCCGCGACCGTGACGGTGCCGCTGACCGACGCGCCGGCCACGGGGCTCGTGATCCGTGCCGTAGGCGGCGTGCTGTCGCCGGTCGGCGCGGCCACGGGCGTGGCCATGTCGGACTGGACCTCGGCGGCGGTCAGCGCGCGGTTGTAGACGCGCACCTCGTCGATCAGGCCGCTGAAGTACTCGCCCCAGATCGAGTTGCCGCCGATCCGCAGCGGCGCGGTCGAGACCGGGATGCTCCCGGTCTGCGGCTTGCTCGCCACCTGGGTGCCGTTGACGTACAGCCGCAGCGTGACGCCGTCATACGTCGTGGCGAGATGGCTCCACGTGTTCAGCGGAAGCTGCGTGCTGCCGGCCGCGTTCTGCTCGCCGCCGATGTTCACCTGTCCGGTCGGGCGCGCCGTTCCGTTGTTCGCGTAGAGCGCGTATGCCATGCCGCTGGTGGTCTGCTTGAACACGGCTGTGCGCCAGCTCGTCGCGGTGCTGCCGAGCGCTGAGGGATTCACCCACGCCTCGAGCGTCACGCCGGTCGTGAGATCGAGCGAGGCGCTGTCGGGCACCGTCACGGACCCGCTCGTGCCGTTGAACGAGAGCGCGCCGCCGTAGCGCCCGAGCGCGGCCCATGTCGTGCTCGAGGTCGAGCCGCCGTTGCCGATGCCCGACGCATCCGCCACGCTCGTCCCGGCGCCTTCGTTGAACCCGTACGCGGCCACCAGACCAGCCGGAGCTGCGGCGGCCTGCGACGCGGTCAAGCTCGAGGCGAGCGCGACGGCGCCGACCAGCAGTACGACTCTGAAGAGCGTGCGCTCCAATGGGGCTCCCTGACATGAAGGTGATTGCAAACCCCCAGCAACCGGCTGCCAGGCGCCCCGCCGGTACGTCCTGTCTCGATAGGCACCCCCATAGTGGCATTGCTAAACCGCGCACGGCGCGTTCACGCTCGCGCAACCGGGTAGCCCGGGTGCATCGTCGGAAAGGAGATGCGATGCCACCTCGCGGAGTCAAGAAGGGCACGAAGCGCGCCCGCCAGTACGAGCACATCAAGCAGAGTGAGAAGCAGCAGGGAGCGTCCGAGTCGCGGGCGGAGGAGATCGCCGCGCGCACCGTCAACAAGGAGCGCGCCCGCTCCGGCGAGTCGCGCACGCGATCGCGCACGTCGACCGAGGACATGTCGTCGTCCCGCCGCGGCGGCCAGCGCTCGGGTACCAACCGGCCCAAGGGCCGCACGCGTGACCAGCTCTACGCCGAGGCGCGCAGCCTCGGCATCGAGGGCCGTTCGTCGATGAACAAGGAGCAGCTGCAGCGCGCGATCGCCGGCAAGAAGTCCTGAGTTGGGCGCGCTGGCGCTCCCGGCGATCCGGCGCTACTCTCCGCCGTCGGCAGCGGCTTCAAAGGCGACGGGAGGACCCCAGTGCGACGCTTGGCAACGACGCTCACGATGGCTATGGCAGGGACCGCGGCGGTGGTCGCGGCCGCCGAAGCTCAGACGATCGGCATCGCTCCGGTCAAGCCGTGCTACCTGACCGGCGAGCAGGTCACCGCGACGGCCACCGGGTTCACAGCGAACGGTCAGGTCGGCTTTGGGATCGACGGCACCGAGCTGTCGGGCGGGCCGTTCTTCGCCGACCCGGCCGGAAGCCTCGGTCTCACGATCGGGCTCGGCACGATGCGCGCGGTCAGGACGCACACCTTGACCGCCACCGACGCGACCAATCCCGCGCTGACGGCGAGCGCGGCGTTCCTCGGCACCACGAACACGGTGAGCGTCAAGCCGAAGCGGGGTTCCGCCGGCACGCCGCGGCGCCTCAAGGGCTACGGGTTCCTCGCCGGCCCGAAGGTGTACATGCACGTCCGCCGTCGCGGCTACAAGTCCGACAAGCGGATCGCCAGGGCGAAGGCGCCGTGCGGCACCTTCGAGGTGCGCAAGACGATCGTGCCCGCCGGCGCGAGTGACGGCGTCTACAAGGTCCAGTTCGACGCGAAGCGCCGCTACTCCAAGAGGACCCGGCCCAGGCTCCTCGGCTCGCTGACCGTGTACCGCACGCTCAGCTCGACGGCGGCGCGCGCTTCGCTGGCGGTCCGCTAGGCGCGCGGCTCGAACGCGAGCGCGCTCACGACGCGGCGCGTCTTCGGCGCGGGCTGATCCTGGTCCGGATACGGGCGGTTGAGCAGATGGCCGCGGTGCACGAGCGTGGTCGAGCCGCCGCCGTCGAGGTTGATCGCCCGCTCGGCGCCGAGGTCCACCATCACCTGGGCGAGCTCGGGCAGCGACAGCCCGGCGTCGACGTTCGACCGCCGCCCGTCGCACGCGACGGCGATCAGCGACTTCTCCGAGATCCCGAGCGCGGCGCGCGGGTAGCGCCCGTGCGTGATGTCGGAGTCGAACTGCCCCGAGCCGGCGGAGAATCCCTCGCCGTCGGTGCTGGGGTCGAACGAGACCGCTCCGCCGGCCACGAGCAGCGGGCCGGCCTGGAGCAGATCGCCCGGCGGGCTCGCGGGCTCGGCGTCGCGGCTGCTCAGGCGCACGTCGTCGCCGTCGACGGCGACGCACGCGCGCCGCTGTCCGTACGGCGCCGCCACCGGCTCGTGGCGGACCACGCGGCCGCCGAGCCACAGCTCACCGAGCGGCAGATACGGGTCGCGTACGAAGAAGCCGCCGACGATCGCCTCGGGCGTGCCCTTCTGGACGCACCACACGTCGAGCCGCTGCGGGCGCGGGAAATGCACCACGCGCACGCGCGTGGACCGGCGCGGATGGTGGACGGCGTACAGGGTCGTCGCCTCGCCGTCCAGGAGCGTGTGCCGCCAGAGCTGGTACTCGATCGCCCGAGCATATTGCCGGGCTGGGCGGTCAGTCGCCCCGCCCGGCGGCGTGGTGCGCGCTCACGCGCGCGGGCGCGAGTGCGTGCCGGTAGACGGCGAGCTCGTCGAGTCCGCCGCGGTAGAACAGCCACCGGCCTTGCTTGGCACCCACGACCAGCTCGCCAGGACCGGGCGGCAGCTCCAGCGTGGAGCGGGCGGTGGCCCGCTCCGCCCCGTCGACGAAGAGCCGCATGTACTGGCCGTCGTACGTGGCGACGACGTGCGTCCACACCCCGGCGCGCACGGGAGCCCCGATCGCGGTCGCGCGCCCGTCGCGATAGCGCTGGAAGAAGATCCCGTTCTCTCGCACGCCCAGGAGGTAGCCACGATCGCCGTTGTAGCCCGTCGCGGCGGTCTCGCTGGAGAAGATCCGGCGCGTCTGACTCCCGAGCTCGCGCGGCGACACCCACGCCTCGAGCGTGAACGGCGCCCGGCCGGCGAACCCGAAGTCCTGCGCGATCCGCACATGTCCGAGCCCGGCCAGGTCGATCGCGGTGTCCGCGTCGCCCGTGAGTGCGCCCGGCGCGCTGAGGCGGACCGCACCATGGTGCTCGGCGTCGGCTCCCTGCGTTTCGTCGCGGGCCACGCGGGCGTCCGGCGCGTCGCCCAGCCGCCAGAAGCCGTCCGGATCGTCGGCGAGGACCGACAGCTCGTACGGCGAGCCCGGCGGGGGCGGTGTTGCGCACACGCCCTCGAACAGCTCGACGCCCGGCACGGTCAGCTCCGTGCCGGCTCCGAGGTCGTGGACGCCGCCGACGACGTCGCGCGCCGCCCACGACACCCAGCGCCCGTCGGCGCTGATGCCGGGCGCCCACTGCGGTCCGGCCGGCGAAGCGGCGGGGCGCGCTCGCGTCGTCGTGCCGGCGCCGACGTCGCGGACCCAGAGCTCGGTCGCGCCGTGCTCGTCCGGCCAGTAGAGCGGATCGGGATCGCCGACGAAGGCGACGCGGGTGCCGTCGGCCGAGATCGCGGGCTCGAAGCCGGCGCCGACGCCGGACGGCCAGGTGTTCATGCGGTCCGTGTGACCGGTCGCGCGGTCGTGGCGCCAGACGTCGGCGCCGTCGGCCTCCCCGACGACGACGAAGCGGCCGTCAGCCGACAAGGCCGGCTTGACGACCCACCGCTCCGCGTTGACGGGCACGCGCTCGATCCCGCCCGCCGCGAGGTCGCGCACGTAGACGTCGGCGGTGTTGTCACGGTCTTCGGCGGTCAGCCGGGCGGTCGTGGCGAAGGCCACGACGCGTCCGTCGGCCGATAGCGCCGGCGGCCCGCCGCTCGACCCGAGCCAGGCGCCCGCGCCCTGGCGCCCGTCGGCGGCGACCGACGCCCGCACGATCGCACCGGTCGCGCGGTCGGCCACGAAGACGTCGGCGCTGCCGTCGGTGTCGCCGGCCACCAGGTTGGTGGCCTCGCTCACGAACGCGACCCAGCGCCCGTCGCCGGAGATCGCGGGCGCGGTGCTCGGTCCGTCGGCCGCCGCGCCGCCGACGCCCACGGACGCGCGCTCGGCCACCGGGCAGGCGCGGTCGCGCACGTAGATGTCGTTCAAGCCGTTCGCGTCGTCGAGCCGCAGCGCGGCCTCGGAGGAGAACGCCACGACGCGTCCCGAGAAGTCGATGTCCGGCTGGCTGCCGCGCACCCACTGCCCGCGCTCGTCGACCGAGATGTCCTGCGTGGTTCCGGCGACGCGATCCGCGACCTGGACGCCGGTGAGCACGCCACTCCCGGCGAGCGCGGCCGAGAACGCGCGCACACGGCCGTCCGCGCTCAGCGCGCCCGGCTCGATGGCGGCCGACGCCGGGGCCGCGACCGCGAGCGCCAATCCCATGGTGATGAGCGGCAGGGCGCGACGAGAACGTGACGGCACGGGTGACTCCTCCAAAGGCGGACGATTGCCGTCGCGACCCCGCGCCGGGGCAGCACACTAGGCCGCGCGGCCGCCACCGGCGGCCGCGCGCTCCCCCACCCGGGGGCCGCTCCGCCGAATCACTCGCAGCCGCGCGAGCTAGGCTGGGGACATGACAGCTCCCGAGATCACACCGCCGGAGGATCTGCAGGATCGGATCGAGCGGCTCGAGCGTGTGGTCGAGGGTCTCCAGGATGCGTTGTACAGCGAGTCGCGGCGTCAGAACGACCGCGTCGACGAGCTGCGCTGCCGGCTCGAGCCGTCGGAGATTGCGCGAGCGCTCAGCGACGACGCTCGCAAACGCGGCCTCTAGCGCCGAAGTCGGTGCTAGGCTCGGTGCGCGATGAAGACCGCGCGGGAACGCGCCGAGGAACGGCGCCTACAGAAGCTCGCCGAGGTGCAGGCGCAGATCCGCAACGGATCGCTGGTAGTGCGCCAGATGACCCCCGCGGAGCGCAAGAGCAACCCTCCGCAGCCACCGCGGCCGAAGCGCTGGTAGCACTGGGCTGCGGGGCTCCGGGCTGACCGTCAGCCCGGAGCGACGAACGCACCGTCCCCCGTTACGGGGTACGGCGTCCGCTGGAGCGTGCCTGGCTCGAGAGCGCGACGGCGGGCCGCTTGCCGGCCTTCTCGCTCGCCGCCCGGCGCGCGGCGGCCTCCGACTTGAGCTGGCGCTGCACGGCGGCGAGCTCCTCCGCCCGCTCGCTCGGGGTCTTGCTCTTGGGCTTCGGTCGTGCCGCAGGTCCCTGTTGCTGGCGCATCGTTGATCGTCCTTAGCTCGCTTCCCGGGGGGATGCAAGCCGCGCGCAAGGTGAGGGAGGCGAAAAGCCCGACGGCGGCGGTGACAGGTCCAGCGTACTACGCGCTGCGGCAGATGAACGGGTCGTTCAGCGGGCTTTCGCCTGGCGCAGCCGGGCCTCGGCTCCCGCGGATATCCGCTCCAGCTCGCGTAGCCGGCTCTCGCTCACCGGCTTGCCCGTCAGCGCGCGCGCCCGATAGAGCGCGGCACGGTCGCGGTGGTACCGCATCTCGGCTTCCAGCTGGAGTAACTCGGACGTCGACGACATCATCAGCCCCTTAACGAAGGAGGCCCGCTGAAGCGGGCCTCCTGATACTGCGAAAGCGGACTTGCCCGCTAGAGCGTGGTCACGTTCGCGGCGTTCGGGCCCTTGGGGCCCTGCTCGGCGTCATACGACACCTTGGCGCCTTCGGCGAGGGTCTTGAACCCGTCGCCGTTGATCGCGCTGTGGTGCACGAAGAGGTCCTTGGACCCCTCGTCAGGCGTGATGAAGCCGAAGCCCTTGTCGTCGCTGAACCACTTGACGGTTCCGGTTGCCATGTTGCTTTACCTCCACGGCGGTAGGTGCACTGCGTACGCGGAGGAGCGGTGAAGCAACCAACCTGCGGGCGCTGGCACTGCGTCGCCGGATCACCTGGATCCGGCATTTACCTGCACCACAGTAGCGCGTGGCGCCGATGAAGGGGCTGCGGCCGCCGCGAGACGGGCCTACCGAGCCAGAAGTACAGCGCTTGCGGGGGAATCCCGCGATAGTCTCACCAGGTCGCCGTTGGGTTCTTCTCGCCTCCCTCCGCCTCGCGCGCGACTCCGCCTTCGAGGGACGCGAGAACTGGGGCGTTATGTCCGGTCGTGCCATCGCCCTCGGGCTCGCTCTGCTGGCGGTCGCTGCCATGCCCGCCGTCGCCGGCGCGTCGACGATCTCGGGCAAGGTCGCCGGCGCGAAGCTGCCGAAGGGCAGCAAGGGCTTCAGCTCCGTTCGCGCGGTGCGCGCCAAGGACCTGGTCATCGTCGACGTCGCGAAGGTCCGCTCAGCTCGGTACAAGCTCAAGGTGCCGGCGGGCACGTACTGGCTGCTCGGCTCGACGACGCCGTTTCGCGGCAAGGCGGGCGTCGACCCCGGCGGGGCCAAGGTGACCGTGCGCAAGGGGAAGAAGAAGACGGTGCGCGTGTCGCTGCGCAAGCGCAAGCACAAGGTTCCGAGGCTCCCGACGCTGCTGAGCGGCGCGCATGCCGCGTTCGTGACCTCCAAGCACCCGGCCGTGTGGGTCCAGCACTTCTCGACCCCGGACGACCTCCGCCAGCTGCGCCGGGGCCTTGCCAACATGCTGATCGACGACCTTCTGGCACCGCTCCAGAAGGCCTGCAGCGGCCGGATCGTCGAGCGTGAGAAGTTCGACTGGCTGATCACCGAGCAGCTGCTCTCGCAAAGCAGGCACGGCAACCCGTCGACGCGACTCCCGACCGACAAGATGATCGCCCACAACCGCGAGGTGAGCGGCAGCCTGACCGTCTCGGGGCCGACGTCGACGCTCACGGTGGTCGTCAAGAACGTGGTCACGGGCACCACGCGCTCCGTCACCCGCTCCGCTCCGAACGACCGCTTCTTCGAGCTCGAGACGTCGGTGATCCAGGAGACGGTGCGGCTGATCTGCGGCGACAAGCCGCCCGCCGCGTACTCCGGCCAGGCGACGCACTCGCTCTCGGGCTCAGACGGCGGGTCGTCCCAGACGCTGTCGTGGAGTGGCAACGTGCGCCTGAAGTACACGGGCGACCTGCTGCCGGCGACCGGCGGCGACCCGCCCGGCGAGTACGCGAGCTACGCCGCCGAGTCCGGCAGCTTCCACGTGATCCTCGACGGCACGGAGGGCGACTGCACGTACCACGGCGAGGCCGACGTCACGATCGTCCCCGATCCAGGTCACCATTCGCGCGTGCAGCAGGGCGTGGACGAGCCGACCTACTCGCTGGGCGCGAACTTCCCCGCCGACGTGCCGCCGCTGCGTTACGCGATCACCGGGCCGACGGAGTGCCACGGGGGCACGACAGGGCTCTTTCCGCTGGCGGGCCGGGTCTACCTACAGACGATCACCAGCCAGCGCTCGTCGTCGTCGATGCTGATGGGAACCTCGGTCTGGGCGGCCGGGCCGGTGGCGATGAGGTGGGGCTGGTCGCTGGCGCCGCAGGCGTACTGACGGCGCGCCGTCAGTCGGTCTTCGTGCCGGGGTCGCCGTCGGCAGCGGCGGCGAGCTTGGGCACGAGCTCGTCGACGAGCAGCGGGATGCTGAGCACGCTGATGAACGACGTCGCCTCGTACAGCGCGCCCTTCTCCGCGAGGAAGATGTCGCGGCCCTGCGTGCTGACGTCGAGCCTGCTGTAGATGCGGTTGGCGCGGACCTTGTCCGCCGGCCCCGGTTCGGCGAACCAGACCAGCGCTCCGACGTCGAGCAGGTCGACCTTCTCGCCCGAGAGCTGGCCCCCGAAGTCGTCGCCGCCGATGCCCTCGAGCGGCTTCGGGAACGTGAAGCCGAGCTCGACGAGCAGTCGCGAGCGGGCGTCCTCCGGGCCGTAGACGTAGATGCCCTGGTAGGGCGTGGCGACGGCCGCCGTCTGGCCCTTGAACTCGGGATGCTCCTTCGCGGCAGCGGCGAGCTTGGCGGTCGCCTCGTCGCGCAGCTGCTCGGCCTGCTCGAGCCTGCCGACCGCCCGGCCGACGGTGATGATCTCGTCCTGCCACGACGAGCCCCAGTCGACCTGGCCGGGCGGCTGAGCGATCGTCGGCGCGATCTTCGACAGCGTCGCGTAGTCCTTGTCATCCAGGCCCGAATAGACGGCGAGGATCAGATCCGGCCGCAATGCGGCGATCCTCTCGAACTGGATTCCGTCGACGAAGTCCAGGACCTCCGGCTTCGGGGCATCGCCGAGTGCCGCCTCGGCCCACGGGAAGATCGCGCCCGGGTGCGTGCCGAACCACTCCGTCGTCCCGACCGGGACGATGCCGAGCGCCAGCAGCGAATCCTGCTCGCGCAGGCCGGCCACGACGACGCGCTTCGGCGCCTTGGTCACGGTCGTCTCGCCGAACTTGTGCTCGATCGTGGCCGGGAACGCCCCCGGCTCGGCCGCGACCGCGCCCGACCGGTCCGTGGACGTCGGTTCGCTGCCGCAGCCGGTCAGCAGCGCGGGTGACAGGAGAGCGATCGCGAGGAGCAGTGGGCGCATAGTTAGGGCACCCTAACAGGGGTCAGACCCCTAAGTTTCCAACCTTGCCGAGCCGCGTGGGGTCCTTCCCGGCGACACGTCCCACGAGAACCCAGGAAGGGAAGTCCCACATGCTCAGCAAGACGCTGATCAGCACGCTCGTCGTGCTCGGCGCCGCGGCGTTCGCCGCGCCCGCCCAGGCGGTGAACTACGTCGTACAGAACAAGAACGACGCGGGGGCAGGCTCGCTCCGCGACGCGATCAACCAAGCGAACGCGACCGCCGGCGTCGTGGACGAGATCCACTTCAACATCCCCGGCGGCGGTCCGAACCTGCACGTGATCCACCTCGCGTCGGACCTGCCGACGGTGATCGACGACCAGCTCGACATCAGGGGCTACTCGCAGCCGGGCGCCGTGAAGGCCGTAGCCGGCGCACCGGCAGTGATGAAGATCGTGCTCGACGCGAGCCAGGTCGCCAACGGCCTCGTGGTGGAGGCGGACGACACCCTGATCCGCGGGCTCGTCGTCCACACGGCCGGGAGCGTCGCCGGCGACGGTGTCGGCGTGCGCGTCGTCGGGAGCGGAAACCGCCTCGAGGGCAACTACGTCGGCCTCGACGGATTCCACAACGACACCTTCACCCACGGCAACCTGGGAGACGGTGTGCAGATCGAGGGCGACGACAACATGGTCGGCGGCAACACGCCGGAGGATCGCAACGTCATCTCCGCGAACGGCAAGATCGCCGGAACGGACGCCGACGGCGTCTCGATCCTCGGCGATGACAACAAGGTCAAGGGCAACGCGATCGGGACCGACCCCTTGTCGACCACCGGCCAGATCGGCAACGACGGGGCCGGCGTGCGCGTGGAAGGCAACGGCAATCTCGTCGGTGGCTCCGCCTTCGCCGCCAACGTCATCTCCGGCAACGCGACCGGCGTCGTCGTCGCCTCGGGCGAGGACAACGCGATCGAGGGCAACTTGATCGGCACCGACGGCACCGGCGATGTGGACCTCGGCAACAGCCTCGGGGTAAGCATCGAATCGCCCAACAACGTCGTCGGCGGCGACGAGCTGTTCGACGGCAACGTGATCTCGGGCAGCACCGGCGACGGCGTCGCGCTGCTCAGCGACGGCAACGTCGTCGAGGCGAACAAGATCGGCACCGACATCTGGGGCGTGGACGCGCTCCCGAACGCCAACGGCATCCGCGTCGCCGGCAGCGGCAACGTCATCGGCGGTTCGAGCGGCTTCACCGGGAACCTCGTGTCCGGGAACCTGTTCGACGGCATCAAGATCGACCAGCCCGCCGGCTTCGACCCGTTCGGCACCAGCGTCCTGGACAACGACGTCGGCACCGCCCTCAACCGCACCGACCCGCTCCCGAACGGGGACGACGGCGTCAGCATCCTCAACGGCAGCAGCAGCACGATCGGCGCCTCGGACCCGGAGTACGGCAACGTGATCGCCTTCAACGGCGGCGACGGCGTCAACGTCGTGGCCGGTGCCGGGCACTCGATCATCGGCAACTCGATCTTCGAGAACGACGACCTCGGCATCGATCTCGCCGACGACGGCGTGACCCTCAACGACGCGAACGACGTCGACAGCGGCGCCAACAGCCTCCAGAACCACCCGGAGATCACCAGCGCCGGCACGACGACGGTCGACTGGGCGCTCGACGGCCGGCCGTTCACGCACTACCGGATCGAGCTCTACGGGAACGGCTCGTCCTGCGACGTCTCCGGCTCCGGCGAAGGCGAGACGTTCCTCGGGTCGACCTACGTCTGGACCGACGCCCTCGGCGACGTCGAGGACAGCACGGCCCTGACGACCGCGGCCGCCGTGGGCGACCTGATCACTGCGACGGCAACCGTCGACGTGACGTTGCAGCCCGCCCCCGGCCGGCCCCCGAGCCCCGGCCCGCAACCGATCCCGCTCCCCATCCCGTTCGTGTTGGGCCCTGGGGCGACGTCGGAGTTCTCTCCCTGCGTGCCGGTCACCTGACCTGACCGGGCGGCATCCCGCGATGTGCGAATCGCGGGATGCCCCGGTCACGTGCCTCCGCGCGAGGTAGTCTGTACGAAGAAGCACAGCGTCGGGTGTTCACGCTCCCTGCATCCTCGCGTGGCGAGGCAGTCGAACCTAGGGAGCCGTTAGGTGGCGCGATGAGCGACCAGAGCAAACGGCAGGCGCCGGACGAAGTGCCGAAGCGCGGCGATGCCGCGTGGAAAGCGGCAAAGCAGGCGATCGCCGCCCGCAACGAGCAGGCGAGCAAGGTGGCCAGGGAAAAGCGACAGGCGCGTGACGACAAGCACGCCGCCGCACTCCGTGCCGCCGACAAGCGCGAGCGGGCCGAGCTCGCCAAGCGCAAGCCGTAGCCGGCGCATCGACCTCAGACCTAGAGGAACACGCTCAGCGCGTCCCCGGTGGCGCTCCGCCATGCCGCCGGGGTGACGCGCGAGCCGTTGTAGGCAACGTCGCGCCCGCGCGTGTCCTGCGAGCAGTAGCTGTTGGCGTTCAGCGTGAGCGAGCCGATCTTCGCCGCCTCGTTGATCCAGAATCCGACGCCGAGGTCGTCGGCGTTGTCGTAGCAGGCGAGCGTGGTGCTGACGGCGAGGCTGACGGCCTCCTTGACGAAGATCGCCGACGCGTCGCCCGAGGTCGCGCTGCGCCCGGCCTGGCGGACGGTGTTGCCGGTGAGCCGGGCGCGCGCACCGGTGGTCACGAAGACGAGGTGCTGGGCGCGGCCCGTGAGCGTGTTGCCGGTCACGTCGACGGGGCTCGGGTTGGCGGCCAGCACGAGCCCGTACATCCCGCCCGTGAGGCGGTTGTCACGCACCACGCCGCTGCCCGACGCCTTGATGTTCGCCCCGCCGGAAGCCGTGATGTCGTTGTCCGCGATCGTCCAGCCGGTCGCAGCGGCGGCGGCGTAGACGCCGTGCTCGTAGAGCCCGAGCGCGCCGTTGCCGGTGATCGTGTTACCGGAGACGAGCGCGCCCGTGCCACCGAGCTGGATGCCGTCGCCGTTGTAGACCGAGCCGCCGGTGCCGTTGCTCTCGATCCGGTTGTCCGTGATCCGCGTGCCGCTGCTGCCGGCCAGCTCGAGTACGCCGGCCGACCCGTTGCCGGCCACCGTGCTGTTCGCCAGCGTCGTCGTCGCGGCGTTCTTGAGCTGTACGCCGGCGCCCGGGCTGCCCTGGACGGTCACGCCGTGGAACTGGATGTCCTGCGTGGAGTCCAGCCACGCGCCCTGGTTCGTCCCGCCGGTGATGGTGATGCCCTCCAGCCGCCACGAGCGGACGGAGATCAGCTTGACCGCGTTCGCCGCGCCACCGCCATCGAGCACGACGCCCGGTGCGCTCGCGACGAGCCGGATCGGGAGAGCGGCGGTGCCCGAGACGGTCGGGCGGAAGGTGCCGCGGTAGACGCCGGGCGCGATCCGGACCTGATCGCCGGCGACCGCCTGCGTGCCGGCTGCGGTGAGGCCGGCGCTCGTGGAGACGTCGAACGTTCGGGCGGGAGCGGGCAGCGCGGCGACGGCAAGCGCGGCCGCGAGCAGGAGGGAGGGCATTCCTTGGGTAGTCGGCCACTCCCGCGATAAGCGGAGGGAGGGCGGTGTTCGTGGCGCCGCGCGGCTACTCGTCCTGCTCGAACAGCGAGTTGAGCAGGCCGATCGCGACCGCCTGCGCCGAGGTGCGCGCGCCGAGCTTGCGCCGGACCTCGGACAGGTGCGACTTGACGGTCTCCATGCCGATCCCCATCTGCTCGGCGATCTGCTTGCGCTCGAGGCCCTGCGCGAGCAGCCGGAGCGCGGCCAGCTGCTTCGGCGAGAGCTCGGCGAAGTCCCGCCGGTCGGCGCGCGCGGCGAACGCGGGCGAGGTATAGGTGGCTCCGCGCGACGCCACCAGCACCGCGTGCAGCAGGTCGGAGGCCGGGTCGCCCTTCGACACGACGCCTTTCGCGCCGGCGGCGAAGGCCCGCTCGGCGAGCCCGATCTCGTCCATGCCGGTGTAGAAGACGATCTCGATCGCGGGCAGCTCGGAGAGCAGCCGGCGGCAGAGGTCGAAGCCGTCGAGCGTCGAGCCCTCGAGCGCGACGTCGAGCACCGCGACGCTCGGCCGCGTCTCGCGACAGGCGGCGAGCGCGTCGTCGGCATCGTGCGCGAACGCGACGACCTCGACCTCCGGGCGGCTGTGGAACAGGGCGCGCAACCCGAGCACGAGCATCCGGTGGTCGTCCACGACGACGATCGGGACGGCACCCGTGGACATCAGCCCGACACCGCGGCGGGAACCGTCAGGACGACCCGCAGCCCACCGTCCGCGAGCCGCTCGGCGTGCGCCGAGCCGCCGCCCGCGGCAGCGGTGTGGCCCGCGCCCGCGAGCGCGCCGATCACGCGGCCCGTCCACGGCTGCGGTTGGCCGGCGCCGGCCCGGCCGGCGCACACGGTCCAGCCGTCCGGGTGCGGAGCGACCTCCACGGTGGCGCCCGCGAACCGGTCGTCGCTGCCGAGCGCCTCGGCCAGCAGCCGCGCGCATGCGCTCCAGCCGGCGCCCGGGACCAGCACCTGCGGCAGCTCGCCGTCGACGTCCGCCACACGGATCTCCGCGCCGGCAGCCTCGAGCTCGGCGCGGAGCGTCTCGAGCAGCGGCTCCGGCGCGGCAGGAGCCGCGGCGAGCGCCGTCATCACCTCGCGTGCCGCTGACAGCCGGCGCTGCGCAGCGGCGCCGACGGCGGCGATCTCGGCCGGCAGCTCGCCCAGCTCGGCGGCGTCGAACACGCCCGCGGCGGCGCCCTCGGCGACCGTCTGCAGCGTGCTGACGTCGGTCCTCAGGTCGTGCGTGAGCCGCTCCAGCAGGTCGGCCTCCAGCGCCGCCCGCTGCGCCGCCAGCCGTTGCAGCCGAACCGCGCTGTGACGCTCGACGACGCGCTCGAGGAAGGCGCCGGCGCGCTCGGGGTCCGAGGGCGGCGCGCCGCCGAGCAGCCAGCCCGCGGCGTTGCCGCAGCGCGCCTGCGCCACCCAGGGCGCGGGCGGCGGGACCGCTTCTGCGTGGCGCGGCGCGACCGGTCCGCCGAAGGCTCGCACGGCGGCGCCGCCATCGAGCGCGTAGCGAAGCTCGAGCGCCGCCCCCCCGAACAGCGGCGCCAGCGCAGCCGCCGCTTCGCTGAAGTCCATGGAAGGGATCTAGCAGACCGGCGCGCCGCACCGGTCAGGCACTCACACCGGTAGCCGGATCGTGAACCGCGAGCCCTGGCCCAGACCGGCGGACGCGCCCGCGATCGAGCCGCCGTGACGCTCGAGCATCCGGCGCGCGACGGCGAGGCCCATCCCGGTGCCCGGCACGCCCGTCTCGGCGCGCTCGAACACGCCGAACACGCGCGCCGTGTCCGCTTCCGAGAGGCCGATGCCGTTGTCGGCGACGTGCACTTCGACGTACCCCTCGGACACGTTGCCGGTCACGCTGATTCGCGGCGTCGAGTCGCGCCGGTGGTACTTGATCGCGTTGGCGATCAGGTTCTGCAGCACGAGCGACATCTCCACACGCGGCACATCCACGGGCGGCATCGCCTGCACGTCGATCTCGGCATTGGCGGCGTCGGCGGCGGCGCGCAGCGCGTCGAGCGCGTCCTGGACGGCGACCGCGACCGGCACGCGTTCCTCCGGCCAGGCGCCGAGCGCGACCTGTGCCACCTCCATCAGCCCGCGGACCTGGGCGCTGAGCCGCGTGGCGGCCGCTTCGACGTGCTCCAGCAGCGCGCGCTCGTCCGGGTCGAGCCGGTCCGTCGCCGCCGCCAGGACCATCGCGGCGCCCATCTTCATCGAGCGCAGCGGCTCCTGGAGGTCGTGGCTGGCGGCGTACGCGAAGCGCTCGAGATCGGCGTTCGAGCGCTCGAGCTTCGCGGCGTGCTCCGCCAGCGCCTCCTCGGCGGCCACGAGATCGCTGATGTCACGCACGATCGCGAGCGTCCCGCCACCGTGGGCGAGCCGCGCGGGGGAGACCTGGGCCGGGAACATCGAGCCGTCGGCGCGCATGCGCGTGTCGCGCAGCGGCCGCGTGCGTCCGGCGCGGACCTCCTCGTCGATCTCGGCATGGCGCGCGCGCTCGTCGGGCGGGATCAGCGTCTCCGCATACGGCCGGCCGATCGCCTCCTCGGCCGTGAGCCCGAACATGCGCTGGGCGCCCGGGTTCCACGTGGCGATCAGGCCGTCGGTGTCCTGCGTGACGATCGCGTCCGGAGCCGCTTGGACGAGCGCGGCGAGCTGCGCCCGGTCGGCCTGCGCGCGGCGCATCTCGGTCACCTCGGCGGTGATCTGGCCGACGCCGGCGGGCAGGCCGTCAGGGCCGAGGATCGGGAACTTGGTCGTCAGGTAGGAGCGGGTATCGCCGTTCCGCTGCACCACGTCGTCCTCGAACGTCATCGGCGCGGCGCCGGCGATCACCGCGATGTCCTGCGCGCGCAGGCGGTCGGCCAGCTCGCTGCCGAACAGCTCGTGGTCGGTGCGGCCGAGGACGTCCTCGGGCTCACGACCGTGCAGCTCGTGCGCGCCGCGTGTGTTGATGAGCCGGACGTGGCCCGCGACGTCCTTGAAGGCGATCACGTTCGGCGCGTGGTCGATGATGCGCTGGAGCAGGTGCTGCGCGCGGCGGTGCTCGGTGATGTCCAGCACCGTGATCGCCGCGCCGAGGTCGGCCCCGTCGATCGCGAGGATCCGGCTGGCGGTCAGATGGACGTCGATGTGCGTCCCGTCCTTGCGCTGCGCGACGGTGTCACGGTGGACGGTGCGGCCCGCACGCAGCTCCTCGCCGAGCGTGCGGACGTGCGCTTGGCGGTCGTCGGCGGCCAGCGCCGAGGACGGGCGGCCGATCATCTCGTCCGCCATGTATCCGTAGAGGCGCTCGGCCGACGGGCTGAAGAAGCGGATGTCGCCGGCCGCGTCGATGCCGATGATGCCCTCGGCCGCGGAGTCGACGACGGCGCGCAGGACCCCGGCCTCCGCGTCCCGGATCAGCCGGTCGCTGACGTCGCGCGCGATGCAGCCCATGCCCAGCAGCGTGTCGCCGTCGCGCACGGCGAAGACCGCGAGCTCGCCGTCGAACACCCTGCCGTCCGCGCGCTGGAGGCGGGCGACGAGCTCGCCGGACACCGCCTCGCCGGCGGCCAGCCGGTCCGCCCATTCCTGGGCGAGCGCGCGGTCGTCCGGGTGCACGAACAGCTCGACGGCCGAGCGGCCGGCGACGGCCGCGCAGTCGATGCCGAACATCAGCTCGGCAGCCCGGTTGAGGAACACGACGCGGGCGTCGGGGTCGGTGGTGACCACGGCATCGGAGACGCTCGCCGCGACCGCTGCGAGCAGGGCGGTCTCGCGCTCGGCCGTGACGTCCTCGAAGTGGGCGAGCGTGGTCGCCTCGTCGAGCGCGCGCGAGCGGCACCGCAGTCGCCGCTCCGCGCCGTCCGGGCGCCGTGCCGGCACGTCTGCGTCGAGGTCGCCGGGCTCGCCCGTGAAGACGTCGCGCCAGTGAAGGAGCGCGAGCTCGGCCGGCGAACGGCCGAGCATCTCCGCCAGCGCTGCGTTTGCGCGTATGAATTGGCCGTCGTCGCCGATCAGGGCGACGCCGGAGGGCGAGTCCGCGAACGCCTCGAACATCTGCTCGACAACGTAGGCGGGCTGCGCGATCGAGGCGGCTGGCAGCGGGCGGACGTCTCCAGGGTAGACCGAGCGCGGTGCCGAATCCCGCCAGGTTCGTCAGTCGCCCGTCAGGCGCGCCAGTGCGGCGAGCACATCGGCGACCTCGCTCTTGAGCGTCACCGCGTCGACCAGCCCCCGCACGGCCTCCACGGCGGCCGTCCCATCGGCCGCGGAGTGCAGGATCAGCGGGATTCCGGGCGCCCGCGCGCGGAACGCCGCGACCAGCTCCGGGCCGCTCATGTCCGGCAGGTGGAGGTCGAGCAAGATGGCGTGTTGGCCGTCTGTCTGCTCGAGCCCCTCTGCCGCGGTGGCGGCGGCGCCGCCGAGTTCGAAGCGCCCGTCGATCCGGAACGCGACCTTCAGCGCCAGCGTAACCGCGGGATGGTCGTCGACCACCAGGACACGCTTGGACATATTGGCAATTGTCCTGTGCGCCGGAAAGTGGAAGAGTGGTGACAATGCCGCTCGTCGTCGTGGTCGAGGACCACCCATTGCATGCGCGGCTCCTGCGCCATGCGCTCAGCGAGCGCGTGCCCGGATGCACGATCGAGGAGTTCGAGGACGGCCTGGCGGCGTCGCGCCGGCTCGCCGATCCCGACCTCGCGGTGCCCGACCTGCTGGTGCTCGACCTCGCGGTGCCCGGGCGCAGCGGCCACGAGCTGCTGGCCGAGCGCGCCGGTGACCCCCGGCTCGCCGGCGTCACGGCCGTCGTCGTGACGTCGTCCGAGAATCCCGCCGACCGCGACCGCTCGCTCGCGCTCGGCGCTGCCCTTCACGTCGAGAAGCCGGGCGATGCCGACGGCTTCGCGCGCCTCGCCGACCGGCTCGCGTCGCTCATTTCCTAGCCGCGCCGCGGGCGGTCTGCAGGCCGCGCCAGAACCGCGCGGGCTCGCGGCCGAGCGAGAACAGGCCGATCCAGCGTGCGCCGGCGGCTCGCGCGGCGCGCGCGCGGGCGCGCAGGCCGGCGCCGGTGTTGTAGACGACGGTGTCGGCTTCCGCGCGGACGCGGCCGCCGCGCGGGAGCTCCTCCGCGTCGCTCGTCGAGATCAGCTGACCCTGCCCGCCTGCCGGCCAGCGATAGCCGAAGGCGCCGAGGACGGGCACGGCTTTGCGGCGGCCGCCGGCGTCCAGCGCCCGCTCGACGATGTCGTCGAACCCGCGTGCCGTGGTGATCGGACCAGGGGTCCCGCCGGCCCAATGCTCGTTGTAGCCGGAGGCGAGCAGCAGGTCGGCGTGGCGGGCGAGCGCGCGCCAGTCGTATGCGGCGCCCGCGACCGGGCCGGGCCGCGGCACGTAGACGGCGAGCTTGCGGTCGACCGCGTGCAGACCGGCGGCGGCCTCGCGCACGAGCGCGCTGAACCGTCTCCGCTGACCGGGGCGCAGCTCCTCCATGTCGAGCGTCACGCCGCTCACCCCGGGAGTGAGCGCGGCGGCCCGCAGCGAAGCGGCGATCCGGGTGCGCACCGCCCGGCGCTCCCAGCGGCGAGCGCCGCCGGTGAGCGCGTTCACGGTCGGCCAGACACGCACGCCCCGTTCGAGTGCGGTGACCAGCAGCGGGTCGGCGTTCGTGCGCAGCGGCGTCGCCAGGTTTCCCGAGCGTACGTCGAGCGTGTACCAGTTCGGCGCGATCACGTCGATGCGCAGGCCGACCTCCTTGAGCCGCGCGATCTCCGCGCCTTCGACGCGGGAGACGAACGCGAACACCTTTGGCGGCGGTCCCGGCTTGCGCTGCTGCTCGGGTCCGGTGGCGAGCGCCACCGCGGCGAGCAGCAGTGCGGCTGTGGCGCCCATCAGCGGGCGGCGCGCCTCATCCGGCCCCTCCGAGCTGTGGGGCGGCCCACATGCGCCCGTCCTCCTGGCCGACCCGCCAGAAGCCGAATCCGAGACCGCGCGCCCGAGCCAGCGCCACGCGGCGGATGACCACCGGCGCGTCGCTGTACCAGACCTCGTGGCCGGTGCCGGATGCGTCCGTGTAGTTGAAGTGCCAGGAGTCCTTGGCCGCGTCATAGACGGGATTGGCGCCGTACTGCGCGATCAGCGCCTGGATCTCGCCGTAGTGCCTCGCGACCCCCGGGTGGCTGGGTCCGCCGCCTGCGGGCCAGTCGAAGCCGTAGAGCATCGTGCCCATGACGAACTTCTGCTTGTTCGGCATCGTCGCGACGTAGTCGGCGATCTGGCGCACCCAGCCGAGGTCGTCCTGCGCGCCGGGCACGCTGGTCGACCAGTGGATGCCCCAGGCCATCACGAAGATGTAGTCGTTGTACTGCGACAGCGCGACGTAGTCGAACGCCGTCGAGCGCGGGTGGTTCGGGACGTCGCGGGTCTTGCCCGAGACGGCCTGCGACAGCAGCTTGCCCTTCGCGTGCAGCCGGCCTGACAGCACGGCCATGAACGCGGTCAGCGCGTCACGGTCGGTGGCCGCGACCGCCTCGAAGTCGATGTTCACGCCGTCATAGCCGTACCGGTCGACGGACGCGACGATCGCGTCCAGCCACCGTGTCCGCGTCGCCGGGTCCGTGAGGATCCGGTGGAGCACGGCCGTCGTCTGGCAGTTGAAGCGCGGCAACACCTTGACCTTGCGGTCCTGGGCGAACTCGACGATCAGGCGATCGTCGGCTCCCTCGAGCGCTCCCGTGACCACGTTGCAGTCGAAGAACGTCGGGTAGACGACCGCGATCTGCGTGTAGCGGGCGCGGAACGCGGCGAACGACGTGTCCGTGGAGGCGAGCAGGAAGGCGTGCGCGGCGCCGCGGGTCGGCGGCGGGTCCTGCTGCACGATGCGCGTGACGGCCGACGGCTTGGACGCGTAGCCGCGGCTGTCGACCGTGGCAACCGACCAGTCGTGCGTCGACCTGGCGGCGAGGTTCTCGCGGATGGCGCTCCTGACCGCGACCTGCGAGACGACGAGGCCGTCGCGCAGCACGCGGTAGCCGCGCAGCTTCGACCCCTTGCGCAGCTTCGGGCGGTTCCACGCGAGCGACAGCGTCGTGGCGCTGACCGATGTGGCCCACGGCGCGCCCGGTGCCCGCGGCGGCAGGTGCCCGGTGATCACGGTGATCGGACCCGAGGGCTTCGAGGCCCAGCCGAGCGAGTCGATCGCCACGACCCGGAAGACCAGCGTGCGGCCGCGGCGGAGCCCGGTGAGGCGCACGCGCGTGCGCTTGACGCTGCGCAGGGTGCGCCCGCCGATGCGAATGCGGTACGACGCGATGCGGGCGCGCGCCGCCTTCGACTTGCCCCACGTCAGCGATGCCGTCGTCGCAGTGGCCTTCGTGACGGCAGGAGAGAACGGCGCGCGCGGGCGCGAGTGGCTGGGGAGCACGGTGACGGCGCGCGAGCGGCGGCTCAGCTGTCCGCGGCGGTTGACCGCCACGACCTGGTAGCGCACCGCGCCGGTGCCGAGCGGCACCTTGAGCCTTCGTCGCTTCGTGCCGGCGACCGTCGTGCCGGAGCGGAGGACCTGGTAGCGCGTGGCGCCCTTCGCCGCGTCCCATGACAGGACGGCGGCGGTCGTGCCGGAGGGCTGGACGGCGATGCCGGCGGGGGCGCGCGGCGCGGCGTACGCCGCGGCCGGGAGACCCGCGGCGAGCAGCGCGGTGAGGATCAGCGTTCGGCGAATCATGTGGCCTCCTACTCGACCGTGACGGTCTTGGCGAGGTTGCGCGGCTGGTCCACGTTGAGCCCACGCGCGATCGCGACGTGGTAGGCGAGCAGCTGCAGCGGCACGACCGCGAGCAGCGCCTGCAGCTCCGGTGACGTGGCGGGGACGCGCACGACGTCGTCGGCGTACGAGGCGGCCGCTTCGTCGGTCTCGCATGCGACGGCGTACACGTGCGCGCCGCGCGCCCGCACCTCGGCCATGTTGGAGTACAGCTTGTCCTGGAGCGGCCCGGCGGTGGCGATGCAGACGACCGGGGTGCCCTCGGACAGCAGGGCGATCGGCCCGTGCTTCATCTCCCCGGCCGGATAGGCGTCGGACGGGATGTAGGAGACCTCCTTGAGCTTCAGCGCGCCCTCCATGGCGATCGCCGCGCCACCCTGGCGGCCCAGGAACATCACCATCGGCGCGTCCGCGAACGCCGGCGCGACGCGCGCGGCCCACTCGTCGGCTGCGGCGATCGCGCGCTCGATCAGGTCCGGCAGCGCGGCGAGCTCGCCCGCCAGCGTTCGCCGGCGGTCGGCGTCGAGCGACCCGCGGGCGCCGGAGAGCCGCAGCCCGAGCGCCGCCAGCGCGGCGACCTGCGCCGTGAACGTCTTCGTCGCGGCGACGCCGATCTCGGTGCCGGCGTGCGTGAGCAGCACCGCGTCGGCCTCGCGGGCGGCCTGCGAGTCCGCGTTGTTGGTGAGCGCCAGCACGCGGTTGCCGCGCGACTGCGCCTCGCGCATGGCGGCGAGCGTGTCGGCCGTCTCGCCGGACTGCGTGATCCCGATCAGCAGCTCGCCGTCGCCGCCGGGGGCGGCGCGGTAGCGGTGCTCGGACGCGACGTCGACCTCGACGGGCAGGCCGGCCCAGGTCTCGATGATCTCGCGTGCCGCCAGGCCGGCGTGGTACGAGCTGCCGCAGGCGACGATGCGCACGGCGCGCAGCGCCGCCAGCTCCTCGGTCGGGATGCTCAGCTCGGGTCCTTCGCAGTCGACGAGGTGCTCGAAGACGGTGGCGGCGACGGCGGCCGGCTGCTCGAAGATCTCCTTGCGCATGTACGTGTCGAAGCCGCCCTTGTCCGGCGCGCGGTGGTCGGCGGAGGCGAGCACGGCATGTTCGGAGGCGCCGGGGCGGCCTGCGACCGCGACGCCCGCCGCGGTCAGCGTGACGAGCTCGCGGTCCGCGATCTCGAGCACGCGTCGCGTCTCGGACGCGAACGCGACGACGGCGGAGGCGATGAAGTTCTCGCCGTCGCCGAGGCCCACGACCAGCGGCGCCTCCTTGCGGATGCCGACGATCGTGCCGGGCTGGTCGGCGGCGACGGCGGCGACCGCCCACTGCCCACGCAGCTTGCGCCGCGCGCGGTCGACCGCGGCCTCGAGATCGCCGTCGTAGAACGACGCGATCAGGTGCGCGACGACCTCCGCGTCGGTGTCGCTCATGAACTCGGCGCCGGCGGCTTCGAGCTCCAGGCGCAGGCTGAGCCAGTTCTCGACGATGCCGTTGAGCACGATGTGAACGCGGCCCGCGTTGTCGGTGTGCGGGTGGGCGTTGGCCTCCGTGACGGCGCCGTGCGTCGCCCAGCGCGTGTGGCCGAGGCCGGCCGTCGGCTCGTCGTCGACCGCGACGGCGCCGGCCGGAACGAGCCCGGCGACCGTGCGCAGGGCGGCGAGGTTGCCGACCGAGCGGACCGTCTCGACGGTCCCGTCGGCATGGCAGACGGCGATTCCCGCCGAGTCGTAGCCGCGGTACTCGAGCGCGGACAGCCCGTCGAGCAGCAGCGGGCGAGCCGGGCGGGCACCGGTGTATCCCAAGATTCCGCACATGTCTAGTTCCTCGTCTCGTCGGTCTTGGAATGCCGGCTCAGCCAGCCGTACAGGGCGTCGAGACTCGTGCCGGTGCGAAGCTCGTAGCGCTCCGCGGCTCCGGTGCCCGGCACGGTGAAGCCGGGGTCGTCGTCGTCGGCCTGGATGAAGAAGCTGCCGAACTGGCGGGTCAGCAGCCCGCTCAGCAGCGTCGGGATCGCGGCGTCGTTCGCGCCGCGCTGCCCGTAGTCGCCGAACGGCACCGCGAACGTCTGCGGCTCGATGCCCTGGGCGGCGAAACGCTCGCGGACGGCGAACAGGTCGCCGCTCACGCGCGCCTCCCACAGCCGCAGCGACTCGAGCCCTTCGGAGCGGGTGAAGCGGCGTGCCGCATAGAACGGGGCACTCGTTCCGTCGCTCGCTATGGCGACCTCGCGATGCCCGTCGTGAGCGTGCGGCTCGATGTCCCAGCGGCCCGAGGACCGCATCTTGTGCAGCTCGGCCCACGTCAGGTAGAACGGGCTGACCTTCTCGATCTCGCCGGTGATGACGAACATCGCCGCCCGCATGTGCATCTGCTTCAGGACGGCGTCCGCACCCCGGTAGGAGTCCAGCCGGCCGTCGTCGAACGTCAGCAGGATCGGCTTGTCGGGCAGTCCGCCGATCACGCCCGAGCGGAAGTCCGCCCACTGGCGGGTCGAGATCGCCGTGTAGCCGAGCGACTTCAACAGTGCCAGCTGGCGGGCGAACGCCCGCTGGCTGGTCGAGTAGCCGTCGTTCGCCGGCACGATGCCGTGCCAGACGAGCACCGGGACCTCTTTGGCAGGCGCCGGGAACTGCACGAAGCGCAAGCGCTCGGCGCCGGTGAGGCTGACCCGCGGTGCGGGCAGCGCATCCATGTTGTGTTCGCGCTCGAACCGCTGGTGCGAGTTCACGATCTGCGGCGCGAGCCCGACGAACGGGATCACCGACAGCGGAAGCAGCAGGAGCGACAGGAAGCGCTTCACGGCGTCTCCTTCGACCCGGCGGTGGCCGGGCGCGTGCCCCAGGACGACGAGCGCGCGGTGAGCATCGCCCAGTACGTCTGCCACAGCAGGAAGAACAGGTAGAAGAAGCAGAAGGCGACGCCGAAGATCCACAGCGAGTCGTAGCGGGACTTGCGCGCGGCGTAGTAGAGGCCGTACGCGACCGCCATCGAGTAGACGCCGAGCAGGTAGAGGTACGGCGCGCCGGTGTCGTTCACGAGCGGTCCGTAGACGATCGCCCTGACGGCGATCAGCGGCGCGACCAGCGGCAGCAGCATGCCGACGTAGGCCGAGGCGGACGCGATCGGGTGCTTGCGCCAGATGAACGTGCTGACGATCAGCGACTCACGCGTCCACGAGCGCTTCCAGCGCAGCTGCTGGGTCATGAACTGCTTGAAGTCCGACGGCACGATCGTGTGCGAGACGGCGCGCGACTCGTACCGGACCTTCCACGTGCGCAGCACGCAGTTGGTGAGCGAGCGGTCGTCACCGAAGGTCGACGGGCGGCCCAGGAAGGTCTGGTGCTCCCACCAGTCCAGGTGGGGCAGGATCGCCTCGCGCCGGTAGGCGGAGAAGCAGCCGGAGCAGCAGGTGACCGCACTGAAGACCGACTCGGCGGCCTTGACGACCTTGAAGGCCACGAAGTAGCGGACGGCCTGCATCTTCGTCAGCCACGTCTCGTCCAGGTTGAGCACGTCCGCGTGGCCGCAGATCGCGCCGACCTTCTCCTCGGCGAAGCCCTGCACGAGGATCCGGAGCGCGTCCGGTTCGAGCACCGAGTCCGAGTCGACGAACGCGACGATCTCGGCGTCCGTGGCGCGGATGCCGGCGGCCATGGCGGCCCGCTTGCCCTGGTTGGTGCCGAGGTCGATGACGTGCACGCGGTCGCCGGAATGCGCCGCGACCGTGTTCATCTCGCGCAGCGTGCCGTCGGTCGAGCCGTCGTTGACGGCGACGATCTCGAGCTTCCCGGCCGGATAGTCGAGCGCGAGCAGGCTCCGGAGCGAGTCGCCGATCGCGTCCTGCTCGTTGAAGCCCGGCATGATGATCGCGACGCGCGGCTCGAGGCCGGCGGGCTTCGCGGGCCGGTAGAGGATGCTGAGCGCGAAGCGGCTGACGATGAAGCCGCAGACCACGACGCCGTAGGTCGCGAGCAGCGGGTCGACGATCAGCGCCTGCAGGAACGCGCCCTTGTAGACGACGACCGCGACCAGCACGGCGAACAGGTAGACGACCGCCATGCCGCGCGCGGCACGGTCGACGAGCGTGCTGCGATGGCGCTTCGGCAGCGGGCTCGGGGCAGGCGCGGGCGCGGCCGCGGCCACGACCGGCTCGACTCCGAGGACGAGCGTGAACCCATCCTGGACGCGCTCGGGCGCGAGCGCGAACGCTTCGAGCTCGGCATCGGGTGTCTTGGCCGGTCTCGGCGGGGCGAGCGTGGCAGGGGTCACAGCGCGTGGCGGACCTTGCCGCCAGGCGTCGTGTACGTGGCGTCGAGCACGTGCTCGGCGTCGGCCAGGAACTCGTAGGAGTTGCCCGGGTGCACGACCGCGACGAGCACGAGGTCGTACTCGGACGCGTCTGGCGCCTCGACGTTGCGGAGCAGCCCCGCACCCTCGACCTCGACTTCCGCGATCAGAGGGTCGTGGTAGGAGACCTGCGCTCCTCGCTCGGCGAGCCGTCGCGCGATCTGCAGCGCGGGGGACTCGCGGAAGTCCTCGACTCCCGGCTTGTACGCGGCGCCGACGAGCAGCACGCGGGCGTCCGCATCGGCGATGCCGCGGCCGGCGGCGATCTGCAGCGCCCGGTCGGCGACGAGGGCGGGGCGCCCGGCGACGCTCGCCATGGCGTGCTCGAGCACCGGCGAGGCGACGCCGGCCTCGCGAAGCGGGGTCAGCAGGTAGTACGGGTCGACGGGGATGCAGTGGCCGCCGACGCCGGGGCCCGGGTAGTGGGCCATGTAGCCGTAGGGCTTGGTGGCTGCGGCATCGATCACCTCGACCGGATCGACGCCGTAGAAGCCGGCCGCCGCCGCCATCTCGTTCGCGAACGCCACGTTGACGGCGCGGAAGGTGTTCTCCTGGAGCTTCGTGAACTCGGCCGTCTCGAGCGACGAGACGACGTGCAGCCTCGACGCGGTCGCGGCCAGCACCTGCGCCGCGGCCTTGGTGCAGGCGGGGGTGGCGCCGCCGAGGACGCGCGGGACGATCGCCTGCTCCCACAACGCGTCGCCCGGATTGATGCGCTCGGGCGCGAAGGCGACGTGGATGTCCTTCCCGGGGGTGAAGCCGAGGGCGCGCAGCGGGTCGACCAGCAGGTCGCGCGTCGTGCCGACGTATGTCGTCGAGGTCAGGATCAGCGTCTGGCCGACGTGTGCGTGGGCGACGGCGGCTGCACACGCGGAGCGAACCGCGCGCAGATCCGGGTTGAGGTCGCCGTCGACCGGGGTCGGGACGGCGATGATCACGGCGTCGACGCGCCCGAGTGCGGCGGCGTCGGCTGTGAGCGCGAAGCGGCCCGACTCGAGCGCCTCGTTCAGGCGCGGGCGATCGCGGTCGAGCAGGTCGACGGCGCCGGCCTTGATGTCACGCAGGCGGCGCTGTGAGATGTCGACGCCCAGGACGGGGAAGCCGGCTTCGCGCAAGGCGAGGCTCGTCGGCAGCCCGACGTAGCCCATTCCCAGGACTGCGACGGTCGGGATGCCGGGCACCCGTGGGACGTGCGCGACCGTGTTCGAGTCGCTGAAGACAGCAGTCATTGGCCACCAATGGGTTGCGAGGAGGGGCGGGGAGGAGGGCGCGCAGTCGGATATCGGTGCACCCGGTATTCAGCATCGAGCCGCCTGCGCCGCGCCTCAACGGGGGGATCCCCCGTTCGTGGGGGAGCGCCGCCGGGGACATCCGGTCCAGACCGGAGTCCCGCGTCCGAGTTCATGGAAACCTCAGTTTTATGGGGCACTGCCACACTCGGTTGCGATGGATCAGCCGAACCGCTGGCTACCGCCCACGCCGTATCCCGTGACCGAGCCGCAGGCTCCCGCAGGCATGCCGCGCGAGCGGCGGCCGCTGCTCAGGCGCCTGTTCGGACCGCTGCTGGTCGCCGGCCTGCTGGCGCTGAAGTGGGGCGCCAAGTTCAAGGGGCTGCTGCTGGTGCTGCCGAAGCTGAAGGTGCTGACGACGTCGGGCTCGATGCTCGTGTCGGTCGCGGCGTACTCGCTGATCTGGGGGTGGCAGTTCGCGCTCGGGTTCGTGGCGTTGCTGTTCGTCCACGAGTCCGGGCACTACATCCAGCTGCGGCGCGAGGGGGTCAAGCCGTCGTTCATGGTCTTCATCCCGTTTCTCGGCGCCGCCGTCGGCGCGCGGTCGCTCGGGGGCAGCGCGGTCGCCGAGGCGCGGGTGGGGCTGGCCGGCCCGATCCTGGGCTCGCTCGCATGCGCCGCGCTGCTGCCGGTCGCGGCTGCGACGGACGACGACTTCTGGCGCGCGCTCGCCTTCACCGGCTTCTTCCTGAACCTCTTCAACCTGATCCCGTTGGTGCCGTTCGACGGCGGTCGCGCGATGGCCGCGATGGCGCCGTGGATGTGGTTCGCGGGGTTCGCGGCGATGATCGGGTTCTTCTTCCTGTTCCCGAACCCGATCCTGATCCTGTTCCTGCTCCTCGGCGGGACCGAGAGCTGGCGCCGCTGGAAGGCGCGCAAGCGCGGTGACGAGGGCAACGCGGCCTACTACCGCGTCACCCCGCGTCAACGCCTGGTGGTGGGAGCCGTCTACGTCGGCCTGATCGCGTTGCTCGCGATCGGCATGGACGCGTCGTTCGTCGACCGCAGCGACCGCCTGTAAGAGCGGCGCCCCGTCAGCGGATGCGGAACGTCCGCGTCGCGCTGAGGCGGTTCCTGCGCGCCTGGGTCAGCGTGACCGACGCCCTGTAGGTGCCCTTTCGAAGGCCGCGGAGCGAGGCCAGGCGCACGGCGACCACCTTTCCGGGCAGGATCCGCACCGAGCTGATCGTGCCGCTGCGACCGCCGCCCGAGCCGGTGATGGTCACGCTGCCGCCGACGGGATCGACGGTGTTCCCGCGGTTGCGGACCTTGAGCAGGAGCGCCTTGCTCGAGCCCCGGCCGCTCACGCGCGTGGACCCGGCGCGCAGGCGCAACCTGCGGGCGCCGGCGGGCGGGTTGAAGCGCAGGCTGGAGACGAGCCGGTACGCGACGTTGATGCCCCTGCGCCTCCTCGCGGGCTTGCCCACGATGTCGAGCGCACCGTACTGCGAGCGGCCCGACGGGACGCGCTTGAGCCTCACGCCGATGACGCGCCGGGCGCCGGCCGCGAGGGTGAACTTCGTCGTGCTCAGCCGGATCGCTCCCAGCGTGCGGCGGCGGTTGGCCGCGACCACGCCGGTGCTCGACTGCCGCCACGGCCGCGCGCGGACCGTCACGCGCAGCGTGCGACTGGTCGAGTTGGTCACCGTCGCCGAGCGCGACGCCCCCGAGCGCGCCGTCGTCTCGAGGATCGCCGGGGTGATCGAAAGCCCACCCTGAGCTGCCTTGGCGGCGGGCGCGGACGGCGCCTCCGCGGAGGCGATCTGCGTCGCGGCGAGGCCCGCCACGATCGCAGCGCCGAGGACCAGCTTGCTTCGGTACATCAACGACTCCTCCTCAGGATGTGCGCGCTGCTCAAGGTGCATTCGACGACAAGGTGATCAACAAGGTCTTCGTGTAGGTGCCGCGCGGGCGCTCGCCGGCGTTGATGCGCTGCCGCAGGCGGATCGTCGCTCGTTCGTTGGCGACCGGGCGCCCGAACTCGGCGAGCACCGGATCGATCGTCGCGTCCAGCGGCTGGAAGGCGGTCGAGCCGACCCTCGCCTCGAGCGGCTCGTCCAGGACCGAGCCGCCACTCGCGAGCCGTCCGAGCCGCGACCCGGCCGTGAGGTCGCCGTCGACGACGCTCAGCCGCGCGCTGCTGGTCGTCGCTGTGACACGTGTGCGGATCGAGAGCTCGTGCTCGCCGGCGCCGGACGGGAAGCTCGCGAACCCCTCGGGCTCGTCGAGCCGGAGCTCCATGTAGCTCGGCACGCTTCCGCCGACGTCGGTCTGGGCGGAGGCCGGTAGCGCGGTCACCAGCAGCCCCCCGACTGCGACCGCGACGGCTCGGGCGATGATCCTCACCTGCGTCCCCCTCTCAAACGCACGACGCGGATCGGGATCCGCACGCTTACCACCTTGCCGGTTGCGCTCCGCGCCCGGAACACGATCACGCGAGAGCTGCGATAGGCCAGCCGGGCGACGATCCGCCCGCGGCTGCGAACCCTCAGCGCCGGCTTGACGAACGTCCGTCCGCGCAGCCGGTTGCGCACTCCGATGTACGTGCCCCGCGGCGCCGACCGGCGGCGCCCGTTGACCCGGCAGGTCAGGCGGCCGGAGTAGCGGTAGCGGCGGCCCGCGACGAGCACGGGCACGGCGCGCCGGAACCGGAGCGGCGACTGCGCAAGGAACATCGACAGCCGGGGCGACGCGCACGCGCCGACGCCTCCGGGCCGCGGCGGGCCACCGCCGCCCCCGGGCGGCGACGGCGAGATGGTGCCCGAGCCCACGGTGACCGTCACCGACGGGGTCGACACGACCGGCGTGTTGTCGACCGTGATCGCCTCGTCGTACACGACGACCGCGGGCCCGGCACCCGGCGTCACGGTCACCTGCAACCGGTGTACGCCGTCGGACACTGCACTCGTCTCGACGGTCAGGGGCAGCGCGCCCGTGGATGGGCAACCGCCCTCTGCGGAAGCGTCCGGGAGGCAATCGGGCTCGCCGAAGAAGCCGCTGTCCTGCGTCACGCCGCCAAGTGCCACCGTGGCCGATCGCAGGCCAGAAGCGTCTCCGGTGGCCTGGACCGTCAGGTCGAGCGTGCCCGCGGCGGGGCTACGCACACCACCTATCGCGGCGGACGGGGCCGCCGACGCGGTCGCGGCGGCGACGAGCGAGAGCCCGAGTGCGACGGCCACTGCAGCGCCACGCACGTGCCAGACGACAACGACCCGGCCGACCATCTGACCCATCAGAGCACGATAGCTTGCAGATGCAACGCGACACAAGTCCAGTTGTGTTCGCCGGCGGACCTCGGGCTTTTGCCCCCGGCGTGCCCGAACGGTCATCGGAGCCTCCATCTGCCGCCCGCCTCAGCGGGAACGTTCTCCAGCGCGAGCAGCAGCTGCTGCGGCCGCTTGCCGGTGGGAACCTCGAACAGCATGCAGCCGCGCAGGGGAGGGCCATCCTCGATTCGCAGCCCCGCCTGGAGGCCGTTCGAGCATCCCGCCTCGACGCCGAGCACCGGCTTCGCGCCCTGCCCGGGTCCGTAGTCGAGCAGCGCGTTGGCGAGCTCGCCCTCCATGATCGCGATGCCGGTGTTCTTCAGCCGCAGGTTCACGCCCACGTAGCGCGTGCCGGCGCGCGGCGGCCTCGAGGCGCTCACCGGATCGCCGAGACCCGTCAGCGTCACGCGCATCCGGACACCGATGTTGGACCCGGTCAGCGTGATCGTGTCCCCGATGCCGCCGGACGCCGGCCGCGGCGGCTGGTGGTACTCGGCCTCGACGTCACCGTCCTCGGTGTGCGCGGCGGCCTCGCCGCCGTAGTAGTCGCGCACGGCTTGTGCGTGCCCGTCCTCGAAGCCCTGCTCGGTCTCGGCGTGTGCGCTGACCGTCGGCGTCGCGGTGGGCGTCGGGGTCGTCGCGGCCGACGGAGACTCGTCCGATCCGCAGCCGGCGACCAAGCCCGCCAGCACCGCGATCGATCCGAGCAACTTCACCATTCCTCTCCAGCTCCCGTCAGACGGCGAGAGCGCCGGCCTGGTGGCCGGCGCTCTCGACCTCACTTCTTCGTCCTGTCAGCTCACGGGGTCGTGGTCGACAGCGTGAACGTCAGGGTCTTGCTGTAGGTACCGGCCCGCAGCGGCTCCGTGCCGCCAATCGCCTGCCGGAGGCCCAGCGTGAGCGGTGCTGCCGTGACCGGCGAGCTCCAGCTCTTGAGCACCTTCGGTGTCCCGTCGCTGTTCAGCGGCGTGAACGGCGTCGACGTCGGGTCACCCAGCCCGAGCGGCCGGATCGTCAGCGGCGACGCCAGCTTGAACGACCCGTTGACCAGGTAGCCGCCGGCCACCGTGTCGGGGTCGGTCACCGTCAGCGCCGCGTCGGCGGTCGTCGCCGTGACGCTCGCCGCGAGCGCGGTGTTGTAGTCGGTGGCGATGCCCGGGACGAACGTCCCGAAGCTGCCGACGCTCGACACGGCGAGATTCAGCAGCGACTCGACGTTGCCGCCCACCGTGCTGAGGCTCCAGCCGAGGCTGGTCGCCGCGAGCAGGACGTTCTCGGTCGCTGTGTCGGAATTCGACGTGAACTGCAGGCGGGCGATCGACTTGAAGTTCGTCCGTGTCGGCTTGAAGCCGACATTGACGTCGCACGCGCCGCGCGGCGGGTTGGGAACCGTGCCGCCCGGAGCCAGCGGCCCGCCGCCACCGGCGGCGGTGCAGTTCTGGCTCACGATCGAGAAGTCGGCAGCGTCCGTCCCTTGCACCTGGATGTTCGTGATGGTCAGCGGCTGGTCACCCGTGTTCTGGACACGAACCGTGGTGACGTTGTTCGCGGCAGGCGTGCCGGCGGGCACCGAGTTGAAGTTCGGCGGGAGTGCCAGCATCGTGCCGACCGAGGCCGTCCCGACGCCCTTGAGGTTGCTCAGGCTCCGCTCGGCGTCCGTCAGCGTGCCGCCGTCGTGCTCCTGGTGGTAGTAGCGCACGCGGTTGCTGGCCGCGGCGAAGATCGGCCGGAAGTCGATCTCGCCGTCGCCGGTGGAGATGTGCGGGGCCGACGCCGGGAACGGCGCCGCGATATTGGTGCCGTCCTTGATGTGCAGCAGCTGGACGCGCGCGCCGTACTTGTCGATCAGCGCCGCGGTCTGCGTGCCGGTGACGTCGTCGAGCGCGTCCGAGGACCACTTGACGTCGATCTCCGCCACGACGTAGCGGGAGTCGGTGCGCTCCATGACGATGTCGAACGCCGTCTTGAGGACGCCGTCATCGACGTACTTGTTGGTGAACTCGGTCTGGTGGTTGTGGAAGTACACGGGGCCGAGGCCGGCCTCGATCGAGCGCTTGCCGAGCCGGTTGAGGGCCTGGGCCGTCGCCAGCGTGTCGGCGTAGCTGTTGATGCCCGGGGCGGGGAACCCGCCGGAGCCGATGTAGTCGGCGCCGAGCCGCTTCGCGGCCGCCATGCGCGCGTCCCAGTCCGTCTCGCTCATGCTGCCGTGCCAGCCGCCCGCATGCAGGCCATAGCGGTCGAGCAACGCCCGATAGCGATCGAGGCCCGCGGTGTCGCCGTTGGCCGGGAAGTTCTGGTGCCCGAACAGCTCGACGTTGGTCACGCCCTTGGTCTGGAGAAATGCGAAGAGGCGCTCGAGACGCTCCCAGCGGCACTCGCTGGTGGTCGCGGTCGCACACGCGGGGCTGACGCCCATGGCCGGCGGATTGGCTCCGAGCCCACCGCCGTTGCTGATGAAACCGCCGTAGTTGAAGAGCTGCACGCCCATCTGGCCGGTCTTGATGCCGTCACCGACCTTCTCCGGCTTCTGCGCCTGGGCGGTGCTCACACCGACCAGGAGGACGGCGCCGGTGGCGGCGGCTGCCGTCCATCCGATCGCACGCCGTCTCATTGCCCTCATTCGTACTCCCCCTCTTCGTGGCGCTGCGCGCCGGCCGATGACCTGGGCCCGCCTACCTTGCCGTGCGAACGTACACCGCCGTTCCGACAGAAGTCAACAAGCTTTTGTGCACGCGGAGAGCAAAGCGTTCAAGTCGGCGCGGTAGGCACCGTCTGGTGCGTCGTACCGATCCCCGGACCGTTGGCGCAGCGTGGCGGCTGGCGGGAATTCGTGGTCCCGGCCAACTTTTCTTCGACACTCAACAGAAGTTGGCGCTTCTCCGGCGTTAGTTGACGGACTAATGCTTGACAAGCGCTCAAGCCCCGGTGTTTGATCCGCACCGGGGCCGGGTGTGCCGGCACGGAGCGAGCGCGGATCGCTTGCCGCGCGTCGAGGAGGAGGGGGCGCATTTCCATGCGTGTCACGAGCACTGCAGCGCGTCGGCTGGCGCTGCCTGGTCTTGCCGGCCTGGCGTTGATCGTGCCGAGCGCGGCGGCTGCCATGCCCATCGACGCGGCCGCGGCCGCGGCCGCGAAGCCGAAGGCACCGCTGCGCTCAGTCAGCGCGCCGCCCGCCGAGGCACTCGCGGGGAACTCGTTCACGCTCCGGGCGCGGATCATGAACAGCGGCAAGCGGGCCACCCGGCCGCGCCTGGTCGTCAGGCTGCGCAAGTTCAAGTACGCCTCCGGTGGCCGCGTGCTGTTCGCCCGGAAGCTCCGCAGGATCGCCGGCGACAGCACCCGGCGCTTCAACGTCGAGGTCGAGCTGCCGCGCTTCCTCACCGGCCGCTACTGGGTGTCCGCGTGCGTACGCGTGCGCGCACGCTCGAACTGCCGCCTCTCCGGCCGCCGGCTGACCGTCCTGCCTCCGTCGACCTCGCCGGGCGGCGGCAACCCGCCTGGCCCGCCGGCCCCGCCGCCGCCGCTCTACGACGTGCTCGCCTTCACCGAGGCCGTCGGCGAGACGCACGCCTCGGCCTCCGACGGCATCCGCGCGCTGCGGGAGATCGGCGCGCGCAACCGCTTCCGCGTCGTCGTCGCCGGCAACTCGTCGGGTGTCTTCACGGAGACCAACCTGAAGCGGTACCGCGCGGTCGTGTTCCTCAACACCGCCGGTGACGTGCTCAACGACGCCGAGCAGACCGCCTTCGAGAACTACTTCAAGGACGGCGGCGGGTTCCTCGGCATCCACTCGGCGATCGCGACCGAGACGGGCTGGCAGTTCATGACCGACCTGCTCGGCACCCGTGCGGTCGGCCCGGCCGCCGCGCTCGCCACGGCGACGATCAAGGTCGCCGACCGCGTTCACGACGCCAGCAAGTCGCTCCCGGAGTACTGGTCGCACCGCGACGAGTACTACAACTTCGACGACAACGTGCGCGGCTTCTCGCACGTGCTCGCCACCGTCGACGAGACGACGTACGACGCGGGCACGGAAGCGATGGGCTTCGACCATCCGGTCGCGTGGTGCAAGGACTACCAGGGCGGCCGGTCGTTCTACACCGCGGCCGGGCACACCCGGCAGTCCTACGACAGCGCGACCTTCCGCAGGCACCTGGCGGGTGCGATCGAGTGGACGGCAGGTCGCTCCGACCCGGTCTACAGCGACTGCGGCGCCACCGTGCTGGCGAACTACCAGCAGGTCAAGATCACCGCGCCGCCGAACCTCAACGAGCCGATCGGCTTCGACCAGTTCCCGGACGGCCGGATCGTCCAGACGACACGCGACGGTCGCGTGCGCCTGCATGACCCGGAGACCGGGGCGGTCGACGTGATCGCGCAGATCCCGGTCTACGCGCACAGCGAGGACGGGCTCTACGGCCCTGCGATCGACAACAACTTCGAGAGCAACAAGTGGGTCTACCTGTACTACTCGCCGCTCACGATGGAGGGCGTCTCCGAGAGCGGCAAGCCCTACCCGGCTCAGACGCCGCCCGGCAACGCCCCGACCACGGCGGCGGACCCGGCCACGTTCGACGACTGGCTCGGCTACTTCCAGCTCTCGCGCTTCAAGTTCGTCGAGGCCGCGGGCTCCGAGCCGGCGCACCTCGACCTCGACAGCGAGCAGAAGATCATGAAGGTCGAGGTCGACCGCGGTGCGTGCTGCCACGTCGCGGGTGACATCGACTTCGACAAGCACAACAACCTGTGGCTCGTCACCGGCGACGACACGCCCGCAGGGTCGATCGGCACCAACCAGTTCCCGCCGTACAACGACATGAAGACGAACGAGACGCAGTCGGTCACCGTCGCTGCCGGCACGACCGGGACGTTCACGCTCACGTTCGGCGGCCAGACGACGGCGCCGATCGCCCTCCCGATCTCGAACGCGGACCTCGCGGCGAAGCTGGAGGCGCTTCCGAACGTCGACGACGTGCTCGTCTCGGGCAACAACGCCAGGAGCGTCTCGTTCGGCGGCTCGCAGTCGCAGGAGGACGTGCCGGAGATGACGGCCAGCGTGCCCGCGGTCACGGTCGCGACGACGCAGCAGGCGAACTGGTTCGTCGCGCCCCACAACGACGCGCGGCGCAGCTCGACCAGCACCAACGACCTGCGCGGCAAGCTGCTGCGGATCAAGGTCAACGGTGACGGCTCGTACTCGATCCCGCCCGGGAACCTGTTCCGGGAGGGGATCGCGAAGACGCGGCCGGAGATCTACGCGATGGGCTTCCGGAACCCGTTCCGGGTCCAGGTCGACTCCGACGACGTCGCGTACGTGACGGACTACTCGCCCGACTCGCGTGCACCGGGCCAGCTCCGGGCGGCCGCCGGCACCGGGCGCGTGGAGATCGTGCGCAAGCCGTCGAACTACGGCTGGCCGATGTGTTACGGGCCGCAGCTCCCGATGTACGAGTGGGACTTCAACATGCAGGTGACGTTCGGCGAGCCGTTCGACTGCGGCAACCCGCAGCAGGGCCCGGCGAACACGTCGCGCTGGAACACCGGCCTGCGGCACGGGCCGCCGATGACCCAGCCCGACATCTGGTACTCGTACAACGACAACGCCGATCCGCCGCTCGGCACGCCGTGCCTGGCGTACTACGACGGCTCGGGCGGCACGTGCCCGCAGCTCTTCCCGGAGCTCGGGACCGGCGGCATCGGCCCGCACGGCGCCGACAAGTACGAGTTCGATCCCGACAATCCGAGCAAGACGAAGTTCCCGCCGTACTACGACGGCTCGGTGATCCTCGGCGAGTTCACGCGTGACTGGCTGCGCGAGGTCCGTCTGGATTCCCGCGGCGGGATCCACAAGATCAACCAGGTGCTGAACTGCGGGGCGTTCGGCTCGCCGACCAACCCGGCCGTTCCGTTCGAGTGCGACAACCCGATGGACCTGCAGTTCGGGACCGACGGGAACCTGTACCTGCTCACGTACGGCGACGGCTTCTTCGTCGCCAACCCGGACGCCGGCCTGTACCGGTGGGAGTACGTGGCCGGCGACCAGGACCCGAAGGCGGTCCTCAGCGCCACGCCCACGAACGGCGTGGCGCCGCTCGTGGTCCAGTTCTCGAGCGAGGGCTCGACCGACCCGGACGTGGGGCAGGGCGACTCGATCAGGTTCGCGTGGGACTTCGACGGCGACGGGACGACCGACTCCGTCGACCCGAACCCGAGTCACACCTACGCGGCGAACGGGGTCTACACCGCTCGCCTGACGGTGTCGGACGCGGCCGGCAACTCCAACAGCAAGACGATCCAGATCACGGTCGGCAACACCGCGCCGACGGTGACGATCGCGACCCCGGTGGACGGTGACTTCTTCGAGTGGGGCGATGAGATCCCGTACTCGGTGACGATCACCGATCCGCAGGACGCGACGATCGACTGCAACCGCGTCCAGGTGACGTTCGTCCTCGTGCACGACCAGCACGGCCATGGCGAGGCGACCGAGACCGGCTGCACGGGCACGCTGCCCACGTCGCCGGACAACGCCTCGCACGGCGGCTACCTCGCCGGCGGCATCAGCGTGTCCTACACCGACACCGGCGGTGCCGGCGGAACGCCGCCGCTGACGACCGATGCCCAGCATGTCGTGCAGCTGCGGCGCCAGCACGTCGAGTACGTGCAGGCCGCCGCGGGGATCCAGTTCTCCGGCGTCGCGGCGCCCGAGACGGATCCGCTCGGCGCCGGGCAGGCGGCCAACCAGCTCGACCCCGGCGACTGGTTGCGGCTCAACAACCGCTACTCGTTCGACAGCATGGACAAGCAGATCACGTTCCGGTTCGCCAACAACCAGGCGGCCGGGACGCTGCGAGGCCTCGTCGACGTCCGGCTCGACGCGGTCGACGGGCCGGTGATCGCAACCTGCGAGCTGCGATCGACGGGAGGCAACGGCACCTACACCGACCAGACGTGCCCGTACACCGGGACCGTCACCGGCAGCCACGCGATCTACCTGGTGTTCAGGCAGGCTCCGGGCGGCCCGGCGACCAGCTTCGGTCTCCTGAACTGGGTCCAGTTCAGCGGGGCCGGCGTCGGTCTGTAGGCGGATCGGCACGGGGCGTCGCGGCTCGCCGCGACGCCCCGCCAACCGTCCCTTGACTCGGCCAGAGCTTTTCACGAGGATTGGGCGGAACACTGACTGCGAGTCGGCAGAACTTGGAGGGCGGACCGAGTCTGGGACCGGGCGATTTCGTGGTCGCCACCCGGATGGAGGAGGGAAAAGTGGGTCCGAGGGTCTCCCATGGGCAGTCGCTGCCCGGTTTTGCGCTACCACAATGCAGCAGCCGGTCGCGGCGCCTGGTGCTAGCCGTCCTGCTCGCTGCGATACCGCTGCTCGGTGCGAGCACTGCCGGTGCAGCGACGCTTTCTGCCGACGATCCGCCGAACATCGGCACCCGGGCCCTCGGGCCCAGCACCGACACGCTGAGCTCGACGCAAGCCGAAGCCTTCGCCGCACACGCGAAGGTGACCGGGCCCGTCGACGCGATCAACGTCTACGTCGCCACCGGCACCACGGCCGGCTGGGTATCCGCCGGTATCTACGCCGACAACAACGGCCATCCGGGCACGCTGCTGGGTCAGGCGACGCGCTCGAACGTCGCCCGCGGCGCCTGGAACACCGTGTCGCTCCCCGCGGCCGCGTCGCTCACCAAGGGCAGCCGCTACTGGATCGCCGTCATGGGTCACGGCGGCATCCTGAAGGTGCGCACGAGCTCCCCGGGCAAGGGCACGGACAACAGCGAGACGCACCGGACGCTCGGTGGCGGCCAGCTGCCGACGACCTGGCGCACCGGCACCGTCTACCGGAACGACGCCCCGCTGTCGGCGTACGCCGTCGAGAAGTACAGCGTCCTCGTCTTCACCAAGAACGCGTCGGGCAACGTCGCCGAGGGCGTGGCCGGGCTGCGCGCGCTCGCCGACGCCCAGGAGGTCACGTTCGACGTGACCGACGACGCCGGCAAGTTCACGGCCGCGATCCTCGCCAAGTACCGCGCGGTCGTGTTCCTGAACAACACCGGCGACGTCCTCGACGGCGACCAGCAGACGGCGTTCGAGGAGTACTTCCGCACAGGCGGTGGCTTCATCGGCATCCACTCGGCGATCGAGGCCGAGCCGGACTGGCAGTTCATGAGCGACCTGCTCGGGACGCGCGCGGGCACGAGGACGGATCCGCTCGATGCGACGATCAAGGTCGCCGACCGCGGGCACCTCGCCAGCAAGGGCCTGCCGGAGTACTGGACGCGGACCGACCGCTGGTACAACTTCACCGGTAACGTCCGCGGCTTCTCGCACGTCCTCGCGACGCTCGACGAGAACACCTACACCGGCGGCACGAACGGCTTCGATCACCCGATCGCCTGGTGCAAGGACTACCAGGGCGGCCGCTCCTTCTACACCGGTGGCGGCGGCACGGCGGACACGTTCTCCGAGGCCGGCTTCCGCAAGCACCTCGCCGGCGCGCTCGACTGGGCGGCGGGCAAGTCGGACAAGGTCTACAGCGACTGCGGCGCGACCGTGGTCGCGAACTTCCAGCAGACGAAGGTGTCGGCGCCGCCGAACATCAACGAGCCGATCGGCATCGACCAGCTGCCGGACGGACGGCTGCTCCAGACGGTGCGCGACGGCCGACTGCGGCTGCACGACCCGGTCGCCGGCACGTCGACGGTGATCGCCACTATCCCGGTCTACACGAACAGCGAGGACGGGCTGTACGGGCCGGCGGTCGACGCCGACTTCGCCACCAACCACTGGGTCTACCTGTACTACGCCCCGGTGAACATGGACGGGCTCTCGGACAGCGGCTCCCCGTACCCGGCGCAGACGCCGAGCGGGAACGCTCCGACCGCTCCGTCGGCCGATCCGAGCGTGTGGGACCAGTGGAAGGGCTACTTCCAGCTCTCGCGCTTCAAGTTCGTCGACGGGCCCAGCCCGACGCTGGACATGGCGAGCGAGCAGAAGATCATGCGGGTCGAGGTCAATCGCGGCGCGTGCTGCCACGTCGCCGGTGACATCGACTTCGACAAGCAGGGCAACCTGTGGCTGGTCACGGGCGACGACACGCCGGCGACCGCCGTCGGCGCGAGCAACAACCCGCCGCAGAACGACGACCTCACCAACGAGAACCAGACGATCGCGGTGGCGGGTGCGACCGGTGGCACGTTCACGCTGACCTTCGACGGCCAGACGACCGCGCCGATCGCGTTCCCGCTCGTGAACACCGAGATCGAGGCCGCGCTGGAGGCGCTGTCGAACATCGACGACGTCGCGGTGACCGGCACCGGCACGCGCACGGTGAACTTCCGTGGCGGCCTGAAGCAGACGAACGTGCCGGAGATGACGGCGGACGCCTCCGGGCTCACGAGCGCCACGACGGCCACCGTCACGATCGCGACGACGCTGCAGGGCGCGCTGTTCCAGGCGCCGTTCAACGATGCCCGTCGCGGCTCGACCAACACCAACGACCTCCGCGGAAAGATCCTGCGGATCAACGTCAACGGCGACGGCACCTACTCGGTCCCGTCGGGCAACATGTTCCCGGAGTCCGAGGACCTCGACGACAAGACCCGTCCCGAGATCTACGCGATGGGCTTCCGGAACCCGTTCCGGATCCAGGTCGACGAGAACGGCGTCGCCTATGTGGCCGACTACTCGCCCGACTCGACCCCGCCCACGGGCAACCGTGCGGCGGCCGGAACGGGCCGTATCGAGATCGTCCGCAAGCCCGCCAACTACGGCTGGCCGATGTGTTACAAGACCGACCTGCCGATGTTCAAGTGGGACTACAACACCCAGACGACGCTCGGCGAGACGTATGAGTGCGACAACCCGGACCACGGCCCCGCGAACACCTCGCGGTGGAACACCGGCCGGGTGCTCACACCGCCGATCACCAACCCGGACGTCTGGTACTCGTTCCGCGACGACCTGTGGGGCACGCCGTGCTTCGCGAGCTACAACACGCCGACCCCGGTTCAGGGCACGTGCCCGCGGATCTTCCCCGAGCTCGGTCAGGGAGGCGTCGGCCCGCACGTGACGGCCAAGTACGACTACGACGCCGACAACCCGAGTGCGACGAAGTTCCCGCCGTACTACGACAACGCGCTGTTCTTCGGGGAGTGGACACGCGACTACCTGCGCGAGATCCGCGTCGACTCGCAGAACCGGGTGTTCAAGATCAACAACGTCCTGAACTGCGGCGGTGTGGGCTCCGGGCAGCCGTTCGAGTGCGACAACCCGATGGACGGGCAGTTCGGCTCCGACGGCAACTTCTACCTCCTGACGTACGGCGATGGGTTCTTCACCCAGAACCCGGATGCCGGCATCTACCGGTGGTCGTACGTCAAGGGGCAGAGGGCGCCGAACGCGGTGCTCAACACCGACCGTACGGACGGCCCGACCCCGCTCACGGTGCAGTTCTCGAGCGCGGGCTCGGCGGATCCCGATCCGGGTGACGCGATCACGTTCGCGTGGGACTTCGACGGCAACGGGACGACCGACTCCACCGACCCGAACGCGAGTCACACGTACACGACGGCCGGCGTCTTCGTCGCGAAGCTGACGGTGACGGACTCCAACGGCCAGTCGGACGTGAAGACCACCACGATCACGGCGGGCAACACCAGCCCGACCGTGACGATCTCGACACCGGTCGACGGTGACTTCTTCGACTGGGGCGAGAGCATCCCCTACACGATCACCGTCACCGACCCCGAGGACGGCGTGATCGACTGCAACCGGGTCACGGCGACGTTCGTCCTGGTCCATGACGAGCACGGTCACGCGGGCGAGTCGAAGACCGGCTGCTCGGGCGTGTTCGCCACAAACCCGGACGACATCAATCACGGCGGCGCGATCGCCGCGGCGATCAGCGCGTCGTACACGGACCTCGGCGCCAACGGGCAGCCGGCGCTCAGCGCGATCGATCAGAACGTGGTGCAGATGCGCCGGCAGCAGGTCGAGTTCGTGGTCGAGCAGTCGGGCACCAACACCGCGACCACGAATGACCCGGAGGGGGGCGGCCTGCACCGCGGCAGCCTGGCGTCCGGCGACTGGATCGCACTCAACCGGTCGTACCACCTGGGCAACATGAACAAGGAGATCACGTTCCGGTTCGCCGGCGGCGCGGCCACCAACCCGGCCGGTCAGGACCGCGTCAACGTCGAGATCCGGTCGGGCAGCGCGACCGGCCCGCTGATCACGACGGCGACACTCAAGTCGACCGGCACGAACAACAACACCTGGACCAGCCAGACGTTCCCGCTCGACTTCGCGGGCTCGCAGCGGCTGTTCCTCGTGTTCCGGCAGATCCCGGATGGCCCGGGTGCCGCGAACAACAGCTACGGCAACCTGAACTGGGTCGGATTCACCGGCGCAGGCGCGGGAGTGCCGGGTCCCTGATGCATCCGAGCGGGTGGGGCGTCGCCGTCGGCGGCGCCCCGCCTCGCTCAGCTTGGATCAGGTCGAGACGAAGCGCCGGACGAATGCCAGCGCCGTGTCGGCGACCTCGCGCCACCCGTTGTCGATCGTGAGCGCGTGCCCGCGGTTCGGGATCTCGACGATCTCGGTCACGCCGTCGTTGCGCTGCTGCTGCTTGAACTCGGCGTTGGCGATCGCCCACGGGACGGTGTTGTCCTTCTCGCCGCTGATGATCAGCAGCGGCCCGCGCTCCGGGTTCCTGCTGTCGACCTTCGCCTCGGTCCACGGGTTGAGGTTCGCGGTCGCGGCCTGGAAGATCGGCGCGCCCGACGCCGGCGCCGCGAAGGTCTCGTACAGCTGCTTCGCCTCCTCCTCGTCCACCGCGTTGGCGAACGAGAACCGGAACTGCTCGTAGCTGAGCGGGACCGAGCGATTGCGGCTGGCCGGGTTCCCCAGCACCGGCGCGCGGCCTTCAGGGCCGAGATCGGAAGCGGGAGCACGCCGCGGAACGGCGCCGGGTCGATCGCCACCGCGGCCGCCGACAGGCCGCGCCCCGCGATCATCTGGGCGAGCAGCCCGCCGAACGAGTGCCCGATCACGGCGGGCTGCCGGTCCAGCCGGTGGATGACCTCGTCGAAGTGGTCCGAGACCTGCCCGACGGTCTTGCGCGCGAACACGTCCGGGTAGGCGTTCGCCTCTGCGACAGTCTCGGGATCGTCCGGCCAGCCCGGCGTCAGCGCCGTGAAGCCGGACTCCTCGAACATCGCCGCCCAGCGATCAGAGCTGCTGGGCAGCAGCCAGAGTCCGTGGATGAACACGACCGGCGCGAGCCTGACGCGTTCGTCCGCTAGCGTGCCCAGGATGGGCGGCAAGGCCCGTGGTGGGAGTGCCGTCGCCGCTGCCTGCCTGTGCGCGGCGTTGGCCGGATGCGGGCACTCGTCGGACGAGTCACCGGACGCTCGCGCTGCGCGGACTCCGGTGCCGGCGCCTCGCGTGGTCCTCAGTGCCGACGACCGGGCGACGTGGGCACCGGCGCCCGCCGGCGGGTCGGCCGTCCCGGTGCTCCTGCACCGCGGGGTCGCACCCGGGGCATTCGCACGGCAGATGACGCTGCTCGACCATGCGGGCTACGAGACGATCACGCTCGAGCAGCTCGTCGCGTTCCGGCGGGGGGAGCAGGGGAGCCTGCCGGCGCGACCGTTGCTGCTGACGTTCGACGGCGGCCGGCGCGACTCGTGGACGGGGACCGACGACGTCCTGCGCCGGCTGGGCTTCAACGCCGTGCTCTTCGTCGACGTCGGGCGGGTGGAGGCGGAGGACCCCGACCATCTGACCTGGAAGGAGCTCAACGCGCTCCAGCGCAGCGGCCGCTGGGATGTGCAGGCCCAGTCCGGCACCGGTCACCGGCGGATCCGGTACGGCACCGGACCCGACGAGGTCGGCCCGTTCTATGCCTACCGCGGCGCCGAGGAGGTGCTCGGAGGATGGCGCGAGCGGGTGTTCTCGGACGTCACCTACGGCGAGCAGCAGCTCGCCCACCACGTCCAGGGCTACCGGCCGCTCGCGTTCGCGCCGCCGTACGGCAACTACGGCCAGGCCGGCACCAACGACCCGCGCATCCCGCGCGAGCTGCTGGCCCGGCTGCTGCTCAGCTTCGAGGTGGTCTTCACGCAGGACCGTCGCGGCTTCGCGCTGGCCGAGGAGGCGAATCCGGTCGGCCGGTTCGAGATCACACCCGAGGTCAGTGAGGCGGAGCTGCACGAGCTGCTCACATCCGGCTGACGCGACTTCTCGCCGGGTGATGGGTTTGCTCGGTCATGAGACCACGTGGCCTGGCGGGCGCCGCGCTCGCCGTCGTGACCGTGGCGGCCGCGCTCGCCGTCGCCACCTCCGGTACCTCGCCGGCGGCCCGCGCCCAGGGCGCGGCCGCAGGACCGCCGAACGTCGTGCTGTTGATGACGGACGACCAGACGCTGCGCGACATGGAGGTGCTCACGCGCACGCGCGCTCTGATCGGTGGGCAGGGCGTGACGTTCACGGACTACCGCAGCTCGTATCCACTGTGCTGCCCGGCGCGCGCCACGATGCTCACCGGCCAGTACTCGCACAACCACAAGGTGCTCGGCAACGTCCCGCCGAACGGCGGCTACGCGCTCCTCGACAAGCAGCACACGCTGCCGGTCGCGCTCGCGAACCGGCCGCGCCGCGGCTACGTCACGACGCACATCGGCAAGTACCTCAACGGCTACGGCAAGAAGCCGTTCCGCGGGAAGCCGCCGGGCTGGACGAACTGGCACGGCGCGCTGCGCGCCTACCAGATGTACGGCTACGTGCTCAACAACAACGGCACGGTGCGCACGTACGGCGACGTCCACCAGGAGGACAAGGCGCTCTACCAGACCAACGTGTACCGGGACCTCGCGACGAACTTCGTCCGGAGGCGCGCGACCGCCACCGACGGGCGGCCCTTCTACCTCTCGGTCGCGTTCCTGGCGCCGCACGCGGAGATCTACGATCGCGCCGGCAACCCCGCTCCGTCCGTGCGCCCGGATCCCGACGACGCGGGGACGTTCGCCACCAAGCCGCTGCCGCGAGGCGGTGCCTTCGACGAGGCCGACATGAGCGACAAGCCGGGCTGGCTGCGGCGGCAGATCGGCGGGCCCGGGCAGCGGCTCACGGCGGCCGACGTCCGCGCGATCACGCGTCGCTACCGGGCACGCCAGGAGTCGCTGCTGGCAGTCGACCGGGCGGTCGCCGCGGTCGTCGACACGCTGCGCGCCACCGGCCAGCTCGCCAACACGTACGTGATCTTCACGTCCGACAACGGGTTCATGGAGGGCCAGCACCGGGTCAAGAACGGCAAGCTGCTCGCGTACGAGCCCGCCGCTGCGCTGCCCCTGCTGGTGCGTGGCCCCGGCATCCCGGCGGGCCGCGTGTCGGCCGAGCCGGCGATCGACGTCGACCTCGCGCCGACGATCATGGACATGGCCCGCGCGAGCCCGACCGGCTGGACCGTCGACGGGCGCTCGATGCTGCCGTTCGCTGAGCATCCCGCGCGCCCGCGCACGACGCGCCCGCGGCTCCAGCAGATCGGACCTCAGGACTCTGCCGAGGGCGACCTCGACCAGGACGGCGCGAGGGTGCCCGCCGGCGAGGGCCTGAAGGTGCCGCGCTACAAGGGCCTCACGACGGCGCGCTACCGCTACGTGCGGTACGCGAACGGTCAGGAGGAGCTCTACGACATGGCGCGCGACCCGGCCCAGCTCGACAACCGCATCGACGCACCGCGCTACCGCGCCGTGCGCCGGGTGCTGCGCGACCAGCTGGAGAGGTTGCAGGACTGCGCGGGTGACTCGTGCCGCGCAGAGCGGCCGCCGCCCCCGCCGCCGCGGTAGCGTTCCACGAACAGGCGGGCTGAGGCTCGAAGCGGCGGACCCCGAGGGGAGGCTTCGATGACACGAGCGTCGTTGTGGCTGGTGGTGCTGGCGGTGGCGGTCGGGCTCCTGGGCGTGCCCGGGAGCGCCGCGGCGCAGACGGATGGCGACATCGCCGAGCGCCTGCGGGCGGTGCCCGGGTTGACGCTCGTCGAGGAGCGCGCGGCACCGGCGGGGTACCGCTTCTTCGTCCTGAGCTACCGGCAGCGCGTCGACCACGCGCGGCCGTGGCAGGGGACGTTCGAGCAGCGGCTCACCCTGCTGCACCGGGACATCGACCGGCCTGTGGTCCTCTTCACGAGCGGGTACAACGTCAGCCTCTCACCGAACCGCTCGGAGCCGACCCGGCTCGTCGACGGCAACCAGATCTCCGTCGAGCAGCGCTTCTTCTCACCGTCGCGGCCCGATCCCGCCGACTGGTCGAAGCTGACGATCTGGCAGGCCGCCTCCGACCACCACCGGATCATCGCGGCGCTCAGGCCGCTGTACGAGGGCCGCTGGCTGTCCACGGGCGGGAGCAAGGGCGGCATGGCGTCCGTCTACCACCGGCGCTTCTACCCGTTCGACGTCGACGGGACGGTCGCCTACGTCGCGCCGAACGACGCGGTCAACCGCGAGGACTCGGCGTACACGGAGTTCTTCCGTACGGTCGGGACACCGGCGTGCCGGTCCGCGCTCGTCGCGCTCCAGCGCGAGGCGCTGGGACGGCGCCGCGCCGAGCTGCGGGCGCGCTACGCCGCTGCCGCGGTGGAGCAGGGATGGACGTTCGCGAACACGATCAAGACCGTCGACCGCGCGCTCGAGATGGTCGTGCTCGACACGCCCTGGGCGTTCTGGCAGTACGGGACGCTCGCCGGCTGCCCGAACGTCCCGGCGCCGACCGCTTCGACGGACGACATCTACGCGTTCCTGGACGCGGTCACGAGCTTCGGCTTCTACACCGACCAGGGGCTCGAGCCGTACATCCCGTACTACTTCCAGGCCGGCACGCAGCTCGGATGGCCGGAGCCGAGCTTCCGCCACCTGCGCGGGCTGCTGCGCTACCCGGGGCTCTACACGCCGCGCGCGGTCGTCCCGCGTGAGCTCGACATGCGGTTCGAGCCCTTCCGGATGCTCGACATCGACCACTGGGTCCGCGACCACGGCAGCCGGCTGTTGTTCGTCTACGGCCAGAACGACCCGTGGAGCGCCGAGGCGTTCGCGCTCGGCCGCAGGGCGCGCGACTCGTACCGGTACGAGGCGCCGGGCGCCAACCATGGCGCGAACATCGCCGGCCTCGCCGCCCCGCAGGCGGCCGCCGCCACGGCGACCGTGCAGCGCTGGGCGGGCGTTCCCGCGCCGGTCGGCGCACGGGTGGCGGCACCGCGCGTGGCGGGCCTGGACGAGCCGATGCCGGGGATGCAGCGCCGGCGCCCGTAGCGGGCTTCCAAACCACTGCGCCGGAAGGGTGTTTGCCGACGCGGGCGGCGGGGGATAGGTGCGAAAGCGCTTGCGGAAGCGCTTACGTTGACGGGCGGGAGGAGCACTGATGGCGGGGATGACGAGACGTATTCGGCTGGGGCTGGCTGCGAGCGCGATGGCCTCCGCGCTCGTTCTGAGCGGCTGCGGCGGCGACGACGGAGGCTCTAGCGGCGGCGAGTCCGAAGCCAAGGACCCGATCGTGATCGGGGTCTCGCTGCCGCTGACGGGCGACTTCTCCGAACCGGGGAAGGGCGTCCAGCGCGGGTACGAGGCATGGGCCAAGATCGTCAACGACAACGGCGGCCTGATCGGCCGCCAGGTCGAGATCAAGGTCCTCGACGACCAGTCCAACGCCGACCGTGTCGTGTCCGACTACGAGCAGCTGATCGGCCAGGACCAGGTCGATCTCGTGTTCGGCCCGTTCTCCACTCGCCTCGTGGTCCCGTCGGCCCGCGTGGCGGAGGAGTACGGCATGCTGTTCGTCGAGCCGGCCGGGGCGGCGCCGGAGGTGTTCGAGCAGGGCTTCAAGAACCTGTTCTACGCGGCGCCGGCGGTTGCCGACGACCACTACAACCTGCTCGCCGAGCACATCGTCGCGATGCCGGAGGGCGAGCGTCCGAAGACCGTCGCGTACGCGGCGATGGACGATCCGTTCGCGCAGGGCACGGCCTACGGCCTGAAGGCGAAGCTCGAGGAGGCCGGGCTCGAGACGGTGGTGGACGAGGTCTATCCGCCGAACACGACGGACTTCGGCAGCGTTGCCGCCAAGGTCGCGAACTCGAAGGCCGACATGGTGGTCGGCGGGACGCAGTACCAGGACGCCGTGAACCTGATCGTCGCCCTGCGGCAGCTCAACTACCAGCCCGACATCGCGGCGTTCTCGACGGCGCCGACGAACCCCGAGTTCACGAAGGCGATCGGGGCGAAGACCGAGGGCATCCTCGCTCCGACCGGCTACACGCCGAAGGCACCGTTCCCGAGCAACCAGGAGTTCGTCAAGGCCTACACCGAGCAGAACGGCAGCCCGCCGGCGGAGGACGAGGCGAACGCGTACACCACGGGCCAGGTCGTCGCCGCGGCGGTCGAGGCCGTCGGCTGCGCCGAGCAGGGCGAGTGCCAGCAGAAGCTCGTGGACTGGCTGCACGGCAACGAGGTCGAGACCGTCGTCGGGCCGCTGAAGTGGGATGAGGCAGGCCGCCCGCAGGGCGCGCACATGATCCAGCAGTACGTCGACGGCAAGATCCAGATCGTGATGCCGGAGGACGTCAAGGAGGCGGACTTCATCTTCCCGAAGCCCAAGTGGTGACGCGTTCGTGCCGTCGGCAGCGCTGGTCTTCCAGAGCATCATCCTCGGGCTGCTTCTCGGCGGTCTCTATGCGCTGCTGGCCGCCGGTCTGACGCTGTACTTCGGGGTCATGCGGGTGGTCATGATCGCCCACTCGGCGTTCCTGATCCTCGCGGCGTACCTCGCCTGGTACTTCCACCGTGAGACGGGGCTGGACCCACTGCTGTCGCTGGCCATCACCGTGCCGGCGTTCTTCGTCGTCGGCGTGCTGATGCAGCGCCTGTTGCTCGCGCGCCTGCGCCCGCTGACGCTGACGATGATGTCGGTGCTGCTCACGTTCGCGATCGCGTTGCTGATCGAGGGGGCGCTCGGCACCGTGTTCGGCGGCACCCAGCGGCGGGTCCAGCTCGCCTACAGCGGCACGAGCCTGGAGCTGTTCGGCGCCCGCATCGCCGTCGTGAAGCTGATCGCGTTCGCGCTCGCCGCCGTCTCGATGCTCGGTCTGTACCTGCTGCTGAAGAAGAGCCGCTTCGGCCAGTCGCTGCGGGCGACGATCCAGCACCCGGACGCGGCGCGGCTGCTCGGGATCAACACGGACCGGATCGCCGGCTACGGCTTCGGTCTCGGCCTCGCGACGGCGGCGATCGGCGGCACGGCGCTGTCGCTCGACTCCACGATCTACCCGTCGCTGCACTGGCACTGGATCGGGCCGCTGATGGCGATCATCGTGGTCGGTGGGCTCGGCAGCGTCCCCGGCGCCGCGATCGCAGCGATGGTGCTGGGGCTGAGCCAGAGCCTGCTGCAGATCGAGCTCGGCACGACGTGGGCGCAGACCGTCTTCTACGTCGCGCTGTTCGGCACGCTGGCGTTCCGGCCGCAGGGCTTCTTCGGGGGGCGGCTTGCGCAGAGATTCTGAGTCGCCGCTCCGGGTTGCCGGCATCGTGCGCCTGCTCGTGATCGTCGCGGGCGCGGCGCTGATCCTGTCGTTCCCGGAGCTCGCCCCGAACCCGTTCATCCTCTCGGCCGGCGTGGTGGTCGCGAACTACGCCGTGCTCGCGACCGCGTGGAACTTCGTCGGCGGCTTCACCGGCTACATGTCGCTCGGCCACGTGGCCTACTTCGGGCTCGGCGCGTACGGGACCGGGCTGCTGATCACCAAGGCCGGCCTGTCGAGCTTCGTCGCGCTGTTCGCCTCGGCGGCGCTGGTGGCCGCCCTGACGGTGCCGCTCGGCTTCGCGTCGCTGCGGGTGCGCGGGGCGTCGTTCGTGATCGTCTCGATCGCGCTCGTCCTGATCCTGCTGCTCGTGTTCCAGAGCTGGAGCTCGCTCACCGGCGGGTCGCGCGGCCTCGTGGTCCCGCGCGCGTTCCCGGACCTGCTGCGGCCCGAGCACCACCGCGTGTTCTTCTACCTGTTCTGCGGGCTGCTCGGCGCGGCGCTGCTGGCGTGGTGGGCGATCGACCGGTCGCGCTTCGGGATGGGCCTGAAGGCGATCCGCGAGGACGAGGACAAGGCGCAGTCGCTCGGCACGCCGACCTTCGCCTACAAGCTGATCGTGCTCGTGGTGTCGGCGACGTTCACTGCGCTCGGCGGCGGGCTGTACGCGCTGTGGTTCGGCGACCTCGACCCGATCTTCCAGTTCTCCGTCCTCACGAGCGCCTACATCGTGCTGATGGCGCTGCTCGGCGGTGTGCGCCATCTCTTCGGCCCGCTCATCGGCGCGCTGATCGTCGGCTGCGCGCTGGAGTACTTCAAGGTCAAGTACGGCAGCACGCAGCTGCATCTCGTGGCGACCGGGCTCCTGCTCGGCGCGGTCGTGATGTTCGTGCCCGACGGCATCATCCCCGCCGTCACGAACCTCTACGAGCGGCTGCTGCGCCCCGGCGAGAGCTCGATCCGCGAGGTCAGCGCCGCCGACCTGCTCGAGACGGAGGGCGGGCGATGACGGCGCCGGCCGGCCTCGAGACGTTCGAGCTCACCAAGTCGTTCGGCGGGGTCACCGCGGTCGACGGCGCGACGGTCACGTTCCAGCACGGCAAGGTGAACGCGCTGATCGGCCCGAACGGCTCCGGCAAGACGACGTTCTTCAACTGCGTCACCGGCATGATCAAGCCGGACTCGGGCCGGGCGACCTACCGCGGCGAGGACATCACAGGCAGGGCCCCGCACAAGGTCGCGCGGGCCGGCATCGGGCGCAGCTTCCAGCTGTGCCGGATCTTCCCGCGCATGACGGTGCTCGACAACCTGCTGGTCGCCGTCCGCGCCGCGGGCCTGAGGTCGCAGCTGAAGAGCTCGCGCGACCGGGAGGAGATCGCGCGCGCCCGTGGGTGGCTCGAGCGCGTCGGCATCGAGCACCTCGAGCGGATCGAGGCGCGCAACCTGTCCTACGGCCAGCAGAAGCTGCTGGAGCTCGCCGGCGTGCTGATGGGGGACCCGGAGACGATCCTGCTCGACGAGCCGGCGGGCGGCGTGAACCCGGCGCTGCTCGGCCGCATCGGCGCGCTCGTGCGCGAGCTCAACGACGAGGGGAGGACCTTCCTGATCGTCGAGCACAACATGGAGCTCGTGATGAGCCTGAGCGACCACGTGGTCGTGTTCGACCGCGGCCGGCCGATCGCGGACGGCCCACCCGCGAAGGTCCGGTCCGATCCCAGCGTCCTCGAGGCCTACCTTGGCGTCTGACGCCCTGCTCGAGCTGCGTGACATCGAGGCCGGCTACGGCCGCGCCGCGATGGTGCTGCGCGGCCTGACGGTGAAGGTCCCGGCGGGCACGGTCGTGTGCCTCGTCGGGCCGAACGGGGCGGGCAAGTCAACCGTCCTGAAGGTCGCCAGCGGGATGCTCGCGCCGCGGTCGGGACGGATCCTCGTCGACGGCGTGGACGTCACCGGCCAGGGCCCGCAGCAGATGCTCGCGTCGGGCCTCTCGCACGTCCTCCAGGGCCACAGCGTGTTCCGCGAGATGACCGTCGCCGAGAACGTGATGCTCGGCGGCTACACGCTGAACGACGGCGCGGCGATCGCGGAGCGCATCGCGTTCGTGCAGGAGCTGTTCCCGATCGTCGGCGAGCGCTGGAGGTCGCTGGCCGGCCTGCTCTCGGGCGGGGAGCAGAAGCAGGTCGAGTTCGCCCGGTCGCTGATCGTCACGCCGAAGGTCGTGCTGCTCGACGAGCCGTCGATGGGGCTCGACCCGAAGACGACGAGCAAGGTGTTCGAGCAGGTGGCGCGGATGCGCGACGCGGGGACCGCCGTCCTGCTCGTCGAGCAGAACGCCCGGCGCGCGCTCGAGACCGCCGACATCGGCTGCGTGCTCGACCTCGGCAAGGTCCACATCTCGGGCCCCGCGCCCGAGCTGCTCGCCGACCCGCGACTCGGCCAGCTCTACCTCGGAGGGCGGCCGGCCGAGCAGGTGGCTCCAGGGACCGGGTGATGGTGCCTCGCGCGCGCTCCGCGGTCCGGCTCGTCGAGGTGGCCGCCGGCGCCGGCGTGTCGCTCGCGACCGCGTCGCGGGCCCTGGCCGGGCGCGACGGCGTGAGCGAGGAGGTCGCCGACCGCGTGCGGCAGGTCGCCAGCGACCTCGGCTACGCCGCCAATCCGCACGCGCGCACACTGGCCGGCGGGCTGACCTCGACCCTGGGGCTGATCGTCCACGAGATCGGCGACCCGTACTTCTCGGAGATCGCACGCGGTGTGCTGAGCGCGGCCGGCGAGGTCGGCCTGATGGTCCAGATCTGCCACTCCGGCCGCGACCCGGAGAAGGAGCTGGCGCAGATCCGGACGCTGATCGCCCAGCGCGTCCGGATCATCATCGTGGCGGGCTCGGGATACGCCGAGCCGACGCTGCAGGCGGAGTCCCGGGAGGAGCTGTCGGCGTTCCAGGCGGCCGGCGGTCGCGTCGCGGTGATCGGCCGTCACTTCGTCGGCGCCGACTCCGTGCGACCGGACAACGAGGCTGCCGGCCGGGCCGTCGCCGGCCACGTGCTGTCGCTCGGGCACCGCGCGATCGCGGTCGCGGCGGGCCCGTTGCGCCTGACCACGGTCGTCGACCGGCTGGCCGGCGTGGCCGCCGCGCTGGAGCGCGAAGGGCTGTCGCTGACGGACCTGCCCGTGGTCGAGACCGATTTCACGCGCGACGGCGGGCAGGCCGCGGCGGAGCGGATCCTGCGCGAGCATCGCGAGGTCACGGCGATCGTGGCGCTCAACGACGCGATGGCGACCGGCGTCCTGTCGACGCTGCGGTCGCACGGCGTCTCTGTTCCCGGCTCGATCTCGGTCGCCGGCTTCGACGACGTGCCGGTGGCGGCGGACCTCGCCCCGAGCCTGACGACGGTCCGCCTGCCGATGGCGCAGATGGGGGAGTGGGCGCTGACCATGGCCCTCAAGCCGCGCGCGGCGCGGCCGCGCCGGAAGGCGACCGGCCACGAGCTGATCGTGCGTGACTCGACGGGCCCTCCGCCTGGGTGACGGCTGGGCGGCGGGTGGCGAGCTCGGCGAACGTCAACTGCGGCATTAAGGGAGGTTGTGCGGTGCGTTTGTGGACACGCGAGGCGCCCTGGCGCTCGCGTGTGCGGGATTGCATCGCCCGCGTGCACTTCGGGACACGCGCGGTGCGCGGGGGCATCGTTTGTCCCGAAATGCACGGTTTTCGCGTGCATAACTCACCACTCGACGCTTCGCCGAGATCGAGTGGCAAGTTATGCACCGCCACGGATCACAACTCACCACTCGACGCCAAGAGACCCGTCGATTGGTGAGTTATGCACCCTCACCACCCGCCCGAAGCCGCCAGCTTCCCCACCCAGCGCAGTTGACGTTCTGCCATAGCTACCGCCGCCGCCCAGTCAACCAGTACTGAGCCCTAACCTCGCCAGGCCTGACGACCCGGTTGAGGAACATCAGGCTGTCGAACCGGCAGTTGCAGGGATTCTGCTCGCGCGTGTCCTGCGGGAAGCTGCCGCCGATCTTGATCCCCCTCGGATCGGTCGCCGAGGTGAGGTCGGGCTCGGGGTCGCCGATGAGCGCCCACGGGTCACCCGGCAGCGTGTAGAAGCCGTCGAGCGGACGCCCGTTCCGGTACAGCCGCATCTCTCCCGTGTCGAAGTCGAACGTCGCGGCGAGGAACACCCACTTGTTCGGCGGCAGGATGGCCTGCCAGTCGTCGTTGGCGGCGAACGTCTGCGAGCTCGCGCCGTCGACGCGCCGGCCGAGCGCGACCACGCGCAGCGTGCCTTCCACCTGGATCACCTCGAGCAGCGCCCGGACGGCGTGGCCGTCGGAGTCGCCGGTGAGGACGCCCGCCAGGCCGACCGCGTTGTACAGGTCATCCGGGGCCGGCGTGTTGGAGTTGAGGTTCGGGTTCGTGCCGGTCGTCTTGAACCAGCCCATGATCGTGGTCTCGCGCGCGGCGTTGAACGCGTCGAGCGTCGGGACGCCCGTCGCGGAGTAGACGCCCGCCTTCCAGTCGTCGTTGCCGGCGACCGCCGGACTCACCTGCCGCGTCTGGATCGAGTACCGGCTCTTGCGGTGGGCGCCGTCCTTCACGCGCATCGCCGCCTCGCCGTTGACGAGGTCGAGCGTCGTCCCGGACCGGCCCCGATCGCGCTCCCGTGCGGCGTTCCACCGCGCCGGGTGCTCGAAGTCGTAGTGGGCCACCAGGTTGCGCCCCAGGCTCGGCAGCACATCGCGGTCGTGGGCCTGTGCCGCCGCGGGTGCCGCCAGGAGCACCAGGGCCAGAGCAGCTGCGTACCGGAGTCTCATCCGTCTCACCCTCCCTGGGACGTGCCGGTGACCGTGAGGTCGCGCAGCCGGCCGATGTTGTCGAATGACCCGAAGCCGACGCGGCCGGAGTCGAACGTGTCGTCGACGGCCGTCATCAGCGGGAACTTCGAGCCGTCCATGTACACCGCGATCTCGCCCGACCGGGCGCAGTGGACCACGCGGACCCGGTGCCAGTCGGTATCGGTGATCGCGGGCAGGGCGCCGAGGTGACCGATCCACTGGTCCTCGATCCGCACCCGGTCTGCGTCGTTGACCACGAAGATCCCGTTGTGCGGGTAGATCGTGTTGTCCGTCGACAGATGGGCGTAGTAGAACTGTGTGTCGGACCGGTAGCCGAACACGATGATCACGTCGCGGTTCGTGATCTCGACCGGTGTGTCGATCCGCACCTTGGCGTCGATCCGAGCGGAGCCGAACGCCGGTCCCTTCTTCAGGACGGCGTACTCGAAGGGACGGCGCGGGCCGGGACGCTGCTCGCCCGGCTCGGTGAGGATCACCTGGTCGCCCGTGAACTGCCACTTCGACGGCGTGACCGGGGCCCAGTTCCGTGCGCCGTCGGTGTCGCCCACGCGCGTCCGCCCGATGTCGCAGCTCACGAACCGCTTCGTGCCCGTGATCCTCCAGATCCGGCCGTTCCCCTTCGACAGCAGGAAGAGCTCGCCGTCGGCGTCGCGGCCGAACCGGGGGTCGACGCGGTTCGGGTCGCCGAGCGCGCCCTCGCCGGCGATCTCGCGCATCGTCGTGCGCCGGCCCGCCTCGTCGTAGACCATCAGCTCGTAGATCTTCGCCCTCGGCCAGCCGTTGCGCATCTCGTTCGCCTCGGTGTAGAAGATCCGCCCGGTCACGAGGTCGGCGAAGACGTACTTGCCGCGCAGCTCCGGCACGTTGCGGCCGCGGTAGACGAAGCCGCCGACGATCCCGTGCCCGACGTCTGACGTGCAGTTCCAGTCCGGCGGCGGATCGTGGTCGTACGCGGCGACCGGGTACGTGTAACCGAGCTGTTCATCCCCCTCGGGCAGCGGGAAGATCCGGTCGCACGGGTTGAGCGGCGTCTTGTCGAACAGGAACGGCCCCTCGCGCTCGCTCCAGCCGTAGTTGGCGCCCGCCTCGATCTCGTCGACCGCCTCGATCGCGTGCTCGCCGATGTGGCCGAGGAACATCCGGTGCCCGGCGCCCGGGTCCCAGCTGAAGCGGTGCGGATCGCGGAAGCCGATCGCGTAGATCTCGCCGAGCGCGCCCGGCTCGCCCACGAACGGGTTGCTCCGCGGGATCCCGTAGCGGCCGTTGGCGCCGTCGCGGCCCTGCGGGTCGATCCGCAGCAGCTTGCCGTGCGGCACGCCGAGGTTCTGGGGATCGTCGTTCCGCACGCCCAGGCCGCCGTCGCCGACCGCGAGGTACAGCAGCCCGTAGTCCTTGTCATGGCGGTCGGCCTCGGGGTTGAAGTCGATCTGCTGGATGCCGTGGATCTGGCCGCCGAACCCGATCCGGAGGATCTCGCGGCGGGACCCGCTGAACGTGCTCGCCGACGGACGGTCGGCCGTCCACTCGGTCACGACGCCGTGGAAGACCGTGCCCGGCTGCGGCGTGAAGTCCGGCTGCCGCGTGGCGAGCGACGCCTGCTCCACGTGGACCGTGTAGAAGCGCCCGTTGCGCTTGAAGTCCGGGTGGAACGTGGCGAACCCGAAGCCCTGGCCGAGGCCGCGGCCGGAGAAGAACGCAGGCGCGAACGTGGCGCCCACGTCGAGGTACACCTGCGGCGTCCCCTTGCGGATCGTGTACAGCTTGCCGTTGAGGTCGGGCACGTAGAACCGGCCCGAGCCGTCCGGGATCTCGCCGAGATAGTTGATGCGGTTCCAGCGCACCAGCCGCTGGTCGGTCGGCGCCGGCGTCGGTGCCGACTGCGGCATCTGGACGAACTCCTTCAGGCGGATGCCCAGACCCGAGGCGATCGGCTGCTCGGGGATCGGATCCGCGATCGGCTCGCCCGTCTGCGCGGGGGCCGGCGGCGCCCCCGCGAGCGCCGCGAAGGCCGTGAGAAGGACCGCGAGCAGGAGGACGATCCGCCTGCGAGCGTCGGTGAATACGAGCATGGACTCCCCCTGCGTTGGTGCCATTCCCTGGCCCTTGAATCCGCATGGAAAGCGTTTTCCAAACCGGCTCTGCAACGTCCGGTAACAATCCTGACGAGGCGCTCGCCGCGGGCCGCTCCGAGCCAAGCGACGCTCGTCGCGCGCACGTTCTGACTGGCCGACCCGGGGGTAGGGGACCCGGCATGCAGGGGTTCCGTGCGGTCGTCGCCGCCCTCGTCGCCATCGCCGTCTCGGCCGCGCCCGCGCAGGCCTCTCGCGGCTGCGACGACCGCTCGGACCCGGCGCGCTCGGCGCCCGTCGTCGCGCGCTCTCTGATGGTGGCGGCCGCCCACCGCGATGCGGCGGCGGCGGGCTGCGACGTGCTGCGGCGCGGCGGGAGCGCTGTCGACGCGGCGGTCGCCGTGCAGGCCGTGCTGGCCGTCGTCGAGCCGCAGTCGTCGGGCTTCGGCGGCGGCACTCTGATCACCCACTTCGACCGCTCGCGCGGCCGCGTCCGCCACTACGACGGCCTGGCGGCCGCTCCCCTCGTGGCAACGGACGGCCTACGCACACCGACGGCGGGCGAGCAGGCCGAGCTGGGCACCGACGAGTTCGAGAGCGAGGCGGCGTCGACCGGCCGCGCGGTCGGCATCCCCGGGACCCTGCGCGCGCTCGAGCAGGCGCACGAGCGCGACGGGCGGCTGCGGTGGCGGCGGCTCTTCGACCGTGCGATCGCCCTCGCCGACCGCGGGTTCGCGATGCCGCCGTACCTGCACGACGTCATGAGCGACTCGTCGTTCGGCCTCCCGCGCTGCCGCTACCCGGACTTCCGCGCGCGCTACTGCGACGGCGACGAGCCCAAGCCGGTGGGCGCCCGCATCGTCAACCGGGAGCTCGCACGGGTGCTGCGCGAGGTCCGCGACGGTGGCGCCGACGCGTTCTACGACCCGCGCGGGTCGATCGCCCCCGCGATCGTGGCCCGCGCCACGGCAGGCCCGTACAAGCTCCAGACCGACGCTGCGGGACCCGCGGTGATCCCGAGCCTCATGACCACACGCGACTTCGCCCGCTACCGGGCGGTCGAGCGCAGGCCGGTGTGCCGGCACCGCCTCGGCCGGACGCTGTGCACCGCGCCGCCGCCCTCGTTCGGCGGCGTGACGGTGCTTCAGGAGCTGGGGCTGATGGAGCGCGGCGGCGTCGCTCGCATGGCGCCCCTCAGCCCCGAGCGAGTGCACCTCGCGATCGAGGCGAGCCGGCTGGCGAACTTCGACCGCCGCGAGCACGTCGGCGACCCGGACTTCCGCCCCGTACCGGTCGGCGGGCTGCTCGACGAGCACTACCTCGACGAGCGGTTCCGGCTCTTCTCACCAGAGCGCGCGATCCAGCAGGTCGAGCCGGGCGATCCACCGGACACCGGCGAGGACATGACGAGCAACGTGAGCATCGTCGATCGCCGCGGCGACGCGGTGTCGATGACGACCACCGTCAACTCGAACTTCGGCGCGGCGCTCGAGGCGCGCGGGATCGTGCTCAACAACGCACACGAGAACTTCACCCGCGCGGACTCGATCTCCCCGGGCTGGCCCGTCAACGTGATGGAGCCCCGCAAGCGCCCGCGCTCATCGATGGCGCCGTCGCTGGCGTTCGACCGTCGCGGTCGCCTGCGGCTCGTGCTCGGCGCGGCGGGCGGCAGCGCGATCCCTGACTACATCTCGCAGGCCTTCCTCGGCGTCACCGTCGACGGCTTCGATCCGCAGCGGGCGATCAACCAGGGCCACTGGAGCGGCCAGGAGATCGCCGGCAACTGCGGCGGCGTGATCGGCCCGTACTCCGAGCTCGAGCGGGGCACCGCGGCGGAGGGGCTGCTGCCCGCGCTGCAGGAACGCGCGCACCCGTGTGCGCGCGTGGTCGAGCTGCGCAGCGGGCTCACGGCGATCGAGGTCCGGCCGGACGGCCGGCTCGCGGGAGCCGCCGACCCGCGCCGCGACGGCGCCGCCGTCGGGCGCTGAGCGAGCGGCGCTCGCCATACTGGCGGCGATGGACGACGCTGCGGCGATGCGCGTTGCGCGCCTGCACGGCGCCGGCGACCTGCGGGTGAGCGACGGGCCGGTGCCCCGGCCGCAGGCGGGTGAGTGCCTGGTGCGGGTGGAGGCCGTCGGTGTCTGCGGCTCCGACCTGCACTGGTACGAGGACGGTGGGATCGGAGACAACATCCTCGGCGCACCGCTCGTGCTCGGCCACGAGTTCGCGGGCGTCGTCGAGGACGGCCCGCTGGCCGGCCGCCGGGTCGCCGTCGACCCCGCGATCCCGTGCGAGCGGTGCGAGCTGTGCCGCGAAGGTCATCCGAACCTCTGCCCGGAGGTCCGGTTCGCCGGCCACGGAAGCTGCGACGGCGGCCTCCGTGAATACATCGCGTGGCCGAGCCACCGCCTGCATGTGCTGCCCGACGCGCTGGACGGCGTCGCAGGCGCGCTGCTCGAGCCGCTCGGGGTCGCGATCCACGCGGTCGACCTCGGCCACGTCGGCGTCGGCGCGCGGGTCGCGATCGTCGGCTGCGGCCCGATCGGGCTTCTGCTCGCGCAGGTGTGCATGGCGGCGGGTGCGAGCGTCACGCTCGCCGTCGACCCGCTCGAGCACCGCCGGGCCGCCGCGCTCTACGCCGGGGCGGAGGTCGCGATCGCACCGGGCGAGATCGAGTCGTGGGACGGCCCGGAGGTCGACGTGTCGTTCGAGGCCGCGGGCACCGACGACGCCGTCGACGCGGCGCTGCGCGCGGCGCGGCCGGGAGCGCGAGTCGTGCTCGCGGGGATCCCGGCGGGCGACCGCTCGAGCTTCTCGGCCTCGGTCGCACGTCGCAAGGGCCTGACGCTCGTGCTCGTCCGGCGCATGAAGGAGGTCTATCCGCGCGCGCTGCGGCTGGTCGAGGCCGGGGCGGTCGACGTCCAGTCGCTCGTCTCGCACCGGCTCCCGCTGGAGTCCGTGGGCGAGGCGTTCGAGGTCGCGGCGCGACGCGACGGCCTGAAGGTCGTGGTCGAGCCCTAGGGCCGGGGCCGCCGTCGAACCATGTCGGCAGGAGTCCCGGCGACGCGGCGTGCGGACGGGCGCGACGAGAGCCTGACCAGCGTCCTGCCGGCGCTCGCGGCGAACACGACGATCGCCATCGCCAAGGGCATCGCCGCCGCGCTGACCGGGCTCGCCCGCGCTGCTCGCCGAGACGCTCCACACCGTCGCCGATGCCGGCAACGAGGTCTTGCTCTAGGTCGCGTTCGCCGCACGCGCCGTCCGCCCGATCCGTCGCACCCGCTCGGCTACGGCCCCGAGCGCTAGTACTGGGCGCTGCTGGCAGCGGTCGGGATGTTCGTCATCGGCGGCGCGGTGTCGATCTGGGAGGGCGTCCACGCGCTGATCGACCCGCCGGAGCTCGAGGCGTTCTGGGTCGGCGTCGCGGTGCTCGTGATCGCGCTCGTCCTCGACGGCATCAGCCGCGCCGTCGCGGTCCGCGCAGCTCCGCCGCCAGGCCAGCCGAGCGTGGCGTGACGGTGCGCCAGCTACCTCCCCGAGAGCCCGGACCCGACGGTCGACGACCGTGTACCTCGAGGACACGATCGACGTCCTCGGCGCGGCGCTCGCGCTGATCGCGCTGGTGCTGCACAGCGTCACCGACTCAGCGGTCTCCGGACGCCCTTGCGACGCTCGTCATCGGGCTCCTGCTGGGCTACGTCGCACTCAAGCTCACCGGTCGCAACCGCCAGCTGCTGTCCAACCAGGCGGTGCCGCAGCGGTATGTGGACCAGCTGCGCGAGCGCCTCACCGCGGTCGCGGGCGTAGAAGCGGTCACGCAGCTCGAGGCGGTGTACCTGGGCCCGGGCGAGGTCCTCGTCGCGGCCGACGTATCGATGCAGCCCGGCTTGAGCGGGGACGAGCTCACCGCCGTGCTCGCACGCATCCGGACGGACGCCGCGGAGGAGGTCCCCGCGATCGCCCGCCTCTACCTCACGCCGGTCGCGCCCGAGCCGATGGACTGAGGCCAGACGTCAGGCGGCGCGCTGTCGCGCCGCCAGGACGTCGCGATTCGGCGCGGCAGGGTGCGTCGGCGCATCTGGTAGGCGGCCGATTCGGTTCGCCCACCACAGCACCACGGTGCGCATGACCGGTGTCGACAAAGACCGGTGACGGAGCGGCTTGCGAAACACACCCACGGAGTCGCCCCAGTAATGGTTCCGGTCGAGCCGCGCGTAGTCGTGGCGCCGACCGGGGCCGTCGTCGCGCTCCATGACCGGCGGGAAGTCGGTGTACGCCTCCACTGTGTGAAGCCCCGACCACGCTCCCAGCGCTCGCATCCCATCGGGGTAGTAACGCCAGCAGTCGTAGGTGCTGTGCACATGACCGCGTGACGGCGCGGTGATGAACGCCAGACCGCCTGGCGCGAGCACACGTGCGATCTCCAGGATCGATGCCCACGGGAACGGGATGTGCTCGAACGTCTGGCCGCTGAACACGACGTCGACGCTGCCCGACCTGGCCGGGATCCGGTACGGCCTCTTCATCACGACGTCGACGTTTCGGCCCGCCTTGATGTCAACGCCCGTGTAGTCGACGTCGTAGCCGGCGAGCAACTGCTTGTGGGTGAGCTTCTGGTCAAGCGACACGCGGGCGCCCACGTCCAGCACCCGGTATCTCCGCCCCTTCTCCATGTAGCGCTCCACGCAGAGCGCCATGTGTGCGTGTGCCGATCGGTGCACGGGCCCTCCAGTGCCGTTGCTTCATTGTGTCAAGTATTCGAGATAAGGTAGGAGAACAGCGCTCACGCTGATGCTATGCGGTTCAAGTCCCAGCTGAACACTGCTCTGCGGCGGACAACCGGATTGACGGTCGTCCGAGCCGAACGCCTGAAGCCACAGTCGCCGGCTCCGCGGCCCCGGAAGCGTCACGTCCCGGGCGCGACGGACAAAGTGGCGCGCAGGATCACCAGGAGCGTCAGGCCGCGCACGATGACTTCACCCCACAAGCTGTTCGCGTTGATCGTCGCGACCCGGTACGTGGTCGATCACAGGGTTCCGGGCTCGATCGTCGAGTGTGGCGTCTGGCGAGGCGGAAGCATGCAGGCTGTCGCGCTGACGTTGCTCAGTCGCGCCACCGAAGAGCGCGACCTGCATCTCTTCGACACCTTCGCGGGGATGCCGTCGCCCCGCGAGTGTGATCGCACGCCGAGCGGCACGCCAGCGGCTCATCTGCTCGCCGAGCATCCCCAGACCGGGAAGGTGTGGGCGGTCGCGACCTTGGACGACGTCCGCCAGGGCATGGCCGAGACCCGGTATCCGGCGGAGCGCATGCACTTCCACGTCGGCATGGTGGAGGACACGGTTCCCGCAGAGGCGCCGGACCACATCGCGCTCCTGCGCCTTGACACGGACTGGTACCAATCGACGCGCCACGAGCTCGAGCACCTCTATGACCGCGTGCCATCGGGCGGCATCGTCATCTTCGACGACTACGACTACTGGCAGGGCGCGCGCCAGGCGATCGACGAGTTCCTCGGGCGCAGGCGCGCACAGCTGATGCTCGCCCCGATGGGAACCGGTCGGATCGCGGTCAAGACCTGACGGTCGCGCCCTAGTATCCGGCCGCATGAGCGGTCGAGCGGTGCTCGTGACCGGCGCCTCGCGCGGTATCGGCGCGGCGGTCGCGCGCGCGTTCGCCGCGCGCGGGGATCGGGTGGCCGTGCACTACGGCGCGAGCGCGGGGCTCGCCGAGCAGGTCGTCGCGTCGCTGCCCGGATCAGGCCACGTCCTCGTCGGCGCCGACCTGGCGGACGCCGGCGCGGTGCGCGGCATGGTCGACGCTGCCGCCGAGCGCCTCGGCGGCCTCGACGTCCTCGTCAACAACGCGGGCATCTTCGAGCCGCACCCGATCGCCGAGACGAGCTACGACGACTGGCAGCGGGCGTGGGAGCGCACGCTGGCCGTCAACCTCGTCGGCGCCGCCAATGTCACGTGGTGCGCGGTGCGCCACATGCGAGACGGCGGGCGGATCGTGAACGTCTCCTCGCGCGGCGCGTTTCGCGGAGAGCCGGGCCAGCCGGCGTACGGCGCGAGCAAGGCCGGGCTGATCGCGTTCGGCCAGTCGCTCGCGCGGGCGCTCGGGCCGCGCGGGATCGCCGTCACCGCGGTCGCGCCCGGGCTCACCGAGACCGACATGGCGGCCGAGGCGCTCGCGGGCGAGGCGGGCGAGGCGCGGCGTGCCGAGAGCCCGCTCGGCCGCGTCGCCACGCCCGAGGATGTTGCGGCTGCGGTCGTCTATCTCGCCTCCGAGGAGGCGGCGATGGCGAGCGGCTCGGTGATCGACGTCAACGGCGCCTCGTACATGCGGCTGTAGCCTCCGCGACTGTGCAGCTCGCCGTCCAGCTCTACACGCTCCGCCACCTCCTCGAGAAGGACCTCGACCAGACGCTCGCAGCGCTCGCCGAGGCGGGTGCGCGCGAGGTCGAGCTCGCGGGCCTGTACGGACGCACGGCGGCCGAGATGCGCGCGGCGCTCGACGCCGCCGGCCTGGTCGCGTGCGCCGCCCACGTCCCGATCGAAGGCTTCGAGGACGCGCCCGACCGCGTGCTCGAGGCGGCTGAGATCCTGGGCACCCCGACGCTCGTCCTGCCGTGGATCACGCCTCCGGAGACGGCGGCCGCGGCGGACGAGACGGTCGCGCGGATCGTCGCCGCGTCGGAGGTCGCGACGGGCGGCGGCCTCGGCTTCGCCTACCACAACCACGACTTCGAGTTCCGGGTCCTCGACGACGGCACCGACCTGTGGAGCCGGATCACCGCCGCGGGCGTGCCGCACGAGCCGGACGTCGGCTGGCTGCTCGTCGCCGGCCGCGATCCCGTGACCGCGCTCGGCGAGCTGGCCGGTCGCTGCCCGCTCGTGCACGCCAAGGATGTGCGCCAGAAGGCGGACGGCACCTGGGAGGACGTGATCGCGGGGGACGGCGAAGCCGACTGGCCGGCGATCGCCGCGGCGGCGATCGCGGCGGGCGCGACGCGGATCGTGGTCGAGCTGGACAACCCATCCGAGCGCCCGGTCGACGACATCGCGCTCTCGCTCGCGACCTTGCGCGACGCCCTGCCGTGACCGCACTCGGCGTCGGGATGATGGGCTGCGGCAACGTCAGCGCCCAGTATCTGCCCAACGGCCCGCGGCTGGACGCGATGCGGTTCGTCGCGTGCGCCGACCTCGACCACGCGGCGGCCGACCGCGTCGCCGCCGCGTATGGCCTGGAGGCCTGCAGCCCGGAGGAACTGCCGGCGCGCCCGGATGTGGATGTCGTCCTGTGCCTCACCTCTCCCGACTCGCACGCCGACGTCGCCCTCCGGGCGATCGCCGCGGGTAAGCACCTCTACACCGAGAAGCCGCTGGCCACGAGCGTCGAGCGCGCCCGCGACGTGCTCGATGCCGCAGCGGCGGCGGGCGTGCTCGTCGGCTGCGCGCCCGACACGTTCCTCGGGGCCGGCATCCAGACGGTGAAGGCGGCGATCGACGCGGGCGCGATCGGAACCCCGGCGCTCGTGCAGGTGAGGATGCTCGGCACGCCGCCCGAGACGTGGCATCCGTCGCCCGCCTTCCTGTACGCCGACCTCGCCGGCCCGCTGCTCGACATCGGCCCGTACGGGGTGACGACGGCGGTCGAGCTCGTCGGCCCCGTGCGGCGGGTCACGGCGCTCGCCGCCCGGCCGCGCGAGACCGCCCGGATCGCCAGCGGGCCGCAGGCGGGCACCGACTTCCCGATCGTCGAGCCGACGCGCGTGGGCGCCGTGCTCGAGCACGACGGCGGTGTGCTGACGACGCTCGTCGCGAGCTTCGACGTCGACGCCCCCGCCCGCCACGGCATCGAGGTGTCCGGCAGCGGCGGCACGCTGCTCGGCGGCGATCCGAACGGGTTCGACGGGCCGGTCGTCGTGCGGCGGGCGAACGCCGTCGACGAGCCGGTCGAGCTGGTCTCCGAGTGGCGCGACAACGCCCGCGGGCTCGGCCTGCAGGACCTCTGCCGTGCCGTCCGCGACGGCACGCCACAGCGCGCGAGCGGCGCCCGCGGTCTGCACGTGCTCGAGGTGCTGCTCGCGATCCGCGAGTCGTCGCGCGAAGGCGCGGCGATCGCGACCGCCGCGCGATGATCGAGCCAGGCGCGCTCGCCTGACCTCTGCTCAGCCTGGTCGCACGGTGCCGAAGCTCCCGCCGAAGTGCACGAGCGGGTCCCGGGCGTCGGACACGCGAAGCCGGCGGACGTGACCGAGGACGATCCAGTGATCGCCGGCGACGTGCTCGGTCGCGATCTCGCACTCGAGCACGGCGAGCGCGTCCCGCAGGACCGGCATGCCGCTGGCGCCGCGCTCGGTGTCGGCGTCGCTGAAGCGGTCCGCGCCCGGCGCCGCCGCGCGGCCGGCGAACTCGGCATGGTGCGCGCCGAGGACGTTGATCGCGAACCGGTGGGCGAGACGCATGCGCCGCCACGTCATCGAGTTGCGCGACGGGCAGAACGAGATCATCGGCGGGTCGAGTGACACGGCGGCGAACGAGCTCACGATCAGCCCGAGTGGCGTGCCGTCGCGCTCCGTGGTGACGAACGCGACGCCCGTGGCGAAGCGCCCGAACGCCGCGCGGACGCTGGGGTCGTCGAGTGCCGGCGGGGCGGGCTGGATGGCAGCGGCGGTCTGCATCGCGATCACCGCAGGGCGAGCGGACGGCCGAGCGCGACGTCCCCCAGCAGCTCGTAGGCACGGTTGGCGCCGAGCGGGTGCATGAAGCTGCCGGCCCGGACGTCGCGGTAGGCGCGCGCGAGCGGGTGCCCGTTGAGGTACCCCGCGCCGCCGGAGAGCGCGAGCGCGCGGTCGACGATCCGCGCGGCGGCCTCGTTGACGAACGTCTTCGCCGCCTGCGTCTCCGCGAACAACGCGATCAGGTCCTCGGCCGGCCCGTCCGCCGCCGGGTTGGCGGCGTGGTGCTCGTCGATAAGCGAGGTCCCGCGTGCGATCGTCGCGCGACACGCGCCGAGCTCGATGACGTTCTCGGCCACCAGCATCCGCGCGCGGGCGTCCGGCTCGCCGCGCTTGGAGAGCGCTGCGGTGGCGGTGCTCACGGCCGACTCGGCGATGCCGAGCGACGCCGACGCGTGGAACAGCCCGGCGCTCAGGTTGCGGTCCATGTACGCCGCGGTGTCCCCGGCCGGGAAGCCGCCGCGCAGCGCCGAGTGCGGCAGCTCGACCGCCGTGAAGGTGACGGAGTGGCTGCCGGACGCGCGCATGCCGAGCGCGTCCCAGTCGCCGTTGATCTCGACGCCCGGCGTGTCGGCCGGGATCTGGGCGTAGCCGTACCGCTCGGCGCCGCTGTCGTCGGCGAACGTGACGGCGGTGTAGAGGACGGTCGCGGCCGGAGAACCCGTGCAGAACGCCTTGCGGCCGTCGATGCGCCAGCCCGACGGCGTGCGCGTCGCCGTGGTCTGCGGCCGGCTGAGGTCCTGCCCCAGCTCGCTGATCGCCGCCGCCATCACCACGCCGTCACGCGCGACAGCCTCCATCGAGGCCGCGAACGCGCGCGTCCGCCGTTCGTCGCCGGCTGCCGCCGCGATCTGCCAGCGGCGCACGATGTTCAGCAGCAGGACGAGGTGCATGTTCACGCCGATGGCGACCGACGCGTCGCCGCGCGCGAGCCGGCTCGACGCGACGACGACGTCATGGACCGACGTGACGCCGAGCCCGCCGTGCTCGGCGGGGATCGGCGCGGTGAAATAGCCCGCGCGCTTGAGCGCGTCGATGCTCTGGTGAGGGAACGACGCCTCGCGGTCGTGAACGCCGGCGCGAATGGCCAGCTCTCCGGCGAGCGTCTCGGCCAGGCGCACCAGGTGCGCGCCGGCGTCGGTCTTGGCGGTGAGGTCGAACATGACGATTCAGGCCACGTGCCGGTCGGTGGCCCAGAGGTACAGGCAGGGCAGCGTCAGCGCCGCCGCGGCCGCGATCAGCAGCGAGAGCGTCATGACAGGCCGGAGGTGGGGACGGGGGCGCAGAACACGGGCGGTCCTTTCGGGGAAGCGGCGGAGACGAAAGGAGACCGGCGACCGGTTGGCACTCGGTAGCGACCCGGTAAACCAGGCGGCCTCGGTGGGCGTCGTTTACCGCGCCGCTACCGGTCGCCAACCACGCCCCGTTCTCCTACCGGGACCGACCGGGGATCTGCCCCGGCGACGACAGGAGGACGACATGACGCAGGCGATCGCGACGATCCGCAACGGAGTCGACAGCGAGCAGATGTACGGCACCCTGGACGCGATCAAGGGACAGCCGGACCTCGGGATCTTCCAGTTCCGCGCGAGCAACCGCTGGATCGACGGCGCGCACAACCGCACGACGATCCAGCGCTTCTACGGCGCCGGGCAGGAGGACACCTCGCGCGAGGAGCCGTTCGTGATCGACGCCGGCGAGCCCGCGATCCTGCTCGGCACCGACACCGGAGCCAACCCGGCGGAGCACCTGCTGCACGCGCTCGCGGCGTGCCTGACGACCTCGCTGGTCTACGTCGCGACGGCGCGCAAGGTGCAGTTGACCGAGGTCGAGTCGATCCTCGAAGGCGACATGGACGTGCGCGGAGCGCTCGGGATCTCCGACGAGGTCCGCAACGGCTTCAGCCGGATCCGCGTCACCTTCAAGGTCCGAGGCGACGCCTCCGCCGAGACGCTCCGCGAGGTCGTCGAGCGCGGGCGGCAGCGCTCCGTCGTGTACGACATGGTCACCAACGGCGTCCCCGTCAGCATCGCGGTGGAGACACCATGAAGTCACGGATGACGAAGCTCGTGCGAAGGGGGCGGACCTGATGCGTCCCCCGCTCGACCACAGAGCCGTCGCCCTGATGCACGCCCAGCACCGCCACAGCGCGATCGAACCGCGCCGCCGCAGGACGCGGCGGCGCGTGGCGGCGATCGTGATCGCCGTGGCCAGGCGACGTTCCGTCGCGGAGGTCGTCTAGAGGCGCGCGTCGGCCTCGACCCGCTCGATCCACGCCGCTCCGGCGCCGTGGTGGCGATAGAGGTCGCGCGCGGCCTCGAGCCGCTCGGCGGCTCCGGACGCGTCTCCCGCGCGCGCACGCGCGCGCCCCCACTCGTGCAGGCACTCCGCCCGGTCGCAGGCGAGGCCGTACCGCTCCAGGATCTCGTGCGCGGCGCGGAAGCGAGCGTCGGCCTCGCCGGCCCGCTCCTCCGCGCTGAGCACGACGGCCTCGGCCACGGAGGCGATCCCGCGCCGTCCGCGCCAGTCCTCGCCGCGGTCCAGGATCTCGCGGAAGCGCTCGACGTGCGCTCGTGCGTCCTCGACCCGGCCGGTCTCGGCGCGCACGCGGGCGAGATCCGGCAGGACCCACATCGCGAAGTAGTCGGCGCCCCCGTCGGTGACGATCGGCAGCGCGCTCTCGAGCAGCTCGCCCGCCCGCTCGCAGTCGCCGCGCAGGTAGGCCACGCGGGCGGCCAGGTGGAACGACGCCCACTCGTCCCAGCGGTTGCCGTTCCGGCGGCTGGTGTCGATCACGCGCAGCGCCAGCGCGTCGACCGCGTCCCAGTGCCCGCCCCAGAGGCCCAGGATCGGCTCGAGCGAGTGCGTGATCCACGCCGGCCGTGCGTCGGAGAGCAGGCGCCGCGCCTGCTCCATCTCACCGCGCGATGCGCGACAGCGCCCGATGCCGTCGACCGTCTCGCGGCGGAAGGTCGTGTTCTGGGCATACGGCAGCTTCAGCGCCCGCTCGAAGGAGGCCTGGCTCGTGTCCGGGTCACCGAGCGCCCAGCTCATCTGCCCGTGGATGTTCGACGCCATCCAGGCCAGGAACGGGCGTTGCCCGGCGTCGGCCGCCGCGAAGGCGCGCTCCTGGGCGTCGAAGCCCTCGCGCAGATCGCCGGCGATGATCCTGTGCCAGCCGTAGGCCTCGGTCGCTCCGGCCCAGAGCGCCTCGTCGCCGATCTGCTCCGCGATCTCGACGCCACGGGCGGCCGCCTCGAGCCCGCGCGGGATCTGCAGGGCGTACGTGAGCGCCGTGGAGATCCCCGTCTCGAGATGGCCGCGGGCCTTGCGCGCCGGGCCACGCTCGAGCACGGGACGCGCAGCGTCGAAGTGGCGGAACGCCCGCTCGATATCCAGGTGGTCGGCGAAGATCGAGTCGATCAGCGAGTGCGCCATCCCGAGCCGCGAATTCAGCTGCGCGGTCCGCTCGTCGTCGCCCAGCTCGGTGTACAGGGCGAGCGCCTGTTCGAGGTATGAGATCTGGCGCCCGAGATCGCCGATCACCGCCATCAGCTCGGCGAGCGCGACGAGCAGGGCGGCCCGTACCGCCGCGTCGGCGCCGGTGCGGTCCATCACCGCGAGCGCGCCGTCCCAGTGCGCCGACGCGTCCTCCCACGCGAACAGCTCCCGCGCCGCCGCGCCGGCGCGCAGCGAGCAGTCGATCGCCTTCGCCGGGTCGCCGGCCGGCCCGGCGAGACGGTGGTGGAGGGCGAGCGCGGCCAGCGACGGCGTCCCCTCCTCGATCGCGCGCGCAGCCGCGGCGTGCATCCGCTGCCGGCGCGGCGCGCTGAGCGCCCCGTACCGGGTCTCGCGCACGAGCGCGTGCGTGAACGCGTAGCCGTCGGGCGTCTCGACCACGAGCCGTGCTTCGAGCGCCTCCTCGAGCGCCGCGATGACGGCCTCCTCGTCGTCCGTCACCATCGATCGCAGGGTCTCGAAGCCGAACTCCCTCCCGAGCACCGCGGCGTGGGCGAGTGCCGTCCGGCAGGCCTCCGAGAGCCGCGCAAGCCGGCGCTCCAGAACCTCCTTGACGCCCTCCGGCACGCCGATCTCACGTGGCGTCAGCGTCTCCGTCCAGCGCCCGCTCTCGAGCAGATGTCGCACGACCTCCTCGACGAAGAAGGGGTTGCCGTCGGTCTCCGTGTGGACGGTGTGGACGAGCGCCGACGGCGCATCGTGCCCGGCCTGCGAGGCGATCAGCGCGGCGACGCTGTGCTCGTCGAGGCCGGCGAGCGGCATGCTGTGCAGCAGCCGGTCGCGCCGGAGATCGGCGAGCAGCTCGACCAGCGGGTGGTCGCCTGCCGTCTCGCCTTCGCGGCTGGTCCCGACGATCAGCAGCGGCGCCTCGTCCTGAGCGCGCAGGACGTGGCGGAGCAGCTGGAGGGTAGAGCGGTCGGCCCAGTGGAGGTCGTCGAGCACCAGCAGCACCGGCGCGCGCATGCACGCATCGCTCAGGAGCGAGGAGACCGCCTGGAACATCAGGTAGCGCCGCGTCTCGGGGTCGTCCGGGGCCGGGCCTCCGAGCGCGTCGACCGCGAGCTCGGGGATCAGCAGCGCGAGCTCGGCGGCGCCGGCCGTGGCGTCCACCGGGTGGGGGGCGTTGCGGACGTAGTGGCGCAGCGCCTCGACGACCGGCTGGTAGGGCAGCAGCGGCTCCTGCGGGCAGCTCCCATAGAGCACGGTGCCGTCGGCGTGCGCCGCCCGGGCGAGCTCCGCCGTCAACCGCGTCTTGCCGATCCCGGGCGGGCCGGAGAGCATCACGAAGCGGCGCTGGCCCGAGCGGGCCGTGCGCCACGCCGCTCGCAGGGCGTCGAGCTCGAGCGTGCGGCCGATGAACGCGCCACGCCCGCGCGGCGCGAGGAGGGCGGGGAGCGGGACGCGCTCGGCGGCCGCGGCGCTCGCCGGGAGATCGAGTGCCGGGTCCTGGGTGAGGATCTGGTGCTGGAGCGCCTTGAGCGCGGCGGAGGGCTCGAGGCCGAGGGCGTCGTCGAGTGTGCGCCTGAAGCGGTCGTACGCGGCGAGTGCTTCGGCCTGGCGTGCGGAGCGGTACAGCGCGACCATCAGCCGGCCGTGCAGCGCCTCGCGCTGCGGGTGGCCGGCGGCGAGTGCTTCGAGCTCGCCGATCAGGTCCGTGTGGTGGCCGAGTACGAGGTCGCTCTCGATGCGGTCCTCCAGGCATGCGAGGCGGAGCTCGTCGAGGTGGGCTGCCTCGACGCGGGCGAACGGTTCTTCGAACTCGGCCAGTGCCGGTCCGCGCCAGAGTGCGAGCGCGTCGCGGAAGCTGGTCGCGGCGGTCGCGGGGTCGCCGCCCGCCAGCGCCGCGCGACCGTCGGCGCGCAGGCGCATGAACCGCGTCAGGTCGACCACCTCCGGGTCGACCTCGACGACATAGCCCGGCGGCCTGGTCAGCAGCAGTCCGCGCGGCAGGACCTTGCGGAGCTGCGAGACGTAGATCTGGACCATCTTGGTCGCCGATTCCGGCACGGCCTCGCCCCAGAGATCGTCGACGAGCCGCTGGATCGAGACCGTCCGGTTGACGTCGATCACGAGCCGGGCGAGCAGCGCGCGCGGCTTTGGACCGCCGAGCGAGAGCGGCGTCGCGCCGTCGCTGGCCTCGAACGGCCCCAGTACGCGGAGCTCCATGGCGACCGGCGCAACGCTACCAGCGGGCCACGCCGCCGCGGGCTTTTTACCGCGCGGCTACCGGTCGCCAACCACGCCCCCGTCTCCTATCCGCAGGCATGTATCCCAAGGAGACCCGGATGAATTCGAAGACAGCGGACGCGATGTCCGAAGCGGAGGCGCTGCCGCAGCTCGACGCGACCTCGCTCGTGGACGGCGAGCGGCTGGAGGCGGAGGTCAAGGCGATGTACCGCCGCGTCGCATATGAGGACGAGGCCGCACTCCACTTCGAGGTGGGCAGGGGCCTGGCCGAGCGGCTCGGATACCCGGGCGAGCTGCTGGACGCGATCCCCGCCGAGGCGCTCGCGTCGTTCGCGGGCGTCGGGCATCACCTCGACCTCGCGGCGCTCCAGCGCGGCGAAGCGGTACTCGATCTCGGCTCGGGATCGGGCACCGACGTCTTCTGCGCGGCCGTGCTTGTGGGCGAGTCCGGCCGCGTCGTCGGGGTCGACTTCACCGACGAGCAGCTCGCCAAGGCGACGCGGCTGCGCGACCGCGACGGGTTCTCGCAGGTCGAGCTCGTGTCGTCCCATATCGAGCGGCTTCCCTTCGACGACGCCGTCTTCGACGTGGTCGTGTCGAACGGTGTGATCAACCTCTCGCTCCTCAAGGGCCGCGTGTTCGCCGAGGCGGCGCGCGTCCTGCGGCCCGGAGGCAGGCTGGTGATCGCCGACAGTCAGCGGGCGCGCGCTCAAGGAGCGCACGAGGCGCAACGTCGACCTGTGGGCCGCGTGCATCGCAGGGGCGATCCCGCGCGCCGGCTACCTGCAGGCGATCGACGACGCCGGGCTGCACGTCCAGGCGATCCGCGCGAACGACGACTACCGGTTCATCTCGGAGCGGGCACGCGCCGCCTGCAGCACCTACGAGGTCGAGAGCGTCTCGATCCTCGCCGTCAAGTAACGCCACGACATCGACAAGGAGACAGCATGCAGACCTACGCGATTCCGGTGAAGTGCTGGCGCGCCGGCGGGAACGACATCGTGCGCAGGAGGGCGTGGAGACTTGTCCACGACTCCGGATTGTGCGCCGCTCGGTCGCGCTGGTAGGTTCGCGCTCGACGACCCGAGTGGAGGGACCCCGTATGCATGGACGTTGCTGGGCCGCCGCGTGCGGCGCTCTGATCGCCGTGGTGCTGGCAGCGCCGGCGAGCGCGCAGTACTCACCCGGCTCGCGCGGCCTCGGTGACGTGTACCTCCCGAAACTCGGCAACGGCGGCTACGACGCCCAGCACTACGACCTCACGATCGACTACGACCCGGCCACCAACACGATGGTGTCGTCGGCGGACATCACGCTGCGGGCCACCCAGGGGCTGTCGGAGTTCAGCCTCGACTTCCGCGGCCTGAACGTCACCTCGATCACGATCGACGGCGTCGCCGCGACGTTCACGCGCGACGTCCCGAACGACAAGCTGATCGTCACGCCCGCGGCCGGGATCGACAACGGGCGCACGTTCCACCTCGTGGTCGCGTACAACGGCATTCCGGAGCAGGTGCTCGATCCCGACGACTCGTTCGAGGGCTGGCTGCGGACGACGACCTCGCGCGGCGCCTTCGTGGTGAACGAGCCGATGGGCGCGATGAGCTGGTTCCCCAACAACAACCACCCGCGCGACAAGGCGACGTACGACTTCCATCTCACCGCGCCGGCCGCGTACAGCACGGCGGGCAACGGCGAGCTCGCCTCGAAGGTCGATCACGCGAACGGCACGTCGACGTGGAACTGGCACCTGGGCTACCCGATGGCCACCTACCTCTCGACGTCATCGATCGGCCTCTACGACTACTCGCGGGTGGCCGGGGCGACGGCGACGGGCAAGAGCGGCCAGCCGCTCGACATCTACAACTTCATCGAGAGCGCGCTGCCGGCCAACACGAAGGCCACCAACAACACGAACGCCGCCCGCCAGGACGCGATCGTGAAGTACATGGCCGACTCGATCGGCGCCCCCTACCCGTACGAGTCGCACGGCGTCGTCGCCCACCGCTCGCCGGCCGGCTATGCGCTCGAGTCCCAGACCAAGTCGCACTTCGGCTCGGGCTCGATCGGCATCGGGACGCTCGCGCACGAGATCGCGCACCAGTGGTTCGGTGACAGCGTCGGGCCGGCCACCTGGCGGGAGATCTGGTTCAACGAGGGCTGGGCCACGTGGTGGGCGCAGTGGTGGTCCAACAAGCAGAACGGCAGCTCGACCACGACGGCCGGGTCGTTCCTCTCCAACTACGACGACACCGCCAACCCCGGGCGCTGGAACACGGCTCCGGCGGGGCTGGCCGGCCCGCAGGACATGTTCGACACGTTCCCGGTCTACACGCGCCCGTCGATGATGCTCGAGGCATACCGCCAGATCGTCGGCGACAGCGCGTTCTTCGCGTTCCAGAGGGCGCTGGTGACCGAGTACGCCTACAGCGTGATCGACGGCGCGCAGTTCATCGCGCTGGCCAAGCGGATCGCTCAGGAGCGGGCGGGCTTCGAGGCCTCCAACCTCAACAAGCTCGAGCAGTTCTTCCAGCAGTGGATCTACACGCCCAGCAAGCCCACGCTGACGCCGACGACGTTCTTCCAGAGCACGAGCGTGCCGGGTGACGTCAACGGCACCGTGCCGGCCACGCTGTCGCTGACGGTGGGCGGGCCGACCAGCTTCGGCGCGTTCACGCCGGGCGTCGCGCGCGACTACACCGCGACGCTCGCCGCCAACGTGGTGTCGACGGCCGGCGATGCGGCGCTGACGGTCGCCGACCCGAGCACGACCGCGCCCGGCAGGCTCGTCAACGGCACCTTCGCGCTCGCACAACCCGTTCAGGCGCGCGTCGGGCCGGCCGCGTTCGGCGCGATCAGCGGCAGCCCCCTGACGCTGAAGACGTACGCGGCCCCGGTGAGCAACGACCCGCTGACGATCGACCTCCAGCAGTCGATCGGAGCCAACGAGCCGCTGCGCACCGGCACGTACGCGAAGACGCTGACGTTCACGCTGTCGACGACGACCCCGTAGAGCCGACGCGGCTCGGCCTCCTCGCGGACGCCGAGCCGCGCCAGGCCGGGGGGCCCGCAGCTCACTGGTGGACGTGTCCACGGCCCCACGTCTGCGCCGCCCGTGCGCCGTGCTCGCCCCAGGACCCGAGCGTGCGCACGAGGTGCCGGGGTCCCTCGACGTCGACGCGGCGCGCCTTCATCCCGTGCCCGAGCGAGGCCTGACCGAGCACCCAGCGGGCGAGCCAGTCAGGGTCGGTTGTGACGACGAGGTCCTCTTCGAAGCCCGGCGGCTTGACGCAGACCTCCGGCTCCGGTCGGTGCACGAGCAGCCAGAAGCGGCGCTGGTTGCGCGGCGTGTCGCGGAGCTCGAACCGGACGGTGACGCGCCGGTCGGGCAGCTGTAGGTAGCCGATCCCCCGGCACATGCCCCACAGGGCCGCGTACGGGTCGAGGTGCTCCGGAGCGATCTCGACCCAGCTCGCTGCCCAGGCGCCGAGCGCGTCGCACACCGGACGCAGGTCCTCGCACGCCTCGGTCGGCTCGTACAGCCAGCCGCGGCCGCGCGGGCTCGGCCGTCGCTCGACGAGCCCATGCGCTTCGAGCTGGCGCAGCCGCTGCGAGAGCAGCGCCCGCGGGATCCCCGGCGCCCCGCCCGCCAGCTCTCCGAACGTGCGGCAGCCGAGCAGCAGGTTGCGCACGATGATCGGCGTCCAGCGCGTCGCGAAGATCTCCGCGCCGCGCGCGATCGGGCAGTACTGGCCGTAGCTGCGCACCGGCCGAGTGTGGCGAGCCGACGGCAGGGCCACAAGTTCATTTCTTGCACTTGAACCGCGGGTCCGCTCTGGGATCGTCGGCCCACATGAAACGGCTCTGGTACATCGCTCTCGCGCTGCTCGCGGTCGCAGCGGCTCAGCTCGGCGTGGCAGGGGAGAGCCTCGCGAAGGACCATCACGGCGGGCCACCGGACGACTACGTCGCGCACTGGGACGCCGTCGGCAGCGAAGCGTTCAGCGCGTCGGGCCTGACGGCGGCCGAGGGCCACGTGATCTTCGCCTACGAGGCGATCGCGGTCTACGACTCGGTGACGGCGGTCGAGGGCGGCTACCGGCCGTTCGCGGTCGACGTCGGCGCGCCCCACGGAGCCTCCGCCGAGGCGGCGGCCGTCGCCGCCGCGCACCGCATCCTGGCGCATCACCTACCCGCTCAGAGGGCGGCGATCCTCGATCCGGCGTACGCGGCATCGCTGGCCACGATCGCGGACGGCAGGGCGAAGTCGCGCGGCGTCGCCACCGGCGAGAAGGTCGCGGGGCTGCTGATCGCCCGGCGCGCGCACGACGGCTTCCGGGCGCCGGTGACGTACACACCGCCGGACCCGCCGATCCCGGGGATCTGGCTCCCGACGGCGCCGACGCCGCCGGTCGGCACCTACCTCGGCCTGATGCGGCCGTTCAGCCTCCAGTCGGCCTCACAGTTCCGCCCGGACGGGCCGCCGCCGCTCTCGAGCCGGCGCTGGGCGCGCGACTACGACGAGGTGAAGGAGATCGGCTCGAGCACGAGCGCGACACGGACGCCCGCGCAGACGCTGGGTGCGCGGTTCTGGGCTGAGCGTCCCGTGCAGCAGGCACACGCTGCCTACCGCAAGCTCGCCCAGGACCGCGCCCTGGACATCGTCGGCGCCGCGCGGCTGATGGCGATGGTCTCCGTGACGTACGCCGATGCGCTGATCGCCTGCTTCGACGCGAAGTACCACTACGTCCTGTGGCGGCCGATAACCGCGATCCGCGCCGGCGACACGGACGGCAACAGGGCGACCGAGGGCGATCCGGCGTGGACTCCGCTGCTCCCGGCCACGCCGAACCATCCCGAGTACCCGAGCGCGCACTCGTGCGTGGTGCCGGCCACGGGCCGCGCCATCGCCCGGTTCCTCGGAACGCGCCGGATCGACTTCACCGTTCCGAGCATCTCGGGCCTCGACGACCGCCGTTTCGCGACGGTCAGGCGCCTGCAGTACGACGTCGGGAACGCGCGGATCTGGGGAGGCATCCACTACCGCTCCGCGGTCGAGGACGGCATCGAGGTCGGCAGGCGGACGGTCCGGCAGGTGCTCTCGCGCCACTTCCAGCGGGCGAGGTGGCGTTCGCCCTAGCTGCCGGCCCGGGCGCGGGCCGGGAACAGCACGTTCCGGATCTGGCGTGCGATGGCGGCGCGCTCGCGGTCGGCCTGGCGGGCGTCCAGGCGACGGCGGCGGGCGCGCAGGCGATCGACCATCAGCTGCGCCAGCACATCGACGAGCTGCGGGTGACCCTGCAGGACCGGCGCGTACTGCTTCGAGCCGATCTCGTAGACGACGGCTCCCTCCCGCGCGCGCACCGTCGCGGTGCGGGGCTCGCCGGTGAGCAGCGACATCTCGCCCACCACGGCGCCCTTGCCCATCGTGTCGACGAGCACGTCCTCGCCGTCGTCCTGTCGCAGCAGGACGTCGAGCTCACCGTCGGCCAGCACGAACAGGGAGCCGCCTTCCTCGCCCTGGACGACGAGCCGCTCGGTCGGCCCGAGGGTGAGCGGGCGAGCGGCACGCGCCAGCGCCTGCCGCTCGCCCAGCTCGAGCAGGGCGAGGATCGGGACGTCGGCGATCAGCGCCTCGATCTCCGACGCCGGCCGCTGGTACGTCTCGGGGAGCTCCGCGCCGACCTCGAGCTGGGGGCCGTAGCCGTCGTGGTGCTGCAGCAGCTCGACGCGCGCCGGCTGGTTGACGTGGGCCTCGAGCAGGCTCACCTGCCGCGGGACGCACTCGCTGCCGGTGTGATCCATCAGGCCTCGTTGCTTGGCCCAGCCGGCGACGTCGTTCATCGAGTCGCGGTACTGAGCGCAGGCCGCGCCGAACAGGCCGTCCTGATCGGCGAACAGGCCGCTGACGGCGCCGGGCACGCGGCCCAGTCCGAAGCGACCCTTGCGGTGCCAGAGGACGAAGTCGCGGGCCGGCGCGGAGACCGACTCGAGCTCGGGGAACGCCGCAGCGACGTTGCGCAGCACCGCCCGCTCGGCGTCGCGGAACACCCGCTGCCAGGTCTCCTGCGCGTTGTGATGGTTGGGACCGGCGAGCCGGATCGCATGCTTGAGATCGTCGTGGTGGACGTGCAGGAAGCGCAGCGTCGCCTTCTTCTTGGCGAGCAGGTTCAACGCCGACACCGGACCGGTTCGCGGCGTGCCGCGTCGCGGGAACTGGATCCGGCGCAGCTCCCACACCTCCCGCCACGCACCCGGGTCGATCGACGCGCGGATCTCGGCGAACCACTCGCTCTCCTCGAACGCGGTGCGCTCGGCGGGCGACAGCAGGTCGCCGCTCTCGTCCCTGACCGCCTCGCAGATGCCGAGGAACGTGAGGAACTCCAGGTACAGCCCGACACGGACCAGCCAGCCGGGGTCGGAGAGGTGCTCCCCGGCACCTGCGATGTCGTGGACCAGCGCGCGCGTGTACAGGGCAGCCTTGTCGGAGCCGATCCCGAGCACCGGATACCAGGGGTGATACGCCGGTCCCGGGTTCGCCACTCCGGCCTCGGCCGCCTGCTGCTCCGCATCGGGCGTCACGAGCTGGTCCAGCAGCCGCTCGTACAGCGATCCACAGCGCCGCAGGTCGCAGACCAGCAGCGGCGCCTGCGCCCCCGCGACGGGCACGCCGCCGCTGATCGCCCGCAGCTCCACGAGCACCCGCTGGCAGAAGAGATGGCCGAACGTGAACGGGTCGGCGCCGTCGGTGGCGCCGTCGCGGATGCTCGCATCCAGGTCCGGCCACGACCACGCCGCGCCGGGCAGCAGGTCGAGCGCCGGATCGAGCGAGAGCACGCGGCGCCTCCCAGCGTCGGATGCCGGGTCGAACGTGGCGAGCTGCGCGGCGCCGTCGGCACCGGGCACGAACGTCAGCGGCGTCGCCTCCCGGTCCTCCCAGCCCGGCACGGGCACCGGAGCGAGTGATCCGTCAGGGCCTGTGAACGACACCCGCGCGCGGACCGAGACCTCGTCGGCCACGCCGCCGTCCACGTCGTAGAGGAGAAAGGCGCGATCCTGCTCCTCGTCGGGCAGGATCAGCGCGACCTCCTCGCTGGAGCCGTACCCCGGATGCGTCGCCTCGGCGGCCGGCCGCCGTCCCGGCGCGAACGGCACGATCTCGCAGCGGAGCGACCGCCCATTTCGCTCGAGAGCGTCGGCCGCACGCCGCAGCACCTCGGCCTTGCCTGCAGCATCGAGGCCGGCCACGTCGCCGGCAAGCAGGTCCTGGAGCCGGCCGAGAAACGTCACGTCGGGCAGGCCCGGTGGCATCGCCCGATGCTGTCATGCTCGCGACGTGAGCGTGTGGCCGAACGGCGTTCCGCAAGTCGGGCAGCGAGCCGAGCGCACGCGCCGGGTGAGCGCGCGTGACATCGAGCTGTTCACCGAGATCACCGGCGATCGCAATCCGCTGCACTACGACGAGGAAGCGGCGGCCGCCTCGCCGTTCGGCGAGATCATCGTCCAGGGCGGCGTGACGAGCGGCATCCTCAACGCGATCGTGGCCGAGGATCTCCCCGGCCCGGGCACCGTGTTCCTGAACGCGAACTGGGACTTCAAGGCGCCCGTGCGACCCGGCGACGAGATCACCGGTGCCGTGGAGATCGTGGAAGCCCGCGAGGACAAGCCGATCACGCGCCTGCGCACGACGGTCACGCGCGGCGACGGCGTCGTCGCGCTCGAAGGAACCGCCGTGTGCTTCACGGCGCCGCTGACCTGACCGCTTGACGTCCGGCAGGCGTGGCTGCGCGGGCCCCGTCGGATGCCGACGGGGCCCGCGCGCCCGTGACCTACTGCGCGAGGCTCACGCGCTTGCGCGCGCCGACGCGCATCTTCAGCCGGGCGTTCGCATCGCCGACCGAGACCCGCACGATCACTCGCTGGCCGCGGCGGATCCGGCTGCCCGTGCGCAGCCGGACGCTCACCCGCCCCCGTGCGGTGCGCGTCGCGACGGCACGGCGGCCGACGAGCCGCACGCTGCTCTTGACCCGGACGGAGCGGTCCCCGACCGGCGTCGTCGTGCACGTGAGCGTCTTCATGCTCGCCGACCGCTTACAGGCGACGATCAACGCCAGGCCCTGCGGACCCGGGCTCGGCGCCGGCGCACCCTGCGGCGCGGGGGAGATCACCACGAAGTCGCTCGTGGCGTCGCCGTCGCCCGCCGAGTTGATCGCCGTGATCCGGCACCGCACCTGCCGGCCGAGGTCGGCCTGGGTGGGCGTGTAGTTCACGGCCGCGGCGCCGGCGATGACCGCGCTGTTGCGCAGCCACTCGTACCGGTACGACGTCGGCCCGTTGACGAACCCGCGGTTGAGGCAGGTCAGCGTGCGGCCAACGATCGGGTCGCCCTGGATCGCCGGCGCGACCGCCGGCAGCGGGGCCTCCACGACGGCCGGGCCGCTCACGACCTCGATCGTCCGCGTCGCCGTGGCGACGTTGCCCGCGCTGTCCTCGGCCTCCGCCGTCAGGACGATCGCCCGGCCCACGTCGGCGGCCTGCGGGACATACCGGAACTGGAACGGGAACGTCGCGTGCCGGCCGACCAGCTCACCGTCGGCGAGCAGGCGGACCTCCTTGAGGTCGCCGCGCGCGTCGGCGGCCGTGACGTCGACCTCGACCGGGTCGCGCGGGGTGGACACGAACCCGTCGGCGGCCGGCCACTTGAAGGCGACCGGGGTCGGCGCCGTGGTGTCGGCCGTGGTCGGCAGCAGGTGCTGCATCGCCCGCGCCACCAGCGCGTTGCGGGTGTCGGTGCCGACCTGCTCGAGCCCGAACCCGAACGTCACCGTGTCGGCGGTCGACAGGGCGAATCCGCCGGCCTGCGTCTGCGGCGTGGTCACGTCGAGCTCGATCTTCTCCTGTCGCAGCGGCTCCTGGACCGAGATGCCCGACCAGTTGCGCAGTCGCGTGGGCGACTTGGCGCGCGGCGCCGGGACGCCGTTGGCGTCCTGGTTGGGGTCGTTGCCCGAGCCGCTGTCGACCGTGATCGGCCCCACGCCGGCGAAGATGCTGCCGGCGACGGGTTCGATCGGCTGGCCGTTGTAGGTGCTCTGGCCGTAGCCCGAGCCGGTCCCGCGGCCGACGGCGCCGAGGTAGTTCTGCCACGTGTCGTTGGAGATCCCGCGGTAGCGCAGGAACGCCGTGCCGGGCAGGTCGTCGTCGCCGCCGTTGTTCTCCGGATAGAAGAACCCGGGGAGCTTGTCCGGCGCCCACTGGTACGGGCCCGTCGCCGACAGGCTCGTGTTGCCGATCGGCCACTGGTGGATGTTGCGGCCGTCGACGATGGCCTTGCCGCCCTCGTTGAGGTAGTCGCGCAGGGCGAGCATCGTCTTGTGCGCCCAGCTCGCGAGCTGCATCGAGCCGGCCTGGGCCGTCGCCGTCGCCAGGTGGCGCGCGTCGGTCTCGGTCGCGTCCTGCGGGATGAAGTCGTCACCCGAGTACCACAGGATCGCGTCGAAGTGCGACAGCACGCCGAGGAACGACGGGTTGCGGGTCGTCGCCGTGCCCTCGGCGCCGAGCGGCGGGGCGTCGACGTCGTACGTCTCGACCTCGTAGCCCGCCGCGGTGAGCGCGTCGGCATGCTGCTGCAGGTAGCGCGGCGCGACGTCGTAGCCGGGCTCGCGGTTCGGCGAGACACCGCTGTAGTCCTCGGCCGCGAGCACCAGCACACGCTGCTTCGCCGTGCCGCCCTCCGGGACCGCATCCGGCACCGCCTGGACCCGATAGGAGAACCGCTGCCGCAGCCCGCCGGCGCGGATCGTGACGTCGACGGTGTCGCCCGCCGTCGCCGGTCGCGGCGTCTGCGTGGGCGACGCGAAGTTCACCGGCGTGGTCGCGCGGACGCGCTTGTAGTACTGGCCGGGCGCGTCGCCGTAGCGCTCGCCGGGCGGCACCTCCTCGGCGCGGATCGCGGTGACCGTCCGGTCGGCGCCGCCGGGGCCGGAGATCCCCACCGTGACGTCGACCGGGCCGAGCGAGCGCCGCACGTTGGCCTCGATCTGCTGGGTCGCGCCGTAGGAGACGTCGAACCGGGTCGGCTGGATGTCGTGCGTGGGCTTGATCTGGTACTGGCCGGGATCGTTGTCGAAGTTGCGCGGGCGATCCAGCTGGGCCGACGAGTGGGCGATGTTGAGCGCCATCGGCAGGTTCTTCTGGAACACCGCCTCGACCTTCTCCTCATCGTCCGGGAACGCGAACTGGTTGCAGCCCGCGGGCCCGCCGCCGGTGGCGCAGGTGTCGAGCTCAGGCGTCCAGCCGATCACGCCGTAGTTCATGTAGCCGTTGTCGATCGTGTCGCCGTTGGACTCGTAGAGATCCGACGAGCGCTGCGGCTGGTAGGGCTCGACCGCGCCGTCGCCGTCGGTGCCGGTCATCGCGTTGAAGATCGTCGCGTCGACGGGCGCGTAGTCGGTGATGTAGGACACCGGCGTCAGCAGTAGCTGGCCGGCGGAGTGGTAGTTGACGTTGGCCTTGAAGTCGATCTTGCGCAGCAGGCGGTCGAACGCGAGGTTCTCGGGCTCCGACAGCGCGTACGGACCGCGATAGGTCTCGCCGCCGGTCTGGTTGGTGGCGCCCTCCTCATCGATCGCGCGCTTGGCCGGATAGTTCCGGTTCGGGTCGACGCCGTCGCCCTGGCCGCTCTGGGACGGCTCGCCGTAGATCCCGTCGCCGTCGTTGTCGCGCAGCGTCTTGCGCCAGAACCGGTTGCTGGGGGTCTCGTTCGGCCCGCACAGATGGTTGGCCGCGCCGACGCCGCAGGTGAACGTGTAGTCGTAGCCGTCGGGGTTCTGGATCGGCATGAACCAGAGCTCGGTCCTGGACAGCAGGTCGGCGATCCGCGGGTCGTTCTTGTGCTCGATCACCCACCGCATGAGCCGGCGCTCGACCTCTGCCGCGATCCACTCGCGGGCGTGGTTGTTGGACGAGTACAGGACCGCCGGCCGCGTGCCGTCCGGCACGTTGCGGGCGTTGCTGGTGACCTTCAGGACGGACATGGGCTTGCCGAGCGTCGACGTGCCGATGCGCTCGTACTTGACGACGTCGCGGTTGTCGGCCGCGAGCTGCACCATCTCGTCGTGGATGCCGCCGGGCTCCATGAACTGGCGGTAGACGTCGTAGTACGGATTCGGACTGTCACCCCCGGTTTCGCGCAGCGCCTTCGGCGCGAGCGTCGGGAGCTCGACGGCCTCGAGCGAGACGCCGCGGCGCTCGAGCCGGTTGGCGTCGGACTCGGTGAGCACGACCGCCAAGGTCTGTTCGTAGCTCTTGCCCGAGTCGTAGCCGGCGTGCTCGAGATCGACTCCCGCGGCCGCGAGCTCGGCGGCCCCACCGCGGTCGACGACGGCCTCGAACGGCCTCAGGTAGTCCTGCGCGGCAGACGCCGCAGCCGGACCGATCAGCAGTGCCAGAGTGACAGCGAGCAGTGCTGCCGGCGCGCGTCGGTGCATGCCAAACCCCTCCCAGGATCGAATCTGTCCCCGCGACCCTGAATGACACCACAGCGCACGCGGCCGGCGCCCTGTGACCGCGTTGAGTTCACTCAACACGCGACGGCGGACCTGGCACGATCGGCCACACGAGCCCCGCCGATCGGCCACATCGGATCAGAACATCGGCCACACCGTGGTAGGATATCGGCCACACGAAGATGGCCACCACGTCCCTCCGCACGCTCGCTCAACACCTCGATGTCCCCGAGCGGACGCTGCGTCGCGCGGCCGCCGAGGGGTTGATCCGCGGTGAGCGGATCAGCCCGCGGCGCTACCGCACCTCGCTGCGCGAAGAGGCCTATCTGCGCGCGCACTGGCCGCTACTGCGCGAACTGCGTGATGCACTGCGCACCGAGCCGAACGTGCGCCTCGCGATCCTGTTCGGCTCGCAGGCCACCGGCACGTCCGCCGCGCGTTCGGACGTGGACGTCCTCGTCCGCCTGGTCGACCCGGGCGCTGCGCGGGTGGCCGAGCTGACGGGTCGGCTCGAACGTCGCAGTGGCCGCGACGTGCAGGTCGTGCTCATAGAAGACGCTGAGGACGCCCCCGGTCTGATGGCGGACGCGCTCGAACGCGGACGGGTGCTCATCGATCGAGACGCGCGCTGGCCACAGCTGCAGGGCCAGGCGGGCGCCTGGCGAGCGCGCGCTGCGGAGGCCGAGGTGCCGCTCGAGGACGCCATGCCCGACCTCGAGCTGTGACCCCGCCTGCTCCCCCGGCCCCGCTGGAGGCCCATGACCCGGAGCGGGCGAGGGCCCTGAAGGCCAAGATCCGCGCCCGCGTCGGCGACGTCCGCCGTCACCTGATCGCACTGCGCGTGGCGATGGCCGAGTTCGGTGAGGACTTCGACCTCGAGGTGTTCCGCGCGGCGTGCGACGCCGACGATCCAGTCCGCCTCAACCAGGTCAAGGCGGTCGAGCGCGGCGTCGACCAGCTCTACAACTACATCGCCGAGCTGACCGCCTTCGGCCTCGAGCTCGCCGAGGTTCGCCGTCGCGGCGACGAGCTCAACGCCCGCCGCGACCTCGCCGCACTGCCACGACTCGGGGTTCTGGGACGGGAGCGCGCCCGTCGTCTCGAACGCCTGCGCGAGCTGCGGCGCCTGCTCGTCCACGAGTACGCCAGCGCGTCCGCCGACCAGGTGCACGAGGCCGCGCTGATCGTTTCCGACGAGTTCGCGCCGTTCTACGACGCCTACCGCCGCTGGATCGGGCGCGGCTTCGCACCGGGCCCCGCGCCGTAGCTCTCGTCGGCTCGGCGATGAGCGACGTGACCCGCCAGGTCGGAGGCGCGCTCGGCGTCGCCGTCATCGGCTCGATCATCCGCAGTGCATACTCGGCCGACATGGACGGTGTCACCGGTCCCGCGCACGAGTCCGTCGGCGCCGCTCACGGCGTCGCTCAGCAGATCGGCGGCGCAACCGGTCGCGACCTCTCCGACGCCGCCCTGGTCGCGCTCGCGGGCGCCGTGCTCGTCCTGCTCCGCCTCCCGAGCGGCCGCACACCCGCCACGACCCGACCGGCCACCGCGTGAGCGACTCACGCGTGCTCGGTGCGGACATCGAGTCCTACCTCGCCCGGCTCGTCGCGCACCTTCGCGACGGGCTGGGCGACCGTCTCGTCGGGGCGTGGCTGTTCGGCTCGGGCGCGCTCGGCGACTTCGACGCAGTCAACGAGCGACCTCGACGTTCAGGTCGTGACGACGGTCCGGCTCGCCCGCGCGGAGCGCGAACGGTTCGCGGCGCAGCTCTCGCACCCTGCGCTCGCGTGCCCGGTGCGAGGCCTCGAGCTGGTGCTCTACGCGCGAGAGGACCTCGACGACCCGCTCGGCCCGGCCTTCCAGCTCAACCTCAACACCGGCCCGCGGATGGATCAGCACGCTGCCTACGACCCCGGCGAGGAACCGCGCTTCTGGTTCGTGCTCGACGTCGCGATCGGCCGGCAGGCCGGGCGGCCGCTGGCCGGTCCGCCGCCGGGAGAGGTCTTCCCGGAGCTACCCGAGCCGCTCGTGCTCGCCTCACTGCAGCAGGCGCTGGCCTGGTTCTCGGAGAATGACCCCAGAGGCGGTCAGGCGGCGCTGGCGGCAGCGCGCGCCTGGGCCTGGGCCGAGGAGGGCCGCTGGCTCGCGAAGGGGCCGGCGGCGGTGTGGCTGACTGCCCGCGTCGCGCGGGAGCTCGAGCGCGATCGTGGGTAGACCGGGCAGGTGCCGGAGTTCAAGGTCCACTTCGAGGAGTTCCTGTACCTCGCCGGCCTCGGTCACGACAAGGCCCTGATCGCCTGGGGCGGGTTCTACTTCCGGCAGGGCGACTCGCCGTATGGCGAGTGGCGGATCGTCGACGACGAGGAGCTCGCCGCGGTCGCTCCCACGCCGCGCTCCGAGACGATCGGCGCCGGCTCGGAGCCGTTCGGGCACGCCATCGTCGAGGTCGAGCGCGACGGTCGGGTCGTTGCGCGGGCGGAGACCGAGGAGCACAACCACGTCTGGGTCACCGGACTCGAGCCCGACACCGAGTACCGCTATCGCGTGCGCGTCGACGGCCGGCCGTGGGGTGAGGGGGAACTGCGCGACTGGAGCGTCGAGCAGGCGACGCTGGTCAGCGCGGGCGGCCGGTACGACAACCGCTTCCGCACGTTCCCGCCGACCGACGCCGCCGCGCCGGTGACGTTCGCCGTGCTCGGCGACTTCGGCGTCGGGATCCTCGACGGCGGCCTCGACGGCATCCGGCAGCTGCAGCTCGCAGGCGCGCTGCAGCGCGCGGTCGACGCGCGCGACGTGCGGCTCGTGATCACGACAGGCGACAACGTCTACCTCGGGCACCAGGACACCGCCGGCACGGGCAACGAGGACGACGAGTGGTACTCGAGCTTCTACGAGCCGTATCGGTACGTCCTCAACCGCGTCCCGTTCTTCCCGACCGTCGGCAACCACGACGCCGGCGACAGCGAGAGCTCGGACGATCGCGACCAGCTCGTCGACAACCTCTTCCTCGATCATCGCTTCCGCCCCGAGGTCGAGGCCGGATCGGCGTCGCTCGGCCCCGGCCTCTTCTATCGCTTCCAGGTCGGCGCGAACGTGGAGTTCATCTGCATCGACACGTCGATCGCGACCGGCATGGACGTCGAGCACTACTTCGACGATCCCGCGCACAGCCGATGGGTCGAGGAGACGCTGCGCGGGGACGGCGCGCGCTGGCGGATCCCGTTCTCGCACCATCCGCCGTTCTGCGCCGGGCCGGAGCACACCAACACGACGGGGATGGTGGAGCGGCTCGTACCGCTGTTCCGGGAGGCCGGCGTCCGCCTCGTGCTCAGCGGGCACGAGCACAACTTCCAGCACGCGGTCGTCGACGGCATCCACTACGTGGTGAGCGGCGCGGCCGGGAAGCTGCGGCCCGAGCCGCCGCGCCACTTCGAGCAGGCGGGCACGCGCGCGTGGGCCGCAGCAGGCCACTTCCTGCTCGCTCACGCCGATGAGCGGGGCGTGATCGTCCACCCACTCGCCGGCGTGGGCGAGGACGGATCGCTCGAGCCGATCGAGGTCGTCGATCGCGACGGCCGGCCCACCGAGCCGATCATCGAGATCCACTAGCGCCGGCGCCGTCAGACGCCCGGGTCGGCCGGGATCTCGGCCCGCAGCGACGTCCCGGCGCCGGCGGGGCTCACGACTTCGAGCGACCCGCCCAGCGCCTCGACCCGGTCCGCCAGGCCCCGGAGGCCGGATCCCGCGCCCGGGTCGGCGCCGCCGGCTCCGTCGTCCGATACCTCGACGACGACGCTCCCATCGCTTGCCACGACCCGGACGCGCACCGCGGAGGCGTCGGCGTACTTCGCGACGTTGGTCAGCGCTTCGGCGATCAGGTAGTACGCCCCGGCTTCGACGGGCTCCGGCAGCCGCTCGTCGGGGATGTCCACGATCTCGACCGGGACGGGCGACCGGCCCGCGAGCATCTCGACGGCGGCTCGAAGGCCGCGATCGCTGAGCACCGCCGGATGGAGGCCGCGCGCGAGCTCGCGCAGCTCGGCGAGGGCGAGGACGAGCTCGTCGCCGGCGCCCGCGAGCGTCGCGCGAGCGCCCGCCGGATCGGAGTCGATCTTCGCCTGCGCGAGCCGCAAGGACAGCGAGAGCGCGACCAGGCGCTGCTGCGCACCGTCATGGAGGTTGCGCTCGAGGCGACGCCGCTCGACGTCGCCGGCGGTGACGATCCGCGCGCGCGAGGCGGCGAGCTCCTCGAGCCGGGTGTGCAGCTCGGCGTTCAGGCGATGGACCTCCGCCGCTTGCTCCTTGCGGTCGGTGATGTCGGTGTAGGCGACCATGTTGCTGACGACCCGGCCGGATCCGTCTCTGACGGGTGCGGCGGCGATAGAGACGGCGACCAGCGTGCCGTCCTTGCGCTGGCGCACGGTCTCGTAATCGTTCAGCGACGCGCCCGCACGGATTCGCTCGAACAGCTGCTGGTTCTCCGCGCGCTTCGAGGGCGGCGCCATGGGGAGGCCGCCGCGGTCGAGCATCTCCTCGCGCGTCCAGCCGAAGATCCGCTCGGCCGCCGGGTTCCACAGCCGGATGCGCGTGTCGAGGCCGAACTCGACGAGCGCGAGCGGCGAGGAGTCGATCAGCGCCTGCAGCCGCTCCTCCTGCGCCTTGCGCTCGGTGATGTCGGTGTAGGCGACCATGTTGCCGACGACCCGGCCGGATCCGTCTCTGACGGGGGCGGCCGCGATCGACACGGCGACGAGCGTTCCGTCCTTGCGCCGGCGCACGGTCTCGTAGTCGTTGATCGACTCGCCCGCGCGCACCCGCTCGAACAGGTCCTCGGTCTCGGCACGCTTCGCCGGCGGGCCGAGCGGGAGGCCGCCGCGGCCGAGCATCTCCTCGCGCGTCCAGCCGAAGATCCGTTCGGCCGCGGGGTTCCACAGCCGGATGCGCGTGTCGAGGCCGAACTCCACGAGCGCGAGCGGCGAGGAGTCGATCAGCGCCTGCAGCCGCTCCTCCGGCTGCTCGCCTTCCTCCTCCGATGGGTGATGGTCCGTGCGCCCAGGCTCGATGGCCGCGAGTCTACGGCCGCCGACTGTCCGTTTCCTTCAAGACGCCGGGCTCACCGCTGCGTAGTTTCCGGCGGCATGCCCGCTGACATTGTTGCCGCCGAGCAGTTCGTCCTCGCCAACGCACGCCTACTCGACCGCCACCGGCTCGCCGTGCTCCTGCACGGGGCGCCGAACACCGGAGTCCTCGACGCACTGCGCGCCTACCGCAACGCAGACGGAGGCTTCGGCCACGCGCTCGAGCCCGACATCCGCGCTCCTGACAGCGAGCCGGCCGCGACGCTCCACGCCCTCGAAGTGCTCGCCGAGGTGGGGGCGCTCGACGACCCGATGGTCGCCGACGCCGCCGCGTGGGTCGCGACGATCGCCGAGCCCGACGCCGGCGTGCCGTTCATGCTGCCCACCGCCGCGACGCATCCGCACGCGCCGTTCCTGACGCCGTCGAGCGGCGGCTCGTTCCTCACCTACGCTCTCGCGGGCGCGCTGTGGGAAGCCGGCACGGGCGAGCCGTGGCTGACGCAGGCGACCGACTGGTGCTGGGCCAGGCTCGAGAGTGGCGACGAGCTCGACGCCTACGGGGTGCGGTGCGCGCTCCGCTTCCTCGACAGCGTGCCCGACGAGCCGCGCGCCGGCGCAGCGATCGAGCGGCTGCGCCGTCGGCTCGGGGCGGACGGCTCGATCCCCGTTCGCGGCGGCACCGAGAACGAGCGGCTCACCGCGCTGACGCTGTCGGAGGAGCCCGGGGCGCGAAGCCGCGCCCTCTTCACCGGAGCCCAGATCGACGCAGACCTGGACCAGCTCGAACGCGATCAGCAGGAGGACGGGGGCTGGACGTTCGACTGGCTTGCCTGGTCACCGGGGCAATCCGTCGATGCCCGCGGGGCCGTGACCTTGCGGGCGCTCACGAGCCTTGGCGCGCACGGGCGCCTCTAGCCGCGGGCGCGGTCGGCGTTCCCGCGCCGTGGCCGGACGTGGCAGCATGGTGGCGTGGACCTCGGCGTCCATCTGCCGCTGATGCAGTTCGGCGACGAGCGGCTCTCGCTCGGGCGGTTGGAACGGACGGTCGACGCCGCCAGGGAGTGTGGCTTCGCCGCCATATCGGCGAACGATCACTTCGTCTTCCAGACACCCTGGCTCGACGGGCTGACCGCTCTCGCGAGCATGATCGAGCGCTCCGGCCGCCTGACGCTTGCCACGACGGTGTCGCTCGCCGTCCTGCGCGGTCCGGTCCCGTTGGCGAAGGCGCTCGCCGCCATCGACGTGCTGTCCGAGGGCCGGCTTATCGCAGCCGTCGGGCCCGGGTCGTCGAAACGCGACTACGAGGCCGTCGGCGTCTCCTTCGAAGAACGCTGGAAGCGATTCGACGAGGCGCTCGTCGTGCTGCGGGCGCTCCTCGAGCGAGAGCCGCTGCCGGCGGACGCGCGGTACTACGACGTGCCCCGCGACATCGAGCTCGCGCCGGCCCCCGCCGGCGTGGGCGGGATCCCGCTGTGGGTCGGGAGCTGGGGTTCGGCGGCCGGGCTCGCCCGCGTGGCGAGGGCGGCCGACGGCTGGCTGGCGTCGGCCTACAACACGACGCCGGAGCAGTTCGCCGTCGCGCGCGCCGTCCTCGAGGACGGCTTTCCCAATGCGCTCGCCACGATGTGGACATGGGTCTCCAGCGATCGAGCCGAGGGCGATCGACTGCTGGCCGACGTCCTGGCTCCGCTGCTGCGCCGGGATCCCGACGAGCTGCGCGGGCAGGTCTGCATCGGCCCGCCGGAGCACTGCGCCGAGTTGCTCTCACGCTACGCGCAGGCCGGATGCCGGCGCGTCTATCTGTGGCCGCTCGGCGACGAGCAGCGACAACTCGAGCTGGTCGCGAGCGAGGTGCTCCCGCTCGTCCGTGAGAGCTGAGCCGGTGACCGATCGCGCCGACGAGGTGCACGCCTGGCTCGAGCCACGTGCCGAGGAGATGGCCGAGCTGGTGCAGCGGCTCGTGGCCGTCAACACCGAGAACCCGCCGGGTCGCGGGCTCGGGCGCTGCGCGCGGCTGCTGCGCGACGCGATGGACCGGCTGGGGTTCTCGCCCGAGCTGATCGAGGTCGCGCCCAGCCGTGAGCTGGAGGACCCGTGCATCGTGCGCGGCAGCGCCGGAGACGGGCCCGGGATCGTCTACTTCCACGGCCACTTCGACGTCGTCCCCGCGCAGAGCCCGGCGCAGTTCGAGCCCCGGCGCGGCGACGGCAGGATCGTCGGCCGCGGGACCGCGGACATGAAGGGCGGGCTGGTGAGCATGCTCTACGGCGCCGCCGCCGCGGCCGAGCTCGGGTTGCTCGACGGCCGCCGGATCGTCCTTCACTTCGTCTGCGACGAGGAGACCGGCAGCGCGGCCGGCTCCGGACACCTGCGCGAGGCCGGGCTGATCGACCGCGACGCGCTCGCGATGCTCACCGCCGAGCCGACCGGCGGCGTGATCTGGCACGCCTGCCGCGGTGCGATCACGCTGCGCGTGCAGACCGCCGGGCGCGAGGCGCACGTCGGCTACGTGCACGAGGGCGTCAACGCCTTCGAGCACATGATCCGCATCGCCGAGCCGCTCACGCGCCTGTCGCACGAGCTGCTCGAGCAGCGCACGAGCTTCCCCACCGACAGCGACGAGGCGGGCGGCTCGATGCTCGTCGTCGGCGGCCAGGCGGGTGCCGGCGCCGGGTTCAACGCCGTGCCCGGCTCGGCCTGGTTCTCCGTCGACCGGCGCTTCAACCCCGAGGAGGAGCTCGAGCGCGAGCTCGAGCGGCTGACCGGCATGATCAACGAGACGGCCGAGGCGATCGGCGCCGAGGTCGAGATCGACGTGCTGCAGAAGCAGCCTTCCGGCAGCACCGACGAAGCCCATCCCGCCGCCCGGACGCTGGCCCGCTGCATCGCCGTCGTCGAGGGCGCCGAGCCGGAGCTCCGGATGTGCCCGGGAGTGCTCGACACGCGCTGGTACTCGCAGCTCGGCGTCCCGGCGTTCGCGTACGGCGGCGGCCGCCTGGACGTCTCCCACGGGCCCGAGGAGTACATCGACGAGACCGCGATGCGCCGCTGCGCGGCCGTCTACGCGCTGTTCGCCGCGGTCATGCGACGGTGAACTCGTACGTCCCCGACCCGACGTCGGCGATCCAGGCGCCGTCCTCGAGCCGGAGCCGGTCGACGCCGGGTGCCGCGGCGGCGTCCGCGCCGTTCTCGGTGACCTGACCGTCGCCCGGCAGGACCACGGTCGCGGTGACGTTCGCGGGCACCTCGACGGTCAGGCGGAAGCCGTCGTCGGTCCGTCGCCACGCGCTGCGGATCGTGCCGCGGATCGACTCGAAGGCGGCATCGGCATGCTGGAGCCGTCCGGGCGTGGGGGAGACGAGGACGTGCTCGTAGGCGGGGCGCCCGGGGTCGATCCGGATGCCGGCCACGTACTCGTACAGCCACTGAGCGACCGAGCCGAGCGAGTAGTGGTTGAAGGAGTTCATCAGCGCGGTCTGGAAGCCGTGCTCCTCCGTCCAGCCGTCCCAGCGCTCCCAGATCGTGGTCGCGCCGTGGCGGATCGAGTAGCCCCACGACGGGAAGCTCTCGTTGAGCAGGAGGCGGTGGGCGATGTCGGCGTAGCCGGCGTCGGTGAGGACGGGGCAGAGCAGCGCGACGCCGACGAAGCCGGTGGTGAGACTGCAGTCGTGGCGCTCGATGTCGGCGACCAGGCGTTCGGCCGCCCGGCCGCGCAGGTCCGGTGGGAGCAGATCCATGTGCAGCGCCAGCAGGTACACCGTCTGCGTGTCGCCCTCGATGTAGGCGTCGTCCCCCACGTACGCCTCGTTGAAGGCGGCGACGACGTCGCGGTGCAGCGCCTCGTAATGCGCCTCGCGATCCGGGCGCCCGAGCACGCGCGCAATCTGCGTCATGAGCTGCGCGTCGTAGGCGAGGTAGGCGGTCGCGAGCACCTCACGCGGCGTGTGGGCGCCCACGGAGAGCCAGTCGCCGTAGTCGTTGTTGCGCCGCGCCGTCCACAGCAGGTCGGGGTTGTGGCGGACGAGATAGGCGACGTAGCGCTCCATCGCGTCCCAGTGGCGCTCGAGGATCCGCACGTCGCCGTAGCGCTGGTAGATCATCCACGGGACGATCACCCCGGCGTCCGCCCAGGCGGGCGCACCGTCGCGCTCGAACGCCAGCCGCGGCGCGACGTCGGGATACGCGCCCTCCGGCGACTGGGCGTCGAGGATGTCGTCGCCCCATTTGGTGATGAAGGCGGCGACGTCCATGTTGAGCGCCGCGCTCGGCAGGAACACCTGCGCGTCGGCCAGCCAGCCGAGCCGCTCGTCGCGTTGCGGGCAGTCCGTCGGGACCGACAGGAAGTTGCCGCGCTGGCCCCATGTGACGTTGCGCCACAAGCGGTTGACCATGTCGCTCGAGCACTCGAACCGCCCCGTCCACGGCGTGTCCGAGTGGACCACGCGGCCCGTGACGGTCTCCAGCGTGGGCGGTTCCGGCAACCCCGTGACCTCGACGTAGCGGAACCCGTGGAAGGTGAAGCGCGGCTCGAAGACCTCGCGGCCGCCGCCGCGTAGGACGTAGGTCTCCTGCGGCCGCGCCGTCCGCAGGTTCGCCAGGTGCAGGGAGCCGTCCGCCTCCAGCATCTCGGCGAACCGCAGCCGCACGGTCGTGCCGCGCTCGCCCTCGACCGCCAGACGGACCCAGCCGACCATGTTCTGACCGAGGTCGAACACGTGCACGCCGGGCTCCTGCTCGGTGACGGAGACCGGGCGCAGGTCCTCCGTGACGCGGATCGGCTGGGAGCGCTCGGGGACGAGTGCCGTGTCGTCGAGCGGGCCCGTCCGGACGGGCGCCCAGTCGCTGTCGTCGTAGTCCGGGTCGGTCCAGCCGTCGAGCTCGTCGCGTGCGTCGTAGTACTCGCCGTGCAGCAGGTCGGAGTACCGGATCGGCCCGGTCCTCGCGCGCCAGCCGTCGTCGCTGGCCAGGACCTCCAGCGTCCCGTCCGCGTACTCGACGTGCAGCTCGCACAGCAGCTCGGGGTGGGTGCCGTAGTGGGCGCCGGCGCGTTTGAGGTCGAAGCCGACGAAGCCCGAGTACCACCCGTCGCCCAGGATCGCCGACAGCGCGTTGGCGCCCTCGCGGAGCAGCTCCGTCACGTCGTGCGCGGCGTACTCGATCCGCCTGCGGTAGTCGGTCCAGCCGGGCGCCAGCACGGCGTCGCCGACGCGTGCGCCGTTGACCTGCAGCTCGACGACGCCGCGAGCGGTCGCGTACAGCATCGCCCGGCGCGCGTCTCCGCGCACGCTGAACCGGCGGCGCAGGTGGGCGGCCGGGTCGCAGCGCTGCAGCATGATGTCGGCGGCGACCTCGGGCTGGGTGCCCGGCACGGGGACGCCCGGGTCCTCGGAGCCGTCGCGCCAGATCCATTCCGCGCGCCAGCTCGCCAGGCCGGTGCGGAAGCGCGCCGGTGCGCTCCAGGGCGACGGCACGCCGTCCTCGTCCCAGACCTGCACGCTCCACCAGCAGTCCGTCGCCGGCGGCAGCGCGCTGCCGGCGTACACGATGTCGACCGAGGAGGAGGACTCGACGCGGCCGCTGTCCCACAGACGGGCGCGGGCGGGCTCGAGCTCGCCCGGATCGAGGGAGACCACCACGTGATACGCCGTCTGTCGCTTCGCGCGCTCGGAGGATTCGAGCGCCCAGCTCAGCCGTGGCGCGGGGTCGTCGACGCACGGGATGTCGCGTCGGTGTTCGCAGCGCAGGGCGACCGCTCGCATCGGCATCTATCCCTTCACCGCGCCGGCTGTCAGGCCGTCCACGATCCTTCGGTTGAAGAACATGAACATGATCAGCGGCGGGATCGTGATCAGCAGGATGTCGGCGAACAGCAGGTTGTACGAGGTGGCGTACTGGCTCTGGAAGTTGAACAGCGTCAGCTGCACGGTCGCGTTCTCGTCGCCGGGGAGGAAGTAGAGCGGGTTGACGAAGTCGTTGAAGACCGTCACCGATTGCACGACGATCACGGTGATCGTGACGGACTTCAGCAGCGGGAAGATGACGCTGAAGAAGACGCGCAGCGGGCGGGCGCCGTCGATCGTGGCGGCCTCGTCGAGCTCGCGCGGGATCGTGGCGATGAACGCCCGGAACAGCAGGATCGAGAACGACAGCCCGAACGCGACCTCGATCAGGATCATGCCCTGGAGCGTCTTGAACAGGCTCAGCTCCTGCATCACCCAGACGGTCGGGACGACGGCCGGCGGGATGATCAGTCCGCTGAGGATCAGCACGTCGGCGACCTTCGTCCACTTGCTCGGCCGCCGCTGCAGGACGTAGGCGACCATCGCCGCCAGCACGACCATGATCGCGACGCTGGCGACGGTGATGATCGTGCTGTTGACGAACGCCGTCAGGAGCATGTAGTCGCGCGCCTCGATCGCCGCCTGGAAGTTCTGGAACAGCATCCAGTCGGTCGGCAGCGAGAACTCCAGCTGCCCGGCCTCGGCCTGCGTCTTGGCCGCCGTCAGCACGATGAAGGCGAACGGCACGAGGAAGATGACGCTGATGACCGTGACGAAGATCGGGCTCAGGAAGCGAACGCGGCTTCTCACAGCTGCACCTCGCGGCGCCGCAGGAACGAGTACAGCGGCAGGACGATCGCCGTCACGAGGATGAACAGCACGACGTTGCCCGCTGTCGAGAGGCCGTAGAAGCCGGCCTGGTACTGCTTGTAGATCACCGACGCGATCACGTCCGAGGTGAACCCCGGGCCGCCGCGTGTCATCGCCCAGATCAGATCGAACGACCGCAGCCCGCCGATCAGCGACAGGATGATCACCGTCACCGTCGCCGGCCACGCGAGCGGCAACGTGATGTAGCGGAACGCGTTCAGCGGCGTCGCACCGTCGACCTTGGCAGCGTCGTAGAACTCGCGCGGCACGGAGACGATCCCGGCGATGTAGATCACCGTCGCCAACCCGACGCCCTTCCACACGTCCACGGCCGCGACCGACAGCAGCGCGTACTTGGGATCCACCAGCCACCGCGGCCCCTCGATGCCGACGATCGCCAGCGCGTCGTTGATCAGCCCTTCGTCGGGCTCCATCAGCACCGTGAACGTGATCCCGACACCGATCGTGCTCACCAGCACCGGGAAGAACACCGCCGACCGCATGAACGCCCGGCCGATCACGCTCGACGTCAGCAGCACCGCCAGCAGCATCCCCAGCACCACCTTCGCGCCGGACGTCGTGACCGCGTAGATCAGCGTGTTCGTCAGGCCCTTGGTGAGCGCCGGCTCCTCGAAGAACTGCTTGAAGTTCTCCAGCCCGATGAACTCCGAGTCGAACAGCGTCCAGCGCGTCAGGCTGAAGTAGAACGAGCTGAGCGTCGGCCATAGGAAGAAGACGAAGAAGACGGCGAATGCCGGCAGGTAGAACCAGTACGGGTACGGGCTCTTCCTGCGCGCCACTGGTCGGTCCGGCTACCAGCCCTCGAGCCCCAGCTGCTGGGCCTGCTTCTCCACGTCCTTGTCGTAGAGCTCCGCGCCCGACTGGGCATCACGCAGGCCGGAGCCGACCTCGACCGTGATCTGCTCCAGTGCCGGACCCTTGACGGGGGAGAGGAACTCGAGCGCCGGCGTGGCCTTGTCGTCGTCGACGTAGGGCTGGAGGTCCCGGATCGCCGCGGGCACGTCCGCGGGAAGCTCGCAGCCCTTCACCATCCATGGGCCGGTCGGCGCGAACGCCTCGCCCTGGACCTCACAGCCCTCGGGGCTGGCGACGAACGCCAGGAACTTCTTGGCCGCGTCGAGCTTGGCGCCCTCCGTCGTCTTCGGGACGTAGACCCCGCCCGGCAGCCACAGCGTCAGGCCGTTGTCAGCGGCGTCGCTGCCCGGCTGGGCGAAGAAGCCGACGTCGTCGATCTTGTCCGGGTCGGAGGTCTCGAGGTTGGGGACCAGGATCGTGAGCGCCGGATAGTGCGCGCCCTTGCCCTGAGCGAGCATGCTGAGGGCGGGCGGGAACTTGATCGACGCGAAGTTCTTGTTCATGTAGTCGGCTTCGTGGACCGCCTCGAGGTGCCGGAACCCCTCGATCGCCGGCTCCTGCGAGTACTTCGCCTGGTTGCCCGTGTACTTCTGATCCCAGTCCGGGATCTCGGCCGCGACGTTGTGATAGTCGGCGAGCACGAACAACTGCGACGTCCAGGTCTCCCCGTAGCTCTGGATCACCGGGTCGACACCGCCGGCCGCCTTGATCTTGGCGTTGTTCGCCATGAACTCGTCCCACGTCGTGGGGACTTCGAGCCCGAGCTTCTCGTAGACCTTCTTGTTGTAGAGAATCCCGCCGCCGAAGGCACTGCCGAACGGCGCGCCGTAGACCTGCTCGTTCACCGACACGCTGGGCTTGAAGGCGTCGTCGAGGTCCCCGACCCACGGCTCCTCGTTCACCGGCTGCAGCTGTGCCTCCGGCTTCAGCGCCTGGAACAGCGAACCGGAGTTGTAGGCGAAGATGTCGGTCATCTCCTGCGTGGAGAGCCGGGTCTTCACGACGTTGTCGCCGTCGCCGCCCTGCGGGCGCGTCTCGAGCTTGATGTCGATGTCCGGGTTCTTCTTCTCGAACGCGGCGATCAGCGCCTCGGCCGGCTTGACGGCCTGGTCGCTGTTGTCGACCAGGAACGAGAGTTCGACGCTCTCGCCCTCACCGACGCCGTCGTCGTCCCCGCCGCAGCCGCCGACTGCGAGGGCGATGGCGAGCATGGCGACCACGCCGGCTCGCTTCCACGTGCTGTCGAGCACCATCCCGGACCTCCCCCTACCGCGATGAATCGTTTCAACCAAGCGGTGCCGCAAAGGTAGACACCGATCCCGACCGTGTCAAGCTGAGCGAACATGGCGACGGCGGACAGGAGAGCGACGGTCACCGTGCAGCAGGTCGCGCGGCGCGCGAACGTGTCCGTCGGCACCGTCTCGAACGTCCTGAACCGCCCCGAGATCGTGGCCGCGGAGACGCGCGAGCGGGTCCTCCACGTCATCGACGAGCTCGGATTCGTCCGCAACGAGAGCGCGAGGCATCTGCGCTCCGGCACCGGACGCATCATCGGGCTCGTGCTGCTGGACCTGTCGAATCCCTTCTTCGCCGACCTGGCGCGCGGCGTCGAGGACCGGGCGAGCGAGGCGGGCTATTCGGTGATCGTCTGCAACAGCGACGAGGACCCGGCCAAGGAAGACGCGTACATGCGGGTGCTCGAGGAGCAGCGTGTCCAGGGCATGCTGATCGTGCCCGTCTCGCCCGTGACCGCCGGCGTCGAGCGTCTGCGGGCGCGGGGGACCGCGGTCGTCCGGGTCACCCACCGCACGACCGACGACGAATGCGGCGTCGGCGTCGACGATCTGCGCGGCGGGGAGCTCGCCATGGGCCACCTCCTCGCCCTCGGGCACGAGCGCGTCGCCTACGTCACGAGCGCGTCGCACGTGTGGCCGACGGACGAGCGGCGCGAGGGCGCACTGATCGCGGCTCGCAAGGCCGGCAGCAGCGACGACGTGCTGCACGACGTCACGGTCGAGCACCTGAACGTCGCGCACGGGCGCGACGCCGGCGAGCGCATCCTCGGGCTTCGGCCTCGCCCGACGGCCGTCATCTGCGCGAACGATCTCGTCGCCCTCGGCCTCCTGCAGGTGATGATCCGTCACGGCGTGAACGTGCCGGACGACTTGGCGATCGTCGGCTTCGACGACATCGAGTTCGCGTCCTCCGCCGCGATCCCGCTCACGTCGGTCCGCCTGCCGCGACAGCTGATCGGGCGGACCGCGGCGGACCTGCTGCTCGCAGAGGCAGCCGGCGACCCGGACCACGTGCACCGGCGTGTCGTCCTGCAGCCGGAGCTCGTCGTGAGGCAGTCGACGACGGGAGAGCGAAAGTGAATGTGAGCGATCCGTTCGCCGCGCAGCGGCTCGACGGCCGGGTGCTGATCGTCACCGGCGGCACGCAGGGTCTCGGCGCGGCGATCGCGCGCCGCGCCGCGCGGCTGGGAGCGGCCGGCATCGTCGTCTGCGGCCGGCACCGGGATCGCGGGGAGGCGATCCGCGAGGAGCTCGAGACGCTCGGCTGTGAGGCCGCGTTCGTCGCGGCAGACCTGTCCCAGACCGAGCCGCCGGTGACCGTGGTCGGCGCGTGCGAGGAGCGCTTCGGACGCCTGGACGGCCTCGTCAACGCCGCGGGCCTCAGCAGCCGCGGCACGCTGGACGACACGAGCGTCGAGCTGTGGGATCGCCTGTTCGCCGTCAACGTGCGGGCGCCGTTCCTGCTCATGCAGCACTCCGCCCGGCTGATGCGGCGGTCGGGCAACGGCGGCAGCATCGTCAACGTCATCACGATGGCCAGTCACGGAGGCGAGCCCGTCCTCACCGGATACGCGGCCTCCAAGGGCGCGCTGGCCACGCTCACCCGCAACGCCGGGTATCAGTTGCAGCCGGACCGCATCCGCGTGAACGGGCTGAACATCGGCTGGACCGCGACCGAGGGCGAGCACCGCGTGCAGACCGGCGCCGGGCAGTCCGCCGGCTGGCTCGCGGAGGCCGATGCCGGCCGCCCGCTCGGCCGCCTGCTCCGTCCGGAGGACATCGCCCCGATGGTCACCTACCTGCTCAGCGACGCGGCGCAGATGGTCACGGGCTCGGTGATCGACTTCGATCAGACGGTCCACGGGCCCTACGGCGAGCACGCCCCGCCGGCCACCGCCTCCGCCGAACGTCCTCGCTAACGTCCGCACCGGTGCGGATCGCGACCTGGAACGTCAACTCGGTCACGCAGCGCCTGCCGCGGCTGCTGCCGTGGCTGGACGAGCGGCAGCCGGACGTCGTCTGCCTGCAGGAGACCAAGCTCGCGGACGACAAGTTCGCGGACCTGCTCGGCACCGAGCTCGCCGACCGCGGCTACGCCGTCGCGGCTCACGGCGAGCCGACGTGGAACGGCGTGGCGATCCTCTCGCGCGCGGGGTTGGACGACGTGGTCGCAGGAATCCCGGGCGCGCCGGGCTTCCCGCACCCCGAAGCGCGCGCGGTGTCTGCGACGTGCGGCGGGGTCCGCGTGGTCTCCGTGTACGTGCCGAACGGGCGCGAGCCGGACTCCGAGCACTACCGGTACAAGCTCGCCTGGCTGGGCGCGCTGCGGGAGATGGTCGCCGCCGGCCCGGAGGCGACGGTGGTCTGCGGCGACGTGAACATCGCGCCGACCGACGAGGACGTGTTCGACCCGGACGCCTACGCCGGCCAGACTCACGTCACGCCGCCCGAGCGGGCCGCGCTGGCGGAGCTCCAGAAGCTCGGCCTGCGCGACGTCGTGCGCGATCGCTGGCCGAACGAGCGCGTGTTCAGCTACTGGGACTATCGGGCCGGGATGTTCCACCAGGACCTCGGGATGCGGATCGATCTCGTGCTGGCGAGCGGCCCCGTCGCCGGCCGTGTCAAGGCGGCATGGGTGGACCGGCAGGCCAGGAAGGGCAGCGGGCCGAGCGATCACGCGCCCGTGATCGTCGACCTCGACGAGGCGCCCGACGGCGACATCGGGCCGGTCGTGCCGCCGCCGTCCGCTCCGGTGACCAGGCGCGGCGCGAAAAAGCTGCCCCAGGCCCCGTAGGCCTCACGCCTGCGGTCGGTAGGCCACGTAGACGACGCCGTTGTCGTACGACTCGGTGGTCGCGAGCGACAGCTTGCGGGGCGCGGCTCCCTCAGGGAAGAGCCGCGGGCCCGACCCGAGCGTGAGCGGGTAGACGAACAGGTGCAGCCCGTCGATCAGGCCGTCGTCGAGCATCGCTCGGACGAGCGTGATGCTGCCGCTGACGTAGAGGTCGCCGTCGAGCTCGTCCTTCAGGCTGCGGATCGTCTCGGGGTCGTAGGGCCCGATGATCTTCGAGTTCCTCCAGGTCCCGGTCGTGAGCGTCCCGGAGACGACGTACTTGGTGGTGTCGTTGAAGAACGGCGCCCCGGGGTCGTCCTCGACGGTCCTCGTCGACCACGACGGCTCGAACATCTCGTAGGTCGTGCGCCCGAGCAGGATCCCGCGGGCATTTTCCGTGAACGCGCCGATCGCCTCTCCCATCCCGGGGTCGAAGCCGTAGTCGAACGTCCAGGTCGGCGCGTCGATCACGCCGTCGAGGCTCATGAACTCGTGTACGTGGACCTCTCCCACTGCTCACCTTCCGTGTCGAGGTGCACGAGAACCTACGCCACGCCGTATCCGAGGAGCGCGTGCTCGGCCATCTCGTGGTGCTCGTAGCGGATCCGGCCGGGATCCCGCTCGTGCTGTCGGATGACATCGCGCCGGCGTCCGTCCTCGGCCGCGGCCTGGCTGTTCGCTCGGGACGGCCACAGGTTGACGATCAGCAGGCCCTCGCGGGTCTTGCCGGCAACGTGGAAGATCAGGCCGTGATCCCGCCCGACCCCGGACATCGTCGGGTCGGAGCGGCTGCATCAGCGCTTCGCCGAGCGCGGCCATCCCGAGGTCCGTACACCCCACGGCAACGTCTTCCCCTTCCTGGACAGCGCCGGGACGCGCGTCAGCGTGCTCGCACAACGAGCGCAGATCACCAAGCAATCGATGGCCGAGCTGGTCGCCCACCTCGAGCACCACGGGTACCTCGAGCGCGTTCCCGATCCCAGCGACGGGCGAGCCAAGCTGGTGAGTGCCACACCGCGCGGCGACGAGCTCTATGCGATCGCGCGCGAGTTCGTCGCCGAGCTCGAGCAGGAATGGACCGAGCGCCTCGGTGCACAGAAGATGCGCCGGCTGCGAGCGCTCCTCGAAGAGCTCAACGCCGCGCTCTGATTACCGTGCCTAAAGCACGATCAGCAGCACCAGCGCTACGACGACCGCGACGGTCACGAGCGCGACGAGCACGAGCCCTGCCTTGTCGGATGTGCTCTGCGGCGTGGATCGCGTGGGACGTTCGCCGGCGACCTCCCAGTCGGCGGGGTCGCGCTCGGCGGGGCGGGGCGGGACGGACATGCGGACCTCCGGGTCAGGGGGAGTGATCTGTCCCCAAGGCTGCCGCGCGATCGTGGCGGCGGCCATTGGGGAGGCTCCCCATCTCAGGGCTCGACGAGCCCGTGCCGGATCGCCCAGCGCGTCAACTCGACCCGGTCGCGCATGCCGAGCTTGGCGAGCACGTTCTCGCGGTGCCGCTCGACCGTCTTGGGGCTGATGGTCAGCAGGCCGGCGATCTCGGCGGTCGAATGCGCCTCGGCGACGAGCTTGACGACTTCCTGCTCGCGGGCGGTCAGCGGCTGGTCCCGGGCCGACGTGGGGTCGGCGAGGTAGCTGCGCATCAGCGCTCGGATCGTCGGCGGTGACAGGAACGGCTCGCCGCGCATCACGGCGCGGCACGCCTCGACGAGGTCGCGGTCGGCGACCGTCTTGAGCACGTAGCCCGACGCGCCCGCCTTCAGCGCCTCGAAGCAGTAGTCCTCGAAGTCGTGCATCGAGAGCATCAGGATCCGCAGGTCGGGCCGGCGGCGGATCAGGTCGCGAGCGGCCTGGAGGCCGGTCCGCAGCGGCATCGCCACGTCGAGCACGGCGAGGTCGATGTCGTCGCGCAACCCGAGCTCGGTCGCCTCGATCCCGTCAGCCGCCTCCGCGACGACCTGCAGGTCCGGCGCGGCGTCGAGCACCAGCCGCAGCCCGTTGCGGACGACGGTGTGGTCGTCGGCCAGCAGGATGCGGGTGACGAGCGGCGTCGTCACGACCGGGGCTCCACGGGCACCTCGAGCACGATCTCGGTCCCATACGGCCGCAGGCGCGTGACGGCGAGCCGGCCGCCGATGAGCATCGCCCGCTCCCGCATCCCCCCGAGGCCGCCCGCGTTGTGCGCGGCGCGGTGGTCGATGCCGCGGCCGTCGTCGCGCACCCGCAGCACGACGAGGCCGTCCTCGGCTGCGAGCGCCAACACCACGCCGGCCGCCTCGGCGTGGCGCGCGGCGTTGGTCAGGCCCTCCTGCGCGACGCGGTAGATGGCGAGATCCTGCTCGGGCTCGAGCACGGGCAGGTCGGGCGCCAGGTCGTGGCGCACCTCGAGCCCGCTGCGCTCGGCGAAGCCGGTGGCGAGCGTGATCAGCGCGGTGCGCAGGCCGAACTCGTCGAGCGCCTGCGGGCGCAGGCCGCGCGCGATGTCACGCACGTCCTCGGCGCTCTGGCGGGCAGCCTCCTGCACCTGCGACACGGCAGCCTGGAGCTCGGGCGGCGCGGCGCGACCGAGGCTGTCGAGCTGGAGAACGACGCCCGTGAGCGTCTGCCCGAGCTCGTCGTGCAGCTCGCGCGCCAGGCGGCGGCGCTCGCGCTCCTGGGCGGCCAGCGTCCTCGTGGCGCTCTCGCGCCGCTCGTGCTCGAGCCGATCGAGCATCTCGTTGAAGGCGTCCAGGAGCTGACCGACCTCGGCGACGGCGCCGTCGACGTCGATCCGGCGGCCCGGTGACATCGGGTCCACCCGCCGCATCAGCCGCGCGAGGCGCTCGAGCGGGCCGAACACGCGCCGCAGCAGCACGAAGTTCACCGACATCACGACCACCAGCCCGGCGGTGAGCACGGCGACTTCGGCCGCCGCCACCGAGGCGCTGATCGTCGCCGGCGAGAACACCAGCATGAGCGCAGCCGCCAGCAGGACGGCTCCGTTGATCGTCACCACGCGCCAGAACAGCGACACGCAGAGAGGTTGGCACGACCGCGGACGGCGGCCATGGGTGACGCTCCCCATTGCAAGCCTCCGACCGCGCGCCCACCATCCGGCGCGTGCACACCACCCGCCACCGGCCGTGATCCGCGTCGCCGTCGTCGACGACCACCACGCGGTCAGGCTCGGCCTGCGCGCAGCGCTGCTGTCAGAGCCCGGCCTCGAGCCGGTCGGGAGTGCCGCCACGGCCGCGGAGTCCGACACGCTGCTGTACCGGACGCGCCCCGACGTCGTGCTCGTCGACTACCACCTGCCCGGGACCGACGGCCTCACGCTCTGCCGCCGGATCAAGTCCGACGTCCTCGCTCCCGCCGTCGTCCTCTACTCGGCCTTCGCGGACCCCTCGATGACCGTCCCCGCGATCGTCGCGGGCGTCGACGCGATCGTCCACAAGGGCGGGCAGACACGCGACCTGTTCGACGCGATCCGCCGGACCGCCCGGGGAGAGACCTCGCTGCCCGAGATCTCGGAGCCGTTGCTGGAGGCGGCCGGCCATGCACTCGGCCCCGGCGACCTGCCGCTGCTGGGCATGCTGATCCACCGGACGGCGCCCGCCGAGATCGCGGCGACGCTGCGGATCGAACGTGCGGAGCTCGACCGCCGCATCGCGGGCATGCTGCACCGGCTGAAGGTCCCGGTCTCCGCGCCCTCGCCCTGAAGATGGGGAGCGCCACCCATTCCCCTCCGGGGTTGGTCGGCGTATGGGTCGATCTCTCGCGATGAGTACGAATCGGCCGCCCATCTGCGCGCGCACCGTCCTCGGCCCGGATCATCCGCTCACGCGCGTGACGATGCAGCTCACCAGGGCGGTCGAGCGTTCCGTCACCGTGTCGCTGATGCTGGCGATCGGCGTGTTCGCGCTGAGCCAGGACCTGTCGATCGGCGGACCGCTGACGGTGGCTGCGGCGACTGTGTTGGCCGCGTTGGTCGCCCGCGCCGGCGCGCTCGCCGGGAGCAGGAGGCGTCGTGCGCTCGAGCTGATCGCGGAGGGCCGAGGCGAGCTCCCGCTTCAAGCCGTCGTGCGTGAACGGCGGCGGCTACTCGATCCGGTCCAGCGTGAGCGGCTGGCGCGCACGCTCGACGTGATCCGCACCGAGGTCGAGCGACCCGCGCACGAGTGCCATCGGATCCGGCCGCTGTACAACGTCCCGGTCGTGCGGCCGGTCTCCTCGGAGTTGGTCCAGACGGCCGGGTTGGTGCGGCACGACGGTGGGCTCCGCGGCCTGGCCAGAGCGGAGCAGCTCGTCACCGACGGCTGCTCGCCTCTGTACGGCGACGACGAGGTGCTCCTGCGCGAGGAGCTCGGTCGCATTCACGTTCTGCTCGAGAGTCGCGATGAATGGGGATCGCTCCCCAATTCCACGGCGTCCGCTGCGGTCCTAGCGTCAGCGTCGGGAGGACCCGACCGAGAGCCGAGGTGACGATCGTGCGAAGCCTGCGGGACCTGTTCCGCCGGCAGCAGCCGCAGGAGACACCGTGTCCGCGCTGCGGGGTGCCCGCACCGCCGGGTCACATCGAGTGCACGGCATGCGGCTGGGACCTGCGCGACGCCTATCGCGACGATCCGGTGGCCGAGACGGCGAAGGACCCGCTCACGGGTTGAACGCGAGGAACAGGAACGACCCGAAGAGCACGAGGTGGACGCCCGCCTCCTGGAGCGTCGCGCGCCCTGGCAGCACCGTGAGCGCCGCCACGACGACCGTGATGCCGAGGAGGACCATCTGCATCGTGCCGAGCCCGAGGACGAGCGGGCCCTCGAGCCAGATCGACGCGATCGCGATCACCGGAATCGTGAGACCGATGCTCGCCATCGCCGAGCCGAACGCGAGGTTGAAGCTCGTCTGCACGCGGTCGTGACGTGCGTTGCGGAACGCCGCGAGCGTCTCCGGCAGCAAGACGAGCAGCGCGATCACGACACCCACGGCGGAGTGCGGGGCGCCGATCGCCTCGACGGCGTCCTCGATGGCCGGAGACTCGATCTTCGCGAGGCCGACGACCGCGATGAGCGCCACCAGGAGCAGCCCGAGGCTTGTCGCGGCTCCGCGGCCGGACGGGCGCGCGGCATGCTGTTCCGGGTCGTCGGCCTCCGTCCCGGAGGGCAGGAAGTAGTCGCGATGCCTCACCGTCTGGACGAGAAGGAACAGTCCGTACAGGGCGAGCGACGCCATGGCGGCGAATGCGAGCTGCGAGGGCGAGAACTCGGCCGCCGGCCGGCTCGACGTGAACGTCGGCAGCACGAGCGTGAGGGTCGCGAGCGTCGCGACCGTCGCCAGCGCGCTTGCCGTCCCCTCTGCGTTGAACGTCGCCACACGGTGGCGCAGCGTCGCGGCCAGCAGCGACACGCCCACGACCCCGTTGCAGGTGATGATCACCGCGGCGAACACGGTGTCGCGGGCCAGGGTCGAGGTCTCGGTCCCGCCGGCCACCATCAGCGTCACGATCAGGGCCACCTCGATGACGGTGACCGCCACCGCGAGGACGATCGACCCGAACGGCTCGCCGACGCGGTGTGCGACCACCTCGGCGTGGTGCACGGAAGCCAGGACGGACCCCGCCAGGAATCCTCCGACGACGATCAGCACGACCGTGCCCGGCTTCGTGCCCCAGGTCGCGGCCGTCGTCAACGCCGCGAGCACCGGCACCACGGTGGTCCAGCGAGTCGACCGCAGGCGATTCCTCAAGGCCCCCTAGCCTACTTCGAGGCGAGAACGGCCAGAATCGCTCATGCTTCGCACATCTACGAGATCGAAGCCACCGTCGCCTCCTCGGCTTCCTGGTGGTCGCGCACGAAGCGCCGCCCGCCGCTCTGCCCGGTCTGCTCGTCCTGGATCTCGTCGAGCGACTTGCCTGCGTTCGACGGCGCGAACAGGAGTCCGAGCAGCGCGCTGGCGGCGACGAAGCCGGTCAGGATCCAGGCCAGGGTCTGGAACCCCGCGGCGGTGATCGCGGGGACGAAGAAGCTCCAGATGCCGAGGCTGATCCGGACGACCGCGAACATCAGGCCCTGCGCGGTGCTGCGCAGGAGCGTCGGGAACATCTCTCCGCTCCAGAGCTGGAAGAACGGCTGCTGGGCGAAGCCGCCGCCGATGCCGAGCAGCACCACGTAACCGAGCGCCACGCTGAGGTTCAGCGGGAGGACCGCGAACAGGAGCAGCGCGCACACCTGCAGCAGCGCCCCCACCATGAACATCGCCTTCTGGTTGACGCGATCGACGAATGGCATGAAGACGAAGGCGACGCCGAGCGCGACGAGCAGGAAGCTCCCGCACTGGAGCGCGACGCTCATCGCCTGGCTCTGGTCGCCGACCGTGCGCAGGATGTAGGGGAGGTAGAAGCCGTTTGTGCCGGCCATCAGATTCCACAGGCCGTACATGCCGGTCAGGAACAGCATCGCGCCGAGGTAGGGCCGGCGCATCAGCTCGCGGAACCCGGCGAACGACACCGACGAGGCCGCGCTCTTGGCGTCGCTCCAGATCTTCGACTCGCGCATGCCGCGCCGCATCGCCCACAGCACGAGCGCGACCACGAGCAGGTGCGCGAAGACGATCCGCGTGCCGAGGACGCCGAGGTCCGACAGCGCGAACGAGAGCGCGAGCACGATGACCGGGCCCATCATCCACAACAGCTGGGCGAAGCCGGCGTGGCGGCCGCGCGCCCGCTTTGGCGCGCTCTCGGTGATCAGCGTCCACGATGCGGGGACGTCGGCGCCGACGGCGAGGCCGGCGATCACGTAGCCGACCACCAGCATCCACGCCTCCTGGGCGAAGATGATCCACAGCAGGCCGAAGGCGTAGACGAGCAGGTCCCATTGGTAGATCCGCTTGCGCCCGTACTGGTCGCACAGCCACCCGCCGACAAGGGCGCCGATGCCCGCCGAGATCGCGTTCGAGCTGAACGCGGCGATGATGCCGACGAAACTCGAGCTGAGGCCGAACAGCTCGGTCCAGAGCGCGAGGCCGGCCGCGCCGGCGACGATCGAGCCGGCGTCGATGTAGTTCGCCAGGCCCGCGAGGATCGTGTTCTTCCACGCGTTCGGCTTGTCCCGCCCCCGCTCAAGCGTCGTCTCGGCCACGTCGGTCCTCTCCTCCCGATGTGCGAATCGTTGTCGCTTCTGAGCGTTTTGTCCGGCGGTTCAGGACGCGAAACGCACGTCGCCGGTCTGGTATCCAAAATGACGCAGATGCGACGGCGAACGCCATGACGGGCACGCGCGGCTCGCTCGTGCCCGACGAGCGGCGGCGGATGATCGCCGAGCGCCTGAGGGAGCACGGCAGCGTCTCGGTCGCCGACCTGGAGACCGAGTTCGGCATCTCGCCGATGACGGCCCGGCGCGACCTCGACGAGCTCCAGGCGCGCGGCGTCGCCAGGCGCACGCACGGCGGGGCGGTGCTGCCCGGCCTCTCGAGGCACGAGGACTCGTTCCTGCAGCGGCTCGAGGTCGCGGTGGACGCGAAGGAGCGACTCGCGGCGGCGGCGCTCGCGCTGCTCGAGCCCGGCGAGGCGATCTTCGTGGACAGCTCGACGACCGGCTACTTCGCGGCCCGCCGCGTCGTGCGCGAGAACCTCCGCTGCACGCTGCTGACCAACGCGGTGCCGGTCATGGACCTCCTGTACGAGCTCGACGCCCCGCAGGTCGAGCTCGTCGGCGCCGGCGGCGCGCTGCGCAAGGCGACGCGCTCGTTGGTCGGGCCGCAGGCGATCCGCACGATCGAGGCGCACTTCGCCGACCACGTGCTCTTCTCCGTCCGTGGGCTCACCCCCGACGGCTTCCTCACCGACCCGGACCCGCTCGAGGCCGAGGTCAAGCGCGCGATGATCAAACGCGCTCGGCAGGCCGTCCTCCTGGTCGACGGATCGAAGTTCGATCGTCCCGCACTGACACAGATCGCCGAGGTGAGCGAGATCGACGTCATCCTTGCGGCGGACGTCCCCGAATCGGCGCTGAAGCCGCTCGTCCGCGCCGGCGTCGATATTCGTCGCGTCTGACGGTCAGGCCGGCTCAGGCGCGAAGAACAGCTCGATCACGGGCCGGGCATCGTCGGGTCCGGAGATATCCAGCACGAGGTCGCCGTCGTCGCGGCTGAGCCCGAAGTCGAGGAACGCGCAGCACTCGGACTCGGCGGCGACGAGCTCACGAGTGCGCCGCTCGATCTCCGCGATGTCGCGCAGGCGCAGGCGCAGGCCCGCGTCGGTCCGGGTGCGGTCGAGCAGCCCGTCGGCGGCCAGCGCCTCGATCAGCGCGAGGCGGGCGGTCATGCCGTCCGGGGTGAGGGTGCAGGCGATCGGCATGTCAGGCATCACCGTCTAATGTCCACCTTCAACACGACTTGAAGTCAAGGACTCGCGCTGATGCCCCGATCGAGCTCCACACTGCTGACGATCGGCCAGGTCGCCGAACGGGCCGGGCTGAACACCTCGCATATCCGCTTCTACGAGAGCGTCGGCGTGCTGCCCGAGCCGCCGCGGGTGGGCGGGCACAGGCGCTACCGCGAAGAGGTGCTGCATCGCCTCTCGATCATCGACGTCGCGCAGCGCGCGGGCCTGAGCCTGGAGGAGATCGCGCCGCTCACGGGCCCCGGCAACCGCAGCGCCGACGCGAGCCGCCACATCCGCGCGCTCGCCGACGAGAAGCTGCCGCACATCGACGCGCTGATCGCCCGTGCGCAGGCCGTCAGGCACTGGCTGGAGGTCGCGCAGAGCTGCGACTGCGCGAGCGTCGACGTCTGCGGCCTGTTCGTCGATCCGACGCTGGCGCCGCCATGACTCTGCGCACGCTCGACGGGGAGCTCGCCGTGTGCCGTCTCCCCGCCGACGCCGCGGCTCCACCGATCCCCGATCGCTCGGCGCTGTTCTCCGTCACCCGTACGAGCGAGGAGCTGTCGATCGTGTGTCCGGCCGCCGACGCGCCGCGCGACGCGACGGTGGAGCCCGGCTGGCGTGCGCTGTGCGTCGAAGGCCCGCTCGAGTTCGGCCTCACCGGCATCCTCGCCTCGCTCGCCCGACCGCTCGCGGACGCCGGCATCCCGATCTACGCGCTCTCGACGTACGACACCGACTACGTGCTCGTGCGCGCCTCGGCGCTCGAGGCGGCTACCGTGGCGCTCCGAGACGCCGGCCACACCGTCCGTGTATGACGAGCAACGACTCCCCAGAGCATGCGATCGCGGCCGCGCTGGTGCGCGCCATGCACACCGGCGACATGACGATCGCCGAGCCGTTCCTGGCCGAAGACGCCCTGTGGTACGGAACCGGGCCGGGCGGCGGCTGCCGCAGCCGCGACGACGTCCTCGGCACGCTGCGCTCACACTTCGACGCAGGCATCAGGCCCCGCCTCCACGACCTGCGGCGGGTTGGGGATCGTCTGGTGATGCATGTCGGGGTCGTGAGCGAGCAGAGCGGGGGTGAGCCCGAAGGCAGCCGCTGGTTCGTGCTGACGCTGGACGCCGCGGGCCGGATCGCCGAGCTGCAGGACTACTCGAGCGAGGCTGCGGCCGAGCACGACCTGGCGATCCGCGCCACCGCGGCCGACGGCGACCCCGGGCTGCCGCCGTCGCCGGTCACCGGTCTGGTTCCGTTCGCGCACGTGGCCGACGTCGGGCGCTCGGTCGCGTTCTATCGCCTGCTCGGCTTGGCGGTCAACGACACCTTCGAGCCGGACGGCATCCTCCACTGGGCGTGGCTGGAGAGCGAGAGCGCGGCGCTGATGGTGGCCCGCGCGGACGCTCCGATCGAGCCGCGCGGGCAGGCGGTGCTGTTCTACCTCTACGCGCACGACCTCGCCGGCCTCCGCGACCACCTCGTCGCCCACGGTGTCAGGCCTGGGCCGGGGGAGATCGTCGACGGCAGCCCGGGGCCGCGACAGGAGATGCGTGTCACCGACCCCGACGGCTACTGCCTGATGATCGCCCAGATCGACGACGCGACCTACCCCGCCAACTCGTAGCCGGCCGCTTCGACCGCCGCCTGCACGGCGTCGTCGGAGAAGCCCTGACCCGAGACGACGAGGCGCGCGGAGTCCAGATCGACGTCGACGCGTTGCACGCCGTCCAGCTCGGACACCTCTTCGCGTACGGAGGCCACGCAGTGGCGACAGCTCATGCCGGCGACGGCGTAGACGCGGGTCTCGTTGGTGATGGTTGTTGAATTCATACCCCTACAGGGTATACAACCGCGTCAACCCTCGACGACCAGGCGGCGTCCGAAGACGCGGCGGAACGCCTCGTCGCCCAGCTGACGCTCGAGGCTCCACCGCGCCAGCCGATCGTCGCCGTCCAGCACGAGCCGGATCTCGTTCCGGCCGGCGACCAGCCGCGCCGCATGCACGGATCGGCCTTCGCCGCGCTCGAGCTGCTCCGCGACGCGCAGCAGCAGCGCGCACCGCTGGACCAGCTCGCGGTCGCCTGCGCGCGTGAGTGGCCGCAGGTCGTCGAGGTCGGGCGTCCCCTTGCGGTGGTAGCGCACGATCTGGGCGATCAGCGCGACCTCGCGCGGGCCGAATCCGGCGAGCCCGGCGTTGAGAATCACGTAGCGCGAGTGTGCGGCGTGCCCGTCGTAGCCGATCGTCATGCCGACGTCGTGGAGCATCGACGCCGCCCACAGGAGCTCGCGCTCATCCGGCGATTGCGCGATCACGCCTTCGGCCGCCATCGAGTCGTGCATCTGCACCGCGAGCTGCGCGACGTGGTCGGCGTGGGGGAGATCGGCGTGGCACTGGACCGCGAGGTTGCGCACCGACGCCGCGCGCACGTCAGGCATCAGGGGCTCGGTCCCGGAGCGCAGCCGGGTGGCGAAGAACACGCCCTCGCGCAGCCCCGCCCGGGTCACCTCGATGCCGTCGAACCCGTCGCGATCGAGCATCGCCTCCAGCACCAGGGCGGCGCCGAGGACGACGTCCGCACGGGCGGGCTTGATCCCGGGAAGCGCACGCGCCGCCGCCGGGCGCCTGGCCAGCGCGGCCACGAGCTCGCGCAGCTCGGCGGCACGGAGGACGTAGCCCTGGACGCCGGCCGCTCCGTATCCGCTCGCCCGCTGCGCCGCCGCTGCCAGGTTGCGGACGGCGCCGCCCATTCCGACGACGCGATGCCCCTTCTCGTTCGCCCACTTGGTTTCGGCCACGTCGGCGCGCACCGCCGTCCGCGCCCGCTTGAGCTCCTTGCGCGACAGCGCGCGGGCAGCGGGAAGCAGGCGCTCGCTGATCCGCACCGCGCCCAGCGGCCACGAGCCGAACGCGGTCGCGCGTCGCTCGCGGACGGCGACGAGCTGCATGCTCCCGCCCCCGAGATCGAGCACCGTGCCATCCGTGAGCGTGGTCGAGTTGACCGCCGCGAGATAGCCGTAGTCCGCTTCCTGCTGCGCCGACAGGACGCGGATGGGAAAGCCGGTGAGCTCCTCGGCGCGCGTGCGCAGATCGTCGCCGTTGGCGGCATCGCGGATGGCGCTGGTGGCGACGGCGTCGACCGCGCCGGGGTCGATCCCGCGGGCGCGGCAGTAGCGCGCGAACATGTCGAGCGTCTCCATCCCACGTGCGACCGCGTTCGCGCTCAGCTTGCTGGAGCGGGCGAGCCCCTCCGCGATGCGCACGGGCTCCTGCAGCTGGCCCAGCCGCCACCAGGCGCCGCCCTCCAGGTAGCGGTAAGCGACCAGCCGCCACGAGTTCGACCCGAGGTCGATCACCGCGGCCGTCCGCGCACGCTCGCCGGCGCCACCGGGGAGCACGGCCAGCGCCGGATGCTGTGCTGCGACTGGAGGCCGGGCGCGCACAGCCGATCCCGGCTCGATCGAAGCCATCACGCTGATCGTAGGCGGGGGTCCGGACCGACCTGTTGGCGAGTTGTGAAGGGTTACGGATCCGTCACGCCGTCGCGGCCCCCGACCACCATGCTCATCGGTGATGGCACACGTCGATCTGCATCTCCACCTCCTGCCCGGCGTCGACGACGGTCCGGCCGACGAGAGCGCCAGCCTCGCTCACGCCGAGCGGATCGCGCGCGCCGGGGTCCACGAAGCGACGGTCACGCCGCACGTCGGCCATCCCGACTTCGACCTCGACGTGGCCACGATCCCCGCACGCACACGGGCGCTGCAGGCCGCGATCGACGCCGCGGGCATCGAGCTGCGGCTCCATCCCGGGGGCGAGATCCATCCCGACGGCGCGGCCGGCCTCGGTCGCGACGACCTCGACGTCATCGCGCACGGTTCGCGGGGCGCGCGCTGGGTGCTGCTCGAGGTGCCGTTCGGGGGGATCGGCGACGCGTTTCTGGACGCGTGCCGGCACGTCCGCAGGCACAGGTTCGGATTGCTGATCGCCCATCCCGAGCGCGCCGCGGGCTTCCTACCGACGGGGCTGCGACGGCCTGCGGCCGGTGATCCAGGCGGGAGCGTTGCTGCAGGTCAACGTCTGCTCGCTGCTCGGCCGCCACGGGCCAGAGGCACAGCACGGAGCGACGCATCTGGTGCGCTACGGGCGCGCGTACGTCCTCGCGTCGGACGGGCATGGCGGTACCCGGCGGCACACGCTGGCGGAGGGCCCGGCCGCGGCAGCCCGCGCCGGAGCGTCGGCGGTGCGCGGGCGGCAGCTCACCGACGCGAACCCGCGCTTCCTGCTCGAGCACGGCATCCCGGCCGGCCCCGTACGCGAGCCGGTGGCGTGGCGCTCAGAGCACGAGCCGCGGATCCGGGCGGCGATCGCCGCCGCGCGGCAGCGGCGATAGCGAAGTCCGGATTCGGGCACTGGTTGTAGGGGACCTACAGAAACGCTACGGCAAATTCGTCGAAGATGCCGTGGGAAGCGCAAAGGGGTTGCGCGTAGCCTCTAAGCCAATGACTCGACTCGAACGCAACGTGAATATGGCCGCCGTCCTACTGCCGTTCCTCGTGGTGGTGGTGGCGATCCCGCTGCTGTGGGGCAGTCTGGTGGGCCCCTCGGACCTGATCGTGTTCGCCGTGATGTACGTGCTGTGCGGTCTCGGCGTGACGGTCGGCTTTCATCGGATGCTCACCCACCGTGCCTTCGCGACGCACCGTGCGACGCGCTACGTGTTCGCGGTCCTGGGCTCGATGGCCATCCAGGGACCGGTGATCGAGTGGGTCGCCGACCACCGCAAGCACCACGCCCACACCGACAAGGAGGGCGATCCGCATTCGCCCCACGTCGGTCACGGCGCAGGCGTCCGCGGCGCGCTGCGCGGCCTGTGGCATGCGCACGTGGGGTGGCTCTGGAGCACCAACGGGCAGGCACGGGCGTACAAGTACGCGCGCGAGCTCGTCGAGGACCGTGGCATGAAGCGCATCAACCGCGCATTCCCCTGGCTGATCCTCCTCAGCCTCGGCCTGCCGTTCCTGATGGGCCTGGCGCTCACGGGGACGCTGCGGGGCGGGCTCACCGGCCTGCTGTGGGGCGGCTTTGCGCGCATCTTCATCCAGCACCACGTGACCTGGTCGGTCAACTCGATCTGCCACTTCTTCGGCACACGCCGCTTCGCCGTCGAGGACGAGTCGACCAACGTGTTCTGGCTCGCGCTGCCGTCGTTCGGGGAGTCGTGGCACCACAATCACCACGCATTTCCGCGCTCCGCCGCGCACGGCCTTCGCTGGTGGGAGCTTGACGTGTCGGCTATGACGATCCGGCTGATGCGGCGCGTCGGCCTCGCGTGGGACGTCGTGCTGATCACCCCCGCTCGCCAGGAGCAGAAGCTCGCCGTGCCGGCAGCACCTGACCGCACCACGACCGAGGAACGGACCGCCGCCTGAACGCGCTGTGGCCGCGGGCACGCTCGGGTGAGTCGCGCTCGGCTGCTTCGCCGCATGGCCGGCGCGTGGCGGGTCGCACGGCGCGAGCCTGCTCCGCGGATCCGCATGGCCGTCGACCGGCTGGCGGGGTCAGAGTCCGAGCGCCTGGAAGGCGCGGTGTCCAAGGCGCTGGCGCGCGCACGCCCGCCGGGTGCCCAGATCGCCGTTCGACGCCGCGGCGTGCTCGTGTGGGCGGCGTGCGCGGGCCGGGTCGACCGCACCGATCCGGTCGCCGCCACGGACCGGTTCGTCCTGGCCTCGGCGACGAAGCTGGCGACGTCCTGCCTCGTCGCCCTGCTCGCCGAGCGCGGCGCGCTGGATCTCGACACCCCTGTGCGGCCCTGGCTGCCCGAGCTACCGAACGCCGATCGGCTGACGCCTCGGCTGCTGCTCGCGCATCGCTCGGGGCTTCGCGAGTACGCGAGCGATCGAGCGATCGCCCGGCGGCTGAACGGCGGCGCGCCCGACTACCCGTGGTCGCGCGGAGAGCTGATCGAGGCGATCGCGCGGCTCGGGCCGGAGCGCGAGCCCGACGAGCGTTTCGCCTATCGCAACAGCAACTACATCGTCGCCGCAGAGCTGGCCGAACGTGCCGGCGGCGACGACTTCGCGACGCTGCTGGACGCACTGATCGCCGGGCCGCTCGGTCTGCCCGGGTTCTCGTGTGCGGCATCGGTCGGCGGCGCTCGGCTGGCGACGCCGCATGTGGCCCTGCTGGGCCGCCCGGTCGACCTGCTCGCGGTCACCGGCGGCGTCGTCCCGACGGACGCGTTGGGTCCGGTGTGGGGCGACGGCGGCATCGCCAGCAGCGCACAGGACCTCGCGCGGTTCACCGAAGCGCTCTTCACCGGCGAGCTCGTGAGCACGCAGACGCTCGGCGCGATGGTCTCCCGTCGCAGCCGGCTCGGCCGCAAGGCGGGCTACGGGCTCGGCGTCACGATCAGCCAGGTCCCGGGCGCCGTCGTGGCCGGGCACGACGGCTGGTACTTCGGATGGACGTCGTCGACGGGCATCGACGACGCGACAGCCACGACGGTCGCCGTCGTCACCAACCTCGGCGGGCCGACGGTCCCCGCCGCTCGTATCGCCAACGCGGCCCGCTCGGCGCTCACCCGCGCTCCGGGCCGGTGAACGCCACGGGGCTGTCACGCTGCCGTCCGCGTCCTCGGAGGTAGGCGGTCAGGAACGCCAGGAGGACGAGTACGACCGGCAGGGCCATCAGCATCCCGCCGGTGCCGCCGCTCGCATCGGCGGTCGCCGCCGGCTCGGAGGTCGGAGCCGGGGCCGCGGCCGGCGGTGCGTACATCTCGGCCGGCGGGACGCGAGCGGGGAGCGGATGTCCGCCGGAGCGAGCGATCCTGCGGATCGCCGTCATCGCCGTCATGGCCAGCGCGTCGCCCTCGGCCCCGGCGGGCGCGGCCGTGCCGCCGACGAGGCCTTGGGCGTCGCTTGCGGTGATGGGCCGCAGTCTTCCGTCCCGGCGGGCGCTCCCCGCGACGCCGAGACCGTACGGCGTGACGATCAGGACCGGCGCTTGGAGCTTGCTGCCGATCGCCGACGCGACGAAGCCGGCGTAACGCTGCGGCGTCCGGAGCATCGCCAGGTCCTCGACGAGGTCCGCCTCGCCCGCGACCAGTGCGACCTTGATCGGGTAGCCGCGCCGTTCCGTCGCCTGCAGGAGCCCGAGCAGCTGGAGCTGCACCTGCTGCGACGGCTGACTGGCGAACGACGGGTAGAGCGAGTCGGTCTCCAGGTAGTGGCTCGCCGGGTCGCCGTGCGCCCACGCGCTGCCCGCGGCCGTGATCGTGACGATCGCGGTCGCGAGCAGCAGGCGCAGGGAACGCCGTCTAGCGGTGGCCGTGATGGTGGTCGTCGTCACAGTCGTCGCGGTCGTCGTCCGCGCGCAGGTCGAGCAGGTACTTCGCGCTGACCTTCGCCCAGCGCAGCGACCGGCCGGGGTCGATGGCGGCAGGGCCGGGACCGCTGTCGCTCTCGGCGTGGAACCAGCCGGGGCTCGCGAGCTCGAACCGGTCGAACTGCTCCTGGTAGCCGAGCACCTCGGGGTCGGGGTCGACCGGGTAGCCGTTGGCGACCGCGCCCTCGCCGCCGTAGACGACGTCGATACCGCCGTTGAGCGGGAAGCCCTGGCGGAGGCGCTGCTGCGTGAACGGATTGACCCCGGCGGCGGGCAGGGGGATGACGCGGTCCGCGTCCTTGACGTGCCAGGCGATGATCCGGTCCTTCTTGGCGAGCCGCGCATACCAGGCGTTGACGTCGAACAGGCGTCCGTCGACCGGGTCCGGGAAGCGCCCCCGCCCAGCGAGCGTGTGCATCGTGTCGGGCTCGAAGTACACGAGCCTGCGGTCCGTGTTGTCCGTGAACCAGTCGATCCGGTGCACGCGAGCGAGCTCGGGGTGCGCCGGGTCGTCGAAGAAGCGGAACCAGTCCTGCTCGGGGTGGAAGAAGTACTTGATGCCCGCGGCGCGGAACGCCGCGCCGACCGTGTTGGCCTGCTCCGCGTACCCCTTCCAGGCGTCAAGTGTGCCCAGGGTCGGGTTGGCCGGGTTTCCGGCCGTGCCGACCATCTTGTAGCCGAGGACGCCGGCCAGGTCGATCTGTGCCTGCAGGTTCTCGGGCACGACCATGGCCTGGAGACCGCCCGTGTGCGTTCCGGCCGCCTTCAGCCCGGCGTTGCGGAGCGCTGTGCGGATCTCCTCGTTCGTGATCGCGCCGTTCGCGCCCTGGTTGAACGAGAAGAACTCGAAGCCCGTGTAGCCGACTGACGCGAGGTACTCGAACACCGCGCGGAAGCCGCCCGGGAGCGGCCGGGCGCGCCCGATGTCCGCCGCGTCGTCCGGGAAGTTGCGGCCGCCCAGGTACCCCGTGACGGACTGGTCGAGGCGGGTGACCGCGTCCCGGATCGAGAACTGCTGGACGCCCAGGCGGTCCCGCGGCACGATCCGCTTGCCCTTGCGCTTGTCCTTGTCGTGCCCGAGGCTGAGAGCCGGGCCCAGTGGGCTGAGCGCCGTGGCCCCGGCCGCGCCGGCGGCCGCACCGATGAAGGTGCGCCTGTCGAGTTTGCGTGACTTGCTCATCGCTGTCGCCTTCTCCGCGGGTGGATGGAGGGGGCGCCGCGGACGCGGCGCCCCCGGAGGCACTACGGGGCGACCCCTGGGCCGCTGAACTCGACCCAGTTGAGGTTGCCGAGGCCGGTGGTCGGCCCGCCCGCGACCGCCCGGAACACGAGGAACAGACGCTGGCTGCCCGCGAAGTCGAGCGGGGACGTCTGGCTCGCGTAGGTGTTGTTGTTGGCCGCGCCGGTGGCGCCCAACGTGACGGTCGTCAGCAGCGGGCCGTCGACCGCGCCCTGACGGACCTCGACCTCGAGCCGCGGCGTGCCGGCGGCGACGCCTGTGGCGCCGGCGCCGTAGCGGAACGTGAGCTCCTTGCTCATGTTGGTCAGGTTGAACCGGTTGTTGAGCGCGACCCAGTCACCCGGGTCGATGCTCGAGATCGCCCGGCCACCCTCCGCGCCCGTGGTGGTCAGCCCGGACATCTCCTGCGCGTCCTCGACCTCGTGGCGCCTGAGCTGGACCACGTGCTGGGTGGTCGTCTCGAGCGCGGGGATCGAGCCCTGCGCTGTGTCGGTGAACGACGCGTTGATGCCGCCGGCCAGATAGCCGCCGTGCGACGCGTCGCCCGGGTCTGTGGTCAGCACTCCGCGGCAGACGGTCGCGGCCGGATCCCACGTCGCGGGCGTGCTGTCCTCAGCGTGCCCGTGGGTGTCGTGGACGAGGACGAACGTCACCGTCACACGCGCGCACTCGGCCGCGCTGTCGATCGCGCCGTCCTCGGGATCCGAGCCGGTGACGGTGAACGGGATGTTCTGCCCGAAGGTGAAGAAGTCACCGTTGAGCGGTGTGCTGATCGTCAGCGTCGGGGCAGTGTTGCCGACCGTGATGACCGTGCTCTTCGAGTCGGTCTTGCCGGTCGAATCCGTCACCGTCAGCCGGGCCGTGTAGACCCCAGTGGCGGTGTAGGTGTGCGACGGGTTAGGGGACGTCGAGTCGACCGTCCCGTTGTTGTCGAAGTCCCACGCGAACGTGATCGAGTCGCCGGGGTCCTCGTCGCGCGAGCCGTCGCTGCTGAACTGGACGGTCAGCGGGGCCCGGCCGTTCGTCGGCGTGGCGCCGATGACGGCGCGCGGCCGCTGCGGGCCCTTCGTGTACTCCCACCGGTACATGCCGGCGTCGGCGTTCGGGGTGAAGAAGCCGTCGCCGTAGGTGAGCAGGTAGAAGTTCCCGTCGGCCCCGAACTGGAGGTCCATCGGGTTGTCGCACTCGAACGGGAACGCCGTCACGACGACCGCCTGACCGCAGTTGAGGAACGGGTTGATCTCGAGCACCTGCTTGTTCGAGTCGAACCGGATCTCACGCATGGTGTCCTGCGTGAACTCGCCGAGGAGCGTCGCCCCGTCGTAGTACGGCGGGAACTTCGTCTCGCTCGGGTTGCTCGGATCGAACTCGTACGTCGTGGCGCCGTGCGGTCCGACGCCGCCCGTGAACAGCTCGGGGAAGAGCAGCGGGCACACGGAGCCATCGGCGCCGATCCCGTCGTAGGCGTCGAGGCACGGCGTGCCCTGCGGCGGGATCTGGTTGTCGCGGTACGAGTACCAGATGTCCGGCTGGGTCACCCGCGGCGTCTGCACGCGACCCGGCGCGGCCGTCGGGTCGATCGTCACGCCCGTGTTCCAGCGCGACTCGTTGTCCGGGCCCTTGGCCGGGTTGTCGCACTCGTGCGGCCGCGGGGCCGCATCCAGCGGGAGCGACGTGTTGAAGTTCCACCGGTAGTACGGGACCTTGGGCGTCATGCACAGCGGCCACGCGTAGTTGGACGGCGCTCGCACGACCTCTACGCGGCCCGTGCCCTGCGGCCCGCGGTGCGTCTGCGGGATCTGCGAGTCGGGCGAGTAGTCGGTGAGGTACGCGACGCCCTTGGAGTCGACCTGGATCCGGAACGGGTTCCGGAAGCCCATGGCGTAGATCTCGGGACGCGCCCCCGGCGTGCCCGGTGCGAACAGGTTGCCGCTCGGGGTCGTGTACGAGCCGTTCTCGTTGACCTTGATGCGCAGCGCCTTGCCGCGCAGGTCGTTGGTGTTCATCGCGCTCCGCCGCGCGTCGACGAAGGGGGCCTGGAAGAAATCGCCCTGTTGCGTCGTGGCGACCGGCGCCGTCGGCGTCGTGCCCGTGAGGCCCGTCGCGTCGGTCGTGATCTCCGGGACGTTGTCCTGGTCGTACTGCCCGCGGAACTGGATCGTCTGGTTCCCCGAGTTGACCGGCGTCGAGTTCGGCACGCCACCGACGGCCCCCGACGTCACGGCGACGTCGCCGGGGTTGATGTTGCTCAGGGCCTCGAGCGCCGCCTGCAGCTCTGCCGTCGTTGCGTTGTAGGCGATCGGCGCCGTCGTCTGCCCGTCGAACGTGAGCGTGAACGTCCCGCCCGTCGCGTTGAGCGTGCGGACCGTCTGGCTCTCGGTCGTCTTCATGTCGTTGTGCGGTGAGAAGCCGCCGGAGTTGCCGCCGCCCGACGGCGTGTCGTCGCCCGTGACCAGCCACAGGTTGCCGGCCTTGTCGAAGTCGATGTCGCCTCCGACGTGACAGCAGGCACCGCGGTTGACGGGGACGCGCATGATCTCCTGCTCGGTGGCCGGGTCGAGGTGGGCCGGGTTACCGGGCGCGGCGTCGACGAACTTGAAGCGCGAGAGCTGGAAGTACCCGACGTACGGGTCCCATGCGGCCGTGCTCGCGGCGGTGAGCGGCGCCGTGATCAGACAGACAACGGGTGCCTGGCACGCGGGATGCTGCTGCGGCTCGCCCGCCACCCCTGTGGGGGTCCGGAACGTCAGGGGCGGACCGGCCGACTGCGGGACGTCCTTCACGACCGCCGGTGAGTAATACAGGTACACCCACTTGTTCCGCGCGAAGTCGTTGTCCACGGCCGGGCCGTAGAGGCCGTCCTCGCTGTGGGTGTAGAGGCCCTGCGGGAACTGGGCGAGGTTGGCGAGCACCGTGGTGGTGCCGCCCTCGGGATCGTGCAGGCGGACCTGTCCGGCGCGCGCGGTCTGGATCACACGCCCGTCGGGGAGCTGGTCGAAGCCGATCGGCTCGTTGAGGTTCGGCGGAGCCGAGATCTTGACCTGTTTGTAGTTCGCGAGCACGGTCGCGCCGCAGTCGCTGTACGTCGCGTTCGACAGGCCGGCGGACCACTTGATGGCGCCCGCGAGGTTCCGCCGCACGTTGGCGTTGCCGAAGGTCGCCGGGTTGTGGCCGACGCCCGTGTAGAAGGAGCGCCCGCCCTCGAGGTCCTGACACCACATGATCGGGTGGTCGTCCGACCTCCCAGCGACGGGGGTGTCACTGTCCTGCTCGTCATACGTGTCCTCGTCGACCGTGGCCAGCACGTGCTGGAAGCCGCGGACCTCGGTCGGGCTGTTGTAGAACGCGTCGGCGACCGTGAAGCGCTCCGGCAGCGACTTGCTGGCGTCGTGCACGCGGTCGGCGACCTTGATCGTGGCCGCCTGCTGCGTCGACTCGGTGCGAGCCGTCGCGGTGCCGGTCTCGGCGCGCGTGCCGAGCAGGCTCGTCATGAACGCCCAGTTCGGCTCGGTGACCAGCGCCGAGTGGATCCCGACGAAGCCGCCGCCCTGCTTGAAGTAGTGCTCGAAGGCCGACTGCTCATTGTCGCTGAGCACATCGCCCGACGTGTTCAGGAACACGACCGTCCGGTAGCTCTCGAGGCTGGCCTCGGTGAACGCGCCGGCCGACTGGGCGGCCTCGGTGACCTTGAAGCCGTTGCTCGCGCCGAGCGCCTTGATCGCCGACACGCCGGCCGCCCGGGAGGCGGCGGCGTGCGTGTCGCCGGCCGCGCGGGACTCGGTGAGGACGAGGACGTCGTACTTCTTCGAACCGGGTGACCCTGACGGCGGCGACGGCGAGGTCGAGCGGCGGGACACGATCATCCGGCGCCCGGCGAGCCGGCAACTCGTGGAGTTGCGGGCACGCGCGCACGCGGCCACGTAGTAGCGCCCCGCGGCGAGCGAGGACGGCAGCGTGACCTCGATCCGGGCCCGCTTGCTGCGGCCGGCCTTGAGCTTGCGCAGCCGTTCGGCGGCGACGATGCGCCCGCCCGAGGCGTGCTTGAACCTTCGCAGCATGACCACGAGCCGTGGACGCGACGCACGGCTCGAGGTGTTGCGGACCCTGGCCGCGAGCGTGAAGGTGTCTCCTGTGAATGCTCGCAACGGTGGCGCGCTGATGGACCGGAGCTTGGCCGGCGATGCGGCTGCAACCGCGTCGACGGGCGCTGACACCGCGGTCGCCGGCGCGATCAGGGCCAAGGCGGGGACAGCGATGCAGAGCAAACGTGTAGGTCGCATGTGGCGCAATCTCCTCATCAGCGCGCAGTGGTGCATGACGCACTCCCGGTGGAGCGACTCATGCGGTGCGGTCGTGCAGGGACGACTCCAGGGACGAACGCCCGGAACCCATGGCAAGGCGATTGGTGACGCATGTCCCTCCTCCCCCGTGCAGGCCCGACCCGGAATCTCCTGGGCCTGGGCGCGCCCTCCGGCCGACCCTAACCCGGTGCTGTGTCTCCGCGCGACGGATGTGAGCGAACCTTGACAATCGGCCCGCTCGGGCCACGCGTCACCCTCTCAGTGCGGCTGCAGCGCGTAGCCGACGCCGCGCACCGTGACCAGGCGCTCGGGCCTGGAGGGGTCGCTCTCGATCTTGCGACGCAGGTTGGAGACGTGCACGTCGCATGCGCGCTCGTCACCAACGTGCTCCGTGTGCCAGAGATGCCGGAGAAGTTCGTGCCGGCTTCGTGCGCGACCGGGCTCGTCGGCGAGGAAGATCAGCAGCCGCATCTCGGACGGCGTCAGGCTGACCGTGCGGCTGCCGATCGTGATCCGCTGCTCCTCGAGGTCGATCTGCATATCACCGACCCGGAGCTGAGTGCTGGCGAGCTTCAGGTCGAGCTGCCGGCGGCGTAGCACCGCGCGGACGCGCGACCTGTCGGCGCACATCTGCAGCCGGTCGAGGGCGAGCGCGCAGAGGTCTGCAAGCGCATCGAGGAACGTGCGGTCGTACTCGGAGAACGGTTGGCTGTGCGACCGGCCGAGGACGAGGAAGCCGAGCGTACGATCATCCTGCGAGATCGGCAGTGCGGCGAGCGTTCCGTTGAGCCGCCCGGTCTTGGCGTCGCGGCGGAGGGACCGATCGATCTCGTCGATGAGCGTCGGCGCGGTGGTCGGAATCGTGGCAAGCCGGTGTTGCGCCTCCTCGGGCAGGCCCGCGACATGCACGCCGCGAAGCCGGCCGTCCTCCTCAGCGACGGCGACGATCATGGCCTGGGCATCGAGGGCGTCCATCGCGGACTGGGCGACGACCGTCGCGATCCGCTGGAGCGGAAGACGGCGGCTGAGCGCGCTGACCGCCGTCTGCAGCGACCGCAGGTGGGCCTCGAAGCCCTGACGCTCGGGCGTCTCGACGAACAGAGGCCACTCGGCACCGCGGCTCCGTCGGACGTTGTTCGAGGGCGCCAGCGCCGGATACGACGTGTGCTCGCTGGCACGAAGTCCGTTGTCCGCCATGGGGAAAAAGGCTAGACAGCTTTCGCCGCAAGTCAAGCAAAAGTAGCGGATCTTTGGGCTTTTGCGCCAACTTATGCATCGAATCCTTACAATAGTTTGTCGTAAATGGGCAGAAGTGTAATTCGCCGGAAACTAGGCGTCGAGGCGGCGCGCCGGTCGGCTCGAGGCGCCGAGTGTCAAGGTTTGCTCACACTCGTCACGTTCTCCGCGGAGCCTGTCTAGGGTCGCGACAAGGGGAATGCCGCACGCCGGATGTCGAGAACTCCGGCCAACAGGCAGGTACGAGGAGACAGCTGATGGTGGATGACGGCGACACGCCGGAGACGGAGGAAGCGCTTCGCGTCGGCATCGCGGGCGCCGGGTTCATCGGCACTGTCCATGCACGCGCGGCGCGGCTCGCGCGGGCGCGTCTCGTCGGCGTGGCCGACTCGTCGCTCGAGCACTCCGAGATCTCGGCCAGGCGGCTCGGCGCCGAGCGGGCGTTCGGTTCGGCCGAGGCGCTGGTGGAGTCGCCCGACGTGGACGTCGTGCACGTGTGCACGCCCAACCACCTTCACCTGCCACTCGCCGAGGCGGCGCTGGCGGCCGGCAAGCACGTGATCTGCGAGAAGCCGCTGGCGCTCGACGTCGCGGGGGCCAGGCGGCTTACCGCGCTCGCGGCCGAGTCCGGCCGCCTCGCGCTCGTCCCGTTCGTGTACCGCTACCACCCGACGGTTCGCGAGGCGCGCGAGCGCGTGCGAACCGGGCACACGGGCGCGGTTCGTCTCGTGCACGGCACGTACCTGCAGGACTGGCTGCTGCGGCCCGAGGACGACAACTGGCGTGTCGATGCCCACCTCGGGGGCGCGTCGCGTGCGTTCGCGGACATCGGGTCGCATTGGTGTGACCTTGCCGAGTTCGTCACCGGGCACCGCATCGCGCGCCTCAGCGCGCGAACGCTGACGGCCGTCTCCGCGCGCGTGCGCGCCCGCCACCGAGCGGCGTTCGCCGGCAGTGGGGGCGTCGAGGGAGAGCCGCGCCTGGTGGGAACCGAGGACGCGGCCGTGATGCAGTTCGAGACCGACCAGGGAGCGGTCGGCTCGACGGTCATCAGTCAGATCTCCGCAGGACGCAAGAACCGTCTGTGGCTGGAGGTCGACGGCGCCGACGAATCGGTGGCGTTCGACCAGGAGCTGCCGGAGAGCCTGTGGTGCGGTCGCCGCGAGTCCGTGACGGTTCTCAACCGCGACCCGGCGTTCCTGTCCGAGCCGGCGGCACGTCTGGCGTGGCTGCCCGCGGGCCACTCGCAGGGCTACGGGGACTGCTTCACGGCGTTCGTCGCGGACGCCTACGCCGCGGTGCGCGACGACGCGCCGGTCGACGGCCTGCCGGCCTTCGCCGACGGCCTGCGCGCTGCGGTGATCACCGACGCGGTGCTGACCGCGGCGCGTGAGGAGTGCTGGATCGACGTGCCCGCCCACGAGCCGCTGGAGGTTGCGATATGAGCGACGCGAGCGTCGTCCCCGTTCTGGAGGTGCGCAACATCGCGAAGCAGTACCCGGGCGTGCGCGCACTCGACGGCGTCGACTTCGACGTTCTCCCCGGGGAGGTGCACGTCCTGCTCGGCCCCAACGGAGCCGGGAAGTCGACGCTGATCAAGTGCGTCTCAGGGGCGGTGGCGCCGTCGGAGGGCGAGATCCTCGTCCAGGGAGAGCCGCTGCCGACCGGCGAGCCGTCGGAGTCGATGGCGCGCGGCGTCGGGACGATCTATCAGGAGCTCGACCTCGTCGAGGATCTGACGGTCGCCGAGAGCGTGTTCCTGGGCCACGAGATTCGCCGCGGAGGGATGCTGGACCGGAGCGCGATGCGCAGGGAGACCGCGGAGCTGCTCGAGCGTCTCGATCACTCGAACATCTCGCCGACGGCGAGGGTGCGCTCGTTGCGGCCGGCAGGGCAGCAGATCGTCTCGATCGCTCGCGCGCTGTCGCGCAAGATCCGGCTGCTGATCATGGACGAGCCGTCCGCGATCCTCGACGACCACGAGATCGAGACGCTGTTCGGGGTCGTCCGGCGGCTCACGGCCGAGGGAGTGGGCGTGATCTACATCTCCCACCGCCTCGACGAGGTCAAGCGGATCGGCGACCGGGTGACCGTGCTCTCCGACGGGCGGACCGTGGCGGTCGGGCTGCCCGCCGACACGCCGCAGGACGCGTTGGTGGAGCACATGGTCGGCCGCAAGGTCGGCCAGCTGTACCCGGCGCGCGCGAAGCGCGGTGGCGACGTGCTGCTCGAGGTGAGAGGCCTCGGGCGGTTCCCGGACGTCAAGCCGGCGTCGCTGCACGTCCACGCAGGCGAGGTCGTCGGCATCGGCGGCCTGGTCGGCGCGGGCCGCACCGAGCTGCTGCGGCTGATCTACGGCCTCGACTCGGCCGACGAGGGCGAGGTCGTCGTCGACGGCAAGAAGCTGCCGGGCGGCCGTCCCGACGCGGCGATCGCGGCCGGGCTCGGCCTCGCGCCGGAGGACCGCAAGTCGCAGGGCCTGCTGCTCGGGTGGTCGCTGGCCAGCAACGTCACGCTGGCCGACGTGGGTGCCTACCGGCGCCGCGGGCTGCTGAGCCCACGTGCCGAACGCCGCGCGGCGGGCCCCGTGCTGCGGGAGCTCAACACCAAACCGGACGATCCGCGCGCGCTGGCGCGGGAGCTGTCGGGTGGCAATCAGCAGAAGGTGGTGCTCGCGCGGTGGCTGATGCGCCACTGCAAGGTGCTGCTGTTCGACGAGCCCACACGCGGCGTGGACGTGGGCGCCAAAGCCGAGATCTACCGCCTGATCACCGACCTGGCCAAGGCCGGCAAGGGCGTGCTCGTCGTGTCGTCCGAGCTGCCTGAGCTGATCGGCCTGTGCACGCGCATCCTCGTCATGCGCGAGGGCGAGCTGGTCGCCGAGGTCCCGGGTGAGAAGGCGACCGAGTTCGAGCTCCTGCGCCATGCCGTCACCCATCCCGAGTCCGTCCCGGAGGAGATCCGATGACCACTGTTCCCGAAGCCGCCGGCCGGCGCCTCCCGTTCGGGCTGTCGGCCAGCCGGATCGAGTTGCAGGAGTACACGCTCGTCGGAGTCGTGATCGTCCTGCTGATCGCAGGCGCGGTCCTCGAGCCCGACGTCTTCCCGACGAAGGACAACATCCTCAACGTCCTGCGCCAGAGCTCCGTCATCGGCGTGCTGGCCATCGGCATGACGTTCGTGATCGCCACCGGCGGGATCGACCTGTCGGTCGGCTCGATGGTGGCCGCGGCCGCCGTCGCAGGCGGACAGTTCGCCGAGTCGGGCAGCGTCGCGTTCCTGCTCGGAGCCCTCGGGATGGGCATTCTGCTAGGCGGCATCAACGCCGGCCTGATCGCCTACGGGAAGGTCGTGCCCTTCATCGCCACGCTCGCGATGTTCGCGATGGCTCGCGGCCTGGCGCTCTATATCAGCGACAAGACCCCGATCTCGATCTTCGAGCTGGAAGGCGTGCGCTGGTTCGGCAACGGCGACATCGTCGGCGTCCCGTCCGCGGTGCTCGTGTTCCTGGCCGTCGCCGTCGGCGGCTGGATCCTGCTCAACCGGACGAGCTACGGCCGCCATGTGGTCGCCGTCGGCGGGAACCGCGAAGCGGCACGGATCGCGGGCGTGAAGGTCTCGCGGATCATCTTCAGCGTCTACGTGATCAGCGGCATCTGCGTCGCGTTCGCCGCGATCCTGGTGTCCGGCCGGCTCTCGAGCGCCTCCCCGGTGATCGGCAATCTCTACGAGCTCGACGCGATCGCCGCGGTCGTGATCGGCGGCACGGCGCTGGCCGGCGGCCGGGCGACGATCGTCGGCACCGTGCTGGGCGTCCTCACCTTCGCGCTGATCTTCAACCTCATGACGTTGATGGACCTGGCGGTGGAGATCCAGCTGATCACCAAGGGGGTGATCATCGTCGCCGCCGTCCTGCTCCAACGCAGGCAAACGTAGGAAGCAAGCCTCGCAGCACCAGTGAAGACCTTGTCCACGAAATGAGGAGGAGTACCCGTGTCCATCAAGCATCTTGTCGTCCCCCTTTGCATTGCCTTGGCGGTCGGCCTTGCTGCCTGCGGGGAAGACGACAGCGGTGGCGGTGAAGGCAGCACCATCAAGCAGAAGAAGGGCACTCCCGCCCAGTCGAAGCCGGTCACGATCGCCTTCAGCGCTCCGGGGGCCGATCACGGCTGGATGGCCGCGATCACCGACAACGCGCGCCAGCAGGCCGAGGAGCTCGAGGGCGTCACTCTCAAGCTCGCCGAGGGCGTGACCGACTCGGCCGCGCAGGCAGACCAGATCGAGACGCTGATCGCCGGGAAGCCGGACGCGCTCGTCATCCTGCCGAACGAGGGCGACGCCCTCACACCGGTGGCGTTGAAGGCGATGGAGGCCGGTATCCCGGTCGTCAACGTCGACCGCGAGTTCGCGGAGGCGGGCGCCTATCGCACGCTCATCACCGGCGACAACTACGGCATCGGCTACACCGCCGGCAACTACTTCGCCGACGAGCTCAAGTGCTCCGGCAACGTGGTCGAGATCCAGGGCATCGCGGGGATCTCGGTGACCGAGGACCGCTCGAAGGGCTTCAAGGACGCGCTCCAGCGGCGATGCAAGGGCGGCATCAAGATCGTCGCCAGCCAGCCGGCCGACTTCCTGCCCGACAAGGGCCTGTCCGTGATGGAGAACATCCTCCAGGCGCAGAAGGACATCGGTGGCGTCTACACGCACGACGACGACATGGCCGAGGGCGTCGTGGCAGCGATCCAGAACGCGGGCCGCGAGGAAGAGATGTTCCTCACCGGCGCCGGCGGCTCGAAGGCGGCCATGGAGCAGATCAAGAAGGGCGGCCTCTACCGGGCGACGTTCCTCTACAACCCGTCGATGTCGTCCTCGGCGATCAACCTGGCTCGCCTGATCGCCAACGACGCGGGGCTGTCGGACCTCGCCGAGCCTGAGGTGCCGAGCAAGATCACGGTGACCGCCACGACGGTCACGAAGGACAACGTCGACTCCGTCATGGAGCTCGGCTACTAGCCGAGGCGACCACCCGTCGGGCGCTTTCGCGCGGCGCCCGGCGGGCCGGTTCTCTCATCGACCTCAGGAGCGATGGATAGATGCCGCCGCCGGGCGCCCAAGGTGAGGACTCGTACGTGGCGGTCGTCGATGTGGGGGGCACGACGCTCAAGGGTGCGCTTTCGGACCGCAGCGGCACGTTGTTCCTGCGCGACCGGCGGAACACGAGCCCGGACGAGGGTCCTGAGGCCGTGCTCGAGGCGATTCTGTGCCTGATCGACGACCTCGTGGATGAAGGGACGCGCCGCCACGGGGCGCGCGGGTTGGCAGGCATCGGCGTCGCCGTGCCGGGGCCGGTCGACGAGCGTCGAGGGGTCGTTTTGGACGCACCGAACCTGGGCTGGCGCGACGTGCCGCTTCGTGAGATGGCCGTGGCGCGAACCGGGCTCCAGGTGTTCATCACGCACGACGTGCGCGCGGCCGCTTCAGGCGAGGCCGCACTGGGCAGCGGGCGCGGCGTCGGCGACCACCTCTTCGTCGCCATGGGCACGGGCATCGGCGCAGCCGTCGTGGTCGACGGGAGGCCCTACAGCGGGATGCACGCCACCGCCGGGGAGATGGGCCACATGACGATCGATCCTGAAGGGCCCCGGTGCGGATGCGGCGTCCGTGGCCATCTGGAGGCGTACGCGTCCGCCGGCGGCATGCGGCGCCTCTACTCGGCCGCCACCGGCGGGGATGAGATCGACGCTGACGTATTGGTCGCGCGGGCAGTCGCCGGAGCTGAGCCGGCCCGCCGGATCTGGGATCAGGCGATCGACGCGCTCGCAGTCTCGCTTGCCGACGCCATCGTCCTGCTCGACCCGGAGCGGGTCGTGATCGGCGGAGGGCTCGCCGCGGCGGGTGACCGGCTGTTCGACCCGCTGAAGCGACGCGTCGCGCGGCGGCTGCCGTTCGGCCGCGCGCCGGCGATCGTGCCGGCGGAGCTCGGCGCGGAAGCGGGCGGGCGAGGAATGGCGGTGCTCACCTGGCGCGGCATCGCGCAGTCGGCCTCATCGGTTCCGACGGAGGTGCGATGACCCCCGTCAGCTCAACCAGACGTGCGCCGCATCCGTCGAACCTCCGTCGCGGCGTCGCCTCGTCAGTACCTGCCTCGGGCTGACGACGGCGACCGAGCCTCAGCCGCCGCTGCATCGCCGGCGGCGGGCGACGGCCGTTTCGGACTTGCGATCCCGGTCAATGTCAAGGTTCGCTCACATTCCGTGACAGCATGAACCGCGCGGCGTTTGATGGTCGGGGTGCCTCGACCCCTGGCGGGTCGTGGCGGGTCGAGCGGAGGAGGTTTCGATGGGGGACGTGCAGACGCACAGGCGGCGTTCGCTTCTTGGCGCCGCGGAGGTCGCATTCCGGCGCAGGCCCTATACGACCACGGAAGCCGGCGGCAACGCGTCCGCCGCGCGAAAGGGGAGGACGACGTGACGGCCCTGGCCACCCCGATGAGGCGCCTGGCGGCGGTCGCCGTGACCCTCGCCGCCGCCGCGGCGCTGCCATCCGCCGCGGCCGCGCAGTTCCCGGACCAGTCGCGGTTCCAGAAGGTCACCCTGAACGATCGTCCCGGCGAGCCCATGAGCCTCGCGGTGCTTCCGGACGGCCGCGTGCTGCACGCCGCCCGCACGGGCGAGATCCGCCTGCACAACCCGAGGAACGGGACCAACAACATCGTCACCGACATGAAGGACGCCCCGCACGGGCTTTATCAGCACGACGAGGAGGGCGTCCAGGGCATCGCCATCGACCCGCAGTTCGAGGACAACCGCTGGGTCTACGTCTACTACTCGCCGAAGCTGAACACCCCGACGGACGTACTCGGCACCGGCATCAACGAGGGTGACGCCCCGGAGAACCTCACGACGGACTTCGACCGGGAGCGGCTGGCGCTGTTCAACGGGTACGCCCTGCTGTCGCGCTTCAAGTTCCAGAGCAGCCGGCTCGACTTCGCGACCGAGCAGGAGATCCTCCGCGTGCCGATGTCGCGCGGCATCTGCTGCCATGTCGGCGGCCAGATCGACTTCGACGGCCAGGGCAACCTGTTCCTGTCGACGGGCGACGACACGAACCCGTTCCAGTCGGCGGGGTACGCGCCGCTCGACGATCGGGTGACGCGCAATCCGGCGTTCGACTCCCGGCGCACGTCCGGCAACACGAACGACCTCCGCGGCAAGCTCCTGCGCATCCGCGTCCGGGAGAACGGCGGGTACAGCGTCCCGCAGGGCAACCTGTTCCGGCAGGGCCAGGCGCAGACCCGTCCCGAAATCTACGCGATGGGCTTCCGCAACCCGTTCCGCTTCGCGGTCAACCGGGAGAACGGGCACGTCTACGTCGGGGACTACTCGCCCGACGCCCAGGCGGCGGATCCGGCAAAGGGCCCCGAGGGCATCGGCAGGTGGATGATCGTCCGCCGGCCGGTCAACTTCGGCTGGCCGTTCTGCATCACGCCGGACAAGCCGTACGTCGACTTCGACTTCACGCCGGATGCGCCGCAGTCGGGCGACGAGTTCAACTGCAACGCGCCGACCAACGACTCGCGCAACAACACCGGCCTGCGCCGGCTGCCGGCGGTCGTGCTGGCCGGACGTCGTGGTACTCGTACAGCACTGGCAGCGACCTGTTCCCGGAGCTGTTCAACGACACCCCCGACCCGGGCGGGCCGGGCAACGGCATCGGGCCGATGGGCGGTCCGGCGATGCAGTTCGACGGACAGATCGAGTCGGCGTTCCGGTGGCCGCGCGTGTTCGCGGGGCAGCCGCTCTTCTACGAGTGGACGCGGGACTACGCGAAGGTCTTCGAGCTGAACCGCCCGAACGGCAACCAGCTCGTCGCCATCCACCACCTGCTGGGCGAGCAGGCGGGGACCGCCGGCCAGACCCCCAGCATCGTGCTGGACAACCCGATGGACATGGAGTTCGGTCCGGACAATGCGCTCTATGCGCTCGAGTACGGCACCGGCTACTTCGCGGAGCTGCCCGCGGCGCAGCTGGCGCGGATCGACTATGTCCGCGGCGGCCAGTACACGCCGGTCGTGCGGGCGTCGGCGACGCCGTCCGCCGGGACCGACCGCGCCGCACACGGTCCAGTTCTCGAGCGCCGGCACGGAGGACGCCAACGGCGACCGCCTGGCCTACGCGTGGGACTTCGACTCCAACGGGACGGTGGACTCCCGCGTGGCGAACCCGACGCATACCTACACGGCGCGCGGCGTCTATGAGGCCACGCTCCGCGTGACGGATCCGACCGGGCGCTCGGCGTCGTGGCAGGTCCGCGTCACCGTCGGCAACCAGGCGCCGGTGGTGCAGCTCCGCGTCGTTGACACAACCCCGCCGACCGACGTGTTCCGGTTCGGCGACACGGTCCACTTCACGGTGACCGTGACCGACGACCAGCCGGTCGACTGCGCGCGCGTCAGCGTGGCCTACATCCTCGGCCACGAGTCGCACGGGCATCCGCAGACGTCGACGACCGGGTGTGAGGGCGACTTCACGGTGCCGATCGACACGTCCCACGCCGGCGCTTCGAACCTCAGCGCCGTGTTCGTGGCGACGTACTCGGACAACCCGGGCGGCGGCGAGCCGCCGCAGCAGGGCAGCGCCGAGGTGCGGCTGGTGCCCGCCGCTCCGCCGACGAACCAGGGTCAGTAGTAGATACCGCATGTCACTCGGTGACCCGGACCGCAACCTCGCGTTAGAACTGGTCCGGGTCACCGAGGCGGGCGCCATGGCGGCCGCCAGCCACGCCGGCCGCGGCGACAAAGAACGCGTCGACCAGGCCGCGGTCGATGCGATGCGGCCGGCCCTCGGCCACATCGCGATGGACGGCATCGTGCTGATCGGGGACGGCGAGAAGGACGAGGCACCGATGCTCTACAACGGCGAGCGCGTGGGTGCGGGCGGCGAGCCGCAGGTGGACGTCGCGGTCGATCCGGCCGGCGGGACGACGCTGACGGCGAAGAACCTCCCTGACGCCCTGGCGGTCCTCGCCGTGTCGGAGCGCGGCACGATGTTCGATCCGGGCCCCTGCGTCTAGATGGAGACGCTCGCGGTCGTGGGAGATGTGGCGGACGCGGTCGCTTCGAGGCGCCGATCGAGGACAACGCGCGCCGGATCGCGCGCGCCAAGGGCAGGCAGCCTGAGGACTTGACCGTCGCGATCCTCCCTCGACCGCCCGCGCCACCAGGAGCTGATCGGGTGGGTGCTTGCGGCCGGGGCGCGGATCAAGTACGTCCTCGACGGCGATATGGCCGGGGTCATCCTGGCGGCGAGCGACGAGACCTGTTCGACCTCCTGGTGGGGACCGGCGCACCCCGGAGGGCGTCATCGCCGCGTGTGCGCTGCGCTGTCTGGACGGCGAGTTGTTCGGCCGGCTGCATGCCCGCGACGCGAACGAGAGGTCGGCGGCGCTTGCGCAGGAGTACGACCTGGATCGGGTCCTCACCAGTCGCTGTCCATGCGCTCCAGGTCAGGAGCGGTGCTCGAGATCAACGTCCGCCATCACTCGAGCAAGTCCAACCTGATCCGATCACCTCGCGGTTGGCGGGGCCGCGAACGGCCCCGCCAAACCGAGCGATCAGAACCGGACGCGGTCGAGGTAGTCGAAGCCCGCCTTGGCGGACGCGAACGGATCGAAGGCGGGATCGCCGAAGGGCGGATCCTGCTCGTAGATGTAGTACTTCACGTGGCCTTCGGCCGCGCGCAGGATCGGCTCGAACACCATCTCACCCTGGCCCATGGGGACGGGCGTGGCGTTGGCCGGGTCCGCGACATCGATCCCGTCCTTGACGTGGAGCGCGAAGATCCGATTCCCGAAACGACGGAGCAGGGCGACGGGATCGGCGCCGCCGTCGGTGGCCCACAGAACGTCGAGCTGGAAGGTGACGTAGCGCCGGTCGGTGTTCTCGACCAGGATCTGCCACGCGCTCTTCATCTCGCCGGTCGCCGGGTCGGCGTACTTCGTGCGGAACTCGCCCTGGTGGTTGTGGCCGTAGAACTTTCCGGTCCCGTTGCGCACCGAGCGCCGGCCCAGCTCGTTCATCACGATTGCCGTGGCCAGCGTGTTCTCGTAGCCATTGGTGTTGGCGGGCGGGTTCGTCGGGTTGATTCCCGGTGACGGGAATCCGCCGGAGCCCACGTACTTCTGGCGCAGCGTCCTCGAGTCTGCCAGCGTCGTCGCGAAGTTGGTGATCGACACGTCACCGTGGCGCGAGGGCGCCTTGAGGTGGTACTTGTCCAGCAGGGCCTTGAACTGCGCGGCGGTCAGGCCGTTGAACGTGAACGGCTCCACGTTGCGATAGCCGATCGCGCTGAGCCGTCGCAGGACCTCGTCGAGCCGTGCCTGCGTGGCAGCGTCGGTGCCGAAGCCCACGTACGCGGCGAAGTTCCACAGCTGGATCGAGATCTCGTCGTCGGAGATGCTGTGACGCCCGCCGCGATCGCGCCGGTCGTCGTGACCTGCCTTCTGACCGTGTGCGGCCTTCTGATGTTTCCCGCCCGCCGTCGGCGCAGCCGCGACGACCGCGCCACCGAGACCCAGGACCAGGGCGATGGCTGCCACCACGACGACGAGCGCTCGCGGACTCCGTCTGCGCTTCTGCATTACGTCTTCCCCCCATGGGATTTCGGCGGCCTCCTGGAGGTCGCCTGCCGTATCGCTGGCGGTACCGCCAGCCGCGTCTCGACGGTATCCCGCGCCTCGGTTCGACGTGACGGAGTGTGAGGAAAGCCTGACAATGCGGACCGTTCTCTAGGGTTTCGATCGTGGCCAACGCGCGGCGACCTCGCATCGAGCCGATTCCCGTGGAGCAGGCCGAAGGCAAGGCGCGCGAGCTGCTCGACGAGCTGGTTGGGCGCGGCGGGGAGCCGGGGCGGATGGTGCGCGCCATGGCCAACGCGCCCGCGCTCCTGCGCGGGTACCTCGACCTCAGCCGCGCGATGAAGCGCAGCCACATCGACCGGCGGGTCACCGAACGGATCAACCTGGCCGTGCACGAGTGGCTGGGATGCGACTACTGCCTCGCGGCACACACGCGGGCGGCTCGCGGTCTCGGTGTCCCGGAGAGTGAGATCCAGCTCGCGCGTCAGGGGACGTCCAGCGACCCGGCGATCGCGGCGATCGTCGCGTTCGCGCAGCAGGTGCTCGCCGCACCGGGCGAGATCGGCGACGAGGACTTCGAGCGCCTCCACGGGCACGGCTATCGCGACGAGCAGATCGCCGAGGTCGTCGGGCTCGTCTCGCTTCAGCTGCTGACCGGCGCGTTCAACCTGATCGCCGGCATCCACGCGCCGGCGGGCAGCGCCGCATAGGCATCAGGGCGCGAAGCGCTCCGGATGAGCCGCGAAGGCGGCGGCGCACGCGAGCGAGCAGAAGAAGTAGGCCGTGTCCTCGTAGGTGAGGCGGCCGGCGGCGTGTTCGGGATCGACCGCCATCCGGCAGACGGGATCGCACGGCAGCCGGCCCTGGGTCGCCTCGCCGGCCCGGACGGCGGCGAAGAGCTCGACCGGTTCGCGGATGTTGCGCAGCACGCGCCGGCCCCGTGGCTCGTACAGCACGCCGTCCAGCTGAGGCGCGAGGGCCGCCGTGTGACCGGTCAGCAGCACCTCGCCGCCGCTTGCCTCCGAGGAGATGCGCGCCGCCAGGTTGACCGCCGATCCGAAGTAGTCGCCGGCCCGCTCGATCGCCGGGCCGTGATGCAGTCCGACGCGCACCGCGGGGGCGCCATGGCCGCGCATCAGCTCGTGCGTGATGCGCAGGCCCAGGAGAATCGCCGCGGCCGGATCCGGGATGGTCAGCATCACGGCGTCGCCGATCGTCTTCACCTGCGTGCCGCCGCTCGCCGGGAGCTCGGCACGGATCGCATCGCCGAAGTCGGCGACGAGCGCCGCCGCCTGTTCGTCGCCGTGCGCCTCGGTGAGCGCCGTGAAGCCGGCGATGTCGGCGAACAGGAACGTGGCGTTCACGCTCGCCGTGTCCAGGTCGTGCTGCGTCATCGCTCCGCGACTCGACGTGTGCGCGAGATCACAACAGTACCCCTGGGGGGTATGTAGGTTGACGCAACCGCGACAACGACACGAGGAATCACGATGACCGCATTCAACACCGAACCGCCCGACCGCTTCCCGACGGACCCGACCGGGCTTCCCGCGGCGCGCCCGCCCGAGGTCGTCGAGCTGTCCGACGGCGACCGCTTCGACCTGCGGATCGCGCCGGTGAGCAAGCGGCTGGGCGACGCGACGGTGCGGATGCTGGCCTACAACGGGTCGATCCCCGGCCCGACCCTGAAGGTGCGGGAGGGCTCGGAGATCGTCGTCGACATCGAGAACCAGGGCGACGTGGACGCCACGGTCCACTGGCACGGGCTGCGGCTGGAGAACCGCTACGACGGGACGCATGAGACGCAGCAGCCGATGGGCGTGGGCGGGCGGTTCTCGGCCCGCGTCGCGTTCCCGGATCCGGGGCTCTACTGGTACCACCCGCACGTCCGCGAGGACTACGGGCAGGAGATGGGGCTGTACGGCAACGTGCTGGTCGAGCCGGCCGACCCCGACTACTGGCCGCCCGTGCACCGTGAGGTCGTGCTCACGCTCGACGACGTCCTGCTCGAGGACGGCAAGGTCGCACCGTTCAGCCGCGCCGAGACCAACTACGCGGCCATGGGGCGCTTTGGCGACGTGCTCCTGGTCAGCGGCGAGACGGATCTCTCGATCACGGCACAGCTCGGCGAAGTGGTCCGCCTCTATCTCACCAACACCGCCAACACGCGCGTGTTCAAGGTCGCACTCCCCGGGGCGCGGATGAAGCTCGTCGGCGGCGACAGCGGTCACGTCGAGCACGAGCAGTTCGTCGAGGACGTGATCCTCGCCCCGTCCGAGCGGGTGGTCGTCGACGTCCTGTTCGGCGTTGCCGGGGAGCTGAGCCTCGAGCATCACACGCCGGATCGCGTCTACCGGCTGGCCGCGATCACCGTCGGCGACGATCGCGCCGAGCCGTCGTTGGCGGAGCGGTTCGAGGTCCTGCGCACCAACGCCGACATGGCGGCCGAGCGTGAGCGGATCGGCTCGTACCTGGAGGCCGAGCCCGACAAGTCGCTCGCGTTCATCGCCGAGATGGACATGGGTGCCCCGGAGGGGGACGAGCCGATCGTGTACACCTGCCCGATGCACCCGGAGGTCATCAGCGAGCAGGCCGGCCACTGCCCGCAGTGCGGCATGAAGCTGCTGCCCGCGCAGCTTGTGGCCGACGCGTCCGAGCACGAGCACGAAGGCCATGACCACGGTCACCACGAGCACGATCATCAGCACGAGCACGGGCACGACCATGCGGCCGCCGGCGGCATCGAGTGGGAAGACGACATGGTCGCGGTCAACCGGCTGACGACGCCGGCGAACATGCGCTGGAAGATCATCGACCGCGAGACCGATGCGGAGAACGCCGCGATCGACTGGCGGTTCCGGGTCGGAGACCTGGTGAAGATCCGGCTGCTGAACGAGATGGCCGGCGACCACCCGATGCACCACCCGTTCCACGTCCACGGCGCGGGCCGCTTCCTGATCCTCGCCCGCGACGGCGCCGTCGAGCCCAATCTGGTGTGGAAGGACACGGTGCTGGTGCGCACGGGGGAGACCGTCGACATCCTGCTCGACGTCACCAACGTCGGCCGGTGGATGGCGCACTGCCATATCGCCGAGCACCACGAGAGCGGGATGATGTTCAGCTTCGACGTCGATCCGGCCGACGGCGACCGATGAACGCGGCCGGAGACCGTCGCGACGTGATCGTCGTCGGCGGCGGCCAAGCCGGGCTGGCGATCGGGTACCTGCTCGCCCGGCAGGGCCGGAGCTTCACGATCCTCGAAGCGGCGGACGCGCCGGCGGCCGCGTGGCGCGCGCGCTGGGACTCACTGAGGCTGTTCACGCCGGTCCGGTACGACAGCCTCCCCGGGCGCGCGTTCCCCGGGCACCCGGACGCCTACCCGGCGCCCCACGACGTCGTCGCCTACCTCACGGACTACGCCCGCGACTTCGAGCTGCCGGTCGAGCTGGGCAGCGCGGTCCGCGCGGTCCGGGCGGTTGACGGCGGCTACCGGGTCGAGCTCGACGACCGCAGCTACGAGGCCGCCCAGGTCGTGATCGCCACCGGCCCGTTCCAGATCCCGCGCGTGCCCGCGACGGCCGAGCGCCTGGACCCCGGCGTCGTCCAGTTCCACAGCAGCGAGTACCGCACGCCGCAGGACGTGCCGGCCGGCCCGGTGCTGGTCGTCGGCGGCGGCAACACCGGCTACCAGATCGCCGAGGAGCTCGCCCGCACCAACGAGGTGCACCTGTCGATCGGCTCACGGCAGACGCCGTTGCCGCAGCGGCTCCTCGGCCGCGACCTGTTCCGCTACCTCGAGGCGACCGGCCTGATGAGCAGGACCGTGGAGTCGCGGATCGGTCAGCGGATGCAGTACCGGGAGACGCTGATCGGCTCCAGCCCGCGCATCGCCCGGCGCCGGCACGGCATCCGGTTGCGCGGCCGGGCGGACGACGCCTCCGGATCGGAGGTCCGCTTCGGCGACGGCAGCCGGCTCGCTCCCGGCGCGGTCGTGTGGGCGACCGGCTTCGAGCTCGACCACTCGTTCGTGCAGCTGCCCGTATTCGACACGGACGGGCGCCTCGTGCACCGGCGCGGCGTCACTGGATCGCCGGGGCTGTACTTCCTCGGATTGCCGTGGCAGCACACGCGCGGTTCGGCGCTGCTCGGCTGGGTCAAGGACGACGCCGAGTTCGTCGCGCAGCAGATCGAGACGTTCGCGAGGACCGCCGGCGAGTCGCCGGCCTGAGCCGGCTCGTCTACGCCGCCGGCGCCTGCACGCCGAGGTTGCCGGCGAGGGTGAGGAACGCGTCGATGACCGCGGGGTCGAAGTGTGCGCCTGCCTGGCGGGTCAGCTCCGCGATCGCGTCGGTCGTGCTCCACGCTGCCTTGTACGGCCGCGTATGGGTGAGCGCGTCGTAGACGTCGGCGGCCGCGACGATGCGCCCGGCGATCGGGATCGCGTCGCCGGCGAGACCGGCCGGGTATCCGCTGCCGTCCCATTTCTCGTGATGCGTCAGTGCGATCTGCTCGGCCAGCTCGAGCAGGGCGAACGGGCTTCCCGTGAGCATCTGAGCGCCGATCGTGGTGTGGGTCCTCATCTTGGCCAGCTCTTCGTCGGTCAGCTTGCCCGGCTTGCCGAGGATCGCGTCGGGAATGGCGATCTTGCCGAGGTCGTGCAGGGGCGCGGCAAGCCGCATCAGCTCGATCTGCGGACCGGGCAGGCCGAGGCGTTCGGCGATCGCGACCGACAGGTCGCCGACGCGGCGCGTGTGCTGGCCGGTGTCGTCGTCGCGGAACTCGGCTGCGGCGGCGAGGCGGGCGAGCATCTCGAACTGCGCATGCTCGAGCTCGCGGCTTGTCCGGCGCGCGTCGGTGATGTCCTCGATCTGCGCGAACACCTGCGTGACCTCGTCCGCGTCATCGCGGATGGCGGTCGCCGCGACCCGCACCTCGAGAACGCGCCCGCTCGGGAGCGCGAAGCGCTTCTCCAGTCGATGTGTGCCCGACCCTTCGAGCAGCTCCGCGAAGGCGGCGGCGGATTCCTGATGGTCCTCGCCGTGGGTGAGTTCGAGGAAGTGCGTGCCGATCCGTTCGGTGGCGGTGTAGCCGGTCATCTTGCACCACGCGCGGTTGACTCGTTCGATCCGGCCGTGGCGGTCGGTGATGACGCTCCCGATCGGTGCTTCCTCGAACGCGGCGCGGTCGCGCTGGGCTTCACGGCGCAGCGTCTTCGCGCGCTGCTGCTCGTGCGCGGCTCGCTCGTTGCGGCCTGTGATGTCGCGGATGCAGCCGATCGTGACCGTCCGCTCGCCGAACTGCATCCGGCTCACGCCGATCTCGATCGGGACGAATGAGCCGTCCTTGCGGAGCCCCACGGTCTCGGTCGGCTCCTCGGGAGTGTCCTTCGCGGCCTGCAGGGTCCTTCTGGCGCGGGCGGCGGTGGAGAACTCCTCTTCGTCGGCGTGCGCGATGATCAGCTGGATCGGCTTGCCGACGACCTCGTCCTCGCGATAGCCGAACAAGGTTCGCGCCGATCGGTTGAACGATTCGATCAGACCGTCCTCGCCGACGGTCACGATCCCGTCCGCGACGTTCTGGAGCACTGCCCGTGAGCGCACTTCGCTTTCGCGCAAAGCCGCGTTCAGCGCGGTGATCGATTCGACCGAGCGCTGGAGCTCCTGGGACTGGACGAAGATGTCGACGAAGGCCGAGACCTTGGCCTTGACGATGTCGGGGACGATCGGCGTGAAGATGAAGTCGACGGCGCCGCTGGCATACGCGCCGGCGGTCTCCGTCTCGTCGCGTCCGAAGGCGGTCACGAAGATGATCGGCGTGGCCCGTGCCTCGCTCCGCTCGCGGATCAGCCTGGCCGTCTCGAATCCGTCCATCATCGGCATCCGCACGTCCATCAGGATCACGGCGAACTGTTGGCGCAGGACGGCGTCGAGCGCGGCCCGGCCCGAGTCTGCCTGGACGATGCCGTATCCCAGCGGCGCCAGCATGGCGTGCATCGCGAGCCGGCTGCCCGCGTCGTCGTTCACGACCAAGACCGCGGGCGCCGGCCCGGCTTCAACCGTCACATCGGCTGCTTATCCGGTGAAAAGCTCTCAACATTCGGGACCAGACTTACGGCGACTGTAGCGCGCAGGCGCGCAAACCCGCGCATCTCAAGGCGCCGTGGTGAGCACCACCACGCCTGCCACGACCAGGCACATCCCTCCGATTCGAGCGATCGACAGCCGCTCGGAGAGCACCAGCGCCGACAGGACGAGCGTCACCGCGGGATAGGCGGCGGACACCGGTACGACCTTGCTCACGTCACCGATCGAGAGCGCCACGTACAGCGCGATGATCGAGCCGATCGCCATCGCCGCGGACGCGACCGCCCACGGTGTGCCGCCGACCGGGCGCAGACTCGCCCGGCCGAGCGCCAGCACGACGGCGGTCGCGATCATGTAGCTGATCCCGACCCACAGGAGCAGGTCCTGCCACGCGAGCGTCCGCAATGCGAGCTTGCTCGTCACGCCGAGCGCGCCGGTCGCCAGGATGAACGCCACGGTCGGGATCAGCCACGGTCGACTCAGCCGCATCAGCTCGCCGTCGTGATGACGATGACGCCGGTGACGACCAGGCAGACGCCCCCGACGCCGGCGAGTGACACCGGCTCCGAGAGGACGAGCGCCGACAGGACGAGCGTCACCGCCGGGTACGCCGACGACACCGGGATCACCTTGCTCGCCTCGCCGCTCGCGAGCGCCTCGTAGAGCAGGATCAGTCCGCCGACCACGAAGCCTGCCGACACGATCGCCCAGAACGTGCCGCTGACGAACTGAAGCTTGGCATCGCCGAGGGCGAGCAGGCTCGCCACGATGCCGGCGTAGAAGACGCCCATCCAGGCGAGCAGGTCGCGCCACGTCAGCGTGCGAAGCGCGAGCTTGCTGACCACCCCGAGGCCGCCCACGGCCGCGACGTACACAGCGGTCGGGATCAGCCAGTGCGTGCTCATCGGCCGCGAGCGTATCCGCACCCGCGTCGCTCATGGGTTGCTCGTGGCAGCGGCGAACGCGTCGGCGATCTGAGCGCGGCTCGCGCGGCCGAGCACCACCTCGTGGCCCTCCACGAAGTATCCCTGCTCCAAGCACGGGCCTCCCTTCTTCTCCACGCGAACCGTCACACGCGACAGGCCGGCGTCGCGAAGCAGCTGCCGGGCTCGGATCGCGGCGCGTCGCGGATCGCGGCAGTCACGCGAAACGCTGGGGTACAGGGACTCCAGCGCGCTGTCGACGAGGTGGTGCTCGTAGCGCTCGTCGGCATCGCTGCGGCTCAGCATCTCGATGCTGGCGACGGCGCCGCCATCGAAGAGGTACACGCCCGCGCACGGCCCATCGCCGGCGAGCTCGACGGGGAAGTGGCCGATGCCGGCACGCGTGAGGAGCTGGCGGGAGCGCGCCAGAACCGCCTTTGGGTCATCGCATCGACTCCACGGCCGGTGAAGGTCCGAGTCGCGTTGCAGGACCGCCTTCGCGCGGCCCGTGGCCGACGCGGCCGCGCCATAGTCCCTCGGCAGGGGTTCGAGGTCGAGTGCGCTGCACGTCTGCTGTGTGCCCGGGATGACGACGACCGGCCGCCCGGCCGACGCGCACGCCACGAGATCCGGCGCGACCTCGTGGCGGCGTCCGTCGATGTGTCCGGCGCGCCACAGCGGCGCGCAGGCGGCGACCGGGTCGGCGGCCGGTTCCACGAACACGGCCGAGCCCATGGCGCTGTCGAGGCTCGTCGCCGTATCCACGCAGACGATCGAGCCGAGGTAGAGATCGTCGCTCTTGAGCAGCAGGCCGGCGGCGGCCGCGCTGCTGCAGACGACGAGCAGCACCGCGATCGAGACGCCGACCCGGCGGCGGAACCTGCGCACGCGCCGGCCGGGCCGCGCCGCCGAGATGTGGGCGCGCAGCCGGTCACGTGCCGCGGCCTGCGCCAGTGCGTCGTCGCCGACGTCCTGCCGATAGGCACGAATCAAGTCGAGGTCGCGCATGACGACTTCTCCTCCCGTTCCGTAGCAAGGAGATCCGAGGGCCGGTTCCGCTCAGCGTCGTGGCCGGCGAGGTGCCGGGCGGCGCGAGTGCGCGCCCTGGCCAGGCGTGAGCGCACCGTCCCGATCGGGATCTGCAGCGCGTCGGCGATGCCCTGGTAGTCGAGGTCCGCCAGCGCGTACAGCAACAGCACGTCGCGCTCGTCGGCAGACAACGAGGCGAGCGCCCGGGCAACCACCGGTCCTGCACGCTGGGCGTCGACGCGATCGGTCAGATCGGCCGCAGACTCGGGCGCGACGACGTCGGCGCCGGCTCGGGCGTACGCGCGCAACTGGCGTCGCTCATCCCGGCGCCGGCGGCGCACGAGGTTGGTCGCGATCCCGTACAGCCACGCCGGGACGGGGCATTCGAGTCGTCGCTCGACGAACTGCTCGCGCCGGTCGAACGCGACGCAGAACACCTCCGCGGCGACGTCATCGGCACACGCGGGGGACAACCGACGTGCGACGTACCGGCGAATCGCCGGGTAGTGGCGGTCGAAGATGACCTCGAACGCGCCCGGATCCTCCAGCGAGCGCCCGATCAGGTCTGTGTCCGAACTCAAGGTGGCCTCTCAACCGCAGCCGCTGAAACGCTCATGTCGCTTACTGCCCGATGTGGCACATCGAGTTCTCCCATCAAACCAACGACGCCGCCCGCCGGCCGATCCTTCCCTCGAGCTTGGCGTTGACGAAAACCAACGCCCGCCGCCGGTGCTGACGATCCCGCGCAGGTCCAGTTCAAGCTTCCGCGCGGTGTCTCGATCGAGGAGTTCCAAGCGCTCGGGCTCAACATGGATCACGCGGTCTCCAGGACCGCCGACGGCGGCACGCTCGTGAGCGCCTGGGTCACCGACGACCAGCTCACGGCCGCCAGGGCGCGCGGCTTCCAGCCGGTGGCGACGATCGCCGACAAGGACGCGATCGATCGCATCCGCGCCGAGCGCAATGCGACGATCGAGGCCAAGCAGGCCGCCGAGCGCGCGCTGCGTGTGAACGCCGCGGGCAGGCAGGGCAGGAGCGCCGCACCGGGCGCGGTGTCGGCGCAGCGTGCCGACTACTACGAGAACAACGTCGGGCGCTTCCTGTCGATCGAGGCGAGCCACGTCGACGGCTTGGCCAACTGCCGGGGCGGCGCCAGCCCGCAGTGCCCGGTGGTCGTCGCCGAGTACTACGACGCCGCCGGCAACCGCCTCGGCGGCGGCAACCTCGGCGTCTACTACGACGACCGCCTGAACCCCGACTACTACCAGTACCACTTCTTCGTCTTCCGGGTCGGTGACAAGGGCGACGGCGCCGTCCTCCCTGCGAAGATCAAGGTCGCGGCCCCCAACGGCGACGTCGACACGCTCGACGTCCGCGAGTGGATCGCCCAGGACCCGCCCCCGCCGGGCCCCGGCTTCCTGTCCGGCTTCGTGACGCACTACAACGACTCGCAAGAGGCCTACAAGAAGATGCGCGACCTCGCGGCGGAGTTCCCGAACATCGCCCAGGCCTACGAGTTGCCCGAGAAGACGCTCGGCTACCAGCGCAAGGCCCAGACGATGCTCGGCTACAACGCGACGGCGCCGTACGTCACGTTCGACGCCGACAACCTCCCGGTCGCCGGCACCGCTCCGAACGCGGCGAACCAGCCGCGCACGGTCGTGCTGACCTCGAAGGCCTACGGCCATCTCGGCGGCAACAACCTGTCGGCGCGCCTGGTCGACCCCGGCGCCGCCAACGCACCGCTGACCACCAGCCTCACGGGGAACGCGATCAGCGTCAGCCTGGCGACCGATGCGGCAGGGGCGATCACCAGCACCGCGGCGCAGGTCGTCGACGCGCTCAACGCCAACGCGCAGATCGCCGACGTCGTGACCGCGTCGCTGTGGCGCACGTCGACGGGCAACCTGCCGGTCGTGGCCGGCCCGGTCTCGCCGCTGAGCGACCTGCTGCGCGCGCCCGCGTCGTTCCCGCGCGGGCCGCAGACCCAGAACATGCTGCGGATCGGCAAGACGCGCGACGGCACCAAGGTCGGCGTCTTCCTCTACTGCCAGGAGCACGGCAACGAGCTCGCGACCTCGGGGGTCTGCCTCGAGACCGCGGAGCGGCTCCTGCGCAACTACGGGACCGACCCCGAGACGACCGCGCTCGTCGACGGGCTCGACATCTTCATCGTCCCGCAGATCAACGGCGACGGCGCCGCGCACTCGCTGTATGACTCCAACCGCCGCACGAACCTCTCGAACCACTGCGAGGACACCACCAAGTTCCCGAGCAAGGAGACGGACCCGGCGGCCCGCAACGGCTGGGGCGTCGACCTGAACCGCAACTTCTCCCAGGGGTCGGTCTTCGACGGCTACTTCGGCGCGACGTCCACGGACTGCACGAACGGCAACTTCGCCGGCATCTTCGAGTTCTCCGAGCCCGAGACCCGCAATGAGTCGTGGGTGCAGACCACGTTCCGGAACATCAAGTTCATCAACAACATCCACTCGTCCGGCGGCTACTTCATGTGGCCGCCCGGCGCCTACATCGAGGCCGGCCGCGTCCCGCTGCCGTATCCGCCGTACGGGACGCTGAACTACTTCGACCAGACGGGCAAGGAGGTGCTCGACCGGATCAAGTCGCACCGCGGCACGGCGATCCTGCCGCAGCAGACCGGTCCCGTGATCGACGTCCTCTACTCCGCCGCCGGCAACAGCGCCGACGAGGCGTACTACAGCAACGGCATCATCGGCTATGACTTCGAGATCGGGGCGGATCACTACAACGACACCGGGTCCGGGCCGGAGATCTGCTTCCCGGGTCAGCAGCCGCCGTTCGGCACGAACACGACGAACCCCTGCCTGCTGAACGAGGGCTTCCACGAGGCGATGGAGTTCGCGTCCGGCAACTACGGTCTGCTCGAGGAGGCGCTCGACTACTCCGGCGACACGACTGCGCCCGTCGTCGAGACGGAGTCGACCCTGCACGCCGACGCGAGCAGCGCCGGCTACGAGGTGCGCTTCAAGAGCGACGAGGCGGCCTCGATCTACTACACGACCGACGGCTCAACGCCCACCACGGCCTCGACGGAGTACAAGCCGCCACGGCCGCGGGCGCTGCCGCTGGCGCTCGAGCTCCCAGTCGGCACGGTCCTGAAGTGGATCGCGCACGACTTCAAGGGCAACATGTCCGCGGTCCGGTCGCAGACGTTCATCCCGCGCGTCGATGTCCCGGGCGACGTGAACGGCACCGTGCCGCCCACGCTGTCGCTGGCGGTCGGCGCACCGGCATCGTTCGGAGCGTTCACGCCGGGCGTCGCGCGGGATTACTTCGCGAACACGACGGCGAACGTGATCTCGTCGGCCGGTGACGCGGTGCTGAGCGTCGCCGACGCGAGCAGCGTCGCGACCGGGAGTCTGGTGAACGGGACGTTCGCGCTTCCGCGGCCGCTGCAGGCGAGGGCACGCAACGCGGCCAACACGGGCACGGCCTACAACAACGTCGGCTCGTCGGCGAGCCCGCTCAACCTGCTCAGCTACGACGGCCCGATCTCCAACGACGCGGTGTCGCTGGAGTTCAAGCAGTCGATCGGGGCGAACGACGCCCTGCGCACGGGCACCTACAGCAAGACGCTCACGTTCACGCTGTCGACCACGAGCCCGTAGGTCGAGCCGTCCTCGGCCCGCCCCGCGCCGTGCGGGGCGGGCCGACGCCGGTGCGTTCAGCGCTGGACGCGGTAGTGCAGATGGGTGACACCCTCGCCCTCGAGGACCCGGGTGCGCTCGAGCTCGATGTGCTCGGGAGCGAGGTTGTCGAAGAGACGGCGGCCCTGGCCGAGGAGCACCGGGACAACATGGATCTCGAGCTCGTCGAGTACGCCCGCGGCGAGCGCGAGCTGTGCGGTTCCGGCACCGTGTACCAGCACGTTCTTGTCGCCCGCAGCCTGCTTGGCCGCCGACATCGCGGTCCTGACGTCGTTCACATAGGTGACCAGCGGCCACTGCGTTTCGCTGTCGGGCGCGCGGCGGCTCAGGATGAAGATCGGCACGCCGTCGTGGTGGTCGCCTTCCCATCCGCCCGCCGGTTCGAACGTGCCGCGGCCGGCGACGACCGCCCCGGTCGACATGAACTCGTCGACGACCTGGCCGTTGACGCCGGACCGGCGCAGCCCCATCGCCTCGCGGCCGGTGCCGGACCCTGCAAGGGCCCACTCGTGCAGGCGGTGCCCGCCGTCGCCGAGCCCGTTGCCCAGTCCCTCGTTGGGCCCGGCGATGAATCCGTCGAGCGACATGGACATGTAGAGGACGGTTGCGGACACAGCGTCTCCGTTCTGGTCTTGGGTCTCGGGCAAGTGCTGACACCCGGCCGACACTCGCGCATGCACGATTGTCGCGGCGGCGCCCTCCGGCGAGCATGACGCTCGTGTCGGTACCAGAGCCGCCTGATGACAGCGAGACGACGACGGAGCCGGGCAAGCCTCGGCGGCCGTGGATCTGGCTGAGCGCCGGACTGGCGGTCGTCGCCGCCGGGTTGCTGATCTGGGCACTCACGATCCAGTCGGACCTCGACAGCACGCAGCAGAAGCTCGATAGCGCCCAGCAGGAGCTCGACAGCGCGCAGCAGGAGCTCGACAGCACCCAGCAGGAGCTCGCGGGCGCGAAGCAGGAGATCGAGGAGCTCGGGTCGGCCGAGGATGACTCCCACCCCGGCGTCGTGCTCGCGGCGGGCAAGGTCCTGTACGACGAGTTCTCGTCGCAGCTCGATGCGGCGCGCGACGATCTCGCCGCCAACGAGCAGGCGCTCGCGGACGCCGAGCAGGCGATGGCGCAGGCCGAGAAGGACGCGGCAGCGGCGAAGGAGGATGCCGCCGCCGCGACCGACGAGACGGCGAAGGCCAACGCGGAGGCCGAGCAGGCGAGGGCGGAGGCCGAGGCGGCCGAGTCCAAGGCCGCGGTCGCGGCGGCCTGCGCCAAGTCCTTCATCTCGGCCTTCGGCGGGCTGCTCGAGAGCGAGGACGCGGCCGACGAGGCGGACGCCGTCCGCGAGGAGCTCTCGCGCATCACCGCCGACTGCAAGGACGACCTCGGCGTCGACTCGTGAGCGCCGACCGCCTTGGCTGAACCCCCGACCACCGACCCGCCACCCCTGGACGCCGATGTCGCGCAGCGCACTTCGATGGCGGCCGAGCGCACGTGGCTCGCCTGGTGGCGCACGGCATTGGCGGCGACGGCGGGCGCTCTCGGCGTCGGACGTCTGGCGCCTGAGCTGCTCGGCGTCGCGTCATGGCCCTACGCCGTCCTGGGGATGGGCTACGCGACGCTGGCCATCGGCCTGCTGGTGATGGGCGCGGTCCGGCAGAAGAATCTCGAGCGGGCGCTCGCGCGCGGTGCGCGGTCGCCGCTGAGCTTCACGCTCGTGGCGCTCTTCACCGCCGGCGGCGTCGCGCTGGCGCTGACCACGGTCGTTCTGGTCGTCGCCCAGACGTAGCGCCGGCGGCACATCACCCCAGGAACCTGGGATTGCGGACGGCGTCCGGTCACGCAAGCCTCCGAGTAGGAGGTTCCGTGACTCAGTTCGACTACGTCATCGCCGGAGCTGGACCGGCGGGCTGTGTGCTCGCCAACCGGCTCTCCGCCGACCCTGGAGTCAACGTGCTGCTGGTCGAGGCGGGCGACTGGGACAGCAACCCGCTGATCGCCATGCCGGGAGGGTTCGGCCAGTTGCTGGCCGACCCGGCGACGGCGTGGCACTACCCGACGCGGCCGTTCGGGCCGTCTCAGCAGGTCGAGTACTGGGTGCGGGGCAAGACGCTCGGCGGGTCGAGTGCGGTCAACGGAATGGTGTACACCCGCGGCAATCGCGCGGACTACGACGCGCTCGAGCGGTTGGGCAACCCGGGGTGGGGCTGGGACGACATGCTGCCGGTCTTCAAGCAGATCGAAGACAACGCGCTCGGTGGCTCCGCCGTCCGCGGCGCCGGCGGCCCGCTGCACGTCGCGCATGTCGACGGGACCGACCCGCTGCTTGAGGACGTGATCGCGGCGGGCACCGAGCTCGGTTGGCGGCGGATGCGGGATGTCAATGAGAGCGACGAGGAACGCGTCGGCTACACGATGGCGACGATCCGCGACGGCAGACGGGTCAGCGCGGCCGACGCGTTCCTGCACCCGGTCATGGACCGTCCCAACCTGTCCGTCGCGCTGAACACTGTCGTCGACCGGGTGGCGTTCGAGGACGGCCGCGCGGTCGGCGTGCGAGGGCGCGACGCCCAGTTCCTCGCCACGCGCGAGGTGATCCTCGCCACAGGCGCCATCGCCACGCCCAAGATCCTCCAACTGTCCGGCATCGGTCCCGCGGAGACGCTGCGGTCCGCCGGCGTCGACGTCGTGGTCGAGAGCCCGAACGTCGGCGCCCGGATGCGCGAGCACCGCGCGTTCATGCTGCAGTTCCGGCTTGCGGAGGACCTCGGGTACAACAAGCTGCTGAGCACCGAGGCCGGGCAGGAAGCGGCCGCCTTGCAGTACCGGACGACCCGGCAAGGCCCGCTGGCGGCGCCCCCGACCGACATCGTCGCGTTCCTCAAGACGCGCCCGCAGCTCGACCGCCCCGATGCCCAGATCCAGATCGCGCCGTACTCGATCCTGCCGCTCGAACCTGGTGCGCCGCTCCAGATCGAGCGCGAGCCGGGCATGCTGTGCATCGGCTTCATCCTGCGGCCGGACAGCGAGGGCAGTATCGATCTCACGTCGGCGCATCCCGACGCACCTCCGGGCATCGACGCCAACTACTTCGCCACCGACCACGACCGCACCACGGCGGTGGACCTCGTCCGTGCCATGCGCCGCTTGTTCGCCACCGATCCGCTCGCGAAGCGGATCGAGCACGAGACGGTCCCCGGACACGCAGTGCGCGCCGACCAGGAGATCATCGACGCCGGGTTGACGATGGGCACTCCCGGCTACCACGCCATCGGCACCTGCGCGATGGGGCCGGATGACGACGACGTGGTCGACCCGCGACTGCGGGTGCGCGGGGTGACGAACCTGCGCGTCGTCGACGCCTCGGTGCTGCCGATCATGGTCTCCGGCAACCTCGCCGGGCCGGTCTCGGCGCTCGCGTGGCGAGCAGCCGACTTCATCGTCGAGGGCGCCTGAGCGCCCTCGACGATGGGTGTGCGATTGCCTTCGCGGCCCGTCAGGAGACGCTCTCCTGGGCGCGGGCCGCCTGTCGGGTCGTGCGACGGCGCGGCCGGCTCGGCCACAGGCGGTCGCCGAGCAGCGTGAGCGCGGCGGGTGCCATGAACAGCCGGACGAGCGTGACGTCGACGAGCACGGCCGTGGCGAGCCCGATGCCGGTCATCTTGATCACGGGGTCGGCGTCGGTCGCGAAGCCGAGGAAGACGGCGATCATGATGCCGCCGGCGGCCGTGATGATCTTGCGGGTGCCGGCGGTGGCGGCGGCGATCGCTTGGCGATGGTCGGCGTGCCGGCTCCATTCCTCGCGCACGCGCGAGAGCAGGAACACGTTGTAGTCGGTCGAGAGACCGAACAGGATCGCGAACATGAACAGCGGCACGTAGGGGACGACGGGCTGCTGCTCGACGCCGAGCAGGCCGGCGCCGGTCGAGGTCTGGAACGCGAGCGCGACGACGCCGTAGGCGGCGGCGATCGAGGCCAGGTTGAACGCGGCCGAGAGCAGCGAGATGCGCCACGACCGGAAGGCGGCGAGCAGGAGCAGCAGCGAGAGCCCGACCACCGCGGCGGCGAACAGCGGGATGCGTGAGGCGATCTTCTCGGCCTCGTCGCCGTAGCGGGCCGTGCGGCCGCCGACGTAGGCGGTCGCGTCGCTGCCCCGCAAGGCGGTGGGGATGGCGTCGGCGCGCAGGCGGTCGACCAGCGCGCGCGTCGCGTCGTCCTGCGGTCCGTGCCGCGGCGTGACGGTGATGACCGCCGTGTCGCCCGCCTTGTTGACGATCGGAGCGCTCACGTCGGCGACCTCGCGGTCGCTGCCCAGTTCGTCCGAGAGGCGGTCGAGCGTCTGATCGGAGCCGTCGCGGGGGAGCGAGACGGCCACGACGAGGGGCCCATTGACGCCCGCGCCGAAGCCGTCGGCGAGGCGGTCGTAGGCCTGGCGCTGGGTCGTGTCGGGGGTCAGGTTGCGGTCGTCGGGCTGGCCGAGCTCGAGGCCGGCGGCCGGTGCGGCCAGTGCCAGCGTGACGGCGCCGGCGGCCACCAGTGCCATGCCCGGGCGCCTGGTCGCCCACGGCGCGCGACCGGTCTGAGCGACCGCGACCGGGGCGGAGGCGGGAGCGTTGCGCTCGCGCCGCGGCAGCAGCTTGCGTCCGCCCCTGGCGAACCGGGCGGGCAGCAGCACCACGCACATGACGGCGCAGGCGAGCACGACCAGGCCCGCGGCCACGCCGGCGCGCCCGACGAACGGGATGCCGGTGACGAGCAGGCCGGAGATCGACACGAGGACGATGCCGGCGGCGGTGAGGGCGGAATGCCCGGCGGTGACGTTGGCGCGGCGGGCCGCCTCGAGCGGCTCGTGGCCCGCGCGCAGCTCCTCCTGCTGGCGAGCGGCGAGCAGCAGCGCGTAGTCGATGCCGGCGCCCAGGCCGAGCATGCCGGCGAGGGTGGGAGCAAGGCCGGGGACGTCGGTGAGGGTCGCGGCCCACATGAGGGCGCCGAAGCCCAGGCCGATGCCGGCGAAGGCGGCGGCGAGCGCGTTGCGAGCGGCGCGCAGGTTGCGCAGAACGGCGATCAGCAGCAGGACGGCGACGGCGAGTCCGATCAGCTCGCCGATCGGGAAGCCGCCGGTGGCCGCGCCGTCGACGACTTCGCCCGACATGGCGACGTCGACGCCGGCTCGCTCGAGCGGCGCAGTGGCGTCTTCCAGGCGCTCGTGCGCGGCCGCGTCGAGGTCCTGGGCCGTCTGGTCGTAGTTGACGGTGGCGAACGCCGTCCGGCCGTCCTCGGAGACGCGCGGGTCGTCCACGGAGCTGACATGGGGCTGCGCCTCGATCTTCGCGAGCGCGCTGCTGATGTCGGCCCGGTCGAGCGCGCCGGTGAGGACGATCGTGGCCTGCGTGCCGGACTGCGCGGGGAAGCGCTGCTCGAGCAGGTCCTGGGCCTTCTGGGACTCGATGCCGGGGACGGTGAAGTCGTCCTTGAAGCTGCTGCCGGCGGCGATGGCGCCGCCGATGATCGCCACCAGGGCGACGACGACGGCGAGGGTGGTGGCTCGTGGCCGGCGCCCCACGAGGAGCGCGATGCGGGAGAGGAGGGAGGTCATGGCGGGCAAGATACACAGACTCAGTCTAGAAATCAATCAAGTCTGTTTTCAGATTCGATGTTAGAATCACCGGAGACGTATGGCCGGCCTCCGAGAACGGAAGAAGCGCGCAACCCGGATCGCGATCCGCGACGCCGCCATGCGGCTGTTCGACGAGCACGGGTTCGCCGGCACGACCATGGATCAGATCGCCGACGCCGCCGACGTCTCCCGCGCGACGGTCTTCACGTACTACGCGAGCAAGGAGGACATCGTCTTCGGGGACGCGACGTCCGCCGTCGATGCCCTCGCGCCCGCGCTGCGCGAGAACGCCGCCGGCGGGACGATCGCCACCGTGCGCGCCTGGCTCGGCCAGCACGCGGGCTGGATCGAGCCGGAGCTCGTCCTCCAGCTCAGGCTCGCCCGCGAGGTCCCGGTCGTCGGCGCGCGCCGGCTCCAGCTCTACGGCGACGTCGAGCGCGTGATCGCCGACGCGTTGGCCGCCGAGCTCGGACACCGCGAGGAGCTCTCCGCCCAACTGGCGGCCGCGTCCCTGGTCGCGGCCGTGCGCATCGCCGAGGAGACCGCCGCGTCGCGCATGGAGCAGCACAAGCGTGCCCTCACCGAGGCCGAGACGGCCACCCTGCTCGACGCCGCCGTCGCGTTCGCCGAGGCGGGCATCTCAGCGCTCGCCGCGCGCTGACCGCCCGCCCGCCAGACGGGAGCGGACCACGAACCCGGCTCCCGCCACCAGGATGAGCACGAGCGCCCATCTCGTGACGGTCTCGCCGGCGCTCGTGAACGACTCGGAGAACACGTAGCCGACCACGATGAACGTGCCCGTCCACAGAAACGCGCTGAGCGCGCTGGCGGGCAGCAGGCGCCGCAGCGGCATCCCCGAGCTTCCGGCGACGAACGGCACCGTCGCGCGCAGGAATCCCGTGAACCGGCCGAGCAGCACCGCCTTGCGCCCGTGACGGGCGAAGAACCCGTCGATCCGGGTCAGTTGCGGCGGCCCGAGACGAACCCGGGGGCCGTGCCGCTCGAGGAACCCACGGCCGAGCCGCCGGCCGAGGAGCAGGCTCACGACATCCCCCGCGACCGCGGCTCCCCACGCCAGGCCGATGATCACGGGCAGCGACGCGTCACCGCGCTCGGCCGCGACCCCGGCGACCAGCAGCGCCAGCTCGCCATGGATCACGAACCCCACCAGCGCCGTCGTCTCGAAGAACACGAGCGCGACGACCGCGAGGTAGATCCACCCGCCCAGCGACTCCGTCGCGCCCGAGATCGAGCCGGCCATGTCCGGCACCGCCACAACGCCCACCGCGATCGCCACGGCCAGCCCGACACCGGCGATGGCGAGACCCGCGGGAGCGAATCGGGCGGTGAGGGCTGCCGGATGCACGAGCGAGGCGCTGGATCGTCGCAGCGAGCGGGACACATCGCAAAGCGGCGTCGCGCCGGGTACGCGCCCGCCCTACGAGGCGTTGTACGTCTCGACAACCGCGTCACGGAGAGGTGGACATGAAAGGGCCTCGGCTCGTCTAGCTTCGACGCCGTGACCGCCCTGAAACGACGGCTCTCGGCCGCCGACTCGATCTTTCTCTACTGGGAGGACGAGTCGCAGCCCATGCATCTCGGCGAATGCCTCGTCTACGAGGGCAGGTTCGGCCGCGACGACGTCCTGCGGATGCTCGCCGCGCGCATCCACCTCCTGCCGCGCTACCGCCAGCGCGTCGTCGTCCCGCCGCTGCGCCTGGCGCATCCCACGTGGGAGGACGATCCGGACTTCGATCTGGAGAACCACGTCGACGAGCTGACGCTGCCCGCCCCTGGCGACGATCGCGTCCTCTCGGAGGTCGGCGGCGAGCTCCAGAGCCGGCTCCTGGACCGCGATCGCCCCCTGTGGCACGTGACGGTGATCCATGGCCACGCGGACGGGCACACGGTCCTGTTCTTGAAGCTCCACCACGCGATGGTCGACGGGGTCTCGAGCATCGAGCTGATCGAGGTCCTGCACGAGGTCGAGCCCGAGGCGCCGCTCGTGGTGTGGGAGGCCAAGCCGGCGCCGAACTCGATCGCCCAGGCGGCGCACGCCACCGGGCACCACGTCTCGTCCGCGGTGCGCGCCGGACGCGAGCTGACGCATCTGATCAAGCCGGAGGTCGCCAAGCGGCAGGCGAAGCAGCTGGGGACGCTGGCCCGCACGCTGGTCGACACCGTGCCGCTGATCTTCAGGGCGCCACCCGGGACGCCGTTCAACAGTCCCCGACGTGTGGGACGTGATCGACGACCTGCAGGCTGCTTACGACGACCTTCGCGCGACGGCGGCGGTTTGACCTCCGAACAGAAGGGCCTGAATGCCTCGTGATTGGGAACCGCTTCGCGAGTACGAGACGGTGACGCTGTCGCGGTCGGGACCGGCGGCGTGCATCGAGCTGAACCGCCCGGAGGTCCTCAACGCGTGGGACGACCGGCTGCCGCAGGACCTGACGGCCGCACTGACCGTGGTCGAGGACGACGCAAGTCTGCGCGCGCTGGTGATCACCGGCGCCGGCCGGGCATTCTCGGCCGGTGCCGACGTCCACAAGCTGTCGGCCGATGTCGAGCGCGGTCGCCTGGACGTCGGCCGGTCGCTGCGTGAGCTGAGCAACCCGATCGTGCTGCGGATCCGCCATATGCCCAAGCCGGTCGTGGCGGCCGTCAACGGGCCGGCGGCGGGGATCGGCGTGTCGCTGGCGCTGTCGTGCGACCTGGTCGTCGCCGCCGAGTCCGCGTTCTTCCTCGTCGCGTTCACCCGCATCGGGCTGACGCCCGACGGCGGCGCGTCGCTGTTCCTGGCCGCCCGCCTGGGTCACGCCCGTGCGTCCCGGCTGGCGCTCCTGGCCGAGCGCCTGTCCGCCACCGACGCCTGCGACTGGGGCCTGATCGACCAGGTGGTTCCGGACGCAGAGCACTGGCAGGCAGCCGAGAAGCTCACCCGCGAGCTGGCCGGCGGGCCGACGCGCGCCTACGCGGCCACCAAGCGCACCCTGCACGCCGCCCTCTATCGGGATCTCGAGCGGCAGATGGAGCTCGAGACCACGCTGCAGGAGGAGCTCACCGGCAGCGCCGACTTCGACGAGGGCGTCACCGCCTTCACGGAGAAGCGTCCCCCGTCCTTCGTGGGCTCATGAGCGGCGCTCTCGACGGGCGCGTCGCCCTCGTCACCGGCGGCGGTTCGGGGCTCGGACGGGCGTTCGCGCTCGGCCTGGCGGCCGAGGGCGCGCGCGTCGGGGTGATCGGCCGGCGGAGCGAGCCGCTCGAGGAGGTGGTGGCGCTGCTCGGCCCTGAGCGCGCCGCCGCCGCGCAGGCCGACGTCCGCGACCCCGCTGCGGTGGCGGCCGCGTTCGACGCGATCGAGGGCACGCTCGGTCCGGTGCGGATCCTCGTCAACAACGCCGCCGGCAACTTCGTCGCGCCCGCGCAGGACATCTCGCCCAACGGCTGGCGAGCGGTCGTCGGCATCGTCCTCGACGGCACGTTCTTCTGCTCGCGCGAGCTCGCCCGGCGCGCGCTTGCGCGCGAGGACACCGCGGGGGAGATCGTCAACATCGTCGCCACCTACGCGTGGACCGGCGGGCCCGGCAACGCGCACTCGGCGGCGGCCAAGGCCGGCGTGGTCAACCTGACGCGCTCGCTGGCCGTCGAGTGGGCGCCACACGGCATCCGCGTCAACGCGATCGCTCCCGGCCCGGTGGACACCGAGGGGGCGGGGGCGAAGCTGTGGGCGACGCCGGAAGCGGCCGAGGAGATGCGCGCGCGCGTGCCGCTCGGGCGCTTCGCGAGCGCCGAGGACATCCTCGCCGCCTGCAGCTTCCTCGTCTCGGACGCCTCGTCCTACCTCACCGGCGACGTCATGGTCGTCGACGGCGGCTACTCGCTCGAGCAGCGGCGGATGGTCGGATGATCCGCGAGGAGGTCCGCGACGGCGTGATCCTGTGGCTCACGCTCGACGAGCCGGGCGCGCTGAACGCGTTCGACCCCGAGTCGATGGCCGCGCTCGCAAAGGCCTGGGAGCGCCTGCGCGACGACGACTCGCTCAAGGTGGCGGTGGTCACGGGCGCGGGCGAGCGCGCGTTCTCGGTCGGGTCGAACCTGAAGACGTTCATCCCACGCCTGCAGTCCGGGGAGATGAACCCGCGTGACAACCAGGAGGCATACATGAAGGGCTCGCTGGGCCCGGTCTTCAAGCCGGTCATCGCTGCTGTCAACGGCGACTGCCTCGGCGGCGGCATGGAGCTGCTGACCTGCACCGACCTACGGCTCAGCGTCCCCGCGGCGCGCTTCGGCCAGCCCGAATGCCGCTGGGGCGTCTATCCGGGCGGCGGCGGCACGACCCGGCTGCCGCGGCAGATCGCCTACGTGCACGCGATGGACATCCTGCTCACCGGCCGCCTGCTGGCCGCGGCGGAGGCGCTGTCGATCGGGCTCATCAACCAGATCGTCGAGCGCGAGCAGCTCGAGGCCGAAGCGATGACACTCGCGCGCACGGTCGCCGGCAACGGCTCGCTCGCCGTGCAGCGCATCAAGGAGGCCGTCTGGCGCCAGGCCGACATGCCGCTCGCCGAGGCCTACGAGCTCGAGTCCCAGCTCGGCGAGGACGTCTTTCGCTCCGACGAGGCCCGTGAGGGTCTCGCCGCGTTCGCCGAGAAGCGCGAGCCCAACTTCCGGCTGTGAGCCTCGATCCGGCGATCGAGGGCTTCGAGTTCCCGCGCATCCGCAAGCGCTACGACGAGCGTGACTGCATCCTGTACGCGCTCAGCGTCGGCGCCACCGAGCTGCCGTTCGTCTACGAGCGCGGACTGAAAGCGCTCCCGACCTTTCCCGTCGTCCCGCCGTTCGCCGCGCTGATGCTGATGGAGGACGAGCTCGGCATCGACCTCGCGAAGGTCCTGCACGGCGAGCAGCGCCTGCAGCTGCACCGCCCCGTCCCGCCGGCCGGTGAGCTCGACATCCGCGCGCACGTCTCGAAGCTGTGGGACAAGGGCTCCGGCGCGATCATCGACACGACCGCGGAGGTCAGCGTCGACGGCGAGCCGGTCGCCACCGCCGTCTACGCGAGCTTCGTCCGCGGTGGAGGAGGATTCGGCGGGGAGCGCGGCGCCGGTCTCGCGGCGCCCGCGCTCGACGGCCCGCCCGACGCCGTCGTCGTCGAGGCGACGCTCCCGCACCAAGCCCGGCTCTACCGCCTCAACGGCGACACGAACCCGCTGCACATCGACCCCGAGTTCGCGCTCCGCGCCGGGTTCGAGCGCCCGATCCTGCACGGCCTGTGCACCTACGGGTTCGCCGCTCGCATGGCCCTGCCCGTCGTGGCCGATGGAGAACCATCCAACATCACCGCGCTCAACGCTCGTTTCACGGGCGTCGTGTACCCCGGCGAGGCGCTCACCGTGGAGCTGTGGCGGACCGGACCCGAGCGCGCATACGGGCGCGTGAGCGTCGCAGCGCGCCAGAGCGTCGCTATCGACCCCTTGGAAATCTCGACAACGGCCGCGACTGATCGATGACAGGGCACGGACGCGCGGACGTACGGTCGTCCTCGACAAGGCCCGGCACCAGGTATGTGGTCCCGGGCACATCGAGGAGGAGAGGTTCACATGAGTGTCAGGAACAGGGGCTACGTGGCGTGGGTGGCCTCGCTGGCCCTCATCGCGTTCGGAGCGGTCGGATGTGGTGACGACGACGCGTCGTCCGATGCCGGAAGCTCGGACAAGGCCGCGACCACGACCGACGGCGCTTCAGGCAAGGATGCGGCCGTCGAGGCTGCCGCGAAGTTCCAGGACACGTCGTCGCTCGAGTGGCAGAAGCCGACGGAGGCGTTCGATCCGGGCACCGGCAAGGTCGCGGTCATCTCCTGCGGCAACGCGGGCATCAACTGCCTGCAGGGCTCCAAGGACGCGCAGGCCGCGGCCACGGCGATGGGCTGGGAGCCCGTCGCCGATCTTCGACGGCGAGTTCACGCCGGCCAAGCAGGCGGGCTTCGTCCAGCAGGCGATCCAGCAGAAGCTACGACGGGATCATCCTGGTCTCGATCGACGCCAACTCGATCAAGGCGGCCGTCGACGCCGCCACGGCCGCGAAGACATCCCGATCGCGTGCGTCATGTGCGTGAACCCGGACGTTCGAGGACAGTCCACGACGTCAGCACCGGCGGCGTCGCCGAGGGCGAGGCCATCGGCACCTGGGTCGCGTCCCAGGCAGAGCCGGCGAGCCAAGATCGCTCGGTTCGACGACAAGTCCTTCCCGATCGTCGCCGAGCGTCGCACCAACGCGATCGCCAAGATCGAGGAGTACTGCCCGGACTGCGAGGTCGAGGAGATGGACTTCCCGACCACCGACCTCGCCAAGGCCGGCGCACCGACGTTCACCGCCATCGCTGTCGTCTCAACCCGCTGGGTCGCTCGACTTCGTGATGGCTCCGTATGACCCGGCCGCCATCCCGTTCGCGAAGGCCGCCGAGCAGCAGGGCCGCGACGACTTCAAGATGACCGGCTACGACGCGTCGCCCGACTACCTGACGCTGATCAAGGCCGGCACGGGCGGCGCCGCGGCGACGACCGCGGTTCCCTTCCCGTACGCCTCGTGGGGTGCGATGGACCAGGTCGCCCGCTCAAGGCCGGCGGCGAGGCCTGGGAGTCCGACCGTCTCCCGAGCGCGCTCGTGACCGCCGAGAACGCCGACGAGTTCGGCAAGTTCGGGTTCCTCACCCCCAGACTTCGACTTCAAGGCGAAGTTCCAGAAGCTTTGGGGCAAGTCCTGAACCACTGGCGAGGCAGGGGCGGCCGGTCCGCCGGTCGCCCCTGCATCCGCATCAGCCATGCACGACATCGTCATCAAAGACCTACGCAAGTCCTTCGGCCGCAACGAGGTCCTCCACGGGATCGACCTCACGATCCCGCGCCGGCGAGTTCGTCGGGCTGATGGGCCCCAACGGCGCCGGCAAGTCGACGCTCATCAAGATCCTCGGCGGCGTCTACGGCCGCAGCGCCGGGGAGATCACCTACGGCGGCAAGCCCGTCACCAGCCTCGCCGACCTCCCCGAGGTCGGGTTCATCCACCAGGACCTCGGCCTGATCGACGACGCTGTCGATCATCGACAACCTTCGCCTCGGCGAGGCGCCGATGCGCCGCTTCGGCCCGCTGCTCGACCGCGGCCGCGAGCGTGACGTCGCCGCGCATCGCGCTGGCGCGTGTCGAGCTCGACCGCGACCCGCGACACGCTCGTCGCCGACCTGTCGCCGGCGGAGAAGGCGCTCGTCGCCGTCGCCCGCCTGCTCGATCGCGGCGCCCGCGTCCTCTTCATCGACGAGGCCACCTCCACGCTTCCCCCGGCCGAGGCGCGGCGCCTGATCGACGCGCTCGCCCAGACCGTGTCCGAGGGCGCGACCGTGATCATGGTCAGCCACAAGCTCTCGGAGATCCTCGACGTCGCCCAGCGCGTCGTCGTCATCCTCGACGGCAACCTCGCGGCCGACTCGCTCTCGAGCGAGCTCGACCGCGACGCGCTCGTGAAGATGCTGGTCGTCCACGAGTCCCAGACGCTCGAGGACAACCGCCGACCATCGCGCGCCGGGCGAGGAGATGCTGCGCCTCGAGGGTGCCTACGGCGGGCGCGCCGGACCGGTCGACCTCGTGCTGCGCGCCGGCGAGGTCGTCGGCCTCACCGGGCTGCCCGGCTCGGGCCTCCACGACGTCGCCTACCTGGCTCACGGCAGCATGAAGCCGCGTGCGGGCACGGTCGTCCGGCCGGCCGATGTGCGCATCGTCGCTCGTGCCACCGCACCGCGAGACCCAGGGCGGCTTCCTGGACATGTCGGTCGGAAACAACCTGACCATGTCCTCGCTCGAGGGCTGGCGCCACCCGCTGCGCGTGCTCCGCGGTGGCGCCGAGCGGCGCGACTGCTCGGACATGGTCGAGAAGCTCAACGTGCACCCCGCGGACAGCCGACGTCGACTTCGGCACGCTCTCGGGCGGCAACAAGCAGAAGGTCGTCTTCGGCCGCGTGCTCTTCCGCGAGCCGCAGGTCTACGTGCTGTGCGAGCCGACCCGCGGCGTCGACGTCGGCACCCGGCGCGAGATCTACCGCCTGATCCATCAGCTGTGCGACGAGCGGCGCCGCCGTCCTCGTCGTGACGTCGGACTCCGAGGACCTGTTCGCGGTCTGTGACCGCATCGCCGTCGTCGAGGAAGGGCAACTCGGCGACTTCATCCCGGTCGGGGAGACCGACGCGCATCAACTGGAGGCGTTCATCTAATGCAAGCCCCGGCCGTCACAGACGAACCGATCGCCGACGGCGGAGCGCTCGAGAAGAAGTCCGAGCGTGGCTCCCCGCTGCGGTCGTTCCTGGGCTCGCGCAGCTTCCAGGGCTCGATCACCTTCCTCGCGTTCCTCGCAGTGTTCGTCGCGTATTCCGTCTGGCTCGGCGACAAGTTCGCTTCCACGGACGCGCGCTTCCTCGACATCCACCAGAACGCGCCGGTGCTCATCCTCGGCCTGGCGGTGATGGTCACGCTGATCGCCGGCCAGTTCGACCTGTCGGTCGGTGGCATGGCCACCCTGACGACGTTCCTCTCGATCGGCCTCAAGATCAACCAGGACTGGCCGTTCCTGCTCGTGCTGGCCGTGTGCCTGGCCATCGGCCTCGTCGGCGGGCTCCTCAACGGAATGCTCGTCGTGCGCCTCCGGGTCAACACCTTCATAGCCACGCTCGGCACCGGCGGGTTGTTCGCCGGCATCGCCTCCGTGTACGGCAAGGGGACGCAGATGTCCCCGACGGTCGACTCCAAGGGAGAGCTCCCTGGCTGGTTCTCCGGCCCGGACTCGTTCGGCGCCTTCGGACACAAGTTCCCCGCGCTGATCCTGTGGATCGGGCTCGGCCTCGTCGCCGTCTGGGCGTTCATGGCGCTGCGCCGCCGTCGCCCCGACTCGCGCCCGCGGCGCCAGTGGGAAGCGATCTGCGCGGCCATCGTCGCGTTCGCGGTCGCGGTCGCGCTGGTACTCGTCGGGGTCGACAACTGGGTCGCGGCCACGTCGTGGACGATCGGCGTGCTGCTGCTGATCGCGGTCGTGATGTGGGTACTGCTCGGGCACATGACCTTCGGGCGCTACCTGCACGCGACCGGCTCGAACCGGGATGCCGCGCGTCTCGCGGGCGTCGACCCGGGCAAGGAGACGATCAAGGCCTTCATCCTCGGCGGCCTGCTCGCGGCCACGGCCGGGATCGTGCTCGCCGCCAACCAGGGCTCGGCGTCCCCGGACGTGGCCGTCGGGTTCCTGCTGCCGGCCTTCGCGGCGGCGTTCCTGTCGACGGTCGTGCTCTCCACCGGCAAGTTCACGGTGTGGGGCGCGCTGATCGGCGGCACGTTCCTCGTGTGGGTCAGCCAGGGCCTGATCGTCGGCGGCCTGCCGTTCACGTGGGCCGACGTCGTCAACGGGGTCGTGCTGATCATCGCCGTGGCCTTGTCGACGGTGTTCTTCCGCCGACAGACGACGTGACCGGACCGCTGAACGGCATCCGCGTCGTCGAGATCGGCGGCATCGGGCCGAGCCCGCTCTGCGCGATGATGCTGGCCGACATGGGGGCCGACGTCCTGCGTGTCGACCGGGCATCGTCGGTCACGCCGCGCGACGACTACGAGTGGCCGCCGGACTATCTGCTGAACCGCGGGCGGCGCTCGGTCGGCGTCGACCTCAAGCACCCGGACGGTGTCGACGTCGTGCTGCGCCTGGCCGCGCAGGCCGACGCGCTGATCGAGGGCTACCGCCCCGGCGTCGCCGAGCGGCTCGGCATCGGTCCCGACGAGTGCCGCGCGCGCAACCCGCGCCTGGTCTACGGACGCATGACCGGCTGGGGCCAGAGCGGGCCGTACGCCCGCTACCCCGGCCACGACCTGAACTACATCGCCCTGACGGGCGCGCTGCACTCGATCGGGCGAGCGGGTGGCCCGCCGGCGCCGCCGCTGAATCTGGTCGGCGACTTCGGCGGCGGCGGGATGCTGCTGGCCGTCGGCGTCCTCGCGGCCTTGCTCGAGGCCGGCCGCTCCGGCGAGGGGCAGACCGTCGACGCGGCGATGCTCGACGGCTCGGCGCTGCTGGCGACGATGTTCTACGGCATGCGCGACATGGGCCAGTGGGACGGCGGCCGCGGCGGCAACCTGCTCGACGGCGGCGCGCACTTCTACGACGTCTACGAGACATCCGACGGCAAGTACGTCTCGATCGGCGCGATGGAGGCGAAGTTCTACGCGAACCTTCTGCGCGAGCTGGGGCTCGACGCGAGCGAGCTGCCCGAGCAATACGACAAGAGCTCGTGGCCGGCGATGAAGGAGCGCTTCGCGGCGATCTTCAAGACCCGCACGCGCGACGAGTGGGCCGCGCAGCTCGAGAGCGCGGAGATCTGCTTCGCGCCGGTCCTCGATCTCGACGAGGCGCGCGAGTTCGAGCAGAACCGTGAACGCGGCGTGTTCGTCGAGTACGGCGGCGTCATGCAGCCCGCCCCGGCGCCGCGCTTTGCGCGCACGCCGAGCGAGATCGCCGGCCCCGCCCCGGCGCCCGGCGAGCACACCGCCGAGGGCCTGGCCGACTGGGGCTTCTCGGGCGAGGAGCTCACGCGGCTGACGGAGGCCGGCGCGATCAGTTGACGGCGGCGCGCATGATGCGCTCGAAGTCCCTGAGGTCGCCGGGCGCGACGATCGGGACGAGGAGCGGCCTCACGCCCTCGGCTTCCATCCGCGCGAGCTTCGCGTGCGGCTCGCCGAGGACGCCCATGTCGTCGACGAACTCCTGCGGCAGCGCATCGGCCATCGCCTGCAGCTCGCCCTGGGGCACGACGTCCGGCCATCCCATCTCGGCGATCGCCTTCGCGTAGGCGGGCACGCGCAGGTAGGAGGCGGACTCGCGGCGGAACCGCCGCTCGGCGTCATCGAGATCGTGGCCCGTGGCGATCCGGATCGGCAGGACCACGGCGCCCGGCTCGCCGGCGGCCTCGGCCGCGAGCGCGCTGCGTGGCGCGAAGTTGAGGATCAGCCCGTCGGCGCGCTCGCGCGTGAAGACGCGCATATTCGGTCCGAGCGCGCCGATGTAGCGCTGCGGCGGCTGCTCGGGCGGAGCTTCTAGGCGGAAGCCGGTGTCCGTCCTGGAGCCCGTGAGCGCGGTGTCGAGGAAGTCGAACAGCCGGCGCGTGTGCGTGAGCGCGCGCTCGACCACGCCGGGCTGGCCGTGCCAGCCCTCGATGATCGGCGGCGTGGAGATGCCGAAGCCGACGATGCATCGCCTCGGGGCGAGGTGCGCGAGCGTGCTCATGCTCATCGCGTGCAGCGCCGGCGTGCGCGTGGACACCGGCACGATCGCCGTGCCGATCGTGATGCGCTCCGTGTCGACCGCGATCGCGCACGCCAGGGCGTACGCGTCGTAGGTCGCGAGCTCCGACACCCACACGCTCTCGTAGCCGAGCTCCTCGGCGAGCAGTGCCAGGCGATAGGCCTCGGAGGCGTCGCAGGCGCGGTGGGGGAGACAGAGTCCGGGCACGTGCACTGATAGTCGTCCCCGTGGGCCCTTGGAGAACGTGACAACGCATCCCGCTTTGTCGAACCCTCCAGCCGCACGCGATCCGACATCCTGAGGGCATGAATCAGACGGCACCCGTCGAGGCGGTCATGTTCGACATGGACGGCACCCTCGTGAACTCCCGGTCCGCCATCGTGAGCTCCTATCGCGACGCCGCGACCGAGGTGCTCGGCGCACCGCATCCGACCGACGAGGACGAGCTGGAGGAGATCCTCAAGCTGCGCGGCGCCGAGGCCTTCCCGCGGATCGTCGGCGACGACCCCGGCAAGCTCGCCGCGTTCCGCGCCGCCTTTGCGGCCGCCTACGCCAACCACGGCGCTGCCGCCGACGGCTTCCCCGGCCTGATCGAAGCGCTCGAGCGGCTGACCGCCATGGGCGTTCGTCTCGGCATCGCCACCTCCAAGGCCCGCGTGCGCCTCGACGTCGACCTCGAGCGCCTCGGCATCGGCGAGTACTTCGCGTTCACCGTCTCCGGCGACGACGTCCGCGACGTCAAGCCGGCCCCCGAGCCGATCATCGCGCTCGCGGCCGGCCTCGGCGTCGCCCATGAGAACGGCCTCTACGTCGGTGACGGCGAGAACGACATCATCGCCGCCCACGCCGCCGGCATGCGCGCCGTCGGCGTCGGCTTCGGCTTCCACCCCGAGGCGTGCCGGGCCGAGAACCCGGAGCACTTCGTCGACTCGTACGAGGAGCTCGTCGACCTCGTGGAGTCGCTGCGCGGGGCGCCTGCGGGCGTAAGAGCCCGTCCAGACCGGCGCGCGCTTCTCGACGAACGCCAGCGCGCCCTCCTTGGCGTCCTCGGACTCCGCGATCTGCGCGTTGATCGGCCGCTGGAGCTCCCAGGCCTCGGCCTCGGGCACGTCGGCCGAGAGCGCGAGCACCTGCTTGGCGGCGGCGACGCCGAGCGGGCCGTTCGCGGCGATCTGCTCGGCCAGGGCGATCGCGCCGGCGAGCGCCTCGCCCGGCGCGGCCAGGCGATTGACGATGCCGAGCTCGGCGGCGCGGATCGCGCCGATCGGGTCGCCGACGATGGCGAGCTCCATCGCCACGTTGTACGGAATGCGCCGCGCGAGACGTATCAGGCCGCCCCCCGCGGCGAGCAGGCTGCGCTTGACCTCCGGCAGCCCGAACACGGCGTCGCGCGAGGCGACGATCAGGTCACAGGCGAGCGCGACCTCGAACCCGCCGGCCAGGGCGTAGCCCTCGACCGCGGCGATCAGCGGCTTGCGCGGCGGCGCCTGGGCGAAGCCCGCCAGCCCGCGGCCCTCGACGACCGGGATCTCACCGCGACCGAACGCCTTGAGGTCCATGCCCGAGGAGAAGTTGCCGCCGGCGCCGGTGAGCACGGCGACGCGCAGTCCGGGGTCGCTGTCGAGCTCGTCGAGCGCCGCGGCGATCTCCTCGGAGACGCGGCGGTCGAGCGCGTTGCGGACGTGCGGGCGGTTGATCGTGAGCTGCAGGACGGCGCCGTGGCGCTCGACCGGTACGGCGTTCTCGTTCATGGTTCGAACGTATTGGGCCGGGGCGCCGCACCTGGGGCGACCGCGGTCGTGATTTGTGGGAACGACCAACGGATCTCCGAGCGCCGGGTACGCGGCGCGCGAGTTCACGACAGATTGCCTCCGATGCAGTACGTCCATCGCTTTGACGAGACTCCCGACAATGTGTCCCTGCTCGGCGGCAAGGGCGCGAGCCTTGCCCGCATGCGCGCCCTCGGGCTGCCGATCCCGCCCGGCTTCACCATCACCACGGCGGGCTGGCGCGCATGGCGCGACGGCGGCGATGCGGTGCTGGAGCAGATCCGTGCCGAAGTGGCCGAGGCGATGTCGCATCTGGAGACGGAGCTCGGCCGGCGCTTTGGCGATCCCGACAATCCGCTCCTGATCTCCGTCCGGTCGGGCGCACCCCGCTCGATGCCGGGGATGATGGACACGATCCTCAACCTCGGGCTGACCGACGAGACGGTCGCCGGACTGGGATCGCAGACCTCGGCGAGCTTCGCCTCGAACCTCTACGCACGGCTGCTGGCGATGTACGGGCGGATCGTGCGCGACATCCCCGGCGACGCGGTGCACGCCCTGGAGCGCCGCGGCGATGCCGCCGCGGTCGAGGAGCTGAAGGCGGTGCTCGAGCGCGTCTCCGGCCGGCCGATGCCGCAGAGCGCCGAGGAGCAGCTCACCGAGGCGGTCCAGGCGGTCTGGCGTTCGTGGGACAGCAAGCGAGCCAAGCGCTACCGCCGCTACGCCGGTATCCCCGACGACCTCGGCACCGCCGTGACCGTGCAGGCGATGGTCTTCGGCAACCGCGACCAGCAGTCCGGCACGGGCGTCGTCTTCACGCGCGATCCCGCCACCGGCTCGCCCGGTACCTATGGGGACTTCCTCGTGTGCGCCCAGGGCGAGGACGTGGTCGCCGGCGGTCGCAACACCGAGCCGCTGTCGGCCATGCGGTACGCGCTGCCCAAGGCCTTCGACGACCTCGAGGCGGCACTGCCGCTGATCGAGGCCGAGTACCGCGACATGACCGACGTCGAGTTCACGGTCGAGACCGAGCGGCTGTGGATCCTGCAGGCGCGGCCGGGACAGCGCAGCGGTCCCGCCGCCGTGCGGATCGGCGTGGACCTGGTCGACGAGGGCTTCATCGAGGTCGACGAGGCGTTGAACCGCATCCCGATCTCGGCCATCGAGCAGCTGCAGGCGCCGGTGTTCGCGACGCGCGAGGACCTCGACGTCCTCGGCCGCGGCACGCCCGCCTCGCCGGGCGCGGCGGTCGGCGTCGCCGTCTTCGACTCAGAGCGCGCGCAGGACCTCGTCGCCGACGGCGCGGAGTCCGTGATCCTGCTGCGCCCCGAGACCTCTCCCGAGGACATCGGCGGCATGATCGCCTCCGCCGGCATCGTCACCGCCGTCGGCGGGCGCACCTCGCACGCGGCGGTCGTCGCCCGCGGCATCGGCCGCCCGGCCGTCTGCGGGGTCGAGGGGCTGCTGATCGACCCTGCCGCCCGCGAGGCCGTGGCCCCGGACGGGCGCACGTTGCGTGAGGGCGACGTCGTCGCCGTCGACGGCAACGACGGGATACTCGTCCTCGGCGCCGTCAAGCTCGTGCCCGCCCAGCCCGGCCCCAACCTCGCCCGGCTGCTCACCTGGTGCGACGAGCGCCTGAAGATCCCGATCGTCAACGACGTGCCCGAGGGCTACACCGTCGTGCGTTCTCCGGAGGAGGCCGCCGAGTGCGGTGCCGCGCCGGTCGTCGTCGACGTCGAGTGGGAGGGCGCGTCCTCGTCCGTCCTGCTCGACAAGACCGTGACCGCCGCCCTCGAGGCCGGCTGCGACGCGCTCGCCCTGCGCATCCCGGACACGCTCGCCGGCGCGGACATGCGCCCGCCCGACGCGCCGTGGACGCACCTCGTCGTGAGCGAGGGCAAGGAGTGGTGCGCGCGCCTGCTGGCCGCGCGCATCTCGCTCGCCCCCGCCGCGACGGTCTAGCGGACTACGCCAGCTTCGCGAAGGCCGCCGACTCGCGCAGCAGCGCGGGCACGTCGTGCTCCAGCCGCCTGGCGTAGGGCGTGTTCAGCCGCCCGTCGAGGTACTGCGCGTACGCGCCCTCGACGATCATCGCCAGCTTGAAGAAGCCGAGCGCGCAGTACCAGTCGAGGTGCTCGACCGAGCGGCCTGAGCGCTGCGCGTAGCGCTCGGCCAGGTCCGCGCGGCGGCGGCGACCCGGGCACGCGGCTGACGCCCTGCACCCGCGGCATCGCCGGGCGCTCCTCCGAGCGCTCGCCCCAGAAGGCGAGGAACAGCCCGAGGTCGAGCAGCGGGTCGCCGATCGTCGCCATCTCCCAGTCGACGATGGCGGCCACGCGGATCGGCGGCTCCGGCGTCAGCAGGCAGTTGTCCAGGTGGAAGTCGCCGTGCATGATCCCCGGCTCGAAGCTCGGCGGCCGGTTGCCCTCGAGCCACGCGGTCAGCTCGTCCAACCGCGGGAGGTCGCGCGTCTTGTAGCGATCGAGCTGCTTGCGCCAGCGCGGGACCTGGCGCTCGAGGAAGCCCTCCGGCTTGCCGAAGCCCTCGAGCCCGGCCTCGCGATAGGGGACGCTGTGCAGGTCCGCCAGCGCGTCGATCACGGCCTCGCCGATCTGGCGCGCCGCCTCGGGCTGGTCCGGGTAGCCGTCGGGCAGCGTGTCGGTGAGCGCGACGCCGTCGATGTGCTCCATCAGCAGCGCCGGCGTCTGCGGGACGCCCTCCGCCACCAGCACGCCGAGCGCCCGCGGGGTCGGCACCGGCCGGCCGGACAGCGCCTGCATGATCCGGTGCTCGCGCTCCATCGCGTGCGCGCCCGGGGCGAGGCTCGCGGCCGGCGGCCGGCGCAGGATCCAGCGGCCCTGCGGGCTCGTCACCGCGACCGTCTCGTTGGAGTTCCCGCCGCTCAGCGGGGTCAGCTCGAACGGCCCGGGGTCGTCGAGCGTCTCGGTCAGCCAGCGCTTCAGCGCGTCGTCGTCAGCCATCTCGCCGCACATCATGTTGGAGATTCCTCCACGCGGTCCGCCAACCGGTCTGGCCGCGCTGTGCGCTTCTCCATAGATTGCGTCCCATGGCCTGGGATTTCTCAACCGAACCGGAGTTTCGAAGAGAAGCTCGACTGGATGCGCGAGTTCGTGCGCGAGGAGATCTACCCCCTCGAGGTGCTCGACTTCGACTGGCGCCAGTTCCGCGAGATCGCCAAGCCGCTGCAGGAGAAGGTCAGGGAGCAGGGCCTGTGGGCCGCCACCTCGACCCCGAGCTCGGCGGCCAGGGCTACGGCCAGGTCAAGCTCGGGCTGATGCACGAGATCCTCGGCGCCTCCGAGCTCGCGCCGGCCGATCTTCGGCAACCAGGCGCCCGGACTCCGGCAACGCGCAGCTGATCGCGATCGAGGGCACGCCGGAGCAGAAGGAACGCTGGATGCAGCCGCTCCTCGACGGCCAGCGTCTACAGCGCCTTCTCGATGACCGAGCAGGGCACGGGCTCCGACCCCAAGCAGTTCAAGACCACCGCCGTGCGGGACGGCGACGAGTGGGTCGTCAACGGGACGAAGTGCCTGGTCGGCAACGCCGAGCGCTCCGACTTCCACATCGTCATGTGCCGCACCGACACCTCCCCGGGCGCGGACCCCTACAAGACGATGTCGATGCTGATCGTCCCGACGGACACACCGGGCATCGAGATGCGCACGCTCGGCCTCATGCACGACACGCACGGCGAGGGCAAGCTGCACACCCACTCCGAGGTCCACTACCGCGACGTGCGCGTGCCCGCCGAGAACCTGCTCGGCGAGGAGGGCGCGCCTTCGTCCTGGCCCAGAAGCGCCTCGGCCCCGGCCGCATCCATCACTGCATGCGCTGGATGGGCGTCTGCCGGCGAGCGTTCGACGCGATGTGCGAGCGCGCCGTCTCCAAGTCCGTCCACGGCTCGCTGCTGAGCGAGAAGCAGATGATTCAGGACTGGATCGCCGACCAGCGCGGCCGCGATGGCCGCCACCCGCCTGCTCACCCTGCAGGCCGCGTGGAAGATCGACACCGAGGGCGCGTTCGCCGCTCGCACCGAGATCGCGATGATCAAGTACCACGGCGCGACCGTCATGCACGACGTCCTCGACCGCGCGATCCAGATCCACGGCTCGCTCGGCTTCTCCGACGACATGCCGCTCTCGGAGATGTACCGCTGGTCGCGCGCCGCGCGCCTCTACGACGGCCCCGACGAGGTCCACAAGGTCACCGTCGCGAAGCGGGTGCTCAAGAACTACGAGCCGCACGAGATCCCCTCCGACCACATCCCGACGCGCCGCGAGGCCGCGATCGCGAAGTACGGCGAGTTGCTCGACACCCTCGCGCTCGCGTGAGCCGCCGGTTCGACGCGCTCTTCGTCGACTTCGGCGGAGTCCTGACGTCGAACGTGTTCGACGCGTTCGGCGACTACTGCGAGTCGGCCGGCCTGGCGCGCGACGCCTTCGCGGCGTTGCTGCGCAGCGACCTGGCCGCCGCGCGGCTGCTGCGCGACGTCGAGACCGGCAACCTGTCCGAGGCCGAGTTCGAGCTGCGCTTCGCGCCGATGCTCGGCGCCGGAACGGGCATCTCGATCGAGCCCGAAGGTCTGATCGCGCGCCTCACCACGACCCTCCGCACCGACGAGCCGATGCTCGAGATGCTCGGGCACGTCCATGAGGCCGGCCCGAAGACGGCGATCGTCTCGAACTCGTTCGGCTATGGCGCCTACGACGGCTACGACCTCGAGCGTCTCGTCGACCACGTCGTCCTGTCGGGCGACGTCGGCGTCCGCAAGCCCTCCCGGCGCATCTACAGCATGGCCGCCGAGATCGCCGGCGTGGACCCGGCGCGCTGCGTGTTCGTCGACGACCTCCCGCAGAACATCACCGGCGCCGAGCGCGTGGGCATGACCGGCATCCACCACACCGACGCCGCGATCACGATTCCCCGTCTCGAAGAGCTGTTCGAGCTCGATCTCAGGGACTCACGCGTATGAGCTCCCGCCGCGCACTCGTCACGGGTGCCAGCCGCGGGATCGGCCGCGGCATCGCCATCGCGCTCGCCGAGGCCGGCCACACCGTCGCCGTCGCCGCCCGCGACGAGGCGGGACTGCGCGAGACGGCCGCCGCCGCCGGCAACGGCCCCGTGCTCCCGTCCGACCTCAGCGACCTCGAAGCCTGCGCCGCGCTCCCGGCGGGCGCCGCCGAAGCCCTCGGCGGCCCGGTCGAGATCCTCGTCCACGTCGCCGGCATCGCCCGCAACGGACCTGTCGGCGGACTCGCCCTCGCCGACTGGGACGAGTCCATGCGCGTGAACGTCACCTCGCTGTTCGTGCTGGCCGGCGACATCCTGCCCGCCATGAAGCAGTCCGGCTGGGGCCGCATCGTCTCCATCGGCTCCCTCTACTCGCGCTTCGGGGTCTCCCACACCGCCGCCTACACGACCTCCAAGCACGCCGTCCTCGGCCTCACCCGCGTGCTCTCCGCCGAGGGCGTCAAGCACGGCGTCACCGCCAACTGCATCCTCCCGGGCTGGGTCGACACCGAGATGGTCCGCGGCGAGGCCCAGAAGGTCTCAGACGCCCGCGGCACCCCGCCGGACGAGGTCGTCAAGAAGTTCCTGCGCAATCAGCCGCTCGGGCGGATGGTGACCACCGCCGAGGTCGGTGCGCTCGCGTCGTACCTCTGCTCGGATGCGGCCGCGCCGATCACCGGCCAGGCCGTCAACATCGACGGCGGGTCGTTCCAGGGCTAGCGTCAACCCCGGCGCGGGGTGACGAGGACCTTCAGCGAGGCCTCGCGGTCGAGTTGCGTCCGGAACGCCTGCTCGAAGTCGTCGAGCGAGAACTCGTGTGAGACGAACAGCAACGGATCGACGTCGCCGCGTTCGATCGCGTCGATGACCATCGGGAACTCGTCGTTGTAGGCGAACGAGCCCCGGATCGTCAGCTCCTTCTCCACGATCCGCGAGGGGTTCACCTCGATCTTCGCGTGGTACATCGCGGCCATCGCCATCGTGCCGCCATGGCGAACCGATTTGAGACCTTCGGCGAACGCCTGCGGGGCGCCTGCGCAGTCGATCACGACGTCGGCGCGGGCGCCGAGGCCGTAGCCGCCGGGGCCGGTGATCTCGCGGACGGCATCGGTGATCTTCGTGGTGAGCGGGTCGACGGTGACGTCGGCGCCGAGCGCTTCGGCGGCGGCGCGGCGGACGGGGGAGGGGTCGGCGACGATCAGCGTCTCGGTGCCGCGCAGCTTGGCGAAGCGGGTGGCGGCGAGCCCGATCATGCCGGCGCCGAGGACGAGCGTGACAGTGCCTTCGAGCTCGCCGGCCTGGCGGACGACGCGCAGGCCGACCGCGAGCGGTTCCACGATGGCGCCGCCCTCGTCGGCGATCGAGTCGGGCAGGCGGAAGATCGTCTGGCCGGGGATCGCGCGCGGGACGAGGACGCGCTCGGCGAACGCGCCACGGAGGCCGTAGCCGATGTTCATCGAGTGGCCGGCCTCGCACAGGTGGATGAGCCCCTCCTGGCAGCGGTCACACTGACCGCACGGGAGCAGCGGGCGGACGGTCACGCGGTCGCCGACGGAGATGCCCTCGACGCCGGGGGCCTCGGTGACGCGGCCGGAGAACTCGTGGCCGAGGATCTGGCCGGGTTGGGCGGCGATGCCGTGCGAATAGGAGTGCAGGTCGGAGCCGCAGATGCCGCAGGTGGCGACCTCGACGACGACCTGGCCGTCGCCGGCGCGGGGCTCGTCGATGTCCACGAGCTCGAGCGACTCGGGCGCGTTGTACCGGACTGCTCTCATCAGACTCCTCCGAGTGCGGCCGAGAGGCCGCCGTCGACCGGCACGATCGCGCCGGTCATGTACGGGGTCGCGGAGACCCAGCCGACGACATCGGCCACCTCGGAGGCCTCGGCGGGTCGGCGAAGGGGGATGCGGGTGACGATCTTCTCCCGCGCGCGCTCGTCGAGCGCGTCTGTCATCTCCGTCTCGGTGAAGCCGGGCACGACGAGGTTGCACGTGATCTTCCGGCGCGCGAGCTCGATCGCGAGCACGAGCGTGAGCCCGGCGAGGCCTGCCTTGGCTGACCCGTAGGGCGCATCCCCCGGGAAGCCGCGAAAGCCGACGACGGCCCCGATGTTGACGATCGCCGAGCCCGGCTCCATCACCCCGACCGCCTCGCGGCAGAGGCGGTACGGAGCGACCAGGTTGGACTCGACGACCGCCTCGAAGTCGCCCTCGGGCAGCTTCTCGATCAGGCCCCCGCGGTGGATCGCCGCGTTGTTGACGAGGACGTCGAGGCCGCCGAGCAGCTCGGTCGCAGCGGCGACCGCCTCGGCGGGGCCCTCGGGCGAGGCGAGGTCGATGCGCACTGCGTGTGCGGTTCCACCGCGGGCGCCGAGGTCGGCGGCGACCTGCTCGACGGCTTCGCCGCGGGCGACGAGCACGACGCTGTCACCGCGTTCGACGGCGGTCGCGGCGATCGCCGCGCCGATGCCGCGCGAGGCGCCCGTGATGAGCCAGCGGCGCGCCATCAGCGGCTACGCCCGGACATCGACGACGATGCGGGAGCCGCCGGTGTCGCCGCGGGCCACGCGGTGCGACGCCCTCGTTGACGTCCTCGATCGAGATGACGTCGCCGACGACCCTCGGCAGGTCGAGGCGACCGGTGGACATCGAGCTCGATCACGGCCTCGACCTCGGAGCGGTCGGCGCCGTAGGAGCCGACCATCTCGCGCTCGCGCAGGACGAAGGTCATGATGCGGCCGGCCGCGGCGGGCTCGTGGCCGACGCCGACGATGACGGCGCGGCCGCCGTCGTCGAGGGAGCGGACGGCGCCCTCGACCGTGACGGACTTGCCGACGAACTCCAGCGACGTGTCGACTCCGCCGAGCCTGGTGATCTCCGCGAGGGCGTCGTCCGGGTGGTAGGCGGCCGTGGCGCCGGACTCCATCGCCCACGAGCGGGCCTCCTCGCGGAGGTCGACGGCGACGACGTCGGACGCGCCCAGCGCGGCGGCGATGCCGACCGCGGACAGCCCGAGGCCGCCGGTGCCCCAGACGGCGACGCGCGAGCCCTCATGCACGCGGCCCTGGGTGGCGACGGCGTGGTAGGCGGTGGCGACCGAGTCGGTGGCGACGGCGACGAGCTCGTCGGACATGCCCTCAGGCGCTTCGATCAGCTGCGAGACCGGGACCGTGCAGAGGTCGGCCCAGGCGCCGTGCGTGTCGGCGCCGATGCACAACCGCGACTTGCACAGCACGGCCCTGCCGTTGCGGCAACGGTCGCACTCCCCGCAGGTGATCAGCGGGACGATCGCCACACGCGTGCCGATCGCCGGCCCCTCGGTGTCCGGCCCCAGCGCTTCGACGTAGCCACACGGCTCGTGCCCGAGCACGATCGGCATGAACGCCGTCTTGGCCGAGCCGTCGATCACGAAGTGCGTGTCCGAGCCGCAGATGCCGACCTTGGTGAGCGAGATCAGGGCCTCGCCGGGGCCCGGCTCGGGCTCCGGCCATTCGCGGACCGAGAGCCCGGACTCGTCGAGGACGGCAGCGCGCATCCAGGCAGCTCCTATGTGGTCCACGCGAAGAAGCGCGCGGGGTTGTCGATCAGCAGGCGGTCGGTGTCCTCGCGGGACACGCCCTCGCTCCACAGCCACGGGACGAAGCGCCAGAGGATGTAGGTGAAGCCGGGGCCGCCGCCGTAGGAGGTCAGGTAGGACCGGCGGGCGATGTCGCCGGAGAGCATCAGCTGGTCGCCGTAGCCCTCGTCGATCAGCCGCTTGGTGAACGCGATCCGCGTCGCCTCGGGCCCGTAGTGCTCCTTGGAGATGCAGTCGTAGCCGATCCGCGCGCCGGTCTTGACGACGGCGAGGTGCTGGTCCCAGTCGAGCTTCAGATCCTGGTGACCGATGCAGACCTTCTCGAGGTCGGCGCCCGCCTCCTCGAAGATCCGGACCTGCTCGAGCGGGATCGTCCCCTTGGTGGTGTGCGTCGTGATCGGCACGCCGAGATCGCGCTGGACGATCGCCGCGGCCTCGAGCATCTTCACCTCGTCGGGGTGCACCGCGTCCTTCGAGGTGCCGACCTTGATGACGCCGGCGCGCACGCCGGGCGCGTCGGGGAACCCCTCCGTGAGGTCGGTGACCATCTCGTCGCACCAGCGACGAGACCGAGCGATCGCGAGAGGTCGATCACCCCGCGCCAGTAGCCCTCCATGATGTGCCCGGTCGCTGCGATCACGTGTACGCCGCTGCGGCGCGAGAGCTCTGCGAGACCCTTGCCGTCGCGGCCGTACTCGAGGCACGACACCTCGACGATGGCGCTCCCGCCGGCCTGCTTGAAGAGGGCCATCTCGGCGGCCGACTTGTCGAGCGAATCGAGCACCATGTCCTGCGAGCCCTGCAGCAGGTGCTCGCCGGGCTGGGTCAGGAGGTGCTCGTGGGCGTAGGTGACCCCGAGCTCGCTCGGCGCGATCTCGCCGAGAACCGTGTGGACGCTGCTCATTCGGAACCCTCCCCGGCCCGGGTGCGGCCGAGCGTCAGGAGGAAGTCCTCGTGGCACTCGAACCAGACGCTGTGGTAGCTGTCGACCAGCGGGGAGACGAAGTAGCGCGGGTCGTCCTCGATCTTCTCCACGGCGACGCCGAGCCGCCGGCCGTAGCCGGCGAAGCGGGGGACGACCTCGCCCGTGAGAGCGAGCGTCTTGTCGGCAAGCTCGTGCGTGTCCTCGAGCCGGCCGAGCAGGTCGAAGCGGTCGTCGTCGGAGGCGGCGTGCTGCCAGCGCGGCGGCGAGCGCCTTGACGTCGTTGTTCAGAGCGAGGAAGCCCTCGTAGAGCTCGGCGAGGGTCTCGCGCGTCTCGGGTGGATGCGCCTCGGCGAGATCGGCGGCGTGGCGGTCGCGACCCTGCTCGGAGAGCACCCAGCCCGGCCGCCTGCGCGACGGCCGCTCGAACGCGATGCCCTCGGCCTCCAGCTCGCGCAGGTGGTCGAGCACGGCGCCGGGGTTCATGCCGACGGCCTCGCCGAGCGACTCGGGAGTGCCGATGCCCTTCACGCGCAACGCGTGCAGAACGTCATCCATGGAGGGCTGTCCTTTCCGGGGTCAGGTTCCGCATGCGCGCGAGCCAGGCGATCGCGTCGCCGGACATCTGCAGGGACGCGTGGTTGACGCCGGCCTCGCGCATGCGGTCCAGCTCGCCCGCGACCTCCGCCGAGGAACCGACGAAGCAGACCTTCCGCATCGAGTCGGGCGTGACGAAGCGCTCGAGGTGCTCGGGCGTGAAGACCAGGTAGCCCTCGAAGTTGTCGAAGTGCTTCGTCTCGGCGTCGAGCGTCTCGCGGTACTCGGAGTAGGCGCGGTAGCCGTCGCGGAACTCGGGCGGGACCTCGTCGGCCGAAGCGTGGTTCGCCGTCAGGTAGCGCAGCCGCGAGACGACCAGCGGACCGAGCGCGGCGCGCGCCTCCGGCGTCTCGAGCTCGGCGTCGGACTCGATCGGATAGACGGCGAAGACGATGCCGATCTGCGGCCCGTCGCCGACGAGCGAGCGCACCTGCGTGATGCCGTCCGGCCCCGTCCAGCGCACGAGCACGCCGTCGATCGGCGCCGACGCCGCACGCGCCTGGCCCTTCGGCCCGAAGACGGAGAGCCACAGCGGCACGTCCGGGGCCAGGGAGATCCAGCGGTCATCCGGGTGCAGGAGCCTGATCGGGTTGCCGTCGAGCCGGGCCACGCGACCGGCGAGCAGATCGCTGACGACCTCGAGGTACTCGAACAGCTCGTCCTGCGTGGCCGGCCGGGCACCCAGCGAATGGCGAGCCGAGTTGCCGCGGCCGAGCCCGCAGACGACGCGACCCGGAGCGATCCGGGACAGCGTCGCCAGGGCCTGGGCCGTGGCGTGCGCGGGGCGGGCGTGCGGGTAGGTCACGCCCGGCCCGACGGACAGGCGCGAGGTCGCCTGCAGCGCTTCTGCGCAGGCGAGGTAGACGTCTCCGAAGACGAGCGGGCTGTCGTACACCCAGAGGTGGCTGAAGCCGGCCTCCTCCGCGGCGTGGGCGATCGGGCCCACGCCGGGATGGGCGTCGTGGTACAGCCCGAGATCCATCAGGCGACGGCCTCCTCCGCGCTGACGGACGACACGGAGCGCCAGGGGCGCTCGCCCGCCTCGGTCCGCGCCGCGTCGATGTCCCGGCGCACGAGTGACGAGCCGCGGTCGCGCAGCAGCCGCGAGGTCTCCTGCGTGTGGCGGTACATCGCGTCGACGTCGGGGTCGTCGTGGTGGTACTTGACCGTGTAGGCGTCGTAGTTGCGCCATGGCCCGTCGATCAGCGGCGACGTGAACGCCTTCGCCGCCGCGTTGAGCTCGTCCTCGGTCAACCGCCCCTGGGTGGTCGAGAAGGTGCTCGTCTTCGGCGGCAGGCTGCTCGTGCCCTTGCAGTCCGGCAAGCCGTTCGGGTTGACGCGCCGCGCGTAGCCGTGATCGCTCAGCACATGGCCCGGGATCATCTGCGCGCCGCGACCCGGGTGCGGCAGCGGACCGTTCCCGCCGCCGCGCCGCCACGACCCGTAGAGCACGGGATGCAGGTAGTACTCGTTCGCCGAGCCGACCGACCCGACGAGCGCGGCGAAGTTGTCGACGTACGCGTCGTAGCGAGTACTCCTCGTTGAACAGCGGCCACAGCCGCCGCGTGCGATCGTCGACGAAGTCCCAGTCGGACTGCTTGTACTCGCCCGCCATCATCAGCGCTTCCATGGGAGCGCGCAGATAGCGTCTGCATGCCCGCCTCGGTCATCTGGTCGAACGACATGTCGGCGAAGCGCGAGTAGAGCTTGCGCGTCGCCTGGTGCAGCTCGTCGGCCAGCGCCAGGAACGTCTGCGCCAGCTCGCGCGGCGAGTCCATCCCGACCGGCGCGTGGCGGTCGCTCAGGAAGTCGCGACGCGTACAGCCCCACGCCGACGATCGAGTCCTGGTAGTCCTCGGGCGTCGTGTAGGGCGTGCCCCAGTCGGTGATGTCGATCGACACGCCGTCCGTGATGACGACGACCGTGAGGTTCGAGTGCGTCACGCCCTCGGCCACGCCGTCGAGCCACGAGCAGCCCGCACTCGCCCATGTTCAGGAAGTCGCGCGTGTGCATGAGCAGCCGGTCGCCGAGCGAGTACGGCCCGGACGCCGCCAGTCCCGTGCGGCTCTCGCAGTGGACGAGGAAGTTGTACTGCGTGCCCACGGCCATGAACTTGGCCGCCGCGTGCCGCAGCGCGTCGTCGCACTCGAACGCGTCGGCCTCGAAGACCTGCAGCGCGCGCTCGTCGTGATCGTGGTTGATGTCGCCCGCGTCGAGCGCGTAGATGTGCCCGTCGTTGCGGTGGAAGGCGCCCGCCATCCGCTTGTACCACTCGACCATGAAGCACAGGTCCTCGAGGTTGTCCTCGGGTCCGATGCATGCCGAGGCGCATCAGCAGCGAGCGCCCGTTGAGGTAGTAGTTCAGCGACGCCCACGAGGTCAGCCGCGTGAGCGTCGTCGACGACGTTGCGGATGCGGTGCCCGATGTCCTCGGGCGGCAGCACCGCGAGCGCCTTGCGGAGCAGGTCGGGAAACCGCCAGTAGCTCTCGATCATGACCATGTCGAGGTACGGCAGGATCGGGAACAGCTTCGACTCCTGCGCGGTGCGCGTGACGCAGTTGTGCACGAGCACGTCGTCGGAGCGCTGGATCAGCACGTTGGCCGCGTGCAGCTGCTCCTCGGTGATCTTCCACTCGCTCATGCCGGCTCTCCCACCGCGCTGAGGGAGACCTCCGACCACGGCCGCTCGCCTGCCGTTGAGCGCGCGGCGTCGATGTCGCTGCGCACGCAGCGCCGCCCCGCGGTCGCGCAGGTTGCGCGACTGCTCCTGCGTGTAGCGGTACATGGCGTCGACCTCCGGGTCGTCGTAGTGCCACTTGACCGTGTTCTCGTCGAAGTCGCGCCAGCCGTCCGTGAACTTCGACCTGAAGTCACGCGCCCGCTGGTTCATCTCGTCCTGCGTGAGCTTGCCGCTCGCCGAACGTGTAGTGCCCAGACTTCTGCTCGCATCGAGCCGTGACCCTTCGCGTCCGCCAGCCCGTTGGCGTTGACCCGCAGCGGATAGTCGTGGTCGGAGAGGATGTGCGCAGGTACGAGGACCGCGTTGCGGCCCGGCGTCGGCAGGTCGCCGTTCGCGCCACCGCGCCGCCAGACGTCATACGCGGTCGGATGCAGGTAGTAGTCGGTCGACGAACCCTGCTCGCCGAGCAGCACGGCGAACTGGTCGACGTAGGCGTCCATGCCGTATTCCTCGTTGGCGATCGGCCAGAACCGGCGCGTGCGATCGTCGACGAAGAACCAGTCGCTTCGTGTCGTAGACGCCCGCCATGTGCGTCGCTTCGGACGGCGCGTGGATGTACGAGTAGATGCCGCCCTCGACCATCTGGTCGAACGACATCCCGGCGAACCGCGAGTACAGGTTGCGCGTGGCCTGGCTGATCTCCTGCGGTCAGCGGCGTTGAGCGTGTCCGTCAGCTCGGCGCGCGAGTCCATGCCGACCGGCATGTAGCGGTCGGTGAGGAAGTCCGAGGTGTAGAGCCCGAAGCCGACGATCGAGCTCTGGTAGTCCTCGGGCGTCGTGTACGTCGTGGCGAAGTCGGTGATGTCGATCGCCACGCCGTCGGTGATCACCACGGCGGTGAGGCTGTTGTGCGTGACGCCGTCCGCGACGCCGTCGAGCCACGGCAGATCGCACTCGGCGAGGTTCGATGAAGTCGCGCGTGTGCATGAGCTTCGAGCCGGCGAGCCGGTACGGCCCGGAGGAGCTCGAGGCCCACGCGGCTCTCGCAGTGGACGAGGAAGGAGTACTGCGTGCCGGCGGCCATGAACTTCGCGGCCGCGTGGCGCAGCGCGTCGTCGCACTCGAACGCGTCGGCCTCGAAGACCTGGAGCACCCGCTCGTCGTGCTCCTGGGCGATGTCCTTGGCGTCGAGCGTCCAGGCGTGCGCGCCGTTGCGATGGTACGCGCGCGAGAACCGCTGCCAGAAGTCGACCATGAAGACGAGGTCCTCGAGGTTGTCCTCGGGCCGCAGCAGGCCCGGCGCGGATCAGCAGCGCGCGGCCGTTGAGGTAGAAGTTGATCGTCCCCCAGGCGCTGAGCTTGGTCAGGTGCGGTCGTCGCGCTGCGCGCGCGGTGGCCGATGTCCTCGGGGGTGATGTGCTCGGTCGCCTTGCGCAGCAGGTCCGGGAAGCGGTAGTACGCATCCAGGAAGCAGAGGTACAGGTACGGCATCAGCGGGAAGAGCTTCGACTCCTGCGCCGTGCGCGTCAGGCAGTTCGTGACGATCACGTCGTCGACGCGCTGCAGGAACGTGTTGACCTCCGAGCAGCTTGCTCCTCGTCGATGCGCCACTCGCTCATGAGGACTCCTCGAGCAGCGTCACCACGGCGCGCGGCTTGACCTCGTCGCCGAAGTAGGCGTCGACGTTCTGCGGCCTCGGCCGAGTACTGCACGCGCACGCGCTCGCCCGTCTTGAGCGTCCGCGCCATGCGCACGTCCATCAGCACCGGCACGCCGAACTCGCGCGAGATGATCGCGAGGTGCGAGCGTACGGTGCCGGCGAGACAGAGGACGCCCTCGAACTCCTCGAGGATCGGGGCGGTCATCGTGCCGCCGGCGTCGTCGATGACGCCGATCGTGCCCTCGGGCACGCCCTCGCGCATCAGGCGGTCGACCTCCTTGACCTCGCGAATGACGAGCACGGTGCCCTCGAGGTCGTCGGCACGGAAGGCGTTGTCGCCGTCGGCGATCGCGCCCTCGGGCAGGTCGGCCACGGACTCCATGGCAGCCATGGCGTCCGAGCGCAGGACGTAGCGGTCCGGACTGCTCGCGCACGGCGATCTCGCAGCCGGCGTAGCAGCTTGCGTCCCTCGATCATCTGGAACTGCGTCCAGACGTCCTCGGCGATGCGCTCGCCGTCCTCCGTGGAGAGCAGGTCCATCGTGCGGTCGTTGACGACGTCGCTCCACTTCGCACCGTCGCCGATGGCGTCGAGGTTCCTCTTGACCGTGGAGAACACCGCCTCGCGCGTCAGCGTGCTGAGCGTCGTGCGACTCGGGCAGCTTCCACTTCGGCTGTGCCGACGGGTGCTTCATGCCGAAGAGACCTCCGGGGGATTGGTGGTGACGGGAACGCGCAGTCGTTCGGCGGCCCATGGCCGCAGTTCGCGCTTGAGCACCTTTCCCGACAGGGTGCGCGGGAGGGGCTCGTGGTGGACCAGGACGGCGCGCGGGCACTTGTAGCTCGCGAGCTTCTCCCGGCAGGCATCGAGCAGGGCGCCGTCGTCGAAGCCGTCTGGTCCGGGGACCACGACGGCGACCGCGACTTCGCCCCACTTGTCGTCGGCGACGCCGACGACCGGCTGCCTCGGCGACCCCGTCCAGGCGGTAGATGACCTCCTCGACCTCCTTCGGGTACACGTTGAGGCCGCCCGAGATGATCATGTCCTTCTTGCGGCCGGTGATCTCGACGTAGCCGTGCTCGTCGAGCCGCGCCGAGGTCGCCCGTGTGGAACCAGCCGTCGGCGAACGCGGCGGCGGTCTCGCTCGGGGCGGTTGTAGTAGCCGACCATCGTCGCCGGCGTGCGCAGCAGGATCTCTCCCTCGCCGGTGTCGGCGATCGTGCCGTCGTCGAGCTGGATCGCCATCTGGGTGATCGAGCAGCGCCCGGCCGGCCGAGCCGGCGTGGCTGACGGCCTCCTCGGGCTGCAGGATGGTGGCGATCGTCGGGAACTCCGACATGCCGTAGCCCTGCACGATCTCGCAGCTCCGGCAGATCGGCCTGGAGGTCGTCGATGACCGTGCGCGGCACCGGCTCGGCGCCGGAGACGATCCAGCGAAGGTTGGTCCTGCGGATGCGCTCGATCTCGGCCGGGCTGCTCAGCAGCTGCTTGAGCAGCGTCGGGCACGAGCAGCGCGTGCGTGGCGCCCGAGGTCTCGAGGGCGGTGGCGAGCCGCTCGATGCCCATTCCGCCCGTCGGCAGCAGCGTGGAGCGGCCGCCGACGTACATCAGGGCGAGCACGAGGTCGTTGAAGCCGGCCGCCCACGACAGCGACGGGAGCACGAGGTAGTGGTCCTCGCCGGTCAGGCGCAGGTCGGGCACCTGGTGTATGGAGTTCCAAAGGACGCCGTCGTGCGTGTGCGCCGCCGCCTTGGGGAGGCCGGTTGTGCCGGAGCTGTAGTAGAGGACGCAGAGGTCGTTGAGCCCGGGCCCGGGCGGGACGGAGGCCGGCGCAGCCGGCGATCAGGGCCTCGAGGTCGTGAGCGGTCGCGGTGCCGGGCACGGACACGTGCCGACGCGCACGACCGTCGCGGGCAGGTTCGCGACGTCGCCCAGCAGGCGCTCGCCGACCGAGTCGACGATCAGGGCGGTCGAGCCCCGCTGTCGTCGATCAGGTGCGCGAGCTCTTCGGCGCGCAGGAGGACGTTGACGGGCACGCAGACGCGCGCCCATGGCCGCGAGGCGCGAACAGCGCCTCCGGCCACTCATGCCGGTTGCCGAGCAGGACCGCGACCCGGTCGCCGGGGGCGACGCCGATCGAGAGCAGCCCGTTGGCCAGCCGCAGCGAGCGCTCGCGCAGCTCGGCGTACGTGCGCGTCTCGCCTGCGAAGTGAAAGACCGGCCTGTCCGACCAGGGCGATCGCGCAGCCGCGCGGTCGAGGAGCGTGAACAGGTTTCTCTCCAGACCCATGCCCGCAGCCTCGCCGACGGGGCCAATGCGCGCGGCGACCGACTCGTCGACGTCGTTGTGGGTTTCTCCAGCGTCGACGAGACGGCCCTGCAGCCGGAGCACGAGCAGGGCCAGTTGCGCGGTCAGCTGCGCGTCGGCGTCGGTGGCGACGGGGATGCCGATCGTCTCCTCGATACGGCCGAGGCGGTAGCGGATCGTGTTCTCGTGCACGTCCAGCGCCGTCGCCGCGCGGCGGATGCTGCGCCCGTGCTCGAAGAACGCGGTCAGCGTGCGTCACCAGGTCGCCGGTGCCCGTCGCCGCCGTCGAGCAGCGGGCCGAGCGTCTCGTGGGCGAAACGCTCCACCTCGCCGGGATCCGCCGAGGCGAGGAGCAGGCGCCCGGCGCCCGAGATCGTCCGCGGACAGAACCTGGCGTTCGTCGCGGTGCCGAAGCGCTCGAGGCAGCTCATCACCTGGCCGGCCTGCGCGTACGCGCGCTCGTAGTCCTCGAGATCGGTGCACACGGTCGACAGCGCTGCGCGCAGCCGCCCGGACGGGTCGATCGTCGCGCAGGCACGGCGCCACGAGGTCCTTGGTCGTGCGCGATGGCGGCGGCCCGCGGCCCGTCGGCGGGCAGGTCGACGATCACGACGACGCCCTCGGCCACGGCCGTGGCGAGCACGCTCGCCGCTCCGGCATCGACGAAGTGCGCCGCGACGGTGCGCGGCGTCGGGCAGCTCGACCGCCTGCCCCTCGGCGGCGCGGTCATCAGGCACAGGACGCGGGCGATGTCGAGGCGGATCCCGAGGTAGTCGGCCCGGTGCTGCAGCGACGCCGCGTCCGCGCCGCCGCGGATCATCTCGCCGGCCAGCGACGCGCGGGCGTTCCACTCGGCCGTCGCCGCGCGGCGCTCGGCGCTCATCTCGACCGCGATGTTCGTTGCCGCCCGGCGGCAGACGTGCATGTCCAGCGCCCCGAAGCGCGACTGGTACTCCATGATCACGAGCCGGCCCCAGGTGTCCTCGCGGACGATCGACCGGCGCGACCATGAAGCGGTGGTTCAGGCCGGCCGACGGGATCGGCTCGATCACGCCGCCGCGCGTGGCGTCGAGCGCGGCGATCGCGTCGGTCACCTCGGGCAGGTCGCGGAACGCGGGCTCGAGGATCTTCGGGACGATCGGTCTCCTCGAGGCCCGGCGGCATCTCCAGCGCCAGCCGTTCGAAGCGTGGCGTCGTAGACGGCGCACGGCTTCGCGGTCAGCTGCGCGACCGCACTGGCGATCTCGCGGATGTCGCCGCCGTCGAGCACGAGCTTCGTGAGCCGATCCTCGATCGTGGCCGCCCGGCGCAGCAGCTGGTTCTGGCGCGCGACGGTGTCCAGGCTCGAGCGCAGCTTGCCCATCAGCTGGGCCTGGTTGATGGCGACCGCGGCGAGGTCGGCGAACGCGGCGGCGATGTCCTCGTCGACGGACGAGAAGGTGTGGGGGCGGTCCTCGTCGTCGAGGAAGATCGAGCCCCGATCACGTCCCCGCGGGCGACCATCGGGACGCCCATCATCGAGCGGATCTTCCAGGCCCGCATCGTCGACTTCAGCGGCCGCGGGTCATGCAGCGCGTCCTGGAGGATGACCGGCGCCTTCGTGCGCAGGATCTCGCTCGTGAAGTCGTCGCCGGGAACGCCCGCCACGAGCCGCTTCACGCGCGCGTCGATCTCGCTGTCCGAGTGACCGACCTGACCGCGGAAGAGCTCCGAGTCCCCGTCGCGCAGGTAGACGCTGCAGCGGTGCACTCCGGCCAGCTCGCAGACGTGCCTGGCGATCAGGTGCAGGAGCTCGTCGAGCTCACGCACCTCGCCGATCGCCCCGGCGACGTCGCCGAAGGCCCGGATCGCTGACTGGTACGCCTCGTCGCGCGACAGGGCAGGCCGCTGCCCCGCGGGTTGGGCTTTCGCCGTCGTCACACGTCTCCTCTCCTCCAGCACCACGGTACTCGCAGGTGGCGCTCCGATCGCGCCGTCATGCCCAGGAGAAGCTCGCCGGGCGCTTCTCCCGGAAAGCAGCGAGCGCCTCGGCCATGTCCTCGGTGCGTGTCGCGAGCACCTGGGTGCGGTTCTCGAGCTCGACGGCGGCGTCCAGGCCCGCGGCGTCGACGTTGCAGCCCAGCACCTTCTTGGTCATCCACACACCGAACGGTGAGTTGGCGGCGACGGCCGCGGCGAGCGTGAGCGCGGCGTCCTGCAACTCGCCGGCCGGCACGACCCGGTTGACGAGGCCGATCCGCGCCGCCTCCTCGGCCTCCACGGCGCGTCCGGTCATCAAGAGCTCCGAGGCCAGGCCGTGGCCGACGAGGCGGGGCAGGGTGTACGAGACGCCGGCGTCGCACCCCGACAGGCCGATGCGCACGAAGGACGCGTGGAAGGAGGCCTCGGGCGCGCACAGCCGCATGTCCGAGGCCAGGGCGATCGCGAGGCCGCCTCCGGCGGCGGGCCCGTTGACGGCGGCGATCACCGGATGGGGGATCGCGCGCAGCGCGGTGGCCAGCGCGCCGATCTTCTCCTGGCGGCGGTAGACGGTGTAGACGTCGTCGGCGCCTCCGAGCGCGTCGTCGCGCTGCTTGAGATCCAGTCCCGCGCAGAAGCCGCGACCGGCGCCCGTGAGGATGACCGCCCGCAGCGTCTCGTCCTCGCCGAGGGCCCGCATGAGGCTCAGGTACTCGTCCACCATCGGCCACGAGAGGGCGTTCAGCCGGTCCGGCCGGTTGAAGGTCACGCGCGCGATCCCGTCCCGCGGGCGCTCGACGAGCATGAACTGCGGGTCCTCGGAAGTGATCGACATGCCAGCAAGAATGACGACGCGCGCGCGAGGCGACGGGTCTCGGCGGGTCAGGCTCGTAGAAACCGACAAAGCGCCGACGCGCCCGCGGCGCGGGCTCGGCCCCCGGCAGACAGGCTGGGTCCCGTGCACTCGACGGACGAATCGCCGGCGGTGGTCGGGGACACCCGCGACGCCGCCGGACTCCGGCGTCCGCCGCTCCTGATCCTCCGGCCGCTCGAGGCCTTTCTCGATTCGCACGGTCTCGGCGCAGGAGAGATCACGGCCGAGCCGATCGGCGACGGCCACTCGAACGTGACCTACCTGATCCGCCGCGGAGGCGAGCAGTGGGTGCTGCGGCGCCCGCCGCGGCCGCCGCTGCCCCCCTCGGCCCACGACGTGCTGCGCGAGTACCGCATCCTCAGTGCGTGCGCGGACTCGCCGGTGCGGGTGCCGGCGGCGATCGTCGCGTGCGACGACGCCACGGTGATCGGCGCGCCGTTCTACGTGATGACCCATGTACCGGGCGACGTGCTGTCGACCCGGCTTCCGGCCGGACTGGATCCTGACGCGGACCCTCCGCGGATCGCGGAGGAGCTGGTGACCGCCCTGGCGGAGATCCATGCGCTGGACTGGCGCGCCACCGGCCTGGCCGCGATGGCGCCGTCGCCCGAGCGGTACCTCGACCGCCAGGTGCGCCTCTTCACGCGTCTGTGGGAGCACAACCGCACGCGCGTGCTGCCCGTCCTCGACCGCGTCAGCGACTGGCTCGCCTCTGCGCGCCCCGCCTCCCAGGACGCCGCGCTCGTCCACGGTGACTTCCGCCTCGGCAACGCGATCTTCTCAACGGCTTCCCCGGCGCGCCTGGTCGCCGTGCTCGACTGGGAGATGGCGACGATCGGCGATCCGCTGGCGGACGTCGGCTACCTGTCCGCCACCTGGGCGATGCCCGACGAGGACGGCGACCCGATCGTGCGCCTCGGCACCGTCACCGCGGGGCCGGGCTTCCCCTCGCGCAGCGAGGTCGTCGAGCGCTACGCGGAGATCACGGGGCGGGACCTCTCCGGCCTGGCCTGGTACGAGGTGCTCGCGCTGTGGAAGACCGCCGTGTTCCTCGAAGGTTCGTACGCCCGTCACCTGAGCGGCACCACGGACGACCCCTTCTTCGCCGGGCTGAAGACCGGCGTCCCCGAGCTGGCCGAGCGCGCGTGGCGCGTGGCCCAGAGTGCAGGAGCAGCACATGCGTGAAGTCGTGATCGTCGAAGCCGTCCGCACGCCGATCGGGCGCGGCCATCCCGAGAAGGGCATCTACAAGGACACGCATCCGAACGAGCTCCTCGGCACGTGCTTCACGGAGCTGATCGCGCGCACGGGCATCGAGGCCGGCGCGGTCGAGCACGTGATCGCCGGCTGCGTGCAGCAGTTCGGCGAGCAGTCGCTCAACACGGCGCGCAACGCCTGGCTGCAGGCGGGGCTGCCGATCGAGACGCCGGCCGCGACGATCGACCTGCAGTGCGGTTCGGCCCAGCAGGCCGTCAACTACGGCGCCGCACTGATCTCCGCGGGCGCGCATGACGTCGTCATCGGCTCGGGTGTCGAGCACATGGGCCACATCCCGCTCGGCGTCGGCGTGCCGTGGTGGGAGCAGGTCGGGACGCCGTGGCCCGAGGCATTGCTCGAACGTCACGCGCTCGTCCCGCAGGGTCTGTCGGCGGAGATGATCGCCGACCGGTGGGAGCTCTCCCGGGCAGAGCTCGACGAGCTCGCCGTGCGCTCGCACCGGCTCGCCCACGCGGCCACCGAGGAGGGCCGCTTCGAGCGCGAGATCGTGCCGGTGAGGACCAACGGCACGATGCACGTCGCCGACCAGGGCATCCGGCCGGACACGAGCATCGAGAAGCTGGCGGCTCTCAAGCCCGCCTTCAAGCCGGACGGCAAGGTGACGGCGGGCAACGCGTCGCAGATCTCCGACGGAGCCGCCGCCGTGATGCTGATGAGCGCCGTCAAGGCCGCCGAGCTCGGGCTCACCCCGCGGGCGCGCGTCGTCGACCAGGTGACCGTCGGCGTCGACCCCGTGCTGATGCTCACCGGCCCGATCCCCGCGACCCGGAAGCTGCTCGCGCGCAACGGCGTGACCGTCGGCGACATCGACCTGTTCGAGGTCAACGAGGCGTTCGCGCCTGTCGTGGCCGCCTGGCGGCGCGAGCTCGAGCCCGACTTCGACCGCGTCAACGTCAACGGCGGGGCGATGGCGCTCGGCCACCCGCTGGGCTCCTCGGGCGCGAGGCTGATCACCACGCTCCTGCACGAGCTCGAACGATCGGACAAGCAGACCGGCCTCGTGACCATGTGCTGCGGCGGCGGCCTGGGGACGGGCACGCTGCTTCAACGGCCATGACCGAGTTGCCGACCCTTCGCGAGGACCTCGAACGCTGGCGCGAGCGCTACTCGGCGACGCCTGAGCGTGACGCGCCGTTCACGACGCTGTCGGGTGAGCCGGTGCGGCCGTTGTACGGACCCGAGGACGTCGGCTCGTTCGAGGAGCAGATCGGGTTCCCGGGTGAGTTCCCGTTCACGCGCGGCGTGTATCCGAGCATGTATCGCGGGCGGTTCTGGACGATGCGTCAGTTCGCAGGGTTCGGAACCGCGGTGGAGACCAACGAGCGCTTTCGCTATCTGCTCGACCACGGGCAGACGGGGTTGAGCACGGCGTTCGACATGCCGTCGTTGATGGGTCACGACTCCGATCACGTGCGCTCCGAGGGCGAGGTCGGTCGCGAGGGCGTCGCGATCGATTCGCTGGACGACATGCAGACGCTGTTCGCGGGGATCGATCTCGGCGCGGTGTCGGTGTCGATGACGATCAACGCGCCGGCGGCGATCATGATGGCCTACTACGTCGTCGCGGCCGAGGCACAGGGCGTGCCGGCGGATCGGCTGGCGGGGACCGTGCAGGCGGACATCCTGAAGGAGTACATCGCGCAGAAGGAGTGGTGCTTCCCGGTCGATCCGGCGATGCGCCTGCTGGGCGACATGATGCAGTGGTGCACGGGCAACATGCCGCGCTGGCACCCCGTCTCGATCTCGGGCTACCACATCCGGGAAGCGGGTTCGACGGCTGCGCAGGAGCTGGCGTTCACGCTCAAGGACGGGCTGACATATGTCGAGCAGCAGGTCGAGCGCGGCGTCGACGTGGATGCGTTCGCGCCACGGCTGTCGTTCTTCTTCAACGCGCATCTGGACTTCTTCGAGGAGATCGCGAAGTACCGCGCAGCGCGGCGGATCTGGGCGCGTGAGCTGCGCGAGACGTTCGGCGCGCGCGATCCGCGGTCGTGGCTGATGCGCTTCCACACGCAGACCGCCGGCGTCAGCCTGACCGCGCAGCAGCCGCTGAACAACATCGCGCGCACCGCGATCGAGGCGCTCGCGGGGGTGCTGGGCGGCACGCAGTCGCTGCACACGAACTCCTACGACGAGGCGCTGGCGCTGCCGAGCGAGGAGGCGGTGCGCGTGGCGTTGCGCACGCAGCAGGTGATCGCGCACGAGACGGGGGTGACGAACACGATCGATCCGCTCGGCGGCTCGTACTTCGTCGAGGCGCTGACCGACGAGCTCGAGGCGAAGGCATACGAGTACTTCGCCAAGATCGACGAGCTCGGCGGGATGGTCGACGCGGTCACGCGCGGCTTCCCGCAGCGCGAGATCGCCGACGCGGCGTATGAGCACCAGCGCGAGGTCGATGCCGGCGAGCGGATCGTCGTTGGCGTCAACGACTATCGCGAGGGCGGTGACGGCGACGTCGCGCTCCATCGCGTCGACCCGGCGCTCGAGCGCAAGCAGATCGACCGCGTCCAGGCCGTCCGCGCCCGCCGCGACGCGGCTGACGTCGACGCCGCCCTAGGGCACGTTCGCCGGCAGGCGGCGACCGAGGCCAACCTGATGCCGGCCCTGCTCGGCGCCGCCCGCGTGCACGCCACCGAGGGCGAGATCGTCGAGGCGTTGCAGGACGTGTTCGGGACCTATACGGAGACGCCGGTCTTCTGACGCCGAGGTCAGCGCGCGGCGGCGTGGAGCTCCTGGAGTTGCTCCGGGCTGGGGCACCATGTCGACTCGAAGCCGGAGCTATCCCAGCCGGCGAGACGGGCGCCGGCCTCGTAGGCGCTCTGAAGGAACGCGAGCAGGAGCTGTCTGGGGTCGCCTGCGGTGCGCACGGTCTCGTAGGGGAGGATCGCCAGCGAGCCGGAGCCGGACTCGATCCACTCGCCCGCTGACAGCGGCTGGTCGCGTAGCCCCTCGGGCTCGGGGGCGGTGTACGAGTAGTACGCGGCGTCACCGACGGTGTCGTCACCGGCCCAGAACCCGAACGAGATGAGCTCCTGCGAGTACGCCTCCTGCGTGACCGCGTCGGCGTCGATCGGCACGCCTGGCCGGCCGGAGAACCGGGTGACCGCGAGGTCGAGGCTGTGCCAGAACAGGTGGACGGGGCTCGTCTTGCCGCTGAACCAGCCGCTGAACTCCTCGAACACCGAGTCCGACCAGTCGAGGATCCGGCCGAAGCGCGTGATCGCGTCGCGATCCCAGGACGCGTGTTCGGCATCCTGGGGGAACGGCGTCGTCATCGGGACGCCGAACGGCTGCTCCTTGATCTCGACGTCGATGTCGAGCTCGCCGAGCAGCGCGTGGAGACGGGCATAGAAGTCCGCGACGGGGAGTCCGCCGCCGAGCTCGAGCGCCTTGGTGCGACCGTCAGCGGTCCGGACGATCACGGCGTGATCGACGAAGTCGATGCTGATCTCGAACGTCGCGTGGTTGTGGTGCAGCCGCCGGGTCGTGAGACCGCGCACGTCGACGTACAGGGGGACGTTCCACCAGTGGTTGCGCGGCGCCGTGGTGGCCAGCCGGATCTTCCCGACGATCTGGCTGTAGAGATGCAGCGTGTCCTTCGTTTCGCGCCAGTCGGCGAGATGGAGTTGCGGCAGCGTCTGACGATCCATGTCGTCGCGCTAGTCGGCGTCGGCGACGATCGACATCATTCGAGGTTAACCGAGGAGAGGGCAGCGTGTTCGAGGATCTGGCAGGGCAGGTCGCGGTGGTCACAGGCGGAGCACGCGGCCTCGGGCTGTCGATGGGGCAGGCGCTGGCGCGTCATGGCGTCCGCATCGGGCTCGTCGACCTGCTCGACGACGTCCACGCCGGCGCGACGGCACTCGCGGAGGATCTGGGCGTGGAGAGCGTCGGCGCAACGGCCGACGTGACCTCGGCCGATGACGTGGCAGCGGCATTCGCGCGCGTCTCCCAGACCCTCGGCAGCCCCACCCTGCTCGTCAATGCCGCAGGCATCACGGTCTGGGAGGACAGCCTCGACGCCACCGCGGAGTCGTGGCGTCGCGTGATCGACATCAACCTCACGGGCACGTTCCTGTGCTGCCAGGCGCTCGGCCGCGCCTGCCGCGACGACGGGCACGGCGGGGCGATCGTGAACGTCTCGTCGATGTCGGGCCGGGTCGTCAACGTCCCGCAACACCAGGCCTCGTACAACGCCTCCAAGGCGGCGGTCGACCAGCTCACCAAGTCGCTTGCCGTGGAGTGGGCCGAGCTCGGGGTGCGCGTGAACGCAGTGGCTCCAGGCTATTTCCTGTCCGACATGACCCGTCAGTTCACCGAGGCCAACCCGGAGCTCGCCGAGCGCTGGCGCGGGATGATCCCGGCCGGGCGCATGGGCGAGCCGCGCGACCTCGACGGCATCGTGGTCTTCCTGTGCTCTGACGCCTCGTCATACGTGGTGGGTCAGAGCATCGTCATCGACGGCGCCTACACGGCGGTGTGAGCGGCGCGCATGGGTCGCTACCTCGCGGTGGATCTCGGTGCGACGAGCGGCCGCGTGAGCGCGGGCCGGCTCGATCGCGGCCGTCTGGAGGTCCGTGAGGTGCACCGCTTCGCGAACCGCCCGGTGGAGACGCGCGACGGTCTGCACTGGGACGTCGAGGCGCTGTTCGAGGCGACGATGATCGGGCTCGCGGCGGGCTGTGACGCAGGGGATCCGCCCGCCGGCATCGCGGTCAGCACCTGGGGGGTGGACTACGGGCTGGTGGATCCGGACGGTCGCCTGCTCGAGCCGCCGGGCCACTATCGCTCGGCGGACCGTGCCGCGCGCGAGCGGGTGCTGCAAGCGGTGCCGGCAGCGGACATCTTCGCCCGTACCGGTGTGCTCCCGGAGCCGATCACCACGGTGTTCCGGCTCGGCGACGCCATCCGCCGGCTACGGCCGCCGGAGGGCACGACCGCGCTGCTGATGCCCGACCTGTGGACGTTCCGGCTGGCGGGCGTTCGCGGCGCCGAGCGCACGATCGCCGGGACGACGGCGATGCTGGACGCCCGCACGGGCGACTGGGACGGCGCGCTGCTCGAGCAGGCCGGGATCGACATGCGCGTGCTCCCCGCCGTCGTCGAGCCGGGTCAGCGGGCCGGGACGCTGCTGCCCGAGCTCGGCGCGCGCCTCGGCACGGCCGGCGAGATCCCGGTCCTCCGGGCCGCCGGCCACGACACCGCGGCGGCCGTGGCGGCCGTGCCGGGCGAGGGGCACGTCGCCTTCATCTCGTGCGGCACCTGGTCGCTGGCGGGCGTGGAGCACGACGAGCGGGTGCTCGACCGCCGTGCGATGGAGGCGGGCTTCACCAACGAGCTCGGCGTCGCGGGGCGGGTGCTGTTCCAGCGGAATCTCACGGGGCTGTGGCTCCTGGAGCAGGCGGTGCGCCAGTGGCGCGCGCTCGGCGAGCCGCTGACGGCCGTCGACGCGCTGGCGGCCGCCGAGCGAGGAGGTCCCGTGACATCCCAGATCGACGTCGGCGACCCCGAGTTCATCGCGGCCGGTGACGTCCTGGCCCGGATCTCGGAAGCGTGCCGGCGCGGCGGCCAGGCCGTGCCGCGCACGCCGGGCGAGTTCACGCGCTGCATCGTCCAGAGCCTCGCCGCCGCCTACGGCGAGACGATCGCGCGGTGCGTCGAGCTGACCGGCCGACCGGTCGGGGTGGTGCACATGGTCGGCGGCGGGTCCCGCAGCGGCTTGCTCTGCAGGCTCACGGCCGAGGCCTGCGGGCGCCCCGTGCTCGCCGGACCGGCCGAGGCGACGAGCATCGGCAACCTGCTCGTCCAGGCGATCGCGGCCGGGGAGCTGGGCTCGCTGGAGGAACTCCGCGACGTCGTGCGCCGAAACGAAAGCGTCGCCCGCTACGAACCGGAGGGCAGCCGTGTCCGCTGAGCTCGATCAGATCGTCGCGCTGTCGCGAGCGCTCGGGGACCCTGCGCTCGATCTCGCGATCCTGGGGGAGGGGAACACCTCGCTGCGGACCGGCGACGCGACGATGCTGGTCAAGGCCAGCGGGGCGTCGCTGGGGTCCGTGACGGCGGCCGACTTCGTCGAGCTGGAGACAGCGCCGCTGACCGCGCTGCTCGACGACCCCGAGCGCGACGACGCCGCCGTGTCGCGGGTGTTCGCGCCGGTCGAGGAGCGCACGGGGCGGCGGCCGTCCGTGGAGGCGATGCTGCACGCGGTCTGCCTGGAGCTCGGGGGCGCGCACGTCGTCGGCCACACCCATCCCGTGCCCGTCCTCGCGCTCCTGTGCTCCCGCCACGCCGAGACCCTGGCCACCGAGATGCTCTTCCCGGACCAGATCGTCGTCCTCGGGCGCCGGCCGCTCTTCGTGCCCTACGTCGATCCGGGCCTCGCGCTGGCGCGGCGCGTCCGCGACGACCTCACGGCGCACGTGGCCCGGCACGGCGAGCCGCCGAAGGTGATCTACCTCGGCAACCATGGGCTGTTCGCGCTGGGCACGACGCCTGAGCACGTGCTGCAGATCACCGCGATGGCGGTGAAGGCCGGCCGGGTGCTCGCCGGTGCGCTCGCGACGGGCGGCGCGAGGGCTCTCACGAACGCCCAGGCGGACCGGATCGACGAGCGGCCGGACGAGCACTACCGGCGCGCGGCGCTCGCGCGCGCCGACGCCACAGGACCGGGGGAGACGAGGGATGCCTGAAGCTCTGGACGGCAAGGTCGCGGTCGTCACCGGTGCGAGTAGCGGGATCGGGCGCGCCGTCGCGCAGGAGCTGTTGCGGCGCGGCGCGGACGTGGTGATCGCCGCGCGTTCTCGCGAACGGCTGGAAGCGGCGGCGGAGGCGCTCGGCGATCGCTGCGCGGGTGTGGTGGCGGACGTCACCCGCGCCGAGGACGTCGCGCGGCTGATCGATGGGACGATCGAAGCGCACGGCGGCATCGACGTCCTGGTCGCGAACGCGGGCGTGTACGTCGGCGGCGATCTCTGGGAGAGCGACCCCGAGGCGCTCGATCGCCTGCTCACGACGAACGTCAACGGCGTCGTCCGCACGGTTCGGGCGGTTCTGCCGCACCTGCTCGAGCGCCGTGCGGGCGACATCCTCGTGACGAGCTCCGTGTCGGGTCATCAGGCGATCCACTGGGAGCCGGTCTACTCCGCCTCCAAGCACGCGCTTCAAGCGTTCGTCCACGGGATGCGCCGGCAGCTGATCGGAACCGGGATCCGCATCGGCGCGATCGCCCCCGGCATCGTGCTCAACGACCTGTGGGGCGTGTCCGATCCCGGAGAGATCGAGCAGAAGGTCGCGCGTGGGGAGGGGATCCGGTCCGAGGACGTGGCGGACGCGGCGGCCTACATGCTCACGCGCCCGCGGCACGTGACGATCCGCGACCTCGTGATCCTGCCGCGCGAGCAGCCGATCTAAGGGCTAACGCCCGCCCGCGTATGCGGCGCTGGTGCCGGTCAGCTGCAGGTCCTCATCCAGGGCGCGATGCGGCGTGATCCCGAGCTTGGCCAGCGCGTCGTGATAGGCGCGGCACGCCTCCGCGGCGTCGATCTGGCCGTCCGCGAGCGCTCGTAGGTAGCGGACGAAGGTCAGCTGGTGCTCGCTGTTGTTGATCTTGCGCCCGAACAGCGCCGCCCGCGCCCCGTGCCGGCGGGCGTCCTCGAGCAGGAAGAACGCGTCGTAGGTGGTGCCGGCGGAGCCACCGAGAATGCCCGGCACGAGGTGCGGGTCATAGGCGACCAGCTCCTCCATCACCTCCGGCCCGTGGTACGGGACCTTCAGGAAGATCGGCCGTCCCGCGTCGGGCACGCCGGCGAGCGTGCGGACGATCACGTCGTTGATGAAACGGCCGATGTCCGCCGGCCGCTGTGGGCCGGGAACGTTCGGCTCGAACACCTCGAGGAAGTGGCGGAAGCCCTTGCGCTCGGCCTCGAGTCGGAAGTCCTTGTAGGCCTCGAGCGTTGCGACGTCGAACGCGATGTCGTTGTTCAGCGTGATCGAGTAGAGCCCGAGGTCGGAGCCGCGGCGAAGCTCTCCGCCGGCGGGGTCGGCCACGCCGCTCATGATCTGCTCGAGCGTCGGCGTGCGGAACGGCCGCGACGGCGCCTGCGTGTAGGCATCACCGGCGACCACGTGGATGTCGGTCGTGTCGTTGGCGCGGACCGCCGGGGTGACCGTCGAGCCGTCGAACAACCGCTCGCGGATCGTCAGCACGTCGTTCGTGCTCGCGCTCATCAGCATGATGTCGACCAGGCCCTGGCTCACGATCTCGCGCATCTGGTCGCGGTAGTCGGACAGCGAGCGCGGGCGGCCTGTGACGGGGTCGACCCCCGTCGCCGCGAGCCCTGTGGCCATGTCCGCGTCCTTGGCGTCGGCCAGGATGAAGTCGGTCGCGGTGCCCGGGGCATCGTGGATGGCGGCGAGCTTGGCGTCGAGCGATTTCATGCGGGTTCCTTGTCGGGTCGGCCGATCGTGAGGGTGCCGAGCGCATCGGGCTCGAGCCCGCGGTCATCGAGACGAAGAGCGACGGGATGACGGGCCCATCCGGCACGCAGCCGAGCGGCGAGCTCGGGCCATGGCGGGATGCCGCTGGTCGCGTCGGGCGCCTCGACGCTCGACGCGCCGACGGCCGTCGCGCCGGCCGCGGCCTGCAACGGCCCCTCGCCGCGCAGCAGCGCCGCGAGGAAGCCGGCGATGGTGCAGTCGCCCGCACCGGTCGTCCCAACGACGCGCCGCGCCCGGAAGCAGGGCGACAGGACCTCGCGGTCGCACCAGGCGTCCGCGTTCAGCGACATGCGATCGCAGAAGTCCCGCACCCGCGCCGGCACGCCGGAGGTCCGGACGTACAGGCCCTGGTCCCCGAGCTTGATGGCGACCACGGCGGTACCCATGTCGAGCAGCCGTTCGCCGAGCCGCGACAGCGAGGTCAGGTCGATCACCTCGGTCGCCGCCGCGCCGCCGTCCAGTCGCGCGTACGCCGGCGGGTCCAGCATGAACAGCAGTTCCTCGATGCTTGGGACGAAGACGTCGACCAGCGGCAGCGTCTCCTCCAGCAGGCGCTCCCACTGCACCCGCCCGGCTTCGCCGTCGGGATCCGGGCGGCACATGTCGAGCGAGGTCGCCGGCCCCGCCTCGCGCGCCCGCGCGAACATCCGCCGCAGCTCGGCGCCGCCGTCCGCATACATCGCCCGCATGATCGGCGGGTAGCCGAAGTGGAAGAGGCGCGCGGACGTCAGCTCGTCGTAGCGGACGTCGTCGGCGGTGAAGGTGTCGTTCGCGCCGGAGCAGTGCAGGAAGCACCGGTCCACGCCGGGCGGGCTGATGACGATCGAGTAGCTGGTGGTCTCACCCGCGACCACGACCATGCTCGTGGCGAGCTCGGCGTCCAGCGCGTGCAGCGCCTCGAGCACCGCGCGACCGAACAGATCGTCGCCGACCTTGCCCATCAGGCGCACCGGGACGCCCAGCCGGTGAAGGGCCAGCCCGGTGTTCGCCACCGCTCCGCCGGTCGACAGCTCGGCCGGCCCGATCTCCAGCAGGCGACCCGGCTCGATCTTCGCCGGCCCGTGCAGCTCCGGGATCACGTCGATGCAGATGTGACCGGCAACGACGACCTCCATCAGAGGCCTCGGAGGGCGCCGGCGAGGCTCGCGGTGACCGGTACTCGCGGGAGCAGCGTCGCCTGCAGCGCGTGGTAGACGTCGGGCTTTCCCGACCAGGTGCGCTCGCTCGGCTGGAGCCGGTCATCGAGCTCGTGTCGCCAGCTTCCCTGCTCGCGATCGCGGAACCACGCGTCCGCGAAGTCCCAGAAGGTCTGGTACCAGCGGTCGTATTCCTCGGTGCCGGTGACGGCGTGCAGCGCCGCGGCGGCGCCGATGCCTTCGGACAGCACCCAGTGCAGCCGATCCGTGACGACCGGCTGCCCGTCGAAGTCAGTCGTGTAGACGAACCCGTCGTTCGCCGCCCAGCCGTCCGCGACGGCCCGCGCGAACAGACCCTCCGCGGCCGCGACGAGCCAGTCCGGCTTGCCGTCGAGGCTGCTGCGGAGATGGAGGAGGAGGCGCGACCACTCGAGCGCATGGCCCGGCGTCACGCCAAACGGCCGGAACGCGTGGCGGACCTCCGCGCGGTTGTACTCCGGCAGCGGTGTCCACTCCGCATCGAAGTGCTCGACGACCCGCCAGTCGTTCGCGCCGGCGACGTCGCGCACGAGCCGCTCCGCGATGCGCAGGGCACGCTGCGCCCAGATCGGATCGCCCGTGGCATCGCGCGCGGCGAGGAACGCCTCGACCATGTGCATGTTCGCGTTCGCGCCGCGGTATGCCTCGGACTCGCTCCAAGCGCGATCCCACGACTCGACGCACGCGCCCTCGTCCTCGGACCAGAAGCGGTCCTCCACGATGCTGACGATCTGGTCGAGCAGCGGACGACCCTCCGGACGTCCGGCCATCGTCGCGCCGGCCGCGGCGAGCAGGACGAACGAGTGCGAGTAGGCCTCCTTGCGCGTCTGCGCCGGCCCGGCTCCAGAGACCTCGGCGAACCACCCACCGTGCTCGCGATCCTCGAACGTGTCACCGATGGCACGCAGTCCGTGGTCGGCGAGCAGTCCGCATCCCGGGGTGCCGAGCAGGTGCCCGAGGGCGAAGCAATGCGTCATGCGCGTCGTGATCCACAGCTGCAGCGGCTTCGCCGGATCCGGCGCTCCGGCGGCGTCGAGCCAGCCGAACCCGCGATCGACCCGCGCCGCGCGTCCGAACTCGAGCAGCCGATCCGTCTCAGCGGCCAGCCACCGCTCGTGGGAAGGAAGAAGGCGCCAGCTCACTGCGGTTGGATCAGGTTCGACTTGCCCGCGTGATGACGCCCGTTGATCTCCCGGACGGCGCCTGACCGCGACCGCATCGAGAGCGATCGCGTCAACACGTACGGCGGCCGGAGGCGGACGCCTCGGAGCAGTTCCCCGTCGGTCACGCCCGTCGCGGCGAAGAAGATGTCCTCGCCCCACACGAGGTCCGACGTGGTGAGGACCCGGTCGACGTCGTAGCCGGCCTCGACGGCCGCCGCGCGCTCGCGTTCGTCGCGTGGCCGCAGCCGGCCGAAGATCTCCCCGTCGATGCATCTCAGCGCGCAGGCTGCGATCACGCCTTCGGGCGTTCCGCCGACTCCGACCAGCACGTCGACCGTGTTCTCATCGCTCGCGGCCATGATCGCTCCGGCGACATCACCGTCGAGCAGGTACTTGATCCTGGCCCCGGTGGTCAGGATCCGCTGGATCAGGTCCTGGTGCCGCGGCCGATCGAGGATCGCGACGGTCAGGTCCGCGGCACGGACGCCCTTCGCGAGGGCGATCTGGGCGATGTTGGCCTCGATCGGCGCGTCGAGATCGACGGCGTCGGCGGCGTCCCTGCCGACGACGAGCTTCTCCATGTAGACGCATGGGCCGGGATCGAACATGGTCCCGCGCTCGGACAGCGCGATCACGGCGAGGGCGTCCGGCAGGTTCTTCGCCGTCAGCGTGGTGCCGTCGACGGGATCGACCGCGACATCGACGCGCGGATCGCCGCCCGCTCCGACGTGTTCGCCGTTGTAGAGCATCGGCGCCTCGTCCTTCTCGCCCTCTCCGATGACCACGACGCCATCCATCGGGATCGAGCTCAACGCCGGCCGCATCGCGTCCACGGCCGCCTGATCGACGCGCTCCTTGTCACCTCGCCCGGCATGCCGGGCGGCGGCCATCGCCGCCGCTTCGGTCACTCGAACCAGCTCGAGTGCGAGGTTGCGGTCGAGAGGGGCGGGTGCTGCGGGCGACATGCGTCTCCTCGTCTGATTCGCTGGAGCAACGAGCAAGCGGGCGCCGGCCGTGCCGGCGCCCGCGCGCCTCGCTGGTTCAGCAGCTGGACTTGTAGACCGCGTCCGGGTTCTCGGCCAGGTTGTCCTTGGTGAGGATCGTGGACCCGGTGCCGATCTCGGCCTTGGTCGCGTCGCCGTTGAGGGCGGCGACGGCCTGCTGGACGCCCTGGGCGCCGATGTCGGCGGGCTTCTGGGCGACGAGCGCCTGGAGCAGGCCCTCCTCGAGGTCCTTGACCTGCTTGGGACCGGCGTCGAAGCCGACGATCTTCACGTCCGTGTTGCCCGACTCGCGCAGGCCGGCCGCCGAGCCTTCGGCCCCGAACAGGTTGGTGCCGAAGATGCCCTTCAGCTCCGGGTACTTGGCGATGATGCTCTTGGTGATCGCGGCCGCCTTGTCGGGCTGATCCTGGTTGTACTCCATGCCGACGTACTCGAGCCCGAGGTTCTTGGCCTCTTCCTCGAAGCCCTGCGCGCGCTGGTCGGTGGTCGAGATCCCCGGCTTGACGTTGTTGACGAACACCTGGCCGCTGCCGCCGATCGCGTCGGCGAGCGCCTTGGCAGCGGCCTTGCCGCCACCGACGTTGTCGGACGCGATCTGGGAGACCACGAAGTCGTCGGTCTGCTCGAGCGTGGTGTCGACGAGCACGATCTTGATGCCGGCGTCGGCCGCCTGTTTGATCGGGGCGTACATCGCCTTGGCGTCGGTCGGCGCGATCAGGATCGCGTCGGGCTTCTTGGCGATGACGGCGTTGACGATCGGCGTCTGCAGCGAGGCGTCGAACTGATCGGGACCCTGGAAGTCCAGCGCGACGCCCTGCTTCTTGGCTTCCTCCTGCGCGCCGCAGTTCATCGTGATGTAGAACTCGTCGCCCTTGACGCCGGCGATCAGCGTCACCTTGTAGTCCTCGCCGCCGCCGCCGCCGGCGGCGCCTCCTCCGCCTCCCTCATCGTCGCCGCAGGCGACGAAGACAAGGCTGGTGACCATCAGGCATCCGGCGAGCACCCAGGCGGTGCGCCGGCCCGAACCGATTGAACGTTGCATCGATCTCCTCCAGGAGAGTTGGTTGAACGTGCTAGCGCGCGTACTTGGCGCGACGCAGTTGGTCGACGTAGACGGCGATGATCAGCACTGCACCGACGGCGACCTGTTGCCAGAACGGCTGCACGCCGACGATCACGAAGCCGTTGCGGAGCACAGCGGGGATGAAGACACCGACGACGGTGCCGAGGATCGTGCCGACGCCGCCGAACAGGCTGGTGCCGCCGATCACGATGGCGGCGATCGCGTCGAGGTTGAGGGTCGTGTTGCCGGCGATCGAGGTGGTGCCGAAACGCGCCAGCGACAGCGCGCCGGCGAGGCCGGCGAGGGCGCCGCAGAGCGCGTACACCTTGATCAGGTGACGGTCGACGTTGACGCCGGTCCGCCGCACGCCCTCCTCGTTGGAGCCGATCGCGTACGTGTACCGGCCGAAGCGTGTCTGGGCCAGGATGATCCCGAATATCAAGGCGACCACCGCAGCGATCACGACCAGGTACGGGATCTGGCCGAACAGCCTTCCGGTGCCGATGGTCTCGACGAGCTTGAACGGGACGTCGCGCTCGTCCACGCCGCCGGTGATCAGCAGGGCCGCGCCGAGCGCCATGCCCAGCGTACCGAGCGTGACGATGAACGACGGGATCTTTGCCTTCGTCACCAGGAAGCCGTTCAGCATGCCCCAGCCGACACCGGCGAGGGTGCCGACGATGAGGCCGACGACGATGACGCCCCAGTTGTCGCCGCCGACGGCGTTCATCGCGCGCGCCGAGACGACGCTGGCGAACACGAGCACGGATCCGACCGAAAGGTCGATGCCGGCGGTGATGATCACGTAGGTCAGGCCGGTGGCGACGACGAGGAGCACCGCGGCGTCGGTGCCGATGTTGCGAGCGTTCGAGACCGTGAAGAACTGCTCGAACTGCAGGATCGAGAAGACGGCGATCAGCCCGATGAGCACCAGGAAGATCGACGTGGTCGAACCGGTGAGTAGCTGCCTCCAGAGTGGCTGGGAGGGCTCGGACGGCGCGTCGAGGACTTCCTCGTCCGGCGCCGGGGCCGTGGGCGTGCTCATGCCGTGTCCTCCTCATGAAACGTCAGCGCGCCGGTCATGGCTGCGACCACGTCCTCCATCGACACATCGGTCGGCTTCAGGCGTGCCACGCGGGTGCCGAGCCGCATGACCTCGATCCGGTCGGCGACCTCGAACACCTCGGGCATGTTGTGGCTGATCAGCACGACCGAAAGGCCCTGCTCACGGACGCGCTGGACCTGCTCGAGCACGTTGCGGGTCTGGACGACGCCGAGCGCGGCGGTCGGCTCGTCCATGAACACGACGCGCTTCGCCCACGTGACGGCGCGACAGATCGCGATCCCCTGGCGCTGACCGCCGGACATGTTCGCCACGCGGGCGCCGGTGTCCTGGATCTTCACGCCAAGGCCCTTGAACGCCTCGTCGCTCTTGCGGCGCATCGAGGACTTGTCGAGGAACCCGAGCTTTCCCAGCAGCCCGGGACGCAGCAACTCACGACCCAGGAACATGTTGGCCGCAGGGTCGATCTCGGCCGCGAGCGCAAGGTCCTGGAAGACCGTCTCGATGCCGAGATCGCGCGCATCGTGCGGCGTGGCGATGCTGACCGGCTTGCCCTCGAAGAGGATCTCGCCGCTATCGGGGGGATGCACGCCGACCAGCGTCTTGACGAGCGTGCTCTTGCCGGCCCCGTTGTCGCCCACCAGCGCGACGACCTCCTGCGGGTAGACCGTGAAGTTCGCGCCGCGCAGCGCTTGCACGCGCCCGAACGTCTTCACGACTCCCCGGGCCTCCAAAATCGGTTCAGGAGCCATGACCCGGGGCTCTCTGCAGTGCGCCTGGGCGCGGGGCGACGGCTCCGGTTGGCCGTGCGCTTGCGCGCGGGCGGGCATGGCCCGCGACGCGCCGGACTGACCTTGGCATTGCACCTCTCCTCACACGCCGGCGCGGCGCGCCGCCGTTCGACTCTTGTTCCTCCCCACGGCACGGAAGTTGCCGAGTTGGTGCGATGCTATCGCCGGGTGCTACCCGAGTCAAGCCAAATCGAAACTTATCGGAAGCAATCGACGATATTTGCGCCCAGACGATCGAACGGCGCCATGCCGGCGGCGCGCCGCGTCAGGCGTTTGTCGCGACGAGCTCGATGTCGTGCCGGGCGCAGAGCGCTTCGACGGCGGGCGTGGTCTTGTCCATCACGACCACGTCCACCACGTCGAGGCCCGAGATCCGCGCGAAGTCGGTCGTGCCGACCTTCGTGTGATCGATCGCGAGCACCACGCGGCGAGCTCGCTCGATCGCCTCCGCCTTGACCGCGGCCTCGGCGAGGCTGCCGACGCTGATGCCGACGTCGGAGAACCCGCTGACGCCGATGAACGCGAGGCTGAAGGTGAACCGCTGCAGGTTCTCGAGCGCGAGCGCTCCGACGACCGCGCCGTCGACGCGTCTGAGCTGGCCGCCGAGCAGAACGCAATCGATACCAGGAACATCTGCAAGCGTGTCGGCGACTCCAAGGCTCGTCGTCAACGTCGACAGCCGCAGGCCGCTGCCGTGCGCGGCGATGGCGCTTGCGACGGCGCTGACGGTGGTCCCGCTGTCGAGAAACACCGAGTCCCCGTCCTGCAGCAGCCGAACGCAGGCGAGCGCGATCGCCTCCTTGGCTGACGTGTTCGAGGCCTGGCGGCCGGCGAATTCCCGCTCGACCTTCGGCTGCAGGGCGAGTGCGCCGCCGTGGGTCCGCTTCAGGAGCCCTCGGGACTGGAGCACTGTCAGGTCCTTGCGGATCGTCGGCTCCGTGACGCCGAACTCCTTTGCGAGCTCGCCGATGCGGGCGCGCCCGCGGATGAACACCAACTCGGCGATCCGGGCCTGCCGCTCGTCAGCGAACACGGGACTCTCGCCATCGTGGTTGACGTCCATTTTGCCTCACCTTACCAGCGAGATCGTCACTTTCGGACTCGCCTGATTTCGATTTGTTCGCGCACCGGGCGCGTACGCGGTCTTGGCGGCGCTGCACCGGCGGGCAAGGGCGGCGGCGCCGACCAGGCCGGCCGCGTTCCCGAGGCTTGCGCGGCGCAGCGGAGCAAGCGGGCGGAACGTGCAATTGCCCAGCCTGGCGCCGTACGCGATGCGAGCCGGATCGATGATCAACGCGCCCGCCCGGTCGACGAGCCCGCCGCCGACCAGGATCACGCTCGGGTCGACCACCGACGTGACCTGTGCGAGGCCGACACCGAGCCACTCGCCAAGCTCGGCGATCGCACGGCGCGCCATCAGGTCGCCGTCGATCGCGAGGGCGGTGATGGACGGCCCGTCGATGCGCTGAGGATCGCCGCCGGCGCGGGCGAGCAGGTGCCGTGCGCTTTCGGGGTCGGCCGCGGCGGCGGCGCGTACGGACCGCGTGAGTGCCGTCCCGCTCGCGTAGGCCTCGAGGCAACCGAGCGCACCGCATCCACAAGCACGCCCGTCGGGGACGACCTGCAGGTGCCCGAACTCGCCCGCGAGGCCATAGCCGCCGGAGATCAGATTCCCGCCGATGACGACCCCGCCGCCGATCCCGGTGCCGACCGTCGCCATCGCGACGCAGCGCTCGCCCTTGCCGGCGCCGTGCGCGTATTCGCCCCACACGGCCGCGTCCCCGTCGTTCTCGATCGCCACGGGGAGGTCGATCCGCTCGCGAAGATCGGCGCGGAACGAGCGGTCGCGCCAGCCGACCAGGTGCGTCGCCTCGCGGACGCGATCGCGGTCCGCGGACAGGAAGGCGGCGATCGCCACGCCGACGGCGACGACGGCGTCGCCCTGGCGCCCGGCCTCGTATCGCAGCTGCTCGACCAGCTCCGCGATTGCGTCCAGCGCCTCGTCGTAGCCGGGTACCGGCCCCGGCCACCGCCGGAGTGAGGACACGTGCCCGTCGGAGTCGACAAGCGCGGCGATGAGCTTCGTGCCCCCGAGATCGACTCCGATCGTGACTTGCCCGCGGACCATGTGGTGCGCAACGCTACCAAGCATTGCTTCCGATTGCACGCGATTAGTTCTTGACGTGCGCGATTCAGCGCGATATAACGAGTTAGGCGAAAGCGAATCTCGACTTGATCATCGGCATACTCACAAGCGGCGGCGACGCTCCTGGCATGAATGCAGTCGTCTCCGGAGCTTGCGACGAGGTGGAGCGGGTCGGTGGCCGGGCGCTCGGAATCCGCGACGGCTTCGCCGGCCTCGCGACCCGTCGCGCCGAGCCGATCGCCTCGCTCCAGGCGCGGACGCACATGCACGAACCGGGCACCTGGCTCGGTACCAGCCGGTGGCCGCAACTTCGTGCGCCGGAGGGTCGCCTCGTGTGCCGCGAGGCCGCCGAGGCGCTCGGCCTCGACGGGCTGCTGGTGATCGGTGGAGACGGGTCGGCACAGGGGGGGCGCGCGCTCGCGGAGGCTCTGCCTGTGGCCGTCGTCCCGGCCACGATCGATCGGGACCTCGCGGGCACCGAGCTCACGATCGGCGTGGACTCCGCGATCGGCTATGCGATGGACGCCATCGACCGCCTGCGCATCACGGGGCGCTCGCTGCCCGGTCGCGCCTTCGTGGTGCAGACGCTCGGCGCGCCGAACGGATTTCTCGCCGACGCGGTCGCAGCGGCGGCCGGCATCGACGACGTGCTGGTGCCAGAGCGCCCCTTCGACCTGGACGACCTCGCACGGCGCCTCGTCGAGCTTTCGGCCGGCGGCTCGGCCATCGTCGTGATGTCGGAGGCCGTCGGTGACGCGGTCCGCGTCGCGGAAGCTCTGGCGACCCGCAGCGGCCTGCGAGTGCACCCGACGATCCTCGGCCACGCGCAGCGCGCCGCGACGCCGTCGGCCCTGGATCGGACCCTCGGCCAAACGGCAGGCCGCGCCGCCGTGGGCGCGCTCGTCGAAGGCGTGTCGGCCTTCATCGGCCTGACGCCCGACGGAGCCGTGTCGCCCACCGCGCTGACGCCGCCGGCTGCGGCGACCTCGATCTGACGCCTGACCCCGACAACCAAGGAGCCAACTGTGACCCCCGGCTATGACCAGCCCCTGTACATCCTCGCATTCGACCATCGCACGTCGTTCACGACCAAGCTGTTCGGCATCCAGGGCGCTCCGACGCCCGCCGAGCTCGAGCGCGTTCGGGAGGCCAAGCAGATCATCCTCGAAGGCCTCGTCGCCGCCGCGGACAGCGCGCCCCCCGGGACCGTCGGCGGCCTGGTGGACGAGGAGAACGGCGCGGCGGCCGCCCGCGAGGCGAAGCGACTCGGGATCCCGTTCGCGATGTCAGCGGAGAAGAGCTCGGCGCCCGAGTTCGACTTCGAGTACGGCGAGGACTTCGCGCGCCACATCGAGGAGTTCGAGCCCGACTTCGTGAAGATCCTGGCCCGCTACAACCCGGAGGGCGACCGCGAGCTCAATCGCCGGCAAGCCGCGCGCCTGGCACGACTGTCGGACTATCTCGCCCCGCGTGACACGAAGTACCTGTTCGAGCTGCTCGTGCCGGCCGAGCCCCACCAGCTCGCCGCGCTCGAGTCCGACTCCGAGCGCTACGCGGTCGAGCTGCGCCCGCAACTGGCGGTGACCGCGATCGCCGAGCTTCAGGCGGCAGGCGTCGAGCCCGACATCTGGAAGGTCGAGGGTCTCGAGACGACCGAGGACTGCAGGCTCGTCGCCGACGCCGCACGCGCGGGCGGGCGCGACGACGTCGCCTGCGTCGTCCTCGGTGCCGGCGCCGACGACGCCACCGTCGCACACTGGCTCCGGCAGGCCGCCGCGGTGGACGGCTTCATCGGCTTCGCGATCGGGCGGACGATCTTCTGGGACGCCCTCGAGGGCTGGCTCGCGGGAGACACCGACCGCGAGACCGCCGTTCAGACGATCGCCGACAACTACCGCAGCACGATCGAGCTGTACGAGAACGCCGCGGCGACCGCCGTCTGAAGCAGCGGGCGGCGCTATGGAAGTGCGCCGCGCCGGCCCGCGTCGGCATCGGCAGGAGGCCACAGCTCGACTCGTACGCGAGCGAGATCGCGCCGATAGATCGCGTCGTCGAAGCCGCCGGCGAGCGGAGCTCCCACGGCTGCACCGGACAACGCGACGGCGTCGACGAGCCGCTCGGGCCAGCTCCGATCGGCGACCAGTCCGGCGGTCAACGACGCCACGGCCGCATCTCCGGCGCCTGTCGGGTTTCCCGCGATCCGCTCGGCCGGGGCCGCGCGCCAGACGCCGTCGGACGTGACGGCCAGCAGGCCGTCGGCTCCCTGCGAGACGACGACGGCGTCCGCCCCGGCGCTGCGGAGGCGCTGCGCCGCGCCAACCGCATCGAGCTCGCCCGCCACGCGGGCGAGCTCGTCGCTGTTGGGCTTGATCAGCGCCGGCCGCCCCGCCAACCCGGCCCGCAGGGCCGGGCCGTCGGCGTCGAGGACGGCCGGCACGTCAGCGTCGCGGGCGCGGCGGCACAGCTCGGCGTATGCGTCGTCGGGGACGCCGCGCGGCAGGCTGCCCGACAGGACGACGGCGTGCGCGTCGGCGAGTACGGCGTCGTACGTGCGCAGGAACGCGGTCCACTCGTCGTGCTCGACCGTCGGCCCCGGTTCCCAGAACCCGGTCGCGTCGCCTGCGGACGCGTCCACCACGGCAACCGTCCTGCGGCTGTTGCCTGCGATCGGCGTCAGCGAGGTCGGGAGCCGCGCCGACGCAAGGTCGGCCACGATCGCTTCGCCGGTGGGGCCGCCGGCGAAGCCGCAGACGACCGTCGCGTGGCCGAGGGCGTCCAGCACCCGCGAGACGTTCACGCCCTTTCCTCCCGCGCGCTCCTGCACCGCGGTGACTCGATTGGCGGCGTGCCACTCCACCTCGGCCACGTCGTAGGTGACGTCGAGCGCGAGGTTCAGCGTGACCGTTGCGATCATCGTGGTCACACTAGCCCGATGATTCTCGCCGTCGGAGAGGCGTTGATGGAGTTCCGCCGTGACGCGGCGGACGGCCGGGTCGCGACGCCCGGCACATGGGCCGGGCCATTCCCGAGCGGGGCGCCGGCGATCTTCGCGTCGGTCGCAGCGCGGCTCGGCGCTCCCACCGCGCTTGCCGCCGGCGTCGGCGACGACAGCTTGGGTCGTGCGCTGGTCGAGCGCATGGGTAGGGACGGCGTGCGCGGCGACGCGATCTTCGTCGCGCCTGCGCGGGCGACCGCCGTCGCGCTCGTGGCGTACCGCGCCGACGGGACACGCGACTTCTGGTTCTCGGTCCATGATTCCGCCGCCATGGAGCTCGACCCGGGGGCGGTGGAGCGGCTGGCCGACAGCGCCGACTGGCTCCATGTCTCAGGATCGACGCTCGGTTTCGGCGGCACGCTCGCTCAGGCCGTCGAGGGCGCTGCCGTGCGCGTGCTCGAGCGTGGCGGCCGGCTTTCGCTGGACCCGAACGTACGGGCTGACGCAGACGCCGACCTGCGTGAGCGGATGGCGCGTCTCGCGCGCGCGGCTCACGTGCTGTTTCCGTCGGAGGGCGAGCTCGCCGCCCTCGATCTCGCCGTCGACGATCTCGCCTCCCGCGGCGCCGTGATCTGCGAAACCCGCGGGCGCGCCGGCGCGCTGGTCGTGGATGGCCGCGCGGGTGCCGATCCGGTCGCCGTGCACGCAGGCGCGGTGGACGAGGTGGACAGCACCGGCGCCGGAGACACGTTCGCGGCGGCATTCGTCACCGCGCTCAGGGACGGTGCCGACGCCCTCTCGGCGGCCGCCTTCGGATGCGAGACCGCGTCACGCTCGGTCTCCGTCCTTGGCGCCATGGAGGCGCCGGTTGAGCAGGGGGAGTGGTGAGCAGCGCGCTCGTCCTCGGCCTTGATGCCGGCACGACGGCGATCAAGGCCGCCGTGTTCGACACAGACGGGCGCGAGGTCGCGAACGGCCGCGCGCCAACGCCCTGGCGAAGGGTCGAGACAGGAGCGGAGCTCGACCCCGACGATCTCGTCGCCGCCGCCATCGTCGCCTCGCGCGACGCGCTGCGGGGCGCCGAGGATGGCCGTGTCGCCGCGATCGGCGTCGCGAGCATGGCGGAGGCCGGCGCCCTTCTCGATTCCGCCGGGCGACCGGTGGTCCCCGCGATCGCGTGGCACGACACACGCGGTGCCGGCGAGGCGAAGCACCTCGCGGACGAGCTCGGCGAGCGCGGGTTCAGCGCTCGCACCGGGCTGCCTGCAACGTCGGTGTGCACACTCGCCAAGTACCGCTGGATGCGCGACCACTGGCCCGCTGCCGGCGACGGCGTCCGCTGGCTCAACGTCGCGGAATGGATCGTCCTCGGCCTCGGCGGGCAACCGACCGCGGAGCTCTCGCTCGCGTCGCGGACCGGGTTCTACGACCTTGGCACCCGGCGTGCCTGGCCGGACGCGCTCGCGTGGGCCGACGCCCCGCCGGACCTCGTGCCCGAGCCGGTCGTCGCCGGCACGCCGATGGGCCGGGCGGGATCTCCGCTCGAGGCCGCTCGCGGCGCCGTGCTCACCGTCGGCGGCCACGACCACCTCGCGGCGGCGGTCGGGGCGGGTGCGGCCGACGAGGGCGACGTGCTCGACTCGTGTGGCACCGCGGAGGCGTTCGTGCAGGCCACGGCACCGCTCTCGCAGGACGCGGTCGCGCGGGCGGTCGGCAGCGGGCTGAGCGTGGGTTGGCATGCCGTGGCAAGGCATCAGGCCATCCTCGGCGCCGTGCCGTCGGGAGCCGCGCTCGAACACATCCTGGCGTTGCTGGGCGTGCCGCCGGCCGAGCGGGCGGAGCTCGAGGCGTCCGCGCTCGAGATCGAGCGTCGCGCTGCGCAGGGCACGGCTCCACCGCTCTCGGTCACGGGGATCGGCGGGCCCCGGCTGGTCCTCCATGGCATCGACCGCGACGCGTCGCCGGCGGCTGCGTACCACGCGGTGCTCGACGCCGCCGGCGTCACCGGCGCGGACATCCTCTCGCGGATGGCCGCGATCGGCGGGCCGGCGCGCCGGGTCATGGTCGTCGGCGGCTGGGCGGCCGGCGAGGGGGCTCAGGCCGTCAAGCAGCGATACCTCGGCGACGTGCGCTACCTGCCCGCGACGTTCACGGGCGCGCGCGGAGCGGCGCTGGCGGCAGGTCGCGCGGCCGGACTGTGGTCAGCGGCCGGCGACATGGGCAGCTCGGTCACTCCGGCTCTCGAGCATGCTCGAGAGCAGCCCGCGCCGCCGCGTCGTCCGTGACCAGGACGTCGATCAGGCCGGCACGTGCGGCTCCCACGATCGAGCGCCCCTTGTCGGCCCCCGCGGCCACCCCGATCACGGTGCCGGTGGCGCGCAACTGGTCGCGCGACATGCCCATGAGGAGTTTCTCGTTCTCGAACGGGACGGGTCGCCCGTCGATGTCGAAGTAGCGCGAGACCACGTCGCCGGCGGCATTGGCAAGGTCGCTCCCCGCCGCGAGCACGTGGGCCGGGGCCGTCTCGACGTCCGCCGGCGGCGGGCCGATGCCGACGAGCGCAGCGGCGAGCCCGTCCCAGAGCGCCAGCCGGCGGATCACGTCCGCGTCCGCCAGGAGCGTCCGGCGCAGCCGCGGCGAGGGCATGGCGGGCCAATGCAGGAAGGTCACGTCCGCGCCGCTCACGGCGGCGATGCGCCGCGCGATCTCGTTCGTCTGGAAGCGGCCGTCCGGCTCGTCGAACGCGGCGATCGCCGGGATCAGGTGAACCCCGTGCAGCGGCGGCAGGTGCTGGGACTGCGCGATCTCCGCGATCGTGCTGCCCCAGGAGACGGCGAGCCCGTCACCCGGCGCCAGCTCGAGTCTCGCGATCTCCGCGAGGGCGGGCGCGACGATGCCGTGCAGCCCATTGCGCGAGGACGCGGGCACGACGACCGCGCGCCTGAGGTCGAGCGCCGACCGAAGCGGCTCCGACACGCTGTCGGGGGACGACGGGCGGCGGATCTCGATGTGGACGATCCCCTCGTCGCGGGCGAGCTGCAGCATCCGCGACACCGTGGAACGGGACACGCCGAGCCGTTGCGCGACGTCCTGCTGTGAGAGCTGGTCGCGGTAGTAGAGCTCGGCGGCGGCGATCAGCGACGCCTCCTCGTGCACAGATGTGCTGGACATATGTTCAGACACTGCTAGCGTTGTACCACACGACCACGACACGTGAGGAAGAAACAGTGCCGCTCAGCGAGACCACCCGCCCCGTCACCGCCTTGACCACAGCCGAACGCCGCGCCCTGCAGCAGATCAGGACGTCCGGCGATCGCTTCGCCGTCATCGCCGCCGATCACGGCCAGCCGCTCGTCGACATGCTCGACGGGCTCGGGGTGTCGAGTGCTCCGGAGGAGCAGCGGGCGTTCAAGGCGGATCTCGTCGACACGGTCGGGCGCGAGGCCAGCGCGGTGCTGCTCGACCCCGACGTGTCGCTCCCCGACATCGTCGACCGCGACGTGCTCCCGCGCGACGTCGGGCTGCTCGTGCGGATCGAGGCGGACGGCCACGACGAAGAGGACGGGCTCCGCCGGTCCTCGCTGATCTCGGGCCTCGGCGCCGAGGGCGCGCGGGCGCGCGGCGCCGACGCGGCGAAGGTGATGGCATTCCTGCGCGCCGACCGCGAGGACCTCGACGGCTACACCGCCGGCATGGTCCGGGAGGCGCTCGAGGACTGCGCCCGCGCCGACCTCCTCTGCGTCATCGAGCTGATGACCTACCGGCTGGACGACGAGAGCCCGGAGCAGTTCGCCGCGCGCAAGGCGGACCTCGTCATCGACGGCGCGGTGTTCCTCCAGGAGTGCGGCTCGAAGGTCCTCAAGCTCGAGTATCCGGGCAGCGCGAGCGCGTGCCGGCGCGTGACCGACGCGATCGACGTTCCGTGGGCGGTCCTCTCGGCCGGCGTGGACCATGACGCGTTCTGCGGGCAGCTCCGCGATGCGATGGACGGCGGGGCGGCCGGCTTCATCGCCGGACGCTCGCTGTGGAAGGAGGCCGTCGGCCGGCCCGCCGCCGAGCGGCGGCAGTTCCTCGACGGCGTCGCCCGTCGCCGCATCGAGGAGCTCCTCACCATCGTCGACGCAGCGGGGTAACCGTGCGGCAGTTGCTCGTCGGCATCGATGTCGGCACGACCTTCTGCAAGGCCGTCGTGCTCGACTCCGAAGGCGAGGAGCTCGGCGCGGCCCGCGAGCGGACGCCTTGGACGCCCGTCCCGACCGGGGCCGAGCTCGACCCGCGCGCGATCGCGAGCACTGCGCTCGCGGTCGCCTCGCGTGCGCTCGGCGAGTCCCCGGCGGGCATCGTGGCAGCGGTCGGGATCGCCGGCATGGCGGAGACCGGCGTGCTGCTCGATCGGCGCGGCGAGCCGGTCGGTCCGGCGATCGCGTGGCACGACGTCCGCGGGACCGGCGAGGCACAGGCCATCGCGCGCGAGATCGGCCGCGCCCGGTTCGCTGCGACGACCGGCCTGCCGGCCTCGCCGCTGTGCTCGCTGGCCAAGCTCCGGTGGCAGCTCTCCCATGATCCCGGCGCCGCCGCCGCGGTTCGCTGGCTCGGCGTGCCCGAGTGGGTCGCGCGCTCGCTCGGCGCCGCCGACGTCGCCGAGCTGTCGCTGGCGTCGCGGACGGGGATGCTCTCGCTGCGCGACCGCGAATGGTGGCCCGAGGCGCTGGCCTGGCTCGGAGTGCCGGACGGCTTCCTGGCCGAGCTCGTCCCCGCGGCGACGCCGGTGGGGCGCGTCGGTGACGCGCTGCCCGAGGCGCGCGACGCCGTGATCGCCGTCGCCGGGCACGATCATGTGGCCGCGACGGTCGGGGCGGGGGCGACCGCCGAAGGCGACGTCCTGCACTCCTCGGGAACCGCCGACGTGTTCGTGCGCAGCATCCGGGAGCCGCTCGAGCCGGAGCGGATCGTCGATGCCGTCGCCAACGGCGTGACCGTCGGCTGGCATGTCATCCCGGAGCGCTGGGCGCTGCTCGGCGGCAACGAGCTCAACGTGGGGCTGGCGACGGTCCTCGGGTTGCTCGGCGTCGACGGTCAGGCCGACCGCGACGCGCTCAGCGCCGCCGCCGCCGACCTCGGGCCGGAGGAGCGTTCGCTGCGCCTGCAAGGCGTCGGCGACGCCGGTCCGATGGCGCTACACGGCATCGCGGGAGGCATGGGCCGTGCCCACGTCTGGCGCGCCGCGCTCGAGGCGGGTGCCGACCTCAGCGCGGCGACGCTTGCCCGGTGCGACGCGGTCGGCGGCCCGCGGTCGCGGATCGTTGCGACAGGCGGTGGGGTGCGGGGCGCAGCCGCACGCGCCGTCAAGGAGGAGCGCCTGGGCCCGATCGAGTGGTCACCGGTCCAGGAGGCGACTGCGCGCGGCGCGGCGGTGCTGGCGGGCGTCGCTGCAGACTCGGCGGTGGGGAGCCGGTTGCGATGAGCGGCGTGGTCGTCGTCGGGAGTCTCAACCTCGATCTCGTGGCCGAGGTCGCCCGGCTGCCGCGCCGGGGCGAGACGCTCCTCGCCGACGGTCACAGCCGAGGGCTGGGCGGCAAGGGCGCCAACCAGGCGGTGTCCGCGGTGCGGCACGGCGTGGGCGTCGCGATGGTCGGCTGCGTCGGCGCCGACCCCGACGGGCGGCGGCTCACCGACGCCCTGGCGGGCGAGGGGATCGACGTCAGCGGCGTCCGCGCGCGCGACGACGTGCCCACGGGCACGGCCCACATCACCGTCGACCCCGAGGGCGCGAACACGATCGTCGTGATCCCGGGCGCGAACGGCATGCTCACCGCCGCCGACGTGCATCTCCAGCTCGGCCGGCTGCCGGCTCCGGACGTGGTCCTGGTGCAGCTCGAGATCCCGCTCGACGCCGTCATGGAGGCCGTCGCCGCGACGGCGGCGCAGGTCGTTCTGAACCCGGCGCCCGCACGGTCGTTGCCGAGCGAGTTGCTCCGGCACGTCGACGTGCTGGTTCCGAACGTGCCGGAGCTCGGCGCCCTGACCGGCGGCGACGTGCCTCGGGCGCTGGAGGACATCACCGCGCGCGCCCGCATGCTCGCGGACGATCTGGCCGTGGTCGTCACGATGGGTGAGTCGGGCGCGCTCGTCATCGACGGCGATCAAGTGACCCACGTACCGGCGCCGCGGGTCGGCGCCGTCGACACGACCGGCGCCGGCGACGCGTTCTGCGGAAGCCTCGCGGCCGGCCTCGCCGGCTCCTCCTCGCTCGTCGACGCGGCGGGCGACGCGGTGCGCGTGGGGTCGCAGTCGACGCTCCGTCGCGGAGCGCTCGAGGCGTTGCCGACGCCCGACGAGATCGGCGCTTTGCTCGCCCGCTGCCCGAATTGGAACCATCCAGTCTGCGGCCGGCCACGCGATTCAGGCCTGCCGGCTGCGTAATCTGGCTGCATGGGCAGCCGCTCGACCGCACTCGGCGTCATCACGGCGGTGGTGTCGCTGGCGCTGACGACGCTGGTGCTGTATCCGCTCGAGGAGATCGCGTCGGCCGTCTCGCTCGGCGTCCTGTACCTGCTGGCCGTCCTGCTCGTGTCGACGGTCTGGGGCCTGCGGCTCGGGCTGGCGACCAGCGTCGGCGCCGCGCTCGCGTTCAACTTCTTCCACATCCCGCCGACCGGGCGGCTGTCGATCTCCGAGGCCGAGAACTGGGTCGCGCTGGTGGTCTTCCTGGTCGTGGCCGTGGTCGCGTCGACCCTGTCCGAGCTGGCCACGACGCGCGCCCGCGAAGCCGAGCGGCGGCGACGGGAGGCCGATCTGGCCGCCGAGCTGGCCCAGCTGCTGCTCGGCAATCCTGACCCGCATACGGTGCTTGCGACGGCCGCGAAGCGGATCGCCGACGCGCTCGAGATCGACTCGGCGGCGGTTGTGCTGGACCGGGTGGAGGGAGACGAGCGGCATGCGGCCGTGCCGCTCGGCGACCTCGGGACGCTGCTGGTGCCGGCCGCAGCCGCCGACGTCGCGCGCGAGCGGATCGCACCGGCGCTCACGCCGCTCCTGGGTGCGGCGCTGGAGCGCGAGGCGCTCACGCGCGAGGTCGTGGAGACGAGCGCGTTGCGCCGCAGCGACGAGATCAAGACGGCCGTCCTGCGGTCGGTCTCGCATGACCTGCGCTCGCCCCTGACGGCGATCGTGGCCGCAGGCGACGCGCTCTCGTCAGCGTCGCTCGACGCGCAGGACCGCGTCGAATTGACCGACACGATCGCGCACGAGAGCCGCCGGCTCGCACGCCTCGTGGACCAGCTTATCGACCTCGCCCGGCTGGAGGCCGGGACCGCCGATCCGCGCGAGGACTGGTGCTCGCTGGAGGAGGTGATCCGCGCCGCCGTCGAGGACAGCGGCGCGGCGCCCGAGCGCGTGCGGCTGGCGATCGCGCCCGACCTGCCGCTGATCCGGGCCGACGCGGCGCAACTACGGCGTGCGGTGGCGAACCTGCTCGAGAACGCGCTGCGTTATGGCGACGGCCGGCCGGTGTCGGTCCGCGCGCGCGTCAGCGGCGGCCGGATCCTGATGCGCGTGGTCGACCAGGGACCAGGGATCCCGATCGCCGAGCACGAGCGGATCTTCGCGCCGTTCTATCGCGCGCCGGGCGCCGCCGGGCAGGGCTCCGGCCTCGGCCTGGCGATCGTGCGAGGGCTCGTGGAGGCCAACGGCGGCGACGTGCGCGTCGAGTCGCTGCCGGGCCAGGGGACGTCGTTCGTGATCGAGCTTCCGCTGCCCGCCTCGGCGCCGGTGCCGGCGTGAACGCCGTGCGCCGCGTGCTCGTCTGCGACGACGAGCCGCAGATCCTGCGGGCGCTTCGCGTCGTGCTGAGGGAGGCCGGGTTCGAGGCGATTCTGGCCGAGACCGCGGAGCAGGCGCTCGACCTTGCCGCGGTTCGGCCGCCGGACGCCGCGATCATCGACCTCGTGCTGCCCGACGGCGACGGGGTGGAGGTCACGCGCCGGCTGCGCGAGTGGAGCGAGTTGCCGATCATCGTCCTGTCGGCGGTCGGCGAGGAGGCCGAGAAGGTGCGCGCCCTGGAGGCCGGCGCAGACGACTACGTCACCAAGCCGTTCGGCCCGCGCGAGCTGGTCGCGCGCCTGGAGGCGGCGCTGCGCCGGGCGGGTCGCCCGGCGGACGAGCCGACCGTCCGCGCGGACGGCCTCGAGGTCGACCTGGCGGCGCGCGTGGTGCGGGTGGACGGCGCCGAGGTGCACCTGACGCCGATCGAGTTCGACCTCCTGCGCACGCTCGTTCGCAACCGCGGCCGCCTGCTCACCCACCGCGCGCTGCTGGTGGAGGTGTGGGGGCCCGAGTACGCGAACGACACGGCCGTGCTGCGGACCCACGTCGCCAACCTGCGGCGCAAGGTCGGGTCGCGCCACATCCGCACGGATCCGGGCGTCGGCTACCGCTTCACGGAATCTTGATGCCCGCCGGGCACATCTGAACGGGGGCCACACGGCGGCGCGCCTAGCGTGCCGCCCATGAGCTTTGCGTCACTCCTCGACTCGCTGCAGGACGTCTCGTCCGTGGCGATCGCGGCGGCCGCGTTCGCGATCCTCTTCCTGTTCTTGAAGGGCCTCGAGCGCGTATGAGCGCCGCCGGCTGGATCGAGATCGCGCTCTACGTCGCGGCCCTCACCGCCATCACGCCGCTGCTCGGGCGCTACATGGCGTGGGTCTACCGCGGGCCGTCGCTGTGGCCGGAGCAGGACTGGAGGGCGTACGCGCGCTCGGTGCTCGTCTCGAGCGCCGTCTTCTTCGGGCTGCTGTACCTGATCCTGCGCCCGCGGATGCCCTACGACGTCACGTTCAACACCGCGGCGTCGTTCGTCACCAACACGAACTGGCAGTTCTACGCCGGCGAGACGACGCTCTCGAACCTCCAGCAGATGGCAGGCCTGACGGTCCAGAACTTCGTCTCGGCGGCGGTCGGCATCGCCGTCGCGATCGCCTTCATCCGCGCGCTCGCCTCGCGTTCGGGCAGCGCGATCGGCAACTACTACAGCGACCTGGTCAAGACGCTCTTCTACGTGCTGCTGCCGATCTCGGTCGTGTTCGGCCTGTTGCTCGTGTCCCAGGGCGTGATCCAGTCCCTGACCGCGGGCCCGGTCGGCTCCCAGGAGGTGATCAAGCAACTCGGCACGAACGGCGGCGGCTTCTTCAACGTCAACTCCGCGCACCCGTTCGAGAACCCCACGTGGCTCTCCAACTTCGTCGAGATGCTGCTGATCCTGGCGATCCCGGCGGCGCTGACGTCCACGTACGGGCGGATGGTCGGCAACCGCCGCCAGGGCTGGGCGATCTTCGCGGCGATGATGTCGCTGTTCCTGGTCGCGGTGATCGTGGTCGCGCTCGCCGAGGACGTGGCGACGCCGGCGATGGACGCCGCCGGCGTGCACGGCTTCAACATGGAGGGCAAGGAGCAGCGGTTCGGCGTCGCCTCGACGGCGCTGTGGGTCGTGGTCACCACCGCGGCATCGTGCGGCGCCGTCAACGGCGCGATGGAGTCGCTGACCGGGCTCGGCGGGCTCGTCCCGACGGCGCAGATGCAGACCGGTGAGGTGATCTTCGGCGGCGTCGGCTCCGGGCTCTACAGCATGCTGCTGTTCGCGATCCTCGCCGTCTTCCTGTGCGGCCTGATGGTCGGCCGCACGCCCGAGTTCCTGGGCAAGAAGATCGAGGCCCGCGAGGTCAAGCTGACCGTGATCGGCACGATCGCCGTGCCGATGCTCGTACTCGTCACGAGCGCGCTCGCGATCGCGACCGAGTACGGCAAGAAGTCGATCTACAACTCCGGACCGCAGGGCTGGTCCGAGACGCTCTACGCCTACACGTCGCAGGCGAACAACAACGGCTCGGCGTTCGCCGGCTACACCGGCTTCGTGCAGCCGGCCGACGCCGCGCAGTTCGGCATCACGTTCGCGAACGTGGCCGGCGGCGTGGCGATGATGTTCGGGCGCTTCCTGCCGCTGCTCGTCGTGCTCGCGATCGCCGGCTCGCTGGCCGGCAAGCGCGTCACACCCGCAGGCGCCGGCACCTTCCGCACCGACTCGCCGACCTTCGTCGTCGTGCTCGTCGGCGTCGTGGTGCTCGTGGCGCTGCTCACCTTCGTCCCCGCCCTGCTCCTCGGACCCGTGGTCCAGAGCATGACCGACCAGCTCTTCTGACATGCGTGATCTGAGAATCGCCGTCATCGCCGCCGTCGTGCTGACGCTCGTGTTCGGCCTCGCCTACCCACTGGCCATGACCGGCGCCGCCCAGGTGCTGTTCCCGACCAAGGCCGACGGGGATCCCAGCCTGATCGGGCGCAACTACTCGTCGGACGACAGCCTGTTCCAGAGCCGGCCGTCGGTCACCGGATACGCCGCGGACGCGACCTTCTTCAACAACCAGGGCCCGAACCAGCAGGCGCTCGCCGATCAGCTCGAGGGCTTCCTCGACGACTACCTGAAGCGCGAGCGGCCGTTCACCCCGGACCTCGCCGCGGCAGACGTGCCCGCCGACGCGGTCACCACGTCCGCCTCGGGCGTGGATCCGCAGATCTCGGCGGAGAACGCCCGCATCCAGGCCAACCGCGTCGCCGAGCAGCGCAACGTGCCGCTCGACCGCGTGCTCGCGCTCGTCGACGACGCCACGAGCCGTCCGCTGCTCGGGCTCGGCGGCCCGGAGTCCGTCAATGTCGTGAAGCTCAACGAGGCGCTGGAGGCGGAGTGATGTTCAACCGAGGCATCCTGCGCCCGGCGTCGATCGCCTCCTGGCGCAAGCTCGACCCGCGACACATGGCCCGCAACCCGGTCATGCTCGTCGTCGAGGTCGGCGCGGCGGTGACGAGCGTGATCTGGGTGGTCGGCTCGGACGATCCCGGCTGGTTCACCTTCACGGTGGCGATCTGGCTGTGGCTGACCGTGCTGTTCGGCAACTTCGCGGAGGCGATCGCCGAGGGCCGCGGCAAGGCGCAGGCCGACACGCTGCGCGCGATGCGCACGCAGACGGTCGCGCGGCTGCGCGACGGCTCGACCAGGCCGGCCGGCGAGCTCCGGCGGGGCGACGTCGTCGTGGTCGACGCCGGCGACGTGATCCCCGGCGACGGAACGGTGATCGAGGGCATCGCATCGGTCGACGAGTCGGCGATCACCGGGGAGTCGGCGCCCGTCATCCGCGAGTCCGGTGGCGACCGCAGCGCGGTCACCGGCGGGACGCGCGTGCTCTCCGACCGCATCGTCGTCGAGATCACGCAGGAGCCCGGGCAGTCGTTCCTGGACCGCATGATCGCTCTGGTGGAGGGCGCCGAGCGGCGCAGGACGCCGAACGAGATCGCGCTGTCGATCCTGCTCGCCGGGCTGACGATCGTGTTCCTGGTCGTCGTGGCCACGCTGCGCCCGTTCGCCCAGTTCGCCGGCACCGACATCTCGATCACGGTCCTGATCGCGCTGCTCGTGGCGCTCATCCCGACGACGATCGGCGCGCTGCTGAGCGCGATCGGCATCGCCGGCATGGACCGGATGGTCCGGCGCAACGTGCTCGCGCTCTCCGGCCGCGCGGTCGAGGCGTCCGGCGACGTCGACGTGCTGCTGCTCGACAAGACCGGCACGATCACGCTCGGCAACCGCCAGGCCGCCGCCTTCGTCCCGATGCCCGGGGTGGATGAGGCCGAGCTGGCGGAGGCGGCGCAGTACGCGTCGCTGGCCGACGAGACGCCCGAGGGTCGATCGATCGTCGTCCTCGCCAAGCGATACGGGATCCGCGAGCACGAGCTCGGGACGGAGCACGCGCGGTTCGTGCCGTTCGCGGCGCAGACCCGGATGAGCGGAGTCGACCTCAACGGCACGCGCCTTCGCAAGGGCGCGGGCGACGCGATCGTCCGCTGGGTCGCCGACGAGGGCGGTCAGGCGCCGCCGGCGCTGGCGGCCGAGCTCGACCGGGTGGCGCGGCTCGGCTCGACGCCGCTCGCGGTGGCGCGGAACGCGCAGGTGCTCGGCGTGATCGAGCTCAAGGACGTCGTCAAGGAGGGCATGAAGGAGCGCTTCGACCGCCTCCGACGGATGGGCATCCGCACGGTGATGGTCACCGGCGACAACCGGCTGACGGCGGCGAAGATCGCCGAGGAGTCGGGCGTCGACGACTTCCTCGCCGAGGCCACGCCGGAGGCCAAGATGGAGCTGATCCGCTCCCACCAGGCCGAGGGGCGGCTGGTGGCGATGACGGGCGACGGCACCAACGACGCGCCGGCACTGGCACAGGCCGATGTGGGGGTGGCGATGAACACCGGCACCCAGGCCGCGCGCGAGGCCGGGAACATGGTCGACCTCGACTCGAATCCGACGAAGCTGATCGAGATCGTCGAGGTCGGCAAGCAGCTGCTGATCACGCGCGGCGCGCTGACGACCTTCTCGATCGCCAACGACGTCGCGAAGTACTTCGCGATCCTGCCCGCCGTGTTCGCGTCCACCTACGCGGCGGCGGGCGACTCGTCCGGGCCGCTCGACGCGCTCAACCTCATGTCGCTGGGCACGCCGCAGTCGGCGATCGTGTCGGCGATCGTCTTCAACGCGCTGATCATCCCGCTGCTGGTCCCGCTCGCCCTGCGCGGCGTGCACTACCGGCCGGTGGGGGCGACCGCGCTGCTGCGGCGCAACCTGCTCATCTACGGCGCCGGCGGCCTGATCGCTCCGTTCCTGGGGATCAAGCTGATCGACCTCGTCGTCCACAATGTCCTCGGAGCGTGAACGGGCGACACAACGTCTTCCTCGGGATGGCCGCGGGTGTCGGCAAGACGTTCCGCATGCTCCAGGAGGGCCGCGCCGAGCTCGAGGCGGGGCGTGACGTCGTGATCGGCTACCTCGAGCCGCACGACCGGGCCGAGACCGAGGCCGAGGCCGAGGGGCTGCCGCTCGTCGCCCGCCGGCATCTCTCCTACAAGGACGTGCCGTTCGAGGAGATGGATCTCCCGCAGGTGCTCGCGCGCCGCCCCGAGCTGGCGCTGATCGACGAGCTGGCGCACACGAATGCGCCCGGGCTCGAGCACGCCAAGCGCTACGAGGACGTCGCCGACGTGCTCGGCGCCGGAATCGACGTGTACTCGACCGTGAACGTCCAGCATCTCGAGTCGCTCAACGACCAGGTGGCGGAGCTGACCGGGGTGCGCGTGCGGGAGACGTTCCCGGACTCGGTGCTCTCGGACGCCGACGAGGTGGTGCTCGTCGACCTCACACCGCCCGCGCTGATCGAGCGCCTCCGCGCGGGGAAGGTGTACCCGGCCGCGCGCGTGCCCGCCGCGCTGAACGGCTTCTTCCGGATCGAGAACCTGGAGGCGCTGCGCGAGGTCGCGTTGCGCCAGGTGGCCGAGGATGTCGAGGCCAAGCGACTGCGCGGTGACGTCGTCCTCGCCACGCGGGAGGACCGCCTGGTCGACCGCGCGGCGCCCCAGGCGGTCGGCGAGCGGCTGCTGGCGCTGGTCACGCCGCAGCCGTCCTCGCAGCGGATCGTGCGCCGCGCGTGGCGGTCGGCGCAGCGGCTCGGGGCGGAGCTCGACGTGCTGATCGTGCTCGCGCGCGAGCCAACGGAGCCGGAGCGCGAGCAGATCGACGCGTTCCACCGTCTCGCGTCGCTGCTCGGCGCGCAGGTGCTCGTGGAGGAGGGCGACGACGTAGCCGAGGTCGCGGCGCGCGTGGCCGGCGAGCGGCGCTCGACGTACGTGCTGATCGGGCCGCCGGCGCCGCGCCGCGGCTTCCGCCGGTTCTCCGAGCCGCTGACGGATCGGCTCGTGCGCGCATTGCCGGGCGTCGACGTCCGGATCGTCGCCGACCGCTCCAAGCGGGACTGGACGCCCTGATGATCGAGATCCTGCTCGTGCTCGCCGGAGTCGCCGTGGGCGCGACACTCGTCCTCCTCCTGCGCCGCCGCCGCGGCGAGGAGGCGCCGGCGCCGGCGCGGCGGATCCTGTTCCCCTACGTCGGCTCGCAGCTGTCGATCTCGGCGCTGGACTCCGCGCTCCGGATCGCGCGCATCGAGAACGCCACGCTCGTCCCGGCCTATCTCGCGCCCGTGCCGATGTCGATGCCGCTCTCAGCTCCGATCGCGCGCACCTGCGACCAGGCGTTCGAGCTCCAGGAGGCGATCGAGCAGCGCGCGGCGGCGGCGGGCATCCCGGTCGACGGCCGGATCGGCCCCGGCCGCACGATCCGCCACGCGCTCCGGCAGCTGCTCGAGGCCGAGCGCTACGACCGCATCGTCGTCGCCGCCGCGACCGCGCGCACCGACGGGCTCAGCGCCACCGACGTGGCGTGGCTGCTCGAGCACGCCCCAGGCGAGGTCGCCGTCATCCGGCCCGCCGACGAGGCGGCGCTCGCGGCGGCCTGAGGGTCGCCCTACGCGCCACCGATCCCGAGGTGGTCGGGCGTCTCGGCGTGCGCTCGCTCGACCGGATCGGGGTAGGCGGCGCGGACGGCCTGGTCGAGCCGGGCGACCTCCTCGGCCAGGGCGGGCTGCCGGCTCTCCGGCGCTCCGTCGATCAGCCCGAGCAAGAGCGCGCGCATCCGGCGAGGGATCTGCGGCGAGGCCGCGCCGCAGTGACGGATCTCTGTGAGCGAGAGGTCGAGCAGCTCGCGCCACCCGGGGTTCGGGTAGACGAGCCGCACGTGGCCGGCCTCGTCGGTGATGCGCCGCCGGTCGAGGTCGCGGTGGGCGAGGTCGCCGAGCAGGACGTCGAGCCCGTCGAGCGCCTGGACCGCGGTCGTGGGGTCGTTGACGGCGGGGGAGAGGGCGCGCAGAGCGATGTCGACGATCGCGCGGATCGCGAACGCGGGGTCCTGGGCGATCGTCCGCTCCTCGGCGAACATCGTCGCGCGTCGCAGCTCGCGCGCGTCGAGACGGTCCGCGTCGCCCCAGACGCGGAACAGGGGCGCTCCCGCGGGCACGTAGCCGCCGATCGCGATCCCGATCTCGACGACCGCGCCGGCGTCGGTCGCCGCGCGCACGATCCGCGCGCGGTCGAGCGCGGAGAGGACGCCGCCGCGCCCTTCGTGGCGGACGATCGTCGGCGGCTCGCCCGGTGGCGACTCCAGCGCCGGGGCGTCGCGCAACGCGAACGGGTACGTGTCGACGACGGCGCGCTCGGCGAGCTCGACCATGCGGGCGATGACGCGGCGCGGGCGTAGGAGGTCGAGCAGCCGGCTGACCAGCACGAAGAAGGCGAGCACGGCGGCGATCAGGAGCGCGAGGCTGGCGGTCACGGTCAGGCTCGGGACGACGGTCGCGCCGTCGCGGCCGATGATCCGCAGCGAGACGAGCGCGAAGATCGCCGGTGCGATGAAGATCCCCAGCGAGTGCTTGACCACCGGGTCGCGCCGGAAGCGCCCCACCAGCCGCGGCGTGTACTGGCTCGCGCCGAACTGCACCACGACGATCGCGATCGAGACCACCAGTCCCGTGAAGGCGATCATCCCGGCTGCGACGGCCGCGAGGAACGTGCGGGCCGACTCGGGGTCGAGCTCGAGTGAGAGCAGATCGCGGTCGCCCTCGATCTGCGGGATCGCCTCGGCGAGCACGAGCGCCAGCACGATGTAGAGGGACGGCACCACGACGAGGTTGCGCGCGAGCCATTCGCGGGCCAGGAACCGCGCGCGCCAGGTTCGCGATCGCTCGCCCGGCGACAGCTGCTCGTACACCGAGGTGCTGACCGGCATCGAGACACCCTTACCGAGGCGGTCGCCGCGCGCAAGCGGAGGTTCATGACTCCCTCAGCGGCGGCGGTCGGGTGTAGCGTCGCGCGCGGAGCTCGCGTGGACGTCGACATCATCTCGTTCCTGCTGATCGTCGCCGCTGCGGTGGCGGCGCCGCTGATCGCGGCGGCGATCGGCCGCGTCATCCTGTTCCCGCTCGTCGTGGTCGAGCTGCTGCTCGGGATCCTGATCGGGCCTCAGGTGCTCGGCTTGGCCGAGGTCGACGAGCTCGCTTCGTTCTTCGGCTCGCTCGGGCTGGCCTTCCTGTTCCTGTTCGCCGGCTACGAGATCGAGTTCGACAGGATTCGCGGAACGCCGCTGCGGCTGGGCCTGACGGGGTGGGCCATCTCGCTGGTGCTCGCGTACGCCGCCTCGGGCGTCCTGCACGCGACCGGGCTCGTGATCTCCGGCCTGCTGACCGGAACGGCAATGGCCACGACGGCGATCGGGACGCTGATGCCGATCCTGCGTGAGGCGCGCCTGATCGACACCCGCTTCGGGACGATGCTGCTGGCGGCGGGCGCCGTCGGCGAGCTCGGTCCGGTCGTGCTCATCACGCTGCTGCTGACGGGCGACAGCAACGAGCTGACGAACGCGCTCGTGCTGGCCGCCTTCGTGCTGCTCACGGTGGTGACCGCGGCGCTGGCATTGGCGACGCCGGACACGTTCTGGCATTTCGTGCGCCGCTCGATGCTGACCAGCGGCCAGCTCCCGGTGCGGCTGACCGTCGCGCTGCTGATCGGCCTCGTGGCCGTCGCCGAGGAGGTCGGGCTCGACCTCATCCTGGGCGCCTTCGCCGCCGGGGTGATCCTGAGCCTCGTCCTCCACGCGCGACCCGACGACGCGCAGGAGCTCGCCTTCGAGCACCGGCCGCGCGAGGTCTTCGAGATCAAGCTCGACGCGATCGGCTTCGGCTTCGCCATCCCGGCCTTCTTCATCACGAGCGGCATGGCGTTCGACCTCGACGCGCTCGTGAGCGACGTGGGGGCGATGCTGAAGGTGCCGGTGTTCCTGCTGCTGTTCCTCGTGGTGCGCGGGACGCCCGCGCTCATGCTCTATCGCGACGTGCTGCCACAGATGCGCGAGCGCGCCGGGCTCGCGCTGCTGTCGGCGACTCAGCTGCCGCTCGTCGTCGCGATCACGGCGATCGGTGTGCAGACCGATCGCATGCACGCCACAACCGCGGCGGCGCTGGTCGGCGCCGCGATGCTGTCGACCCTGATCTTCCCGCTGATCGGGACGCATCTGGCACGGCCCGTCAAGCCGGCGGCGGCAGAGGCCGACGCGTGATCGCGAATCGCTGGGATTAGACTCGCGCGCCATGGCAGCGCCAGCGGAGCAGCGACTCGCCGACCTGCTGGATGCCGTGGCGGCGCCGACGCCCGCGCCGGGCGGCGGGTCCTCGGCCGCGATCGTCTGCGCGCTGGCCGCGGCGCTCGTGGAGATGGCCGCCGGCATCGGCGATCCCGGCGGCGCCGGCGCATCCCGTGCGCGAGCGCTGCGCGCCCGCGCGCTCGAGCTGGCCGAGCTGGAGCTGTCGTCGTACGCGCCCGTGCTCGCGGCGCGGCGGCTGCCCGCGGACGACCCCGCGCGGCGAGCCCGGATCGCTGCTGCCCTGGAGGCGGCCAGCGCGGTCCCGCGCGAGATCGCAGCCGTCGCCGGCGAGGTCGTCGTGCTGGCGCAGCGGGTCGGCACCGGGCTCGGTGCCGCCGTGCGCGGTGACGCGGAGACCGGCCGACTGCTCGCCGAGGCAGCGCGCGCGTCGGCCGAGCTGCTGGTCGAGACGAACCAGGGCGACGGCTAGGCCCGGCCCCTCAGAACAGACCGACCGTCCTACCGTCGTCGTCGATGTCGACGGTCAGCGCGGCCGGTGTCTTCCCGAGCCCCGGCATCTGCTGGATGTCGCCGCACAGCGGCACGAGCCAGCCCGCTCCCGTGTAGGCCCGCAGGTCGCGCACCGGCAGCGTGAAGTCCTCCGGCGCGTTCAGCAGCGCGGCGTCCGCCGACAGCGACAGGTGCGTCTTGGCCATGCAGATCGGCAGACGGTCGAGCCCGTCTTCCTCGTACTGCCGGATCTTGCGCTGCGCGTCGAGATAGAAGACGACGTCGGCGGCGCCGTACACCCTGGTCGCGACCTTGCGGATCTTGTCCTCGATCGAGTCGTCGGCCTCGTAGGTCAGGGTGAAGTCGGACGGCTGCTCGCACGCGTCCGCGACGGCCTCCGCGAGCGCCGCCGCACCCTCGCCGCCGCGCGTGAAGCCGTCGTTGACCTCGGCCGCCAGCGCACCGCCCTCGAGCGCGAGGGCGCGCACGAGCTCGACCTCCTCGTCCGTGTCGCTGGGCATGCGGTTGACCGCCACGACACACGGCAGGCCGAAGCCGCGCACGATCCCGAGGTGCCGGTGCAGGTTCGCCGCGCCCACTGCGATCGCCGCCAGGTCGCGCGCGCGCCCGAAGCGCGGGTCGTCGCCGACGCCGCCGTGATGCTTCAAGGCGCGCACGGTCGCGACGAGCACGACCGCGCTCGGGCGCAGGCCGCCGTTGCGGCAGACGATGTTGAACAGCTTCTCCATCCCCATGTCCGAGCCGAAGCCGGACTCGGTGACGACGTAGTCGGCCAGCTTGAGCCCGGCGAGGTCGGCCACGAGCGACGAGTTGCCGTGGGCGATGTTCGCGAACGGTCCGGCGTGCATCAGGCACGGCTGTCCCTCGAGGGTCTGGATCAGGTTGGGCTTCAGGGCCTCCTTCAACAGCACGGTCATCGCCCCGGCGGCGCCGAGATCCTCGGCGGTCACCGGTGTGCCGCCGGTGTACGAGCGTGCAACGGTGATCGCGCCGAGCCGCCTGCGCAGGTCCTGCAGGTCACGCGACACCGCGAGGATCGCCATGACCTCGGAGGCCGCGGTGATGTCGAAGCCGGACTCGCGCGGGTAGCCGTTGGCCCGTCCGCCCAGCCCGAGCGTGATCTGGCGCAGCGCGCGGTCGTTCATGTCGAGCGCGCGTTTCCATGCCACCTGGAGCGCGTCGATCGCGTGCGGGTTGCCGTGCAGGATCGACGCGTCGAGGAGCGCTGCGAGCAGGTTGTTGGCCGCCCCGACCGCGTGGATGTCACCGGTGAAGTGCAGGTTCAGGTCCTCCATCGGGACGACCTGCGCCAGCCCGCCGCCGGCCGCGCCGCCCTTGACGCCGAAGACCGGCCCGAGCGACGGCTCGCGCAAGCAGAGCAGCGGGTCGCGACCGATCGCCCCGAGACCCTGCGTCAGCGAGACGGCCGTCGTGGTCTTGCCCTCGCCCGCCTTGGTCGGCGTGACGCCCGCCACGCAGACCAGCTTGCCGTCCGGCGCGTCATCCAGCCGGCCGATGACGTCAAGCGAGATCTTGGCCTTGTAGCGACCGTAGGGCTCGAACTCCTCGGGCAGCAGACCGGTCCGCTCCGCGATCGACTCGATCGGCTGAAGCGTCGCGTCCTGTGCGATCTCGAGGCTGCTCTTCATCGATCCTCTCCTGTCAGTGGCTGACCGCGGCCGCGGCAAGCTCGGACACCAGCTTGTCCTCGTAGAACCGCTCGAGTGCGAACGGCTCGATCAACTCGGGGGTTCTACCGGTCGCCGTCAACTCCGCCAGCGTCTTGCCGACGATCGGCGCCGCCTTGAAGCCGTAGGTCCCCCAGCCCGCGCTGATGTGGAAGCCGTCGACCTCGGTGCGACCGAGGATCGGGCTGTAGTCCGGGCTCAGGTCGCACAGCCCCGCCCAGCTGCGGAGGATGCGTGCGCGCTCGAGCTGCGGGAACAGCTCGAGCGTGTGGCGCGAGACCTCCTGGAGGAAGTTCAGGGTGCCCTGCATCCGGTAGGTCGTCCACGGCTCGATCTCCGCGCCCATCAGCACCTCGCCGCGGTCGGTCTGCGAGATGTAGACGTGCATCTGCGAGGACACGATCACGACGTCGAGGAACGGCTTGAGCGGCTCGGTGACGAGCGCCTGGAGGATGTGCGTCGTGATCGGCAGGCGCACCCCGGCCATCTGCGCGATCAGCGAGCTCCATCCGGCCGTGCAGTTGAGCACGACGTCCGCGTGCACCTGCCCGCGGTTCGTCCGCACCCCGGTCACGCGCCCGTTCGACCGCTCGATCCCCGTCACCTCGGTGTAGGGATGGATCTCGGCGCCGCCGCGGTCGGCCCCGCGCGCGAGGCCCCACACGACGGCGTCGTGGCGGATCACTCCGCCGGGCGGGTGGTAGAGCGCGCCGTAGATCGGATAGACGGCGCCGGGGTTGCCGACCTGCATCGTGGGCGCGAGCCGCCTGACCTCCTCGGGCCCGATCAGCCGCGAGTCGATGCCGTGCAGCCGGTTGACCTCCGCGCGGTTGGCCATCACGAACATCGCGCGGTCCGAGTGCGCCAGCGTCAGGTGGCCGTTCTGCGAGAACAGCAGGTTGAAGTCGAGGTCCGCGCCGAGGCCCTCGTACAGCTTGACCGAAGCGTCGTAGAAGCGGGCGCCCTCGGGCGTCTTGTAGTTCGACCGCAGGATCGTCGTGTTGCGCCCCGCCGCGCCCGAGCCGATGTAGTTCTTCTCGAGCACCGCGACGTTGCCGATCCCGTGGTCGCGGGCGAGGTAGTAGGCGGTCGCGAGGCCGTGCGAGCCGCCGCCCACGATCACGACGTCGTACGAGTCCTTGAGCTCGCCGCGCCGGCGCCACATCCGCCGGGTGCGGAACAGGTCACGCATCGACGCCCACGGGGCCGCCGCCGAGCCGCTCCGCGGCGTCGGCCACGACGGTCCACATGTACTCACCGAGGGCCGCGCCGAACAGCATCAGGTAGCGCTCCTCGGCCTCGCGCAGGACGGCGCCCGGCGTGCGCGCGACGGAGCCCGGCCGGAACGCGCCGACGGGGGTGACGTGCGGGCGCAGGTCGAGTGCGGTGAAGCGCGCGAACAGCTCACGGGCGAGCGGGCCGACGACGGCGAGCGCGGCGTACACGCACGTGACGTCGATGCTCGGCCGTAAGGCCGCTGATTCGATACGCGCGGGTCCGCCCACTACGAGCGCGCGCTCCGCGGTGTACGGGCACCACCAGGCACCGTCCGCTCGCGTGGCCTGTCCGGGCTCGAAGTGCCCACGGACCTCCAGCTTGGTCAGATGCGAGAGGTCGGCGAAGCCGACCGGCCGGTCTTCCTCGCCCTCGAACGCCACCGCGACGTTCCAGCCGTCACGAAGCTCGAGCCGCGCGCCGGCGGCGAGCGCCTGGCGCTCCATCGGGCTGCGCGCGATCGCCTGCGGCGCCGGTGTCAGGAAGTCGAGGCTCATGAGCGCAGGACGTCTCCGTCGGGATCGTAGAACGGACGCGTGACGACCTCGGCCGTGAGCGTGAGCCCGTTGTCGGAGATCGTGATGCGCTGACCGTCGGCGGCCAGTCCCGCCGGCACCCACGCCATGCCGATGACGCGGCCGAGCTGGGGGGAGTGGCGGGCGCTCGTGACCTGCCCCATCGGACCGCCGTCGGCCGGCATCACGACGGCGCCCTCGGTCGGCACGTGTCCGTTGTCGAGCGTGAAGCCGACGAGCGCGGTCTCGGGCGGCTCGTCGGCGAGGCGCTCGAGCGCCCAGCGGCCGATGAAGTCCTGCTCCTTGTCGAGCTTGACGATCCACGGCATCGCCGCCGCGTAGGGGGTCGACTCGGAGTCGGTGTCCTGGCCGACGAGGATGTGCAGCTTCTGGAGCCGCAGGATGCGCTGCGGCTCGAGCCCGAACGGCCGCAGGCCGACCTCCGCACCGGTGTCGAGCAGCGCGTCCCAGAGCGCCTCGCCGTGCGCGGAGGGGAAGTGCAGCTCGTAGCCGACCTCGCCGACGAAGCCGATCCGCAGGATCAGGCAGGGGACGCCGGCCACGGCCGCGGGCTTGCCGTCGAGGTACGTGAACGCCTCGGGCGAGCAGTCCAGGTCGGTGATCGCGGCGAGGATCTCTCGCGCGCGCGGGCCGGCCAGGTTGACGGCGCTCAGCCCCTGGGTGACGTCGGTCAGGTGCACGCGCAGGCGCCAGTCGGCCAGCCACCAGGCAAACCACTCGTACATCGCGCCGGCGCCGCTCGACGTCGTCGTGACGTAGTACGTCTCGTCGTCCAGGCGGCAGACCGTGCCGTCGTCGACGATGCGGCCGGCGTCGCTCGTCACGACGCCGTAGCGGATCCGGCCCGGCTTCAGGTTCGAGAGGCGGTTGGGATAGAGGCGGTCGAGGAGCTCGCCGGCGTCGGGCCCGCGCACGATCAGCTTGCCCAGCGTCGACACGTCGATCAGCCCGGCCGCCTCGTGCACCGCCAGGGCCTCGCCGCGCGCGTCGCCGTAGTCGTACGCGCGCCGCCAGTCGCCCGCCCACATGACCGTTGCGCCCAGGTCGCGGTGGCGGCCGTGGATCGACGACCGCTTGGCGGGCTCGAACGGGCGTCCGGCCAGCACGCCCATCGGCACGGCGTGCCACGGCGGCCGCGACGTCGTCGTGCCGACCTGCTCGAGCGACTGGCCGGTCTCGGACGCCATCAGGCGGATCGCCGTGAGCTGGCACATGCGACCCTGACACGGGCCCATCGTCGCCGTCGTGTAGCGCTTGGAGAGCTCGATCGAGTCGTAGCCCTCCGCCACGCTCACGTGGATGTCCTTGGCGGTGACGTCCTCGCACAGGCAGGCGAAGCACTCGCCGGGGCGCTTGGAGGGGGCCGGTGCCGGGACGGCGATGTCGACACTGCTCGGGAGCGCGGCGAGCTGCGTCCGGATTTCGCGCGAGTCGCCGCCGGCCGCCTCGAGGCCGGCGAGCGTGCCGGAGAGCCGGGCGGCCTCGAGCGTGCCGGCGCCGGCCACCTCGCCCGCCGCCTGGACGCCGTCCGGCAGCTCGGTCAGCGCGAAGTGGCCGCGCTCGGTGTCGTAGGCGGTGCGGGCGCCGGCCTGGAGCGCCAGCGACGTCGCCGGCGCGCTCCCGCCCGACACGACCAGGAGGTCGCAGTCGATCTCGCCCCCCGGGTCCAGCACCACCCGCCGCACATGACCGCGGCCGCGGGCCTCGATCACGCGCGCGCCCGCGCGGAGGTCGGCGACCGCGACGACGTCGACGCCGGCGGCGCGCAGCGCGTGCGCGGCGTCGATCCCGCGATCGTCGACGGTCGCCACCACGGCGCGGCTGCCGGCGCGGACGCCGTACAGCGCGGCAAGCCGCACCGCGCCGCCGGAAAGCATCACGCCGGGGAGGTCGTTGCCTCCGAACAGGAGCGGCTGCTCGATCGCGCCGGTGGCGAACACGTGCCGCGCGGCCCTGATCTGGTGGAGCGTGTCGCCCTCCCAGACGGGGACGAGCCCGTCGAAATAGCCGAGTGCCGGCGCGTTGCGGAGCAGCTCGACCCCGGCCTCGCGCGCACGCCGAGTCAGCTCGCGCGCCTCCTCGTGGCCGCCCTCGGCCAGCAGGCGCCCGCCGGCCTCGGGGCCCTCGTCCGCGAGAACGACGTCGGCGCCCAGCTCAGCGGCGGCGATCGCGGCGCTCAGCCCTGCCGCCCCGCCGCCGACGACCAGCACGTCGGCGTGGCGGCGGCGGTACTCGGTCACCCAGTCGCGCTCCGGCCGCGGCTCGGGCGCGCGGCCGAGCCCGGCGGCGTGGCGCAGCACCTTCTCGTACAGCGGCCACAGGCGCCGGGGCCGGATGAACGTCTTGTAGTAGAAGCCGGGCGGCGTGAACGGGCGGCCGACGAGGTCGGTCGCGCGCATCGCGTCGAAGTCGAGCGACGGCACGGCGTTCATGTGCTCGACGCGCATCCCGTCGCGCACCGGCTCCGTGCACGCGCGCACCCCCGGCGCACCGTCGACCTGCACGAGGCAGTTGGGGCATTGGCCGGCGCAGCACAGCAGTCCCCGCGGCCGGTGGTACTTGAAGCTGCGCGAGAACGTCCGCCGACCCTCGGCGAACAGCGCCGACGCGATCGTGTCGCCCCCGAACGCGCACACGGTCTTGCCGTCGAACTCGAACCGGAGCTGGAGCGCGCGGTCGATCCGCTCGCCCGGCTGCTCAGGTAGGCGCGTCACGCGGCAGCTCCGTCACCAGCATCTCGTTGGTGCGCGTATCGCGCTCGGCGACGAACCACGCGCCGCAGCCGGAGCGGTGGTACCACCACTCCCGCTGCACCCCCGCGACGTTGTCGCGGAAGTAGTTGTAGGCCCCGAGCTCGCGTGCGGTCGGGGTCGTGCGCGGCCGCGGTGTGATCTCGCCGCCGCAGCTGAAGTCGGTGCTCTCCCTCGGCCCGCAGTTCGGGCATCTCACGACGAAGGACACGCTCAACCGCTCGCGCCGGGGATCCAGCTCGTGCCGGCGAGCGGCACGCGCGCCATCGCGGCGGCCTCGATCGTCAACGCGACGAGGTCCTCGGGCTCGAGGTTGTGCACGTGCGACTTGCCGCAGGCGCGTGCAAGCGTCTGCGTCTCCAGCACCAACGTGCGCAGGTAGTTGGCGAGCCGGCGGCCGCCGAGCTCGGGGTCGAAGCGCGCCGCCAGCTCCTCCTCCTGTGTGGAGATCCCGGCTGGGTCGCGGCCCTCGTGCCAGTCGTCGTAGAACCCGGGCGCCGTGCCGATCTCGGCGTAGTCCTCCGCGAGCGAGGGCGCGTTGTCGCCGAGCGCGATCAACGCCGCGACGCCGATCGACACCGCGTCGGCGCCGAGCGCGAGCGCCTTGGCCACGTCGGCACCTGTGCGGATGCCGCCCGACACGATGAGCTGCACCTCGCGGTGCAGTCCCAGCTCCTGGAGCGCGTCGACGGCCGGAGGGATCGCCGCGAGCGTCGGTATCCCGACGTGCTCGATGAACGCCTCCTGCGTCGCTGCGGTGCCGCCCTGCATGCCGTCGAGCACGACGACGTCGGCGCCCGACTTGGCGGCGAGCGCGACGTCGAAGCTCGGCCGCGAGGCACCGATCTTCACGAAGATGGGCTTCTTCCAGTCGGTGATCTCGCGCAGCTCTCCGATCTTGATCTCGAGGTCGTCGGGACCGGTCCAGTCGGGATGGCGGCATGCGCTGCGCTGGTCGACTCCCTCCGGCAGGTCGCGCATCTCCGCCACGCGCTCGGAGATCTTATGGCCGAGCAGTATCCCGCCGCCGCCCGGCTTCGCGCCCTGGCCGATGACGATCTCGATCGCGTCCGCGCGGCGCAGGTCGTCGGGGTTCATCCCGTAGCGCGACGGCAGCATCTGGTAGACGAGCGTCCGCGAATGGGTGCGCTCCTCCGGCGTCATCCCGCCGTCACCCGTCGTCGTGCTCGTCCCGACGGCGGTCGCGCCGCGTCCGAGCGCCTCCTTGGCAGGCGCCGACAGCGCGCCGAAGCTCATGCCCGCGATCGTGATCGGGATCTCCAACTGGAGCGGGTCCGCGCCGTGGCGTCCGCCCAGCGTCACGTTCGTGTCGCAGCGCTCGCGGTAGCCCTCGAGCGGGTAGCGCGAGACGCTTGCCCCCAGGAACACCAGATCGTCGAAGTGCGGCAGCGCCCGCTTCGCACCGAAGCCGCGGATGTCATAGACGCCCTCGCGCGCGGCGCGCTGGATCTCGTGGATCACGTTGCGGTCGTAGAGCGCCGACTCGCGCAACCCCGGCTGCCAGCCGTTGGCGCCGCGCCGGTCCATCAGTACGACCCGGCGTTGTCCGGGTGGAAGTTGTAGAGCCCGCGGGCGGACCCGTACCGGCGGAAGTCCAAGGGATCGCAGCCTTCGACGCCGGAGCGGTCGAGCAGGCCCGTGAGCTGGGCGACGTGCTCGGCGCGCATCTCCTTCTCGACGCAGTCGGCGCCGAGGCTCTCGACCGATCCGCGCACGTACAACCGCGCCTCGTAGATCGAGTCCCCGAGCGCGGCACCGGCGTCGCCGCACACGACCAGGCAGCCCTTCTGCGCCATGAAGGCGGCCATGTGGCCGACGGAGCCGCGGACGACGATGTCGATCCCCTTCATCGAGATGCCGCAGCGTGCCGCCGCGTCGCCGCGGATCGACAGCAGGCCGCCGCGCCCCGACGCGCCGGCCGACTGGCTGGCGTTGCCGTCGACGACGACCGTCCCGGACATCATGTTCTCCGCGACGCCGGTGCCGCAGTTGCCGTGGACGCGGACCGTGGCGAGCTTGTTCATGCCGGCCGCGTAGTAGCCGACGTGGCCGTCGATCTCGACCTCGATCCGCGCGTCGACCCCCGCCGCGACCGCGTGCGCCCCGCGCGGGTTGACCACGCGCCAGTGGTGCGGGCGATCGTCGCGGACGGCATGCAGCGCGGAGTTCAGCTCCCGCAACGGGGTGACCGCCAGGTCGACCAGCTCGCTGTCGACGCCGCGCTCGAGGGTCGAGGGCATCAGACGGGCGCCCGGTCCCAGCTGTACACGCGGCCCGGCTCCGGCTCCCACTGGGTGGCGTGCTCGGCGCCCGGCAGGACGGCGATCGCGCGGTACTCGGACGCCATCGCCACCCAGTCGTCCGTCTCTGCCATCACCGCCGGCTTGCACGCGATCGGGTCGCGCAGCACCGCAAAGCCGTCGATGGTTCCGACGGCGAACGTGTAGAAGCCGTCCAGGGCCTCGAGGCAGCCTTCGAGCGCCTCCTCGAGCAATGCGCCTTCGCGCAGGCGCCAGGTCAGGTAGCCGGCGGCGACCTCGGTGTCGTTGTCGGTCTGGAACGGGATGCCCTCGGCGCGCAGCCGGCGCCGCAGGTCGTTGTGGTTGGACAGCGAGCCGTTGTGCACCAGGCACAGGTCGAGGCCCGTCGAGAAGGGGTGCGAGTGCTCGGTGGTGACGCGGCTCTCGGTTGCCATCCGGGTGTGGCCGAGCGCGTGGCTGCCCTCCATGTCCGCGAGCGCGAAGCGCTCGATGAACTCACGCGGGGGGCCCGCCTCCTTGTAGGTCTCGATCACCTGGCCGGCGCTCATCACCCGCAGGCCTGGTGCGTTCTCGGCGAGCCACTGCTGGGCTCTCAGCGCGTCGGTGTCGACCCGGATCACGGCGTGGCTGCCGCGGCGCTGCGCCTCGCCGGCCCCGAACGCGGCAGCGAGCGCCGCACTGACCGCGTCCCAGTCCTCGGCGGGATCGGCGGAGTGCAGCGACACCTTGCACGAGCCCGCCGGCGCCGGGTCGCGATAGACGGCGATGCCCGCGCTGTCCGGGCCCCGGTCGCTCAACTGCAGCAGCATCTCACCGAGGTGGTGGCCGAGCCTCTTGCTCACCTCCGGCGACTTCGAGAAGAGTCCAGCGATTCCGCACACGGTGCCTCGCAGCGAGTGTACGTCTGCTGCCGTTCGCTCCCCAATGGGCGCGGTGGGAACAATTCACGTCAGCGGTATGTACGGTTTCCACATTGGCTGGCGCGCCGGGAGCCGTTACGTTTCCGGCATGACGGTCGGGGACGGGCCGCTGTTCGCAGCGCCGAGCTCAGTCGAGGACGTCGAGCGCTACATCCGCGAGAACAACGTCGAGTTCCTGTTCGCGCAGTTCGTCGACATGCACGGGAAGCCGAACGCGAAGCTCGTGCCCGCACGGCTGCTCGACGGGCTGATGTCGGACGGCGCCGGGTTCGCCGGGTTCGCCGCCGGAGCGATCGGCCAGGAGCCGCATCATCCCGACCTCGCTGCGATGCCGGACGTCAGGACGTTCACGCCGCTGCCGTGGCGGCCGAGCGTCGCGCGACTCGCGTGTGACGTGCACGTCGAGGGTGAGGAGTGGCCCTACTGCCCGCGCACGATCCTGCGGCGCCAGCTCGAGCGCGCCCGCGCGCTCGGGTACGAGTTCATGCTCGGCGCGGAGCTCGAGTACTTCCTCGTCCGCAAGCGCGAGGACGGGACGATCGAGCTGGCCGACCCGCTCGACACGCTCGCCCAGCCCTGTTACGACATGCGCGCGCTGTCGCGCAACCTCGACTTCGTGTCCGAGATCGCGCGCAACCTGACCTCGCTCGGCTGGAACAACTACGCGACCGATCACGAGGACGGCAACGGCCAGTTCGAGCAGAACTTCGACTTCGCCGACGCGCTGACGACCTGTGACCGGGCGATCTTCTTCCGCTACATGGTCGAGACGCTCGCGCAGGAGCGCGGCATGATCGCCACGTTCATGCCGAAGCCGTTCGGGCACCTGACCGGCAACGGCTGCCACTTCCACATGAGCCTGTGGCGCGACGGTGAGAACGCGTTCGAGCGCGACCCGGCCGACGACCCGCGCGGCCTCGGCCTATCCGCGGAGGCGTACAACTTCATCGGCGGGCTGAAGACGCACGCGAAGGCGTACACGGCGATCACTGCGCCGACCGTGACGTCGTACAAACGGCTCGTGGTCGGGTCGCGGAGCGGGTCGAGCTGGGCGCCGGTGTACGTCAGCTACGGCTACAACAACCGCACGCAGATGCTCCGCGTGCCGGCGGCGGGGCGTATCGAGGACCGCAGTGTGGACGGGTCGTGCAACCCGTACCTGGGTGCGGCCGCGGTGCTCGCGGCCGGGCTCGACGGCATCGAGCGCGGGCTGGACCCGGGCGACCCGACGACCGAGCTGAACCTGCACGAGCTGACCGACGAGCGCCGGCGCGAGCTGGGCATCGAGATGCTGCCGGCGAACCTGCTCGATGCGACGCGCGAGCTGGAACGCGACGACGTCCTGCGAGCCGCCTTCGGGACGACCGATCGAGAGGACTACATCGACTACTTCGTGAGGACGAAGCAGGCCGAGTTCGCCGAGTGGCACGCCCAGGTCACTCAGTGGGAAGTGGATCGCTACCTGCAGTTGTACTGACTCCGTCGAGCAGCCCCGACCGCCTCGCCGGCCACACCGCCGGCAGCGCCTGGAACACCAGCGTCACGACGATCGCCAACGCGACGACGCAGCACCGGCAGCGACGGCGAGCCGAGCAACACGCTGAGCGTGAGGATGACCTCGCGCGTCACGTGGCCGGGTTATGGTGGCCGCTCGGATGGTCGTCTTCGCGCTGACCCAGCAGGCCCCGCCGATCCTCGTGCTGGCGTTGCTGATCCTCGTCTACCTCACGATTCTCGAGCTGCGCCGCGAGAGCGACCTGCCGTTCCTGTGGAAGGCGTGGTGGGCCGTGTTCGTGTTCCTGGGCCACGTGGTTGCCTTCGCGGTGTTCTGGATCTGGCTGCTCAGGCGCCGTGCAGGCGCGCGAGCTTGAGTGCGAGCTCGAGCGACAGGAGGTCGGCCGCGCGCAGGTCGAGCTCGGTGATGCGCTCGATGCGCTCGAGCCGCTGGCGGACCGTGTTGGGGTGGATGAACAGCGCCCGCGCGCTCGCGGCGACGCTGGAGCGCGAGTCGAGGTAGCACTCGAGCGTCTCGACGAGCTGAGCCTGGCGGCGCCGGTCGTACTTCATCAACTCCGCGACGGCCCGTCCGTAGCAGTCCTGCGGCGCCTGGTCGAGCTCCATGTGCACGAGGTAGCGGTAGGCGCCGATCTGGCCGTAGGCCACGGCCCCGCCGCCCGCGGCGAGTGAGCGGCCGACGGTCGCGGCATCGACCGCCTCGCGCATCCTGCGGGGGGCGCCCGCGACACCGCGGTCGACCTCGCTGATGCCGATCGTCAGACCGCAGTCGCGCCCGAGCTCGTCGCACGTCGCATGCAACCGTTCGATCGCGCCGGCGTCGCCGTTGTGGAGCGGGACGATCGCCCGCACCGACTCACGCTGCCCGTCGAACAGCGCGACGGGGTAGCGACGTCGCAGATGCGCCTGCGCCCGCGACGCGAGCTCGGGCCACGGCGGCCCGTCCGCGCTTTCGGGCGCGCGCTCGATTCGGAGCAGCGCGTGCGGGCGGCTGAAGTCCCAGTGCGCCTCGCCGGCCTTGGCCTCCGCTGTCGCGAGCGTGCCCGACTCGAGCGCGTCGAACATGTCCTTGACCACGTGCTCGGCGGTCAGCCGCTCGATCAGCTCGGCCTTCTTGAGCCCGACCGCGGTCTGGTCGGCGACGGCCTGCAGCAGCTCCGCCTCCCCGTCGGTGAAGGCACGCCCGCCGCCGGTCACGCAGCAGATGATCCCCAGGTGCTCGTCGCCGGCCACGAGCGGGGCGACCAGCAGGCCGTCGTGGGCGTTCTTCTGGCGGCGCATCAGGTCGAGCAGCAGCGCGGCGCGGCCCGGCCGAGCGGCGGTCGAGTCCGGCGGGTCCGCCACGGCCAGCGCCAGCTCGTCGTCCTCGGGCGCCAGGCGCCAGATCTGGCACGAGTCGGCGGTCAGCAGCTGCCGCGCCCCGCGCGTGACCGCGGCGTACAGCTCGCTGCGCTGCGTCACGGCGGCGAGCGTCTGCGACAGCTGCGTCAGGGTGGTCAGCTCGTCCACCCGCCGGCGCGTCTCCTCGTAGAGCTGCGCGTTCTGGATGGCGCCCGACACGAGCCAGGCGGTGTGCACGAGGAAGTTCAGGACGTCGTCGTCGAACTCGCGCGGCGCCTTCGTGTGCAGCACGATGACGCCGATCACCCGCTCGCCCTTGCCGAGGATCGGGACGGCGACCATCGACTGAAAGCGCTCCTCCTCGATCTCCGGCACGTACTTCATGCGCGGATCGCCCATCGCGTTCTCGCGGATGAAGGCGGGCGTCCTGGTGCGCGCGACCCAGCCCGTCAGGCCCTCGTCGAGCCCCCAGGACAGCTTGCCCACCAGGTGCGCGTAGCGCGGCGATGCCGCCCGCAGCACGAGCGTTCCCTCGTCGACGAAGTAGATGAAGCACGCATGGCAGTCGGTCGCGTCGGTCGCGATGTCGACGATCCCGCCGAGCACCCGGTCGAGCGACAGTGACGACGACACCATGCCGATGACGGCGTAGAGGGTCTCGTTCTCGCGCCGCACGCGCGAGAGCGCGTCACCTTTCTCAGTCACCGGCGAAGCCGTCACGCGAGCCCTCCTTTCGTCGCGGATCGTATCCGCACGCCCTATGTGCGGAAGCGGCACTTCCGCACCTTGAAGGGTGTGCAACTCGCACATTGCACCGTCTGCCGACGGATCGCTAGGGTCGCGCCGAGTTAGTGCCGTCGCGACCGAGGGTTGGAGGGCGCGGATGTTCGAGGTCATTGCGCAGGTCGAGAGCCTCGAGGAGGCGGCGGGGGCCGAATCGCTGACGCTCGACAGCGCGATCCTGGCGGAGCAGTTCTACTTCTGGACCGTCGTGCTCATGTGGCTGATCCACGTCGGCTTCATGAGCTACGAGTCCGGCGTCGTGCGCCGCAAGAACGTGGTGGCGACGGCGATGAAGAACATCCTCACGATCGCCGCGGTCACGCCGACCTTCTACTACTTCGGCTGGTGGATCTACAACTGCAACCAGCCGGGCCTGCCGATCGGGCCGAACAGCACCGACTTCACGGCGGCGGCGTGCCAGGGGGGCATCCCGTGGAGCGACGCGTTCGGGCCCAACCTGACGAACAACATCAACCTGATCTTCTTCCTCGCGTTCCTGCTGTTCTCGTGGACGACCGCGTCGATCATGTCGGGTGCGCTGCTCGAGCGCGTGCGGCTCTCGGGCTACCTCGTGCTCGCGGCGCTGCTCGGTTCGGTCGTCTGGATCCTGGACGCGGCGTGGGGCTGGAGCGCCGGCGGCTGGATGACGCTGCGGTTCGGCTTCCACGACTCGATCGCGTCCGGGGTCGTCCACGGCGTGGCCGGCGCGTTCACGCTCGGCGTGCTGTTCAACCTCGGGCCGCGGATCGGCAAGTACACGAAGGAGGGACTGGCCAGGACCTTCAGACCCCACAACGTGCACCTCACGCTGCTGGGGCTGATGCTCATCTTCACGGGGTTCTACGCGTTCTACGCCGCATGCCTCGTGATCGCCTCGACGGCGTTCCCGGGCTGGGCCAACATCTACCTGAGCCCGACGACGCTCGGCTCGATCGCGATGATCATCACGTTCGGCTTCGCGGGCGGGTTCACCGGCGGCTTCTTCGCGAGCCGCGGCGACCCGTTCTGGACGGTCTCCGGCGGACTCGCGGGCGTCATCGGCGTATCCGCGGGGGCTGATGTCTACGCGCCGGTGCTCGGTTACCTGATCGCGATGCTCACGGCCGTGCTCGCGGTCTTCGCCGGCACCTGGCTCGAGCGCAAGATGCGCGTGGACGACGTGGTCGGCGCGGTGGCCGTGCACGGCGTCTCGGGCTTCCTGGGGGTCATCTGGGTCGGCGTCTTCGCGGCCGGCTACCCGACGGGGGTCAACAACGTCGACTCGAGCATCGGCGGGCAGTTGATCGGCGTCGCGACGTTCCTGCCGCTCGGCTTCCTGTCGGGCTGGGTGGCCTCGTGGGTGCTGCGCAAGCTCAACCTCCTGCGGGTGCCGGCGTCGGTCGAGATGGCCGGCCTCGACGTCGTCTCGTACTCGTCCGACATCTTCGCGCCCGAGTTCGGGCAAGCGCCCGACATGCTCATCGAGCCCGACGGATCGCGCCGGCCGGTCGATGAGGTGCAGGCCGCCGATCTCCTTGCGATCCGCAACGGACGAGGAAACCCCGACGAACGTGTGCCCGTCTAGTCGAGAGGACGTGTGATGCCAGGGATCATCGACAGCGCGCCCGACTGCGTGACGCACGTCGCGGAGGCGGACACGGACGACCTCGCGGACTTCATCCTCCAGGCCAACTACCAGGACTGCGCGGGCTTCATGACGTTCGGGCCGGGCAGCACCTACGGCGACGAGGGCGCGGCGGCTGCGACCGGCTACTACGTGCTGATCGGGCTCGGAGCAGTGGTCGTGGTCGCGGTGTTCCTCATCTGGATCATCGCCGAGAACCGGTCGCTGGTGAGCTTCGCACTCGGACACGGCGCAACCGAGCACACGGAGGCGAGTCGATGATCCACAACGGCGACAGCAACCGGCAGATCGAGTTTCCTCCGCTCCAGACTCACAACAGGCGCTTCGAGTACGCGATGATCGCGATCTCGATCGCGCTCGCGATCCTGGTGCTCGTGATCGTCCTGTTCACGAACCTGGGGAATGAGTTCCGTCCGACTGCCTGAAGCGACGGACCGGCTGGCCTCCGACGACGAGCAGAGCGGCAACGGACAGCCGTCCGACCCGCGGACGCCGCCGGCGATCCCCGCCACCGCTGCCGCCCGCGGGCGCCCGCCGCAGCCCGTCTGGCTGCGCGTCGGCGTGGTCGTCTGCCTGCTCGCGGCCACGTTCGTCGTGGCCAAGAGCTGCCAGCAATCGCAGATCCGCATCACCAAGGACCAGGCGATCGCGAGCGCGGAGCGGCGCGTACCGTTCCGGCCGACGAGCGTCCAGGTGAGGATGCTGCGCCAGGGTCTGGCGTCGCGGCCGTTCTGGGTCGTGTCGCTATCGGTGCCGCGCGAGGGGACGGAGGTCTTCGACGAGCTCGCGGTCGTCCGCGTGAACGCCAACAGCGGCAAGGTCGAGGACGTGAGGTTGCAGCGCGACGCCCCGCCGCCCGGCGAAGGCTGAGATCGGCCGGCGGGTCGCATCGACATGTGTTGATCTGAACGACGAGTTGCGCTACGCTCGCGTCGTCACATCGACATCCTCGGATATGACGACGTCGCTTCCCACTCTTCCCGGTCCGGCTGCTTCAGCGTGTTGCGCGCCGGCGGTTGGTCTTGACAGCGGCCTCGACGCCGGCCGGATCGCCGCGATCGCCAAGGCGCTGGCCGAGCCGCTGCGCGTGAACATCCTCGATGTGCTGCGGCGGAGCGCGATGCCGGTGTGCCAGTGCGAGCTGGTCCCGCTGTTCGACATCCCGCAGTCGACGCTCTCGCACCACATCTCAAAGCTCGTCGACGCCGGTCTGGTGACCGTCGAGCGCCGCCACAAGTGGGCGTACTACTCCGTCCCTTCCGACGCCACCGAGGTGCTGACCGCATGGCTGAGCTGACCACCCCTGAGACTGAGCTGTCGTCCTGTTGCGCGCCCGCCGAGCAGGCCACCTGCTGTGAGCCGACCGACAAGGCGGCGTGCTGTGAGACCGGCGCCGCCGGCGGCAGCTGCGGTTGCGCCGCCGGCCGGCCGGCCGAATCCGACATCCGCGAGACGGTGCGCGAGCGCTACGCGGCCGCGGCTCGCGCGGTGGTCGAGCAGGGCGCTTCGTGTGACTGCGGGCCTGTGAGCACCCGCGACGCCGGCGGCGCGCAGGTGTTCGGCTCGACGCTCTACGAGGGCGCCGACGCCGACGGCGCGACGGCGACCGCGGTGCAGGCGTCACTGGGCTGCGGAGTCCCGACCGCGGTCGCGGACCTGCACGAGGGCGAGACCGTTCTGGACCTCGGCTCCGGGGCGGGCGCGGACGTCCTGATCAGCGCCCGGCGCGTCGGCGCGACCGGTCGCGCCATCGGCCTGGACATGACCGACGAGATGCTCGAGCTCGCGCGCGCCAATGCCGCCGAGGCCGGCGTCGCCAACGTCGAGTTCCTCAAGGGCTACCTCGAGGACATCCCGCTGCCCGACGCGTCCGTCGACGTCGTCATCTCCAACTGCGTCATCAACCTTGCCGGCGACAAGCACAAGGTGCTCGCCGAAGCCGCGCGCGTCCTGCGCCCCGGCGGCCGGTTCGCCGTCTCCGACGTCATCGCCGACGAAGGCATGGACGAGGCGACCCGCGCCGACATGCAGCAGTGGACCGGCTGCGTTGCCGGCGCGCTGACCGAAGCCGAGTTCCGTGCGGCGCTGACTGCGGCCGGCCTGATCGACATCGAGATCCGCGAGACCCACCGTGTGCACGATCAGGCGGCGTCCGCGATCGTGCGCGCCCAGAAGCCTCCGGTGCACGTCGCTTCGGCCGCACACACCTGACCCGCAGATGAGCGAGGTCGCCGTCATCACCGACATCCACGCGAACCTGCCCGCGCTCGAGGCTGCGCTCGCACGCATCGACGAACTCGGGATCGGGCGCGTTTATTGCGGCGGCGACCTCGTCGGCTACGGCTCGCACCCGAACGAGGTGTGCGCGCTGATCGCCGAGCGGGAGATCCCCACCATTCACGGCAACTACGACTACGCGATCGCCCGCGACCTCGAGGACTGCGGCTGCGCGTACATCACCCCGCACGACCGCGAGCTCGGGCAGCAGTCGGTCGAGTGGACGCTCGCGCACACCGACCAGGCCGGCAAGGACTTCATGCGCGAGCTGCCGTTCGACCTGCGCTTTGCGATCGGCGGCACCGCCGTCCATCTCGTGCACGGCTCCCCGCGAAAGGTCAACGAGTACCTGTTCGAGGACAAGCCCGCGCGCCTGTTCGAACGGCTCGCCGCCGCCGAGGATGCCGACGTGCTCGTCTTCGGCCACACCCACAAGCCGTGGGTGCATGAGTACGGCGGCGTGCTGTTCGTCAACTGCGGGTCTGTCGGCAAGCCCAAGGACGGTGACCCTCGCGGCGCGTTCGCCGTCCTGAGCCCCAGCGACTCGGGCGTCCAGGTGCGGATCGAGCGCGTGAGCTACGACGTCCAGGCGGTCGCCGCCGAAGTCCGCGAAGCCGGCCTGCCCGCCGCGTTCGCCGACAGGCTGCTGGTCGGCGCATGAAGGGTCCTGCCGGCCCAGTCCGGGCCGGCAGGATCAGCTCGGCGTCAGCAGTTGCCGGGGTTCGCGACCAGGTCGGAACGCATCCAGCCGTGGCCGCCCTCGGCGAGAGCGACCTGGAACCAGTAGTACCCACTGCCGGCCACGTTGCCTGATGTGGCCCTGACGCAGTCGCCGTAGTGCTTGCGCTTGATGATGGTGGTCTGGTCGTAGCTTGGCCCGTTACGGACGCCGGCTTCCGGGACCTTGACCATCACCAGGGTCGAGGCGTGCGCGACGCCTCCGAGCGAGACGGCGCCCAGAGCGCCGAGGGCGGCGACGGTCGCCGCGATCTTGCGAAAACGATTAGTCATACCTAAGACCCTGCCCGGATCCAGCGGGTGGGGAACCCCGTTTACGGCAGCACGTAGCCTCCCGTGGATGGATGTCGAGCTGCGCGAGATCACGTCCGAAACCGTTCGCGCGATATGCGAGCTCGAGGTGGCGGCCGACCAGCGCTCGTTCGTCGCCCCGAACGCGGTGTCGATCGCGGAGGCCCACTTCAACCCCGGGCACTGGATGCGGGCGATCTACGCCGACGGAGAGCCCGTCGGCTTCGTCCTCACGTTCGACGACCCGTCGGAGGGCTACTTCCTGTGGCGGTTCATGATCGCCGAGGGGCACCAGCGCCGCGGCATCGGCCGTCGCGCGATGCAGCCGGTGCTCGAGCACTGGCGAGAGCTCGGAGTCACGGCGGCGAGGACCAGCGTGGTGCCGTCGAACACCGGCGCGACGCGCCTCTACGAATCGCTCGGCTTCCGGCTCACCGGCGAGGAGGACGACGGAGAGCTCGTGATGTTGCTGGACATGGCGACCCGCACGTGAAGCGCCGGCCGGTCGGCGGTCGTGTGGAGCAGCCGGTACTCGGCAGGAGGGGCGCCGAAGCGGCGCCTGAACACGCGGCTGAAGTGCGCCGCGTCCGTGAGACCCCAGCGCTCGCCGATCGCTTCCACCGTGCGGGTTGCGAGCGCCGGGTCGAGCAGGTCGCGGCGACAGCGCTCGAGCCTGCGGGACCGGATCCAGTCGGCCACGGTGGTCTGCTCCGTCTCGAACAGCTTGTGCAGGTAGCGGACGGAGATGTAGTGCGCGGCGGCGACCCCGCCCGGGGACAGCCGCGGGTCGCCGAGCCGCTCTTCGATGAAGGCGTGGATCCCCAGCAGCAGCGCCCGCCGGCGGGTCTCGCCGGGCAGGCGCGCGCGTTGGTCCGAGCGTGCGGCGAGCGCCGCTGAGAGCAGGTCGAGCACCGCCGTGCCCAGCCGAGCCCCGTCGGCAGCACCGTATTCGTCCAGGTGATCGGGAAGCTGGCGCGCGAGCGTGGAGATCAGCGCGGCTGCGCCGCGATTGCCTGCGAGCCGCACCCCGGTCAGCCGCGTCACCTCGTCCGCGGGCAGCGGCAGCATCCCGCGAGGGAAGGTCACGGCGACCATCCGCAGCGGCCCGGACATCGCCCACGTCGCCGGCCGCGTCAGGTCGACCAACGCGAGGTCCCCGGGCCCGAGGCCCGCCTCGCGGCCGCCCTGCTCGACCACCCCGCTGCCCTGCGTGATGACGTCGATCTTGCACAGCTCCGGGCCGGAGCTGCGGATGTGGGCGGTGCCGCGCCTGGCGCCGCCGTCCCCGCTCGCGAGCATCTCCACGACGGACACCGCGCCGACCTCGCCCGCGACGCAGCGGTCCGGGATGCCGCGCGGCTCGAGCGGCCCGGTGGCTTCTGACAGCACGTGTCGCCAGCGCTCGTCGCGCTGGCCCGCCCGCTCGTTCTCGGCCTCGAAGACGACGGCCATTGCACACCACTGTACTGCGAAATCCGCGCTGGGCGCCGATGTGCACGCGCCGTCAATCCCTGTGCGCTCGGCGCCAATGACAGCCGGCCGCCGGCGCGCAACGGTTGCGACATGGCTTTGGACACGACCGATCGCAATCCGCCACAGGAATCGGTATTCGCGGCGATGGCCGCCAAGATCCTGTACGCGGCCGCCGAGCTCGAGCTGCCGGACCTGCTGGCGGCCGGGCCCCGGACGACCGCCGAGCTGGCCGACCGGGCCGGCGCCCACGCGCCGTCGCTGCGGCGGCTGCTGCGAGCGCTGGTGGGCTTGGGGGCCGTGGATCAGCCCGATGCGGATCGCTTCGAGCTGACCGCGGTCGGCGGGTCGCTGCGCGCGGAGGCACCCGACTCGATCCACGCCGTGCTGACGATGCTCTGCGGTCCCGAGAACTGGCGCAGCTGGGGAGAGCTGGTGGCGGGCGTGCGAAGCGGCGAGCCACCTTGGGAGCTCGCCCACGGCGTGTCGTGGATCGAGTACTACCAGCAGAACCCGGAGCGAGCGCCGGGCTTCAACCGTGCCATGGCCGAGCACACCCGGGCCGCGGCGCCGGGGATCCTCGCCGCGGCCGATCTCGCACGGTTCGAGACGGTCATGGACATCGGCGGCGGCGACGGCACGCTCATCGCCCAGGCGTTGAGCGCCCACCCGCGGCTCGCCGGTGTGCTGTTCGACCTGCCCGTGGGCCTCGCCCCGGCTGCGGCGACGCTCGACGCGGCCGGGGTCGCCGAGCGCTGTCGGCTGGTGCCGGGTGACTTCTTCGCGGCGGTGCCGGACGGCGCCGACGCCTACCTCCTCAAGCAGGTACTCCACGACTGGGGCGACGAGCGCGCGGCCACGATCCTGGCCAACGTCCGCCGGGCGATGGCCTCCGGCGGACGCGTGCTGGTCGTTGAGCGCATGCTCCCCGAGCTGGTCGGCGAGGCCGACACTCCCACGCTGCTGCTCGACGTATGACGAGGCGTACATGCACACACGACGAGGACTCTCGAACGCCCGGGCCGCGCTGCTGTGCCTTGCGGCGACCGCCATGGTCTTCACAGCGCTCGCGGCCGACGCCGCGAGCCGGACGATCTACTTCCGCGACGGCCTCGGGGCGTCGGCGAAGGTCACATACAGCGTCGTCGGCAAGCGGGTGAACTTCGAGGGCCGGCTCTGGGACGCCAAGGGCGATGGCTATCACGCCCGGATCTACGGCTACACGAACGACCGCAGGTTCGGGATCCGCAAGGCCACGCGCGGCCGGTCGCGCACGTTCCGCGGCGCCTCGCCGGTTCGGACGCATTTCGAGGTCTGCACCTACGACCGCAACGTCACCCTCAGGTGCACGACTAAGTGGACGCCGACGCTTGAGTCCGGCCGAGCCCCCGCTCGGCCACGACCAGCCCGACGAGGAGCGTGGTGAGCAGCGCGGAGACGACCAGGCCGTCGATCTCGGCCGCCAGCGGCACCGCGGCGAGCAGCACGACGATCGCCACCGCACGAGGCGCGCTCTGCGCGTGCCCGATCCTGGCGGCGCACGCCATCAGGCCGGCGAGGAACAGCGCGGGGCCGCCGAGGGCGACGAGCGCGCCTCCGCCGTGCAGGTCGTCGGTCGGATGCGCGATCACGAGCTCGTCGCCCACCGCGACGAGCACGATCCCGGCCACGATCGGGAGGTGCAGGTACGTGTAGATGTCACGACCGATCTGGCCCCGCTCCTCGGGCGTGGCACCGCGGATCCGCTCGAGAACCTCGTCGGCGACCTGGCCGAAGTACAGCCACCAGAGCGCCGTCGAGGAGAGCAGGGCGAGCAGGAGGGCAGCGACGACGTCGACGCTCAACCCCGTGTCAGAGGCGGTGGCACCCGCCAGCACGATGCTCTCGCCGAGCGCGATGATCACGAACAGCTGGAAGCGCTCGCCGAAATGGGCGCCCTCGATCTGCCACTGGCTCATCGGCGTGCTGCCCGCGCCCGGGATCCAGTAGGAGGCGAGCGGTCCGGCGAGGTCGATCCCGAGAGCCGCCAGCCAGAGAACCCAGCGCAACGCTTCGTCGTCGACGATGCCGCCGGCGACCCACAGCGGCGCCGAGACCACGCTCCACGCCAGGATCTGGCGGAAGTTCTGGTTGAACCGCCCGCGCGGCGTGACGGCGACGACGAACGCGTTGCGCCCGATCTGCAGGCCCGAGTAGCCGCACGCGAACAACAGCGCGTACGCCCCGAATCCCTCCGGGATCGCGACCGCCATCAGCAGGCTCGCCGCCATCACGAAGACCAGCACGAGGCGGATCGGCGCCGTGTCCGGGTCGAACCAGTTGGTCATCCACGTCGTGTAGTTCCAGGCCCAGTACAGCGCCACGAGCATGAACGCCGTCTCGGCCGCGGCCACCCAGCTCATGTCGTCGAGCAGGTGGTGGGACACCTGGGTGACCGCGAACACGTAGACGAGGTCGAAGAACAGCTCGAAGAACGTCGCCCGCTGCTCGCCCTCCTGCCGTGTGCGGATGATCGGCAGGTCCGGGATGATCGGGCTCGAACCGGCCGCCACGTCCGCGAGCATAGGCGAGCCTGCGGTCACCGAACCGGGTGGCTTCGGCGGATCGCGGCGAGCAGGCGGTGTGGCGCGATGTCCAGGAGCGCGTGGAACGCACGCCCGAGCCGGTGCCGCAGCACTGCGTGGCCTGCGTGATGCCCACGGACGTGGCGGACGATCAGGTACGGCGTCGCCAGGACCGCCGCGATCAGGCTGACGAGGACGGTCAGGGCGATCAGCGGGACGACGACCACCACCACGAGGATGAAGAGCGGCGGGCAGACGAGGAGGCCGATGAGGACCAGGGCCCCCACCTCGACGGCACGGAGCGTCAGCGCGACCCCGAGGCCGATCTCGGAGGCGACTTCCTCGACTCGCTCCGTGGCTGAATACGGCTCGTTCATGTGCATCGGCTGCTGAGCGGATCGCTCGGAAGTGCTCATGGGGAAGCCTCCATCCGGGTTGCGGCCAGCCGGGCGTCGAGCCGGTCGCGGTCGTCCTTCAGGGAATGGTGCGTACGCAGGGTCGTCAGCAGGGCCAGCAGTCGCGGGCTCATCAGGGTCTCCTTAGGGGCGTGGGGGTGGAGCGACGGCCCCGCCCACGAGTCGGGCGGGGGCCGTCGCGGCGCGGGTCAGCCGGCGGGTGCGAGCGCGCCGAGCCAGTCCTCGAACCGGGTCTCGCCGAGCTGCGCGTGCTCGCCGGGCAGCAGGCTGCCGTCGGCCAGCTTCGTCCCGAAGTAGCGCGCGTCGGGATCGGCGACCACGTGACGCGGGTCGTTGCGCGCACTCAGGGCCTGCTGCATGAGGTCGTCGAAGCGATACGGCTGGGGGCCGCCGACCTCGACGGTGCCGTTGATCGGCGTACCGGCGGCGATCCGGCACACGAAGCGGGCCGCGTCGTCGGCCGCGATCGGCTGGATGCGCGCCGCCGGCACGCGGATGGTGTCGCCTTCGGTGGCGGCCGCGGCGATCGGCTCGACGAACTCGAAGTACTGCGTCGAGCGGACGATCGAGTACGGCACCGAGCCCTCTTCGATCAGCTGCTCCTGGGCGACCTTGGCCCGGAGGTAGCCGGCGTCGGGGAGGCGATCGCTGCCCACGACGGACATCGCGACGTGGTGCCCGACGCCGGCGTCCTGCTCGGCGGCCAGGAGGTTGCCCGTCGACGTCCGGAAGAACTCCATCACCGCGTCGTCCTCGAAGGAGGGCGAGTTGGACACGTCGACCACGACTTCCGCGCCGGCGAGCACGTCGGCGAGTCCCTCGCCGGTGATCGTGTTGACGCCGGTCTGAGGGCCGGCGGCGACGGCGTCGTGCCCGTGCTCGCCGAGCTTCGCGACGATCTTGGAGCCGACGCGGCCGTGGCCACCGATGACGACGATCTTCATGTCTTGCCTTTCGGTTGGTGGGTCAGTAGAGGGCGAGGAGCCGGTTGGCCTCGGCGATGGCGCCGGCGAGGCTGTGCGCACCGACAGCCACGGCACCGCCGTCGTCGCCGGGCTCGATTCGGAGCATCAGATCGCCGTCCTCGAGGCGGGTGTAGCCGATCTGGCGCCCGCCCGACCAGAACTCGGCGGTGCCGTACGAGGCCTCTTCGGCGCTGACGACCATGACGTGGATCTCATGCATGGCTGAGCGAGGTCACGCCACGGCACGCAGCGGCGCGACGGCTTCGAGGATCAGTTGCGCGGTCGCGTCGGGCTGCGAGACGGCCACCGCGTGCGAAGCGCTGGGGAGCTCGACGGTCCGGCGGGCTCCGGCGCGATCGGCCATGAAGTGCTGGAGCGCGCCCGGGATGTTGCGGTCCGCTTCGGCGATCAGGAACCACGACGGCACGTCCTTCCACAGGGGACGCTCGCCCGAGGGCTCCTGGAGCGCTTCGAGCGTGACCGGCCGCTGCGTGGCGGCCATGCGGGCGGCCTCGGGAGCCGGCACGTCGGCGGCGAACTGCTCGTGGAAGATCTCGCGCGCGATGTACAGGTCGGTCGTGCCGTTGCTGCGCGGCACGGGCCGCAGCGCGTCGCCGAGCGTGCTGCCGGGAAAGCGCTGCGCGAGCGAGAAGGCGCTCTCGCCGGGCTCCGGCGCGAACGCCGCGACGTAGACGAGCCCGGCGATGTCGCCGGCGTCCGCGGCGACGTTCGAGATCACCATGCCGCCGTAGGAGTGGCCGACGAGCACGACCGGGCCGTCGATGCGTGCGGATGAGGTCGCTGACCGACTGGGCGTCGGCGGCGAGGCCGCGCAGCGGGTTGGCGGCGGCGATGACGTCGTGGCCGGCGCTCTGCAGCTCGCGGACGACGCCGTCCCAGCTCGCGGACTCGGCGAAGGCGCCGTGGACGAGGACGATCGTGGGGGGCATGTGCGGGGCTCCTTTCGGGTGGAATCGGGGCACGCGACAACGGTGCCGGTTCCGCCCGCTGATCGCCCCCGGGTATGCCCGGGGCCAGTACCCGGGGTATGGCCCAGAGGGCCATACCCTTGGAGGTATGTCCCTGGGGGACATACCTCCGGGCGTGGTGAAGCTACGCGGACGCGATCGCCGAGGGTTCGTCGGGGAGTGCATCGTGGAGCTCGCGGCGGTTGCGGATGCCGAGCTTGGTGAACACGTTGCGCAGGTGCCACTCGACCGTGCGCGGGCTGATGTAGAGCTGCGCCCCGATCTCGGGGTTCGTGCGTCCGTCACGCGCCAGGCGAGCGATCTGCGCCTCCTGCGCGGTGAGCTCGTCGCGCGTCTCCACCGTGCGCTTGCGCACCGTCTCACCCGTGGCCAGCAGCTCGCCGCGAGCACGCTCGGCGAACCCTTCGGCGCCCATCGCGGTGAACATCTCATGCGCGGCGCGCAACTGCTCGCGTGCGTCGACCCGGCGTTGTTCGCGGCGCAGCCACTCCCCGTAGAGCAGGCGGACGCGGGCGAGCTCGACGCGGATCCGGGTGCGCTCGAGCCGCTCGATCGCCTCGCGATAGAGCGCGTCGGCGGCGTCGCCCTCGCTCAGCAGCGCCCGTGACCGTGCCAGGACCCCGAGCGCCCAGTCGGTGCCGCTCGCCTGTGTCCGTTCGCTCAGGCGATCGAGCGCGGCGGCGGTCGCGTCCGTCGCGCCGCTGCGGACGCCCGCCTCGATCAGCTCCGCCAGCGCCCACGCGGAGTTCGCGACGACGTCGTCCGCGCACGCCCGCTCGGCTGCGGCGTGCGCGTCCCGGTAGCGGCCGAGACCGTTGAAGAGCAGGGCCGTGGTCCAGTCGCTGATGGTCAACCCCAGGCCCTCGCCCCTGGCCGTCGCCTCGATCCTGCCGGCCTCGAACATGGCGAGCGCGTCGGCCTCGCGCCCGTGCCACGCGGCCAACGTGAACGCCGCGTACCTCAGCGGCGCCATCTCGGTCGCCTGCGTGATCGCGTCGGCCTCCTCGATCAGCGACGAGGCTGCGCCGAAGGCTCCCGCGTGCACGTAGAGGGCCGCGCGATACGTAAGCGCGTTCGGGAGCACGCGGAGCATGCCCGTCTCGCGCGCGACGCGCACCCCGCGGGTCGCGAGCACGTACCAGAGCTCGTCGTCCCAGAGATCCTGGGCCAGGCGACACGCCAGCCAGAACCAGCGCTGGTCGCGTGCCGTCGATCCGTTCACGTCCCGGAACGCCGCGAGCGCCTTCCGCACCGACGGCACGCCGGCCGCGTAGCCCTCGGTGAACCTCGTCGCCAGGCCGTCGAGGAGCAGGTCGACTGCGCGCGGCGGCTGCGGCGCCGCCGGTCCGGTCCGCGCGGCCTCGGCCGCCTCGCGGACGCTCGGACCGTCGCCGAGGCGACCGGCGAACATCGCCGCCGCCATCGCCTCGAGATAGGTCTCGCGAGCCATCGCCGCGTCGAGCGGATCGAGGTGCCGGGCGGCATCGAGCAACAGCGCCGGCGCGTCTCGGCCGCGCGTGCGGGCGAACACGATCTCCGCGCGCAACCGCTCCAGCCGCGCGCGCTCGAGCTCCTCCAGCGGGCACAGCTCCGCCAGCGCCAGGAGCTCGAGCGCGGCGTCCGGGGCCGCCGACTCGAACTTGGCCTGCGCGGCGGCCAGCGCCCGCCCGCCGCGGGAGGCCGGATCCGGGGTCAGCTCCGCCGCTCGCTCGAGGAACGCGGCCGCCGCCGCGACGCCGCCACGAGCCGCCGCCCGGGACGCCGAGCGCTCGAGCTCCGCGGCGACGTCCTCATCCGGCCTGTCGGTGGCGTGCGCGCGATGCCACGCCCTGCGGTCGGGGTCGCGATCCGGGTCGGTCACATCGGCCAGCGCCCGATGGACCTCCTGCCGTTCAGGCGGGGCTGACGCGCGGTAGGCCGCCGAGCGCACGAGCGGATGCCGGAACCGGACGCGCCCGTCGATCTCGAGCAATCCCGCTGCCGAGGCGGCAGCCGCCGCCTCGGCCCCGATGCCGAGCCGCTCGGCGGCGCGCCACACGAGCGTCGCGTCGCCGACGGGCTCGGCCGCGGCCGTGAGCAGGAGCTGCCGGGTCTGCGGCGGAAGCGACTCGAGCCGCCGCCGGAAGCCCTGTTCGATGCGGCTCGCCGTGGGCATGGCCTCGGGCAGCCCGTATCCGCCGGCGAGCTCCGCCGGCGTCATCGCGCGCGGCAGCTCGAGCAGCGCCAGCGGGTTGCCGCGCGTCTCGGCGACGATGCGGCTTCGCACCCGCTCGTCGAGGGGGACGTGGATCGCAGACTCGAGCAGCGCGCGGGCATCGGCATCGGTCAGGCCCCGCACCGTCATGTCCGGCAGTCCCGGCAGTTCGCTTTCCTCGCCGATCTCGCGAATCGCGAGGACCAGGGCGACCGACTCGGCATGCAGGCGGCGTGCGACGAATGCCAGCGCCTGTGACGACGCACGGTCGAGCCACTGCGCGTCGTCGACGACGCACAGCAGCGGCTCGTCCCGCGCCGCCTCGGCGCACAGGGTGAGCACTGCGAGGCCGACGAAGAACCGATCCGGCGGGTCGCCGGCGCTGAGGCCGAAGGCGGTGCTCAGCGCGTCGCGCTGAGGGCCGGGCAGCGCGTCCAGGTGGTCCAGCAACGGCGCGCAGAGCTGCTGCAGCCCGGCATAGGCGAGCTCCATCTCCGCCTCCGCGCCCGCCGCTCGGACGATCCGGCATCCCGTCGCGTCGTCCACCAGATACTCCAGCAACGCGGTCTTGCCGACCCCTGCCTCCCCGCGCACGACGAGGACCGGGCTTCGGCCCGTTCGCAAGCCAGCCAACAACCGATCGAGCGCCTCGCACTCAGCACGCCGCCCAAGCAGTGGGCCGCGTGGATCACCGTGTGTCATGGGCCGCGCAAGACCCTAGAGGCGGCCGACCGGCTTGGCAACGATTTTTTACCCTCTACGCTGCGATGCCGCCTCATGCGCTGGCTGACGATCCGATCGGGCTCGATCCGCTCTCATCCTGCGGGTCGAGCAGCACGACGCCGTCTCGCACGTCGGCGTACGTCGATCCGATGAACGTGATCCCCTCCGGCTCCAGTCGCTCGTGGGCCACAGTCGCCCATCTCGGCGCCGAAGGTCGCCAGCGGTTCGGGTTCCGGAGTGACGAACCAGTAGGTGGCGGCCGGGATCCCGAGCTCCCAGCCGCGCCGGGCGGTCGTGATCGCCAGGTCGTACAGCGGCGATGTCCGCGCGTTCTCTCCCTGCACCACGAACGCGACAGAGTGAATGCGGCCGGTCGAAGCTCGGCGACGAGCTGATCGACGATTGAAGTGTGAGGTTCCATGGGCGGCAACATCGCGCAGCCGGCATGGCATTCGCCTCCGGGAACCCACGGGGCTCGTGCACGGGGATAGGGTCCTCACATGACCTCCTCACAGGCAACCGACCTCCAGAGCCGGTGCGACCTGCTGCGGTCGCTGCACCGCCCCGGCGCCCCGCTCCTGCTTCCGAACGCCTGGGACGTGGCCACGGCGCGAGCCGTGGTCGCGGCCGGGTTTCCCGTCGTCGCGACCACCAGCGGCGGCGTCGCCAACGCGCTCGGCTATGAGGACCACGAGGGTGCGCCGGCCGACGAGATGCTCGCTGCGGCCGCGCGGATCTCAAGGGGCGTCGAGGTGCCCGTGACGGTCGACGCCGAGGCCGGCTACGGAATGGAGCCGGCCGAGCTGGTGGCTGCGCTGCGAGACGCCGGGGCCGCCGGCTGCAACCTCGAGGACACCGACTACGCCGCCGGCGGCCTCCGCGATGCCGACCGCCACGCGGAGTGGCTCCGGGCGGTTCGCCAGGCCGCGTCGGACGACGGCTACGGGCTCGTGATCAACGCCCGGATCGACGTCTTCCTCGCTCCCTATCTCGCCGGCGCCGGTGCCGCGAACCAGGACGAGCTGGTTCCGGAAGCGGTGCGGCGCGCGAATGCGTATCTCGAGGCCGGCGTCGACTGCGTGTACCCGATCGTCCTGTGGGAGACCGGCGCGCTGCGCCGCTTCATCTCGGAGGTCCGCGGCCCGGTGAACGTCGTCCGCATGCCGCAGGCGCCGTCGCTCGCCGAGGTCGCCGCGCTGGGGGTGGCCCGGGTGAGCTGGGGGCACTTCCTGTTCCACGGCGCGATGGCTCACTTCGGCGACCAGCTCGCTGCGCTTCAGGAGTGAGACGAGGACGGCTCGGGCGCCTGCACGAGGCCGTCGGCGAGCAGTCGCTCGAACCGCACGATCGAGTCGCCGACCCCGTCCTCGAGCGGCCGCATGACCGAGCGGCCGAGCAGTTCCACGAAGGACGCGCCGTCCACCTCGCTCGGGAACGGCAGCGCCTGCTCGGCGGCGGTGATCAGCCCGGAGGCATGTGGCAGCACGTCGTCGATCAGCGCCACGAGGTCGGCGATCGCCATCACGGGGCCGCCGAGGTTGTGGACCGAAGCGCCCTCGTAGCTGAGCTGCGCCGCCCTTGCGAACGCCTCGCCGACGTCGGGCGCGTACTGCAGCTGTGCGCTTCCTCCGAAGGGGATGTGGTAGCGGACGTGGGCGGCCGCCGCCACCATCGCGGTCGTCGGCGCGGACGTGAGTCCCTGGTCGCGGGCCGGCCCGTACACGGTGTGGGGGCGGAGGCCGATCGAGGAGACGCCGTAGTCCTCGAAGTAGCGCAGCGCCGTGCTCTCGTTGTCGCGCTTGTACACGCCGTAGAGCGTTCCCGGGTGGTCGTCGGCGGCGAGCGTCCCCGCCGCGCCGTAGACGGCGATCGACGAGGCATACACGACGGGTCCCATGCGCTCGGCACGCCGCCGCACGGCTTCGAGCACGTTGACGGTGCCGAGCACGTTGACGCGAGCGCCCAGTACCGGGTCGGCGCGCACGAACGGCACCTGCAGCGCCGCCAGATGGATGACGTTCGTGACCTCGCGTTCGTCGATCACGCGCTCGAGCGCCGTCAGGTCGGTGATGTCGCACTGCACATGGACGACGGCGGCGGCCTGATCGTCGTCGAGCGCGAGCGGCACGCGGTGCCGATCGTCGCCGACGTCGAGCGCGACGACGGTGTCGCCGCGCTCGAGCAGGCTTCGGATCGTCCAGACGCCGACGGCGCCGAGCGCTCCCGTGATGAGGAATCCGCCGTCGCTCACTCGTAGAGCACGGCCTTGATCTTCGGGTCGTCGACGTTGGTCTTGTCGTACCAGTAGAAGCCGGTGTCGATGACCTTCGGCAGCGTCTCGCCCTTGATCGCCTTCATCGCGGCGGTGATGAGCTCCTTGCCCATGCCGACCGGGTTCTGCGTGATGGCACCGGCCATCACACCGCTCTTGATGGCGTCGATCTGGGCCTTGCCGGAGTCGAAGCCGACGATCACGAGGCCCTTCTTGCCGCTCTCCTGCACGCCCTTGATGACGCCGATCGCCGAGCCCTCGTTCGCGCCGTAGAAGCCCTTGAGGTCGGGGTTCGCGGAGATGATCGACTTCGCGATATCGGCGGACTTCGCCTGATCGCCGCCGCCGTATTGGACCGGTAGGACCTCGATGTCAGGGGCGTTCTGCTCCATCCACTCCAGGAACCCGTCCCGGCGGTCGATGCCGGACCGGCTGGTCTTGTCGTGCACGATCACCGCGACCTTGCCCTCGTTGCCGATCAGCTCGGCCAGGTGCTTCGCCGCTTCCGCAGCGGCGGCCTTGTTGTCGGTCGCGGCCGTGGTGACGGGGACGTCGCTGTCGACGCCGGAGTCGAACGCGACGACCGGGATCTCCTGCGCCTTCGCCTGATCCATCAGCGGCGCGGTCGCCTTCGAGTCGAGGGCGGCGAAGCCGATGGCGGCGGGGTCCTTCTGCAGGGCGTTGGTGAGCATCGTGACCTGCTGCTCGATGTCCTGCTCGGTCGGCGGGCCCTCGAAGGTGATGCGGGCGCCCTGCGCCTTGGCCTCCTCCTCGGCGCCCTGCTTGACCGCCTGCCAGAACTGGTGCTGGAAGCCCTTGGAGACGATCGCGATGTACGGCTCGTCGCCGCCACCGCCACCGCCGCCGGACGACCCGTCGCCGCCGTCGTCGTCGCCACAGGCTGCGACGCCGAGTGCGAGCGCCGAAGCGGCCACCGCCGCCAGCGTTCCGAATCTCCGGTGCATGCTCACACGCTCCTCCTTGGATTACGACAGGTCAGATGGCGCGCTTCCTCGCCATGTCGGCGTAGACGGCGATGAGGATCACGATGCCGAGGATCACGTTCTGCCATTCCTGCGGAATCGACATGATCTGCAGGCCGTTGTTGAGCACCGAGATGATCAGCGCGCCGATGATCGTGCCGACGATCGTGCCTTTGCCGCCGGACAGCGACGTGCCGCCGATCACGACGGCCGCGATCGCCTGAAGCTCGTACCCGATGCCGGTCCCGGGCTGGGCCGACGCGAGGCGTGCCGAGATCATCACCCCGGCCAGCCCGGTGAACAGGCCGGCCAGCGTGTAGATGATCAGCTTCCACCGGCGCGTGCTGATGCCCGACAAGGCCGTCGCTTCCTCGTTGCTGCCGATCGAGTACGTGTACCGGCCGAGCACCGTCTTGTTGAGGATCACGGCCGCGATCACCGTGGCCACCGCCAGGACGAGCACGGCGTTCGGGAAGTTCACCCCGAACAGGTGGCCCGTGGAGATGCTGATGTAGCTGGGAGCGTCGGTGAAGTAGATCGGGGTGCTGTCCGATATGACGAGCGCGAGCCCCTGTGCCACCAGCATCATCGCGAGCGTCGCGATGAACGGCGGGATCCCGAGGATGGAGACGTTGAACCCGTTGACCAGCCCGATCAGGCCGCCGAAGAGCACAGCGCCGATGACCCCGACGAGGACGGGCACGCCGGCGTTCACGATCAGCTCGCCGGAGATGACCGCGCACAGCGTCATCCCCGTCCCGATCGAGAGGTCGATGCCGCCGGTGATGATCACGAACGTCGTCCCGAGCGCCAGCAGACCGATCACCACGGTCGAGAAGAGGATCGCCGTGACGTTGGAGTAGTTCAGGAAGCTCGAGCTGGCGATCGAGAAGAACAGGAAGATGGCGATCAGGCTCGCGAAGGCGAGGAACTGCTGGAGCCGGTCCTTCAGGCCGGAGCCCACGGCCTCGACGGCGCTGGGCGGCTCCTCGCCGGTGGCCGCTGACGCCGTCATGTCTCCTCCGCGCCGCTCAGCGTGGGTTCGGCGAGCCCGAGCTCGGCGGCGTCCTCGGGGTTCTCGTCCGGCCGCAGCGTCGCGTAGTGCATGACGCTCTCCTGCGTGGCCTCGCCGGCGTCGAGCACGCCGGTGACCCGGCCCTCGCTCATGACGACGATGCGATGCGACATCCGCAGGATCTCCGGCAGCTCGGACGAGATCATGATGATCGATTTCCCGTCCTGCGCCAGCTCGTTGAGGAGCCGGTAGATCTCCTCCTTCGCGCCGACGTCGATCCCCCGGGTCGGCTCGTCGAAGATCAGGATGTCGCAGTCCTTGACGAGCCACTTGGCGATGACGACCTTCTGCTGGTTGCCGCCCGAGAGGTTCTTGACGGTCTGGGCGATCGACGGCGTCTTGATGCTCAGGGTGCCGACGTACTCCCTGGAGGTGGCTCGCATCGCCTTGTCCTTCACGAACCCGTAGGACTGGAAACGCTCTCGCAGCGCGCTCAGCCCGATGTTCGCGTTGACCTCCTGCTCGACCAGCAGGCCGAACTGCTTGCGATCCTCGGAGAGGTAGCCGATCCGGTGCTTCGCAGCCTCGGCCGGGTTGTGCATCCGGATCTCGCGACCGCGCAGCGTGATCGTCCCGGCGTCGATCTTGTCCGCGCCGACGACGGCGCGCGCGACCTCGGTCCGGCCGGCCCCCATCAGGCCGGCGAAGCCGAGGATCTCGCCCTTGCGCAGCTCGAAGCTCACATCCTTGAGCAGCGCCTTCGTGCTGAGCCCGGAGACCTCGAGCAGCACCTCCCGATCTGCCTGGACGCTGACCGGCTTCGCCTCGCCCGAGATCTCGCGGCCGACCATCATGGAGATGATCTCCTTCATGGTCGTCTCGCCTGTCTCGCGCGTCCCGACGTAGCGCCCGTCGCGGATGACGGAGATCCGGTCGGCGATCCGCCTGAGCTCGTCGATCCGGTGCGAGATGTAGATGACGCCCGTGTCGGGCCGGACGAAGCGGCGGATCAGGTCGTGCAGGACCTCGACCTCGGCGTCGTTGAGCGCCGCGGTGGGCTCGTCCATGATCAGGAGCTTCGCGTCGTACGACAGTGCCTTCCCGATCTCGACCATCTGCTGCTTCGCCACCGTGAGATTGCCGACGAGCTGCTTGGGCCCCACCGGCAGATGCAGGCGCTCGATCAGCTCTCGCGCCTGCGCGTTGAGCCGGCGCTCGTTGAGGAAGAAGCCAGAGCCACGGGGTTCGCGGCCGATGAAGATGTTCTGCGCGACCGTGAGGTCGGGCATCAGGTTGAACTCCTGGTGGATGATGCTGATGCCGAGCTCCTGCGCGTGCTTGGGCGAGATCGGCTCGTAGCGTTCGCCGTTGAGGAAGAACTCGCCCTCGTCGACGGTGTACACGCCGGAGAGCACCTTCATCAGCGTCGACTTGCCGGCGCCGTTCTCGCCGACGAGAGCGAGGACCTCGCCCGCGCGAACGTCGAGCTGCATGTCCGCGAGCGCCTTGACTCCGGGGAAGGTCTTGCTCACACCCTGCACGTGCAGGAGGAGGGGGGTCGCGTCGCCCATCAGCCGACGCGGCACCTTATAGGCCATACACGGCCGTCGCGGTCCCGGAGAGGATCAGCGCCTGCTCGCCGGGCGTCAGCTCTGCGACGAGTGACGACATCACCTCCCAGGCGTGGCCGTAGCCGCCGGCGAGCACGGTGAGCGGCCAGTCGCTGCCCCACATCAGCCGCTCCGGGCCGAACAGCTCCAGCGCTTCCTCCCACGCGGGACGCACGCCGGCGACCGTGAACGGCCGACCTGCCACCTGGAGGCCGGAGACCTTGGCGGTCGTGTTCGGGTGCGCGGCCACCTCGCCCAAGGTGCTCCGCCAGCGCTCCCAGTCGGCGCCGCCGTAGGGGGGCTTGCCGAGGTGGTCGACGACGATCCGCAACTCTCGGAGCTCCGCCGCGAGGTCGGCCGTCGCCGCCAGGTGCCGCGGCCAGGCGTCCGGAACGTCGAACGGGATGTCGCGCGCGGCGAGCTGCCGGAGCGACCGGCGGACGTTCGGCAGGAGCAGGAAGTCGTCACGGGGATCGTCGTGCACGAGGTGCCGCACGCCGCGGAACTGCGGCTGTTGCTGCCACCGGTCGAGCTGCCGCTCGGCCACCGCGGGGTCGTCGAGCTGCACCCAGCCGACGACGCCGGCGATCCACGGATGCCGCTGCGCGGCCTCGAGCATGAGCTGCGTGTCGCGCGCGGAGTCCTCGGCCTGGACGAGCACCGCCGACGCGATCCCGGCCGCGTCCAGCTCGGCGCGTGCCTGCTCCGGCGTGAAGGTCACGTGGAGCGGGCCGAACTCCGGCGTGAGCCACGCGTACTCGCTGCGCGCGAGGTCCCACACGTGCAGGTGGGCGTCGACTACCGCCCGTCGAGCTCGTCCCACAGCGCCTCCGGGATCTCGGCCTCCATGCGCCGCGCGTTCTCGCGGACCTGCTCCGGGGTCGCGGCGCCCACCACGACGCTGTGCACCGCCGGCTCGCGGAGCGGGAACTGCAGCGCCGCCTCCGGCAGCGTGACCCCGTGCCGCTCGCAGACCTCTGCGATGCGCTGCGCGCGCGCAAGCAGCTCGGGTGGCACCGCGCCGTACTCGTACCGCCCGCCGGGGCGCGGCTTCGACAGCAGCCCGGAGTTGAAGATCGCCGCCGCGACGATCGCGACCCCGGTCTCGTGGCAGGCCGCGACCGCCTCGTCCGCCTGCTCGAGGAGCGTGTAGCGCCCGGCGACCATCGCGAGGTCGAGCGCACCCGTGCGCACCGCGGCCACGAGCGCCTCCGTCGACTTCGAGCCGATCCCGACGGCGGTCACGAGCCCTTCGTCGCGGAGCGCGGCCAGCGCGGGGACGCCGGTCGACAGGTCGGCGGTCAGGTCGTGCTCGTCGGGATCGTGCATGTAGAGGATGTCGACCCGCGAGAGGCCGAGCCGCTCCAGGGACTCCTGGAGGCTCGCCCGGATCCCGCCGGCGCTGAAGTCCCATACCCGGCGCAGCGACGCGGGCACCGCGAACTGGTTCGCGTCGTCGGACAGGTGCGCCGTCTCGGCGCTGGGCCGCAGCAGCCGGCCGACCTTGGTCGACACGACATAGTCCGCGCGCGGCTTCGTGGCGAGGAAGGCGCCGAGCCGGCGCTCCGAGAGTCCGAGGCCGTAGTGCGGTGCGGTGTCGAAGTAGCGGATGCCGCTCTCCCAGGCCGCCTCGAGCACCGCCCAGGCGTCCTCGTCGGTCAGCGCGCGGTAGAGGTTGCCGACGTTCGCCGCCCCGTACCCGAGCCGGCCGAGCGGCGGCTCAGCCACGCGAGTGAGCTGCCACCGACGCCCCGAGCATCTCGGTCCCAGCGCCGGGCTGAGTGGGAGCGCGATAGCGGCCGCCGCGCACCTCGACCGGCGTCGCGAAGTGCTCGTGCAGGTGGTCGACGAACTCGATCACCCGGCCGTCCATGCTCCCGGACACCGCGACGAAATCGAACATCGCCAGGTGCTGCACCGCCTCGCACAAGCCGACGCCGCCCGCGTGCGGACACACCGGGACGCCGAACTTCGCGGCGAGCAGGATGATCGCCACGTTCTCGTTCACGCCGGCGACGCGGGTCGCGTCGATCTGCAGCACCTGCAGCGCGTCCGCCTGCAGGAACTGCTTGAACATGACGCGGTTGGCCATGTGCTCGCCCGTCGCGACGGGGATCGGAGCCACGCCACGGGCGATCGCCGCGTGACCGAGCACGTCGTCCGGGTTCGTGGGCTCCTCGATCCAGGCGATGTCGTAGGGCGTCAAAGCCTGCATCCATTCGATCGCCTCCGCGACGTCCCACCGCTGGTTCGCGTCGACGGCGATCCGGATGCCCGGTCCCACGGCCTCGCGGGCGATCGCCAGCCGGCGGACGTCGTCGGTGAGGTTCGCGCCCACCTTCAGCTTGATCAGCTCGAAGCCGCTCTCGACGGCCTCGCCGCACAGGCGCGCGAGCTTCGCGTCGTCGTAGCCGAGCCAACCCGGCGTCGTCGCGTACGCGGGGAATCCCGACGCGAGCAGCCCGTCACGCCGAGCGGCACGCCCGGGCTCCGCGGCGCGCAGGATCTCGAGTGCCTCCTCCGGCGTCAAGGCATCGGTCAGGTAGCGGAAGTCGACGAGGCCGACCAGCTCCTCGGGGCTCAGCCCGGCCAGCAGCTCCCACAGCGGCAGGCCGGCTCGCTTCGCCTTCAGGTCCCAGAGCGCGTTGACCACCGCGCCGACGGCCATGTGCATGACGCCCTTCTCGGGCCCGAGCCAGCGCAGCTGGGAGTCGTGGACGAGCTCCCGCCACACCGCACCCATGTCGGCGAGCAGCGCCTCGGCGTCGCGGCCGACGAAGCGCTCGCGGAGCGCCTCGATGGCTGCCACCTCGACGTCGTTGCCGCGCCCGATCGTGAAGACGAAGCCGTGCCCGGCCAGGCCGTCCGGAGCGTCCGTCGCGATCCGCACGTACGCCGCGGAGTAGTCGGGATCCGGGTTCATGGCGTCCGACCCGTCCCGCGACAGCGAGGTCGGAAACCGGATGTCGGCGGTGTCGAAGTCGGTGATCCGGCTCATGAGGACCTGCGCCGCGAGGATATGCGTTAGAAAGCCGGGCGTGCCCCGCGCTGTCGTGACCGAATACGCGATGCCCGATCTGCCGGCGCCGGAGGCCGCGGAGCCGCGCGTCGTCTACACCGTCGCCAGCGGCGACCTGCGGACCGCGGCGAACGTGACGTGCTGGCCGACGCAGCGCAAGCTCGAGGACGACTTCGCCGCCGCGGTCGCCGCGTTGGGGTGGTCGGTCCGGCGCGGTCACCCCGTCGACGCGGAGAGCGGGCACGGGTTCATCGACAGCCAGCGTGCAGGCATCGAGGTCTTCAAGCGGCTCCCGCCGGACGCGCCGCTCGTCGTCGTCGAGGCCGTCTGGCAGTACAGCCACCACGTCCTGCCCGGCCTGCGCACCCACCGCGGCCCGATCCTCGTCGTCGCCAACTGGAGTGGGGAGTACCCCGGGCTCGTCGGCCTGCTCAACCTCACCGCGAGCCTGACCAAGGCCGGCGTTCGCCACTCCGCGCTGTGGAGCGAGGACTTCACCGACGACTGGGCGCGCGGGTGCCTCGAGACCTGGCTCGAGACCGGCGCGCTGTCACACGACACGAGTCACGTGCGCGACCTCGACGACGCCGGCAGCGGCCCCGAGGCCGACCTCGGCCGGGCGCTCGCGGCCCAGCTCCAGCGTGAGAAGGCGATCATCGGCGTCTTCGACGAGGGCTGCATGGGGATGTACAACGCGATCATCGACGACGAGCTGCTCAACTCGCTCGGGATCTACAAGGAGCGCCTCTCCCAGAGCGCGCTGGTTGCCGAGATGGGCCGGGTCGGCGACGACCAGGCACAGGCGGTGCGCTCGTGGCTGGACGGCGCCGGGATGACGTTCCACACGGGCACCGACGAGGCGACGGAGCTCACCGACGGGCAGCTGCTGACCCAGTTCAAAATGTACATCTCCGCGCTGCGCATGGCCGACGACTTCGGCCTCGACGCGGTCGGGATCCAGTACCAGCAGGGCCTGAAGGACGTCGTGCCCGCGAGCGACCTCGTCGAGGGCCTGCTCAACGACGGCGAGCGGCCGCCCGTGCGCAGCCGCGACGGGTCGCGCGAGCTCTTTCCGGGTGTGCCGCTGCCCCACTTCAACGAGGTCGACGAGGGCGCCGCGGTCGACGCCCTGGTGACCAACCGCGTCTGGACCGCGATGGGCCTCGACCCGGCCACGACGCTGCACGACGTCCGCTGGGGCGCCGACCACGACGGCCGGTTCGTGTGGGTCTTCGAGATCTCCGGCTCCGTGCCGGCCTCGCACAACGGCGGCTACGACAAGTCGTGGAGCATGCGGCAGCCGCCCATGTACTTCCCGCTGGGCGGCGGAACCCTCAGCGGCGTCTCACGGCCCGGAGCCGTCGTCTGGTCCCGCGTGTTCATCATGGACGGCGCGCTCCACGTCGACCTCGGACGCGCCACGGCGCTCGCCCTCCCGGACGCGGAGACCCAGCGGCGGCTGGCGGCGACGACGCCGCAGTGGCCGATCATGCACGCCGTCCTGCACGGGATCACGCGCGACCAGTTCATGGCTCGGCACAAGGCGAACCACCTCAACGTCGCCTACGCGCCCGACGACGAGACCGCCGACCGGGCGCTGCACGCCAAGGCCGCGATGTTCGCCGCGCTCGGCGTCCGCGTGCACCTATGCGGAGACGTCGAGCGGCTCGACGGCCTGCCGTAGCCAGGCCTCGACCGACGCGAGATGCGCCGTCATCCACGCGCGCGCGAGCTCGGGGCTCCCGCCCTCGATCGCGTCGCAGATCGCCCGGTGCTCGGCCACCGTGCGGTCGATCGCCCCGCCCTCGGTGATCCCGCGCCAGATCCGGGCGCGGATCGTGTGCCCGGAGAGGCTCTCGAGCAGCTTCGACAGGACGCTGTTGCCGGCCGCCGCGGCGACCGTGCGGTGGAACGCCAGGTCGTTCTCGACGAACTCGTCGACGCCCGCGCACCCCGCCATCGCGTCGATCAGGGCGCGCAGCTCGGCGACGTGCTCCGGCGTGCTCCGCTGGGCCGCGAGCGCGGCCGCATCGGCTTCGAGCAGCCGGCGCGCCTCGAGCAGTTCGAGCATGCTGCGGTCCTGGTGCAGCTCGATCACGAACGACAGCGCGTCGAGCAGCACGGCGGCGTCAAGGCTGGTGACGTACGTGCCGTCGCCCCGGCGGACGTCGAGGATCCGGACGAGGCTGAGCGCACGGACGGCCTCGCGCAGGGAGCTGCGCGAGAGCCCGAGGCGCTCGGCGAGGTCGGCCTCGCGCGGGAGCCGGTCTCCGGGGCGCAGCTCCTTGGAGATGATCATCTCCTTGATGCGCTCGATCGCCTCGTCGGTGACGCTCACGTTCGCTGAGGATACATCCGAGGTCTAGTACGGCTGCGGTGGCTTGACGACGCCGTTATCGTTGCTCCAGCGCCATAGATCCGATGTATTGCTACGGGAGGAGCTGGGATCGTGATGCTGCGCCTGCTGACGTTGGCTGCCGTGACGGCAACTCTGGCCGTCGCGGCGATCGCGCCGCCCGCGTCGTCTGCGGAGCCGGACTACACGCCCGATCCGGAGTCGCTGCGCAAGCACAAGGCGCCGAAGTGGTTCGAGGACGCGAAGCTGGGCTACTTCATCCACTGGGGGCCGTACTCGGTGCCCGCGTTCGCTCCGCCGTCCGGCGGCAACGCGTATGCCGAGTGGTACTGGAACGAGCTCAACCGGCCGGGCAGCCCGACCTGGGAGCGCCACCGGGAGCTGTACGGGGAGGACTTCGCGTACGACGACTTCATCGAGCAGTGGAAGGCGGAGAAGTTCGACCCCGATGCGTGGCTCCGCCTGTTCAAGCAGGGCGGGGCGAAGTACTTCGTGCAGGTGAGCAAGCACCACGACGGGGTGGCGCTGTTCGACACCGCGACGAGCGACCGCAGCACCGTCGAGCTCGGTCCGCATCGCGATTTCGTCAAGGAGCTCTTCGACGCCGCCGACCGCGGCCGCTACGGGCTCAAGCGCGGGGTCTACTTCTCGATGCCCGAGTGGTACCACCCCGTCGGCGGCTGGTTCGCCAACGGCCCGCGCAATCCGTTCACCGGGGCCGAGATCCCGTACACGGGCTACAGGCCGGTCGCGAGCTACGTCGACGACCACCAGTATCCGCAGATGCTGGAGCTGATCGACCAGTACGACCCGGACATCCTGTGGTGTGACATCGGCGGCCCGAACCGGTCGAACGAGGTCTTCGCGCACTTCTTCAACCAGGCCAAGAATCGCCCGCACCCGAAAAAGGTCACGGTCGACAACCGGTGCGGCAACGACATCTACGACTTCACGACGCCGGAGTACAGCGTCGAACCGGACATCAACCCCGCGAAGTGGGAGGCGACGCGCGGGATCGGGCGCTCGTTCGGCTACAACGCCGAGGAGGGGCCTGACGACTACCTCTCGGCCGACGAGCTGGTCGACTCGTTCGCCGACATCGTCTCCAAGAACGGCAACCTGCTGCTGAACCTCGGCCCGAAGGCCGACGGGACGATCCCTGCGATCCAGGCCGAGCGCGTCCGCGCGCTCGGCGCGTGGCTCCGCATCAACGGCCGGGCGATCTACGGCACGACGTACTGGACCCGCGCCGAGGATGAGGCGAGCAACGTCCCCGTCCGGTACACCGCCAAGGGCGGGGCGCTGTACGCGACGGCGCTCGCGTGGCCGGGCGCCAAGCTGACGCTGTCGGGCGACCTGCCGCTGAACGCGCACAGCAGGATCACGCTGCTCGGAGAGCGCGGCAGGCCGCTCAGGTGGCGCCGCGAGGGCGACCTCGTGCGCGTGCGGATGCCTCGCCGGCACGAGAGCCGGCACGCGTACACGTTCGAGATCGCCACGCCGCGCGTGCGCCAGCTCGTCCGCACCGGGCTCGAGATCCCGCCGGCCGCCGGCATCGGCGAGACCTTCACCGCCAAGGTCACGGCGACGAACATCGGCGACTCGCGTTCGCCCGCCGGCGCCGTGACGGTCGCTGCGCCCGGCGGCTGGACCGTCGAGCCGCCGAGCGACGCCGCGGCGCCGCTGGCGCCGCACGAGACGCGGACGTTCGAGTTCCGCGTCACGGCTGGTCCCGACACCGAGCCGGGGCGGTACACGCTCACGGCGCGCTCCAGGTTCGGAGCGATGACCTACCGCGCGCAGAGCGGCGCGATCCGCGTCGGACTGCACAACGCCGCGCTCGGGAAGCCGGCGACGCAGAAGTCGCTCGACTGGGACGGCACACCGGACCGCGCCGTCGACGGCAACGTCGACGGCGCCTTCTTCGGCGGCTCGGTGACCCATACCGCGGAGGACGGCTCAGCCGAGCCGTGGTGGCAGGTCGACCTCGGCACGGACGTCCCGGTCCAGGAGATCGCCGTCTGGAACCGGATCGACTGCTGCGCGGATCGGCTCTCGGACTACTACGTCCTCGTGTCCGATCACCCGTTCACGAGCGACTCGCTCGCGGCGACGCTCGCCGAGCCGGGTGTCACGGCGTTCCACGGGCAGGCGACCGCCGGGAGGCCGACGTCGTTCCCGATGAGCCTCACCGGACGCTACGTGCGCGTGCAGCTCAAGGGCACCGCGCCGCTGTCACTCGCGGAGGTCGAGGTGCTCACGCGCGTGGGTTGACGTCCGCTCCACCAGTGAGGAGTATTGACCGATCGGACCGCGGCAGTTCTCCGCGCTGGTCGCGGTGGTGCTTGCAATCGGGCTGGTCTACGGCGGCGCACCTGCCGTGGCGGCTGATCTGCGCGTCGGTCACAGGGTCGAGCGCATCGTCGTGCCCGGAGCGGCCGAGAACGAGCGCCGGCAGGTCGACGTTCACCTCTGGTACCCCGCCGACCCGCAGGGTTTCTCGGCCCTGCCCAAGGCGGTCTACACGTCCGCGTTGCACGGGCGCAGCCGGGCCGCTCGCGCCGCTCGTGTTCTCGCACGGCTCGACCAACGACCCGTTCGACTACGCACACACGCTGGAAGCGATCGCGGGCGCCGGGTTCGTCGTGGCCGCCCCCGGCCATACGAACAACACGCAGGACGACGCCAGGATCGACTTCATCAACCAGCAGCACGGTGCCCGACTGCTCTCGTGCAACGACGGGCTGCCTGATCGGCCCCTGCCACTACCACCGGCTCCCACCGCGGACTGCTCCAAGTCCAGCGTCCCGTTGAACATGGCGGATCGCAACCGCGATATCTCGACCGTGCTGGGCCGGCTCCCCGCCTGGTTCGGGGGTCGCGTCGACGTGTCGAGGGCAGGCATCATCGGACACTCGCGCGGGACGGTCACCGCGCTGGCGGCCGTGGGCGTGAGTGCCACGTGGGGGTTCGGGCCCGATACGCGCATCAAGGCGCTCATGGGGATGGCGATCGGCGCTCCGGCGATCGTCGCCGGCGTCGACCTGACGAACGTGACCGTCCCCGCGGTTCTGGTCGCCGGCGGGAGGGACACCAACCCACCGCCCGAGGCGCTCCCGGTCAGTCTGGCCGCGTTCAATGCGATCTCGAGCACCGACAAGCAATTCGTCGAGATCCCGAACGCGACGCATCGCACCTTCGACTCGACCTACTGCGCGCAGATGCAGTCCGCCGGCGCGGCCTTCGACACCGACGGCGACGGGGTCGTGCGAGCCGACGAGGTGGCCAACCCGCGCCCGATCCTCGACCGGCACACCGTCGCGTTGATCGCGGCCTCGGCGCCGGGCGGGATGTCTGGGAAGGCGGCGCACTACTGCGCCGGCCGCTTCTTCACCGGTCCCGTGGATATCACGGCGCTGGTCGCGGCGACGCCCAACACCGAGTTCCCACCGACGGTCGGGCCGCCCAGCGTGTGTGTGCTCGCCACCATCCCCTGCACCGACCTCGACACCGACCAGGTCAAGAACCAGATGACCGAGCTGGCCGTAGCGTTCTTCGGCGTCAGGCTCGAGCGAGACGGCGACGGCGTGCCGGACGCGGCGGACAACTGTCCCGGCACCGCCAATCCCGGCCAGGCCGACGCCGACGGCGACGGGACGGGCGACGCGTGCGACCCCACGCCTCAGGGCACCACCCCGCCGGCGATCGCCGTCCCCGGCCAGATCACCGCCGACGCCACCGGTCCGACCGGCGCGACGGTCGGCTACACGGCCACGGCGACCGACGATCTCGATCCAGCTCCCACCCTTGTCTGCACGCCGTCCTCCGGCAGCCTGTTCGCGATCGGCGACACCACCGTCGAGTGCGTCGCGACCGACTCCGGTGGCAACACCGCGAACGCGAGCTTCCGCGTCACCGTGCTCGGCGCCCAGAAGCAGATCGCGAACCTGATCCGGGAGGTCGTCGACTCCGCGCGCCTGCCCGCCGCGGTCAAGGCGCACCTGATCGCCACGTTGCGCTCGCTCGCCGGCTTCGACCCGGCCAACGCGCAGCAGCGCAGGGCCGCCTGTCTCTCGCTGAGGGTGTTCACAACCGTCGTCCGGTTCGTGGCCCCGCCCGCGCAAGCGGCCGAATGGACCGCCGACGCGAACCGCATCAGGGCTGTGCTCGGCTGCTGAGCCGATTGACCCTCGGCTACCGTAGGTCGATGCTGTCCTTGCGCGAGGACACGATCGGGGCGTGTGCCGAACGGCTGTCCACGCCGAGCTATGACCGCAGCCGCCTCGAAGCGGGCGTTGTCCACATCGGCGTCGGAGGGTTCCATCGGGCCCACCAGGCGATGTACCACGACCTGCTGATGAACCAGGGCAAGGCGCTCGACTGGGCGATCTGCGGGGTGGGAGTGATGCCGTTCGACCGGCGGATGCAGGAGGTCATGGACGCGCAGGACGGCCTGTACACGCTGGTCGTCAAGCACAGCGACGGGACGTACGAGCCGCGAGTGATCGGCGCCATCACGGACTATCTCTTCGCGCCCGACGACGCGGAGGCCGTGGTCGAGAAGCTGGCAGCACAATCCACCCGGATCGTGTCGTTGACGGTGACCGAAGGTGGCTACAACCTCCACCACGTCACGGGGGAGTTCGACGGCGAGAACCCGGCGGTTGCCCGCGACCTCGAGCCGGGCGCTGCGCCAGGGACGACCTTCGGCCTGGTCACCGAGGCGCTCCGCCGGCGCAGGGAGCGCGGCCTGGCGCCGTTCAGCGTCATGTCGATGGACAACCTGGAGGGCAACGGCGAGCTGGCGAAGCGCGCCTTCAGCGCGTTCGCACGACTGCGCGATGCCGAGCTCGGCGATTGGGTGGCGCAGACCTGCCGCTTTCCCAACTCGATGGTCGATCGCATCACGCCGCAGACGACGGAAGCGGACGGCAACGCGGTGCGCGAGCGCTTCGGGGTGGACGACCAGTGGCCGGTGGTCTGCGAGCCGTACACGCAGTGGGTCCTCGAGGACGACTTCTCCGCGGGCCGACCGCCCTACGAGGATGCCGGCGTGCAGGTCGTCGACGACGTCCGGCCGTACGAGCTCATGAAGCTCCGCCTGCTCAACGCCGGCCACCAGGCGCTGTGCTACTTCGCGTATCTCGCGGGCTACCGGCTGGTACACGAGGCGACGCAGGACCCGCTTTTCAGGCGCTTCTTGCTCGCCTACATGGATCGAGAGGGCGCGCCCGCGGTCCCGCCGGTGCCGGGCATCGACATCGACCAGTACAAGCACACGCTGATCGAGCGGTTCTCGAACCCGGAGGTGCGCGACACGATCGCCCGCCTGTGCGCCGAGAGCTCCGACCGCATTCCCAAGTGGCTCCTGCCGGTGGTCCGCCATCAGCTCGCGGCGGGCGCCGACGTGGATTGCTCGGCTGCCGTCGTGGCGAGCTGGGCACGGTACGCGGAAGGCGTCGACGAGCAGGGCGAGCCGATCGAGGTGGTCGACCGGCTCCGTGACCGGCTGACGGCCGCCGCGCAGCGCCAGCGCGATGACCCCGACGCGTTCATCGCCGATCGCGAGGTGTTCGGCGACCTCGTCGACGACGAGCGCTTCGCCGGTGCCTATCGATCGGCCCTGCGATCGCTGCACGAGCGCGGCGCGCGCGCCACGCTCGAGTCGCTGGTCGGCGCTCCTTAGAACAGGGTGTAGCCACCGTCCATGACGAGCGTCGCGCCCGTCATGAAGCTCGACGCGTCGCTCGCCAGGAAGACCAGCGCCGGGCCGTACTCGTCGGGCACGGCATAGCGCTGCATGGGGACGTCGTCGATCCAGCGTGCGCGGAACTCAGGCTGGTCGACGGGCGCCATGTCCGTCTTCGTGTAGCCCGGTGCCATGGCGTTCACCCGGACGCCGAGCGGCGCCCACTCGGCGGCGAGCGACTTCGTGAGCTGGTGAACCGCCGCTTTCGAAGCGTTGTATGCGGGCTGCATCTGCGGGCGGTTGACGATCTGGGCCGAGATCGACCCGATGTTCACGATCACGCCGCCGCCACGGGAGACCATGTGCCGGCCGAACGCCTGGCTGCAGCGCCACAGGCCGTTGAGGTTGATGTCGATGACCTGGTCCCACTCGTCGGCGGTCACCTCGAGCGCCGGACGGTGGATGCACGCCCCCGCGTTGTTCACGAGGATGTCGACACCCTGGTGCCGCTCGACGATCGTGTCGACCGCTGTCTGGACGTCCGCGGCGTCGCGCACGTCGAGGTGCACCGTGTCGACGCGATCGCCGAGCCGCTCGGCGACCTCCCGCGACCGATCGTCATCGCGCGCCGCGATGACGACGGTGGCACCGACGTCGAGGAGGCTGCGCACCCAGGCCTCCCCGAGCCCGCGGTTGCCGCCGGTCACCACCGCGACCTTGCCGCTCAGGTCGAACGTGTCGAGCACACCCATGGGAACCTCCTCCGCTTCGCCGACAGGGCTGGGCTTGATCTTGACCCGTCCTCGTCGCTACAACCATCCCCTATGGCTGCGGATCCGCGAGATAGCCAACTGAGCGGCCAGCACGCCACGGGCCCCGCCGCGCTCGTGCTCACGGCCACGGTCGCCCGGCGCTACTACCTCGAAGGAGCGACGAAGAGCAACATCGCCGCCGAGCTCGGCCTGAGCCGCTTCAAGGTCGCTCGCCTCCTCGATGAGGCACGCGCGACCGGCGTCGTGCGGATCGAGCTCGATTCGTCCGGACGCATCGATCTCGACCTGTCGGTGCGCCTCGCCAAGGCCTATGGCCTACGGCACAGCGTCGTCATCGACGGCCCCGAGGACGACCAGGATCTGCTCCGCACCACCCTCGGTCGGGCCGCCGCCGAGCTGGTCACCGAGATCGTCGAGACCGGCGACGTCCTCGGCTTGGCGTGGGCGCGTTCGCTGATGCCGATACGGACCTCGGTCGGGCGGCTGGCACGCTGCGACGTCGTGCAGCTGACCGGAGCGTTGTCGTTGCCGGACGATGAGAGCCCGGTCGAGCTCGTACGCGATGTCGCGCGCCGGTCGACGGGTCAGGGGTACTTCTACTACGCCCCGATGATCCTGCCCGACGCCTCAACGGCCAGCGTGCTCCGCACGCAGCCGGAGGTGGCTCGCGCGCTGGAGAAGTGCGCGGATGTCACGAAGGCGGTGGTCGGCGTCGGTGCGTGGCGCGAGGGCCTGTCGACCGTGGCCGACGCGTTGACGGAACCGGAGCGTCGTCAGATGTACGACCTCGGAGTTCGCAGCGAGCTGTCCGGCATCCAGCTCGATGCCGAGGGCGTTCCCGTGAAGACAGAGCTCACAGCGCGGCTGATCGGCATCGACGCGGACCAGCTCGGCCGCGTGCCGGAGGTCATCGGAATCGTCTACGAGGCGGCGAAGGCCGACGCCGTCCGCGCGGCGGTGCGCGGCGGGTTCGTCACGAGCCTCGTGACGCACCCGGCGATGGCGAGAGCGCTCCTCGAGCGCGCCTAGCGACGATGTCGGACATCGGCGAGGTGCCGCTACAGGGCGGATTCACCAACGCGGGGCGGATCGTCCGCGTAGGCGACACCGTCCGGCGCCCGTGGCGGCCCACCAGCCCGGCCACCAGGGCGCTGCTCGAGCATCTCGAGCGCGTCGGCTTCGACGGCGCACCGCGCAGTCTCGGACGCGACGACCGCGGCCGCGAGGTGCTCTCCTTCGTGGCCGGCGAGGCCGCAGTCGAGCCGCTTCCGAGCTGGGCCCTGACCGATGAGGCCCTTGTCAGCGTGGCCGAGCTCCTGCGCGGCTACCACGACGCCGTGACGTCGTTCGACGCAAACGCCCATACCTGGCCGCACGCCGTTCCGACTGCGTTCCGCGGGGGGATCGTCAGCCACAACGACCCGAACCTGGACAACGTCGTCTTCGCCGACGGCCGCGCCGTTGCCCTTATCGACTTCGACCTCGCCAGTCCCGCATCGGCGGCGTGGGACGTGGCGTGTGCCGCGCGGCTCTGGGCACCGCTCCGCGACGAGCGGGACGTGCCCGAATCCCTGAGCGGCCGCACGCTCGAGCGCCTGCGACTGTTCGCCGACGCCTACGGGATGCCGAGGCGCGACCGGGGGAGGGTCGTCGACGCGATGGTGCACACGCACGACTGGTGCTACGGGGTCGTGCAGACGGCGGTTGCCTCCGGACATGAGCCGTTCAGCGAGATGTGGCACCACGGAGGCGCGGGGCTGGCGCAGCGAACCCGGAGCTGGATCGCGGCGCACGGCGACGAGATGCGAAGCGCGCTCGAAGCCACTTGACAGCCTCGCTCCGGCGCGTAGTCTTTCTCACATAGGAGCAGCTTGCCGCTCAAATGAGCGGGGGGAGCAAGTGAGAGGAGAGAGCGGGATGGCAGGCATCGAGCTCCAGCGGGTTACGAAGCGGTACCCCGACGGCACCGAAGGGGTCAAGACGCTCGACCTCGACATCGACGATGGCGAGTTCATGATCCTGGTGGGGCCCTCGGGCTGCGGCAAGTCCACCGCGCTGCGGATGGTCGCCGGTCTCGAGGACATCAGCGAGGGCGAACTGCTGATCGGCGGCAAGCGCGTCAACGACGTCGCGCCCAAGGATCGCGACATCGCGATGGTCTTCCAGAACTACGCGCTCTACCCGCACATGACGGTGCGCGAGAACATGGGCTACGCGCTGAAGAAGCGCAAGGTGCCGCGCGACCAGATCACCAGCAAGGTGGAGGAGACCGCGAAGATCCTCGACCTCACGGAGCACCTCGACCGCAAGCCGGGCAACATGTCCGGCGGCCAGCGCCAGCGCGTGGCGATGGGGCGCGCGATCGTCCGCGAGCCTCAGGCCTTCCTGATGGACGAGCCGCTGTCGAACCTCGACGCGAAGCTCCGCGTCCAGATGCGGGGCGAGGTCGCTCGCCTGCAGAAGCGGCTCGGTACGACGACCCTGTACGTGACGCACGACCAGACCGAGGCCATGACGCTCGGCGATCGAGTCGCCGTCATGCGAGGCGGTCACCTGCAGCAGGTCGGCCCGCCGAAGGAGCTCTACAACGACCCGGTCAACCTCTTCGTGGCGGGCTTCATCGGCTCTCCGGCGATGAACTTCGTCACGGCCCGGATCGAGGACGAGACGCTGCGCCTTCCGTTCGGCGACGTGCCGCTCGAAGGGCGCCTGCGGGCGCGACTGGACGGCGGCGGAGCGCACCGCGACGTGATCGCCGGCGTTCGGCCGGAGCACTTCGAGGACGCGCGTTTCGCGCCGGACATCGAGCGGCCGCTCAAGTTCCAGATCGACGTCGACGTCGTCGAGGAGATGGGGTCGGAGCTGTACGCGTTCTTCTCGATCACGAGCGACGCCGTGCACGCTCGCGACCTCGAGGAGCTCGAGGCGGACGCCGGCACCGCGGCCCTGGGTCAGCACAGCGGCGAGACCACGGCCGTCGCGCGGCTGAGCGCTGAGAGCGATGCGCGTGCAGGCGCGCAGACCGAGTTGGTGCTGGACACCGACAAGATCACGCTGTTCTCGCCGGACGGCGCGAACCTGATGCGAGCCGGCTCATGACCGGGCTGACTCGACGGCAGGTGATCGCTCGCGCGGGGACCGGGGTCGCCGCGCTCGCCCTACCCGGCGCCCTGTCGGCGTGCGGTGGCTCGGACGACGGGCCGACGCCGGTCTCGACGGACGAGTGGAAGCAGTTCGCCGGGACCACGATCAACTTCATCTCCGAGAACACGGCCCCGACGTCGGCGATCGCGGCCAACCTCAAGCCGTTCACCGACCTCACCGGGATCGAGGTGAAGATCTCACAGCTCGAGCTGAGCGCGCTCGTGCAGAAGGTGGCGCTCGACTTCGCGTCCGGGATCGGCGCGTACGACGTCGTGTACGCGGATCCGTACCAGGTGCTCGCGCCGTACAGCTCGGCACTGGCCGAGCTCAACCAGTTCAACGAGGACCCGAACCTCCCGAAGGTCCAGGACCTCGACGACTTCATCCAGACGCAGCTCGACGCGGCCGGCCGGTTCGTCGACCGGGAGAAGATCTACGCGCTGCCCTATGACGCGCCGACGCTCGTCTGGATGTATCGCAAGGACATCTTCGAGAAGCACCGGCAGCGGATGGAGGACGACCTCGGCTTCGATCCCATGCCGAGCGACGAGTCGACGTGGGAGCAGTACTACGAGATCTCGAACTGGATCCGCAAGAACGCACAGGACGACGTGCCCTACGGATCCGGGCATCAGGCCAAGCAGCACGACTCGCTGATGAACGACTTCTCCAACGTGCTGTGGGCCTACGGCGGCGATTACTTCGACAACGGGCCGGACGTCGGGCGCTTCGGATCCGACGACCCGGGCGAGCCGCTGCTCGATCGCCCCGAGGCGATCGAGGGTGCCGACATGTACAACAAGCTCGTCTCGATCGCCCACCCCGCGAGCAAGGGGTGGGACTGGACCGGCCTGGCCGAGGCGTTCATGGCCGGGCAGGTCGCGATGGGAGCCGAGTGGCACGAGTTCGCGGCCGGCGTCGAGGCGTCGCCGATCGCGGGGAAGGTCGGCTACGCGCGCCTGCCGCGAGGACCGAAGCGCAGCGCGAACATGTACGGCGGGACGGGCATCGGCATCAACGGCGTCGCGCCGGAGAACCAGCAGAAGGCAGCCTGGCTGTTCGTCAACTGGGCGACCTCGCCGGAGACGCAACTGTCCAACCTCAAGAGCGACGTCGGCGGCGGGACGCCGACGCGGGAGTCGATCTACCGCCTGCCGGAGGTCGAGGCGGCTCGCAAGCCGCCGTCCAAGATGCCCAACGTCCTGACGACGGACGCGGTGTTCGAGGCGTGGCAGCCCGAGAACATCGGCCTACGACCGAAGATCGCGGCGTGGAACGAGTGCGACACGGTCATCTTCACGGAGCTGTCCAAGATGCTCGCCGGATCGCAGTCCGCGGAGGAGTGCATGCGCAACGCCAAGGAAGGCTTCGAAGGCGCCATCGAACGGGCTGCGGCCCTGAGGAAGCAGTGATGGCCGTCACAACGCAGCGGAAAGCGCCCGCGGCCGCCGCCCGTCATCGCCGCCCGCTGTTCCGGCGGGGCCTGTCGTTCGAGGGCAAGATGCTCTCGCCGGCGCTGATCATCCTCGCGCTGGTCTCGATCTTCCCGTTCATCTACATCATCATCATGAGCTTCTCGCTGGTCCAGATGATCGGCGGGATCAGCTTCGAGTGGGTGGGCCTTGACAACTGGACCCGGCTGTTCACCGACAGTGCGGTCGGTGCCAGCTGGATCCGCTCGATCGTCTACTTCATCCTGACCGTCGGCCTCGAGATGACGTTCGGCATCGCGATCGCGCTGGCGATCTATGAGACGCGGGGGGGTCGCAACACGATCACCTCGCTGGTGCTCATGCCGATGTTCATGGCGCCGGTCATCGTCGGGTTGCTCGGCCGGTTCATGACGGACTCGACGTACGGGCTCTACGCCTGGGCGCTCGACGGCATCGGGCTCTACAACGGCGACATCCTCGGCAACCCCACGTCGGCGTTCCTGGCGGTGACGCTGATGGATGTCTGGGAGTGGACGCCACTGATCGCGCTGATCGTCCTCGCCGGCCTGACCTCGATGCCGAGGCAGGTCCTCGAGGCGGCCGCCATCGACGGCGCCAGCTACTGGTCGCGCCTGCGCGACATCGTCCTGCCGATGATCTCGGGTGTGATCATCGTCGCGCTCCTGATCCGCTCGATGGACGCGATCCGCTACTTCGACATCATCACCAACACGACCAACGGCGGCCCGGCGGATGCGACCAAGATCGTCCCGATCCGCCTCTACGAGACGGCCTTCCGGTTCTTCGACCTCGGGTACGCGGCGGCCATCGGCCTGTCGATGCTCGCGGTCACGATCGTGATGGCCAACCTGTTCATGCGCATCCTGAGAGGAAGGGGGCTGGCACGATGACGACCTCCCGAGGTGGTGTGGGGAGCCGTGTCGGACTCCCGGTCCTGCTCGGCGTCATCCTGCTCTGGACCGTCGTGCCACTGGGCTGGATGGTGCTGTCGTCGTTGAAGCCGCCCGACGAGCTGACGTCGAGCACCCCGTCGCTGATGTTCGCGCCGACGTTCGAGCACTACGAGGCCCTGTTCTCCGGCGGGAACAACATCGGCCCGTACATTCGCAACTCGCTGGTCGCGGCCGGCATCTCCACGATCATCGCGGTGGTGCTCGGGTGCCTGGCCGGCTACGGCCTCGCCCGAAGCCGCTTCCGCGGCAAGGACCATGTCGCGTTCTGGATCATCTCCCAGCGGATGGCGCCGATCGCCGCGGTCATCCTGCCGCTGTTCGTGATCTTCCGCTTCACGGGGCTGCTGGGGTCGACGGCCGGACTGATCGTCGCGTACCTGACGTTCAACCTGCCGTTCGCGATCTGGATCATGAACGCGTTCTTCGCCGAGCTCAGCCCTTCGCTGGAGGAGGCGGCGCTCATGGACGGCGCGACACGCTGGGCGGCGTTCAAGGACATCGCGCTGCCGCTGGTGCTCCCGGGCATCGCGACGACCGCGATCCTGTGCCTCGTGTTCTCCTGGAACGACTACGCCTTCGCGGTGACCTTCTCGGGTCCGGACAGCCAGACGCTGCCGATCGCCGCGTCTCAGCTGGTCACGCAGACGTCGATCGACTGGGGGCAGCTCACCGCGATCGGGACGATCGTCGTCGCTCCGATGATCCTCGTGGGGCTGATCGTCCGGAAGTGGCTGGTGACCGGGCTGACGCTCGGGGCGGTGACCGGCGAATGACCGCCCCCGTAGCCGGTGAGAATCGCGCCGTCGTGCTCCATGGGCCCGGCGACATCCGCATCGAGGACCGGGCGGTTCCCGAGCCGGCCGCGCGCGAGGTCCTCGTCGAGGTCGCCGCCGTCGGTGTCTGCGGCTCCGATGTCCACTACTACGAGCACGGCCGCATCGGCTCGTTCGTCGTGCGCGAGCCGATGGTGCTCGGCCACGAGTCGTCCGGCCGGGTCGTGGCGCTGGGTCCCGGCGCATCCAAGCACGCAGTGGGGGACCGCGTCACCCTCGAGCCGGGCGTTCCGTGCGGGAACTGCCGGGAGTGCCGCGCCGGTCGTTACAACCTGTGCCGGGACGTCCGCTTCTTCGCCACGCCTCCCATCGACGGCGCCTTCGCGAACTACGTCACCATCCACGAGGACTTCGCGTTCGTGCTGCCGGAGTCCGTATCGGATGAGGCGGGAGCACTCATGGAGCCGCTCTCGGTCGGCGTCTGGGCGTGCCAGAAGGCGAACGTGAGCGCCGGCGACCGGGTGCTGGTCACGGGCGCCGGACCGATCGGACTGCTGGCCGCGCAATGCGCGCGGGCGTTCGGCGCGACCGAGATCACCGTGACCGACGTCAACGTCCACCGGTTGAGCCTGGCCGAGCGCACCGGCGCGACGCGAACGATCAACGTCGCCGATGTGCCGCTCGCGGACAGCGGCGTGGAGGCGGACGCGCTGATCGAGTGCTCAGGCCACCCCGCGTCGCTGCGGGACGGCGTCGCCGCGCTTCGCCCCGCCGGGACCGGCGTGCTGGTGGGCATGGGGCCGGAGGAGGAAGGCGTCGTGCCGCTGTCGTTGATCCAGAATCGCGAGCTCTGGCTGACGGGCACGTTCCGCTATGCCAATACGTATCCCACGGCGATCGCGCTCGCCGCCAACGGCCGCGTCGACCTCGAAGCCATCGTCACCGGCCACTACGGCCTCGACCAGGCCGAAGCGGCACTGCGCGCGGGGCGTGAGGACCCGACGGCTGTCAAGGTCATGGTGATGCCGGCGGGTCAGGCCGGCGCGACGTAGATTCGGCCCTCAGTACAGGGCCGATGTGGCGGTGTGGGGAACCGCTTGTCCCTCTCCTCCGGTGGTTCCCCCGCCGCTAGCCTTCGAACGCGAGCGCCTGCCAGCGGCCGATGTCCGCGGCCGGTAGGGCGGACGGGAAGATCGCCGTCCGGTCGACTTCGGCGCTGATCCGCTGGCCGCCGTCCTGGTCGGCGCCGAAGCGCAGCTGCGCTGCCGCACACCCGTTGATGCCCAGGTCGGGGAGGTCGCCGCCGCCGATGCGCGCGCCGTCGGCGTACACGTTCAGCTTGCCGTCGCGCCCGGCCGTGACGACGAGGTCGACGAATCTGCCGGTGGGGAGCACCGCGTCGGTGGTGACGCCGCGGCCGGACGCGATGACGCGCACCTGGCCGTCCGGCGTCAGGTCGATCAGGAAGCCGTCACCGTCGCCGCCGCCGGGGATCTTCCAGTCCCACAGTCGCCGGTAGCCGGCGGTCGGGTTGACCTTGATCTCCGCGGCGAAGGTCGCCTCGCGCAGGAAGCCCAGCGTCGTCGGGGCGGTGCGCAGGAAGCGGCCGTCGTCGAGGCTCGCCGAGCTACCGGTCGGACCCGTCGCCAGGTAGGTCGGGATCCCCTGCCACGTGGCGTCACGATCGAAGCTGGACGAGTCCGGCACCGTGTCGCCCGCGGTCGGGTCCCACGCGACGAGCGGGCTCTCCGTCGGGATGGGGCACGGCGTCGGCGGCTCGACCCCGGGCGGATCGAGGCCGATCTGCGCCCTGGACCCGGCCAGATGGCGCGCCTGGGTCGCGGGCGTGCCCGTGACCGGCGCCTTTGCGAGCGACGCCGTCGGGGCGCTCGGGCGCTGCACCACGTACGCCCGGCCCCGCCGGGCGTGGAGGGTGAACGTCGCCGCGGTCGTCGTCGGCACGATCACCGAGCGCGGACGCCGGCCGTCGACCACCTGGACCTGCGCTCCCGGCCACGGGTTGCGGATCCGCATGTCATGGTCGGAGCCGGACTCGATCGCCGCCGTGGTGATCACGCCGCCCTGAACCTGGATGTGGGCCTTGGATCGGTGCTGGAGGAACACCGTCCCTTCCGCGTCCCACCCGGGTGGGAGGGCCGGCGCGATCCGCAGGATCCCGTCGTAGTCCTGCACCAGCGACTCGTTGATTGCGAGCGCCGTCACGCCGGCGTGCTCGTCGTAGGGCTCCTCTTGGCGGCTTGGGTTCCACGCGGCCAGACCGCTCGGGTAGACCTGGAAGCTCGCGGTCGAGGCGCTCAGCCCGGCGGCGACATCGGTCCCCAGCCCGAGCCTCGCCGCATGCACCGGGTCATAGGTCCAGGAGTTCGAGTTCCGGTTGCGCCGGTTGGCGTACGTCAGCCGTGCGAGGTCGAACAGCGGGCTCGTGTCGCCGATCAGGTTGTAGGGCCAGACCGGCTCCAGGTCGAGGTTCTCGCTGTTCCGCAGCGGGGCGGTCGGGTCGGATGAGAAGCCCAGGACGGTGTTCCCGTCGCCGTCGTCGGCGGCGGTCTTGAGCTGCGTGTGGGTCGCGCGGTCGGTCCGCGGGAAGTCGGGGATCTGCGGGATCGCCGCCCGTATCCGTGCGACGAGGTCGCGGTCGACGCGCAGCTCGGTGGCCGCATCGACGGTGATCGGGAACAGCGCCTTCATCGCCGTGATGTCGGTGATCGGGTCGTGCACGTCCCACTGCGACTCGTGCCCGTTCGACGGGAAGGTGTGCAGCTTGCCGTCCGCGCCGACGGTGGCGTAGGCGAGCAGGAAGCGGGCCGCGTCCGCGATCAGCGGGTAGTTGGCCTTCAGGAACGCGCGGTCGTCGGTCGCCTGGTACTGGCGCCAGACCCAGGTCGCGACCGCGGCGCCGGTCGTGAGCGTGCGCTTGTTGTAGCTGGCCGCGCCGCTCGCGTCGCACGCGTCGTTGGTCTCGGTGCTGCCGCCGGCGAGGTACCAGCCCGTGCCGTCGAAGCGCATCGTCTCGGGCACGCAGATGCCGGGCCGCATGTTCATGCGCAGCCGTGTCCACCTCCTGATGCTCTCGAGGTTCTCGCGGTAGAGCCGGAAGGCCGGCGCGTTCAGGTCCGTCACGCCCGCGCCGAGGTTCGCGGCGATCTGCATGCGGAGGTTCCAGAACCAGTAGTGGCCGCCGCCCCATTGCTGGTTGTCGCGCGTGAAGTTGAACAGCGGGTTGACGCCGGCCTGGGTCGACGGGAACCGGCCCCGCTCCGACGCGGCCTTCACGTACAGGTAGATCGTGCGGATGTTCTCCATGTAGTCCGCGACCCCGTCCTGAGAGCCGAGCTTGATCAATCCGACGCGGCCCCAGTAGCGGTGCCACCAGCGCAGATGCGACCTGGTGATCGCCCGGCGGTCGCGCTTGGCGACGCCGGCGAGCAGCTTCCTCGCGGTGGCCTCCGCGTCACCGCCGGTCCATCGCGGCGAGGCCACCACGACCCGGAACGAGCCGTCCCGGCGCGGCCGGTAGCTCACCTGAACGGTGCGCGCGTCGACGACCGCTGCGGCGACGTCGCGCCCGCCGGCGGTGATCGCCGCCAGCGACCCGAACGTCCGGCCGCTGCCGCCGCCGCCCGCGTCAGGCGCGTCGTCCACCCAGGTCTCGGCGAGCCGGGCGATCCGCCCGGCGGCTCCGGCCTGCGGGTTGCGCCCGGCCTGGAGGTTCACCTGCGCCGTCTGCGTCGTGGCCGGGTCCGCGCCTCTGACGTCGACCACGAGCCTGTCGTCGCCGGCGCTCACGTACGTGGTGGCGCTCATCCCGCCGCCGGTCTGGCGATAGACCGCGTCGTAGAGGTCGACGGTCGCCCGGTAGTCGGGGGCGGAGGTCATCGCCTCGAGGCCCGGGATCACGACCTGGCCTGGCGAGCGGCGGGTCGGGAACGTGTCGGTGCGCCCGAGCTGCGCCGTGAAGCCGTCGTGCGCCCACACCGCGGCACCCATCACGCCGTTGCCGACAGGCATCGACTGCGTCGCCAGGACCGGCGCCCGGTCGAGCACGATGTTCGAACGCCGCACGACGTTGGCCGTGTCGACGTCGAAGCCATGCCGGCTCCAGGCGGTCGTGTCCGCGCCCGCCGGCGCCGCCACCACCAGTCCGATCAAGCCCGCCGTTACGAGCGCCCCTGCGCGCATCATCTCGTCCCCTCCCGTAGAGCGCCCGGGATTTTACGGTCGACGGCACGCAAGTCAACGACATTGATCGGAGGTTTCAGGGCATTTACGTGCTCACACCGTCGAAAATCAGGGCATCTGGCACGAAAGGTGGGATCTCTACTGCCTGGATCGACCGCCGGTGGCGGCTGTCTCGCGGCGCACGAAGTCGATGAACATGCGTGCTGCAGGTGGAGCGATGCGCTCGCGCCGCCACACGAGCGCCACGGGCAGACGGACGGCGGGGTGGAGGCTTCGCACCTCGATCGCGGGTCCCTCCATGGCGGTGAGCGAGCGAGGCAGGATCGCCGTGGCGAATCCTCGTGCCGCGAGCGACCGCAGGAGGAACGGGTCGCCGCTCTCCAGCGAGAGGCGGAGTCGCTCGCCGGCGTCGGCGAACAGCTGCTCCACCGCGGAGGTGATGGCCGAGCCGCGGCGCGTCGCGACGATCGCGCGCTCGCGGAGGTCGGCGACGCCGACGTGCGGAGCCGCCGGGGCGCGGCCGGGGGCGAAGGCGGCGACCGCCTCTTCCTCGCTCAGCCGCTCGACGGCGAGATCGTCAGGGACCTCGCCCGACAGCAGGCAGAAGGCGGCGTCGAGCTCGTCGGCGGCAAGGAACCGGAGCATGTCGCCGGCGATGCCCTCGCGCAGGCGACCTCGACGCCGGGGTGGGCTTGGCTGAAGCGGGCCAGCAGGCCGGGCACGTCGAGGCCGCCCGCGCCGGCTGGTGCGCTCGAACAGCGCGGTACCGAGCTCTTGCTCGAGCCGGCGGATCTGGTGCGACAGCGCCGACTGCGCGACGTGGAGCTCCTCCGCGGCGCGCATGAAATGATCCTCGATCCCATGACGGCGGGCGAACGGGTGGATATCCGGCTGCTCCCGGCGGACGACGGCGACGACGTGGAGCTGATGGCGCGGATCACCGAGCTGACCAACGAGGTCTATGCGGTGGCCGAGGAGGGGCTGTGGACCGCCGGGGCGACCCGGACGACGCTCGACGAGGTCGTCGAGATGACCCGGGCGGGGCAGATCGCCGAGGCGCGCGTGGGCGGCCGGGTCGTCGGCTGCGTCCGCGTCCAGCGGCTCGACGAGGACACGGGCGAGTTCGGGATGCTCGCCGCGGACCCGGCGCATCGTGGGGCCGGGGTGGGGCGCGAGCTGGTGCGCTTCGCCGAACGCAAGAGCAGCGAAGAGGGTGTCCGCAGCATGCAGCTCGAGCTGCTCGTGCCCCGAGGCTGGACGCATCCGACCAAGGCGTTCCTGGACGCCTGGTACACGCGCCTCGGCTATCGGGTCGTCCGCACGGGGGCGATCGACGAGGCCTACCCGGCACTCGCGCCGCTGCTGGCCACGCCGTGCGATTTCGTGATCTACCACAAGCGTCTGGAGCTCCGCCCATGACGACCACTCGCCGTGCTCGTCGGCGGCGGGCTACACCTGTTCCCGGACGGGCTCGCCGCGCTGCACCTGCGACGCCCCTGAGCTCCCCGGGTCCGTGATCAGTCGAGCCCCGCGGCCGCGCGTGGCGAGGCTGATCGACCAGCGGATCAGGACGAGGAGGCGGTTCTGGAAGCCCTACGAGGTAGAACAGGTGGACGAGCAGCCAGGTGATCCAGGCGAGGAAGCCGCTGAGCTTTAGGCCCTTGATGTCCGCAACGGCTGCGGCGCGGCCGATGGTCGCGAGGTTGCCTTTGTCGCGGTACCGGTACGGCGGCGCGGTGCGACCGCGCAGGCGGGCGCGCACGGCCCTCGCCGCGTAGCGGCCCTGCTGCATGGCGACCGGCGCCACGCCGGGGAGGGTGATGCGCCGAGCCGTCGCGGCCGCGGACGCGGACCATGTCGCCGAGCGCGAAGACCTCGGGATGGCCGGGGAGGGTGAGGTCGGCCTCGACCGTCACGCGACCTGCGCGGTCGCTGCTCGGCGCCCGTGAGCTCGGCCAGCACCGAGGCGAGGCGCGGACGCGGTGCACTCCGGCGGCCCAGACGACGGTTCGCGCCGGGATGCGCCGCGTCGCGCCGTACGGCATCCTCGATCGTGATGCCGGTCTCGTCGACGTCGACGACGGTGCTGTCGAGCACGGGCGTGACGCCCAGCCGGCGCGAGCGAGCGCTCGGCCTTCGCCGACAGGGACGGCGGGAACCCGGTGAGCACACGGTCGGCCGCCTCGACGAGCAGGACGCGGCCGCTGCCGGGATCGGCGGCGCGGAAGTCGCCGCGACAGCGTGTCGCGGGCGAGCTCGGCGATCTGGCCGGCCATCTCGACGCCGGTGGGACCGGCGCCGACCACCGCGAACGTGAGCCACTCACCGCGCCGCTCGGGGATCGGGCTCGAGCTCGGCGGCCTCGAAGGCGGCGAGGATGCGGCTGCGGACGGTCGAGCGCGCTCTCGAGCGACTTGACCTCGGCCGCATGGGCGCTCCACTCGTCGTGGCCGAAGTAGGAGTAGTGCGAGCCGCCCGCGACGATCAGCGTGTCGTAGGGCAGCGGGGCCGGGGCCGGCAGATCGGCGACCGAGCCGGAGGACGACCTCGCGCCGCGTCGAGGTCGAAGCCGTCGACCTCGGCGAGCAGCACGCGCACGTTGCGGTTGCGCTTGAAGATCGCGCGCAGCGGAGAGGCGACCTCGCCGGGCGACAGCGCGCCGGTCGCGACCTGGTAGGTCAGCGGCTGGAACAGGTGGAAGTTGCGCCGGTCGATGAGCGTGAGCTCCACGGGCGCGCGCCGCAAGCTCGCGCGCGGCCTGGAGTCCGCCGAAGCCGCCGCCGACGACTGACGACCCGGTGGGGGCTCATGACGGCCACTCCCGCTGCCGCGTCGCGCCGTGGCGATCTCGTTGTCGAGCGCCTTCAGCGCCGGTGAGGTAGATCTCCGAGAAGGTCGGGAAGGGCTGGATGGTGTCGCGCAGCACGTCGAGCGGCACGCGGGCGCGGATGGCGCAGCGTGGCCTGCTGGAGCCATTCGCCGGCCTCGGGTCCGAGCGCGTGGCGCACCGGTCAGCCGCTCGCCGTCGCTGAGCAGCGTGAGGTAGCCGTTGGACTCGGCGTAGGCGCGTGTGTAGGTGGCGGTCTTGGCGATCTCCGACAGCCAGCACGGTCGCCTCGAAGCTGCGCCTCGGTGACGCCCGACGGCCGCCGCCTGCGGATCGGTGAAAGCGACGCGCGGGACGGCGTCGTAGTTGGCCTCGCGCGGCTCGCCGAGGATGTTGGCGGCCACGATCCTGGCCTGGTACTTGCCGACGTGGGTCAGCGGCCACAGTCCGGTGACGTCGCCGATCGCCCACAGGCCGCTCGCCGGCGCGCAGGTGCGCGTCGACGGGGATGCCGCGGCGCGTCGGGGACCATGCGGAAGCGTCTCCAGGCCGATCCCGTTCACGCGCGGGCGCCGGCCGGTCGCTACGAGCAGACGGTCGCCGCGCAGCTCGCGGCCGTCACCCAGCTCCAGGACGTAGTCCGCGCCGTCGCGCCGTGCGGCGCTCGAGCGTCGCGCCGAGCACGAGCTCGATCCCGTCGCGCCGGAGGACCTCGCCGAGCGCCTCGCCCAGCGGGGCGGCCTCGCGCGGGAGCACGCGCTCGGAACGGTGGATGAGCACCACCTCGCCACCGAGGCGGCGGACCGCCTGCGCCATCTCCACCCCGACCGGCCCGCCGCCGAGCACGAGCAGCCGGCGCGGCACCGTCTTCATGCCGGTCGCCTCACGGTTCGTCCAGACGCCGTCGAGCTCGCGCAGGCCCGGGATCGGCGGGATGATCGGGTCGGCGCCGTTTGCGAGCACGACGTGGTCGGTCGTGTAGCGGACGTCATCGACCTCCACGGCGCCGGGGCCGGCGAGCCGGCCGCGGCCGCGCAGCAGGTCGATGCCGTTGTCGGCGAGCCAGCGCTCCTGGCCGGCGTCGGAGTAGTCGGAGACCATGAAGTCGCGCCAGGCCAGCACAGCGGCGACGTCGACCTCCGCGGTCGCGCCCGCGTCGCGCGCGGCCTGGACGGCCTCGCCCTGCCGGAGCAGCGCCTTGGACGGGATGCACGCCCAGTAGGAGCACTCGCCGCCGACCAGCTCGCGCTCGACGACGGCCACGCGCAGGCCGCCCTCGGCCAGCGCGCCGGCGACAGTGCTCGCCGGGCGAGCCGCCGCCGATCACGATCACGTCATAGTCGGTGCTCATCTCTGCCTCCAGACCGTCGGGGTAGTGGACACAACGGTCTCGTAAATGGGGCGTCGATCGCGCCCGTGGGTCACTGGTCCTGCTGCCCGGGGGGTTCGACCAGTGACCCACGGGCGCGATGAGTGGCGAATCGCGGGACGGTGGTGCCACCAACCAACAACCCCACGGAGGTCACCGTGAGCACCATCGACATGAGCACCGAGGCCGCGACCCAGGTCCCGGACACCCGCACGGTCGGATTTCAAGCTCGAGGTCGTGATCCTGCCGGTGTCAGACGCCGAGCGCGCCAAGTCGTTTCTACGCCTCGCTGGGATGGCGTGAGGACGCCGATTTCGTCTTCACCGAGGACTTCCGCGTGCTGCAGTTCACGCCGCCCGGCTCGGAGTCGTCGATCATCTTCGGCACCGGCGTCACGGACGCGGTCCCCGGGGTCGGTCGGGCAACCTGCTGCTCGCCGTCGACGACATCGACGCGGCGCGCACCGACCTGATCGAGCGCGGCGTCGACGTGTCCGAGGCGTTCCACGGCGTGGCGTTCAGCGCCGACCAGCCAGCGCCGCTCTGCCCGGGCCCTGACCCCGAGCGCAAGTCCTACAGCACGTACGCGTCGTTCAGCGATCCCGACGGCAACGAGTTCTCTGCTGCAGGAGCTCACCTAGCCGGCTGCCCGGGCGCGTGTGACGACGACGGATGTCGAGCACGCTGGCCGACCTGCTGCTCGAGACGGCCAAGCACCACGACGAGCTTCGAGAAGGCCGCCCCGGCCCACGACTGGTGGGACTGGTACGCGTCCTACCTCGACGCACGCCGGCAGGGGAGCACCTCCGAGCAGGCCACCGTGGCCGCCGACCGCTACATGGAGGAGCGCGGTGTGACGGCTTCCCGCTGAGATCAGGCCGGGGCGAGCTCGGGCCCGGAGCTCGGCAACGCGCGTGGACAGCTCATGGCGGGACCGGATCGCGAGCTTGCCGAACACCTTGTGCAGGTGCCACTCGACGGTGCGGGGGCTGAGGAAGAGCCGTGCACCGATCTCCGGGTTCGACAGCCCATCGCGTGCCAGCCGCGCGATGTGCCGTTCCTGCGCGGTGAGGTCGTCGCGCGTCTCGACGGTCCGCTTCCGCACCGTTTCGCCCGTGGCCAGAAGCTCCCTCGCGTGCGCGCTCGGCGAACGCCGTCCATCCCCATCGACGTGAAGAGGTCCTGGGCGGCGCGGAGCTGGGCGCGCGCGTCGACCCGGCGATGCTCGCGGCGCAGCCACTCGCCGTAGAGCAGGTGTGCGCGCGCGAGGTCGACGCGCATCTGGCATCGCCCGAGGCGGCCGAGCGCCTCGCGGTACAGCTGCTCGGCGGTCACCCCCGTGCTCAAGAGCGCGCGTGACCTCGCGTCGACTCCGAGCGCCCAATCGGTCCCGGCCGCGTCCGCGATCTCCGCGAACTGCCGGGCGGCCTCGAAAGCCGTCTCCGGTTGCACCGACTCGAGCCGCAGCCTCGACCAGCTCGACCAACCCCCAAGCGGCCGCGGCGCTGTTGGTCGGGCAGTCGACCGCCCCCTGTGCGGCCGCAAACGCCTGGTCGGGGATGCCGAGGGTGTTGTAGAGGAGCGCCCTCGCCCATGCGATGACCGTCAGGCCGATCCCCTCGCCGCGCCTGGTCGCATCGGCCGCAGCCACCTCGAGTGCGTCGGCGTCGAGCATGCGCGGCGTCGCCCTCACGCCCGCGGAGGGCCGCGAGAGCAAGGGCGCCCCACGGCGTGAGGCCTGCTCCAGTCGCCTCGGTGGCGCATCCGTGCCTCCTCGATCAGTGCGTCGGCCGTATCCAGCTCGCCCCGGAAGAGGATGGATGTACGTACGCGAGTTGAGGGCGAGGGGAAGCTCGCTGAGTGCGCCGCTGCTGCGTGCGAGCTCTACGTGGAAGCTGCGACAGCGCGTCCCAGCGCGCGTCATCCCACACCACGGGCGCGGTGATCGTGGCCAGCCAGAGCACGTGGAGCTGGTCAGCGGCGGCCGTGGGGTCCTCGAACTCGGGTCAGCGCTTCTCGCAGTGTCGGCGTCGCGGCGGCGCAGTCCGTCGGCGAACAATGCCGCCCAGCCGTCGAGCAGGAGGTCGGCGGCCGTCGGCGGGCTTGCTGCCGGTGGGGCGGCCTGCACGGCGCTCGCCACCTCCCGCACGCCGGCGCCCGGGCTCGCCAGGCGAGCTGCGAACAGCGCCGCGGACATCGCGGTGAGGTAGCCGACGCGTGCGAGTCGCGCGTCCAATGGCTCGATCCGCTTGCGCGGCGTGGAGCAGCAACGCCGGTGCGGCGCTGCCTCGCTGCGACGCGAACGCGGCCTCGGCGCGCAGCAGCTCCACCCGGGCGCGCTGGAGCTCGTCGATCGGCCCGGTCTCCGCCGTGGCCAGAAGGCTCGAGAGCCGCGTCGAAGGCGCCGGCCTGGAGGCTCGCCTGCGCCGCCGCCAGAGCGCGATCCGCCTGCCGCAGGGGATCGTGCGGTCAGTGCGACGGCGCGCCGGCAGGAACGCCGCCGCGGCGGCGAGCCCGCCGCGCGCCTGCGCCCGCCCGGCCGAGCGCTCGAGCTCCAGCGGCGACCTCTTCGTCAGGTCCGGTCGCGGCTGCGGCCAGGTGCCACGCGCGGCGGTCCGGATCGGCGTCCCGCTCGGTTGCCGCCGCCAAGCGCGACATGAACAGCCCGGCGTTCCTGCGCCGGCGCCGATCGGTAGACGGCGGAGCGTGCCAGCGGGTGACGGAACGTCACGCGCTCGCCGATGGCCAGCAGGCCGTGCGCCTCGCGCCTGCTCCGCAGCCGCCGGCCCGATGGCGAGCCGCTCGGCCGCGCGCCATCAGCAGCAGCGGATCGCCGACCGGCTCCGCCGCCGCGAGCAGCACCAAGCGCCGCGCGTCATCGGGGAGCGCCTCGAGCTCGTCGGACGAAGCTCTCCTCGATCCGTCCTGTCAGCGCCTGCGCGCCCAGCAGGCCGAAGCCGCCCGCCAACTGCGTCGCCGTCAGCCCGCGCGGCAGCTCGAGCAACGCCAGCGGATTCCCGCGCGTCTCGTCGATGATCCGGTCACGCGACTCGCTCATCGAGCTTGGATCGGCACCGCCGATGCTCAGCAGGGCGCGGGCGTCGCCGTCGCGCAAGCCGTGCACCTCCAGCTCGGGAAGGTGCTGGAGCGCCTCGCCCGGCTCGCGCGCGGCGAACACGACCCCCACCGGCTCCGCCAGCAGGCGACGGGCGACGAAGGCGAGCGTCAGCGCCGAGGCGTGATCGAGCCACTGAGCGTCGTCGATGACACACAGCAGCGGACGCTCATCTGCCACGTCCGAGAGCAAGCTCAAGACCGCCAACCCCACGAGGAACTGATCTGGGGCGGCGCCGGCGCTCAGCCCGAACACGATCTCGAGCGCCTGGCGCTGCGGCGCCGGGAGCTTCGCGAGCCGATCGAGCATGGGCCCGCACAGCTGATGCAGGCTCGGCGAAGGCCAGCTCCATCTCGGACTCGACCCCGACCGCCCGGCCGAGCGTCAGGTCCGACGCCGATTCGACCAGGTACTCCAGCAGCGCCGTCTTCCCGATGCCGGCCTCGCCACGCATGACCAAGGACCGGCTCTCGCTCCGCCGGACATCCCCGATCAAGCCGTCGAGCAGGGCGCACTCGTCCGCGCGCCCGAGGAGTGTCACGCTCCGTCCCCGTTCGCGATTCCGGCTCGGCGTCGGCGGCAAGCCAGGCGGAGCACACGACAAGAATCCCACGCCTGACCCCGGGTTGCCAGTCAGGCCGGAGCCGTCTCGCCGGCGAGCCAGTCGTCGAACGTCGTGGCGGCGATGCGCGCGTCCGGTCCCGGCAGCAGCACGTCGCCGGCCATATCGAGGCCCATGATTCCCCCGACCACGTGGGGACCAGGCGGATCGAGGTGCCGCGAGCGGCGCGGGTGCGGCGCGCGAGATCGACCAGATCCTGCGGCTCGGGCCCTGCAAGGTCCGGGCAGCGGCCCTGCGGTTGTCCGACGGCGACCTCGGCCAGGACGTCGGCGACGTCGGCGGGCGCGACCGGCTGTACGAGCAGGGGAGCGATCGTCGCGCTGCCGTCCCGCTCCGTCCAGGTCGTCGCCATCTCGGCGAAGTCGTGGAAGTGCGCACTCGGGACGATGCTCCACGGCACCGGGCCTCGCTCGACGAGCTCCTCCTGCGCCCGCTTGCCGGCGCAGTGGGCGTTGCCGGTGAACCTCGCGAGGCCGATGATCGACAGCAGCACGTGGTGCTGCACTCCCGTCTGCTGCTCGGCCTCGAGCAGGTTGCGGGTCGAACGGCTGAAGAACGCGACTGCCTCGTCGTGGTCGGTCGCTGCGCTACTGCACGCGTCGACGACGGCATCGACGCCCGCGAGTGCCGTCACCAATCCTTCACCGGTGTGCACGTCGACGCCCTGGGTCCGGCTGATCGGGACGGTCTCGTGGCCCGCGCGCTCCAGCGCCTCGACGGTGAGGCGACCGATGCGTCCGGTTGCTCCGACGACTGCGACTCGCATGCGTTGTGCCGCCGCGGTTATATCCGATCATGACCTCCGGTAGGCTCGGCGGTCACCATGGCCGCGGCCAGCCCGCCCGGGTTCCTAGGCCGGACCAGCGAGCGGGACGCGATCGACCGCCTGCTCGCCAACGTACGCGGCGGTCACAGCGGCGTGCTCGCCATCCGCGGCGAAGCAGGCATCGGCAAGACGGCGCTGTTGCAGTACGTCGCTCGTCAGGCGTCAGGCCTCCGTGTCGAGCGCGTCACGGGCGTGGAGGCGGAGATGGAGCTGCCCTATGCCGGGATCCATCAGCTGTCCGCGCCGATGCTCCCGCGGCTCGACGCGCTTCCGCAGCCGCAGCAGGACGGTCTGCGTGTCGCGCTGGGCCTCGCATCCGGGCAGGTCCCGGAGCGGTTTCTGGTCGGACTGGCCGTGCTCGGCCTGCTGTCTGCCGAAGCCGAGGAGCGGCCGCTGGTCTGTCTCGTGGACGACGCTCAATGGCTGGACGCCGCCTCGGGATTGATCCTCGGCTTCGTCGCGCGACGGCTCCTCGCGGAATCGGTGGCGATCGTGGTCGCCGTCCGCGAGCCGACTGCGAGGCACGACTTCGACGGCCTGCCCGACTTGCTGCTGCGCGGGTTGCCCGACGAGGATGCGCGCACCCTGCTCAAGCGAGCCGTCCCGGGTCCGCTCGACGACCGCATCCGCGACCGGATCGTCGCCGAAACCCGCGGCAACCCGCTCGCTCTGCTCGATCTGCCGCGGAGCATGAGCGCAGCGGATCTGGCAGGCGGATTCGAGCTTCTCGCTGCGACAGACCTCCCGCGCCATCTCGAGGACCACTACCTCGAGCGCGCCGACGCGCTGCCTGAGCCGACACAGCGTCTGCTGCTGCTGGCCGCGGCCGAGCCGATGGGTGACGCGGCGCTCGTCTGGCGCGCGGCTCACAGGCTCGGCATCGAGAAGAGCGCGCTCGGCCCTGCGGAGGACGCGCAGCTGGTCGAGATCGGAGCGCGTGTCCGCTTCCGGCATCCACTGGTGCGATCCGCGGCATACCGGGCGGCCATCGCTTCGGAGCGGCGAGCCGTGCATGAGGCGTTGGCGGAGGTGACCGATCCGGATACCGATCCCGATCGTCGGGCGTGGCATCGTGCTCACGCGACGGTGGCAGTCGACGAGGCGGTGGCCGGCGAGTTGGAGCGTTCTGCCGACCGGGCGCAGGCCCGTGGGGGCGCGGCGGCGGCTGCGGCGTTCCTGGCGCGCGCGGCCGAGCTGACTCCCGATCCGGCGGAGCGGGGGAGGCGGGCCCTGGCTGCCGCGCAGGCGAAGTTCGACGCCGGGGCATCGGACGCGGCGCTCGAGCTGCTCGCGACCGCCGAGCTCGCGCCGCTCGACGAGCTCCAGACGCGCACGATTGGAGCGGTTGCGAGCGGAGATCGCGTTCGTCCGCACGCGCGGCAGGGACGCTCCGGCGCTGTTGCTCGATGCCGCGCGGCGCCTGGAGCCGCTCGCTCCCGCGATTGCTCGCGAGACCCATCTGGAGGCGATGGCGGCCGCGATGTTCGCGGGTCGGCTCGGCGACAAGCCCAGCATCCGCGAGACTGCCGAGGCCGCACGGGCTGCGCCGCCGGCGCAGCAGCCGCCGCCGCGTGCGGCCGACCTGCTCCTCGACGGCTTGGCGACGAGGTTCACCGAGGGCTACGCGGCCGGCGTGCCGTCGATCCGGAGGCGCTCTGGACGCGTTTCGCCGCGTCGAGGAGTTGACCGCACGGGACGTGCGTTGGCTGTGGCTGGCGTGCCGCCTCGCCCAGGATCTCTGGGACGACGAGCTCTGGTACGTGCTCGCGACGAGCGGGGTGCGCGTCGCGCGCGAGACCGGCGCGCTCAGCGTGCTCCCGATGGCGGTCACGTATCGCGCTGCCCTCGACATTCATGCGGGGAGCGTTCGGCGCCGCCGCGGCGCTGATCGAGGAGGCCGACGCCATCACGCTCGCCACCGACATGGCACCGCTGAAGTACGCGACGCTGATGCTGACCGCGTGGCAGGGCGACGAAGCCGACGGGCTTGCGCTTATCGAAGGGATGACGGCCGCCGTGACGGCGAGAGGCGAGGGGATGGGCGCTGGGCATCAACGAGTGGGCGACGGCCCTCCTGTGCAACGGGAACGGCCGCTACGCCGACGCGCTCGCGGCCGCCCAGCGAGGCTGCGAGCACGACGATGTCGGGCTCTTCGCGTGGTCCCTCGTCGAGCTGATCGAGGCAGGCGTCCGCTGCGGCGCGACGGACGCGAGCCGCGCTGCGCTCGATCGCCTGAGCGCGCGCACGCGAGCGAGCGGCACCGACTGGGCGCTCGGCATCGAGGCCGGCTCGCGCGCGCTGCTCAGCGATAGGGAAGGATGCGGAGCCGCTCTACCGCGAGGCGGTCGAGCGGCTCGAGCGCAGCCGCGGTGTGGTCCACGCGACCCGCGCCCGTCTCCTGTACGGCGAATGGCTGCGTCGCGAGAACCGGCGCGTCGACGCCCGCGAGCAGCTGCGAGTCGCCTACGACAGCTTCAGCCGGATCGGGGCCAAGGGGTTCGCCGAGCGTGCTCGCGGCGAGCTGCTTGCCACCGGCGAGACGGTGCGCAAGCGACGGGACGACACTCGCGACGAGCTGACGCCGCAGGAGAAGCAGATCGCACGGCTCGCCCGTGACGGGCTGTCGAACCCCGACATCGGTGCGCGGCTGTTCCTGAGCCCACGCACCGTCGAGTGGCACCTGCGCAAGGTGTACACCAAGCTCGACATCCGCTCTCGGCACGAGCTGTCCAAGGCGTTGCCGAGCTCCGACTCCGAGCCGGTCACGGCCACCGACTCGGCAGCGCTCCTCAACTGAGCCTTCCCGGGACCCTGCCGGAGCGGCAGGGTCCCGGCGTCGAAAGGGCTCAGTGGCCGGCCGCGACGGCGGCGGAGGCCGTGGCCGCTGCGTCGCGGTCGGCGGTCAGGAACGGCGTCAGCGCCGCCAGCAGCTCCTCGGGGGACTCCTCGGCGAGGAAGTGGCCGGTGTCGGGGATGACGACGCTCTGCACGTCGGGCGCGACGGCACGGACCGCGTTACCGACGTTCTCGCCGAAGCTCCGCTCTCCGCCGATCGCCATGACGGGCATGGTCAGCGGCCGGTTCTTGCGCTCCTCGTCCTGGGCGATGGTGGTGTCGATCGCGCGGTACCACCCGAAGTTGCCGCGCAGCGAGTCCGGGTTGGAGAGGAGGCTGACGTAGTAGCCGATCACGTCGTCGCCGAGCGGCTTGGCGGCCGCGTCGAACTCCCAGCGGTAGAAGACGTCCTCGCGTCCGGCGACGAGCTGCTCGTTCAGCCCCTCGATCCGGTTGAAGCCGAGGTGCCAGAGCCGGTCGTTGAGCGGCCCGGGGAGGAACAGGGGCGGCGCGGTGACCGTGCCCGGCGACCCGGGGATCTCGAGCAGGGCGACGCGCTCGACCCGGTCGGGGTGGTCGGCGGCGAGCGCGTAGCTGATCGCGAACCCGGTGTCGTGGCCGACCACCGAGAACGACGCGTGCCCGAGCGCGTCCATCAGCCCGATCAGGTCGCGTGCCTGGGTGCCGGTGTCGTAGCCGCCGGCGGGCTTGTTGGACAGCCCCATGCCGCGCTGGTCGACCGCGATGACCTCGAAGTCGCGCGCCAGCGCCGGCATCAGATGACGCCAGGCGTACCAGCTCTCGGGCCAGCCGTGCACGAGCAGCAGCGGCGGCCCTTCGCCTCCGGTGACCGCGTGCAGCCGCACGTCACCGGTGTCGATGTACCGGCTCGTGAAAGTGTCCGTGAACCCCTCAGGAAGGTTCGGCGCGCCGGAGACGGAGCCGGCGCCCTCCGGATGGGACCTCTGGAAGATGCTCATGAGGATCTCCTTTCAAGACCTCACTGCGATGTCTGGTAACGCGACCAAGCCTGCTCTCCTCAGGTGCCGATCGCGCCCGTGGATCCCCGGTCGACACCCTGGTCGCCACGCGGGCCCGGGCAGACAAAGCACGAGGGGCGGCCTTGCGGCCGCCCCTCGGACGAACTTCGGTGCTGTGCCTCGGACTAGCGGACGAGCCGGTCGCCGAGGTATGCGCCGAGCGCGGCCTTGCGGGCCTTGCTCAGCCGCTTGGCCTTCTGGGCCTTGCTCAGCCGCTTGCCCTTGCGGGACTTGGCCTTCGCGGACTTCTTCGACGCCTTGGCGGTCGCGCCACCGGCGAGCGTGTCGCGGAGGTTGCGGTCCTCGGCCAGCTTCGCCAGCACGTGAGCGCCGCCGTCGGCGAGCTGCTCCCAACCCCTGAGGTCGAGGTTGTCGATGTCGTCACCGGCCTGGTGGTAGTTCGGATCGAACGCCACACCGGCCATGCCGCCCCACTTGGCGGCCTGCGCCTCGGACTTCGCGACCTCCGCGCCGGAGAACAGACCGCCCGCGGCGATCCCGTTGTCCTGGAACGGCTTGTAGTCGCTGCGGCCGTCGAACGCGCTCGGGTCCGGGGAGATCCCCACGGACGTGAAGTACTTCAGGAACACGCTCTCGATGTACGCGGCGCCCGGGTTCACGTTCGGCGCGGTGGCCGGCGGCGGCGTATCCGAGAAGTCGCCGTCGTAGACGAACTTCCCGTGGTTGGGCGACGCGAGCATGTCGAAGTTGAGGTTCGCCGCGATCTTGGCGAGCTCCTCATCCGAGATCGCCGCGACGTAGCGGGTCGCGCCCACCAGACCGGACTCCTCGGCGCCCCAGAACGCGAACCGCACGCGGTTCTCCGTGCGGATCTTCTTCTTGGCCATCCGCACCGCGAGCTCGAGGTTGAATGCCGAGCCGGAGCCGTTGTCGTTGATGCCCGGGCCCTCGAGCACGGAGTCGAGATGCGAGCCGACGATGGTCACGTTGTCCGGATCGCCCGAGCGGGTGTCCGCCAGGATGTTCGTCGACGACCGCTGGTCGCTCTTCGCCTGGACGATGACCTGGCCGACCGTGGGATCGGACTCGCCGGCGAGCCGGTCGCCCTCGGCGTAGGAGATGCCCACGACCGGGATCGTGACGTCGGGAGGCGTGGGCTGGCCGTCCTGCGCCGTCTCAGCCAGCGTCCCGGCGACCACGCCCTCGTTGCCGGGGGTGCCCGAGTTGAAGATGATCGCGCCGACCGCGCCGGCGTCCTGCGCGTTGGTCGCCTTCTGGGCGAACGGGCAGCTGCCGCGCTGCATCAGGGCGATGTGACCGTCGGTGAAGCCGGCGAAGTCGGCGGCCTCGCAGCCCGAGGTCGACACCCGCTGCGCGGGATCGGGGCTGAGCGTGAGGTCGACCGGCGTGATCGTGGCCTCACCGGTGTCGCCGCTGGCCGAGTAGTTCATCGTGAGGAACTCGGTGCCCGGCGTGTAGGTCTTCGCGGTCGGCGAGACCTCACGGAGCGTCGGATCCGCCGTCTCCTCGAACGTCACGAAGTCGAAGACCTGCGTCGTCGGGCGGTAGCCCGCATCACGCAGCTTCGTGAGGACGTACTGCACCGACGCGCCGTAGCCCTGGAAGCCCGAGGCGCGGTTGCCCCCGTTCTCGTCGGCGATCATCTGGAACGCCTCCGCGTGCTCCCACATGCGCGGCGCGGTGATCTGCTTACGCAGCTGCTTCGAGGTCTTCGCGGCCTCGTTCTTGCCATGGTGATGCTTCGTGGCGGCGGTCGCGGCCGCCGGCGCGACACCTAGTGCAAAGATCGCGCCGACCAACGCGGCGCGCATGCGTACTGACATATGTGGTCCCCTCCCCGGGGTGGACGTTGTGCACGGCCGTCTCCAGCGCGAAGTCGTCAGCGCCGGCTCCCAGCCGATGCGATTCGAGCCCGAATCCTAGCCTCATCGCTCCGGCGCCACGCCGGTTCCCCCCGGACGCAGGACCTGGCGTGCAGGCTCGGGCAGCTAGAGCAGGACCCGTTCGAGGTCGTCGAGCATGCGGTTGAGCTGCGGCATGTCGCCGCCGTTCCAGGCGCCCACGAAGTGCACCGCGCCGCCGCGCACCACCTCGAGCTGCTCCCACAGCGGGGACTTGAACGCCTCGACCTTCTCGCGCACGACGTCGTCGTCGGTCGTGACGAGCAGGATGTCGGCGCGGTCGAGCACGTCGAGCCGCTCGAGGCTCAGCTCGACGTAGCCGTCGACGGTCGCCTTCGGCCACTCCGGCTGCTCGAACCCGAGCGACGCGACCACGGCGTTGGCCGCGTCGCCGGTGCGGATGCCGATGAAGCCGCCGGCGTCGAAGCGCACGATCCCGACGAGCCGGCCCGCGACCGGGGACGCCTGCACCCGCTCGCGCAGCGCCGCGACCCTGCGGTCGTACGCGGCGATGGCGGCCGCCGCCTCGTCCTCGCGACCGAGGGCCATCGCGATCCCGGCGAGCGTGTCCTTGATGTCCTTGTCGGTGCCGCTGATGTAGACCTCTTCGAAGCAATACGTGGCAACGAGCTTGTGGTAGCGCTCGCAGTGCTCGCGGTTGTAGTCGGCCCCGACGGCGAGGATCAGGTCGGGCTTGAGCGTGAGCGCGCGCTCGATGTCACGCCGATCGCGGTCGCGCCGCGTCCGCGACCGTCCGCGTCGCCGGCTCCTCGCCCGCGCTCTGCTCCTCGCCGCAGCCGGCCCACATCGCGGCCGAGAGCGCGGCCGCACCGACGATGAAGTCGCGCCGCGTCGCGTCCTGTCCCTGCGGCTCGCCGGCTGCCATGACCGCGCACATCGAAGCCCCCTCGTCCTTGTCCACCGCCGATCCGGATGCATATTAGGGAACCCTAACCGGGCGTCGCCCAGACGACCTCGGTGGATGGTGTGGCTGCCCGTACGCGGGCAGGGGACGGCCGCACCGGAAGACGCTGGTCAGCGCGATAGTGGCGCCGGGTACACGGCGCGAGTATGCGTGCCATGAGCCCGACCGATATCCACCTCATTCACGCCGCTGCCGCGCACAAGGTGCGTGTGGGCCGCCGCGGACGTCGCGCGAGCTGAGGATCTTGCCGTGACCGTCACCGTCACACCGCGTGTGCCCGTCGCCACCGCTCACGTCTACACCCTCCCCACGGTGCGTGAGATTCCCCCGGTGCAGCGTCCGGGCACGTTTGACTCGACCTGGTGACCTGAACCGCGGGCCGCACGGCCCGCGGGCGTCGAGTCCCCCGACGACGACCCTCTCCATACACGCCCGCGCGGTCCCCGCCGCGCGGGCGCGTCGTCATCGCTTCGGCTCGGGCATCGTCTTGCCCCGCGTCGCCACTCTGTAGATCATCTTCAGCGCGGCGCCGTACATGCCGTCGCTCTTGTAGAGCCGCTGCATCCACGCCGCCAGGTTCTTGCGGTGCGCCTCGCTGCCGGCATCGCAGTACTCCTTGACGAGCTTCTCCGACTCCGGCACGACGGCGCTCGCGGCCTGCCTCGTCGCGAGGGCGCCCTCCGATACTCGCCCGCGGCTCTTCGGGACGGGGCCGCTGTTGAGCGTCGCGGTCTCGAACTCCTTCGTGAAGCCCTTGAGGTGACTGATCCACGCGCGGTCGCCCGCTTGGGGCTCCTCGATCGGGCTGTAGAAGAACGCGCTCAGGAACCCCTCGACATACGCCACGGTCTCGTCCATGTGACCGCCGAAGAAGCGGTCCTTGATCAGCGCAGCGTCGGCACCGCCGACCATCTGGTCGACGTACTGCATGAAGTTGAGCCCGCGTGGGGCCTGCTTCCAGTCGGCCAGGTGCTTCCGCGTGAGCCGCATGAGCCGCACGTGGACCATCTCGTGGCGGATCGCCGCGACCATGTAGTCCTCGTCCTCGAACCGGTCCGAGTTGGAGTTCACGACCATGGCGACGCCCTTGATCGTCTCCGGCGGAGCGCCGCCGCTGAACTTGTCGGATCCGTCGATCCACCCCGTCGTCGCGGGGACGTCGCGTGCCTGCTTGAGGGCGTCGAGGTTCACGCCGTCCTGGTAGAAGGGCTTGAGGTGGACCGTGGTCGGATCCATCTGCACCGCCTGCGTTCCGGCGATCTCCGCGTAGGCCCGGCACCGCTCAGCGCCGGATACCTTCTTCTTGGCGAGCTCGTCGATCCGGGTGCGATCCTTGATGATCGGGGCACCGGTCGGCGTCGGCGCAAGCATCTGCGCAACCGCTCGGTTGCCGACAAGCTGCGACAGTCGCGCGAGCGCGTGGGCTCCGGCGAGCTCGCCATCGGGGGCCGCGACTGGGAGCCGGGGGCCAGAACGGTCACTGCGCAGGGAGCGAGCCCGACCCATGGGCGCAGCCTAACGCCGTCCGCCGGGGAGTTGTCCCCTCTCGCGTTGTACGTTCGTCGAGAGAGCGAGCCCCGCTCCAGACAGCGCTAGACGGCGGGTTGGTGGGCCGCGACAGCGGCGACGACGCGGTTGCGGCCCGCTTCCTTGGCGAGATGGAGCGCGCGGTCGGCGGAGCGGATGAGGCCCATGATGACCGGCCCGCGGTCGAGGCCGGCCCGGGCCTGTCGCAACGATCGCTCGTAGTCCCGCTGTCCGGCGACGTACGGCTCCAGGAACGCCTTGTCCCCGGTCAGCGCGTAGCCGCGCAACCCCGTCTCCTGGTCGAGCATCGCAGTCAACAGGTCGTTCGACGCCCGCAGCTGGCCCTGCATGCCGATCACCGCGGAGCGCTGCTGCCCGGCGATCAGCCAGCCGCTGCCGCCGATCACCAGGACGGCGAGCCCGAGCAGGATGCGACGACGTGCGTACGTGGACATACCCGCCACAGCCCTGTACCCCCGAACAGCCGGCTTGAGCGCCGGGGCGGACCTGTGCACGAACACATGTTCGTATATGCTCCCGTCATGACCGACCCGGATTCCGCCCAACGAGCAGTCCTCAGAGCGCTATTCGATGCGCACCCGCGCCTGATCGGCATCGACGAACTGGCCGCACAGCTCGCTGACGTTCCGCGCGTGCGCGAGGCGCTTCGCGTGGTCGTCGATGACGGTCTTGCGACGCGACTCGGCGATCGCGTGGGCTTGGCGCGAGCGGCGGTGCGGTTCGACGCGCTCGCGCCGATCTAGAGCCCGGCGGATCACCCGTTCGGAGGATGTGCGGCGAGCAGAGCTACACCGCCGGGCGGTCACGTCGGCTTCCGCTGCGTACGGCCGGCCGACCACCGGGTCATCGCGGCAGCCGCTTGATGAGCTGCGAGCCACGCCGCACGTAGTCGCGGGTCTCGCGGAACGGTGGGATCCCGCCGTAGCGGCGCACGTGCCCTGGGCCGGCGTTGTAGGCCGCGAGCAGCAGGCGTTTCCGGGTGGAGTGGATCATCCGCTCGAGCGCGACGACGTAGCGGGCGGCGGTCGTGAACGCGTCCTGGCGGTCGTAGACGCGGCGGCGGCCGTCGCCGTCCCCGTCGACGCGGTAGTGCTGCCAGACACGGCCGCACGAGTGCACGACGCACAGCTGAGCCGGTCCGGCGCAGCAGCCTGCGAAGTTGATCCCGGAGAACACGCCCGGCAGCCGCGCCCGGCCGTGGCGTGACTCGCTGAGCCCGATCGCCGCCAGCAGTCGCGGGTCCACGCCGAACCGCTGTCCCGCCTGCTCGTACGTCCGTTCCATCGCTCGCGGGTCCCGGCACGCTTGGGCCAGTGCCGGTCATCGGCGGCCCCGCCGGCGGGAGCGGTGGCGAGCACGCAAGTGACAACGGCGGCGACGGCGGCGGCATGGCGGAGGCGCATGCCGGGTGTTGTCGCCGCGGGCGGTGAGCTGGTCGTGAGCCACCGGTGAGGGTTGTCTCACGCCGCCGCCCCCGCTGTTCGTCGAAAGCGCCGCGTCAGGCGGCGGTCTCGCGGTGTGGCAGCTTCCAGCCCGGCCGCGGGAAGTGGCAGGTGTAGCCGTTCGGGTAGCGCTGGAGGTAGTCCTGGTGCTCGGCCTCGGCCTGCCAGAAGGGGACGGCCTCGCTGATCTCGGTCACCGCTTTGCCGGGCCACAGGCCTGAGGCGTCGACGTCGGCGATCGTGTCCTCGGCGACCTGGCGCTGCTCGTCGCTGGTGTAGAAGATCTCCGAGCGGTAGCTGGAGCCGATGTCGTTGCCCTGGCGGTCCTTGGTCGTCGGGTCGTGGATCTGGAAGAAGAACTCGAGGATGTCTCGGTAGGAGATGCGCTCGGGGTCGAAGACGATCTCGACTGCCTCGGCGTGACCAGGATGGTTGCCGTAGGTCGGGTTGTCGTTCTCCCCACCGGTGTATCCGACCCTGGTCGAGATGACTCCATCGCGGTGGCGCAGCAGCTCCTCGACGCCCCAGAAGCAGCCTCCCGCGAGGATGGCGGTCTCGGTGTTGTCGCTCATCGCGTTCTCCTTGCTCCGAAGCTCTGTGTCCGAGTCAGTCTGAAACGATCTTCGCGAAGCCTGACATGGACAGTAACGCTCTGCACACGGCGATGCGGGAGGCGATCGGCCAGGCCGTTTGGCCGCCGAGGGCGGCGAGCTGCCCTTCGGCGCCGTCGTGGTTGCCTCGTCCGGCGACGTGGTGGCGCGCGCACATGACCAGGTGCAGGCGGACGACGACCTCACGAGCCACGCCGAGCTGCCTGCCGTTCGGCGCGCCGCGGCGGCGGCCGGCCGCGATCTGCGCGGCCACTGCCTCGTCTCGACCTGCGAGCCGTGCGCGATGTGCTTCTCAGCAGCGTGGACGGCCCGAATGGACGCCGTCCCTTCGGTGTCGGAATGGCGCAGCTCAAGGCGCGACGCCCCGACGTGATGGACGAGATCGTGATCGACGCTCCCGCTCTGAACCTGCTCGGCGAACGGCGGCTGACCATCACGGGCGGCGTGCTCGTCGAGGAGTGCGAGGCGCTCTGGGCCGTCGCTCGTCGTATCTCCTGAAATCCGCCCGGGTTTCGAAGGTTTGTATCCTCCGGGCATGACGTACGTGATCGTGGGCAGCTGCATCAAGGATGACTCGTGCATCGAGGTCTGTCCTGTCGACTGCATCCATCCGAAGCCCGGGGACCCGGACTTCGAGACCGCGGAGCAGCTCTACATCGATCCCCAGGAGTGCATCGATTGCGACGCCTGCGTGGAAGCGTGTCCGATCGACGCGATCTTCGCCGAGCCCGAGCTTCCCGAGAAGTACGAGTACGCGTTGGAGCTCAACGCCGAGTTCTTCGTGGCCGGCGGCACCAGTGTCGAGCGCACGGCCGCCTGATGGCCACCACGCGACCGCGAGTGGCGATCGTCGGGGCCGGCCCAGCCGGGGCCTTCGCCGCCGCTGAACTGCTGAGGGCCCGCGGTGACGCCGAGATCGACCTGTTCGAGCGGCTCCCGACGCCGTGGGGACTGCTGCGCGGCGGCGTGGCGCCTGACCATCAGGAGATCAAGCGCCTGGACGCGACGTTCGAACGGCAGACGTTCAAGCGCGGCTGCCGCTTCCTTGGCAACGTCGAGCTTGGCGTCGACATCTCGCACGTCGACCTGATGCGCCACTACACGGCGGTGATCTACGCCACCGGCGCCCAGACGGACAAGTCGCTCGGAGTGCCGGGGGAGGAGCTGCCGGGCAGCTGGGCGGCGACGGAGTTCGTGGCCTGGTACAACGGCCACCCGGACTACTGCGAGCTCGAGTTCGACCTGTCGGTGAAGCGCGCGGTGGTGATCGGCAACGGCAACGTCGCGGCCGACGTCGCGCGAATCCTCGCGCTCGGCGCCTCCGACCTGGAGCGCACCGACATCGCCGACCACGCCCTCGCGGCGCTGCGGGAGAGCCGCATCGAGGAGGTCGTCGTCATCGGCCGGCGCGGCCCGGCGCAGGCGGCGTTCACGAGCGCCGAGTTGCGCGAGCTCGGCCACCTGCCGGACGTCGACATCCGCGTCGATGACGTCGAGCTCGATCCGGAGTCGCGCCGTTGGCTGGACGAGGAGGGCACGTTCACGGCTCGCAAGAACCTCGAGCTGCTGCGCGAGTTCGCCGCCCGGCCGCCCCGCACGGACGCCCGCCGCCGGATCGTGCTGCGCTTCTTGCGCTCGCCCGTGGCGATCCGCGGCGGCGCGACGGTCGAGGCCGTGGACGTCCGCCCGAACGCGATCGTGCGGACGGACGACGGTGCCCTGCGGGCCCGGACGCTGGACGAAGGCACCGAGACGATCGAGTGTGGGCTCGTCCTGCGGTCGGTCGGCTACCAGGCGGTGCCGCTGCCCCACGTCCCGTTCGACGAGCACCACTTCGTGCTCCCGAACGACCGCGGGCGGGTGCTCGGACCCGACGGCGAGCGCCTCCCGGGCGTCTACGCCGTCGGCTGGATCAAGCGCGGACCGACCGGGATCCTCGGCACCAACAAGCGTGATGCCGCCGAGACCGTGGCCTGCCTGGTGGACGATCTCCGTGCGGACACGCTTCCCGAGCCGCCCGAGCCTGGCCGCGAAGCGATCGACACGCTGCTCGCCGAGCGCCAGCCCAACCTGGTGACGGTCGCGGGCTGGGCCGCGATCGACGGCCGCGAGCGCGCGCGCGGGCGCGACACGCAGCGCCCGCGGGTCAAGCTGGCGCCCCGGCACGAGTTGCTCGCCGCGGCCGCGGCCGAGCGCAACTAAGACTCTCGACGGTCAGGCCGTGGCGGTCTGCTCCGTGGCGCCGTCCGTGAGCGCGGCCGGGTCCATCCACATGACCTCCCAGACGTGGCCGTCGGGGTCCTGGAACGAGCCGCCGTACATCTGGCCGAGGTCGTTCGTCGGCTTCCACGGGCGGCCGCCCGCGTCCAGCGCCTTCGTCACGAGCTGATCGACCTCCTCGCGGCTGTCGCACGACAGGGCGTTGAGCACCTCGACCGTGCCGGCCGGCGCGATCTCGCCCTCGATGAAGCCCTGGAAGCGCGCACGCTCCATGGCCATCACGTAGAGGTTCTCGGAGATGACGATGCACGTCGTGGCGTCGTCGGAGAAGTCCGGGTTGTGGGCGAAGCCGAGGGCCGCGTAGAAGGCCTTGGACGCGGACGTGTCGGCGACGGGGAGGTTGATGAACAGGGAGCGCATGGGGAGGTCCTTTCGGTGGGATCGATGCGGCACGACGCATGCTGCACGGCGGAGCGCCGTTCGTCCAAGACGAGCTCACCGGCCGATCATGCATTTCGTGCATGATCGCTGGTAGCGTCCGGCGGCGTGCCATTCGATCTCCGTCTGCTCGCGTCGTTCCTCGCGGTCGCGGACGAGCGCCACTTCGGCCGAGCGGCGGCGCGGCTGGACCTCGCGCAGCCCGCGCTGTCCCAGCAGATCCGCAGGCTGGAGACCCAGCTCGGCGTCGAGCTGTTCGCCCGCGATGCGCGGCGCGTCGACCTCACGCGCGCCGGCGAGGCGTTCCTGCCCGGGGCGCGCGAGGCCGTCCAGGCGGCGCAGCGGGCCGAGCTCGCCGCCCAGCGCGCGGGGTCCGGCGAGCCGACGACGCTGCGCGTCGCGGCCGACCTCGACCTGCCCGGGCGGACGATGGCCCGGCTGCGCGCGTTCGCGCAGATGCGGCCGGACGTCGAGCTGCGGATCGTCCGCCAACATCAGGGCGACGCGCTGGCGGCGCTGCACGCCGGCCAGGTCGACGTCGTCGTCGGCTGGGGTCGGTTCCCCTACGGCCCGCCGGTCCGCTCGCTCACCGTCGACGCCGAGGAGATCGTCGCCGTCCTGCGCGACGACCACCCGGAGGCGCATCGCCGCACGATCCCGCGCGAGCTCTTCGGCCGGCGCCAGTTCGTCATGTTCCAGCGCGAGCCCTCGAGTGACGTGTATGACTGGCTGGCCGCCGCGGCCGGTGGCCGCCAGCCCGAACAGCTCCAGATCCAGCAGGTGCAGTCGCTGGAGGACGGCGCCGGCGCGATGCTCCGCGCCGCTGCCCGCGGCTGCGGCCAGACGATCGTCGGCCGCACCGGCTTCGATCCCGACGCTCACCCGCGGCTCGGCACGCGCTCGTTCGACCCGCCGCTGCTGCACGACATCGTCCTCTTGTGGACCGCCGAGTCCGAACGCGACGTGATCCACGACCTCGGCGCGAACTTCGCGTGGTGACTGCCTGAGGCATTAGTAAACGCACGTTTGTTTATACTGAAGGAATGCCAACCGATGATCACCCGCTCGCGGGCAGGGTCGCGCTCGTCGCCGGCGCCACGCGCGGCTGCGGCCGCGCCATCGCGATCGAACTTGGAGCGCTCGGCGCCACCGTCTACGGCAGCGGCCGCTCGACACGGGCCGGCCGCTCGCCGATGGACCGCCCGGAGACAATCGAGGACACGGCCGAGCTCGTCACGGCCGCCGGCGGCGAAGGCGTCGCCGTTCGCTGCGACCACGCCGACGCGGACGACGTCGGCGCGCTCGTGGGACGCATGCGCAGCGACCACGCGCGGCTCGACATCCTGGTCAACGACGTCTGGGGCGGGGATCCGTTCGTCCAGTGGGACAAGGCGATGTGGGAACACCCGCTCGACGCGACCCTCGGCGTCCTGCGCAACGGCGTCGAGACGCACCTGATCACGAGCCACTTCGCGATCCCGCTGATGCTCGAGGGCACGGGTGGCCTCGTGGTCGAGGTGGGCGACGGAAAGCGCGACGTGCCGTATCGCGCGAACATGCCCTACGACCTCGTCAAGACGGCGGTCGTCCGGATGGGCGAAGCGCTCGCGCACGAGCTCCAGCCGCACGGCGTCACGGCCTTGACCGTCACGCCAGGGTGGCTGCGGTCAGAGTCGATGCTCGACTACTTCGGCGTCACGGAGGAGACGTGGCGCGAGGCGGCCGAGCGAGTCGCCTACTTCAGCCACTCCGAGACGCCGCATCTGCTCGGTCGCGGGATCGCCGCCCTGGCGGCCGACCCCGAGCGGGACCGGTTCGCCGGCCAGTGCCTCGGCTCGTGGGACCTGATGCGCGTCTACGACCTGGTGGACACCGACGGCACCAGACCGGATTGGGGCGCCGTCGACCTCGAGGCGCGTCGACACACCCTGGTCAGCGGAATGCCCGACCCCGCCTGATGCCGCGCCCGCGGACCATCAGCGACGAGGCGCTCCTGGACGCTGTGCTCGCCCTCGCGCACCGCGTCGGTCCGGCTCGCGTGACGTTCGCGGCGGCGGCCGCCGAGGCCGGCCTGTCGGCCGCGACGCTCGTCCAGCGGTTCGGCACCAAACGCGACCTCCTGCTCGCGGCCGACAAGCGAGGCGTCGACCTCTGGGTGGGCGCGTTGGACCGCTCGACGGCCGCGTCGCCGCTCGCGCGCGTCGTCGAGGGGCTCGTGCTCGCCGTCGACCCGGATGCCACGCCCGAGCACATGGCCAACTCGGTCGCGATGCTCCAACTGGACCTCGCCGATCCCGACTTCCACGCCGAGACGCTCCGCGGAGCGCGAGCCGTCCGCGCCCGCATCGCGCGCGACCTGAGCGCCGCGCTCGCCGCGGGCGAACTGCGCTCAGGCACCGACGTCGCGGCGCTCGCAAAGCTCGTCGAGACCACCTACCACGGCGCGATGATCGGCTGGGCGATCCATCGCGAGGGCACCCTCGCCGACTGGATGCGCGAGCAGGGCGAGGCCGTCCTCGCCCCGCACCGCACGGCGAGCTAGCGAACGTCTCGCATCATCATCGGGTGGAGAGCGCACACGCGCAGCTTGGCTCCTGCCGTGCCGAACTGCACGGCGGGCCCAGGCAGCTGCCTGTTCGCGACGCTAGGTGCGGCGTGCGTCCGTCGCACCGCGCTCACGGCGGCCTGTGCGCGCACCACGACCGGCACCGTGAACGACGTCGTACCGCTGACCGTGCGAAGACGGTAGTAGGCGACCTTCTCGCTCGTGCTGGGCTTGAGCAGCGAGACGACGAACCGTCCGTTGCCGTCCGTGCGAACGAGCCGGGCGCGGCGCGTCCTGTCGCCGGAGCAGCCGAGGAGGCGGTCGACGGCGAGCTTGCGTCCGCCACGATCGCGACTCACCAGGTGCCCGCGGATGCGCTGGCCCCGCGCGGTCGACGTCTGGCTGTCGATGACGAGCCGTCGCGTGGCCGCCAACGCCGCGGACTGCTTGCCGTCGACCGACGCCTGATAGCGCACGGCCTTGCCGGTCGCGCTCCGCTTGGCCTTCGTGCTGAACGTGCCGTCGGCGGCGGACTTCGTTCGCGCGACCACGCGTCCACCTACGGTGATGGCGACCGGCCGGCCGGCGTGCTCCGCGCGTACGACGCCACCGATTCGCACGACACGGCCACGCAGCGTGACGTCGGTCAGGACGATGGCCTTGCCACAGAGGACGGGGGCGGGCGGCTGCGGAGTGCTCGCCAGGGCGCGTGAGGTCTTCACGGCTTCGGCGTTTCCGGCGACGTCCACCGAGAAGTAGCGCAGCTTCTCGCCGACGTTCAGCGCCGGCTTGTTCCCCGGGTCGTACGGCGTGCTGGCGGTCGACGGCGCCGCAGGTGCAGCACCGAGCGTGTAGTAGGTCTTGTCCACGCCCGAGCCGTCGTTGTCGGTCGCCGACAGCGACACCGTGACGCGAGCCGCCGCGGCCGTCGCCGGCACGTCGTCGGTCGTGGCCGGTGCCTGCGTGTCGACGACGAGCCCGGCGCTCCCACCGTGCGGGCGGGCCAGGCCTGTCACACCGATGAGCGTGGCGGCGCCGGTGGCAGGATCGATCTCGTACATCGAGCTGGGACTCGTGTACGTCGTGACGTACATCCGGCACGAGCGATCGACCATCAGACCCATGACCGTGGCCGCGCCTTGGGTGACACCAGTGATCGACGGGCGCGCGACCGCGTTCCCGGTCGCCGGGTCGACCGTCCACATGTTGCCCATCGCGGTGGCCCAGAGGCGACCGGTGCAGTCGAACGCGAGATCCATCGTCGCGGCGATGCCGGTGTCGGCGCCGATCAACGCACCGACGCCCGTGGCCTTGTTGATGCGGTAGAGGCGGCGGTCCTGGTAGCCGATCCCGTACATCGTGCCGTCAGGGGCGATCTCCAACGCGATCATCTGGGCGCCGATCGGACTGCCGACCGGCGTCGCCTGGCCGGTCACCTTGTCCACGGTGGCGATCTGCGCCGCACCGAAGCCGTTGACGGTGGTCCACATCGTGCCGTCCGTGTCCATCGCCACGGCCCAGCCTTGGGCGCGTCCGGTTGCACCCAGGAGGGTGCCGGCTCCGGTCAGGGAATCGAGCGTCGCGAACGTCGTTCCGTCGGTCGCGGTCGTGTAGATGACGTCAGGCGGCGCCGGCGCGGCCGATGCGCCTGCCGCACCGAGCATGAGCGCGACACCCGTCGCGATCACCGAGACCGCTGCGAAAGCCCGCAGGCGGCGACGCGAACCTATGGACCTGGACCGAGCAACAACCTGGGCTCGCGACGACATGTAAACCCCCCTGGAGAGCCCGGAACGAACGCTTCAACGCCTCCTGGACTCGACAAGGGGACGGCGACCGAGGCGGATCACGGCAGCCAACCCATCGGCCGGAGGTCGCCGGAACTTGAGTTCAGCCGTGCAGCGTGGGCCGATATGAGACGACTGTGAGGCGGTTCTGAGAAGACCGTGAGGACGACCTTGCGCCCGGCCGGCTCCGGCCTGAGGGTGTGGGGCGCGGGGAGCAGTGTCGTGGGGTCGCAGGTAAGTCGTCCAAGACCACAGGGAGGCGCAGCATGTTTGGCCGTATCGATTGGCGGCGCGTGGGCTTGCTCCCGCTCACCGTCTTGGGCTTCGCCGCCCTCGCAGCGCCCGCCGCCGGCGAGTACAACCCATATACGCCACGCGAGGTGTGCGGCTCGAACTACCGGATCATCGATCGCGAGCGCCACCGCGACGACGGGATCCACCTCGGCACGACGTTCCTGATGTGGAACGGCGCGTCGGGACGCAACTGTGTCGTGACGATCAAGTACCACCGGGTCGGCAAGCTCAACTACGTGGGTGCCTCGATCGAGAAGCGCGGCGGCCGGGTCCGCTCGGACGGGGGCGTGTACCGGTACTACGCCGGACCGCGACGCGTCCACGCGCCGGGCGTCTGCGTGAGGTGGACGGGCTATGTCTCGATCTCCGAAACGCTCGGCGACGGCTTCGTGAGCAAGTGGGGCCACTGCGGCTGAGCCGCACCGCCGCCCTTGCGTCGGCGATGATGTGACGCGTGGAGTACGTGTCCAGAGTGCCGCAACCGCCGCTGGACGGGCTGATCGACGACCTCTACTACCTGGAGGGCACGCCGCCGTACCCCCGGCTGACGCTGCCACCGATGCCGGCGGCGGTGCTCATCGTCAACCTCGGGGCGCCCTTCTGCATCCGCGCCGGCACCGACATCGAGGCGGCCGAGTACGCCGACGGCGTCGTGCTCACCACGCCAACCCGCGCCTTGGAGTTCGGCTACCCGCCAGGGACCCGGTCGGTCGGCGTGCACTTCAAGCCGTGGGGGCTGGCGCCGTTCCTGGCGATGCCTGCCGTCGAGCTGTGTGACCGGCCGGTGACGGTGGAGGAGGTCTGGGGCCGCCCGACCGTTGCTGAGTTGCGAGACCGGCTGGCCACGGCGGCCGGGCCGCACGAGATGCTGACGCTGCTCGAGGACCAGCTGATGCGATTGGTCTGCGAGACCGCCGGCCTCGGGCTGGTCCGCCACACGAGCAGCGTCATCGCGGCGACCAGCGGGGCGGTGGCGATCGGCGACCTGAGCGTGGCGGCCGGTGTCAGCAGCACGCATCTGGCGCAGCGGTTCAAGGAGGTGATCGGCGTCACGCCGAAGCGGTTCGCCCGCACCTATCGCTTCACCGCCACCGTGTTCGCGATCGACCCCGCCGGACCGGTCGACTGGGGCGACCTCGCCTATGGCGCAGGCTACTTCGACCAGGCCCACTTCGGCCACGAGTTCCGGACGTTCACCGGGCTCACGCCGACCCGGTACGTCGAAGTCCGGCGGCGGTTCCTGCGCGAACATCCCGGCCACGCGCTGGACGGCTGGCCGCTGCCGGCCGATTGATTTCTTACAAGACTTGCCACTCCCGAGACGCCACCATGGGCACTTCCCGAGCAGAGGAGAGAAGGCCGATGGGCAAGGTGGTCATGTACAGCACGGTGTCGGTCGACGGCTTCGTCGCGGACGAGAGCGACCAGCCCGGCCCTCTGTTCGACTGGATGTCCAGCGGTGACGTCCCGTTGGACGAGACCGGTCAGCTAAAGGTGTCGCAGGCGTCGTACGAGTACATCCGGCCGTATTACGACGAGATCGGAGTGACGATCGTCGGCCGCCACGTCTTCGACATGACGGACGGCTGGGGCGGCACGCCACCGAGTGGGATTGACCACGTGGTCGTCGTGTCGCACCGGCCGGCGCCCGAGGGCTGGCGCCCCGAGGCGCCGTTCCACTTCGTCGACGGCGTCGAGGCGGCCATGGCCAAGGCACAGGAGCTTGCGGGCGACCGCACGGTCGAGGTCGCCGCCGGCGACGTCGGCGGCCAGATGCTGGCCGGAGGGCTCGTCGACGAGGTCGCCATGGACGTCGCGCCCGTGGTGCTCGCGTCCGGCAAGCGCTACTTCGGGTCGGTCGACGCACAGCACCTGTTGGAGGATCCGGACGTGGTGATCCGAGGCAACCGGGTGCTCCACCTGCGCTATCGGGTGCGCCGATAACCATCCGAGCGGAAACGCGAACAGCTCGCGCTGCCGGCGGGAAAGGGCCGGCCCTCTGTACGGTTTCTCGATGGCCGGCGACGTCTCGAACGTGATTCCGCGGCGGCTGCCGCGCGCCGTCGAGGAGGTCGCGTGAGCGCCGGCGCCGAGGGCGACGCGGCCGCGGCGGGCGCGTCGCGCGTCTGGCGCTCGGCGGCGGTTGCCGACGCCTCAGGGGTCGTCGGCTCGGCCGGCGTGAGCGGCGCGGCGGGGGTCGTCGGCTCGGCCGGGGTGGTCGGCGCGGCCGGCGTGATCGGCTCCGCGGGCGTCGTCGGCGCCTCAGGCGTGGTCGGCAGCGTCGCCGTCGGCGGCTCCTCCACGGTCGTCGGCAGCGCGGGCGTCGCGCTCAGCATCGGCGTCGTCGGCTCGGCCGGCATCCTCGGTGGCCTGGCCAACGTCGGCTGCGCGGGCTGCGTCGGCTGCATCGGCTGCGTGAACTGCAAGGGCTGCGTCGGGTGCATCGGGTGCGTCGGGCTGACCGGCGCCGTCGGGCGCATCGGCGTGCGGGCATGACGTCCCGGCCGCCGTGATCTCCGCGCCCCGTCGCCGGGAGAAGGGCATGGCGACGAGCGCCGATGGGACACGAATCGCCTGGTACGGGTACGGCGGTGGCGAGCGGAGCGTCCTTTTCCTGCCGACCTGGAACCTTGTCGATGCGCGCGTTGTCGGGCATCAGGTCGCGGCACTCGAGTCGGACGCCACCGTGGTCACGTACGACCCGCGAGGGGCGGGCGCCAGCGACCGGCCCGAGCGGGGATACGACTTTCGGCTCCATGCGGCCGATGCCCTGGCGGTTCTCGACGCGACCGGCATCGGGCGCGTCGCGCTGGTTACGGCTTCGCGAGGAGTCAACGCGGCAGTGCTGCTGATCGCCGACGACCCGCAGCGGTTCGAGCGACTGGCCGTCGTCGCGCCGTACATGATGCTCGAGGCGGATCCGGCGCCTCCCGACCCCGAGTGGCTCGAAGCCCTGCTGACCGACTGGCGCGGATTCATCGTGCCGTTCATGCATGACGTCTTCACCGAACCGGACTCCTCCGGCGTCATCGCCGAGATGATCGCCATCGGCCTGGAGGCGACACCGCAGGTCGTCGTCACCCAGGAGCGCGAGACCGACTGGAAGACGCCGGCTCGCCTGCTCGGGGCGGTCGCCTGCCCGACGCTCGTCATCCACGGCGAAGCCGACGTGCCCGTTCCTGCCTCGCTCGCCCGGAGCATCGTGGCGGCCATGCCGAACGCACGGCTGGAACTGATCCGCGACGGCGGGCACCGGCCAGACATCCGCACGCCCGAGCTTGTCAACCCCGTCCTGCGGGAGTTCCTCCTCGACGCGTAGCGCGACTGGTCGGGTCAGCCAGGCCCGCGCAGATCGCGGAAGGCGCGGAGCAACGCGTCGTGTGTTGCGGGGTCGGCCGGGGGCTCGGTGGTCTCGTGCAGGGAGCCGATGAGGCGGCGCGTGTCCTCGAGGTAGCCCGCACATCCGTCGCATTCGGCGAGGTGGGCCTCGAAGCGGACGCGCTCGGCGTCGGGCAGGGTGCCGTCGAGGTAGTCGGTCACGAGCTCGACGAACTCGCGGCAGACGAGCGGGTCGCGGGTGTGCCGGCGTCGCCACCAGCGCATCAGCGGTTCACCTCCACCAGCGGCGAGAGTGTCGTGCGCACGCGCGCGCGTGCGCGATGCAGCAGCACGCGTTGGTTGCCGTCGCTCAGCTCGAGCAGCTCACAGACCTCCTCCGGGGATACTCCCACGAGGTCGCGGAGCGTGATCACGGCACGCTGGGCGGGCGGCAGCGCGTCGACGGCTTCGAGCAGATGCCGGCGTAGCTCGGCCGCGAGCAGGCCGCTCTCGGGATCGGCGTCGAGCCTGGGCGGGGCGCTCGACCAGCGGCCGTCGGCGCCGAACGCGGCGGGCTCGACGGTCGGGCCGTCGTCGGTCTCGATCGCGGAGAACGGGACGCTGCGGGCGTCTCGGACGGCGTAGGTGCGCGCGCGGTTGACGAGGATGTGGAAGATCCAGGTGCGCAGGGACGAGCGGCCCTCGAACTTGCTCAGTCCACGCACCACGGCCAGCCAGGTCTCCTGGACGACCTCGTCGGCCGCCGAGCCCGTGCGCACGAAGGTGCGCGCGACCCGGCGGAGCGCGCCGTCGTGACGGTCGACGAGCGTCCGGAACGCAGCTTCGTCTCCGGCTCGTAGACGTTCGAGAAGACCGTGGTCGTCGTCCACCGCTTTGGCGAACCTACCGCGCGGGCGGCGCACAGGCTACGGATCGTGCGCCGCCCGGAGATGTCGCTACCGCGTCGCCGTCGGCTGTGGAGCCACCGTCGCGACGATCTCGTAGACGCCGTTGGCGATCACGGCGTCGACGTACGGATCGATCGCGTTGCGGTGGCTCTCGAAGTCGGCGTCCTGCTGGCTGCGCTCGAGCTGCTCGAGCGTCCCGTCGAAGAAGCCGAACGTCACGACCTCATTCTCGTCGGCGAGGCCGCGCAGCATGTGAAAGCGGACCCACCCGGCAGGCGCGTCGTCCTCGCTGGGCATGAACGCCTCGCTGAACTGATCGAACGTGCCGGGCTTGAGCCGGCGGACGGTGTGGGCACAGAGCATGGTGCTCTCCTCTCGGGAGGGGCTGGATGATGTGGCTGATGCGGAGCGGGGGTGCGTCCTTATGCGGGAGTGCAGTCCCTCCAGGCCGCGCGTTGTTACACGCGCGCGTCGCCCTTGACAAGCCGCGCCCGCGGCAGTATTTAACGTATCCATTAATTAACGGACGCGTTAAATGCCGCCTGACCAACTCGATCTCACCTTTGCCGCTCTCGCCGACCCCACGCGCCGCGCGATCCTTGTGCGGCTCGCGGAGGGGGAGGCGACGGTCAACGAGCTGGCCGCACCGTTCTCGGTGAGCCTGCCCGCGATCTCGCGCCACCTGAAGGTGCTCGAGCACGCCGGGCTCATCGAGCGCGGCCGCGAGGCGCAGGCACGCCCGAGTCGCCTGCGAGCGGAGCCGCTCGACGACGCCGTTCAGTGGATGGAACGGCGCAAGCGGACCTGGGACGCGCGCATGGACCGGCTCGACGCACACCTTCGACAGCAGGGGACGTAGACGATGACCGCCGCCAGCGACCAGCAGGTCCTGATCACGCGCATCTTCGAGGCGCCGCGCGAGAGTGTCTTCGCGGCGTGGATCGATCCCGAGCAGGTGGCGGTGTGGTACGGGCCTGAGCACTTCGACACTCCGCGCGAGCACGTGCACATCGAGCCGCGGGTCGGTGGCCGCTGGGATCTGACGATGGTTCAGCGTGACACCGGCGCCGAGTTCCCCGTTCGTTACGAGATCGTCGAGCTCGTCGAGCCGGAGCTGATCGTGCTGTGGTGCGAGCCGATGCCCGAGATCGGCCTCACGGAGGGAACGGTGACGCGCGTGGAGTTCCACGACCACGGCGAGAAGACGCGCATGACGCTCAGCGACGGGCCGTATCCGTCGCCGGGGCGCGGTCACGCCGAGGCCGGCTGGAACGGCGCGTTCGACAAGCTCGCCGTGCTCCTCGGACCCTGAGGTAGTGAGCGAGAGGATCGCGTTGAGCTGATCGCCGGGCAATGATAGTCTGATATAGGACTAATCTAACCGGAGGTTCGCATGGTCGGCAGGACAGACACGCCTGGAGGAACGGTCGAGCACTTCTCCGAGCTCCTCGGAGCGGGGCGCCTGGACGCGCTGCTCAGCCTCTACGAGGAGGGTGCGACGTTCGTGCCCGAGCCGGGGCGCGTCGTGCACGGACGCGCATCGATCCGCGAGGAGCTGCAGCAGCTGGTCGCCATGGATCCGCGTATGAGCGGACGCGTGGAGCAGGTGCTCCAAGCCGGCGACACCGCGTTGGTGGCGTACCGCTGGCAGATGCTGGCCACCGCCGCTGACGGCACACCGATCCGGCAGGGTGGCCTCAGCGCAGACGTGCTGCGCCGTCGCCCGGACGGCTCCTGGGGCGTGGTCATCGACGACCCGTACGGGGCCGCCGACCCGACGGGCGGCCAGGACCCATCGGGGGCATAGAGTCGCGCGGGTGGCGCAGGCGACCCGCGACAACCTCGGCTATCTGCTCGCCAAGGCTTCGCAGCGCTGGAACGAGCAACTGCAGCAGGGCTTCGCCGAGGCGGGCTATCCCGAGGTCAAGGCCTCCTACGGGTCCGTTCTGATCCCTCTGCTCGAGGAGGACGGGCTGCGGATGGGCGAGATCGCCCGCCGCGCCCGCCTCTCCAAGCAGACGATGACCACCATGGTGCGGCTCTGTGAGCGCGACGGGCTCGTCGAGCGCCGCCCCGACCCCGACGACGGCCGCGCCACCCGTGTGCACTTGACCGCCAAGGCGCGGCTCTTTCAGCCCGCCGGCGAGCGCGTGCTCGCTCGCCTGGAACGCGAGGCTCGGGAGTTGCTCGGTGAGCAGCGCCTTGCCGCGGTGCGGCGGTCTCTCAAGCAGCTCTCGTGAAGTGCACGGCCGGGCTCGACCACCGAGCCCGCGCGTCAGCGGTGCTCGGGGTTGGGGTAGTCGAACCGGCAGCCGGCGTCCCACTCCGAGCGCTGGTTGCCGTGGGCGGGGATTCCGCCCTGGTCCTTGAGCAGTCGCGCCATGTGGAGCAGGTTCCAGGTCATGAACGTGGTGTTGCGGTTCGTGAAGTCGTTGTCGAAGCCGCCGGAGCCCTCGTCGAGGTAGCTGGGGCCGGGGCCGGCCTCGCCGATCCAGCCGGCGTCGGCCTGCGGTGGGATCGAGTAGCCGAGGTGCTGGAGCGAGTAGAGGATGTTCATCGCGCAGTGCTTGATGCCGTCCTCGTTGCCGGTGACCAGGCAGCCGCCGGTGCGGCCGTAGTAGGCGTACTGGCCGGCGTCGTTGAGCAGGTGGCTGTTGCCGTAGAGGCGCTCGATCACCTGCGTGCAGACGGATGACTTCTCGCCGAGCCAGATCGGAGTGAGCAGGACGAGGATGTCGGCGGCGATCACGCGCTCGAAGATCATCGGCCAGTCGTCGCGGTCCCAGCCGTGCTCGGTCATGTCGGGATAGACACCTGTCGCGATCTCGTGGTCGATCGCGCGGAACTGCTCGACGGTCACGCCGTTGCGCTCCATGATCGCGATCGAGCGGTCGGCGAGGCCCTGCGTATGCGAGGTGTCCGGGGACCGCTTGAGCGTGCAGTTGATGTAGACGGCGCGGAGGTCGGAGAAGTCCCAGCGCGAGGTCGCGCAGAGCTCCTCCTGCTTGGGCGTGAGGGTGGTCATGGCGGGTTGGTCCCGCGACCGGCCGCAACGTTACGGCCGGCCGCGGGAGGCTCATCCTCAGGACGCGGCGGCGCCCGTGATGCCGGCGGCCGCGGGGGCGGTACCGACGAGGGTCAGGGACCCGCCAGACCCCACACGGTAGGTCGTGACCTGGCCGCCCGTGGCGGCGTTCCCCGGGCTCACGGCGTGCAGGTAGCGGCCGCTCGAGTCGAAGTCGAGGTCGCGCGGCGACGGGACGACGGCGGTCAGGCCGTCCGCGTTCAGCGCGGTGAGCGATCCGGTGCGCCCGATCGCGAAGCCGCTGATGCTGCCGGACCCGTTGCCGGTGTAGGCGAGACGGCCGTTCGGCGCCACGGCGACCCAGCACGGGGCGCCCTGGCCGACCGGCAGTGAGGCCGTGAGCGTGCGCAGCGCGCCGCGGAAGCCGTCGCGGTAGGAGGAGACGGCGCCGGCGCCCGCTTCGGAGACGACGATCGTGCCCTGCTGCGTGATCGCGAAGCCGAACGGGACGGCGCCGCTGGAGGCGGTCACGACCGGCGCGCCCGGACGACCGGAGCGGTCGAGCGGGAGCGTCTCGAGGCGGTTTGAGACGCGCTCGCTGACGACGAGCGAGCGGCCGTGCGGGGTGACGGAGACCTGCGCCGCGCCCACGGCGCCGGGGGCGAGGTCGCGGGTGCCGCCGCGGATCGGCTTCAGCGAGCCGTCGTGCCGGTGCCAGAACGCGGAGATGCTCGGCGTTCCGCCGGAGTTGAGGACGTACACGCGGCCGTGGTGCTCGGCGATGCTCGCCGGTGCCACGCCGCGCGACGCGACGGTGTCGATCAGCCGGGTCCGGCGATGGTCGGTGCGGAAGACCGAGACGCTGTCCGAGCCGGCGTTGACGGCGTACAGGTAGCGGCCGTCGCCGCTGAGCTCGACGGCGCCCTGGCGCCCGCCGAGGGTGGCGAGCCCGAGGCCGCCCGTGGCGAAGCTGCCGGCCGGCTCGAGCGAGCCGCCGGCCTTGCGGTCAAAGCGCTGCACGGTGTTGCCGTTCGGGTCGTTGGTCTGCGTGTACAGCGACCCGTGGCCGCCGTACGTGGCCATCGCGGCCGACGCGAACGTGCTCGCGATCACAGCCGCGACGATGAAGGCGAGCACCAGCGAAACCGCGCGGGAGCGCGGGAAAGGGACCGGCATGAGGACCTCCAGGGGTCGTACAGGGGATGGACGCCGGTTTGGTCGCGGCAGGCCCCGTGGCGTTACACGTAACGATCGCCGTCGTCGCGCGACTGCACGCCATGCCCTCGCTCGACGGTCTCCTCATCGTGGTCGCCGCAGGCTTCGCGGCGCCGTTCCTGCTCGGCCTCGCTCCCGGCCTCCGCGTCCCCGCGGTGGTGCTCGAGATCGTCGCGGGCATCGTCGTCGGACCTTCGGTCCTCGGGTGGGTCGAGATCGACGCCACGATCGAGGTACTGGCCACGCTCGGCCTCGCCTTCCTGCTCTTCCTCGGCGGCTTGGAGGTCGACTTCCGCCGCCTGCGCGGCCGGCTGCTCCGCCTGAGCCTGCGCGGCTACGCGCTCTCGCTCGCGATCGCCGTCGCAGTCTCGCTGGTGCTCGGCGCGGCCGGCCAGGTCGAGACGCCGCTGCTGATCGCCATCGCGCTCGGCTCGACCTCGCTCGGCGTGCTGATCCCGGTGCTCAAGGACACCGGCCGGATCGAATCCTCGCTTGGCCAGCTCGTGATCGCCGGCGCCTCGATCGCCGACTTCGCCGCGATCATCCTGCTGTCGCTGTTCTTCGCCGGCGAGGGCGGACCGGGCGCCACGCTCGTGCTGCTCGGCGCCCTGCTCGGGCTTGCGCTCGCCGTCTTTGCCGTCGTGCGCGGCGCCCAGCGCTCGATGCGCATCCGCGCCGACCTGCTCCGGCTGCAGGACACGACCGCCCAGATCCGCGTGCGCGGCGCGATCGTCCTGCTCGTCGGGTTCGCGGCGGCGGCCCAGCAGCTCGGCCTCGAGGTCATCCTCGGCACGTTCGCGGCCGGTGCGATCCTCTCGCTCGCAGACCCCGACCGCGAGATGACGCATCCGGAGTTCAGGCGAAAGCTGGAGGTGATCGGCTTCGGCGTCTTCATCCCCGTGTTCTTCGTCGCGAGCGGGGTGCGCTTCGACCTCGGCGCGCTCGGCGGCAGCCTCGCGATGGTGCCGCTGTTCCTGCTCGCGCTGCTGGTCGTGCGCGGCCTGCCGGCACTGGTCTACGGCCTCGACCGCCGTGAGACGCTCGTGGCCGGGCTGCTCCAGTCCACCTCGCTGCCGTTCCTGGTGGCGACGACCGCGATCGGGCAGGAGCTCGGGCTGATCGGCCCCGGCGAGGCCGCCGCGCTGGTCGGTGCCGGGCTGCTCTCCGTGCTGCTGCTCCCCGCCGCCGCGCTCGCGCTGCTGCAGTCGGCTGGACCTGCGCGTGCCCGCGCCGGTAGGTTCGGCACCACGTGACGCCGGCCGCGACCGCAGAATCCGAGCTCCTCGCGCGGCTGCGGGCCGGCGACGAGCAGGCCTTCGAGGCGCTCGTCGCCCGCCTCTACGGAACGATGCTCACGGTCGCGCGAACCTACGTGAAGGACCGCGCCGTCGCCGAGGACGTCGTGCAGGAGACCTGGCTCGGCGTCATCAACGGGCTCGACCGCTTCGAGGGCCGCTCGTCGCTCAAGACGTGGATCCTCTCGATCCTCGTCAACCAGGCCAAGACGCGCGGCGCGCGCGAGGCGCGCACCGTGCCCTTCGCCGCGCTCGCCCCCGCCGACGACGCGCCGGCCGTCGCGCCCGACCGCTTCCGCGGCCCCGAGGACCAGTACACCGGCGGCTGGCGCTCATTCCCGGCCAACTGGAACGCGGCCGCCGACAGCATCCTCCAGGACCGCGAGACCCTGCGCGTGGCCATGCGCGCGATCTCGGAGCTGCCACTCGCGCAGCAGACCGTGATCCGCATGCGCGACGTCGAGGGATACTCATCCGAGGAGGTGTGCGCAACGCTCGACGTCTCGGAGGCCAACCAGCGCGTCCTGCTGCACCGCGCGCGCTCGCGCGTACGCTCCGCGCTCGAGAGGCACCTCGATGGCTGACGGAACCCTCATCACCTGCCAGGAGGTCGTCGAGGTCGTCACCGACTACCTCGAGAGCAGGATGTCGCCCGAGGACGTCGCGATCTTCGAGGCGCACCTCGATCTCTGCGACGGCTGCAAGTGGTACGTCGAGCAGATGCGCATCACGATCGCCACCGTCGGCCGCATAGACGAGGCGGACGTGCCGGACGAGATGCGCGCGACGCTGATGACTGCATTCCGCGGCCGCACGCGCGGCCTGTAACGCACGCCGCCGCGGGCAGACCGAGCCACATGGCGGATCTGTCTTGCCGGGAGCTCGTGGAGCTCGCCACCGACTATCTCGAGGGCGCCCTGCCCGAGGCCGAGCTCGCCCGCTTCGAGGCACACCTCGCCGGCTGCGCCGGCTGCGAGGCGTACCTCGAGCAGGTGCGGGCGACGATCGCGCTCGTGGGCGCGGCGCGCGGGTGGGAGGAGGGGCCGGGGCTCGAGGCGCTGCTCACGGAGCTCAGACGAGCTCGGCGTGTAACACGCGGGCTCGATCCGTGACTGCAGCGTGAGCTTCAACCGCCACGCCGAGGAGAGACATGGCCGACAGCACCATCAGTCCCGTTGGATCCGCGCAGCCGCGCGCCGGCGCTCGGAGGATCGCAGTTGACCGTCGTTCTGGAGCGGTGGGAGAGTGGCGCATGCGCGACGATCGCGTGTTCCCGCAGACGCGAGCGCTCGGGGCGGCGATCGTGCCGTTCCTGCTTGTCGCGTTCGGCTTGCTGTACGTGTTCCCGGACGACACCCGGCACTGGTTCGCCTGGAACGTGCAGCCGACGATCACGCCGCTGATCATGGGCGCCGGCTACATCGCCGGCGCGTACTTCTTCGTGCGCGTGGCGCGCGAGACGCGCTGGCATCGCATCCAGGTCGGCTTTCTGCCGGTGACCGCGTTCACGCTGTTCATGGCCATCGGGACGTTCAACCACCTCGACCGATTCGACACGCAGCATGTCGCGTTCTGGATCTGGGTCGGGCTGTACGTGACCACGCCCGTGCTCGTCCCGCTGGCCTGGTGGCGCAACCGCGCGACCGACCCGGGGACACCGGAGCCGGGCGAGCCGCCGCTGCCCCGGTTCGTGCGCCCAGCGCTGCTGATCGCCGGCGCGTTGCAGTCGGCGGTCGCGTTGGTGCTGCTGGTCTCGCCCGCGACGATGATCGAGCTGTGGCCGTGGACGCTGACGCCGCTGACGGCGCAGACCCTCGGCGGGTGGTTCGCGCTGCCGGGCGTGACGGCGCTCATGATGGGCCTCGACGGGCGCTGGAGCGCGATCCGGATCACGCTGGAGAGTCAGCTGATCGGGCTCGCGTTGATCCTGGTGGGTACGGCGCGGGCGTGGGAGGACGTCGACACCGGGAACGCGCTGGCCTACGTGTTCGTGGCCGGCATCGCGGGACTGTTCGTCGCGGTGCTGGCGCTCGAGTGCACCATGGTGGCTCGCGAGCGGGCCGGCAGGTTCACTATGTCGCGTCGTTCAGTCGCTCGAGGACGCGTTGGAGGCCGAGGCTGACGTGCTCGAAGGTCCCGGCCTGCTCGAGCCCGTTCAGGAACTGCTCGTTGATCCCGCCTGAGGTGGCGTGTTCGCGCGCCAGTTGCTCGAAGCGCTCCCCGCGCCGCGTCGCCTCGGCGAGCCCCGCGAACATCGAGGCGACGTAGCGTGTCGCGGCGGGCGCGGGGATCTCCTGCGATTCGAGCCACGCGGCGATGGTGTTCAGATAGGCGAAGTGTGCGGCGATCGTCGCCGTCGAGGCAGACAACGCATCGAATGCCTTGACGTCGGCAAGCTCGACCGTCTCGCCCAGACGACCGAACAGCGCCGCGGCCGCGGCATTGGGCGGATGGATCGGGGTGATGCCGTCGCGTCGCGCGACCGACGGGAGCGGGATCACGCGCGCGACATCCGTGGCCGGCGCCACCAGTCGCTGGAGCATCGTCACCGGCACGCCCGCCACCGCGCTGATGACGACCCGGTCGGCGGGGAAGCGGACCTCGGCCAGCACGGTTTGCGCGACCTGTGGACGTACGCAGACGATCACGACCGGCGCACCGTCGACGACCGCCTGGTTGTCCGCCGCGACATCGACGGTGGCGAATCGTGCGGCGAGGCCGGCCGCGACCCCGGCGTTGCGCGGCGAGAGCAGCACCGCCGGCGGCTCATCGACGTTCTCGCACAACCCCGTCACTATCGCCGCGCCGATCGCGCCAACACCGAGCACGCCGCATGCCATCGGCCTTGCCTCCTGTCATCTGTTTCAGCGGTCGGTGTCGTCGACGGCGCGTAGGCCGGGCCCGGCGTCCGCCGCCTGTCTGTCGAGCTCCGCGGCCAGCGCGCGGTCGGCATCGTCGAGCGCGCGTAGGCCAGACCCGGTGTCCGACGCCTGCCTGTCGAGCTCAGCGGCCAGCGCGTCGCTCTCGAATCGGGCGAGCGCCTCCTCGCATGATGCGACGGCCGCGACGGCGTCCTCGCCTCCGGGCGCGTCGAAGTAGTCGCGCGCGCGGATCGCGGCGAGCCATTTCTGATGGCGGAGGAGGTCGGCGTCGGATTCCTCGAGCTCGGTGTACATGGCCCGGCCGCGGCGGCGCTCGAACTCGAGCTCCTCGTGGAACAGGTGCGTGCTCCCGACCACCTCGCGATACTCATCCGTCCGCTCGCGCTGCATGGCATCGATGACCGCCGCCTCCTGCCTGGCGTCCGTCAGGCTGATGCGAAGCATCTCGCCGTTACCACCCTCGCCGCGCAGCCGCGTCACGAGCCGCGTCACGGCGCGCGTCGTCTTCGGCGTCGCGGGCAGCAGGCACACGGACTGCTGCAGGTAGTGAGCACCGAGGCTACGCAGATTGCGCCAGGCATAGACGCGCAGCGTCGAGGAGCCCCCGCCCGGGGTGGAGACGGTGATCAGCAGCCAGTCACGCGCCACGGGCGCCCATGATCCCAGACGAGCAGCGTCGGAACGTCTACGGCGCAGCCGCAGGGCGCAGGGAGCCGCCGTCCCCGCCGCCAAACCGAGCGTCGTCGAGGATCGGCGAGGGCCTGAAGCCCTTGACGATCAGGTAGATCGCGAACGCCGCCTCGAAGGCGCCCTCGGGCAGGGAGAAGAGGGCGTGCAGGCCGTCCTGCTCGTAGGCGCCGAAGAGGACCGCGATCGACGACACGAAGATCAGCGGACCGCCGATGACGCCCAGCATCGCGAGCCCTGGCGGCATCAATCCGGTGCGGTACATCAGCCAGCCGAGCAGGATGCCGTTGACGCCGACGCAGAATCCCGGACCGAACAGGAACGTCCAGTCGTGGATCGCGACCAGGGTCTGCCCCGCGATGTCGAGCGAGGTTCCGCTCGCGCCGATCGACGCGGCCAGGTCGTCGCGCAGGGTGACGACCGAGAGCAGGCTGATCGCGCCGATCCCGATGATCGTCGCCTCGATCGTGCGCGAGGCGACGTAGCTGAGCGAGAGGGTCTCGCTGTATCGCCTGAGGATCGGGAACATCACGACCGCCGTGCCGACGTTGCCGATCATCAGGAAGACTTCGAGGAGGGCGCCCAGCGTGACGCGGGTGTCGTCGCCGGCGCCGAGGATGTAGTCGGTGTCGTTGAGCACCGGCTCGTAGAGAACGATCGCGGCGAGGATGGCCGTGACAAACGTCGAGGCCATGAGCCACCCGGCGATACGAGCGGTCCTTCTCTGCTGCGGCGACTGCTCTGGTACGGAGACCGTCATGCCCGCCTGTACGTCGCGAGCAGCGGGATTCCTCTGCTTAACGCCTTCGCGCGGGGCTGTCGCTCATGCGAGGGCTCCTTCGGAGTGCGCGCCGGGGAACCGCTCGACGATCTCGAGCCGGCGGTGCAAGCGCGCGAGCGCGAACAGGCGGGGTGCGGGCGCGCCTGTCGCGAGGATGACGAGCCGGCCGCCGGCACGGCGCGCGCGGGCGTCGGCCATCAGCGCCAGGCGCGCGGCGGTGCATCCGACGACCTTCACGCGCCGCAGGTCGAGGACGACCAGCGGAGCGTCGGCTTGGGTGGCGCGCAGCGCCCGGTCGGCCCGTCGCGCGGTGGCGAGGTCGAGACTTCCGGCAAGTATCACTTGGACGATGCCGAGCCCGAGGTCGTGGGTCGCGCAGCGAAGGCGCGATGCCGCACTGCCGGCAGCGACCGCGGCGGCGTGGCGTTGCCGGCCGGTCGCGCGGGCATGAGGTGCATGGGTGGGTGGCACGGCGACGTTCCTCCGAGTCGCTCTGTAAGCGAGACGAAAGTCAGATGAACGCTGCCTGGCTCGCGTGGGCGCCAGACCCCGACGAGGTGCCCTTCGACGATCGAAGGTAGCACCGACCGCGGCGGGCCTATGCACGCTCGGCATCTAGCCGCTCCCGGGCATGCTGGACGAGGCCGGTGGACGCTGCGGCGCTTGTCGCAGCACGTACCGCAGGTATGGCTCCGAGCGGCCGTCGGCGACGAACCCGAGCCGTTGCAGTAGGCGCACCGAGGGGGCGTTGTCGGCTTCGACGCGCGCGGTGAGCGCGCGTACGCCGGGCTGGGCGAGTGCCCAGTCGGCGAGCAGCGCGACCGCCTCGCTCGCAAGGCCGGCGCCGCGGGCGCGAGGCGCGAGCGCGTATCCGATCTCGACCTCGCCGCCGGCGTCGGGCGGGCCGAAGAAGCCGGCGTCGCCGACGGCGAGCCCATCGGCCCGGCGGACGATTACGTAGGCGTAGAACGGGCCGAACCGGACCGGCCCGTCCGGGTCGTCGATCGCCCGCTGCAGGCTGGCGAGCAGGGGCGGCGGGGGGAAGCCCTCCTCCCATGCGAGCTCCGGCTCGTGGTGGCCGGCCAGCAGAGCGAGGGCGCGTTGGCGGCTGATCGGCTCGATCCGCACCAGTGCGCCTTCGAGGACTGGACCCTGACCGGGCGACTCTCGGCTGAGGCCGTGTTGCCGTTCAGGTTCCGCGTCGGTCATCCGCGAGGGTCGCGCCGAGGCGGGCTAGCGGCTGCGCCGGACGGCGTCGTCGACGACGGCGACGGCGGTGACGTACGCGGCGTGCGTGCCGAGGCTGGTGGCGATCATGTCGGGCGGCCAGCGCCATGGCGGCGGCGTGCGGCCGAGCAGCGGGAACAGCGTCAGGGTCGCGCTCATCAGCATCCCGCCGAACACGGCGGCCGCCCACGGCTCGTGCATCCGGCGATGCAGGAGGCCGTGCATGAGGCCGAACGCCGAGCCGTAGCCCCAGCGCAGCGCCAGGCCGAGCTCGTGGTCCTCGCGGTCGGTGACGTGGGGCAGGTGCATGACCGACGCGACGATCTGGCCGGGCACGAGCGAGTCGTCGTAGTCCAGCGGCCCGTGCTTGCTCTTGCGCAGCCGGCGCTCCGCGGCGTAGGCGAGCGTCATCGTCGTGGTGCCGGCCGCGCCCGCGATCACGCTGCGGACGGGCCAGGGGAGGCTCATGCGCGGATGTTCGACTACCTGCGCTCCCGCGTCATCGTCCGATCGAGGTGAAGTCCCTATGAAACGTTCCGGGAGGGCTGCGGACCTTCGCTCTCCTGGATCAGGTCGCGTTGCGCGAGCGTGAAGAGAAGGCCCAGCGCCGGCAGCACGAGAACCACGGCCACGCCGAAGACGATCAGCACGCTTGTGAGCGTCGCGCTCGGTGCGGCGCCCTGCGCGATGGTCAGCGTGTCGGGCAGCAGGTAGGGGTACTGGGCGACGCCCCAGCCCCAGATCACGGCCACGAGCGCCGCCACCGCCAGGGGGCGCACGCCGCGGGCCGTGCCACGGCGGAGCAGTTCGAGGACGGCGAGCCCGCAGAGTCCCGAGATGATCACGAGCGGTAGCGCGTTGCTCGTGAGACGGTCGTAGAGGTGGGGCGCGTCGGCGTTGAGGACGGCGATGCCGGCGACCGAGAACGCCCCCGCGACCAGCGCCGCGCCGCGCGCGCGGACGGTGAAGTAGTGCACGAGGTCGGGGACTCCGGCGCGCCGCGCGTCACTGACGAGGAACACGGCCGAGACGTACGCGGACGTGGCCACGAAGAGCGCGCCGATCACGAGCGAGACCGGGTTGAGCCAGCTCGTGACCGGATCGCCGGCGGCGTTGCCGGGCGGCACGCGCTCCGACGCGATCGCGCCGACGACGGTGCCCATGAAGAACGGCGTGAGCAGCGACGAGAGGCCGAACAGGCGCTCGGCGAAATCGCGGCCCGCCGTGCGCCGCGCCGTCTTGTGGAACGCGAACCCGGAGCCGCGCAGGACGATGCCCAAGGCGGCCAGGCTGAGCGGGATGAACAGCGTCGAGAAGATCGCCGCGAACGCGGACGAGAAGCCGGTCCAGAGCACGACGATGACGAAGATCAGCCAGACGTGGTTGGCCTCCCAGACCGGGCCGATCGCCCAGTCGATCAGCTCGCGCGCCCGCCGGCCTCGCTCGCCCCTGCCCCCGACGAGGCTCCAGAAGCCGGCGCCGAAGTCGGCGCCGCCGAACACTGCGTACATCGTCGCCCCGACCCACAACACCACGGCGACGGCGTCCGCGGTGCTCATTGCGCATCCTCGGAGGCGAGGGCGGGGGGGAGGCCTGGGGAAGGACCGTAGGGAACCTCGGAGTCCTCCTCGTCCGCGGCGCGCCAGCGGCGCGCCATCGCGCGCAGCGTCACCACGAGCGCGACCCCCAGGATCGCGTAGAGCCCGACGATGAGCCCGAAGGTGACCCAGATGCCATCCGCCTTGGTGACGGCGTCCTCGGTGCGCATCACCTCGTAGACGATCCACGGCTGGCGGCCGACCTCGGTGACGATCCAGCCGCACTCCATCGCCACCACCGTCGCGACGCCCGACACCGCGACGGCGCGCAGGAACCACTTCGTCTGTGGGATGTCTCGCTTGCGCCACCACGCGATACCGAGCCACAGGCCCAGGCCGATGAGCATGGTGCCGATCCCGACCATCGTGTCGAACGCCCAGTGCAGCATCGTGTTGGCGGGCGGCCGGTCCTCGGGCGGCACCGTGTCGAGCCCGATCACCTCTGTGTCCGTGCTCCAACCGACGAGGAACGAGTCGAACCCCGGGATCCCGATTCCGCCCTTCACCCCGTCCGCGGTGCAGCGGCCGTAGATGTACTCCGTCACGTGCGTCGCAGTCGTCTGCACGCACTCCATGGCGGCGAACTTGATCGGCTGGTCCTTGGCGATCGATCGCGCCGCCGTGTCGCCGACCGCGAACTGGATCGGCGCGAGGGCGCACGCCACCGTCAACGGGATCAACAGTCCGAGGCGGTGATAGCGATCGCGGCGCCCGCGCAGCATCCCGACGGCGTACACCGACGCGACCCCGAACCCGGTGACGAGGTAGGCGGCGAGGATCATGTGCGGGACCTCGTACGGCACGGCCGGGTTGAAGATGACCTTCAGCGGCTCGACCTTGGTGACGTCGCCGGTCAGGGGCGAGAAGCCCTGCGGTTGGTTCATCCACGAGTTGACGGCGACGACCGAGAAGGCGCCGCCGAGTCCGGTGATCACGATCGGCACGCCGGACCAGAAATGCGGCCACGGAGCGAGCCGGTTCCAGCCGAAGATGTAGATGGCGACGAAGATCGCCTCGAGGAAGAAGCAGATCCCCTCGATCGCGAACAGCACGCCGAAGACCTCGCCGAAGCGACCGGTGAACGCGGGCCAGAGGAGACCGAACTCGAACGACAGCACGGTGCCGGTCACGGCCCCGACCGCGAACGTCACCGCCACGACCTTCGACCACCGCCGGGCGAGCAGCAGCGCGTCCTCGTCCCCCTTGCGCAGGCCCCGGTAGTTGGCGATCAGCATGATCGCCGGAAACCCCACCCCAAACGACGCCAGGATGATGTGGAACCCCAGCGTGAACGCCATCTGGCTGCGTGCCGCCTCGAGGTTGGAAGCAATTACGGGAAGAGAGTCGAGCAGCGTCAGATCACGTCCGAGCCAGTTGGCGGTTGCAGGGGACGGCGAGGATGATCACGCCGGCGGTCATCAGACGTGTCCGGCCGGGACCGCCTGCGGTCTCCCATCGGGCGACCCTATGAGCGGCCATACCGAGCGGCATCGTCCGATCCGGGTGATTGGCGCGCAGCCACGCGATGCGCTGGGATACGCTCGTCGGCGTGGAGCGGCGCCACCGGTCTGCCGATGTGCGGGGGCGGCAGGAGGAGCCCGCAGTTCGGCGGCGCGTGCCGCTCACATCGCCGGAGCAGCTCCTCGCTTTGCAGCGCTCAGCGGGGAACGCCGCGGTTGCCCGGTTCATGCTCGCGCGCAAGCGCGCGGAGCCCCCGGCGCAGTCGGCCGAGAAGGGCCGCTGGGACCGGGCCAACGCGTTGTACCAGAGCTACTGGAAGCGAGGCAACGGCTTCTGGGAGAGGCTAGGTCTGCAAGCGCAGCTGAATGAGGGCACGCCGGTCACGGCTGCGTCTCCGGCGCCCGACCAGACGCGCCTTTATGACCAGAACTACGACACCGCGTACGTCGACAACCCCGAGGGCTACCTGGAGGTGAGAAGTACTCACAAGGGAGATTCGGAGGTCTACCACATGAATTACTTCTTCCCGAACGGCCGGATCCAGGCGAACTCGAACTACGGCAAGAGCAAGAAACCTGGGGTGACGCCACTCCATAACAACATCGTCCTATGGATCCAATTCGGCCTTGCCCGCAAGCGTCAGTCACAGATGCCGGTGGCGCCGACAGAGCTCGTGCGTGGTCCCATCTGGAACCACGACACGAATGATGTGATTTGGCTCTGCCTCCCTGAAGCCGAGAGTGAGGCCGAATTCACGGGCGGGACGGACGACATGAAGGCGCTTCTGGGCACCGACAACGGTATCGCCGCCGCCTACATGATCTTCGACAACCGCGTTGCCAAGGGCATCTCCTCGATCAAAGCGTCGTACACGGGAGCCACGGGGGCGATGACGATCCGATTCGATCAGCCGGCGACCGAGGTCGTGACGCCTGTGCTTGACAACGCCGCGGCCCTGGGCGAGCAGGGCGTGGACGAGAAACCCGGGGTGCTCACACCCGGCGGTTCCGCACGCGTCAACGCGACTGCGACGAGCAAACTCACCTTCTACGAATTCAAGGATGAAGCCGCCGCCAAGCGGTGGGACGAGGAGCGCGAGTCCATGGAGGACGGGCCCGCGTCAGTGTTCGCGGACAAGAACCTGGTGCTCATCGAGCGCCGAAGCGCGGACAGCGACTCCTGGCTCGTCCAGACAGAGGGTGACTATGGCCCCATTTACGCGCTCCTGCCCGGAGAGCTCTTGCGGGCTTCGAAGTGAACGGTGACCGCGGCGACGCGCCGGCGGGTCGTGCGGCGCTCAGTACCACTTGCCCTTCGCGAAGCCGCCGAAGGCGATCAGGCCGACCAGCGTGATGATGAGCCCGATCAGGAAGCTCCACACGATCATCAGGACGATGCCGACGATGACGAGGATGCCGCCGAGGCCAATCCCTCCGGTGTTACCGCCCGCTCCACGTTCTGCCGCCATCACGCTGCCTCCTCGATAAGGGGATTTCCGTACTGGCAGCGCGCTCCTGTGCGCGCGCCCGGGACCACCTTCCCACTGTTCCCTGCGCCGAGCCCTTCCCCTCCCTGTCACCCGTCGCGCACGGTCTGCCACGACTGCCGGGTGATGCGCAGGATCACGACCGTGATCCCGAGCCCGATCAGCGGATCCGCGATGCCGAACCCGAGCGCGACGACGGCCGCGCTCGCCACCACAGCGAGGCTCACATAGGCGTCCGCGCGCGCGTGCGCGCCGTCGGCGACCAGCGCGGCGCTGTCGAGTCGCCGGCCGGCTCGGGTGCGGATGCCGGCGGCCAGCCAGTTGCCGGCGAAGCCGAGCGCGCCGGCGGCGGCGAGCGCTGCAAGGTGGTCGGGCTCGCGCGGGTCGATCAGCCGCAGGATCGACTCGTAGCCGGCAACGCAGGCGCTCACGAAGATCGCGAAGACGACCGCGAGGCCGGCCCACCGCTCGGCGCGGGCGCTGCGGAGCGTGAAGGCGATCGCCAGCGGGAGCGCCGTCGCGGCGTCGCCGAAGTTGTGGATCAGATCAGCGAGCAGCGCCACGCTGCCGGAGGCGACGAACACCGCCGTCTGGGCGAGCGCCGTGAGCCCGAGCACGAGCAGCGACCAGCCGACGGCGATCAGGCCGCCGCGGGAGCGCTTGATCGAGGCGTCGACGAGGCCGTGCGTGTGCCCGTGGCCGCCGTGCGTGTGCGCGTGCCCGTGGCTCACCGCGGAGTCCGTGCACGGGCCGGAGCGGCCGTCCACTCCCGCGCGGCGTGGTCGAGGTGGTTGCGCACCTCGTCGAGCAGGACGCCGACGTGCCCGTCATGCAGGCGATAGAGGATCGAGCGGCCCTCGCGACGCGTCGCGACCAACCGCCGGTGGCGCAGGATCCGCAGCTGCTGCGAGGCGGCTGACGGGGTCAGCCCGGCCAGCTCGGCCAGATCTCCTACGCCCGCTTCGCCGTCGCGCAGCGCGTACAGCAGCCGCAACCGCGATGGAGCCGACAGCACCTTCATGAGCTCCGCGATCGCCAGCGCGTCCCGCTCGTCGAGCCGCCCGGTGGACCGAAGGCCCGCATGGACATGGGCGTCCGGCATGAGAACGCAAGTATATCCGCACAGGTATGCGGATAACAGCCGGCCGAGCTTGCACTATCGGGAGGGGCACGTCTTGCGGTAGGCGCCGAGGTCTCCGATGTACGTCTGCCACTCGGTGCGAGTGAGGTTGCGGTCTGCGAGCCCGCAGGCCGCGTCGGCCAGGTGCTCCGGGTCGATGTCCCAGACCGCGACGCCGTCGCGGACGGTCACGGCGGCGGCGTTGCCGTCGGGGCGGAGGAATCCCGGGTAGACGAACGGCGCGGCCGCGGTGATCGGGTCGCCGATCCGCGTGCGCGTGGCGACGTCGAAGACCGAGACCGTCTGGTCGAGCGACGTCGCGAGGAGCGTGGAGGAGTCCGCGCTGAACTGGAGTGTGTTCACCAGACCCCTCGCCCCCGGGAACGACGCGATCGGTCGCAGGGTGTCGAGGTCGTACTCCGTGATCTCGCCGGCGGACGTGCCGACCAGCACGCCGTCGAGGCTGACGGAGGTGGGAAACGGGCCGCGCAGCGGCCCGGCGAGCCGCTGGCCGGTGGCGCCGTCGTGGACGGTGGTGACCGGTCCGGAGGGCCCGAACGCCGTCACGACGACCCGTTCGCCGCCGCGGGTCGCGGAGACCGATCCGGGCTCGCCTTCGACGCGGATCGTGGGCTCGATGCGCCGGCGCGTCGCCGCATCGAGCGTCCAGACCGTTCCGTCGCCCAACAGGGCGTAGAAGCGGGTGCCGCCCGCCGAGGGCAGGACGGTCGACTCGGGCAGGCGGGCGCCGCGCGCCACGCGGAGCGACGCGGCGTCGAAATACTCGAGGTGCTTGGTCGCGGCCGACCAGCCGATCAGCGAGTCCGGCCCGATCCAGCCCATGCCCGACGCGTTCGGGAACCGTCCCAGCGCGCCGTCGGCGACCGGGTCCCAGAGCGCGTACTCCGACAGGTCGGCGTCGGTCGTGGCCGTCGGAGCGCGGCGCGCGACGAGCAGCGACCGCCCGGACGCGTCGTATCCGTCGGCTGCCAGGTGCCCCTCGGCCACGAGGTCCGTGACCGGCCCGCTCCCGTCGAGCCGCCAGCGGGAGACGGCGGGCGCCTCCACGCCGAACGCGACGAGCTCGCGTCCATCGGCCGTCACGGAGAGATCGCCCACCTGCCCGAGTTGCGGGCTGCGATCGACGCCCGTTCGTGCGCCGGTTTCGAGGTAGCGCTCCTCGATCACGCCGAAGTTGTTGCCGCAGTAGAGGCGTTCGGAGGCTGGGGCGACGGTCAGCCACGGGCACGGATCGGGATGGATCCCCCTGAGGTCGACCGTCCAACGCTTGGAGCCGTTGCGCAGGTCGACCGCCACGAGCGCGTTCGCTCCGCCCGCGACGAGCAGGTGGTCGGGCGTGACGGCGACGTGATTGTGGGACGAGAGCGGCGGCGCGGCGAACGTCCGCAGGACCTCGAGGGTTACCGGGTCGAGCTCGCGAACCGCGCCGGCGAGCGAGCCGAGGTAGAGGTGCCCGTCGGGCCCGAAGTCGACCGCCGCCGTGTCTCGCAGCAAGCCGTCACGATCGAAGCGCTTCGGCCGGTCGAGCCCGGGGAGGCCGCCGATGCGTCGCCCGTCGGCGGTGCGATAGACGGCGACGTCGCCGTCGTAGCCGCCGGCGACGGCCACGAGCGATCCGTTGGCGTTGATCGCGATGTCGCCCGCGCCAAACGGAGGCACGACAGGCCCGAGCGCGCGGCGCCCCGTGGCGATCTCGTAGACGGAGAACGCCGAGCACCCACGGTTGTCGGTCGCGCGCAGCCGCGCCAGGTCCGTGCATCCGTCGGGGTTCGTGGTCGAGACGAGCTGGGCGACGAGGCGGCTGTCAGCGCTGACCCGCAGCACCGAGTACGGCTCGGCGTTTTCGGCGGCCGGCGGAAAGCGGTCGTCGAGCGCGCCGCTCGTCAGGTCCAGGTGCCTGCAACCCCTGGCCGTCGAGCGCGACGACGGCCGTGGTCGTGCCTGGGACGACCGTTCCGGTGAGGTGGTCGGCCGGGAGGTAGCGGTGGCCGAGGAAGGTCGGATCGAACGTGAACGTACCGAGGAGCGCCGACCACGCGCCGGCGTCGGGTCGCCGCCTGTGCGCCTCGACGGCCAGCAGGGCGGCGACGCTGCGGTTGGTGCCACGCAGCGCGAGCGACCGGTTCACGAGCGCCTCGTGCAGCGCGCTCGCCTGCGCCGTGCGAGCGTCCTGCCGGCCGTCGAACGCGACGATCCCGGCGGTGGCCGCGACGGCGAGCAGGACGACGGCGGCGGCAAGGAGCGCGCGTAGGCGACGGTTCTGGCGCGCGTCGCGCCGGGAGCGATCCGCCAGCGTCCGCGATTCCGACGCCGCCTCCTCCACAGAGGCGTCGAGGAACGCGCGCTCGGGCGCCGTGAGGTCCGGCTGCGCGGCCTCCCGCCACTCGATCGCCGCATCGAGCCGGGCGCCGCGGTACAGCTCGCTCGGCGGCCTGCCGAGCGAGTCCCACCCGTCGGCGGCCGCCCCGAGATGGCGCATGATGCGCTGCCCGGCCGTGTCCTCGTCGAGCCACGCCTGCAGGCGCGGCCACGCGCGCGCGAGCGCCTCGTGCGCCAACTCGAACGTCTCCTCCTCGGCGGTGACCAGCCGCGAGCGAACGAGCAGCGCGACGACCCGCTCACGGCCTGGGTCGCCCAGCAGGACACGACTGGGCACGCGGCAGCGCACCGGATCGCCATCGAGCGACGGCGCGACCAGACGGAGCAGGACCGAGCGCACCATCACGCGCTGCTCGCGATCGAGATTGTCGTACAGCCGGTCGGCCGATCGCGCCACCGCCCCGCGGATGCCCCCGGTCTCCCGGTAGCCGTCGACCGTGAGCACGTTCCCCTCACGCCGCTTCCACGTCTCGACGAGCGCGTGCGAGAGCAGCGGCAGAGCACCCGGCTCGCCCTCGCTGTCCCGCAGGAGCACGTCGACGAGGCCCGACTCAAGATGCAAGCCCGCGCGCAGCGCCGGCTGCTCGATCGCCTCCCGAAGTGCGTCCCCGGCGAGCGGGTTGACGAGATGCAGCCCTCGCTCGGCCAGGCGGCTGAGCTCCGCATCGACCGCCAGGCTCCCGAGGTGGTCGCTCCGCACCGCGATCACCACCGGCCCGCTCCGGGCCCGCTCGACGACATCGGCCAGAAACGACCGCACGACCTCAGGCGCACTGCCCAGCGCGAACAGCTCCTCGAACTGGTCGATCAGTACCGGTGACGTCGGGTCGACCGAGGAGACGGCAGCCGTCCAGGCGGCCGCTGGATCGGGAGCCGGCGTCATCAGCACAGGGACGCGACCGCGCTGCTGCAACGCGGGCGAGATCCCCGCCCGCAGCAGCGACGACTTCCCGCATCCGGACGGTCCGGCAAGGACGACCAGCGAGCGCGTCCGCAGCCGTTCGAGGCAGGCGGCGACGTCGGCGTCGCGGCCGAAGAAGCCCTCCGCGTCGCCCTCGACGTACGGCACCAGGCCCTTGTACGGGCACGCCTCGTCGACACTCGCCGGCTCCGGCGGCGCAGCCAGCGCCGGGTCCTGGCGCAGAATCGACAACTCGAGCGCGGCGAGCTCCGCGCTCGGATCGAGACCGAGCTGCTCCGCCAGCGTGCGGCGAGCGATCCGGATCGACTCCAGCGCGTCGGCCTGACGCCCGCAGCGGTAGCGCGCGAGCGCCAGGATCGCCCAGCGGCGCTCCCGCCACGGTTCCTCGGCGACGAGCGCCTCGGCCTCGACCGCCACCTGCCGGTGCTCGCCGGCCGCGAAGCGCGCGTCGAGCAGATCCTCCTCGATCGTGCGACGCGAGCTCCTCCAGCCGCGCCGCCTCGCTGCGCCCGGGCGGCCAGGCGCCAAGCTCCTCCAGCGGGTGGCCCGCGCCACAGCGCCAACGCCCGCGCATAGGCGGTCGCGGCCCGGATCGGCTCGCCGCTCGCCGCAAGCGCACGGCCGCGCTCAGCGAGCCGCTCGAAGCGAGCCGTGTCGAGCTCGTCGCGGTCGAGCGCCAACCGGTATCCACCCGGCACCGTCTCAATCGCCGACGCGCCGAGCGTCCTCCGCAGCCGGCCGACGCAGATCTGCACCTGCTTCTGCCACGTCGCAGGAGGCGACTCGCCCCACAGCGCGTCCGCGAGCTCGTCCGGCGAGACGAGCTGCCCGTGGCGGACCGCGAGCACGCTGAGCGCGATCCGGTCCCGCGGCTCGAGCTGCCTTCCGCCACCAACGTCGAGGGGGCCAAGCAGTCCGATACTCACGTGACGATTCTCGACGCATGCGCGACGCCCGTCAAACGCAGGGATACCGAACGGATACCCGGCCGGATACCGACACCGCTGAGCCTGGCCCGCATGAGACCTCTCACGCTCGTCCTCGCGCTCCTCGCAGCTCCTCCTAACCGGATGCGGCAGCAGGCCGCGTCGGCCAAGCCCACGCACAGCGACGGAAAGCGCAGACCGGCCGACGCCGACGCCAGACCGGCCTGCCCGAACCCGCATGGCGGCGCGTGCCTCGGGGCGCTCGAGCCTGGCACGTACACCACAGTGACCTTCTCGCCCGCGATCACCTACACGGTGCCCGCCGGCTGGACGAACGGCGAAGACCTCCCCGGCAACTTCCTGCTCCAACTCGACGGCGACCCCCGCTACATCGGCATCTACCGAGACGTGAACGCCCCGTACAAGTGCGAGGAGCATTCCGATCCCGACGTCAGCCAGACGGTCTCCGACTACACCCGCTGGCTACGCCGCCACCCACTCCTGCACGTCACCAAGCCGCGCCCCGTCGCGCTCGGAGGGCTCCACGGGGTGGCGATGGACATCTCCAAGGCGCCCGGCACCAAGGGCAAAGGCTGCACCTTCGGCGAGACGTCCGAGGGCGCCGTTCCGTTCATCGTGGGCGGCCGCGGTCCGGCCAGCCTGCATCACGTCGTCCTGGACCGCCCGGCTTCAAGGAGCGCCTCTACCTGCTGCGCTACCGGCGCGGCAACGTCTCGATCGAAGTCGGCCCCGAAGGCCACAGCCTGGCCAAGTACCTGAGAAGGCCTCGCCGATCCTTCAGTCCCTCCGGTTCACGGAGTCGCTCACCGGCGACCGGCTCGCTGAGGGCACGGCCTGGAACGAGCTCAAGCCCCCCTGGCCGGCCTGAGGATCACGTCGCAGGCGAACAGGGGAGAGGCTTCGTTCCCCCGACCCGTCCGGGCGGCCGTGAGCGCAGCAGACCAGCGCGGCAGCGCCGGAGATATCACCCAAGCGGGGTGATGCGGGACGGTGGCGATTCAGCGACGCTTGGACACGCCGGCGCGCACGCGCCGACGGACCGCCAACGACGGACTGAAGGGAGAGGGAAGAGATGGCGATTGGACCCGTTCAGCTCATCGTGCTGGGCTTCGAACATCCGCAGTTCCACGGCGAGATCATCGCCGAGCTCGAGCGGCTGCGTGAGAGCGACACGGTGCGCGTGATCGACGCGCTGGCCGTCTACAAGGACGCCGCCGGCGAGTTCGAGGTCGAGCACCTCAGCAACCTGTCACAGGACGAGGCGATCGAGCTCGGCAGCAAGGTCGGCGCGCTCGTCGGGCTCGGCATCGAGGGCGAGGCAGGCTTCGAAGCCGGCGCCGAGGCGGGCGCCCAAGCAGGCGCCGACGGTATCGAGGTGTTCTCCGACGAGGACGCCTGGGACGTGCTCGAGGAGATCCCGAACGACTCCGCGGCGGCGCTCGTCCTGATCGAGCACCACTGGGCCGTCCCGCTGCGGGACGCCGTCGCGCGCGCGGGCGGCTTCCGCATCGCCGACGGCTTCATCAGCCCGCTCGACCTCGTCGACATCGGCCTGGCCACGGCCGAGGAGGCCGAGCGACTCCACGCCCACGAGACCAGCGGCGCGGCGACCGCACGCTGACCCCGGCCCGCTCAGACCACGATCGACCTGGAGACAGACATGTTCGGATCACGCAGAGTCGCACGACGTACCGGTCGCCGCACCGCACGGCGAGTCTCACGACGCCGCTAGGGCCCTTGGGGGTGGCTCGTGCGCGAGCCACCCCCGACGGCGCATCTGTGGGGTCGCGGTCAGCTCGAGATCGGCGTGCAGTACGAGCTCGGCGGTCGCACGATGATCGCCGCGCTCAGCGATCGCCGCCGTTGCCGCGTCCAAGGGCTCCCGATCACCGGATGAGCGACTCCAGATACTCCGCGTCGACGCCGGCGGACTCGTAGTGCCGGCGGGTGCCTTCGAGCCGCGTGAACACGTCGTCGTAGCCCATCGCGCCGCCGTGCTGGTCCACGTACACGAGCGCGCCGTTGACCTGGAAGAGCGTCACCATCTCCTCGCAGCCTTCGGGCACCACGAGCGTGTGCGTCTCGCCCGGCGGCTCGAAGACGAAGCCGCCCTCTTCGGCCACCCAGTCGTGTTCGAGGTAGTGCCAGCGGCCCTTGAGGATGTGCGCGAACACCGGTCCGGTGTGGCGGTGGCGGGCGATGATGCCCGCGCGTGTGACCCGCATCAGGTGCGTGTACTGCCCCGCGGTGACGTTGAAGTGCAGCGGGCGCGACCAGACGCCGTCCGACAGCGGGACCCACAGCTTCTCGTCGCGCGGCCAGACGTCCGGGATCACCAGATCGGGCCGCATGTCCTGCGGCTGCGAGCATGAAGGCTCAGGGTGGCTCACGGTTCCTGACATACCCGCGAGCGTACGCCGTGCGCCGTCGGACGCACGGCGTGGCGTCCCGTCAGCAACGACGTCTCTGCTCCGGCGGTCCCTCGCGGATCACACCACGGATCTGGTCGACCGACACGGGATGCCACGGGAACGCGACCAGGCCCCAGGTGGCACCGGCCGCCGCGTAGGGCGCCGGGTCGCTGCCGGGGTCGAGCTCGACGGCGATGTCGAAGGGCTCCGCCGCGCTATCGCTCGTCTCCCGGCCGAGCCGCGTGATCCGCGGAGATCTCGGCGAGCTGGTCCGGGTGCTCGAGGCCGACGGGGAAGTAGCCCTGGTACCGGATCGCGCGGCGAAGTGGCCTGGACTTGCCGTAGTAGCCGGCGACCCAGATCGGCACGCCGGGACGCTGCACCGGCCGCGGCAGGAACCGCATCGTGTCGATCGTGTAGTGCTCGCCACGATGGCGGACCCGCTCCCCGGTCCAGGCCGCTTGGAGGATCCCGAGCACCTCGTCGAGAATTCCGGCGCGCTTGCGGTCGTCGAGCTCCTCGCCCGTGATCGAGTACTCGCCGGCGAACTCGTCGCTCCCGAGCCCGACGCCTAGGGTGAGGCGGCCGTCGCTCAGCCGGTCGAGGGTGGCGGTCTCGCGCGCGACCTTGGCCGGCCTGCGCCGAGCGAGCGGCGTGATCATGGGCCCGATCCGATGCGTTCGGTCGCGCTCGCGATCGCGGCGAGCGTGATCTGCGGATCGGCGACGTCAACGACGGGCTCGCGCCAGCGCACGTGGTCCCAGATGAAGGCTGCGTCCCACCCGGCTTCCTCGGCCTCGGCGCACAGGCGCGCGACAAGGGCGAGGTCGGCGAGGGCGTCGAACGGAGGGAAGTAGAGGCCGAGGCGCATCAGGTGTGCTCCAGGATCGCGGCGACGATCGCGTCCCAGTCGGCCCGGTAGGCGCCGTGGCCGGCGCCCTCGAGCGGCAGCAGCCGGGCGTCGGGGATCTCATCGGCGAGGGCCTCGCCGTGCCCGATCGGGAACATCGGATCGGCGGTGCCGTGGATGACGAGGGTGGGGGAGGAGAGCGAGGACAGCGGCTCACGAGATCGATCCTCGTCGTGCAGCAGGTCGTGGTTCTGCGCGGCCCTGAAGTCGCTCGCGCGCCCGACGTCCCGGCGCGCGAGCGCGCGGAAGGCCGCCTCGTCGAACGAGCGCTCCTCCCCGGCGAGCACCCGCCAGTACTCGACCAGGTACTCGATCACCGACTCGGGATCCGACCAGTCCACCTCCACGGTCGTGACGAAGCGCCCGAACTCCGAGGTGGGCGACGGGAGCGTGCGATCCGTGGGCACCGCGAGCGAGGTGCTGATGAGCGTGAGCGAGCGGACGCGGTCGGGGAAGTCGAGCGCGAGCAGCTGCGCAAGCGCACCGCCCGCCGACAGGCCGACGACGTGCGCCGCGGGGATGCCGTACCCGTCGAGCACCCCGGCGGCGTCGGCCACCAGATCATCGCCCCGGTAACCGGGTCGCCCCGGCTCGTAGGAAACCGATCGGCCTGTGTCGCGGTGGTCGTAGCGGACCACGAACCGCCCGCCGTTCGCAAGCATCCGGCAGAAGTCCTCCTCCCACCAGAGCATCGAAGCGCCGATGCCCATGACGAGCAGGATCGGCGGGTCGGCCGGGTCCCCGAAGGGCTCGGTACACAGCTCGATCTCGTTGGCCTGGATCATTCGCTCAGCCACGGTCTCCTCCTCGGCCGTCCTCATACTCGTCGTGGCGGCGCCACCACCACTCGCCCTCGCCCCGCAGCAGCGCTTCCTCATCGCGGCCCTTCGGCGCGCGGTCGAGCAGCTGGTAGAACGTGTTGAAGACGTCCGTCCCGCGACCGTACGTCGAGTACACGTGGTAGGCGACGCCGTCGTCGAGCGCGAAGGAGCTCAGCCCGTGACCCTCGTCCCCGGGATCGTCCTCCCAGCGGAAGTTGTGCTCGGCGCCGTTCGCCCGCTGCTCATCTGTGTACGAGACCTCGAAGTCGAAGTTGAACTCGCTGCCCAGCGACGAGACCCACTGGAAGCGCCAGCCCATCCGCCGCTTGTAGGCGTCGATCTTCTCCAGCGGCGCGCGCGAGACGCACACCATCGTCACGTCGCGCTGGTTGAGATGCACCATGCCGCCGTCGAAGTGGTCGGCGACCAGCGAGCAGCCCTCGCAGCCGGCGTCCCAGTCGGGACCGAACATGAAGTGGTAGACGATCAGTTGCGAGCGCCCGTCGAAGAGCTCCGCCAGCGTCTTCGTGCCCTCGTCGGTCTCGAACTCGTACGGCTTGTCGATCCGCACCCAGGGGAGCTCGCGGCGCATCCGGGCGAGCTCGTCGCCGCGCCGGGTCTGCTCCTTCTCGAGCTCGAGCAGCGCGATGCGCGCGCGCCGCCACTGCTCGCGGGTGCCCGTCTTGTGCCCGGTCATCGCGCGACCCTCTGGTCCGCGAGGATCATGGTCAGGTGCGAATGCATTGCTTCCTCCGCTCGGGCGAGCCCCGGTCGGTTGTCGTAGTTGCCATGGATCGATCCACGCGCGCACCGCCAGCAGCCCGCTGCCGGCGCCGGTCAGGACGGGCAGCAGCTCCTCCAGCGGCAGCGCCCCGATATGGGCGATCACGCCGCGTCCCCGTAGGCGTCGTGGTAGTTCCACCACCCGTACGGCGGGGTCTGGGGGTAGCCATGCGGTGAGTTCTCCCAGACTTCCTGGCGGCCGAGTGCGGTTATCTCGAGGTAGCTCCAGGTGCTGCCCATCACCTCGTCGCCGCGGCTGTCGATGAAGTAGGTGCGGTAGATGCGGTCGTCGTCGCGGTAGAAGGCGTTGGTGCCGTGCCACTGGTCGACGTCGAAGTCGGCGTCGAAGTCGTCGGTGATCGTGTACCAGGGGATGAGCTGCCAGCCCATGCGCTCCTTCAGGCCCTGGATCTCGGCCTGGGGGGCGCGCGAGGCGCGCGCGAGCGTCGTGTCGCGCGCGTTCAGGTGCGCGGGGTGGGCGACCTGGTCGGCACCGAAGGAGCAGCCGACGCAGGCCCGCTCGGGGTAGGAGTCGCCTTCGCTCGCAAACGTCGTGATGCCGGGCTCATAGAAGAAGCGGTCGACGATCAGCTGGCGCCGCCCCTCGAACAGGTCGAGCAGGCTCGCCGGCCCGTTCGGTCCCTCGAAGCGATACTCCTTCTCCACCAGCATCCTCGGCATCCGGCGCCGCTCGGCGGCGAGCGCGTCGCGGGCGCGGGTGTGCTCCTTCTCCTTGACCAGCAGCTGCTCGCGAGCGGCCTTCCACTCCTGCGGCGAGACGATCGGCGGCATCTTCATCGCGGCTTGTCCTCGTCGACGACCGGCATGCCTGTCGAGCTGTGGGAGAGCATGCCGCGAAGGTACGGAGCGGCCGCGGCGAGATCTTGAACAGATCCGTCATCCGCGCGCCAGTGTGCGCGGGGGCAGCAGCGGCGCGTACGAGGCCGTGTGGTCGTGCGTCGGCCCGCAGTACCGCTCCGAGTTGCGGAGCAGCGTCCGCGGCGAGAGGCCCGCCAGCCGCGCGGACTCCCGCGTCAGGTGCGACTGGTCGGCGTAGCCGGCCTCGGCGGCGAGACGCGCCAGCTCGCGGCTGGGGTGCTCGTATCCCTGCGCGAGGGCGAGGAACCCCTGGAAGCGCAGCATCCGGTGCAGGACCTTCGGCGCGAAGCCCGTCGTCTCCTGGAGGCGCCGCCGCAGCTGGCTCTCGGAGATGTACAGCTCCGAGGGAAGGGACGTCACGTCCCGGGTGCGCCCCGGCAGCAGCCGCCGGACGGCCTCCATAGCGATCGGGTCGGGCTCCGCGGCGTCCGCCAGCCGGGCCGCGACCGCCGCCTCGAGCTTCGCCGCAGCCTCCCACGGCGAGGCTGATGCGGCCACCGCCTCGCCGAGCGCCACCGCCGAGAGACCCCACAGCTCGTCCGCGCCCACCGACAGGTCGACGATCTCGGACGCGGGCACGCCCAGCACCGACGGCGCCGCGCCCGGGTTGAACCGCACACCAACGACCGTCGTGCCAGGCGCGAGCGTGTGCTCGAGGGGCGCGCTCTGCGGCCCGATCACCTGCGGTATCGAGCCGACTGCACAGAGAAGCTCGGCGCTGCCGTTTGGCACGGGACGGTACGTGTACGGCTCACAGCCCGGGAAGACCTGCTGGACGGACACGCACGCCACGTGGCGTGCGAGCTCCGGGGCGGGCCGCCGGTCTCGGTGGGTCTGAGTGCTCGTCAGACCGTCTGCCACCCGACCCATTGTGGCACGCGCGACCCGCAGCGATCGAAGCCCCGACGACGATCCGATCAACCGCACACGGGAGTGAACCGAAGCGGCGGCTGGCGCGCAGTCCACAGCGGTAAGGGATCCAGCTCCTCCTCTCGGGGGCATGACGAAAGGAAGCAACGATGACGCGCAAGCGCGCGACCCGAGCCGCTGCGTCGATTGCGGTCGCCGGGGTGCTCAGCGCACTGACGGCGGGCGCGGCGAGCGCCGCGGAGACTGCAGTCGGCCTGACCAACGCGAACCCGAGCACGCTGGTGACCTTCCCGGTGGGCAACCCGGGCGCGGCCACTCCGGCGACGATCAACTTCCCGAATGTCGACGGGGGCATCCTCGGGCCCGACACGAACCTCATCGGGCTCGACCACCGCCCGCGCGGCGGCGCCCTCTACGCCCAAGCGACCCGCGGCACGCTCTACGTGCTCACCCCGGCTGCGGCCGCGGGGCAGTTCAACGCCACCCCGGTCAACGTCACCCCGGTTGTAAGCCCCTTCGGCGTCAGCTTCCTCAGCGACTTCGGCTTCGGCTTCAACCCCGTCCCGGACGCCATCCGCGTCGTCGAGGAAGAGAACCTGAACTTCCGCTTCAGCCCGAACAACGGCAACTCGCTCGGGACGGACGGAAACCTCAACCCCGGTGACCCGCGCATCGTGGCCGCCGACTACACGAACTCGTTCGACGGCGCGACCAGCACCACGCTCTACGACATCGACTCGGGCTCCGACCGGCTGTTCACCCAGGGCTCGGTCGGCGGCGCGCCGGTGTCGCCGAACACGGGCACCCTGATCGACGTCGGCCCGCTCGGCGTCGACACCACGGACAACGCCGGCCTCGACATCGCGCAGGCGTCGGGCACGGCCTATGCCTCGTTCGAGCCGGCCGGCAGCCCGGGCAGCTCGGTGCTGCACAGGCTCAACCTGTCGACGGGCGCCGCCACCCCGGTGGGCACGATCGCCGGCGGCATGCCGCTCGAGAGCCTGTCCGTGGTCCCGGCCTCGGTGCTCCAGTTCCCCTCGTCCGCCACGGCGGTGAGGAAGACCAGCCGCCAGGTGCAGATCCCGGTCACGCGCACGGGACCGGCGAACCGAACGGCCACCGTGGCGTACTCCCTCTCCGGGGGCGGCGGCGGGATGCTGACGTTCGCGCCCGGCGACTACCAGGAGAACATCACGGTGCCGACGACCGGCAACCTCACGATCACGCTGAGCGGCGAGAGCGCGAACGCGATCCTCGGACCGCAGTCATCGACCAGCGTGGTCGTGGTGGACGACACCGCTCAGACGCCGCAGCCTGGCCCCGGGCCCGGCAATGACAACACCGCGCCCGCGCTGCTCGCCAACGCCGGCGCGCTGAAGCGCGGCGTGCTGCGCGTGCGCTTCTCGTGCGACGAGGCGTGCTCCGTGCGCGGGTCCGTGCGGCGCGGTGGTAAAAGGGTCGGCACGGCGACCGACAGCATCGGCCGCGCCGGCACCGGCAGGCTGCGGATCCGCCTGAACGGGGCGGGCCGGACGGCCAGGCGCAGCAAGCTCACGCTGCGGCTGACGGCGCGCGACCGGGCCGGCAACACCCGCTCGCTGTCACTGCCGCTGCGCTGACGCAACGGGCCTGAGGTAGAGCCTTGGCACCAGTCGTGTCAAGGCTCTACCGGCGCCCACGTGCGACTCGGCTCGCCCTAGGCAGGCGGCGCGCTGACCGTCGCTACCGCCACGGGGCGCAGGTCGTTGGGCCCGCTGGGAGGGTCCGGCCGCTGCTGGTAGCCGAGGCCCTCGACCTCGCGCATGCCGGGCAACAGCAGCGCGGCGAACGTGACGACGGAGCCGACGACGCCGGCGCCGATCAGGGTGGCTTGAACGCCGATCGCGGCGCTGACTGGGCCTGTCAGCGCGAACGACAGGGGGAGCAGACCGATCGAGATGAGCCAGTCCAGGCTCGACACGCGACCGAGCAACTCGGGAGGCACGTGCAGCTGCTTGGCGGTGGCCCAGACGATCGTGCCGGCCGTCTCGAGCGCGTTGAACGCGAGGCTCGCGAGCATCAGTTGCCATACGGTGCTCGAGAGGCCGTAGCCGGCCACCGCGAGGGTGGCCAGCGTCCAGGTGACGTACATGAAAGTGATGTCGCGCCGCGGGAGACCGCGCTGGCCGAGGAAGATCGCGCACGCGACAGAGCCGATGCCTCCGGCTGCGAACACCAGCCCGAGGTCGGAGGCGCTGCCGTTCAGCTCGTTCTTGACCATGAAGGGGACCAGCACCTCCACCGGGCCCATGAACAGCAGGTAGGCGATCGCAGCGCTCGCAAACGTGCCCCACAGCCATACGTGGCCGCGGATGTAGCTGACGCCGGCGCGGATGTCCCCTCCCATCGAGGTTGCCTCCGCGGCCGGCGTGCGTGCCGGAGCGCGCATTATCAGCAGGGCGACCGCGGACACGCAGAACGTCGCGGCGTCGAACGCGAAAGCGCCACCCACCCCGACCGCGTCGATGAGCAGGCCGCCGGCCGCGGGCCCGGCGAGGCGCAGGGCCATCGGCCGGACGAGTTGGTCAAGCGAGTTGGCCTGCGCGAGCTCGTCGGCCGGGAGCACCTGCGGCGTGATGGCGTCGAACGCCGGGCCGAAGAACGCCGCGGCGGCGCCGTAGGCAGCCACGAGCGCGACCATGTGCCACAGCTCGAGCGTCCCGGTCAGGGACAGCACCGCCATGACGGCGACCACGAGGGCGCGGGAGACGTCGGCAGCGAGCATCAGCCGGCGGCGATCCATTCGGTCGCTGAGCACCCCGCCGAGGAGCAGGAAGACGATCGTGGGGACCGTCATGGCGATGCCGATCAGCGACAGCGCGGTCGGAGCGTTGGACAGCTCGTATGCCTGCCAGGCGATCGCTACGAGGAAGACTCCGTCCCCGATCAGCGAGACGCACATGCCACTCCACAGCAGGCGGAAGTCGCGGTGACGGAGTGGCGAAAAGAGGCGGATCCGGCTGAAGCCGCTGCCGCGATCGAGCCCTTCGTAACTATGCTGCATCGGCGTCGGCCAACTCGGCCGGCCGGTGGGTCTCGTTCTGTGTGCGTAGGTACTCGAGCGTCGCGTCGGCCTCCATCGGACGGGCGAAGTAGTAGCCCTGCCCGAACTCGCATCCGAGGTTACGGAGCGTCGTCCACTGCTCGGCGAACTCGATCCCCTCCGCGACGACGTCGAGCTTGAGCGTCTGCCCGAGGGCGACGACGGCGGCCGCGAGCCCCGACGCCTCCGGCGATGCACCCGCGCGCAGGAAGGAGCGATCCATCTTGAGGATGTCGACCGGCAGGCGGCTGAGGTGGCTCAGCGAGGAGTAGCCGGTGCCGAAGTCGTCCATGGCGAGCCGCACGCCGAGTGCCTTGAGCTCCTCGAGCCGCTGAACGCCGAGGTCGGTGTCGGTCATCATCACCGACTCCGTGATCTCCAGCGTGAGGCTGCGCGCGTCGAGGCGCGACTCGGCGAGCGCGTCGCGGACGTCGCCCACGACGTCGCTGTGCTGGAGTTGCTTGACAGAGAGGTTCACGCTCATCGAAAGCGGTGGCCCGAGGCCCTGCAGCGCCTGGAACGCCTTCGCCGTGCGACATCCCTCGCGCAGGACCCAGCGGCCGAGCGGGACGATCAGGCCCATCTCCTCTGCGAGCGGGATGAACTGGTCGGGATGGACCAGACCGCGCTCGGGGTGCCGCCACCTCACCAGCGCCTCGACCCCGGCGACCATGCCGTCACTGAGGCGCACGACGGGCTGGTAGTGCAGCTCGAGCTGGTCGGAGGTGATCGCGCGCTGGAGGTCGGCACGCAATTCCAGGCGCTCGAGCACGCCCTCGTGCATCGCCGGCTCGAACAGCCGGTAGCCGCCTTTGCCGTCCCGCTTGCCGATGTACATCGCGGCGTCGGCATTCCGGATCAGCTCGTCCGCGTCGGCCGTCGCGTCTCCCTCGACGACCGAGATCCCGAGGCTGGCGCGTACGAGCAACTCCTTGTGCTCGACCAGGAGGGGCTCGGTCAGCGACTCGATGATGCGCTCGGCCGTGTCGGCGGCGGTCTGCGGGCCCTCGATGTCCTCGAGCAGGATCGCGAACTCGTCGCCGCCGAAACGGGCGGCCGTGTCATTCGCGCGGATACTTCCGGCCAGCCGCCGCGCGACCTCCATGAGCACCTCGTCGCCCGCTGCATGCCCGAGGCTGTCGTTGATCGTCTTGAAGTCGTCGAGGTCCATGAAGATCACCGCAAGCGCATGGTGCTCGCGTCGCGACCGCGCAATCGCGTGGCGGACGCGCTCCGCGAAGAGGGCGCGGTTGGCCAGGTTGGTGACCGGATCGTGGAACGCCTGGTGAGCGAGCTGCTCCTCGAACGCCTTGCGCTCGCTGATGTCACGGCCGTTGAGGACGACGCCCCGGACGTGTTCGTCATGCAGCAGGTTCGTGTGCAGGATCTCGAACTGCCGGATACTGCCGTCGCAGTGGCGGAGCGAGCACTCGACCGCCTGAGCCTCGTCGCCGGCGTTCCCCGCGCCGTCAGCGAGCAGCCGCATGAGCCGGCCCTGGTCCGCGGAGTCGATCAACTGGTCGAAGCGCGTGCCGGTCACTTCTTCCGGCTGGTAGCCGAGCACGCGTTCGATCGATGGGCTCTGGTACACAATCGTCGCCGCGGAGTCGAGCACCGTGATCAGATCGCTCGAGTGCTGGACAAGCGAGCCGAACCGCGCCTCGCTCGTGCGGAGGTGAACCTCCTCGGTCAGCGCCGCGCTCTCGAGTGCCAGCGACACCTGCGTCGCGAGGGCCTGGAGCGTCCTGGTCACCGCGCGCGAGGTGGCGGCCTCGCCGACGACGATCAGCATGCCGCGGAGATCGCCGCGCATGGACAGCGCGAGCACGTTCGCGTGGTCGCAGCCGGGTGCAAGACGCAACTCGCCTCGCGTTTGCTCGCTCAGCGCGAGGAGCGCGCCTCCGGCCGGGTCGCCGGCGGTCGCCAGCAACGTCTCGCCCGTCTCGCGGGAGAGCGGCCAGGAGGAGGTGTCCGGGGTGACGTCGCCGTCGATCGCGACGACGCTCACCTGGCCGTCCTCGACAAGGCACAGCAGCGCGGTAGCCGTTCGGTCGACGAGCGAACGCGCGGCGTCGAGGGCGGCGGGGTGGATCCCGTCACGATGAGTCGCGGCGACGAGCGCGTCGCCGGCGGCACGAAGGATGCGCTCGCTCGACACCGACCGCTCCTGTTGGCGTACGAGCCCCGCCATCCGGACGACGACGAGCACGAAGAGCATGATCGACGCCGCGTTGACGACGATCAGGTCGTCCGTCTGCTCGGTCCCCTGGACCAGCTCGATGGCCGGTGCGATCACCGATGCGCACATGAGCAGGCCGAGCCGGAGCGGCTTGAGCCTCGGCTCCCGGTTGGGTGCCGCCTGTTCGAGTCCGCGCATCGACGGGTGCAGCGCCGCGGCGCCCCAGAGCAGGTAGAAGGCGATCCAGCCTGCGTCGAGCCAGAGCTGGCCGACAAACGTGCCGTTGAGCGTGACCAGGCCGTACACGAAGTCGGTAACGAGCAGGGCGACGATGCTGGAGGCGAGAAGGAAGAAGGCGGGGTCTCGCTTGCCCGCGTCGACCGACAGGCGGATCGCCGCCGCGAGGAGCAGGATGTCGCCGAGCGGGTACGCGATCGAGACGAGCTTGGCCACGACCGAGAGCTCGTCGTCGCGCAGGTACGGCGCGATCAGCATCACCCACGACACCAGGGCCAGGCCGAGCGTGATGATCAGCGAGTCGATGAGACCGGCGCGGTCCGTCTCGGGGTTGCGACGCCGGACGAGCAGGAACAGACCGGCCATGAGCGCGGGGTAGACCACGATGTACGCGGCGTCCCCGAGCGAGGGAAACGGCACCTCCCTGCCCAGCAGCATGTCGTAGCTGTACGTGTAGACGTCGCCGAGCCAGAAGAGGACGAGGCCGGCCGCGAAGCACCACCACGGACCCGGCGACGCGGGACGGTAGCGACGAAGCCCGACGATGATCGCGATGACGGGCGAGAGCCCGAGGACGTTCATGACGATCGGGCTGCCGGCGAACGGCGCCACGAAGACGTACAGCCCGCAGAGCACCACTCCCAGCACCAGGTACAGCTGCCACAGCCGCACGTCGAGCAGGTGGCGCGCGCCCGCAAGAAGCGGCATTGTCAGACGACTTCCCAGGCTGGCTCGGAATCTGCCGAGCCGACGCGCCTGAGCTCGTCGCGCGCGGCAAGCTCCTCGAGCGCAAGGATCAGCGTGTCGATCTCAGCGTCGGTGTTGGCAGCGGTCAGCTGGACGCGGAAGCCGACCTCGGCCTTCGGGACGAGGGGGGACACTGCCAGCGTGACGTAAACCCCGCGGTCGAACAGCAGCTGACCCACCTCGGCGATCCGCGCGTGATCGCGCAACGGGATCTCGATGATCGGAAACCCGGAGACGTTCGGGGTGACGATGCCCAGACGCTGCAGGCAGTCGAGGACGCGGTCGGTGTGTTGAGACAACACCAGGCGCAGATCGTCGCCGCGGCGCTCATTGACGTCGAGGCCGGCAAGCACCGTCGCCAGCGAAGCGATGGGGGACGGGCCCGAGTACAGGTACGGCGGAGCCGCCACCTTCAGAAGATTCTTCACGTCGGTGGGGCACGCGATGAACGCGAGCAGCGACGAATACGCCTTCGAGAAGCCGCCGACCAGCACGACGTTGTCGTACGTCTCGTCGAAATGGCGTACGACGCTGTTGCCGCGGGTGCCGTACGCGCAGGTCTCGTCGGGGCTGCGCTCGCCGATGACGCCAAAGCCGTGCGCGTCGTCGACGTAGAGGAGCGCGCCATGCTCGCGCGCCACCGCCGCGAAGGCGGCGAGGTCCGGGGCGTTGCCGGTCATGCTGTTCACGCCGTCCATGCAGACGAGGCGAGTCGGATCCCGCTCGGCGGTCAGCAGCTCGGCGAGATGATCGGGGTCCTCGAAGCGGAAGCGCTTGACCGCCGCGCCGCGGGAACGGGCGACCTGGCAGCCGTCGTAGATCGTCTTGTGGGCCCGCGCATCCAAGAAGATCGTTCCGGACGCAGCCAGCAGCGGGATGACCGACATGTGGATGTGGGTGACCGTCGGCAGGACGAGCGAGTCCTCACTGCCGAGCAGCGCCGTCAGCTGCTCCTCGATCTGCTCGTAGAGCACGGGGCTGCCGAGCAGCCGCGACCAGCTCGGATGCGTTCCCCAAGCATCCAGGTACGCAGGGACAGCGTCGATGATCTCCCGATCGAGGTCGAACCCGAGGTAGTTACACGACGCAAAGTCGGCCAGCCAGTGGTCGCCGACCCGGATCATCCGACCGTCGATCTCATCGATGACCGCGTCCATCATCGGGTGCGAGGCCGTCAGCTCCGACAGGTCACGACACGTCTCGAGCCAGTGCTCGAGCCATGGGCGGCGAGCGGCCGCGCGTACTACCGCCGACGCGCTGGATCGATCGTTCGTCGGCAAACCGGGGCGAGCGCTCATACGTTCGCTAATCGGACCCTGACCCGCGGACCTTGAACCGACGCTCAGCGCGGTTCGAGCTTGATCACCACCGGACGGTCTGCGATCGACGTCCCGGCCAGCGGGTGCCCTAGGCTCCGCCGCTCGTGGGCTCGCGCACCGTCAGCGCAGGAGGTCCGAGGTGAGGGCGGCGGTCTATGACCGCTACGGGTCGCCCGATGTGTTGCGGATCGAGGACGTCCCGACGCCGTCTCCTGGCGCCGGGCAGGTCTTGCTCAGGGTCGCCGCGACATCGATCAACCTCAGCGACTGGGAGTGTCTGCGCGGCTCGCCGCTATACGCGCGCATCGGCGGGTTGCGCGCTCCGGCGCGCCGCACACTCGGTTCGGACATCGCCGGCTGGGTCGAGGGCGTCGGCGACGGCGTCACCCGATTCCGGAACGGTGACGCGGTGTACGGCGACAACCTCGCGCTCAAGGGCGGCTTCGCCGAGTTCACGGTCGCACCCGAAGCCGCGCTCGCGCACAAGCCGCAGGAGCTGACGTTTGCGGAGGCGTCGACGATCCCCCAAGCGGGGGCGATCGCGCTGCAGGGAACCGACGGCGCCGCGGATGGCGTCCGCATGCTGATCAACGGGGGTGGTGGCGGCACGGGCTCCTTCGCGATCCAGCTTGCCAAGCGGTGCGGTGCGCACGTCACGGGCGTCGACAATGCCGGCAAGCTCGACTTCATGCGCTCGCTCGGTGCCGACGAGGTGATCGACTACCGAAGCGCGGACTTCTCGCGCTCCGATCAGCCGTACGACTTGATCCTCGACCTCGTCGCCCACCGGTCGGTGTTCGCCTACCGGCGAGCGCTCGCGGCCGGCGGCCGCTATCGCTGCGTCGGCGGGCCGGTCAGCGCGCTGCTGCGCATCCTGACGATCGGCTGGATCGCCGGCCGGCTCACCCGACGCCGGATCGGCATCCTCGCCGTGCGAGAGGGACCAGCCCAATTTGAGCCGCTCGCCGACCTGTGCCTCGCGGGCGACGTCGCCATCCACATCGACCGCACGTTCGCTCTCGACGACGTCCCCCTGGCGCTCGCCCACGTCGGCGAGGGCCTCGCCCTGGGCAAGGTCGTCGTCACCCCGACCTGAGCCAACCGGAGCCCGCTTGCTTCGCGAGTAACGCGAACGTGTCGCTTCTGTGGAAAGGCAGCACTTTCTCTTTGGACGAACGCGACGGCTCTAGAACGCGCCGCGCACGCGCGGGTCGAGCCGCCCGAGGATCGCGTCGGCCAGCAGCCCGAGGACGATCAGGAGCACCGTCGTCCACAGTGCGGCCGCGATGATGATCGGCAGGTTGATGGCGTTCTCGTCGTTGTGGCCGATCGCACCCCACAGGTTGTAGTAGAACCCGGGGACCGAGAACACCATCTCGACGAGCATGATGTTGACGAGGAACAGCGGCAGCGTGACGGGTGCGAAGGAGAGGGTCGCGCCGAACGTCGGTAGGCCGACGTGGCGGCGCATGACCCTGCCGAACGGCACGCCCTTCGCGACCGCGGTCCGGACGTAGTCCTCCTGGATGATCTCGCGGGCCTGGGCCAGCGTCATCCGCAGGCACATGCCGGCCAGCGGCGCGGCCAGGACCAGCCACGGGACCAGCATCGTGCGCAGCCACGACCACGGATCCGTCAACGGCGAGGCCCAGCGCGACACGGCGTCGAAGAAAAAGGGGACGGGGAAGATCCCGATGTCGGGATTGAAGAGGTACAGCAGCGCCAGGCCCACGAAGTACACGGGCGCGCAGATGGCCAGTACGGCTCCCATCCGCAGCGCGCGAGCCCGCAGCGTCCGCGGGTGTCCGGCGCACCACAGGCCGGCCAGGACGCCGACGACGACGCCGATGACCATCGACCCGGCCAGCAGCCAGACGTCGGCCGCCATGCCGCGCTGCCACACGACCCGCAGGGGCGTGCAGTGGCCGCTGGGCCTGGCGCCGGAGCCGGTTCCGCCGGGCGGTGCACAGCCGAAGTCGAGGTGCAGCAGAGCGCGGTCGAGGTCGTGCACGATCCCGCCCAGCAGCGGGTCGCCGGGGTAGAGGTCCGGCCGCAGGATCCGCAGCCCGCCGCAGATGACGACGGCAACGGCAACCAAGACGACAGGGGCGAAGAAGATGCGTCTTGCGAGACCTCCCACTGGAGGATCATGGCGCAGGCCGATGTGTTGCCACGCCGGGCGAGCCACGCACGCGGTGGTTCCGGGCCGGCCGCTCGCGCTCTCCGAACGGACGAAAGCAGCGCTATCCGCTATCGCTTTCGACGAATACGAGCAGTCGGCCCGCGCCGCCGCGTTGCATGGCTTGCGCGCGCGATCACGCGCTCGCGGACGGGACCGGCGCGTCGGCTGATGCAGACCACGCTGCTGAGCTCGTGGACGATGCGGTCGCCTTCGCCTTCGTGGAGTCGAAGTCGAGGGACAGCGCGCAACGGCACCTCGCCGCGCCGCCGGAGCGCTGTGCTTCGGCCTCTGCTTGGCGCTCGTCGCGTTCGGTATCTACGTGATGTTCACGACGAAGTGAACGGCGGCGTCGACGCCGCTGTCACGTCGGGTAGTCCGGCGGTCGCGAGGGACTGGTTCGCGTAGCGAGCGTCGCCCGTGATCTCCCGCCCGAGCCAGGTGGGCGGGGTGAAGGCGTCGCTCGCCTCCTCGGAGGCGAACTCGATCTCGGCGGTGACGAGGCCGGAGAGCGCGTCGTGGTACTCGTCGATCTCGATCGTCGCGTCGTCGTGATCGATCAGGTAACGCGTCTTGGTCACGCGACGCCCGGCGCTGAGCTGCCACAGCGAGGCGAAGCGATCGTCGTCGATCTCGATCTCCTCCTCGACTCGTGTTCGCGCGGGGGCCGACTTGACCGTGAGCGTCGACTGCCCGGCCCGTCGCCGCACGCGCACCTCGGCTGCCACGTCGATCGCAACGTAGCCCTGCTCGATCCGGTCGCCCGGGCCTTGAAGTTGATCCTCCGGGAGGCCTTGGAGCAGGAACTTGCGCTCGATCTCGCTGGCCATCGTGCGATCAGGCTACGAGCTTGCTCGTGGGTCGTGCGCTGCCGTGCGCAGATAGCGTCCGATTCGCTTCGCGAAGCACCGCCAGGTCATCGTCGTCGCCGAGCCGCTCGGAAGGCTGCTTGGCGGCCTCGGCCTGTGCGCCCAGGATCCTCTGCCACGCGGGTCGCAGCAGCTGCTGCTGGTAGCGCAGGTCCTTGGCGCGCTTGCGCTGGTCTCTGCCGAAAGCTCCGCTGCGGTACGGTCGACAACGTGCGCGGAATGGGCTTGGACTGAGGCCAAGTTGACGGACGCGACGGTAGAGCCTGAGGCGGTGGAGGCTGCCCTAGCGGTAGGGGTGCGGCTCTACGAGGAGGAGCGCCAGCGGGGGCAGAACCTCGCGTCCAAGACCTCGACGCTCGCCGGATTCAGCGGCGCGATCCTCGCGCTCGTCGCTCAATTCGGCAGAGAGCTGTTCAAGCTGAATCTGGGCGCAGTGGGCGACGCCGTCGCCCCGATTCTCTTTCTCTTGAGCATCGGAGCTCTGGCAGTCGCCGCCTCGCTATCGCTGTACGGCGCTCTTCGCCCGCGCGATCGCTATGTGATCGACACGGCCGAAGTCAAGCAACTCGCCACCACGACGTGGCTCAAAATGGGGAAGCCGGCGATCCAGGGCGCGCTACTTACGAGCCTCGGAGAGGCGTTTGAACATGATCGCCAGGTCAACGATCTGCGGGCTCGGTATGCCAGGCAAGCGGCCGCGGCTCTGCTTGTCGGCATCGTCGCCAGCGCCGGCCTCGCCGCGATCTTGGGGCTCCGGGAGCTCGGTTTGTGACCGAAGGTAGGGCGGCGTATGCTCGGACGCTCGGGATGAGTTCTACGCCGCCCACACCTCCGGAGCCTGAGGAGGGTCCCGGCCCTGCGTTCCCTGGGTTCAAGATGGCGCTGGGGGCGCCTGAGCGCGCCGAACCCCCCGCTGCGGAGTTCGGATATACGCAATCGCTCAAGCGCGCGGATGCAAGATGGCGGCGCGTTGCGTTTTGGGTTGCACTTGTGATCGCTGTGGCCCTGATCGTCTGGTTCGTTCTGGCCTAGACCCACGCGTTACATAGGTCCAGGCCGCGCAGCACGCGCTCACCGATGGCGGCCGTGCGGCAGGTATACCCGCCGCGCCGCGGGGTAGAGCGCCTGCAGTGGTCCCCGGCTTCGACCCGACGTTGCTGCTTTGGCTCAACCTCGTCGGCACGTTCGTCTTCGGCCTCAGCGGGGGGCTGGCGGCCGTCCGCGCGCGTCTGGACGCCTTCGGCGTGGTCGTGCTCGCCGCAGTGGTGGCACTGGCGGGCGGCATCATCCGCGACCTGCTGATCGGGACGCCCCCGGAGACCTTCCGCGACTGGCGCTACCTCGCGGCGGTCGGCGCGGCCGGGCTGGTGAGCTTCTTCGCCGGGTCGGCGCTGGATCGCATCCAGCGTGGAGTGCTGGTCTTCGACGCGGTGGGACTGGCGGTGTTCTGCGTCAGCGGCGCCAGCAAGGCCACCGACTTCGGGCTCGGTCCCGCGCAGGCCATCATCCTCGGGGCGATCACCGGGATCGGCGGGGGCATGCTGCGCGACGTGTTGCTCCGAGAGACACCCACCGTGCTTCGACAGGAGCTCTACGCCATACCGGCGCTGCTCGGCGCGAGCGTCGTGGTCGGCGCCCATGCCGCCGGCAGCCTCAGCCCGGCGTTCGCGATCCTGGGCGCAGGCCTGTGCTTCGCGACGCGGATGATCGGCGTGCGCTACGACATCGACGCACCCACCGCGCCGATTGAGCGCCGCCGGCGACGTTCAACCGATTGAGTTGCCTGGATGCCGATAGGCCGATTCGGGTGTCGGCGGTGCGCTGACCTCAGTGGTGCCTCCTTCCGCCGCGTCGCTCGCGCAGACTGGTGAGGTAGGCGTAGCTTCGCTTACTGAACGATCCCGCCGGGTTGGCGACCGCGTCGGGAGCGGTGTCGCGCTCGACGATGTAGTGGTGGTCGTCCATGTCGAGGCCGCAGAAGAGCGGCTCGAACGCGATGTCGCCGTCGCCCACGCATTGGGATGATGCGTGGCCCTTCCGGCCGCGACACGCTAAGGCGTGTACCTGCGCACGCACGGCGCCGCGATCCTGATGGCTGCCAGTCGGCCTCTGCCGGCGCCTAGAGAGGAAAACGCATGGCGATGACTTCAACTGAGGTGATCGCAGCCTCGCCAATGAGAGGAGCACAAGTGTCAGCGAGGCACGCACAGCACGTCGCACCTGCGGCCCGGTCTGTACTGTCGGCTTCGGTCATGCGCCGAGCCGAGCTTGAGGAACCGAAGGCCGGACGCTCTACGGCTGAGACGCCGCCGCAGGTCGAGGAGGCCCCACACCTGCAGCGCCTCGCCTGGGCCTCGGCCGTGGGCAGCCACGCCATCCAGCGCATGGCGCAGGACCGCGAGGAGCAGGAGGCGGACGCCGAGGACGTCGAGGCCGCCGAGGGCGAGGACGCGCCGTCCGACGGGATGGCCTGGCTGCCGGAGGGTCTGGAGGGCGCCACCGAGGCGATGGTGACCACGCCGGATGGTGCGGAGGCTGCCGAAGCGGCCGAGCCGAGCGCCGGCTCCGGCGCCGTCCTCGCCCGCCAGCCGACCAAGACCCGACCGCGCACCGCGAAGGGCCCGGCACCGACCAACGGCGACGTGGCCGACGTCGCCCGCGTCGGCAAGCGGATCCTTGGGCAGATCCCGCAGCTGGAGCGCGAGCGCGTGATCTCCACGGTCTACGCCGAGGAGCTCACAAAACGGATCGAGTGGTTCATCGACCGCGCGAAGCAACGGCGGCCCGGAGAGCAGGCCCAGATCCGGAAGGACCTGCGCGCGCTGCGCGCCCACCCGGACGAGCTGCGCAAGCGGGCCGCGGAGAGCCGCAGCACGAAGGGCAAGACACTGATCTCCGACTTCAAGGTCACGCCGCCCGTCATCCGAGTCGGCGAGGGCGAGGCGGCTCGGATCTCCTTCGTGCTCGGCAACAACGTGAAGAGCGTGACCGCCGCGATCATCGTCCACGAGCGTGACCCCGGGGACGATCGCGAGGCCGACAGGACCTGGATGAGGACGTTCCAAATAGATCCGAAGCCTGGGTACCACCAGGCGATCTGGGACGGGACGTTCAAGGGCCAGGCGAACGAGCCACCCAAGACCGGCACGTACACCCTCGAGATCGCCGTGGACGGGGAGAAGCACCGGGAGCAGCTCATCGAGCGCATCCGCGTCGAGAACCCGAACGACGAGACCGTGCTCCCGCGCCTCGAGAGCGGCCGCGAGATCTCGACGTTCACCTTCGACGGCACGACGCTCATCCTCACCGACAGTGGCGGCGACACGATCGAGTCGCCGGCGACGTCCGGCATGAAGCCGCACAACCCGCGCAATCCGGAGAAGAAGGAATACACCGATCCCAAGCACCAGTGGGTCGCGGGCCGCGGCCCGATCCCGGCCGGCAACTACGTGCTCAAGCCCGGCCACTTCCAGGTGCCGGATGCCGACAAGAAGGGCGAGACCTACGCCAGCGGCGGCACGGCCGCCAAGTGGGGGCCGATGCGGGTCCAGATCGAGCCGAACGTGGTCAAGAACCGCAGCGAGTTCTTCCTCCACATGGACGTGACCAACGACGGCACGGCCGGCTGCATCGGGATCCCACCCGCCCACGAGGGCAAGTTCAACCAGATGATGTCGCTGATCGCGAGGAGCAAGAAGGACATCAAGCTCGCCGTGAGCTACTGAGAACACGCGTCCGCGGCCTTCGCCCGGTGCGCCGATGCTCGTCCGCGAGCTGGTGGCGTCAGATCTTCCAGTGGCGACGCTCAGGAGCCAGTGTCGTCCCAGCGAACCTTGAGCACGCCGCGGTCGAGCCGCGTGCGCTCGCCCAGGACCACGGAGGTGACGGGGACGCTTAGCTCATCGAGCCAACGCATCGGCTGGGGGTTCAGCCACTTGGGGCCACCAGGTGGACGCATCGAGACGAGCACTTCGTCGTAGGGCTGCTCGTCGAGCGCACGCCGTACCGCGCCGATGTAATCGCGATCGCATCCCACCGTTTGGACGCGCTGCCCCGCGGCCTGCTCCACGTGCGAGAGGGCGACGTCCAGCGTCCAGTCAGGATGCCGCCCGCTGGTCGGCGGAACGAGCAACGCGAACTCACAAGGCCCGGCCTTCGACCGATCCTCGATCTCTTGCAGCAGCCAGGGCGTCGCCGCCGTGCGATTCGCGACCACGAGCACCCGCGTGACTCTTGCGGTGTCCATCGCGTGCTCCGGCTCGGACCTTGCCATGTGGTCGCGACCGGCGCAACGCGTCGTCAAACGGCAGGCGGGCGCGCAGTGTTGTTGGCCTCGAGGCAGAAGTACTGGCCGGCGATCGTCGCCATCGCCGCGTACCCGACGACATCGGGCACGGATTGTCGGGACGGGAGGGCCGTCCCGACCTAGCATCGCCGACATGGAGCACTGGAACGAGGCACTGCGCCGGATCGAGGAGAACCTTGACCGCGAGATCGACGTCGCCGCTCTGGCGCGCGTCGCGCAGACCTCGGAGTACCACTTCCGCCGGATGTTCTCGACGCTGTCGGGGCTGCCGCTGTCGGAGTACGTACGTCGCCGCCGGCTCACCCAGGCGACCGCGGAGATCCTCGACGGTGACGCGGGCGTGCTCGAGGTCGCTGTCAAGTACGGCTACGGGTCAGCGGACGCGTTCACGCGCGCGTTCAAGGCCATGCACGGGATGACCCCGTCGCAGGCCCGGCGGCCCGGTGCGGTGCTCCGCTCGCAATCGCGGATGAGTTTTCACCTGACGATCAAAGGACACAGCAAGATGCAACATCGACTGACCGAACTCGATGGCTTCCGGGTCACGGGCCGGATGACGCGGATCCCGATCGTCTATGAGGGGCCCAACACCGCGATCGCGGATTTCACGGCGTCGCTTCCGGACGATCTCAACGATCGCCTGCTCGCGCTGGCTGACGTCGAGGCTCTGCCCGGCCTGCTGTTCGCGACCGCCAACCAAGAGGGCGACGGCCCGAACGACAGTTGGTGCGACTACTACCACTCGGTCGCCACCACGACCCGTGCCGACGCGCTCCCAGCCGACCTCGCCGTACTCGAGGTCGAGCCGGCGACCTGGGTCGCATTTCGCGGCGAGGGCCCGTTCCCATACGCGCTGCAGAACCTCTGGGCCGAGTCGTTCAGCGAGTGGTTCCCGTCGAACCCCTACCGCGTGCTGCCCGGCCCATCGCTGCTCTCGATCCTCGACACCAGCGACGACGGCACCCGCGGGAGCGGCGAATTGTGGATGCCGGTCGAGCGCGCGAACTGAACATCGAGTCGCCGCGCGAGGCATCGGGGCGAGTGTCTGCGGCCGAGCACTGTAAGTCTGTCTAACAACCCTTGTGTGAGATTGTCAGACAATGTACGGTGTCGCGCATGCAGGAGGGGATCGCGATCGTCGCGTTCGCCTGCCGCGGCACTCTGGTCGACTGGACGGGTGCGATCGACGCGGTGGCCTACGAATTGGCTCGCCGCAACGGCGAGAGCCCGCTAGATCGCGGCGCCGCCATGGGCCGGCGCGTGGAGGCGCTGGCAGGCGGTCGCGGGCTCGCGCGTGGCTTCGACCGGCTCGCCCATGAGCGCGGCTACTGCGGTGAGGAGAGCGGCGACGAGCTGCTCGCCCGCGTGGTCGCCATGGCGCGCCCGCTGCGCGGCGCCCGCGAAGCGGTGGGGCTCGCGGTCCGGTCCGGGAAGCGAGTGGTGGCCGTCTCCCGCGCCGAGAGCGCCGCGGCGCTGAGCCCGTTCGGCGGCGCGTTCGAAGCCGTCGTCTCGGATCCGCACGAGCTCGGCGCCGCGCTCGACGCGATCCTGTACGTGAGCGCTGCCGAGTGGCGGCGCGTGGAGGCGCGCCGCCGCGGCATGCGCGCCGTCGCGCCGGACGGCGCTGGGCTCGGCGCTCGCCACGCGCTCGTCGCGTCCGACCATACTGGTCGTCTGATGAGCGGGCTCGCGGTCCAGCCGATCTCGACGACGGAGGCCGTCGTCGCCTCGTTGCGGGCGCGCATCCTCGACGGCGTGATCGAGCCCGGCGTGCGACTCCCGGAGCTGGAGCTGGCGGTGGAGTTCGGAGTTGCCCGTCCGACGGTGAGGGCGGCGATCCAGACCCTCTGCCACGAAGGCCTGCTCGTCCGCGAGCGCAACCGGAGCGCACGCATCCCCGTGCTGACCCGCGACGAGATACTCGACCTGTTCTCGGTGCGCATCCCCCTCGAGTGCCTCGTGGTGCGCGCAGTGCTCGAGCGCAGCGCACCGCTCACGCCGGCACGCGACGCGATGGCGGTGATGGAGGCCCTTCCCGACGACGCCGGGTGGAGCCAGGTCGTCGCCGCCGACGGCGCATTCCACCACGCGCTCGTCAGCGCAGTCGGCTCGCCGCGCCTGGAGCGTCTCTATGGCGCCTTGAGCGGCGAGATCCGGCTCTGCGTTGCCCAGCTGCGGCCGAGCTGGGCGTCGCCGTCGGCAATCGGGCACGAGCATCACGAGGTGCTCGACGTGCTGGAGTCGGGCGACGTGCAGGCCGCCGAGGCGCGGATGACGGCGCATCTCGAGCGCGCCGTGCGCGACCTCACGGGCTGACGCCGGCGCCCACCTCGCGCAGGCGGGCCGGCTCACCGTGCCAGGCCGCATCGAGGATTGCCGTCGAGGGCTGCGACGTCCAACTGCCGCGGGTTGTTGTCGATCAGGCGCTTGAATCCGACGGACTGCTCCGCCATCGCGCGCAAGTCGCTCGGCGCCACCCCGATCTCGGCCAGCGACCCGGGCAGTCCGATCTTCTGCCCCAACGCGTGGACCTGCGACACCGCGTCGCCGCCCATCAGAGCCGAGAGCTCGGCGATCTCGTCCTGACGCGCCGACCGGTTGTACTCCATGACGTACGGCAGCAGCAGGCCCGTCCCCAGCCCGTGCGACGTGTGCGTGGCCGCGCCGAGGGCGAACTGCAGCGCGTGCGCGGCGCTGACGCCGGAGTTGCCGAACGCGATCCCGGCCAGCAGCGAGCCGTACAGCATGCCGGTCCGGGCCTCGAGGTCGGACCCGTCCACGACCGCGCGCTCAAGGTTGCGGTAGACGTGGCCCGCGGCGGTGACCGCCAGCGCGTCCGAGAGCAGGTTCTTGCCGACCTGCGGGCGACCGAGCACGAGGTCAGGCGAGGGCTCCTCGCGCGCCGCCATGAAGGATTCGACCGCATGTGCGAGCGCGTCGATGCCGGAGTGCGCGGTCACGGTGGGCGGGGCGCCGATCGACAGCAGCGGGTCGCAGATCGCGTGGCGGGGGATCAGGTGCGGGCTTGCGATGCCGATCTTCATCTCCGTGGAGGGGTCGGTGATCACCGCGACGGGAGTCGCTTCGGAGCCGGTGCCGGCGGTGGTCGGGAGCGCGACCAGCGGCACGATCGGCCCCGGCACGCTCTGGACGGCGTAGTAGTCGGCGAGCGGCGCGCCGTGGGCGAGCAGCAGGGCGGTGACCTTCGCGAGGTCGATCACGCTGCCGCCGCCGACGGCGACGACCACGTCGGGCTCCGCCGCCGCTCCCAGCGACACGGCGGCGTCGACCGCGGAGCTCGGGACATCGACGGCGGCCTCCGTGAAGACGGTGGCGTCCATGGCGGACAGCGATTCGACGACGGTGGCGAAGCCCGGGGTGCCCGCGATGATCGGGTCCGTGATCACGAGCGCGCGGCGGCCGTAGCCCGCGGCGACGCGGCCGGCGGCGGCCGCCATACCGGTGCCGAAGAGCACCTGCGAGGGCGCGCGTAGGACGGCGAAGTCGGTCATCGTTCGGCCTCCAGGAACGTGGTCAGCAGTCGGTTGAATTCGCCGGTGTGCTCCAGTGGCGCGGCGTGGCCGCAGCGGCCGAAGACGCAGCCGCGAACGTCGGGCAGCAGCTCGAGCAGCGGCAGGAAGCCATCGCGCAGCGGCACGACGCGGTCCTGCGCACCGTGCACGAGCAGCACGGGCACGGAGATGCCCGCCAGCTCCTCGCGCGTGAGCGACAGGTCGTCGACCCACCGCTGGCGCGGGGCCGGGAACAGCTCTGGGTACCAGGGCTGGGCGACGGTTGCCCGATAGCGCGCCTCGATGGCGTCCGGCGTCGCCGCCCTCGGGTCGAAGTTGATCAGTTCGGTGAGCGCCTGCGCCGCCTCGAGGCTCGGTGTCGTGTACCCCCACAGCTCGTCGAGCCCAGCGGGCAGCACCATCGGATGCCCCATCGATCCCACCGCGACCACGCGCGTGACTGCACCTGGGCGCGCGCACGCGAGGGCCAGCGCGATCGCACCCCCGGCCGAGTTGCCCACGACCGCGAACGACGAGATCCCGAGCGAGTCGACCAGCTCGAGTACCTGCTCCGTCCAGGCCGATCGGAACGAGCCGGAGGGCTGCGGGCCAGGGCCGAACCCGAGCAGGTCGGGCGCGATCACGCGGTGGTGCGGGGCGAGCGCGGCGATCAGCGGCGCCCACGCCGCGGCCGTCGTCCCCGGGCCGGAGCCGTGCAGTAGGAGCACGGGCGGCCCGGAGCCTTCGGCGGGCATCGGACGGCGCTCAGGCCGGGACGGCGGCGCGCTCGAGCACGTTCATGAACGCGCGCGACCACTCCGGCATGTCCGGCCAGCCGCGGCACGAGACCATGTTGCCGTCGACGCAGTCCGGCTCGTCGACGACGGTTGCGCCGGCGTTCTCCATGTCGCCTTTGAGCGGCGGGAAGGCGGCGGTGGTGCGTCCGCGCAGGAGCCCGTAGACCGCCGGCACCTGGGGGCCGTGGCAGATCGTCCCGACCGGCAGGTTCTGCTCGAAGAAGTGCTCCGTGATCCGGCGGACGTCGGGATCGGTGCGGATGTACTCGGGCGCGCGGCCACCCGGGATGACGAGGCCGAC
>CAWDYI010000008.1:0-333587 GCA_963806395.1 uncultured Solirubrobacteraceae bacterium | reverse complement strand
ACCACCCGGATCTGGCCCGCCGGGGACCGGCACGACCGCCGCGTCTACGGCTTCGAGGCCCTCGACCACGAAGGGACGACGATGATCAAGAACGGCTTGGCGGAGGTCGGAGCTTGACCGCCGAGGTGACCCACCTGACGGCGGGCGCGCCGTGGAGCGGCGTCGGAGAGGCGAAGACGCTGCTCGACCTCTTCGTGCCGTCGTGCCACCGCGACGCTGCGCCCGCGATGATCTTCGAGGACGGCCTCGTGCTGTCGCGTGCCGATCTGCTCGACCTCACGCAGCGCTTCGCCGGATACCTGCGCGAGCGCGTGTCGCCGGGCGAAGTGGTCGCGATCATGGTGGGCAACCGGGCCGAGTTCATGATCGCGCACCTCGCCGTGTGCGCGGTGCGGGCCACGCTCGTATCGATCAACCCGACGGCGCGCGAGCACGACACCGGTCACATCCTGCGCGATTCGCAGGCGGTGGCGGCGATCGTCGACGAGGAGAACCGCGCGCTCGTCGACGGCCTCCGGGGTGAGTGCCCGGGGCTCCGCGACGTGCTCGTCGTCACCGGCGACGAGCCCGGCGGCCTGAGCGCCTACGAGGGCGAAGGCGGGCCGCTCGACCTGCGCGACACGACGTGCGAGCCCGAGGACATCACGCACATCTACTACACGTCCGGGACCACGGGGCTGGCCAAGGGCTGCATGCTCGACCACACGTGGTGGCTCCGGTGCGTCGACATCGAGCTCCGGCTGAACCCGAAGGCCACCGGCGACCGGATGCTCTCGTGCCTGCCGTTCTACTACGCCGATCCGGCGGTCATGCTCGCCTGCACGGTCTCGAGCGGCGGCACGCTCGTGGTGATGCGCCGCTTCAGCGTGTCGCGGTTCTGGGACGTCGTCCGGGCGCATGACGTCGTCGACATGTGGACCATCGCCTCGATGCCCGCGCTGCTGCTCAAGGGCGAGCCGCGGCCCGACGAGCGCGACCACCGCGTGCGCCTGGCGGTCGCCGTCGGCGTGCAGGCGAACATCCACGCGGAGCTCGTCGAGCGCTTCGGCTTCCCGTTCCTGGACAACTACGGCAGCACCGAGGCGACGATCAACACCCGCGTGCCGGTTCATGCCGCCGACGAGATGGTCGGGTCCGGCTCGATGGGCGTGGCGACGCCGGAGTGCGAGATCCGGATCGTCGACGCCGACGACGAGGACGTGCCGGTCGGCGAGAGCGGTCAGATCCTGATCCGCACCCCCGGGCTGTTCCGGGGCTACCTGAACCGTCCCGAGGCCACCGAGGAGGCGATGCGCGGCGGCTGGTTCCACACCGGCGACCTCGCGCGCCGCGACGAACGCGGCTTCTACTACTTCCTCGGGCGGATGAAGGACATCATCCGCCGCAGCGGCGAGAACGTCGCCGCCGCCGAGATCGAGGAGGTCATCCGCTCGCACCCCAAGGTCCTGGAGGTCGCCGTGATCGCCGTGCCCGACGACCTGCGGGGCGAGGAGATCAAGGCCTACGTGCTCCCGCTCGAGGGCGAGTCGCCCGAGACGATCCCGCCGGACGAGCTCGTCCGCCACTGCGCCGAACGCCTGGCGCCGTTCAAGGTGCCGCGATACATCGAGTACCGCGACACGGACTTCCCGCGGACCGCGTCCCTGCGCGTGAAGAAGGAGGACCTGAAGGTCGACGGCGATCTCACCGCCGGATCGTGGGACCGGGAGGTGGAGCATGCCGACCACGCCTGACGGCGCTCCCGCGCACTGCGACCTGCTGGTCAAGAACGCCTACGTCCTCACGCTCGACGGGCAGCGCACCGTGTACCCGGACGGCGCCGTGGCGGTCACCGGGCGCGACATCGTCGCAGTCGGTCCGGAGCGCGACGTGCTCGCGGCGTACCGGCCCGCTCGTGTCCTCGACGCGCGTGGCGCGGTCGTGCACCCGGGTTTCGTCGAATCCCATTACCACACGACGCTGCACCTGACGCGCGGGTCCGTCTCCGACGCACCGCACGCCGTCAGCCCGTCGGGCGGCGACGGAGACAAGATCGGCGTCTACAGCGCGTGGTTCAACACGGTCACGGACGACGACGAGTACGCCAGCGCGCTGCTCGCGTGCGTCGAGATGGTGCGCAACGGGATCACGTGCTTCATGGAGCCCGGCACGGCCTTCGCCACCGACGCCGTCGCCGCCGCCGCGCAGGCGGTCGGGATGCGGGCCTCCCTGTGCGATCCCTTCCTGTGGGATCACCCGGAGGGGCTCGGGATGGCCACCGAGGTGGAGCGAGCGCCGGCGACGACGGAGCGCGCCCTCGAGCTGCTCGGCAGCGAGCTGCGCCGCAACGCCGATCCGGACGCGCTCGTGCGCGGTCACATCGGCCTGTACGGCATGGGCACCGTGACCGACGAGCTGGCCGTGGCGGGCAAGCGGTGCGCCGACGACAACGACGCCGCCCTCACGCTCCATCACAACTTCGACACGGACGACGTCGAGTACGACGACAAGCGCTTCGGCGCGCACGGCGTCCACCACCTCGGCGAGCTCGGCGTGCTCGGGCCCACGACGTCGCTCGCACACATGAACCTCCTGCGCGACGACGAGGTCGACGCGCTCGAGGGCTCGGGCGCGACCGTCGTCTGGCATCCGGGGAACTTCCTCTTCTACGGCATCGCGGACCGCGTGCCGTGCCGCGTCCCCGAGCTCGTCGACCGCGGCGTGCCCGTCGCCTTCATGACGGATGCGGCGAAGGTCTGGTCGTTCGGGGAGATGGCGTGGGTCGGCTACCTGACCGCACGGATGGGCGGCGCCTACTTCTCGTCGGAGCAGATCTTCGAGATGCAGACGCGCGGCGGCGCGAAGGCGGTCGGGCTCGGGGACCGGATCGGCTCGCTCGAACCCGGCAAGCGCGCGGATTTCGTGATCCGCACCGACGACCTGGCGGAGGCGCAGCCGGGCTTCGACCGCGTGCGCGAGCTCGTGCTCGTGAGCCGCTCCAAGTCGGTCGACACGGTGGTCATCGACGGGCGGATCGTGGTGCGCGGCGGTCGCCTCACCGAGCTCGACGAGGACGTGGTCTACGAGCTGGCGCGGGCGACGACGCGCCGCCTGTCCGCGGAGCTCGACCTGCCCGCGGCGGGCACATGGCCGGAGGTGCGGTGATCTCGGCGCCGCCCGCGATCCCGGAGTCGCACGTCGAGGTCACCGAGGACGTGCCGGCCGAGATGCGCGACGGGACCGTCCTGCGCGCCGACGTCTACCGGCCGCGCGCGGCCGGACCGGCGCCCACGCTGGTCTGCCGCACCCCCTACGGCAAGCGGGGCGAGGCGTTCGGCGCCGACTACGCCGGCACCGCGCGAGGGCTGGCGGCACGCGGCTACGTCGTCGTCGTGCAGGACGTGCGCGGGCGTTACGCGTCCGAGGGCGCGTACTGCTGGCTGTACCGGCCGGAGGCCGCCGCGATCCACGCCGCCGACGGCTACGACACCACCGAGTGGGCCGCACGGCTCGAAGGGTCCGACGGACGCGTGGGGACGTTCGGCAACTCCTACGACGGCTACACGGCGATGCGCACCGCCGGGGCGGCGCCGCCGGCCCTCGCCGCCGCCCTCGCGAGCGGCATCGCCGCGCGCATGCAGGACGAGAGCCGCGGCATCTTCGAGCCGATCTACCTGGATTGGACCAACGGCATGGCGCCCGACATCCGTGCGCGGACCGGCGACACCACCGGGCCGGTCACGCGCGCGGCGGCGGAGCGCGAATGGGCAGCGGCCCGCCAGAAATGGCTCTGGGCGCTTCCCTACGACGCGCTCCCGCCGGCGCTGTTCGGCGCGGCGACCGCGTGGCTGAAGGGGTTCCTGCGCGACCAGGAGAGCGACCCGTGGGCGCTTCCGGACACGCACGCGCAGGTCACCGTGCCGGTCTGCCACATCACGGGCTGGTGGGACTTCGTCGTCCGCGGATCGGTGGCGAACTTCACGAGCCTGCGCGCGCGCGGCGACCCGCGCCTGCGTGACCGCCACCGGCTCGTGATCGGCCCGTGGAGCCACGAGCCCGGCGCCGTCGCCGCAGGGATCGGAGCCGTGAGCTACGGCAGGACCGAGCGGCTCGAGTACCACGACCTGATCGCCGACTGGTACGACTTCGCGCTCAAGGGCGACGATCCGGCCGGCCTCGGCGAGTCCCCCGTCAGCGCGTTCATCCTCAACGAGGACCGCTGGCGCCGGTTCGACGACTGGCCGCCGCCCGAGGCGCGCCCCCTTGAGCTCTTCCTCGACAGCGGAGGAGCGGCGAACGGCGTGCGCGGCGACGGGCGCCTCGCATCGGCCGAGCCCGTGTCCGCGGTGGCGAGCAGCTTCCGCTACGACCCGCGTGACCCGGTCATGAGCATCAGCGACTGGTCGACCCGCGCGCTCGACCAGTCGGTGTTCGACCACCGGCGCGACGTCCTCGTCTACGTGTCCGAGCCGCTGGTGCAGGACCTTCTGCTCGTCGGCGACGTGAAGTGCGTGCTGTGGGCCGCCACGGACGCGGTCGAGACGGACTTCACGGCCAAGCTGGTCGAGGTCCGCCCCGACGGCCTCGCCGTCGGCCTGGCGAGCGGGATCCTGCGCACGCGGTTCATGGACGGCTACGACCGGGTCGTCCGGCTCGAGCCCGGCGTCCCGTGCGAGCTGACGGTCGAGCTGAGCCCCGTCGGCGTGCGGCTCAGGGCCGGCTCGCGGATCCGGCTCGACGTCTCGAGCTCGGACTTCCCCAACTTCGACCGCAATCACAACACCGGCCGGGACTACTGGGCCGACGAAGAGCTGCGGCCGGCGCAGCAGACGATCTTCAACGACGCAGAGCACCCATCGCGGCTCGTCCTCAGCGCCCTACCGCTCGAAGAGGAGAACACATGACCGATCGAGGGAACCTCGACGCCTCCGGACTGACCCGGCGCCGCCTGATCGAGGTCGGAGCCCAGGGGGCGCTCGGCATGACGGCCGCCGGCTGGCTCGCCGGCTGCGGAGGCGCCAAGGAGAGCGTGAGCCCGACCGCCACGCCAGAGGGAGGCGGGACGCCCAAGCGTGGTGGCGCGCTCGTGGTCTCCATGATCACCGGCGGCAGCACCGAGACGCTCGTGCCCGGGCTGGCGGTCACCGAGCCCGACATCGCACGCTCCGAGCTCCTCTTCGACCCGCTGTACCGGCTGGACCCCGACCTCGGGGCCGCGGCCGCGGTGGCCGAGAGCGCCGAGCCCAACGCCGACGGCACGGTGTGGACCGTGCGGCTGCGCGACGGCATCGTCTGGCACGACGGCCGTCCGGTCACCTCGGACGACCTCGTCTACTCGCTCAACGCCTGGACCGACGAGAAGCAGAACTACACCGCCGCCACGATGGCGCGCGTCGTCGACGTCAAGGGCGTGCGCAAGCGCGACGCCAGGACGGTCGAGGTCCCGATGAAGCTGCCCGTGGGCGATTTCCCGATCCTGACCGCGTTCTACGGGTTCGCCGTCCTGCCCGACGGCGCGACGCCGAAGGACATCCTCGAGAAGCCGATCGGGACCGGGCCGTGGAAGTTCAAGTCGTTCAAGCCGGGGGCGCGCAGCGTCTTCACGGCGAACAGTGACTATTGGGTCCACGAAGGTCCGTACATCGACGAGCTGACGATCGATTCGAGCTTCACCGAGGAGTCGGCACGGCTGAACTCGCTGTTGAGCGGTCAGAGCCAGGTGATGCAGGCGATGCCGTTCGCGCTTGCGCGACGCCAGAAGGAGGCGGGCCAGATCAACCTGCTCGAGGCCACCGGCACGTCGTTCCAGTGCTTCGCGATGCGTACCGACGCCGGGCCGCTGGCCGACGTACGGGTGCGTCAGGCGCTGAGGCTGCTGGCGGACCGCCAGGCGTTCGTCGATCAGATCCTCAACGGCTTCGGCGAGGCGGCGGACGATCTGCCGTGCCGCGGTGCGAAGTACTACGCCGAGGAATTCAAGCGCGAGCAGGATGTCGATGAGGCCAAGTCGCTGCTCAAGGCGGCCGGCCAGGAGAACCTGACCGTGCAGCTCGATACGTCCAACGTCCTCGACGGGCTCGTCGACGCCTCCACGCTGTACCAGCAGCAGGCCAAGCAGGCCGGCGTGCAGGTGAAGATCAACCGCATCGACCCCGGGACGTACTTCAGTGTCACGCCCGGCCGCTGGTTGAGCTACCCGTTCTCCGCCACCTTCTGGGTCAACGGCACGGCGTCGCTCGCGCTGTACTACCTGAACGTGCTGTCGAAGGACGCTCCGTACAACGAGACCGGCTGGAAGGATCCGGCCGCCGACAAGCTGCTGATGGACGCCATCGGCACGGTCGACGAGGCCCAGGCGCAGGAGAAGTGGCGCGAGGTGCAGCGTCTGCAGTTCGAGGAAGGCGGCTACCTGGTGTACGCGAACCAGACCTACGTCGACGGGGTCGCGAAGGAGGTCAACGGACTCGAGCCGTCGAAGTCGGCCTGGCTCAGCGGGTTCGAGCTGCACAACGCGTGGCTCAGCTAGGAGCGCATGCCGTGAGCGCGATGGCCAGATAGCCGACATCCGGATGGGGACGCCGATCGCGACGACGGATCTCGGCGACCGCGCCCTGCGGCCGCCGCCGACGACGGGGATGGGGCGACGGCGCCCGGTGCTGGCGTTCGTGGCGCGGCGGGTCGCCGCCGGCGCGGCGACGCTGCTCGTCGCGTCGATGCTGATCTTCGCGATGACCGAGGTGCTGCCGGGCGACGTGGCGAGCGTCGTGCTCGGCCGCAGCGCCACGCCGGAGGCCGTGCAGGACCTGGAGGAGAAGTTGGCGCTGGACCGGTCCGTCCCGGAGCGCTACCTCGACTGGCTGGGCGGACTGCTCACCGGTGACCTGGGCGACTCGTCGGTCGCCCTGGCGCAGGAGGCCGAGGATCCCAGCGTGGCGAGCCGGATCGGCGAGCCGATGCGCAACAGCGCGGTCCTCGCGGGGATCGCCTTCGTGCTGTTCGTGCCGCTGGCGCTGGTGCTCGGCGTGCTGTCGGGCGTGCGGTCCGGGCGGCCGCTCGACCACGTCCTGTCACTCACCGCGCTCGCCGTCAACGCCCTGCCGGAGTTCGTGATCGCCACGTTCCTGATCGTCATCTTCTTCAACTGGCTCGACCTCTTTCCCCCGGTGGTCGGCTTCGGCCCGGGTGAGTCGCCGCTGGCCCACACCGACAGCCTGGTGCTGCCCGTGCTGACGCTCCTGGCCGCGGCGATCGCCACCGGGCTGCGGATGGTCCGTGCCGGCGTCGTCGAGGTGATGCGCCACGACTACGTGACCATGGCGTGGCTCAACGGCTTCAGCCGCCGGCGCGTCATCTGGCGCTACGTGGTCCGCAACGCGATGGCCCCGAGCGTGGTGGTGATCGCGCAGGTCGCCGCGTACCTGGTCGCCGGCATCATCATCACCGAGAACGTCTTCAACTACCCGGGCGTCGGCCGGCTGCTCGTCGACGCCGTGAAGAACCGCGACGTCACGCTCGTGCAGGACGTGGCGATGATCCTCGCGACCGTCTACGTCGTGCTGAACATCGTCGCCGACCTGATCGTCGTGTTCCTGATCCCGAAGCTGCGGACCGCGCAGACGTGACGCCGCGCCCACGCCTACCGCGACTCGCGCGTCCGACCGAGGGAAAGGTCGGCCTGATCCTGCTCGCCGCCGTCCTGCTGATCGCGCTGCTCGGCCCGCTCGTGGCACCGCACGATCCGGCCCAGCCGATCGGCCTGCCCGGCGAGACCCCGCGCGCCGGCGCTCCGCTCGGGACCGACGGGCTCGGGCGCGACGTGCTCAGCCGCGTGCTGCACGGCGGGCTGACGGTGATCGGACTCGGCCTCGCAGCCGCCGCCGTCTCCTACCTCGGTGGCGTCACGATCGGCCTCGCCGCCGGCTACAGCAGGCGTCTGCTGGACGCGTTCCTGATGCGCGGCATGGACGTGCTGCTCGCCTTCCCACCGCTGCTCTTCGCGCTGGTGCTCGTGACCGGCGCCGGCACCAGCGCGGGCGTGCTCGTGCTCGCGGTCGGCCTCGTGCAGATGCCCGGGATCAGCCGGATCGTCCGCGCGGCGACGCTCGAGGTCTCCGTCCGCGGCTTCGTCGAGGCGGCCGTGGCGCGCGGCGAGCGTACGCCGGCGATCCTCCGTCGCGAGATCCTGCCCAACATCACCGCCCCGGTGCTGGCCGACTTCGGGCTTCGCTTCACCTACGCCATCGTCATCATCGCGAGCATGAACTTCCTCGGCCTCGGGCTGACTCCTCCGGCGGCCGACTGGGGCCTGATGGTGGCCGAGAACCGGCAGTTCATCACCCTGAACCTGTGGGGTGTCCTCGCGCCGGCGGTGATGCTGGCCGTGCTGACCGTCGCGGTCAACCTGATCGGCGACGCGCACGTCAAGATGCTCGGCCGCTCGAGCGCGGCGGGAGCCCGTTGACCATGGCCGGCGACACCGTCGTGCTCACGCTGTCGGGTCTGCGCGTCGAGACCCCGACCGGCGATCCGATCGTCGAGGACGTCTCGCTCGACCTCCGCCGCGGCGAGATCCTGGGCCTCGTGGGCGAGTCGGGCTGCGGGAAGACCACGACGGCGCTGTCGCTGTTCGGCTACGCGCAGGGCGGCGCACGGATCACCGAGGGCGAGTTCACGCTCGGCGGTGAGCGCCTGGACACCTGGGATGCGATGCGCGCGGCGCGCGGGCGGCTGATCTCCTACCTCCCACAGAGCTCCGGCACCGCGCTCAACCCCTCCCTACGCGTGAGCGCGGCGATCGGCGACATGCTGCGCGAGCATCGTGGCCGGATCGAAGCGGGGGCGCGCGAGGCCGTGCTCGCCAAGGTCGGGCTCCCCGACGACGCGGAGTTCCAGAGGCGGTTCCCGCATCAGCTCTCCGGCGGGCAGCAGCAGCGGGTGTGCACCGCGATCGCGATCGTCGGTGAACCGCCGATGGTCGTGCTCGACGAGCCGACCACGGGCCTCGACGTGGTGACGCAGGCACGCGTCCTCGAGGAGCTGCTCAGGCTGCGCGACGAAGAGGGCGTGGCGATGCTCTACGTCACGCACGACCTCGCGGTCGTCGCGCAGATCGCGGACCGGATCGCGGTGATGTACGCCGGCCGGATCGTCGAGCAGGGGCCGGCGCGATCCGTGCTGACCAAGCCGCGGCACCCGTACACGCGTGGCCTGCTCGCCTCGATCCCCGATCACGCGTCACCGCGCCGGCTGGAGCCGATGAGCGGCGTCGTCGCGGGCGTCGGCGAGCGACCGCACGGGTGCGCGTTCGCGCCGCGCTGCCCGTTGCGCCGTCCGCACTGCGTCGAGGCGATGCCGGCGCTGGAGCCCGTCGCGGCGGGCCACGACGTGCGCTGCTTCGAATGGCAGCGCACGCCCGAGCTGCGAGCGGAGCACGAGCAACTGGCGGCGCGGATGGAGGGGCGCGAGGCCGTGCTCGAGGTGGTGCAGCTCCGCGCCGAGTACCGCGGGCGAGGCTCGGCCGTGGTGGCGGCCGAGGACGTCTCGTTCACGGTGGCGCGTGGCGAATGCGTGGCGCTCGTCGGCGAATCCGGCAGCGGCAAGACGACGATCGCTCGCACGATCGCCGGGCTGCACCCCGTCGCAGCCGGTGCCATCCGGCTCTCCGGCGACGAGCTGGCGCCGCTCGCGCGGCGGCGCAGCGTCGAGCAGCGCCGCCGCGTGCAGATCGTCTTCCAGAACCCCGGCGAGGCGCTGAATCCCCGCCACACCGTCCGGTCGACGATCGCCCGGCCGCTCCAGGTGCTCCAGGGACTCTCCCGGCGCGCGGCTGACGCCGAGGTCACCCGGCTCCTGGACCAGGTGCGGCTCCCGCAGCGCATCGCCGACCGCTATCCGCTCGAGCTGTCCGGCGGCGAGCGCCAGCGCGTCGGGATCGCGCGCGCGCTCGCCCCGCGGCCCGAGCTCATCGTCTGCGACGAGATCACGTCGGCGCTCGACGTCTCCGTGCAGGCGGCGGTGCTGAAGCTGCTCGCCGATCTGCGCGAGGAGCTCGGGCTGAGCCTGCTGTTCATCACGCACGATCTCGGTGTCGTGGCGACGATCGCGGACCGCGTCCTCGTGCTCGAGCAGGGGCTGATCTGCGAGGAAGGCACCGTCGCCGCGGTGCTGACGTCGCCGTCGCATCCCTACACGCAGCGGCTCCTGGCCTCGGCGCCGAGCCTCGGCGGTTCCCTCGCCGCTTGATGTCCGCGCAGAGCGGCTGACCGCTTCAGTGCTTCCCGCTCGCGGCGCGCCGGGTGCGCGGGGCACGCCGGGAGTTGGTCGACGCCCCGTCGCCGTCGCTGTCGGTCCCCGAGAGGCGGACACCCTCGAACAGCATCAGGCCGAGGCCGGCTTCGACGATGTCCTCACCATGCCCGTCCCTGGCAATCCGGCCGGCGGCGGCCGCCTCGATCTTCTCTGCCTGCTCGAGCAGCTTGTCGCACGCCTTCGAGAGCTGTGCGAACCCACGCGCGTCAAGCCGGACGACCGCGCGACGCAGTTGCGCGTCGGCGCGATCAAAGCCGCCGGCCGCCGCGGAGGCACGCGAGTACTCGGCGATCACGGCCAGCGACGCGCCGACCGCGGCCTGCTTGGCGATCGGGCGTGCCTGCGCCCAGCCCTCCGCCGTCATGGTCGGTCGTTCGGTGGCGCGGTAGTGGTGCTCGACGGCTCCGCGGACGCGCGTCTCGCTGACGAGCTCGATCAAGCCGGCCTGATCGAGCACGCGCACGTGATACGCGACCACGCCGAGATTGGCACCCAACCACCCGGACAGCTCGTTCGGAGACGCGGTGCGCTCGTCCAGCATGGCGAGGATCCGCACCCGCAACGGATGGCTCATCGCCTTCACGTAGCGGGGGTCGTCGACGCTCTTGATTCGCTTCATTCCGGCTCCATCCGTGTGTGACCCCGCCCGAGCGTCATGCCCGCGGCCGCGGCAAACGTTATCCGGTCCGCCTAATTGCTCCACCACCCATTTGGTCAGTGGCGCGCGCGCAGGCAGCTCGCGTAGTCCTCGCAGTCGATCCGCGCGGGCAGGTAGGCCGCCGAGCGGAACGTCGTGCTCAAAAGCCGCCGCGTCGGTCGCCCGGCGACTCGACGCGCCAGCATCCGCGCCGTCGCCGACCGGTCCCGCTGCAGGTAGCGGTCGAACCACGCGAGCAGGAAGTGTCCGACGCTGCGGAGCTGCTGCTCGGTCCCGCGGGACGTGAAGCTGCTGTGCTCGAAGCCGCGCATGACCAGGGTCATCGTGGGCCGGCCGGCCGACTTCCAGAGCGCGTGGCCGGTCTTCTTCAGGTCCGGCACGATCAGCGCCGGGCGGTTGACGCACGGCCCGTCCATGGCGAAGCCGAGAGCGGGTACGAGCGGCGTCACGCGGCTGCGCGGCCCGGTGCAGCCGATCGCCGCGGCGCGATCGCCTTCCGCGAAGCGCTTCAGCGAGTCGAGCGCGACGAGCGCGCGGACACCCGGCGCGTCCTGAGCGAGCATCGACGCGTTCGAGCCCTGTGAGTGGCCCGCCAGCCCGATCCGGTTGCGCAGCGTGAGATCGCGGAACGGATTGGAGCGCGAGCGCAGCCAGCGCACGCCCGTCCGCACGGCCTGCTCGTGCCCGTCCAGGTTCCCTTCGTGGGTGATCACGAGCGTCACATAGCCGTGCCCGGCGAGGTGCCGCGCGGCCCACCAGAGCCCGCACTGGGAGCCGCCGGCGCCGTGCATCAGCACGACGCCGGGCATCCGCCGGAGCGTGCGCAACCGTCCCCGGGGCCGCAGGACGGTGCCCGTGTATGCGGGTCCCTCCCCCACCTGAACCGTCACCTGGCGCGCCACCGAGCGCCCCTGCCAGTCGAAGCCCGGCACGTCGGGACAAGGGTTGGCCTGCGCTCGCGCGGGGGCGGCGGCGACCATGGTCAGAGCGGCGATGCAAACTGCCAGTCGAAGAGGTCTCATGCGCCGTTAACCGCCGACGACCGCGAGAATTACGGCGACCGCCTCAGGCGGCTACACACGCGATACCCCATGCGCGAGTGTTCGCGCGCTCACACTTCCGCCGCGGGCGCGCTTCGGGCGACTGCTGTCCTCGATCTCTCGGTCTGTCGGCCCTTGGGCCGATCATGGGCGTGTGCCCCGGATCAGCATGTTCTACGGGATCGTCATCGCGATGTACTACCTCGACCACGCGCCGGCGCACTTCCACGCGATCTACGGCGAGCATGAGGCCACGATCGTGATCGGCGACCTCAAGGTCCTGAGCGGCTTCCTCCCCACGCGCGCGCTGCGGCTCGTGGTCGAGTGGGCCGAGTTGCATGGCGACGAGCTCGCCGCCAACTGGCAGAAGGCTCGCGAGCACGTGCCCCTCGATAGCATCGAACCACTGGCATGACCACCCAAGCGACACGCATCCGCATCGAGACCGTCGAGCCCCTTGGTGGGTACGTCCTGCGGCTCGGCTTCAGCGACGGATCTACCCGCGAGATCGACCTCGAGCCTGAGCTTTGGGGTCCCGTCTTTGAGCCGCTCCGGGATCCTGACGCCTTCCGCCAGGTCGCTGTCGACAGCGAACTGGGCACGATTGTGTGGCCAAACGGCGCGGACATGGATCCGGACGTTCTCCACGGCGATCGCGACGCTGCGTAGCCTCGCGCAGCAGCGTCGCCGACGATCACTAAGTCGGGCGACGTACGTGACCCGAAAGGACGCAGGGCTGTGGATGCGCCGGTCAGCCGATGCCGACGGTCTGCCGCTCGGGTTCGATCACGGCCACGACGCGCTCTTCGCCTCGCGGGTAGGGCTGACCGGTGTACTTCGTGGCCAGCTGATCGATGATCTCCCACGCCGCATCGCCCTCGAGCCATTCGGCGACCCGCCCACGGATGACGACGGGCTCGAACGGGTTGTCGGCGGGCGCGATGGACAGCGCCACCCGAGGGTCGCGGCGCAGGTTGCGTGCTTTGTGCGTGCCGGGACCGGTGAAGAAGACGATGCGATCGCCGTGGGCGCCGACGAAGACGGGAGTGGTATGCGGCGAGCCGTCTGGGAGGACGGTGGCGAGGTGAGCGATCGAGGTGCCGCCGAGTACGCGGCGAACGTTCGGGTCAAGCATCGAGGGCTCCTTCAGCGGGGGTTGTCGGCACGCCACGCGACGTAGTCGGCGACCGCCGCGGCAACATCGAAGGCCGGCGTGAAGCCGGTGTCGTGGGTGAGCCGGGTGATGTCGAGGTAGGGATTGTCGCCGGGGCCGTCCTGGCGTCCGGGCAGGAGGTCGAGCCGCAAGCCGGGCGTGATCGCCTGCAGGGCGTCCGCGAACTCCCGGTTGGTGAACGGCCGGCCGCTGGACATGTTGTAGGTGTCGTGCCGCAGGGTCTCCGCAGTCGTCAGGAGGGCGATCGCGCGGCCGGCGTCGGGTGCGTAGCAGCAGTCACCGCCGTCGTCGGCGTGCAGCGGCGGCGGCTCTTCGCCGCGGAGCACGGCGCTGATGTAGGGAGGCATGTAGAAGAACGGTGATTCCGGGTCGACGAGTGGCCCCCAGATGGTCCCGATCCGGAGCACGACCGGCTGGACGCCGCTGCCCTGGAGACCGTGCGTGGTCAGCGGCTCTACGGCCTTCTTGAAGGCGACGATCACGTGCGGCAGCGCTGTGGTGGGCAGCGCGAGCTCCTCGTGCCAGGGGATCTCGGTCCGCCCGGCGTACACGCCGAGACTGCCGGCGACGGCGAACCTGCGCACGCCCCACGAGCGGGCGGCGTCCAGCGCGTTGAGCAGACCGGTCGTGTCCGTGCGGAAGTAGCCGACCGGGTCGTCGGGAATGCTGCCCGCGAGGTGGACGATGTCGCTGATGTCGTGGCGATCGCCGAGGGCGAGGAAGGCGTCGCGGTCGGTGACATCGAGGGATTCCACGGTGACCCGGCCGGCGAGAAACGACGGGACCTCGGTCCGGCGGTTCGCGGTGACGACGACCTCGTGTCCGAGATCGACGAGCGCGCGGGCGGTGTGGGCGCCGATCATGCCGAGCCCGCCGGTGATGAGGATCATCGGACCACCTCGTAGTGGAGGTGGGTCACGCCAGGTGCCGGGATGGCCTCCAGCAGGCGCAGCTGGATGTGCTCAGGCAGGCTGTGGAAGTAGGGGCGGCCGGCGCCGAGCAAGACGGGCACCTGGTGCAGGATCAGCTCGTCGACGAGTCCGGCCTTCAGGGCTTCGGTCACCAGGACTCCGCCCATCAGGACGACGTCTTTGCCGCCGGCCGCGTCCCGGGCGGCCGCGACGGCGTCCTCCAGGCCGGTCGTGATCAGCGTCTGGCGGCCGGCCATCTGCGGCGCCGGCCGGTGGCTGAGGACGAACAGCGGCGCTGACGGGTGCGGGGCCCCGTCGTCGCCGAAGCGGCTGGAGTCCTCGTACGTGTTACGGCCGGCGATCGTTGCGCCGGCGCGATCCGCCTGGGCATCGAAGAACCGGGCGCTCGGCTCACTGAGCCTGAAACCGTCGAACACCCGACTGGGGACATCGCCGTCGGTGTACCAGTCGAAGAGCGTGCCGCCGTCGCCGAGCCCACGGTCCGGGCCAGGGTCACGACCGGTGATGTACCCATCGACCGATACCGACAACGCGCTGAACACCCTGCTCATGATCAGACTCCTTTCGGGGTTTCTTCAAGAGACTCCGTGACGGTATCACGTGGAGTTCCGTAAAGGAACCCACAGCGGTAGACTTCTGCCATGCAACGCACGAGCTTCAGCGACATGGCGTGCTCGATTGCGCGCACGCTCGACGTGATCGGAGAACCATGGTCACCGCTGATCCTGCGTGACGTTTGGGTCGGGATGAACCGCTTCGACGTGATCCAGGCCGACCTCGGCATCTCGCGCAAGGTCCTGACCGAGCGACTCAACCACCTCGTCGAACACGGTGTGCTCGAGCGCCGTCCCTACGACCGGCGCCCGCGGTACGAATACCACCTGACGGCGAAAGGCACCGAGCTCGTCGACGTGCTGATGGTCATGGCCGGCTGGGGCGACCGGTGGCTCGCCGGCGAGGCCGGCCCGCCCGTGCTCTACCGCCACCACGCGTGCGGGGAGATCGGGCGCGTGGACCTGCGCTGCACCCACTGCGGCGAGCCGATGCACGCCGGCGACGTCGAGGTGCTTGCGGGCCCCGGCGCCGCGGCGTGACCCGGGACAACCGGCCAGTCGCGCGGTCCTCGCCGTCGGTCGTGACCTCCGGACGGAATTCACGCACCGCTGTCGCTGTTCCCTGAGAGCCGCACCGCCTCGAACAGCAGCACGCCGAGACCGGCCTCGACGACGTCGTCGGCGTGCGGGTTCTTCGCGATCCGCGTGGCCGAGGCCGCCTCGATCTTCTCCGCCTGCACGAGCAGCCTGTCGCACGCCTTCGACAGCAACGCGAAGCCGCGAGCGTCCAGCCGCAGTTGCGCGCGGCGCAGCTGCGCGTCGGCGCGATCGAAGCCACCGGCCGCCGCCGACGCCCGGCAGTACGCGGCGATCACTTCCAACGACGACCCGAGCACCGCCTGCTTGGCGACCGTCGGCGCCTGCGCCCAGTCCTCCGTCGCCACCGTCGGTCGTTCGGTGGCGCGGTAGTGGTGCTCGAGCGCACCCCGCACGTGGGTCTCGTCGACCAGCTCAACCAGGCCGACCTGCTCGAGTGCACGGACGTGATACGCGACGACGCCGAGCGTGGCGCCCAACCAACCCGACAGCTCGTTCGGGGACGCAGTGCGCTCGTCCAGCATCGCGAGGATCCGCACCCGCAACGGATGGCGCATCGCCTTCACGTACCGCGGATCATCGATGCTCTCGATTCGCTTCATCCGGCTCCATCCGTGTATGACCCCGCCCGAGCGTCATGCCCGCGGCCGCGGCAAACGGTATCCGCACCGCCTAATCGGCCAGGCGGACGGACCCGCCGCGGTCGACCGCCTGCGCGCTCCTCGGCCGCGGATGCGCGTCCGCCCGACGACAGCTGTCGAACACGCGCGTTGAACCGAATCACCCCTCGGGCGGTTGGCGACAGCACGCGCGACGTTGAGAATCGGCGGTGGATCGACGCTCGATCGGAGAGCCTGCATGACCACGGATCAACGCATCTCAGCAATCGGACGAACGCGCCTGACACTGGCCGTCGGCGGTGTTGCGGCGATCTGTGCCGTCGCCGCTCCGGGGAGTGCGCTCGCTTCGACCGTCTCGGTCAGGCTCGAGGGGCCGCCAAACGGATCGTGGGCGGGCGTCGAGTACGACGCGGCGGCCGGCGAGAGCAACCGCGTGGAGTTGTTCACGGTTGACGACAAGACCATCCGTGTCACCGATGCCGGCGCGGTCATCACGCCGGGCGAGAGCTGCGAGTCGCTCGACAAGCACACCGTTCGGTGCACGGCCGGGCATGGAGGGGGACTGCTGATCGGCGCCGATGTGAGGGTCGGCGACATGAACGATTTCGTCAGCAGCCACGGGCCGGCTCTGTCCGCCGACGGCGGTCCCGGTGATGACAGGCTCGAGACCGTCGGGCCCGCAGGCACGCTGAACGGCGGTGGCGGTCGCGACGTGCTGCTGGGCGGCACCGATCGCGACATGCTGATCGACGGCGACCGCTCGGGCGCTGCCGACAGCGACATCCTGGACGGCCGCGAAGGCGGCGCGGTCGTCAGCTACGCAGCCCGAACCGCGCCGGTCAACGTGGACCTCGTCGATCCCGGCCCTGATGGGGAGACCGGGGAAGGCGACGTGCTGCGCTCGGTCGACCACGCGATCGGCGGCTCCGCCGACGACGTCCTTCGCGGCACCGCGGATCACAACTCCCTCGAAGGCCGCGGCGGGAACGATCATCTCTACGGCCGCGACGGCGACGACAACCTCGGCGGAGGACGCGATAGCGATCGCGTCTCCGGCGGCAGGGGTGACGACGGTCTTGACGGAGGCCGGGGGGCCGACCTCCTGCTCGGCAATGATGGCGCGGACGAACTCCATGGCGGTCCCGGGCCGGATCGTCTGCGAGCAGGGTCCGGTCACGACGTCCTGGGCGGGGGCACCGCGTCCTGCGGACGCGGATACGACGTCGTCGATCCTTCGGAAGAGCGTGACCCCATCCGCGCGGACTGCGAAGCCGCCCGGTTCCAGATGCCCACGCACACTGCAGACTCGAAGGGCATCGAAGTCCAACCCACCCCACACCGCCGCGACCGTGAATCAATCACGCTCCGTGGCACGTGCCCGTACGCCGAGACCGATAGCTACCCAACCGGCATCGCGATCAGCGGCACCGTCACGATCACACGAGTTCCTGGCGGTCGCGTCCTCGGCACCGGAAGGATCCCGACGAACGCGGCGGGCAAATGCAAGGGCGCGGGCGGGGACTTCGGACTGCCGCACTTCCAGGTCCGCGTGATCCTCGACGCGCATGGCCGGCAAGCACTGTCCGCGCCACGGCCGCTCCGCGCCGCGATCTCGTTCACCGGACGCAACGTCCCGCCATTGCCCTGGACGATCACGCTGTAAGGCCACGTGGTCCGCAGCGCTCGGCGCAACGAGGTGGAGCGGCATTTTGCGGCTGAAGATCCGCTTGATCCGCTCCCACACCACGGAGACGAACAGCAACCCGCCATTGAGGGTGCCATCGCCGGTGTTGGGGTCGCTGAGTCGCGGTATGCGCGACTAACTAACCCCACCGCCGACGCGGGGTCGTTAACGATCGCTGATAGACGCTGAGAGCGACGTTGGCTGTGGTCCTGCTCGGTGTTTGCCGGGAGGGTCTTTTCTTTCTCAGTCTCTATTTGGGGAGGGCGAAGCCCTATGAGGTCCGGATTGCTGGAGAGGGTTCCGTTTGATCGGGTCGTCGTGGCGATCGATCCGGGCAAGGCGTCGCACCGGGTCTGGGTCACTGACGCGGATGGGATGATCGGCCAGCCGGCGTCGTTGCCGTCGTCGCGGGTCGGCATTGAGCAGCTGGTGGGCATGGTCGGCGACGTCGATCCGGTGATCGCGCTTGAACAGACCGGGGCGCTGCATCGGCCGTGGGCGATCGAGCTCGAGCGGCGTTGGCCGGGGGCGTTGCGGACGTTCGCGCCGTCAGAGACCCAGGCCGCGCGGGCGCAGTTGGGCACGCGGCGGTTCAAGACCGATGATCGTGACTGCGCGGCGCTGGTCTGGCTCGCGCGCCAGGGCGCGGGTCGGCCAGCTGCGCCGAGCGGGATCGAGGCACTGTTGGCGACGGTGTCGCATCGCCGGCAGCTGCTGCTGGCGGTCAAGCCGCTGCGGCAGCGGCTGCATGATCAGCTCAACGCGCTCGCGCCCGGCTTGTCGGCGCCGCCCGGTCACGGCCGCGCCCTGCTGCTTGAGACCCCGACGGGGCGGGCGGTGCTGGCCTGCGCCGCCGAGTTCGCCGGTCGGCCTCCGAGTGTCCGGTCGCTGAAGGCTCGCGCCGGCGGGCGCCTGAGCGACGTGACGGCGGGGTTCTGGGCCGAGCGCTGGAAGCAGTGCCTGGCGCCGCCGGCAGACGCCGAGCTGCGCGCCGATCGCCTCGCCCGCGACCTGGCTCGCTTTGATGCCCTGCGCGATGACATCGCGTTCGTCGACGGCCAGCTCGAGCGGTTGCTCGCTGACACGGCTGGCCAGATCTTGACGTCCTTGCCGGGCGTCAAGGTCGTTCGGGCGGCGGCGTTCGCCGCGCACAGCTCTCCGATCTTCTGTTGTGAGGCCGGGGCGACTTTGTCGACGTCGGCTCGGGCCGTGGGTTCGCCGAGTGGATTTTGAGGCCTCGGAGCCGCGTTGGTCCTTGAGGCCGGGAGCACCCATTTCCACCCAGAGTGTGAAATCCAGAGGGGATGAGTCGGTCTCGCCCCGCCGATCACGAGAGTTCTGTCGAGGAGGCTCGTGATCGGCTCGCGGGATTGCTGCCCGACGACGCGCTCGAAGCCGCGCTCGATGGCCTTGAACCGGAGCAGATCACGGGGCCGGGCGGGCTGCTGTCGCAGCTCGCGGGGCGGGTGATCGAGACGGCGCTCGGTGCCGAGCTGACCGAGCATCTGGGGTATCCGCCCGGCCAAGCGCCGCCCGGCGGTGCCGGCAATCACCGCAACGGGCACACCGCGAAGACGGTCCAGAGCGAGCTCGGGCCCGTCGCGGTCAGGACGCCGCGTGATCGCCAGGGGTCGTTTGAGCCTCAGCTGGTCGGCAAGCGCCAGACGCGCTTGGCCGGTCTGGACGAGAAGATCCTTGCGCTCTACGCGGGCGGCATGACGGTCCGCGATATCGCCGGCCACCTGCAGGACCTCTACGGCATCCAGATCGCCCGCGACACGATCAGCCGGGTCACCGACGCGGTGCTCGAGGACGTCGCTGCGTGGCGCACGCGGCCGCTGGACGCGGTCTATCCGATCGTCTACTTCGACTGTCTGATGGTCAAGATCCGCGAGGACCGCTCGGTCCGCTCGCGCGCGTGCTATCTCGCCGTCGGCGTCACCGTCGACGGTGACCGCGACGTGCTCGGGCTCTGGTGGCAGGAGACCGAGGGCGCCAAGTTCTGGCTCGCCGTCCTCAACGACCTGCACCAACGCGGCGTCCAGGATGTCCTGATCGCTTGCGTCGACGGCCTCGCCGGCTTCCCGGAAGCGATCGAGGCGGTCTTCCCGCAAGCCTGGGTGCAGACCTGCATCGTCCACCAGATCCGCAACAGCATGCGCTACGTCGCCTACAAGGACCGCAAGCGCGTCGCCGCCGAACTCAAACCGATCTACCGCGCCGTCAACGCCGACGCCGCCGAGGCCGCGCTCGCGGCCTTCGACGAGCGCTGGGGCAAGCAGTACCCGATGATCGCCGACTCCTGGCGCGCGCGCTGGCCGCAGATCATCCCGTTCCTCGCGCTCCCCGACGAGCTGCGCCGCGCCGTCTACACCACCAACAGCATCGAGAACCTCAACCGCCAGATCCGCAAGGCGATCAAGACCCGCGGCCACTTCCCCGACGAGCAAGCCGCCACCAAGCTGATCTACCTCGCGATCGCCCGCGCCGAACGCACCTGGCGCACCGCCTACAACTGGACCAACGCGCTCCGAGGCCTCAAGATCCTCGACTTCGACGACAGAAGCTCGGACATGAACCCCGCGCACTACGCTCCACATGATCGACAGCAGGTTCCCGACCCCGGAGCGCCTCTCACTCGGCGACCGGCTCTTGGCGCCGGCCAGCTATGAGTCCTCGACCATCAAACGCCGCGGCGGCATCTCCCGCACCGGCCTGCCTGAGCACCGCGACGCGTTGATGGGCATCGCCTGGGGCCTGTCGCACCACGCGCCCGCGTTCCAGGCCCGGCTCGCCGAGCTCAACCGCCGCGGCCTCACCGGCATCCAGGCGCGTGTCGCGATCGCCCGCCACGCCTGCCGGCTGTGCTGGCGCATGCTCTTGACCCAACAGCCCTACGACGATCAGCGTTACGATCGCTCCAGGCGAGACCGCGGGCGGTGACGGCGTTCTTCGCTATGCCGCACGACGGCGCAACCTAGCTTGCCGCCCGCCCGCGCTCGCCGGTCCTCACGGCGCACACGAAAGCCTGCCGCACGACGGCGCCTGATCAGCCTGCCGACCCCGACCGGCACCCTCCCGAGCGCACTAACTCGATCGCCGCAAACACCGCGATCACCGACCGCAGCGACCAGCCCTGCGGCCACCGCGATCTTGACTCCTCAACGGAAAGCTAGTCGACCATTAGCGACCCCAGTGCACTCACGGTGACCGTCGACCGCGGGTTCTCGGCTACTCACCGACGCTGGCGGTCGAACTGTCGCGCGGCGCGTTCAGACTCCCCGAAGTCGCTATCAAATCGAAGGGCCGTCCAAGGCGCAGGCGCCTGAGGCTCAATGCAAGCGACTACACCGATGGGCCGGGGTGGATTCGAACCACCGCGCGACGGATTATGAGTCCGCTGCTCTAACCGCTGAGCTACCGGCCCGCGCTCGCCCGCATCATGACGGCGGGCGCTACGCGGCGTCGGTTCTGCGCGACACCGAAAGGGCCTCGCGGAGTGCGGCTGCGAGGTCGCCGGCCTGCTCCACATCGAGCCGGACGGTCGAGATGCGGCCGAAGAGCGGGTCCTCGACGGCGACGAGGACCGCGTCCTCGCCGAACCGCGACACGAGCACCCGCTCCTCGCCAATCGTCTCGATCGTCATCCGGCGGGCACCCTAACACACAATTAGGGCACCCTAACTCGCTCGGCTCAGGCGGCCGCCTCGAGGAAGCCGGTGACGGCGCGCAGGCGGCCGTCGTCGGCGACCGTGGCGAAGTCGACGCCGGCCGCGACCGGCGGGCCGCCGTTGGTGCCGACCAGGTCCCATGCGAAGCGGAGGCGGTCGTGGTGGGTGTCCGGGCCCGCGGAGAGCACGAAGCGGTGGCCGGGGAACTGCTGCTGCGCCCCGGCGATCATCGCGTCGATGCCGTCGTGGCCTTCGCCGGACATGAGCGGGTCGAGATAGCTCGCGTCGGCGGCGAACGTGTCGGCGACGAGCGCTCGGCGCCGGGCGGGGTCGGGCTCGTTCCAGGTCGCGATGTAGCCGGCGACCACGGCGTTGATGTCGGTCATGCCTTTCACCAAATCACCGGTGGGTGGGCGTGTCGATTACCTCTGAGGTAGCTGCCCGGCGGACGCGCGGCAGCTAGCGTGCCGGGCATGAGCACCGTCGTCCCGCTCGGCTCCCTGCTGAAGGACTGGCGCCGGCGCCGCCGGCTGAGCCAGCTCGACCTCGCACTCGAGGCGGGCGTCTCCGCGCGGCATCTCAGCTTCGTCGAGACCGGACGCTCGAAGCCGAGCCGGGAGATGGTCCTGCACCTGGCCGAGCAGCTCGACGTCCCGCTGCGCGACCGCAATCACATGCTGCTGGCAGCCGGCTTCGCTCCGGCGTACGACGAGCGGGCGATCGACGCGCCGGAGATGGCTCCAGTGCGCCTGGCGCTCGACCGCGTGCTCACGGGCCACGAGCCGTACCCCGCCGTCGTGGTCGACCGGTGGTGGAACCTCGTCGCCGCGAACCGCAGCATCGCGCTGTTCACCGAGCAGGCGGCCGCGCACCTGCTCGAGCCGCCGGTGAACGTGCTCCGGCTGGCACTGCATCCGGAGGGGCTCTCGCACCGCGTGACCAACCTCGCCGAGTTCCGCGCCCACCTGCTCGATCGGCTCCACCGCCAGGTCGCGCTGACCGGAGACGAGCGGCTGGCGGCACTCGACGACGAGGTGAGCGCATATCCGGGCGGCGAGAAGTCGCTGCAGCCGCACGAGACCGGGATCGCGGTCCCGGTGCGCTTGCGCCACGATGACCGCGAGCTCGTCTTCTTCAGCACCATCGCCACCTTCGGCACCGCGGTCGACATCACGCTCGCGGAGCTGGCGATCGAGGCGTTCTTCCCCGCGGACGACGCCACGGCCGCTTACCTCACGGGTAATTGATCCGCTTCCATCCGTCGAGCAGGATCGAGGCATGAACATCCTCCGATTCGCACTCAAAGCCGACGCCGTCGTGACCGGCGCCAACGCCGCCGTCTATCTCGCCGGCGCTCCGCTCCTGGCCGACTGGCTCGGCCTCCCCATCGGCGTCCTGCTCGCCGTGGGCGCCTTCCTCGCGGTCTACGCCGCGCTCGTCTACCGGCTCGCAACGCGCCCGGCGATGCCCGCCGCCGCGGTCACGGCCGTGATCGCCGCGAACGCGGTGTGGGCCGCCGACAGCCTGCTCGCCCTTGGGCTCGACTGGTTCTCCCCCACGCCGGCCGGCCAGATCCTGATCGCGGTGCAGGCCGTCGGCGTCGGTGTGTTCGCGCTGGTTCAGCGCACGGCGATGGTCAAGGCGTTCAGCTCGGCCAGCGCGGGCTCGGCAAGCGCCTCGAAGCGCACCGCGTAGGTGTCGCGGCCCTGCTGACGCAGCACGCGCGCCCGGCCGTTGATGCGCGGCTGGAGCTCGAAGCTCAGCACCTCGTCGGCCGCGAGCGGCCGCGAGCACGTGATGCACATGCCGCCCGGGCCGACATCGATGGTCCGGGCGGCGATCGGCGATCCGGAGCGGCGGTGGAGCACGCACTCCATCGCAATCTGGACTCGCGGTGAGCGTCGTAGGTCGGGCACGGCGTCCCTCTAGTCCCCTGCATTGGCGGTGCCGACGCGGGCAATCGCGCGATGACGGCGCGCTGCCGGTATCGCCGGCAGGCTCAAGGCGAGCAGGATCGCCGGAATCGGCAGCACCGCCACGGTCCACAGCACGGCCTCCAGGCCCGCGCTGTCGGCGATCACGCCGAGCGCGGTCGCCTCGACGCCGCCGACCCCGATCGCCAGGCCGAGCGTCACCCCGGAGGCCAGCCCGAGCCGGCTCGGAAGGTACGCCTGGCCGAGCACGACGGTGATCGAGAAGCTCGCGATCGCGACGCACCCGATCGCCGCGAGCGCAACAGTCGCAGCGACGCCGCCGAGCAGCGGCAGCACCACGAGCAGCGGCAGGAGCAGCACCTGCGTGCCGACGAGCACGGCGCGGGCGCCCCAGCGATCGACCAGCACGCCGCCGACCAGCGTGCCCACGGCACCGGCCGCGAGCATGATCGTCAGCGCCGCGTTGCCGAGTGCCTCGGACGACCCGAGCTCGACGACGAAGTACGCCGGGATGAACGCCTGGAGGCCGAAGTAGACGCCCGACCGCAGGGCGATCACGCCGCCGAGCCGGCCGAACGCGCCCCAGTCGTCCTGGCCGGCGCCGGCCGCGGACACCGCCTCGTCCGGCACGAGGCCGCGCAGCCGCGGCACCTCGCGCGCGGTCACCACGGCGGCGATCATCGCCGGCACGATCAGCGCCAGCGTCCCGGCGAGCCCGAACACCAGCACGAGCGGCGTCGTGAGCAGCGGCCCGAGCGCGAACCCGGCGTTGCCGCCGACCGAGAACAGGCTCATCCCCCTCCCCTGCCGCTCGCGCGAGGCCAGCCCGGCGAACTTGGCTCCCTCGGGATGGAACGCCGCGACGCCGAGCCCGCTCGCGATCACCGCCAGCGCCGTGAGCCCGTACGAGGGCGCCGGTCCGGCCAGGGCGATCCCGACTCCGGCCAGCGCCAGGCCGCCCGGCATCAGCCACGGTCGTGCGAGCCGGTCGGAGAGCAGGCCGAACAGCGGCTGCACGATCGAGGAGCCGATCGTCGAGAACAGCACGAGCGCGCCGAGCGCCGCGTAGGAGTAGCCGTGCTCGGCCGCCAGGAACGGCAGCAGCGCCGGCACCGCGCCCTGGCACAGGTCCACGCACAGGTGGCCCGCGCCGAGAACCGTCAGCGCGCGCCGGTTCACGCGCCCGCCGCCAGCCGCTCCGCCAGACCCGCGTCGGAGGCCAGCACCAGCATCACCGTGCCGCCGCTCCGGACGACCGCGGCCTCCGGGCCGCCGGAGCCGCCGAGCTCGCTCGCCACGAAGCCGCGCAGACGCTTGTCGAACTCGGCCTCGTCGCGCGCCGTGTCCCACCGCCAGCGCATGATCAGCGCGCTCGCGTCACCGTCCGGACCCGACCGCCACAGCTCATAGCGATCGCCGCCCCAGCCCTCGGCGGCCTCGCGCGCGCCGCCGCCGGCCCGCGTGAGCAGTTCGCGCGTCTGGAGCTCTCCCCAGGTGCCGGCTGCGGCTCGCTCCCACCCGGAGCCGAGCACGGCGCGGGCACGGATCCGGACGGGCTCCGGCTCGTCGGCGTCGAAGTAGGCGGCCGGATGGAGGATCTGCTCGGTCGAGGAGGGCGGGCGCAGCTCGTACGCCGTGTCCACGAGCGCCCATCGGCCACCGGCGCGCCGGAGCAGCTCCTGCACGAACTGCTCGCCGCCGACGTACGGGAACAGCACCTGCGCCTCCAGGAACCGCGGCAGGTCGCCGGTGTCCTGGAACGCCGCGCCCAGCAGACCGCTGAGCGTCTCCTCGGTCGTGAACTGGCGCTCCACGTACGCCGTCATCAGCGCGCTCGCGGTCCCCTCGCGCAGCGCCGCCGCCGCCAGCGCGCGATCGTCGTTCATGGTCTCGTCGATGTCGATCCCGAACCGCTGGTCCTCGAGCGCGTGCGTGAGCTCGTGGGCCAGCACCATCTCCTTCAGCACGCGCGTCCCGGTGCCGGCGCCGGTCACGACGCGCAGGCGGCCGTCGCGCGGGTCGTAGTAGCCGGCCACACCCTCCTCGAACAGCGAGCCGCTCAGCTCCCGCAGGTCGGCGTCGGCGTCGATCAGGCCGAGCAGCGTGTAGATCTCCTCGTCCGCCCGGCGGCGCTTCTCCGGGTAACTGCGGTCGAGGTCCTCCAGCCCTTCCCGGCGCGCCCGCTCGGTGTCGACCTCGAGCGGCTTGGGGATCTGCTTGAAGCGCAGGTCACGCAGCCCTTCGACCCGGCGCGCGATCGTGTCGACCGATGCAACCGGCGGAGCGGCCGGGTCGCCGTCGTCCTCGCCGACCGCCAGCGAGATGCCGAGGAGCACCACGATCAGCACCGCGATCACCGTGAGAGGAGTGCGCATTCCCTGATTGGATAGCGGGTCCACCACCGAAAGGACGTCAGGCCCATGCCAGACCGCGCCGCCCTCGTCACCGGAGCCTCGAGCGGAATCGGGCTCTCGATCGCGCGAGTTCTGGGCGAGGAGGGGTACGGGTTGACCGTCGCCGCCCGCCGGCCGGAGAAGCTTTCACTCGCAGTCGAGGAGCTGCGAGCCAAGGGCTACGAGCTGGTGGTCAACCTCGCGTCGATCGCCGGCAAGGGCGGCGCCGCGTGGCTGTCGGTGTACGCGGCCACGAAGGCGGCGGTGGTCGGCTGGACGCAGTCGATGAACAAGGAGCTCAACGGCGAGGGCATCAAGAACGTTGCGCTCGCCCCCGGGTTCGTCGACACGCCGATGTCGGACTTCATCAAGGAGCAGGTCAGCGCCGAGGAGATGATCACGCCGGAGGACATCGGGGAGGCCGTCCGCTACCTCATGAAGACCTCGCCGGCGTGTGTCATTCCCGAGATCGTCTTCCAGCGACCGGGCGAGGCGCTCTGAAAGCGCAAGCAAACGTTCGCGCGTGCGTTCCTACGTAGCGTAGGCTTGACACCGCGTTGGTAGGACGGGCGATCGAAGTGAGCACCACAGACAACGGAGACACCGTCGTGTCCCTCCGGGCGCAGCTGATGCGTACCGAGCGGGAGGCATCCGCACGCCAGAACCAGCTTGAGCGCTACGCCGCCGATCTGCGCGAGATCTTCAAGCAGGAGCGGTCCCGCGCGCAGGAGCTGCGCGACTCCTACAAGGCGACCGTGCAGGCGCTGTCGAACGCCGTCGAGGCCCGCGACGCCTACACCGGCAAGCACGCCGAGCGCGTGACCGCCTACGGGATCGCGCTCGCCGAGGCGGCGGGGATCGACATCGAGCTTCTGCCGGGGATCGAGTTCGGGTTCCTGCTGCACGACGTCGGCAAGGTCGCCGTGCCGGACGCGATCCTGTTCAAGCCGGGCTCGCTCAGCGACGACGAGTTCGCGATGATCGCCACCCACCCGGTGATCGGCTCAGAGATCCTGCGCGATGTGGACTTCCTCGGCGACGGCAAGCTCGTCGTGCGCCACCACCACGAACGCTGGGACGGCCGCGGCTACCCCGACCGCCTTTCGGGCGACGACATCCCGCTCGCGGCGCGCGTGTTCGCGGTCGCCGACGCGCTCGACGCCCTGACGACCGACCGGCCGTACCGCCGTGGCACGCACTTCTCCCGCGCTCGCGAGGAGATCCGCTCGAACGCCGGGTCGCAGTTCGACCCGACGGTCGTGGCGGCGTTCGAGACGATCCCCGACCGCAGGTTCGCCGAGCTGCGGGACGGCGTCGCGTGACGAGGACGATCCTGATCGTCGACGACGATCCATCGATCCGCAAGCTCATCGCGACGACGCTGGAGGACGTGTCCGGGTATCAGCTCGAGGAGGCATCGGACGGCGCCGAGGCGGTCGAGCGGGCGGTCGAGGCGCGGCCGGAGATCGTGTTCCTCGACGTCGACATGCCGCATCTGAACGGGATCGAGGCGTGCCGGCGGCTTCGCTCCGACCCCGCCACCGCGGCGGCCACGATCGTGATGCTGACCGGCGACTCCGGCCCGCAGGCGGAGCACGGCGCGCTGGCCGCCGGCGCCGACATGTTCCTCACCAAGCCGTTCTCGCCGCTCCACCTGCTCCGGCTAGTGGACCGGATCGGCACGACGGGCTGATACCGTCGCGCGCCGCATGAAGCTCGGCGTGCACATCGGATATTGGGGCCTCGGCCTGACGGCCGACGACCAGCTCGCGCTCGTCCAGGAGGCGGAGCGGCTCGGCTACGACTCGGTCTGGACCGCCGAGGCGTACGGGTCCGACGCGGCGACGATCCTCGGCTGGCTGGCGCAGGCGACGTCGCGGATCCGGCTCGGCTCGGCGATCTTCCAGATGCCCGGCCGGTCGGCGGCGATGACGGCGATGACCGCGGCCACGCTCGACCAGCTCTCGGCCGGGCGGATGATCCTCGGGATCGGGTCGTCCGGTCCGCAGGTCGCCGAGGGCTGGCACGGCCAGCGCTTCGCCCGCCAGCTCCAGCGCACGCGCGAGTACGTCGCGGTGGTGCGGATGGCGCTCGCGCGCGAGCGCGTCGTGTTCGACGGCGAGACGCTCGAGCTGCCGCTGCCCGATGGCCCCGGCAAGGCACTGAAGCTGACGATCGCGCCGGTGCAGGAGCGGATCCCGATCTACATCGCCGCGATCGGGCCGAAGAACACGACGCTGGCGGCCGAGATCGCCGACGGCTGGCTCCCGACGCTGTTCTCCCCCGAGCACGTCGCCGACTTCCGGCCGCTGCTCGAGGAGGGCTTCGCGCGGGCGGGCAACGGCAAGGGGTTCGGCGACTTCGACATCGCCCCGACGGTGAACGTGATGATCACCGACGACGTGGCGTCGGCGCGGGACGCGATGCGCCCGTACGTGGCGCTCTACGTCGGCGGGATGGGGTCGCGCGACAAGAACTTCTACAACGCGCTGGTGTGCCGGTACGGCTTCGAGGACGCCGCGCGGGAGGTGCAGGATCTGTACCTGGAGGGCAAGCGGGACGAGGCCGCCGCGGCGCTGCCGGAGGAGCTGATCGACACCGTCTCGCTGTGCGGGTCACCCGACCGCGTGCGCGACCGGCTCGCGGTGTTCCGCGACGCCGGCGTCGGCACGCTGATGGTCTCGCCGATGGCGTGGACGTTCGAGGATCGCCTGCAGCAGCTCCGGCTCGTCGCCGAGCTCGCATCAGCTTGAAGGTTCGCCTCAACACCGTGTGTCGAGACGAACCTTGAAGCTCCTGCTCGGCGCCTTCGGCGATCCGGGACACGCGTTCCCGATGCTCGCGCTCGGCGAGGCGCTGGTGGCGCGCGGTCACGACGTCGCGCTGCAGACCTGGCGGCGCTGGCAGGATCCCGCCGAGGCAGCCGGGATGACGTTCGCGGCCGCCCCCGAGTACCAGGTGTTCCCGACGCGGGAGCGCCCGCTGAAGCCGTACGCGGCCGCGGTGCGCGCGGCGGCCGAGACGCAGCCGGTCGTGCGCTCGTTCGCGCCGGACGTCGTGGTGTCGGACATCCTGACGCCCGCGCCCGCGCTCGCCGCCGAGCTGGAGGCCGTGCCGGTCGTGACGCTCGTCCCGCACGTCTTCCCGCACCTGCCGCCGGGGTTCCCGCCGTATGCGATCGGGGCGCGGCTGCCGCGCACGGGCGCCGGGCGTGCGTTGTGGCGGCAGACCGACCGGCTGGTCGCGCGCGGGCTCGAGCAGGGGCGGCGCGAGTACAACGAGTGCCGCGCGCGGCTCGGCCTCGGGCCGCTCCCGTACGTGCACACCGGGCTCTCGCGCGCGCTGACGCTGGTCGCGACGCTGCCGCAGCTCGAGTACCCGCGCGACTGGCCGGCGTGGCTGCGCGTGGTCGGGCCGCAGCTGTGGGAGCCGCCGGGCGAGCGCGTCGACCCGCCGCCCGGCGACGGCCCGGTCGTGCTCGTCGCCCCGTCGACGGCGCAGGATCCCGAGCACCGGCTGCTGCGCGCCGCCCTGGCAGGTCTTGCGGGCGAGCGCGTGCGCGTGATCGCCACGTTCAACGGCCGCGAGCCGGACCCGCCGGTCGCGATCCCCGCCAACGCGGTGCTGGTGCCGTGGCTGTCGTACTCGCAGACCATGCCCGCGTGCGACCTGGTCGTCACGCACGGCGGCCACGGGACGCTGATGCGCGCGTTCGCCGCCGGCTGCCCGGTGGTCGTGTGCCCAGCTGGCGGCGACATGGCCGAGAACGCCGCGCGCGTCGACTGGGCGGGGCTCGGCGTGCGGCTGCCGCGCCGGTTCGGCACGCCGCGCGGGGTCCGGGTGGCGGTGCGACGGGCGCTCGGGCGGCCGGCGCTGCGCACGCGAACGGCGGGCGTCGCGCGCTGGATGGCCACGCACGACGGGCGCACGCGGGCGGCCGAGGCGATCGAGCGCTGGGCGCTCAGCTGAGCAGCGCGCGTACGGTTTCGATCCGCTCGTCGATCGCCTTGCGGACCTTCGGCGTGGCCTTCTCGAAAAGGTCGACCTCGAAGCCCTCCCACGTGCCCGCCGCCTCGCCCTCGACGAGGATCACGGGCCGCCCGTCGCCGCGGAAGTCGTAGCACTGCTTGACGACGTCCGGATGGGCGAACCGGTCGCGCCCGTCGGGCGCGTAGCCCATCTGGTAGCAGTCCCATTTCGGGAGCAGGTCGACGGCGCCCTTCACAGGCTTGGCCGCCTCGAATCCCTTGCGGTCCTGCGTGCGGATCAGCAGCCCGCCGTCGAGCTCCTCGGTGTCGTGCTCGGCGAGCGCGGCCTTGACGCGCTTGGCGCCCGCGCCCGACCACCAGACGAAGTCCTTCGGGCGCGCCGGCCCGAACGCGCGCAGGTACTCGCCGGCGAGCCATGCGAGCGCCTCGTCGGCGTCCGCCTCGCCGATGTCGGCAGCGACGTAGCGGAGCTCGTTCGAGCGCAGCCCGGCGGCGCCGACGCGCACCAGCTCGCCGGTGCGGGTCATCTGCGCCGTCGCGCCCTTGAGCTCCTTGGCCTCGGCTCCGGTGGCCTCGCGCAGCTCCTGGAGCGTCGCGGGCTCCTGCGCCGCCTTGCGCACGCCCTTGCGCAGCTCCTCGTAGCGCTTCTCGGACAGCTTGAAGTTCTTCAGCCGGCGGGCGCCGTCCGCCGCCGGTTCGGGGAGCGCGCGGAACGGCAGGTGGGCGGTCTTGCGCGGCATCAGATGGATCGACTTGCGCATCGCGGGCAGTCGGAGGACGGCGAGCCGCCGGAACGCGGCCGCGTCGAACTTCTTCGCGCGCGCGTGCAGCGCCAGCGGTGCGGTCGGGTGCGAGCTGTAGACCGCCACGACGTCGCTCAGCGCGGTCTTGGCGTCGGGCGCGGCCCGCCCCAGTCGCTGGCGCTCGTACGCCCACCACCGGAGCTGCTCGACCATCGGGTCAGGCGCGGTCGCGGATCCTGGCGGCGAGGTCCCGCACGCCGTGCGCGCGCTTCCGGTAGGTGGTCTCGCTCCCCGCCTTGTATCCGTGGCCGAGCAGCCGCGGCGGCGTCATGTACGCCAGCACCTCGACGCGCTCCATGTCGGAGAAGAACACCTCGCGGACGGCCTGCTCGCTGAACCGGTAGTAGTCGAACGCGAAGTGCACGCGGTAGGTCTTGGTCGAGCGGCCGCGATCGCGCTCCTCGTCCTTGATGTAGCCCGGAACGCCGATCACGAGCATGCCGCCGGGCCGCATCACGCGCTTCATCTCGGCCGACGGAGAGCCAGAAGTGCTTGTCGTGCTCGAGCGTGGAGCAGCACAGCACGAGGTCGAACGAGTCGTCCTCGAACACGCCCGTCATGTCGTTCGCGTTGCCCGTCACCGTGGTGATGACGTCGTCGCTCGGCATCTCGACGAGGTTGAGGCAGAACCGCTCGGCACCGTCGAGCTCGGGGAAGCGCAGGAGCGACTTGTCGCCCATCACCCCGCCCACCTCGAGCGCCCGCTCCGCCTGGATGCCACTCCGGCGGATCACGTTGTGGAACTGCTGCATGACCTTGGGACTCACGGGGCGCGAGACTACACTCGCAGCGATGTCCGAGGCCGCCGTCCTGGTTGTTGACGACGACGCGCCGATCCGGCGGATGCTCGAGCGGACGCTGACCGCCGAGGGGTACGCGGTGGCCGCTGTGGCCGACGGCGGCACGGCGCTCGCGCACGTCGAGCGCTCGGTCCCCGACGTGATCGTGCTCGATGTCGCCATGCCCGGACTCGACGGCCTGTCGGTCACGCGACGGCTGCGCGCGAAGGGCCTGCCCGTCCCGATCCTGCTCCTGACCGCACGCGACGCGCTCCACGAGCGCGTCAGCGGCCTCGACGCCGGCGCCGACGACTACCTGGTCAAGCCGTTCGAGATCGAGGAGCTGACCGCCCGCGTCCGGGCCCTGCTGCGGCGCAATCAGCCGCCCGGCGAGCAGCTGGCGTTCGCCGACCTGGCGCTCGACGTGGAGACCGCCATCGCCCGCCGCGGCGACAGCGAGGTCGCGCTGACCCGCCGCGAGGCCGAGCTGCTCGAGCTGCTGATGCGCAACCCGCGCGCCGTCGTCACGCGCGAGATCGCGCTCGAACGGGTGTGGGGCGGCGAGGGCGAGGCGAGCGCGAACGTCGTGGATCGCTACGTCGCCTACCTGCGCCGCAAGCTCGGCGACCCGCCGATCATCCACACGGTGCGCGGTCTCGGTTTCCGGCTCGACTCGTGAGGCCGGCGGGCCTGACGCTGCGCGTGGCGCTCGCCGCCGCCGCGGCGATCGTCGTCGCCGTCGTCGTCCTCGGCACTGCGGTGCTCGCGCGGCTCGGCGACCAGCTGGAGGGCTCGCTCGACCGGTCGCTGCGCGAGCGCGCCGTCGAGGTGGCGCGGCTCTCGGCGTCCACCCCGGACCTGCTGACCGAGCCCGGGACGCTCGAGGGCCGCCTCGGCGGTAGCGAGCTGCTCGTCCAGGTGGTCGACCGGCGCGGCCGCATCGTCGCGCGCTCGTCGGGCCTCGGCGGCCGCGTGCTGCCCCGGACGGCGGAGGTCGATGCCGCGCTGCAGCGCCGCCGGGCCGGATACGGGGACGCCCGTCTGGGGACCGACCCGGTCCGCCTGTACACCGCGCCGCTCGGCGAGCTGGGCCGCGGCAGCGCGGCAGGCGGCGCCGTGCTCGTCGCCGGCACGACCGCCGAGATGCAGGAGACACTCGCCACGACGCGCCGGTTCGTGCTGATCGCCTCCGTGGTCGCGGTGCTGCTCGCCGCCGCGCTGGCGATGGCGTTCGCCTGGCGCGCGCTCGCCCCGCTCCGCCGCCTCTCGTCCGGCGCGCGCGAGATCGAGCGCAGCGGCGACGCCTCCGAGCGCCTGCCCGTGTCTGCTGCGCGCGACGAGGTCGGCGAGCTGGCCGCAACCCTGAACGCGATGCTCGCCTCGCTCCAGCGCGCTCGCGAGGCCGAGCAGCGGTTCGTCGGCGACGCGTCGCACGAGCTGCGCACGCCACTCACCGCACTGCGCGGGAACGCCGCCTACGTGGCGCGGCATGGCCCGGATCGGGCGGCTCTCGCCGACATCGAGGCCGACGCTGCACGGCTGAGCTCGCTGCTCGACGACCTGCTGGCGCTCGCGCGCGAGGACGCCGCCGCGCCCGTGCACGGCGAGCCGGTCGACCTCGCCGACCTGGCCCGCGACGCGGCCGCCTCCGATCCGCGCGCCGGGGCCACCGGCGGCGCCGCCCGCGTGCGCGGCGAGCGCCCCGCGCTCGAGCGCGCCGTCGGCAACCTCGTCCGCAACGCCCGCAAGCACGGGCCGCCGGATGGACGGATCGCGATCACGACGGAGGTCGACGGCGACCGCGCCCGCATCACCGTCGCCGACGAGGGTCCGGGCCTGTCACCGGGCGAGGCCGAGGCCGCGTTCGAGCGGTTCTGGCGAGGACCCGGCGCCCGCGGCGAGGGCTCCGGTCTCGGCCTCGCGATCGTGCGCGCGATCGCCGAGCGTCACGGCGGGCACGTCGCCGTCGACGGCGCGCGATTCACGATCGACCTGCCCGCTCTCACGGATCTCTCAACGCCCGCCCGTAGAACCCCGGGCCATGAGACATCCTCCCCTCCCCACTGAGACTCCCCACCGCGTCGTGATCGTCGGCGGCGGCTTCGGCGGGCTCTACGCCGCCAAGGCGCTGCGCCGCGCGCCGGTCGAGATCACGCTCGTCGACCGCGCGAACCACCACCTGTTCCAACCGCTCCTCTACCAGGTGGCGACGGGCATCCTCACCGAGGGCGAGATCGCCCCGCCGCTGCGCGGTCTGCTGCGGAGCCAGCGCAACGTGCGCGTCCTGCTCGCCGAGGCGACGGGCGTCGACACCGAGGCACGCGAGCTCACCGCGGTCGCGCCCGGCGGCGAGCCGCTCACCCTGGCCTACGACACGCTGATCGTCGCGGCGGGCGCCGCGGTCCCGGACCACGACGGCGCCGACGGGGCGCACGACGCGCCCGGCCTGAAGACGCTCGACGACGCACGTGAGATCCGGTCACAGGTCCTGCGCGCGTTCGAGATGGCCGAGCTGACCGACGATCCGATCGAGCGCGCGGCCTGGCTGCGCTTCGCCGTCGTCGGCGGCGGGCCGACGGGCGTCGAGCTCGCGGGCCAGATCGCCGGGCTCGCCCGCCGCACGCTGCGGCGCGACTACCGGTCGGTCGACACCTCCGAGGCGACGGTCGCGTTGCTCGAGGTCGGCCCACGGCTCCTGCCGGATTTCCCGGAGTCGCTCAGCCTGCGCGCGGCGCGCGATCTCGCCCGGATCGGCGTCGACGTCCGCCTCGGCGCCGCCGCTGCCGCGCTCGACGCCGGCGGGCTCGAGCTCGCCGACGGCGCCCGCATCGAGGCGCGCACCGTGATCTGGGCGGCCGGTGTGACGGCGTCGCCGCCGGCGCAGATGCTCGCCGACGCGACGGACGCGCGTCTCGACCGTGCCGGCCGGGTCGTCGTCTGCGGCGATCTGACCCTCCCCCACCATGCGGACGTCTTCGTGATCGGCGACATGGCCTCCGTGGAGGGCGTGCCCGGCGTGGCTCCCGCGGCGATGCAGCAAGGGCGCCACGCCGCGCGGACGATCCGCGCGCGGCTCGCCGGCCTTCCCACGCCCGGGACGTTCCACTACGTGGACAAGGGCAGCCTCGCGGTCATCGGCCACAACCGCGCCGTCGGCGAGGCGGCCGGCGTCCGCTTCACGGGGCGGATCGCCCTGCTCGTCTGGGCCGTCGTCCACCTCCGGTACCTGCTCGGCTGGGGGAACCGGCTCGTGACCGTCACCCGCTGGCTGTGGACGATGCTCGCACGCGACCGCGGGCACCGCGTGATCGCCTCTCACGGTTCTCTCAAAGCCGAGGCGTACAACCCGATCGTCAATATCTGACAAGAAGGAATCCTCCCCATGAGACGACTACGCACCCTCACAACCCGCCGCCTCTACGGCATCGTCGCCGCCGTCGCGGCGCTCGCGATCACCGGCGGGATCGCCCAGGCCGCGCTCACCGGCTCGGCCACCGCGCCTGCGCCGAAGCCGCTGGACCGCGCGGTTCTCGACGCCCTGCGGGCGCCCGACGTCGCAGGCGTGAGCGCCCGCGTGACGTTCACGAACGGCCTGCTGCCGGGCGGCTCGATGCCGAACGGCGGCGCCTCCCCGCTCGCCGCAGGCGCCGAAGGGCGCATTTGGATCGCGGGCGACGGGCGCTTCCGCCTCGAGCTGCAGTCCGAAGCGGGCGACGCCCAGATCGCCGACGACGGCGAGCGCTTCACGGTCTACGACCCCGCCTCCAAGACCGCCTACACGGCGCCGAGCCGGGCTCACCGGGAGCACAAGTCCGCCGACAAGCAGCCGACGCTCGCGGACGTCCGTGGCGCGCTCGACCGGCTCGCGGACGGCTGGCGCGTGTCGGGCGCTCGGCCCGGTACGGCCGGCGGCCGGCCGAGCTACACCGTGCGGATCGCGCCGAAGGACGACGGCGGCCTGCTCGGCGCCGCGGAGCTCGCGTGGGACGCCGTCAAGGGCGTGCCCCTGCGCGCCGCCGTCTACGCGCAGGGCAACGACGATCCGGTGCTCGAGCTCGCGGCCACCGACGTGAAGTTCGGCTCGATCCCGGACTCCACCCTCTCGGCCAAGCCGCCGCAGGGCGCGAGCGTCGTCGAGATCGCCCCGCCGGCCGCCGGCGCGCCCGGAAAGCCGACGTCCGCCAGCGGCGTCGCCGCCGTGCAGCGGAAGCTCACTTTCGAGCTCGCGGCGCCGGAGAAGCTGGCCGGCCTGCCGCGCACGGGCGTGCGGCTGGTGCGCACCGGCGACCGGTCCGGCGCGATCAGCACCTACGGCGAGGGCATCGGCGCGATCGTCGTCTTCCAGCACGAAGCGGCGCACTCGCAGGGCGAGGACAACCGCGACGGCATGCTGCCGGAGATCAACATCGACGGCGCCACCGGCACCGAGCTCGCCACGCCGCTCGGCACGGTGGTGACGTTCACGCGCGGCGGCGTCTCCTACGTCGTGGCCGGTTCGGTGCCGCCGGTCGCCGCCGAGAGCGCCGCCCGGGAGCTGCGGTGACCTCCGCGCCCCCGATCGAGGCGCGTGATCTCGTCAAGCGCTACGGGCGGATCACCGCCGTCGACCACGTCGACCTCAGTGTGAGTGCCGGCGATGTCTACGGCTATCTAGGTCCCAACGGCGCGGGTAAGACCACGTCGCTACGGATGCTGCTCGGCCTGATCCGGCCGGACGGCGGCAGCGCGAAGCTGTTCGGGCGCGACCCCCTCGTCGAGGGGGCGCGCGCCCTGGACGGCGTCGCGGGCTTCGTCGAGGCGCCGCGCTTCTATCCCTATCTCACCGGCCGCCGCAACCTGGAGATGGTCGCGTCGCTCGACGGTGACGGCGCGACCCGCCGGATCGACGAGGCGCTCGACACGGTCGACCTCGCCGACCGCGCGCGCGACAAGGTCGGCGGCTACTCGCACGGGATGCGCCAGCGCCTCGGCATCGCCGGGGCGCTGTTGCGCGACCCTCGGCTGCTGCTGCTCGACGAGCCGACGACCGGCCTGGACCCCGGCGGCATGCGAGACATGCGGGCGCTGATCCGGCGCCTGGCAGGCCAGGGCATCACCGTGCTCCTGTCCTCGCATCTCATGTCCGAGGTCGAGGAGCTGTGCGACCGCGTCGCCATCCTCGGCTCCGGGCGCGTGCTCTACGAGGGCTCGCTGCCGGAGCTGATCGCGACGACCGCCGGCCGCTATGAGATGCGCACGACGGACGACGTGTACGCCGCCGAGCTCGCGTCGCGGCGACCGGACGTCACCGGCATCGAGGCGACGGAAGAAGGCCTGACGTTCAGCGCAGGCGAGGACGCGGTCGCCGCGTTGTCGATCACCCTGGGTCGCGCCGGTGTGGGGATCCGCTCGCTGCACGCGCAGACCGCCACGCTCGAGGAGCTGTTCTTCAGGATGACCGAATCATGAGCGCCGAGGCGATCACCATCGACCGCACCGACGCCCGCCGCCGCGGTCGCGGCGGCAGGCCCGGCACCGCCGCGGTCTACCGCTGGGAGCTGCGCAAGCTCGTCGCCCAGAAGCGCACGTTCCTCGGGGTCGGCGCCGCCGTCGCCGTGCCCCTGATCTTCACCATCGCCCTGCTCGCCGACTCCAACGGAGGCGGGCCCGACGGCGTGCCGTTCGGCGAGTACGTTCGTGAGTCCGGCCTCGCGATTCCACTCGTGTGCCTGTTCTTCGGCTCGATCTGGCTGCTGCCGCTGATCACGGCGCTGGTGGCCGGCGACATCGTCGCCGCCGAGGACCACAACGGGACGCTGAAGACGATCCTGACGCGATCCGTCGAGCGCTGGCAGGTGTTCGCGGGCAAGCTCCTCGCCGCGCTCACCTACACGCTGGCCGTGCTCACCGCCTACGTCGGCGTCGGCATGCTCGCCGGCGGCCTCGTGTACGGCTTCGAGCCGCTGACGTCGCTGTCGGGTACGACCGTCGGCGTCGGCCGCGCGATCTACCTGACGGCCGCCGGGACGCTCACGTACGCCCTGCCGCTCGCCGCGATGGCCTCGATCGCCGTGCTGCTGTCGACGATCACCCGCAACTCGGCGGCCGCGGTCGTCGGCACCCTCATGTTCTCGATCATGCTGCAGATCCTCGGCTCGATCTCGGCCCTCGACTTCCTCGACCCCTACCTGCTCTCCAGCCAGTTCAACGCGTGGCAGGGTCTCCTGCGGGAGCCGATCGACTGGGCGCCGGTGGTCCGCGCGGCCTGGGTCTCGGCGCTGTACGCCGTGCCGGCTGCCGCGTGGGCGTTCGCGGTGTTCCTACGCCGGGACGTCACGGGAGGCTGATCGGAGGCTGCAGCGCGTCAGTGATCGCGCAGCCAGCCCAGCAGGGCGTCGCGGACGCCCTCCTCGGCCAGCAGCGCGACGCCGTGCCCCGGTCCCTCGGACTGCATGAACTCCGAGCGCACGGCGCCGTCGAGCATGCCCTCGGCGCTGTCGGACTCGCGCTCGTCGGCGATCAGGAGCAGGTCGTGCGGGCGATAGCGGTCCCGGTCCTGCAGTCGCCAGATGTCAGCCGAGTCGGGTGGCGAGAGCGCGACGGCGTCAGTGGCGGTCCGCCCTGTCTTCGTCGCCATCGCGAGCACCGCAGTCGAAGCGCCGATGCTGGCGCCGACCAGCGCGACGCGGTCGCGGTCGACGCCCGGCCGGCCGCGCAGCCAGTTCACCGCGCCGGCGGCGTCGGGCAGGCGCTCGGCCTCGGCCCAGGACGGGCGCGACTCGTAGGCCAGCGTGGCGAAGCCGGCCTCGTGGAGGAGCGGGATCAGCGGCTCCCACTGTTCCGGACCGCCCCTGACCTCGTGGAGCAGGACGACGGCCGGCGCGTTCCGTCTCGGCGCGCGCGCGTAGCGCCCCCTCACTGGCTTGCCGTCCGTCGCCGGGAAGCGCACCTGCGACTCGGCGGGCATCGCCGGCGGCGTCGCGGTGGGCGTGGGCGTCGCTGCGGCGCGTGGTGTCGGCGTCGGCGCGCTCGCCGGGCCGGTCTGGTCGTCACCGCCGCAGCCGGCGAGGAGAGCGAGCGCGAGCGCCCCGGCGAGCGCGGTTGAGGAGGCCCCTGCCATCCGGCGCGGCATCCTACCGGTGGTCGCCCGCGGCTCCCGGGGCGCGACGCCGCTAGCCGCGGGCCCTCTCGAGGCCGTCGAGGATCAGGCCGAGGCCGAACTCGAACTCGTTGCCGTAGTCGTAGCCGGGCTGGAGGACGTGCCCGACCGTCAGCTCGGCCAGGTGCGGGTACTCGCCGGCCGGGAACTGCGCCATGATCATCTCCGCCAGCTCCGCCGTCTCCTCCGGAGTGTCGAACGGCAGGGCGGCCTCCTGCAGAGCGAACCCGTACGTGTAGCTGTCGAGGGCGGAGAACGCATGCGCGGCCAGCTCGATCGAGAAACCCGCTCGCCGGAGCGTTCCGATCACGGTGTCGTGGTGTCGCAGCGTCGCGGGACCGGGCGTGGTCCGCGAATCCATCAGCGCGGTCGCCCACGGGTGACGGGACAGGACCTCGCGGGCCGAGATCGCTCGTTCGCGCATCGCCGTCTTCCAGTCGACTTCGCCCGAGGGCAGATCGATCTCGCTGAAGACGGCGTCGACCATGCCGTTGAGGAGGTCGTCCTTGTTGGCGACGTGGTTGTACAGCGACATCGCCTCGACCCCGAGCTCGCCGCCCAGCTTGCGCATGCTGAGCGACTCGATCCCACCGTCGTCGGCGAGGGCGACGGCGGCGCGCAGCACCCGGTCACGGCTCAGCCGGACCCGGGGCTCGGCGCCCGGATCGGTCGGTGTCGTCATCGGCGTGTCCTCCTGTCCGGGTTGACAAACTTACGATGTATGTTTATACCTTACATCGTAAACCTTACGACGTAAAGGAACGACCCGATCAAGATGCAAGAGCTCAGCCGGCCCGCAGGTGCCAAGACGATGACGGCGATCGTCCATGACGAGTACGGCGAAACCGACGTCCTGCGACTCGAGGAGATCGACAGGCCGGAGATCGGGGACGACGAGGTGCTCGTCCGCGTGCACGCGGCCGGCGTCGACAGGGGCGTCTGGCACGTGATGGCTGGGCTCCCCTACCCGATCCGCCTCGCGGGCTACGGGCTGCGCGCACCCAAGAACGCCGTCCTCGGCCTGGATCTCGCCGGGTGCGTCGAGGCGGTCGGCAAGAACGTGACCACGCTGAAGCCCGGCGACGAGGTGTTCGGCATCGGCGTCGGCTCGTTCGCCGAGTACACCCGCGCCCGAGCGGACAAGCTCGCGCCCAAGCCGGAGACCCTCAGCTTCGAGCAGGCCGCGGCCGTCCCGGTCTCCGCGCTCACCGCGTTGCAGGCCGTTCGCGACAAGGGACACGTGCAGCCGGGACAGAAGGTGCTGATCATCGGCGCGTCGGGAGGCGTCGGGACCTTCGCCGTGCAGATCGCCAAGGCGTTCGGAGCGGAGGTCACCGGCGTGTGCAGCACGGCGAAGGTGGACCTCGTCCGCTCGCTCGGCGCCGACCACGTCATCGACTACACGAGCTCCGGCATCACCGAGTCGGGTCAGCGCTACGACGTGATCCTCGACATCGGCGGGAACCGCCCGCTGTCGCAGCTCCGGCGCACCCTCACCCCCAAGGGGACGCTCGTGATCACCGGAGGCGAGACGTCCGGCCGGTTGCTCGGAGGCAGCGACCGCGGGCTCCGCGCTCTCGCGCTGTCCCCGTTCGTGGGCCAGAAGCTGGGCACGTTCATCTCGTCGGAGAACAACGAGGACCTGAAGGTCCTCACCGAGCTCATCGAGTCCGGCAAGCTCACGCCGGCGATCGACCGCACCTACCGGCTGAGCGAGGTCCCCGAGGCCATCCGGTACATGCAGGCAGGGCAGGTGCGAGGGAAGGTCGTCATCACCGTGCGCGACGCAGACCAGGCCTGATCGCCCCCCGGCGAATTACGGCCTCCCGCTCGCTCCGTGCGGGAGGCCGTGGATCAAGCTCGGGGGGTGGGACTCGAACCCACAACCCTTCGGTTAACAGCCGAATGCTCTGCCGATTGAGCTACCCCCGAAGGCAAGATGACCAGCGGATCAGGCCGCGGCCTCACCACGAGTCATCGGCGAGAAGGGTAGCCGCTTGACGCCCAGTTCGACCTCGGCGTGACAGGTCGCGCAGAGGAGCACGCACTTCGCCGCCTCGGCTCGCGCGGCCGCCAAGGACAGCGTCGCACCGCGGGCACCGAGGGCGAACGACTTTGCGGCCGGATCGATGTGGTGGAAGTGCAGAGCCGCCAGCGTGCGCGAGTAGCCGCAGAGAACACAGACGCCGCCGGCCTCGGCCACCAGGATCCGCTTGATCTTTCGGCGACGCCGCTCGACCGCGTCCGTTCGGCAGCGCTGGCAGCGGAAACCGTCCGAGCCACGGCGCACGAAGGTCACGAGACCGTGCTGCTGGCAGACGCCCTCGGCGGTGTCCGATCCGGCGGCACGCGCCTCCGCCGTCTCGGCCAGCCGTCGCGCACGCGGTGTCGCCAGCCCGTAGCGGGCGAGCCAATGGCGCACGGTCGTGTAGCTCACGCCGAGCTCCGCGGCCATGGCGCGGATCGCCACGCCGCGAGCGACCATCGCCTCGAGCAGCTCCCGGTCCGGTGCCCCGCGAGGCGCGTGCTTCGGCGCGTGCTGCGACCGCAGCCCGTACTTGTTCACCCAGTATGCGACCGTCGACGCGCTGCGCCCGGCCTCGCGCGCGATCGACTCGATCGACCGGCCTGCGTCGAGCTCGGTGGCCAGCCAGTCGCGGTCCATGAACACGAACACTAGTTCGTGTCTCGGACGGACTCAGCTCAGGCGATGGCGGATCGCGTCGAGCACCTGCTGGCGCTCGGAGGCGAGGTCGTGGATGTGCTCGCGGCCCTCGGTGCGGGCGGTCGCGATGCGGCGGTCGAGGTTGTGGAGGTCGAGCTGCAGCGCCTCGAGCTCGAGCTTGGCGGGCGTGGCCTCGAGCTGCCCCGCGCGGATCACGAGCTCGGCGACGAGGCGGGCGAGCGGCTCGTCGCCGGCCGGCAGCTCGCCCGCCGGGGAGCGCAGGCGGCCGCGCAGGTACTCGGCGGCGCGACGGGTCGCCGGTGCCGAGAACATCTCCTCGAGATCGACGGTGGCGAGGCGCTGCTCGCCCTCCTCCGGGAGCGCCAGGCAGTAGGCCAGGAAGGCACGCTCGGTCTGCTCGCGGCGGTCGAGCGCGGTGCGGGCGCCGTTGGACGCCTCACTCGGGCGGGCGTCGACGGGCGGTCGCCTGCGGCGTGGCGCCTCGGCGAGCGCCGACGCCACCAGATTCTCGGTCAGCCCGAGCCGACCGGCCACGAGCTGGACCAGCTCCTCGCGCAGCACGCTCGGCGGGAGCGGCTGGATCGCCGCGGCGGCCTCCTCGAGCACGCGGTCGCGGCCGTCCGTGGTGGCGGTGTCGCCGCGCTCCAGCGCGCGCTCGACCTCGAACCGCGGGAGCGGCACCGCCCGCTCCAGCAGCGCCCGCAAGGCGTCGGCGCCGTCGCGCTGCACGACGTCCGCCGGGTCGCTGCCCTTTGGCAGCCGGACGACCTTGAACTCGACGCCGCGGCCGGCGCGCGCGCGGTTGACGCCGAGCAGCGCGGTGATGCTGCGGGAGACGGCCTCCTGCCCGGCGGCGTCGGGGTCCTGGCAGAAGAGGGCCGCCGGCGCCAGCTTGGCCAGCGCCCCGACCTGGCGCTCGGTCAGCGCCGTGCCCATCGAGCCGACGACCTCCTGCACCCCCGCCTGGCGCAGGGCGACCGCGTCCGTATAGCCCTCCACAAGCACCACCCGGCCGTTGCGCGCCGCAGCCGTGCGGGCGAGGTCGGCCCCGTAGAGCAGCTCGCCCTTGTGGAACACGGCGTTGTCGGACGAGTTGAGGTATTTCGGGCGGTCGTCGGGACGCAGCGCGCGTGCACCAAAGCCGAGCACGCGGCCGCGCTCGTCGCACAGGGGGAACATGATCCGCCCGCGGAACCGGTCGATCACGCCGCGCCCGTCCTTGCGCACCTGCGCGAGCCCGCTCGCCACCAGCTCCTCCTCGGAGTAGCCGGCCTGCCTCGACGCGCCCACCACGCGCTCGTACGCGCCCGGCGAGAAGCCGACGCGGAACTCGCGCAGCGCGCCCTCCTCGAGACCGCGCGCGGTGAGGTAGTCGCGCGCGGGCGCCGCCTCCGGGCTCTCCCACAGCAGCCGCACGTAGTAGGCGGCGGTGCGCTCGAGCAGCGCGAGCAGCCGGTCGCGCTGGTCGCGGCGCGCCGCGTCCCGCGGGTCCTCGGCCTCGCGCTCGAGCTTGACCCCGTAGCGGTCGGCGAGCGTCTCCAGCGCGCCCGCGAAATCGAGCCCCTCGGTCTCCATCACGAACGAGAAGACGTCACCGCCGACCCCGCAGCCGAAGCAGTGGTAGAGCTTCTCGACCGGGTCGATCCCGAACGACGGCGTGCGCTCGTCGTGGAACGGGCACAGGCCCTGCATCCGCCGCACGCCCGCCGCGCGAAGCTCCGTGCGGGCGCCGACCAGCTCGGCGAAGTCGACCGCGTCGCGGACGCGCTCGCGGGAGTCCTGGGTAATCCGCCCCCGCCCACCCATCAGATCGACAGGCCCTGCGGAACGAAGCGCTCGGTCCAGGCACGGATCGCGTAGCGGTCGGTCATCCCCGCCACCCAGTCGATCACCTGCTCGTCCGGCGAGGCGTCGGGGACGCCCGCCGGCAGCTCCTCGGGATGCGAGCAGTACCACTCGAACAGCTCGCGCAGGACGCGCTCGATCCGCGCGTGCTCGGTGCGCGCCGCCGGGCCGAGGTAGACGTGCTCGAACATGAACGTCCGGAGCCGCATCATCGCGCTGCCGACCTCGTCGCCCTGCACGATGTCGCCGGCGCGCTCGGAGTGCTCGACGAGGTCGTGCACGAGCCGGTCGATCCGCGCCGAGCCGGTCCGCCCCAGGATCGCGATCTCGTCCGCCGGCAGCGCCTCGAGCGCCAGGACGCCGGCGCGCAGCGCGTCGTCGATGTCGTGGTTGATGTAGGCGATCCGGTCGACGAGCCGGACGATCTTGCCCTCCAGCGTCGCGGGCTCACCGGCGCCGCTGGAGTGCCGCAGGATCCCGTCCCGCACCGCTGCCGTCAGGTTCAGCGACTCCAGCCGCTCGACCACCCGCAGCGAGTGCTCGTTGTGCCGGAACCCGCGGCCGAAGCGCTCGCGCGAGCACGCGTCGAGCACGCCCTCGCCGATGTGGCCGAACGGCGGGTGGCCGACGTCGTGCCCGAGCCCGATCGCCTCCGTGAGGTCCTCGTTCAGCCGTAGCGCGCGGGCCACGGTGCGGGAGATCTGCGTCGCCTCCAGCGTGTGCGTCAGCCGCGTCCGGTAGTGGTCGCCCTCCGGCGCCACGAACACCTGGGTCTTGTGCTTGAGCCGCCGGAACGCCTTCGAGTGCACGATCCGGTCGCGGTCACGCTGGAACGGCGTGCGCAGGCCGCAGTCCTCCTCCGCCCGCTCGCGCACGGCTGGATAGGAGCGCGCGGCCAGTGGAGACAGGTGTGCCTCCTCCCAGGCCTGGATGCGGGCGGCATAGTCGTCGGCGACGAGCACGCCCCCATTGTGACCGCCCGCGCGGCGCGCGCGGGTCGCTGTCACGAAGAATGTGCAATCGCCGCCTGCGCGGCGGCCACGCGGGCGATCGGCACGCGGAACGGCGAGCACGACACGTAGTCGAGTCCGGCCATGTGGAAGAAGTCGATCGACTCGGGGTCGCCGCCGTGCTCGCCGCAGATCCCGAGCTTGAGGCCCGGGTGCGCCTCCCGGCCGACCCAGGCCGCGAGCCGCACCAGCCAGCCGACGCCCGGCTTGTCGATCGTCTCGAACGGCGAGCGGTCGATGATCTTGCGCTCCAGGTAGGTGGGCACGAACTTGGACTCGACGTCGTCGCGCGAGAACCCGAGCGCGGTCTGCGTGAGGTCGTTCGTCCCGAAGCTGAAGAAGTCGGCGTGCTGGGCGATCAGGTTCGCGATGAAGCACGCACGCGGCAGCTCGATCATCGTCCCGACGATGTAGTCCTCGCCCACCTTCAGGTCGTGCTGGTCGCCGATCCGCACTACTTGCTCGCGCAGGATCTCCAGCTCGTGCTCGTAGGCGACCAGCGGGATCATGATCTCCACGAGCGGGCGCTCGTCCATCGCCGCCGACGCGCGCATGATCGCCTCGACCTGCATCTCGTAGATCTCGGGATAGAGGATCCCCAGCCGGCAGCCGCGCGTGCCCAGCATCGGGTTCTCCTCGTGGATCTCCTCCACGCGCGTGAGCATCTTCTCGAGCTTCGGCAGGTCGTCCGTGCACTCGATCCGCGCGCGCTCGACCTGCGCGCGCAGCTCCGGCAGGTTGGCCAGGAACTCGTGCAGCGGCGGGTCGAGGAGCCGGATCGTCACCGGCAGGCCCTTCATCGCCTCGAACAGGCCCTCGAAGTCCTCCTGCTGGAACGGGAGCAGCTCGCCGAGCGCGGCGCGGCGGCCCTCCTCGTCGTCGGCCATGATCATCGCCCGCATCGTCGGCTGGCGGTCCTCGGCCATGAACATGTGCTCGGTGCGGCACAGGCCGATGCCCTCGGCGCCCAGCTCGCGCGCCCGCACGGCGTCCTCGGGCGTGTCGGCGTTGGCGCGGACGCCGAGCCGGCGCGCCTCGTCGGCCCACTCGAGCACGCGCTCGAAGTGCTCGTTGACCTCGGGGTCGACGAGCGGGACGTCCTCGAGCGTGACGCAGCCCCTCGTGCCGTCGATCGCGATCCGGTCGCCCTCCTTGACCTGCGTGCCGTCGACGGTGATCAGCCGCGACTCGAGGTCGATCGCGAGCGCCGACGCTCCCACCACCGCCGGGCGGCCCATCCCGCGCGCCACCAGCGCCGCATGCGACGCCTTGCCGCCCTCGGACGTGAGGATGCCCTTGGCGGCGTGGAAGCCGGCGACGTCGTCGGCCTCGGTGAACGGCCGCACGAGGATCACGTCGCGGCCCTCCTCCCCGGCGGCGACGGCGTCGGCGGCCGTGAACACGACCTCGCCCTTCGCCGCCCCGGGTGAGGCGCTGACACCGCTGGCCAGCACCTCGAAGTCCGCCTTCGGGTCGAACGTCGGGTGCAGCAGCGCGTCCAGCGCGGACGGGTCGATCGTGGCGATCGCCTCCTCGCGCGTGAGCAGCTCCTCGTCGACCGCATCGCAGGCGAACCGCACTGCCGCCTGCGCCGGGCGCTTGGCGTTGCGGGTCTGGAGCATGAACAGCTGCCCGTCCTGGACCGTGAACTCGGTGTCCTGCATGTCCTTGTAGTGCGCCTCGAGCTTGCGCAGGATGTCCATCAGCTCCTCGTGCGCCTCCGGCATCAGCTCCTTCATCTCGGAGATGTCGCGGGTGTTGCGCACGCCGGAGACGACGTCCTCGCCCTGGGCGTTGATGAGGAAGTCGCCGGACGGCTCGGACGCGCCGGTCACCTCGTCGCGGCTGAACGCGACGCCGGTCCCGGACGTGTCGCCGGTGTTGCCGAACACCATCTGCTGGACGTTGACCGCCGTGCCCCACTCGTCGGGGATGCGGTTGATCCGGCGATAGGAGACCGCGCGCTCGCCCGTCCAGGAGTCGAACACCGCGCGGATCGCCTGCTGGAGCTGCTCCTGCGGGTCCTGCGGGAACTCGTACAGCTCCTGGAAGCGCTTCGTGAGCTCCTTCAGCGCGTCCACGTCGAGGTCGGTGTCCTCCTCGACGCCGCGGTCGGCCTTGACCTCCTTGATCGCCTGCTCGAACTTCTCCCCCGGCACGTCACGGGAGACGTTGCCGAACATCTGCACGAACCGCCGGTAGGAGTCCCAGGCGAAGCGCTCGTTGTCGGTCGCGCGAGCGAGGCCCTCGACCGACGTGTCGTTGAGGCCCAGGTTGAGCACCGTGTCGAGCATCCCCGGCATCGACTCGCGCGCCCCGGAGCGGACGGACACGAGCAGCGGGTCCTCGTCGTCGCCGAGCTGCTTGCCGGCCTGCTCCTGCAGCCGGTCGAGCGCCTCCGCCACCTGGTCGGACATGCCCTCCGGCTCCTCCTGGCCGGCCTTCATGTACGCCACGCATGCCTCGGTCGTGATCGTGAAGCCGGCCGGCACACGGTCGGCTCCCAGGACACGCGTCATCTCCGCGACGTTGGCGCCCTTGCCGCCGAGCAGGTCGCGCATGTCCATCGAGCCTTCGGCGAAGTCGTACACCCACTGCATCGAGGGCGATCCTACCCGCGGCCGATCGGCCTCAGCCGCACATGTGCGTGGTGCTCGAGTGTCTCGAGGATCGCTCGCTCGGCCTGTGCGAGCGCCCGCGGCGGGGCGTCGGGGGCCTCGGCGAGCGGGCGCCCGAGCGCGGCCACGAGGAAGTCGTGCGCGGCCTGGTCGAGCGGGAACGAGCTCGCCTCGCACGCCGCGCAGACGACGCCGCCGGCGGCGCCCGAGAAGCCCACCAGGTGGTCGCCCTCGCCGCACGACGCGCACGCGGCGAGCTGCGGCGCGAAGCCTGCCGCGAGCAGGAGCTTGAGGCGGAACGCGAGCGCGTTCGAGCGGCTCGCGCGCGCGGGGTCCTGGTCGAGCAGCGCGAGCTCGTTGGCGAGCAGGTGGTAGACGCCGGCGTGCGGGTCGCCGTCGTCGAACACGCGCGCCACGGCCTCGCACGCGCGGCCCGCGCCGTCGAGCGCCCCGGCGTGCTCCCGCAGCCGCGGATGGCCGGCGAGCGTCTCGGCGCTGGTGACCGTGAGCAGGTCGCCGCGGCCTTCGTAGAGCACGAGGTCGAGCCGGAAGAACGGCTCCATCCTGCCGCCGAAGCGCGACCGCGCGCGCCGCACGCCCTTGGCGATCGCGCCGACCCGCCCGCGATGCGGCGTGTAGAGGTGCAGGATCCGGTCCGCCTCGCCGTAGCGGAGGCTGCGGAGCACGATCCCTTCGGTCTTCAGGCTGCCGGGCACGCTATATTTTGTGAAGTGGGTCGGGTCACGATTTACACGACCGAGCCGTGCGGGTTCTGCCGCGTGGCGAAGTCCCTACTGCAGAAGCGCAACGTCGCCTACTCCGAGGTCAACCTGGCCAAGGACCCGTCGGGCCGCGCCGAACTGGTGCGCACCACGGGGATGATGACGTTCCCCCAGGTCGTCATCGACGACGAGACGATCGGCGGCTATCAGGAGCTCGTTCAGGCCGACCGCGCCGGGCTTCTCGCCGCGCTGGCCGAAGCCGCCGCGTAGCGGCGCGGCCTGGGCTGACAGCGCTCGCAGACGTACGTGCCGCGACCGGCGGCGCGCAGCTTGCGCACCGGCCGGCCGCAGTTGAGGCACGGCTCGCCCTCGCGCAGGTGGATCAGGAACTCGTCCTGGAAGCCGCCGCTGTTGCCGTACGGGTCGCGGAAGTCGTCGATCGTCGCGCCCTTGGCGGCCAGCCCGGCGTTCAGCGACGCGACGATCGCGTCCCGGAGCGCCTCCGCCTGGGGGCGCGTGAGCCGGTTCGCCGGGCGCAGCGGGTGGATGCGCGCCCTGAACAGCGCCTCGTCGGCGTAGATGTTGCCGACGCCGGCGATCCGCTTCTGATCGAGCAGGAACGCCTTGATCGGCGCCCGCGAAGTGCGCGCGAGCGCGAGCAGATGCGCGGCGGTGAAGTCGTCGCCGAGCGGCTCGACGCCGAGCCGGGCGTCGAAGAAGGCGTCGAGCTGGTCCGGCCCGAGCGCGAGCTCGCCGGTCCCGAAGCGGCGCTGGTCGGCGAACGCGAGGTCGTGACCGTCGAACCGCAGCCACACCCGCGTGTACGGCGGCGCGCCCTGCGGATCGAGCAGCAGGTTGCCCGTCATGCGGAGGTGGATCAGCAGGTACGCGTCGTCGGTGAGCTCCCACACGAGGTACTTGCCGCGGCGGGACAGGCGCTCCAGCGTGCGGCCTTCGAGCGCTGCCGCGAGCTCCTGCGGTGCGAGCGGGCGGCACCAGCGCGCGTCGAGGATCTCGAGCGTGCGCAGCGTGCGGCCCTCGAGCGGCGGCGCGAGGTGGCGGCGGATCGTCTCTACCTCGGGCAGCTCCGGCATGGCCCGTGAGGATAGGTGGCGCCGGCGAACGTCAACTGCGGCATTGGGAGTGGGTACGGAGGGCCTGGCGCTTTTTCGTCGATATGCGACGAAAAGGCGCCACAGACACCCGCGGCGGCCGAAACCCAGCCGCCCCACCCAGCGCAGTTCGTCCCTACAGCCCGGCCTCGATCTCCGCCACCGACACGCCGAGCTCGCGGCGCACGGCGCGGCGGACGAGCCGCCGCCCCGGCTCCCCCACCAGCTCCGGATCGTTGAACGCGTCGTACAGCCGCAGCAGCCGCCGCGGCCCGAACCGCTCGGCGATCGCGAACGCGGCGGCGGAGCTGGTCGCGTAGGCCGCCGACTGCGCGTCGCCGCTCGCGCGCGCGATCGCCCCGGGCGACGCGAGCGCGTCGAGGTCTGCGCCCGGCGGCGCGGGCCGGCGGTCGCCCGACAGATAGAGCGCGACACCCTCGACCAGCCAAGCGGGCGCGCGGCCGGAGGTCGTCCCCGTCAGCGCAGCGTGCGTCAGCTCGTGGGTGATCACGCGCCGCCGTCCATCCGGGTCGAGCGCCGCGAAGGCGGGCAGCACGACGAGCAGGCGCAGCGAGACCACGGCGACGGTCCGCCGCTCGGGCCCGCTCTCGTTGATCGTGGCGTCGGAGATCGCGGCGAGCGTCTCGACGCCGCGGATCTCGGTCGTGAGAGCGCGCGCCTGTGCGGCATCGCCGGCGACCACGACGAGGTAGCGACGGCGCAGCCGGCCGCGCGCCAGGACGTCGCGGATCGTCGCGTAGCCGGACTCGAGCGAGGCCAGCAGGTCGTCGATCGGCGCGTCCGGTCCTGCCAGGACCACGAAGTGCGGGGTGCGGCGCTCGGCGAACGTCCCGGCCTCCCACAGCGGCAGGTCGCGACCGCCGCGCTCGCGCGCGATCCGCCACCGCCGGCCTGGCCGCACCACGTCGACGCGACGCGTCGACTGGAACAAGCCGCGGATGCCGGCGACGCCGTAGGCGAGCGTCACGCGGACGGCCGCGCGGTCGCCGTCGAGCCGGATCCGCCGCGCTTCGAGCGTGACGTCGCGCAGACGCAGGCGGGCCGCGCGCGCCGCCGCCTCGCGGTCGCGGCGCCGCTGCTCGCCGGTCGCGGTGGCGGCATACGCCCGCCGGTCGCCCACCTCGAGCGCGGCGGCGCGGTCGCGCAGCAGCGCCTCGATCTGCTGCTCGTCACTCGGCGCGGCTCCGAGGGTGCGCTCGACCGTCGGCGTCGCGGCCGGCCGCGGCGTCGCGGCGTCGCCGCCGCCGCATCCAGCGAGGATGGCGAGCGCCGCGAGGGCGCCCGCCCGCGCGGTCACGGCACGAACGCTTCGCCGGGCAGGGTGGCGTCGCGTCCGGCGAGCCAGCGCAGCACGGACGCGCCGACGTCGGCGAACGGGCCGTCGTGGCGCCGGCCGGCGTGGCCGGCGAAGCGGGCGAGCAGGGGGACGTGCTCGCGTGTGTGGTCGGTGCCGGGGTGCGTCGGGTCACAGCCGTGGTCGGCCGTGAGGATGAGCAGGTCGCGCTCGGGGTCCAGTTGCGGCAGCCACTCCCCCACCGTGGCGTCGATCTCGCGCAGCGCTCCGTGGAACCCCTCGACGTCGTTGCGGTGGCCGAACACCTGGTCGGTCTCGACGAGGTTGGCGAACACGAACCCGCCGTCGAGGTTCTCGATCAGCTCCGTCGTGGCAGCGATCGCCGCCGCGTTGCTGGAGCCCTTGTGCTGCTCGTCGACTCCCACGCTGTTGAACACCTGGCCGATCTTGCCGACGGTGTGGACGGGCACGCCCGCCGCCTGCAGTTCCTCCAGATAGGAGCGCGCGGGCGGATCGAGCGCAAGGTCGCGGCGGCCCTCGGTGCGCATGAAGGCGCCCGGCTCGCCCCGGAACGGCCGCGCGATCACCCGGCCGACCGCGTGCTCGCCGGTCATGATCTCGCGCGCGACGGCGCACGCCGCGTACAGCTCGGCGAGCGGCACGACATCGTCGTGCGCGGCGATCTGGAGCACCGAGTCGGCCGACGTGTAGACGATCAGGTCTCCGGTGGCGAGGTGGCGCTCTCCGAAATCCGCGATCACCTCGGTGCCGGAGTACGGCCGGTTGCAGATGATGCCGCGGCCGGTGCCGTCGCGCAGCGCGTCGAGGACGTCGTCGGGAAAGCCGTCGGGATAGGTGCGCAGCGGCACCGGCGTGACCACGCCCATCAGCTCCCAGTGGCCGGTGATCGTGTCCTTGCCCGGCCCGAGCGGGTGCAGCCGCCCGTGTACGACGGGGTCGGCAGCCGGCGGGGCGCCGACCAGCGGCATGATGTTCCCGAGCCCGAGCGCCGTCAGCACCGGCAGGTCGAGCCCGCCGGATGCCTCGGCCACGTGACCGAGCGTGTTCGCACCGGCGTCGCCGTAGTCGCCGCTGTCCGGTAGCTCTCCGGCTCCGCAGGCGTCTATGACAACTACGTACGCGCGGCGCATCGAACCACGGATATCAGGTTTCGCCCGATCTCCGTCGCTCGTGGGTCCTACCGCTCGCCGGGATCAGCCGGGAGCGACGGAGATCGTGCGACGTTACCGCGTGCCCGCGGATGCGCCTCGAAGTACACGTCCTTCAGCCGGTCGGCCGACAGGTGGGTGTACACCTGAGTGGTCGCGATGTCCGCGTGGCCGAGCATCTCCTGCAGCGAGCGCAGGTCACAGCCTCCTGCCAGCAGGTGCGTGGCGAACGTGTGGCGGAGCGTGTGCGGGCTCATCTTGCCGTCCAACCCGACCGCTTGGGCGTGGCGCTGGACGATCTTGTAGAGCCCCTGGCGCGTGAGGCGGCCGCCGCGGTGGTTGAGGAACAGGGTCGCCTCCATGCGGTCGCCCATCAGTCGCGGCCGCCCACGGCCGAGGTAGGCGACGAGCGCGCGCGAAGCGGCAGCGCCGATCGGCACGAGGCGTTCCTTGGCGCCCTTGCCGCGCGTCCGCAGGACGCCGCTCTCGAGGTCGACGTCGCCGATCTCGAGCCCGATCGCCTCCGACGCGCGAAGGCCGCACGCGTACATCATCTCCAGCAGCGCGCGGTCGCGCAGGGCGGGCGGCTCGGTCCCGCGCGGCGCCTCGAGCAGCCGGGCGACCTCGTCACGCGTGAGGACCTGCGGCAGCCGCCGGCTCTGCTTGGGGGCGCGCAGGTGGACGGTCGGATCCTCGGCGATCAGGTCCTGGCGGCGCAGATGCCGGTAGAAGGACCGCAGGCACGCGACCTTGCGCTGGATCGTGGCGGGCGACACCGGCGGACGGTCCTCGCCGCCGGCCGCGAGGTCGGCCACGAATTCGGCGAGGTCGCTGTGGCCGGCGGCCAGCGCGTCGGTATCGGTGCGCCGTAGGTGGGCGCCGAGCTGGAGCAGGTCCGACCGATACGCCTCCAGCGTGTTCCGGGACAGGCCGCGCTCGAACTCCAGATAGGCGAGGAAGTCGAGCAGCAGGTGCTCGAACGGCTGGATGGGCGCGGCGATGGCCATGGAGGGACTCCTTCGCCGCCGCGACCCCGCTCCCCTCCGCGCTGCAACGTGCCTGTCAGCATTCCCGACCGCCATGGAGCGCTGGATCGAGGTCGACCGCTACATCGCCGACCGTCTCCTCCCGCCCGATCCGGTGCTGGACGAGACACTGCGGGAGAGCGCGCTCGCGGGGCTCCCGCAGCACGACGTCTCACCGCTGCAGGGCGCGCTGCTCGAGCTGCTGGCACGGCTCCGAGGAGCGCGCGCGATCCTCGAGATCGGCACGCTGGGCGGCTACAGCACCATCTGGCTCGCACGCGCGCTGCCGCCTGGCGGGCGCCTGGTCACGCTCGAGGCCGACCCTGAGTACGCCGACGTCGCGCGCGCCAACCTCGCGCGGGCCGGTCTCGCCGATCGGGTCGAGGTGCTGACCGGACGCGCGCTCGACACGCTGCCGCGGCTGCGCGGCCCGTTCGACCTGATCTTCATCGACGCCGACAAGCGCGGCAATCCGGCGTACCTCGACCATGCGCTCGCACTCTCCCGGCCCGGGACGCTGATCGTCGCCGACAACGTCGTGCGAGACGGAGCGGTGGCGGACGCCGCGAGCGACGACCCGAGCGTGCAGGGCGTCCGCGCCTTCTTCGACCGCCTCGCTGCCGAGCCGCGACTGCGCGCCACGGCGATCCAGACCGTCGGCGTCAAGGGCTACGACGGGTTCGCGATCGCGCTCGTCGACGCGGACTGACGGCGAGCGCGCAGGACGAGCCCGACGCTGAGGCCGTACGCCACGTGATCGGCCCACTGCCGGCCCTGCGGAAGCGCCCGGATCGCCGGGATTCGCCGCCCGATCACGGACAGGTCGAGGGCGGCGATCCCCAACCCGGCGAGGACTCCCCACGCCGGCTCGGCACGACGCGGCAGTGCGGCGACCATGACAGCCGCCCAGCCCAGCGATATCGCGAGGTGGACGGGCGTGGCGGCGAGCAGCAGCACCGCCGTGCGCTCCTCGCGAGGCAGCAGCACGGCGCCGGCTGCACGGGCACCGTCGAGCACGTCGTCGCCGCGCGCCAACGACCACGCCGTTGACGGGATCCCCGAGCAGGCCGCGCCGGCGAGCCCCGCGGCGAGCACGTCCGCGAGGCGAGGCAGTTGCTGGATCGCCACAACGGCTCAGTGTCCCATGCAGGATGAGCGTGTCCGTAAGGTCATTTCCGGGACGTCCGCGCTCGGATAGGTTGCGCACATGAGACGCACGATCGTCACCCTCGCCACCGTCGTCGCCGTGGCCGCCGGCGCGGCTACGGCTCCGGGCATGACCGGCTCCGCGCCTGCGCCCAAGAAGATCACCTCGAAGGGCGTCGGTCAGGTCAAGCTCGGCAAGCGATTCTCGAAGCTGCGCGAGCAGGGGCTTGTCGGCAGGCTGCGCGTGGGGTGCGAGCTCGCCCCGGACACCCGGACGGCGCGGCTGCGCGCGCCGCTGAGCGGCGTCGTGAACTTCACGCAGAGCACCCCGCGCAGGGCCAGCAACATCACGATCCGGGGTGGCGCGGAAGCGCGAGGTGTGGGGATCGGCGACACGATCGCGGACATCAAGGCCGTGTTCCCGAACAGGAAGGTCGACCACAGCCAGGAGGACGTCTTCGGTCTCACGTTCGTGCACGTCCCGAAGCGGAACGGCGTCAGGATCCAGTTCGCGGTCGACATCGACACGAAGAAGATCACGCTCATCGGCGTGCCGTTCATCGCGCTCTGCGAGTAGCTCAGGCTCTTAGGCCAGGCGAGCGCGCAGCGCCTGGAGCCCGATCAGGGTCGTCGAGTCCTTCGTCTCGGCGATGATCGCGTCGAGGTCGCCGAGCGGGCGCACCTCGACGTCGATCCGCTCGTCCTCGTGGACCGCGGGCCGCTCGTCGACGTCCGAGATGCCCGTCGCCAGGAACAGGTGGACCTCCTCGTCGGTGAAGCCCGGCGACGTGTACAGGGACCCGAGCGGCTCCCAGTTCGCGGCCTGCTTGCCGATCTCCTCGGCCAGCTCGCGCTTCGCGGCGTCGAGCGGCGACTCGCCCTCCTCGTCGAGCTTGCCGGCCGGCAGCTCCAGCAGGTCGGGGCTGCCGATCGCCTCGCGTGGCTGGCGCACGAGCCACAGCCGGTCGCCGTCGAGCACGACGATGCCCACGGCGCCGGGGTGGCGGACGACCTCGCGCTCGACCTCGGCACCGTCCTCATGGCGGAACCTGTCGCGCGAGACGCTGAAGAAGCCGCCCTCGTAGACGATCTCGGACGCGATCCGCTTGAACCGGGAGCTCACGCGGCGCATTGTGCCAGCACGGTGCCGGCGGCCAGGGCGGCGGCGAAGAAGTCGGGATCCTCCTCGAGCGAGCGCCCCATCGTCCGGGCCGGGAGCCCGGAGGCGGCGTAGCCGTCCAGGTCGGCGGTCCCGGGCCGCCACTCGTGGCGGCCGAGGCCGGTCCGCGGGCGCTCGCCCGCATGCGCGACGACGAACGGCACGAGCGCGAGCTCGAGCATCATCCGCGTGTGGTGGGAGGTGCCGCGGTGGCGGGGCCGCGGGTCGGAGGACGACCGCCGCTGGCAGATCACCACCTGGCAGCCGAGCGCCGCCGCGTTGTGCGCCGACTCGAGCGCGACCATCCCGCCGTGGCCGAGCGCGGTCGCCGAGCCCAGGACGCCCGGCCCCGGCCCGCACACGGCGGCGTGCCAGTAGCGCTCGGCGAAGCCGTGCTGGAGCGCACCTGCGGTGCTGACCGCGTCGCCCTCGCCGCCGTAGGCCTGGCCGGCGGTCAGGTGCGCGGACAGCAGGCCGCGCCGGCGCAGCACCCGGACCGTCTCCGAAAGGGCGCCGGGAAGCGCGCCGCCGGTCGTCTGCACGAAGCCGAGCCGCGCGCCCGGAGCCGCCTGCCCGAACGCCCACGCCAGCGGGGCGAGCTGGCCGTGCAGCGGGCAGATCGCGACCGGAGCGCCCGTCGGCAGGATCAGCGGCGCGCCCGCCGGCGCGCTCGCCTCGACCGGGACGACCGCGTGCTGGAGGCTCGTGTAGTTGAGCTTCATCACGTGGGCACCCGGCGTGCCCGCTCCCTCGAGGCCGCGCGTGAGGTTCGCATGCACGATGTCGAACCCGCCCGAGTCGAGCTCGAGGTCGAGCGCCGCCACGTTGACGACCACGTCGTCGCCGATGTTCGAGGGACCGACGAGCGCGACGTCGGCCACGGCCGGGCGCCGCTCGCCTCCCAGCCGGACCTCCAGCTCCTGCATCGGCCCGCCGGGATCGCCGGCGGCGAGGACGACGCCGCGCCGGAGGGCGAGCATCAGGCTGCCGCGGCCTCCTCCAGCAGCACCAGTGCGACGTCGAGCATCCCTTCCAGCGCGACCACTGACACCCGCTCGGTCGACTCGTGATTGCGCTCGGTGCCGTTCGCCAGGCAGATGCAGGGGAAGCCCGACGCCTGGAGCGCGTTCGCGTCCGAGCCGCCGCCGCTCGGGATCCGCACCGGCTCGTATCCGCAGGCGCGCAGCGCCGCCTCGGCGGCCGCCAGCTCTGGCGCCGCCGGGCGCACCTTGTAGCCGTTGAACACCTTCTCGCACACGACGTCGACGTCGCACTCGGACTGCGCGGCGCCGTCGTAGAGCGCGTCGACGATCCCCGACACCACGTCCTCGACCCGCGCCGGGTCGAGCGACCGCGCTTCGGCCAGGAGCCGGCAGCGCTCCGGCACGACGTTGGTCGAGCTGACCCCGCCGTGCAGGGAGCCGACGTTGGCCGTGGTCTCCGCGTCGATCCGGCCGAGCGGCATGCTGCCGATCGCGCGCGCGGCCGCCAGGATCGCGCTGCGCCCGTCCTCGGGCCGGATGCCGGCGTGGGCGGCCTTCCCGTGGAACTCGGCCTCGAGCCGGTACGCGGTCGGCGAGGACACGACGACCTCGCCGATCGCCGTCGCGTGGTCGAAGACGTAACCGAAGTCGGACCGCAGGCGCGAGGCGTCGAACGCCTTCGCGCCCGACAGCGCGTCCTCCTCGGAGACCGTGAACAGCAGCTCGATGCCGACCGGAGAGCCCTCGACGGTGGCGCGGCGCGCGACCTCGAGGATCACCGCGACGGCGGCCTTGTTGTCGGCGCCGAGGATGCCGTCGTGCTCGTTCTCCCAGCCGCCGTCGACCAGCACCGGCTCGATCGGCGCGTCGGTCTCGACGGTGTCGATGTGCGCGCACAGGAGCACCGTGCGGTCGGACCGGCCCGGAATCGTGGCCAGCAGGTTGCCGCGCTCGTCCTCGTCGGCCGTGATGCCCATGCCGCGCAGCTCGGCGATCACGCGGTCGGCGCACTCACGCTCGTGCCCGAACGGGCTGGGAATGCGACACAGCGCCGCGAACAGCTCCCCGAGCCGGGCCTTCTCGGCCTCGGATGCGGGTCTCACGCCGTGCGAGCGGGCGCGTGCGCCGTGATCTCGTCCGGCCGGCGCTCGCGCGCGCGGGTCAGTGCCGCGGCCACGAACTCACGGAACAGCGGTGCGGGGCGCTCGGGGCGGGACTTGAACTCCGGGTGGTACTGCGACGCCACGAAGAACGGGTGGTCGTCGATCTCGATGATCTCGACCAGCCGGTCATCCGGCGAGGTGCCGGAGATCACGAGGCCCGCGGCCTCGAGCCGCTTGCGCAGGAAGTTGTTGACCTCGTAACGGTGGCGGTGGCGCTCGTAGATCACGGCCTCGCCGTAGAGCTCGCGCGCCCGGGTGTCCGCATGCAGCTTGATCGGGTCCGCCCCGAGGCGCATCGTGCCGCCCATGTCGGCGACCTCCTTCTGCTCGGGCAGGAGGTCGATGACCGGGAACGGCGTCTCGGGGTCGAACTCGGTCGAGTTCGCTCCGTCCATGTCGACGACGTGGCGCGCGAAGTCGGCGACCGCCATCTGCATACCGAGGCAGATCCCCAGGAACGGGATCTTCTGCTCGCGCGCGATCCGCGACGCGGTGATCTTGCCCTCGATCCCGCGCACGCCGAAGCCGCCGGGGATGAGGATGCCGTCGGCCTGCGCGACGCGCTCCCGCACCTCCTCGTCGGCCAGCGACTCGGAGTCGACCCAGTCGATCTTGATCGGGCACCCGTGCATGAAGCCGGAGTGGCGTAGCGCCTCTGCGACCGACAGGTAGGCGTCCTCGAGCTTGACGTACTTGCCGACGAGCGCGATCCGCACCGGGTCCTGGGCGGCCACGTCGGTGGCACGGCGCATCAGGCGCTCGAGGTCGCCCAGCTCCGGCGCGGGCGCCTCCATCCCGAAGTGGTCGAGCACGAAGTCGTCGACGCCCTCGGCGTTGAAGTAGAGCGGGACCTTGTAGATGTTGTCGACGTCGCGCGCAGAGACGATCGCCTCCAGCGGCAGCGACGCGAACAGCGCGATCTTCTTGCGCACGTCGTGCGGGAGCCCGCCCTCGGAGCGGCAGACGACCATGTCCGGCTGGATACCGATGCGGCGCAGCTCGTTGACCGAGTGCTGGGTCGGCTTGGTCTTCAGCTCGCCCGCGTGGCCGATGTAGGGCACCAGCGTGAGGTGGATGAACATGCAGCGCTTGCGCCCGGCGTCGACGGGGAACTGGCGGATCGCCTCGAGGAACGGGAGCGACTCGATGTCGCCCACTGTGCCGCCGATCTCCGTGATCACCACGTCGACGTCCTGGCTCTCGGCGATCAGCGTGATCCGGTTCTTGATCTCGTCCGTGATGTGGGGCACGACCTGGACGGTGCCGCCCAGATAGTCGCCGCGGCGCTCCTTGCGGATCACCGAGTTGTAGACGGCGCCGGCGGTCACGTTCGAGCCGCGCGACGTGTTGGAATCGGTGAACCGCTCGTAGTGCCCGAGGTCGAGATCGGTCTCCGCCCCGTCCTCGGTCACGAACACCTCGCCGTGCTGGAACGGCGACATCGTGCCGGGGTCGATGTTGATGTAGGGATCGAACTTCTGCAGCGCGACCTTCAGGCCGCGCGCCACCAGCAGGCGGCCGATCGAAGCGGCGGCGATCCCCTTGCCGAGCGAGGAGACGACCCCGCCGGTGACGAAGATGAAACGGGTGCGGGGTCGGGATTCAGGCATCTGGATTTGTCCTGCCCAGCCAGTCTAGAACGCGCAGCGGCGGCATCCGCTCGATCGGCGCCGGCAGCGACAAGACCTCCGCATAGAGCGCGATCGCACCAGGATTGTCGAGCGCGGCGTCCGCCGGCCCCGCCTCCACCCAGCCGAAGCCTCAGGCGGCCTTCAGCAACTCCCGCGCGTGCCGCCGCGCGGCGGCGTCGCCGTCCTCGGCGCCGAGCATCCGCACGAGCTCGCCGACGACGTCGCCGCGCTCGAGCCGGGTGACGCTGGTCCGGGCGGTCTCGCCCGAGGAGTCCTTGACGATCGTGAAATGCCGGTCGGCCAGCGAGGCGATCTGGGGCAGGTGGGTGATGCAGATGATCTGGCGGCCGGCCGCGAGGTCGCGCAGCTGCTCGCCGACCGCGCGGGCGGTCTGGCCGCCGATCCCGGCGTCGACCTCGTCGAACACCAGTGTCGCCGGGCCGGCCTCGGCGGCGACGCCCATCAGCGCCAGCATCACGCGTGACAGCTCGCCGCCGGATGCGGTCTCGCGAAGCGATCCGGCCGGGACGCCCGGGTTGGGCGCGATCAGGAAGTCCACCTCGTCCCCGCCCGTCGGGCCGTAGCCGTCCCGCGGGGTCAGTCGCGCCTCGAAGCTCGCGCCCTCCATCGCCAGCGCGGCCAGCCGCGTGACGACGGCGCCCGCGAGCGGGCCGGCCTCCGCCTCGCGTGCCGCGCGCAGCGCAGCCGCCCGCTCGGCGAGCTCGGCACGCGCGGCCTCGAGCCGCGCCTCGCCCGCCTCGAGCGCCTCCTCGGCGCCGGCCAGCTCGTCGCGGCGGACGCGGCAGGTCTCCGCGTACTCGAGCACCGCCTCGATGGTCCCGCCGTGCTTGCGCTTGAGCCGGTCGAGCAGCGTGAGCCGCTCCTCCAGCTCGTCGAGCCGGCCCGGCGGCGCCTCGATCCCCTCGCCGTAGCGGCGCAGCTCTCCTGCCAGGTCGTCCGCCTCGACCGAGAGCGCCTGGGCGCGGTCGGCAAGAGCATCGAGCGCCGGGTCCACGCCGCGGGCGGTCTCGAGCGCCTGCGAGGCGCCGGCAAGAGCGAGTGCCGCGCCGCCGTCGCCGTCCCCGGTCAGCGCGACCTCCGCCCCGCCTGCGGCCTCGACCAGCGTGGAGAGGTGTCGCAGGCGCTCGCGCTCGGCCACGAGCTCGGCCTCCTCGGCCACGCTCGGCTCGGCGCGATCGATCTCCTCGAGCTCCCACTCGAGCAGGTCGATCTCGCGGTCCCGCGCGCCGGCGCGGGCGCGCAGCTCGTCGAGCTCCTCGCGCAGCACGCGCTCGCCCGCGTGGGCGGCCGCGAACGCCTCGCGGCGCTCCGCCTGCTCCGGGCCGCAGAAGCCGTCGAGGATCTCCAGCTGGGCGGAGGCGAGCATCAGCCGCCGGTGCTCGTGCTGGCCGTAGAAGGAGAGCAGCGCGCCGCCGAGCTCCTGCAGGTCGCCCGCAGTGGCGCTGCGGCCGCCCACGTACGCCCGTGTACGGCCCTCGGCGCTGACACGGCGGGCGAGCACGAGCTCGTCGGCGTCGTCCGGCAGGCGGTCCGCGAGCTCGCCACGCAGCGCGGCCGAAAGCGCGAACACGCCCTCCACGTACGCCTCGGAGGCACCCGGGCGCACGATGCCGGAGCGCGGCTTGCCGCCCAGCAGCAGGTCGAGCGCGTGCGCGAGGACGGTCTTGCCCGCGCCGGTCTCACCGGTCAGGACGTTCAGGCCCGGCCCGAGGGCCAGCTCCGCCCGCTCGATCAGCAGCAGGTTCTCGACACGCAGCTCGTGCAACACGCCGCACGGTGTATCAGCGGGTCCCGACGGAGCCGCCCGCCCGGGCCGATATTGGAACGAAGTTGTGACGGTCTCAGCGCGCCAGGCGCCCGAACCGCTCGCGCAGCCGGTGGTAGAAGCTCGCGCCCGGCAGCTGGGCGAGCGTGCCGTGGCTGAGCGCGAACTCGACGTGCAGGTCCTCCCCGGGCGGCAGCTCGCACGTCGGGCGGCCGTCGACGTGGACCTCGACAGCCTCCTCGCGTGACGCGTTGTTGATCGTCAGCAGGTCTCCCGGCGCGACCACCAGCGCCCGCGCGGTGAGGGAATGAGGCGCCACGAACGACACCACGTAGCCCTCCACGCCCCATGCCATCACGGGTCCGCCGTTGGCGAGGTTGTAGCCGGTCGATCCCTGCGGCGTGGCCACCACCAGCCCGTCGCAGCGCACGCGGCCGATCTCCTCCCCCGCGAGCCCGTACGCGAGGTCCGCGACGCGGTGGCCCGGCTTGCGATGGACGGAGATGTCGTTCATCGCCAGCCAGCTCCCGTCCGGCCGCCCGACCGAGATCGTCGGCAGCTCGATCGTCTCGAAGTCGCCCGCGAACGCGCGGTCGAACTGGAGCGCCAGCCCGTCGGGGTCGACCGTCGCCAGGAACCCGACCTCGCCGAAGTTGACCGCGAACACCGGCACGCCGGTCCCGGCATACGTGCGCAGGGCGGCGAGGATCGTGCCGTCGCCGCCCATCGCGATGCAGAGGTCGGCGGCCTCCGGCATGGCCGGCTGCACCTCGACGCCGTCTCCCGGCCGCAGCTTGTGCTTGGCGGCCTCCTCCTCGCTGAAGACGACGCGCACGCCGGCACGGCGGGCCGCCGCGATCAGCTCGCGCATCGCCGGACCGGTCTCCGCGACGCGCCGGTGGGTGAGGACGGACGCCGTCTTCATGCCTCGACCTCCGCGAGCGCCGCGTCGACGTCGAGCACCGCGTGCCCGCGGGCGCCCTCCGCCAGCCACGCGAACGTCTCGCGGTTCCCCGCCGGGCCGGGGAGGCCCGAGGGTGCGAAGCCGAGCACCGCGGCGCCGTGCGAACGAGCGGCGGCGGCGACCGAGGCGATCGCCTCGCGGCGCAGCGCAGGGTCGTGCACCACACCGCCCTTGCCGATCCGCCCGCGACCGACCTCGAACTGCGGCTTCACCATGGCCAGGCAGTCGAACCGCTCGGCGGCGCAGCCGAGCACGGCGGGCAGCACCTTGGCGAGCGAGATGAACGACACGTCGATCACGATCAGATCCGGCCGGTACGGGAGCTGACCGGGCTCGAGCGCGCGGGCGTTGACACGCTCGACGACGGTCACGCGATCGTCGCCGCGCAGCCGCCAGTCCAGCTCCCCATAGGCCACGTCGACCGTCACGACGTGCTCGGCGCCGCGCTGCAGCAGGCAGTCAGTGAACCCGCCGGTCGAGGCGCCGACGTCGAGGCAGCGGCGCCCGGCGACGTCCAGGCCGAGCGCGTCGAGGGCATTCGCAAGCTTGATCCCGCCGCGCGAGACATACGGCGGCGGGGCGTCGACCTCGACCTCGACGTCATCGGCCACGAGCTGTCCCGGCTTGGCCGCGCGGGCGCGCCCCGACCCGAGATGGACCTGCCCGGCGATCACCGCCGCGGCCGCACGCGTGCGGGACGCGAACAGGCCGCGCTCCGCCAGCAGACTGTCGAGGCGGACCCGGGTCACGGCGCAACACGGTAACGGGGCCGTGACGGAGTTCCCAGTGCGGGGCGGCATCGCCCGCGACGATTGTCGGCTAGTACGGGGCGAGCGTGCCGCGGCCCTCGTGGACCGCAGCCTCGATGCGCTCGGCGATCCGCTCGGCGGTGAAGCCGACCTCGTCGTGCAGGAGTCCGGGCGAGCCGTGCGTGACGTAGCGGTCGGGCAGGCCGACGCGCAGGATCCGCGGCGAGGCGCCACCGTCCGACAGCGACTCCCACACCGCGCTGCCGAAGCCGCCCATCAGCACGCCCTCCTCGACCGTGACGACGAGGTCGTGCTCGGCGGCGAGCTGGGCGAGCAGACCCGCGTCCAGCGGCTTGGCGAAGCGGGCGTCGGCCACCGTCACGTCGAGGCCGTGCTCGGCGAGCAGGTCGGCTGCGCCGAGCGCCTTCTGGACGCCGGTTCCGTAGCCGACGACGGCCACGCGCTCGCCCTCGCGCAGGATCTCGCCCGTCCCGACTCCCAGCACCACCGGGGCCTCCGGGATGTCGACGCCGACGCCCTCGCCGCGCGGGTAGCGGATCGCGGCCGGCCCGTCGAGCGACAGCGCCGTGTGGAGCATGTGCGTGAGCATCGCCTCGTCGCGCGGCGCCATCAGCGTGATGTTGGGCAGCGGGCGCAGGTAGGCGATGTCGAACACGCCGTGGTGCGTCGGCCCGTCGTCGCCGACCAGCCCGGCGCGGTCCATGCAGAACGTCACATGCAGGTTCTGCAGGCAGACGTCGTGCACGATCTGGTCGAACGCGCGCTGCAGGAAGGTGGAGTAGATCGCGGCCACCGGCTTCATGCCCTGGATCGCCAGGCCGGCCGCGAACAGCACCGCCTGCTGCTCGGCGATCCCGACGTCGAAGTAGCGGTCGGGCATCGCCTTCTGGAGGATCGAGAGGCCGGTGCCGGAGTTCATCGCGGCCGTGATGCCGACCACGAGCTCGTCGCGCTCGCACTCGCGCACCATCGCCTTGCCGAACACCTGCGTGTACTGCGGCGGGGCGGGCCGCGCCGCCTTCGGCTTGGGCTTGCTCGGAGCGGGGCGGCCGCCGGCGATCGAGTGCGGCTTCGCCGCGTGCCACTGCTCCATCCCCTCGAGGCCGCCCTCCTCGGCCGGGGCGAAGCCCTTGCCCTTGACGGTGGCGACGTGGATCACGACCGGCCGCTCGGCCTCGAACGCGGCGCGCAGCGCCTTGCGCATCGGCGCGCACGTCATGGCCGTCGATCACGCCCATGTACGCCCAGTCGAGCTCCTCCCACCAGAGCCCGGGCTGCCACAGCGCCTTGACGGACTCCTTCAGCTGCGGGCCGAGGCGCTCGAACTTGGCGCCGATGCCGCCGGGTAGCCGCGTGAGCTTCTCCTCGACACCCTCGCGTGCCTTCCACAGCCCGGGATCCAGCCGCACGCGGTTGAAGTAGCGCGAGAGCGCGCCGACGTTGGGCGCGATCGACATCCCGTTGTCGTTCAGGATCACGACGATCGGAGTGCCGAGGCCGCCCGCCTGGTGGACCGCCTCGAACGCGACGCCGCCGGTCATCGCGCCGTCGCCGACGACCGCCACGACCTTGCCGTCCTCCCCCGCGCCGTGCCGCATCGCCTCTTTCAGGCCGACCGCATAGCCGATCGCGGTCGAGGCGTGGCCGGCGCCCATGATGTCGTGCTCGGACTCGTTGATCGAGCAGAACGGGGCGAGGCCGCCGTACTTGCGGATCGTCTGGAGCTGGTCGCGCCGCCCGGTCAGGACCTTGTGCGGGTACGCCTGGTGGCCGACGTCCCACACCACCTTGTCGCGCGGGGAGTCGAGCAGCGAGTGCACGGCGACCGCGATCTCGCACGAGCCGAGGTTGGCGCCGAAGTGCCCGCCGATCTCCCCGACCGTGTCGATCAGCAGCTCCCGCACCTCCTGCGCGACCTGCTCGAGCTCGTCCTCGGACAGACCGTGTAGGTCCTGAGGACGGTCGATGCGGTCGAGGATCTGCTTGGGCTTGGTCATGACGAGCGGGTGTAGATGAAGTCCGTTATCTGCTGCAGCTCCGTCGCGCCGCCTGCCCTGTCCAGGGCGGCCCTGGCGTTCCGATGAGACTCCGCCGCCATCCGGCGCGCGCCGTCGACACCGTACTGGCTCACGTACGTCAGCTTCCCATGGCGCTCATCACTGCCCTGCGGCTTGCCGAGCGCGTCCTCTGTACCGGTCACGTCCAGGATGTCGTCGACGATCTGGAACAGGACGCCCAACTCCGCCGCGAAGGCACGGAAGTCAGGCAGTCTAGTGGAGGCCGCCTGATCGCTTGTGAGGAGCAGCACGCACTCGATCGAGGCGGCGATCAGCCGGCCGGTCTTGAGCTCGTGCAGCCGCCGCAGGCTGACCTGGCCCGCCGGCACGAGGCTGCGGACGTCGATGTACTGCCCGCCGACCATCCCGTTGACGCCGGTGGCGGTCGCCAGCTCGGCGGCGGTCTCGAGCACGCGCGCGGGCTCTCCCTCCTGGGCGCGCAGGAGGAGCCGGAACGCCTCCGCATACAGGCCGTCGCCGGCCAGGATCGCCACGTCCTCGCCGTACTTGACGTGACAGGTCGGCCGGCCGCGGCGCAGCTCGTCGTCGTCCATCGCCGGCAGGTCGTCGTGGATCAGCGAGTACGTGTGGATCAGCTCGAGCGCGGCCGCCAGCGGGAGCACCGCCGCGGGCGGGCGCCCGAGTGCGCTGGCGGTGGCGAGCGCCAGCACCGGGCGGATGCGCTTGCCGCCGGCCAGCAGCGAGTAGCGCATCGCGTGCTCGAGGCCGTCGGTGCCGGACTCCTCCGAGAAGCGCAGGCCCTCGAGGTACTCCTCGACCAGCTCGCGCAGATGGTCGGGATAGCTCAAGGCTCGAGCGCGAGCTGGCCGGCCGGGACCACCCCCCCACCCCGGCGTCGGCAGCACGCACCTCGCGATCGAGCTCGGCGCCGGCCTCGGCGGCCAGGCGCGCGCACTCGTCGACGAGCGCCGCGGCGCGCTCGGGTGCCAGGTCCCCGGAGCGCAGCTCCGCGGCGGCGCGCTCGAGGCGCTCGACGATCCGTTCGAGGGCTTCAGGCGGCATGCGCGCCGCCATTCTCGCGCACCTCGCGCAGGATCGCACCGAGCACGCCGTTGACGAACCCGGGCGCGTCCGCGCCACAGAACGCCTTGGCGGTCTCGACGGCCTCGTCGATCGCGCCCTCGGCGGGGATCGGGTGGTCGGCCTCGACCAGGTCGGGGTGGAGCATTTCGAGCAGCGCGGTGCGCAGGATCGCCCGCTCCAGCGGCGCGATCCGGTCGATCGGCCAGCCGTGCGCGAAGCGCGCGATCCGCTCGTCCAGCTCCTCCGCGTTGTCGGCCGTCGCGTGGGCGAGCGCGCGCGTGAAGTGGCCCGCTTCGCGCTCGAACACGTCGTCGAGCGGCCGGCCGGTGAGGTCGTGCTGGTAGAGGGCGAAGACCGCCGCACGGCGTTGCTCTGACCGGCGCATGGCCGGCTGAGGGTAGCCGGTGGTCAGGCGGTCAGAGCGGGGCGGGCGAGGTGCGGGAGCGCGGGCCGGTACAGCCGCCACGCCAGGTGCGCGCCGAGCGGCAGCGTCCATGCCAGGTAGGCGATCCACGGTCCCGTGCTGTACGCGACGTCGTACGTGTTGAACGTGAGCCAGACCGCGCCCGTGGTGGCGAGAGCGAGCACCGGGATGCGGCGTCCATCGAGCACCTCCCAGGCGAGCAGCGCGACGACCAGCGGCAGGTGGTAGTAGATGACATTCCACGGGTCGAGCACGCAGCGGACGAGCAGCAGGAGCGAGAGCAGGAGCAGCGCGTCGCTCCGCGGGCCGCGACGCCGGCGCGCCCACAGCACGGACAGCGGGACCGTGAGCGCCACGATCAGCGGCTTGGCGATCGGGGCGAGCCAGCCCGGGGTGACCGCGGCGCCGGGGGGCACGTCGGGCCCGGGCGGCGGCGTGGCGCCGAACGGCCACCACAGCTGCCGCGGGCGGAACCACTGGGCGCTCGAGACGACGCCTTTCTGGGCGGCGGCGAACGCGGCCGGGTCGGCGAGCAGGATCGGCGCCAGCAGTGCCGCGCCGGTGCCGCCGGCGGTGGCGAGCAGGCGGAGGTGGTCGCGCGGCGCGGCGAGCACGACGGGCAGCACGGCGATCACGGCCCACTGCTTGCAGGCAACCGCCGCGCCGAGCATCGCGCCGGCCAGGATCGTCCGGTCGCGGAGCGCTGCGAGCACGGCGCCGACGGCCAGCGCGGTCGTCAGCAGCTCCTCGGAGTGCCCGTACCAGACCGCCTGCCACGCGAGCGGGCTGGCGCCGGCCAAGCCGAGCACGAGCAGCCACCAGCGGCCGTCCGGATGCGCGGCCCGCGCGCGGCCCGCCAGGTGGACGGCGAGCGCGGCGAGCGCGAGCAGGCAGGGAATCGAGATCGCCCGGTACACGCCGGGCTGCTCGAGGCCGAACGACCCGGCCACGGCACCGAAGGGTGCGCGCAGGACCATCGAGCCGCCGTAGCCGAGCGGTCCCAGCGACAGGAATCCGGAGAGGTCGCCGGCGATCAGGCGCTCGAACGCCGGCCATGCCTCGACGTTGAAATCGCTCCAGTAGACGTCCTCGGTCGGCGTGCCCATGTACAGCACGAGGCCGGCGCCGGCCAGCGCGAGGAGCCAGGTGATCAGGCGGGAGTGCACCTTCCGAGTTATCGGCGGCGAGGAGGCGCTCGTTAAGCGCGTGACATGTACGAGCCCGAGCGCGTGTCGACCTTGATCCGGTCGCCGATGTTCACGAACAGCGGCACCGCGACGACCGCGCCGGTCTCGAGCGTCGCGGGCTTGTTCCCGCCGCCGGAGGCCGTGTCGCCCTTCATGCCCGGCTCGGTGTGCGTGACCTCGAGCTCGACCGAGGCCGACAGCTGGATGTCCGACGGCTCGTCGTCGATGAACAGCAGGTCCACCGTCTCGCTCGGCCGGATGTACTTCAGCGTGTCCTCGAGGCTCTTCTCCGGGATCGCGAGCTGCTCGTACGACGTCTCGTCCATGAAGTGCGCGTCGGTGCCGTCCGCGTAGAGGAACTGCATCTTGCGCGCCTCGGTCCGCACGGGGCGGAACTTCTCCCCCGCCCGGAACGTCCGGTCGATCACGGCGCCGTCGCTCGACCGCCGCAGCTTCGTGCGCACGAACGCGCCGCCCTTGCCCGGCTTGACGTGCTGGAAGTCGAGGATCTTGAAGACGGTGCCCTCGACGTCGATGTGGCTGCCGTTCTTGAACTGGTTGGTGCTGATCATGGGCGCCGACAGTGTAGGCCCGCTCAGGCCGCGCGCCGAGAGTCGAGCGGCGCGCCGGCGGCACGCAGGCGGGCGAGGGTTTCCGCTCGCCTCGCGACCGCCTGGTGCCAGGTGACGCGCACCACGCGCTCACCGTGGGCTTCGAGCAGCGCCTGACGTTCCACGTCGTCCTCTCGGGCGAGCTTGTGATCGTGCCACGCCGCCCCGTCGGCCTCGACGACAAGCCGCTGCCGCGGCCAGCGGAAGTCCGGCACCACGCGGCGGCCGCCGAGAACCAGGGATGCGTTGACCGCCGGATGCGCGAGGCCGCCGGAAAGCATGAGATCGAGCACGGCATCCTCCAACTCGCTTCGCGTGGGCGCCGCACCGGCTGCCAGCACTCGAGCGAGGTTGGTGGTACCGCGGCGCGGGCCGAGCCGTCCGAGCACCTCGACGAGCTGCCCGACGTCGGCCCGCTGCATCGACTGGGCCTGCCGGACGGCGCGTCGAAGCGCCAGATAGTCGACCGTCGAGGCGAGGTCGAGCAGCGTGCGCGCGGGCGACGTCACTGCGATGCCACCACGCCGCGCGACGTCCTGCGCGTCGAGAGCGAGCGTCCGGTGCACCCGGATCCCTGGATGCAGGCGGGTCGCCACGCTGCACACCGTCACCTCGGGGTATCGGCCGTCCCAGCGAACGAAGCCGAAGAGCGCCGCGGCCGCGAAGTGGCTGAGGACCGCGCCGGGTCCGCATGCCTTGACGGCCGCGAGCAGGTGCCCTTCGAGCGGCGGATTGGCGTGCCCCACCGCGTACACGCCGCGGTGTAGACGGTGTAGCCGGCCGTGTGCGACCCGGACGCGGACGTGGTCGTCCGACAATCCACACGCGCGGAGCTCCTCCAGCGCGAGCACTCCCCACTGCCCGGCCGCGCGACGAGCGACCTGCAGATCTGGCCGAGTGTCGAGTTTCTGGGTCTCAGGCCCTGAAACTCGACACTCGGACGCGCGGGGAGCGTGCACACGCGCAACGGTGGCGCCAGTCCTGTAACGCCACAACACCGGATCGTGCCGGTCCTGTCGCGGCGCGGCGCTACGTGTCCATGAAGATCAGCGCGACGACGAGCAGCACGAGCGCGGTGTAGCCGATCACGAGCCCGGCGATCGCCAGCCCCGAGCCGGTTTCGGTGTCGTTCGAGCGCGCGATCTGGCGCAGTGCGATGTGGCCGAAGATCACCGCGACGAGCGAGCCGAGCCAGAGCATCCACAGCACGCTGGTCACGAGCGAGGCGATCGCGAACGGGTTGACGCGCTTCGACGGCTGCACGAACGCCGGGGATCTCGCGGGCTGGACGGACGTGGGCGGGGTCACGTCGGCGGTCAGCCGTTCGAGCTCCGAGCCCAGGCGGGCCGCGTAGGCCGCCGTCACGCGGGTCTCGAGCTCCTCCGAGTCGAGCCGGCCCTCGATCGCCGCAAGTCGCAGGCGTTCGACGACCGCCTCGCGATCGGCGTCGGAGGCTCGCAGCTCCGGCTGTCCGGGCTCGGGCGGCACAGTTCGCGCAGACTACGGACTGGTGGCCGCGCCGACCTTGACGGAGCAGTGGACGTCGAACCCCGTCCCCGCGCGCCACGGCTCGATGTTGCGCTCGTACTGGCTCCTGATCCGCGCCTGGACCTCAGGCGCCTGGCTCGTGATCAGCGCGTTCATCCGCACGGTGCCGCCGACCAGGTCCGCCCAGAACGCGTCGAGGTCGTCGACGTGGTGTGTGAAGGAGACGGTCTGGACCGACGGATCATGGAGGCCGGCGCCGCGCAGCAGGGCGGCGAACTCGTCGTCCTCGGCGTACTGGTAGAAGGGCGGGCCCGGCGGCATGTCGGCCGGTGGGGTCGCTCCGGCCTGCGTGATCGCCTCGACCAGCGCCCCGACGAAGGTCGGCGGCCCCGGATCCCACGTGCTGAGCGCGAGCCGCCCGCCGGGCCGCAGCACGCGCGCGAGCTCGCCGACCACGCCCGGCAGATCGGCCACGTGCGGCATCAGGAAGCTCGCGATCACGGCGTCGAACGTGCCGGCCGCGAACGGCAGCGAGCCGGCGTCCGCGTGCTGGAAGCGCACGTTCGGATGCAGGCCTGCGGCGAGCTCGAGCATCTCGGGCGAGAAGTCGACCCCGACGACCTCGCCGCCGCGCTCGGCCGCACGCGCGGCGGCGTAGCCCGGCCCGGTGGCGACGTCGAGGACCGACGTGCCCGCCGACACCGCGGCTGCGTCGAGCAGGGCCGGGATCGGACGCGATGTGATCGCGCCGAGCCCGTGGTGATACGGCGCGGCGCGACCCTCGCTCCAGCCGGCCTGCTCGAAGGCACCGAATGCGTCGGCCTGCACGGAGCGACGCTATCAGCGCACGAGCGGGAAGATGATCGCGTGCTCGCGTTCCTCGGCATCTCGCTCGTGGTGATCATGACGCCGGGCCAGGACACCGCGCTGACGATCCGCAACACGCTGGCGGGCGGGCGGCGCAACGGCCTGCGCACGGCGCTCGGCGTCTCGTGCGGCCAGGTCGTCTGGGCGCTCGCCGCCAGCACGGGCCTCGCCGCGGTGCTGGCCGCGTCCGAGCCCGCGTTCGACGCGATCAGGCTCGCCGGCGCCGCCTACCTGATCGTGCTGGGCGCCCAGGCGCTGCGTGACGCGATCCGCGGCCGGAGCGAGGCCACGGCCACCTCCCCTGCCGGCCGTGCGCGCGGCTTCCAGCAGGGGCTCGTCAGCAACCTCGGCAACCCGAAGATGGCGGTGTTCTTCACCGGGCTCCTCCCCCAGTTCGCTCCGGCCGAGGGCAGCGCTCTGGCGACGATGCTGGCGCTCGGCGTCGTGTTCGCCGCGCTCACGCTGGTGTGGCTCACGCTGTACGCGTTCGCGGTCGCGCGGGCACGGGTCGCCTTGTCGCGGCCGCGCGTGCGCCGCACGCTCGACGCCGTCATGGGCACTGCGCTGATCGCACTCGGCGTCAGGCTCGCGGCCGAGCGTCGATAGCCAGTACTGTTGACAATCGCAAGTACATCGTTGACTCTGTCAACCATGTCTGCCACGACGACGAGCCGGATCGCGTCGATGCGCGCGTTCAACCGGTTCTACACGCGGCGGCTCGGGATGCTCGGGACCGGTCTGCTCGGGACGTCGCACCCGCTCCCCCAGGCGCGCGTGCTGTACGAGCTCGGGCAGCGGCAGGTGACGGCGGTCGCCGACCTGCGCACCGCGCTCGGCCTCGACGCCGGCTACCTGAGCCGCCTGCTCTCCGGCCTCGAAGCCGACGGGCTCGTCGCCCGGCGACCGTCACAGGCCGACGCGCGTCGCCAGGAGGTCAGCCTCACGGCCGCGGGCGCCGCGACGTTCGGGGAGCTCGACGCTCGCTCGATCGAGGAGATCCGCGAGCTGCTCGAGCGCCTCTCGGACTCCGACCAGCGGCGCGTGCTGGCGGCCATGCACGCGCTCGAGGACGCCTGGTGGCCGGCCGAGCGCCCGCGCACGTTCGCCCTGCGCGCACCGCGCGCGGGCGACTACGGCTGGGTGATCCAGCGGCACGGCGCGCTGTACGCGGCCGAGCACGGCTTCGACGAGAGCTTCGAGGCGCTCGTCGCCCGGATCGTCGCCGAGTACCTGGAGCGGGGCGACGGCGCGCGCGAGCGCGCGTGGATCGCCGAGGTCGCGGGCGAGCCCGCGGGCTGCGTGTTCTGCACCCGCCGCGACGACGACACCGCGGCGCTACGCCTCCTGCTGGTCGAGCCGGACGCCCGAGGCCTGGGCATCGGCGCCCGGCTCGTGCAGGAGTGCGTCGAGTTCGCCGCGCGCGCCGGCTACACGGCGATGACGCTGTGGACGCAGAGCATCCTCGAGGACGCGTGCCGCCTCTACGAGCGCGCCGGCTTCACGCTGGCCGAAGCGCAGGAGCACCGCAGCTTCGGCCGCGACCTCGTGGCGCAGACGTGGTCGCTGCGCGTCAGTCCCCGGAGTCGTACTTGAACGAGATCGCCAGGCGCACGCGGAAGGCGCTGACCGTCCCGTTCTCGATCGTCACGTCCTCCCGGACGACCTCGGCGACGCGCAGGTCGCGGACGGTCTTCGCCGCGGTCTCGACGGCGCTCCTCGCCGCTGCTTCCCACGACTCGCTGCTGACGCCGATGACCTCGGTGACGCGGTAGACGCTGTCGGCCATGTGGCTCCCCTCAGTTGCGGATGTGCCCGGGGACTCTCTCATGAAACGACCGAGGCCCGCCGGATGGCGGGCCTCGGGACAGAACGGAACGCTGGAGCCGAGGCTCAGTTCCTGATCAGGTAGTACGCCGCCGTCTCGGTCGAGTTGAACGGCGCCCATGCCTGCGAGAACGGGATGATGCGCTTGCAGGTGCGCGACTACGGGTGCGGGAGGCACGGGTTGAACGGGTTGACGAAGCCCTCGTCCGGGCGGCCGTCGGCCGGAGCCACCGTGACCGTGACGAGGTCCTCGCCCTGACCGGCCGCGAGCGACCGGCTGCACTCCATGACGTTCGGGACGTCGTCGTGGTCCTGGTCGTCGGCGCCGTCGCGGATGCCGTCGCCGTCGGTGTCGGAGTTGTCGAGCGACGTGCCGGAGTAGGTGAGGTAGTACGGCGTCTCGAGGTTGTACAGCCCGTTCCAGTACTCGCGCTTCATGCAGCCGCGCGTCTCCGCCCAGTTCGACAGGCCGTCGGCGTCCTCGTCGCGCTCGGCGTCGTCGAGATACGTAGCGCCGTAGTCGTAGTACGTCGTCTCGCTGCCGACCGGCGCACCGCCGGAGCGATCGAAGTCGCGGATCTCGAACGAGGTGCGGCCTGACCACCACTCGGGGTTGGCGACCGGGCTCAGCATGACGTTCCGGTAACCGGCGCTCGTCGCCCAGTTCAGGAAGTCGGTCTGCTTGGCGTAGCCCGCGGCCGGGAGGTTCGGGACGCGCGGTCCGGTGCCGCCGGCGCGGACGCCGGCCGAGTACTGCTCACCGGCCGAGTACGTCAGCCGCTCGAGCGTGCGCGCCGAGCCGTGGGCGATCGTGTACTTCCAGAGCTTGTACTCCTCGAGCAGCGTCTGGTCGTCGCCGTCGTGGTCGGTATTGCGGTCCGTCCCGTCGAGCGCGTTCGGATACGGCTTCTTCTCGGGGTACGGAGCGTAGGAGTTCGGGTTCTCGTACTCGTCGTCGTTGAGGTCGCGCGCCGACTGGTACTCGTAGCCGTCCTCGACTCCGTCGTCGTCGCTGTCGACCTCGCACTGATCGAGCTTGAGCGTCTTCTCGAGCGTGTCGCCGAGCAGGTCGTTGTCGTCGTCGCTGTCGCTCCGGTTGGGCTGGCCGTCGCCGTCGCAGTCGGCGTTCGGGTCGACCACAGCAGGCGCGTCCGGCGTGGGCGGCTTCTCGGCGCCGACGATCGGCGACTTCGAGGCCGAGGTGAACTTCTTTCCGAACCTGGCCGACAGGACGCGGACACGGAGCCGCGTCGGGACACGGCGTGCCGTTCTTGACCTCGAGGATCCGCTCGAGACGCTTCGGCAGCGTGACCTGCAGCATCTTGGTCGTGGACTTCTCGGCCCGCACGAAGACGGCCTTGGCGCCCTTCCGCTTGAAGGCGACGGAGTTCTTGTCCACGCCGCGAAGGAAGTGGCGGCCGCGGATGGTCAGGGTCTCGCCGACGAAGACGTGCTTCGGGGTGACCCGTTTCACGGTCGGGGCGGAGGCGGCGTTGGCGGTGCCCGCGGCAGCGGGCACCAGAAGCGCGGTCAGCGCGGCCAGCAGGCCGGCTCGGCGCAGCATTGGGCTAGTGCGGGCTCGGAGGTTCATCTCCCCCGATATCGGCGGACCCCCCATGGGTCTTGAGTGGGGTGTAGGCCCTAGTCCACCGACAAGAGGTCCTTCGGGGTGCCGGACAGCACGTCGCGGCCGTCCTCGGTCACCACCACGAGGTCCTCGATCCTCACGCCGCCGCGGCCCGGCAGGTACACGCCTGGCTCGACCGTGACGACATTGCCCGCCACCAGCGGGGCGTCGCCCGTGCGCGCGAGGCGCGGCGCCTCGTGAACCTCGAGCCCCACGCCGTGGCCGAGCCCGTGGCCGAAGTGCTCGCCGTGGCCGGCCTCCTCGATGATCCGGCGTGCGACCGCGTCGATCTGCCGCCCCTCGGGCCCAGGCCGCACGGCGTCCAGCGCCGCCTTCTGGGCGCGCAGGACGAGCGCGTAGGCATCGGCAAGGTCGTCCGGCAGATCGCCGGTCGCCCACGTGCGCGTGCAGTCCGAGCAGTAGCCGTCCAGCCGCGCGCCGATGTCCAGCGTGACGAGCGTCCCGCGCGGGATCGCGGCGTCGGTCGGCACGGCGTGCGGCAGCGCACCGCGCTCGGCCGAGGCGACGATCGACGAGAAGCTCGGCTCCTCGGCGCCGAGCCGCCGCATCTCGTTCTCGAGCGCGAGCGCCACCTCGCGCTCCGTACGGCCGATCAGCCCCTGCTCGCGCACGGTCCCGTAGACGACGTCGGCGAGCTCGGCGGCGGCGCGGATCCGCTCGACCTCGCCGGCGTCCTTGACCGCCCGCAGCGACTCCACGACGCCGCCGGCGGCGACCAACTCGATCCGGCCGGGGATCACGTCGCGCAGGCGGCCGTGGCGGCGGACCGAGACGTGGTCGTCCTCGAAGCCCAGCCGCAGCTCACCCGCCGGCCAGCCGTCACCGAGCGCCGTGATGAAGTCCTGCGGACCGAGCTCGCGGTCGAAGTCCGGGACCTGCTCGGCGGCCTGGTCGACGTACCGGAAGTCGGTGACGAACCGGCGCAGGTCGCGGCCGACGACCGCCATGCCGTTGGACCCGGTGAAGCCGGTCAGGTAGCGGAGGTTGACGAGGTCGGTGACCAGCAACAGGTCGAGCTCGCGCTCATCGAGCACGTCGGCGACGCGGTCGGCGCGGCTCACATCGCCTCCTTGAGCGCCGCCAGCGCGTCGCGATAGCCCTCGACGCCCTTGCCGCTGATCTTTGCGACGCACATGCCGTCGAGCACCGACACATGGCGGAACGGCTCGCGCTGCAGCACGTCGGACAGGTGCACCTCGACGGCCGGCAGGCCGGACAGCTCGAGCGCGTCGCGCAGCGACCACGCGTAGTGCGTCCAGGCGCCGGGGTTCAGGAGCAGGCCGTCGGCGTAGTCGCTCGCCTTGTGCATCTCCTCGACGTACTCGCCCTCATGGTTCGTGTGGAAGAACCGCCCCTCGAGGCCGAGCTCGCGCGCGAACACGTCGATCCGCCGCTCGAGCCGCGAGAAGGTGAGCCCGCCGTAGTGCTCGGCGGGCCGGCGGTCGAGTGCTCCGAGGTTGACGCCGTGCAGGACGGCCACGCGGTTCTTCATCCCGCGCGCAACTCTGCCACGGCGGCGCGCAGCTCGCCGTCCGGCACCGGGCGGCCGGTCCGCACGTCGCCCGGGGCCTCGACGAGCGCGAACCCGACGCGGCCGCCGCGGCGTTTCTTGTCCCGCTCGACCGCCGCCAGCACGGCGCCGCCGTCGACGGCGCCGTCGAGGACGGTCGGCAGCCCGCGGTCGGCGAGCAGCGCCGCCACCTCGCCGCGCAGGTCCGGCTGGCCGGACAGCGTGAGCGCCGCGAGCAGGCCGAGTCCGACCGCCTCGCCGTGGCGGTAGCGGCGGTAGCCGGTGGCGGTCTCGATCGCATGCCCGACCGTGTGGCCGAGGTTGAGGGATTGGCGGCGCCCGCTGTCGCGCTCGTCGCTCGCGACGACGGCGAGCTTCGTGCGCGCGCACGAGAGCACGAGATCGCGGTCCAGCGGGGCGCCGGCGCGCACTCGCTCCCACAGTGCGCCGCCGGCGATCAGCGCGGTCTTGATCACCTCGGCCCAGCCGGCGGCGATCTCGGCCTCCGGCAGCGTCGCCAGCGTCGCCGGGTCGACGAGCACGGCGGCCGGCTGGTGATACGCGCCGGCGTAGTTCTTGCCCTCCGGGAGGTCGACGCCGGTCTTGCCGCCGTACGCGGAGTCGACCTGGGCGACGAGCGTCGTCGGCACCTGCACGACACGCACGCCGCGCTGGTACAGCGCTGCGCAGAGCCCTGCCACGTCGCCGACGACGCCGCCGCCGAGCGCGACCACGTGGTCGTCGTGGTCCATGCCGGCGGCCGCCAGCCCGCGCAGCAGGCGCTCGACGGTCGCAAGCGTCTTGTGCTCCTCGCCGGGCGCCGTCCGCAGGTCGGCCGCGACGTCCGGCAGGCGCTCGGCGTACAGGGCGCCGACGGCGTCGTCGGTGATCACGAAGCGCCGCCCGCCGACCGGCCAGAACCCGCTCCCGACCAGCCCCTCCCCCACGTGCACCGGATAGCTGCCGGAGGTCGCCACCGCCCACAGCAGCTTCGTGCCGGCCGGCGCCCGCGTCAGCGTGCGCAGGGCGGGCACGGACTGCCGGACGGCCTCGCGCGAGGAGTCGATCAGCACGGCGTCGGCGACCGACTCGTACAGTGGCGCGCGCTGCGCGAACAGCGCCGCGAACCCGTCACGATCGCGTGCCAGCGGCCGGCGCTTGTTCCCGGCCCGCCGCCACGCGGTCTCCACGTCGACGTCGAGCAGCACCACGGTGTGGCTCCGCAGCAGCTCGCGCACCCGCGGCGAGCCGACCGCGCCGCCGCCGAGCGACAGCACGGCCGCGGGCGGGTGCTCGAGCAGGCCGCTCACCACGCCCTCCTCGACCGCGCGGAAGGCCGCCTCGCCGTGCGCCTCGAAATGCGCCTCGATCGTCGTGCCCAGCCGGCGCTCGATCTCGTGGTCGGCGTCGACCGCGCGCGCGCCGAGGACACCGGCGGCCGCGCGCGCCGCCGACGTCTTGCCGGCGCCCATGAAGCCGATGAACACGAGCGCCCGCCGGGTGGGCGCGCCGGGAGCTACGCCTGCCTCCTGGGCTTGAATCCGATGCGCTGCTCGTATGCGGCCACGGCGGCGCGGACATCGTCGATGTGGTCGCCGCCGAACTTGGCGCGGTAGGCGTCGGCGAGCACGATCGCGAGCATCGCCTCGCCGACCACGCCGGCGGCGGGGACTGTGCAGGAGTCGGTCCGCTCGCGCAGGGCCTCGGCCGGCTCGTGGGTCGCGATGTCGACCGACCGCAGCGGCTTCGTGAGCGTCGGCAGCGGCTTCATCGCACAGCGCACGACGAGCGGCTCGCCGGTCGTCATCCCGCCCTCGATGCCGCCCGAGCGGTTCGTCTCGCGGAAGTAGCCGCGCTCGTCGGAGTAGAAGATCTCGTCGTGGGCCTCGGAGCCCGGGCGCCCCGCGAGGTCGAAGCCGTCACCGATACCGCACCCCTTGACGGCCTGGATCGAGAGCATCGCGAGCCCGATCCGCCCGTCCATGCGCTCCTCCCAGCTGACGTGCGAGCCCAGGCCTGGCACGTGGCCGAACGCGTGCACCTCGAAGACGCCGCCGAGCGACTCGTTGCGCTTGCGCAGCACGTTGATCTCCTCGACCATCGCCTTCGAGACGTCGACGTCCAGGCAGCGCACCGGCGAGACGTCGACCTCGGCGAAGTCGCGCGGCCCGAGGCCGTGGCGCTCGGCAGCCCGCACCGACCCGATCTGGGTGACATGCGAGAAGACCTGCACGCCGAGCGCGGCGAGGAAGCCCTTGGCGAGCGCGCCGCCGGCGACCCGCGCCGCCGTCTCCCGTGCGCTGGCGCGCTCGAGCACGTTGCGCACGTCGGTGAAGCCGAACTTCTGGACGCCGGCGAGGTCGGCGTGGCCCGGGCGTGGCAGGTGCACCTCCGGCACGTCCGCCTCGACGGGCCATGGGTTCATCCGCTCCTCCCAGTTGGCGTAGTCGCGGTTGGCGACCCGCACGGCGATCGGGCCGCCGAGGGTGCGGCCGTGACGCACGCCGGACGTGACCTCGGCGCTGTCACGCTCGATCTTCATCCGGCCGCCGCGGCCGTGGCCGAGCTGGCGCCGGGCCATGTCGCGATCGATCGCGGCGAGGTCGAGCTCGAGGCCGGCGGGCAGCCCCTCGACGATGCAGGTGAGGCCGGGCCCGTGGGACTCCCCGGCGGTGATGACGCGCAGCGGCACGCCGGCAATCCTACGAAGGCACTCTCCGCCGCGGCTGTGTCAGCCCGCGGCGGAGAGCGTGTACCCCTTTAGGACTAGCGGTTGATCGTCACGAGATCGAGCTGGAAGGAGGCGATGATCTCGCCCGTCTCCGGCTCGGCGACGTCAAAGAACTCGGTCTCGCCGGCGGCGAGCTCGATGGTCTCGCAGTTGCTCGGATGCGGCCTGCAGGTGCCGTCGCCCGTGACCTCGAGCGCGTCGTCGACCAGGAACTTCGCCTTCTTGCCGTGGTCGGTGAGACCCAGGTAGACGATGAGCGGGAAGACGTCCTCCGGCAGGGGCTCGCCCTTGCGCAGGACCTGCTTGACGAGCGAGCCGCTGGCGGCGTCGCCCCATCGGACGATCAATGAGTCGGCCGGATAGACCTTCGGCTTGGGCGTCGCCGCAGGCGCGTCGCCACTCGGCGCGGTCGGCCCGCCGCCGGTGGTGTCAGCCTTCGGCTGCAGATCGGGCTTCGCGTCCGCCGCCTTCGCCTTCTTCGGCGCCTTGACGGGGGCGGGCTCGAACGGGTCCTTGCGGGCACCGAGCACGCGCTTGCGCCGGCCGCGATCCGAGGCCTCGGCCTTCGCGACCACCGGCTCGGCGATCGTGTCGTCGGCGTTGGCCGTGACGGCGGGAACCGCTTCGAGCGGTGCCGCGACCGGCTCCGCGTCGCGGGCCAGCAGGACCGGGATGGCCACGAGCGCCGCGACCAGCAGCACCGCGACCGGCCACAGCCGGCGGCGCATCATCTCGCGCCAGATGGACGTAACGGCGTTCATTGTGCGGCTCCGGCGTTCGCGGTGGTCGTGGGCGGCGTCGTGCCCGGCGTTGCGGGCGGGGTCGTGCCCCCGGCCTGATCGGCGCCGATCGGCTGGATCGGCGGCACCAGGTACGTGGCGGCGCCGATCTCGGCCTGCATCAGCGGGAACCCTGCGGATGCCGGCGAGATCTTCACGCTCTCGAGTCGCATCAGACGCCCGGTCACGGCGATTCGCCGGTTCTTGACGTTGACGAAGTGCTCGAGCCTCGCGAGGAAGCTGGACAGGTCGAAGTACTGGCCGGTGAAGCTGAAGTTGAACGGCATCGCCGACAGCGCTCCACCCGACACCGGGACGGAGCCCGGGGCCGCAGCGAGGTCGGTGGCCTCGGTCGGGACAGCCGCCGTGGCGGGGGCTGCACCGCCGGAGAGGCCGCTGCCGAGCTCGATCTTCCCGAAGTCGACGGCGCTACGGTCGGCCGCGTGCTCGAGCTGGACCAGCAGCGAGCGGATGTCGTCGTCCGCCGGCACGGCCTTTCCGAGACGCGCGAGGCGCGCGTAGTTGGCCTTGTAGCTCTTGCGCGCCCCCTCGTACGTGATCAGGGTCTGCTGCGCCTGGGCCACCTCGGCCTGAGCGGTGGCGACCTTGGTGTCGAGCTTGGCGATCTCCTCGCGCTTGGGCGCGAGGAGCAGGAAGTAGTACGCGCACACGGCGAGGCCGAGGGCCACCACCGAGATCAGGATCTTGTTCGTGCGGGTCATTCGGCACCCACTCCCTGCTGGGTCGGGGCGGGCGTGGCCGCGCCGGGGTCGGCCGGGGGCGTCGTGACGCCACCGGTGGCCGGCTCGGCGGTCGTGCCGGCGGCACCAGGAGCCGCGGTCTCGGCGGTCCCGGACGTGGGCTGGACGGTGATGTCCTGCACCGTGGCGGGAACCTTCGAGCGCTCGAAGAACATGATGATCGCGAACTCCGGCGGGCGGCCAGTACCGCAGCCGTCACCGGAAAGAGCACCGGACGCATCGGCAATCGGGGCAGGCCCGACCGCGTCCTTCTTGGTCGACTTGGTGAGGCTCACGCGAGTGACGCCGTCGACGCCGCGCAGGCGGGACAGCAGCGTGGCGACCTGCGTCTGGCCCTTCGTGCAACCGGTGAGCTCGATCGCCGGCGCGCTGATGGCAGCGCGGATCGGCGAGCCGCCGCCCGCACCGCTCGAGATCGAGCCGTTGAGCGTCTTGAGCGTGACGTTCGCCGGGATGGCGCGCGAGATGTCCCGCATCGCCTGCTCCCAGTCGAACCGGGAGGACGCAAGGTCCGTGACGGTCTGGATGCGGGTCTCGGCCATCGCCTTGAAATCGGCGTACGGCTTCAACTGAGCGACGCGCTGCTGAATGCTCTGCGCCTGGCGGGTCGCCGCGTCTAGCTGCGCCTGGCGGTCCTTGATCGCGTTGTTCGTCAGAACGAAGGCGGCGAGTGCGATCACACAAACGGTGAGCGCACCGAGCACCACAAAGGCGCCGATGCCGCCGGGCTCGTCATTGACGGCCGCGGTCTTGGCCTTCGACGAGACGCTTTTCGGCGTGCCGCGAAGGTCGGGGGGGAGCAGGTTGATGGCCTTCATCTCGCTTGGCTTATCGGCACCGCCCCGAGCCCACTTGAGGCACCGGGGTGGGGTCAAAGCCCTACGCGAAGGTGTCGAGGTACAAGTCGACCATCGCGTCACCCGCGAACAGGGCGACGATCCCGCCAAAGGCAAGAAAAGGGCCGAACGGGACCGCGGTCTTGCGGCCCTCGCGAGCGCCCTTGCGTGCGATCACGAGCGCGCCGACGAGCGTGCCGGAGACGAGCGCGATGAACACCGCGGGGCCCACGGCGCGCCCCAGGAACAGCCCGAGGACGGCTGCGAGCTTGACGTCGCCCATCCCCATTCCGCGCGGGTACGCGAAGGCGAACAGGCCGAAGAAGGCACCTGCGGCGACGCCGGCGATCACGTGCTCGAGGATGTCGTCGGGCGCCGTGAGGAGGACGAGCGCCGGCGCGACGACGGCGCCGATCAGCATCAGCCGGTTGGGGATGATGCGGTAGTCGAGATCGATCAGCGCGACCGGCACGAGCAGCAGCACGAGCGCGAGGCCGAGCAGCGCGTCCTCGTCGGGACCCTTGGCGATCACCACGAGCGCGCACAGCAGCCCTGTGCCGGCCTCCACGAGCGGGTAGCGCACCGAGATCCCCGCCCCGCACGCCCGGCACCTGCCGCGCAGCGCGAGCCACGACAGCACCGGGACGTTGTCGTACGGCTTGATCGGGGTCTCGCACTGTGGGCAGCGCGACCTGGGATGCGACAGCGACTCGCCCCGCGGGAGCCGGTAGGCCACCACGTTCAGGAACGAGCCGAAGATCGCGCCGATCACGCCGGCAATCACGGCAGCCAGCCCGGTCGACATAACGCTCGGTTCAACACCACGTTGCCTTCCCCTCCCGCGCGCAGGCGGTCAGGCGACGTCGTGGACTGCGAGACCCGCCGCGACCGTGAGACGGCCGAGGTCGGCCTCCGCGTCCTGCGACTCGACGACGGCGGACCTCAGCGGCAGCCGGAGCTGCTCCGAGAGCGCCTCGACGAAGCCGGGGATCGCCACGGCGGCACCGGTGAGAACACCCTGCTCGACCTGCTCGGCGCTCTCCTGCATGCGGTAGAAGTTGAGCGAGTTGCGCACGGTGTCGGCGAGCTGGTGTACGCCCTCCTCGAGCACCGCGCGTGCGGCAGCCACGAGCTCGGTGTCACCGTCGACGCCTTCGAGCGGGGCGTGCAGGCCGACGTGCTGGAGCCACTGATGCGCGTGCTCGACGGTGAGGCCGCGGCGCTCGGCGAGCGTATGGGCCATCGCGTCGAGTCCGCCGGCGGCGGCACGCGTGAACAGGCAGCCGCTCGCGTTGGCGACGGCGACGTTCGTGAGGCCGGCGACGCTGACGTAGAGCACGGCGCCCTCGACCTTGCTGTCGGCCAGCGCGCGGACCATCCCGAAGGCGGACAGGTCGATGCCCTCCACCTTCAGGCCGGCCTCGCTGGCGGCGGCGACGAGCCGCTCGACCATCTCGCGGCGGACGGCGACGACCACGACGCGCGTGCGCGGCTGGCCGTTGGCGTTCTGGACCGTGCCCAGAGACTGCCAGTCGATCACAGCCTCGTCCATCGGCATCGGAATGTGGTCCGGCGCCTGGATCTTGACGGCGGCGGCAAGCGCCTTCTCGTCCTCCAGCAGCGGGAGGTCGAGCGTACGCACGACGATCCGCTGATTGGCGATGCCGAGCCGCACGCGGTTCGAGAACCCGTGCTCGGCGAAGAATGCCTTCAGCGCCTCGGCCAGTGCAGGGACATCCGCGACCTCGCCGTCCCGGAGGACGCCGGGGCGAAGGGCGGTGACGGCGCCGCGCTTGAGCGACAGCGAGCCGTTGACGGTGACCTCAGCGGCCGCAATGTGGCCGGGATCGAGGTCGAGGCCGATGATGCCGGCCTGGGAGGAGGAGGATCGCTTCTTGAACACGTGAGTGGTATCGGCGCGGGACGGAGGCGTCTTGAACCGGATGGGGTCTTAACGACGAAGCGGGCCCGGAGGCCCGCTTCGCACGAATGATTCTGCTTGAAGCTGTAGTGCTTACCAGCGACCGGTTGCCGGGCAACCGCCCTTGTTGACCGGGGTGCAGGAGCGGACGACCGTCGGCACGCCGGGGGTCGCCTCGGTCTTGGCGATGATGAACGTCTGACCGCCGACCGACGTGGCACGGACTTCCCAGTTGGTAGCCGTGGCCACCGGGACCGTCAGGGCCGGACCGTCGCCGAGCGAGGGCTCAATGCCCTGCAGGATGGCGGGGGTCGCCGTGGCGTACGACTGCTCGTTGACGTACAGCGTCTCGAGAGCGGTCTGAGCGGTACGGACCTTGCTCTTGGCCTCCGTGTCCTGCGCCTTGGTGCGCTGGTTGAGGAAGGCGGGAAGAGCGATCGCGGCGAGGATGCCGATGATCAGAATGACGACCAGGAGCTCGATGAGCGTGAAGCCCTTCTCGTCCTGAGCGCGCGTACGAAGCTTATGCAGCATGTGGGTGGTCCCTCCTGAAGGGATCGTGGGCCTGTGGACTTCCTTGCCAGGGCCTTAGGTCCCGTTCCCACCACCGACGGTGGCAACCCGGCTTGCTCCATCCTGGAGCTCCGTGGCTTTGCGCCTCGCCCTCACGGACGATTTGCCTTTGACACCTTGGGTCTGGCACACCGGATATCGGCACCGACGCGGCCGTACTTAAGCGTTCGTTATCCGCAGATGGACGTCCGGACTACCCTCGATGCATGCTCGGTCGTCGCTTCCTGCTCCTCGTGGCCGTGCTGATGGGCCTCACGGCGCTCGCGGCGAGCGTCGCGCCGCGCGAGCCGGCCGACCGCGGCAACGCCGGGTCGACTGCGACACCGACGGCTCCCGCGGGCGAGGCAAAGCACCTGGAGAACGTGTCGAAACGGCTGAACACGGCGGAGGGCGTCACGCGCGTGGTCGTCGACGAGGGCGACCTCGTCGACCTCGAGGTCAGCGGCTCGGAGCTGGACACCGTGAGCCTGCTCGACGAGATCGTGGCGATCGACCCCGACTCGCCGGCGATCTTCCAGCTGCTGGCGGACGAGCCCGGCGAATACCCGATCGAGCTCGTGGAGGCCGAGCGCCGGGTCGGCATGCTCGTCGTGCGCGAGGCGGATTAGCCCTCTGCGTGCGAGCGCGCGCGACGCGCGGGGAGAAACTCCCGCTGAGCGAGCCCGATCCCGATCGAGTGTCGAGTTCCGGGGCCTCAGGCCCGCTAAGTCGACACTCGGCGAACCCGGCGCAGCCGCGACGGCCGCCCACCTCCCCACCCAGCGCAGTTGACGTCCCGGCTGCGTCCGCAGCCGGCCTCAGCTGTCGCTCTGCTCGCGACGCGCCGCGGTGGCGTCGTGGTCGGGGATGAACCGCCCGGTCCCCTCGCACCACGGGCAGGTGATCTGCTGCGGCGTCCCGCCGAGCGCCGAGGTCACCGTGCCGGTGCCGCGGCAGGGGCTGCAACGCTGCGGATCGTAGGAGTCGCCCGGCTCGGTGCTCACGGCCGGGCAGCGTAGCGACTACCCGAGGCCGGGCGGGGCCACGGAGGTGGACGAGTGCGTGTCCTCGCGCGCGGCGAGGACCGGGTCGGCCGGTACATCGGTCGGCAGTGAGCGGCGCAGGGTCGGCGGGACCTCGCGGTCGCTCACCGGCCGCAGGAGGCCGAACTGGCGGAAGACGGTCTCGGCCTTGATCGTGTCGGTCACGCGGAACAGCAGGCCGTAGATCGCCGGGGCGCCGAGCGGCGACCGGGCGGCGATCTCCTGGGCGATCTCGGGCTCGAAGCAGGCGACCTCGTCGTCGCCGAGCGGCTTGGTGAACAGGAGCGCCGCGTTCGGCGCGTCCTCCGGATCCCCGAGCACGGTCATCGCCGAGCCGCCGAGGCTCGTCCACAGCCAGCCCTCGATCCCCTGGTCGCGCGGGATCACGGCTGTCGCGCTGAGGCGCTTGAGGATCGGGAAGCGGCCGGTCATCCCGTCGGGGCGCGCCGCGCCGGGATCGACGAGGCCGAGCTGGAGCGTTCCGAGCGGCAGCCGCAGCGTCGTGTGCAGCGCCCCGTCGTACGTGATCGACGCTCCCATCGCGCTCAGGCGCAGCAGGTCGACCTCTCCGCGGCGGCGGCCTCTGGACCGCTGTGCCTCGAGCTCGAGCACATACTCGCGCAGGCCGGAGCCGTGCGGTGAGGAGCTGGGCGGCGGCAGTGACATCTCTACAGGTCTCATCGGCGTCCTTGCGGATCGCCTTGACGCTCCTACCCGTTCTCGTCGCGGTGGACCGTCTCGGGCGAGAAGGCGGGCAGGCACACGGCCACGTACGAGGCACCGCCGGCCTCGGGCGTGGAGTAGCGCACCCACTCCCTCGCGCGCACGAGTACGGCCTGGCCGGCGCGCACGTCGAGGCTGCCATCCTCGTGCTCCACGCGCAGGCAGCCGTCGAGCACCACCGTGTACTCGTCGAAGTCCGGGCGCTGGCCGGGCTCGAGCCAGCCCTCCGGTGAGCGCATGTGGGCGACGCTGACGCGCGACTCCCCCGTGCTCACGCGCCCGACGTACTCGTCGATCAGCTTCGGTTTGGTCCCCGCGGCTTCGACGCGCGAAGGTTTGTGGATTAGTTCTGGCATCGGCGGCCGATTATCAACCTAGATGAAAGATCGCGAGGACATCATCCCGCTGCTCCGCGGCGTCTCGCACGCAGTGGCCGTGCCGCTCGCGCTCGCCGCCGCGGTGATCCTCGTCGCGGTCGCCGAACCCGGCCCGGCGCGCGCCGCGGCGCTGGTCTACGGCGCCGGCATGTGCGCGCTGTTCTCCGGCAGCGCACTGTTCCACCGCTTGAGCTGCAGCCCGCAGGTGCGCTCGCTGCTGGCCCGGATCGACCACAGCGCCATCTACATCTTCCTGGCAGCGAGCTACACGCCGATCGCGCTGCTCGTGCTCGAGGACTGGACACGAGTGACGGTCCTCGCGGTCGTGTGGGGCGGCGCGCTCGGCGGCGTCGCGCTCAGCGTGGCGTGGGTGACGGCGCCCCGGCTGCTGTTCACGATCACCTACCTCGTGTACGGCTGGATCGCGCTGCTCGTGGCGCCGCAGCTGTTCGCGCTGATGGACACCACGCCGCTGCTGCTGTTCCTGGCCGGCGGCCTGCTGTACTCGGCCGGCGCGGTGGTCTACGCGACCAAGCGCCCGGATCCGTGGCCCGCCACGTTCGGGTTCCACGAGGTCTTCCACGCTCTCGTGATCGCGGCCGCCGTCACGCACTTCGTGGCGATGGCCGGCTGGGTGATTCCCGCGGCTTGACCTCGATCTCGAGGAGCTCCCCGCCCTCGTGCTCGACCTGCAGGGTGGTGTGCTCGATCTCGAACCCGGTGTGCAGCATCACCTCGAGCGCACGCCGGACGTCGTGGCAGTCGGTGTCGCGGCCGACGAGCACATGGGCGGACAGCGCCGGGAACCCGGACGTGACCTCCCAGATGTGAAGGTCGTGGACCTCGGTGACGCCGGGGTGGCTCGCCATCCGGTGGCCGATCGCCTGCGGGTCGAACCCGCGCGGAGCCGCCTCCAGGAACACGCGGCCGGACTCGAACAGGAGCTTCCATGCGGCGCGCAGCATCATCGCGGCGACGAGCAGCGCGGCGATCCCGTCCGCGCGATCGAACCCGGTGAGCAGGATCACGGCGCCGGCGATCGCCGTCGCCACGAACGCCGCGAGGTCGGTGAGGATGTGCTGGTACGCGCCCTCGATGTTCAGCGACCGGCGGTTCGCGCGCGCGAGCACGAGCGTGGCGACGAGGTTCACCACGATGCCGAGGATGGCCACGATCAGCACCGGCGCTCCCTCGACGGGCGGCGGATCGATCAGGCGCCGGATGCCCTCGTAGACGATCAGCAGGCCGAGCACGAGCAGCGTCGACCCGTTGATCGCGGCGGCGAGGATCTCGGTGCGCTTGAGCCCGTAGGTCATCGCCCCGGCCGCCGGGCGGCGAGCTAGGCGGATCGCCACCAGCGAGAGCGCCAGCGCTCCCGCGTCGGTGAGCATGTGGGCGGCATCGGACAGCAGCGCCAGCGACCCGGCGGCGATGCCGACCACCACCTCGACGCACATGAACCCGACGATCAGCGCGAGCGCGATCGCCAGCTTGCGGCTGTCGGCATCCTCCGATACGCCGTGCGAGTGCCCGTGGTGGTGTCCCACGCCCCTTACCTTGGCAGCGCGGCGGTCATTGCGCCTTGTGCGCGTGCAGCACGGCGTGTCCCTTGCCGCGCGCGAGCAGCCAGCGATTGGCCGGGTACGCCGCGACGCCGGCGATCAGGAGTGCCGCCGCGAGCGCCGCCCAGAACCCGATCTCGGTCAGCGACGCGTCCATCGCGCCTGGGATCAGCAGCATGATCGCGTTGTCGACGATCTCCATGATCGTGATCGAGATCGTGTCCGAGGCCAGCGCGATCGGGATCACCGCGCGCGCGATCGTCTGCAGGTCCGACCAGCCGAGCGCGGTCCCGATGATCATGCCCAGCACCTCGCCGATCGCGCATCCCGTCAGGCAGTGCACCGTGGCGCTGAACGCGAGCGAGTTGAGCGACCGCTCCTGCTGGCGCGAGTGCGGACTCACACGTCGGGGGATATGTGCCGGAGGCGGAACACGGCGATCCGCCGAGGCGCGGCGCGTGCCACGTACGTGGTGAACCCGGGATAGACCTCGCTGGCGAGCTCCAGGAACCGCTCGCGCTCCGGACTCGCGACCTCCCCCGCCTCGACCTCGCGCTCGTCGCCGTCGATCACCAGGCGCGCTCGCGGGTGCGCGCGCAGGTTGTGGTACCAGCCCGGGTGGCGAGCCTGGCCGTAGTTCGACGCGATCACCACCACGTCGTCGCCGGCCGGGAATCCGAGGACCGGGCTGTCGATCTGCTTCCCGGTCCGCGCGCCGGTGGTCGTCAGCATCGCGACCGGCAGGCCGGACAGCCAGGCCGCAAGCGTGCTGCGGCCGCCCGTGCGGCGATAGACGACGCGGTCGAGGTGGTGCAGCACGCGTGCGTAGAAGCGCGAGCCCGGCCGCGTCGCGGCCGACCACCGCACGAACCGCCGGAACCGCCCGGCGTCGGCGTAACGCTCGGTCACGGCTCGCAGCTTCTCAGACGAAACGGTCTGGGTACGCTCTAGGCATGTGCCGCAATATTCGCCAACTTCATAACTTCGAGCCCCCGGCGACCGAGGCCGAGGTGCATGACGCCGCCCTCCAGTTCGTCCGCAAGATCAGCGGTTCGAGCAAGCCGTCGCGCGCCAACGAGGCGGCGTTCGAGCGTGCCGTCGACGCCGTGGCGGCCGCGACGATGGAGCTGCTCGGCGAGCTCGTGACGACCGCGCCGCCGAAGGACCGCGAGGTCGAGCGCGCCAAGGCGCGCGCTCGCAGCGAGCAGCGCTTCGCCGCGTAGCCGCTACGCCGCGATCGAGAGCTCTTCGAAGTCGTCGAAGCGGCGGTGGACGCTCGATCCGAGACGCTCGATGTCGGCGCCGTAGATGTGGATCGAGATCGTCAGCTCACTGCCGCCGGCCGTCACCGCGTGGATGTCCCCTGCGGGCGGCACGAGCGCTTCGACGTGCCCGGGCCGGGCCTCGATCGTCGCGACCGGCTCCAGGCAGGACCGGCCGCCGACATTGACCAGGCGATAGCGCGTCTCGCGCTCGAGGCCGCGGTAGACGCCGACGACGCACCAGGAGACGTGATCGTGGATCGGTGTCCGCTGCCCGGGCCGCCACACCAGCGCGACGACGGACAGGCCCCGGCACGAGGAGACGTGCAGGAGGTGCTGGCGGTAGCGGTCGGTACCGGGCACGCGGTCCTCGGCGGCGAGCCAGCCGTCCTCGGCGAGCAGCGGAGTCAAGCGGCCGGCGATCGCATGCGGATCGTCGATCAGCGCCTCGGCATCGCGGACGAACCTGGAGAACGCCGGTGAGGAGCTAGTGGCAGAACGCACGCACTAAGGCTCGCAGGAGGCACGGCGGAAGTCGGTGCGGCAACCAGGCGTATCGCCGGTGCGGGAAACCCCCGAACCGAAAAGGCCTGCGGCGCGTACAGCGTGGCGGGGGGCGTCGGACAGGCCGATCCAGGAGGAGCGTCGCATGGTCCACCGCCGGGCAGTCCGAGCATCGTTGTGCGCAAGCGTCCTCGTCTCCGCCTTGGTGTGGGCGGCGCCCGCCGCCGCAGCCTTCCCCGAGGACGGGAAGCGGTGGAAGCAGCTCACGACGACGACCGGAATGACCTGGAACCAGGTGGCCGCGGTGTGCCCGCGCGACGGCGTGAGCCGCTGCGCGGGCTCGATCGGCACCCGCGACCTGACGGGATGGGTGTGGGCGACGGACGCCCAGGTGATCGCGCTGATGGGCCACTACGCGCCCGCGATCGTCACCGCCGACCCTCCCAGCGTCTCGGGTCCCGAGTACCTCCTGACGGCGATGGGATTCCTCGAGGACATGCGCCCGACGTTCTTCTTCTCCGGCTATCCCACGACGAGCGCCTCGGCCAGCGGCTGGACCTCATCGGACCGGGACGGCGCCCCGGTGGCGGGCAGCGCCGGCTACACGCACCCGGTCTTCAACGGGGGCTTCTCGGTCGGCGTCAGTGGCACGGCGGATCAGCCGAGCGCGGATCGCGGGGTCTGGCTGTGGCGCCCGAGCACCGACGACCTCACGCCGCCGGTGATCACGCCGGTCCTCAGCGGAACCCTCGGCAGCAACGGCTGGTACGTCTCCGACGTCGCGGTCGGCTGGGACGTGCAGGACCCCGACTCGCCAGTGTCGTCGCGGACCGGCTGCGAGCCGGCGGGCGTCACGACCGACACGGCCGGGACCACGTTCACGTGCGTGGCGTCGTCATCGGGAGGCACGGCGACGAAGTCGGTCGTGGTCAAGCGCGACGCGACGCCGCCTGTGGTGACGTGCGCGTCGCCGGTGCAGGTGTTCCAGATCTACCAGCTCGGCGTCTTCGTCTCGGCGACGGTGACCGACGCGACCTCAGGGCCTGATCGGCCGCTCGTGCAGGGCGTCACCAACACCAACACGGCCGGGACGTTCACCAGCAGCCTGACCGGCGCCGACCGTGCCGGGCACCGCACGAGCGTGACCTGCTCCTACCAGGTGGCGATCCCGGCCTGCCGCGGCCTGACCCCGACGATCGTCGGCAACGCGCAGAACAACGTCATCAACGGCACCAACGCGGCCGACGTGATCGTCGCCCTCTCCGGCGCCGACACCGTCAACGGCAAGAGCGGAGACGACGTGATCTGCGGCGGCGACGGGCCCGACACGATCGACGGCGGGGACGGCAAGGACTGGATCGACGGCGGCGCCAGTCCCGACGACCTCCGCGGCGGCAACGGCGACGACTTCCTCGACGGCGGGCTCCAGCTCGACAGCATCCGCGGCGACAACGGGCGCGACACCTGCATCAGCGGCGAGACGCGGATGAGCAGCTGCGAGGCGTAGGTCCCGGTCAGCCGAGCAGCTCGGCGGCGCTGCCCGCCGGCGGCCGGTCGTCGAGCATCCCGGGCGCACGCCCGGGCTCGTTCGCCGCGGCGGCCCAGTCGACGACCGCCTTCGCCGGATCCGACGGGTCGACGCACACCGGCACCTCGGCGCCCGGCGCCGCGAGCCACGCCGCGTAGAACGGGATCTCGGTGTTCGACGCGACCGCCTGGGCTCCGTCGTCGAGCCGGAGCGCGACGTCGAAGTTCAGGGTCATGCCGCCGAGCGCGCCGGCGCGTTGCGTCAGGGCCGTGATCGTCGCGCGCCGCGGCGTCCACTTCCCCAGCCGCTTCTGCACCGCCCAGTCGACCGCGCCGTCCTTCACCCCGTCGTCCGGCGCCTTGCGGCGGCGTTTCTGCGACGGCTCGGCCTCCACCCCCCAGCGCGCGCACAGAGCGGCCCAGTCGAGCACCACGGCATCGCCGTCGCGGTGGCGCACCAGCACCTCGACGCCGGGTCGCAGGCGCGCGAGCACATGCACCGGGCCCGTGACCTCGATGCCGGCGCGCTCAGTACCGCTCGCCGTCGCCACCGCAACCGCGATGTAGCGCTTCGTCGTTCCGTCGTTGAGACGCTGCTCGACGCCGACGATCCGGGCGCTGTCCGAACCGCCCTTCGCGGCCGAGCGCTCGGCGCGCGCGAACCCGGGGTCCGACAGCACCGGGGAGGCCGCAGCGCCGCTGCGCAGGTTGAGCTTGTGGAGCGCGTCGCGCAGCAGGCCCATCGGGCGATCCTAGCTGGGGTCGGCCCGTCGTCGAGGCCTCCGGCGCAGCGCTCGCAAGCTCGCGCCTTAGTGCGCCGGAGACCCCGCCGCGGGCCGCCCACCCGCACGACCACTGCACGGGCGTGTTCTCGTTGGGCGGCCTCGGTAGAGGCGCGAGGGCGATCGGCTGCGTGGGCACGCTCTGTGTGGGGTCGCGAATCGGAGTACCGGTCCCGGACAGCGTTTCCCTGTCTCCGCGGATCGCTTGCGATCCGGGACCTGACTCAACGATTCGCTGCGCCTCCGGCGCCCCGCGCTCGCTGGCGATCCGTCAGTTCTCCATCACTGCGTCCAGCAGGTCGATTGCGAGCGTCTCGGGGTCGACGTCCCGCAGTGCTCCGAGCTCGTACGGCTGTTGCCGGTAGACGTTGGCGCCCAACTGCCTTCCCCGAGCGGCCCGCTCCATTCGAACCAAACGACCGTGTCGGGCCACTCACCCCGCAGCCCGACTGCGCGAATCCGCTTCTCCCGGTAGTGGGGGTCGCCACCGCTGAGGGTCCAAACGGCCGCAACGAGCCGCGCCTCATATGCGCGATGCTCAGTTGGGGGAATGAGCGCGGGTCCGTGGCCACCGTACGAAGTGAGCTTGCGCTGGTCGGATACTCGTCGAGCCATCGGGCGATCCTAGTGGGCTGTGAGAGCGCCGGAGGCGCAGCGAATCGTTGAGTCAGGTCCCGGATCGCAAGCGATCCGCGGAGACAGGGAAACGCTGTCCGGGACCGGTACTCCGATTCGCGACCCCACACAGAGCGTGCCCACGCAGCCGATCGCCCTCGCGCCTCCACCGAGGCCGGCCACCGAGAACACGCCCGTGCAGTGGTCGTTCGGGTGGGCGGGCCGCGGCGGGGTCTCCGGCGCGCTAGGGCGCGAGCTTGCGAGCGCTGCGCCGGAGGCCTCGACGACGGGCCGACCCCCAGCCACGTCCGAACAACGACAAACACCGCCCGGCGGCGGCGCGCCAGACGTGTCAAAGGTCAGTGGCGCTCCGTGACCCGGACGCTGCCGGTTGCGTCCCAGTGATCGTCGTCGAAGTCCACCAGGCGCTCGGCGCCCGGTTCGAGCCACCGGATGGCCGTGTACAGCTCTGGCTGCTGGGTGTCGAGGTCGTGGAACGTCAGCGCCGCCGTGCCGAGCTCCGCGGCGATCCGCCGAGCGAGGTCCAGACAGCGCACTTCATCGTCGATCATCGGGAGGATGTCGAGATGAAGGCGCCACCCGCCGGCAAGTGCGCTTGCGAACGCAGAACACGTCCGGCTCATGCAGATCGAGGACATCGGCCACGGCGTCCAGCACCGCGACGTTCGCCGGCCGCGCGTACGCCGCCGCGATCGCCGCCTTGATCGCGTCGTCCGCGACGACCTCGCGCAGGAAGAGCTCGGACACGGCCACGACGGTACACCTGGATACGGGGTACCGTGGGCCGCATGAGCCTGGGAAAGGGAAAGACGGAGCACGCCGGCCCGCGAGACATGGCGCGCAAGTCCGGGCATTGGGGCTTCACCGAGGAGGCGAAGGCCTGGGCGACCCGTGCGCGTCGCCGCGACGAGGACCTCGAGCTGCGCCGAGAGCTCGATGAGGCTGCGGACGAATCCTCCGGCAGCCCGCAGAGCGACAGGCCGGTCGAGTAGCCAAAGCCCCGACGCGTAGCGCTCTCCCGCGGATCGCGCTCGGCGTGAGTCTCGCGGTCAGTGCACGAGGGCTTTGAGCACGACGACCGCGCTGCCGAGCGCCAGCGCGATGACGGCGGACACGACCGTCGCGCCCACGCCCGCTCCTGACTTGCGCGCGGCATACGCGCCGGCAGCGCCCAGTTCCACCAGCGCGACGAGCGTCGCCACGAGAATCGCGGTCTCGTCCGCCACGACGTCGAGGGCGCCCAGCGCGAGGATGAGCACCAGCGGAACGGTGACCTCCACCAGCGGCCAGTCGTGGCGAAGCGCCTCACGCACGTCGGATCGGTCGATGAACCGGTGATGGCTGATCGACCCCGCCAGCACGCGGGCATAGACGTGCGCCAGCCAGAAGACGACTCCGGTGACCAGCACGGTGACGGCGATACGCCCGGCGTTCGAGGAGTCGTACTCGCGCGAGACGGCGATCACGGACGTCGCCAGGATCAGACCGTAGATGGCCTCCGTGACGCTGCCGGTCGTGCGGGCGACGCGCGGGCGCCACCGGTCGGCGGCCGACATCAGCAGACCACCTTCGTGAGTCGCATGGCGTCCAACTTACGCCCGCGCGGTCGCCGGGCGCATCTCCGATCGCGCGTGGAGCGGGGTGCGGCCGCGCTTGCCTGCCGGCTCGACGAGCCCGATCACCCGCAGGCAGTACACCGTGCGCTGCGCCAGCACTCTGCTGCACCCGAGAAGGTCTGCGAGCTCGCGTGTGCTGAACGGCTCGGGCGGCAGCGCGGGCAGCGCCGCGAGGATGTCCTCCGGCGTTCGCAGCGCGACCCGATCGAGGACCTCGACCAGCCGCCGCTCCCCCGGGTCGCGCGTGCGACGGCGAGTCGTCGTCGGCTGCGGGCCGCGGATGTGATCCTCACGCAGCAGCAGGACCTCGATCGTCAGGTTCGGGTGCGTCAGCAGCGACGGAAACGCGACCAGCTTGTCGAACACCTCTATAGCCGTCGCGCGCTTCGGCGACCGCCGGGCACCGAGCACCTGGCCGTGCTCATCGACCCGGACGATCCGGCGCTCGGCCGCGACCGGGTGCACGACGCGGATGCGGTGCTCGTCGAGCAGCGCGTCGAGCTTGCGGCCGAGCGCGCCGAAACCGCCGGTCTGCACCTCGACCAACTCGCCGTCGGCACGGACGAGGTCGATCACGAACCTTCCCACCGGCACCTCCAGGCGGTCGCCCGGCTCGGCCAGCAGCGCCTTCACCGCGGCGTGAAGCGGACCCTCACGCATCACCCCGATACCCGGCACGACGGGACAGGCTACGTGTTGACGGCGGCTCGCTGGGCGGGCGTCGGTGGAGCGGGCTCGATGCGGTGGCGACGGACGAGCAGGATGATCGCGACCACGGGGTAGGCCAGCATCGCCGCCAAGCCGCCCGCGTACGTCGCGTCGCCGGCGACAGCGCCCGACAGGATCGAGAAGTCGAACAGGCCGTGAATGATCGCCGGCACGATCAGCCCACCGGAGACTCGGCGGGTCAGATAGAAGAAGTAGCCGGCGAAGCTGACCGCGATCGCCTGCGCAACCGCGGTGCCGCCGGTACTGAGCGCGTTGGTCAGGTGCACGGCGCCGAACACGACGCTCGACCACAGCGCGACCCGGCCTTCGCTCAAGCCGTTGGAGCGGAACACGGTGACGCCGATACCGCGGAACATGCCCTCCTCGGCAAACCCCACGCACAGGGTGGCGAGCAGCAACAGGACGACGAACCCGATCCCCTTGTCGGCCAGATCGGAGTAGTCGATGGCCGCCACGATGGCCACCAGGAAGATGATCGGGACGACCCAGACCCAGCGCCGCACCGGCCGGTCGTCGACGAACACAGGCCGCCACCAGCCCAGCGCGGCCACCACCGCATAGACGAAGACGAGCGAGAGTCCGATCGGCAGCAGCAGGCCGACCGCGACCTGCTCGCTCGTTTCAGGGTGCCCGGACTCGAACCCCTCCAGGCTCGCGATGGCCAGCGCGCCGACACCCTGCACGATGACCAGGTACACGACGACGATTGCCAGGAAGGCGGCAATCGAGAGCCGGCGGACGCTCCCGACCGGGACCTGGGCCATCAGAGGGCGGCGAGCTCCTCGCGCGACATGCCATCCAGGCCGAGCGTGCGCACGGTCCTCTTCCCTTCGCCTCGAAAGTCGCGGGCGAGAACGACCGAAGTGATCGCAATCACGGCGTCCATCACCGGAGTGGGCACGCCGAGGCGCGCGGCCAGGTCGGTCAGGAGGATCAACGAGTAGCCGACATCCTCGGTCAGGTACCGGTGGTCCAGCTGGCTCTGCGCCTCGATCCCGAGGAAGCCGGGCGCGGTGCTGTACCCGGTCGAGTAGTTCTCCTCGAGCATGTATCCCTGCCTGACTCCCAGGGCAGGTTCGGAGAGGATCGTGACTCCCAGCGCGTCGGCGATCGCCAGCCTCTCCTTGTCGACCGCCTCGATCAGGCGCCCGACGCTCTCGGTCACACCCTCCTCGTAGAACAGGAAGTCGCCGCCGGTTCGCTCGAGCAGACTCGCATTGAGCAGCGTGACGGCCGGATGGATCACCGGATTGCCGTTCTGGAGGGTGGTCTGGAAGACGCTCTCGGCCTTCTCGACAGCCGGCCAGACATCGTTGACGAGGTCGTACAGCCGGTCCGTTCCCGCCCGCGGCAGCCCCGCGAGGTACACCCCGGTGGTGAGCTTGAGGAAGACGTTGACCACGCCCGGCTCGGTGACCCGCACCGCGTACGGCAGCGTGCTGGTCTCGCCGACGATGCAGCGCTCGTCGTCGAGCTCGAGCCCGGCTGCGCGCTTGAACGCGATCGCGCCGGCACACGACCCGGGGCAGATCAGAACGGCCATGCCGTCGGTCAGGTGGGGCCTGGCCGCGGCGGCCAGCGGCTCGGTGCTGTACGCCGGACCCACGACCACCACGAGCGCGGCACCGGCCATGGCCTCGGCGGCGTCGTCCCCGGCGTACCGGATCGGTGCGAAGCCCTGGAGATCACCGCTCGCGGTGATGCCACCCGCCTTGTCCACCGCGACCACGTTCACGCCGAACTCCGGCGGGGCGTACAGCGATACCTCATGACCGTGCTGGGCGAAGTCGAACGCCGACGCAACCCCTCCGTTACCCGCTCCTAGCACTGCCACGCGCATCCCGACCTCCCCCGGCGTCCGCCTTGGTCTGAGCTCCGAGGACCCTAACCGCCGCGCGGGATCCTGACGCTCCGGCCGAGGCCGACCCAAGCGAGGATGCGCTCGTTCACCGCCGCGGCCCGTTCGAGGTGGGGAAAGTGACCGGCGTCCTCGATGATGACCATTCGAGAGCCGGAGGCGAGGTGACGCTCGGTGTCGGCTACGACCGCGACGTCGATGCAGCCGTCGCGACGCCCGTGCAGATAGAGCGTCGGCTGTGGGGCGACTCGGAGCAGGGCTGCGTGCTCGGCGGCATACGGATCGGTCGCGCCGACCGCTTGGAGCCCGGGCTCCTCTGCCCGGTAGTAGGCGATCGCGGCCGCGAGGTTGCGCGGCTCGCGCAGGCACTGCTTTGCGTTGCGCACGTCCTCGGCCGCGTCGTAACCGGGCGACCAGTCCTGCCACAGCCGGCCGAGGAACGCCATGTCGTCGGCCGCGATCACGGACTCGGCGCGCGGCGACTTCATGAGGAAGAGATAGAAGAAGCGCTTGAGCTGCTCGTAGTCGCCGAAGATCCGCTCGTCGAGCGCCGGCGGGGGGATCGCGATCGTCACGAGCCGGCGCCACCGCTCGGGCGCGATCGCAGCCGCGCCATAAGCGGTTTCGGCTCCCCAGTCATGTCCGATCAGGACTGCTCGCTCGTCGCCGTCGAGCGCCTCATGCAGCGCGACTGCGTCGGCCACGAGCGCGCCGAGTTGGTAGCAGCCGTCGGCGGCGACCGCCGTCGGCGCATACCCGCGCATGAACGGCGCCACCGCGTGAAAGCCCGCCCGCGCCAGCTCCGGGAGCAGGTGTCGCCACGTGTACGCCGAGTCGGGGAACCCGTGGAGGCAGAGGGCCAGCGGCCCGCTCCCAGCCTCCAGGACACCGAACTCGATCCCGTTGGCTTCGACACGCCGACGGCGCAGACCTGGTGCGCCCCGATCGCTCGACGACACGACGACCAAACCTAGCGTTCCGGGGGCGCAGGCCTCCGCCTGGCGGCAACCCCGTATCAGGTAGGGCTGCTGAAACCGCCGCCGCCTAGCGTTCCGACCGTGCTTACAGCCGGAGGAACAGAGATGACAGAGACAGCAGCCGTCCGCGCAAGCGGACTCGTAAAACAGTTCGGCGACCTACGTGCAGTCGACGGCATAGACCTCGAGGTGAGGCAGGGCGAGATCCTGGGCGTCCTCGGACCGAACGGCGCCGGGAAGACCACGATGCTGCGGATGCTCGCGACGCTGCTGCCGATCGATGCGGGCGACGCTCGGATCTTCGGCGTCGACGTCGTCCGCGAGCCGCATCGCGTCCGCCAGCTGATCGGCGTCACCGGCCAGTACGCGTCGGTCGACGAGAACCTCACGGCGAGCGAGAACCTGTGGCTCCTCGGGCGCCTGCAGGGCCTGCGCTCGGCGGACGCTCGCGCAACCGCGCGGCGCCTGCTCGAGCAGTTCGGGCTCGAGGATGCCACCGACCGGCCGCTGTCGCAGTTCTCGGGCGGCATGCGGCGGCGGCTGGACCTCGCAGCGAGCCTGATCACGCGCCCGCCCCTGATCTTCCTCGACGAGCCGACCACCGGCCTCGACCCGCGCACTCGCGGGCAGATGTGGGACACGATCCGGGGCCTGGTCGCCGAGGGCTGCACCGTCCTGCTGACGACGCAGTACCTCGACGAGGCCGATCAGCTCGCCGACCGGATCGCGGTCATCGACCACGGCCGCAAGGTCGCGCAGGGTACGCCGGACGAGCTGAAGGCGTCAGTCGGCAACTCGACGCTCCAGCTGCAGCTCGCCGCCGGCGCCGACCAGGCGCTCGCCTGCGACATCGTCCGACGCGTCCTCGGCAGCGAGCCGGTGCTGACGCCCGAGTCCGGCCGCATCAACGCGCCGCTCACCGTCGCCGACCGGGCGGCGGACGTGCTGATCGCCTTGCGCGAGGCCGCCGTGGCGATCGCCACGGTGAGCGTCGACAAGCCGACCCTCGACGAGGTCTTTCTCGCGCTCACCGGCCACGACGCCGCGCAGGACGACGAGCCCGATCCCACCGAGTACGACGAGCCCGCCCTGGAGGTGGTCCGATGAGCACTGCAACGATCGATCCCGCGGCTGTCGTCGCGGGCACGCGAGCGCGCACGAGTCTCGCCGAGATGGTCGGCCAGACCTTCTCGATGGCCTGGCGTGCGCTGAAGACCATGCGCCGCAACCCGGAGCAGTTCTTCGACGTGACGCTCCAGCCGCTGCTGTTCACGGCGATGTTCGCCTTCGTCTTCGGCGGCGCGATCTCCGGCGACGTCTCGAGCTACCTGCCGCTGATGATCCCCGGCATCGTCGCCCAGACCTTGCTGACCACCTGCATGGCCACGGGTGTGCAGCTGCGCGAGGACATGGACAAGGGCGTCTTCGATCGCTTCAAGTCGCTGCCGATCGCGCGGATCGCGCCGCTCGCCGGCCCCATGGTCGCCGACCTCGTCCGCTACCTGATCGCGGCGAGCCTGACCTTCGCCATGGGCATGGTCCTCGGCTACCGCCCGGGCGGCGGGGTCGTCGGCGTGACGGCGGCGATCCTCCAGCGTCATCACCAGCGCGGCGCGCGCGATGTCCTCGAGCTCCGGCGGCGGCTGCCAGTCGCGAACCGCGTCGGCGACCGCGGCCGTCACGGCGATCAGGCGGACGTGCTCGCGGCGGATCGTCCAGAAGAGCCCGAGTACGGCGAGCAGCTCGACGAGCGCGCGGCGGTCGCCGTCGGCGAGTGCGTCGCGCAGCTCGTCGGCGAGGTTGACCTCCTCGACGGCGATCGCGTCGATCGTCGCGAACTGGTCGCGGTCGGACAGGCCGGCGCGGTGGCGGTCCGCGTACGCGGTCGCCCAGGCCCGCCTCGCCGCGCGCGGCTCGCCTTCCTCGCCGGCGGCGCCGAGCTGCAGGCGGCCGAACTCGCGGACGGTCTCGAGCATCCGGTAGCGGACGCCGCCGGCCGCGCCGCGGACGCTCAGCAGAGACTGGTCGACAAGCCCCTGGACCGCGTCCAGCGCGCCGTCGCCGAGCACCGCGTCCGCGGCCTCGAGCATGAACCCGTCGTTGAAGAGGGCGAGCCGGCGCAGCGCGCGCCGCTCGGCCTCGTCGATCAGGTTCCAGGACCAGTCGATCACGGCGAGCAGCGTCTGGTGGCGGTCGGGCGCACTACGGTCGCCCCCGCGCAGCAGCGCGAAGCGGTCCTCGAGCCGCCGGTCGATCTCCTCGATCGCCATCGCCCGGACCTTCGCCGCCGCCAGCTCGATCGCCAGCGGCAGGCCATCGAGCCGGGTCACGATGCTCCGCACGAGATCCTCGGGCAGCTCGGCTCCCGGACGCGCCGCGAGCGCGCGGTCGCGGAACACTCGGCAGGCCGCCGACAGGCGGCTGCCCGGCCGCTTCTGGCTGCTCATCTCCGTCTCCTCATTGCGGGCCGGCGCCTACTTCGGCCTCCAGGCCTTCCTCGCCGCCGCGCTCATCGAGCGTCTCGACGTCGGCACCGCGACCGCCAACGCCGCCCTCACGGTCCTGCTCGTGGCCGGCGGGTTCGGCACCTACCTCGGCGGCCGCCTCGCCGACCGCTACGGCTACGAACGGATCCTCACCGTCGCGCTCGCCCTCACACTGCCCGCCGTCCCCCTGATCGAGCTCAGCCCCAGCCCGGCCCTCGCGTTCCCCGCCGCCGCGGTCGCCGGCATCACCGTCGTCGCCGGCTACACGTCGACCGTCGTCCTCGGCCAACGCATGCTGCCCCACCGAGAGACCTTCGCGGCAGGCATGACACTCGGCTTCGCCATGGGCGCCGGCGGCCTCACCGTCGCCCTGCTCGGCCCGCTCGCCGACGCCGCCGGCCCCCAGGCAGCACTGTGGATCTCCGGCGCCCTCGCCGCCCTCGCCGTTCCCGCTTCACTGAAGCTCGGGAGCCATCGCCAGTTCGCCGGACGAGCTCGCGTGACAGCGGCGGGCTGAGATCAGACGCCGCGCGGCGCCGTGTCCTCGAGCAGCAGTGGCACCAGGTCGCGGATCGAGATGACGCCCACGAGATTGTCGCCCTCGACCACGGGCAGATGGCGGAAGCCGCCGTGGAGCATCAGGACGGCCGCGTGCTCGGTCGTGTCGTCGGGGGCAATCGTTTCCGGATGCGCCGTCATGCAGTCGCCGACGCGCGTGCTGTCGGCGAGACCACGCGCGACGGCGCGCAGGACGTCGCGCTCGGTCAAGATCCCGGCCAGCCGGCCATCGTCCAGCACGAGGACCGCCCCGACGTTGCGGTCGACCATCTGCTGGGCGACTTCCATGATCGACACGCTGGTCTCGACGCTGAGCAGGTCGCTCGACATGTGCTGACGAACCGTGGGCATGGCGAGACTGTACGGAACCAGGCGCCTGGTGCGCCTACCCGGCACTTGCCGGTCAGATCGTCATGAGGCCGCGGATCACGAGGCCGGCACCCGCGACGAGCGACACCGCCAGCAGCAGCGTACGCGTGTGACCGAGCGCCCACATCCGAAGCTCGTCGACGGCGCGTCGGGCCGCGGGCGGGTCGATCACGCAGATCGCAAGCGCGCCGATCGGCAGCGCGAACCAGACCACGTTGAAGATGAGGACCTCAATCAGGCCATCGGGGATGCTCGGCTGGTGGGCCGCGATCACGTTCAGCGCGATCAGGTAGAAGAGCCCGGGGATGTGCGTCGCCGGGCCGGCGAGCGCCGCGGTGCCTGCGCTGAGCCGGCGCTCGAGCAGTGTCTTCCAGCGGCCCGGGGCGTCGGGCGCGTCGTCGGCGTGCGGCCCGCCGACGCGCCCGGTGCAGCACCAGAACGGCGAAGGTCAAGACGACGATGCCGCCGACGATCTCTGCGATGCCCTTCGTCTCGTCGCTGCCCGAGTTGATGTCGACCCCGTTGAACGCCCAGATCACCAGCAGTCCGAAGGCGATCGTGAACGTGAGTCCCGCGGTGATGTAGACGATCATCAGCCGCCGCGGGGATTCGCTGCCGACCAGCGCGTAGACGGCCGCGAGGCTGGTTGGGCGGACCGTGCTGGCCAGCGCCAGCAGAACGACCTCGATCGTCATGCAGCCGCCGCGCCCCCGGCCGGCCCGTGACCAGCTGCGGAGCCGTCCGGCATCTCGGTCTCACGGTTTGCGAGCGTGATCAGAACGGCGCCTCCGAGCGCGGCCAGAAGCGCCGCGAACGCGACCGCGACGTGCCAGGCGGGGCGCGTCAGCCGCTCCTCGTAGAGCACGATCCCGAGCAGCACGCTGACCGCCGGGTTCGAGACCGAGACCGCCGCCATCGCCGGCGCGAGCTGTCCGGTCGCGAGCGACAGCTGCTGGATCACGAAGGCGACGAACCCGAAGCCGAGCAGCGCCCACGTCCGCCAGTCGCCGGCCGCCTCACCGACGCTGACGTGGAGGTCGTTGAGGACCGGCTTCGCGAAGCCCGCCGAGAGGCCGAAGAACAGGCCTGCGCATACGCCGAGAACCGCGGCGCGCAGTGCCGGAGAGGTCTTCGTGCGCAGCCACACGATCAGCGCTGCCACCACAGCGCTCACGACGAGGACCGCCAGCAGCAGGCTCTCCGTCGACGCGTTCTCCACCCCTGCGTCGGGATCGCCGACGAGCACGAACAGCGCAAGCCCGATGACGACGACTCCAGCGCCCAGCACCTGCCGCCGCACGACGTTCTGGGCGGTGAGCCAGTACCCGAGCGGCAGCGCCCAGACGATCGTCGTGACGAGCAGCGGCTGGACGACGATGAGCTTGCCGCGATCCAGCGCGGCCCCCTGCACCGCGTATCCGAGCAACAGGACGCCGGTCCCCAGCAACCAGATCGGAACCACGAGCAGCCGCACAAGCCCGCCCACGCCCTCGACCGCGATGCCTCGATGTGCGAGGGCGAACTGCCCGCGCTGCTGCAGCGCGGCCGCGAGTGCGAACAAGACCGCTGCGAGGAGGGCGAGGAACGCCGCCACGGGCCGTGAGTCTGCCCGAAGTCGAGGACGGAGGGTGCGACGTGCTCCCCGGCCGTGTTTCACCCGATCGGGATGACGCCGGGCGGCGGGGCAGGTTCGATGATGAGCCGACAACGAAGGAGGATGCGATGTGTCGCTGGATGGCATGGCACGGGCAGCCCGTGCTCATCGACGAGCTGCTCTTCAAGACCCAGCACGGGATCGTCGACCAGAGCCTGCACTCGCGAATGGGCGCCGAGCCGACGAACGGCGACGGCTTCGGGGTCGGCTGGTACGGCGCCGGCGAAGGCCCTGCCGTCTACCACAGCGTCGCTCCCGCCTGGGGCGACGCGAACCTGCGCGAGCTCGCCGCGCACACCGAGTCGCCTCTGTTCATGGTGCACGTGCGGGCGGCGATCGGGTCACCGATCACGCAGACCAACTGCCATCCCTTCCGCCACGGGCGCTGGCTGTTCGTGCACAACGGCTACGTCGGTGACTTCCACGTCATCCGGCGGGACCTCATGATGGCGATCGATCCGGAGCTGTTCGCCGGCATCATGGGGTCGACCGACACGGAGGTGGTGTTCAGGCTCGCGCTCACGTTCGGGCTCGAGGAGGATCCGATCCGCGCGCTCGAGCGCACCGTCGGGCTGATCGAGACGACCGCCACCGAGCGCGGCGTCGCGCCGATGGTGCAAGGGACCTTCGGTGTCTCGGACGGCAGCAGCCTGTGGGCCGTGCGGTACGCGACCGAGGGCCGGGCGCGGTCCCTCTTCGCGTCGGCCGACATCGACTCGCTGCACCAGCTCTATCCCGACAAGGAAGATGTGGTTCGCGACGGCGAAGTCCGATGACCGGCTGATCGCGTCCGAGCCGTTCTCAGACCTGCCGGGCGTGTGGCACGAGATCGACGAGTCGTCCGCCGTGATCGTACGCAGCGGCGGCGTGCTCGAACACGAGCCGTTCCGCCCTCAGGTTCCGCGCTCCACCCTCTCGTCGCCATAGGCACGGTCCGCCGATCCTGGCGATATGTTTTCGATGACGTTGCCTCACCTCTAAGGCTCAACAGCGAGCAAGGAAAGGCCTCATGACTGCACCGTTTCTTCTCGGACTCCTGATCGGCTCTGGGGCGTTCGCAGTTCTGCTGATTCCGCGACTGCACGCCGCGACGGAAGCGGCTCGTGCCGCCAGGGAGGCCGAGAAGACGGCGCGCCTCCAGGCGGCGCACGAGGCCGCGCATGCCGACCGGCTCTCCGCGGAGCGTGAATCGGCCCATCAGCAGCAGATCGTGGACCTGCGGGCCGCGACGGAGGAGAAGATCGCGCTGGTCTCGGGCAATCGAGAGCAGTTCGCCGAGCAGATGAAGGCGATCTCCTCCGACACGCTGCGCCAGGTCTCCGAGCATGTCGAGAAACTCGCGACAGCGCAGCGGGATGCGGATCGCGCGACCGCCGCCGGTGAGCTCGGGAAGCGCACGGAGGAGATCAAGCGGAGCCTGGATCCGATCGCGGAGAGCCTCAAGCGGGTGAGCGACGAGGTCGCGAGGTTGGAGCACGACCGGCGGACGACGCACGGGCAGACGCGGCAGATGTTCGAGTCGATGAGCGCCGAGGTCGGCCGCCTGCGCGACCAGACCGGGACGCTGGTCTCGGCACTGAAGCGCCCGCAGGTCCGCGGTGCATGGGGCGAGATGCAGCTGCGCAACTGCGTGGCGGCCGCGAACATGACCGAGCACGTCGACTTCGTCTCCCAGGCGAGCGTGACCGGCTCCGACGGCAGCCGGCTGCGCCCCGATCTCGTCGTGCACCTGCCCGCCGAGCGGGACGTGGTGGTGGACGCGAAGGTGCCGATGGACGCATATCTCCGCGCGCTCGAGACGGTGGACGAGGGCGAGCAGCAGGAACTCCTGCGGCGGCACGGCCGCCAGACCCGGCAGCACATCGACGCGCTGGCGTCGAAGAGCTACCACGCGCAGTTCGCTTCGTCTCCCGAGTTCGTGGTGATGTTCATCCCGAACGAGGGGGTGTACTGCGCCGCCCTCGAGGCTGAGCCGACGCTGCTCGAGCACGGCGCCGCGAAGGGCGTGCTGATCGCGACGCCGACGACGCTGATCGCGCTGCTCCACGCGACCTACTACGGGTGGCGCCAGGAGAAGATCGCCGAGTCGGCGCGGGAGATAGCGGCGGCGGGCCGGGAGCTGCACAAGCGCATCGCGACGTTCCTCGAGCCCTACGCGAAGCTCGGTCGCCAGCTGAACTCGGCCGTGAACGCCTACAACCAGGGCGCCGGGTCGCTGGACGCCCGCGTGCTGCCGCAGCTGCGACGTCTTGCGCAGGCCGGGGCGGGATCGGAGAAGCCGCTGCCGCCGCTCGCCGGCCTCGAGACGCCGGCGAGGCTGATCGTCGCGCCTGAGCTCACAGAGCGCGACGACGCGGACGCTGCCGATCCACCGCCCGCCGAGGCTGCGTAGCCAACGGCGCTGCGCGTGGCGGGGCGCGGCCGGGTGCCGGCCGCGCCCCATGCCGCCGATTCAGCGGCGCACCGTCGGGTAGTCGATGCCCAGCTGCTCCAGGTACGTGTCGTACTTGGACGGGTCGTAGTAGTACTTGCGCATCTCGGGACGCCACTTCTCCATCCGCTCGCGGTTGAGGTGGATCGCCGGCTTGTCGCCGCTCCGGATGAAGGAGCGGTAGCGCCGGTCCGTGGTCTGATCCTCCTCGAAGTACCGCCAGGCGTCGCGCACCAGCTCCGGGCGCAGCAGCAGGTCCAGGACGGTCATCGCCTGCACCTTGGCGCCGTACGCGCTGCCCTTGTGGGCGATCGGAGTCGCCATCGCGATCGCGTCCCGCCAGGTGTGCCCGGGGCCCGCGTTGGGGATGTTCGCCGGGTAGCGCAGCGTGATCGTCGGCGTGTTCCAGGAGATGTCACCGATGTCGTCGGAGCCGCCGCCCGTCCGGAACTGCGGCGGGATCGGCTCCTGCACGCCCGATGGCTCGGTGCGCAGGCCGGTGGCCTCGGAGCGACCCCAATCGCGCTGCACCGCCTTCGCCAGCGTCTGGTCCGCCTCGCTCCAGGCCGGCATCCCGACCTTCGCGATGTTCGCGCCCGCGGCCTCGGCCACCGGGCGGTTCATGTGCTGCGGCCAGGCGGAGCCGAGCAGCGTCTCGGACTCGATCTTCGTGCCGGTCTGCTTGGCCGCCCCCTTGGCCGCGTCCCGTGCGATGTCCCACAGCTCGAAGATCTTCTCCGGCGTCTGCTCGCGCAGGTAGTACCAGACCCGCGCGGTCTCGGCCACGAGGTTCGGCTGGTCGCCGCCGTCCGGAATCACGAAGTGCGTGCGCTGCGTGACGTCCAGGTGCTCGCGCCGGTACTCCATCGCGGTCGTCATCAGCTGCACCGCGTCGAGCGCGCTGAGCCCCTCCGCGGCGTTGGCACCGTGCGCCGGCTCGCCGCGGAACTTCCATTCGACGGACACGAGGCCGTTGCCCGACGCCTCGCCCCACGACGTCGACATGCCGTTGGAGACGTGCGAGAAGAGCGTCACGTCGACGTCCTTGAAGAACCCGCGCCGGACGAACCACGCCTTGGTCCCGAGCAGCTCCTCCGCGACGCCGGGCCAGACCTTGAGCGTGCCCTTGATGTTCTCGCGCTCCATGATCTCCTTGACCGCGAGGACGGCGGCGATGTTGACCGCCTGGCCGGAGTTGTGGCCCTCGCCGTGACCGGGCGCCTCCTCGTGGACCAGCGGCGCCCGGTACGCCACCGCCGGCTTCTGGGAGGACCGCGGGATGCCGTCGATGTCCGAGCCCAGCGCGATCACGGGCTTGCCCGAGCCCCACGTCGCCATCCAGGCAGTCGGGATACCTGCGATCTCGTCCTGGATCGCGAACCCGTTCTCGCGCAGGATGTCCTTGAGGTAGCCGGATGTCTCGAACTCCTGGAACCCGAGTTCGCCGAAGCTGAAGATCTTGTCCACCATCTGCTGAACGAGCTCGGCGTCGATCTTGGAGGCGGCTTCCTCCTTGAGCGCGTCCAGCCGCGGATCTGCGTTCTCCTGCTCCTGCTTGGCTTGTTGCTTGGCCTGCAGCTTGGCCTGCTTGCCGTCAGCCGGCGCCTGCGTGACCCAGTCGAACTCGGGCTCACTGGCTGGCGCTTGGGCCGCAGGCAGGTCGTCCTGCGGAGATCTGACCGCGCCCTGGGCGACCGTCGCGGACAACACGACGACGATGATCACGCCGACCCAGTGCGTGCGCACGAATGCACGCATGTTGATACCTCCCCCCGCTAAAAGGTATAGAGACCCCCTCCCCTGCCGGGCGTTCTATATGACGCGCGCGGGGCTCGCCACGGCGCCGTCATGAATCAAACTCGGGCCACTCGAGTGTCAGGAGGCTTGACGCCTGCGTCCGTCAATCGCAGTTCGCAGTCCCGCGGATCTCGCATCGATAGATCTCCTCGCCGATGCCGAGGAGCGTCGCCGCCATGGGTATCGAGATGACAGCGCAGACGAGCAGGTTCACGGCATACGCGCGCCGCTTGCGGTCCGGCCCGTTCCGCAGCATCGGCAACACGGTGATGACGAACGCGGCTGGGAGCAGGAGCAGCCCTCCGAGGATGACCGTCAAGCCGAGGACGTTCGGCCGATCGCCATCGCCCGTGAGCACGTCGCGAACGACCGCGATGTCGAGCCAGATCGCTGGGAGGAGGATGCCGATCGGCAGGAAGAGCAGGAGCCCGACCAGCGCAGAGCGATGATGGCGCGCGAGCTTTGCGCGAGACAGTGCGGCGACGTTCTCGCGGGCGACGCCGAGCGAGGTGTCGACAAACGTTCTGATGACCAAGCCGAACATGCCGCCGGCTGCGGTGCTCCGCTCGCGGCGCAGATCGTCGAACGTCTGCTCCATGGATTCCCCGAATCGCTTGCGGAAGCTCCGTGGGTACAGGCTGAGGAGCGCCCGATACGCGGCGCGTGTGCGATCACGTGGCATGAGCCGACCGCATCGCGAACGCAGGATTGTCGCGCGCCAGGTCCACGAGGTGCTCGTAACGCGCGAGCTCCGTCGCAAGCGCATCCATGCCGGCTTCACTGATCGCGTAGTAGATGCGCCGCTCGTCGTCGATCGCCGGATCGACGCGCTTGTCGCTCTCGCGGATCAGCCCCGCGTCGAGCATCCGCCTGAGTGATCCGTACAGCGTGCCGGCACCCATCGGGACGCGCCGCATCGAGTCGCTCTCGACTTGCTTCATGATCGCGTAGCCGTGGAGCTCGTCGCGCGAGAGCGCGAGGAGGATGTGGAAGACGGCCGGCGTCAGCGGTTTCACGCGTCGAACTATATCCGTTACGGATATAGCCGGCAAGGACGTCCAGGTCTGAGCCTCGACGACGCCAAGCTCCGGGCGCAACCGGCGCGGCGGATCCTGACGCGCCGGAGGCAGCGAATCGTTGAGTCAGGTCCCGGGTCGCAAGCGATCCGCGGAGACAGGGGAACGCCGTTCCGGGACCGGTACTCCGATTCGCGACCTCACAAGGAGCGTGCCCACGCAGCCGATCACCGAAGCGCCCCTACCGAGGCCGCCCAACGAGCACACGCCGGTGCAGTGGTCGTGCGGGTGGGCGGGCCGCGGCGGACCCCCAGCCACGCCCGAACAACGACAAAGACCGCCGAGAGGCGGCCTTCGCAACAAACCGGTGGAGCTACAGCGAGCGGACTGTAGAGATCGCCTGATCTTGGCGGCGATACGAGATGCTTGGCGGTGAGATCCCGCCACTGGCTCAAAGACCTGGAGCCGACGGACGCGAGAGACAGCGACGGCGGCGCTCGAGCTACCGGTTTGCATGGAGGCTGTTGCGCAAAGGTGCTGAGGCGCGGCGGTTGTCGTCATCTTGAGTGCGGGGGACGTTGACGCTGAACCGCGCTGAGGGGTCAGGCGAGTCAAGTCCCGGGGCGTGGTGTAGGAGCGCGCTCAAGTCGTCGGTGACGCGTGGCGGCTCAGGCCGCGATGAGCTCGACCTCCTTTGTCTGATCTAGGGGGATATCCGTCTCGGATCCGCGCTCGAAGAGAGTGCCCATCGATTTCTGGCTGATGTAGCTGCGCCCGACCAGCCACTCGTCATTGGCCTCGATCGCGAGCATCGAGACCAGCCGGATCAGGCTCTTGTCGTCGGGGAAGATGCCGACAACGTCGGTGCGTCGGCCGATCTCGCGGTTAAAGCGCTCCAGCGGATTTGTCGAGCGCAGCTTGGGCCAGTGCTCGGCCGGGAACGCGAAGAAGGCGAGCACGTCCTCTTCGGCCTCTTCGAGCATCGCGGCGATCTTCGGTAGTCGCCGCTCGAGCTGCCCGACCGCGTCGCGCAATCGCTCGCGCGCTTGGGTGCCATCGGCGGCGGTGAAGATCGAGCGGATGACCGCGCCCAGCGCGTCGTGCTGGTCCTTGCGGACGTGACCGCGCAGGTCTCGCAGGAAGTGCACCGTGCAGCGCTGCCACGCAGCGCCGAGTACCTGGGCCAAGGCGGCCTTCAATCCGGGATGGGCGTCTGAGATGGCCAGTTGCACGCCGACCAGCCCGCGCGCGACCAGGCTCCTGAGGAACTCGCGCCAGAACGCCTCGGTCTCGGCCTCGCCGACATCCAGGCCGATGATCTCGCGCCGGCCCGTCTCATGGACGGCATGCGCGATCACCACGCACTTGCGCGCGACCCGCCCACCATCGCGGACCTTCTCGACCTTCGCGTCGACGAACAGATACGGGTAGCGGCCCTCCAACGGCCGCTGCCGAAAGGCCTGCACCTGCTCGTCCAGCAACCCGGCGATCCGGCTGACCTCAGACTTGGAGATCCGCAGTCCGAGGCTCTCCACCAGCTGATCGACCCGCCGCGTTGAGACGCCGCAGACATAGGCCTGCTGGACCACGCTCACCAACGCCTGCTCAGAACGCTTGCGCGGCTGCAGAAACGACGGGAAATAGCTGCCCTGCCGCAGCTTGGGGATCTGCAGTTCGATCTCACCCGCTCTGGTGTCCCACCGCCGCGCCCGATACCCGTTGCGATGCGTCGCGCGATCCTCAGGCCGACGCTCGCCGAGCTCGGCCCCGATCAACTCGCTCACCTCGGCCTCCATCAGCTCGCGCGCGATCGTCTTCACCGACTCGCGGATCACGTCCGCGTGCTCATCGCGCAGCACCTTCCTGACGACCTCCTCGACCGTCATCCTGTCCGGACCGGCCATCGCCGGCCTCCTTTCGTCGAAGCGTGAGAACTCCGACGATCATGAGTGCCGCGGTGGCCGGAACCATCTGCAGGCTCCGTCCGATCCCGTCCTACACCACGCTACGGGACGTGACCGTCAGGCGGCGAGCGATCGAGTCATTGCCGCGGCGAGGTGGTGCGCCGATAGGTGGATCTCCGGGCCGCTGGCCGGCGGCCCGTCGCTCAGGGGCTGGCGAGTCGGAGTTGGTGGCGGTGGAGCTTGAGGAGGTTGCCGCTGGCGGTGATCAGTCGCCATTCCGAGCGGGCGGCTGATCGGCCGCGGCGCAGGAAGCGGTCGATGCGGCGGTTGAACTTGGTGTCGGCAAAGACCGGCTCGATCATCTGCTGGCGCTGGCGGTAGAGCTCGCCGCCGGTCGTCGGTCTCAAGGACGCGGCGCATGAATGCGTAGCGGCCGCCGTCCCAGCCCGGCCGGGTGCCGCTTGCGTCTGGCGGCGTCGGGCGGGACGAGGACCTGGATGCCGCGGCCCATCAGCTCGTCGATCTGCTCGCCGTGCCAGTAGCCGGCATCGGCGAGCACGACCCCGGGCGCGGCCGTGATCCCGGCCGCGGCGAGTTCGGCTCGGCTTTGGTGATCATCGGGCCCATCTGGCCGAAGTCCGCCGAGCTGACCGAGACCTCGGCGGCGACCACGATCTGGTGCTCGTTGCAGACCGCCTGGGCGTTGTAGCCCTGCACGTAGCCGCGCGGCGTCTTGACGTTGCGCGAGTCGGGGTCGGTGACGTTGATCTTCCCGACCGGCTGCTCGGGCGGCGGCGTGTAGGGCTTGGCCGGCGAACCGAAGCGGCGGCCGTCGCGCATCACCCCGCGCGCCCGGTAGGCCTCATAGGCGTCGTTGGCGCGCTGCTCGGTCCACAGCTCCTCTTCCAGGCGGCGCTTGGCCTCCTTCACCCGCGCGCGGCGTGGCGCCGGAATCGGGCGCGCCTCCTGCTCGCGCTGCGCGTCGAGGCGGCGCTTGGCGCCATCCAGCCACTTGCGCCGGCCGCTGCGCGGTCGCCAGCTCGGGCGGCAGCTCGTCGCCGCGGCGATCACCGAACTGCTCGTCCTCGGCCGCGTCGACCTCCGCCGGCGTCCGCGCAGGATCTCCTCGGCGAGCTGCTCGTAGTCGCGCGTCGCGCGCTCAGACGCGTTGGCGTGCACCTTCGTGCCGTCGACGGCGAGCACCTCGACGCCGGCCAGCCCGGCCTCGGCGCACAGCGCCAGCACCTCGCCGAACACGCTCGGCCAGCGCCGTCTCGTGGCGCTGACGAAACCGCGCGATCGTGCAGTGATCGGGCCGGCGGTTCGCCGCGATCACACGGAACGCGATGTCCTCGATGCAGCCGCGCTCGATCACGCGCGAGGACCGCTGCCCGCGCGCGTAGGCGTAGACCAACAGCGCGACCATCATCGCCGGATCGTGCGCCGGACGGCCATGGCCATCGGCGCGGTAATCGGCGTAGAACGCCGCCAGATCCATCGCCTCGACCGCCGCGATCACGAACCGCGCGAAGTGATCGGCCGGCAGCCACTCATCCACGCTCGGCGGCAACAAGAACGCCTGCTCGCGATCGCACCCCAAGAAGTTCTGCGCCATCCACGCATCCTCTTAAGCCGTCCGGACTGATCCGCAGACGGCCTTAATGCGGTGGCGGCGCGTGATCGCGTCGCGCCGGTGTTTTAGGGGCCGCTGTCAGGACCTAGTTCGTCTGTGCGCTCCGGCCGGTGGGGCGGCGGCTCCTTCAACTCCACGAACAACACGTGGGTCTCAGTGCTGCCGATGTTCTCGCCGCTGTGCTCCTGCGCCGCCAGCCAATTAACCCGGCCCGAGTCCAGCTCGACGTCGCGGTGCTCTCCGTCGTGGATCAACCGGCGCTCGAACGTGCTCAACGTGAACATGACGCTGTCAGGGTGCCGGTGCGGCGAAGTGCGATCGCCCGGGCGATCGCGGTACTCAAGGACGCGGACGCGGTCGTTCTCGAATACGACCTTGTACTTGTCGGGATCGGTCTCTGTTGGATCGGCTGCCACGACCACTGAACCGTACCTACCTCGTGCGAGCGCCTCACGCCGGGCTGGCGCCTCAGCCTGGACGGAGCGGTCTATGCACAAGCCGCGGCGCTGCTGTTATGCGTGGCTTTATGCAACAGCCTCCATGGAATCCAGCAGTCCCAGCCGAGTGCGCCTCGCGAGCGCTGGCAGGCTTGCTGTTTTCCGATCCGGCTTGTCGGTGACGTCCGACGTGAGGTGAAGGCTCCGCGACCGGCGGCGAGCTGACTCTTCTATCGGCTCGGGAACGATTCGTCGGTGTGGAAAGCTCCGATCGCGATGACGAGGCGCGCGGGGTGGTCGCGATCGGCCGTCCGCAGGAGGCATAAACGGACCAGCCATAGGGAGGTCCCGGGTGAAGGCGATTGTGGTGACGGACGAGGCTGCGGGAACGGCCGGGATGACGCTGGTCGAGCGGCCCGAGCCGCCGGCGGCGATAAACGACGTCATCGTTCAGGTTCATGCGTCGGGATTCGTCCCGACTGAGATGGCGTGGCCCTCGACCTGGACCGATCGCCGCGAGCGTGACCGAACACCGTCGATCCCTGGGCACGAGCTGGCCGGAGTGGTCAGCGCCCTCGGGTACGGCACGACGGGGGTGTCGGTGGGACAGCGGGTGTTCGGCCTCGCGGACTGGCATCGCGACGGCACCCTGGCGGAGTACGTCGCGATCGAGGCACGCAACCTCGCGCCGCTGCCGGGCGACATCGAGTTCACCGTGGGCGCGAGCCTGCCAATCTCCGGCCTGACCGCGTGGCAGGGCCTGTTCGACCACGGCCACCTTCAGGCGGGGCAGAGCATCCTCGCGCACGGCGCGGCCGGAGCAGTCGGGACGATGGTGACGCAACTCGCACGTGAGGCCGGCGCGTACGTCATCGGCACTGGGCGCGCCGCCGACCGCCAGAAGGCGCTCGACTTCGGCGCGCAGGAGTTCGTCGATCTGGAGAACGACGCCCTGGAAGACGTCGGCGGCGTCGACCTGGTCTTCGACGTCATCGGCGGAGACATCCAGAAGCGGTCCGCGAGCCTGATCCGGGCCGGAGGAACCCTGGTGACCGTCGTAGGGCCGCCCGAGGCGCGGCCCGCCGACGGCCTGGCAGTCGACTTCGTCGTCGAGTCCGATCGCGCCCAACTGAGTGAGATCGTCCAGCGGGTACGGGACGGACGGCTGCGGACCAACATCGGCAACGTCGCGACCCTCGACGACGCCGTCGCCGCCCTCAACCCGACCGAGCGGATCAAGGGGAAGACGATCATCCGCGTTCGCCATAAGGAGCGCTAGTCGCGCCGCCGGCGCGACTAGCGCTACGGACGGGACCGCAAGCGGTGTGCCCCTTTCGTCATCTCGGCGACGGCAGGGATTGGACCGGTCTCACGTCGAGCCGGAAAGCATCGCGGCTCTGTCCACTCTTCCCACCACCGTCCGGCCTGAGCGGGACCTCGGTTCGGTTGGGGCGGTCGCTTATGGCTTTGGCACGAGGATCTGCGCGAGTGCTCCGCTCTGGAAGCGTTCCTCCTCGACGACGTCCAGCTTCAGATGCTCTCCTAGGTCGGCGAATGGGCTGTGGCCCGCGCCGATCGCAATCGGGACCGTGGTCAGCTGGTACTCGTCGACGAGGCCGAGGCGGGTCAGCGACTTGGCGAAGTCGGGGCCGCCGTGGACCAGGATCGTCCCTTCGTCGTCCCGAGCCTTCAGCTCCGCGATCGCTGCGCCCAGATCCCCGCCGAAGATCTCGACCGGTCCCCATTTCGTCTTCTCCAACGTGCGGGAGAAGACAGCCTTCGGCTTCTCGTTCATCGCGGTTGCGATCGGCCCCTCAGACGCGGCCCAGTGCGGCCCCATGATCTCGTAGCTGCGGCGCCCCATCGCGTGAACGCCCGCCTCGTCCAGCGCGCGGCGGTTCCACTCACCCGAGTCGCCGCCGAACCATTCGAACATCCAATCGTGAGTCCCATCCGGGCTGGTGACGAAGCCGTCGAGGGACATCACCATCTTGAGGACGACTTTTCGATCGGTCATGTCAGTAGAAACCCGCCCGCTCGCAGAGAATCATCGCCTGTCGGAAGATTCGCGCGCAAAGGAGTGTCCCGAGCGTGAGAGACGGAACGTGCGATTCCTCGGGTGATCTCAAGGCCTGTTGGTGCGAAGGGGAAGGTTCTCCTCCGGACGACCAGCAAGAGGGCGTGGCCGCCCAGTTGCGCCGTCCGGAACACGCGCCGTCGCGGCCAGCGACGATGATCAGCCCGTGATCTTCGCGGTGACGGTCAGGATCGCGCGGCCGAGGATGTGGCCGAGGAAGTTGAAGTTCAGGAACGCCGGGGTGGCGTCCTCGGGGACGCCGATCTTCTCGACGTCGAGGGCGTGGATCACGAAGAAGTAGCGGTGCTCGCCGTGCCCGGCCGGCGGCGCTGCGCCGATGAAGCGCGTCGTGCCTGCGTCGGTGCGCAGCTGGAGCGTGCCTTCGGGCAGGCCGGAGCCGGTGTCGTCGCCCGCGCCCTCCGGCAACTCCGTCACCGTGGACGGGATGTCCGCGATCGCCCAGTGCCAGAAGCCCGACTGCGTCGGGGCGTCGGGGTCGTAGACCGTGACGGCGTAGCTCTTGGTGCCCTCGGGGGCGCCGCTCCATGAGAGCTGCGGTGAGATGTCCTCGCCGCCGGGGACGCCGAAGATGCCGGACATCTGCGCGGCGGGCGTGCCGCCGCCTTCGGTAAGCGTCGTGCTCGTGACGGTGAAGCTCGGGACGTCGGGCAGGCCTGCGAAGGGATCGTTGGCGCTCATCCGATGCTCCTACTGGGTCGAGGTCTGTCTCACAACGATCACCGCGATGCCGGTCACGCGGCCGTGCCGCGCGATGCTGGTCGCTCCCCGCAACGCGACCCACGAACAGAGCGGAGCGAAGGGATGGGCGACCGCCGGCATGAACGGAGCGCGAGCCCGGCGTGGGCCGGAGGCGCAGCGATCGTAGGCCGATCACAGAGAACACGCCGGGGCGGTGGTCGTCGGGCTGGGCGGCCCGCGGCGGGCTTCCCGGCGCGCTCAAGCGCGAGCTTGCGAGCGCTGCGCCGGGAGGCCCGACGACGGGCCGACCCCAGCAACGCCCCGCACAACGACGAAGGCCGCCCGGAGGCGGCCTTCGCAAACCCTGCCCGGAAACTCGCGGGGACCGACTACTTGATCGCGTCGTAGACCTTGAACATCGGCATGTACATCGCGACGACGATGAAGCCGACGATGCCGCCGACGAGGACGATCATGACCGGCTCGAGGATCGACGTGAGGGCCTTGATGGCCGCGGCCACCTCGTCCTCGTAGAAGTCCGCGACCTTGGTCAGCATGACGTCGAGGTTGCCCGTCTCCTCGCCCACGGCGATCATCTGGGCGACCATCGCGGGGAAGACCGGGGCGTTCTTCAGCGGCGCTGCGATCGAGCCGCCGGACTTGACCGACTCGATGACCGCGTCCATCGCGTCCTCGACCGCGGCGTTGCCCGCCGTCTTGCCGGTGACCTCGATCGCCTGCATGATCGGCACGCCGGCCGAGTAGAGCGCGGAGAAGGTTCGTGACCAGCGGGCGAGCGAGATCTTCTGGACCGTCGCGCCGATCTTGAAGGGCACGCGCAGGCGGATGCGATCCCACTGCGGGCGGCCCCACGCGGACTTGCGCCACTTCTTGAAGCCGACGAAGCCACCGACGGCGATGGCGATCAGGATGTACCAGTGGTGCGTGACCGCGTCGGACAGCGCGACCGTGAACTTCGTGATCGCCGGCAGCTCGCCGCCGAAGTCGTCGAACACGCTCACGAACACCGGGACGATGAAGGCGATCAGGCCGACCAGCACCATCAGGGCGAAGCCCATCACGACGGCCGGGTAGGCCATCGCCGACTTGACCTGGCGGCGCAGCGAGTCGTCCTTCTCGAGCTGGTCGGAGACACGCTCGAGCGACTCCTCGAGCACGCCGCCCGCCTCGCCGGCCTTGACCATGGCGACGTACAGCGGGCTGAAGATCTTCGGGTGCTTGGCGAGCGCCTCCGAGAACGAGATGCCGGCCTCGATGTCCTCGCGGACCATGCCGATCGTCTCGCGCAGGAGCTTGTTCTCGATCTGCTCCTCGAGCACGTAGAACGTGCGCAGGAGCGTCATGCCCGAGGAGATCATGGTCGCCAGCTGGCGCGTCATGATGGTCAGCTCGGCCGCCTTCACCCGCTTGACCAGGTTGATCTCCATGCTGAAGCCGGTCTTCTTCTCCTTCAGATCCATGACCGTCAGGCCACGGGTCTTCAGCTCGAGGACGACCGCGTCCTTCGTCGCGCCGACGATCTCCCCCGCCGACGGGATGCCGGAGGCGTCAACCGCCTTGTACGTGAAGGTCGCTGCAGAAGCCATCAGGCCGCCTCGGCTTCCTGATCGGTGAGGTGGGTCAGGCCGGACGACTGCACCAGCTTGCGGAGCTCCGCAGGCTCGGAGGACCGGGTCTCGGCGAGCGCCATCGTGATCTTGCCCTCGCGGACCAGGCCGGCGAGCGAGGCGTCCATCGTCTGCATGCCGTACTGCCCGCCCGTCTGGATGAGTGAGTAGATCTGGTGGGTCTTGCCCTCGCGGATCAGGTTGCGCACGCCCGGTGTGGGCACGAGCACCTCGGCCGCGACACAGCGGCCGAGTCCGTCCGCGGTCGGCAGAAGCGTCTGGGTGACGATGCCCTGCAGGCCGATCGCAAGCTGCGCGCGAACCTGGCCCTGCTGGGAGGGCGGGAAGACGTCGATGATGCGGTCGACCGTCTGCGGCGCGTCCTGGGTATGGAGCGTCGCGAACACGAGGTGGCCGGTCTCGGCCGCGGTCAGCGCGGTGCCGATCGTCTCCATGTCGCGCATCTCGCCGACGAGGATCACGTCCGGGTCCTGGCGCAGCGCGGCCTTCAGGGCCAGTGAGAAGGACGCGGCGTCGGCCCCGACCTCGCGCTGGTTGACGATGCAGCGCTTGTGCGTGTGCAGGAACTCGATCGGGTCCTCGATCGTCATGATGTGCTCGTCGCGCGTCTCGTTGATCTCGTTGATCAGCGAGGCGAGCGAAGTCGACTTGCCCGAGCCGGTCGGCCCGGTGACGAGGACGATGCCGCGCGGCTTCTTGGCGAAGCTGCGGACAACCGCCGGCAGACCGAGCTTCTCGATCGGCACGGTCTCGGTCGGGATCAGGCGGAACGCGGCACCGAGGGTCCCACGCTGGAAGTACGTGTTGACGCGGTAGCGGCCAACGCCCGGGATCGAGTAGGCGAAGTCGAGCTGCCAGTCCGTCTCAAGACGCTGGCGCTGCGAATTATTGAGGATCGCGTAAACGATCTCTCGCGTGTCGGTCGGTGTCAGCAACGGCATGTCTTCCATCGGCACGAGCGAGCCCCTGATACGGAGCATCGGCGGAGCGCCGGCGGTGATATGCAAGTCGGACGCCTTGTTCTTGACGACCGCGAGGAGGATCTCTGAGAAGTCCAGGCTCACGAGAACTTCATCGGCAGGCGACGCAGGGTCCTATAGGGGTCAGGACCCGATCAAGACCGGGTGCGGCTTTCTCGCACTCGCAAGCTCGCACGAGCGCCTTAGTTACTTAGCGCGTACCGGCGACGCGGGCGATCTCTGCGATCGACGTGAGGCCGCGGCGGACCTTCTCGAGACCGTCCTCGCGCAGGCGCATCATGCCCTCGTGGACGGCCGCGTGGGCGATCGTCTCGGCGGGCTCGCGGGCCACGGCGAGTGACCGGATGGTGTCGGACACCCACATGACCTCGTACAGGCCGATCCTGCCCTTGTAGCCGGAGCCGCCGCAGCGGGCGCAGCCCACAGGTTCGAACGCCTCGAGGTCGAGGCCGACGTTGAAGCCGTTCGCGCGCATCACCTCGGCGGTGATGGTGGTGCGCTTCTTGCACTCCTCGCACAGCAGGCGCGCGAGGCGCTGGGCGACCACGCAGTCGACGGCCGAACCGACCAGGAACGGCTCGATCCCCATCTCGATCAGTCGCGAGACGGCGCCCGGCGCGTCGTTCGTATGCAGCGTGGAGAGCACGAGGTGGCCGGTGAGGGCCGCCTCGATCGCGATCTGCGCGGTCTCGCGGTCGCGGATCTCGCCGACCATGATGATGTCGGGGTCGGCACGCATCATCGAGCGCAGGCCGCCGGCGAACGTGAGGCCCGCCTTGTTGTTGACCTGGACCTGCGTGATGCCGTCGAGCTGGTACTCGACCGGGTCCTCGATCGTGATGATGTTCGTCTCGACGGTGTTGAGCTGGTTCAGCGCGCCGTACAGCGAGGTCGACTTGCCCGAGCCGGTCGGGCCGGTGACCAGCACGGCGCCGTGCGCCTGGGAGAACGCCTTCGTGAAGCGCTCGAGCGCCTGCGGCAGCATGCCGAGGTCCTCGAGCTCGATCATGATCTTGCTCTGGTCGAGGATTCTCATGACGACGTTCTCGCCGTACGCGCACGGGAGCGTCGCGACACGCAGGTCGATCGGCCGGCCCGAGACCTCGAGCGAGATGCGGCCGTCCTGCGGCACGCGCCGCTCGGCGATGTCCAGGTCGGAGAGGATCTTCATGCGCGAGACCACGGCGGGCACGGCGCTGGCGGGGATCACGGCGGCCTCCTGCAGCACGCCGTCGATCCGATACCGCACGCGCATGTCCTCGTCGCCGGGCTCGAAGTGAATGTCCGAGGAGCCGCGTTCGACGGCCTCCTTGATCACCCGGTGCACGAGTTGGATCACCGACGCGTCCTCGCCTGACGCGCCGAAGTTGATCGGGGTCTGGTCGCGCAGGTCGTACATCGGGCCGGCCGGGGCGGCCGACTGCGGCGGTCCCGTGGCGTCCGCCTCGGCATCGTCCTCGTCGTCGATCGGCGCAGTGGCGCCGTTGCCGAAGTTGGGGTCCTCGAGCCGCTCGAGCAGGGCATCGATGTCCGTCGGCGACGCAACCGCCGGGCGGATCTCGTAGCCGGTCATGACCGCGATGTCGTCCTGGGCGAGCACGTTCGCGGGATCGGACATCGCCACCAGCAGCGTCCGCTCCCCCGGGAACGCGACGGGCACGGCGCGGTAGCGCCGGACGGCGGCGGGAGTGACGAGCTTTGCGGCGTCGGGATCGACGCGGTAGACGGCGAGGTCGATGTGGTCGAGGCCGAAGCGCTCCGCGACTGCGCGCGCGAGCTGGTCCTCGGTCAGCGCGGCGTCACCGACCAGCAGCCGCTCGGGCCGCCCGCCGGACTCGTTGGCGCGCTCGATCGCTCCATCCATCACACCCTGGTCGACAAAGCCCAGGTCGACGATGACATCCGTGAGGACGCGGCCCGAGCCACCGCGCCGTGACGGCGAGGTGACCCCGTTGCCCTTCCTCTTTGCGGATGTTTTCGGAGCCCCGGTCTGTGTTGACGGATTCATGTAATGGCGATCGTGGCGGCGGCCGCTCGCATCGCCTCACGAGGGGCCTCCAGACCGGTCCAGCGCTCGAACGACGCAGCACCCTGAGCGACGAGGATCTCCAGACCGTCAACCACGCGGGCCCCCCGGCTTCGTGCTGCTTCGAGGAGTTGCGTACTTCCGGCCCGGTAGACCATGTCAACCACCAGGCTTCCGGCACTCAAGTCATCGGCCTGGAGCGGGAGCGCCTTGAACGTGGCAGCGGGGTCGTGAAGGCCGACAGACGTGCAATTCACGATGATCTGGGCGGGTTCGGCGACCTCCACCGCCCGCGCGCCGAGTTCGGCGGCAAGCGCGCGCGCCCGCTCGGCGGTGCGATTCCAGATCGCCACGTCCGCGCCGGCGGTCGTGAGCGCCCACGCCGCGGCGCGACCGGCCCCTCCCGCGCCGAGCACCAGCGCGGTGCGGCCGCGCGGGGGCTCCGGCAGCGCCGCGAGCAGGCCCGGAGCGTCCGTGTTGTCGGCCACGATCGCGCCGTCCTCGAACGTGATCGTGTTCGCGGCGCCGATCGCACGCGCCGCCTCGGACGCGCGATCCGCGACCGCCAGCGCCGCGCGCTTGTGCGGGATCGTCACGTTCACGCCGCGGAAGCCGGCAGCCGGCAGCGCCCGCACCGCCTCGTCGAACAGGTCCGGCGGCAGCGGCAGCCGCAGGTAGCGCCAGCCGGCGAGGCCGGCGGCCGCCAGCGCGGCGTTGTGCATCTGCGGCGACCGCGAGTGCGCCACCGGCCAGCCGCAGACGCCGAGGAAGGTCAACTAGTGGGTCCGAACGGAAGTTCGGCGGGTCGCGGACGGGCCCACTAGGGCTCGCGCGATGCCTGGTAGCGCGCGTTGTCGCGCTCGAACTGGGCGTTCGTCGACGAGAACGCGTGCTCGCCGGTCTTGCCGGGCTTGCGCACGAAGAACAGGTAGTCCGTCTTGGCCGGCCGCGCGGCGGCCTTGATCGACTTCAGGCCCGGGTTGCCGATCGGCGTCGGCGGCAGATCGCGCCGCAGCCGCGTGTTGTAGGGCGTGTCGGCGTTCAGCTCGGACTGGCGGATCGGCCGCTGCCAGTTGCGTGTCTCGTAGCGGATCGTGGCGTCGATCCCCAGCGGGATGCCGTCCCGCAGCCGGTTGTAGATCACCGACGCGATCAGCGGCCGCTCCTTGTCGAGCTGCGCCTCGCGCTCGATCAGCGAGGCGATGATGAGCACGTCGTAGCGCGTGAGCTGCCGGCGCTTGGCGTACGACAGGTTCACGCTGCCGAAGTTGTCGCGGAACGCTTTGAGCTGCTTGCTGACGAGGTCGCGCACCGGGCTCCCGTCGACCAGCGTGTACGTCGCCGGGAACATGAAGCCCTCCGCCGTGTCGACGCCTCTCGGGGCCCCGAGCCTGCGCACGCGGCGCAGCACGCTGCGGTCGCCGGCCGCCTTCATGTAGCGGCCCTCGAGCGGGCCCTTGTCGATCTGCGGCGCGGCCTCGCGGATCGAGAGGCCCTCGGGGACCGTGATGTTGACGGTCGGCACCACGCGCACCTTCGGGCCCTTGGTGAGCGCGGCGATCGCGTCGCCGTTGCTCATGTCGCGCAGCAGCGTGTAGTTGCCCGGGCGCAGGCCGCCACGGCGGCCTGTGAGCGTCGCGTTCAGCTCGAAGAAGCGCCCGCTGGAAACGACTCCGCGGGCCGCGAGGATGTCGCCGATCTCCCCGGCGTCGACGCCCTCGGGGATCCTCACGGTCGTGCTGCCGGTGCCGGTTCCGTGGAACGGCTGGAAGGTGGCGTTGATGGCGTACAGCGCGAGCCCGATCGCGGCCAGCGCCAGGACGGCGCCGATCCGGCGGCGCCAGTGGCCGCGCGGTGCGCCGGTGCGCGTCGGGCGCGGACGCGTCGGGACGCGGCGGGGCGGCGGGGGTGGCGGGCGTTCCTGCACCGCGGTCATTGTGAGGGCAGGCTCCGGTTCCCGCTCCGGCTCCGGCTCCCGTGGTGGCTCCCGCGGTGGCTCTGGCACCTCCGGCAGGTCGGGCGGCAGCGCGTCCTCGAACACCTCCGGCGGTGGCGCGGGCTGCGAGCGGCGAGCCGCGCGTTCCGCGGCGGCGCGTGCCCGGTCCTCCGCGGTCCTCTCAGACGAGTCTCCCCTCCCGCTGAACGGCATCAGGCGGTGTGCCGCTCCTCCGCCTCCAGCAACAGGTGGACCGGCAGGCCGTCCTCACCCGGGACAACCTTGAGGGTGCCGACGACCGGGACCATCAGGCCCTGGCCATGCATGTACGTGCTCTGAACGGCCACCGAATCGATCTCCCCTGATGCAAGCTGGCGCAGCTGGTCCTGTGACTGCGTGTACCCGGCGCGGTCATGCGGCGACGGCCAGGCGGCCTTCGCAAACGCGGTCTCCTGGTACCCCACCAGTCTTGCAAACGCGGGGTTGAGCTCGCGGAACCGTCCGTCGAGGCCGAGGATCGCGAGCGGCTGGGCGACGTCGTCGAACCCGTGGCGGGCCTCGCGAGCGACGACCTCCGCCTTGCGGCGCAGATCCGACGCCGGCGTGCTCGGACGGCCCAGCTTCGAGCCGTCGCCGGCGAGCGGGCCACCGCCGCGAGCGGCGGCGAGCAGCTGCTGGAAGACCTCGTGGACGCCGGAGTTGCCGTCGCCGGCGGTCTGTGCCGCGCGCTTGGCCTGCTCGGCCTCACGGCGTGCGATCACGGCGGCCTGGCCGGCGGACGTGAGCCCGGCCTTGACCTCTTCGAGCGTCTTCAGCGCGTAGGTCAGCTCGGCCTGCATCGCCTCGACGCGGCGTTCGCCGGACTCGGCGGCCGTGCGGGCGGCGGCGGCGTCGTCGCGCACGCTCTCGGACTGCTCGCGCACGGCATCGATCTCGGCGCGCATCGTGCCGGCGGCCTCGCGCGCCTCCTCGGCGACCCTGCGGGCCTCCGCGAGGTCACCGCGCAACTCGGCGCCCTGGGCCTCGACCGCCGCGCCGGCGCTCTGGCCGGCCTCGACGACTTCGATCCCCAGCCGCTCGACACGCTCGCCGACCGCCTCGAGGCGCTCGCGGCTCGCGGTCGTCTCGGTGCGCAGAGCTTCGGACTTGGCCTCGAGCTCGGCGAGCCGCGCGGCGGTGCGCTCGCTCGCGGTACGGGCGTTGGCGGCGTCCGACTTGGCGGTCTCGGCGGCCTCGGCGGCCTCTGCGACGGCGTTCGCCGCGCGTTCGAGCTCGGCGCCGAGGGCGGAGAACTGCTCCTCGCCGGCGTCGAGGTCGCGGCGCAGCGCGCCGGCCTCCGCGCGGGCGTGGCCGGCGTCCTCGCGGGCGGCACTGGCGGCTTCGCCTGCGGCGGCGGCCTGCTCGCGCGCGCCGAGTGCCTCGGTGCGGGCGTGCTCGACCTGCGAGCGCGCGGCCTCGACCTCGCCGGTGACGCGCGCGACGGTCGCGCGCAGCTCCTCGGCGTCGCCGCGACTGCCCGCGACGGCCTCCTGGGCCGCGTTGACGACGGTGGCAAGCTCGTCCTGGCGCTCGCGCAGCTCGCGGACGTCCGACAGCACGGCGCCGGCGCCGCGGTCGACCTCGTTGAGGCGCTCCTCGAGCTCCCGCACCGCGGCACCGTTCTCGCGGGCCTCGGCGACGCCCTCGGCGGCGGCAGCCGCTTGCGCGGCGGTCTCTTCGATCCGGGCGTCGGCGGCCTCGCGGCCGGCGGCGAGCTCGTTCAGACGGGTGGAGAGCGCGTCGATCTCGCCGAGCCGCTCGGTCGCTTCGAGCGCGTGCAGCGCCTCGGACCGCGCCTCGGCGGCGGCCATGGCGGCGGTGTCGGCTGCGGTTGCGAGCTCGTCGAGGCGGGCGGCCGTGGTCTCCACGACCTCCTCGACGCGCCGGGCGACGGCGTCGCCCTCGGCGGTCAGCTCGTCGATCCGGTGGGTGGCGGCCTCGCCGGCCGTGACCAGGTCGGCCAGCCGGGTCCGCAGCGCCTTCTCGGCATTCCGGAGTGTCTCGACCTCGCCGCCCATCGCCTCGACGACGTGGCGCTCGACCACCTGGTCGACCGGGATCGACGGGTTCGAATCGCGGTGCTCGAGCACGCGCCGGAGCTCGATGACCTGCGAGCTGGTGCGTTCCTCGGCGGCGCGGAACTCGTCGCGCTCGGTGCGGGCCTCCTCGAGCCAGGCCTGGACCTCTTCCTGCTGGCGGCGCAGCTGCTCGAGCCCTGCGACGGCCTCGGTGTGCTCGCGCTGGAGCGCGTCGAGCGTCGCGGGGTCGGCGGCGCTCTCGCGCATCGACTCGAGGTCGGACCGCAGCGCCTCGACCTCGGTGGCGCCGGCGCGCAGAGCGGCGACGTCCGTGTGCAGGCCGGACAGGCGTGCGACGTCCGACTGCAGGCCGGACAGACGCTCGACGTCGGACTGCAGACCGGACAGGCGTGCGGCGTCCTCGCGCAGCGCGTCCAGCTCGGTACGCAGTGCGTCAAGCTCGGCCGACCCGGCCTCGTTCTCGGCGTCAGCCGCGTGGAGAGCGTCGATCCGCTCGTGCAGGGCGCGAAGCTCGTCCGGGGCGGACTGATCCTCGCGCAGCGTGGCGACCTCGGCGCGCAGCGTCTCGAGCGCCTCGGCGCCTTCGCGCAGCGGCGCAAGCTCGTTGCGCATCGATTCCAGGCGGGTGCGGGACGCCTCGGCGTCGCGGGCCAGCTCGTCCAGGCGCCGGCGATCCTCGCCGGCCTCGGCGCGCTCGACCGTGACCGCCGCGAGCTGCTCGCGCAGGGCGTCGGCCTCGCGCTGCACGTGCTCGACGCGCTGGAGCGCGGCGGCGAGCTCCGCGCGAGCCGCCTCGGCCTCACGGGTGCGATCGCGCTCGAGCCGCTCGAGTGTCTCGGCGAGCTCGGCACGAGCGGTCTGCGCGGCTTCCTCGTGCTCGGCGCGGACCTGCTCGAGCTGCACGACCAGATCGGACTGCAGGACGTCGCCGGCGGTGGAGCGGCCGCTCTCGATCTCGGCCAGGCGCACTTCGACCTCTGCGCGCGCCTCGTCGGCGCGGCGGCCGGCTTCGACGATCGCTTCCTCGGCGCGGCGCTGTGCGTCGGCGACGGCGGTCGCAAGGCGGGCATCGGCGGCGGCGGACGACTCGGCGCGCTGAAGCTCGAGGCGGTCGAGGCGGGCGACGAGCTCTGCGCGCGCGGCCTCGGCGACGTCGAGTGCGCGGCCGCGGTCGTGCGTGGCCTGCTCGGCGTCCATCCGAGCGCGCTCGAGGCGCTCCAGACGGGCGAGCAGCTCCAAGTGCTGGGTCTCGTCGACGCCGCCGGCACCGGGGGCGCCGTCGTTGAGCGCGCGCTGGATCTCCGCGCGCAGGGCCTGGGCCTCGCGCTCGGCAGCGTCGGCGCGGCGCTCGGCGGCCTGGCGGGCCTCCTCGAGCTGGCCGGGAAGGCTGAGCGCGACGCGCTCGAGCTCGTCGATCCGCTCCATCGCCGACAGCAGGCGCGCAACCACGGCGGCGGCGTCGTCGAGGTCTGCGACCGAGCCCTGGACGCCGGGGTCGAGATTGGTCAGGCGGTCCTCGACGTCGGCGTCGGCCTCGGCGCGCGCGGCCTCGCGAGCGGCCAGCGCGGCCTCGACCCACGGGGTCGGCGCGAGCGGGCGGAAGACGACGAGCGTGCCGGCGGTGCGCCACCCCTCCCACGGCTGGGGATCGGGCTCCATCGCCTGGCGCAGGGCGCGCACGACGATCGGGTGCTGCGAGCGCATGCGCTGCAACATCAGATTCATCGGGAGCTCGAAGCCGAGATCCTCGAGGAACAGCGAGAAGTCGAAGCCCTCATCGAGCTTGACGGGGACGAAGACCGTCTCCATCGGGAACATCGCGCCCTCGGCGTGCAGCGCGGTGATGTCCACGCGCCCGGGCGCCTGCGGGGCCTCGCCGGTCTCCAGGAAGCCGCGCCATGACTCGGCGGCGGCGGGTGCGGGGCTCTGGATCAGCGTCTGGAAGAACGACTGGCCGAGCACCTCGGCGGCGGGCCGGCCGAACAGCAGCTCTGCGGGCTCGGACCACTTGGAGACCGATCCCTGCCCATCGGTCAGCACGAAGTAGCCGCCAATGATCTGGCGGAGGATCGCGTCGAGCGGTTCGGTGGCCTCGGCAGCCTCCGTCATCACCTGATCGGCGCTGGGATCAAGGCCCGCGGCCGATGACGGCACGGGCGTGTTGCTTTTCATCGAAGAATCCATGTTGCGTCGTCACTCCTTAAAACCTCTATCGGCAGGAGGACGCCGGACGTTCAACCATTCGTCGAGAAGAACGGCCGCTGCGCGGGAGTCGAGCGATGACGTGCCGCCCGCCTGCTGGGCGAGTGATGACGTGAAGCGCTCGTCGTACAGCTCGACCGGCACGTCCAGGGCGGCGCTCAGGCGCTCGGCGAACGCGCGCGTCTCGCGCGTCTGGTCGGAGTCGCCCCCCGAGAGCGACACAGGCAGCCCGACGATCACGCGCTCGGCGCCCACCTCGCGCACGAGCTGCACCACCCGCTCGAGGCCCCGGCGCGTGCCGGCGCGCAGCACCGGGTCGAGCGGCGTGGCGAGCGTCCCGGACGGGTCGGACACCGCGACGCCGCAGCGGGCGCTGCCGTAGTCGAGAGCGAGAGCTCTCAAACGCCCAGCGCGCGCTCGATCTCGGCGCGCGCCGCGGCGAGGGCGTCGGGAAGCTTCTCCGGCCGGCGCCCACCCGCCTGGGCCATCGTGTCGCGGCCGCCGCCGCCACCGCCGACGACCTTGGCCGCCGCCTTGACGACGTCGCCCGCCTTCACGCCGCGCTCGACCGCGCCGGGCGTCGCCGCGACGAGCAGGCTGACGCGGCCGTCGCCGGGCGCGCCGAGCACGACCACGGCGGGGTCGCCGAGCTGGTTCTTGAGCCGGTCGGCGAGGTCGGGCAGCGCCTTCGGGTCGTCGACCTGCTTGATGTCGAGCAGCACGCGGACGCCGTCGAGCTCGATCACCGCGTCCGCGTCGACCTTCTCGTCGACCGGCGCCGGCTGGTGCGAGCGCTTCTCGAGCTCGCGGCGCCGCAGCTCGCGCTCGGCGGCCACCTCGGCGACCGACTCGGGCGAGGTCCGCAGCACCTTGGCGGCCTCCGCCAGCACGCGGTCGTTGCGGCGCAGCTCGTCGAGCGCGACCTCGCTGGTCACCGCCTCGATCCGGCGCACGTTGGCAGCCGACGACGTCTCCGTCGTGATCTTGAACGGCCCGATCACCCCGGTGCTGCGGACGTGCGTGCCGCCGCACAGCTCGCGCGACCAGTTGCCGTCGCCGATCTCCACCATCCGCACGACGTCGCCGTACTTCTCGCCGAACAGCGCCATCGCGCCGAGGCTGCGCGCCTCGTCGAGCGTCGTGGTGAGCGCGCGCACGGGATCGTCGACGACGATCTGGCGGTTCACCGCGTCCTCGACGTCGCGCAGCTCGTCGTCGGTCAGCGGCGCGCCGTGCGTGAAGTCGAACCGCAGCTTGTCCGGCCCGACGTAGGAGCCGGCCTGGCGCACGTGCGTGCCGAGGCGCTCGCGCAGCGCCGCGTGCAGCAGGTGCGTCGCGGTGTGGTTGCGCTCGGTCAGGCGGCGTTCGGGGTCCACGCGCGCGATCACGCGCTCGCCCTCGTGCAGCTCGCCGGTCAGCGGCTCGAGCACGAGCGCCTGGTCGTCGCCGACGCGCACGACGTCCACGACGCGCGCGCTGCAGCCGCCGTCCTCGCACTCGATGACGCCGGCGTCGTGCACCTGGCCGCCGCCGGTGGCATAGAACGGGGACTCGACGAGCTTGGCCAGCACCTGGCCGTTCTCCTGCGCGATCGCGCCGACGGCGGTCGCCTGCTCGGTCGTCTCGTAGCCGGTGAACGTCGTCTTCACGTCGGCGCCCTCGGCGAACGCCCGGATCCGCTCGCGCTCGCCGTGCTCCGCGCCGCGGCCGGCGCTGCGCGCCCGCGCGCGCTGCTCGTCCATCAGCAGCTCGAAGCCCTGCTCGTCCACGCCGAGGCCGCGCTCGGCGGCGAGCTCGAGCGTGAGGTCGAACGGGAAGCCGTAGGTGTCGTGGAGCAGGAACGCCTGGTCGGCGCCGATGCCCTCCTCCCCCGCGTCCTTCGCGCGCGCGACGATGTCCTCGAGCAGCTTGAGGCCCTGGTCGAGCGTGCGGTTGAAGGCCTCCTCCTCGGTGCGGACCCACATCTGGATCGTGTCCGCCTGCTCGTGCAGCGCCGGGTACGCGCCGCCCATCAGCTCGCGCACGCGGTCGGCGAACCGCGGCAGGAAGCCGGGCTCGATGCCGAGCTGGCGGCCCTGCACGATCGCGCGCCGCATCACCCGCCGCAGCACGTAGCCGCGGTCCTCGTTGGACGGCACGACGCCGTCGGCGATCAGGAAGCTCATCCCGCGCGTGTGGTCGGCGAGGATCCGCAGCGCGCGGTCGGTCGCGAACGTCTCGCCGTAGCGCTTGCCGCTCAGCTGCTCGCCGAGCTCGACCAGCGGCCGGAACTCGTCGGTCTCGAACACCGACGTCGTGCCCTGGAGATACGCCGCCAGGCGCTCGAGGCCGAGGCCGGTGTCGATGTTCTGCGCCGGCAGCGGCGTGAGCGTGCCGACCGGCTCCTGGTTGTACTGCATGAACACGAGGTTCCAGTACTCCAGGAAGCGCTCGTTCTCGCCGCCCGGGAGGTCGTCTTCCTTGCCGAAGTCGAGGCCGCGGTCGATGTACAGCTCGCTGCACGGGCCGCACGGTCCGGTCGGGCCCGCCTGCCAGAAGTTCTCGTCGCGGTCGCACAGCACGATCCGGTCGCGTGGCACGCCGATCGACAGCCACGCGTCGATCGCCTCCTGGTCGGGGCCGAGGCCGAGCTCCTCGTCACCCTCGAAGACGGTGATCCAGATGATCTCGGGGTCGATGCCGAAGCCCTCGGTCGAGAGCTTCCAGGCGAACTCCGCGGCGCCCTGCTTGAAGTAGTCGCCCATCGAGAAGTTGCCGAGCATCTCGAAGAACGTCAGGTGGCGGTGCGTGCTGCCGACGTTGTCGATGTCCGGCGTGCGGAAGACCTTCTGGCACGTCACGAGCCGGTGATGGGGCGGCTTCTCGAGGCCGAGGAAGTACGGCTTGAGCGGCTGCATGCCGGCGATCGTCAGCAGCGTGGACGTGTCGCTCGGCGGCGGCACGAGCGACGCCGAGGGCAGCCGGTGGTGGTCGTTGGCCTCGAAGAACTCCTGGAAGGTGCGGCGAATCTGGTCCGTCTTCATGGAACGATGCAGTCTAGGTGCAGCCACCCCGCGTGACCGATTCCCGCGTCGTCTACGAGAACCGCTGGATGCGCCTGCACGAGGACCGCACCGAGCGCGCGGACGGCACGCCCGGCCTCTACGCCTGGGTGGAGAAGCCGCCGGCCGCGGTGATCGTGCCGCTCGACGGCGATCACGTGTGGCTGATCGAGCAGCACCGCCACCCCGTGGGAGCGCGGTTCTGGGAGCTTCCGCAGGGCGCGTGGGAGGACGAGCCGGGCGCTCGCGCGGAGGATCTCGCGCGCGGCGAGCTGGCCGAGGAGACCGGGCTGCGCGCCGCCCGCATGGAGCACCTCGGGCAGCTGTTCTTCGCGTACGGGATGTCGGACCAGTCGTTCGACGTCTGGCGCGCGACCGGACTCGAACCCGGTGAGCAGGCGCTCGAGGCGACCGAGGCCGACCTTCGCGTGGAGCGCTTCACGGTCGCTTCGCTGGAGGCGATGATCACGGGCGGCCGGGTGCGGGATGCGGCCACGGTGGCTGCTTGGCATCTCGCCACGCGCGGTTGAGGTCGGGCCGCCGGCCTCACATCACTCACGGAAGGGCGCGAGCCGGATGCTCAGGTCGCTGATGGCGAAGCGGTGCAGGTACCAGGCGCGGCCGCGAGGGACTTGCTTGGCCTCGGCTCGGAGAAGCCCGGCGAAGTCGCGCTTGAAGCCCAACCGCGGGTACTGCTGGATGACGCTCTGGCGGACCGCATCGGGTATCTCGTTGCTGCGTAGGCCGAACACATCGACACCTGCGCCGGCAGATAGGAGGTAGGCCTCGGCACCGGAGTCGAGGCCAACGCCGGGGGTGTGGTGCATGGCGATCGCGTTTGCGACGAGCTCGCGGTTATCGGCAGGTACGTGGTGGCTGTCGGTGAACTCGCGTGCCAACGCGGCGCTGCGAACCGTGAAGTCGACGTCGGGCACCGGGCTCGGGATCCCGGTGTCGTGGAACATCGCAGCCAGGTACAGGAGCTCACGGTCGAACGTGATCCCGTGAAGCGCGGCGATCGCCGCGCCCCACGAATAGGCACGACTCGAATGGTTGCGGAGCACCGGTGTCAAGAGGTCCTGCGCGGCGACCTCGGCATCTCTTGCGAGAGAGGAGTCGGGAGGCACCAGGCTCGCCGGATCGATGGAGCTCCGGCGTCCCGAGTGCATTCGGAGCACCATCGCGAGACGGCCGGCAAGCATGCTGAGCTCCCCCCGTAGCAGCGGCCGGGCAAGTGTCAGGCATTCCCGAGCGGTCAGCACTCCCCCGGTGCGTTCGGTCCATCCAATGGATCCGATCGGATCGGTGGGTCGTGGCTGGCTCATGGGGCCTTTCAGTTCAGTGGTGTCACGGTCAGGTGGCGGAACAGGCAGGAGGGATACCAGCCACGATGGACCGCTGAAGGCGGCGGGCCAACTTGAGGACGCTGCCGGCGTCGACTCCCAGCGAAGCCCGAATCCGCCGATTCGACGGAATATTTCGGGTATCCATGCGTTATAGGAGTGCATGGGCGGACGGGTACTGCCGCTTCGTCATGCTCCCGATCGCAAGGAGGAGGCGTGAGCCCCGTCGTGACATCACTTGCGCGTGTGCGCGAGGACCTGGTCAGGCTCGTGCATCGTGGCCTCGACGTGCGCGATTTCGCGTTGGGTGCTGTCCGGATCCTTGCTCGCGCGGTGCCGTTCGAGGGCGTGTTCGTGGCCACGATGGACCCGGCGACGCTCATGCCGACGGGCATGGTGGCCGAGAACGTGCCACCGCCGGCGACGTACCAGCGGCTGAAGGAGATCGAGTTTGGGGGTGAGGACTTCCTCCCGCTCCCCTCGCTCGTCCTGTCGGAGCGCCACGCGGCGACCCTCAGCCAGGCCACCGGCGGCGTCCTGGACCGCAGCGAGCGCCACCGGGAGATCATGGGCCCGCACGGCTTCGGCGATGAGCTGCGCGCGGTGCTCGTCGACGACCACACGACATGGGGCGCGCTGTCGATTCTGCGCGGGGCGGATCGTGAGCCTTTCTCGGCAGCCGACACGGCGCTGTTGGAAGCGGTGACGGCACATCTCGCCGAGGGTCTGCGGCGGGCGGTGCTGCTGGACGGCGCCGCGCCCGGGCTGCAGGACGGTGAAGACGCCGCCGGCGTCGCCGTGCTCGCCCCGGACGGCTCGACCGCGTTTACGGACGAGGTCGCGGCATCCTGGATCGACGAGCTGGGCGGGAACGGCTCGGTCCCGCCGGTGGTGACCGCCGTCGCGACCCAGGCGCGGATCTTGATGGCCGCGCCCGTGGACGACGGCCGGATCGCCCGAGCGCGCGTTCGGGCCGCGTCGGGGCGCTGGCTGGTCGTGCGCGCCTCGGTGCTCGCGGACACGCCCGGCGCGCAGGTCGCGGTGATGATCGAGCCCGCGCGCCCGCACGAGCTCGCGCCGCTCGTCGCCGACGCCTACGGCCTGACCGAGCGCGAGCGCGAGGTGACCCGGCTCGTCGCCCGCGGCCTGCAAACCAACGCCATCGCCGCGCGCATGCACCTGTCCTCGTGGACCGTCCAGGACCACGTCAAGGCGATCTTCGAGAAGGTCGGCGTCGTCACCCGCGGCGAGCTCGTCGCGCGCGTGTTCTTCCACCAGCGGGCGCCCCAGCTCTGACAACCGCTCGAGCGGCGGCGGTCAACACCCCCAATTCCTGGGATGGTCATGGCCGCCGACCGGCGGCATCCTCGGCCCATGACCATCGACAGCAAGAGGGTCTCACGCGACGAGGCCGCCATCACCAGCCGCCCGCTGCGCCGCGCCGCCGGAACCGGCGCGATGTACCTGGGACCGGGCGATCTGTACCGGTTCCTCGTCACCGGGGCCGAGACCGGGGGCGCCTACTTCGCGATGGAGGCGATCGTCGCGCCCGGCGGCGGCCCGCCGCCCCACATCCATCGCCACGAGGACGAGACGTTCTACATCGTCGAGGGCGAATGCGGCTTCCTCCTCGGTGAGGAGTGGATCACCGCGGGCGTCGGCGACTTTGTCAACGTGCCGCGCGGCACCGTACACCGCTTCCAGAACCAGGGCACCGAGACGATGCGCATGATCGTGACCTGCACGCCGGCCGGGATCGAGAAGTTCTTCGAGGAGACGCTCGAGCGCACGCTGGACCCGACGGCCCACAGCCGCGACAACGTCGACGCGATCGCCGCCCGCTTCGCCGCGGCAGCGCCCCGGCATGGGATCGAGTTCGTCACCGAGTAGCAGGGGCGTCGCCTCAGCGGGAGTAGCCTGCGCCGATGTCGACGGCTCAGGGCGTCACGTACCGACCTGCGGCGCCGGGAGACGTGAAGCTGCTCACGCGGATGCTGTGGGTCGCCTTCAACTGGCGTGACGAAGCGGTCTCCGAGCAGCACTGGCCGGACCCGACCGCGGCAGCGAAGTACGCCGACGGGTTCGGCCGGCACGGTGACGCGGGAGTCGTCGCCGCCGTCGCGGGTCAGGGTGTCGGGGCGGCCTGGTATCGCCTGCTTCCCACTGACGATCCGGGCTACGGCTTCGTCGCGGCCGACATCCCGGAGGTCACGCTCGGCGTGGCCTCGCAGGCACGCGGGCGGGGCATCGGGACGGCGCTGATGCAGCGCCTGCTCGATCGGGCCGTCGCCGACCGGATCGCGGCGTTGAGCTTGAGCGTCGAGCCCGACAACGCGGCCGTGCGCATCTACCTCGCGCTCGGGTTCGAGCGCGTCGGCGGGTCCGGTGGCTCGATCACGCTGCTGCGGACCCTCGAGCCGGCCGCGGATCGCGATGCGTGATCGCGGCCGCGGCAGGCGTTGTCGTTGCCGCCGGCAAACGTCGAGGGTGCGCACGTGGGGTCCGGAGCGGGTGGCTAGCGGCCCTCTCGTATCTGGAGCCGGTTGCCGTCGGGGTCCTGGAATTGCGCGACGTAGCCCCAGGGGAACTCGAGCACGTCCGAGACGAACTCGACGCCGCGCGACTTGAACTCGTCGAACGTCTTCCGGACATCGTCGGTCTCGATCGTGATCGACGCCGGGGGGCGTCCCATCGCCGGCTCGGCCTGCCCCGGTGTCCCGGGCCAGAGGACCAGCTGGAAGTCGTCCCCCTCGACGCCGACGGTCAGAAACCGCGGCCCGTCGGGTGTCGGGTTCTCGGCCCGCTTCTCCAGGCCAATGACGTTCGTGTAGAAGTCGAGCGCCTTGTCCTGATCGCTGACGAGCACGCTCGTGTAGAAGACCTTCTCCAACACTGCTGTACCTCCGGTGGTGGTGGTCACTACTCCCATGACCCGCGGCGAGCGGCAAACGTGACAGCGTCAGCGCCGGCCGCCGAACTCCCAGTCGAGGATCTCGACGTCGAGATGCTCATCGAATCCGGGGTGTCGGTCCGCGAGAAGAGCGTCGACGGCTTCTCGTGTTGGCGCCTGTAGCGCCGACACGACTCCGACCGGCGTCGCGTCGTCGGGCGTGAGGAGCTCACCGTGGACGATCAGGCGCCCGGGCGCCAGGGTCGTGAAGTCGGGCAGCCGCGCGGCGGGTCCCTGCTCGCCCGACGCGTGGGCGATCACCATGAAGCGAGGCTCGGCTGACCTGCCGGGGAACTCCCACATGGTCCGGCCCAGCAGGTTCTTGAAGCGCCGGATGAGGTGGTGCTCGAACAGGCCCGCACGGTTGTACGGCTCGCGCTCGACGAACTCACGGGCGTCGTCGGCGCTCGCCAGGTCGACGATGTGGACGCTGCCGGTCCAGGTCACGCGATCGGCGGCGAGCGTGGGCCCGCGCGCGGTCATGCCGTCGGCGAACCCGTCCATGTAGGACCAGTGCTCCTCGTCCAGCGCGGGATCATGTTCGACGTCCCCGGCGCCGGGGGCGGCGCGGCTGTAGAGAAAGAAGTCGATGTCGCGAGGGTAGGTCGAGCGCCGGCTACGCGCTGTCGTAGGGCGCGTAGCGGTGGTGCAGCATGAGTTGGTTGCCGTCGGGGTCGGCGAAGATCGCCATGTGGCAGACGCCGGTGTCGAGGGTGTCGCCGAAGAACGCCACGCCGTTGGACTCGAGCTCCGCGCGCGCCGCGTGGACGTCGTCCACGCGCAGTGGCAGCGGGTTGCCGGTCTGGGCGACGAACTCCATGCCGACCCTCTCGGGCTCCCAGACGGCGAAGCAGGTGTTGCCCGCCCATTGCTCGTAGTCCGCGTGCTCGTCGGGGCGCATGCCGAGGACGTCGCGGTAGAAGGTGCGTGCGCGGTCGGCGTCCTGCGAGGGGATGCCGATGAAGTCGAGCTCTTGGATGAGTGCCATGCGCGTCAGTCTGGCAACTCGCTCCAGAGCGGTTCGCGCAGCGCGTCCAGCCCACTCGCAGTGCGACAATCGGCCCGTGACCTCCACCGGCGCCGTTCAAGCAGACCTGCCCATCACGACCGCGCAGGAGCTGCCCGGAGCGCAGGTCGCCGAGAGCCTGGGCCTCTGCTTCGGCCTGATCGTGCGGTCGTTGGGCTTCGCCAAGGGCTTCACGGCGAGCTTCTCCGCGCTGCGGGCGGGCGAGGTCAGTCAGTACACCGAGGTGCTCGAGGACTCGCGCCGCCACGCGGTGGACCGGATGATCGCAAACGCCCACATGCTCGGCGCCGACGCGATCATCGCCGTCCGCTTCGACTCGTCGGAGATGGACAAGAACCTCACGGAGATCCTCGCCTACGGCACCGCGGTGAAGCTCGCGCGGTGACCCAAGCCGACGCCGTCGCCGTCGAGCTCGGACGCCACTACGTCGCGGGGCACCTGGAGGCCGACGAGCTCGACGAGCGGTTGGGCCGTCTCTACGCCGCGCCCGAGTCCGCCGTGGCGTTGCTGGAGGGTCTGCCGGGGCTCAAGCCCGCCGTCCCTGCTCCCGTCGCCAGCCGCAAGGGCTGGTGGCGCCGCCGCCACGGTGAGAGCGACGGTGCGCGCCCGGACTGGATCCCGACCTCCGAGCGCTTCCTCGACCCGACCACCGACCGCGTGATGCGCGTCTGGCTGGACCGGCAGACGCGCACGCGGCACTACGTGCCCGAGCCCCGCTAGCGTCCTGATGCGTTGACTCCTGCGCGGACGCACGCTGCAGGTAAGCTCGGGGCCGTGGAGCGGGTCACCGGCATCGGCGGCTTCTTCTTTCGCGCACGGGATCCCGAGGCGCTGGCGATCTGGTACGAGGAGCGGCTTGGCGTGACGACCGTTCCACGTACGTATGAAGCGGAGCCGTGGCGCCAGGAGGAGGGCGTGACGGTGTTCGCGCCGTTCCCGCAGGACTCGGACATGATCGGCCCGCCCGAGCACACGTGGATGATCAACTTTCGCGTCGATGATCTGGACGCGATCGTCGAGCAGCTGCGAAGCGCGGGTGAAACGGTCGACGTGGACCCCGAGCGCTACCCGAATGGGCGCTTCGCCGAGGTTCGTGATCCGGAGGGCAACGGCATCCAACTCTGGCAGCCGATGGGACCGGCGTAGGGCAGCTCAGTCGCGCTCTCCGGTGCGCTCGATCAACGCCTTGAACGCGGGCTGATCGCGGATCGGATCGAAGTCCGAATCCTCCTTTGCGTACGAGCGAAACCGCTCCGAGCGGTCGATCGCGAGTCCGAGGTGATCGACCGCGTCACGTGCCCGGCCCGCGAGGCTCTCGCAGCAGGCGAGGTTGTAGAGCAGCCCGGTGTACTGCGGATGAGCCTCGACGAGCCGGCGTCCGCGATCGGCCGCCTCGGCGTATTCGCCTGCCTCATAGAGCGGGTTCAGCGGGGCCCAGAGCTCCCAGCCGTCGGGCTCGTACGCCTTACCCGGGGTGCCGCCGAGCGCTACGACGGTCGTCTCGGACTCCTCGGCGAACGCCGTCCGCTTCACGCCGGGAGGCGCGAAGACGAACGTGCCCGTGGGCGCAGCCACCCGGTCGCCGTCGAGCTCGAACATCGCTCGCCCTCGCACAACGAGGTACAGCTCCTCGGCGGAGTCGGGGTCGGACTCGTCGTGCTCGTTGATGATCCGGTCTCCCACTTCGCGGGCCGTCCAGGCGGTGACACCGAAGGACGTGATGCCGAAGTGGTGCCTGACAGGCCTGAACGGCTCGCGCCCGTCAGTCACCTCTTCGATCTCTTCCAGTCGTGCGACTGCGTAGCTCGTCATCCCAGTCCCTCCCTCGGTCGTCAGGAGCGGCGTCGCGCTCGGATCACGGCATCGACGCCGGTACCGGCCATCGGCCGCAGGCGCTCATCGGCGACTACCGGCTGCCACCGGCCCGGGTCGAGGGCGGCGACCGCGGCCTCGACGGAGACCTGCACCTGCCCGGCCGCGGCCGTCGCGGCTCCGGTGGCCGGGTCGATCGGGCGATGGCCGACCAGGAACAGGGTCCCGCCGCGAGCGACGCCTGTCGCCATCCGCTGCACCATCTCCTCAACTGATCCCGCGACGTGGACGTACAGGCAGACCACCAGGTCGTACGCGTCCCGCTGAGGCGTCCAGGTCGCAAGATCGGCCTCGACCCAGTCGACGCGCTCCGCGACGTCGGGTCCCATGGCCTCGGCCGTCGACCGGGCGTACGCCAAGGCGGTCGCGGCGAAGTCAACCGCGGTGACCTGCCATCCGCGTGAAGCGAGCCACAGCGTGTCGGACCCGTGGCCGCAGCCGGCGTCGAGAGCGCGCCCGGGGCGCAGATCACCGATCTCAGCGGTCAGATGGGCGTTCGGGGGCCGCTGCGCGACGCGATCCCCGTGCGCACGCAGGGCTTGCGACCAGCGCTGTTCCCAGGAGTCTCGGTCGTACTCGCTCATGTAGGCGGATTCGTGAGCGTAACGGCCGCGCGCGCGAGGGGGCCGCGCGCGCGACGGGCGCTACGCGTGAACCTGGTCGCCGGCCATGGCGTTTCGCGCCAGGAACCCCGCCATCGCTCGAGCGACGGGCTCGGGACGCTGGATCTGCAGGAGATGGCCCGCCCCGTCGATCGTGCTCTCCTCGACGTGCGGGAGCGCGGAGCGGAGGAACTCGGCGATCTCCACCCACAGCGGCTGGGTCTCCGCGCCGATCACCGATAGGACCGGTCTGCGAATGGCGGCAGCCTGCTCGGGCCCGAAGGTCCACTCGGCGACGGCGGGCAGCTCGACGCCGAAGAAGGTGTCGGCATCCTCGATCGACTGGGCGACGACACCCGGGATCCGCTCCTCGAGCAACGCTCGGCACGCTTCCCATTCGAGGCCGCTTGCGGCGGCCACGAACATGGCGAACGCGCCCGAGTGGTCGCCGCTCGCGTATGCCTCGAACACCGGAGCGGCGGCCTTCAGGAACTCACCGCCGAGAGGCAACGACACCAGCGTCGGCTCCAACAGGGTGAGCGTGTGCACCTTCTCGGGGTGGTCGAGGGCCAGTTGGGCTCCGATCGACGCTCCGGTGGAATGGCCCGCGATGTGAGCGCGGCGGACACCGAGGTGCTCGAGCAACGCGGCGGCGTCGGCGGCGTGCTCTCCTATGCTCATCGGCGGTGGAGTGTGCGTGCTGCCAACCCAACCACGCTTGTGGTAACGGATCAGTTGGTGACGTCTGCCAGCGCCGGCTCTGGAAGGAGCGGCACGAAGCAGTCGGCGATGAGCATGTCGATCAACAGCACGGGCTCCCCCGCTCCGCGCACCTCGTATTCCAGCTCTACGCCGTTGAGCTTTGCACGGTCCATGACTCCTCCTGGCTTGGATTGGTGGTCCTCAATCCAGATGCGTGAGCAGCTTCGACACGGCCGTAACCGTCACGGTTACGGCGGCGTGCGATGAGCGTCCAGCGCGCGCGAGAGGCGGCAGCGCGGGGAGGTTGGACGGAGGCCTACGAGCTCCTGATGGAGGCCGACGCGAACGGCCTCGAGGATCCGGGCGATCTGCGGTTGCTCGGCGAGGTCGCCTACGCGGCCGGCCATCTCGACGTGACCATCGAGGCGTGGGAGCGCGCCCACGCGCTGTCTGCGAAGGCCGGCGACGCCGTCGCCGCGGCCGGTGCCGCGGTTCGCGTCGCGATGCACCTGCTGCTGGACACCGCGCTGATGGCGCCGGTGCGCGGCTGGCTCGGCCGAGCAGACCGGCTTCTGCAGGGTCACGAGGAGACGCCCGCGTACGCGTGGCTCGCGGCCGTCCGCGCGTACGAGCGGATGCTGACCGGCGACCTCGCGGGCGCTCGGCAGTGGTCCGAGCGCGCCATCGCGGTGGGCTCGGAATGCGACGCTGCGGCGTGCGCGGTCGGACAAGTGGCGGCAGCTCGGCTGCGCATCCTGGACGGCGACGTCGAGGAAGGCCTGGCGCTGCTCGACGAGGTCGGAGTGGCGGCCGTCTCCGGGGATCTCGATGCGCTCTCGACCGGGCTCGTGTACTGCGAGCTCGTCTGCGCCCTGCAGGGACTCGCGCAGTACGACGTCGCCGAGGAGTGGACCGAGGCGATGGAGCGCTGGTGCCAGACGAATGCGATCGGGAGCCTCCGTGGCCGCTGCCGCGTGCACCGCGCGGAGATCCTGAGGTTGCGCGGGGCGTGCGACGAGGCGGAGCGAGAGGCGCTGACGGCGTGTGAGGAGCTGAGCCCATACCTGCGCCGGGAGATGGGCTGGCCGCTCACCGAGCTCGGCCGGATCCGGCTGCGCAAGGGCGACATCGAGGGCGCCGAGGAGGCTCTGCTGGCCGCGCATCGCGCTGGGTGGGACCCCCAGCCGGGTCTCGCGCTGGTGCGTCTGGCGCAGGGAGACGCGGCCGCGGCGGCCGCCGCCATACGGGACGCGCTCGACCGTCCCTCGCAGGTCCCGTCGAAGGAGCTGCCACCCGACACCGACCTGCGCCGGGCGCCCCTGCTCGAGGCGCAGGTCGAGATCGAGATCGCGGTCGGCGACCTCGGCCGAGCCGGTGCGGCAGCCGATGAGCTGGAGCGGGTGGCCGCCCGATTCCAGAGCAACGCGCTGGTCGCCGGCGCGACCCTGGCGCGCGGGAGGGTGCAGCTCGCCGACGGCCACACGGCGGAGGCGGAGCGGTGCTGCTCGGAAGCCCTACGACTGTGGAACCAGATCGGGGCGCCCTACGAGGCGGCGCTCGCGCGGATGGTTCTCGCACAGGCGCTCAAGGCCGGCGGCAGCGAGGACCAGGCCGGCCTCGAGCTGGAGGCGGCGAGGACGATCCTCGAGCGGATCGAGGTCGCGGCGAGCGCCACCACCCACACCAACGTCTTCCGCCGCGAGGGCGACTACTGGCTGGTGGTGTACGAGGGGCGCACGGTGCGCGTCCGCGATCTCAAGGGCATGCGGTATCTCGCGCAGCTCCTCGGCCACCCTGGCCGCGAGCTCCACGTGCTCGACCTGGTCGCCGCGGAAACGGGACAGCAGACGGCACGCGGCGACGCGGGAGAGATGCTCGACGAGCGGGCCAAGACGGCCTATCGCCGCCGCCTCGTCGAGATCGAAGATGACATCGAGCAGGCGCAGGCGCTCGGGGACACGAGGCGGGAGGTGCAGGCCGACGCCGAGCGCGACCTCCTTGTCCGGGAGCTGGCGCGCGCGGTCGGCCTCGGCGGTCGCGATCGGCGGGCCGCATCCGACGCCGAGCGCGCTCGATCCGGTGTGACCCGCGCGGTCCGCCAGGGGATCGCACGGATCGGCGAACACGACCCCGAGCTCGGTGAGCACCTCGCCCACGCCGTCCGCACCGGCACGTACTGCGCGTATGTGCCGGACCCCGGCGACCCTGCGGCGTGGACGTCGTGAGCCGGCCGTGCGGCGCACCGCCAAGGACGGTGGAGCTTCCTCTACCCCGGGACGGCGGGCAGCGCCGCGGGGGCGGGATGCTGCCTCCGCTGTAGCGACGGACCGTTCGTGGGACCTTTCATCCCATGCCCGATCACGTCATGAACTACGTCGAGAGCGAGGCCCCGGCCGGGCTCACGCTGATCGAATGGCGTCGGGCCCGCGCCGCCGCCTCACCGCGCCGTCGCCGCACCCTGCGCAACCTGCTGCCGGTTCGCCGCAGGCCCGCGTTCGCGTAGCGGAGCAACCGCTGCGCGGCGTCTCCCGGTCGGGGGGCGTCCAACCCCTCGCAACCCGGAGAACTCATGCAAGAGAACACGACCTACACCCCTGCCAGACAACGAAGCGGCGGACGGATCGCCTCGATCGTCGCGGGCGGCGTCGCCGCCATCCTGGCCGTCGGCTTCATCGCGGCCGGCGCGCTCCTGCTCTGGGGCGACTCCCAGAAGGACAACCAGGGCTACCTCTCGACCGGCAAGGACCGCTACGCGGCGAGCACCTACGCGCTGGCCAGCGACAATCTCGACGTCGACCTCGACGGAGCGGGATGGATCATGGACCGCGACGACCTCGGCAACGTCCGGCTCTCGGTCGAGTCCAGCGCCGACAAGCCCGTGTTCGTCGGGGTCGCGCGCACCAGCGACGTCTCCGACTATCTGCGGAGCACCGCGTACACCTCGGTGACCGACGTCGACTACTCGCCGTTCGAGGCCTCCTACCGCGAGCACGGCGGCGATCGTCGCCCCGCGCTGCCGGCCGACCAGGACATCTGGACGACCTCCGCCCAGGGCTCAGGCACGCAGACCGTCGCCTGGGATCTCGAGGACGGTGACTGGTCGATCGTCGTCATGAACGCCGACGGCTCCCGCGGCGTCAACACGGAGATCAGCGCCGGTGCCAAGGTGCCGTTCCTCGGCACGCTCGGCTGGGTCTCGCTCGGCGGCGCGCTCGTGCTGCTGATCGCGTCCGTCGCGCTCGTGTACCTGGGCGTCCGCACGCCGCGCCCGCCCACGGCTCAGACCGTGACGCCCCAGCCGTCCCCCGTCGCCTCCCCCTCGGTGTAGGAGCAACGTGTCAGGCCGCGCCGGCTTCGAGCCGGCCGGCCTGGTGCGTCAGGCGCGGATGTCGAGCAGCGCGCGCTGCATCTCAGCGGCGGTGCGCGCCACGGCGGCGTTCGCCGTGTAGGCGATCGGGGCGAGCATGGTCGCCTCGATCAGCTCGTCCACCAGGTCCAACGAGCCGACGGTGCCCTGCGTGCCGTCCGCGCGCAACGGCGCAAACGGCTCGGTCGAGAGGTTGGCGACGTTGTGCGCCGCGGTGTCCATACGCCGTCCGGCGTCGGACATCCCCCGCGTGGCGGACGATAGGGCGGGTCCCGGCGTGACGAGCATCACCGTCACCATCGACGTGCGCGCGTCCCGACCCGAGCACGGTGGACGAATCTCCGACGCGCGAACGCGGCGCTAGCGGCGGTCGAGCGTCAGCGAGAGCGCGCCGGTGTCGCAGGTCAAGTCTTCGAAGCTGCCCGTCGCCCGGACGGTCAGCGCGATCGCGGCCGGCGCGATCGTTCCGGAGACGGTGCCGCTCCAGGCGTCCGTGCCGCCCTGGTGCTGCGCGATGTCGAAGGAGAAGGCGTTCGCCCGGAACGGGAGCATCGTCACCTGCGCGTCCCCCGCGTAGATCCCCGCGGGGGATCCGTCGGCCGCCACGCACGCGGCTTCCCATGACACCCAGGCCGTGACGGCGTGCTCCGTGGTCACCGCGTGCCCGCCCGAGCCGTTCTCCGGATCGGCGTGCGTGCCGATGTAGTCGCGTCCGAGGTGCTCGAGCGCGGCGGCCGTGGCGCGCAGCTTCTTGAGCGACACCGTCCGCGGGGTTCCGGTGCCGAGCGTGTACACGCGGCGGTTCTCGACCCACACGAGCGACCACTGCGTGGGCCCGAGATGGCGGGTCAGCAGGTAGCCGCCGCGCCCGCGCACGCGCGTACGGCGCGCCTTGAAGCCGAGCCGCCGACCGTCGCGCAGGGCGCCTTTGAGGTTCTTGAACGAGCCTCCCTCGAGCACGATGACCGCGTCGCGGGCGTCGCCTGTGTCGCGCGCCATTCGCAGTCCGTAGCCCTTCCTGCGCCGGCTCGGCGACATCGAGATCGTCCTGTCGAGCGGAGCCAGGCCGGCCGGCACGCGGGTCGGCACCAGCGGGACGGGACTCAACCGCCGCTCGGCCAGGTCCTGGTAGACGCTCAGCACATCGGCCGAGCTGCCGGCCGGCGCGCTCAGTGCGACCAATGCCATGCACGCCACCGCGCAGAGCGTCCTTCGCATCCTGGCGCAACACTAGAGCACCTCGTCGTTGACCTCCGGGACGAAGTGCGGCGCGAGCATCGTGTACTTCGTGCCGACCGATTCGAGCACCGCGGAGCCTTTGCCGGGATTCCCGACGAGCGTGCCGGCGTGTGCCGGCGCGGCCGCCGCGAGCAGGCCGGCCATCACCGCGATGGTCCCGAGTGAGCGCTTGTACATGGAGGTTCCCCTTCGTCGCAAGGTGTGGTCGAAAGGGATGACCTCCCCGCCCACGGGAAGGTTGGCCGGATGCGGAGCCCAAAGCGCCGTTGGTCAGGCCCCGTGAGCGGGCCGCGTGCCCTGCGACACTGCGCCCCGTGTCCCGCCCCTTCGCTCAGGTCGACGTCTTCACGACCCAGCCGTACGCCGGCAACCCCGTGGCCGTCGTCCTCGAAGGCGCCGGGCTGTCGGTGGACGCGATGCAGCGCTTCGCGCACTGGACGAACCTGTCCGAGACGACGTTCGTGCTGCCGCCCGAGTCCCAGGACGCCGACTACCGGGTGAGGATCTTCACTCCGGGCCGCGAGCTGCCCTTCGCCGGTCATCCGACGCTCGGGACCTGCCACGCGTGGCTGGAGGCGGGCGGAGCCCCGCGCCGCGACGACGTGATCGTTCAGGAGTGCGGCGCCGGCCTCGTGCCCGTCCGCCGCACGGAGGCCGGCCTTGCGTTCGCGGCCCCGCCGCTCATGCGCTCCGGCCCGGTGGACGACGCGCTCGTGGAGCGGCTGGCCCGGATGCTCGGCGTCGACCGCGCCGCCATGAGGGACACCCAGTGGGTCGACAACGGCCCCGGCTGGGTCGCGGTCCTGCTCGACGACCCAGAGGCCGTGCTCGCCCTGACGCCGCGCTATGACGAGCTCGACGTCGGCGTCGTCGCGCCGTACCCGGCCGGCTCGCCCGAGGCCTTCGAGGTCCGCGCCTTCACGTACAAGAACGGCGCCGTGGACGAGGACCCGGTCACGGGGAGCCTCAACGCCTCGCTGGCCCAGTGGCTGCTCGCCACGGGCCGGGCGACCGCGCCCTACGTCGCCCGGCAGGGCACGGCGCTCGGCCGCTCCGGCCGCGTCCACGTCAGCCAGGACGCGGACGGCGCCGTGTGGGTCGGCGGCGGCACCGTCTCGTGCGTCCGTGGCGAGCTCGACCTCTAGGGGCTACTACGCGGGCTGAGGGACGGGATCGGGAGTCGCGACCGGCTGCAGAGGCGACGGCTCAACGCGGAGAATCCGCGCGGCCCACGCCGGGAGCCACCAGTTCCAGCGGCCGAGGATGGCGACCGCGGCGGGCGCGAGGATGCCGCGGATGATCGTCGCGTCGATCAGGATCCCGCCGCCGAGCGCGGTGGCGAAGATCTTGGCTTCGGTGCCCGGGCTGGCGCTGAAGGCGACGAACGCGAGGCCGAGGATCAGGGCGGCGCTCGTCACGAGCCGGCCCGTGCGGCCGATGCCCTCGACGACGGCGGCTTCGGTCGAGCGGGTGCGGTCGTACGCCTCCCGCATGCGGCTGATGATGAAGACCTGGTAGTCCATCGAGATGCCGAACAGGAACGCGAAGATGACGATCGGCATCTCGACGTTGATCGCGTGAGTCGCCTCGATGCCCCAGATCGCACCGGAGCCGAAGCCCTCCTGCCAGACGAGCACGACCAGGCCCCAGGCGGCGGCGACGGAGAGCAGGTTCAGGAGGACGGCCTTGAGCGGGAGGATGAGCGAGCGGAATGCGCGCGCGAGGAGCAGGAAGGTGAGGACGGAGATGAGCGCGATGATGAGCGGGAAGTTGCCGTAGACGGCGTCGAGGAAGTCGGCGCTCAGCGCGGCCTCCCCGCCGATCGTCACCTCGGCCGGCAGCGTCTGCGTGCCTGCCCGCAGGCGGTCGAGCGTCGCTCGGCCGGCCGCGGAGTTCCCGTCCTCGGTCGGGATGATCGTGACGAGCGACGTGCCGCCGCGGCGCCAGTCCGCAGGTGCTGCCGCGCTCTGGACACCTTCGACCTCGGCGAGCGCCGCCGCCACGGCCTCGGGGTCACCTGAGCGGACGAGCGCGTCGAAGGGCGAGAGCGGGCCCGTGCCGATGCCCGAGTTCTCCAGCTTCTCGAGGCCGGCGCGCGCGGGTCCGGCGTTCGCGAGCGAGTCGGCGCGCGGGTTCCCGAGCTGGATCGAGGAGGCGGCGATGACGAGCGCGGCAAGCACGGCCGTCGATGCCACGGCCGCAGGCCAGCGGTGGCGCACGACGAGGCGGGCCCAGGCCGACCAGCCGCGGCTGGCGCGGGCGTCGCGTCGGTTGCGCGGCCAGTCGAGCCTCGGCCCGATCGTCGCGAGAATGACCGGCAGGAGCGTGACGGCGACGGCGACGCTGACCAGCGCGATCAGCAGGCCGGCGATGCCGATGCTGCGCAGGAACGGCACCGGCAGGGCGACGAGCGCGAGCAGCGAGATCGCGACGGTGGTGCCGCTGAAGACGACGGCGGAGCCGGCGTGCTGCATCGCGCCTCGCACCGCCGCGTCGTTCGTCACGTTCGCGCGCTGCCGCTCCTCGCGCCAGCGGACCACGACGAGCAGCGCGTAGTCGATCGCGATCCCGAGCCCGATCAGCGCGACGAGGAACTGGACGATCACCGACACGTCGGTGACGCTCGCCAGCGGCCAGACCAGCAGGAAGGTCGTCGGGATCGCGACGAAGGCCATCAGCAGCGGCACGAGCGCCATGAACGACCGGAAGACCATGACGAGGACCAGGAGCGCGCCCAGCGCTGCCACCAGCGTCCCCAGCAGGACGCCGGTGCCGTCGCCCTCGCTCTCGCCGGCGGAGGCGCGCAGTGCGTCGAGCCCTGTCACCTCGACCGCCGAGCCGCCGACCGTGACGCCCGCCAGCGCCGCCTGCGCCGCCTTCGCCTCGACCCAGCCGGGATTGACTCCACCCTTGGCCGGGATGTAGACGAGGGCGAAGGTGGTGCGACCGTCGTCGGAGACGAACGCGCGGTCGCGGGTTGAGGCATACGAGGCCGTCCTGGCCTCCGGCAGCGCTGCCTCGACTCTCGCAAGAGCCGCGTCGAGCTCGCTCGTGACGCCGGGCGAGTCGACCGTCTTCCCCGTCGGGAGGTCCACGACGGGCACGATCGGCGCGATGTCGCCGCCGTTGCCGTAGATCGCGGCGAGCTCCTCGTTCGTCTCGAAGCTCTCGCGGCCCGGCAGGCTGAACTGCTGCGAGAGAGCATTGCCCGCCGGCTGGAGCGCGGCAAAGGCGGCGATCGTCACGACGAGCCAGAAGCCGAGCACGAGTCGCTTGTGGTCGAGGACGAAACGGGTGAGGACGTTCATGGCGGCTCCTTCAGAGGGTTCGTACGGTGTACGATCAGAACGTACTCGTACGCTGTACGATGCGTCAAGGGGGTAAACCGAACCATGGGTAGACCGGAACCAGCCACCCAGCCGCGAGCGCCTCTGAGCAAGGACCGTGTGGTGCAGGCCGCGGTCGGGCTCGCCCTCCGCGACGGGATCGAGTCGGTCTCGATGCGCAAGCTGGCCGACGAACTCGGCGCAGGCGCGATGTCGCTCTACCACTACGTGCCGAACAAGGAGGAGCTGCTCGACGGGATGGTCGACGTCGTCTTCAGCGAGATCGAGCTGCCGTCGACGGACGGCGACTGGAAGACCGCGATGCGCAAGCGGGCGATCTCAACGCGGGAGGTGCTCAACCGTCACCGCTGGGCCGTCGGCCTGATGGAGTCGCGACGGACACCCGGGCCGGCAAGCATCCGACTCCACGACGCCGTGCTCGGTTGCCTCCGGGAAGGAGGCTTCTCGATCGAGATGACCATCCAGGCCTACTCCGTCCAGGACGCCTACATCTACGGCTTCGCCCTCCAGGAGAAGAACATCCCGTTCGAGACTGCCGAGGAAGGCGCGGCGGTCGCGGAGGAGCAGATGCGGGAGTTCGCCGAGCTCGCGGAGGAGCGACAGTTCGCCTCGCTCGCGGAGGAGTTCCCCTACCTCGCCGAGGTCGTCGCCGGGCACGTCGCCAAGGTCGGCTACGACTTCGCGGCCTCGTTCGAGTATGGCCTCGACCTCATCCTCGACGCGCTCGAGAAGCGCCGCGACACGGCGTAGACGAAGCGGCGGCGTTCAGGTGGCCTGCAGGGCCTCCTGTGTCTCGATCACCTCGACGGTGTCCGCGGGAGCGTTCTGCCGTCTCGACAGGACGAGGAACGGGATCGCGAGCGTCGAGATCCCCGCCGCCATCAGATAGGACGGCGCGTAGCCCCACACGTCAGCGGCGCGGCCGAGCACCGGCTGGGCCCAGACCCCACCGCTGGAGCCCATCAGCGAGTCGAAGGAGAGGATCGTCGCCCGCTGGCGCGACGGGATCAGGCCGTTGAGATACGTCTGGCGGATCGGCATCGTGGCTGCGAACAGCAGCCCCCAGACGACGATCAGCCCGATCACGGCCCAGAAGTTCTCGAAGACGCCGATCAGGCCGAGCGCGACCGTCGACAGCGCCGCCGTCGCGATCAGCGCAGACGTGCGGCGGCGGAAGATCCCGCGGATCCGGGACGCCGCCAGCCCTCCGAGGATCTGCGCCCCGGCGACGATCGCCGCCACCAGGCCGGCGATCTGGTAGGCCTCCGGGTCCCCGTAGAGCTCGAGCAGGTACGGCTGCAGGGCGTAGAACCCGTAGATGCCGACGCCGCCGGTGAACAGCGCCTGGACCATCAGCCACTTCACCGCAGGCACCCGCCAGCCGAACTCGATCGAGGCGGAGGCGATCTTCCGCATCTCCGCGAGCGGCCTGCCGCCCTTTGCGGGCGTGAATCCGGTGTCGTGCATCAGCCGGAACGCGACCACGAACATCAGCATCAGGACGATGCCGCGGAGCACGAAGGGCACCCCCAGGCTCGTCTGCTGGGCGATGAATCCGCCCGCGACCGAACCGGTGAGCATCGCCGCGCCGCCGACGACCTGGCCGCGCCCGAAGACCGACTCCATCGCTCCCGTGAAGCCTGTCGCGGTCAGCGCGTCGACCAGCCACGCCTCGACCGCCCCGGAGAAGAACGTGAAGCCGAGCCCGAGCAGGATCGAGACGACCGCCCACTGCCAGAACGGCGCCTCGATCTGCCACAGCAGCACGTAGAGCAGCGTCGACGCGGTCAGCGTCAGCGTGCCGAGCAGGTACGAGGCGCGGCGCCCGACCGTGTCGGCGACGATCCCGGTCGGCACCTCGAACAGCACCATCCCGACGGTGAAGAAGGCGTTCGCTGCGAACGCCTCCAGGTTCGAGAGCCCGGCGTCGAGCAGGAAGATCGTGTTGATCCCCCAGATGAACGACGCCGCCAGGGTGTTGCCCAGGATGAGCAGGAGGTACGTGCGCTGGACGGAGCGGGGCGTCGGCATGGGCTCTCGGCCACAGCATGGCCGAGTGCGCGACTCTCAGCGGTCAGGCGCTGATCGTCCCCCACCCCACGACCACGTCGCCCTTCAGCAGGCACGCGGTCTGGCCCGGCGCCGCTCCGTCGACGGGGCCGGCCAGCTCGAGCTCGAGCCGGCGGTGCTTGCCCGGCGCGGGGTCGCCGGCGACGCGGCACGCGATCGGGCGCGAGCGGTAGCGCAGCTTGACCGCGTCGACCTCGGTGCCGGCCCGGTGCAGGCGGGCGCCGCGCACGGACACGGCGTGGGTCGCCAGCTCCGCCAGCGCGCCGACGGTGACGCGGTTCGTGTCCGCCTCCTTGGCGAGCACGTACAGCGGCTCGGCGGCCGCGATCCCGAGCCCGCGGCGCTGGCCGACCGTGTAGTTGTGATGGCCGAGGTGCCGGCCGAGCACGCGGCCGGCGGTGTCGACGACGTCGCCGGGCCGCTCCGGGAGGCTGCCGTGACGGGAGAGGAACGCCGCCTTGCCGGTGCCGGCGAGGAAGCACAGGTCCTGCGACTCGGCCTTTGACGCGACCGGCAGCTCGGCTTCGGCCGCGAGCGCGCGCACCTCCGGCTTGGTGAGGTCGCCGAGCGGGAACCGCAGGCGGGCGAGCGTGGCCGTCGAGACGGCGGCGAGCATGTAGGTCTGGTCCTTGGCCGGATCGGCGGCCGCGCGCAGCAGCCCGTCCGCGGTCTTGCGCGCGTAGTGGCCGGTGGCGAGGTGCGCGGCGCCGAGGCGGTCCGCGAACTCGACCATCGCGTCGAGCCGCACATGGCCGTTGCAGCCGACGCACGGGTTCGGCGTCAGGCCGGCGGCGTGGTCGGCCAGGAACGGGTCGACCACCCCGGCGCGGAACTCGTCGCGCAGGTCGAGCGTGAAGTGCGGCAGGCCCATCCCGTGCGCGACCGACCGCGCGATCCGGACGGCGTGCGCCGAGCAGCACGATCCCTCAGCGTCATTCGACGGATCGGCCCACAGCTCGAGCGTGACGGCGGCGGCGTTGTCCCCGGCGAGCAGCGCGGCCACGGCCGAGTCGACCCCGCCGCTCATCGCCACCAGCGTGCGTCCCGGAGTCGGGGGCGACCGCGGCGCCGTCGCGGGCGGCGGCGCCGAGCGCGCGATGGAGCGCGTCGGCCGCCAGGTCGGCGGCGTGGAACTTGCCGGGTGAGAGGCCGCCGAGCTCGGCGGCGATCGCGTGCGCGCCGACGCGCGCGGCGTCGAGCACGTGCGCGCCCCGCACGAGCGTGACGGCCGCCGAACCGGCGGCGGTCATCGTCCCGCAGCCGGAAGCGTCGAACCCGGCGGCGGCCACGCGCTCGCCGTCGACGCGGATCCCGATGCGGATCAGGTCACCGCAGACTGCGCCGCCGGCCGTGCCGTCGAACGCGCCGGCCGGGCGCAGGCCGCGCCCGGCGGGGTGTTCCAGGTGCTCGCGGAAAAGCTCCACGAGCGGTGAGTCTAGGCGGGTGCTAGAAGTCCGTGCCGCAGCGGAACAGGCCTTCGCGAGCGAAGCGCTTGTTCATGCGCTTGCCGACCGGCGTGCTCACGTCGTCGTACGTCCGCACGGCCGCGCCCACGGAAGCCGCGCTCGACTTCGGGGTCACCGCAGCGGAGACCTTCGACACGATCGCGGCGAAGGTGGCCAGGTCGGCGACCGACGCGGCGTCGTACGCGCGCCACCGCTTCGGCGCCTTGACGGCCTTGAAGGTGCTCACGAAGCGCTTCACGGCGCGGTCGAAGCCCGCGATCCTGACGTCGAGCTGCTTCACGCTGGCGCCGACGTAGTAGCCCGGGACCTTCGCCACAAGGTTCGATTGGCGCACGCAGACGCGGTGGATGTCGCGCAGGTAGGCGCTCGTGAACAGCCCGGTCGTGTTGCGGAAGGCATCCACGACCGTCTGGTCGATCGTCGTCGTGTCGACGTAGCCGACCAGCGTCTCGGCGTTCAGGAAGGGGTCGGTGACCACGATCGTCGGCGACTGCTCGACGTCCACACCGCGGGAGATGCGGCCGTACTTCGAAATCTTCTTGATGTTCGCCACCTGGACCGACACGCGGCCGTCCCAGCGGTCGACCTTCTTCATCGCAGCGCGCACGGCCTTGTCGTCAGCCGACTTGCCGTTCCAGAACAGGAGCACGAGCACCTTGTTCTGGCGGAGCGCTCGCCTGACCGGCTTCGGGAGGCCCTTCAGGTCCTCCGCGATGCCGGCAGCCGCGGCAGCGGCCTCGGCGTCGCTCGAGGCGCCCGTGCCGGAACCCGTCCCGGTCGTACCCGCGGCGGACTCGCCGGCGTCGACGCCGTCGACGCCCTCCTGCGCGGAGAGCTGGTCGTTCGAGGCCTCAACGGCGCCCTGGGCTGCTTCCGCGACTTTGCCGGGGCCGCTCACGGCGGGCTCGGCGGTCTGCGTGTTGGGGGCCGGCTCTGCCGCCGGCACTACCTCGGGCTTCGGCCGCAGGAAGAGCATGTAGATGCCCGTGACTGCGATAGCGAGGACGACGAGGATTCGGATCGGCGGGGAAATCTGGCTCACACGCCAACATATCGGCACCTCAGCCGTGAAGGTTGAGCCCGATGGGGTGTTAGCCCTAGCTCGGCTTCGGAACAGTGAGGCGGAGGCCGAGCTCTGAGAGCTGGGCGTCGTCGACCGCGCTCGGCGCGCCGGTCAGCAGGTCCGACCCGCTGGCCGTCTTGGGGAAGGCGATCACGTCGCGGATCGAGTCGCGCCCCGCGAGCAGCGACGCGATCCGGTCGATGCCGAGCGCGAGCCCGCCGTGCGGCGGCGCGCCGTACCGCAGCGCCTCGAGCAGGAAGCCGAAGCGGGCCTCGGCGTCCTCCTCGGAGATGCCGAGCGCGCGGAAGACCTGCTGCTGGACGCCGACCGTGTTGATACGGATCGACCCGCCGCCGATCTCCGAGCCGTCGAGCACGACGTCATAGCCGCGGCTGCGCAGCGTGCCGGGATCGTCGAACGAGCCGACCGGGGCCGTGAACGGGTGGTGGAGGGCGTCCCAGCGCCCCTCCTCCTCGTTGAACTCGAACATCGGGAAGTCGACGACCCACAGCAGCTCGTGGCGGTCGGTCGTCAAAAGGTCGAACCGGCGCGCGAGCTCGAGCCGCAGCTCGCCGAGCGCCGTTGCCGCGGTCCCGGGCTTGTCGGCGACGACCAGCAGCAGGTCGCCGGGCTGCGCGCTCAGCTCGCGCTCGATCGCCGCGCGCTCGTCGTCGGAGAGGAACTTGGCGATCGGCGAGCGCCACGTCCTGTCGTCCTGCACGAACGCCCAGACGAGGCCGCCGGCGCCGAAGCGCTTGACCACCTCGGTCAGCACGTCGAGCTCCGACCGCGGCACCTCGCGCGCGCCGGCGTTGAGGCCGCGGACGACGCCGCCGGACGCGAGCGCACCCGAGAACACCTTGAACTCCGAGCTGCGCACCGCCTCGCCGAGGTCGTGGATCTCGAGGCCGAAGCGGGTGTCGGGGCGGTCGGACCCGAACCGGAACATCGCGTCGTCGTAGCCCATCCGCGGCCACGGCGGCGGCGGCGCCTCGAAGCCGGTCGCCTCGAAGACGCGCGCGAGCATCCCCTCGATCACCTCGATCACGTCGTCCTCCTCGACGAACGACATCTCGAGGTCGAGCTGGGTGAACTCGGGCTGGCGGTCGGCGCGCGACGCCTCGTCGCGGAAGCAGCGAGCGATCTGGTAGTAGCGCTCGAAGCCGGACATCATCAGCAGCTGCTTGAACAGCTGCGGCGATTGCGGGAGCGCGTAGAACGATCCGGGGGCCGAGCGCGCGGGAACGAGGAAGTCGCGCGCGCCCTCGGGCGTCGAGCGCGTGAGGATCGGCGTCTCGAGGTCGAGGAAGTCGTGCGCGTTGAGGTAGTCGCGCATCGCGCGCACGATCGTGTGGCGGGTCATCAGCGCGTCGCGCATGCTCTCGCGCCGGAGGTCGAGCACCCGGTGACGCAGGCGCAGCGCCTCGTCGACCTGGACGTCGTCGTCGAGCGGGAACGGCGGCGTCTCGGACTCGGCGAGCGTCTCCGCCGCGGCGACCGAGAGCTCGATCTCGCCGGTCGGCAGCCGCGGGTTCACGTTGCCCTCCTCGCGCCGGACGACCTCGCCCGCCGCGCTCAACACGTGCTCGGAGCGAAGCCGCTGGGCGAGCGCATGCGCCTCCGGCGAGTCCTCCGGATGGAAGACGAGCTGGACGATGCCGGTGCGGTCGCGCAGGTCGATGAACACGAGCCCGCCGTGGTCACGGCGCCGGTGAACCCAGCCGGCCACGCGCACCTGCTCGCCCACGCGCGCGGCATCCAGCTCGCCCGCCCACGCGTCGCGATAGGAATTGGGGCGCGGCGGTCTCACAGTGCGCCCCGGCCGATGTGGTGCATCACGGTGCTCGTCTCCACCTCGCGCTGCTCACCCGTCTCCATGTCCTTCAGCGCCGTACCCTCGTCGCCGAGGATCGCAACGTACCGGGCGCCGGTGCGATCTGCCTGCTTGAGCTGGCCCTTCAGGCTCCGGCCGCCGAGCTCGAGCCGGGCGGCGTGGCCGGCGCGGCGGGCGTCGGCGGCGAGCCGGAAGGCGTCGGCGCGGTACTCCGGCTTCGCGTACGCGACGTACAGGTCGACAGGCGGCTGCGCGGTCGGCTGCGCGGGCGACGCGAGCAGGATCCGCTCCACGCCCGAGGCCCAGCCCATGCCGGGCGTGTGCGGCCCGCCGATCTCCTCGATCAGCCCGTCATAGCGCCCGCCGCCGCCGACGCCCGACTGCGCGCCGAGCGCGTCGGACGTGAACTCGAACACCGTCCGCGTGTAGTAGTCCAGGCCGCGCACCAGCGTCGGGTCGACCTCGTAGGTGAGCCCGGCGCTGTCGAGCAGCTGCCTGACCGAGGCGAAGTGCTCGGCGTCGTCGGCGTTCAGCCGGTCGATCAGCAGCGGCGCGCCGCGCATCACTTCCTGGGTGCCCGGGTGGTCGGCGTCGAACGCGCGCAGCGGGTTGAGGTCGATCCGCTCGCGCACGTCCTGGCTCAGCCGGTCCTCGTGCTGCCTCAGGTAGGCCTGAAGCTCTTCGCGGTACGCGGCGCGCGTGTCGGGCGTGCCGAGGCTGGAGAGCCGCAGTCGCAGCCCGCTCGTGCCGACCGCCTCGAGGATCTCGGCAAGCAGCAGGATCAGCTCCGCGTCGACGCCGGGATCGTCGGAGCCGATCGCCTCCGCTCCCACCTGGGCGAACTGCCGGTAGCGGCCCTGCTGCGGGCGCTCGCGGCGGAAGTACGGGCCGAGGTACCACAACTTCACCGGCTGCGGGAGCTTGTGCATGCCGTGCTCGAGGTACGCGCGGGTGACCGGCGCGGTGCCTTCGGGGCGCAGCGTGATCGAGTCCCCCCCGCCGTCGTCGAACGAGTACATCTCCTTCTGGACGACGTCGGTCGACTCCCCCACCCCGCGCGCGAACAGCGCGGTCGATTCGAACACCGGCGTCTCGATCCGCGTGTAGCCGGCGCGCTCGAGGATCGTGCGCGACATGTCCTCGAGCGACTTGCGGGCGAGCGCCGCCTCGCCCAGCACGTCGAACGTGCCGCGGGGTGCCTGGATCCTGTCGCTCAAGACGCGAGCTCGTGCAGGAACGGATTGGTGGCCCGCTCGCGGCCCAGCGTCGTCGTGCCCATGTGGCCGGGCAGCACGCGGGTCTCGTCGGGGAGCGTGTTCAGCAGCCTGGCGATCGAGTCCAGGAGGGTCTGGTGGTGGCCGCCCGGCAGGTCGGTGCGGCCGATCGAGCCCTGGAAGAGCACGTCGCCGGACAGCAGAGCCTCGTGCTCGGGGATCGAGAAGCTCACGTGGCCGGGGCTGTGGCCGGGAGTGAAGATGACGTCGATTTCGAGACCGGCGAGCGCGAGGTGATCGCCGCCCGACAACGTCTGCTCGGGGTCGTACGGCTCGAACGGCCCGTACCCCGGGAAGACGTACGAATTGATGTCCTGCAGCACCGCCACCTCGAGCTCCGGGCAATAGACCGGCGCCTGCGTGGCGCGCGCGAGCGGCGCGACCGCCCCCACGTGGTCGAAGTGCGTGTGCGTGAGAAGGATCGCCTCGACCGTGAGGCCGAGGTCGTCGATCGCGGTCCTCAGGCGCTCCTCCTCGTCGCCCGGGTCGATCACGAGCGCCTTCTCGCTCCCGTCGCCGTGGACGATCCAGCAGTTCTCCTGGAGCGGCCCGACGGTGAAGCAGCGGGCGTGCATCAGCTCTTGGGCTGCGCCTTCCTGCGCTGGTTCCTCTGGTAGACCCAGCGGTCGGTCACGTACGCGATCGGCGTGTAGAGCAGCACCGCGAACAGGCAGATCGTGATCGACTGGGTGATCGTCGCCTCGCTCCCCAGCAGGCCGAGGCGGGTGAAGACGAACAGCAGGCCGGCCATCAGCGCGGCCTTCAGGAACGCGCTGTTCCAGCTGGGCGGCTTGTTGCGGCGTCGCTCGGCCGCAGTCTCGCGCGAGGCCTTCTTCTGCTCCTCCTCGGTCGGCCGGCGGCCGGTGCGGCCGCGTGCCTCGACCTGCCCGGCGGCGTTACCGCGATGCTTGCTCCGGCGCTTGCGCTTCGTCTGGGCCATGGGCTCTTGAGGGTACCGTTCAGTCCAGCAGAGGCGCGCCGTGCAGCGGAATCTCGGCGGGAAAGGATTCGAACGCGCTGCGCGGAGCGGGCGCGACGAGCTCGGCGGCCTGGACCGCGGCGTGCCGCTGGACCGCGCGGACCACGTCGCCCGGCGTGACGCGATCGAGGTCCTCCACGTTGGTCGAGACCTGGATCGTGCGCGCTCGCGCGAGCTCGAGTCCGAGCGCGCGCACGCCCGGCATCCCCTCGCTGCCGCCCTCGCGGATGCGGGCGGCGATGTTCCGGGCCGTGTCGAGGGTGGCGGGGGCGGCGAGCTCGACGTTGAAGGCCGCCAGCGGCGCGCGGGCGGCGACGAGCACGGCTCCGGCCGTGGGATGCAGCCTGCGCGGCCCGGCGTCGGGTTCGAGCTCGCCGACGTCGATCCGTCGCTGGAGCTCCTCCGGACCGCCGCGCCGCACCTCCGCGCGCGTGCGCCCGCCCGCGAGCGCGCCGTAGAGGAACACCGGCAGGTCGAGCTCGGCGGCGAGCCGGTCCGCGAGCACGAGCGCTTCCGCGACGGCCGCCCCGCGGTCGGCGAGGTCGTGGTACACGATCGGCGCCACGTCGATCGCGCCGACGCGTGGGTGGGCGCCCTCGTGGTGGGCCAGGTCGATCCGTCCGATCGCCACCCTGGCTCCGTTCAGCACGGTCTCTGCCAGCGCCCCAGGCTCACCCTGGACCGTGAACACCGAGCGATGGTGGTCAGGGTCCGACGACGCGTGGATGAGCCCGGGGCCGAAAGCGGCGCCGATGGCGTCAAGGGCCGGCTGGTCACGACCCTCGGAGATGTTCGGAACGGCGAGCAGCACGCGGCGGGAGTCCTACCACCTCCCGCCGCGCTGTCTGGCCGCCCCTTGGGGGTGTGGGGGCAGGAGTGCGGCTTTTATGCGCCGACGGCGACGCCCGGCGCCATCCGCTCACGGATCCGCTCGGCGACGTCCGGCGTCCGCTTGAACGCCTGGATCCCGGCCGCGCGGGCGCGCATGTGCGCGAGGAGGTAGGGCGCACGGGCGACGTCGGCGTGCACGGAACGGTTCTCGTCGATCGCGAGCCCGGCGGCGACGACGCCGTTGATCTCACCGACGAGGATGTGGCCGCTCGGCCACTCGTCCGACGTCGTCCAGCCGAGCCGCACCAGCTCGGGCACGTCGTCGACACGGACATCTCGGATCACGTAGGCGGTGGCGGAAAACATCTGCGGGGCTCCTTGGCGGCGGTGAGAGAACTGCGTTGCATCCCAAGACGCACCAGCACCGCGTTTATTCCCGACCGATCGACGAAGCTAGAATCCGCCGGCCCCGCCGGAGTAGCTCAGTCGGTTAGAGCAGCGGAATCATAATCCGCGTGTCGGGGGTTCGAGTCCCTCCTCCGGCATCACCGTACACGGCCGAATCCACAGCACAGCGCCAAATCCGCGCGGATCCGCTCTTGGGCGCCTAACCCCAGCGAACCCCTACGAACGCCCCAGCGGCTGACAAAACAGTCCCCCCGCCAGTCCCCCGGGGCGAGTCCTGCCGCGGCCGCCCTAGACGGAGGATGGCGAACTGGCGTAAGACGAAAACCACCGACGTGTACGTCGCGCATCAGAAGCGGTGCCCCGCTTCCGAGAATGAGGCGGAGCGCTGCCGATGCGACCCGTCGTGGCGCGGGCGCCGCTGGAATCCGGTCGACCAGAGGATGGAGTGGCAGAAGCCGGTCGCCAAAGATCGCAGCGAGGTGCTGTCCTGGCTCGCCGCGGCTCGCACCGGCGCTGCGCGGCTCAAAGAGCAGGCGGCGGCTGGGCGGATGCTCGAGACCATCGGAGACGAATGGCTCGCCGGGGTCGAAGCCGGGACGATCGGGCGCCGAAAGGGCCGGAGCAGGCCCTACAGCGAGACGACCGTCGCAGACTACGCCCGCGCGTACCGGAACTTCCTGCGTCCGGAGTTCGGCTCAATGCCAGCCGAGGAAATCAGCGAGCTCGAATGGCAGATGTGGTGCGACCGGCTCAGTCGCGAAGGGCTCTCGCGGTCCCGAATCTCCACGCTGGTCGCCGTCGCTTCGGCGATGTATGCCTGGGCCATAACGCCGACGCGTCGCTACGCATCGCGCAATCCCTTGCGACTGGTGGAGCTGCCGCCCAGCAACGAGACGCCGCGGCTCCGGGTCGCGTTTGCTCCCGAGGCAGAGAAGCTGCTCACCGCGCTCGAGCCCGAGGACGCGGTGCCCTACGCGATCGCCCTCTACGCCGGGCTCCGTCGCTCTGAGATCCACCGTCTCGAGTGGCCTGAGGTGCTTGACGGGCGGCGGATCGCGAGCCGGCTGCTCGTGACGCGATCGAAGAGCGAAGCCGGAAGAGAGCGGCGCCCACCGATCGCGGAGCCGCTCCGCGACGTCCTGCGCCGCGCTTGGCTGCGCCAGGGCCGTCCGAGCGAAGGACAAGTGATCGAGCGCTCGGTCATGTCGAGCAAGCTCGCCGAACGCGCGACGAAGGCGTGGGATCGGGCCGGACTGGCCCGAGCCTGGGGCGGAACGGCCTCAAGCCGGACTTCCGCTCAGGCGGGCCGCAGCTGGAGCTCGTCGACAACACGCCAGATCACGGGCTACTAGCAGCCCAGGCCTGATCTACCAGCAGCTTGCAGAGAACGCGAGCGATCCGTCTGGCGGCCGTGACAGGCGAGTGCCGCCTGCAGTCGCTGACTCTCCTCGTAGGCGTTGCGTGTGTCGCGCAGACGCTCGCGGATCTCTCTGCGGTGGCGCAGGGCTGGATGCGCGTCGAGCAGTGATTGCCGCTGCCACCGCCATACGGATACGGTGGCGGCGATGACCTCGGGTGTGCCCGGAGAGTCCGACGCTTTTGTCGCCCGGCGAACCGCTGGCTTCGTCGGACGTCGCTGGGTGCTGGATGCCGTGGAGTCCTGGCTCGACGATCCGCTGGCACCAAGGTGCTTCGCGCTGTTGGGAGAGCCTGGCTCAGGAAAGACGGCAGTGGCAGGACGGCTCTGGGAGCTCTCGCGTGACACCCGACGTCGGGCGTGCGATCTCGAGCACGGATTTCTCAGCGCAGCGTTCTTTGTGAGGCGGGGTACGGACTGGATAAGTCCGTACGGCTTCGTGCGCTCGCTCGCGTTGCAACTTCAACACTTCGCGCCCTATTGCCGGGCACTTCTCGATGCGGATAGCGCTGGCGGCCACATCCGCATTGAAGGACGCGCGAGCGCCGGCACAGCGGCCGCAACGGTCGTTGGCGTCTATGTCGAGCACCTTCACATCAGCGAGCTGATGCCGGCCGAGGAAGCATTCCGTCGCCTGGTGGCGGAGCCGCTGCGCGCGCTGGCGGCGGCTGAGCCGGAGACCCGCATCGTGATCCTCGTTGACGCGCTCGACGAGGCCCTTGCTTACAGCGGTCCGAAGTCGATTGTGTCTCTCCTGGCTGGGATGGATGCGCTGCCGGATGCGGTCCGGTTCATCGTCACGACCCGGCCGGATCGCCGGGTCCTTCGCAGCCTCCCGCCCGGTTGTTGGCAGCGCTCGCTTTCCGCGCCCGAAGAGGCAGCAAACGCTGACGCGGATGTGCGCGCATTTGTCGAGGAGCATCTGCTCGGTAACGCCACGATCGCCGAACGGATCGCCGCTGACATCGACCCTCGTCGGTTCATCGATCTGGTGAGTCACAAGAGCGCCGGCAACTTCCAGTACCTGCGCCACCTCGCGACCATGCTCGAGCGCCGCCGGGAAGCCATCGACGAGGACTCGGTGGACGCGCTCCCGCCCGGACTTGACCAGCTCTACATCGCCGACCTCGAGCGCATGCTCGAGGGCCGCCCCGACGCATGGCCGAAGCGGATCCGGCCGTTCTTGGGCGTGCTCGCGATCGCAAACGAGTCGCTGACAGCGGCCCAGCTCGGACCGATGGTCGGCGTGGCCGAACAGGACATCGGCCTGATCGCACGCGACGCAGAGCAGTTCCTCGACGCCAGTCATCACGGCACGAGGACGGCATGGGCGCTGTACCACCAGTCGTTCGCCGACTTCCTTCGCGACCAGCGGCGGGCGGAGGAGTACTGGTGTGATCCTGCAGTGCACAACGCTCGCGTCGTCGAGGCGTACAGGGGCGATGCAGGCACCTGGCGCGAGGCGGATTGGGACTCCATAGACGACTACGCCTTGGAGCATCTGGCTGCACATGTGCGCGAGGCCAGCGACGAGCGGAACGCGGCGGAGCGTCTCGACGCGCTGATCTGTGAGCCGATGCTGCGGGCGATCGAGGCCCGGCACGGGTCTCGCGAGCTCTTTGTGAGGAGCGTTACATACGCGATGCAGGTTGCGGAGAAGGGACGAGTTGCGTCGCGGCTGCCGATCCTTATCCGCCAGGGCGCTCTGCTCGCAACGCTTCGCGGAATCCATCGCCACGTCCCGCCACGCGCGCTAGCGACGCTCGCGGCGACGGGTCATGTGCGACGGGCGCTGGCCTACGCCTCGTTGACCGACGCCGCGATCGTCCGTGTGGAAGCTCTCGTCGAGATCGCGTTGCACGTCCCGGACCCCGGACGGTCAGCCGAACTCCTCGAGCGCGCAATTGACGTGCTCAGCATCGAGCGGAACCCTCAGACCGCGGCATCCGGATTCGCCTTTGTTGCGGCGGCGGCCGCGCGCGCAGATCAGGATGCGCTCGCCCGCCGGGCCGCCGAGGCGGCCATAGCACCTTCGCTCGCCATACGTGCGAGCCGCGAAATCACGCATTTGGGCTCTATAGGTGATTGGCCTCTCGCGTTACAGAGCCTCGAAGTCACTCTTCAGTCCCTGGCCCTAGCGGGACGCGAGGACGTGGCTGTTTACATTGTCACCGAGTCACTGCAGAGCGAGTTCTTCGTCGAGCTGGTCATGATGCTTCACGGGGTGCTCTCCGCGCGGGGACTCGAGCAGCTCGCGGATTTCGTCCGTCATGCAGTTGAGTTGAACCCGGGTTCCACCGCGCTGGAGTGGACGCTCTGTCGCCTGCTCGCGGCGATCGGCGACGTCGAGGCGGCGCGTACGTCTGCTCGTCGGTTTGAGGAGGCGAGCGCCAAGCGGGACGCGCCGGACTACGACGTTCGCTCCGCTCAGCTGCAGGCGGCGCACCTGTACGCCGAGGCCAAGTGCCCCGCGAAGGCGGTGGAAATCTTGCGTGCGCAGGTCGACAGCTCGCGCGCGCCTGACGCCGCGCGATTCGCCACCGTCGCCGCGTCGCTCCAGGCACAGGACGCCGTCGAGGAGGCGACCACCGCGTTCAACCTCGCCATCGACGTCCTGCGCGATGGCTATGCACCGGCGATCGTGGACGGGTTGACCGTTATCGCACAGACGCTCGCGACATGCGCGAGGCAGGACGAGGCCCGTTCGTTAGCCGAGAACGCCTTGGAGATCGCACGGCAAATCGACCATGATGCAAAGGCGCGTGCGCACGCGCTTGAGAGGGCGGCGGACGCACTTGAAGCCGCAGGGCTGCGGGGTAGGGCCCTCGAGGTTGCGGGCGATATCCCCTTCGCCATTGGCAGGGATCGGGTCCTGGTGAGTCTCGCGCGTGAGTTCGTCACGCATGGTGAGGTAGACGGTGCCGTCGAGGCTGGAGACGCGATCTTGAGGAACGCAGATCGCGCCTCGGCGTTCGCCTCGATCGCCTTGCGCCTCTCCGAGACCGGCAAACGAGGACCTGCACTGGAGATGGCTCAGCGCATCCCGGAACCAGTGACGCGGGCCGCCGTTATGGCGGCACTAGCGTTGCAAGCGGCCGACGCTGGCGATCTCGCACGCGCCACGGAGCTCGCGGATAGATCGATCGCCCAGTGCGAGGCGATCGTCGAGGATGACATCCACGTGCGGGCGATGGTCGCCGCGGCCGCTGCCCTCGAGCAGCACGGCCGACACGACGAGGCACGGCGGCTTGCCCAGGCCGCGCACCGAGCCGCCGTCGACGTCATCGATCAAGAAGCTCGTGCGCGTGCTCTCAGCCACGCTGCGGCGATGCTCGAGCGGGTGGGATCCCCCGCGGCCGCGCAGGCGACCGCCGAGTTGCGCGAGGCTGAGGAAGTAGTGCGGCACCTTAACCAGAACCTCTCCGGTCCGATGATCTACTACTTCGAGATGGTTCGGGACGATGCAGAGGCTGGGCGCATCGACGAGGCGCTGAGCCGAGCCGACCAACTCGACGACTGGCAACGCGCACGGGGCTACGCCGCTGTCGCGGAGGTGCTTGCCCAGCAAAGCGACGCGCGCGCGCCCGGGGTCGCCGCGCGCGCTTGGGAGCATGCACTTGCACTGCCGATCGCCGAGCGGCCAGACGCGATCTCCGACGCTCTGCGCGCCTCGCTTGCGCTTCCGGCTCGCGAGCCGGCGGGCTTGGTAACCGAGGCGCTCGCCACGCTCAACCAGCTTCCCACACGTTCACAGCGCTCGGCGATGGCGAATCGACTTCTGGAGATCTTGGTCGGCGCGCAAATCTGGGAGCCGGCACAATCGCTCGCATTCGACGCCGTTCACCTCGGGGGACTTAATGGCCGTGACGCAATCTTCGCCGCGATCGAGGCGATGACACCGCTGCTGGCCGCTCACGATGGCGGCGCGACGCTCGGACGAGTATGGGACACCCTGCTCGAGGCGGACTCGTGGTGGGATCCCGCTCGCCGCTCGGCTTGGGTTGCAGGCGGACCCGGCCCCGCTTAGGCTGCGAAGCACCGAAGCGAAACGGGGTGGCCGTGGAACCGATCAGTCTTGCAGTGCTCGGCGCCGCAGCACTGACCGAGGGGATTAAGTTCCTCTATGGGCAGGCTGGCGAGATCCTCAAACGTCGCCGCGAGCGCCGCGAGGCCATCGACGCTAACGAAGAGCCGCCGCCTTCGACGCTGGAAGCCAAGTCCAGTGATCTACTCGACAATCCGATCGCGCTGCTGACGATCGACGACGAGGAAGTCGATCGAGTCACGGAGTCGATGAATGAGCTGCGGAAGGAGCTTTTCGACTTCGTCGACGGAGTGAAGTCCGTCGATCCCAGCGACGAGATCCTGCTTCGAAGGGCCGATGCACTAAGGCGGGCCCTCGAGTCCGCGGTCGGCCAGCGCATCACGTTCGTCGGCGAAAATCGAGAACCGAGCGGTCAGCCGGTCGTCCGCGGCTCGGTCGACGTCAGGGAGTTGCACTCGGCGGCTACGGGGGTCGAGGCCGGCGACGTGATGGGGGGCACCATCGAGGGCGAAGTCCGCGTCGATTCGGTGGGCAAGGATGCTCCCGTCACAGGGGCGCGGGTCGGGAACGTGGGCCAGTAGTTCTCCGCCAACTCCGTCGGGAACTGCTGCTGGCACGGAACCCGAGGCCCGAGGCGGTCCTGGGGCGGCACGACTGTCCTTCAGCATCGCTCGTCACTGAGCCAGCCGGGTGGCGGCGTAACGCGCGAGCCGCAGTAATGGCTGCAGATCACGACCTGCCTCAAGCCACCCCGCCGGGCTGAGACCATCCAAACGATCATCGACTGACCCGCACCAGGAGGCGGCCAGGGCTAAGCTCGCGCCGCCGTCCTGCGTGAGGATGAGAACGACTTCCTCCAGCACGCGCCAGCGCTCCATGGTGAGCATCGCTGCCGCCGCTCTCGACAGCGCCGAGGACGAGTTCCGCCGGCGCGCCTCCTCCGTATCGTCGGGCACGACCGAGTCCGCGAGTTCAATCCCAGCCGCGTGTGCGGCGGCGACCGCCTCCGCAGAGTACGCGAACGGGTATCGCCCGAAGACGATCCGGCCTTCGATGAGCTCGACCTTCTCGCCGAGGACGCCGATGCGCTCGAGGCCCAGCGTCCGGACGGCTTTCCTATGCGGGCACTCCGGGCTGCCGGCGGCTCCGTGGCAACACGCGTGGCAACATCCAGATCGTCCGATGCGTCCGTATCGTCCGCGAAACGGGACGACACGGACGATCTGGCACGATTCGGACGGATATGACAGTCGAGTGACCAGGTTGAGGGCCTGGCGCGTCTAGCACGCCGAATGCGCCCGCGCGAATCCGTCCCCTTTTATGTCCCCCAGCCCCCGCAAACGGCTCTGTAGAGCCAAGGAGCCGCGGAATCATAATCCGCGTGTCGGGGGTTCGAGTCCCTCCTCCGGCATGAGAAGCGCCTGCAAATCAGCGCTTTCTGCGCAAGAGGGACACGCGGAATACATTCCGCGTGTCCGGGCTCTGTGCCTCCGGATTCGGCCGTGTGCCGTGGTGTCGTGAATGCCTCGCTGACATTTCAGTCCCCCGAGCAGTCCCCTGCGCGGCGACCGAACTCCGGCGAACCGGTGATGCACTGCGCCGCCGGACCGCGACGCTGCAAACTGCCTACTCCGAGCAACCGATCGGAGCGGCGCGCCTCACGCGTGTCCTGTCGGCTCGTGACTAGGACGCCGCTGATCCTTCTGGTCGCTGCCGCCCTGCTTCTCGTTACTGGAGCGGCGGCCGCGGCGAAGCTGACGGCGAAGAACTCGATTCCGTTCAAGTTCTTCGCCGGCAGCACGGAGGAGTTCTCCGGGACCGGCTGCGGCACTTCCGTGTCGATCGCGAAGACACTCCCGGCCAGGGCCAAGGGCATCACCGTTTCCAGCCCCAAGGTCGGCGAGCGCGACGACTTCGACGGTACGCGCGTGACCGCGGCGATCGTGGCCGGCACGGTGGTCACGATCACGGTGCTCGCCGACGGACCGTCGATCTGCGACCCCGCTGTGACCGGCCAACCGGCGGACACCGTGAGCTGGACCGCGTCCTACGACTTTCGAGCCGAGTACACGCGGCGCGTGCAGGCGACAATCCGCATCTACTACGAGAGCTACATCTTCGGCGCCAAGTGGAAGCGACGGCCGAAGACCATTCACGACACCCGCGCCGGCGTCGGTCCCGGACAGCGCGTGACCGGCATCAAATGGAAGCGCTTCGGCGGCAGGAAGGCGATCGGCCTCGGGAAGCTGCGTCTGGACTACTGCCGGCCTGGCGACAACTGTCCGCAGAACGGAAAGCGAATGCGCCTGGTGGCCACCAAGCCCGACTACTGCAAGGACTCAGGCAAGATCGAGTACCTGAGGCTCAGCGGTTACCTCGGGAAGCTCGAGTGGTTCGGCGGCATCATCGAGTGCTCGGAGTGACCGCCCCATTGACGGTGAGCAGCATCGAGTACAGCGACGTCGTCGCGATGAGAAGGCGGTTGCGCTTCGGGCCGCCGAAGACGACGTTCGACACGATCTCGGGGACAAGGATCATGCCCAGGAGCGTGCCATCGGGCTCGTAGCAGTGGACCGCCTCGCCGGCGCTGGTCCAGATCCGTCCTTGTCAGGGGTTCGAGTCCCTCCTCCGGCATGAGAAGTGCCTGCAAATCGACGCTTCTGGCGCTGAGTGCGGAAGAGAGGCGGCCCGGTGGGCCGCCTCTCTCGCGCCGCAGGGTGTCGGCCGCGATCAGCCGACGTTCTGCATGAACGCGGCGGTGTAGGTGACCGTGACAGTGGTCGGCACGTCGGCGCCGCGCAGCTTGCACGTGAAGTGCGCGGTCGACGCGTTCATGCTGCCGTCCAGCACCGGCACGCAGCGGTAGCCCTGGCTCCGGTAGGTCTTCTGGATCTGGTTGTTGACGCCCTTGCGGACGACCTTCTGGATCGTCGCGCGGCTGTACCAGCTGCGCACGGTCCGGTCCGGGTTCTTGACGACGACCTTCGCGCGGACGACGTTGCCGCCGCCGGCGAGGATCCCGTCGTTGACGCGGATGTGGTAGACGGACGTGCGGGTCGTCGTCGTGGTCGTCGTCGCGGCCTGGGCGGCGGGCACAACAGCGCCGGCGCCGATCGCGGCGGCGAGAGCGGCGGCAACGGCCTTCTTGGAAACGGTCATTGGTGGAGAGCTCCTTGTGGTGGTGGGAGGTGTTCGAGACGACCGCAAGCCTCCGCCACGGGGCCCTGCGCGTCAGCCGTAGCCGACTACGGCTTCTAGCGCGGGTGTACTACGTAGCCCGCGTGCGGCGCTAGGTCATACCGCCAAGGACCTCTTCGACGTCGGGCAGGCGGATGAGCTCGGCACGCGACGAGATCCCGAGTTTCACGAACACGTTGCGGAGGTGGTACGCGACGGTGCGCGGGCTGATGAAGAGCTGAGCCGCGACCGCCTTGTTCGTGGTTCCTTCGGCCACGTGCCGCACGATCTGCATCTCCTGCGGGGTCAGCTGGTCGAGCGTGCTCGGGTCGCGCTTGCGGGCCGTCTCGCCGGTCGCGCGGAACTCGGTTCGCGCGCGTTCTTCCCAGGGCGCCGCGCCGAGCCGCTCGAAGATGTCGATGGCGGCACGGAGCTGCGTGCGCGCATCCGAGCGGCGCTTCATCCGTCGCAGGTGCTCGCCATAGACGAGGCGCGTGCGAGCTTCCTCGAACCGCCGGTCGCTGTCCGCATGGTGCATGAGGGCTGTCTCGTACGCGGCCACTGCCGTTGACCACGCCGCTCCAGATCGCGAAGGCGCAGATGAGGTCGAGTTCGGTGGCGCTCTGGAGCTCGCTCCGGCGCTGGGATGCCAGAGAGCGTTGCTTCCCGTCGTTAACCAGAAGCTCATTGCCCGCCAACGGAATCTGCGGTCGCTCAAGAAGCGCCGCCCTTCCGAGTCCGGCCGTGGGCGGAGCAGCCGGTCAGCAATCTCGGCGGCGAGACACCAAGTCGATCAGCACGATCGCCGCCAAGGAAGTCGGCGAGGCGATTGACGAATGCGGCCTGTGTCGTCGCTGCATCGGGTCCCGCGCTCTGGCTCCCGAGCGCCTCGCCGAGCAGGCGCGCCCCGTGGCGCAGCATCAGCGCGTGGGCTTCGGCAAGTTCGAGTGACCTCGCCTGGACACGATCGGCAAGGCCTTCCAGCGCCTGCTCGAGTCCCACCGTGATGAACTCCTCGCGGAGTCCTGGCTAGTGTCCGTACTCGCCGCCGTCGGTCAAGACCGCTGACCCTATCGCCACACGCGTGCGCCGTGTGAGCGGCCTATGCACGTGGCCGCGCTCCCGGGGTGGGAACGCGGCCACTAACGATGGGCTTTCAGCTCACAGGGACGCTGAAGGGCCCGTTGGCGATCGTCACCGGCGCGTGACCGGGGACCGTGATGGACGCGGTCGCGGCGCCGAGCAGGTTGGCGGTGCCGGTGATCGGGCCGGTGCCGACGTGATCGGCGTCGATGGCGAGCGCGACGTTCGAGGACTGGCCGCTGTGGCCGTTGGACATGACCAGGCCTTCGTCGGTGAGCTCGGCGAACGCACCGTTTGTGGCCGTGAACTCCGGCGTGAACGCGTCCGTGGGCTCGATGTCGATGGGGTCGTCGAACTCCAGGAGCGCGCTCTGGCCCGGGCCGACCGTGGCGGAGATCGTGATCGGGGTCTGGACTCCGGAGTCGTCGATGAACAGGCTTGCGCGGCCGAAGTGGCGCGGTGCGCGGGCACCCAGGCGCTTGGCACGCAGCACGAGAGCACCGGAGCGGGTGATACGCGGCTTGGAAATCTCATACGTGTACGTGTCGTGGCCGGCCGGGGCGCCGTCGACGACGAGGGCGGCGTTCGGGTGGTCGGCCGCGAAGCCGTTGTTCTTCCAGCCAGAGACGAACGACCTCAGAGACTCGGTTGAGGTGTGGCGCTCGGGGCGGTCGGTAAAGGCCGAGATGGACTTCGCCGGGTCGCTGAACTTGATCCGGTAGGCGCCGTGGGCGAGCGGGGTGACCTTGCCCTGGGTGGTGGTCGCCACGTAGAGGTCGCTGCGGGCCGGCGCGGCGTCGGCGGCGGGAGCCGCGATCGCCGCAGCGGCCAGCGGGAGGGCCACCAGCGCCGCGGCGCGGCGGGCGGTGAGGGACGGACGGTGCATGTGTGGTGCTCCTTGGGGAGGATTGATGTGGTGGTAGCTTCCGTCCGTTCCGACGCCCGGTCGTCAGTACGCGACTACGCAAATCCCTCAGCGCCGCGGTTACGTAAGCGGCTACCGATCCGGCGGCCCCGCTGCGCGCCGATCCTTTCCGCATGCTCGATGCAGTCTTCATTCACGGCACGCCGCTCGACCGACACGCCTGGGACCCGTTGATCCGTGAGCTGCCACAAGTCCGTGCGGTCACGTACGACCTTCCCGGTCATGGGGCGGCGGCGAAAGAGGAACTGCCGGACAGCTATGACCAGCTGGCCGACGATCTGGTGCGCGTGCTGGACGCGCACCACCTTGGTCGCGCACACGTCATCGGCCACTCGTTTGGCGCGCAGGTTGTGGCGAACTTCGCCGTGCGGTATCCGGAGCGCACAAGCTCGGTCGCCATCGTGTGCTGCCGGCTGGAGCCGTATCCGCCGTTTGCGGCGGCGGCCGACGCCATTGCGAGCGGCGGGATGGAGGCCATCAGGGAGGCGGCGATCCAGCGGTGGTTCACGCCCAAGGAGATCGAGCGCGAGAGTGCCGCCGTGCAGTACGCGAGGGAAAGGATGGAGGCCGTGCGGCCGGAGACCCTTGCGCAGGCGTTCAGGTTGATCGCCGCGTTCGACGGCGTGTCGGCCCTCGCCGCCGCCGGCGTGAAGACCCAGATCGTGGCGGCGGAACGCGACACGGTGGGCGAGCCAAGAGGCCTCAAAGCGGCGGCGGCCGTGATTCCCGGCGCGCGGTTCTCGCTCGTCGAAGGCGTGGGGCACATGCTCCCGCTTGAGCAACCCGTCCGCCTCGCGCGCGAGCTATGTATTGCGCACAACCAGATGCAGTAGTCGATTGCGACGACCCGGCCCTCACGAAACGGGAGCCTGGCCGCCATGGATACGACCACCCGAATTGATCACGAGGACGTGGTCGCCACCGAGCGCGCGCGGCGCCTGGCGAAGCTCGAGGACCTGCGCAATCGCGGCATCGAGCCGTACCCTGCCTCCTGCGGTCGCGTTCACCGCCGACGAACGCCCGCTCGGGTTCCTGCGGCTCACGCCGTGCTTCGGCGACAACCCCGGCTGGTCGCTGGAGCTCATGCAGCACGACCCTGAGGCGCCGAACGGGATGACCGAGTACCTGATCGCCAACGCGGCGGGCACGGCCTGCTGCCCGGGGCGTTCGCGCGCGTGGACCCGCGCACGCGCACGCCGGTGACGAACACGCTGATGGCGACGCTCGGGCTCGCGACCCGGCTACGGCTCTTCGTGTGGCTGCTCGTCGGGCTCGCGGTGTTTCACCGCAGCGCGGCCGCGAGCTCGCGCATGCGCGGCACGCCGAGCCCGCTCGCGAGGTCGTAGCCCCGCCCCGCACGGCGTGCCGGCACGCGGCGGTCGTAGCCGTTGTTGCCGGACCGGACGTCATAGACGGCCCGGTCGGCGAGCGCGTACAGCGTGCCGTTGACCGGACCGAGTCGCGTCCCCAGCCGCGCGCTCAACACCGCGAACGCGCTCGCGAGCAGCGGCGTCGAGGCGCTCGTCCCGCCGTCCGGGACCCAGAACTTGCCGAGGTTCACCGGCCAGGCCGGGAACATCGATGCGTGGGCGGACACGTCCGGCACCGCACGTCGGCTCCCGCCGTGCTGGTACGGCGGCCGGGGCGAGTACGCGGCGTAGCCGCCTCCGCCCGCGCCGCCGCCGCTGTCGGCGGGCGTCCACGGCAGGTCGTTCCAGACGACCTCGCGGACGCGCCGGTTCTGCTTGTCGAGCACCAGCCGGGTGCCGCCGACCGACGTCAGAAACGGCGACGAGCCAGGCCACGTGACGCCGGCGAACGGCTGCCCATCGCAGGTCGAGCCGAAGTCGCCGGCGGCGGCGAACGTGCTCACGCCTGCGAGCCCAAGCCGCACCAGCACCGCGTCCATCAGCCGTGCGCCGGCCCGTGATGGCGCTCCGGCATCCGGGCCCCGGACGCTCTTTTCGCACTCGCCATAGGAGATCGAGAGCGACGCGGGGAGGCGCGGCGCGGCGAGCACTTGGGCCGGGCCGAGGAACCACATCTCGGGCGTCTCCCAGGTCTGGGTGAACGTCACCGACCGCAGCCGCGGAGCCATGCCGCGCACCAGCGCGAGGTCCTCCTGCGGCTCGAAGGTGCCGCGGCCGAACGGCTGGGCCTGGCCGTCGGTGAGGAGCGTGCGCGCGCGGATGCGCCGCAGGCCGAAGCACTGCGCGTACGTGCGCCGATCGCCGGCCGTCATGCCCTCGCCGACGTTCATGATCGCCACAGAGGCGCCAGCGCCGGCGCCGACCGAGTCGATCCCGTAGGCGTGCCGCACCTGGGCGAAGCTGTAGCCGCCGGTGGCCTTCGCCTTCTTGCAGCCGCCGCGCCACCTGCCTTCGTTGCCTGGACCCTTCTGCGCGGTCTGCGCGACAGCTCTCGACCGGGCGTAGGAGGGGACGACGTCGCGGACCAGCGGGCGTATGTCACGCGGGAGCCGAAGCCGATGACGGGCGAAGTAGCCGTCGGCCTGCACGTCGTTGTCGAACTCCTCTTGGATTCGGCGTCCGAACACGTCCTCAAAGAGCCGCACCGTGCCGGTGACGCGCGCGAAGACACCGGACCGGTCGATCCGCACGGAGAAGCGGCGGCGGTGGACGGCGTGTCTGAAGCGCGCTTTCGTACGGTCGCTTGCGCCGTAGCGGTGTGAGATCTCGCGGACTGTCGCGAACTGCCGGGACGTGCTGGCAGCGAAGAACGCGGCGCGGGCAGCCGCCTCCGGGCGCTCGAGCCCGAAGTAGAAGGTGACTCGCGTGTCGGGCGCGGCAGCAGCCGCGCTCGGGAACGCCGCCAAGATGACGACGACGGCGAGGCCGGCGCGCATCATGAGGGCGACGCTACCGGTTCGCGGAGGCGGAGACCACCGCGATGGCGGCCAGCGCGGCGAGCGAGAGGGATACCCGTTGACGATCCACTGGGTCGCCGTCGCGGACAGCGACTGCTCCGTCTGGAGGTTCGGGATGGCGAGGCTGACGATCGTCTGGTCGATGAACATCATCGCCACCGCACAGATCATCGCCAGTATGACGAGCTTCGGGCTCGCGACGCGAGCGGTCACGGTTGTGCTCTTGGTTCTGGGGGTTACGGAGAAGGGGGCCCGGCGACGAGGTCGCCGATGCGGCGGTAGCTGCGTGCGAGCGGGCGCGTGGGCGCGAAGCGCCACTGCGACCGCGCGAGTTCGTCGCCGCCGTAGCGCCGGCGCGCCCACGGCGAGCGCGGGCGGCCCAGCCGGACGGCAGCGAAGAGCGCGACCAGCGGGATGAACAGGCCGATCACGCCGAGCACGATCCGGCCCTTCGCGAACGCCACGGCCGCGAGTCCCAGCACGACGGCCACGACGAGCTCGGTTCCCAGCACGGAACCCGGGTCGTCGAGGCGGAACGGCCGCAGCCCGATCACCACCAGCGCCGCGAACGCGCACGAGCACACCACCGCGTCGAACGACGAACGGCCCTCGGCGCGCCAGTAGGCGTCCTCGAGGCGGACCCAAGCGCGAACTCGTCGAGCGTGAAGCCCGCGCCGACGCCGAAGCCGATCGCCACGAGGTGCCACCACGGCGCCTGCAGCGGCGCCGCAAAGGCCAGGAACCCGCACAGCATCATCAGGCAGATGCCCCAGACGAGGTGGTGGATCGGCATGCCGTCGGACTTCACGCTGCCGGGCCACCACGAGACGCTACGGGTCAGGCGCGCGCTCGTGCGGATCGCCAGGAACGCGACCAGGAAGGCGGCAAGCACGACGACCGCCGTACCGGGACCGGGATGCAGGCGATCGCCGAACGGATCCACGAGCGTCACGCCGGCTTGATCCGGAAGCCCGCGCCCCCGGGGCGGCTGAACCCGCCGGTGGAGGCGTTCACGCGCCACGACTGCGGTAGCCGGCCGCTCGGGTCGTCGAGGAAGCGCGCGAGGTAGCGCGACGCCGCCGCGCAGCTCGGCCGACCGGACGGGCGGAGCGTAACCCGGTAGCGCCCGGCGGGAAGCCGTAGCGCTCCGATGCGATCGTCGTGCATGACGCGGAACGTCCCGGCGCACCGCCGGCCGGCCGGGAACACGGCGCCGCCGGTCGGCGTCGGCTGCGGCGCGACGGCGGGGGCGATCCGGAAGCCGTAGGTCGGGTCGCCGTCGCGGGTGAACGTCGCGGTGGCGGGTTCCACCTTCCAGCCGCCCGGCAGCCGGCCGTCGAAGTCCTGCAGGAAGGCGGCGAGCCGGCGGGTCGCGGCCGCGCAGGTCACGGGCGAGCGGTCGAGCAGCGTGACCGTGTACGGCCCGGCCGGAAGCGCCAGCCGACCGATGTGCTCGTCGTGCAGAACCGTGAAGGTGGCGGGGCACGTGACCTGGTCGGCGGGCGCGGCGAGCGCGGTCGAGATCGCCACGTGACTGGTCACGACGGCCAGCGCGGCGGCGGCGACCAGAGCGGGGAGCAGCTTCATCGAGAGACCTCCGGCGAGTGTGAGCGGGACACGGGGAGCACCCTCCCGTGCGCGGCTCCGCCTGTCCTCAGTACGCCGCTACGTCATCTTGTGCGGGTTCTACGTAGTGGTGTGCGCACGGTTGTAGCCGCCGTGCGGGGCGATTACAGTTGGTGAGTGGTCGGCGGGTCGGCACCGGGTTCGATCGCCAGCGCCGTCTGGCCGCTGACGGGACGCGACCTCGAGCTCGGGGACATCGCGTCCGCACGCGGCGACGGCGCGTGCTGCGGCGTCGTGCTCAGCGCGGCCGCCGGCGTCGGCAAGTCACGCCTCGCTCGCGAAGCGCACGCGGCCGCCGCGCGGGACGGGGCGCTGGTCGGCTGGGTGCAGGCGACGAGCAGCGCCGCGGCGGTGCCGCTCGGCGCGTTCGCCAGCCTCATCCCGGACGACGCGCGGTCCGACGACACGCTGCGGCTCATGCGGCATAGCGCCGACGTGCTCGTCGAGCGAGCCGGCGGACGCCGGATCGTCCTCAGCGTCGACGACGCGCAGCTGCTCGATCCGGTGTCGGCCGCCCTCGTCCTGCACCTCACGAACACGGCCACGGCGTTCGTGATCGCCACCGTGCGCTCGGGCGAGCCGTGCCCGGACGCGATCGTGTCGCTGTGGAAGGACGCCGGCGCGCGGCGCATGGAGCTGCGACGCTTGAGCGACGAGGTGGTCGCGATGCTGGTCGAGGCCGCGCTCGACGGCCCGCTCGAGCAGGCCGCGCTGCGCTGGATCGTCGAGACGAGCCAGGGCAACGCGCTCTACGTGCGCGAGCTTGTCTCCGCCGCGGTCGACGCCGGCACCCTCACGTGCACGCGCGGCCTGTGGCGGCTTTCGGGCCGGCCGGCGATCAGCCCTTCGCTCGCCGAGCTCGTGTCGCGCCGGATGGCGGGCCTCGGCAGCGAGGAACGTAGAGCGCTGGAGCTTCTCGCGATCGGTGAGCCGTTGACCCTCGACGAGGTCGCCGGCCTCGCCGACTATGCCGCGCTGGTTGAGCTCGAGTCGCGCGGGCTCGTCGCGGTCGAGGGTGACGTTGTGCGCCTCGCACATCCGCTGCACGGCGAGGTGCTCCGGCAGGAGCTCCCGGTCCTGCTCGCCCGCCGTCATCGGCTGCGCGTGGCTGACACGATCCGCGAGCGTGATCAGCTCGGGCCTACCGAGGCGCTGCGTGTTGCGCGTCTGCTGCTCGACGCGGGCGCGGAGATCCCGGCCGACCTGCTCGTCGACGCAGCGCGGGCCGCGAACGTCGCCGGCGACCCGGAGCTCGGAGCGCAGCTCGCCGAGCGGGCGTGCGCGCTCGGCGCGGGGTTGCCCGCCGCGCTCGCGCTGGCGCGCGCGCACGCGCTCCGCAAGCACTACGAAGACGCCGAGAGGGCGCTCGCATCGGTCGCTGATGACGTCCTTCCGGACAAGCTCGGGCTCGAGTACCTCGAGGCGTGCGTCGAGGTGCTCTTCTGGGGCCTGTACCGCGAGGCCGAGACGCGCGCGCTGCTCGACGACGCGCGTGGCTGGTCGGCCGACGCGACGTGGCAGCGGCAGCTGCTCCCGCTACGACTCGTCTACGCCGCCGCAGGCGGGGAGCACGACGAGTCGGTCGCGTCGCTGCGGAGCCTGCTCGCGGATCCGGACGTCGATGCCGCCACACGTGCGATGGCGGAGCGGCGCCTGGCCGTGTGGCTGTTCTTCATGGGCCAGACGCGCGAGGCCGACGAGCTGGCGCGCCGCCAACGGCCGCGCCTGCCGCTGCGTGACCACGGCGACGCTCTGGCGCTCGGCATCGGGCGGCTGATCGCGTTCGAATCGGGCGAGAACCTCCCGGCGCTCGACGCCTTTATGGGCAGGACGCTGCAAGACGCCGTGCGCGTGAACGACCATGAGGCCGCGGGCCATGCGGCGTTCAGCCTCGGATACACGAACTTCCTCGCCGGCCGCTACCGCGACGCCGCCCGCTGGTACGAGGAGGCCGAGCTCCACTTCGAGCAGCAGGACACCTTCGGGACGCTGATCCACGTCCGCGCGATGCGCGTCGGGATCGACTACTTCACGGGCGACCCCCGCGGTGCGATCGCCTCGCTGGAACGGATGCACGCCGCGCTCGCCGGCCGCACTCCGCTGTCGACTCAGGCGGCATACGTGGCGCGCGCCGAGGGGTGGGCGGCCCGCATCGACGGCAGCGCCGCGGGCGCCCGGCGGTTCCTCGACGACGCAGGCGCGTTGTCCTACATGCCTGGTTACGCGGCCCAGCTCGTCTACGAGGCCATGCGGGCGGACGCGCCCGCCGCGGCGGTCGCGGCCGAGCTGGCCCGGTTGGCGCCACGCTGCGACGCGCGGCTCGTGCAGGCTTACGCCAACCACGCGGACGCGCGCGCGGCGCGCGACGGCGAGGCGCTCCTCGCCGTCGCCGACGAGATGGCATCGATCGGGGCGCTCACGTACGGCGTCGAGGCGGCCGTCGATGCCGGCCGCGCGTTCATCACGGCGGGGCGCGAGGACTCCGCGCGGCGTGCGGCCGCCCGCGCGCGCGAACTGCATGTGCGCGGCCAGGGCGCCGAGCCGCCCGCGATCGACGGGCTCGACGGCCCGCCGACGACGCTCACCTCGCGCGAGGCGCAGCTCGTCGAGCTCGCGCGCCGCAAGCTCTCGAACGCCGAGATCGCCGACCATCTGGTCCTGTCCGTGCGCACGGTCGAGACGCACCTGTACCGGGCGATGCACAAGCTGGGCGTTAACGACCGCCGAGATTTGTGACGCGTTGCAGGGACTGCAGGTACCGAGCTCCTTGCGCAGCCTGGACACGTAGACCTGGACGATCTTCCCCGCGGTCGCCGGCGGCGCCTGGCCCCACAGCCCGTCGATCAGACGGCCGGCCGAGACCACCTCGTTCGCGTGCAGCAACAGCACGCAAATAGCGCACGTTGCGCGCCGCCCCCCCAGCACGAGCACCCGATCGTGCTCGACCACCTCCAGTGGTCCAAGAAGCCGGAACTTCCAGCCGACCGTAGCAGCGGCACGCACACAGCGATAGGCGCTGTTTACCGCCGTCTACTGCTTCGCCCCGGCGGCGTTGACCGCGGTGGCGCAGGGTGCGTCGCGAACGACCGCACCGGGCGGTCAAGACCACAAGGAGCACCCATGAACCGCCGTCGACTCGCCCGCTCCGCCGCGCTCGGCTTGGCGCTCGCCGGCCTCGGCGCCGCCGGCATGCTCGGGCTGATCCTGCTCGCCCTGGGGAGCGTCCTCGCGGTCGTCCACCGCAGGCAGAGCGCTGCCGGCGGTCAGGCGGCCACCGCCGCTTGACACGCCGGGCGCGATCCACAGCGCCGCCGTCACCCAAGATCCTCGAGCAAGGAGAGACCCATGAACCTCCGCAGTCACAAGATGATCAGCATGGCGCTCGCGCTCACTGTCCTAATCAGCGCGTCCTTCGTCACCTACGTGTCGGGCGCACTCGCGACGAACCCCCGAGGAGTCACGACGAGGTTCGGGCGTGTCGATCTGATCCGCACCGACGCTCGAATTCGCCTGGCGAAGCAGGCGTGTCGGGCGTACCGACCCGGACTTCTCCAGATCGTCCAACGGGGAGCGCGGTCGGTCGCCCCAAGAAGTCCGGCACCCGATCCTCGCGATTGACGGGACGAGCATGACCGACGCGGCGCACGCGGGGACGGCCACACGCGCGCGCGATTCCGTCCCCTTTTGTGACCCCCAGCCCCCGCAAACGGCGCTGTAGAGCCAAGGAGCAGCGGAATCATGATCCGCGTGTCGGGGGTTCGAGTCCCTCCTCCGGCATGGGAAGTGGCTGCAAATCGGCATGTTCTCGCTGGCCGGACACGCGGAATACATTCCGCGTGTCCCCCGCTCCGGATTCCGGAATCTCGCGGCCCTGCGCGGCGCCGTGCGAGTCTCGCTCACACTTGTGTCCCCCGGCGTGTTCCCCGCAGGCAGGTGCGGACCGCGTCAGGCTGCCACCAGCACTGCCCGTCCGAGCACCTTTCCGGTCTCCAGGTCGGCCAGCACCCGGCCGGCGGCCGTGAGGTCGAAGACCTCGACATGCGTGCGAACCCGGCCGGCCTCGGCGAGCGCGAGCGCGCGCAGGAGGTCGTCGCGGGTGCCGCCGAACGTGTGGATCATCGTGATCTCGCGGTCGGGTGTCCCCCCGGCTCCCATCTGCGCGGTGATGGAGAGCCTTCCGCCGCCGCCGCCGGTGACCACGATCGCCCCCCCGCGCGCCGTGACCGCCGCGGCGAGGTCGAGGGTCTGCTGGGCGCCGACGAAGTCAAAGACGACATCGACCTTGCGACCGGCGTTCGCTGCGACGATGCCATCTGCGGCATCTGGTCCCGTCAAGACGCCGTCGTCGGCGCCGGTCTCGGCGGCGAAGTCCAGGCGAGCGCTGTCGACGTCCACGGCGAGAACGCGGACCTTGGACGTCGCCCGTAGGAACTGCACCGCGAGGTGGCCGAGGCCGCCGATGCCGACGACGGCGGCCGTCGCTCCGGGCTCGAGGAACGGCCGAGCGCGCTCGACGGCGTGCAGCGCCGTCATCCCGGCGTCGGTGAGCGGGGCGGCGTGGACTGGATCGACGTCGCCGAGCGGCACGAGGTTGCGCGCTGGGGCGATGACGTGGTGGGCCATGCCTCCGTCGCGCGTGATGCCGATGGCGCCGGGGACGAGATCCCGGCACACGTTGTCGTGACCGCGGGTGCACGCGCTGCACCGGCCGCAGCCGAGCAGCTCGTAGACCGCCACGACGGCCCCGGGACCGGGGGACGTCACGCCCTCGCCCGGCGCCACCACCTCGCCCACGATCTCGTGGCCGAGCGTCACCGGCAATGCGAGCCCGTCGCCGCCGCTCCGCAGCAGGTCCAGATCCGTCCGGCAGACGCCCGCGGCCAGCACCCGAAGCAGGACCTCGCCCGGCCCCGGCTCTGGGATCGGCAGGTCGACGAGCTCCGCGCGACCCGCGCCGATCAGCCGGTAGGCGCGCACGCGTCGTTGTCTCTAGGCAGCGACGTGCTCGGTCGCCGCCGCCGCCGCCGTCGGGACGCCCCGGATCAGGTCCGACAGCCGCTCGGCGGCTGCGATCGTGGGCAGGTTCGTGTTCGCGCGGGGCACTTCCGGGAACACGGACGCATCGGCCACCCAGAGGTCGTCGACTCCGAGCACACGGCCCGAGGGGTCCACGACGGTCCGCCGGTCGTCGGGCGCACCCATGCGGCAGGTGCCGCAGATGTGACCGGTGTCGCCAACCGACGCCATCAGCCACGCGTCGATCGCCGCGTCGTCGGACAGCGTCTCGAGGCCGGTGCCGGTCGGGTCGATGGCGATGTGCTCGAAGGCTGCATCGAACGCGCCGGTGGCAGCCAGCTGCAGGCATCGCTTGACGCCGTCGCGCAGGCGCCGCAGGTCGCCGGCGTCGTCGAGGAGCTGCTGCTCGAGCCGCGGCCCGACATCGGGGTCGGGCGACGTCAGGGCGAGCCACCCCCGCCCCCGCTGCTGGTTCGCCCACACGCACAGGAGCCCGGGGCCGCCGGCCGCATGGCCGCCGCCGACGCCTCCCCACGTCCCGCTCTCGTGGTCCACCGCGAGGTGCGACGGAGTGTCCTCCGGCAGGGCCGGCGTCTGGTTGACCGACGCGATCATCATGTCGTTGGAGCCCGCGTCCTCGAGCTCGGACGAGTAGCGCACGAGGCAGTTGGCCTGCCTTGCGTCAACGTCGGGCCGCGCGTCCGGGCGCGGGAAGAGCCAGAACAGCGCCAGCGGATGCTCCTGCATCCCCTGTCCCACGGGCAGCCGCACGACGGGCCCGTCAGGGCCGATGCCCGAGCGCAGCAGGATCGCCGGCGAGTGGATCGCGCCGGCGCACAGCACGATGCCGCGGGCCCGCACCTCGATCCAGTCGCTGCCGACACGGACCCGAACGCCGGCGGCGCGGCCGGCCTCGATGAGCACGCGTTCGACGGTGGCGCCGCCGATGACGCGCAGATTCGCCCGCTCGCGTGCCGGCTCCAGGTATGCGTCGTTGGTCGTCACGCGTGCGCCGTCACGGGCATTGAGGCCGAACGGCGAGACGCCGGTGGCCGTGGGCGCGTTGTGGTCGTCGGACCATGGATGCCCGAGCCCGAGGGCAGCGTCCGCGAGTGCGTTGTCGGCCGGCCCCCACGCCTCGCGCGGCAGGCGCTGGACCGGAATCGGGCCGTCTGCCCCGTGGTATGGCCGGTCGCCGAAGTCGGCGTCGCTCTCCATCCGCCGCAGGTACGGAAGCATGTCGGCGTAGGACCAACCGGGGCATCCGAACGCGGCCCAGCGATCGTAGTCGTCGGGAACCGCGCGTAAGGCCATCATCCCGTTCACCGTCGAACCGCCGCCGAGGCCCCGCCCTCGCAGATGCGGCCGCGGGTCCTGGGCGCGGGTGCGCCGCGACTCGAGCCCTCGCCACTGGAACGGCGCGCACGCCGACTCGGCGAGCGCGCGCCATCCGTTCAGGCTGCGCAACTCCGGCGGCGCCTCGCTCGCCCGCCAGTCCGGTCCCGCCTCCAGGAGCACGACCTCGCGCGCGGGATCCTCGCTCAGGCGTGCGGCGAGCACGCATCCGGCGCTACCGCCGCCGACGACCACCCAGTCCGCCTCGATTCGTGACTGCATCTCGATCCGTCTCACCAGAGCGACTGCACACCGATGGGGTCCGGAGGATCGGGCGGAATCTCGCGCACCACCGGGAGCACGTACGCGTGCTCCCCGATCGGACGAGTCCGGCGACTTGTGACGATGGTGCGCTTGCTGGTCATTCGAGCTCCTCGGTGCCGATGAACTGAACTGAATTCAGATCATATTCGGGCTTCTGTCCCGTGTCAAGGGCGCCGAGCTCCGAGGTCTGGCAATGTTCGCGGCCGAATGGCAGAGCGCGCCGCGATCGTCACGGGAGCCTCGCGAGGCATCGGGCTTGCGCTCGCCGAGGTCCTGGTGGAGGAGGGCTGGGGGGTCACCGTGACCGCGCGCAAGCCGGACACGCTCGAGCAAGCGGCAAACGCCCTGCGCGCTCGAGGTGCGGAAGTCGAGCACGTCGCGGCGAACCTCGCGGACGAGGACGCGGTGCAGGCCGTCGTGGCCCGCCACCGCGAGACCTTCGGCCGGTTGGACCTCCTCGTCAACAACGCCGGTGTGGGGATCGGCGCCGCCGTCGACGAGCACCAGACCAAGTTCGTCGACATGCAGCTCGACGTCAACATCCGCGCGATCGTGCTCTTCTACCGCGAGTGCGCGGAGCTGCTGCGGGCCGCTGGAGCCGAGCATCGGAACGCGCTGGTGGTCAACATGGCCTCGATGGCCGGCAAGGCGCCGCAGCCCTGGCTGTCGGTCTATTCGGCCACCAAGGCCGCCGTCGTCGCCTACACGACTGCGATGAACAAGGAGCTCAACGCGGCGGGCGTGAAGTCGGTCGCGTTCTGCCCCGGATTCGTCGACACCGACATGAGCGAGTTCGTCAAGGCGTCGATCCCGGCCGAGGAGATGCTGCGAACGAGCGATGTCGCGGAGGCTCTGCGATTCGTACTCCGGCTGTCGCCGAACTGCGTGATCCCCGAGATCGTCTTCCAGCGCCCCGGCGAAGCGTTCTGACGCGGTCCCTGACCGCTACCCGGAGCTCCATCTCTCGCAGCGTCTCGTATGCCAGGCGAACCCCGGTCGCCCAGGCTGCGAGCTCGGTCAGCGCCTCGCCCAGACGTGCCGCTGTGCCGCGTCCGACGGGGAGCGCTGGACCGGCGGTCTCGCCGAACGCTCGATCCAGCGACTCGGTCTCGAGCAACGACTCGAGGCTGGGAGTCTGGGCGGCGAACTCTTCGGACGTCGCCCAGCCGTGCTGCTCGTTGAGCGTCATGGCCTCGGCTCGCATGGCCACGTACCGCCTGGCGAGATCCTCCCCGGACGCGGCAGCCTCGTGGCACGCCTGCACCAGGCGGCCAAGCGTGACTATGACGTCATCGTGCGTCAACGCAGCGTTCAGCATGACATGCGCGCATCCGGCGGGCCACATGTATTCTTAGCCGATGTCAGTTCAGTCTACGGATACTGGAGCCGCCGAGCGCTGGTTCCGTGAGCGCTACTCCGCCACGCCCGAGCGCCGTAGCTCGTTCACCACCCTGTCCGGTGAGCCGGTCCGACCGCTGTATGGCCCGGACGAGGTCGGCCCGTTCGAGGAACGGATCGGCTTCCCGGGCGAGTATCCGTTCACGCGCGGGGTGTACCCGAGCATGTACCGCGGCCGGTTGTGGACGATGCGCCAGTTCGCCGGGTTCGGGACGGCGGAGGAGACGAACGAGCGCTTCCGTTACCTGCTCGAGCACGGGCAGACCGGGCTGAGCACGGCGTTTGACATGCCGTCGCTGATGGGGCACGACTCCGACCATCAGCGCTCGCTCGGCGAGGTCGGCCGCGAGGGCGTGGCGATCGACACGCTCGACGACATGCAGACGCTGTTCGGAGGCATTGACCTCGGCGCGGTCTCGGTGTCGATGACGATCAATGCCCCGGCCGCGATCATGATGGCGTTCTACGTCGTCGCGGCCGAGGAGTCCGGGGTGCCGCGCGAGCGCCTGGGCGGCACGATCCAGGCCGACATCCTGAAGGAGTACATCGCCCAGAAGGAGTGGTGCTTCCCGGTCGATCCGGCGATGCGGCTGCTGGGCGACATGATGCAGTGGTCGACGCGCGAGATGCCGCGCTGGCATCCGGTCTCGATCAGCGGCTACCACATCCGCGAGGCGGGCTCGACCGCGGCGCAGGAGCTGGCGTTCACGCTCAAGGACGGCCTGACCTACGTCGAGCAGGCAGGTCGCGCGCGGCATGGACGTCGACGAGTTCGCGCCGCGGCTGAGCTTCTTCTTCAACGCGCACGATCGACTTCTTCGAGGAGATCGCCAAGTACCGCGCGGCGCGCCGGATCTGGGCGCGCGAGCTGCGCGAGACGTTCGGCGCGCGCGATCCGAAGTCGTGGCTGATGCGCTTCCACACGCAGACCGCGGGCGTGTCGCTGACCGCCCAGCAGCCGTTGAACAACATCGTGCGCACGGCGATCGAGGCGCTCGCCGGCGTGCTCGGCGGCACCCAGTCGCTGCACACCAACTCCTACGACGAGGCGCTCGCCTTGCCGAGCGAGGACGCCGTGCGGATCGCGCTGCGCACGCAGCAGGTGATCGCGCACGAGACCGGCGTCACCAACACCGTCGACCCGCTCGGCGGCTCGTACTTCGTCGAGGCGCTGACCGACGAGCTGGAGGCGCGCGCGTACGAGTACTTCCACAAGATCGACGAGCTCGGCGGGATGGTCGAGGCGGTCAAGCGCGGCTTCCCGCAGCGCGAGATCGCCGACGCCGCGTACGAGCTCCAGCGCGAGGTCGACGCCGGCGAGCGGATCGTCGTCGGCGTCAACCGCTACACCGAGGGCGACGACGGCACCACCGAGCTGCACCGCGTCGACCCCGCGCTCGAGGGCAAGCAGATCGCGCGCGTGCAGGCCGTGCGCGCCCGCCGCGACGGCGCCGCCGTCGAAGCCTCGCTCGCCGCGCTGCGCAACGCAGCGGCCACCGAGGCGAACCTGATGCCGCTGCTGCTCGACTGCGCTCGCGTACACGCCAGCGAAGGAGAGCTGGTCTCCGCGCTGCAGGACGTCTGGGGCACCTACACCGAGACCCCGGTGTTCTGACCGGCCACGGCCAGCATCTCGGGAACCCGGACCAGCTTGACCCGCGGCCGGCCCGCCGGGGCGCCGAGGCCCCGCTCGTGCTCGTCGATCGCCTCCCAGCCGCGCCATGTGACCAGCGCGGGCACACGCGTCCGCAGCCACGCCTCGATCGTGTCGGTGCCCCCCGCCGCCGGGTCCGCCAGCCGGCCGCCCGCCAGGTCGTCGAGCAGCGCCGCGACCGTGTCGGCGGCGCACTTCTTGTTGGTGCCGATGACCCCCGACGGCCCGCGCTTGATCCAGCCGACGGCGTACTCGCCGGGCCGAGGCGTGCTGTCCTCCTCGCACACGCGGCCGCCCTGGTTCCGGATCACGCCGCGGCGCTCGTCGAACGGGATGCCGGGCAGCGGACGGCCGCGATAGCCGATCGAGCGGACCACGAGCCCGCACGGGATGACCTCCTGCTCGCCGGTGGCCACCGCCCGGACGCCACCGCGCGGATCCGGCTCGAGCCGGTTGCGGACCACGCGCAGGCCGGTCACGGGCCCGTCCCCGTCGCCGAGGACTTCGACCGGCGAGCGGCAGAAGCGCAGCTCGACGCGGTGCGACCTCCCGGCCGGTCCGCGGGCCGCGAACTCGCGCAGCATGGCGACGTTCCGGCGAGCGGTGGGTGACGCGTCGGCGGACTCGAGCCACGCGGCGCTGGCCGAATCGAGCTCGAGCTCGGCGGCGTCGAGGACGACATCGGCGCGCGCCAGCTCGCCGAGCTCGCGAAGCTCCGGGTTCGTGAACGCCGCCTGGGCGGGCCCGCGGCGGCCGAGGATGACGACGTCGGTCACCGAGGCGGCGGCGAACGCCGTGATCGCATGATCGGCGGTGTCGGTCCCCGCGAGCTCGTCAGGATCGAGCACCAACATCCGGGCGACGTCGATCGCGACGTTCCCGTTGCCGATCACGACGGCGCGCTCGCATGACAGGTCGAACGCCTCGTCCGCGTGCGCCGGGTGGCCGTTGTACCAGGCGACGAACTCGGTCGCGGCGACCGACCCCGGACGGTCGTCGCCGGGGATCCCCAGCCGGTTGTCGGTCGGCGTTCCCACCGCGTAGACGACCGCGTGGTAGCGCTCCAGCAGCTCCTCGCGCGTGACGTCGGCGCCGAGCTCGACGCCGCCGAAGAAGCGGAAGTCCGCGTGCTCCGCGGTCTTCTCGTAGATGCGCGTGACCGACTTGATCTTCGGGTGGTCGGGCGCGACGCCGGCGCGCACGAGCCCGTAGGGCGTCGGCAGCGCGTCGAACAGGTCGACCGCGACCCCCTGCCGGAGCAGGTGCTCGGTCGCGTAGAACCCGGACGGGCCGGCCCCCACGACGGCGGCTCGAGCGGTCATCGGATCAGCGTGATCGCCTGCTCGGGGCACGTGCCCGCCGCCTCCTCGGCGGCCTCCACCTGGTCGGCCGGCACGTCGATCGTCTGGTCGCGGATCGTGACGAAGCCCTCGTCGTCGTCCGTGAGGAGGTCGGGCGCCAGCAGGTAGCAGCGGCCGTGCCCCATGCAGCTCTTCCCATCGACCGCGAGCTTCACGAGGGCGTCTCCCAGACCAGCGGCAGCCGCGTCAGCGTCATCATCGCCCCGCCGCCGCGCTCCAGCAGCTCCTCGCCGGTGGCGATGCGGAAGTCCGGGATCACCCGCAGCCACTCCTGGACCGCGATCTGCAGCTCGCGCCGCGCCAGGTGCATCCCCAGGCAGCGGTGCGGGCCGTTGGCGAAGCCCATGTGGTTGTTGCGCTCACGGTCGAGCACGAACTCGTCCGCGCGCTCGTACGCGCGCGGATCGCGGTTCGCTCCCGCGACGAGCGCGTAGACCATGTCCCCCTTCTTGAGCTGCACGCCGTGGAACTCGGCGTCGCGCGTCACCTTGCGTCCGTCGCCGAACACGATCGGATAGAAGCGCAGGGCCTCCTCGACCGCCGACGGGATCAGCTCCGGCTCGTCGATGAGCCGCTGCCGCTGCTCGGGATGCATCGCCAGGTGCCAGAAGATGTAGCCGAGCGTCGCCCGCGTCGTGTCGAGGCCCGCCAGCACCAGGACGGTGAGCATGTCGAGCAGCTCGTCGTCGGTCAGCGGGCGGTCGTCGAACGTGGAATGCAGCAGATGCGAGGCGAGGTCGCCCTCGCGCGGCGCCGGCTCCCCGCGCCGCTCGTCGAGCGCTGCGACCCAGTACTCGCGGATCCCGGCGAGCGCGTTCGTCATCGCCTCGAGGCCGGCGGGGTCGCCGCTGAAGCCGCTGAAGAAGTCCTCGACCCACGTCACGAAGCGGTCGGCGTCCGCGATGTTCATGCCGGCCACGCTCAGGAACGCCTCGGTGGGGAAGCGCAGGCCGAACTCGGTGACGAAGTCGCACTCGCCGCGCGCCGAGACGTCCTCGACGAGCTGCCGGCAGAGGGCGCGCATGGCCGGCTCGGCCGCCTCCATCGCGCGCGGCGAGAACCACGGGTTGACGATCCGGCGGTACTTGATGTGGTCGGGCGCGTCGATCTGTGTCGGCACGAAGCGGTAGATCGGATCCGGCTGCCAGGGCGTGATCGACTCGCTGGAGAACAGCTCGGGCGTCTTGTAGATGTCGCGCACCGCGTCGTGCCGCGTGAACACCCAGTAGCCCTGCGCGAAGGTATTGAAGTACACCGGGCTCGACTCGCGCATCTCGTCGCCGAGCTCCCAGTGGCAGCCGGCCGTCTGCTCGGGGGCGAAGTCGCGATGCATGACCGGGCAGCCGCCCAGGTCGCGCTCGACCACCTCGGGACTGGTTGCCATGTCGGTCACGTCGACCTCCTGAACTTGGGGATGGCGATTTCCTCGGAGAGCTGCTCGAAGGTGATCTCGAGCGGCATCCCGATCCACAACTCCTCGTTCGCGCATCCGACGACGTTTGTCGTCATGCGCACGCCCTCGTCGAGCTCGACGACCGCGATGTTGTACGGCACCTCCTCCGCAAAGGCCGGGTCGTACAGCTGGTGCATGAGCGCGAAGCTGTAGAGCATGCCCCGACCCGTGGCGGGCGCCCACTCGAGGTCGGCGGAGAAGCAGCTCACGCAGCGAGGCCGCAGCGGCGTGCCGATCCCCCCCGTCGGCGACATGAAGGTGCCGCAGTCGCGACAGCGGCGCAGCAGCAGCACGCCCTGCCGCGCGCCGTCGAAGAACGGCCGGCTCTCCTCGTCCGGGATCGGAACGGGCTTCGACGACGTCTCGACTAGCCCGGCCATCACGCTCCCAACACCGTCGTCGAGTGCCAGTTGAGCGTGCCGCCATTGCCGCTGACGAGCACGACGTCGTGCTTGCGCACCTGGCGCTCGCCGCCGTGGCCGCGTGCCTGGATCACGCCCTCGGAGAGCGGCGTGAAGCCCCACATGTAGAACGACGAGAGCTGGCCGCCGCCCGTGTTCGTCGGCAGCGAACCGCCGGGGCCCAGCTTGCCGTCCGCGACGAAGGCGCCGCCTTCGCCCTTCTCGCAGAAGCCGTAGTCCTCGAGGGTGACGAGGACGGTGTACGTGTAGCAGTCGTAGAGCTCGAGCACGTCGATGTCCTCGAGCGCGACGTCCGCCATGCGCAGCGCGAGCTCGCCCGAGCGCCTGGCGCCGGTGTGCACGGCCGGCTCTCGGCCGGCGCGCTGGTTGTCGCCGGGCCCTGCCTGACCGAAGCCGAGCAGGTACACCGGTGGCTGCGGCAGGTCGCGCGCGTGCTGGGCCGACGTGACGATCACGGCGACGGCGCCGTTCGAGACCAGGCAGCAGTCGAGCAGGTGCAGCGGCTCGACGATCCAACGCGAGTCGTGGTAGTCGTCGAGCGTCATCGGCCTGCCATACATCTGCGCCTGCGGGTTCATCTGCGCCCACGCGCGCTGGCCGACGGCGATCGTTCCGAGCTGGTCGTGCGTGGTCCCGTACAGGTGCATGTGCCGGCGGCACGCGAGTGCGTAGCTCGTGTTCGCCGGCCCGTAGTCGCCATAGGCGAAGCGGAGGCTCGCGAAGCCGGTCCCGGTCCCGATGCCGCGGCCGTTGTACGCCGACTGCGAGATCGAGCCGCCCGCCGACAGCGGTGCGTCCGCGTACAGGCAGGCGACGACGTTCGCCTGCCCCGCCGTGATCGCGTGCGCGGCGTACTGCAGCATCGTCCCTGCGCTGGAGCCGTAGGCGCTCATCGCATTGACCAGCGTCAGGTCCTCGAGGCCGAGCGACATCTGCAGCATCGGCGTCATCTCGGCGGAGTGATTGGCGTTGACCAGCAGGCCGTCGACGTCGGCCTTGACCAACCCCGCGTCGTCGAGGGCGAGCGCGAGCGCCTCGGCGGCGAAGTCCGTGGCGGTGCGACCGTAGACCTTGCCCATCTCGGTCATGCCGAGGCCGGCGATCGCCGTCTGTCCCTTCATGCCGCCAGCGCTTCCGCCGACGTGAGCAGTGGGTCCTCGAGGACGCCGGCGGCGAACAGTGCCTCGATCTCCTGCTGCGACAGGCCGAGCACCGAGGCGCAGATCTCGCGCGTGTGCTCACCGTGCTGCGGCGCGGGGCTGACACGGATCGGCGGGATGCTCGCGCGAGCGGAACGGCCCGTTCTCCATCCGCACGACGCCCAGGCCGGGCTGGTGCATCTCGCGCCAGACGCCGCGCGACACCAGGTGCGGGTCCTGATCGTGGTCGTCCGGCCGCATCATCATCGCCGCCGGCACGCCGGCCGCCTGCAGCGCTTCCATGACCGCGCGCGACGACCGCGTTCGCGTCCACTCTGCGAGGTGGCGGTCGAGAAGGTCGCGGTCAGGCGCGCTGTCGGCGGACGCCCACGCCGGTTCGCCGAGGACGCGGCGCAGCGCCAGCCACTGCTCGTCGTCGTGGACGGTGATGACGCACCACTCGTCGTCTCCGGCGCACGGGTACACGCTCGACGGCGCGCCGAGCTCGGCGCCGAGCGAGGCGGCGAGGAAGACGTCGGCGAGCTGGTTGACGATCAGCTCGGCCTGCGCGCTTTCGACGTAGGCGCCGGACGCCGTCCGGCGCCTGCGGATGAGCGCCGCCAGCACGGTCGTGGCGCACACGCGCGCGCCGTAGTGATCCGGGTAGATCGTGGTCGGCTCGCCGAACCCGAGCTCGTCCTCCGGATAGCGCCAGAGGCTCGCGATCCCCGAGACGCAGCGCACGATCGGGCCGTAGCCAAGCCAGCGGCTCCACGGCCCGGTCGAGCCCAGCGCGTTGGTGCTCAACATCACGATGTCGGGCTTGACGGCGCGCAACGACTCGTAGCCCAGCCCGAGCTTCTCGAGCGTCCCGGGCTTGAAGTTCTCGAGCACGACGTCGGCCCCGGCGACGAGCCGCTTGAGGAGCGCGACACCCTCCGGCGTGCGCAGATTCACGCCGAGGCTGCGCTTGTTGCGGCTGCCGGCGACGAAGCTGTGCGACAGCTTCCCGCCGTACCCCACGCGCGCCGCGTCGGGGAACGCGCGGTTCTCGATCTTGATCACGTCGGCGCCCTGGTCTGCGAGCAGGCGCCCGATCTCGTTGCCGATCACGATGATCCCGAAGTCGACGACGCGCAGCCCGGCGAGCGGCCGGCTCGCCACGGCGGTCGGCTCCCCGGGTCGCGCCGCCCGCCGCGCCGGCGTCTCGCCTGGCGCCCGCGCGAGATCGTCGTTGTGCTCGCCGGGCTCGGGCGCCCGGTGGCGGAAGCCGATGCGCTCCCCGTCGATCTCGCAGAACCCGCTCGGCAGCCGGCCGTGCACTCCCGGTGCGACCTCGGCGTCGACGAACGCGCCGCGCGACTGGAAGTGGCGGGTGGCGGCCACCTCGGCGACCTCGAGGACCGGCGCGACCGGCACGCCGCGCGCCTGGCCCTCGGCCGCGATCGCTTCCTTCGTCATGCCGGCGAACAGCGCGGCATAGAGGTCGTGGAGCTCGGCGGAGGCCTCGAGCCGCGCCGGGATCGCGTCGTACCGCTCGTCCTGGAAGGCCGCGGGCTCGCCGAGCCACGCCCGCATCGCCCGCCACTGGCGGGGAGCCAGGACGACGACGCGCACGTATCCGTCCGCGCACGCGAAGATCGGGTAGAGCCCGGCCTCCGGCCGCCCACGGGTCGATGGGAAGGCGGAGGCACGGCTCACCGACGCGGTGCCGTGGGCCGGGTCCATGGTCTGCGTCGCCGCCTCGAGGATCGAGAAGTCGACGTGATCCCCGCGGCGCGTCTCCAGGCGGTTCCAGTATGCGACGAGCGTCGCCCACGCGGCCTGGATCGCCGTCGTCTCGTACGCCATCCCGCGTGGCGCGGGCAGGGGGTCGCGGCCGGCCAGCCCTGACCGGCTCAGGATGCCGCTCATCGCCGCGTGGACCGCGTCGTTGCCGGCCCAGTCGCGGTAGGCGCCGGTCTGGCCGAAGTCGGTGATCGACGTGACCACGAGCTCCGGGTTGCGCGCCAGCACGTCATCCGGGCCGAGCCCAAGCGCGCCCAGCGTGCCGGGTCGCGTCGTCTCGATCCAGACGTCGGCCGACTCGAGCAGCACTAGCAGGCGCTCGCGGTCCGCCGGAGCGCCGAGGTCGAGCGTGACGCCCCGCTTGTTTGCGTTCCGGACCGCGAACGACAGGCTCGTTGTGCCGTGGAACGGCGGCAGGAGGCGCGAGCGCGCCCCGCCCGGCGGCTCGACGCGGATGACGTCGGCGCCGAGGTCGGCGAGGAAGCGACCGCACAGCTCGCCCTTCTCGTCGGCCATGTCGACCACACGTAGGCCGGCGAGTGGCGCGTCAGACGTCGTGCCCACGGGCCTCCAGAGTGTCTCGTCTCTCGTCCGCGACATGATACTGTCATGCTGACATGAGCATGTCATCAAGTCAAGGTCCTGTCAGCGATGGATAATGCAGGCCGATGAGCGACAACCATGAGCAACGGACCTCGCTCCGCGACCAGCAGGCCGATCTCACGCGCGAGCTGATCATGCGGGCGTTCCAGGGCCTGCTGCAGAACGACCACCCGGACGCCATCACGTACCCGCAGGTGGCGGAGGCGGCCGGCGTGTCGCTGCGGACCGTCTATCGCTACTTCCCGACGCGGGTCGACCTGCTGCAGAGCGCACAGGCCTGGCTCGCCGAGTTCACGGACGGCGTGCGGTGGGACGACCCGCGGACGGTGGACGACCTGGCCGGCGCGGTGCCCGAGATGGGCCGCATCTTCGACGAGCACACGAACGTCTTCCGCGCGCTGGCGGGCGACGAGCTTCAGGAGCAGCGTCGCGACGCGGTGGCGGCGGCGGTGGCCGAGGTGTCGGGCAACCTGCCGCCGGAGGAGGCTCGCCGTGCCGAGGCGATCCTCGGCCATATCCGCTCCGGGCGCGCGTGGCTCGTGCTGCACGACCACTACGGCCTCGCCGGCGACGAGATCTTGTCCACGCTGGACTGGGCGGCGAGCACGCTGCTCGAGGACGTCCGGCGCCGCGGCGAGGCGGCGGGCTGAGGCCGCGGGGCGGTCAGCTGCTGCAGCTCGACGTACTCGTCGATCCCCTCCCGGCCGTACTCCCGGCCCAGGCCGGAGTGCTTGAAGCCGCCGAACGGCCCTCCGATGTCGAGCATGAACTGGTTGACGCCGACGTTGCCGGTGCGCAGCCGCCTCGCCACACGGCCCGCACGTTCGGCGTCGTCGCTCCATACGCTGCCGGAGAGGCCGTAGGGCGAGTCGTTGGCGATCGCGACCGCCTCCTCCTCTCCGCTGTACGGGATCACCGTGACGACCGGACCGAAGATCTCCTCCTGCGCGATCTTCATGCGGTTGTCGACGTCGGCGAAGATCGTCGGCTCGACGAAGTAGCCGCGCTCGTACTCGCTCGGCCGGCCGCCCCCCAGGACCAGCCGGGCGCCGGCCCGCCGTCCCGACGTGATGTAGCCCTCGACGCGCTCGCGCTGCGCTGCGCTGATCAGCGGCCCGACCACCGTGTCCGGGTCCGCCGGGTCCCCGACCACAAACGCGCCGATCGTCGCCGCCAGGGCTTCGACGACCGCGTCGTACTGGCCGCGCGGAGCGAGCACCCGTGTCTGGTTGATGCACGCCTGGCCGCTGTTGCGCATCGTCGCGGGAGCGAGCTCGGAGATGACCTCGTCGATGTCGGCGCCCTCGAGGATGATCGCCGCCGACTTGCCGCCGAGCTCGAGCGAGCAGCGCTTGATCTGCTCACCGCAGATCGAGCCGATGCGGCTGCCCGCGCGGGTGCTGCCGGTGAAGCTGATCTTGTCGACGAGCGGGTGCCTGACGAGCTCCTCGCTCACCGTCCGGTCGGCCGGCACGACGTTCAGGACACCGGGCGGGAGCCCTGCATGCTCGAAGATCTCGGCAAGCAGGAACGCGTAGAGCGGCGTCTCCTCCGCCGGCTTGAGCACGACGGTGCACCCCGTGAGCAGCGCGGGGCACAGCTTCGGCATCGTGAGCCCGAGCGGGAAGTTCCAGGGGACGATCGCGCCGACGACCCCGATCGGTACGCGACGCACGAGCAGGCTCGAGAAGACACCCGGCCGCTCTTCCTCCCACGGGTATGTCTCGGCCTGGTCGGCGTGCCAGTCGAGGAAGAGCTTCGCCACCGCGACCTGCAGACCGACGCCGCCGATCGGCGAGCCGACCTCGAGCGTCGTCAGTCGCGCGAACTCATCCGCGCGGGCCTCGATCGCCTTCCCCACGCGGCGCAGGATCGTCGCTCGCTCGGCCGGCGTCGTTCGCGGCCAGGGGCCGTCGTCGAAGGCGGCGCGTGCCGCGCGCACGGCACGGTCGACGTCGGCGGAACCGGCGAGCGCCGCGCGGCCGATCGGCGCTTCCGTGAACGGATACATGACATCCGTGGTCAGGCCGCTCGCCGGCGCGACCCACTCGCCGCCGACATAGAGGAAGTCGCGTTCGATCATATGGTTCCCCTGTGATCGTCGAAGCCGCCGTCGCGCCTGCCGCGGGCCGTCCGTTCATCCTCAAGGAGGTCGAGCTCGACGAGCCGCGGACGGACGAGATCCTCGTCAGGCTGGTCGCCTGTGGGATCTGCCACACGGACGTGAGCATGCGCGAGCTGTGGCCGCGCATCCCGGGGAACGAGGGCCGTTTTCCCGTCGTGTTCGGCCACGAGGGCGCCGGCGTGGTCGAGCTGGTCGGCGACGCTGTCGAACACGTGCGGCCCGGCGACGCCGTGGTGATGAGTTACCGCAGCTGCCGAGCGTGCCCGGAGTGCGCCGGCGGCCATCCGTACTACTGCGCTCTGTTCGCGGCACTCAACGCGAGCGGTGCCCGCCCGGACGGCTCGACGACGATGCGAGCGGACGGCCGTCCCGTGTACGGGTCGTTCTTCGGCCAGTCGAGCTTCGCAACGCATGCGCTCGCGTACGAGGACAACGTGGTCGTCGTCGGTTCCGAGGTCGACCTGAGCGTGGCGGCGCCGTTCGGCTGCGGGGTCCAGACGGGCGCCGGCACGGCCATGAACGTGCTCGAGCTCGACGAGCGCTCGTCGCTGGTCGTGTTCGGCGCCGGCGGCGTGGGGCTCCCGGCGGTGATGGCGGCGCGGGCGCTGGGCGTCGCGACGATCGTCGTCGTCGATCCGGTCCCCAGCCGCCGGCAGCTCGCGGCCGAGCTGGGTGCGACCGTCACCCTCGACCCGCAGGTCGACGACGTAGTCGAGGCGGTGCGCGACCACACGCGCGGCGGCGCGACGAGCGCGATCGAGACGACGGCGATCGTGGAAGTGCTGCTGCAGGCGCTGGACTGCCTCGGCGCCCGCGGCACGTGCGTGGCGCTCGGCGTGGGGGTGCCGGAGTTCGCTTTCGGCATGGAGCGGCTCGCGCGCGGCAAGTCGCTTCGGACGACGATCGAGGGCGACTCCGATCCGCACGAGCTCATCCCAAAGCTCCTGCAGCTTCACGCCCGCGGCGAGCTTCCCGTCGAGCGGCTCATCCGGACCTACCCGTTCGCCGACTTCGACCGCGCGATGCGCGATGCCGAGTCCGGCGCGACGATCAAGCCGGTGCTCGTCCACTAGCGCCCCGTCCACTGGGGCCTGCGCTTTTCGGAGAACGCCTTCGGACCCTCGACGAAGTCGGCGGAGCCGAGCAGTCGCTCCACGCGCTCGTGGTCGCGGGCGAGCGCGTCGTCGACGCTGTGCTGGAGGCCGTCGAACGCTGATTCCTTCGTCAGCTGCACCGACAGCGGCGAGCACTCGAGGATCTCCTCGGCCCACCTTTCCGCCGTCGCCATCAAGTCGGCGAGCGGCACCACCTCGTTGGCCAGGCCGATCCGGTGCGCCTCCTCGGCGCCGAACAGGCGGCCGGTCAGCAGCAGCCCCATCGCGACCTTGAACGGCAGCTGGCGCGCCAGCCGGTGGATGCCGCCGGCGCCGGCGAACAGGCCGACGCGCGGCTCGGGCAGACCGAACCGGGCGTGGTCGGCGGCGACGATGATGTCGCAGGCAAGCGCCATCTCCAGTCCGCCGCCGACGGCGACGCCGTTGACCGCCGCGATCATCGGCTTTGGGCATACAAAGTCGCGCGTGATTCGCCCAAACGGCGGCCGGGCGTCGCCCTGGACGTCACCGCCGTTGGCCGTCCGCTCGGCCGTGGCCTTGAGATCGTTGCCGGCCGAAAACGCCCGCTCCCCGGCCCCCGTGAGGATCGCGACCCAGACGTCGGGATCGTCGCGGAAGTCCTCCCAGATCTCGGCCAGCTCGAGGTGCGCGTCGAGGTGCAGCGCGTTCATCACCTCGGGCCGGTTCAGCGTGATGTAGGCGATCCGCCCGCGCTTCTCGTATGTCGCGAACCGGTAGCTCATCCGAGCACCAGCTCCGCGGCCTGGCGCAGGGTCTCGGGCGAACCGGCGATCAGCAGTGAGGTCACGCTCGACTCGCGCCAGGCCTCGAGGTCGTGGCGGATCTTGTCGGCGGGGCCGATGAGCGCGAGCTCCTCGAGAAGCTTCGTCGGGACGGCGGCGGCGGCCTCGTCCTTCTTGCCGTCCAGGTAGAGCTGCTGGATCCTGTCGGCCTCGGCTCCGTAGCCCATCCGCACCGCGACATCGTGGTGGAAGTTCGCGCCGCGCGCCCCCATCCCGCCGAAGTAGAGGGCGAACCGCGGGCGGATCATGTCCGCGGCCTGCTCGACGTCGTCGTGGACGATGAACGGGATCGACGCGAGGACCTCGAAGCCGTCGTGCGGCTCCTGGCGGCGCGCGAAACCCTCCTCCAGGCGCGGGCGGTAGAGGTCGGCGTCGTGGTGCGGCGAGTAGAACAGCGCGAGCCAGCCGTCCGCGATCTCGGCGGTCATGGCGATGTTCTTGGGTCCCTCGGCCGCCAGGTAGACCGGCAAGTGCTCGCGCAGCGGGCGCAGTGTCGACTTCAGCGGCTTGCCGAGCCCCGTGACGCCCTCGTGCCCGTTCGCCGGCAGCCGGTAGTGGGGGCCGTCGGAGGCGACGGGCTCACGGCGCGCGACGACGTCGCGCACGATCGAGACGTACTCGCGCGTGCGCGCGAGCGGCTTGGCGAACGGCTCCCCGTACCAGCCCTCGACGACCTGCGGTCCGGACACCCCAAGGCCCAGGACGAAGCGTCCGCCGCTCAGGTGGTCCATCGTCATCGCGGCCATCGCCGCCGCGGTCGGGCGACGGGCACTCATCTGCATGATCGCCGTCCCGAGCCTGATCGTCTCCGTGTGCGAGCCCCACCACGCCAGCGGCGTGAGCACGTCGCAGCCATACGCCTCGGACGTCCAGACCGAGTCGAAGCCCAGGCGCTCGGCCTCTCTGACGGACTCCAGCGCACTGGGCGGCGGTGGCCCCGCCGCCCAGTAGCCGGTGTTCAGTCCCAGCTTGAGGCTCATTGGCCCCAGATCTTCTTGAACTCGTCGCGGTAGCTCTCGACGACCGGGAACAGCCCTTCCGTCGCCTGCTCGGGCATGTTCTCCGCCGTCACGATCCACATCGGCGGCTGCGCCTGCTCCACCGGGACGCCCGCGAAGTGCCGGGCCAGCGCGTCGAGCATCAGGTAGTCGACCGAGTAGTAGTCGAACGGGACGACGGACTTGATGTTGTCGGCCTGCAGGTCCTGGAAGGTCTGCGTGTCCCCGCTCTGGCCGACGAGCTTGACCTTGTCGGCGAGGCCGGCGGCGCGCAGGGCGGCGGGGAGGCCGGCACCGAGCGCGTTGCTCACGGAGAGCACCACGTAGTTGACCTGCGGATGGCTGCGCAGGTACGACACGATCCGGTCCGGCGCGTCCTTGCCGAGCGAGGTCACCGGGATGTCCAGCGTCGCGTACTCGCAGTCGGGGCAGAACTGCTTGTACGAGCTCTCGAGCTGACCGGCGAGCGACTGCAGGATCTGGAAGGCCGAGATGTTGACGAACAGCGTGCTCGCCTTGCCGTTGGAGTCGGCCACGATCTTGGCGGCGAGGTTCTCCCCGATCCGCGCGCTGTTCTCCTTCCCGGCGACGTTCCTGAGGATCCCGTCGCCCTCGGCCTCGATGCTGCAGCACGTCACGAACGCCACGCCCTGCTGCTTGGCCTTCTCGATCTGCTTGGCGACCGAGGCGCGGTTGACGGCGTTGAGGATCACCGCGTCGGCGCCCTGGCGCAGTGCCGTCTCGAACGCGTTCTGGAGCTGCTCGGGCGAACCGTCGGTGCCGATCGTCGACGCGGTCCAGCCGAGGTCGGCCGCTCCCTGCTTGATGATGTCGCCCTGGATCTCGCAGGCCTCGACGCCGCAGCTGATGAAGGCGACCTTCTTGCCGCTGGGGACGTCCTTGCCGATCGCCGTCGTGAGCCCGATGCTCGTCGGCCGCGTGGTCGCCTTCTCGGCCAGCGCAAGCGCCTCTGCCACTCCCGGACCACCACCCTGAGCGGCCGAGCCGCCGCTCGAGCCACTGTCACCACATCCGGTCGTCGCGACGAACGCGGCGCCGAGCACGAGGACTCCGGCGCCCTTGTAGACGCGGTTCCTCAATCCATGGACAGACATGCGCTACTCCTCCTCTTGCGGGGTTGACTGGATCTGACGATCAGGCCGGGCGGCGGCGCTGGACGCCGGTAAGCGCCAGGGCGGCGATCAGGACCACGCCGACGAACATGTCCCCGGCCCACTGGGGCGCGTTCGCCAGTGCGAGGCCCGTGACGCCGGTCCCGAGCAGCAGGACGGCGATGATCGTGCCGCCGGCGTTGAAGCGCCCGTGCTTGAGCTGCGTGGCCCCGAGGAACGCCGCAGCGAACGCGGGCAGCAGGTACGGCGTGCCGGCGGTCGGCGACCCGCTCCCGAGCATCGACGCGAGGATGATGCCGGTGGCCCCGGCCAGGCCTCCCGACACGACCAGCGACACGAAGCGCAGACGGTCGGTGCGCACGCCCGCCAGCCGAGCGGCGTTCGGATTGAAGCCGGTGGCGTACAGGCGCCGGCCGCTGGCGGTGTGCTCGAGGAGGTACCAGATGGCGACCGCCACCACCGCGCAATAGACGACCCCGAGCGTGACACCGTCGATGCTCGTCTGGCCGATCTTCGCGAACGCCCCGCCGAGCTTGGCGTCGGTGATCGGCACCTCTTTCGTGACCATCGTGATCAACGCGGCGATCAGCGAGCCGGTCGCGAGCGTCCCGATGAACGAGTCGATCCGCATGACGACGACCACGACCGCGTTGATGAGGCCAATCCCGAGGCCGACCGCCAGCGCCAGCGCGATCGCCGGGACGAGCGGAACCCCGTTCTTGGCGATCAGGTGCGCGACAACCACGCCGGTGAGCGTCATGACGCCCGCGAACGACAGGTCGAACACACGCGCCGCCAGCGGGATCGTGATCGACAGCGCGGCCAGCGCGGTGATCGCGTTGGCGTTGAGGATCTGCTTGGCCGTCGCCAGGTTCGGGAACGTCTCCGGGACCCAGAGCGAGAACAGCACGATGATCCCCAGCCAGACGTAGACCGCGCCGATGCGGTCGAAGGCGAGGCCGTGGGCGAGGCGCTTCGCCCTCGACGAGCCGGTGGGCGCCGGCGCGTCGTGCGCGCGGGCGGCCGGCTCGGTGACGGCCTCGGGGACGGATGTCAGCGTCATCGATCTTCTCCCTCCATCGCGCTTACCAGCGCGTGCTCAGTGAGTCCTTCTCCGCCGAGCTCGGCGGCAATACGGCCGCCCCTCAGGACGACGACGCGCGTGCACATCGCGAGCACGTCGCCGGCGTCCGACGAGGAGAGGACGACGGTCAGGCCGTTGCGCGACAGCTCGGCGATCAGGTCGTAGATCGCCACGCGCGTCCCGATGTCGACGCCCGCGGTCGGCTCGCAGAGGACGAGCAGCGCGGGGTCGCGCACGAGGCAGCGCGCCACCACGACCTTCTGCTGGTTGCCGCCGCTGAGCGTCGAGATCGGCGCGCCGGGGCCGGCGGCGACCACGCCCAGGCGCCGCATCCACCGCTCGACGAGCTCGGCCTCGGCGCCCTTGTCGAGCCGTCCGCGCCGGCCGAGGCGGCCGAGGACGGACAGCGACAGGTTCTCGCTGACGGCGAACTCCGCGACGATCCCCTCACGCCCGCGGTCAGCGGGGACGAGCGGGATGTCGAGGTCCCGGGCGTCGGCGACGTCGCTCCATTCGACGGACCGCTCCGGAAGCCGGATGCTGCCGCTGACCGCGTGCTCCGCGCAGCCGGCGAGCGCGTACGGGAGCTCGAGCACTCCCGCGCCGGCCAGCCCGGCGATCCCGAGGATCTCGCCGCGGTGCACGTCGACGTCGACGCCGCGCAGCCAGCGGCCGCGAATGTCTCGTGCCTCGAGGACGACCGGCGCGTCGGGGCGCGACGCGACGGGCGCCCGGTAGTTCGGATCGACGTCCTCGCCGACCATCAGGCTCGCCAGCCCGGCGGCGTCGATGTCGGAGACCGCATGGGTGGCGATCACGCGGCCGCCGCGCAGGACCGTCACGCGGTCCGCCAACTCGAAGATCTCGTCGAGGCGGTGCGAGACGTAGAGCACGCTCGTGCCCGCGCTCCGGACCTCCCGGACCATCGCGAACAGCCGCTCCACCTCGTCGTGCGGGAGGACCGCCGTCGGCTCGTCGAGCACGAGCACTCCGCGGCCGCCCTGCCAGCCCTGCAGCGCGGCGGCGATCGCGACGACCGTGCGCTCGACCGGCGTCGCGGCGGCGAGCGGCCGGTGGATGTCGAGATCGACGCCGAAGCGCGCGAGCACGCGATGTGTCTCCTGCTCCTGCTGGCTCCAGCGGACGCGGCCCATCGCTCCGCGAGCGAAGCCGCCGTGGAGCGCGAGGTTGTCCATGGCGTTGAGCTCGAGCACGAGGCCGAGGTCCTGGTGGACGAAGCGCAAGCCGTCGGGGACCGCGTGGCCGAGGTCGAACGGCGCCCCGTCGATCGCCGCCACGCTGCCGCGGTCTGGCGTGTGGTAGCCGGCGAGCGTCTTGATCAGCGTCGACTTGCCGGAGCCGTTCTGCCCCACGAGCGCATGGATCTCGCCCGGCTTGATGTCGAGCGCCGCGTCGATCAGGGCACGCGTGGCCCCGAACGTCTTCGACAACCCGGAAATCTGCAGCACCGGGGGTGTCGGTGCGATCCCGTTACGTCCTGGCGCTTGTTGCATGGCGACACTCATGTCGACCGTTTCTCTCCTCGTAAACTGAACTGACTTTAGGTCGAGCGGCATTAGAGCACCGACCACCCCGCCGTGTCAAGGAACTCGTCAACTGAAGTCACGTCATTGTGCTTGACAGTCGGCCAGACGAGGCATAGGCTGAACCGAAGTAGGGTCAGCTCAGGCGAGCTGGCCTCGAGGAGACAACGAGAGCGAGAGCCCTGGCCATGAGCGTCCTGACCGATCCCTCCACGTATCCGATCTCGACCGCCGCTGCACGGCAGCTCGACCGCCCGCTGTTCGGCCACGTGATCGACGGCGAGGTCGTGCCGCCGCTCGACGGCGGCACGATGCCGGTGATCGATCCCGCCACCGGCGAGCAGGTCGCCACCGCGGCGGCCGGGTCGGCCGCCGATGTCGAGCGCGCCGTGCAGTCCGCGCGTGCGGCGTTCGACGACGGGCGCTGGCGCTTCCTGGCGCCGCTCGAGCAGGAGCGGCGGCTGCGCAGGCTCGCGGCGCTGATCGCCGAGCACGGCGACGAGCTCGCGGAGCTCGACGTCATCGACTCGGGTCTGCTCCGCTTCTACGCGGGATTCATCGTCCAGTTCGCGGTCGACGGCATCGACTACTACTCCGGCTGGCCCTCCAAGCTGCACGGCAGCATCCCCGCCGTGCCGCGCGAGTTCGCCGTCTACCAGATGCGCGAGCCGATCGGCGTGGTCGCAGCGATCAGTCCGTGGAACGGTCCCACCGCCGCGGCGGCGATGGCCACGTTCGCGCTCTGCGCCGGCAACAGCGTCGTCCTCAAGCCGGCGGAGCAGACGCCGATGACAGCCGTCGTGGTCGCCGAGCTGGCGCTGGAGGCGGGGATTCCGCCCGGTGTGTTCAACGTCGTCCAGGGCGTCGGCGAGACCGTCGGAGCAGCGCTCGTCTCGCATCCGGACGTCGACGCGATCACGTTCACCGGATCGAACCCGACCGGGCGCGCGATCCAGGCCAGTGCCGCGGCGCGCGTGAAGCGCGTGAGCCTCGAGCTCGGCGGCAAGAGCCCGTCGATCATCTTCCCCGACGCCGATCTCGAAGCCGCCTCGGCGGCGGCGATGGCGGGCGTGTGGGGCGCGTCAGGCCAGGTCTGCACGTGCAGCACCCGGGTGCTCGTGCACGAGAGCGTCCACGACGAGGTCGTGGACAGGATCGTCGAGCAGTCGCGCGGAATCCGCATCGGCGGCGGCTTCGATCCGGACATCGAGATGGGCCCGGTCGTGTCGGCCGATCAGCTCGAGCGCATCCAGCGGTACGTGCGCATCGGCCAGGAGGAAGGCGCCGAGCTGGCGCTCGGCGGATCGCGGCACGGCGATCGCGGCTACTTCCACCAGCCGACCGTCTTCACCGGCGTTCGCAACGACATGACGATCGCGCAGGAGGAGATCTTCGGGCCCGTGATGGGGGTGCTCAAGTTCTCCTCGGAAGAGGAGGCGTACCGCATCGCCAACGACGTCGAGTACGGGCTGGCCGCCGGCGTCTGGACGAACGACATTGCGCGCGCCCACCGTGCGACCCGCGCGCTGCGCGTTGGCACCGTCTGGGTCAACACGTACCAGATGGTCTACCCGTCCGTGCCCTACGGCGGCGTCAAGCAGTCCGGCCACGGCCGCAACCTCGGCGAGGCCTCGCTCGACGATTACACCCAGACCAAGAGCGTCTGGATGAAGGTCGGCTGACATGGCTGCCCCGACCGTCAGCACGGATCCCGCGATCCGCGCCCTGCAGGACCGCATCGACATCACCGACGTGCTCTACCGCTACGCGTCGACGATCGACCGCTTCGACCTGGACGGCTTGCGGCGCGTGCTCGCGGACGACGCGTGGGCGCAGTACGGGAACGCCGAACCGGTCAGCGGTGGCGACGCGCTCGCGAGCTGGATCGGCGAGGCGATCGCGACCGTCGTCTGGCAGCACCACCTGCTCAGCGTCTACCACGTGGAGGTCGACGGTGACCGGGCCAGCGCGCTCGTGTACCACACGTCGCACCAGGTGTTCGAGGACGATCCGGAGACGGCGAAGCTGATCGTGGGCCGCTACCACACCGAGGTCCGGCGCGAGCACGACGGCTGGAGGATCAGCCGGCTCGTGCTCGAGATCCTGTGGGCCGAGGAGAAGGCGGACGCCGCCGGCTATCTCGCATTGATCGGAGGCCGCGGGCCGCAGGCCTGACGAGAAGATGCGCGCCGCCGAGCCGTTCGATCTCGGGCAGCTCACGCTCCGCAACCGGCTCGTGGGCACGGCCCACGGGCGCGGGATCCTCGAGGACGGGCTGCCACTCCCCGAGGACGCCGAGTACTGGCGCCGCCGGGCGGCCGGCGGCGTGGCGATGCTGACCGTCGGCGGCACAGTGGTCGCTCCCGAGTCCACGTGGCGGCGAAGGATCACGACCGAGGCGTGGCGCCCCGAGGCGGTGTCGGGGATGGGCAAGCGCGCCGAGGCGATCCGTGCCGAAGGCGCCGTCGCGGCGTGCCAGCTGGTGCACCTGGGCCGCGAGACGACCGGCGCCGAGCAATGGTTCCACCCGGTGGCCCCGTCGGCGGTCCGGTCGCCGCGCGAGCCGACGCGTCCGCGCCCGCTGACCACCGGCGAGATCGACGCGATCGTCGAGGGCTTCCGCGTCTCGGCGGTCAACGCCGCCGACGCGGGGTTCCAGGTCATCGAGCTGCATGCCGCGCACGGCTACCTGCTCGCCCAGTTCCTGTCGGCCGCGACGAACCGCCGCGCCGGCGCCGGGTCGATCGCCGGCCGGCTCGCGATCGTGGCGCGGATCGTGCGCGAGATCCGCTCGTCGGCTCCCCGGATCGCCGTCGGCATCCGCCTCTCGACCGACGGCGGTGAGGAGGCCGGCCTGACCCTCGACGGGCTCTGCGAGCTGCTCCCGCACGTGAGCGAGCTCGCCGACTACGTGAACCTGACCGTGGGCGTGCGCACGACGTACGTTCGAGACATGGCGACCGAGGAGCCGCCGTTGCTCGAACACGTCGGCCGGATCCGGCAGGTGGTCGACCGTCCTCTGCTGATCTCGCACGGCTTCCGCACGGCGGACACGGTCGAGGCCGCCCTGAGCGCCGGGGCGGACCTCGTCGGCATGGCGCGCGCGCTGATCGCCGACCCCGACGTGCCGCGCAAGCTGCTCGGCGGCCGGGCGGCCGACATCCGGCCGTGCGTGGCCTGCAACGAGGACTGCCGTGCGTTCGACCCGGTCCTGCTGTGCTCGGTCAACCCGGAATTGGGCCCGCCCGGCGCCGACCGCCGGCCGGCCGCGCCGCTTGTCGTGCGCCGGGTCGCCGAGCCCTCCGGTGGCCGCGTGGCGATCGTCGGCGCGGGACCCGGCGGGCTCGAGTGCGCCTTGACGCTGGCCGGCCGGCGGGAGGTCGTGCTGTTCGACGCGCGGGAGGCGATCGGCGGGCAGCTCGCCGTCGCCGCGGCGGCTCCCGGTCGCGGCGGATGGCGAGCGCTGCTGGACTTCTACGCGGCCGCGCTCGACGCCGTCGAGCTGCGGCTGGGAACGCCGGCGGCCGCGGACGACCTCGCCGGATTCGACGAGGTGGTGATCGCGATCGGCAGCACCGAGATCCTGCCGGCGCTGCCCGGGATCGAGCGCGCGCTGCCATCGTCTCGCGCCATCGGTCGGGGCGTGAGCGGTCGCAACCTGGTAGTGGTGGACGACGGGTTCGGCTGGTGGCCGTGCGCGAGCGCCGTCGAGCTCGGTGTCCGCGCGGGGTTCGAGACGATCACCGTGGCGACGCCGGGCGCGGCGTTCGGGAGCTCGCTGCCCCCGGAGGGCCGCGTACAGCTGCTCGCGCGCCTGCGCGGCGCCCCGCTTGCGGTGCGCCCGTTCACGGCGCTCGAGAGCCTTGCGGAGGACACCGCGCTCCTGACGAGCACGATGTCGGGCGCCGCCGAGCGCGTGCCGGCCGACACGGTCATCGTGGTCGGCGAGCGCATCGCTCGCGACTGGAGCGAGTTGGTCCCGCGCACCGGCTCCGTCCGCGTGATCGGCGACGCCCTGGTGCCACGCAAGGCCTCGCACGCGATCGCCGAGGGGCGCGCCGCCGGCGAGTCGATCGCCTTCGCGAAACCTCGCACCGCCGCGATCATGGACACGGTGTAACCGATCAGGCGATGCGCACGAGCGTCTTGCCGATCGTGTCGCCGGCCAGCATCCGCGCGAGCGCCGCGGGCGCCCGCTCAAGGCCGTCGACGACCGTCTCGCGGTAACGAAGCCGCCCGTCGGCGAGCCAGCCGCTGACGTCGCGCACCATGTCGCCCATCCGGTGCAGGTAGCTGCTGCCACGGAACCCGCGCAGCGTGAGGTCGTTCGCCGTCGCCTGGAACAGGTTCGCCGGTCCGCGCGCCGAGTGCCCGTATTGGGAGACGGCCCCGCAGAGCGCCACGCGTCCCCTCGATCGCAGGGCCGCGAGCGCCGCTTCGAGGTGGTCACCGCCGACGCAGTCGAAGTAGACGTCGATCCCCTCGGGCGCGGCCGCGCGCAGGAGGTCGGCGACGGGGCCGGCTCGGTGGTTGAACGCGACGTCGAGCCCGAGCTCGTCGCGCAGGTAGGAGACCTTTGCGTCGGACCCGGCGCTGCCGATCACGCGATGGCCCCGGAGCTTGGCGAACTGCGCGGCGAGGCTTCCGACGGCCCCGGCCGCGGCCGACACCCAGACGATGTCCCCCTCGCACAGGCTCGCCACCTCGAACAGCCCGGCGTAGGCCGTCAGGCCCATGCCGCCAAGCGGGCCGAGAAAGCGCTGCGCGGGAGCGAGGGCGGTGTCGAGCCGGGTCAGCGTGCCGAGTCCGCCGAGTGCCGGCGTCTGGGCCGCCACGACGGCGTAGTCGCGCCACCCCGACGCGTGCCAGACGGTGTCGCCGGCGCAGAACCCGTCGGCGCGGGACTCGATCACCTCGCCGACCGTCATGATCCCGTCCATCGCCGACCGCAGGCCGAACGCGGCGAAGTAGCCCTCGGGCGCGCGCTCGGCCAGCCGCAGCCTCAACCCGGGATCCACCGACGTCCAAGTGTTGCGAACCAGGACCTCTCCGGGCCCGGGCTCGCGTACCGGAACGTCGACGATCCGAAAGTCGCCCGTCCGCGGCTCGCCGTCGGGATACGCCGTGAGCTGAACCTCGCGGCCGCTCAGCGGCTGAGCACGGTGCACGCGCTGACCCCCGGCGCGCCGTAGACCTGCGTGAACCCGACGCGCGCCGGCCCGGCGATCTGGCGCTCCCCCGCCTCGCCTCGGAGCTGCACGACGACCTCGTGGACCTGGCGCAGGCCAGACGCGCCGATCGGCTCGCCGTTGGCCAGGCAGCCGCCGTCGGTGTTGATGGGCAGGCGGCCGTCGCGACGTGTCGCGCCGCCTTGGATCAGCGACTCCTGCTCTCCGTGCTCGCAGAGCCCGGTCTCGGCCAGGTGCATGACCTCGGCGCCCGACTCGGTGTCCTGGAGTTGCGCGACGTCGACGTCCTCGGGGCCCACGCCCGCCTGCTCGAAGGCGGCCGCGGCCGCGTCGGTAGTCGGCGAGGGCGCGGCCGCGATCGGGACCGACGGGCTGAACACCTCGAAGGACCCGAAACGACGGGTGCGGAACGCGACCGAGCGCAGGTAGACGCGCGCGCGCCCGAGCGTCCGCGCGCGCTCGCCCCGCGCCAGGACGAGCGCCACCGCGCCTTCGCCGGGCGAGCAGAACATGTACTGCGTCAGCGGGTGGTTGACCATCCTGGAGGCGAGCACCTCGTCCTCGGACAGCGGCCGGCGGCGCCAGGCGTTGGGGTTGCGAGCGCCGTTCTCGAACGCCTTGGCCGCCACCTTGGCGAGCGTCGACGCGCTGATGCCGTGCTCGGCCATGTAGCGCTGGATCTTCATGGCGAAGAACTGCGTCGTGAGCATGAGTCCGGTCTCGCCGTACCACGAGCCCAGCCCCCAGTCCTCCGGCAGCGGGTTGAAGGCGCCGGGCGGGTGCTTGTCGAAGCCGACTACGAGCGCGATCTCGGCGGCGCCGGCCGCGAGCATCGCGTGTGCCGTGGCGAGCGCGGACCCGCCGGTCGCGCAGCCGTTGTGGACGTTGATGAACGGCACGCCGGTGAGGCCGAGCGCCGCGACCGTCGTGTCGGCGTTGCCCGCTGCGTCGGATCCGCCCGCGGCGAAGTCGACGTCCTGCCAGCTGACGCCGGCGTCGCGCAGCGCGGCGCGGGCCGCGACCGCCGCCATCTCGAGGCCCGACACGCCCTCGTGCCGGCCGAACGGGTGGATCCCCACGCCGGCGACCGCGACCTCGATGGCGCTCACTCCTGCTCCGCCGGCCGGAAGGCGTACGTCAGCGCGCCGGCGGCGCCGGGCGCCGGGATCAGCACGAGCTCCATCGGCATCCCGATGCGCAGGCGGGCCGGGTCGGCCTCCGTGAGCCTCGCCTCCACACGCACCTCGCCTTCGAGCTCGACGTAGCCGACGCCGAACGGCTCGAAGTCGTCGGCCGCGCCGGCATAGGGCGGCGACTTCGGCGGGAAGCACTGGATCGTCCAGGTCCACAGCGTGCCGCGGCGGGCGAGCCGGCGCTCGTGGACGTCGCTCGACGTGCACGCCGCGCACGCGCCGTGGCGCGGGAAGGCGACGACCCCGCACCGGCGGCACTCGGACCCGATCAGCTCGGGGGCGTCCCGCGGCCCGGCGAGCAGGCCGTCCGCGACCGGGACGAAGTCAACCGGCATCGACCCGCGCCGGCTCGAAGGCGACCGCCGGCGAACGGGCGACCATGTAGCGGACCATCCGTCCGTCTCCGTCGAGCTGCGCCACCGCGAGGAAGGTCCCGATCCGCTCGCCGTTGTCGTAGCGCGTTTCGCCGAGCGCGAACTCGACCTCGCCGCTGCCGCCGCCGAACAGCACGTGGTGCGCCCAGCCGCTCATGTCGCCGGCATCGATGAGCGCGCGCAGCTCCGCGCGGCCGCCGACGAGCTGCCGGCTGGCGCGATCCGAGCCGCGGGCCCACTGGATCGAGAACTCGACCTCGTCGGCGACCAGCTCGAGCGACGAGTGCGGATCAGGACCGTCGAGCGCGGCGAAGTAGCGCTCGAAGAAGCTCATGCGGCGGCCCTCGCGCGACCCTGCGCTTCCGGCGGGACGCCGATCAGCGCCAGGCTGCGGTCGGTGAAGAACTCGGCGATGCGGTTCAGGGCGACGATCCCGTTAGGCCGGTACCAGTGCCAGATGCTGTTGTAGAGGCCGAGGATCGCCCGCGTCAGCAGCCGCGGGTCGTTCTTCGGGATCGCCCCCTGCTGCATCGCGTGCGAGAGGAAGCTCGCCCAGGCGAACTCCAGGTCGCGCGTGCGCGCCCGTGCGGCCTGCCGCGCCTGTTCCTCGCGCGGTGAGTCGCTGCCGGCCGACAGCAGGCCCTGCTCGGCGACCAGCACGCGGTTGCGCTGGATGTCGCGCTCTGAGAGCTCGAAGCAGTCGTCGATGACCGCGATGAGACGCCCCAGCGGGTCGTCGCCGTCCGTGGTCACCTCCTCGAAGCGGGAGCGGAAGCCCTCGATTGCCTGGTCCATGATCACGTAGAGGCAGTGCTGCTTGGACTCGAAGTAGTGGTACAGGGCGGTCGGGCCGACGCCGACGTCGGCCGCGATGTCCGCCCACTTCGTGTCCTCGTAGCCGTCCCTGCCGAATCGCTCGGTCGCCGCGGCGAGGATCTCTTCGCGCTTCGTGCCGCGTGGCTGAGTTGAACTCATCTTAGTTAGGAGCGTACCATGGCTGGAGGCACGAGCAAAGAGCACCTGAGGCAGCTTCAGACCGTGGCGTGCACGTCAGCGCGGGCGACGATCTGCTGGACGACCTCGCGCTTGACCACCTTCAGCGACACGGTGCGCGGGAACTCGTCGAAGACCTCGATCGATTCGGGCCACATGTATTTGGCGACGCCCTCGTGCTCGAGGAAGTCCTGCAGCTCGGCGAGCGTCGGCGCCCGCTCGGAGGGCTTGAGGATGAGGGCGGCGCATGCGCGCTCTCCCAGGCGCTCGTCGGGCAGCGGCACGACGGCGGCCTCGTGGACGGCCGGGTGCCGCATCAGCACGGGCTCGAGCTCGGCCGGCACGACGGTCACGCCGCCGCGCCGGATGATGTCCTTGCTGCGGCCGACATAGACCAGGTGGCCGTCCTCGTCGAGATAGCCGAGGTCGCCGGTGCGGTAGCCGCCCCAGCCGGTCAGCGAGTCGCGCGTCAGTTCGTCGTTGCCGAGGAAGAACAGGAAGCGGCTCGGGCCGTTGACAACGACGTCGCCGACCTCGCCGGCGGGCAGCGGCGCACCGCTTGGGCCCAGCACGCGGATCTCGGTGCCGTCATAGGGGCGGCCCTCGGTCGTGAGCATCTTCGCCTGCGGCTCGCGCAGGCCGTGCGCCGCGTGGCCGGGCACCTCGGAGAGGCCGTAGTCGGCCAGCGGGGGGGTCCCGAACGCGTCCTGCATTGCAAGCCTCCGCTCCGGCGTGAGGCCGGGGGCCGCGAGGACGCGCATCGACGACAGGTCGCGCGTCGTGGCCTGCGCCGCCCGCAGCGTGTCGGCGGCGTGGGTCGGCATCAGCAGCACGTACGTGCAGCGGTGCTCTTCGATCAGTCGAAGCGCCTCCTCCGGCTTCCAGCGGCTCATCAGGACGCCCGTGCCGCCGTTGAGCAACACCGGGAAGTACCCGAAGACCAGCCCGCCGACGAACCCGAACTCGGTCGCGACGAGACAGCGGTCGTCGCCGTCGAGCCCCCAGCGCCGGCAGATGCCCTCGGTGGCGTATCGCAGGGTGTTGCTCGAGTGCACGATGCCCTTCGGCGCCGACGTGGTCCCGGAGGAATGCATGACCATCGCGATGTCGTCGGCCCCGCGCTCGCTGCGCTCGTCCACCGCGCCCTCGCAGATCAGCTCGTCGACGGTTGCGGGAAGCAGCGCGATCAGCTGCCCGGCGAGCGGCGCCGCCTGCTCGCACTTGGCGATCTCCTTTTCCCCCCCGAAGCCGACGATCGCTCGGGCGCCGGTCTGACGCGCGAGCGCCGAGAGCTGGGCGACATTGAACATCGGCGGCAGGGGAGCGAGCACCACGCCGCGGTGGAGGCAGCCGAGCAGCGCGACCGCCGCCTCGATCGAGTGCCGGCCGAGCAGCAGGACCACGTCGCCCGGCCGCACCGAGCCGGAGGCGAGGCGCGCGGATAGGGCGACGGCGGCGCGGCGCAGCTCGTCGTACGTGACCCGCCGGTCGTCGAGCACCAGCGCGACCTTGTCCGGCTCGGCGTGCGCGCGCGCGGCGAAATCGCCCCAGAGGTCGCCCGGTCGCCAGTACCCGTCGGTGTAGTACCGATCGGCGTCTGGTTGGAAGCTCAGCGTTGACATGCTCGAACCCTCGTCGCTCTCTCGATCTTTGATTGTCCCTCACCAACGACATGGAGAGTACCTGAACTCAACTCAAATGTGAACCTGGCTAGATGAGCCGCGTTACGGCGCTATTCCTGATACGATCTCAGTTCATGCAACTCGAAGCCACCGAGTCCGAGCGCCGGCTCCAGGACGAGATCCGCAGCTTCCTCGCCGCCGAGCGGCCGGACGCCGTTCGCCTGCCGCGGTCGCTGGGGGACCGCATGGAGGCGCTGCGCGCCTGGCAGGCCCGCTGCTACGAGTCGGGTTACGTGGGCCGGGCGTGGCCGCTGGAGTTCGGCGGCGGTGGTGGGCCGGCCGCCGAGCAGATCATCATCGACCAGGAGCTGGCGGCCGCCGGCGCGCCGGAGTTCGCCAACGTCGTCGGACTCGACGTGCTCGGGCCGTCGCTGCTGCGCTTCGGCACCGACGAGCAGCGCCGCCGCCACATCCCGGCGATCCTCGCGGCCGATGAGATCTGGTGCCAGGGGTTCTCCGAACCGGACGCCGGGTCGGACCTCGCGTCGCTGCGGACGCGCGCCGAGGAGCGCGGCGACGACTTCGTGGTCAGCGGGCAGAAGACGTGGGTCTCGTGGGGGCAGTTCGCCCGCTGGTGCGGCGTACTGGCCCGGACGAGCGACGCCGGGCCTAAGCACCGCGGGATCTCGATGCTGATCCTCGACATGCGCTCGCCCGGCGTCGAACTGCGTCCGATGACCCAGATCACCGGTCACGCGGAGTTCTGCGAGCTGTTCCTCGACGACGTCATCGTGCCGAGGGCGAACGTGCTCGGCGGGCTCGGCGACGGCTGGAAGATCGCCATGCACACGCTCGGTCATGAGCGCGGCACCGCCGCGCTGCCCCGGCAGGTCAAGCTGCGCACATGGCTCGACCGCGCCGTCCGGGTCGCGGCCGAGCGCACCATCGACGGCGAGCGGCTGATCGACGATCCCGGGGCGCAGGTCGCCCTCGCCAGGGCGCTGGTCGGTGTCGAGGTCCTGCGCCACCACGCGTATCGGACGGTCGGCGAGTTCGTCAACGGCGGGGCCGTCGGCCCCGACAGCTCGAGCGTCAAGCTGCTGATGGCAGAGGCCGAGCAGCGGCTGGCGGCGACTGTGCTCGACGTCCTCGGGCCGACGCTCGAGCACGCCGAGCCGGAAGCGGCCGGCGAGAACGAATTCTGGCACGAGACGTACCTGTACTCACGCGCCGCGAGCGTCTACGGCGGCACGCAGCAGATCCAGCGCAACATCATCGCCGACCGCGTCCTCGCGCTTCCACAGGAGTAGCTCGAATGGACCTGGAGCTCAGTGACGAGCAGAGGTGGCTCGGCGAATCGGTCGAGACGCTGCTCACGCGCGAGGCGGAGCCCGGCCGGCTATGGGCGAGCCTGGTCGAGTTCGGCGCCCTGTCGGTCGGCGGCGAGGACGGCCTGGGCGCGGTCGAGCTGTGCGTGATCGCCCGCTCGCTCGGGGCGCACCTGGCCCCTGTCCCCCACCTCGGCAGCGTCGCCGCGCGGTTCGCGGCCGAGCCGCTCGCGGCGGACCTCGAAGACCACGCCGTGGCGCTCGCCGTGCTCGAGCCGGGCTCGAGTTGGGCAGCGGCCCCGGCACGGACCGTGCTCGAGCCCGCCGACGGTGGCCTTGCCCTCTCCGGGCGCAAGACCGCCGTGGAGCATGCGGGCGCCGCCACGCGGCTCGCCGTGGTCGCGGCCGCGCCGCCAGGCCCGGTGCTGGCGATCGTCGACCCCGAGGCGCCCGGCGTGGCCGTCGCGGCGCAGCCGGCCTTCGACCCGACGGCGCCGCCGTACGTGGTCGAGTTTGCCGACGTCCGGCTCCTGTGCGAGCCGCTCGGCGGCGACACCGTGCGGCGGCTGGCGACGATCGGCGCCCTGCTCGCCGCGGCGGAGGCGGTCGGAGCGGCGGGCCGCTTGCTCGACGACGCGTGCCTCTACGCGGCCGAGCGGCGCCAGTTCGGTCGTACGATCGGCAGCTTCCAGGCGCTCCGCCACCTGCTCGCGGACATGTACGTGCGCCAGGCCAGCTCGTGGTCGTCCGTCCTCTACGCGGCGGCATTGCTCGACGAGGACGCCCGCGAGGCGGAGCGGACCGTGTCGATCGCCAAGGCGTATGTATCGCGGGCAGCCCGCGAGGTCGCCCACGGGGCGATGCAGGTGTTCGGCGGCATCGCCGTGACGGCGGAGCATCCGGCCCATCGGTTCCTGCGCCGGATCGTCGTGCGCGAGCGCCAGTTCGGCGACGCGGCCCATCACGAGCGGGCGCTCGGGCGCTCGCTCGCCGGCGCCGGCGTCCCTGCGCCGGTCGGCTGATGTCGCAGACCGCCTTCAACGATCCGACCGCCCAGCGGCTCGAGCCGATCACGACCGGCGCCGAGCCCGGCGTCGTCGGCCCGCTGCTCGCCGGCGTGCTGCACGACCCGCGCTGGACCGAGTGCGACGTCGCACTCATCTCCGGCGGCAAGTCCAACCTCACGTACCGGGTCGCCTGCGACGCCGGCGAGGTGGTCCTGCGGCGGCCGCCGCTCGGCCACGTCCTGCCCACCGCGCACGACATGGTGCGCGAGCATCGCGTGCTGCAGGCCCTCGACGGCACCACCGTGCCGGTGCCGCGCGTGCTGCACCTCGGCAGCGCCGACGGCCCCCTGGGCGTCGACTTCTACGTGATGGAGCGCGTGCTCGGCCACGTCTGCCGGAACGCCCTGCCAGCGGGCTACGCCGACGGGCCTGAGCCGCGGGCGGCGATCGGCGCCGCGCTCGTCGACGTCCTGGCCGACCTCCACGCCGTCGACCCGGAAGCGGTCGGCCTCGCCGGCTTCGGGCGGCCGGCCGGTTTCGTCGAGCGCCAGCTGCGCCGCTGGTCGAAGCAATGGGACGCCTCGAAGACCGGCGAGCTGCCGGCCCTCGACGATCTGCGCGACGAGCTCGTGCGCACGCTGCCGCCACAGCGCGCGGCGGCGATCGTGCACGGCGACTACCGGCTCGACAACACGATCCTGCACCCCACGCTGCCCGCTCGCATCGTCGCCGTGCTCGACTGGGAGATGAGTACGCTCGGCGACCCGCTCACCGACCTCGGGACGCTGCTCGCCTACTGGACCGAGGCGACCGACGACTCCGTCGTCGCGGCGGCGCGGGTGATGGCGCCGGTCACCGCGGCCGAGGGCTTTCCCTCCCGCGCGGAGATCGTCGAGCGCTACGCCGCCCGGACGGGCTTCGACGTCTCCGACGTCGAGTGGTACCAGGCGTTCGCCTACTTCAAGCTCGCCGTCGTATGCCAGGGCATCGCGGCGCGGGCGGCCGGCGGCGCGATGCTGGGCTCCGGCTTCGACGACGCGCAGCGCATCGTGGCGCCGCTCGTGGCGGCCGGCCGCCAGGTCCTCGGCACCGCCTGAGCGCCTCAGCCTGGATTCAGGCTTGGCGCGCCAGGCGCCAGATGGCGAGCGGCCGGTTGAGCAGTCGGATCGGCTGCGGGCGCGGCCGGCTCATCGCACGGCCAGCCCGCCGTCGACGCTCAGGACGTGACCGGTGACGAAGCTGCTGCCCGCACCGAGCAGGAACAGCACGGCCTCGTCGAGCTCCCCTGCCCGGCCGCCGCGCCCCAGCGGCGTGCGCTCGAGCAAGAACGAGGGGAAGGCCTCCGGGTCGTCCCCGAGCTCGGAGGTCATCTCGGAGGCGAAGAAGCCGGGGGCCACGGCGTTGACGCGGATCCCGTAGCGGCCCCACTGCGAAGCCAGCTCGCGCGTGAGACCGATCATGCCGGCCTTCGACGCCACGTAGGCCGCGTCGGGGATCTGGCCGATCGAGCGCAGTCCCATGACCGACGCGACGTTGACGATCGACCCGCCGCCGTTGCCGCGCATCCGGCTCGCGGCCAGGCAGGAGAGCGCGAACGGCGCCGTCAGGTTGACGTCGACCACGCGGGCGAACGCGTCAGTGCTCGTCCGCAGGGCCGGAGCGGTGGCGCCCACGCCGGCGTTGTTGACGAGCCCGTCCAGACGGCCGTGCCGCTCCATGACGGTCTCGACGAGCCGATCGCGCTCGGCCGCATCGGTCACGTCGCAGGCAACGGCATCCGCGCCCGGGAGCTCGCGCTGCAGGTACGCGAGCCGCTCGACGCGCCGAGCGGCGAGCACCGGCGTCGCGCCGGCGCCGGCCAGCGCGCGGGCGAGCTGCTCGCCGAGGCCCGAGCTGGCCCCGGTGACGATGATGACGTGATCCTTCATTCCGTTCACTTGAATTCAGTTCAGTTCTATCACCTCTGCTGTCAGGATGCAACCTCGCTTGCCGGGCCCCGCCGCGGCCGCTGGTATGGTCCCCCACCCGACTTCACTTCCACCAAGGAAGCCGTGTCTCAACCACGCCAGCCACGCAACGGACGCTCCAACAATCGCGGTGCCCCGTCGTCCCGCAGCAAGCGATCGGCGATCCTCGACACAGCGACCGAGCTCTTCGGCCGCGAGGGCTACGAGCACAGCAAGTGGGCGGACGTCGCCACAGCCCTGGGTATCGGCTCGACCGCGCTGTATCACTACTTCGAGTCCAAGCTGCACTGTCTCTACGAGATCATGGCCGAGGCCCTCGCGGCCGAGGTGGAGCGGTTCGAGCGCATCACGGGCGAGCACGAGGACTTCGCGGAGGCGCTCACCGCGGTGCTGGAGTCGGCGTTCGACCTCTCCGAGCGGGAGATCCTGCGCAACCGCCTGCTGGTCTCCGAGCAGGTGCTCGTCGGCGTGCATCGGCCGTCCGCGCGCGAGGAGGAGGCGCGGCAGCTCGCGCGCGAGCGCACGCGCGACCTCGAGTTCAAGTGGGCGGCGTTCCTGACCCGCGGGATGGAGCAGGGGGCGATACCCGAAGCGGATCCGCGCCTGCTCGCACGTGCGATCCTCGGGCTCTACAACAGCGTGTTTCACTGGTACCGCCCGCGCGCCGGGCTCTCCCTCCCCGAGGTGGCCGACTTCTACGTCCCACGCTGCCTCGCCGTGGCCGGCCTGCCCCTGCAGGGCCCGAACGGCGCCGTCACGGCCTCCGGGCCGGCGAAGCGCGCGCGCGCGGCGAAGCGCTGACGCTCAGGCTGCGACCGGCTCGCGGTAGCGCCGCGTCTCGCGCCGGGCGATCGCCATGTGATGGACCTCGTCGGGCCCGTCGGCGATCTGGAGGATGCGGGCGACCGCGTAAAGCTCGGCGAGCAGATGGTCCTGCGACACGCCCGCGCCGCCGTGCGCCTGGATCGCGCGATCGATCACCCACGTCGCCACCTCGGGCGCCGCGACCTTGATCGCCGACACCTCGATACGCGCCCCGCGGTTGCCGACCGTGTCCATCAGCCAGGCCGTCTTGAGCACGAGCAGGCGCACCTGCTCGATCCTCACGCGCGCCTCGGAGATCCAGTGCTGGACGACGCCGTGGTCGATGATCGCCCGCCCGAACGTCGCCCGCGAGGCCGTGCGCCGGCACATCATCTCGAGCGCGCGCTCGGCCATCCCGATCGCGCGCATGGCGTGGTGGATGCGCCCCGGGCCGAGCCGCTCCTGCGCCAGCCGGAAGCCGTCGCCCTCCTCGCCGAGCAGGTTCGCGGCCGGCACGCGGACCCCGTCGTAGACGATCTCGGCGTGGCCGCCGTGCGGCCCGTCGTCGTAGCCGAACAGGCTCGTCGAGCGCACGACGTGAACGCCCGGCGTGTCCCTGGGCACCAGGATCATGCTCTGGCGCCGGTGGCGCTCGGCGTCCGGATCGGTGACGCCCATGACGATCAGCAGCTCGCAGCGCGGCGACATCGCCCCCGACGTCCACCACTTGCGCCCGTTGATGACGTAGTGGTCGCCGTCGCGCTCGATGCGCGTCGCGATGTTCGTGGCGTCCGAGGAGGCGACGTCGGGCTCGGTCATGGAGAACGCCGACCGGATCCGTCCGTCGAGCAGCGGATCCAGCCAGCGCGCCTTCTGCTCGGGGGTGCCGAACAGCGACAGCAGCTCCATGTTCCCCGTGTCAGGCGCCGAGCAGTTGAGCGCCTCCGGGGCGATCCACGGGCTGCGGCCGGTGATCTCGGCCAGCGGCGCGTACTGCAGGCTGGTGAGCCCGGCGCCGTACCCGTGGACCGCCGGCAGGAACAGGTTCCACAGGCCGTGCTCGCGCGCCCGCGTCTTGAGCTCCTCGATCACCGGCGGCGTGCCCCACGGGTCCGCCGACCGCTCCACCTCCTCGCGGAAGCGCGGCTCGGCCGGGTAGACCGATTCGTCCATGAACGCGAGCAGCCGCTCGCGCAACTCGAGCGTGGTGGCGTCGAAGGCGAAGTCCATGGCCTAGCGATGCGACCAGACGGGATCGCGCTTCTCGAGGAACGCCTGCACGCCCTCGCGCGCGTCCTGGGACTGGTGGGCGACGTTGCAGGTCATGCTCTCGAGCGCGATCAGTGTCTCGGTGTCGCCGTCGAGACCCCGGTTGGCAGCGAGCTTGGTGATGCGCATCGTGAACGCGCTCTTGTCCTTCATCGGGGCGACGAAGTCGGCGATCGCCTCCTCGAGCGCCTCGGCCGGCGCGGACACGTTGGCCAGCCCCCACTCCTCGCACTGCTTGCCGGACAGCAGCTTGCCGGTGAGCAGCAGCTCCTTGGTCTTGCGCAGGCCGATGTAGCGCGGAAGGCGGTAGATCGGGCCGGCGCCGCCGAACAGCGCGCGGCGGATGTGGAAGTCGCCGATCTTGGCGTCGTCCGAGACGACGGCGAAATCGCACGAGATCATCAGCTCGAAGCCGCCGGCGACGGCGTAGCCCTCGACGACGGCGACGGTCGGCTTCGCGAGATTGAAGGCGCGGTCGAACGTGCGCGCCGACACCTGCGCGATCCGCACCGAGTTGTTCGTCGTGCCCAGGAACTCGGCGTCGAGCATGTTGAGGTCGGCCCCCGCGCAGAACGTCCCGCCGCGGCCGCGGATGAGCACGACGCGGGCGGCGTCGTCGGCCTCGGCGCGGTCGAGCGCCGCGCCGAGCTGGGTCAGCAGCCCCCAGTTGACGCAGTTCATCACCTGCGGGCGGTTCAGCCAGATAGTGGCGACGCCGTCGGCGACCTCGTATTGGACGAACTCCTCCGTCGCCGTAGCTCCGTTCGTCTGGGCTTCCAGGGTCATTCCTCGCTCCGTTCCAGAGAAGAGATTACCGAACTGACTTCAGGTGATGATACAGATGGCTGCCTGGATCGCAAGTACCCTTACGTCATTACGCCGATTCCCACACGGACGATACGGATCTGTAATACTGAAGTCAGTTCATGAACCGTATCGTCGCGATCCCGCTTCCCCTCCCCCACGTACGCTCGGTGAACGCCTGGCTGCTTCGCGGCGACCCGGTGACGCTGATCGACACGGGGCCGCGCGCCGACGACGCGCTGGCGGCGCTCGAGCAGGGCCTGCGCCGGGAGGGCCTCCGCGTCGAGGACGTCGAGCTGCTGCTGGCCACCCATCACCACCTCGACCACGTCGGCCTCGCGGCCACGATCCAGCGGCGCTCGGGGGCCGCCGTGGCCGTGCTCGACCGGACGGCCGACTACGCGGCGCGCTACGCCGCCGAGGTGGACGAGGACCGGCGGTTCGCGCGCTCGTTGATGGGCCACCACGGCGTGCCGGAGCAGCTCGTCGCCGGCACGGAGTCGTTCTGGCAGTACATCCGGGACACGACCGAGGACTTCCGCGCCGACGTGCGGCTGGGCGACGGCGATGTCGTGCGGGCCGGAGGGCGCCGCCTGCGGGTGGTGGCGCGCCCCGGTCACAGCACCACCGACACGCTGTTCGTCGACGACCGGGATGCCGTGGCGTTCGCGGGCGACCACCTGCTGGCGACGATCTCGTCCAACACGGAGATCTGCCCTCCCGACCGTGCGCCCGACGGCCGCGCCCGCTCGCGCGTGCGCTACCTGGAGGGCCTCGAGCGCACGCGGTCGATGCCGCTCACCCGCCTTCTGACCGGCCACGGCGCACCGGTCACGGAGCACGGCCGGCTTGTCGCGGCGCGCCTGCGCGACCATCGCCGCCGCTGCGAGCGCATCCTCGCGGTCCTCGCCGACCGCCCCGCCACGGCGTTCGAGATCGCCGGCCGCCTGTGGCCCGAGCGGACCGTGACCGAGCAGCCGCTGCTCGTCGTCTGGGAGGTGGTAGGCAACCTGGAGCTGCTGCTGGAGGCGGGTGCTGTCACCGAGCGCGCGGGCGACGCCGGCTCGGTGTTCGCACTCACCCCCGAAGGTCGCGTGGCCCAACCCGCGAGCGCGCTGCGCCGGCGACCGCGCCGGCGCCCGGTCACCGACTGCACGGGACGCCGGTGAACCGCTCGGGCCTCGACAACGGGCGCGGGCCGTTCGACCTATCCGGGCGCGTGGCGCTCATCACCGGCGGCACGCGCGGCCTCGGACTCGCCATCGCGCGCGCGTTCGCGTCGGCGGGCGCCGACGTCATGGTCGCCAGCCGCAAGGCCGACGCCTGCCGCGACGTCGCGGCCGAGCTGCGCGCGACCGGCGCGCGAGCGATCGGCCACGCGTGCCACGTAGGCCGCTGGGACGAGATCGAGCGGCTCGTGGAGGCGGCGTACGACGAGTTCGGCCGCGTCGACGTCCTGGTCAACAACGCGGGCGTGTCGCCGCTGTACGCGACGCTCGGCGAGGTCACCGAGGAGCTGTTCGACAAGGTGATCGCGGTCAACCTCAAGGGCCCGTTCCGCCTCTGCGCGCTCGTCGGCGAGCGGATGGTCGCAGACGACGGCGGCTCGATCATCAACATCTCGAGCACCGGGGCGGTCCGCCCGACCGGCGACATCGTCCCCTACGCGGCCGCGAAGGCGGGCCTCAACGCCCTGACCGTGGGCGTCGCCCACGCCCTGGGCCCAAAGGTGCGTGTCAACGCGATCATGCCGGGCCCCTTCCTCACCACGATCTCCGAGGCCTGGGACATGGACGCGCTGGCCACGCGGACGCGCACGTTCCCGCTGCGGCGGGCCGGGCTGGCGGACGAGATCGCCGGCGCGGCCCTGTACCTGGCCACCGATGCCTCGAGCTTCACGACCGGCTCGGTCCTCACGGTCGACGGCGGCGCTCAGTGGAGCATGCCGGGCGCGTGATCAGACGGCCGTGACGAGCCCGCCGTTGGGCGCGAGGGTCGCGCCCACGTAATACGCGGCGTCGTCCGAGGCCAGGAACGCGACGGTCGCGGCGATCTCCTCAGGCCGCGCCAGCCGCCCCGCCGGCGTCTGCCCGGCGATCACGCGCCGGCTCTCGTCGAGCGCGCCCTTGAGCGCGCTCGTGTCGACGTGCCCGGGCGCGACGGCGTTCACGCGGATCCCCTGGACGATCAGCTCCTTGGCGACCGCCTTGGTGAAGCCGAGGATCCCCGCCTTGGCCGCCGAGTAGTGCGGATGACCGGTGCAGCCCTCGATCCCGCAGACCGACGCCATGTTCACGATCACACCTGCGCTGCGCGGCGCCATCAGCCGAGCCGCCGCGCGCGTGCAGAAGAAGGTCCCGTCAAGGTGGACGGCCAGCAGGCGGCGCCATTCGTCGTCGCTGAGGCGTACGAGCGCGTCGAGCGGCGTCCGCACGCCGCCGGACAGCGCCTCGCGGCGCTGCGTCTCCAGCAGCGGCATGACGCGAGCGAGATGGGCGGCGCCGACCGCTCCGGCGTTGTTGACGACGACGTCGATCGGGCCGAGCTCGCGCTCCACGTGCTCGAGCGCGGCGTCGACGGCAGCGCTGTCGCTGACGTCGGCATGCGCGGCGAGGCCTTCGCCGATGGCGGCGACCGTCTGCTGGGCCGCCTCGAGCCGGACGTCGAGCGCCGCCACGCGCGCGCCGTCGGCGGCCAGCCGGTGGCAGATCGCCTCACCGATGCCCGAACCGCCGCCGGTCACGACGGCGGTCCTCCCTTCCAGCCTCATGCCGGCTCAGGGACGGCCACGAGCCGGCCGCGGATCGCGCCGGCGGCCAGCCGCTCGTACGCGGCGGGGACGCCGGCGAGCGGGACCGGCTCGACGTCGATGGCGATGGCGCCGTCGCGCGCGAGCGCGACGACCTCTGCGAGCTCGGCGCGCGTGCCCCAGTTCGAGAAGATCACCGAGGTCTCGAGGGGCACGGCGCCGAAGCGCATCGGGAACGTGCCGCCGGCCAGCCCGAGCAGCGAGACGTGGCCGCCCGCGGCCACGCTGCCGGCGGCAAGCGCGAGCGTGTCGTCGCTGCCGACGCAGTCGACGACCAGGGCGGCGCCGCGGCCGCCGGCGGCGCGCCGCAGCTCGCGGACGCCCAACCCCGCCGCCCGCAGCGCGACGTCGGCCCCGCCGTGCGCGGCCAGATCGAGCGCCTCGTCGCGGCGGTCCACGGCGACGACGCGCGCGGGGCTCAGGGCCTTCAGGAGCTGGACGGCCACGTGGCCGAGCCCGCCGACGCCGATCACGATCGCGCTCGTGCCGGGCCCGAGCAGGCCGAGGGCGCGGCGGACGGCGTGGTAGGGCGTGAGCCCTGCGTCGGCCAGCGGCGCGGCGGACACCGGGTCGAGCCCGCCGAGCGGGACGGTCAGGCGGGGCGACGGGACGACCATGTACTCCGCTAGGCCGCCGTCGCGGCCGAGCCCGGCGCCGCGCCCGGACGGCGCCCGTTCGCAGAGGTGCTCGGCGCCGATGCTGCAGGCGCGGCAGCCGCCGCACCCCCATGGCCCGTAGACGAGGACCGGCTCGCCCGGCTCGAGCCCGTCGGCCCCGGGGCCGAGCGCGGCGACGGTGCCGGAGACCTCGTGCCCGAGCGTGAACGGCAGCTCGTACGGCAGCGCCCCGGCCGGCCAGTGCATCAGGTGCAGGTCGGAGTGGCAAAGGCCGGCGCCGGCGACCCGCAGGAGCACCTCACCTGGACCCGGTTCAGGAACCGGAACGTCCACTAGCCGAGCGGGACGCCCCCATGCTGTGAGCCGAATGGCCTTCATGTGGCAACCGTATCACATGAACTGAAGTCATATCAATTTGTGCTATGCTCGCGCCATGGCCGCCCACCCGCTCTGGTTGAAGCTCGTCCTCCGCCTGGAGCGGGCGGTCGGCGGCCCCGTCGAGGCGGCCGTACACAGCAACACCTACTTCGACGTGGTCGCCGAGCTGAATCGCGGGACGCGACGGCTGACCGATGCGGTCGAGGGCGTGTCCAAGCGCGGTTTGCACCTGCTCAACCTCCCCGCCGGCACCGACATCCGCCGCGTGCGCGAGCAGCTCGCGCGCATGGACCGGCGGCTGCTGCAGATCTCGAAGGAGCTGGAGCAGCTCGAGCGCACGCGCGACGGGGAGCGGGTCTGAGCGTGGCCCTGGAGCTGAGCCCGGCGGACCTGCTCGCGCGCGTGAACCGGGACGTCGAGCGGTCGTACCTGCGAACCCGCAACGGGCTCCGCTACGTGCGCGGAAGCCAGCGGCCGAAGCTCGGGACGACGCCCAAGGAGATCGTCTGGCGGCGGGACAAGGCGCAGCTCTGGCGCTATCGCAGCGGCCCCGCCCGCTACGCCCAGCCGCTGCTGATCGTCACGAGCCTGGTCAGCCGCAGCTACATCCTCGACCTGCTGCCTGGCAGCAGCGCGGTCGAGTTCCTGCGCGACCGCGGCTTCGACGTCTTCCTGCTCGACTGGGGAATCCCCGACGAGCTGGACGCCGACAACAGCCTCGAGACGTACGTGGACGAGTACCTCCCCCGCGCCGTGGCGGCGGTGCGGCGCGAGACCGGCTGCGACGAGCTCACGATGGCCGGCTACTGCCTTGGCGGCGTGCTCGCCGTCCTCTACGCCAACGGCCACGACGACCCCGGCGTGCGCAACGTCGTGCTGATGGCGACGCCGTTCGACTTCGAGGAGATGGGCCCGATGGTCGCCGCGCTGCGCGAGGGCAGGCTCGACCCCGAGGATCTCATCGACGAGACCGGCAACGTGGCGGCCGACGTCCTCTACAGCGGCTTCTTCATGCTCGCCCCTACCACGATCGTGGCGCAGCGCGCGACGCTGCTCGAGAACCTCTGGAACGACGAGTTCGTGCGCGGCTTCCAGGCGATGGCGCAGTGGACGCGCGACCAGGTGCCGTTCCCCGGCGCTGCGTTCCGCGAGGTGGTGGAGCTGTTCGTCCGACGCAACGCGCTGATGGAGGGTTCGCTGCGCGTCGGCGGCCGCGAGATCGACTTCGCGAGGACCGGGGCGAACGTGCTCAACGCGATGGCCGAGAAGGACACCGTGGTGCCGAGGGCGGCGGCCGAGCCGGTCGCGGCGCTGGTCGGCCGGCCGGGCCGCCGGGACGAGCTGTTCCTGCCCGGCGGGCACGTCACGTTCGGGACCGGGCGCTCCGCCTTCCGGCACACACTGCCGAGTCTCGCCGGCTGGATCGCGGCCCACAGCGACGAAAGGGGATGCTGATGGACATCAGGGCGTTGGAGCCCGGCGACCGCGAGGCGCTCGAGCGCTTCATCGGCCGCGTGCCGGAGGCGGATCGCACGTTCTTCAAGGAGGACGTCGAAGCCCCGGAGGTCATCGACGCGTGGACGCATCCGGGCCTCGCGCGCGCCGTCGCGGTGGCCGACGGCGAGGTCGTCGGCTACGTCGCCGTCGTGCCGCTGCACGGCTGGTCGGACCACGTCGGCGAGGTGAGGGTGATCGTCGATCCCCTCCATCGAGGCCGCGGGATCGGCCGCGAGCTGGCGCGGCGCGCCGTGTTGGAGGCGGTCGCCCTGGACCTGCGCAAGATGGTCGTCGAGGTCGTCGCCGACCAGGCGCCGACCATCGCGATGTTCCGGGCGCTGGGGTTCGATCCGGAGGCGCTGCTGACCGACCATGTCCGCGACCAGTCGGGCGCGCTGCGCGATCTCATGATCCTCGCCCAGTCCGTCGAGGCGCAGTGGGCAGCCATGTCCGTCGCCGGGATCGCTCACGAGCTATGAACCCCCGTGTCGACGAGTTCCTCGAGGCCGCCGTCAACGCCTACGAGGACGTGATCCGCAGGTCGTGCGACCTGCAGCGCGCGCTCGCCCACGGGGTGCCGTTCGCGCCGGCGCGCCTGCTGCTGAAGACCACCGCGGACCTGACGAGGGACATCGGCGCCGTGCAGCTGTCTGGCGCTCGCTGGCTCCTGGACTCATGACGGGCCTGCACTGGGACAGCACCGGCACCGGCGATCCGGTGCTGATGATCATGGGCCTCGGCCTCAGCGGCGGCGCCTGGTGGCGCACCGTGCCGGTGCTGTCGCGATCGCTTCGCGTGATCACCTTCGACAACCGCGGGGTCGGGCGCTCGCGCGCACGCTTGCCCAGCTACACCACCGAGGCGATGGCCGACGACGCCGTCTCGGTGCTCGACGCCGCCGGCGTCGACGCGGCCCACATCTACGGCTTCTCGCTCGGCGGCATGGTCGCCCAGCAACTCGCTCTTCGCCACCCGGGGAGGGTGCGCTCGGTCGTCCTTGGCGCCACGCAGCCGGGCGGCCCGCGGGCCGCGCGGCCGAGTGCGGACGTGATCGCCTTCTTCCGCCGCCGCGGCAGCATGACGCCCCGCGCCGCTGCGCGGGCGTCGGTGCCGTTCAACTACGGGCCCCGCTGCCGGCGTGAGCACAAGGACCGGATCGCCGAGGACATCCGGCGCCGGCTGGCGCATCCGTTTCCCGAGCAGGCCTACCGCGCGCAGATGGTCGCCGCCTCGCTGCACAACTGCTACCGGCGACTGAAGCGCATCGAGGTGCCGACGCTCGTCGTCCACGGGCGCGAGGATCGCGTGGTTCCGGTCGCCAACGCCGAGATCCTCGCCGAGCGCATCCCGCGCGCCCGGCTGCGGCTCCTCGAGGGCGCCGGTCATCTGTACTCGACCGAGGAACCGGAAGTCGACGACGAGATCACGCGGTTCTTCCTGGAGAACCGATGAGCTTCAGGGAGCCCGACGTGCGCGTCGCCGACGTCATCCGCCGCCACGCCGAGCGACGTCCCGAGGCGGTGGCACTGCGCGACGGCGAGCGGGAGCTCGTCTACGGAGACCTCGACGAGCGCTCGAACCGGCTCGCGCAGGCGCTGCGCGCGAGCGGCGTGGGCGCCGGCACGCGCGTCGCCTATCTCGACCGCTCGTCTCCCGAGGTGATCGAGCTGCTGTTCGCGGCGAGCAAGGCCGGCGCGGTGCTCGTGCCGCTGAACTGGCGGCTGGCGCCGTCCGAGCTGGCCGCGGTGGTGGCGGACGCGCGGGCGCCGGTGTTGATCGCCGGCCCCGCATACCGCGAGGTCGCCGAGGACGTGCTGGAGCGTCTGTCGCCGGCGCCGGACCTGGTGGTGGTGGGCGAGGCCTACGAGCGCTGGCTCGCGGCCCACGAGCCGCGCGATCCGGGCGCGCGCGGCGGCGCCGGCGACGTGATCGTCCAGATGTATACATCCGGCACGACCGGTGTCCCGAAGGGCGTGCTCACCACGCATCGCAACCTCGCCGTCACCGCACAGACCTCCCTCCGCTGGGCGTTCGACGAGCGATCCGTCAGCCTCACCCCCCTGCCCATGTTCCACATCGGCGGGATTGGATGGGCGTACTGCGGGCTGTGGCACGGTGCCACGACCGTCCTCGTGCGCGACTTCGAGCCCACGGCCGTGCTTGACATCCTCGAGCACCGGCGTGTGACCAACGCGGTGCTCGTGCCGACGATGCTGCAGATGCTGACCGCCGTGCCGGGAGCCGCCGAGCGCGACTACACCGCTCTGCGCTCGATCGCCTACGGCGCCGCCCCGATCACCACGCCAGTCCTGAAGGCGACCCTGCGCACGTTCGGCTGCGCGCTGCTCGGGCTCTACGGCCTCACGGAGACCACCGGCGGCGTGGTCGCGCTCGAGCCGGAGGATCACGATCCCGGCGGCCCGCGCGAGCACCTGCTTCGATCCGCCGGCCGCCCCTATCCATGGGTCGAGTTGCAAATCGCCGATCCGGCGAACGGCAGGCCCTTAGGCCCCGACGTGGTCGGCGAGGTGTGGCTGCGGGGGCCGAACGTCACTCCGGGCTACTTCAACCGCCCGGCGGACACCGCCGCGGCGCTGACGCGCGACGGCTGGCTGCGCACCGGCGACGGCGGCTACGTGGACGAGGACGGCTACCTGTTCCTCACCGACCGGATCAAGGACATGATCGTGACCGGTGGCGAGAACGTCTATCCGGTCGAGGTCGAGGAGGCGCTCGCCCAGCACGCCGACGTCGTCGAGGTGGCGGTCATCGGCGTGCCGCACCCGCACTGGGGCGAGGCGGTCAAGGCGCTGATCGTCCCGCGCCCTGGCGCGCGGACCGAGCCGAACGACCTGATCGCGTTCGCCCGCGAGCGGCTCGCCGGCTACAAGCTGCCGCGCTCGGTGGACTTCGTGACCGATCTGCCGCGCACGGCCAGCGGCAAGGTGCTCAAGCGGGAGCTGCGGGATCGTCACGTTTCATGAAGTGAATTCATGTTGACATTAGCTGGTGGCCTTGCTAACTTGCTAACGAGTCGGTTCCGCCCTCCATCGAAAGGCAGAAGCACATGGCGACCCAGACCAAGACCAACCCCGTCACCGAGAGCATCGACGCCGCCGCCGAGCGCGCCGCCGAGCTCAACGAGAAGGCGGTCGCGAACGGCAAGAAGGCGAGCGCGGCCATCCTCGACACGTACGAGAAGGCCGTGATCTCGTTCACCGAGTCCTACGAGAAGGCCGCCGGCACCACGAACGTGGACTGGATCGCCAGCGCGGCCAGCGCACAGGCCGACATCACGCGCGACCTCGCGAAGGCGTACACGAGCGCCGCCCGCGAGCTCGTCTCCTGAGCCCCTCCCGGCAACGACGGTCGCGGCGCCGGACGCGCCGCGACCGTCAGCGGGCCGGGTCCTGTGGCCCTGGGCGCCGACGCGCCACGAACGCGGTGTAGATCTCCAGCAGCGCTTGACGCTCGCGGCCGGTCAGGTTCGGGTCCGCCCGGATCGCCGCGACGACTGCGGGCTCGTCGCCGGTCTCAGCCGCTTCGCCGTGGCGGCCGCCTCGCTCGAACAGCACGTCGGCCGACAGCTCGAGGTTCTCCGCGATCGCCTCGAGCACCTTCTCCGAAGGCTCACGCAACCCTCGCTCGATCTGGGACAGGTACGGGTTCGAGATCCCGACGAGATCGGCCAGCTGGCGCATGGAGAGCTCCTGGAGCTCGCGCTGGCGGCGAATGAAGTCGCCGAGCGGAGACGTCATCGGAGCGGAGGACGGAGGGTCCATGTGCACGGACGCTATTTGACGCCGCGGAGGGCGGGCCTTGACACACTTCCCGGCAGGCGCAATACTGAAGTGACTTCACTTGAATTCCGGTCCAGGACGAGTCAGTCATGACCCTTCACTATCGCCACCGTACGGATCGCGTCTCGCACGGCACCGTGCGCCCCACGCCCAGGCCTTCGCAGCGGGAACTCGTCGCCTGGTCGCTGCTGAGGTGTCCGGACGACCGCTCGCGGCGGGACCACCGGTAAGCCACACCCGTCCGTCGCCCACTCGCGGAGGCGCTTTCCCGTTCTCGCGAGCGCGGTCGAGCGTCACGTCGGCTGGGCGCGCGACTTCGCCGTCGCCGGCGACGTCGACTCGGCCGTTGACGCCATTCGCGACGCTCACGCCAACCTCGCCGAACTGCACGCAGCGAGCTCCGCCGACGGTGGGCGGTAACCCAACCGCTGGCGCCACAGCGCGGTTATGCCCCTTTTCTGTCCCCCAGCCCCCGCAAACGGCGCTGTAGAGCCAAGGAGCAGCGGAAACACAATCCGCGTGTCGGGGGTTCGGTCCCTCCTCCGGCACGTTAAGCGCCTGCAAACGGGCTTTTCTTGCTCGCAGGACACGCGGAATACATGCCGCGTGTCCCCCGCTTCGGACACCGGGATTTCGCGCTGCGGCGCGGCGTCGTGCAGGCCGCACTGACATTTGTGTCCCCGGTGTGTCCCCCGAGCGCCGTCGCGACCAAGGCGCTGACCGCCGGCTATCAGTCAACGTCGACAGGGGAGTCAGCCGAAGGTGAAGACGTACGCGCGCACGCCCGGCCGGTAGAACGCGATCTCGAAGGTCCGCTGGCGAATAGGGCCTCGTTGGCGGATGAGCTGGTACATCCGGGGCTCGGCGAGGGTGCCTTTCCCGGACTCGTCGACGTCGAGCCCGCGCGCATCGCCGGGTGGGTGGCCTTCGAGAAGCACCGTGAAGCGGAGCGGGGCACCTGAGGTCGGTGGTGCGAGCACCAGGTTGAGGTCGCGGCCCTCGAAGCGGTAGGCGATCGAGCCGGAGGCCGCGTCGAGCACGGCCGCCTCCTTGCTGAGCGACCACTCGCCGGCGAGCGCCCATTGGTTGAGCGTGAGCCCGTTGGGTTGCGGGTCGCTGCGACGCGTGCCACGGGCAGAGCCAAGGTAGGTCTCCGGGGACTTCAGCGCGCCCCAGTCGGCCGCCTCGGCGACGCCGCTGGCGTCGACGGGGGCGAGCTGTTCGTCGACTCCCAGGAGCTGCTGGATGGTCCGTTCGGTCTCCTCGTAGCCCTCTTCGCCGAAGTGATGGAACTGGATACGACCGTCGCCGTCCACGAGGTAGAGGGCCGGCCAGTAGTGGTTCTCGAAAGACCGCCAAATGGTGAAGTCGTTGTCGATGACGACCGGGTAGCCGACGCCGAGCTCGCTGGCTGCCCGGCGCACGTTCTCCAGATCGTGCTCGAAGTCGAACTCGGGCGCATGGACCCCAACGACGATGAGCCCGTGGTCGCGATACCGCTCCTGCCACGCCCTGAGGTAGGGCAGCGTGCGCAGCCAGTTGACGCACGAGTACGTCCAGAAGTCGACGAGGACGACACCGCCGCGGAGGCCGGTGACCGTGAGCGGCTCGGAGTTGAGCCAGACGGAGGCGCCGTCGAGGGCCGAGAGGGCGCTGTGGTCAGGGTAGGTCGAAGACATCGAGACGGCGGGTGTTCGGTGGTGATGGAGACCCCGCCGTTGGCGACGAGGTCTCCACCGACCTCACGCGATGGCGTTCGTCCGGGTACCGCTCGCGACGGCTGCTCCGTCGCGGTACGGGGCAAGGAACACGGTCAGCGCCGCCAGCATCTCTTCGGGAGCCTCCTCGGCGACGAAGTGGCCGACATCGGGGATGACGACGCTCTGCACGTCGTCCGCGACCAGTCTCATCGCGTCCGCGACGTGTTCGCCGAAGCTTGCCGCTCCGCCGATCGCCAGGACGGGCATCGCCAGCCGCCGGTTCTTGCGCTGAGCGTCCTGCGCGATGGTCGTATCGAGCGCCCGGTACCACTCGAAACTTGCGCGCAGGGAGTCGGGGTTGGAGAGGATGCTGACGTAGTAGTTGATCACCTCGTCAGGGAGCGACTTGGCCGCCGCGTCGAACTCCCAGCGGTAGAAGATGTCCTCACGTCCGGCGACGAGCTGTTCGTTGATCTTGTTGAGCCGGTTGAAGGGCAGGTGCCAGAGCCGGTCGTTGATCGGGCCGGGAACGAACACGGGCGGTGAGGGAGCCGCGCCCGGGGACCCGGGGATCTCGGCGAGCACCACGCGCTCCACCCGGTCCGGGTGATCCGCGGCCAGCGCGTAGCTGATCGTGAACCCAGTGTCGTGGCCGACCACCGCGAACCGCTCGTGGCCGAGCGCGTCCATCAGCGCGACCAGGTCGCCGGCCTGGGTGCCAGTGTCGTAGCCGCCCACGGGCTTGTCGGACAGCCCGATGCCCCGCTGGTCGACCGCGATGACCTCGAAGTCCCTGGCCAGCGCCGGCATCAGCAGGCGCCACGCGTACCAGGTCTCCGGCCAGCCGTGGACCAGCAGCAACGGCGGCCCCTCGCCGCCCGAGACCGCGTGCAGGCGCACCTCGCCGACCTCGACGTATCTGCTCGTGAACGTGTCGCCGAAGCCTGCAGGGAGGTTCGGGGCGCCGGAAACCGAGCCGGGGCCTTCGGGGGCCGACAGCGGAGAGGGCGATGAGCTCATGAGGATCTCCTTTCAGGGCCTCACAACGTTTGGGCCTGCTGACGCCAGCAAGCCTGCTCGTCGCGCCTGCACGTCGCGCCCTTAGGGTCCCTGGTCTGCTCCCTGGTCGACCGGCAGCGAGCGGCGTTGTCCACTCGCGCGCGAGGACGGCCCCATAGGGCGGACAGAAGCCGCTGCTCGACTGGCCGCCCGAGGTCGATCCTGGAAGGCTTGTCCCCGTGCTGTTGCACGCGCTGCGCCTGATAGCTAGCCCGTTTCGCATCGCGGTGCGCGCGTGAGCCTCCTCGGACGGGCACACGAGTGCGCCCTGCTGGATACCTTGATCGATGACATCCGCCGGGGCGACAGTCGGTCGTTGGTGCTGCTCGGCGAGGCCGGAATCGGGAAGACGGCGCTGCTGGAGTACCTGGTCGGGTCGGCATCGGACGTGTCCGTCGCGCGGGCAGTGGGGGTCGAGTCCGAGATGGAACTGGCCTTCGCGAGTTTGCACCAGCTGTGTGCACCCCTCCTCGATCGGCTCGAGCGACTGCCGGGCCCGCAGCGTGAGGCGCTCGGAACCGTCTTCGGCTTGACCACGGGGTCTGCGCCGGATCGGTTCCTGGTCGCCCTCGCTGTGCTCAGCCTGCTGTCCGACGCGGCCGAGCGACGCCCCCTGCTGTGCGTCGTAGACGACGCGCAGTGGCTAGATCAGACCTCGGCGCTGACGCTTGCGTTCGTCGCGCGCCGGCTGTTGGCGGAGCCCGTGGGACTCGTGTTCGCAGCGCGGGAGCCTGGCGAGGAGCTCCGGCAGTTGCCGAGTCTCAAGGTACCTGGGCTCGTCAACGGTGACGCCCGCGCGCTGCTGAGCGCATCCGTGCAGTTCGCCTTGGACGGGCAAGTACGCGACCGGATACTCGCAGAGACACGAGGGAACCCGCTCGCGCTGCTCGAGCTGCCTCGCGGCGAGACGCCGACGCAGTTGGCCGGGGGGTTCGTCGTGCCGGAAGCCCGTGATCTTTCGAGGCGGATCGAGAAGAGCTTTACCCGACGACTCCAGAGCCTCCCCGAAGACACGCGACGCCTGTTGCTCGTCGCGGCGGCCGAGCCGGTCGGCGATCCACTGCTCTTGCAGCGCGCATCTGAACGCCTCGGGATCGCGCTCTCTGCGGTTGACGCGACGGACGGTTTGCTCAGCCTCGAAGAACACGTGACGTTCCACCATCCCTTGGCCCGCTCAGCCGTGTACCGGTCGGCGTCGCCGCAGGAGCGTCGGGCCGCTCATCTGGCTCTGGCGCAAGTAACGGATCAAGACCTCGATCCAGATCGTCGTGCGTGGCATCTGGCTGGCGCCACGGCCAGACCTGACGAGGACGTCGCGCGCGAGCTCGAGCTCTCTGCGGGCCGAGCGCAAGCGCGCGGCGGCTTGGCGGCCGCGGCCGCGTTCCTGCAGCGCGCGGTCGCGCTGACGGGCGACCCCGCGCGGCGAGCCGACCGGGCGCTGGCAGCCGCCCAGGCTAGCCTGAGCGCGGGGGCGTACGATCAGTGTCGGCGGCTACTAGCGGCCGCGGAAGCCGGACCGCTCGACGAGCTCGGCCGAGCTCGCGTGGATCTGCTCCAGGCCGAGATCGCCTTTGCCCAGAACCGCGGCCGCGACGCTCCGCTGCTGCTGCTCCAGGCCGCAAGGAAGCTCGAGAGGCTCGACGTACGGGTCTCGCGCAACACGTATCTCGATGCGTGGACCGCAGGGCTGTTCGCCGGCCGGCTGGCGAGCGCGGGTGGCAGCCTGCTCGACGTTTCTCGGGCCGCGGCGACTGCCCCCAAGCCGGCGGATCCTCCCCTTCCCTGCGATCTCCTACTGGACGGCCTGGCGTTGGTCTTCACCGACGGGCGCCCCACCGCAGCGCCCGTGCTCAGGCAGGCGGTCGCGGCCTTCGCGAGTACCGAGATCTCCGTGGAGGACATGCGCAGGTGGGGTTTCCTGGCCTCCCGGGCGGCGAACTTGGTATGGGACTACGACCGCTGCTTCGAGATCGGCACTCGCGCGGCTGCACTCGCCCGCGACCTTGGGGCGCTCGAGGTCCTCGCCGCCGCGGATAACGCGACCGGTCAGGCCGCCGCGTTCGGCGGCGACTTCGCGACTGCCGCGCTGTTGATAGCGGAGGTCGACGCCGTCAAGGAGGCCACCGGCACCCGCATCGGCCCGTACGCTGCGATCGCGCTCGCAGGAATTCGCGGTCGGGAGGCCGAGGCCTCGGAACTCATCGACCGCGTCACCACGGAAGCCACGACCGGCGGCCAGGGAACCGCGGTGCAGTACGCACATTGGGCCAAGTCGGTTCTCCTCAACGGGCTGGGCCGCTATCAGGAGGCGCTTTCGGCCGCCGTGCAGGCAAGCGAGCACACACCGGAGCTGTTCATCGCCTCGTGGGCGCTGCCGGAGCTGATCGAGGCGGCCAGCCGGACCGAGAACGCCGAACTCGCCAAGGGTGCCCTCACGCGGCTCGGCGAGCACACGAAGGCCTGCGAGACCGATTGGGCGCTCGGCATCCACGCCCGGTCGCGCGCACTCGTGACCGGGGCCGAGGCCGCCGAGCCGCTATACCGCGAGGCGATCGAGCGGCTGGGCCGCACACGGCTGCGCCCCGACCTGGCCAGGGCTCACTTGCTCTACGGGGAGTGGCTGCGCCGCGAGCGTCGCCGCGTCGACGCACGCGCCCGCCTGCGCGTGGCATACGACCTGTGTACGACTATCGGCATGGTGGCGTTCGCCGAGCGTGCCCGAGGCGAATTGTTCGCGACGGGCGAAAGAGTGCGCAAGCGAACCGCCGAGACGCGCGACGAGCTGACTGCACAGGAGCGGCAGATCGCACGCCTCGCTGGCGATGGGCTGTCGAACCCGGAGATCGGCGCGCGGCTCTTCCTGAGCCCGCGCACCGTGGAGTGGCACCTGCGCAAGGTCTTCACCAAGCTCGGCATCCACTCCCGCCAAGAGCTTGCTCGCACGTTGCCAAGCGCCGACTCCAAGCTAGTCCCGACCCAAACTCAGGCGTTGGACGTCAACCCGACGAGGCGCTAGACCCGCCCGTGCATGTGCGAGGCAGTGCCGCGGCACGTCCGAAAATGCTCTAGCGCAGCGGCCGGCGCCTGAGGCGTTCCGAAAACGCCCGACCCTGCGACGAGCCAGTCTGCGCCGGCATCGACGAGGGCAGCCCAGCTCCGCTTCGCGGTCGATCGCCGCGCGCAGGTGCCGGATCGCCCCTGGCGGTCTAGCGATGCCGAACGCGCGACGCGGTTGTGTCCCCTTTTGTGTCCCCCAGGCCCCGCAAACGAGTCAAGTCCCGGGGCGTGGTGTAGGAGCGCGCTCAAGTCGTCGGTGACGCGTGGCGGCTCAGGCCGCGATGAGCTCGACCTCCTTTGTCTTCGATCTAGGGGATATCCGTCTCGGATCCGCGCTCGAAGAGAGTGCCCATCGATTTCTGGCTGATGTAGCTGCGCCCGACCAGCCACTCGTCATTGGCCTCGATCGCGAGCATCGAGACCAGCCGGATCAGGCTCTTGTCGTCGGGGAAGATGCCGACAACGTCGGTGCGTCGGCCGATCTCGCGGTTAAAGCGCTCCAGCGGATTTGTCGAGCGCAGCTTGGGCCAGTGCTCGGCCGGGAACGCGAAGAAGGCGAGCACGTCCTCTTCGGCCTCTTCGAGCATCGCGGCGATCTTCGGCAGTCGCCGCTCGAGCTGCCCGACCGCGTCGCGCAATCGCTCGCGCGCTTGGGTGCCATCGGCGGCGGTGAAGATCGAGCGGATGACCGCGCCCAGCGCGTCGTGCTGGTCCTTGCGGACGTGACCGCGCAGGTCTCGCAGGAAGTGCACCGTGCAGCGCTGCCACGCAGCGCCGAGTACCTGGGCCAAGGCGGCCTTCAATCCGGGATGGGCGTCTGAGATGGCCAGTTGCACGCCGACCAGCCCGCGCGCGACCAGGCTCCTGAGGAACTCGCGCCAGAACGCCTCGGTCTCGGCCTCGCCGACATCCAGGCCGATGATCTCGCGCCGGCCCGTCTCATGGACGGCATGCGCGATCACCACGCACTTGCGCGCGACCCGCCCACCATCGCGGACCTTCTCGACCTTCGCGTCGACGAACAGATACGGGTAGCGGCCCTCCAACGGCCGCTGCCGAAAGGCCTGCACCTGCTCGTCCAGCAACCCGGCGATCCGGCTGACCTCAGACTTGGAGATCCGCAGTCCGAGGCTCTCCACCAGCTGATCGACCCGCCGCGTTGAGACGCCGCAGACATAGGCCTGCTGGACCACGCTCACCAACGCCTGCTCAGAACGCTTGCGCGGCTGCAGAAACGACGGGAAATAGCTGCCCTGCCGCAGCTTGGGGATCTGCAGTTCGATCTCACCCGCTCTGGTGTCCCACCGCCGCGCCCGATACCCGTTGCGATGCGTCGCGCGATCCTCAGGCCGACGCTCGCCGAGCTCGGCCCCGATCAACTCGCTCACCTCGGCCTCCATCAGCTCGCGCGCGATCGTCTTCACCGACTCGCGGATCACGTCCGCGTGCTCATCGCGCAGCACCTTCCTGACGACCTCCTCGACCGTCATCCTGTCCGGACCGGCCATCGCCGGCCTCCTTTCGTCGAAGCGTGAGAACTCCGACGATCATGAGTGCCGCGGTGGCCGGAACCATCTGCAGGTTCCGTCCGATCCCGTCCTACACCACGCTACGGGACGTGACCCGCAAACGACGCTGTAGAGCCAAGGCGCAGCGAAATCATAATCCGCGTGTCGGGGGTTCGAGTCCCTCCTCCGTCATGAGAAGCGCCTGCAAACCGGCACTTTCTTTAGTCGACGGACACGCGGAATACATTCCGCGTGTCCCCGCTCCGGATTCCGGGATCTCGCGGCTCTGCGCGGTACCGCGCGCGCCTCGCTGACATTCATGTCCCCCCGTATGTCCCCCGGGCGGCGACCCCGAGCCACCAAACCGCTCGACCAGCCAGGCGGCGAATCAGACAAGGACCAGCGCATCGGCCCGCACTCCCAGGCACGTTCCCCGAGGTGGGCGGGGGCAGGCGGCATTCCCTCGATTGAGGCCGTCCGGACTTCGTTAGAGCGGTTGGCACGTAGGCGATCCGTCGCGGCGCGACCGCGCTCAGGAGTCCTCGTGGAGCCTTCGCAACCACTGCGCTACTACGGTGGCCTGACGACGCTCAGCCTGACGCACTGCCGCTCGCAGTTGGCTTGCGCGCTCACGACTCGCGTCGCGCTGCCCCGACGACACATTCTGTGCGGTGAGGCGCGGCTTCGTAGCCTCGTGGAGATCCTTCGGTGCGACGCTCTCGGTGCTCATCTCGTTCGAGGTCGTACCGACGGACTGCGTGAACGAAACGCACGAGGTTCGCCGCCGACATCGGCGCGAGGCGTCCTACGCGGCCGAGGCGGCGTCCAGGTCCGCGGCCTCGCGCAGCCGGTGGACGGAATCGCGGATCAGGCGCGACACGTGCATCTGGGAGACCCCGACGCGGTCGCCGATCTCGATCTGCGTGCAGTCCTCGGCGAAGCGCAGCCGCAGCACTTCCCGTTCGCGCTCGCCGAGGACGCTCATCAGCGAGTCGAGCGTCGCGGCGTCGTCGGTCACGTGGTAGCCCGGGTCCTCGGCGCCGATCGTGTCGACCATGTCGCCGCCGTCGTCGTCTTCGCGGGGGCGGTCGAGCGAGGTCGGCCGGTAAGCGCCGGCGGCCCTGCGCGCTTCGAGCACCCGCTCGACGCCGACTCCGATGTGGCGTGCGATCTCGGCCGGCGTCGGCGCGCGCCGCAGCTCGGACGCGAGATCGTCCGCAACGTAATCCACGCGAGCCGCCAGCTCCTGCAGGTCGCGCGGGACGCGCACCCACCAGCCCCGGTCGCGAAAGTGGCGCTTGAGCTCGCCCAGGATGGTCGGGACGGCGAACGTGGAGAAGGCGATCGAGCGGGTGGGGTCGAAGCGGTCGATCGCCTTCAGCAGGCCCACCGACGCGACCTGGACGAGGTCGTCGAGCGGTTCGCTGCTGTGCTCGTAGCGGCGCGCGAGCTGGCGCGCGAGCGGCAGGAATCGCTGTACCAGCGCATCGCGAGCGGCGTGATCACCGTCCCGGTAGCGATCGAACAACCGTCGTTCCTCAAGAGCGCGCACCGCGCGATCAGTACCGGTGGCGATCATGGTCCCTCCCGGTCGGTCAACAGTCCTTCACCGAACCGACTCTACCCGTTTGATGCAGTTATGACTACTTCATGAAAAAGAATTGAGTACCTAACTCCATCATTCCGCAGCGCAGGGCGCGATTTGATGAACTAATCTAGGCGCAGCGTGACTCTTGACGACCATCCCATCTACAGCATCGGCGCCGTCGAGCGGATGGTCGGAATCCCCTCGGCGACCATCCGCAACTGGGAGGAGCGCTACGCGCTCATCGTCCCCGCGCGCAGCGAGGGCGGTCACAGGCTCTACACCCGCGGGCACGTCGAGCAACTGCGCTTCGTCAAGGGCGAGCTCGCACGGGGCCTGCAGCCCGGCGAGGCCCACCGCCTGCTCGCCGAGGGGATGGAGTCCGGCGAGCCGCTGGCACGCGACAGCGGTCCGGAGGGCTCGCGCGTGCTGATCCTGCTCGCCGACCGGGACCCGTATGCGGCCGAGTTCGCCCAGTTCTTCCTTCGCACGGAGGGCTACGACGTCGCGGTGGCTGCAGACGCCGCCGAGGCAGAGCGCACCTCGATGGAGCGCCGGCCGGACCTCGCGGTCGTCGAGATCATGATCTCGGGAGGGACCGGAGCGGAGCTCTGCAGACGGCTGAAGGAGCAGGGCGTGCCCTCGTGCCTTGCCATCTCCGCGCTCCAATCACGGGAAATGGCCCTCGCGAGCGGCGCGGATGCGTTCCTCGAGAAGCCGCTCGAGCCGCTCCGCTTCGTCTCGACGGTCAAGGATCTCCTGGGGCGCAGCGCCTTCCTGCACGAGCCGCCGGGGCCGGCTGGATGAGCGAGCGCCTGTCAAGCGGGCATCCGCGCCTCGACGGCCTCCTCGGCGGCGGCCTGCCCGCGAACGCGATCAACGTGGTGATCGGGCTCCCCGGCACCGGCAAGACGATCCTCGCCCAGCAGTACGTGTTCGCGAACGCGACGCCGGACCGGCCGGCGCTCTACATGTCCACCGTGTCCGAGCCGCTCGAGAAGTTGATCCGCTACGCGCAGACGCTCGACTTCTTCGCCGCGGACGCGGTCGGAAGCTCGGTGTTCTACGAGGATCTCGGCTCGATCGTGAACGAGCACGGCCTCGAGGGCGTCTCCGAGCGGATCGGCGAGCTGATCCGGGAGCGCAGGCCGGGCATCATCGTCATCGACAGCTTCAAGGCGCTGTCCGCGTACACCGACGCCAGCGGCTTCCGCCGCTTCCTGCACGAGCTCGCGGGCCGCCTCAGCGCGTTTCCGACGAACTGCTTCTGGATCGGCGAGTACGACGAGGACGCGATGGCCGACGCGCCCGAGTTCGCCGTCGCCGACGCCGTCATCGCACTCGCCACCACCCGGCTGGGAGACCGCGAGACCCGCACCCTGCGAGTGCTCAAGCTCCGAGGGAGCGCGGCGTCCTCGGGCGCGCACGCCTACCGCATCACCTCGAACGGGATCGACGTCTTCCCGCGGCTGGCCGACCCCGTCGAGGCTCAGGACTACGCGCTCAGCGGTACCCGCATCTCCTCCGGCATCGCAGCGCTCGACGAGCTGCTGGCCGACGGGTATTGGCCGGGCGCCTCGACGCTCTGCGCCGGCCCCTCGGGATGCGGGAAGACGCTCATGGGGCTGCACTTCGTCTTCAACGGCGCGCGTGCCGGAGATCCGGGCGTGATCGCCACGCTCCAGGAGAACCCGGTGCAGCTCGAGCGGATCGTCGACAGCTTCGGCTGGTCGCTCCAGGAGGGTGCGGTCGAGCTCATGTACCGCTCGCCCGTCGACGTCTACATCGACGAGTGGGTCTACGACCTGCTCGACACGGTGGAACGCGTCGGTGCCCGTCGCGTGCTGATCGACAGCCTCTCCGACCTGCAGTTCGCGGCCCCGGACCCCACCCGCTTCCGCGAGTACATGTACTCGCTCAGCCAGCGCCTCTCACGCGAGGGCGTCAGCCTGTTCATGACCTCCGAGCTGTCCGACCTGTTCCGCGTGACCCGCCTGTCGGAGTTCGGCGTCTCCCATCTGTCCGACAACGTCGTGCTGCTCCAGTACGTGCGCGACAGCATGGCGATCCGGCGCGCCCTCACGGTGCTCAAGACGCGCGCAAGCCACCACCATCCCGAGATCCGCGAGTTCACGATCACCGCCGACGGCATCGTGCTCGGAGAGGCCTTCGGCCCGGATCAGACCTTCGGCTAGCGATCGCGTCAGCGGGGGAGCACGACGCGGTCATGGAGTGCGGTTGATCGGGGCCCGGCATGGGTCGTGGCGACTCGGTGATCGGCGAACTGGGTAGTGCCCGCTCCGATGCTTGGCTTCGGCGAGAGCCCGCTTTCGATCTACCTCAATGACCATCTGTCGGGCGCGATGGCGGGCGTCGAGATCGCTCGTCGCGTCATGCCGGGTGAGTTGGCGGACGAGATCGACGAGGATCGCGGCGTCCTCATCGAGGTGATGCGGCGGTTGTCGGTGGGGCGCGACCGGGCGCGGATCGCGCTCGGCTGGGGCGCCGAGAAGATGCTGCGGCTGAAGCCCGGCGGGCGGTTCGAGGACCTCGAGACGCTGTCGCTGGGCGTCGAGGGCAAGCTCGCGCTGTGGGCGGCGCTGCAGCGCGCGTACGGCGACGACCCCCGGTTGCGGGGCATCGATCTCGACGCGCTCAGCGCCCGCGCGCGGTCGCAGCGCCGTCGGATCGAGCAGCAGAGGCTCGACGCCGCCGACGGGGCGCTCGGTTGAAGCACCAGTCGCTCTGGTTCGACACCGGCGAGCTGCCGGCCCGCTACCCCGCGCTCGAGGGCGAGCGGCGGGTGGACGTCGCCGTGGTGGGTGCGGGCATCACCGGCATGACTGCGGCGCTGCTGCTCGCGCGCGCGGGCCGGAGCGTCGCGGTGCTCGACCAGCATGCGGTCGCGGGCGGGACCACGGGGCATAGCACCGCCAAGATCACGTCCCAGCACGGGCTGATCTACGAGTCGCTGCGACTGACGCACGGGCGCGGCACCGCCCGCGCGTACGGCGCGGCGATGGAGTCGGCCAAGGAGCGCATCGCCGAGCTCGCCGGGGAGGGGATCGAGTGCGGGTTTCGGCGGCGGGCGGCGTACGTGTACGGCAGCGAGAAGTCTCACCGGCGCCGGCTCGAGCGCGAGGCCGAAGCGGCGAGCCAGGCCGGCCTGCCCGCCACGTTCATCGAGACGGCACCGCTCCCGTTCGACACCTACGGCGCCATGCGTTTCGATGACCAAGCCGAGTTCGACCCGCGCGCGTACGTCGCCGGCCTGGCGCGGCTGCTCGTCGACGCCGGCGGCGAGGTCTTCGAGCACACGCGAGCGCACCAGGTCCACGAAGGCGCGCCGCGCCGGGTCGATACCGAGCGCGGGACGCTGCTCGCCGATGACGTCGTCGTCGCGACGCTGATGCCGTTCCTCGACCGCGGAGGGTTCTTCGCGCGCGCACACGCGAGGCGTTCCTACATCGTCACCGCGCGCATCGCCGAGGCCCCGCCCGACGGGATGTTCATCAACGCCGGCTCTCCCACCCGCTCGCTGCGCGCACACCCGTTCGGCGGCTCGGAGCTCTTGCTGGTCGGTGGCGAGGGCCACCATGTCGGCTCGACGGCAGCGCAGCCCGAGCGATACGAGACGCTGATCGAGTTCGCCCGCCGCCACTGGGACGTGCAGTCAATCGAGCACGCGTTCTCGTCCCAGGACTTCAGCCCTGACGATCACGTCCCCTACGCCGGGCGGCTACACCTCCGATCGAAGCACGTCTACGTCGCGACCGGCCTGAACAAGTGGGGCATCACCGCGGGCACGGCCGCCGCCGGGGTGATCTCCGACGCGATCCTCGGGCGCGAGAACGACTGGTCGGGACTGTTCTCCTCCACGCGCATCCGCCCGCTGCAAGAGGCGCCACGCTTCATGCTCGAGAACGCGCGCGTCGGCTTCCGCTTCTTCGCCGAGCGCGTCAAACAGCGCGGAACGCGCCCGATCGCCGACCTGGCCCCCGGCGAGGGCGCGATCGTCTCCGCCGCAGGCGAGAAGGTCGCCGGGTTCCGCGACGTCGACGGGATGCTCCATGCCGTGTCGAGCCGCTGTACCCATCTCGGATGCCAGGTCGTCTGGAACGCAGCCGAGACGACCTGGGACTGCCCGTGCCACGCCTCTCGCTTCGACGTCGACGGATCCGTGCTGAACGGGCCGGCAGTGAAGCCACTCGAACGTCGCGATCCCGGATGAGGCCCGCCGGTCAGTCGAACGAACCGGCGCTCAACACCGCCTGGTTCGCCGGACCCGTCCCGATCAGCGACGAGTGCCGCGGCGCGGTTATGTCCCCTTCATGTCCCCCAGGCCCCGTTCTTGGCTCTGTAGAGCCAAGGAGCAGCGGGATCATAATCCGCGTGTCGGGGGTTCGAGTCCCTCCTCCGGCATCCGCTCTAGACGGCCAAATCCGCGCTATAGAGCCAAAGGCGCGCGAAATCGCTGACGGGTCGCCGGACCCCAACGAACCCCCACAAACGCCCTACGGGCCGACATTTATGTCCCCCCGTATGTCCCCCGAGAACAGCTGATTCGCGGACGCGCGCGAGCATTGACTCACGTCTGCGCAGTTGGCTGCCGGGCCCTGAGGACGAGCTCCCAGGACCCAGCGCGCGTCACTCCTCGCCCCACACGCGCGCGATCTCGCCGCCGGCGCTGTCCCACACGCGCGCGGTCCAGTCCGCGCTGGCGGTGGCGATCCGGGCGCCGTCGTGGCTGAGCGCCACGCCCCACACCAGGCTGTCGTGGGTCAGGCGAGCGAGCTCGCGGCCGCCGGCGCTGTCCCACACGCGCGCGGTCATATCGTCGCTGGCGGTGGCGATCCGGGCGCCGTCCGGGCTGAACGCCACGCACCACACCTGCTCGTCGTGGGTCAGGCGAGTGAGCTCGCGGCCATCGGCGCTGTCCCACACGCGCGCGGTCATATCAGCGCCGGCGATGGCGATCCGGGTGCCGTCGGGGCTGAGCGCCACGCCCAACAGCATGCTGTCGTGGGTCAGGCGAGCGAGCTCGCGGGCACGCTCGAAGGTCGGCGTCGGCGGCGCTGATGTCGAGTGTCCGCCGTGGGCTTGCGTCGGCTCCACCGCGGCGCTGCGCCGCTCCGGCGCAGCGCCGGAACCGGCTCTGGCAACCGGTCGCAGCCAACGCATCGATCAGCTGATTGACCTGCGCGGCCCACGCGCTCTCGCTCAGCTCAACCGCGTGCCGTCGCGCGAGCGCCTGGAGATCGTCAGGAAGATCAGCGGCGGATGGCATCGGCGCGCCCGCAACGAGGACGGGGACGACCCGGATCTTGCGCTTGAGCGCGTTGGCAATTTCGAGCCGCACCCAGTCCTGTGGGTCGTCCAGCCGCCGCTCACCGCCCTGCTCGGCCCCCAGCCAGTCGCGCCCGATCACCGCCACGAGCGCGTCACAGCGCGCGACCGTCTCCTCAATCGTTGGCGTGGACAGAGATGACTGCGAGGTCGTCCCGAGTGCGAGGCGTGCCCGAGCGGCACGGGCCAGTCGGTCCTTTGTGCCGACTGGCTGGTCGGTGTGCCCGTCGGCGAGTTCAGCCGCCGATGATGAACGGCACGACGGTCTGGATCTCCGAGTCGCAGTTGTTGCTTTCCGCGGATTCGTTGACGAAATTCGAGATGTCCGCGCACACCGTGACCCGGTGCAGGCCGTCTCGCGGGATCGCGTTGGCGACAGCGGAGAACCCCGTCTCGAAGCCCGGAGCGATCGGGTCGACCATCCCGACTCCGGTGATGGGAGAGGTCCCTGGCGTGTCGATGTGGACGGGCTGCCCGTTGGAAAACCGTCGCGAGACCCGCTGGAGCGTGATCGAGGCGAACGTGGTCCCGACGCTGAAGACTCCGACGTTCTTGACCGCCGCGGAAAGACGCGCGTTGTTACCCACCGTGACGGCCACGGGTCCGCTGCCGACGACGTCGGGTCCCGTCGGGGGCGCGGCATTCGCGCTCCCGGCAGCGACACCGCTCGTCACAATCGCGATCGCAGTCGCCGCGATGCCGACTTGGCGTCGCGTGCTCATCCTGGGCGTGCAAGACATGGAGCCGTCCTTGCGCTCTTCCCGAGGTGGATTCCTCGGTGCTCTTGGGAAGACCCCGGACCGCCGCCCTTATTCCCAGGCGCGATCGGTCGGCGCCCGCGAACTGCGATTGAATGCATGGGCCCGTCGCGGCAACGCCACGTCGCCCAGGACACGATCGCCGACATCGACGCCTCAGGCCGCTGGCCCGGCAAGTCGTAACCGAGATCAGTCAGGCCGTCCCCTTCTGGCAGGCCGAGCCCGAGCACCAGGACTACTCCAGCGCGACCCCAACGGCTACACCTGCCACTTCCCACGGCCCGGCTGGAAGCTGCCACACCGCGAGACCGGCGCCTCACGCAGCGCCTTGGACGAATTACGATCGCGCCCGACACGTCGCATGTCTACATCGACGGATCCGCGGGAGCGCGCTGACGGATCTGCTCACTGCCGCCTCGGACAACTAGGAGCAGTCGCGCCGGCGACCCTTCTCGCTGCTCTTGCGCGATGAGCGAGCGTCCCCATGGGTCTTCTCGGGCCTGGACGCGGCAGCCGGCGTGCGCCGGCAATCACCACACAGCGAGCCTGGCAGGGGAATGAACATGCAGTCCGCGAGCGCACGCGTGTCGGCGAGGCACCTGGCCGTGGAGTGGCCAGCAGCCCAAGTCTGAGTGGCTCAAGCACGACGGACCAAGCTGGCTGGCGCTACCCCCTTCAACGCCCTATCCCATGTCTTGCCGCCGTCGCGGGACGACAGTACCTCCGAGGCGTGCGTGGCGCCGAGTAGCTCGTCGCCTACGGCTTCGAGTGCCGCCGGCGGCCCGGGGAGGCGTCCGAGCTCGCTCCACTCGCCGGTCGGCGACCGCCTGGAACGGCGATCGGTCGCCAGCTCGACCCGCTGTCACTGGAGGTCCAGCCGCGTTCCTCGCCGAGGCGACGCTCACCCGTGGATTCTCCGGATCGATCGCCAAGGCGAGGAGCTCCTCTGGCGGGGCGAGCCGCGCCCAGGTCCCGGCGTGGCGCCACGAGGAGGCGCGGCGTGGACCGCAAGAGTCGACGGCGTGCGCGCTTCCTGACAGGACCCGCTGCGGCGCCCGTACCCTCAGGTGTGGCCCCGCCGAATACACTCGCCGCCGTGCTCCGGCTCGGCGACCTCATCGGGGAGGTGGCGCTCGGCCTCGAGCTGCGCACCGGGCCGGCCGAGGCCGCCGAGCGGCCCGTCCGCGGCGCCGCCGTCGTGGAGGTGCCGCAGCCCTCTCGCTGGATCGCGCCCGAGTGGGTGCTGCTGACCGCCGGGGTGCGGCTCGAAGGGCGCCCGGACGACGACCTCCGCGCGCTGGTCGCCGAGTGCGACGACGCGCAGGTCGCCGCCATCGCGTTCGGGATCGGGCCGGTGTTCGACGAGCTCCCGGCCGCGCTGCTGGAGGAGGGCGCGGCGCGCGGGTATCCGATCCTCGCCGTTCCCACCGGGACGCCGTTCATGGAGGTCGTGCGCTTCGTCGACGCGGCCATCATGGGCGCCGACGCGCCGCTGTTCCGCCGCCTGTCCTCACTCCAGCGGTTCGTGGTCGACGCGCTGCGCGACCCCGACCCCGAGACCGCGGTGGTGGAGCGGCTGGCACGCTTCATGGACGCCAGCGTCGCCGTGCTCGACCCGTCCGGCGAGCCCGAGCTCACGCGCGGGAACGCGCCGGTCCCGGCGCTCTGGCAGGCGGTCGAGGGCCGCGGTCCAGCGGTCCACGAGGCCGAGGCCGAGGGCTGGCACGCGGTCGTCGCGCCGCTGGCGGCGCGAGCCGGCGAGGCGCCGCGGTGGCTACTGCTTGCCAGCCCGCGTGCCGGCTTCATCGGCACGCTGGCCAAGCGCGCGGCGGAGACGACCGCGCCGCTGCTGGTCGCGATGGAGCGCCTGAAGGCCGTGGCGATCGAGCAGGAGCTGGCCGTGCGCGGCGCGCTGCTCGACGAGGCGCTGGCGCCGGACGGCGACGTCGCCTCGCTCACGGCGCGGGCGGCGGCCTTCGACCTCGACTTCGCGGAGCCCGCGCGGATCGTCCTGGCCCGCGGCGACCCGGGCGTGCTCCGCCACGAGCTGGACGAGGCGCTCGTGGGCATACCGCATCTTGTCGGCGAGCATGCGGGCTGCGCGGCCGCCCTCGTGCAGGCTCCGCTGGAGCGGATCGAGGCCGTCGTGAGCCCGTGTGCCGGCATCGGCCGCCCGATCGACGGGATCGCCGCCCTGCGCGAGTCGCTTCGCGACGCGGAGCTGGCGCTCGAGCGCGCGGCCTCCGAGGGCACCGTCGTGGCGTTCGAGCACTTCGACCTCGGAACGCTGCTGCTCAGCGAGGCGTCGCCGGAGCGGCTGGAGCCGAAGGTCGCCGAAGTGGTCGCGGTGCTGCGCGAGCACCCCGCGCTGTACGAGGCCCTCGTCGCCTACTTCGACCACGACCTCGACGTCGGCGCGACCGCCGCGGAGCTCCACCTGCATCCGAACTCCCTGCGCTACCGGCTGACGCGGATCGAGCAGGTCCTCGACCGCTCGCTCAAGCGCCCCGCCACCATCGCGGAGCTGCACATCGCTCTGCTGGCCGATCCACGAACCCGCCGCAGCCGGTTCTGAGAATCCACGGTGGCCGTGACGGCCGTCACACAGCATCGTTCCCGGCGTCGCCAACGAGGGAAGAGAGGGAGCGATGGACTACGCCGTGGTGATCGTGTACTTCGCGGTGATGCTGGGCGCCGCGTACTGGGGATACCGGCGGGCGAAGACCGCCGACGACTACCTGGTCGCCGGGCGGCGGCTGGGCCATCCGATGTTCATCGGGACGCTGAGCGCCGTCGTGCTCGGTGGCGCGTCGACGATCGGGACGGTCAGCCTCGGCTACCAGCACGGCCTGTCCGGCGCGGCGCTCGTGTTCATGATCGGCCTCGGGCTGATCGGACTCGGCGTGCTGCTCGCGGGCCGGCTCGCGAAGGCCGGCGTCTACACGGTGCCGGAGCTGATGGCCAAGCGCTACGGCATCTCGGCCCGGATGGTCAGCGCCGCGATCATGGCCGCGTACGCGCTGATGATCGCCGTGACCTCGACGATCGCCAGCGGCACCGTGTTCAACAGCCTGCTCGGCGTATCCACGACCGGCGCGATCCTGATCGCCGGCGGCGTCGTGGTCCTCTACTGCGTGACCGGCGGCATGTGGTCGCTCACGCTCACCGACATCATCCAGTTCGTGATCATGACCGTCGGCATCTTCGCGCTGCTGCTGCCGTTCGCGGTCAGCGAGGCGGGCGGCTTCAGCGGGATGGCCGACGCGCTGCCGGCGAGCTATTTCGAGCCGACGGCGATCGGCTGGAACACGATCTTCACGTACTTCCTGCTGTTCTTCTTCGGCCTCATGATCGGCCAGGACATCTGGCAGCGGATCTTCACCGGGCGCGACGCGAAGGTCATGCGCACGGGCACGATCGTGGCCGGCCTGTACTGCATGGTCTACGGCATCGCCGGCGCGCTGATCGGCGCCGCCGCCAAGGTCGTGCTCCCGAGCCTGGCCAACCCGGACGAGGCATTCGCGCAGATCGTCGAGACCGTGCTCCCGACGGGGCTGGTCGGGCTCGTGCTCGCCGCCGCGCTGGCCGCCATCATGTCCACCGCCAGCGCCGCGCTGCTGGCCGCCTCGACGATCCTCGCCAACGACCTGCTCACGCTGGTGCGACCGGTCCGGAACGCGCTGTTCGCCACGCGCGTGACGACGCTCGTGGTCGGCGCCGCCGTGGTCGGCGTCTCGCTCGTGCTCAATGACGTGGTCGGGGCACTCACCGTCGCCTACGACCTGCTCACCGGCGCCCTATTCGTCCCGATCGTGCTCGGGCTGCTGTGGAGCCGCGGCACCCTCCGCGCCGCGGTCTCCTCGATGGCGGTCTCCTCGGTCGTGGTCGTGGTCCTGCTGTTCACGAGCGGGCTCTACTCGAACGACCCGATCATGTTCGGGCTGCTCGCGAGCGTGGTCGTCTACGTCGGCGTGACGCTGACGACGGCGCCGGCTCGCGCGGCCACCACCGGCGCGGTGACGGCATGATCCGTGCCGTGCACCACCGCCCGCCGGAGGCCTCGGCCGCGCCGCGCTTCACCGGTCCGCGCACGTTCATGCGCCTGCCGCACCGCCAGACCACGGAGGACGTCGACCTGGCGTTCGTCGGCGTGCCGACCGACGACGCCGTCTCGTTCCGCTCCGGCGCGCGCTTCGGCCCCGAGGCGGTCCGCAGCGCGTCGGCCCTGCTGCGCCCGTACAACCCGTACCTCGGGGTCGACGTCGTCGAGCGGCTGTCGATGGTCGACTACGGCGACACGCCGACCGTGCCCGGCTACCACGAGGAGACGCTGACGCGGATCGAGGAGCATCTCGCGCCGGTGCACGAGGCGGGCGTCGTGCCGCTGTGCGTCGGCGGGGACCACTCGATCGCGCTCGCCGAGCTACGCGCGGCGGCGCGCGTGCACGGGCCGCTGGCGCTCGTGCACCTCGACGCCCACGCGGACGTCTGGGACGAGTACTACGGCGCGCGCTACTTCCACGGCACGGTGTTCAGGCGCGCGGTCGAGGAGGGCCTCGTCGACCCGCACCGCTCGGTCCAGGCCGGCATCCGCGGCACGCTCTATGGCGAGGACGACGAGCGCGCCCCCGGCGCCCTCGGCTACGACGCGATCCCGTGGGCGCAGCTCGAGCGGATCACGCCCGAGCAGTACGGCGACCGCGTCCGTGCCCGCGTCGGCGACATGCCGGCCTTCCTGTCGTTCGACATCGACTTCGTCGACCCGGCGTTCGCGCCGGGGACGGGCACGCCGGAGGTCGGCGGGCCGACGAGCGGCCAGGCGCTCGCCTACCTGCGCGCGCTGACCGGCATCGACTTCCGCGGCTTCGACTGCGTGGAGGTCTCGCCGCCATACGACCCGAGCGGCATCACGGCATGGCTGGCCGCGAGCGCCTGCCACGAGATGGTCTCGCTCACCGCCCTGCGCGCGGAAGGGGCCTGAGGTGCCTGCCGTGTCGGCGCCCGCGATGACGGGCGGCGAGGCGGTCGTGCAGGCGCTGCGCGCGCACGGCGTCGAGCTCGTGTTCGGCATCCCGGGCACGCACACGCTGCCGATCCACCGCCACCTTGCCGCGTGCGGGATCCGCCACGTTACGCCGCGCCACGAGCAGGGCGGCGGCTACGCGGCCGACGGCTACGCCCGCGTCTCCGGCCGCCCCGGCGTGGTGCTGGCCACGAGCGGGCCGGGCGTGATCAACGCGGCGACGGCGGCGGCCACCGCGTACGCGGACTCGGTGCCGATGCTCGTGCTCTCGCCGGCGATGCCGACCGACGTGCACGGCCGTGACACGGGCTTCCTGCACGAGGGCAAGGACCAAGGAGCGGCGATGGACGCGCTCGTGGCCTGGAGCCGGCGCGCCGGGTCGCCCGCCGAGGCTGCCGCGGCGATCGACGAGGCGTTCGCCTCCTTCGCGGCGGGCCGACCGCGGCCCGTCCACGTGGAGGTGCCGGTCGACGTGCTGGGGAGCAGCGGCGAGGTCGCGATCGGCGAGCCGGCCCGGCCCGCCGCGGCGACTCCCGGCGTCGACCACGCGGCCGCGCTGCTCGCGGAGGCCGAGCGGCCGGCGCTGGTGCTCGGCGGCGGGGCGCGCGGCGCCTCTGACGCGGCGCTGCGGCTCGGCGTCCCGATGCTCACGACCGTCAACGGTAAGGGGATCGTCGACGAGCGCCACCCGCTCTCGCTCGGCGCCTCGATCCGCCTGCGCGCTGCGCAGGACTGGCTGGCGAGCCGCGACGTGGTCGTCGCCGTCGGCACCGAGTTGGGGGAGAGCGATCTCTGGGGTCCGATCCCGGAGCTGGGCGGCCGTTTGATCCGCGTCGACGTCGATCCCGCACAGCTGCACAAGAACGCGCCCGCGGACGTGGCCGTGCTGGGCGACGCGCGGGCCGTGCTCGAGCGCCTCCCGGCCCGCGCCGGGAGGGAGGACCTGTCGGCCGTGCGCGAGGCGATCCGCGCGGAAGCGCTCGCGGACGGCGCGCCGTGGCTCGACCTCGTCGCCGCGCTCGACGAGGCGCTCGGGCCCGACGGGATCCTGGCCGGCGACAGCACGATGGCCGCGTACTACGGAGCGGTGCACTTCCTGCCGATGGGACCCGCGCGTCGCTTCATCTACCCGACCGGCTACGCCACGCTCGGCTACTCCGTACCGGCCGCCATCGGGGCCAGGCTCGCCGCGCCCCAGCGTCCGGCGATCGCCCTCGTCGGCGACGGCGGCCTGCTGTTCACCGTCGCCGAGCTGGCCACGGCGGCCGAGCTCGGGATCCCGCTCCCGGTCGTCGTGCCCAATAACGGCGGCTACGGCGAGATCCGGGCCCAGATGCGCGCGGCTGGGATCGACCCGGTCGGCGTCGACCTCCGGGTCCCGGATCTGCCGCTGCTCGGCCGCGCGTTCGGCGGCGAGGGTGTACGGATCGACGACCCGGCCGCGCTCGCCCCCGCGCTGCGCGAGGCGCTCGAGCGGCCTGGCCCGACGGTCATCGAGATCCCGGCCTAGCCCTCGGGCCTGAGCGGTCGGCGGGGGCCATCACCACAGCGCATCGCCAGCGCAAGACAGCACCGCCTCGCGCTTTGCGACCACCCTCGCCTCGAGGCTGTCGTCTGCGCCTGGTGCGAGTGGAAGGCAATCGAGAGCGGCAGGCGGTCCTGATCGCAGGTGTCCATGACATCTACCGCGCCCGTCCCGCGATTCAGGCGTCGATTCGTCGTGCTGACCGCTCAGAGCCGCGCAGGCGTGGCGACGGCTCGAGCACGAGTCGCCACGTGAGCAGTGCGCCGCCGGCCATGGCCGCCGTGGCCAGGAGCGAGCCGAGCGAGAGCAGCGGCAGCCCGGTCAGGCCATGGCCGATGTTGCACCCGTGCGCGATGCTCCCGCCCACACCCATGAGCAGCCCGCCGGCGAGCGCGCGGGCAGCGCGGGCGGGGTCGGGAATGCGCAGCCGGCGGCGTCCGCTGAGCGCCGCTCCGGCGAGCACGCCGACCGCGAGGTATAGCGAGAACGGCAGGCCCGAATCGGCGACGAGGGCCCTGCGGGTCCCCTCGGCCGCGCCCACGAAGCCGAGCCCGTAGCCGTAGCCGGCCAGGTCGGCCGCCACCCACGCCGCCGCCCCGACGACGCCGAGCGCGATCCCGCTCGGCGCACCACGCCACCCCTCTCGCAGGATGAGCACGAGCGCGAGCGCCCCGACGGCCAGTGCGAGCGGCTCGTAGCCCACGCCGAGCAAGCCTGCGAGCGACCGCTCGCGGGGCCGAGACGCGTCGTCTAGCGTGGAGATCGCGCCTGCTCCCGCGCCGCGGACCAGCAGCTCGCCGGCGGCGAACCCGGCGATCGCGATCGCGAGCGCGACCGCCCCGCGCCCGGCCTTCCAGAGCATCCCCGTCACGCAGCCGCCGGCCAGCGCCATGCCGGCGCCGAAGACGACCCCCCCGACGGCCTGGGCGGCGGGCAGGAGCGGCAGGCCCCCGGACTCGGCGTTGCGGACGAGAGGATCGACGCCGAGCACGACCAGCGCCGGGAGCGCGATGAGCTGGGCGGCGACGGCGATGCCGAATGCGCGCAGTAGTACCGGCTGCCGCTCGAAGGCGGCGCGGCGCAGGGCGCGGTTGAAGCACAGCCCGCCACGCGCCATCACCACACCGGCCGCCAACCCGACGATCAGCGCCGGCAGTGCGACGCTCATGCCCCGTCAGCCGACCGGTGACCCGTCGGCCCGGACGACCAGCCACAGACCGCCGAACTCGAGCACGTTGTGGCAGAGCACCCGCCCCGGCGCGTCATCGACGTAGTAATAGAGCGGCCGGCCGTCGTAGGTGACCTGACGCCCGCCGTTCCGCCGGCGTGTCGTGCCAAGCAGGCGCTTGCGCGCGCCCTTGCCCGCGACTGGGCGGCCCTTTGTCAGCACCGGCGGCCACGCCCGCGCGCAATCCCCGTAGCACTCACTCCTGCCCGACCGCTCCTTGTCGAAGACGTAGACGGCCTGACCACGACCGTTGCCGAGGATCGTCCCGAACTGCGAGTCGACCACCTTGATCCGCGTTCCACGCTTGCGCGGTCCGCGCGCAGCGGTCACCGTCGCGGCGGTGGTCGCCCGAGGCTCGGACGTGGCGCCGGGCGTCACGGCAGCGCGAGCGGCGTCCCCGGATCGTTCCTCGTCGCCGCCGCACCCGACAGCGAGTACCACAGCCAGGAACATGATCACCGGGCGACGAGGCATCCAGCTCCAGTATCGGCGATAGATCTTGCGAATCCCTTACCTCCGGCCGCCGCGGCGGCGGCGACTTCACGAACCCCCCCAGGCCATGGAGGTGCGCAGGTACGCTCTCCCGCGAAGGCAGCGCCGACGCACGCGTGCTTGATGCAACGGCAAGGATGCTGCCGAAGGCCTCATCGCGCGTCGGCTCCTCACCGCGGACCTGCGCCGGCAAGTAACAGCCGGGCGCCTCAGCGTCATCCGCATGACCCTCGGCCCGGTGTGGATCACGCGCAGCGCATCCGCCGGGGAACTACGTTGCCGACCTGCGGAGCGACCCCGATGGCGCCGCAGCGCAGGCGGCGTAGTGTCCGGACCACGATGAACGCGACCGCGACCAACAAAAGCGTCGACGCGGGCCGACAGCGCGCGCGAACGGTTGACCAGCTCCCCCGCCGGCGTGAGCCGCCGCCCCGCGACGCGACGGCTCCGGCGCCACGCGGCCGGGCCTTGCGCCGCGACGACGGATCGCACACCCCGCCGCAAGGCGACGCCGTACTGCCCCCTCGGAAGCCGACGCCGTAGTCCTCATCCCCGACGCCCACGCGAAGGGCCGGCATGGCAGGCTCGGCGTGTGTCGGCGCGTGCTCCCGCATCTAGGCTGACGACGAGATGAGCGACTCCCTGCGCGTTCTCGCGGTGCTGGCGCTGATCGCCGGCAACGCGTTCTTCGTGATCGGCGAATACGCGGTGGTGACCGCGCGTCGGGCAGTGCTGGCGCCACGAGCCGAGCGCGGGCACGCGGGAGCACGGGCGGCGCTGCGGCTCATGGACAATCCGGTACGCGTGATCAGCACGGTCCAGGTGGGGATCACCGCGATCGGCATCCTGACCGGCGCGATCGGCGAGCCGCTGGTGCGCGAGCTGCTCGGTGACGCGATCCCCGGCTGGCTGGGTTTCCTGATCGCCTTCGCCGCGATCACCTACCTGAGCGTCGTGCTCGGCGAATTGGTACCCAAGGCGCTCACGCTCGACCGTGCCGAGGCGCTCGCAGCGCTCGTCGCCCCGCCGATCGAGCTGATCTCGGTCGCGCTGCGTCCCGTCGTGAGGGTGCTCGAGTCGTCCGCGCGGATCGTTCTGCGCCCGTTTGGCGTGAGGGAGGTGATCGCCGGGGACACCATCCGTTCGCCGGAGGAGCTACGAGCGCTCGTCGACGAAGCGGAGGGGACCGGTGTGATCCCGCGCGCGCAGGAGGAGCTACTTCACAACGTCTTCGACTTCGCCCGGCGCGAGGCCGCTGACGTGATGGTGCCCGCGCCAGAAGTCGACTGGCTGGACGCCGGGCTGACCGCCGACGCCGCGCTGGCGAAGAACGTCGAGCACCGGCGCAGCCGCTACCCCGTCGGCAGCGGATCGCTCGACCGCCTCGTCGGCGTCGTGCACGTGCAGGAGATCGTCGCGGCTGCTCGCCTCGATCGCGACTCAGCGGTCGGCGAGCGCGCGCAGCCGGCGCTCATCGTCCCCGAGACCAAGGATCTCGGCGCGCTGCTGCGCGAGCTCCGTCAGGCACGCCAGCAACTCGCGGTCGTGGTCGACGAATACGGCGGTACGGCCGGCATCGTGACCATGGAGGACATCGTCGAGGAGATCGTCGGCGAGATCGAAGGCGAGTACGACCTACCCGACGACACCCTCACCCGAGTCGACGACGTCACGCTCGTGGTCGCGGGATCGATGACCATCGACGACTTCAACGAGGCCGTCGGCACGCAGCTGCCCCAAGACGAAGCACGCAGCATGGCCGGCCTCGTCTTCAACGCCCTCGGCCGGCGCCCGCAGCCGGGGGACGAGGTCACCGTCGGCTCGGTGCGACTGGCGGTAGAGCGGATGGACGGGCTGCGCATCACCCGGCTCCGTGTCGAGCTCGCATCGCCTCCGCTCCCCGGGTGAGCGCCGAGCCCGAGGACGCACGCGCCGGGGTGTTACGCGCTGTGGGGATCAGCCGCGTTCGCGTCGTCCGGGGGCAACTCCTCCTCGGGATCCGCCGGGTGCACGACGACGACGGGTCGGCGGCAGTGATGCACGACGGCGTTGGACACGCTGCCGAGCACGGCTGACCGGAGGCCCGAGCGACCGCGCGAGCCGACTACTACGGCTCTCGCGTCGGAGGTGTTCACGGCGGCGATGATGCTTGCCCATACCGACGGCTCGGCGCGGATGACCAGCGGCGAGGCGGACATGCCGGCGCTGCGCGCGCGCCCGGCGCCCTCTTGGGCAGTACGCGACGCGTCGGCTTCCGCCGTGGCGTCGAGCCTGGCGACCGCCTCCTGGATGATGTCGTCCGGCAGTGCGGCGCGGGCCGCGCCGGCGGCGGGACGGATGGAGCGCCAGGCGGTCGCGACGAGCGCCGGGCTGCCCGGGAACAGCCGCGCCGCGTGCGCGATCGCGTGCTGCGCTGGTTCGGAGCCGTCGTAGGCGATCAGGACCGGGCCGTCGCCGCCCGCGACGGCGGCTGTCGGACTGAGGGGCGACGCTTGGTGTTCCATCATGCCTCCCGGTGCGCTGGTTCGGTCGAGGGTCCGTGTCGGGGCCGGCGGCGCGCGGTCCGGCGCCTGATCGCCTTCTCGGATTCGACGATCGCCCACGTGACGGCGGCGGCGGCGAGGATCGTCAGCCAGGTGCCGGCGTCGATGGGAGCCGTGTCGAAGAGGCGGTTCATGGGCGGCCAGTACGTGAGCGCGAGCTGGAGCGCGACCATCGACGTGACACCTCCCAGCAGCCATCGGTTGGAGAACAGGCCCAGGTCGGCGGCATGGCCGGTGAGCGAGCGGCAGTTGAACAGGTAGAACAGCTCGACCGCGACGAACACGTTCACGGCCGCGGTGCGTGCCTCAGCGACGGGCATGCCGCGCCCCAGCTCGTGCTCGAACAGCCAGAACGCGGCGGCAAGGAGCAGGACCGACACGAGCAGGACCCGGGCGACGACATCGAACGTCAGCAGCGGCTCAGTCGGCCGGCGCGGCGGCCGCGCCATGATGCCCGGCTCGACGCGCTCGAACGCGAGGGTGAGACCGAGCAGCACCGCAGTCGTCATGTTGATCCAGAGGATCTGGACCGGCAGGATCGGCAGCGTCGCACCGACGACGATCGCGGTGAGGATGAGCAGACCCTCGCCGAGATTCGTGGGCAGGGTCCACACGATGAACTTCTTGAGGTTGTCGAAGGTGTGCCGTCCTTCCTCGACGGCCGCCTCGATCGACGCGAAGTTGTCGTCGGCGAGCACGATGTCAGCAGCCTCGCGCGCGACCTCGGTCCCGCCGAGGCCCATGGCAACGCCGATGTCGGCCTGCCTGAGCGCCGGCGCGTCGTTCACCCCGTCGCCGGTCATGGCGACGACCTCGCCGCGTGCCTGGAGCGCCTCGACGAGGCGCAGCTTCTGCTCGGCCGACACGCGCGCGAACACCTCGGTCGAGGCCGCGAGCGCTCCGAGCCGGTCGTCCGGGCAGGCCGCGAGCTCGGCGCCGGTGACGACGCGCGGCGCGCCGTCGCCGGTCAGCCCGACGCGTGCCGCGATGGCCGCCGCGGTCGCGGCGTGGTCGCCGGTGATCATTTTCACCGCGATGCCGGCGTGCCGGCACGCGACCACGGCGCCGATCGCCTCGGGCCGGGGCGGGTCGACCAGGGCCTGCAGCCCGGCGAACGCCAGCCCGCGAGGCCGCTCCAGGTCAGCGTCTTCGTCCTCCGTCAGCCGTCGCGTGGCAAACGCGAGGACGCGCTGACCCTGACGACCGACCTCCTCCGCCGCCTGATGGACGGCGGACGGGTCGAGGGGCTGCAGCTCGCCGGCACTGCCGAGCCGGCCGTCGCACATCGCAAGCACCTGCTCGACGGCGCCCTTGACGTAGAGCACGCCCGGTCCGTCGGGCTCGCGATGGACCGTGGCCATGTAGCGGCGCTCGGACTCGAACGGCAGGACGGCGGTACGCGGACGCTCGCGCAGCGCTCCGGCGCGCTCGAGCCCCGCCTTGCGCGCGGCGACCACGAGCGCCGCCTCCATCGGATCGCCGACCGGCTCCCAGGTGCCCTTGCGGACCCGCACGCCACTCGTCCCCGCACAGCAGACCGGCGCGCAGGCACGCCGCGAGAGCAGGATGCTCGGAGAGCGGGGCAGGGCGGCCGTCCGTGGTGATCTCACCTTCAGGCGAGTAGCCGCCGCCGGCGATGTCGTAGCGCTCGCCGCCCGCGAGCACGGCCTGCACGGTCATCGCGTTCTGGGTGAGCGTGCCGGTCTTGTCGGTGCAGATGACCGTGGTGCTGCCCAGTGTCTCCACGGCCGGGAGGCGGCGGACGATGGCGTGGCGGTGCGCCATGCGGCTCACACCGATCGCCAGCGCGATCGTCACCGCTGCCGGCAGCCCTTCTGGGATGGCGCCCACGGCCAGGGCGACCGCGGCGACGAGCATCTCCGACGCGGACTCGCCGCGAACGGTGCCCACGAGGACCGTGACGCCGGCCAGTCCGAGGATGACCACGGTCAGGACGCGGCTGAAACGCGCGAGCTTACGGGTCAGTGGCGTCGCAAGGTCCGTCGTCTCGCCGAGCAGACGGTGGATGAGACCCAGCTCGGTGTCGGGGCCGGTGGTGACGACGACGCCGGTGCCATGCCCCGCGGTGACCAGCGTCCCCGAGAAGACCATGTTCGCGCGGTCGGCGAGCACGGACTCGGGCGCCAGCACGGCCTGCGCCTTGCCGACGGGAACCGACTCCCCGGTCAGCGAGGACTCATCGATCTGCAGCTCGGAGACCTCGACGAGCCGCACGTCCGCGCTGACCTTGTCGCCCGGCTCGACCACGACGAGGTCCCCGGGGACGAGCTCCTTGGCCGGCACCTCCCGCCTGGTCCCGTCGCGTACGACATGCGCGTCCACGGTCATCATCGCCGCGAGCGCGTCGAGGGCGCGCTCGGCGCGCGCCTCCTGCACAAACCCGACCGCAGCGTTTGCGATCACGACACCGAGGATCACCGACGCATCGACCGGCTCACCGACCAGGTACGTCACGGCCGCGGCGACCAGCAAGACGTAGATGAGCGGGTGATGGAACTGCAGCAGCAGTCGCAACAGCGGGCCGCGCCGCTCGACGCGGGGCAGCACGTTGGGGCCGTGGCGCTGCAGCCGGCCCGCCGCTTCGTCGCTGCTCAGGCCGCGCTCCCGGTCGCTCTCGAGCAGTACGAGCGCTTCGTGAACGGGCAGGTGATGCATCACTATGGCGCCGACGCGGACCGGCGCGCGACCAGCACCGGGCACGCCGCGTGGTTGACCACGCAGGTCGAGGTGCTGCCGAGCAGCAGTTCTTTGAAGCCACCGAGACCGCGACTGCCGACCACCAGCAGCGCGGGCGCGTGCCGCGCGCAGGCCGCGACCAGCTCATCGCGGGCGCGACCCTCGACAACCTCCTCTTCGATGACCTCAAGCGGCGCGGCGACCGTCTTGCGCGCATCGTGAAGCACCGTGGCCGCGTGACGGCGCAGCTCGTCACGCATCGCTGCGGTCGGCTCGCTGACGAACGGCACGCTGGGGTCGTACGCATGTACGAGCACCAGCGCGGCGCCCAGCGGCACCGCGAGCGTCTGCGCGAGCTCGAGCGCACGCGCGGAGGAGGCGGACCCGTCAATGCCGACCACCACGGAGCGCGCGTGCGCCGCAGGCGCCGATCGCTCGTCGTCGCGAAACACCATGACCGAGCACGGCGCATGCGCCAGGACCTGCGCCGACACGCTGCCGAGCAGCGCGCCTCGGACGCGGCCGACACCGTGCGAGCCGACAAGGATCATGTCGGCGCCGGAGTCGACAGCAACCGCGATCAGCACCCCCGCGGGACTCCCGCGGACTACGTGGCAGTCCACGACAGCGTCCTGCGCCGCGTACTCGCGCAGATTCTCGAGACGCCGTCGCCATTCGCGCTCGCCGGCCGCCACCTGCTCCGCGGCAGCCGGGAGGAGCTCGGCGGACGAAGCCGTATCCGGCGTCGGGCCGGCGTGGACCCCCGTCGCATGACAACCGGTCTTGCCCGCCAGCCACAGCCCGAACGCGGCCGCCGCGTTCGCGCCGTCCGAGCCGTCATAGCCGACGACGAGCCGCGAGAGCCGCGGCCCGTGCCGGGCGGCGGAGGCGGACGCGTGCGTCGCAGACTCTCCATCGAACGCGGGCATGGCGGTCCTTTCTCCTTGAGCCTTCAAGCTTCGCTGCTGCGGCCGCGGCACACATCGGCGCTCGGCCACTGGGTCGAAGCGGCGAACTACTGAATCGAAGGTGGCTGGTGCGTCCCGGCCCCGGGCCTCTCAGTAGTTGGCCGGCGCCGTGTCTGTGGCCGACGCCGGATGATCGGCCGCGAGCGTCGCGTAAGGATGGCTCGCATGACTACAGCTGCCCGGCCAGGCTCCGCGGGTCGGTGAGCTTCGCCGGCGCGTTCCACGAGGTTGCGGCGCTCGTGCTGGCCGCGGCACTCGTCGGCGCTCTCGCCGTCAGGCTACGCCAGCCGCTGATCGTCGCGTTCATCGCAGTCGGCATCCTCGCCGGCCCATCCGTGCTGGATGTCGTCCGCGCGGAGGACGAGATCCACCTGCTGGCCGAGCGTCGCGATGGCGCTGACGTTCTCGAGCACCATCATCGTCGTCAAGCTGCTGTCGGACCGCCGCGAGATCGACGAGCTGCACGGCCGGATCGCGGTCGGCATCCTCATCGTGCAGGACCTGGTGGTGATCGGCGCGATCATCGCGCTCACAGCGATCGGCGCGGACACCGACGGCGGCGTCGCCGAGCACGTCGCCTGGGTCGTCGGCAAGGGCGTGGCGCTGCTCGCCGGCGTTGCGCTGATCACCCGCTACGCGCTGACGGCGCTGGTGCACCGGGCCGCGCGCACACCGGAGCTGCTGGTCCTCGGCGCGATCGCGTGGGCGGTCGGGCTCGCCGCGCTCGCCGACGCGCTCGGCTTCTCGAGCGAGGTCGGCGCGTTCCTCGCGGGGGTGGCGCTCGCCTCGACCCGTACCGCGAGGCCATCGGTGGGCGGCTGGTGCCGCTGCGTGACTTCCTGCTGCTGCTTCTTCTTCCTCGACCTCGGCGCCGACCTCGACATCGCCAGCCTCGGCGGCCAGCTCCTCACCGCGCTCGTGCTCTCGGCGTTCGTGCTCGTCGCCAAGCCGCTGATCGTCGTCGCCGTCACCAGCCGGCTCGGCTACACGAGCCGCGTCGGCTTCCTGGCCGGCGTGTCGATGAGGCAGATCAGCGAGTTCTCGCTGATCCTCGCCGCGCTCGGCCTGGGCCTCGGCCATCTCCACGCCGACGGGGTCGCGCTGATCACGGCCATCGCGCTCATCACGATCTCCCTCTCGACCTACGCGACGCTGTACGGGCACGAGCTCTACGAGCGCCTGCGCCGGCCGCTCGCGCTGCTCGAGCGCCACGGCGGCCCGCCGCTACATGACGAAGCCGACGTCGGCGGCGAGCCCATCGACGTCATCGTGCTGGGCGGTGGGCGCTTCGGCGGCGCCCTGCTCGGCCTCCTGCGGGACGCCGGCCACCGTACGCTCGTCGTGGACTTCGACCCACGCGTCGTCGAGGCCGCGCGCGCCGAAGGCCACCTCGGCCGTGTACGGCGACGCGGAGGATCCCGAGCTGCCGGCGGTGCTCCCGCTCGAGGGGGTGCGCTGGATGGTAAGCACCGTTCGCCGGCGCGAAGTCGGCCTCGCTCTGCTGCACGCGCTCGAGCACCACGGCTACACCGGCGGCGTCGCGCTCAGCGCTCATCGCGCCGAGGACGCCGAGGATCTCCGAGCGTTCGGCGCGCACCACGTGCTGCGTCCCTACGAGGCGGCCGCCGCCGCTGCGGTCGCAGCACTCATGGCCACGCCCGTTCCGACACCAGACGCCGAAACGGTCGAACGCCTCGGGATGTGACCGGAGCTGGGCACTCGGCGATGGACCGACGCACCCACCTCACCGGTTGGGGGCGTTCCTGAGCCGCGGGCCGGCACGTCGTTCGTGCCGGGGAATTGTCAAGCTCCGACCGCACGCTCGGAGCGTCGCCACAGGGCCAGCAGCGAGCGCGCGAGGCGTTCAGGTTCGACGCGGTGTGGGGGGTCGAAGTGGTGGCGGTTCTGGAAGACCTCGAGGGTGAAGCCGGGGAACAGCTGCCCCGCCCGTTCGGCCATCCTGCCGTACAGGTCGGGGTTGCTGAGCGCCCCGAGCGCGAAGTAGACCGGGCTGCTAAAGCCGCGCAGGCGCTCCGGGTCGAGTCGGTGGCACTCGAAGGACGCCATCAGGGCCTTCAGGCCGCCGGGACGCTTGGCCATCCATGGCGGCGGCGGGCCGGCCGGCGGGGGCGGCAGGTCGGTCCCGGCCGCGAGCTGGAGGCGAACGAACTCGGGCAGGACCTGCTCGGGCGGCAATCCCGGGGCCCTGCGGAGCTCGCGCCAGACGCGCTGCTCCTCGGCGCTCTGGCCCTCATTGCCGATCCAGGCCGGCTCCAGCAGCGCGAGGCTGCGAACGCGGTCGCCGTAGCGGGCCGCGAACGCCGTCGCGCACGCGCCTCCGGCTGAGTAGCCGACGAGATGAAAGCGCTCGAAGCCGGCTGAGTCGGCCGCATGCACCACGCCCTCGATCTCGATGTCGAGCGAATAGCCTGGCGGCGGCTCGCTCATGGCGTAGACCTCGAGGTCCTTCACGACGACGGCGACGTCATCGTCTGCGAGCGCCTCGCGCAGCGCCGCATACGCGAGCTCGGCGGGCAGCACGGCGCCCGGCAGCAGGATCGCCTGGTGCATCACGCCGAACGCTGCCGGCGACCGTGGCCGACCTCCGTCGCTTCGGTGGATCGTCTCGGCGCGTCGAGGAGCCCCTCGCCGCCGCTACCGGGCCCGACGGCGGCGGGCCCGTCCGCCCTGCCCGCCGGATCAGCGCTGCCGGCGGCGCCGGTCGGGGCGTCGGAGCCCGCGAGGAACGGCCGGACGAGGTCCAGCGGGAGCGGGAACACGATCGTCGAGTTCTGGTTGGCGCCTATCTCGGTGAGCGTCTGGAGGTAGCGCAGCTGCAGCGCGGCAGGATTGGGAGCGATCACCTCGGCAGCGTCGCGGAGCCGTCGGGATGCCTGGAATTCACCCTCGGCGTGGATCACCTTCGCGCGACGCTCGCGTTCGGCCTCCGCCTGGCGAGCCATCGCGCGTTGCATCGCGGTGGGGATCTCCACGTCCTTGATCTCCACGGCCGTGACCTTCACGCCCCACGGGTCGGTCTGCTCGTCGATGATCTGCTGGAGCGCCTCGTTGAGTCGCTCGCGCTCGCCGAGCAACATGTCGAGGTCAGCCTTGCCCAGGATCGATCGCAGCGTGGTCTGGGCGATCTGCGACGTGGCGAGGAGGTACCGCTCGACCTTCACGATCGCGCTCGACGCATCGACGACGCGGAAGTAGGTGACGGCGTTCACCTTGGCCGGGACGTTGTCGCGGGTGATGAGATCCTGGGGCGGGATGTCCAGCACGACCGTCCGCAGATCCACGCGCACCATCCGGTCGACGGCCGGGATCAGCAGGATCAGGCCGGGTCCCTTCTGACCGATCAGCCGGCCGAGGCGGAACACCACCCCGCGTTCGTACTCGCGCAGCACCCGGACCGAGGACGCGGCAAGTACGCCGAGCACGGCGAACAGGACCGCGAGAACCACCAGAACGACAGTCACAGCTCGACCTCCCATTCCTCCGCTCGCCGCACGAGCAGCGTCAGTCCGTGCACCGAGTCGACCACGACCGGGTCACCTTCCGCGGGCGGCGGCTCGTCCTCGGTCGCCCAGGAGCGGCGGGCACGCCAGAGCTCACCGTCGACCGCGACGTCGCCCAGCGGATCGATCCTGCGGCGCACGATGCCCACGTGCCCGATCAAGCCCTCCGCACCGCTCTGCACCTGCCGGCGGCTGATCGCCCGCGCCTCGCGCAGGGTGACCAGCGCGAGCACGGCCACGGTTGCGAGCGCAACCGCGACGCTCAGGATCACCAACCCGACGGTCAGCGCGCTCATCGCGCTCGACGGATACGACGTACCCGGAGGATCGGCGTGCATCGAACCGGCATAAGGGGGAGCCCCGAGCTCCCCGCACGGGACTCCCCCTGGGCTGCATGGTCAGAGTGCGGCGAGGGCGAGAACCGATCGTGCCGGGAGGCGCTGCCTGTCGGTTGCTCCGTGCATCGCGCGGCGACCATGTGCATGTCCCATCGTGGCGCGGGCACGGCCGGCGATGTATGGGGCGCGCTCCCCATCTAGCCACCGCCGGCAGCGGGCACCGGGACCTTCAGGCGGCTGAGCATGCCCGCGATGCGCCGGTCCAGTTCTGCGCGCTCGATCCGCATGGTGTCCGCGATCTCGGCCGGCGGCGTGCGGTTGACCAGCATCCCCAGCAGCGGCAGGTCCTCCGGGTCCAGCGCCTGCCCAGCGGCTTCCAGCAGCGGCTCGGACACCGGCGGCAGCACCTTGTCGCCGCGGGCGGTCTCCCTGATCGCGTCGAACAGCTCGCGCGTCGGGCCGCCCTTGTGGACGATGCCGTCTGCCCCGGCCACGATCGCGGGCACGGTCATGGACGGATCGGCGAAGGCCGAGTAGAGGACCACGGCGGGCGCGGGCACGTCGGACTTGATCCGCCGGCACAGCGTCAGGCCGTCCATGCCTGGAAGGTGGTAGTCGAGCAGGACGACGTCCGGTCGCGTCCGGTAGAGCAGCACCTCGGTCTCCCCCGCGTTGGCGGCGCTGCCGACGGGCTCCAGGCCGGCCTCGGCGAGCAGCGCCGCTCGAAGGCCGAGCCTGATGGCGTGGTGATCGTCGACGACCGCGACGGTGATCACGAGCCGTGGGCGCCGAGAAGGAGCGCCGGATCCGGTTGGCGGGGACATACGAGGATCGGTCGATCCGCGTGCCGCGCCACGTGGCGAGCGGCGGAACCCAGGAGCGCCGACGCGAACGGCCCGCGTCGCGATGCAGTCACGGCCACGAGTGCGGCGCGCTCGTCCACGCCGGCGCGGCAGAGCGTCTCACCCACCGCACCGTCGATGACCCGTACGCACGCGGCACCCGGTGCCCAGCGCCCAGCGCGCCAGGCGACATCCCCGAGCAGCGCACGAACTGCCAGACGATCTCGCGTCCGGGCACCGTCAGAGGTTCCCGGCGGGAAGCGGAGCGCCCGAGGCAAATACGCATCAGGCTCATCCCATACGTGCACGAGAACGAGCTGGAGATCGAGCGCGTCGGCCAAGGCGCCCGCCGTCACGACCGACGTCGTGTCGTGGAGATCCCTGACGCCGCAGACGACGCTGCGCAGGCCGGTCAGGTCGCCGCCGACCTGGCTGGGCACGACGACGACGGGAACGCGCAGGCGCGTGGCCAGCACCGAGGCGTTGCCACCGGGCATGCCCGCGGGCCGCCGCCGCGACGTGCTTCCGACCACCGCGAGCGCAGCATGCCGTGCCTGGCGTTCGAGCGACTCATCCTCGGCGCGGATGACGACCACGCCCGCCATGCGGTCCGCGAGCGCGCGAGCGACGAGCGTCGCCGCCGCGTCGGCACGCGGCTCGTAGGTCCGTGCCACCAGGAAGTCCCGGAAGGGAAAGCCGGCCCCCGTGTTCTCGCGCACCGATGCTCGATCTAGACGATCCATCGCCGCCGTCGTCCTCACGCTGCCGTACCGGTCATCGAGCCATCGTGGCCGTCATCGGGGCCGCGTTCCATGGGGATCGCTCCCCAAACTGTCACGCGTCGATCAGCCCGTGCCGGATCGCGTAGCGCGTGAGTTGCACCCGGTCGCGCATGCCGAGCTTGGCCAGCACGTTCTCGCGGTGGCGCTCGACGGTGCGACGGGTGATGTGCAGCATGCGCCCGATCTCGTCGCTCGTGTACGACTCGGCCACCAGCTTCACGACCTCCTCCTCGCGCGGGGTCAGCCGGCTCGCCGGCGCCCGGCTCGGATCCTCCAGCCACGCCTGCAGGAGCGTGCGCATGGTCGGGGGATAGAGGAACGTCTCCCCGCGGAGCGCGGCGCGGCAGGCCTCGATCAGGTCCCGATCGGCGTCGCTCTTGAGCACGTAGCCGCACGCGCCGGCCTTCAGCGCCTGCAGGCAATAGAGCTCGCCCTCGTGCATCGAGAGCATGAGCAATCGCAGGTCAGGTCGCTGCCGCGAGAGCTCCCGAGCCGCCTGCAGGCCAGTCCGGCGCGGCATCGCCACGTCGAGCACGGCGAGATCCAGCCGCTCCCGCAGCCCGCGCTCGACGGCCTCTACGCCGTCCGCCGCCTCGGCGACCACCTCCAGGTCCGGCGCCGCGTCGAGCACCATGCGCAGCCCTCGCCGGACAACGGCATGGTCATCCGCGAGAAGGATCCGGGCGCGCAGCGGAACCGTCACGTGACCGGCACCCGTAGCTGCACGTCGGTGCCACTCGCCGGCGACCCCGAGACACTCAGGCTCCCGCCGACCAGCAGCGCGCGCTCACGCATCCCCGCCACGCCGGTAGCGCTCCGCATATGCCGCGGTTCGATGCCGCAGCCGTCATCGCGCACGGTGAGCACCACGGCGCCATCGCGCCGCTCGAGCGTGAGCTCGACACGGTCCGCGCGGGCATGACGCACAACGTTGGTCATCGCCTCCTGCGCCACGCGATAGACCGCCAGCTCGGCCTCACGCTCGAGCGCAGGCAGATCCCGGTCGATCCGCTGCCGCACGCGTATTCCGGATCGCTCCCCGAAGCCCACCGCGAGCGCGACGAGCGATGCCCGCAGCCCGAACTCGTCGAGCGCCGGCGGCCTCAGGCCCTGCGCGATCTCCCGCACCGCCTGCACCCCCTCGCGCACGGTGTCCTGGATCTCGGTCACGTCCGCTCGTTGCCCCAGTGCGACGGCGGCGCCCAGACCTTCGAGCTGCAGCACCACCCCCGTCAGCAACTGGCCCAGTTCGTCGTGCAGCTCGCGCGCAAGCCGCGCCCGCTCAGCCTCCTGGGCGCGAAGCGCGCGGCGCCCGCTGTCCGCGCGCTCATGCTCGAGCCGGTCGAGCATCGCGTTGAACGCCGTCCCCAGGCGCGCGATCTCGTCGTCGGGCGCGCCGACACCGATCCGCCGGCCCGGGTCGAGCGGGTCGATGCGCTCCATCGTGGCCTCGAGCCGCTCCAGCGGTCCGAAGACCCGCCGCAGCAGCACCACGTTGACCGCGATCACGAGGCCGATGCCGACCGCGAGGACCACCCACTCCTGCGCGGTCACCGTCGGCGACACCGTGGCGGGAGACAGCGCCAGCACCACGGCCGCCATGACAAGCACGGCTGCGTTGATGATGACCACGCGCCGGAACAGGGACACGTCGGTCAGCCTCGCCTCGTGCCTGCTGCTTGAGAGCGGCGCTGGTGTCGGTTCAGAGAGAACATGGTCGGCTCGAATCGCCGACCAGGCTTCCCGGCACGCCAGGCCGTGAATTCTACCGGCCGGTGGTGTCCGCTCATCACAGGTACCGCACCGCGATGTACGCCGTCGCCATGATCATCAAGACGAACGTCACCGGCACGCCGATCCTGAGGAAGTAGACGAACCGATCGGCCTCCCCGCACGCGCGGCCATTCCAACGGCTGCGACATTGGCGGCAGCCGCGACCAGCGTCGCGTTGCCGCCGAAGCACGCGACGATGTCGATCACCACGAGCGGCATCGGGTCGATGTCCAGGCATCCGCCAGCAGGAAGGTGATCGGGACCATCAGTAGCAGGACCGTCGTCAGGTTGTCCAGGAAGCGAGTGCCACGGTCAGGCCGCCACGGCGGACAGCGTCGTTCCGGGCGTCAGTGGAGCCGCCGGGAGTAGGTCAGGCGCTCGGTTGCCGTGCGGAGCACAGTCGACCACGATGGCCCGGGGTGGCACGCTGCACCATGGGGAGCGCTACCCATGGCGGGTCAGGTTGGGGAGCGATCCCCATGGATCAGTGCCGGGGGGCGCGGCAGGCTGGTGTCGCACCCTTCAAAGGAGCACATCATGGGAGTTCTCGGTTGGATCATCCTCGGGCTCGTGGCCGGCGCCATCGCCAAGACGCTGCATACGGGGGATGAGCCGGGCGGCCTGTTGGGCACGCTTGTCGTCGGCGTCGCCGGCGCACTGGTCGGCGGACTGATCGCGTCCGCCGTGGGCATCGGCGGCATCAGCAGCTTCTTCAGCCTGGGCACCTGGGTCATCGCCATCGGCGGTGCGCTGCTGCTGCTCGTCGTCTACAGCACCCTCGCGGGCGGACGCCGCTCGACGCGGGCGACGGGGTGATCGCCATGACAGCGTTCCCGCCCGGAGATCAGCCGCCGATCCAGAGCTCTGGACCCGCCGGGCCCGGAAAGACCCGCCGTGCCCAAGCCGCGATCGTCGCGATCCTGCTGCTCATCGCGATCGTCGTGCTCGTCCTGCTCCTCTAACCGCAGCGGATCACGCCCGCCCTCGCCCGAGGGCGGGCGACGCACGCCGCCTCGGCGTGCCCGACGCGCAATCCGTCCGAATGGGATGGGCGCCCCATGGAAGCTCGGGACCGCGCCCACGAGCATCGGGAGCCCCGGACGAAAGGGCGATCATGACTCCGAGCGTCGTCTGTGGCGTCGACCATTCACCGCACGCGCGCACGGTCGCGGCCTGCGCCGCCGACCTTGCCGAGCGGCTGGCGCTGCGACTGGTTCTCGTACACGCCGTGCCCGCGACGGTACCTCCCGTCGCGCCGGGCTGGCCCACGCGCGCGCACTACGACCCTGCCGAACTGCGCAGGTCCGCTCACGACGCCGGCCAGCGGCTCCTGGCCGAGGTGATGGAAGCGGCGGGCGCCGTCGGCGCGATCTGCCGGGTGGAGGACGGTCCGGCCCCTGAGTCCCTCAGCATCGTCGCCGGCCAGGAGGCCGCCGACTTCATCGTCGTCGGGACCCATGGCGAGGGCTCGGCCCACGTGATGGTCATGGGCAGCGTCTCCCTCGCCATCGCTCGTCGGGCGTCCTGTCCGGTGATCGTGGTTCCGCCGGCGGTGATCCATGCGCCGCTCACGCCACCCGAGGTCGAGACGATCGTATGCGGGATCGGCGACGCCGATGACGCCGAGCCGGTGCGCGTCGCCATCCGCCTCGCTCGGGAGCTCGGGCTGTTCCTCCTGCTAGCACACGTCGTCCCCAGCGAGGCCGAGCCGACCTCGGCCAGGACCGTGGCAGGAATCCGCGCGTCCCTCACCGACCGCCTGCCCGCGACGCGAATGGCGGGCGCTCAGACGGCGCTGAACGCCACGACCGACGCCACCGGCGCCGCCCGAGCCGTCCTCGACGGACCCGCGATCCTCGTCGGGGACCCCGCCGAGGAACTGGCGCAGTTCGCGGCTGACGCCCGCGCCGCGGTAGTCGTCGTCGGCAGCCGCGGCCGCGGCGCGATCCGCTCCAGCCTGCTCGGTTCGGTCTCGCGCGCATTGGCGTGCAACAGCACCTGCCCCGTCGTCATCTGCCGCGAGCGCCCAGGTCCGCGCGGTAGTCGTCATCCCCGACGCGCACGCGAAGCACCGGTACTGCCGGGCCTTCCCGGGGCGCGGCGAAGCCGCGTCCGAGAACGTCCTGCGGAGCCCGCTGGCGCGGCGACGGCGGCAGTGGCAATCGCAACCGGTCCCACCGACGTCGAGATCGCGGCCGGCGGAGAACCGACCGGGCGGCCCTTCGTCAGCACCGGCGGCCACGCCCGCGCGCAGTCCCCGTATCGGCGAGAGATCGTGCGGATCGCTTACGTCCGGCCCAGCGACTTCACGAGACTCGCGGGCCATGGAGGTGCGCAGGTACGCTCTTCGGCGATGGCAGCGCCGACGCACGCGGCAGGACGACAGGAACTCACGCTGGTCGCCGAGCCCGTCGCGGTCAGGCGAGCCCGCGCATGGCTGTCCGCCGTCGCGAGCGACCTGGTCGACGATGCCCGCCGCCCCGACCTCGAGCTGGTGATGACCGAGGTGGTGACCAACGCCGTGCGCCACGGCGTTCAGAGCGGTGCGCTCCAGCTCGCGGCGACGCCGAAGCCGGAGTTCCTGTGCGTGCAGGTGACCGACGAAGGGCCCGGGCTCGTTCCGCGTCCAGGGGCGATGGCCTCGGACGAGCACGGCGGCTTCGGGCTGTTCATCGTCGAGCGACTCACGCGCCGCTGGGGCATGACGCGCGAGCACCGGCGCACGCGCGTCTGGTTCGAGTTCGACTACTGAACCGCACCGCTCCGAAGCCGCCGCAATAACGCGCTGACTGCGGGGACTGCCACGCTCCGACAGAGGCACCGCGGCCCCCGGTGCCGACGAGACCGCTGGGCGCGTTTCGTTCCGGGCCGGCGCCGGCGCTCTCCAGAGGGACCAGCGCGTGATGGTCGAACTCGACGCCGGAGCCCTCCGGCGCATGCGCTTGATCGCCTCGCTGGTGAGCCGTCTGTCGCCGCTGATCGTCGGCCGTCTGACAGTGCTCGCAACTCGTCGCCAGACGCCTGGTTGGGGAACGAGACCAGTTCACACCGACCCAGGGGAACGGACATGAAGACCTGGCCCATGCGCGGCCGCGGGCGCCTCAGCTTCGCGAACGTCACGTCATGCATCGCCCTTTTCGTCGCGCTCGGCGGAACCAGCTACGCGGCGATCACGCTCCCGCGGGACAGCGTCGGCTCGTCGCAGATCCGGACGCACGCCGTCCAGAAGAGCGAGATCGGCAAGCACGCCGTCGGCCGCTGGGAGATCGTGCCCAACGGCGTTGACCGCAGCGAGATCCGCCGCGACGCGGTTGGGCCCTCCGAGGTCCGGGGCAACGCCGTCAGCAGCGACGAGATCGCCAACGGCACGCTGCAGGCCGAGGACCTCTCGACCGCCGGCAAGGCCGCGCTGGCCGCCCTCAACGGCGTGTCGTTCCGCGCGAGTTCGACCGCGGAGGGCAAGGCCGTCGGCGGGAACGCCAAGGCCATCGAGCACACCGTCGGCTCCGGGACCTACACCGTGGACCTCGGGCAGGACGTGAGCGCGTGCCAGTACGCGGCCACCATCGGCGCGGTCAAGAACGGCGCGGCGATCGAACCGCCCGCCGCCGGCGCAGCCCTCGCCACGGCGTCGCCCTTGGCCGACGGGACAAAGGTCGCCGTGACGACCGCCCGAGCCGACGGCACGGCGATCGACACCGCCTTCCACCTGGTGATCGCCTGCTAGCGGCACGATCCGCCTCGAGGGCCGGGCAACGTCACGGACGACGTTCGCCCGGGCCTCGTTTCCAGCGCGATCCAGCCGACCGTCGGTCGACTGACCGCCCAGCGTGGCGCTGCAGGCATTGCGCGAGGTGCGTCGCGTGCTCAGCCCCGGAAGGACCTTGCACTTCGTCGAGCACGGGCCGGCCCGGACGAGCCGGTGCGCCGCCGGCAGCGCCGGCTTGACGATCAACGAGCTCGACGTCATCTACGAGGACGGCACGCCGAAGTCTCTTGGAGCGGACTCGCCGGGCATCGCGACGGTCGCCGTGACGCATCGATGGTCAGCCGACTGACGCGCGCGGAGCCACAGGAAGCGGGTCGGGCGATCGCCGACCGGATGCAGACGACCGCGAACTCACTGCGAACCTGTGGGATCGCGCTGCGGGACGTGGCCAAGAGCTTTCGGACGCCGCGGGGCGTCGTGCACGCGGTTCGCGGAATCGACCTGTCGATCTCAGCGGGGGAGACGGTCGCGGTGCTAGGCCCCAACGGGGCCGGGAAGTCGACGACGATCGACATGATGCTCGGCCTCGCCCGCCCCGACCGCGGAACCGCCGCGACGCTCGGCCGCTCACCGCGCAAGGCCGTCGACGACGGCTTGGTCGGCGCGATGCTCCAGTCCGGCGCGCTGATCCGTGACGTCACCGTACGCGAGCTGATCGCGATGATGGCGTCGCTCTACCCCGACGCGCTCGGCGTCGAGGGGACGCTCGAGCTCGTCGGCATCCGCGACGTCGCAGAGCGCCGGACGCAGAAGCTGTCCGGTGGGCAGGCTCAGCGCGTGCGGTTCGCACTGGCGCTCGCGTCGGATCCGGAGCTCCTGGTGCTCGACGAACCGACGGTCGGGATGGACGTCGAGAGCCGACGCGACTTCTGGGCGTCGATGCGCGCGTTCGCGGCCCGCGGCAAGACGGTGATCTTCGCCACCCACTACCTCGAGGAGGCCGACGCGTACGCCGATCGCGCAGTCCTCATGGCGAGCGGCCGGATCGTGGCGGACGGCCCGACCGGCGAGATCCGCGGCCGAGTGGGCGGGCGCACGATCCGCGCCACGCTCGGCGCCGGCGACGACGGCCTGTCGAACCTGCCCGGCGTCGTGGCCGTCGACCGCCGCGGCGACACCGCGATCCTCAACTGCTCGGACTCCGACGCCGCGCTCCGCGCGCTGCTCGACGCGCACCCCGACGCCCACGACATCGAGATCGCCGGCGCCGGGCTCGAGGAGGCCTTCATGGAGCTGACGGGGCGGGCATGAGGAGCGTCGCCTACACGCGCTTCGAGCTCGTCCGCACGCTCCGCAACTGGCGGCTGCTGATGTTCTCGCTCGGCTTCCCGCTGCTCCTCTACTTCGCCATCGCAGCACCGAACCGCGACGTGGACGACCTCGGTGGCAGCGGGATCCCGCTCCCGCTCTACTACATGGTCGGGCTCGTGGGCTTCGGAACGATGATGGCGCTGATCTCGACCGGCGCGCGGATCGCCACCGAGCGCACCGACGGCTGGACGCGACAGCTGCGCGTCACGCCGCTGTCCGGCCACGCGTACCTGCGCGCCAAGGTCGTGACCGGCTACGCGATGGCGCTGCTCACGATGACGATGCTCTACGGCTCGGGCCTGCTCCTCGGCGTCAGCCTGCCCGCGGAGCGCTGGCTCGTGATGACGGCCCTGATCCTCGTCGGACTGATTCCCTTCGCGGCGCTCGGCGTGCTGGTCGGCCACCTGCTGACGGCCGACACCATCGGCCCGGCCGCGGGCGGCCTCGTGTCGCTCCTGGCGCTGGTCAGCGGGACGTGGTTCCCGCTCGGAGGCGGCATCTTGGCCGACATCGCCGAGTTCCTGCCGTCGTACTGGCTCGTGCAGGCCAGTCACGTGTCGCTCGGCGCCTCCGCATGGCCGGCCACCGGCTGGATCGTGGTCGGCGCATGGTCGGTGGTGCTGACCGTTCTCGCCGGCGCCGCCTATCGGCGCGACACCGCGCGTGTGTGAGCGGACGCGCTTTCGTCGTGCTGCGGTTCCCCAACACGTCGTTCAACTGACGAACTGGCCCCCGGCGTCGCAACTTCGCCGGTGCAGCCTGTTGGGGATTTGCGTGAAACGACTCGTATTGCTCACTCTGCTGGCGATCCTCTGCGTGACCGCAGCGCCCGCCCACGCCAAGACCCGCAAGCCGCTCGTCGGGTTCGGCGAGCAGAGTCCGTGGATCTTCAGTGATGAGCGCTGGTTCTCACTGGAGAAGAATCACCGCCACTACGTCCGCTACGTCATGCCGTGGGACGCCCTGCGCTTCAGGAGCACGCGCGACCCGGTCGACGCGTGGATGAGCGAAGCCAAGCGCCGACATGCGCGTGTCCTCCTGGCCTTCGGCCATTCCGTACGCCGGCACCGGCAGCTCAAGCTTCCGAGCCGGCGGCAGTACCGCAAGCAGGTGCGGGCGGTCCGCAAGCGGTACCCGCTCGTGAAGACCTTCCAGACCTGGAACGAGGCGAACCACGGCTTTCAGCCGACCTACCGCAAGCCATGGGCCACCGGGCGGCTGTACGACGTGCTCGTCGGGACCTGCCGCGGCTGTACCGTCACCGCTCCGTCGGTGATGCTCACCGGCCGGGCGACTCTCCGCTGGATCAAGCGGTTCGACCGCGCGTCCAAGCGTCGCGTGAGGATCTGGGCCGTCCATAACCACATCGACGCCAACCGCAACTCTGCGCGCCGCACGCGGATGTTCCTCCGGCACACGCGCGGTCGGGTGTGGTTCACCGAGGCAGGCGCGATCTGGAATCGCTGGATGCCCAACCGTCGCGGCCGGACCTGGCACAGGGTGCGGCGCTACAACCACCGCACCGCGGTGCGAGCGATTCGCAACATCTTCAAGCTCGCGCGTCTCAACAGGCGACGCGTCAAGCGGATCTACGTCTACAACTGGTACGGACGGCGGGAGGAACGCCCGCGCTGGGATTCCGGGTTGGTCGAGGCCAACGGCGAGATCCGCCCGACATTCCGCACGCTCAGGGCGCAGATGCGCAAGTACGCCCGCTAGCGCGTCGGAGCGGCACTCGTCTGGCCGCTGACTGCCGATCCCCTGTCGGCCCGTCGGCGGGCAATGCCGTGGCCATGGTGCTGCACCTGGCCGGACGCGATCAGCCTTGCGCTCGAGGCAGCCTCAGTCCCCGACGGCGCCGGCCTTCGACTGACGCCCGGACCCCGGGCGCCGAAGGCACGGCCGTCCACATCACCTTCGTGACGGAGCCCGAGCCCGCTGATCGCGTCATCGAGACCGGAGCGGCCGCCGACGTGTTCGTCGCGCCCGCGGCGGTCGCGCTGCTGGACGACCAGGTGCTCGACGCGGAGGTCGGGCCCGACGGGGCGGTCATGTTCGCGCTCCACAGCCAGGGCTCCATCAACGGCCGGCCGCGCTCGCCGGGCGCGTCTTCCGACTGACAGGCGTCGAACACGGCGGCCGTTTCCGGCTACCTCACCAGTGTCTTCCCCCAGTGAAGGGATCGCATCGTGCTCGAAATGACCCAGACCGCCATCGACGTCATCAAGCACATCGCACCCGGCGACGCGGGCCTCCGCGTCTACACCTCCGGCGGTGCACCGGACATCCAGGGTCTGCAGGTCGAGGTCGCCAGGGAGCCGAAGGCCGACGACCACGTCGTCGAGGCCGGCGGCGCACAGGTCTTCCTGGAGCCGCGGGCGGCCGACACGCTCGAGGACAAGGTGCTCGACGCGGTGCAGGACGAGCGCGGCGTGCGCTTCGCTGTCACCGACCAGGAGCCGCCCGGGTCCGCTCGTCACCGTCAGCCCTGACGGCGCCGACGGCAAGCGGGCACCCGCACGATCACTTGCACGCCGCAGGCCGCCACATGCCGTGCCTGCCGCTTGCGAGAACGTCACGAACCCGCGCAGCCATCGCCGACAAGTCCACGGGCATCGCAGCGTCGATCGTCGTCAGCACAGCGACGAGGGGCACGCGCCTCGCGCTGCGCGGGGCAGGCCTCCTGCATGACCGGGCAGCGCATTCTCATCGGCTATGACGGCTCTGCGGACTCCCGCCACGCGATTGCGGTCGCCGCGGGCACCGCACAGCCGGCGCGCGCATTCGTCGTCACGGTGTGGGACGTCCTCCGGCCGGGCGCGACGGCCGGGCTCCCCGGTGCCGCGTTCGCCGCTCTGCCGACGCCCGACGAACCGGCGCCGGACCCAGAGCGCACCGCGATCGCCACCGCGAAGGAGGGCGCCGAGCTGGCGCGCGACGCCGGACTGGCGCCCGAGTTCGACTCGCGCCACGGCTCGGGCACCCGCGGCATCGCCGACGCGCTGATCGATGCCGCCGAGTCCTGGGGCGCGGACCTGATCGTGGTCGGACGGCGCGACGTGTCGCGCCTCCACGAGCTCGTGCTCGGCAGCGTGTCCGACGTCGTGGTCCGCCGTTCCAAGCGACCTGTCCTGGTCGTGCCCGAGGGCGACGACAGGTCCTAGCCGGCGGCGACCGTCCGCCGAGCTCACGAGGAGTGGGTGTCGCCGCCGGCCCGAGGTGCCGCAGACCTGGGCAGCCCGACGGGGAGCCGCCGGAGCGCAGGGACACTCCGGCGGCTTCAGGTCCGGGCGCACCGGCGGAGGCTGCACGCACGGACCCCGTCGTACCAGGGGTCTGCACCGTGCGAGCAGGAGACGCAGCGGCACCGTCGGATGTCGGACATCGGCGGCGCGGATCGTCGCCGCACGGACGAGCCGATCCGACACTCGCGATTCCCGATACCGGGCACTTTTCAGTTCCCGCTGACAGCCGCTAGCGTCGTCGGCATGGCATTCAGTCGTCATAGGGGCGGCATGCGCAAGCGCTCTCCGGCCTGGGCGGGCTGTACCGCCGCCGGCTGCGGCCGGTCGGCGAGCTGTGCCTGCGGTCAATGGTGATCGCCGCCGCAGTGGTCGCGGTGCTCTACATCGCGTCGCGGCTGCGACTGGTGGTGCTGCCGGTGCTGCTGGCCATCATCCTCAGCATCTTCCTCACGCCGCCGGTGCGAGCCAGATCGGCGCGAGGTCGGTCGCGCCGACGCGGTCGGCGTGCAGGTTCTCGACCCGGCCGCGACCGTTGGTGGCGAACGGCTGCGCCGCGTCGTCGCCGACGGTGATCGAGCCGGCCAGATTGCCGTCGGTCTCGAACTCGAACGCCTTGCCGCGGCGCAGGTTGTTCACCCGCACGCACGGCTCGTCGTCGCGGTCCGAGCGGCAGCCGTAGATGGCGCCGCCCCCCGAGCCCTTGTTGGACTGGCGCGTTCCGTAGGTGGCGCGGCGGGCGATGATCTCCGTCTCGCCCCGCAGCTCCCCCGGCGGGCTCGGGTTGCGGTCGCCGCCACGGATGGGCTCACCCTCGCCGGCGCCGAGCGCGGCGACGCATGGAGCCTTCTCGAGGTCGGAGTCCGAACGCCGTAGCCGCGGCAGGCCGGTCCGCATCGTCGGTCGGCTGACAAGCGCCGCGTGCCCGCGCGCTTCAGCGGCAATTGCGACCGGGATGAGCATCTGTGCTCGCCGTCCGCGGCCGTCCCCGGCAGCCGTGATCGACGGCGTCTTTCCTAGCAACGAACACACCAGGAGACGACATGAAGATCTTCCTCGCCGGAGCAACGGGCGCCCTCGGCCGTCAGCTGCTTCCTCGGCTGGTCGAGCGCGGGCATGAGGTCGCAGGCATGACGCGCAGCGAGTCCAAGCAGCAGATAGTCCGGGACCTGGGCGGACACGCCGTGGTAGCCGATGCGCTCGACGCTGGGTCGGTCATGGAGGCCGTGATCCGGAACGAGCCCGACGTGATCGTGCACCAGCTCACCGCCATCCCGCCGGCGCCGGACATGCGCCGCTTCGCCCGAGACTTCGCGCAGACCAATCGAGGGCCGCGCCGCGCACGTCGCACTGCCGATCCTGTGGCGCGTCGCCAACCACATGCTGACCGTCCGCACGCCGATCGGCCGAAAGGCGCGCGCGAAGGTGCGCGCGCACGGCGGGCCGCTGCTGAGGATCAAGCGTGCGCACCTACGCGAGGCGGGCGTGGAGCACGTCGAGGCCCGCGTCGAGGACGTCCAGGACGGGCGCCCGGTGCTGGCCGACGGCCGCGCGCTCGACGTCGCGAACGTGATCTGGTGCACCGGGTTCGGCAAGGACGTGAGCTGGATCGACGTCGACGTGACGGGCGATGACGGCTGGCCGGAGCAGACCAACGGCGTCGTCGAGTCCTCACCCGGCCTGTACTTCGTCGGCCTGCCGTTCCTGTACTCGTTCGCGTCGATGCTGATCGGCGGCGTCGGCCGCGACGCCGAGCGCGTCGCGGCCCACATAATCGCCCACGCCCAGACGGATGCGGTGAGCGAGCGAGAGGCGGTCACGACGGCCGCGTGAGGCGATCGGCGTCGTCTCGATCGCGTCGTGGTAGTCACAGCACAAGGGCCAGAAACTGGCGCGTGCGCTCGTGCTGCGGCTCGGCGAACACGGCCCGCCCGGCGACGCCGATGAGGCCGATGCCCGGCGCCCCGCGCCGCGTCGTCGCCGAGCACTAGCCGTCGCCGTCGAAGTCGGCCGCCACGAGCGCGGCACCGAAGCGGTCGTGCGCGTCGACCCAGCCCTGCACGCCGCGCGTGCCCTGCGTGAACTGCTGGTCGGGGTCCTCCCGCAGGCCGCGGCGGGAGGAGCCATAGATCACGTTGACGGCGCCCGCGTTCTCACGACCGGCGACCGAGTCGAGCGGGGCACCGACCGCAAGGTCGGACTCGCCGTCGCCGTCGAAGTCACCACTCGCCGAGGGGGCGGCGCGCGCCGCCGCGGGCAGGACAACGAGGAGCACGGTGGTGAGGAGGATCGTGGAGAGGGATCTGGTCATGTGATCCTGCCTGTCCGCGAGCCGCGCGGCCGTCCGGTGTGCCGTCAGGCGACGAACTTGTCTGTCGCCTGACGGAGTCCTCGAGCGGGCCGGGACGGCGGGCATCGTCGAGCAGCAGATCCTCCACCCCGGGCGCGGGAGCCGGATGGGAGAGTCCGGGGTCGAGACCCCGAAGCCGCCGGAAGTCGACCCCTGCCCGACGAGCTGATCGCAGCCGGGCACGGTGGAGACGCTGATCGACAACCTGCCGCGGATCCTCGCCGGGTTCCGCGACACGCTCTATCTGCTCCCGGCGTCCGGCGCGGCGGCGCTGGCCGTCGGCGTCGCGCTCGCCACGATGCGCGTCTCCCCCGTGCCCGTCCTGCGGGCCGTCGGCACGGGTTACGTGACCGTGTTCCGCAACGTCCCGCTCGTCGTCCTCTTCTTGATCACGACGCAGGGGTTGCCGGAGATCGGGATCGGCCTGTCGTTCTTCGTGCTCGCCGTGCTGGCGCTGGCCGCCTACACGGCCGCCTTCGTCTGCGAGGCGGTGCGGTCAGGCGTCAACGCCGTCGACGTCGGGCAGGCGGAGGCCGCCCGCTCGATCGGCATGACGTTCGGGCAGACGCTGCAGAGCGTCGTGCTGCCGCAGGCGGTGCGGACGGTCATTCCCCCGCTCGCGAGCATCCTCATCGCGCTGACCAAGAACACGGCGATCGCCGAGGCCTTCGGCGTCACCGAGGCGACGTACCAGCTCGACAGCCTCGTGCGCGACCATCCGGACGCGCTGTACGCGCTCTTCTTCGGTATCGCCGCTGGCTACATCCTGATCGTGTTCGCGATCTCCGGCGTCGCCCACGTGCTCGAGCGCCGGCTGGTGGTGGTCCGGTGAGCGCCGCCAGCGTGCTCTACGACATGCCAGGGCCGCGCAGCCGGGCGCGACACCGGGCTGCGGGCGGCATCGGCGCGCTCGGCGTCGTCGCGGTCGTGGCATTCCTCGTGCTCGAGCTGTCCGAAGCCGGGCAACTCGACGGTCGAACGTGGCGGTTCGTGACGGTCGAGGGGACCTGGATCGCCATCCGCGACGGTCTGATCAACACCCTGCGCGTGGCGGTGGTGGCGATCGCGCTCGCGCTCGCCTTCGGTGCCCTGTTCGCTGTCGCTCGCCTGTCGAGGTGGGGGTTCCTGCGCTGGCCGGCGGTGGCGATCGTCGAGTTCTTCCGCGCGACACCGCTGCTGCTGCTGATCCTCTTCCTGTTCCTGGGTTTCGGTGACACGATCGGCCGTTTCTGGTCGCTCACCGTGGCACTCGTGCTCTACAACGGCTCGGTCCTGGCCGAGATCTTCCGCGCGGGAATCGTCTCCGTGCCGCACGGGCAGGCCGAGGCCGCCTACGCGCTCGGCCTGCGCAAGGGGCAGGTGATGCGCTCGATCCTCATCCCCAGGCGGTGACGATCATGCTGCCGGCGATCGTCAGCCAGAGCGTGGTCGCGCTCAAGGACTCGGCGCTCGGGTTGATCATCGCGTGCGAGGAGCTCGCCCGCGCCGGCCGGCAGATCTACGTCTTCTATAACAACCCGCTCGCTGTCGGCCTGCTGATCGCTGCGATCTACGTTGTCATCAACGCCACGCTCTCGCGCTTGGCCGTGGCGCTCGAAGCGCGGCAGCGCCAGCGCGTGTCGGCCGGCTGACGACCGCCTGACCGTGGCCAATGCGGACGGCTCGAACAGCGCTGCCCCCGCCGCGTGCGCATGTCTTTCGACTGACGAACTGCGGGCCGGACCCGGCGTTGCCGGGCACGTCACCGACCGTACCCCCGTCGCGATGCCAGCCGTCCGCCGCATCGCGACCCGCCCCGCCCCGCCCCGTCGCGGCCCGCCCCGCGCCGGCTGCGGGGCGGGGCGCTCATCCGCCCGCGCTCGTGTTGACGAACGCAGCGGCGACCGCGGCGGCCTCCCCGTCGCCGAGCCCCGCGTCCGTGAGCGTGTGCCATGTCGGGAAGTCGATGGCGAGCCGGAGCGCGCCGACGAGCTGTCGCCGCGGTGCGCCACGGACCCCGCGGCCGGCGGCGAGGACGTCGACGGCCCGGGCGAGCAGTGCAAACCACGTGGTGTCCATGACCTCGCCGAGCGACTCGACGAGCCGCGCGTCCCGGTAGGCGGTCGCCCACATCGCCTGGGTGTCGCGGTAGTAGGCATACAGCTCCGCCAGCGCGCGCTCGAGCCGCTCGCCGGGGTCGGCGATCCGCTTCCAGGTCTCGACGTCCGGCGGCGGGTGGAGCGCGATCCAGTGCGACGTGCACGCCCGCACCATCTCGCCCTCGGTCGGGAAGTGGTTGTAGACCGTCATCCGTCCGACGCCGGCACGCCGGGCCACTTCGACGACGGTCGTCTGCGCCGCGCCAACGGTCTCGTGTAGCTCGATCAGGGCGTCGACGATCCGGTGCCGCGTCTGTTCGTGCTTGCGCGCCCGCTCTCGCTGTTCATATCGTCGCGCCATTTCGCTGGGCGGCATGATAATCGAAATGCCGGTCGGATTGACGAACGGTTCGACCGCCGTCAGCCCGGCAGACGGCGGACAGGACCGGCGCTCGGCGCACAGCTATTCGCGCGATGAGAGACCGTTCGCGCCATCGCCGGCGAGCGGAGGAGCGCCCTCGTCGACTGCCTCGAGGAGCGCGCCGAGGATCCGGATCGCGTTCAGCAGGGCAACTGTGAGCAGCCACAGCGCGGCGGCGAGGACCACCGCCGACAACCCCGCGGCGACGCCGCCGCCGAGCGCGGCGAGACCCATGACCGACAGCACCGAGAGGCTCATCCCGCTGGGTCGATACCCGATGCATGGATCAGCCTGCCCACATCGTCTGCCCGATGACGATCGCCGGAGTGAGCGCGCGCCACAGAGCCACTACCGGCTCGTCATGAAGCGGTCGCGCAGACTGGCGCCGGGGGCGCAGCGGGCACTTGACGCCGCCCCCATCGTCTGGACCGTCGCGGACGTCCGTCGCGGCCGGCACTCCGCTCTCGCCGACGCCGAGCTCGAGCGGTTCGGCGTGCCGACCCGCGGCGGGCGATGACGCGGAGCTCGAGATTCGGTCGGGTCGTCGTGGCCCTGCGCTGGCCGATCGCCCTGGCGTGGATCGCCGCGGCGGCGCTTGCCACAGCGCTGTTGCCGAGCATCAAGGAGTCGCAGACCGGAGCGCTCGGCGACCTCGTTCCCAACGACGCCGCGGCCATCGACGCCGAGCTGCGCTCGGCGCAGCTGTTCGGGTTCCCGCTGCTGAGCCGCACGATCGTCGTCCAGCGCGATCCCGACGGCCTGTCCGCGGCCGCTCAGGCGAGCACCGTCAGCCGCGCGGTGGCGCTCAACCGCAACACGCTCCCGGGGCTCGATCGCGTCGGTGGCGCCATCCCCGTCCTCAACACCGTCTCCATCCCTCCGTTCACGCGCGAGCGGGGGACGACGGCCATCACGTACCTGTTCTTCGAGCCGGAGGTCGGCGCGGCGGAGCGCATCGCCCTGGCCGAGCGGGTCGCCGAGCGCGCCCGGGCCATCGCGCCGGGGACGTTCACCGGCGTGACGGGCGCGCTGCCGGCGCGTGAGACGCAGTCGGAGCTGATCTCCGATCGGCTGCCGCTCGTCGAGCTCTGCACCGTGCTGCTCGTGCTCGTCGCCGTCGGCGTCCACTACCGCGCGCCGTTGGCGCCGCTGCTGACGCTGCTCGCGATCGCCGTCACCTACCTCATCACGGTCCGCGCTGTGGCGTGGACCGGCCAGCGTGCGGGGGTGGCGGTGCCGAGCGAGGTGCAGCCGGTGATCGTCGTGCTGCTCTTCGGCATCCTCACCGACTACGCGATCTTCTTCCTCTCGCGCTTCCGGCTGCGCCTGTCGGAGGGCGCCGCAGCGCGCGCGGCGGCGGAGCGGGCGGCCGGCGAGCTGGTCGGCACGATCGTGGCCGCGGGCCTTACGGTGGCGGCCGCGAGCGCCGCGCTGATCGTCGCCGAGCTCGGCTTCTTCCAGACCTTCGGGCCAGGCGTCGCGCTCGCCGTGCTGCTCGCGCTCGCCGTCGCGGTGACGTTCATCCCGGCGCTGCTGGCCATCGTCGGCGACGCCACCTTCTGGCCGTCGCGGCCCGGGCGCGAGATCCCGGCCGAGCGCGGCGCCGAGGAGACGCCGACCGAGCTGACAGGACGGCCCGTCCGCTCGCGCGCGCTGCGGGCGGCCGGCCGCCACCCGGCCCTCACGGCCGTGGCGTGCGCCACGGTGCTGCTGGCCGCGGCGTCCGGGCTCACGCGCATCGACGTCGGGCAGACGCTGATCCGCGGGCTGCCGCGCTCGGGCGAGACCCACCAGGCCTACATCCAGGCCGCCCAGGGCTTCACGCCCGGCGTGCTTTCCCCCACGACGGTCCTCGTCGAGGCGCCCGGCATCGTCGAGCGCCGCCCGGCGCTGCGGCGGCTGCAGCGGGCGATCGACCGGCTCCCCGGCGTGGCGCTCGTCGTCGGGCCGGCCCAGCAGCGCCTCGACCGCGAGCTCGGCGCCGTCTTCTCGCGCAGCGCGGACGCCGTGCGCTACCTGGTCGTCTTCCGCGCCGATCCGCTCGGCGCCGGAGGCGATCGGCCGCCTGCGAACGCTGCGCGCGCGGCTGCCCGAGCTGACGGCGGCCGCCGGGCTGGGCGACGTGCGCACGAGCATCGCGGGCGACACCGCGCTGGCCGAGGAGACGGTGCGGCTCACCGGCGACGACCTCGGCGCGTCGCGCCCGTGGCCCTGCTCGCCGATCTTCGTCGTGCTCGTCGTCTTCCTGCGCGCGCTCGTGGCCCCTTCTACCTCGTGGCGTCCAGCGTCCTGGCGCTGGCGGCCTCGCTCGGGTCTCACCGTCTACGTCTTCCAGGACCTGCTCGGCTACGGCGAGCTGACCTACTACGTGCCCTTCGTCGCCGCCGTCCTGCTCGCCGCCCTCGGGTCCGACTACAACGTCTTCCTGACCGGGCGCATCTGGCAGGAGGCGCGCCGGCGGCCGTCTGCGCGAGGCGGTCGCGGTCGGCGGCGCGCGGGCGGCGTCGGCGATCACCGTGGCCGGCATCGTGCTGGCGCTCAGCTTCGCGCTGCTGGCGCTCGTGCCCGTGCGCCCCTTCCGCGAGCTCGCGTTCTTCATGAGCGTCGGCCTGCTGATCGACGCATTCCTCGTCCGGACGCTCCTTGTGCCGTCGCTGATCGCGCTCGTCGGCCCAGTCAGCGGATGGCCGGGCGGCCGGCTGCGCCATCGCGCGCCGCCGCCGCCGGCCATCGCACCGGTGCCTTCCGCAGGGCGTCCGGCGGGACTGGCGCAGACGGTGGTGGTAGTCGGCGTCGTCGTCGGTGCGCTCGCCGGCCTTTCCTCCCGCCGCCGCGGGCGCTGACCCCCCGCCCGCGCGCTCAACGACCCCTCGCGATCCGGCGCACGCTCTCGTCGTTGTCGAAGCGGCCCGTGCCATGGCCGCGCGTCTCCGGCTCGGCCGGGCGCTGGGTCCCGCGGGGCAGCATGCCGACCACCAGGCCGAGGCCGGCCAGGATGGCGTGCATGATGTTGTTCGTCGCGTCGCCGACGACGATCCCGGCGACATCGCTGCCGTCGATGAAGCCCCAGGTGGCAACGACGGCGAACACGACGGCGGCGAGCAGCGAATAGCCCCGGGCCGTGTCGAGGCGGACCATCGAGAGCAGGCCGAGCCCGCCCATTCCGATCCAAAGGATCGTGGTCCAGCCGCTCACCGTCCAGCTCAGGAACTCCGGCTGGTCGGCAAGCGTGTCGACCGTGCCAAAGCCGACATCCCCCAACATCAACGCGAACACGCCGAGGGTGGTCAGGAACAGCCCGGCCGCGGCCGCGAAGACCTGCGCCGGCGTGTCGGGATGTTCGAACAGCGCGCCCCGAGCGCGATCGGGTTCGTGGATGGTGGACATGCGGTGCGCCTCCTTTCGTCAGGTGTCGTGGGCATCACCGCGCGCGGCGTGCGCGGCCGGCCGAGGTCAGGCCGCGAACGGTCCGACCCGGTGAGCAGGAGCGACCAGCGCGCAGCCGAGGGCCGTCCGCCGCCGAGTGCGAATAGTGGATCCACCCCACACGCATGGTGGACAGCACCTATGGAGGGATCACGCGCGTGGCTGCAGACTCGGTGGCAGCTTTCAAGGAGGCAGGCCATGCTGCGATCTGGTGCACCGAACCGAGCGAGTACCGATGAGCGAGTCCGAGAACGGCTCCTACGCCGCTATGCCCGCTGGAAGCGACCTGAGGACCTCGAGGAGCTCGTGCTGTCCTACCGGCCGCTCGCACGCGCGCTGACACGCCGCTACGCCACGGTGGCGGGAGCCCGCGAGGACCTCGAGCAGGCGGCGTACGAGGGCCTGATCAAGGCGATCCACCGGTTCGAGCCCGAGCGAGGCGCGGCGTTCGCGAGCTTCGCGGTCCCGACCATCCTGGGTGAGCTACGCCGCTACCTGCGCGACACCGCCTGGCCCGCGCACGTGCCACGCTCGCTGCAGGAGCGCGTTCGCGAGGTGCGGTCCGCCACCGACGAGTTCAGCGCCGCACACGGCCGCCACCCGAGCGCCGGCGAGCTCGCGCGCGAGATGGCGTGTGACGACGAGGCGGTAGTCGAGGCGCTCGGCGTATCGACGGCGCTCTCGGTCGTTCCGCTGGACGGACCTGCCCGCGACCACGACGCGCCGGCCTCCGTCGCCGAGCAGGTGGGCGTCGACGATCCGGGTTTCGAGCGCGTCGAGTGCCTGGCCGCCATCGAGGAGGCCGTGCCGATGCTCACGCGCGGCCAGAAGACCGTGCTGCGGCTGCATTTCGCCGAGGACCTGACCCAGCGCCAGATCGCCGGGCGGCTCGGCGTCTCGCGATCCGAGGTCGCGCGCGACCTCGGAGAGGCCATCGCGCGGCTGCGGGCTGTGACGACGGACCGCCGCGCAGCATGACGGCGACGCCCGCGTTCTTCGAGCGCGCTTTTGGCGAAGAGCCGCCGGTGCGCCTCATTGACGAGGACCCTGACCTGTTCGCCTCGTTGCCGCCGAGGGGACAGCTCGACGCGCGCGCGCGTGCCATCGCCACGGTCGTCCGGCTCGAACGCGGACCGTGGTCGGCGGACGTGACCGAGATCTGCGACCACGACAGCTGCCTGGGCCTGCTGGTGCTCGACGGGCTTCTCGTCCACAGCGTCGTGGTCGTCAGCGAGCCGCGCAGCGTGATCCTCGGGCCGGGCGATGTCCTGCGGCCGTGGCAGCAGCTGATGGAGGTGGCCTCGGTGCCGTTCGCCGCGCATTGGCAGGTCGTGCACACGGCCCGCGTCGCGGTCCTCGACAACCGATTCCTGGCCTTCGCCGCGCGCTGGCCGAAGCTCATCTCGGCGATCGTGCAGCGCACCGTGCGGCGCTCGCACTGGCTGTCGCTACAGCTGGCGATCACCGACCTGCGACGCGTCGACGACCGGCTCATGCTGTTCTTCTGGCACCTCGCCGACCGCTGGGGTCGCGTCGGGCCGGACGGGGTCACCGTGGCCCTTCCCGTCACGCACGACGTCCTCGCTCAGCTGGTGTGCGCCCAGCGCCCGACCGTGACGAGCGCGCTCAAGCGGCTGTCCGACCAGGGTCAGATCCGCCGCCGCAGCGACAAGAAGTGGCTGTTGGCGCCGGAGCCGCCGCCGGTCCCTGCCCGCGTGCGCGCCCAGCTCGACGAGCGACCGGGCTGACGAGGCCGGAGCCGTGAGCGATCAGACGTCCGGGCCCGAGCCGACGAAGCGGCCTCGGAACAGCTGGATGGCGTCGAGCGAGGACTGGTCGAGCGTCCGGCAGCCGAGCAGCCGCCGGTAGGCCGTCACCGCCACGACGAACGGCATCCCAGTGTCGTTGCGCGCCACGATCGTGCCGTCGGGCACGGCCGCCTGGAAGTCGCGCAGCAGATCAAGATCGGTTGGCGCGAGGTCGCGGAACTGGAGGACGATCACGCCTTCGCGCATCGCCGCGAGCAGGGACTCGCCATCAATCGACTCCTCGTGGAACCCGGGCGGTGCCGGCGCCGCCCCGGCGCCGCCCAGCACCGGCGGGTCGAGCCGCTCCCGGGCATGCGCGCGTCGGAGCTCGCAGCCGGCACGTGCCGCCGCCGTGTCCAGCTCCGTCCCTTGGACAGGCGGCAGGCTGACCTCGTTCGGGTCGTCGCCGTCAAGCACGGCGAGCAGGGCCCCGACGATCACCGTGGCAGCCACCAGCCACGCCGCGGCATACGCGAGCGTGGCGAGACGGGAGCCGTTGCGGCTTCCGGACCACGCACCGCCTCGGTCCGAGGCTTGCATCCACGCGGGCGTGCGCAGATTCCCGTCCGCGGCCCGCGCGAGGTCTTCTCAGTGACGCACAGCGTCAGTGCCGTCGACGATGCCTCGGGGACGCTGATGTCACTTGATCATCACCCGTGCGCCGACCGGTACCGATCGGTAGACGCGCTTGACGGCCGCAACGGCCATCCGGATGCAGCCATGCGAGGCGCGACGGCCCAGCGACCAGGCGGCCGCCGTGCCGTGGATTCCCACCCCGTCCACGATCCCCAGCCAGCGAGCCTTGAGCGGGTTCGCGGCGACACCACCGGCGATCACCTCGCCGCGGTAGGCGCCCGCCCACGGCTTGTCCGGCGCGGCCCAGGCCGGGTTGACGGCCTTGTTGGCGATGCGGAAGCGGCCGCGCGGCGTCGCGTGCCCCGACATGCCGACGGCGACCGGGTACGAGGCGACCTGCCGAAGCCGCTTGAAGACGCGTAGGCGGAAGCCGCGGCGGTGGACCGTGACCACGGTGCGGTTGCGGGCCAGCACGTCACGCCGGCGGACATTCGGCTCGACCGTGCGCCGTGCGGCGCGCAGGACTCGCCGCGCGGCGGGGTCGCGGAGCGCGGCGGCGATGCGTCGACGCAGGGCCCGGCGGTCGATGTCGTAGCCGGCGCGCGCCGGGCGGATCGAGAGGCGCGTGACGGAGTAGCGGAGGCGCGCGTTCCGGGGGCGGCGCGCGACCGGGCGGGCGACGCGCCGGGCGAACGCGCGCAGCCGCGACTCGCTGAAGCGCACCCACGGCTGCACGTCGACGGTCGACGGGTCGGCTGCGCGCCGCGCTGCGCGGTCCGCGCGGAGCGCCGAACGGAGCGGGTCGAACCGCAGGCGGGCGAGGCGCGCCGTCAGCGTGCTGCGGTGGCCGGCGGCCCTGACACGGATCGGGGCGCGCAGGCGATCGCCGAACGCCGCCTCGATGCGCTCCGCGGCCGCGGACGGCGACAGCCCGCCGACGTCGAGGCCGGCGACGCGGACGTCTTCCGGGATGACGGTCGCGCGGGCGTCGACGCCACACGGTCCGGTCGCGGCCAGCCCGGCCGCGAGCGTCGCGCTGAGGAGAGCTCGGGATCTGGTCATGGGCCTCCGGTGTCCCGGCGCTCCCCGCCCGCGGGGCATTCGTCCGTCGGCTGACGACTTCATCTCGTCTTGAGACGCCGCTCAGCGTCCCTTCATAAGGCGGGGCATGGCCAGGGCAGAACCCCGACCCTGGAGGTGGAGAGCATGGCCGTGGAGACATCGACCTGGCGCCCCGAGCCGATGAGCGAGCGGGTGGTCGTCCGCTGCTATCAGAGTTACCAGGACGCCAAGCGCGCCGTGGACACGCTGACCGTGGCGCACATCCCGCCGAAGCGGATCACCGTCTTCGGCCGCGGCCTGCGCTGGCGCGAGGCGTTCACCGCCGAGCGCGTGGTCAAGGCCTGTGCGCTCGGCGGCGCCGCCATCGCCGCCGCGGTCGGCCTGATCCTGTGGTCGCTCGGCGCGCTCGACAGCGGCTTCACCTGGCTCACCGGCCCGGCCGCCGGCGCGATGCTCGGCGGCATGCTCGGTCTCGTGCTCGGCACCGTCGCCTGGGCAGTGACCAAGCGTGACCGCTCGATCCCGGAGACCGGCCATGTCGACGTCGACCACTACGAGGTTCTCGTCGAGGTCGATCACGCCGACCGCGCGCGTGAGCTGCTCGACGTCCACGCGTCAGACGACTGACGGGCCTTGGCCGCGGCGGAGGTCGCGGGCACATATCTGCCCGGATGGGCGAGTCGCGCTGGCTCACGCTCTACATCGCGGCGCGGGTCGCCGCGACCGCCTTCGCAGCCGGCCTGGTGATCTGGGCCGGCATGGACGCGGGCGAGCTCGTGCTGCTGCTGTACGGACCGCTGAGTACTGCGGTCGCTGCCGCGTCGCCCGCCGTCCGCCGGCGCCCGCTGGCATGGGCGATCGACTCGGCGATCGCGCTCGGCTGCGTGCTCGCATACGGCGACTGGCGCAGCCCGTTCTACCTGCTCTGGCTCACGACACTGGCCCTGCCGGCGACCGCCGTGGCTCCCCGCCGTGGTATCTGGCTGGGCCTCGCGGCGTCGCTGGCGTTCTTCGTCGTCGCGGTGATCGGCGGTCCCGCATGGGGCGGCCTGCAGGTGAGCTCGGCCGAGACGCTCGCGATCCACCTGACCCTGCCGCTGCTGCTCGTCGCCTCGCTGGCGTATGCCACCGACGCGCTCCGGCGACTCGATCGCGAGCGCGCCGAGCGCGAGCGCCTCGCGATCGAGGCCGAGCGGCAGCGGATCGCATGGGAGCTGCACGACTCCGCCAAGCAGCGGCTGCACGCCGCGCACCTGCTAGTGAGCTCGCTGCACGGGCGCGTACCGCGTGAGATTGCGCGGACGGTCGGACGCGCCTCGGTCGAGCTCGAGTCGGCGGCCGCCGAGATGGATACGAGCCTCGCCGAGCTCCGGTCGCCGCTCGAGGGACGGCCGCTCGAGCACGCACTTCGCGCGCGTGCCGACGAGCTTGCGCCCGACGGCCGGCCACGCATCACGGTGCGCGGCAGCGCCCCGCCGCTCTCGCCGCTTGTCGGAGCGCACGTCTACCGCATTGGCTCCGAGGCCATCACCAATGCGCTGCGGCACGCCGACGCCACGACGATCGACGTCGCCATCGACGCCGTCGGCGGCCGGCTCCGGCTGCGCGTGCGCGACGACGGCCGCGGGCTGCCGCGCGAGCGGCGGCCGGGAGCCAGCGGGCTCTTCGCGATGGAGAGCCGCGCCGCGACGATCGGCGGACGCCTCGAGCTCGGCCCTTCAGGCAAGGGAGCCGGGACCACCGTCCTCCTCGAAGTCCCCCTCGACCACTCCGGAGGTACGACGTGATCCGCGTCGCCGTCGTCGACGACCACCCTGCCCTCCGCGCCGGCCTCCAGACCGTCCTGGACAGCGAGCCGCACATCGCGTTCGCCGGCGGGAGCGACGGCGCAGAGGAGCAGATATGGCCGATGCTCGACCTGGTCCGGCCCGATGTGGTGCTGCTCGATTACCACCTCCCGCGCCGTGACGGGCTCCAACTCTGCTACCGCATCAAGCAGGACGTGCCCGCCCCGAGGGTGATCATCTTCACGGCGTATGCGAGCCCGACGCTGGCGCTGCCGGCCACGCTCGCCCGGGCCGACGGGATGCTCGCCAAGGGCGCCGGTGCGCGCGACCTTTTCGGCGCCATCCGTCTGGTGTACGCGGGCGAGCAGGTGCTCCCGCCGATCTCCGCCAAGGTGCTCGAAGAAGCGTCGGAGGACCTCCTCGGCAACGACCGCGCGCTCGTCGGGATGCTGCTCGACGGCGCCTCCGAGGCCGAGGTGGCGGAGATCCTCGGCATGCCGCCGCGCGACGTCCGCCACTCCGTCCAGCGCATCCTCAGCGCGCTGCGGCTCGACGTTCCGGCAGCTCGCGCCGAGTAGGCTCAGCCGCCCGGTCCGGAGCGTCGACGGCGGCGTCGTCCCCCAGCCACAGCGTTGCTCGCTCGCTCGTGACCGTGACGCCGGGAATTCGTCCGTCGGATGACCGCGTCAATCGTCCGGGGACGGCACGACGAGCACCGGCCGGCGGGCTTCACGCACGGTGTCGTTCGACACGCTGCCGAGCACGACCGCCTCGAGGCGCGAGACGCCACGACGACCGACGACAACGAGGTCCGCCTCGTACTCGTCGGCGAATGCAGCGAGCAGCCTGCCGATGTCGGCGGAGGCCCCCCCGACCGCAACTCCGGGCGTGCGCGAAGTCCCGCGTCGGACGCCCGCTGGGCGCCCTCCGCGGCCACGCGCAGGGCGGCCTGCTCGAGCGCCGCGTCCTGCTCGTCCGGCGGCTGCGGGGTCACGGGGGCGGCGAGCGGCATCGTCGTCGTCGTGACGACCGCCGGCATCCAGACGTTCGCGACGACGGCCTCGGCAGCGCGAAGGATGGTGGCCGCCGCGTCGATCGCGTACCGCGCCCCGTCGGAGCCGTCGTAGCCGATCACCATGAGACCGCTCATGTGTTGGCCAGGGCGAGTCCGAGCGCGAGAGCTGAGCGGCGGTCTGCGAGTCAGCGCCTGCTCGCCGGGGCGACGTTCCCGACCGCGCGGAAGACGTTCTCCGGGTCCCAGGCGGCTTTGATCCGGGCGAGCGCGGTCCCCGGCGCCGGGACGGTACTGCGCGCGTACACGCGCGGGCTCCTCGTCGCCGGTGAAGTTGAGGTATGAGACGCCGGTGGCGTGCTTGCTCACGGCGTCGCGGAAGCGGCGGCCCCACGCCATCACGCGCTCGTCGTCCGCGGGGTCCTCCCACAGCATCAGCGGGTGCACGGCGAAGCGTGCGTCACGTCCCGCGAGCGGACCGTGGTCGTCGCGGGCCACCGCGCCGCCCCACGCCACACAGAAGATCTGCGGCGCGCTGCCCGGCATCTCGAGCGCCTGTGTGTGCAGCAGGTCGACGACGGGGTCGGGAAGGTCGGCCAGTAGTTCGACCGTCCAGTAGTTGCGGAAGCCGGGCGGGTCGTCGAGCGAGCTCTGCAGGTCGGCGTACGGGACGGGGCCGAACGCGTCGAGCGCGGCGGGCCCGAGCTCGCGGATCGGTCGGAGAGCCCGCTCGCCGTCCGCTGACGAGCCGGCGTGCATGCCCGCCACGATCGGTCAGCCGCCCGCGCAGCTGAGCTGGAACGTCGGGGTCGTCGGCCGGCGCCCTGATGTAGGCGAACCCGAGGCTCAGCTCCTCGGGGGCGTCACGCATCACGTCGCGCCACCGCCGCAGCAGCTCGCGACCCTGATCGGCCGGATACATCAGCAGGCCCCCGTAGACCTCCGGCCCGACGGGGTGCAGCCGGAGCTCGAGCGCGGTGACGACGCCGAAGTTGCCGCCGCCCCCGCGCAGCGCCCACAGGAGATCGGGGTTCTCCTCGGCAGAGGCGCGGACGAGCCGGCCGTCGGCCGTGACGAGATCCGCCGCGAACAGGTTGTCGCAGACCAGCCCATGCTTGCGCTCGAGCCAGCCGGAGCCCCCGCCGAGCGTGAGCCCGGCCACGCCGGTCGTGGAGACGCGCCCGCCCGTCGTCGCCAGGCCGTGCGCCTGCGTGGCGCGATCGACGGCCCCCCAGGTGGCGCCGCCGCCGACGCGCGCGACGCGGCGCTGGGGATCGACCTCGACGTCGCTCATACCGCGCACGTCGAGCACGAGCCCGTCCTCGCACAAGGACCGCCCCGTCACCGAGTGCCCGCCGGCCCGGACGGCGACGTCGAGGCGGTGCTCGCGGGCGAAGGCGAGGGCGGCGACGACGTCGTCAGGGCGCGGAGCAGCGGGCGACGAAACGCGGTCGCTTCTCGACGATCGCGTTGAACAGCGAGCAGGTGTCGTCGTACTCGGCGTCGCCGGGCTCGTAGATGGCGCCGCCCAGCCTGAGGCGCAGCTCGTCGAGAGCCGCGGTCGTGTCGGTCTGCATCGAGTTCGTCCTTCCGTGTCGTGGTCACGTTGGACGCTAGGTGGGACGTGGCGGCGCGTCTTCGCCACTTCCGGCCATCCTGCCCACCGGCGTGGCCGGAAACGGCCAGCGCTACTCGAGGAGTCCCTCCCGGCCGGCGTAGGCGACGGCGGCCGACCGCGACGGCAGCCGCAGCTTGCTCCGGACGTTGGCGACGTGGCGGTGCACTGTGTGCGGGCTCAGCACGAGCTCGGCGGCGATCTGCGCGTCGCTCATGCCCAGCGCGACCAGGCGCAGGACGTCGAGCTCGCGGCGGGTGAGCACGTGGTGCCGGAGGGCGGCCGGTTGGAGCAACTCGTCGACCACGCGGACGTCGCGCTCCGCGCCCAGCGCGGCGAAGACCTTACGCGCGGTGTCCGCTTCGACTCGCGCCCCGGTCGCCGAGGCCGAGCGCGAGCAGCGCCCGGGCGAGCTGCACGCGCGCGCGGGCGGCCTCATACGGAGCCGACGCCTCCTCGAAGCAGTCGATCGCGTCCTCCGAGCAGCGGCGCGCCTCGTCGGTCCGAGCGCTCGCGGCGGCCAGCTCGGCGCGCAGGAGCGCGGATCGACCGCGGACGTACGCCGTGCCGAACGCCTCGGCCGCGACTGCGAGCTCCTCTCCGTGGCGGGCGGCGGACGCCGGCTGGCCGAGCGCCGTCCGAGCCCTGGCTGCGAGTTCGAGGGCGGGGAGGCGGTCGAGAAGCGAGGTCTCGGGGAGCCGGCGCAGCACCCGCTCGGCAGCATGGGCCGCCTCCGTGGCGTCCCCGTCGGCGAGCGCGAGCTCGCCGAGCCCGACGAGCCCGGCCGCTCCGGCACGCTCGAAGAGGCTCCGCGCCTCCCCGCTCCGGCCCTGACGGGCACGGAGCTCGCCGAGCCGGCACAGCCCGAGGGCCGCCATGCCCGGTCGCGCCCGTTCCAGGTCCTCCACGGCGCCGAGCAGCTCGCTCTCCGCCGCCGGCCAGTCGCCATGGGCGGCCAGGATCCGTCCGTACGACGTCCGGCAGACACCGAGCAGCTGCCGACCGCCCCAGCGGTCGGTGAAGGTCCGCACGGAGTCGCACCACTGCGCGGCGCGCCGGAAGTCCCCGATCCCATCGCACGCGCTGAGCACGCAGCAGAGCGCCCAGCCGGACGAGAGCGGCAGGTGCATGTCTTCGGCAGTCGCGATCGCGGAAGCCTCGTCGAGTTTCCGCATGCCATCCTCGACCGACCCGCGACAGACCATGGCCAGGCCTTCGATGCCGAGCCCGACAGCTTCGACGTCGGCCACGTCGAGGCGCCGGCCGAGCGCGCTTGCATGACGCGCCAGACCGAGCATGGCGTCGAGATCACGGTCGATGTTCAGCGCGAAGTCGGCGTCGATCAGCGCCAGCCAGCCCTGCTCGGGCGACTCGGGGAGGGGGTCGAGCAAGCGGTGGGCCCGCTCGAGCCAGCCGCGGCCCACGACGCGTCTTCACCGCGGAACTCGCGGAAATCGGCCGCGATCCACGCCGCCACGCGACCCGCGCCGGTCGCATCGGATTCGCGCCGATAAGAGCGGAAGGCGCGCTCGCGGGCGTGGAACGTCAACGCCTCGTCGTCGAGCCACCATGCGGCCCAGCCCAGCCCCTCCCACGCTGCGCCGCCGTCGCAGACGGCGAGCGCCGCCCGGAAGCGGTCGCGCGCTCGCTCCCATGCTCCTGCCGCCAGCGCCGCGCGACCGGCTGAGAGCCCGTCTGCGAAGGCGTCCGCGTCGTCGAGCATGGGGCAAGACATAATGTGACCGAGCCGGGCGCCCGCGGCGCCGTGTCGTCAGACGACGGACGAGTAGGGTCACTGCGTCGTTCACCGGCCGGCGGTGCCTCTTCGTCAGTGCAATGACGGGCGGCCGGCGGTTGCGGCAACTTACGTTCGCCCATCGAGTTGGGACCTCCAGCACATCGTTGAACCGGCCCGGCGAGAGCGCCCGGCCGGCCGGGGGAACCACTGGCGGACACCCGTCCGCCCGGGGCGAATCGCCGAGCTTGGGTTCGGCGTAGCGCAGCCACTTCCAGCGCGAGCCCGTCAGCTCACCTCGGAGACGTCTGGAAGGAGCTTCATTGACTCGCACCTCGCCTATGCGGCATGCACGTCGTACCCCTGCCCGCTGCGCGCTCGCGTTCGCCGCACTCGCGGCGGCCCATGCGGCGCCGGGTGATGCCGCCTCGGTTCACCGCACGCTGCACGTCGGCAGCCGCGGTCATGACGTCCGCGTGCTCCAGCGCTGGCTGACCTATCTCGGTCAGCCGACCCATGTCGACGGCATCTTCGGCCGCGGCACCCGGCGCAGCGTCCGGCGCTACGAGCGATCCGAGCACCTCCGGGTGGATGGCCGCGTGTCCCGGCTGGAGGCTCGTGGCATCCGTCGGCGAGTCCGCGCTGCGCGCCGTTCTGCACGCGCGACGCCGCCGCCCGGGCGAGCCACGCTGGCGGCCGACGGGCGCACCGCGATCGCGCCGGCCGACGCGCCCGAGGCGGTGCGCGACGCAATCGCAGCCGCCAATCGCATCACCCGCAAGCCGTACCGCTACGGAGGCGGCCACCGCCGGTTCCGCTCATCGGGCTACGACTGCTCGGGCTCCGTTTCGTACGCACTGCACGGAGCCCGCCTGCTCGCTCGCCCGCTCGCCTCCCCCGGTCTGATGCGCTGGGGTCGCCGCGGGCGTGGTACGTGGATCACCGTCTACGCCAACGGCGGCCACGCATACGCGGTGATCGCCGGCCTGCGGTTCGACACGTCCGGCCGCGGTGAGCGCGGGCCGCGCTGGCGCCCCGAACGCCGCTCGTCGCGCCGGTACGTCGCCCGGCACGCGGAGGGCCTGTGATGCGTGCGCTCGGCGTCGCGCTCGCTGTGCTGGCACTCGCCGCGCCCGCCGCGCAGGCGCGCGGTTCGCAGTTCACGATCTTCGAGGCCTCGCGCGAGCTCAAGAGCCCGGACGCCGCGCTGCGCGCGCGGACGTTCGACGAGATCCAGCGCTTCGGAGTGCGGTGGATCCGGGTCGTCCTGTACTGGCGTGACGTGGCGCCGCAGCCCGACGGCAACGGCGCGCCGCGCTTCGATGAGGCTGACCCGGCCGCGTATGACTGGAGCACCTATGAGCGCATCGTCGCCGAGGCGCGCGCCCGAGGCGTGCGCGTGCTCATCACGCCCAGCGGACCTGCGCCGGACTGGGCGACGCTGATCAACAACGGCGTCGACTACCCGAGTCCCACTCGGTTCGAGCGTTTCATGACCGCCGTCGGGCGCCAGTTCGGGACGCGAATCACCCACTGGTCGATCTGGAACGAGCCCAACCACCCGCAGTTCCTCGGCCCGCAGTATCGGCGCCACAAGCCGTACTCGCCACGCCTCTACCGGCGGCTGTTCTGGGCCGCTCACCGCGCGCTCGCGCGGACAGGCAACGGCCGCGATCGTGTCCTGATGGGCGAGACCGCGCCGCGCGGCAACAGCCACGTCGTCCACCCGCTGCGGTTCCTGCGCGGCGCGCTGTGCCTGAACCGCCGCTATCGCAAGGCCCGCGGGTGCAAGCGACTGCCCGCGGACGGCTACGCCCATCACCCCTACACCACCCGCAGCGGGCCATTCTTCGTCTCCCGGCGCCGCGACGACGTGACGATCGGATCACTCGGCCGCCTGACCCGTGCGCTCGACCGCGCCGGGCGCGCCCGCGCGGTACGCCGCCGGCTCCCGGTCTACCTGACCGAGTTCGGGATCCAGAGCACCCCCGACCCGCACTACGGCGTCAGCCAGACGCGCCAGGCCGAGTACCGGTCGATCGGCGAGAAGATCGCCTGGGCCAACCGCCGCGTGCGCGCCATCTCCCAGTACCTGATGCGTGACGATCCGGCCGGCACCGGCAAGGACCGTTACGGAGGCTTCGAGTCCGGCCTCCGCTTCGCCGGCGGCCGCAAGAAGCTCGCCTACCGCGGCTTCCGCCTGCCGATGGTCGCGCGCCGCACCGGCCGCCGCGTACGCCTGTGGGGCTACGTGCGGCCCCATACCGGTCGAGACCGTGTGGAGATCCAGTACCGCGGCCGACGGGCGCGCTGGCGGCACCTCAAGAACGACCGGACCAACCGCGCCGGCTATTGGATCTCGACGACGCGCTACCACAGCGGCCGCTCCTACCGCGTCCGCTGGCGCTCAGCGGGGGGCACTGCCTACGGGTCGCGCACACGCGTGATTCAACGGCGCTGATGTTCAAGACCGTCATCCAACGGACGGACGAGCCCCAGCGCCCGCGTGGCGCGGGCATGACGTCCTCAACGCGGCATCGTCCCCCGGCAGAGCGTCCGCGGGCTGGCGATCCGCCACCGATCCCCGTGGGCCCGGCCGATGCGCCGGGCCACGGGTTTAGAACGCCGTCCGACGCCGCAGCACCACACGGCCTCGTAGCTGATCAGCGGCGGCTCCCGAGTACGTACTCAACGCGGGCGCGGCCGCCGGCGGCCGCTCCCCCGGCCGCCGGCGGATCGCGCTGTCAACCGAGTTACTCAACTGGAGGGCTGAGCCGCTCATTCCGTGCACCCGGGTTCTTGTCCCGCAGGCGCGCGTTCCGCCCCATTATCGTCAGACAACTGACGAGCGCGCCGCGACTCGGTCTGGCGCGTGTGCGACGGCGATGCCGGCCGGCCGAGATCGGGAGCCGCCGCGGGCTACCCTTGGCTACGGGCGACGACGACAGGAGGCCCGCATGGGGCCCGGACAGGCGATTGACGAGCTGCGACAGGTGGCTCGAACGCGGTGGCTGGGGCTGTACGTGGCCGCCCGCCTCTTTGCCACCGCGTTCGCCGCGGCCTTGCTCGTGTGGGGCGGCCTGGGCGGGGCCGAACTGCTCCTGCTGCTCTACGGCGTGCTGAGCACGGTCGCTGTGATCTACCTCCCGCGCCTGCGGCGCATGCCGGCGGCGTGGGCCGTCGACTCCATGGCAGCGCTCGCGTTGGTGCTCGCGTCCGGTGACTGGCGGAGCCCGTTCTACCTCTTGTGGCTGTCGACGCTGGCGCTCCCAGCGGTCAGCGTGCCGCCGCGCCGCGCGCTCTGGCTCGCACTCGGCGCGTCGCTCGCGTTCTTCGTCGTCGCAGTGGTGGGTGGCCCCGTCTGGGGCGGGCTGCAGGTCAGCTCCGCCGAGACGCTGGCCATCCACCTCGCGCTGCCGCTGCTGCTGATCCCCTCGCTCGCCTACGCCGCGGACGCGCTGCGGCGGCTCGCAGACGAGCGGGCCGCGCGCGAGCGCCTGACGATCGAAGCCGAGCGGCGCCGGATCGCCTGGGAGCTGCACGACTCCGCCAAGCAGCGGATCCACGCCGCGCACCTGCTTGTGAGCTCGCTCGACGGCCGCGTCCCCGAGGCCGCCCAGCGCACGGCCGCCCGCGCGACCGTCGAGCTCGAGTCGGCCGCGTCGGAGATGGACGCGAGCGTCGCCGAGCTGAGCTCGCCGCTCGAGGGCCGGCCGCTGGAGCAGGCGCTGCGCGCCCGCGCGGGCGAGCTGGCACCCCACGGGCGTCCGAGCATCAGCGTGTACGGCGAGGCGCCGCCGCTTTCCCCGCTGGTCGCGGCGCATGCCTATCGGATCGGCTGCGAGGCGATCACGAACGCACTCCGCCACGCGGACGCCACGACGATCGACGTCTTGATCGAGGCGGCCGACGGTCGCCTGCGGGTGCGCGTGCGCGACGACGGGCGCGGCATCGCGAGCCAGCGCCGCCCCGGTGCGCACGGCATCGTCGTGATGAAAAGCCGCGCCGCCACCATCAACGGCCGCCTCGACTTCGCAACGCCTGCGGGCGGGCGCGGCACCGCGATCACGCTCGACGTCCCGATCGAGCAGATCCGAGGTGCCGCATGATCCGTGTCGCCGTCGTCGACGACCACCCGGCCATGCGGGCCGGGCTGGCAAGCGTGCTCGACGCCGAGCCCGAGATCGTGTTCGCGGGCGAGAGCGACGGCGAGCCCGAGCACCTGTGGCCGATGCTGAACATCGTGCGGCCGGACCTCGTGCTGCTCGACTACCACCTACCGCACGGTGACGGGCTCCAGATCTGCTACCGGATCAAACGCGACATCCATGCGCCGAAGGTGATCATGTTCACCGCCTACGCGAGCCCCACACTCGCGCTGCCGGCAACCCTCGCGCATGCCGACGGCATGCTTCCCAAGGGCGCGGGCGCCCGCGAGCTGTTCGCCGCGATCCGGCAGGTGTGGGATGGAGCGCGCCTGCTCCCCCAGATCACCGCGCCCGTGCTCGACGACGGCTGCGCCGGTCTGCGCGAGGAGGATCGTGCGCTCGTCGCGATGCTCCTCGACGGCGCGTCCGAGCCCGAGATCGGCCGGATACTCGGCATCCCGACACGCGACGTCGACCACGCCGTGCGCCGCATCCTGAGCGCGCTGCAGCTCGAGATCCCGGCCCGGCGTTCGGGCTAGTCGCGCGACGCCCGGCGCATCGTCACTCAGCTGACGACCGCGCTTTAGGCCCGACGGGCGGTGCCGGCCGAAGCCGAGCGTGTCGTCGGCACCGGCGAGCAGCACCCCGGATGTTCACCGATCAGCAGTGGACCGACGTGGACTCGGCCTACGGCCGCTGAGCCCGCGCCCATCTGCGCCGCTCGGTCCCGTCCGGCCGCACCATGTCATTCGACGGACAATCCACCGGCCGGAGGCGTCCGATCGCGCATCTCCGAGTTGGTGACTCGGACGCCGAGAACGTGAGTTCGCCGATGCGGCGTGACCAGTTGCCCCCGCATCCGACGGCGACGTATGTCCTGCCGCAGTGGCAGACGCTGTACGTCTCCGTCAACAAGGCGGCGTGCACGAGCCTGAAGTGGCTGGTCGCCGAGGTACAGCGCGAGGATCCCGACCGCTTCTACAACTCGCTGTCGAGCGAGCAGACGCGAGCGATGACGATTCACCGTCGGGAGTTGTGGCAGCACACCCCGATGGCCACCGGACTGTCGGATGAGAAGCTCGAGGTCATCTCGCCCGACGACGGATGGTTCGTGTTCGGGGTCGTCCGGCACCCAACCGCGCGGCTGTTCTCCGCCTGGCAGTCGAAGCTGCTTCTGCGCGAGCCGTGGTGGGTCGCGAGATTCGGCGACGCCGAATGGTTCCCCCGGATCCCGCGCAGCGGCAGCGACATCGTGGAGGACTTCGTGCGCTTCGCCCGTTCGATCGCACGCGACCCTGAGCAGGTGATCCGCAACCGCCACTTCGCGCCGCAGCGCCGGCTACTCGCCGCGAGGCGCATGCGGTACAGCCGGATCTACCGGACGAGCGAGCTGCCTCAGCTCGTGGAGGACTTCGATCGCCATCTCCGCGCGCGAGGGTGGGACGGGGAGCGGCTCGCCCTGCGCCGCGCGAACGAGACGCCGCTGCCGGCGATCCCCGCCGTGTTCGTGCCAGAGGTGTTGGACGCCTCGCACACCCTCTATGAGACCGACTTCGAGGCATTCGGCTACGGCGACGGCGTGCCAGGCGGGCTCCACCCCTCCGACGGCTACTCCGACACGGCGGTCGCGGACATCCGGCGCCTGATCGAGCGCTCGGAGCGCATCGGCGACCTCTCGAGACGCGCCGTGCAGCTCCGGATCGATCTGAAAGCGTCGGCAGCCGCACCGGCGACCGTTCTCACGCGACGGATCGCGTGGCGGGCCAGGCGCAGTGTTCTCCAGGGGTTGAGGCTGGCAAGGCGACGGCAGGACGCAGTCGAATAGTCCATCGCGTACACGCGCTTCGAGCTGGTCCGCGACGCCGTGGCGCGGAGCTGTCAGTGGGACGGCGGGGACATGCGTGCCCCCGCCGCAGGTCGCGGCGCGAAGGGTCAAACCCCCACGACCCGACGCCGGTGCTCGGCGGTACACCGGTGTCCCGGCAAGGCAGTGCCCGCATTGGGCGGAGTGGCTGCCCTTTCGTCATTCGTCGGACCTCCCGGCGGCTGTGCCCGCTCGAGCGCCGCGCCGCGCCACACAGCGAGGCGTCGCCAGGATTTCGATAGGCAGCCCGCTAACCGAAATGTCCGTCGTCTGACGAACCGCTCGACATCGACGCGTCGTGCATGCAATATTGGTAGTGCAGCCTGTCCAACGAATAAGGAACACCCCTTCATGCACATCATCCAGACCGAGCAGCTCGATCTGCTGCCCGCCCACCACCGGGACGACGAGACCAACGTGGTCCGCGCCGCGTGGCCCGTCCACCGGGGCACCGGGTCGCGCAGCACCGCGGCCGTGTACTTCGAGCTCGATCGCGGCGCCCGCCTCGGCCGGCACACCGACAGCGCCGAGGAGGTCCTCGTGGTCCTCGCCGGCGAGGTCGACGTCATCGTCGGCGACGAGAGCCGCCGCGTGGCGGCCGGCGGCATTGCCGTGGTGCCGGCCGAGGCGCCCCATGACGTGGCCGGCGCCGGCGAAGGCACAGCTCGCGTGACCGGCATCTTCTCGTCCAACACCGTCGTCAGCGTGTTCGACGACGAGTGGCAGCCGTACGGCACGCGGATCCTCGGCACGCCTCCGCCCGCCGAGGCGCTCGCCATCTCCTGACTCCCTACCTCCCCAAGGAACCCACGATGAACCTCGACTACCGCTTCGAAGCACGCCTCACCGACACCGTCGAGATCGGACCCGTCAGCGGCGGCATCCGGCTCGACAACTACTTCGATGGCCGCATGACCGAGGGCGAGCTCGCCGGCGCCCGCGTGCGTGGCATCGACCAGGTCCGCATCCGCGACGACGGCAGCGTCGTGCTCGACATCCGCGAAACGATCGAGACCGACCGCGGCGCCATCTCCGCCGACGTCCGCGGCTACGCGATCCCCGATCCCGACGCGCCGCAGGTGCACGAGATTCGCGGCTTTGCGCTCCTCGACACCGCGGTCCCCGAGTACGCGGCGTACAACACGGCGGTCATCGCGATCCACGGCACCATCGACATGGTCACGCGCGAGTTCGCGATCACGGGCCGGACGGTTTCCGGCGCCGTCGCCGCCGCCGCATGAACGACGCCTCCAGCTGAACCGTTGATCCGGGCCGGCGACGCGCCGGCCCGGACGCGGGTCGGTCGTCGAGCAGTGGGCCGAGGACCACCCGGAGTACGGGAGCGCGCGCGGGCGTCGCCAGTCGGCAGACGATCCGGTTCGGCGGACGCGCCGGGTGACCACACGATGGTGGATCGATCCCCTCGCATGGTGGACAGCCCCATGATGCTGTTCTTCTGGCATCTTGCCGATCGCTGGGGGCCGCTCGGTCCCGACGACGGACGCATCCGCCGCCGCCCGGACAGAAGCCGGCTGCCGGCGCCGGAGCCCCCGCGATGGCTGCCGGGGTTCGCGCGCACCTTGACGCAGCGACGATGCCGGAGTAGCTCCCCGCTCCGGGTAGGGTCTCCGCATGTTCGTTGCGCGGTCAAGCGCGCCCCCGCTCGACGCAGCGGAAACCGCGACCGTCCCGCTGTTCTGGCGACTGTTCGTCCCGAATGCGTGTGTCCTGCTCGTCGCGTGTGTCGTGCTCATCGTCGAGCCGGCGAACGGCCGGATCGTCGCCCTGGTCGGAGGCGTCACGATCATGCTCGCGGTGAATCTGCTGCTCATGCGGCGGGCGTTCTCACCGCTGACTCGCCTCATGACCACCATGACCCGTGTCGATCCGCTGCGGCCAGGCGAGCGCGTGCCGGTCGTCGGCCCACCCTCCGAGGTCACCGTGCTGGCGAGGGAGTTCAACGCGATGCTCGACCGGATCGAGACCGAGCGCCGCGACAGCGCCCAGCGCATGGTGGTTGCAGAGGACAGCGAGCGACGCCACCTCGCCACCGAGCTGCACGACGAGATCGGTCAGACCCTCACGGCGCTCGTGCTCCAGATCAGTCGCATCAAGGCCAAAGGCGGGTCGCCGGAGGACCTCGACGAGGCGCTGGGCACAGCCGAGGCCGCGCTCGAGGACGTCCGGCGGATCGCCCGCCGGCTGCGGCCGGAAGTGCTCGACGAGCTCGGGCTCACCGCCGCGCTCACGACGCTCTGCAACCGTCTCTCCTCCCAGACCGGTCTCGTCATCCATCGCACGCTGCCCGAGTCACCGCCGCCGTTGTCCCCCGACGAGCAGCTCGTCGTCTACCGGATCGTCCAGGAAAGCCTGACGAACGTGATCCGACACTCGGGAGCAAGAGAGGCGCGCGTGACGCTGCGTGCTCAGGCCGATGAGGTCGAGGTCGCCGTCGAAGACGACGGCGGTGGCCTCCCTGCCGACGGCGTGCCGCTCGAAGGCGGCATCCGCAGCATGCGTGAGCGCGCGCTGCTGATCGGCGCCGAGCTGAGCTGGGGCACCGGCGCGACCGGTGGGACGACGATCCGGCTACACATCCCAGCGCGGTCCGCACGCAGGTGACCCCGATCTCGAGAATCCTGCTCGCCGACGACCACGCGCTCGTACGGGCCGGCGTACGGCGCATCCTCGACGACGATCCACGCATGACCGTCGTCGCAGAAGCGGCAGACGGCAGCGAAGCGCTCCAGCTGGCGCTGGCCGGCGGGGTCGATCTGGCGATCCTCGACGTTTCGATGCCGAAGCTGACCGGGCTCCACGTCGCCCGACACCTCGCTGAGCAGCGGCCGCAGATGCGCGTGCTGATCCTCTCGATGCACGACAACGAGGAGTTCCTCTTCGAGGCGTTGCGCTCAGGCGCATCGGGCTACGTCCTCAAGTCCGCCGCCGAGCACGACCTCGTGAACGCATGCCATGCCGCCCTGCGTGGCGAGCCGTTCCTGTACCCCAATGCGCTGAGGGCGCTGATCCGCGATCACCTCGAACGGACCGGCCGCGGCGAGAGCGGTTTTGAGGGCCCGCTCACCCCGCGCGAGACCGAGGTCGTCAAGCTCATCGCCGAAGGCCACACGAGCCGGGAGATCGGCGAGCTGCTCAACATCAGCGACAAGACGGTCGAGCGCCATCGCGCGAGCGTCCTCGAGAAGCTCGGCCTGCGCGATCGGGTCGCGCTCACGCTCTACGCCGTGCGCCGCGGTCTTGTCGAGCCCTGATGTTCACGTGTCCGGACCGGAGCCGACGAACCGGCCTCGGAACAGCTGGATCGCGTCGATGGCGGACTTGTCGAGCTCCCGGCACCCCAGCAGCCGGCGGTACGAGGTGACGGCCACGACGAACGGCATCCCAGTGTCGTTCGGCGCGACGATCGTGCCTTCGGGCACAGCCTGCTGGACGTCGTGGAGCAGCTCGACGCCCGCACCGTCGAGGTCGCGGAACTGGATCACGATGACGCCGTCGCGAAGCGCGGCGAGCAGCGACGACGCGGCTGGTGATTCCTCGTAGAACCCCGGCCGCGCCGGCATTGCCCCGACGCCACCGAGCACGGGCGGGTTCAGCCGCTCGCCCGGACGAGCGCGATGGAGCTCGCAGCCGGCGTCGCGAGCCGCGTGGCTGAGCTCGGTCTCAAGGACCGGCGGCAGGCTCACCTCTGCGGGCTCGTTCGTGTCGAGCGCGGCGAGCAGCACTCCGATGATCAGCGTCGCCGCGAGCATCCACTCCGCCGCGTACGCGAGCGTGGCGAGTCGAGACCCGTCGCCGGGTCCGAGCCCGCCGCGTCGATCCAGGCCGTGCATCGATCGGGGAGTGCGCAGCGGGGCGAACGGTGGCCGGGCCACGGTCATATAGGTGACGCGGCGATCGAACGCATGCGCCGACTGCTCGACGGCTGGGCGGGCGACACCGTCCGGCGACTGACGATCATTAGCTCCCGCTCAGAGACCGCGGCGATAGCTCTCGGGATGGACGCACCAAAGAGCCGCATGATCCGCGTTGCTGTCGTCGATGACCATCCGGCGCTTCGGGCCGGCCTCCAGGCGGTTCTCGACGCCGAGCCCCAGATCGTGTTCGTCGGCGAGAGCGACGGCGCCGAGGAGAGCCTCTGGCCCATGCTCAACCACGTCCGGCCGGATGTCGTGCTACTCGACTATCACCTGCCGCGCGGCGATGGGCTCCAGCTCTGCTACCGCATCAAGAAGGACGTGCCGGCCCCGAGGGTCATCATCTTCACCGCGTACGCCACCCCGACGCTCGCGCTCCCGGCAACCCTCGCGCGTGCCGACGGCCTGCTCCCCAAGGGCACGGGGGCGCGCGACCTGTTCAGTGCGATCCGCCTCGTGTGCGCCGCGGAGCGCCTGCTTCCGCCGATCTCGGCGACCGTGCTCGAGGAGGCATCGTCCCAGCTGTTCGGAGATGACCGGGCGCTCGTCGGGATGCTGCTCGACGGTGCGAGCGAGACCGAGGTCGGACAGACGCTCCGGGTTCCCGCCCGTGACGTGTCGCACGCGGTACAGCGCATCCTGAGGGCGCTGCGGCTCGACGTCCCAGCGGCACGGGCCGGTTAGCGGTCAGTCCTCGGGGCCCGCGCCGAGGAAGCGCCCGCGGAACAGCAGCGCGGCCTCCATGGACTTGTCGCTCGCCCGCGGGCACCCGAGCAGCCGCCGGAACGCCGTCGCGGCCACTTCGAACGACATCGACGAATTGGGCGTGACGATCGTTCCGTTCGGGGCCGCCTCCTGGATCCGCCGGAGCTCGTCGACCCGCTCACCGTCGAGGTCGCTGCGGAAGTGGATGACGACCACCCCGCGCCGCAACGCGGCGACCAGCGATCCGCTGTCCGGGGCCTCGTCGTAGAACCCAGCCGGCGCCGCCGCCGACCCCGCGGGTCCGTCCACCGCCGGATCGAGCCGGTCCCCGCGGGCAGCGCGGCGGAACTCGCAATCAGCTCGACGCGCGGCATCGACGAGCTGCGTCTCCCGGATCGGCGGCAGGCTGACCTCCTCATCGTCGCCGTCGTCCAGTAGGACGATCGCGACCCCGGCGAGGATCGCCGCGCCGATCAGCCAGCGCGCGACGTACACGAAGGTGGCCATGCGCGAGCGACCGTCGCCGCGATCCGGCTTGCGCCTCGCCCGCATGCGCATGTCATACCCGCAACCGGGCGTTGTCCGGCCGTCGCCATCGTCCGAGCAATGACGATCCGGTCGCCAAGGGGTACGGCGACGGGAACGACGTGCGTAGTGAGCTCACGGCTGTCGCCCGCCGTCCGCACGCTCATCCGGCAGCACGTCCACTCCGTGGGAGGGCTGGAACTGCTGATGCTGCTCCACGCCGAGCGCGACCGCTCGTGGAGCGTGCGCGACATCTGCGATGCGCTCACATGTCCGGCCTCATGGGCCGTGGCCCGGCTCGACGCCATGGCGGACGCGGGGCTCATCCAGCGCGAGGGAGACCACTGGCGATACGCAGCCTCCAACACGGAGCTCGAGCAGGCGACATCGGCCCTGCAGGAGGCGTATCGCCTTCACTCGCGAGAGGTGGTGCGCTTCGTCTTCGCGACGCCCGGCCGCGATCTGAAGGAGTTCTCGGACGCGTTTCGCGTGCGGCGCCGGGAGCGATGACGGTGGCGACCGCCGTCTACACGCTGTGCGCCTTCCTCAGCCTCGCGTGTGCCGCTCTGCTCCTGCGAGCATGGAAGGTGAACCGGACGCGGCTCCTCCTCTGGAGCGCCATATGCTTCGCCTGGCTGGCGGTCAGCAACCTCCTGCTCTTCGTCGATCTCGCAATCCTCGGCGACGACGCCGACCTGCGCTGGCCGCGCAGCGCCACGTTCCTCGCCGGAGCCGCGACGCTGCTCGCCGGACTGCTCTGGGACGCAGTTGAAGGCGAGCAGCGGTGATCGACTTCCTGGACGGCGCGAGCTTCCTCGCCTGCTTCGCGATCGCCGTCTTCTTCCTGCGGTTCTGGCAGATGAGCGGCGACCGGTTGCTGCTGCTCTTCGCTCTCGCGTTCGCCGTGCTCGCCGTGAACCGTATCGGCCTGGCGGTGCTCGATCGGGACGGCGAGGCCGGCACGTTCGTCTACCTCGCGCGCGCGGTCGCCTTCGGGCTGATCGTGGCGGCCATCGTGGACAAGAACCGCCGGCCGAGCACATCGCTCGAATGACTTCGCCACGCAACTCGTCCGAGCAAGATCCAGGCCGCCCGTCCGGCGGCCGCCAGCGATGCGGCCGCCGGCGCGTGGCGGTGTCAACCGAGCTTCACCGCTCCGTAGGCGCGGTGAGCGCCCTCTCCCCCGTCTCGACAGACTGCTCCGCACGGCCGGGTCGCGCCCGGGAATCGTCTGACGAATGACATGGGCGGGCCAGAGCTCCACACACGGTTGGGCATCCCACTGCCATAAGGGCACGTGGGCAACCTCCGCGCTCTGTACGTCCGTGGACGAGTGCTCGCCCACGACGCGGCAGCTCGGGGTTCATCCGTCGCGGAGGAATCGGCGTGCGACCGCGTGAAAGAAGTCGCCGCGAGTGATGACGCCGGAGACACTGCGATCGCCGTCGACGACAGGCACGATGAGCACGCGGTGGTGCAGGAACGTCTCGGCTATCTGGGCGTCGGAGAAGTCGGTCCCGACGGCGATGTGCTCGGTGTTCATGTGATCGCGGACACGGTCGTTGCGGCAGGCACTGCGCTTCTCGAGTGCGGACTCGAGCGACTTGGTCACGAAGCCGGCGCCGCCGAGCTGGGAGAGATAGCCGGGGAACAGCGCCTGGAAGAACTCGCGCTCTCCGAAGATGCCGCACCATCGTCCGTCGCGCTCGGCAACGGGCAGCGCGGGAAGGTCGGTGTCGACGAGGCTGCGGACCGCGATCTCGACCGAGTCGTCGGCGTTGAGGATCGGGCTGTCGCGGACGAGCGGGTCGGTGACGCTGCGGGGGCTCATCAGAGGTACCTCACGGCGATGTAGGCGGTGGCGAGGATCAGCGAGACGCCGGTGACCGGCAGCCCGATGCGCAGGAAGGTGAGGAACCCGATCGGCCGCCCGGCACGGGCGGCCATGCCGGCGGCGGCGACGTTGGCCGCGGCGGCCACGAGCGTGGCGTTGCCGCCGAAGCAGGCGCCGAGGGCCAGCGACCACCAGTAGGCGTCGTCGCCGCCGTTGCCCGACTGCAACTGCTCGACGACCGGGATCATGGCCGCGGTGAACGGGATGTTGTCCACGATGCCAGAACCGATCGCCGACGCCCACAAGATCCCGAGCAACTCGGCAGTCCGGTCGCCGTCTGTGATGCTCGCGATGCCGTCGGCGACCTCGCCGATCGCACCGGTCTCCTCAAGCGCGCCGACCATCACGAACAGTCCGACGAAGAAGAACAGCGTCGGCCATTCGATCCCGGCCAGCGAGCGCTCGAGCGGCTGGCGGCTGACGAGCAGCATCACCGTCGCGCCGCTGAGCGCGACGGTCGCGGGCTCCAGGTGCAGCGCCTGGTGTGCGAAGAACACCAGGATCGTCCCCACGAGGATCGGGACGGTGCGCTTGAGCTCGGCAGCGTCCTCGATCGAGCGCGCCGCGTCGAGGCCCATCACGTGCCGTCGCGCATCGGGCGCGATCTGCAACTGACGCCGGTAGACGGCGAACAGCCCGCCGGTGACGACGATGAACGTCAGGGCAGCGATCGGCGCGAGGTTGACGATGAAGGAGCCGAACGAGAGGCCGGTCGCCCCCGCGATCAGGATGTTGGGCGGGTCGCCGATCAGCGTCGCTGTACCGCCGATGTTCGACACGAGGATCTCGATGATCACGAGCGGGATCGGGTCGACGTCGAGCGCGTCCGCGAGCAGGAACGTGATCGGCACCATCAGCAGGACGGTCGTCAGGTTGTCCAGGAACGCCGACAGCACCGCCGTGGTCGTGGCGAGCGCCAGGACGACGGCGAGCGGCCGGCCGCGCGAGAGCTGGCCCGCGCGGATCGCCAGCCACGTGTAGACCCCGGTCGGCTCGGTGATCTTGACCATCAGCATCATTCCGACGAGCAGACCGAGCGTGTTCCAGTCGATCGCCTCGACCGCGCGCTCTTGGTCGATCGTCTGCGCGAGCAGCAGCAGCACGGCGCCGAGCAGCGCGACCTTGGTCCGGTCCACGCGCTCGGATGCGATCAGGGCGAGCGCGCCCGCGAAGATCGCGACCGCGAGCGCCATCACGCGGGCCCTTCCAACGGGCGGCTGGAGTCGACGGCAACGACGACCGGCCGCATCCCGAGCAGGCGCAAGTCCCCGAGCCAGTCCGTGCAGGCCGGCGCGTCCACGCAGTCGGAAGGCTGCGCGCCGGATGCCAAGTGCAGTTCGAGCATCCAGTCGTGCCGGCGACTGAGGCGTTCGGATGCGGTCCGCACCGCTGCGAGCTCGGCGCGCTCGACCGCGGCCAGATCGGCCACTACGCGCAGCTCGGCGCGCGCCCACTCATCGGCCTCCGCCACCGACAGGTGCTGCGGATGGGTCCAGAAAATCAGCACACGGGCCACACCCAGCATCGTGCAGCCGAGCGCCGTCCGCTCCCATTGGCCGCTCGCCCCATTCCCCGCCCGCGTGCCCGCCCATAAGCCGGTCAACGTGGGACGCAGGCCCCACCCGCAGGCTTATGGCTCGACGAGCCCGCGACGGATCGCGTAGCGCGTCAGCTCGACGCGGTCGCGCATCCCCAGCTTGGCCAGCAGGTTCTCGCGATGGCGCTCGACCGTCTTGACGCTGATCTGCAGCGCCGCCGCGATCTCCGCGTTCGTGTACGCCTCGGCGATCAGCTTGACGACCTGAAGCTCCCGCGGCGTCAACGGATCGACAGGCGCCGCCTCACCTGCGCGAGCACGTTCGAGAAAGTCGCGGATCAGCGCCGCGACCGCAGACGGATACAGGAACGGCTCGCCTCGCAACGCCGCGCGGCACGCCTCGACGAGATCGCGGTCGGCAGCCGACTTGAGCACATAGCCCGACGCCCCCGCCTTCAGCGCCTCGAACAGATACTGCTCGTTGTCATGCATCGAGAGCATCAGCACGCGCAACTCCGGACGCAACGACGCGAGCTCTGCGGCCGCTTGGAGGCCGGTCATCCGCGGCATCGACACGTCGAGAATCGCCAGATCCAACTCGACCCGGCGCGCGACATCGAGCACCTCCAGGCCGTCGCCGGCCTCGGCGACGACGCGCAGATCCGCCTCGGCGTCGAGCACCAGCCGCAGCCCATGGCGGACCATCGCGTGATCGTCCGCGAGCAGCAACCGAGCCGGGTGACGTGCGTTCATGCTCCCACGTCGACGGCGGTCGCGGCCTCGGCAGCGCGCGTCCGCGGCGGGAGTCGAAGCCGGACGGTTGTGCCGTGGCCGGCCCGCGACGTGACGTCGAGCTCGGCGCCGACCAGCACCGCGCGCTCGCGCATCCCTCGAAGTCCGGTGCCCTCCGACACCACCGTCACATCGAAACCCGAGCCGTCGTCGCGCACTTTCAGCTCGACGGCGTCGTCGTTCGCCTGCAATGTGACCCACGCGCGGCGCGCGCCGCCATGTCTTACGGCGTTCGTCAGCGCCTCCTGTGCGACGCGATACAGCACGAGCTCCTCCTCGGGGGACAGCAACGGCAGGCGCGGAGCCAGTGCGCGCTCCACACGCACGCCGGCGTGGCGCGCGACCTCGTTCGTCAGAGCGGCCAGCGCGCTGCTCAGCCCGAGATCGTCGAGAGCCTCCGGACGCAGCCCGCGAGCGATCGCGCGAACCTCCTCCAGGCTCCCACGGATAGCCTCGCGCGCCTCCTCCACCTCACGGCGCCGCTGCGGGGCCACGTCCCGCTGAAGCCGATCGAGCTGCAGCACCACCGCCGTGAGCACTTGCCCCACCTCGTCGTGGAGCTCGCGCGCGACCCTGCGGCGCTCGCTCTCCTGCGCGCCCAGCGCCCGACGGGCGCTGTCTCGACGCTCGAACTCCACGCGATCGAGCATCTCGTTGAACGCCCGCGTGAGCTCGGCCACCTCCGGATCGCTCGCCAGCAGCGGTGCCCGACCCCCTGGGCGCAGGGGATCGACGCCGCGCATGGTCGCCGTCAGCCGACGCAACGGCCCGAACGCCCGCCGCAGAAGCGACAGATCGAGCGCCAGCATCGTCGCCAGACCAGCCACCAACACGACCAGCTCGGCCAACGCGATCGGGAAGCTCACCGTCGCCGGCGTCAGCACGAGCAACAGCGTCGCCACCGCGAGGACCACGGCATTCGTTGCGAACACCCTCCAAAGGAGTGGCACCCGGGTCACGCTATCGCGGCGCTGCGCCCTCGGCACGGCGAGCAGCCGCCGCGCGCGGCGTCGTCCGCACATGGCCCGCAGACCCGAGACGTGTGCGCACCGCCGGGCAACACTCGTGTCGCCTCGGCCGCTGCCCTCTGCTTCGAGGCTCTACTCGACGCCGGACAGACGCGACGAGCTCAAGGCGGGTGAGATGTGGAACTCCAACTCTCGGTAGTCGCCTGGCTGATCGCCACCGCGGGTCTACCGACAGACGAGCTCCAACCCCCGCCGCGCGGTCGCAGCAGTCTGTCCGAGCACGGACACGCGGGAAGCAACGCGCGCCACGTAGTTGTCTAACACGCGGTTCAGAGCTCGCCGGGAACTGCCGCCGCGTGTCATGAGAGCGCTACGGGGTGTAATGACGATAGACCGAAGGTCGGAGCAGGCCGACCAGGCCGCGCGAGTTCAGGCGATAGCCATGGCGCGCCGCTGAGCACGTCGCGGCTGCTCGTTCCCACGGTGTCACTGATGCATGGAAGGAGCAGCGGCGATATGCGGTTGCTTCCGTGTGTCGTAATACCCCATATGGGTATGCTGGCAGGACCAGATGGAAACCGCCGCCCACAACCACGTCCACCACGCCCACGAGCTGCCGACCTCAGGGCGCGCGCTCGACGCGGTTGCGCTGAGCGCCACCCTGCACTGCCTCACGGGCTGCGCGATCGGCGAGGTCCTCGGCATGGTGATTGGCACCGCGCTCGGCTTCTCGAAGTGGGGCACTGTCGCACTCGCCGTCGCGCTGGCGTTCCTGTTCGGCTACACGCTGACCAGCCTGCCGCTGATCCGCGCCGGCCTCGCGCTGTCCGCCATCGTGCCGATCGCGCTCGCCACCGACACGTTCAGCATCGCGGTCATGGAGATCGTCGACAACGCGATCATGCTCCTCGTCCCCGGCGCGATGGAGGCCGGCGTCGGCGACATCTTCTTCTGGGGCGCCCTGTCCTTCGCGCTCGTGGTCGCGGGCGTCGTCGCCTTCCCGGTCAACCGCTGGCTGATCACCCGCGGCAAGGGCCACGCCGTACTGCACAACAGTGGCCACCATCCCAACTTCCCGACGGGCGTCGTCGCCGCCGTCGCCGGCACCGCCTTCGTGTTCGGCTCCGTCGTGCTCACTGTCCAGGGCTTCACGGCGGACCCGATGCAGGGCCACGGCATGGAGGCCTCCGCGCCCGCCGACGAGGGCCACGGCGGCGCGTCTGCGAGCAACGACTCGGCAGTCCCCGGCCTCGCGGTGAGCGCCAACGGTCTCAGCCTCGAGCTCGATCGCACGGCGCTGCCTCGCGGTGAGCGCGCGGCGATGAGCTTCCGGATCCTCGACGCAGATGGCCGCGCCGTGCGCGACTTCGAGGAGGAGCAGGAGAAGCGCATGCACCTGATCCTCGTCCGCCGCGACACTCAGGGCTTTCAGCACCTGCACCCGCGACTCGACAGCGACGGCCGCTGGAGCACGCCCGTCACGCTGCCGGAGGCCGGCAGCTACCGCGCCTTCGCCGACTTCCAGCGCGACGGTGAGAAGTACACGCTCGGCGCCGACCTCGCCGTCGACGGTCCGGTCGACTGGCAGCCGCTGCCGGCGCCCGCCGCCACCGCCCGCGCCGCGGGCGGCTACGCGGTCAGGCTCATCGGCGACAGCTCACGCGCCGGGCGCGAGAGCGAGATCGCATTCGCCGTCTCGCGCGACGGCGAGCCGATCCGCACCGAGCCCTACCTCGGCGCCGGCGGCCACCTTGTCGCCCTGCGCGAGGGCGACCTCGGCTACCTCCACACCCACCCCGCCGAGCACGGCGGAAACGACGACGCGGTCCCGTTCGCGACAGCGTTCCCATCCAAAGGCAGGTACCGGCTGTTCTTCCAGTTCAAGCATCAAGGCGAGGTGCACACCGCCGCCTTCACGCGCGAGGTGACGCAGTGAGCACCTCGTCCAGCCACTAGTTGACGAACCCGGCGACCTTGAGATCGCCACGGAGAAGCGAGGCGGCGGTGACACGGGCCGGACGCTAGGGCGCGGGAGTGGCTCGCAGACGCACGTGCCGCCGATCGGACGCAAGCAACGTCTCGGCGCGGTAGGCGAACGCTGCCGCAATCACCGCGAGAGCGACGAGCGTCCAGAGCAACGCCGCGTAGCCCACGGCGGCTGCGTAGACCGCGGCCGCGACAGGACCCGCCGCGCGCGCTGCCGTGGTCGCCGCCGCGGCGACCCCCGCGATCGTGCCGTACGCCTCGCCGCCGTAGAGGTCGGCGACCGCAGTGGCGCGCGCGAGCGTGGCCATGCCGTTCCCCATGCCGAGCAGCACGAGGCCGGCGACCACCGCGGCCGTCGCCTCGACGCTGACGATCACGGCGATGCCGGCTCCGGTCAATACGAAGACCGCAGGGATCGCGAGACGGCCCGGCAGGCGCCTGTCGATCACGGCGAAGAACACGCGGCCGGGAATCTGTGACACGCCGACGAGTCCGACTGCAAACGCGGCGAAGCCGGCACTGTGGCCGCGCTCGATCAGGAACGGAATGGCAAGAACCGTCATCGCGATTCCGGTCATCGTCCCGACGAAGAACGCGGCCGACAGCAGCCAGAAGGAGGCCGAGCGCAGCGCATCGCCGGCCTTGACCGAGCGGGCAGCCGACGGTGCCGCCGCGGTGATGGCCGGTGCGCGCCGGAGCACGACCGCGTGGAGCGGGATCGTGACGACGCCGAGGATCACGGCGAGGATCACGAGCGCGTCGCGCCAGCCATGAGCATCGACCAGCGCCTGCGTGAGCGGGAGGAAGATGAAGCTCGCCAGGGCGGCGACGAGCGTGAGCGCGGTCATCGCGCGGCGGCGCTCGTCGGCGACGGGGAACCACTTCGCCAGCACCGTGAAGGCGGGCTCGTACAGTACGGCGGCCATCACGAGTCCGATCGCGAACCAGAGCGCGTAGAACGCCGCCAGCCCGTCGACCTGCGACCAGGCGAGCACCAGCAGAACGCCGGCAATGGAGCCTGCGGTCATGAGACCACGAGGGCTGTGCCGATCCAGGTAGCGGCCGACTGCGATCCCGGCGAGCGCGGAGACCAGGAGCGCGAGCGAGAACGCGCCGGTCAGCTCCGCGATCGAGAACCCGAGCTCGCGCTGCATCGGGATCAGGAAGGCCGCGAACGCGTAGTAGAGGATCCCCCACGAGACGGTCTCGGTGACCGACAGCGCGCCGACGATGCCCCACCCGCGCGAGCGCCAGCGCGCTCGCGCGGCGATGTCGGTGGCAGCGGTCACACCGCCGCGGCTGTCCCGGCCTCGTCGGAGGATGCGCCGCAGCACGCGGCCTGGACCGGCTCGGTCGCGGCGGGCTGCGCGCCGCGGTTGATGCTGCAGACGCCGGTCTCGGGGAGGACGAGCTGGACGTCGCGTGCGGCCTCCCAGTCGCCTGCGAGGGCGGCGACGACCGAGCGGACCTGCTCGTAGCCGGTGCGCAGCAGGAACGTCGGGGCGCGGCCGTAGCTCTTCATCCCGACGACATATACCCCGGCTTCCGGGTGTGAGAGCTCGTCGACGCCGTGCGGCGGCACCGAGCCGCACGAGTGCACGTTCGGGTCGATCAGCGGAGCAAGCGCGCGCGACGCCTCGACGCGATCGTCGAGGTCAAGGCGCAGCTCGCGCAGCAGGTCGAGGTCGGGACGGAACCCGGTGGAGGCGATGATCTCGTCGACGACCAGGCGTCGCGTGTCGTCCTGCACGATCACCCGGCCGTACTCGGCGACGATCGAGCGTGTGTGAAACCCGGCGACCACTTCGACGGAGCCGTCGGCGACCAGGCGCCGCACGGTGGCGCCGAGGGCGCCGCGCGCCGGGAGCTGGTCATCTCCGCCGCCGCCGTAGGCGCGATCGGGAGCGCCGCCGCGGATGGCCCAGACGATCTCGGTGGCCGGCTCGGAGTCGCGCAGCGCCACCAGGTCGAGAATCGCGTTGAAGGCGGAATGGCCGCTGCCCACGACGAGCACGCGCCGGCCCGCGTAGCGCTCACGCGCGCCATCGAGGACGTCGGGGATACCGTAGGCGATGCGGTCCGCGTGCTCGCGCTCGCCGGCCGCGGGCACCCCACCGGAGCCGATCGGGTTCGGCCGTGTCCAGGTGCCGGAAGCGTCGATCACCGCGCGCGCCAGGTATCGACGCTCCTCGCCGTCCTCCTCGACAATCAGCTGGTAGGGCGCCTCGTCGCGCCCGTCGTCCTTGAGCTTGTCGATCCCGAGCCGCGTGACGCCCATGACCCGCGTCCGCAGGTGCAGGCTCGCGGCGATCCCGGGCACGGAAGCGAGCGGCTCGAGGTATCGGTCGGCGAGCTCATCGCCGGTCGGGTAGCCGTCCGCCGGCGGCGCCGACCAGCCCTGCTGTTCGAGCAACCGCGCCGCGACCGGATCGATGTTGAAGTTCCACGGCGAGAAGACACGAACATGGCCCCACTCGCGCACGCTCGTGCCGGCCGAGTCGCCGGCTTCGAACACGACGGGCTCGATTCCTCGTGCGGCGAGGTGGGCGGCGGCCGCGAGGCCGACCGGCCCGGCGCCGATCACGGCGACCGGAAGTTGGCTGTTGATCATGCTCACACACTCCCACTGGACATTGAAGAAATTCGATGCGTGGCAGCGTATCAAAGTTTTTCGATATGATGCTGCAAGATGACTGCCCTGCCTCTTGTTCAGTGCTGCGCGCCACTTGCGGAGCCCGGGTTGAGCGACGACGAGGCCGTCGAGCTCGAGCGCGTGTTCAAGGCGCTCGCCGACCGCCACCGCCTCAAGATCCTCAACCGGCTGCTCCAGGCGGGCGGCGAGGCGGTCTGCGTCTGCGACTTCGAGGACATGTTGCCGCTGAAGCAGCCGACCGTCAGCTACCACCTCAAGCAGCTGCTCGACGCCGGTATCGTCGAGCGCGAGAAGCGTGGCTCGTTCGCCTACTTCTCGGTCTCAGAGGGCGCGCTCGAGCACGTGTGCTCGCTGCTCGGCTACGACGGCTGCAACTGAGTCTCGACGAGCGCGAACCGGCTCAGCTGAGCCAGCCCGACAGCTCATCCAACGCGCCTGGCACGACGTAGTAGTACGCCCACAGGCCCTGCCGCTCGGAGGCGACGATGCCGGCGTCGCGGAGCACCTTGAGGTGGTGCGAGACGGTCGGCTGGGACAGATCGAACAGCGGCACGAGCTCGCACACGCACACCTTGCCGGCGTGCTTGCGCAGCACGTCCACGAGCTGCAGGCGGACCGGGTCGGCGATCGCCTTCGCCAGCGTCGCCATCCGCTCGGCCTCGTGGCGCTCGACGTCCGGATACACGACCGGTTCGCAGCAGCGCTCACCCTTCGCGCGCTTGGTCTTAGGAGACAGCTCGAGCTCGACGGCCATCGCTCGAGACGGTGCCGGACCGGTCAGGCTCATTGACGTAGATCTATTTGCATTTGTCGATGGATCTGGCCACCCTACCGGCCATGGGCGACCGCGTCGCGGTCATCACCGACATCCACGCCGACCTGCCTGCGCTCGACGCCGCACTGACGCGGATCGACGCGCTCGGGATCGAGCGCGTCTACTGCCGCGGCGACCTCGGGGACTGCGGCTGCGCATACATCGATGCCCATGTCGGGAGGCCGGCCGCGACGCCCACGCATCCGCACGCGCTGCGCGCGTCTGGCTGCTGGTCGAACAGGACGATCCAGATCTGGCTGTCGCCGAACACCACCTTCTCGGCCGAGCCGACGCATGCCTTGACGCCTGTGCCCGCCTGTGCGAGCGCGTCGGACGCCATGAACTCGCCTAGCCGGAAATCACGATGGGCAACGACCTGAGCCTGTGGCGGCGGGCCGCCGCCGAGGGCTTCGCGACGTTCGCGCTCGTGTTCGCGGGCTGCGGCGCGATCGTCGCCGACGACCGCTACGACGGCGCGCTCGGAGCCGTCGGGATCAGCCTCGTCTTCGGTCTGATCATCATGGCGATGGTCTACGCGACCGGACACCTCTCCGGCGCGCACATCAACCCCGCGGTCACCGTCGCGTTCACCCTCACCAGGCACTTCGCCGTAAGCGACGCCGCCGCGTACATCGCCGCCCAGCTCACCGGCGCCGCCGCGGGCGCGCTCGCATTGCTGGCCGTGTGGCCCGACGCGCCCGCGCAGCTCGGCGCCACCGTGCCCACCGTCGGCGCCGGCTCCGCACTGGTCTACGAAGCGATCCTGACCGCGTTCCTCATGTTCGTGATCATCGCCGTCGCCACCGACACCCGCGCGGTCGGCGCCGCCGCTGCGATCGCGATCGGCGGCACCGTCGCACTCGACGCCCTCTTCGGTGGCCCGGTCACCGGCGCGTCGATGAACCCCGCCCGGTCGTTCGGGCCCGCGCTCGCCGCCGGCGAGTGGAGCGCCTTCTGGATCTACGTCACCGGCCCGCTGATCGGCGCGGCACTCGGCGCGTTCGCCTACCAGCTCGTCCGCGGCAAACCCCACTGGAGACCGGTGGACGACATGCCTGTCAGCACCCACAACAACCGCCATCCGGCCGATTTCTCCCGCGCTGAGACGACGAGCCCCCACGCCACATGAACGGAGGATCACTATGAGATACGTGCTGTTCGTCTGCACCCGGAACGCCGGCCGCTCACAGATCGCGCAGGCCTTCTTCGAGCGCCACGGCCCCGACGACGTGCGCGCCGAATCCGCCGGCGACGCCCCCGCCAGCGAGGTGCACCCGGTCGTCGTCGAAGCTATGCACGAGGTCGGCATCGACCTGTCCGACCGCCGGCCGAAAAAGCTCACGCTCGAGATGCAGCTCCACGCCGACTGGGCGATCACGCTCGCCTGCGGAGCCCAATGCCCATATGTGCCCACGACGATCGAAGACTGGAACATCGATGACCCCGCCGGAAAGTCGCTCGAGGAAGTGCGCGCGATCCGCGACGACATCGAAGGGCGCGTCATGGACCTCGCGCACGACCGGATCGACGAAATCCGGGCCGACCACCGCCAGCACAAGATGCGCCTCGCGCAACTCGTCCCCGGCCTCGTCCGCGAGTTCAGCGGCCGGCTCAACGACCTGGAGATCCGCCAGATCGCGGACGAGATCCTCGTGTCGTACGACGACGTCCCGGTCCGCTCGTTCGTCCTCACACTCGCCAACCGCCGCGCCAGGGAGATCATCAAGCAGCGCAGCGCGATGCCCGCGTAACCGTCGGCCGCGTCATAAGGCCAATCCCAAGGGACTGCGGACAGGTCCGGCGTGATTGACCGCCGCGCGCACCGGGAGCTGCGCTCGACGAGCAGCTCGGGGGAGCCGTAGACACGCTGGCCGTCCGCTGCTCCTGTTCGTCCATCCCAGCAGCGAGAGGCTGATCGAACCGGTGCGCCAAGACAGCTCCTTTGCCGAGAAGCAGGAGTCTCACCCGACGCGCCTGCTCGTCGTCCAACGCGAGCGCGGCGCCCAGCGCACCACGGGTGCTCGCTCCGTCACCGATGCAGGCGTCGTCTGTCTGATACGTACCGGCGTCGCGATGTCGCGACCGCGTCCCCAACGGATGCGGCGTCGACGCGACTGCCCGGCCGCGCCCGGCGTCGCTCTCGCTTACGGCGCGGAGCACGTCCCCGAGAATCCGTCGTGGCGAGCCGGCCGGGGCTCGATCCCACGCGCGGTCTCGATGCGGGGTACGTCCGGGAAAGAGCATTCTCGGACGTGCCGGATGTGCGCTCCCGCTCGTTGCCGAGGACCGATAGCGAGACCATGTCGCGCGGGCCGTCCTCCTTAGCGGTAGAGCCACATCGGGCCGCTTGGATCGTCGGAGCACACCGCGAAGCCGGACCGTCAGCGCTGGCGTACTGAGGTGGCGGCCAGGCGGTCTCGGTTTCGGCGGATGGGAGCGGCCGCCGACGCTCGAGCTGCACGATCTACAGCTCCGTCCCGACGTGACAGGCGGCGTTCACGGCTGTCAGTCGAGCGTGATGACGACCTTGCCGTTGGCGCGGCCTTGCTCGACGTAGGCCAGCGCCTCGAGGGTCTGGTCGAACGGGAACGTCTTGTCGATCAGCGGGCGGAGGTGGCCGGCGTCGTAGAGGGAGGCCAGCTCGCGCAGCTGGGCGCCGTTGGCCTGCATGAAGAGGAACGAGTAGCTCACGCCGAGCTTCCGCGCCTGCTTGCGGACCTTGCGGCTCAGCAGCCCCATCACGACGCCGATGAACTTCGGCGCCCCGAGTTGCTTCGCGAATCCGGGGTCCGGTGGGCCGGTCACGCCGATCGCCTGTCCGCCCGGCTCGAGGACCGGGGAGCCCGAGGCGGTAGTCGACGACTTCAGCCGCCAGGTTAAGGCCGGCCTCAGCGACGACCACGTGCGCGCGACCGGACTGCTGCTCGACCCCTCCTCGTCCGCACGGTCCTTGCAGCGGCCGTGATCGCCCTCGTGGGCGAACGCTCGAGCTGGCCCGGCAACCGGCTCGCCGCCCCGACCCGCACGCGCCTGCCCGAACCGTCCGCATGCCCGGCTATGGCCGGCCGGCGGTTGCACGCAGCGCCTGCGTGCGGGCGTCGCGCCTCTGGATCCGGTCGCGGTCGCGCTCGTTGCCGGCCTGCGCGCCGGCCTGCTCGGCCACCGTCGCCGCGACCCCCAGCGCCGCCCGCGCCCGGCCGGCGGCGCCGCAGTCCAGCGCCGCCCGTGCACAGGCGTGCAGCGCATCCAGCACGGCGCCCGCCACCCACGCGTCGCCCTTGAGGTAGCGATTGATCTGCAGCACCGCATCGAGGTGCTCGCCGAACGCGCGCCGGCGAACGACCACGCTCAGGTCGTGGTCGGGGAAGCGCCGCACGGCCGGCGGGTCGGCGCGCTCGGCCAGCCGGACCAGGATCGACCGCAGATAGCCGATGCACGTCACCGCAGTCATCGGGTCGTTGATGCTGGGCGAGATCGCCTTCAGCGCCACGTCGGTGAGCTGGCGCACGCCGAAATCCACGTCCTGGCTGAGGTCGCGCTCGCTGGCGATCGAGACCGCGGCGAGCAACTCGCCCCGGCACCGCTCCGCCGTCTGCGCCGGCCAGGTCTCGATGATCGCCGTCTCGACGCTGACGAAGTCCCCGGGGCAGACCAGGATGGCCAGCCGCTCGACCTCGGGTCCGAGCCGGTCGACCAGGTCGTCGAGGCCGACCCGCTGCACGTAGCCGGGGCGCTCGGGCAGCACCTGGCCCGCGGGCTGCGCCCGCCAGGAGTCCAGCAGTTCGCCCGCGTGCTCATCCTCGATCGGTTCCCCGAAGCGCTCCGGGTACAGGATGTCCATCCGTGCGAGCGTGGCGTGGGCGATCGTCGACGTGACGTGCGATACCTGGATCATCTGCGACACGTGCTGCAGGAACACCACCAGCAGCACGACCGCCGCAATCCCGAGCAGCGAGGCCAGCGTGACACTCAACCGCGGCACGAACCCCGCGTCGCCGTACGAGCCCACCGCGCGCAGGACGAGGATCGAGTAGACGAACGTCCCCACGTAGGTGCCGATCGTCACCTGCGTCACGCGGTCGCCGAAGAACGTCCGCAAGATCCGCGGGCTGAACTGGCTCGACGCAAGCTGCAACACCACCATCGTGATCGAGAACGTCAGCCCGGCCACCGTGATCAGCGAGCCGGCGATCACCGACAGAACGGTCCGGGCGGCCGAGCCGTCGCCCTTAAACACGAACTGGACGCCCTCGAGGTCGACCTGCTCGTCGATCTCCACCAGCGCGATCCCGAGCAGCGCGAACACGAGCACGATCACCCCGGGGACGAACCCGAGGCTCTGCGACAGGTTGAGCCACAGGCTCTTGGCGCGGTTGACCATCGCGGGGGATCATCCCCGGGGACGCGGCGGCTGAGACACCGCTGGTCATGCCAGAGCCGATCGCGCGGCCCGGCTCGCGTTCGCCATCCCGCCGATCGACCGGCTCCCGATGGCCTCGGACCGGAATGGCTCGACCGATCTCGTGATCGACGCCACGGGCCGCGGGTCGCGGGCGCCGAAATGGCTCGAATCGCTGGGCTTTCGTTGCGCGCGCGCCTCGACGTGCGCGTGACCGCGACCGGCTCGACCGACCGACTTGTGCTCACGATCGAGGACGACGGCGTTGGCGGCGCGACGGCGTGGCCTGGCAGCGGGCTGACCGGCATCAAGACCGCGTAGGGCGCTCAGGTTGGCACCCTCGTCCTCGACAGGGCCCCCAGCGGGCACCCGCATCCGCGCCGAGATCCCCTTGCCGCTACCCCGCAATCGCAAGCCGCTTGGTCCGCAACGCGGCGTACCCACGATTGGGTTTGGGCGCTGAGGCCGAGGCCGGCGTGAACGCAGGCTCGCACGCCCGGGACGCCGCGTCTTATTGGGAGATGAGGCGCCCTTCATCTCCCGAATCGGCGGCAAAAGAATGGAATTTGCGAAGGTTCGCGCGAGCGGGTCTGGAACCGAGATCGGGCTCTTTGCAGGCGATTCGCGAGCGTGCGAGAGCTTGGACCGCACGACTGAAAATCGTGGTGTCCCCGGTTCGAGTCCGGGTCTCGCCACTCGCAAACCCGCATAGTTGCGGGATTACTGCTTCCCGGACCTCGTCGGCGAGGCGATCAACGGGTACTCGATTGGATACCTGGGCCCCGGTGTACTTCGAGTTAGAGACCGGCCGCCCAGTGCTGATCAGCGGCAGGGGCCTTGTAGAGACGAAGCGACCAGGATTTCCGTCGTCGTCGGAATCGCCGGGCGCACATCGAGACAGGAGATCAACGTGGGCCTCTCGACCCTCGAGCGCGACGCGCTCGACGGGCGCTTGAGATCCACGTCGTCCTTGACGACGCCGACACCAAGCTCACCGCCGTAGAGCGGCCGCCGACGGCAAGAAGGACATGGCGCGCCGTTCGATCCCATGAAGCGCTTGCGGCGCGCGACGCCCGCATCCACGCCGGAGCGGGCACGTGTTGCGGTCGCAGACAAGCGCCCGCATCTCGTCCCTTGCGCCAGTCAGCCACGCCCCAGCGAAGACGCCTCCTTTCGTGGGAAGGCCACACTTTCGCCCTGCGCCGGCCGGTCAGTCCTTCAACGTCTTTCCAGGGCACGGCAGCGACCCGCTCACGGTTTCAGCGCGTATGCACGCGCGGCGTGCGCAAGGCGGTCGAGGAGCTCGTCGACCATTGCGGTGCGGGCCGCGGCGGGGGCGAGCGCCTCGATCGTGCGGCTGCCGGCGGGTCGCTCGGCGAGTGGACGGGCCGTCGCGCCGGGCGGCAGGGTGGCGAGGATCAGGCCGTGCATGGGGACGACGGCGATGCCCGTGGCGACGAACGCCTGCGCGGCGGGCAGGTCGTCGAGCTCGTAGGCCACCCGGGGCGCGAAGCCAGCCTGCGCGCAGAGGTGCTCCACCAGCGAGCGGAAGCGCCCGGCGGGTGTGTCGCGGCGCGGCAGGATCAGCGGCTCCGCCTCCAGATCGGCGATGCTCACCGCGTCGCGCCGCGCGAGCCGGTGGCCCTCGGGCAGCACGACGTAGAGGTGGTCGACGAGCAGGCGGCGGCGCTTTAGGCCCGCGGTCTCGGGCACCGCCACCCCGGGCACGTGGTGCACGACCGCCAGGTCGGCGCCGCCGCTGCGGAGGCGCTCGACCGCCTCCTGCGTCTCGAGCTGGAGCACCTGGACGACGAGCTGCGAGTGCGCGCGGCGGAGGTCGCGCACCGCCGCCGGCACAAACGACGACAGGGCGCTGGGGAAGGCCGCCAGCCGCAGGCGCGCCGTGCCGCCACGGAGGTCCTCCACGGCGGCATCGGCACCGCCCAGCGCGGCGAGCACCCGCTCGACGTGCGGGTGCAGGAGCGCCCCGCCGCGGGTGGCGCGCAGCGGGCGCTGCGACCGGTCGACCAGCGCCATCCCCACCTCCCGCTCGAGCGCCGCCAGCTGCTGCGACACCGCGGACTGCGTGTAGCCCAGCACGCTCGCCGCGGCCGAGATCGACCCGAGGTCCAGCACCAGCGCGAACGCCCGCAACTTTTGGACATCCCCGAAGGACATGAAGTAACGCTACTACTTATAGAAGCTAATGAAGTGGCGTTGAAGGTCCAGGTCCGGCACGATCGACTCCATGAACACAACTCACACAGCTACCGGCAAGGGCCACGCCGTGGCCGCAGGCGAGGGCGAGCGGATCTGGATCGTCGCCGACACGATGACGCTCAAGGCGACCGGCGAGAGCACCGGCGGAAGCCTCGTGCTCCTCGAGATCCTGACCACGCCCGGCGGCGGGCCGCCGCCGCATGTCCACACTCGCGAGGACGAGTTCTGGTACGTGCTCGACGGGACATTCGAGATCCGGATCGGTGACGAGGTGCACGCCGTCGGGCCGGGCGGATTCGCCTACGCGCCCCGCGGCACGATCCACAACTTCCGCAACACCGCGGACACCCCCAGCCGCATCCTCGCCGGCTTCACGCCCGGCGGCATGGAGGGCTTCTTCCGGGAGTCGGGACGGCCCGCGACCGATGACGGGCCGGCGCCCCCGGTCGACGAGGACGAGATCGCCCGCACGATGGCGGCCGCGCCGAAGTACGGCGTCGAGGCCGTCGCCTTCGACGGCTAGGACGCCGCGCGCCCGGCGCCGAAGCTCGTGACGGCCGGAGGTTCGGGTCTAACGACGCTCGTGCTCAGCGCAGCGAGAGTGTCGCCTCCCCATGAAAGGGAGCAGCGCGAGCGACGCCGCCCCAGACGATCGCTGCGGACGATAAGCAGTCGTCCGCGCCGGCGCAGAACTCGCGCATGTTTCTGTCTCCAAGCACTCCAGGATTCGCCCCGTCCAGGCGCGTTTGCGGCCCTGAAGACCGCGAACAAGGATTTGACGCGCTGGCTTGGTCGCGCGATCCGAACGGCTGCGCACTGCCAGCGGACGCTGCTGACAGCCGACCGCCGCGCCCAATTCAAGCGGCGCTGTACCGCACCGGCCACCTCGCTTGCAATGCGACCCCCGCGAGCGCGAGGATGTCCCGGTTGTCGGCGCCGGGTGAAAACTGGACCACCTGCGCCGGTTGAAATCTGGACCACGTGAGGGCTTGTCCGGTGGTCTGCGGAGCCTGGGCTCGTTTGCGCAGAGCGAGTCTGGGAGGACCGAGGTGGTCGGGGTGGAGCAGTGGGCGGAGATCCGGCGGCTGCACTTCGTGCGCGGGTTGTCGATCCGCGAGATCAGTCGGCGGACGGGGCTGCATCGGGAGACGATCCGCCGGGCGGTCGGTAGTGATGCGCCGCCGAGTTACTCGCGGGTCCCGCGCGGATCGAAGCTCGATCCGTTCAAGGCGGAGATCGGGCGGCTGCTCGACGGCGATCCGGACCTGCCCGGCGTTCGGGTCGGCGAGCTGCTCGAGCCGCTTGGCTGGGATGGCGGCAAGACGATCCTGGACGATTACCTGCGTGAGGTGCGGCCGTTGTTTCAGAGGGCCAGGACGACGCAGCGCACGATCTACGCGCCGGGCGAGATCTGCCAGTTCGACGTCTGGGAACCCAAGCGCGAGATCCCGGTCGGTCACGGCCAGACGCGCAAGGGCTGGGTCGTCGTTGCCTGCCTGGGCTACTCGCGCGCCGGCACCGGGGCGCTCGTGTTCAGCAAGGAGAAGCCGGACCTTTTGGCCGGGATCCGTCGTTGCCTTTGGCGGCTCGGCGGGCTGCCGCAGACGCTGGTCTGGGATCGCCAGGCGGGCATCCACGCCCACGACGGACGACCGTCGCAGGAGTTCGCGGCGCTCTGCGGCGAGCTGAAGGTCGACTGGCATTTCTGCCGGCCACGGGACCCGCAAGCCAAGGGCGCGGTCGAGCGACTGCAGGGGTTCATGGAGACCAACTTCGAGCCGGGCCGGGTGTTCGCGAACGAGCTCGACTTCCAGGGCCAGCTCGACAGCTGGTTCAGCAAGCGCGCCAACGGTCGCCAGCACCGCACGATCCGTGCCCGACCCGCGGACCGGCTGCGCGAGGAGCTCGAGGTCATGGCATCGCTGCCAGAACGCGCGCCGGACACCGATCGGCGTTGGGTGCAGCGGGTCGCGCCGGACCCCTACGTTCGGTTTGACACCTGCGACTACTCGCTCGATCCCGACTTGGTCGGTCGGCGCGTCGAGATCCGGATCTCCGACGAGCAGATCTCGGGCGTCGCGCTGGACACCGGCGAGCTCGCGTGCCGGCACACCAGGTCGTTCGCCCGGCATCGCACGATCACCGCGCTCGAGCATGCCCGCACCCTCAAGCGCCGCCGTGACGGAGCCGATCGCGATCGCGAGCCGGTGGTCGAGACCAGGTCGCTTGCCGTCTACGACGCCTTGATCGCATGAGCCGGCCGAGCACCGAGCTGACGCACCTGTTCCGCCAGCTCAAGGCGCCGGCCGCGGCGGCCGCGTTGCCAAAGCTGGCCGATCGCGCCCGCGCCGAGGAGTGGAGCTACGAGCAGTTCGCCGCGGTCCTGCTCAAGACCGAGACCGACAGTCGCGACAGCCACGGCGGCCAGGCCCGGATCAAGGCCGCGCGGTTCTCGGCGCGCAAGACGCTGGAGGAATTCGACTTCGCCTTCCAGGCCTCGATCCCCCGCAACCAGGTGCTGCACCTCGGACAGCTCGACTTCCTCGCCGGCCGCGAGAACGTCGTCCTGCTCGGGCCCCCGGGCACCGGCAAGACACACCTCTCGATCGCGCTCGGGATCCGCGCCTGCCTGGCCGGTCATCGCGTCGCATTTCGCACCGCGACCGAATGGGTCGCCATGCTCGCCGACGCCCAACGCCAGGGCCGCCTCGACGAAGAGCTCGACCGGCTGCAACGCGTCCCGCTGTTGATCGTCGACGAGGTCGGCTACATCCCGTTCGATCCACACGCCGCGAACCTGATGTTCATGCTCGTCTCGCGCCGCTACGAACGCGCCAGCCTGATCGTCACCAGCAACAAGCCGTTCAGTGCCTGGGGCGAGATCTTCGGCGACGAAGTCACAGCCGCCGCCATGATCGACCGCCTCGTCCACCACGCCGAGATCCTCGCCCTCAAAGGCGACAGCTACCGCCTCAAAGACCGCGACCTCGCCCGACCGCCGGCCGAAAACTGACCCCCCAGCCCGCGGCGCACCCGCCCAGGGTGGTCCACTTTTCAACCGGCGCTACCGGTCCACTTTTCGCCCGGCCTTGACACCGGTCAATTGACGAGAGGAGACTGCCGTGGCCGGTGTGGAAACACGCGACTTCGATTCGCCTGACGAGACGCGGACGCCGGACAAGACGCAAGTGGATGTGGTGCGCATCGGCGCGACGACGGTCGGGCGGTTCGCGTTTGAGCCGGGGTGGCGGTGGTCGGAATGCGTCAAGCCCGTCGCCGGAACCGAGAGCTGCCAGGCTCGCCACGTCGGCGTTGCCCACTCCGGCCGGATAGGCGTCCAGCACGAGGACGGAACCGAGGTCGAGATCGGCCCGGGCGAGGCGTATGTCATCGAGCCCGGCCACGACGCGTGGGTCGTCGGCGACGAGCGGTTCGTCGGGTTCGAGTTCGAGCAGCGAGCGGCGGAGGAATACGCCAAGGGCTGAACGGTCGTCTCGCGTCGACGGGTCGCCGATGTTGAGCCAGCAGCTCGCCATTCAAGACAGTCGGAACTCGTCCCGAGCATGAGCGGCTGCAAGCGACAGGGGGCAGGATTCAGGCCGCGGGCGGCCGGCGACAGTCCTTGCCGCCCACCCGGACGACTCGCAGCACGAGGTCGGCGCCCCGTTGCTCCTCGCCAGGTGCCGGGAAAAGGGCGCACTCCGCAGGGGTCACGCAGCCACACTCCTGCGCTACCTCGAGCCACCCCTTCATCGCCTTGGTGCGCTCAAGGAGAGCCTCGACCTCGCCGAGCTTCCGGCTCGAGAGTAGGCGCATCGGCTCGCCGAGGCCGTTGGCCCCGTCTATCAGCTCCTTGATCTCGCGCAGCTTGAAGCCGGCGCTCTGGGCGACGCCGATGAACCCCAGCTTGCCCAGCACATCCGCGTCGTAGCGCCGCTGGCCCCCCGAGCGATCGGGCTTGGGAAGCAGGCCGATCCGCTCGTAGTAGCGGATCGAGGACGTCGCCACTCCGGCGCGTCGCGCCACCTCGCCAATCGTCAACTCCGGGAATCCATCCATCTGTGATGAGTCCCTTGACTTGAACCGCGCTTCAAGGGCCATCGTAGCCGCGAACGGTCAAGTCCACAGAAACCCGAGGAGGTAGACGGTGATCGTCAAGACCAGCCCATCGCTCGATCTCGAGGCGTTCAGACGCGGCTATGAGGAATGGGACATCGACGCCCTGCTCGCGCTGTACGCGGACGAGGTCGAGCTGATCCAGATGGATCGCGACAACCCGCCGAGCGCCCCGCGCGTTCGGCACGGGAAGGAAGTGTTCAAGGGCATGTTCGAGCACTGCGCATCCGCCGGCGTCAAGGCGACGGTGGAGAACACGGTTGCGGGAGAGCATCGCGCCGCCGCCACTGTCACCTGCGAGTTCCCGGGCGGCCGCAAGGTCGTCGCCAACGGGATCTTCGAGCTCGAGGACGCTCGCATCGTCCGCGAGCGGCAAGTCCTGTCAGGCGATCCGAAGTACCAAGCCGACCGCTTTGCGTGCGCCGAGGACGCAAGCGGCGTCAGTACCCCGAACCGACCGAACAGGAGGTAGACAATGTCGAAGGCATCGAAGGAAACGGCTTCCGAGCATGAGACGCTCGAGGGCTACGAAGGCCACTTCGAGCACTTCCGAGACGGCTGGACCGTGGGTTTCGAGACCTACACCCAGGACGCGGACCTGTCCCCCCTCTTCAAGGGGCTTCCCAATGACGTGTGCCAGTGCGAGCACATGGGCTACGTGATCAAGGGAAAGGTCGCGTTTCGCTCAGGAGACACCGAGGAGGTGTTCGAGGGCGGCGACGCGTACTACGTCGGCCCAGGCCACACCCCGATCCTCTACGCCGGCACCGAGGTGGTCGAGTTCAGCCCCACCGAGGAACTCGGCCGGACCATGGAGGTCGTGACCAAGAACATGGAGGAAATGGAGTCCGCGTCCTCCTGAGGACCGGCCCGGGCGCCCCCCAATCTTGCGGGCGCCCGCCGCCTCGCCGGCTAGATTAGGGCCCCCGGCGCAAATGTCCATCCTCCCGCTTCGCGCGCGATAAGCAAGCGTCTCGGCGACCTCGGCACAGATGCCCGCTCCGGACGAGGAGGAGGCGCCTGGCAGGGCGCCCGATCGGAGGCGCGCCGCTCCTGCATTCGTGAAAAGCAGCGGCGGCGGTCGCACGGTTCCTATCCATGCATAGCAGCAGCGAAGTGACGCCGCCGCTGCTGAGCGCGGCGCTCCACACACGAGACCGAAGCGCGTACGGCGCCCCGCTGGCCGACCGGGGAAGCCGCCCCGTGCAGATCTGTCCCCTTTTATGTCCCCCCGGGCCCCGCAAACGGCGCTGTAGAGCCAAAGCGCAGCGGAAACATAATCCGCGTGTCGGGGGTTCGAGTCCCTCCTCCGGCATCCGCTCTAGACGGCCACATCGGCGCTGTAGAGCCAAGAACACGCGGAATCGCCACGGGTCACCGGACCCCCAGGCTCACGACTAGCGGACGAGCCCCCGCGCCGTAACGCCGATCACGTGCTCGACCACACCGGCCCGCACGCCCAGGAGTCCGTCGTGGAGGTTGACGCAGCCGCACGCGTGGTTCGGGATCACCTGGAGGCGGGCACCCACGGCCGGCGGGTCGGCCACCCTGGACACGTCGACATACCCGTGCTCCTCGTTCAACGTGTGCACGCGCGCCTCGGGCAGCTCGTAGATCTCCCCGTAGTCCCCGTCAGGATGCTCGTCTGACGTGAGCGTCTTCGAGCCCGCGTCGACCACGATCTGTCCCGAGACCCTGTCGGACACCACCGTCACCGCGATCCTGAGCGCACACGCGTCGCGGCCGCCGTCGGGCTCATACTCGTTACGATCGAGGAACACGTAAGTGCCCGCGCGCAGCTCGTTCACACACGTCTCGTGCGTGAGATAGCGGCCCGGAGTCGAGCCCCCGGACACGCGCTCGCACGAGAGTCCCGCGCCGATGAACGCCTCCCGCGTCTCGCGCAGGAACGCGTCGACGCCGGCGAGCTGTCCGCGGATCGTCTCGCGATCGCCATGCCAGAAGCCGGGATAGCAACTGATCCCCGCCACGGTGACGGCCGGAAGCTCGGACAACCGCTGCGCGAGCGCGAGTGCGGCGGCCGCCGTCTGCTCGCCCGTGCGGTGCAACCCGACGTCCAGCTCGACGAGCAGCGAGGCCCGCGCACCGTGACGGCGGAGGGCCGCGGACAGACCTTCGGCACCGGCCACGCTGTCCACCGCCATCGTCAGGTCCAACCCCCCGGCGGCCAGGCGCGCGAGCCGCTCGCACTTGTCGGGGTGCAGCGCCGGATAGTGGAGGAGCAGGCGCGGCACGCCGGCCTCACTGAAGACCATCGCCTCGCCGGTCTTCGCGACGGTGAGCCCGGCGGCGCCCAACGTGATCTGCCGGAGCCCGATCTCGGTCGACTTGTGGGTCTTCGCGTGGGGCCAGAGCGCGATCCCGTGCTCGTCCGCGTAGCGCTGCAGCGATCCCAGGTTGTCTTCGAGGCGGTCGAGGTCGACGATCGCCACCGGCGTCTCGACCTCGCTGACGTGGCGACCGACCTGTGCCGTCAGCAGTTCGAGCGTGCGTTGCGCTCCGTTCTCCATCTCATCCTCCCTCGATCTTTGGCCAGCGCGCCTGCAGCTCCGCTGTCGCGGCGAAGAACGCCTGGGCGATGGCGAGTACGTCCAGGTCGCTCCACCACGACCCGCTGAACTGGACCCCGATCGGCACGCCGAGCGCGTCGACGCCGGCACGGACCGCGCAGGCCGGGATCCCGACGAGGTCCTGCGGGACGGTGTAGCTCATCACCAGCTCGCGGAACTCGACCTCCTGCCCGAGATGCATGACGCGATCCGCGCCGATCGCCGCAGGCGGGCCTGCCGCCACGGGCGTGAGCAGTACGTCAACCTCACGCAGGAGCGCGGCGAACGACGATCGCGCCCGCTCGCGGCGCGCCGTCGCCCGCAGGTAGTCGTCGAAGGTCACCTGCTCGGCGGACTCGAGACGGCCGCGGACGTCGGCGCCGTACTCGCTCCGGCGGCAGGGATACAGCCCTGCGGTCCGATGAGTCCGGAGCGCCTCGGCGCGCTGGATGACGCCGAAGGTCGGATAGATCGCGTCCGCATCCGGCAGCGAGACCTCGACGACCCGCGCGCCCAGTTCGGCGACCGTCCGCACGGCAGCATCGAACGCCGCCTGCACGGTGGGGGTGAGCGGCACGGTGTGGAGGTCCGGGCAGACGCCGACCGTGCGCCCGGCCATCCCCCGGCTCGCAGTGCGCTCGAGCTCGTCGCGCACCCGAGCCGCGTTGGCGTCGCGCTCCATCGCGCAGAGCAGGAGCGCCGCGTCGGCGGGAGTCCTCGCCATCGGCCCGGGATGATCGAGCGACGGCGCGAGCGGCCAGATGCCGTCGGTGCTCAGCCGCCCGAAGGTCGGCTTGAAGCCGACGGTCCCGCAGAACCCCGACGGGACGCGGATCGAACCGCCGGTGTCGCTGCCGATCGCGAGCGGCACCAGGTGCGCGGCGAGCGCCACGGCGGAGCCGCCGCTCGAGCCGCCGGACATGAGGCGGCGATCCCACGGGTTGCGGCTCGTTCCCGTCAGCTCGTTGACCGATGTGATTCCCCACGCGAACTCGTGCGTCTGGGCCTTGCCGAGCAGGATCGCCGCCGGCCTCGCGCACGTTGCCGGACGACTGTCGCGTCTGCGGCTGGCGATGTGCCCCGCGAACATCGGGGACCCGTACGCCGTTGAGCACGTCCGCGGAGTCGAGCAGGTCCTTGACCACGAACGGCACGCCGGCCGAGCGGGCCTGCCGCTCGGCCGTCGCGGTAGGCCTTCTCGCTCGCGAGCGCCTCCCTGCGGGCGCGCTCGCGGCACAGCGTCGTGATGGCTCCCAGCCCGTCGTCGATCGCATCCGTCCTCGCGAGTGCCGCGTCGATCGCCTCGACCGGCGACACGGCGCCGCGGCGATACTCGTCCAGAAGCTCGGACGCGGCCAGCCGGCAGACGTCGGAGGGTTCGCTCACGGTTCAGAACCCAGCCGCATAGCCGTCCTTTCGAACGTCGGATCCTCCGAAGAGCGCGTCGCCATGAGAGCAGGATCCCCTGACCTCCGCCGAACGTGAGCATGTCGCGTTCCCGCAGCGTCCTGATGCCCAGCCGCTCGAGCTCCTCGGCGCGGTCCCACAGTCCCTCCTCGAGGCGGACGACGTCGCCGTCGACGAGGAAGCGCGGCCGGTCGAGCGCCGCCTGGGGATCGAGGCCGTCATCCACCAGAGCCGACACGAGCTGCATGTGGGCCTGTGCCTGGATGTAGCCGCCCATGACGCCGAAGGGCCCGCCGAGCGCGCCGTCGCGCAGGAGCATGCCGGGGATGATCGTGTGGTACGGGCGCCGGCCCGGCTCGACGCGCCCGTTGACCGCGAAGCAGGCCGCCCGGTTCTGCAGCACCACGCCGGTAGCCCGGGGCCACGATCCCCGATCCGAAGCCGCCGAACAGGCTCTGGATGAACGACACGGCCATCCGGTCGCCGTCGACCGCGCAGAGGTAGACCGTGCCTCCGGCCGGCTCGGCCACCCTGGCAGGAAGGTCCAGCCGGCGTCGCTCGAGGCGTGCCGGGTCGAGCAGCGCGCTCACGTCCGCGCCGTCGCGCACGTGTGCGCGCGCGTCCTCCACCGCCAGGCGCGCGCAGGCGATCTGGTTCGCGAGCGTGGGCGTCGTCCCGTCGAGCAGGGCGAGCGCCTCGGCCGCGGCGACACCCTGCGTGGGCGGCGGGAGCTCGAGAACCTCGTGATCGCGGTAGCGCGACGCGCAGGACATCCACCCAGGTCGACCGGTACGACGCGAGGTCTTCCTCCTCCAGCCAGCTCGCCCCGCAGATCGCGCGCGCCACGGTTCCCTCGTAGAGACCGGCTCGTCCGCCCTCGGCGACCGCCCGCAGCGTGACGGCGAGGTCGAGGAGCCGGACGCGCTCTCCGGCCCGCGGCGGCGGCGCGAACTCCGGCGGCACCTGCGCCGCAGCCCAAGAGGTGCTCGTCTTGCCGGCTGCAGCGGCCCACGCGGCCGCGGTTCTGGGAGCCACGACGAAGCCCCGCTCCGCGGCGTCGATCGCGTCGGCGAGGCAGGTGTCGAGCCCGAGCCGGCCGAACCGCGCCGACAGCGCGGCCCAGCCGTCGACGGCGCCGGGAACCGTCACCGACCTCGGCCCGCGCTCGGCAGGCTCGAGCGGATGGGCGCCTGCGGGCGCCGGCCCGGCCGCGTCCAGGCCGACTGCCTCGCCGCCGTTCCAGATCAGCGCGAATGCATCGCCGCCGAGCCCGGTCGACATCGGCTCGGTGACCGCCAGCACGGCAGCCGCCGCCAGCACCGCGTCGGCGGCGTTCCCGCCGCGCTCCAGCGCGCGCAGCCCGGCGCGCGTGGCGAGCGGCTGGCTGGTCGCGACCATCGCCTCGCCCGCCACCGCGGGAGGCTGTCCGAACGGCAGGCGGTACGTCATGCCGGTCGCGCAGTCATGAGCCGAGAGCCCGATCCGGACAGTGTGGGTACCCGTGCCCCGGACGCGCGCGCTTGTACGTGCGCATCCGATTGCTGGAGGCTAGGCTTGCCACTTGCGAGCCGGTTGCGACCCGCCCGGCGTCGGGATTGACCCAGGAGGTTCACGAGCATGGACGGGCCGCTGAAGTGGCGTGACAGATATCGCTGCGCGGTGACGATCTCGGTCGACTTCGACGCGGAGTCGCTCTGGAGCGGCACGTTCGGGCTGACGACGCCGAGCCCCATGTCACGCGGCGACTACGACATCCGCGCGGGCCTGCCACGCATACTCGAGCTCTTCGACCGCCACCAGCTGCCCGCGACGTTCATGGTGCCGGCGCAGGTCGTGGACGAGCACCGGGACGCGTGCCGGGAGATCGCCGCCCAGGGCGTCCACGACATCGGCTACCACGGCTACTACCACGAGAGCGTGCTGACGCTCGGCATCGACGAGGAGCGGGAGCTCATGAAGCGGGGGATCGCTCGCCTCGAGGACTGCTTCGAGCAGACCCCGCGCGGGAACCGCTCCCCTCCGTTCGCGCTGGGGCCGCACACCGCCGATCTGCTCGAGGAGATGGGGTTCCGGTACGACTCCAGCCTGTTCGGCCACGACGAGCCGTACCGGCCGAGGGTCCCGTCCGTCGGCGGCCCGCTGCGCGACTTCGTGGAGCTCCCGGTGAGCTGGGAGCTCGACGACGCGCCCTACTTCCTCTTCAACTTCTTCCCGTACATGAGCGGGATGGCGACGCCCGCGCACGTGCTGGAGATCTGGAAGGAGGAGTTCGAGGGGTCGTATCGCGCCGGCGGATGCTTCCTCCTCGTCGTGCATCCGTTCTGCATCGGACGCCACCCGCGCATCAAGATGCTCGACGAGCTCCTCCGCTACATGAAGACCTTCCCCGACGTCTGGTTCGCGAACCACCTCGACGTCGCCGACGAGTGGCGGGCCATGCAGGAGCGTTCCGGCAGGTGGGGCGCCGACGCGGAGTCCGCGACCTCGTAGACCCGTCACGCGAGCTCGGCCAGTGACTCGGGGGACTCCGGGAGCACCTGTCCGCCGTCGATCACCAGCGTCTGTCCGGTGATGTACCGAGCCTCGCTCGAGACCAGGAAGCGCACGGCCCAGCCGACGTCGGCAGCGTCGGCGAGGTCGCGCATCGGGATCGCGGCCACCATCCGACGCTTGTGCTCCGGCCCCAGCTCGTCGATGCCGGCGGTCTGAACGTTGCCCGGGAGCACCGCGTTGATCGTCACGCCGGCCGCGGCAGTCTCGATCGCTGCCGACCGCATCATCCCGAGCATCGCCGCCTTCGACGCCCCGTAGTGCGCGAACCCGGGCTGACCGGTGATCGGCCCGGTGATCGACGATGTGAGCACGATCCGTCCGTAGCCGGACTCGAGCATCGACGGCAGGCACGCCTGGACCGCATGCAGTGCGCCCTTCACGTTGGTGTCCATGACCCGGTCCCACGCGGCGTCGTCGATGGCTCCGAGCGCTGCCATCGGATAGATCCCCGCGTTGGCGGCCAGGATGTCGATCCGCCCGAACGCCTTGCGCACCGCTGCGGCCATCGCCTCGGTGCTCGCGCGGTCAGTCACGTCGACCTGCACCGCAACGGCGGCGTGGCCCTGGCCGGTGAGCGCGTCGGCCGCGGCCTGCGCACGGGCCATGTCGACGTCCGCCAGGCCCACGCTCGCGCCCTCCTGCGCGAGCACCGTGGCGATGCCGAGACCGATCCCGTTCGCGCCGCCGGTGACGACCGCCGCCTTTCCGTTCAACGTCTCCACGCCAACACCACCTCCTGGTCGCCCGCGTGTCGTCACGCCGCATCGGCTCCCGGCGCGGACTGCAGGAGCTTGATCGTGTACCAGTGCTGCGGGCGCTCCAGCACCTCGTCGACCGGGCCCGACTCGACGACCTCCCCGCGGTAGAGGACATGGACCGTCTCCACCATCTGGCGCACGACGGTCAGGTCGTGGCTGACGAAGAGGTAGGTCATGTCCAGCTCGCGCTGGAGCACCTTGAAGAGGTTGAGGATCTGCGCCTGCACCGACACGTCGAGGGCGGAGACCGGCTCATCGCAGACGAGGACCTTGGGCTCGACCGCGAGGGCGCGGGCGATGGCCACGCGCTGGCGCTCTCCGCCGGACAGCGCGACGGGCTTGCGCTCCGCGTGCTCCGGGGAGAGCCCCACACGGCGGAGCAGCTCGCTCACGCCGGCATCGAGGCTTCCGGGCCGCCGGTCGTAGACCGAGAGCGCCTCCTTCAGGGTCGCCCCCACGGTCAGCACGGGGTTCAGCGAGGAGTACGGATCCTGGAAGATCATCTGGACGGTCCGGCGCAGCGTGCGCCGTTGATCGACCCGCAGCGCCTCGTAGTCCGCGGCGGGCACGCCGCCGATCGTGATCGACCCCGACGTCGGCGTCTCGAGCCCGACGAGGCAGCGCGCCAGCGTCGTCTTGCCCGAGCCCGACTCGCCGACGAGCCCGACGCTCTCGCCGTTGCGGAGGTCGAGCGAGACGCCGGCGAGGGCGGTCTGCGACGCGCTCATGCGGCTCTTCGAGCGCCCGGCGAACGTCTTCACGAGCCCCTCGACCCGGATGATCGGATCGCCGGGCGGCCGGACGTGGGGCCGGTCGTCCCGCTGCGCCGCGAGCTGCCGCCTCTCGCGCATGTCCGCGCGGATCTCGTCCAGGCGCACGCACGCGGTCAGCCGTCCGGGCTCCACCGCGCGCAGCTCGGGGCGGCCGGCGGTGCACGCCGCCGCGGCCCACGAGCAGCGCGGCGCGAACGCGCACATGCTCGCGACCTCGCGAGACTTCGGCACCGAGCCCTCGATCGCGACGAGCTCCGCGACGCGCCGGTCGCCGGGCGGCTCCGAGAGCAGGAGGCCCAGGGTGTAGGGGTGGAACGGCTCCGCCTCCAGCGCGGGCGCCGCGCCGACCTCGAGCACGGAGCCGGCGTAGAGGACGTAGACGCGGTCGCAGATCGAGAACGCCACGCGCAGGTCGTGCGTGATGAGGATGACGCCGAGCGCCCGGGACTCCTGCAGCGACCGGAGCAGGCCCAGGATCTCGGCTCTGCGTCGTCGCGTCGAGCGCCGTCGAGGGCTCGTCCGCGATGAGCAGCGCCGGATCGCGCGCGAGCGCGGCGGCGATGCCGACGCGCTGGCGCATGCCGCCTGAGAGCTGGAACGGGTACCGCGTCTGCCACGGCCGGGTCGTCGATGCCGACCTCGCCGAGCCGCCGCAGGGTCTCGCGCCGCCGCTCGGCGCGGCTCATCGACCTGCCCGCGCCGAGGCGGAGCCCCTCTTCGATGTGCCGGCCGCACGGGACGAGCGGGTTGAGCATCGTGAAGGGGTCCTGCATCACGAGCCCGAGCTCCGAGCCACGGATGCGCTGCATGGCCGACTCCGGGAGGGAGAGCAGATCGCGCCCGCCGTAGAGCGCGCTGCCGCTCGCCTCGATCCCGCGGGGCAGGAGCCGCATCAGCGCGCGAGCCGTGATCGACTTCCCGCTGCCGGACTCCCCGACGATCCCGACCGTCTCGCCGCGCGCGACCGAGAGGCTGAGCCCCGCCACGATCGTGTCCGTCGCCTGGCCGACGTGGCTCACCACCTCGAGATCCTCCACGGCGAGCAGCTGGGTCTCGGCTCGTCATCGCGCCCGTCCCCGGTCCGAGAGCCGTTCGTAGGCCCAGTCGCCGATCAGGCTCACCGCTGCCGCCGTGAGAACGAGCATGAACCCGGGCGCGAGCGCCGCGACGGGGTTGTCGAAGAGCAGCGCGCGCCCCTCGGACAGCATCCGGCCCCAGTCCGCGGTGCCCGGCCCCGCGCCCATGCCCAGGAACGAGAGCGCAGCGAGCGTGACCAGGCTGAAGGCGAACGTCAGGCACGTGTTGACCACCACGAGCGGGGCCACGTTGGGCCAGATGTGGCGGAACATGATCCGCCGCGAGCTCAGCCCCAGCGTCCGCGCCGCTTCGACGTACGGCAGCGAGCGCTGCTCGAGCGTGGCACCGCGTACGAGGCGGGCGTCGAACGGTGCCGTGAGCACGACGAGCAGGCCGACGGCGACGAAGTACCCGCCGCCGACGATGCCGACGACGACGATCGCGACCAGCAGGCCCGGGAGCGCGTACATCAGGTCGGCCCAGCGCATGATGGTTGCGTCGGCGCCGCCGCCCCGGTACCCGGCGAGGAGCCCGAGCAGGTTCCCGAGCAGCATCGCGCCGAGGGCGATGATGATCGGCCCGACGATCGCCGTGCGCGCTCCCACCACCGTCCGCGCGAACACGTCGCGGCCGAGGTCGTCGGTCCCGAACCAGTGATCGGCGCTCGGCGACGTGACCCCGATGGCGAGGTCCTGGGCGTTCGGATCGTGCGGGACGATGAGCGGGCCGAAGGCCGCGCAGATCACCACGACCACGAGGAACGACCCCGCCGACGAGCACGAGGATCGGGACGCCCCGCCGCCGCGCCGCAGGATCGACGACCGGGCTCAGGCCGGCCGTCCGGACCGCGACCGGCTCGCTCATGAGGCCACCCGATCGAAGCGGATCCGCGGATCCAGGTACAGGTACAGGATGTCCGTGACGAGATTGACGAGGATGATCAGGATCGCCACGGCCATCGCCAGCCCCTGCACCATCGGGATGTCCCTGAAGTTCACGGATTCGACGAACAGCGATCCGATGCCGGGCAGCGCAAACGTCACCTCGACGAGCAGCGCTCCGGTCAGCATGTAGCCGAAGACAGGCCCGCCGACGTCACGACCGGGATCAGCGCGTTGCGCAGGGCGTAGCCGAAGATGACGCGCCGCCTCGACATCCCGCGTGCGCGCGCGAACGTGACGTAGTCCTGGCCGAGCGCGACGATCATCGCCGCCCGGGTCAGCTTGAGCAGCAGCGCCATCGCCGTCAGCGCAAGCGCGAACGCCGGCAGCGCCAGGTGCCAGAGGCGGTCGACGAACCCCTCGCCCGGACCGAAGACCGGGAACCATCCGAGCACGACGGCGAAGAAATAGAGCAGGGCGATCCCGGTCGCGAAGGCGGGAGCGCTCACGCCGATGACGGAGAGGCCCACGACGCTGCGGTCGAGGGCGGTGCGCTGGCGGAGCGCGGCGAGCACGCCCAGCGGGACGCCGATGCCGACGGCGATGACGAAGCCATAGACGCCGAGGAAGGTGCTGAGGTAGAGGCGATCGGTGATCGACGACAGGACGGGCTCGGACGTCCGGATCGACCGGCCGAAGTCCAGCTGCACGGCGTCCTTGAGCCACAGCCAGTACTGCGCGACGAACGGCTCGTCGAGGTTGTGCTGCTCGCGTATCGCCGCGATCGTCTCCGGATTCGGCGGCCGGGTCCCCATCAGGACCTGCTCGACGCTCCCGGGCGCCGCGTAGAGCAGGCCGAACACGATCAACGAGATCAGTAACAGGAGCGCGACGAGCACGAGGAGGCGCCGGAGGACATAGGCGGTGAGGGCGCGGTAGCTCATGGCCGCACGGCGCGATCACCGCGTCGGGCCCACCGCTCGACCTGGATCTCCGCCGACCAGCCGCCCGCCCTTGATCGTCAAGCGGCGGGACGCCAACCCGCGCAGGACGTCGGTGGTCGTCGCGGCCCCGAGCACGACGAGATCCGCGGCGGCGCCGGCGGCGACGACGCGGTCGGGGCGCCGGAGCGCCCGCGCGGCCCGCGTCGTCACCATCTCCAGGGCCGCGGCCACCTCGGCGGTCGTCTGGAGGCCGGCCGAGAGGATCGTCACAAACGCGGTCTCGACCGGGTCGAGCCGGCCGAACGCGAACCACATGTCGTTCATGTTGTCGCTGCCCGCCGCGACGATGACGCCGGCGTCGAGCAACTCCTTCGTGCGCGAGCTCCCGCGATGGACCGGTAGACGCCCGATCGTCGCCCACGTGCTGGAGGTTGGCCGCCGGCGAGATGCAGACGGCGATGTCCGCGCGGCGCAGCTTCTCGATCACCCGCTCGCTCTCGGGCAGCGGATGGACCGCGAGCGAGCAGCAGTGGTTCGCGAGAACCCGACCCTCGAACCCGCGCTCCAGCGTCACGTCCGCCAGCATCTCGAGCGCGCGCTGCGACGGGTCGGCGTCGTAGTCGACGTGCGCGTCGACCTGCGTGCCGAACTCCTCGGCGATGTCGAACAGCGTCTCGATGTGCCGCCGCTGACCCGCCTCGTCGGGCTCGAAGTTCGGGATCCCGCCGATCACGTCCGCGCCGCGGCGCAGCGCCTCGCGCGCGAGCTGCGGCAGCTCCGGGTGAGCGACGACGCTCTCCTCGATCAGCGCGACGATCTGGACGTCGACCGCCTCCGCCCACTGCTCTCGCGCCCGCAGCACGCCCTCGAGGGCGATCAGCTCCTGGTCCGTGTCGATGGCCACGTGGGCGCGGATCAGCCCGACGCCGTTGGAGACGGCGAGCTCGAGCGCGCTCGACGCGCGGGCGGCGACGGTCCTCCGCCGTGAACGTGCGCTTCACGCGCCGCTGGGCGGCGCCGGCCTCGTCCCATGTCGCCGCGTCCGCGCCCGGCAGGTGCCGCGTCGACACCTTGTCGAGATGGATGTGCGGCTCGACGAACGACGGGAGCACGATCCCGCCGCTCGCGTCGAGCCGCTCGTCCGCGTCGAGCTGCCCGAGATCGGCCCCGATCGCCTCGATCAGCCCGGCGCGCATCCCGATCGCGACGGGCTCCCCCTCCCCGTACGGACGGACCCCCTCGACGATGAGATCGAATCCCCCCGTCACGCTGATCTCGCGAGCTGCTCGACGAACGCCCTCTCGACGCTGCAGGATCCCGTGTGCATCCGGTTGCTCACCTGGCAGACCGCCGGTGTGGCCGCCCATCCCCAGCAGGGTCGCGATCGCGCGCCGGGACGCGCCCGTGTCCTCCTCGATCCACAGCAGCAGCTCGCGGAACGCCTGCCGGCAGGCGTCAGCCAGCGAGATGTCCGAGACGACGGTGGCGAGGAGCGCATCCGTCTCGACGCGGGGCCAGGTCATCGACCGCGGTCGCGGCCGGCGCGTCGCGGTGATCGTGAGCCGGGTTCCCACCTCGGGCGCCGCCACGATCTCCCCGTCGCCCATCCGCGCCTTGCAGTCGCCGAAGTAGAGCAGCCCCCCGTCGACGTGCGCCGGCAGGATGACGGTCGCTCCGGTGGTCATGAGGTCGCAGTCCTGGTTGCCGCCGTAGTCACCCTCGTGGCGGCTGCGGACGACCTCGTCCTCCGGTGCCGTGGCGAGGCAGCCGATGAGCGGCTCGACGGGCACGCGAAACCCGTCTCCGAGGATGACGTGCCCGTCCTCGATCGGCACGGCGGCGGAGGAATCCTCCTGCAGCCACCAGTCGTCCGGGGACGGATCGGTGTAGGGGCCGAGCACGAGCGTGCCCGGCGTCGTGATCTCGATCGCGTCGATGCGCACCGCGACGACGTCACCGGCGCGTACGCCGTCGACGTGGATGGGGCCGGTGACCACGTCGAGGTTCTTCTCGACCCAGGAGAGCGTTTCCGGCGTGAAGTTCGCGGGATCGCGCAGGCGCCCGTCGAAGCAGTCGGCCGTCTCGATCTGGAACGTCTCGCCCGACGCGACCCGGCCATGCGGCTCGTGGTACGGGCTGTACACGTTCTTGAGCTCGGTGGCGGGGAACCGCTGCATCGACGCCCCTCGCTCGCCGTCACCGCGCCCCACCCGCCGGAGTCGGGCTCATGGAGAACGGCCACTGCGGCGGGAACCCCGGCGGTTCGCCGAACCAGTCCTCCGCCCGCAGCTGCTCCCACAGCAGCGACAGCGCTTCGCCCCCACGCCGGCGGACGCGCGCGATGTCGTCGACGCGGAACTCACCGTCCATGACCTGGAGGTTGCCGTCGGTCACGACGTGCTGGACCGACAGGCCGTTCGCGTACAGGAGGTTGTTGAGCGGCTCCGGCGGCGTGGCTCCCCCGCCGACGAGCAGGCCCGTCACGTCGATGCTGCACAGGTCGGCCTTGGCGCCGACCTGGATCCGCCCGAGGTCGTCCCGCCCGAGCCCCTTGGCCGCGTTCAACGTCGCCGCGTCGACCGCATCCCAGATCGTCGGCGTCTTCATCGGCACGTCGCTCACGTCGCGCAGGAGGTACCACCGCGCCCTGCCGTTGAGCACGGCGAGCTTGAGGTTCTCGACGAAGTCGTTCGAGTGGGTGTCGTGCCCCAACGCCGTGTTGATGCCGGCCGCGAGGAGCTCCGGGAACGGCTGGCAGCCGTTGCTGCCGCCGGCGCCTCCGCCGGACGGACAGTGGACGTACGTGAAGCGCTCGTAGCGCTGGAGGATCGGGAGATCGACCTCGAAGTCCAGGCACGACAGGTGGACGCCGAAGCAGCGCTCGTCGAAGTAGCCGAGCTTCTCCAGCAGCTCGATCGGGCCGCAGCCCCACAGCCGCTTGACCGTCTCGACCTCGTCGAGCATGCGCGAGAGGTGGATCTGGATGCCGTTGCCCAGCTCCTTCGCGACCGCGAGGCTCGCCTCGAGCGTCTCGACGGTGTTCGTGTCCGGGCCGTGCGGCGAGATCATCGGGCGGATCCGCCCCTCCTCCGCGCCGTTGATCGCCAGCGCGAACTCGCGGTAGGCCTCGATCTCGGCGAGCGACTCGGAGGTCGACGCGAGGACCGCGTCGTCGCGGTCGTCCTTGGCCCATAACCCGCTCAGCCGGTCGAAGCCGGGGATCGCGTTGCCCGGATACGCCCTGACCCCCCATCGCCGGGCGAGGCGCACGTACGACTCGAGATGGCGGTGGCTGAGCGCCATGTCGAGCTGGGTCGTGCACCCGGAACGCACGAGCTCGGCGAGGTTGTAGGCCGTGAGATCGTCGATCGTCTCGTCGTCGAGCGCGGTCGCGAGCACGAACGGCCGCATGAACGAGCGGCCCTCCTCGATGATCCCTCGCGTCGGCGTCCCGCCGGACATGTGCGCGTGGGAGGAGATGAAGCCCGGCAGGACGACCTGGCCCTTGGCCGAGATGCGCGGGTCCGTGCTCCTGATCGGGCCTTCGCGCACCTCCTCGATCCGATCGCCGCGAACCCGGATCGAGGCATCCCGGAGCAGCTTCGGGCGGTCGTCCTCGCACGCGAGCACCCAGTCGGCCTCGAGGATGAAGTTCTGGTGGGGCGGGGCCGTGCTCGTCGCCATCGTGCCTCTCATGTCCTGGAGTTCACGGTGTAGTGGGGCTCGTAGCGGGGCGAGCTCCAGTCGTCATAGAACGCCTCGCAGTACGGCTTGACCTCGGCGAGCGCGCCCTTCCATGCCCGCAGCCAGCCGGCCTCGGGCGAGCGGGCGCCCTCCACCAGCGACCGCACCGCCGCCTCCTCGTCGAACGCGACGACGACGCCGTCGCGCAGCAGGACGTCGCCGCCGACGATCACCGTCTTCACGTCGAGGCCCTTCCCGCGCGCCAGCAGCACGGCGACCACGGACGCGCCGCTCGGAACGTGGGGATGCGCGATCCGCTCCCAGTCCATGACCACGACATCCGCCGGGCCGCCCGGAGCGATCCGGCCGATCCCGTCCATCAGGAGCGGCGCGCTCGCGTTGACGGTCGCCATGCGCAGGATGTCGGAGGGCGCGAGGCTCGGCGTGTGCCGCATGCCGTTCGGCAGCTTGTGCAGCAGGTGGGCGAGCCGCATCTCCTGGAACATGTCCTCGTCGTCGTTCAGCGTCGTGCTGTCCATGCCGAGCGCGAGGTTCACGCCGTGCCCGGCGGCGGCCGTCGCGGGCAGGACGCCGACGCGCAGCCGGAGGTTGGAGCTGGGGTTGTTGCAGATGGTGATGCCGTGCTCGGCGCACACCGCGAGGTCCTCGGCGGTCGACCAGACGCCGTGCGCGAGCGAGACGTGCGAGCCGGCGAGTCCGAGGTCGGCGAGATGCCCGAGCGTCGACTCGCCGTACAAGCGCGTCAGGTACTCGCGCTGGTACGGCGACTCGAGGCAGTGGAGCTGGACCGCGGCGCCGTCCCGCTCCGCCATCGCGGCGACCTCCTCGAGCAGCTCGTCCGAGCACCACTCCGGGCCGAGCGGGCCGAGCGCGATCCGGATCCGCTCGTGCGCGGCGTACTCGTCCCGCACGGCCGCGTAGACGCGCCGGAAGTCGTCGACCGTGGGGAAGTCGATCTGCTCCATGGCCGCGCGCACGACCTGCTGCGTCTGCGAGCGGCAACGAGGCCATGAAGGCATCGTCGTCGTGATAGACGAACGTGCTCCGGTCCATGACGTGCACGCCGAACGAGACGCGGATGCCCGAGTCGGCGTACGCCCGGAGCGCCGCGCGCATCCCCTCCTCGTACTGGCTCCAGTCCCGCGAGAAGCCGGCATGCCAGACCGACGTCACGCCCGTCCGCAGCAGCTTCGCGCACGAGTACAGCGTCTCCGCGTAGACATCCGGCGGAGTGGCGGCCAGGAGGTTGATGTTGAAGACCTCCAGGTAGTCGTCGTCGACGCCCATCTGGAGTGGGGTGAGACCCCAGCCGTGGGAATGGCTGTTGACGAGTCCGGGGAGGACGACGTCGTCCGCCGAGCCGAGCGCCTCCGCCTCGGGATACCGGCGCGCCAGCAGATCGTGCCGGTCGACGGCCACGACCTTCCCGTCCTCGATCGCGACCGCCCCGTCGTCGATGATCCCGCCCGCCGGCAACCGGGTGGGATCGTCGATCACATAGCGGCCCCTGACCAGCTTCACGCGGCGCTCGCGACGTCGGTCGCCCAGGCCTGGAACTGCGTGAAGGCGTTGAACTGCTCGTAGTCGTAGTCCGCCCCGATGCCCATGACGGTCTCCTCCCACCAGATCGGGACGTAAGGGAGATCTCGCGCCGCGTTGAGGAGGATCTTCCCGGTCAGGTCGGCCCGCTCGTCCGGATCGAGCGACGCGATCTGGCGGTCGAGCAGATCGTCGACCGTCTTGTTCTTGTAGTTCGCCATGTTGTAGCCGCCCTTGACCGCGTACTTGCTGTGCATGCACACGTTCGGGTAGTCAGCCGGATCCGGGTAGTCGGGGAACCACAGGTTGATGTGGAGGCCGGTCTTGTGGGCGAGGATGTCGGCGAAGAACTGCTCCTGGGTGACCTCCTTCACCTCGATCTCGACGCCGAACGGCCGCAGGTTCTCGGCCAGGCTCAGGAGTGCCTTGCCCAGGCTCTGGAACGAGCTCGGATACGTCGACGTCAGAGAGAACTTGGGGAACTTCGAGTTCTTCAGCTCGAACTCGGCCTTGTCGAGATCGAACTCGTACTGCGGGAACGTCTCGTAGAGCGCGTCCACCTGCTCCCGATCGAGCAGCGCACCCCACTGCTCGGGCGCGACGATGCTCGTGGCCGCACGCCCGTGCCCCTTCAGCACCGAGCTGACGAGGCCTTCGCGATCGGTCGCGTGGGAGATGGCGCGCCGCACGGCGATGTCGCTGGTCGGGCCGTTCGCGACGTCGAGCTCGTAGAACACGCTCCAGAGCGAGGGCTGCGAGACGATGTTCGCGTTGTCCAGGTCGTCCCACTTGTCGGCGACCTGCGCGGGCACGTAGAACGCGCCGTTGATGTCGCCGGAGCGCATGGCGAGGAGCCGCGTCTCGTCGTCCGTGATGAACCGGTGCGCGACCTCCTTGATCGCCGGCGCCTCGCCCCAGTACGTCTCGTTGCGCACCATCGCGACGCTCTCACCCGCCACGTACTCCGTGACCTTGTACGGCCCTGTACCCATGGTCAGGACGTTCGGCAGCCCGATGTCCTTCCCGTGCTGCTCGGCGAACTTCTTCTGGACGACCCGCGCCGCGCCGTGGGCGGGGATGTACTGGAAGAACGCGTCGGGCGACTTCATGTGCACCGTGACCTCGTCTTCCCCGCTCGCCTCGATGCGGTCGACCGACGTGTAGTAGAAGCTCCACTGGGAGCCGACGTCCGGGTCGATGTGCTGGTTGAGCGAGAAGACGACGTCGTCCGCCGTGAGCGGATCTCCGTTCCAGAACGTGACGTCCGGCCGGAGCTTGTAGACGTAGGTCAGCGGGTCCGGCTGGGACCAGGACTCCGCGAGGCTCGGCTGCAGCGTGCCGTCCGGATCGAACGCGAGCAGTCCCTCGAGCGAGTTCGACAGCACGCTCGGGGTCGTGAAGTCGAGCGTGTGGACGTAGTCGAGGTTGGGCGGCGCCGCGGGATGCGCCCAGGTGAGCATGTCGATTCCGCCACTGCCCTTCTCGGCGCCTCCTCCCCCGCATGCCGCGAGCGTCCACGGGAGGCTCAGCGTGACGCCCGCCGCGCCCACGCCCCGAAGGAACGTGCGGCGATCGACGGGATGGGTGAACCGATCGAGCTGACTACCCATATCCATCTCTTCTCCTAGAGGCGAGGCATGAGGTACGCCTTGGGACGAACTCGGGCCACTCGCCCCGAGGTGCCAGCCACGACCGCTCTCATCCATCGATCGCTTTTGGTCTGACAATCAGGCCGCTACCATACGCCAGCCGTGTCGGGCATGTCAATCCTGCGAATCCCAGCCGAGGAAGAGGCGATTTGAGCAGCGATCAGACGCTTGCGGTTCGTCCGACCCGCCATCGCAGCCTCGTCCAGGCGATCGTCGTCCAGCTGCTGGAGCTCATGAGCGAACAAGCGGCCGCGGAGGTTCGCCTTCCTACGGAGCGCGTTCTCGCCGAGCAGCTCGCGGTCAGCCGGGCGTCACTGCGCGAGGCGCTCGCCGCGCTCGTCCAGTCGGGCGTCGTGACAACGCGCGGGAAGGCGAAGTACGGGGATTGCAGCCGCGCCAAGGTGCGGCTGCTGGCCGAGCACACACCCGCGTCATCCGAGCGTGAGCTCATCACCGATCCCCTCGAGGTGCGGCGCATGCTCGAGCCCGAGGTCGCCGCGAGGGCGGCAGAGCGTGCGACCCCCCGGGACCTCGCCGAGCTCGAGCAGTGGCTCCGACTCATGGAGGAGGGGATCGAGCGCGGCGAGCGCGTGGTGGAGTACGACGTCGCCTTCCACGTCGCGATCGCGGCCGCGGCGCACAACCATGCGCTGACCATGGTCGTCCAAGGCCTCGCGGACTCGTTGCGCGAGAGCCGTGAGCTCTCGTACTGGCCGGCGGACGGCGCCGCCGTGTCGTGCGCCGGTCATCGACGGATCTACGACGCGCTCCGAAAGCGCGATCCTGAGGCGGCGCGGGAGTCGATGCGCAGCCACCTCGATCAGGTCGAGTCCCTCATCCGCGCCACGCTCACGACGTAGTGGACGAGGTCGCGCCGATGCGATTCGCCGGACGGGTGGCCATCGTCACGGGCGGCGCGAGCGGGATCGGCGCCGCGACGGCGGCGCGCTTCGCACGAGAGGGCGGAGCGGTCGTCATCGCCGACATCCAGGAGGACCGTGGCGAAGGGGTCGCGACCACGATCAGGGAAGGCGGCGGTGACGCGCTCTCCTGTCGTTGCGACGTCTCACGCCTCTCGGACTGGCATGGCCTCCTGGAGGCGACGTTGACGCGGTTCGGGCGGCTCGACGTCGTGCACAACAACGCGGCCATGGTCGAGCGAGGCTGGACGCACGAGCTCTCGGAGGAGAGCTGGGATCGCCAGCTCGCCGTCTCCCTGAAGTCGATCTTCCTGTCCGTCAAGGCGTGCATGCCCGCCCTGCTGGAGACGGAGGGAGCGATCGTCAACACGTCGTCGATCCACGCGGTCGCCGGGTTCCCTGGTCATTCGGCCTACGACGCGGCGAAGGGCGCGATCTCCGCCCTCACGCGGGAGCTCGCTGCGGAGTACGGCCCGCGCGTGCGGGTGAACGCAGTCCTGCCGGGCATGATCCTGACGCCATCGTGGGACGGAGCAAGCGACGAAGAGCTCCGGCGGTCTGCCGCGGGTGCGCCCGCCGCTCGGCTGGGCCGCCCCGACGAGGTCGCCGCCGCGGTCTGCTTCCTGGCCTCCCAGGAGGCATCCTTCATCACCGGCGAGAACCTCGTCGTGG
>CAWDYI010000007.1:0-167682 GCA_963806395.1 uncultured Solirubrobacteraceae bacterium | reverse complement strand
GGGTCGGCGCCCATGACCAGCCCGGTCTTCACGTTCGGGCAGGAGCACGTTGAGCTCGAGCGCGGCGACCTCGTCGCGCTCGGCGAAGGCGGCGACGAGCCGCCCCGACGTCCTCGCTCGTCGAGCCCATCACGTTCACGATCAGCGGAACCGAGGGCTTCGGCGAGCCGCGGGGAGGTCCTCACGCAGGTATCCCTCGAGCCCCTTGTTCGGCAGCCCGATCGAGTTGATCATGCCCGCCGGGCTGCTCCCACAGGCGCGGCGGCGGGTTGCCCTGGCGCGGGGCGAGCGTGACGGTCTTGGAGACGAACGCGGCGAACGGGAACCGCTCGTACAGCGCATCGCCGAACGCGCGGTGGGCGGCGATCGCGTCGAACGTGCCGGAGCCGTTGACGATCCGGTGCTCGAGTGGGATGCCGCAGAACTCGATCACAGCTCGTCCACCTCGATCACCGGGCCGTCGACGCACAGGCGGACGTAGCCGCGGCGGGTCGGGACGACGCAGCCGAAGCAGGCGCCGTAGCCGCAGGCCATGCCCGACTCCATCGCGAGCTGGCCGGGACGCCGCGCGCGTTGCAGATCGCGGCGACCGCGTCGAGCATCGGCGGCGGGCCGCAGGCGTAGACCTCGGCGCGGGATCGCAGCCGAGCTCGGCCTGAGCAGCTCGGTGACCAGGCCGTGGTGGCCCGCCGAGCCGTCGTCGGTGGCGACCCGCGCCCCCGGGATCAGCGCGGCGCCCTCGGCGTGGGCGGCGTCGCGGAAGCCGAGCAGCGTGCGCCGCGCCGCCCGAGCGCGTCGCCCCAGATCGCCAGCGGCGCGATCCCGACGCCGCCGCCGACGAGGATCGGCCCCGCCCGTCGCGGGGGGGGGCGAAGCCGCGGCCGAGCGGGCCGAGCAGCTGAGCTCGTCGCCTCGCGTCGAGCTCGCACAGCCGGCGGGTGCCCGGCCCGACGTCCTCGAGCAGGAAGTCGAGCGTGCCGTCCTCGTGGGCGCGCATGACGCTGAACGCGCGCGGCAGGAACGGCCGCTCGTCCTCGCCGCCGCCCCAGCGCTCGGCCGCCGCGAGCATGTAGAACTGGCCGGGGTCGGGCGGCGGGCCTTCGGTCGTGCGGCGGTGAGCACCATGTACGGCGCCGTGGTCCGGCCGCCCGACCAGCTCGCTGCGGCCGCGACCGAACGGCGCGAGTGTTCAGCCGTCGTCGACCGAGCCACCCTCAAGCCCGCACTCCTCTCAATCGTGGTGTTCCGTTCGGCCCGCGTGCAGGTCCTGGAGCGACACGACCTCGGGCTCGCCGGGGCGGGCCGCGGAGATCGCCCGCGTGGCCGCCATCCCGCCGGCGATCGTGGTGATGCACGGGATGCCGCGCGCCACCGCCGCGCGGCGGATCTCGTAGCCGTCGGCGCGGGCGGCGGTGCCGGTCGGGCGTGTTGACCACGAGGTCCACCTCGCCGCTGTCGATCCAGTCGACGACGTGCGGCGAGCCCTCGCCGACCTTGTTCAGCCGCTCGACCGGGATCCCCATGCCGCGAGATCGACGCGGCCGTGCCGCGCGTGGCGACGATCCGGAAGCCGAGGTCGTGCAGCTGCGCGGCGATCCCCATCACGGCCGACTTGTCGGTGTCCGTGACCGTCAGGAACACCGTGCCGCGACGCCGGCAGCCGCGCGCCGGCGGCGGCCTGCGCCTTGGCGAAGGCGGCCGGGAAGTCGGCGGCCACGCCCATCACCTCGCCGGTCGAGCGCATCTCCGGGCCGAGCAGCGCGTCGGCGCCGGCGAAGCGGTCGAACGGCAGCACCGCCTCCTTGACCGAGACATGGTCGCCGCCCGGGTCGTCGGGCAGCGCCGAGCGCCGACAGCCGCTCGCCGAGCATCACGCGGCAGGCGAGCTTGGCCAGCGGCAGCCCGGTCGCCTTGGAGACGAACGGGACCGTGCGCGAGGCGCGCGGGTTGGCCTCGATCACGTACAGGTCGTCGCCGAGCACGCCGTACTGCACGTTGATCAGCCCGACCGTGCCGAGCGCCAGCGCGATCCGGCGCGTCGCCTCGCGGATCTCCCCCAGCATCTCGCGCGCCGAGCGAGTGCGGCGGCAGCACGCACGCCGAGTCGCCGGAGTGGATGCCGGCCTCCTCGACGTGCTGCATGATCCCGCCGATCCACACGTCCTCGCCGTCGCAGATCGCGTCGACGTCGACCTCGATCGCGTTCTCCAGGAAGCGGTCGAGGAAGAACTCGCGGCCGTTGCCGTTCGCGCGGCGCAGGTAGTCGCGCAGGCCGTCGAGGTCGTAGACGATCTCCATCGCCCGCCCGCCGAGCACGTAGCTCGGCCGCACCAGCACCGGCCAGCCGATGCCCGGCGCCGCGGCCAGCGCCTCCTCGGCCGAGTGCGCGGTGGCGTACGGCGGAGCGCTCAGGCCCAGCTCGCGCAGCAGGCGCGCCGAACCGGCCGCGGTCCTCGGCCAGGTCGATCGCCTCCGGCTGGGTGCCGAGCAGCGGCACGCCCGCCGCCTCCAGCCCGGCGGCGAGCTTGAGCGGGGTCTGGCCCCCGAACTGCACGATCACGCCTTCGGGCTGCTCGACCTCGACGATCGCCAGCACGTCCTCGAGCGTCAGCGGCTCGAAGTACAGCCGGTCAGACGTGTCGTAGTCGGTCGAGACGGTCTCGGGGTTGCAGTTGACCATCACGGCGTCGCGGCCGGACTCGCGCACGGTCATCGCCGCGTGCACGCAGCAGTAGTCGAACTCGATCCCCTGCCCGATCCGGTTCGGGCCCGAGCCGAGGATCATCACGCTCGGCCGGTCGCCGCGGACGATCTCCGTGCGCACCGGCGGCCGCTCCCAGGCCGAGTAGAAGTACGGCGTCTCGGCCGCGAACTCGGCCGCGCAGGTGTCGACCGCGCGGTAGGTGCGCTCGCCGTCGAAGGCGTCGCCGAGCGACGCGAGCTGGCGCAGGAACCACAGGTCGATCCCGGTTCGGGCGCGGATCTCTTCGACCGCGACGCCACGCGCGAGCAGCTCGAGGATCAGGTCGTACCGGTCGGCGGACGGCCGCTCGATCCGCGCGAGCAGGTCGCCGGAGAGATCGGCCTCGGCGTCGCAGCTCGCGCGAGCGCATCGCCTTCGCGAACGCCTGCCGGAACGTGCGCCCGATCGCCATCGCCTCGCCGACCGACTTCATGTGCGTCGACAGGTCGGAGTCGACGCCGGGGAACTTCTCGAACGCGAACCGCGGCCACTTGACGACCGCGTAGTCGAGCGACCGGCTCGAACGAGGCCGGCGTGCGCGCGTGATGTCGTTGGGGATCTCGTCGAGCCGGTAGCCGACCGCCAGCCGCGCCGCGATCTTGGCGATCGGGAAGCCGGTCGCCTTCGAGGCCAGCGCCGACGAGCGCGACACGCGCGGGTTCATCTCGATCACCACCACCTCGTCGGTGGCGGGGTTGACCGCGAACTGCACGTTCGACCCGCCGGTCTCGACGCCGACCGCGCGGATCACGGCGATCGCCTGGTCGCGCAGCAGCTGGTACTGGCGGTCGGTGAGCGTCTGCTGCGGCGCGACGGTCACCGAGTCGCCGGTGTGGACGCCCATCGGGTCGACGTTCTCGATCGAGCAGACGATCACGACGTTGTCCGCCCCGTCGCGCATCACCTCGAGCTCGAACTCGCCCCAGCCGATCACCGACTCGTCGATCAGCACCTGGCCGATCGGTGACGCGGCCAGGCCGCCCGCGACGATCCGCGCGAAGTCCTCCTCGGTGCGGGCGATCCCGCCGCCGCGGCCGCCGAGCGTGAACGCCGGCCGGATGATCAGCGGCAGCCCGAACGCGTCGAGCGCGGCGCGCGCCTCGGTGAGGCTCGTGGCGATCGTGTTTCGCGCGGTCCGCAGGCCGGCCGCGCGCATCGTCTGCGTCGAACAGCTCGCGGTCCTCGGCGCGACAGATCGCGTCGTACGTCGCGCCGATCAGCTCGACGCCGTAGTGCTCCAGCGTGCCGTCCTCGTGCAGCGTCTTGGCGAGGTTGAGCGCGGTCTGGCCGCCGAGCGTCGGCAGCAGCGCGTCCGGCCGCTCGCGCTCGATCACCTGCGTGACCGGGCCGGGCAGCAGCGGCTCCACGTAGGTCGCGGTCGCGAACTCCGGGTCGGTCATGATCGTCGCCGGGTTGGAGTTCACGAGCACGACCTCGTAGCCCTCCTCCAGCAGCACCTTGCAGGCCTGCGCGCCGGAGTAGTCGAACTCCGCCGCCTGGCCGATCACGATCGGGCCGGAGCCGAGCACGAGGATCTTTGGAGGTCGTCCCTACGCGGCACCGGCGAACTCCCCCACGAAGTCGTCGAACAGGCCGAGCGAGTCGTTCGGCCCCGGCCCCGCCTCCGGGTGGTACTGGACGCACGCGGCCGGCACGTCGAGCAGCCGGAAGCCCTCGACGGTGCCGTCGTAGAGGTTCACGTGCGTGAGCTCGGCGGCGCCGAGGTCGGACTCGATGCGGGTGCCCGGCGTGCCCGCGACCGCGAAGCCGTGGTTCTGTGACGTGATCGCGATCCGGCCGGTGGCGAGGTCCTTGACCGGGTGGTTGGCGCCGCGGTGGCCGAACGGGAGCTTGAACGTCTCCAGCCCGGCGGCGCGCGAGAGCAGCTGGTGGCCGAGGCAGATCCCGAACACGGGCTTGCGCACGAGCAGCGAGCGGATCGTCTCGACGAGGTAGTCGAGCGCCGCCGGATCGCCCGGCCCCGGCACCAGGAAGAAGCCGTCCGGGTCGCTCGCCAGCAGCTCGCCGGCCGGTGTCGTGCACGGGTACAGCTCCAGCTGCACCCCGCGGGCGACGAAGTTGTCGATGATCGAATGCTTGATCCCGGTGTCGAGCGCGACGATCCGCAGCCCGTCGCCCTCGCCGTAGATGCGCGGCGCATCGATCGTCACCTCGCGCGCGAGGTCGCGCCCGATCATCGACGGCTCGGCGCGGACGCGGTCCATCGCCTCGCCGGCGTCCATGCTCGCCGGGAAGATGCCGCCCCGCATCGCGCCGGCCGACCGGATGTGACGGACCAGCGCCCGGGTGTCGACCTCGGTGATCCCCGGCACGCCCTCCTCGGCCAGCCAGTCGAGCCAGCCCTGCTCCGCCGCCGGGGCGTCGCTGGTGTTGGTCGCCTCGCGCATGATCGCCCCGGCCGCGTGGATCCGGTCGGACTCCCAGGCCCTGGCGCTGACGCCGTAGTTGCCGACGTGCGCCGTCGTGAAGGTGATCAGCTGACGCGCGAAGCTCGGGTCGGTCATCGACTCCTGGTAGCCCGACATGCCGGTCGTGAACACCACCTCGCCGGTGACGTGGCCAGCCGCGCCGACGGCGACGCCGTCGAACCGCTCGCCGTCCTCCAGGAGAACGAACGCCGTCACGCGCCGACCACCGCGAACGCCCGCTCCCGGTACGCGACGCCGCCCGCCGCGACCGTGACGAGCACGCGCCCGCGCAGGGTGCGGCCGGCGAAGCAGCAGTTCTGCGACCGGCTCTCGTAGCCGTGCTCGCCGATATCCCACTCCGCGTCGAGGTCGACGAGGCAGAAGTCGGCCGCGCGGCCGACCTGCACCGAGGGCAGCGGCAGGCCGAGCAGCGCCGCACCGCTGGACAGCCGCTCCACGAGCAGCGGCAGCGTCACGACCGCGGGCAGCACCAGCTCGGTGTATAGCGCGGCGAACGCGGTCTCGAGCCCGGTCGTGCCCATCGCCGCCTCCTCGAACGGCACCTCCTTGTCCTCGCGGGCGTGCGGCGCGTGGTCGGTGGCGATGCAGTCGATCGTCCCGTCGCGCAGGCCGTCGACGAGCGCCTGGCGGTCGGCCTCGGTGCGCAGCGGCGGGTTCATCTTGAGCCGCGTGTCGAGGTTCGCGAGCAGCTCGCGATCGGTCAGCGTGAGGTGGTGCGGCGAGGCCTCGGCGGTGATCTGCACGCCGCTCGCCTTGGCGGAGGCGACCGCCTCGACCGACTCGCGCGCGCTCAGATGCTGGATGTGGATCCGGCCGTCCTCGTAGCGGGCGAGCGCTGCGTCGCGCGCGATCAGCGTGGACTCGGAGACCGACGGGATGCCGGCGAGCCCGAGCCGCGCCGACACGCTGCCCTCGTGCATCACGCCGCGGCCCGACAGCGTCGGGTCCTCCTCGTGCAGGCACAGCACGCCGCCCGCGAGCCGCTGGTACTGCAGCGCCTTGCGCAGGATGCCCGCGCGGTGCACCGGCTTGCCGTCGTCGGTGAAGCCGAGCGCGCCCGCGTCGCGCAGCTCCGCCATCTCGGTCAGCGCCTCGCCGGCGAGGCCGGTGGTGACGCTCGCGAGGAAGCCGACCGGCACACGCGCCTCGCGGCGCGCCTGGTCGCGCAGCGACAGCAGGACCGGCGCGGAATCGATCGTCGGGTCGGTGTTCGGCATCGCCACGACGGCGACGTACCCGCCCGCCGCGGCGGCGCGGGTGCCGGTGTCGAGGTCCTCCTTGTGCTCCTGCCCGGGCGTGCGCAGGTGCACGTGCGGGTCGACGAAACCGGGGAACAGGTGCCGTCCCTCGCCGTCGATCGCCTCGACGCCGTCCGGCGCCTCGAGCGAGCCGGGCGCTCCCAGCGCCGCGATCTCGCCGCCGCGCACGAGCACGTCGTGCGGTGCGTCGATGCCGGCGCGCGGGTCGAGCACGTGGGCGCCGCGGACGAGCAGGTCGGCGCGCGGGGTGGGTCGCGAGTCCAACATCACGCCAGCTGCGGGGCCGGGGCGGACACGATCGCTTCTCCCCGTGGCGCTCCGCGCCCGGCGAGCAGCTCGTACAGCACGGCCATCCGCACGACCACGCCGGCCGCGACCTGCTGGCCGATGATCGCCTGCGGCGAGTCGATCACCTCGGCCGCCAGCTCGACGCCGCGGTTCACCGGGCCGGGGTGCATCAGCACCTGCCGCGGGCCGAGCCGTCGCCCGTCGATCTGGTAGCGCGCTGCGTACTCGCGCAGCGACGGCACGAACGAGTCGCCCATCCGCTCGCGCTGCATTCGCAGGGCGTACACCACGTCGGCCTCGCCGAGCCGGTCCAGCGAGTACTCGACCGCGCAGCCGAGCGACTCGACGTCGCGCGGGATCAGCGTCGGCGGCCCGCAGACGGTCACCGTCGCGCCCATCCGGTTGAACGCGTGGATGTTCGAGCGCGCCACGCGCGAGTGGAGGACGTCGCCGACGATCCAGATGTTCGCGCCGTCGAGCGTGCCGATGCGGTCGCGCAGGGCGTACACGTCCAGCAGCGCCTGCGTCGGGTGCTCGTGCTTGCCGTCGCCCGCGTTGACGACGCCGGCGTCGGTCCAGCCGGCGACCAGGTGGGCGGCGCCGACGTGCGGCGTGCGGATCACGATCACGTCCGGCCGGTACGCCGAGAGCGTCTGCACGGTGTCCTTGAGCGACTCGCCCTTCTCGACCGACGAGCCGCCGGCGGCGAAGTTGACGACGTCGGCGCTGAGCGCCTTGGCGGCCAGCTCGAAGCTCGAGCGCGTGCGCGTGGAGGCTTCGTAGAAGAGGTTCAGCACGCGCCGGCCACGCAGTGCCGGCACCTTCTTGATCTCGCGCTCGGAGACCTCGGTGAACGACTTCGCGCGGTCCAGGATGCGCTCGATCGCCAGGCGGTCGAGGTCCTCGATCGACAGCAGATGTCTCATGCCAGCGCCTCCTGGAGCGTGACGATGGCGACCTCGTCCATGCCGTCGAGCTCGGTCACCCGGACGTTCACCCGCTCGGAGCGGGAAGTGGGAAGGTTCTTGCCGACGTAGTCGGGGCGGATCGGCAGCTCGCGGTGGCCGCGGTCGGCGAGCACGGCGAGCTGCACCCGCGCGGGGCGCCCGTAGTCGAACAGCGCATCGATCCCGGCGCGTGCGGTGCGGCCGGTGTAGAGGACGTCGTCGACGAGCACGACCGTGCAGTCCTCCAGCGGGAAGGGCAGGTGCGACGCGTGCACCGCGGGGTCGATCGGCCGGGTGGTGACGTCGTCGCGGTAGAACGCGATGTCGATGTCGCCGAGCGGGATCTCGGCGTCGAGCAGATCGCAGACCAGCCGGTGCAGGCGGGTCGCGAGGTGGGCGCCGCGGCGATGGATGCCGACGAGCGCCACGGCCTCGCCGGCGTTCTTCTCGACGATCTCGTGCGCGATGCGGACGAGCGTCCGGCGGATGTCGTCCTCGTCCAGGACGACCTTGGCGTGGTTCATCCGTACGTTCCTTCCTGGCCTCGCGGGACCGGGTTAAGGGACTCGCGAGAAGTTAGCAGCGCGCGCGGACGCGCCGGCCCGCGCGGATCACGGCGCCGGCGCGCCGGCCGGTTCGGGCTCGGGCTCGGGCTTGACCAGCGTCGGCTCCCCGCGCTCGGGGAGCGGGACGGCGATCTCGTCGAAGTCGCGCGGGACGACCGTGGCGGGGAACACCGCGCGCGCCTCGTCGCGGATCTCGCGCGGGAAATAGCGCGTCGAGAGGTGGGTGAGCGCCAGCAGCCGGACGCCGGCGTCGCGCGCCGTCTCCGCCGCCTGCTTGGCGGTCGAGTGGAGCGTCTCGCGCGCGCGACCGCGCTCGGCCTCCGTGAACGTCGCCTCGTGCACGAGCACGTCGGCGCCGTGCGCGAACACCTCGACGGCCTGGCACGGCGCCGTGTCGCCCGAGATCACGATCTTCCGGCCTGAGCGCGTCTCTCCCATCACCTGCTCGGGCGTCACGCCGTTGACCGTCTCGCCGCGCTGCAGCCGTCCGAAGTCGGGCCCCTCGCGGACGCCGAGCCGGCGGGCGGTCTCGACGTCGAAGCGGCCGGGACGGTCGTCCTCGACGAACGCGTAGCCGTACGCCTCGACGCGGTGCTTGACGGCGAACGACGTGATCACGAAGGAGCCGAAGCGGACCTCCTCGTGCGGCTCGAGCTCGGTCAGCTCGAGCGGGTAGCCGGTGCGGCCGATGATCGGCCGCTGGAGCGCGAACAGCTGGTGCAGCCCGGGCGGGCCGTAGATCGTCAACGGCCGCTCGCGCGCGCGCAGGTCGAACGTCTTCAGCATGCCGAGCAGCCCGAGCCAGTGGTCGAGGTGGAAGTGCGTCACGAACACGCAGTCGAGCTCCGGCAGCCCGACCGAGCGCAGCAGCTGCTGCTGCGTGCCCTCGCCACAATCGAACAGCACGCGATGGCCACCGGCGCGCAGGAGCAGGGCGGGCAGCCCGCGCCGGGCGGTCGGCACGGAGCCGGCAGTGCCGGCGAAGAACAGGGAGAGGTCCACAGGGAGATGCCGAGGTTAGTAGTCGTTGAGGGAATTCAACGGCCACCGGCTTGCCAGCGGGCGCCGCCTCGGCTGTGATGCAGCAAGCGGACGAGGCTGTGGTGAGCGGCAGGTCGCCGCCGCTCACCCGCACCGGCGCGGGGTCCCGCCGAACAACGACGGGGCCCCGCAGCCGTGTTGGTCCTAGTTCGAGAGCCGGAACAGCTCGCGTGCGGTGACCGCCGTGTCCGGGAAGTCCGAGAACACGCCGTCGACGCCGAGCTCGTAGAAGTGCAGGTACTCCTCCACCGGGATGCCCCGATAGTCGGACACGAGCCGCCGCGGCTCGTTGCGGAACGTCCACGTGTGCACCACGAGCCCGCGGGCGTGCGCGCGGCGGATCAGGCTGGTCGGCGGCAGCAGCTTGCGGTCGGCGTCGTTGACCGCGCCGTCGCCGTTCTCGTCACCGACGGTGCCGTCGCCGTCGAGGTCGACCGCCGCGGAGCTGTTGATGTAGACCTTCCACGGGCCGATCCCGTCGGCGTACCTGGCGATCTCCGCCAGGCCGGCGTCGGTCGCGAAGAAGCCGAACGTGCGCGCCAGCAGCCGCGGGTCGCCGGAGACCGTCCAGTCGTACGGGCGGTCGAACGGCGCGATGTACTCGAGCGAGCCGTCGGGCTTGACGTCGTAGGCGTCGACGAGCTGGACGAGCGGCACCGGCGTCATCTTGTCGAGCTTGCGCAGGTTGAACTGCTCGAACGACTGGATGAACACCTTGGCGTGCTTGCGGTTGAGGTCGGCGCGCTTGAGCGCGGCGACCAGCTTGCCCTCGAGTGGCAGGCCGAGCCGCTCGTGGTAGGTCGGGTGCTTGGTCTCCGGGTAGATCCCGATCGTGCGGCCCGCGCGCTTGGACTCGCGCTTGACGAGCGCGATCACCTCGTCGAGCGTCGGGATCTTGAACTTGCCGTTGTAGCGCTGCGAGCGCTCGGCGAGCGGCTGGACGGCGCGCAGGCGCTTGATCTCGGCGAGCGTGAAGTCGGACGCGAACCAGCCCGTCTCCGTCACGCCGTCGACGACCGCGCTGCGCTCGCGGCTCGCGAACTCCGGACGGCTCCCGACATCGGTGGTCGTGGTGATGTTCGGCTCGTGGCGGGCGATCAGGACGCCGTCCTTGGTCGACACGAGGTCGGGCTCGACGTAGTCGGCGCCGAGCTTGATCGCGAGCGCGTAGCCCTCCAGCGTGTGGTCGGGGAGGTAACCGGCAGCGCCGCGGTGCCCGATCACCAGCGGGTCGTCCTTCTGATGCCTCGCCGCCGCGGGTGGTGCCAGCACGGCGAGCGCCGCGACCGCCACGAACAGCCGGATCCAGCTCCTGCGCATGACCTCATCCCCCTCATCGCTTGCGGATGCGGCGAGCCTAATCGAGTTCAAGCAGCTCGAATGTGATTCGAGCGTGATGCACGGTCGCGATGCCCATCGTGTGGTGCGGCGCGCGGCGCCGCTCGGTCGGCGACCCCGGGTTGAAGATCGCGAAGCCGTCCCGCTCCTCGAGCAGCGGCATATGCGAGTGGCCGAAGACGACCGCGTCGGCGTGCGGGAACCGGGCGCGCAGGTGCGCGAGGCGGCCGTCCGCACGGCCGCCGTCGTGGACGATCGCGATCCGCGCTCCGGCGGCCTCGACGATCCGGGTGGCCGGGAGGCGCGCCTGCAGCACCGCCGAATCGACGTTGCCGCGCACGGCGTGGACCGGCGGGCCGAGCGCTTGGAGATCCGCGAGCACGGACGCCTCGATCAGGTCGCCTGCGTGCAGGATCGCGTCGGCGTCGCGCAGGCGCTCCAGGCACGCCGGCGGGATCGCGCGGGCGCCGCGCGGCATGTGGGTGTCACTGATGATCGCGAGGCGCATCGGCGGCGAGCCGCTCGATCAGGCCGGCGGCCGTGACGGTGCCGGGGGTCGCGGCGAGGCGGGCGGAGACGGCGGCCAGACGCTCGTGGAGTGGGGCGTCGGCGAGCAGGCGCTCGATCGCCTGCGCGAGTTGCTCGGGCGCGTGGTGGTAGGTGTCCAGCCGGATGCCGAAGCCGGTCTCGTGCATCCGCTGCGCATTGTCGTACTGGTCCCAGAAGAGCGGGAGCACGACCATCGGGCGGCCGAAGCGCAGTGACTCGGTGACGGTGTTGTTGCCGCCGTGCGTGATCACGAGGTCGACCTGCGGCAGCACCGAGACCTGCGGCAGGAACTCCTCCCCCACCATGTTCTCCGGCAGGTCGAGCTGGTCGTGCTGCGGGCCCTTGGAGACGACCACGCGGTAGCGCGTGCCGGCGAGCGAGCCGATCAGCGTTCGCATCAGCTCGACGTCGCCGGACCCGAGCGAGCCGAGGCTCAGGTAGATGAGCCGGCCGTCGCCGTCCGGCGGCTCCCACGCCGCGTCGGTCTCGCGCACGCTCGCCTGGAGGTTGTGCCAGGCCGCGCCGAGCGGCTCGGCGCGCGCGTAGTCGACCTCGTCGGGATACAGGTAGAGGTTCAGGTGCGGGCTCGTGTGCACGAGCTCGAGCTCGGGCAGTCCGGGGGCGCCGCGCTCGCGGCAGAAGGCGTCGAAGTCGGCGTGCAGGTCGCGGTGCGTGCGCCGCTGCTCCTCGCGGTACTCGGCCCAGTCGCGCCGGTCGTCGGTCGGGTAGCCCGAGAACGTCGGCGCGACGTCGGGGTCCTCGAGCTCGGCCGGGTTGCAGGAGACGATCCGCACCCACGGGACGCCCGAGGCGGGCAGCGCCGGGAAGCTGACGACGTTGTCCTCGACGATCACGTCCGGGCGGACGTCGTCGATGATCTCGTGCAACCGGTCGTCGACGTACTTCGCGCCGTCGACGAGCGCCTGGAAGGTCGGCGCGATGAACTCGCCGAGCTGCTCGATCGTCGGCTTGCGGAACACGGGCGCGGTCTCGCGGATGAAGTCCTTCCAGAACTGGCCCGGCTCCTCCTCGGTCTCCGGCGGCGGCGTGAGCCGCATCAGGCGCTCCTCGAACCCCTGCGCCTCGAGCGCGCCGGCGAACGACTCCTCGGCGATGAACACCACCCGGTGGCCGCGCCGGCGCAGCACATCGCCGATCCCGACGCAGTTGTTCGTCGGCCCGTACGCGCTCTCCGGGAAGAAGGCGATCGTGCTCACACGCGCACGGTACCTAGCGGCCGATTCCGCACGCGGCGTCCTGCGGGCGACCGTCAACCCCGCTGGGTAGGGGAACCCGCGGAATTGGACCGGGCGGAGAGGTGCGTGGCGCCTTTGCCGCGCATATCGCGGATAAAGCGCCAGGCGCGTACGGTCGACACGGACCCCTCGGGCCGCGTCGAGGGTCTCGCCTTCCACCCAGCGCAGTTGACGTTCGCGCGGGCCGCCGCGGCGCACGCGGAATCAGCCGGCGATCCGGGCTAAGCTCCTCGGCCAGGCGCCCGTAGCTCAGTGGATAGAGCGCTCGCCTCCGGAGCGAGAGGTCGCAGGTTCGAATCCTGCCGGGCGTATTCCGCGTGCTCTTCCCGACGGTCCAGTTCGCGCTGTTCTTCCCGCCCGTGCTGGCCCTCTCGTGGGCGCTGATGGGGCGCCAACACCTGTGGAAATGCTTCATCGTCGCCGCGAGCTACGCGTTCTACGCGTCGGCGAACTGGCGGTTCTGCCTGCTGCTGGGCGGGGTGACGGTCGGCAACCACATCGGCGCGCGGTTGATCGCGCGCACCACCGACGAGCGGCGCCGGCGCCGGATCGTGACCGCGACGGTGACGCTCGACCTCGCGGTCCTGGCCGTCTTCAAGTACTACGGGTTCTTCGTCGACAGCACCGCGCAGGCGCTCGGGACGGTCGGCCTCGACCTCCCGCTTCCGCTGCTCACGATCGCGCTGCCGGTCGGCATCAGCTTCTTCACGTTCCAGGCCATCTCGTACGTCGTCGACGTCAAGCGCGAACAGGTGAAGCCGTCGAGCCTGCTCGACGTCGCGGTCTACCTCAGCTTCTTCCCGCACCTGGTCGCCGGGCCGATCGTGCGGGCGAGCGAGTTCCTGCCGCAGCTGGCGACGCCGCGGGATCCGACGCGGGTCGCGGTCGGATCGGGGCTCGTGCTGATCGCGCTCGGCCTCGTGAAGAAGGTGATGATCGCCGACTACCTCGCGCGCGAGATCGTCGATCCGGTGTTCGCCGTGCCGCAGCTGTACGACGCCCCGGACGTGCTGCTGGCGGCCTATGCGTACACCGCCCAGATCTACTGCGACTTCTCGGGCTACACCGACATCGCGATCGGCCTGGCGCTGCTGATGGGCTACGTTTTCCCGCAGAACTTCCGCAGCCCGTACCGCGCGACCGGCTTCCGCGACTTCTGGCGCCGCTGGCACATGACGCTGTCGCGGTTCCTGCGGGACTTCCTCTACATTCCGCTCGGCGGCAGCCGCGGCGGTCGGCTGTTCACGTACCGCAATCTGATGATCACGATGGTGTTGGGTGGGCTGTGGCACGGAGCGGCGTGGACATTCGTGGCGTGGGGCACATTGCACGGCCTCGGCCTGGTCGCCGAGCACGCGCTCGGAGGCCGGTTCTCGACGCCCGCGTGGGTGCGGTGGTTCGTGACCTTCCACCTCGTCGTCTTCGGCTGGATCCTGTTCCGGTCCGAGAGCCTGCACGTGGCCGGTGTCTTCCTGTCACGGCTGACGGTGCCCGGCGAGGCCGGCCTGTGGACCGCGCCGATCGTGCTGGCGGTCGTCGTCGTGATCGGGCTCCAGCTGCTGCCGTCGCGTCCGGTCGAGCGGTTCCAGTTCCGGCTCGAGCGGATCCGGCCGATCCCGCTCTCGTTCGCCTTCGCCGTGGTCGTCATCGTCGTCGCCGCCACCGTGTCCTCCCAGGGCGTCGCCCCGTTCATCTACTTCCGCTTCTGACATGAGCCCGCCGACCGACGACGGCCTGATGAACCGCTTCGACGAGCACGGCCTGCGCCGCTTCCGGGCCCGTGACGGGATCGTGGCGGTAGCGGTCGCCGGGCTGCTGCTCGTGCTGTTCCAGGGCGCGTCGATCCGGCGCGCCGGTGAGCAGATGAACCCGGGCATCGGACGCGACCTGGTGCTGCTCGTCGGAGAGCCGGCGGGATGGATCGCGGATCAGCTGCCGCTGGCCGGCGTCGCCGACGATGCGACGGCGTGGCTGTCGCCCGACGACGAGCTCGCCGCGGCCGACGGCTTCGACGTCGCCGCGCAGGAGACCGGCACCGTGCCGCCGGTCACGGCCGCCGCCTTCGACGCGGCCGACATCGGCGCGGAGCCGGCGCCGAAGCGGCGGCTGCGCAAGCTGCTCGTCACCGGCGACTCGCTGTCGACCCCGCTCGACGTGCAGCTCGCACGCCGGTTGTCCTCGCGCGGTGTCGAGGTGATCCGCGACCCGCACCTCGGGACCGGCATCTCGAAGAGCTTCACGCTCGACTGGGGCCAGCTCGCCGCGAGCCAGGTCCGGCGGCACCGGCCGGACGCGGTCGTGGTGTTCATCGGCGCCAACGAGGGCTTCCCGATGCCGGCCGCCGACGGCCAGGATGTCGAGTGCTGCGGCGCCGACTGGGCAGCCCTCTACGCCACCCGCGCGCGCCAGATGGCCGACACCTATCGCCGCGACGGCGACGCGCGGGTGTACTGGGTCACGCTGCCCGCGCCGCGCGACCCCGACCGCCAGCGCATCGCCAGAGTCGTGAACGCGGCGATCGCGGTGGCTGCCGCGCCGTGGCGGGCGCAGGTGCGCGTGGTCGACGCCGTGAGCACCTTCACGCCCGACGGCTATCGCGACGCGATGGACGTCGACGGCACCGAGACGATCGTGCGCGACGCCGACGGCATCCACCTCAACGAGGCCGGAGCAGAACTGCTCGCCGACGACGTGCAGGAGCGGATCGGGCGGGACTTCGTGTACGAACCCGAACGTTGACCCTTCATCGCGGCGCACTAGGATCGCCGGATGATTCGCCAGATTCGACTCGTCTTGATCGCGGCTGGGTGCGTCGTCGCGATCGGAGCCGCCGCAGGCCCTGCCGCCGCTGCGGCGGCCACCTGCCCCTCGCCCAGCTATCCGGGCGCGGGCTATTTCACCTCGTTGAAGGTCAAGCACGTCGGCTGCAAGGCCGGCAAGCGGGTGACGCTCGCGCACTACCGCTGCCGGACCGAGAACGGCCGCAAGGGCCGCTGCAACCGGCGCGTGCGCGGCTACAGCTGCTCCGAGAAGCGCAACTCGATCCCGACCGAGTTCAACTCGCGCGTGACCTGTAAGAAGGGCGCCAAGCGCGTCATCTACACCTACCAGCAGAACACCTGACCGCGGGACGCCTGATACGCGCCGCGGCGGCCGCCCTGCTGGTGGCGCTGATCGCGGCCGCTCCATCCGAGACGCGCCCGGCCGGCGGTGCCGAGGCGCGGCAGTCGGCGGCGCCGAAGTGCTTCGGCGCCGCCGCGCGTGACTGGCGGCGGAAGTGCGAGAACCCGCGGCTGAGGCTCGTCGTGCGGCCGTCGCCGGACGAGGCGTTGCTCACGCCGAACCTGGCGTGCACGCGCGCACACCTGACCGAGGTGCTCGACGAGTGCGCGTACGGCGTCCGCGCTGAGGATGCGCGGGAGACGGTGGCGATGATCGGCGACAGCCACGCCTCGCACTGGCGGGCCGCCCTTGCCGTGGTCGCCAAGCGCAAGCGCTGGCGGGTGCTCGAGATCGGCCGCCCGCACTGCCCGCTGTCGCTGGCGAGGCCGGACTCCGGCGAGCCGGTCTCCTCGGACTGCGAGGCGTGGAACCGGCAGGTCGTCGCATGGCTGGCCGACCACCCGTCCGTGCGCACGGTGTTCCTGTCGGCCAACGCGCAGGCGCCGATCGTCGTCCCCGACGGCCGCGCGGAGTACGCGACGCGCGTCGACGGGTTCGTGCGCGCATGGCAGGGCCTGCCGGCCTCGGTGCAGCGGATCGTGGTCATCCGCGACAACCCGACCGACAGGACGCGCACACACGACTGCGTGCGCAGCGCGATGCGCAAGCGCAGGCCGGCGGGCCGCACGTGCGCGGTGGCGCGGAGGGTCGTCCTGCCTCAGGACGCGGGCGTCACGGCCGCGAAGCGGCTCCGCGCACGCGGAGCCCGCGTCGTCGACCTCACCCGGTACTTCTGCAACCGCCGGCGCTGCCTGCCCGTGGTGGGCGGCGTGCTCGTGCACAAGGACGTCGACCACCTGACACAGGCCTACGCCCGCACGCTCGGGCCGTTCCTGCTGCGCCACATCGATCGCTTCGCCGACCTCCCGGCTGGCTAGACCCGAGCGAACGTCAACTGCGCTGGGTGGGAGAGCGGGGTGTTTCCCCCCTGATTCCGGCCTTGAGAACACGCAGCGCCCGCAGTAGCGTCGGGCCATGCTCTGCCTGCTGACAGCCCGGCGGCTGAAGCCGGGCACCCAAGACGAATTCCGCAAGAGCTGGACGCCTGACAAATGGCACGGCCGGCTCGTGCGGGCTTACCACATCCAGAACCAGGACGACCCCAACGAGGTCATCACGGTCGGGTTCTTCGACGGCACCGCCGACGACATCGACGAGATGCGTGACGATCCCCAGTGGATGGCCGGCGAGGAGCGCCGCCTGCGGCGGATCGCGCCGCTCGAGGAGTCGGTGCGGCTGGCGGGGATCTATGAGGTCGTCGACGAGATCGTTCCTGGCGCGGGGTAAGAAACGGCCGCGGGGCGGCGCTGACCCTGTGACGATGGCCGTCATCACGGAGGAGGACTGGATCAGCGACCTGCGTGGCCCGCCCGCGACGCGCGACGACGCGCTCGACCGGCTGCACGAGCTCCTGCTGCGCGCGGCGCGGTTCGAGCTCGGCCGGCGGAGCCGGATGCTGCACGGCGTCCCGCACGCCGAGATCGACGACCTCGCGACCCAGGCGGCCGGTGACGCGATGGTCGCGATCCTCGCCAAGCTCGACAGCTTCCGCGGCGAGAGCCGGTTCACGACGTGGGCGTACAAGTTCGCCCTGCTCGAGGCCGGGGTGAAGGCGCGCCGGCGGGCGTGGCACGACCGCGAGGTGCTGCTCGACGAAGCCGCCTGGCCCGCGGTGCCCCACGCCGGCCCGTCGGCCCAGCAAGTGCTCGAGGACGCCGAGGTGCTGAGCGCGATCCGCGAAGCGCTGCACACCGTGCTCACCCGCCACCAGCGCGAGGTGTTCACCGCGCTCGCCCTCAACGAGGTGCCGATCGACGTGCTGGCGGAGCGGCTCGGCTCCACCCGCGGCGCGCTCTACAAGACGTTGCACGACGCCCGCCGCAAGCTGCGCGCAGCGATCGAAGGAGACACACGATGAGCCTGCTCGGACCCAAGGGCCCGGAGATCGGCTGCGACGAGTGCTTCGACCTGCTCGACCAGTACGTCGAGCTCGAGCTGGCGGGGGCCGACGCCGACGACCGCATCCCCGGGATGCGCGCCCACCTCGAGGGCTGCCCCGCCTGCCGCGAGGACCACGACAGCCTGCTCGCGCTCGTCAGCGAGACGTAAGAAGCGGGCGCGCGAGCGCGCTAACGGGGGCATGACAGACACACTCCCCGCCGCACGGCAGGCGTTCCTGCTGCTGCGAATCGGATTCACCGTCGCGCCGATCCTCTTCGGGCTGGACAAGTTCGCCGAAGTGCTGACCGACGACTGGGCGCGCTACCTCGCGCCCGAGTTCAACGACATCATCCCCGGCTCGGCCGACGACGCGATGGCGATCGTCGGCGTCGTCGAGGTCGTCGCCGGCCTCGTCGTCGCATTCCTGCCGCGCTACGGCAGCCTGCTCGTCGCCGGCTGGCTCGGCGGCATCATCCTCAACCTGCTGATCGTCGGCGGCTACGGCGACGTCGCGTTGCGCGACTTCGGGCTGATGCTCGGCGCGCTCGCGCTGGCGAGGCTGGCCTGGTCGGAGGCCGGCAGCACGTCGCGCGCCCAGTCGCGCGTCTTCCAGTCCGGCACCGGCGGCTCGGTGCCGGCGAGCGGGACGTAGCGCGAGCGCTCGACCAGCTCGTAGCGGTGGATGTAGCGCGGGCAGTTCGGGAACACCTCGCGCGCACGGACGCGGACGACGAGCAGCGCGCCCGGCCAGCTGGGCGTCAGCTCGTCGTCCGGGTCGATGCTCGCGGTGCCGTTCACCCGCAGCCTGAGCTGGCGCTCGAACGAGATGAACAGCAACCCGACCTCGGCGTTGACGAGCACGTTCCCGGCCGAGACGAACATCCCGTTGCCGTCGTAGCCGGGGAACGCGAGCGTGTGCTCGTCGAGGACGCGCACGAAGCCCGGCTCGCCACCCTTGTAGGAGCAGTTGGGCCGCCCCTCCGCGTCGGCGGTGGCGATGAAGAACATGTCCATGCTCTCGATGAACGCGCGGTCGTCGGCGTCGATCGTCGCGCTGACCTTCACGGCCTCGAGCCGGTCCGCCAGGCGCCGCGTGTCGAACCGGTCCTGCAGGCTGCGGCTGCCGGAGTTGTAGAGCTCGCCGCTCACGCCCATTCCATCGGCTCGTAGCCGCTGGTCCGCGGCGCCGAGATGATCAGCACCGAGGCCGGCTCCTCGCCGCGATTTACGACCGTGCGGGTGAGCTGCGGGTCGAGCCGCGCGAACGTGCCCGCCGGGGTCTCGATCTCGCGCCCGTCGACGACGAGGCTGGGCGACCCGCTGAGGATCAGGAAGACCTCCTCCTGGTCGCGGTCGGTCTCGTCGTGCTCGGGGATCCGCTCTCCGGGCGGGATCTCCACCAGGTTCATGCCGAACGCGGTCAGCCCGAGCGAGCGTCGCGCGAGCAGCCAGTTGCCGGTGCGCTCGAGATCGTCGCGCCGCCGGATCGTCAGGCCGTCGAGTTCCACGTCACAGCCCCAGCATCGACTCGAACATCACGAACCCGGGTGATGCCACCTCGACCGAGGCGCGCACCTCGACGCGCGCGTCCGGCCCGACGTCCGCGCGCACGCGCTCGGCGACCGCGTTGGCATCCTCCTCGCTCGACGCGCCGATCAGCACGTAGCGCCAGCGGCGCTCGACCGCATGGCCTTCAGCGCTCAGCCGCTCGACGAGCGCGGCGATGTCGTGGTCCTCCGGCGGCTCGACGAGCACGAACCAGTCGTGGTCCTCACCGGGCGCCACCGGCGCGCGCTCCGCGCCCGTCGGCTCCGACGCCGGCACCCAGTCGTCAGCGTCCGGCTCCCAGCGGGTGACCGTCACGTCGGCGGTCAGGTTGTCCTCCTCGAGCAGGCCGCGGATCACGCGCTCGGCCTCGCGCGCGCCGTCCTCGCTCGCCGCGTAGAGGTACAGGTTCGGGCCGTCGCGCGTGACGATCACGCGGCCGCCGAGACGCTCGCGCGCGTCATCGTCGAGGTCGTGCGCGCGGAGTCGCTCGCTGAGGGAATAGCCGTGGCGCTCGTCGTCGAGATCGGCCTCGACGCGCCATTCCTCGTCGGGAAGGGAGGTCATCTCCCCGTGAGGCTAACTGGCGGCGGCGGCGGAGGCGGGGTCGAGCAGGATCGGACCGATCATGTCCGGATGCTGGGGGCGGCTGAAGAGGAAGCCCTGGAACGTGTCGCAGCCGGTGGTCTGGAGGTTGCCGAGCTGCGCGGTGGTCTCGACGCCCTCGGCGGTGACCGACAGCCCGAGCGCGTGGCCGAGCTCGATCACGGCGTTGACGATCGCGACGTCCTCGGACGAGTGCGGGATGCCGCGTACGAACGAGCGGTCGATCTTCACGCAGTCGACGGGGAACCGCCGCAGGTACTCGAGCGAGGAGTAGCCGGTGCCGAAGTCGTCGATCGCGAGCTTCACGCCCAGCGCCTTCAGCGCGGCGAGCTTGCGCGCGGACGCGTCGGGATCCTCGACCAGGACGCTCTCGGTCACCTCCAGGCACAGCTGCGACGGATCCATCCCGGTCCGTGCGAGCGTCGCCGCGACGATGTCGACGAGGTCGTCCTGCGCGAGCTGGCGGGCGGACACGTTGACGCGCACGACCAGCGGCTCGTCGGTGCCGCGCTCGGACTGCCACTGCTGGGCGAGCCGGCATGACTCGTTCAGCACCCAGGTGCCGATCGGCACGATCAGCCCTGTCTCCTCGGCGAGCGCGATGAACCCGTCGGGCGCGACCAGACCGCGCTCGGGATGCTCCCAGCGCACCAGCGCCTCGAGGCCCACGATCGAGCCGGTCTCGACGGACACCTCGGGCTGAAAGTAGACGCGGAACTCCTCGTTCACGATCGCCTCGCGCAGCGCCCGCTCGGTGTGCAGGCGCGTCAGCGCGCGCTGGCGCGTCACCTCGTCGAACAGCATCAGCCGCCCGCCGCCCGCTTCCTTCGCGCGGTACATCGCGGCGTCGGCGTCGCGGATCAGTTCCTCGACGTCCTGGTCGGGATCGCCGGAGAGCGCGATGCCGAGGCTGGCGGAGGAGATCGTGTCGCCGTGCGCGAGGTGGAACGGGAGGCTGAACGAGCGCAGCACGCGCTCGGCGACGGCGATCGCGTCCTGCTCGTCGATGATGTCCTCGCACAGGATCGCGAACTCGTCGCCGCCGAAGCGGGCGACCGTCTCGTGCCGGCGCAGGGAGTGCCGCAGCCGGTCGGCGACGGCGAGGATCAGCTTGTCGCCGGCTGTGTGGCCGAGGCTGTCGTTGATCACCTTGAAGCGGTCGAGGTCGAGGAACAGCACGGCGACGTGCCGGCCGCGGCGGCGCTGCAGCCGCTCGAGCGCCAGGCTCAGGCGGTTGTTGAACAGCAGGCGGCTCGGCAGCCCGGTGAGCGGGTCGCGCAGCAACTGGTTCTCGTTCGTCCGCCAGGCGACGATGTGCGCCGCGCTCGCGGCGAGCACGAAGGTCCCGTGGATCAGCGCCCAGCGCCACGGGTTGTCGATCGCGGCCTGGTGGTCGTAAACGAGGTTCGGCGCGACGGCGCCCATGACCCCGTGGTGCACGACGACGTACCCGATCGCCACCAGGAAGGGCATCCAGTCCTGGTAGAGCGTCAGCACCCCGATCATCACGAAGAAGTGGAAGTGCGCTTCGATGACGCCGCCCCACAGGTGCACCAGGATCGCCGAAGCGGTGATCAGGCCGAACGACGCGGCTGCGACCCGCAGCCGCATCGGGACCCACTCGGAGGTCGCAAGCAGCGCCGGCGCGGCGAGCATGCCGCCCTCGAGCATCATGTGCGGAACCGTCTGGCCGCGGAAGAGGCCGAACGCCGTCAGGCCGACGACGTGCAGCCACATCAGCCAGACGATCGTGCGATGGCGGCGGCGCAGGATGTGCTCGGGGAGCATCTGCCCGCGCGGCATCCATTGACGCACGTTCTCGAGAACGCGTGCGGTCCGCGACGCGTCGTGCGCGCCCCACTGCACGCGGGCGCGCTCGTATGTGCCTGCATCCAGTTCGGTCATCGCACTGAGAATCGGCAGATATGCGGAAAACTTGTCACTTAGGCGCTCATTTCGACCCGTTGACCGACAGAGGACTGCAGAAGTCCGAGCGCGTCCTGCTCGGGGGCGGCGGTGACGGCGCACGGGGCGCCGGTCTTGTAGACGAAGCGGGTGCGCGCCTCGTGGTAGCTGCGGTCGGCTCCGAAGAAGCACTCGTGCGAGCGCGCGAGCTCCTCGGTGCGGTAGACGCTGATCGGCTTGGCCTGCTCGTCGCGCGCCCGCATGCGCCGCTTCTCCTGGAGCCAGTGGGCATGGTCCGGATGGCCCGCGAGCCGGCGGGCGAGGCCGCCGGCCTGCGCGCGGAAGCTCGCTGCGTCGCCCCCGAAGGCCGCGTCGATCAGCCCGATCTCGACGGCCCGCCGCGTCCCGATCGCGCGGAACGGCGCCGACGTCAGCTCTGCGGCGAGCTCGGCGCCGACGCGCCGCGGCAGAAGGTACGTCCAGTACTCCGAGCCGTACAGGCCGCCCATGTGCCGGTAGTAGGGGTTGAGCACGACGTCCTCGCGCGCGATCACGTGGTCGGCCGCGAGCGCGAACGGCACGCCGCCCGCCGCCGCGTCGCCCGCGAGCGCGGAGATCACCAGGTGCGAGTCGGTCTCGAGCACCTCGCGCACGACGTCATCGATCGCGTGCAGGTTCCACCAGGACTCCTCGCCGGGCTCGGCCGCCGCCTCGATCACGTTGAGGTGGATCCCGTTCGAGAAGAAGTCGTCGCCGCCGTCGAGGACGATCACGCGCGTCTGCCGCCGGCTACGCGCGTAGCGATACGCGTCGAGCAGCCGGCGGCATTGTTCGGTGCTCATCGCGCCGTTGTAGAAGTCGAACCGCAGGTGCCCGACGCCGTCGTGCTCGGTGTAGGCGATCTCACGCCAGGTGTAGCCGTCAGGGATCGGGCCGTGGACCGGCACGTCGATCTCGGGCACATCGAGGTCGACGCCGGCCAGCGCGAGCGCGCGCGTGGCGGGCAGCTTGAAGTGGCCCGGGCGCTTGAGATGGGTGATCCACACCGCGCCGTCGACGGTCGCGCGGCAGATCGCGCCGTGACGGGTGGCGACGATCTCGCCCGGCCGCCCGCGCAGGGTCTGCTCGCGATGCACGCCGAACAGGTGGAACTCCACGCCCGCGACGATGTCGAGCACGCCCGGGTGGCCCTCGGCGGCACGGAGCCGGCGCACGATCGTCGCGGTGCCGTCGGCCGTCCAGTCGATCGCCCGCTCGGCCGGCCGGATCAGGGGCCGCGGGCGGCCGGTCACCGCCGGGTCGGAGTAGTCGAGCCGGCGGGGTGCGAAGCCGGGCTCCTCGAGGCCTGCCATCGCGTCCAGCAGCGCGCCGATCGCGCCGCGGCGCACCTCGTGGCGGTACAGGCTGCTCTTGCCGGTCTCTCGCGTGCTGAAGGTGCGCGCGCCCCACACGTCGCCGCCGTCGACGTCGCCGGTGGCCTGCAGGACGGTCACGCCCCACTCCCCCATGCCGAGCTCGATCGCCCAGTCCAGCGACGACGGCCCGCGGTCGCCGACCGGCCCGGGATGCACGATCAGGCAGCGGTGCCGCGACCAGATCGACTCGGGGATGATCGTCTTCAGGATCGGGCAGACGATCAGCTCGGGCATGTGACGGGCGACCGCCGCCTCCATCGCCTCGCCGGTCTCCACCACGGCCACCTCGACCGTGTGGCCAAGCTCGGTGAGCGCGATCTGCGCCCGCTGACTCAGGCTGTTGTGCGCCGAGACCAGGAAGAGGATCCGCAGCGGGCGGGCCGCGCGGCGTACCGGCGCCTCGCCGCGAAGCGGGTTCGGCCCGCTCCGCAGGACGTCGTCGAGCGTGGGCGAGCCAGGCATGTACCAGGAATCGGCGCATTGCGACCGGCGGTACATCGTCCGATCGTCCAGGCGGCTGTCCTCTGGGTTACAGCCGGAACGGTTCGCGCTCGGCCGCCAGGCCGGTGCAGCAGGCCGTGGCGCCGCAGTGCGGGCACGTCGCTTCCGATGCCGCCGACACCCAGCCGGGGTCGGCGAGCTCGGGGTCGCAGTCGAGGTCGGGCGCACCCACCGCCCAGGTCTCGAAGACCTGGCCGCAGCGCGGGCACTCGACGGTCAGTCGCTCGGCCGAGCCGGCCATGCCGCTGAAGGTACTGCGTGCGGGCGTGTCAGCCAAGCAGCGCCCGCAACTGGCGGCGGACCGCCGGCCGGAGCCACTCGTGGTCCTGCCCGCCGGCGCTCAGCACGGTCAGGCGCAGACCGTCGAGTGCGGCCACGATCAGCCGCGTGTCGAGCTCGGGCGTCAGCGTCGGCGAGGTCGCGAGCACGCGCTCGCCCAGCGACTGGAGGCTCAGCCCCCAGTCGCGGTGCACCGCCCGCGCCGCCGCCGAGCCCAGCAACTCGATCTGCAGGCGGTACAGCGCGACCGCGACGTCGCGCTCGCCCGAGACCTGCTCGACCAGCCAGTCGGCGAGCTCCTCGGCCCACGCGGCAGGGTCGAAGTCGGCGCCGCCGAGACGATCGGCGATCGCGCCGATCCGCGTCACCTCGCGGTGCGCCGTCCAGCGCAGCGCGGCGGTCAGGATGTCCGCCTTCGCAGCGAAGTGCCAGGTGGTCGAGGACAGCGACACGCCGGCCTCGGCGGCCACGCGCCGGTGCGTGACGGCGGCGACGCCCTCGCGCGCGACGATCCGCACCGTCGCGGCGACGATCGCGTCGCGGACCCGCTCGGAGGCCTCGGCACGCGAGCCGGTGGCAGCGGTCACGTGCCCATCGTAACCAGTACGAACGTACTTGCATAGCTGGTACGCCCGTACTAGGCTGCGCGCGCCCCATGGCCGACTCCCCCACCACACGGCGCTCGTTCTTCGGCCTTGCCGGCGGCACGGCGCTGCTGTGCACGATCGGCGGCGAGGAGGTGTCCGTCGAGGGGCCCGAGACGCTCCGCCAGGCCGACGCCGCGGCAGCCCGCGTCCGCCGGCCGAGCGCCACGCTCGCCCAGCAACTGCCGCAGATCCAGCCGCAGCGCGGCGGCAGGCGGCGCGAGTACTGGATCCAGGCCGAGACCCGGCGCTGGGAGATCGTGCCGACGCGGCGCGACGAGTGGCACAACCGCAGGATCCCCGGCCGCAACACCTACCGCGCCTACATGTACCGCAGGATGACCCCGGGCTTCGCGTCGTATGCGGCCGGCCCGTACATCCCGGGGCCGACCCTCAGCGGCGACGTCGGCGACGTCATCGTCGTCCACTTCCGCAACGCCGACCGCAAGCTGCGCCAGGCCGTCACGATGCACCCGCACGGCGTCAAGTACAGCCCTGAGTACGACGGCGCCTACATGGGCGAGTTCACGCGCGCGGGCGGCTTCGTCGGCCCCGGCGAGACGTTCACGTACCAGTGGGAGTGCACGCCCGACTCGGTCGGCATCTGGCCCTACCACGACCACGGGCCCAACCACACGCTGAACACCTTCCGCGGCCTGTTCGGGGCGCTCGAGATCCGCCCGAGGGGCGCCAAGCGGCCGGACCGGGTGTACACGGTCTTCGCCCATCAGCTGCCGCCGCCGGTCACGGGCCTGCAGCGCAACTTCCAGTGCCTGAACGGGCGCGCGTACGCCGGCAACACGCCGACGCTGCGCGCACGCGTCGGCCAGGACGTCGAGATCAATGCCTTCGGCATGGACTCGAACTTCCACACGTTCCACATCCACGGCCACCGCTGGAAGGATCCGGCGGGCGCCTATGTCGACAACCCGACGATGGGGCCGAACGAGACGGTCACGGCACGCTTCGTCGAGGACAATCCGGGTCGCTGGCTCTACCACTGCCACGTCTTCTCCCATCAGGACACGGGGATGACCGGCTGGTACGTGGTCGAGCCCTAGAAGGAGGAAAGACCATCCGCACCTCGCTGCGCATCGCAACGGTCGCCTTGACGGCGGCGTTGCTCGCCCCCGCCGGCGCCAACGCCCAGACCTACCCAGAGCCCAAGGACCCAGGCAAGGTCGAGCCGAAGCCACGGGGCCCGTTCGAGACACACACGGTCTGCCGCAAGAAGGGCCGCTGCGACTTCCGCACCATCCAGCGCGCGGTGAAGGCCGCAGACGCGGGTGACACGATCCGCGTCCGCAACGGCGTCTACAAGGAGGCCGTCAAGATCAACGGCCGCAAGAAGCGGTTCCTGAAGCTGATCGGCAACCCGCGCAAGCCGGCGAAGGTCGTGCTCGAGGGCAGCGGCAAGAAGCAGAACGGGATCTTCGTCAACGACGCCGACGAGGTCTCGGTCAACGGGTTCAAGGCCCGCCGCTACCGCGCCAACGGGTTCTTCTTCACGAACGTCAACGGCTACACGATGAACCACCTGATCGCCGACCGGACCGGCGTCTATGGCCTGTTCGCGTTCAACACGATCGGCGGCCGGATGATCAACTCGGAGGCGTACTACGTCAACGACGGCGCCTTCTACATCGGGCAGACGCCGCCGCAGGACAACCCGGTCCAGTACGATCGTGCGCAACGTCGACGGCTGGGGCAGCCCGATCGGCTTCAGCGCCACCAACATGCGCTACGTGACGATCACCAAGAGCCGCTTCTACAACAACGGCATCGGGATCGTCCCCAACGCGCTCGACTCGGAGAAGTTCCCGCCGCCCGAGAACAACGTCATCACCGACAACGACATCTTCTGGAACAACTTCAACTTCCACGAGGGCAAGCCGCCGTTCAAGCCGCGCACCACGGGCACAGCAGCGCTCGTGCCGATCGGGACCGGCATCCTGATGCTCGGCGGGCGCGGGCACCTGATCGAGAACAACCGGATCTACGGCAACTACCTCACCGGCGTCGCGGCGATCGACGGGATCCTGCTGCAGGAGAACCCGCTGGCGATCTCGCTCGACCGCAACACCGTACACGGCAACCAGTTCGGCGCCAACGGCACCGACCTGAACGGCCGCGACCTCGCCTACGACGGCAGCGGCAGCGACAACTGCTTCTCGCTCGTCGGCGTCGGCGTGACAGAGCCGGCCAACAAGTCGACGTTCGCGAACTGCGGCAACGGGCCGGTGGTCGACTCGGTTCGCAACAAGATGCTGTCGTGGACCGGCAAGAACGCGGTGGGCGGCTGGATCAAGCACCCGCACGCCGCGAAGCCGGGCTACACGCCGCTGGAGATCTACACCCCGTGAGGACGCGCCCCGTCCTCGTCGCCGCCCTGGCCGGTGCCGCGCTCGTGTGCGCGGCACCGGCCCAGGCCGGCAAGCCGAAGCCCAAGACCGTCCGGATCTACGACAACTACTACCTCAAGGACCAGTTGACCGTGAAGGTCGGGACGACCGTCATCTGGCGCTGGCCCGGCTTCGAAGGCTCCGGCGACGTGCACGACGTCAAGCTCAAGTCGGGCCCCCGGGGCGTGAAGAAGTTCCACTCCGAGGCAGCCGCCACGGACTTCTCGTTCCGCCGCAAGCTGAAGGTGCGCGGCAAGTACAAGATCGTCTGCACGCTCCACGAGGAGATGGCGATGACGATCCGCGTGCGCCGCTAGCTGCGCTCACCGGACCAGCGCCGCCGCCAGCGGCTCCACGCTCAGCTCCATCAGGAAGCGCAGGTCACGCGCCGGCAGGAACGCCACGACGGCGTCGATCACCGCCGCCTTCGCCCGCTCGGGATCGGACCAGTCGGCACGCCGCACCGCGTCCACGAACGTGCGGATGTAGTCCGCCTGCCAGTCGAGCAGCTCGGGCCCTGCCGGGTCGCCATGGCCGGGATACAGCAGCGCGTCGCCCGGCAGCTCGCTGCGCAGCGCGGCGATGTGCTCCAGCCATTTCTCGTGGAAGCCGTCCGCCAGGTAGGCGTGCATGTGGTTGTAGAACTGGTCGCCGGCGAACACCGTCCGGCGGTCGTCGCCGAGCAGCCAGACGCTGTCATGGGGCGACTCGCCCGGCCCGAGGTCGAGGGCCGTGAAGTCGAGCCCGGCGAGCGACAGCCGCTCGCCGCCGGCCACGATCCGGTCGGGAACGCGCGCCGCCGCGGCCACTCGTCGCCGAACATCGGGCGCAGGATCTGCTCCTTCGTGTCGTCGTCGCGCCGGATCACGTCGGCAACGCCCGCGACCGCGTAGATCGGCACGTCGCCGAGCTCGACCAGGCCGCCGTAGTGGTCGGGGTGGGCGTGCGTGACGAGCACGCCGGCGAGCGGCTTGCCGGTTGCCTCGGCGCGGGCCATCAGCGCGCGCCCGCCGGACACGGTGAGCGTGCCGTCGACGACCACGACGCCGTCCGGTGCCTCGATCACGTACGCGTTCACGGGCACCGTGTCGGGGCTCCCGGTGAAGCGGTGGATTGTTGTCATGCTTCGCATGCAAGCAACGCCTCAGACCGCCCACAAGAAGGCACCTGAAAGTACCCATGGCCGAGCTCGAGCTCCCGATCCAGCCGAACGTCCTGAGCCAGGACTGCGCGTCACGCCGCGCGCTCGAGCTGGTGTCCGAGAAGTGGACGGCGCTGGTCGTGTTCGCGCTCGTCGGCGGGCCGAAGCGCCACGCCGACCTGCTGCGGATGATCGAGGGCGTCTCGCAGAAGATGCTCACGCAGACGCTGCGGCGCCTGGAGGTCGACGGCCTGGTCGAGCGCCGGGTGCTCGACGCGCAGCCGCCGCAGCACGTCGAGTACAGCCTGAGCGAGCTCGGCGAGACGCTGGCCGAGCCGCTGGTCGCGCTGTGCCACTGGGCGATGGACCACCTGGGCGAGGTGCAGGAGTCCCGCACGGCGCACGGCGCGCCGATGCTCTGAGCTTCTGTCCGACGGTGGCACTACGGTCGCTGCGTGGCGTTGTCCGCGTGCCCGAGCTGCGACTCGAAGTTCCTGCAGCCGCTCCGTTGTGAGCCCCAGGGCGACCAGGATGTGCTGGTCGACCTACGGTGCCCGGAGTGCCTGATGCACCTTCAGGCGCCGTACTCGCGCGCCGACATGGCCGAGCTCGACCGCTGCCAGAGCGAGTGGCGGGAGGAGATCGTCGCCGCGTACGAGCGGTCGGTCACGGAGAACATGGAGGCGCTGGCCACCTGCCTCGGCGCCGCGCTCGACCGCGACCTGATCGGCGCGGACGACTTCGCGCCTCGCCACGCGGCCTGATCACGCGGCCTCGAGGCGCCCCGTCGCGACGTCGAACCGGGCGCGCGCGAACCGGCATACCGGCGGGCAGTCGGGGCCGTTCGGGCGCTCCGACGTGACGGGGATGACGCCGGCCTCCTTGCCGAGTACGCGCCGGCCGCTGCGCACCTCGACGAGGACGCGCACGCTGTCGGCCGCGCGCTCGGGCAGCTCGACGCTCGCGTCGCTCAGCTCCTCGCCGCGACCGCGCAGCGTCTGGCACTGCCGCTCGGCGCACACCTTCACGCTGACGCGCCCGGCGGGCAGGCCGCGCAACTGCACGATCGCGGACGGCGGCCCGCAGCCGATCTCGGTGCATGCACGGCCGGCCGGCGGCGTCGCGGCCGGTGGCGCGTCGTCTTCGCCGCAGCCGGCGAGGGCCGCCGCCACCAGCACCAGCCCGAGCCGGGCGCGCCCCACGCGTCAGCCGCCGGCGACGGCGGGCAGGATCGTGAGCTCGTCGCCGTCGGACACGGGCGTGTCGAGGCCCTCGAGGAAGCGGATGTCCTCGCCGCCGAGATAGACGTTCACGAACCGCCGCAGGCCGCCGCCGTCGTCGGCCATCCGGCTGCGGAGCTCGCCGTGCTGGGCGTAGAGGCTGTCGAGCGCCTCCCCCACCGTCGCGCCGTCCACCTGCGCCTCGGTCTGGTTGCCCGCGGCGTCGCGCAGCTGCGTCGGCAGCTTCACCTTGACCGCCATCACGCCGCCCCGGCGCCCACGAACGCCAGCTCGAACTCGTCCACCGACGGCGCGATCTCCGCCACCTCGAACGTGCCGCGAACCGTGTCGAGCGTCTTCAGTCCGTCGCCCGTGATGTAGGCGACGACGCGCTCGTCCGGGTCGATCGCACCCGCGGCGGCGAGCTTGGCCAGCACGGCCGTCGTGACGCCACCGGCGGTCTCGGTGAAGATTCCCGTCGTCTCCGCGAGCAGGCGGACGCCGGCGCGGATCTCGTCGTCGGTCACGCTCTCGATCACGCCGCCGGTCGCGTTCGCCAGCTCGACCGCGTACGGCCCGTCGGCCGGGTTGCCGATCGCCAGCGACTTCGCGATCGTGTCCGGCTTGACCGGCCGGCAGACGTCGGTGCCGGCCGCGAACGCCTGCGCCACCGGCGAGCAGCCCTCGGCCTGGGCGCCGCACATGATCGGGACGTCGCCCGTGATCAGCCCGGCGTCGATGAACTCCTCGAAGCCGCGGGCGACCTTGGTGAACAGCGACCCGGAGGCGATCGGCGCGACGACGCGGTCGGGCAGCTCCCAGCCGAGCTGCTCCGCGGTCTCGAACGCGAGCGTCTTCGAGCCCTCGGCGTAGTAGGGACGCACGTTCACGTTCACGAACGCCCACGGGCGGTCGCCGGACAGCTCGGTGCAGAGACGGTTGACCGCGTCGTAGTTGCCGCGGACGGCGACGATGTTCGTGCCGTAGGCGCCCGTGGCGAGGATCTTCTCCTGCTCGAGGTCGGCCGGGATGAACACGTACGACGGCAGCCCGGCCGCCGCGGCGTGTGCCGCGACCGCGTTCGCGAGGTTGCCGGTGGAGGCACAGGCCACGGTCTCGAACCCGAGCTCGATCGCACGAGCGAGGGCGACCGACACGACGCGATCCTTGAACGAATGCGTCGGGTTGGCGGTCTCGTTCTTGACCCACAACTCACGCAGGCCGAGCCGCGCGGCAAGGCGGTCGGCGCGCATCAGCGGGGTCCAGCCCGTCGGCAGCGCCGTCCTCGGGGGGCCGGCGAGCGGAAGGAAGTCCGCGTAACGCCAGAGCGTGTGCGGACCGGCCTGGATCCGGCGCCTCAGCTCATCCGGCGTGCTGTTCAGCGGCGCGTACGAGACCTCGAGCGGGCCGAAGCAGCGCTCGCACACGTAACGAGCGTCGAGCGGATAGGTAGTGGAGCACTCCTTGCACTTCAGGGCATCTGCCGGCATTGAAAAAAGAACCTCCGCCTGGTGCTGCGGCGGGGGTTCCGGGGAGGTGCCCTACGCCGCATCTCCCAGGCCTTCGTTTTGGAGCCTGATGGAATTGCCACCGTTTCTCGCTTGCGCGAGATGGTTGGCGGGGTTTCATTGGGCCAATCCCTCCACCCCTCTGGATGCGTACTGCTATGTGCGGGATAACGGTACCACGCCGCCTGCGGGCCGCATACAATCCTCCGGATGCCGCCGACGACGGACGATCCGCTCAGTCCGGGCCATGCCGAGCCTTCCCCGCTCACCCTTTGGGCGCCGCTCGGCGCGCGCGCACGCCGCCGCTAACGCGCGCGCCGTCGAGAGCGACGAGCCGCGCGCCGAGATCGTCGAGGCGCCGGGCCTCCGCTGGATCAACATCGAGCGCCCGCGCCAGGTCGACCTGGCCTGGCTGGCCGAGCACTACGAGTTCCACCCGCTCGACTACGAGGACGTGGTCTCGCGCAACCAGCGCCCGAAGGTCGACGAGTACGACGACTACCTGTTCATCGTGCTGCACTTCCCGCGCTACGACAAGGCGGTCGGGCGCCTGAACGCCGCCGAGGTCGACCTGTTCGTCGGGCCGGACTTCCTGATCACGCTCCAGAACGAGCCGCTGCAACCGATCGAGTACCTGTTCGAGCGCGTGCGCACGAACGAGGAGCTGCGCGAGTCGCTGTTCTCCAAGGGCCCCGGCTACCTGCTCTACAAGATCGTCGACGACCTGGTCGACGCCTCGTTCCCGATGCTGCGCAAGATCGGCAACAAGCTCGAGCGTCTCGAGGAGGAGATCTTCGAGGGCAACTCCTCCGAGGTCGTGCGCGACATCTCCAACGTCAAGCAGGAGATCATCAACTTCCGCAAGATCGTGCGACCGCAGCGGTCGGCCTTCCGCGACCTCGAGCGTCTCAAGGCGCGCTACATCGCGGACGACCTCGAGATCTACTTCGAGGACATCAACGACGCCTCCGAGCGCGTCTGGGACATGCTCGAGAACTACAAGGAAGTCGTGGAGGCGCTCGAGGACACCAACGAGACCGCGATCGCCCACCGCACGAACGAGACGTTCCGGGTGCTGACCGCGATCTCGGTGATCGTGCTGCCGCTGACGCTGATCGCGAGCATCTGGGGCATGAACGTGGGAGTGCCCGGTCAGGGAGACAACGGGGCATTCTGGGCGATACTCCTGAGCATGCTGGTGCTCCTGGGCGGGATGGTCGCGTACTTCCGCCGCCGCGGATGGTTGTGAGATGACCGACGCGGCGCTCGCGGAGCACCGGCTCGCCGAGGTCGCAGCGCTCGAACGGCCCGCGGACGCCAAGCGCATGCTGGTGATCGTCAACCCGTACGCGACGACGATGTCCGACCGCCTCAAGCACCTCGTCGTCTACGCGCTGCAGGGCCGCTACGAGGTCGAGGCGATCGATACCCAGCGGCGCGGTCACGCGACCGAGCTGTGCCGCGCCGCCGCCGACGACGGCTTCGACGTGGTCGTGGCGTTCGGCGGCGACGGGACGGTCAACGAGGTCGTCAACGGCATCGCCGGCACCCGGACGCCGCTCACCTGCCTGCCCGGCGGCTCCAACAACGTGTTCTGCAAGATGCTCGGCATCCCGCACGACGTCGTCGACGCGACCGAGCACCTGCTCCGGCTGGCCGACCGCTGGGAGCCGCGGCCGGTCGACCTCGGGCGCGTGAACGAACGCTGGTTCACGTTCGCGGCGGGAATGGGGCTCGACGCCAGCGTGGTCGAGCGGGTGGACGGCAATCCCGGCCTGAAAAGCCGGTTCGGCGCCTGGTACTACGCCGAGGCCGCGATCGTGACGTTCCTGCGCAAGTACGTCGTCAACCCGCCGCGGCTGGAGATCGAGATCGACGGCGTCCGCCGGCAGGGCGTCAGCGCGTTCTTCCAGAACGGGTCGCCGTACACGTACTTCAAGACGCGGCCGATCGATCTGGTCGAGGGCGCCCGGCTCGACTCCGGCGACCTCTCCGGCGTGATGCTCACGCGGGCGCGGCCGTACGACGTCCCGACGGTCACGTTCCGCGCGCTGTCGGGCGCGGCCCGGATCGCCAAGCACCGCAGCATCGCGTCGTTCTCCGGCATCCACGAGGCGACGATCCGCTCGCTCGACGGCCGGCCGATCCCGCTGCAGGTCGACGGCGACCACATGGGCGACGAGACCGTCGCCCAGCTGTCGGTCGGCGCGGGCGCGCTACGCGTTGTCAGCTGAGCGCGAGAGTGGGTACGCGAGGGTCATGCGGAAACGGTGGCTTGGGATGGCGGTCGGGCTCGGTCTGCTCGCCGGATGCGGCGGCGAGGACGCGCAGGCGCCCTCCGGCGGGGACAGCGCGTCCGGCTCGAAGCAACAGGCGGACTGCGTCGCCGGCGGGCTGGACCAGTTCGACGAGGGCGGCGGCGACCCGTTCTGGCAGACCGAGGGCCGGGCGGACTTCAAGGACTTCATCGTCGCGACGTGCCGGAAGGCGGACGCGCAGGGCCTGCTCGACGGTGCCGAGCCGGGACCGGAGCTCCAGAAGATCGCCGGCGAGGTGCTCCTGAGCATGGTCAAGAGCGGGCAGGTCCGCGACCCGCGGTGACCGCGGTCAGCCGCCCGGGATGACCCGGTAGGCGTCGAACACCGAGTCGATCGAGCGCACGCGGTTGATCGCGATCTTCAGCGACTGGGTGTCGGCGACCTCGATCACGAAGCGGTTCTTGACCATCGGGTGCTGGACGCTGCAGTACGCCTCGACGATGTTGATCCCGCCCTCGGCGAACGTGCGCGAGAGGTCCTCCAGCAGCCGGTGACGATCCCAGGCGTCGACCTGGATCTCGACCTTGAAGGACGTCTCGTTGTCGCCGTCCCACGACACCGGGACGAAGCGCTCGGGGTCCTTGCGCAGCGCCTCCGCGTTCGGGCAGTCCTCGCGGTGGATCGTGATCCCGCGGCCGAGCGAGACATATCCGAGGATCGGGTCTCCCGACACCGGCCGGCAGCACTTGGCGAGCCGCAGCGGCACGTCGTCGACGCCCTCGACGCGGATCCCGAACTTCGACGACTGCGCCTCCGGCTTGCGCCGGACCGTCGGCTTGAGCAGGTCGTCCGCGGCAGAGATCTCGGCCTCGGCGCTCTCGCCCTGCTTGAGTCGCTGGAGGACCTTGTTGACGACGACCTTGGGCGAGATCTTGGCGCCGCCGAGCGCGATGTAGAAGTCGTCGGCCTTGCGGAAGCCCATCTCGCGGATCACGTCCGCCAGCAGCGGCGAGCCGGTGATCCGCTGCGCCGGCAGCCCGGCCTTGGACAGGTGCTCCTGGAGCAGGTCGCGGCCGGTGTGCTCGGAGTCGTCGCGTGACTCGGCCTTGAACCACGCACGGATCTTGTTGCGTGCGCGGGTGGTCTTCACCAGCGCCAGCCAGTCGCGCGACGGGCCCCGCTCGCGCTTGGCGGTGAGGATCTCGACGATGTCGCCGGAGGCCAGCTCGTAGTGCAGCGGCACGATCTTGCCGTTCACCTTCGCGCCCACGCAGCGATGCCCGACGTCGGTGTGGATCTCGTACGCGAAGTCCAGCGGCGTCGCGCCTGAGGCGAGCGACTTCACCTCGCCCTTGGGCGTGAAGACGTAGACCTCGTCCTCGATCAGCTCGCCGCGCAGGTGCTCGGTGAACTGCTTCGGGTCGTCCTCGTCGCCCTGCCAGTCGAGCAGCGACTTGAGCCACTTGAGCTTCATGTCGGTCGGGTCGACGCCCGGCTGGCCCTTGCCGCTCGCGCCCTCCTTGTAACGCCAGTGCGCGGCGACGCCGTACTCCGCCGTCTCGTGCATCTCGCGGGTGCGGATCTGGATCTCCAGCGGCCGCCCCTCGGGCCCGATCACCGTCGTGTGGAGCGCCTGGTACATGTTGAACCGGGGCATCGCGATCATGTCCTTGAAGCGCCCCGGCAGCGGCTTCCAGAGCGAGTGGATGACGCCAACCGCCCCGTAGCAGTCCTTCACGGAGTCGACGATCACGCGCATCGCCGTCAGGTCGTAGATCTCGTTGAACTCGCGGCCCTTGCGGGTCATCTTCGAGTAGATCGAGTAGAAGTGCTTGGCGCGCCCGGAGATCTCGGCGCGGATGCCGAGCGCCTGGAGCTCCTTCGCGAGGTAGCCGCCGGCCCGCGACACGTAGCCCTCGCGCTCCTCGCGCTGCTGGCTGACGAGGCCCTTGATCTCCTGGAACTTGCGCGGGTGCAGCGTGGCGAACGCGAGGTCCTCGAGCTCCCACTTGATCGCGTGGATGCCGAGCCGGTGCGCCAGCGGCGCGTAGATCTCCAGCGTCTCCTTGGCCTTCTCGATCTGCTTCTGCTTGGCCATCGCGTCCAGCGTGCGCATGTTGTGCAGCCGGTCGGCCAGCTTGATCAGGATGACCCGGATGTCCGTGGCCATCGCGACCATCATCTTGCGGTAGTTCTCGGCCTGCGCCTCGTCGCGCGACTGGAACGTGATGCCGGTGAGCTTCGTGACGCCGTCGACCAGGCCGGCGACGTCGTCGCCGAACGCATCGCGGACCTCGTCGAGCGAGGCGGACGTGTCCTCGACCGTGTCGTGCAGCAGCGCCGCGCACAGGGTCTCGGTGTCCAGGCGCATCCCGGCGCAGATCTTGGCCACGCCGACCGGGTGGACGATGAAGTCCTCGCCCGAGCGGCGGCGCTGGTCGGCGTGGTGCTCGCACGCGAACGTGAACGCCTGCGCGACACGCCGGCGGTCGACGCTCTCCGCGACCTCGTCGGCGTGCTCCTCGACGATCGCGTACAGATCCGCGAGCAGCTCGCGCTCGATCTCCGTGAGATCGTCCGGCAGGTCGGCCGGGGCCCCGCCGTGCGCGTGATCCGCCCGGTCGACCGGCCGGTGGCCGGCGACCGCGACCGGTACGTCCGCCTCCGGCGCCCCACCGGCGATCGGCAGCGGGACGCGCACCTCGTCCTCCTGGGAGGTCAGGCCGCTTGCTGCCGGATCGTGTTGCTGGTCAGGTATCGGAATCCGTCCTCGAGCCTTCGATGGTAGGCCCGGAAGGCTGCCGAGCGCTCGAGCGCGGTGCGCGCGGGCGTCTCAGCGAGCCGGAGGACCTGCCCTTCGCGATCGAGGACCGCGAGATCGAGCTCCGAGAGGACCCGCACCAGGCGCCCCGCGAGCGCGGCGGACCTCGGCTGCGACCCCTCGCCCCGGAGCGCGGCCTCGAGGGCCTCCCCGCCGACCGGCCCCGCACCGCGCAGCGCGCGATACACGGCGGTCAGCGAGTCGCGCAAGGCGAAGTCCCACTGATGTATGTGTTGGGCAAAGCGTAGCTCAGGCTCGCCCCATGCCAGATGGGCAATCGCCGCCGCGGACGGACGTTCGAGCAGCCCGAGCAACGCCGCGTCGCACGGCGGGTCGACCGCCACCAGATGGGCGAATCCGGCCGCCAGGCCGGAGTCGTCCGCGAGCGCCGACCACGAGCACACCGCGAAGCCGCCGATCCGGTCCTGCAACGTGCGCGCGCGGTGCGGCGCGTGCGCCACGATCGCGAGCACGGGCTCGCCGGCGGCGACGAGGTCCGCGAGCAGCCCGGCGATGCCGCCTCCGCGCGTGTCCCGCCAGGCGCCGTCCGCCGGCATCGGGCGCGCTCCCTCCCACACCGACAGGTCGCGGTCGAGCTCGGCCGCGACAGCGCCGGCGAACGCGGGCTCGCCGAGCACGTCGATCGGCGCCGGCTGGGCGCGGCGTGCGTGGCGGAGCACCAGGCGCGGCTCGACGGCGCCGTTCCAGCGGTTCGCCTCGAGCCGGACGGCGGCCTCGACCGGCTCCTCCGGGCTCACGGGCAGGCGGTGGCCGGCGCCGAACCGCACGCAGCGCGAGCGGGCCCCGCCGGCGTGCAGCGTGAACGCGACGTGGCGGCCCTCGCCGATCGCGCGCGCGTCGTCGAGGTGCGCGGCCGGCACGAGCAGCGACACCGGCGCGTTGCCGTGGCCGAACGGCGCGAGCCGCTCCAGCTCCTCGGCGAGCGCGAGCGTCAGCACGTGGCCGGGCACGACGGCGTCGACCCGCACCTGTGGCACGAGGTCCGCGGGTGTGAGCAGCTCGGCGGCGTGGGCGGCGAACGACTCCCTGAAGCCGTCGACCGCGTCGCGCGCGATCGTCAGCCCGGCGGCGGCGCGGTGGCCGCCGTAGCGCTCGAGGTGCCGGGCCGACGCGGTCAGCCCGGCGAGCAGGTCGAACGCCGGGATCGAACGGCCCGAGCCGGTGCCCTCGTCGCCGTCGAGCGCGATCAGGACGGCCGGCCGGTGATGGCGCTCGGCGATCCGGGCGGCGACGATCCCGATCACGCCCGGGTGCCAGCCCTCGGCAGCGAGCACGTACGCGGGCGCCGGGCCCTGCTCGGCGACCTGCGCCTCGGCGGCGAACAGGATCCGCGTCTCGACGTCGCGGCGCTCGGCGTTCACCGCGTCGAGCTCGGCGGCGATCGCCCGTGCCCGCGCCGGATCCTCGGTGAGCAGCAGCTCGAGACCGGCGTCGGCGCGGTGCAGCCGCCCGGCGGCGTTGATCCGTGGCGCGAGCCGGAACCCGATCGCGCCGGCGTCGACCGCGCTCGGGTCCACGCGCGCGATCTCCATCAGCGCCCGCAGGCCCGGCTTGCGCGTGCCGGCGAGCGCGCGCAGGCCGTCGCGCACGAGGCGGCGGTTCTCGCCGACCAGCGGCACGACGTCCGCCACCGTGGCGAGGGCGACCAGGTCGAGATCGTCGTCGGCGTCGGCGGGGTCCTCCCCCGCGCCCTCCAGCAGTGCCCGCGCGAGCTTGTGCGCGACGCCGGCGGCGCACAGGTCCGGGCACGGGTTGCCGCCGAGGCGCGGATGCACGATCGGTGCGTCCGGCAGCCGACCGTCGGCACGCGGCGAGTGGTGGTCGGTCACCACGACGTCGAGCCCGGCGGCGCGCGCCGCCGCCACCTCGTCGACGGCCGTGATCGCGCAGTCGACGGTCACCAGCAGGTCGGTTCCGCGCGCCGCGAGCCGCTCGACGGTGGAGGCGGCGAGCCCGTATCCGTCGTCGATCCGGCTCGGCAGGTACCAGTCGACGTCGGCGCCGAGCGTGCGCAGCGCACGTACGAGGATCGCGGTGGCGGTCACGCCGTCGACGTCGTAGTCGCCGTGCACCGTGATCCGCGATCGCCGCGCGACGTGGCCGAGGATCGCGCCCGCCCCCTCCCGCAGGCCGCCGAACGCGTCGAGCGGATGCGCGTCCGCGGCGGCCAGGAACGCGCGCGCGGCAGCCACGTCGCCGAGCCCGCGCCGGACCAGCACCTGCGCGAGCACGTGCGAGAGGCCGAGCTCGGCGGCGAGCCGTTCTGCGGTGGCGTAGTCGTAGGGCGCGACCTCGAAGTGCGTGTCCATCGGTGGCAAGGTCGCCGGAGCGTACGTCCGCCTGACGACGGAACCGCGGGATTTGGCTTGCAGTGGAGGAACGTCAACTGCGCTGGGTGGGGAAGCGGGACACCCGCCGCCCCACCTAGCGGGGTTGACCTTCAGGCGCCCAGCGCGTCGCGCACGTCGTCCAGGCGCGGCAGCGTCTCCCAGTCGCCGGTGCCGCGGAGCGCGGCGGCTGCGATCACGTTCGCCGCGTGCGTGCAGGCCTCCGCGTCCCACCCCTGCAGCAACCCGTAGGCGAAGCCGGCCGCGAACGCGTCGCCGGCGCCGACCTCGTCGACGATCTCCTCGCGCCGGGATGGCGAGACCGTGCGCACGTCGCCGCCGGCGGCGACCAGCGCTCCGCGCTCGCCCACCCGGACGACGGCGCCGCCGACCCCGCGCGCCGCAAGCGCGGCCAGCACGCCGCGGGGGTCGCCGGCGCCGAGCAGCGCCTCGCCCTCGCCGGCGCCGCACAGGTACCAGTCGACGTGCTCGAGCACCGGCTCCATGGCGGCGGCCGCCGCTTCGGGGCCGTCCCACAGCGCTGCACGGTAGTTCGGGTCGAACAGCACGGTCGCGCCCGCCGCTCGCGCCCGGCGCGCGACGTCGAGCACGAGCGCCCGCGGGCCGTCGCCGAGCGCCATCGTGATCCCCGTGAGGTGCACGACGGCGGCACCGGCCAGCGCCTCGTCCGGCACGTCGGAGGGCGTGAGGCGGCTCGCCGCCGACCCGCGGCGGTGGTAGCCCACCGACGTCCGCCCGTCCGCGCGCCACTTGTAGAACAGCCCGGTCGGCGCGTCCGCGTCCTCGGCCACCCACCGGAGATCGACGCCCTCGTCCGCGAGCGCCTCGCGCACGAGCGCGCCGAGCCGGTCGGCTCCGAGCCGCGAGATCCACGTCACCGGCACGCCGAGCCGCGCGAGGCCGACCGCGAAGTTGGATTCGGCGCCCGCGATCCGCAGCCGCAGCAGCCCGCCCAGCTCGAGCTCGCCGTCATCGACGGGGTCCAGCAGGGCCATCGTCTCCCCCGCCGTGACGACGCGGCTCACGCGAACGGCGCGCGCGGGGCGGTCGGGTAGTCGACGCCGTGGTCGGCGAGCCGGTCGCGCACGCGCCGCTTGACCGCCGCCACCGTCGACTCCTCCGCCCGCACGTACTCCTTCAGCCCGCTGATCTCGTCCTGCGCCCGCGTGGCGGCGGCCTCGTCGCCGGCCGCGAGCGCGTCGCGCAGCGCGATGAACAGCTCGGGCCGGCAGTTGGACAGCCCGTTGATCGACCCGGTCGCGCCGGCGCGGACCGAGGCGGTGATCAGCGGCTCGGTCCCGGTGTAGACCTCGAACTCGCCGTCGCCCTGGACGGCCCCCAGGTACGCCTCGTGGCGCGCGAGGTCGCCCGTGGAGTCCTTCATCCCCGCGAACCCCGCGCGGGCGAGCTCGCCCGCGAGCGCGGGCTCGAGATCGTTCACCGTGCGCGGCGGGATGTTGTACAGGTACGCCGGCGCGTCGCCGGCGGCCTCGAGCACCGCGAGGAAGTGCGCCCGCACCTGGACCTGGGTGATCGGATAGAACCACGGCACGTAGGCCGCGACCGCGTCCGCACCGGCCGCCAGTGCCCGCCGCGCGAGGTTCACGGTCGCGTCGGTGCTGGGCCGGCCGATCTGCGCGATCACGCGCAGCGAGCCCGCAGCGGACGCTGCGCGCTGCGTGAGCGCCTCGACCTCGTCGTACTCGAGCAGCACGCCCTCGCCGGTCGTGCCGGCGACGAACACGCCGTCGAGGCCGGCCGCGTCGAGCCAGCGCACGTGCGCCTCGAAGGCGTCGAGGTCGAGATCGCCGTCCTCCCTGAAGGGAGTCGTGATCGCCGCCAGGATCTTCACCATTCAGCCACCGTCCCGTCTTGGTTGCGCCACACCGGGCTGTGCCACGGCCGCGCATTCGCTGCCGCCTCGCGCACCCGATCCTCGTCGATCTCCACACCAAGCCCGGGGCCGGTGGGAACGTCAATATGCCCGTCCCGCAGTTCGAACACGCCCCCGTCGCGCACGTAGTCGAGCAGGTCGGCGCCCTCGTTGTAGTGCATCCGCAGGCTCTGCTCCTGGATCACCACGTTCGGCGTGCAGGCGTCGAGCTGCAGCGAGGCCGCCAGCGCGATCGGGCCGAGCGGGCAGTGCGGCGCGACCGCGACGTCGAACGCCTCCGCCATCGCCGCGATCTTGCGGCACTCGAGCAGGCCGCCGGCGTGCGAGAGGTCGGGCTGGATCACGTCGACGACGCCGGACGCGAGCACGTCCTTGAAGCCCCAGCGCGTGTAGAGCCGCTCGCCGCAGGCGATCGGCGCGCTGGTGTGGCGGGCGATCTCGCGCAGCGCCTCGGGGTGCTCCGGCAGGACCGGCTCCTCGAGGAACAGCGGGCCATGCGGTTCGAGCGCACGTGCCAGCCGCTTCGCCATCGCACGGTGCACGCGGCCGTGGAAGTCGACCGCCACGTCGAGGCCGGCGCCGCGTGCCGCCGCCAGACGCTCGGCCGCCTCCTCCACGCGCGCCTCGGAGTCCAGGTAGTGCAGCTCGGCGGTGGCGTTCATCTTGACCGCGCTCAGGCCCGCCGCGCGCGCCTCGCTCGCGGCCGCCGCCACATCCTCGGGCCGATCACCGCCGATCCAGCCGTAGACGCGCACGCGATCGCGGGCACGGCCGCCGAGCAGCTCCCAGGCGGGCACGCCCAGCGCCCGGCCCTTGACGTCCCACAGCGCCTGCTCGATGCCCGAGATCGCGCTGCTCAGGATCGGGCCGCCGCGGTAGAAGCCGCCACGCCAGAGCACCTGGAAGTGATCCTCGATCCGGAACGGGTCCTTGCCGATCAGCTGCTCGCCCAGCTCCTGCACGGCCGCCCGCACCGTCTCGGCGCGGCCCTCGACGATCGGCTCGCCCCAGCCGGCGATCCCCTCGTCGGTCGAGAGCTTGAGGAAGAGCCAGCGCGGCGGGACGGCGAACAGCTCGAGCGCGGTGACGCGCACGAGCTACAGAGCGGGTTGCGCGCGCTCCTGGCGCACGCCGAGCCACCACACGACGGCCATGCCGAGCACCGCACCCGGGATCGCTTCGATAGCGCTGAGCAGGTTCGTGTCGCTCTGCCCCGGGATGGTGAAGCCGTGGATCAGCAGCCCGAACATGAACGAGCCGACCACCGCGCCGACGAAGGCGCCGACGATCCCCGCCCAGAACTGGTCCGGGAGGAAGACCGTGAAGTGCCACAGCGCGATGCCGACCATCACCCACACGAGACCGGCCATCAGCGCGGCCTCCCGTGGGGGCGCTTACGCGGCTTCTTCGGCTTCTCGCCGTCGCCGCCCTCCGGCGGCTTCGGCGCCTGCCCGCCGTTCGCACGCGAGCGTGCGCGCCGGCCCCCGGCAGGACGCTCCGCGGCCCGCGCCGCGGCCGGCTGCGGCTCCTCCTCGACCCCGAGGTCGCGCACCATCTCCTCGAATTCCTCGCGCGACACGCCTTGCGACGGGTCGGCCGGCTGGGTGAGCCGCTCGCGCCGCTTGCGCTTGGACTCGCCCGGCACGACGTCGACCGGCGCGCCCGCGGTCGCGACCGCGTACGCCGGCACGGTGCCGCCGAACTGGTTGCGGATGCGGATCTCGCGCGCCTTGTAGACCGGCTCGCGCTCCTTCCAGTGCGTGAGCACCGGGCCGGCGATGAAGACCGAGGAGTAGGTGCCCGACAGCGTGCCGACGAGCAGCGCGAACGCGAAGTCCTGGAGCGTCTCGCCGCCGAAGACGATGATCGCCAGGATCGGCAGCGCGGCGCAGAAGCTGGTCGCCAGCGAGCGCACGATGACCTCGGACATCGAGCGGTTGTAGATCTGCGAGAACGCCGCGTTCGGCATCCGCGGGATGTTCTCTCTGACACGGTCGAACACCACGATGGTGTCGTAGAGCGAGAAGCCCAAGATGGTGAGGAGCGCCGCCACCGTCGCCGCCGTCACCTCCAATCCGAGCAGCGCGTACACGCCGCCGGTGATCAGGATGTCGTGCATCAGGGCGATCAGGACCGGCACGGCGAACTTCCACTGGAAGCGCAGCGTGATGTAGACCGAGATGATGAACAGCGACGCGATGATCGCGATGATCGCGTTCTTGGCGACGGTCTCGCCGAAGCTCGCGCCGATCGACTCCGTGCTGACGTCGTCGGCGAAGCCGAACGTGTCACCGAGCCGGTCCTCGACCGCGCTGACCTCGGGCGGAGCCAGCTGCTTGGAGCTGATCTGCACGACGTTGTCGCCGAGCTCCTCGTTCGAGACCGTCTGGACCTCCGCGTCGCCGAGCCCCACCGGAGCGAGCGCCTCACGTACCTGGTCGACCGTCGCCGCCCTGGCGAGCGGCGCGGTGATCCGCGTGCCGCCGTCGAAGTCGATGCCGAAGTTCAGGCCCTGCACCGACAGCGCGATCGCGCAGATGAGCAGGATCACGCCGGAGGTCGAGAAGAACCACTTCGACCGGCCGATGAAGTCGAAGCGGATCGGCTTCGAGTCGCGCGCACCGAGCGCTGCGCGCGAGCGCAGCAGTCGCGTGCCGCGCAGCGAGTACAGGATCGCCTGCGTGGCGAGCACCGCCGTGAACAGCGAGAGCATGACGCCGACACCGAGTGTGAGGGCGAATCCCTGGACGCCGGCGGTCGCCAGCACGAACAGGATGAAGGCGACCAGGATCGTGACGATGTTCGCGTCCATGATCGCCGTCAGGCCCTTCTTGTAGCCCGACGTGATCGCCTGCCCGACGCTCCGGCCGGCGCGTATCTCCTCCTTGACGCGTTCGAAGATGACGATGTTGGCGTCCGCCGCCACGCCGAGCGTGAGGATCAGGCCGGCGATGCCGGGCAGCGTCATCACGATCGGGATCAGCTCGACGATCGCGTAGAAGTAGAGGCCGTAGATCGCCATCGCGATCGTCGCGATCACGCCGAGCACGCGGTAGAAGACGATCAGGAACAGCGCGACGATCGCGAAGCCGGCGAGGACGGCGACGAGGCCCTGGTCGAGCGCCTGCTGGCCGAGCGAGGCCGACACCTGTGAGCGGGAGACCAGCTCGAGGCGGATCGGCAGGGCGCCGATCTCGAGGATCTTCGCCAGGTCCTGCGCGGTGTCGATCGTGAACGAGCCGGAGATCTGCGCGCCGTTCGAACCGTCGATGCCGTCCTGGTTCTCGACGTAGTCGATCAACGGGTCCGAGATCAGCTCGTCGTCGAGCACGATCGCGAAGTGCTGCGACGTCCCCTGCGGGTCGTCGCCCGGCAGCGAGTTGTCGCGCCCGCGCTCGGCGATCGCGCGGGTGATGTCCGCGAACGCCGTCCGGCCCTTGTCCGTGAAGTTGAACGTGACGATCGGCTGGTTGCCGACGCTCGAATCGACGTTCTGCTCAGGGTTCTTGATGTCGGTTCCCGAGAGCGCCGGGTTGTCCTGGATCACCCAGTAGCGGTCCGGCTCGGGGGCGTCCGCGTCGGCCTTCTTGTCGCGCACGACGAGGATCCCCTCGGGGACCTCGACGATCTCGGCGTTCTCGCGGTCAGCCGGCTCGAGGTCGGCGAGCGCCGCCTCCTTGCTGTCCGACGACTGAGCGTTGTTCAGCGGCGCCTTGGAGACCTTGTTGAAGGCGTAGAAGCGCGACGCGTCGGCGGAGTTGTTGTTGCCGTCCACCTGCGCGTCGCATTTCGAGGCCGCCTTGACCGCGTTGTAGAAGCCGGTTATCGGCTCCTTGACGTTGGCGTTCTCGTCGGCGTCGGTCTTGCACGCCTCATCGAGGATGTTCGCTTCCCAGTCGTAGAAGAACAGCTGGGCGGTGGAGCCCACCTGTTGCTCCGCCCGCTCGGCATCGTCGACGCCGGGGAGGTTGACCTCGATCTGGTTGCCACCCGCGAGCAGCAGCTCGGGCTCGGCCACGCCGAACGCGTCGACGCGGTCGCGCATGATGTCGAGCGCGCGCTGCAGCGCCTCCTGCGTGACGGTCGGCTGCTGCGCGGTCGGCTCGCCGCGGTAGACGAGCTGGACGCCGCCCTGGAGATCGAGGCCGAGTTTCGTCTCCTTCGACGAGACCGCCGCGATCGACCCGGCGATCAGACCGATGACGAGGATCAGGACGAAAAGAGAGCGTCGGCGTTCAGACATGGCGGCTGGTCAAGGGTAGAAGGCGCTACTTCGACGGCGTCAGAACGAGGAGTAGGCCGCCGTCGTCATCGTACGCCGGAAAGAGATCGGCCACGGCCTTGGCCGGGAAATCGCCCTCCGCGTTGACTACTACGGCCTTGCCGAGCTGACGGACGCCCCACTCGAGCACGGTCGCCACGTGGTCGGCCCCGCCCTCGAAGCTCAGGCCGAGGACCTCACGCACCTCGCGGCCCATCACCTTCTCGTCAGATAGCCCGGTGAGCTCCCGCGATCCCCGCCCGCAGCCGATGATCCGGCCCTCCTGGTCGCACACGAAGAACGCCGCGTTGGGCGCTGGGTAGTAGTCGTCGAGCAGCTCGAACAGGAAGCCGAAGCCACATTTCGAGCAGCCGCGAGGAGTGTTTCGAAAGCCCTGCTGGCGGTCGGGAGCGGTCGAGCGCTGGCCGCAGTTCGGGCAGATGAACAGATGCGCCATCGGATGGTTAGCGTAGACCGGGCCAGGTAAAGGATCGATCAGAACAACGTCGAGTGCGACGCGGGCGGCTCGAGCCCGAGGTGCCGGAAGGCATGCACCGTCGCGCAGCGGCCGCGCGGAGTGCGCTGGAGGAAGCCGCGTTGCAGCAGGTACGGCTCGTAGACGTCCTCGATCGTGTCGGACTCCTCCTGCACGGCGACGGCGAGCGTCGACAGGCCGACGGGGCCGCCCGAGAACTGCATGCAGATGACGGACAGGATCGCGCGGTCGAGCCGGTCCAGGCCCGCGTCGTCGACCTCGAGCAGGTCGAGCGCGGCGCCCGCCACAGTGGCGTCGATCGTGCCACCGCGGTGGACCTCGGCGAAGTCGCGCACGCGGCGCAGCAGGCGGTTGGCGACGCGCGGCGTGCCGCGAGCGCGCTCGGCGATCGCGCCCGCGCCACCCGCGTCGATCGTCACGCCGAGCACGCGCGCCGAGCGCATCACGATCCGCGCGAGGTCGACGGCGTCGTAGTGATCGAGCCGGTGCTGGATGCCGAACCGGTCGCGCAGCGGCGTGGTCAGCAGGCCGGCGCGCGTGGTGGCGCCGATCAGCGTGAACGCCGGCAGGTCGAGCGTGACCACGCGCGCGCCTGCGCCCGCGCCGACGGTGATCGGCAGCTGGCGGTCCTCCATCGCGGGATAGAAGGTCTCCTCGACCGCGCGCGGCAGGCGATGGATCTCGTCGACGAAGAACACGGCACGCGGCTCGAGCGCGGTCAGGAACGCCGCGATGTCGGCCTTGCGCTCGAGCGCCGGGCCGGCGGTCTGCACGAACGGCACGTCCAGCTCCGCGGCGACGATCTGCGCGAGCGACGTCTTGCCCAGGCCGGGCGGCCCGGCCAGCAGCACGTGGTCGAGCGCCTCGCCGCGCGCGGACGCGGCGGCGAGCGAGACACCGAGCTGGTCCTTCACTGCGTCCTGGCCGACGAAGTCCTCCAGCGTCCGCGGGCGCAGCGACGCGTCGGCGTCCTCGTCCGGGCGCTCGTGCGGCGTGTGAAGGCGGTCGGCGCCGGGCGTGCGGATCATCCCCTCGCCCCCTTGAGCGCGTGCGCGATCAGGTCCTCGGGCGAGGTGCCGGGTGCGCCGTCGAGCAGCCGGTCGGCTTCCATCGGCGAGAAGCCGAGGCCCACGAGCCCGTCGCGCGCGAGCATCCGCGGATCGTCGCCGCGCGTGATCACGATCGGCTGGTCGGACACCGCGCCGACCTTCTCGCGCAGCTCGACGACGATCCGCTCGGCGGTGCGCTTGCCGATACCGGGTGCCGCCTGGAGCCGCGCGGTGTCGCCGCCGGCGACGGCGCTCAGCAGGTCGCGCGGCGTGCCGCCGGACAGCACCGCGAGCGCCATCTTCGGCCCGACCGACTGCACGCCGATCAGCAGCAGGAAGAGGTCGCGCTCCTCCTCGGTCGCGAAGCCGTACAGCAGGATCGCGTCGTCACGCACGATCAGGTGCGTGTGGACGGTCACCCTCTCCCCCGCGCGCGGCACGTGGCGCAGCGTCTCGGCCGACACCGCCAGCCGGTAGCCGACGCCGCCGCACGAGACGACGACGTGGTCGGCGCGGCGAACCGCGACCGTGCCCTCGAGCAGCGCGATCATCCGGCCTCGCCGACGCTCGTCAACGCCGCCGCGAGCGGTGCTCCGTTGGCATGGCAGATCGCGACCGCGAGCGCGTCCGCTGCGTGATCGGGCCGCGGCAGCTCGTCGAGCGCGAGCAGTGTCTGCACCATCCGCTGCACCTGGTCCTTCGCCGCACGGCCGGAGCCGCACACGGCGCTCTTGACCTGCTGCGGCGTATAGCTGGCGCACGCGACCGCGCGCTGGCCGGCGGCGAGCATCACGACGCCGCGGGCCTGGCCGACCGCGAACGCCGAGCGCACGTTCGTGCCGAAGTAGACGTCCTCGAGCGCGAGCGCATCGGGCCGGTACTCGTCCAGCAGCGCGCTCACGCGGTCGTAGATCACGGCGAGGCGGGCGCCGGCGTCACGCCCCGGCGCGGTCTCTATCACGCCGCCGTCGAGCGCGACCATCCGCCCGCGCTGCTGCGCGACGACGCCGTAGCCGATGTTGGCCACGCCTGGATCGATGCCGAGGACGATCACGTACACGGCGTGGATTCTGCGTTGCGGCCCGGACGCCTTGTCTCGCGAGCAGGATTGCGAGCAGGATCTCAAGGTGCGGGCCGGATGCCCGCACGGGCTAACCGCTTGGCATCGAGGATCCCGCGAAACCGAAGAACCAGACGGCGAACGCCAGCGCGGCGACGGTGACCGAGACGATCATCACGCGGTCGAGCACGCCGTTGCGGCGATCGACCGCCCGCTCGCCGCGCATCGAGCGCGTCCAGCCGGGCCGGTACTGGTCGGTCGTCGCGCCCGTCACGCGGATGTGCACGCGGTTGAGCCATCCGAGCGCCTTGCCGACCACCGCCATCCCGATCGGCAGGCCGACCAGCACGAACAGGTACGGCCACATGCTGGGCTTAGGCGTGTCGGCGAGCTTCGACGCGACGTAGAGCAGCCCGAGCGGGACGCCGATCCACATAACGACGCTGCCGATCGCCATCAGGACGACCAGCCCCACGGAGGCCGGGGACCACGCAGACCGCACGCCGGCGGCCCTCGGTCAGCCTGCGACGCGCTCGAGGATCTCGGCGTCGACGTCGAAGTTCGCGTGCACCGCGTCGACGTCGTCCTGGTCCTCGAGTGCATCGATCAGGCGCAGGACCTTGACCGCGCCGGCCTCGTCGAGCGGGACGAGGGTCTTCGGGCGCTGGCCGACCTCCGCCTCCTCGACCTCGACGCCGGCGTCCGCCAGCGCGGCACGGACGGCGGCCAGGTCGGCCGGCTCGCACAGCACCTCGTAGACGTCGGCGTCCATCTGGATGTCCTCGGCGCCGGCGTCGATCGCGACCATCAGGTCGTCCTCGGTGTAGCGCTCGCCGTCGACCACGACGACGCCCTTCTTGTCGAACAGGTACGCGACGGAGCCGGGCTCGCCGAGGTTGCCGCCGTTGCGGTCGAAGATGTGGCGCATCTCCGCGCCGGTGCGGTTCCGGTTGTCGGTCATGGCCTCCACCAGCACCGCCACGCCGCCGGGCCCATAGCCCTCGTACATGACCGCCTCGAGCGCATTGGCGTCGGCGCCCTCGCCGGTGCCCTTGGCGATCGCGCGCTCGATGTTGTCCTTCGGCATCGAGGCGTCCTTGGCCTTCTGCACCGCGAGCCCGAGCGCCGGGTTGCCCTCGATCTCGCCGCCGCCCTCCTTCGCCGCCACCGTGATCGCGCGCGCGAGCTTGGTGAACAGCTTGCCGCGGCGGGAGTCCACGATCGCCTTCTTGTGCTTGATCCCCGCCCATTTGGAGTGTCCGGCCATGGCGATCGAGTTTAGGCGGTGGGGAGGCGACGCAGTCGAACGTCAACTGCGGCATTAAGGGAGTGGGTTCGGAGGGGTGTGGCGACTTGACCCCCGTATAGGGATGTCAACTCGCCACACCCCCCGGTGAAACAGGAGCCGCCCTACCCAGCCGCAGTTGACGTTCGCCCGGGGACCGCCAGCCACGGCGGCGCCCCCGCCGCACACAGCTCCTCCAGCGCCACCGCGTCCTTCGCGGTGTCGAGGCAGCGCCAGAACCCCGTGTGGCGATGGGCAGCCAGTGCGCCTTCGGCCGCCAGCCGCTCCAGAGGCTCGCGCTCCAGCACGCAGTCGGAGGACAGGTACGCCAGCGCTCCCGGATCGAGGACGAAGTAGCCGCCGTTGACCCACTGGTCGGCGACGGGCTTCTCGCGGAACCCGGTCACGCGCGCTTCGCCGTCGAGCTCCGCCACGCCGAACGGCAGCTCCGGCCGCACGACGGTCATCGTCGCGAGCGCGCCGCTCGTGGCGTGCCGGTCGCGCAGCGCGCCGAGGTCGATGTCCGCCACCCCGTCCGCGTAGGTCAGGCAGAACGGCGCCCGCAGCCGCTCGCGGACGCGATGCACGCGTCCGCCGGTCGGCGTGTCGGGTCCGGTGTCGACGCACTCGACGTCCACGTCCTCCGGCCACTCCGCGGCACGCGCCCACTCGGCCACCGCCTCGCCCTGGTAGCCGGTCAGCAGCAGGAAGCGGCGGAACCCCTGCGCCGCGTAGATCGACACGACGTGCCAGACGATCGGCCGCCCGCCGATCTCGATCAGCGGCTTCGGCCGCTCGCCGTTGAGCCGCGTTCCGCGTCCGCCGCAGAGGATCACTACATCCATCGCCCGTATCTTGGCGGCCATGGACGCCCGAGCGCTCGCCTACGAGACCCCGAGGCCGGAGATCGCGGGTCAGGTGCCGGCGACCGCCCGCCGCGTGCTCGACCTCGGCTGCGCCGCCGGCGGGCTGGCCACGCTGCTGAAGGCCCGCGGCCCGGTCGAGGTCGTGGGGATCGAGCGCGTCGAGGCGTACGCCGCGGCGGCCGCCGCGCGCTGCGATCGCGTCGTCCACGCGGACGCCGAGGCGCTCGCCCGCCGCGACGACCTCGAGGCCGACCTCGGCCGCTTCGACTGCCTCGTCGCCGCCGACGTGCTCGAGCACCTGGTCGACCCGTGGGCGGCGCTGCGCGCGTACGCGCGCCTGATCGAGCGGGGCGGCACGGCGGTCGTGTCGCTACCGAACGTCGCCCACTGGACCACGTACGCGCAGCTCGCGCGCGGCAGCTGGCCGCGGCAGCCGGAGGGCATCCACGACGCCACGCACCTGCGCTGGTTCACGCTGCGCGACGCGCGCGAGCTGCTCGCGCAGGCCGGCCTCGAACCGGCGGCCGTCGTGCGGCGCCCGCGACTGATCTGGCGCGGGTCGCGACTCGACGACCTGCTCGGCCCGGTCGCCGTGCGCATGCCCGCCCTGCGGACGCTCGTCACGTTCCAGCACGTGCTCGCGGCGTATCCTGCGCGCCCATGCTCGTGACCGCCCCGCCGGAGATCTTCAAGGCCTACGACGTCCGCGGCCTGTACGGGGAGCAGATCGACGGCGACGTCGCCGAGGCGGTCGGCCGCGCATTCGCTCGCGTGCTCTCCGGCCTCGTCGGCGAGCCGACCGCCGACCTGCGCATCGGGCTCGGCCGCGACATGCGCCTGACCGCCCCCGAGCTGGCCGCCCGCTACCGCGACGGGATGGTCGCCGAGGGCGCGCACGTGGTCGACGCCGGGATGGTCGGGAGCGAGATGCTGTACTGGCTCGTCGGCTCGCGCGACCTCGACGGCGGGCTGATGTGCACCGCGTCGCACAACCCGAAGGCCTACACGGGAGCGAAGCTGGTCGAGCGCGGCGCCGTGGCGCTGTCCGGTGACGCCGGGATCGACGACGTGCGGCGCACGATCGAGGCCGGCCTCGGCGAGAAGCCCGGCGGCGGCTCGTACGAGGAGGCAGAGATCTACGAGGACTTCCAGCGCGACGCGCTGAAGTTCATCGACCCGGGAGCGATCAGGCCGCTGAAGGTCGTGGTCGACGGCGGCAACGGCATGGCCGGCCCGATGGTCGGCCCGCTGCTCGAGCGGCTCGGCCTCGACCTCGTGACCACGTACTGGGAGCCGGACGGCGAGTTCCCCGACCACGAGCCGAACCCGCTGCTGGAGGAGAACCGCCGGTTCATCGTCGACAAGGTGCTCTCCGAGAGCGCCGACCTCGGGATCGCGTGGGACGGCGACGCCGACCGCTGCTTCTTCATCGACGACACCGGCCGCTTCGTGGACGGCGACTTCATGACCGCGCTGCTGGCGGAGTCGGTGCTCTCCAAGCACCCGGGCGCGGACATCCTCTACGACGTGCGCGCGTCGCGGGCGGTGCCCGAACTGGTCGAGCGGCTCGGCGGCACCGCGCACATGAACCGTGTCGGGCACGCGTTCTTCAAGCGGCGGATGCGCGACGAGGGCGGCGACTTCGGCGGCGAGGTCTCCGGCCACTACTACTTCAAGGACTTCTACAACGCCGACTCCGGCACGATCCCGGCGCTGCTGCTGCTGGAGCTGCTGTCGCAGCGCGGCACGAAGCTCTCCGAGCTGCTGGAGCCGCTCCGGTCCGCCTATTTCATCTCCGGCGAGATCAACTCCGAGGTCGCGGACCCGCAGGCCAAGATGGAGGAGATCGGGCGCGCCTACGGCGACGGGCGCATCTCCACGCTCGACGGCATCTCGGTCGACTACGACGACTGGCACTTCAACGTGCGGCCGTCGAACACCGAGCCGCTGCTGCGGCTGAACGTCGAGAGCGTGGTCTCGCAGCAGGACCTGGAGCGCCGCCGCGACGGGGTGCTCGACCTGATCCGGTCATGAGCACGATCCACTGCCTGGCGATCCCCACGCCGTTCGCCGTGGGGCGCGTGAACTGCTACCTGATCGACGACGACCCGCTGACGCTGGTCGACACGGGCCCCAACTCGGGCAAGGCGCTCGACCAGCTCGAGCGCGCGCTGCGCGAGCACGGCCGGCGGATCGAGGACCTCGAGCGGATCGTCATCACCCACCAGCATCTCGACCACCTCGGCCTGGTCGGGATCCTCGCCAACCGCTCGGGCGCCGAGGTCGTCACGCTCGACGTGCTCGCGCCGGTGGTCGAGGAGTTCGGCGTCCACGCCGAACGGGACGACGAGCTGGCCGAGGCGCTGATGCTCCGGCACGGCATCCCGCGCGACGTCGTGACCGCGCTCCGGTCGGTGTCGCGCTCGTTCCGTGCCTGGGGCGGCAGCGCGAAGGTCGACCGGCGGCTCGCCGACGGCGAGGAGCTGCCGTTCGCGGGCCGCACGCTGCAGGCGCTGCACCGCCCGGGGCACTCCCCGTCGGACACGCTGTACTGGGACGAGGCGAGCGGGACGCTGATCGGCGGCGACCATCTGATCGGCCACATCTCCTCCAACCCGCTGATCTCGCGGCCGGTCGGCGGCCGGTCCGGAGAGCCCGGGGACGGCCGCCCGCGAGCGCTGATGATGTACCTGCGGTCGCTGCGCGAGACACGTGAGATGCCGGCGAAGATCGTGCTCCCCGGGCACGGCGAGCCGGTGACCGACCACGTCCGGCTGATCGACGAGCGCTTCGCCATGCACGAGCGGCGGGCGAGGAAGATCGGCGACCTGATCGCTGAGGGCCCGATGACGGCGTACGAGATCGCGCAGTCGCTGTGGGGCAACGTGGCCGTGACGCAGGCGTATCTGACGCTGTCGGAGGTGCTGGGGCATGTCGACCTGCTGCTCGATCGCGGGGAGATCCGCGAGAGCGAGGTCGGCGGCGTGATCCGCTACGAAGCCGCCTGATGCACGAGCTCGAGCTGATCCTCGTCAGCCTGCTCGTGTCGGTGGCGGTGCTCGGCGCGGCGGCCCGCGCGGTGAACATCCCCTATCCGATCGTGCTCGTGATCGGCGGCCTGGCGCTCGGGTTCATCCCCGGCCTGCCCGACGCCGAGCTCGAGCCCGAGCTCGTGCTCGTGACCTTCCTGCCGCCGCTGCTCTACTCGGCGGCCTTCTTCGCCAACCTGCACGACCTGCGGCGCGACATGCGCGGGATCTCGATGCTGGCGATCGGGCTCGTGCTCGCGACCATGTGCACGGTCGCGGTGGTGGCCCATGCGTTGGTCGACGACCTGTCGTGGCCCGCCGCGTTCGTGCTCGGCGCGATCGTGTCGCCGACCGACCCGGTGGCCGCGACCACGATCATGCGGCGGCTACGGGTGCCGCGCCGCGTGCTCTCGGTGGTCGAGGGCGAGAGCCTGATCAACGACGGCACGGCGCTGGTCGCCTACAACACCGCGCGCGCCGCCGTCGGTGGCGGGTTCGTGCTGTGGGAGGCCGGGCTGGACTTCGTGCTCATGGGCGCCGGCGGCATCGCGATCGGCCTGCTCGCGGGAGTGGTGCTGACCGAGATCCGGCGCCGGATCGACGACATCCCGGTCGAGATCACGATCTCGCTCCTGAGCGGCTACGCGGGCTACCTGCCCGCCGAGGCGCTCGGGGTCTCCGGCGTGCTCGCGGCCGTCACCACCGGCATCGTGCTGGGCTGGAAGGCGCCAGAGATCTCGACCGCGTCGATGCGCCTCCAGGGCTTCGCGGTGTGGGAGATCCTCACCTTCCTCCTCAACGCGCTGCTGTTCGTGCTGATCGGGCTCCAGCTCCCGATCATCCTCGACGGCGTGTCCGAGTCGGCGCTGACCCTGCTCGGCTGGGGCGCGGCCGTCAGCCTCGCCGTGATCCTCACCCGCCTCGGCTGGATGCATGTGCTGGTCTGGCTCATCCGCGCGATCGACCGGCGGCCCTCCCAGGTCGAGCGCAGGGGGGACTGGCGGCAGCGCACGCTGATCGGCTGGTGCGGCATGCGCGGCGCCGTGTCGCTGGCCGCCGCGCTTGCCCTGCCGCTGGACTTCCCGCACCGCGACATCGTCCTGTTCCTCACCTTCGCGGTGATCTTCGCCACGCTCGTGCTGCAGGGCCTGACGCTGCCCGCCGTGATCCGGCTCCTGAACGTGGACGACGACCGCGCCGACGAGCGCGAGGAGCTGATCGGCCGCCGGGCGGCGGTCGACGCCGCGCTGATGCGGCTGGACGAGCTGCGTGCCGCGGAGTGGACGCGCGACGACACCGCCGACCGTATGCGCATGATGTACGAGTACCGGCAACGGCGGTTCGCCGCGCGCGCCGGCGAGATCGAGGACGGCGACGGCATCGAGAACCGGTCCTACCGGTACCAGAAGATGGTCCGGTCGGTGCTCGCGGCGCAACGCGAGCGGCTCGTCGAACTGCGCAACTCCGGCCAGATCTCGAACGAGGTCATGCACCGGCTCGAGCGCGAGCTCGATCTCGAGGACGAGCGCCTGGAGATCTAGATCTCGTCGAGGTGGGCGACGTTCGCCCGGTCGTCGTCATCCGGCGACGGCCGCGCGGCGAACCACGCGTCGAGGATCTCGGCGAGCACCGCCTCGGAGGTCGTCCGCAGCGACAGCGCGAGGACGTTCGCGTCGTTCCACTTGCGCGCTCCCGCAGCCGTCTCGGCGTCGGCGCACAGGGCGGCGCGGATGCCGTCGACCTTGTTGGCGGCGATCGATGCTCCCGTCCCGGTCCAGCAGCACACGACGGCCTGATCGGCGCGTCCGTCGGCGACGTCGCGGGCGGCCGCCTCGGACGCCCACGCCCAGTCGTCGCGCTCACCGGCCGCCAGCGCTCCGTGCACCAGCGGCTCGTGGCCGCGGGCGCGCAGCTGCTCGACGACGGCGCCGGCCACGCCGGTGTCCTCGTCAGCTGCGACGGCGATCCGCATCAGGCTGAACCGTAGCCGCCGCCGCCCGGCGTCCGGATCGTGATCGTGTCCCCCGGTTCGAGCGTCACGCGCGCCTTCGGGCCGAGCTTGCGGCGGTTCAGGCGGTTCGAGCCCGGCGCGCCGTCCGCACCCCCCTTTGCACCGCGCGGCGGGTGGCGGCGGCGGTCGGAGATGATCGAGGCCTCGCATGGCTCGAGCACGGTGATCGCGCGGATCACACCGTCGCCGCCGCGGTGACGGCCGGCACCGCCGCTGCCGGCTCGCAGCGCGTACCGCTCGACACGCAGCGGATACGCGGCCTCGAGCGCCTCGACCGGGGTGTTCAGGGTGTTCGACATCGCCACGTGCACGGCCGACGGCCCCGGGCCGGCAGCCGAGCCGCCCTGGCCGCCGCCGATCGTCTCGTAGTACGTGAAGCGCGCGGAGCCGAACGTGAGGTTGTTCATCGTTCCCTGGCCCTGTGCGGGCGCGTCGACGGCCTTCCCGAACGCGCGCAGCAGGCAGTCGGCGATCCGGCTCGAGGTCTCGACGTTCCCGGCGGCGACCGCGGCCGGTCGCTGCGCGTTGACGAGCGACCCCTCCGGGGCATCCACGGCGAGCGGCACGTACGCGCCGCCGGACGCGGGCGCGTCGGGATCGGCGACGACCCGCAGGACGAAGCAGCAGGCCGACACCGTGACGGCGAGCGGGCAGTTGAGGTTCCCGCCGTGCTGCGGGTCGGTGCCCGCGAAGTCGACGCGCACCGCGTCGCCGTCGATCTCGATCGCGGCGCGGACCACGAGGTCACCCTCGGCCGCCTCGACGGTCTCCTCCGCCTCATAGCGGCCGTCCGGCATCTGCGCGATCGCGGCGCGCGTGCGCCGCTCGGCGTAGTCCCACACGTGGTCGCAGGCGGCGCGCCACCACCCCGCCCCGCGGCGCGCGCACAGCTCCTCCACGCGGCGCTCGGCGAGCCGGTGCACGGCGAGCTGGGCGCGCAGGTCGCCGCGGCGCTCGTCGCCGGCGCGCGAGTTCGCGGCGATCAGGTCGATCAGTTCGCCGGTCAGGCGTGCGGGCGGGAGGATCAGCCCTTCCTGGTGCAGCTCGGTCGAGTCGGCCGGCATCGACGCCGGGACCATGCCGCCGACGTCGGCGTGGTGCGCGCGCGAGGCGGCCCAGCCGAGCCGCTCGCCCTCGACGTCGATCGGCGAGACGAGCGTGATGTCCGGCAGGTGCGAGCCGCCCAGGAACGGGTCGTTGAGCACCCATACGTCACCGGGCGCGACGTCACGCGCGCGCACGGCCGCGACCGAGGCCGGCAGCGCGCCGAGGTGGACGGGGATGTGCTCGGCCTGGATCACCAGCCGGCCGGCGGCGTCGAACAGCGCCGTCGAGCAGTCGCGCCGCTCCTTGATGTTGGGCGACAGCGCGCTGTGGATCAGCGCGGTGCCCATCTCCTCCGCGATCCCGCGCAGCGAGCCGACGGCGACCTGCAGCTCGGCGGCGTTCACAGTGGGAGCTCGAGCCGGTCGGCTCCGATCGCGACATCCAGCCGCGACGCCCCCTCCGGCACGCCCGGCTCGAAGTGCCACTCGGTGCGCCACGTCGTCTCTCCGCCGCCCGACGAGCTGGAGCTCGGGAGGTACACGGTGTCCACGTCGTCGGCGATCGTGAGCGGCATCCGGCCGAGGACCGCGTAGGGCGGCTCGGGCACCTCCGTCGGCGTGGGGTCGATCCCGCCGAAGCGCGCCATCAGGGCCTGGTGCTCGCGCAGCAGCCGGTCGGTCAACTCGCTCTCCAGGCCCGCCAGATGTACGACGATCCCGCGCTTCCAGATCTCGACCGAGACGAGCAGCACCTCGACGCCCTCCACCTCGGCGAGCCGTGAGGCGGGCGCGAGCACGGTGACCAGTTCGTCGCGGGCGCTCATTCGGTCCTCTCCAGCCGCAGGATGCCATGCTCGTCGGCCGCGCCGGCCCACCCGGGCGGCACGAGGCAGGTGGTCTCGGGGAACTCGACGATCGCCGGGCCGGTCACCTCGGTTCCGGGCGGGAGGCCGGTGCCGGCGAGCACCTCGGCGTCGATCGCCTCTCCCTGCCAGGAGATCGTGCGGCGCGAGCGCTCGACGTCGCCGGTGGCCGACAGTGCGACCTGCGCGCCGGGCGACACGGCGGCCGCGCGGAGGGTCACGAGCTCGACCGCACGGTCGCGGTCGGCGTGGCCGTAGCGGCGCTCGTGCTCGGCGTGGAAGGCGTCCTCGAGCGTGTCCGGGTCCTCGAACGGCACCAGCAGCTCGAACGACTGGCCGGCGTAGCGCAGGTCTGCGGCGGCACGGACGTCCTCGCCGTCGTGCGCGTCCGCCAGCTCGGCGGCGGCGCGCGCCAGGTCGCCGGCGCCCGTGAGCGGGCGCAGCAGGCTGCGCGAGGCGTCGCGGCGGCGCTCGGCGGCGGCGAGGCCGAGCGCGGACAGCACGCCGCTGGCGGGCAGGCACAGCACCTGCGTCGCGCCGAGTTGGCCGGCGAGCTCGCACGCGTGCAGCGGCCCGGCGCCGCCGAACGCGATCAGCGCGGCCGCGGCCGGGTCGTGCCCGCGCTCGACCGACACCACGCGCAGCGCCTGGACCATCGCGTTCACCGTCACCTCGACGATCCCCTCGGCCGCCTCCTCGGCCGATCCGATGCCGAGCGCCTCCAGCGCAGCGCGCGCGGCGCCGGCGTCGAGCCGGAGGCCCGCCGCGATCGGGGACTCCGATGGCAACCGCCCGAGCACCAGGTTCGCGTCGGTCACCGTCGGCTCCGTGCCGCCGCGGCCGTAGCACGCCGGGCCCGGGTCGGCGCCGGCGCTGCGCGGGCCGACCCGCAGCGCGCCGCCGCTGTCGACCCAGGCGATCGACCCGCCGCCCGCGCTGACGGTGTGGATGTCGACCATCGGCAGGCGCACCGGCAGGCCGGCGACCCGCCGGTCGACGGTCAGGTCGGACTCGCCGCCGCCCTCGGCGAGGAAGAACGTGTCGCAGCTCGTGCCGCCCATGTCGAAGCCGAGCGCGGGCGGGGCCGCGACGATCCGCGCCGCCACCGCGCCGCCGGCCGGCCCGGAGAGCAGCATCGCGGCCGGGTGTGCGGCCGCCTGCTCGAGTCCCGCGACGCCGCCGGAGGAAAGCATCACGTGCGGCTCGGGCAGGCCGGCCGCCGCCGTCGCCTCCCGCAACCGGCCGAGGTAGCGGCCGGTGGGCGGGCCGAGCGCGGCGTCGACCGTGGCGGTCGTCGCGCGCTCGAACTCGCGCACCTCCGCCGCGACCTCGTGCGAGGCGACGACGAAGGCGTCCGGCAGCGCCTCGCGCAGGATCTCCGCCACGCGCTGCTCGTGCGCGGGATCCAGGAACGCGAACAGCAGGCACACGGCCACCGCCTCCACACGCTCGCGTGCGAGCCGGCGCGCGGCGCGGTGCACGCTCTCCTCATCCAGCTCGCGCAGCACGCCGGCCGGCCCGATCCGCTCGTCGACCTCGACGCACAGCCGGCGCTCGACCACCGGCGGCGTCGGCGGCTCGTGCAGGCGATAGAGGCTGGGCCGCGCCTGGCGGCCGAGGAACAGCAGGTCGCGGAATCCCTTGGTGGTGACGAGCGCCGTGCGCGCGAGCCGGCGCTCGAGCAGCGCGTTGGTGGCGACCGTCGAGCCCTGCACGAAGTGCGACACCGCGGCAGGCTCGACGCCCGCCCGCTCGAGCACCTCGCGGGCGGCCGCCACGACGCCCTCCTCCTGGCTCGCGGTCGTGAGCACCTTCGCCGTCGTCACGCCGTCCGGGCCGACCAGCACCGCGTCCGTGAACGTGCCGCCGACGTCGACCCCGAGGGCGGTCACTCGAGCACCGCCGCGGCCGCCTCGTCGCCGAGCCGCACGGCGTAGTTGGTGCCGCGGTCCTCGGGATAGACCTGCGTGGTGTTGGCGAGCACGAGACCTGGGACGGGCGTCTTCAGCGCCGGGATCCGCTCGTGGTAGCCGACCGTGACGATCGGCTGCGCGGCCGGCTCGCGGTGCAGCCACGTCGCCTTCACCCACGAGCGGTCGAACGCCGGGTTGACCCGCTGCAGACCGGGCGTGTAGCGCTCCAGCAGCGCTGCGACGTCGAGCCCGAGCAGCTCGTGACCGTGCTCGAGGTAGTTGGCGACGTACAGGAACCGGCGGCCGTCGTAGCGCTCCGGCTCGACGAAGTTCGTGTGCTCGATCAGCCCCACGAACGGGATCTCGCGGTCGGCGACGTTGGTCCAGTAGAAGCCCGAGAACGGGCGGTCGAGCTCGAGCAGGAGGCAGAGCGCGGCGAAGTACTCGATCGAGCGCAGGCCGGCGAGGTAGTCGTCCGGCAGCAGGCCGGGCGCGAGCATCCGCTCGAACACGTCGTTCGGCACCGTCGCGAGCACGCGGTCGTACCGCTCGGTGCCGTCGGCCGTGAAGTCCTGCGGGTCGTGGCCGGCGCGGAACGAGCCGGGCGCCCCGGCGGTGACCTCGAACCCGGGCGCGATCCGGACGGCCGGGCGGTCGATCAGCACGCGCCCGCCGCGGGATTCGATCAGCCGCTGCAGTTCGGCGAACAGCGGCTCCCACGAGCGGCCGGGATAGCCGAGGTGCTCCTCGCGCGCGTCCTCCCCGCGGCGCAGTCGCAGCTTGTTCCAGATCCACACCATCGCGATGTCGTCCGCGCGCGCGCCGAACTTGCCGCGCAGCATCGGCCCCCACACCTCGCGCCACGCCGCGCGGCCCATGCGCCGCTCGATCCACGCGCGTGCCGTGATCCGCTCGTACGGCGCCTGGTTGTTCGCGAGCCGCTGCAGGAGCAGCACGGCGACGCCCATCCGCACGCGGTCGAACGGCGGCAGCGGGCCGAACCGCAGCAGGTCGCCCGGCGTCGTGAAAGGCCACTGGCGGCCGTGCGCGAACATCGCGACGCTGGACGGGCGCCACTCGAGCTCGCCCGGCATCCCGAGCTCCTCGTACAGCGCGGCGATGTGCCGGTCGGTGGTGAACAGGTGGTGGTAGTAGCGCTCCAGCCGGTGGCCGCCGCCGATGTCGATCGTCGCGGCCTGGCCGCCGAGGCCGGGCCAGCGCTCGTACACGTCGACCTCGTGGCCGGCGGCGGTCAGCCGGTAGGCCGCGACGAGCCCCGCCACGCCCGCCCCGATGACGGCGATCCTCACTTCTCGAGGTTCGTCCGGTCGCGCACCACGTAGAGCGGGCGGCGCTTGACCTCGTCGTAGATGCGCCCGACGTACTCGCCGATGATCCCGACGCAGATCAGCTGGATCCCGCCGAGCAGCAGGATCGCGACGATCACCGACGGCACGCCGCGGTCGTAGATGTTTGCGTAGCGGGCGACGACGGTGAGCGGGATCGCGAGGAAGGCGAGCGCCGAGCACGCGAACCCGAGCAGCGTCGCGAACTGGAGCGGGCGGTACGAGAAGCTCGTGATCGCGTCGAAGCTGAAGCGCAGCATCTTGCGCAGCGTGAACTTCGTCCGGCCGGCGGTCCGTGCCTCGCGCTGGAACGTCACCGCGGTCTGGTTGAAGCCGACCCAGACGCTCATCCCGCGCAGGAAGCGGTTGCGCTCGGGCATCGCCAGCAGCGCGTCGAGCGCGCGCCGGTCCATCAGCCGGAAGTCGCCGGACTCGGGCGTCAGGTCGATGTCGGCCAAGCGCCGGAACAGGCGATAGAACCAGCTCGCGGTCGTGCGCTTGAACGCCGTCTCGCCCTCGCGTGCGCGCCGTACGGCGTAGACCACGTCGGCCCCCTCACGCCAGCGATCGATCATCTCCGGGATCAGCTCCGGCGGGTCCTGGAGGTCACCATCGAGCATCACCACGACGTCGCCGACGGCGTGCTCGAGCGCGGCGGTGAGCGCCGCCTGGTGGCCGAAGTTGCGCGACAGCGTCACGACCTTCACGCGCTTGTCGGACTCCGCCAGCGCGGAGAGCGCGGCGGCCGTGCCGTCGCGGCTGCCGTCGTCGACGATCACCAGTTCGAACGGGATGTCGCCGAGTGCCGCCAGCACACGCGCGTGGAACACCGGCGCGGTGTCCTCCTCGTCGTGCATCGGGGCGGCGACGGACAGCAATGTGGGCTCGCGGGCCATATCGGCCGTAATGTTCCTTGACATGGTGGACGAGCGCGCACTGGAGACCGAGCTGATGGCCGTCGGGCGTCGTCTCGGGGCGGCGATGCCGGTGACGCGGAACCCGCTGAAGGCGTTCGACGAGAAGGCGATGGACCTCGCCTCGGCGGATGCCGAGCTGAAGGCCGCGCTGTTCCGGTTCGTCGACGTCGTGCCGGCCTGCCGCAACCTCGACGACCTCGCGCGCCACCTCACCGGCTTCCTCGGCGAGGTCGATCAGCCGTCGCCACCCGTGGGGGTGGCGATGCGGATGGGCAACTCGAAGGCGGGCCGGATGGCGCTCGGCTCGGCCGCCGCGGCGGGCGTCAAGCACATGGCGCACCGCTTCATCGTCGGCGAGGACCCGAAGGCGGCGCTGAACGTGCTGCGCGACCTGTTCAAGGACGGCGTCGCGTCATCCGTCGACCTGCTCGGTGAGGCCACGGTCACCCAGGCCGAGGCGCAGCGCTACGCCGACCGCTGCGCCGACGCGCTCGACACGCTCGTGGCGGCCGCGCGCAGCTGGCCCGACCGGCCGCAGCTCGAGCGCGACAGCGCCGGGGTGCTCCCGCGCGCGAACCTATCGGTGAAGGTGTCCGCTCTGACGCCGCTGCTGCGGCCGGACGCCCCGGAACGCGGGAAGCGCGACGCCGCCGACCGCCTGCGGCCGCTGCTGCGGCGGGCGAACGAGCTCGGCGCCCACCTGCACATCGACATGGAGTCGATGGACTCGCGCGACGCGGTGCTGGAGCTGATCCTCGAGCTGCTGAGCGAGGACGAGTTCCGCACCGGCCCGTCGGCCGGGATGGTGCTCCAGGCCTACCTGCGCGACTCGCCGCAGGCGCTCGACACGATCCTCGAGTGGCTCGGGCGGGTCGAGCGCGCCCACCCGCTGACCGTGCGGCTGGTCAAGGGCGCGTACTGGGACCACGAGATCGTGCAGGCGCGCCAGCACGGCTGGGACATGCCGGTGTTCGACGTCAAGGCCGACTGCGACCTGAACTTCGAGCACCTCACGCGCCGGCTGCTCGACGCGCGGACCGCCGGTCACGGCGTCCGCGTGGCCGTCGCGTCCCACAACCTGCGCTCGGTCAGCCACGCGATCGCCTACAACCGGCTGTCGGGAGGCTCCGACCAGGACCTCGAGCTCCAGGTGCTGCGCGGGCTCGGCGACCCGCTGCAGACGGCGATCGCCCGTCAGGGACTGCGCGTGCGCACCTACTGCCCGGTCGGCGACCTCGTGGCGGGCATGGCCTACCTCGTGCGGCGGCTGCTCGAGAACACGTCGAACGACTCGTTCCTGCACGAGCAGGCCCGCGGGGCCGCGCTCGACGAGCTGCTGGCGAAGCCGGTGGCGTCGGCGCCTGCGTAGGCGAACGTCAACCGCGGCATTTAGGGAGCAGGATCGGCCGCTGCGCCGGGGGGTGCGTCACGAACGTTCACGAGGATCGAACAAACGTGACGCACCCCACCTCCCCACCCAGCCGCAGTTGACGTTCGCCGGGATATCGTGACCGCCGAGATGAAGGACTTCGCAAACGAGCCGATCCTGGAGCTTCGCCGCGGCTCAGTGCGCGCCGGCCTGGCGGGCGCGCTCGCCGAGCACGACGCGCGCGGGCCGCTGAAGGCGCCCGTGTGGATCGGCGACGACCGCCGCGAGGGCGACGACATCGTCTCCACCGATCCCGGCCGGCCGGACCGCGTGGTCGCCGAGGCGGCTGCGGCGCGGCCGGGTGACGTCGACGCCGCGCTCGCCGCCGCGCGCCCGTGGAGGGCGCCGGCCACCGAGCGCGCCGAGGTGCTGATGCGCGCCGCGCAGTGGCTGCGCGAGCGGCGCCTCGAGGTGGCGGCGCTGGCGGTGCGCGAGTGCGCGAAGCCGTGGCCGGAGGCCGACGGCGACGTGTGCGAGGCGATCGACTTCCTCGAGTACTACGCGCGCGGCGCGATCGACCTCGCCCAAGGGGCGCCGCTGCTGCAGCCGCCGGGCGAGCGCAACGAGCTGCGCTGGGACGCGCGCGGCATCGTGGCCGTGATCTCGCCGTGGAACTTCCCGGTCGCGATCGCGTGTGGGATGACCGCCGCGGGGCTCGCCACCGGCAACGCGGTGATCCTCAAGCCGGCAGAGCAGTCGCCCGGCTGTGGTTACGTGCTCACGCGCGCGTTACGCGAATCCGGCGTGCCGGCGAGCGCGCTCGCGCTGCTGCCCGGCGAGGGCGACGTCGGCGCCTCGCTGGTGCGCGACCCGCGTGTGCACACGATCGCGTTCACGGGCTCCAACCAGGTCGGGCTCGACATCGTGCGCGCGGCCGCCGAGACGCCGCCCGGCCAGAAGCACCTCAAGCGCGTCGTCGCCGAGATGGGCGGCAAGAACTGCGTGATCGTCGACTCCGACGCCGATCTCGACGACGTCGTGCCCGCGCTCGTCAAGTCCGCGTTCCTGTTCGCCGGCCAGAAATGCTCGGCTGCCGCGCGCGTGCTCTGCCACGAGGCGATCCACGACGCGCTCGTGGAGCGCCTTGCCGGTGCGATCGAGGTGCTGCACGTCGGCCAGGCGGAGGACCTCGAGATCGATGTCGGTCCGGTGATCGAGCAGGAGGCACAGGAGCGCGTCGCGCGCTACGCCGCCGAGGCCGAGCGCAGCGGTCGGATCGCCGCCCGCGCGCTCACCGTGCCGGAGGGCGGCGGCTGGTTCGCCGCTCCCACGCTCGCCGCCGACCTGCCGGAGGACTCCCCGGTGCTGACCGAGGAGATCTTCGGTCCGCTGCTGGCGATCGAGCGCGTGCGCGACGTCGACGAGGCGTGCGACCGCGTCGACGCCTCCCCGTTCGCGCTCACCGGCGGGCTGTTCGCGCGCAACCCGGACACGGTCGACCGCGTGGTCGAGCGCTCGCCGGTCGGCAACCTGTACGTCAACCGCGCGATCACCGGCGCGATGGTCGCCCGCCAGCCGTTCGGCGGCAACCGCCTGTCCGGCACCGGCACCAAGGCCGGAGGCCCGGGCTATCTGCTGCAGTTCGTCGAGCCGCGCGTGGTGACCGAGAACACCATGCGTCACGGTCTCGTCGTCTAGCGGGCGCCCACGTGGCGCATCAGCGATCGCGCGTGGTGCGCCGAGCAGACCCCGATCACGACGCCCCGGCCCCCGCCGATCCAGGTGAAGCGCTCGCGGCGTCGGGAAGCTCGGCGAACGCGATCGCATTCCCATCCGGATCGGGGATCTTCACGTAGCCGTCCCCGTCGGAATCGCTCTCGATCAGTTCGTGCTCGATGCCCTGGGCAGCAAGGTGCTCCAGGAGCGAGTCGAGCGCGACGCCGGCGAAGGTGATCCTGCCCGTGCCCGCCCGCGCCGCGTCCGGCTCGATGAACAGCGTGGCGTGCTCGTCGACGTCCCACAGGATCTCTTCCCCCACGCGTAGGTCCGGGGGTCGCCCGAAGAATCGGGTGTACCAATCGAGGCCGGCGTCGAGATCGGACACCGGGACACCGGCGATGAGGTGGGTGAGCGCCTGCATGAATCTCCTCTGCGAGAGCGTGCCGTCCGATACAAGACGCCCGCACGGTGCAAAAGTCATCGGCGAGGCGTTTGGCGACTGACGCTGCTGCTGCTGCCGTCTGAATGCGTGTGCGGTTTTCAGTCCGGCGTCAGCCGGTCGCCGACGCTGACCGTGCCGCCGCTGATGATGTCTGCGCGCAATCCGCCGCGATGCACGAGCGGTCGCAGGACGCCGCCACTGTTGAGGCGGTCGAGGTGGGCGCACGGTTCGCACAGGCGGCGGCCGCGGCAGCGCACTTCGCCGAGCATGAACTCGCGGCCGACGAGGGCGTTGAGATCGGTGCCTCGCACGACGACGTTGCGGCGATGGTCGAGGTCGCGGTCGAACGTGTCGAGGACGGCGGCGTCGACGAGCGTCAGCGCGCTGCCAGGCCGGCCGGAGGCGAAGGTCCCGGCTCCGGCGGTGTAGCGGTCGCCGTGCAGGCCCTGTCCCACGATGGCGAGCGCCTCGCCGACATGCACCACCGGCGCTTCCGCGGCCGGGGCGATGACCAGCGCCTCGACGAGGCCGACGCCCGCTTCGGCTGCGGTGCGTGGCGGCCACGCCGCGAGGTCCAGCGGGGCGACGATGGATCCCGTGAGGATCTCGTCGGAGGTGTCTGCCGGGTCCCAGATCGCGCCGGACGGCACGCCGAACATGACGACGGCGCGCGGGCCGCTGCCGTCGCGCGCTGGGCGGAGGGCGAGCCACGGTCCCGCCCAGCTAAAGGTCGCCGCGTCTGCCACAGGCACGAGCCCGAGGCCGCGCTCGGCAAGCCACCCCCGCTGCTCATCAGGGTCGACCGGGACGTCGCCCGCGGGGGCGCCGGCGACGTGCGCGATGCAGGCGGCGAGGGTGGAGCGCTCAGTGTGGTCGGGCGGCGTCACGGGGTGAGGGCCTGTTGGAGGTCGCGCCAGAGGTCGTCGGGATGCTCGCATCCGACGCTCAGCCGCAGCAGGCCGGGCGGAAGATGGGTCTGGCCGGGAATGGCGGCGCGGCGTTCGATGGTCGACTCGACGCCGCCCAGGCTGGTGGCATGGCGGATGATCTGCACCGAGCGGCAGACGGCGTCGGCGGGCTCGGCCCCGCCGTCGACGTCGAAGGACACGACGGCGCCGAAGCCGGCCATGAAGCTGCGCGCGGCCGCGTGCGTGGGATGGTCGGGGCGGCCTGGGTAGCGCACGACCGTAACCCCGGGATGCCGGGCGAGGCGCTCGGCGAGCTCGGCGGCCGATGCGCTCGCACGCTGAAGCCGTAATGGGAGAGTGCGCATGCCGCGGACCGCGAGGTAGGCCTCCAGCGCGCCGGGTGTGGCTCCGGCCAGCTCGCGTCGCTCGCGCAGTTGGCGCGCGCGCTCGCCGGAGGCCGCGACCACGGCTCCGAGCAGCAAGTCGGAATGCCCGCCCAGGTACTTCGTGGCCGAGTGCATGACCAGATCGGCGCCCAGCTCAAGCGGCTGCTGGACGAGCGGCGTGGCGAACGTGCTGTCGACCACGATCAACGCATCCGTCTTGCGCTGAGCGGCGCATAGGGTGCGCAGGTCAGCGACCGTGAGCAACGGGTTGGACGGCGATTCCAGCCACAACAGGTCGGCTTCGCCGGCGAGCTCAAGCCAACGTGGCGTGTCCTCGACGCCGACGCGGACCACGTGCCACCGGCCCTGCGCGGCACCGGCGGCGGCGAGCCCCGCGACAGCCTGGTAGCAGTCGTCGCCAAGCGCCACGGTGGCGCCGACCGGGAGCAGGTCGAAGACCGCCGCGGCGGCTCCCATGCCCGACGCGAACGCGACGGCCTCGCCGCCCTCCAGGCCACCCAGCAGCTCCTCGAACGCCTCCCAGGTCGGGGTCGCGTCGTCGCGGCTGTAGGCGCGCCCGGAGCCGAGCTCGAAGTTCGACGCCAGCACCGGAGGAACGTTCAGCGGCGTCCCGGCGCTCGGCGCTCCCCGACCCGCCATCACAGCCCACGTCTCCGGCTCCACCTGCGAGCGCTGCACCATAGGAGGCACTATAGTGCACTCGCTGTGAGCATCAATGAGGAGCGCGTCGCGGCCGAGATCGCGTCACGCGTGCGCGCCGCGCGAGCGCAACGCCGATGGACGCTGGACGAACTCGCGGCGCGCAGCGCCGTCAGCCGCCGCCGGCTCGTCCAGATCGAGCACGCCGATGCCAACCCGAGCGTTTCCACCCTGCTCAAGCTCGCCGCCGCGCTCGGCGTCACGCTCACCGAGCTCTTGTCGGAGGAGCCGGAGGCCCGGCCAGTCACCGTCGCAGCGGCGCATGACGCGATGACGCTGTGGTCGACGGCGGCTGGGAGCTCCGCACGCCTACTGGTCAGCCTTGGACCGCTGGAGCTCTGGACGTGGACGCTCCAACCCGGCGATCGACGTGCCAGCGAACCGCACCGCCCCGGATCACTCGAACTGCTCACCGTCCAGACCGGCACCCTCGCGCTCGACGTCGGCGACCATCACGTCGAAATACCCGCCGGCGACAGCGCCCGGTTCGACGCCACATGGCCCCACACGTACGCCAACCCGGCAGCCACCGTCGCGACCTTCACGCTCGTCGTGCTTGAGCCCGCGTGACCACCTCACGGTATCCGTTGGTGTCCTCGCTGCCGGGCGCTAGATCCCTTTACCGCCGACCGGGCGGAAGTCGCTGCCGCCGGAGAAGCCCGCGATCAGCGGTCGGGCGCGGGCGATCATGGCCTTCGTCGCCTCGTTCTGGAGCGCCGCGTCGTGCGCCTCGCGGTCGGTCCAGGCCTCGGTGACCCAGATCGCGTCCTCGTCCTCGAGCGAGCGGCTGACGAAGTAGAGGAGGCAGGAGTCGTCGTCGTGCGCGGCCTCGGCGGCCTCGAGCAGGATCGCGGCGAGCGCGTCGCCCCGCCCAGGGTGGGCGTTGATGCACCCGTGCATGCCGAACATGACGCAGCAGCCTACGCAGACGAGGTACGGTCCCGGCCCATGGCTCTCGCCTGGGTGCTGTTCAACCTGACCGGCACGCTCGTCGACCCGACCGTCCTGGCGCAGCCGCTCGGGGACTCAGGCGCCGACGAGGAGCTCGTGCTGAACGCGCTCGACGACACCACCACGATCGCGATGGTCGACGCGCTGACCGGCGGCTACACGCCGTTCTCCGAGATGATGGAGGCCGCGATGCGCCGCCGGCTGCGGCTGGCGGGCAGCGACGAGGAGCGCGCCGTGTCCGCCCTCGAACTGGTCTCGACGATGCCGGCGTACATCGAGGCGCCCGGCGCGATGGAGTCGCTGCGCGCCCGCGGGCTCAAGCTCGGCGTGCTCGCGCAGAGCGCGGCGGAGTCGGCGGACGCCGTGCTGCGCTTCGCCGGCCTGCGCGACCGCCTCGAGCTGGTCCTCAGTGCCCAGGACGCCGGTGCCTACAAGCCCGACCCCCGGCCGTACCGGATGGCGCTCGAGCAGACGGGCGCGAACGGCAGCGAGGTGTGCTTCGTCTCGACCCACTGGTGGGACGTCGCAGGGGCGAAGCGGGCGGGCCTGCGTACCGGCTGGGTCGCGCGCCGCGAGCGCTCGCTGCTCGACATCGTGCCGGAGCCGGACTACACGGGCAGCGACCTCACCGAGGTGGCCGACGCGATCGTGACGCGCATGGTCGCGTGAACGCGCCGCGGTCGCACTTCTGACGTGTCGCAAGCAAAAGGCGGGGGTAATATGCCGCCGACTGCACGAATCCAGCGGGAGGAGCTAGTGATGGAGCAGGGGCTCAACCGACGGCACTTTCTCGGTGCCGCCATGGGAACCGGCGCGGCCGCAGCCACGGGCGCTCTGGCACCGGGGGCGCTCGCCCACGGGCGGAACGGTGACGACCGTGGCGGCGGGCGCGGCCGTGTCCCGAAGAACCGTCGCGGGATCCAGCTGTACACGATGCGCGAGAAGATGCAGAACCAGTCGCAGGCGCGCAGCGTGCTGCGGTTCCTGGGTCGCAACGGCTACACCGAGGTCGAGACCGCCGGTCACTACGACTGGACGGCAGCCGAGTTCCGCAAGGAGCTCAAGGCGGCCGGCCTGCGCGCCGTGGCGGGCCACGACGGACCGGACTTCAGCCAGGCGAACTGGCGTGACACGTATCCGGCGACGCTCGAGTACGCCGCGGAGCTGGGCCAGCAGTACACGGGCCTCGCGTGGTTCCCCCCTCCGTACGACACGGTCGACTGGCAAGCCCTCGCCGAGAACTTCAACGAGGCGGGCGACATGGCCAGGGAGTACGACCTCCAGTTCTTCTACCACAACCACGACTTCGAGTTCCTGAACAAGGTCAACGGCCGGCCGGCGTACGACATCCTCCTGCGGGAGGCCGACCGCCGCCTGGTGAAGTTCGAGCTCGACCTGTTCTGGATCACGGAAGGCGGCGCAAACGCCGTCGAGTACCTCAGCGCCGACCCGGCGCGGTTCTTCGCCTACCACGTCAAGGACCACGTCTGGGGCGACCGTAGGAAGGCCGACGGCAGCGACGAGTCCGACTTCGAGGACGTCGGGCCCGGCATGCTCGACTTCCCCGACCTGTTCGACGCCGGGGATGGCAACCGCGGGCTCGACAAGCACTACTTCGTCGAGCACGACGCTCCGTGGCTGTCGCACCCGAACGACGCGCAGGCGGAGTTCAAGACGGCGAAGGCCGGGATCCAGTATCTGGAGAGCGTGCGCTGGTAAGGAACAGTTCGTGTAGGCGGGTCTCGCCCGCGATCTCCGGGTGAAACGAGATCACGAGGATGTTGTTCTGGCGGACGGCGACGGGATGACCGTCGACGGCCGCCAGGACCTCCACGTCGTCGCCACAGACCTCGACCCACGGCGCGCGGATGAACACCGCACGCACCGGCTTGCCGGGCACGCCCGGGATCCGCAGGTCGGCCTCGAAGGAGCGGATCTGGCGGCCGAAGGCGTTGCGCCGGCACTCGATGTCGATGACGCCGAGATGCTTGCGGTCGAGCACGATCATCCCCGCGCAGGTGCCGAACACCGGCGTTCCCGAGCGGGCCAGCTCGCGTAGCGGCTCCGCCAGCCCCTCGCGCTCGATCCCGAGCATCATCGTTGTCGATTCGCCGCCCGGGATGATCAGCCCGTCCAGGTCCTCGAGGTCGGCGGGCACGCGCACCTCGCGGACCTCGGCGCCGAGCGTGCGGAGGGTCCGGCCGTGGGCGGCGAAGTCGCCCTGGAGCGCCAGGACTCCGATCCGCATTACCAGCCGCGGTTGGCGAGAAGCTGGTGCTCGTCGAGCTTGCGGGTCTCGAGCGAGGTCATCGCCCCGCCCAGGCCCTCGGACGCACGCGCGACCCGCACCGGGTCGGCAAAGTGCGTCGTCGCCTCGACGATCGCGGCGGCACGGGTGGCCGGGTCCTCGGACTTGAAGATCCCCGAGCCGACGAAGTTGCCCTCGGCGCCCAGCTGCATCATCAGCGCGGCATCGGCCGGCGTGGCGATCCCGCCCGCGCAGAACAGGACCACGGGCAGCTTGCCGTCGCGCGCGACCTGGCGCACGAGGTCGAGCGGCGCCTGGTGCTCCTTCGCGGCGGTCGCGAGCTCGGCGTCGTCCATCACCGTGAGGCGCTTGATCTCGCCGCTGATGCGGCGCATGTGGCGCACGGCCTCGACGATGTCGCCCGTCCCGGCCTCGCCCTTGGAGCGGATCATCGCCGCGCCTTCGGCGATCCGGCGGAGCGCCTCGCCCAGGTTGGTGGCACCGCACACGAACGGGACCTTGAACTGCCACTTGTCGATGTGGTTGGCCTCGTCGGCCGGCGTCAGGACCTCGGACTCGTCGATGTAGTCGACCTCGAGCGCCTCCAGCACCTGCGCCTCGGCGAAATGGCCGATCCGCGCCTTCGCCATCACCGGGATCGTTACGGCCTCCTGGATCCCCTTGATCAGCAGCGGGTCGGACATCCGCGCCACTCCGCCGTCGCGGCGGATGTCGGCGGGCACGCGCTCGAGCGCCATCACCGCGGCGGCGCCGGCATCCTCGGCGATCTTGGCCTGCTCGGCGTCGACGACGTCCATGATCACGCCGCCCTTGAGCATCTCGGCCAGACCGGCCTTGACGCGGAATGTCGCCTCGTCGCGCATACGGCCCCGGAGGATAGCCGTGCACGCACGCGCCTTTCGTCCAAACCCCCGTGTTCAGATTCGACTGTCAGGCGGCGAAGAACCGATCGGGCACTTCGGCGACCTGGGCCACGCCGAACAGGCGCTCGCGCAGCTGCCGGCACTCCATCTCCTCCCAGCGCATCTCGCACTCCATGCAGAACGCGCGCGGGTCCTGCCCCATTGCGCCGCAGAACGGGCAGCGGGGGTCGGAGGCGGGGAACAGCTCGTCGTGCACCAGACGGACGGTACGGCGGGACGCCGCAAACCGCACCAGCCGTAGGGGTAGGCTCGCGTGGTGATCGTCCAGGCTGTGTTCGAGGAGCGCTACTGGTATCCGGAGGACGGCGGCCAGGTCTGGATCGCCGGCTACACGCCCGTCGACCCCGAGTCCGGGCGCTATCTCGGGCGCGACGCGCCTGAGCTAACCGCGCTCGGCCTGCGCGTCGCCGGCGTCGCGGGCGCAGGCAGCCACCACGCCGAAGCGCTCGGGACGGAGGCCGCGGCGCCCGGTCAGCCGCTCGAGCTGCGTCGCGATCCGGACAACGAGCACGACGCGAATGCGATCGCCGTGCTGGCCGGCGGCGAGCAGGTCGGCTGGGTGCCGCGCGAGCTCGCCGAGGAGCTTGCCGGCGAGCTCGACGCCGGCCGGCCGTGGTCGGCGCTCGTGCTGCGCGAACAGCGCCTGTCGCCGCGCGATCCGCGCTACGGGCTGACGATGATGCTCGCCCCGGATTCCACGATCGAGCTCCGCGCCTGAGTATCATTCGTCACATGGCGAGCGAGCACACCGATCTCATCGCGCCGGACGAGACCGCGTTCCGGCTGGAGCTCACACCAGCGCAGCTCAAGGTGACCCATTCCGCGCTGCGATCCATGCTGTCGGACTTCGGCCACGACCAGCCGGACGTGCACCGCGTGATCCGCGAGGTGCTCGCCAAGCTGCCCGACGAATCGAGCATCCGCTCGATCGACCTCTCTGCAGAGATCCGGCGCGCTACTTCAGCTTGAACGCCCGCACGCGGTCGTCGTACTGCGCGGCGTCGCGCGAGTAGACGCCGTACGCGAGCGCTTGGATCAGCGACAGCAGGCCGGCGTGCGAGCGCACGAACGCCGGTGAGTTGGACGAGTAGTACAGCGTCCGCTCGGACAGCTTGGAGACCTCGGACAGCGTCGCGTCGACGATCGCCAGCGTGTGCGCCTTGCGGTGGCGGGCGATCTTCATCGCGCGCACGACGAGCGGGTGCGGACGGCCGGCGGACAGGCCGATGACGAGCGCGCCCTCGTCGATCCGCCCGAGCCGCGAGAGCGCCTCCTGCGACGGCGAGGCGGCGATCTCGGCGCGGATGTCGAGCAGCATCAGCAGATGCCGGAGGTAGGACGCGAAGAACGCCATCTGGTCGGTGCCGGCGATGAGGATCCGGTCGGCGGTGGCGATCGCCTCGATCGCACCGTCGACCTGCGAGCGCGACACCTTCCGCGCGGTCTCCTCCACGTTCACGTGGTCGGCGGCGACCGCCTGCTCGAACGGCGTCTGGTCGAGCGAGAACAGCGGCGTCGCGTTCTCGAACCCGTTCGGGTGCGTGGCCGCCGTCCGGTGGTGGTGGCGGTACTCCTCGCGCGCGGCCTCCTGTAGCTCGGGGAAGCCCTCGAACCCGAGTGCCTGCGAGAACCGCACGACGGTCGACGAGGACGTGCTGGCGCGCCGCGCGAGCTCCTCGGCCGTGTGGAACGCGACCTCGTCGAGATGGTCGACGACGTACTGCGCGACGTCTTTCTGCGAGCGCGAGAACTCGTCGAAGCGCGACGAGATGTACGCGGACAGTGTCTGGTGCCCGTGGGCAGCGGGGGGCATCGTTGCGGTCCTCGGCATGGCGGAGCGTCTTTCGACGGTGGCCTCGTAACCTCCTGCCCCGAGTTATGGAGCGCCTTCCCACAAAGCTCGACGGCCTGGTCCTGCTCGCCCCCACGGTGCACGGTGACGAGCGCGGCTTCTTCGTCGAGACTTTCCGCGCCGACACGTGGGCGGCCGAGGGCGTTCCCACGGATTTCGTGCAGGACAACCACTCACGCTCGCGGCGCGGGACCGTGCGCGGCATCCACTTCCAGACCTCCCCCGGGCAGGGCAAGCTCGTCCGCGTCGCGCGCGGCAGCGTGCTCGACGTGGTGGTCGACCTGCGGCGCGGCTCGCCGACCTTCGGCGACTGGGAGACCGTCGAGCTCGACGACGAGCGCGGACTTCAGCTGTACGTCCCGATCGGCTTCGGCCATGGCTTCTGCGTGCTCTCGGACGTGGCGGACTTCGTCTACAAGGTCACGAGCTACTTCGACCCGGCCACGGAGTCCGGGTTTCGCTACGACGATCCCGACGTCGGGATCGAATGGCCCGACCTCGAGCTGCTCTACTCCGAGCGCGATCGGATGGCGCCGCTGCTGGCCGAGATCGCCGGCGAGCTGCCGTTCCGCGTGTGAGCGCCGACGGCCGCTTCGCGCCGAGCCCGACCGGCACGCTGCACCTCGGCAACCTGCGCACGGCGCTGCTGGCGTGGCTGTTCGCGCGCTCGGCCGGCGGCCGCTTCCTCGTGCGGATGGAGGACCTCGACGCCGACCGCGTGCGGCCCGGCGCCGCCGAGCAGCAGCTCGCCGACCTGGCCGCGATCGGGCTCGACTGGGACGGCGAGGTGGTGTTCCAGTCGGCGCGCATCGATCGCTACACGGCGGCGATCGAGCAGCTGCGGACGCACGACCGCGTGTACGAGTGCTTCTGCACGCGCGCCGAGATCCGTGCCGCCGCGTCCGCTCCGCACGGCCCGCTGCCGGAGGGGGCCTATCCGGGCACGTGCCTGCGCCTGTCCGGCGCCGAGCTCGCCGCGAAGCGGGCCGGCGGTCGCCCGCCGGCGCTGCGCTTCCGCGCCGACGCCGAGCGCGTGACGTTCGAGGACCGCCTGATGGGGCCGCAGGAGGGCGTGGTCGACGACTTCGTCGTCCGTCGCAACGACGGGGCGCCCGCGTACAACCTCGCCGTGGTCGTCGACGACGCGGCGCAGGGCATCGGCGAGGTGGTGCGTGGCGCCGATCTGGTCGACTCGACGCCGCGCCAGCTCCTGCTCGCGCGGACGCTCGGGCTGCCCGAGCCGGCGCATGCGCACGTGCCGCTCGTGCTCGGCCCCGACGGCGCCCGCCTCGCCAAGCGCCACGGCGACGTCACGCTGCGCGAGGTTCCCGCCGACGCGGCGCGCGCCTGGATGCTCCACAGCCTCGGCCTCCCCGAGACCCTGTCGCCCGCCGACTTCGATCCCCGCGGACTGCCCCGCGAGCCCACGCACTGGCAAACATAAAGCGCGTAAGGGGGTCTGACCCCCTTACGCCGCGGATGAGTAAGGGGGTCTGACCCCCTTAGGGCGAAAGTGCTGCTTGCGCGGCCGGTTAAGCTGCGCCGATGTTCGTAGGACGCGAACGTGAGCGGGCACGGATAGACCGGCTCCTGCAGGAAGCACGGGCCGGCCGCAGCGGCGCCCTGCTGCTGCACGGCGACGCGGGCATCGGCAAGACCGCGCTGATGCGATGGGCGATCGGGCAGTCGGCCGGTCTGCGGGTCCTGCGGGCGCGCGGCATCGAGACGGAGTCCGACATTCCGTTCGCCGGGCTCGCCGAGCTCGTGACGCCGCTGCTCGAGCGTCTGGACGACATTCCGGAGGTGCAGGCGCGTGCCCTGCGCGGCGCGCTCGCGCTCGGGCCGGCGACGCCGCACGACCGCTTCACGGTCCCGGCCGGCCTGCTCAGCCTGCTCGCGGTCGCGGCCGAGGAGCAGCCGGTGCTGGTGGCGATCGACGACGTGCAGTGGCTCGACGAGCCCTCGCTCGAGGCGTTCCTGTTCGCGGGCCGGCGGCTCGGAGCCGAGGGCGTCGCGATGCTCGGCGCGCTGCGCGAGGGCACCGCGGTCGCCGGCATGGAGGTCCCGTGGCTCGAAAGTCTGCGGATCGAGCCGCTCGGCGACGACGAGTCGCGCGAGCTGCTCGGCGCCTCGCAGGTGGAGCGGCTGGCGCCGTCGGTCACCGACCGGCTGGTCGTGACGGCGGCGGGCAACCCGCTCGCGCTGCTGGAGATCCCGCGTCAGCTCTCGGACGCACAGCGCGCGGGTCGCGAGCCGCTTGAGGAGCTGCTGCGGCCCGGCACCGGCGTCGAGCGCGCGTTCCGGCGGGCGCTCGACGGGCTCGGCGACGCGACGCGCCGCGGGCTCCTGGTGGCCGCCACGGCGCACACCGGCCGGACCGACGTGATCGACGCCGCACTGCGCGAGATCGGGCTCGAGATCGACTCCCTCGGCGCTGCCGAGGCGGCGCGCCTGATCGCCATCGCCGACGGCGAGCTGGAGTTCCGCCACCCGCTGCTGCGGTCGACGGCCTATCACGCCGCGAGCGCGGCCGAGCGGCGTTCCGCCCATGCCGCGCTGGCCGCCGCGGCGCCGCTCGGGAGCCCGGAGCGCGCGTGGCACCTGGCGGCCTGCGCGGTGGCGCCGGACGAGGAGGTGGCGGCCGCGCTCGAGGCGGCGGCGCTCAACGCCCGCGGCCGGGGCGCGCATGCGACGGCGGCGCGCGACTTCGGGCGCGCCGCGCAGCTGACCCCCGAGGACGAGCCACGCGCGCGGCGGCTGCTCGAAGCGGCGACCGACGCGACCCGCTCGGGCGAGGCCGACCACGCGTTCGGCCTGCTCGGCGAGGCGGCGCGGCTTGCGAACGACCCGCTGCTGGCCGCCGACGTACAGCGGATGACCGGGCACGTCGAGATGCGCCGCGGCTCGCCGCTGGTCGCCTACGAGCTGCTGGTGGCCGAGGCCGAGCGCGTCCGCTCCCGCGACCCGCGGCGCGCCGCCGGCATGTTCCTCGAGGCGTCGGTGTCGCACATGATGACCGGCGACATGCACGCGCTGGTCGCCACCGCCGAGCGCGCGCGTGCGCTGGCGACGTCGGCCGATCCGGCCGTCGAGCTGCTCGCCACGGCGGTGATCGGCGAGGCCTACCTGGCGCTCGGTGACGTCGAGCAGGGCGACGCGCTGCTGAGCGCGTGCGAGCCGTACCTGCTCGAGGGCGACCCGCTGGCGATCGTCGAGGTCGTCGGCATGGCCGCGCACTCGTCGGTCTGGATCGAGAAGTTCGATCGCGCGGAGCGGATCCTCGACCGCCTGATCGCGGCGGCGCGCGAGGCGAGCGCCGTCAGCGCGCTGATCTACCCGCTCGCGGTTCGCTCGCACCTGGACTTCCGCCTCGGCCGCTGGGCGGCCGCCACGGCCGGAGCGGCCGAGTCGGTCGAGCTCGCCGAGGACACCGGCCAGTTCCCGCTGCTCGCGCACAGCCTGGCGGCGCTCGCGCACTGCGAGGCCGCGATGGGCGCCGAGGACGAGTGCCGGCGGCACGTCTCGGCCGGGCTGGCGCTCGTCGCTCGCTTCCAGGGCGAGGCGACCGGGACGTACCTGCACGCAGCGCTCGGGCTGCTCGAGCTCGGGCTGGGGCGGATCCCGGAGGCGATCGCCGTGCTCGAGGAGACGCAGCGCAGCGCCGACCGCCTGCAGATGCAGCCGGCCGTCGTGCAGTGCACGCCCGACCTGATCGAGGCGTACGCGCGCACCGGGCGGCGGGACGAGGCGCTGGCGCTGCTCGACATCTTCAACCGCCGCGCGCAGAAGACCGGCTCGCGCTGGGCGGCGGCGGCCGGCGCGCCGCCTGCACGCGCTGCTCGCGACCGAGGGCGAGGTCCGGCCGGCGTTCGAGGCGGCGCTGGCGCTGCACGACGGCCTCCCGATGCCGTTCGAGCGCGCCCGCACGCTCCTTTGTTTCGGCGAGCGCCTGCGCCGCGCCCGCCAGCGGGCCGACGCACGGGCGCCGCTCAAGGAGGCGCTGGAGACCTTCGAGCGGCTCGGTGCACGCGGCTGGGCCGAGCGCACACGCACCGAGTTGCGGGCCACCGGCGAGCAGCAGGGGCGCCGGGCGGAGAGCGCAGCCGAGCAGCTGACGCCGCACGAGCTGCAGATCGCGGTACTCGTCGCGCAAGGGATGACGAACCGCGAGGCGGCGGCGGCGCTGTTCCTCAGCCCGAAGACGATCGAGTACCACCTCGGCCAGATCTACCGCAAGCTCGACGTCCGCGGCCGCGCGCAGCTCGCGCGCCTGATGGCGATGGAGCTGCCGGAGGGCGAGCGCGACCCGGCGGTGCTGGCGGAGGCGCTCGGCTAGTCCAGCTGCTCCTCGAGCATGGCGGCGTGGTCGCGCGCGGCCTCCGCGGCCTCGCGCGCCGCCTCGAGCTCGGCGTTCGCCTCCTCGGCCTGCTCGCGTGCTTCCTCGACGGCCGCGACCGCGGCGTCGAGCCGGCCGGCGGCGCGGTCGGCCGCGCGCTCGGCGCGGTCGAGCTCGCGGTCCCGCGACCGGCGCTCCGTGCGCGCCTCGCGCAACTCGGCCTCGAGCCGCTCGCGCGCCTCGCGCTCGGCCGCCTCGCGCTCCTTGCGCTCCCGCTCGCGCGCGGCGTCCTCCTCCGTGTCCTTCGCCTTCGCCTTCCCGCGCTTCTTCGGCTTCGGCTTCCGCTTCCTCGCCTTCGACGCGGGCGCCGGCTCGTCCCCGCCAGCCAGCAGGCCCCAGGCGCTGCCGCCCGCGGCGTCCTCGATCACGCGGCCGCGGTCGAGCGCCGTCCGCACCTCGTCGTCGGACGCCGCTGCGTGCAGCGTCGTGCGCAGGCGGTCGAGTGTGACCTCCGTCGGGCTCTTGCCCGCCGGGCGCAGCTCCCTCGCGGCGACGACGAGGGCGTCGACGGCGGCGCGCTCGGCCGCCGCCGCATCGCGCAGTGACGCGGCGCCCTTGCCGGCGACCGCGGCGTCCTGCGCGTCGCGGAGCTCGTCACCGGCTGCGAGCAGGGCGTCGACGAGGTCGCGCTGCTCGCGCGCGAGCGTGTTCGCCGCCCACGCCGCCTGGCTCGGCTTCGGCAGCTTCTTGACCGCGTCGGCCGCGTCGCGCTCCTTGGCCCGGCGCAGCTCGCGAGCGGCGGCGTCCCGCTCGCGCGTGAAGTCCTCCAGCGGCAGCCCGTAGAGGCGGCCCGCGACATCCTGGACCGCGTCAGCCACCGTCGGTAGGACCGACAGCCGAGACGACCGGCCCCTCCCCCACCCGCCAGGCGCGCGTCATGCCCGGCGAGCTGAACGTGGCGGCGACCTCGCCGTGGGTGCTGACGGCGATCAGGCCGCCGTCCTCGCCCCAGCGCCCGAGGCCCTCGATCGCCACCGAACAGGCCTCCTGGAGCTCGAGCCCGCGGTGGCGCAGCAGCGCGTCGACCTCATGTGCGAGCGCGGACCGGATGATCGACTCGCCGTGACCGGTGCAGGACACGGCGACGGTCTCGTCGTCGGCCCAGGTGCCGGCGCCGATCAGCGGCGAGTCCCCGACGCGCCCGAGGCGCTGGCCGGACACGCCTCCGGTCGACGTGGCGGCGGCCAGGCGCCCGTGGACGTCGCGCGCCACGGCGCCGACCGTGCCGCGAGCGCCCGCCGCTGCGCGCTCCTTCAGCTGGATCAGCGCGCGCCGCTCGCGCTCGGTGACGAACCAGGTCTCGGACTCGAAGCCGAGCCCGGCGGTGGCGGCGAACTCGATCGCGGGAGCGCCGACCAGCAGCACGTGGCGACCGTCGGCAAGCACCGCCCGGGCGGCGCGGACCGGGTTGCGCACGCCGCGCACGGCCGCCACCGCACCGGCGGCCCGCGTCGTGCCGTCCATCACCGACGCGTCAAGTTCGACACGGCCGTACTCGGTCAGCGCGGCGCCGCGTCCGGCGTTGAACTCCGGGTCGTCCTCGAGCACGACGACCGCGGCTTCGACGGCATCGAGCGCGGCGCCATCCGCCGCCAGCACGGCGTGGCCGGCCGCGACGGCGGCCGCTGCGCCGGCCCGCATGCGCTCGATCCGCTCGGCGTCGTCGGGCATCCCGCCCGCACCGCCGTGGACCACGATCGCGATCTCGTCCATCACCGCGGCACCCTACGCGACCACTCCTACGGCGATCAGGAGCGCGACCAACAGGCCGGCGAGGATCGCGACGGCGATGATGCGGACCGCCCACACGCCCGCGGTGGAAGTGCGCGCCTGGGGCACGCGATGGGCGGCGGCCGCGCGCGCGACCTCGGCGCGGCGATGCGTAGCCGCGCGGCCGACGTCGGTGCGACGGGCGGCGGCGAGACGGCCGGCGGGCGTGGCGGCGACCGGAGCGTCGTCTGCCTGCGTGATGCCGTTGGCTGCCGCGGCCGACGCCAGGCGGCGGTGCTCGGCGGTCTGCGCCTGGACCGCGTCGAGCTCGCGGCGAAGGTGGCGCGCCGTCGCGCGCTCCTGCTCGAGCTCGCGCGCGACGCGCTCGTACATGCGGCGGGTGGCCGCCTCTGTCTCCCCGTCGTCGTCGCCGTTCGCCGACCGGCCGGCGAGCTCCTCACGCAGGCGCGCGGTCTCGGCCCGCTCGGCATTGACGGTCCGCTCGGTCTCGTCGCGCGCCGCCTGCAGCTCCGCGCGCAGCCGCTCGGTCTCCTGCGCCTCGGTGGAGATCGTCGCCTGCGCCTCCTCGCGCGCGGTGGCGAGGCGCTCGTGGACCTCGGTGGACGCGGCGCGCTCGGCGACGAGCCGCTCCTCGGCCTCTGCATGCGCCGCCGCTGCCTCCGCGCGCGCCGCGTCGGCCTCCTCGCGCGCGGTGCCGGCTTCCGCACGCGCCGCCTCGGCGTCGCCGCGTGCGGTAGAGAGCTCCTCTTCGCGTGCCGCGAGCTGCGCGCGCAGCTCGTCGAGCTCGGCCGCGAGCCGCTCATGCGCAGCTTCGGCCTCGGCGATCTGGACGCCGAGTGCCTCGATCTGCGCGTCACGGTCGGCCAGCGCCGTCTCGGCCTCGTCGCGCAGGCCCACGATCTCGGCGTCGCGCTCGGCCAGGGTCCGCTCGGCCGCCTCGCGCCGGCGCTGCTCGTCCTCGGCCACTCGATCGCGCTCGCTGACGCGGCGCCGGCGCGGCGCGGGCAGGTCGACGACGAGCCGGCGGCCGACCTGGAGCTCGGCGCTCGTGATCGCCGTCGGGTCGCCGTCGTAGGCGAACGACGCCCGCCACTCGGCTCCTTCGGACGGCGCGAGATGACCGCCGGGCTGCGCCGTGAGCCGGCGCCGCCGGCCGCCCGCGTCGAGCGTGAGCACCGGCCGGCCGAGACGCCGGCCGGCGAGGCCGGTCCACCGGCCCACGACCTCGAGGCGGTCGGGCTCGGTGAACGCGAACCGCGCCAGCTCGAACGCGATCTCGCGGACCTCGGGCATCAGCCCTTCGCCTGCTCCGCCGGCTCGCCGGACCCGCCGTCGACCGCGGCGCCCTCCGTCGTGTCCTGCCGGTGGTCGACGACGGCCACGTGCTCGCGCACGTCACGGCCCTCGACCGAGACCGCGAGCGAGACGCGCCCGAAGGTCAGTACCGCCCCCGCCAGCATCACGAGCGCGGACCCGACCGCGATCCACGCCCCGGTCGTCGGATCCTGCTCCCCGGCGGCCGGAGGCGGGTTGACGACCTCGGCCGCGACGAGCAGCACGACGCCGAGCACGACCGCCGGTAGCCAGCGGCGCTCGACGTACTCGACGTCGGGCGCGAGCAGCCCGACCGCGATCACGAGCGCGGTGACCGCGAGCGTGGCGAGCATGACCTCGACGACCTCGAACGCATCCCATGCCGTCAGTCCGCCGTACCAGTCCAGGAACAGGCTGACCAGGAGCAGGATCGCCCCCAGACCGACCAGGATTGGCCCGACTTCGAATCTCCGCATCATTCAGTCTCCCCCAAGAAATCGTGGCCGGGCTTGTAAGGATCGCAAGCACGGCCGTCGGATGGCGCCGGCCACCACCGTGGTCAGTCTCGTGACCGGATTCCGGTTCAGCGTTCGCACGCTGACCCCGGCCCGTTATCGGCCAGTTGATGACGGGGAGTCAAGAGCTTGACGTCCTTCCCCCAGGGCGTTGAATTCCCCCTCCTCCTGGTCGGGCGGGCGGCCGCGGATTCGGCTACCCGCCCGGCCGGTCCCCCTCACCTCCGGACGCCACGGCCTCGAGCGGATCGCTGCGCTGGCGGAGCGCGTTGTACGCCGACGCGCGCACCACGACGTCTCCCTCGACGCCCTCCGGGAGCGGCACCTCGACGCTCCCGGTCCGCGACGAGATCTTCATCGGGTAGCTCCCGAGCAGCTGCTCCTCGGCGCCCTCGCGGTGAAGCGTGACGAGGAGCCGTGACGGGCGGCGCTGCGGTGCCGTGTCGGTCGCGTAGTCGACGCGCACGCGCCCGTCCTCTCGGTGGGCCGCGAGGTCGAGCAGCTTCGGATAGCGTCGCCTTGCCCGCAGCGCGCACCACGCCCCGCGCGCGGCGCAGCGGGGTCGCCGCGCGTGCCCGCTGGTGCCACGCCGCCGGGTGGTCCCATTTCTGCCCCTGGCGGCCCGGGCTCGCCGGGCTGCGGCCGCCGAACTGCCCGCCGGCGACGCCGGTGGAGTTGCCCCACCGGCCCTTCCACCCCGTCCAGGCGCCGAACGCCTCGACGCGCGGCAGGACCGGCGGCAGCCGGCCGTCCGGGTTGTCGACGCCGAGCACGTACGGGTGCGCGCCCGGCTCGAAGTAGCAGGCATGGGACAGCGGCGCGACGTAGACGACGGGATGGTCGCCCTGGCGCTTGACCGCCTCCCAGTCGCGCGCCTCCGCGCCCTCGTGCTGGGAGAACGTCACGACCTCGGGGGCGCCGTCGGAGCCGAGCCCGACCTGCACCACCTCCCAGTCACCCTCGTGCTTGCCGAACCCGAGCAGCTGCTTCGGGTTGTAGTAGCACCAGAGCCAGTACTGAAGCCACACGCGACCGCCGTCCTCCTTCACGCGGCCGTAGACGCGTTCCCGGTAGGCGGCATCGGCCTGAAAGCGGCGGGCGGCGGGGAGCGGGTCGCCGGCCTCGTCGAGCCGGTCGCCGTCGCGGAACGGGTACGTGGTCAGCATCTCGAGCGAGAGGCCCGTCCCTGCGCGCGCGACGACGCTGCCGTTCTTGCGCTCGAGCGTGTTGTTCGGGTAGTCGACGATCGACTCCGCCGACATCGCCCGGTACGCCTCCTGCGGGTCGTAGACGAGGGCCGGCTTGTGCCGCTCGAGCCGCGGGTCGAGCGGGCTCACGCGTCCACCAGGGTGTCCGCCGCCGTGCGCAGGTGCTCGCGCAGGACGTCCGGGCCGGCGCTCTCGAGGCCGCGGACGAGCGCCGCATGGTCGGCCGCCAGCCGGTGCGCGGGCACGTGCGGCTTGAGCGCGAGCAGGAACAGGCGCATCTCGCCGTTCAGCGCCGCGTGGGCCGCGGCGATGCGCGGGCTGTGCGCGGCCGCCACGATCGCGCCGTGGAGGTCGGCGTGCGCCTCGTTGATCGCGCTCCAGGCCGGGTCGGCCCCCGCGCACGCGGCCTGCAGCCGCGCGAGCGCCTCGTGCACGGCCGGCGGCAGCCGCCCGCCGTTGCGCTCGAGCGCGAGGTGTGCGGCCTCCAGCTCCAGCGCCGCACGCAGCTCGTACAGCCAGCGCACGTCGTCACCCGTGAGCTGCGCCACGTGCGCGCCGCGGTGCGGCTCGATCCTGACGAGGCCCTCGGCGGCCAGCGTGCGCAGCGCCGCGCGCAGCGAGTGCCGGGCGACGCCGTAGGTCTCGCACAGCTCGCGCTCGCGCAGCCACTGGCCGGCGGGCAGCTCACCGTCGAGGATCTCCCGTCGCAGCGCGTCGGCGAGCGCGTCGACCGTCGACGTGCGCTGGAGCGGTCGGGGCGCGGCCATCACCAGGGGATCATGCCGTGGCGTGCTCGGCCGATGCAACCGGACGCGCAGGAACCGGCAGGCGGACGGCCAGCGCCAGCAGCCCGGCGAGCACGAGGCCGGCGCCGGTTGCCGACCCGGCGGTGAGCGGCTCCGACAGGACCACCGCACCGAGCACGCCGGCGGTCAGCGGCTCGGCCAGCGTGAGCGTCGCCGTCTCGGACGCCGTCAGACGGCGGAGTCCGCGTGCGAACAGGACGTACGCGGCGGCGGTCGGGACGAGGCCGAGGAACAGCGCGAGCGCGACGCCGTCCGCCTCCAGCAGCCAGCCGGGCCCGCTCGCGATGAGCACGGGCGCGAGCACGATCGCACCGAGGCCGAACGCGACGGCCATCACCGACTCCGGTGAGTGCCCGTCCTTCATCAGCCGCTTGGCGGCGAGCGTGTAGCTCGCGTACGCGCCGCCGGCGACGACCGCGAGCGCGATGCCGGGAGCCGAGACGCTCGCGTTGCCACCGGCGAGCGCGAGCAGCACGACGCCCGCGCAGGCGAGCGCGGTGGCGACGGCCCAGCGGCGCTCGGGCCGGCGGCGGTCGAGGATCCACTCGAAGACGCCGGTCAGGGTCGGCGCGGACCCGAGCGCGACGATCGTGCCGACCGCCACGCCGGTGTCGGCGACCGCGGCGAAGAACGCGAGCTGGTACACCGCGACGCCCGCGACGGCGGCCGCGACGGGCAGCGGCGCCCAGCCGCGGCGCTGCACGCCGCCACGTCGGGCCGCGAGCGCGACGAACACGAGCGCGGCACCGCCGACGAGGATCCGGGCCGCGCCCACGCCGACCGGGTCGGCGCCGTCGGGGCCGAGCGCCTGGGCGGTGCCGGTGGTGCTGAAGCACAGTGCGGCGAGCAGGACCTGGAGGCGGGCGGTGCTGGTCGACATGAGCATGATTGTTCCACAATTCCACCATTGTCGTCAAGATGCGAACGTCAACTGCGCTGGGTGGGGAAGCGAGTGCGCCGACCGCGCCGGTCGTCCTTGGCGACTTTTCGTCGCATAGCGACGAGAAAGCGCCAACGAGTGCTGCTTGGCGCCTCTGCCGCGTCCATATCGCGGTAAAGGCGCCACGGACGAGCCGCGCCGGCCGATCCCGCCTCCCTTAACGCCGCAGTTGACGTTCGTCAACCGGCCACGATCCCACCGTCCCGCTCGACCACGTCGACCACAGCGAGCGGCTGCAGCGCAGGCCCGCGGGTCGGCGCTGCCGGTTGCCGGATCGAACCGCGCGTGGTGGCACGGGCAGCGGATCTCTCCCCCCTGCCACCCGACCTCGCAGCCGCCGTGGGTGCACGTTGCCGAGAACGCCGTCACGGCGCCGTCCGGCGACCGGATCACGAGCGCCGGGGAGCCGTCCGCCGGGTTGGCGAACGGCAGCGCACCGCCAGGCGCGAGCGCCGCCGACTCCGCCACGACGGTTCCGCCCGCGCGTCCTGCGCTCGCCCCTGCCGAGGCCGTGGACGGCAGGCTGCCGCGCGCGAGCACCGAGACGCCGGCTATCGCTCCGGTTGCGGCCGCCGTCAGTCCGAGCGCCTGGAGGATCGCCGCGCGCCGCGTCAGCAGCGCCCCGCGGACCGGCAGCGGGACGCGGCCGCGGCGCCGGACCCGCAGCGCGCGAGGCCGGCCGTGATCGAGCGCCGGCTGCCCCGCCGCGCCCGCGAGCGCGAACGGCAGCCACGCGAACACGAAGACGATGTCCGACCCGAGGAAGTACGGCGTCGTGTGCCAGCTCGCGGTCAGGAAGAGCACCGCGCTGAGGCCGAGCCCCGCGACCGCGGCGAGCCGCGTGAAGCACCCGGCGATCGCCAGCAGCCCGATCGCGATCTCGGTCAGGGCGACCGCGAGCCCGGCCAGTTCCGGGTACGGCAGCGCCAGCGCCTCGAGCAGCGGACCGGCGGGCGTGCCCTGCGAGAAGCCCTCGAGCTGGTCGCCGATGTACGTGTCCGCACCGGCGTGCAGGAAGCCCGGGTCCGCGAGCTTGTGCACGCCCGCATACGCGAACGTCACGCCCAGGAACACCCGCAGCGGCAGGAGGGCGAGGCCGGGCGGGAGCGGTCGGAACATCGCCTCCCATACGTCCGCGGGGCGTCCGGCGTTCCCTTTCCGGCACACTGCCGCGGCATGGAGCTCGGGCTCGAGGGCACCGCGGTGCTCGTGACCGGCGCGTCGGGCGGGATCGGATCGGCGACGGCGCGCGCGCTCGCCCACGAGGGCGCGCGCGTGGGCGTGCACTACCACTCGAACGCCGCCGTGGCGGAGGCGCTCGCGGCCGAGATCGGCGGCGTGGCGCTCCAGGCCGACCTGCGCGACGAAGCGTCCGCCGACGCGCTCGTCCCCGCCGCGGTCGACGCGCTCGGCAGGCTCGACGCGTGCGTGGCGAACGCCGGCACGTGGGACCCGGAGGACGTCCCGGTCGCGCAGATGCCGCTGGAGCGCTGGCAGGCGACGCTCGACGCCAACCTCACCGCCACGTTCCTCACGGTGCGCGGCTACCTGCGGCACGTGCAGGCGACGGGCGCCGGGTCGCTCGTGATGGTCGCGTCGACCTCAGGGCTGTTCGGCGAGGCCGGCCACGCGGACTACTCGGCCTCGAAGGCGGCGATCGCGTACGGCCTGGCGCTCACGCTCAAGAACGAGGTGGTCGAGCACGCGCCGCTCGCGCGCGTGAACGTGGTGGCGCCGGGCTGGACCGTGTCGCCGATGACGGCACGAGAGCTGACCGACGAGACCGTGGCGCGGGTGACGGCCACGATGCCGCTGCAGAAGGTGGCGACGGCCGACGACGTCGCCCGCGCGATCGTGTTCCTCTGCTCACCGCTGGCTTCCGGGCACGTGACCGGCCAGATCGTCACCGTGGCCGGCGGGATGGAAGGGCGGCTGCTGCACCCACCGGGCTAGAGGTGCGCGGTGTCGTTGTAGCTCCGCAGCAGCCATTCGCCGTCCGGCAGCACCACGAGCCGGGTGATCGATGCGTTGTCGACGTTGACGAAGGCGAACGCGCGGCTGCCCGTCGCCTGGCGGCAGAGCTCGGCGATGACGCCGCCGTGGCTGACGACGACGGCTGAGCAGTCCGGCCCCGCGGTGGCCACGACGGCGTCGGCCGCCGCGCGGACCCGGCGCGTGAACGCGTCCATCGGCTCGGCGCCGGGGACCACGTCCCAGCGCTCCTCCGCCCACAGGCGGGCGATCAGCGGATCGCCGTTCGCGACGCGGATGCGGAACTCGCCCTCGAGCTCGCCGAGGTACACCTCCCGCAGATCGGCCAGCACGACCGGCTGCGCGCCCGTGCGAGCCACCAGCGGCGCCGCCGTCTGGGCGGTGCGCCGGAGCGGGCTCACGAACACGCCGGCGATCGGCTCGCCTGCCAGCCGCTCAGCCAGCGCGCGCGCCTGAACCTCGCCCTCCGGCGCCAGCGGCGGGTCGCTCTGGCCCTCGAGCAGCGGGAACGGCACTCCCTCGACTGCGGGGCCGGATGCGCCGTGGCGTACGAGCACGAGCTCGGTCGCGCCCGGCGGCGGGGTGAACTGGTGCTGGTGGTAGCGCGCGGCCGTCACGGCGCGTCATGGTGGCACCATGACCGCGTGCTGCTGCGCGAACTGGTCGAAACCTCCGCCGCGGTGCGTGCCACCTCGGCCCGCGGCGGGAAGGTCGAGCGACTCGCTGCGCTGCTGCGCGAGCTCGGCCCGGCCGAGACGCGCTCCGCCGTCGCTTGGCTCTCCGGCGAGCTCACGCAGCGCCAGATCGGCGTCGGCTGGGCGACGCTGCGCGACCAGCCGTCGCCCGCCGCCGAGCCGTCGCTCACCGTCGCCGAGGTCGAGGCGGCGTTCGAGCGCATCGGGGAGCTGGCCGGGGCCGGCTCGCAGGGCGCGCGGCGCGAGGCCGTCCGCGGCCTGTTCGCGCGCGCGACCGCGGACGAGCAGCGCTTCCTGGTCGCGCTGCTGCTCGGCGACCTCGGCCAGGGCGCGCTCGCCGGCGTGATGACCGACGCGGTGGCGAAGGCGGCAGACGTGCCGCGCGCCGACGTCCGCCGGGCGCTGATGCTGCGCGGCAACCTCGGCGCGGTCGCCGCCGTCGCGCTGACCGAGGGTGCGGCCGGGCTGCGCACGATCGCGCTCGAGCTGCTGCGGCCGGTGCAGCCGATGCTCGCCGCTCCGGGCGACGACCTCGACGGCGCGCTCGAGCGGATCAGCCCGGCCGCGGTCGAGTTCAAGCTCGACGGCGTACGCGTGCAGGTGCACCGGCGCGGCGGCGACGTGCGCGTGTTCACCCGCACGCTCGACGACATCACGGCGCGCGTGCCCGAGGTCGTGCAGGCGGCGCTCGCCCTGCCGACCGACAGCGCCGTGCTCGACGGCGAGGCGATCGCGCTGCGCGCCGACGGCCGGCCGGAGCCGTTCCAGGTCACGGCAAGCCGGATGGGGACGCGCCGGCCCGCCGGCGCCGCCCCACTCACGGCGCTGTTCTTCGACGTCCTGCACGCCGGCGGCGAGGACCTGATCGACCGGCCCGGTGCCGAGCGGTTCGAGGCCCTCGCCGAGCTCGTTCCGGAGGCGAGCCGCGTGCCGCGGGAGGTCACGGCGGATCCTGCGACGGCGCACGCCGTGCTCGCCGACGCGCTCGCCCGCGGCCACGAGGGCGTGATCGTCAAGTCGCTCGACGCGCCGTACGCCGCCGGGCGGCGCGGAGCGGGGTGGCTGAAGGTGAAGCCGCGCCACACGCTCGACCTCGTCGTGCTCGCCGCCGAGTGGGGTCACGGGCGCCGCCGCGGCTGGCTGAGCAACCTCCATCTCGGCGCGCGCGAGCCCGACGGGGACGGCCACGTGATGCTCGGCAAGACGTTCAAGGGCCTCACCGACGAGATGCTCACCTGGCAGACCGAGCACCTGCTCGCGCTCGAGGTCGCGCGCGACTCGGGGGTCGTGCACGTGCGACCGGAGCTGGTCGTCGAGGTCGCGTTCGACGGCGTCCAGGCGAGCCGGCGCTACCCCGGCGGCGTCGCCCTGCGCTTCGCGCGCGTGCTCCGCCACCGGCCCGACAAGCCGGCGGCCGAGGCCGACACGCTCGACGCGGTGCTGGCGATCCACGCCGCGCTCAGGAGCTGACGATGACCATGCATGCCGGCCAGTCGCTCGCGTAGACTGGCGGCATGGTGATCGCGCTCAGCGAGGCGATGCAGACCAACATCGCCCTGATCGGCATCTTCGGCGTGCTCTTCCCGGCGCTCGTCACCGGCCTGATCGTGTTCGCGGCCGCGCAGGCGGCGGCCGAGCGCCAGCAGAACCTCGAGCGCCGCAACCGGCGCAGGCGCTAGTGGTCCGCTAGGTCGGGGCGCGGGCGCAGCCGCGCGATCAAGCCGCCGAGCGACACGAGCGCCCACACGCCCTCCAGCAGGAGGAAGCCCCACTGGCGCTCCTCGAGGGCGAGCACGGCGAGGATCGCCGAGCCCACCAGGTTGACGACGAGGTACGGGATCGACTGCGGGTCCAGCATGCGGAGCTGCGCGAGCGTGTAGCCGGCGAGTACGAGGAGCGCCCCGACGAGCTGGAGGATGTCGGCGACGCTCAGAGGACGCCGCCGACGGCCAGCGCGATCGCTACGAGCAGGATCGCCACGAGCGCGATCGCGACGAATCGGACGCCCCACAGCGCCGGCCCGGATCGCGGCGTCGCGAGCCGGCTGGCAGCGGGCTCGGTCGCGCGCCGCGATCGCCGCAGCACGGGCCGCCGCTCGCTCTCGGCGCGCGCGGCGGCGAGCTCGCGTTCGGCCCGCTTGCGGTCGGCGCGTGCGGCGACGAGCTCGGCCTCCACGCGTTCGCGCCCGGCGCGGGCGCCGGTGAGCTCGCCCTCGATCCGCTCGCGGTCCGCCCATGCGGCCGCCAGCTCGCGCTCGAGCCGCTCCGCGATCCGCGCGTCCGCAGCCGGCACCTGCTCCGCGGAAGCGGCGAGCTCGGCCGTGAGCCGCGCTCGCTCCTTGGCCGCGGCGTCGAGGTCCGCGCGGAGCCGGTCGCGCTCGGTGGTGGCCGCCGCCAGGTCGGCCTCGAGCCGCTCGTGCTTCTCGCCGGCGGTCACGAGGTCGGCGCGGAGCCGGTCGCGCTCCTCGTGCGCGTCCGCCAGATCGGCCTCGAGCCGATCGCGCTGCGCGGTGAGCGCGGAGAGCCCCGCGCGCTCGGACTCGCCGGCCGCGAGGCGCTCCTCGAGCTCGGCGTGACTGGCGCGGGCGGCGGCGAGCTGGCGCTGGGCGAGGTCGAGCGCGGCCTCGGCGTCGCGCGCCCGGGTGGTCGCCTCCTCGGCGGTAGCGAACGCCCGCTCGCGCTGGCGGTACTCGTCGTTGACGAGCCGCTCGCCGTCCGCGCGCGCCTGGTCCGCCTCCTCGCGGGCGCGGTCGCGCTCCTGCGTGGCGAGAGCGATCTGGTCGCGGGCGCGGTCGAGGTCCGACGGCGGGCGCGGCCGTGCGGGGCGCGGCTCCTCTGACGCCTTGCGTCCGCGCGCGCCCGGCACCGGGAGCTCCACCAGCCACTCGCGGCCGACCTCGAGCTCCGCGCGGTCGGCGTCGATCTTGCCGCCCTTCCAGGCGAACGCGGCTATCCACGGCGCTCCGTCGTCGGCCGCCCACGGCTTGTGGTCGAGCACGGCCACCAGCCGCCGGCGGTCCTCGCCGTTGTGCAACCACAGCACCGGGCGCACGAAGCGGCGGCCGCGCAGGCTGACCCAGTGGCCGGTGATCTCCAGGCGGTCCCCCGACACCTCGAATCGCTCGATGACGAACGACGGCTCGGTGGCCGCGATATCGGTGATTGTGCCTGCCACGACCGCCCGGGAGGCTAGTACACGCCCGAAATACCGGTTCGCGCATACTGCTGCACATGATCGTCGACTGCGCGGTCTATGAGGACGGGTGCCGGTGCGCGGGCGACCTGCCGCTCGCCGAGGCTGGCGAGGCCTCGCAGCGCGACGGCTCGTTCGTGTGGCTCGGCGTCTACGAGCCGTCGGAGGAGGAGTTCGACGCGGTGCGGCGTGAGTTCGGCCTGCACGAGCTGGCCGTCGAGGACGCGGTCAATGCGCATCAGCGCCCGAAGGTCGAGCTGTACGGCGACACGCTGCTGGTCGTGCTCAAGACGGTCCGCTACGTCGATGACGCCGAGGCGATCGAGAGCGGCGAGATCGCGGTGTTCGTCAACGCCGACTTCGTCGTGACCGTCCGCCACGGCCAGGCGAGCGAGCTGCACGGCGTCCGGTTGCAGATCGAGGAGCGGCCCGACCTCCTCCGGTGCGGCGCGGGTGCCGTGCTGTACGCGATCGTCGACCACATTGTCGACGACTACGAGCCGGTGGTTCAGGCGGTCGAGGCCGACATCCAGGAGGTCGAGCACGAGGTCTTCTCACCCGATCGCAGCAACCCGGCCGAGCGGATTTACACGCTCGAGCGCGAGGTGCTCGAGATGCACCGCGCCGTCGCCCCGCTGGCGCCGGCGGTCGACCGGCTGGCGCGCGGCCAGTTCGACCTCGTGCATCCGGCGCTGGGCACCTACTTCCGAGACGTCCACGACCATCTGCTGCGGGTCAGCGGCCGGATCGCGGGCTTCCGTGAACTGCTGTCGAGCGCGCTGCAGGCCAACCTCACCCAGGTGGCCGTGCGCCAGAACGACGACATGCGCAAGATCTCCGCGTGGGTCGCGATCCTGGCGGTCCCGACCGGCGTGGCAGCCGTGTACGGCATGAACTTCGACCACATGCCCGAGCTGCAGTGGACCTTCGGCTATCCGCTCGTGCTGGTCGTCACGGCGATCATCTGCAGCGTGCTCTATTGGCGCTTCCGGCGCTCCGGCTGGCTCTGAGGTGAGAGGATCCGCGTAGGGGTACTCTCGACGAGCAGGAGGTAGTGCCGTGCATGCGCGAATCCGGCGGGCTGCAGTTGTGGCTTCGGTCGTGGCGGTCGGCTGCTGCGGGGTCGGGGCGACGGCCCAGGCCGACGGGCCCGGCGACGGCCCAGCGGCGATCGTCGCGCTCGGCGACTCGGCCATCTCCGGCGAGGCGGGGCGGTGGGCGGGGAACACGAACGGCTCCAGCTCGCGCGTCGACGCGCTCGGCTCGACCGCGTACCACGACGTCGCCGGCGGCGAGGCGATCCGCGGATGCCACCGGTCCAAGGCGGCCGAGGTGCACATCGGCGACAGCGTCCCGAGCGCCAACCTCGCGTGCTCGGGTGCGCGCACGTCGACGAACGCCGGCGGCAGCGATTTCAAGCCCGGCATCGACTTCTACTCGGACGCCTCCGGCCGCAAGGGCCAGGCGCTCGCCCTCCAGCAGTACGCCGCGACGCACAACGTGCGCGCCGTTTCGCTGCTGATCGGCGCCAACAACTACGGGTTCGCCGACATCGTGCAGACGTGCGTGGCCAACTGGCTGACCTCGCCCTCGTGGTGGCCGAACTACTGCTACGACGACTCGAGCATCAAGTCGCGCTTCACCGCCGCTCGCGTGGCGGCGGAGACCGCGAACGTGCGCGGCGCGATCCTCAACGTCCGCACCGCGATGGCCAACGCCGGCTATGCCGACAGCCAGTACAAGATCCTCGCCCAGACGTACTCGTCGCCGATCCCTCGCGGCTCCGGGTTCCGCTACCCGCAGTCCGGCTGGACGCGCCAGACGATCGGCGGTTGCGGCGTCTGGAACCGCGACGCCGACTGGGCCAACGACACGGTCGTCACCACCTTCAACAACACGATCCGCAATGCCGCGGCGAACAGCGGGCTGACGAACGTGCTGGTCGTCGACATGGCGAACGCGCTGGTCGGCCGGCGGCTGTGCGAGAGCAGCGCGGGTCTGCTCGAGGAGCGCGGCGTCGCCAACTGGCTAACCGCGGGCGCCGTCGACAAGACCGAGTGGGTCTCCCAGATCCGCACGGTGACGACGATCGTCGGCCCGTACCAGCTGCAGGAGGCCGGGCACCCGAGCTACTGGGGGCAGCTGGCGCTGCGCAACTGCCTCCGGCAGGCGTTCAACAACGGCGAGCCACGCGGCGGGACATGCAGGATCGGTGGGCTCGGACTCACCAGCCGCGGCGAGCCGATGATGAGCCTGAGCCAACCTGGGTAGCCCCATCACATGACAAGCACAACTGAACTGGGCCAGGCCGGGCTCTCGACCTGGCGCGCCGCGCTCGCCGACAAGGTCGCTCCGCCCGCCGCCAAACGCACGCCGCTGTCGGAGGACCAGGTGCGCGCCGCGATCGGCGCCACGTTCCTGGCGGTCGCGACGTTCTACGTCGTGAGCGCGTGGGTACGGATGATCCGGACGGCCCGAGGGTGAATCAGGCGGCGGCGCGCAGTGCGCCGCCGGCCCACTCGACCGCATCGCCGTAGGCGCCGGCGAGGGAGACCTCGCCGGCGTCGGGAGCGAGGAACTCGCCGCTCTCGTACTCGATGACGGTGGCGAGGAGCGCGCCCTTCGGGCCCTCGCGGTGCAGCAGCGCGGCGCGGATCTCGTCGGAGAACGGGAGCGTCTCGAGCACGTCCTCCATCGGGACGTCCAGCAGCGCATCGGCGACCGAGAAGAGGCCGACGGTGAAGTGTGCGTCGGACCCGTCGAGCGTCGGGTTGCCGCCCAGCAGCTCGCACATGCGAGCGCGCTGGAGCGCCAGCTCGACGAGCTCCTCGGGGGCGTCGTCGGAGGCGGTCACGAGCACCATCACGGTTGCCCATCGGCGCACGGTCGCGGCCCCCAGCAGGGTGAGCGCCTCGTGCACCGACTCGACGTTGCGCGGGAGCGCGAAGAACGCCGAGTTGACGTAGCGCAGCAGCTTCAGCGACAGCCCGATATCGGCGGCGATCGCCTTCTCGAGATCTTCGAACGTCGTGTCCGGTGCGGTGACGGTGGCGAGCGCCCGCAACGACGCGAGCCCGCCGGTGGCGACGCGGCGGGAGCGCGTGAGGTCCGGCTTGGCGAAGAAGTCGCCCTGGAAGGACGTGAAGCCGAGCGCTCCGCAGCGCGTGACCTCCTCCGGTGTGGCGACGTCGGTCGCGACGAGGCCGAGGCCGCGCCGCAGCGGCTCGGCGATCGCGACGCGCAGCTCCTCGTCGGTGCGGCCGGCGACGGACACCTTGACGAGCGAGCAGACGTCGAGCAGCGCTTCGTCGCAGCCGTCGAGCGCGAGCGTGTAACCACTCCACTTCAGTCGCGTCAGCGCCGTCAGCAGCTCGTCCGAGGCGGGCGCGCTCGCGATCTGCAGCACCACGCGATCGGGTTGCACGGGCGGGGCACCGACCGCGAGGAGGAATTCCGCCGTCATCGGCAGCCATGCGGGATGGCGGCCGGTGAGCCGCTCCAGCCCGATGTCGCCGAACGCATCGAGCAGCAGCCCGGCGGTCGTCGCGGCATCCTCGCCGTTGACGACGAGCTCGTATCCGACGACCCCGCCGTCCGCGTCGGCGATCGGCCGCCGGACGACCGCGATGTCGGTCGGGTCGGGAGCCTGCTCAGGGACCGGCACATGCCAGCCGCCGGGCATGGCCATCGCCAGCTTGGGCTGGGGCTGCGGCTCGGGCTCGACCGCGCGGACCTGCTGGAGGCCGTACTCGGCGGGGGCGGCGTACGTCCGCCCGGCGACCGTGATCGTGACCTCGTCGGCGCCCGTGAGGTCGAGGCCGGCGAGCACAAGCGTGTCGCCGCGCGGCGGCGGCGGGGCGGGCGGCGGTGGCGGCGGCGGGGCCGGCACCTGCCGGCGGCCGAAGAGTTGGCGCAGCAAAGACATCTGTACGAATTCTCGGCCGCTCGCGCCGCAGCCTTGAGGCGATCGCTACCGGCGTTCGCCCGCCGACGTCGCGGCGGCGCCGTCGCCGTCGGTTCGCGTCTCGGGCGCTGCGACCACGAGCAGCGCCACGGCCGCTACGCAGACAGCGGTCGCGAGGGCGATCGCCACCCGCCCTCGTGCGCGGCTGCGCTCCACGGTGCGATCGGGCGCCGCTGTCTTGTCGTCGACGACCGATCGTCGCAGCACGCCGCTCTGCATCAGCTGCCACGTGAGCACGGCGGCGCCCGCCATCAGCATCACCAGCGACACGAAACCGACCACGGCGCGTTCGCCTGGGATCCACGTGTTCGCGCCCCACAGGGCGGCGATCAGCGTGGGCGCCACGACCACGGCGCCGAGAATCGAGACGAGGTGCTGGAACTCGACGCTGCGCTGCTGCTGGGTCTCCGCCGCCCTCAGCTGACGTGCCGCGACGAGGTTCGTCGTCGTGCTCGCGGCGAGGCCGAGCTCGTTCTGTGCCGCACGCACCTCGGCCACGGCGTCCCTGCCGCGGAGCAGGGTCCGTCGCACGAGCAGTTGGCGCGGGCCTGGCTTGTTCGGCTCGTCCGGCATCCGGCGCAGCGAGCGGGAGATGTCGCGCTGCATGTGGTCGGCCAGCTCGCCGAGCAGGTGGATCTGGTGTAGCGGCGCGGACGGATCGAAGGCTCCGGGAGACGCGTCGTCGGCGAGCAGCGTGCGCTCGACGGCGGTGAGCCGCTTCTGGATCAGCCGGACGACGGCGGTGCACGTCCCGGTGAAGTAGCGCATGATCGCGGTCGCCATGTCGATTGCGTCGATCTCCTGCGCCCGAACTGGAAGGTGCGCGGGCCGGATCTTCACCGTGGGCGGCTCGACCAGCTGGAGCGACGGCCTGTCCGGCGGCGCCTTGGGACGCGGCTGATCCGGCAGGCGCACCGTGGCGACCACGTTGCCGACCACCGCGAGGTTCAGCCGCAGCTCCGCGCACTGGAGGGGCTCGAGCGTGTCGATCGGCTCGCGCCCTGTCTCGTCCGTCGCCTGGACCAGACGGTTCCCCTCGACCTTCAGGGGCACGAACCCGACGAGCGGGAGCGCGATCAGCCGCTTGCGCAGCGACTTGTCGGTCGTGACCTCGTGCACGAGCCGCAGGGCGCCGTAGTCCTCGAGGTGCGGAAGGAGCTCGAGCAGACGCGCCAGGAAGTCGCGATCGAACGGCCCGGCGGCGACGCAGTCGAGCAGTCCGCCGAGTCCGCTCAACGACACCGTCGGGCGGTTGTACGGACCCCACGGCGGCAGCGGCTCCTCGTACAGCTCCGCGTGGCGGCCCTCGATGCGCGTCTCGATCCAGATCGGTCGTCCCGCCTCAGCCGCGTCGCGCAACTCCCGCTGCTCGGTCTTGGACTCGCTGAGCTCGCGCAGCGAGCGGAGCTCGCCTTCCGCGTTGCGAATCGTCAGGCAGGCGAGACGCAGGTCGATGGTCGCATCGACGGCCATGAGCGACCGTAACCACACGGGCCGCCCGTTTGCAAGTGCACCGGTTTAGATCGTGGATCGTTCAGCCGAACAGGTCGCGCAGCAACGCCAGCCCGTCCACGGCGATCGCGTCCTGCGTCGGCGCCAGCGGCCGCCACACCGAGGCGGCCGTGGCGATCGTCTCGTTCTCGGCCGTGAACGACTCGATCACGACCGCGCCGTCGTAGCCCACGTCGCGCAGCGCGTCGCGCACCTCGGGCCAGTCGATGTGGTCGGCTCCCGGCGCCCCGCGGTCGTTGGCGGAGGCGTGGACGTGGGCGAGCCGGTCCCCGGCCAGCCGGTACGCGTCGCCGACCTTCTTCTCCTCGATGTTGGCGTGGTACGTGTCGACCAGCAGGCCGCAGCCCTCCGGCGGCAGGCCGTCGATCGCCTCAAGCGCCTGCTCGACCGTGTTGATCAGGCTGGTCTCGTACCGGACGAGCGGCTCGACCGCGATCCTCACGCCGCGCTCGGCGCCGTAGTCGCACAGCGGCGCGAGCCCGTCGCGCAGCTCGGCGTACAGCCGCCGCCGCTCGTCGGGAGTGACGCGCCAGGTCCGCCCCACCGACGTGTAGATGGGGCCGGCGATGACGCCGGCGCCCACCGTCGCCGCGACGTCCATGCACGCCCGCAGGTACGCCTGGGTCGTCGCGACCGTCTCCGCGTCGGCGCCGCACAGCTCGCGCCCCGGGCCCATCGCGACGCAGACGGAGGCGCCGAGACCGTGCTCGGCCAGCACCTCCGCCGCGCGCTCCGGGGTCCAGTCACCGAGCTGCTCGACCGGGAGCTCGACGATGTCGAACCCCCAGTCGCGCAGCCGCGGCGCGAGCTCGGCAAGGCCCTCGTCGGTCAGCGGCGAGGTCCAGATCCAGGTGTTGGCGCCGAGCTTCACTTCAGTGTCCTACTGCCAGGGACCGGGGTAGCCGGGCATGTCCTCGCACCCGCAGAGCGCGTAGTGCAGCGGCGGCATGTCCGGATCGACGTAGTCGTCGAGCGTGTCCTCGGTGATCTTCGGCTGCGGCAGGACCCACTCCTTCGGGACCTCCTCGCCCTTGAGGATCTTCGTCGCCGCGATGATCGCCGTACGCCACTGGAAGTTGGAGTACGTGGGAGCGACCGCGGTGAGCCCGTCGTCCTTCCACTTGTTGAGGAAGTCGAGCTGGTCCTCGCCGGTGATCGGCGGTACGTCCATGCCGGCGTCCTCGAACGCCTCGACCGCCGCGACGGCCGTCGCGCCCGCGTCCATCCAGACGCCGTTGAGCTCGCCCTCGCGCTGGATGTAGTCCGACACGATCGACTTCGTCTTGGCCGCGTCACCGTCGGTGAACTCGACGCCCACGACGTTCAGGTCGTTCTCGTCGAAGATGCCCTTGGCGCCCGACCAGCGGGTCTCCAGGACGTCCACGCCGGGCAGGATGCGCAGCGCGAGGATCTTCCCGCCGGCATCCACGTTCTCGACCAGGAACTCGGCAGCGTCGGCACCGAACGCGTAGCCGCCGATCGGGTGGATGAACGTGACCGGGCAGTCCGTCTCGACACCGCGGTCGAACACGATCACCGGGACGTCGGCCTTGCAGGCCTCCTCCACGGCCGGCGTCAGCGTCGCCGTGGTGTTCGGCGAGACGATCAGCGCGTCGCACTTCTTGCCGGAGACCATCGACTCGATGTCGGAGATCTGCTTGTCGTCCTTCGCCTCGGCGTCGACGACGGTGAACTTGCCGATCTCGCTGTGGAGCTTGACCTCCTGCTGCATCGTCTTGAAGCCGGTCTGGCGCCACGGGTTGTCGTTCGCGGCGTTCGAGAAGCACACGTTCCAGCCGTTGGCCTTGTCGGACTTGAACTCGGCCGTGTCGACCATCTCGGGCTCGATCGCCTGCTCCCACGGCTTGTCGGCCGGGCCTTCCGGCTCGATCGACCGCTGCTCGAGCTGGCGGTCGTAGTCCTCCTGCACGAAGAACTCGGACTGCTCGCCCGTGTCCCCCTTCTCCTCGGCGGCCGGCGTCTCACTCGCGTTGGAGCCGCCGGTTGAATCGTCAGTGCCGCACGCGCCGACGACCAGCACGCACGCCAGCAGGGCAAGTAGCCCCGCCATCCTCCTCCAGGTCATTCGTGTTCCCTCCTGTGGTGTTGAACGGGTTTCTCGGTCATCTCGCGCCACGCAGCCGGTAGGACGCGAAGGCGACGGCGGCGATGATGATCACGCCCTGCACGGTGTCCTCGAGCGCGCCCGAGATGCCCTGCAGGTTGAGCCAGGTGAAGAGCGCCTCGAGCGTCAGCGCTCCGGCCATCGCGGCGACGACCGACCCGCGGCCGCCGCCGAGGACGACGCCACCGAGCACGGCGGCGGTGATGGCGTCGAACTCGAGCCCCAACCCGACCTGGGCGGACACGCCGGCGAAGCCCGCGAGCAGGATCCCGGCCACCGCTGCGAGCACACCGGAGAGGACGAACGCCAGGATGCGCACGCGATCGACGCGTACGCCCGAGAGGCGCGCGGCGCGATCGTTGTCACCGGTGGCGATCAGCTGGCGGCCGAAGTCCGAGCGCATGAGCACGACCGAGGCCGCGCCGATCACGAGCAGCAGAAGCACCGACCACGGCAGCTGCTCGATCGCGGGGATGCCCTCGATGCCCTCGCGACCGATCGAGCGGAAGTTGTCGGCGAGTGCGCCGGTCGGCGCGCCGCCGGTCCACAGGAACACGGCGCCCTCGAGTATCAGCAGCGTCCCCAGCGTGGTGATGAACGACGGGACGCGCAGGATCGTCGAGACGACGCCGTTGAACAATCCGACCGCCGCACCGATCGCCAGCAGCAGCACGAGCACCGGCCATGTCCGACTGGGCTCGCCGTCGATCAGCCGCGCGGCGACCACGACGACGACCGTGACGAGCGAGCCGACCGACAGGTCGAAGTTCCCGGAGACGAGCACGAAGTACGCGCCGGCGGCGAGGATGACCAGCGGCGCCGCGCGCTTGAGGTACGCCAGGAACGGTCCCGGCTCGAGGAAGTTCGGGTTCAGGACCGCGATCCACGCGAGCAGGATGATCAGCAGCACGAAGATCGTGCCCGTGCTGAGCAGCGAGTTCACCACCCGCCGCCCGACCGAGCCGGAGCTCGACTCGAAGCCGCGGTCGGGTGCGGCCTGCTCGCTGCTCATGCGGTGCTCCCCTGACGTCTGGCGTAGACGGCGACCGCGGCGATGATGATGAGACCGCGCACGACGTCCTTGAGGAACGAGTTGACCTCGAGCTGGTTGAACGTGTTGTCGAGCACCGCGAGGATGAAGACGCCGCCGATCGTGCCGAGCACCCCGCCGCGCCCGCCGCTGAGGGCGGTGCCGCCGAGGACGACGGCGGCGATCGACTCGAGGTCGTAGCCGCCGTCCGGCCCGACCGTCGGCGTGCCCGAGCCGAGCCGGCTGGCCAGGAACAGGCCGGTGACGGCCGCCAGCACCGAGCACACGATGTGCGCCGCGATGATCGTGCGGTGCGTCCGCAGGCCGGAGAGCTTGGAGACGTCCTCGTCGCCGCCGACCGCGTAGATGCGGTAGCCGAAGCGCGTGAAGCGCAGCAGGCCGTAGACCGCGAGGACGACCGCCGCGAGCAGGAAGACCGACGCCGGCAGGAACCCGAAGCGCGTGTAGCCGAGCGACTCGAAGTCGTCGGACACCCGGCCCGCCGGCCCGTCCCAGCGGCTGTCGATGATGCCCTTGATGATCAGCGCCATGCCGAGCGTGGCGATGAACGCGTTGACGCGCAGCTTCGTGATGATCAGGCCGTTGGCGAGGCCGATGCCGGCGCCGACGGCGAGCACGAGCGCGATCGCGGGCACGATGTTGGCCGACGAGCCGTCCATCGTCGTCGCGCCGAGCAGCGAGCTGAGGCTGATCACCTGCGCGACCGAGAGGTCCAGCGACCCGAGCAGGATCACGATCGTCTGGCCGGCGGAGACGATGCCGAGCGCGACCGAGCGCTGCAGCATGTTCACGATGTTCGGGACGGTCAGGAAGTCGCCGCCGCGGATCGTGACGACGATCCAGGCGATCACGAAGACGCCGAGCAGCGCGGCGAACACCGGCGCGGCGGGCGAGGCGAGCACGCCCACGCGCCAGCTCGCGACGCGCCGCGGCGGCTCGCCCGACGGCGGCGTCGCGCTGCTCTCGCCGCCGGCGGGATCCAGCACGGTCATTCCGCCGCCTCCACCTGGCCGGTGGCCAGCTGCATGATGTCCGGCTCCCCCGCCCCGGCCGGCAGCTCGCCGGCCAGCGCGCCCTCGTGCATGACGAGGATGCGGTCGCTCATGCCGATCAGCTCGGGCAGCTCCGAGGAGATCATCAGGACGGCGACGCCGTCCTTCGCGAGCTTGCGGATCAGGTCGTGGATGCCGGCCTTGGCGCCGACGTCGATGCCGCGCGTCGGCTCGTCGAAGATCAGCACCTGCGGCCGCGTCTCCAGCCACTTGGCGAGCACGACCTTCTGCTGGTTGCCGCCCGACAGGAAGCGCACCTCCTGCTCGGGCCCGCGGGCGCGCAGGTCCGTCACCTCGGCGAGCTCCTTGACGGTCATCAGGCCCTCGGTGCGGCGGCGCCGGCGGGCGCCGGGGATGACGGTCCGCACCGCGAGCAGCATGTTGTCGGCGATCGACTGCGCGAGCGCGAGGCCCTCGAGCTTGCGGTCCTCGGTGATGAAGCCGAGCCCGGCGCGGATCGCCGCCCGCGGCGTGTCTGATCCGGGCCGCCTTGCCGTCGATCTCGATGCTGCCGCCGGCCAGCGGGTCGGCACCGAAGATCGCACGCGCGAGCTCGGTCCGGCCGGATCCCTGGAGCCCGGCGAGACCGACGATCTCGCCGCCGCGGACCTGCAGGCTGACGTCGCGCAGCAGCGGCGTCGACACGTTCTTGACGGCCAGGCCGGACCTCGCCGAGGTCGGCCGCCTCGCCGCGCGGCGGGAAGTAGCCGTCCAGCTCGCGGCCGACCATCAGGTTCACGAGCCCGCGCGAGTCGGTCTCGCACGTCGGCAGCGTCTTGACCAGCGCGCCGTCCTTGAGCACGGTGATGCGGTCGGCGAGCGTGAACACCTCGCGCAGGCGATGCGAGATGTAGAGCATCCCGATCCCGCGCTCCTGGAGCCGGCGGACGAGCGCGAACAGCAGCTCGACCTCGTGGTCGGCCAGCGCGGCGGTCGGCTCGTCGAGCACGAGGATGCGGGCGTCCAGCGAGCGCGCCTTGACGATCTCCACCACCTGCTGCTGGGCGACCGAGAGGCGCCGGACCAGCGTCTGCGGCGTCGAAGCTCGACTCCCCGACCTCGTCCAGCAGCGCGGCCGTGGAGCGTTCCATCGCGCGCCGGTCGACGATCCCGCGCTTGACCGGCTCGCGGCCGACGAACACGTTCTCGGCCACCGTGCGGTCGGGCAGCAGGTTGAACTCCTGGTAGACGATGCCGACGCCCGCCTCCTGCGCCGCGTGCGGGTGGTGCGAAGCTGAGCGGCCTGGCCGTCGATCTCGATCGTGCCCTCGTCCGGCACGTGGGCGCCGGCGAGGATCTTCATCAGCGTCGACTTGCCGGCGCCGTTCTCGCCGACGATCGCGTGGATCTCCCCGGCGTCCAGGTCGATGTCGACGCCGTGCAGCACCTCGACGCCGACGAAGCTCTTGCGGATCCCCCGCATCTGCAGCAGCGAGCCGCCCTCAGACATCTACCCATGCTCCGGCGGACGACGATGCGAGCACGGCCTCGGTCACGCGCGCCGTGCGGACGCCGTCGGAGAAGCGCGGCAGCCCGTCGGGCTCCGCGCCTGCGATCGCGGCGTAGCTGTCGGCCACGAACGCGTCGAAGCAGTCCAGGTAGCCCTGCGGATGGCCGACCGGGACGACGGTGTGGCGCGCGGCGGCCGCGCTGAGGTACGTCGCGTCGCGCCACAGCGCCTCGGTGCGCTCGCGCCGGCCCACCCACAGCGTCTCCGGCCGCTCCTGCTCGAACCGCACGCTCGCGTGCTCGCCTGCGACCTCGAGGTGCAGGTGATTCTTGCGCCCGGGCGAGACCTGGCTGACGATCATCGTCCCGACCACGCCGGACGCGGTCCGGAACATGACCGTCGCGAGGTCCTCGGTCGTGACGGCGCGGCGGCCGTTGCCGCCGTTCGAGCCGCCCTCGAACGCACGCGCCGAGTCGTGGCGGGCGCGCTCGGACACGACCGTGGCGACCTGCGCGCAGACGGCGGCGATGCGCTCGCCGGTGATGAACTCCGCCAGGTCGCACCAGTGCGAGCCGATGTCCGCGAAGGCGCGCGATGCGCCACCGAGCGCGGCCTCGACGCGCCAGTTGTCGTCGTCCGCGGTCGAGAGCCAGTCCTGGAGGTAGCCGCCGTGCAGCAGCCGCAGCGCGCCCAGCTCGCCGGCGGCGACGCGCGCCCGCGCCTCGAGCGCCATCGGGTGGTAGCGGTAGACGAACGGGACCGTCGCGACGCGGCCGGACTGCGCCGCGGCGTCCGCCAGCCGGGCGGCCTCGGCGGCGTCGAGTGCGAGCGGCTTCTCGCACACGACGTGCTTTCCGGCGGCGAGCGCCGCGTGCGCCAGCGGCGCGTGCAGGTGGTTCGGCGTGCACAGATGGACGACGTCGACGTCCGCCGCCGTCACCAGCGCTTCGGCGTCGGCGTAGGAGCGCGCCGCGCCGAGTCGCTCGGCGGCCTCCTGCGACCGCTCGGCCGTCGAGGCCGACACGCCCGCGATCCGCGCACCCGCGAGACGGGCCGAGCGCGCGTGCACGGCGCCGATGAAACCGGCTCCCACGATCGCCGCGCCCAGCACCCGGGGCCGCGTCGTCGCGACCCCGACCAGCGCGGACTCTCTACTCCCTGCCTCCCCCATGATCTCGGCAACCTACGAAAACTTCTGCCGAGTGTCAAAGGAAAGTACGGGACCTCCGGCCCAAAGATTGGCTAATTGGGCACGTAGTGCGAAGCTTTTGTTAAGTCGGTGGCGGAATGCGCGGCACCGTGTGCGCCGCGCACTGTATCCGCAGGGTCAGCGCGCGGCGAGCGCGGCGGCACGCCGCAGCGCTCGGGACACGCGGGACGATACGGCGCTCGCGATCGTGATGCGGACGACCTCGCAGTCGGCCGCGACCGTGTCCTCGGCGTCGGCCTTGACGACGTCGTGGCCGGAGCCGCACTGCACGCTGTCGGCGCCGCCACCGGCCGCGAAGATGCGGTCCCGGCCGGCGTCGCCGGAGATCGTGTCGGCCCCGGGCCCACCGGTGATCACGTCGTCGCCGTCGTCGCCGGTCAGGGTCCAGGCTGCGTCGCGGCCATTGCCACCCTCTGCCTGGATCGTGAGCACGTCGGCGCCGCCGCCGCCGTGCGCCTCGACCGAGCTGAGCGCCTGCGGGAGACCGACGATCGTGTCGGGGCCCGAGCCGCCGTCGAGGATCGCCTGGGCGGACAGGCCCTGGACGATCAGATCGCTGCCGGACCCACCGTAGGCGCGCGCGCGGAACGCGCTCGCCGCGTCGATCTCGTCGTTGCCGCCGCCGCCGTACGCCACCGCGTCGGCGTTGGAGTTGACCCGCAGGCGGTCGTGGCCGGGGCCACCGCTCGCGAACGAGAACACGCCGGAAGAGACGATGTCGTCATTGCCGGAGTCACCCCAGACGGATGCGTCGGCGACGTGGGTGATCACGGTTGCGCGGTCACCGCGGTCGCCGAGGTGGACCGCGACCGGCCGGACCGGGCACAGCCGCGGCGGGCCCGCGTCGCACGTGGCGTCGAACGTGATCGGGGCGCCTGCGTCGGTGACGGTCAGGCCTCGCCCGCGCACCGGGTCCAGGAAGTCCGCGACGCCGACGTCATTGGCCTCGCCGAGGGCGGCCTGGAACGTGAGATTGCCTGGCGTCCCCCCCGACACGGTGACGGTCGCGGCGCTGGCGGTCGCCGGGACGATGAGTCCGAGCGACAGGGCGAGAAGTACGGGGGATCGGCGCATGGCGCGACCGTAGACCTCCCTCGCGCGTGAGTACTGGACCTTTGAATAGGCAGAGGCGGGCACCAAACGAATGTCCAGAGGGGTTGCGCCGGCGCGCTCCGGCAGTACCTTGGGCGCTCGGCGGTCGACCGGGAAATGGTCGAATGGTGGCGGGGCTCAAGGAGGACGAAGTTGGTCGCAAGGATGCGTATGGGAGTCATCGCTGCTGTCGTGTGCGCGCTCGTCGTGGCGGCGCCGGCTTCAGCGGCCGAGATCCCCGAGCGCTCCGCCGACCGCTACTTCAGCCCGAACGGCGACGGTGACGAGGACGTCGCGCGCATCACGTACGCGCTCACGGAGGCCGCCGGCGTCGACGTCACGATCAAGGACGCCGACGGAGACGTCGTCCGTGAGGTGCTCAACGGCGCGGACCAGGTGCCGGCGTGGAGCACGCTCAACTTCTTCGAGTGGAACGGCCTCGACGCCCAGGGCATCGAGGCGCCTGAGGGCGTCTACACGTACACGATCCGCGCCGAGGGCATCAGCGGCGAGGTCGCCACCGCGGCCGGGCGGATCGGCCTGCTGCGCTCGGTTCCCGGCCAGGTGACCGCGCCGACCGCGGGCGCCACCCTGTCCGGCGAGGCCACGGCTCGCTTCGTGCCGACGGCCGGCTACACGGTCACCAGGGTGATGTTCTACGCCGGGTCCGGCGGCAGCCTGTCCCCGCCGTGGATCGGTGCGAATCCCGACGGCAGCTACAGCTACCTGTTCAACTCGACCCAGATGACCAACGGCGCCAACCGCGTCCGGGCGCTCACCGACTGGCGCGACGCGTTCGGCGAGTTGCACTCCCACGTCGCCGAGGCCCCGGTGACCGTGCGCAACGCGGTGCGCTTCGGGTCCCTCTCGCGGGACGCGGCGTTCAGCCCGAACGGCGACGGGGTCGAGGACGTCACGACCACCAGCGTCCAGCTCGTGAACGACGACGCGGACGTCACGGTGCGCGTGCTGGACGCGAACGGCGACCCGGTGCGGACGCTGTTCTCCGGCCACGAGGACGGCTACGTCTCGGTCGACTGGGACGCGACGCTCGAGGACGGCACACGCGTGCTCGACGGCGAGTACGACATCGAGATCTCCGCGACCAACGAGACCGGCACGGGCCTCCCCGCCGTGCGCAGCGTGACCGTTGACACGCAGCCCGTCGGCGCGGTGGTGACACCGGCCCCGGGGCACGTGCTCACGGGGACCGAGACGTTCTCGTTCTCGCCACGGCCCGGCCTGAACGTCAACTCGGTCCACTTCTGGGGCGCGTGCCGCGATTGGGTCGCGCGGTGCCCGTTCGGCTATGCGGGGATCGCCGGCATCGACGGCAACTGGGCGACCAACGTGGATACCACGATCCTCGTCGACGGCGACTTCACGCTGACCGCGACGGCGTCCTTCCAGGACGCGTACGGGACGTATCACGACTGGCCCGTCTCGGTGCCCGCGCGGGTCTCCAACCCGGTTCGCGTCCAGTGGCAGAGCAACGACGCCTACTTCTCCCCCAACGGCGACGGCCAGGAGGACACCTCCGACCTCCACTTCAACCTGACGCAGCACGCCACGCTGGACATCGAGATCAGGAGCGACGACGAGGGCGTCGTCGTCCGCCATCTCGACGACGTCGACGGTGCGGCCGAGTACAACCACCTCGCCTGGGACGGCCGCGACGACGACGGTGCCGTCGTGCCCGACGGCGTGTACTCGTGGACGCTGACCGCGACCGACGACGAGGGCGGGACCGGGACGGCGACGGGGCGGTTCGGCGTGCTCTCGACGCTACCCGGCGCCCTCACCTCCCCCGAGGCCGGCTCGACGTTCAGCGGCCCGTTCGACGTGGTCTACGAGCCGGTGGAGGGCTTCGAACCGGAGCAGGTGAGCTTCTCGAGCTGCGGCGGCGACGACTGCTGGGTCGGCAGCGCGGACGAACCGGCCGAGGGTGAGCCGTGGACCGCGACGATCGACGACGACAACCGCCGGCAGGGCGAGTGGCGACTCGCGGCCTTTGTCGGCTGGACGGACCCGTTCGGCGTCGGCCACATGTACCACACGGCGGAGGTGCCGATCACGATCGCCGATCCGTTGCGGGTCTCGATCGACGAGTCCCATCCGACCAGCATGTGGTTCATGCCGCCGCACGAGCAGTTCGACGGCAGCTTCCGGGTCAATCGCGCGGCGCACGTGAATGCCACGATCGTCGACACCGACGGCACGGTGCTGCGGACGCTGTTCGACGAGGAGGAGGCCGAGGCGGACTGGTACTCGCTCGAGTGGGACGGACTCGGCGACGGCCGCCTGGTCACGCTCGACCCGGCCGACTGTGAGCCCGACCCCGAGCTGCCGCCCGACGAGGAGCCCCCGACCTGCGAGGAGTGGGTCGACGGCGACCCGATCCCGACCGGCGAGTACGAGCTGCGGGTACACGCGGTCGCCCCGGATGGCGAGGAGCACACGAGGAGCACGCAGGTCAGGCTGGAGCGACGCGCGGCGGCCGAGCTGCTCACGCCGGGCGCCGGCGACGTGGTCTCGCGCCACCAGGCGTTCGTGATCCGCACGGCCGAGGGGTTCCCCGAGGACATCCTGGGCGTCGAGATCTGTGTGGCCGAGCTTTGCGACTTCATCAACGAGCCGTCCACCGACGGCACGTGGCGGGCGGCGTTCGACACGAGCGGGCTCGAGAACGGCGAGGCCGAGGTCTTCTTCCAGGTGAACTTCGCCTGGAACGCGGGCGAGTGGTGGGAGGTCGATCACCGCTGGACCGGCTCGAGCACGGTGACGATCTCCGACGTGGCGCCCGAGCTCGCGCTCACGGCCGACCCGTCGCACGGCGACGTGCCGTTGAACTCGACGGTGACGATCGACGCGACCGACAGCGTCGGCCCGCTCAGCTACACGCTGCGCTACGGGGACGGCACCGAGGCCGTGGTCGGCACGATCGAGTCGCCCTACGCCGCGGTGCAGCACACGCACACCTACGTCGACCCCGGCGTGCACCACGCGAACGTGGTCGTCACCGACCAGGACGGCAACTCGGTCCAGCGGACGGTCGACGTGGTGGCGACCCGCGCCATCGAGCCGCCGCCCACCCACGGCACGCTCAAAGTGCGCGTCGCGACCGCTCCCGCCACCGACGAAGGCCGCTTCAACCTGCTGGTCGACGGTAGTCGCGTCAAGGCCCGCGTTCGAAACGGCGACGGCACCGTGCCGCTGACGGTCACCGCCGGCACGCACACGGTCGCCGTCAGCGCCGGCGAGGTGACGCCGATGGTCAACTACATCCCGTCGATCGGCTGCGTCGACGGGGACGGCGCAGTCGTCGTGCCGGTCCACGACACCGCCGGCGTGACCGTGCAGGTCAACGGCGGCACGGACGTCGTCTGCACGATCCTCAATACGCGCCGGACCACGTACCTCGGAGTCGAGCTGGCGGGCACGGGCACGGGCACGGTCACGAGCTCACCCGCCGGGATCAGTTGCGGGTCGACCTGCACCGCCGGCTTCGGACGAGGCAGCGCGGTCCGGCTCACCGCCGTACCGGCGCCCGGCTCGACCTTCGACGGCTGGACGCTCCAGCCGTGCAACGGCACCGGCGACTGCACGGTCACCCTCAACACCGACGCCGGCGTCCCGGTTCGCGCTCACTTCGAGAAGGACGAGCTGAAGGCGAACGCGGGCGAGAACCTGCGCGGGGTCGAGGGCGCGGAGATCGTGTTCGACGGCAACGCCTCGCGCCCGGCCACCAGGATCGAGGACTACCGCTGGGAGTTCGGCGACGGCTTGAGCGATAGCGGGACGGACGCACGGGCCACTCACATCTACACCGAGCCCGGCCGCTACACCGCCAAGCTCACCGTCACCGCCGCCGGGGAGAGCGACATCGATCTGGTGTCCGTGTGGGTCGAGGAGCGCGACGACGGTCGCGGCCTGGCGGTCACCGTCCGCGGTGAGGGCGGCGTGATCGGCGGCGCCGACGTGGTCATCAACGACGCCGACGGCGACCGCATCCAGGACGTTACTGACGCGAACGGCCGCGCGCGCCTGCGCGGCCTGGCCGACGGGCGCCACACCGTCTACGTCAACGCCCCGGGCTACGTGCCCGCGGTCGAGCAGGGGCGGATCGAGGACGGCTCCGGCACGCTGACGGTCGACATGCAGCCGGGCGAATTGGCCGCCGTCGACGTCGACTCGCATCTGCTCACCGAAGACGAGATGAGCGCCGCGGGCATCGACCCCGAGGATCCGGCCAACACAGCGGTCTACGACACCAACGTCGAGCTCTGCTTCTCCGCGTCGGGTGACTGCAAGAGCGTCGGCGGCTACGTCGGCAACGGCTCCGGCGGCGCCTGGTGGGGCGCCTACGGCGGCGGCGGTACCTCCGCGTGCGCGTGCGTCCAGTTCCCGCCGGACCCGACGACGAACACCCCGGGCCTGCAGGTGCAGGGCACGCCCGTGTGGGTCGACAACCACCCCGTGATCATGTGGATGGCGCTCCCCGTCGGCGGCGGCTTCACGAAGCAGTTCTTCGACATCAAGCTGCTCGTCACGAACCTCGCACCGGAGGAGATCCGCTTCGAGGACGGCGCGGCCACGCTGACGCTGCCGGCCGGCATGTCGCTCGCGCCGACCGCTTCCCCGCAGTCGCTGGAGGTCCCGGTCGAGGACATCTCAGGCGGCTCGAGCCATGGCGCGACCTGGACCGTGCGCGGCGACTCCGCCGGCAGCTACTCGCCGAGCATGACCTACGCGGCGACGCTGCAACCGTTCGACAAGCCGATCGCGCTCTCCGCGCAGACGGACGAGGCGCTGCGCGTGTGGGGCGCCGGTGACGCGCTGCGCGTACTCGTCGACGCCGACAACCGCGCGACCCGCGAGCACCCGTATCGCGTGCGCCTGGGGCTGCGGAACATCAGCACCGGCGGCAACTCGGCGACCGCGTACAACGCCTCGGTCTCGATCGGCGGCGGCGGCGAGGGCTACATCTTCCAGCCGCGCCAGCGGCGATCGTTCGCGGTCGACGCGATCGCTCCCGGGCAGACCTACTGGACCGACGACGTGATCCTGATCCCCGCGCGCAGCGGGTTGCTCGACGTGCTCTCGTCCACGGTCGGCGGCGCCGCCGGCGAGGCGGCAGGGACCGGGACCGGCGGGGTCATCTCGCACGAGCCGGGTCGCGCACTTGGCTTCAACGGCTACAGCGACGGGACGCTGCGCTGGAAGCCGGTCGCGGGCGCCACGCGCTACGAGATCTACAGCGTGCCCCCAGGCGGCGAGGAGGATCCGTTCCCGACCGAGCAGTTCCCGGGCGATCCGATCGCTCAGGCACTCGGCACCGAGGTCAAGCTCGCGGGCGCCGGCGGTGGCGACGAGTGGTACGCGATCAGCGCGATCGTCGGCGGGCGCAACGTGATGTTCCACCCGATCGTGCAGGCCACGCTGCCGCCCGACAAGGACAACGACGGCGTGCCGGACGACGTCGACAACTGCCCGACCACGCCCAACTCGGGCCAGGCCGACAAGGACGATGACGGCAAGGGCGACGTCTGCGACGCGCACGACGACCGGCCCGATCCCCCGGATGACGAAGGCGGCGAGGACGAGGACGACGGCGGGCCCGATCCCGACGAGGACTGCGAGGGCGAGCACCGCGTCAGCTTCGGCAAGGTGACGGCGGTCGCCTCCTGCTGGAAGCGCGACGGCACGCACAAGTGGACGGCCTCAGGGCGCATCCGCTTCGGCGGGCTCGACGTCGTGCCGTCGGGCAAGGGCGAGGTCACGATCGACACCCGCGACGTGGAGATCAAGACCAGCGGCGCGGTCGAGGTGCGCGCCGGCTCGGTGACGCTCTGGCGCGCCCCGGTCGACTGGACGCTGAAGGCCAAGAAGACGTTCAAGGTCGCCAACGGCGCGTTCCTGATGGGCCTCCCGGTGACGGGCGAGTTCTCGATCCAGCTGATCTCCGGCGGCGTGCGGGTCGGCGTCATCGCCGGGCTGCCCGGCACGCTCGGCGGCGTGACCGGCGAGACCGAGCTCGCGCTCACCAACGAGGACGGGCTGCGCCTCGACAAGCTCGTCCTCAAGGTCCCGGGCTTCGAGATCAAGGGCAAGCTCGGCGTCGAGGACGCGTCACTCAGCTACCAGCGTGACGCCGAGGACGACGAGCTCGGGACCTGGGCCGGCGGCGCGAAGATCCTGATTCCCCGCGCGGGCCTCACCTCCACGGGCCTCACCGGCCGGGTCATCATCCGCGGCGGCGCACTGCAGGAGCTCTCGGGCGGCATCGACGGTCTGCAGCTGATGCTCGGCAGCGGCGTCTTCCTGCAGCGCCTGACCGCCGCGATCCGGACCTCCCCCTTCGGTTTCGGCGGGGGCGCCGGCCTGAGCTTCGGGCCCCAGGTCATGGGCAACGAGGCGGGCAGCCTCGACGGCGAGATGTTCCTCACCCTCGACGGAGCGAACAAGTACGAGGCCGCCGGCCGCCTGCGCATCGCCGAGATCCAGATGGCCACGGGGCACGCGTCGTACTCGACGCTCGGCAAGTTCGACTTCGGCGGCTCGTTCAACTGGACGAAGGCCGGGATCGGCATACAGGCCAGCGTCGAGGGCTGGGTCGACGGCGCGCGGGCGTTCAACGCCTCCGGCAACGCCGAGCTCAAGCTCCCGAAGCTCTCCGTCGGCGGCAAGTCGGTGCTGTCGAGCAAGGGCCTGGCGTCGTGCCACACCGGCTGGGGGCCGGACGTCGGCTTCGGCTACGGCTGGGGCGACGGCTCGCCGCACATCTTCGCCTCCTCGTGCGACCTCGGGCCGTGGACGGCGTCGCGCGCGCTGGCGCGCGCCGCGGCGGTCGGGACCACGGTCGACGCCAAGCTGCCGGTCGCGACGTTCGCGATCAGCGGCGCCGGGGCTCCCCCGCGCGTGACGCTCACGGCGCCCGACGGGCTGACGGTGACCACGCCGGCCAACGGCGGCGGGATCGCCGACGCGCGCGTGCTGCTGTTCCAGAACCCGGCCGACGACACGACCTACGTCGCCGTCAACCGCCCCGCGGGCGGCCGCTGGCAGATCGACGCGCTGCCGGGCTCGGTGGCCGTGACCGGCGTGCGGCACGCCAACGGGCTGCCGGAACCGAAGGTGACAGGCCGCGTCGTGCGCGCCGGCCGCCGCCAGGTGCTGCGCTACACGGTCCGGGCGATCCCCGGCCAGAGCGTGCAGTTCGCCGAGCGCATCCCCGGCGGGCGCGTGCGCGTGCTGGGGACGGCGCGCGGGACGCGCGGCAGCCTCGTGATCCGGCCCGAGCCGGGCTCGCGTGGAGCGCGCCGCGTGTTCGCGCAGGTCAGCCAGTACGACCTCCCGCGCGACGAGCTCGCCGTCACGACCTACACCCCGCCGAAGAGCGCCTCCGGGCGCGTGCAAGGCCTGCGCCTGAAGGCACGCGGCGGCCGCCTCCGCGCCTCGTGGCGCCGGGCGCCCGGTGCCAAGGCGTATCGCGTGGCAGTGCGCGTCAGCGACGGGCGCCGGCTGCTCTACCTCGACCAGCGCCGGACGGCGCTCACGGTTCCGCGGGTCCGCCGCGGCCTCCGCGTGACCGTCCAGGTGCGGGCCGAAGGGCTCATCGGAGGCCGGCCGCCGACCACCACGAAGTCGATCAAGGCACGCCGATAAACGCGCTCTCGCGACAGGTCGGGCCGCTCGGCGCGATCCTGCTCCCCGGTCCGATCCTGCTCACGGGCACGCTCGCGCTCCAGGCCGTGCTTCCCAGCGACGCGGTCAACGGCGGACTCTTCCTGGCCGCCCCGCTCGCTGCCGTCGCGGCCGTGCAGATCGCCCGCCCGCCCGGCTATCTGCAGACCGCGGGCTTCGCGCTGGCGGCGTTCCTCTGGACGGTGCTGATGCTGATCCTCGTCGGGCTGGCGGCGCTGATGATCGCCTGCGGCCCCGGCGAGTGCCTGTGAACTTGTAGCTCGTCCGCGTGCATAACTCACCACTCGAGCCCAAGAGATCCCTCGAGTGGCAAGTTATGCACCCTCACCACCCGCCCGAAGCCGCCAACTTCCCACCCAGCGCAGTTGACGTTCCCGAGGGCCGACTACCGGTCCATCCGGCGCAGCCCGCCCATCGCAAGCGCCCCGAGCACGGCCCCCATGCCGGCCAGCGCGACGACCCCGGGCAGCGTGTGCGCGAGGCTCGGCTCGATGCCGGCGACCGTCGCCTGGCGCGCCATCTCGAGCACGTAGGTGACCGGGTTCAGGTGCGCCACCTCGGCGAGCCAGCCGCGCAGCAGCACCTCGGGCGTGTACGCCGTCGAGAGGAAGACGGCCAGGAACACGCCCTGCTGCATCAGCGGTCCGGCCTGCTGCGTGCGGAACGTGACCGCCATGAAGACGCCCCACAGAGCGGCGCACGCACAGAACGCGGCGGCGGCGAAGTAGAGCGCGAGCAGCCCGGGCACGCCGCCGGTGAGGTCGGCGCCGATCGCCAGGCCGACGACGAGCACGACCGTGGCGGGGACCATCGACCGCGTGACCGCGCCGAGGATCGGCCCGACGACGAGCAGCGGCCGCGGCACGGGCGCCACCAGCAGCCGGTCGAACCAGCCCTGCTCGATGTCACGCGCGAGGTTGGCGCCCGTGGCAGCGCCCGCGAAGCCGGCGCCCTGCAGGCATGAGAGCGGGACGATCCACGACAGGTACGAGTCGGTCGGGAACCCCTCGAGGCCGGTCAGCTTGCCGAACTGGCCGGTGATCCCGAACATGAAGATCACCGGGGCGATCGTCGCCGGCAGCAGCGCGCCGCGGACCCGAAGGACCTCGTTCAGGGAGCGGCGCCACAGGGTGAGGGCGACGCTCATAGCCGGCGCAGGCGGTCCTTCAGCGCCAAGGTCGAGAGCGCGGTCGTCGCGAGCGCGAGGCCGCTCGCGGCCGCCAGCCCCTCCCACGGATCGCCGAGCGAGGCATCGCCGGCGAGCAGGCCGCGAATCGCCTCGACGATGTACGTCAGCGGGTTGTAGACCGACGCGTCGCGCAGCACCGGCGCGAGCAGCTCCTGCGGGAAGAACGCGGGCGCGGTGAACAGCATCACGAACATGAACGGGAACAGGCTCTGGAGCAGGGAGAGCGACCCGGTGCGGATCGCGATCGCCGCCGAGATGCCGCCCATGCCGACGGCCGTGAGGCCCGCGAGGCCGATCGTCGCGACGATCCCGGCCACGCCACCCGGGTACCGCGCGCCGAACACGAACGCCACCAGCAGGAAGAACGTCGCCTGGATCAGCGCCAGGACGAGCGTGCCGAACAGCCGGCCGAGCACGAGCGACGTGCGGTGCACCGGCGCCGCCAGCAGGCGGTCGAAGAAGCCGAACTCGATGTCCGCGGCGAGCGCGATGCCGGTGGTCAGGCCGGCGAGGATCGTCCCCTGGAGGATCGTGCCGGGTACGACGAACGTCAGGTACGACGCGACGTCGGGGAACCCGCGCAGACCCTGGCCGGCGCTCGTGCCGCTGGCGATGACGGCGAGCAGAACGAGTGGCAGCACGAACGTCGGCATCAGCAGCTGCGCGCGCCTGAACTGCACGCTCAGCACCCGGCGCCCGAGCGCCAGCACGACGCGCCCTTCGCGGGCGATCATCCGGGCGCGGGCTCCAGCTGCGCCGCGCCCTCGAGGTGCGAGCCGGTGACGGCGGCGAAGACGTCGTCGAGCGTGGGCGTCTCGACCTCCACGAACTCGACTACGACGCCGTGCTCGTCGAGCGCGCGGATGACCGGCCCGATCGCCGCCTTGCCGGCGCTCGTGCGCAGCGCCACGCGCGTGGGCGACTGGTCGCTGTGGGGCTCGACCGTCCCCAGGCCGGCGAGCGCCGCGCGCGCCCGCTCGGCGCTGGCCGGGTCGGCCAGCTCGACGTGCACCGCCGGCTCCCCCACGCGCGCCTTCAGCGACTCGGGCGTGCCCTCGGCCACGAGCTTGCCGCGCGCGATGATCCCGACGCGATCCGCGAGCTGCTCGGCCTCCTCCAGGTACTGCGTGGTGAGGAACACCGTCGTGCCCTCGTCGTGCAGGTTGCTGACCTCGCGCCACAGGGCGGCGCGGCTCGTCGGATCGAGGCCCGTCGTCGGCTCGTCGAGGAACAGCACGTGCGGGCGATGCACGAGCGCCAGCGCGAGGTCGAGCCGCCGGCGCATGCCGCCCGAGTAGCCGCCGACGCGGCGGTCGGCGGCCTCCGTGAGGCCGACGCGGTCGAGCAGCGTGACGGCGCGGGCACGCGCACCGGCGGAGCGCAGCCCGTGCAGCGCACCCTGCATCCGGAGCAGCTCGCGGCCCGTCATCAGCGGGTCGATCGCCGCTTCCTGGAGCGCCACGCCGATCGCGCGCCGCACGGCGTCGCCGTCACGGACCACGTCGTACCCCGCCACGAGCGCGTGCCCCGAGGTCGGCCGCAGCAGCGTCGTGAGGATCCGCACCACGGTCGTCTTGCCGGCCCCGTTCGGCCCCAGGAATCCGTAGATCTCGCCCTCGCGCACCTCGAGGTCGAGACCGTCGACTGCTCGGATGCCGCCCTTGAACTCCCGGACGAGGTCCCGGACCTCGACGGCGGGGGGTGTTCCATCGGCGGCATGCACGCAGCCGGAGTCTATGAATCGGCCGCTGCGTACCCGGCGCGGCGGCCGTAGACCGCCCCTGCCGTGAGCCCGCTACCCCCGGGGTAGTTGTGGAAGAACAGCCCGCCGACCAGCTCGCCGGCGGCGTACAGGCCGGTCAGCGGGCGGCCGGCATGGTCGAGCACGCGCGCCCGCTCGTCCACGCGCACGCCGCCGAACGTGAACGTGATCCCGCACGTGACCGGGAACGCCGTGAACGGAGGCTCCTCGACCGCCAGCGCCCAGTTGGACTTGGGCGGCGCGATCCCCTCGGTGCGCCGGCCGTCCCTGATCGACGGGTCGAACTCGACCGGCTGGATCGCGGCGTTGAACTCGCGCACGGTGCGCTCGAGCCGCCCCGGGTCGATCCCCAGCCGCTCGGCCAGCTCGCCGACCGTGTCGGCGTCCAGGCGCGTGGCGCCGGGCGCCTCGTAGTCGATCGTCCGCAACATCGCGGCCGAGCGCGCGTCGAAGATCTGCGTGGCGATGCCCTCCGGCTGGCGCAGCACCTCGGCGCCGTACTTCGCGTACGTGTAGTTGCGGAAGTCGGCGCCCTCGTCGATGAAGCGGTCGCCGTTCACGTTCACCACGATGCCGACGGGATAGGACTGGCGCGAGTAGCGGTTCGTGACCTCGAGGTCGCCGGTCGGCGGCGCGCCCGCGTCCCACTGGATCGCGTGGCAGCCGCTCCAGTGCCCGTACGGCTGCGCGCCGTGTGCGAGCGCCGCGCGCAGCACCTCGCCGGTGTTGTGCGGCGTGCCGCGCACCTTCGCCACGTCCCAGTTCGGGCCGAGGTACGCGGCGCGCATCTGCGGGTTGGACTCGAAGCCGCCCGCCGCCAGGACGACCGCCCCGGCGCGCAGCTCGCGCCGCCCGGCGACCACCCCGGCGATCGCCCCGTCGTCGTCGCGCAGGAGATCCTCGACCGGCGTGCCGTGGCGGATCTCGATCCCGCTGCGCTCGGCCACCTCCGCGTGCTGCGCGATCAGCCCCTCGCCGCCGCCGGTGACGCCGACCGCGAGGCCGCCCCAGAACCGGTGCCGGTCCTCCATCTCGTAGGACTGGCGCTCGTACATCAGGCGGAAGCGCAGTCCGCGGTCGTGCAGCCAGCGCACGGCCGGGCCGGAGTCCTCGACCAGGATCCGCGCCATCGCCTCGTCGCCGCGCCCGAGCGTCACGCGCCGCATGTCGTCGAGGAAGTCCGCAGCCGTGTACGGCTCGAGGTCGGTGGCGGCGAGCCGCTCGTCGTCATCGAGCATGTCTCGCAGGGCGTCGAGCCCGTCGTGCGCGAGCCGCATCGCGCCGGCCGTGAACAGCGAGTTCCCGCCCGACCACGCCGGCTCGGCCTTCTCCAGCACGAGCACGCTGCAGCCGCGCTCGCGCGCTGCGTGCGCGGCGCACATGCCGGCGTTGCCGGCCCCGACGACGATCACGTCCACGGAACTTCGTGATATCCGCACGGCGGTCCGGGTAAGCGCCTCCCGGGGATGGGTACGCGTGCCGTGATCGGAGTGGTGCTGGCCGTCGCCGCCGTCGTGGCGATCGTCGCGCCGGGCGGTGCAACGGGCGATGACCCGTCCGAGCTCTACCCCACGCGCCAGGTCAGGATCATGGCCCCGGCAGCGCCCGGCGGCGGCTGGGACAGCACCGGACGCGCGTTCCAGGCGGCGTCCCGCGACGCCGGCCTCGACGAGGGCATCGAGGTCTACAACGTCGAGGGCGCAGGTGGGACGCTCGGCCTCTCGCAGCTCGTCTCGAAGGAGTCGGGCGACCCGTACCAGCTGATGATGACCGGGCACGTGATGCTCGGCGCGATCGAGACCAACCAGTCCGACGTCGGGCTCGACGCCACGATCCCGATCGCCACGCTGATCACCGAGACCGAGGCGATCGTCGTCCCGGCGAAGTCGAAGTACCAGACGCTCGAGGACCTCGCAGCCGACCTCAAGGCCGACCCCGGGTCGGTCCGCGTCGCGGGCGGCTCGGCCGGGAGTACCGACCAGATACTGCTCGGGGAGCTGACGCGCGTGCTCGGCGGCGACCCGGCGAAGACCAAGTACGTGGCGCACTCCGGCGGCGGCGAGGCGAACACGGCGATCCTGTCCGGCTCGGTCGACGCCGGCATCACCGGCGTGTCCGAGGTCGTCGAGCAGGTCGAGGGCGGCAAGATGCGGCTGCTCGCGGTCTCGTCGGAGACCGACATCGAGATCGACGGTCGCAAGCCGCCGACGATCAAGGGCGAGGGCATCGACCTCGAGATGAACAACTGGCGCGCGATCACCGCGCCGCCGGGGATCACGGACGAGGAGCGCGAGCGGGTCGCCGCGTGGGTGGAGCGGGTGCTCGAGTCGGACGCGTGGGCGAAGAACGTCGAGCGCTTCGGCTGGACGCCGTTCGTGAAGACCGGCGCGGAGCTCGACGAGTTCGTCGCGAACGAGCAACAGGTGGTCAAGCGCACCGTCGAGGATCTTGGGCTCGGCGGATGACGGTCTCCTGGACGCGCGTGCGGATCGTCGGCGGGGTCCTGCTCGCGTTCGGCGTCATCGCGCTGATCGCCACCTTCGAGATCCGCTCCGTCCGCTACGGCTGGTCGACGAGCGGGCCGCGGTTCGCGCCGCTGGTCGCGTCGATCGCGCTGATCGCGCTGTCGCTGGCCTTCCTCGTGCGCACCGTCTGGTGGCGCGATGAGGACCTCGCCGAGCACGCGGCGCGCGAGATGGCCGACACGCACTGGCCGACGCCGGCGCTGCTGCTCGCGCTGCTGATCGGCTATGTGCTGGTGCTGACGACGCTCGGCTACGCGCTCGCGACGACCGTGTTCGTGTGGCTCACCGCGTGGCTGCTGGGCTCCGAGAGCCCGGTGCGCGACGTGATCGTCGGACTGGTCCTCGGGGTCGTCGCCGGATACGCGTTCGGGAACTGGCTGAACGTGCAGCTGCCGACGGGCCCGTGGGGCGTGTGATGCTCGTCTTCGCGGCCAACCTGATCGACGGCTTCGGCGAGGTCCTGTCGGCCCGCAACCTGCTGCTCGCCGCCCTGGGCGTCACGCTCGGCACGCTGGTCGGCGTCCTGCCGGGCATCGGCCCCGCCCTGACCGTTGCGCTGCTGCTGCCGATCACGTTCAACTTCGAGGACCCGGTCGGCGCGTTCATCCTGTTCGCGGGCATCTACGCGGGCGGCATGTACGGCGGCTCGACGACCTCGATCCTGCTCAACACGCCGGGCGAGTCGGCGTCGGTGGCGACCGCGATCGAGGGCTACCAGATGGCGCGCCGGGGCAGAGCGAGAGCCGCGCTGGCGACGGCGGCGATCGGCTCGTTCGTCGCCGGCACGATCGGGATCGTCCTGCTGACCCTGGTCGCCGAGCCGGTCGCCGAGCTCGCGGTCCGGTTCCGGGCCGAGGACTACTTCATGCTCACGCTGCTCGCGTTCGCGTCGGTGACGGCGCTGACGTCGCGGTCGATGATCCGCGGCTTCATCTCGCTGTCGCTCGGCCTGGCGATCGGCTTCGTGGGGATCGATCAGCTGACCGGCCAGTCGCGGCTCACGTTCGGTGTCGACCAGCTCGGCAACGGCGTCGACATCGTGATCGTCGCCGTCGGGCTGTTCGCCGTCGGCGAGGCGCTGCACATGGCCAGCAAGCTGCGCAGCGGCGGCGACGAGGAGGAGCTCGTGCGGCCGGAGTCGGCGAAGGGGAGCCGCGGCTGGATGTCGCGCCAGGACTGGCGTCGCTCGTGGAAGCCGTGGCTGCGCGGGGCCGGGATCGGCTTCCCGTTCGGGGCGCTGCCGGCCGGCGGCGCGGAGGTGCCGACGTTCCTCTCCTACGCGACCGAGAAGCGGCTCAGCAAGCACAAGGAGGAGTTCGGCGAGGGCGCGATCGAGGGCGTGGCCGGGCCCGAGGCGGCGAACAACGCGTCGTTCTCCGGCACCCTCGTCCCGTTGTTGACGCTCGGGATCCCGACGTCGGCGACGGCCGCGATCATGCTGGCGGCGTTCCAGATCTTCAACCTCCAGCCGGGCCCCGAGCTGTTCACGCGAAACAGCGAGCTCGTGTGGACGCTGATCGCGTCGCTGTACATCGGCAACGTGATGCTGCTGGCGCTCAACCTGCCGCTGATCCGCGTCTGGGTGAAGGTGCTCGAGGTGCCGCGCGAGCTGCTGTACGCCGGCATCCTCGCGTTCGCGACGCTCGGCGTCTACTCGCTCTCCGGCAGCACGATCGAGGTGCTCGTGATGTACGCGATCGGCGTGCTCGGGTTCTTCATGCGCCGCTACGACTTCCCGGTCGCGCCGGTCATCCTCGGCGTCATCCTCGGTCCGCTGATGGAGGTCCAGGCGCGGCGCGCGCTCGTGGGGTCGGGCAACGATCTCGGCGTGTTCGTCGGACGGCCGCTGACCGTCGCGCTGCTGGCGATCGCGATCGCGGCGTTCATCGTGCTCAACCTGCCCGCGCTCTCGAGCTGGCGGCGCGAGCGAGCGGCGGCCTCCGAGGAGGACTGACCGGCGGGAATACGCGGGCCGCGCGCAGCGTCGTTGGATGGATGCCCGCCCGCCTACACCTCGTCACCGGAGCCGCCGGGCTCGGCTACGTCATCGCCGCCGCCGTCGAGAACATGGGCGTGCTCGGGGCGCCGTGGCTGGACGGCTCGGTCGCGGAGATCCGCGCGGCGTACGCGGACCAGGCGCTCGGGGCCGTGACCATGGCCGCGGGAGCGCTGTCGCTGCTCTGCTACCTCGTGTTCGCCGCCGGCATGTTCCGCTTGCTGCGCCGCGGCGGCCCGTGGGCGCTCGCGGCGCTCGCCGGCGGCCTCGCCGGACCGGCCGTCGCCGCCGTCGGCCTGGTGTCGGGCGCCGCCCTGGTGGGCGGCGGGCTCTCCGATGCGACGACCCGGACGCTGTTCGATCTGCACCTGCACACGCGCATGGCGGCCGGCGCGCTGATGGCCCTGGTCCTGCTCGGCATCGGCATCGCCGGCCTGCGCTCGCGCGCACTGCCGGCCGGGCTGAGCGCGCTCGCATTCGCGGCCGCCGCGCCGCTCGCGCTCGGGCCGGCGGCGGCGATCACCGGCGACCACGCGCTCGGTGTGGCGGCGGTGGTCGCGTTCGGCGTGCACACGGTGTGGATCTGGCTTGCGAGCCTGTGGCTGACCTGCGGCGGCGTGCCGCGTGCGCTGCTGGTGCGGCGGGCGGCGTTCCTGATGCTGGCGCTGGCTGCCGGGCTGGTCGGGATCGCGATGCTCGCCGTCCCGCGCTCGACCGGCGCGTTCTTCGCGTGGGACCTCAAGCCCGAAGGTCTCGCCGCGTTCGCCGGCGGCGTCTACGTCGGGTCGGCCGCGGTCTACGCAGCCGGCCTGCGAGTGGATATGCGGCTCGCCCGGCCGCTCGTGCTCGCCGCGGTCGTGCTGTCGACCTCGGTGCTCACGATCACGCTCGTCCACCTCGAGGTGTTCGACCTCGGCCGCCTCCAGGCGTGGGCGTGGCTCGCGCTGTTCGCGGGCTTCGCGCTGGTCACGACCGCGCTGGCGGTCGCCGGAGGCGGCGCGGAGGCGACGGCCGGGCCGCGGCTGCCCGGCTGGGCGCGCGCCGTGTTCGCGGTGGCCGCGGCAGCGATGGGCACGCTCGGCCTCGCCCTCTGGATCGAGCCCGCGGGCTTCGACCTGCCACCGCTGGGCGGACGCTTCGCCGGCTCGTGGGTCGTGATGCTCGCCGTCCTCGCGGGCTGGGCGGCCGCGGGCGGGAGCAGCGACGAGGCGCGGCTCCCGGCGTTCGCGCTGGTCGCGCTCCCGGCCGGCGCGCTGGTCGCCGGTCTGCGCACGTCCGCCGAGTTCGGGTACCTCGCGCCGCTCGCGGCGACGGTGGCCGTCGGCCTTGTCGTCCTGGCCGCCGCGTGCGGCTACCGCGCGGGGGGCTGGTCACTCGCCAGGCGGGGCCTGGTGCACCGTTCGACGTGACTCGCGTCCGCGAGCGCCGCGAACGTCAACTGCGGCATTGAGGGAGGTTGTGCGGTGCGTTTCTGCACACTCGGCGCGCTGCGCGGCGCGCGTGTGCGGGAATGCATCGCCGGCGTGAACAACTCACCACTCGACGCTCCGCCGAGATCGAGTGGCAAGTTATGCACCGCCACGGATCACAACTCACCACTCGAGCCCGAGCGACCCTCGAGTGGCAAGTTATGCACCCTCACCGCGCCCGATAGCCGCCAACTTCCCCATCCAGCGCAGTTGACGTTGACGTTCGAGACTCCATGTAGCACGAGGTTGCCCGCGACGAGCCTCCGTGCGAGGCTCGCTCGATGGCGGCCCGCCAGACCCCGGCCACGATGGCGGCGAAGCGCGCAGGCATCCGGTTCGAGGTGCACGAGTACGAGCACGACGAGGCGAGCGCGTCGTACGGTCTCGAGGCCGCCGAGCGACTCGGGCTCGATCCCGCGCGCGTGTTCAAGACACTGCTCGCGGCGGTCGACGGCGAGTTGCGCGTCTGCATCCTCCCCGTCGCGTCGCAGCTCGACCTGCGCGGGCTCGGCAAGCGGGCCGCGATGGCCGACCCGCGTGCCGCCGAGCGGGCGACGGGCTACGTCGTCGGCGGGATCAGCCCGCTCGGCCAGCGCAGGCGGATCCGCACGCTGCTCGACGAATCGGCCTTCGCCCAGAAGACGATCTTTGTCAGCGCCGGCCGGCGAGGGCTCGAACTGGAGCTCGCGCCGGCCGACCTCGCCGCGCTGACCGGCGCGGAGACCGCCGGTCTAGCACGCGTGGGCGCGTCCTCAGGCTGAGGACGCGGTGCTGCGCGAGCGGGTGCTGCGGCTCGACGACGAGCGCGACGTCGTGCGCCGCGGCGTCGTGCGGCCGGTCGAGCGGGAACTGGTCCGCGACGAGCGCGAGCGCGTCTTGCGCGGGGCGCCGGGCTTGCGGCGCTCCGCCGCCGGGATCTCCTCCGTCGCCACGGCCTTCGCGAGCTGCGGGATCAGTTTCTGCAGGAACGCGGCCATCCGCTCCTCCTGGCGCCGATGCTCGCGGGCGAGCTTCTCGGTCTCCTTGTCGTTGACGGCCACTGCCAGCGCCTCGATCGCGAGGTAGTTGGCGATCTCCTCGTTCTCGCTGGACAGCTCGGTCTTGGCGTTCTTGAGCAGCTTCTCGGACTCGCCGGTACCGCGCAGCGCGTGCACCGGGCCCTTCGCCGCGGCGAGCGCCTTGCTGGCGGCCACCGTCACGCGGCTGGCTGCCTCGGAGGCGATCTCCGGCCCCGGCAGGTCGGCCGCGCTCGCCTTGCCGCCGAGCTGCTTGATCCGCTGCGCGAGCGCCTTGGCCTGAGCCTTGGTCTCCTTGAGATGCTCCTGCAGGCGCTTCTTGTACGCGGCTCGCGGGCCGGCCATCTTGACATGAGCCTGGAGCGCGGTCTCGAGCTCCTTCTCCTTGCCGTACGCCTCATTGAGGTACTGGATGAGCTTCGTGTCGCGTGCGTTCAGTTCTTTGGCCATCCTCGGTACCTGCCCGATCGGGCGCAGGCGCACGCACACGCCTAACGCCTGCCAACACCGCGACGCCGGCGAGCGCGAGCAGCACCGGCATCACCGGCACGTTGCGACGCGTCCCGGCCAGCAGCACCCCGCCGAGCACACTGATGCCCACGATCAGGAGCGCGAGCGGGAGCGCCTCCCAGCGGCGGCGGAACGCCAGCAGCGCCAGGCCGATCAGCCCGAGCGCGACGACCAGATAGTGGAAGCCGCCGCCGGCGAGCGAGTCGCTCACCTCGCCCGAGCCGCGCCACATGTGGCGGACCTTGCCCTGGATCATCTCGGCGAACGCGCGCGGCTCCCCGGTCGACCACCGGACGAGGTTGTCGCGGCCGATCCGCTGCAGCGCGCTGTCGCGCGGCATCGCCGGGTAGCGCTCGGCCACGCGGTCGAGCAGCGGATTCATCGGCATCGCCCGGAGCTGCTCCGTCGACAGCGTGCCGCCGCCGCGGAAGCGGTGATACAGCGACCGCTTGACACCCTCATGGAGGCCGTCGCCGGGCAGATATGTCCCGATGAACAGCGCCTTGCCACCGCCGGTGCTGATCGGCGTCAGGCGCCCGGTGTCGCCGGAGACGTGGATCGTCCACGGCGCCACCACGACGGCGAACGCCAGCGCGAGCAGGGCGCCCGCCGCCAGGCCGCGCAGCACGCCGCGCCGGCGCGCGACCACGAGCAGCGCGAGCAGCGCGAACAGGGCGGTGAGGAAGAGGTACTCCGGTCGCAGGAACGCGGTCAGGCCGAACAGCGCGCCGGGGAGCGCCCATGCCCACGGCGAGCGGCCGTCGTCGGCCGCCCACAGGAACGCGAGCATCGCCGACGCGACCGTCAGCATCGCCAGCGGCTCCCCCATCAGCAGCCCGGCGTAGAAGATCGCGGGCGGGTACACGGCCGTCAGCGCCGCCCCGATGAGCCCGGCCCACGGGCCCGCGAGCCTCCGGCCGATCAGGAACACCACGACGACGACGAGCGTGGAGAGCACGGCCATCACCACGCGCGCCGTGAGCGGCGTCACCTGGCCCGCGAGCGCGTAGACCGCGGCGGCGAAGTACGGCGTGCCGGGAGCGAAGTCGTACGGGTTCTGGGAGCCGGGAAGCGCGAACGACCCGTCCTCGTGCAGGTGCGCGGCGAGCCGCTCGTACAGGTCGGCGTCGCTGCCGTTGCGGAAGTCGTATCCGCGGGAGGCCGACCAGATGCGTAGAACCAGGCCGACCACGAGGACGGCGACCAGCGCTCCGAACACCAGCCTGCCTCCGCAGCGCGCGGGCAACGACCTCGCCCAGACGCCCAACCTCAACCTCCCATCCGTGTCAGCGCTTTCGGCCGGGCTTCACCTTAGCGACGACGTCGGAGGGGGTCAGACCCCTTTGCGACGACTCGGAGGGGGTCAGACCCCTTTGTGAGGGTGGTTGAGGGTTGGGAGCGAACTGGAGGCAGCTGCCGCAGACGGGCGGCGGTTTCGGAGGCAGACAGAGCGGGTCGTTCGGGCAGCCCGGGACGCTCGAGTCGGGACCGTCGGGCGGCGGGTCGGTGACGACGACGCGGTCGGGCCGCTCGGGCCGCGCGGGCGGGTCGGGGGTGACCGGCGTGTCGACGGACGTATCGACGGGCGGCGTCGGCTTCGCACGCTTGCGCGCGGCCGGCGGCGTGGTGTGCTTGACCTTCTCGACCGGTGTGGGCGGCGCGTCCGCGGCGGCCGGTGCGGCGGCGGTCGTGGCCGCTGCGGTGGCCGCAGGTGTCGGCGTCGCCGACGGCGCACGGCGCCGGCGGCGGGCGGGCGCCTGCTCGGGCGCCGCGGCGATCGGAACCGCCTTCTGCACCTGCGCCGGCACCACCGGCAGCGGCGCCCATGCGCGCCGCGGCGCGTCGGCGCGCTCGGCCGCGACGAGCCCGACCGCGATCAGCACGAGGATGCCGCCGGCGGCGGCCGCCAGGCGGCGGCCGGAACGGGCCCGCGAGCCGTCGCCGACCGCGCTCCAGTCGGCGCCCACTCGCTCGGCGGCCTTGGCGATCGCGGCCTCGCGCAGCCACAGCACCGGCACGAGCGGCAGCCACAGGCGGTAGGCGACGCCGGCCTCTTCCATCGCGGCGACGCGCACTCGGCAGGTCGCGCACCCGGACAGGTGCGTCGAGAGCCAGCCGGCGCTCGCGGCGTCGTCGAGCGCGTCGTCCTGGCGCAGCGCGAGCAGCGGCAGCGCCTCATCGCACAGCGGCGATGACGCGGCGACGGAGCCGAGCGCGGTGCGCCGCAGCCCGTCGCGCAGGTTGATCCGTGCGCGCGAGATCAGCTGGGCGACCGAGTTGCGGTTCATGCCCATGATCTCGGCGACCTCGTCGTAGGACAGGCCCTCCAGCTCGCGCAGCGCGAGCGCCTCGCGCTGCCGCGGCGGCAGGCCGTCGTTGGCGGCGCGGATCTCGTCCTGGTGCGCCTCCAGGAGCGCTTGGCGCTCGGGGCCGTCGGGATCATCGCCACCCGCGCCGACGGGCACGGCGGAATCGGGGATGTCGCCGGTCGGCGCGGCGCGGCGGCGCCGGGCGATCGCGTCGTAGCTCGCGTGCCGGGCCGCCGTCAGCACATAGGCGCCGAAGTTCAGCTCGCGGCCGGCCAGACCGGGCAGCCGCTCGAGCACCTTCAGGAACGTCTCCTGCGTCGCATCCGCGGCGTCCTCGCGCGAGCCCGTGATCCGGTAGCAGAGGTTGTAGGCGCGGGCCTCGTAGCGGTCGTAGAGGGTGGCGAACGCGGCACCGTCGCCGGCCGCGGCCCGGCGCGCGAGGCCGATGTCATCGGCGTCGCGGACGACCGGCTCGGCAGCGGTCTGCCGCCGGCGGGGCGGGACGAGCACTGCGGTGGCGGTGCCGCTCATGTAACGGATAACCCGCCACTGCCTCAGGAATTACGCAGGGCGGACAAGACCTGCCCGATCGGGCAGTCCTGGGGGCAGTGGCGTAAGCAACCGGCGGCGGGCCGGTTGAGCGCTCATCAACCCGACGGCCCAAGGAGGCCCAAGATGAGTTCTCTTCTCCACCGCCGCATTCGTCGCCCCTCGGCCGCTCTGGTGGTCGCCTTCGCCGCGCTGTTCACGGCGCTCGGCGGCACCGGCTACGCGGCGCTGATGATCACCGGCGCGAACGTCGCCAACGGCTCGCTCACCGGCGCCGACATCGAGACCGGATCCGTCCCCGGGAAGAAGCTCAAGCTCAACTCGGTGAAGGGCAACCGCATCAAGGAGTCCTCGCTCGGCACGGTCCCGAGCGCTGAGCACGCGGCGGCGGCCGACACCGCCTCGAACGCCTCGAACGCCACCAGCGCCGCCGACGCCGACAAGATCGACGGCATCGACTCCGCCGCCCTGATGACGGTCAAGGAGCGCACGTACGAGGCGAACTTCGGCACCCAGGACGACTTCGGCGACAACGCATCGCTCGGCATGCTGAGCCCGATCCCGGCCGGCGAGTACGTGGTGACCGCCAAGCTCACCTACGACAACGACGGTGCGGTCGAGCTGGAGAGCTGCACCCTGAACGTCCCCGGTGCGAACGACGTCACGACGTTCTACGCCGACAACGCGGAGACGATCATGCTGCAGGAGGCCGTGTCCGTGGGCGAGCCCTGGAACGCGTTCGTCACCTGCACGTCCGACGGCAGCGACGACTCGCTCGGGACCATGAGCATCATCGCCGTCCGGGTGGACTGAAGCCCTCCGGCGAGCCGGGCGGTCGCGCCCGGCTCGCCGGTACCGTCTACGGAGTGACCGAGGCCCCTCCGACGATCTACGAGTGGGCCGGAGGCGAGCCGGCGCTGCGGCGCTGGCTCGACGCGTTCTACGACCTCGTCGAGGGCGACGAGGAGCTCGCCGCGATGTTCGGCGGCCGGGTCACCGAGGAGCACCGGAGCAACGTCACGTTGTGGTGGTCGGAGGTCATGGGCGGCCCCGCGCGGTACACCGAGGAGCGCGGCGGGTACGACCGGATGCTGCGCAAGCACCGCGACCTCGCGATCACCCCTGAGCTGCGGCTTCGCTTCGTCACGCTGCTGAGCCGCGCGGCCGACGCGGCCGAGCTGCCCGACGACCCCGAGTTCCGCGCCGCGCTCCTCGGCTACGCCGAGTGGGGCACCCGGCTGGCGATGCACAACTCCCAGCCGGGAGCCGAGGTCGCCGAGCACGCGCCGGTCCCGCGCTGGGGCTGGGGCGTCGCTCCGCCGTACCAGCCGTGACGCGCGCTCAGCCGCCGTCCGGCGCCTCGACAGCGCCGTAGTGCAGCGCGAGCTCGGCCAGCCGCGCGCGCTTGGCGTTCTGCGGCAGGTGGCCGATCGCGAACTTGCGGTAGAGCGTGCGCAGGTGCGCCTTGACGGCGCTGACGCCGAGGAACGCCTCCTGGGCGATCTGGTCGTTCGTCGCCGGCGTGGTCACGCGGCCGGCCTCGAGCAGCGGGCGGCACAGTGCCAGAAGCACGCTGTGCTGGGTGGGCGACAGCTCGATCTCGGGGTGTGTGACCGGGGCCGTGGTCGCCTCGCTGCCGGTGTCGACGGGATCGCGATAGACGCTGGCGGTGCAACCGAAGCGCAGCTCGTCACCGTCGGCGAGCCGGCGCCGCCCGCGCACCCGCTCGCCGTTCACGTACGTCCCGTTGCGCGACAGCCCGTCGTCGAACACGATCCACGAGCCGGCCACCTGGTCGAGCTGCGCGTGCAGCCGCGAGACCTCAGGGTCCCAGTCCAGCCGCACGTCGGTCTGCGGCGCACGCCCGACCGTGATGCGCGTCGCGTCCTCCGGGAGCACGAACAGGTGCTGGCGGCCGGACGGGTCGCGGCATACGAGGAACGCGGCCCCGGCCCGCTCGGCGCGCAGGCGCGCCTGCAGCTCGAGAGGCGTGCTCGAGTGCGGGCCGAGGGAGGACATGAACATGGTCGTCGAGGATGCATGCCGAACCCTGCGAAAACCCTGTCGTCGCCGCTATCGACCCAAGGGTCATGCCGCGCTCACCCCTCGCGTGAGAACACCATGATCCAGTTCGTCTTCCAGGTGTCGCCGTCGTCGAACGAGAAGGCCTGCTCCCAGCGAGCGGACGAGCCGGTGATCTCGGACCAGTCGAAGCGGACCTTGATCGGCACGCCCTCGAGCACGTCGTCACATTCGAAGCGCGCGTTCCCAGGGTCGCTGAAGCGTCCCTCGACCGGCGGATCGAGGCGCCCCGGCCGGGCGGTCGACCACCAGATGCGCCAGACGTCGGTGTCCGGATCGAACAGACGGAGCGAGAACCCCTCGTAGTCGGCATCTCCGGCGACGCGGAAGTGGTCGACGTTGCCGAGGCCGCCGAGGATCGCGCGTGCCTCGGACGTGTCATCGAACTCCTCCCACTCGGTGCAGCCGGGGTCGAGCGTGTTGGCGAGGCGGCGGTTGGCGACGCGCCACTGGCCCTCCTCGCACTTCTCGAGGCCCTGCAGGACCATCCGTTCGCAAGCGGTCCCGACCCGGCCCGCCGGCTCGGCGTGGACGTGCGGACCGTGCGGCGCGACGTGCTGGCGCTGCGCGAGCTCGGCATTCCGGTCGAGGGCGAGCGCGGGAACGGCGGCGGCTGCCGGATACGCCCCGGCTACCGCATGCCGCCGCTGATGTTCACCGCCACCGAGGCGGCGTCGGTCGCGCTCGGGCTGATGGCGGCACGCCGCGACGGACTCGACGCCGACGGCGCGCTGGCGAAGGTCCGCCGTGTGCTGCCCGACCGCGTGCGGCTGGGTGTCGAGGCGCTCGAGTAGACGCTCCGCTTCACGGCGTCGACCCGCGAGCCGATGCCGCCGATCGGCGAGACGCTGCTGCTGCTCGCCGATGCGGTGCGCCGGCGGCGCCGCGTGCACGGGCGCTACACCGCGTCCGACGGCGCCGAGTCCGATCGCGAGTTCAGCCCGTACGGCCTCGTCGGCCACGCCGGGCGGTGGTACGTGCCCGGCTACGACCACGGCCGCGACGAGCCGCGGGCGCTGCGGGTCGATCGGTTCGGCAGCGTCCGCCCGGGCGGACGAGGTGCGCAGCCGCCGCCCGGATTCGACGCCGTCGCGTTCGTCAGCCGGTCGCTCGCGCGCGTCCAGTGGACGCACGAGGTCGAGGTCCTCCTGCACACGCCGATCGCGGCCGCGGCTGAGCGCTTCCCGCCCACGCTCGCCGAGTTCGAGCCTGCGGGCGAGGACACGCTGATGCGCATGCGCGCCGAATCGCTGGACTGGGTCGCCGGCGTCCTGGCCACCGCGGGTTGCCCGTTCTCCATCGCCGGCCCGACGCGCTGCGTGCGAGCCTGCACGCGCTCGCGGACCGGCTGCGAGCCGCGTAGGATCGCGCCCGTGGCGGCGCACCCGACTGCCGAAGACGTCGACGCCGCCGCGCACACGCTCGCCGGCCGTGTCCTGCGCACGCCGTTGCTCCCCTCCCCCGCCCTGTCGGCGCGCGCGGGTCGCGAGGTCCTGATCAAGGCGGAGCTGTTCCAGCGCGGCGGCTCGTTCAAGCTGCGCGGCGCGACGAACCGCGTGCGCGCGATGACGGCCGAGGAGAAGGCCCGCGGCGTGACCACGATCTCCGCCGGCAACCATGCGCTCGCGGTCGCGCTCGTGTGCCGCGCCGAGGGCGTCGCGGCCACGGTGTTCATGCCGCGCGGGGCGAGCACGATGAAGGTCGAGGCGACCCGCGCGCAGGGCGCGACGGTTGACCTCGACGGCGAGGACGTCGGCGCCGCCTTCGCGCGCATGGACGATTTCGCGCGCGAGCGCGGCGCGTTCGTGCTGCACCCGTTCGACGACCCGCTCGTGATCGCCGGCCAGGGCACCGTCGGCGCCGAGTTGGCCGACGACCTGCCCGAGGTCGAGAGCGTCGTCGTGCCGGTCGGCGGCGGCGGCCTCATCTCCGGGATCGCGCTCGCCGTCAAGGCGCGCCGCCCGAACGCCCGCGTGATCGGGGTCGAGCCCCGCAATGCGGCGACGCTCTCCGCCGGCCTTGCCGCCGGGGCGCCGGTAACGCCGCCCGGCTGGGGACCGACGATCGCCGACGCGCTCGCGCCGCCCACCGCCGGGGTGCACGCGGTCGCGATCTGCGCGCGGCTCGTCGACGAGGTCGTGACGCTCGGCGAGGAGGAGCTGCGCGCCGGGCTGCGCTGCACCTACGGCGACGCAAAGCTCGCCTGCGAAGCCGGCGGCGCTGCCGCGGTCGCCGCGCTCGTGGCGGGAGAGATCGACGCGCCGGGGCCGATGGTGGTCGTCGTCTCGGGCGGCAACATCGCCCCGGCCGAGGTGGCGCGGCTCCTGACCTGACGGCCGCGGTCAGGTGGCGCCGCGCCCGGCGTCCGTGAAGCTGCTCCACAGCGTCGAGGCGGCCGCGCCCGGGTCGGGGTCCTCGTGGACCTCGATGCGCTCGACCCACTTGACCCACTGGAACCCGCGCCGCCCGGGCGCCACGAGACGGCACGGCGCGCCGTGGCGGTGGGCGAGCAGCTCGCCGCCCACGTGTGTGGCGAGCAGCAGGGTGCGCGCGTCGCGCAGGCTGAAGCTCCAGCGGTAGCCGGTGTGCGAGATCACGCGCACGTGGCGCGCGCCGGGCTCGACGCCGGCCTCGTCGAGCAGGCGGCCGAGCGACACGCCGCGCCAGTGCTGCGTCGAGAAGAAGCCGCCGGTGCAGTCCAGCGTCGCCGTGAGCGCGTCGCCGCGGTCCAGGTCGGCGGTGGTGACGGCGAGCGGCCGCCGCACGTGTCCGCCGACCGCGAGCCGGTAGCCGCCCGCGAGCGGGCGCGGGCGGTCGGCGACCCACGAGGTCGCCGGGAACTCGTTGCCGGTGAACGAGCCGGCCTCGTAGGAGCCGGTGAAGCGGCGCTGCGCGCCGGGCAGCCCGAGCGTTCGCTGGACCGGGCGCTGGATCTGCCACGCCGCCAGCGTGCCGACGCCGAGCGCCGCGGCCGTGAGCAGCTGGCGGCGGTCGGTGAGGTCGCGGCCGCGTGGCCGCCTCGCTCGCAGCCGCGCATGCGACAGCAGGACGATCGCCAGCACCGCGCCGAGCACGCCGTGCCAGACCAGCACCGTGTAGCCCCCGACGCCGAGCCGCCCGGCGCTCGACCACAGCACACCGCTGACCAGCACCGCCAGCACGAGCCCGAGTGCGAGCAGGCCGCGCGCCGTCCGCCGGTCGCGGCGCACCCGCGTGCCGATCCGCGGCAGCACCCGGCGCAGCTTGAACACGAGCAGCAGCGTGAGCGCGATGCCCGCCAGCGCGTGCGCGTCGAACACCCAGGCGCTGCCCGGGGACCCGGCGAACCAGGTCGTCAGGCCGCTCACGAGACCGAGCGCCACCAGCAGCGCCAGGCTCCAGTCGGTGCCCCGCGGCGTCACGGCCCTGCCGATTGTACGGGCGCCGGGTTACGGTTCGGCGATGGCAGACCCCTTGATCGTTCGCCTTGGCGACGGTGAGACGATCACCGAGCTGGACCGGCGCAACGTCGTCATCCTCGTCGAGCGCCCCGATCTCACGATCACCTGGACGCGCTATTCCGCCGGCGAGCCCGGGCCCGACCTGCACGTGCACCGCGAGCACACCGACGCCTTCTACGTGCTCGAGGGCGAGCTGACGTTCGCGGTCGGCCCCACCGCCATGCGGATCACGGTGGCGGCCGGCGGCTTCGTCGCCGTGCCGCCGAACGTCGCCCACTCGTTCCTCAACGAGAGCAGCGCCGATGCCCGCTGGCTCAACTTCCACGCACCGGACAAGGGCTTCGCCGCGTACCTGCGCGCCGCGCGCGACGGGGCGGACGCCGCCTTCGACAGCTTCGATCCGCCCGCCGACGGCGGACTGCCTGCGGACAGCGTCGTCGTGGCCGGGCCGGGCGACGGAGAGCCGCTGGGATCCGGCGGCCTCCTGAAAGGAGATCTGCGCGACCTCGACGTCGTCGAGTGGGTGCTCGACGGCATCGACCGGCACCAGCGCCACGGCCGGGAGGACGTGTACTACATGCTCGACGGCGAGATCGAGCTGGCGGTCGAGCGCACCGTCCATGTGATCGGCGACGACACGCTTGCCTCCGTCCCGCGCGGCGTCCGGCACAGGCTCGTCCACACGGGCTCCGCGGACGCCCGCATCCTCGGCGTTCTCGTGCCGGGGACACGCGTCGCCGACGTCGTGGACGATGGCTGAACGGAATACGGTGCGATGGCGCTCCGGCGGGTATCTTCACGCTCGAGCGCCAGAAGGTCGAGGTGGCCGTCAACTGGGGCATCGCCGCGGTCGTCTGGTACACGGCCGGCCGCCTGATCGCCCGACTGCTCGTGCGTCGTTGACGCGCACCGGCCGCCCGCCGGCGCCGGTAGCGTGCGCGCGGATGTGGGGGTGGTGAGCGCACGCACCGCACGGCACGGGACCCTGCTCGGGATCGGGGCGGCGGCGGTCCTCGGCGCGGTCGCGTACTTCGCATACGGCGGCGGCTTCCCGAACAAGGATGCGTCGTGGACGTTGGTGTGGGGCCGCGAGCTCCTGCACCTCGACCTGCCGACCTTCGCCGCCGACAGTCCGACCCCGCACCCGCTCAGCAACGCGCTCGGCGTCGTCGCGGCGGCCCTGCACCCCGCCTCCGAGGGCGTGCTGGTCGCAGTCGGCTACGCGGCAGTCGGCGCGCTGCTGGTCGGCACCTACGTGCTGGGCCGCAGGCTCTTCGGCGTGGCGGCCGGGGTCCTGGCCGTGGTGCTGCTCGCATCCCGCGACACGCTGCTCTTCTACGGCGCGCTCGCGTACGTCGACGTGATCTTCGCCGCGCTGGTGATCTGGGCGATCGCGCTGGAGGCGGCCGTCCCCCGCCGCGGGCTGCCCGTGCTCGCGGTGCTCGCCGTCGCCGGCCTCGCGCGCCCGGAGGCATGGCTGATCTCCGGTGCCTACTGGCTCTACGCCCGACCCGACGACCGCCGCGAGGCGGCGAAGTGGGCCGCACTCGTGGTCGCCCCGCCGCTGATCTGGGCGTTCGCGGACCTGCTCGCCACCGGGGAGCCGCTGTTCAGCTTCACCGAGACGCGTGAGAGCACGCCGGACACCGGCCGCCCGACCGGACTCAGCGGACTGCTCGCCGAGGGCCCTCGGATCATCGCGCGCACGGCCCGGCCCGACGTCTGCCTCGCGGCGATCGCCGGACTGGTCGTCGCCCACCGCCTGGGACACCTGAAGCTGATGGCCGGGGCGCTCGTCGTCACGGCACTTGCGACCGCCATCCCGGTCGTCGCGGGTACCCCGCTCAACGACCGCTACGTCATCAGCACGATGGCGCTGCTCTGCGTTTCGGCGGCCGCGCCGCTCGCGCTGATCGTGCACCGTGGCGAGAGCAACGCGTGGCGGATCGCCGCCGCCGCGTGCATGCTGGTCCTGCTCGTCGGCGCGGTCGACCACGCGCCGCGGGTGATCGAGCGACGCGACGACGTCGTCGACCGCGATACGCGACGCACGGCCGCCCACGATGCGCTTCGCCCGGACGTCCCCTGCTATCCGCTGGTCGTCCCCAACGAGCGGCTGGTCGCGGTCGCCGCGAGCTGGCTCGACGTCCCGCTCGACCAGGTGCTCGACGGGCACCGTGCGGTTCCGCCCGGCTCCTACCTCTGGGGCACGGATACCGCCATGAAGAACCTGCTCGTCGTCGAAGGGCGCGCCGGCACAGCGGCGCCGGCACCGTCAGCACCGATCGTGCGCCGCCGCGACGGGTGGACGCTGATGGCCCGCTGCCCCGCCCCGATGGAATAAGACCCACCGTTCGTCCGTGAGTAGGGACGTGGCGGACTACTTCTTCGGTTCAGAGCATCTCGCGCTTCGCGACGAGGTCCGACGGTTCGCCGAGCACGAGGTGAGACCTCGGGTTCAGGCGATGGAGGCGCGACGCGCCGTCGAGCACGCCCTCTCGCGGCAGATCGCCGCGCAGGGCTGGATCGGTGTGACGATTCCCAGGCAGTACGGCGGCATGGGGCTCGGTCACCTGGCGAAGACGGTGATCATCGAGGAGCTGTCGCGTGTCAGCGGCGCGATGGGCGCGATGGTCCAGGCGTCCCAGCTCGGAGTCGCGAAGGTCGTCCACTTCGGGACCGAGCACCAGAAGGCACGCTGGCTTCCGTGCTTCGCGTCGGGCGAGCTGCTCCCGACGATCGCGGTCACCGAGCCGGAGTCCGGCGGTCACGTGCTCGGGATGCGCAGCACGGCCGTCCGCGAAGGCAACTCGTACGTCCTCAACGGACGCAAGTGCTTCGTCGGCAACTCCGACATCGGCCACGTGCACGGCGTGGTGGCGCGGACCGGCCCGGGCTCGCGCGGACTCACCGCCGTCCTCGTGGAACGTGACCGCCCCGGGTTCCGGGTCGGCAACTACGGGACGCCTGCCGGTCTGCACGGGTTCAGCTACGGCGAGCTGATCTTCGAGGACTGTCGCGTGCCCGTCGCGAACCGGATCGGTGACGAAGGCCAAGGGCTCGACGTGGCCTACTCCTCGAGCACGCTCTACGGCCGGCCGAACCTGACGGCGGTCGCGCTCGGCATCCATCAGGCGATCCTCGACGACAGCGTCCGGTTCTGCCGCGGGCGGGAGCTGTACGGCGAACCGCTCACCAAGCTGCCCACGATCGCGCTGAAGCTGGGCGACATGAAGTCGCGCCTGATGACCGCGCGGCTCGCCGCCTATCACGCCGTCCACCTGCTCGATCAGCGCCGCAGCTGCGATGCCGAGCTGATGAACGCCAAGCTCGTCAACACCGAGTCCGCGCTGACCTCCGCGCGCGCGGCGCTCGAGATCTTCGCCGGCCACGGCCTCCAGCAGGAGCACAACATCGAGCGCTACCTGCGAGACGTCCTCCACACGTTCCCGGCCGCCGGCACCTCCGACGTGCAGCGGCTGCGCCTCGCGCAGGTGGCGCTCGGCGAGTACGCGGGCTCCTGGTCGGAGCGTCTGAGCGGGCTCGAGCAGCCGCAGGCGACCGATACGACAGGATGCATGCGTGACCCGTGGCTGATCCAATCCGTCCCTTCCGCTGGGACCTCGGCCGCCGGGCCCAGCTGGGGTCGCTGCTAGACGACTCGGCCCCGCCGGACCTGTGGTTCCTCGACGAGCTCGTCGTGTGTGCCGCGCGCGTGCTCGCCCGCTCGCGTGGCGGCGACCTCTACTTCGTCGGGCGGTCGATGGACAGTCTCTACGACCTTCTGACCGGCGCGCTCGACCGCACGTCGTGGAAGGAGCGGATCCGGGTCCTCCCGCTCTCGCTGTCCGGAAGCTCGCTGGCCGACCTGTCGCCACGTGAGCTCGGGCAGCTGCGGGCGAACCTCGCCGCCGACGGCCTCGCGCCACACGCGCTGGCGCGGCGCCGGCGGCCGGTGGTCTTCGTCGATCTCGTGTCCAGCGGGTCCACGTTCGCCGAGCTGTTCGAGCTGCTCCGCCGGTGGATCGCGGAAGAGCGGGCTCAGTGGGACGTTATCCGCCTCAAGCTGCGGTTCCTCGGGATCACCCGGCGGGAGCACACGAGCCCCAACACCGAGCGCTGGCAGCAGGTCGCCGAGTGGCCGGCCGAGCTGCCGTCTCGGGCGATCAAGAACGTGTCGATGGCGCCCGACGTCTGGTACTACCTCGGGGACGTGCAGCCGAAGGCGACCGTCAGCTTCCGAGCCGATCGATGGCTCGACGAGACGGTGCGCGAGCCGGCGCGCGAGAGCGAGCGCCTCAGCGGGCTCGCGCAAGCCGTCGCGCTCGTCAAGCAGGACACGCGCGGCGAGACACGATCGGCGCTCGTCCGGCACATGGCGCAGGAGCCGACATTCAGCGAGCCGTGGCTCCGCGCGCTCGCGCTCGAGCTGCGGGCGCCGGTCCGCGGCAGCAGACCGGCGTCATACGAATGACGATACGATGCCGTGCGTGTCCGACCACGCCCCACCCGCCCCCGGCCCGTACCTGCAGACGGTCTCTGGTCGCTGGGTGAACCCGTTCGACCCGGACCCGGATCAGCTGGACGCCGGTGACATCGCGCGTGCGCTCGCCAACCAGTGCCGGTTCGGCGGCCACAGCCGCGTCTTCTACTCCGTCGCCCAGCACTCCGTGATCGTGTCCGAGCTGGTCGAGCAGGGCGGCGGCGACATCGAGGACGTGTTCGCGGCGCTCATGCACGACGCCACCGAGGCCTACCTCGGCGACATGCCGCATCCGCTGAAGCACCGGAGCCCGCTCGGTGCGGCGTTCAAGGAGGCAGAGGACCACCTCGAGCAGGCGCTCCGCGACCGGTTCCAGATCAAGCCGGACGTCCCGGAGATCAAGCGCGTGGACCGCGAGCTCCTGGCGACCGAGCGGCGCGCCTTCAGCGCCGAGGACTGGCACTGGCCGGAGCTCGAGGGCGTCGAGCCGGTCGACCTCGAGCTCACCGCCTGGACACCTGACGAGGCGGCCCAGGCCTTCGCTTTGCGCTACGCCGAACTGGACGCCAGGCGCTAGCGCCGGCGGCCCAATGATTGAAGGTTTCCGCAGTTTCGCTGCGCTCACCGCGCAGGTACGGTCGCCGCATGGCGAACCCTGGTGACCTCGACACGAGCTTCGACGCCAACGGGAAGCGGGCGATCAGCTTCGGCGGCACCGACGTGGCGCGCGTACTGCTGGTGCAGCCGAACGGGAGGATCGTGGTCGCCGGCGGCGGCGCGGCCGCGAGCTCCTTCTGCGTGGCGCGGCTGCGCACCAACGGCGCGCTGGACACCACGTTCGGACCGGGCGGCAAGCGCGAGATCAGCTTCGGCGGTGACGAGGAGTCCGTCTTCGGCGCGGCGCTGCAGCCGGACGGCAAGATCCTGCTCGCAGGCGACGTGGACTTCCGGGTCGCCGTCGCGCGCCTGAACCCCAACGGCTCGCTCGACACCACGTTCGCGGGCGACGGCAGGAAGGTCTTCAGCTGGGGCGCGATCAGCCGCGCCATGGCAGTGCTCGCGCTGCCGAGCGGCAAGATCCTGCTCGCCGGCTTCTCAGGACCTGAGGGTGGGAACTTCCAGGTCGCGCGCCTGCACGCGAACGGCGCGCTCGACACGACGTTCGGCACGGGCGGGAAGGCCCCGGTCGACTTCGGCGGCGACGACTTCGGCGTCGCGATGGCACGGCAGGCCAACGGGCGCATCCTCGTGGCCGGCCGGTCGACGACGGCCGGCGCCGTAGTCGCGCGGCTGCGGACGACCGGCGCGCTCGACCCGGACTTCGGCGGCGACGGCCGCGTGACGCTGGGGCCAAGCAGCGCGTCCGCCGTGCTGGTGCAGCCGGACCGCAAGATCGTCGTCGCCGGCAATGCCGGCGGAAGCGAGGTGATGACCGTCACGCGCCTGAACCCGAACGGCTCACCCGACATGACGTTCGACGGCGACGGCACGGCGACGATCGATTTCGGGTCGCTCGGCGACGTCGCCAACGACGCGGTGCTGCAGCCGGACGGCAGAATCGTCGTCGCCGGCTATATGCAGGCCGTCAACTCCCCGACCGCGGTCGCCCGCCTCAACGCCAACGGCTCGCCGGACACGACGTTCGGCGTCGCCGGCAAGGTGACCGTCGACTTCGGCTCCGCAACGTTCGGCAACGCGGTCGCGCTCCAGTCGAACGGCCGGATCGTCGTCGCCGGCCACCGGACGGGCGGCGACGACTTCGCCGTGGCGCGCCTGCTGGGCTGAACCCTAAGCGCCCGGCTCTGCGACGCCGAACTCGTCACGCAGCGCGTCGGAGATCGCGCCGCCGGGTCGCTCGCGCCGCACCCCGTCGAGGAACATTTCGACCCGCTCGTCCCAGAACGCCACCAGGCCGCTGATCGCGACCATGTCCGGCAGCGGCTGCTCGTAGCTCCAGCCGAGATCCTTGCGCCGGCGTCCGAGCTCGCCCGGCTCGCGGACACGGTCGACGGGCTCTTCGCTGCGATCGCAGCCGCGCACGCCACGGCGCTTGTCGCCGGCGACGGTGCCGCCCTGCTCGCGGTCGCCGAGCGCTTCGCCGCCGCCGACGCGATGCTCGTGGCCGCCGAGGCGGCGGACGCCGCAGCCGCCACCCACCGCGACGCGGGCCGGGTGTCGAGCGCCCGCGCCGCCGCCGCGCGCTCCGCCCTCTGGCTGACCCAGTGCGAGGACGCGCGCCCGCCGACGATACTCGCCACGGAAGCGACCGCCGACTTGACGCGACGCGAGCGCGAGATCGCGCTGCTCGCCGCCGGCGGGTCGAGCAGCCGCGAGATCGCCGGGCGGCTCGTGATCTCCGTGCGCACGGTCGACAACCACCTGCAGAACGCGTACCGCAAGCTCGGCGTCACGAGCCGCCAGGACCTGTCGCACGTCCTCAACGCGACGCCTGAGTAGCCACATGGGATGCTTCGCGGCGTGACGCCTGAGGCGGTGGCCTGCACGACGGAGCAGACGCTGCTCGGCGAAGGGGCTCGGTGGGACGCGCGACGCGGCGAGCTGCTGCGCGGCGACATCCTGGCCGGGCGGGTCTTCCGCGACGCGGTGCACGACGACGGCAGCCTCCTCCCCATTCGCACATACGAGCTGCCCGGGACCGTGGGCGCGATCGCGCCGGTGGAGGGCGACGAAGGCTGGCTGCTGGCGGCCGGCCGGGGCTTCGCCCATCTGGCGCCGGACGGCTCGCTTCGACGGCTCGCCGAGGTCGCCCCGCCCGAGACTCGGATGAACGATGCGGCCTGCGATCCGCAGGGCCGGTTCTGGGCGGGCACGCTGGCCGACGACCGCCGCCCCGGAGGCGGCGCGCTGTACCGGTTCGACCGCGCCGGCCAGACCGAGTTGATGCTCGGCGACCTGACGATCTCCAACGGCATCGGCTGGAGTCCCGACGGCGGCACGATGTACCTCGCGGACAGCGGCACGCGTCTCATCCGAGCGTTCGCGTTCGACGCCGAGACGGGCACGATCTCCGACGGCCGGGTGCTGGTCACGGTTCCCGCGCAGGTCGGAGCACCGGACGGCCTGACGGTGGACGCCGGCGGCGACCTCTGGGTGGCGATCTTCGAGGGCGGACGGGTCCATCGCTACTCGCCCGGCGGAGAGCTTCGCGAGGAGCTGCTCGTCCCGGCGACGCAGTGCACATCCTGCGCGTTCGCCGGCGCCGCGCTGAACCGGCTCTACGTCACCACCGCAACCGAGAACTGGACCGACGAGCAGCGCCGCGCCGAGCCCGGTGCGGGCCTCGTCTACCGATTCGACACGGACACGACCGGCCGGCCTGCTGAACCCTTCCGCCCGGATCCCACGTGGTGGAACAGATAACCGGCCTCGTCCTCGGGGCGTCGACCCAGGACGCGTCACTCGTCGTCGCGATCGTCGCGGCGCGCCTGCTCATCCCGCTGCTGATCCCGCGCATTCCGCTCGTGATCGTGGTCGTGCTCGTGATCGATGCGGTGGATCAGACGCTGCTCGCGACGTTCACCGAGATCGACACGAGCGAGGCGGGGTCGTACCAGAGCGTCGACAAGGCGCTCGACATCTACTACCTCTCGATCGGCTACCTGTCGATGATGCGGAACTGGACGAGCCACCCCGCATTCAGGATCGGGCAGTTCCTCTTCTACTACCGGCTCGTCGGCGTCGCCCTCTTCGAGCTCACGGACGAGCGTCTGATGCTGCTCCTGTTCCCGAACACGTTCGAGTACTTCTTCATCGCCTACGAGACCGCGCGACTGCGCTACGAGCCGTCGCGCTTCTCCGCCCGCTTCTGGCTGCTCATGGCGGCGGGGCTCTGGATCTTCGTCAAGCTCCCGCAGGAGTACTGGATCCACATCGCCAAGCTCGACTTCACGGACACCGTCAGCGACTACCCGGCGTTCGGGGTCGCCGTCGTGCTGGCGCTGGTCATCGCCGCCCTGGTTCTGGTCTTTGTCGTGGTCCCGCGGCTCCCGCCTCCCGATTGGGGATGGCGGCTCGAAGCGGACCGTCTGCCGGCGTCGCTCGTCGACGCGCACGCGCGCTACGCGCGCCGGCTCGAGAGCGGCCGCGTGCTCACGAAGGAGGCGCTGGAGCAGGTGTGGCTGCTCGCGCTCCTCTGCACCATCTTCGCCTCGATCCTGCCCGACATCGACGCCACAGGGCTCCAGATCCTCATCGGCGTCACGGCGATCGTGCTCGCCAACGCCGCCATCAGCCTCGCGGCCGCGAGGCGCGGTGGGTTCGGTCTCGAGTCGGCGGCCGCACGCTACGCGGCCCTGCTCGCGACGAACCTCGGCCTTGTCTATCTCGCGAACGCGCTGCTGGGTGAGCGACGCGACTTCGACCTCGGCTACGGCCTCTTCTTCGCCTTCCTGATCACCACCATCATCTGGCTGTACGACGCCTTCCGGCCGGTGTACGACGTGCGCTTCGCCACGCCGCGCACGCGCTAATATTTGGTAAGTGAGTAAGCGCAGAGTCTGGGTCCTCGACACCGCGACGAAGGGCACCGGCGCCGAGATGGTGCCGCTCGACTCGATCGCCTCGAAGCCGGCGCCGACCGGTGAGCGGCTGTTCGTCCCGCCGAAGCCGCCGCCGCGGCCGCCGAAGGATCCCGAGCCCGCCAAACCGCGAGCCTTCAAGATCGTCGACGTGACCACGCGCGCGGTGCTGGCCGAGGGGACCGGCGCGCGAGCCACGCTCGACGTGCTCAGCACCGTCCGCAGCATCGTGGACGTGAACGTGTTCGTGTGGCAACCGAAGGCCGAGCGCTGGCGTCTCCTCACGCTCGCCGAGCAGCAGGCCCTCTGGGAGCTCAGGTGAGCCAGTCGGGCCGGGCGGAGCGGATGCGCGCGGCGACGTCCTCGGCGCGTTCGCCCTCGGTGCTCAGGATCAGATCGACGCCGTCGAGGGCCGGCATGGTGGCTGCGAGCTCCTGAGCGTGCACGACGAGATCGTCGAGGCCCGACCAGCTCGGCGGCTCGCGCTCGACGATGCGCTCGGCCAGGGTCGCCGGCTGCGCTTCCAACCGCACGAGGAAGACCTCGTCGGCCCCGACGGCATCCACCAGCGCGGCGACTTCGCCGTCGGTCTCCAGGGTCTCGGCGACGAGCAGCAGCCGGTGCCCGGCTTCGCGGTGGAGGTCGCAGGCCCCCCGGACATGCCGAGCCCACTGCTCGCCGGTCAGGGCGGGGTGCGTCCACACCAGCATCTCGACCTCGACCGCGGCGTGCGCGATCTCGTCATCGGAGAGCGCGTCGACGAGCGCGGTCAGGACCGACGTCTTGCCGGCGCCCGGCGGACCAGTGAGCACGACGGCGACCACGGAGCAACGATTCTGACGGTCCCAGGTGCCGGCGTCGTGCGGCGCTACGCTGATTGTCGTGGCGGACGGGAGGATTGCGGCGGAGGTGACGGAGGTCGTGGGCCGGCCGAGCCGGTTGCGGGCCTTGGCTGAGCTGGGCGCGAACGCCGAGTCATCGGCGGAGGCGCTCGATCGGATCGCCCGCACGGCGTGCCGCGTCCTGGACGTGCCGATCGTCCTCGTCAACCTGGTGGGTGCCGATCGGCAGCGGTTCGTCGGCTGCGGAGGGCCGGAGCCGTGGGCCTCGATGCGCGAGATGCCCCTCACGGCCGGTTTCTGCCCGTTCGCGCTCGGGGCCGACGATGCGTACTCGTTGGCAGACGCGCGCGTGGATCCGGCGCTGGCCTCGAACGCGGCCGTCGAGCAGCTCGGCGTGGTCGCATACGCCGGCGTTCCGCTCCGCGCCGCTGACGGCGAGCCGATCGGGACGCTGTGCGCGATCGACTACGAGCCGCGAACGTGGAGCCAGGACGACCTCGGGCTGCTCGCGGACCTCGCTGCCGGCGTGATCGCCGAGCTGCAGCTCCTCACCGCGGCACGGCTGTTGGCCCGGGATCAGGCCCGGATGCGCGCGCTGACCGCGCTCAGCTCCGCTCTGGTCTCGGTCGAGACCACCCGCGAGGTGACCGACGAGGTCATGCGCGCCGTCGACCGCTTCGACCCGAACGCGGTCCTGCTGCTCATGCTCGACGAGTCCGGGCAGACGCTCCGAACGGCAGCCGCGGCCGGCGCCGACTCCGAGGCGGCCGCTCGCCACGCCGACGTGCCGCTCGCCGCCCCACTCGCTCCCGCCGAGGCCGTCCGGACCGGCGAGCCCGACTTCGTGACGACGCGCGCGGACGTACGCGACCGCTTCGAGGTGCTCCTAGAGGTCGTGCCCGATACCGGCGCCGTCGCCGTGCTGCCGCTCACCGCGGGCGAGCACCCCGTCGGCGCCCTCGCGATGTGCTTCACCGACGAGCGAGCGTTCTCCCCGGACGATCGCGCGTATCTGGCGGCTGTGGGCGGGGTTTCGGGCCTCGCCTTGGCACGCCCGCGCGCACTCCACGAGAGTCCCTAGCCGCCCGGCTCGGGGCGACTCAGCTAGCGCCGGAGTACTCGCGTCACGAGACGCCCTGCCGAAAGAACAGTCTCGGTCCATGCGAGCTTGACGAGCGGCACCAGCGCAGCGCCTGCGATCAGCAGGATCAGAGCCTTCAACCAATCGGCCTGGGGCACCGCGATGACCGCGACCGCTTGGCAGCTCCGGCTCTTCTCCAGTGCCGCGAAATAGTCGTCGCTCAGCGCGGTACCGGGCAGCTCGGGCGGCTGCCCTGTCTGCGCTGGATCGAGGTCTGGATCTCGTGGCAGGAACTTGCTGTGCAGGCTCGTGTGGTCGCCAGACCGAAGGGCGTTGATCGTGCTGAGGTCGTCGCTACCGCTGCGCGTGTTGCAGGTCCACGTGGCGTCCTGAAACTCGTAGAAGCCCTCCACTGCGCCGGCTGCGGTCGGCTTGGGCTCACTTTGATCGCCCATGACCTGGCCGTCGGTGTTGAGCCGTGTTAAGCCGTCGGTCACGCCAGAGAAGAACAGGCCCGCGCTACCAGAGTTCGCGGCGAGGTCAGGACTCGACTCGATATACGCCGCGGTCGCAGCCCCCGTTGTGATGAGACGCGGTAGGCGGACGTAGCAACTTCCGAGCGAGCGAAACGACGTCCACGGCGCCTTGAAGGTCACCACGACCGGTGCAAGGTGGGTTCCCCAGCTCCGCATCGCACCCCCACGAACCAGATAGGGCAGATCGCGGCCCGCCATAGGACTCCAACCGCGGGCAGGCCGCGATTTCTCCCAAGCCCTGAAGCTGCGCGGACCGCCGACACGCTCGGAGTCGGGATCGTTCTCGCTCGCAGGTGAGAGCGGCGCCAAATCACCTGAAGCGGCGCGTACCTCGAGATCGGTGACGGGAGCCGACACAGCCACCCCGACTCGGCTCCGGCCCGGCCGATCAGCCTGGTCGACCTGCCCGTGATCCGCAAAGAGCGCGCCGCGCCACAACGGCTCTGTCCCGGAAATCACCGCCGTGACCTGCACGCGCTGACCACATCCGAGGTTGCGCAGCGACCACGGGCGCGTCAGGGAGAACTTCATATCGACCGTGACGGCCACGTCAGCCCGAAACTCGCGTCGTGCCTCCGTGATCGGCAACTGGATGCTCAGCAGATCGCCGGCGGCAAACCCAAGCTCGGCCGGTTCCTCCGGCTCATCAGCGACGTAGGCCAGCCCACCGACCGCGAGCAGAGCAACCGCGATGCCGGCCCATGCCAACGCTCCACGAGCCAAAGGAACCATAGCCCTCCATCTGGTACATCACGTGGGAGCAGCCAGCGCGACTCTACGGTGGCTCCCGACGACGAAACGCTGCCTCGGTCATCCCAATGACATTCGTGCCAAGGCGTACTAGATCGGCGTAGCTTGGCGATATGGCGCGTCGCTGTTCGGTGCCGGCTCTGTTCGCCGTGCTGGCGCTCCTTTGGGGCTGTGGCGGAGACACGACTGATCGTCAAGACGGATCCGGCGAACAGCGGGTCGAGCCAGCGCTCGCCCAGGCGCTGGCAGCAACTCTGGACCAGCAACGTGAGTTCTACGAGCTGCCCGGCGCGGCCGCAGCGGTGCTGATGCCGGGCAAGGCAATGTGGTCGGCAGGTTCGGGAATCGCGGATCGCAGGACCGGAGCGGCGGTCACACCACGCACACCGTTTGCGGTCGCGAGCCTGACGAAGCCGTTCGTCGCAGCCCTGACGGTCAGATTGGCCGAGACGGATCGTCTGCAACTCGACGACACGCTCAGCGAGTTCGTCCCACGGTGGCCGAACGCCGACCGGATCACCGTCCGGCAACTGCTCAACCACACCAGCGGCGTCTCGCATTTCGATGCCGACCTCAACGATCCCGTCAACCGCGCAGTCGATGCCAGGCCACGCGCTTTCTGGTCACCACAGCGAACGCTGAGCTACGCGGGCACGCCGTCGTCCGAACCCGGTGCCCGGTGGCAGTACAACAACGCGAACTACATCCTCGCCGGGCTCGTCATCGAGCGCGCAACCGATTCGACAGTCGCGGATCAGCTCCGCAAGGAGGTCCTCGATCCACTCGGGCTCGACGACGTCGTCCTGCAGCCCCAGGAGCAGGCGCGCGGAGCCGTCGCGCACGGCTACGGCAGGATCCGCGGCGACCGACGTGAGCGAGACCTCTCCGACGGCACCGGCTTCGTGCCCTACCGGTCGGTGGCATCGAGCGCCTGGACGGCGGGCGGGATGCTTGCCAGCGCGCCGTCGGGTCGCACGCTTTGGCGATGCGCTGTTCCGTGGCGCTGCAGTCACGGACGACAGCCGCGAGCAGATTCTTGACTTCGTTCCTGCCGAAGGCCCGTACTTCCGCTACGGACTCGGCGTAGGCGAGGCGTACTCCAACCGCCTCTCCCAGACGGTGTGGATGGCCCTCGGCAACGCCCCCGGGTTCGGCGGCATCCTTGCCCACCTGCCCAGCAAAGGTGTCACCGTCGTCGTCCTGGCCAACCAGGATGAAGCCACCCGCGTCACCTTCGAGATCGCCGACCGCCTTCTCGTCCAGGCGATCGAACCACCCAAGGCCGACTGACACGCTGCGAGCGACCCTTGTCATCGAGCGGCGGCCGTCGTAATCTACAACCGAATGGTTGTAGGTGAGCTGACCGACGACGAGGTGGACGGGCTGTTCCATGCACTGGCCGACGCCACGCGCCGAGACATCCTCCGCCGCTGTGTCCGGGGCGAGCCGTCGGTGTCGCGACTCGCCGACGACTACCCGATGAGCTTCGCCGCGGTGCAGAAGCACGTCGCGGTGCTGGAGCGGGCCGGCATGGTCGTCAAGGAGCGCCGGGGACGGGAGCAGCTCGTGCACACCGATCCCGACGCCGTGAGACGGGCACGGCGGGCGCTCGACAGGCTCGAGACGACCTGGCGCGGGCGCGTCGACCGGATGGCCGATCTGCTCGCGCAGGTTCCCCGCGCTGAGAAGAGCGCCGGCGAGTGAGCATCGTCAGTGTCGAGAAGGACTTCGACGGCCTGGCCCTCGTGCTGGTCGCCGACTTCGACGCTCCGATCGAGCGGGTGTGGGAGTTGTGGGCCGACCCGCGGCAGCTCGAGCGCTGGTGGGGGCCGCCGACCCACCCGGCGACCGTGGAGAAGCACGACCTGGCCGCCGGCGGTGAGGTCGCCTACTTCATGACCGGTCCAGAGGGCGAGCAGTCCCGCGGCTGGTGGCGGGTCACCTCGGTCGCCCCGCCCCGGTCACTCGAGTTCACCGACGGATACGCCAACCGCGACGGGACGCCGAACACCGACACGCCGACCACCGCGGTGCAGATGCGACTCACCGAGCAGGATGGCGGCACCCGCATGGAGCTGCGCTTCGTGCTTCGCCTCCAGCGAGCACATGCAGCAGCTGGATCGGTGGGGCGCGTTCGACGGTGTTCCCCCAGTCGGTCGGCCAGATGGACGCCCTCCTCGCCGCTTGACGGCGACCGCCTTTCAGTGACCACGCAAGCCAGCCCAAGGAGGCGCTCATGCGCAAGATCAAGTCGAACTTCTTCATCTCCCTCGACGGCGTCGTCGAGTCGCCCGACCAGTGGCACTTCCCGTACTTCGACGACGAGATGGGCGCCGCGGTCGGCGCCGGCTTCGCCACCACGGACGCCATCCTGATGGGCCGCGTGCTCTACGACGAGTGGGCCGCGTACTGGCCCGAGCATGCCGACGAGCCGTTCGGCGACGTGATGAACTCGATCAAGAAGTACGTCGTGTCCAACAGCCTGCAGGCGGCGGACTGGCAGAACTCGGAGATCATCAGCGGCGACGTGGCGCAGAAGCTGACCGACCTCAAGGCCCAGGACGGCGGCGACATCACGATGTCGGGCAGCGCCACCACCGCGCGCTGGCTGCTGCGCGAGGGGCTGCTGGACGAGCTCATCCTGCTCGTGCACCCGCTCGCCGTCGGCGACGGCATGGCCCGGCTCTTCCCGCCGGACGAGCCGCGCATCCCGCTCGAGCTCCTGAGCTCTGAGACGTTCGGGACCGGCGTGCTGAACCTCAGGTACGGCCCGGTCAAGGACTGAAGCCGGCTGCGGCGGCGCGTACGCCCGCCATCCCCAGCCGCTCGGCGGCGTCGCCGGCCTGCGCGACGAGCCGGCGCCCCTCGTCCGTCGGGCCGAGGAGCGTGGCGAGATCGAGGCGGGCAACGGCCAGGTGGGCCTCCGCGTCCATCCGGTCGCACAACGCGACGGCGTCGCGCAGCCGGCGCTCGGCCTCCGCCGGGCGCCCGAGTGTGTGGGCGAGCGCGCCGACCGCGCGTCCGATCGGCCCGGTGACGGCGATCATCGTGCCCGCGCATGGGGCGAGCAGCGCGTGCAGCCGCTCGGCGCTGCGCACGTCTCCGAGCCACGAGCACACGTCGGCGGCGCACGTGAGCGTCCCGGCCCAGGGCACGCCCCGGGGCATGGCCAGCAGCCCGCGCTCCAGCGCCCGCGCGAAGTGAGCGGCGGCCGCGTCGCGGTCGTTCCGGGCCTGCGCGAGCTGGGCTTCGCTGACGTACGACCATGCCGATCGCTCGGGACCGGTGAGCACGCCGGCGGTGAGCCGGTCGAGCTCGTCGAACCGTCCCTGGAGAACCCGGATGCACCAGATCAGCGGACCCACGTGGGACTGCACGACCTGCGGCGGCGTGCCCGCCGCGAGCGGCGTCTGCCCGGCTTGCGTCGCGAGCGCCTCGGCCGTTGCGAGGTCGCCGGCGAGGACGGAGCGCATCGCCGTCCACGTCATGACCGTGTACTCCGCGATCGGCACGCGAGCCGTGGCGCGGCCCGCCGCCAGCGCGGCGTCGGCGGCCACAACGTCGCCGAGCTCGATGAGCACCGTGAACCGGAGGCAGTGCCCGACGGACTCGACGTAGGGCGCGAGCGATGCGCCGAGCGGGACCAGCTCGTCGGCGATCGCGAGCCGGTCCGACGCTCGCTCGGGGTCCATCACCGTCCACGAGTGCGCGAGGAGCGTCGAGGCAAGCGCGCCTGCGTCGCCCGTGCGTCGCGCCATCGCGACCGCCTCGGCCGCGGTCGCCGCGCGCTCGCGATCCGGGATGCTGTAGAGCGCCCGGAGCGCGAGGTAGCCGAGCAGGCGCGCGCGGTCGGGCCCGTCGCTGGCCGGCATGAGGGCGAGCGCGCGCCGCAGCAGGGCGATCAACCCGGCGTCCTCGTGCAGGTAGTCGAGGGCGAAGTTCATGTTCAGCAGCGCTTCGGCCATCCCCCCGCCGTCGTCCGCCGCCTCCGCGTCGGCGGCGACGCCCCGCAACACGTCGTACGCGCGCGGATCGCCGGCGTACTGCAGCGCGTGCCCGCGCGCGAGATCCAGCTCCCGCCGCTCGTGTCCCGCGCCGTCGGGGAGCCGGTCGTACGCGCGCCGCGCCCGCTCGTAGTGCTCGGCCGCGACGTCGAACGCGAGCCGACCGACGGCTTCGCCGCCCGCCCGGCGGGCGTGGGTGAGCGTGGTGCGCGGATCGACGAGGCCGCCGGCGGCATCCAGCTGCACGGCGAGCTCGCCGTCCGACACGGCGCGCGTCGTCGCGGCGCGCTCGAGCGCCTGCGCGATACGCGCGTGCATACGCACCCTCCGGCTTGCCGGCAGGTCCTCCTCGATCGCCTGCCGCACCAGCGCGTGGGCGAACGTGAAGCGGTCCAGCCGGGCGGTCGGCACGACGAGCCGCGCATGCTCCGCCACCTCCAGCGCGTCGAGCGCCGCGTCGTCGTCGACCCCGGCGGCCGGCGCGACGACGTCGAGGTCGAACTCCGGGCCGGCGACCGCGGCGACGGCAAGCAGCCGGCCGACGCTGGACGGCAGTTTCGCGAGCCGTCCGCGCACGACGTCGCGGACGCGCGGCGTGACGGTCGCGCCGTCCTCGCCGAGCACGTGGACCAGCTCGCCGACGAAGAACGGGTTTCCGCGCGTCGCGGCCCGCACGCCGCCGGCCAGCCCGCGAGCGTGACCCGCGCGCTCGAGCAACGCGGCCACGGCCGGCTCGTCGAGTGCGCCGAGCGCCACCCGGCCGGTTTCGGGCGAGCGAACCAGGTCGGCGACCACGTCGGCCAGCAGTGGCGAGCGGCTCGGCTCGGTGTCGCGGTAGGTCGCCACGACGAGCAGCCGCACGACTGGCGCGCCGCCGGCGAGGTGGCGCAGCAGCTGGAGCGAGAACTCGTCCGCCCAATGCAGGTCGTCGAGGACGAGCAGCACGGGCGCGCCGTCAGAAGCCGCAGCCAGGAGCGCGGCGACGGCCTCGGACGCGCGGAGCCGCTCGAGCTCCGGGTCTGCCGGCGCGGGCGCGCGCAGTCCCGGCATCAGCGCGCGGAGCTCCGGGAGTACCGGGTGCAGGTCGGCGGCCCTGGCGCCGACCTGCACGCGCAGCTCGTCCACCGGGCAAGCGGCGACGTAGGCGCCGAGCGCCTCGGCGAACGGCTGCGCGGGCGCGGCCAGGCCGTCGTCGCACCGGCCGTACAACACGGTGGCGTCGGCCTCGAGCGCGTGCGCGGCGACCTCCGCCGCGAGCCGCGTCTTGCCGATGCCCGGCTCGCCGGACACGAGCAGGATCTGCCGGCGCCCCTCCGCAGCCAGGTCCCACGCCGCACACGCCGTCGCGAGCTCGGCCTCGCGGCCCGCGAACACACCTGCCGGGTCGCGCGCGAGCGCGGGGGCCGGAGGGACGTCGGCGGCGCGCTCGGCGGTCCACGTCAGTTCCCACGTGCGGACGGGATGCGCCAGGCCGGGCAACGTCAGCGCTCCGGCGTCGCGCAGGCCGTCGGCGGCCGACGGGCCGGCCAGCAGGCGGACGGCGTCGGCGGCCAGGATGTGGCCGGGGGCCGCCGCCGCGCACAGCCGCTGGGCTTCGATGACCGGGGTTCCGAAGCAGTCGTCGCCCTCCCATGCGACATCGCCGGCGCCGAGGCCGATCCGCAGGCCGAGTGGCACCGGCCCGCGCCGGCTCTGGCGGTCGATCGCACGCTGCATGTCGGCCGCGCAGGCGAGCGCGGCGCCCGCCGCCTCGTGGACGGCCATCAGCCCGTCGCCCAGCGCCTTGACCTCCCGCCCGCCGTGCATGGCGAGCACGTCGCGCAGCCGCCCGTCGTGCTCGCGCCGCACCGCGTCGGCCGCCTCGTCGCCGAGCGCGGTGCGCATCGGGGTGGACCCTGCCAGATCGGTGAACAGGATCGTCGCGGTGGCCCGGCGCGGGGGCGCGGCAGGCTCGGCGCCACGCGAGGGCGGCCCGGCCAGCGCGGCATCGCCCGCGAGGATGGCCTGCTGCAGCTGTTCGAGCTCCGGGCCCGGCCGAAGCCCGAGCTCGGCGTCGAGCACGCGCGCGCCGTCGCGGAACACCTCGAGCGCTTCGCCCTGGCGCCCCGTGCGGAACAGGGCCAGCATCAGCTGGCCACGCCGGCGCTCGCGCAGCGGCTCGCGGGCTACGAGTGCTTCCAGCTCGCCGGTGACCTCCGCGTGGCGGCCGAGCGCGAGGTCGGCGTCGACCCGGTCCTCGAGCGCGGCGTCGCGCAGCGCCGCGAGCCGCACAGCCTCGACGGACGCGAAGGGGACGTCGTCGCCGATGCCGCCGAGCGGCGGCCCGCGCCATTCCTCGAGCGCGGCGCGCAGGCGGCCGGCGGCGTGCTCGGCCGAGCCGGCGAGCAACGCACCGCGGCCCTCGTCCGCGAGCCGCTCGAAGCGGTCGAGATCCAGCTCGCCGGCCTCGGTGTCCAGCCGATAGCCCGCAGGCGTGCTTACGAGCCGCTCGGCCGCCGGGCCCAAGGCGCGCCGGAGGCGGGAGACCACGACCTGGATCGCCTTGCCGGACGCCGTGCCGGGCGTCACCCACAACTCCTCGACCAGCCGGTCGCCTGTCACCGGCGCCCTGCGCTGGAGCAGCAGCACCGCGAGCAGCGCCCGTTGCCGCGCGCCGGGGATCCCGAGCGGCCGCCCGTTCGACAGCACTTCGACAGGCCCGAGAACCCGGAAGTCCACGCGCCCAGCATCTCCGACGGCGAGCGGCGCGGCAAGCTGCGACCGCGCCCTCGCCGTGCGGTCAGCGCCCGAGCTGACCGAACGGGAGCAGCCGGTCGCGGGGCCGGGCGGTCGGCCGGAAGCGTGCCTTGCGGACGCGGCCCCAGTCACCGAGCGCCCCCAGGGCCCGCACTTCGACGACGCCGCCCTGGGTGGCGGGGACGGCGCGGATACGTGCACGACGCCGGTGTGCGGGGACGCGCATCGTTCGCTGCGTCCCGTTTCGCAGCCGGACCCGGACGCCGTAGCCTGCCGCGTTCGCCGTTCGCGGCCAGGCGACCTGCAGGGCCTTGCCCTGGCGGCGCACACGCAGGCGACCGGGGCGGCCGGGCCTGGTCGGAGCGGCGGCGTGGAACGTGTCGAGAACGACCGGCGGGCTGGGGACGCCGTCGATCTCAACCTGGGCCACGATCTCGCGCGGGCCGGCGGGGCCGGTGGCGGGGCTGAAGCGGATCGTGCTCCTGCCGCGCTTCGCCGAGCCCAGCGGCCGCCACGTCGCGTCACCGCGCTCGACGAACGTCACCCGCCGGCCCGGGGTCGTGCCGGCGTCGTAGCGGAGCACCCGGTGCGCGCCGTGCCCGCGCACCGATGCCGTGATCTGAGCATCGGGCTCGGGGCGGGTGGCGGCCATGCCCGCGATCGGGACGGAGCCTGGGAGCGGCGTGATCGTGTAGGTGCCGGGCCGGGCGTCCTCGATCCCGATCCAGGTGCGATCGGCGTCTGCGTGTGCGAGTGTCCTGAGTCGGGTCCCGACCCTGATCTCGTTCGCGCGGGTCGTCAGGGTCTCGCCGTCTGGGGCGCGGACCTCGACCGCAGGCGCCCCGCCCCGGCCGGTCAGCTCGACGTTCTTGACGGTCTCTCCCCGCCTGACGGTGATGACAAGCGGCGGCGGGGTTCCTTGACCGGCGAGCCTGCGGCCGGCAGCTCGCGCAGCGTGGACGTTCGCCTCCCAGTAGCGGCTCGGCTTGCACCCATCCCCGAGTACGCCGAGGTAGAACGTCGGGACCGTGTCGCCCCAGCGGTAGCCGACGCCCGGGCTGGCTCCGAGGACGTTGAAGCAGGCGACGGCGCCCCTGTTGCTGATGTACGCGTCGGCTCCGGCGCAGGCACCGATGCCTGCGATCTTGATCCCCGCCAGGAGGCAGACCTCGCCGCCGGCATGCAGGTTGAAGCGGCCCGTGCTGGTCGAGACCTCCGCGCTCGCTCCCGCGTTCACCACGAAGAAGAGCAGGTTCATCCGCATCTGCCCCCCGGCCGCGATGTAGCCGGGATGCGAGTACAGGAAGTAGCCGGTGGCGAGGTTGAGCGGGCCGACCGGCGTCTTGATGTCCACCGCACCGCCGAGCGCGAACGAGGTGCTGATCAGCCGGCGCCCGGCGAGGGCGCCGAGCGACCCGTGCGCGTCCTCCGCCTTGATCACGTACGGGGCGCGGAGAGAGGCGAACGCGGCCAGCAGGCCGCCGCGGGCCCGGACGAGCTCGCCTGCACTGATCGCGGCGTTGCCCTCGAGCAGCGTCGGGCTGTCGAGCAGCATGTTGAAGCCGATGCTGTCGAGAAAGACCCCCGGGAAGATCTGTGGCCGCGGGATCGGCGCGCCGAAGACGAACTCGCCGCCTGCGCTGTGAAAGCCACCTGCGCAGAAGGCGACGCCGTTTCGAGCCGGCGGCGACGAGAGCCTGAGGCCCGCGCCGGGCTTCTCGCCCACGCCGAGGAAGATGTCGGCCGTCGCCTTCCACCACTTGGCCGGACAGCCCTGCGCCTCGTTGCCGGAATCGCTGTAGTGGAAGCTCAGGTTGGCAAGGCGCAGCACGCCCAGATACGCCTCGGGGACTCGCAGATCCACCGTTCCGAGGATCAGCCCGCGGTCGTTGTCGGCCTCGAGCGCAGCGCCGCCGCCGGGCCGAGAGCTCCCGAAGACGGTGAACGCCGCGGGCAGCGCGAGCCGCACCGACCACTGCGTGAACCGCCGTTCGCCCTGCTTGACGAGGCTCACGTCTGTCTCGCCGTCGAGTAGGAAGCCGCCGATCGCGGGAACCTCGCGGCGCGCGTCGAAGGAAAAGAGCCGCAACTGCGACCTCCCCCCAGTCAACCGCGTCACGCCGCTGTCCAGGTCGAGGTTGAGCTCGCCGCTGTGGATCTCGACCGGGCCGAGGCTCGACCCGCTGAGCGTGAGCGTGGCGTTCTTGGAGACCACACGGCCGAGCGCGGGGAAGACCACGATCGACGCTCCGTCGCGCGGCGTGAACGTGATCCCGTTGATCTTCACGCGGGAGTTCGCGACGAAGACATCGAACCCCGCCTGAGCGGCGAGTTCGACGCAGGCAGGGCCAAGGCCCTCGCGCAGGAGACAGCCAGGCTGGTGGCGGAGGGAGTGGTTCCGGTCGTAGTACTCCGCGGTGACCGGGCGCTCTGCCGGCGGGATGTCCTCACGGCTGAGAACGTGGCGGAAGCACCCCTCGGCCTCGACCACCCCGAAGACCACCTTGACTCCCGCGAAGCACGAGGGCTGCCGCATCGCTGCCTTCAGGAAGCCCTCGTTCTGGCTCGCCATAGCGAGGTCGGGCAAACCGGCAGCGAGCCGCTTGGCCTTGGCCTTGGCCTTGCCCTTGCCGACCGATACGGCGTGCTCGACGACCGACCTGGTGCCGTCCGCCGCGACCGCGGTCAGCCGGACGCGGTAGGTCCCGCGCCTGGCCAGCCGCAGGCCGAGATACGGGTGACTCGTGGCGAGGTCGTTGCGCCCGTCGCCGTTGATGTCCCACGACACGCGCGCGGCTCCGCGCGTAGCGGACGCGTCGAGGACCGCGAGGCCGCGTGCGTTGGCCTTCGCCGGTGCGGTGAAGGCCGCCGACACCGTCCGGCGTGGACGAAGCTGGAAGCTCGCCGCGACCGTCCTGGCGGCACTCATCGAAACCGTACAGACAGCGCCGCTGCCGTCGCAGCCGCCGCCGCTCCATCCAGCGAAGCCCGAGCCGGCGGCCGGGGCGACCCTCAGCGTGACCGTGGTTCCATCGCGATAGGTCTGGGAGCAGTCGGAGCCGCAGTCGATTCCGGCCGGCGTCGAGGTCACGGTGCCGGAGCCGGAGCCGGACTTGGTCACGGACAGCGTCCGCTGAGGGCGGTCGGGCTCGAGCACGGGCGGGTTCGGGCCGGCATCGGCCGCCAGCCGCCCGAGCTCGGCCGCTGTGAGAGCCCGGCCGTACACGCGCGTCTCGTCGATCTGGCCCGGGAAGTGCGTCTGGACGCCGCCGCAGGCGTCGGCCCCGGGGAAGCGGCCGATCTCGAACGCGCCGATCGGCAGCGCGTAGTCGATCGGGCCGCCGGCGGCGACGCCGGCGCCCGCCTGCCGACCATCGACGTAGAGCCGCACGCTCGCACCGTCGTACGTGCCGGCGACCATGTGCCAATCGCCGTCCCAGAGGGCGGTGCCGCCGCTCGGCGAGAACGAGACGGCCGTGCCGTTTCGCACGTAGAAGCGCAGCCCGGGGGCGCCGGGATGGCCGGTGTAGAGCGCGTATGACGCGGCGCTGCAGCCGTTGTCCGCTCCCTTCGCGGCGATGTTGCGGTACGGGCCCGGGTCGTCGTTGCGGCGCACCCAGGCGAGCAGCGTCACCGCTTTCGGCTCGAGGACGGTCGTGTGGGGCACGTGTACCTCGCTCCTGCTGCCAAGGCCGAGCGCGGTACCGAAGCGGCCTGGCACCTCCTCGGCAAACCGCAGTCGCGCGCTCAGGCCGTGGCCGGAGCTGTCAGGCATGTAGCTCCCACCGTCGCCACCGCTCAGACGCTCGTCGAGATGCCACTGGCCGGCGAGCACATCGCCGTCTGCGTGCGCCGGAGCGGCGAGGGCCACGGGGCCGGGGAACGCCAGCGCCGCGACAGCCGCGAGCACTGCCGGCGCGGAGGCACGAAAAAGGGCGGTCAGTGCGGGGCTCATTGCGGACTCCTGGCGGGTTGCAAGCAGGGACCGCAAGGACGATCACGGGCCCCGGTTGCGGCCCGCTTGCGCATCGGCAACAGCAGCTGTGCCGGCGCCCTGCCTGACTGAAATCGGACTGCCGCGCTGCGGTGCTGCTGCTAGCCCGACCGGGTCGAGACGATCGCGATCACCGCAACGGCGATGCAGACGGCCAGCACACCCGGGAAGCCGGTGAAGACGGCGGCGATCGCGAGGAGCGGCACCGAGATCGCCATCGATCCCAGCACCATCTCCTTCTGGTAGTCCCGCGTCCGCTTCAGCGCCTGTGCGTCCTCGCCTTCACGTTCGGCGAGCCGTCGCTCGATCCGCGCGACGAACGCGTCGATCACCGCAGGCTCCATGTCGTCCGTGAGCTCTTTGCGCGCCTCCACGGCCGCATGGAGCTCCTGCTTCAGAACAGCGTCGTCGCGCATCGCTCCATTGTGGGGATCGCCGGCGACCGACGCAAGACACGGAGCCTCGTCGTCCCCTGCGTGCCCCCGCAAGCGGTTACGCGGGCCGGTGGCGGACCGCTCGGCGGGTCACTGCTTCGCGGCGCCGGCCTCGGTCTGGGCTGATGACCACGCGGCGTGCTCCTGCGACACGAGCCCCTCGACCCGCTCGGCGAGCAGGGCATCCGGCGCCGGCGCGTCGCGGTATGGGCCCGCATGCGCCAGAAAGACGAACTTCTCGTGCTTGAGCGCCTCGGCCGTCGCGCGGTAGCCGAGCCAGTTCTGCTGGAACTGGAAGAGCTGCTGGAAGCTCTCGAGCGCCACGATCGACGCGCCGAGCGAACCGGTGATCCACGCGCCCGCGCCCCCGCCGGCGACCACTGGGATCGATGCCGCGATGACGATCTGGAGGACCTTGAACCGCTGGAACCAGTTCTTGTGGTGCGCGCTCTTGCGGTCGTACCAGCCGAGCTGATCCTCCAGCCGCTCCCATGCGTAGCCCGTCTGCTCGGTGGGTGACGCGACGGTGTCGCTCAAGTGTCGTCCTCTCCCTCAGGTTCGCGGCGATGCTGGCAACACGCTGGGTGGCGGTCAACCGGTGCACGCGATCTTGGTGTTCAGCCGCCGATGAAGCGGCGCCGTTCGGCCGGTGTCAGCGTGCGGTCCGTGCGGGCCTCGGCGCGGCGCACGAGCTCCGGCCAGCCGGCGCACGCGTCGCAGGCGCGGATCGCGGACACGTCGCCGGTGCCGGGGTCGACCCCGGCGACGATGGCCACAGACCGCTTGCCGGGGCCGAACGCGGCGCCGCCGCCGCCCGGGAGGACGGCCACCGGGTGGCCGGTGCCCGTCTCCCAGACACGCGTCGTCCCGTCGCTGCCGCCCGTGACCACAAACCGCCGGTCGGCGCTGAACGCGACGCTCCACAGCGGGCGAACGTGACCGCTCAGCTCGGCGATCGGCTTGCCCGCCGCGAGGTCCCAGGTACGCAGCGTGCCGTCGCCGAGCGCCGCGACCATGCGCCGCCCGTCGGACGAGATGCGCACGAAGTCCAGCCGATCGCCGGCGTGGCGCAGCACCGTGCCGTCGGCGCCGTCCTTCACCGCGAACACCTCGACGGCGTCGGCGCCGCTCTTGAGCGCGGCGAGCCATTGCCCGTCCGGGCTGAGCTCGACCGTGTCGACGCCCGTCAGCGTGAGCGGGAGGCTCGCAACGCGGCGCGGGGACTCCGCGTCCAGCACATCGACCGCGGTCCCGCGAGGCGCGAGGCGGGCGATCCGGCGACCGTCCGCGCTGGCGGCGGCCGCCGACGTGCGAGTAAGCGCGCGGCCCTTCGCAGCGTCGTAGACGGCAAACTCGCCGAACTCGCCGGGGGAGCTGCCGAACACCAATCGGCCGTCGCGGCTGAAGCTCGCCTGTGCCCCGCGGTTGAGGTCCGCGAGTGCGTCCAGCGAGTTGGCCGTGCCGAATCCGATCGGCGTGGCGGATACGAGCCGTCCGTCGGCCGCATCCCAGACGACAGCCAGCGGGTCGTAGGTCGTGCCTTGGGCCGTGTGGGTGAAGACGCCCGAACCTGTGAGGCCGCCGACGCGGCGGCCGTCGGTGGAGAAGGCAGCGACCGCGACCGCGTACTGGCGCGGGGCCAGCGCCACCACGCCCGGCTCCCACACGCGCCCGATCCCGCCCTCATCGGCAGTGACGACCCGGCGGCCGTCGGCGCTGAACCCAGCCGCCGTCATGCTGCGAGCCCCGGCCCGCAGCTCGCTCAACCGGCGGCGCTCAGCGGCGTCCCAGAGGTCGGCGCCGCCGGCTCCGACGGTCAGGATCTGCCTCGCGTCGCCGCTGAAGGCGGCCGTGGTGGGCCCCGCCTGCGCGACGCGCTGCGACCCCTTCATCTGGGTCCGCCAGCGGAACACGCCATCGTTACCGACGAGGAGCGCTGCCCGGCCGTCGGCGCTGAGCGCGACGTCCAACGCATCGATCAGTGGCGGACCCGCGGCGCGACGGCCGCTGCGGGGGTCCCAGACCGACGGAGTGGAAAACGCGGGCAACGTCAGCGGCGTGTCGAGGGTGATGAGGCGGTCGGCGCGCGCCGCGTACGCGACGCGGAGCGTGTCGCGCGACGTCAGGCGCCGAGGCTCGCCGGTCGCGCCGAGCGTCCAGATGGCAACCCCGTCACGCCCGGCGGTGGCCACCTTGCGCCGGTCCGGACTGAAGCCGGCGTCGTTCACGACGGTATCCGGCGTGCGCCGGATCGAGGTGACGCTCAGGCGACGACCGGTGCGGGCGTCCCAGCTCGCGGCGACGCCGTCCGCGCCGGCCGTGAGAACGCGGGTGCCGCCCGCGTCGAACGTGGCGTCCAGCACCCGGGCCCCGTGCCGGACCACGGCGATCGTCTCCCCCGTCTCAACGTCCCACACCCGCGCCGTCCCGTCGGCGCCCGCCGTGACGGCCTGGCGGCCGTCGCGATTGAAGGCAGCCGACGTGACCGTTCCGGTGTGTCCACGGAGCGTCGTCCGCAGCGGCGATTGCAGCGTTGCCCGCATCGCGTCCTCGGCCTCCGCCGTGTGTGAGCGGTGAGCGGACTCGAGCGCGAGCAGCAGCGCGAGCTCGGGATCCTGCGGCAGCTGCTGGCCGGCGTTGGCCGCGAGCTGGCGCGAGAGCGCGAGCGAGCTCTGCTCCGTGGCGGTCTTCTTCTGGTCCAGCGCCACGAGCGCAGCCGCGCCCGCTCCCACGAGGCCGAGCAGCAGCACCCCCGCTGCGACCATCAGCCGCCGCTTCGCGCGGCGCTGTGCGTCGGCGAGCGCGCGAGCGTCGTCGAGCTCCTTGCGGCGTCGCTCCTCCTCTGCCGTTTGCTCGCGCTGCTCGAGCTCGATCCCGGCGTCGACGAACCGCTGCTCGCGGTCGGTCAGATCGGCGTCGTGCTCGCTCGCGAACTCGACCGCCTCGGCGAGCCTCGCGCCGCGGTAGAGCGCGCCGTCCTCGCGACCCAGCTCCTCCCACTCCCGCGCCGCATCGGTCAGCCGGCGCTGGACGCGCAGGGCAGCCCGGTCGGCGTCGATCCAGCCGCGGAGCCGCGGCCAGCCGCGGATCAGCGCCTCGTGCGACACCTCGACGAACCGCTCGTGACCCGTGTCGTCGCTGCCCGAGGTCAGCATCCTGGCGGCCACGAGGCGACCGAGCACCGCGTCGAACTCGTCGTCGCGAGGCCCGGTCGCAAGCTCGCTCAGCGCCGCCCGCCGTCGCGTGTCCTCGGTCCCCTCGCCAGGCTCCGTCAGGCGCAGCAGCGTGCGCCGCGCGATCTCCTGCTCGGCCCCGCTGAGCTCCGAGAAGATCTCGTCGGCGCGTTTGGCGAGCGCCCCGTCGACGCCGCCTGCGTCGCGGTAGCCCTCGAGGGTGAGCATGCTCCCGCGGCGGCGCTCCCACAGCTCTAGCAGGGCGTGCTCGAGCAGCGGCAGGGCGCCCGGCTCCTTCCCGACGTCGTCGAGGATCGTCGCCGTCAGGCCCTCCTCGAACTCCAGGCCGACGCGGCGCGCGGGCTCCTCGATCGCCTGCCGGAGGCCATCCGCATCCATCGGCCCGACGAGGAACTGGTGCGCGGTCAGCAGCTGCGAAAGCTCGGCGTACGCGGCGCACCTGGGATAGAAGTCGGCGCGCATCGTCAGCACCACCACGGCCCCACCGCCGGGGACCGACGCGGCGTGCAGGACGTTCGCGAACAGCGCGCGGCGCTCCGCCTCGTCGCGGCACATCGTGAAGACCTCCTCGAACTGGTCCAGGACCAGGAGGACGCGGTCCTCGGCAGGGCGGCCGGCCAGCACGAGCGACACCGCCTGGTGCAGCGTCCGCTCGTCGTGGGCGAGCCCGTCGACGGTCGCCTGCAGCGCGCCGGCCCCGGACAGCGTGTGCAGTCCGGCCGCCAGCGCGGTCAGCGGCGTGGCCCCGGGCCGGACCACGCAGACGTGCCACTCGTCGACGTCGGGCAGCGCGCCGCCGGTCAGCGCGGGGAGAAGCCCGGCACGCACGAGCGACGACTTGCCGCTCCCCGACGGTCCGAGCACGGCGAGGAACCGACCGGCCTTCAGCTTCTCGATCAGGCGCTGCACGTCACGGTCGCGGCCGAAGAAGAACTCGGCGTCGTCCGGCTCGAACGCGCGCAGGCCGCGATACGGGCACACGTCGTCGCGGGGCTCGATCGGGACGTCGGGCCCGAAGGGGATGCCCTTGATCGCGTGAATGAGATCTTGCAGCGCGCGCCCGTTCTCATGGCCGGAGCGGAAGTCCACCCACGTGCGCGAGCGCAGGAAGTGCGGCAGAAGGTTCGGATCGAACGGCTCCGGGACGCCTGGCAGCAGCACGGGGAACACGCGGAAGCCGTGATCCTTGGCGGCGCGGTCGACCGCGAGGCCGGCCTCCTGGATCTCCCACGCGCCGGCCTGGTGCGGGCCGATGAAGACCGCGCACGCACGCGAGGCCTCCAGCCCGTCACCGAGCTCGCGCTGCCAGTCCCCACCGGGTGTCAGCGACCACTTGTCCAGCCATGGCTCGATGCCCGCGCGCTTGAGACGCTCGGCGATCCGCTCGACGGGCGCCTTGTCGCGGCTGTTGTGCGACAGGAAGATGTCGAAGGCCGTGCCGACCGCGGGGCGCCCGGAGCCCTCGCCATCGGCTGCGGCCAAATCGGTCATCAGGTTCCCGACGACCGTACCGGTGCCCAGATGCGGATCGCAAGCTTGGCGCCGGCGCCCTTTGATCGGATCGGAATACTGACCTTGTCTGCTACTGGCGCGATCTGGTAGTTCTAAGCAGCGCGTGTCGGGCCACAGCAAAGCGCGCCCCGGCTGAGGTCGCCGGCGGACCGACGCAGAAGGGAAGATGCCATGTCGGACAACGGACGATTCGCGGACTCGGATCTAGCGGCCGTCCCAGGTGGGCGGCTTGCCAAGGAGGCGGCCGCGAACTGGCTTGCGCTCAGAGCCGAGGGCGGCAAGAAGCTGGGCATCTGGATCTCGCCGCTCGGGGACCGGTCCTCGTATCGCACGTTTGCCGAGCAGGAGCATTTCTGGGCCGTCTTTCAGTCGGGCGGCAATCTCGCAGCTCGCCCGGGGACGAGCAACCACGGCTGGGGCAACGCCGTCGACCTCGCCAGCCCGCCGACGATGAGGAAGGTGGTCGACGGGCTCGGCGCGCCGTACGGGTGGCGCTGGGGAGAGGCGCCGTCCGAGAGCTGGCACGTCACCTACCGCGGCGGCGGCAAGGCCGACCCGAGCGCGCTCGCGATCGACGAGCACCCCTCGCTCAAGCAGGGCGACAAGGGCGACGCGGTGATGCGCGTGCAGAAGTGGCTCGCCGAGCACGGCGCGGCGGGGATCACGCCCGACGGCGACTTCGGCCCGATGACCGAGAAGGAGGTGAATCGCCTGTACCGGGCCTGGGGGCACTCGGGTCACGGCAAGTTCGGCGACGTCGGCTGGTCGATCATCGAGGGCAAGCATCCGTGGCGGGTGCTGCGCGACGAGGAGCGCGAGGCGCTCGCCCAGCTGTTCGGGGCGCGCCGCGCGGCCAAGCGCGCCGGCGGCTTCGAGAAGGTCGAGGCCGCCGACCGCGAGTCCGCGGTCGAGCACATGGGATTCCTGATCGGCCGGCGCAAGGAACTGTGGCGGAAGGGCAGGGCCGAGGGCTGGAAGGGCGAGCGCCGCCGCAAGCGCTACCAGGTCATCAAGAAGGTCACTATGGACGGAGCAGGCCCATGAGCGAGAAGGAACTGCCGATCGAGCAGCATCCGGACTACCAGCCGGAGCCCGGGTTCTTCGACGAGGACGACGACGAGCCCGGCGACGAGGACTCCGCTCCGGTCCCGGTCGAGGACGACGACGCCGACTGAGGAAGCCAGCATGGCCAACGACCCGGTACTCAAGAAGGGCGCCGACGGACCCGCGGTGAAGCGGCTCCAGCGGGCGCTCAAGGCCGCCAAACACGCCGTCGCGGTCGACGGCGACTTCGGGGACGGCACCAAGAGCGCCGTCATGGCCTTCCAGGCCGCCCACGGCTTGGCGGCGGACGGCGTCGTCGGGCCCGCGACGTGGGCCGCGCTCCGCGGCGGCAAAGCGCACGCGTCGGGCGATCCCGGCAAGGCCGGGGCGCAACGCCTCAGCAAGAAGGGCGCCGCGTTCATCGCCCACTTCGAGGGCTTCCGAGGGGACCTCTACAACGACCCGGTCGGCCACTGCACGATCGGCTGCGGGCACCTCGTGCACCACGGGCCGATCAACGGCAGCGAGCCGGAGGAGTTCAAGCGCGGCATCACGCGCGAGCGTGCGCTCGAGCTGCTCCAGCAGGACGCGGCCTCGGCCGCGGGAGCGATCTCCGGCAGCGTGAAGGTGAAGCTGACGCAGGCCCAGGTCGACGCCCTGATCAGCTTCGCGTTCAACGTCGGCAACGGCGCGTTCAACGACTCCACACTGCTCAAGCTCCTGAACCAGGGCGACTACGGCAGCGTGCCGGCGCAGCTCGACCGCTGGACCAAGGCGAGCGGCAGGACGCTCCCCGGCCTCGTCACGCGACGCAAGGCCGAGGGCGCGCTGTTCCGCGACGGCAAGTACGTCGGCTAGCGGCGACGAGCCGCCATTGGATCGGCAGGCTTGACACGCCGGTGCGGTCGGTGGGAGGGTCGCTTCGATGAGGGGACCGGCTGTCGGGAGCTGCGTCGCGGTTGTGCTGAGTGCGCTGCTGGTGTCCTCGACGGCGTGGGGCGCGGCGACGATCGACGTCAACACCACGACGGACGTCCTGTCGCCGTCCGACGGCAGGTGTTCGCTGCGGGAGGCGACCGTGGCGGCGAATACCGACACCGCGTCGGGCGCCTCCATCGGCGAGTGCGTCGCCGGCTCAGGATTGGACACGATCAGGCTTCCGGCCGGCCGCTACACGCTGTCGATCGCTCCTGTGGGACCCGACGACGCGACCACCGGCGACCTGAACCTCACGTCGGACGGCACGATCCGGGGGGCCTCCGCGCGGACCACGATCATCGACGCGGACCGCATCGATCGCGTGATCACCGTGGGCACGTTCAACAGCGACGTGACGGCCGCGATCGAACGGGTCACCGTCACCGGTGGGCGCACGCCCGACGGTTCGCCCGGCCTCGACGGAGGACATGGCGGCGGCATCTTGAACCGCGGCGATCTGACGGTGAGCGAGAGCGTCATCGCCGACAACGCGACCGGCAACGGTGGCGACGCCGTCTGCACGAACTGCAACGCGGGGTCCGCCGGAAGCGGTGGCGGGATCCAGAACATTGGCCGGTCCCAGCAGATGCAGCGCCACGGCTCGCTGACCCTGCGGGAGAGCACGATCAGTGCCAACTCCACCGGCGACGGTGGCGACTCCGAGGGTCCGGCAGGGTTCGCTGGTGCGGGCGGCGAGGGCGGTGGGCTGGAGACACTCGCCCCCCTGGCCGTCGTCAATTCCACGATCGTCGGCAACCGCACCGGGAGCTCCGGGACGGCGGCGAACGTCATCCCCAATTCAGACGGCGGCGGGGTGCTGACCGCCGGCACGAGCACCTTCACCAACGTCACCATCGCCGGCAACCAGACCGGCCGTGCGGGAGTCGCCGGCGGAGTCAGCCACGTGAACGGCACGCTGACGCTGACGAACACGCTCGTCGCGAGCAATTCCGCGCCCAACTGCAGTGGGACGGTTGGCGACGGTGGCGGCAACCTCGCCTATCCGCCCGCGACCTCGGACTGCCCGGCGGGCTTCAACCCGGGCAATCCGCTGCTCGGTGCGCTCGGCGACCACGGCGGTGCGACCCCGACCGTCGTCCCCTCGGCCGGCAGCGCTGCCGCCGACGCGGCGTCGGGAGCAGGGTGCCCTGACACCGATCAGCGCGGCATCGCCCGTCCGATCGGGACGGGTTGCGACATCGGCGCGGTCGAGCGAGCGGTGCCGGTCGCGACGACCGGCGCAGCGAGCGGGATCAGTGAGACCTTCGCGACGCTCGCCGGCAGCGTCGACAACCCCGGCCTGGCGGCCTCGGCGCGGATCCAGTACGGAACGACGACCGCGTACGGTTCCGAGAGCGCCTCGCATCCGATCGGGGCGACCACGTCCGGCGTGCCCGTGATCGCGGTCGTCGCCCCGCTCGCGCCCGGTACGACCTACCACTTCCGGCTGATCGCCACCGGCACGGATGGCACCGCGGTCGGCGCCGATGCGACGTTCAGGACGGCGCGCCGCCCGACATCGCCGTCGCCGCCGCCGCGCTGCGCCGGGCGCGTCGCGACGATCGTGGCCACTCCCGGGGTTCCGACCCGCGGTACTGCCCGGTCCGACGTCATCGTCGGCACCTCCGGTGCCGACCGGATCGACGGCGGCGGCGGGAACGACCGGATCTGCGCACGCGGCGGCAAGGACCGCGTCGGCGGCGGATCAGGCGCCGACCGCATCAACGGCGAGTCCGGCGCCGACCGCATCAGCGGCGGGTCCGGCGCCGACCGCATCAACGGCGGGTCGGGCGCCGACAGCGTCAACGGCGGGTCGGGCACCGACCTCGTCGCGGGCGGCTCGGGTAGCGACGTCGTCTCCGGCGGCGGGGGCGGGCGCGACCGCGTCTCGGGCGGCTCCGGCGACGACCGCGTCCGCACACGCGACGCCGTACGTGACAGCGTCAACTGCGGTGGCGGAAACGACCGGGCCGCGGCCGACGATGTCGACCGCGTCCGCCGCTGCGAGCGCCTGCGCCGCCGCTGAGACCCTCCCGATGCGCGTATGCGCGGCGCGCCTCGCGCCGGGTTCAGTCGGATCAGTGACCGCTCTGTACATTCGTTCAGTCAGGGTGGCGGCCCGGGCCACGCGTCCGTAGAGTCGCGACGTGAACGAGACTCCGAAGGCACGCCGGGGATTGTTCGAGTGGTTGAAAGGCGATCCTCGGACGCCTCCCCCTGACCTACCGGCTCCCGAACCTGCGGCGCCGCGCCAGGGGCGCATCGGCATCTGCTGTTCAGGAGGTGGCATTCGCTCGGCGGCTTACAGCCTCGGCGGCCTCGCGGTCCTGCGTGACGCCGGCCTCTTCCGCTGCTCCGAGCCTGAGAAACGGCCGGTCGTGTCCGCGGTCTCCGGCGGCTCGTACATCGCCGCCTCGTTCGCGACCGTCGCGTCAAGCCTCGAGCCGGAGGACAAGACCGAGGTGTACGCGGCGAACTCCCCGGAAGAGCGCCATCTCCGGAACAACAGCTCCTACATGGCGCCGGGCTTCGGCGGCAAGGCGCGGCTGCTCGCGCGGATCGTGCTCGGCATGTTGCCCAACATCGCGATCGTCGGCTTGGCGGTCTTCTTCGTGGGCTGGCTGCTGGGTGCGTTCTGGGCGTGGTCGGTGCCCGCGCTCGGGAACCGCGGCGAACCCGACGCCGGCTTCTGGGCGCTCATAGCGATCATCGCCGCCCTCGCCGGCGTCGCCATCGTGCTGCCAGACCTGCTGTTCCGCGTGCGGGACACGGTCAGCGCACGGATGCAGACACTGTCGATTCGGCTCCTGATTGCCTCGCTTGCCGTGCTCGTCGTGCTTGTGGCGCTCCCGGAGCTGATTGCGTGGCTCCGGGATAGCCCGGACGCATGGGTCAGTGACCTCAGCGCGAGCTTGCCGCTCGCACCCGAGGACAAGTCGACCGTCGACCTCCTGAAGCAGCTCAACGTGGTGGCGGTGCTCGGCACGATGCTGAGCGCGGTGTGGACGTTCGTCGCGCGCCGGGGCAAGCTCGTCGCTCTCGCCGTGGGAACGATCGCCGGGCCGCTGGCTGTTGGCATTCCCGTGATCATCGTGGCGGAGCGGGTCGCGGTCGGCGGGGTTTCGGCCGCCGAGTGGGAGGCCCTCGCAGGCGCGTTGGTCCTCGCGGGCGTCGTCTGGGTGTTCGTCGACCTCAACCAGTGGTCGCTCAACCCGTTCTACCGCCGGAGGCTCAGCTCAGCGTTCTTCGTCCGCCGCGACTCCGAGGGACGCGTCGAAGAGCAGCCGTTCCGCAACCGGGTGCGCTTCTCACAGCTGGAGACCGGCGAGCGGTTCCCAAAGCTGATCGTTTGCGCAGCGGCGAACGTCTCGGACGTCGGCGTCACGCCACCCGGCCGCCGGGCGACGCCGTTCCGGTTCTCCAAGGCGGGCATTGGCGGCCCGCTGGTGAAGGTCCGACCTGCCAAGGAGTACGAAGACAAGGCCGAGCTGCTGGGCCGCGATGCGACGCTCCCGGCGGCAGTGTGCGTCTCCGGCGCTGCCGTTTCACCGACCATGGGCAAGAAGACGCTGCGCGCGTTCACGATGTTGCTCACACTCACGAATGTGCGCCTCGGCGTATGGCTCCCCAACCCCGGGCGCCTTCCGGCTGAAGACGCCAAGCCGACACGGCGGGCGCGGATCCTCGGGCGGCTGAGGCGCTGGCTCAAGAACGACGTGCTGGTTCGGTGGGTGGACTGGCTCGGCGCTCGCCGTCCTGGTCCGCAGTACCTGTTCAAGGAGATGTTCGGCCGCACGAGCATCTCGGACCGCTACCTGTACGTCACTGACGGCGGCCACTACGACAACCTCGGGCTCGTCGAGCTGCTGCGGGATGGATGCACGACGATCTTCTGCCTCGACGGAGGCGGCGACCGTGCCGGCAGCTACCAGGCGCTGGGCGAAGCGGTGGCGCTGGCGCGCAGTGAATTGGGCGTGGACATCGAGATCGATCCGCTTGCCATCGCCCCGACCAAGAAGAAGGAATTCGCTCCGACCGACCACGTAGTGGGCCGGATCCGCTATCGCGGGACGACCGGCGAGGCGCCGCTGGACGGCCAGGCCGGCGACGAGGGAACCGGGATCCTCATCTACTGCCGGGCCGCCGTCACGGCCGACGCCCCTTGGGACGTCCGCGATTTCCGGGACCGCGATCCCCGCTTCCCGATCCACTCGACACTGGACCAACTCTTCAACGACGAGAAGTTCGAGTCGTATCGCGCGCTGGGTGCGTGGACCGCCCGCCGTGCCCTCACCACCTGGCAGAGACGGGTGGTGCGCGACGCGATCCGCCGCGAGCTCGTCGACCGCGCGCAGAGGAAGACGTGGGTCTGCCACAAGGAGTTGGTCGACGCCGTCATGCAGGATCTGCGCGCCGCGTTCGGGCTGAGCCAGGACCCCGAGTGGGCGCCGGCGAACGCCTTTCCGACCCTGCTCGACGAGATCAGGGCGGCCGAGGAGACGGCGAAGCGACCGCCGCTCGCGCTCCTGGTCCAGGAGCGGAAGCCGGGACGCTTGACCAAGCGCACCCTCACGCCGGTCTGGGACTACTGGGCGCCCGCGACCCCGAATGGCCGGGCCAATGGGAGAAGCGCCGCCACAAATGGCTCGGAGCGGACCGGTCAGCCAGGGCAGGCTACGCGCGCCGAGGCAAGCGGGACGTCGTAGCGTTCAGCAGTGACACGGCGGCCCCCGCGCCGTATCGTGAGGGCGCTTTGGCTGTCACCTCCGCGCTCGAAGATGCGGTTCCGCGCATCGCGCCTTCGCTCGACGTGCAGGAGGTGCTCACCGAGATCGTCACCGAGGCGACCTCGTTGCTGAAGGCGGAGACGGGCGACCTCATCCTCAAGGACGCGCGGAAGAACGTGTTCCGCATCGTCGCCGCTGCGCGCCACGCCACCGGGGTGATCGGCCAGGAGTATCCGCTCGACCAGGGTCTCGCGGCCCGGGTGCTCACGTCTGGCAGGACGATCATCGTGCCGGACTACTCGCACTACCAGCACCGGATCGAGTCGCTCGAGGACTACGGCTTCACCGCGACGATGTCGAGTCCGCTGATCGCGCGCGGCGAGACGATCGGCGTGCTGACGGTCGAGCACACCGATCCGGATGCCGCGTTCTCGGACGAGGACGCTCGCCTACTGACGGCATTCGCCAACCACGCCGCGGTCGCGCTCGACAACGCCCGTCGCTACGAGAACGAGGTTGCGCTCGCGCGCGACCTCGGGCGGGCGAACGAGGAGCTGAGCCGCTCGCTCCTCCTCCAGCGCCGGCTGGTCGACCAGGTGCTCGCCGATCGCGGGCCCGCCGCGGTCGCAGAGGAGCTCGCGCGGCTCCTCGAGCGCCCCGTCGTTCTTCAGGACCGCTTCCTCCGCGCGATCGCCGGAGCCTGCCCCGACAGGTCCGAGGGCTGGCGGCAGCTCGCCCTGCCGCACGCCGGTCTACAGGACGCCGCGCTGCGCAAGCGCCTCGACGACCTGGCCACAGACTGGCGGCCTGCACGGCTCACCGAGGAGGTGCTCGTCGCCCCCGTGGTGGCGGGCCACCAGGAAGTCGGCGGGTACCTCGTGATCCGCTGGGAGGGAGAGCCGACCGCGCTCGACCTCGCGCTGATCGAGGTCGCCGCGACCGGGGTGGCGCTGGAGCTGCTGAAGATCTCGGCGCGCGCGGAGATCGAGCAGACCGTGCGCGGCGACCTGGCGACAGACCTCGTCAACGGTGCCTACAGCACCGACGACGTGATCGTCGCTCGCGCCGCACGGATGGGCTACGACCTGGCCGACCCGCGCGACGTCATCCTGGTGCAGCTCGATGCCGTCGCCGACACAGGGCTCCCGGAGGATGACCTGCTCCGCCTCAAGCGCCGGTTCTTCGAAGCGGTCTCCACGGAGGTCTGTGCCGACGCGCCCGCGAGCATCGTCGCCGCGCTCGACGATCGCGTGCTGGTGCTGGCCGCGCAGAGCGCACGCCAGGCCGGAGGCTACGGCGACCGCGAGCCCCGCGACATCGCGGAGGCGCTGTCTCGCAGGCTGCGGCCGTTCTTCGCGGACCTGAGCTTCTCGGCGTCCGTCGGCGACCGCTGCACGAGCCCGCGCGAGTACGGAGCCTCCTTCGAGCTCGCTCGAAGCGCGCTGGAGGCGATGGTCAAGCTCGGCAAGCACGGCCTCGTGATCGACGCGCGCGAGCTCGGGATGTACCGGCTGATGGTCGAGGCCGCCGAGCACCCGGCGTTGCGGGCACACGTGGAGGCGACGCTGGCACCGCTCACGTCGGGCGGAAGCCGCGGGCGGGAGCTGCTGGAGACGCTCGAGGCGTACATCGCGTCCGGGTTCAACCAGCGCGAGACCGCCCGTCGCTCGTACGTCCACATCAACACGGTCGCGAACCGGCTGGAGCGGATCGGAACGCGCCTGAACCGCGACCTGTCGGATCCCGAGACGCTGGTCGAGCTCGCGCTCGCGCTGCGGCTCGCAAAGCTGCTCGACATCGTCTGACCAGTGGCATCGCCGCAGTTGGGCGGCCGCAAGCCTGTGACGTTCACCCATGGCCGCCCGCCGCGGCCTTTGTTAGCGTCGCAGCCGTGGGCGGCGCCAGCTCGCTGATCGACGACCTCTCGGAGGCGGCCCGCTTCGGCGGCGACGGCGACGGGGTGACGCGCTACGCATGGTCGCCGGAGCAGATGGCGGTGCTGCGCTGGCTCGCCGCACAGCTCGAGGCGCTCGGGCTGACGGCGACGCTGGACGCCGCCGGGAACGTGATCGGCCGCTGGGAGGCGGGCACCGGGAAGGCGGTCGTGATCGGCTCGCACCTCGACACCGTCCCGTCCGGCGGACGCTTCGACGGGGCGCTCGGCGTGCTCGCGGGCCTCGACACGATCCGGCGGCTGAAGGCCGAGGGCTTCGAGCCCGCCCGCCCGGTGTGGCTCGCCTCGTTCATGGACGAGGAGGGCGCGCGGTTCCGCACCGCGCTGATGGGAAGCCGCGCCTTCGTCGGCGAGGACCTGACCGAGCTGGCGGACCGGCGGGATCCCGACGGTGTGACGCTGCGCGATGCCATGACCGATGCCGGATTCGCGTTCGACCGGCTGCCGGACGCCGTGGCGATCGACTCCGTAGGCGCCTATCTCGAGCTCCACATCGAGCAGGGACGCGTGCTCGAATCCGCCGCCGCCGGCATCGGGATCGTCACGGGGCTGGCCGGCATGTTCGGGATGCGGGCGACGTTTCGCGGCCGCGCCGACCACGCGGGCACGACGCCGATGGACGATCGCCGAGATGCGCTCGTCGGCGCGTCGCGCGCGGTCGTCGCGCTGCGCGACCACGCGACGCGGCATCCCGGCCTGCTGCGGATGACGGTCGGCACGATCTCCGTCCAGCCCGGCGGCTTCAACATCGTGCCGGTCTCGTGCGAGTTCTCGGTCGACGTCCGCGCCGAGCGCGGCGACGACCTCGACGGCGCCCGCGCATGGATCACCGCGCTGCTGGAGGACATCGCCCGCGACGAGGACCTCGAGCTGGACCTGCGGCACACCCACGGCCAGCCCCCACACGACTTCGACGAGCACGTCATCGACGCGTTCCGGCAGGCCGCGGACGCCGAGGGAGCGAAGACGGTCGACATGAAGAGCGGCGCCGGGCACGACGCGATGGTGATCGGCCGCCACGCGCCCGCGGCGATGATCTTCGTGCCGAGCCGCGACGGCGTGAGCCACAGCCCGGCCGAGTACACGGCTCCGGAGCAGTGCGAGCTCGGCGCGCGCGTGCTCGCGAGCGCCGTCCGCAACCTCGCCCAGCCCGGCTAGTGGACGACCTCGCGAGCCTCGTCGGGATCGAGAGCGAGCCGTTCGAGCTCGTGGTCGAGCGCGGAAAGGTCCGCGAGTTCGCGCGGGCGACGAAGGCCGAGGATCCGAGCTATCTCGACGACGCGGCGCCGGTGATGCCGCCGACGTTCCTGATGAGCGCCGCCCACTGGTCGTCCCACGAGCTCTCGCTGCTCGAGCGGATACCCGGAGACTCCCGCCGGCGATTGCACGGCGAGCAGGAGTTCGCCTTCCCGGGCACTCCCCCGCGCGCCGGCGCGCGGCTGCGCGGCCGCACGCGGCTCGACGCCGCGTTCGAGCGCGAGGGCCGCCGCGGCGGCCTGCTGCGCTTCTACGTCCTCGGCACCGAGTACCGCGATGGCGACGGGGAGCTCGTCGCCACCGCGAAGATGACGGTCGTCGAGACCGAGCACGCACCGGAGGACGCATGAGTCCCGAGCCGATCGCGCCCGCGCCACGGACCATCGGCCCGCTCGGCGTCGCCGACTTCGTGCGCTACGCCGGCGCGTCGGGCGACTTCAACCCGCTCCACTACGACGAGGCCCACGCCCGCTCGGCGGGCTTCGGCTCCGTGTTCGCCCAGGGGATGTTCTCGGCCGGCCTGCTGGGCTCGTACGCCGCCGACTGGCTCGGGCCGGCGGCCCTGCGCCGCTTCGGCGTGCGCTTCGTCGACGTCGTCTGGTCCGGTGACTCGCTGACGTGCGCCGCGACGGTCACGCGGACGTACGTCGAGAACGGCGAGCAGCGTGTGGACGTCGAGCTGAGCGCCACGCGTCAGACCGGAGCGCTGGCGGCGCGCGGTTCGGCGACGTTCGCGCTCGCCCCCGACACTGTCACATGAGAAGCCCCGCGATCTTGTGGGCTTCACCCATGGCCCGGGCGAATCGGCGCTGTTAGCGTCGCCGCCTGTGGGGAGTCGACCGGTCTACATCGCCGGGGTCGCCGAGACGCCGCTGGGGAAGGTGCTCGACCAGACGGAGCTGTCGATGGTCGCCCTGGCCGCGCGCGAGGCGCTCGCCGAAGCCGGCATGACGCTGAAGGACGTCGACGGGATCTTCGTCAACTACATGGGCGAGGAGGGGTCGGTCCAGGTCGGCGAGTACCTCGGCATCCA
>CAWDYI010000006.1:0-56615 GCA_963806395.1 uncultured Solirubrobacteraceae bacterium | reverse complement strand
GCGCGGCGCGTAAGCGCGCTTAATGACGACGCGCCCGCGCGGCGGGGACCGCGCGGGCGTGTATGGAGAGGGTCGTCGTCGGGGGACTCGACGCCCGCGGGCCTTGCGGCCCGCGGTTCAGGTCACCAGGTCGAGTCAAACGTGCCCGGACGCTGCACCGGGGGAATCTCACGCACCGTGGGGAGGGTGTAGACGTGAGCGGTGGCGACGGGCACACGCGGTGTGACGGTGACGGTCACGGCAAGATCCTCAGCTCGCGCGACGTCCGCGGCGGCCCACACGCACCTTGTGCGCGGCAGCGGCGTGGATGAGGTGGATATCGGTCGGGCTCATGGCACGCATACTCGCGCCATGTACCCGGCGCCACTATCGCGCTGACCAGCGTCTTCCGGTGCGGCCGTCCCCTGCCCGCGTACGGGCAGCCACACCACGCAGGGACCTCGGAAAGGGTGAGCGACGGGACTCGAACCCGCGGCCGCCGGGACCACAACCCGGAGCTCTACCAACTGAGCTACGCCCACCAAGCGCATGGCCAATCTAGCAGTGGTCCGGGTGCGCGTTCGGGCAACCGATCGGCCCGCAAGGCTGCGCCGGTGGACATGGACCGGGAGACGATCGGCTGGGATCGTCTGGTGGTGGCAGCCACGACATTGCGACCTGCGCTTTTCCCGCCGCGCGTGGCACCGCGCGCGCTGGCCGCCGCCGTGGTCGCGCTGGTGGCGGGCGGCTGGCTGATGGTGCTCGTCGTCGCGGTCGCGACCGGCGGCGACCTGACCGCGGGCTCGGCATGGTGGCTGGCGCTCGCCGGCGGCGCCGGGTGCGTGAGCGGCGTGCTCCTCGGATCGACCGGGCAGGCGGCCTACGCGACGGCCGTCGCCGTGGTCGCGATCGGCTGCCTGGTGCTCGCCGACGCGGCCGCGCAGCCGGGACACCGCGGCGCGCAACCGCAGGCCGCGCCGGCCGCGCGGGAGCCGCGTGCAGAGCCGGCGCCGGCGCCGGCGCGCGAGCGTGACGCCGGGCGTTCCCGCGGGAACGCCCCCGCGGCGCCGGGGCCCAGGCAGACCGTCCGGTCCTACTACGCAGCGCTCGACGCGCACGACTTCGCGACCGCGTGGGCGATGCTCTCCCCCGGCGTCCAGGCGGCGTTCGGCGGCTTCGAGACGTGGCGGCACGGCTATGCATCGACGCTCGGCCACCGGGTCGAGGTCGTCACGGTCGCGCCCGGCGGCGTCGTCGATCTGGTGCTCGTGGCGACCGACCGGACGCCGTGCGGCGGCCGGACCGAGCAGCGCTTCGCGGTGACGTGGCGGCTCGCCGGCGGGCAGGCCGCATCGCTCGGCGCCGTCAAGCTCGCCGGTGCGGATCCCGCCGCGGCCTGCTGACCGGGAATATCATCCTCGGATGGAACTCCTGCAGCCCGCGAGCTGGGATGAGGCGCTGGAGGCCAAGGCGGCCCATCCGGAGGCGCTCCCGTTGTGGGGCGGGACGGACGTGATGGTCGACATCAACTTCGGCCGCGCCAGGCCGGAGACGATCCTCGACCTCACGCGCGTCGACGACCTCACGCGCTGGGACACCGACAACGGCTCGGTGCGCGTCGGCGCCGGGGTCACGTACACGCGCGCGGTCGAGGAGCTCCAGGACCGGTTGCCCGGCCTCGCGATCGCCTCCCGCACCGTCGGCTCGCCGCAGATCCGCAACCGCGGGACGATCGGCGGCAACCTCGGCTCCTCCTCGCCGGCGGGTGACGCGCTGCCGCCGCTGTACGCGTCCGGCGCCGAGATCGAGCTCGCCTCGACCCGCGGCACGCGCCGGCTGGGGATCGAGGAGTTCATCACCGGCCCGAAGCGCAACGTGCTCGAGCCGGACGAGCTGATCGCCGCCTTCCACGTCACCGCCGCGCGCGGTGGCCAGCAGTTCTCGAAGATCGGAACGCGCAACGCGATGGTGATCGCCGTGTGCTCGTTCGCGATCGCGATCGATGACGAGGCGCGCACGGTCGGCACGTGCCTGGGCTCGGCCGCTCCCACGCCCCGCCGGGCGCGCGCGGCCGAGGAGTTCATCGCGGGCGCGCTCGACTGGGACTCGCGCGCCGCCGTCGCTCCAGACGCGCTCGCGCGCTTCGGCGAGCTGGTGGCAGAGGCCGCCGCCCCGATCGACGACCAGCGCGGCTCGGCCGCCTACCGCCGGCACGCGCTCGCCGTGCTCGCGCGCCGCTCCCTCACCTGGGCGTGGGCCGCATGAGGCTGAGCTGCACGATCAACGATGAGCCGCGCGAGGTCGACGGCGTGTGGGAGGGCGAGAGCCTGCTCTACGTCCTGCGCGAGCGGCTCGCGCTGCCGGGCTCCAAGAACGCCTGCGAGCAGGGCGAGTGCGGGTCGTGCTCGGTGTACCTCGACGGCGAACTGGTCTGCGCCTGCCTCGTGCTCGCGGGTCAGGCCGAGGGCCGCGAGGTCGTCACGGTCGAAGGGATCGCGCCGGGCGAGGACGAGCTGCACCCGATCCAGGAGGCATTCCTGGCGGCGGGCGCCGTGCAGTGCGGGTTCTGCACGCCGGGCCTGATCGTCGCCACGCACGACCTGCTCGCGCGCACGCCGAGCCCCTCGGACGACGAGATCCGCGAGGCGCTCGCAGGCAACCTCTGCCGCTGCACGGGCTACGAGAAGATCCTCGACGCGGTGCGGAGCGCCGCCACGCGATGAGCGACTCGCTCGTCATCGAGAGCTGCGCGATCGCGACCGTCGACGCGGCCGGCACCGAGCACGCCGACGGGCACCTGGTGATCGAGGGCGGCCGGATCGTCGAGGTCGGACCGGGACCGGCGCTGCAGAACGACGGCCGCCGGATCGACGCGCGCGGCTGCCTCGCCACGCCCGGGCTGGTCAACTGCCACCACCACCTGTACCAGTGGGCCACGCGCGGGCTCAGCCAGCAGTCGACGCTGTTCGAGTGGCTGCAGGAGCTCTATCCGGTGTGGGCGCGCGTCGACGGCGAGATCGAGCGCGCGGCCGCGCGCGCCGGGCTGGCCGCGCTGACGCTGTCGGGCTGCAGCACGAGCACCGACCACCACTACGTCTTCCCGCGCGGCGCCGGCGACCTGCTGGCGATCGAGGTCGAGGCCGCGCGCGACCTGCACGTGCGCTTCCACCCGTGCCGCGGCTCGATGGACCTCGGCAAGTCGGCCGGCGGGCTGCCGCCCGACGAGGTGACCGAGGACCGCGACGCGATCCTGGAGGCCTGCAACGAGGCGATCGACCGCTTCCACGACCCGTCCCCGGACGCGATGGTGCGCGTCGCGCTCGCGCCGTGCTCGCCGTTCAGCGTCACACGCGAGCTGATGGCCGAGACGGCGGAGCTGGCCCGCGCGCGCGGCGTCCGGCTGCACACGCACATGGCCGAGACGGTCGAGGAGGAGGCGTTCTGCCTCGAGCTGTTCGGCGTCCGCCCGGTCGAGTACCTGGAGCAGGTCGGCTGGCTCGGCGACGACGTCTGGCTCGCCCACTGCGTGCACCTGGACGAGCGCGAGGTGAGCCGGTTCGGCGAGACGCGCACCGGCGTCGCGCACTGCCCGTCCTCGAACGCGCGGCTCGGCGCCGGGATCGCTCCCGTCGCCGCGCTGACCGCCGCGGGCGCGCCGGTCGGGCTCGGTGTCGACGGCGCCGCGTCGAACGAGGCGGGAGAGCTGGGCGGCGAGATGCGCCAGGCGCTCCTGCTGGCGCGGCTGGCGGGCGGGCCCCAGGCGCTGACGGTCCGCGAGTCGCTGGCGCTCGGCACGATCCACGGCGCGCGCTGCCTCGGCCGCGAGGACGAGATCGGCTCGCTCGAGCCCGGCAAGCTGGCCGACGTGGCGCTGTGGCGGCTCGACGACATCGACCACTCCGGGATCGCCGACCCGGTCGCCGCGCTCGTGCTCGGCGCGCGGCCGCGCGTGCACCGGCTGCTGGTCGGCGGGCGCACCGTGGTCGAGGACGGGCGCCTGACCACCGGCGACGAGGACGAGATCGCGCGCGACATCGGCGCGGCGAGCCGCAAGCTCGGAGAGGTGGCGGTATGAGCGTCGAGACGACCGTCCGCGGCGGCATCGGCGAGAGCGTCCGCCGTCCCGACGGCATCCCCAAGGTGAAGGGCGACTTCGCATACTCGTCCGACCTGTGGGCCGACGGCATGCTGTGGGGCGCGACGCTGCGCAGCCCGCACCCGCGGGCGCGGATCCGCGAGCTGAACATCGCGCCGGCGCTGGCGGTCCGCGGCGTCCACGCGGTCCTCACCCACGACGACATTCCCGGCCGCAAGGTCTACGGCCTCGAGATCGCCGACCAGCCGGTACTGGCGTGGGACCAGGTCCGCTACCAGGGCGAGCCGGTGGTGATCGTCGCCGCCGACCACCCAGAGACGGCGCGCCATGCGGCCGCGCAGGTCGAGGTCGACTACGAGGTGCTGGAGCCGGTCACCGATCCGGAGCTGGCGTTCGACGCCGAGCCGCTGCACCCGTCCGGCAACCTGCTCCGCCACGTCCACATCGAGCACGGCGATCCGGCTGCGAGCGCCGACGTCGTGGTCACCGGCGACTACGAGGTCGGGATGCAGGACCAGGCGTTCCTCGGGCCGGAGTCCGGCCTCGCGATCCCGGCCGAGGACGGCGGCGTGGACCTGTTCGTCTCCACGCAATGGCTGCACGTGGACCGTGACCAGGTCGCCGCGAGCCTCGACCTGCCACCCGACAAGGTGCGGATCGCGCTCGGCGGCGTCGGCGGCGCGTTCGGCGGCCGCGAGGACCTGTCGATGCAGGTCCACGCCTGCCTGCTCGCGCTGCACACCGGCAAGCCGGTGAAGATGATGTACGGGCGCGAGGAGTCGTTCTTCGGCCACATCCACCGCCATCCCGCGCGGATGCACTATGAGCACGGCGCCACGCGCGACGGCGACCTGATCTACATCAAGTGCCGGATCCTCCTCGACGGCGGCGCCTACGCGTCAAGCTCGACCGCGGTGTGCTCGAACGCGGCGTCGTTCGCGTGCGGGCCGTACGACGTGCCGAACGCGCTGATCGACTCGTACGTCGTCTACACCGACAACCCGCCGTGCGGCGCGATGCGCGGCTTCGGCGCGGTGCAGACCTGCTTCGCGCACGAGGCGCAGATGGACAAGCTCGCAGCCGAGCTGGGGATCGACCCGGTCGAGCTGCGTCGCCGCAACGCGCTGGCCGAGGGCGGCACGATCCCGACCGGCGCGAAGATCCGGTGCCCGGCGCCGGTGATGGAGCTGCTGGACAGCGTCAGCGCCCGCCCGCTCCCGCCGCCGTCGACCGCGATGCCGGGCGGGCACTCCAACACCACCCACGGCGAGGGCGTCCGGCGCGGCATCGGGTACGCGGTCGGCTACAAGAACGTCGGCTACTCCGAGGGCTTCGACGACTACTCGACCGCGCGCGTGCGGCTGTCGGTGGCGGGCGGCGAGCCGCTGGCCGAGGTCCACACCGCGGCGGCCGAGGTCGGCCAGGGGCTCGTCACGGTGCAGGAGCAGATCGCCCGCCACGAGCTCGGCGTCGAGCGCGTGCTGGTGCTGCCGGCCGACACGCAGGTCGGCTCGGCCGGCTCGTCCTCGGCCTCGCGCCAGACCTACATGACCGGCGGCGCGGTGAAGATCGCGTGCGAGGCCGTGCGCGAGGAGCTCGTGCGCCGCGGGGCGAGCGAGCCGGACGCGACGATCGCCGAGCTGATCGGCGACGACCCGATCGACATCACGCGCGAGCACCACCACCGGCCGACGTTCCCGCTCGACGAGAAGGGCCAGGGCGACGCCCACGTCACGTTCGCGTTCGCGGCCCATCGCGCGGTCGTGGACGTCGACATCGAGCTCGGCCTCGTGCGCGTGGTCGAGATCGCCACCGCGCAGGACGTCGGCAAGGCGATCAACCCGCAGGCCGTCGAAGGACAGATCGAGGGCGGCATCGCGCAGGGCCTCGGGCTCGCGCTGATGGAGGAGATCCAGGTGGTCGACGGCGAAGTGCGCAACGCCTCCTTCACCGACTACCTGATCCCGACCGTGCTCGACATGCCGCCGGTCGAGCTCGACGTGCTCGAGCTGGCCGACCCGGGCGCGCCGTACGGGCTGCGCGGCGTCGGCGAGCCGCCCACGATCTCCTCCACTCCGGCGATCGTCGCTGCGCTGCGCGCCGCCACCGGAGCGGAGCTGCGGCGGGTGCCGGTGCGGCCCGACCACATCGTGGGGGTCTGACCCTCGTGCCCGTGCCGCCCGCCGAGCTGTCGGCCCACTTCACGATCGCGGGGCCGGATGCGGCGCTCGAGGCCGCCCGCGCTGCGGCCTCCTCGTCCGGCATCGCGCACGAGGCCGGGCCGGGCGAGACGCTGCTGGGCGGCAGCCGCGCCGACGTGCTCGGGACGCTCGAGAACGTCGTGTCGGCTGCGCTCGACGCGGGCGCGTACCGGATCGACGTCCGCCTCGAGGCGCCGACGGAGAGCCGGTGAGCACCGAGGGGGGACTGTCCCCCCTCATTGCGGTCGCGCGCGGCGACGCGCCGCCGGATCTCGTGATCGAGGGCGCGCGGGTGCTGTCGGTGTTCACGCGCGAGTGGCTCGAGCTCGACGTCGCGGTGTCCGGCGGGCGGATCGCCGGTCTGGGCGAGTACGCCGGCGGCGACCGCGTGGACGCTCGCGGCAAGTACCTGGTGCCGGGCTTCATCGACGCGCACGTGCACATCGAGTCGTCCAAGCTCACACCCGCCGAGTTCGCGCGCGCGGTCGTGCCGCACGGCACCACCGCGGTGGTGACCGACCCGCACGAGATGGCGAACGTACTCGGCCGCGCGGGCGTCGAGTGGATGCTCGAGGCGTCCGACCATCTGCCGCTCGACGTGTTCGTGATGGCGCCGTCATGCGTGCCGGCGAGCGACTTCGAGTCGCCGATCGGCCCGTTCGAGCCCGCCGACATGGAGGCGATCCTGCGCCATCCGCGGGCGCTCGGCGTGGCGGAGATGATGAACTTCCCGGGCGTCATCGCGGGCGACCGGGCGGTGCTGGAGCGGCTGGCGGTCGAGGGCGCCCGTCACGCCGACGGCCACGCGCCCGGCGTCACAGGCCGCGCGCTCGACGCCTACGTCGCGGCCGGCATCCGGTCCGACCACGAGGCGACGACGCTCGTGGAGGCGCTCGAGAAGCGCCGCCGCGGCATGTGGGTGCTGATCCGCGAGGCGTCGAACGCGCGCAACCTGCGCGACCTGCTCCCGCTGGTCGCGCGCTACGGGCCCGAGCACTGCGCGTTCTGCACCGACGACCGCGAGCCAGACCTGCTCTTCCGCGAGGGACACATCGACCAGATGTGCCGGATCGCCGTCGCGGAGGGGATCGCGCCCGAGGACGCGCTGCTGATGGCGACGCTGCACGCGGCGCGCTGCCACGGCCTGCTCGATCGCGGGGCGATCGCCCCCGGGCTGCGCGCCGACCTCGTGCTGCTCGACGACCTCCAGGACTTCCACGCGGCACGCGTGTACAAGGACGGCTCGCTGGTCGCGGCTGCCGGGGAGGCCGAGCCGTTCGCCCGGCCGCCGATCCCGGCGCGCATGCGCGAGACGATGCGCTCGGCGCCGCTCGGGTCCGACGCGTTCGAGATCTCCGCCGAGGGCGGCCGCGTGCGCGTGATCGAGATCATCCCGGGCCAGCTGATCACGCACGCGCGCGTGGAGGAGCCGTCGGTGCGCGACGGCCACGTCGTCGCCGATCCCGACGGCGACGTCGCGAAGATCGCGGTCGTCGAGCGCCACCACGCGACCGGCCGCGTCGGCAAGGGCCTCGTGCGCGGCTTCGGCCTGCGCACCGGCGCGTTCGCGTCCACGGTCGCGCACGACGCCCACAACCTCGTGATCGTCGGCGTCGACGACGCGAGCATGACGGCGTGCGCCGCCCGGCTGCAGGAGATCGGCGGCGGGATCGTCGTCGCCCGCGACGGCGCGGTGCGCGGCGAGCTCCCCTTGCCGGTCGCCGGCCTGCTCTCCGACGAGCCGGTCGAGGACGTCGTCGCGCGCCTCGAGGCGCTGCAGCTGATGCTGCGCGAGCAGGGCGTCGCCGACACGGCGCCGTTCATGACGCTCTCGTTCCTCGCGCTGTCCGTGATCCCGGCGCTCAAGATCACCGACCGCGGGTTGGTGGACGTCGAGCGGTTCGAGCTGGTTCCGCTGGCAGTGGCGTAGCGCTCGGCGCGAACGTCAACTGCGGCATTGAGGGAGGCGGGACTGGAGGGGGTGGTTCACGAACGTTCACGAGGATCGAACAAACGTGACGCACCCCCCGATCCCGCCTCCGTAAATGCCGCAGTTCGAGCCCGCCGCGGCGGCTCAGAACACGTTCGCCTCGAGCCAATCCGCCGCGAAGAACGCGAGGAAGAACGGCGTGATCGCCCACATCAGCGGGTGCACGCCGCGGGCCTTGCCCGTGGCCGCCATCACGACGACGTAGCCGATCACGCCGAAGCCGATGCCGGCGGCGATCGAGAATGTCAGCGGGACGCCGGCGATGATCAGGAACGCCGGGATCGAGCTCTCCGGCACCGTCCAGTCGATGTCGGCCACGATCCGCATCATCAGGTAGCCGACCATCACGAGCGCCGGGGCGACCGCCGGGTGGATGAACGTGTCCTCGCCGACCGGCACGCCCTGCCCGACCAGCGCGATGACCGGGACGAAGAAGATCGCCGCCGCGAACCATGCCGCCGTCACGATCGACGCGAAGCCGGAGCGGGCTCCCTCGGCCACCCCGGCGCCGCTCTCAACGTAGGTGGTCACGCTCGACACGCCCATCGCGCCGCCGAGCGCTGCCGAGCCCGAGTCGACGAGCAGCAGGCGGTCGGCGTTCGGCAGCCGGCCCTCGTCGTCGAGCATCCCGCCGCCGCGGCCGACCGCGACCGCCGTTCCGATCGTGTCGAAGAAGTCGGTCATGAACAGCGCGAAGATGACCGGGATCAGCGTCACCGACAGCGCGTCGCCGAGGTAGTCGGGATCGAGCGCGTCGCCGATGATCGAGAAGCTGTCCGAGCCGGGCATGTCGACCACCGCGTCCGGGGCCTCGAGCACGCCGAAGATCAGCCCGAGCACGGTGGCGGCGAGCACGCCGAGGATCACCGCGCCGCGTACCCCCCGCGCCACCAGCACGGCGGCCACCAGGATCCCCGCGAACGTGATCAGCGCCGGGCCGGACGTGAGGTCGCCGAGCCCGATGCCGGTCGCCGGGTTGTTGACCACGACGCCGCCCTCGCGCAGGCCGACGAGCGTGATGAACAAACCGATGCCGACGCCGATCGCCAGCTTCAGCGACATCGGGACCGCCTCCATGATCGCCGTGCGCAACCCGGCGACGACGAGGACCACGGCGATCAGGCCCTCGATCACCACGATCGCCATGCCGACCTGCCACGGCAGCCCGCGGGCGAGGACGATGTCGAACGCCACGACGGCGTTGATGCCGAGCCCCGGCGCCAGCGCGAACGGGAGGTTGGTCGCGAGGCCCATCGCCAGCGTGGTGATCGCCGCAGCCAGCGCGGTGCACACCGCCACGGCGTCGAACGGGACGCCCGCCGCCGACAGGATCGCCGGGTTGACGAACAGGATGTAGCTCATGGTCAGGAACGTCGCCGTACCGCCGAGCGCCTCGGTACGCGGGTTGGTTCCGCGGTCGGCGAGGCGGAAGCGGCGCGCGAGGAAGCCCGAGGGCTGCGGCGAGGGATGGCTCTGGCTGGCGGCGGTCATCGTGGCGCGAAAGTACCAGCGCTCCCGGCGGACCCAGGGTGGTTGAATCACGTGTAGATGAAGGGCGTCAACCAGCTCGACCGAGCGGCCTTCGTGGAGCGTTTCGGCCCGCTGTTCGAGCATTCCCCATGGGTCGCGGCGGAAGCGTGGTCGGACCGCCCGTTCGCCGACAGCGAGGAGCTGTTCGGGGCGCTCCAGGCCGCCATGTACGCCGCACCGCGCGAGCGCCAGCTCGCGCTGATCCGTGCGCACCCCGACCTCGCCGGCAAGGCCGCGATCGAGGGCACGCTGACCGACAGCTCGCAGCGCGAGCAGGCCGCGGCCGGGCTCGACCGCCTGACGCCGGACGAGTACGAGGCGTTCACGCGCACGAACGCGGCGTATCGCGCGCGCTTCGACTTCCCGCTCGTGATCTGCGTGCGCGAGCACACGAAGGAGTCGATCCTGCGGGTCGCCGCCGAGCGGCTCGAACACACGCCGGACGAGGAGGTGCGCGTGGCGCTGGAGGAGATCGCGAAGATCGCGCGACTGCGGCTCGAGGGACTGCCGTGAGGATCTCCTACGGCAAGCTGCGCGTGCCCGTGCACCGGATCGACGGCGACGAGGTGTTCGCGTGCGAGGTCGACGTCGAGGTCCTGGGCGACAACTTCGCGCCCGCCTACACCGAGGGAGACAACTCCTCCGTCGTCGCCACCGACACGATGAAGAACTTCGTCCTGCGCGAGGCGCTCGGCTACGACGGCACCGCGCTGGAGGGCCTCCTGGCGTTCCTCGGCGATCGCTTCCTCGCCACCTATCCGGTGATGCGGGCCCTGCGCATGTCCGGTCGCGAGCTGCGGTTCGACCGCCTCGGCGAGCGGGTCTTCTCACGCTCCGGCGACGACCACGCGGTGGCCACGGTCGAGCTCGACCGCGACGGCGGCCGCGAGGTGCGGGGCGGCCGCCACGGCCTGATGCTGCTGAAGACCCGCGGCAGCGCCTTCACGCACTTCGCGCGCGACGAGTACACGACGCTGCCGGAGCGCGGCGACCGCCCGCTGATGATCCGGCTCGACGTCGACTGGCGCTACACGGGCGGCGGTGGCCACGCCGATCCGCTGGCGGTTCGCGACCACCTGGCCGCGACGTTCGACGACTTCGTGTCCGAGTCGATCCAGCACCTCGTGCACGAGATGGGAACGCGGCTGCTGGGCGACTTCCCGCAGCTCGCGGAGGTGTCGTTCACGGCCGAGAACCACACGCGCGACCCCGCCGGCGAGGCGGGCGGGCGCCGGGTCTACACCGACCCGTTCCCGGCCCAGGGCCTGATCACGCTCACGCTGGAGCGAGCAGCGTGAGGGGCCTGCTCACCACGCACGTGCTCGACACCGCGCGTGGCCGCCCGGCCGCCGGGGTGGACATCGAGCTGGCGCGGTTCGCCGACGGCGCGCGCCAGGTACTGCGGACCGTGACCACCAACGCCGACGGGCGCACCAGCGAACCGCTGATGGGGGACGGCGAGCTCCAGGCCGGCGAGTACGAGCTGGTGTTCATGGTCGGCGACTACTTCGGCGAGCGCCCGTTCCTGGACCGCGTCCCGGTGCGGTTCACGATCACCGACCCGGGCGCGCACTACCACGTGCCGCTGCTCGTCTCGCCCTGGTCCTACAGCACGTACCGGGGCAGTTGAGCGACGCCGCCACCGTGCTCGAGCGCTGCGCCGCGCTCGGTGAGGTCACCGAGGAGGACGGCCTGCTCGTGCGCCGCTACGGCACCGAGGCCCTGCGGCGGGCGAACGCGCTGGTCAGCGGCTGGATGCGCGCCGCCGGGATGGAGGTGCGCGAGGACGCGGTCGGCAACCTGATCGGCCGGCTCGGCGACAGCGACCGGTCGCTGATGCTCGGCTCGCACCTCGACACGGTGCGCGATGCCGGGCGCTACGACGGCCCGCTCGGCGTCCTGGTCGCGCTCGCCGCCGTCGAGCGGATGCGCGAGCCGCTGCCGTTCGCGGTCGAGGTGATCGGCTTCGCCGACGAGGAGGGCGTGCGGTTCGGCACCGCCTACCTCGGCTCGGCGGCCGTCGCGGGCCGCTTCGAACCACGCTGGCTGCAGGTGCGCGACGCCGACGGCGTCGCGCTCGCCGACCTGCTGCGCGGCGAACCGGCGACCGCGGCCCGCGTGCCCGCCGACCTGCTCGGCTATGTCGAGGTGCACATCGAGCAGGGACCGGTGCTCGAGCAGCTCGGCGAGCCGGTCGGCGTCGTCACCGCGATCGCCGGCCAGACCGCACGCCGACGTGTGCTTCCTCGGCGAGGCCGGACACGCCGGCACGGTCCCCATGGACGGGCGCCGCGACGCGCTCGCGGCGGCCGCGGAGTGGGTGCTGGCCGTCGAGCGTGCCGGCGTCCTCGCCACGGTCGGCCGGCTCGACGTCGCCCCGGGGGCGCGCAACGTGATCCCGGCGCGCGCGGCACTGACGCTCGACGTCCGCGATCCCGACGACGCGGCCCGCCGGGCGGCCGTGGTCGCCTTGAACACGCAGGCACACGAGATCGGCAGCCGCCGCGGCCTCGACATCGAGTGGGCCGACACGGCGGACATCCCCGCGGTGGCGATGGACGAGCGCCTGACCAGCGCGCTCGACGTCCCCGTGCGCCTGCCCAGCGGCGCAGGCCACGACGCCGCGATGATGGCCTCGATCACGCCGGCCGCGATGCTGTTCGTGCGCTGCCGCGGCGGCATCAGCCACAACCCCGCCGAGTCGGTCGACGAGGCCGACGTGGCGGTCGCGATCGACGTCCTCGAGCGTTTCCTGCATGCCGTCTGACCTCCTGATCCGCGGCGGCACGGTCGTCCTCCCGGGCGTCTTCCCCGTGACCGCCGACGTCGCCGTCGAGGACGGCGCGATCGCGGCGATCGGTCCCGAGCTCCCCGGTGACGCGCGCGAGGAGGTCGACGCCCGCGGCCTGCACGTGCTGCCCGGCGTGATCGACGCCCATGTGCACTTCAACGAGCCCGGCCGGACCGAGTGGGAGGGCTGGGCGACCGGCACGCGCGCGCTCGCCGCCGGAGGCGCCACCGCGTGCGTCGAGATGCCGCTGAACGCGCACCCGCCGACCGTCGACGGCGCCGCGTTCGACGCCAAGGTCGCGGCCGCGCGCGCGTCCGCGCTGGTCGACTTCGCGCTCTGGGGCGGGCTGGTACCCGGCGACCTCGACCGCCTCGACGAGCTTGCCGACCGTGGCGTGGTGGGCTTCAAGGCGTTCATGTGCGACAGCGGGATCGACGACTTCCCGGCCGCCGGCGACGACGTGATCGGCGCCGGCATGTTGCGCGCCGCCTCGCTCAGCCTCCCCGTGGCCGTGCACGCCGAGCGCCCGTCGGCGCTGCGCGAGCCGGCGGGCACCACCTGGCGCGACTTCGTCGCCTCACGGCCGGTCGAGGCGGAGCTGGAGGCGATCGAGCGCGCTCTCGCGCTCGCGGCCGAGACCGGCTGCGCCGTGCACGTCGTGCACGTGAGCAGCGGCGAAGGCGTCGCGCTCGTCGCCGGCGCGCACGCCCGCGGGGTCGACGCCACCTGCGAGACCTGCCCGCACTACCTCACGCTCACCGAGGACGACCTCGAGGTGTTCGGCGCGCGCGCGAAGTGCGCGCCGCCGCTGCGCACGGCCGGCGAGCGCGACGCGCTGTGGGAGCACCTCGGCGCCGGGCGGATCGCGTTCGTCGCCTCCGACCACTCACCGTGCCCGCCGGACATGAAGGCGGGCGACTTCACGGCGGCCTGGGGCGGCATCGCGGGCTGCCAGTCGCTGCTCGCGCTCCTGCTCGACGCGCAGCGCCTGCCGCTCCAGACAACCGCCGTGCTGACGTCGGCGAACGTCGCGGCCAGGCTGGCCCTGCCCAAGGCGCGACTCGAGCCGGGCGCCGACGCCGACCTGGTGCTCGTCGACGTCGGCGACCGCCACACCCCCGATCTGCACGACCGCCATCGCCTGAGCCCGTTCGCCGGCCGCGCCCTCCGCGGCCGCGTCGTGCGCACGCTGGTCCGCGGGACGACCGTGTTCCTCGACGGCCGGATCGTCGCCCAGGCGCCGATCGGGCAGCTGATCACCCCCGACGAGAGGTAGCTCGAATGACCGACCTGCGCATCACCGCCGGCCCGTACGAGTTCGGCGCCAACTGGGTGGCCGACGCGCCGAAGACGCGCGCCGCGTTCGAGGCGATGCTGCCGTTCCGCAACAAGATCATCCACGTGCGCTGGAGCGGCGAGTCGGCCTGGATCCCGCTCGGCGACCTCGAGACCAACCTCCCGTTCGAGAACCACACGAGCCACCCCGCGCCGGGCGAGGTCCTGCTCTACCCGGGCGGCTTCAGCGAGACCGAGATCCTCTTCCCGTACGGCGGCACGTGCTTCTCCAGCGTCGTCGGCCAGCTCGCCGGCAACCACTTCCTGACGGTCACCGACGGGCGCGAGCAGCTGCGCGATCTGGGGCGGCTCGTCCTGTGGGAGGGAGCCCAGGACGTGGTGTTCGAGACGTAACCTGCATACCAGCGGGTGCGCATGGCGGGTTGGTCCGCCCCAGCTTCCACTACATTGCGCCCCAACTGGAGGGTTCTGGGGTCCGTGACCCCTGCCCCATTCGCAGAGGAGGGTTCACACGATGAGACTGGCTGCGCATTGGCGCGCCACGGCCGTGGTTGCGAGCGCGCTCGCACTGGCCGTTGCAGGCTGCGGCGGCGGTGACTCGGATTCCGAGGAATCCGCGCAGAACAACACGGCGCCGTCGCAAGAGGCGAAGAAGGGCGGGGACCTGACGGTCCTCTACGCCGGCGACGTCGACAACATCGACCCGGGCATCACGTATTACCAGTACGGGTTCCTGGTCGCCTACGCGACGCAGCGGCCGCTGTACTCGTTCAAGCCCGAGGATGCGATCAATCCCGAGCCCGACCTCGCAGAGGGCCCGCCCGAGATCTCCGAGGACGGCAAGGAGCTGACGGTCAAGATCCGCACGGGCGTGAAGTTCAGCCCGCCGGTGGACCGCGAGGTCACGAGCGCGGACGTCAAGTACGCGATCGAGCGCGCCTTCACCAAGCAGGTCGCCGGCCCGTATGTGGGCGCCTTCATGAGCGACATCAACGGCGTCAAGGAGTTCCAGGCCGGCGATGCGAAGGAGATCTCCGGCATCACGACGCCGGACGACCAGACGGTCACCTTCAAGCTGGGCCGTCCGCGCGCCGCGATCGTCGCGGGCGCCCTCGCGCTGCCGGTCTCGGCGCCGGTGCCGAAGGAGTACGCGCAGAAGTTCGACAATGCGCCCGGGACATCCAAGTACGGCAACAACCAGGTATTCACCGGCCCGTACATGATCGAGAACGACGCGTCGGGCAAGCTGACCGGCTACACGCCCGGCAGCGAGATCAAGCTGATCCGCAACCCGAACTGGGACGAGTCGACGGACTACAAGCCCGCGAACCTTGACTCGATCACGATCAAGGAGGGCAACGACGCCCAGGTCGCGTCGCTCGAGATCGTCGACGGCTCGAAGGTGGTGTCCGGCGACTTCCAGGTCCCCGGCCAGGTCCTCGCGCAGGTCACGCAAGGCGATCAGAAGGACCAGCTCGTGACCACGCCGCCGACCGGACGGTTCCGCTACATCGCGCTGAACACCCGCACGAAGCCGTTCGACAACCCCGACGTCCGCAGGGCGCTGTCCGCGGTGTTCGACCGCGACGCGCTGCGCAAGGCGTTCGGTGGCGAGCTCACCGGCCAGATCCCGACGCACTGGATCCCGCCGGGCCAGCCGGGCTTCGAGGAGGCGGGCGGTGAAGCCGGCCCCGGCGTCGACTTCCTGGCCAAGGAGGAGGGCGACCTCGATCTGGCGATGGAGTACATGAAGAAGGCCGGCTTCGCCTCCGGCAAGTACGACGGCGGCAAGACGTTCACCGGCGTCTCGGACAACGCGACCGTGCAGAAGAAGGTCGGTGAGACGGCAGTGGCGCAGTTCGCCAAGCTCGGCTTCAAGGTCGACATGAAGTACGTCATCCGCGACGCCATGTACACGAAGTACTGCCAGGTGCCGCGCGACCAGCCCGACGTCTGCCCGAGCGTGGGCTGGCTGAAGGACTTCGCCGACCCGGAGACGCTGCTCGGGCCGGTGTTCAACGGCAAGAACATCCTGGACGTGGGCAATGCGAACCACGCGCTGCTCGACGACCCGGAGATCAACGCCCTGATGGAAAAGGCCGAGGTGGTCAACGAGCCCGAGGAGCGCAACAAGGAGTGGGGCGCGATCGACAAGGCCGTCACCGAGGTCGCACCCAGCATCCCGTGGCTGTGGGACACGCAGCCGCTGCTGCGGGCGAAGGACGTCAACGGCGTGATCAACCAGGCGAACGCCGCCTGGGATCTGACCTGGACGTCGATCCAGTAGGCACTTCGTCAGCCCGCCGCCTCGCACGGATCCCGTGCGAGGCGGCGGTTGACGCTCGCTACGGCCGCACCTCGATCGTCTGCGCCATCGCGATCGGGTGCAGCGAGCAGAAGATCCGGTACTCGCCGGGGGTGGTGAGCCGCTTGCGGTAGGTTGCGCCGCGCAGCAGGTACGCGGAGGCGAAGCCGCGCGGCCCGCGCGCGAGCGTGACGTCGTGGAGGATCGGGTCTCCGAAGCGCCAGCGGACGGTCGCGCCGCTGGGCACGGAGAGCTTCTGCGGCCGGTAGCTGACGTCCTTCACGGCCACGGTCACGTCGCCCGAGACGACCCGCACCGGGCCGGGCAGGGAGGCCACCGGCCGGGCCACGCCGTCGTCGCCCAGCGCGGACAGCTCGGGTGTGACGAGCGGCGGCGCGTCACGGCCGGGCGCCGCGGGGAACGGCAGGCGATGCTCCCGCACGTCCGCCGGCGGGGCCGGGCAGCGCGGCCCGCCGCCGCGGCCGGGAGCGATGTAGAGGTGCATGATGCCCATGACCGCGCTGTGCGGATGCTCGCCGCTGTAGGTCGACGTGACGCGCAGCCGGTCGCCGCGGCTGACCCGCCAGCCCTTCGCCGACGTGAGCACGCTCATGCTCCGCGGCGACGGCTCGTGGAGCACCGGCGAGAGCTGGTAGATCGGATCGTCCGGCCCGCCGTAGAGGGCGTCGGAGGAGAGCAGCTCGCCGCATCCGCGCTCGGAGACGTCGACGCTGAGGGCGCCGCCGTGCGCGTGCGCCGCCGCCGTGACGATCCGCCCGCCGCGCGGCACGGTCCACGTCCGCGAGCGTGTGTGGACCGCGCCCGGGCCCTCGCCGCCGGGCACGCTGTAGATCTTGCCGAACGCGCAGCTGACGCTGATCCAGTGCGGGGTCACTGGCACCAGGTCAAGGTCGTCGCTGACGGTGACCTTGTACTGCAGGTAGACGCGCTCGGCCTTGTGCCGGTGGTTCATGTACATCCAGCCCAGGCTCCAGCGATCGCCGCGCCGGATCCGGTAGCCGTAGCCGGACGGGAACTCGATCGCCTGGTTCTCCTCCCCGGTCCCGTAGAACGTCTGCGCGCCGCGCTTCGAGCAGTCGCCGCCCTCCCGGTCGCCGTCGAACCGGCCCCGGTTGGCGAAGAACACGTGGTGGAGCATCACCCGCTCCTGCGGGATCGCCCGGCCGCGCGAGTCGACGAGCTGGGCGTGCATCGCGGTGATGAAGCCGTTGACGCGCGGCGCCGCCACGCGCCGCCCGCCCGACTGGGACTCGTAGCCGTGCATGTCGACCGGGCCGGCGCGCATCGTGAGCGTCCGGCTGCCGGCGAAGGCGGAGCCCGGCAGGACGCAGCACAGCAACAGCGCCGCCGCCAGTGAGACTCCCCCACGCGTCCAGTGCACGCCGTCACGCTAGCCGACGCAGCGGCGCCCCGTCGAGGCGCCCACGGCCTCCCAGCGCGCGACTACCATTGGTCCGTGGCCACGCCTGAGGACTTCTCGCTCCGCCTCGACGGGTTGCCCCCCGCCGAGGAGCCGCCGGACTTCCTCGACCTGCCTGACCGCACCCGCAAGCCGCGGCGCGCCGGGATCACCCACGTGCTCGACCGCGGCATGTCGCCGCTGGCGCTGGAATCGCTCGTGGAGACCGCCGGCGCCCACATCGACCTGATCAAGCTCGGCTGGGGCACCGCGTACGTGAGCCACGGGGTCCGCGACAAGGTGGCGATCTGCCGCGACGTCGGGATCTCGGTCTGCCCCGGCGGCACCCTGTTCGAGATCGCGGTCGCGCAGGACAGCCTCGAGCCGTATCTCGAGTGGCTCCGCAGCCTCGGCATCGACCACATCGAGGTCTCCAACGGCTCGCTGCCGATCGCGGCCGAGGAGAAGCGCGCGCTGATCGCCCGGCTCGCCGGCGAGTTCACCGTCGTCGCCGAGGTCGGGAGCAAGCGGTCGCTCGACGCGGTGGCCGAGGAGTGGGTCGCGGAGATGCTCGGAGACCTCGCGGCCGGCGCGGCGCTGGTGATCGCGGAGGGCCGCGAGAGCGGCACGGTCGGCCTGTTCGACGCCAGCGGCGCCGTGCATGCCGAGCTGGTCGAGGCGATCCTGCACGCCGTCGGGCACGAGGTCGTGATCTTCGAGGCGCCCCAGCGCACGCAGCAGGCGTGGCTGCTCCGCCACGTCGGCCCGAACGTCAACCTCGGCAACATCCAGGCCGAGGACGTGATCGCGCTCGAGACGCTGCGCCGCGGGCTGCGGTTCGAGACGCTCGATCTGCTTCCGAGCGCCGTCACGCCGTAGGCAGGCCGCCGGTCGAACGTGTGGCGAGCCGCACTTTCAACATACCCTGGCAGGGTATTCTGGCGGCCATGACACGCACATTCCTACGCCACTACGCCGAGATGCTGATCGCGATGTTCCTCGGCATGTTCGTGCTCGGCGGCGCGCTGTCGGCGCTGCTCAGCCCACTCGGAGTCGACGTGTCGAGCTGGCGCACGGATGCCATCGAGCTGCTGTTGCTCGGCATGGCGTTCACCATGACCGTGCCGATGGTCGCCTGGATGCGCCACCGCGGCCACGGCTGGGCTCCGGCCTGGGAGATGACCGCCGCGATGTTCGCCCCCAGCCTCGCGGCGATCGCACTGCTGTGGGCCTCGCTGGTCGAGGACAGCGGCACGCTGCTCGCGATCCAGCACATCGCGATGTTCCCGGCGATGCTGGGCGTGATGCTGCTGCGGCGCGACGAGTACTCCGGGCGCGCGCACGCGACCGCGGCGTCAGCCGGCTGACGAGGCGCTCAGCGCGACGAGCTCGCCCTCGGCGCGCTCGATCGCGGTGCGCTCGCGGTCGATCCAGGCGCGGGCACCGGCGACCGATTCGCGGCAGCCGGCGAGCATCGCGTCCATCGGCCCGGGCGCGGCGCCGCCCGGCACGGTGCGGGTCGCGATCGCCGCGGTGAGATCGAGGGCGTCCGCGAGGACGTCCGGGTCGAGGTCGAGCGACCGCCCGAGGATCTCGGTCGCGGCGGCGTCGAGGCCCGCGGCGTCGAGCGCGCCCGTCGCCACGGCGCGGCCGACCACCCGGTACGCCGAGCGGTAGTCGAGCCCGGTGCTCAGGCTGATCGCCTCGGCGACGTCGGTCGCCATCGCGCCGCTCTCGCGGACCGCGCGCTCCGCGCGGGCGCCGTCGATCGTCAGGCTCTCCGCCACCGCGGCGGCGAGCCGCAGCAGCCGCGCCGCGAGCTCGACCGAGCCGGCGACCTCGCCGTAGGCGTACAGCAGGTTGTCGGTGCGGCCGGACGGCGTCCGCTGCGTGGCGAGCACGCCGGTCGCGCGGCCGATCAGCGTGCCGGCGCCGCCGCGCAGCACGACGAGCGCGTACGGGTTGCGCTTCTGCGGCATCAGCGCGCTGGCGCGGCACAGCTCGTCGCCGATCCGGAGCAGGCCGAACTCGTCGCTGGCGTAGAGCTCGACGTCCTCGGCGAACCGGCTCGCCGACGTCGCGGCGATCGCGGCGTGCGGAGGTCAGCGTCGGCGAGCCCGTCGGTCTGCCAGTTCGCGTCGCGCGTGTGGTCGATCGGGCCGGCTGAAGCCGAGCAGCGCGGCGATCCGCTCGCGGTCGAGCGCGAAGCGCGAGCCGTTGACGCCGCCGGTCGCCGCCCGGGCTGCGGTTGACCCACTCGAAGTCGCCGCTGCAGGCGCTCGAGGTCGCGCAGCGCCGGGTAGGCGAACGAGAGCAGCCAGTGGCCGGCGGTCGTCGGCTGCGCCGCCTGCAGGTACGTGTAGTCGGGCATCGGCGTGTCGCGCTCGCGCGCCGCGACCTCGATCAGCGCCGTCGCGAAGCGCGCCACCGCCGCGGCCAGGTCGAGCACGCGCGAGCGCAGCGCGATCCGGAACGCGATCCGGCCCGCCTCGCGCCGCGGGCGGCCGGCGTTCAGCCAGCCGGCCGCGCTGCCGATCCGCTGCTCGAGCACGTCGCTCGCGGACGTTGGCGAGGTCGCCGTAGCGGGCGTCGATCTCGATCTCCTCGTCGAGCAGCTCGACCAGCGCGCCGAGCAGCGCACGCCGGTCGCGGTCCGGGATCGCGTCGAGCGCGAGCACGTGTGCGAGGTCGGCGAGCCCGAGCCCGCGGCCAGCAGCGGCGCGTCGGCGAGCTCGAGCTCGTAGCCGGCCTCGACGAGCTCCGGCGCCGGCCCGCGGCCGATCGGCCCGCCGGCCCCGAGATAGCCCGGCGGCGGCTCGGCGCCGCTCATCGCCCGAGCACGCGGTCGACGAGCTCGCCGGCCGCGCCGAGCGCGGCCTCCGGGCGGAGCAGCGCGTCGAGCGCTCCGGGCTCCAGCCGGCGGGCGATCTCGGGATCGGCCGCGAGGGCCTCGCGCAACGGGATGCCCTGCTCGTGGCCGCGTTGCGCGGCCGCGTGGACGAGCTCGTGCGCGCGGCGCGGGCCGATCTGCTCGCCGAGCGCGAGCATCACCGGCTCGGCGAGCACGTAGCCGTGCTGGGCGTCGACGTTCTCGCGCGTCCGCCGCTCGTCGACGTCGAGCCCGGCGGCGAGCTCGGCGCCGAGCGCGAGCGCCGCCGCGGCAGCGCCGCAGGCCTGCGGCAGCAGCGCCCACTCGGTCTTCCAGGCGGCCCCGTCGCGCTCGTGCTCGGCCACCATCCCCTCGAGCGCCAGGCCGGCCGCCGCGCGGACCACGCGCGCGAGCGTGCCCAGGTGCTCCGAGCGCTCGGGGTTGCGCTTCTGCGGCATCGTGATGCTGCCCACCACGCCCTCGCCCGCCGCCTCGCTCAGCTCGCCGATCTCCGGTCGCTGGAGGTTGTAGACCTCGTTGCCCATCTTCGCCAGCGTCCCCGTGATCAGGGCCAGCAGCCCGACCAGCTCGGCCACCCGGTCGCGCGCCGTCAGCCAGGTCATCTCCGGCACGCCGAGCCCGAGTCGCTCGAGCACGCGCCGCTGCAGCTCCGGGCCGTGCTCGCCCCACGCCGACAGCGTGCCGACCGCGCCGGCCAGCTGCCCGACCGCGAGCCGCGGCCGCGCCTGCGCGATCCGCTCGCGGTGGCGGCGGATCTCGGCCACCCACACCGCGGCCTTGAAGCCGAACGTGATCGGCAGCCCCGGCTGGCCGTGCGTGCGGCCCAGCATGACGTGTCGCGGTGGCGCCTGGCGAGCGCGACGAGCGACGCCTCGATCGTCCGCCAGGTCGCGCTCGGCGATGCGCGAGCATCCGCTGCATCACCAGGCCGGTCCACGTGTCGGCTGACGTCCTGGACGGTCGCGCCGTAGTAGACCCACTCCTTCGCGGCGTCGCCGAGGTCGCGCTGCAGCACGCGGATCAGCCCGAGCGTCGAGTGGCCGCTGCGGCGCGTCTCCTCCGCCACCGCGCCGAGGTCGACCGGCTCGCGCCCGCGCGCTCGGCGATCTCGAGCGCCGCCGGCGCCGGGATCAGCCCGAGCTCGCCCTGCTCGGCGGCGAGCGCCGCGATCACGCCCAGCCACATCCGCGTGCGGCCCGGCGTCGTCGAACAGCTCGCGCGTCTCGGCCGTCGCCCACAGGTGCGCGAAGACGTCGGTCACGCCGCCACCCGCACAGCTCGCGCAGCGCCTGCGCGGACCTCCTCCAGCGCCGCGCCCCAGGGCACGACCATGCCGGCGCCCTCGCGCCGGATCCCGCGCTCGAGCATGCAGCACTTCATCAGCGTCGGCCCGCCGACCTCGCCGACCACGCGCGGGCAGAAGTCGACCCGCCGCGACGGCTCGGCGCCGTACAGCGCCACGTGGATCTGGCGCGAGCGCTCGCAGCCCACCAGCGTCCAGTCGGCCTGCTCGGGCGGCCCGGCGTCGAGGAAGTCGCCCTCGAGCCCGGAGCACCGGCACGGGTACAGGTGGCGGTCGGCCGGATGCGCTGCGGCCAGCTCGCGCAGGTCGATCGGTGCGAAGTCGAGCGCGACCGGCGGCAGCTCCTCGTCGTAGTCGAGCACCGCGCGCGCCATCTCCAGCAGCTTCGGCGGCTCGGGCGGGACGACCTCCAGCACCCGCACGCGCAGCGGCGCCGGCTCGACGATGAAGTTCACGTGCTCGAACCGCCCCTGCACGACGTACACGCGCGCTGCGCGCCCGGACGCGAAGGCGGCGCGCGCCATCTGCGACGCGTTGCCGGTGTCGACCGACGGGTCGGCGACGAACGCGACCTCGTGCGGATGCGCCAGCACGCGCAGGCCGGACACCGGCGCGACGATGTCCTCGCCGACCGGATGCTCGACCTGCACGACCGCGTGCTCGCCGCCGCAGGTCGCGATCACGAACTCCGTGCGCCGGTAGACGCGCCGCCCGACCAGCCAGCGCGCGCAGCGAGCCCTCGTCGAGCGCCTCGGCGTCCTGCACGCTGACGCCGCGGTACGGCCGCGCGATGAAGTTGGGGCCGACCTCGATCACCGAGACGATTCTGCCGACAGCGCCTCGTCGAGCGCCGTGACGGCGGCCGCGAACGGCTCGACCGGCTGGTGCGCCACGCCCGGCGCCGATCTGCCCCGCCCCGGAGCTCGCGTGCAGCACGCCGGTGGTGATCTGCGGCGTCACCTCGAGCTCCGCCACCAGCCGCGCGTCGATGCCCACGGGCGTGCCCGCGTTGTCGAGCGCGGTGACCGTGAAGCGGCTCGAGCGGGCGACGCAGATCTCCGCCATCAGCTCGGTCCGCGCGGCCGCCGCGGCGGCGTCGCCGCCGAAGAAGGCGGCGACCGCGGGCGCGGCGCCGATCGCCATGCCACCCAGCCCGATGCACTCGATCACCGCCGAGTCGCCGATGTCCAGCGCCGCGTCGGCGGCGTCGTGGCCCTCGCGCAGCAGCGTGTCCTGGACCGGCGCGGCCGGAGCGGTGAACCAGCGGCCCGGGAGCCCGGCGAGCTGCATTCCCACGTCGGTCCCGTTGCGCGACATCAGCGAGACGACGCTCGAGCCGGCGGCGCCCTCGGCCGCCATCGACGCACACTTGGCCGCCGCCATCGTCAGGTTGAGGAAGAAGTGGTGGTTGCCGGCGATGAAGCGCGCCGACGCCTCGCCGCCGAGCGCCGCGAACGACGGCGCGAGATCGCGCAGCAGCAGGTTGCCCGTGGCCTGGCTGCGCATGTGCAGCTCGTCGCCCATGTTCAGGCCCTGGGCGGCCAGGCCGAACAGGTCGAGCGGCCCGCGGTGCTCGAGCAGCCGTGCCAAAGCCGGGCCGAGCTCGTCGCGGAAGAACCGCAGCCGCTGCACCGCCTCGTCGTCGGCGACGCCGAACCAGAGCGTCCGGCCGGGGCCTTCGTTCAGCGTCGAGTACGCACGCCGCCCGCCGTCCTCGACGACCCACACCGGCATCGACGGTGAGCAGACGCCCGTCATCGGCCCGACGTGGTCGTGCTCGTTGCCGGGCTCGAGCGCGATATCGCCGCTCGCCAGCAGGCGCGCCGCCTCGGCCCGATCCGGTGCCCAGCCCTCGAACACCACGGCGGCCAGCAGTGCCCGCCGCTGCGGGTCGCAGACGCGCTTCCACGCGATCGGCGGGCCCGAGTGCAGCAGCAGCCCGTCGCGCATCCGCGGCACCACCTCGCCCGCGGGCGCGACCGTCAGCGCGCGCGGGCTCGCGCCCTCGATCCTCTCGACCGCCTGCGCGTTCGCGGCCGCGATCCGGTCGCCGCGCACGCCCCACAGGCGAGTCAGGATCTCCAGCATCCCCCGATCGCCGCGCGCGGGAGGGCGCCAGTCGACCTCGACGACGGGCGCGCCCTGGTCGCGGAGCGCGTCGGCGAAGATCGAGAGCCCGACGTTGACGGCCTCGACGGTGCGCGGGAGCGTCATGGTTCAATCCCGTCAATGGTGGATCTCGCGGCGCTGGCCGACACCGTCCGATCGGCGCCCGGTCTCCTCGGCAAGCGCGACATCGACCTGATCGAGCGCCTCGGCGCCGGCATCGACGGCGACGACGCGGCGCTCGTGCCGTACGGCGACGAGTTCCTCGTCGTCTGCGGCGAGGCGATCTCACCGCCGTTCCTGCTCGCCGACCCGTACGGCGCCGGCTCGGCCGCGGTCGTCACCAACGTCTCCGACGTGCGTGCGATGGGCGGCCGCCCGCTGGCGATCGTCGACATGCTGGTGAGCCCCGATCGCACGCACGCCGAGAGCGTGCTGGACGGGATGGCGTGGGCGGCGGATCGGCTCGGCGTCGCCGTCGTCGGCGGCCACGTGACGCTCGGGCACGCGCCGGCGCTGTCGGCCTCGTGCACGGGCACGGTCCGCCGGCCGCTGCGCTCCTCGGCGGCCGCGCCCGGCGACGTCCTGCTCGCGGCGTTCGCCCTCGACGGCCGGTACATGAGCGAGTCGATGCCGTTCTTCACGGCGCTCCACGACCGCCCGCCGGACCAGTTGCGGGACGACGGCGAGGCGCTCGTCGAGGTCGCGGAGGCCGGCTTCTGCCACGCCGCGCGCGACGTGTCGATGCCCGGCGTGGCCGGGTCGCTGCTGCAGATGATCGAGAGCGCCGGCTGCGGCGCGGTGCTCGATCTCGACCGCCTGCCGCGGCCGGCCGGCGTCCCGCTCGAGCGGTGGCTGCTCACGTTCCCGAGCTTCGGCTTCCTGCTGGCCGCGCGCGCGGAGCGCGTGGAGGCAGCGTGCGCGGTGTTCGAGCGCCGCGGGCTGACCTGCGCGCCGTGCGGCGGCTTCGACGACACGCGCGTGCTGCGACTCGCCGCCGAGGGGCGCACAGCACCGGTATGGGACCTCGCCAGCACGCCCCTCACGGGGATTGCGCCGCTAACGGGATCGCCATCGGCTGGTGCATGACGCCGTGGTAGGGCGCGGGCGGGCCGTCCGTGCTCCAGCCGAGCTGCTCGAAGAAGTGCACGTTCGGCAGCTGGATCCTGGCGACCATCGTGTGCCCGCCGCGCTCGCCCGCCGTCGCGACGGCGAAGCGCACGAGCATCGCGCCGAGCTGGCGCACGCGCGCCTCCGGCAGCACCGCGAGCCGGTCGCCCTGCCACAGCCCGGCGTCGTCGAGCGGGTACAGGCGGACCGCGCCGGCGACCACGTTGTCGGCGGCCACTCCGACGACGTGCAGGGTGTCCGCCCACGTGTCGCGCAGATCGCGGTCGGTGCCCTCGAACAGGCCCTGGAGGTCGACGAACACGCGCCGGCGGACGTAGAAGTGCGCGGCCAGCTCGGAGGCGTCCTCGGCCAGCCGGCAGAGCGCGGTCGCGCTAGTGACGGGACCCGACGAGGAGATCGTCCCCATCGCGTGACCCCTCCCGCTTGTTCAAGCGCTCCCACGCCGACAGCCCCGAGCACGCCTGGCAGCGCGCGCAGCCGGCCTTGGCGTCGAGGTGATCGAGGCCGGCGTCGGCGATCATCGCCGACACCTCGCCGTAGATCCGGCCGACGTAGTCGGGGTCGGGCGCCGGCGAGTCGGCCATCAGCGTGCCGGGCACGGGCCGCAGCGGGACCACGAACGGGTACACGCCCATCTCGACGGCCCGCCGGCAGCCCTCGATGATCAGCTCCGGCTTCTCCCCCATCCCGAGCAGCACGTAGGTCGTGACGCTGCCGCGGCCGAACACCTCGACCGCGCGCTCCCAGCATTCGAAGTAGCCCTCGATGCCGCACTGGGCCTTGCCGGGCGCCACGCGGGCGAGCACCTCGGGGTCGAACGTCTCGGAGTGGATGCCGACCGCGTCGACGCCGGCGCGCCGGACCTCCTCGAGCACGCGCAGGTCGTCCGGCGGCTCGAACTGGACCTGGATCGGGAGTCCGCACGCCTCCTTGATCGCGGCGGCGCAGCGGCTGATGTAGATCGCGCCGCGGTCACGGCGGTTGAGCGATCCCGTGGTGAGCGTCACGTCGACCGCGTGGTCGAGGTCGCGCGCGGCGGTGCAAACCTCCGCCAGCTGGGCCGGCGTCTTCACCGGGATCGTCTGCTCCCCGCGCGTCAGCTCGATGCCGCAGAAGCCGCACTGCTCGGGCGTGTCCCAGTAGATGCACTTCTGCACGACGGTCGAGGCGATCGAGTCCAGGTGCAGCAGCGCGATCTTCCAGTACGGGACGCCGTCCGCCGTCTCCATGTCGTAGATCTTCGGCCGTCGCGGGACCGTCACCGGGCCGACCAGCTCGTCGCCGCGGTAGAGGGTCGCCTTGCGGCCGTCCCTGCGCAGGGTGTACGGCGACGACTCGACGAAGCTCGCGTGCGCGGGCACGGTCAGCGGCAGCCCGCGCACCCACAGGAACAGCGCGTCGGACGGCCCCGCGCCGCCGCGACGGACCGGCAGCGCGCCGCTGTCCTCGTCGACGACGCGGACCCCGAGCGACTGCAGCTCGACGAGCAGGCGCCTGTCGTCCAGCTCAAGCATGCGTCCCGAAGGCCTCCTCGTAGTTCTGCCAGAACACCCGGTCCTTGAGCTCCTGCGAGATGTCGCGCACGCCGTTCAGTTTCCAGTACTCGCTGTCGAAGTCCGACCACGGCTCGTCGGAGCCGAAGAACACGCGGTCGCCGCCGACGCCCGTCCGCTCGATCTCGGTCAGCAGCCAGCGCGCGCCGAACCCGACCGCCCACGAGGTGTCGGTGTAGACCTTGTAGCCGTCCTGCACCCACTGCAGGAACTTCGGGACGAGCTTGATGTGGCCGGAGACGCCGCCGCCGAAGTGGACGAGGTAGATCTTGCAGCGCTTGCCGTAGGTCTCGACGAGCGGGATGAAGTTGTTGATGTCCGAGCTGCCGCCGGGGCTGGTGTGGAAGTGGAACATCAGGTCGTGCTTCTCGCACACGTCGAAGCTCTCGTCCGCGAGCGCCCGCGTCTCCTCGTCCCATTGGTTCGGGTCCGGGTTGCCGCCCAGCAGGAACGTTGTCTTGAGGGCGACGACGCGCGACTCGCTCGCGAGCTTCAGCGCCTTGCGCGTGAGCTCGGCGTTGCGCGGCAGGAACGACACCCAGATCGCCGCGAGGATGCGGTCGTTCGTCGTCGCGGCGTCCATCACGACGTCGTTGAGGTCGAACGACAGCTCGTGGATCGGCACGCCGTAGTTGGAGATCGCGAGCGCCCGCTCGACCTTGAAGTGGTCCATGTGGTTCTTGACGAACTCCTTGGTCGTCGGGTAGTCGTAGACCGTCGGCTTGACCGGGTGCTCGAGGTCGTAGTACTTCCACGGCGGGATCTCGCCGATGTGGCAGTGGGCGTCGATGATCTTCTTCGGGTGCGTGGCCATGTCAGGCCCTTCCGAACAGGCTGCGCGCCGCGGTGATGCGCGCCTCCCATTCCTCGCGGGTGTCGAACGTCTGCGCCGGCATCAGCGGCGGCTTGTCGAGCAGCCAGGCGCCGTCGGCCGGGTCGAGCTGCACGACCTCGAGCTTGAACGTCGGCCGCCGCGCGTCGAGCGGGAGCTCGGACGAGGCGTGCAGCGCGCGGCCGCTCGCGACGTGCATCTCCAGCCGGTGCGAGCCGAGCGGCGTGACGTCGTCGAACAGCACGACCCACTCCGCCCGCTCGCGGCGCGCGCGCTCGAGCCGCTCGCGCGCGATCGCCTTGCCGTGCTCGCGCGTGATCTCGCGATGGCGGTGGCAGAACGCCGCGTCGCGGACCGCCTCGAGGTCCATCAGCCCGAGCATCGGCGGCGCGGACCGCGAGATCGCCTCCCGCACGAGCTCGCGCCGCTCACCCCAGGCGGCGACGAGCTCGTCCTCCGTCTGGACGTCGCCCAGCAGCTCGGCGACCGAGCGGACGACCCCGATGTACTCCTGGTAGAGCTCGGCGTTGACCATCACGGACGGGTAGACGCGCGCCTCGGCGCGTCGCCACGCGGCGATCGCGGCCTCGCGGTCCAGCACCAGCATGCGGTCAGACGGTCCAGGTGTTCAGCTGGAAGGCGCGCTCGCGCCACGCGGTCAGCGCCGAGTCGAGCACGTCGAGCGGGTGGAAGGGCGTGACGCCCTCCATCAGCAGGTTCTCCGGGAAGCCGTACAGCGCACCGGACGCGAACCGGCAGGCGTAGACCGTGCCGCCCTCGTCCATGAAGGTCGCGCAGCTGGTTGTTGATCGCCATGTGGCCCGGGAACGCCTCGTCGCCGACGTTCGGGAAGCCGCGGGTGCCGGACGCCATCAGCACGCCGGGCCCGTAGAGGATCAGGTGGGTCTTGAAGCCCTTGCGCTGCACGCGCGTCGTCGTGAGCAGATTGACGAGCCCGACTGACCCCTCGTAGGGCACCGTGTGCATGAACGTGTAGGCCGTCTCACCCGGCTCGGCCTGCACGTCGGGGAAGACCTTCTCCGCCGTATCGAAGAGCTCGGTGCCCTTCTCCGGAAGCTGGATCGTCTCGGACTTCGCCACAGCTGCCCCTTCCCTCGTCACCCGGCGTATCGGATCGTGAATATCACTCTATGCACCGGCCCTGCAATTCGTCAAGCGCGGCTTTACAGAGCGGTTGGGCCGCGTATACCATCGGAAACATGAACGTCCCCACCGCCCTCCCGCACATCGAGCGCACGGTCTCGGAGATGGGGGCCAAGGTCGCGCGGGAGCGCAGCGCGCGCGGCTGGTCGCTGGCGCAGCTCGCGCAGCGCTCGGGGCTCTCCCCCGCTGCGGTGCACAAGATCGAGAAGAGCGGCATGACGCCGACGATCGCGAGCCTGATGAAGATCGCGGCGGCGCTCGGCAAGAGCGTCGCCTACTTCGTCGACGAGCCGGTGACGCCCGACGTCAACGTCGTGCGGGGCGACGAGCGGGCGCGCGTCTTCACGTCCAAGCAGGGCCTGGACCTACGCAACCTCTCGGGCCGCTACGGCGGGTTTGCGATGGCCGGCGCCGAGGCGCTCGTCGAGCCGCGCGCCGACAGCGGGCCGACGCCGATGAACCACCCGGGAGAGGAGCTGGTGATCGTGCTCGAGGGCCGGATGGCGTTCGACATCGACGGCGACCACCACGAGCTCGCCGGCGGCGACTCGATCCACTTCCGGGCGCGGCGGCCGCACTCGTGGCGCAACCCCAGCGACGAGCCCGCGCGGGTCGTGTGGCTCGTGGTGCGAGCGTCGTAGACCGCCATGCGGATCGCGGTGGCCATCGGCGGGAACGCCCTGATCCGGGCCGGCGAGGAGGGCACCTGGGAGCAGCAGCTCGACAACGCCCGCACGATCGCCGAGGAGCTGGTCGTGCTGCGGGCGGCGGGGCACGAGCTCGTGCTCACGCACGGCAACGGGCCGCAGGTGGGCGCGCTGATGCTCCAGCAGGGCCTCGGCGAGCGCGAGGTCCCGGGCCTGCCGCTCGACGTGCTGACCGCGATGACCCAGGGCCAGATCGGCTACCTGCTCGAGACCGCGATCGCCGAGACCGATCCCGCGATCCCCACCGCCGCGCTGCTCACGCGCGTGGTCGTCAGTCCCACCGACGAGGCGTTCGCGTCGCCGACGAAGCCGGTCGGCCCGTTCTACGACGGCGCACAGGCGCGCCGTCTGGCTGTTGAGCGCGGCTGGGCGGTGGCGGACGACGCCGGCCGCGGCTGGCGCCGCGTCGTGGCGAGCCCGCGCCCGCAGCGCGTGCTCGGCACGGAGCACGTCGAGGCGCTGCTCGACCGCGGCGCCGTGGTGATCGCCGGCGGCGGCGGCGGGATCCCCGTGTCGCCGTCGCTCGCGGGCGTGCCGGGCGTCGTCGACAAGGACCGCTGCACGGCCGAGCTGGCGCTGGCGATCGGCGCCGACCTGCTCGTCCTGCTCACCGGCGTGCCGCGCGTGGCCGTCGATTTCGGCACGCGCTGGGAGCGCGAGCTGGCGTGGATGACCGTCGCCGACGCGCTGCAGGGAATCGAGGACGGCGAGTTCCCGGCCGGGAGCATGGGCCCGAAGATCGAGGCCGCGGGCCACTTCGTCGAGGCCGGCCCCGGACGTGCCGTGATCACCACGGCCGGCCGGCTCGCCGCCGCGGTCGACGGCGAGGACGGGACGTGGATCCTCCCCGGCGACAGCGTGGTGCCGGCGTGAGCTGGGCCGTGCGCGTGGTCCGGAACCGGTACGTCGACAGCGTGCGGCTGATGAAGGTGGCGCAGCACGTGCGCGGGCTCGAGGAGGTGCGTGCGTGTGAGGTCCTGATGGGCACCCCCGCGAACCTCGAGGCGCTCGCCGCGCTCGGCGCGAAGGCGGACGCCGCTCCCGGCGACGTCGTGATCGCCGTCGACGCGGACGGCGACGCGCCCGACGCGGCGCTCGACGGCGCCGAGGCGGACCTCGCGGCCTCCGGCGGCGACGCCGCGGAGCGCCCGGCGGCGCTGCCGCGCTCGCTTCCCGCCGCCGCGCGCGGGCTCGGCGGCGACGGCGTGGCGCTGATCTCGGTGCCTGGCGAGTACGCCGTGCTCGAGGCCCACCGCGCGCTGACCGAGCGGCATGCACGTGTTCCTGTTCTCCGACCACGTGTCGGCCGCCGACGAGGTCGAGCTCAAGCGCCGCGGCGCCGACCATGGCCTGCTCGTGATGGGTCCGGGCTGCGGCACGGCGATGCTCGGCGGCGTCGGGCTCGGGTTCGCCAACGTCGTGCGGCGCGGCCCGGTCGGGATCGTCGCCGCGGCCGGCACGGGCGCCCAGGAGGCGGCGGTGCTGCTCCACGGCGCCGGCGTCGGGGTGTCGCAGATCGTCGGCGTCGGCGGGCGCGACCTGTCCGCGGAGGTCGGCGGGATCATGTTCCGCCAGGCAATGGAGCTGCTCGCCGCCGACGACGAGACGGAGACGCTGCTGCTCGTCTCGAAGCCGCCCGCGCCCGAGGTCGTCCAGGCGCTCGGCGACGTCGACGTGCGTGGCAAGCGGGTGGTGGCGGCGTTCGTCGGCTGGGACGGCGCCGCGGCGCCGTTCGAGATCCACCCGACGCTCGACGCCGGCGCCTTCGCCGCCGCGGGCGGTGCGCCGCCGACCGGCGACGACCTCGACGTGCCCGCCTCAGGCGGCGACCTGCTCGGGCTCTTCTCCGGCGGATCGCTCGCCCACGAGGCGGAGACGATCCTCGGGCCCGGCCACCGCATCCTCGACCTCGGCGAGGAGGAGTACACCCAGGGCCGGCCGCATCCGATGGTCGACCTCGAGGTCCGCCTGAAGCTGCTGCGCGAGGAGGGCCCGAAGGCCGGCTGCGTGCTGCTCGACGTGGTGATCGGCCACGGGTCGCACCCCGACCCGGCCGGCGGGCTCGCCGAGACGCTCGCCGAGCTCGCCGCGGGCCGACCGGTGATCGCGCATGTCTGCGGCACGCCGGAGGACCCGCAGGACTCGCGCCGCCAGGAGGCGACGCTGCGTGACGCCGGCGTCGTGGTGGCGCCGACGAACGCCGCTGCCGCACGGGTCGCGGAACGGGTGCTGGCGTGAGGATCGCCATGCTCACCTACTCGGTGAAGCCGCGCGGCGGGGTCGTCCACGCCGTCGAGGTCTCCGAGGCGCTCGCGCGCCGCGGGCACGCGGTCGAGCTGGCGGCGCTCGCGCGGCCCGGCGAGACGCTGTTCCGGCCCACGACGGTGCCGCTGCACGTCGTTCGCCACACGCCGGTCGACGCGCCGTTCGACGAGCGCATCGAGGCGATGCTGACGGCCTACGCCGACGGCCTGCGACCGATCCTCGGCGCGGGCGGCTACGAGGTGGTGCATGCCCAGGACTGCCTGTCGGCCAACGCCGCGCTCGAGCTGCGGGCGCAGGGCGTCGTCGAGCAGGTGATCCGCACCGTGCACCACGTCGACGACTTCACCTCGCCGTCGCTGGTCGAGTGCCAGCACCGCTCGATCGCCGAGCCCGACTACGTCCTCTGCGTCTCGCAGCCATGGGTCGAGCGCCTGGCGCGCGACTTCGGCGTGCGCGCCGAGCTGGTCTCCAACGGCGTCGACACGCGGCGCTTCCGCCCGCCGCGCGACGCGGCCGAGCGGTCCGGCGCACGCGCCGCGGTGGGAGCCGGGGACCGCTGCGTGGTGCTGACGGTCGGCGGGATCGAGCCGCGCAAGGGCTCGCTCACGCTGCTCGAAGGCTTCGCCGCGCTACGCGCCGCCGCCCCGCGGCTCGACCCGCTGCTTGTGATCGCCGGCGGGACGACGCTGTTCGACTACCGGCACGAGCGCGAGCAGTTCGACGCGCGCGTCGCCGCGCTCGGCGTCGGCGAGCACGTGCGGGTCCTCGGCCCGCAGGCGCCGGAGGCGATCGAGTCGCTGTTCCGCGCCGCGGACGTGTTCGCGTTCCCCTCGGTCAAGGAGGGATTCGGGCTCGCCGCCCTCGAGGCGCTCGCCGCCGAGCTGCCGGTCGTCGCCTCCGACCTCGACGTGTTCCGCGGGTTCCTGGCCGACGGCGAGAGTGCCCTGCTGGCGCCGACCGGCGACGGCGACGCGCTGGCGGCGGCGCTGGCGCGCGTCGCGCGCGAGCCGGCGCTGCGCGAGCGGCTGCGCGCGGGCGGCCGGCGCGTCGCCGACGCGTACACCTGGGACGCCTCGGCGGCGACGCACGAGCGGGCGTACTCGGCCTTCCGGCTGTCGGAGGCGAGCGCGGCCTGATGGAGGCGCTCGAGGTGTCCGCGACCTGGGAGGGCGGCTACGTGGCCGCCGTGCAGGCGCGCGGCCACGGGCTCACGATCGACGAGCCGGTCGCGTCCGGCGGCGAGGACCGCGGCATGATGCCGACCGAGGCGCTGTGCGCCGCGATCGCGAGCTGCTTCTGCCTGGCGGTCGCCCACGTCGCGCGGCGCGACGGCGTCGCGCTCGCCGACCTGCACGTCGACGCTCGCGCCGAGCGCGCGGGCCGCGAGCTGCGCTACGAGCGGATCGTCGTCACGACGGCGGCCGACGTGCCCGAACAGGAACTGGCGCAGCTCGTCGAGCGCGCCCGCCGCGTGTGCTGGGTGTCGAACACGCTGGCCCAATCGCCGATCCTCGAGTATCGATCCACGGAGGTCCCATGAGCGAGCGCCTGATCGTGATCGGCGGCGGCGGCGCCGGAACGGCCGCGGCCACGATCGCGAACCGCCTCAAGCCCGAAATGACGGTGACGCTGTTCACCGAGTTCCCGGACATCGCCTACTCGCCGTGCGGGATCCCGTTCGTGCACGGCCGCGAGATCGAGAAGTTCGAGAACCTGTTCCTGTCGACCGTCGAGCGCTACATCGAGGACGGCCTCGACATGCGGATGGAGACGACGGTCACCGACATCGACCTCGACCGCGGCACGATCACCGCCCGCAACACGCACGAGGGCTTCGACAAGCTCGTGATCGGCACCGGCTTCAACTGGGAGAAGCCCGACGTCCCGGGGTCGAACCTCGACGGCCTCCACTACGTCAAGGACATCCGTGCGGCGATGCTGTTCGACGAGGAGCTCGACGGCATGAAGCGCGTGTGCGTGATGGGCGCGACGCCGCTGGGCGTCGAGATGGCGGGCAACCTCGGCCATCGCGGCCTGCAGGTCGACTTCGTCGACGAAGGCCCGTGGGTGCTCTCGGAGGTGCTCGACCCCGACGTCGCCGAGCCGGTCCACGAGTCGCTCGCCAAGCGCGGCGTCACGATGCGGCTGGGCACCAAGATCGAAGGCTTCGACGGCGTCGACGGCCGCGTCCGCGCGGTCCAGACGTCGGCCGGCGAGCTCGAGTGCGACGCCGTGATCGTCTGCCTGCACAAGGAGCCGAACAGCGCGCTCGCCGAGGCGGCCGGGATCAAGACGGGCACGACCGGCGGGATCGTCGTCGACGAGCGCATGAGCACGTCCAAGCCGGACGTGTGGGCGGCCGGCGACGTCGTCGAGGTCCCGCACGGCCTCTCGATGATCCCGATCCGCGGGCTGACCGGTTCGCACGCGTACGCGCAAGGGCGCACGGCGGCGTTCAACGCCGCCGGCCGCGACCTCGTCTACGACCCGGTGTGGGTGCCGTGGGGCATGGTCGCCGGCGACTACACGATCGGCGGCTTCTCGCTCGGCGAGACGCTCGCGACGGCGATGGGCGTGCCGTACGTGCTGGCCAAGGGCGTCGGCGTCTCGCGCGCCCGCTACTACCCGGGCGCCACGCGCACGCACGTCAAGCTGCTCGCCGAGCCGGACACGCTGCGCCTGATCGGCGGCCAGATCCACGGCGGCGAGGGTGTCAAGGAGCGCGCGGACTTCCTCGCGTTCGCGGCCAAGCGCGGCGCCACGCTCGAGGACATCGCGTGGATGGAGAACATCTACTCGCCGCCGATCGGGGCGCTCTTCGAGCCGATGGCGATCGCGGCCCAGAACGGCCTCGCGGAGCTGCGGAAGTGACGGCGCTCGATCGCATGAAGCGGCGGCTGCGGGACCGCTCCGAGCACTACCTGATGCTGGACTCGGTGCGCCGGCTCGGAGCCGGGCTGCCAGGGACGTCCAAGCCGTACCGCGAGCGGAGCGGCATGCTGTGGCGCCACCTGTTCGTACCGCTGTACCGGAGGCTGCCGTGGGGGCTCAAACAGCGGGCGATGTCGGCACTGCGGATGACCGCCACGGGCTGGAAGCCGCCGGAGCGCCGGCCGCGTGAGCCGTGGCGCCCGCCACGCTGAACTGGACGCTTGACGTATATATCGCGAAGATCGAACAGACGTCCATTGAGGGTTTAGGTCCGGCCGCCGATGGGTGCTCATGCGCATCTGGCGACCGATCATCCTTGCCCTTTCCCTGCTCGTCGTGGCTCCTGCCGCCGCGCAGGCCGGCGTCGTGTCGGTTGCCGGCACCACCCTCTCGTTCGCCGCCGGTGACGACGAGGCCAACAACCTGACCGTCTCCTTCTCCCCCGGCCTGTACACGCTGGTGGATACCGGCGCGACGCTCACGGCCGGCCTCAACTGCACGCAGGCGGGGCCCGACGTTACGTGCCCGTCCGCCGGCCTCACGCTGCTGAGCCTCGACGGCCGCGACCGCGCCGACACGATCACGGTCGGCCCCGGCACCGTGACCGCGACGATCATCGGCGGCGCCGGCGACGACGTGCTCACCGGCGGCAGCGCCAACGACACTTTGAACGGCGGCGCGGACGCGGATCGGCTCGACGGCGGCGCGCTGAACGACACGCTCAACGGCGACACGGGCGACGACGTGCTGGTGGGTGGCACGGGCGCCGACGCCTTCAACGGCGGCACCGGCACCGATCTCGCCGACTACTCCGCGCGCGCATCCGGCGTAACGGTGAGCATCGAGACCACCGCCAACGACGGGGAGCCGGGCGAGCTCGACAACGTCAAGGTCGACGTCGAGAACGTGACCGGCGGGTCCGGCAACGACGTGCTGCTCGGCGGCACGCCGGCCAACGTGCTCATCGGCGGCGACGGCGATGATTCGCTCGACGGCGAGGCTGGCAGTGACGTGCTCGACGGCGGCGCGGGCGCCGACATACTCGCAGGCGGCACCGCCTCGAGCACCTTCGACACAGTGACCTACGCCAGCCGCGGCGCGGCGGTCGTGGTGACGATCGACGGCGCCGCGAACGACGGGACGCCCGGCGAGCTCGACACCGTCAAGGCCGACGTCGAGACCGTGATCGGCGGCTCCGGCGACGACGACCTTTCCGGCAGCGTCCTCGCCGAGACCCTCTTCGGTGGCGCCGGCGCTGACACGCTGCGCGGCGAAGGCGGCATCGACGTGCTGTGGGGCGAGGCCGGCAACGACCTGCTCGAGGGCGGCGCGGCCGCCGACACGATGAACGGCGACGACGGCGACGACACGCTCGAGGGCGGCGCAGGCGGCGACACCCACAACGGTGGCGCGGGCTTCGACAGCGCTGACTACAGCGCCCGGACCGCGTCGGTCACAGCGAGCCTTGATGGCTCGGCCAACGACGGCGAGACCGTCGAGGTCGACAACGTCAAGCCCGACGTCGAGCGGCTGCTCGGCGGCGGCGGCGACGACACCCTCACCGGCAACAACGGCGTCAACACGCTCGAGGGCGGCGCGGGCGACGACCTCATGGATCCGGGCAAGGGCGCCGGCGACCAGCTGCTCGGCGGCCCAGGCACCGACACCGTCACCTACAGCGCGCGGACCGCTCCCGTAACCCTCGACCTCGACGGCCTGGCCGACGACGGCGAGCTGAACGAGAACGACAGGATCGACATCGACGTCGAGAACCTCACCGGCGGCGCGGGCAACGATCGCCTCGCAGGCTCTGCGGCCGGGAACGTGCTCAGCGGCGGCACCGGCAACGACATCCTCGACGGCGGCCTCGGCGGCGACTTGTTCGTCGGAGGCAGCGGAACCGATACCGCCGACTACTCGTCACGGTCGGCCGCGGTCATCGCCGATCCGGACGGCTGGGCCGACGACGGCGAGGCGGGCGAGTACGACTTGGTCGAGACCGACGTGGAAGGCCTGGCGGGCGGCAGCGGGAACGACGTGCTGACGGGCGCGCTCGGCACCAACATGCTCAGCGGCGGACCTGGCCACGACACGCTCGACGGCGCCCAGGGCGACGACGACATCGACGGCGGCGACGGCAACGACGACCTGCGCGGCGGCACCGGCGTCGACATCGTGCGCGGCGGCGCCGGCACCGACATCGTGTGGCTGCGCGACGGCCAGTCCGACGTCGTGCGCTGCGGCGCGGGCGCCGACACGGCGACCCTGGACGCGATCGACGACCCCGGCACGGAGTGCGAGAGCACCGACGTCCCGAACGTCGTCGGTCCGACCGGCCCGACCGGCGCAGCCGGTCCCGCTGGCCCCGCGGGCACGCCCGGCAAGACCGGCGCCACCGGCGCCACCGGCGCAAAGGGCGCCCCTGGGCGCAACGCGATCGTCACCTGCACGCCCGCCAAGGGCAAGGGCAAGGCCGCGAAGGTGGTCGTCACCTGCAGCGTCAAGCTCGCCGCTGCGGCCCACGCCAGCGTGCGCGCCGTGTTCAAGCGCGGCAACCACGTCGTCGCCGCGGCACGCGGCACGCGTCACAGCGGCGGCAAGGTCTCGCTCCGCATGCGCCGCGGCCAGATGGCCCGCGGGCGTTACAACCTCGTGCTCACCTTCACGGCCGACGGCCGGCGCTCGACGGTCACCCAGCGCGTCCGCGTCCGCTGAGCGGCGCGGTCAGCGGGTCTTCACCCGACGGGTCGAGCGCGCGATCTCCAGCATCTCCTCGTTGCTGAGGTCGAGGCTGAGCGTGTTCGTCACCCAGTAGACGGCCTTCGCCGTCCGCCACGCCACCAGCCGCAGCCGGCGGCCGTCGGCGTACAGCGAGAAGGTGCGGCCGCCGATGCGGCGCGTCTCGTGGGTGCCGGCGAGGATCGGCGGGGTCTTCCACGTCGTGCCCTGGATGCCGTAGTACTGGCCCTCGGTGACGTCTTCGACGATCACGATGCGGTACGCGGCGTGCGGGCGGCCCGCCTGGTCCTCGAGCACGTACCGGCGCGGATTCGGAGCGACCGGCGTACTGGCGGGCAAGGTGGCCCGCGGGGTGATCCGGCTCGGCGCGTAGACGGGCATCCGCGTGCGCCGGCGCGATGGCGCGGCCTTCACCAGGGGATCGATCTGCGTTGCCGCGTCCCGCAGGTCGACGGCTCTCCGCGCGCGTGTGCGACGCGCGCGTGCCCGGCGTGTGCGGGCAGCCTTCTGTGGCGCGGGCGGGCGCATGAACTCGCGCACCGCTCCCCGGATCTCCGACGGGCTCGCGGTCACGTACGCGCCGAGAGCGGCCTGGGCGCCGATCAGCGACATGTCCCCGGGCGCCACGAGCGTGGCCGGGAAGCGGATCTGCCGCACCGGCTTGCCGCTCGCGCCGACGGCCAGCTTGGCGAGCCGCAGGAGACCCTTCGTGCTGTGCAGGTCCTTGTCGGTCTCCGTCGCCTTGGCGACGATCCGCACCAGCCGCTTCAGGCTGCCGAGCCGGAGCAGCCCCTGCTCGCGCAACTGGTCCTTGGTGGCGCGCAGGAAGCCCTGCTGGCGGGCGGCGCGCACGATGTCGTTGTCGAGGTGGCGGAAGCGGACGTACGCGAGCGCGTCCGATCCGCACAGCTGCTGGTAGCCGGCGCGGATGTCGATCTCCGACCAGTGCTGGGAGACGGGCAGGCCGGCGTTCGTGTGGTAGTAGCGCCGGTCGACGTCGATGTAGACGCACTTGAGGTCGTCGACCGCCCCGATGAAGCCGCCGAACGTCGTGGCCACCGCGTGGTTGACGCGGAACGCGTCGCCGTCGGTGCTCAGCAGGTTCTTGACCGTCCGCGTCGTGAGGTCGAGGCCGCCGAGCGTGTAGGCCTCGTTGATCTTCGCGAGCCCGCGCCCGGGGATCTCGACCGCCAGGTCGCGCGGGATCGAGAGCACGGTCGTGGCGTGCTGGCGCGGGTCGATCCGCACCAGCATCAGCGTGTCCGCGCGCGCGTCCTTGCCGCGATCGCCGTAGCGGTGGTCGGAGCCGACGAGCAGGAGCGTCTGCGGCTTGCCCGGTTCGGCCTGCGTGACGGTGCCCGGCGTGAACGGCACGTCGACGCTGAACTTGCCGAACTCATCGGCGATGCCCTTCACCTGCAGGAGCCCCGCCGTCGCGACCGCACCGCCCGTGAGCACGAACACGATCAGCCCGCCGAGCAGCATCCGCAGCGGCACGAGCCAGCGAGCGCGCCGGGGATACTCTCCTTCCACGCGCAGAGAGGCTAGTGGGTCGGCCGGAGAACGCGTGCCATTCAGCGACCGCAGTTTCCGGCTTGGGGTCGATTGGAACAGAGTTGGCACAGCGTGCGACCCACGTGTGACACGCGGTCTGGCACGTTCGCACCATGTCCTCTGGCACGGTCGAGGTCGCTCAGCTCATGTCGACCGCGACGTCGTCCGCCACGCTCCCGAGCACCGTGTAGTCGGTCCGTGCCGTCTGCAGCACCGATCCCGGCACGAACTCGCTCACGGGCCCATGCGCCACCAGCCTCGCGATGAAGCGCTGCCACGACACGCCGCCCCCGAGGTCGCCGTCGAGCCAGAAGCTGCGGTGCCTCGCGCCGAGTACCTCGCGTGGGCCGATCGTGTTGGCCTTCGGCGGGACCCACGACCAGTCGCTGCCGAACGAGTGGAGCGCGTTCTGCATCACGGTCATCGGGTTCAGCTCGACGAGGCGCGCGCCGGCACGCTTCCAGGCCTCCAGATCGCCGTCGAACTCGGCCCCGAGCTGGGGCTCCCAGAACGCGATGTGGCCGCTCCAGCCGATGCCGCCGTAACAGACGTCGGCGCCTCCGAGCGCTTCGATCCGCGCGCTGTAGTCGCCGATCGCGTCGCTCGTCGGGAAGTGGATCTGCTCCTCGGGTGGCCGCAGCTCCGGGTCCACGAGGCGGAAGAAGCCCTCGAACATCGCCCGCTGGAACGATCCGGGCCACGAGACCGGAGCCGTCACGCCGTCCTCGTTGGCGTACTCGTCCATGTTGAAGGTGTGCAGGTGCCGCAGTGACAGCCGCTCCGCGTTGATCATGCGCGCGGCGATCTCGTACTGCGGCATCGGGCCGACCGGCAGGATCGCGACGAGCGGGCGGCGCTCGTCGCGCGCGCTGCGCACGCGTCCGACGAAGTCCGCGGCGAACCGGGCGTAGAAGTCGCCCGCCTCGTCCACTAGGGCGATCCGGAAGTCGGGGTTGGGATGCTCGGCGAGCCGCGCGCGCGGGATCGCCCGCACGCGTTCGCACGCCTCGCGGTCGCGGAACGCGATGAACGGCGAGAGCCCGTACTCGAAGCCCATCAGCGCTGCTCCGGGCAGAACTCCTTGTACTTGCCGACACAGACGTCGTCCCACGAGACGAAGTCGTCGGCGATCACCGTGTCGGCGATGTTGTCCTTCCGGATCGTCACCGGGTCGAGGAAGATCGTCGGGACCTCTTTGGTCCCGTTGTCGACGCTCTCCTCGACGCCGGTCGGCTTCTCGCCGCGGGCGATCTGGACCGCGAGATTGGCGGCCTTGGTCGCCTGATCCTTGATCGAGAAGTACACGGTCATCGACTGCTCGCCGGCGAGGATGTGCTGCACCGCCTGGGTGGTCGCGTCGAGCCCGGTGATGGGCACGAAGTCGAGGTCGCGGGATTGCAGGGCGGAGATCACGGCGTTGGCGAGCGTGTCGTTCGCCGCGACGACGCCGTCGATCTTGTTGCCCGACTTCTGCAGCATCTGCTCGAAGATCGTGAGCGCCTGCTGCCCGTCCCAGTTCGGCACCGCCTGCTCGGCCACGAGCGTGTACTCGCCGGAGTCGAGCTTGGGCTTCAGCACCTCCTTGTAGCCCGTCGACAGGTCGGTGGCAAAGGAGTCGGTCGGCGCGCCGTGCAGCATCGCGATCGCCGGCGACTTGGTGCCGGCCTTCTCGAGGTCGTCGATCAGACCCTGCCCCTGGAGCCGGCCGGCCTCGGTCGCGTCGCCGGAGACGTAGTAGTCCGCGTCGCCTTTCAGCGTCAGCCGGTCGTAGTCGATCATCGTCACGCCCTGGGCCTTCGACGCGCTGATGATCGCGGCGGCGCTGCCGGCGTCGAGGTTGGTGAGCAGGATCACCTTCGCGCCCTCGGTGATCGCCTGCTCGGCCTGCGAGCGCTGGGTCGCGGGATCGCCCTGCGCGTTGCTGATGAGGAAGTCGTCGTCGGAGAGGCCGGCTGCCTTGAACGCCTCTCCGAAGAAGCGCCGGTCGGCCTTCTCCCAGCGATCGGACGACTTCGTGTCCGGCAGGAGGACGGCGATCTTGCCCTCGAGCTCCTTGCCGTCCTCGGCCGGCGCGGCCGCCTCGTCGTCGCCGCACGCCGCAGCACCGAGCGCCAGCAGCGCCGCCGCGGCGAGTCCAAGCATCCTCCGCATGACCGCCTCCCTCCTCCGACTCCCGAGTCAGGAAGGATGCCAAACGGCGGGCCACGGCGAGGACCACTGCGCACGACGGGACGACGTGGAATATGCCGCGATGCCAGGCGTCTTCATCGGAGACCGGGCCACGAGATGGCCACGTGCCGATAAGGAGATCCCGATGGCCCATCCCCACACCGCCGGAGCAGTCCTCGCCGTCATCCTCGCTGCTGAGCAGCGCTCGCAGAAACAGCCCCCCACGCCCCGCACGCCGGAGCGCAAGCCCGCCAAGTCGCGAGCGACCCGCCGGTGGACGCTCCTCGCGCGGACCGCACAGTCGCGCGGTCAGCGCCCCTGATCGACGCGCTCCCGCGCGAGCGGCAAAGTCAGGGGGTATTCCTCGTCTCGGCGAGCGCCTGCCACACGTAGCTTCGGCCCCGACCGAGCAGCGCATCGCCGAGCTCGTCGCGGAGGGGCTTCAGACCAAGCAGGTCGCAGCCTCGCTGTTCGTATCGCAGAAGACGGTCGAGGGCCACCTCACGCACATCTACCGGAAGCTCGGCGTGCGCTCGCGGACCGAGTTGGCTCACCGGCTCGGCGAGCTCACGACTCGATTGAGTCGCTCCGACAGCGTGTTGCCGCGGAGATAGTCGAGCAGCGGAGTGAGGATGAATGCCTGATGGGCTCCCCAGAACACTCTCGTGAGCTCGTCCATCTGTGTGACTAGATCGTCCGTGGACGGCGACGAGTCCTCGTCCTCCGCCGCGCGCGCGAAGGCCGCACCCAGTGCCTGGAAGTCGTCGGGCCTGATGTGCTGGATGAGCGCTGCGCGGTGGTCGTTCCACACCGTGCGCAGCCGGTCGGTGTCGCGCGGAATCCCGGTTTCGGTGCGTGCTTGCAGCGCCGTCAGCTCCTCGGTGAGGACTGTCGCCGCAATCAGCGCGCCTGCCAGCTCCGAGCGCCGCGTCGACCAGAATGTGAAGCTCGAGCCGACGAGCAAGCCGGCGAGCGCACCGATGATCCCGATAAGCGCAGCTGTCATACGCGCATTGGATCAGCCGCGCCCTCCGGGGCTAGCCCCGCCAGACGAGCGCATCGCTCGCGGCGGCCGTGGCGAGCAGCGCACCATCCGTGCTGAAGGCGACGGCTTCGAGCGCCGCTTCGTGTCGCAGCGTGCCACGTGGCTCCCAGCGCCCAAGCTCCCATACGCGGGCTGTCTTGTCGCGGCTCGCGGTCGCCAGTAGGGCCCCGTCGGGCGCGAGTGCGATCGATGGCACTGCGTCCTCGTGCCTGAGCTCCGCCTGCGGGCGGCCGGTCCTTGGGTCCCATATCCGCGCCGTGTGGTCGTCGCTCGCGGTGACGACGGAGGTGCCCTCCGGACTGAACGCCACCGCTCGGAGCGCGCTCTCGTGTCCTTCGAGCCGGGCCAGCTTCTTTCCGCGGTGCGGGTCCCAGGTCCGCCCCGTCTTGTCGCCGCAGCCGGTGGCGAGAAGGCTCCCGTCGCGGCTGAACGCGAGCGCCCACACGGCACCGTCGTGTGCGAGCACCCGCGGTCGGCTTCCGCTGCCGATCGTCAGGATGCGAACCGTGAGGTCGGCGCCGCCGGTTGCCAACAAGGTGCCGGCGGGGCTGAAGGCGACCGTCCACACCGCTGCGTTGTGCGTGACGCGGCCGTACTCCTCCCCAGCTTCCACGTCCCAGACCACCGCCGTGCCATCGTCGCTTGCGGTTGCGAGCAGAGCGCCGTCGGGACTGAAGGCAAGAGCACGGACTACACCGTCGTGTTCGATCCGAGACAGCTCGACACGGCCCTCTGGGTCCCAGAGCCTCGCGGTGTGATCCTTGCCGGCCGTCGCGAACAGGCAGCCATCGGGCCTGAACGCCACCGCGCGCACCCCGTCGTCGTGCGTGAGCCGGGCGTGCTCGGTGCCGGTCGCCAGCTGCCACAGCCGCGCCGTCCTGTCATCGCTGCCCGTCGCGAGGAGCCGTCCGTCCGGGCTGAAGGCCACGTCGCGTACGAGATCGTCGTGGCTGAAGCACCACACCCGCCGCAGCCGACCCGCTTCCCATTCGAGCGGCTGGTCGGTCGGCGCGTCGGGGACGGTCGGCGCCTCGGGGACCCCCTGCGGGCGAGCAGGGTCACGACCTCCCAGCGCACTGGATGCAGCCGCCACCACGCTTCGGCTGTCATCTTGCGTCAACTCCTCGAGAGCGATCCGCGCTGCCGCCGCGTGTCGGGGATCGTGGCCATCGAGAAGGTCGGCGAGCACGTCGACGGCGGCACGGCGTGCGTGAGCGTACGGACTGTCCATCAGTTGCCTGAGATCGGCTGGAAGCTCGCCGGCCCGTGGTCCTCTAGGGCTCCTGGCGACGAGCAGGTCCCCCTCGAGCTCGAGCATCCACATGTGAGGGCTCATGTTGGGCGTCGCCTCACGCACTGTGTCGTGAACGTGCGAGTAGAGCTCCGCCACCGAAACCCACCCGTCGCCGTCGAGGTCGGCGGCCCCGGAGCTCAGTCCCTCGACGACGGCGGCGCTGAAGAGCGACGGCCGGCCTTCTCCCTCGATCGTGTCGCCCTCGAACGCGTATTCCACCGAGTCCGATGCGGTGATCACCACCCGCCCTCGCCCCTCGAAGCGCTCCTTCATGTGCACGCCTCTGTCGCCGCGAGCCAGCAGGTCGCGACCGATCGCGCCGCTGTAGCAGCAGTCGAGCATGAGCACGAGCCGCCGTGACATGCACTTGTCCATCAGGCGCCGCAACCAATCCGACGCGATCGCGGTCGCATCCAGGTCGTCGACGTCGGTGTCCCGGGTCGCGAAGTACAGGTGCCCGTCTTCGTCCTTGATCCCGTGGCACGAGAGATGGACGACCAGCGTGTCGTCGCGACGGCGGTTCCGGAAGAAGCGGGACAACGCCCGGCTCACGGTTGCATGCGTCCCGTCGAGGGCGACGTCGACGGCGAAGTCGCCGATCTCGCGATCCTCGAGGACCCGCGCGAGCTCTTCGGCGTCCTTCGCGGGTGCACGCAGCCGGCGCAGTCGCGAATCGTCGTAGTGCGACGTCGCGACGATCAGGGCGTCACGCGTGGCCGTGACGCGTTCGGCTTCGCTCGCACCGGAACCGGCCGTCATCGACGTCTATGGGATCAGGTCGCCGCCGGCGAGGCAAGCTGCGCACCGGCTCGACGCGATCGTCGAAACGTAGACTCGGGCCCCCACCACGACGCAATGGAGAACGGCATTGGTCGAACGCGCTCACGTCCGGGTCGACATCACCGCCGACAGCGAGGCCGACGCCCAGGAACTGGACGATCTCGCTCTCAAGCTCCGCCGTGAGCTCCTGCAGCTGGACGTCGACGCCGTGAACCGCGAGCGGGCCGGCCCCGCTCCGGCCGTGGCGCGCGCCGTGGACGTCGAGGCGTTGGGGACCATGATCGTCACGATCGCGACGACCGCCGGCTCGCTCGTCTCGCTCGCGCAGGCAGTCGCCGGCTGGTTGGGTCGCACCTCGAAAGCTCGAACCGTCCGGCTGGAGATCGACGGCGACGTCCTGGAGATCGCCGACGCGTCCGGCGAGCAGGTCGAACGCCTGGTGAGCCTCTGGACGGAGCGGCACGCCGGCGGGCCCTGATCGCAGGCCATATCCTGCGGGCGTGACCGAGCAGGACGCCGTCGCCGAACCGGAGCCTTGGGGCGAGGATCCGAAGCTTGTCGAGCTCCTGGGTGCGCAGGGCGCGGCCGAGTTCCGCATTCTGCTCGACGGCTTCCCGGAGGCGGTCGGTGTGCTGTGGGCCGTCCGGGACGCGGACGGGAAGATCGGGGATTTCACGTTCGGCTACGGGAACCCGGCGATCCTGCGGGCCTTCCGGCTGCCGGCCACGACGAGGGATCGCTACACCCTGCTCGAGGCGTTGCCCCAAATGCGCGGCAGTCGTGCGTTCGACGCCTACATCAGGGTGTGCGAGTTCGGCCAGCCGTGGGTCCACGAGGTGACGTATGACACCCCGTTCGGCGACGGCTACATGCTCGGCACCTTCGTCCAGCGCTCCGCCAAGCTCGGTGATGGGTTGGTCAACTTCCTCACGGATGTGACGGAGCAGCGGCGCATGGAGGCCGAGCTGCGCAGCTTTGCCGACGTCGTGGCGCACGACCTGAGCGAGCCGATCGCGGGCATCACGCTTCTCGTCAGGCTGCTGGAGCGGCGCGCCGACGAGCCGCCCTCGGCCGACGTCCTGCGACAGCTCCGGGCGAGCACGGAGCGCGCGCAGGAGCTCATCGACGGCGTGCTGGTCTACGCGCGGGCCGGCGAGCTGAGCACCGAGCGGGTCGGGCTCGGCGAGCTGATGGCCGCGGTGGCCGAGGATCTGCGCCCGACCCTCGAGGGCGCCGGGGCGACGCTCGAGATCGGCGATCTGCCGGAGGTCGACGGCGACCCCCGGCAGCTGCGACGCGTGCTGCAGAACCTCCTCGCGAACGCTGTGAAGTACCGCGCCCAGGCGCCCCTGCGAGTCGAGCTCTCCGCCCTTCGCGACAGCCAGGAATGGGTCGTCACCATGCGTGACAACGGACTCGGAGTCGACTCCGACCAGGCCGGCCGGATCTTCGACATGTTCTCCCGTGCCAACAACGAGGTCGACGGCGTGGGGATCGGCCTGGCCGTGTGCCGCCGCATCGTCGAGGCCCACGGCGGGAGCATCTGGGTCGAGTCCGACGCCGGCGGCAGCGCGTTCCGCTTCACGCTGCCCGGCTGATCAGCACCCCACCATGGCGCAGGCCAGCGCCGTGAGGACCAGTGTCCCGGCCACGGTGACCGCCACGAGCCGGCGCCGGGCGAGCTCGGAGCCGCCGGTGCGGCGGTGGTGGTGCAGCGTGGCCACCGTGACCAGGACACCCAGCCCGAGGAACCACGGCTCGTAGAACAACAGGTCCCAGAGGAACTGGGCGCCTTCGTCGCGCTCGGCCCAGCCCTTGAACTCGAGCTCGATCACGCCGAGCAGGTGCAGCGGCTTCGTGATGTAGGCGGTCAGCGCGTGCGCCATCGCGTACGCCGAGCCCGTCAGCGCCGGGACGATCACGAGCCAACGGGGAAGGCGGAGGCCCCACGGGCGCACGAGCGCGAGCGCACCCACGCCGACGAGGAGAATGACGGCGCCCGCGAGCAGGCTGGCGCGACGCATCGCGTCCGGGTCCTCGAACGTGCCCGATATGCCAACGGTCCCGCCCAGTCCCTGGTAGCCGCGCACGCCGACGGCGTAGGCGACGGCGAGGGCGAAGGCGAAGTACCCGGCCGCCGCCGGGGAAGGCCGCCTCAGCCGGCGCCTCCGCGGCCGGCGGGACGCCGGCCGCGCGGCCCGCGCGAACAGCAGCCCGCCCGCCACGAAGAACGAGTCCAGGCCGATGGTCGACCAGATGGTGTACGCCGACGGCTGCGACGTGCCCAGCACCTCCTGGTCGCTCAGGCCGCTGAGGCCGGTCTCCTGGACCCCGGTGAAGCGGAGCAGGTCGTCCACGAGGCCGATGCCGCCGCGGACCGCGAGCACTGCGGCGCCCGCCCACATCAGCCACACCAGCAGCCGGCGCGGGCCTGCACCGCGCGCGAGCGCCAGCGGGATTGCGACTCCGGCCGCGAACATGCCGACGACCGCGACCGAGAAGGCCCATCCGGCGACGCTCGACGTGGTGTCGGGGAACGCCGACTGCTGGTCGCCGAACCCGAAGTCGCCGCCGAGCGCCCAGTAACCGTGCCAGACGATGAAGAGCACGGTCCAGGCGAAGGCGTGCATCGCGGCGCGCTTCTCACGGGGGCCGCGGTCCCGTCGGAAGGTGGCTGTGGCGGTCGCTGTGCTCATGCGAGCCATGGTGGGCGCCCGCACGTCTGCTTCCATCCGCCTGCGGTCGCGATCTGGCTACGACCTGAGGCGGACCTACGACGCGCGTCAGCGACCGGCTCGGACGATCCCGGTGTCGTACGCGAGGACGACGAGCTGGACGCGGTCGCGCTGGTCGAGCTTGGCCAGCAGCCGCCCGACGTGCGTCTTGACCGTGGCCTCGGCCAGGAACAGCTCGGCGGCGATCTCGGCATTCGAGCGCCCGCGCGCGACTTCGAGCAGCACCTCGCGCTCACGCGGCGTGAGCAACTCGATCCGCGGGTCTTCTCCGGTGCCGATCGGCAGACCGCCGGCGACGTGGTCGAGCAGGCGGCGGGTCGCGCTCGGGGCGACGACGGCATCGCCGCTGAGCACCGTGCGGATGGCGCTCAGCAGCTCCTCCGGGCGGGAGTCCTTGAGCAGGAAGCCGCTGGCGCCGGCTCGGATGGCGGCGAACACGTACTCGTCGAGGTCGAACGTGGTGAGCACGATGACCTTCGGCGGAGGGCGATCCTCGCGGGAGTCGGCGTTCAAGCGCTCGGTCGCCTGCACACCGTCGAGGTGCGGCATCCGGATGTCCATCAACACCAGGTCGGCGCGCGTGACGGCCAGGGCCTCCAGCGCCGTGCGCCCGTCGTCGGCCTCGCCGACGACCTCCATGTCGGGCTGGGACTCGATCAGCATCCGGAAGCCCGCACGCACGAGCGCCTGATCGTCGACGAGGAAGATGCGCGCGCTCACGCCGGCACCGGGACCCCGTCGGTGGGAATCACGGCATGCACCTCGAAGCCGCCGCCGTCCGTCGGTCCGACCGTGAGGACGCCGTGCTGCAGGTCGACGCGCTCGCGCATCCCCACCAGGCCGTGGCCCTGGTCGTCGCTCGTCGCGTGCCCGCCGCGGCCGTCGTCGCGCACGAGCAGTTCGATCGCGGCATCGGCGTAGCGCAGCACGACGTCGACTCGCGACACCGCCCCGGCGTGCTTGAGCACGTTGGTCAGCGCCTCCTGCGCCAGGCGGTAGAGCGTGACGTCGATCGTGCCGGCGACCGGCCGCGGGACGCCTTCCACCGACAGGCGGGCGGGCACGCCGGCACGCACGACGTGTGTGACCAGCGTGTCGAGCTGCGCGGTCCCGGGCTGCGGTGCGAGCGCATCGTCGGAGTCCTCCGCCCGGAGGACGCCGAGCAGGCGGCGCATCTGCCCGAGGGCGTCGCGTCCGGTGTCGCCGATCGTGCGCAGCGCGGCGGCGGCCGCCGCCGGTCGCTGCTCGGCGCCCGCCGCGGCGCCGTCGGCCTGCACGACCATCACCGACAGCGAGTGGGCGACGACGTCATGCAGCTCGCGGGCGATCCGGGCGCGCTCGATCGCGGCCCCGACCGCGGCCTGCTGATCGCGTTCGTGCGCGAGCAGCCGGTTGCGCTCCCGCAGCGCGTTCATCTCGGCACGGCGCGAGCGACGCCACGCGCCGAGCGTCGCAGCCAGCAGCGTGGAGACCACCGTCGTCGCGGCGACCTCCGGCCGCGACACCTCGTTGCCCGAGGTCTCCCAGCGCGCGGCAGCCAGCAGCGCGCCCACGACCGCGCACGCCGTCCCGATGGCACCGAGCCGAGCGCTGGGCCCGTACGCGACCAGCGTGTACAGCGCGATCAGCGCGACGACGTCCCCGGCCACGATCCGGTCCAGCACCGCGAACTGCGCGAGGCACAGGATGCTGACCAGGACGAAGACGACCACCGGCGCGCGCCGGCGGAACGGGACACACGCCAGCAGGGCGACCGAGAACGCCAGGCCGACGAGCTTGTCGGTCTGCTCTGCGAGGTCGCTGGGCAGGACGAACGCCACGAGCAACAAGCCCGCCAGACAGGCATCGGCCGCTACCGGGCGCGCGTCGAACCAGCGCGCGAACCGGGACATCACGGGCCCGAGGATAGGCGCGACGCCCCGCCCGGCGTCGGCCGCATGGTCGTAGCCTCGTGGCCTTGCGCCTGCACGTGCTCAGCGACCTGCACGTCGAGTTCGCCGCGTTCGAGCCCCCGCCGGTCGACGTGGACGCGGTCGTGCTCGCCGGCGACATCGCGCTGGGGACCGAGGGCGTCGAGCTGGCACGCCGCTGGTCCGGCGGGCGCCCCGTGCTGTTCGTCGCCGGGAACCACGAGTACTACCGCCACGCACTGCCCGCGCTCACCGGCGAGCTGAAGGCAGCGGCAGCCGGCAGCGACGTGCACGTGCTCGAGAACGACGAGGTGGTGCTGGACGGCGTGCGCTTCCTCGGCTGCACGCTGTGGAGCGACTTCATGGCCGCGGGCGCCGATGAGCTCGAGCGCTCGATGGCGGTCGGCGGCCGTCTGCTCAACGACTACGGGCTGATCGCGTGGAGCGAGGATGGGCGCGCGTTGCGCCCGCAGGACACGCGCGACCTGCACCTGGCGAGTCGCGACTGGCTCGCGGAGCGCCTCGCGACTCCGCACGACGGCCCGACGGTCGTGATCACGCACCATGCGCCGCTGGTCCGGGTGCGCCCCTCCGCGCCTGTCGCGCGGGCGCTCGTCGGCGCGTTCGCGAGTGACCTGAGCGAGCTGATGACCGCCGACCGCGCGGCGCTCTGGATCTACGGCCATACGCACCGGGCGGCCGACTTCGAGGTCAACGGGACGCGCGTGCTCAGCAATCCGCGCGGCTATCCGCACCAACCTGTGGATGCGTTCGACGCCGCGCGCGTCGTCGAGGTGAACTGATCGGGGCGCGGGCATCGCCCGCGCCCCACGTGGTGGGCTCAGCGCCGGGGCTCGAGCCAGGACCCGTCGTCGTACTTCGCCGGGGAGGCGTCGACCCGCTTGAAGCTGGGGCGGTCCTCGGCGGCGAGGCCGGCGACGGCACTGCGGAAGCGGCGCATCGTCTTGGTCATGGTCCTCTCCGTTCAGTACGGACGACAGGTTCGGCTACGTGACACAAGATGCCAGCCGGCGGCCGGCCGCAATACGGGGCTAGCCAGTGAGTCGCGGGTCGGCCTGACCCCCCTGCAGGTACGGCAGGCCGTACACGCGGGGGCTATGTCTTGTCGGCGGCCTCGAGCAGCGCGGGTGGCAGCACCGACGCGGCCGAATCGGTCACCTCGACCGCCGCGAGTCGCCCGTAGTGGTCGAAGTGGAGGACGAGCGAGCCGAGCGCCGGAACGCGCTCGGCGTCCTCGATCTCGGCCAGCTCGACGGAGTCCCGGATCTCCCCGCCCGAGCCGGCCGCGAGATCGATGTAGGCCCTCCCTGACGCCTCCACGCTCGTGGGGATCTCGGCCATCGCGGCTAGGCGCCGCCCGGAGGATCGGCCTTCGGCTCGGCGGTCCGCACCGGCGGCGCGGGCTCATCCGCGGGGCGCTTGGCACCCGGGTGCTTCAGGGCCTCACCGGCTCGCTTGGCCTTGTCGCCGACGGTGCCGGGGCCCTTGGCGATGTTCTTGAGCTCCTCGGCGTCCTCCTTGAGGCTGTCGGTGCCGCCGCGCTTGTCGATCAGCTGCTTCGCCTGGCGCTGCAAGCTCTTGAAGTTCATGGAACCTCCCTGGTTCGCGCGTGTGCCGAGGCACTATGACGCGGTCGCAGGCGGGGCGGGCAGCCGGCGCCCCGGCTTCCCGAGCCCGACGACAACTCCAGCGCCCAGGGCCGCGACGATCATCGCCCAGCCGACCAGACTGGAGAACCGCGGCTCATCCGCGCGCGAGACGGCTGCGGGCGCTGCGAGGCGATCGCCCTGCGGTCGTAACGCGTCGTCGACGGCGCTCGTCAGCCGCGTCTCCGCAGCCTGCACCGCCTGCCGCGCGGCCCCGTAGCGCGCGGCCGAGCCGGCGGTGGCCGCCTCGTGCAGCGACTCGTAGGCCTGCCGTGCGGCGGCGAGCGCGTCCTCGAGCGGCGCGGCATCGTGCCCTCGCACCGCCGTCAGCGCCGCAAGGTGCTCGTCGGCGAGCCGATCGGCCAGCTTCGCCTGCTCGCCCGGCGTGCGGGCACGGCGCAGGGCGGCCCGATCGCGGACCCGAGCCTGGTCGAGCTGGACCAGCGCGCGCGTTAGGGCCGGATCCGGCGGCGACAGCGCAGGCGCACGGACGGCCGGCGCACGTGACGGCTCCGGAACGGCGAGCTCCAGCGCGACGCCCGCAAGCGCGCCGACGGCGATCCCGACCGCCACGGGAGCGATCCTGCGGCCGAGCTCTCTGCGCCGGACTCCCATCATCCCTCGGAGTCGAAGACTTCCTCGGACGAGTCGAACTCCGGCGCCGGCTCGGTCGGTGCCGGGGCAGCGGGCTGCGGCGCGGGCGCGGCTGCAGGTGCAGGTGCAGGTGCGGTGACAGGCTCTTGCGCCGGAGGCGGCACGACCTGCCGGCTCGCCTCAGCGACGGGCGCCTTCCGCGGTTTCGCGACTACGACGCGCTTGCGCGGCTTGGGCGCGGGGCGCGGGGCGCGCCGCAACGAGGGCAGTGGCGCGAGCGCGCGAAGCGAAGCCGGCGACGACGCGGGTCGCTCGCGCGCCGCGACCGGGCTGCCGCTGCTCGCGCGCGGCGCTTCCGCGGATATCGCGACGGACACGGCACACGCGCCGACGAAGCCGGCAGCGACGGCGGCGAGCAGCAACCGCATCATGGCGACGGGCACTGCACGCGGTCGCGGCCGCCTGGGTACACACAGCGGTCCCGGCGCCGCGGCGCAGCGCCGCGCCGGATGAAGATCGTCGTCCACTTGCCCACGTAACCGGGCTTCGTGATGGTGATGTCGAGCCGCGTGCCGGCGCGCAGCACGCGCTCGAAGCGGCGCAGCCGGAGCCCGGCGGTCCGGGCGAACTTGCGCGCGGGGCAACTGCGGCCGCGACAGGTCACCACGATCCTCACGCCGATCGGCGCACGGACGGTCAGGCGCGTCACGCGGGCGCCGTCCGGCGTCAGGCGGCCTCGGATGCGAACCATCGGGAACGGATCGAGCAGCAGCGGACCCGACGTGTCCGGCTGGCCGGCCACAGGCGGCGTCACGACGATGATCGGAGGCGAAGGCGAAGGCGAAGGCGGAGGCGGGGGTGGCGGCGGCGGAGGAGGCGGCGGCGGTGCGGCCTTGACGACGTCGGTCGGCTTCGACCGCCCCTCGACCTTGCCCGCGGCGTTGGTGAGCGTCAGGCGCACCCGCAGGACCAGGCCGACGTCCGCGGTCGTCACGACATACCTCCGTCCGGTGGCGCCGGCGATCCGCGCGCACTTCTCGCCCGCGGGCGCGCAGCGCACCCAGACCCACTTCGCCTTTGGCTCCGGATCGCCGGTCCATGCGGCGCTCGCGGTCAGCGTCTCCTCGGCCTGCGCGGTTCCCGCGATGGCGGGCCCTTCCTTGATGACCGGCGCGGTGTCGGCGCGCGCCGGCCCGGCCGCGAGCAGGAGGCCGCCGAGGATCGCGACAGCCAACGCCCCGGCCGAGCGAAGTAGAGCGCTTGGTGAAAGTCTGCCCCCCATTCCGGCGCGAGCCTCCGTCGTTCTGCCGACAGAGTCAACGCCGTCCCCTCCCCCTTCGGTCAGGTATGTCCGATCCCGACCACGCCCGCCTACGTCGCGTCGTGGAAGATGATCCCGAGCGCGGTGCGGCTCCCGGCGGTCAAGGTGCTGACGCCGTGCCGCAGCCCGATCCGGTGATAGCCGCGCTTGCCCGCGTTGGGGCGCTCGCGGGTCGGGAAGATCACGAACGCGCCGCGCGGGGGCACCAGGACGTGCGCCCGGCTCTGCGCCCGCGGCCGCTGCTCCATCAGCACGAACTCGCCGCCCTCGAAGTCGACGCCGGGCTCCGACAGCACGGTCAGGATCTGGAAGGGGAAGTAGACGCCGCCGTAGAGGTCCTGGTGCAGGGCGTTCCAGTCGCCCGCCCGATAGCGCAGGATCAGCGGCGTCGGGCGCCGCTGGCCGGCCTCGTGGCAGCGAGCCAGCAGCTCGTCGTGCTCGCGCGGGAACGCGTCGTCCGGCCCGCCCAGCAGGGCCGACCAGCGGTTGGCGACCGGCGCCAGGTGGCGGTAGAAGGAGCCGCGCAGCTCCGCGATCGGCTCCGGCAGCGGATGGTCGAAGTAGCGGTAGCGGCCGTCGCCGAAGCGGTGGCGGGCCATCTCGATCGTCGAGCGGAAGCGGCCGGCGTCGAACAGGCCGGCCAGGTCGTCCGTCTCGCGCTCGTCGAGCAGCGGCTCGGTGACGGCGAAGCCGCGGGCGTCGAGCTGCGCGTGGAGGTCGTCCCAGGCGAGCTCGTCGACCCGGTCCTCGAGGGTGGTGTGAGTGAGCATCAAGGGTCTAACGCTCGTCGGGCGGGATTTGTGACAGGCTCCCGAGCCTGTTGTTGAAGTCTGAGGAGGGGGAGCACTGTGAAGCGCGTCTCGGCGTTGCTGGCGGTCGCATCGATCGCACTTCTGTCGAGTCCGGCCGCGGCGGGCGCCGCTGACCGGCTCGACGTCTACGTCGGCGAGGTCCCGAAGGACCAGCTGACGAACATCGTCGACCTCGGCGTCGACCGGCACGAGCTCAAGCTCTCCGCGAGCGCGCGCGGGCGTGTTCGCGTGGAGACCATCATGAGCGCCCGCCAGGCCGCCGAGCTCCGGCGCGACGGCGTCGTCATGACGCCGAAGAAGGTCGACGGGCAGACGGTGGCGCAGCGCGCGACCGCGCTGGCCGCCGAGGGCTTCGAGGTCTTCCGCACCTACGCCGGCGCCGGCGGCCTGAAGGCGGAGTTCGAGCAGATGGCGCGCGAGAACCGCAAGCTCGCCGAGCTCCAGACCATCGGCCGGACGCTCCAGGGCCAGGACATCGTGGCGCTCAAGGTGACCAAGAACGCGCGCAGCGAGCGCGACGGCAAGCGACCGGCCGTGCTCTACCTCGGCGCGCAGCACGCACGCGAGTGGATCACGCCGGAGATGATCCGCCGGCTCGCGCACCACTTCCTCGACAACTACGACCGCAGCCGCCAGATCCGCGAGCTGGTCGACGAGAACGAGCTGTGGTTCGTTCCGGTCGCCAACCCCGACGGCTACGACTGGTCGTTCCAGCCCAACCAGCGGCTGTGGCGCAAGAACCTGCGCGACAACGACGGCAACGGCACGATCGCGCCCGGCGACGGCGTCGACCTGAACCGCAACGCCGCGACCAAGTGGGGCTACGACAACGAGGGCTCGTCGCCGGACCCGGCTGACGAGACCTTCCGCGGCGCCGGCCCGGCGTCGGAGCCGGAGACGCGCGCTCTCGACTCGTTCGCCCGCCGCGTGGGCTTCGAGTTCCTCGTCAACTACCACTCGGCTGCGGAGCTCCTGCTCTACGGCACCGGCTGGCAGGTGGCCACGCCGACGCCGGACGACGTCATCTACGAGGCGATGGCCGGCGACGACGCCGATCCCGCGGTCCCCGGCTACGACCCGGACATCTCGGCCGAGCTGTACACGACCAACGGCGACACCGACACGCACATGACCGAGCGCTACCACACGCTCGGCTTCACGCCCGAGATGTCGACCTGCGAGGCCGCCTCCGACGTCGACCCTGACGACGAGTGGGAGGCCGAGGACTGCGGCAGCGGGTTCGAGTTCCCCGACGACGAGGGCCTCGTCCAAGGCGAGTTCGAGAAGAACATCCCGTTCGCGCTGTCGGTCGCCGAGTCGGCCGACGACCCGGACGATCCCGCCTCGGTGGTCGGCCGCGAGGCCGAGAACTTCCGCGTCGACACGTTCGACGTCTCCTACGGCGATCCGCAGACGGTCGCGGTCGTGGCCAAGCGGGCGCTGCGCGACGTCGAGATGCACTACCGCATCGACGGCGGCCGCACGCACACCGCCGACGTGCGCGAGTGGCGCGGCGGTGAGCGCTACGGCGACGAGAACGACGACTACTACGCCGAGCTGCGCGGCAACGTCCGCGGCGCCGACCGCGGCGACGACGTCACCGTCTGGTTCAGCGGCGAGGAGCGCGGCAGGCACGGTCGCCGCGACGTCAGTAGCGAGCGCTTCAGCTACACGGTCGAGAGGGACAGCGGCGACGACGTGCTCGTGGTCGCCAACGAGGACTACACCGGCGTCAACCCGACCTACCCGCCGGGCACCAACGCACCGAAGTACACCGCCTCGCACGTGGCGGCGATCGAGGACGCCGGCTACGACGCCGACGTCTGGGACGTCGACCGCCAGGGCATCCCGCACGACCTCGGCGTGCTCGGGCACTACGACGCCGTCCTCTGGTACACGGGCGAGAACCGCATCACCCAGGACCCCGAGGACGAGCTGATCTCGACCCCGTTCGGCGAGCTCCCCGACATCGGGGTCGCCGAGCGCCAGCAGTACCTGACGATGGCCGTCCGCGACTACCTCAACGGCGGCGGCAAGCTGATCCAGGCGGGTGAGAGCGCACAGCACCAGGGCCTGCTCGGGATCAGCGACGCCGTCGGCGGCCTGTTCTACGGGCTCAACGGCGACGAGACGGCCGAGTGCGTCGTGCAGACGGTCGCGGGCTTCTTCGAGGACTGCCTGATCCTGGCGGACGACTTCCGCCAGTACTGGCTCGGCGGCTTCGCGCGCGTCGACCTCCCCGGACCCGATGCGGTCGCCGGCATCGCCGATCCGATCGACGGCTACGAGGGCGACTTCGGCGGCCCGGTCACGACGGGCGACAACCCGCTCGACGAGGCGGGCGTCTACCAGCCCACGAGCGACGTGCTCCCGCCGGACGAGTTCCCGCAGTTCGAGAGCCAGGCGGCGGCCGACTACGTCATCGGGAGCGGCCCGCCGTTCGCGCCGATCGAGGGCGAGCAGTACGCGGGAGCGGTGCACGCCGACTCGTCGTACATGCGACTGAGCCGGACGGTCAACCTCACGTCGGTGACCGCGGCGGACCAGCCGCGGCTCCAGTTCCAGCTCTCGCTCAACGCCGAGCCGGGCTACGACCACGTGATCGTCGAGGCGCACACGGTCGGCCAGGAGGACTGGACGACGTTGCCGGATCTCAACGGCCGCACGAGGACGAATGTGCCGGCCGAGTGCGTCGGCAACGGGTTCCTGCTCACGCTGCACCCGTTCCTGCGGCACTACCTCGGCGGGACCGGCACCGCGCCGTGCACGTCGACCGGCTCGAGCGGCGCGTGGAACGCGTTCACCGGCGCGACAGCCGGCTGGACGCCAGTGGCCGTGGACCTGTCCGCGTACGCCGGGAAGCAGGTCGAGCTGTCGATCAGCTACGTGACCGATCCGAGCAGCGGCGGCGTCGGCGCCTTCGTCGACGACACGCGGATCACCACGTCCGGCGGTGTCATCGACGCCGAGGGGTTCGAGACCGGCCCCGGCGTGTGGAGCGTCGGCGGCCCGCCGGCCGGCAGCCCGCCGAACAGCGGCAACTGGGAGATCGGCCCGAGGCTGGTCAACTTCTTCGCCGGCACGTCCACGGAGGACACGCTGCTCCTCGGCTTCGGCATCGAGCAGCTGGCGACGGAAGTGGAGCGCGCGGACCTCGTCGAGCAGGCGCTCGACGGGCTGATCGACTGAGGCATCGCGGGGCGCCGGCGGTCACAACCGCCGGCGCCCGTGCTGGTCGGCCCGAACAGCTCCGCCACCACCGCGGTCGGGCCGGGAAGCCCCATGCCGTCGACGTCGACCGACACCCAACGCGGCGCTGCGCAGGCGCGGATCGTGGCGGAGCCGATCCGGTGCGCGGCGTCGGACTGCGGCGACGAGCGGCACCCGGCGCAGGATGGTTCGTCAGGCATGCCGTACACGTATACTGCACACAGTGAGCGGCGTCGCTTGACACCTTGAGATGAGGGACGGCATCGGATGAGCAAGAGGATCGCGGTGGTCGGGA
>CAWDYI010000005.1:0-319023 GCA_963806395.1 uncultured Solirubrobacteraceae bacterium | reverse complement strand
CTCGCCTGACAGGAACCGCTCGGCGGCGGCGTCGCCGGCCTCGTACTCGAAGCCGCCCGGCACGCGCACCGGCTCAGCCTCGACGGCCGCCATCGCCTCCTCGAAGCCCTCGAGCCGGTGCGAGCTGGTGTGCAGCCCCGGCGGCCCCTGGACGAACGCGATCCGCCGGTGGCCGAGCGACAGCAGGTGCTCGGTCGCGAGCCGCGCCGCGCCGCGGTTGTCGACCAGCACGCTCGGGCAGTCGAGGTCGCGCGTCGCGAGCGCCACCACGGCGGATCCGGTCGCCTGCAGCGCGTCGACCGCCTCGCGCAGCGCCGCGGCGTCGGCGCGATCCTCGTAGCCACTGCCGGCGAACACCACGCCCGCCGCGTGGTAGTCGCGCAGCACATCGAGGTGCGCGAGCTCCGCGCTCGGCCGGCGGTCGGCGTTGCAGACCATCGTCAGGTGCCCCTCGCGCGCCGCCACGTCCTCGACCCCGCGGGCGATCTCGGCGAAGTACGGGTCGACGATGTCGCCCACGATCACCCCGATGATCCGGCTGGTGCGCTTGACCAGCGCGCGCGCCAGCTCGCTGGGCCGGTAGCCGAGCTCGTCCGCCGCCGCCAGCACACGACTGCGGGTCGCCTCCGACACCGGATGCGCCGAGCCGTTGAGCACGCGCGAGGCCGTGGCGATGGACACGCCAGCGAGGCGGCTGATGTCGGCCAGCGATGCCATAGTTCCCGGCGCGCACCTTGACAGAGCGCGGCCCCCGGGGCTAGCGTGGCAAACGTTTCCCACCGGAGGAGAAGGTATGGCCGTCGACACGACGCAGCGGCACCGGGACGGCACGATCTACGTCGCCGGAGAGTTTCGCCCTGCCGGATCGGGCGCCACGGCGCCGGTGCTGGAGAAGGCGACAGGACAGCCGCTCGCGCACGCCGGCGTCGCCACCGCAGACGATCTCGACGCCGCCGTGGCGGCGGCGAGCGCCGCGCAGCCCGGATGGGCCGCCACCGGCTACGACGAGCGCGCGGCCGTCCTGCGCCGCGCCGCCGCCGCGCTCGAGGCGCGCGCCGACGAGGTCGCCGACCTGATCGTGCGAGAGACCGGCTCGATACCGGGCAAGGCGCAGTACGAGGTCGGCGGCGCCGCCAACGAGCTGTACGAGGCGGCCGGCCTGACGTCGCGTGCCGTCGGCGAGATCCTCCCCTCCCACAGCACCAGCCGGCTCAGCATCGCCGAACGCGTGCCGGTCGGCGTCATCGGCGTGATCACGCCGTGGAACTTCCCGCTCATCCTCGGCATGCGCGTGACCGCTCCGGCGCTCGCGCTCGGCAACACCGTGGTGCTCAAGCCGTCGCCGGAGACGCCGCTGTCCGGCGGCCTGCTGATCGCCGAGGTGCTGGCCGAGGCCGGGCTCCCGGCCGGCGTGTTCAACGTCGTCACCGGCGACCAGGAGATCGGCGAGCGGCTGGTGAGCCACGCCGGCACCCAGATGATCCACTTCACCGGCTCGAGCGCCGTCGGGAGCCGGATCGCCGCGGTCGCCGGCGCCCAGCTCAAGCGCGTCTCGCTCGAGCTCGGCGGCAACAACGCGCTGGTCGTGCTCGACGACGCCGACCTCGACCAGGCGGCGATGATCGGCGCGTGGTCGGCGTGGCACTACCAGGGCCAGACCTGCATCACCGCCGGCCGCCACCTGGTCGCCCGTGAGCTGTACGAGCCGTACGTGCAGGCGCTCGCCGCGAAGGCGGCGGCGATCGCGGTCGGCGACCCGTCGCAGGACGGCATCGGTCTCGGGCCGATGATCAACGAGCGCCAGCGCGACCGCGCGCACCGGTTCCTCGAGGACTCGGTCGCGCAAGGCGCGACCGTGGTCGAGGGCGGCAGCTACGACGGCCTGTTCTACCGGCCGACCGTGGTCACCGACGTCACGGCCGACATGCCGCTGTGGCAGCAGGAGATCTTCGCGCCGATCGCGCCGGTGATGGCGGTCGACTCCGAGGACGAGGCGATCCGGCTCGTCAACGACACGCCGTACGGGCTCGTCAACGCGGTGCTCACCGGCAACCCGGAGCGCGGCATGCGCGTCGCGTCGAAGCTGCGCTCGGGGATGGTCCACGTCAACGACTCGACCTGCCTCGACGAGGCGCACGTGCCGTTCGGCGGCCTCGGGTCGTCCGGCCTCGGCGGGCGCGCCGGCGGCGAGTCGAACCTCGAGGAGTTCACGGAGAAGCGATGGGTCTCGCTCCAGCGCGCCAAGTCGGAGTACCCGTACTGATGGACCCCGACGTCCTCATCGTCGGCGCCGGGCCGTCCGGGGCGGTGACCGCCCTGCGGCTCGCCCAGGACGGGTTCCGGGTCACGGTGCTCGAGCAGGGCGACTGGCCGGACTACTCGAAGGCGAACGTCGCCGACCCGGAGTTCGCGGTCACGGCCGACCGCGACTGGGGCTGGGACCCGAACATGCGCGCGGCGCCCGGCGACTACCCGATCGACGAGTCCGACTCCGACATCACCGCGCTGATGTGGAACGGCGTCGGCGGCGGCACGATCGTGTACGCGGCGCAGTGGCAGCGCAACATGCCGTCCGACTTCCGCGTCCGCACGCTCGACGGCGTCGCCGACGACTGGCCGTTCACGTACGAGGACCTCGAGCCGTACTACGTCCGCGTCGAGCGCGACTTCGGCATCTCGGGGCTGGCCGGCGACACCGCGTTCCCGCCCGGCGAAGGACCGCCGCTGCCGCCGGTCCCGATCGGCGCGATGGGCCGCAAGGTCGCGCGCGCCCACAACGAGCTGGGCTGGCACTGGTGGCCGGCGCCGCTCGCGATCGCCACCCGGCCGTACGGCGCGCTGAAGCCGTGCGTGCAGCGCGCCACGTGCCTGAACGCGTGCGCGGACGGCGCGAAGGCGAGCGTCGACCTCACGCACTGGCCGAAGGCGATCGGCCTCGGCGTGAACCTGATCACGAAGGCGCGCGTGCGCACGCTGACGACGCGCCGGGACGGCCTCGTGGGCGGCGCGATCTACATCGACGACGCCGGCCGCGAGCACGAGGTCAAGGCGCCCGTGACCGTGGTGTGCGCGAACGGCATCGGCACGCCGCGGCTGCTGCTGCTCTCGCAGCCCGGCGGGCTCGCGAACTCGTCCGGGCTCGTCGGCAAGCGGCTGATGATGCACCCGTTCGGCACCGTCGTCGGGCTGTTCGAGGACGACCTCGGCTCCACGCACGGGCCGTGGGGCCAGCACCTGCACTCGCTCGAGTTCTACGAGACCGACGAGGACCGCGGCTTCGTCCGCGGCGCCAAGTGGGGCCTGCAGCCGACCGGCGGCCCGCTGAAGATGACGACCGCGTACCCGTGGGGCGCCGAGAACGCGATCTGGGGCGACGGCTTCCACAGCAGCGTGCGCAAGCGCCTCGGGCACTCGGCGATGTGGGGCATCATCGCGGAGGACCTGCCGGAGGAGCACAACCGCGTCGTGCTCGACCTCGTCAACACCGACCGCCAGGGCGTGCCGGCGGCGAAGATCGTCTACCGGATGAACCAGAACTCCTACGACATGATGCATTTCCACGAGGCGCGCGCGAAGGAGTCGCTGGAGGCGGCCGGCGCGTACGAGACCGTGATCGCGCCGTTCATCCGCGGGACCGGCTGGCACCTGCTCGGCACCTGCCGGATGGGCGACGATCCGGCGACCTCGGTGGTCGACGGCTTCGGCCGCTCGCACGACATCCCGAACCTGTTCATCTTCGACGGCAGCACCTGGCCGACGTCCGCGGGCATGAACCCGACCGCGACGATCGCGGCGATGGCGCTGCGGTCGGCCGAGCACCTGATCGAGTCGCGCCGCGAGCTGGCGGTGGCCGCATGAGCCTCGATCGCACGCGCCTCGGTGAGCTTGCCGACGTGCTGATCCCCGGCGAGGACGGGATGCCGGCCGCCAGCGAGGCGGGTGCGGTGGGCGAGTGGCTGGACGCGGTGCTGGCCGCGCGGCCCGACTTCGAGACGCCGCTGGCCGGGCTGGCGGGGTCGACGGCGGGGATGTCCGCCGCCGAGGCGGTCGCCGCGCTGCCGGAGCGCGACCCCGCCGGGTGGTCGGCGCTGACCGGCGCCGTGGTCGCCGCGTACTTCATGAACCCCGACGTCTGTGAGCGGATCGGCTACGCCGGGCAGCAGGCGATCCCGCTCGACCCGGACGCGCCGCCGGACTACCTCGAGGACGGCCTGCTGGACTCCGTGAAGGGCCGAGCGCCGGTGTATCGTCCGACCCCTTGAGGTTCCGCCTCGCAGACCCGGACGAGCGGTACGCCGCCGTCCGGCTCTGTAGCGACCTGCCGCTCTCGGACGCCGAGCGCAGCTTCGCCCTCGCGGGTGGCGAGTGGACGCTGCAGATCGACCCGCCGCCGATCGACCGGCTCGAGTACGAGCTCGAGCTGGTGCACGCGGACGGCACGACCGAGACCGCCGCCGATCCCGGCAACCCGCACCGGGCGCCGGGCGCCTTCGGGGAGAAGTCGGTCGCGGCGGCGCCCGGCTACGAGCCGCCGGCGTGGCTGCAGGCGGACGGCGTCGGTGGGAGCTTCGAGCAGATCGCGCCGCGCGGCCGCGGCCTGGGCGCGAACGTCGCGGCCCGGATCTGGAGCCCGGCCGGCGCCACGCGGGAGCAGCCGCTGCCGCTGCTGGTCGCCCACGACGGGCCGGAGTACGACGAGCTCGCAGGCCTCACGCGCTATGCGGCGGCGATGATCGCGTCAGGAGCGCTGCCCCCGCACCGCGTGGCGCTGCTCACGCCCGGCGACCGTGACGAGTGGTACTCGGCGTCGGCGCTGTACTCGCGTGCGCTGTACGTCGACGTCGTGCCGGCGCTGCGTGACGCGGTCGCCGTCACCGGTGCCCCGGTCGGCATGGGCGCGAGCCTCGGAGCGCTGGCGATGCTCGTCACGCAGCGGCGCGCGCCGCGTACGTTCGGCGCGCTGTTCCTGCAGTCCGGCAGCTTCTTCATGCCGCGCTTCGACGCGCAGGAGTCCGGCTTCCCCCGCTACGCGCGGATCGTGCGTACTGTCCGGCGGATCGTGCGCGCGGTCGAGCATCCCGCCCCGGTTCCGGTCACGCTCACGTGCGGCGTCGCCGAGGAGAACCTCGCGAACAACCGCGTGATGGCGCGTGCACTGGCCGAGCAGGGCTACGACGCCGAGCTCGTACGTGAACCCGGACATGCACAACTACACCGGCTGGCGCGACGCGCTGGATCCGCATCTGACGCGCCTGCTCGGCAGGATGTGGCGATGAGCGGCCGCCACGCCGAGCTGTACTCGCCCGCCATCGGCGCCGCCGGCAACGTCGTCGTGTACGGCCACTACGGCCGGCCGGTGCTCGCGTTCCCGGCCGAGCGCGGCCGGGCGTGGGACCTGCAGGACCAGGGCATGATCGATGCCGTGGGAGGGTTGCTCGAGGCCGGCCGCGCGAAGCTGTACTGCGTCGACGCGTTCGACGCGGAGTCGTGGTCGCACGGCTGGCTCCCGCTCGAGGAGCGCGCGCGTCAGCACGAGCGCTACGAGTCGTGGATCGTCGACCAGGTGGTCCCGTTCATCCACGACGACCTCGGCGGCCCGCAGGACATCGTGGCCACCGGTTGCAGCATGGGCGCGTTCCACGCCGCGAACTTCGCGCTCAGGCGCGCCGACCTGTTCCCGCTCGCGATCTGCCTGTCCGGCAACTACGACCTGTGGACGACCAATCACGTGTCCCAGCTCTACGGCGACCACCTCGACTGGCTGCGCTCGCGCGTCAGCCTCGTGCTCGTGTGCGGCCAGGGCATGTGGGAGGACACGACCGGCGCGCTCGACAGCACGAAGCGGCTCGCGTGGCTGCTGGGCGAGAAGGGCATTCCGCACGAGCTCGACCTGTGGGGCCACGACGTCGCGCACGACTGGCCGTCATGGCGCGCGCAGATCGCGCATCATCTCCCCCGGTTCTGCTGATGACGCCGACGAATCACCTGATGGGACTCCTGCTCGGCACCGAGGAGGACTGGCCGACCGCGTTCGAGACGCTCGTCAGCCGCCTCGGCCCGATCAAGGACGCCTCCGGCACGACGCACCAGATCACCGTCGAGCGGATCACGATGGAGCCGTTCGACCTGCGCGCGAAGCCGCGCTACGAGCTCGTCGTCGACCGGCTCGCCTACTGGTACTACCTCCCGCGCGAGTGGCTGAAGAAGGTCGCGCTGATGGATGACGTGTACCTGCTCAACTCTCCGTTCACGTTCCAGGCGATGGAGAAGCACGCCGCGTACTGCGCGATGCTGCGGCTCGGGCTGAAGATCCCGAAGACCGTGCTGGTCCCGCACAAGAACCCGCCCGACAACGCGCGCTTCGCGTACACGGCGGCCAAGTACAACCAGCCGTTCGACCTCGACGAGATCGCCGAGAGCGTCGGCTACCCGCTGTTCATGAAGCCGTACGACGGCGGCCAGTGGGTCGGCGTCAGCCACATCCGCGACAGCGGCGAGCTGCACCGCGCGTACGACGCGTCCGGCCGCCGGCTGATGCACCTGCAGGCTGCGGTCGACGGCTTCGACGTGTTCGCCCGGTCACTCTCGATCGGCGCCGAGACGATGGTCATGAAGTTCCGCCCGGACCTTCCGATGCACGACCGCTACGCGGTCGAGCACGACTTCCTCGACCCGGACACCGGCGACGAGGTGCTCACGATCAGCCGCCTGATCAACGCGTTCTTCCGCTGGGAGTTCAACTCGTGCGAGACGCTCGTGCGCGGCACCGAGGCGCACCCGATCGACTACGCCAACGCGTCCCCCGACGTCGCGGTCACGAGCCTGCACTACTACTTCCCGTGGGCGATGAAGGCGCTGCTGCGCTGGTGCGTGTTCTGCATGGTCACCGGTCGGCGGCCGCGCCTGGACCTCGACATGCAGCGCTACTTCGAGATCGGCGACCGCGAGGACCTGACGTACGAGGAGAAGCTCGCCGGCTACCGCCTGCTGGCCGACGAGTACTTCGAGGTCGAGCGCTACCAGGACTTCTGCGACAGCCGCCTCCGGCACGTCGACGAGATGGTGCTCGACTGGATCGACTCGCCGGACTTCGACGCCCTGCTGGTGGCCACGGCGCGCTCCACCTACCCGGCGCACGAGCACGAGCGGTTCATCGCGCACTTCCGCGGCCTCGTCGGCCAGTGGGTGCGCGAGCAGGCGCCCGCGTAGTCGTCCCTGCCTACGTCTGGCGTGTGCAGGCGCTGCGCAGGTCGAGCGACCGGCGCTCACCGCGGGCGATCGCCACCTGCCGCGCCGAGCGGATCGTGCCGTCGGGGTCCTCGCAGAACAGCGTCCAGGTCTCGGCCTGCGCGGGCTCGAACGCGTCCGGGCCCTCGAACGAGACGGTCCCCGTCCAGGGCTCGACGCCGGCGTAGTTGACGACCCGCACGACGTAGTCGCCCGGTGCCGGGTCGGCGAGCACGACCTGCTCGAAGCCGGTCGTGCTCTGGCCGGAGCTTCCGACCTCCTCGCCGTCGCGGTAGACCTTCATGTCGTAGTCGCTGACCGGCGTCGCCCACTGCACGCGGACCGTGGCGCGCGCGTTGTCGACGCCCGTGCCGCCCGGGATCGTGATCGTGTGGTCCTCGTAGCACCCCTCGGGCGGGTCGTCGAAGTTCGCGCACGGGACCGTCCCGCCGGTCGACGAGAACGTCTGCGGCGGCGACGGATCGCCGGTCGGCTCGCGGCCGCGCTCCTGCGCGACGAGCGGGCGCGTCGACGGGTTCACGTGCCACTCGAACGACCCGCCGGCCGGCACCTCGATGGTGCTGTCGAGCGTGTCGGTGAACGTCGTGTCCTGCGACGTCGGCGTCTCGAACGACTTCCTCAGCCGCAGGACGGCGCCCGCGGGCGCCCGGCCGGTGAGCACGGCGTGCTTGGATGCGTCGGCCGTGCTCTCCTGGGCGAGGAAGTACGCGGCGCGGTTGCCCGCCCTCGTACTCCGCGACGGTCTCGGCGAACGGCGGGTGGAAGTGCTCCGGCCCGATCTCGAACGTGAACCCGAGGCCGCCGGTGGCGTAGTAGCTCCAGTCCTCGGTCGTGCCGGTGGTGTCGTAGAGCTGGTAGGAGAGCTGGCTCGCGTACCCGTTCTCGGCCGCCATCGCGTCACCCAGCGCCTTGTAGATCGGCTCGTCCGGCGTCAGGCCCTGGACCTGGATGCCGGGCGGCCGCAGGACGAGGTTGGAGAACGTGTGGTTGGTGATCAGCGTCGTCACCTGGCGCGACGAGACCAGCTCGCGCACGTTCTGCGTCTCCGGCTCCGAGAACGGGCCGGTGCCGTAGTACGTCTCGTTCGTCGGGTCGCCCGACGCGCCCGCGCCGCCCCAGAAGCCGCCGTAGTTGCGGTTCGGATCCACGCCCGCGCTGGCGAGGCCGAACGCCGGCTGGAGGCAGTTGCCCGCCTCGTCGCCGGTGATCAGGCGGCAGTTCTTGCGCCGGTACTCGTTCGGGTGCGTGAGGATGTTGATCGTCTCGTCGTCGGCGGTGCCGCCACGGCCGTCGCCCCCGCCCTGCAGCTCACCGGCCTCGCGCGACGCGTTGAACCCGTCCGGGTTGACGACCGGCACGACGATCGTGCGCGTCGTGTCGACGAGCTGCCGGACGCGCGCGTCGCCCCGCCGGTAGCCGAGGACCAGCTCGTAGGCCCACTCGATCGCGTGCTCGGCCGAGGGCCACTCGCGTGCGTGATGGGCACCCATCTGGAGGAACACCGGCTTGCCGTCGCGGGCGTTCGGGTTCGTCGTGATCTCGATGCCCTCGACCGGGCGTCCCTCGTAGGTGGTGTGGTTGAGCGTGATCGGCTCGACGAGGTCGGGGTGCTCGCGTGCGAGGCGCTTCATGTCCTCGCTGTAGTCGAACAGCCGGCGGTAGGTCGTCCGGCCGCTGGGCAGCTCCGACGCTGTCGTGGCGGCGTCGAAGGCGGCGTCGGCGCGACGGTCGCGGCGGCCCTGGGCGGTGAGATCGGCCTGCCGGACGACCCACTGGAAGCCGGCGCCGCGCAGCTTCTGCGCGTCGGCGGGGCCGTGCAGCACGACCTCGAGGAACCCCGGCCCACCGTGCTCGGTGACGTCGAGGCCGAGGTCGGCGAGCTCCTGGGCACGCTTTCGGGTCGGCGTCGAGACGCGGACCATCGACGGCGCCGCGGCCGTGCCGGCGGAGATCGGCTCCGTGTCGACGGTCAGCGACGCGGTGCCCGCGCCGCCGGCGATCCGGCAGGCCTGGACGGTGAGAACGGTCGCCTGCGACGTGTATCCCGAGGCCACCTCGTGGCTGCCGCGGTGGGCCGAGCCGGCGATCAGCCGGCCCGTGACCGCGTCGAACACCGCGAGGTCCCAGTCGCCGCCGGAGCCGTCGAGCCGGGCGGTGACGGAGCCGAGCGACGGCGCCGCGACCGTCTGCCGGACATAGCCGGCGCCGGTCTGGAGCGCTCGCGCCGTGCAGCTTCGATCGACCGCGCTGGGAGCGGCGATCGTCGCGGCGCCCGCGGGCGCCGTCAGCACGATGAAGGCGGCCGCCGCCGCGGCCGAGGTCAGGAGTCCTCGAGGTGTCATGCAAGCCTGAACGAGGCCGATCCGCGAAACTGGCGGCCATGCTCCCCAGACTGAACCGCCTGTTCGCCGCCGACGGGCGCTGCTTCGACGTCGCGGTCGACCACGGATTCTTCGGCGAGGGCTCGTTCCTGAGCGGGATCGAGGACATCGCCGCGGCGGTCGCCAAGCTCGTGGCCGCCGGGCCTGACGCGATCCAGCTCTCCCCCGGCCAGGCCCGCCACCTCCAGCACCTTCCCGGTCCCAAGCCGGCGCTCGTGCTGCGCGCCGACGTCGCCAACGTGTACGCGCGCGTGCTGCCACGTGTGCTGTTCAGCGAGCTGATCGACGATGCGGTCGGCACCGCGCTGCGCCAGGACGCGGCCTGCATCGTTGTCAACCTCCTGATGCTCCCCGACCAGCCGGAGCTGCATCGCGCGTGCGTGCGCAACGTCAGCGCGCTGCGGGCGTCGTGCGACTCGGTCGGGATGCCGCTGATGGTCGAGCCGCTGGTGATGAAGGACGGCTACGGCGTCGACGGCGACGTCGAGAAGATCGTGCCGCTCGTGCGGCAGGCCACCGAGCTGGGCGCCGACGTGATCAAGGCCGATCCGACCGACGACCTGTCGGACTACCACCGCGTGGTCGAGGCCGCCGGCCGCCGCCCGGTGCTCGTGCGCGGCGGTGGCCGCGTCACCGACGAGGAGGTACTCGCCCGCACCCGCGAGCTGATGGCCCAGGGCGCCGCCGGCATCGTGTACGGCCGCAACGTGATCCAGCACCCGGACCCTGCCGGCATGACGCGCGCGCTGATGGCCGTCGTGCACGCATGAGGACCGTCCGCTTCGGCGTCATCGGCGGCGGGCTGATGGGGCGCGAGTTCGCGTCCGCGGCCGCGCGCTGGCTGCACCTGGCCGACATCGACGTGCGGCCGGAGATCGTGCACGTGTGCGACGCCAACCCGGACGTGCTCGCCTGGTACGAGCGCCTCGACCCCACGCCGCGGCTCTCGACCGACTGGGGCGAGCTGCTCGACGACCCCGACGTCGAGGCCGTCTACTGCGCCGTCCCGCACCACCTGCACGCCGAGCTGTACGTCGCGATCCTGGAGGCCGGCCGCCACCTGCTCGGCGAAAAGCCGTTCGGGATCGACCTCGACGCCAACAAGCGGATCATGGCCGCCGTCGCCAGCCACCCGGAGCTGGTCGTGCGCTGCTCGTCGGAGATGCCGTTCTTCCCCGGCGGCCAGGCCGTCGCGGGCTGGATGGCGGAGGGACGCGCGGGCCGGATCCTCGAGGTCCGCAGCGCGTTCCTGCACTCCAGCGACCTCGACCCGGGCAAGCCGATCAACTGGAAGCGTCAGGCGGAGTTCAACGGCGCGTACGGCTGCATGGGCGACCTCGGCATGCACGCGCTGCACCTGCCGCTGCGGTTCGGGTTGATGCCGCGCACGCTGCGCGCCGTGCTCTCCGACGTCGTCGCCGAGCGGCCGGACGGCACCGGCGCGATGGTGCCGTGCGACACGCCCGACAACGCCGTGCTCCTGTGCGAGGCGGGCCGCGACGGCTACACGTTCCCGCTGCGGATCGACACCAAGCGGATCGCCCCGGGTGAGATGAACACGTGGACGATCGAGATCGACGGCACGGAGGGCTCGATCGCCTTCTCCACCAAGACGCCCAAGACCCTGCGGGTGATGGAGTACGCGGCGGGCGGCCCGCAGGAGTGGCGCGTGAGCGACCTCGGCTTCCGGCCGGCCTATCCGACGATCACCGGCGGGATCTTCGAGTTCGGCTTCCCGGACGCGATCCAGCAGATGTGGGCGGCGTTCCTCGACGAGCTCGCGCACGGTGACGACATGCGCGGCCCGTTCCGCTGCGCGACGCCCGCCGAGGCCGCCGCCACGCACCGGATCTTCACGGCGGCGCTCGAGTCAGACCGTGCCGGAACGGTGGTCAAGCTGTGAGAGCGCGCCGCTCGACCGCTCGCAGGAGCGAGTGGCGGACGAGGCCGCTGCCGGGCCGGACGACGCGCCAGTAGCGGCCGAACGTGCGCCGCGCGTCGTCGCTCGTGGCGGCGATGCGCGTCTCCGTGGAGAGCAGCGTGCCGGCGCCCTGCGCGGTGACGGTCATGTCCATCGCGACCTTCACCCAGCCCGGCTCGTCGAACGCGAGCAGCGCGTCGCGGTCGGCGATCGGGTGTGCCTGGTTGCGCCACGGGCGCAACACGCCCGCCCACACGTCGCCGCGCTCGCCGGACTCCAGCCACGTGCCGCCGATCCGCTGCTCCAGCAGCGTCGTGAACGCGATCGGCGGCGGCCGCCCGAACCCGCGCACGGCCAGCAGCACCGCCGCGAGGCGCATCTCGGAGACCGTGACCTCGCGCGCGGCGGCCAGCACCACCGGCGGCGGCGCGGCGATCGCGCGGCTGTGGCGCTCCGACCAGTCCGGCGCGGGGATGAGGTCGTCGAGCGTCATCGCGCCTCGATCAGATCCTCCGGGCGGGCGGTCGCGCCGTGGCGGGCATCGTAGGACCACAAGCGCGGCAGCAGTGCGGCGAGCGCGAGCGAGCCGGCCACGCACATGACGCCGCCCGCGACCACCGAGGTGCGCAGCCCGACGAGCGCCGACGCGATGCCCGCCTCGGCGTTGCCGAGCAGCGGACCGGCAGTCCAGGAGATCATCTCGACGCCGGCGAGGCGGCCGCGCAGGCGGGTCGGGATCGTCTCGTTCCAGATCGTGGCGCGGAACACGCCAGAGATCGCGTCGGACCCGCCCCCGACGGCGAGGCAGAGCAGGGCCAGCCAGAGCTCCGGCGCGAGGCCGAATCCGATGATCGCCGCACCCCAGCCGACCGCCGCCAGCACGACAGCGCGGCCGTGACGGTGGATGCGCCGCGTCCAGCCGCTCGTCAGCGTGGCCACCACGGCGCCCGCCGACGGCGCCGCGTACAGCAGGCCGACCACCGCTCCGCCGCCGTAGCGCTCAGCGAGCGCCGGGAACAGCGCCATCGGCATGCCGAAGAACATCGCGGTGATGTCGATCGCGTAGGTACCGACCAGCTCCTGGCGCGAGCGCGCGTACCGCAGGCCCTCGGCGATCGCGTGCAGGCCGAGCGCCTGGCGCTCGCGTGGCGGCGGCGTCGTCATGGCGACCAGCGAGGCGATCGAGACGACGAAGCTCGCGAGGTCCGCCGTGTACGTCACGGCCGCTCCCGCGGTCACGATCAGCACGCCGGCGATCGCCGGCCCGGCCATCTGCGCGACGCCGTGAATCCCCCACTGGAGCGCGCTCGCCGCCTTGAGCTCGTCGCGCTCGACGAGCTGCGGCATCAGCGCGTCCATCGGCGGCCGCCGGATCGCCGTGCACGCCGCGATCAGGGCCGCCGCGACGTACAGCACCCAAAGCTGCGGGTCCGGCAGCAGGCTGTTGACCACGAGCCCGGCGACTACGAGCGTGGCGCCGACTTCGGCCAGCATCACCAGCCGCCGCCGGTCGAACGCGTCGGCCATCGCGCCGCCCAGCAGCGCCAGAGCCAGGATCGGCACGAACTCGGCGAGGCCGAGCAGCCCGACCGCCACGGTCGAGCGCGTGAGCTCGTACGTCTGTACCGGCAGCGCGACGAACGTGATCATCGACCCCAGGCCCGAGCTCGCCTGGCCGATGATCAGCAGGCGCAGCTCGCGGCGGCGCCGGAGGAGGTCGACATCGACGGTGACCGCGCGCAGCAACCGCCCGAGGCGGCCTCTCACGGGCCTCCGACGCCGTTCAGCTCATCGACCACGCGGAACAGGTCACCGTGCTGCTCGAAGTTGACGGCGACCAGGTTCGGGATGTGGTCGCGGATGCGCGCGCACGCCGTCGCCCGGGCGAGCAGCTCGGCGTAGGCATTGACCTTCGAGGCGTCGCGCCGGAGCGGCACCGGATCGGTGGTCACCCAGTGGTTGAGGAGGAACATCGGCGCGCCCTCAGGGCCGCGGTTCGGCCGGCAGCTCGCCTCCAGGCTCGCCGGGGCGGTCAGCTGTGACGCCCGCCCGAACGCGTACGGCGTCTCCTCCGTCAGTCGCTCGTACGCGAGCTGGTACCAGGGCGCCGCCCCGGCCTTGTTCTCCGCCAGCAGTACGAGCCGCTGGCCTGACTTGACCATCTCCCCCAGCGTCGGCCACGGCGATTCGCCGAGCCGCTTGAACACGTACGGCGTCAGACCGGCGTCGCCTACCGCCTCGACGTAGTCCTCCGGCGTGACGTAGTCCTGGTTGATCACCACGACGACGTCGGACGGATGCGTGGCGAGGAACTCGCGGATGTCCTTCAGGACCTCGTCCAGCGGCGTCGAGCCGAGCTCGCAGAACGTGTGGCAGACGTACATGCCGCGCGTGCCGGGGCCGCGGAAGCCGAGCCGCTCGCGCAGCCGGAGCGCGGCGGCGACCGACTCGTCGCTCAGGCTGTCCTGCTTGAGCGCGGCGCCGATCCCGCCGCGGATCGCGAAGTCCGTCCGGATGCGCCCGTTGGCGAGCTTGTCGCCGTAGTGCGTGTCGATCAGCAGGCCGCGCACCCCCTCCGCGAGCTGCTCGTCGATCGGCGCGTCGACCAGCGCCGAGAACCAGCCCGGCAGCGGCGCCGACATCGAGTTGTGCGTCGCCGCCAGCGCCACCTCGTCGAGCGACCGGTCGCACAGCTCGTCGTGACCGTTGCAACCGGCGATCGCCACCGCCGGCGCGGCCGCGCCGCCACCCGCGTAGAACGCGGTGAACGCGCCCGCGACGACGAGCGCGGCGACCACGCCGACGGCGATCCGCGGCAGCCGGCGCATCGTCGCGGCCTCGGCCTCGGGCGCGGGCGGCCGGTAGATCAGCCGCAGCAGCGCCGTCACCCCCTGGTAGAGCAGGTAGACACCGACGAGCGTGACGGCGACGTGCAGCGCGCCGAGCGGCTGCGCGATCACGAGCACGCCGGCGACGATGAACGCGATTCCGCGGCCGACGGCCTGCCACGTGCCGGACGGCTCGGTCGTGACGATGCGCCACGCGGCGTGCAACGGGCCTTCGAGCCCGACCGGGCGGATCAGCGACGCTGCGGCCGCGGCCACGACCGCGCCGCTGGCGGCGAGCAGATAGCCCATCCTGCGCAGGTCGCCGAGGAACGCGTCCCACACGGCGCCGGCCGCCGCCCGGTGATCCGGCTCCTGCACGAAGCCGAGCGCGATCGCCCGGCCCACCAGGCAGACGACGACGACGGCGACCCCGGACGCGATGGCGCCGATGCCGAGCCGCGAGACAGCGCGACGGCGATCGCCGGAGATCGCGATCGCCACGGCGCCCGCCAGCACCGCCAGCGCCGCCAGCACGAACGCGAGGATCTGCACGCCCTCGGCCACGCGTGCGAGGTCGCCGGTGACAGCGCCGACCCGGCGCCTGAGCAGCACGACGCGGCCGCTGTCCGCGATCTGGTCCGCGAGCTGCGGCTTGACCGTCCGCAGCGCCTCCGCGGCCACGGTGCCGACGTCGGCGAGCGTCAGCGTGACGGTGTCCTGGTCCCGGTGGAGCACCGCGCGGTGAACGTCGAGCACGGCGCGGCGGAACAGGCTCCCGAAGGCGTCGCTGCCGACGATGCCCGAGACCGCCGAGGAGATGATCGGCCGGGCCGCGAGCAGATCCGAGTCCCTGGCCAGCACGAGCCGGTCGGTGACCTGGTCGGAGACCACGGTCCTGACGCGCGCGTCGTGGAGGGCGTCGGCTGCGCGGTTGGCGAAGTCGTCGGAGTCGAACAGCGCTACGCGGGCGTAGCTCGCGAGCGCCGCCGCGAACAGCAGGAATGACGCCAGGATGATGAGCGCGGTGGCCGCGGACCGGCGCACTGCCTCAACCCAGGGTCACGGCCCGGCCCGTGTCAGCCGCCGCGTACAGCGCCTCGATCGTCCGCGCCTGGCCGACCGCGTCCTCGCGGCCGAGGCGCGGCGCGCGGCCCGCGCGGATCGCCGCCGAGACGTCCTCGACCTCCAGCCGGTAGGGGTTGGCGGCCTCGACCGCGACCGCCTCGGCCGGCTCGCCGGGCCGTGCCAGCGTCAGCCGCGGCGTGGCCCCGTGCCACGGGTCGGACGACACGATCGTGCCGCCCTCCCCGACGACCTCGATCGCGCTCCGCGGCGGCACGTCGAAGCCGCAGTCGAACGTGCCGAGCACGCCGCCCGCGAACCGCAGCACGCCGGCGAAGCGGCCGTCGACGCCGTCGCCGCCGGCCACCTGCTCGCCGTGCACCTGCTCGGGCTCGCCGCCCAGCAGCCGCAGCGCGCTCACGCAGTAGCACCCCACGTCCATCAGCGCCCCGCCCTCGAGCGAGCCCTGCAGACGCACGTTGGCGACGTCGTCCGGCGGCAGCGGGAAGCCGAACGCGGTGCGCACGACGCGCAGCGGCGCGATCTCGCCGGCCAGTCGCACGAGCGCCTCGGTCTGCGGGTGGTAGCGCCACATGAACGCCTCCATCAGCAGCCGGCCGGAGCGGTCGGCGGCGTCGAACGCCGCCTCCGCCTCCGCCGCCCGGCGGGTCAGCGGCTTCTCGCACAGCACGTGCTTGCCGGCCTCCAGCGCCTGGATCGACCACGGCACGTGCAACGAGTTGGGGAGCGGGATGTAGACCGCCTCCACGTCCGGGTCGGCGAGCAGGTCCTCGTAGGAGCCGTGGACGCGGCCGATGCCGTGCCTGGCCGCGAACTCCTCGCCACGCGCGCGGTCGCGCGAGCCGACCGCGACGACTCGGGCGCCGGCCGCGCCGCGCGCGCCCGCCAGCAGCTTGTCGTTGATGCGGGCGGTGGAGAGGATCCCCCACCGCACCGCATCGCCGTCGTTCATGCTCGTCCGGACTGCGCCCGCCCGCGCCGCGACACGGAGTCGACCGTGACCGCCAGCAGCAGCACGCCGCCGGTGAGCACGAACTTCGTGCCTGACGAGAGGCCGAGCAGCCCCAGGCCGTTGTCGATCGAGAGCATCACGATCGCGCCGAGTACGGCGGCCTTCATCGTGCCGCGCCCGCCGAACAGCGACGTGCCGCCGATCACCGCGGCGGCGATCGGATACAGCAGCGCCGTGCCGCCGCCCGTGTTCGTGTCGACCGACCGCAGGCGCGAGGCGAGGATGATGCCGCCCAGCACCGCCATCAGCGAGCAGAACGCGAAGCAGAGGATCTTCACCCGGTCGACGTTGATGCCCGCGCGCCGCGCCGCCTCGGCGTTGCCGCCGACGGCGTAGACGTGACGCCCGAACGTCGTGCGGTTCAGGACGAACGTCCAGAACACGAGCAGGGCGCCGACCACGACCGCCGCGTACGGCACGCCGCGGTCGTCGTTGGAGACCGCCACGAGGATCGCCAGCGCCACGCCCAGCCCGGCGATCCGCAGCGCCACGATCAGCGCAGGGTCGGTCTCCAGCCCGCCCTTGCTGCGCGATCGCACGCGGGCGATCTGGACCGCGGCGTAGAGGACGACGCAGACGATCGCGAGCACCCATGCCGCCCCCGGCGCCATGAAGTCGTTCGCGAGCCCGATCACGAAGTCGTTCTGGAGGATCACGGTGCCCTTGCTGCCGATCAGCAGCAGCACGACGCCATTCCAGGCCAGCAGGCCCGCGAGCGTGACGACGAACGAGGGAACGCCGACCTTGGTGATGATGAGGCCGTGCATCGTGCCGATCGCCAGACCGGCGCCGAGCGCGATCGCGATCGCCACGAACGTCGGCAGCTCGTTGCCGTCGGGCGTGAGGAGCAGTGCCACCAGCACGCCGCCGACGCCGGACACGAAGCCGATCGAGAGGTCGATCTCCCCGAGCAGCAGCGCAAACGTGACGCCCATCGCGATCACCGCGTATGGCGCCGTCTGGACCATCAGGTTGACGAAGTTGCCGGCGGTGAGGAAGCGGTCGTTCTGAGCCTGGAAGACGACCGCGATGATGATGATGCCGACGAAGATCGGCAGCGATCCGAGGTCGCCCGACCGGACGCCGACCCACCACGCGCGCGCGTAGGCGCTGAGGGTCTGCTTGGCGGGGGCCGACGGCGCGGACGGCGGCGGCGCGGCGACGGTGCTCACGCGATCACCTCCGCGGCCTGCCCCGGAACCTTCGTGAGCTTGCCGGCGGTGATCGCCTCGACGACCTCCTGCTGGTTGGTGTCCTTGCGCTTGAACTCGGCCACGTTCTGGCCCAGCCGCAGCACGGTGATCGAGTCGCCGACCTCGAAGATGTCGTGCAGGTTGTGCGAGATCAGGATCACCGCGAGCCCCTGCTCGCCCAGGCGGGCCACCAGGTCGAGCACCTGACGGGTCTGGGCCACGCCGAGCGCGGCCGTCGGCTCGTCGAGGATCACGACCTTCGAGTTCCACATCACGGCCTTGGCGACCGCCACCGACTGGCGCTGGCCACCCGACAGCCCGGCGACGGTCTGGCGCACCGACCGCAGCGTCGTCACAGAGAGGCTGGCAAGCGTCTCCTTCGCCTTCGCCTCCATCGACGTCTCGTTCAGCCGCCGCAGCGGGTCGACCTCCTCGCGCCCGAGGAACATGTTCTGCACGACGTCGAGGTTGTCGGCCAGCGCGAGGTCCTGGTAGACGACCTCGATCCCCAGCCGCGCAGCGTCCTTCGGGCCGTGGATGTTGACCTTCTCGCCGTTGAAGACCACCTCGCCCTCGTCGAACGGGTAGATCCCGGCGATGCACTTGATCAGCGTGGATTTGCCCGCGCCGTTGTCGCCCACGAGGGCCATGACCTCGCCGGGCGAGACGTGGAAGTCCACCTGGTAGAGGGCCTGCACCGCGCCGAAGCTCTTCGAGACCCCGCGCAGCTCCAGGATCGGAACGTCGCTCAAATCAGTTTCCTCCTCAATGAAAACGGGGGACCCGCAACGGCGCGGGTCCCCCATTCTCTCCTAGAGCCCGAGCTCCGTGCACTTCGCCGCGAGCTTGCCGGCGCAGATCTCTTCCTTCTTCGGGAAGTCCGGCTCACCGAGGTACTCACCGATGTTGTCCTTGGTGACCGCAACCGGCTCCTCGAAGATGGACGGGACGTCCTTCGTGCCGTTGTTGACGCTGTCCGGCGCTTCCGGCGTCTCGCCGTTGACGAGCGCGATCGCCAGCTTGGCGGCCGCGTCGGCCTCCTTCTTGATCGCCTTGTAGACGGTCATGCACTGATCGCCGTTGACGATGTTCTGGATCCCCTGCAGCGTCGCGTCCTGACCGGTGACGGGGATCTGCGGCAGCTTGCGCTGCTTGATCGCCGAGATCGCCGCGTTGCCGAGGCCGTCGTTGGCCGCCAGCACGCCGTCGATCTTGTTGTTGGCCTTCTGGAGCATCTGCTCGAAGATCGTCAGCGCCTTCTGGTTGTCCCAGTCCGGCACCGCCTGATCGTCGACCTCGGTCCAGTCGCCCGAGTCGAACAGCGGGTTGATGACGCCGTCGTAGCCGTTCTTGAACAGCGTCGCGTTGTTGTCCGTCGGCGAGCCGTTGAGCACTGCCACGGCGGGCTTGGTCTTGCCCTCGAGACAGCCCACGAGGCCCTCGCCCTGGAGCTTGCCGACCGCTTCGTTGTCGAACGACACGTAGTAGTCCGAGTCGCCGTTGAGCGTCAGGCGGTCGTAGTCGATGACCGCGACGTCCTGGCTCTTGGCGTTGGCGGCGATCGCCGCGCCGGAGCCCGAGTCGAGGTTGACCAGCAACAGCACCTTGGCGCCGTTGGTGATCGCCTGCTCGGCCTGCTGCTGCTGCGTCGCCTTGTCGCCCTCGGCGTTCTGGATTTCAGACTCGATGCCGGCGGCGTCGAACGCCTCCTTCAGGAACGGCCGGTCGACCGTCTCCCAGCGAACAGACGACTTGGAGTCCGGCAGCAGCACAGCCACCTTGCCGGCCGCCTTGTCGCCGCTGTCGCTGGCAGCGCCACCTCCGTCTGCTTCGTCGTCGCCGCAGCCGGCAAGCGCAAGCGCTCCGCCGGCAGCCAGCACCGCCGCGATCCTCCATGCACGATTCCGCATGGGTCTCCTCCTCCTGGTTTTGGTGATGGGGTCTTTCATCTCGCCTCCGCCGCGAGACGCGTGGGAAAGGCGCGATCCGCCTCGCTGACCACGAGGGCGATCGCGCCCAGGACCTGCGCCCGGTCGCCGAGCACGCCGGCCACCACCCCGGCCGCCTCAGCGGCCGAGGGAAGGGCGGACAGCGCGATCGACTCGCGCACGCCGTCGAGCAGCAGGTCACCGGCTGCCGCGAGGTCTCCTCCGACCACGAGCAGCTCGGGGTTGAGCACGTTCAACAACATCGATACGGCCTGGCCGATCGCTCGGCCGGCATCGGCGATCACGCGGCGGCAGCCGAGATCGCCACGGTGGGCGAGCTCGAGCATGTCCGTCACCGTCACGTGCTCGCCGTGGCTGCGCCGCAGCAGCTCGACGAGCGCACCCGTGGCCGCCAGCGTCTCGAGGCAACCACGGTTCCCGCACCGGCACACCACGCCCTCGGGGTCCACCAGCAGGTGCCCGAGCTCGCCGGCCAAGCCCGAGCTGCCGCGGTACAGACGGCCGTTGAGGATGAGGCCGGCGCCGATCCCTGACGCGACCTTCAGGTACACGAGGTCGCTCGCATCGCGTGCGGCCCCGAACGCGGCCTCGGCGAGGGCGCCGAGGTTCGCGTCGTTGTCGACCAGGATCGGGATATCGAGCCGGTGGCGCATCTCCGCCACTGCCGGCACGCCGACCCAGCCCGGCAGGATCGCCGACGAGCCGACCACGCCATCCTCCTGGCGGATCGGGCCCGGCAGGCCCATGCCGGCGCCGATCACCTGGCCGCGGTCGACGCCGGCCTCGGCCAGCAGCTCGATGACCAGGTCGGCGGCGGCGTCGAGGCCCTCCTCGGCGGCGTGATCGGTGTCCAGCGGCAGCGCGCGCTCGGCCAGGATCCGCGACGAGAGATCCGAGATCGCCACGCGCAGGTGGCTGTGACCGAAGTCGATGCCGACGGCGGCTCCCGCCGAGGAGTCGAACGACAGCAGGATCGGTGGGCGCCCGCCCTGGGTGCCGAAGGCCGCGCCGTGCTCCGCGCGCTCCACGACCAGCCCGTCCGCCTGGAGATCTGACACGAGGCTCGAGACGGTCGAACGCGAGAGTCCGGTGCGCCGGGCGATCTCGGCACGGGAGATCAACCCCTGATCGCGTAGCGCGTGGATCACGCGCAGGCGATTGAGGCGACGCAGAGATTCGAGAGACCCGGCTCGACCTGAGGCCATCGGCGCTATCCGATCCGATCCGGGTCCGTTTGTCAACAGCCCGAACTAACCTAATGGTTATCCGGCCACTTTCGGCGAAAAATCGCTTTTGTTTGTCTTCGCGCCGAATAAACCCTCACAACATCTGAACTCAATGGTGCGAGGCCTGGCCGGTACGATTCGCGGCAGGAGTCGATCGCGCCCGACAGAGGGCCAGGGAATCCGGTTCGAAATCCGGAGCTGACGCGCAGCGGTAGAGATGCGCGGGACGACCGAACGCCACTGGGCAGCGCGCCCGGGAAGGCGGCCGCCCCGGATCGCATCTGAGCCCGAAGACCTGTCGACACCGCTCCGCCCGCGATACAGGCGGAGGTCCGACAACCGCGGTCTCGCGACCAGGCCGCACGGCAGAACGGAGTACATCCCCATGGCACGCACGGCGGTCCTTGGGCTAGGACGGATCGGCCCGGACCGAGAGCTGAAGGTGGCGCTCGAGGATCACTGGGCCGGCCGCGCCCCGGCCGACGACCTGCTCGGCACCGCCCGCGCCGTACGGGCGACGGGCTGGGAGCGGGCGCGTGACACCGGCATCGACGTCATCCCGTCGGGCGACTTCAGCCTCTACGACCACGTCCTCGACACCGCGTGGGCGGTCGGGGCGATCCCGGAGCGCTTCGGCGGGCCGGACGCCGACGGTCTCGACGCCTACTTCGCGATGGCGCGCGGGACCGCGAGTGCGCACCCGCTGGAGATGACGAAGTGGTTCGACACGAACTACCACCATCTCGTGCCGGAGCTGGAACCGGGCCAGGCCTTCCGGCTGCGCGCCGGCCACTGGCTCGAGCCGCTGCGCGAGGCTGCGGCGCTCGGCATCGAGACGCGACCCGTGGTGCTCGGGCCGGCGAGCTTCCTGCTGCTCTCCAAGGGGCTCGACCGCCCGCTCGACCTGCTCGACGCGCTCGTGCCGGTCTACGAGCAGTTGCTGCGTGAGCTGACCGCGGCCGGAGCGCGCGAGGTGCAGCTCGACGAGCCGTGCCTGGTGCTCGACCGCACGCCGGCGGAGCTCGACGCGATCGCCGGCGCCGTCACCGCGCTGGCCGGGGCGAGCGACGCCGAGCTGTGCCTGGCGACGTACTTCGCCGGCCTCGGCGACGCGCTCGACCAGGTGCTGGCGCTGCCCGTTGCCGAGTTCCACCTCGACCTGATTCGCGCGCCGGAGCAGCTCGCGCCGGCGCTCGACGCGCTGGCCGGCCGGACGGCGCGGCTCTCGCTCGGCATCGTCGACGGCCGCAACGTGTGGCTGACCGACCCCGACCGCGCGCTCGGGCAGATCGGCGTCGCGGCCGACGCGCTCGGCGACGCGCGCGTGACGATCGCGCCGTCGTGCTCGCTGATGCACGTGCCGTACGAGGCGGCGCGCGAGACGGGGATCGACCCCGAGGTGCGCAGGTGGCTTGCGTTCGCCTACGAGAAGCTCGCCGGGCTGCGCGCGCTCGCGGCGCCGCCGGAGATCAGGGACGCGTGCCTGGCCACGCGGCGTGAGTCGATCGCCACGCGGCGCACGTCGACCCGCACCAATGACCCGGCGGTGCGCGAGCGCGTGGCCGCGCTCGGGCCTGCCGACTACGCCCGCGCCGCGCCGGCCGCCGAGCGCCGCGAGCGCCAGCGCGCACGGGTGCCGCTGCCCGACCTCCCGACGACGACGATCGGCTCGTTCCCGCAGACCGCCGAGATCCGCGCCGCGCGGCGCGACCTGCGCGCGGGCGCGCTCGACGAGGACGGCTACGAATCGTTCATCCGCGAGCAGATCGCGGAGACGATCGCGATCCAGGAGCGGCTCGGCCTCGACGTGCTCGTCCACGGCGAGGCTGAGCGCAACGACATGGTCGAGTACTTCGGCCAGCAGCTGGAGGGGTTCGCGTTCACGGCCAACGGGTGGGTGCAGTCCTACGGCAGCCGCTGCGTGAAGCCGCCGATCATCTACGGCGACGTCTCCCGCCCCGGCCCGATGACCGTGCGCTGGTGGCAGTACGCGCAGGGACTCTCCGACAAGCCGGTGAAGGGGATGCTGACCGGGCCGGTGACGATCCTGCAGTGGTCGTTCGTACGCGACGACCAGCCGCGCCGGGACACCTGCACCCAGATCGCGCTGGCGATCCGCGACGAGGTGCTCGACCTCGAGCGCGCCGGCGCGTTCGCGATCCAGGTCGACGAGGCGGCCCTGCGCGAAGGGCTGCCGCTGCGGCGCGCCGACCAGGCCGAGTACGAGCGCTGGGCCGTCGACTGCTTCCGGCTCGCGATCGCGCCCGTCCGCGACGACACCCAGATGCACACGCACATGTGTTACTCGGAGTTCGGCGACTTCGGCGAGCACATCGCCCGGCTCGACGCCGACGTGCTGTCGATCGAGGCGTCGCGGTCGGACATGGACGTGCCCGACTACGCGAACGACATCGGCCCGGGCGTGTACGACATCCACTCCCCGCGCGTGCCGTCGGCGGCGGAGATCGAGAAGTTGCTTCGGCGCGCCGAAGCGGCGGTCGGGCGTGCGCGCCTGTGGGTCAACCCAGACTGCGGCCTCAAGACACGCCGCTGGGAGGAGGCCATGCCTGCGCTCGAGAACATGATGGCGGCGGTGCGTGCGGTTCGGGCTCGGGCGGCGTAGGTGGGGGTCGGCCCGACGTCGAGGCCTCCGGCGCAGCGCTCGCAAGATGGGTTGTGTGGGCACGCTCTGTGTGAGGTCGCGAGTCGGAGTACCGGTCCCGGACAGCGTTCCCCTGTCTCCGCGGGTCGTTTGTGATCCGGGACCTGACTCAACGATTCGCTGCCTTCGGCGTTTCGTTGTTGCGACGCCGCACGTCGTGGCTCGCTGACTTAGCCTCGGGCTCCATGTCTACGCCGCACGTGACTCTGCGTCCTGCCACGCTCGCCGACCTCGACGCATTCGAGGCGCGATTCGATTCGGCCGCCGGGACCGGGCCCTACTTCCAGGTCGAGGGACAGATCCGCCGCGCGCAGTGGCGCGGCGGAAGCTGGCACGATCAGCTGCTGATGTCCCTGCTGCGCGACGAATGGCACGGCGGTGAAGGACGATGAGTCGCGTCGTCGTCATCGGCGCCACCGGCCATGTCGGCACCTACCTCGTCCCGCGTCTGGTGCGAGCCGGGCACGATGTCGTCGCGCTCAGCCGCGGCGAACGCGAGCCGTACTCGCCGGCGCCGGAGTGGCGGTCGGTCGAGCGGGTGGTGATCGACCGCGACGCCGAAGAGGCATCCGGCGGGTTCGGCGAGCGGATCGCCGCGCTTCAGCCTGACGTCGTCGTCGACATGATCTGCTTCACGGCCGCGTCGGCGCAGCAGCTGGTCGACGCCCTGCGGCCCGCCCAGCCGCTGCTCGTGCACTGCGGCAGCATCTGGGTGCACGGTCCCGCTGCGCGCGTGCCCATCACCGAGGACGAGCCGCGCACCGCCTACGGCGAGTACGGCACCGGCAAGATGGCGGTCGAGGCGCTGCTGCACCGCGAGACGCTCGGCGGCGGGGTGCCGAGCGTGGTCCTCCATCCGGGCCACATCAGCGGTCCGGGCTGGTCGGTCATCACGCCGGCCGGGAACCTCGACCCCGACGTGTGGCGACGGCTGGCCAGGGGCGAGCCGCTCGCACTGCCCGACCTCGGCCTCGGCGTGCTGCACCACGTGCACGCCGACGATGTCGCTCAGGCGTTCGCGCGAGCGCTCACCCGGCCGGCCGCGATCGGATCGAGCTTCCATGTCGTCTCCGAGCAGGCGATGACGCTGCGTGGTCTGGCGCGCGGCGTGGCCGCGTGGTTCGGTCGCGAGGCGCTGCTCGACCTCGTCGACTGGGCCGAGTTCGAGCGGCGCGTCGGCAGCGAGCACGCCGGGGCCACACGCGAGCACGTCGGCCGCAGCATCGCCGCGAGCATCGACCGCGCCCGCAGCGTCCTCGGGTACGCCCCGCGCTACAGCTCCCTCGAAGCTCTGCATCAGGCGCTCCGCTGGCTCGCAGCGAACGGCCACGCCGACGTCGGCGACCAGGACTTCTAGCCAGTCGACCTCGGTGATCGCGATGGTGTTGCCGTCGGGGTCCCGCAGCCACGCGGCCCTGAAGCGGCCGGCATCGAAGACGCCGTGCTCGTCGGTCGCGAGCCCCGGCTGGTCGTACCGCTCGAACACGACGCCACGCGATGCGAGCTCGGTCATCGTCCGGTCGAGGTCGTCGACGGACCAGCCGGCGAGCGTCGCCGGCGACTTGCCCGCGTTGTCCGGTGAGTGGTAGATGAAGAGCCGGGTTCCCTCCCCGCAGGGGTAGCGCACGCCCTGCCCCGATTCCTCCTCGCCGGGCGCGAGCCCGAGCTGGTCCTCATAGAATCGCCGGGCCCTGTCGAGGTCGGACACGGCGATGACCGCCTCCACCCTGCTGTCGCTCAGTCCCATCGGGAATCCTCCTTGGCGGGTCGCGCGGTCACGCAGGACCGAGCAGATCCCAGCGATTGCCGGCGATGTCGGTGAACACCGCGACGCGGCCGTACGGCTCCGCGCGCGGCTCGCCGACGAATTCGACGCCGGCCGCGCGCATTCGCTCGTACGCGGCGTCGAAGTCCTCGACGCGCAGGAACAGCCCGACACGTCCGGCGAACTGGCGGCCGACCGCGGCGTCCTGCTCCTCGCCGTCGGCGAGCGCGAGCAGGAGGCCTGTCCGCGCGCCGGGCGGACGGACCACGACCCAGCGCTTCGGACGGCCGTCGTTCGTCAGCGATGGCGAGTCCTCGACGAGGTCGAACCCGAGCGCGTCGACGAAGAAGTCGATCGCCGAGTCGTAGTCGTCCACGATCACGGCCAGCTGCTCCAGGTACATCCGGGCCACGCTACTGGACGAGTTGATCTGTGCGCGTCGGCGGCTCGCTCGAGCTGGTGTGGGGCGAGCCGCCCCGGATTTGACCCGCCCGGAATACTGCGGCGATGCCCGCTGGGCCGGATGTCCGTCTATCGGAGGTGATCGGGGCGCTCTCGTATGCGCTCGATCTCACCGAGGGCGAGCCGGCCGGTCATGCCGTGCGGTCGTGCCTGATCGGCATGCGCGTGGCCGAGGAGCTGCGGCTCAGCACGAGCAGCCGGTCCGACCTGTTCTACGCGCTGCTGCTCAAGGACGCCGGCTGCACGACCAACTCGGCGCGGATGGCGGCACTGTTCGGCGCCGACGACCATGCGGCGAAGCACACCTCCAAGCGCATCGACTGGGCGCGGCCGCTGCCGGCGTTCCTGTGGTCGGCGCGCACGGTCGCACCCGGTGCGTCGCTGAGGACGCGGGTCGCTCACCTGCTCGCGATCAAGGACGAGGGGGAGGTCACGCGCTCGCTGATGGAGACGCGCTGCGAGCGCGGCGCCGAGATCGCGCTCAGCATCGGCCTGTCGGACCGGACGGCCGAGGCGATCCGGACGCTCGACGAGCACTGGGACGGCCGCGGCCAGCCGCGCGCTCTGGCCGGGGACGAGATCCCGCTGCTCGGGCGGATCCTGTGCCTCGCGCAGACAGTGGAGATCTTCAACTCGACGTTCGGCATCGACGGTGCGTACGAGGTGGCCCGCCGGCGGAGCGGACACTGGTTCGATCCGGCGCTGGTGGCCGCGCTGGACGGGTTCCGCGGCGACGCTGTCTTCTGGGAATCGCTCGCCGAGCCCGACCTCGCCCGCTGGGAGCCTGCGGACCGCGTGATGACGGCCGATCCCGGGCGCGTGGACCGGATCGCCTCCGCGTTCGCCGCGATCGTCGACGCCAAGTCGCCGTGGACATACAGCCATTCGGAGCGCACCCGCGCGGGCGCGACCAGCATCGCCGAGGTCCTCGGGTTCGACGCGGAGGACGTGAGCGGCCTGGGCCACGCGGCGCTGCTGCACGACATCGGCAAGCTCTCGCTCTCGAACCGGATCCTCGACAAGCCCGCCAGACTCAGCGCCGCCGAGTTCGAGCGCGTCAAGGAGCATCCGCTGTTCACGCAGTGGGTGCTCGACCGCGTGAGCTGCTTCCGTGACGTGTCCGCGGTCGCCGTCGCGCACCACGAGCGCCTCGACGGCAGCGGCTACCCGCGCGGGCTCGTCGCCGCCGACCTGACGCTGCCCATGCGCGTGCTGGCGGTCGCGGACGTGCACGAGGCGCTCACGGCTGACCGCCCGTATCGCCCGGCACTGGGCTCCGAGGACGCGCTCGCCGTCATGCGTCTCGACGTGCCGGGGCGACTGGACGCCGACGCGTTCGAGGCTCTCGAGACCGTTCTCGAGCGCCAAGCCGCCCGGTAGTGGTGTCACACTCAGGCGGCCGTGACACGCACGTGGCGGTGGTACCGCACCCGCAGGGCATGGATGCAGTCGACGTTCGTGGTCGTGCTCGGCCTCGTCGTCCTGAGTGGATGCGTTCCCGCCGGCGAGCCGCGACCGACTGAGGCCGCGACCGCGACCGCCGCGCCGGCATCGACACCGGCGCCGCGCCGCAAGCCGTCCGACGGGACCGCGCTGGCTGCGCTGCAGACGCTGGCGGTGAAGGGCCGGGCGCCGATGACCGGCTACGACCGCGAGCAGTTCGGCGACGGCTGGGTGAGCATCAACGGCTGCGACACGCGCCAGCGGATCCTGATCCGCGACCTGCGTCGGGAGACGTTCGAGCCCGGCAGCACCTGCTCTGTGCTCACCGGCGCGCTCGCCGACCCGTACACGGCGACCGCGATCGAGTTCGTCCGCGGCGGGGCGTCCGAGGTCGACATCGATCACGTCGTCGCGCTGGCCGACGCGTGGCAGAAGGGCGCGCAGCAGTGGCCCGCCGCGCGGCGGGTCGAGCTCGCCAACGACCCGCTGAACCTGCTCGCCGCCAACGCCGCCTCCAACCGCCAGAAGGGCGCCGGAGACGCCGCGACGTGGCTCCCTGCGAACAAGTCGTTCCGGTGCGCGTACGTCGCGCGGCAGATCGCCGTCAAACGCCGGTACCGGGCGTGGGTCACCGCTGCCGAAAGGGACGCGATGCAGCGCGTGCTCACCCGCTGCGCGGACGAGCCGCTGCCGGTCAGCGCCCGCGTCCGCATCCCGGTCGCCGCCCGTACGTCGCCGGCCGCCGACGGCCGCGTGTTCACCAACTGCGACGCGGTCCGGGCCGCCGGCAGAGCGCCGCTGCGCCGCGGCGACCCCGCGTACGCCGCCAACCCGCAACTCGACGGCGACAACGACGGCGTCGCGTGCGAGCCGTAGGCCCTCGTCCGATCGGACGAGGCACGGACTCCACCGGGACGTCGAGCGGTCGCGCGATTGCGCATCGCTCCTGACCAGTATTACCGTGCGACGCACACTCCCCGAAAAGGAATGGAGTTCCAGTGAGGCGTCGTTTGTTGGCAGTGACGGTAATTGCGGGGACGATGACGACAGGTGGTGCACCTGCGTCATCGGCGATGGCGAGCACGTCGGTCAGCGCGGGCGTGGCTCGTGCGCAGGCAGCCGGCATCAGCGTGTCGCCCGAGGCGGCCAGGATGATGGCGCTCGCACCGAAGGGAAGCTGCATGGCCGACCCGGCCGCGGCGAAGTGCCCACAGGTGACCAGGATCGTCGCCGCGGCGGCCGCCACCGGTTGCACCGCCGTCGCGGGACGGCCGAACAAGTCCACCTGGACCGAGGTGTACGGGCCGGGCTACAGCCGCGGCTGTGCCGGCAACATCGTGTACAACGAGATCATCACCACGCTGCAGCGGTACAACGGCAGCTGGCAACAGATGGACGTCGCGATTAACAGTAGGAGTGGCTCGGGGGATGTCGGCGCCACCGCGCGCGTGTCGTGCAGCCACCGTGACGCCCGCCTGTACCGCACGAAGGCGATGTCGTACTCGCGGACCAGCGGCGGCACGGCCTACACGCGGACGGCCTACAACGAGTATCTCCTCAGCTGCAGGACCTGACGCCCGATCGCGTCGCTGCTCGACGCTGCTCGGATGCGTCCTTCGCTGTTCGAGTTCGCCGGGGGCGAGGCCGCGTTCCTCGCCCTCGCTGCGGCGCATCACGCGCGCTGCCTCGCAGATCCTGAGCTGAACCATCCGTTCTCGCATCCCGGCCAGCATGCATCTGCAAGACGCCCGACTGGTCGCCGCACGACTGCGAGTAGCTGGGCGGCCCGCCCATCACCTCCGCCCAATAGGCCGCCAGTCGCTCGATGTGCTGGGGATGCGGTGGGGCTGGGACGGTCTGGCTACTCGTTGAGCGCGAACAGCAGGAACTGCGTGAACTGGGCGGCGGCGAAGTTGTTGTCGCTGACGAGCACGACGGATCGGCGGCCGTGCGACAGCCGGGGCCCGAACGTCAGGCCCTCGACGTTGTCGAGCGGGATGCCGAGGTCGTCGAGATCCAGCAGCAGCGTCTTCCGCACCGGGCGGACGCGCTTGCCCTGGAGGCTGTCGACGCCGTTGACGTTGGTCGCGCCGCGGAGCGTCACCTTGTAGAGCTTGATCGAGTTGCCCGTCCCGGGTGCGCCGACGGAGAACGAGCGCTCCATCGCGATCAGGGAATCGTCGTCGAGCGGCAGCAGCTCCACGATCCCGTTGACCGAGAACTGGCCGGCCGGCACCGGCGGCTGCGCGACGGGGTCGGTCTCGTACACCCACTGGCGGTCGAGCCGCCGGGTCTGCAGGTTGTAGCGCAGTATCCGCGCCGGGCTGCCGCCTGAGATCGTCGCGGGCGGGCCGTCCTGGTAGAGCGCGTTCTCGGTCGCCGTGAAGGCGAACCGGCCGTCCCGACGCACGCCGGCGCTCTCGAACCCGAGGTTCGCCCGGACGCCGCTCGACTGATCGGCCGTCACCAGGAACGGCTGCGGCACCGTCAGCGAGCCGAGGAACGACCCATCGAGCGAGTAGCGCCGCACGAACGGGTCGATCAGGCTGTTGGGCAGGCCTTCGGACGTGAAGATGAGCCGGCGGTCCTTGGTCAGCGCGAGGCCCTCGGGGTCGAGGCTGAACGGCGCGTACGGCTGGCCACCCGGCGCAAGCAGCGTCGTGACGTCCTTGAAGCGGACGTCACCGTCGGCCAGCCGTCCGTCGCGCACGTCGAGCCCGACGGTGTAGAACCGCACCGGCTGGAATTGGCTCGGGTCGTCGGAGACCGCGTAGAAGACCTTGCGGTGCGAGTCGTACGTGATCGACGACAGGCCGCCGACCGTCGTACCGCGGAACATCGTCCCCGTCGGGACGATCGCCTGGCCGCGGAACCGAAGGTCCAGCCGTGACCCGTCGGCGACCGCAGACGTCGCGGGCACCAGCGTGGCGACGGTGACGAGTGCGGCGACCGCTGCTGCGAGCTTGGATCTCATGGCTGCCCCTTAGAACCCCGCGTAGCTCCGTTCCTCGCGCGGAGCATATGGGAGCTCACCCGGAGCCTGGCGTCACGAGCCCCGCCTCGTATGCGAAGACCACGGCGCCGACCCGGTCGCGGACCCGGAGCTTCGCCAGCACGCGTTTGACGTGCGTCTTCACCGTCGCCTCGCTGAGGACGAGCTCGTCCGCGATCTCACCGTTCGACCGGCGGCGTGCGACGAGGCTGAGCACCTCGAGCTCGCGGGGCGTCAGCTCCGCGAGCTGCTCGGGAGGCCGGCTCGCCGGCGCGGCGCGAGCGAACTGCTCGATCAGGCGCTTGGTGATCGCGGGCGCGATCAGGGCATCGCCGGCCGCGACGATGCGCACCGCCGCGATCAGGTCCTCCGGCGGGACGTCCTTGAGCAGGAAGCCGCTCGCACCCGCCCGCAGCGCCTCGTAGACGTATTCGTCGAGATCGAAGGTCGTGAGCATCAGCACCGCCACGTGGCGCGCTCCCGCGTCCTCGCGGATCCGCCGGGCGGCGGAGATCCCGTCGAGGGCGGGCATCTGGATGTCCATCAGCACGACGCCGGACCGGCGGTCAGCGGTGGCTGGCGGGTGGTGGCAGAGCTGCCCGTCGAACGTACCCCCGCGGAGGCAGGGCAAGACGCCACTGTGGGGTGACGACCAGCAGGCCCGCCGGCGGTTGAGTACGCAGCATGGAACTCATCGCTGCTGTCCTCCTCGCCGGGGCCCTGGGTTACTTCTCGCGATCCTCGCGATCGGGCCTGATCCTCTACCTGATCGCCTGGGCGATCATCTTCCCGATCCAGACCGTCGTCGTCTTCGACGCCGGCGACGGCGACGTCCTCTACTGGATCTTCAACGCGCTGATCCTCGCCGGCGGGATCGCACTCAACCGCCTGGGCCGCCGGCGTCGCGAGGCCCGCGACCGCCGTGGAGCGGCGGGCCGTGAGATGCTGCGCGCGTGATCACCTGCCACCTGCGCTACGAGATCGACCCGTCCAAGATCGAGGCGTTCGAGCGCTTCGCCCAGGCGTGGATGGAGCTCGTCGAGCGCCACGGTGGCACCCATCACGGCTACTTCCTGCCGGCCGAGGGAGCGAGTGACATCGCGTACGCGCTGTTCAGCTTCCCGAACCTGGCCGAGTACGAGCGCTACCGGCAGCGCTTCGGCGTCGACCCGGAGTTCGTCGAGGCCGATCGGATCCGGGATGAGTCCGACTGCGTGCGCCGTTACGAGCGCAGCTTCATGCGTCCGCTGCTGCCCGAGCGGTAACCCCGGCGGGCGTCAGCGGACGCGGACGAACGTGCCGCACTCGGACGTGTCGTTGGCGAAGGTGCGGCCGCCCGCGCGGTAGCGGGCGTAGAGCTCCCAGCGGCCGGTGCGGTCGGGCATGAAGTGGTTGAAGGACCACGACCCCTCGTGGACGCGTACGCGCGCGATCCGCTTCGCGCGGTTGCGTCGCGGCGGGTAGGCCCAGAGCTCGACGCGGCCGGAGTTGACGCTCGGGTCGGTCGTGCCGGTGACGACGTAGTGCCCGTCCGGCGCGCGGGCGACCCCGAACGCGAGTTGGACGCCGATCGGACCGCGGTAGCGCGGTGCGGTCGAGATGACGTCGAACGGACTCCCCTGCGCGGGCTCGACCAGCCATGAGGCGTCGAGCGTCTCGTCGGCCCACGGCGCCCGCACGAGCGTGACCGTCGCTTCGACGAACGCGGTCGCCCCAGGCGCGAGCGTCAACGTCACCGAGTCCAGCAGCGAGCCGGCACGGTAGGCGTTGTGCAGCCGGATCCAGCGACCCGGACACGCGGCCACACCCGGCCCGGTGCCACTCGTCGGGAAGGTCACCGTCTGCGGATTGCCGCCCACCTCGAGCCGCGCCGACGGGCTGACGCTCACGGTCACGGCCTCGGCCGTGGCGCCCGCCGTCATCGTCAGACGGTGCTTCACCTTCGCCGGCAGGCGCGACGTGGAGCCGTCACGCGAGGACGACACCGAGATCGACGGGTTGGCGAGCGCAGCCGAGGGCAGCGCGAGCAGGGCGAGGATGGCGAGCGCGAGCGAGCGGGTCATCGCGCAACTAGACCACAGCCCATTGCCGCGGTAAAGGTGGACGAGCCGGGAATATTCGGGCGCGCGATCCGTGAGTAACGGGGTGGAGCAGATCCCCATCACACGGAGGTACGTCGTTCTATGAATTTCCGCCGACTCTCAGTTCTCGCGGTCGCGATCGCGGTCTTGGCCGTGAGCGCGATCGCAACCTCGTCCGCTTCCGCCTGGGTCCGATCGGACCGCACGCAGACGCAGCACAACCTCGCCGGCGTCGTCTTCCACCCGAACGGCGACTGCTTCGACATCTACGACAACGTGGCCAACGGCAAGCGCGTCCGGGTGTCGTGGAACTACGCCGGCATCGCCGACAAGGTCAAGTACGCGTACTCGGACGGCCGGCACACGTTGCGTTGCCCGAAGATCAAGGAGCCCGCCGAGATCTACTTCAAGGTCAAGGGACACGACCAGTCCGGGTGGGTCCTCTACGACTCGCCGATCGCCAGGTGGCGGACGTACGGCTGACCGTCACGGGCTGACCGCGCTCACGGAAGTCTGCCTCTTCGGGCAGCGCGGTCCTGAGACAGTTTGCCCGTGAAAGAGAAGCGACGCGTCCGGGTCACTCCGGTGGTCGCGGAGGAGCAGGCGGAGCCGGGGCCTGCGCCGCCCGCGCCCGCCGAAGCCGTCCTGGCGCTCCAGCGCACGGCCGGGAACCAGGCGGTGGGGCAGATGCTCGCGCGCAACGGTCCGACGGCGACCGCCAAGGCGCCGAAGGACGCGTTCCAGGACGCGGTGAAGGCCGACGACTGGATGGCGGCCGCGACCGCGATCAAGGACCTGCCCGACAAGGAGATCAACGACCTCATCAAGGGCCTGACCGACGACCAGCTCGGCAAGCTCGGCTTCGCGGCGTGGGGGCTCAGCATCATGCCGTTCATGACCGGGGCGTACCGGCTGAACCGGCTCGTCGCGTTCAAGCGCAACCCGCCGCCGGCGACCACCGAGGGCGACCAGGCCAACGTGACCAAGGAGGGGGAGCTCAAGCACTCGGGCAAGGTGGGCGGAGGCGAGGTCAGCGTCCGAACCGGTGCCGAATACGCGGGCGGGACCTACAAGGAGGGCTTCTCGGTCGGCTACAAGGGCGCCGAGGCGGCCAAGACGCGCTGGCTGCAGTTCATCTGGCGCGAGATCGTCGTCGATCACCCGACGAAGAAGACGTTCCGGCTCGACGACGAGATCGGCACGAGCGGCGGCCGCTACAAGCTCACCACCGACCCGAAGAAGCCGAACTACAACACGGACACCGACCCTGCGAAGGGCAGCCCGTTCTACGAGGCGGGCGGGACGAACGTGCGGACCGCGGACGCCACGACGATCTACGACGCGCCGGGGGCCGCCAAGGCGTTCGTGGACGCCCAGCTCGACGACGGCGCCACCACGGTCACGTCGCGCGCCCACTTCACGACCTACCTCGTCCGCGACGTCGACGTCCTGTACAAGGTGGAGATCGACGTCGAGTGGGTGTTCACGACCAAGACCACGCCGCCGCGCAAGAACACGGTTCAGTCGGCCGGTTCGGCGACCTCGCTGGACCCGGAGCAGCGCAAGCGGCTGATCAGCCAGTTCCCGAAGGTGACCTACCTCCCATGACGGCGATCTCCGGGACGTTGCGGGTCGAGGGACGGCCGCTCGGAGGGCAGGACGTCCTGGCGCTCGATCCCGCCGGCCCGTCGCTGCTCGCGGACGGCGTGACCGACGATCGAGGAGAGTTTCGCCTCGTCGTCGACGGCGCTCCCGAGGCGGCGGTGATCGCGAAGGTCCGCGCCGACGTGACGACCGTGGTCGCGGCAACCGTGGCCGTGTCGTCGGAGCGACCGATCGAGCTGGATGCGGCAGGCCCGTTCTTCGAGATCACCGGCCGGCTCGAAAGCGACGTCGGCTACCCCGACCGGCTCGACGTCTTCCTCGACCCCGCGCGCCTCGACGGCGTGCCCGAGGCGCTGCTCCCGTTCGCCAAGATGAAGTCGCAGGGCGTGTTCGAGGCGCGCTACCTCAAGCGGAGCGTCGAGGGACCGGACTTCACATTCCGCGTCGCGGCCGGCCGCTGGAAGATCGGGGGCGGCCTGATCGACCTCGAGCGGGGCAGCTGGGTGTCGCCGCAGCACCGCAACTACGTTGTGGACCACGTGCGCGCCGAGGACGGTGAGCTGGCCGGCAGCTGGACCTCGGGCTTCGAGCTCGACGTCACCGGGGACCGCCGGATCACGCTCGTCCTGCGCGAGCTGGCGGACCACGAACTCTGAACCTGTCACAGGAACACGGCGTACCTGTAATTGGTCATGGATGATCGACGAGCGTGTCACGGACGAGGCCCTTCTCCTCGCCGCTCGCACGGACGCTGAGGCGTTCACGCGGTTCTACCGCCGGCATGCGGCGCCCGTGCTCGGCTACCTCGTCCGGCGCACGCGCGATCCGGAGCTGGCGCCGACCTGACTGCCGAGACGTTCGCGTGCGCGCTCGAAGGGCTCGCGCGGTTCGACCCTGACCGCGGCTCGGCGGTCAACTGGCTGTTCGGGATCGCCCGGCACCAGCTGCTGAGAACGATGCAGCGCGGGCATGTCGAGCGGCGTGCCCGCGACAGGCTCGGCATCGGCCGGATCGAGCTCGACGAGCGCAGCCGGTCTCGACCGGACCCGCCGTGCCGCTCGGCTGGACGACCGACGGCCGCGCGATCGTGTTCCGCCCCGCCGGCTCGGGCTGCGGGAGCGGCGCCGATCCCGGCGTCTATCTCGTCACACCGGACGGCGAGGCGACGCTGCTCGAACCGACCGACCGCGACGAGCCGCCCTCCGGCCTGCAGCCGTCGACCGAGCCGCGCACCGTGGAGGAGGTCACGCGCGCGATCGAGCCCTGACCCATCCCTGCGAGCATTCCGCGCCGTGTCCGGAGAGGTGTTCGACAACCCGACCGGCTGGGTCGCCCGTCACATTCGCCGCTACGTCGAGAGTGGCGGCGCTCGCGGGGATACGTTCAACGGCAACGACGCCCTGCTGCTGACGACTCGCGGCCGGCGGACCGGCAGGCTACGTCGCACAGCCCTCTATTACGGACGCGACGGCGAGCGCTACGTCCTCGTCGCAACCGCCGTACGCGGGGGCGGCGATCCCGCTTGGTATCTCAACCTGCGCGACAACCCAGCCGTCGTGCTGCAGGTGCGCGCGGAGGTATTCGCCGCGATCGCGACACCCGCCACCGCGAGCGAGCGGCCGCGCCTATGGGAGCTCATGGTCGATGCGGTCCCGAAGTACGTCTCCTACGCGAAGCAGGCGGGCAGAGACCTCGCCGTCGTAGTCATCGAGCGGCGCTAGGCACACGCCGCCTCTCCGCGCACATACATCGAGTCGCGCATGCCGCCTCGTCGTGGTAGCAGTAAGTGGGCGTAGCTTCCTCCCCCCGGTGATCCATGGCACGTGCACTTCGAGCGCCGTGGTCGGCCGGCCGCAGTCGCCCGTCGACTGCCTGAGCCACGACGGATATCGTGGCGCCGAATGACGACGGTGAAGATCTGCATCGACGTGGCCGACCTCGACGAGGCCGGCGCGTTCTACTGCCAGGCGCTCCAGTGCACCGAGGTTGGGCGGAACTCGCGGACGGTGAAGCTGACTGCGGGTGGCAACGAGCTCTACCTGATCCTGCGGCCTGAGGGCTCGATGCCGTTCCTCGCGGCGACCGAGGGGCGTTCATTCGCCAGACACTGGACGCCTGTTCACCTCGATTTCTCCGTTGAGGACGTCGGGCGGTCCACATCGGAGATCACCAGGCTCGGCGGAATCGTCGAGGGCCAGGAGTCGGGCGACTGGGGCAGCCTGACGCGCTGCGCAGATCCCTTTGGCAACGGCTTCTGCCTGGTCACGACGTAGGAACCACCCGGCGAGGAGCGCTGCGGCGGGATGGCGGTGCCCGGCATGTAGCCGGCGAGTCTCGGGAGCCTCCCCGAGCCTGGCCAGTTCCTACGGGCCTTTGTGGCGCCCCGCCGTGATGGCGGGGCTCGAGTCGTGCCTAATGGGCGGGGCGGACTTCAGTAGTCGGCCAGTGACCTGGCCGCCGCCGTCACGCGGAGACGATGGCGCCCCCGGGCACGAGACCGCCCACGACGGCCGTTGCGACCGCGTGCAGCGCGATGCCCTCGCTGTTGAGCGCGTGTGTCGGGTCAAAGCCGCCGGACGCGTGGAACGAGCCCTTGCGTTCCGGGTTGCCGGTTTCCGTCCCGGCGGCCTTGAGGTAGTTGAAGGAGATTGACTCGGTGGGCTCCTCGCTGCTCGCGGGCGGCTTGGGTGCTTTCACGCCCTCGCTGCCGACCTGCGTGCCGAGCGCGCTGGGCTCCAAGCCGGTCACCTCACCGCGAAAGGCTGCGCCCTCGTGCTCGATGAGGCCAAATGTGTTCAGCTCGAACACCTCGCTACCGGCAACGTCGAGGGTGAAGCTCGCGCCCGCTCCACTGGGGTCGGTCGCCTTGCTCGGTGCCTTGACGCCGATCATCCCGGGCATGACCTGGGCGCTTGCCGGTCCCGCTGCCACGAGGATTCCCGCCACGACGCCGAGGGTTGCCGCTGAGCGCTTGATGGTGGTGCTGAACATGCTGGAGTCCCTTCCCGGGGGTTGCTTGTCAGCGGGTATGACCCCGGGCACGTCGCGGAGGTTGGTCGGATGCGGTTGTCGGGTTCCGACTGCCGCCGAGAAACGAAGGGCCCCGGCGTGGGCTGGGGCCAGTTCTCGAAGCAGGCGGAGTGATGCCTACGAGAGGTTGTCGACAACCCACCCTCGAGGAACCTGAGCGCCCACGCGCCAGCTCGCGCAAGCGTCCGATGTCGTGGTTGCGCCGAGGGTCTATCCCGGCATGCCCAAGTACGCAAACATCACCTCGACGCTGGCGCTGTTCATCGCGCTCGGCGGGAGCGCCACCGCGGCCGTCACGCTGGAGCGAGACAGCGTGACTTCTCGTGAGATCGCGAGCGACGCGGTCCGCGCGGCGGAGGTCGCCCGGGACGCGGTCCGCTCGCCGGAGATCCGGGCCGACGCCGTTCGGAGCTCGGAGATCCAGGACGACACGATCCGGCTGGAGGACATCGCCGATGGCGCCCGGCAGGCGCTCGAGGGCGAGCGGGGGCCCGCAGGGCCCCAGGGGCCCGCCGGACCGGAGGGACCGTCAGGCACCAGCGAGGCGAGGTTCACCCAGGTCGACGAGGCCGACGTGCCGAGGTGCACGGAGTCCGACCTGGCCGACTGCCCGAACCTGCAGTCCGTGCTGCTCTCGAGGGGGAGCTGGGTGGTACAGGCGAAGCTCACCGCGTTCGGTGACGTCGCGGACAACCAGTGCGGCCTCGTCACGGGCGGCACGACCACCGTCGACCTGGTGAGGCCCGTGCAGTCTGAGATCACCAACAGGGCCGCGCGCTTCTCGCTCGCGGCCGTGGTCACGCTCGACGAGCCCGCGAGGGTCGCTCTGCGATGCACAAAGGTCGGCCCGCCCGATTTCACGGTGGCCAACCTCGACCTGATCGCGATCTCGGTCGACACGGCCGTCAGTTCCTAGGTTCGCGTGATAGGAGCAGCGTGGTGACGCCGCGGCCGCGCTACCGCCTCCGCGTGTAGGAGGAGCCGAGTGGGCCCCGCCGGCGGGCTCGCGTATTCGCCGGGAGGCACTGGTCGGTTCTCGTCGACGGAAATGCCACGGGACCTAGGCGCGCGCTGCTACGTGCCCGGCGCGCGGTACTGGACTTGCTGGGCCTTGCGCAGCGCCTCCATCGTTTCCTCGACTGACATGAGAACCGTCGTTTCGAGCGAGCTCAGCGCACCGCCCCCACTGATCGCCAGCGCAACCGCGGCCATCGACACGTTGTCTGGGGCCTCCCACAGGTTGTACGCGTCGTGTTCGCCAAAGGCGTACCAGAACCCGTGAAGCTTGCCGCCGACCGACTCGATGTACGACTCGGCCGCCTTGCGGCGGTCCTCGGGGTTGCCGATGAGCCTGGCCCACGTCTCTGGCGTATAGCTGAACCTCGTCAGATAGAGCGGCATCGTCCCTCCGTGTCGTTGGCCGGCCCCGCGCGAGCCGGCAGGAGTCGGAAATGTGAGCCTATGGAAAGCGAGCACCTCGCGCTGCTCCTTTTCGTCGTCAGGTCCGGGAGCAGGCCGTTCCGCTGAGACAGGGGAACGCTTGCCCGGGAGCTGTACTCCGATCGCGACGTCGCACGGCAGCCCGTACCACGCGAAGCGCAGTGATCGCCGCCCTCCTGCCGCGCACCCACGGAGTAGACGCCGGTCCGACGCGCGGCCGACTGGGCTGGCCCCGGCCACGCCCGGCCGCGTTGCGAGCCGCGACCGTTCCGTCCGACCGCGGGCGTAGCTTGCCGCTCCCCCGAATACGGGGGGCGTGGCAAGCCAGCGAAGTCCGGTCAAGATCCCGGCGCTGTCCCGCAACGGTAAGGCCCCCGCCAGGAGGGGGACGAGCCCGGTCGCCTGCTTCCACGCGTTGTGTCGTCCTCGAGCGAAGGACCAGCAATGCAGAAGACCTACACGATCGGCCCGCGCACCTTCGTGCTCGATCGGGCGAAGGCGGAGGCGGCACTCGCGGCGAAGCGGGTGGTCGGCGGCCGGCAGACGATGACGTTCAACCTGCTGCCGCTGCGCTACCGCTGGGCGTACGACCTGTACCGCACGATGAAGGCGAACCACTGGGAGCCGGAGGACGTGCCGATGCAGCGCGACGTCGAGCAGTGGAGCAGCGCGACCGCGCTGACCGACATCGACCGCTGGATCGTCCGGATGGGCATCGGCTACTTCTCGGCCGCCGAGGGCATCGTCGGCGACAACGTCGCGGGCGTCGTGCGCGAATTGGTCACGGCGTCCGAGCTCAAGCTCGTGCTCGGCCGCCACGCACACGAGGAGAACATCCACGCCGACTCGCTGCTGTACATGATCTCCTCGCTGGGGATCGACCCGCACGAGTGCGAGGCGATGTTCGACGGGATCCCGACGATCGTCGCCAAGAACGAGTTCGTGACCGGCGTGTCGCAGGCGCTGCGGCGCGACCTCGACATGGCCGACCTCGAGTCCAGACGGCTGCTCGCCCGCAACGTGTTCGTGTTCGGCCAGTGCATGGAGGGCACGCAGTTCTACGGCCTGTTCGGGATGATCCTGTCGCTCTACCGGCAGGGCAAGCTGCCGGGCATCGGGACGATGTTCCGCTACACGCTGCGGGACGAGTCCAACCACATCGAGCTGTTCCGGCGACTGCTGGCGGAGCTCGTCGCGGAGACCCCGGAGCTGTGGACGGCGAGCTTCCGCGAGGAGCTGCGCGAGCTGATGCGCGAGGCGGTCGCGCTCGAGCAGGCGTTCATCGACGACTGCCTGCCGGTCGAGGGCGTCGGCCTCTCGCGCGAGGACTTCGCGCAGTACATCGACTACATCGCCGACCGCCGTCTGGATGCGGCCGGCCTCGAACCGCTCAAGGCCGGCGTCGAGAACCCGCTGCCGTGGCTCGCGGAGCTGATGGACGTGCGGCGCGAGCAGAACTTCTTCGAGGGCCGCGTGACCGAGTACCAGCAGGCGTCGGCCCTGGCGCTGGTCGCGGACGAGGAGCTCTAGCCATGCTCGTCAATCGCGAGGAGATCGTCTTCGACGCCGAGCTCAAGCGCGCCGCGCTCGCCCGCGGTCCGCTGCCCGTGGGCGACCCCGCCGCGCTGGTCGCCGACGCGGTGGCCACGCTCGCCGCCGCGCGCGGCGGGCCGGTCGACGAGGTCGACGTGACCGTGCACAGCGCACAGGGGGTCGAGGCGGCGCTGATCGCGGGCGGCCACTTCGAGGTCGCCAAGGCGCTCGTCCTGCGCCGCACGGTCCTGCTGCCCGACGGACCGCCGGTGCTCGGCTCGCCGCGACTGATCCGCCGCTGCGGACAGGTCGTGCGCTGGAACGCGACGAAGATCGAGGCGGCGATCCGCAAGAGCTTCCTCTCGCTGGGCGCCGACCCGTCGCCGGCCGAGGTCGTCGCCGACCGCGTCGACGAGCGCGCCCATGCGCTCGGTGTGGCGTACGTGCCGATCGAGACGGTGCAAGATCTCGTGCAGGAGGAGCTCGTCCTCGGCGGCCACATGCGCGCCGCCGAGCGCTACATCCTCTACCGCGCCGAGCGCGCCGCGCTGCGGGCCGGCGACATCGCCGAGGAGCTGCGCGCGCGGATCGAGTTCGCGTCGATCGGGCTCTCGCTCGACGCCTCGGCGGACGAGCTCGAGCGCGAGCTGAGCCGTGCGCTGCGACCGGGCGAGGACGCGCGGCAGCTCGTCGTGCTGAACGCGAAGGCGCTCGTGGAGCGCGACTCCGAGTACATGCGCTTCGCCGGGCGGATCCTGCTCACGTACCTCTACGAGGAGACGCTCGGCTGGGACGTCGTGCGCGACGGGATCGCCGGGCTCGCCGCCGCGCACCGGCGGGCACTGCGGCCGATGCTCTCCCACGGCGTCGCGATCGGCCGTGTGGACGAGCGGCTGCTCGACTACGACCTCGAGACGCTCGCGGCCGCGCTCGATCCGACCGCCGACCTGGACTTCGACTTCCTCGGCATCCAGACGCTCTACGACCGCTACCTGATCTGCGACAAGACCGGTGCCGAGACGCGCCGGATCGAGGCGCCGCAGCTGTTCTGGATGCGCGCCGCGATGGGTGTGTGCCTGGCCGAGCGGTCGGATCGCGAGACGCGCGTGCTCGACCTCTACGCCGCGTACAAGGAGCGCCGGTTCTGCTCCTCCACGCCGACGCTGTTCAACGCCGGCACCCCCCACTCCCAGCTCTCGTCCTGCTACCTCTACGTCGTCGACGACACGCTCGAGTCGATCATGGGGCGTGGGATCGCCGACAACGCGCAGTGCTCGAAGTGGGCGGGCGGGCTCGGCGGGTCGTGGACCGCGGTGCGCGGCACCGGCTCGCACATCGCGGGGACCAACGGCGCGAGCCAGGGCGTGGTGCCGTTCCTCAAGCTCCACAACGACCAGCTCGTGGCCGTCAACCAGGGCGGCCGCCGCGCCGGCTCCGGCTGCGCGTACCTGGAGGTCTGGCACAACGACATCCGCGAGTTCCTCGAGCTGCGCCGCGGCACCGGCGACGAGCGTCGCCGCACGCACGACATGAACACGGCGTGCTGGATCCCCGACCTGTTCATGAAGCGCGTCGAGGCGCGCGCGGAGTGGACCCTGCTCCGCTCCTCGCAGGTGCCCGACCTGCACGAGCTGTACGGCCGCGCGTTCGACGAGCGCTACGAGGAGTACGAGCGTCGCGCGGAGGCGGGCGAGATCTTCGGCGAGCGGATCCCCGCGCTCGACCTGTGGAAGCAGATGCTGCGGCTGCTGTTCGAGACCGGGCACCCGTGGGTCACGTTCAAGGATCCGTGCAACGTCCGCAGCCCGCAGGATCACGCGGGCGTGATCCACTCGAGCAACCTCTGCACGGAGATCACGCTGAACACGAGCGCCGAGGAGACGGCGGTCTGCAACCTCGGCTCGATCGTGCTCGACCGGCACCTGACGCCGGACGGCGAGATCGACCACGACGCCCTGCGCGCGACGGTGCGCGTGGCGGTGCGCGCGCTCGACGACGTGATCGACGTCAACTACTACCCGACCGAGCCGGCGCGGACCGCGAACCTGCGGCACCGCCCCGTCGGCCTCGGCGTGATGGGACTCCAGTACGCCCTCTACCGCCGCGGGACGCCGTTCGCGTCCGACGAGGCGGCGGCGTTCGGCGACGAGCTGGTCGAGGCGGTCGCGTACTACGCGTACGAGGCGTCGAGCGACCTCGCCGCGGAGCGGGGCACGTACGCGTCGTTCGAAGGCTCCAAGTGGGATCGCGGGCTGCTGCCGCAGGACACGCTGGAGCTGCTCGAGGAGGAGCGCGGCGAGCCGGTCCAGGTGCCGCGGGGCGGCGTGCTCGACTGGGAGCCGCTGCGCGCGAAGATCGCGGCGCAGGGGATGCGCAACTCGAACGTGATCGCGATCGCGCCGACCGCGACGATCGCGAACATCATGGGCACGTCGCCCTGCATCGAGCCGATGTACAAGAACCTGTTCGCGAAGTCGAACCTGTCCGGCGACTTCGTCCTGCTGAACCCGTTCCTCGTGCGCGACCTGAAGGCGGCCGGCCTGTGGTCGCGCGACCTCGCGTCGCGGCTGAAGTACTTCGAGGGCGACCTGACGGAGATCCCGGAGGTGCCGGACGAGATCCGCGAGCGCTACCGCACCGCCTTCCAGATCCCGCCCGAGCGGCTGATCGACGCGGCCGCCCGGCGGCAGAAGTGGATCGACCAGTCGCAGTCGCTGAACCTGTTCCTGGCGGCGCCGGACATGAAGGCGATGAGCCACATGTACCGGCGCGCGTGGCACGCGGGGCTGAAGACGACCTACTACCTGCGCACGCTGGGCGCGTCGTCGATCGAGAAGGCGACCGTGGCGGCGCCGGCGGCCGCCGTCTGCTCGCTGGAGGCCGGTGAGTGCGAGTCCTGCCAATGAGGCCGGGTCAGAGCCGGCGGTACATGATGTGCAGCCCGACGTAGCCGTGCGCGGGGTGGTTGAACCCCTCGGGCAGCGTCGCGAGCACCTCGAACCCGAGCGAGCACCACAGCCCGACCGCACGAACGTTGGTCTCGACGACCGCGTTGAACTGCATTCCGCGGAAGCCCTCCGCGCGTGCCCAGTCCAGCGCGTCCTCGCCCAGCGCCCGGCCGGCGCCGCGGCCCGCATGGGCGGGATCGACCATGAAGCTCGCGCTCGCGATGTGCGATCCCGGGCCCCCGTGGTTGCGATACATGTTCGCCGTCCCGAGCACGGTCCCGCCGTTCTCGACCGCGACCACCGTGCGCCCCGGAGGCTCGCACATCCACATCTCGCGCGCCTGCGTCTCGCTCACGTCGCGGTCGTAGCTGAACGTCTCGCCGGCGGCCACGATCTCGTGCCAGAAGGGCCAGATCGCAGCCCAGTCGGCGGCGGTCGCCTCCCGGATCACCATGCCGGGAGCCTAGACTGGTCCCAGTGAGCTTCCAACGCGGCATCGACGGCTCCGACCCGATCGCGTCGGGCCCGATCCGGGGACTGGCCGGGGAACAGGAGATCCGCCGCACAGCGCGATCGTCGCTGCTGGGTGTCGGCACGCTCGCCTGCCCGCTGTGCGATGCGCCCGTCGCCCTCACCACGCCGCATCTCTCCCCCGCGGACCCGCTCGGGTGCCCGTACTGCGATCACACCGCGTCGGTCCGCGACTTCCTCTCGCTCGCCGCACCCTCACGTCCCGCCCGGGTCGCGGTGCGCGTCGTGCACCGCACGACGCGCTGAACCGCGAGCGCCGGCTACGCGACGGTGCTCAGCATCTCGATGCCGTGTCGTTCGGCGAGCGCCAGCACGTCCTCCGGGCCGGGCGCGTCGAGCGCCGCCGCGGCCCGGGCGAAGCGCTCGAACTCCGTCCCGGGCGCGAAGACGACGTAGGCGAGCGCGTCGGCGCCGGATTCGTTGCGCACCGTGTGCGCGCGACCGCCGGGGATGTGGACGACGGCGCCCGGCGGCGCCGGCACGCGGGCGATGTCGCCCGCGTCGTCCTCGAGGTAGATCGTCAGCTCGCCGCTGTCGATGCGGTAGATCTCCATCGCCGCGTGGCGGTGGAGGGCCGGCGGACCGCCGCCTGCCGGAATCCGTACGTCGACCGCGAGCAGCTCGCCGCCGGTCTGCGCGCTCGTTACGTGGAACGTGATCTCATCGGTGCCGATTCGGAGTTTGGACATGACCGATAGAATAGACAAGCACCTTGTCTAAATCAACCCGTCTCCCTCACACCTCCGCCCGGCGCGACCCGGAGAACCTGGCGATCCTCCTCAGGGAGCCGTTCCGGGCGATGACCGAGGAGCTGATGCAGCGGCTGGTCGCGCGCGGGCATCCCGACGTGCGCTCGCCCCACGGCGACGTGTTCCAGTTCCTCGACGACGACGGGACGCGGGTCGGCGTGCTCGCCACGCGCGCGCAGGTGAGCAAGCAGGCGATGGCGCAGCTCGTCGCCCATCTCGAGGCGCACGGGTACGTGGAGCGCGTGCCCGACCCCGGCGACCGCCGCGCGAAGCTCGTCCGCGCCACGGATCGCGGCCGCGACGTCTTCGCCGTCGCCCGCGAGCTGATGGCCGAGGTCGACGAACGGCTCACCGAGCGGCTCGGCGAGGCGAAGCTGCGTCAGCTTCGCGCGCTGCTCGCGGAGCTCGACGCGGCGCTGTGAGCGAGCGGGGGATCGTCTCGCGCGAGGCACTCGCGATGTGAGGCCCGCCGGCTTCGAGCGACCGGCTGCACGCTACGCCTCGACCGCCTGCCGGACGCGTTGATGCGCGCGGAACACGCGAGTCGCGATCGTCGCGTCGCGCGAGCCGAGCGCGTGCGCCGCCTGGCGGTAGGAGAGGCCGGCGACGTCGACGGCGACGAGCGCGCGGCGGAACGGATCGGGCAGGCCCGCGACCGTGTCGAGCACCTCCCGGTGCTCCAGCGCCACCTCGGGCAGCGCGAACGAGGACCGAAGCGCCGAGTTGTCGTCGCTGGGCAGCTCGACGGTACGGGGCCGGCGGCCGGCGTCCCGCACGCCCGTCAGGTGCGTGTTGCGCAACGCCCGCAGCAGGTACGGCAGCGTCTCGGTCCGGCGCACCGTGCGCGGGCGCGCGAGCACGCGCGCGAACGTCTCCTGGACGAGGTCCTCCGCGTCGTGCGTGGATCCGCACAGGGAGCCCGCGACCCGGTGCAGGCGGTGCATGTGCTCGGGGAGCGCGTTCGGATCGAGCGATGTGTGGTCGTGGGCTCGCGGCATACGAGCGAACGTACGGGCGCCAGGCGGCCATCGCCTCAGGGGGGCACCTGGTTCTCGCGCCCCGGGTGGGCACTCGTCTCAGGAGCCGGGGAATGAATCGGCCGCCACGGCGTCTAGCGGGGTGAGTGCTTTCCCCGCAGCAACACAAGGAGCATCCATGAGTTCTTTGAGCACATCGGCGCATACCGCGCGCGCCGAGCTCTCCGGCTTCCGCGGCCGGCTGATCGACCGCGACGACGCCGAGTACGACGAGGCGCGCAAGGTCTACAACGCGATGATCGACCGGCGACCTGCGCTGATCGCGCGGTGCGCCGACTCCGAGGACGTGGCGAACGTCGTCCGCTTCGCGCGCGCCCACGACCTGCCGCTGGCCATCCGTGGCGGCGGTCACAACGGCGCCGGTCTGGGCACGGTCGATGACGGTGTCGTGGTCGATCTGTCGCTGCTGCGCGCGATCGAGGTCGATCCGCAGGCGCGCACGGTGCGCGTCGGTGGCGGCTGTACGTGGGGTGAGGTCGATCTGGCGACCGGTGAGCATGGGCTGGCGACGCCGAGCGGGATCATCTCGACGACCGGTGTCGGCGGGCTCACGCTCGGCGGCGGGATCGGGCATCTGACGCGCAAGTTCGGGCTCGCGATCGACAATCTGCTCGAGGCCGAGATGGTGCTCGCCAACGGTGACCGTGTGCGCGCGAGCGCTGACGAGCATCCGGACCTGTACTGGGCGATCCGCGGCGGCGGCGGCAACTTCGGCGTCGTCACCTCGTTTTTGTTTCGCCTGCACGAGGTCGGGACCGTCGTCGCCGGCCCGACGCTGTGGCCGATCGAGCAGACCGCCGAGGTGCTGTCGGTGTACCGCGACTTCCTACCGAACGCGCCGCGTGAGCTGAACGGCTTCTTCGCCGTCCTGGGCGTGCCGCCCGGACCGCCGTTCCCCGAGGAACTGCACCTGCGCACCGTGTGCGGCGTCGTCTGGTGCTACCTCGGCACCGAGGAGGACGCGGCGGAGGCGATCGCGCCGATGCTCGACGCGCTGCCCGAGCCGCTGTTGCACGGACCGGCGGCGATGCCGCACGCGACGCTGCAGAGCGCGTTCGACGGCGTCTACCCGCCCGGCCAGCAGTGGTACTGGCGCGCCGACTTCGTCAAAGACATCCCCGACGAAGCCGTCCAGGCGCACGCCCGCTTCGGCGCGCAGTTGCCGACCTGGCAGTCGACGATGCACCTGTACCCGATCGACGGCGCCGCGCACGACGTGAACGCCTCCGACACCGCCTGGAGCTACCGCGACGCGCGCTGGGCCACCGTCTACGCCGGCGTCGACCCCGACCCCGCCAACGTCGCGCAGATCCGCAAGTGGAGCGTCGACTACTGCGACGCGCTGCACCCCTACTCGGCCGGCGGCGCCTACGTGAACATGATGATGGACGAAGGCCAGGAGCGGGTGCGCGCGAGCTACCGCGACAACTACGACCGCCTCGCCCGCCTGAAGGCGACCTACGACCCCGACAACCTGTTCCGCATCAACCAGAACATCGAGCCGTCAGGCTGACGCCGGAGCGCCGGACCGGGCCACGTGTGCGAGGCTTCCGCGCGTGGCCCGGGACGACCTGGCGGAGCTGCTCGCACGGCGCGCGGCGACGCTCGACGAGGCGCGAGCGGAGGCGGTCGACCGTCGCCACGCGACCGGCGCCCGGACGGCGCGCGAGAACGTCGCCGACCTGGTGGATCCCGGGAGCTTCGTCGAGTACGGGCGGCTGGCGATCGCCGCCCAGCGCGGGCGGCGGGAGCTGCGTGAGCTGATCGAGCGTACGCCGGCGGACGGCCTGATCGCCGGCACCGCTCGCATCAACGGCGAGCTGTTCGGCGATCGCAGCGCCTGTGCCGTCCTGTCGTACGACTACACCGTGCTCGCCGGTACTCAGGGCATGCTCGGCCATCGCAAGAAGGACCGTCTGTTCGAGCTGATCGAGCGGATGAGGCTGCCCACTGTCTTCTTCGCGGAGGGCGGGGGCGGCCGGCCGGGCGATACGGACTACCCGGTGGTCTCCGCGCTCGACACGCGCGCCTTCGCGCTGTGGGCACGGCTGTCGGGGCACGTGCCGCGGATCGCCGTGGTCGCCGGCCGCTGCTTCGCCGGCAACGCGGTGATCGCCGGCTGCTCGGACCTGATCGTCGCGACCGAGAACGTCTCGCTCGGCATGGGCGGCCCCGCGATGATCGAGGGCGGCGGGCTGGGGAAGGTGGCGCCGGACGACATCGGGCCGCTCGAGATGCAGGCGGGCAACGGGGTGATCGACGTCACGGCGCGCGACGAGGCCGAGGCGACGGCGGTCACCAAGCGGCTGCTCGCGTACTTCCAGGGCGCGACACCGGCCGGCGAGCAGCCGGATCAGGACCGGATGCGCGATCTCGTGCCCGAGCGCGGGCGGCGCGCCTACGACGTCCGGCCGGTGATCGAGACGCTCGCCGACGCCGGGTCGGTGACGTTCCTGCGCGATCGCTTCGCGCCCGGGATGGTGACCGCGCTCGGGCGGATCGAGGGCCGCCCGGTCGGCGTGATCGCCAACGACACGCGGCATCTCGCCGGCGCGATCACGAGCGACGGGGCCGACAAGGCCGCGCGCTTCATGCAGCTCTGCGACGCCTTCGGGATCCCGCTCGTGTCGCTCGTCGACACGCCGGGGATGATGGTCGGCCCCGACGCCGAGGCGACCGGACTGGTCCGGCACTGCTCGCGCCTGCTCGTGACGGGCGCCGCGTTGCGCGTCCCGCTGGTCGCGGTGATCCTCCGGCGCGGCTACGGGCTCGGCGCCCAGGCGATGGTCGCCGGCAGCCTGCACGAGCCGCTGCTGACGGTCGCCTGGCCCGGCGCCGAGCTCGGCCCGATGGGGCTCGAGGGCGCCGTCAGGCTCGGCCTGCGGCGGGAGCTCGAGGCGATCGACGACGAGGCCGAGCGCGAGCTGCGGGTGCGTGAGCTGACCGCTGCGGCGCAGGAGAACGCCAGGGCGCTCAACGCCGCGGCGCTGTTCGAGCTCGACGACGTGATCGACCCCGCCGAGACGCGCGGGCTGGTCACCGCGACGCTCGCCGCGGCCGCAGTCGCGGAGCCGCCGGCGAGCCGCCGCGGCTTCGTCGACACCTGGTAGTCGCTCAGACCTGGGCCGGCAGGCCGTAGCGCTCGATCACGCGGTCGTAGTTGACGCGCAGCAGCGCGATCACGTCGCGCACGTCCGCCTCGTCCTCGATCCGCCGCGCCGCCGGCCCGGCCTTGCCGGGGAAGACGGAGTGGTAGTCGATCCTGCCCGCCTCGAACAGCTCGGCCCAGACCGCCTTGGGGAACGAGAAGTGGGCGACATAGTCGCCGTGCAGGTGGCCGATCTGGCGGCGCCCGACCGTGAAGCCGTACTCGCCGCGGCTGCCGATGCCCGCCTCGACGCCCGGCCAGGACGTGACTTCCTCGGTGATCTGCTCGCTTGCGTTCATGGACCCATGGTCGTGCGCCGGGCGCAACGTCACCAGTGGCAATTGGTCCTAGGCCGTTGGACCTACCCAGAGACCTTGCTGACCGCCCGCCGCCGTCGCGTAGGTTCAGCCTGTCTGGACGAGGTCCGCGTACCGCTCACGCGGCTCACCGCCGAGCCCCGCGAAGTACGACAGGAGGCGCGCGACGTCCAGCCATGCCGGAGTGCGCCCGCCGAGAACGGCGGCGTGGCTGCTCCACCGCCAGTCCTCAGGCCGCTCGCACAGTCCCGCTGCGACCGGGTTGAGCGCGACGTAGCGCGTTGTCGTCCACAACTGCTCATCGCTCGTCACCCGAACGGCACCGTAGCGGCCCTGGAACACGTGCCCCGATCGCCGGTGCCGCTCATTGAACTTCTGCGCGTATCGACCGTGCAGGCGCTGGATCCCATCCCCGAGGTTGACCGCCGGCGTCTCCACGAGCAGGTGCACGTGGTTCCGCATCAGGCAGTACGCGAGACATCGCCAGCGCATCCGCACAACTACGTCCCCGAGCATCGCGAGGTACCGCCACCGATCCGCGTCGTCGAGAAAGATCTCCTGCCCTCCGTTCCCGCGCGCGTACACGTGATGAACGCCGTCCTCGATCTCCTCACGCGGGCTGCGGGGCACACCCACCGTAGGCGCCACCCGACCGAGTTCGCCCCACCTAACCGGGGTCAGACCCCTGTTAGGCGGCCCTACCAGGGGTCAGACCCCGTTTCCGCACCTCTCGCCAGGACCGGCGCGACATGAACTCCTCGACGAGCTGCCCCGCAGCGAAGGTCGCAGGCATCGGCCTGGGCCAACTCCCCCGGCGAGTTCGGTACGACACCGCGTAGCCCGCCGCGATCGCCAGCTGCATCAGCAGCGAGCCGGGCACCTGTTGCAGCGGCGCGGTGTCGGCGCTCAATCCGAGTGCCCGTCCACGCCGCTTCCGCGCTCGCAGGAGCACGTTCCCCGTCGGCCAGGTGAGCAGCACCGGTCCGATCAGGATCAACAGCCGCCGACCCGGGCCAGTGCTCCGCTCGAGCACGGCGGCAAACCACGCCGACGCGGCGATGAGGAGGAGACTGAGCGCGAGCGGGGCGGGAGCGAGGGCCTCGTCGGGCCCGTGCCCGAGGCGGAACGCGCGCATCGCCTCGCGGCCACTGGCCGTCATGACGGACATGCGCTCCGCGAGCGCTTCGTCAGGCAGTTCCGTGCCCCGGGCGGCGCGGCCCTGCTCGTACGCATCGCGCAGTTCGGGTCGGCTGAGGTCCGGCGCTGCGCGATAGAAGCGATGCGGCGCCACGAGCCGCAGGTGCATGCCCGCCACGGTGGTCCGCCGCTACAGCTCCCAGCCGAAGCAGATCGAGCGCGAGGTCGGCTGCTCGCGCTCGTAGAACCGGTGCGCGGCCTCTCGGGTCTCGGCGGAGTCGAGCTCGAGGTGCGTCGCGCCGCGCGAGCGGGCCCAGTCCTTCGCCGCGTCGAGCAGCTGCTTGCCGATCCCGGCGGACCGGCGCTCCGGGTCGACGGCGAGGTCCTCGACCCAGGCTCGCTGGCCGAAGCGCACGGAGTCGAGGTCGAGGTAGACGGTGCAGATCCCGATCACGGCGCCGCCGTCGTCGGTGGCCACCAGCACCTCCGACGCCCCTGAGGCGATCGCCTCGCGCAGGCGGCCGACGGCGTGGTCGGCGTCCCACCGGGGCGGCCGCGCGCCCGGTGGCGCGAACAGCCATTCGTAGACGGACACCAGCGTGTCCGCCTCGCCGAACCCGGCGGCCCGGATCACCCGCCGCCGGCCATCGCCGGCAGGATCACCAGCGTGTCGGTCTCGCCGACCCCGGTGTCCAGGCCGTCGAGCACGCGGACGTCCTCGTCGTTCAGATACACGTTCACGTAGCGGTTCAGCGACCCGTCGGCGCCGAACAGCTGCGGCTCGGTCGCCGGGTGCTGCTCGGCGAGCGCGTGCAGAACCGCTCCGACGGTCTCACCGGAGGCGGAGACCTCCTTCTCGCCGCCCACGGACGGGCGCAGCACCGGGGGAACCTTGATCGTGGCCATTCGCGCCAGGCTATCCGGCCGCGGCGCAGAACGCCTCGTAGTCCGGGAACACGCCCATCTCCTCGTCGGCGATCTCGGACGGGTCCTTCGAGCAGATCGGGCACTCCGGGTCGCGGCGGACCTTCAGCTCGGTGAACGTGGCGCCGAGCGCCTCGTACAGCAGGAGGCGGCCGACAAGCGGCTCGCCGGCGCCGGTGACGAGCTTGACGACCTCGGTCGCCTGCAGCAGGCCCATCGTGCCCGGGAGCACGCCGAGCACGCCGTTGGCGCCGCACGAGGGTGCGAGCTCGGCCGGCGGCGGCACCGGGTACAGGCAGCGGTAGCACGGGCCGTCGTGCGGCTTGAAGACCGAGAGCTGGCCGTCGAACCCGAGGATCGAGGCCGACACGACCGGGATGTCGAGCCGCACCGTCGCGTCGTTGAGCAGGTAGCGCGTCGGGAAGTTGTCGACGCCGTCGACGATGACGTCGTAGCCCTCGATGATCTCCATGATGTTGGAGGCGTCGAGGCGGGTGCGGTACTTGACGACGTTCACGTCCGGGTTGATCGCGAGGATCGACGTCTCGGCGGAGTCGACCTTCGGCGTGCCGATCCGGTCCGTCGTGTGGATCACCTGACGCTGCAGGTTGGAGAGGTCGACGTCGTCGTCATCGACCACGCCGAGCGTGCCGACGCCTGCGGCCGCCAGGTACAGCGCGGTCGGGGAGCCGAGCCCGCCGGCGCCGAGCAGGAGCACCTTGGCGTCGAGCAGCTTCGTCTGGCCCTCGAGGCCGATCTCCGGCACCAGCAGGTGGCGCGAGTAGCGCTCGCGCTGCTCGGGCGTCAGCGACCGCGGGACCTCGACCTTGTAGCCGCGGTCCTTCCACAGCGTGATCCCGCCCGTCATCGACGTCACGTTCTCGTAGCCGAGCAGGTCCTTGAGCGTGTGCGCAGCCAGCGCCGAGCGCTGGCCGGAGGCGCAGTACACGACGATCGGCTGCGAACGGTCGGCGCCCACGGCGCCCTCGACGCGCGACTCCAGGTAACCGCGCGGGACATGCTTGGCGCCCGGGATGTGGCCCGCGTCCCACTCGCCGCTCTCGCGAACGTCGACGAGGACGATGCCGTTGCCGAGATGCTCGCTCACCTGCGCCGGGTCGATCTCCTCGACCTGGCTCTTGATCTGGCGGATGACCTCCGCCCCACTCGGGCTCATGTGCAAAGTCCTTGAAGTCGGTCGGGTTTCAAAGCTTCACAAAGGATAGCGTCGGCATAGGGTGATTCCACCATCACGCCGGTCAGCGTCGCTGCCGATGAACGGGTGAAGATGCGTTCTCGCACGCTGCTCACCCAGGTCCTGTTCGTCAACACGGTACTCGTCGCCCTCACGGCGTTCGTGGCTGCTGTCGTCGCACGCGACCGGCTGGAGGAGGCAGCCAGCGCCGAGGGCCTGCTGATGATCGGGCTCGCGGTCTGCGGGGTCGTGCTGCTGAACTCGATCCTGCTGCGCCGCCGCCTGGAGCCGATCGAGCGGCTCGTGGAGACCATGAGCAGCGTCGACCTCGCCTCCCCCGGCAAGCGCGCCGACGTCACGCGCGGCGCCGCCAGCGAGGTCCGCCGGCTGTCCGCGGACTTCAACCGGATGCTGGAGCGGCTCGAGCACGAGCGCCGCGAGTCCGGCCGCGCCGTGCTGCGTGCCCAGGAAGTGGAGCGCTCGCGGATCGCCCAGGACCTGCACGACGAGGTCAACCAGGCGCTGACAGCGATCCTTCTCCGGCTGCAGGCGACGATCGGCGACGCACCGCCCGGTCTGCAGGAGGAGCTGCGCGAGAGCCAGCAGCTCGTCACGCAGGCGATGGACGAGCTCCTGCACCTCGCCCGCCAGCTGCGCCCGACCGCGCTCGACGACCACGGCCTCGTGCCGGCGCTCACCTCGCAGGTGGCCGACTTCGGCGACCGCACCGGCATCCGATCGACCTTCCGCCGCCACGGCGCGGTGCCGCCGCTGAGCGACGAGGAGCAGCTCGTCATCTACCGCGTGACCCAGGAGAGCCTGTCCAACGTGGCGCAGCACTCGGGCGCCCGGCACGTCGACGTCGAGCTGTCGTTCGTCGGCCGCACGATCCTGCGCGTGCGCGACGACGGCGAGGGCTTCAGCGCGACCACCAACGGGCGCGCGCGCCTCGGCGTCTCCGGCATGCGCGAGCGCGCGCTGCTGGTCGGCGGCCATCTCACGATCTTCTCCGAGCCCGGTGACGGGACGACCATCGAACTGACCATGGGAGCCACATGAGGATCCTCATCGCCGACGATCACGGCATCGTGCGCGGCGGCCTGAAGCTGCTGATCGAACGTCAACCGGACATGCAGGTCGTCGCCGAGGCCGAAGACGGCGTCGTCGCGTTCGAGCAGGCTCTGGCCACGAAGCCCGACCTGTGCGTCATGGACGTCTCCATGCCGCGCATGACGGGCCTGCAGGCCGCCCGGCAGATCCGCGCACATCTGCCCAACACGCAGGTGCTCGCGCTGTCGATGCACGACGACGAGCGCTACGTGTTCGACGCGCTGAAGGCCGGCGCGTCCGGCTACGTGCTCAAGCGCGAGGTCGACCAGGCGCTCCTGAACGCGATCCGCGCCGTGCACCGTGGCGAGGCGTTCCTGACCAACGCCGTCGAGCGCTCGCTGATCCGCGAGTGGATGTCCGACCCGTCGGCAGGGCCGGAGGAGCCGCTCTCGCCGCGCGAGCAGGAGGTCCTGAAGCTGATCGCCGAGGCGCACACGAACAAGCAGATCGCCGAGATCCTGCACCTGGCCGAGAAGACCGTCGAGTCGCACCGCGCCAACCTGCTGCGCAAGCTCGGCATGCGCGACCGCGTCGAGCTCGTGCGCTACGCGATCCGCCGAGGCCTGACGGAAGCCTGAGAGCCCGTTTCAGGAGTCGGCACGCCCGGATACGGAGGATCCCGGCCGGGCCGCCGGTCCTGAAACTGACTCTAAGCTTGGACCCGTGCCGACACGGGTTGTGCTCGCGCTGTTCACGCTGTGCCTGTGCGCCGCCGGCGCGGTGGTGGGACTGTGGCTTGCGCGCGCCGGCGACGACGCGCCCGCGGCGACGGGCTGGGAGGGCGCGATCCGGCCACCGGCCGCGCGCCTGCCCGACTTCGCCCTCACGAGTCAGGACGGCGAGCGCGTGACCGCCGCGAGCCTGCGCGGGCGACCGGCGGTGATCACGTTCGTGTACTCCACGTGCGAGGACACGTGCCCCGCGCAGGTGCAGAGCATCCGCGGCGCGCTCGACGACCTCGGGCGAGACGTCCCGGTGGTCGGCGTCTCGGTCGACCCGGCCAACGACACCCCCGCGCGGGCGCGCGCGTTCCTGCTCGAGCAGTCGATGACCGGCCGCATGGACTTCCTGCTCGGCACCCGCGAACAGCTGGCGCCGGTGTGGAAGGCGTTCGGGATCGCCCCGCAGCGTGAGGGGCGCGACCACTCGGCCTACACCGTGCTCGTCGACTCCGGCGGGCGCCAGCGCATCGGGTTCCCCGCCTCGAAGCTCACGCCGAGAGCCCTGGCGGCTGACCTCGTGCGACTCCGGTGATCTTCGACGACCTGTCCTTCGGGGGCACCTGGCGGCGCTACCAGAAGGAGGCGATCGCCGCGTTCGAGCGCGACCGCGAAGCCGGGCGCCGCCGCACGCACCTGGTCGCACCGCCGGGCTCGGGGAAGACGCTGCTCGGCGTCGAGCTGGTACGGCGGATCGGCCGCCGCGCGCTCGTGCTCGCTCCCAACAGCGCGGTGCAGATGCAGTGGCCGCGCGCCGTGCGCCAGTTCGGTTCGGCGGCCGACGTGGCGCGCACGGCCGGGCCGCAGCCGGGCTTTCCGATCGCCTGCATGACGTACCAGTCGCTGTGCCAGCTCGACGACCCCGAGATCGCGGTGCGTCAGGTCGTCGCAGCTCGCTGGGCGACCGAGCGGGCGGCCGCGATGGGCGTCGACGTGGACGAGGCCGAGCGCGAGGCCGCGCGGTACGAGGGCGCGGCCGCCGAGCGCCGCACCGGCGAGCTGGCCCGCCTGACCAGCGTGGTCAAGCGCGAGATCGCGCGCGGCGAGCACGCCGGGGTCGAGCTCGCGGAGCTGCTCTCGGACCAGGCCCGAGCACGCGTGTCTGCGCTGCGCGCCGGCAACGTCGGCGCGATCGTGCTCGACGAGTGCCACCACCTGGCGTCGATGTGGGGCTACGTCGTACGCGCTGTGCTGGCCGAGCTGGGGGACGAGGACATCCACGTGATCGGTCTCACGGCGACGCCGCCGTCGGACCTCGACGGCCACGAGAGCGAGCTGTACGAGGAGCTGCTCGGACCGGTCGACTTCACCGTGCCGACCCCGGCCGTGGTGCGCGACGGGCATCTCGCGCCCTACCAGGAGCTGGCGTGGCTGACCGAGCCGCTGGACTCCGAGCGCGCCTGGCTGGCCGAGCACGACACGCGCTTCAAGGAGCTGGTCACCGCGCTCCATGACGACGCCGAGGGACCGCACTCGTTCCCGCTGTGGGTGATCACGCGCCTGCGCGAACGCCGCCGGTCGGCCGACGACGACGCCCAGGTGCCGTGGGAGGCGTTCCAGCGCAGCCGCCCGGCGCTGGCGCGCGCAGGCGTGCGGTTCCTCGGCTCCGCCGGCCTCGCCCTGCCGGACGGCGCGCCGCGCGGCGAGGCCTACCGGCGCTCGCCCGACCTCGAGGACTGGCTCGTGTTGCTGGAGGACTACGCGCTGCGCTGCCTGCACGTCTCACCGGCGCCCGAGGCCGCCGACCGCTACGCGGCCGTGGCCGCCGCACTCGGCGAGCTCGGCTTCCGGCTCACGCGCCGCGGCATCCGGCGCGGCACGTCGGAGGTCGACCGGCTGCTGACCGGCTCGCAGGCGAAGGCGTTCGGGCTCGTCGAGGTGCTGGCCGCCGAGATGGAGTCCCGCGGCGACGCGCTGCGGGCGCTCGTCCTTTGCGACGCCGAGCTCTCGGAGGCCAAGCCCGACCCGCTGCTCGGCGGCGTGCTCGACCCCACCGCCGGCACGGCGCGGCACGCGCTGATCGCCCTCGGCGCGGACCTCCGGACTGCACCGCTTCGCCCGCTCGTCGTGTCCGGCCGCGGGCTGCGCTGCCTGCCGGCCGACGCCGAGGTGCTGCTCGCCGCGCTCGTCGCCGCGGCGGAGGACCAGCTCTCACTGCCGGACTGGGCGGCCGAGCCGGACGGCGTGCTGATCTCGCTGCGCTCGTCGGGCGCCGAGTGGGTCCCGCGCGCGTGGGTCGAGCTCGCCACGCGCGTGCTGGAGAGCGGCGTGTCCGGCACGCTGATCGGCACGCGCGCACTGCTCGGCGAGGGCTGGGACTGCCCGGCCGTCAACTGCCTGGTCGACCTCACCGTCGCCACCACGGGCGTGTCGGTCCAGCAGATGCGCGGGCGCTCGCTGCGGCTGGACCCCGGCGACCCGGACAAGCTCGCCTCGAACTGGGACGTCGTGTGCGTGGCGCCCGACCTCGTCCGCGGGAGCGCCGACTACGCGCGCTTCGTGCGCAAGCACCTGCACCTGTACGCGCCCGCCGACGACGGTGAGATCGAAGCTGGGCCGTCGCACGTGCACCCCGAGCTGGGCCCGTTCGCGCCGCCGCCGGTCGGCCGGCTCGCGGAGCTGAACCGCACGATGCTGGTCCGGGCGGCGGCACGCGACGAGGCACGCGAGCGGTGGCGGATCGGCGAGCCGTACCGCGGCGCCGACCTGCGCACGCTCGTCGCGCGGCGCCACGGTGGCGCCACCGGCGTGGCGGAAGCGGTCGAGGAGACGGCCAAGTCCGCGCCGATCTCGCAGCGCGTGCCGCTCGCGGTCACCGGCGCCGGCCTGCTCGTGGCGCTCGCGGCGATGTTCGTGGTCGCCGCGCTGCCCGTCGGCCTGGCGCTCGCGGCCGGCGGCCTCGTGTGGGCCGCCCTGCGGCTGCGGCGCGCTCGCGAACGGCTACCGGTCGTGCTGCCGCTCGATCACGCCGCGCGCTCGGTGATCGACGCCTACCGCGAGCTGGGCGAGATGTCGGACGCGGCCGCCGGCTCGCTGGCGATCGAGCCGCGCGACTCCGGCTACCTGCGTTGCGTGCTGACCGAGGCGACGCCGGAGGAGAGCGCCAGGTTCGCGACGGCGCTGGACGAACTCGTCGCGGTCGCCGACACGCCGCGCTACCTCGTCACGCGCCCGCTCCCCGATCCGGATACCGGAGCGGGGACGTTGCTCTGGCGCGTGCTGCGACGGCAGCCTCCGTTCCCGGTCCGCCACCATCCCGTGCCGGCCGACCTCGGCGTCCGCAAGGATCGCGCGCGAGGCGTTCGCGCGCGCGTGGGCGCGGCACCTCGGTCCCACGGGGCTCGTGTTCACCCAGCGCTCGGACGAGGGCCGCCGGGCACGCGCCGAGGCCGCGTCCCAGGACGGCGGCTACGAGACGCTCGTGCGCGACATCTGGGTCTGAGCGAGCGTGTCCTGCGCGGCGTCCTCGCGGTCCTGGGCGGCGCGGTAGACGGCGTAGGACTCGGCGGTCTGCATCGCGTGCCACCGGTGGTACGCCTCGAGCGCGGCATCGCGCGCGTCGCCCCAGGCGTCGTAGTCGGCGCTCCACGTGAGCGGCCGTCGAAGGACGATCTCGCGCGTGTCGGCGACCTGGTCCAGCAGGTCCTTGAGCTCGTGGCTGCTCATCGCTTGTTCCTCCGCCGGACGGGGATTCCCGCTCGGCACCCCCTTGTACGCATCGGCGTGCCCTGCGGTTGCCTTGCTGACGCACCAGGGCGTCAGTAGGTATGCGTCCCGGGTCAGACGGTGAGCAGTGGGCGGGCGGCGCATGTCAACGCCTGCTCGGCAGCATCCGCCCGGTCCTCCGCGGCCCGGTAGACGCTGTAGGCGTTGGGTCCTGGCATGTCGCACCACGCGGCATAGGCGAGGTTGGCCTCGGCGCGTGCAGCACTCCAGATCGTGAAGAGCTCGTCATGGCGCTGGGCGTTTCTCATCCTGTTCGGCGAGTACCCCGGCCTGACCCGCGCAAACCTGCCCGGACGGGTGTACTACTCCCTGCGGTTGCGGCGCTCACGCACCTTGCCGACGAGCAGGAGCGCGATCATCACCAGCAGCGGGACGGCGTAGAGCATGTCCACGAGCACGTGCCCGGCGTGCGCGAACACGGTCACAGGTTCAGCGCCTCGGAGAGCAGCCAGAGGCCGAGTGTCGTGAACATGACCATCACGATGAGCATGACGACCTGCGACCGCGTGGCCGCGCGCGGGCTGCCGTACACGACGAGCGCACGGTCGTGCGCGAGCACCAGCGCGGCCACATGGCCGAGCACGAGCGCCGCCACCTGCACGTACCAGATCGCCGACGCCGAGACGACCGAGTAGTCGATCCGCGCGTCGGCGCCGCCGAACAGGTCCGAGCCGTCGCCGAGCGGGTCGGAGGCGAGCCGCACCAGGTCCTGGCCGTTGTAGGCGAGCGCGGAGAAGTAGTGCGCGACGAGGTACGCGGCGGCGATCGGGATCAGCGTGTGCACGAACCGCCGCCCGAGCTCACGGCGCGTCAGCCGCAGGCCCGCCCGCGGCATCCCGAACACGCCGGCGGTCCAGATCGCCGCGACGGCGGCGATCGAGATCGCCAGCCCCACCACGAACGCGAGCTCGAGCCCGAAGCCCTTCGAGGCGCCGAGGCCCGTGAAGGCGTCCTGGAGGTCGGTGACGATGTCGTTGAACAGCGGGCCCTCCTTGGCGCCGTCGAAGCCGGTCGAGCCGATCGCCACCAGCAGCAGGGCGGTCGTGCCGGTCACCGCCGCGAGCCGCGTCGCCGAGATGGCGGGCGGCCGCAGCACCAGCCGCCCGTCCGGCCGACGGCCGACGGGTGCCAGCAGCGCCAGCAGCCCGAACCACACGCCGAACGCGTCGCCGCGGCGTGTCCACGGCTCGACGCCGTACAGGCTCATTCCCACGAGCTGGATCGCCATGTACACGAGCATCAGCACGGCGAGTGGCGCGGGGTCCGTCGCCGCCGCCCAGGTCAGCTCGCAGATGGTGAAGGCGAGGATCCCGGCTGCGGCCGGCCAGTGGCCGAGCCGGTCGGGGTACGGCAAGGGCTCCGGCAGCCCGTCGCCGGCCACACGCACCGCGACCCAGCCGGTGAGGCGGCCGACGGCCCGCCACGGGCTCAGCAGCCGGAACACGTCGCCGAAGAGCAGCGTCGCGAACGGGACGCCGATCCAGAACGCGACGTATACCGCCCACGGCGCGAGGTTCTCCCCCTGGTTGGTCGTCCCCGCGATACCCGCGTAGACCGTGACCGCGAAGGCGCCGACGCCGGCGGCACCGAGCAGCACCTCGACGGCGAGCGGGATGCGCACGAGCGCCAGCTCCGGCACACGCTCGAGCCGCGGGCGCGACCAGCCGGCCGCGAGCGCGAGGAACGACAGCACGAGCACGACCGCCGCGCCGACGACGAACAGCTCGACCGGGATCGGGAGATCTGCCCGCCCGACGATCCCGTGTGCGAAGACGGTCACTGGCGGGAGAGTCTAAGAACGACGAAGGCCCCGCCGATGGCGGGGCCTCCGAGATCTAACGTCGCACGCTGTCCGAGCTTGCGAGGACGGGCGGGCGAAACCGATTTCTACGCTACGCCTTGCACTTCGCGGTAGAGGTCTTCGAGATCTTGCCCGCGGGCGTGATCGTGTTGTCGATGAAGGTCAGATCGACCTTGAACGGATGCTTCTTCTTCTTGCAGCCGACGGACCCCATGAGGGCGTTCTTGCCCTTCTTCTTGCCGAGCGTGGTGTGCAGCGACACGAGGCCGTTGTACGTCGCGCCGACGTGCTGGGCGAGCTCCGGGACCTCGATGTTCAGCTTCTGGCCGTACTTGCCGGAGGCCCTGCTGAGCGTCGTCTCCGTAAGGAACTGCAGCGTGCCGCCGTCGTCGATGAAGAAGCCGAGCATCTCGTGGCCGTCGACGGGGCTGTTCGTCTTGAAGGCGGTGACCTCGAACGTGAGGTCGCGGATGTTGGCCGGCGGGCCGTTGACGCCGACCTTCGCCTTCGCGTCACCGTGACCGAGCTCGGCGGACTTCGGGCAGCCGCGAGCGAAGATCACGTCGGGCGCGCACTTCGGCAGGCCCTTGAGGCTGACCTTGATCTTCTTCGGCAGGAAGACGTCCAGCTCGGACATCGTGCGCGAGGTGTTGCCGTTGACGATGTTGAGATCGAGCGTGACGCTCTTCGGCTTCTTCTTCGTGCCGGACGACTTGTTCGGCTTGATCGACGTCTTCAGCGTGGCGGTATCAGCGCCCTGGGCATAAGACACAGCGGCAAAGGCGATGGCGGTGAACGCCGCCACGGCGACGATCAGGTATTTACGCAAGGGGGACCCTCCAACTAGGTTTGACTGACGAATCAACCCCGCCGGGAGACAGAAGTTTCGTTTTCAGCGGCCGCAGAGCCGCTCCACACCGTCCAAAAGCGTCCAGTTCGCCTCCAGCACGCGCTCGGCCTCCGCGACCAGCGCGTCCTCGTCGGCGCCGTCGAGCCGCGTCGCGATCAACTCCCGCCCCTCGGCCGCATGCTCGACGTCGCGCTCGGCGTGCAGGTCGAAGTAGGCGGTGGCGAGCCCGGCGCTGAAGCCGTAGTGCGCCCGCAGCCCGTCGGCCTTCACGCGTGAGATCGCAGGCTGCGCCGACTCGATCGCGTACAGAACGACGAGGTGACCGAGCAGGTCCCTGCCCTCCCCCGCCCACGCGTCCGCGCAGACGGCCGTCTCCGCCTCCGCCTGCTGCGGGCCATCCGTGCCGGCGGCGCGCGCGAAGGCGTCCCACAGCGAGATGTGCGCCGCCTCCTCGCCGGCGTGAGCCGCCAGCTCGATCGATGACGCGGCGCGGGCGGCGCGGTCGGCCGCCAGTGCGAGCGCGACCACGGCGTGGCGGTACTGCCCGGCGTAGCGGGCGAGATCCTCGCGGGAGAGCTCACCGGCGCTCCACCGCTTGTAGAACGGGTGCTCGATGACGTTCCACCGAACACGCACGTCATCAAGCCGAGACCACAGGTCCACGCGACCCTCCTGGGGCATTGGTTCCGAGCCGATCGCGATGCTACCGTGGCCGCCGGTGCGCGCCCAGCCCGACACGATCCCGGCGCCGCCGTTCCCGCGCGGACTTCCGTGGATCAACGTGGCGCCGCTGCGGATGGACCAGCAGCGCGGCCGGCCCGTCCTGATCGAGTTCTGGGACTTCTGCCGCGTGAACTCGCTGCGCACGATGCCGTACCTGAAGGCGTGGCACGAGCGCTACCCGGAGCTGCGGGTGATCGGTGTCCACGCCGGCGGCTTCCTGCCGGCGCGCGACGAAGCGAACGTCCGCCGCGCGGTCGAGCGGCTCGAGGTGCCGTACCCGGTCGTGATCGACACGCAGCTGGAGCTGTGGGACCTGTACGGGAACGAAGGCTGGCCCGCGCGCTACCTGTGGGACTCGCGCGGGATGCTGCTCTCGATGCACTACGGCGAGGGCGCGTACGACGAGACCGAGCGCGAGATCCAGGAGCTGCTCGGGATCGAGCAGGACCTCGTCCCGCCGGTACGGCCGGAGGACGAGCCGGGGCGGCTCCTGCCCGCCCAGACCGAGGACCAGCCGGGCGCCTACAACGGCCCCTACGAGGCCGGCGGCGTGTGGGCGGTGCTCGAGGGGACGGGTGAGGTGATCGCGGGCGACCGCACGCTCGCCGTCAGCGACCCTGGGTGCTTCGAGCTCGTCTCGCACCCGCATCACACGGCCGCCGTGCTCGACCTGCGGGTCGGCGCCGGCGTGACCTGCCACGCGACCTGCTTCACCCCGGGTGTCGAAGCTCCGCGTGACCCCGGTCGCCCAGGAGCCGTACAAGCTCCGGCGGTCCGCTCTCCTCGATGAGCACCGCGGTGCCCGGCCAGTAGGGCGTGCCGTTCGGCTCGGGTGTGAGGAAGTGCGGCTGGTAGACCCATGAGCCGGTGTTGTGGATCCGGCCGCCGGCGTGGCTGGTCCACTCCGTCAGGTCGTCGCCCGGCCATGGGCCGGAGCGATGCGAGTGTCCCCACACCACGTGCGGGGCGCCGACGCCGAGCCGGCGCACCACCTCGCCGAAGCCGCGCAGGTAGCCGCGCCGCAGGCCGGCGCCGGTCAGGTCGCGGTCGACCGGGCCGAGGCCGATCCGGTTGATGGCGGCGACCGCCGCCGCGAAGCCGGCGCCGAGCGCCGCGGTGCGCAGCGGGCGGGTGCGGCGCCCGCGGCCGCCCATCGCCACCCACGCGCGCGAGGAGGCGCCGGTGCCCTTGCTCACGAGCGTCTGGCCGGACCGCTGGGTGAGCGCGTGGATCCAGGCATAGAGCGGCGACAGTGCCGCCTCGTAGTCGTCCGGCGTGGCGCCGTCGGGCGGGAGCGGCGCGACCCAGCGCGCCATCGCCCCGGCGGCGAGCCGCTCGAACGTCGGCACCGTGGTGTGGATGTCGGAGTAGTGGCCGTGGATCGCGTACACGTCGTCCCGCAGCCATACGCCGGGATAGGCGATCTGCACGCGCGCGGGCGCGGCATGCTCGGCGAGCGCGGCGGCCAGCGGGCCGGCGTCGCGCGGCTCGAAGCGCTGCTCGAGTCCCAGGAAGCCGGCCGGCTCGGTCATCAGCCGGCCGTCGATCCAGCCCGCCACCAGCCCGTGGTCGTGATTGCCGGCAAGCAGCAGCAGCTCGCGATCGCGGCCCAGCGCGCGCCCGAGGTCGGCGAACAGCGGGCCGGCGAGCTCCAGCGCGGCGCGCTGCGGCCCGTCGCGCAGCTCGAGCGCGTCACCGAGGATCACGAGCCGGTCGACGCCGCGCACGGCCTCGAGCAGCGGCTCGCGCAGCTCGGCGCGGCGCAGCAGGTCCGCGCGCGTGTTCGCGCCGACGTGCAGGTCGGAGATCACCAGCGTCCGCACGGGTCGTAGTGTGGCGGCCCGCATGAGCACTCCGCTCGATGGACTGATCATCGCCGACTTCTCGCGCGTCCTCGCCGGCCCGTACGCGTCGATGCTGCTCGGCGACCTCGGCGCCGACGTGATCAAGGTCGAGCGCCCCGGTGCAGGCGACGACACCCGCGCGTGGGGGCCGCCGTGGCGGGACGGGGAGAGCACCTACTACCTCGGGCTGAACCGCAACAAGCGCTCCGTGGCGCTCGATCTCTTGGACCCCGGTGACCGCGAGCTGGGACGCCGGCTCGGAGAGCGCGCCGACGTGCTGATCGAGTCGTTCCGGCCCGGCCTGATGGCGTCCTGGGGGCTCGACGGCGACACGCTGCGGGCCGCCAACCCCCGGCTGGTGTCGTGCTCGGTCACCGCGTTCGGGACGAGCGAGCAGGCCGCCGGGCTGCCCGGCTACGACTTCCTGCTGCAGGCGATGGGCGGCCTGATGAGCGTCACCGGCGAGCCGGATGGGCGCCCGCTGAAGGCGGGCGCGGCGCTGATCGACCTCGTCTGCGGGCTGCTTGCGGTGACGGGCATCCAGGCCGCCCTGGCCGAGCGCGAGCGCACCGGCCGCGGACGCCACGTGGAGGTCTCGCTGATGGACTCCGCGCTGGTGGCGCTGATCAACCAGGGCTCGGCGTGGGTGTCGGGCGGCGTCGTGCCGTCGCGCCGCGGCAACCGCCATCCGAGCATCGTCCCGTACGAGACCTACGAGGCGTCAGACCGCCCGTTCGCGCTCGCCGCCGGCAACGATCGGCTGTTCGCGCGGCTGTGCGAGGCGATCGGGCTGGCCGCGCTGCCGGCGGACCCGCGCTTTGCCACCAATGAAGCGCGGGTGGCGAACGTCGACGCGCTCGCCGACCTGTTCAACGGCGTGTTCCGCACCCGCCCGGCCGACCACTGGGTCGCCGTCCTGCGCGCGGCCAGCGTGCCGGTCGGCCCGATCAACCGCGTCGACGAGGCGTTCGGGCTGGCCGCCGAGCTCGGCATGGAGCCGGTCGACTCGAGCCACGGCATCCCGCTCGCCACGCCGCCGCTGCGGTTCGACGGCGAGCGCCCGCCGGTCCGCCGGCCGCCGCCGGCGTTGGACGAGCACGGGGACGAGATCCGGGCGTGGCTCAGCCGATCGGTTGATGCGGTGTAGCCGCCCGGGCGATGTGAGAGCACGGCGGCCGGCCCACACTGCGCCGCATGCCGATCATCGAAGTCGAGAGCCTCAGCAAGCGGTACGGCGACCGGGTCGCCGTCGACGACGTCTCCTTCTCCGTCGCGCGCGGCGAGATCTTCGGGATCCTCGGGCCGAACGGCGCGGGCAAGACCACGACCGTCGAGTCGATCGCCGGCCTGCGCACGCCCGACGCCGGGCGCATCTCCGTGCTCGGGCTGGACCCGCGAAGCGACGGCGCGACGCTGCGCCGCCGCGTCGGCGTTCAGCTCCAGGAGAGCGCGCTGCCGCCGAAGCTGCGCGTCGGCGAGGCGCTCGGCCTCTACGCCTCGTTCTACGACGCGCCCGCCGACCCGGACGCGCTGCTCGACGAGCTCGGGCTCGCCGGCTCGCGCGACGTGCCGTACGCCAAGCTCTCCGGCGGCCAGCAGCAGCGCCTGTCGATCGCGCTCGCGCTCGTCGGCGACCCCGAGGTCGCGGTCCTCGACGAGCTGACCACGGGGCTCGACCCGCAGGCCCGCCGCGACACGTGGGCGCTGGTCGAGCGCATCCGCGACCGCGGGGTCACGGTCGTGCTCGTCACACACTTCATGGACGAGGCCGAGCGCCTCGCCGACCGCGTCGCGCTGATCGACGGTGGGCGCCTCGTCGCGCTCGACACGCCCGCCGCGCTGGCCGCGCGCGCCGGCGACGCCCAGCGGATCCGCTTCCGCCCCACGGCGCCGTTCGACCTCGCGATCCTCGACGACCTCCCGGAGGTGAGCGCCGTGAGCGCGCAGGGCACGCAGATCGAAGTGCAGGGCGGCGGCGACCTGCTCGCCGCCGTCATCGGGACACTGGCGCAGCACGGCGTCAGCGCCCGCGAGCTGCAGTACGACCGGCCGGGGCTCGAGGACGCCTTCGTCGCGCTGACCGGAGCGGCGGCATGAGGGCGCTCGGGCTGATGGAGGCGCGGCTGTACCTGCGCGACGCGATGGTGCTGCCGTTCGCGCTCGCGCTGCCGCTCGTGCTGCTGCTCGTCTTCGGCCTGCCGGAGGACAGCAGCAGGCCGAGCGAGGACTTCGGCGGCCAGGTGCCGCTCGACACCGTGCTCCCCTCGCTCTCGCTCTCGCTCTCGTTCGCGATGCTCGGCGCGTACATGCTGCCGGCGTTCCTGACCGAGTACCGCGTGCGCGGCGTGCTGCGGCGACTATCGACGACGCCCGTCTCCCCCGCCGCCGTGCTCGTCGCGCACCTGGCCATCAACCTCGTAGTCGCCGTCGCCGCCGTGCTGCTCACGCTGCTGCTCGGCGCCGCGGTGCTCGGGATGGCGATGCCGGAGAACGTGCCCGGCCTCGTGCTCGTGCTCGTGCTCGGCGCGTCGTCGCTGTTCTCGCTCGGGCTGCTGATCGCCGCCGTGGCCCGCGACGCGCCGATGGCCTACGTGCTCGGCGCGGTGTTCTTCTTCCCGTCGCTGTTCTTCGCCGGGATCTGGCTTCCGAAGGAGCAGATGCCGTCTACTCTGAGCCGCATCGGCGACTTCACCCCGCTCGGCGCCTTCCGCGAATCCTTGGAGGCAGCGTGGACCGGCAGCTCGCCGGAGCTGATCGCGCTCGCCGTGATGGCTGTCGTGACCGCGTGCGCCGGCGGGACGGCGGCGCGGATCTTCCGCTGGGAATGAGCAACGTCAACGACCTCGACGCCTGGGAGCGCCGCGAAGGCACGGCCTACCGCGCGATCCCGTACTTCATGCTCGTCGCGTCGACCGGCTTCGCGATCGGGCTGATGGACGACGACTGGCGGGTGACGGTGGCGCTCGCCGCGGTCACGCTGGCCTGGCTGGCGCTGACCCAGCGCCACGGGGCGCCGGTCGTGCACTACACCGGCCTGCTCGTCCTGATCGGCGTGCTCGTCGTCCACAACCCGCTGTTCGGCTTCTTCGCGATCAGCGGCTACCTCGCCGCCGACGCCTACCCGGGCCGCTGGATGTACGTCGGCGTGGTGTGGACGGCGTTCTGGATGGGCACGTCGCAGGTCGGCGGCGTCCCGCTCCCCGACAGCACGCCCGTCTACGCGTGGCTCGGCGTCGTGGCCGTCAACATCACGGTCGGCAGTGCGCTGATGGCCTACGGCAAGGCGATCGACGGGCGCAACCGCCAGCTCAAGGCGGCGCTGGCCGAGAACGACAAGCTCGCGCGCGAGGCCGGCATCCAGGAGGAGCGCCGCCGGATGGCGGGCGAGATCCACGACACGCTGGCCCAGGGGCTGACCGGGATCGTCGCCCAGCTCGAGGCGCTCGAGCACGCGCACGGCCGCGGCGGCGACTGGCGCCGCCACCTCGACACCGCGGCCCAGCTCGCGCGCGAGAGCCTGAGCGAGGCGCGCCGCTCGGTCCGCGCCGTCGGCCCGCAGGCGCTCGAGGGCGCCCGGCTGCCCGACGCGATCGCCGACGTCGCGCGCCGCTGGTCGGCCATTCACGGCGTCGAGGCCGAGGTCGTGACCACCGGCACCGCGCGGCCGATGCACCCCGACGTCGAGGTCACGCTGTTGCGCACGGCGCAGGAGGCGCTGGCCAACGTCGGCCGCCACGCGCAGGCCGCGCGCGTCGGCCTGACGCTCTCCTACATGGAGGACGTCGTGACGCTCGACGTGCGCGACGACGGGGTCGGCTTCACGCCCAACGGCAGCGCGGGCTTCGGGCTCACCGAGATGCGCCGGCGGGTGCTGGGGCTCGACGGGCGGCTCGTGATCGAGTCCGAGCCGGGAGCGGGTACCGCCGTCTGCGCGACCGTGCCGGCGCAGGAGGCCGCGTGATCTCGCTGCTGATCGTCGACGACCACCCGGTCGTGCGCGACGGCCTGCGTGCGCTGTTCACCGGCGACGACGAGTTCGAGGTGCTCGGCGAGGCGGCCGACGGCCCGCGCGCCGTGGCGCTGGCCGAGACGCGCCGGCCCGACGTCGTGCTCATGGACCTGCGGATGCCGGGCGGCGACGGCGTGACCGCGATCCGCGAGCTGGCGAAGCGGCTGCCCGAGATCCGCGTCCTCGTGCTCACCACGTACGACGACGACGCCGACGTGCTGCCGGCGATCGAGGCCGGCGCGACCGGCTTCCTGCTCAAGGACGCGCCGCGCGACGAGCTCATCCGCGCGGTCCGCGCCGCGGCGGCGGGCGAGTCCGTGCTCTCGCCGTCGGTCGCGACGCGGCTCGTCGGCCAGGTCCGCGGGCCGGCCGAGGAGCCGCTGAGCGCGCGCGAGCTCGACGTCCTGCGGCTGATCGCGCGCGGAGCCACGAACCGCGACGCCGCCGCCCAGCTCTTCATCAGCGAGGCCACGGTCAAGACCCATCTGCTGCACATCTACGCCAAGCTCGGCGTCAACGACCGCGCGGCGGCGGTGGCGATGGCGTACGAGACCGGTCTGCTGGTGCCCGGGGCTAGCCGGCCCGGGCCGCCATCTGCTGCCTGATCACCTTCGGCAGCATGAAGCGGACGTCCTCGCGCAGGACCTCGAACGTCTCGACCGTCTCCGTCCCGCGGTCGCGGAAGAACTGCACGAGGCGCTCGACGAGCTCCTCGGGCGCGCTGGCGCCGGACGAGATGCCGACGACGCGGGCGCCCTCGAGCCACTCCTCCTGCACCATCGTCTCGTTGTCGATCAGGTGCGCCTGCGCTCCGTGGTCGCGCGCGACGTCCACCATCCGCTGCGAGTTCGAGGAGTTGGCGGATCCTATGACGAGCACGACGTCGCACTGGGCCGCCATCTGCTTGATCGCGGCCTGGCGGTTGGTGGTCGCGTAGCAGATGTCGTCGGTCCGCGGGCCCGTGATGCTCGGGAACTTCTCGCGCAGCCTGTTGATGATCGAGCGCGTCTCGTCGACCGACAGCGTGGTCTGCGAGATGTACGCGACCTTGTCGGGGTCGGGGACCTCGAGCGTGTCGACGTCCTCCTCCGTCTGCACGAGCACGATGTGGTCGGGCGCCTCGCCCGTCGTGCCCTCGACCTCCTCGTGACCGGCGTGGCCGATCAGGACGATCGTGTAGCCCTCGGTGGCGAACTTGACCGCCTCGCGGTGGACCTTCGTGACGAGCGGGCACGTGGCGTCGATCGTCTGCAGGCCGCGGCGCTCGGCGTCGGCGTGCACCGCCGGCGAGACGCCGTGGGCGGAGAAGACGGTGATCGCGCCCTCGGGGATGCTGTCCTCGAGCTCGTCGACGAAGATCGCCCCGCGCTCGCGCAGCGACTCGACCACGTGCTTGTTGTGGACGATCTCCTTGCGCACGTAGACCGGCGGCCCGTGCATATCGAGCAGCCGCTCGACCGTCTGGACGGCGCGGTCCACGCCCGCGCAGTAACCGCGGGGCGCGGCGAGCAGCAGTTTCTCGGGCGCGGAGCTCACCGGCTCAAGTCTAGGAGCATCTGGGTGACGGTCTCGCCCGTGAGGTCGAGCGAGCGGGCGGAGACGGCGTCGAGGTCGTCGCACGTCTTGTGCCAGCACCGGAACGTGAAGTCGATCAGGTCGATCGCCGGGACCCCGCGGCGGGTGAACGGCGTGTGGTCGTCCAGCACCTCGCCGGACGTGTCGTCCGGGAACGCCGACTGCGCGCCGACGCGCCGTGCGGCAGCGCGCAGGCGATTCCACAGCCCGAGGTGCGACCCGGCCTCGCGCGGGATCCGCATGCGGCCCTTCTCGGCCACGAAGTCGAGCAGGATCAGCGCCCGGATCTCGTCCGCATGGCGGCGGGCGTAGTACTTCGAGCCGCGCAGGCCGGTCGCGTAGAAGTCCTTCGCGTCGTCCGGGCTCTCCTCGCCGTCGAACAGCACGAAGCGGATCGGCGGCGCGCCCGCCGGCCGTCTGGCCTCGCGCAGCACACGCGCGATCTCGAGCACGGCGGCGGTTCCGCCGGCGCCGTCGTTGGCGCCCACGAAGCCGGGTAGGGCCTTGGTGTCGTAGTGGGCGGCGACGACGATCGCCTTGCCCCGGCCGGGGATCCGGCCGACGACGTTCTGGAGCCCGCCGGGCACGCGCTGGAGGCGTCCGCGCGGCAGCCGCTCGCGCAGCCACTCGGCCAGCTCGCTCGCCTTCGCCGAGCCGGCGGGCCGCGGGCCCATCTCGACCTGGTAGCGCAGGTTCGCGAACGCCTTCTCGCGGTCGAAGCGATCGACCTTCAGACGCGCCGCGGACGCCGCCGGCGCCTCGTCGCCGGAGTCGAACGCGCCGCTCACGGCCGCCACCGCGAGCCCGGCGGCGGCCAGCAGCAGCACCACCGCGAGCAGCGGCAGCAGGCGGCGGGCCCGCTCAGTCGTTGGAGGTCACCGCCTCGAGCAGGTCCGCGAAGCGCGCCCGCGCCGCCTCGCGACGGGTGGGGACGTGCTCGCTCGGGACGCCGTCCGCCGGCGCCTCGTAGCCGCGCAGGATCTGCCGCGCGACGCTCTGCCGATGCACCTCGTCCGGCCCGTCGTAGAGCCGCGCCCCGCGCGAGAAGCGGTACATCTGCTCGAGCGGCAGGTCGGTCGAGTAGCCGAGCGACCCGTGCGCCTGGAGCGCCCGGTCGACCACGTCGTGCAGCACCTGCGCGCCGAAGAACTTGATCAGCGCGATGTCCTGCCGCGCGGCCGCGGCGCCCTCGGTGTCCATCCTCCATGCCGCGTGCAGCGTCATCAGCCGCGCGGCCTGCATCTGCGCGGCGGAGTCGGCGATCCAGTTCTGCACGGTCTGCTTCTCGGCCAGCAGCGAGCCGTGCGAGTAGCGCGTGAGCGCGCGCTCGCACAGCATGTCGAACGCCCGGCGGGAGACCCCGAGCCAGCGCATGCAGTGGTGGATCCGGCCCGGGCCGAGGCGCTGCTGGGCGATCAGGAAGCCGGCGCCGCGTGCGCCGAGCAGCGCCTCCTTCGGCAGCCGCACGTCCTCGTAGACGATCTCGGCGTGGCCTCCGTAGGCGCCGAAGCGCTCGGACGGATGCTCCATCGTCGGCACGTCACGCACGATCTGCACGCCCGGCGTGTCGACCGGCACGATGAACATCGACGCGCGCTGGTAGCGGTGCGCATCGGGATCGGTGACGGCCATGAGGATCAGGAAGTCGGCCACCGATGCGTTGGTGGAGAACCACTTGCGGCCGTTGACCACCCACCCGTCCGAGTCCTCTACCGCGAGCGTCTCGAGCAACGTCGGGTCGCTGCCGGCGGTGTCCGGCTCGGTCATCGAGAAGGCCGAGCGCAGGTCGCCGGCCAGCAGCGGATGCAGCCACTGCTCCTTCTGGTCATCGGTGCCGGCGAGCGCGAGCACCTCCGAGTTGCCCGAGTCCGGCGCCTGGTTGCCGAACGCCACCGGCGCGAACGGGCTCGAGCCGAGGATCTCGTGCATCAGCCCGAGCTTGACCTGCCCGAAGCCTTGACCGCCGAGCTCCGGCGGCAGATGGGCCGCCCACAGGCCGCGCTCGCGCACGCGCTCCTTCAGCGGCGCCATCGCGCGGTCGAAGCCGTCCTGGCCGAGCTCCTCGAACACCGTCTCGATCGGCCATATCTCGTCGCGCACGAAGTCGCGCATCCAGTCGAGCTGCGCCTGGAATTCCGGTTCGGTGGAGAAGTCCCATGCCATCGCCGGAATGATCGCAGCCGTAACCTGAAGGGGATGCTGGTCGAGCACAGAGGCGCAACGCCGACCGTCCATCCCAGCGCCTGGATCGCCCCGACCGCCGTGTTGTGCGGCGACGTCCGCGTGGCCGCCGGCGCGCGCGTGCTGTGGAACGCCGTCCTCACGGCCGAGGACGGCAGCGTGCAGATCGGCGAGCGCTGCGCGGTGATGGAGCACGCGCTCGTGCGCGGCCGCGCCGCCCACCCGGTCGTCGTCGGCGACGACGTGCTGATCGGCCCGCACGCGCACGTCAACGGCGCCACCATCGCCGCCGAGTCCTTCATCGCCACCGGCGCAGCGCTGTTCCCGGGCGCGCGGATCGGGTACCGGGCCGAGGTGCGGATCAACGGCGTCGTCCATGTGAACTCCGCGCTCGCCGACGGCGCCGTCGTGCCGATCGGCTGGGTCGCGGTCGGCGACCCGGCCGAGATCCTGTCGCCCGATCGTCACGAGGAGATCTGGGCGATCCAGCGCGAGCTCGACTTCCCAGGCACCGTCTACGGCCAGCCGCGCGGGGATGACCTGATGGCAAGAGTGATGCCGCGGCAGTCGGCCTGGCTCGGCGCGCACCGCGACGACCGCCTGCTCTGATGCCGCTGCTGGCGGCCGCGGCGGTGGCGGCGGGAGCGGCGCTGCAGTCCGCCACCGGCTTCGGCTTCTCCGTGCTCGCGGCACCGCTGGTGTTCGCCGCGGTCGGGCCGGAGGAGGCGGTCGGCCTGCTGATCGTGCTCGGCACGCTCGTCAACGTCCTCACCCTGCTCACCGAGCGCCGCCGGCCGCAGCCGGTCGCGCGCGAGTGCGTCGTCATCCTCGCGTGCTCGGTGCCGGGGGCGGTCGCCGGCGTCGCCGTCCTGCGGGCGCTCGACGCGGTCGCGCTCCAGGTCGCGGTGAGCATCGGCGTCGTGGCCACGCTGGTCGCGCGCCGCCTCGCCGCCGGGCGCCAGATGCCGGGCTGGGTGGCGGTGCCGGCCGGCGTGATCGCGGGCGGCCTGACGACCTCGACGACGACCGCCGGCCCGCCCGTGATCGTCTACCTGCTCGGCCGCTCGCTCGAGCCGGCGCGCGTGCGCGACACGATGACCGTCGTCTTCCTCGGGCTCAGCGTGGTCGGCGTGATCGCGCTGTGGGCGACGGGCACGCACGGCGCGGTGCCGGACGCGACGCTGGTCGCGGTCCTCGTTCCCGTCGTCGTCGCCGGCCACCTCGCGGGGCGCCCGCTGTTCGCCCGGCTGGCCGGCAGCGGGAAGTACGAGGCGGTGCTGACCGTGGCGCTGCTCGTCGCCGTCGCGGCAGGGCTCGCGACGGCTCTCGCCTGACGCTAGGCTCTCCCGCGACCGGCTCGGCTAGGAGAAACCATGGCGCAGGCGCACGGCGATCGACTCACTGCGGTGGACGCGTCCTTCCTCGCCCAGGAAGGGCCGACGTCGCACATGCACATCGGCGCCGTGATGCTCTTCGAAGGGCCGCCGCCGGCGTTCTCGGACTTCGCCGACCACGTGCGCGGCCGGCTGCACCTCGTTCCCCGCTATCGCCAGAAGCTCGCGGTGCCGCCGCTGGAGACCGGGCGGCCGCTGTGGATCGACGACCCGAGCTTCAACCTCGAGTACCACCTGCGCCACACCGCGCTGCCGGACCCCGGCACCGAAGAGCAACTGCAGGCGCTCGCCGCCCGCATCCACTCCCAGCAGCTCGACCGCACCAAGCCGCTGTGGGAGCTGTGGCTCGTGCAGGGGCTCGAGGACGGGCGCTTCGCTTTGATCTCGAAGGCGCACCACGCGCTCGTGGACGGCGTGGCCGGCGTCGACCTCGCGACCGTGCTGTTCGACCTCGAGCCGGTGCCGCCGGCACTCCCGCACGAGGGTGAGCCGTGGGTGCCGCAGCCGGAGCCGAGCGCCGCGTCGCTGGCCGCGCGCGGCGTCCGCGGTGTGGTCCAGCTGCCGTTTTCGCTCGCCGGTCGCGCGATCGGCGCCGCCTCGCGGCCGACCGCGTCGCTGCACGCAGCGCGCGAGGCGTTCGAAGGTGTCGCCGAGGTCGCGTGGGCCGGTCTCAACCCGGCGCCCGAGACGCCGCTCAACGTGCCGATCGGCCCGCATCGGCGGCTCGTGCTCGTGCGCTGCGAGCTGGCCGAGTTCAAGGCGATCAAGGATGCGTTCGGGGGAACCGTCAACGACGTCGTGCTGACCGTCGTGGCGGGCGCGCTGCGCCGCTGGCTGCAGTCGCGCGGCGTCCGCACCGAAGGGCTCGAGCTGCGGGCGCTCGTGCCGGTCTCGATCCGCGGCGCCGACGAGCACGGGCACATGGGCAACCGGCTCGCGGCGATGCGCGGCCCGCTCCCGGTCTACGTCGAGGACCCGATCGCACGGCTGGAGGTCGTCCGGCAGGCGATGAACGGCCTCAAGGAGTCAAAGCAGGCCGTCGGCGCCGAGGTGCTGGCCGGCGTGCAGAACCTCGCACCGCCGACGGTGCTCGCGCAGGCTTCGCGGATGAACTTCTCCACCCGCCTGTTCAACCTGCTCGTCACCAACGTCCCCGGCCCGCAGTTCCCGCTCTACATCCTCGGGCGCGAGCTTCAGGACCTGTTCCCGGTCGCGTTCCTCCCGCGCAACCACGCGCTCGCGGTGGCGATCATGTCCTACAACGGCGGGATGGACTTCGGACTGCTGGGTGACTACGACGCGATGCCCGACCTCGACGCGCTCGGCGTCATGCTCGGCGAGACGCGCGACGAGCTGCTGGCCGAGGCGCGCAGGCACACCTCGAACGGCAAGGCCCCTAGTAGCCCAAAGCGAACTTCGCGTCCTCGGACATCTTCTCGGGCGTCCAAGGGGGCGTGAAGACCATGTTCGGCACGACGTCCTCGACGCCGGGGATCTCGCCGACGAACTCCTTCATCTGCTCGGAGACCTGAGGCCCGATCGGGCAGGCGGGTGTCGTCAGCGTGAAGGTGACGGCGACGCTGCCGCCGTCGATCTCGACGCCGTACACGAGTCCGAGCTCGACGAAATCGAGTCCGAGCTCCGGATCGATGACGTTGCTGAGCGCCTCGAAGACGTCTTCTTCGTCAATCATCCCCCTAAGTGTACGGATTACCTGACGGCGCCCTTCACGAACCCGCGGGTATGTATTAGGTTCCCCTCATCGTTCACTTCGACGCGCAGCTGGCGATCCTGAGGATCACGGGGGACGAGGACAGAACGACCAGCGGTCGACGGCGGCGACCATTTTCGACGGCGCTGAAGGCGACCCGGGACGTGATCGTCGACCTCTCCGAACTGCGCTTCGCCGACCCGTCGCTGATGATCGACCTCGCGTGCCTGGCGCAGCGGCTGCGCGCGCAGGGCCGCACGTTGTGGCTGAGCGGGGCGCAACCGAACATCCGCACGCTGATCGAGACGGTCGGCCTGCACCGGCTGCCGGCCGTGCGGCTCGACGGCGCGCAGCCGGCGCTCAGCTCGTAGCGGCGGCCAGCCGTTCGAGCGAGTCGTTCAGCGCGGTCGCGACCTCGCGCCGTCCGAACGCGCGGATGAGGAGCCCGCGCAGCGGCCCCGCCGGCACCTGGGCGGAGCGCAGGCGGACGCGCGTCCCGGCGCCGTCCGGCACCAGCTCGATGCTGAAGTCCGTCGACGCGGCGAAGCGCGGGGCGGGCTTGCCGTTCAGGCGCTCCGCTTCATGCCGCCAGGCCAGCGCCTGCTGCGGATCCCAGCGCGTGATGACCTGATCGACCTCGGAGCGGCGCTTGCCCCAGTGGCCGTGCTGGCGACGACGCTGGCCCGGGCCCTCGGCCCCGCCGTCGAGCACTTCGACGCGCTCGGCGAACGTGAACCACTCGGGCAGTCGCGCCGGCTCGCTGACCAGCGGCCACAGCGCGTCCGGCGCGGCGGGGATCGTGCGCTCGGCGGTCACCTCGATCATCGGGCGCACTTCACCACGTCCCGGGCGCGGGCGTCGTAACGTGTGGGGTCCTCCCCATGCTGCTCCCGCTCGTCCTTCTGTTCATCGTCGTACCGATCGCGGAGCTGTTCGTGATCATCCAGGTCGGCCAGCAGATCGGGGTGTGGTGGACGATCGGGATCCTGGTCGCCGACTCGATCCTCGGCTCGATCCTCATGCGCTCGCAGGGCCGCGCAACGTGGCGGCGCTTCAACGATGTGATGGCGTCCGGCCGCGTCCCGGCGCGCGAGGTGCTCGACGGCATGCTCGTGATCTTCGGCGGGGCGCTGCTGCTGACGCCCGGCTTCATCACCGACGTGCTCGGGCTCGTGCTGCTGCTCCCGCCCACGCGCGCAGTCGTGCGCATGGTCCTGGTGCGGCGCTTCGCCCACCGGATGGTCGTGAGCATGACCGCACCGCGTCCGCGGGCCGGACGCACCTACGACGTCGAGGGCACCGCGGTTGACGTCGAGGACGATGCGATCGAGTCGCGGAGGGAGTCGACCTGACCGACGCGGGGTCTGAAAGCGCCCGGCGCCCGACGGGGCCGGGCTTCTCGGACGCGGTGACGTTCTCGTTCGGCGATCCGGCCGCCGATCTCTACGGGCTCGCGCGACTCGGGCTGTCGGGAGCCGACGGCGACCGGACCGGCAGTGCGCTGGCCGTGCTGTTCGCCGGCTCCGAGCCCGTCGCGGTGCACGCGCGCGGAGGCGTCCCGCTGACCGCGGACGCCGGGCTCGAGCGGCTCGCCCTGCCCGGGCTCGAAGCGACCGTCGACGAGCCGCTGCGCCGGTGGACCGTCCGTTTCGGCGACGGCGGCGCGGACGGGTTCGAGCTGAGCTTCGAGGCGTCCGGCACCCCGGCCGAGCTCGAGGCATCCGAGTCGGCCGCGCAGGCCGGCGGGATGGAGGGCTACGAGCAGCTCTGCCGCGTCCAGGGCACCGTGCGGATCGGCGGGCACGCGCGCGAGGTGCGGTGCCTCGGGCAGCGCGGCCACTCGTGGGGCGAGCCGGACTGGGAGCAGATCGGGTCGACGCGCACGCTGGCGGCCTGGCTCGACGACGGCTCCGGCGTCGTGCTCACCGCCGTGCGGCCGTCCGGCGCCGGCGACCACGAGGGCGATGCGACGTGGGCGGCCCTGCTCGGCCCGACGGGCAACCTGCGCGTCGACGAGCCGCGGCTGTCGACCACGTACGACGAGGCCGGCCGCCAGCGCAGCGCCGGCCTGGAGCTGTGGGTCGGGGAGGACGACGCGTACCCGCGCCGAGCATCGTGCGAGGTCGTCTGCGGCTCGACGCTCGAGCTGGGGCAACTGCGACTCGACTGCGCGTTCGCGCGCTGGCACATGGACGGCCGCTCCGGCATCGGCCGTTACGACGTCGTTCGGCTCGCATGATCAAGGCCGTGATCTCCGACTTCGGCGGAGTCCTCACAACCCCGTTGCTGGAGGCGTTCTCGGCGGTCCAGGAGCGGATCGACGTCCCGCTCGAGGCCTACGGCGCGGCGATGGCCTACAGCCTCGAGCACGACGGTGAGCATCCGTTGTACGCGCTCGAGCGCGGCGAGATCAGCGAGTCCGAGTTCCTCGCACGGCTCGAGAACGGGCTGGCCGACGCCGCCGGGCTGAACGTCTCGCTCCATGGGTTCGGCGCGCGGCTGATGGACGCGCTGCAGCCGAACTACACGCTGTTCGAGCGCTACCGCGCACTGCAGCTCGAACGCGGCCTGCGCTTCGCGCTGTGCACCAACAACGTGCGCGAGTGGGAGCCGCTGTGGCGGGCGAAGCTCCCGATCGACGACGTCTTCGAGGTGGTCGTGGACTCCGCGTTCGTCGGCATGCGCAAGCCCGAGCCGGCGATCTACGAGCTCACGCTCGAGCGGCTCGGGCTGCCCGGCGAGGCGTGCGCGTTCGTCGACGACCTGGAGGTCAACGTCGCGGCAGCACGAAAAGCGGGTATGCAGGGGATTGTGTTCCGTGACACGGCATCAGCCGTAGCGGAGCTGGAGGCCCTACTGACCGACGAGTGAGGAGATCCCGACAGGGAGCCATGGTGGACCGCTCGTCAGTCGAGCAGACCGTGCCCCCGCGGGTGATCCTTCCGTTCGCGGCGGCCGCGATCGTCGGCCTGCTCGTGCAGCTGCTACCGGGCCCGGAGACGGACTGGGTGCTGTTCGGCACGGCGGCGGCGCTGACCGCCGTGATCGCGGTGGTCGGGCTGGTGGCCGCCCGGCGCCGGCGTGGCCGCGTCCTGATCGTGCTGCTCCCGCTGGCCTACTTCGGCGTCGTCGCGCTGCTTCGCCACTCGGGCACCACCAGCTCGTCCGGGTACGCGCCGCTGGTCATGCTCCCGATCGTCTGGCTGGCGCTGTTCGCAAGCCGCGCCGCGCTGCTGGTCGGCCTTGGCGCCATGGCGATCATGCTGCTCGCGCCGTTCCTCATCTTCGGCGAGCCGCGCTACCCGGGCACCGGCTGGCGGATCAGCGTGCTGTGGCTGATGGTCTCGACCCTCACCGGCCTCTCGATCCAGGCGCTCGTGGCCCGGTTGCGGACGGCGCGCGACCGGCTCGCCGGCGTCCTCAACGCATCGACCGAGATCGCGTTCATCGCCACCGACGCGGATGGCACGATCACGGTGTTCAACACGGGCGCCGAGCGGCTGCTCGGCTACCGTGCCGTCGACGTTGTCCGCAAGGTCACGCCCGTGGTCCTGCATGACCCGGATGAGCTCGCGGCGCGGGCGGCCGAACTGGGCGTCGAGCCGGGCTACGAGGCGATCGTGCACTCGGCTCGCCGGGGCGTGCCGGAGTACCGCCAATGGACCTACCTGCGCAAGGACGGGACGCGCATCCGCGTCGGGCTCACGACGACCGCCGAGTTCGCGCACGATGGATCGGTCACCGGCTTCCTCGGTGTGGCGAAGGACGTCAGCGCACGCATCCGCGCCGAGGAGGCGCGCCAGCAGGCGCTCGAGGGTGCGATCGAGGCCTCGCGCGCGAAGTCCGAGTTCCTCGCCAACATGAGCCACGAGATCCGCACGCCGATCAACGGCGTGATGGGCATGCTCGAACTGCTCCTGGACACCGACATGACGCCCGACCAGCGCGAGTACGCGCGCACGGCGGCGATGTCCAGCGACGCGCTGCTCGGCGTGATCAACGACGTGCTCGACTTCTCGAAGATCGAGGCGGGCAGGATGGAGATCGACGTCCACGACGTCGACCTGCGCGCCGTGATCGAGGACGTGTGCGGGATGCTCGCGCACGAGGCGCACGCGAAGGACATCGAGCTGACGGCGTGGATCGACGAGCAGATGCCGCCGGTCGTCCGCAGCGACGGCGGGCGCCTGCGCCAGGTAGTCACCAACCTCGTGTCGAACGCGGTCAAGTTCACGGAGTCCGGTGAGGTGTCCGTGCGCGCCGGCGTGGCGACGCTCGACGGCGGTGACCTGCTGCTCGACGTCGCGGTCACCGACAGCGGCATCGGGATCGCGCCGGCCCGGCTGCCCGCACTGTTCGACGCGTTCTCGCAGGAGGACAGCTCGACCACCCGGCGCTTCGGCGGCACGGGGCTCGGGCTTGCGATCTCGCGTCAGCTCGTCGAGCTGATGGGCGGCAAGCTGACCGCCACGTCACAGCCCGGCGAGGGCAGCACGTTCCGCTTCAGCGTGCGGGTCGAGGCATCCACGGCCGAGCGGCCGACGCGCGGCCCGCGTTCGCCGTTCCCGGAAGGCCTGCGCGTGCTCGTCGTCGACGACAGCAAGACCAACCGCGACATCGTGCGCGGCTATCTCGATCCCCGCGTCACGCGGTGCGAGGAGGCGGAGACCGCCCAGGAGGCGCTGTTGCTCATGCACGCGGCCGCCAGCGCCGGCGAGCCGTACGAGCTCGTCGTGCTCGACCTGCACATGCCGGGCATGGACGGCCTCGAGCTCGCGCAGGCGATCCGGAAGGCGCCGAGCCTGCGCGCGGCGCGGCTGATCGTGCTCACGTCGACGCCGACGCACCGCGCTGCGGCCCGCGCGGCGCGGATCGACGGCTACCTGACCAAGCCGATCCGCCGCGCCGGGCTGCTCGAGGCCGTCGCGGACGCCTTCGCGCCGCGCCGGCCGGTGGTCGTGCCGGAGCCACGACCGGCCCTGCCCGCTGCCGCCGCGACCGCCGGGCTGCGGGTCCTCGTGGTGGAGGACAACCCGGTCAATCAGCTCGTGATCCAGGGCATGCTCGCCAAGCGCGGCTACGAGACCGATGTCGCCGTCAGCGGCGCCGACGCGCTCGAGCTGCTCGATCCCGGCTCCCACGTCGCGGTGTTCATGGACGTCCAGATGCCAGGGCTGGACGGCTACGAGACGACGCGCCGGATCCGCGCGGGCGAGACCGACAGCGCTCGGATCCCGATCGTGGCGATGACCGCCGGCGCCCTCGAGGGTGATCGCGAGCGCGCGCTGGAAGCGGGCATGGACGACTACCTGACCAAGCCGCTGCGTGCCGACCAGCTCGACGCCGTGCTCGAGCGCTGGGCCGGCGGCGAGAACCACGCCGACGCCGGCGAGCCGCTCGTCGACGACTCCCGGATCCGCCGCTTCCTCGAGGACTACCCGGAGATCGTCGACCGGCTGGTCGCCCTGTTCGAGGATTCGACGCCGCCGCTGCTCGACCAGCTCGCCGACGCCGCCGCGCGCGACGACGCAGGGACGGTCCGCTCACTCGCGCACAAGCTCCGCAGCAGCGCCGGGAACATCGGCGCCACCCGGATGACGCTCCTGTGCCGCGCGCTCGAGGAACCGGGTGCCCGGCACGCGCCGCTCGTGGAGCACCTGCGGGCCGTCTATCCCGCGACGATGGACGAGATCCGCGCCGCCGTCGCCGCGCCGAACCTCATCTGACCGGTCAGTTCTCGCAGCCCAGCCGGTCCCAGCAGTACAGCTCGATGCATTCTGCGGCGAGCTCCGTCGCACGTTCCGCAGACAGCCACGGCAGCACCATGTCCAGCGCCTGATCCTCCGCGAAGCCGGCGTTGAACGCGTCTTCTCCGCGCAGGCCTGCGGCGATCTTCAGCGCCTCACGCCGGTTCTCGCCCAGCGACGAGAACGCGCCGACGAGGAACTCCCGGTTGGCGACCGGCGTGCCGACCTCCATCGAGGCGTGCCACGCGGCCAGCATCGACAGGTCGTTCTCGTCGAGATCGGCGACAGCTTTGGCGTAGTGCGAGGCGAGCTCCTCCTCGGGAATCTCGTCGACCCAGGCACGCACGAGCTCGCACAGCAGCTGGCGGCGGGCCTCACGGCCGACGGACTCCGCGATCACGCGGATCGCGTCCTGCGGCTCGATGAAACACAGTGGCATAACGCTGCGCACGGTACGCACGCGACCGGACGGAAACCGGGATGGTTGAATGCGCCGGTGAACAGGGGCCGGTACGAGTCGCACTACCTACGGGCCGTCGATCCCGCGCGCCCACGCGGGGCGTGGATCCGCCGCACCACGCACCAGCGCGCGGGCGAGGCTCCGACGGGCGCTCTGTGGTGCACGGTGTGGGACGCCGAGGCAGGGCCGCCGTACGCCGTCAAGCAGTCGTTCCCGGCGCCCGTGGGCGAGGGCTGGAGCGGCCGCGCGGAGGCGCAGGGCCGCACCGCCGCGTGGGAGCTCGAGCCCGCGGGCCAGGAACCCGGCCTGCGCCACCTCCCGCGCCGGTGGATGTACCGCGCGCCGCTCCCGCGCACCAAGCTCGAGAGCCCGCTTCCGGACGCCGTGTTCACCGGCTGGATCGAGGCCGGAGGGCGCCACACCGACGTCGTGGGCTGGCGCGGCATGGTCGGCCACAACTGGGGCTCCGAGCACGCTGAGCGATGGGTGTGGCTGCACGCCGTCGGCTTCGACGAGGCGCCGGGGGCATGGCTCGACCTCGCGCTGGGACGGGTCCGTGTCGGGCGCGTCGTGACGCCGTGGGTCGGGAACGGAGCGCTGACCCTCGACGGCCGGCGGTACCGGCTCGGCGGGCTGCGCCGCCGCGTTCGCGTCGACGCCCGCGTCGGGGAGCTCGAGGCGGTGGCCCCCGGCGGCGGCGTGGTCGTGCGGGTGGCGGTGACGGCGCCGGCGGGTCAGACGGTGGCGTTCCAGTACTCCGACCCCGGTGGCGGGACCCACCACGCGCTGAACTGCTCGATCTCGGAGGTGCGGCTGCGGGTCGAGCGGCCGGGGCGGCCGGTGCTCGAGCTCGCGACCGCCCATGGGGGCGCGTACGAGCTGGGGGTGCGGGAGGGCGGGCATGGGGTTGCGGTGGAGCCGTTTCCGGATCCGTAGGCGCCCCGAACTTCAACTTCAACGTCAACTGCGCTGGGTGGGGAAGCTGGGGCTATGGGCGGGTGGTGAGGGTGCATAACTCACCACCCGAGGGGTCTCTCGGGCTCGAGTGGTGAGTTGTGATCCGTGGCGATCACGCCCCGAGCGTGTCCCAAACCGCACGCCGGCGATGCGATCCCGCACACGCGCGCCGCCCGGCGCATCGAGTGTGCAGAAACGCACCGCACAACCTCCCTTAATGCCGCAGTTGACGTTGTCCCTCAGCCGCTCAGCCGCCTAGCCCGCGATCGCCTCGAGCGCGCGGTCGACGTCGGCCTCGGTCGTGTACAGGTGGAACGAGAAGCGCAGCGTGTCGCCGTGGTCGGAGAACATCACGCTCGCGGCCCCGAGCCGCTCGACGATCGCGCGGTCGTGCGGCACCGACACGATCGCGGAGTCGCCCGCCTCCAACCCGAGCCCCGAGCGGAAGCGGTTGGCGAGCGCGATGTCGTGCTCGCCGATGGCCGCGATGCCCACGCGCTCGAGCAGTTCGAGCGCTCCCGCCTGACCGACCCAGCTGAACCATGCGGGCGACACGTCGAACCGGCGGGCGCCGGGAGCGAGCCGGAGCGGGCCGCCGTACGACGCTTTCGGCGTCTCGGCCGCGAACCAGCCGGCGAGGTGGGGCGTGAGACGCTCGGCCGCCTCGGGCCGGACGGCCATGAGCGCGCAGCCGCGAGGGGCGAGCAGCCACTTGTAGGTCGCGCAGGCGAAGTAGTCGAAGCGCGCGGCGTCGAGGGGAAGCCAGCCGCAGCCCTGCGTCGCATCGATGAACGTGCGCGCGCCGTGAGCCGCCGCGGCGGCCTCGATAGCGTCAAGGTCGGCGATCCGGCCGTCCGCGGACTGGACGGCGCTCACAGCCACGAGCGCCGTGTCCGAGTCGATCGCGTCGGCCACGCGTTCGAGCGGGACCAGCTCCACGCGCACGCCCCGCGCCTCCTGGGCGAGCAGCGGGAACAGCACCGAGGTGAAGTCCTCCTCCGCGCACACGACCCGGTCGCCGCGCTCCAGCGACAGCGCCACCACGCCGCAGAACGCGGACACCTGCGTACCGACCGCCACATCGGACGCCGCGACCGCGTGGAGGCGGGCGAACGCCTCGCGCGCGGTCTGCACCGAGCGCTGCCACGGCTGATAACCGGTGCGCCCGTGACGCCACTCGTCGACCACCGCCTCGAATGCGTCGACGGCAGGCTGCGGCGGCAGGCCGTATGCGGCCGTGTTCAGGTAGACGGTCTCCGGCGAGAACAGCCGCCGGGCCTCGGCGATCGAAAGGCTCAACGCGGTCAGGCGCTGAGCGTACCGAGCGCCCCGAGGAACAGCGCCGCCGCGAAGCGGGTGGCGCCGTCGACGTCGGGCGGGTCGCGCTCGACCAGCCGGGTGCCGAGCTCGAGCGCGACCGCGACCATCGCGTGGGCGCAGTAGTCGACGTCGACCGGCGGCACGTGGCCGGCGGCGATCGCACAACGCAGGTCCTCCGCCAGCTCGTCCGTGCTCGCCGGGAGCACGTCGTCGCCGAACTGCGTCCGGAGCGTCTCGAGGTTGCGGCGCATGAACGCGAACCACTCCGGGTCCTCGACGATGAACTCGAAGAACGCGCGATAGGAGCCCTCGACGAAGTCCTGCGCCGTCCGCGCCCGGCGGCGCGCCGCGCGCACCCGGCGCCGCGCCTCCTCGCCGGCGTCCATCACGAGCGCCCGGAAGATCGCGTCCTTGTCCGGGAAGTAGTTGTAGAACGTGCCCGAGGCGAGGTCGGTACGGCGGACGATGTCGCGCACGCTGACCGCGCCGTAGCCGTCCTCGGCGAACACGTCGCGCGCGGCGGTGAGGATCGCGGCGCGGTTCGCCGCCTTGGTGCGCTCACGCCGCCCGATCGCGGGAGCGCTCATGCGGCCGTTGCCTCGGCGGCGCCCGCCCGCGGCGGCACGGGCAGCCGGTGGCCCTGCGCGCGCGCCCGCTCGGCCCCGCGCCGGCGCTCCTTCGCCAGGTCCGCGAGGTAGTCGTCGAAGTCGACCTGCATGGTGTGCCGCTTGGAGGACACGTACCGCTTGAACATGCGCGCCCGCTCGCGCGCGATGTCGGCGCGCATCTCATCCAGGCTGGGCAGCTCGTAGCGGCCGGACAGGTGGTCGCACACCCACTCCGACTGTGCGGCGGCGAGCGGCATGATCGCGCCGAGCGGCTGCAGCAGGCCGACGAAGAACACGCTGCGCCGGTCCGGATGGAACACGCGCCGGAACAACGGCAGGTCGTTGTCGGGCGCCGCGATCAGCCCCGGGTCGAAGAACGGGAAGGTCACCTTGTAGCCGGTGCAGTACACGACCACATCCGCCTCGACCTCGGTGCCGTCGGCGAACACGACCGTGCGCTCGGTGAGGCGCTCGATGTTCGGCTTCGGCGTGACCTCGCCGTGCGCGAGCCGGGAGAGGATGTCGTCCGACACCGTCGGATGCGCCTCCATCGGCCGGTGGTCGGGCTTCGGCAGCCCGTAGCGCTGCATGTCCCCCACGCCGAGCCGCAGCAGCGACCCCATCACCGCCTGGCGGACCTTGAACGGGACGCCCGCCTGCGTGGAGATCTGATCCAGCGGCCTGCCGAACAGGTACTTCGGGATCACCCACGCGCCGCGGCGCGCGGCCAGGTACGTGGCGGCAGCGGAGAAGCTCGCCTCGACCGCGATGTCCATCGCCGAGTTGCCCATCCCGAGCACCACCACGCGCTTGTCGCGGAAGAACGCCGGATCCTCGCCCGTGTACTCGTGCGAGTGCAGCTGGAGCCCTTCGAAGCGGTCGCTCCCGGGGAACGCCGGCTCGGGCCAGCGGGCGTGCCAGTGGTGGCCGTTGGCGACCATCAGCGCGTCGTAGCGACGGCTGTCGCCACTGCTGAGCGTGACCTCCCATGTCCCGTCCGGGGAGGGCGTGGCGCGCTCGACGCCGGTCTCGAACGTGATCCGCTCGCGAAAGCCGAAGTGGTCGACGTACGCGTCGAAGTACTCGGCGATGTGCGTGTGGTGCGGGAAGTCGGGATACGACTTCGGCATCGGGAAGTCCGGGTACTCCATCCGCTCGCGCGACGTGTTGATGTGCAGCGAGCGGTACGCGGCCGACATCCCGTTGCGGTTCTTGAACACCCAGACGCCGCCGACGCGGTCGGATTTCTCGAAGCAGTCGAACTCGAACGCGCGCTGGTGCAGCGCCTTGGCAGCCGCGATGCCGGAGGAGCCGGCGCCGACGACGCAGACCTTGGGGAGCCGGGACATGTCGTAGGGAGGCTGGCAAAAGGTGACGCAGGCGTCAAGTTCGAGTCGCGTGAGAGGATGCCGACGATGGCCATCGATCCCGAAGCAGCCGAGGTGAAGGCGTCGGGCGGCGTCGTGTGGCGCCGCTCACCGCAAGGGCTGGAGGTCGCGATCGTGCACCGGCCGCGGTACGACGACTGGTCGTTCCCGAAGGGCAAGCTCGACCGCGGCGAGGGCTGGGAGGACGCGGCGCTGCGTGAGGTGCAGGAGGAGATCGGCCTGCGCTGCCGGCTCGGTCACGAGCTGCCGTCGACGAGCTACCGCGACAGCAAGGGGCGGGAGAAGGTCGTGCGCTACTGGATGATGGAGCCGCTCGACGGTGAGTTCGTGCCGAACGACGAGGTCGACGAGATGCGCTGGATCGCGGCCGGCGACGCCGCCGACCTGCTCAGCTACGACCGCGACCGCGAGCTGCTGCGCGAGGTCACCGGGTGAACCGCGACCGCTTCCCCGGGCTGCGCGACGGCTGGGCGCGCCTCGACGGGCCGGCCGGCACGCAGATGGTCGACAGCGCGATCGACGCGATGGGCGACTGGATGCGCTCCGGCCACAACGCCAACCACGGCGGGCTGTTCGAGGCCGCGCGACACACCGACGAGCTGGTGGCATCGACCCGCGCTTCGGTCGGCACGCTGCTCGGCGGCGACGCGCGCGGTGTCGCCTTCGGCCCGAGCATGACCGACATGACGATGCGCTTCTCGGCCGCCGCCGGACGCGCGCTGGTGCCGGGCGACGAGATCATCTGCTCGCGGCTGGACCACGACGCCAACGTGCGGCCGTGGCTGATCGCGGCCGAGCGCGCCCGCGCGCGGGTGCGGTTCGCCGAGCCCGACCCCGAGACGCTCGAGCTGCCCGCCTCCGCCGTCGAAGCCGTGCTGAGCGACCGCACCCGCTGGGTCGCGGTGACCGCCGCCTCGAACGCGGTCGGCACGGTGCCCGACCTGCCGGGGATCGTGGCCGCCGCGCACGCCGCGGGCGCGCGCGTCTACGTCGATGCGGTCCATGCGGCGCCGCACCGGCGGCTCGATGTCGCGGCGCTCGACTGCGACGCGCTCGCGTGCTCGGCCTACAAGTGGTTCGGCCCGCACATCGGGATCCTCTGGGGCCGGCCCGAGCTGCTGGCCGAGCTGCAGCCGGACAAGTTGCGCCCGTCGTCGGACGCGGTGCCGGAGCGCTGGGAGCTCGGCACGCTGCCGTTCGAGTCGCTGGCCGGCGTGCGGGCGGCGGCCGACTACGTGCTGTCGGCCGACTGGGACGCCGTGCGCGCGCACGAGGAGTCGCTGCTCGCGGCCGCGCTCGACGGCCTCGGCGCGATGTCGCACGTGACCCTGTACGGCGCCGCTCGCGACCGCGCGCCGACGCTGATGTTCACGGTCGCGGGCCGCAGCTCCGCCGAGGTGGCGACAGCCCTCGCCGCCCGCGAGGTGGCGGTGTGGCACGGCAACTACTACGCCTGGGAGCTCGAGCGCCTGCTCGGCCTCGACCCGGACGGCGCCGTCCGCGCCGGCTTCGTGCACTACAACGCGGACGCCGACGCGGAGCGGCTGCTCGCCGCTGTGGCGGACCTGGCCTAGAACCTCCCTCGCGGCCGGCCGCGGTCCGGCCGCGTGTAATCGCACACGCCCGACGGGAAGATCTGCTCGAGCCGCCCCCGCTCGGCCGCGGCGGGCCGCCATGAGCCGTAGAGGCGGCGGGCGATCGCCTTCCGGACCGGCTGGAGCGCGCACTTGTACACGCCGCCGCGGACCGGCCCGCCGGCCACGATCCGCGACGTCGAGTGCAGCGGGAACGCAGCGGTGCACACGCCGGCCGCGCGGTGGTCGAGGATCCCGTCCCACACGCGCGGGCCGTGGGCGATCTCGGCGCCGGTCGCCGTGAAGCACCGATCCGTCGCCCGCGCCGGGCGCCTGCCGGTGAGCAGCCACTCGTCGATCACGTCGAACGCCTCGAACGTGCGGTCGTCGCCCGGCTCGGAGAACCAGATCACCTGGTTGGACGCGCGGCCGTCGAAGTCCCGCATCCGCTGGCGCGAGGCGAACGACTGGTGGCTGTTGTGCATGTCCAGCCGCTCCTCCAGGTACGGCCGCCAGTCGATGATCGGGATGTCGATGTCGCCGTGGAAGTACAGGCCCTCCTCGTACGCGGCGTTCATCGCCGCGATCGAGCCGGTCCGCCGCGGCGCCGGCGTCGCTCCGCCGTCGGGGCTCAGACGCTGGTTGCGCACACTCCAGGGATCGAGCTCTCCGACCGGCAGGAACGGGCGGCCCTCCTGGACCATGTCGCCCGGGTCCTTCCACGATCCGATCGTGGCGTTGAGCTTGAGGAACTCCGCCGGCGTGATGTGACCGTCGACGAGCGCCTGCAGGCCGTACTGGACGCCGACGTTGTCCCACGTCTGGCGTGCGTAGCCGTCCCGGCCGAGGCCGTAGATGTTGCGCACGTCCTCCCAGTGCGTCCAGTGGACGTTCGCCATCACCGCCGGGTCCATCCTCTCGGTGCCCGCGCCGGCTGTGCCGAACAGCGGGTTCATCGCGAGCGGGGTCAGCCCCCGCCACCCGACGATGCACTCGCTGTTGCCGGGTCGGCCGGTGAACGGGTTCGGGAACGTCGCGCTCGTGTTCAGACCTTCGAGCCACTCGCGGTTCTCCCAGTTCGCCCACTTCGGGTTGGCGGCGTCGGTGACGTCCATGTAGCGCTCGAGCAGCTCGCAGTCGCCGACGTGGATGGTCTGCGTGACCATGTCGGGATAGGAGAACTCGGGGATCGCCGCGTCGAGCAGGCCTGGATGGTTCTGCCCGTACAGGTACTGCTGGATCGCCCCACCGGAGCCGCCGACGCCGACGGTGTAGCGCGGGACTCCGTAGCGCTCGACGAACCGCTCCTTGGTCATCAGCGCCGTCTCGCCGCCGAGCTGCATGTTGTAGTGCACGCTCGCGCGCGTGCCCGACGAGTGCGCGATGCCGTAGCCGCGCGCGAGCAGGTCCGGGCTCAGCGCCGAGCCGCCGGGCGTGCCCTGGTTGCGCCCGATCGCGACGCCGCCGTCGAACGTGTAGACGAGCCGCCGGTTCCACAGCGAGCTGTCGGTCTCCCCGCCCGCCGGGTCGGCGAGCATCGCGAGCGAGTAGATGAAGCGATTGATCGTGCCGCGTTCGCGCCGGACGATGAACGGAACCGTGCGGCCGTCGAGCGTCGTCGTGGTTGCGAGGTCGGCCGGCGGCTCGCCGGGCGGGAGCGGCTGCAGGTTGCCGCCCGCCGTCGAGCGGTAGAGCCAGTCGACCTGCGTGCGGGAACTGCAGTCGCGGCTGAAGCCGGCGGTGCTGCCGTCGGCCGCGAGCACGCGGAACCCCTCGCCCGCCTGGTTGTCGACCACCGGCTCGCCGAGGCCGGCCTGGATCGTCTTGCAGACGAACGGGACCTGGTGGGGGCCGGAGAAGATCGGGCCCTCGACCGGGAAGTTCTCGAGCCGCTTGCGGGCCACGCGGCGGCGGCCGTCCCACACGCTGATCCTGTTGCGCCCGACGCGCAGGCCGTCGACCAGACCGACCAGCGCGCCGCCCTTGCGCTCGAACGCCGCGCTCACGTCGATGCCGTTGCGCGTCACGCGCAGGTCATGGATCCGCCACCGATGCGCGCCGATGCGCACGAGCGCGTCGCCGCCGCTGACCTGGCCGGCGCGACTGGAGAGCACGCTCACGTCGACGTCGTGCGCTGCCGCGGATGCGGTCGGCACAGCGGTCGCCAGCAGGGCCGCACCGACACAGATCGACCGTCGCATCCCGCTCCTCCTCGCTTAGGGCGGAGGGGAATCTACATCCGGCCGCCGCGGCCGGGATCCGTCAGCGATCCCCCGCGCGAGCGGCGGATCAGGTAGACGAGTCCGGTCGCGCACACGAGCGAGACGAGCCAGCCGGCGCCGTAGTAGTCGCCGCCGGTGATCACGTAGACGATCAGGCCCCCGATGAAGGAGCCGGCGAGCCCGATCGCGATCGTTATGAGCAGCGGCATCGGGTCCTTGCCGGGCAGTGCGAGCCGCGCGAGCGCGCCGACGATCAGGCCCCAGAAGGCGAGCGAGATCAGGTAGAGGAGCCAGCCCACGCGACTGACGATACCGGCGCGTCAGGCGGCGGCCTGAACGGGCAGGGCCTTCAGGTAGCGGTCGGCCATCCGCGCGCACTGGCGGCCCTCGTTGATCGCCCACACGATCAGCGACTGGCCGCGCCGCGCGTCGCCGGCGGCGAACACGCCGTCGGCCGAGGTGGCGTAGGCGCCGGCCTTCGCGTTGCCGCGCGCGTCCTTCTCCACGCCGAGCGCGTCGAGCAGCTCCTGCTCGGGCGACAGGAAGCCCATCGCGAGCAGCACCAGACCGGCAGGGTGCGACTCCTCGGTGCCCGGGACGGCGTCGAACGGCGGGCGGCCCGTGTTGCGGACCCAGTGGATCTCCTCGACGCGGCCGTTCGAGCCGGTCAGCGCGGTCGTGGAGAGCGAGAAGTCCTGCTCGCCGCCCTCCTTGATGGCGTAGCTGCGGCGCAGCTTCATCGGCCACAGCGGCCACGGCGTCAGGTCGTCGGGCCGCGAGGGCGGCGGCTCACCGAGCAGCTCGATCTGGGTCACCGAGGCCGCGCGCTCGCGGTGCGCGTTGCCGACGCAGTCCGCGCCTGTGTCGCCACCGCCGATCACGATCACGTGCTTGCCCGCGGCCGTGACGGGGCTCGGCTCGGTGCCGCCGGCAGCCACCCAACGGTTGCGCCCGTACAGGTACTCCATCGCGAAGTGCACGCCGTCCAGCTCGCGACCGGGCACCGGCAGGTCGCGCGGCACGCGCGAGCCGGTGGCGATCACGACCGCGTCGTGGCGGGCACGCAGCTCGCCCGCGTCGATGTCGGCGCCGACGTCGACGCCGTACTCGAACCGCACGCCCTCGGCGATCAGCTGGTCGAGCCGGCGCTCGATCACCCACTTCTCGATCTTGAAGTCCGGCACGCCGAAGCGCACGAGGCCGCCGCCGGCCTCATCGCGCTCGTAGACCGTCACCGTGTGGCCGGCGCGACGCAGCTGCTGGGCGGCCGCGAGGCCGGCGGGGCCGGCGCCGATCACCGCCACCGTGCGGCCGGTCTCCACAACCGGCGGGCGCGGCACGATCCAGCCCTCGTCCCACGCACGGTTCACGATCGAGACCTCGATCTGCTTGATCGAGACCGCGTCGCCCTCGCGGATCTCCAGCACGCACGCCGCCTCGCACGGCGCCGGGCACAGCTTGCCGGTGAACTCGGGGAAGTTGTTCGTCGCGTGCAGCTGGTCGATCGCCTCGCGCCAGCGGTCGCGGTACACGAGGTCGTTCCAGTCGGGGATCAGGTTGCCGAGCGGGCAGCCGTTGTGGCAGAACGGCACGCCGCACTCCATGCAGCGGGCGCCCTGATCGCGCAGCCCCTCGACCGGCAGCGTCTCCATGAACTCGCGGTAATCGCTGGTCCGCTGCGCGGGGTCGCGCTCGGGCTGACCGCCGCGCTGGATGTCGAGGAAGGCGCCGAGCTTGCCCATCAGGCTGCCTGCTCCGCGGCGACGAAGCCCTCGCCACCGGTCGACTCCGCGGGCTCGATCGCGTGGTCGGCCTCGGCGAGCTCGGCCAGCGCCCGCTTGTAGTCGTGCGGCATGACCTTCACGAACTTCGGCAGGTACTCCTCCCACGCGCGCAGGATCCGCGCCGCCACGGGCGACTGCGTGCGCAGGTGGTGCTCCTCGATCAGGTCGTGCAGCTCGATCGCGTCGGCGTCCTCGATCGGGTCGAACCCGACCAGGCCCATGTTGCAGCGCGAGCCGAAGGCGCCCTCCTCGTCGAGCACGTAGGCGACGCCGCCGCTCATGCCCGCCGCGAAGTTGCGGCCCGTCCGGCCCAGAACGACCGCGCGCCCGCCGGTCATGTACTCGCAGCCGTGGTCGCCGACGCCCTCGACGACCGCGCTCGCGCCGGAGTTGCGCACGGCGAACCGCTCGCCGGCGAGACCGCGGAAGAACGCGCGGCCGGCGGTGGCGCCGTAGAGCACCGTGTTGCCGATGATCACGTTCTCCTCGGCCTTGAACGTGACGCCGTCGGGCGGGCGCACGGCGAGCACGCCGCCGGACAGGCCCTTGCCCGTGTAGTCGTTGGCATCGCCGATCAGCGTCAGCTCGACGCCGGGCGCCAGCCACGCGCCGAACGACTGGCCGGCCGAGCCGCGCAGCGTGAAGCGGATCGTCTCCGGGTCAAGGCCGTCGAAGCCGTGCACCTTCGTGACCGCGCTCGAGAGCAGGCCGCCGACCGTCCGGTTGACGTTGCGGATCGCGAACTCGCCCGTCACCGGCCGCCGGTGATCGATCGCGTCCTTGGCGGCCTCGATCAGCTTCCAGTCGAGCGCGCCCGGCAGCGGCGACTCCTGCGGGCGCACGCGGCGGAGCGTCGTGCCGCCCGGCACCTCCGGCGTGTTCAGCACGTGCGTGAGGTCGATCCCGCGCGCCTTCCAGTGCTCGATCGCGTCGTCGGCCTTCAGCAGGTCGACGCGGCCGGTCAGATCCTCGAAGCGCCGCACGCCGACCCGGCGCATGAGCTCGCGCACCTCCTCGGCGACGAAGAAGAAGAAGTTGACGACGTGCTCGGGCGTGCCCTCGAAGCGCTTGCGCAGCTCCGGGTCCTGCGTCGCGACGCCGACCGGGCACGTGTTCAGGTGGCAGGCGCGCATCATCACGCACCCGGTGGCGATCAGGGGAGCAGTCGAGAAGCCCATCTCGTCGGCGCCCAGCAGCGCCGCCACCATCACGTCGCGGCCGGTCTTGATCTGCCCGTCGGTCTGCACCCAGATGCGCGACCGCAGGTCGTTGAGCACGAGCGTCTGCTGCGTCTCGGCGAGGCCGATCTCCCACGGCACGCCGGCCGACTGGATCGAGGACAGCGGCGAAGCGCCGGTGCCGCCGTCGTGACCGGAGATCAGCACGTGGTCGGCATTCGCCTTCGCCACGCCGGCCGCCACCGTGCCGACGCCGACCTCGGACACGAGCTTGACGCTCACGCGCGCGGTCGGGTTGGCGCAGCGCAGGTCGTAGATCAGCTGCTTGAGGTCCTCGATCGAGTAGATGTCGTGGTGCGGCGGCGGCGAGATCAGCCCCACGCCCGGGGTGGTGAAGCGGATCGAGCCGATGTAGCGGTCGACCTTGTGGCCGGGCAGCTGGCCGCCCTCGCCGGGCTTGGCGCCCTGGGCCATCTTGATCTGGAGCTCGTCGGCGTTGACGAGGTAGTTGATGTTCACGCCGAAGCGGCCGGAGGCGACCTGCTTGATCGCCGACCGGCGCGAATCGCCGTTCGCGTCGGGCGTGTAGCGGACCGGGTCCTCCCCGCCCTCACCGGTGTTGGACCGCCCGCCGAGGCGGTTCATCGCGATCGCCAGCGTCTCGTGCGCCTCGCGCGAGAGCGAGCCGAGCGACATCGCGCCGGTCGAGAAGCGCTTGACGATCTCCTTCGCCGGCGTGATCTCGTCGAGCGGCAGCCACTCCTCCTCGGGCAGCTCGCGGAACTGCAGCAGCCCGCGCAGCGTCGCGCGCCGCGCCGCGTCCTGGTTGACGAGCTCCGAGTACTGCTCGTAGGTCTGCCGGCCGCCGTGACGGACCGCGTGCTGGAGCAGCGCGATCGTCTCCGGGTTCCACATGTGGTGCTCGCCGTCGCGCCGCCACGCGTACACGCCGCCGACCGGCAGGATGTCCGCGTGCGCGTGCGGGTACGCGCTCGCGTGCTTGTCCAGCGCCTCGCGCGCGAGCACGTCCGCGCCGATGCCCTCGATCCGCGACGCGGTGCCGGCGAAGCAGCGCTCGACCAGGTCTCCGGCGAGACCGACCGCTTCGAAGATCTGCGCCCCGTTGTACGACTGGATCGTCGAGATCCCCATCTTCGAGATCGTCTTCAGCAGGCCCTTGGCGATGCCCTTGACGACGTTCTTGGACGCCGTCTCGACGTCGTCGACGCCCTCGATCTTGCCGTCGGCGACGAGCTCGCCGAGCGACTCGAACATCAGGTACGGGTTGATGGCGCTGGCGCCGTAGCCGATCAGCGTGGCGAAGTGGTGCACCTCGCGCGGCTCGCCGGACTCGAGCACGAGGCCGGTCTGCAGGCGCGTGCCCTCGCGCACGAGGTGGTGGTGGACGCCGCCGACCGCCATCAGCGACGGCATCGCCACACGCTCGGGGCCGACGGCTCGGTCGGAGAGGACCAGGACGTTGATGCCGGCGGCGAGCGCCTCGTCGGCCTCGGCGCAGATGCGATCGAGCGCAGCGGTCATGCCCTCCGGGCCGTCGGCGACCGGCCACGTGATGTCGATCGTCCGGGCCCTGAACGCCGCGGAGTCGACCTGGCGCAGCTTCTCGAGCTCGTCGTTGCGCAGGATCGGCGTGTCCATCGCCAGCTGGTGTGCGTGCTCGGACGTCTCGGCGAGCAGGTTGCGCTCCGAGCCGACGCCGGTCGACACGCTCATCACGATCGCCTCGCGGATCGGGTCGATCGGCGGGTTCGTGACCTGCGCGAACAGCTGCTTGAAGTAGGAGAACAGCGGCGGGTGGTTGTCGCTCAGCACGGCGAGCGCGAGGTCGTTGCCCATCGAGCCGATCGGCTCCTCGCCGCGCGCGGCGGTGGGCGCGAGCAGGACCTTGAGGTCCTCCTGCGTGTAGCCGAATGTGCGCTGGAGCGCGCGCAGCGGCTCGGTCTGACCGTGCTCCGGCTCGCGTGCGGGCAGCTCGGACAGCTGCACGATGCCCTGCTCGAACCACTCGCCGTACGGCTGCTGCGTGGCGACCTCGCGCTTGACCTCGGCGTCCTCGACGATCCGCCCGCGCGCGAGGTCGACCAGGAACAGCTTGCCCGGCTGGAGGCGGCCCTTGCGCAGGACGTTCTCCGGCGGCTCGTCGATCACCCCGGTCTCCGAGCCGAGCACGACCCAGCCGTCCTTGGTCTCGAGCCAGCGGCCCGGGCGCAGGCCGTTGCGGTCGAGCGTGGCGCCGATCACGCGGCCGTCGGTGAAGGCGACCGCCGCGGGGCCGTCCCACGGCTCCATCAGGCACGCGTGGAAGGCGTAGAAGCCCTTCAGGTGATCGGGCAGGTCGTCCCGGCCCTCGTAGGCCTCCGGGATCATCATCATCACCGCGTGCGGGAGGCTCCGGCCGGCGAGCGTCAGCAGCTCGAGCACGTTGTCGAAGGTCGCGGAGTCCGACCCGCCGGGGCGCACGACCGGCAGCACCTTCGCCAGGTCGTCGCCGAACAGCTCGGAGGCGAGCTGCGACTCACGTGCGCGCATCCAGTTCACGTTGCCGCGCAGCGTGTTGATCTCGCCGTTGTGGGCGATCATCCGGTACGGGTGCGCCAGCTCCCAGCTCGGGAACGTGTTCGTCGAGAAGCGCGAGTGGACGAGCGCGAGTGCCGACTTGGTGCGCGTGTCCTGAAGGTCCGGGTAGTAGCCGAGCAGCTGCGGGGACGTGAGCATCCCCTTGTAGACGACGGTGCGCGAGGAGAACGAGGGGATCACGAGCTCCGGCCCGGCCGCGATCTCGGCGATCCGGCGGATCACGTACAGCTTGCGCTCGAACGCGTCCTGGTCGTCGCGGAGCGGGCCCTCGGCGGCGACGACGAGCTGCTTGATGTAGGGCGCGTAGAAGTTGGCGGTGATCCCGACGTAGTCCTTGTCGACCGGGATGTCGCGCCAGCCGATCACGCGCTGACCCTCCTCGACGACCGTGCGCTCGAGCAGGGCCTCCAGCTCGGCGCGCCTGCCCTCGTCCTGGGGCAGGAAGCAGACGCAGACCCCGTAGCGGCCCGGCGGCGGCAGGTCCTGCCCGATCAGCCCGCGCATCAGCTCGTCGGGCATCTGGAGCAGGATCCCGGCGCCGTCGCCGGTGTTCGGATCGGCGCCGGCGGCTCCGCGGTGCTCGAGGTTCTCGAGCGCGACGATCGCCCGCTGGACGGTCTCGTGCGACGGCTCGCCGCTCAGGCGCGCGATGAACGCGACGCCGCAGGCGTCGTGCTCGTATGTCGGGTCGTAGAGGCCGACCGGTCCGGTCGGCCGTGGAATGCGAGACATTGCGTTGCTCCCGAGGGCGGCGGCGGTCGGAACTACGCGGGAGGGCGGAAAGGTAGCAGCGGCTCAGGCGGCTGTCTCCGGCCGAGTGTCACGTTCATGCGTCGTTTGCAGCGATCACAGGGTCGTACCGGGGCCCTGACGCAACATTGTTGCGTTGACGTGAAGAATCGTTGCAGGTGAACGGGTTTCGAGCCGATGCGTTTCAGACATGTCGCCGCGCATCGCCTCCATCCTGCTCTCCGCCGTGTTCCTCCTCGCCGCGCCCGCCGTCGCGAGCGCCCAGGCGCCGCCGGACGAGCGCGCCAACGCACGCGCGTTCGCGGACATCGGCCTGCGGCTGGCGACCGACTTCGAGGCGGCCGCGGTGGCCCTGCAGGCGACCATCGGGGCGCCGACGGGATGTCTCGCGGAACCGCGACTGGCGCGCCGCATCCAGCGCGCGCCCAAGGGCCGTGCGGCCGCGCTCTCCACGATCGAGATCACACAGGGCCTCGGGGCCTTCATGCGCACGATCGACCCGGCGGTCCGGCGCGCCGTGACCGACATGCACGCGATCCCGACCGCCGATCCGGGCCTCCGCGGCGGTCGCACCGCGTGGCGCCGGATCAAGCGCGTGTACGCGAGCCTCGCCGCTCTGCCGGCCGTCGACGTCTGTGCCGAGGCGCGCGCGTTCGTCCGCAACGGCTACCGCCGCTCCGCGGCGATGCGGCAGGCGCAGCGCACGTTGCACGCGGCCGAGCACACCGGTGGGATCGATCGTCGTCTCGCGCGAGCGGTGACGCGCCTCGAGGCGCTCGGCGTCCCGGCGGCCGACGCAGACCTGTTCGACGGCTCCTTCAGCGACTAGCTGGGCGCTGCGCCCAGCAGCCCGCCGTGGGTCATGCTGCGCGCCGCGTCGTAGGCCGCTGCCACGTCCTCGGCCAGCGCCGGCCACGCATAGCTCTCGTTCGCCTCGACGGCCGCACGCTCGCCGCGGCGGGCGCGCTCGATCGGGCAGTTGACGGCGTGCACGAGCGCATTGGCGAGCGACACGCGGTCGTCCGGCTCGACCAGCCAGCCCGTCTCGCCGTGCTCGACGATGTCCGCCGGCCCCCACGCGTCGACGGCGATCGCGGGCAGTCCGCACGCCATGCCCTCGACGAGCACCTGGCCGAACTGCTCGCGGACGGACGGGAGCACCACGACGTCTGAGGCCGCGAGGAACGACGGCAGCGCATCGTGCCCGTGCCAGCCGGCGAGGAACACGTCCTGCGCGCCGGTGCGCTCGATCGCCTCCAGCGGGTGCTCGCCCTCCCACTCCCCCGGGAAGCCGCCCACGACCACGAGCGGCGCCCGCGTCGCGAACCCCGGGCGAGCGTTCTCGTACGCCTCGATCAGCAGCGGCAGCCGCTTGACCTCGGTGAAGCGCCCGACGTACAGGAGCACCGGCGTCGGGCCCTGCTCGTCCTCGAACGCCTCCAGGTCGGACTCCGCGTAGCGCACCGAGCCCGGGCGCTCGCCGGGGGCCCATCCGCGCGGCGCGTCCACCAGGTGGCGCCGCCAGTGCGCGCGCCGGTCGACCTGCTCCGGCTTGAAGGCGCGCGGATCGAACCCGTTGGGCACCAGCACGCACCGCTCCTCGGCGACGCCGAGCAGCTCCTCGGCACGCGCCACCTGGCCCTTGGAGAGCACGATGATCCGCTCGCAGCCGGCCGCCCACGCGCGCATGCGGGCCGCCCACGCCTCGCCGTGGCGCCAGCGCTGCGGGTCCTTCTCGATCGCCTCCAGCATCAGCAGCTCGGTGCCGTGGAGGTGGCCGACCACGGGCACGGCCGGCGCCACGCGCGCGGCCGCCTCGTGGATCGGGGTCAGGTGGTGCAGATGCAGGACGTCCGCGTTCGCCGCGTCGACCGACTGGAGCGCCCGGCACCACGCCGTGACCTGGTGCTCGTACTCGCCCTCGTCGAGCGACGCGAAGATCCGATCCGGCGCTCCGGGCCGGTCCTCGTAGGAGGGGTGCATCGGCGGGTCGGCGCGCATCGGGTCGGGCGCCTCGAGCGCTCGCGTGAAGTCCTGGGGGCGCACGTCGAGCCCGCGGTAGAACTCGCGCGCGTCGCCGGGCTCGTCGTCGTGGGTGATCGAGCCCGTGAGAACCGTCACGTCCCAGCCGACGTCGCCGAGCGTGCAGGCGAGGTTGCGCGCCACATGCGCCGAGCCGCCGCGCGGAAAGAACGCGAGCCCCATGACGACCCGCGGTGCGTGTGAACGAATCGTGGCCAGACCGTGACCATACCCTGCGGCGCGCCCGATGAGACGAGCGGTCTGGGACGCTCAGCGGAGGGCGCCCGACGGGCGGAACTCGAGAGCGGTCGAGACCGGCCGCCCGCCCGGCTCGGGCTCCTCGAAGTCACGCCGGGGGAGGTTCTGCAGCCGGCCGCCGGACACGAGCGCGGTCGAGCCGCCGCCGTCGAGGTTGAGCGCGTGCTCGCAGCCGAGCGCGGCCATCAGCTTCGCGAGCTCGAGCAGCGTGAGCCCTGCGTCGCGGCGCGAGCGGCCGTCGCACGCGACCGCGACGATCCGCCCGGGCGCCATGCCGAGCGCGGCACGCGGGTGGCGGCCCTCCGTCGGGTCGGGATCGAACTGATGCGCCGCCGCCCGGAACCCCTCCGCGTCGGCGTCCGCGTCGTAGACGACCTCGCGATCGGCGACCAGGAGCGGGCCGGCCTGCAGCAGGTCGCCGCGCGGCTCCGCGTCGAGGCGGTCGCGACGAGCGATCCGCGCCGTGCCGCCCTCGACGTGCACGCACGCGCGGACGGCGTGCCACGGCGCGTCGAACGGCACGTGGTCGCGCACGACGCCGTGGGTGCGCACCTCGCCCAGCGGCGTCCCGTGCGGCCGGACGAAGAACCCGCCCACGAGCGCCTCGTCGATCCCGTGCCGCGCGCACCACGGCTCCAGGCGTTCCTGGCCGGGCAGCACCACGACGCGGATCTCGGTGCGATCCGCGTCGTGGCAGGCGACGTGGATCGTGGTCCGGGCGCCCTCGGAGAGCAGGAGGCGTCCGCGGCGGGAGCGGCCGTCGGGCGGGGCGAACCCGGCGACGGCGGCGGTCGAGGCGGCCATGGGGCCCAGCGTGGCTCGCCACGGACGCGATCGGGTAAAGCGACTGTTACCAGGGAAAATCCACTAAGGGGGTCAGACCCCCTTACGCCGCCGCGACGCTAAGGGGGTCAGACCCTTAGGCGGCTGGGGTAGGCTCGCGCGGTGCTCGAGCCCGTCCGTGAGGTCACCGTGCTCGCCGCCGGCGGGACGATCGCGATGTCGGGCTCGGCGGGCGCCGGTGCGGTGCCGAAGCTGGACGCCGAGGGGCTCGTGAAGGCGGTGCCGGAGCTGGCGGACATTCCCGACCTGCGGGCGCGCACCGTGAGCACGCGCCCGAGCGTGCAGTTGACGGCGGTCGACGCGCTGGACATCGCGCGCGCCGCCGCTGCCGAGGCCGAGGCCGGCCGCGGCGTCGTCGTCACGTTCGGCACCGACACGCTCGAGGAGGTCGCGCTGCTGTGCGACCTGCTGTACGCCGGTGACGCGCCGATCGTCTTCACGGGCGCGATGCGCCCGTCCTCGGCGCTCGGGGCGGACGGCCCGGCCAACCTGTACGACGCCGTCGTCGTGGCGGGCGCCGCCGGCTCGGAGGGCCTCGGCGTCCTGATCGCCTTCGCGGGCAAGGTGCACGCCGCGCGCGCCGTCCGCAAGACCGACTCGACCGCGCCCGACGCGTTCGACTCGCCGCGCCTCGGTCCCGTCGGCCGGGTGCAGGAGGGGCGCGCGTGGATGGCGCGCCGGCTCGAGCGCTTCCCGCCGGTGCCCGTCGCGGCGCTCGACGCGACGGTCCACATCGTCCCGGCCGCGCTCGGCGCCGACGGCACGCTCGTCGGCGCCGCGATCGAGGCCGGCGCCGACGGCCTCGTGGCCGTCGTGCTCGGCGCCGGCCACACGCCTCCGCCGTTCCTCGTCGCCATGCGCCGGGCCGCGGCGCGCGTTCCCGTCGTCGTCACGGTTCGGCCCGAGCGCGGCTCGATCCTCCGCAGCACGTACGCGTTCGAGGGCGCCGAGCGCGACCTGCGCACCGGGCCGCTGATCTGCGCCGCGGCGCTGAGCCCGGCGGCGGCGCGGATGAAGCTGATGGCGTGCCTGGGCGCCGGCTACGCGCGCGCCGCGATCGCACAGGCGTTCGCGCCGGACGATTTCTGACACCCCCTCCTCGGTAGCCTGCGCGCAACGACGAGCGGTCAGGCAGGGGTGCCGGCCGCCGAAAATCTCAGAGGAGGTGCCGCATGCCCAGCATGCGCAAGCCCGTTTTGGCGGGTCTGCTGGTTGCCGCCGCTTTCGGCGTGGCCCAGACCGCCGACGCAGGCGGAGAGGCGAAGGAGTACGTCGTGCTGTACGAGCGCGGCGTCAGCGCCGCGCAGGGTCGTGAGGCGGTCGAGGATGCCGGCGGACGCATCGTCAGGGTGAACACCAAGATCGGCCTCGCCACGGTGCGATCGAGCGAGAAGGACTTCGCGCAGGAGGCCGGGCGTGAGGACGCGCTCGTCGGCGCTGCGCCGAACCGCCCGATCGGCCAGGCGCCGAAGGACGAGGTCGCCCGCGGTGCCGACGTCGAGAACCCGGCGTTCGACGGCCACCGGGCCAAGAGCAAGCGCGCCGGCCAGCCGAAGGCCGCGCCCGAGGCCGATCCGTTCTACGGCGCCCAGTGGGACATGCGCATGATCGGCGCCACGCCTGAGGGCTCCTACGCCCGCAACCAGGGCAGCCGCGCCGTCCGCGTCGGCATCATCGACACGGGCATCGAGGGATCGCACCCCGACATCGCGCCGAACTTCAACAAGTCGCTGTCGCGCAACTTCACGTTCGACATCCCGACGGCGCCGAACGGCGAGGTGGTCGACGGTCCGTGCGCGGAGGAGGCCGACCAGTCGTGTGCCGACGGACCCGACGTTGACGACCACGGCCACGGTACCCACGTCGCCGGCACCATCGGCGCGGCGCTCAACGGCATCGGCATGTCCGGCGTCGCCCCGAAGGTCGAGCTCGTCAATCTGCGTGCCGGCCAGGACTTCGGCTACTTCTTCCTGCAGCCGTCCGTCGACGCGCTGACCTACGCCGGCGACCAGGGGATCGACGTGGTGAACATGTCGTACTACATCGATCCGTGGCTCTACAACTGCGCCGACAACCCGGCCGATTCGCCGGCCGAGCAGGCGCAGCAGCGCCTGACCATCCAGGCCACGCAGCGCGCGCTCAACTACGCGCGCAACCGCGGCGTGACGCTCGTGTCGGCGGAGGGGAACGGCTTCACCGACCTCGGCCACCCCGAGTTCGACGACTCGAGCCCCGACTATCCGCCGGTGGCGGGCCCGCGCGAGCGCATCGTGAACAACAGCTGTCTGAGCATGCCGCTCGAGGGCAACGGCGTCATCGGCGTCACGTCGGTCGGCCCGAGCAAGCGCAAGGCGTTCTACTCGGACTACGGCGTCGAGCAGGCCGACCTGTCGGCGCCCGGCGGCGACTCGCGCGACCCGGCGCGGCCGTTCCCGCAGAACAAGATCCTCGCGCCGTTCCCGAAGGCGGCCGGCGCAGCCGAGCTCGCCGACCCGGCGACCGCCGCATCGGTCGTCAAGGAAGGCGACAACTACTGGGTCTGGCTGCAGGGCACCTCGATGGCCTCGCCGCACGCGGCGGGCGTAGCCGCACTGGCCGTGGCCGAGTACGGCAAGCGCGACCGCAAGCACGGCGGGCTCACGCTCGCTCCGCGGAGGGTCGAGCAGATCCTTCGCCGGACGGCGCAGAACACGCCGTGCCCGGAGCCGCGCGAGTTCCATTACCCGGAGGACGCGACGGGGACGTACACCGCCACGTGCGAGGGCAGCCGTGACCTCAACGGGTTCTACGGCGACGGCATCGTGAGCGCTTCGCGCGTCGTCGGCGCCAACCGCTGACGCATCCCATGTGAGCGCCCGCGCGCACCTGCGCGCGGGCGCTTCACAACACCTTCACCGCGCGGGACCCAGGCCGTCACAAATCTGCACGGTTTGCGGGCCATTCTCAGCGCCATGAACCGAGCGGACCTGCACTGCCACTCATCCGCCTCCGCGGTGTCCAAGCTCGGGGTCCAGCGCGCACTGGGGCTGCCCGAATGCGCCACCCCGCCGGAGGAGGTCCATGCGCTCGCCAAGCGCCGCGGCATGGACTTCGTGACGATCACCGACCACGACACGATCGCGGGCGTCCTCGAGATCGCCGACCGGCCCGACGTGTTCGTGTCGGAGGAGCTGACCGCACGCTTCCGCGGCGAGCCGCAGTCCGTGCACGTGCTCTGCTTCGGGATCACGCCGGACGACCACGAGTGGCTGCAGGCGCACGCCGGCGACGTCGAGACCGTCGCGGCGTACCTGCACGAGCACGAGATCGCGTGCGCGCTCGCACACCCGTTCTACGCCGTCGACGCGCCCCTGACCGCGCGCCACCGGCGCCGGCTCGCCGAGCTGTTCCCGATCTGGGAGGTCCGCAACGGCGCGCGCGCCCGCGAGCTGAACCTGCCGGCCGCGATCTACATCGACACCCACGGCGGCAGCGGCATCGGCGGCTCCGACGATCACGCGGGCATCGACATCGGCCTCACGTGGTCGGAGACGCCGACGGCCGCCACGCCGGAGCAGTTCCTCGAGCACGTACGCGCCGGGCGCGTCGCCGCATTCGGCGATCAGGGCTCGGCCGCCAAGTGGGCGCACGCCGCCATGGCAATCGCGGTGCGTGCGCTCGGCCGCGGAGACGACGGCGGCGCTCCCGACCCGGGCACGGTGCTGCGGATCGCCGAGCGCGTGATGATCGAGGGCGACGTCCGGTCCGGCCCCGATGCCCACGATCTCGGCCCGGCCGACGCGCGCGCGCTGCTCCATGCCTGGCTGCAATCGGTCGAGCTGGAGGTCGACAGCGCCGAGCTGATCGCGCACATGCAGGCGACCGGGTTCTCGCACGCCGGCCTCGAGCGGCGCGCGCGCCGGTGCCACGAGCGCAAGCTCGCCGCTGCCGTCGCCCTCGCCGGCGCTGAGGCGGCGTCCGGCTCGGAAGCGGACTGGAACGCGGTGGCCGCCGGGGTGTTCGAGGCCTGCGTGGCGGCGATCCCGTACGCGCCCGCCGCGGCATTCCTGGCGCGCGAGAAGGACCGCGTCTCCGTGCGCGAGAACGAGCCCGTACGCGTCGCGCTCGTCGCCGACGGCCTCGGCGCGATGCACGGGCTCACCAGCACGGTCGCCCAGATCCGCGATCGCGGCGTGCCGGGATTCGAGGTCGACGTGATCGGGACCGACGCGTGCGTCGACCGGCGCCTGAGCGCGGTCGCCGAGTCCGAGGTCCCGTTCTACCCCGGCCTGACGGTCGGCGTCCCCGGCCTGCCCGCGGTGGTCGACGCGCTCGCGGAGGGGCGCTACGGGCTGCTCCACGTGTGCTCGCCCGGCCCGGCGGGCGTGGCCGCGCTGCTCACCGGGCGCCTGCTCGGGCTGCCCGTCGCCGGCTCGTACCACACCGAGCTGGCCGCGTACGCCGCGCTGCGGGCGCGGGATCCGCTCGTGGCGGCCGGAATGCGGATGGCGCTCGCGGCCTTCTACGGCCAGTGCCACGCCGTGCTCTCACCGTCCGCGTCCGCCGACGCCGCGTTGTGCGACCTCGGAGTCGACGGCGGGCGGATCGGCCGCTGGGACCGCGGCGTCGACCTGACCCGCTTCTCTCCAGCCGCCCGCTGCGAGCCGCTCGGGGACCGCGTCGACGTGTTGTACGCAGGGCGCCTGACGCGCGAGAAGGGGGCTGACCTGCTGGCCGACGCCTTCCTCGCCGCCCGTGCGCGCGATCCGCGACTGCACCTGCTGCTGGCCGGCGGCGGCCCCGAGGAGGGCGCGCTGCGCGAGCGTCTCGGCAGCTCGGCGACCTTCCTCGGCTGGCTGGACGGCGACGCGCTGCCGGCCGCGTACGCCTCGGCCGACCTGTTCCTGTTCTGCTCGCAGACCGACACGTTCGGGCAGGTCATCCTCGAGGCGCAGGCGTCAGGCGTCCCGGTCGTGGCGGTCGCGGCGGGCGGCCCGGCCGAGCTCGTCACCGACGGCCGCAGCGGTGTGCTGTGCCCCCCGCGGGTGGACGAGCTCGCGAGCGCGCTCGCGTCGCTGGCCGGCTCGCGCGCCGCCCGCGAGCGGCTCGCCCGCGGCGGGCTGGCCGCCGTCGCCGGCCGGTCCTGGGAGGCGAGCCTGGGTCGCCTGGCCGAGGGCTGGCAGCGGGCGCTCGATGTCAGCTCCGTACCGACGAACGTGGCCGCCGCTCCGCTTGCGTGATAGACACGGGCCTTGCGCCCGGTCACCGGCCTCGCGGCCCTCATCGTCGTCGCCCTGTTCGCCGTCGACATCGTCATCGACGGGCCGACGGTCCTCGTCACGCTGTACGTGCTCGGGCCGCTGCTCGCCGCCGTCACCGCCGGACCGCGCCCGACCGCGGCGGTCGGCGCGCTGGCGATCGTCCTCTGCGCGATCAGCCTCTCACTCCGCGACGAGCTGACAGCGCAGGACGGCATCCGCCTCGCGACCGTGATCCTCGGCTCGGCGGTCGCCGTGTGGGCGTCCGCGCTGCGGGAGCGGCTCCAGTCGACCGTGGCGCTGCTGGACGTGATCTTCGAGCACGCGCCGGTGGGACTCGGACTGCTGGACATGCGGGTGCGGTACGTGCGCGTCAACGACCGGCTCGCAGCGATCAACGGGATGCCGGCGGCCGCGCACGCGGGCCGCACGGTCAGCGAGCTGCTGCCCGACCTGCCCGACGCGGTCCAGGCGGACGTCGAGCGCGTCGCCAGCACGGGCGAGGCCCTGAGCGACGTGCACGTCAGCGGCGGCACGCCCGCCCAGCCCGGGGCCGAGCGCGAGTTCTCGGCGTCGTACTGGCCGGTGCGCCGGGCCGCCGACGGCCATCTGATCGGCGTCGGGATCGTGGTGATCGAGGTCACCGAACGGCGCGCCGGCGAGCGCGCGCTGCGCGCGCAGACGGACCGCTACGAGGCTCTGCTGCTGGCGCTGTCGGAGATCGGCGAGGGGATGGTCGTGCTCGAGCGCGACGGCCGCTGCGTGTACGCCAACGCGGCGTTCGAGCAGCTCTGCGGCTACCCGTTCCCGGAGCTGGCCGCGATGGACTCGGTGCTGGACCTGGTGGTCGAGTACGACGTCGAGGACATCCGGCGCCGCGCGCTGCATGCGCTCGAGAGCGGGCCGGTGCGGCCGTCGATGAAGCGGACGATGCGCCGCCGCGACGGCGAGACCGTCGATCTCGAGCTCGGCGCGGTCCCGCTCGAGGTCGGCGACCGGCGCCAGCTGGTCGTCGTCGTACGCGACGTCACGGCGCGCCGCCGGGCGGAGGAGGAGCGCGAGCGGCTGCTCGCGCGGTCCGCGCTGCTGGCGGAGGCGAGCGAGCTGTTCGACCAGTCGCTCGACGAGCGGGAGACGATGCGCAGCATCGCCCGCCTGTGCGTGCGCGGGACGGCCGACACGTGCGTGATCCTGCTCGGCGGTGGGCCCGGGGGCGGCTCGGTGCAGCGCGTGGCCGCGGCCGCCGCGGACCAGGAGCGCGAGCGCGAGCTGCTGGCCGCGCTCGAGGTCGGCGTGCAGGATTCGATGCTCGAGGTCGTGAGCAGCGGCGAGGGGATCGTGGCGAACGGCGCCGTGATCGTCCCGCTGGCGGCACGCGGGCGCGTGCACGGCGTGCTCGCCGCCGGCTTCGACCGGCTCCCGGTAAGCCAGGAGCACGAGTTGCTCGCCCTGTTCGAGGACCTCGCGCGCCGCGCCGCGCTGGCGCTCGACAATGCGCGCCTGTATGCGGAGCGCGACCACGTGGCGCGCACGCTTCAGCGATCCCTGCTCCCTGCCGAGCTGCCGAAGATCCCGGGAGTCGAGGTCGCCGCACGCTACGTGGCGGCGGGCGACGGCAACGAGGTCGGCGGCGACTTCTACGACTGCTTCGCGACCGGCGCCGGCGACTGGGCGCTGGTGATCGGGGACGTGTGCGGCAAGGGCGCGGAGGCGGCGGCCCTGACCGCGCTCGCGCGCTACACGGTGCGAGCGGCGGCGCTCCACACGCGGCGCCCGAGCGCCGTGCTCGCCCAGCTCAACGAGGCACTGCTGCGCGACCGCCTCGACTACCGCTTCTGCACGGTGCTGTACGCGTCGCTCACCCCGCGCGAGGACCGCGTGTCGGTCTGCGTGTCCGCGGGCGGGCACCCGCTGCCGCTCGTGCTGCGCGCGGGAGGCGGCGTCGAGACCGTGGGATCGCCGGGGACGCTGCTGGGCATCGTCGACGCCCCGCAGCTCGGCGAGCAGTCGGTCGAGCTCGCGCCCGGCGACGCGCTGTTGCTCTACACCGACGGCGTGACCGAGGCCGACCGCGACGCCACGCCGGGCCGGCTCGCGGCCTTTCTCGCCGGCTGCGCGGGCGCGGACGCGAACGCGATCGCCGAAGCCGTGGAGCGCGACGCGCTCGAGGCCCAGGGTGGGCACCCGCGGGACGATGTCGCGATCATTGCGGTGCGCGCCCACGGCGGCGCGGTGGTGCCGTTTGCCGCCACGAGCCATGGGGTAGCGACTGCGACGTGAAGCTGCTCGTGGTCACCCCGGAGCCCGTCGACGCCAACATGCTGCGCGCCGCGCTCGGCGAGGAGGTCGAGGGCGCCGAGGTGCTCGTCGTCTCCCCCGCGACCAACCAGTCCCCGCTCGCGTTCTGGGTCTCGGACTCCGACGAGGCGATCCACGAGGCGGAGGTCGCCCAGGAGGAGACCGTCGAGCGGCTCGAGGACGAGGGCATCGACGCAGCCGGCGACACCGGCGAGAGCGAGCCGGTCGTCGCGATCCAGGACGCCCTCGCCACGTTCGATGCCGACCGCATCGTCGTCTTCAGCCACCCGGACCTCGACTACCGCGAGGACGACGGGCTGGCCACCGTGGAGGAGCGCTTCGGCGTGCCCGTCACGCACGCGCAGATCTCGCGGTAGCCGCGACGATCGCCTCGGCGCCGACCAGTCGCTCGAACGGGCCGATCACCTTCCACAGTGTGCTCAGGCGCACCGCGGCTGCGCGGTCCACGGGCTCGACGCGCGCCTCCGTGACGAGCTCGGCGGCGCCGCCGCCCACCTGCTGCACCCAGTGGCCGAACAGGACGCGCACGGTCCCGGGCTCGTCCCAGCGCGCGAATTCGTCCGGCCCGGCCAGACGCGGGTAGTCGCGCGCAAGCGTCCAGATCCGGCCGCACAGGCCGGCCAGGAGGTACCGCTCGCCCTCCTCGAGAACGGTGAACGGGTAGGCCCGGAACAGCTCGCCGTAGGTGAGCTCGCCGTCGAGGTCCGGGATCCGCCAGCGCACCAGGCGCCCGAGCGTCCGGGTGTCGGACAGCCGCAGGCTCCCGGCGGCGTCCCAGAGAGCGTCCGGATCGGCCGACGCCACCCGGCGGTGGTACGTCCGCACGGCCGGTTCGGGCAGCCAGGCGTCCAGCCGGTCGGCAAGGTCGGTGGGGCGGGTATCGTCGGCGGCTCGCATGCGGCTGGTCCAGCACAAGAAGGAGGCCTACTGGTTCTACCGATTCCTGTCGCTCGGCTACGACGACTGGGTCAATCCGCTGTTCTGGACGGCGCGCATGCGGAGCGCAGGCGCTCGCCGCCGCGCGGCTCGACCGGCGAGACCTTGACACGCTCGACGCGGGCGCAGGGACCGGCTTCACCACCGAGGGCATCGTGGAGCATGTCGACGCGGCACGCGTGACGATGCTCGACCAGAGCCCGCACCAGCTCGCCCGCGCGGCCCGGCGCCCGGCGCTCGCGGGCTGCCGGCGGCTGCTCGGCGACGCCGAGGCGCTGCCGTTCGCCGACGACGCCTTCGACCGCTACGTGTCCGCCGGCAGCATCGAGTACTGGCCGGACCCGCAGCGCGGCATCGCCGAGGCCTACCGCGTGCTGCGCGAGGACGGCGTCGGCGTCGTCATCGGCCCGGTGCGGCCGGCGGGCCGGATCGCCCGCGCGCTGGCCGACCTGTGGATGCTGTTCCCCGAGCAGGACCAGTACCGCGCGTGGTTCGAGCAGGCCGGGTTCGAGGACGTCACGCTGCACCCGGTGGCGCCCGACTGGTATCGCGAGCGGCGCGTGCCGTACGCGGTCGCCGCGACCGGCGTCAAACGTGCGGCCGGGCCGTCGCCGCTCGCGCTCCCGCCGCCCACCGAGGACCTGCGCGCCCCGCTCACCGCGCGCGGCCGCGTGCGGGTCGCGGCGCGCTTCGCCGCCGGGCTCGCTGGCGGGACTCGCGTTCGTGCCGATCGCGCTGCTGATGACGGTCCGCGCCCGTCTGGAGCGGCGTTGACCAGCCACGCCGCGACGGCCCGCCGGACGGGCGTTCTCGGTGCACTCGGCGTGCTGTGGCGGTTCTCCCGGCCGCACACGCTGGTGGGCACCTTCATCAGCTCTGCCGGGCTCTACCTGATCGCCGTCGCGCTGCTGCCGGGCTCCGGTCTCGACCAGCTGTTCTGGGTGATCGTGGCGGGCGCCGGGGTCAACCTGGCGATCGTCGGCATCAACCAGATCACCGACGTCGAGATCGACCGCATCAACAAGCCGCACCTTCCGCTCGCGGCCGGCGACCTGTCCCGCGAGGCCGCGTGGCGGATCGTCGCCGTCTGCGCCGCCGTACCGATCGTGCTGGCGCTCACCCAGGGTGCGCTGGAGACCGCCGCGGTGCTGATCGCGCTGGCCGTCGGCGCTGCGTACTCGCTACCGCCGGTGCGGCTGAAGCGGTTTCCCGTCGCGGCGGCGGTGTGCATCGCGGGCGTCCGCTCGGCGGTGGTCAACATCGGCGTCTATGGGCACTTCAGCCTCGCGTTCGGAGGCGCGCTCGTGATCGCAGACGCGGTCTGGGCGCTGATCCTGTTCGTGCTCCCGTTCTCGTTCGCGATCGCCGTCCTGAAGGACGTGCCGGACATGGAGGGCGACCGGCGGTTCCGGATCGCCACCTTCACGGTCCGGCTCGGCCCGCAGCGGGCGGCGCGGATCGGCCTCGGGGCGCTCGTGCTCGCCTACGCGGGCATGATCGCGGCCGGCCCGCTGCTGATCGACGACGTCCAGCCTGCCGTGCTCGTGGTCGGCCACGCCGCCGCGCTGGCGCTGCTGCTGATCTGGGCGCGGCGCGCCGATCCGGCAGATCCGGCGGCCTTCGGCGCGTTCTACATGCGCGTCTGGGCCCTGTTCTTCCTCGAGTACGCGCTCGTTCCCGCCGCCGTCCTGGCCGCTTGAGCGCGATTCGCTCGCGTACAAACCCGGCGCGGAGACCGCGTGGCGAACGTTTTCCCCCTGGAAAGTTGGACCAGTGGGTGAAAATAGGGTTTGTTCAGTGGACACATTGGAGTGGACGGCCCTCCCGTGGGGGAGTAATGTCCCCCTCGATGTCGCTGGCTTATGACGCGGAGCGTTCGCGCCAGTCGCTCACGGGGAGATCGACGCCCCCTGGTCGCTTCGGGCGATCGGTGGCGTCGGCTGCCCAGACCAACACCATCACTGCCAGTCAGGCCCGGGCGGCGCGCCAGCGCGAGGCACGCCGTGACGAGCGGGCCGTTGCTGCCTGGCTTCGCGAACTGGCCGGGCGCCCGCGCTGAGCGCCCGGCCGGTCCGCCTCTCTCCACCGCTGTTTCACGCGCCGAGCCCTCGGGCACGGTTTCATGTGAGGCACCCCCGACCTTCTAGGAGAGCCATGACCCCCCTGAATAACCTGGCCGACCTCGGCCAGAGCGTGTGGATCGACTTCGTATCGCGCAAGTTCCTCCAGCAGGGCGAGCTGGCAGACCTGATCCGCGAAGGCGTGGTCGGCGTCACCTCGAACCCCACGATCTTCCAGGCTGCGATCGCCGACGGCGATGCCTACGACGAGCAGATCAAGGAGGTCAGCGCGGACGAGTCCGAGCCGAAGGAGATCTTCCTCGCCCTCGCTCGCGACGACATCCGTGCCGCCTGTGACGAGCTTCGCTCCGCGTGGGACGACGGCGACGGCCAGGACGGCTGGGTCTCGCTCGAGGTCGACCCGAACCTCGCGAACGACACCGAGGCCACGATCGCCGAGGCCAAGCGCCTGCACGCACTGGTCGAGCGCCCGAATCTGCTCGTGAAGATCCCGGCCACGCCCGCGGGCCTGCCGGCGATCGAGGAGACGATCGCCGCCGGCATCCCCGTCAACGTCACGCTGATCTTCTCGCTCGAGCGCCACCGCGAAGTGGCCGAGGCGTACATCCGCGGCCTGCAGCGCCTGGTCGACGGCGGCGGCGACGCCGGCACGATCGCGTCGGTGGCGTCGTTCTTCGTCTCGCGCGTGGACAGCGAGGCCGACCGCCGGCTCGACGAGGTCGGCGGCCACGACGAGCTCAAGGGCACGTTGGCGATCGCCAACGCCAAGCTCGCGTACGCAACCTACGAGGAGATCTTCTCCGGCTCGGACTGGGACGCCCTCGCGGCCGCGGGCGCCACGCCGCAGCGCTGCCTGTGGGCGTCGACGTCGACCAAGAACCCCGACTACCGCGACGTGATCTACGTCGAGGAGCTCATCGGGCCGGACACCGTGAACACGATGCCGCTCGACACGGTCAGGGCGTTCCAGGACCACGGCGTCGCCGAGCGCACGATCGATCGCGACGTCGACGGCGCCCGCCGCATCCTCGAAGCCTTCAAGGAGGCCGGGATCGACTACGACGACGTCGTCGACACGCTCGAGCGCGAGGGCGTGGAGAAGTTCGCCAAGTCGTTCCGCGAGCTGTTCGCCGACCTCGAGGCGAAGCGCGACCAGCTGGTGGCCGCGTAGCCATGGGCGAGCGGACCGAGTTCCGCCGGGAGCTGGGGCAGCAGCTGCGCGTGGACTCGGTCCGCGCCAGCGCCGCCGCCGCTTCCGGCCACCCGACCTCGTCGATGTCCGCCGCCGACCTGCTGGCGGTGCTGCTCGACGGCCACCTGCGGCTCGACCCGGCGAACCTCGACGACCCGTCGGCCGACCACCTGATCTTCTCCAAGGGCCATGCGTCGCCGCTCTACTACGCGGTGCTGAAGGCGGCGGGGATCGTCGACGACGAGGAGCTGCTGACGTTCCGGCGGCTCGGCTCGCGGCTCGAGGGCCATCCCACCCCGCGGATACCGCCGACCGACGTCGCCACCGGCTCGCTCGGCCAGGGGCTGCCGATCTCCGTCGGCGTGGCGATCGCCGGCAAGCGGCTGGACCGGCTGCCCTATCGCGTGTGGTGCCTGTGCGGTGACTCCGAGATGGCCGAGGGCTCGATGTGGGAGTCGATCCAGCACGCCGGCTGGGAGGGCCTGGACAACCTGATCGCGATCATCGACGTCAACCGGCTCGGCCAGACGCGCGAGACCATGCTGGGCTGGGACACCGACGGGTACGCGGAGCGCATCCGCGCGTTCGGCTGGCACGCGATCGTGATCGACGGACACGACGTCGACGCGATCGAGGCGGCCTACTCCGAGGCCGAGGCCACCGAGGGCCGCCCGACCGCGATCGTCGCCCGGACGATGAAGGGCCGCGGCGTGAAGGCGGTCGAGGACCAGCCCGGCAAGCACGGCAAGCCGCTCGACGACCCGGACGACGCGATCGCGGAGCTGGGCGGCGAGCGCGACCTGGGCGTGCAGCTCTCCAAGCCGCCCGGAGGCGCGCCGCACCGCTTCGAGGTCAGCGGCGGCGAGCTGCCGACATGGGAGCTCGGGGAAGAGGTCGCGACCCGCAAGGCCTACGGCGAGGCGCTGACGGCGCTCGGTGCGATGCGCGGCGACGTGGTCGCGCTCGACGGCGAGGTGTCGAACTCGACGCACTCCGAGGACTTCCGGGCCGCGCATGCGGATCGCTACTTCGAGATGTTCATCGCGGAGCAGCAGCTCGTGGCGGCGGCGGTCGGCTTCCACGTGCGCGACTGGGTGCCGTTCGCGTCCACGTTCTCCGCGTTCTTCACCCGCGCCTACGACTTCATCCGGATGGCGGCGATCTCACGCGCCAGCATCCGCCTCAGCGGGTCGCACGCGGGCGTCTCGATCGGCGAGGACGGGCCGTCGCAGATGGCGCTCGAGGACATCGCGGCCTTCCGCGCCGTGCACGGATCGACCGTGCTGCATCCGAGTGACGCGAACCAGACCTCCGCGCTGGTCGGCGCGATGGCCGACACCGAGGGGATCTCGTTCCTGCGCACGCTGCGCGGCAAGACGCCCGTGCGCACACCGGCGGACGAGCCGGCGCGGATCGGCGGCAGCCGCGTCGTGCGCGGCGCCGACGCCGAGCATGTGGCGATCGTCGCCTGCGGGATCACCGTCGACGAGGCCGACCGCGCGGCGCAGGCGCTCGAGCGCGAGGGGATCCACGCGCGCGTGCTCGACTGCTACTCGATCAAGCCGATCGACGCCGGCGCCCTGCGGTCCGCGGCGCGCGACTGCGGCGCGATCGTCACCGTCGAGGACCACTGGCCCGAGGGCGGCCTCGGCGACGCGGTGCTGGAGGCGCTGGCGGACGCGGACGACCGCCCGCGGGTGACGAAGCTCGCGGTGCGCGAGATGCCCGTGTCGGGCACGCCTGAGGAGCTGCTGCACGAGGCCGGCATCGACGCGGAGGCGATCACCGCCGCCGCGCGTGCCGTGGTCAGGACCGGCGCTACGAGCTAGTCGGCGTCCTCGACCGCGTCGCCCGGAAGCTGCTCGGCCGCATGGACGCTGCACAGGAACGGGCCGCCCGTCTCGCGGGCGGCCTCGATCTCGAGTTCCGTCAACCGGGCACCACAGACCGTGCAGGTCGTCTCGAGCGTGTCTTCGAGGGTGCGCTCTTCGAGGTCCATGTCCCGATTAAAGCGCGTCCGGGAGTGTCTGTTCGAGCTCGAGCACCGGCGCGAAGCAGTCGCCCTGCTCGGCCACCCGCTCGAGCACGTCGGCGGAGGTGAATACGAGGTCGTCGGGGTCGCGCGATTCGGTCACGGCCTCGACCTCCTCCCAGGTCAGCGGGGTCGAGACCGTCGGCTGCGGCAGCGCTCGCAGCGAGTACGCGCACACGGTGGTCTTGTGCTGGGCGTTCTGGCTCCAGTCCACCAGCACCTTGCCCTTGCGCAGCTCCTTCTTCATGTCCGACACGACGAGGCCGCCAAGCCTGCGCTCGAGCAGCTGGGCGATGCCGTGTGAGAACGCCCGCGTGCGCTCGTGGGTGACCGGCGTGTTGAGCGGGACGTAGACCTGCATCCCCTTCGAGCCGGAGGTCTTCGGGCACGCCTCCATCCCGATGTGGGCGAACACCGTGCGGAGCTCGAGCGCCACCTCGGCGCACTCGACGACGGTCGCGGGCGGCCCCGGGTCGAGGTCGAACGCCAGCACCGTCGGGCGCTCGTAGTCCTCCGCCGTCGCCAGCGACGTGTGCATCTCCAGGTCGGCGAGGTTCGCGAGCCACACCAGCGTCGGCAGGTCGTCGCAGAGGCAGAAGTCGATCGTGCGGCGGTTCGAGCGGCTGTAGATCGGCGCGGTGCGGATCCACTCCGGCCGGTGCGACGGGCACTGCTTCTCGTAGAAGTGCGGCTTGTCGACGCCGTTCGGGTAGCGCTTGAGTGTCAGCGGCCGCCCGCGCAGATGGTCGAGCAGCACCGGCGCCACGCGCGTGTAGTAGTCGATCACGTGGCCCTTCGTGAAGCCGGCCTCGGGGTAGAGGACCTTGTCGAGGTTCGACAGCGACAGGGTGCGCCCGTCGACCTCGATCTCCAGGCGCTTGGCCGCCACGTGCGGCACGGTACTCGACGCGCGCGTCCTAGAGGTCGACCTCGAACCAGACCGCGGTGCGCGGCTCGTGGAGCACGCCCCAGCGGCTCGCCACCCGCTCGACGATGTGGAGGCCGAGCCCGCCTCCCCCGAGCAGGTCCGGCGGTCGCGGGGCGATCTCCCCGGACGTGCCGGGGTTCGCGACCTCGACGCGCAGGCGTCCTGGCTCGCGCGCCTCGAGCAGCAGACGGAGCGCCGCGTCGCTGTCGGCGCCGCCGTGTCGCACGCCGTTGGCGACGAGCTCGGTCACGAGCAGGGCGACATCGGCGACCACGGGGCGCGGGATGCGGCCGCTCAGTTCACTGTCGATGAGCCGGCGGGCGCGCCACGCGGCGTGGGGGCCGCCGGGCAGGTCTGCCTCGACCGTGAACGGCTCCACGGGTCCCAAGTGCCCGTCACGGGCGTGGCAGTAGCAAGAAATGTTGGATCCTGACGCGGCGGCGCTACTGTCGCGACGTGTCCGGCGGCGGCTCGGCGACGGTGAGATGCCCGTCCATTCCCGTCAGCCGGAACACCCGATCCACGACCTCGATGCCGGGGACGATCGCGAACGCGAAGCCATCGTCGCGCGCGGCCGTGTCCCACCGGATCACGAGCCTCAGGCCGGTCGAGTCCATGAACCGCAGTCCGCGCAGGTCGAGAACCAGTCGCTCGCAGCCGTCGGCACGCAGGTCGGCGAGCCGCTGCTCGACCACGTGCGCGGTGTCGAGATCCAGCTCCCCGACAGGACGCACCCAGGCGGCAGCACCGTCCCGGCCGGTCTCACAGCGGAACGGCTCAGGCGGTTCGTATACGGGGTCGACGTCGCTCAGGATGCGGCAGTCTACCCCGCGCCAGCGGCTGAGTCCTTAAGGTGCAGGCGCGCCACGACGTTCATAAACGGACACGCTGATGCCCGGGAGCCGCCGTCGGCCGGGTACCGCGTCTTCGATGCCGAACGCCACCCTCGCGCCTGAGCGCAAGCGGCGACAGCGCGATGACCAGCGGCTGATGCGCCGCCATCGCCGTGGGGACGCCCGCGCGCGCGAGGAACTGATCGAGCGGTACATGCCGCTCGCCCGCAGCCTCGCACTCCGCTACCGACGAGCATCGGAGCCGCTCGACGACCTCGTGCAGGTCGCATCGATGGGCCTGGTGAAGGCGGTCGACCGCTGGGACCCGGACCGTGGGCTCGCGTTCTCCAGCTACGCGGTACCGACGATCCTCGGCGAGATCCGCCGCTACTTCCGCGACGCGACGTGGGATGTCCGGCCGGCACGCGACCTCCAGGAGCTCTGCCTGATGGTCGAAGAGGCGCGCGAGAAGCTGTGGGCGGACCTCGGCCGGTCCCCGACCGTCGCAGACCTCGCCGGGCACGTCGACCGCACGCCGGAGGAGGTCGTCGAGGCGCTGCAGGCGACCGAGGGTCGCTCCGTTCGCTCGCTGGACGCCCCGGTGCGCGAGGAGGAGGGCGACTCGGCGAGCGCCGGCGACCTGATCGGCACCGAAGACGCCGAGTTCGACCGCGTCGAGGCAGGCATCACGCTCGAGCGGATGACCGGGATCCTCGACGACCGCGCGCGCGAGATCCTGCGCCTGCGGTTCAGGGAGGACCTGCTGCAGTCCGAGATCGCCGAGCGCGTCGGCTGCTCGCAGATGCACGTCTCGCGGATCATCCGCTCGTCGCTCGAGCGCCTGTACGCGTACGGGAAGGGGGTCTGAGCGCAGTGGAGGTCCCGTCGACTCCCGTGACCCCGGACCAGCCGATCGTGCCCGACGCGCCGGTCACCCCGGCCGCGCCGACGCCCGAGCGCGAGGCTCCGGCCACCCCGGCCGTACCGCCCACCGCGCCCCCGCCGGACGACCCGCCGCTCCCGCAGCCCGACGAGACGTAGCGCCGTCGTCAGGCCGCGACGCGTTCGAGCGCCGGCGAGCGCTCGCGCTCGTTGATCAGGTCGAGCACCGCCTCCTCGATCGCGCGATGGTGGATCGGCAGCTCGCCCGGCTCCCCCTCCGCGGCCTCCTCGAGCGCGCGCCCGATGATCAGCCCACCGCGGTAGGCGTCGAACACCCGCGGATCGATGTAGGACGCGCGGCAGACAGCCGGCGTGTTGCCGAGGTAGTACGCGACCTCGTTCACCGCACGCGCGATCGCGCGCTTGCGGCCTGTCGGCGAGCCGGCGACCTCGCCGGAGACCGACAGCGCCACGGCGGCCAGCACGGTGGCGTTCCAGGTGCGGAAGTCCTTGGCGGAGAAGTCGTCGCCGGTCGCTTCCTTGATGTAGGCGTTGATGTCGTCCGAGCGCACGTCGCGCCAGCGGCGCCCGTCCTTGAATGCGAGCAGGTCGTCGCCGCCCGCGCGGCGGCGCTTGAGGGCGGCGACGAGCGCACCGGCCTGCGGGTCGACCACGGCGTGGATCCTGCGCTGGCCGCTCTTGGCCGGGTAGTCGAACTCCATCTCCCCGTCGGCGCCGATCGTGACGTGGGACTTGCGCATCGTGGCGAGCCCGAACGATGCGTTCAGCTCGGTGTACTCCTCCGAGCCGATGCGGAAGAAGCCGCGGTCCAGAAGCCTCACCGCGCACGCGAGCACACGCGCGCGCGTGAAGCCGTCGCCGCCGAGGTCGCCGTCGACATGCTCGCGCAGCTCCGGCAGTGCGTGCGCGAAGCGCACCATGTCGTCGAACTTCTCCGCGTCGCGCCGCACGCGCCACAGCGAGTGGTAGAGGTACTGCTTGCGCCCGGCCGCGTCGATGCCGGTGGCCTGCAGGTGACCGGTCGCCGACGAGCAGATCCAGACGTCCTTCCACGCCGGCGGAATCCCCAGCTCGCGGATGCGCGCGAGATCCTCCGGATCGTCCACCTTGCGGCCCTTGTCGTCGAGATACTCGAACCCCCGGCCGCGCCCGCGACGGGTAATCCCGGGACCGGAGCAGTCGGATCGGCGCAGCCGTGCCATGTGCCGCAGAGTCTTCCCGCCCGCCGGAGGTTTAAGCTTGCGAGCGGCGATGGCCAACCTGGACTTCGAAACTACCCGTAACGGGACCGTCGCCGTGATCGCGCCGACCGGTGAGCTCGACCTGTCGGGCGCCGCCGTTCTCGAGGACGAGCTCGACCGCCTGGCGGCCGAGCCGGAGCTGGGGACGGTCGTGCTCGACCTGCGCGGGCTGGAGTTCATGGACTCCAGCGGGCTGCGGCTCGTCGTGCTCGCCGACATGCGGGCGCGCGAGGCCGGGCGCCGGTTCGTGCTCGTCAAGGGCGCCGAGACCGTGCACCGGGTGTTCGAGATCACGCGGATGAGCGACCGGCTGGACTTCGTGACCGACCCGAAGGAACTGACGTGAGGCTCGAGCGGCGGCTCGCCGTCAGCCCGGAGGCCGCGTCCGAGGCGCGCCACGTGCTCGATGACCTCGCCGGCGCGATCCCGGACTCGCGGCTGCGCGACGTGCGCCTGCTGATCTCCGAGCTCGTCACCAACGCGGTCCGTCATGCCGACCTCGGCGCAGGCGACGCGATCGATCTGGTGATCGATATCGCCGACCGCATGCTGCGGGTCGAGGTCCACGACCCGGGCGGAGGCTTCGTGCCCGAAGCGCCGTCGCCGGATCCGACGCGTCCGTCGGGCTGGGGCCTCTATCTGGTCGCCGAGCTCGCCGACCGCTGGGGCGTGGACTCGGACGAGCGGACGCGGGTCTGGTTCGAGCTGGATCGCCCGGCAGCCGCCGCGTAGGCGGCCGCCGGTGTCGATTCAGCGCAGTCCGAGCAGCACCTCGACGACAAGCTGGTCCAGGCGCTCGTTGTAGTAGCCGCGCTCGGCGAGAGCGTCGAGACCGCTGGCCTCGGCCTTCAGCGTGTCGGGCGCGTCGCCGTCGACCGACGCACGGCCGAGCTCCGGCGTCGAGGCGGCCTCGAGCGCCTCCTTGACCTCGGGCAGCGCGTCGAACTGCCGCGCGCGCTCGGCGAGCGCGAGGTACGTTCGCATGCAGCCCGTCGCGAACTCCCACACGCCCTCCGGGTTCTCGTTCCGGTACGCGTGCGCGTCGAAGTGCCGGGGGCCCGAGTATCCCGCGCGCTCGAGCAGCCGGACGAGCAGGAAGTTCTCCTTCAGGTCCTCTGCGCCGAACCGGAAGTCCTGGTCGTAGCGCCCGATCCGCTGCGCGTTGAAGTCGATGTGGAACAGCTTGCCGGCCCACAGCGCATGCCCGACCGCGTGATGGAACGACAGCCCCGCCATCGTCTCGTGCGCAACCTCGGGGTTCAGGCCGACGAGATCCGCACGGTCGAGCGTGGAGATGAAGTGCAGCGCGTGACCGACGGTCGGCAGGAAGATGTCGCCGCGCGGCTCGTTCGGCTTGGGCTCGATGCCGAAGCGCAGTCCGTAGCCCTGGCTCTCGGAGTAGTCGACGAGCACGTTGACGGCCTCGCGGTAGCGCTCGAGCGCGTCGCGAGGGTCCTTGGCGGCGCCGACCTCGGTGCCCTCGCGGCCACCCCAGAACACGAACACCTCGGCGTTCAGCTCGGCCGCCAGGTCGATGCCCAGCATCGACTTGCCGATCGCGGCGCGGCGGACGGCGCGGTCGTTGGAGGTGAACGCCCCGTCCTTGAACGCGGGATGACCGAACAGGTTCGTCGTGCCCATCCCGACGCCCATCCCGGACTCCTCGAGCGCCGCCTTGAAGCGGGCGACGATCCGGTCGCGCGCGGCAGCGCCCGTACCCCAGGGGATCAGGTCCTCGTCGTGCAGGCTCACGCCCCACGCGCCGAGCTCGCCGAGACGCTTGACCGAGTCGACCGGGTCCAGCGGCTCGCGCGTCGGCCCACCGAAGGGATCGCGTCCCGGGTTCCCCACGGTCCACAGACCGAAGGTGAACCGGTGCTCTGGGCGGGGGGTCAGCGTGTCATTAGTTGCGGCCATAGGCGAATCCTCTCATCAGACGGCACGAGGGCGCCGCCTGAGCGGCGCCCTCGTATACGACGTCGGCTGTGTGGGCAGCTCAGCCCTGCGGCACCGCGTACGCCGACAGCGGCCCGTCGTTCTTGTACACGCGGTCGGTCGACCATGCCGACGGCAGCGCCGTGACGTTGCGCACGGGCCCTGTCTCGCTGTCCTGCGTGCCTGCGCCACCGGAGTACGTGCGGATCTTCAGCACGCCGCCGGTGCCCTTGACGGCGATCCAGTACGGCTGGCCCTCGGCGATCTGCACCGCGCCGAACGACACCCTGTTCCAGGCGTTCCTGGAGACAGCGGTCGCCGGGCTCTGCGCCAGCAGCTGGCCGGGGTGCCCGCCGGCGTCGGCGTAGATGCCGGCGACGACGAAGCCCGCGGTGGTCGCGTTCGTGAGGAACACGTTCAGCTCGGAGACCGCGCCGGTCGTCTTGGCGACGTTGCGGAACGCCTCCGGCTGCCGGTTGCTGAGCGTGTCCGTCGACGGGCCGAGCTGGCGTGTGCCGAGGATCGGGTTGTCGACCTTGAACGACACCGTCTTCTCGGCCTCGACATTCCCGACCCCGTCGGCCGAGCGGTAGCCGACCGTGTGCTCGCCGTCCGAGCCGACGGCGAACGGACCGCTGTAGACCGTCCACGCGCCGCCGTCGATGCGGTACTCGGTCCTGGCGACGCCCGAGCCGCCGTCGTTGTCGGTCGCGCTGAGCGTCACCGTCACCGGGCCGATGTACCAACCGTTCTGGCCGTTCGGAGCGGCGGGCGACAGCACCGAGGTCGTCACGGGCGCCTGGTTCTCGAACGCCTCGACCGACGTGGTCGCCGAGGACGCTGCGCCGTGCTCGTCGGTCACGGTCACCTTCGCCGTGTACGTCCCCTGATCGGCGAACGTGCGCGTCGGGCTCTGGAGCGTCGAGTCGGTGGTCCCGTCGCCGTCGAAGTCCCACGCGTACGTGAGAGCGTCGGCGTCCGCATCCGTCGCGTCGGCCGTGAACGTCGTCGTCAGCGGCGCGATGCCGGACGCCGGGTCCGCCGATGCCGTCACCGCGGGGAGCCGGTTGCCGCACGCGGCGTCCGGCACCTCTTCGACGGCGGTCTCGATGCCGCCGAGGACGTGGCGCATGAACTCGGCGTTCACGTATGAGGCCTCGGTGTGACCCATGCCCGAGTACCACATGCGGCCGCCGTCGTAGCGCTGGCACCAGGCGATCGGGTGATCGTCGTTGACGCCGTCGCTGCCGTCAGCTTCGGCGTACGTCGACTCGTCCATCGTCAGGAGCACGTGCACGCCGCTGTTGCGCGGGCTGTAGTCGACTCCGCCGCCGTTCACGACCGGGTTGACGATGCCTTGGTAGTTGTACCACTCGTCGACGCGCGTCCAGCGGTCCAGCAGGTGCGCGGTGGAGTCGTGCGTGGCGTCCTCGCGGACGACCGTCGCGGTCGGCGTCCCGTTCGGGTGGTTGCGGAAGTAGCCGCCGACGAGCCGGCCGTACCACGGCCACAGGTACTCGGTGTCGGCCGCCGAGTGGATGCCCACATAGGCGCCGCCGCCCTGGATGTAGCGCTCGAACGCCGCCTGCTGGGGATCGGTGAGCGCGTCACCGGTGGTCGACAGCCAGATCACGCCGTCGTACAGGCCCAGGACGTCGTCGGTGAACAGCGTCGACTCCTCGATCGCGTCGACCTGGAAGTTCTCCTGCGTCCCCAGCAGCTTGATGGCGGTGATCCCCTCGTCGATCGACGAGTGCCGGAAGCCGGCCGTCTTGGAGAAGATCAACACCCGGAAGCGGGCGTTCGGGTCACGGTCGCGCGAGAGCACGTTCAACGTGAACGTGCGTGTCGCAGAGCCGCCGAACGGATCGGTCACCCGCACGCGCGGCGAGTAGGTGCCCGGCGTGCTGTAGGTGAACGTCGGGTTCTGGGCGGTGCTGTCGTCGATCCCGTCACCGTCGAGGTCCCAGCTGTAGCTCACCACGTGGCTGGGTCCGTCGGGATCGGTCGCGGCGCCCGTCCATGTGACCTCGAGCGGCGCGAAGCCGGCGCTCGGCGTCATCACGAGCCCGTTGGCCGACGGGTTGCGGTTGGCCTGGACGACCACGGTCAGCTGCGCGCTCGCCGTGCCGCCGCGGCCGTCGTCGACCGTCACCCTGGCCGTGCGCGTCGCTGCGGCGAGGTAGACCTTGGTCGGGTTCTGCTCGGTCGACGCCGTCCCGTCGCCGAAGTCCCACGCGTACGTCAGCGTGTCGCCGTCGGGGTCGGTCGCGGTCGCCGTGAACGCGATCGGCACGCCCACGCGCACGTTCCCCGTCGGAGTCCGTGCCGCGCTCACGGTCGGTGATTGGTTCTCGCCCTGCGCGGCCGCGGTGCCGGCCCACATCGAGCACACGACCAGGGCAGCGGCAACCGCCGCCAGCGCCAGCTTGCTCCGACCCATGGTTCTCCTCCGTCCCCAGGTCGCGGGCCCCCTCGCCGAGCGCGCAGTCCCTCATTGAATTTGGCCCTCGGACCAACTAATACATGCCGGTCAGAAGCCTGTCAAGCCGTGGCGGCACGTCTTTCGGCTAGTTGGCGGACGCAGATCCGGGGACGCCGAAACGCCCGGCGGCGGCCCCAGGATCGGGGCCGGCCGCCGGGCGTTCGGGATGCCTATCGGGCGAGCACGACCCGCTTGCGCAGCGTGCTCGTGCCGTCCGCCGTCCTGACCTTCAGGACGACGGTCGCCTTCAGGTTGCGCAGGCGCGCCTTGCGCATCGCGCCGACCAGGTTGCGCCGGACCTGGCGGTCCAGCTTCACCACGATCTTGCGCGATTGGCCGGCCGCGATCGTCCGGGCGCGCGAGGCGCCGAGCCGCTGCTTCTCGCCGGAGGCGATCCGCAGCACCGAGGTCACCCGGCACCGCTTCTCGCAGCTGACCGAGAACCGCAGGCCGCGCCTGACCACGCGCGCGACCTTGTGGCTCCGGTTCAGCCGCAACAGCGGCCGGCTCTGGGTCCCGCCCTCGTCGACGTCGGCCGGCGGCGGCGGCTTCACGGTCCCGGTGCCACTCCCGGCCACCGTACTGACGATCACCTGGACGGTGGCCGTCGCCGACAGGCCGCCCGGATCGGTGACCGTCACCTTGGCGTTGTAGGTCCCCGGCTGCGTGTACGTGTGCGTCGCGGCCGTGCCGCCCGCCTGCACACCGTCGCCGAAGTCCCACACCGACAGGAGCTGATCGCCGTCCGGATCGGTCGCCGCCGAGGTGAACCGCACGCGCAACGGTGCCCTGCCCGTCTTCGGGTCGGCCAGCGCCTGCACCGACGGCGCCGCGTTGCCGGGCGGGTTGTTCACCGTGATCGTGATCTCCTCGCTCGTCGTGCTCGCGCCACGGGCGTCGGTGACCGTCACCGTCGCGTCGTACTCGCCGGGCTCCAGGTACGTGTGCCGGACGTTGCGGCCGAACTGCTCGCCGCCGTCACCGAAGTCCCAGCGGTAGACCAGCTGGTTCTCCGGGCCGTCGGGGTCGATCCCCTGGGCCTGGAAGCGGACCTCGAGCGGGGCGTTCCCGGAGACCGGGTCCGCCGCCACGGCGACCGTCGGCACCTGGTTGCCGGCCTCGTTCACCGTGATCTGCACGGTGTCGGTGCCGGTGTTCCCTGCCGGGTCCCTGGCGGTCACCGTGGCCGTGTAGACGCCGGGGGTGGTGTACGTGTGGCGCGGCGCCCGCGAGAGCGAGCTCGAGCCATCCCCGAAGTCCCACCTGTACGTGATCCGGTCACCGTCGGGATCCGCCGCCGTGGCCGAGAACTGCACCCGGAGCGGTGCGGGTCCCGACGCCGGGTCGGCGAAGCCCTGGACGACCGGGGCACCCGGATCGGTCGCGCCGCACTCCTCCGACGGAGCCACGCCCGCGCTCACCTCGATGCCGCCGAGGATGTGCTCGAGGTAGTCCGCTTCGCTGAAGGACGCGGCGGTGTGGCCCAGGCCCGTGTACCACGACCGGCCACCGTCGTAGCGCTGGCACCACGAGATCGGATGGTCGTCATCCGTCGTGTTGCCGTCCTGCTCGTCGTACGTCGACTCGTCGAGCCTGAGGAGGACGTGGACGCCGCTGTTCCGCGGGCTGTAGTCGTCCCCGTTCGTCTCGAAGTTGACGCGCTTGTAGTTGTACCACTCGTCCACACGCGGCCAGTTGGGCGCGGGCAGACCCTCGGTGGAGTGGTCGTCGGTGTCCTCGACGACGACCGTCGCGGGGGGCGTGCCCGGCGGGTGGCTGTGGAAGTAGGCGCCGACGAGGTTGCCGTACCACTTCCAGTCGTACTCCGTGTCGGCCGCGGCGTGGATGCCGGTGAAGCCGCCGCCGGCCCGGACGTAGCGCTCGAAGGCGGCCTGCTGATCCGCGTTGAGCACGTCGCCCGTGGTCGACAGCCAGATCACGGAGTCGTAGCGGGCGAGCACGTCGTCCGTGAACAGCCCCGCCTCCTCGGTGTGGTCGACCTGGAAGTCGTGCTCCTCACCGAGCTGCTCGATCGCCGCGTGACCCTCGTCGATCGAGTCGTGCCGGAAGCCGGCCGTCTTGGAGAACACCAGCACCCGGAAGCGTGCCTCCGGGTCGGCGCCGCCGAGGACGTTGACCGCGACGGTCCGCGACCGCTCGTCCTCGCCGTCGGAGACGGTGACCTCCGCCTCGTAGTCACCCTCTGCGGTGTACGTGTGCGTCGGGTTCTGCTCCGTGGACACCGGCGACCCGTCGCCGAAGTCCCAGCTGTAGGTCAGCTCGTCGCCCTCGTCGGCGTCGGTCGCGGTGACCGCGAAGTCGACCTCGAGCGGGGCGAAGCCCGTCGACGGGTCGGCCGTGGCCGTCTGGATCACGGGCGGCGCGTTCTCGGGCTCGGGCTCGCAGTCGCCCTGGTCGCCGTCGAGCGAGAAGTAATCGAATCGCGCCGTTCCGCCGCCGCTGTTCACGCCGAGCGTGAACAGGCCGAAGGCCGGGTCGACCATCGGGTTGGTGACAGGAGCCGAGACCGCGGTCCACGCCTCGCCGTCGAACGAGTATTCGCCGGCATAGCTGTTGCCCGTCTTGGTCAGGCGCAGCCAGACCTCCTCGGCGTTGTTCGCCGCCGGGTCGGCCGGTTGCGGCTGCTGGATCGCCCCGTCGATCTCGGAGCGAAGCTCGATCCGGTTGCGGACCGGGCTCGCGTTCGGGTCGGACAGGATGTCGAACTTGATGTAGTTGTCATCGTCCTCACGGACCAGCAGCCCCGCCTGCTCGTAGCCGTCGAGGATCGTCGCCGCGTCGATGTGGGTCTCGATCACCCAGTCCTGACCGGCCGTGGTCGGGTTCTGGAGGATGAAGTTCCGCGTCGCAGCGGGATCGCCGTTGGTGTAGATGTCGCCGTTGACGGTGGTGATCTCCAGCCAACCGTCCTCGAGCGTGTACAGGTCCTCCTGCTCGCGGACGATGGCGTTCCACTTGTCCTTGTCGAGCGCAGCGGAGTCGAAGCTGTCGCCACCTGTCGGCTCGCACTCGCACGGCTCGCTCGGCGGGTCCTGGCCGTTGAGCCAGAAGTAGTCGAACGAGACCGTGTCGCCCTGGCCGTCGGCCTGCGGGCCGAAGGCGAAGACGCCGAAGTCCGGCGCCGCCACCGCGTTGGTCACGGTCTGCGGCACCGCGGTCCAGGTCGCGCCGTCGAACGAGTACTCGCCGGCGTAGGTGGTGCCCGTCTTGCTCAGCCGCAGCCAGATGTCACCGGCCGCCTGGGCCGCCGAGACATCGACCTGCGGCTGCGGATCCGTGATCGCCCCGGCGACCTCCGAGCGGAGCTCGAGGCGGTTGATCCGCGTCTGGCCGGCATCGGAGATCGCGTCGAACTTGACGTAGTTGTCGCCGGTCCCGTAGGCGATCAGGCCACCCTGGCCGTAGCCGCCGTTGATCGTGCCGGACAGCTTCGTCTCGATCACCCAGTCCGTGCCCGCGTGTGCGGCGTCCTGGAGGATGAAGTTGTTCGGCGGCGGACTCGTGTCGCCGGTGTAGATGTCGCCCGGCTCCGTCGTGATGGTCAGGTTGCCGCCGGCCACCGCCGCGTTCTGGTTCTGGCGGATGCTGGCGTTCCAGCGATCGGTGTCGAGGCTCGAGCCGTCGAACTCGTCGTCGAAGCTCGGGCCGGTGGGCTCACCGCCGCCGACGTTCTCACCGGTGAGGGTGAAGCTGTCGAAGGCGGCCTCGGGATTGCCGGTCCCGTCGTTGCTGAAGGCGAACATGCCGATCTTGGCGTCCGCCGGCAGCGGCGCCGGGCGCCCGACCGGGGTCCATGCGGAGCCGTCGGTCGAGTACGCGCCGGTGACATTGGTCCCGTCGGACGTCAGGCGGAGCCAGAAGTCGTCCGGGAAGTCCGCCGCGATGTTGCCCGTCGAATCGGCGGCCTCGTTGCGCGGCGTGCTGGCGTTCTCGTAGATGAACTCGAACTTCTCGTCGCCGGCAGCGGTGTGGGCGATGCGCCCGAACTTCGTGAAGTTCGCGTCGTCGCCGTAGACCATGATCCCGGCCTGGTGGTACTGGGCGGTGCCCTCGAAGTTCAGCTTCGTGGTCGCCACCCACTCGCCGTCCGGCGCCGCTCGCGTCACCAGGTTGGCCGCGTCGTTGCGGCCGCCGTAGATGTCGCCGGGCGAGGCCGGGATGCGCAGCGCGCTCCCGCTGACCGTGAGGTTCTGGTTCTGGCGGACGACGCTCCAGTCGCCGCCGAGCGCGGCGCCGTCGAACTCGTCGACGATGCCGTCACCGCCACCGCCGCCACCGCCGCCCGACGAATCCGGGTTGAAGCGGATCCAGTCGAATGACGCGACCGGGAAGGTCGTCGCGGCGTCGGACAGCGCGACCGGCCCGACCTGCGGGGCGGCCCAGCCCGAGATGTCCGCGGGACGGCCGACGGGGTCGAACTCGACGCCGTCGAAGGAGTACTCGGCCGTCAGTGACGAGCCGTCCGAGATCAGCTTGACCCAGTAGGTCAGCGGAGAGTCGGCCGGGATCCCGCCGAGCTTGTCGGCGGCCTCGTTGCGCGGGTTGTTGGCGTTCTCGTAGATGAACTCGAAGTCACGCGAGCCACCCGCGTAGATCATGTGGATCGAGGCCCAGTTCGCGTCGTCCTGGTAGACGCGCAGGCCGGCCTGCTGGTAGTTCTCGGTGAGCGGTTGGGTGGTGATCTTCGCCGTCACCTCGACGTCGCCGTCGGGCAGCGGCTGGACGATGATGTTCCGCGCCGACACGCCCGGCCCGTAGAGCGAGCCGACGTCGATCGGGAAGTTCAGGTTGCCGCCCGACACGGTCGGCGGACGCGTGCTGTCCGGCCGGACGATCGCCCAGCGGTTGGTGTCGAGCGAGTCGCCCTCGAACTCGTCCGAGCGGACGTTGTTCTGCGGGCACTCGCCGGAGCTCGTGACCTCGACCTGGACGCTCGCGGTCGAGGCCGCCCCGTTCGGGTCGGTCGCCGTGAAGCGCGCCAGGTACGTGCCCGGTCGCTCGTAGGTGTAGGTCGGGCTGAGCTCGGTCGACGTGTCGTCGGTCGTGCCCGCCACGCCGAAGTCCCACAGGTACGTGAGCTGCTCGCCCGGGCCGGCGTCCGGATCGGTCGCCGTGCCGGTGAACTGGACCTCGAGCGGCGCGTCGCCGCCCGTCGGCTCGGCGCTCGCCGTCACCTCGGGGGCGGCGCTGTTCGCCGCGCCCTTGCCGAGCGCGGTGAAGTGGTTGAGGTTCATCAGGCCGTCGCCGCCGCCGACGCCCGGGTTGTTGAACACGAGGAACAGCTCGTGCGTGCCCTCCGGCGGGGTGGGCAGATCCATGGTGACGTTGACCCAGTTCTGCCAGCCGCCCGTGGGGGCCACTGCGACCTCGCCGGCCAGCGGGCCGGTCGGCGAGTCGAGCCGGGCCTGGATCGTGCCGCCGGCGCCGCCGGAGGCGACGCGGAAGCGGATCCCGGTCAGCTCCTCGAGGTTCACCGGCGCGTACGACACGTAGTCGCCGTGCTCGGTGAAGCCGATGTTGAGGCCGCCGCCGGTGTCGGTCGTGGTCTCCGTCTGCACGCCGGGGGTGCCGCCGGTGTTGGCGCCGGTCCGCCCCGTCGTCTCGAAGAACTCGGCCTGCTTGGGCTTGGGCTGGATGATCAGGTCGTCCTGCCCGGTCAGCGGGCCGGCCGCGCCGGTGCCGCCGCCGTCCGTGTAGGTGGCGACGATCGAGGTGAAGATGTTCGCGTTGGCCCCGTGGCCACCGTCGGTCTCCGTGCGGAACGTGCCGGAGCAGCCGGTCTGCTGGCCGAGGCCGTGCGCGTGGTCGTCGTGGCCGAGCTGGATGCTCAGCGTGACGTCGTCGCAGTCGATCGTCCCGTCCTCCGGGTCGACGACCGTGATCTCGTAGGGGATGATGTCGCCGAAGGCGGCGAACTGACCGTCCTCGGGCACGGTGATGGTGACCACCGGCCGCGTGTTGCCGGCCGTGATCGGAACGGTGTCGAAGCCCGTCTGGCCGTCGGCGTCGGTGACCGTCAGCGTGGCGTTGTACGTGCCCGCCGTCTCGTACGTGAAGGTCGGGTTCGCGACCGTGGAGTCGGTATCGCCGTCACCGTCGAAGTCCCACGCGTAGGTCAGCGGCGAGCCGTCCGGATCGACCGAGCCGTCGCTCGAGAACTGCACTTGGAGCGGCAGCGGCCCGTTGTCGGGTGTGCCTGTCGCGTGCGCTATCGGGCGTCTGGCGCCCGCGATGTAGTCGATCCGGTAGATGCCGGAGTTGGCGTTGTTGCCGTTGAAGCCGGTGCCCCAGTCGATCACGTAGAGCGAGCCGTCCGGCCCGAACTCCATCTCGTGAGGCCGGAAGAACGTGTCCTCGAACGGCGTCTGGAACACGCCGGTGCCGTTGCCCTGATCGTCGAGCGTCGCGGACCGGATCCAGCCGTTGTTCCACTCGCCGATGAACCAGTGCTCGTCGTAGTACTCCGGGAACTTCGACGGCGAGTCGAGGTCCGGATCGAAGTCGTAGCGCGGGCCGCCGGTCGGCGCGCCGCCCCCGCCGAGGCCGGGGAAGCGCGGATCGGTCTCCGAGTAGCCGAGCCACATCGTGGCCGGGATCGCAGCCGGCAGGTTCGTGATGCCGGTGTTGTTGGGCGAGTTGTTGACCGGGTTGGCGCAGTCGAACTTCGGCCCGGACGTGCTGTTGGCGAAGTCGAAGTCGTTGTAGGGGACGTTGTCGCGGACGCAGTACGGCCAGCCATAGAAGCCCGGTGCCTTGACGACCTCGAACTCGACGCTGCCCTGCGGGCCGCGGTTCGGGTTGGTGGCGCTGGCGTCAGGACCGTAGTTGCCCACGAGCACCCAGCCCGTGTGCGGATCGATCGTGATCCGGAACGGGTTGCGGAAGCCCATCGCGAAGATCTCGGGCAGCGTGCTGGGCGTACCCGGGGCGAACATGTTGCCCGTGGGAATCGAGTAGGTCGTGCCGATGCCCGGCGCGCCGGTCGCACCCGGCAGCGGGTGGATGCGCAGGACCTTGCCGTTGTGGTTGTTGGAGTTCGCCGACGTCCGCTGGGCGTCCCAGAACGCGCGGCCGGGCCGCTCGTCGATCGGTGCGAAGCCGTCGGACGCGAACGGGTTCGTGTTGTCGCCGGTGGCGATGTAGAGGTCGCCGTTGGGGTCGAACGCGAGCGAGCCGGACGAGTGGCAGCACTGCTCGCGCTGCGCCGTCCAGGTGAAGATGATCTGCTCGGTGTTCAGCGCGATCGTGTTGTCGGCGCCGACCGTGAAGCGAGAGACGCGCCCCTGATCGTTCGGCGTGATCGGCGTGTAGGCGACGTAGATGTGGTTGGTCGTGTCGAAGTTCGGGTCGAGCGCAAGGCCGATGCCGCCGTTCTCCTGCACGGACGAGACCGGGAGCGTGGCCGCCGTCGTCACCTGCCCGTTCGCCGGGTTGTAGACGTTGATCTCGCCGGTGATGCGCTCGATGTAGAAGACGCGCCCGTCGTTGGCGACGGCGAGCTCCATCGGGCTCTCGGTGTCGTCGTCGATCGTGACGAGCTCGAAGTCGTCTAGCGACGGCGTGGACTGGCGCGGCTCACCGCAGTCCGACTCCTCGGCGCCGGTCACGGTCTCGAGGCCGCCGAGCACGTGCTGGCGGAAGTTCGCCTCCGAGTACGACGCCTCGGTGTGGCCGAGCGCCGTGTACCACATGTGGCCGCCATCGAAGTCCGAGCACCACGTGACCGGATGGTCGTCGTCCGTGGCGTTGCCGTCGTCCTCCGCGTAGGTCGACTCGTCGACCGTCGCGAGCACCTTCACCCCGCTGTTGCGCGGCGAGTAGTCGTCACCGCCGCCGTTGACCACGGGGTTGGTCGGCCCTTGGAAGTTGTACCACTCGTCGGTCCGCGCCCAGTTGGCCGGGAGGCCCTCGGTGGAGGGCTCGTCGGGGTCGCTGATGTTGACCGTCGCGGTCGGGGTGCCGGCCGGGTGATTGCGGAAGTAGCCGCCGAGCATCTCGCCGTACCAGGGCCATGCGTACTCGGTGTCGGTGGCCGAGTGGATGCCGACGTAGGCGCCGCCACCCTTGATGTAGCCCTCGAAGGCTTCCTGCTGCTCGTCGTTGAGGACTTCGCCGGTCGTGGAGAGGAAGACGACCGCGTCGAAGTTCGCGAGGTTGGTCGTGGTGAAGGCCGCGGCGTCCTCGGTGGCGACAACGCTGAAGTCGTTCGCCGCGCCGAGTTCCTGGAACATCGTCACGCCCTCGTCGCGCGACGTGTGGGGGAAGCCACCGACCTTGTAGAAGACGAGGACGTTCTCGAGCGGGTCGGCGCCCGGTTCCTCGACCGTGACCGTGCCGGACATGCCGGCGCCGTGGACGTCGCAGACGAACGTGTAGACGCCCGGCGCCGTGAACGTGTAGTCGACCGGGTCCTGATCGGTCCCGATCGGTGACTGCAGAGCCGGACTCCAGTTGGAGCCGGTCCCGTGGACGTTGTGTGGCAGGGCTGTGCCGTCGAAGTCCCACCGGACGGTCTCGCCCGTGCTGACGGTCACGTTCTGCGGCTGCCATGCCTGGGAGTCCAGGGCTTCGATGGAGGCCGCTGGAGTCTGTGCCCCCGCGATGCTCGCAGTGAACAGGCAGGTGCAGACCGCAGCCACTGTGGCCAGCAGCGCGAACGTCGTCCGGCGCATGAACCTCTCCTCCATCCCCCGTTTACCGTCGTAAGGCGCCTCCCCCGGCGCCCCCACCAGCCCTCTTTTGGCTAGCGCCCGGACAAATTAGTCGGCGGGTGATGTGCTGTCAACGGATTACGCCTTCGAAGTGGCCTTCGAACGGCTGGAGGACTTCTTGGCCGGCTGCTTCTTCTTCGCGGACGCGCCGTTCGCGTCGTCGCCGTCGTCCTTGACCGCCGCGAGGCTCGCCTCGAGCGCCGCCATCAGGTCCGGAACCTTGGCCGGGGCGGCCGCCTCCGGCTGGACGGCGATCTCCTCGCCCGACGCCTTGCGCTCGATCAGGTCGAGCACCTTGTCGCGGTACTCGTCGCGGTACTTGGACGGCTCGAAGTCGCTCGAGAGCGAGTCGATCAGCTGCTGCGCCATCTTCACCTCGCGGTCGGAGACCTTGAGGGACTTGGAGTCGGGCAGGTCGTCGATCTCGTCGTGCGGCACGACCTCGTCGTGGAAGATCATCGTCTCCATCATCAGCATCTCGCCCGCCGGGCGGATGGCGACGAGCTGCTCCTTCGAGCGCAGCACGACGCGCGCGATCGCGACCTTGCTCGACGCGTCCATCGCGTTCAGCAGCAGCCCGTACGCCTTCTCGGCGCCCTTGTCAGGCACCAGGTAGTACGGGTGGTCGTAGTAGATCGGGTCGATGTCCTCCTGGTCGACGAAGTCCTCGATCTGGATCATGCGCGAGCGCTCCGGGTCGAGCGCATCGAGCTCGTCCGGGGTGATGATCACGTAGCGGTCCTTCGTCAGCTCGAAGCCCTTGACGATCTGCTCGAACGGCACCTCGTCACCGCTCTCGGGATCCACGCGCTTCTGCTGGATCCGGTTGCCGGTCTTCTCGTTGAGCTGGTTGAACCGCACGGTCTTGCGGGACACCGCCGAGTACAGCTTCACTGGCACGTTCACGAGTCCGAACGAGATCGCGCCGCTCCAAATCGATCGAGGCATGGTCACATTCTGCTACCCAGAGGGGCCGGGCGCCAACGTACGCATGTTGCGTTGCGCCCGCGGACGACCATCACGTCCTCGTCCTGCTGCCCCGGAGCGAGCATTCCCGCGGCCTCCAGATGCGCCCGGCGACCGGCCATCAGCGGGCCGAGCGGGCCGCGATCGCGGGCCGCGATGTCGACCTCCAGGCCGCGGGCACGCAACGCCTCGACCGTCGGCTCGACCCCGAGCAGCGACGAGTGGACCACCAGCAGCGCGCCGCCCGGGCGCAGGTGGTCGCGGGCGCGGTCGCAGATCCGGTCGAGCAGCGCGCGGCCGTCACGGCCGGCGTCCCACGCGCGCTCGGGCCCGCGGTCCGGCAGGTCGTCGGTCGGCGCCGGCACGTACGGGGGGTTGGACACGATCGCGTCGAACCGCTCGTCCGCCACCGCGTCGAACAGGTCCCCGCGCAGCGCACGCACGCGCACCCGGTTGAGCGCGGCGTTCAGCCGGATCGTCAGCACCGCGCGGCGCGAGACGTCCACCGCGGTGGCGTGGTGGCCGGAGCGCGCAGCGCAGATCGCGAGCGCGCCGCTCCCCGAGCACAGGTCGAGCACCCGGGCACCCGGCCGAAGGGGTTCGCGGTCGAGCGCGTCCGCCAGCAACCAGGTGTCGCTGATCGGGCGGAAGACGCCGGGCAGGGTCACGAGTCGCACGGCTGCGCCCTACCCTCGGCGCCGGTGCGCGACGCGTTCGAAACTGACTCGCCGGTGACCGTCGGCCTCGAGGAGGAGCTGATGCTGCTCGACGCCGAGACGCTCGATCTCGCGCCGCACGCGCCTGAGGTGATCGAGGCGCTCGGCGGCGATCCGCGCTTCAAGCTCGAGATGCCGGCCGCCCAGCTGGAGATCGTCACGGCGCCGCACGCCGGCGTCGCCGCGGCGGCGCGCGATCTCGCGCAGGCGCGCGCCGTGCTCGCGCGCGCCGCCGCCGGCCGGTTCCGCGTCGCCGGCGCCGGTGCGCATCCGTTCGCGTCAGGCCTCGGTCCGCTCAACCCCGGGCAGCGGTACGAGGCGATCGGGGAGGAGTACGCGAGCGTCGCGCGGCGCCAGCTCGTCTTCGGCCTGCACGTGCACGTCGCGATCCGCGGCGCCGATCGCGCGCTCGCCGTCTATAACGCGCTCCGCTCGCATCTGCCGGAGCTGGCCGCGCTGGCCGCCAACGCGCCGTTCTACGAGGGCCAGGACAGCGGCCTTGCGTCGGTCCGCTCGCGGATCTCCGGGCTGCTGCCACGCCAGGGCGTGCCGCCCGCCCTCGTCAGCTGGGACGCCTACGAGGAGGCGCTGAAGTGGTGCGCCTTCGACGATCCGCGGCAATGGTGGTGGGAGCTGCGCCTGCATCCCGTGTTCGGGACGGTCGAGGTGCGCGTTCCCGACACACAGGCCACGGTCGCCGACACGGCGGCGGTCGGCGCCGTCGTGCATGCGCTCGTCACGAGCCTGGCCGCCCGCCACGACGGCGGCGAGGAACTGCTTGTCGCGGAGTCGTGGCGGATCGACCAGAACCGCTGGTCGGCCTGCCGGCACGGACTCGACGGCACGATGACCGACCTCCGGACCGGCGAGCGCGCTCCGACTCGCGAGCGCGTCGCGGCGCTCCTCGACGAGCTCGACGTCGAGCCCGAGCCGCTCGCCCGTGCGCGCGAGATGCTGACGGGCAACGGCGCGGTCCGCCAGCGGGCCGTGGCCGCCGAGCGCGGCCTGCACGGCCTCGTCGGGTGGCTGGCCGACGCGTTCGCCCCGAGCGGCGTTTCACCCGGCGGCGCCGCTGGGTAGAGCCGCTGAGTGATCGCCCTGCCTGAGCCCCGTGGGGGCGTCACGGAGCTCCTGCTCGACGCCCTCGTCCGTCCCCCCGGTCCTGTGCCGGCCGCGCCGGTCGACGACGCCGGCGAGGAAGACCTCCAGCTCGCGCTCTACCTCTGCTACGAGCTGCACTATCACGGGCTGCCAGGCGTCGATGACCGCTGGGAGTGGGCGCCGTCGCTGCTCGCGCTGCGGGGCGAGCTCGAGCGCCGGTTCGAGGAGGCGCTGCGCCGCGATGTGCCGGTGCCGGAGACTGGTGGCGCCCCGATGGACGTCGCGCTGCGTGCGATCGAGGCCGCCGACGACGCGCCCTCGCTGTCGCGCCACCTCGAGCGCCACGGCACGCTCGAGCACTACGTGGAGTTCGTCGCCCACCGCTCGGCGTACCAGCTCAAGGAGGCCGATCCGCACTCGTGGGCGCTGCCGCGCCTGACCGGAGGCCCGAAGGCGGCGATGATCGAGATCCAGGCCGACGAGTACGGCGGCGGCGACCCCGACCGCATCCACGCCGCGCTGTTCGCCCGCGCGATGGACGCGCTCGGGCTCGACTCGCGATACGGCGCCTACGTTGACCACCTTCCTGCCGTCACCCTCGCAACCGTCAACCTCATGTCGATGTTCGGGCTTCACCGGCGGCTGCGCGGGGCGATCGTCGGCCACCTGGCGCTGTTCGAGATGACGTCGTCGATCCCGAACCGGCGCTACGCCAACGGCCTCCGCCGGCTCGGCTTCGACGGCGACGCGACGGCGTTCTACGACGAGCACGTCGTCGCCGACGCGGTGCACGAGAACATCGCGGCGGTCGACCTCGCCGGCGGCCTCGCCCGCCAGGACCCGACGCTCGAGCCGGACATCCTTTGGGGCGCCGCCGTGCTGATCGAGCTCGAGGGCCGCTTCGCGCGCCACCTGCTCGACTCGTGGGCCGACGACCGCAATTCGCTGCGCTGCCCTATCGAGCCTCGAGCAGCCTCCGCAGGAATCGCTGCGTCTCCGGCTGCTCCGGTGCGCTGAGGACCCGGTCGGCCGGGCCTCGCTCGAGTACGCGGCCGTCGTGCAGGAAGCACACCTCGTCGGCGAAATCGCGCGCGAACCCCATCTCGTGCGTGGCGATGATCATCGTCATGCCGTCCGCCTTCAGATCGCGGATCACGCCCAGCACCTCGCCGACCAACTCGGGGTCGAGCGCGCTCGTGACCTCGTCGAGCAGCAGCGCGCGCGGGTCCGTCGCGAGCGCCCGCACGATCGCCACGCGCTGCTGCTGACCGCCCGACAATCGCTCCGGACGCTCGTCCTCGCGGCCCGCGAGCCCGAACCGCGCCAGCAATTCGCGCGCGCGGTCGCGCGCCTGCTCGCTCGCCGCCCCGTGCGCACGCACCGGCCCGAGCACGACGTTCTCCAGCACGGTCATGTGGGGGAACAGGTTGTAGGCCTGGAACACCATCCCGAGCCGGCGGCGCACCGCGATCGGATCGACGCTCGGGTCGGTGATCACCTCGCCGTCGAGCAGGACGTCGCCGTCGTCGATCTCCTCCAGCAGGTCGACGCAGCGCAGCAGCGTCGACTTGCCCGAGCCCGAGCCGCCGATCAGCGCGACGGCCTCGTGCTCGTTCACGTTCAGGTCGATCCCGCGCAGCACCTCGGTGTCGCCGTACGCCTTCGTGACGCCGCGGACCTCCAGCACGGCGGTCACGGCTGCGGCTCCTGCATCCGGTCCACGATCCGGGCGAGCGGCACGGTCACGCACAGGTAGAGGAAGGCGGCCGCCAGCAGCGGCGTGTAGTTGAAGTTCGACGACGCGTAGATCTGCGCCACCCGGAACGCCTCCAGCGGTCCGAGGATCGAGACCAGCGCCACGTCCTTCTGGAGCGCCACGAAGTCGTTCAGCAGCGGCGGGATCACGCGCCGGACCGCCTGCGGCAGGATCACGTGGCGGAGCGCCTGGGTCTCGGTCAGCCCGATCGCGAGCGCGGCGGCGCGCTGGCTCGGATGCACGGACCGGATCCCGGCCCGGTACACCTCCGCCACGTACGCCGAGTACGACAGCGCGAGCGCCGCGCCTCCGAGGATCACGGGGTCGTCCGGCACACCCGCGAGGTCCAGCGCGGGCAGGCCGAACCCGACCAGGAACACGAGCAGGATCGTCGGGACGCCGCGCAGCACGTCGGTGTACACCACGGCGAGCAGCCGTAGCGGGAACAGCGCGGGCGGGCGCGAGACGCGGGTGAGCGCGATCACCAGCCCGAGCACGAGCACGACGAGCTCGACGACGATGAACAGCTTCACGTCGAGCCAGAACGCCGACAGCACGTCGGGGAACGAGGCCTTGAAGACCGGCCACGAGAGGAACGTCTCCTTCACCGTCGGCCAGCCGGGGCTGGTGACGACGAGCGCGATCAGGCCGCCGATCACCACCACCGTCGACACCGCGGCCACGGCGGCGCCGCGCTGCGAGCGCCGGCGCCGGGCCGTGGCCCGGATCGCGCGCCGGCTGACTCCGGCCTCGACCACGCTCAGTTGAGTTCAGGCGCGGCCGAGTCGCCCATCCACTGCTGCGTGATCTGGTCCAGCCCACCCTCCGACTCGAGCTTGGCGAGCGCTTCGTTCACGCAGGCGGTCAGCGGGGAGTCCTTCTCCAGCAGCATGCCCCACTCGTCCCCGCCGGGCGCCTCGAACTGCCCGACGACCTTGGCGCTCGGGATCTCAGCGGCGGTGAGGTAGAGCGCGGTCGGCAGGTCGACCACCGCGGCGTCGACCTGGCCCTGCTTGAGCGCGGTCACGACGGCGTTCGAGTCGTCGAACACCTTCGGCTGCTGGGTCGGCTTGATCGAGGCGCTCACCGCGTCGAGGCTCGTGGTGCCGATCTGGACGCCGATCTGCGCGTCTGCCAGGTCGGCGAGGCTCGTGGCGCCGGCGGCCGGGGACTTCTTCTGCGCGATCACCGCCTGCGTCGACGTGTAGTACGGCTCCGAGAAGTCGACCGCGCGGGCGCGCTGCGGCGTGATCGAGATCTGGTTGATGTCGAAGTCGAAGTCCTTCGAGCCCGGCTTGTAGGAGGCGTTGAACGGCACGACCGTCCACTTGACCTCGCTCTCCTCGAACCCGAGCTCGCCCGCGACGCCGTAGGCGACCGCGCTCTCGAAGCCGTTCCCGTTGGTCGGGTCGTCGTCCTCGAAGTACGGCGGGAACGCCGGCTTGTCGGTGCCGACGGTGAGCTGGCCGGCCGTCTTGAGCTCGAGATCCGCCTTGTCGCACGACGGGGCGGCGGGCGTGGATGCGGCCTCGTTGGTGGGGGCTTCGTCGTCCTCGCCGCAGGCGCTGAGCGCGAGCGTGGCGAGCAGGGCGAGCGTGGCGAGCAGGCGGGAGATTTTCACGGCGGCAGCCTACCTGGCGCGGCGGCGGGTCAGGCGACCGCCGCCACCGCGGTCAGCCTGGCTCGCGCCCACTCTCGGCGCCGCTCGGCGCGCGGAAGCGCACGAGCTTGTGCGTCCCGTCGCAGAACGGCCGCAGCCGCGACTTGCCGCAGCGGCACAGAGCGATCGTGTCGCGGTCGACGGCGATCTCCTCGCCCTCCTGGTCGACCAGCCGCACCGGCCCGCGCACCAGGAGCGGACCGTCGCGGTACGGCGTGATGACGATCTCGGTCCTCATCCGATCGCCGCCAGCTCGTCCGCCGTCAGCTCCAGATCGGCGGCCTGCACGGAGTCCTCGATCGACTCCGGGCGGCTCGCGCCGGGGATCGGGATCACGACCGGGCTGAGCGAGAGCAGCCAGGCGATCGCGACCTGCTGTGGCGACACGCCGTGGGCATCCGCCGCCGCCCGCACCGGGTTGTGCGTGGCCGCTGCGTCGGCCGCCTGCCTGATCCCGCCCAGCGGCGACCAAGGGATGAACACGATCCCGCGCTCCTCGCACGCCGCGACCTCGCCCTTCGCCAGCGGCGACGTGTACTCGAGCGACAGCTGGTTCTGGACCGACACGACGTCGACGATCGAGCACGCCAGGTCGATCCGCTCGACCGACGCGTTCGAGATCCCGACCCACCGCACCTTGCCCTCGTCCTGCAGCTCCTTGATCGCACCGATCGACTCCTCGTACGGCACGTCGGGATCGGGGCGGTGGAACTGGTAGAGGTCGATCCGGTCGGTCTCGAGCGCGCGCAGCGACGCCTCGCACGCCGCCCGCAGGTGCTCGCGGCTGCCGTCGAGCTCCCACGCGCCGCCGGGGCGCGTGTGGCCCCCCTTGGTGGCGACGATCACGCCGTCGCGGCGCCCCCGCAGCGCCTTCGCGATCAGGCGCTCGTTGTGGCCGACGTCGTCCTCGTCGACGCAGTACGAGTCCGCGGTGTCGATCAGGTTCACGCCGGCGTCGAGCGCCGCGTGGATCGTGCGGATCGGACCGCTCCTCCGGCGGGCGGCCGGAGAGCGACATCGGCATGCCGCCGAGGCCGACCGGGAACACATCGGCGCCCGCGAGCTGTCGGTTCAAAGCCATGTCCGGTTCCTCTCTCCACACGCGCCGCCGCGCAAACTCGGCGCGAGCCGGGTCAGGATGAATCGTCGAAGACGACCGTCTCGGGCTCGACGTCGTCGCGCAGGCCCTTGTACACGGGGTGGCGCAGCGTCCGCGCGTTGGTCCACTCGCCGTAGTCGACGGCGGCGACCAGCTGCGGCTCGACGAAGTGCGTCTCGCGCGGCGGCTGGCGGCCCTCGAACGGGCTGGTCTCGCGCGCCAGCGGCTCGAGCAGCGCGCCGAGCCGGTTGAGCTCGGCCTCGTCGAAGCCGGTCCCGACACGGCCTGCGTAGCTCAGCGCGCCGTCCTGGTAGTAGCCGATGACGAGCGCGCCGAGCCGCCCTCCGCGCTTGCCCTCACCCGGCAGCCAGCCGCCGACCACGACGTCGGTGCGCCGGACGTTCTTGACCTTCACCCACGCCGTCGAGCGCCGTCCCGGCATGTACGTGGAGTCCAGCCGCTTGGCGATGATGCCCTCCAGCCCGCGGGCGCGAGAGGCGTCGAGCAGCGCCGCGCCGTCGCCGACGTGGCTGGCGGGCGTCTGCCACGTCGGCCCCTGGAGGCCGAGCTCGAGCAGCTGCTCGCGGCGCTCGGTGTACGGCAGGTCCATCAGCGAGCGGCCGTCGAGCCACACCAGGTCGAAGATCATGTACGCGACCGGGTTGCTCTGCGAGAGCCGCCGGACGGCGTGCTCGGAGGTCAGGTGCATGCGCCCCTGGAGGCGCTGGAAGCTCGGCCTCCCCTCCTCGTCGAACGCGACCACCTCGCCGTCGAGCACCGCCTGGCGGCCCGCCAGCGCCCGCCCCAGCTCTCGCAGCTCCGGATACCGCGGCGTGATGTCGCGCCCGTTGCGGCTCGCAAGGCGCAGCCGCCCGCCGTCGGCGTAGCCGATCGCCCGCACGCCGTCCCACTTGATCTCGTACGCCCAGCGATCGTCGTCGCGCGGCAGCGTGCCGATGCGGGCGAGCATCGGCTCGATCCGCTCCGGCATCGGCTCCCGGTCGGGATCCTGGGGCGGATCCATCCGGTGGATCATCCAGTTCGTCCCGCCGGTCCGGAACAGCACGTAGCGGCCGTGCAGACGCTCGCCGTGGAAGGTGATCATCACCTCGCTCTCGCGCCACTTGTGCGTCTCGTACGTCCCGCGATCCCAGATCGTCATCGTGCCGGCGCCGTAGGAACCGGCCGGGATCTCGCCGTGGAAGTCCAGGTACTCGAGCGGGTGATCCTCCGTCCGCACGGCGAGGTGGTTCTTGCGCGGGTCCGGCGGGATGCCCTTCGGCACCGCCCACGACGCCAGTGCACCGTCCCGCTCCAGCCGCAGGTCCCAGTGCAGCGACCGCGCATGGTGCTCCTGGACGACGAACCTCGCGGTGCGCTCCTCGGGCGTCTCGTCGCCGCCGGACGGCTCCGGAGTGGCGGAGAAATCACGCTTGGCGCGATATCGATCGAGGTTGCGGGCCATTGGATTGCGGGTATCCGTGCGTCGGAGTTAGGCGGCCGGGCTTCCGGGTATCTTGCATGCCCGTATGGATGCCAATCCCATCGTGCTCGATGACTCCGCGGGGGACGTCGTGGTGGTCGTCGTCGAAGGAGAGCACGACATCTACACCGCCCCCACGCTGCGCGAGCGGCTGGAGGAGGCCCTGGACCGCGGCGGCGGGATCGTCGTGGACCTGACGGCCGCCACGTTCGTCGACTCGTCCGTCCTCGGTGCGTTGCTCGATGCGCGCCGCCGTGCGCTCGAGGCGCGCCAGGGATTCGTCGTCTGCGTCGGTGAGACCGTCGAGCCGGGCGTGCAGCGGATCCTGGACATCACCGGGCTCGTTCCCGTGCTGCCCGTGCTGCGCCGGCGCGACGAGGCCATCGAAGCCGCGAGGACGAACGGCGCGATCGAATGACCGGCAGCCCGGAAGTGCTTCTGACCATGCCGGCGCGCCCCGAGGGCGTGGGCGTGGTGCGGCAGGCACTCGCGGGGATGGCGGACGCGCTGGACTTCGAGGCGTCGGTACTGGCGGACATGAAGATGGCGGTCACCGAGGCCTGCACGAACGTGGTGGTGCATGCCTACGACGCCGACAGCGGGATGCTCGAGGTCGAGATGCTCGCGTCCGAGGAGGGCCTGACGATCGTGGTGCGCGACCACGGCAGCGGCATCCAGCCGCGGCCGGCGCGCTCCGAGCCGCCGGCGCTCGGTCTCGGGCTGCCGCTGATCGCCGCGCTGTCGGACGCGTTCGAGCTGCGCGGCAGCGCGGGGCGCGGCACCGAGGTGCGAATGACGTTCTCGTACTCGCGCGACAGCGACCCGGCCGACGCGAACCCGGTGACCGGCACGATCGGCATCGACGGCCGCTGGGACCCGGAGGCGCCGTCGCACGGCGCCCCAGCCGGCGGTTGACGCGCTACGCTTCGTGCGAGTGCCTCTGCCGTCTCGCGACCTACATCTGAACGCTCCCGCCTCCTGAGGCGGACTGGCTGCCTCGCTGGTCCGCTCTCCGCGTCCCGATGACCCCGGGCGCGCGCCCGCGCGTCCATTCGCCAGGAGCCCTCAGTTGAACTCTCTTACCGCCCTCGGGTGGAACACAGACCGCGCCGCCGAGTTCGCGGCGCTCGAACGCGAGGACCTCGTCCCCGCGCGCGTGGCCGCCGCGCACCGCGGCCGGCTCGACCTGCTCGCCGCCGACGGGCCGATCGCCGCATCGCTCGCCGGCCGCCTGCGCCACGAGGCCGGCTCGCCCGTCGACCTGCCCGCGGTGGGCGACTGGGTCGCCGTCGATCCGGCGGGCGGCATCGTGCACGCCGTGCTGCCGCGCCGCGGCGGCATCGCGCGGGCCGCCGCCGACGGGAAGTCGGAGGCGCAGGTGCTGGCCGCGAACGTCGACATCGCGCTCGTGCTCGGGTCGCTCAACCGCGACCTCAGCGTGCGCCGGCTCGAACGGATGCTGACGCTCGCCGCCGACGCCCGTGCCGACGCCGTCGTGGTGCTCTCCAAGGCCGACCTCGACCCGGACCCGCCCGCGCGCGTCGCCGACGTGCGGCTCGCGCTCGGCGCCACGGTGCCGGTGCTGGCGCTCAGCGTGCACGCCGGAACCGGGCTCGAAGCGCTCGCAGGCTGGCTGCGTCCGGGCGTCACGACGGTCCTGCTCGGCTCGTCGGGCGTCGGGAAGACGACGCTGCTCAACGCGCTGACCGGCGGCCCGCCACGGCGCACCGCGCCGATCCGCGAGAGCGACGACCGCGGCCGCCACGCCACATCGCACCGCGAGCTCGTGCCGCTGGCGTCGGGCGCCCTTGTGATCGACACACCGGGGCTGCGCCTCCCGCGCGTGTGGGAGCAGGCCGGAGGGCTCGAGACCGCGTTCTCCGACGTGGCGACGCTCGCCCGCCGGTGCCGGTTCACCGACTGCCGCCACGCGGGCGAGCCCGGATGCGCGGTGGCAGCGGCGGTGGAAGACGGACGGCTGCCCGCCGACCGCTACGCCGGGCTCGTCAAGCTCGAGCGCGAGCGCGAGCGGATCGAGGCCCGGCGCGATGCGCGGGCGCGCGCCGAAGCCAGCCGCAAGGCCCGCACCGCCCAGAAGGCCCTGCGCCGGCGCCTGGCCGAAAAAGCCGGGAGGGATTGAACTTCAGCGGGTAGCCGCTACTTTCCAGCGCGACTCAAGCACCGCGACGACGGAGGCCGTTCGCATGCCCAACATTGCCGTTACCCCTGAGCAGCTGCAGTCGACTGCCAGCCAGCTCAACGCAGGCGCCGCCAACATCGAATCGACGCTGTCACAGCTCGCCGGCCAGGTCGCGCCGCTGCAGAGCGAATGGCAGGGCGTCGCCCAGGCGCGATTCCAGGAGCTGTGGGCCGAATGGCAGCGCTCCAGCCGCGGCATCCAGGAAGCACTGCACGGCATCAGCCAGCTCACCCAGCAGGCCGGCGCCAACTACCAGGACACCGAGCAGGGCATCGCCGCCTCCTTCGGGCGGTAGCCAACCAAGAGCGCCCTCGTGCGCATCTCCGTCGTACCCGAGGAGCTCCGCGGTCTCGGCTCCACGCTGCACGCGCTGGACGGCGACGTGTCGGCGACCCGTGGCGTGCTCATGGGCTCCGTGCGGGGCACCGGGGCCGCGACCGGCTCGCCGGAGGCCGCAGCCGCGTTCGAGGATATGTGCGACCAGTGGTCGGACGCCCTCGGCCGGTCCGCCGCGTCGATCGGCGCAGCGGGCGGAGCCGTGACCGCGGCGGCGGCGCTGTACGAGCTCGTCGACGGCACGGTCATGCCGGCGCTCGGGATCGGCGACTGACCGATGGGCGCCACGGCCGGCAGCTCCGGCGTCCCGGGCGATCCGGGCGCGCTCCGTGGCGCCTCTGCGACCTTCGGCGGCGCCTCTGGGCACCTGGACGGGCTCGCCGGCGATCTGTCGAGCGCGAGCGCCGGCGGGTGGAGCGGCGTCGCGAGCGTCGCCTGCGCCGCCCTCTGTGACGCGCTCGCGACCAACCTCGAGCGCGGATCCAGCGGCTTCCGGATCGCCGCAATGGCATTGCGCCAGCTCGCCGACGAGATCGAGGCCGCGCAGGAGAAGGCCGCGGCCGCGCTGGTTGCCGCAGCCGAGGCGGACGCGGCTGCCCAGGGCCTCGGCGAGCGGGCGCTGATCGAGGAAGAACCGGCGCCCGTCGCCCTGATCGGGCAGCTCCACGACGAGGCTTCGGGCCAGCGGGCGGTTGCGCTCGCCGCACGTGCGGACGCCGAGGCGGCGGCGCTCGTGGCCGCGGGCGTGTTCGCCGACGTCGCCGGCATGGCGCCGCAGCCGCCGCCACCACCGCAGCCCGCCGAGGGCGAAGGGTCAGACGGCGAGGACAAGGGATGGCTCGCGTCGGCCGCCTCCGGGGCGTGGAACGCCGTCAAGAGCGCCCCGGGCGCCGCGAAGGACGGCTATGACTCGGCCAACTCGTGGATCGACGACCGGCAGGAGGACGTGGACGGCGCGTTCAGCTCGCTCGCCGGCCACCTGCCCGGTCCGCTCCAGGGAGCCGCGGAGCACGCGTGGGACTGGAGCCCGATGTCGCCGAAGTTCTCGATCGACTTCGCCCAGGGGGTGGGCGACTGGGGCGTCGGTCTCGTCGAGGCCGCTCCGATGCTCGTCCGGCTGGCGCCGCAGTACGGGATGATCGACCCGCGCGGCCACCGGCAGCAGCAGCAACAGCTGGCCGACGGCATGTCCTACGCGTGGGACAACAAGGGCGAGACGTTCAAGACCGTCGTCGGCTGGAACCACGTCGAGAACGGCGAGCCGGGCCGGATGGCCGGTCAGGCCGCGCCCGACGTCGCGCTCGCGATCCTCACCGGCGGCGGCAGCGCGGCGACCAAGGCCGCGAGCACGACGTCGAAGGTCGTGAACGTCGCCGACGACGTCTCTGACGTCACGCGCGTCACACGCAGCCTCGACGACCTTCCGGCCCTGACACCGGAGCAGCAGCTCGCCGCCCGCGAGTGGCGTGATTCTCTGCCGACTCTGGACACGCCGACGCGCACCCCGGCGAACCGCTACGAGATCGAGCACACCGGCCCGTTGAACTACGAGATGCGCGCCGGCGACGTGAAGATCAACGCCGATGGGTTCCGCGAGATCGACGCAGCCGCGCTGGACGCGAAGCACGTCGGCTCCCGCGACCGCAGCCCATTCGTGCCCGATTCCGCCGTGCCCGACTTCATCCGCGAGAAGAACCGGCTCGCGATCGCGAGCGAGCTGCAGCGCTATCGCGCGATAATCGAGAGCCCGGATACACCGGTCCGCGGTCTTGAGATCGTCACCAACGACATCCGTGCGGTCCCGTACTTCGAGGACCTGCTCCGCGAGTACGACGTCGTCGGGCGTGTCGTGGTGAGAGGAGACGCGCCGTGAGCGATCTCCTCGTCTCTCCCTCGAGCGACACCGATTGGCGCTTCGACCCCGACGAGTTCGTGCGCCTGCTGGGCGAGCGCTGGCCCGACGCCCAGGTCACGACGTTCGACGATCCCGATTTCCTGTCCGCACTCGACTTCCGCGTGGAGCTCGGCGATGGCCGGCATGTGGAGGGGAACCTCAGTCGCGACGGACAGGTGATCGGACTCGACGGCGACGTCCCCGAAGCCGCCGAGGTCGCGGCCTGGGTCCGCAGCGTCGTGCCCCAGGATCAGGAGCTGATCTTCTGGGACCAGGGCTACAACTTCGACGTTCCGCTCACGGAGGGCATCGAACCGACGGAGATCGTCGAAGGCGTCGACGCGGCGTGAGCGACTGGGCCGTGTCCCCGACCGCGGAAACCGATCGGCAGATGGATCCGGACGACTTCGCCCGGCGCCTGCAGGAGCGCTGGCCCGAAGCGATCGTCGAGCCCTGCGACCGGAGCACCCGGACCATCGAGTTCATCGTGCCCGTCGGCGACGACTCGCAGGTCGGGGGCTATCTCGCCAAGAGCCGCAAAGCTGCGTGGTTCGACGGCGACGTCGCACCGGCCGCTGAGGTTGCGGCCTGGCTCCGGGAGCAGGTCCCCGCCGATCAGGAGCTCTCCTTCTACGACCAGGCGTATGAGGTCGTGGTGCCGCTGAGACCGGGCATCACGCCTGACGAGATCGTCGCGGCTGCGACCGGCTGATCCGTAGCTACCGCCGCTCGTAGGCCGCGGGAACGGCATCGCGCAGCGCGTCGAACACCGCGTCGCGCTCGATGACGGTGTAGTCGACGCCCGCCGCCGGCGCCACGAGCGGGGCGACCGCGGCGTCGACGGCATCCACGGCGGCGGCGAGCGCGACGGGGTCGCGCGGCTCCGGGAGGTCGAGCCCGACGACGAGGTGCCGGCGGTCTCCGACCGCCGGGCCCTCGAACAGGTAGGCGGCCGACACGACCGGATGGCCGGCCAGCGCTCCGGCCAGCGCGGCGGCGACCGCGGGCTCGAGCGGCGGATCGGGTGCGTGCAGCCGCAGCGGCGCCGGGCGGCCCGCGGTAGGTGCCGCACCGCCCATGGCGACGTCGTCTGCGGTCACACCCGACGCGAGCGCGCGCAGCTCCGCGTGCTCGAGCACCACGGCGACGGGGCCCGCCGCGTCGATCGCGGCCGCAGCCAGGCCCTGGTCGCGGATCAGCGCGGCCATCGCCCGTCCGGATCCACTTGCGGCGCGGTTCGTCGCTCCCCACATGGCGAGCGTTTCCGGACCACTGAAGGCCATCGCGCATAACGCACCTCCGGGTACGCGGGATGCGGCGACGACCGGGGCGTCGCTCGAACTGCCCGGACCGAGCGCGACGATCAGTGTTCCCTCGAGGATCGCGTCAAGCACCTCCCGGTGCGCGGAGGCGCTGTCCCGATCGCCGGCCGCCGCAAGCGCGGCGGCGAGGCGTCGGTTGTCGGGCAGCACCGGCGTGGACGCGGTCAGGCAGCCTGGCGGAGTGCGTCCAGCTCGCGCATCCGGCCGAGCCGGCCGAGCGCCTTCGACTCGATCTGGCGCACGCGCTCGGGCGTGATGCCCAGGCGGCGGCCGATCTCCCGCAGCGGGGTCGGCTCTCCGCCGTCGATGCCGTAGCGCAGGGCGACGACCGTCCGCTCGCGCTCGGGCAGTTCGTCGAGCGCGTGGCGCAGCGCCTGCTCGCGCAGCGAGATGTGCACCTCGTCCTCGGGCCCCGGTCCGTCGGAGGGCAGGAGGTCGCCGAACGACGCGTCGTCGTTCTCGCCCAGCGGGCGGTCGAGCGAGGTCACGGTGCGTGCGGCGTCGCGCATCGCGTGCAGGTCGTCGACCGAGATCTGCGCCTCGGCGGCGACCTCTGAGTCCGTCGGCTGACGGTCGAGCTTGGTCGACAGGGCGTTCTCCGCACGCGCGACTTTCCGCTGCGTGCGCACCAGATTGATCGGCAGCTTGATCGTGCGGGCCTTCGCGTCCATCCCGCGCTCCACCGCCTGGCGGATCCACCAGGTCGCGTACGTCGAGAAGCGGTAGCCGCGCCTCCAGTCGAACTTCTCGACGGCGCGGATCAGCCCGAGGATCCCCTCCTGGATGAGGTCGAGCAGCGTCAGCTCGGAGCCCTGGTACTTCTTGGCGATCGAGACGACCAGGCGAAGGTTCGCGTTGATCATGCGCTCCTTGGCCTCGAGGTCGCCGCGCTCGATCCGGCGCGCCAGCTCGATCTCCTCCTCCGGCATCAGAAGCCGGTGGCGGCCGATCTCGTTCAGGAACAGCTGGAGCGTGTCGGTCGTGACGTGCGCCAGCACGGCGTCGTCGACCGGGGCGACGGGGGCGGACTCGCGACCGCAGTCATCGCGCACGGTGATCCCGCGGGCTTCGAGCTGCTCGTACAGCTTCGTGAGGTCCGCTTCCTCGAGGTCGAGCGCCTGTACGAACTCGTCAACCTCACTGAGCTCCAAGCAGCCGCCGTCTTCGCCGCGGTCGATCAGCGCAGCGAGAGCGCCGCTGAACGCGTTTTGTGCCGAGCTCATCGTCAAGGGGTGTTCGTCTCCGTATACCTATGCGACTAAACCGAGCGCACCGCAAGTCGGGGCGTTTGGCCCCACGGTCAGCGCGGGAACAGTCGGGTCAAGAACATCATCGGACGGGGAGACCGAATGCTCGACCGCTTCAAGCGCAACGACGATCAAGGCGCAACCGCCGTGGCCGACCGTCCCGCAGCGCACCCTAACGGGTCGGCGACCGCCGATCCGCGCGAGCGCATGCATGCCGTGCGAGCGCGCCAGCGCGAGGAGTTCGGGGGAATCAACTGGGGCGCCGCCTTCTTCGGCTGGCTGGTGGCCATCGGACTGGGCGCGCTGCTCGTCGGGCTGCTCGCCGCCGCGGGCGCCGCGGTCGGCCTCACCGACCTGCCCACCGACGACAGCATCGGCGATTCGAGGGAGATCGGGCTCGGAGGAGCGATCGCGCTGCTTGGCGCGCTCGCGCTGTCCTACTTCGGCGGCGGCTACGTCGCCGGCCGGATGTCGCGCTTCGACGGCGCCCGGCAGGGCATCGGCGCGTGGCTGATCGGCCTGGTCGTGACCGTGGTGCTCGCCGCAGCGGGCGCGCTCCTGGGCGCCGAGTACAACGTCCTCGACCAGCTCAACCTGCCGGCCCTGCCGGTCGGTGACGCAGAGCTCGCGACCGGTGGCGCGATCGCGCTCGCCGTCGTGCTCGCCGGAACGCTGGTGGCCGCGATGGCCGGCGGCAAGGCCGGCGAGCGCTACCACCGCAAGGTCGATCGCGCCGGGTTCGTCGATTGACGGTGGAGAGCCGCCCGGCGGTGTCTGGAATCCGACGCCGCCGGGTAGGCGATTGATGTGTCTGGCGGGAATCCACGGATAGCGAGAACATCGGAGGCGATCCGGCTGCTCGAGGCAGACCCGGAGCTCGGCGCTCTGCTGAGCGCGAACCGCCGGGCGGAGGCCGAGCGCGAGCTGGTCGTGCGCACCCACCGGCTGGCAGTGGGCCCGTGGGACGTCACGCGCCTGTCCGGAGCAAGCGCCGATCACGTCGGCCTGCTGGTGCTCGACGGCGTGCTCGCCCGCGAGCTCGTCGTCGCCGACCACGTGAGCGCCGAGCTTCTTGGCCCGGGCGACCTCGTGCGGCCGTGGCAGAGCTCCAGCTCCGCAGGCCTGCTGCCCGTCCAGGCCGTCTGGTCCGTGCTCTCCTCCGTCACGCTGGCGGTGCTCGACCGCCGGTTCGCGGCCGAGGCCGCGCGCTACCCGGAGATCACCGCCGCGCTGTTCGACCGGCTCGGCGAGCGGTCGTTGCGCCTGGCGACCACGCAGGCGATCTCGCAGCTCACGCGCGTCGACCGCCGGCTGAAGGCGCTGTTCTGGCACCTCGCCGAGCGTTGGGGCCGCGTCTCCGGCGACGGCGTGGTCGTGCCGTTGGCGCTGACCCACCGGATCCTCGGCCAGCTCGTCGGCGCCCGCCGGCCGACCGTGTCGACGGCGCTCAGCGAGCTCGCCGAGCGCGAGGAGCTGATCCGCCGCCCGGACGGCTCGTGGCTGCTGCGGGGCGATCCGCCCGACGCGCAGACGCTCACCCGCCGGCCGACGGCGGCAGAGCTGCGCGGGCAGGACGTGCTGCGCCCGTCGCGGCGGTTCGCGCGCGACAGCGAGGATGTGGACCCCGATCAACTGATCGCTGCGATGGATCGGCTGCGCGAGGCGCTCGGCCCACATTGATCCGGTTGTATGCGGTCCTAAGTACCGATACCCCGACTCCAAGGAGAGAGACCCGTCATGGCCAGTGTTCGCTCGAGCTCAGAGGGCATCCTGTCCGACGACAAGACCGCGCGGCGCGAAGAGCTGATCGAGCTGCTGAAGAAGGCGTACTGGATGGAGATCGAGACGGTGATGAGCTACATCGCCAACTCGATCAACCCGGACGGCGTCCGCGCGCAGGAGATCGTCGAGTCGCTCCAGGAGGACGTCCAGGAGGAGCTCGGCCACGCTCAGCAGTTCGCCGCGCGGATCAAGGAGCTGTACGGCGTCGTCCCCGGATCGCTCGAGTTCACCGCCGAGCAGAACTACCTGCAGCCGCCTGAGCACCAGACCGACATCGTCCACGTCATCAAGGGCGTGATCGAGGCCGAGACCGGCGCGATCGAGCACTACAACCGCATCATCGAGGTCAGCGACGGCGTCGACTGGGTGACGCAGGACATGGTGATCACGATCCTCCACGACGAGGAGGGCCACCGGCGCCTGTTCGAGGGTTACCTGCGCGAGTACGAGGCGGAAGGCCTCGCATAGACTGCGCGCCGTGGCCGAGCCCGCGGCGACGCGCGACGACCTGAAGGCGATTCTCGAGGGCGTGGCCGACGCCGTGACGGCGCAGTCCCCGGCCGGCGGCCTCGTGTACGTGAACGCCGCCGCGGTGCGGCTGCTCGGGTTCGCGAGCGCCGACGAGATGCTCGCCGTGTCGCCGCGAGAGCTCGTCGGCCGGTTCGAGTTCTGGGCCGAGGACGGGGCACCGGTCCCGCTCGACCAGCTGCCCGGCCGGCGCGCGCTGGCCGGCGAGCACCCGCCGCCGCTGACCGTTCGCTATCACCACTGGAAGAGCGCCGAGGAACGCTGGTCGCGCATCCAGTCCACACCCGTGTTCGACAGCGACGGGGTCGTGCGGCTGGCGATCAACGTGATCGAAGACATAACGGACATCAAGCGCGCCGAGCACGGGCACCGCTTCCTGGCCGACGCCAGCCGCGTGCTGGCGGGCTCGCTCGACTACCAGCAGACGCTGCGCGCCGTCGCACGGCTCGCGGTTCCGGCCGTGGCCGACTGGTGCGCGGTCGACCTCGCTGCCGGAGACGGCTTCGAGCGCGTGGCGGTCGCGCACGTGGATCCGGCGCGAGTGGCGCTCGCGGCCGAGTTGCACGAGCGCTACCCGCCGGACCAGCGCGCGGAGCAGGGCGCGTTCGGCGTGCTGCGCAGCGGCCGGTCGGAGCTGCATCGCGAGATCCCCGACGAGATCCTCGAGCAGGCGGCGCGCGATCCGGAGCACCTCGAGGTCCTGCGCTCGGTCGGCCTGCGATCCGCGATGCTGGCGCCGATGACGCTGCGCGACCGCGTGCTCGGCGTGATCACGTTCGCCTCGGCCGAGTCGGGCCGGCGGTTCGACGAACACGACCTCGCGCTCGCCGAGGACCTGGCGCTGCGCGCCGCCGCCGCGGTGGAGAACGCGCGGCTGTACGAGACCGCGTCGTCGATCTCGGCGACGCTGCAGTCCTCTTTGCTGCCTCCGGTGCTGCCCGAGCTGCCCGGCATCGAGATCGCCGCCGCGTACCGGCCGGCGGGCAGGGGCCTCGAGGTCGGCGGCGACTTCTACGACGTGTTCAGCACCGCCGAGGACCAGTGGTACGCGGTGATCGGCGACGTCTGCGGCAAGGGCGCCGAGGCCGCCGCGGTGACGGCGCTCGCGCGCTACACGATCCGCGCCGCGGCCGTGCGGCGGCGCTCACCGAGCGCGATCCTGCGCTGGCTGAGCGACGCGATGATCCAGCAGCAGTCCGGCGACGCCGTGGGACGCTTCTGCACGATCGCCTGCGCGCACCTGGACCTCAGTCGCTCGCCGCCGCGCGTCTCGGTCGCCTGCGGCGGCCACCCGCTGCCGCTCGTGGTCCGTGCGGACGGGTCCGTCGAGGAGATCGGAACGCCTGGGACGCTGCTCGGCCTCGTCGAACACCCCGACCTCCAGGACCGATCGGCTGAGCTGGGCAGCGGCGACACGCTCCTGCTGTACACCGACGGCCTGACCGAGGCCGGAGCGCCGGACCACGTGTGGGAGCCCGAGGAGCTCGCGGCCGCAGCGCGTGCTTCGGCCGGCGTGCCGGTCGAGGAGACGGTGAGCCGCTTGCTCGACGCGGCGACCGGATCGCTCCCGGTGGCGCGCGACGACATCGCGCTGCTGGCCTTGCGGGCGAGCTAGAGCGCGCTGCGCGCGACCATTTCCCGGAACCGCTCCAGGTCTCCCCGCACGCGCTCCTCGATCGCCGTGAGGGCGTCGGGATCGTCCACGTCCGCCGACATCGTGATCCGGGTGGTCTGCTGATCGAGCTGGAGGAAGGTGACGATGCCGGCATTGGCATAGCCGCCGGTCGCGCGCCAGACGATCCGCTCGTGCGGCCGCAACTCGGTCACCTCGGCGACCCACTCGCACTCGACGCCGTCGAGCGTCCCGCGCCAGTGCAGGTGCGTCTCGTCGACCTGCCGCACCTCCGCGATGCCCGCCATGAAACGCGGGAACCGCTCGAACTGCGTCCACTCGCCGTAGGCCATCGCGACCGGGATCGGTACGTCGATCTGCTCCTCGACCGCAGGCATCTGGGGATCCTAGGTACCCCGGTGCCCTCAGTCGTGATCGTGCGGATTCCCCGTTGCCTTGCCGTCGTCGTTGTCAGGGGCATCCTGGGCGGGCGGCTCGTCGTCGGGCCGCCCGCCACCGCCCGCGGGATCGGCGCCTGGCGGCGCCTCCTCGGGATACCCCTGCTCAGCCTGGTCGGGGCTTTCCATCAAGTGCGACGCTCGAGGTCCGAGACCTCTTCCGCCTTGCGATCGGCCTTGTCGTGCGCACGCGCGAGCTCGTCCTTCGCCTCGCCCTTGCGCTCTTCGTCGCGGCCCTCGCGACGCAGCGATGCGTCGTCGGTGAGGTCGCCCGCGGCCTTCTTGATGCGTCCTGTGATCTTGTCGGTGAGGCTCATGTCGTTGGCCTACCCAACGGGGAAGGGAGGAAACGGCGCGCGGGCAGTTGGCGCGCCGAGCGTCGCCGCGCTCAGCCTGCGTGCTCGGCCACGGTCCGCAGGCGCTCGAGCGCGCGGCGGATCAGCCGCGACACGTGCATCTGGGAGACGCCCACGCGCTCGGCGATCTCGGCCTGCGTGAGGTCCTCGACGAACCGCAGGTGGAGCACGATCCGGTCGCGCGGCGGGAGCGCCTGGAGCGTCGGGGCGATCGTGGCTCCGTACTCCACCATCTCGAAGCGCTCGTCCTCGACCCCGATCGACTCGGCGTACGTCTCGCCGTCGCCCTCGTCGCCGAACCGGAACGAGTCGAGCGAGACGGCGTCGTAGGCCGATGCCGCCTGCATCGCCTCCAGAACCTGCTCCTGTGAGAGCTCGAGCTGGTCGCCGATCTCGGAGACCGAGGGCGAACGCCCCAGCCGGCGCGAGAGGTCCTTGACCGCGTTGTCGACCTGCATCACGCGCTCCTGCATCCCGCGCGGCACGTGCACCGCCCAGCCGTTGTCGCGGAAGTACCGCTTCAGCTCCCCCAGCATCGTGGGCACCGCGTATGACGAGAACGCGGTTTCGCGCGACGGATCGAAACGGTCAATTGCCTTTATCAGCCCGAGCGTGGCGACCTGGATGAGATCGTCGAGCGGCTCGTCGGAGCGCCGGTAGCGGCGCGCCATCCGCCGCGCGAGCGGAAGCAGGCGCTCGACCAGCTGCTCGCGGGCCGCTCGGTCGCCCTGCCGGTGGTAGCGGATCAGCAGTCGCCGATCCTCCTCGGCACGGGTCGGGCCGACGGGTTCCGCCTCAGTGGCGGCCACCACCGGCCGCTCGGGGGAAGTCGGGCTCATAGGTAGGCGATTGGCTCGCGCTGTGAATCCGGGCCGCGCGATCCACCAAGGCTACCGGTCGCAGAAGTGTTCACACCAGCGGCGTGGCCTCGATCCCGTCGCCGAGCGCCGCGACCGACTCGAACACGCACGCCGCCCCGGCCTCGCGCAACTCGGCCTCGCTGAACCCGCCGGTGAGCACAGCGACCGCGGGGACGCCCGCCCGCTTGGCCGCCTCGCAGTCCCAGATCGAGTCGCCGACCATCACGGCCGGGCCCCCGCCGGCCTTCTCGGCGGCCTTCTCGACGAGGTCGGGCTCCGGCTTCGTGCGCTCGACGTCGCCGGAGTGGGTCCAGCCGTCGGCCAGATCGCGCGCGTCGAGCAGGTCGAGGTAGTGCTCGACCTCGTCCGGCTTCGCCGACGAGGCCAGGATCACGGCGTGACCGCGGCGTTTGAGGTCCTCGATCAGCTCGCGGGCACCTGCGAGCGGGCGCACCTCGCCGATCAGCTCCATGTAGAGCACCTTCTCGGCCGCCCGCACGTCATCGCCGTGGGAGTCCTCGAACTCGTCGCCGGTGAGGGCGGCGACCAGCTGGTCGCCGCCCATGCCGATCTGCCGGTGGATCCGCCACAGCGGCAGCGTCACGTCGCTCTGGAGGAACGCCCGGTACCACGCGATCGCGTGGTGGTAGTTCGTGTCGACGAGCGTGCCGTCGATGTCCAGGATCGCCGCCGTCACGAACTCACGAAGCGGAGCCGACGCTCGAGCGCTGGCCCTCGTGCTTGCCCTCGCAGAACTCCTCGACGATCTTGGCGCAGAAGGCCGGAAGGTCGCCGGGGTTGCGCGAGGACACGAGGCCCTCGTCGACCACGACCTCCTCGTCGACCCAGGTGCCGCCGGCGTTGCGGATGTCCGTCTGCACCGACGGCCACGACGTGATCGTCCGGCCGCGCAGGACGTCGGCCTCGATCAGCGTCCACGGCCCGTGGCAGATCACGCCGACCGGCTTGGCCTGGTCGAAGAACGCGCGTGCGAATGCGACCGCGTCGTCGTCCATCCGCAGGCTGTCCGGGTTCGCCACGCCGCCCGGCAGCACGAGCCCGTCGTAGTCCGACGCGCTCGCGTCCGCCACGGTGCGGTCGACCGGGAACGTATCCGCCTTGTCGAGGTGGTTGAAGGCCTGGATCTCGCCCGCTTCGAGGGAGATCAGCTCGGGCGTGCCGCCCTCGCTCTCGATCGCCTTCCACGGCTCGGTGAGCTCGACCTGCTCGACGCCTTCGGGGGCGACGAGGAACGCGATCCGCTTGCCTTGAAGCTTGTCCGCCATCGGGTGGTCCCTTCGTTTCGGGGTACCCGATCGGCCTACCCAACGGCGCCCGGCGTTTCACTCCGCCGCCGCCCTGGGTAGGGCCAGCCCATGGGATATGTCGCCGTCGCCATCCTCGTCCTCCTGCTCGTCGCCGCCGGCGTCACCTTCTTCGTGCTCAACGCGACGCGTAGGCAGCGCAGCGAGTCCGCCGCCGACAGCGACCACGGCGGTGGGACGCCCGGTAGCGAGGCAGCGATCGTCGCGCCGGACGAGCAGACCCCGCTCGGCGACACCGACCAGCTTTCAGGCGAGCAGGCCAAGGAGGGCGGCCGGACGGGCGCCGGAGGCTCGGCGGGCGGCGAAGGCGGCCTCGGCGGCGAGGCGGAGAGCGGACGCGGGGACATACCCCAATCCGAGCGCTTGGCCGACCGTTCTCGCTGAGCGTCGCTGCGCCAACTTGGTGTGGACGCTGTGTTAGGTTTGCATTAAGCGTCCAGGGGGGATCAAAGTCGTGTCGCGTCGCAGGACTGCCCTCCAACTCTCCGGCGGGCGCGATGAACCCTCCTCCTCATCAGGCCGAGGCGCCCTCCGGGGCGTCTCGGTCGTTAAGGGCTCGTTCGCCCGGGTAAGCGAGGTGGCGTGACTGCTCCCTCCCCCATTCCGCGGCCGGAACCGCCGCCCGCCCCACCGTCGCCGACGCCCGAGCCCGGACCGTTGCCGCCCGACCCCAATCCGCGGCCGATCTGAGCTTCGTTGAAGCCGGTCACGCAGACGCCGACCGAGGCGGTCGACTACGCCGTCCTGAGCACCGTCTACGGCGCCCTCCTGGGCGCGACGGCGGTGTCGGGGCGGGGGCGCGAGCCCGTCCCGCGAGAGGAGGTGCCGGTGCTCGCGGCGGCCGCGTTCGCGCTCTCCAAGCTGATCGTCCACGAGAAGGTCGAGAGCTGGCTCCGGCAGCCGTTCGTGGAGGAGGGGGCTGACCGGCGGCGTCCGAAGGGCCGCCGCCTGCGCTACGCCGTCGGCGAGCTGCTCACCTGCACCCGCTGCACCGGCGCCTGGACCGCACTCGGGCTCGTTGCGCTACGGATGCACGCGCCGGCGACCGGGCGCACCGTCGCGACCGTCCTGGCCGCCTCAGCCGGCAACGACATGCTGCAGGCCACCTTCCAGTGGCTGTGTGCGGGAGCCAACAGCCGCGAGACGGCTGCGCCGCCGTCGCGCCCGGTCGGCCTCAGCCGGACAGCCGCTTGACGGCCGCCTCGGCGTCCGGCGCCTCCTCGAACAGCTCGGCGGTCCGCGTGAGGTCCAGCAGCCGCCGCACCGGCGGCTGCACGGCCGCGAGGAGGAACCGCACGTCACGCGCCGCGAGCTCTACGCGCGCACGCAACAGCTCTTTCAAGACCGCCGAGTCGATGAACGTGACCTCCGCGAGGTCGAGCACGAGGGCGTGGCCGGCGACCACCTCGTCCACGCTCGAGTGGATGAGCGGTGCTGCGGCGATGTCGAGCTCACCCTGCAGAGTGAGCACCGTCACGCGTTCGCTCGACTGCCCCTCGGCGATCGAGTACGCGGCCGGTGGCCTGATGCCCCGGGCGTCGATGCTGGGCGCCTCGCTGGGCTCGTCGCGGTGGTCCATTCCCCCGTCGCTCCTCGCCGTCGATTCTGTCATGCTCCCGACCCCGCGCGGAGCGAGGTTCACTTCGGGACCTGCCAGACGCGCGCTGTTACCGCGTTCCTCCGGCGGGGTAGTGCAGAGCAAGTCGATCATGGGCACTGAAAACTCTCCCCACGCTTTCCGTGGGCGCGCACGAGAGAAGTCGGGCATCCAGGAGCATCGGATTCGGTCGCGGCGGGGTGGCTCGCCTGGGCCGCGCCCGGCGTCGGTGAGCTCGGACGTGCGTCTCACACTCCCCGCACGGCCCGAGAACGTGGCCGTGATCCGGCACGTGCTCGGAGCCTTCGCCGAGGCCCTCGAGCTTCCGGCCGACGTCGTGGCGGACATGCGCCTCGCCGTCACGGAGGCCTGCACGAACGTCGTGCGGCATGCCTACGACGAGGATGAGCCCGGCGCGATCGACGTCGTGATCCGCCCGAACGGCGACCGGCTCGACCTGATCGTGTGCGACTCCGGTCGCGGAATCGGTCCGAGCCCTGACCTCGCGGGCCCCGGCCTCGGGCTTCCGCTGATCGCGGCGCTCGCAGACGCCGTCGAGCTCGAGCGCAGGCCGACCTACGGCAGCCGCCTCGCGATGTCGTTCCGCTGCCGGCCGCGGCTGGGGGTCGTGTGACCGGCCCAGAGCCTGCGACGACGGTCTCCATCGCCTCCGGCCCGCTCGTGGGCCCAATCCTGCGCCGCGTCGTCGGCATGCTCGCCGCGCGCGCCGACCTGCCGCTCGACCGGCTCGACGACGCGGTGCTGGTCGCCGATCTGATCGCCGCGCGCGCGCCGGCGCACAGCATCGACGACAAGATCAACGTGGCGCTCGACCCGGGCGATCGCTCGCTCCTGCTGCGGATCGGGCCGCTGCGCCAGGGCGGCGGCCAGGCACTGATCGTGGACGCCGCCGTGCCGGGCGTCGGCAACGTGATCGAGCAACTCGCGGACGAGCTGTCCGTCAGCCCCGAGGGTGAGACCGAGTTCCTCCTCGTGCGGCTCGCATACACCAACGGCCGATGATTCGAACCGGCCTGGGCCGGGAATGACGTGACAGGCTCATGGCCATGGAATTCGAGATCACGGACCGCCGGCTGAACGGCGACACGCAGGTCGTCGCGGTGACCGGGGAGATCGATCTCTTCACCGCGCCCGAGTTCAAGCAGCGCGTCTCGGCCCCGATCGACGCGGGCCGCTCCAACGTGATCGTCGACCTCACCGGCACGACGTTCATCGACTCATCCAGCCTCGGCGTGCTGATCGGGGCCCACCGCCGCCTCAAGCTGCGCGGCGGTTCGCTGGTCGTCGTCTGCGACAATGAGGCCATCGTGAAGACGTTCCGGATCACCGGTCTCGACGGCGTCTTCACGCTGGTCAAGTCGCTGGACGACGCGCTCGACGGCGATGCCGTCAGCGCGGGCGGGTGAGGCGCCGCCGAGGGTGAGCACGGGCTTCCCCGGCTCAGACGCCCAGTCCGACTTCACGCGCGCCCGGCGGGCGCGACTCCTCGCGGACATCGGTCGCAGACTGCGGCGCGAGCCCGACGACGTGGCGCTCATGCTGCCGTTCGAAGAGGTGGTCGAGGCGCTCGGACGCACCGGCCAGCACGACCTCGGCCTGCAGGTCGTGGCGCTGGACTCGATCGTCGGGAGCGTCGACCGCGCCGTCGACTTCGACCGCGGCCTGCGCCCGACGTCGGCGCGGCTGCGCAGCCGCTGGGAGCGGATCGCGGCGGCCCAGCGGCGCGGCGAGGCGTTCCCGCCGGTGTCGCTGTACAAGATCGGCGACCTCTACTTCGTGCGTGACGGCCACCACCGCGTGTCGGTGGCCAAGTCGCTCGGCCGCACCGACATCGACGCCTACGTCACCGAGGTCGAGACGCGGATTCCGCTGACCCAGGAGACGCTCGTCTCGGACCTTCCGCTGAAGGACCACGAGCGCCTGTTCCGGGAGCGCGTGCCGCTGCCGGCCGCGGCGCGCGAGCGGATCAAGGTCTCGGACCCGTGGGACTACGGCGTGCTGGCGGAGGCAGTCGAGGCGTGGGGATTCCGCGCGATGCAGAACCGCGGCACCTACATGGACCGCGTCGAGGTCGCGCGGCACTGGTTCGCCGAGGAGTACGACCCCGTGGTCGACCTCCTGAAGGCGGGCAACCTGATCGCCGAGGGCGAGACGGAGACCGACGCCTACCTGCGGGTCGCGAGCGACCGCTACCGCGTGCTGCGCACGCACGAATGGAGCGACGACGTGCTCGCCCAGCTGCGCCACGCAGAGCGCCGGCACAAGTGGCGCCGCCGCATCCCGCCGCGGCAGCAACGGCGCAAGGGGACCTAGCACCCGTCCCCCGCGGCGGCGCCGCAGGGGACGGTGAAGGACGAGCGCCGCTCCTAGACGGCGTGTGCGCCTGCAGAGGTCAGGCTGCGGCCGTTGTCCGTCGCGAACAGCTTGAGCGCGGTGAGATCGAGCGACAGCTCGACCTCGCTGCCCGGGCTGGCCTTGCTCTCCGCCGACAGGCGCGCGACGATCTGCTGGCCGTCGCCGTGGCTGGGGAGGTCCTCCATGCCGGAGTCGGCCGCGAGCTCGCTCAGCTCGGCCGAGTCGACCTCGGGAGCGTCGATGTCGAAGTAGACGTACAGCTCCGAGCCCATCGACTCGACGACGTCGACCTTGGCGAGGAACTTGTGCCGGTCCGGATGCTCGTCCTGCTCGACCGCCGCGTCCTCGAACTGCTCCGGGCGAACGCCGACGATCACATCGCGCGCGCCCGCTTCGCGCCGCTGCATCGCCGACCGCAGCTGGTCCGGCAGCGTCAGATCGCCGATCGGCGTCTTCACGACGTCGCCCTCGAGCCGTCCCGGCAGGAAGTTCATCGACGGTGAGCCGATGAACCCGGCCACGAACAGGTTCTCCGGGTTGTCGTACAGGTTCGCCGGCGTGTCGACCTGCTGGATGAGGCCGGCGCGCATCACCGCGACACGGTCGCCGAGCGTCATCGCCTCGGTCTGGTCGTGCGTGACGTACACCATCGTGGTCCCGAGCTGATGCTGGATCCGCGCGACCTGGGTGCGCATCTGCACGCGCAGCTTGGCGTCGAGATTCGACAGCGGCTCGTCCATCAGGAACACCTTCGGGTCGCGCACGATCGCGCGGCCCATCGCCACACGCTGGCGCTGGCCGCCGGAGAGGTTCGCCGGCTTGCGCTCGAGATGCTGCTCGAGATCGAGGATCTTCGCCGCCTCGCTGACCTTGCGGTCGATCTCGCCCTTGTCGGTCTTGGCGAGCTTGAGCGCGAAGCCCATGTTCTCGCGCACCGTCATGTGCGGGTACAGCGCGTAGTTCTGGAACACCATCGCGATGTCGCGGTCGCGCGGAGCGAGGTCGTTGACCCGCTCTCCACCGATGATCAGGTCACCCTCGGTGATGTCCTCGAGCCCAGCGATCATCCGCAGCGCCGTCGACTTGCCACACCCCGACGGCCCCACGAGGATCATGAACTCGCCGTCTTTGATGTCCAGGTCGATGGCCTTGACGGCCTCGAAGCCGTCCGGATACCGCTTGGTGATCTCCTTGAACTGGATCTCTGCCATTCGGTCTCTCCTCCCCTAGTCGCGTGCGCCCGGATGGCCGTCTCCCGGCCATGGTGCCAGCAAGAGCAGCAACCGTGCGTCGCTTGATGGCTCGTACCTCATGCCGCTCGTGCGGATCGAACACCGCAACGAGTCCCGCACCGCCGCCGACCGGCTCGCCTCCGTCGGCGATCTCGACCTCGCCGTCGATCACCACGAGATACGCGCGCTCGTGGACCTGATGCTCCTGCAACGACTCGCCGGCCGGCAGGTGGATGACGATCGAACGCGCCTCGCCGCGCGCGGAGTGAAGGATCCGCGGCTGGTGCGGCTCGACGTCGAGCGTCCGCACGTCCCAGTGCTCCATGGCGGCGATCGTACCCGTCTCGCCGCAATGACGGTCACGCCACGTCGCGCTCGTCCTCGGCCTCGGCGCGCAGCCTTCCGAGCGCCTGCCGGATCAGGCGCGAGACGTGCATCTGCGAGACGCCGACGCGCTCCCCGATCTCCGACTGCGTGAGGTCCTCGCCGAAGCGCAGCCGCAGCACCTCGCGCTCGCGCTCGGTGAGCACGACCATCAGGCGCTCGACGGTCGCAGCGTGCTCGGCGATGCGGAAGCCCGGGTCGTCGATCCCCATCGAGTCCGAATCCCGTCGCCGTCCTCGTCGTCGTCGCGCGGGCGGTCGAGCGAGATCGCACGGTATGCCCCGGCTGCCTCGCGCGCCTCGAGCACCTGCTCGGGCGTGATCGACGATGTGCTCGGCGATCTCAGTCGGTCGTCGGCGCCCGCCCGAGCGCGCGTGCGAGGTCCTCCGCCTCGCGATCGACACGGACGGCCATCTCCTGCAGATCGCGCGGGACGCGGACCGACCAGCCCTTATCGCGGAAATGGCGTTTGAGCTCACCGAGGATCGTCGGCACCGCAAACGAGGAGAACGCGGTCGGCCGCTCCGGCTCGAAGCGATCAATCGCCTTCAGGAGGCCCAGCGAGGCGACCTGGACGAGGTCGTCCAGCGGCTCTGCATCCACGCTGGTAACGCCGGGCAAGCTGGCGCGCGAGCGGTAGGAACCGCTGCACGAGCGCCTCCCGGGCCGCGGGGTCGCCGTGCCGGTGATAGCGCTCGAGAAGCCGCCGATCCTCACGACGTGCGGGCCATCGCGGTCCACGTGGCGGAGGGGTATGCTCCGTCCGAGCCCTCGTGCCTGGCCCCGATGATCGATTCCCTCCACGCCCTTCCCCGTTCGCGGTGCTGGTGCGCCGGGGTTTGGGGCGCCAGGAGGCTGCGACGGGTCTCTGGGCCGCAGCCGGACCAGTGTAGTAGCCACGGATGACCTCCACGCCATCCGTGCACATCTCCGAACCCACCTGCGTGTCCTGATCGCCGACGAGAACGACGAGGCGCTGCGCGGGCTGCACGAGGTGCTCGAGCAGGCTCGGCCACGAGGTCACGCCCTACGCGGTGTCGGTGCAGGAGGCGGTCGAGCTGATCGCGCGGGAGGACCCGCAGGTGGCGATCGTCGTCGTCCACAACGACGACGATCACGCGCTGGCGCTGATCGCCGAGGCGGTCGAGTTCGCCTCGGGGCCGGTGATCGCCCAGCTGCCCGACGCCGACGTCGACTTCCTGGCGCGCGCGGCCGAGGCCGGCATCTCCGCCTATGCCGAGTCGATGGACCCGGAGTCGATCCAGGGCGCGATCGAGGTCGCCGTGCGCCGCTACCGCGAGGCAGCGCGCCTGAACGAGAAGGTCGCCCAGCTCGAGGGCGCGCTCGAGCGACGAGGCGTGATCGAGCGCGCCAAGGGCATCCTCATGGAGCGCCACTCGGTCGACGAGCGCGGCGCGTTCGAGCTGCTGCGCGACCACTCGCGCGCCAGCGGGCGCCGGGTCCTGGAGGTGGCGCAGTCGGTGCTCGACGGCCACGCCCTCCTGCCCAAGCGCTCCTGACCCTGCGCCTAGGATTGACGGCCGCCCCCGCCGGGAACGTTGTGGGCATGATCGGAATCCTCATAGCCGTCCTTGTGGCGGCCCTCGTCTATGCGCTGTGCCTCGCGCTCGGGCTTCCCTCCATCGTGGCGATCATCGCGGCGATCCTCGTGCTCCTGGCCGGCATCCCGACTGGCGGTTACGGCCTCGGCAGTCGATTCGGCGGCCGAGGCAGGCTCTGACGCAGAGCCCGCGGCGGGCGGGCGGTCGCCTCCGGCGACCGCCCGGGACCGGTCATCGAGGCCGGGGACTTCAAGCGCGCGTTCCAGCGCTTCCAGAACGACGAGATGACGCAGCGCGCGGCGGCGATGACGTACTACTCGCTGATGTCGCTGTTCCCGGCGCTGCTGTTCGGCGTCGCCGTGCTCGGCGTCTTCGGCCAGGAGAGCCTGATCCGCGACGCGGCCGACTATCTCAAGACGGCCGGGGCACCGAAGGAGACCGTCGATGCCGTGACGAGCGCGCTCCAATCCGCCCAGAGCGAGCGCAGCACCGCACTCGGCGCGCTGGTGCTCGGCCTCGCGACCGCGCTGTACGGCGCGTCCGGCGCCTTCGGTGCGGCCGGGTCTGCGCTCAACCAGATCTGGCGCGTGCAGGAGGGCCGCGGGTTCGTCAAGCACAAGCTGCACAACCTCATGTGGACGCTCGTGCTGATGCTGCTCGTGCTGATCACCTGCGTGCTCCTGTTCCTCGGCGGCGGGCTCGCCGGTGACGTCCTCGGGCTGATCGGCCTCGGCGACAGCTTCGCGGCCGTGTGGCGGATCGCGCGGTGGCCGGCGGCGCTGCTCTCGGCGATGCTGATCTACGCGATCGTCTACTACGCGGCGCCGAACGTCGAGATCAGGCACTGGAAATACATCACCCCCGGAGCGGTGGTCGGGGTGACGCTCTGGATCGCGGCGTCGGCCGGCTTCTTCCTCTACGTCTCCGGCTTCTCGTCGTATTCGGCGACCTATGGCGCGTTCACCGCTGTCGTGATCCTGCTCATTTGGTTGTGGCTCACGAACTCGGCGCTCCTGTTCGGCGCCGAGCTGAACGCGGTCGTCGACCAGCGCCGAGCGCCCAACCTGCCGCCTGGCTACGACGGTCCCGTGCTGCCGCCGAAGGAGCCCGCCGAGGGGTAGCGGCGCCCGATTCTTGCGAAGTTGTGCCGAAGACCCTTGCGACTTAAGCCTTCTGTCCGGTAGAAACTCATCGCGTCCGTGCACGGAGCCACAAGCGTCGTGCATCTTCGGAGGGCCAAAAGCCGCGTCCGATAGGAGTTGAGGGGTGAGCAAGGCGACCACCGGGATCAATCAACCGGATCCTCCGCGTTGAGCGCAGCAGTACGTCCTGCCCCGTGGACCGATCTGACCGGTCCGGTCCTCCGGCGCGTCGAGCCGGTCCGCCGCTGGCTGCCGTTCGCGACCGCCGCCGGCGCGGCGATCGTCGCGATGCTCGCGGTGTCGGTCGTGCCGCCGCTGCAGTCCGCCTACCCGGCGCCGTCGCTGCGCGTGGCGCTCGACACCGGCGTCGCCGTGATCGGATTGCTGGCGACGACGATCCTGGTGCGCGGCTGGCGTGACGGCCTTCGGCTCGACCGGCTGGTGATCGCGGCCGGCCTGGCGCTGATCGCCGTGACGTTCGCAGTGCTGACGGCGATGCTGACCGTGATGCCCGGCGAAGGTCCGCGCGCCGTGATCGCCATCACCGGGACGCTCGTCGGGTCGGCGCTGCTCGCCGTCGGGGCGTTCGCGTCGGACCGGCGGGTTCGAGCGCCGCGGACCGCAGTCCTGTCGATGGCCGGGATAACCGTGGCGGCGCTCGCGCTCGTCGCCGGCCCGGTGGCGCTCGCGCTCGCCCAGACGCCGATTCCCTCGATCGACCTCGACGTCGCGCGGCCGATGTTGAGCCAGCCGCTCGTAGCGCTCCTGCTCCATCTCGCGGCTGCCGCCGGCCTCGCGCTGGCCGCCGTCGGCCTGACGGCGCGCGGCCTGCGCGTCGGCGACGCGTTCGCGCGCCGGCTCGGGCTCGCCGTGCTGTTCCTCGCCTTGGCCAAGCTGCACTACGCCCTGCTCCCGCCGATCGCGGAGTGGGTCCACATCGGCGACGTGCTGCGGCTCCTGTCCTGCCTCACGCTGCTGTGGGCGGCCGTCGTGGAAGTGGCGGCGACGCTCACGCGGCGCGCAGCCGAGACCGAGCGCCGGCGGATCGCGCGCGACCTCCACGACGGGGTGGCGCAGGAGCTGGCGTTCATCCGGCGGCGCGCCGTGCGACTCGCCGGACAGCCGGACGCCCGGGACATCGTGGTGGCGGCCGACCGGGCGCTGCTCGACTCGCGGTGGACGATCGAGCACCTCCGGCAGGCCGACGACGAGCCGCTCGACCGCGTGCTCGCGCGCCACGCGGTGGTGATCGCGGCTCGCACGGGGGTGAGCGTGACGTTCTCGACTTCGGGCTCGGCGAAGGCGACCCCGGACGTGAGCGAGGCGCTCGCGCGGATCCTCGGCGAGGCGGTCACGAACGCCCGCCACGGCAACGCGACCCGCGTGCACGTCGAGCTGTCCTGCGCCCCGTTGCGCATGCGCGTGGTCGACGACGGGACGGGATTCGATGCCACGGCGAGCGCGCCGGGCTTCGGCCTCGGCGGGATGCACGAGCGAGCCGCGCTCGTCGGGGCGCAACTCATCGTCCGGTCCGGACCGGGCGTCGGGACTGAGGTGGCCGTGGAGCTCCGATGAGCGCTCTGGCGCGGGTGCTCGTGGCGGACGACCACGCGCCGACCCGCGAGGACATCCGCGTGGCGGTCGAGGCAGACCCACGTTTCACGGTCGTCGCCCTTGCCGGTGACGCAGCGGAGGCCGTTCAGGCGGCGCTCCGCGAGCGGCCGGACGTCGTGCTGCTCGACATGCGGATGCCGGGCGGCGGCGCCGCCGCCGCGTGGGAGATCACCGCCCGGCTGCCGGGCACGCGCGCCGTGATGCTGACGGTCTCGCGCAGCGACGAGGACCTGTTCGCGGCGCTGCGGGCGGGCGCGTCGGGCTACCTGCTGAAGGACATGCCGTTCGAGGAGCTCGGGGACGAGCTGGCCGACGTGCTCGACGGGAAGGTCGCGCTGCCGCCCGAGCTGGTCGCCCGCCTCGTCGAGGAGTTCCGCGACAGCGCCCCGCGCCGGCGCGCGCTGCTCGGCCAGAGCGGCGGCGCCCAGCTCACGAGCCGCGAGTGGCAGGTGCTCGACTTCCTCCGCCAGGGACTCACCACCAGCGACATCGCGCGCCGCCTGTTCGTCTCACCCGCCACGGTGCGGAGCCACGTCGCGGCCGTGCTGCGCAAGCTGCGCGTGCCGGACCGGGACTCGGCGATCCGGCTGTTCGAGCATCCCTACGAGGGGGCGTAGCGCCGTCACTCGGTGCGCCCGGCGAACGTCAACTGCGCATTAAGGGGTGGGATCGAGGGGGTGCGTCACTTTTGTTCGATATGCGTGAACGTTCGTAGTACACCCCCTGCTCACGCGCCCTCACCGTCCGCAAGCGGACACGCGCTTCCTTACCCAGCCGCAGTTGACTTTGATGTTCCGGCCACCGGCAGCGCCCGAAGGGTCATCTCCTCCGACCACGAGCACAACGCCGCGCGGCCGGGGCAGTCGCCGCAGAGGTCGCGGTGCGGCGTCTCCGCCACCGGGTAGCGACCCTCGAGCACGCCGCCGGCCAGGCCGGCGAGGCGCTCGGCGAGCGCCTGCTCCTCGGCGCCGACGAACGCGCGCGTGACGGGCTCGCCGGGGCGCTCGAGGAAGCAGTAGGCGACTTCCGCGCGCGGCGCGCCGTCGCGCAGGGCGGCGAGCGCGTAGACGAGCCGCTGCGTCGCGTAGCCGCGCTCGACCATGTCCGCGGGCTCGGCGCCTTCGAGGCGGTCGGACTTGTAGTCGACGATCAGCACGCCGCCGTCGGGCTCGACCGCGGCCACGTCGAGGAAGCCGGTCACCAGCGGTCCGCCGCCGGCCGGGTCGAGCGCGAACGAGAACGGGGCCTCGCGGCGGACGAGGCGCGCACTCGCCAGCCGCGCGCATAGCGGTGACGCGGCGAACGCCGCCACGAGCGCGCGGATGTCCTCGACGTCGGCCGGCGTGACCTCGACCCCCCACTCGCTGCCCATCGCCAGCACCGCCTCCGCTTCAGGCGCCTCCGGCCGTGCGAAGTCGAGCCGCTCGAGCGCGAGATGGACGAGCGAGCCGCGCACCCGGGGGTCGAGCCCTCCGGCGGCGGCGTCGGCAGCGTCCTCGCGCGGCGGCGGCGCGACCCGCGGCAGCCCGAGCAGGCGCTCGAGATAGAACCGGTAGCCACAGCGCGCGTACGCGCCGAGCGAGCTGTAGGAGAGGCGCTGCGGCGCCGGCCGCGCGCGCGCCGGCGGGGCGGGCAGGACGGACGGAGCGTCCGGCAATGCGGTCGCCGGGGCGCCCACGCGCGGGCGCCCGCCCGGGGCGAGCGCGGCGCGTGGCAGCACGACGTCGAGCGTCCCAGGGGCGTTCAGGCTGCAGAGCAGCCGCGCCGGGCGGCCGTCCCAGTTGCGCTGGACGAGCGTCTCCGGCGCCGCGGCGACCGCGGCGGGGTCGCCCGTCAGCGCGCGGGCGATCCAGTCGATCGGCGGGCCGCCCGGCCGCGGGTCGGGCAAGCGCTCGCAGTCGAGGCCGCCGGAGAGGATCAGCCGCTCGCACGCCCTCGTCATGGCGACGTAGAACAGGCGGCGCTCCTCCTCAGCGTCCTCGCGCTGCTCGGCGTCGGCGAGGCGCTGCCAGTCGAGCGACGGCACCGAGTCGCCGCCCCCGATCGGCGAGAGCTTGAAGCCGACGCTTCCGTCCCGGCCGAGCAGCAGCCGCTCGCGGCCGCCGCCCGCGGCGCGGCCGAGGTCGGCGACGCACACGACCGGGAACTCCAGCCCCTTGGCACGATGGATCGTCATCAGCCGCACGGCGTCCAGCCCGTCGGACTCGAGCGCGGCCTCGCCCTCGCGCGCCTCGACGAGGTCCTGCGTGTGCGCGAAGGTCACGAACCCGCGCAGGTCCGGCCCCTCGGCGCGCTCGTAGTCGCGCGCGAGCCGCATCAGCTTGCGCAGGTTCGCCAGCCGCCGCTCCCCGCCCGTCCGTGCGAGCACCGCGAGGTCGTAGCCGGTGGCGACGATCGCGCGCTCGAGCAGCACCTCCACGGGCACGCGTTCGGCCCGCGGGCGCTCGCCGGCGAACACGCGCGCGAACGCCAGCAGGCGAGTGCGCTGATCGGCCGGCAGGTGCTCGAGCCACGGCGCGCCCTCGGCCTCCGCCTCGCGTAGCGCCGCCCATGTACCGCGCCCGGTCTCCCGGCCGGCCTGGGCGAGCAGCACGAGCGCGTCGGTGCCGGCGCCGCAGAACGGCGACGCGAGCACGGCGAGCAGCGCCTCCTCGTCCTGCGGGTTGGCCAGCGCCGCGAGATAGGCGAGCCCGTCGCGAACCTGCTCCTGCGACCAGTAGCCGCGGCCGCCGACCACGTACGTCGGCAGGCCCTGCTCCTCGAGCGCCTGCTCGAGCAGGCGCAGCGACGCGGTGGCGCGCACGAGCACGACGACGTCCCCGGGCCGCCGGCCGGCGTCGACCTCCGCCCGCAGGCGGTGCGCCACCAGCCGCGCCTCGGCGCGCCGCCACGGCTGCGGGGCGAGCCCGGCGAGCCCGAGCGCGCGCTCGACCTCGGGCTCGTCCCATCCGCGCGTGTCGGTGAGCAGCAGCTCGACCGGCGGCTCGCCCGCCTCGGGATCGGGATCGAACAGCCGCAGCGGCCCGTCGGGCTCGGACTCGCCGGCCACCAGCGGCGTGTACGCGTCCCCGAGCTCCGGCGCGAACGCGCCGTTCAGCACGTCGAGCAGCTCCTCGCCGGAGCGGAAGTTGTGCGCCAGCCGGCGCACCCGCTCGGCGCCGAGCAGTTCGCGCCGCTCGCGGAAGATCGTCACGTCGGCGTGCCGGAACCGGTAGATCGACTGGAACTCGTCGCCGACCGCGAACAGGTTGTCGCGCTCCAGCGCCTCGAGCACGTCGAGCTGGAGGCGATTCGTGTCCTGGAACTCGTCGATCATGATCAGCTCGAACCGCGCGGCCCAGGCGTCGCGGGCCGCGCGATCGTCGAGCAGGTCGCGCACCCGCAGCTCGAGGTCGGAGAAGTCCACGCCCGCGCGCGCCGCCTTGGCCTCGTCGTACACCGAGCCGAAGCGGTCGAGCAGGTCGTCGAGCAGCACGAGCGCCGCCCGGCCGTGGTGGTCGGCGCAGGCGGCCCGGTAGGCCTCCCATGCCTCGCGGTAGGCGATGCAGGCGCGATCGTCGAGCGCCTTCGCGCCGCTGCCGAGCTTCGCGGCGTCGAGCGCGCCCGGCCACGGGACGTCGTCACCCGCGCCGGGGAGCACGAGCGCGTCGAGCGCCTCGCGCGCCGCGGCGACCTTCTTGCCGTCGGCGACGACGGCGAGCGCGGCGGCCGCGGCGTCGCGCGCGGCGGCGAGCGCGCCGGTCGCGGGCGCTCCGCCGGCCGGTGGGATCGGCAGCCGCGGATGCGCCGCCCCACGGCTGCGGAGCGTCTCGTGCGCGGCGAGAACCGTGTCGCGCAGTGCCGGCCCGTAGGCGGCGGCGAGGTCGATGGCCGCAGCGCCGCCCGCCGTCGCCCACGCCTCCAGCGCGCGGTCGTACGCCCGCTCGGCGAGCCTGCGCGCGGCCGCGGCGTCGAGCACGGTGAAGTGCGGGTCCAGGCCGGCCGCGAGCGGCCGCGCCCGCAGCACGCGCGCGCAGAAGCCGTGGATCGTGCCGATCCACGCGGCCTCCGCCGCGCGGGCGTGCTCATCCTCGCCGAGCGCCGTGAACCGGCGCCGGATCCGCTCTCGCAGCTCGCCGGCCGCCTTCTCGGTGAACGTGAGCGCGAGCATCGACCCGACGGGCACGCCGTCGTTGCGTACCGCCTCCACGAAGCGCTCCACCATCACCGCGGTCTTGCCGGAGCCCGCGTTGGCAGCGAGCAGCGCCGAGCCGCTGCGGTCGTCGACGGCGTCGCGCTGCTCGGGCGTGAACGGCACTCCGCCGGGCGCAGGCGTGGATCGGGCGATCACGGGCGCGGTCACGCCGCGTCCTCCTCGGCGACGCCCTCACCGGCGCGGCAGATCGACGGGTACGCGCAGCCGCCGCGCGGCGAGCACGAGTCGGGGCACGCGCGGATCCGGCCCGCCTGGAGGTCGGCCGCGGCCTGGGCGGCGACCGTTTGCGCCTGGACGAGTGCGGCGTCGAGCGCGCCGGCATCCATGACGTCGCCGTTCACGTAGCGGCCCGGCACGTCGTCGCGCACGATCCCGCGCGGGCGGACGTCGCGATGGCCGACCGGCTGGTAGAGCGCGCCGACCGGCTCGAGCCCGAGCAGCTCGCGGGCGGCGAGCGCGTACAGCGCGACCTGGAGCCGGCGGTCCTCCGCCCAGCGGGCGCCGGCGCTGACCACACGCCCCTTGTAGTCCCGCACCAGCGCGCCACCGGCCGGATCGACGTCGATCCGGTCGACCCTCCCCGTGACGCCCAGACCGGTGCCCGGGAGCGGGAGCGGGCCGTGCTCGTCGTCCGCACCGCCGAAGCGCCATTCGAGGAACCGCGGCTCGAGCCCGGCGCCGCACTGCGCATCGTGGCGCAGGAGGCGCCGAAGGTCGACCTCGAGCGCACGCAGCGCGGCGCGCGCCCGCGTGCCGGCGGCCTTGGAGCGCAGCTCCGCGATCGCGGTGGCGAGCTCATCGAGTGCCAGCGGAAGCGACTCGGCGGTGAGCGGGCCGGAGTCGTCGCGCACGCGCCGCAGCGTGCGCTCCAGCACGTCGTGGGCGATCGAGCCGCGCTGCATCGGCTCCGGGTCCGGCTCCGTGCGCCGAGGCTTCAGGAGGCTCTCGATCAGCCACCGCACGCTGCAGCCCGCGAACGTCTCCAGGCCGCGCGCGGCCTCGGTCTCACGCGCGGCGAGCGCGGCGAGCACCGGCTCGCTGCTGGGAGCGGCGAGCGGCGGCGGGTCCGCGCAGTCCTCCGCGGCCGCGCGCGCCCGCCGCAGCTCGTGCGGCGTCGGCGCCGCGCCCGCCGGCCACGTCACCTCGGCGAGCAGACGACGGCCGCGGCGCTCCCACAGCTCGTCCGTGAACAGGGCCCGGAGGTCGTCCACGAACGCCGACGGCTGGACCGGATCGCCCTCCTCGTCGGAGGAGCGGAACGAGACCAGCAGCACCTCCTCCGGGCGCGACACCGCCGCGTAGAGCAGGTACCGCTCGCGCTCGAGCACGTCCTCGTGGCGCAGGAGCACGACCCCGCTCGCGCGTGCGAGGGCGATCCGCGCCGCGTCGTCGAGGAACGGCTCCGGGACCGGATGACGCGGGAAGACGCCTTCCTGGAGCCCGCACACGAACACCGCCCGGAAGCGGCGCGCGCGGATCGCGAGCGGATCGGCGACCAGCACCGCGCCCTCCACCGCCGGCTCGCGCACGGGCACCGCCGCGAGCGTCTCGAGCAGGTCCTGCGAGCTGCCGGCCAGCGCCGGATCGGCCGCGGCCAGGCTGCGCAGCTCGTCGGCGGCGGACCGCAGCGCGGCCGCCGCGCGGGCATCGGCCGCCTCGTCCGGTCCCAGCACCGCCGCGGCGCGGCGGTGCGGGGCCGTCCAGATCGCGTCCGCCTCGGCCACCAGCGCATCCAGGAACGCCTCCGGGCCGGCGGCGGCTGCCGTGGCGAGCGCGTCGAGCGGCTCCAGGAGCGCAGGCGGGACGAGCCGCCGCGCGTCGGCCACCGTCACCAGCTCGGCGCGGCGGGCGCGTGCCTCGAGCGTGTCGGCGACGTCGGGCTCGGGGAGCCGGCCGGGGGTGCGGAGCCAGGTGAGCAGGTCCGCGGCGGTGCCGCCGCCGAGCGCGGCGCGGGCGGCCGCGAGCACTCCCGCACCGAGCCGGGTGCGGGCCAGCGGCGGGCGGCGGTCGAGGCTGACGGGGACGCCGTACGCCTCCAGCACCTGCCCGAGCACCTCGGACTGGGCCGCTCCGCCGCGCACCAGCACCGCGATGTCCTCCGCCACCACGCCGTCGCCCATCAGCTCGAGCACCTCGGCTGCGACCAGCTCCGCCTCGGCGCGCTCGCCGCCCGCCTCCAGCAGCCGGACGGCGCCGTTCGGCGCCACCCGGTCCGCGCCGGGCTCGAACAGCCCGCGCTCGAGATGGTGCAGCGCCGCGCGTGCAGCGGGCGCGTAGTGCTCGGATCGCTCCTCGAGCAGCTCGTGTCGCTCCGCGAGCGGCTTCAGCAGCTCGACCGTCGCCGCCCGGCCCGCGAACGCCGCGCGGCCCGGCTCGTACGCGAGCGCGACGTGCACGTCGGTATGGCGTGCCAGCGTCTCGACGGTGTCGCGCTGGAGCGGTGTCAGGTCGTCGAACCCGTACAGGAACACGGGTCGCGCGCCCCACGCCGCCGGACGCTCACGCACGGCATCGAGCGCCGCGCGGGCGAAGCCCTCCGCGTCGACCACCCCGAGGCGCTCGAGCCGCCGGTGGTAGGCCGAGTACAGCGACGCGAGCTCGGCGGCGTGCGCCGGCGCGTCGCCCGCGGCGTCCCAGTCGCGCACCGCCCGCACGAACCGGCGCCGGGCCGACCAGCGAGCGGCCGAGCTCGGCGAACAGCGCCTCGAGCGCAGCGGCGAACCCGGGCGCCGCGGCCGACCGCGCCAGCGCCTCGAGCCGCGCGTCGGCGACCACCGCCCGTACCAGCCGCTGGCGCGCGACGGCGCCGAGCACCCGCGTGCGCACGCCCGTCGCCGCCGCCAGCTCGCGGACCAGCCGCCGGAACGTCACGACGTCCGCGCCAACGACGATGCCCTCGGCGGCCAGCTCGCGCTGGTAGTAGTCGGCGTCGCCCGGCGTGGGCACCACGAGCACCGGCTCGCGCGCGAGCACGGCCCGGAACCGGTCCAGCACCGCACCCGCCTTGGCGGCGTTCGCGGGGCCCGTGATCAGCGTTAAGGGCATCCACCCAGTGTCGCGGGAGCACAGGACGAACTGACGGTGGTTCATCTCCTGACCACCCGCACCGCCCCGAACCGGCCACTCAGGCGGAACTGGACGGATGTTCAGGGGCCGTCACAGGCTCAAGTTGCAAGGCTGGGCAGCCGTTACTCCAACAGGAACCCAGCGACGGAATCTCGAGCGATGCCACACCTCCACCTACCCATCGATCACACGGACGCCGACCTCGTCCTGGCCGCGAATCTCGCGGAGATCGTCGGCAGCGAGGACCTGTACGTCGCGTGGAGCCACGACAGCGGCGCGGGCGTTCCCGAGGTCGAAGCGGTCCTGATCGAGCACCACGCGATCAGCCCGTTCGCCGAGTTCTTCGCTGCACTGGGCGCCGGATTCGCCGGCATGTTCCGCGCGCTGCTCGGCCGGCCCGGCCAGGCAGCCGTCCGGCATACCCCGCCGGTCGATCCCGCGCGCCAGCCCCGCCAGCCCTCCGCCTAGGCGGCTTCTGCGGGAGCGACGGGCGCCGCTTCGTCGGCCGCCGGCTGCTGCTCGTCGCCCTCCGGCGGCTTCGCGCCCTCGCGCGCCCACGGCTCGTCGAACTCGACGCGCCACTTGCCGTCCTCGGTCTGCATCAGCGCCAGGCGAGCGCGGAACGAGCGGCCTGAGCGGCCCTTGAAGCCCGTCACTGCCTTCTCGGTGCGTCCGCGCGCTATCAGCTCGCGCGCGACCACGATCGGCAGCGTCTTGCCGGCCTTGGACTTCCAGATCACGAAGCCGCAGCCCGGATCCTCGCGTGACCAGCACGAGAAGCCCTTGCGGTTCTCGACGATGTCGCGACCGCAGACGGCGCACGGGCCGAGGTTCGCGCGCGGGACGCGCACCTCCTTGAGGTTCTCGTCGAGGATCTTCACGGTCTCGGCGGCGAACGCGGCGATGTCCTGCATGAAGCGCTCGCGCGACTCCTCGCCCTCCTCGATCCGGTTCAGCCGGTGCTCCCAGTCGCCGGTCATCGTCGGCGACGTGAGCGCGTGCTCGCCGAGGAACCGGATCACGTTCACGCCCTTGTCGGTGCACACGAGCGCACGCCCCTCGCGCTCGACGTAGGCGACGTCGATCAGGCGCTCGATGATCGCCGCGCGGGTCGCCGGCGTGCCGATGCCCGAGTCCTTCATCGCCTCTTGCGCGTCCTCGTCGTCGACGAACTTGCCGGCGGTCTCCATCGCCGACAGCAGCGACGCGTCGGAGAAGCGCCGTGGCGGCTTGGTCTCCTTCTCGGCGGAATCGACCTCGAGCGTGCGCACGTTCTCACCCTGCTCGACCTTCGGGAGCAGCTGGTTGGCGATCGCGGCATCGTCGTCGGCGTCGGTCGCGCCGCGCTCCTCCGAGGACTCCTCGCCGTACACGCCGCGCCAGCCCGGGACCACGAGGATCCGGCCGCTGGTGCGGAAGATGTGCTCGGCGACCGTCGTCTCCAGCCGCGTGTTCTCGAACACCGCCTCGGGATGGAAGGCGGCAAGGAACCGGCGGACGACCATGTCGTAGATCCGGCGGTCGTCGTCGCTCATCTTGTCCAGGTGGTGCTCGCTGCGCGTGGGGATGATCGCGTGGTGATCGGTGACCTTGGCGTCGTTGACGATCCGGCCGAGCGGCAGCACGTCGAGGCTGTTCACGTACTTCGCGGCCTGCGCGTACTCACGGTGGGAGCCGACGAGGGCGGCGATCGGCTTCAGCTCGGCGATCATGTCGCTGGACAGGAAGCGCGAGCTCGTACGCGGGTAGGTGAGCGCCTTGTGCTCCTCGTACAGGCGCTGGGCGGCGGACAGCGTGCGCCGTGCCGAGAAGCCGAAGCGCGTGTTGGCGTCGCGCTGGAGGGCGGTGAGGTCGTACAGGAGCGGCGCCCGCTCCTTCTTGGTCGTCTTCTCGAGCTTGGTGATCTCGCCCGGCTGGTCGCGCACGGCGGCGACGATCGCCTCCGCCTCCGCGGCGGTCTTCATCCGCGGCTCGGAGCCGGCGTGGAAGCGGCCGGCGTAGCGGCGGCCGGGCTCTCCGTCCGTCGGCTCGAAGCGCGCGTCGACGAGCCAGTACGGCTCGGGCACGAACGCCTTGATCTCCTCCTCGCGGCGGGCGAGGATCGCCAGCGTCGGCGTCTGCACGCGGCCGAGCGAGACGGCGCCGTCGAACGACGAACGCAGCCGGATCGTCGCCGCGCGCGTGGAGTTCATGCCGACGATCCAGTCGGCCTCCGAGCGCGATCGGGCGGCCTCCTCGAGCCGGGAGAACTCCTCCGCCGGGCGCAGCGCGTCGAACGCCGCCTTGATCGCCGCCGAGGTCATCGACGACAGCCACAGCCGCTGGACGGGCTTCTTGGCGCCCGCCTTCTCGTACGTCCACGCGAAGATCAGCTCGCCCTCGCGGCCGGCGTCGCACGCGTTGATGACGACGTCGACATCGTCGCGCTTGAGCAGCTTCGAGATGACCGTGAACTGCTTGCGCGAGCGCTCGTCGCGGACGACGAGGCTGAACTTGTCCGGCACGATCGGCAGATCGGCCATCCGCCACTTCTTGTACTTCGGGTCGTACTCGTCCGGCTCGGCGAGCTGCACGAGGTGCCCGACGGCCCACGTCACGACGTGCGTCGGCGACTCCAGGTAGCCCTCGCTCTTGGCGAACGGCCCCGGCAGGATCCGCGACAGATCACGGCCGACGGACGGCTTCTCGGCGATGACGAGCGTCTTCCCCATTGGTTGGTCGAGGGTAGCGGCTGCCTCAGCCGCCGCAAGGACCGGTCGAAACCGTGTCGCGCGCGCCCGCGAGGGTCTCCCGCACCACCGCGTTCGGGACCCCGTAGCCACCGCGCGGGCCGCTGGTCGTCGCCGCGAAGATCGTCGTCACCACCCGGCCGGAGCCGTCCACCATCGGCCCGCCTGAGTTGCCCGACCGCACGGCGCCGCGCAGCGAGACGATCGACCGGCGCACCGGCCCCCGCCCGTACGCGTCCTGGGTCACGACCTCGCGGGTCTGGCCGACCCGGCCCGGGCGCACGTCGTACGGCCCGTTGAGCGGGAACCCGAGGATCGCCGCCGACGTGCCGGAGCGCGGGTCGCGCGCGATGTCCAGCGCCGGCGCGTCGAGACCGGATACGCGCAGGACGGCGATGTCGTTGCGCGGATCGAAGGCGATCGCCTGCGCATCCAGGCCCGGCTCGGCGCCGCTGGGCAGCACGTGCGTGTCGTCCTGCCCGGCCACCACGTGCGCGTTCGTCACGACGATCCCGTCGGCCGCGACCCAGCCCGAGCCCTCGACGCCGACGCCGCACGCGGTACCGAGGATCTTCACGACGCTCCGCCGGGCCTCGGCCACCTGCGGGTCGCGAGCGATCGCAGCGCGCGGGGCCGGCACGTTCGCCTGCGGGCCGTCGATCTGCGGGAACGGGTCGAGCGCCCGGAGCGTGTTGAGCAGCGGCCCGGTCGGCGGCAGGACCGCATTCAGCCGCTGGAGGATCGCCGAGCGCTGCACGTCGCGCCGGATGTCGGGCCCGGCGCGTAGGCCCACGGCCCCGAGCACCCACGCGATCAGCAGACCGACGCACGCGGTGAGCGCCGCTCCCAGGACACCGTCGATCGCCGCGAAGGCGGGCGAGCGAAGCTTGGCGCGCAGCCGCGCACCGATCCCCTCGAAGCTGGCCGCGAGCACGCCGCCCGCGACGATCGCGCCGGCGAGGGCGAAGGCGGGCGCCCAGGTCGACTCGCTCCCGTCCCCCAGCACCAGCGGCGCGAGCCGCGTCCCGAGCCAAGCACCCACGGCGAAGCCCGCCAGAGCGAGGGCCCCCGAGATGAACCCTTGCGCCCAGCCAAAGAGCGCGAGGAGCACCACCGCGCCGACGATCACCCAGTCGATGCCTGTCAATCCATGACCGAGCCTACCCCGGCGGCGCGCCACGCCCGCCGGAGCGCGCCGCACGGGCTCCTACCCTTGGGGTTGCGCCCCATGGCCGAGCCCCGCCCCTCGCCCTTGCGCCGCACGAGGTTGCGCCGCCTCATCCCGCTGCTGGTGCTGGCTGCCGGGGCGTTCGCGGGCGGCCTCGTGGCCGGCGGCCGCCACGAGCCGTCCGAGCGACGGCTTGCGGTTCGCTACGTCGCGGCGTGGGAGCGTGGCGACTACGCGTCGATGCACGCGATGCTCACGCCGGAGGCGCGCGAGCAGTGGCCGCTCCGGCGCTTCGCCCGCGCGCACCGGCGCGCGGAGGCGACCGCAACCGCCACGCGGCTGCGCGGGTCGCGGCCGCAGAAGGCGCGCGAGGACACGATCACCGTGCCGATCGACGTGCGCACGCGCATCTTCGGCGACCTCCGGACGAGCGTGACGCTCCCGCTCTCGGAGCGCGAGGACGGGCAGCCGGCGGTGGCGTGGCAGCCGAACCTGGTGTTCGGCGGGCTGCGGCCGGGCGAGGAGCTCGGCCGCACCACCCGACTGCCCGAGCGCGCGACGATCCGGGCGCGCGACGGGACGCGGATCGCGTACGGCGAGGAGCGGCTATCAGACCTCGACGCGCTCGCGTCCGAGATCGCCGGCCGCGTCGGCCCGGCACCGCCCGAGCGCGCCGAGGAGCTGGCCGCCCAGGGTGTTCCCGACGGCGCGCCGGTCGGGCTCACCGGCCTCGAGCGCCAGTTCGACTCGCGGCTCGCCGGCACGCCCGGCGGCCAGTTGCTGGCCGGGACGCGCGTGCTGGCGTCGACGACGCCCCGGCCGGGACGCAGCGTCCGCACCACGATCGATCCGAAGATCCAGCGCGCCGCCGTGGAGGCGCTCGCCGGCCGTTACGGGGGGATCGCGGCGGTGCGGCCGCGCAACGGCGAGGTGCTGGCGCTCGCCGGCGTCGCGTTCTCCGCACCCCAGCCGCCGGGGTCGGTGTTCAAGATCATCACGCTGGCGGGAGCGCTCGAGGCGGGCGTCGTCAAGCGCGGCGAGCGCTTCCCGGTGCAGACGTCGGCGACGCTCGAGGGCGTCGAGCTCGAGAACGCCCACGGCGAGTCCTGCGGCGGCAGGCTGATCGAGTCGTTCGCGCACTCCTGCAACTCGGTGTTCGCGCCGATGGGCGCGGAGCTGGGCGCCGAGCGCCTGGTCGCCGCCGCCGAGCGCTTCGGCTTCAACGAGGAGCCGGCGCTCGCGGGCGCGGCGCGCTCGACGATCCCGGCGGCGGCCGAGATCGGCGACGACCTCGCCGTCGGTTCGACCGCGATCGGCCAGGGCAAGGTGCTCACGACGCCGCTGCAGATGGCGCTCGTGGCAGCCGCGATCGGCGAGGAGGGGCGCCGCATGCGGCCGACGCTGCTCAAGGGCGAGTCGAGCGAGCTCTCGCGCGCCGTGCCGGCGGACGTCGCCCGCTACGTGTTGCGCTCGATGCGCGCCGTGGTGACCGGGGGCACCGGCGTCGGCGCGGCGATGCCCGACGTCAAGGTCGCCGGCAAGACCGGGACCGCGGAGCTGCGCTCGACGGTCAGCGAGGACCCGGTGCCCTCCGACGATCCGAGCCAGCCGCCGCCGCCCGAGGACGACCCGACCGACACCGACGCATGGTTCGCCGCGCTCGCTCCGTACGGCAATCCGCGCATCGCCGTGTGCGTGCTGCTGATCGCCCAGGGCGCCGGCGGCGAGATGGCCGCGCCGGTGGCGCGGCAGGTGATCGAGGCCGCCGTCCGCGGCGGGTAGGACTAGACGTCGAGGTCGTACGTGCCGGTCGTGCCGTCCGGACCGGTCGAGAACTTCAGCTCGAGCGGACGGTTCTGGAGCGAGTCGGTCTTGAGCTTGAACAACAGCAGCAGGCCCTGGGTCGGGCCCTGGCCGGCGGCTGACGTGGCCAGCGGCAGGACGGTGTTCGGCGGCACTTCGATCGGCTCGAAGGCGAACGGGTTGATGTCCGTGTCGATCTCGATCGGCTCGTACACCTGCTCCTGGGTGTCGTGGATCTCCCACATGTCCGCCGCCGGGCGCGCTTCGTCCCCGACGTTCTGGACCCGGACCCAGACGCCGAACAGCGTCTCGTCGGCGGCCGGCTCCACGGACTCCTCGGGCACACCGATCAGGTACTGCGAGTCCTCGACGTCGGCCGGATTCATGTACCGCGACATCTGGATCTGGTACTTCAGGCCGTCGATGTCGAGGTAGACGCCCTCGGTCTCGGCGACCGTCCGCCCTTCCTCCTTGCCGCAGCCGGCGACTATTGCCGCGAGGATGGCGAGGGCCAGGACGAGGCGGGTCATCGGGCGCGAATTCTAGAGGCCGGCGACTGTCGTGCGCGCGCCACGGTCCTCGTTCTCCTCGAGGATCGACTGCAGGCGGCGCATGGCCTTGCGGGTCTTGCGCTTGAACCACCCGCGCTGGCCGCTGATGGTCTCCATCAGCTTGTCGGTCGGCATCGCGGGTTCGGACTCGACCATGTACTCGACCGTCGTGCCCGACCCGGGGCCGGCGTTCAGCGTCCAGATCGCGGTCGTCTTGATGCGGTTGAACTTGCCGCCGCGACCGACGGCGACGATCCGGTGCGGGCGCTCGACCTCGACGAGCGTGAAGTCCGCCCAGCCGAAGCGCTGCAGCGGCGCATCGACGCGGAAGCGCGCTCCCGCCCCGCGGCCGACCGAGTCGACCCGCGTCAGGTGCCAGTCCTTCAGGTAGTGGTCGCTGAACTCGGAATGGTTCGCGACGTCCACGAGGTACGCGAACACCTCGTCGCGTGGACGGTCGATCGTGACGGTGACGCTGACGGGGTCCACGGCGGCCGCAAGCATAGTGGCCGCGCCGCGGCTCACGCTGCGCGCGGGCGTGCCCTGACGGCGCGGTCGTGCTCCGGCGAGCGCACGGCCTCGGAGCGGCCCGGCGCTTCGCGGTGCAGCGGCCGGCAGAGCTCGCAGACCAGCCGATCCTCATAAATATGCACGACCTCGCCGACGAGGGGAGTACGATGGCAGTGAACACAGCCGTGGCGACGGGCGCTGAGGGCACCCACGCTATGGCGGAGGAGGGATATCTCCAGCAGGGGGTTCCGATGGCGGGTAAGGGCGAGCATGGTTTGAAGCCGTTTCGCCGCGGGGACCCGGACCCCTCCCATTGACCCGGTCCCTAAGATCGGAAGGCGGACCCATGGAAGAGCGCTCGACCGACCCCGTACAGAACACCGGAACCCTTCCCGGAGTCCCCCAGGACTCGGTGCCCGTGGTAGACGACGCCGTGCGCCGCGAGCGTCCCGGCTGGGTCGAGGACGCGCGCGCAGGACTGACCGTGCCGGGCAAGTACCTCGCCTACGAGGAGAGCGGCCGGCACGTCGTCGTCGCGATCTCGCGCGAGTGGACGCGGATCGGGCGCTCCCTGACGGCCGACGTGCGGTTCGACGATGCGACGGTGTCCCGCCGTCACGCCCTCGTGGTCAACCAGGCCGAGGGTGCGCGGGTGCTCGACGACCGCTCCCTGAACGGCATCTACGTCAACGGGCGCCGCGTCGAGTGGAGCCCGCTGGCCGACGGCGACGAGATCACGGTCGGGCGCCACACGCTGTTCTACATGGACACCGCGACGGTCGCCGCCGGGCTCGCGGCCTCCCCCGCGGCAACAACCGAGTAGCGAAGCCGCCCGTCGGCGGGCGGTATCGTGCTCGCCCTCAATGGCCGAGACGATCGCGGTCCTGTCGCTCAAGGGCGGCACGGGCAAGACAACCACCGTGAGGACCCTCTCCGACGTGCTGCGGCGCGTCGGCCTGGACGTCCTCGCCATCGACCTCGATCCGCAGGGCAACCTGTCGGACTACTTCGACGTACCGCCTGACGCGACGCCAACGATCGCCGATGTGCTGGTGGGCGACGCCAAGGCGAAGGCCGCCGTACACGACGGCATCGTGCCCGCCACGCCGATCCTCGCCGAGGTGGAGCGCTCGCTGTCGGGCAAGATGGGTCGCGAGCTGGTGCTGCGGAAGGCGCTCAAGGACGCCCGCAAGCAGCACGATGTCGTGCTCATCGACTGCCCGCCGGCCCTCGGGCTGCTGACCATCAACGGCCTGGTGGCCGCCGACTGGGCGCTGATCTCCTCGGAGGCGCAGTACTTCGCGCTGCAGGGCGTGCAGGGCGCGCTCGACGTGATCGAGCAGGCGAAGGACTTCTACAACCCCGACCTCGAGTGGCTGGGCGTCGTGATGAACATCGCCGACATGCGCACGGTCCACTCGCGCGAGGCCTATTCGCAGCTGACCGAGCACTACGGCGACAAGGTGTTCAGCACGGTGATCCGCTCCTCGATCGCGTACGCCGAGTCCGCGGAGAGAGGGCTGTCGATCCTCGATCACCGGCCCGACCTCGGTGCCGACTACCTGGCACTGGCCGACGAGGTGCTCGGCCGCATCGGCCTGCGTGACGCCCGCCGTGCGCTCAAGCCGCTGCTGGTGAGCTGAGGCGCGATGCGATCGTCGCCCTTCGCCGCCGCGACGATCCTGATCTTCGCCGGCTGCGGTGCGGAGCCGGCCGCGACGCCGCGTGCGCCGGGGGCTGACGGCGTTGGGAGCGACTTCGTGATCGAGCAGGCGGCGCCGACGACCGAGCCCGCGACGGACGCGAAGCCGGCGCCGAAGGCGAAGCGCTGGCAGACCGCCCGGGTGCTGCGGCGGATCGCGCTGCGGGCGAGCCCGGACGGGCGCGTGCTCGCGCACCTGGGCACACGCACGGAGTTCGGCTCCCGCCGCGTGCTCGCCGTCACCGGCCGCCGGCGCGGCTGGCTGCGGGTGATCGTGTCCGAGCGCGAGAACGGGGAGCCGGGCTGGATCCGCGCCCGCGCGGCACGGCTCGGCGGCACGGACGTCTCGATCCACGTCGACCGCTCGCGCCGCCGGCTCACGCTCCGCCGCGGCGACCGCGTGCTTCGCCGCCTGCCGGTGGCCGTCGGCCGGGCGGGCAACGAGACGCCGCTCGGCCGCTTCGCGGTCACGGACCGTCTGCGCACCCAGAGCGCCGACTCCCCGTACGGCTGCTGCGCGGTCGCGCTCTCCGGCCACCAGACGAAGCTGGTTCCCGGCTGGCCGGGAGGCGACCGCCTCGCGATCCACGGCACGCCGAACCCGGAGACGGTCGGCCGGCCGGCTTCGCTCGGCTGCATGCGCGCGCACACGGACGACATCCGCGCGCTGATGCGGGCCGTGCCGCTGGGTGCGCCGGTGTTCATCCGGGCGTAGCTGAGGGACGTCAACTGCGGCATTAAGGGAGGCGGGATCGGGGGTGTGGCGACTTGACCCCCGTATAGGGATGTCAAGTCGCCACACCCCCCGGTGAAACAACCCGGCTTCCCCACCCAGCGCAGTTGACGTTCGCCGGCGCCCCGCGGCGCCGGCGTTCAGGTCACCTCAGCACCCGAGCCCGCGAACGGCAGCCGCAGCACCCGCGCCCAGCCCGCGACCTCGCTCTCCAGACGCGCGACGACCTCAGCGGCCGCCTCCGATCGCACCCACACCAGCACCGACGGCCCCGCGCCGGAGATCGTCGCGCCGAGTGCTCCGAAGCCCCGCGCGCGCTCGACGATCTCCATCGACCGCGGGTACAGCGACGCGCGCCGCGGCTGGTGCAGGCGATCCTCGAGGCCGCGGCCCACGAGCTCGAGCTCGCCGCGCGCGAGGCCGAGCACGAGCAGGCTCGCGTGCCCGACGTTGAACACCGCGTCGGCCATCGGCACGTCGGGCGGGAGTGCCGCGCGTGCCTGCGCCGTGCGCAGCGCGCGCGCCGGGACGACGAGCACCGCCTCGAGCCCGGCCGGCGGCTCCAGCCGCGTCGCCCCGCCGTCCGCGTAGACCACGAAGCCGCCGAGCAGCGCGGCGGCGGCGTTGTCCGGGTGGCCTTCCAGGTGTGCCGCCGTGGTGAGCAGGTCGGCGCCGCCGCCGTTGAGCGCGTCGGCGGCCACCAGACCCGCGACGTACGCGGCCGCGCTCGTCCCCAGCCCGCCCGACAGCGGGATCTCCGAGCGGATCGTGAAGCTCACGCCGTCGGGCTCGCGCAGCGCCGCGAACCCGCGCACGCACAGGTTCCGGCGGTCGCGGGCGATCGCGAGGTCCGTGCGCACCTCGAAGCGACCGGTCTCCTCGACCTCGAGCTCCATGTGCAGCGCGAGCGCCGCCGCCAGCACGTCGAACCCTGGCCCGAGGTTGGCCGAAGACGCCGGGACCCGCACACGCACGCCGCCCACGGTCAGCCCATGACGGCCGACTCGACCGCTCCCAGGTCCGGCTCGCACGGCACCACCGAGCCGGCGTGCGCGAGCGCCGCCTGCGGGTCCTTCAAGCCGTGGCCCGTGAGCACGCAGACGACGCGCTCGGCGCCCTGGGCGCCGTGGGCGAGCACGCCCGCCACGCTGGTGGCCGACGCCGGCTCGCAGAACACGCCCTCATGGGCGGCCAGGAACCGGTAGGCGTCGAGGATCTGCTCGTCGGACACGGCGCGGACCGCCCCGTGCGAGGAGGTCATCGCGGCCATCGCCTCCTCCCACCGCGCCGGGTTGCCGATCCGGATCGCGCTCGCCACCGTCTCCGGGTTCGCGACCGGCTCGCCGAGCACGAGCGGCGCCGCTCCCTCGGCCTGGAAGCCGAGCATCATCGGGCGCTCGTCGACCTCCTGGAACCCCTTCCAGTACGCGGTGATGTTGCCGGCGTTGCCGACGGGGATCGCGAGCGCGCCGATCGTGCCGAGCTCCTCGGCGATCTCCAGCGCGGCCGTCTTCTGGCCCTCCAGCCGGTACGGGTTGACCGAGTTCACGAGCGCGATCGGGTGCCGCTGGACGAGCTCGCGCACGAGTGCCAGCGCCTGGTCGAAGTTGCCGCGCAGGGCGATCACGCGCGCCCCGTGCATCAGCGCCTGCGCGAGCTTGCCGGTCGCGATCTTGCCCTCGGGCACGATCACCGCTCCCGTCAGCCCCGCCCGCGCCGCGTAGGCGGCCGCGCTCGCGGCGGTGTTGCCCGTCGACGCGCAGATCACCGTCTGCGCTCCCTCGCGCACCGCCGCCGACACCGCGCACGTCATCCCGCGGTCCTTGAACGAGCCGGTCGGGTTCGCGCCCTCGAGCTTCAGCCACACCTCGAAGCCCGCCCGCTCGGACACGCGCTCGGCCAGCACCAGCGGTGTCGAGCCCTCGGCGAGCGTCACAACAGGGTCGCCGGGCGCGAACGGGAGCCGTTCGCGCCAGCGCTCGATCAGGCCGGGGCTAGGTGAACTCCTCATCGATCACCCGGATGGCGCGTGGAGCGGAGCGGATGAAGTCCAGCTGGGAGATCATCCGCACCGCGGCGTAGAAGCGCGACTCCAGCAGCGGGTGCAGGATCAGCACCAGCCGCGCGTTCTGGCCAAGTCCCTTCTGGACGACGGAGCGGATCGAGGCGCCCTGCATCCCGAGCAGCTCGGCGACCTGCGCGAGCACCCCCGGGCGATCGGCGACCTCCATGTGCAGGTAGAAGGCGGACTCGATGTCGTTGACCACCGGCAGCGAATCGGTCGTCTCCGGGGTCGAGGCCGGCGGGATCATCGCCGAGACGACGTCGCCGAGCACCGCCGTCGCGGTCTGCGGACCGCCCGCGCCCGGGCCGGAGAGCGTCACCTCGGTGATGTCCTCCGACTCGATCGTGACCGCGTTGAACGGCCCGTGCACCGACGCGAGCGGATGCCCGGCGTACAGGAACGCCGGGTGCACGCGCACGCTGATCCCGCCCGCGACCCGCTCGGCGGTGCCGATCAGCTTCAGCCCCAGCCCGAACTCCTTCGCGTACTCCATGTCCTCGCCGGTCAGGTGCTGGATGCCCTCGTAGACGACCTGGTCGAGGTGCACCGGGGTGGAGAAGGCGAGTCGCGCGAGGATCGCCATCTTGGCGGCGGCGTCGCGGCCGGTGACGTCGTCGGTGGGATCGGACTCGGCGTAGCCGAGCCCCTGCGCCTGCCCCAACGCGTCGTCGTAGCTGAGCCCGCTGCGCTCCATCTCGGTGAGGATGTAGTTGGTCGTCCCGTTGACGATGCCGTGGATCCGCTCGACGCGGGCGGCGGCGAGCGACTCCTGCAGCACGCGGATCACCGGCACGACCCCGGCCACCGCGCCCTCGAACCGCAGCTGCACGTTGTGCTCGCGCGCGCACGCCCACAGCTCCTCGCCGTGCTGGGAGAGCAGCAGCTTGTTGGCCGACACGACGTGGCGCCCGGCCTGCATCGCGCGCAGCACGTAATCGCGCGCCGGCTCGATGCCGCCGATCAGCTCGACGATCAGGTCCGATCCCTCGAGCACCTCCTCGAACGTCCCCCGCGACCGCGTCAGCACGCCGGTGATCTCGGGCCGCATGCCGGTGATCGGGACGAACGAGTCGGCGCGTTCGGCGAGCATCGTCTCGAACGCCGCGCCGACGGTGCCGTGCCCGAGCAGGCCGATCCTAAATGTCTCTGACATGGAGGTCGTCGTAGGTCTCGCGGCGGACGACGGCGCGCGCGTCGCCGGCCGAGCAGAAGATCACCGGCGGCCGTGGCACGCCGTTGTAGTTGTTGGCCATCGCGTGCCCGTACGCGCCCGTCACCGGCGTCACCAGCACGTCGCCGGGACGCGGGTCGGGCAGCCGCGCGTCGCGCACCAGCACGTCGCCGGACTCGCAGTGCTTGCCGACGACCGTGCAGGCGACGCCGCCGGCGCCCATCCGGTCCGCCACTGCGGCCTCATAGGCGGCGCCGTAGAGCATCGGCCTGAGATTGTCGGACATCCCGCCGTCGACCGCGACGATCCGCTCGCCGGCGAGGCCGGGCTTTACGGATTCGACCGTGTAGAGCGTCACGCCGGCGCTGGCGACCAGCGCGCGGCCGGGCTCGAGCACGAGCGAGACGTCCTCGCCCAGCTCGGTGTGCGCCGCCGCCACCATGCCCGCGACCCACTCGTCCGCCGTGACCGCGTCGTCGCCTGCGACGTACGGCACGCCGAGGCCGCCGCCGAGGTCATAGACGTCGAAGTCGCCGACCTGCGCGAGCGCCGCGACGGCGCGCCGGTACGGATCGAGCGAGTGCAGCTGCGAGCCGATGTGCATGTGCAGGCCCGCGAGGTCGACGCGTTCGGCGAGCGCCCGCGCGGCGTCCGGCAGCATGCCGAACTTGGAGCCCGCCTGGCCCGTGAGGATGTGCTCGTGGGTGTCGGCGTCGACGCCCGGGATCACGCGGGCGAGCAGGCGCGGCCCGCCTCCGAGCGCCGCCAGGCGGTCGGCGTCCTGCTCGTTGTCGAGCACGACCGTCCCGACCCCCGCCTCCAGCGCCAGCGCCAGCTCCGCCTCGGACTTCGCGTTGCCGTGCAGGTACAGCCGCGCGGGATCGAACCCCGCTCGCAGGGCGAGGTGCAGCTCACCACCCGACGCGACGTCGCAGCCCAGGCCCTCCTCGGCGAACACGCGCAGCACCGCCGTGCACGGGAACGCCTTCGAGGCGAACACGATCTCGCCGGCGCCGTCGTGGCGGTCGGCGAGCGCTCCGGCGAAGGCTCGTGCGCGTGCCCGCAGGTCGTCCTCGGCCACCACGTACGCGGGCGTCCCGAACTCGCGCGCCAGCTCGCGCGCATCGCAGCCGCCGATCGTGAGCAGGCCGCCGTCGACGGAGGAATCCTCTGGATACAAGGCCTGCGGAGCGTATGCGTTCGTCACGCGCGCTGGCGCGCGGCCCGGGCGGGCGCCGGAGACGGTGCGCGGCGGCTCAGCAACCAGAGCGAGATGCCGCCGCCGGCCATCAGCACGACCGAGAAGAGCTGCGGCTGGGTGAGTCCGAGGAGCACGTCCTCGTTCCGGCGCACGAACTCGACGAGGAAGCGCTCGGCACCCGACAGGATGAGGTAGATCGCGAACAGCGTTCCCGGCCGCCAGCGGTGACGGAAGCGCCACAGCACTGCCGCGACGAGCAGCATCGTGATCGCCTCGTAGACCGGCGTCGGGTGGACCTCGTCGGTCGTCGGCACCGTGCCGTTGGGATACGCCATCGCCCACGGCCCGTCCCACGGGATGCCGTAGTCGCCGTCGCCGGCGAGCTGGCAGCCGATGCGACCGATCGCGTAGCCGGCGGCCAGCGGCACGGTCGCCACGTCGAGCATCTGGAGCGTGAAGAAGTTGCGCCGCCACGCCCACAGGAGCACGGCCACCGCGCCGCCCAGCGCGCCGCCGTACCAGACGAGCCCGGAGCCCGAGAACAGGCTGCCGAGCACGTCGTCCTTCGCGTCCGACCAGTTCTCCGCCACCCACCACAGGCGCGCGCCGACGATGCCGCCGACGAGCGCGGCGAACACCATCTCGTAGGCCCAGTCGACCGGCTTGCCGATCTCCTTCAGGAACCGGCCCGCGGCCGCGCCCGCGACCACGAACCCGATGCCCATCATCAGGCCGAAGGTCTGGAGCGTGATGCCGAAGACGTGAAGCTCGGGCTGCATGCCCGGATGATGCTAGCTGCGCCTACAGGTAGTTCATCGGGTTGACGGGCGCACCGTTGATCCGGGTCTCGAAGTGCACGTGCGGCCCCGAGCTGTTGCCGGTGTTACCGGTCGCTCCGATCACCTGGCCCTGGCTGACCGACTGCCCGACGGAGACGCCGATGCTGTTCTGGTGGCCGTAGCACGTGGACAGCGAGCCGGCGTGCTGAATGCACGTGTAGTTGCCGTAGCCGCCGGTCCAGCCCGCGATCGCCACGCGGCCGGAGGCTGCAGCGCGCATCGGCGTCCCGATCGGCACGGCGATGTCGATCCCGGCGTGCATATGGCCCGGCCGCGCCTCGCCGAACACGCCGGTGATCGGGCCGCTGACGGGCCAGATCAGGCCCCCGGACCCGCCCTGGATCGGGCCGGCGGCCGGCGACGAGGAGCCCTGCAGCTTGGCCAGGATCGCCGACTGCTCGCGCTCGAGCGCGTCGACGTGCTCCTCGAGCTCGTGTCGGCTCGCCCGCGTGCTCGCGAGGATCCCCGCCTTCTCCGACCGCACCGCCGCGAAGCGGTCGCGCCGGTCCACGAGGTCGACCTTGACGGCCTCGACCTGCGTGACCTCCTGCTCGATCGCGCGGGCGACCTCGGCGGCGCGCTTCTCGAGCTTGTCGAGCCGGGCGGCGGTGGCCGTGGCCTCCGCCTTCGCATCGGTCACGCGCGCGATCAGCCGCGCGTCCCCGTCCGAGACGCGCTGCAGGAACTCGGTCCGCTCGAGCAGGTCGGCGAAGCCGTCGGACTCGAGCACGACCGTGACGATGTCGGGCTCGTCGGCCTTGTACATCTGGACGAGGCGGTTGGCGAGCAGCACGCGCGCCTCGGCGAGGCGCTGCCGGAGCCGGGCGAGCCGCAGCCGCTCCCGCCGCAGGTCCTCCTGGATCTGCGCCAGCTCGGCGCGCTTGGCGTCCAGGCTCGTCTGCAGCCGTACCTGCCGGGTCTGCAGCACGGTGATGTCGGCCTGGAGGTTGCCGATCCGGCTCGTGACGGCGCTGATGTCGGACGTCAGGACGCGCTCGCGGCCCTTCTTCTGCTCGATCTCCGCGCGCTTCTGCTCGATCTTGCGCTGGATCTCCTGCGGGCTCTCGCCCGAGGAGACGAGCGGGAGGGCTGCCCACAGCGCGAGCGGCAGTACCGCCACCGCGAGCAGGAGGCTGAGTCGTCTACCCATGCGGCGGGCCATGCTAGGCGCCCCCGGCCCCAGGGACCAGCACACGGCCCCTCGTTATGGAGCGTGCAAGGAATCCTGCAACATGCAGGGGTTTTCCGCGTGTGCGCGACGAGCCGGTCAAAGACATTTCCCGTGTGCCTGCGGGGTTAGCTGACGGGCTCGCGCCATGCGCTACGCGGCCAGCAGACCGCGATTCGCCCCGGAACTTCCCTGGTTCCCCCACTCCACGGCCTGGTGACCCGTGGATTCGGCAAGCCGCAATCTACCAGCGCCTCCGGTGGTGGTTAATAAGTTCATCAACGGCCCTGGGGGTCTGCCACCATCTGTGCAAATGCCCAGACCCACATCTTTTGGCAAGGACACCGGCCTGCAGGTCCGCATGGCGACGACGCTGTTCCTACTCGGCGTCGTGTACGTGGTCTTCGTCGTCGTGCTGCTCGCCTCGGGTGCGAACGGCGCTCTCGTGGCCGTGATCGCCGGCGGCCTCGCGCTCGCCAACCTGTTCGCGTCGGACAAGCTCGCGCTCGCCGCCATGGGCGCTCGCGTCGTGACGCCGCAGGAGGCCCCGCAGCTGCACGCGATGGTCGAGCGGCTGTGCGTGCAGGCCGACCTGCCCAAGCCGAAGGTGGCCGTCGCCAACACGCGGATGCCGAACGCGTTCGCGCTCGGCCGCTCGCCGAAGTCGGCGACCGTGTGCGCCACCACCGGGATCATGGAGCTGCTGAGCCCGGCGGAGCTCGAGGGCGTGATGGCGCACGAGCTCACCCACGTCGCCAACCGCGACGTGGCGGTGATGACGATCGCCGGCTTCTTCGCCACGATCGCCGCCTTCATCGTGCAGTTCGGCTTCCTGTTCGGCGGCGGCGCCTCCTACGGCGACGACGACGACAACCCGAGCTTCATGGTGCTGCTGCTCGTCTCGCTCGTGGTCTACGTGGTCTCGTTCCTGCTCATGCAGATGCTCTCGCGCTATCGCGAGTTCGCGGCCGACCGCGGCGCGGCGATCATCACCGGCCGGCCGAGCGCGCTCGCCTCGGCGCTGCAGAAGATCTCCAGCGGAATGAGCCAGATCCCGCAGAAGGACCTCCGCGCCTCCAGCGAGCTGCAGGCGTTCTTCATCTTCCCGGCCGCCAAGGGCAAGGTCTCGGGCCTGTTCGCGACGCACCCGCCGATGGAGAAGCGGATCGAGGCCCTGCAGCGGCTCGAGGCACAGCTCCAGGGCTCGCTGGCGGCGTAGGTGGGCTTCCTCGACATCCTGCGCGGCAAGCGGGAGCTCAAGCAGCCGGCGCCGGACCGGCTGTTTGCGATGAGCACCGCGTACGTGAAGATGGAGATGGAGCTTTCGCTCCGCAGCTCCGGCAAGGCCGCGATCGTCTTCCAGCCGCTCGCCACCTCCGACTTCGACGGGATCGTCAAGGACATGGAGGAGGTCGTGCGCGGGACCGGCGAGGACACCGGCACGACGATCGACAGCACCGACGACGAGTTCGGCTACCGCTGGATGGTCCTCGTCGACCCGGACTTCGAGGACCTCGTGGTCGGCGTCAACGCCGTCTCGAGCGCGCTCCAGGCCGGCGGCTACGGCGACCGCATCCTGACGGCCGTGTTCGCGTTCCGGGACGAGAAGGACCGCCCGCTGTACTGGATCTACAATTACAAGCGCGGCTCCTTCTACCCGTTCGTCCCCGCCGGGGGAGATCAGAAGCGCGACAACGAGCGCGAGCTGCGGCTGAAGGCGCAGATCGGCCTCGACCTCCCCGTCGAGGCCGAGCTCGAGCGCTGGTTCCCCTTGTGGGGAATCCCGATCTAGGTCGGCGGCGGTCACCTGTCCGCGAGCTCCCCGCGGACACATCGCGTCTCGTGGTAGTCGAGCACTCGCAGCAGCGCGGTGTCGGCCTCGACTCCCTCCTCGCCGGACAGCAGCGCGTCGTGATACCGGTCGACGGCCGCGAGGTCGTCCTTCAGCTCCGAGGGCGCGGTGGCCGCGAGGCGGGGTGCCCGCTCGTTCCAGACGGCTGCGATCTCGCGCTCGAGCTCGAGCGTTCCGACCTCTTCGACCGTCACGTCGTGGCGGGGATCGTCGAGCTCATCGTGAAGCTCGGCGGCGACTTCGCAGTAAGACTCGACCGGAGCGGGTGTGGGTGTTGGCATGGGCGTGCGCGTCGGCATGGGCGTGGGAGTCGCCAGGGACTCCGTCGGCGACGCGATCTGGACGGACGTGTCGTCCCCGCCGCAGGCCGCGATGGCGGCGCAGGCGAGCACCAGCGAGAGGGTTAGAACGCGCATGACAGGAGCACCAGGTGGCCTTTGCGCATCATGCGAGCGAGCCTGAGCGCCTTCGTACGCGAGACCTTCGCGCCGCGCCTGATCGCGACGACGAGATGACCGTCCCGCGCCTTCGTGAGGTAGTCGCTGAACTGGCGGATGTCCCGGCTGGAGATCCGTGCAGCGTGCTTCAGCTCGATGAGGATCCGCCGGTACATGTGGTCTACACGTCGTCTCCGGCCGTTCACCGTGAACCGGCGTTCGGCTTTCAGTTCACGCAGTTTCTTGAGCGCCTGCTCGACGCTCTCTCGGGCCCGCGCGGCTTTGGCGTTGCTCGTCGCATTCTCGGGCAGCGCGCCGGGGAAGCCCTTCTTCTTGCTCGTGCGGGCGTTGACATCGAGTTTCTTGATCAGGTTCGTGGCGTCATCGACCTGCGCGCCGACCGCTTGCGCGAGATCGATCCAGTCGCAGATCCGGTCGAGCGCATTCATGACCTTGTCGAGCTCGTCCTTCGCCGTCGGGCCGGCGGCTGCGGGCTGTGGGAGCACGAACGCCGCCAGCAGCGCGGCGACGAACAGGGCGCGTCTCATGACGCCACCTCCTTGGCGTAGACGACGATGTTGTCCCGGTACGAGCGCGTCTGGGAGTCGAACGGGCCACCGCACGTGATCAGCCGCAGCGCCGAGCGAGGACCGAAGTAGACCCGGCGCGTCGGGAAGTCCGCCTTCGGGTGCTGCTCACGGCGGGTGACGACGTACTCGCGGGTCCGGCGTCGCCGGTCGAGCAGCCGGACGCGATCCCCGGCGTCGAGCGCGGCAAGGTCTGCGAACCAGCCCGGAGCCCCGTTCCAGCCCACATGGCCGACGAGGACACGCGGGCCGCTCACGTACGAGCCGACTGCGTCGTCGGGCACAGCGAGCGTGCCGTCGGGCGCAAGGCCCGTGCGGCGCACGGGGGCAGCGACGCCGATCGACGGAATGAGGACGCGCGCAGCGCCCGCCGACCGGACGGGACTGGGCCCGATGCCGGCGGCGACGCCGCCGCTCGGCGTGACGACGGCGCACTCTGTGCGACGCCGCGTGCCGCTCAGTCCGACCGCGTCGGCCGCCACGCAGACGCGCCGATGCGCGCCGGTGACACGCGCGCGGTAGTCGACGGTGACCGGGGCACGCGCGGGAAGCGAGCGGCTGAGGGCCGACCCGCGAAGCGTCCGGGACGCCGAACCGTCTCCCCCGACACTCAACCTGGCCAGGGTCAAGGCCGAGGATCGCTCGAGCGCCTGTCGCAGGTCGCCGGCCTCTCGGACGGCGGTGCATGAGCCGCCGGTGAGGCGAGCGAGGTCGCCCAGGCTGCCGATGTCCGGCCCGTCCTCGTCGCAACTCGCGCCGCGACCGACCGCGAACGTCTGGAACGTCAGGCCGTCCGCACCCGCGAGTGCGCTCTCGATGGGCTCGCCCTCGTTGGCGGCGCCGTCAGAGAGGAAGACGACCGTCACGTCACGAGCCGACGCCTGGCGCGCGACCCGGGCGGAGCGGCGGATCGCCCGGGCGAAGTTCGTGCCCACCGAGCGCGCGAGTGCCTGCCGTCGCTCGCCGAAGAAGCCGCCCTGGTCGCTGTCCCGGCCGTCGACCCGGATCGAGTCCAGCATGCGGCCGATGTCTGGGCCCGGACGGAGGAAGGGGGCGTCCGTGCCATCCGGCGAGGCGGCGACGGCCGAGCCGGCGAAGCCCACGAGCGCCGCCTCGCGGATCTTGCCCGACGAGATGAGCCCACGCACTGCGGCGATCTCACAATCGACGACGAGCGCGCCTGTGCGACCGCCACGCCCACCGGGACACGTCGTGCCCGCGCTTCTCGCCGCACTCGGCGACAGATCGAGCACGAAGACAACCGACTTCGCCCCCGCCTCCCGGAGTGCCCCGAGCCCCACCGAGCCGTGGACGTCGATCCCGCCGGCAGCGCGCTGCGCCTGCACGGTGAGGCCGAGCCTGCCCTCGGAGACGGACGCGGCCGCGGCCATCAACCCGAGCATCAAAGCCGCAGCGACACACAGCCGCCGCGGCGAGATCGAAACGTTCAACGCATGCTCCTTCGTCGTGGACGAGGGCGCCGAAGCTAGGGGCCGAGACGGTCCCGACACATCGATGAAAACCCCGATCTGGCTGGAATTTCAGGGTTTTCCCTTAGTCAGCACACGGCCGGCCGGAGCTGTGGGACGATCGCCGCGAAGGTGCTTGATCGCCGATGACCTCGCTGATTCCCACCGGTCGTCGCTTCACGGCCCTGTCGCTGGGCGCGACAGGCATGGTCGTCGTCGCTGCAATCCTCCAGGTGGCCACCGACGCGCCCGAGGCGACGACGCCACTGCGGGCGGCGCAGGGCGCCACGGCGAACCTCGTGAACGGCGCCGTCTGGCTGGCCGTCGGCCTCGTCGCCGTCTGGCGCCGTCCGGAGAACCGCGTCGGCCTGATCATGATGGCCGTGGGCGCCGCGATCCTGTTGCCATGGCTCCTGGCGCCGGCCGGATCGCTGGGCTTCACGCTCGCGGTCCTGATCGACGATGTCTCCCCCGTCGTCGGAGCCCACGCGTTCCTGGCCTTCCCGACCGGCCGCGTGGCCGAGCGGCCCGGCTCGCATCGTCCTCAGGGCGGCGTATCTCCTGGCGCTGGCCGGAACCGGGCTCGAGGTGCTCTTCCGCGACTACGCCGCCGACGGGCTGCGACAACTGCCCCGACGAACCTGCTGCTTGTCACGCCCGGACGCCGCAGGCCGCCGACGCGATCGTCGTCGTCCTGCGCATCTGCGCGCTCGTGGTGGCCGCGATCGATGGTCGTGATCCTTGCACTGCGCTGGCGCGACGCGACAAAGGCTGCCAGGCGCGTGCTCGCGCCGGTGCTGTGGACGAGCGTCGGGCGTCGCGGCGCTGTTCGCGGTGACGTACGCCGCCGGGCCGGACGACGAGGACGTCGCCAGGCTCGCGGGGGCTGCGGTCGCGACGATTCCCGTGGCGTTTCTCGTTGGCCTGCTGCGCACGCAGCTGCGACGGTCGGCGATCGGCGACGTCGTCGTCGAGCTCGCCGAGCCGCACTCGCCCACGGAGCTGCGCGACGTCCTGGCGCGGGCGCTCGGCGACCCGTCGCTCGAGCTCGTGTTCTGGCTCTCGGAGGCCGAGCGTTTCGTCGACGCCGAAGGACGCCCGGCCGCCGAGCCGACGGAGTCCCACGGCCGGGCGGTGTCGACGATCGAGCACGAGGGCGTGCCGCTGGCCGCGCTCACGTACGACGCGTCGCTGCTCGACGACCCCGAGCTCGTGCACGCGGTCGGGGCGGCCGCCCGGCTGGCGCTCGAGAACTCGCGGCTGCAGGCCGAGCTGCGCGCGCAGCTGCTGATCGTGCGCGACTCGCGCTCGCGCATCGTCGCCGCAGGCGACGCCGAACGCAAGCGGATCGAGCGCAACCTGCACGACGGGGCGCAGCAGCGCCTGCTCGCGATCCGGCTCGCGATCCGCCTCGCCCGCAAGGCCGGCCGCGACTCGCTCGATGACCAACTCGAAGCCATCGACGCCGAGCTCGCCGGTGCGCTCGACGAGCTGCGCGCACTCGCTCGCGGGCTGCACCCGCCGATCCTCACCGAGCAAGGCCTCGGCCCCGCACTCGACACGCTGGCCAGACGCGCCGCGATACCCGTCGACGTCGACGTCGTCCCTGCCGGCCGCATGCCGGCCGCGGTCGAGACCGCGGCGTACTACGTCGCCGCCGAGGGCCTCGCGAACGTGGTCAAGCACGCCGGCGCCACGCACGTCCGGATTGCGGTCGGACGCTCCAACGGCCGGGCCGTGGTCGAGGTCGCCGACGACGGCAGCGGCCTCGCCGACGCCGGCGGCAGCGGGCTGCGTGGGCTGCGCGACCGCGTCGAGGCGCTCGACGGCAGGCTGACAGTCCGCAGCGTGCCGGGGGCCGGCACGACGCTGCATGCGGAGCTGCCGTGCGAGTGATCCTGGCCGACGACGCCGTCGTGATCCGCGAGGGAGTGGCACGGCTGCTGGTCGACGAGGGCGTCGACGTCGTCGCCCAGGTCGGCGATGCCGATGCGTTGAGGCGCGTCGCTCGTGAGGTCCCGGCCGACGTGGTCGTGACCGACATCCGGATGCCGCCCGACTTCACCGACGACGGGTTGCGCGCGGCCGAGGCCATCCGCGCCGAGCAGCCTGGCATCGCCGTCCTGGTGCTCTCGCAGTACGTCGACGTCGCCTACGCCGTGCGGCTGATGAAGGACGAGGGCGGGCGCGTGGGGTACCTGCTCAAGGACCGAATCCTGGAAGTGCCAGCCCTGATCGACGCGATGCGCCGCGTTGCCGCCGGCGAGTCGGTCGTCGAGCCGTCGCTCGTTCAGGAACTGGTCGACGCGCCCAAGCTCGTGGACCCCCTCGCCGCGCTGACGGCGCGCGAGCGCGAGGTGCTCGCCCTCATGGCCGAGGGCCGGACCGACCGTGGCATCCGCGAAGCGCTCTGGCTCAGCCAGAAGACCGTGGAAGCCCACGTGCGCAGCATCTTCCGCAAGCTCGAGCTCCCGGCGACGCCCGCCGACAACCGGCGCGTGCACGCAGTGCTGGCGTTCTTGCGCAGCTAGATGAAACCCCCGAAATGTCGCGCAGATCAGGGTTTCCATCGATGTGGCGGCGCGGCGGTCGACCGAACGTAGGAGCGTCCCTTCCACTAGGAGGCTCTATGCCCACCCATCTCCCGCGCTGCGTCCTCGCGGCGCTTGCCGTCACCTGTCTGGTCGCCGCCGCTCCCTGCATCGCGAGCGCCGAGGCGCGCACCGCCGAGATATCGGGATCCGTGGCCATGCTGGACGACGAGTCCGGGCGTGACACCCGGGTCACCGAGGCGTTCGCAGATTCCACCGAGGCGCTCGACACCCCCTTCCTGACCGGCGTGGACCTCGCCGGTCGGCACTGCGCGTCGGGCCGCGGTCACAGCATCTGCCCCTTCGGCGGTCTGTTCGTGCCCGTCTACCGGTTGGGCGACGACGACTCGCCCTGTGCCGGCGGCGAGGTCCGGGTCCGTCTAACCGTCACCGCCCGCACGTTCCTGCACTCGCCGGGCTGGATCCTGGCCGATGTCGACGCTCGCCTGTACGAGGGCATCGACTGCGACACGGGCGACCTCGACGGCCGCCGCCGCTACCAGGTGTGGATCGTGCCGCACGGCGCGGCCACGCTGAATTTCCGAGTGCGCAACACCGACGAGGGCGGCGACTACGCCGACTTCCGCTTCACCATCCGTAACCGGGCCTAGTCCGGGATCAGCCCGTCGCCCGTGAACTCCTCCGCCGCCTCGACGAACGAGGTGTCCGGCGGAGGCAGGATCACGTCCGACTCCGCCAGCTCGTCCTCGTCGAGCGGCTGGCCGGCCCGCCGCACGAGGTCGAGCATCTGCTCGAACACCTCGTGGAAGCGGTCCTCGTTCCCGGCCTCGACGGCGGTCACCACCTCGTTGTCGAGCTCGTTGAGCTGGGCCGCGTCGTCGTCGGGCAGCCGGTACTGACTCTCCGTCGCGATCCGGACGATCACGCCTGGCGCTCCTGCTCACCGGACGGGGTGCCCTCGCCGGACGGGAGCGACCCCTGGTCCGGAGGCGGACCCTGGCCGAGCTCGGCCTTCATCTTGGCGAGGTCGTCGTCGACGACGCTCTGGGACGTGAGCTGGTGCAGCTCACGGTCGATGTCGTCCGTGCTGCCGGAGCCGAGCGCGAGGTTGTCGTCGAACGCGCCGGCGGCCTCGAGCTCCTCCATCGCGCCCGCCCGGGCGCGCATGTCCTCGGTCTTGTCGAGCGCCCGCTGCATCGCCATGCCGACGTCGGCCATCTCCTCGCCGACGCCGCTGGCGGCCTCGGAGATCTTCACGGAGGCCTCGGCGGCCGAGTACTGCGCCTTGATGACCTCCTTCTTGGTGCGGAACTGCTCGATCTTGGTGCGCAGCTTCGACTCCTTCTCGATCAGCGACGCCTGCTGCGACTCCAGCTCGGCGACCTGCTGGTCGAGCGACTGGAGCTCACCCTGCGCGAACTGCTTGCGCTCGAGCGCGGTGCGGGCGAGATCCTCGCGGCCCTGTGCCAGCGCCTGGCGGGCCTGCGTGTCGAGCTTGACCACCTGCTGCTCGAGCTTCTGCTGCTGAAGCTGGAGCCGCTTCTTCGAGGTGACGACGTCGGCGATGCCCTTCTTGACGTTCTGGAGTAGCTCCATCTGCTTCTGGTAGCTGTACTCCAGCGTCTCCGCCGGATCCTCCGCCCGGTCGAGCAGCTTGTTGATCTTCGCCTTGATGACTACGGACATACGTCCGCCCATGCCGGGCACGGCTGCCTCCTTGATGGTCCAGGGTCTGAGGCAAGCGTACCGTCCGGCGGGGGCACGGCCGCTCCGCGGCCGTGCCGTCGCCGGTCTGGATCGGCGCTAGAGGCCGAGCGGATGGCGCGCGCGGAAGCCGCGCGCAGGACGCTTCGTGGGACGCCAGCGGGGGCCGCGCTCGAACGCGGTGCTGGCGACCTTGCGGTTTGACCCGCGACGAGAGCTGTACGAGCTGGTGTCCAGCCGGAGGCCCGCGATCACTGCGTACGCGTGGCCGTGGTTGGTGAAGACGGTGATCCAGGCGCCGCGACCGCGCTTGCCCCAGCGGAGGAACGAGCCGGAGTCGAGCGGGCTCTTGAGCAGGCCGGCGTGATGGAGCGCGTACGAGACGGTGCCGGAGCAGTCGTACCCGTTGTCCTCGATCTTGCCGTGACCCCCGCCGTACTTGTACGGCTTGTCGAGCAGCCTATTTGCAGCCCAGACAGCCTTCTGCACCTCGACCGGCGCCCCGGCCGGGGCGGCAGCGCTGCCATCCGGCAGCAGCTTCGCCTTGGTTCCGGCGACCGTCATGTGCTCCGGCGGCGGCGGCTCGTACTCGGCCCCACCGGTCGACGGGACCCTGCGCCTCGGCGGCGCTGGGCAGGAACAAGATGATGAACAGCAATAGGGCGAACGCCCGTAGGGAAGACAAGCTCAGCAAACCTCTCTCGTCGGCCTACGGGGTTAGCTGACGGGCTGGCGCTGAAAGAGCCTGCGCCTCGCATCACTCAGGATGCAACTCGCCCCAACTGCTTTGGGTCCCCCGTCCTCCGAGCTTCGTGCCCAGAGGTTCGGCTTGGCGCGGCACCTTAGTAGATGCCGCCGTTATGTGTCCAGTCCTTAGTCGGCTTCCTTTGCCCAGACTTGAACACGATGCCGCTATTACCCGCGCCAGCGTAGCGTGACGCTAGTTTTGGAAGAGTGCTTCGAGGCGCGATCGTCGTATTCCTTCTGTTCCTCTGCGCCGCCGGTTGTGGGGGCGGCGACGACGGCGGCGACGACGAGGGCCCGCGACAGAGCCAGCCGGTCCTCGGCGCCAAGGGCGACGAGGAGCAGGCCGACAACGCGCCCGCCCTCGGTTTCCCGATCTTCGCGACGAAGAACACGACGCGCGTCGCGGGAGCCGACGCGGTGGCCAACGCGGCCGGCGTTGCCCGCGCGGTCTACCCCTCGCGCACGGACGAGAGCAGCCCGCGCACGGTCGTGATCGTCGAGCAGGGCGACTGGCGCGCGGCGATCTCGGCCGCCCAGCTGATGGCGCGCCCGCTGCGCGCGCCCGTGCTCTTCTCCAACGGCGGCGAGCTGCCCGCGGCCAGCGCGGAGGCGCTCGAGGAGCTGGCGCCCACGGGCGCGAACGAGATCGGCGGGACGCAGGTGATCCGGATCGGCAACGCCGCGAAGCCCGAGAACCGCCGCGTGAAGGACGTCACCGGGTCGAGCTCGGCCTCGCTCGCCCGAGGGATCGACCGGCTGCAGACGACCGCCGCGGGGAGCCCGACCGGCGCCGTCCTCGTCGCTCCGGCCGACAGCCCCGAGTTCGCGATGCCGGCGGCGGCGTGGGCTGCCAAGTCCGGCGATCCGGTCCTGTGGACGCTGAAGGACTCGCTGCCGGCGGAGACCCGCGCGGCGATCGAGGCGCACCCGAAGACGCGGATCTACGTGCTCGGGCCGCCCGAGGCGATCGCCGAGAGCGTGGTCACGGAGCTCGGCAAGCTCGGCAAGACGAAGCGCATCTCCGGGGCGGACGCCGTGTCGAACGCGATCGCCTTCGCGCGCTTCACCGACGGCCGCTTCGGCTGGAACGTGGTCGACCCGGGGCACGGCCTCGTGTTCGCCAACATCGCGCGGACGCTCGACGCGGCGGCCGGCTCGGCGCTCTCGGGGAGCGGCCAGTACGGCCCGCTGCTGCTCCTGACCGAGGCCGCGTCGCTGCCCGCGCCGGTGCAGGAGTACCTGCTCGACATCCAGCCCGGCTACGAGAATGACCCGGTCCGCGGGGTCTACAATCACGGCTGGCTGATGGGCGACGAGACTGCGATCTCGGCAGACGTGCAGTCGCGCATCGACGCCCTCCTGGAGATCCAGCCCGTCGAGAGCGGAAGCGAGTGACCGTATGGCCGAAGCCGAGCAGCCCGAACGCATGCGTCCCGACCGTCAGGTCACCGTCGACGACGTGCGCCAGCTCATGGGCAGCTCGACGCCGCACTTCGCGCTGCAGATCCGCAACCGCATCCGGCGCCTGATCGATGGGCTGCCGCCGGACGATCCGGCGCGGCTGCTCGGTGAGAAGGAGATCGCCCGCCTGGACATGCTGGCCGTCACCGGCGAGGTCCGTGGCGAGGGCTACCAGGACGGCCAGCGACCGCTGCCGAGCGTGAGCGAGATGCTCCCCGTCGCGCCGGCCGCCGACCCCGAGTAGGCCGTTGGACTTCGGCTGGGAGCCGTTCGGGCGGACGCACGGGGACGAGGCGCCCGTGGCGCCCGTCCCCGGGTCGTCGCCGCCGATCGCCCTGCCGCGAGAGCCGGCGCGCGGGCTCGCGGTGGTGAGCTGCATGGACTGCCGCATCGATCCGCTGCAGGCGTTCGGGCTCGCGCTCGGCGACGCCGTCGTACTCCGCAACGCGGGCGCCCAGGTGTCCGACGACGTGCTGCGCTCGCTGCGGATGGCGCACGCCGGGCTCGGCGTGCGGGCCGTGCGCGTCGTCGGGCACACGGACTGCCTGGCGCACCGCGGCGACGATGCGGCGACGACGGCGGAGGTTCGCCGCGGAATGCTCCGGATCGGCGCGGCTCTGCCCGACCTGGAGGTCTGGGGCGGGCTGCTCGACGTGCGCACGGGCGCGGTCGCGCCGATTGTCAGTGAATGATCGGCTGGATGTGCGACACGGACGCGGTGTGAACGGCGAACGCCGGCGGCTCGGCGGCCATCGTGAACTCTTCCGCGCCGATCTCGAGCTTCGCCTGCAAGTGGGTGCTCGGACACGTGACCACGCCGCAGCCGCCGAGCACGCCGAACGCGGCGCGGTGGACGTGACCGGCGATCACGCGGCGCACGTGCGGCGAGCCGGCCAGCAGATCGGCGAGGCCGGCGCGGTCCGCCTCCGGGAGCCCGATGCGATCGAGCGCGGGGAGTCCGATCGGCACCGGCGGATGGTGCATCGCGACGATCGTCGGCGCGTCGCTCTCGGCCAGCCGCGCCGCGAGCCACGCGAGGTCGAGCCTGCCGTCGTCGCGGCCGCGCTGCGTCGTGTCGCAGGCGACGAGACGCAGGCCGCCGGCGTCGGCTGCCTCCGAGCGCCCGAAGAGCGCGTGCATCGTGTCGGGGTCGTCGTGGTTGCCGGGGATCACGTGCACCGGCATCGGCAGCGGAGCGAGCAGCTCCCGGACGCGCTCGTACTCCGCCGCGGCGGCGTGCTCGGCGAGGTCGCCGCTGACCAGGACCGCGTCCGGCAGCGGATGCAGCGCGAGCACGGAGCGCACGGCCGCGGCCAGCGCGCCGGCGGACTCGTCGTCGTGGACGTGAGGGTCGCTCAACTGGGCCAGCATCCGGCGGCTGACCCTATCGTCGGGGCATGATCGCGGCTCTGCTGTTCGACCTCGACGACACGCTGGTGGTCGAGGAGGCCGCCGCGGTCGCGACGTTCGAGGCGACCGCGCGGGCAGCAGCCGCCCGCCATGACGTCGATGCCGCACAGCTCGCGGTGGGCGCCCGCGCGCGTGCTCGGGAGCTGTGGCACGCGGCGCCGACGCACCCGTTCTGCCGCAGCATCGGCATCAGCTCGTGGGAGGGGATGTGGTGCCGGTTCGAGGGCGACGGCGACGAGCTGCGCGGGCTGCGCCGGTGGGCGCCCGAGTACCGGCGGGAAGCATGGCGGCGCGCGCTGGCCGATCAGGGCATCCGTGACGACGCGCTCGCAGAAGCGCTGGGCGAGCGGTTCGGAACCGAGCGCCGCGCCCGCCACGAGGTGTTCGCGGACGTCCCGGCGGCGCTCGCGGCCGCGGACGTGCCGCTCGTGCTCGTCACCAACGGGGCGTCGTGCCTGCAGCGTGAGAAGCTCGCCGGCTCCGGGCTCGCGGACCACTTCGACGCCGTCGTCGTGTCCGGCGACCTCGGGACCCGCAAGCCCGACGGATCGGTGTTCCGGCACGCGCTCTCGCTCGTCGGCGCGCCGGCGAGCGCGGCGGTGATGGTGGGCGACAACCTCGTCAACGACATCGAGGGCGCCGGCGCGGCGGGGCTCGCCGCGGTGTGGATCAACCGCGCCGGCGAGCCGTGCCCGGACGGGGTCACGGCGATCTCCACGCTCGCCGAACTGTCCTCCGTACTCTGAGCGCGTGACCGCCGTCCAGCACGCCTACCACGAGGACCTCGGCTACTACGAGGACCGGGCGGTGGGGCTGCTGGCGTCGGCGCAGGACGGCGCCGAGGGCGCCGTAGCGGCCTTCCGGCACTGTGACGCGCCGCTGACCGAGGCGGGTGCGCGGCTCGCGGTCGCGTGCCAGCATGGGTTCGGCGACTGGGGTGCGTTCTGCCGCCACGTCGCCACGCTGCGCGAGAGCGGTGGGCCGTTCGTGCAGGCGTACCGGGCGCTCGAGGCCCACGACGTCGATGCGCTGCGCGAACAGCTCGACCGTTCGCCGGATCTCGTCCATGCGATCGGCACGAACGGCAACGACCTGCTCGGGATGGCTGCGGCGACCTGCGACGAGCGGCTCGTCGCGCTGCTGCTCGAACGCGGGGCGGACCCGTCGAGCGCCAACGCCCATGGCTGGACGCCGCTCCATCAGGCGGGCTACGTCGGCCTCCCGCCGCTCGCCCGGATGCTGCTCGAGGCCGGCGCACCGGTGGGCGCGTCCGCTCGCGGAGACGGCGGCACGCCGCTGGTGATCGCGCTGTTCTGGGGCCACCGCGCGGCGGCCGAGCCGCTGGCGGAGCACGGCGTCATCCCCGCGAATCTGCGCGTGGCGGCCGGACTGGGCCGGCTCGAGCTGATCGAGTCGCTCGTCGACGAGCAGGGCCGCCTGTCCGCCGCCGCGGGAGAGCACCGCGGGTTCTACCGCCCGCACAGCGGCTTCCCGGCGTGGGAGCCGTCGGACGACCCGCGCGAGGTGATCGACGAAGCGCTCTCGTGGGCGGCGCGCAACGACCGCACCGATGCGCTCGACCTGCTCGTCGCTCGCGGCGCCGACCCCGACGGTGAGGTCTACCGCGGAACCGCTCTCGCGTGGGCGGCCGCGGTAGGCCGCACACGCGCGATCGAGCGCCTGCTCGCCCTCGGCGCGGACCCGGACCGGCGGTCGGCGTTCGGCGGGCCCGACCACGGCGAGCGCGCGACCGCACTGCACCTCGCCGCCGGGGGCGGCCACCTCGACGCGATCCGCGCACTGCTCGACGCCGGCGCCGACCGGACGATCCGGGACGGGGTTCACGACGGCACGCCGGCGGGATGGGCCGAGCACGGCGGGCACCCGGCGGCGCACAACCTGCTCAGAACCGGCTGAGCGGGTTCCGATCCATCCGGCGCAGGGCCGGGCCGATGCTCTCCTCCTCCAGCGTGAGATGCGCGAGCAGGTGCTCGGCGAGCGTGTTGAGCGCCTCGACGACCCGCTCGCGCCCGTCCTCTCCCAGCGCCGCCGCGGCCGCCTCCAGCTCGTCGAGCTGCTCGGACACCAGGCGGTGGTCGCCCTCGAGCCGGTCGACGATCGGCGCGAGGTCGGGCTCCGCCTCGCGCAGCGCCGGGAACAGCTTCACGTCCTCCGCCCGATGGTGGCCGTGGACGAACTGGCAGTAGTGCAGGCAGTTCACCTTCAGGGCCCACAGCGGCCCGTTGGTCTTGAGCGACCGGATCTGCGTGTCGAGCTCATCCGCCGGCAGGCCGTCGCTCACGAGCTGGGCGAGCTCGCGGACGGTCTCCAGGTCCTTGCGGATCACGCCGTGCACCCACAGCAGCTCCTGGAAGAACGCCTCCCCGAGCGGGTGGCTCACGACGACGCGTAGTCCTCGCTGCCGACGATGTGCAGCGAGACGTACGGCTGATCGCCGACGACCCAGCTGTCGTGGCCGGGCGGGACGTAGAAGAACTCGCCCTCGCTCATCACCTTCTCGGTCCCGTCGGCCATCTTCACCGCCGCCTGGCCGCTGAGCACGAGCCCGACGTGCTCGACCTGGCACAGCTCCTCCCCGGCCGCCGGGCCGACATGCTTCGACCACCGCCAGCCGGGCTCGTACGTCGCCCGGCCGAGCGTCGTCGGCCCGACCTCGTAGACCTCGAACCGGCCCTTGTGGAACGTCCGCACCTCGGTCGGCGCGTCAAAGCTGATGAGCGTCAGATCCATGGCTGAAGTGTCTCAGCCCCGCGGCCGGCGCCCGGCGAGCGAATCGCGGTGCGGGCGCGGCGTACGGGGTGGGCGGTGCTGGCGCGGCGGGCGTGCGGAGGCGTGCGGCGGGCCGTCGTGCTGGGACGCCGCCAGCATCTGGGAGACCATGACGAGCAGCACGATCTGACGTGCGGCGGCCGCGTGTGCTCCGGTGCCTCCGCTTGCGCGCACGGCCACAAGGAGCAGGGGGGCGAGATCGCGCCGCATCGACCCCTAGCCTACGAAACCCCATGCGTGAGCTTCCCGAGCGCCCCGCCGGAATTCCCGGCAGCGGCCTCACCGGTCCGTGGCCGGTGGGCCACTACGCGGCGGCCCTGCGCGAGCGCCTGCGCGGCTTCACGCGCGTCCAGGTGTTCGGCGAGGTGTTCGGCTTCAAGGCCGGCAGCGCGAAGGTGTGGTTCGAGCTGCGCGACGGCTCCGGCGCGCTGCCGTGCTCGATGTGGCGGCGCGAGTTCGACGCGCTCGGGCTCGAGCCGCTGGCCGACGGCGTCCAGGTCGTCGCCGCGGGCGGGTGCGACTACTACCCCGGCTCACGCACCGCGTCGCCGGCCTTCTCGTTCACCGTCACCGCCCTCCACATCGCCGGCGAGGGCGACCTGCTCGCACAGCTCGAGCGCCTGCGGCGCGCGCTGCACGCCGAGGGTCTGTTCGAGCCGCAGCGCCGCCTCCCCCGGCCGGCGCTCCCGCGCACGATCGGCGTGGTCTGCGGGGAGCACGGCAAGGCGCGCGACGACGTCGTCGCCGGCCTGCACCGCCGCGGCTGGGGCGGGCGCGTCGTGTGGGCGTTCGCGCCCGTGCAGGACCGTCACGCGGCGCCCGCGGTCACGCGCGCGCTGCAGGACCTCGCCGCCTGCGCGGAGGTCGAGGTGATCGTGGTGGCGCGCGGCGGCGGCTCGCTCGCCGACCTGTTCGCGTTCTGCGACGAGACGCTGTGCCGCACCGTCGCGCTCCTGCGCGTGCCCGTGATCTCGTCGGTCGGCCACCACACCGACCGCACGCTGCTCGACGATGTCGCGGCCGTCGCGTGCTCGACGCCCACCCACGCCGCCGAGGCCGCCGTGCCCGTGGACTGCGTGGCGGCCCGGCAGGCGCTGGCGGGCACCGTCGCGCGGCTCGAGCGCCAGGGCCGGCGCGCGATCGTCGAGCGCGCCCGCACCCTGGCGCGGCTGTCGCGCGCGCCCGCCGCGCACCTGGAGCGCCACCGCACCCGCCTGCACCAGCAGCTGCGCGAGCTGCGTGCGAGCGCCCGCCGCCGCGTGGCCGAGGGTGAGCGCGGCACGACCGCGCGCGCCGCCGGCCTCGCGCGCAAGGCACGAGCCGCCGAGCTGGCGCGGTCGCGCGGCGAGCAGCACGCAGTGGTCGACGCCGCCGCCCTCGAGCGGACGGCGACGGCCGCGGTGGCCCGTCGTCGTCGCGATCTCGACCGGCTCGCCGCGGCGCTCGCCGCGCACGACCCGCAGCGCACGCTCGAGCGCGGCTACGCCCTCGTCGAGGACGCCGCGGGAGAGCCGGTGACCTCGGCGGCCAGCGCCGGCTCGAAGCCCGCGCTCACCCTGCGCATGCACGACGGCCGCCTGCTGGTGCGTCCGGAGCCGCGCGTACCCTGAGCCGTCCGATGGCCGAAGCCGACACCCTCACCTACGAGGCCGCCTGCGAGCGGATGGAGGCGATCATCGCCCGCCTGGACTCGGGCGAGGCCGGGCTGCGCGAGACGCTCGAGCTCTGCCAGGAGGGCCGCCGCCTGATCGAGTTCTGCGCCGCCGAGCTCGACGCCGTCGGGCACGGGCTCGAGGAGCTGCGGCTCGACGAGCTCGTCGCGCGCCTCGAGGCTCGGCCTGGCGAGCCTGCCTGACGCGCTCGGGGTACCGGCCAACGTCAACTGCGCTGGGTGGGGACGCGGCTGACCGTTGGCCGCCGTGAGGGTTCGCCGAGCGTGGGTTTCGTCACATTCGACGCGCCTGGGCTCACGGGATGTGAGTTTCCCTCCCTCTGGTGTGGGTTTCGTCCCACTCGCCGCCCGCGATCGCACGAATGGGGCGAAACCCACGCACCCTCGCCCCGCCCCAACGGACGCTCACCTCCCCACCCAGCGCAGTTGACGTTCGCCCGGCTACGACGTCGTACGCGAGGCGTGGCGCGCGTCGGCGTCGACCCCGACGGCGTCGGCCACGCTGCGGAGGCCGTCGCGGGCGACCAGCTCGGCCAGCCCGTTGGTGATCCGCCGCACCACGCCCGGGCCCTCGTACACGAGCGCCGTGTAGATCTGCACGAGCGATGCGCCGAGCCGGATCATGCGGTAGGCGTCCGCCGCGGTGAAGATCCCGCCGGATCCGATCAGCGCGTAGCGCTCCGGTCGATCCGGCGGTACAGCTCTGCGACCGTCCGCTCGGCGGCGGCCGCGCCGGCGGGCCGGAGACCGCGCCGGGCATCCCGTCCGCGCCGGCGAGGCCTTCGGGCTTGCCGGGCGGCAGGTTGACCGAGAAGCCGGAGACGAACGGTGCCGCGGTCGACCGCCTCGAGGAACGACTCGAGATCGCGCTCACCGGCGAACGGCGCCACCTTGATGAACAGCGGCCGCTCGACGCCGAGCGCGCCGAGCTCGTCGAGCAGCGCACGCAGCCGCGCGCCGGTCGGCGAAGAAGCCCTGCCCGTCGCGCGTGTTCGGGCAGCTGAGGTTCAGGCACACGTAGTCGCCGAGCCGCTGCAACCGCCGGACGGACTCGACGTAGTCGCCGATCACCGCGGCGTCCGGCTCGACCGCCGACGACGCGCCCCGATTCGTGCTGACGACGTTGATCCCGAGCGGCACGTCCGGCCGCGGCGACGCGAGCCGCTCGGCCACGCGCTCCGCGCCGTCGTTGGGGACGCCGTAGTGCACGACGATCGCGCGCTCGAACGGCAGCCGGAACACTCGCGGGCGCGGATTGCCCGACGACGGGTCGGCGGAGATCGAACCGACCTCGACGTGGCCGAAGCCGAGGGCCGCGAGCGGCGGTACGGCGCGCGCGCTCTTGTCGAACCCGGCCGCCAGCCCGAGCGGCGAGCGGAACCGCAGCCCCGCGACCTCGATCGCCAGCCGCGGGTCGCGCGCCGCCGTGCGGTCGGCGATCGCTCGGCACACGGGGCGCGCCCGGCCGACCAGCTCGGCCGCCGTCAGGACGCCGTTGTGGACGCGCTCGGGCTCTGCCCGGAACACCAGCGGCCTGAGGAGCCGGGTGTAGATCACAGCGCTAGGTGCTGTCGTCGGCGCTGACGAGTCCGCTGCGCATCGCCAGCAGCGCGATCTCGGCGCGCTGGTCGGCCGCCGGCATGCTCTCGAGGCCGAGCGCGCGGCCCAGGTGGTCCAGCTCGGCCGCGACCGCCTCCAGCGGGATGCCGGTCGCCTCGGCGACCTCCTCGTCCGTCGACGGGTTGATCCCCTCACCGTCCACGAACAGCGGCCGGCAGAGCGCGCGCAGGACGCGCTGCTGCTGCTCGGAGAAGCGCGGCGTGGCACTGAGCTCGCCCGGCACCAGCGTCGGCCCGACGCTGATCGGGACCGGGTCGCAGTAGGCGAACACCGTGCGGCCGACCTTCAGCAGGTCGCCGTCGTTGAGCCTGCGGCGGCCGGCCAGGCGCAGTCCGTTGACCCAGGTGCCGTTCTGTGACAGGCCGTCGTCGGACACCGTCCACTCACCTGCGTGCAGCCGCAGCTCGGCGTGCAGGCGCGACATCTCGGGATCCCAGGGGACCGAGATGTCGGCCTCGGCGCGCCGTCCGACCGTCACTGCCGGCAGGTTGCCGCTGAGCACGTGGATCTGCTGGCGGCCGGCCTCGTCGCGGTAGACGAGGAACCGCTCGCCGAGCCTCAGCGCGGCCGTGCGAGCCTCGAGTTCCTCCGCGGTCGCGTCGTCGACGGTGAGTGGTGAATCCACCGGCCGAGCGTACAGGACGCCCTACCGCGAGGAGAAGATGTTCAGCAGCGAGATGAAGATGTTCACGATCGACACGAAGATGCCCGTGGCGAGCCAGATCGCGTCGTTCTCGGTCCCGTGCTTGCGCAGGTAGTTGAAGTCGACCACGATCAGCAGCGCCGACAGGCCGTAGATCGCGAGGCTGATGAGCGGGCTGATCGTGCCGCCGAACAGCGACCACACGATCGTCCCGGCGCACGCCGCGAACACGATCAGCGACAGCGGCCGCATCCACGGCGCCAGGTCCTTCGAGAGCACGAAGCCGAGCGCCGCGGCACCGAGCACGGTCGCCGCCGTGCCGGCGAACGCCTGCGTCAGGGCCGCCGGCTCGACCGTCGCGAAGTACTCGATGATCGGCCCGAGGCCGATCCCGATCGCGAGCGCGGTGACGAACAGCCAACCCATCGCGAACGGGCCGACCCGGAAGCGCTGGCCGGCGAACGAGGAGACGAGCAGCATCCCGAAGCCGGCGAACGAGAACGCACGCGCGGTGCCCAGCGAGAGGTCGCGCCCGATCAGCGTGCCGAGGGCGCAGAAGCCCAGCGCGATAGCGACCAGGAACATCACCTGGCCGAGCAGCTGCGTGGTCGAGATCGCGCGTGGGGCGACGCCCTCGCGGTAATAGGAAGTGCTCGTCTGCTCGCTCATGGCGGGCAATGTACCTGGCGCGGGCGCGCTCCTAAACCCTTTGGATCAGGGTTCCGGTGCCGAGGCCGCCGCCGCAGCACATCGTCACCAGCCCGACCTCCTTGTCGGAGCGCTCGAGCTCGTGCAGGAGCGTCGTCAGCAGCCGCGCTCCGGTCGAGCCGAGCGGGTGGCCGAGCGCCATCGCGCCGCCGTTGACGTTGACGCGGTCCATGTCCGGGTTCAGCTCGCGCTTCCAGGCGAGCACGACCGGCGCGAACGCCTCGTTGACCTCGACGAGGTCGATGTCGCCGATGCTCATGCCGTTGCGCTCGAGCAGCTTGCGGGTCGCCGGGATCGGGCCGGTGAGCATCATCACCGGGTCGACGCCGACCGTCGTCTGGTCGACGATCTTCGCGCGCGGACGCACCCCGAGCTCCGCTGCTTTCTCCGCGCTCATCAGCAGCACCGCGGCGGCGCCGTCGGAGATCTGCGAGGAGTTGCCGGCCGTGACCTTCCCATCCGGCTTGAAGGCCGGCTTGAGGCCCGCGAGCGCCTCGAGGTTGCTGTCCGGACGGATGCCCTGGTCGGCCACGTACGTCGAGCCGTTGACGGCGAACGGGATCGTCTCGCGCTCGAAGCGGCCCTCCTCCGTCGCCCGCGCGGCGAGCTGGTGCGAACGCAGGGCCAGCTCGTCCATCTCCGACCGCGGGATCTCCCACTGGTCGGCGATCATCTCGGCCGAGATGCCCTGGGGCACGAGGTTGTAGCGCTCGAGCAGCTCCTGCGGCCACGGCGAGCCGACGTCGTCGACCCACTTGAAGCCGACGCCCATCGGGATGTGGCCCATGTGCTCCACGCCGCCGCCGATCACGACGTCGTGCACGCCGGCGGCGATCAGCGCGGCGCCGAAGTTGACCGCCTGCTGAGCCGATCCGCACTGGCGGTCGACCGTCGTGGCGGGCGTCTCGACCGGCAGGCCGGCCTGGAGCCACGCGTTGCGGCCGACGTTGAACATCTGCTCGCCGTACTGCTGCACGCAGCCGCAGATGACGTCCTCGACGGCATCCGCAGGAATGCCCGCCCGCTCGATCACCTCGGTGTAGGTCTTGCCGAGCAGCTCGTTCGGATGGGTGTCCTTGTAGTAGCCCTTCTCGGGGTGCCCGCGCCCGATCGGCGTCCGGACCGCCTCGACGATGACTACCTCGCGACCAGTGGCGTGCATTCTTGGAAGCCTCCGTGGGGGGAACCTGCGCGATTGACCGCGCCAGGGCCTAGTCTACGGACATTGACTGGCGAGTCAGCCAATAGAGGAGCCACCTTGTCCGAACGAGTCGGAATCGCCGGAAGCGGAGCCATCGCCTGCGGGCTGGCGGCGGTAGCCGCACAGCGCGGTCCGGTGGTCGTATGGGCGCGCTCCGACGGCTCCGCCGACAAGGCGGGCCGGCTCGTGAAGCTGCTGTGCGAGAAGGCCGGCACGAACGTCAACGGCAACGTGCACGTGACCTGCGACAGCGCCCACCTCGCCACCACGAGCTTCGTCGTCGAGGCGATCGTCGAGGACTCGCAGGCCAAGGGCGCGCTGGTCGCGGAGCTCGGCGCGCAGCTCGACGCGGAGACGATCCTGGCCACGACCACCTCCTCGCTGTCGGTGACCGAGCTCGCCGACGCGTCCGGCCGTCCCGACCGGTTCGTCGGTCTGCACGTGTTCAACCCCGTTCCGAAGATGGACCTGGTCGAGCTCGCCTTCCCGCCTGCAGCGACCGAAGCCACGCGCGCGCGTGCGTACGCGCTGTGCGACGCGCTCGGCAAGACCGCGGTCGAGGTGCCCGACACGGCCGGCTTCGTGGTCAACCGGCTGCTCTTCCCCTACCTGTTCGAGGCCGTCCGGCTGATGGACCGCACCGGCCTCGACGCCGAGGCGATCGACACGTGCATGCGGCTCGGTGCCGGCCACCCGCTCGGACCGCTCGCCCTGCTCGACCTCGTCGGGCTCGACGTGTCCGCGGCGATCGGCCGGACGATCGGTGCCGAGATCCCCGAGCGGATCGAGCGGATGATCGCCGAGGGCGCGCTCGGCCGGAAGGCCAGGCGCGGCTTCTACACGTACGACGGCTGATCTGTCAGCACCCGGCGGAGGATCTTGCCGGCCGGGGTTCGCGGCACCGCGTCGACGAAGCGGACCGCACGCACGCGCTTGTAGGGCGCGACGCGCTCGGCGACCCATGCCATCAGCGCATCGCCGTCCAGATCCCCACGGGCGACGACCACGGCCACGGGCACCTCGCCGCAGCGCTCGTCCGGGCGCGGGACGACCGCGCAGTCCGCGACGCCGGAATGCGTCGCGAGCAGCGCCTCGAGCTCGGCCGGCGCGACCTGCTGCGCGTTGACCTTGATCAGCTCCTTCAGGCGATCGACCACGAACACGTTGCCGTCGCTGTCGATATGCCCGAGGTCGCCGGTGTGCAGCCAGCCGTCGTCATCGAGGATCTCCGCCGTGGCGTCCGGCCGGTTCAGGTAGCCGGCCATGTTCTGCGGCCCGCGGATCAGCAGCTCGCCGTCGGCCACGCGCAGCTGCGTGTTCGGCATCAGCCGCCCGGCGGAGCCCGGCACGTGCCGAGCTCGCGGTCGGGCATCGTGCCGCAGGCCGTCGACTCGGTCAGGCCCCAGCCCTGGCCGACCGCGGCGTGAGGGAAGCGCTGCGCGACCGCGCGCTGGAGATCCGCGCCGAGCGGCGCGCCGCCGCACACGATCAGCTCGATCGCCGACAGGTCGAGCGTTTCGATCGCCGGGCGGTACGCGAGGACGCGCATGACCGGCGGCGGCACGATCACGACGGTGACGCGGTGATGCTGGAGCGCCTCGAGGAAGCTGCCGGCCTCGAAGCGCGGGACGGTGATCGCGCGTGCGCCGGCTGCCAGCACGGAGCCGAGTGTGATGACGAAGCCCATCACGTGCGAGAACGGTGCGAGCGCGACCACGACGTCGTCCGGCGTGAGCCGCAGGCCCGCTCGTGCCGCTCGAGTACGGCAGCAGCGCCGGGTCGTCGGGGCCCGACCGCCGGCGCGGGCGCCGGGCCGGTTGCCGAGATCAGGCCGGGGCCGATGTCGGGCCCATCGATCAGCATGGCGGCGCCGGAGTCGGCGAGCCGGCGCTCGAGCTCAGGCGCCGTGCAGCCGGCGCCGACGCCGGTCACCGCGCCGCCGGCCGCTGTCGCGCCGACGGCGATCCCGGCCCATGCCGGGACGTTCGGCGCACGCAACGCCAGCACGTCGCCAGGGGCGAAGCCGCGCGCCGCGAGCATGGCGGCGACGCGATCGGCGCGCTTGGCGAGCGCGGCGTAGCTGAGCTCGGCGCCGGTGACGGCGTCGACGAGCGCGACGCGATCCGGGTGCCGCGCGACGGTGCCGGCCACCAGCTCGTGGAACGTGATCGCACCCACCTCGACCGGCTCGTATCGACTTGTCCAGATCATTGCTCGCCCCTCCTTTGACACGTGTCAAACGTACACTTGCCTTTTACACGTGTCAAACAACACTCCGACCCGCATCCTCGAGACGGCCCTCACGCTCGTCCGCGACCACGGCAGCCGCGAGGTGACGATCGGCGAGATCGCCTCGGCAGCCGGCGTGTCACGCCAGCTCGTCTACCACCACTTCGCGAACCGGGCGGGTCTGCTGATCGCCATGGCGCGCCACCACGACGAGCGCAGCGGCTTCGTCGACCGGGTCAGCGCCGGCCGCAAGCTGCCGCCGGTGGCCGGTCTGGAGGCGCTGGTGCGCGCCTGGCTGGAGTACGTGCCGACGATCCTGCCGGTCGCGGAGGTGCTCGAGGCCGCGCTGATCACCGGTGAGGACGGCGCCGAAGCGTGGCGCGACCGGATGGGCGAGCTGCGCGAGGCGTTCCGGATCGCCGTCGATCGCGTGGCGCGCGAGGGCGCGCTCGCGCCGGGATGGACCGTCGACGCCGCCGCGGACTGGGCGTGGGCCCGCTGCCAGCCGTCGAGCCGGCGCCATCTGGTCGGCGAGCGCGGCTGGGATCCCGACGAATACGTGGCCCGGACCGTGCGATCGATCCTGCACGAGGTCTTGATGCCAGGTCGAGCGAATGTTTAGTTCATATTGAGAGAAGGTTGGGATTATTGCCTCGTGCGACGAACGTACCCTCATCGCACCCCTCCTCCAGAAACACTTGAGCCCGACTCGCTCCCCTGAGTCGGGCTCTTGTGTTCTCTCGGTCGATCCTCCCCAGGATCTCCCTCTCTCCTCCTCAACCGCCGAAGCGGCCCAGTCGGTTGTCGGGCAAAGTAGCGCGTCTCGCCGGTTTGTGCAATTCGGCTCTAAGTTTTGATTCGAAACCCTGCGCGTTCGGGATAGTCTCGAGCGGACCCGTGCGCCCGTCGCACGACACCCGCGAGGAGACGGTCGCCGCGCTGCGTCGCGGCTACCTCACGGGCCGGCTCGGAACCGAGACGTTCGCCCGTCGCGTCGACGATGCGCTGCACAGCGACGATTGCACCGAGCTGCGCGGGCTGACGGCCGATCTGCCCGCCGCGCCGGAACCGCCGCTGACGCGCCTGCGCGCCCGGTTTCTACGGCGACCGCGCGGCCTCGGCCTGCCGGCCGCGGGCGACCTGCTGCGTGCCCGCGTGGTGGTCGGGCGTTCGAGCTCGTGTCAGCTCGTGCTCGCCGACGACACCGTCTCGCGTCGCCACGCCGAGCTGCGCGTCGAGGGCGGGCGATGGCTGCTGCGCGACCTCGGCTCGTCGAACGGGACGTGGGTCAACGGCCGCCGCGTGCTCGAGGCCGAGGTGCGCCCGGGCGACGTCCTGCACCTCGGCGGCTGCCGGGTCAGGCTGTAGTCGTCGAACGGCGGTCGCGGATCCGGACCGCCTCGATCCGGTTCTCCCGCACCGACTCGACGCGGATCGAGTACCCGTTGTGGGTGATCGTGTCGCCGCGCTTGGGCAGCCGGCCGAGCTCGCCGAACACGAAGCCGCCGACCGAGTTGTAGGCGTCAGAGTCGACCGGCAGCTCGAGCCCGTAGTCGAAGAGGTCGGTTATGGCGACGTGCCCGCGCACGAACCAGTCGCCGTTCGCGAGCCGCCGCACGGCGCCGCCGAGCGGGTCGGTCTCGTCGTCGATCTCGCCGACGACCTCCTCGATGATGTCCTCGACCGTGACGATCCCGGCCGTGCGGCCGTACTCGTCGATCACGACCGCGAGCGAGCTGCGCTGGCGCTGGAGGTCGGCCAGCAGGTCGTCGAGCGGTTTGGTCTCGGGGACGATCGGCGCCTCGCGCACCAGGTCGTCGATGCGGCCCTCGGTTCCCTCCGTCAGGAGCAGCTGGGCGAGCGCGTTGGCGTGCACGATGCCCTTTCACGCGGTCGCGGTTGTCGTCCTCGGTCACGACCAGCCGGGTGTGGCCGGAGGAGACGCATCGCCGCAGCGCGGTCTCGACGTTCTCCGACAGGTCGACCGTGACGACGGCGGGCGCCGGCGTCATGACCTGGCGCGCCTGCTGCTCGTGCAGGTGGAAGACGCCGGTCAGCATGTTCGCCTCGCCGAGATCGAGCTTGCCGCCGGTGAGCGACTGGGCGATCAGCACCTTCAGCTCCTCGGGCGAGCCGCCCTCCTCGAACTCCGACGTGGTGCGGATCCCGAGCAGGCGGAGGATCGCAGTTCGACGCGCCGTTGAGGACGTGGATGAACGGGTTGAAGACCTGCGTGAAGTAGGTGCAGCGGCGCGCGCGATCCAGCGCGCCACCCGCTCGGCGCGGTTGATCGCGTAGATCTTCGGCACCTGCTCGCCGATCGTGATGTGCAGCGACGTGGTGATCAGGTAGGCGGCGACGAGCGAGATCGCCGTATCGACACCCTGTGCGACACCCCCTCGCCGAACATCTCCTCGATCAGCGTCGAGGCGACGGCGGGCTCGCCGAGGAAGCCGATGCCCAGCGAGGTGAACGTGATGCCGAGCTGGCAGGCCGCGAGATAACGCGACAGCTCGTCGAGCTGCCGCAGCACCAGCGCGGGCGCCGCGCTTGCCCGCCGCGGCATCCTCCTCGACGCGCGAGCGGCGGATCGCGCACGAGCGCGAACTCCGCGGCGACGAACAAGCCGTTGAGCAGGACCAGCACGACGACGGCCAGCAACAGCAGGACGGTCATCGGCGGTCCGCGGGGCGCGCGCGAAGCGCGCCGCTACTTCGGGAGCTGTCGTCGTCGTTCATCAGGGGCGACGGGGCAATGGTAGCGGCGTACCCGAAGCCGCGGTGCCTGGAACGGCGTGGGCCCGCCGCTGGTGCGGCGGGCCCCGATCTGCCGTTCAGGCGCGGCAGAAGTCGTTACTTGGCCACCTTGACCTTGACCGACTTCACCGCCCAGGACAGCCGCATGACGCGGACGCGTCTTGTTCGTCCGCACCCTGCGGTTGGCCTTGAGGACCGTACCGTTGCGGAGCTTGATCCGGATGGCCAGCTTGACCCGCTTGTGCCGCGGACCGCACCTTGACCACGAGGTAGCGCTTGGAGCCGACCCGGACGATCCGGGCCTTCAGGCGATGCGCGTCTCTTGATCGTCGCCTTGCTTCGCCCTGTCCACAAGCCGTCCGGCGTTCGGGCCGACGGTCTTGACGACCTGGCCGGCGCTCGGCGGGTTGGTGCCCGGGCCGAGCCGGCCGTGCCGCCGCCGTGTTCGGCGGCGGATCGGGATCGCCGGATCGCCGGCCGTTCCGGCTCGAAGTCGCGATCGATGTCGCGGAGCAGACCCTCGTCGATGTACTCGGCGATGACGTTGATCGTCTGGGATCGCTGTTGAACACCTCCAGCGCGGCGTTGCCGTACTGGTCGAGGTACGCGCAACGCACGTCCGGGTGGATGCCGCTGGGCGTCGGCGCCTGCGCCGTGGTGACGCGGAACCGCGCGGCCGCAGGGCCGGTGATGCCGCTGAACAGGCGGTAGCTAGTCCGCCTTGTCGTCGACGTAGAAGCAGACGCGCTCGCCGGCGAACGGCGTGCCGTCCACGTCCTGGCCGTGTGCCACGACGATGCGAGCGTTGGCGTTCGCGGCGCCCGCACCCTTCGGGTAGTAGCGCAGCGACTTGTCGAACTCGTTGCCGACCGTCTTGTTGATGGCGGCTGAGCTCATCGCCGGGAAGCTGACCTGCTGCCCGGGGTACTTCGCGGTCGCCGAGATGGCCGACCGGCCGAGCACCGTCGACGTCCTGCAGGTCGCAGCCGCGGTTGTCGTTCAGGATCGCTCCGACTGCGTCGTAGTAGAAGCCGCCGGCGTACGGGCGGTACTCGACCTGGGCCTCGCCGTGCTCGTCGGTGAAGACGGCCACGGTCTGGTCGCCAGACGGCGTCTGGCGGGGATCGTCCTCGGACTGGTCCTCGAAGTCGACGGTCCGGTTGCAGCCGGTGTCGGTCGCGAGGACGGTCTTCAGGGGGAGCGTGTCCCAGTTCTCGTAGAACCCGAAGTAGTTCAGGCCGAAGTTGTTCTGGACGAACCAGTCCGTGCCTGAGCGCGGCCAGCTCCTGCGGCCGTCGCCGGGACGAACTGCCCGTAGTACGGCGCGTACAGGTTGTGCGCCGAATCCGAGCCGTTGCCGTCGCGGCTGTAGATCTCGGTCTTGTCAGCCTGCTCGAGCGAGCCGGCACCGCCGATGTCCGTCGCCGGGTTGGTGTTGGGCGCGATCTTGATGTCGAGACGAGCAGCCGGCATCGGCGCGTCACCGGCGTCGAGCTTGCCGTCGCTCAGGAGGGTGCGGATCCGCACCGGGTCGAACGGGCCCTCGGGATCGAGGACGTTGTCGCCGAAGAAGCGCGAGAAGCGCTCGCCGCCGCGGCAGTTGTCCACCGCGTCGATCGCCGTCGCGGTCACCGGGCGGCAGTAGCCGGCCACATGACCCTCGGTCTTCAGCGTGTCGTCGTGGATGTCCCAGCGCGAGGCGGGGTCTTCATTGGTCGGATCCTGGTCGCTTGCGAACGTCGCGGCCAGAGCGGCCCAGTCGTTCGGGAGCGTACGCATGGCGCCGGTCTCATCCGGGAAGCTGCCGGTCACCTTGACCTGCACGCGTCCGTTGTTCGAGGACGGCACGAACGCGCCGTCGCCGGCCGGGTCGCCGACCTCGGTCTCGGAGCCGGCAGGACCACCGGTCGGGTCGGCCGCGCCGACCTCGTCGATCGACGGGGTACCAAGCTGCATCCAGATCCCGAGGAACTGATGCTCGAGGATCTCGTCGCGGCGTGCGTCGAAGGCCTTGAGCTTGATCCGCGCGATGCCGTCCCCGAGGGTCACGACGTTGAAGCGCACGCAGCGCTCACCGCCGCGGTTCACGAAGTCGATGCTGCTCTCCAGGACCTGGGGCCGGAAATTGTCGCTTCCGCTCCAGGATTCGACGAGCACCTCGAGCCGGTTGCGCGTCAGGCCTTCGAGGACGTTCGAGCACTTCACCATCCGAACCTGCGTACCCGCCCATGCGGTATACGGGATGTTCGTCGTCATCGGATCCGGTACGGCTGGACCCTCCTGCGCGGCGGCCGGCGCCGCCACGCTGAGCATGGCCGCCGATCCCAGGACGAGGGCGCCCCATCGGCGCATCCGCGCCGTGGGCTTACCCAGTTGTCGAGCGTGGGACATATGTTGTGAGCTCCTTCTCAGCACACGCGGACGCTCATCGGTGAGACGCCCAGTTCCACTGGACACTATTTCGGACCACTAGGGCCGCGAAACGGCCGAGAAGATGGTTCAAACCGGCCCTCGAGGGCGGTTCGCGCCCCCCGCCGGGGGTGGGCGGGCCCGCCGGGTGGGTACCTCCTCCCACCCGGGCGGGTGGGAGGACTAGCCGCCGTTCTGGAGAGCGGAGAAGCGGCGTGCGGCCTCGACGCGGTTGCCCACGCCGAGACGCTCGTAGATCGCGGCCACATGGAACTTGACGGTGTTCCGCGAGATGTACAGGCGGCCGGCGATCGCCTCGTTGGGCAGGCCCTCGGCGAGCAGCTCCAGCACCTGGCGTTGGCGCACGCTCAGCGGCGCCAGCGCGCTGTCGCGCTCGGCGCGATGGGCCGCAGCCAGCCAGCCGCACGGGAACACGGCGTCGCCGGCGGCCACGCGGCGGAGCCCCGCCTCGACGTCGTCACACGATGCGCTCTTGAGCAGCACTCCGTCGACCTCGAGCGCGAGCGTCTCGCGCGCCAGCTCCGGATCCAGCCCCGAGGAGGCCAGGACCACCACTTTGACCGCGGGGAACGCGGCCCGCACGGTGGCGGTCACCTCGTGCACGCCCAGTGCGTCGTCCACGAGCGCGAGCTCGGGACGGTGGATCGGTGTGCACCGCGCGAGGCATGCCGGAGTGGTGCAGCAGCAGACGACGTCGAACCCCGCCTGCTCGAGCAGACGGCTGAACGCATCGAGGACGAGCTCGTGGGGCTGTGCCAGAACCAGCGTGATCCGCGACGAGTCGCTCGGACGTGCAGCCAAGTTTCCTCCTTCGTTGCCTCCGAGAAACTTCCGGCTGCAAACCTATGGGCGTCGGACGGCGAGCGAAGGTGAGGTTCCTGCCTGAGGCCCATTATCTGGACGAATGGTCAGGCTGGTGGATCGGTCAGGGCGATTGCGTCGCGTTTCGCTACGCAATTCCGTGCCCGCCGGCTCGTCCATATGCTGTCCTCGATGCGAATCGTCTCACTCGTGCCGTCGGCCACCGAGATGCTGTTCGCGCTCGGCGTCGGCGGCGAGATCACCGCCGTCACGCACGAGTGCGACCACCCGCTCGAGGCGCTCGAGCTGCCGAGGATCACGCGCGACGTGATCGGGCCCGGGCTGCCGCCGGACGAGATCGACCGCGCCGTCCGCGCGCTGACCGCCCAGGGCCGCTCGATCTACGAGCTCGACGAGGACGCGCTGCGGCGGCTGCAGCCGGACCTGATCGTCACGCAGGCGCTGTGCAGCGTCTGTGCGGTCTCCTACGACGACGTGCGCGCAGTGGCCGACCGGCTGGACTCCAAGCCTCAGGTGCTCGCGCTCGATCCGCACACCGTCGGCGAGATGCTCGGTGACGTCCGCACGCTCGCGCAGGCGACCGACACGAAGGACGCCGGGGTCGAGCTGGTGCAGGACGCCGCGCGCCGGATCGATCGTGTGCGGCTCGCGGTCCGGGCCGCCGAGCCGGTCGCCGTCGCCGCGCTCGAGTGGCTCGATCCGGTGTTCGTCGCGGGCCACTGGACGCCACAGCTGATCGAGTACGCCGGCGGCTTCGACGTCCTCGGCATGCCCGGCGAGAGCTCCCAGCAGCGCACCTGGGACGACGTTCGCGCCGCGCAACCGGAGGTCGTCGTGGTGATGCCGTGCGGCTACGACGCCGACCGTGCGCTCGAGGAGGCCGAGACCTACGCCGACGAGCTCGAGTCGCTCGGCGCCCGCCGTGTGGTCGCCGTCGACGCGGCGGCGCATTTCTCCCGCCCCGGGCCGCGGCTGATCGAGGGCCTCGAGCTGCTCGCGCACGTGCTGCATCCGGACCGGCTGCCGGAGGCGCCCGGACCGGTACGCGAGCTGGTGCTCTAACCCAGGCCGAAGTCGGCGTTCGCGTTGCCCGCGACCGCGATCGCGCCGACGACCCCGAGCACCGCGACGGCGATGCACACGGCCACCTGAGCCGCGACACCGCGCCGCCGCTGCGCCAGCTGCTCCATCGCCAGCGCACACACCGCGCCGCCGACTATGCCGCCGAGGTGGCCGCCGATCGAGATGTTGAACCCCGGTATGAACGTGATCGCGAGGTTGAGCAGGATCAGCGGGCCGATGCCGGAGCGCATCGGGTCCACGCCGCGCGCCCGCTGCATGACGAACGCGGCGCCCATCAGGCCGAACACGGCCCCCGATGCGCCGACCGTGACCTTGTCGGCGCTCAGCAGCAGCGCCCCGAACGACCCGAACAGCAGCGAGGCGAAGTAGAGCGCGACGAAGCGCACGTGCCCGAGCACCGGTTCGAGCATCGTCCCGAGCCAGTAGAGGATGTACATGTTGAGGCCGAGGTGGATCAGGCCTGCGTGCATGAAGCCGGACGTGATCAGGCGCCAGTAGTCGTGACCGATGTCGACCGCGGGCCCCCAGAGCGCGAAGTCGTCGTAGACCCCGCCGCCACCTCCACCAGTGAGCGAGCTGCCGCCCGCCGAGGAGCCGAGGAACATCAGCACGTTGATGCCGATCAGGACGTACGTCACCAGCGGATCGACGTGGATGTTGCGCATCGTCCGCACCGGCGTGCGCTGGCGCGAGCAGTCCGGGCAGCGCATGCCGACCGGCGTCGCGGTCATGCAGTCAGGGCAGATCGGCTTGCCGCAGTTGGAGCATGAGACGCCCGTCTCGCGGCTGGGGTGGCGGTAGCAGACGGCCATCTAGCCGCGTGAAGCTAGCAACCCTTCGTATGGCGCTCCTTTAGGAGGTCGTCGCGGACAGGATCGGGTCGGTCGTCGGCGTGTCGGAGCCTCCGGGCGGCTCGTCCGTGACGAGAACCTGCTGCATGTCCGACACCGAGCCCGGGATCGCGGCCTCGGCCGAGCCGTCGCCGCGCGGCACGAACAGCACGTTCGTCGGCTCGGGCGGCGTGTCCTTCGGGCCGTTCGGCTGGACCCACACCTCGTACACACGGCCCTCGGGCGGCGTCGGCAGGTTCTGTGCGACCAGCGTGGCCTTCTCTCCGGACACCTCGAGCTGCGCGCTCGCGCCCGGGGCGTCGACGTCGGCCTCGATCCGCCGCGTGTCGGTGCCGTCGAGCGCCGTGCCGGCGAGCACGCCCACGATCAGCAGCGCGGCGGCCACGGGCGCCAGCCGCCACCCGCCGAGCGACCAGCCGCGGCGGCGCCGCGGCGGCGCGGGCTCGGGCCGGTCGGCGCTCGGCCCGGCCTGTGCGAGCAACTGCGCCTCGCGCTCGACCTCGACCATGATGCGGTCCTTGAGCCCGGGGGGCGGAGCCATCGGCGGCGACGCCATCGGGAGCGCCTCGGCGGCCGGCCGCAGGTCGTCGACCTCCTCGCTGCAGATCGTGCACGTGGCGAGATGGATCTCGAACTGCTCGCGCTCGTCCTGCGCCATCGCGCCGAGCACGTACGCGCCCGCGTAGTCGACCCAGCGTTCGTGATCGACCGTCATATCGCCACCTGACCCTCTCCGAGCTGCGCGCGCATCTTCTTCAAGCCCAATCGCATCCGTCCCTTCACCGTGCCGACCGGCGCATCGAGCATGTCCGCGATCTCCGTGTGCGTGAAGCCGCCGAAGTAGGCGAGCTCGATCACCTGGCACTGGTCGGAGGGCAGGGAGTCCAGCGCGTGGCGCACCGTCCCGGCCTCCTCGCGGCGGGCCGCCTCGACGTCGGTCCGCTCGCGCGCTTCGAAGCGCTCCTCGATGCCCTCGTCACCCGCGCGCCGGCGGTCGTGGACCGTGGCCCGCCGGAGCGCGTCGATCGCCCGGTGGTGGACGATCCCGAGCACCCACGTGCGCACCGAGCCGCGAGCGCGGTCGAAGCGCGCGCCGGAGCGCCACATCGACAGGAATGCCTCCTGCGTGACGTCCTCGGCGCCCGAGCGCGTGCCCATCATCCGGTAGGCGAGTGAGAACGCGGCCGGCGAGTGACGCTCGTAGATGACCTCGAACGCCCGCGCGTCGCCGCGACGCACGAGCTGCATCACGTCCTCGTCGGCCAGCGAGCCAAGGTCTGTCCCCATTGCCGTTACTTCGTATCAGGCGCCGGAGCGGATCACACCCGGCGCAGGATTTTCATCGCGCGACGTCGTCGAACACGCGCAGGGCCTCGCGCGCGGCGTCACGCAACGTGCGCTCCACCAGGTCGATCGCACCGCGGGCCGCTGCGCGGCGCTTGTGGCGCTTGCCGCGCGTCCGCAGCACGACGAGGCCGGCGGCCGCGCCGGTGCCGATCACCACGGCGGCCGCGGGGCCGAGCGCGGCGCGCGGCCAGTTGCGCGGGTCCTTCATCGCGCGCAGCTCCCAGGCCTCGAGCTCGTCGGCGGCCAGCTCGACCAGCGAGCCGAGCGTCATCTCCAGTCGCGGCTCGAGATCGGCGGGCGGATCGACCGGCGCAAGCGCCTGCCGGAGGCGGGTCTCGATGTCCCAGGTCTCGCTCATGGCGCCTCAGTACCCGCCTCGGCCTTGACCAGTTCCTCGAGTTGCCGGATCGCGCGATGGATCAGCACCTTGGTCGCGCCGTCGGTGCGTCCCAGCGCACGTGCGATCTCGCGATTGTCCATGCCGAGCGCGAACCGCATGATCAGCGCCTCGCGGCGATCGTCCGGCAGCCGCTGCACGCCCTCGAGGATGTGCTTGAGGTCCTCGCGGTCCTGCACCAGGTCCTCGGTCGTGTGCAGCTCCGGGAGCGCGCCCGCGGCTTCGATCGAGGTCTGCGGGCGCCGCGAGCGGTCGCGGTAGTAGTTGGCCGCCAGGTTGTGGGCGATGCGGATCAGCCACGGGCGGAGCGGCCGGCCCTGTGACTCGCGCTGCGCGCGCTCGAAGTGCCGGTAGGCCTGCAGGAACGTCTGCTCCGTGAGGTCCTCGGCGTCGTGATGATTGCCGACCCGGTAGTACGAGTACGAGTAGACATCGCGCAGGTGCGACCGGTAGAGGTCGGTGAAGGCCGCGTCCAGCTTCACCTTGGCCTCGCGCGACGGTTCGGATGCCGCGGCCATGGATCACGGAGGCTACATCTCCCCCGTCAGGCGGCGCGACCCGCGCCTGCCTTGGCCTTCTTCTTCGGTGCGGTCAGCGACGACGTGAAGCGCCCGGGCTCCACGCGGCCCTCGATCAGCCCGGCGAGCGAGCCGAGCACCGGAGCGTCGACGCCCGCCTCGCGCATGCGCGCGGCGAGCAGCGGGACGCAGTCGACGGCCTCGGCGGTCTGGCCGAGCGCCACTCCGATGTCGTGCGCCGTCACGCCCTGGCCGAGCATCTCGCCGGCGCGCCGGTTGCGTGAGCCGACGGCGAGCACGGTGGCGACGAGGTCGCCCGCGCCCGCGAGCCCGGCGAACGTCTCCGGGCTGGAGCCGGAGTGTCGCGCGTACGCGTCGACCTCCGCGAACACCTTCCCGGCGGCGGCGCCCGCGGCGTTCGGGCCGGCGCCGCCGGCAGCGGCGGCTGCGAGGGCGGCTGCGTTCTTGGCGCAGCCCGCGAGCTCGACGCCGATCATGTCGGTCGTGGTCGCGACGTCGAAGCCGGCGGCCGCGAGGGCGTCGCCGACCTGGCGGGAGAACGCCGGGTCATGCGTGGCGAGCACGAGCGCGGCGCCCTTGTCGAGCGCGGCCTTGGCGTGCGCCGGGCCGGCGAGGGCGCCGACCGCCCACGACGGCACGCGTTCGGACACGAAGGCCGCCGGCAGCGTGCCGAGCGGCGGCACGAGGCCCTTGGACATCACGAGCACCCCGGTCCGCGGCGCGATCGCGCCCGCGTGCTCCGCCACCGTCGCGGGCAGCGCCGAAGCCGGTACGGCGAAGCAGACGAGATCGTGGCGCGACAGCTCGAGGTCGCCCGCGCGCACGACGTTCACGCGCGGGGGGAGCTTCACATCGGGCAGGTAGTGCTCGTTCACGCCCGCGGCCGCCATCTCGTCGGCCTGCTCGCGCGTGCGGCAGCCGAGGTCGACCTCGAGGCCCGCGCGGGCGAGCATCACCGCCACGCTCGTGCCCCACGCACCGGCGCCGATGACGGCGGCGCGGCGCAGCGGCGGCAGGCCGCCGAGCCACTCCCACTGCAGCATCACGTTCGGCCAGATGCGGTCGGTGACGGCGGTGGCGAGCTGCGGCGAGACGTGGTCGACCTGCGGGAACGTGAGCGGCCGGCCGATCCGGACGCGGATCTTCTTCGGGCGGATGCGCCAGCCCTTGCGCACGGCCTCGGTCCCCTTCATCGCCACCGGCACGACCGGGGCGCCGGTCTCCAGCGCCAGGCGGCCGACGCCGCGCTTGGGCCGGCCGAGCGCGCCGGGGCGGATGCGCGTGCCCTCCGGGAAGATCAGCACGCAGTCGCCGCGCGCGAGGATCGCCTTCGCGGTCTCGAGCATGTCGGTGTCGGCGGCTCCGCGCTTGACGGGGAACGCGCCGAGCGAGTTCAGGAACCACGCCACCACGGGGTTGTGGAACAGCTCCTGCTTGGCGACGTAGTAGACCGGGCGGCGGGAGCAGACGCCGAGGATGAACGGGTCCAGGAACGACCGGTGATTGGACGCGAAGATCACCGGGCCCGACTCCGGGATGTGCTCGCGCCCGATCCGCGAGAGACGGAAGTACAGATGGAAGAACGGCTGCAGCACGGCACGCGAAAGCCAGTAGACGATCGGGTTCACTCCGCGCTCGCGCGCGCGGGCGTGCATGCGGGCATGCACCGTGGCCGGAGACGAGTCCCTCACTGCAGAGCCGTACCCGCCCGGGCGCCGCTCGTTACAGTTGCAGCCAGATGGCCTTCGACCGCACACGCACCCTGCGCGGCGCTCTTGCCGGGAGCGTCGCCGCCGCTGTATGGCTCGCCCAGCAGCCGCTCGACAAGCGACTACTGGATTCGGGCTACGACGACGCCGACATGCTCGCCCGGCTCGTCGCCCGCGGCGGCAAGCCGCAGCCCGCCGTCGGCGCGCTGCTGCACATCCAGAACGGGGCGCTGTTCGGCGCCGTGTACGCCAATCTCGCACCGAGCCTGCCGGTCCCCGCACCGCTGCGCGGCCCGCTCGCCGGGCTGCTGGAGCACGTCGCGACGTGGCCGGCGATCGCGCTCGTCGACCCGTCGTTGCTGGGCAACGGCCGCGCGTTCCTCCAGTCGGCGTGGCGCCACCTGCTGTTCGGCGCCGTGCTCGGGGAGCTCGAGCGCCGCCTGAACCCGCCTGCCGCCGACCTCGAGCCGGTCAGCGAGGAGGCGGTCGCCTCCAACGGTCACGGCTCGGCGGCGCACCTGGTCGCGAACTAGGCCTGGGTCCACCGATTCTCGCGGCGCCTCGACACCGTGGCCGTTCGCCAGAGCCGAGTCATCCACGATGATCGATGGACCCAGGCTGAGCGCGCGTGTCCTGATCACCGGCGCCTCCGGGTTCGCCGGCCGCCATCTCGCCGCCGCCTGCGCCGCGGCGGGCGACGACGTGACCGGCATCTCGCGGAGCGGCGAAACCCGGGTCGACCTGCTCGACGCCGCGGCAACCGGCGACGTCGTCGAGACCTCCCGCCCGGAGGTCGTGTACCACCTCGCCGCCCGTGCCCACGTCGGCGAGTCGTGGCGCGACCCGGCGGCGACGCTGCACGACAACGTCGCGATCACGCTCAACATCCTCGAGGCGGTGCGCCTGCACGCGCCCGAAGCGACCGTCGTCGCCGTCGGCTCAGGCGAGGTCTACGGCCCGCCGGCGCAGCTGCCGGTGGACGAGGCGGCGCCGCTTCGACCGCAGAACCCCTACGCGGTCTCGAAGGCGTCGGCCGACCTTCTGGCCGGCTTCTACGCGGACGCCTACGGCCTGCGGGTGATCCGCGCCCGCGCCTTCAACCATGCCGGGCCCGGGGCAGGCGCCGGTGTACGCGATCGCGTCGTTCGCACAGCAGGTCGCGCGTGCGGCCGACGCGGGCGAGGATCCGCTCCGGATCGTCACCGGCAACCCGGACACGCGCCGCGACTACACGGACGTGCGCGACGTCGTCCGCGCCTACCGGCTGCTCGCCGCGCGCGCCGAACCGGGGATCTACAACATCTGCTCCGGCCGCACCGCCTCGACCACGGAACTGGTCGGCGCGCTCGCCGAGGCTGCGGGCGCGCAGCTCCAGCATGAGATCGATCCGGCGCTGCTGCGCCCGCACGAGGTGATGGAGCTGCGCGGGTCCTACGACGCGCTGCGCGAGGCCACGGGCTGGGAGCCGCAGATCCCGCTCGAGCAGACGCTCAGTGACGCACTCGCGTGGTGGCGAGCCTAGCCAGCACGGGACCGAACTGCTGCGCGACGACGCGCGCGCGGTCGACTTCGGCGCTGGTGAACGCCTGCGGGTGGATCCGGTAGACCTCGACCAGCGCGCGCTGGCCGCCGCCGACGCGGACCGGCACCATCAGCACCGCGCCGTACCCGAGGCGCACGAGCTCGGCGATCTCGGTCGGGTCGCTCTCGGGATCTCCGACGACGACCTGCCCGGGCATGTGCTCGTCCATCAGCCGGAGCGTGGCCGGGAAGTCGGCGAGCTCCCACAGCTCACCCGCGGCGTCCTTGTTGTCGGACAGCAGCTCGAGCGACCCGTCGACCTCCCACATCAGCGACACGTCCTCGGCGCTCAGAAGCCGCGCCGCGCGGCGGCCGGCCGTGACGAGCTCCGCGATGTCGCTGACCTCGGCGAGGTCGTCGCCCAGCTCGGCGAGCGTGCGCGCCCACGTCGAGACGCTGCCGATCGCGCCGGTCGCCACGCGGACGCCGTCGCGCACGTGGGCGGTGGCGACGATGTGCGGGCTGAGGGTGGCCCATGCGGCAGCCGGGCGCGCGAGCGCGTAGCCCTGCGCGTAGGTGGCGTCGAGGTCCGCGAGCGCGCGTAGGTCGGCGAGGTCCTCGACGCCCTCGCCGCAGACCGCGGCGCCGGTGGTGCCGGCGAAGGTGACGAGCGCCTCGAGCAGCGCGTACCGCGACACGTCGCTGTGGGCGCCGTGCACGAGCGAGCGGTCGATCTTGAGGATGTCGGGCGCGACGCGGATCAGCTGCTGGAGCCCGGCGTAGCCGGCGCCTGCGTCGTCGAGCGCCACGCGCGCGCCACGCGCGCGCAGCTCTACGAGCCGCGCGTCGAGCGCTTCCCCGGAGGTGAACAGCTCGTGCTCGGTGAGCTCGATCACCACGTCGGAGAGATCGTCGGGCAGCGCTTCCATGGCCTCGGTCCCGAGCAGCGCACGCGGACTCACGTTGAGCGCGAGGAAGGTGCCGACGGGCCGGTCCGGCACGGCCAGCGCAGCCCGCAGCGCGAGCGCCTCGAGCGGCGCGCCGAGACCGCAGCGGTGGGCCTGCGCGAACCACTGGTCCGGCCTGCGGACGGGCTCGCCGCCGATCCGTGCGAGCGCCTCGTAGCCGCACACACGCCCGGTCGCGAGCTCGAGCACGGGCTGGAACACCGGGTTGATCGCCTCCAGGCCACGGCTCAGCAGCGCCTCGACCTCGCCGCGCTCGTCGGCGCGCGATGGGCGTGCGGCGAGGTTGGCGGCGTAGCGGCGCGTCTGCCGGCGGCCCGCGTGCTTGGCGGCGTAGAGCGCGGCGTCGGCGCGCTCGAGCAGGTCGGCGGCCTCCTGGGCGTCCTCGGGGAAGGTCGCGACGCCGGCCGAGCATTCGAGCCGGCGGCGGCCGACCAGCACCTCGGCGAGGGCGGCCCGGGCGCGCTCGGCCGCGTCGGCGGCGCCCTCACCGGCGACGCCCGGGAGCACGAGCACGAACTCCTCGCCGCCGAGCCGTCCGACGGCGTCACCGTCGCGGACGACGGAGCGCAGCTTGGCGGCCGCGGCGGCGAGCGCCTTGTCGCCCTCGGCATGGCCGTGGAGGTCGTTGATCTGCTTGAAGTGATCGAGGTCGACCACGACGACGCTGAGCGACAGCCCGGCGGTCGCCGCGACCTCGATCTCGCGGCGCAGTCGCTCCTGGGCGCCGCGGTGGTTGAGCAGGCCCGTGAGTCCGTCGGTGGCGGCCTGCTCGCGCAGGTGCTCGCGCTGGCGCGCCGCCTCGTAGGCGAGCGCGGCCATCGTGGCGAAGCGCTCCACGAGCGCCACCTCGGCGTCGGTGAACGCCCTGTCGATGCCCGTCCGATAGACGTTCAGCGTGCCGACGACGCGGTCGTGCGCCAGCAGCGGAACGCAGACGAACGCCTCGTCGTCGTCGACGGTGCCCGGGACGACGGTGCTGATCTCGTCGAAGCGCGTGTTCGGCACGTTCCGGGTGCGGCGGTTGCGCACCACCCAGCCGGTCGTGCCCTGCTCGACCGAGAGCGCCTCGGACATGATCGCCTGCACCCAGGCACCGAGCGCGAACACCGGCCGCAGGCCGGTTCCCTCCGCGTCGACCTCGTAGACCGTGAGGTCGTCGTACGGCAGCAGGGCCTGAAGGTGATGGGCGATCCGGCCGAGCGTGTCCTCGAGCGAATCGGCAGCCAGAATTCCGGCCGCGGCGTCGATGAGGGCATCGAGCGCGGTGCCGCTCCCCTGCGCCGGCCGTGGCTGAGTGATCACAAAGCGGTTTATCGACCTTCCGGCACGGCGGCTTGACCGGTCCGCGGCACGGCACGTACCGTTCGTGTCATGTGGCACAACCACCGCTCCCCGGCTGCGGTCGTCCGGGAGTTGCGCCTGCCGGCGCCGGAGCGCCGAGCGGCCCGGTCAGAGCGCCGCGTCGAGGCCGAGATCCGGCGTCAGCGCGAGTCCGAATGGACGCCCGAACGCCGGGCCGCGGCGGTCGAGGCCGAGCGCCGCCGCTTCGATCTCCTCGGCCACTAGTTAGGGTCACCTAACTCGTCGCGCCGAATCCTGATACCGTCGGTCGGAATTGGCATCCCGATGTGAGGGCACCGATGACCGAACCGCGACTGTGGGACACCCCGGAGGCGACCAAGGCGGGAGCGTTCGAGCGCCTGTTGTCGAGTCCCTGCTGCCCCGGCCCGGGCGACATCCTGCTGGCGATCACCGCCGAGTTCCGGCCCGTGGTCGCCGGCCGCGTGAGCTTCCGGCTGGACGAGCTCGCGCGCCGGCTGTTCGACATCACGCCCGCCGATGACGCGCGGACGTCGTCGCACCGGCTGGCGGCGCTGCTGACCGACGAGCTGCAGTTCCGCACCGACGAGTCGTCGGTCGACGGGCTGTGGTTCGACGCGGTGCTCGAGCGGCGCGCCGGGCACCCGCTGGCGGTCGCGGCGGTGACCGCGGAGATCGGCCTCCGCGCCGGGCTCGCCGTCGGCATCTGCTCGACGCCGACGGGCTGGTACGCGGGCATCGGCGAGCCGGACCGGCTGTGGCTGATCGACCCGGTGGTCGACCCCGGGCCGACGCCGACCGGGCCGGTGCGCAGCCACTGCGGCCACGAGGTCGGCTTCGCGGCGCTGACCGGGATCTACGCCCGGCTCGTGCGGGACGGGGATGAGGTGGGAGCGCACCGGGCGGCGAAGCTGCGCGGACGGTTGCCGGTCAGCCGCCACGGATGAGTTAGGGCACCCTGCCAGGGGTCAGACCCCTGTAAGGGCGCCCTACCAGGGGTCAGACCCCTAGGGCTATCGCTACGGCCAGACGGGATCGCGGGGCCGTAGGTCCAGCCCGCCGCCGTCGATACACGCGCCGGACCGGTACCGCTGCGGGAGCCGCGGATAGCCGCTCTCCAGGTACCGGCGCGCGAGCGCCCGCCCCTGCTCGGGCGTCGTGCCGAGTTGCTCGGCGGTCCAGGCGAGCGTCTGCACCGCTCGGCACTCCGTCGCCGCCTCGTCGATCACGCCCGCCAGGTGAAACGACTCGTGGGCGAGCACGTCGACCGCGAGCGCCACGTCGTTCGCGGCCGCTTCGCACTCCGCGGCGGTGCACGCGAGCGCCGCCGCCCGCCGGCCCTCCGCGAGTGCGTCGAGCTCGGCGCACGTGAACGCGCGTATCCGCGTCTCGTCCGCCGGTCGCCCCGTCGCGTCGAACCGCACGCTGCCCTCGACGATGTCCCACGAGAGCACGCGGCCGGTGACGCCCGGGCAGCGCACGTGGACGTCGCGGCCCGCGATCGTCGTCGCGATCGCGCTCAGGCGCGACTCGTTGCCGACGCGGTCGCGGTGCTCCATCAGCCACCAGCCGGGGCCGCCGACGAACACCGCGACGAGCGCGAGCTTCACCCACGCGGGGGCGGTGGGTCGGGCCGTACGCATGCATTCCGTATCGGCAGCCGGATCCCGGCGCTCGACGCTGCCCCTAGACTCGTGAGCCGCGCCGGAGTAGCTCAGCTGGTAGAGCAGCGATCTTGTAAGTCGCAGGCCAGGGGTTCGAGTCCCCTCTCCGGCTCTAGCTCTCGTCGCTATCCGGTTGCGGCGGGTCCGGGACGCGCAGCCACTGGATGATGCGGTGCCCCTTGATCAGGAAGCCGGTCGCCGCCAGGTGGTTGACGCCGGTGCCGCAGCTGCCCACCCCGGGGCGCTCGGTGAGCGCGAACGTGGCGATCACGAACGATGCCTGGCCGCGCTTGGTGCCGACGAGCTTCGCGCCGCACGGCAGCCCGCGGTTGAAGGCCTTGATGTCCTTGCGGCTGCCGAGCCGGCGCAGCGGGTTCGTCCCGTCGGCGACGATCATCGGAACGGCGAAGAACTTCGACGCCTCGTCGACGTGGCCGGCGCGCAGGGCGTCCGCCCAGCCTCGGATAACCGACACCTCGGTGGGCGTCGGCTTGCCGCGGCGGACCGGCTCGCCGCCGTCGATCTCGCGGACGATCGGGTCGTCGGTGCCCGGCGTCCGCAGGCTAAAGCGGTCGCCGTCGCTCGAGCCGCAGGCGGTGATGCCGACGGCGAGCAGCGGGACGATCCAGGACAGGCCGCGCACGGCCTGACCGATGATCGCACGCCGGCGGCGCGGGCGAACGAGCTACCGGTCGAGCGGGCGACCGTCGGCGGCCGGCGGGATCGACTTGCCGACGACGCCGGCGACGGCGATCAGCGTGATCACGTACGGGAGCGCCTGGAACAGCGTCGCCGCCTGCGGCGAGAACACCGGCAGCCGCTGCGCGAGCGCGGTGAAGAAGCCGAACAGCAGCGCGAACACGAGCGCGCCCCGCGGCATCCAGCGGCCGCAGATCATCACCGCCAGGCCGATATAGCCCTTGCCCGCCGTCATGTTCTCCGTGAACGAGCCGACGAATCCGATCGACAGGTAGGCGCCGCCGATCGCCGCCAGCGCACCCGAGCCGGCGACCGCGCGGTAGCGGATCCGCATCGGCGAGAGCCCCGCCGTCGAGGCCGCCAGCGGGTTCTCGCCGACCGCGCGCAGCCGAAGGCCGCTCGGCGTGCGGAACAGCAACAGCCACAGCAGGAAGACCGTGAGCAGCCCGAGCCAGATCAGGATGTTCATGTTCCCGAAGATGTCCCCGAAGAACGGGATGTCCTCGATCAGCGGCAGGTGCACGTCGGGCGTGCGCGGGATGTTGTCGGGCGTCCCGGTGGCGCCGTAGATGTTGACGTAGAAGAACCCGGTGATGCCGAGTGCGAGCAGGTTCATCGAGAAGCCGGACACGATCTGGTCCGCGCGCAGCGAGATCGAGAACACCGCGTGGATCAGCGCCAGCAGCACGCCCGACGCCATGCCGATGAGCAGGCCGAGCAGCCAGGAGCCGGTGGTCTCGGCCCCCCAGACGCCCCAGAAGGCGCCCATCAGCATCATGCCCTCGAGACCGATGTTGATGACGCCGCTGCGCTCGGACAGCAGGCCGCCGAGCGCGGCGAACAGCAGCGGCGTGGCATAGCGCAGCGTCGCCGCGAACAGCGCCGACCAGGCGACCACACGCTCGAGGTTGCCGACACCGGACTTGGTCGCGGCGACACCGCCCGCGATACCCACGACGGCCGCCGCGACGGCACTCCAGCCGAGCCGCTTCTCCCCGCCCCGGATCGCCACCGCAGCAGCCACGAGGGCCGCCACGCCGAGGATGATCGTCGGGACCGGCGACCGGATCGTCAGCGGCGGGATCGCGACGAAGAACGCGAGGAACGCCAGCGCGACGCCGGCCCAGCCGATGTGGGCCGGCGTCGACCAACCGCCGCTCTCGGCGCTTTCCGGCGACGCGGGCGGCCGTTCCGCGACGGTGCTCATGCCGTCACCCGCACGGCCTCATCGGGTATCCCGGGTGGTCGTCGTCGGAGCTTGCGGCGCAGCTGCCACAGGTAGATGACGAGGATGTCCGCGCTCACGAACAGCACGACGAGCCCCTGGATGATCAGCGTCAGGTTGCTCGCCAACGCCGGCTCGAACACCTCGGGGTCGAGGTTGCGGACCGACGTGCCGGTCACGAGCGCGCCCCACAGCAGCGCCGCGAACATCGTGCCGATCGCGGTGTTGCGCCCGAGCAGCGCGACGGCGATGCCCAGGAACCCGATGTCGGAGATCTGGATCGTGTTCGTCGCGACCCGGAACTGCCAGCCGAGGACGTTCAGCGAGCCGGCGAGCCCGGCGAACAGACCACAGATCGCCATCACCAGCACGTAGTTGCGGCCCACAGAGATGCCCGCCGAGCGCGCGGCCTCGGGGTTGAAGCCGACGGCGCGGACCTCGAAGCCGGTGCGCGTGCGGTTCAGGATCACCCAGAACACGAGCAGCGCCGCGAGCGCGACGAACACGCCGAGATGCAGCCCCTGAAGTTGCGGATCGCCCCAGAACACGGGCAGCCTGGCGTTCTCCACGACGTCGTTCGAGATCGGGACCGAGGTGTCGGTGTCGCTCTGGAGCGGGCCGCCGAGGCCGAACAGGAACAGGCCCGTCCAGACCGCGATCCAGTTGAGCATGATCGTCGAGATCACCTCGTTCGCGCCGGTGGTGGCGCGCAGCAGTCCGGCGATCCCGCCCCACACCGCCCCGGCGGCGCAGGCGCCGACCATCGCGAGGATGACGTGCAGGAAGCCCGGCATGCCTGCGAAGGACGAGCCGATCCAGACCGCGGCGAACGTGCCGACCAGGTACTGGCCCTGGCCGCCGATGTTGAACAGGCCGCAGCGGAACGCGAACGCGACCGCCAGGCCCGTGAGCATCAGCGGCGTGGCGGCGATCAGCGTCTGCTGCAGGTTCAGCTCGGCGACGACCCGGTCCTCCGCGCTGATCCACGGGAAGAACCAGTTCAGGCCCGTCCCCTCGAAGATCGCGCGGTAGGTGCTGAACGGGTTGTGGCCCGTGAACGCGACCACCAGCCCGGCGATGAAGAACGCCAGCAGCACGGTGATCAGCGGCGTGATGATCCCGCCGCCCTTCAGATACGTCGACAGGCGCCCGGCGACCGTGATCGGCGCGGTCGAGCCGGGATCCGGCGCGCTCACGCGGCGACCTCGCGGCGGCCGCCGCCGGTCATCTGGACGCCGAACTCCTCCTCGGAGGCCGACGGCGGCAGCTCGGCGGCGATCTGGCCCTCGTAGATGACCAGCGCGCGATCGCTGAGCGAGCGGACCTCCTCCAGTTCGAGCGACACCAGCAGGATCGCGCGACCCTTGTCGCGCTCCTCGACCAGCCGGCGGTGCACGAACTCGATCGCGCCGACGTCGAGCCCGCGCGTCGGCTGCGCCGCGAGCAGCACCTTCGGATCGGCGGCGAGCTCGCGCGCGATCACGCACTTCTGCTGGTTGCCGCCCGACAGCGAGGAAGCCGGGGTGTCGGCGTCGCCGCCGCGGACGTCGTAGTCGGTGAGCAGCTTGCGCGCCCGCTCGGCCAGCCGGCGCGGCGACAGCAGGCCCCAGCGCGACATCGCCGGGTTGCGGTACTCCAGCAGCGACAGGTTCTCGGCGAGGTCGAACTGCAGGACGAGCCCGCGCTCGTGGCGATCCTCGGCGATGTGGCCGACGCCCGCCTCGATCGCGGTGAGCGATCCCCGGCCGGTGATGTCCCGCCCGTCGATCGTGATCGTGCCGGACTCCACCTTGCGCAGCCCGGCGATCGCCTCGACGAGCTGGCTCTGGCCGTTGGCGTCGACGCCGGCGAGGCCGACGATCTCGCCGGCCCGCACTTGGAGCGACAGCCCGCGCACCGCCGGCAGCCCGCGATCGTCGTTGACGTGCAGGTCCTTGACCTCGAGCAGCGTCTCGCCCGGCTTCTGTTCGGTCCGCTCGACCGCGAGGAGCACGTCCCGGCCGACCATCAGGCGCGCGAGGCTGCGCTCGGTCGCGCCCTCGGTCGGCACCGTGTCGATCTTCTTCCCGCGCCGCAGCACGGTCACGCGGTCGGTGGCGTCGAGCACCTCGTTGAGCTTGTGCGAGATGAAGACGATCGACGTGCCCTCGTCCTTGAGTGCGCGCAGGACGCGGAAGAGGTCCTGCGACTCCTGCGCGGTGAGCACCGCCGTCGGCTCGTCCAGCACGAGCACCTTCGCCCCTCGGAACAGCGCGCGCAGGATCTCCACGCGCTGCTGGGCGCCGACGCCGAGGTCCTCGACCTTCGCGTCGGGATCGACCGCGAGGCCGAACCGCTCAGACAGCTCCCGGGTGCGAGCCGCCGCAGACTTGAAGTCCAGCAGCGGCCCGCGATGGGGCTCGGTCCCCAGTACCAGGTTCTCGGCCACGGTCATCACCGGGACGAGCATGAAGTGCTGGTGGACCATGCCGATGCCCAGCCCGATCGCGCGCCGTGCGGAGTCGATCCGCACCGGCTCGCCGTCGAGCCTGATCTCACCCTCGTCGGGCTGGTGGAGCCCGTAGAGGACGTTCATCAGGGTCGACTTGCCGGCGCCGTTCTCCCCGAGCAGCGCGTGGATCTCTCCACGGCGCAGCTCGAAGTCGACGGCGTCGTTGGCGACCAGCGCCCCGAACCGCTTGGTGATCCCGCGCAGTTCGAGCGCGAGCGCGTCGCCAGGCATCGGCTTGATGTCCGTTTCCGGGCTACTTCACCTCCGCCGGGATGTCGGTGATCTCGCCCGAGATGATCTGCTGCTTGATCTCCTCGATCTGGTCGGCGAACTTCTCGCCCTCGGCGTTGAGCTTGCCCAGCCCGACGCCTTCGGACTTGAGGTCGAAGATCTGGTCCTCGCCGCCCTTGTACGAGCCGTCCTGGACGGCCTTGGCGGTATCGAACACCGCGACGTCGACCTTCTTCTGCGCCGAGGTCAGCATGTGGTCGCCGAGGTAGCCCTGGTCGGCGTCGACGCCGATCCCGAGCACGCCCTTCTCCTTCGCTGCGTCGAGCGCGCCGAGCCCGCACTGGCCCGCGACCTGGAAGACGACCTGCGCGCCCTCAGCGATGTGGTTGAGCGCGATCTCCTTGCACTTCGCCTGATCGACGAAGTCCTGGGAGTAGTCGTTGAGCGTCTTCATGTCCGCGGTGACCTCCTTGGCCGCCGCCTGGTAGCCGGCGATGTAGCCGTCGACCGGCGGGATCTTCTGGCCGCCCACCGACGAGATCACCTGGTCGCCGCCCTTGTCCTTGACCACGAGCGCCGCGAGGTAGCCGGCGAGGTAGCCCGCCTCGTTCTCCTTGAACAGGAGGCCGCGGACGTTGGCCGGCTTGTCCTTCAGGCCGCCCTGCGGGAAGTCGATGATCGCGAAGTTCGTGTCCGGGAACTTCGTCGCCACCGTGTTGATGGAGTCGGACATGAGGAATCCGACGCCGATCACGAGGTCGAACTTCTGCTGGGCGAGCGTGGAGAGGTTCGGGACGTAGTCCGCGTCTGACTCGGACGTCAGCACCCTGCCCTCGACGCCGAGCTCGGACTTCGCGCGCTCGAGCCCGTCGTTGGCGAGCTGGTTGAACGATCGATCGTTGAGTCCGCCGATGTCGGTGACGAGGCCGACCTTGATCGGCTTCTTCTCTTCGGTCTGGGTCGTGTTGTCCGCGCCCGACTCAGCGGGCTCGTCGTCACCGCACCCCGCGGCGACTACTCCCAAGACCAGCACGAAAGCCGCGAACAGGATGGCGGCAAGGCTGCGCTTTGGCACTGCGTGTCCTCCAGACGTAAAGGGTCCCTGAGGCGGCGGCAGCCTAAACGCTTGCGCGGCCGTTGGGGAAATCCAGCCTCGCGAAGAGGGCGGCCTTCACCGCATCCTCCGCAAAAGCCGCCTCAACGGCGATCCGCGTCACGTCGTTCAACTGTCCCTCCTCAAAACCGATGCGCTCATGCGCAACGGCATACTCTGAGCCGATACTACATCCGAAATAGGGCGGATCGTCCGAGCCGAGGGTGACGCGCACCCCGGCCTCCCGGAGCGCACCGAGTGGATGGTCCTCGTAGGTCGGGAAGAGGCCGAGCGCCACGTTCGAGCTCGGACACACCTCCAGCACGATGCCGCGATCGGCGAGTTCGGCGACCAGCGCGGGGTCCTCGACAGCCCGCACGCCGTGCGAGATGCGCGTGATCGGCAGCTCGAGCGCCGCCCGCACGGACTCCGGCCCAGCGTGCTCGCCGGCGTGGATGGTGCAGCCGAGTCCGGAGCCGGCGGCGATCTCGTATGCGTCGGAGAACCGGTCCGCCGGCCAGGCGGCCTCGTCGCCGACGAGGTTGAAGCCGACCACGTACTGGTGCCGGTCCTCGGCATGTCGGCGTGCGATCGCCACCGCCGCCTCGACGCCGAGATTGCGCACGGCCGCGATCACGATCCGCCCCTCGATGCCGTGGGCCGCGCGCGCGTCGTCGATCCCCTGGGCGATGCCCGCGTAGTGGTCGGCGTCGGACAGCCCGACCGCGGCCGCGTGATCCGGCGAGGCGATCATCTCCACGTACAGCGCACCCTCCGCCGCGCATCCCGACAGGTACTCGAACGTCACGTCGCGGTAGTCCTCGGGCGTGCGGATCGTGGTCGCGGCGAGGTCGTATGTCCGCAGGAAGTGCAGGAAGTCGGTCCACGCGAACTGGTCCTCGGTCGCGAACACACCTTCGGGTACGGCCATGCCGTTGCGGTCGGCGAGTCGCCGGATCAGCGCCGGGGGCGCCGTGCCCTCGAGGTGGACGTGCAGCTCGGCCTTCGGGATCACGCGATCCTCCCGGCGACGACCGGCCTGGCGGCTGGAGCCGCGTCGCCGACGGTGACGGCGGCGCGCAGAGCGGCGACGGCCTCGGCGGCGGCGTCCTCGCTCGCAGCATGCACGAGCGCCAGCGGCCGGTCGGGTCCGACCTGCTCCCCGAGCGGCGCGATGCCGGTCAGGCCGACGGCCGGGTCGATCACATCGTCCTCGCGGCGGCGGTTGCCGCCCAGCCCCGTGACCACGAGCCCGACCGCGCGGCAGTCCATTCCGGTCACGACGCCGGGACGCTCGGGCGCGGCGGGGCGGGTCACGGGCGCGGCAGCGAGGTGGCGTTCGGGCCCCTCGAGCAGGTCGCCGGGACCGCCGAGCGCGGCGACCATCGCGGCGAAGCGCTCGGCGGCCGCGCCGGACTCGAGCGCGCGCTCGGCGGCGGCGCGGCCGGCCGCCTCGTCCTCCGCCAGGCCGCCCTGGTCGAGCAGCGACGCCGCCAGCGCGAGCGTGACCTCGTGCAGGCGCGGCTCGCGCTCGGCTCCCGTCAGGTAGTCGATCGCCTCGCGCACCTCGACGGCGTTGCCGGCGGTCGTCCCCAGCACCTCGTCCATGTCGGTGAGCAGCGCGACCGTCGGCAGGCCGGCGCCGCCGGCCACGTCGACCAGCGCCCGCGCCAGCTCCTCGGCGGCCTCCCGCTCGGCCATGAACGCACCGGACCCGAACTTGACGTCCATCACCAGCGCGTCGAGCCCGGCCGCGAGCTTCTTCGACAGGATCGAGGCGACGATCAGCGGGATCGACTCGACCGTGCCGGTGGCGTCGCGGATCGCGTACAGCCGGCGATCGGCGGGCGCGAGCTCGGCGGTCTGGCCGACGATCGCGCAGCCCACCTCGCCGACCACGGCGCGCAGCCGGTCGAGGTCGGGCGTGGTGACGTAACCGGGCACGGTGTCGAGCTTGTCGAGCGTGCCGCCGGTGTGGCCGAGCCCGCGGCCGGAGATCATCGGCACCGCCCCGCCGCACGCGGCGACGATCGGCGCCAGCATCAGAGAGACCTTGTCGCCGACGCCGCCGGTCGAGTGCTTGTCGAGCACCGGGCGGTCGAGGTCCCACTCGAGCACGGTGCCCGAGCGGGTCATCGCCGCCGTCAGCGCCACGCGCTCGGCCGGCTCCATCCCGCGCAGGAACATCGCCATCGCGAGCGCGCCGACCTGGGCGTCGGACAGCGAGCCGTCCGTGATGCCGCCGACCAGGAACTGCAGCTCCCCGGTCGACAGCGCGTTCCCGTCGCGCTTGCGGCGGATCACCTCGGCGGCGAGCACTACGAGGCGAGCTCCTGGCAGAACGCCCTGATCAGGCGCGTGAGATCGACGGCGGCCTGGTTGGCGAAGTGCAGCGTCTGCTCATGCGAGAGCGCGTCGCCGCCCATCCCCTCGGCGAGGTTGGTGATCGCCGACACCGCCGCGACCCGCAGGCCGGCGTGGCGGGCGAGGATCACCTCGGGCACGGTCGACATGCCGACGGCGTCGGCGCCGAGCGTGCGGAACGCCCGGATCTCGGCCGGCGTCTCGAAGCTCGGCCCGGCCGTCGCCAGGTAGACGCCCTGAGCGAGCGGGATGCCGAGCGCGCCGGCGGCGGCCGCCAGCACACGGCGCAGGTCGGGGTCGTAGGCATCGCGCAGGCTCGGGAAGCGCGGCCCGACGGCTTCGTCGTTCGGGCCGGTGAGCGGGTTGACGCCGAGCATGTTGATGTGGTCGGCGATCGCCATCAGCGATCCCGGGCCGACGTCCTCGCGCAGCGAACCTGCGGCGTTGGTCGCCAGCAGCGCGTCCGCGCCGCACCGCTTGAGCGTCCGCACCGGCACCCGCATGGCGCCCGGGTCGCCGCCCTCGTAGACGTGCCGGCGTCCCTGCATGACGGCGACCGGCAGCCCGGACAGGGTGCCGAGCGCAAGCGTCCCGGCGTGGCCGGCGATCCCCGGCTGCGGGAATCCGGGCAGGTCGCCGTAGGGGATCGTGACGGCGTCTTCGAGCGCCTCCGCCACGGCGCCGAGGCCGGAGCCGAGGATGATCCCGAGCCGCGGCTCGAATCCGCTCGCGCGCTCGGCGATGACTGCGGCGGCCGCGGTCTCGCTCACGGCAGGAACTCCGGTCCGAACGACATCGGCAGCAACTCCTCCAGGGTCACCGTGCGCCGCTCGCCCGCTGCCGAGCACAGGTGCACGAGGCCGTCGAGCGGCATGAACTCGCGCAGCCGCTGCCGGCAGCCGCCGCACGGGACGCACACGTCGGGGCCGTCGGCGATCACCGCCGCCTCCAGCACCCGCGTCCGGCCGGCCGCGACGAGCACGCCGATCGCCGACGCCTCCGCACACTGTCCCTGCGGATACGCGGCGTTCTCGACGTTCGCGCCCGCGTGCAGCGACCCGTCGTCGGCACGCAGCGCGGCGCCGACCTTGAAGCGCGAGTACGGCGCGTGGGCGCGTTCCATCGCCTCGCGCGCGGCTGCGATCAGCGCGTCGGCGCCGAGCAGGCGGTCGGAGTACGAGTCGGTCAGCACCTCGCCGATGCCGAGCGCGTCCTGCAGGTGGGCGATCTTCTCGCGCTCGGCCGACAGGTCGGACTCCGGCGGCGCGACGCCCTCCAGCTCGACGAACGAGCCGAGCCCGGCGACCGTGTCGAGGTGGATCCGCACGCCGTCCCACAGCAGCAGGTGACGCTCCTTGTCGACGACGACCAGCGTGCCGAGCGAGGCGTCGAGCGAGGCGCGCAGCGTCTCCGGATCCGGCACCGGCGCGAGGCGGTAGCGGCTCTCGCGCGCCTCCGCGGCATCCGGCCGGTCGTACTGGATCAGCAACGCGCCGCCGGGCTCCTCGACGCGCAACTTGAGCCGGCCCTGGCGAGCACGGAAGTACGTGTCGCGCTGGCGCAGCAGCCCATGGTCCTCGGCTCCGAGCTCGCGGCAGACGGCGAGAGAGCGCACCGGATCCGGATCGAGCGCCTTCAGCTCGACGTTGCGGCGAGGAGCGGACACGGCCCGCGAGCCTAGTACACGTAGTACGTTCCCCCGGCATGGAGGGTGTGACCGTCGTCGACCATGTGTTGCTGCGCCGCCTGGTCTCGATCCTGCGCGACCACACGACGCCGCACGGCGTGTTCCGGCAGACACTCGACGACGCCGCGATGATCCTCGCGTACGAGGCGATGCGCGGGCTGCGGCACGACGAGTACGAGCTGCAGACCCCGCTCGAGAGCGCGCAGGGCGTGCGGCTGGCCGACGAGGTGGTGCTCGTGGCGATCCTGCGGGCGGGCCTCGGCCTGGTCGACGGCTTCCTGCGGCTCGTGCCCGACGCGCGCGTCGGGCACCTCGGCATGTACCGCGACGAGGAGGCGCTGCGGCCGGTCGGCTACTACGAGAACATCCCCTCCGGCGTGGCGGACGCCGAGGTGTTCGTGCTCGACCCGATGCTCGCCACCGGCGGCAGCTCGACCCAGGCGATCGCCCGGATGAAGCGAGCCGGGGCGCAGCGTGTGACGTTCGTCTGCCTGGTGGCGGCGCCCGAAGGCGTCGAGGCGCTGCACGGCACGCATCCCGAGGTCCCGATCCTCACCGCCGCGCTGGACCGCCAGCTCGACGGCAACGGCTATATCCGCCCCGGTCTGGGAGACGCGGGCGATCGCATCTTCGGAACCGATCGCTGAGGACGAGCGGCGCTTCCGCCGCCTCGTCGACGCCAACGTCGTCGGCGTCACCATCTCGGACGACGACCGTGTCCTCGAGTCCAACGACGCGTGGCTGGCGATCGTCGGCCGCACGCGTGAGGAGCTCGAGGCCGGCGAGCTGAGCTGGCGCGCGATCACCGGCCCCGAATGGGCGGCGCAGGACGACCAGGTGACGCGGCGGCTGGCCGCCGAGGGCTGGGTCGCTCCGTACGAGAAGGAGTACGTGCGGCCGGACGGGACCCGCGCGCCGGTGCTGATCAGCGGCGTGACGCTCGACCGCGACCCGCTGCGCGTCGTGGCGGTCGTGATCGACCTGTCCGAGCGCCGCGCCGCGGACCGCGAGCGCGAGCTCCTGCTCGCGCGCGAGCGCGAGGCGCGGCGCGAGGCGGAGTTGTCGGCCGACCGCACCGCGCGCCTGCAGCGCGCGACCGCCGCGCTGTCCGCGGCCAGCTCGGCGGAGGAGGTCGGCGAGGTGGTGGTGGGCCAGGCGCTCGAGGCGTTCTTCGCGGCCGCCGGCGCGCTCGCCTTCCGCGACGGCGACGAGGTCCAGATGGCCCACGACCGCGGGTTCGACGACACCGAGATGGCGCCGTGGCGGCGGTTCCACATGCGCCTCGATTCCCCGGTCTGCGACGTGCTGCGCACGGGCGAGCCGGTGTACCTGGAGACGCTCGACGACTGGGAGCACTACGCCGAGCTGCGCAGCGGGATCACGGGCATCTTCCAGGCGATGGTCGTCGTGCCGCTGAGCTTCGGCGGCACCGTCACCGGCGCGCTCGTGCTCTGCAACACGGATGCGCGGCGGTTCATGGCCGCCGACCGGGCGTTCCTCGCGTCGCTCGCCGACCAGGCCGCCCACGCGCTCGAGCGCGCGCGGCTGTACGAGGAGCGCGCGTACGTCGCGCGCACCCTCCAGGCCGGGCTGCTGCCGGAGCGGCTCGCCGACGTGCCCGGGCTCGAGGTCGCCGTCCGCTACCACTCGATCGCCGACGGCGGCGCCGTCGGCGGCGACTTCTACGACTGCTTCGACATCTCGCCCGGCCGCTGGCTGGTCGCGGTCGGCGACGTCGCCGGCAAGGGCACCGCCGCCGCCGTGCTGACCGGCCTCGCGCGCCACACGCTGCGGGCGATCGCGCTGCGCGACGAGCGCCCCGAGGACATGCTGCGGTTCCTCAACGAGGCGCTGCGCCGGCAGTCGGCGGACTCGGCGTTCTGCACGGTCGGCTGCGCGACGCTCGAGCACCGCGAGGGCGGCGGGTTCGATGCTCGCCTGGCCTCCGGCGGCCATCCCTATCCGCTGCTCGCGCGCGCCGGCGGCACGGTCGAGGAGGTCGTCGTGCGCGGCACGCTGCTCGGCGTCGAGGCCGAGCCCCTGCTCGAGCCGGCGACGCTCGCTCTCGCCCCGGGCGACACGCTCGTGATCTACACCGACGGCGTGATCGACGCGCGCGAGGAGTCCGGCGAGCACTTCGGCGAGGAGCGGCTGCACGCGGCGCTCCAGGCAGCCGCGGGCGGCTCCGCCGAGGCGGTCGCGGCCGCGCTCGACGAGACCGTGGCGGCGTTCGAGGAGGACAGCCGCGACGACCGCGCGATCGTCGTGCTGCGCGTCAGCCCGTGAGCGGCTCGCCGGCCGCGGTCACCGCGCCGAGCAGCGTGCCGAGCAGCAGGCCGTGCAGCCGCGCGCGGTCGATGTCGCGGTGCTCGAGCCAGTCGAGCACCGCGCCGTCCATGAACCACAGCCAGCCGCGCACGGCGGCGCGCAGCGGCGGGCTCGGCGGGCCCTCGGGCGCGATCGCCGGCGAGGATCCGCTCGGCCGTCTGACTGCGGACGCGCTCGACCAGCTCGCGCACCTCGGGCACGGCGCCGACGCTCGGGATCAGCTTCGCGTACGCGCCGGCATTGCGCTCGACCCAGCCGAGATACGCGTCGAGGCTGGCCGCGAGCTGCTCGACCGGCGGCAGGTCGCCGTCGGGCTGGGTCGCCTGCGCGAGCTCGGCGGCAGCCTGCTCGAGCGTCGCCGCGAAGTAGGCCTGCTTGGACGGGAAGTAGTGGTAGAGCAGGGCCTTCGAGATCCCCGCCTCGCGCGCGATCTTCGCCATCGACAGCTCGTCGTACGCGTGCCGTGCGAACAGCCCCGCGCCGAGCTCGAGCAGCTGGCGGCGCCGCTCGTCGACGTCCAGACGGGTGTATGCGGGCTGGCCCATCGGTGGGTCTACGCTAGAGGGATGGCCGATGATCCGCATCCGCCCCGGCACCCCGCGTCGCTCGACGAGGAGCTGCTGGAAGCCGAGACCACGGCGATCCTGTCCGAGCTCACGGACGCGCAGCGCGTGCTGCGGATCCAGGACGAGCTGCGGGCCGGGTTCCGGACGCTCGACCACATCGGCAAGGCGGTCTCGTTCTTCGGCTCGGCCCGCACGCCGCCCGACCACCCGCGCTACCAGGCGGCGCGCGAGATGGCGCGCGAGCTCGGCCACGCCGGCTACGCGATCATCACCGGCGGCGGCCCGGGGATCATGGAGGCGGCGAACCGCGGCGCGCGTGAGGCCGGCGTCCCGTCCGTCGGTCTCGGGATCGACCTGCCCGGCGAGCAGGGCGTCAACCAGTACGTCGACGTCGCGCTCGACTTCCACTACTTCTTCGCGCGCAAGGTGATGTTCGTGCGCTACGCGAGCGGCTTCGTGGTGTTCCCGGGCGGCTTCGGGACGCTCGACGAGCTGTTCGAGGCGGCGACGCTGCGCCAGACCGAGAAGATCCGCTACTTCCCGATCGTGCTCGTCGGCAGCGACTACTGGGCCGGGCTCGTCGACTGGCTGCGCGCTCCGGTGCTGGCCGAGGGCAACATCGGGCCGGCCGATCTCGAGGCGCTCGCGGTGCGCGACAAGGCGGTCGAGGTGCTCGAGATGCTCGAGGCCGTCGACCACCGCCGTCCGCGCGCGGCATGATCGGCCGCGTCGCCCTCCGGGTCGCCGACCTCGAGGGGGCGCGCGCGTTCTACGAACGGGTGATCGGACTCGGCGCCGACCTGCCGCTGCTCGAGCTGATCGGGGACCCGAGCGCCCCGCCGGCCCCGCGCCGCAGCACCGGGCTCTTCCACTTCGCGCTGCTCGTGCCGGACCGCGCCGAGCTCGCGCGCGCCGTGCGGCGGATCACCGCGTCCGGCGCACGCCTGGAAGGCACAGCCGACCACTACGTCAGCGAGGCCGTGTACCTGCGCGACTTCGAGGGCAACGGGATCGAGATCTACCGCGACCGCCCGCGCGAGGAGTGGGAGTACGGCCCGGACGGCGAGCTGCGGATGGGAACCGAGGCGCTGGACCTCGGCGCGCTGATGCGCGATCTCCCCGCCGGCGACGACCCCGGGATGCCCGCGGCGACGCGGGTCGGCCACGTGCACCTGCGGGTGGCCGACATCGGCGAGGCGGAGGCGTTCTACAACGGCGACCTCGGACTCGACGTCACCGTCCGCAGCTACCCGGGCGCGCTGTTCCTGTCGCGCGACGGCTATCACCACCACGTCGGCGTGAACACGTGGGGCGGCACCGGCCTGCCCGCGCCTCCGCCGGGCTCGCGCGGCCTCGAGTGGTTCGAGATGGCCGTGCCCGGTGCCAAGGAGGGGACCGTCAGCGATCCCTCCGGCAATCGCGTGAAGCTAGTTGCCGGCTAGCTGAGGGATTCGTGGACCCACTCGCCGTCGCGGCGTCCGAGCGTCAGCAGCTCGTTGCCGCAGCGGAAGACCGCCTGGTCCTGGTCGGTGCCGGGCCGGTCGAGGACCTCGACGAGCTGCATGCTGGAGGGCTCGCCGCCACGCTCGGCGGCGTAGATGCGGCGCGCGGCGTCCTCGAGCGTGTCGCGGTCCCAGCCGCGGTCCTCCGCGGCAGCCGCCGCGAGGTCGCGGTTGACGTGCTCGAGCGAGATGTCGAAAGCGGGCCGCGAGCGCCTCAGCTGGGCGGCACGCGCGAACGCGCCACCGATCGCGAGCAGCGCGAGTACGACGATGACGATGATCAGCCAGGTCGGCATGACGCGGAATTACAGCACGACGTTGCGCGAGGCCAGATGTGACCCGACCTTGCGCTTGACGCGCTGGAGCGCGTTGTCGACCGTCTTGCAGTCGCAGCCGAGCTTCTCGCCGACGGCCGTGTACGAATAACCGTCGAGATAGAGCGACAGCACGCGCGACTCGAGCTCCGACAGCACGGTCGACAGGCACCCCACGAGCGAGCGCAGCTCCTCCGAGGAGATCACCTGGTTGACGGGGTCGTGCACGGTCGAGCCGGGCAGCATCTCGTCGAGCGTCGGCTCGGAGTCGCCGGCCCCGGCCGGGGCGGAGGAGAACGACACGTAGCCGTTGAGCGGCGTGTGCTTGTTCCGGGTCGCGGTCTTGACGGCGGTGATGATCTGCCGCGTGATGCACAGCTCGGCGAAGTTGCGGAACGACGACTCGCGGTCGGTGCGGAAGTCGCGAATCGCCTTGTAGAGCCCGACGAGGCCCTCCTGGATGAGGTCCTCGGAGTCGCCGCCGACCAGGAAGTACGAGGACGCCTTCAGACGGACGAAGGAGTAATAGCGGCGAACCAGACGGTCGTAGGCGTCCGCACTGCCCTGTTTCGCGAGGGCAATGAGGTACCCATCCTCTAGATGAACTTGAGCCTGAGCCCTGGTAGGGGACAGTCTGGCCACGAATGCGTCCTTCCCTGAGCCCATTTAGGGCCCATTCGTCGTGGCGCACACCTCCCGCGGCGCCGATATGCGTCTGAGTGAGGGTCATCGCTTACCCTCAAGCTCAACGTTATAGCAGCGAGCGTTGCACGCTTATGTGGACGTGTCAAGCCGCGATTGCAAGATCGTGTACAGCAGCACGGCCGCCGTCGCGCTCACGTTGAGCGACCCGACCCGCCCCCGCAGCGGCAGGGCGACGAGGTCGTCGCATGCATCGGCGACGCGCGGGCGCAGTCCGCGGCCCTCTGCGCCGAGCACCAGGACGACGCCTCCTGACCAGTCCGGCGCCGTGTAGGGGGTGCTCGCGCCGGCCGCCGCGCCGTAGCACCAGCAGCCGGCCGCCTTCGCGTCGGCGAGGAAGTCCGCCAGGTTGCGCACGTGGGCGATCGACAGGTGCTCGACCGCCCCCGCCGACGCCTTGCAGACCGCGGCCGTGACCTCCGCCGACCGGCGCTCTGGGATCACGACGCCGGTGGCGCCGACGGCTTCCGCGGTCCGCGCGATCGCGCCCAGGTTCTGGGGATCGCTCACCTCGTCGAGCGCCACGATCAGCGGATCGGGCGCCGCGAGCAGATCGGCGGCGTCGGCGTACGGATACGGATCGACCTCGGCACACACGCCCTGGTGCGCGTCGGACCCGCACAGCGCCTCGATCTGGGCCGGGTCGGCGACCGTCACGGAGGCCGGCCCCCAGCCGTCGTCGGCGACCGACTCGGTCGCCCAGATCCGGTGCACGCGGCGGCGGCCGCGCAGAGCCTCGCGGACCGGGTTGCGGCCGTAGACGACCGTGTGACCCGGCGCGACGGAGGAGATGCCGCGCGGCGGACCGCGGCGGGCGTCAGGCCGCCGGGACGAGCTCCGGTCCTTGCGGGCCGTCGCGCACCTCCCAGCCCAGGTCGCGCAGCTCGTCGCGCAGTCGGTCGGCCTCGACCCAGTCCCGGTCCACCCGCGCGCGCTCGCGCCGGGCCGCCAGCTCCTGCACCTCCGGCGGCGCGGCCTCGTCGGCCTCCAGCACGCGCTCGAGGCCTAGCACGCCGAGCATCTCGCGCAGGTGCGAGTCACCCGTGCCGTCCGGTGCCGCGCGAATCCAGTCGTACAGCGCCGGCAGCGCCTTGGCGGTGTTGAAGTCGTCGGCCAGAGCGTCGAAGAACGCGTCGCGATGGACGGCCAGCGCGTCGGGCGAGTCGCCCTCGCGCAGTCGCCGCCCGGCCTCGCGGATCCGCCGGACGCCGTTGACCGCGGCATCGAGACGGTCCGGCGAGAACGCGATCGGCTGGCGGTAGTGGCCGCCGGAGAAGTACAGCAGCAGCGCCTCGGGGCCGACGTCGTCGAGCACCTCCGCGAGGCTGCGGATGTTCCCGACCGACTTCGCCATCTTCTCGCCCTCGGACGCCTCGAGCATGCCGTTGTGCATCCACAGGCCCGCGAGCGGACGGCCGCGACCGGCGACCGTCTGCGCCGCCTCGTTCTCGTGGTGCGGGAACACGAGGTCGATGCCGCCGCCGTGGATGTCGAACTCGAGCCCGAGCAGCTCCTCGGCCATCGCGGAGCACTCGATGTGCCAGCCCGGCCGTCCGCGTCCCCACGGCGAGTCCCACGACGTGTCCTCGCCCTCCTTGTGCGCCTTCCAGAGCGCGAAGTCGAGCGGATCCTCCTTCAAGTCGAGGCGGGCGGGATCGGTCTCCCCCTCGCCCTGGTCCATCTGGTCGACGTCGCGATGGGACAGCTCGCCGTACTCGGGCAGCGTGCGCACGCGGAAGTACACGTCGCCGCCGGCCGGGTAGGCGTGCCCGCGCTCCACCAGCGCGCCGATCAGGTCGAGGATCGGCTCGACGTACTCCGAGGCGAGCGGCTCGTGGTCGGGCCGGCCGAGCCCGAGCCGCTCGGTGTCGGCCAGGTAGTGGCCGACCATCTCGCTCGCCAGCCCGGCCGAGTCGCGCCCGGCGGCGCGCGCGGCGTCGTAGATCTTGTCGTTGATGTCGGTGATGTTCGCGACGAGCGTCGCGTCGTAGCCCTCATGCTCGAGGAACCGCTTGAGCTGCGAGAAGACCACGAACGGCCGCGCGTTGCCGACGTGCACGCGCGAGTACACGGTCGGCCCGCACGCGTAGATGCCGACCCGCCCGGAATCGCGCGGCTCGAGCGGCCGCACCGCCCGCGCGCGGGTGTCATAGAGGTTGATGGTCCGCACCGCGACCGGACCTTAGCTCAGGTGATCGTGGCGACCGCCAGCGCGGCCGCGCCCTCGCGGCGGCCGATGAAGCCCATCTCCTCGCCGGTCGTGGCCTTCACGTTGACCGAGCCGAGCACGGCGGTGAGCGACGCGCGGATCGCCTCGCGGTACGGGGCGAGCTTCGGCTCCTGGAGCATGATCGTCGCGTCGACGTGGACGAGCTCGAAGCCCGCCGCGCGCACGCGGTCGACGACCGTGCGCAGCAGGTCGATCGAGTCGGCGTCGCGCCAGGCCTCGTCGGTGTCCGGGAAGCTCTCGCCGATGTCGCCGAGACCGGCCGCTCCCAGCAGCGCGTCGGCGATCGCGTGGGCGAGCACGTCCGCGTCGGAGTGGCCCGCAAGGCCCTGCTCGTAGGGGATCTCCACGCCGCCGAGCACGAGCCGGCGGTCCGGCGCGAAGCGGTGCGAGTCGATGCCGATGCCGGTCCTCACCCGATCGGCTCCATCCGCCGCGTGCGGCCCTCGAACACCGCGATCTCGCGCACGCCGAGCGATTCCAGGAGCTCGACCGCCCGGTCGTACTCGAACCCCAGCTGATCGGGCTCGTGCGCGTCGCTGGACAGCGCGAGCGGGCAGCCGGCGTCCACCAGCATCTCCAGGAACGGCGTGGCCGGGTACTGCTCGGCGACGGGCTTGCGCCAGCCTGCGGTCGACAGCTCGACCGCCACGCCCGACTCGGCGAACGCCTCGACCGCCGGCTCGTAGAAGTACCGCAGGTCGCCGTCGGGCACCTGCGCCGCGCGCCCCCAGATCTTCACGAGATCGGGGTGGCCGATCACGTCATAGAGCCCCGAGCGGGCGGATTCGGCGACCGTCTCGAAGTAGCGCCGCCACACGCGGTCGGCAGACTCCCCCGCGCCCCAGACCGAGTAGTCCTCGGTGTCGAGCGAATGGTTGCGCAGGAAGTGCACCGAGCCGACCACGTAGTCCCAGTCGCGCCGGTCGAGGACGGTCGAGATCCGGTCCTCGCGGCCGGGCACGAAGTCCATCTCGATCCCCAGGCGCAGGTCGGTCTCCTCGCGCACGAACCCGCAGTACTCGTCGATGTCGTCGTTCGCGAACTGGCGCCAGAACGGGTGGTCCCAGACCTCGAGCGCGGCGCGAAAGCGGTAGATGTGCTCGGCCACGCCCAGTTCGTCGATGCCGCGCTCGCTCGCCGTCTCGCGGTAGCGCTCGGCGTTGGCAGCCGTGAAGAACCGATCCGGCGTGTTCTCCGGCTCGTCAGTGCGCAGGTGGACGTGGTAGTCGGTCAGCAAGCAGGTGCTCGGCGATCCGCAGGTCGTGGGGCGTGGTCACCTTGAGATTCGCGGGCGTGGACTCTACGACCCGCACGCTGCCGCCCGTGCGCTCCACCAGCCACGCGTCGTCGGTGGCGCGGGCCAGGACCTCCTCGCCGGCGGCGAGCGCGCGCTCGAGCGCGGCACGCCGGAACGCCTGCGGGGTCTGGATCGCCCACAGGCGGGAGCGGTCGAGCGTGGCCGTGACGAGCAGGTCCGGCCCGGCCTCCTTGACGGTGTCGGTCAGCGGCGCGGCGGCGGTCGCGCAGTCGGCGTGCGCGAGCGCGGCGAGCGCGGCGGTGAAGTGCTCCGGCGTGACCAGCGGGCGCGCGGCGTCGTGCACCACGACGGCCTCGCCGGCCGGCGCGGCGGCGAGCGCCGCGCGCACCGACGCCGAGCGGGTCATGCCGCCGGTGACGCCGATGCATCCCTCCGGCGCCGCCCAGCCCTCGGGCAGCGCGACGACGACGTCGTCGATCCCGGCCGCCCGCAGCGCGCCGAGCGACCATTCGAGCATCGGCCGGCCGGCAAGAACGACGAACGCCTTGGGCCGGTCGGCGCCAAGGCGTTCGCCACTACCTGCGGCCACGAGAAGCGCGACCGCCATGTCCGAGTGGGCGCCCCCTTCAGGAGGAGGCGGCCGCCAGCTTGTCCGAGCGCTGGAGCAGGTCGTCGAGATACGCCTCGGCGTCGTCCTCGCTCTTCTCCAGGGCGTACATCATCTCCGACGCGAGGATCTTCTTGGCCCGCGTGTACATCTGCTTCTCGCCGGTGGACAGGCCCTTGTCCTGCTCACGCACGGCGAGGTTGCGGACGACTTCGGCGAGCTCGTAGATGTCGCCGGTCTTGATCTTGTCGCGGTTGTGCTTGAAGCGCCGGTTCCAGTTCTTGGGCATCTCCGATACGTCGTCGGAGAGCACGGCGAGCACCTTCTTGACGGTGTCCTCGTCGATGACCCTCCGGAGCCCAGCCTTGCCGGCGTTCTCACAGGGGACCATCACGGTCATGTCGTTGTGAAGGATCTTGATGGTGAGGTACTGACGCTCCTCGCCGAGGATTTCCTTCTTTTCCTTCTTGATGACCTGTCCGGCCCCGTGATGGGGATAGACGACGTTGTCACCGATCTCGAAGTCGATGCACTCCGCTTCGCGGGTGATCTCGATGTCTTCGATGTTCTCGTGCTCGGTCACTGTCTCGGTGGGGATGGTGTCCTCCTTCTCAGGTCTGTCCGGTTGCCGGACGACGCGTCATGTCTGCAGATAACGGTCCACGAGGTTGATCTCCTGGAGGCGGCGAAGGCCCTCGCGGATGTCCTTCGCCCGGATCTCGCCGACGCCCTCCACCGACTCCAGCTCTGGATCGGTGGCAGCGAGGATCTCGTCCAGCCCGCGGAACTCGCGCACGATGTTCTGCACCACCAGCTTCGGCAGCCGCGGGATGCGGCCGAGAATGCGGTAGCCACGTGGCGACACGGGATAGTCCAGCGTGTTGACCTTGCGGTCGTAGCTGAGCAGCTCTGCGAGCCGCCCAAAGTCAAGAAGGTCCTGATGCGCGAGACGGGCGATGCCGTCGAGCGCGACGGCGAACGCGTCGTCGCGCGGCTCGGCGAGGTAGTCGTGCAGGAGGGCGGCCTTGTCGCCTGCCACGCCGACCATCGTCTCCTCGAGCTGCATCTCGATCAGCCGGCCCTCGGAGCCGAGCTCGACGATGTAGCGCTCGATCTCCACGGCCATCCGCGTCACCAGCTCGGCGCGCTGGAGGACCGTGAGGACGTCGTGCAGCGTCACGCCGCCCTCGAACTCGAGCGCCGTCAGGCGGGTCGAGACCTGGTCGAGGCGGGAGCGGTACTTGTCGAGGGTCGCGAGCGCCTGGTTGGCCTTAGCCAGCACGGCGGGGATCTCCTCGAGGATGTACTTCGCGCCGTCCACGTAGAGCGAGACGACATCGCGACGCTGCGAGACGGCGATCACCAGCGCGTCGGTCTGCTTGGAAACACGCTCGGCGGTGCGGTGGCGCGTGCCCGTCTCCGACGACAGGATCGTCGGGTCCGGCATCAGCTGCACGTTGCACCAGGCGATCTTGGTCGCGGTGCCGTTCAGCGCGATCGCTCCGTCCATCTTGGCGAGCTGGTACATCATCGCCGGCGAGTAGTCGATGTCGAGCTTGATACCGCCTGAGAACAGGAATGACAGCTCGTCAGGATCGCCGATCACGATCAGCCCGCCGGTGCGCGCGTGGACGATGTTGTCGATGCCCTCGCGGACCGCCGTACCCGGCGCGACCATCTCCAGCGCCTTTACGAGTCGGGGCTCCTGCCGCGCTTCGAGCTCTGTGAGCTCCTCCCCTGATCGCGGCGTCATCACCACCTAATTCTAGCAGTTAAGTTAACGACTCCTAAACCCTGGTACATCGGCGACTGTATCGATTCAGATGGCCTAGAGCGAGGGCCGGGGCGAGGGTTCGAACTGCGCTTTTAGGGAGGCGGGGCGGCTGCTCCGGGCGCCGGCGGCGGGTCGGCCGAGCGCGGCGGGGTCGTTCATGCACGCATACCGTGCACGAGCAACCCCACGGCGGCGTTGGGGTTGCTGAGTCGCGCATACCGCGACTAATCGACCCCGCGGTCCCGGCGCGCGGTCCGGGTCCAACGCCACCTTTCCTACAAGCGGAAGTTCGTCCCTCAGGCGGCCCGCGGGCCGGCGTCACGCTGTGCCGCGGGCAGCCCCGCGCGCAGCGCGGCCCGCAGCGTCGGCACCTCGACCGCCGCCGCGCCGCCGCTCCCGACCGGTGCGATCACGGGCCGGAGGCCGAACTTCGCGGCCTCGGCGAACCGGCGATCAGGGTGGCCGACCGACCGCAGCTCGCCGGTCAGCCCGACCTCGCCGAAGCAGGCAACGGGTGACTCGCCGTTGCCGAGCGCGACGCCCCGCTGGGCGCTCGCGACGGCGAGCGCGACCGCGAGGTCGGCGCCCGGCTCGTCCACCCGCACGCCGCCGGCGACGTTCACGAACACGTCCGCCGAGCCGACGCCGACGCCGGCGTGGCGACCGAGCACGGCGAGCACGAGGGCCAGCCGGTTGCGGTCGATCCCGTTCGCGACGCGTCGCGGCGGCACGAGCTCGGACGGCGAGACGAGCGCCTGCACCTCGACCAGCAGCGGTCGCGAGCCCTCCATCGCGGCCAGCACGACGCTGCCGGGCGCTCGCGTCGCCTCGCCGACGAAGCGGGCCGAGGCGTCGGCCACCTCGACCAGGCCGCCCTGGCGCATCTCGAACACGCCGACGTCGTTGGTCGAGCCGAAGCGGTTCTTCAGGGCTCGCAGCGTCCGGTACGTGCGCTCGCGCTCGCCCTCGAACTGGAGCACGCAGTCGACCAGGTGCTCGAGCACGCGCGGCCCGGCGAGCGAGCCCTCTTTGGTGACGTGCCCGACGAGCAGCACCGCGATCCCGCGCGCCTTGGCGAGGCGCGTGATCCGGTCGGCCACTTCGCGCACCTGGCCGACCGACCCGGCGGCGCCCGTGAGGTCGGCCGCGTGGAGGGTCTGGACCGAGTCGATCACGCACACCTCCGGCCGCTCGGCGTCCATCGTCGCGAGCACCGTGTCGAGGTCGGTCTCCGCCAGCACCGGGACCTCGAGCGCGGCGCCGGGAAGCCGCTCGGCGCGCAGGCGGATCTGGGCGGCGGACTCCTCCCCGGACACATACAGCGTGCGGCGGCCGGCGCCCTGCAGGTTGCCGAGCGCCATCGACGTCAGCGTCGACTTGCCGATCCCGGGCGAGCCGCCGATCAGCACGAGCGAGCCGGGCACGAGGCCGCCGCCGAGGATCTGGTCGAGCTCGCCGATGCCGGTCGACAGCCGCGCGTGGCCCTCGGCGCGCACGTCGGCCAGCCGCACCGGCTTCACGGGCCGCCCGGCCGCGGCGCGCCCGCCGCGTGCACCAGCGGCTGCCTTCGTCCGGGCCTCCTCGGCGAGCGTGTTCCACGCGCCGCAGCCCGGGCACTGGCCGTGCCACTTGGCGGACTCTGTCGCGCAGGCCGAGCAGACGAAGACGGTGGTGGGGCGCGCCATGGTCCACTGACCCTAGGCGCGCGACCGGACGATTCGCCCCCCCCGCGCCGCGCGTCCGTCGGGGCGCCGCGCCGCGCGTCCGTCGGGGCGCCGAGCCGCGCGTCCGTCGGGGGGCCGAGCCGCGCGTGCCACAGGACGAGCCGCGCGTCCGTCAGGAGCGGGCGCGCGCTGCCACGGCGCCGCCCGGGCCGGCGCTGCCGGCCGGCACGAGGTCGCGCGCCCGCTGCGCCGCGACCCCCATCCCGAGCGCGTCGGCCACCAGCGCGGCGTCGGCGAGCAGCTCGCGTGCGCGCGCCTTGTCGCCGCGCTCGCGCCGTGCGAGCAGCATCTCGGCGTAGGCGATCTGGGTGCGGGCCATCCACGGCTGCGCGCCCATCCGCTCGTGCATCGCGAGCGCGCTGATGAAGTGCCCCTCCGCGAGCTCCCACGAGCGCATCGCGGCGGCGAGGATGCCCAGCAGCCGCGAGGCGGCGCCGTTGCAGGTCGCCGCGCGACCGACGACGACGTTGCGCCCGGCGTACGGCTCGAGCAGCGCGTAGAGCGCCTCCGCGCGCTCCCCGTCGCCGAGCGCGCCGCACACCTCGGCGAGCAGGGTGACGCCGATCAGCCAGTTGGCGTCCCGAGGCAGGTCGTCGAAGTCGGCGGCGGCGAGCGATTCGAACTCGGCGCGCGCCTCGTCCATCCGCCCGAGCTCGACGAGCAGCAGCGCGAGCGCCGCGCGCCAGGCCACGAGCGCCGGGTACAGCTCGATGAACCGCCGCACCGACGGCTCGACCTCCTCCAGGCGGCCCTGCTCGCGGCGGATGTTGAACATCGCCTGGGCGTACGCGTTGACGGCGTTCTCCGCCTGCCCCTGCTTGCCGACCTCGAGCGTCGCGTCGGCCAGCCGCTCGGCCTCGTCGAACTGCCCCACCAGCTGCGCGCGGGTGCACCGCAGCAGCGACGACCACCACAGCCAGATCGGACGCTGGAGCGCCTCGGCGAGCTTGGACGCGGCCGCGATCTGGATGTCGGCGCCCTGCACGTCGCCGAGCTCGAGCAGGTCGACGACGGTCCAGCCCGCGCCCTCCAGCTCCAGCTCGGGATCGCCGGTCTCCTCGGCCACGCGCCGCAGCTCGGCGGCGACCTCGAGACGCTCGTGCACGTTCTCCGGCCGCCACAGCGCGTAGTGGCGGGCGTCCAGGCAGGTCGCCAGCGTGCGCGGATCGCCGAGCGCCCGCGCGAGGTCGACGGCCTCCTCGGACAGCGCCATCCGCCGCTCGGGGTCGCCGGAGTAGTAGAGCTCGAGCGCGACCCGAGCCAGCAGGCGGGCACGCAATGGGCTGTCATCGCCGCCGAGCGCCGCGAGCGCCTCCTCGAGCAGCTCCAGGCGGGACTCGTCGACGCGGCCGAGGATCGACCACTGGCCGGCGAAGCCGAGCGCGGCGCGGCCGAGCAGCGAAGCGTCGCCGAGCCCGCGCGCGGTCACCGCGGCGGCGTCGAACGTGGCCCGCGCCGCCTCCTCCATGCCGGCCCGATCCTCGGAGGCGCCGAGCGCGAGCAGCAGCTCGCCACGCACCAGGTCCTCGCGGGCGCCCGCGAGCTCGCGCGCGCGAAGCGCGGCGCGATAGTGCTGCGCCGCCTCCTCCCAGGCCAGCAGCCGGTCCGCCCGGCGGGCCGCGGCGAGCGCGAAGTCGATCGCGCGTTCGGGCTGCTCGACCGGGGCGGCCTGTGCGAAGTGGTGCGCGAGCTGCGGCAGGTGCGGATCGAGATCGGAGCTGCGCAGGAGCGAGATCGCCTCGCCCACGCGGCCGTGCAGCCGCGCCCGCCGCAGCTGCGACAGCCCGTCGTAGAGCGTCGCGCGCACCAGCGCGTGGGTGAAGGCGTAGCGACCGACGTTGCCCTCCTCACGCAGCACGCGCGCTTCCACGCCCTCGTCCATGGCGGCGATCAGCGCGTCGTCCGCGAGCGGGGCGACCGCCTCCAGCACGTCGTAGTCGAACTCGCGACCGATCACCGCGGCGACCTGCAGCGCCTGCCGCGACTCGGGGCACAGCCGCCGCAGGCGGCGCCCCGTGACCTCGCGCACGCCGTCGGGGACGCCCGCCTCGGTCAGCGAGACGTCGGCGCGCAGCTCCTGGTCGCTCTCGCGCAGGTGCCGGACGACCTCCTCGATGAAGAACGGGTTGCCCTCGGTCTCGCCGTGCAGCGCGTGCACGAACGCCGGCTCGGCGGCCGGTACGCCGAGCGCCACGACGAGCTCCGCGACCTCCGGCTCGTCGAGGCCTGCGAGCTCCATGCGCTTCAGCAGCCCCTCGCGCCGGATGTCGCCGACCAGCTCGTGCAGTGGATGACCGGCCTCGAGCTCGGCGTCCCGGTACGTGCCGAGCAGCAGCGCCCGGCCCGGCTGGGGCGACCGGACGAGGTGCTTGAGCAGCTGGAGCGTCGGGCGGTCGGCCCAGTGCAGGTCGTCGAAGACGAGCACGAGCGGCGCCTGCGCGCCGACCTCGCCGAGCAGCGCGGCCACGGCGTCGAAGAAGCGCAGGCGGCGTCCGTCCGCGTCGCCCGAGCGCGAGGCCGGCGCGTCGTGGTCGGACGGCGGCGGCCCGAACTCGCCGAACAGGATCCCGAGATCCGCCGCGCGCACGCCGAGCCGCTCGCTCAGCGGCTCCAGCGACGCGCCCGAGGACCACCCGCGCACCATCTCGACGACCGGCTGGTACGGCGCCAGCGCCTCCTCGTCGAAGCGCCCGTAGAGCACGAGCGCGCCGTCCTCGCGCGCCCGCAGGCCGAGCTCGGCGGCGAGCCGCGTCTTGCCGATGCCGGCGTCGCCGGCCAGCAGCACGAGCTGGTTCGCACCGGTGACCGCCTGGCTCCAGTAGCCCTCGAGCAGGTCGAGCTCGCGCGAGCGGCCGACCAGCGCATGGCGGTCGAGCGCGGCGGCGAGCGGAATCGGCCAGGCGACGACGGGGACCGCCTCGTTGCGGGCGGGGGAGCGACCGGCGCGGCCGCGGGCGTGACGGCCGGCGCGTCGCCGCGCAGCACGCGCTCGTGCGCAGCCAGCACGGCCGCGCCGGGCGTCGTTCCCAGCTCGTCGCGCAGCAGGATCCGCAGCTCCTCGAAGGCGCGCAGCGCCTCGGCGGGATTCCCGGCCGCCTCGTGCACCTCCATCAGCAGCCGGTGCGAGGACTCGCGGAACGGCGCCGCCGCGATCGCGGCGCGCGCGGCCTGCTCGGCGGTGCCGAGCTCGCGCCCGCCCTGATGCAGGCCCGCCTCTGCGAGTGCCTCGAGCGCGCGCAGGCGGACGGTGTCGAGCTCCCGCCGGAGCTCGTTCACCCACGGGCCGTCGCAGTCGGGCAGGAAGGTCTGGAGGTCGACCGCGAGCGCCTCGCGTGCGTGGGCCGAGGCGGCCGACCAGTCGTGCTCGTCGACCGCCGCCTCGGCGCGGCCGGCTGCGGTGGCTGCCTCCTCGACGTCGACTTGGAGCGGGCCGGCCGGGACGAGCCGCAGCTCTGAGCGGCCCGCCAGCGCCTCGTGCCCGAGCGCGCGGCGGAGCTTCGACAGCAGCGCGCTGAGCGCCGAATCGGCCGCGGCCGGCGGGCGCTCGGGCCACAGGAGGTCGATCAGCTCGATCCGCCCGCAGTCGCGATCGCGGTTCAGGAGCAGGTAGGCGAACAGCAGCCGACCCTGCCGCCCTGGCAGGGCGGCCCCTAGAGAGCGACCCTCATGGTCCACCCCCACCGGCCCACAAAGCCGTATCGACCAACCCGTCTGCTGACCCACTTACGTAAAGACGCTACAACGCCGCCAAGGTTTCTCCAAGGTTTCGCCAAGCGCGTTCACGCATCATCCGCATCGCGGCGACGGGATGTCTGTCCGCCGCCGCGGACACGCAACATGGAAGTTGCACACATACCCCCTCCGAAGGGATCGTCTGACCCGCGATCCCCGGCTAATTGCGCCGCCCAACCCTCACCCCTCGGGCGGCGCTGCGAGGCGGACGTCGACTGACCCCCGGCTATCCGCCTCACCCCCAACTGACGACGGGCCCGCCATTGGCGGGCCCGTCGCAGTTTGGGGGGATGAGGCGGATGCCAGGGAGTGCTCCGCGGGTCGTCCGGACCGCGTTCTGATGGGACGTCCGGCATCCGGCCGGCCTTGACCGGGCTTCGCCCTTCTAACTGCATTTCGCGCTCAGGCGCTCTTCTCCAGGGCTCGCAGCACGTCCGCGACCAGGTCCGCGGTGTCCTCGCAGCCCGCCGAGAAGCGGATGAATCCCTCGGGGACGTCGTCGGTCCCCCAGCGCGCGCGGCGCTCGGCCGTCGAGTGCACGCCGCCGAAACTGGTCGCCTCGCTGACGAGCTCGCATGCGTCGAGGAACGCCTGCGCGCGGTCGGCCGACGGGAGTGTCAGCGCGAGGACCGCGCCGACCCCGGGCCAGCGGACGCCGGTCACGTCGTCGCGGCCCTCGAGCGCCTCGGCGAGTGCACGGGCGTTCGCCTGCGAGCGCTCCAGGCGCAGGCCGAGGGTGCCGAGCGAGCGGTGCGTGAGCCATGCCTCGAACGGTCCGATAACTGACCCCGTGCGCGACCGCCACGCCCGCAGCTCGTCGGCCAGCGCCCAGTCGCGCACGCTGACCGCGCCGAGCAGCACGTCCGAGTGCCCGTTCAGCGATTTCGTGCCCGAGACCATCGCGAAGTCGGCCCCGTGGCCGAGCGGCCGGAAGCCGAGCGGCGTCGCGACCGTGTTGTCGACCGCCAGCAGCGCACCGGCGGCGTGCGTGGCCGCGGCGACGGCATCGACGTCGCAGACGTCGAGCGAGGGGTTCGAAGGGCTCTCGACCCACACGAGCGTCGCGCCGTCGACGGCCGCGACGATCGCGTCGGTGTCGGTCGGCACCATCCGGACCTCCACGCCGAGCGGCTCGAGGTCGTCGGCGGCCAGCTTGCGGATCCCGGGGTAGCCGTCGCCGCACGCGACGAGCGCCTGGCCCGGCCGCAGGCGCGGGAGGACAACCGCCGACACCGCGGCCATCCCGGAGGCGAACACGACGCTCTCGCCGCCGTCCAGTTCCCCAAGCGCACGTTCGAGGTGCGTCCAGGTCGGATTGCCGTCGCGCCCGTAGCCGTACGGCGCCGAGTCCTTCGCTCCTCGCAGGTGGTACGGAGCGGCCATGACGGGCCCCGGGAGCAGCGGTTCACCCTGCTCGGCGGGCGGGAGGCCGGCGTGCACTGCCCGGGTGCTCGGCCCGCGCTCGGGTCTGGCCTTGTCGTCGCTCATGCCCCATAGACTGACGCGATGCGACGCCTGGCGGCCGCGTTCCTACTCGCCGCCCTGCTGTGGCCTGCGAGTGCCGGGGCGGCGGAGGGCTGGGAGCCCGACGTCGCGGGCGCCGCCGGATGGGCATCCGCGCGCCAGGGAACCGTGACCTTCGCGGTGCGCACCGAGGACCGCCTGGTCGGCCGCGGCCTGGACCGGCAGTTCCCTTCGGCCAGCGTCATCAAGGCGATGCTGATGGTCACCTACCTGCGTCAGGCGAGCGTGCGCGACCGCCCGCTCGACGCCGCCGACAAGGCGCTCCTGTCGCCGACGATCCGGCGGTCGGACAACATCACCGCCACGCGCATACGCGACATCGTCGGCAACGCCGCGATCGTCCGGCTGGCGGAGCGGGCCGGCATGTCGCGCTTCGTCATCAACCCGCACTGGGGCCTCTCGCTGATCACGGCGCGCGACCAGACCCGCTTCTTCCTGGGCATCGAGGATCTCCTGCCGGATCGCCACCGCGCCTACGCGCTGCGGCTCCTGCGCACGATCGTCCCGTCGCAGCGCTGGGGCATGGCGCAGGTGATCCCGGATCGGTGGCGGCTGCACTTCAAGGGCGGCTGGGGATCAGGCACCGGCGCCGTCGACCACCAGGTCGGCCTGCTCGGGCGCGCCGACCATCGGGTCGCGATCGCCGTGCTGACGGTCGGCAACCCGTCGCACGCGTACGGCAAGGCGACGCTGCGGGGCGTCTCACGGCGCCTGATGCGCGGCCTGGAGCCGCAGGTGCTCGGCACCGCCGTCCCCGCCCAGGGGTCGGTCGAGAGCAGCCCGTAGGAGCGCAGGGCACGCGATGGCGCTCGCCGGCTTCCTCACATTCGACGGGCGGCGGATCGCCTACCACGACACGGGCGACGGCCCGGTGCTGCTCGCGCTGCACGGGCACTTCGGTAGCGGGCGGACGTTCGACCGGCTCGCCGGCTCGCTCGCGCCGGACTGGCGTGTCGTCGCGCCCGACCAGCGCGGCCACGGACGGTCCGACCCCGGGCCGGACTACGACCGCGAGGGGTACGTCGCCGACGCGGCCCTCGTGATCGAGGCGCTCGACCTGGCGCCCGTCGTCGTGCTCGGCCACTCGCTCGGCGGCGTCAACGCCTACCAGCTCGCGGCACGGCGGCCGGAGCTCGTCCGCGCGGTGATCGTCGAGGACGCTCCCGCCCAGCTCGCCGAGCGCCAGGACCTCGAGGCGTGGCCGGGCCAGCCGCAGCGGTCGGTCGCGCCCGAGACGGCGCTGGCGGAGATGAACCGCTCGCGACGGCTGCTCGCCGGCGACCACTGGCCCGACTGGCTCGCGGGCGAGCACCGCGTTCTGCTGCTGCACGGGCTCGAGAGCGACACGCTTCCGACCGCGCAGGCGCGCGAGATGGCGAGCGGTCGCCCGAACACGCGGCTGATCGAGTTCCCCGGCGCCGGGCACACGATCCACGACGACGACCCCGAGGGCTTTGCCCTCGCGGTCGCGTCGTTTCTCGAAGAGCTCGGCTGAGCGCTACTCGTCGACAGCCGGCGGCTCGACCGCCGGCTGGTTCAGCGCGCCGCCGTCGTCCACGCTCTCGACGGCGGGCTCGTCCTCCTTGGGGGGACCGCCCACCGCCACGGGCGTCGGCGCCTTCTCGGGCCTGACGACCGTGAGGATCAGGTCGCGCTCGTCGTCCTCCGGCGCGGCCTCCACGAGCACCGTGGCGCCCGCGTCGAGCTCCGCGCGGAGCACGAAGTCGGCAAGCGGGTCCTCGATGTAGCGCTGGATCGCCCGGCGAAGCGGGCGGGCGCCCATCGCGGGATCCCAGCCCTTCTCGACCAGGAAGTCCTCCGCCGGCTCGGTGAGGTCGAGCTGCAGCTCGCGCTCGGCGAGCTGACCGCGGATGCGGCGCAGGAGCAGATCGACGATCAGCTTGATCTCCTCCTTGCTCAGCTTGTGGAAGACGATGACCTCGTCGATCCGGTTGAGGAACTCGGGCCGGAAGACCTTCTTCAGCTCTCCGGTGACCCGGTTCTTCATGTCGTCGTAGGTCATCCCGTGGTCGTCGTCGCCGACCGTGAAGCCGAGCGGCGTGTTCCGCGCGATCTCGCTCGCCCCGACGTTCGAGGTCATGATCACGATCGCGTGGCGGAAGTCCACGGTCCGGCCCTGCGAGTCCGTCAGCCGGCCATCCTCGAGGATCTGCAGGAGGATGTTGAAGACGTCAGGGTGTGCCTTCTCGATCTCGTCGAGCAGGAGCACGCTGTACGGCTTCCGGCGCACGGCCTCGGTGAGCTGGCCGCCCTCGTCGTAGCCGACGTAGCCCGGAGGCGAGCCGACGAGCCGGGACACGGCGTGCTTCTCCATGTACTCCGACATGTCGATCCGCACCATCGCGTCCTCGTCGCCGAACAGGAACTCGGCGAGCGTGCGGGCGAGCTCGGTCTTGCCGACACCGGACGGGCCGAGGAAGACGAAGGAGCCGGTCGGCCGCTTCGGGTCCTTGAGGCCCGCGCGTGAGCGCCGGATCGCCTTCGAGACGATCTCGATCGCCTGGTGCTGCCCGATCACGCGCTTGTGCAGCTCGTCCTCCATGCGCATGAGCTTCTGGGTCTCGGCCTCGGTGAGCTTGAAGACCGGGATGCCCGTCCACATCGAGACGATGTCCGCGATCTCCTCCTCGCCGATCGACGGGCGGTCGCCGCCCTCGCCGGCCTCCCAGGCGTCCTCGAGCTCGCGCTTCTTGTTCGTGAGGCGCCGCTCCTTGTCGCGCAGCTGCGCGGCCTTCTCGAACTCCTGGTTCTCGATCGCGGCTTCCTTGTCGCGGCGCGTCGTCTCGATCTCCTCCTCGAGCTCCCGGTACACGGGCGGGGAGGACATCGACTTGATGCGCATGCGCGAGGCGGCCTCGTCGATCAGGTCGATCGCCTTGTCCGGCAGGAAGCGGTCGGAGATGTAGCGGTCGGCCAGCTCGGCCGCCGCCTCCAGCGCCTCGTCGGTGATGTTGATCTTGTGGTGCGCCTCGTAGCGGTCCTTGAGCCCCTTGAGGATCTGGACCGTCTCCTCGATCGACGGCTGGTCGACCGTGATCTTCTGGAAGCGGCGCTCCAGCGCGCTGTCGCGCTCGAGGTACTTGCGGTACTCGTCGAGCGTGGTGGCGCCGACCGTCTGCAGCTCGCCACGGGCGAGTGCCGGCTTGAGGATCGACGCAGCGTCGATCGCGCCCTCGGCCGCGCCCGCGCCGACGAGGTTGTGCAGCTCGTCGATGAACAGGATGATGTCGCCGCGCTGGGTGATCTCCTTCATCACCTTCTTCAGGCGCTCCTCGAACTCGCCGCGGTACTTCGAGCCCGCGACCAGCGCCGCCAGGTCGAGCGTGTAGATCTGCTTGTTCTTCAGCAGCTCCGGCACGTCGCCGTTGGTGATCCGCTGGGCGAGACCCTCGACGACGGCGGTCTTGCCGACGCCGGGCTCGCCGACGAGCACCGGGTTGTTCTTCGTGCGGCGCGAGAGGATCTGCATGATCCGCTCGATCTCAGTCTCGCGACCCACGACCGGGTCGAGCTTGCCCTCGGCAGCGAGCTTCGTGAGGTTGCGGCCGAACTGGTCGAGCAGCTTGGACGACTTCTTGCCCTCGCCCTGGGCCGCGCCGCCGGCACCTGCGCCGGCGCTGGCGCCCGAGCCGGAGCCCTGGCGGCGGCCGCCGGGACCGGACAGCATGCGGATGACCTCGTTGCGGATCTTCTCGGAGTCGGCATCGAAGTCGAGCAGGATGCGTGCCGCCACGCCCTCGTTCTCGCGAACGAGGCCGAGCAGGATGTGCTCCGTGCCGATGTAGTTGTGACCCAGCGAGAGCGCCTCGCGGAGGGCGAGCTCGAGCACCTTCTTGGCGCGCGGGGTGAACGGGATCTGACCGGACGTGACCTCTTCGCCCGAGCCCACGATGCGGACAACCTGGGCGCGCACACGCTCCACCGTGATGTCCAGACTCTCGAGGACGCGAGCGGCGAGGCCCTCCTCCTCGCGGAGAAGGCCGAGCAGGATGTGCTCGGTGCCGATGTAATTGTGCTTGAGGGTTCGGGCTTCCTCTTGCGCGAGGACGACCACCTGGCGTGCTCGCTCTGTGAATCGCTCGAACATGGTGGTGCGCAGTCCTTCCTGCTACTTGATGGCTAGCGCTCGGTCGTTTCGGCGGTCCGGTACTAGGGACGTAAGACGAAAATACCCCGATCCTTCATCCACGTATTCGGCAGCTTGCGCCACCTGGATGAATGGACTCGGGGTTCGCTTTGCGGCCATGGGTCAGTTTACCAATGGCCAGGCGTCCGACCGGATGGTCCGAACCAGGACGATCGGCGGGTCGACCAGAACGCGGCGCTGCCGGGACGCGGCGGCTCTGCCGCGTCCCGGCCAGCACCCCTGCCGAGGGTGCCCTAGCCCGCTTGGGCCTTGATCGTCTCGTCGAATTCGAGCTCGCCGCCGGTCACGCGATAGACGCCGTAATCGGTCAGCGTGGTGTCGCCGTTCTCGTCGATCGAGTAGGTCCCGAGCACGCTCTCGCGATCCTTCGTGTCGAACAGCGCCGCGAGGACGTCGGCCTTGTCGCCGGTGTCGGAGCGCTCGATCGCGTCGAGCGCGAGCCGCATCGCCTCGTAGCCGTAGATCGCGTACGGGTTCGGGTTCGGCTCGTCGTACTTCTCCCGGAAGGAGGCGAAGAACTCCTGGCCCTCCGGCGGGTAGTCGTCGGGAGCGAGGGTCGCCACGGTCAGCTTCACCTTCGCGGCGACGTTCGCGGGGATGCCGCCCTCCTTGGGATCGACGAATCCCGCCTCGGCCACGCCGTCCGGCCCGTACAGCTTCGCGTCCGGCATCGCGGCCTCGAAGTCCTTGTACAGCTGGACCGCGTTGTTGGCGGTGATGCCCGAGTAGATGAAGCAGTCGGCCCCGGCGCCGTTGGCCTTGGAGGCCAGCGAGCGGTAGTTCGGGGCGTTCTTGTCGATCGCGTCGTTGGCGATGATCTCGAGCCCGAGCTCCTTGGCGGCGTTGTCGATGTTCGTGGCGAGCCCGGCGCCGTAGACCTCCTTGTCGTTCGTCATGAAGACCTGGGTGCAGCCGTCCTCCTTCATGATCGTGGCGAGCGCGGCGCCCTGGATCGTGTCCTTGGGGACGATCCGGGTGTAGGTCCGGCCGAACTCGGCCACGCCCGGGTAGTACTTGTCCGGCTCGTTCGGTCCGGCGCCCGGCTCGTCCGACGTCAGACCGACCGCGGTGTTCGCCGGGCTGATCTGCGGGATCCCCGCCTCGTTGAGGATCGGGATCGAGATCGCGGAGGCACCCGAGTTGAACTCGCCGATGTAGGCCGCGGTGGTGTCGTCCTGGGCCGCCTTGCTGGCGTTGGCCTGGGTCGCCTCCGGCGTCCACGCGCCCGCCTGCGCCGTGGAGTCGTCGAGCGACTCGTACTTGACCGTGAACTCTCCGGCCTTGTTGCCCGCCTGCTCGAGCGCCAGCTCGATCCCCTTGACCATGTCGGTCGTCTGCGGCCGCTGGGCTCCCTGCAGCGGCAGCGACGAGTACACGGTGAGCGTCCGGGCAGCATTGTCACCGCTCGGACCGGCCGCGTCGTCGCCGTCGCTGCCGCACGCCGCGACGGCGAGGCCGAGGGCCAGCACTCCAGCGATCGCTCGCATCATCGGATCTCCTCTCAGAAGGGTTGCGCGGCGACCGTGGCAAGCCCGCGGCGAACCGGTGAGTGCAGGTCCTGACGGCAGTGGTGAGGGTCGCTTAACACCCCTGGGCGGGACGGCGCATGCGTCGGCGGGAACCTACGAACCGCGAACGCCCGTAGCGTTCCCTGCCGTGCGCGGATTCGGCACGCGCGCGCCGGTCGGGTCATGTAGGAGCGGTGAACCTGACCCGCCTGCGCATGCTGTCCGAGATCGCCGGCCGCGGCTCGCTCCGCGCGGCGGCTACCGCGCTCGACTACACGCCGTCGGCCGTGTCGCAGCAGATCACCCTGCTCGAGCGCGAGGCGGGCATGCGGCTCGTGGATCGCGGACCGCGGGGAGCCCAGCTCACGGACGCAGGCCAGCTGCTCGTCCGCCACGCCGACGTCGCGCTGCAGGAGCTGGCGAAGGCACGTCACGCGCTGGACGCTCTCTCCGGCAACGGCACCGCACGCCTGCGCGTGGCGGCATTCCCCACCGCGACCGCCACGATCGTGGCGGTCGCTGCGCGCAGCTTCGGCGACTCGCAGCCGGAGTGCACGGTGCAGCTACTCGACGCCGAGCCGCCGCAGGCGCGGGCGTTGCTCGCCGCCGGCGAGGTCGACGCCGCCGTGCTGTACGAGTTCGAGCCGGCGCCCGGCGCCCTGATCGGCCACGACCCGATGCTGCTGTGCCTGCCGGCCGACCACCGGCTCGCCGCGTGCCCGGAGATCGACATCGCGGACCTCGCCGGCGAGCAGTGGGTCGGCGGCGACGCCTGCCCCTCGGTGCCGCCGCTGGTCGAGCTGTGCCGCGCGGCGGGCTTCACGCCGACGTTCAGCCCGCTGGCGACACACGACTACGGCGCGATGCAGGGCCTGATCGCGACGCACGGCCTCGTCGGTCTCATCCCGAGGCTGGCGCTCACCGCGCCGCGGCCCGACGTGGCGATCCGCCGGCTGGTGCCCGAGCCGCGCGCCCGCACGCTGCGCTACGCGGTCGGTGACGCGTCACACCCCGCGGTGGCGCGCTTCTACGACCACGTGCGCGGCGCGCTCGCGCGCTCCGCGATCTGGCCGCCGCAGGTCCCGGCGCCGTCGTCACCGACGACCTAGACAACGTCAACTGCGCAGGGTGGGGAAGCGAGCGTCCGCTGGGCGGGCCGAGTGTCGAGTTACCGGGCGTCAGGACGTGAAACTCGACACTCGGCGGACCCGGAGCGGCCGCAACGGTCCACCCACTTCCCCACCCAGCGCAGTTGACGTTCGGACGACGACCGCCCGCCGAGCGTCAGCTCTCGTCACGCATGACGGGGAACAGGACGACCTCGCGGATCGTCGTCCGGCCCGTCAGCAGCATCACCAGACGGTCGATCCCGATGCCGATCCCGCCGCTCGGGGGCATGCCGTGCTCGAGTGCCTGGATGTAGGCCTCGTCGAACGGATGCGCCTCCTCGTCACCGGCCGCGGCGTCGACGCGCTGGGCCTGGAAGCGCTCGCGCTGGTCGTCGGGGTCGTTGAGCTCCGTGAAGGCGTTGGCGAACTCGAGGCCGCCGGCGAAGGCCTCGAAGCGCTCGACCAATCCGGGCTCCGAGCGATGGCGCTTGGCCAGCGGTGACAGCTCGACCGGGTAGTCGAACAGGAACGTCGGCTCGACCAGCGTGGGCTCGACGTACTTGCTCAGCAGGTGGTCGACGAGTCGCGGCCACGTCGTCTCGTGCTCGGCCGGATCGAGCTCCTTGGCGACCATCGCGGCGCGCAGGGAGTCGGCGTCGCGGTGGGCGTAGATGTCGACGCCGGTGCGGGTCGCGATCGACCCGCCGAGCGTCTCGCGGTGCCAGGGAGGTTCGAACCCGGACGCGCCGACCGCGGTGGCGACGGTCGCGACGAGCTGCTCGCAGCGCGCGGCGACGTCCTCGTAGTCGGCGTACGCCTCGTACCACTCGAGGACCGTGAACTCGGGGTTGTGCTTGGGCGAGAGCCCTTCGTTGCGGAAGTCCTTGCCGATCTCGTAGACGCGCTCGAGGCCGCCGACGATCAGGCGCTTGAGGTAGAGCTCGGTGGCGATCCGCAGGAACAGCGTGCGGTCGAGCGCGTTGTGGTGCGTGGTGAACGGCCGGCCGGCGCCGCCGCCGTAGATCGGCTGGAGGATCGGCGTCTCGACCTCGACGAAGCCGGCGTCGTCGAGGAACCGGCGGATCTCGGTGATCACCTTCGCGCGGGTGATGAACACGTCGCGCGACTCCTCGTTGGACATCAGGTCGAGCTCGCGCTGCCGGTAGCGGGTCTCGACGTCGGTGAGCCCGTGGTGCTTCTCCGGCGGCGCGCGCAGCGACTTCGCCAGCAGCGTCCAGTCGTCGAGCTTCAGCGACAGCTCGCCGCGGCGCGTGCGGAACACGGTCCCGTCGGCGCCGATCAGGTCACCGAGGTCGAGCGACACGAGGCGGTCGAGCGACTCCTGGCCGAGCACGTCCGACGCGCGCGTGCAGCTGCATCCGCCCCGAGCGGTCGACGAGGTCGAGGAACGCCGCCTTGCCCTGGCCGCGGCGCGCGGCCAGCCGGCCCGCGATGCGTGCGCGCGCCTCGGTCTCCTCGCCGGCCTCGAGCGCCTCGTGCGGCGCCTTCACGTCGGCGATCGGCTGTACGCCCGCCGAACGCGTGCGGGAACGGCTCGACGCCTTCGTCCCGCAGCGCGGCGAGCTTGCGCCGGCGCTGCTCGACGAGCTCGTCGCTCACTACTTCTTCGCGACGTCGATCTTGGTGATCTTGAGCTCGCGCGCCTTACCGCTGGGCAGCGTCACCTTGACCACGTCACCGCGCTTGTTGCCGAGCAGCGCCTTGCCGACCGGCGACTCGTTGGAGAGCCGGTTCTCCCCCGGGTCGGCCTCGGTCGAGCCCACGATCGTGTACTGGAGCGACTTGCCGGAGCCCTCGTCCTTGACGTTGACCACGGAGCCGACGCGGACGATGTCGCTCGACAGCTCGGTGGCGTCGATCACCGAGGCGGAGCGAAGCTTGTCCTCCAGTGACGCGATCCGCGCCTCGAGCATCGCCTGCTCGTTCTTGGCGTCGTCGTACTCGGAGTTCTCGGAGATGTCGCCGAACTCGCGCGCCTCCTTGATCCGGGCTGCGACCTCTCGGCGCTTGTCGGTGGAGAGGGTCTCGATCTCCTGCTTGAGCTTCTCGAGGCCTTCAGGAGTGAGGATGACGTCCTTCTGCATGTCGTCGTCCTTGGGGTGGGGTCCGGAGAAAGAAAACGCCCGCACCTGGCGGACGAGAGGAATGCGCTCAGACAGCGAGCGCGGCCGAGCATGGTAGCACCGAGATTCGGCGATGATCTCGCGCTGCTCAGCGAGCGTCTCGGCGCGCTGCAGGCCGTCCTGCACGGCGCGCGCGGAGCCCAGCCGCTCGAGGTACCACGGGTGGAACTTGCGCAGGTAGCGCGCGGCGCGATCGGCGCCCAGATGCTCCTCCCCGCGGTCGACCACCCACGCCCACTCCTCGAGGATCTCCTCGCGGGACGGCTCGCCGTCGCGGACCCCCAGCACCTGCTCGAACAGCCACGGGTTGCCGAGGCTGCCGCGCGCCAGCATCACGGCCTCGCAGCCGGTGTGCTCGAACACCCAGCGCACGTGGTCGGGACCGTCCATGCCGCCGGTCACGATCACCGGCACCGGCAGGTCCTGCACCAGCTGCGCCGCGAGGTCATAGTCCGGCGTGCCCTTGTGGCGCACCTTGACGGTGCGCGGGTGGAACGTGATGCCCGCGACGCCGGCGTCCTCGACCAGCCGCTGCGCCACCTCGACGCCCTCCGCGCGCAGCTTCACGGTGACCGGCAGGCCCGAGCCCTCGCGCGCCGCGCGTCGCGATCGCGACCGCCGTGTCGGCGTCCTGGAGGAGCGCCGCGCCGGCGCCCGTCTTCATCACCTTCGGGCACCGGGCAGCCCATGTTGATGTCGATGATGTCCGCGCCGAGCTGCGCCACGTGGGCGGCGGCGGAGCGCATGATCTCAGGGTCGTGGCCGAACAGCTGGATCGCCACCGGGCCCGCCGTCGCGCTCGCGCGGGTCGATCGTCAGCAGCTCGTCGTGCGTCTTGCGGTTGCCGTAGTGGATGGCGAAGCTCGACACCATCTCGCTGACCGCGAACCCGGCGCCGTAACGCTTGGCCTGCAGGCGCACGAACCAGTTGCCGATCCCGGCCAGCGGCGCGAGCACGACCCGGTTGGGGATCGTGATGCCGCCGAGCTGCCAGGAGTCGTGAAGAGACCGCACGCCCGACAGGTTAGGCGCCCAGGTTCCTCTCCCAGATCAGCTTGAGCCCCTTCAGCGTCAGCAGGTCGTCGACCTCGTCGATGCAGTCGGTGTGCGGGACGACGTAGCCGGCGAGGCCGCCGGTGGCGATCGTCGACGTGTCGTCGCCGAGCTCGGCGCGCAGGCGCCGGAGGATGCCGTCGACCATCCCGGCGTAGCCGTAGACCATGCCGGAGCGGATCGCCTCCACGGTCGACTTGCCGATCAGCGAGCGCGGCTCCTCGAGCTCGACGCGCAGCAGCTTGGCGCCGCGCGCGGTCAGCGCGTCCATCGAGATCTCGATGCCGGGGGCGATCATCCCGCCGATGTACTCGCCGCCGCGCGAGACGATGTCGAAGTTGATGCCGGTCCCGAAGTCGACGACCACGCACGGCCCGCCGAACCGCTCATGCGCGGCGACGGCGTTCACGAGGCGGTCCGCGCCGACCTCGCGCGGGTTGTCGATCCGGATCGCCATCCCGGTCCGCAGGCCCGGACCGACGACCGGCATGCGCTGGCCGAGGTAGCGCTCGGCCATCAGCGACCACTCCGGCCCGAGCTCGGGCACGGTGGACGAGACGATCGACGCCTCGAGGTCGCCGAACTCCATGCCGCGCAGGCTGAGCAGGCTGCGCAGCGCGGCCCCGAGCTCGTCGGCGGTCGACTGGCGCACGGTCGCGAACCGCCAGTGCTCGACCAGCTCTCCGTCGCGGAACGTGCCGAAGTGGGTCTGCGTGTTGCCGACGTCGACGACGAGAAGCACGACCGCCGAGACTAACGCCGCGCGATCCGCACCGGCGCGACGCTGGTGCGGGTGACGCCCTGGCCGTCACGCGCGGCGGCGTACACATGGCCCCCGGAGCGCCGTTGCCGCAGCGAGCGCCGCGCGCGCTTGGAGAGCGGGATGCGCACGCGGCGGACGTCGCCCGGCTGCAGGGTCACGCGCGCGCGCCGAGCACCGCCGAGCGCCTCCGGGCGAGCGTCACGACGCCGCCGCAGGTGCCGACGGTGGCGGTCGCGCAGCCCAGTCGCACGCGCGCGCGGCCGCGACGGTCCACGCGGACGCGCCGCGACAGCACGGACACGCCCGCGAACGGCCGGCGCCCCGCATGCGGCCGGCGCAGGCCGGGCAGCCGCGGGATCCGCGGGAGCAGGGCGACGTCGTCGGCGTACGCGTCGTTGTAGCTGCCGCCGGGCACCCCGGCGCGCAGCGTGACCGCGATCGTGCGCGTCAGGCGCGGGATCCCGTGCTCGGCCAGACGGGAGGCGAGCATCGTCGCGTTGGCGCGCTCGGCCGGCGTGACCGTGTCGAGCGCGAAGCTGCCGCGCCGGGCGCCGCCCGGGCCGCGGAAGGTCGCGGACACGACCGCGCGGTCCTCGCTGCGGCGGAAGCCGCCGAGCAGCGCCGACAAACGCATGCGCGCGCCGGCCCGCGCGTCGATCTCCGGCGCCCAGCGCGACACGTCGACGACCTGCGCGAGGCTCGCCGCCCCGCCCGGGCCGCCGGCGAAGAAGGCGTCGCCGGCCCGCAGCACCACCGCCGCGTCCCGCGGCGGGAACGCGAACGCCCCCGCGACCGTGCCGTAGCGGACGCTCGTGAACGCGCCGCTGCGCGTCCACTGCGGTGGCGCCGGGCTCGCGCGTGTCGTTCGCTCGCCGCGGTGCCCTGCTCGGCGCCCGGGTTGGCGAGCAGGTTGCCGCCGGTGCCGGGCGGCGACGGCGGCCTGCGCTCGAGCGCACCGACGTCGCGACGCGCCGTCCCGTCGCCGTCACCGTCCATCGCCCGCACCGCGCCGCGCGGCGTCCTCGTGCGGCTCGGCGTCGTCGAGCGGCGCCGGGTCGCCGGCGTCGACGAGCGGCGAGCCGTCGCGCAGGCCGAGGTCGGCGGGCGCGTCGACGAAGCCGGGGTCGATCGCGCCGAGCGCGCCGGGGTAGTCCGAGTGCGGGGCGACGAACTTGCCGACGAACGCGGCGGCGAACCCCCAGACGATCGAGTCCGCGACCGTCGCGAGGGCGCCCGGCGCGATCCGCACGCCGACCGGGCCGGAGCCGAAGACCGTGAGATTGCGGGCCGCCAGCGTGCCCGACTCGACGTCGACGCCCGGCCCGGCGATCAGCACGCTGTGCATCGCCGCCTCGCCGGCCGTGGTGACGGGCCCGGCGACCACCGACGAGCGAAGCGCACTCCCGTCGCGCAGGCGCACGTCGCCGTCGATCCGCAGACCGTCGCCGTCGCCGCGCAGCGCGAGCGCGGTCTCGCCGGGCGCGCGCACCGTGAGCGCGGCGACCGCCGACCCGTCCTCGCCGAGGTCGACGTGCCGGTCGAGCACGGTCTCGCTCGCGGCCCGCGCCGACGATCCGCACCGGCTCGCCGCGCGCGTCGGAGAACGCGCCCGTCCTCGGTGCGCCGGCCGATCCGGATCGTGTCGGTGCCCGGCTCGTCCGCCGGCGGCGTCGAGCGCGGCCGCGACGCTCGGCCGCTCGACGCAGCCCGGGCGCGCGTCGTCTCGACGCAGAACGTGGCCGCGTCGCGCCCGCGCGGCCGCCGAGCGCGAGCAGCCGCGGCGACGCCAGCAGCCCCTCACGAGCCGACGTCCAGCGGCGGTCCCGCCCGCCGCACCTCCTGGCCCGGGTCCGAGCGCGCGCGAGCGCGTCGGCCGCCCGGCCGCCGCCCGGGATCTCGAGATCCGGGATCGAGCTCGAGCAGCGGCACGAGCACGAACCGCCGCGTGAGCACCTCGCGGTGCGGGAGCCGCAGGCGCTCGGACTCGTGCTCGACGTCCTCGAGCAGCAGCACGTCGACGTCGATCGGCCGCGGGCCCGTGTCGGATCGCCGCCGGGCGCGCGCCCGAGCACGCGCTCGACCGCCTTGCACGCGTCGAGCAGTGCCTCCGGCTCCAGCGGCGTCTCGATCCGCACGCACGCGTTGTAGAACTCGCGCTGGTCGAGCACCTCGCCGACCGGCTCGGTCTCGTACACCGAGGAGGAGGCGAGCACCACGACGTCGTGCGTCCACAGGTCCTCGACCGCCGCCTGCAGGTTCGCGCGGCGGTCGCCGACGTTGGAGCCGAGTCCGAGGTAGCCGCAGCGCGCATGTGACCTCGCCGAGCCGCAGGCGCGCGTGCAGGCGCGCGAGCGGCCGCGGCGCCCACCAGTTCCAGCTGCCGAGCAGCACCATCAGCGACGGGACGAGCAGCGCGCGGACGATGAACGCGTCGATCAGCACGGCGAGCGCGGTGCCGACGCCGAGCTCCTTGATGAACACGACCTGCGAGGTCGCGAACGCGCCGATCGCGACGCATGAACAGCAGCGCGGCGTACGTGACGATGCGGCCCGTGCGCTCGAGCCCGATCGCCACCGACTCGCGGTCGTCCGCGCCGGCGTCGCGCGCCTCCTTGATGCGCGTGAGCAGGAACACCCCGTAGTCGGTCGAGAGCCCGAACGCGATCGCGAACAGCAGGATCGGCTGCGTCGACTCCAGCGCGCCCTGCGCGTCGAACGCCGAGCAGGCCCTCCAGCCGCCCGTCCTGGAAGATCAGCACGAGCAGGCCGAACGCCGCGCTGAGCGTCAGCAGGTTCATCACGCAGCGCCTTCACCGGCAGCACCACCGAGCCGGTCATCACGAACAGGATCAGCAAGCGTCGTCGAGCACAGCAGCGCGAGCGCGAGCGGCAGCGAGCCGCGCAGCGACGACTGCTGGTCCATGAACGCGGCGGTCCCGCCGCCGACCTGGACGGGGAACGGCGCAGCGGTGGCGCGGACGTCGCGGACGACCTGCTTCGCCGGCTCGGAGAGCGCGCGGGCGCCGGTCACGACGTCGATCCGCCAGAGACCGTCCGCCTGCTGGGGCTCCTGCACGGCTTCGACGCCGCGGAGGCCGCCGCAGCTCCCGCGCGTAGGCGCGCACGGCGGCGGCGTCGCCGGTCCGCGCCGCGACGTAGATCGGTGACGTGCGACCGGGCGGGAACTCGGTGTCGAGCGCGTCCTGGACCACGCGCGCCGAGCGTTCGTGCGGCAGCACGCTCGCGTCGACGCCGGTGAACTCGATCCGCAGGAACGGCAGCCCGAGCGCGATCAGCAGCGCGGCGGTCGCGGCGGCGATCGGGCCGGGCCGCCGCATCACGCACTGCGAGAACCGGTACCACGGGCCCGCGCGCACGTGCTCGGCGTCGCGGTGCAACGCCACCTGCCAGCGCTTGAGGCTGAGGGAGTTCACGCGCGGTCCGAGCACCACCAGCAGCGCAGGCAGCACGGTCAGCGACACCAGCGCGGCGGTCAGCGAGACCAGCACGCCGCCGACGCCCATCGAGAACAGGAACCGCAGGTGGAACGCGAGCAGCGCACCCATCGCGGCCGCGACCGTGACGGCGCTGAACAGCACCGTCCGACCGGCCGTCCGCATCGTCGCCCGCATGGCGTCGCTGCGAGCGGCGCCGGTCGCGAGCTCCTCGCGGAAGCGCGAGACGATGAACAGCGAGTAGTCGATCGCGAGCCCGAGCCCGGCGCCGGTGATCAGGTTGATCGCGAACACCGACATCGGCTCGATCTCGTTCACCATCCGCATCCAGACGAACGTCGTGAGGATCGTCGTCGCCCCGACCACGACCGGCAGCAGCGCCGCGACGACGCTGCGGAAGACGACGAGCGACAGCAGGAACAGCAGCGGGAACGCGATCAGCTCAGCGCGCGCGAGGTCCTCCTGGATCTGCTCGGAGACCTGGGTGAAGGCGAGCTGGGCGCCGCCGGCCGCGACGCCCGGCTCGCGCTCGACGCGCTCCTGCAGCCGCTCGGCCAGCGCGTCCTCGTCGACGCCCGCGCGGAAGGTCGCGAGCAGGTACGTGGAGCGGCGATCGCGTGAGACGAGCGTGTCGGGCCCGCCGTCGCGGTAGGCCGCGACGTCGGCGACGCCGGGGTCGCCCAGCGCCTCCGCGACGCGCGCGATCTTGTCGCGCGCCTGCGGGCTGTCGACGTCCGCGCCGAGCCGTACGAGCGCGACCAGGTCCGGTGACGCCGAGCGACCGGTCGCCTGCTCGACGGCGTCGCGCGCCAGCACCGACTCCGACGCGTGGTCCTCGAAGTCGTCGTCGGAGTCGAGCAGCGTGACGAGCGGGCCGCCGAACGCCGCGGCGAACAGGACGAACACGGACGCCACCACGAGCACGAGCCGGCGGCGGCGGTCGGCGAGGCGCGCGAGCGCGTCGAACACGACTCAGCCCTTGTGCAACTCCAGCCACGCCGCGGCGACGGGATTCTCGTCCGCGATCTCGGCCAGGTCGAGCGCCGTCACGATGTTCAGCAGCATGCCGGTGGCGAAGAACGACCACACCTCGTCCGGCCCGGCGCCGGACATCCGCGCGACCTCCGTGACGACGTCGCCGTACTTGCGGCGCACATGCTCCTGGATCTCGGGATCGGCCACCGCGACATAGCCCTGCATCAGCATCAGCAGGGCGTGGCGATCGGTCAGCAGCTCCTGGCTGTACGCCTTGCCCATCGCCGTCAGCTTCTCGCCGGCGGGCGCGGTGGCGGCGGCGCGGCGGAAGGTGTCGAGCACCTTCTCGCAGGCGCGGTCGTCGCAGGCGAGGAACAGCTCCTTCTTGGTGCGGAAGAGCCGGAACAGGTAGGCGTGCGAGATCCCGGCGTCGCGCGCGATGACCTCGGTCGAGGTGCCGTGGTACCCGCCCTCGGCGAAGCGCTGCAGCCCGACCGCGAGGATCTCCTCGCGGCGCTCCTCGGCGGACTTGCGACGGACGGGGGCGGCCACGCGGAGTAGGTTAGTGACTACTTACTTCGTTGTCAACGCTCTTCGCGCCACACCTCGACCGAGACCTCCTCGACCGGCAGCGGGATCGGCGGCTCGGGCTTGGACGCCTTCACCGTCACGCTCTCGGCGCCGAACTGCGACGCGAGGCGGTCGGCGATCACCGCGCACAGGCGCTCGAGCGTCTTGTACGAGCGCTGCTGGGAGATCAGGGCGATCACCTGGCAGACCTCGCCGTAGTCGACGGTGTCCTCGACGCGGTCGGTGATCAGCGCGTCCGGCTCGCCGACGTCGAACCGCACGTCGAGCACCAGGCGCTGGCCGATCTCGCGCTCGGCGGCCGTGACGCCGTGGTGCGTATAGAGCGACAGCCCGACGATCTCGACCGTGACCCCGACCTCGGGGCCCTCGTCGTCATCCTCGTCGTCGCTCAGGTCGTCCTCGTCGTCGAAGTCCTCGTCGGGATCCCGGTCCATCCGGCGGCCAACGTAGCAGCCGCCACCGCGAGGGCGTCGGCCGTGGCGGCGACGTCGTGGACGCGGAACACGCGGGCGCCGCGCTCGAACGCGAGCACGCTCGTGGCGACCGTCGCGTACGCCCGCTCGGTCACGTCGCGGCCGGTGATCCGGCCGAGGAAGCTCTTGCGGCTGGTGCCGATCGACGAGCGGGCGGCCGATCGCAGCCAGCTCGTCGAGGCGCCGCAGCAGCTCGAGGTTGTGCTCGAGCGTCTTGCCGAAGCCGATGCCGGGGTCGAGCTGGATCCGCTCCTCCGCCACGCCCGCCGCGACCGCGGCCGCGATCCGCTCCTCCAGGAACGCCTTCACGTCGTCCACGACGTCGTCGTAGCGCGGGTCCTGCTGCATCGTGCGCGGATCGCCGAGCATGTGCATCAGGCAGCAGTCGACGCCGCGGTCGGCCACCAGGCCGGCGAGGTCCGGGTCATGGCGGAAGGCGGTGACGTCGTTGACGTACGTCGCGCCGGCGTCGAGCGCCGCCTCGGCGACGGCGAGCTTCATCGTGTCGATCGAGATCTGCACCGGCAGGCCGAGGGCCGGATGCCCTCGATCACTCCGATCACGCGCGCGAGCTCTTCGGCGGCGGGGACGGGCGCGGCGCCGGGCCGGGTCGACTCGCCGCCGACGTCGATGATCTAGGCGCCCTCGCCGATCAGCCGGCGGGCGTGGGCGATCGCCGCGAGCTCGTTGTCGAACACGCCGCCGTCCGAGAACGAGTCCGGCGTGACGTTGATGACGCCCATGATCGTGTAGGGCAGCTCAAGGCTCACCAGCCGACGGTAGCCCATGCGTCCAGGCGCCTCCTGCAAACAGCCGGTACACCCGATCGTGGCTGCATGGAAGTCCAGGCACAGGCCGCGATCACCATCATGGCGATGACCGTTCAGGGCGCGCACGACGCGCTCGCACGGGCTCACGCCAACCCGGTGCCTGCGGGCGCCCCGGCATCCGCGCACGCGGACGTCATCCTCGAGCTGTCCGCCGCCGCGCAGTCGCTCGTGGGCACCTCGTAGCAACGCCCTTTGGCGGTGCATTCCGGGACACGTGCGGCCGAATAGGAGCTCGTGTCCCGGAATGCACCGCGTAGCCTCGCCTGAATGGCCCGCACCGCAGTCGCGCTCGTCACGGGCGCCAACCGCGGCCTCGGTCTAGAGGTCGCGCGGCAGCTCGCCGCGCGTGGTCACACGGTGATCGCCGGCGCCCGTGACCCGGGCGCGGTGCCCGCGCTGGACGGCGACGTGCGTCCGACCGCGCTCGACGTCACCGACGACGCGTCGATCGCCGCCCTGCGAGGCGGGCTGGACACGCTCGACGTGCTCGTCAACAACGCGGCGATCCACTACGACACGTGGGAGCGCGCGCTGACCGCCGACCTCGGCGTCGTGCGCGAGGCGCTGGAGACGAACACGCTCGGGCCGTGGCGGATGGCGATCGCGTTCGCCGACCTGCTGCGGGCGAGCCCGCACGGCCGGCTCGTGAACGTCTCCTCGGGCGCCGGCGCGCTCACGGGGATGCGCGACGGAAACCCGGCCTACTCGGTCTCGAAGACCGCCCTGAACGCGCTAACGCTCATGCTCGCGGACGCGCTCGCGCGCGACCGCGTGCTCGTGAACTCCGTATGCCCCGGCTGGGTGGCGACGGACATGGGCGGCGGCGGAGGCCGGCCGGTGCGCGACGGCGCGGCCGGCATCGTGTGGGCGGCGACGCTCCCGGATGACGGCCCCACCGGCGGGTTCTTCCGCGACGGCCGGGCGATCGACCGGTAGCCCGCGGGGCCGCGGCAGCGCGCCGAGCGCGATCCCGGCGAGGATCGCGACGCCGCCCGCCAGCTGTGCCGGGCCGAACGTGTCGTGGAACACCATCACGCCCGTGAGCGCGCCGACCAGCGGCTCGAGATTCACGAACGCGCTCGCGAGCTCCGCGGGCACGCGCGCCTGCGCCCAGGCGAACAGCCAGAAGGCGAGCGCCGTGCCGGTGAGGGCGAGCGCCAACACCGCGACGACCGGGCCGGCGGCAGTGGGAGCGGGCGGCGCGCCCTCGAACACGAGCGCGAACGGCAGCGAGGCGACGCCGCCGGCCCCGAGCTGGACCGCGGTGACGGCGGCGGGGTCGCGGCCCGCGAGCAGGCCGGGCTGGAGCACGATGAAGGCGGCCGAGCCGGTGACCGAGAGCAGGACGAGCAGGTCGCCGGTGAGCGCCGTGCCGGCGCCGCCGGTGCCCGCAACCAGGCCGACGCCCGCGAGCGCCAGCAGCGAGCCCGCCCAGGTGAGCGGTACGCCGGCGCCGCGGCCGAGCACGGCGACGATGATCGCCACCAGCACCGGGACGGCGCCGACGATCAGCGCGGCGTGGCTGACGCTGGTGTTGGCGATGCCGACGTTCTGGAGCAGGATGACGCCGCCGTAGCCGACCGCGCCGGCGGCGACGATGCGCGGCGTCAGCGCGGCGCGCAGCCGCCCGCGGGCGAGCAGCGCGAGGAGCGGCGCGGCGATCGCGAAGCGCGCCACGGCCAGCCATCCGCCGCCGAGCCACTCGAGCCCGTACTTGGACAGCGGAACGGTCAGACCCCACAGCGAGCCCGCGACGGCGAGCGCCACGATGGCGGCACGGTCGGGCGACTTGCCTCGAGTTGTGGGGCGCTTCCAGGTCATGACTGTATTGTCGGAGGAATCGCCGATTCCTCAAGCATGATTTGACGGATTGACATTTTGACGAAACAATATTTCGTGATATGGCCATTTCACTTGATGCAATCGACGTCAGGCTGCTTGTCGAGCTCCAGGACGACGCCGACCGCCCGAACGTGGAGCTCGCCCGCCTCGTGGGCCTCTCTCCCGCCGCCACGCTCAACCGCGTCCGGCGGCTGAAGGAGTCGGGCGTCCTGCGGCGCATCACGGCGCGCCTGGACAGCACGGCCGCCGGCTTCCCGTTGCAGGTCTACGTGATGGTCACGCTGGCCCGCCACGACGACACGGCGAACCGCCGCTTCAAGGAGGCCGTGCTCGAGCTCCCGCAGGTGATCGGGGCCGACTACGTGACCGGCGAGGTCGACGCGATGCTGATGGTCGTCGCGCGCGACGTCGCCGAGCTCCAGCGCGTGCTGAACCGGCTCGCGTCGCGCGGTGGCAGCCGGCTCGTGACGCTGCTGCGGCTGGAGGAGCTCAAGCCCGCCTCGCCGTTGCCCGTGGCGCCTCGTGGGTGACGGCGGGCCGGGCGAACGTCAACGTCAACTGCGCTGGGTGGGGAAGTGGGTGGGCTGTGGGCCGCGGCGAGGGTGCACAACGTCAACAGCGGCGCGTTCGCGGGGCGCGCTGTTGACGAAATGCACACCAGAGGTGCACAACTGCACACGCGTGGCGCGGCGGCGCACCGTGTTGACGAAATGCACCCGGACGAGGGTCGATAACTCCCCAATCGTGCGATCGCGCGCGGCGAGTGGGACGAAGCCCACGCCAGAGGGCGCCTAACTCCCATCGCGCGAGCCCAGACGCATCGAATGGGGCGAAACCCACGCGCGGCGAACCCTCACCACCCCCAACGGAGGCCCACTTCCCCACCCAGCGCAGTTGACGTTCGCCGGACTTGACAACGATTTCTGTACCGGTACATTTACCGGTACAGATGAACCCGCCGCGCCGCACCTCCCGCACCCATCGCGCTGTCACGCTCGCCACGATCGCCGAGGCGGTCGGCGTGTCGCGGATGACGGTGTCGAACGCCTTCAACCGGCCTGACCAGCTTTCGCCGGAGTTGCGCGCCCGGGTGCTGGCGGCCGCGCACCGGCTCGGCTACTCCGGGCCGGACCCGGTCGCGCGGACGCTCTCGCGCGGCGAGACCGGCTCGGTCGGCCTGGTGCTCGACTACGCGCTCACCCGCGCCTTCACCGACCCGGCGACGGTGCAGTTCCTGCACGGCGTCGCCGCCGGTTGCGAGGAGCGTGGCAAGGGCCTGTCGCTCGTGCCGCAGATCGAGGGCCGTGATGCCGCGCTCGTCCGGAACGCGCTCGTCGACGGATTCGTCCTGTACTGCGTGCCCGAGGTGGACCCGCGCCTCGACGCCGTCCGTGGGCGCCACCTGCCGTACGTGCGCGTCGACTTCGACCCCGACCCCGAGCTGCTCGGCGTGAACGTCGACGACGAGGGCGCGACGCGCGCCGTCGTCGAGCACCTGACAGCGCTCGGGCACCGGCGGTTCGGGATCGTGCTCGGCCACGACGCCCAGGGCACGACCGGCCCCGAGGCGCAGGCGCTCGCGTGGCACTACGTCGAGGCGTCACGGCTCGCGGGTTGGCGCGCCGGGATCGAGGCCGCCGGCCTCGACTGGAGCTCGGTCCCCGTGGCCAGCGCGCCCGGCAAGGACCGCAGCACCGGCCACGCAGCCGGCGCCCGGCTGCTCGACCGCGCCGAGCGCCCGACGGCGATCGTCGCGCTCTCGGACCAGCTCGCGCTCGGGGTGCTCGACGCCGCCGCCGAGCGCGGCATCGCCGTGCCCGCCGGTCTGTCCGTCGCCGGCTTCGACGACGTCCCCGAGGCTGCGCTCGCCACCCCTTCGCTCACCACCGTCCGCCAACCCCACAACCGCAAGGGATCCGAGGCCGTGCGCCTGCTGCTCGACGCGCCCGCGTCCGGATCCGTCGTCCTCCCCACCGAGCTCGTCGTTCGAGCTTCCACTGCCCCCGCTCCCTGAAAGGAACCCTCCATGCCCGGTCACGTCATCGCCGCGATGCTGGCCCGCGACGCCACGCGCCGCCGCATCATCGAGCCGCGTCGCGAGACGCGCCTCCGCCGCCGTGTGCGCAAAGCGCAGTAGCTAGTGGAAGTCGGGGCGCTCGGGCTGATCGAGCCCGCGCGTCTCGGCTGCGCCACCCGCGAGGCCGGGACGCGGCAGCGGGCGCGGCGGGGCCGGTGTGGCCGCGCCGGGAAGCTCGGGACGCTCGGGCGGGCCGGTGATCGGCGGCGCCTCGGCGCCGAAGACCTCTTCCTCGGTCTTGCCCTCGAGCAGTGCCTCGAACGCCTCGCGCTCGACCGTCTCGCGCTTGAGCAGGATCTCCGAGAGCGTCTTCAGCGTCTCGCGGCGCTCGAGCAGGATGTCCTTCGCCTGCTGGTGCGCGCCCTCGACGATGCGGCGGATCTCGTCGTCGATCTCGCGCGCGATCTCGTCGGAGTAGTCCGGCTCGGACGAGAACTCGCGGCCCAGGAACGGCTGGCCGTGGTCGTGGCCGAACACGCGCGGGCCGAGCTTCTCGCTCATGCCGAAGCGCATCACCATCTGCTTGGCGGTCGCCGTGACCTTCTCGATGTCGTTCGACGCGCCCGTCGTGATCTCGCCGAACACGATCTCCTCGGCGGCGCGGCCGCCGAGCGTCATCGCCATCGTGTCGGTGAGCTCCGCGCGCGTGGTGAGGAACTTGTCCTCTGCCGGCAGCGAGATCGTGTAGCCGAGCGCCTGGCCGCGGCTGATGATCGAGACCTTGTGGACGGGGTCGGAGTGCTCGAGGTAGTGGCCGACGATCGCGTGACCCATCTCGTGGTAGGCCGTGATCAGCCGTTCCTTCTCGCCCATCACCCGGGTCTTCTTCTCCGGGCCGGCGACCACCCGCATGATGCCCTCTTCGAGCTCGACCTGGGTGATCTCCTTCTTGCCCGTGCGGGCGGCGAGCAGCGCGGCTTCGTTGACGAGGTTGGCCAGGTCGGCGCCGGTGAACCCGGGCGTCTGGCCGGCGAGCGCGTCGAGCTCGATCACCTTCGCGAGCGGCTTGCCGCGCGTATGGACCTCGAGGATCTTGCGGCGGCCGGCGCGGTCCGGGCGGTCGACGGTGATCTGGCGGTCGAAGCGGCCCGGGCGCAGGAGCGCGGGATCGAGGATGTCGGGCCGGTTGGTGGCCGCGATCATGATGATGTTGTCCTTGGCCTCGAAGCCGTCCATCTCGACGAGGAGCTGGTTCAGCGTCTGCTCGCGCTCGTCGTGACCGCCGCCGAGGCCGGCGCCGCGGTGGCGCCCGACGGCGTCGATCTCGTCCATGAAGATGATGCAGGGCGAGTTCTGCTTGGCCTGCTCGAACAGGTCGCGCACGCGAGAGGCGCCCACGCCGACGAACATCTCGACGAAGTCAGAGCCGGAGATCGAGAAGAACGGCACGCCCGCCTCGCCCGCGACGGCGCGCGCCAGCAGCGTCTTGCCGGTGCCCGGCGGGCCGTAGAGCAGCACGCCCTTCGGGATCCGCGCGCCGAGCGCCTGGAACTTCTTCGGGTTCTCGAGGAACTCCTTGATCTCGTGCAGCTCCTCGACCGCCTCGTCGGCGCCCGCCACGTCGCGGAACGTGATCTTGGGCGAGTCGACCGACAGGCGCTTGGCGCGCGACTTGCCGAACGACATCACCTTCGACCCGCCGCCCTGGACCTGGTTCATGAGGAAGATCCAGAACCCGATGAAGATCAGGAACGGCAGCACGTACGTCAGGAGCGAGAGGATCACGCTCGACCGCGACGGCTTGACGTCGAAGCTCTGGATGTTCCCGGCCTCCTCGGCCGCGCGGAGCTTGTTGACCAGCGTCGGCGAGTAGTCGGCCGGGTAGCCGACCTCGTACTTCTTGTCGTCCCGGAGCGTGACCTCGACCGAGCTGTCCTTGGTCTTGAGCGTCGCGCTCTTGACCTCGCGCGTGTCCTCGATCTGGGTCAGGAACTGCGAGAACTGCGTCTTCTCGGCACGGTCCTTGTCGGCGATCAGCTTCGAGGCGAAAAACGCCAGGACGATCACGATGATGATCGGGAACGCTGCGCTCTTGAAAAAACGGCTCATGGGCGCACCTGCGGGACAGGAGCGAGGAAGAAACTGCTGGACAAGTAGGTCAAGGCTACCAGTGGTTCGGAGGTCATCCGCCGGGCCAGTGTGGTTCGGCTTCCTATGGATCTCCTAATCGGCAATTCCCGTCAATGTCGCGACATACGGCAGGTTGCGATAGCGCTCCGCGTAGTCGAGCCCGTACCCGATCGCGAACTTGTCGGGGATCTCGAAGCCAACGTAGCGCGCAGGCGTATCGACCTTGCGCCGTTCCGGCTTGGTCAGCAGCGCGCACACCTCCAAGGAAGCGGGTCCGCGGGCCTCGAGCGTCCGCATCAGGTACTGCAGCGTCAGCCCGGAGTCGACGATGTCCTCGACGATCAGCACGTTGCGGCCCTCGAGCGGCGCGTCGAGGTCCTTGAGGATCCGGACGACTCCTGACGAGTCGGTCGACGAGCCGTAGGACGCGACCGCCATGAAGTCGACCTCGCAGGGGATGTCGAGGTGGCGCATCAGGTCCGACAGGAAGAACACGGCGCCCTTGAGCACGCCGATCAGCAGCAGGTCCTTGCCCGCGTAATCGCGCGACACCTCCGCCGCCATCTCGCGGATGCGGTGCTGCAGCTCGTCGGCCTGCACGAGGATCTCCCCGATGTGCTCGTCCTGGAGCATCCCGGCGCAGTCTAGGCGCCGCTCTCCGTCCAGGTAAGGCGGACCCGCCGGCGAGTGGCCTCCGTGACGCGAAAGCGCTCGCCCGTGGCCACGCCCGGCACCCATGCGATCTCGCCGCCGGAGACGACGACCGGCACCTGGTCGCGGCGGCCGCGCGGCACCTTGCGATCGGTGAACAGGTCCTGCAGCGTGCGGCTGCCGCCGAGTCCGAGCGGGCGCATCCGGTCGCCGGCGCGCCACGCCCGGACCTCGAGCGGGGCCGCGAGCGCGTCGGCGTCGAGCGCGCCGTCGCCGGCCTCCTCGCACGTCAGGTGACCGCCGCCGAACATCACGCTGCCCGGCACGGAGAGCACGGTGGCGGCCGGTGCGGCCGCGGGGCCGTGGTCGAACCGCAACTGCCCGTACTCGACGACCGCGCGCAGCCCGCCGCCGACGTCGAGCGCGGCCGTCCCACCGGCGGCGCCGAGCGCGAGGATCTCCTCGACCCGCGTGGAGAGCGCCGGCGCGCGGCCGCCCGCGGCGCGGTCGGCGAGCGCCTGCACCGCCAGCCGGGCGAGCGCCGGCGGCAGCGCGGCCAGCCGCGCGACGTCCGGCGGCTCGACCGCCGCGGCGACGACCTCGTCGAGCACCGCCGCCTCGTCGCGCAGGAGCGCGAGCGTCCGCAGCACGTTCGCCTCGGCCGCCGGATGCAGCCCGCGCAGCACGGGCAGCAGCTGATGGCGCACGCGGTTGCGCGCGAACTCCGGCGCGTCGTTCGTGGGATCCTCGCGCCACTGCAGGCCGCGCTCGGTGCAGTGCGCGGCGGTCTCGTCGCGCGTGCTGGTCAGCAGCGGCCGGACGAGCCGGCCGTCGCGTTCCGGGATGCCGAGCAGCGCGCGCCGCCCGGGCGATGCGGCAAGGCGATAGAGGACGGTCTCGACCTGATCGCCGGCGGTGTGCCCGGTCGCGATCGACGCGCCGGCGGCGACCGCCAGCCGCTCGGCCTCCTCGTACCGCTGCTCGCGCGCCCACGCCTGGAGGTTGCCGCCGGTGTGCCGCGGACGCCGGACCTCGAACACGGCGCCCAGCCGCTCGCACAGCACCGCGCAGTGCGCCTCGTCGCCGTCCGCGGAGTCGCGCAGCCCGTAGTTGAGGTGCAGCGCGGTGACCGGCCCGGCCAGCCGGACGGCGAGGTCGAGCAGGCAGACCGAGTCGCGTCCGCCGGACAGCAGCACCACGAACGGCGTGCCGGGCCGGAGCAGGCCGGCGGCGCGCACGCGCTCCTCGACCGCGCTCATCCGATCGCCTCGCTCGGGCGCGCGAGGAACAGGTCGGTCGCCTCCTTGAAGCCCTTCAGCTTGACCTCGCCGATCGGCTCGAACACCAGGTGCGAGCCGGCCGACTCGACGACCGGGCGCGTGACCAGCACCTCGCCGCCGGCGGCGCGCGCGCCGACCCGCGAGGCGAGGTTGACCGCACGGCCGTAGTAGTCGCCCTCGCGGTAGAGCGCCTCGCCGCTGTGGATGCCGATCCGCGGGAGCGGCCGCATCCCGGCGTTGAGCGCCTGGAACCCGACCGCCCAGTCCACGAGCGCGCTGGAGTCGGCGCCGGCGACCATCACCTCGTCGCCGATCGTCTTGATCACCCGCGCGTCGTCGGGGAGCGTCTCCTCCACCGCCTCGACGAAGCGCTCGACGACGTCGAGCGCCTCCTCCTCGCCCGCCTCCTCGGTGAGCCTGGTGTAGCCCGCGAGGTCGGCGAAGGCGATCGCGACGCGGAGGCGGCCGAGCTCCTGGCCGGCGCCCTCGGTCTCGAGGTGCCCGACCACGTCCTGGCTGACGAAGTGCTGGAGCAGTCGCTGATGCACGCGGTCCATGATCGGCGAGGCGAGCGGGAGCAGCTCGGTCGCGAGGCCCTCCATCTCCTCGGCGATCTCGAGGCCGCCGACGCCGTCGCGCATCAGCGGCTCGTGGACGTAGAGGTGGAACAGCTTCACCTCGGCGTCGGCGATCTGGGCGAGCGCCTGGCCGTAGACGCGCACGAGCTGCAGGAAGGCGACGAGCGGGAACCCGGCGTCGAGCACCGACGCCATGTAGCGCAGGAGCTGCAGGTCCTCCTCGTCGATCCGCTCGAGCGAGTCCGACGAGAAGCCGGCGGTGTTCCAGATGCGCTCGATCAGCGCCGGCTCGAGGCCGGTCTCCTCGACCGCCTCCTCGAGCGTGCGCGTGTGGGCGCCGGCCGGGAAGAGGTCTTCGAGATATCCGTAGGCGAGCCGGCCCGAGCGCGCCGCCTCGCGCAGGTCGTCGAGTGCGTGGCCGCGCTCGCGCAGGCGGGCGATGATGCGGGCGTGGGCGACCGCCGCCGGCGTCCAGCGGCCGTTGCCGAGCGGCACGATCCCGTCCTTGACCCAGCGCCGGAGCGTGGCCGGCGGCACGTCGAGCCGGCGCGCGACATCGGTGAGCGTCAGTTCCGGCATGAGCCCGAAAATGAAAGCGGCGGGACCGCGGTTGAGGTCCCGCCGCATGCGGGCAATGCGGCCCGCTGCCTCGGCCGGCGGCGTTCGTCCGAAGGCGACGCCTTGCGCGTGACCCAAGGGCCACCCACTTCCCGGCCTATTGCCTGGTTCGGGTGTCGCAAGGTCTAGCGCGGGAGTGCGTCACTGTCAAACGACTCGACCGCAGGCGGACGCACCCGGGCGGCGATTAGATCGCGAGATGCGGGTATTCGTCCTCGACCACCTTCCGGTACCGGGCGTAGATCGGCTTCGTGATCGGGATCAGGCTGAGTGCGGCCTTGACGTCGCCGCCCGACTTGATCCGCCTGCGTGCGAGCGCAACCGCGACGTTCTCCTTGCCCTGGAAGTAGCGGTTGGCCGTCTCCGACGACATCGCCATCTTCACCTTCGGGTCCCAGTCGACGTCGTCGGACCACTCCCAGTGCAGGTTGCCGTCCTCACCTGCACGCGCGGCGCGGATGTTCACCACGAGGTCGAGGTCCGTGAACTCGAACCGCTGCGGCACGTCGGCGTCGCGCAGCTTCGGACCCATGTCCTCGTCCTCGCTCATCATCGAGAAGATCCGGTCCATCACGGTCCGGAACTCCTTCGGCGAGGAGAACTCCGCGCCCATGGTTCAGGACGACCGCGGGGAGCGGGAAGTGGAGCGCGTGCCGCTCGCCCTCGTGCCGGTCGACTTCGACGTGGACGCCTTCGTGCCGGTCGCCTTCGCGCGGCTCGCGCTCGGCTTGCGCGCGGCGGTGGTGCCGGACTTGGCCGCGGCCGGACGCGACGCCGTGGCCGAGCCGGACGCCTTCGACGTGGCGGCGGTGCGGCGGGCGGCGGGCTTGCGTGCAGCGGGCTTGCGCGCAGCGGGCTTGGCCGCCGCGGGCTTGCGGGCCGTGGTCTTCGCCGCCGCAGGCTTGGCAGCCGCGGGCTTCGCCGCGGCCGGCTTGGCCGCCGCCGGCTTGCTCGCCGCCGCCGGCCTGGCTGCCGCCGGCGTGGCCGCGGCAGGCTTGCCCTCGCGCACCTCGAGCGCGGCGACCCGGCGTGCGAGCGTCTCGATCTCGCGCCGCAGGCCCTTGATGTCCTCGACCACCTTGAGGTCCTCGATCGTCTCGCGGATGCGCGCAGCGGCGTTCGCGACCTCATTGATCAATTCCTTGGTCCGCTTCTGCGCGCTTCCCGACCCCTCGCTCGTGGCCTGGAACGTGCGCTCGACGGCGGAGCGGACCGCTTCCACGGCGTCCGCAGCACCGGAGCCCTGCTGCTTGTCCTTCTTCTTCTTGTCCTTCTTCGGCATGCCGCGAGTCTATTCTCCACGCGCTTGCCGAGCCCAGTCCATCTCCGTCCCCACGCCGAGGTTGCCGAGCGCGTCCTGCTCCCCGGCGACCCCGGGCGTGCGCTGCGACTCGCGCAGCAGTTGCTCGACGCGCCGAAGATGCTGAACCACAACCGCGGGCTGTGGGGCTACTCCGGCGAGGCCGCCGACGGCGACCTGCTGACGATCCAGAGCACCGGCCTCGGCGGGCCGAGCGCCGCGATCGTGGTCGAGGAGCTGATCGCGCTCGGCGCCCGCCGGCTCGTGCGCGTCGGTACCTGCGGTGCGCTCGCGGACCTCGAGCTCGGCTCACTCGTGATCGCCGAGTCCGTCCGCGCCCTCGACGGCGCCAGCCGGGCGCTCGGCGCCGCCGACGTGCTGGCCGCCGACGCCGACCTGCTCGCCGCCCTCCGCGCTGCGGGCAACGGCGCCGCGACCGGCATCGTCGAGTCCGGTGACCTCTACTACGGCGCCGAGACCGCGGCCACCGACATCGTGGCGCTCGACCTGGCCGCCGGCGCGGTGTTCACGGTCGCCGCGCGCCACGGTCTGGCGGCCGCGTGCGTGCTCGCCGTCAGCGACCTGCTCGCCGGCGATCGCCGCCGGATCGAGCCCGAGGCGCTGGAGCACGCGGAGATCGAGCTCGGCCGCGTCGGGGCGGCCGCGCTCTCCGGCTGAGCGGCGCTCAGCTCTTCTTCTTCGGCGTCCTGCGCCGCGGGGCCGCGGCAGGCGGCGGCTCGTCCATCGCCAAGCGCTCCTGCTCGCGTGGCACCGGCGCGGGCGACGTGTCGAGCGTCGAGGCGAGGTTGGAGATCTCGGCGGAGAGCTTGGCGAGCTGACCCTCGACGGCGGCGAGCCGCTCGTCGACGGCGCCACCGGGCTGACCCATGCCGGCGAGCCGCTGGTCCAGCCGGTCGACCCCCTCCTCGATGCCCTCCATGCGCTGGGACACCGAGCGCAGGCGGCGGGTCAGGCGCTCGACGTCGGCGGCCGACGGGATGTTGAGCGCCCCCATCGCAGCCTCTTGCGCCTGCACGGCGCGCTCGCGCGCCTCGAAGGCTCGGGCGATCGCGGAGTTGATCAGCGGGTTCTCCAGCAACTCCTGCGCGAGCTTGCCGAGCGCGTCCTCGCCCTGGCGGGCGATCCGGTCGCGCAGCCCGCTCGGGGCGTCCTCGTCGGCCATGGTGTCCTCCTGGACATGTTCCTGGATCGTCACCGCCGGGAACCTAGCGCTCATCGCTTCGGTACGCTGCGGCACTGGCGGCTGTCGGTGCGACCGCCGCGTGAGATTGGCGGAATCAGGGGGAAACCGCCGAACCTAGACGTCTACTTGAGGGTTATCCTGTACGAAAGTTCGTCGTATTGCGACGAAACACCGCAAGACAATGCAGGTTTAACCGTTCGAGATAGCACCCGGCCCCATGAGACCGATAGCCTCAGAACCAGTTAACAGGGCCCAGACCCCGGCACAGGCGGGATGGCGATGCCGTCCCGGTGTCGCTGGAGAAGGCCCGTTCCAGGGATGATGAGTCGAAAGCTGCTGATCGCGCTTGCTGCTGCCGCGTTGTACGCGGTGGTTCTCGTCGCGACCGCTTCGGCGGAGATGCACCGCGTCCAGGTCACGCTCGTCACCGGGCAGGTCATGACGGTCACGGTCGACGTCCCGGCCGGCACGCCGGTCCAGCAGGTGCAGATTCCCGGCCTGCCCGCGCCGGTGCAGAACATCGTCGACCTCGGTCCGATCGCCACACCGACAGCGGTGCCCACGGTGCCGGCGGTGCCTGACGTACCGGACGTCAAGGTTCCCGACCCCACCTCCACGCCCGGTAACCAGAACGGCGGCGGCAAGCCCGGCCGCGGCGGTGGCGGCGGTGGTGGCGGCGGCGGCGGCGGCTCGAACACCGGCGGCGGCAACGGCTCGACGCAGAACGGCGGCGAGGAGAGCCCGGTCAACCGCGCCGACGGCAACGTCCGGTCGGGCGCCGGCCGCGTCAAGGACAAGGTGGACGACGCCGTCCGAGGCCAGAACCCGGACGGCTCGCCGAACCCGGCGAACCCGACCTATTCGGAGTCCACGCCCGGGCCGGCGCGCATCGGCGTCCCGAACTTCTTCATCGACAAGTTCCGGATCCCGCCGTTCCTGCTCCCGATCTACCAGGCCGCCGGCATCCAGTACGGCGTCCGCTGGGAGATCCTCGCGGCGATCAACGAGATCGAGACCGACTACGGCCGCAACCTCAACGTGAGCTCCGCGGGCGCGCTCGGCTGGATGCAGTTCATGCCCTCGACCTGGCGCATGTACGGCGTCGACGCGAACGGCGACAAGGTCAAGGACCCGTACAACCCGGTCGACGCGATCTTCGCCGCCGCGCGCTACCTGCGGGCGGCGGGCGCCGACACGGACATCCGCCGCGCCGTCTTCGCGTACAACCACGCCGACTGGTACGTCGACTCCGTGCTCCTGCGCGCGCAGGTGATCGGTGGCCTGCCGTCGAACCTCGTCGGCTCGCTCACCGGGCTCACCCAGGGCCGCTTCCCGGTCCAGGCGAAGGCGACGTACGCGGGCGCGCTCAAGCAGAACCGCAAGCGTGTGCGCGAGGGCAACGCAGCGCTCGTCGTCGAGCCGACCGACCGGCGCGGCATCCGCATCTTCTCGCGCAAGGGCGCGCCGGCCGTGGCCGTCAACGACGGGCGGATCGTGAAGGTCGGCGAGTCCCGGCGACTCGGCCGGTTCGTGGTGCTGCAGGACGTGTACGGCAACACCTACACCTACGGGCACCTCGGCTCGGTCGCCAAGCGCTATCCGTCGCCGAAGTCGCAGGACGTGAGCGCTGACGACATCGAGCGCGAGATGAAGCTACCCGCGCGCGACGCCGCGCCCGACCAGGCGGCCTCGGCCACCCAGCGGCCCGCGACCCGCCGGCCGAAGCGCAAGCTGGCCGAGCGCGCCGCGCCCAAGGTCGAGAAGACCAAGGAGGCCGCGAAGGCCGCGCCGGCGACCAAGGAGCGGCTGTTCGCCCATCCGGCCCGCCCGAACGCGTCAGCGGCCGGCGGCGCCCAGCAGGAGTTCGAGCGCACCGGCGTGATCGACGGCCAGGAGACGGTCGAGGGCTACTTCCAGCGCGTGTTCGGGCTCACCCGCGACGACATCGAGCTCAAGCGCCTGCGCCCGGGCGCGCGCGTGGTGGCCGGCACCATCCTCGGCCGCCTCGGGCGAGTCGACCGCGGCGCAGCGCACCTGCTGTTCGAGATCCGGCCGGCCGGCCGCGGCGCCCCGCGCGTCGACCCGAAGCCGATCCTCGACGGCTGGAAGCTGCTCGAGTCGACGGCGATCTACCGCGCGGCCGGCAAGAACCCGTTCTTCGGCGCCGACGCCGCCAACCCGTCGATCGGCCAGATCCTGCTGATGAGCAAGGACGCGCTGATCCACCGCGTGCTGTCCAACCCGCACGTCGACGTCTACGAGTGCGGCCGCCGCGACATCCGCGCCGGCCAGGTCGATCGCCGCGTGCTGGCGACGCTCGAGTTCCTCTCCTCATCCGGCCTGCGGCCGACGGTCACCTCGCTGCGGTGCGGCCACAGCTACCTGACGACGTCGGGCAACGTGTCCGAGCACTCGACCGGCACCGCGGTCGACATCGCGGCCATCAACGGCATCACGATCTCGCCGGCGACGCAGGGCAAGGGCTCGATCACCGAGATCACGATCCAGCGCCTACTGACCCTCCAGGGCACGATGAAGCCCCACCAGATCATCTCGCTCATGAAGTTCGAGGGGATGGACAACACGTTCGCGATGGGCGACCACCACGACCACATCCACGTGGGCTTCAAGCCGCTCTACGGCGAGAACTCGAAGATGGCCCGCCAGGTCAACGCGATCCTCAAGCCGAAGCAGTGGATCAAGCTGATCGACCGCCTCGGCGAGATCGACAACCCCGTCGTGCGGCGGACGCCGTCGAAGTACGCGCTGCCGGTCACGCGGTCGGGGTCGAAGGCGCACAAGGGCGACTGAGCCGCCCTGGCGCGGTTCGGCTTCGTCCAGTGGGAGTTCCCGGGCCGGCTCGGGCCCGACGCGGGTCGCTACGTCGTGCGCCGGTTCGCGGGCGACGACGTGCGCCAGGTGCTCGTGATCGGCGGCTTCGAGGCGCCGGCGCGTAGGCGGCGGGGCGCGCGGCGACGCGCCGAGGAGACCCAGGTGACGGTTGAGGTCACACGCGCGACGGTGATCGACGCGTCACCGCTGGGCGACCTCGACGCGGCCGACGCGTGGCTGGCACGCGCGACCGGAGACGGCGCCGAGCAGATCGCGGCCGAGGCGCTCGCCGTGCTCAACCAGGCGGTCGCCGGCCACCGGCTCGCGTCCGCAGACCCGTGGGCGCCGGACGCCGACCCGACGCGCGCGCTGGCGATCCGGGTCGGCTACGGGACGGGTGAGCAGGTGGCCGACGGCGACTGGGAGTCCGCCCGCGACGTGCCGGTGCCGGCGACGCGCGCCGAGCGCTCCGCCCTGCTCTCCCCGCACGAGCGGGTGGCCGCGCTCCTGAGCGGCCGCGACGCCGCGCTCGCGTGCGAGGAGCTCACCCTGCGGGCGCGCGGCGATCTCGACCACGGGCGCGCGCGCGAGGCCGCCCTCCAGCTCACGGTCGCGCTCGACGCGGCCCTGGCGGAGCTGGAGGTGTGGCGCGGCACGGCCGACATGGCGGCGAGGCTGGAGGAGCTTGCGGGATGGCGCGCGGCGGTGGGCGACGCCGCGCAGGTGGCGCTGCAGGGCGGCTTGTCCGAGGCCGACGCGGTGGCCGTGACAACCGCGCTGGGGCGGCTCGAGGCTGCGTTGCGGGCCCGGTTGGTGGTGGTCCGGGCGGGCGGGTAGCACGGGCACTAAGGGAGAGGGATCGAGGGGGTGCGTCACGTTTGTTCACGAGGATCGAACAAATGTGACGCACCCCCTCCCGGGCCTCCCTTAATGCGCAGTTGCCGTTCGTGCTAAAGCACCTCAAGCACGGCGGCCAGCTCCTCCTCCACGTCCCCGTCCAGCCGCACGGCGGCGAAGCGATCGAACGGCGTCGAGCTGCGGGTCACGACCGCGATCTGCCCGCCGGCCTCCAACGTCACCTCCGGCAGCCCCGCCACCGGATAGACCTCGAGCGACGAGCCGATGCAGAGCAGCAGGTCGGCGCCGGCGGCGAGGTCGGAGGCGCGGCCGATCGCCGCCTCGTCGAGCATCTCGCCGAACAGCACGACGTCCGGCTTCAGCGGCCGCGTGCACTCGCAGCGCGGCACGCCGTCGGCGTCCGCCTCCGCGCGCTCGCGCGTGTCCGCCAGCGGGTAGCGGGCGCCGCATCCGAGGCATGAGGCGGAGGCGATCGAGCCGTGCACCTCGATCACGTCGCGCGAGCCTGCCGCGGCGTGCAGGCCGTCGATGTTCTGGGTGATCACGGCGTCGAGCCGGCCGGTGGCCTCGAGCTCGGCGAGCGCGCGGTGGGCGCCGTTGGGCTGCTTGCCCTCGAGCGCGGCGAAGCGCTGCCCGTAGAAGGCCCAGAAGCGCTCCGGCTCGCGCCTCCAGACGGAGATGTGGGCGACCTCCATCGGGTCGACGTTCGCCCACAGTCCCGTACCCGGCGAGCGGAAGTCGGGGATGCCGGACGGGACCGAGATGCCCGCGCCGGTGAGCGCGACGACCGACCCCGCCGAGCGGATCAGCTCGGCGAGGCGGTCGTGGGCGGCGCTCACCGCCCCTTGAACTCCGGGTTGCGCTTCTGCACGAACGCGCCGATGCCCTCGCGCGCGTCCTCGGTCGCGAACACCTCGCCGAACGCCTGCTTCTCGGCGGCGATGCCGTCGTCGAGGTCGCCCTTGTGGGACGTCCGCTTGATGGCGCCGAGCGCCAGCGGTGCCTGGCGGGAGAACTTGCGCGCCCACGCCATCGCCGCGTCGAACAGCTCGTGGTCGGGCAGGAGCCGGTTGACGAGACCGTGCTCGTACGCCTCCTCGGCCGAGATCGACTCGCCGGTGGTGTTCATCTCCAGCGCCTTCGCCGGGCCGACGAGCCGCGGCAGCCGCTGTGTGCCGCCGAAGCCCGGGATGATCCCGAGGTTGATCTCCGGCTGGCCGAACGAGGCGGAGTAGGCGGCGAGGCGGACGTCGCACGCCATCGCGATCTCACAGCCGCCGCCGAGCGCGAGGCCGTTGACGGCCGCGATCGTGACGATCGGCGACTGCTCCCAGCGGCGGAACAGCGCGTGCCCGCGGTCGAGCAGCTCCTTGCCGGCGGCCTCGTCCATCTGCGTGAACGCCTTGATGTCGGCGCCGGCGCTGAACAGCGCCGGGTTCGGCGACGCGAGGATCATCGCGCGCACCTCGCCGGAGTCCTCGATCGCCTTCCACGCCTTCTCGAGCGCCTCGACGACGGTCGGGGAGAGCGAGTTCGCCGGCGGGTTGTCGAGCCACACGATCGCGATCTCGCCGCGCGAGTCGAGCTTCACCGGCGCGCCCTCGTAGCCCTCGTCGACCTGCGGGTACGGGTAGAAGCCCTGCCCGCTCTTGGCGCCCAGCCGGCCCTGCGCCACGAGCCGCCGCAGCACGAGCGGCGGCTCGAAGCCCTCGCCCCACTCGTCCTCGGCCTTCTCCAGCGCCTCGAGGATGTCGTCGAGCCCGCGGAAGTCCGCGCGTGCGAACGGGCCCGGGACCATGCCGGTGCCCATCATCATCCCGAGGTCGATGTCGCGGACGCCCGCGATGCCCTCCTCGAGCACCAGGCAGGCTTCCACCAGCGCCTTCAGCTGGAACCGCTCGGCGACCGACTCGTCGATTTGCGCCGCGGTCTCAGGAGTGCTCATAGAACCCCTTCCCGGTCTTGGCGCCGAGCTCGCCGCGCTCGAGCTTCTCCTCCATGCCGCGGTGGACGTAGAAGCGGTCCCCGTAGGCCTCGCGCATGTCGTGCGCGACCTTCACGACCGTGTCCAGGCCCGACATGTCGGCGACCCGGAACGGGCCCATCGGCATCTGCGCCTTCTCGGTGATGAATGCGTCGAGCTGCTCGACGTCGATCCCGGTCTCGTCCTGGTAGCGCCAGATCTCGCTGGCGGTGGAGACGAGGATGCGGTTGACCACGAAGCCGGGGCACTCGTGGCAGCGCACCGGCATCTTCTTGATCGCCTGGGCGAAGTTGGCGGCGGCCTGGGCGGTCTCGGGCGCGGTGTCCTCGCCCTCGATCACCTCGATCAGCCGCATGTAGGACGCCGGCCAGAAGAAGTGGAAGCCGACCACCTTCTCGGGCCGGTTGGTGGCATCGCCGATCTCGGTGATCGACAGCCCTGAGGTGTTGGAGGCGAGGATCGCGTGGCCGGGCGTCGACGCGTCGAGCTCCGCGAACACCGCGTGCTTGATCTCCATCTTCTCCGGCACGGCCTCGATCACGAAGTCGACGTCACCGAACTCGTCGTAGGAGGTGGTGCCGGTGATCAGGGAGAGCGTGCGCTCAGCCTGGGCGTCGGCGTCCTCCTGCGAGAGCTTGCCCTTCTTGACGAGCTTCGCGACCTGGCCACCGGTGACCTCGCGCGCCTTTTCCAGTCCCGCGTCGACGAACTTGGCGTCGACGTCCTTGAGCACTACCGGGATCCCCGCCGCGGCGATGACCTGGGAGATCTCGCCTCCCATCACCCCCGCGCCGACGACTCCTGCTTTGAAAACGAACATGGCCAAGACCCTAGCCGAGCGATGCTGGGCGATGAGCCGGGTCAGAGGGTGGTCTCGGCGCGACGCTCGTGCCCGAAGCGGACGAGCGTGCGGCGCAGCGACTCGCGCAGCGCGCGCCGGATGAACAGCGGGTCGAGCAGCGGCGTCAGCACGTTGCGCTCCTTGAGCTCGTACTCGAGCGCGAGCGTGACGCGGACCTCGTCGGCTCCGGCGACCTCGAACGTCACCGTCTGGGTGCCGCTCAGCTTTACGTCCTCGACGGCGACCGTGTGGCCGGTCCGCGCCTCGTAGGCGATCACCCGCTCGTCGACGCGGCCGCGGCCCTTCGGCGGGGAGTCCCACAGCAGGCGCGCGCCCTTCTTCGGCCAGTCGCCCTCGAGCTTGGCCACATGGCCGAAGCCGTCGATCCACGCGGGCCAGCGGTGCGGGTCGTACCACAGGTCCTCGGCCTCGACGATGCGGCCCGGCACGACGGTGGTCGCGGACGCGCGCGGCATCAGAGGGCTTCCTTGCGGATCGCGCGGATCGAGCGCTCGATCCGCTTCAGCCGCGGTTCGAGCTCGGCGACCAGCCGATCGCGCTCGGACTCGCCGTCGGCGGTGATCCGGTAGAACCGCCGCGACCGGCGCTCGGGGTGTTCCCACTCCCCCGCCACCAGGCCGCGCTCCTCGAGCGAGCGCAGCAGCGGGTACATCGTGTTCGGGTTCACGACCAGCGCGCCCGCGGTGAGCGCTCCGATGCGCTCGATCAGCTGGTTCCCGTAGGTCGGCCCGCCGGCGACGTAGTGCAGCACGAGCAGTTGGAGCAGCCCCGCGCGGCGCAGGTCGCCGATGAGCGGGTCCGTGCTCCCCGCCCCGGCGAGGCTGGCGGCCTCCGCCGCCGCCCTCGAAGTGTCGCGTGCGGGCACGCCCGGCATTGTGCCGGGACGGCGCCGCGTAGGCGATAGCTGGACCCTCGACTTGAAGGTTAGAGTCTCGCCTGCCGTGCCTCGGGCTGCACAATGCCCCGATGCCCGATGCACTCGACCTCGCACTGGAGCTCGTCCGGCTCGACACGATCAACCCTCCCGGGAACGAGGTGATCGCCGCCGACGTACTGGGCCGGCGGCTCGAGGCCGCGGGCCTGGACGTCACCCGGCACGAGCATGCGCCCGGGCGGACGAGCATCGTCGCGCGCTGGCCGGGAACCGACGCGGAGCGGCCCGCGCTGTGCATGACCGGCCACTTGGACACGGTCCCGCTCGGCGGCGCTCCGTGGAGCGTCGAGCCGTTCGGTGAGCTGCGCGACGGGCGGCTGCACGGGCGCGGGGCGAGCGACATGAAGGGCGGCGTGGCGTCGATCGTGGTCGCGGCGGAGCGCGTGGCCGCGCTCGGGCGCGGCGAGGCGGGGCTGGAGCTCGTGCTGTGCGCCGGCGAGGAGACCGGCTGCGAGGGCGCGCTGCATCTGGCGGGCGCGGGTGCCCTCGGCCGCGCCGGCGCCGTGCTGGTGGCCGAGCCGACCGGCGGCCTGCCGCACGTCGCGCACAAGGGCGTGCTGTGGGCGCGGGCGAGCACCGAGGGCGTCGGCGCCCACGGCTCCGCCCCGCACCTCGGCCGCAACGCGATCTACCCGCTCGCCGCCGCCGTGGCGACGCTCGCGGACGTCACGTTCGACACTGCGCCGCACCCACTGCTCGGCGAGCCGACGCTGAACGTCGGCACGATCGCGGGCGGCGTCAGCGCCAACGTGGTGCCGGACCGCGCGGAGGCGCTGATCGACGTCCGCACCGTGCCCGGCCTGACCGGCACCGCGGTGCTCGAGCGGCTGCAGTCCGCCGCCGGGCCCGAGGTGACGCTCGAGCCCCTGATCGATCTCGGACCGGTCGCCACCGACCCGGACGACCCGTGGCTGCGCACGGTGTTCGACATCACGCCGGCTGAGCCGCGCGGGCTTGCCTACTTCACCGACGCCGCCGCCCTGACGCCCGCGTACGGCACGCCGCCGACGGTGATCTGGGGCCCGGGCGAGGCCGCCCAGGCCCACCAGACCGACGAGTGGGCCGACGCCGGCAAGATCGACGCGGCGGCGGACGCGTTCACCGACCTCGCCCGCCGCTGGTGTGGCGTCTGACGCGCCGGCCGCGGAATGGCCGACGCTAGTGCGCGCCGACCCCGGTCTCGGCGCGGACGTGCAGCTCGTGGTAGGTGCGCTCCGGCCGGCCCTCGCGGCTGAGCACGGTCCCGAGCCAGCAGCTGAGGAAGCCGATCGGGAACGAGATCAACGCCGGGTTGGAGAGCGGGATCGGTGAGCCCTCGCCGTCCGGCCCCGGCCACACGGCCGGGCTGAGGGCGATCAGGATCAGCGACGCGGCGAGGCCGCCGACGACGCCGGTCACCGCGCCGGTGGTGTTGAAGCGCCGCCAGAACAGCGCGCACAGCAGCGCCGGCAGGTTGGCGCTCGCGGCGACCGCGAACGCGAGCCCGACGAGGATCGAGACGTTGAAGCCCTCGCCGGCGGCGATCGCGACGGCGATCGCGAGCACGCCGAGGCCGAGCGCGGCGATCCGGGCCACGCGGACCTCCTCGCGCTCGTCCGCCTTCCCGCGGCGGACCACGTTCGTCCACAGGTCATGCGCCATCGCGCCCGAGGCGGAGATCACGAGTCCCGCCACGACAGCGAGGATCGTCGCGAACGCGACCGCGCTGACGACGGCCAGGAACACGTCGCCGCCGACCGTTCCGGCGCCGCCACCGAGCTCCTCGACGAGCAGGGGGATGGCGAGGTTGCCGCCCGCGCTCGCCTCCTCGGCCCCGCTGCCGAGGATCGCCCGCGCACCCACGCCGATGATCATGATCATGATGTAGAAGAGGCCGATCAGGAGCACCGCCCAGCCGACCGAGCGGCGGGCCGCACGCGCGTCCGGCACGGTGAAGAAGCGGATCAGGATGTGCGGCAGACCGGCGGTGCCGAGCAGGAAGGCGAGCCCGAACGAGATGCCGTTGATCGCGTCCGGGTGCATCAGGCCGGGCTTCAGGTACGCAGCGCCGGCGTCGCTCTGTGCCTTCGCCTGGCCGAACAGGTCGAAGCCGGTGCGGGCGATGACCAGCACCGTGATCACCACGCCGGCCGTCATCAACAGGCCGGCCTTGATGATCTGGACCCACGTGGTGGCGAGCATGCCGCCGAAGATCACGTAGACGACCATGAACGTGCCCGTGATCACGACCGACAGCGCGAAGTCGATCCCGGCCAGCGCCTGGATCAGCACGCCCGCGCCGACCATCTGCGCGAGCAGGTAGAAGAACACGACGGCGAGCGTGCCCGCCGCGGCGGCGGTCCTCGCCGGCCGCTCACGCAGGCGGAACGCCAGCACGTCGGCCATCGTGAACTTGCCGGCGTTGCGCATCCGCTCGGCCAGCAGCAACAGCACCGGCACGAACGCGACGAGCGCCGCGACGAGCCCGATGAACCCGTCGAGGCCAAAGAAGAAGATCAGGCCGGCGAAGCCGAGGAACGACGATGCCGACATGTAGTCGCCGGCGATCGCGAACCCGTTCTGCGGGCCCGAGATGCCGCGCCCGGCGGCCCAGAACTCGGTCGCGGTGCGCGTCCGCTTGGACGCCCAGTACGTGACAGCCAGCGTGATCGAGAGGACGACGGCGAAGATGCCTAGAGCGAGCTCATTCATCGGACTTCCCTCTCGCGCGCCGCATCGCGCCTGAAGCGCGACGGCTCGTGCGCGGCCGCGGCGATGCGCTGCTCGACCGGCGACCACTCGCGGTCGCTCTTACGCAGGTACGTGAGGCTGACCGCCCAGGTCAGGAAGATCAGGCCGACACCGGCAACCCAGCCGAGCGCTTCGCCCAGCAGGTCCGGCGCCAGGTAGGCGATCACGATGTACGCGACGGTCAGCCCCACCGTCCCACCGCCCACCGTCAACACGAACCGGCGCCGGGATGCAACCAGCGCCTGGAAGTCGGGAGAGCGCTCGATGCCCTCCCAGTCAATCGAGCCCCGCTCTATGTCCGCCATGCGGGCGGTGCTACCCGAACCGCCCGCATGCGTTAACGGCCGCTTCTACGCAGGAGCGGCTGCGGGCTCCTCGATCCGCCGCGGCAGCAGCGTCTCGCGCGCGATCACGAGCCGCTGGATCTGCGACGTGCCCTCGTACAGCTGCATGATCTTCGCGTCGCGCATCAGCTTCTCGACGGGGTAGTCCTTGATGAAGCCGTAGCCGCCGTACACCTGCACGGCGTCGGTGGTGACCTCCATCGCGCTGTCCGCCGCGAAGCGCTTCGCGTGCGAGGACTCGAGCGTGTTGCGCTTGCCCTGGTCGAGCAGGACCGCCGAGTTCCACGCGGCCAGGCGGGAGAGATGCACCTTCGTGGCCATGTCGGCGATCATGAACTGGATCGCCTGGTGCATCGCGATCGGCACGCCGAACTGGATGCGCTCCTTCGAGTAGTTGGTCGCGAACTCGAAGGCGGCGCGGGCGATGCCGGTGGCCATCGCCGCCACGCCGGGGCGCGTGCGGTCCAGCGTCATCATCGCGATCTTGAAGCCCTTGTTCTCCTCGCCGATCAGGTTGCCGACGGGGATCTCGGTCTCGTTGAACGTGATGGTCGCGGTGTTGGACGCCCGCTGGCCCATCTTGTCCTCCTTCTTGTCCACCGAGACGGTGTCGTCACGGGGAACGATGAAGCAGGAGATCCCGCGGTGACCGGCGTCCTTGTCGGTCTTCGCGTAGACGGTGAACCAGTCGGCGTAGCCGCCGTTGGTGATGAAGCACTTGGAGCCATTGATGACGTACTTGTCGCCCTTGCGCACGGCGGTCGTGCGCATGCCCGAGACGTCCGACCCGGCGTCGGGCTCGGTCAGGCAGAAGGACGCGAGCTTGTACTCCTCGCACAGCATCCCGAGGTACTCCTGCTTGAGCTCCTCCGAGCCGGCGAGGGCGAGCGGCGCCGAGGCGAGGCCGTTGGCGCCGATCGACGTTCCGATGCCGGAGCAGCCCCAGGAGAGCTCCTCCTCGATCAGGACGCCGTCGAGGTAGGACGCGCCCGGGCCGCCGTACTCCTCCGGGACGTGCGTGTTCATCAGGCCGAGCTCCCAGGACTTGCGCATCACGTCCTCGGGCCACGTGCTGTCGCGGTCGTACTCCCAGGCGACAGGACGGATCTCCTTCTCGGCGAAGTCGTGCGCCATCTCGCGCAGCGCCCGCTGCTCGTCGGTCAGGCTGAAGTCCACCACGGTTTCGGCTCCCAGATTGACTAGTCAGTCAACAGCACTACGGAGGGTACATACCCCGATCGTTCCGGACAAGAACCGATCGCGTGCGTCACGTCACAATTAGCCGAATGGAGGGGGCGTTCGCCATCGTGTTGTTCGTCGTCGTCGGGGTGGCGATCGTCGCCGCGGTGTGGGCGCTGGCCACCAGCGGCCGCTCCTACGAGCAGATCGGCCGCGGCGGGATGTCGATCGGCGACGACGTGCCCGCCCGAGCCCCCGCCGGCAGCGGCGACGCGGCCGTGCGCGAGGCCGAGATCCGCCAGATGCTCGAGGCCCGCAACGCGCGCCGGACCGCCCGCGGCGAAGCGCCGGTGGACATCGACGAGGAGCTGCGCGCGCTCACGGCGCCCGCCGTCGATCCCGCCCTCCGCGAGGAGGTCCGGACGCTCGTCGAGGCGAAGAACCGGCGGCGCGTCGCCCGCGGTGAGGAGCCGCTCGAGGTGGAGGCCGAGACCGACCGTCAGCTGCGCGAGCTCGGCGGCGCGGGCTAGCGCCTCACAGGTCCTTGCCGAACCGCACGCCGGTGTCGGTGAACCCGAGCGCCGCGTAGGCGGCGTGCGCCTCCGTGCGCCGGTTCGCGGCCGTCACGTGCAGGTGCGCGCAGCCGGCGTCGCGGGCGGCCGACTCGACGGCCTGCACCAGTTCCCGGGCGATGCCGCGGCCGCGGGAGTCCTCGCGAACGACGAACGCGACGAGCCGCGCACTCGGCGCGTCGTGCTGCAGGCCGGGCCGGATGTCGAGCGCCGCCAGCCCGACGACCGCTCCGGCGTCCGCGACGAAGACCGTCGTGCTCGCCGGGAGCCGCTCGATCCGGCGTGCGAGAGAGGCGGGCTCGACCGGATAGCCGAGCTCACCCAGCAGCAACGCGATCGCCGGCAGGTCGCTCGCGCCGGCGAGGCGGACGCTCACGCCGTCGTTCGCTCCGCCCGCTCGGCGCGCTTGGCGTCGGAGTCCGGGTCGCGGGCGTCTGCCACGAGCGAGGCGACGATGCCGACGGTGAAGGCGAGCGCCACGACGAGGAGCGACTCGACCGGGCCGACCTTGTACACGTCCTCGATCAGCAGCTTGACCGCGACCAGCGCGAGCACGACGGCGATCGTCTCGTCGAGGTAGCGGAAGCGCTTGATCAGCCCTTCGACGAGCACGAACAGCGCGCGCAGCCCGAGCAGGGCGAAGATGTTGCCCATCCAGATCAGCACCGAGTCGCGCGTGATCGCGAAGGCGGCCGGGATCGAGTCGACCGCGAACGCGATGTCGGCCGCCACGATCGCGGCAAGGCAGACGAAGATCGGCGTCGCGTGCCGCTTCCCGTCGATCATCGTGAACCAGTGGCGGCCGTGGAAGTCGCTCGAGACCGGGAACACCTTGCGCACGCCGCGCACGATCAGGTTCTTGTCGGGGTCCACGCCCTCCTCGACGCCGCGCAGGATCCGCCACGCGAGCACGAGCAGCAGCACGCCGAGGATGTAGATCACGATGTGGAACTGCTCGATCAGCGCGACGCCGCCGAGGATCGCCAGGCCGCGCAGCGCGAGCGCCGCCACGATGCCGTAGAACAGCAGGTTCGCCCGGTACTCCTCCGGCACGGCGAAGTAGCTGAACAGCAGCAGGAAGACGAACAGGTTGTCGAGCGACAGCGAGCGCTCGACGAAGTAGACGGTCGTGTACGTGAGCGCGTCGTCGAAGCTCGAGAGCACCCACACGAGCGGCGCGACCAGCAGCGCGACCACGAGCCAGCCGATCGACCACCACACGCCCTCGCGGAAGGTCGGCTCGCGGCCGGGCGCGAACAGCTTGAGGTCGACCAGCAGCAGGGCGATCGTGATGCAGGCCAGCGCGAGCCATGGCCCAGGCCCGCTGATGAAGCCGAACGTCATCAGACGAAGAAGAAAACGAGCGCCAGCACGAGGTACACAGCTAGCAGCTGCAGGCCTTCAAACCAGGTGGACTCGCCCTCCTGCGTCACCTGATTGGCGATCAGGATCGCCATGAAGATCGCCCCCAGCTCGAGCCCGTTGAACACCAGCGCCATCGGGAACGGCCCGACGAAGAAGGACAGGAGAACCAGCACCGGAGCGGCAAACAGGGCGATCTGGGCGCTCGAGCCGATCGCGATGTTGACGGCCAGGTCCATCTTGTCGCGGGCGGCGAAATAGATCGCCACCCAGTGCTCGGCGGCGTTGCCGACGATGGCCACAACGATGACACCGACGAAGAACGGCGACAGGCCGATCGACTCGGACGCCTCGCTGATCGAGCCGACGAGGATCTCGGACATCACGCCGACCGCCACGCCCGCGGCCGCGAGCGAGAAGACCGCGCGGCGCACCGACCATGGCTCGCCGCCGTGGTCGTCGGCATCGTGCGCCGGGTTGAACAGGTCCTTGTGGGTCTTCAGCGAGAACAGCAGCCCGGCGGCGTACGAGAGCAGCAGCACGATCGCCACCGCGGCCGACATCTGCTCGAGGTCGGACGGGAACTCCTGCGCCGTCTCGGTCGGGCTCGGGAGCGCGCCGCCGATGACCAGCTCGTAGATCGCCGGCATCACGAGCGCGACGGCGGCCAGCAGGAGCATCAGCGACTGGGTCCCGGCGGCCGTGCGGTCGAAGTACTGCCGCTCGCGCTTGCGCCCGCCGACGAACATGGCGGCGCCCATCACGAGCAGGATGTTGCCGAGGATCGAGCCGACGAGCGACGCCTTCACGACCTCCTGCAGGCCCTCGTTGAGGGCGAAGAACGCGATGATCAGCTCAGGCGCATTCCCGAACGTGACGTTGAGGAAGCCGCCGATGCCGGGACCCGAGCGCGCGGCCAGCTCCTCGGTCGCGCGGCCCATCAGCGCAGCCGTCGGGATCACGCCGAGGGCGGATGTGATGAAGATCAGCGTCGCGTCCGCGTGGGCGAACTCGAGCACGATCGCCACCACGATGAACGGCACGAGCAGGTACGGCCAACCGTCTCCGCTCAGGAGGAAACGTCGCAGGTTGAAGGGCGCCCGCGGCTGATTCACCGGGTGCAGTATGCGGCTTCGGGCGTTACGGCGCGGCCAGCAGGTCCGCGCACTTGCGAATCTTGTTGTTGTCGGCCCCGGCTTCCTGGATGCACTCGGAGTACTTCTCCAGGTTCTGCTCGCCGGCGCCGGAGCTGCCGCCGCCCGAGCTGCCACCACCGCTGCCGAGGCCGCCGAGATTGAGCCCGAGCGAATCGAGCTGCGAGGCGAGCTCGGCGAACGGCTTGGGGTTCTCCGGCGCCTCGATCTCCTGGTCCTCGTTCAGGTCGAGCAGCTGGAGGTCGAACTTGATGTCCGCCGACTGCGCGCCCGCGGCGGAGCCCTCGGGAGTCTCGATCTTCATCGTCACGAGCATCCGGCGCAGGATCTTGTCCTCGGCGCCGGTGTAGATCTCCACGCTGAGGTCCTTGATCGCGTCGGCCGCCTGCTGCTTCTGCTCGGCGGTCAGCTGCTCGGGCAGGCCCTCGGCGCTCGCGCCGCCGATCGAACGGAGCTTCTCGAGCGCGGCGTTGACGTCGTCCAGCAGCTTCGGCACGTCGACGTCGCCGGTGATCTTGATCGTGTCGGTGTCACCGACCTTGGCCTCGCCGCCGTTCTCGGCGTTCGTGAGCCACTTGCGCGGGTCGATGCCGAGCGTCGCCAGGGACTCGTTGCTGCCCTTGGAGGCGGCCTCCTCGTAGCTGGCCGTGAACTGCTTCCAGAGCGGGCCCGACGATCTCGTAGTCGGTGCCGCTGAAGCTCACGAAGCCGCGCTCGACGGTGGACGTGACGCCCGCCTCGAGGCTCTGGCCGGCGCCTTCGAAGGACGCCTGGATGTCGAGCTTCGGGACCTTGCCCTTGCCCTCGCTCTGGAACGGCCCCGCCACCTTGATCGCGACCGTGCCGGCCTCCCCGGCCGACTTGACGCCGAGCGTGACGTCGAACTTGCCCGACTTGATCTCCTTGCTGCCCGAGAACGTGTCCTTGAGCAGCTGGTCGACGTCGGTGCCCGAGTCGGCCTCCTCGCCGCTGCTCACCGCCGCCGCAGCCGGCCACCAGAGCGGTGGCGAGCAATGCAACAAGCAGGATGAGAAGCGGGCGTAGGCGCATGAAGTTCGAATTGCAGCGCAAGCCACGCCGCAACTTCGAGCCTAGCATCGGGGTCATGGGTGTCATGCGAACTGCTTGTTGCGGGTTCGTTGCCGTGCTGTGCAGCCTCGCGTGGGCGGCCCCGGCCATGGCGGCGGATCACGACGTACTGGTACTCGGCTCCGACGGGCGCGTGCACACACGCCACGACCGGGCGTTGCCCGCCGACACCCGATGCCCGCCCCGCCGCGGGTGCGCACACGCGCGCCGGCGTCGCGACCATCGCGGCGAAGAAGAAGCGCCTGACCGTGATCGGCGAGCTCAAGCGGATGCAGAGCGCCGCCGAGGATCACGCCCGAGGAGTACGCGCTCCGCCGCGCCGACTACGAGGACGCGCGTCCGCCGCGCCCGCAAGCTGCGCGGCACCCGCGCAACGAGATGAACGCGGTGCTGCGCACGCTCGCGGACATCGCCGCGAGCCGCCAGCTCACCCGCACGCGGCTGGCGCCGCTGTGGCTGACGCTCGACCGCAACCTCGAGTGGTGGACCAAGGGCGCGCTGCTGCGCTCGGGCCAGCGGATCGAGTTCGCGGGCTCCGAGCTGGTCTGGCAGTACTACCCCGGGCAAGGGATCCAGCTCCAGATGCTCGGCAACTTCGGCAAGCTCAACGGCCTCTGGGGCGGGCGCGAGAACGCTCGCCTGGCGCAGATGCTCGACGAGCTGCTCCCGCTCGCCGCCGAGCGCGCCGGCGGCGTCGCCTGGGAGTACTACTTCAGCTTCGGCGGCGGGCGCCCGCCGTGGGTCTCCGGCCTCGCCCAGGGCACGGCCGTGCAGGCGCTCGCCCGCGCCGCGACGCGGCTCGACCGCGAAGCCGACGTGCTGCCGGTGGCCAAGCGGGCGCTGGCGATCTTCGAGGCGCCGACGCCGCAGGGCGTGCGCGTGCCTGCCGAGCACGGCGACCACTACGCGATCTACTCGTTCGCCCCCAACCTGCGCGTGCTCAACGGCTTCATCCAGGCGCTGATCGGCCTCTACGACTACGCGCGTATCGGTGCCGACCCGCGCGGCACCGCGCTGTTCCAGGCCGCCGAGCCCGAGGCGCGCGCGGAGGTCCCCGCCTACGACACCGGCGCGTGGTCGCTGTACTCGCGCGGGAGCAGCACGCACGAGTCGACGCTCTCGTACCACGACCTGCTGCAGGGCTTCCTCAAGAACCTCTGCACGCGCACGAAGACCGACGTCTACTGCGCGACCGCCGAGCGCTTCGTCCAGTACAAGAGCGTGCCGCCCGTCGTTGCGGTGCAGCCGCGCACGCTGCGCGGTGGGCGCAAGGGGCGGGTGCGCTTCACGCTCTCGAAGATCTCGAACGTCGACCTGCGCATCAGGCGCGCAGGCAAGCTCGTCGAGGCGCGACCGTTCGGCGCCGTCGGCTACGGCAAGCGGACATTCGGCTGGGACGTGCCGCGGCGCGCCGGCACCTACACGGTGCAGCTGAGCGTCCGCGACCTCGCCGGCAACCCGGCCGCCGCCACCGGCACCGTCAAGGTGCTGAAGCCCAAGCGCAAGAAGCGTCACTAGTGTTGCGGGGCTCCAATGGCGCCCCGCATCATTCTCTACACGGGCAAGGGCGGCGTGGGCAAGACGTCGGTCGCAGCCGCCACCGCCCGCCGGTGTGCGGCGGCCGGCTCCCGCACGCTCGTGCTCTCGACCGACCCGGCGCACTCGCTCGCCGAGTCGCTGCAGGCACCCGTCGGCTCCGAGCCGGTCGAGATGGAGGGCGGCGTGTGGGCGCAGCAGGTGCAGGCGCAGGAGGAGATCGAGCGCAACTGGTCGGCCGCGCAGGAGTGGCTGGGCGGCGTGCTCGCCGAGCGCGGCGTGGAGCGGATCGCCGCCGAGGAGCTGACGGTGCCGCCCGGCGCGGACGAGCTGTTCAGCCTGCTCCAGCTCAAGCGCCATGCCGAGTCGGGCGAGTGGGACGCGATCATCGTCGACTGCGCGCCGACCGGCGAGACGCTGCGGCTGCTCTCGTTCCCGGACGCCGCGCGCTGGTGGCTGGACCGCGTCCTCGGCCGTGAGAGCGCGCTGCTGTCGGCGGCGCGCCCGCTCGCCCGCGCGTTCCTGGACCTCTCGCTGCCGGACGAGCGCGTGATGGACGACGTCCAGCGGCTCGTGCGCAACCTGATCGCGATGCACGAGCTGCTGCGCGACGCCGAGCGCGTGACGATCCGGCTTGTGATGACGCCCGACCGGATGGTCGTGGCGGAGGCGATGCGTACCTTCACGTACCTGAACCTATACGGCTACCTGTGCGACGCGGTCGTGGTCAACCGCGTGTTCCCGGAGGACGTCGGCGCCTACTTCGGCGCCTGGCGCGAGGTGCAGGCGCAGCAGCTCGCGGACGTCGAGTCCGGGTTCGCGCCCGTGCCGGTGCTGCGCGCGCCCTACTTCGAGCAGGAGGTGCTCGGCGCCACCATGCTCGACCGGCTCGCCGACGCCCTGTTCGAGGGCCGCGACGCGGCGGCGGTGCTGCACGACCGGCTGACGCAGGAGCTGTCACTCAACGACTCACACGCCGAGCTACGACTGGACCTGCCGTTCGTGAGCAAGGGCGACATCGCGCTGAAGAAGATCGGGCTCGAGCTGGTCGTGCGCGTCGACGGCCAGAAGCGCACGATCGTGCTCCCGGGCGCGCTCGCCGGGTTCATGCCGACCTCGGCCAAGCTCGCCGAGGGCTCGCTCGTCGTGGGGTTCGAACGTGGCTGACGCCGACGGCATCCGCGATCAGTACGCCGAGGCCGAGCGCCTGATGCGCGAGGCCGAGGCGGCCGCGCGCCAGGCGGCCGCCCGCGACGTGCCGCCGCGCGGCTGGAGCGTGCCCGGCGCCGAGGGGCCGGCGCCGCCGTTCGACCTCGGCCAGCTCGCGGCGCTCGTGGAGTCACTGCGCGGCGTCGTGCCGACCGAGCTGTCGCGCCAGCTCGCGGAGGCGTTGCGCGAGCTGCTGGTCGCGCTGCGGGCCGTGCTCGACTGGTACATCGCGCGGCTGGAGCCGGACGAGCCGGCCGCGCCGGACGTGCAGGACATCCCGGTCGAATGAGAGACTTGCAGCCGTGGCCAGCGCACTAGCACGCCTGCGCGAGCTGCCGCCCGAGCTGCGCAACGCGGGCATCGCCGCAGGGGCGCTGGTGCTGTCGATGCTGCTGCCTTGGTACGAGCAGTCGTACGTGCCCAAGGGCGCGGACCGCTTCGTGCAGCGCAACGTGAGCGCCTTCGGCGTCTTCAGCTTCGTCGAGGCGGCGGTGCTGCTGGTCGCGGCCGGCGTGCTGTTCCTCGTCTGGGCGCGCAGCGAGAAGAAGGGCTTCCATCTGCCGGGCGGTGACGGGACCGCGATCGCCATGGCCGGCGGCTGGGCGCTGCTGCTGCTCGTGTGGCGGCTGTTCGACAAGCCCAACTCGCCGGACCCGAGCAGCCGCTACGGGATCCAGTGGGGAATGTTCGCCGCGCTGCTGGCCGCGGGAGCGCTGCTCGCGACCGGGCTGCGCGTGCGCGCCGTCCACCGGCCGGAGCCGCCGAACCCGATCGCGGACGAGCCCGAGCCGGCACCTGCGCCGCGTCCACCGCGCCGGCGCGCCGACCCAGCCGCGGTCACCGACGTGCTCGGCGAGCGCCCGGACTGGTCCGGCGAGCCGCCCGAACCGCCGGGGCGGACGGGGCCGTCCGAGGCGCCGACGCGCAAGCTCGAGGACGACGACGAGCGTCTTTTTTAAGCGGCGGCGAGCGCAGAGCTAGGCGCACTTCAAGGTGAGGCCGCCGTCCACGACGAGTTCGAGGCCGGTGACGTACTTGGACTCATCCGACGCGAGAAACAGCGCAGCGTAAGCAACGTCCCACGCATCGCCCATCTCTCCCATCGGACACTGGCTCGCCCGCGTGCGCCACATCTCCTCGACGTCGCCGCCGTAGCTCGAGACGAGCCCGGCCGTGTGCTCGACCATCGGCGTCTTCATCAACCCGGGAAGCACCGCGTTGACGCGAATCTTCTGCGGCGCGTACTGCACGGCCGTCGTCTGCGTGAGGTGGTTCATGGCGGCCTTCGTCGCGTAATAGCCGGCGTACGGGACGCCCGTGTACCGGACCGAGGCGATCGAGGAGATGTTCACGATCGAGCCACCGCCGCGACGCTCCATCACCGGGACGACGTGCTTCATCGCGAGAAAGCAACTCGTGAGGTTGACTGCCAGCATGCGCTCCCACGCAGCCTCCGAGAGGTCGACCACGCCCCCCACGTCAGCAATGCCGACATTGTTGTCGAGCACGTCGATGCCCCCGAACTGCTCCAGGCACGCGGCGACGTAGCGCTCCACGTCGGTCCCCTTGGACGCATCCGCCTGAAACGCCTCCGCCTCGCCGCCCTCGGAGCGGATGATGGCGACGGTCTCGCACGCCGCATCGCGGTTGAGATCGACGCAGAACACCCGTGCACCGGCGCGCGCGAACAGGACTGCGGCGGCCTTGCCGTTCCCCCACCCCCGGACCGATCGAGCCGGCGCCGACGACGAGCGCGGTCTTACCCTCGAGCCGACCGGTGACCGTCATCGATCTCCCGACTTGGAGCGGTCGAGGCATCGCAGCTCGGTCTTGAGGATCTTTCCGTAGCTGCTCTTGGGCAACGCGGATAAGAACACGTAGTCCTTTGGGCGCTTGAAGCGAGCGATCCGTTCGAGACACAGGGCGTCGAGCTCGCTCGCGCTCGCGTCGCCGACGACGTACGCCACAACGGTCTCGCCCCACTCGTCGTCCTGACGTCCGATCACCGACACCTCCGTCACGCCCGGATGCGCGACGAGCACCTCCTCGACTTCGCGCGGGTAGATATTCGATCCTCCGGAGATGATCAGGTCGTTAGACCCGGTCCTTCAGCGTGAGGTAGCCCGCCCCATCGAAGCTGCCCAGGTCACCGGTGTGCAACCAGCCTTTCCCGCAGAGCGGTCGCCGTCGCGTCGGCGTCCTTCCAGTAGCCGTGCATGACGGTGTCCCCGCGCACCAGCACCTCGCCCATCTCCCCGATCGCCAGCCCCTCGCCATCGTCGCCCGCGACGCGCACATCGACGACGGGACTTGCCGTGCCTGCGGACTCGAGACGGTGCATCCATTCGGGATGTGAGCGGTCAGCGACGTCTGCTTTCGACAGCCGTGAGATCGTCATCGGCGTCTCGCCCTGGCCGTAGATCTGAGCAAGACAGGGCCCCAGCCGGTCCAACGCCCGGATGACGTCGGCGACCATCATCGGCGCACCGCCCCAGATGATCGTGCGGGTCCGACCCGTGTGGACGTCACCGGGGAAGTCGACGAGCCGGCGGAGCATCGTCGGCGCCGCGAACATCGAGGTTCCGGGCCAGGCTTCGAACAGGGCTGCGATCTCGGCCGGATCGAAGCCACCCGACTCGGGGATGACATTTACCGCCTGGCGGCAGACATGCGGGAGCGCGTAGAGACCAGACGCGTGGCTCAGCGGCGCGGCGTGCAGCATCGCGTCGCCCGCCGAGGTCGGGTCGACGTCGGCGAGGCAGGCCAGGCTCATCGCGATCAGGTTGCGGTGGCTCAGCATCGCGCCCTTGGGGCGCCCCGTGGTGCCCGACGTGTAGAAGAGCCATGCGAGATCACCGGCGTCGCGCGGAACGATCGCGCCGGCCTCCGAGCCCGCCAGCTCCTCGTATGCCGGGCTGTCGAAGGCAACGACCGCATCGACTCCGGCGACCCCCGGCTCGGCGTCCGGCGACACGAACGCGGCGCGCGCGCCGGCGTGCTCGAGGATCCAGCCGAGCTCCAACGGATGGAGCTTGGCGTTGACCGGTACCGCGACGAGGCCGGCCCACCATATGCCGAACAGCGCCTCGAGATATTCGGGGTGGTTTCTGGCGACGATGGCGACACGATCGCCCGGCGTGAGCCCGTGGCGTTCCCGGAGGCCGGCAGCGAGCCCGGCGGACCGGCGCGCGAGCGTTGCGTAGTCGGCGACGACGCGGTCGCCGAGTGCAATCGCAGGCAGATCGGGATCGCGGCGAGCGGCGCGCTCGACCCATGACGCGATGTTCACGTCCCGAGTCCCCGGTCAGGCGTTCGACTGGAGGCTCGGCAGCTGCTCGACTAGGTGCTGGAGACTGCGATCAAGCAGCACGCGTATCGCATGCTGCGCCGCGGCGCCGTCACCCTCGACGCACGCGTCCCGGAACTCCCGGGTGGCCGACAGGGAGCCTTCGAAGCGATCCTCGGGATAGAGCGCCAGCTCGTTGTACCTCGCGGTCCTGCGGAACAGCAGGTCGATCTGCTCGAACAGCCTGGGCCTGCCGGCGGCGCGGTAGACGACGCGACGACAGAGCCAGGCGGCTTCCAGGAAGCCGTGGCGATCGCCCGCCGCCGCGAATCGCTCGGCGTCCGCGAAGTGCTTCTGCATCGACTCAGTGTCCGCGGCCGTCAGACGTGGCGCACCGAGCCGCGCCAGCCACGACTCGATCCCCACCCGGGTGGCATACAGCTCCTCGAGCTCCTCGAGTGAGAGCTCGGCGACCCGCACGCCGCCATGTGGCCGGGTCTCCACGATCCCCTCCTTCGCGAGCTCGCGCAGCGCGATCCGGACCGGCGTCACGCTCACGCTGAACTTGTTCGCAATCTCCCGGTATCGAAGGTGGGAGCCCGCGGCGAGCTTGCCGTCGATGATCAGCTTGCGGAGCTCACGGACCAGCGTCTGCTCGACCGTGCGGTCGGGACCGAGCGGCGTGATCGCGTCCAGTTCAGAGGAAAGCTCCTGCTCGTTCACTTGTGATATCATATCACAAACCTCCTTCGATCTCCCCTCGTGTGACCCGGAACTGCTCGACCGCGTAGTCGAGATCGGCGGTCGTGTGCTCTGCCGAGATCTGAACACGGATCCGCGCGCCACCACGGGGAACCACGGGGAACGCGAAGCTCACGACGTAGACGCCGCGCTCGACCAGCGCTTCCGCGAACCGGGCCGCGACGATCTCCTCCCCGATCATGACCGGGACGATCGGGTGGCTGCCCGGCAGCACATCGAGCCCGGTCGCTGGATCGCCGACCGGAAATGCGTGGTGTTCCTCGCGAGCGTCTCGCGCAGTTCCGGCAAGGCGTCGACGAGCTCGAGCGCGCGAAGCGAAGCCGCCGCGATCGGTGGCGCGAGGCTGTTCGAGAACAGGTACGGCCGCGCGCGCTGGCGCAGCAGCTCGACGATCTCGGCCCTACCCGAGATGTACCCGCCGCTCCCGCCGCCGAGGGCCTTCCCGAGCGTGCCGGTGAGCAGGTCCACACGGTCCTTGACGTCGTGCAGCTCGGCGTCCCACGGCCTGTCGGCCCGATGAAGCCGACCGCGTGCGAGTCGTCCACCACGACGAGCGCGTCGTGGCGCTCGGCGAGCTCGCAGATCTCGGGCAGGCGCGCGAAGTACCCGTCCATCGAGAACACGCCGTCGGTGACGATCAGGCGGCGTCGTGCATCTCCGGCCTCGACCAGGCGGCGTTCGAGGTCGTCCATGTCGCCGTTCGCGTACCGGAGCCGCCGTGCGCTGGAGAGTCTGATCCCGTCGATCAGCGAGGCGTGGTTGAGCTGGTCCGAGATGACGGCGTCGTCGCGGTCGAGCAGCACCTCGAAGAGGCCGGCGTTGGCGTCGAAGCACGACCCGAAGAGGATCGTGTCCTCGGTGCCGAGGAACTGCGACAGACGCTCCTCGAGCTCGCGGTGCAGCGACTGGGTGCCGCAGATGAAGCGGACCGACGCCATCCCGAAGCCCCATCGGTCCAGCGCCGACCTGGCCGCGGCGAGCACCTCGGGGTGACCGGCGAGCCCGAGGTAGTTGTTCGCGCAGAAGTTCACCAGCGATCCGCCGTCCTCGACCTCGACACGCGCGCCCTGGCGTGTGCTGAGCCTGAGCTCGGTCTTGTACGCGCCGCTCGCGCGAATCTCGTCGAGCTGGCGAGCGATGTCCTCTTGCATTTGGCCGTACACGGCTTGTGCCCGCGACTAGCCCGAAACCGCGAGGATGCGCCGCGGGTTCTCGACCAGGATCATGTCGATGTCGGCCTGGGTGAAGCCGCGCGCCCGATCATCGGGATCGACTTCCGGAAGATGTGGTCGCGCCCGAAGCCTCCGAGGCGCCGCAGCTGGTGCTTGAAGCACAGGTCGTGGGAGATCGCGATCTGGGCGCCGAACCCGTCGCTCATCAGCCGCTCGATCACATCGAGCCGCTCGTCGTCGGTCGGGAGCTGATGCCGAGATCGTCGTAGTACTGGTTCGGCGGCTCGACGCCGAACAGGTCGTACTCGATCACACAGCCGCTCTGCGCCCAGCGCAGCACCGCATCGACCGAGTCGGCCGTGCGGTCCACATGACAGAGGATCACCCGGCTGAGGTCGACGCCCTCGGCATCGATGAACTCCAGGATCTCGTCCGGCGCATCAGGGTGCCGGCCGGGGTGGATCGAGAGCGCGCAGCCGAGCTCTCGCTGGGCCGCCACGGCAGCGCGCATGACCTTGCGCTCCGACTCGTAGAACGGCCAGGAGCAGCCGATCTCGCCGATCAGACCGGGCCGGATGCCGGTGTCGGCGATGCCCTGCCGGATCTCCCGGACGATCTCCTCGGTGATGTCGTCCTCCGTGCGCGCGGCGAGCGTGGGCGGATGCGTGGCCTGGACGTAGTAGCCGCATCCCATGACGATGTTCAGCCCCGTTGCCTGGGCGACGCTCACCAGCCCGAGCGGGTTGCGCCCGACGCCGATCGGCGTCACGTCGATCACGCTCGCGCCGCCCGCGTCGACCACCGCGCAGCCCTCTTCGACGGCGGTCCAGGCAGGTCCATCATCACCAGGTTGTCGATGCAGTTGACCACCGTGCGGCGCACCCAGTCGACCGACTCGTCCGACAGCGGCTCGTGCGCCCAGGCGAGCTTGTGCACGTCGGCCGGCTCGCGGTAGTTGGCCGCGGCCGAGGAGACGAAGAAGTGCTCGTGCAGCAGCGTCACCCCCAGCTCCGCCGGCGGGGATCTCCCCCAGGACTGGTCTGCACCAATCCCTCTCGCTCAGTTCTCTGCGGGGGGTCCTCTCAGTCCGGCGCGCAGCGCAGCACCCCGACCCCGGCCCGCCGGCCGGTGAGTGCGCCGCCCGCGCAGCGTCAGCTCGCCATTGACGAGCACGTGCACCATCCCCGTCGCGAGCCGGTTGGGCTCGAACGTGGTCGCGGTCTCCGGCGAAGCGGTCCGGGTCGAACACCGCCACGTCGGCCGCCCGCGCCGGGGCGCAGCACGCCGCGGTCCGCCCGGCCGAGCCGGTCGGCGGGCTGTTCCGGTGAGCCGGTGCATCGCCTCGGCGAGGGCGAGCACCCGCTCCTCGCGGACCGTGAAGAGCCGGTACCAGGCCGCCCAGCGTGTAGGCGCCGTGAAAGACCCACGCGGCGAGCGGCCCGTCGGGCGCCAGCGTGGTGGCGTCCGAGCCCGGCACGCACAGCGGATGGGCGAAGGCCCGTGCTGCTCGCGCTCCGAGTAGCAGGCGATCAGCACCATCAGCCGGCGCGGGTCGTGCGACCGCAGCGCTCGAGCAGGTCGAAGACCGCCGTCAGGACGTCCTGCTCCCGTCGGCGGCGATCGCCGCGAGGTCCCGGCGCGCGTACTCGGGCCACACCTCGTTGTCGAGCAGCACCATCCCGGGTCCAGTCGCCCCCGGCGCTGAGCATGCTCCGGTACTCTCGCATCGCCGTCGCGCGCCGCTTGGTCGAGCATGCGCCGGCGCAGCTCGTTCGGGCGGCCGGCAGCGCCCGCGGCGGGAGCGCGGCGAGCAGGTACGTGACCCCGTACAGCCGGGTGTGCATGTCGAAGGCAACATCGAGACCGCCGGCCCGCCCGCCTGCTCGACGGCTCGACGCAGCGCCGGGCCCACTCCGAGCCGTTTCTCGGGATGAGATGGGAGACCGAAGGCGCACACCCGAGCGCTCGCCGGTACGCAGGGCCTCGGCCACCGCCTCCTCCGCGCCGGCGTCGCGCCCTGCGCGTGTGCGTGGCATAGATCTCGCCGTGGGTCGACGGCCCGCCAGACCCCGGTGTACATCTCCACGAGCTGCTCGTCGGCGCCGCGCTCCGCTGCGTACTCGAGCCCGGTCGAGTAGCCCCAGGCACCTTGCTCGAGGGCCTCGTCGAGCAGGGCTTTCATCCGTGCGAGCTCGTCGGGGGCGCCCGCCCGGGCCTGTTTCTCCGCAAGACCCACGACCGACAGCCGGAGCTGCCCATTCGGCACGAGGCTGAGCCACGTTGATCGCCGGCTTGGCCTCCTCGAGCCGCTCGAAGTACTCGGCGGCGGATGTCCACGACAGCGGAATCTCCGACGAAGTGGCCGTAGATCGCCTTGGGTGCGTTCAGCTCCTTGTTGAGAAGCGGGAAGCAGCCAAAGCCGCAGTTCCCCACCACCTCGAGCGTCACCCCCTGGGTGGACGGCACTCGCCGGCCCGCGGGTCGACGAGGAGGGTGAAGTCGGAGTGGCTGTGGATGTCGATGAAGCCGGGTGCCATGATCTTTCCGCCGGCGTCGAGCTCGTCCGCGATCGCCGATCCGCCGAGCTCCCCGATCTCCGCGATCCGGCCATCCTCGACGCGGACGTCGGCTCCGCAGGGGTCGGGCCGCCAGTTCCGTCGAGCACCGTGCCGCCCGGCGATGATCAGATCTCAGCGTCCGCGCTCAGCCCGCCGGCGTGACGGCTGATCGCGGCGGCCGGCTCATGCCGCTCGCGAGCCGTGGCGCGAGCTCCGCCCGCGCTGCCGCCGTCGCGACGGCATCGACGGCGCCGTACGGCGTCGAGCGCAGACCCCGTAGGCCTCGAGCGCATGCTCGGCGTGAGAGCTTCAGGCTGGCGACATCGCTCGCGACATCCTGCTCGTCGCGCGTCCGCGGGTCGCCCCAGCCGCCGCCGCCGGCCATCCGATGGTGCGAAGCACGTCGCCTGCGCCGAGCGTCGCTGGTGAACATCGGCGGCAGGATCGCTCGACGTCGCCGTTGCGGCGCTGGATCACGTTGCTCGACGGCGCGCCGCGAGCCGCCGCCGGCAAGACCGTAGGGCCGATGGATCTGCGCGGTCCGAGCGGACGCTGCAGGCGTCGCGTGACGGCGCCAGCAGACGCCACGTCCGCTCGATCGCCAGGCCGCCGCGGTAGCTGACCCGGGACCGCCGGTGTCGGCCACGAGCCCGTAGCGCTCGATCAGCACCGGGAACTCCGCCTCGGCGACCTCGACCGGGATGTTCGCCGCCGTCGCGCACGGGTTCGACAGACCCGTCGTTGCCGTCCGCGGTCGGGCGAGCCGCCCCACGTGCCGACAGACAAGCTCGTAGTAGATGAACGGCTCGACCGCCGCGCTCGCCGCCGAGTAGATCGCGAGCGTGTTGCCGCCCTCGCCGGCGGCCGGGACGCGATCGGGCATCAGCTGTGCCAGCGCTCCGTTGACGGCGTCGACGATGCGGAAGCCGGTCACGCCGCGCATCGAGGAGGCGCCCGGCATGGCCACGTGCGTCACGCGTCCCGGGCCGGGTGATCGACCGTGATCGGCCGGAACGCCCCGGCCGTGTTCGGCATCGGCGGTCTGCAGCGCGGCGACGACACAGCGCAGGTACACGCTGGCCGCGGTGAACGAGTGCGTGCAGTTGAGCGCGCCGCGCGACCATCGGGCCGGAGTCCGAGAAGTCGGCGATCGACGCGCGTCGCCCGTGGATCGTCAGCGTCGACCGTGATCGGCACGTCGATCGGTGCTCGATCGCCGTCCGAGTCGAGGTAGTCGGTGAAGCTCGCCGTGCCGTCCGGCCAGCGACGTGATCTCGGCGCGCACCAGCCGCTCGGTGTAGTCGAGCAGCGCCGACCATGATCGTCGCGAGACCCTCGGCGCCGTATCGCTCGGCCAGCTCCGTGCAGCCCGCGCTCGCCGCCGTCGCAGGCCGCGACCTGCGCGCGCAGATGTCGCCCATCGTCATGTCGGGGATCCGGACGTTCGTCCGGATGCACCTTGAAGACCGTCTTCGACGGGCTCGCCGCCGGCGTAGAGCCGCACCCATGGCAGGCGCAGGCCCTCCTGGAAGATCTCGGTGTTGTCGGTGGCGGCGCTGCCCGGCAGCCGGCCGCCGACGTCGGCGTGATGCGCCGTCGTGCACGGCGAAGCCGATCAAGCGTCGTCGCCGGTGAAGACGCGGCTTGACGACGAAGATGTCCGGCGTGTGCATCCCGCCGCCGAACGGGTCGTTCATGATGAAGACGTCGCCGGGCACGAGGCTGTCGCCGAACTGCTCGCGAGCAGCGTCCGGATGGCCTCGGGACCGACGCCGAGGTGCAACGGCATCGGTGACGGCCTGGGCCACCGTGCTCGCCCGTCGGGTCGCAGAGCGCCGTCGAGAAGTCCATCGAGTCGCGCACCGATCGTCGAATGCGCGGTGCGGAAGACGATCAGTCGCCATCTCGTCGGCGACGTCGCGGACAGCGCGTTGTCGACGAGCTGCAGCGTGACGGGGTCGACGTGTCGTCCCGATCGATCCGAGCTTCGACCTCGAGCGTGCTCGAGCACCAGGCGATTGCCGTCGTCTCGTCGCGGCGCACCGTCCAGCCCGGCGGCACGACCACGGTCGTGTCGTACTCGTCGATCGAGCATGCGGTCCCGCTTCGCCGCTGCGGTCCCGATCGAGGCGCGCGTGCGGATCGCCACCTCGGCCTCCCCGCTCTCGAGCCAGATCCGCCGGTCGGTCGGGCGGCTGCCCGCGTCCTGCATCCGCGGATCGGCGCCGAGGCCTCGGCCCATCCTCTGCGGTGCGCCCGTCTCCGCGCTGGCGACGAGGCGCACTGCGCGGATCTGGATCGGCGTGTCCGGATCGTCCGCGCACGCCGTAGAGCCGCTCGTGCTCGTCTTCGAACCGGTGCGATCAGGTCTCGGATCGATCCGCGGTCTGGCTCGTTGCTCGCGAGCTCCACTTCCAGCTCCCAGCTCTGGCCGAGATACCGGAGGTCGCGCGCTGGCCTTGAACTCCGGATTCGGCCAGTCCGCGACGCCGGGTGCGGCCGCAGCGGCCATCTCCCGGATCAGCGCTGCCGACCGCGTCGGGGTCGGTGCGTGTTCGCCGTTATGTCGCAGGTCCTGACGTCGTGGAACTCCGGCTTGGCGAAGAGGAGGCCGACGGCGCTGAAGATGCCGGCGAGCGGCGGGACGATGACGGTCTGCACACCGAGATCGGCCGCGAGACCCGCGGCGTGGATCGGGCCCGGCGCCGCCGTACGCGACCAGGACGAAGCGCCGCGGGTCCCGCCCGCGCTCCGACGACACGGCCCTGCAGCGCCCGCATCATGCGCGCGTTCGCGAGCTCCTGCACACCGTGGGCGGCCTCGACGAGCGACATGCCCAGCTCCCCGGCCACCGCATCGACGGCCTTCTCGGCGAGCGCGCGCGAGATCGACAGCCCGCCGTCGCCGATGGACCCCTCGCGCATGTAACCGAGCACGACGTTCGCGTCGGTGACCGTCGCCTCGCGCGCCGCCGAGGCCGTAACAGGCAGGCCCAGGATCCGCGCCGGCGCTGTTCGGGCCGACGTGCAGCCCGCCGGCGCCGTCGATCCACGCGATGCTGCCCGCCGCCCGCGCCGACCTCGGCGATGTCGATCGTCGGGATCCGCAGCAGCTCACCGCTGCCGCGGATGAGCCGGCTGCCCGCGGACATGTCGCCGCCCACCTCGTACTCGCGGCCGCGGGACACCCGTCCGCCTTCGATCAGCGAAGCCTTCGCGGTCGTCCCGCCCATGTCGAACGCGATCGCGTCCTCGTAGCCCATGAGCCGCGCGATCCCGCGCCGTCGCGATCGCGCCCGCGGCCGGTCCGGACTCGAGCGCGAGCACCGGCCGCAATCCGGCATCGGCATCGGTCATCACGCCGCCCGACGACTGCATGATCATCAGCGGGGCGGAGATCCCGGACGCCTCGAGCCCGGTGCGGATACGGCTGAGGTAGCCGGCCATCAAGGGCCGCACGTACGCGTTCACGACGGTCGTGGCCGTCCGCTCGTACTCGCCCTGCTCGCGCATGATGTCGCTGGAGAGCGAGACGGCGACGCCCGGGAGCCGCGCGGCCAGGAACGCACCGACGAGACGCTCGTGGTCGGGGTACCGGTACGAGTGCAGGAAGCAGATCGCGATCGCCTCGACCCGCTCTGCCATGAGCCTGTCGACCAGCGCCTCCATGTCGCCGTGCGCCGGCGCCGCCAGCACCTGGCCGTCGGCCTGCACGCGCTCCGGGAGCTCGAAGCGCAGCCGCCGCTCGACCAGCGTCGCCGGCTTCCTCCAGCGCCAGTCGTACATGTGCGGCGTGCGGAGCCGCCGCAACTCGAGCACGTCGCGGAAGCCTTCGGTCGTCACGAGCGCGACGCGAGCTGCCGCGGCGCTGGAGGACCGCGTTCGTGGCCACCGTCGTGCCGTGGACGATCTGCGCCACCCGGGCGGCGCCGTCGTCGCCGTTGCGCGCCACGCCGCGCACTGCTTCCACGACCGCCTCGTCATATCGCGGCGGCGTCGACAGGACCTTGCGGATCGTCGTGCCGCCCTCGTCCGCGTGGGCGAGGACATCGGTGAACGTGCCGCCGACGTCGGCGCCGATGCGAAGGCCGCCGGCAGTCATGTCGCGCTCGCCCCGATCACGGGCAGGACGAGATGAGATGGATGTGCCTGGTCGTGCCAGATCTCCTGAGTGGCAGTTGCGATCGCGGTGCTGTAGTTGGGGTGCTCGCCGGTGTTGAGATTGCGGTCGAGGAGCGGGAAGTTGCTGCTCGTGACGTCGAGGCGCAACCGGTGGCCCGTGAGAAAGACGTTGCTGGTGCAGTGCAGGTCAATCGAGTATTCGAGCACGGCGCCGGCTCGATCAGTTGCGGCCGCGTGAGGTCGCCGTTCCGGTAGCGTGCGCGCACCACGCCTTCACAGAGGTTGACGGCGAGGCCGTCCGGATGGACGTCGACGAGACGGGCGACGAAGTCCGTGTCCTGCGCGGTCGATGAGGCCCAGAGGTGCAACACGACGGCCCGGTGATCTCGAGATCCTCGCTCAGCGGCGCGGTCGTGTAGACGAGGACGTCGGGCCGCTGCTCGCTGGGCCGCTGGTCGCACGGCCCGCACCAGATGAGCTCCCGGTACTCGGGGCGCCAGGGCCCGACGGAGTGGTTGCCTCCGCGCGTCGGCACCGGATCGCGCGGATCGTAGTCGTAGCGGTCTGGCGGCTGATCATTCGGCGCGTGCAACTCAGCGTCCCGTCGCCGTCCAGCGTGTTCGCGCCGCCGCCGCTGTGGAGGAAGTAGTCCGTGCTGCGTGCCGCGCCAACGGCCATTCGTCTTCGTCGCGCCAGACGTTGCGCCCATCACGAACAGGCGGATCGGCCGTTCGCCGATCCCGTCGGCCGCGCGCCCCCTTGAAAACGCGGTCGAACCAGGCGAGTAGATGTGGAACGGAGAGCCCGAGTCAGGCCCGAAGCCGACGCGCATTGGCCTTCTGGCATCTCCGCGAGGCCGTGGTGATGCCCCCAGGGCCCGATCAGCAGCCGATGCTGCCGGGCGAGGTCGCGGCGATGTTGTGCCAGTCGGAGATCATGTCCGCCGGGTAGTAGTCGTACCAGCCGGCGACGAGGAGGCTCGGCATCGTGAACCGCTCCCAGCGGTCGAGGATGCCGAACTTCTCCCAGTATCGTCATGCGTCGGGTGAGCCATGACCTCCCGCCAGGCGCGGCCTCGCCGGATCCCGCCGAGACGTCCAGCGTCCAGAGCGGGAGGCGCCGATAGGCTCCTGGACGTCGAACACGCCGAGCACCGATGCGTTTTCGACGCGCGAGCCGGCGTCGAAGCACAGCCAGGGGAAGGCCAGCGCGAGGCTGAGGGGCCGCCCGCGTACCAGCCCGGCGCCAGCCGTGCACGGCGCGAACGTCGGGACCACCGAGTCGGCGTACGGCCCGTCCCCGCGCGTGACCCCGAGCGTCTGGACCCACGCCAGGTAGCTCGGCCCCATCATCCCGACCTTTCCGTTGCACCACGGCTGCTCGCGGATCCAGCCGATCGTGTCCGGCGTGTCCGTGATCTCCTGCATGAACGGATCGAAGTCGCCCTCGGAGTCGTACCGGCCGCGCGTGTCCTGGCACACGTACACGTAGCCGGCCCGCGCCCAGCGCTCGCCATCCTCGAGCCAGTCGAGGCGGTTGTAGGGCAGACGCTGGACGACGACCGGATAGCTCCCCTTACCTCCGGCAGGAAGATCGACGCGGCAGCCGGACCCCATCGCGCATCGGTCGACGCCTGCCGGACGAAGCGGCAGCCGCGGGCCTGTCCCGGCCTCATTCGCCGTCCCTCGAGTCCGTCCCGGCCGGCACGCTGATGGCGGCGCGCGCACCGGTGATGTAGGCGACCAGCTCCTCGGCGTTGGTCTGTGACGTCGTCAGCTCGGCGGCCTTGCGCCCGTGGCGCAACACGATGACGCGGTCCGTGATCTCGACGACCTGATCCATCCGGTGCGACACGACGATCACCCCGATGCCGCGATGCTTGAGCGAGAGGACCAGCTCCTGCACCCGCCGCGACTGCTCGACGCCGAGCGCCGCGGTCGGCTCGTCCATCAGGACGAAGTACGGGTCGCGCAGCACCGCCCTGACGATCGCCAGCATCTGCCGTTGGCCGCCGGAGGGCTCGCCGACCGGGCGCCGCAGGTTCCGGATTGTGAGGCCGAACTCGCCGAGCGCGGTCGCCGCCTCGGTCGCCATCCGGCGCCGGGCGAGGCGGCCGAACCGGCGTCCGAGAAAGCCTCCGGCGATGAGCTCGCGGTTGAGGAAGAGGTTGGAGATGACGTCCATGCCGTCGACGAGCGCCAACTGCTGGTGCACGACCTCGATGCCGCACCGGCGCGCGGTGTCCGGGTCGAGGCCGTCGACGACTCGTCGCCCACGTCGATCGTCCCGGTGTCGGGCCGGTGGATCCCTGTGATGCAGCGGATCAACGTCGACTTGCCGGCGCCGTTGTCGCCGACGATGCCGACGACCTCTCCACGGGCCGCCTCGAACGACATGTCGTCGAGCGCCTGGACGGCCCCGAACGCCTTTGAGACGTCGGTGACCCGGAGCGATGCAGGGCCGCCGGTCACCGCCGCGTCCCGCGCCGACACGCGACCTGCGGAGCCGCTGCGCCAGCGAGGCGCCGAGCGGTCCGGAGCCGGTCGCGATCTGGTCGACCACCGTGGCGGCGAGGATCACCGCACCCAGCACCACCTGATTCCAGTACTGGCCGATGTCCATCAGGATCATGCCGTTGTAGATGCTCGTCACCAGCAGCGAGCCGGCGACGACACCCATGACCGAGCCCGCGCCGCCGAACAGGGACGTCCCGCCGATCACCGCCGCGGCGATCGCGTTGATCAGGTCGGCCGAGCCGTTACCGCCAAACCCGGAGTCCAGCCGCGACGCCAGGATCAGGCCGCCGACGCCCGACAGCAGGCCGCAGACCACCAGTGCCGACGCTTTCACGCGACCGACGTGGATCCCGGCCATCTCCGCCGCCTCGCGGTCGCCGCCAACGGCGTACATGTGCCGTCCCAGCCGGGTCCGGGTGAGCATCAGGTGCGTCGCGAGGAGCAGCACGCAGGCGACGATCAGCGGGACCGGGATCCCTGCGACGCGACCGTTGCCGACTCGTCGAACGGAGCCGGGAATCCGAGGATCGGATTCCCGCCGGTGAGCAGGTACGCCGCACCCGAGGCGATGCCGAGCATCGCGAGCGTGACGATGAACGACGGGATCTCCAGCATCGCGACGGCCAGGCCACTGAGCAGTCCGACGCCGCCGCTCGCGACGAGCGCAGCGAGCACGCCGACGGAAAGCGGAAACCCGTGCTCGATCACCAGCACGGCGGCGACCGCGCCGGCCAGCGCCTCGATCGAGGCTACGGCCAGGTCGATCTCGCCGACGATCAGCACGACCGTCGCCCCGCCTGCCACGAGCAGCAGGTTCGACGACTGGATCAGGACGTTGGTCAGGTTCGCCGTCGTCAGGAAGATCGGCGAGGCGATCGCGAAGAACGCCATCACTGCGAACAGCCCCATCCACGCCCCGGCCGTACGCCGCGCCTGGTGCGTGACGTACGGGCGGGAGCGCAGGAGCGACCTCAGCCGTCCTGATTCGACGGGAGCTGTCGTCGTCATGGCAGGCAGTCAGTCCCGGCTCAGGTCTTCGGGCACTTGCCGCTCGCGGCCGTCTTGAGAGCCGGGATGACGAACTTCGCGTACTCCGCCGGCGGCTTCTCCTCGCCGGAGAGGTACGCCTTCGCGGTGTCCGGGGTCAACCCGAGCGTCGGCACGGTCTGCTTGGCCTCGACGGGCTGCTTGCGCGCGGCGGCGACCGCGGCCTGCACGAACGCCTTGCCCTCGAGCTGCGTGAACAGCATCACGTCGCCGTTCAGCGTGCCCTTGAGGTCGGCCTGGAGCATCGGGCACACGCCGGAGCCGGAGAACACGGCGACTTTGCCGGTCTTCCCCGCCGTCTTGACCGCCTGTATGCCGGCGAGTGCGCCGGCGCTCCACACGTACCAGACGGCGTTGATGTCGGGGACCTTGGTCAGCACGTCGGTTGTCGCGCTGGCGGCCTGGTTCGGATCGAAGCCGTTGGCGGGATTGGCGACGACCTTGATGTTCGAGGCGGCCCCGATCTTGGATTCGACACCCTCCTGCACCTCGACGCTGGCGTCGTCCGCGCGGCTGCCGACGAACAGCCCGAGCTTGCACGGGTCCAGATCCTTGCAGTAGTCGACGATCTGGTCGCCCATGACCTCACCCATGCCGCGGAAGTCGATCGAAATCGCGCTTGTCACCTTGGCCCCCGGGAGCGTCGAGTGGACGGAAATGACCGGGATTCCGGCTGCAACCGCCTGGTTCGCGACACCCGCGGCCGGCTTCGTGTTCAGCGCGCTGACGCCCAGCGCGTCGACCTTCTGGCCGATGTAGGTCTGCATCGCGTTGATCTGCTGCGCGCCGTCGTTGCTGCCGGTTGTGAGCAGCTCTACACCCTGCTTGTCCGCCTCGGCCAGGGCCTCTTTGCGGATGGACGCGTAGAGGGGGTTCGTGAAGTCGACGCCGACCCACGCGATCTTGAGCTTCTTGGAGGCGCCGCCATCGCCGCCGGCCGCCTTGTCGCCCGATGAGTCGTCACCACCGCAGCCCGCGGCCACGAGCGTCGCCAACACCGCGGCCATGGTCAGCAGCAGTTCAAAGGTCCTTCCCCGGTCCTTCATCCCCATCCCCCTCGTTCGGCCTCGGTGGGTGTCTGTGATCACGCGTAGCAAATCACAAACATCATGTATGGTCAACGCCGTGTCCGCAAACGACGATCGATGGGTCGGCGCGCGCGCCGGCGCGCTGGATCCGATCGCGGTCTACGAGTCAAACGCGCTCGTCCACGAGCTCCAGGCCCGCGGCCGCGACGTCATCGCGCTCTACGGCTCACCGCACTGGCTCCCGCCGGAGCACGTGCTGGAGGCGGCTCGCCACGCGGTGACGGACAACGTCGGCGTTCCCGGCGCCGGCCACCCGGACCTGCTTGCCGCGATCGCGGAGCGACTCGCGCGTGAGAACGACGTGCACGTGGATCCGGAGCGCGACCTGGTCGTAACCAATGCGGCGAACCACGGGCTCGCGGTGCTGTTCGCAACCGTCCTCGACCCCGGCGACGAGGTCGTCACCTACGCGCCGCACTACTACTTCCAAGGCATCATCGCGCTGGCGGGCGGCACGCCGACGTACGCCCCGACCTCGGAATCCCAGAAGTGGGCGTGGGACCACGAGGCGCTGCGCGCCGCGATCACGTCGCGGACCAAGGTGCTCCTCGTGAATACGCCGACCAACCCGACCGGTCACGTCGCGAGCCGGGAGGACCTGAGCGCGATCGTCGACCTGGCCATCGAGCGGGATCTGCTGATCGTGTCAGACGAGGCGTACGACCACACGGTCTACGACGGCGCACGGCACCTCAGCATCGCGGCCCTTCCCGGGGCGGCGGAGCGGACCGTGACCGTCGTCAGCGCGACCAAGAGCTACGTCATGCGGCATTGGCGGATCGGCGTCCTCGCCGGTCCAGGCGGGGTCATCGAGCACTGCCGCAAGCTGCTCGAGTGGAACGTCTTCACCTGCAACCACGTCGCCCAGAAGGCGCTGCTGGCCGCGTTGACGGGGCCGCAGGACTGGGTCGCCGAGATCGCGCCCCGCTACCAGCGGTGCCGCGACATCATGCTCGCCGAGCTCGACGGCGCTCCTGGCCTGACCGTCGTCAGACCGGCGGGAGGCCCATACCTGTTCGTCGGCGTCGATGGCCTCGACGTCGACGCAGATGCGTTCCGCAGACTCCTGCTGGTCGAGCACGGGGTGCCGACGGACCATGGCCGGCACTTCGGCTCAGCCGGCCATATCCGATTGCCGTTCGGGGGTGAGCCGACGGACGTCCGCGAAGCCGGTCGCCGTGTGCGGACGGCAGCGGCCGACCATGCGGGTTAGGCGGCGGCGCGGGCGGCGAGCCCGGCGGCGCGCGCCTCGGCCGCGCCAACGAGGTCGGCCACGATCTCCGCGAGTTGCTCCTGCATCTCGGGATCGTTCAGGCGGCCGTCGGCGTCGAAGCGTTCGTCGGCCTCCGCCACCGGCAGCTCACGATCGACCACGCGAGCGCCGATCGTGCTGAGCACCTTGCGCGTGTCGGCCTGTGCCCAGACCGCGCCGAACATGCCGGTCGAGGCGCCGACCACGGCGACGGGCTTGCCGCGCAGCGGGTTCGTCGCGTGCGGCCGCGACGCCCAGTCGAGCGCGTTCTTGAGCACGCCCGGGATCGAGGCGTTGTACTCCGGCGTCGCGACGAGGACGGCGTCGGCGTCAGTCAGCGCGTCGCGCAGTGCGCGGACGCTGTCGGGGCCGCCGTCGATGTCGTCGTCGGCGTCGTATGGGGGGATCGCCTTCAAGCCGTCGAACAGCTCGAGTTCGACCCCGGACGGCAGCACTTCCGCCGCCGTCCGGAGCAGCCCGGAGTTGAACGAGTCCCGGCGCAGCGAGCCCGATATGCCCAGGACCCGCATCGCTTAGCCCTTCAGGAGCTCGAGATCGACGCTGAGCGTGACCTCGTTAGCGAGCATGAAGCCGCCCTTGGGCAGCGGGGCGTTCCAGTTGAGGCCGAACTTCGTGCGATCGACGATCGTCTCGAACTGGAGGCCGAGCTTCGTGTTGCCGAACGGATCCTCGACCGGGCCGGTGACGGAGCCGTCGGCGGTGACGCGCTCGGTGTGGCCCTTGATCGTGAGGTCGCCGGTCAGCGTGGCCTTCTCTCCGTCGAGCTCGATCTCGGTCGACTCGAAGCGGATCTCCGGGTGCTGCTCGGCGTCGAAGAACTCCGGCGACTGGAGGTGCGCGACGAGATTCTCGTCCTTGACCGAGACGGTGTCGACCGGCACGGTGCCGACGAGGCGCGCGCGGCCGTCGTCATCGACGGTCAGCTCCGCGTCGAAGCGGTCGAAGCTGCCGCGGAACGTGGCCAGCATGTGCTTGACGGCGAAGGCGGCGGTGGAGTGGACGCCGTCGTTGGCGTAGGTCCCCGCAGGAATCGTGGTGATTGCAGTGGCAGACATTTGGTTGTTCCCCTTCCGGACCGTAGTCCGTTTGCGTGATGTCGCCACTGTAGCACAATAATCGGACCGCGGTCCGGTTGTACAATAGAGGGACGATGTCCGTTACGTTCGACAGCCAGATGGCAGATTTGCCCGTCCTCAACGAGGATCCGCCCGAGCGTGCGGACGCGGTCCGCAACCGCGGCAAGGTCCTTGCCGCGGCCGAGCGGCTGTTCGCCGAGCACGGCCCGTGCTCGGTCTCGATGGACGCCGTCGCGGCGGCCGCGGGCGTCGGCAAGGGCACGCTGTTCCGGCGCTTCGGCGACCGTGCCGGGCTGGCGCAGGCCGTGCTGAGCGAGCGCGAGCGCCGCTTCCAGGAGGAGTTCATCCGCGGGCCGGCCCCGCTCGGCCCAGGTGCGCCTCCGATCGAGCGCTTGACCGCGTTCGGGGAGCGCCTGTTCCGGCACCTGGCCGATCACGGCGACCTGATCACGATCGCCGAGGCGCAGGGCGCCCGCTACAAGGCCGCGCCCTACGGCGTCTACCGCGCCCACGTCGCGATGCTCGTGCGCGAGGCCGATTCCAGCTGCGACTGGGAGTACATCGCCGACATGCTGCTGGCAGCACTCGGCGCCGAGCACGTGAACTACCTGCGCACCGTCCGCGAGATGCCGGAGGACCGCATCGCGGCCGGCTGGCACGACCTTGTGCGCCGCGTGCTCAGGTGCCGCTGAGCG
>CAWDYI010000004.1:0-198418 GCA_963806395.1 uncultured Solirubrobacteraceae bacterium | reverse complement strand
GAGCCCCAGCGGCAGCAGCAGCGTCGCGACGAAGATCATCCCGATGCCGGTCACGATCGCCGTGCGCGACTTGTAGATATGCCCTGCGACGCCGACCACGAAGCCGAGCCCCATCAGCGCGATGAACGGGAGCGGCGAGGGCTCGAAGGCGGCGACCACGGCACCGGCGACCCTAGCCGGTGGCGGCCGGCTGGGTTAAGGTCAGCGTGATGATGAGAGGGCCGGTCGTGATCGCATGCGCGCTGATCGCGCTCGCGGTCGCGCCGGGGGCGCGCGCGGACGTGACGATCGGCAGCACGCTTGCGGCCATGCCCGGCGACACCCCGGACTGTCAGCCGGCCGGCTGCACGCTCTCCCCCACCCTGATCCCCGGCCAGCCGGTGACCGCGCCGGACGCCGGCGTCGTGACGCGATGGGAGATCCGCGCCGGTGCGAACGTGACGCCGGTATCGCTGCAGGTCGTGCGGCGGCCCGCCGGCCCGGGAGCACAGCCGGGGTCCGAGGTCGGGCGCTCCGCGCAGGTGACGCCGCCACCGAACGCGAGGACACCGTATGCCACCCGCATCCCGATCGCTGCCGGCGACTACATCGCGATCGAGTGCTGCACGACGGGTGTTGGGTCCTTCGTCGCTCCGGGCACTGGCGCCACGCTGGACACATGGGCGCCGCCGCTCGGCGCAACGGCGCTCGCTCCGACCGGTGCGGGGACGGACGAGGTCCTCGTCAACGCCACCATCGAGCCCGATGCCGACGGCGACGGCTTCGGCGACACGACGCAGGACAACTGCCGCTTCATCCTGAACCCGGGCCAGGAGGACGGCGACGGCGACGGCGTCGGCAACGCGTGCGACACGTGCCCCGCCGAGTTCGGCGCCACGCCCAGCGGCTGTCCGAAGCCACCGACCCCGCCGAACCCGTCGCCGAGCCCGAAGCCGCCGGTCGTGCGCTTCAAGACGCCGTTCGCCGGCACGGGCATCGGGCCCGTCTTCCGGATCGAGCTCGACGTGTTCGACGACCGCGGCGCCCCGGTCGTCAGCGTCTTCGACGACGACGGCACGATCTGCGTCCTGCGCGCGGCGCCGTACGCGTGCACGTGGAGGCCGACGGGCGAGGACGTCGGGCGCGCCACGCTGCTCGCGAGCGCCGTCGACGCGGGCGGCCTCTCGTCGCTCGCGATCGTGCGTGTGCGCGTGAACCGCTTCACCGCGACCGTCACGCGCAAGGTGCGAAGGAGCGGCCGCCGCGTGCGGGTGACCGGGCGGCTCGCGCTCCCCGCCGCCGTCGAGCGCTCGCTCGGCTGCCGCGGGAACGTCACCGTGCGGGTGGGTCGCGTGCGCCGGACGGTCTCCTTGACGCGGCGCTGCACGTACGTCGCGCGGCTCAGGGCCCGCAGCGGGCGCACACGCGTCCGCTTCGCGGGCAACTCGGTGATCGCACCCACGTAGCACCCACCTAGACTGGGGCGCGATGAGCGCCCTCCCTGCATCGGTCGACGAGGTCACCGCCGGCCTGCGCGCCGCCGGCTATCTGCCCGGCGGGTCGACGGCGCTCGTGAGCTACCTCGCGGCGCGGCTGGGCAAGCCGGTGCTCGTCGAAGGCCCGGCGGGCGTCGGCAAGACCGAGCTCGCGAAGGCGCTGTCGCGCTATCTCGACCGCAAGCTCGTGCGGCTGCAGTGCTACGAAGGCCTCGACGAGGCCAAGGCGCTGTACGAGTGGAACTACCGCAAGCAGCTCCTGCGCATCCAGGCCGAGGCCGACGGCACCGGCTGGGACGCCGTCCAGGACGACATCTTCGGCGAGGAGTTCCTGCTCAGCCGCCCGCTGATGCAGGCGATCGCCTCCGAGGAGCCGGTCGTGCTGCTGATCGACGAGATCGACAAGACCGACCAGGAGTTCGAGGCGATGCTGCTCGAGCTGCTGTCGGACTTCCAGATCTCGATCCCGGAGCTCGGCCGGATCGAGGCCCGCACGCACCCGGTCGTCCTGCTCACGTCGAACAACACGCGCGAGCTGACCGAGGCGCTCAAGCGCCGCTGCCTGTACCTGTGGCTCGACTACCCGAGCACCGAGCACGAGCTCGAGATCGTGCGCCTGCACGCGCCCGAGCTCGCCGACACCGTGGCGGAGAAGCTCGTCAGCATCATCCAGCAGGTCCGCGACCTCGACCTCAAGAAGCCTCCGTCGATCGCGGAGTCGATCGACTGGGCGCGCGCGCTCCTGCTGCTCGGCGCCGACGACATCACGCCGGAGATCTTCCGCGAGACGATGTCGATCATCGTCAAGCACCGCACCGATCTCGACACGGTCGCCGAGCGCGTCGGCGTGCGGCTCGGCGCGCCCGCCGCGTCGTGACCACGGGCTTCGACGCGCGCGTCGTCGAGCTCGGAGAGGCGCTGCGCGCCGAGGGCGTCGCGATCGGCACGTCCGAGCTCAACGACGCGTTCGCCGCACTCGCCGAGGTCCCGTGGACCGAGGCGGCGTCCTTCCGCGGCACGCTCGCCGCCACGCTCGCCAAGTCGCCCGAGGACCGGCGCATCTTCGACCTCGTGTTCGACCGCTTCTTCTTCCGCGCGACCGAGGCGGAGGCGATCCGCCAGGGCGTGCGCGAGGGCGGGATGCAGACCGGCGACGAGGACGGCATCACGGGCGGCGACCGGATCGAGCTCGACAACCTTCGCGAGCAGCTGCTGCAGGCGATCCGCGACGGCGACGACGCCGCGATGCGCGATCTGGCGCGACTGGCGATCGCCGCCTTCGGTCGGCGCGGCGAGGGCTCCGGCGTGCTCGGCGTCGACGTGCAGCGGATCCGGCGCGCGCTCGGCCTGCGCGCCGAGCCCGGCGGCCCGGTGCAGGGGGTCGAGCAGGAGCCCGGGGTGGGCGGGGACAGATTGACGCGCGAGCAGATCCGCCGCTTCGAGCAGCACCTGCGGCGTGAGCTCGAGCGCGCGCAGATCGAGCGCACGCAGTCGCTCCCGCCGTCGCGGCCGCTGACCGAGCTCGACCGCGCGCTGCCGACCGGCCCGCTTCAGGACCTCGCCGCCGTGCACCGCGTGGTCGCCCAGCTCAAGCGCCGGCTGGCGACCCAGGGACAGGAGATGCGCGGGCGCAAGCGCCATGCGCACGTCGACGTCCGCCGCACGATGCGCGCGTCGCTGCAGACCGGCGGCGTGCCCGTGGTGCTGAAGTACCGCCCGCGCCGCCCGCGCCGGCCCGAGCTGTACGTGCTGTGCGACGTCTCGACGTCGGTCACGAGCGCCTCCGTGTTCTTCCTCAGCGTGCTCCACGCGCTGCACGACGCGTTCCGCAAGATGCGCTCGTTCGTGTTCGTCGAGCGGATCTCCGAGGTCACCGACGTGTTCGCCCGTGAGCGCTCGTTCCGCGCCGCTTCGGAGGCGATCTCCAAGGACGCCGGCGTCGCCGACGTCTCGGGCTACACCGACTACGGCCGCGTGTGGAACGAGTTCCTCGTGCAGGTGGAGGACGACCTGCATCCGCGCGCGACCGTGATCGTGCTCGGCGACGCGCGCACCAACGGCCGCGACCCGCGCGCGGACGTCTTCGCGCAGATCGCGGCGCATGCCGGCCGTACGCTCTGGCTGAACCCCGAGCCGCGGCTGTACTGGAACTACGGCGACTCGGTGATCGCCACCTACGAGCGCTTCTGTGAGGCCTACGAGTGCTGGACGACCCGCCAGCTCGAGGACTTCGTGAAGGCGCTCACCCGCCCCACCTGGCGCTGAGTCGCCTGACACGCAGGGCGTGCGGGTCGGCACGGTCGATCCCGGCGGGGTCGACGTTCGCGATCCGCGCGATCGACTCGATCTCGCCCGTGCGGCCGCCGTCCTTTACCTTCAGGACGCACAGGCCGGGCGTGTTCCCCGTCGACGCGTGCGGGTCGCCCGAGAGCGGGATCGATCCGCGCAGTGAGACGTACACGCGATCGCCCTTCGGCGACGTGTCCATCAGGTCGGGCGACGGGTCGGTGGACAACGGGCCGGGAAGCGCGATCTCGCTCGCGAGCCGGTCGGTCCGGGTGTCGATCACGACGATCCGGTTGCCCATCCTGTCGGCGACCCACAGGTAGCGGCCGCGACGGGCCAGCGTCGCGCCATGCGTGTCGGTGTGCTCGCGCTCGTCCTGGCTCAGCACGAGCTTCCGCGCCGGTGTGTTCGGCGGGCTCGGCCGCTTGGAGAACTTCCCCAGGGGGAACGAGTAGACGTCGAACTCGCTCATGTTCGTGGCGGTCCCGCCGCCCGAGTTGACGTACATCCTCCCGCCCGTCTCCAGCCCGCCGCAGCCGTTGCCGTGGATCGCCTCCTTGTCGTACTCGGCGACGATCCGCATCGGGGTCGAGCGGTTGTCGACCACGAACAGCCCGCCGCCCCGCAGCGTGACGAAGCTGAAGCGACTGGTGGACTCGATCAGCGGGCAGATCGGCGCGTTGTCGGGCCGCAGCGCCGGGTCCTGGCGCGGCGCGCCGCTCGGCGTCGTGCCGGTGGCGAGGTCGAGCGTGGCGGCCGCGTCGAGGGTGAACCGGTTGCGGCGGTAGTCGGTCCGGATCCGCTGGAGCAGCTTGCCGTTCTGGTTGCTGACGACGACGTAGGACTCGTCGGGCGCCGCGACGGCCGCATGCGCCTGGACGCCGACGTCGATGCAGGCCAGCGGCCTGCGCTTCGCCGCGTCGAGGAAGAGCACGTGGCCCGTCGCGACGTACGACAGCACCGCGTGGGTGCGCGCCCGGTTGAAGAACAGCATGTGCGGTCGCACGGGAGCGGTGCCGGTCGCCCGCACGCAGAGGTCCTCGGCGGCGCCGCCGAGGTCGATCCGCTGCGGAACGGCCCCGCCGCCGGAGCGCTCCAGCCCGCGGCCGCTGTAGATGTAGACGGTCCCGCCGCTCGCCTTGCCCGCGCTGTTGGACTGGTCGACGGTCCACACCTCGTAGCCGCCGCGGCTTTCGTGCCCGCCGTTGCCGGCCGCAATCGTGGCACCACCGCCCAGTGCGAGAAGGACCAGGACCGTGAGGGTGACGCGGAAGGGAGTCATGCCGCGAGCGTCCGCCCGCGACCTTGCCAAAACCCTGCCGTCAGTCCTCCGAGCGGCGCACGCGGTAGGTGCGCAGCGCCGAGGAGAGCCCTTTCAGCCGCTTGTCGCCCGCGAACGACCACTCGTAGCCGCTGCTCGCCGCGTCCCGAACCGCCTCGGTCGCGAGCACCGACGCGGGCCGGGCGCGCGTCGTCAGGCGGCTCGCGACGTTGACCGTCGAGCCGTACCAGTCGCCCCACCGGTTCACCACCTGGCCGTAGGCGATCCCGGCGCGGATCGCCGGGAAGCCCTCCTCGCCGGCGGTGCCCTCGACGAGCCGCAGCGTCGACTCGACGAGCTGCGCCGGCTCGGGCGCCACGAGCATGACGGCGTCGCCGATCTCCTTGACGATCTTGGCCGGCGGGTCGACGACCTCCTCGGCCAGACGCGACAGGCGCCCGGCGACGCTGCCGAGCTCCTCGCCGGGGATCGTCTCGCCGAGCTCGGTGAAGCCGACGAGATCGGCGAACGCGATCGCGTAGTCGCGCCCCGCCCCGAGCTGGCCGGTCGCCATCTGCTCGGCGGTCACGACGTCCTGGCGCAGCACCTCGCGCATGTGCAGGGCGAAGACGTGCTCGAGCCACGGTCCCGCGAGCGGGAGCAGCGCGCCCGACACCTCCTCCAGCCGCCCGGCCAGCGCGAATTCGTCGGTCCCCGGCTCCAGCAGCGCCTGGCCGACGAGCGTGCGCACCGCCTCGGCGTAGCGGGCCATCCCGCGGCCGAGGACCCGCTGGACCTCCATCGCCTCGTCGTCGGGGAACCCGGCCTGGCGGTACTGGCGCCCCATCCGCGCGCCCTCGAGGTCGGGCTCGCCGTAGACGCGTTCATCCGGCCCGGGCACGGCGAGACCCAGTGCGCGCCGGTGGGCCTGGAAGAAGTCGAGGTCGAGCCCGGTCTCCTCGGCGATCTCGCGCGCCGTGTAGCGGGGCTCGGAGCTCAGCAGCCGCTCGACGGGCACGAGCGCGAGCCGCTCCTCGGCGACCGCGCGCCGCAGGTCCTCGAGCGAGACGCCCTCGGCGTGCAGCTTGTCGAGCAGCGCGCGGCGGGCAGCCCGCGAGGTGTCGTCCTCGAGACCCTCCAGGAGTCCTTCGGCTTCCCAGTCCATACCTGCCATGACGGTACAGTCCGGCTGCGTGACCGAGCTCACAGGACGCATCGTCGCCGTGACCGGAGGCGGGCGCGGGATCGGCCTCGCGACGGCTCGCGCGCTCGCCGCCCGCGGCGCGCGCGTGGCGGTCGGCGACCTCGACGGTGACCTGGCCACGGCGGCCGGCGGCGAGCTCGGTGCCGTGCTCGACGTCACCAGCCGAGACTCGTTCGCCGCGTTCCTGGCCGCCGTCGGCGAGCGGCTCGGCCCGGTCGACGTGCTCGTCAACAACGCCGGCGTGATGCACCTGGGCCCGTTCGTCGAGGAGGACGACGCCTGGACGCGACGCCAGTTCGACGTGAACGTGCACGGCGTGATCCTCGGTATGAAGCTCGTGCTGCCGGCCATGCTCGCGCGCGGCTCCGGCCATGTCGTGAACGTCGCGTCGGCGGCCGCGAAGATCGGCGTGCCGCGCGAGGCCGTCTATGCGGCAACCAAGCACGCCGTGCTCGGCCTGTCCGAGTCGGTGCGCGGCGAGCTGCGCGGGACCGGCGTCGAGCTGTCGGTCGTGATGCCCGGCATCGTGCGCACCGAGCTGGCGGCCGGCACCGGCAAGGGCTCGGTCGTGCTCACCCCGGAACAGGTCGCGCGGGCGATCGTCGCCGCCGTCGAGCGCCCGCGCTTCGACGTCTACGTCCCGCGCTCCTTCGCAGGCCTGTCGGCGATGAGCGCGCTGCTCCCCCGCCGCGCCCGCGAGGCGCTGCTGCGCGCGGCCGGCGCCGAGCGCGCGACCGCGCAGACGACGCCCGAGCAGCGCGCCGCGTACGAGGCGCGGATCGAGCGCGGCGGCACGCAGTAGGCTCGCGCCATCGACGATCTCGAGCGCGCACGGGACTCCTATGCGGCGCGGGCGTGGAGCGACGCCCATCGGCTGCTGTCGCTCGCCGACGAGGCGTCGCCGCTGGGTGCCGAGGACTGCGAGCGGCTGGCGACGGCCGCCTACATGCTCGGCCACGACGACGCGCATCACGCCGCCCTCGAGCGCGCCCACCAGGCGTACCTCGACGCTGGTGAGCCGCTACGCGCGGTGCGCTGCGCGTTCTGGCTGAGCCTCACGCTGATGTTGCGCGGCGAGGCAGGACGCGCGACCGGATGGCTCGGCCGCGGGCAGCGACTGCTCGACCGCGACGATCGCGACTGCGTCGAGCGCGGCTACCTTCTGATCCCGGTCGTGGCAACGCACGAGATCGCCGGCGACTACCAGGCGGCCTACGCCGTCGCGACGGCCGCGGCGGAGATCGCCGAGCGGTTCGGCGACGCCGACCTGCTCGCGATCGCGATGCATTCGCAGGGGAACGCGCTGGCCGCGCAGGGGCAGGTCGGCGAGGGCCTGGCGCTGCTGGACGAGATGATGGTCGCGGTCGTCTCCGACGAGCTCTCGCCGATCGTGACCGGGCTGATGTATTGCAGCGTGATCGACGGCTGCCGGGAGGTCTACGCGCTGCGGCGCGCGCAGGAGTGGACCGCAGCCCTCACCCGGTGGTGCGAGGAGCAGCCCGACATGGCGGCGTTCACCGGCCGGTGCCTTGTGCACCGCGCCGAGATCATGCAGCTCCACGGCGCATGGGAGGACGCGCTGCGAGAGGCACGGCGCGCCGGCGGGCGGCCGGCCGTGCCGATGAGCCGGGCGGCCGGCCAGGCGTTCTACCGGCAGGCCGAGCTGCATCGCCTCCAGGGCGAGTTCGCCCGGGCCGAGGAGACCTACCGCGATGCGAGCCGGTGCGGGACCGAGCCGCAGCCCGGCCTCGCTCTGCTGCGGCTCGCCCAGGGCAACGCCGACGCCGCGGCGGCCGCGATCCGTCGCGTCGCCGCCGAGACGACCGAGCGGCTCGCCCGCGTGCGGCTGCTGCCGGCCTATGTCGAGATCATGCTCGCCGTCGGGGATGCGGACGCGGCGCGCAGCGCGTGCGGCGAGCTCGAGCAGCTCGCGTCCGGCCTGGAGAGCGGGATGCTCGACGCGCTCGTCGCACACGCCCGCGGAGCGGTCGACCTCGACGCCGGCGACGCCGGCGGCGCGCTCGTCGCACTCCGGCGCGCCGGCGCGGTGTGGCAGCAGCTCCAGGCGCCCTACGAGGCGGCGCGCGCACGCGTGCTGGTGGGGATGGCGTGCCGTGCGCTCGGCGACGAGGACTCGGCCGCGCTCGAGCTCGGGGCGGCCCGTGAGGTGTTCACCGAGCTGCGGGCGGCGCCGGACGTCGCCCGCCTCGATGCGCTGTCCGCCGGCGCCGCGACCGCCGGCACGCACGGGCTGACGCCGCGCGAGCTGCAGGTGCTGCGCCTGGTCGCCGCTGGCGAGACCAACCGGGCGATCGCCGCCGCACTGGTCCTCAGCGAGCGGACGGTGGACCGCCACGTGAGCAACATCTTCTCCAAGCTCGGCACGTCCTCGCGCAGCGCAGCGACCGCCTACGCGTACCGGCACGAGCTCGTGTGAGCACAACTACCCACACCCGGTGCCTGCGCAGGTTGGGTGGTTCCACCGAAGCTGCGCGGCCCGCGCATTCCTAGTGTCGCGGGCATGCTCGAATCCCGCGTCGACAGCGCTCGCCAAGTACTCCTGACCGGCCTTCCCGTCGCCGAGCGGCGGCTCGACCTCGCCGGCGGCTCGACCACCGTGCTCGAGGGTGGAGACGGCCCTCCGATGATCGTGCTCCACGGGCCCGGAGCGAACGCCGCGCACTGGATGGGGGCGATCCCCGGCCTGGTGGAGTCGCATCGCCTGATCGCGCCCGACCTGCCCGGCCACGGCGCGTCGGACGCCACCTCCGACACGCTCGGATGGCTCGGCGAGCTGATCGAGCGCACGTGCTCGTCGCCGCCGGTGCTGGTGGGTCACGCGCTGGGCGGCGCGATCGCGGCGCGGTTCGCTGCCGCCGACGGCGACCGGCTCCGCCGGCTCGTACTCGTCGACACGCTCGGCCTTGCCGCGTTCGACCCCGCGCCCGCCTTCGGAGCGGCGCTCCACGAGTTCCTCGCGCGGCCGGACGCGACGACGCATGACGAGCTGTGGGAGCACTGCGCGTTCGACCTCGACGGGGTCCGCGAGCGCATGGGCGATCGCTGGGAGCCGTTCCGGGCCTACAACGTCGACCGCGCACGGCACCCGAGCTCGCTGATGCAGGAGTTCGGGCTGGCCGCGATCGCGCCGGACGAGCTCGACCGCATCGCCGTCCCGGTCGCACTGGTCTGGGGCCGCGAGGACAGCGCCACGCCGCTGGCCCTCGCCGAGGCCGCGAGCGCGCGTCACGGCTGGCCGCTGCACGTGATCGACGCCTGCGCCGACGACCCGCCGGTCGAGCGGCCCGAGGCGCTGGTGCGGGCGCTGGAGGCCGAGGAGCTGCGCGAGCGGCTGGACGGGCCGCTGCTGCTCCCCGGCGGCGCCGGCTTCGACGAGGCGACGGTGCTGTGGAACGGGATGATCGCCAAGACGCCTGCGGTCGTCGTCCAGCCCTCCGCGACGGACGACGTCGTCGGCGCCGTCGAGTACGCCCGCGACCATGACCTGGCGGTGTCCGTGCGCGGCGGCGGCCACAACATCGCGGGCACGGCGCTGGCCGACGGCGGCGTCACGATCGACATGTCGCGACTGCGCGCGGTCGTCGTCGACCCTGTCGCCCGCACCGCCACGGTCGAGCCGGGGTGCCGGCTCGGCGACATGGATCGCGAGACCCAGCGCCACGGCCTCGCGACGCCGCTCGGCTTCTTCTCCGACGTCGGCGTCGCGGGACTGACGCTCGGCGGCGGCCTCGGCTACCTGACCCGCCGGTTCGGCTGGACCGTCGACAACCTGCTCGAGGTCGAGATCGTCACGGCCGACGGCAGCGTCCGGACTGCGAGCCGCGACGAGAACGCGGACCTGTTCTGGGCGGTGCGGGGCGCGGGCGCCAACGTCGGCGTCGTCACGTCGTTCACGTTCCGCCTGCACGACGTCGGCCCGACCGTCTTCGGCGGGCTGATCGCGTGGCCGTTCGAGCGCGCGGACGAGGTCCTGCGCGCGTACCGGGCCTTCACCACCGACGGCCCGCTCGAGCTGACCGCGTTCCTGATCAACTTCCGCGCCCCGGCGGCTCCGTTCGTGCCGCCCGAGTGGCACGGCCGGCGGATCTGCGCGATGACCGTCTGCTTCAGCGGCGACCCGGGCGACGCCGACGCCGCGCTCGCCCCGATCCGCGCGCTCGGCGACCCGGTCTTCGACCTCCTGCACGAGCAGCCCTACACCGAGCTGCAGTCCTATCTCGACGACACCGAGCCGAAGGGCCGGCACTACTACTGGCGCACCGAGTACGCGGCCGAGCTCAGCGACGGGCTGCTGGCGACCTTCCGCGACCTGTCCGCCGAGTGCCCGATCCCCGAGGCGGAGATGGGCATCCTCCAGGTCGGCGGGGTCCTGAACGACCGCGACGCGGACGACGGCGCCGTCGGCAACCGTGACGCCCGCTACGCCTGCGGCGCGATCGGCATGTGGGACCCCGGCGATCCGGACAGCGACGCGTACCGCGCGTGGATCCGCGCCGCGTGGGAGCGGTTCCGGCCGTTCTCGACCGGCGGCAACTACGTCAACTTCCAGACCGCGGACGAGGGCGACGAGCGGATCCGGGCGACGTACGGCGCGAACTTCGACCGCCTCAGCGAGATCAAGCGCCGGTACGATCCGGACAACCTGTTCCGCTCGAATCGCAACGTGGCCACGGCGGCCGGATGACGAGGGTCGAGGCCGAGCATCGCTTCGACGTCCCGCTGCAGGCCGGCTTCGACTACATCACCGACCCGGAGCGCTGGCCGGAGTACTGGCCCGGGCTCGTGCGCGTCGAACCGGAGACGCGGTGGCGCGAGCCCGGCGACGTGGCGCGGATCGTCCTGCGCCTGCTCGGGCGAGCCGTGCCGCTGGAGATGACGCTCGGCCGTGTCGAGCCCAATCGCCTGGTCGAGTACACGAGCGTTCAGCCCGGCCTCCCCGCGGTGCGCCACGAACGGCACTTCGCACAGTCCGGCGACGGGTTCCACTACCGGATCGCGGTCGAGTACGAGCCGCGCCGCGGCCTGCGCGGGCCGTACGACCGCCTGCTCGTCCGCCGGGCGATCGGGCGGGCGATGCGACAGACGATCGCGAACCTCGATCGGGCATTTCGCGACCGCCGGCGCGCGTGAACGTCAACTGCGCTGGGTGGGGAGGTGAGACATCGGGGCTGCTCACGGTCCGTGGCGCGTTTTCGTCGCATATCGACGAAAAAGCGCCATGCGTGTCGAGTGGCTAGTAGGCTGAGGAGGAGTGAAAACCAGGGGGGCTGGCGGCAGGCCGGCTGAGATAGCGCCCACCGTGCGGCGCTGACCCTTCGAACCTGTGGGGTAATGCCCGCGGAGGGAGCGATGCAGACCGAGGTCGAGGCTCCCGGCGTGGAGCCTCGTGACGTTTCCGGTGGCGTCATGGTCGCCGGGGTTGAGAAGTCGTTCGGGCCTGTGAAGGCGCTCGACGGCGTGTCCCTGCGCGCGGCGCCGCGCGAGGTCGTCGCCGTGGTCGGGCCGAGCGGCTGCGGCAAGTCGACCCTGCTCGAGCTCGTGTGCGGCCTCACGGCGCCAGACGCCGGCACCGTCGAGGCGGCGCCCGCGGCGCTGATGCCGCAGCGCGACGGCCTCCTGCCATGGCTGTCCGCGCTCGACAACGCCGCGCTGTCGCTGCGCGTCGCCGGCACGCCGAAGGCGGCCGCGCGCGCCGCGGCCCACGAGCACTTCGCCGCGTTCGGGCTCGAGGGGTTCGAGCGCTCCCGCCCGCGCGAGCTCTCCGGCGGCATGCGCCAGCGCGTGGCGTTCCTGCGCACCCTGCTCGCCGGCCGCCCCGTGCTGTGCCTGGACGAGCCGTTCGGGGCGCTCGACGCGCTCACCCGCGGCCAGATGCAGCGCTGGCTCGGCGACGCGCTGGCGCGCGAGCCGCGAACGGTCCTGCTGGTCACGCACGACGTCGAGGAGGCGGTGCTGCTCGCCGACCGGATCGTGCTGCTCTCGCCGCGACCCGGCCGCGCCGTGGCCACGCTCGAGGTCCCGATCGCGCGGCCGCGCCATCGCACCGACGCCGACGTCGTCGCGCTGCGCGAGACCGCGCTGCGCGCGCTGGGAGCCGACACGTGACCGCCGCCCTGATCCTGCTCGCGGGCCTCGCGGGCTGGGAGGCGATCGTGCGCCTGGGCTGGGTCGACGAGCTGCTGCTCCCCGCCCCGACCCAGATCGCCGAGGCGCTGTGGACCGACCGCGACCTGCTCGCCCCCGACCTCGCGACCACGACGTGGGAGGTCGTGCTCGGCCTCGCCGCCGCGATCGCGGCAGGCGCCGCGCTGGCGGTGGCGATGCACGTCTCGCCGGCCGCGCGGCGTGCGCTGCGCCCGCTCGTGATCGGCTCGCAGGCGATCCCGGTCCCGGTGATCGCGCCGCTGGTCGTGCTCGTGCTCGGGTTCGGGCTCGCGCCGAAGGTGCTGCTGGTCGCGCTCGTGTGCTTCTTCCCGGTCGCCATCAACCTCTACGACGGGCTGCGCGACACCGACGCCGACGCCCGCAAGCTGCTGCGCTCGCTGGACGCGACGCGCTGGCAGACGCTGCGCATGCTGGAGATCCCGAGCGCGCTGCCGGCGACGTTCACCGGCATCAAGGTCGCCGCCGCGGTGGCGGTGATCGGCGCCGTCTTCGCCGAGTGGTCGGGATCCGATTCCGGGCTCGGCCACGCGCTGCTGACCGCCAACGGGCAGCTCGAGACCGCGCGCGCGTTCGCCGCCACACTGCTTCTGTTCCTGCTCGCCGTCGCGCTCTACGGCACCTTCGCGCTGCTCGAGCGGCGCGTCGTCGACTGGACGCCTCGATCCCATCCCGGAGGACCATGACCCGCTGCATCGCACTGTGCGTACTCGTGCTCGGACTCGCCGTCGCCGGCTGCGGGGAGAAGGCCGAGCCGGCCGGCCCCAGCTCGGGGAAGACCGAGCCGTTCACGCTGATGCTCGACTACTTCCCGAACGCCGACCACGCCGGGATCTACGCAGCGAAGGCGAGCGGCGAGTACGAGCGAGCCGGGCTCGACGTCGAGATCCTCACGCCGCCCGACGCAGCCGCGCCGCTCAAGCTCCTCCAGGCGGGCCGCGCCGACCTGGTGATCTCCTACGAGCCGGAGCTGCTGCTGGCACGCGACAAGGGCGCCGACCTGGTCGCCGTCGGAGCGCTCGTGCAGACCCCGCTGACGTCCCTGATGTCGCTCGGCGACCGCGCGATCACGCGCCCGGAGCAGCTCGCGGACAAGCGCGTCGGCACCTCCGGCCTGTCCTACCAGTCGGCCTACCTGCGCACGATCCTCGAGACGGCCGGGCTGGCGGCGAACGACGCGAAGGAGACCAACGTCGGCTTCAACCTCGTGCCGGCGATGCTCTCCAAGAAGGTCGACGCCACGCTCGGCGCGTTCTGGAACTACGAGGGCGTCGACCTCGAGCGTCGCAAGCGCAACCCGGAGATCCTGCGGATGGAGGACCTCGGCGTCCCGACGTACAACGAGCTGATCTTCGCGTCCCGCCGCGACACGCTCGACGAGAACGGCGGCTCACGGGTGCGGCGCTTCCTCCAGGCCACGGCGCGCGGCCACGAGCTGGTGAAGAAGGACCCGGACACGGGCGTCGACGCGCTGCTGGAGGCCGACCCCGGCCTCGACCGCGGGCTCCAGACCGCCGCCGTGCGCGCCACGCTGCCGGTCTTCTTCCCGCGCGACGACAAGCGCCCGTTCGGCTTCCAGGACCCGGCGGAGTGGAACGCCTACGAGCGCTGGATGCGCGCGAGCGGCCTGCTCACGCGGCCGCAGGACGAGCGGGCGCCGCTGACCAACGAGTTCCTGCCCGGCGAGGGGCTCGATCCGCGGACAGCCGGGCTGGAGTGAGGCCGGACGCAGCCGCCCGCACGAGGTGCGCACCGGCGAGGCCCTTCCACTCGCCGTAGCGCTCGAAGAACCCGCGCACCTCGGCCTCGTCGGCGCGCGCTCGCGGGTTGCCGGTGACGAGACGCCCGACGATCTTCAGGAAGCCGAGGTCGCCGGCGGGCACGACGTCCATCCGGCCCTGGCCGTGCAGCGCGAGCATCTCGACCGTCCAGGCGCCGATGTCGCGGATCGCCAGCAGGCGCCGGTAGTCGTGCGCGGACAGGTCGATCCGGCCGTGCGCGACGCCCTCGGCGCAGCGCCGCATCGCGATCGCGCGCTTGGGCGCGAGGTCGAACGACACCAGCCGGGCCGGCGCCTGGGCGGCGATCGCCGTCGGCGTCGGCGCGTCGCGCATCCCGGTGGCGGGGCAGCGGTAGCCGAACGCGGCGATCAGCCGCCGCTGGATCGCCTTCGCGCGCTCGAGCTCGATCAGCTGCTCGGTGATCGCGGCCGCCAGCGTCTCCCACGGGTCGGGCTGACGGCGCACGCGCAGGGCACGGTTGGCACGCACGGAGCGGCCGATCACCGGGTCGCCCGAGAACCGGTCGTAGAACGGCCGCAGGTCGTCGTCGACGCCGGTGGCGAAGCGCATCCGCTCGATCCCCCCTCGCGCCGCCGTCTCGGACGCGGCGCGGGCGGCGAACAGCACGCGATCGCGTGCCGGCTGGACGATGCCCACGAGCACCGGCTCGCCGTCGATCCGCATCAGCCGCTGAAGCGCCGCTCCGCGGCGGCGCGTCAACCCGTCCATCGACCCGCTACCGAGGCGGAACGGCCAGGGCGGCCGGACCTCCTCACGAACCTCCACGGCCGTGCTCAACCGCGTTTGATCAGATGGACGTCGACCAGGAACGAGTTCGAGGCGACGATCTCACCGAGCGTGCCGCCCTTGCGGCGCTTGCGGCGCACCGCGCCGGAACGGCGGCGATGGACCACGGCGACGGTCGCCGCCCCCGCCACGAATCCAGTGGCCGCGAGGGCGGCCGCCTGCCGCGCGGGCACCAGCGGCCGCGCCGGTTCGATCGCATGCGGCTCCGCCACCACGGGCAGGCCGTCGACGACTTCGCCTTCGTCTTCCTCGCTCTGACTCACGGGCTCGACAGCATGAACCGTTCCCCGGACGGGTGCGTTCAGCCCGTCTCGTTGTGACGCTCGGGGAGGGTCCTGAACACGACGTCCCAGTAGGGCGCGCTGATCCCGAAGCCCTTGTCGTCGTCCTGGAAGTGATGGCGCATGTGCAGCTCGCGCAACCGCTTGCCGAGTCGCGACGACGGCGTGTGGTGGTGCAGGGCGTAGTGGATCTCGTCGTAGATCAGGTAGCCGGCGAGGAAGCCGCCCGCGACCGCGGGCGCATGCACCGACCCGGCCGCGACGAAGATCGAGCCGACCACGACCACCGCGAGCGGGATGCTGGCGGCCGGCGGCATCACGAGCCGCAACGGGTCGTTCGGATGGTCGTGGTGGACGCCGTGGATCATCCAGTGCAGCCGGGCACCGAACCCTTGCTCGGGCTCGAAGTGGAACACGATCCGGTGCAGCCAGTATTCGAACAGCGTCCAGATGCAGTAGCCGACGCAGGCGAGGGCAGCGGTGTCCCACCAGCCGTCTCGCGTGACCGCGAGGACGAGCAGGGCGATGATCACCGGGGCGTAGATGAGCACGGGCACGACGGGGTGCACGCGCGTGAAACGGTCGAGGAGCTTCGACTCGAACATGGGGGGAGAGGCCTTCAGATATTCCGAGCGCTGCATACGCCAACGGTACCTGTTAGGCCGTCCTAATTGGAAGTCAACGGGCGCTCGTAGATGCGGAAGCGCCGAACGATCCGGCCGCCCATCGCCTCCATCGCGCGGTTCATGTTCGTGTTGGTCTCGAGGATCCAGCCCATCTCCCCCCACGTCTGCGGCGTGACGGTCGCCATGTCGAAGTGCTCGACGTACATCGCGGCGGCGACGCCGGTGTGCTGGTACTCCGGCTTGACGCCGAGGAAGCCGACCCGCACGCGGTCCATGATCCTGCGGCGGCGCAGGTAATGCCACCAGCCGAACGGCAGCAGCCGGCCCTTCATGCGCTTGAGCACCTGGTTGACGTCGGGCACCGTGACCGCCACCGCCACCGCCTCGCCCTCGGCGGTCTCGGCGACCATGAACCAGTTCTTGTCGAACACCAGGTGCAGCTCCTGCGCGTAGGCGTCCAGGTCGGCCTTCGAGTACGGCACGAAGCCCCAGTTCTCGCTCCACGCCGCGTTGTAGACGTCGGCGAAGCGGTCCAGGTCACGGCGGAGGCTGCGCCGTGACATCTTGCGGATGCGGATCCCGTGGCGCGGCTCGAGCTCGTCGGCGAGCTTGAAGATGACCGGCAGCATCTTCGAGCGGTCCGAGATGTGCAGCTCCCACATCCACAGGTCGATCGCCTTCTCCAGACCCGCCTCCTCGCACCGTCGCTGGTAGTACGGCGGGTGCGAGGGCTGCCTGATCAGCGGCTCGCGCTCGAAGCCCTCGATCTGGATGCCCGACTCGTCGTTGATCGTGAAGTCCATCGGGCCGATCATGTGGTCGCGCCCGTGGTCGCGCAGCCAGCGCTCGGCGGCGTCGAGCATGGCCGGCACCAGCTCGGGGTCGTCCTCCATCTCGAGGAAGCCGAACATGCCCCAGCGATTGCCGTGGAGGTCGTTGAACACCTGGTCGTAGTGGGCGCTGATCCGGCCCACCACGCGCCCATCTCGCTCGGCCAGGAACAGCTGGGCGTCGCCGTGCGTGTAGAACGCGTTGAAGCGGCGGCTGAGAAACAGGTAGCGCTCGAGCCGCAGTGGGGGCACCCAAACGGGAGAAGTAGAGTGCAGCCGGTACGGGAGGTCGATGAACTCCCGCAGGTCCCGCCGCCCCCGCACGGGACGCACTACAAGCGACACGAGGCCGCACCCTATATGCCGACCGCCATCGACGTCTTCGCGAAGGTCCGTGGGCACGAGCGCGCCGAGCAGCTGCGCGCCGCCCGCGACGCCGACCTGCTCCCCTACTTCCGCCGCCTGGAGTCGCACGCCGGCCCGGTGGTCGAGATGGAGGGCGCCCAGCGGATCATGCTGGGCTCGAACAACTACCTCGGGCTGACCGGCGACGAGCGCGTCATGCAGGGCGCCCGCGACGCGCTCGAGCGCTACGGGACCGGCCTCACGGGCTCGCGGCTGCTGAACGGCACGATCGACCTGCACCTCGAGCTCGAGCGCGAGTTGGCCGAGTGGATGGGCACCGAGGAGGCGATCGTCTTCACGACCGGCCACCAGGCCAACGTGGGCACGCTCGGGACGATCCTCGCCCCCGGCGACACCGTGATCGCCGACTCCGCCGACCACGCCTCGATCCTCGACGGCTGCCTGCTCTCGCGCGCCAAGCTGCGCCCGTTCCGGCACGGGCGGCTCGACAAGCTCGAGAAGATGCTCGGTCGCGCGGAAGATGACGGCGGCGGTGTGCTGGTCGTGGTCGACGGCGTCTTCTCGATGGAGGGCGACGTCGCCGACCTGCCGCGGATCGTGGAGCTCTGCAAGGCGCACGGCGCGCGGCTGATGGTCGACGAGGCGCACGCGGCCGGCGTGCTCGGCGCACGCGGCGCCGGTGCGAGCGAGCTGTTCGGCGTCGAGGCCGACGTCGACCTGCGGATGGGCACGTTCTCCAAGTCGCTGGCCAGCTGCGGCGGCTTCATCGCCGGCACCCACGAGGTGATCGACTTCCTGCGCATCAGCTCGCGAGCGTTCCTGTTCACCGCCGCGGCGGTGCCGGCGGCCGTCGGCGCGGCGCTCGCGGCGCTGCGGATCGTCCGCTCGGACGAAGGTCCGGCGCTGTTCGCGCGCGTGCTCGACAACGCGGGCTACCTGCGCGACGGCCTTCGTGGGCTGGGCTTCGAGGTGCTCGACGACGGATCCGGGGTCACCACGCCGATCGTGCCCGTCGTGGTCGGCGACGACTGGAAGGCCGTGCTGCTCTGGCGCGCCCTGTACGACGCGGGCGTGTACGTCAACGTCGCCCTGCATCCGGCCGTCCCGCCGGCCGGCGCACTGCTGCGAACAAGCGTGATGGCGACGCACGACCGCGCCACGCTGGACCGGGCACTCGAGGCGTTCGCGAGCGTACGGTCGGCGTTCGAGGCGGAGCACGGCCCGCTCCCGCCGGCCTCGGGCGCGTAGCACAAAATCTGCTCCGGCGCGTTATTTCTCGATCTCTAGAAAACGGGCGCTTCTTGCGAATTTTCGGCGTGCTGGCGGTTGACCATTCACCCGGTCGGTCTCTAGCCTCAGCCCTTCGGTCGGGTGCGCCGCGCACCGGACATGGAGAGAGGGAACATCGATATTGACGGGCTGAAGGGGCACTCTGGCGAGCCGCTGGGGGGTCGGCGGCTCGGCTGCTCGTAATCGTTCTGCGCGCGGCATGCCAAGCCAGTCGGTGCCAATTTCAATAGGTGGCGACTGCTCGCCAAGAAGGTGAGCTTTGCCATGCGGGGAGGTTTCATGGACGCAACTGCGACGGCCCCTGCCGCACAGCACATGCGGGCGCTTGCGCAGGCGAACAGAGTTCGGCTTGCACGTGCCGAGCTCAAACGCCAAGTGGCGGAGGGGGAAACGCCCGTAGCGGACGTAGTGCTGTCGTGCCCCTGGGAGGCCGAGAGCATGACGATCAGCGATCTGCTGCTGAGCCAACATCGCTGGGGGCAGACCCGTTGCCGTAGGTTTTTGGCGTCGATCCCCATATCGGAGACCAAGACCATCGGCTCGATGACAGATCGTCAGCGCAGGGCCCTTGCAGCGAGCCTGGCCGGCGATCCGGTCTACGCCGCTCGCGAGATGGCCTGGGGCCGCTGAGCGCGCGACGTCGCGCGCCGGCGGAGCGGTCGCTTACGCGGCCGCTTCGCCGGCGCCGGTGAAGCCCGGGCCGCGGGTCGCGATCTCGATGATGTGCCCGTCGGGATCGCGGATGTAGATCGATCGGAACGCCCCGCGATCGAAGACGTCGGTGCACTCGACGCCCTGCCCGCGCAGGTAGTCGCGCCACGCCTCCTGTTCCTCGGCGGAGTCCACGACGAGCGCGAAGTGATGCGTCGACCCCGTCCCCACCACGCCCTTCGGCAGGTCCGGATACTGCATGAAGCTGAGCAGCGTGCCCGCCCCGCCGTCGAGCGCGCCGAACCACACGTGGCGGGTCGTCGGGTCGTCGTCGGACGGGCCGTCGTGCACGATCGCCAGCCCGAGCAGGTCGCGGTAGAAGGCGATCGTGCGCTCGAGGTCGCTCGAGATCGCCGTGAGATGGTGCAGCCCGCGGAGCTGCATGCGCTTGGGCTCGGTCACCGCGGGCAGCGTAGTGGAGTCCCCGGTCACCCCGCGCGCCGCTCGTACGCGCGGGCGAGCAGCAGGATGCCGCCGGCGAACGCGATCAGCGCTCCGGCGACGACCGCCGGCCACGGGGCCCCGGCGAAGTAGAGGATCGCCGCCAGCCCGACCGCCGGAACCCCCGCGAGCATCATCGAGTGCGACTTGTATCCGGCGAAGTGCTCGCGCGCGGCGGTGTCGAAGCCGCCGAGCGAGCCAAGCGCCATCCCGCACAGCAGCATCGCGCGGCCGCGGTCCGTGTCGAAGCTGAGCAGCCCGAGGACGATCAGCACGATGCCCGCGAGCACGCACAGCTCCACCAGCGGGAACGGGTGCCAGGGGGCTTTGGGCCGCGTTACGGACAACCGCCGGAGATCTTGACCTGCCACCACCCGGCGAGCATGCCGAGCACCCCGGCGCGCGGGCGGACGTGGTAGGTCGTGCAGCCGGGCAGGCCGAGGTCGGCGTTCGACAGCCGCCGCCACTTGTGGGCGGGCGGGTCGGCGAGCATCCGCTCGAGCTCGCGGGCAGCGTCGGCCTGGCGCGCGGACTGCGCGGCGGCGGCAGACTGCAGCTCGCTCAGACGGCCGGCGAGCGCGTCGCGGACGCGTTCGAGCTCCCCGAGCGAGAGGAGCCGCGGGCCGGCCAGCGACGACACCGACGGACCGGGGTCGAGCCGCGGGTAGGCGGCGGTGATCACGTTCGCGAGCGCCCGCTCGAGCCGGGCGATCTGGTCGCGCAGCGTGGCGCGCGCCGCGCGCTCCGCCCCCCGCTCGATCGTCGCGGTCCCGGGGTGCCGGATCTCCTCGATCGCTGCCATCGGCTCGACGCGAGCCAGCGTATCACCGCGCTTCGCGCCCTATCCTCGCTTTCACCGATGCCGCGCAACGACCCGACCGACACCGGCGGCCTGTTCATCGGCCGCCGGCCCGGCACCGGACCGCTCCACTATCGCGGGGCCCCGGAGCGCGGCGGGCCGGGCCGCCGCCGGGCCGACAGCGCGCTCGCCGCCGGCGTGCTCGCGCTGGAGACGCTGGCCTGCCTGACGCTGTGGGGTCCGCAGCCGCTGGCGTGGCTGTGGGTCGGCTCCCAGGTCGACTACCTGACCGGGTCCGTGAGCGCCGGCATCGCGGCCGCCTTCGCCGGCATGATCGCGACGCTGATGCTCACGCTGGCCGCGTGCGCGCGGCTGGACCGCGTCTGGCGGATCCTGCGCCGCGCCGCCGGCCACGACCAGCGCGACGGCGCGCTGGTGCGGATCTTCGCGGTGACCGCGGTCGTCGCCGGGCTCTCGTTCGCCTTCTGGTTCCTGATCATCGCCGGGCCCTCGCCGTACCCCGCGATGGTCTGATGCGGCGCTTCCTGGACTACTACCGCCAGTTCGAGGAGCTGTCGCCGGAGGAGATCAGCCGCGACCTGCTCGAGCGCCACCACGCCGAGCGCGACCGCGCGCTCGCGGAGGTGCCGCCGCTCGACCTCGCGACGCCCTCGTGGCACGAGCCGCCCGACGCCGAGGCCGTCAACGCGGCCACGTACGCGCTCCGCCGCGCGGTCAACGCGTACCCGGACCCGACGCCGCTGCACGAGGCGCTCGCCGCCCGTCACGGCGTCTCGACCGACCAGGTCGCACCCGGCCACGGCGCCGGCGAGCTGCTGCACGCCGCGTTCCGCGCGCTCGCCGGCGACGGCGAGGTCGCCGTCGCCTGGCCGGGCTGGGGCCCGCTGCCGCGGCTCGTGCACGAGGCCGGCGGCGCTCCCGTCGCGGTGCCGCTGACGACGGACGGCGCGCCGGACCTCGACGTGCTCGCGGCCTCCGCCGGCCCGGACACGCGCGCGGTCGTGCTGTGCACGCCGAACGACCCGACGGGAGCCGCCGTCTCGCCCGCCGCGCTCCGTGACCTGGCCGTGCGGCTGGACGACGCGGTCTGGCTGGTGGTCGACGCCGCGCTCGCCGAGTTCGGCCCGGACGAGGCGGACGACGGTGCCGCCGCATTGCTCGCCGCGCGCGAGCGCGTGGTCGTCGTGCGCTCGTTCTCGAAGGCGCACGCGATGGCCGGCTTCCGCGCCGGCTACGCCGTCGCCAACGACGCCGAGGTGCTCGCGCAGCTCGCTCCGGTCGCCGGCGTCTCCTCGCCCGCCCAGGCGGCGATGCTGTGGGCGCTCGAGGAGGGCGGGCCGGTGGTCACGCGCCGCCGTGCCGCGGCGGCGCGCGAGCGCGACCGGCTCGCGGACGGGCTGCGCGGGACGCCGCTCTCGTTCCCCGCCGGCCACGGCCACCTGGTGTGGCTGAGCTCGACCGCGCACGACGGCGCGGCGATCGCGAGCCATCTCGCCGGCCGGCGGATCTACGTCACGCCCGGCACCGCGTGGGGCGACGACCGCCACGTGCGCGTGGCGCTGCGCGGCGGCGCGGCCACCGACCGCCTGATCGCCGCGCTCGCCGACCTGCCCGCAGGCTGATCGCTTACACTCGGCCGCCATGGCCGCCGAGGACCGCGCCGGCGCGAACGGCGCCGGCGACGCGCCCGCCGCCGCCAGCGTGCGGCGCGACCGGATGCTGGCCGTGATCAAGCAGCACGACTTCATCCGCGTGGGCGAGCTGAGCGAGCGCTTCGGGGTCTCCGAGGTCACGATCCGCAGCGACCTCGACGCGCTGGCGTCGCGCGGCGAGGTCCACCGCATCCACGGCGGTGCGATCCCGCGCACGGTGCCCGAGCGCGAGCGGCCGTTCGAGGAGAGCGAGACGAGCTTCGCCGACGAGAAGCTGGCGATCGGGCACGCCGCGGCGCAGCTCGTGCGCGACGGCGAGGCACTGCTCGTCGACGTCGGGACGACGACCGCGGCGGCCGCGCGCGCGCTGACCGCGCGTGCCGACCTCGGCAACGTCACCGTGTTCACGAACGGGCTCAAGACGGCGCTCGAGCTCGAGGGCGGCCATCCGCGGATCACGGTGGTGCTGCTGGGCGGCACACTGCGCCATCTGCAGCATTCGCTCGTCGACCCGATGGCGACGCTGATCCTCGACAAGATCCACGTCCACACGCTGCTGCTCGGCTGCAACGGGGTCGACCCCGTCGGCGGCGTCACGAACATGAACCTCCCCGAGGCCGAGGTGAAGCGGCGGATGCTGGCCGCCGCGGGACGCCGCGTCGTGCTCGCCGACGGCGGCAAGATCGGCCGTGTCGCGCTCGCCCACCTATGCCCGGTCGATCAGATCGACATGGTCATCACCGGCGAGTCGGCGGATCCGGCGGTCGTCGAGGCGCTGCGGAAGCGAGGGTGCGAGGTGCGCGTAGTCTCCTGACGACTTCGAAAGCATGACTTTCGAAGTTGAAAGCGATCGGTTGTGGGTATATAACCGGCGCCCGCGCCGCAGGGGCGGCGTGGTAATCGAGGGAGGAGCGACGCCGTGTCCAGGATCGGCCGTCTCGTCGTGCTCATCGCCGTGCTGGTCGGCCTCGGGCCGGCCGCCGCCGCGGCGGACGCGCCGCCGCGCAGCTCCGACTTCGGAGACGACTGGCGGTTCGTGCTCGTCAACCGCACCGGCATCACCGACCCTACCGGCGACTACGAGAACGCCGCCGACCCGGCCTACGACGACTCGGCGTGGCGCTCGCTCGACGTACCTCACGACTGGAGCATCGAGCTCGACCCGACGACCGGGCCCGGCACCGGCACGACCGCGGACACCGGCTTCCTCCAGGGCGGGCTCGGCTGGTACCGCAAGTCGTTCACGCTGCCGCCGTCGGCGGCCGGCAAGCGGATCTCGGTCGAGTTCGACGGCATCTACATGGACTCGATCATCTACCTCAACGGCCGGCAGGTCGCCGGCCACCCGTACGGCTACACCGGCTTCGCCGTCGACCTCACCGCGCTCGCGCACACCGACGGCGTGACCGAGAACGTGCTCGCCGTCAAGGTGCAGCACCAGCAGCCGAGCAGCCGCTGGTACTCGGGGAGCGGCATCTACCGCAACGTCCACCTCGTCGTCACCGATCCGGTCCATGTCGCTCGCCACGGCACGTTCGTCACCACGCCCGGCGTCGAGGACACGATCGACTCGGGCTACGCGAACGTCCACGTCGACACGACGGTCGTCAACGACGGCGACGACCCCGTGCGGATCGTGCGCACGGTGCTCGACCGGCGCGGCAAGGTCGTGGCCAAGCGGACGGGCTCCGGCGACCTGCGCGTCCACGACCCGCACCTGTGGTCGATCGAGGACCCGTACCTCTACACGCTCAAGACCGAGCTCAGGGTCCGCGGCAGGGTGGTCGACAGGACGACCACACGGTTCGGGATCCGCTGGTTCCGGATCGACGCCGACGAGGGCTTCTTCCTCAACGGCAAGTACCACAAGATCCAGGGCGTCGACCTGCACCATGACCTCGGCGCGCTCGGCGCCGCCGTCAACCGTGATGCGATCGAGCGGCAGATGCGGCTGATGCTGAGCATGGGCGTGAACGCCTTCCGCACGTCGCACAACCCGCCCTCGCCGGAGATGATCGAGGTCTGCGAGGAGCTCGGCATCGTGATGATGGTCGAGGCCTTCGACACGTGGCGCACGCCGAAGCGGCAGTTCGACTATGGGCGTTTCTTCGACGCCAACAGCGACGCCGACATCAAGGAGATGGTCAACGCCGCAAAGAACTCGCCGGCCGTGATCATGTGGTCGATCGGCAACGAGGTGCCGGACTCGACCTCGATCGAGGTCGGCCTGCCGATCGCGCGGCGGCTGATCGACGACATCAGGTCGATCGACACCACACGGCCGATCGTGATCGGCTCGGACAAGTACCGCAGCGTGCCCGCGCCCGACTCCGGCGCCGACCAGATCCTCGGCCTGCTCGACGGCCTCGGGCTGAACTACAACACGGCGAAGTCGGTCGACGCGCTGCACGCCCGATACCCGGACAAGTTCCTGTTCGAGTCCGAGTCGTCGTCGGAGACGTCGTCGCGCGGCGTCTACCAGGATCCGCATCTGCTCAACACCGGCGAGAACTACACGCCGGGCAAGCGGGCGACCTCGTCCTACGACAACAACCTCGCGTCGTGGACGATGAGCAGCGAGTACGGCCTCAAGAAGGACCGCGATCGCAAGTTCTTCCTCGGCGAGTTCCTGTGGTCGGGTATCGACTATCTCGGCGAGCCGACGCCGTACGACGTGTTCCCGGTCAAGGCGTCGTTCTTCGGTGCGATGGACACCGCGGGCTTCGCGAAGGACACGTACCACATCTTCAAGAGCCAGTGGACGAGGAAGCCGATGGTCCACCTCGTCCCGATGAACTGGACCGACCACGAGCCGGGCCAGGAGGTCGAGGTGTGGGCGTACGCGAACGTCGACACGGTCGAGCTCTTCCTCGACGGGGAGTCGCTCGGCGTGCGGCGGTACGACCACAAGGTCACGACGTACGGCAAGGAGTACCTCGAGACGACCGAGCCGACCGGTGACGACAAGACCTTCCCGAGCGGCAGCTACACGAGCCCCAACGGCAGCACGGGCAAGCTGCATCTCACGTGGAAGGTGCCGTTCGCGCCGGGCCGGCTGGTCGCGGTGGCGCGCAAGGGCGGCGATGTGGTCGCGCGCGACGTGCTCGAGACCGCCGGTACGCCGGACACGGTGCGGCTGACCCCGGACCGCGAGGTCGTGCGTGCCGACGGCCGGTCGCTGGCGTTCGTGACCGTCGACGTGGTCGACGAGGACGGCGTGTTCGTGCCGGGCGCAGCCAACCGGATCTCGTTCGACGTCGTCGGCGGGAGGCTCGTCGGGCTCGACAACGGCCGGCAGGAGAGCGCCGAGAACTACAAGGCGTCCTCGCGGCGCGCGTTCAACGGCAAGGCGCTGGCGATCATCCAGTCCGACGATGAGTCCGGCCCGATCACCGTCACTGCCACCTCGCCCGGCCTGCTGCCGGCGACGACGACCGTCCACGAGTCGAGCGCCGGCGGGAGGAAGCTGATCGGGTTCGACCCGGTCGCCGTCCGCGCCGCGCTCGGCGCGAGGCCCGCGCTGCCCGCCAGGGTCCAGGCCGTCTATGCGGACGGCTCCACCAGGGCGCTCCCGGTGCGCTGGGAGAAGGTCCCGCGCAAGGCCGGCCGCCACCGCGTCCGCGGCGACGTCAGGGGCACCCGGCGCGACGCCGTGGCCCACGTCACGGTGTTCAAGCTCGGGGGCATCGAGAGTTGGTCGACCGTCGTCCCGGCGGGCACGCGGCCGAAGCTCCCCGCCACCGTGCGCGTGGTCTACACGGACGGCGTCGAGCGCCAGGCGCCGGTCACCTGGGACGCGATCGATCCGGCCCGGTATGCCGCCGCCGGGCGGTTCACGGTGCGCGGAGCCGTCCGGGGCCTCTCGCGGCGGGCGCTCGCGAGCATCCACGTGACCGCGGACGTCCAGCGCGGCGTGAACATCGCGCGCGCCGACGGCCCGCTGCGGCCGAGCGCCGACGCCAGTTACTCCGGCGCGGCCGACACCGTCCCCGCGGGGATGCTCGACGGGACCACGGCGACGGGCGGCTGGTCGAACTTCTACAACAAGGCCGCCACGGCGCTGCTCCCCGCCGTCAGCAGCGCGCATGCGAGCGAGTGGGTGTCCGTGCGCTGGCCGAGCCCGCAGACGTTCGGGAGGATGGTCGCGTACTTCACGACCTCGGCGTCCCACGCGCTGCCGTCGGCGATCGACGTGACGTACTGGGACGGGAGCCGATGGGCGCCGGTGAGAACCTCGACGTCGGATGGGCGACGGCGTCCAACCAGCCGAGCACGATCACGTTCGATCCGGTGGCGACGACGGAGGTCCGGCTCGAGATGACGAGCCCGCGCCCGAACACGAGCACCGGGTTCCTCCAGATCGCCGAGCTACAGGTGATCGGCGACGAGGTGGCCTACAACACGGCCGCCGCGCTCAGCGACCTCCGGGTCGACGGGCGGACCGTCCGCGGCTTCGACCCGGCGACGACGAGCTACACCGTCCGCGTCGGGCGAGGACGGCACAAGGTCACGGCGGCCGCGGCCGGCAACGGCCGGCTGCTGGTCGCGGGACCGCTGTCGCTCCCCGGTCCGGCGACGGTCACCGTGACGGCCGAGGACGGCGCGGCGTCGAGGTCCTACTCGGTGCTGCTGCGGCGTCCGCCGCGGGGCTGACCCTTGACGCGGAACGCCCCGCGCATGAACGGGTGGATCTTGCAGAAGTACGTGTACGTGCCCTCGTCCAGGCCGCGCGGCGTCCGCCACTTGTCGCGATTCGCGGCCGCGGTCGCGAACGCCGGGCCGAAGCCGAGGTTGCCGGAGTCGAACCGGACCGGCCCGTTCGCAATCGGATAGGCGACGCCCGTGGTGCGGTTGCACGGCGCGCGGCAGGAGGTGATCGAGTGCAGGATCCCCTTCTTCGCATCGCGGTTGACGAACCGCAGCGTGCCGCCCGGGCGGATCGTCGGCGGCCGCCGCTTGCGACCGGTGCGCAGCAGGTCGCCGCGGCCGTAGAGGAAGTCGCTGATCCCGATCGTCCGCTTCGGCGGCGGTGGCGCCGACAGCAGCCGGCGCGGGTCGGCGAGTCCCGAGAACGCGCCGCCGTGGTTGCGGTTCTCCGACAGGTGCCCGTGCGTGACCTGGCCGCGCACGTCGACGTTGACCGCGAACGGGTCCGGCCCGGTGCCGCCGGGGTCGAACGCGGTGGCCATGATCCCCATCGCCTCGTACCACGACGCCCGTTTGGAGTTGTACGTCGCCGACACCTTGAGGATGTCGCCGCGCTTGACCCCCACGCGCCAGTCCGCGCGCGTCGCCTCCATCGCCACGTCCCACGACACGGCGCCGGCCGGCTCGAAGTACTTCGCGCGCGAGCGGAACAGCCGCACGCTGCGGCCGGCGCGCTCGAGGTAGAGGTCCGTGTAGAGGCCGCCCGGGTGCAGGTGCCCGGCGGTGCCGACGAGCACGCCGTCCTCCTCGATGCGGTAGCGGTTGCGCGTGTAGCCGCTCTGCCCGGACTCGTCGGGGTACGTGTAGCGGCCGTCCCCGCCGGATCGGCGGTGGACGTCGAACACCGGGTACGCCTGGATCCCCATCACGTCGAGGAACAGCGTCTCGACCTCCTTGATGCCGGCGGCCTCCGGTGCGCTGGCCGGGGTGAACTCGAGCTCGTAGTCGATGTAGACGTCGGCCGGCGTCGGAGTCAGGTTGTGGATCATGTGGTTCATCAGCCAGGCGTCGCTCGTCCGGTAGCGCCAGCCGTAGCCCGCCGGCGCCCGGATCAGCGTCTTCTCCTCGCCTGCGGCGAACAGGGGCGCGCCGTTGGAGATCCACACGCCATGGTGCAGGTGGACGACGTCGACGCGCGGGACGACCCCGTTCGCGTACGTCAGGTTCGGCTTGAAGGCCGTGATGAAGCCGTCGACCTGCGGCTTGAGGTCGTTGTTGTCGAACACGATGTCGTTGCGCCCCGGCGCGATGTGGACCGGCCCGTACCGGTAGGTCAGGGTCTCCGCACCGGCGTCCGCCGCGAGCAGTAGGAACAGCGCGGCGGCGAGCAGGAGGCGACGCATCTGTCCGACAGCCTACGCTGCCGGTCGTGCGGGTCGTGGATCTGTCGATGCCGAGCGTGCTGACGGAGGGCGTGTGAGCGCGCTGATCGGCCCGCGGCTGCGCGAGGCGCGCCGGCGTCGCGGCCTGTCGCTGAAGGAGCTCGCCGACCGCAGCGGCGTCACCAAGGGGTTCCTCTCGCAGGTCGAACGCGACCTGACGTCGCCGTCGGTCGGCACGCTGCTGCGGCTGTGTGCCGCGCTCGACCTGCCGGTCGGGGAGCTGTTCAGCGGCGGCCAGGGACCGCTGGTGCGCGCCGGCGAGCGCGCCCCGGTGGCGTTCGGCGGTGAGGACGTGACCGAGTACCAGCTCACGCCGGCCGACGAGTCGCGCCTGCTGGTGCTCGAGTCGGAGATCGCACCGGGCGGCGGCAGCGGCGAGGACGCGTACGAGCTAGACAGCGACGCCGAGTTCGTCCACGTGCTCGACGGCACGCTCGACGTCGAGGTCGCCGGCACGCGGTACCGGCTCGCCGCCGGGGACTCGCTGACGTTCGACGCCGGCGCCCCGCACCGGTGGACGAACCCGTCCTCGGCACGGCCGGCGCGCGTGCTGTGGGTGCTCGCTCCAAGTTTGCGGTGAGAGAACCCACTTTGGTTTGACGAGCCGGATCGGCGACCATAGGGTTTGCTGATGCCAAACGATGGACGGCATTACGGTCCGGTCGATCCCTGGGTCGCGCCGCGCTACACGGGCATCCGCACGTTCGCCCGCTGCCCGCACGAGACCGACTGGCCGAACGCCGACGTCGCGGTCCTCGGGGTGCCGTTCGACACGGCGACGAGCTATCGCACCGGTGCCCGTTTCGGCCCCGCGGCGATCCGCGACCAGAGCCAGCTCGCGCGCCCCTGGCACCCGGTCCTCGAGATCGACGTGTTCGCCTCGCTGTCGGTCGTCGACGGCGGCGACCTGGCGGTGACGCCCGGCAACGCCGAGCGCACGGCCGAGCAGATCGCGGACGGCCTGCGGCCGGTCGTGGCGGCGGGCACGGTGCCGGTCGTGCTCGGCGGCGATCACTCGATCGTGCTCGGCGAGCTGCGCGCGCACGCCGAGCGCCACGGTCCGCTCGGCCTCGTCCTGCTCGACGCGCACGCGGACACGTGGGACAGCTACTACGGCGAGCGCTACTTCCACGGCACGCCGTTCCGGCGCGCGCTCGAGGAGGGTCTGATCGCGCCCGAGCGCTCGTTGCTGGCCGGGATGCGCGGACCGCTGTACGCGGCGCACGACCTCGACGAGCCGCGCAGCTGGGGGTTCGAGATCGTGTCGTGCGAGGAGCTGCGGACGTGGACGCCGCAGCAGTACGGGGACCGCGTGCGCGAACGGCTGGCCGGCGGTGCGGCGTTCCTGTCGTTCGACATCGACGTGCTCGACCCGGCGTTCGCGCCCGGCACGGGCACGCCGGAGATCGCAGGGCTGCTCCCGCACGAGGCGGTGGCGCTGCTGCGCTCGCTGGCGGGCATCGAGTTCGTGGGGTACGACGTCGTGGAGGTGTCGCCGCAGTTCGACGGGCCGGGGCAGGTGACGGCGCTGAACGCGGCGTCGATCGCATACGAGCTGCTCGCGCTCAGCGCGGTGGTGAAGGGGACGAGAGGGGAGCCGTGATGAGGGAGCCGGGTCAGGCGCCGCCGATCACCGAGGTCGAGACGCACGGGATCGAGACGATCCCGCCCGAGGACCGGACGGCGTCGCCGTTCGACCTGTTCCGGGTGGCCTTCGGCGGCGCGAACACGTTCGCGACCGTCGTGCTCGGCGCGTTCCCGATCCTGATCTTCGGCCTGTCGTTCTGGCAAGGGTTCCTGGCGACCGTCGCCGGCATCGTGATCGGCGGGCTGATCCTGATGCCGATGGCGCTGTTCGGCCCGGTCAACGGCACGAACAACGCCGTCTCGAGCGGCGCGCACTTCGGCGTCATGGGTCGCATCGTCGGGTCGTTCCTCTCGCTGCTGACGGCGATCACGTTCTTCGCGATCTCTGTCTACACGAGCGGCGACATCCTCGTCGGCGCGCTCGACGAGCTGGCCGGGACCGGGCAGCCGGAGTGGATGCTGGCGATCGCCTACGGGTTCTTCGCGGTCGTGGTGCTGGCGATCTGCCTCTACGGGTTCCAGTTCATGCTGGCGGTCAACAAGGTCGCGGTGGTCACTGCGACGCTGCTCTACCTGGTCGGCGCGATCGCGTACGCGCCCGACTTCGACGCCGGCTACGCCGGCACGGTCGGCACCGACGCGGCGGCGCTCGTGCCGGCGTTCATCGGCGGCGCGCTGCTGGTGATGGCCAACCCGCTCTCGTTCGGCGCGTTCCTGGGCGACTGGGCGCGCTACATCCCGGCGAGTGCCTCGCGCCGGCACCTGATGCTCGCCGCGTTCTGCTCGCAGGCGGCGACGATCGTGCCGTTCACGTTCGGCCTGGCGACTGCGTCGATCATCGCCGTCCAGGCGCCGGACGCGGCCGCCGTCGCGAACTACGCCGGCGGGCTCGTGGAGGTCACGCCCGGCTGGTTCCTGCTCCCGGTGTGCGTGATCGCCGTGATCGGCGGGCTCTCGACCGGCACGACCTCGCTGTACGGCACCGGGCTGGACTTCTCCTCGGTGTTCCCGGTGCTCAGCCGCTTCCAGTCGACCGTCCTGATCGGCACGCTGTCGATCGGGATCATCTTCCTCGGCCGCTTCGCGCTCGACTTCGTGCAGACGATCGTCACGTTCGCGACGCTGATCATCGTCTGCACCACGCCGTGGGTCGTGATCATGACGACCGGCTTCCTCGTTCGCCGTGGGTGGTACGACCCCGACGCGCTGCAGGTGTTCAACCGCGGCCAGCGCGGCGGCCGCTACTGGTTCACACGGGGCGTGAACTACCGCGGGATGGCGGCGTGGCTCCCGGCCGCGGTGATCGGCCTGCTGTTCGTGAACATCCCCGGCCAGTTCGAGGGCCCGCTGCGCAACGTGGCCGAGGACGCGGGCCTCAGCAAGTTCGCCGGGGTCGACATCTCGCTGCTGGTGGCGATCGTGCTGGCCGCCGTGCTGTACGTGGTGTTCCTCCTGCTCGCGCCCGAGTCGCGCAGCGTCTACGGCCCGGACGGCCCACGAATCGGCCGCACGACCACCGCCGAACCACCCCCGATCGTCGCCCGCGCCACGTAAGGGGGTCAGACCCCCTTACGGCTCCGGGCGGGTAAGGGGGTCAGACCCCCTTAGTTTGTGCGGAGAATGTCCCAAGCCGTCCAGAGCGCCTCCTGGACGTACAGGTCGGGGACGTTCGGGACGGCGACGGCGACGAGCGCGACGTTGTGCGTCCGGCGCGTGATCGCGGCGCGCGGGGCCGGGTCCTGGAACAGCACCGCGACCGGGCCCTCATCGTCGGCGATCACGATCTGGCGGTTGTCCGCCTCGCGCAAGCTGGGCGCTCCGACGAGGTGATCGGCGTCGAACGCCCAGACGCCGACGCCGGTCTCCAGCACCGCGACCGTCAGCGCGTCCTCGACGAGGTTGCGCGCGAGCAGGCCGCCGTCCCACAGGCGCCGGAACATCAGCGCCTCCACCGGGGTGCGCACGACGTCCGGGTCGAGGCCGACGTGGCGGAAGAACACGCGGTAGGAGTGCGGGATCTCGCGGCCGCGCAGCGCGATCGCCTCGGCGCCGCGGATCCGGTCCGCCATCGCCGCCAGCCGCCGCCGCAGCTCCGGCGGCGTCGGCCCGGGCGTCGCCGCGACGTCGGTCCACGCGAGCCACAGCCCGGGGTGCTCCGCGGCGAGCGCGGGAGCAACGACGCCCGTCCGCACAGCCGGCTCGTCGATCAACCTAATGCCCTCACCGCCGACTCCAGCGCCCGCTCGTCCTGGACGCCGAGCAGCGTGCGCTCGACGGTGCCGCCGCGCGCGGCCAGCGTGATCGCCGGGCAGATCGCGACCGCGTAGGCGTTCGCCACCGCGCCGTCCTGGTCGTGGCCGACCGGCAGCGTCCATCCGCGCTCGCGCACGCGGCGCCGCAGGTCCTTACGGTCGCCGCGGATCGCGACCGCGGCGAACTGGACCTCGGGGAAGCGGGAGCGGACCCGGTCGACCACGTCGATCTGATCGTCGCAGCGCTCGCTCGGCTCTGCGAAGAACGCGAGCACCACAGGGCCGCGCTCGGTCAGCTCGCAGACGTTGAGCACGTCGCGGCCGCGCACGTCGCACGCCCTCTCGGACACGTTCGCGTCACCCTCGAGCTGCGACAGCGCGAGCGGCACGGCGAACGCCGGCATGTCGCTGCCCACCGCGACGCCGCGCGAGCCGGGTCCCTCGGTGCGCACCGAGTTGAACGAGATGTAGGCGATGGCGGCCACGGCGAGCACACCGACGAAGACGCCCGGCCGTCTCACGCCGGCACGGCGGGAGCCGCCGCCGGTCCTTCGGAGCTCGAGTGCCGGAGGGCGGCCCGCCGCTCGGCCAGCATCAGCACGGCCGGCAGCACCGCCAGCACGCCGAGCAGCGACACCGTGAGGTCGACCACCGTGACGAGTCCGAAGTCCCGCAGCATCCGCACGTCGGACAGCGCGAGCACCGCGAAGCCCGCGATCGCGGTCGCGCCGGACGCGAGCACCGTGGCGCCGGTCGAGCGATACGTCCGCCGCAGCGCCTCCGCCGGGGCATGGACCGCGCGCTCGGCCTCGAAGCGCGCCGACAGCAGGACGGCGAACTCGGTCGAGATCGCGAGCACCAGCGCGCCGAGCGTGGCCGACAGCGGGTTCAGCGGCACGCCGAGCAGCCACAGGACGAGCGCCGACCAGCCGGTCGCCAGCGCGATCGGGACGACCGGCACCCATGCCCGCGCCCACGCCGCGCGCCAGCCACCGCGGCGCCGCCGCTGTACGACGAGCAGCACGGCGAACACCGCCAGCAGGGCGAGGACCAGCGTTCCGAGTCGCCGCAACGGGTCCGACAGGGTCGCGTTCGCCTCGGCTGCGAGCACCGGCAGTCCGGCGAGCCGCGCGCTCACGCCCTTCGGCGGGTCGAGCCGGCGCCGGAGGTCGTCGATCACCTCCTGCTGGCGCTCGAGCGACGACAGCCGGATCCCGAACGCGAGGTTCGCGGTCCGCCGGTCGGGCGTGATCACGGCGCCCGAGAAGTACGCCGGCACCGTGTCCAGCAGCGCCCGGATCTGGTCTCGGTCGCTCGCCGACTGCTCGGTCCGGAACAGCTCGGACAGCGACAGCCCCGGGCACAGCTCGGCCTTCTCGCAGCCCTCCTCGGCCGAGTATCCGTAGCGCGCGAGCACCGCCGACTGATAGCCGCGCATCCACTTCACGACCGCCGGATCGGTGAGGTCGTCGCCCTCCACGACGACGTCGATCTCCCCCGCGACGCCGGTCGCCGCTTGCAGTGCCTGGAGATCCTGCACGGCCGGCAGGTCCTGCGGGACGAGGCGTTGGATGTCCGACACCACCTCGGTGCGCGAGTCGACCGCCCAGCCGACCGCCGCAACGGCCAGACCGACCGCCAGCACGCGGCCCGGCCGGCGCATCGCCGCCCGCATGGTCGCCGCCCCCACCCGGCGCGCGGCCGGGGCGAGCGCGCGCGCCACCGCGTCTCCGGCGCCCGCGACCAGCTCGCCGGCACCGCGCAGCGATCGCGCGAGCGGCCCGGCACGCGGATGACGGCGTGCGCCGATCGTCAGCGCCGCCGTCCCGGCGGTCAGCGCCAGCAACAGCGCGATCCCGATGCCGGCCACCAGCAGCACGCCGAACCCGCGCACCATCGGCACCGGTGACAGCAGCAGCACGAGGAACCCGACGCCGGTCGCGAGCGCGGCGGTGGCGATCACGGGCACGGCGACGCGCGCGGCGCGCATCGGGTCGCCCTCCTCCGCCACACGCGCCTGGTACTGGATCGCGTAGTCGACGGCGAGGCCGAGCAGCACGGGCAGCACGGCGATCGAGGCCATCGTGAGCGGCGCGCGCAGCAGCGCCATCGCCCCGAACGTGATCGCCACCGCCGCCAGCCCGACGGCCAGCGGCACGAGCCGCAGCCGGCTGCGGAACACCAGCGCCAGCACGAGCGCCATCACCAGCACGCCGACCAGCAGCAGCCGCAGCGTCGACCCAGCGAGCGCGTCCGCGAGGTCCTCCGCGACGACCGGCGCTCCCGTCACCGTGTATGTCGCCCCGCCCGTCAGGCGCCAGTCCGGCATCCGCACGGCCTCGCGCACGAGCGCGACCGCGTCCGCACGCTGCGCGTCCGACAGCCCGGGCTTCAGGCGGACCTGGATCAGCGCCGACCGCGGCGACGGGAGCATGTAGGCGAACCGCGCCTTCGGCGTCGTCGCCCCGCGCGAGGGATCGAAGAACAGGGCGGAGATGAAGTTGGGGTCGCTGACGCTCGGCAGGCCGGTCAGCTGGAGGCCGTACCGCAGGTTGATCTGCAGCAGGTCGCGTAGGAACTCCGCGTACACGAGCTGGCGCGCCGAGTCCGCCAGCTTCGCCTGCTCCGCGCGAGACCTGCCCTGCGCGCGCGCCAGGCGCCGGGCGGCCGTCGCGGCCCGCTCGGCCTCGGCCGCCTTCGCGTCGCGGCGGACCTCGATCTGGTCGTTGATCTCGCCGACCGACACGTTCGCGAACGTGCCCGGCCCGTACACCACCTGCACCGGCTTGGTCTGCGCCAGCCGGCCGCACGGGGAGCGCGCGCCACCCGGCGCCTCGCGGTCCGCCGGCTTGTTGCCCGACAGACATCCCTCGAGCCCGATCAGGCGGCCGAGATCCGAGGTCAGCAGGATCTTCGAGAGATCGCCGCGCACGAGCACGATCACCGAGTGGTCGCCGAACCGCTCGCGGTAGCGCTCCGTGGCCTGGAAGGTGTCCGCGCCGCGTCCGACGAGCGTGTCGGTGGCCGCGCTCGGCTCGAGCCGCAGCGCCAGCGCGCACCCGATCGCGGCGACGACGGCGACGACCGCCAGCACGCGGCCCGGCCGGCGGGCCGACGCGTGCACGATCCGCTCGAAGAGGGTCATTTCTCGTTGACGTGCGGGTACTGCGTGACCTCGCCGCCGAAGTCGTAGCGGCCCTGCTGGCGGCACGGCGGTGCAGGCACGGCGCTCGGGTTGCCCGCGAACGCGAACTCGATGATCCGGTCGAGCAGCTCGGGCGGCACCAGGTCGCCGACGACCGGCGGGAGCGGCGGTAGCGGCACGTTGGTGACCGTCGGCACGCCGGCGCCGCAGTGGCGATTGTCGAACACCGGGAGCCCGTTGCGCAGCTGTCTGAAGTTGCCGGGCTGCGTGTACGGATTCGGCCGGTTGGTGCCGATCCGGCGCGGATAGACGGCCAGGTTCTCCGGGTTCAGCGGGTTGGTCGTGCGCAGGTAGTGGATTCCGCTGGTGTCCTTCGCCTGCGTGCCCGCGACCGTGTTGGCGAAGAACGCGGTCAGCTCAGGCTTGTAGAGCCCGAGGAAGTCGACGATCGGGCCGAGCTGACGCATCGCCGGGTCGAGCTGGGCGATCAGCGGCCGCGCGTCCTCGAGTACGCGCTCGAGCGCCGGGAAGCCGGTGCGCGAGGCGGTGATCAGCGGGTTCAGCTCGCGGAACAGGGCCTCGAGGTCGGGCGAGAGCTCGCCGAGGTCCTGCAGCGTCGGGCTCAGCTCGCGCGCCGCCGGGCGCAGCTGGGTGATCAGCGGGTTCGTGGTCTCGGAGAACTCGGCGAGCCGCCGCAGCGTCAGGTCGGACTCACGCTCGAACGTCGGCAGCGCGATGAACGCCTCCTTGAGCTGTTCGTCGCGCGACGCTGTCGCCTGGAAGACGAGGTTCGAGTTCTCGATCAGTGACCGCAGCTGGCCGTCGCGCTCACTGAGGGCGTCGAACACGACGCCGGTGTTGGAGACCAGGCTGCTGACCGCGCCCTCCTGCCGGTTCAGGATGTCGACCAGCTGCGCGGTGTCCTCGGCGAACGGAGCGAGGTTGCCGAGCGCGTCGTTGACGTCGCGCCCATAGCCGCCGATCCCGCGCGCCTGCTCCTGCATCCAGGTCTGGAACGCCGCGCGCGTGTCCGCGTCGAACGTGCGGAAGATCTCGTCGAGCTGCACCGTGTCCGCCACCTGGGCCGTCCCCAGCGAGCCGTTCTCGGGCACCGGCCGCGCGTCCGCGCTGCCGGGGGTGAGCTCCACGTATGTCTCGCCGAGCAGCGTCTTCTGGCGGAGCATCGCGCGCGCGTCGGAGGGGATCGGCGCGTAGCGGGACTTCAGCTCGATCACGACGTCGGAGCGCCCGGTGCTGTTGTCGGGCTCGATCGTCTTCACCTTGCCGACCGGCACGCCCGAGATCCGCACGTCGGCCTCGGTCGACAGCTGGGTCGCCTCGGCGAACGACACCACGAAGCGGTAGCCCTTCGGCTGCAGCGGGACCGCGCCGCCGAACGCGAGCCACAGGAACAGCAGCAGGCCGAAGCACGACAGCGCGAACACGACCATCGCGGCGATCCGGCCGAAGGACGGGGCGGCCTTGTTCATCCGCCACCCACTCCGGTGGCCTGTGAGGAGTCCGGGCAGATCTCCTCGGTCGTCGGCCCGTTGAGGAGCTCCACGAGCGTGCCGAGCGCCGGGTTGGTGGAGGCGACGCTCTGCAGCAGCTGCGCCGTGCTGCACGAGAACACGACCAGGCCGTGGCGGATCGGGCCGTGCGCGTCCTGCGTCGCGAACACCGTGGCGCCGGTGTGGTTCGCCCACGACAGCCAGAACAGGTAGCCCTCCGCGCTGCTGCCCGGCGGGTTGTAGGCGAGCGTGTTCAGCAGCGCGTTGACGACTCGGAACGTGCGCGTGAGGTTCGGCGTGGCGGCGGACAGGTCGCTCAGGGCCGGCTGCAGCGCCTTCACGGTCGGGAGCGCGGCACGCGCGAACGGGCGCAGCTCGTCCCGGATGATCGGCGTGGTCTCGGTCAGGAACGGGCGCGTCTGCTGCAGTGCGGGGCCGAGCGCCCGCGCCGCGGGGAGGAGGTCCTCGAGCGTCGGCCCGAGAACAGTGGCCATGCGGTCGGTCTTGGCGAGCGCGCTCTGCGTCGCGTCGAGCGCCGTCGGCAGCTCGGCCAGCGTCGCACGCAGGTCGGCCTCCTGGCCGGCGAGCGTCGCGAACACGGCGTTCGAGCTCTCCACGAACTCGGCCAGCTGGGTGTCCTTGGCGCCCAGCGCCTCCATCACCAGCGAGAGGTTGTGAACGGCGCGCTTGAGGTTCTTGCGCCGGAGGGCGAGCAGCCTGTTGGCCCTGCGCGCGTAACGCGCGGTCGGCTCGAACCGGCGGATCGTCTGCGCCAGCGCGCGGCCGTTGCCCTTCAGGGCCGTACCCCCGTCGCCGAGCAGCAGTCGCAGGTAGTCGCGCGTGTCGGAGTCGAGCGCCGCCAGCACCTCGTCGAGGTTGACGTCGGGGAGCGTCTGCGAGATCGGGATCCGCTCGCCCTCGGGGAGCTGCCCGGCCGCCTCCGTGCCCGGCGTCAGCTCCGCCACCATGTCCTTCAGCCCGGTCTTCGGCCGTAGCAGCACGGTCGCGTCGCGGTAGATGGTCGCGTGCTCGCGCTCGATCTTCATCCCGACGATCGCCTTGCCGTCCTCGAGCTCGACGCTCGAGATCTGGCCGACCTGGACGCCGGCGATGTTCACGGTCTGGCCCTGGCCGGGCGTGACCGCCTGGGCCGTGACCAGCTCGGCCTCGACCTCGACGACGTCCTTGCCGAGCAGCGGCACGCCGCCCGGCAGCGAGAGGCGCTGGTTGTCGAGGATCACCAGCGTCACGACCAGCGCGACGAGCAGCAGGACGACGATCGCGATGGCGTCGCGCAGGTGCTTGCGGATCGCGAGGCCCATCAGCGCGCCCCCGTCTTCGTGCCGAACGGACGCAGCTTCTTGCGCAGCAGCGGCAGCGCGTGGCGCGCGGCCAGCGCGGCGCCGGCCCGCGGCGGCGTCTTGGCGGCCGCCGGCCCGTTGAGGTTCGGCGGCGTCTGCTTGTAACAGGTGGCGGTCGGGCGGTACGGCGGCCGCTTGCCGGGATAGAACGGCCGGTTGCCGAGCGGCACCGCGACGTTGTTGCCGAACAGGTCGCCCGTACCGGGGACGACTCCCCGAGCGAGACGCTGTGCGTGCCGCCACCGGTCTGGAAGCGCACGTACATGCCGTTGCCGTCGAAGTTCTGGCCTTCGCCCGAGAGCCCGACGAGCGTGTAGAAGAACTCCTTGTAGTTCTCCACGCCGGTCGTGAACTCGTCCTGGATGACGACGTCGCCGGTCGGCAGGAGCACGTCGGTCGCGCAACGCGACGCGAGGTTGGTCTGCGGCAGCAGATCGATCGCGCTGTCGGTCACCTTTGCGAGGTCGCGGCTGAGGGGCGCCAGCTCGCTCGCGACGCCGCCGAGCTCGTTGCGGCCCATCAGCGGCCGTGCCTGGTCGATCCACGGGAACGCCGCCTCGATCGTGGCCGGCGTCTCGCGGACGCCCGGGAGGATCTCGCGCGCGAACGCGCGCGTGGGCGGGAACGCCTCGTTGAGCGATGCGAGCGCCCGGTTGGCGCTCTCCAGCGTGCCCGGCAGCTCGCGGATCGAGGTCTGCAGGTTGCCGGCCTCGGACGCGAACGCGGCCATCGTCGTGTTGAAGTTGGTGATCAGGCCCTGAAGTGCGTTCTCGTTGCGGATCAGCGCAGCGCTGGTGCGCGCGGTGCTGTCGATCAGCCGCGCGAGGTCACGGCTGGGCTCGACTCCCAGGAACGCCTCCAGTACCACCGCGGTCGAGCGCTCGGCCTCCGGGATGTCGTCGTAGGCGTCGTTGAAGGACTCCGCGGCCGTCTCACCGCGGGCGGACGGGTCGGAGTCGCGGTCCTCGGCCGGCGTCGGCTCGGAGGTGAGCGCCACGGCGAGGCCGTCGAGCACGTCCTTGAGGTCGTCCCGTGTATCGGATTGCAATGCAGTCAGGACCTCGTCGAGCTGCACCGGCGTCGCCGTCTGGGTGACCTTGAGCGTGTCGCCGTCCTCGAGGACCGGCGCCGAGGGCGAGCCGCTCTTGAGATCCACGAAGAAGTTGCCCTCGAGGAAGATCCGCGGGCGGATCTTGGCCGTCGCGTCGGCGTGCAGCGGCAGCCCCTCGTCGTCGATCGACAGCACGACCACCGCGGCGTCCGTGCCCTCGTCGGGCTCCACGGACGCGACCTTGCCGACCTGCACGCCGGCGATCCGGACCGGCGACCCGGGCCGGATCGAGTTCGCCGACTCGAACGTCGCCCGCACCTGGAACGGCGTCGTGAACGGGAAGTCCTTCGTGAACCCGAAGAACACGATCGCCACGGCCACGGTGAGCGCGATCAGGCCGATGAGGACGGGGCTGCGCGGCTTGCGGCGACGCATCAGGGCGTCTTCTCCGTCGTCGCCTGCTGGCGGCCCGCGGAGTTGCCGATGATCGTCTGGCCCGCGACGTACGGCTCGTTGCCCGCCTCGCACTCCTTCGGCTGACCCGGTGCCGCCGTGTTCGGATACGGGTTCGTGTGCAGGTGGTTCTCCCGCGTCGGCCCGTTGGCCGGCGCGGACGAGGGCCCGCCCTCGTTGTTGGGCCCCTGCGGCGTGGCGACGATGATGAATCGCTGCCAGGTGCCCTGGTTGTCACCCTCGCTGAGCAGCGAGGAGATGTTCCGGAACCACAGCGTGACGTAGTTGCACTGGGTCTGCGCGGGCGCGAGGTAGGCGAGCGTCGGCTTCAGGGATGTGAGCGTGCTCGTGGTGGCGCGCAGCCCGCGCGGCACCATCGGATCCTCGGCGAATGTCTGCACCTCGCCGAGCAGCGCCCCCAGCCGGCGGTTGAACGCCGGCGTGCGCGGGAACACCTCGATGCCCGCCTCGAGTGCGTCGGCGATCGTCGGCGCGTAGGTGCGCAGCGCTGCCGCGCCCGGTTGCAGCTCGCGGAAGAGCAACTCGGTGTTGCGCAGGAACGGCCGCTGGATCGGGAACGAGCGGATCGCGGAATCGAGCGCGGGCACGCCGCCGGTGATCGAATCCTGGATGTACGGCCGCGCGACCTCGCGCAGAGCGCGGAACGTGATGTCGAGGTTCACGAACAGGTCGGCCTGCGTCTCGGCGGCGGGGGCCACGATCGCCGCCGTGCGGCCGAGCGCGCGGAAGAAGCCGCTCAGGTCGGTCTCGGGCGAGGAGAGGTTCTGGGCGACCGGGATGATGTCGCGCAGCAGCGGGCGGAGCGCGCCGATCGCCGTGTTGATCGATTCGCCGCGGCCGGCGAACGCGTCGCCGAAGCCGGTGGTGTTCACAGCCGCCGCGATGCGCGTGTCGTCGTCGAACATGCTGAGGACCTCGTCGAACTCGACGGGCGCGGGGGTCGCGGCGGCAAGCGGGATCGTGGCGCCGTCCGCGTAGCCGCGGGCGTCCTTGCCGCGCGTGATCTCGACGTATTTGAGGCCGAGCGCCGACCGCGGCCGGATGATCAGCGTCGAGTCGCGCGGCAGCGGCGCGACGCTCTTCTCCAGCGTCAGCGTGAGCACCGCGACGGTCGTACCGTCGTCGCGGCGTCGCGCCTCGATGCCCCCGACGAAGCCGACGCGCGAGCCGCCGATGCGCACGTCGTTGCCGACGACGAGGTTCGCCGCGCTCGGCACCTCGGCCTTGAGCTCGTAGGTCGGGACGAAGGGCAGGCCCTGGTTGGCGTTGTAGGCCAGGAAGACGGCGACCAGCACCACGAGGATCGTGGCGGCGCCGATCAGGACGGGGTTGCCGGCGATGCCCGGACCGCGCGTCTTCATCGGTCGTCCCCGAACAGGTAGTCGAGCAGCGTCTCGGTCTGCGACGGGCTGCCCTGCTGCGGCGCGGGCGTGGGCGTCGGCCGCGGCGCGGGCGTCGCCTCCGGGGCCGCGGCGGCGGGCGGCTTGCGCTCGGGGTCGGCGCGGCGCTTGCGTACCTTGCGCGTCTGCTTCTCGACCGGCTCGGGCGCCTTCAGCCCGAGCGCCTCCGCGAGCACCTGAGCGGTCTGCTGGAGCACCGGGTCGCGCGGCGCGTCGGACGCGCCGGCCGCCGTCGCCGAGGCCGTCCGCGCGAAGTTCGCCGAGCAACCGAAGCCGGGCGTGATCGCGTAGTTCGCGCACTGGTTGACGATCAGCCCGGCGCGCAGGTAGTGGCCGAACGAGTCGAAGCCGTTGATCGCAGCCACTTGGTAGAAGATGTAGTCCATCGCGCGCTGGATGCCTTCGGTGCTCTGGAACGACTCGAGCAGTTGCCTGGCGGTCAGCGCGACCGGCTTGAGCTGGGCCGCGAGCCGGCGCAGGTCGCGCGTCACCGGGAGCGCCGCCCTGACCGCCGGAGTGCCGGTCTCGGTCATCTCGCCGAGCGACTCGACCGCCGGGATGGCGGCCGTCGCGAAGGGCCCGAGCTGGAGCACCATGCGGTTGATGTCCGGCGCGACCGCGTCGAGGTCGCTCAGCACCGGAGTCATCTCGTCGCTGAGCGCGCCGAGCCGGACCATCGTCGGCGTGAGCTCGTTCAGGAACGTCGGCAGCCGCTCGATGTCGGCGGCGAGGGCGACGCGCCGCTCGGCCGTCGCCTCGGCCACCTCGCCCGCGTTGCGGATCGCGGAGCTCACGCGCAGGCGCTCACGCGCCAGGGGCGCGAGGATCGTGTCCGAGTCCACCGCCAGACCGGCGAGGACCTTGTTCTGCCTCGCGAGGATCTTCAGGACTTCGTCGATTTCCTTCAACGCCGGATCGGCGCGCCGGATGACCTCGTTGAGGTCTCCACCGCGCCCGGCCACGCCGATGCCGAGCTCGGACAGGATGATCGACAGGCGCTGGCGGACCGGCTCGCGCATGATGTTGTTGATCAGGTCGAGGTCGACCGCCTTGCCGTTGTGCTCGACTGCGAGCAGGTACTGCCCCTCGCCCGGCCCTTCCTCGATCCTGGGCAGCGCGGGCGGCGGCTCGGTGCCGGCTGGGCGGGCCTGCGTCAACTCGCACTCCACGAAGCGCTCGCCGATCAGCGACTGCGGCCGCACCAGGCACCCGGCGTCCTCGCGGAAGTCCTGGTAGCCCTCGTCGGTGATGTCGAGCACGACGGCGGCCTTGAGGTCGTCCGTGACGGTGACCTCGTCGATCGCGCCGACCGTCACGCCCGCCACCTTCACGTCCTCGCCCGGGATCACGAAGCCCGCGTTCTCGAAGATCGCGCGCACCTTGTAGGTGCCGCCGTCGTCGTCGCCTGCCCCGAGCACGACGACCGTGACGGCGGCCGCGGCGGCGATCAGGACGACGATGGCGACGACGCGTCTCATGGGCCGGGCGGCGTCAGGGAGGGGTCGCAGTCGAGGCCGCCGCCGTCCGTGAACGGGGCCGAGCCGTCCGCCGGGGGCTGGATGGCGGCGCCGGGGCAGCGGCGGATCTGGCCGGTCTCCAGGTTGTTGAACCGGGCCGAGTCGGGAATCGGCGTGAGCACGCCGCCGGCCGGGTTGTCGGTGAACTGGAAGGCGTTGAAGATCGGCTGGATGCGGGCGAAGTGGCCGTTGGCGTCGTAGTTGGAAGAACCCTGGCCGAAGTCACGGAACCAGCCGACGAGGTCGGGCGTGTAGGGCCGCGCGAACTCGAGCACCGGCTGCAGGTCCTCGAGCGCCTCGCGGCCGTTGCGGAAGGCCGGCGTCGCCACCTTCTGCAGCTTCGGGAACTTCCGCGTCGCCTCGACGAGGTCGTTGTCCGGGCCGTTACGGCGCACCGCCAGGCGCAGATCGTGGATCGTCGGCTTGGCGGCTGCCAGGAGCGGGCGCAGCTCACGCAGGAACGGCGCCAGATCCTTGGTGGCCGGCTTGGACGCGGCCACCAGCACGTCGAGGTCGTCGAGCGTGGCGCGCAGGTTCACGAACGTCGTGTTGGCGCGCCGCAGCGTGGTCGGCAGCAGCCCGAGCGCGCGCGCCAGCGCCGCGTTCTCCTGCCCGATCGCCGACGCGGTCGCGTTTGCGTTGGCGACGGCCGCGGACAAGTCGGTGCGGCGTTCGGCGATCGCGGTCACCGCCCGCGAGGAGTCGACCAGGAAGCGCGTCAGCGCCCCCTCGTCCTCGGTCACCTCCTGCACGAGCCTGCGTGAGCTCGAGAGGAGCGGGTTGAAGTACTTCGCCGACAGCCCGGCCTCCTCGCCCTTGCCCTCGTACTGGGCGGCGAAGCCCTTGATGACGTCGGCGAGGTCCTCTGTCGTGCTCTCGTCGAGCGTGTTGAAGATCTGGTCGAGGTCGACGACGTCGGTCGTCGACTCGGATGTCAGCGTGGCCCCGTCGGGCAGTTCCTTGGCATCGCCGGGCGCCGGAGTGAGCGCGACGTAGCGGTTCGCGACGCCGGACAGCGAGGTGAGGCGGATCACTGCCTTTGTGCCCTCGCGCAGCGGCGCGTAGGGCTCCTGGACCGAGATCTTGATCGCCGCGAGGTTGCCACTGGTGAGCTCGATCTCCTGCACGGAGCCGACGCGGCGGCCGCCGATCTGGACGTCGTCGTCCCGCACCAGCTGGCCGGCGGTCTGGAACAGCAGCGTGTACTGGGTCCCGCCGTCGCCCTTGAGCAGCAGCAGCCAGACAGCCAGCGCCACGGCCAGGGCAAGGGCGCCGGCCGCAGCGGCCCTGGCCACCGTCACCGACGGCGCTCCCCTACGCGATAAGTCGTTGGCCTCGGCACTACCTCTCCGCTACGTTCCCCAGGAATCCGGTGCGCGACGGTGCACGCTAGCGGTGCTGTGTTTATCGCGCATTGATTCCCTCCTCCTCCGTCCGTGCGCGACGAACCACCGCGCGAAGGGGGAAACCCTATCGCCCAGGCCGTACGCGGGCGCAGTTACTCCATGCCGAGCGGGCCCTGCGAGGCCCCGCTGAGGAACTGCCGCACGAACTGGTTGTCGGAGTTGAACAGCTCCTCGGCCGGACCGGACTCCACGATCCGTCCCCGCCACAGCACCGCGATGTACTCCGCGACGCGCTTGGCGGACATGATGTCGTGCGTGATCACCACGTAGGCGCCGCCGTTCTCCTCGTGGATCTCCTTGATCAGCTCGCACAGCAGTGCGGTACGGACCGGATCGAGGCCGGAGTCGGGCTCGTCGAACAGCACGATGTCGGGGTCGAGCACGAGCGCGCGGGCGAAGCCGGCGCGCTTGCGCATGCCGCCTGAGAGCTCGTTCGGCATCTTCTCCAGCGCACCCTCGAGGCCGACCTCGCGCAGGCGGCTCATGACGATCTCCTCGATCTCGTCCTCGCCCTTGTCCGTGTGCTGGCGGAGCGGGAACGCGACGTTGTCGTAGAGGTTCATCGAGCCGAACAGGGCGCCGTCCTGGAACAGCACGCCGAAGCGCTTGCGCATGTCGAACAGGTCGTCGTCGGCCATCCCCGGCACCGACTCGCCGTGCACCAGCACGTCGCCGTCGTCGGGGTACAGCAGGCCGACCATGTGCTTGATGCAGACCGACTTCCCGGTCCCGGAGGGTCCGAGGATCATCGAGATCTTGTCCTCGGGAATGCTCATGTTGAGGCCGCGCAGGATCTGGTTGCGCCCGAACGACTTGTGCACGTCGACGAACTCGACCGCGTCCTTGGTGCCGGTCGGGCGCTGCTTGCCGGTGTGCCACTTGTATTCGTCTTCGCGATGTTCCGCGCTCACGCTCATCCTCCGATGGGGGCGCGCGGATTCGCGCCCCAGAAGATCTGCGTGCCCAGCATCCCGATCAGATGCACGAGCACGATGTTCAGCACCATCGATTTCGCGGTCGCCGTCCCGACCCCGACCGGGCCGCCGCTCGCGTTGTAACCGTAGTAGCAGCCGACGAGCACGATCACCGTGGCCATCGTCATGGCCTTGATCACGCTGTACATGAGGTCGGGTGGGTTCTGGAACATCCAGAAGATCAGGAAGTAGCCGCCGCTCGAGACCTCGCCTATCTGCTCGACCACCGCCAGGTAGGAGGCGAAGAAACCGGCGCCGATCCCCGCCAGGTACATGAACGGCAGCACCATCCAGGCGGCGAGCAGGCGCGTGGCGCACAGGAACGTCATCGAGGAGATGCCCATCACCTCGAGCGCGTCGATCTCGTCCGAGATCCGCATCGAGCCGAGCTCGGCGACGATGCCGGTCCCGACCTTCGCGGCCATCATGTAGCCGAACGCGTACGGCACCAGCTCGCGCAGGTCGCACCAGGCCGCGAACACGCCCGCATAGGCGGGCGACCCGACGGCGCGGTTGAAGTACGCGCCCTCGATCCCGCACTGGAGGCCGATGATGAAGATCAGGCCCCAGATCACGAGCGTCGAGGACAGGATCAGCAGGCCCGCCTGTCGCAGCGCCTCGCCGAAGAAGCGGAACACCTTGAGCGTGAAGACCTCGGCGACGATCGCCGAGCAGAACTTGACGATCTCGCCGAACGAGGCGAGCCATTCACGCGGGAGTGCGAACCACTGGCGTCCCATCACTTGATGTTCAGGATCTCCGGGTGGGTCGCCAGCAGCGTCTGCGTGAACACGTAATTGAACGCGAACACGCCGAGCGTGGAGACGACGACGGCCTGGTTGACGGCGCGCCCGACGCCCTGGGCGCCGCCGGATGCGGTCATGCCCTTGTAACAGCAGACGATCGCGATGATCGCCCCGAACATCGTGCACTTCAGGACCGAGCCCCACAGGTCCACGACCGACGAGTTCGTGAAGAACGTGGCCCAGAACGGCCCGAGCGGCGCGCCGTTGACGAGCGTCGCGAGCACGCCGCCGAAGATGCCGAACAGGAGCGCGTAGATGTCGAACAGGCCGGTGACGAGCATCAGCGCCAGGAAGCGCGGCACGACGAGGTTCTTCACGGGGTCGACGCCGAGCACCTGCAGCGCGTCCAGCTCCTCGCGGATCTTGCGCGCGCCGAGGTCGGCCGTGATCGCGGTGCCGGCCACGCCGGCCAGCACGATCGCCGTCACGAACGGGGCGAACTCGCGGATCGAGGCGAGCACGAAGAAGCCGCCGAGGCGGTCGATCGAGCCGAACAGGTTGAGGAAGTTCGCGGCCTGCAGGCCCGGCGCGCCGTAGCCGAAGGCGACGGTCGAGACGACCAGCGGGAACCAGCACAGCTTGAGCGCGAACAGGAACTGCGAGACGAACTCGCCGCCGTAGGGGAACGGCGGACGCAGGGCAGACATGATCGTCTTGCCCGTGAGAATCATCATGTCGCCAACTTCCTCCAGCAGCCCCTTGGCCGGAAGGAAGGCTCGATCGGCGACGGTTCGGACCACTCTTCTCCCCTGGTTGCGACGATCGCCCGGGCGGGCGATGGCGTCGAAGGTTATGTGACGGCCTGCACATGGCACAAACGGGAACCGCGGGGCGAACTTGCGCTTCGCACGGAAACCCGGTGGTACGCTCGCCCGCCAGTGAGGAGCCTTGTCGTCCTATCCGTCCTCGCCCTCACCCTGTCCGCCTGTGGCGGCGACCGCCAGGACGCCGACGAGCCCGAGGGAGAGTTCACGCTCGAGGTGGTCGACGCCTCGTTCCCCGAGCGCCAGACCACCGCCCAGTCCTCGACGATGCGGATCTCGGTCCGCAACACGGATGACCGCGAGCTGCCGAACCTCGCGGTGACGGTCGAGACCGAGCCCGCCGCGGGCGAGGCCGCGTCCGCCTTCGCAGTGGCCAGCAACGACCCGCGGCTGGCCGACCGCAACCGGCCGGTGTGGATCCTCGACCGCGGCCCCGAGGGTGGCGAGACCGCCCACACGAACACCTGGGCGCTCGGGCCGATTTTCCCCGGGCAGACGAAGGAGATCGAGTGGCGGCTGACGGCCGTCCGCGCCGGTGACTACACGGTCAACTATCGCGTCTCCCCGGGCCTCAACGGCAAGGCGGTCCCGGCCAACGGCCAGCGCACCACCGGCGCCTTCGATGTCACGATCTCCGACGATCCCGTCCCCGCGCGCGTGAACGGCAAGGGCGAGGTCGTGCGCGGGAAGGCCGGCGACTAGTACCGGTGTTTGGAAGTACGCGCGGTCGCCGGCGGCCGCCGGAACCGTGCGTACTTACGAATGCCGGTACCTGTTCAAGCACACCACCGGTGGGGCGACTACCGGGGGATGAAGCGCGACGCCTCATGGCTGTGCCCGACCGCGGGAGACCGCGACCGGTTCCTCGACATGCAGAGGCGGCTGCTGCCGGCGCGGATCTCCACGATCGTCGTCGGTGCCGTTGTGCTGGTCGCGGTCGGAGCCAAGGCCGGCTGGCCGCTGATGGCCGCCGGCTTCTTCATGGTCGCGGTCGTCATCGCAGGCGGCGTACGGCTCGAAAGCCGGCGCCGGCCGGAGCTGTGGATCTTCGTCACGACGGTGCTGAACATCCAGCTCTCGCTGGCGCTCGGCACCGTGCTCACCGGCGGGCCGGAGACGTCGATGGCCTGCCTGCAGGCGATCCCCGTCCTGATGGTGGGCGCCCGCTTCAGCGACCGCGGCCTGCTCGTCGGCGTCCCGCTCGCGCTGGTGCTCGTGATCGCCACCACGCTCGGCGTCGATCCGCAGTACGTGCTCGACAACCCCGAGAGCCTGGCAATCCCGCTCGCGCTCGTGATCTCGATCGCCTTCTACACGAGGCCGCTCGTGGCCTCGGACGTCCGCCACCGCGAGGACAGCACGCTCGACGAGCTCACCGGCCTGCTCAACCGCCGGGCCTTCGCGCCGCGGTTCGCCGAGCTCGCCCAGCTGGCGGTGCTCAACGGGCAGCCGGTCAGCGTCGTGGCGGTCGACATCGATCGCTTCAAGCGCGTCAACGACGAGCACGGCCACGCCGCGGGCGACGAGGTGCTGCGCGCGATCGCGCGCTCGTTCCGCGAGCGCCTGCGCACCTTCGAGCTGCTCTACCGCATGGGCGGCGACGAGTTCCTGCTCGTCCTGCCCGGCGCCGACGCCGCCACCGCGACCGACATCGCAGAGGCGCTGCGCCGCGCCGTCGACGGCCTGCTGCCCGCCGGCCTCGAGGTCACCTGCTCGTGCGGCGTCGCGACCGCCGAAGGCGGCGAAGAGGGCTTCGAGCGGCTGCTCGAGCGCGCCGACGCGGCGCTCTACGAGGCGAAGCGGCGCGGCCGCGACCGCGTCGACCTCGCCACGGCCGCGTAGCCCGTTCTACCGCGGCAGGCCCGGCGCGATGATCCGGTACGCCTTCAGCCCGAGCCCGAGCCGCTCGCGGTCCTCGGTCTGCATCGGATCGAGGCCGCTCAGCTCCTTCACGCGCTCGAGCCGGTAGGCGACCGTGTGGCGGTGGGCGTAGATCGCAGAGGCGGTCGCGTTCATGTTGCAGTTGTGCTCGAGGTAGGACTCGAGCGTCTGCACGAGGTCGGTGCGGTACTGGTCGTCGTAGCGCACGACCGCCGCCACCGTGTCCTCGTAGAACGACCGCACCTCCTCCGGGTGGGAGGCGAGCACGCGGAACAGCAGGCGGTAGGTGCCGGTCCCGATGTCCTCCTGGATCGGGCCGCCCAGGCCGTCGCCGCGCTGGAGCACCTCGAGCACCAGCTCGGCCTCCTGGATCGCGCGGCCGAGCTCGCCCGGGTCGGCGTAGAACGAGGACAGCGCGACCACGCCGTGGCGCTGCAGGCGCCCGGCCAGCGCCCGCGCGGCGGCGACCGTGGTGACCTGCTCGCCGTCGGCCGTCGCCGGCAGCAGCGCGTAGACGCGCCCCGCCTGCTCGCCCTCGACGTGCTGGGCGAGCGCGCCGGGGTACTCGGAGCCGATCAGCGCGACCACGTGGCGCGGCCGCTCTGCGCTCAGCTCGGCGCACAAGACGACGGCGCCGCGTGAGACGTCGCAGCCGAGCCGGCCGGCGCGGCGCACGACGTCGACCGGGTCGACCCCGTCGGGCCGCTCGCGCAGCTCCTCCAGGAACGAGCCGCGGACGTTCTCCTCGACCTCCTCGCGCGCCTCCTCGACCGCGACCTCGGTGAGAGCGGCGACGGCGGCCAGGTGCAGGAACTCCACCGCCTCGGGCTCCGGCCGGCCGGGCTCGAGCAGCACGACGCCGCCGAGCCGCTCGTCGCCGGACGCGATCGGCACCTCGGCGACCACGTTCGCCGGCACCGGCACCGGCGCCACACGGCCGCGGGGTGGGTGAGCGTTGGTACCGACGTACCGGCGCACTGCGTCCAGCGACGCCTCGCCGCCGGGCGAGACGACCGCCACGCCGAGCCGCGGCACGACGATCGCGACCGGGCCGCCCGCGGCCTCTGCGGCGAGCGTCGCGACGGCCGCCAGCCCGTCGCCGGTGAGGACGGCGTCGAGCATCTGCAGATGGACCGCCCGCAGGCGCTCGACGAGCGACGTCGCGGCCGGATGGGTGAACTCTGGTTCGGCTGGCATGGGATCTGGCTTTCAAAAAGCGACGGGGCGGCCGCTCGGGCCGCCCCGTCGTGAGTCACACGGTGGTACGGCTCTTCATGCAGTGGCCTGCGTGGCCGCCACCTCGGGATGCGCTTGGAGCGTCTCCTCACCGGACTCGCCGGTGCGGATCCTGTAGGCCTCCTCGACCGGCATGACGAACACCTTGCCGTCGCCGATCTGGCCCGTCCGTGCGTGTTTGAGGATCGCGTCCACGACCGTCTGCACGTCGTGCGTGGCGACCACGCACTCGAGCTTGATCTTCGGCCGCAGCCAGTTGGTCAGCTCGGCGCCGCGATAGCGCTCGGTGATCCCCTTCTGGCGACCCGAGCCCTTGACCTCGGAGATCGTCAGCGACGGGAACCCGAGGCTCAGCAGCTCCATGCGGATCGGCTCGAACGCTTCATGGCGAATGAACGCCTCGATCTTCTTCACGAGACCGGAACCTCCTGAGTGGTGGCGCCGCGGGCCGTCTCACGCGCCGGCACCCTGCCGGGCGCAGCGCTGTAGCCGATGAGCTCGGGCGCCGGGATGAATTGCTCCGGGTACCCGTACATGCCGTGCTCGGAGATGTCCAGCCCTGCATCCTCTTCCTCGGCCGTCACACGCAGGCCGTAGGTCTTCTTGATCGCCCAGAACGTGCCGTACGACAGCGTGAAGACGAACGAGAACACCACCACGACGCCCAGCGCCTGCGTCAGGAGCTGACCGAACGAGCCCGTGTAGACCAAGCCGGCGTCGCCGAACCCGTTGTACTCCGCCAGGCGCGGCGCCGTGAAGATGCCGCACGCGAGCGTGCCCCAGACGCCGCACAGGCCGTGCGCGGTCAGCGCGCCCACCGGATCGTCGATCTTCTTGTCGATCGCATACACGCCGAACGGCACGATGACCCCCGCGATCAGGCCGATGATCGGCGCCGCCCACGGCTCGACGTAGCCCGACGGGGCCGTGATCGCGACGAGCGCACCGATCGCGCCGTTGCCGGCCATGCCGATGTCGATCGTGCCGGTCTTCAGCCGCGCGACGGCGATCGCACCGAGCACGCCGGCCGCCGCCGCCAGCATCGTCACGAGCGCGACCTCCGGGAAGCGGCCGTCCATCGCGCTGAGCGTCGAGCCCGGGTTGAAGCCGAACCAGCCGAGCCAGAGGATCAGCACACCGAGGCCGAAGAACGGCATCGAGTGACCCGGGATCGCCCGCGGGCGCCCGTCGTTGCCGTACTTGCCCCGCCGTGCGCCGAGCTGCAGCAGCACCGCGAGGGCGCCGGTCGCGCCGATCAGGTGCACCGCGGTCGAGCCGGCGAAGTCCTGCATGCCCAGGTTGGACTGCAGCCAGCCGCCGCCGAACACCCAGTGCGAGGCGATCGGGTAGATGAGGCCGGCGAAGATCGCGGCGTAGATGATGTAGACGCCGAACTTGATCCGCTCGAGCGTCGTGCCCCAGACGATCGCCAGCGAGACCGCACAGAACGAGAACTGGAACAGCCACTTGCTCTCGATCGTGGCGTCCGACAGGCCCATGACCGGGAACGCCGTCTGCGGGTCGCCGTACCCCCGCAGGAAGAAGCCGTCGTGGCCGATGATGTCGCCGATGCCGAAGGCGAACGCGAAGCCGCAGGCCCAGTACATGAGGCCCGCGATCGAGAAGTTCGTGAGGATCTTTGCAACCACCGTGCCGGCGTTCTTCGCGCGTGAGAACCCGATCTCCAGGAACGCGAAGCCGGCCTGCATCCAGATCACGAGCAGCGCCGCCACCACGACCCAGATCGAGTTGATCGCCACGCTGTCGGCCAGCACTCCGTTGTTCGCCGCGTCAAGCGTGTCTGCGTGCGCCACCGCGGGCAGCACCGCAGAGGCAAGCGCTACCCCCAGCAGCGCCGTCGCGGTCCTTCTCATCACAAGTCCTCCTCGTCCGGGAACCATCCGCCTCGAATGGTCGGGGGAGAAGCGCGAGGGGTCTTTGTCCCGGTGTCGAAGATTCGCCGTCGGGGTTTCTCAATCCGGTCGAGACTGCGCGTGGGCGAACGCGCGGTGTCAATTCTTGGACATAGGGACAAGGACCTCCGGGCGGGGTCGAACTAGTCTGCGGCGGGACCCAGGACAGTTCCCCGGAGGAGGACCCGCGACGACATGCCATCCCGAACCCGTACACCAAACGTTCACGCCGCCCAGTGGAGCCCGAACGGAGGCGCGCTCGGCCAGGCCGACCTGACCCAGCCCGGCGCCAACGTCTTCGGCGAGGCGGTTTTCTCGACCGCCGTACAGCGCCAGCGGCTCCCGAGCTCGGTCTACAAGCAGCTCCAGGAGACGCTCGAAGCGGGCGCGTTGCTCGAGCCCGCGCTCGCCGACGCCGTCGCCACCGCCATGAAGGAATGGGCGATGGAGCGCGGCGCCACGCACTTCACGCACTGGTTCCAGCCGCTCACCGGCATCACCGCCGAGAAGCACGACTCGTTCTACGCGCCCACGGGCGACGGCAACGCGATCGCCGAGTTCTCCGGCAAGGAGCTGATCCAGGGCGAGCCTGACGCGTCGTCGTTCCCGACCGGAGGCATCCGGGCGACCTTCGAGGCGCGCGGCTACACCGCGTGGGACCCGACGTCGCCGGCCTTCATGCTCGAGAACCCGAACGGCGCGGTGCTGTGCATCCCGACCGCGTTCGCGTCTTGGACCGGTGAGGCGCTCGACCACAAGATCCCGCTGCTGCGCTCGATGGACGCGCTGTCGACGAGTGCCGTGCGCGCGCTGCGGCTATTCGGTGACGAGGCCTCCACGCGCGTCTTCACCACGGTCGGGGCGGAGCAGGAGTACTTCCTGATCGACGAGCGCTTCTACTTCGAGCGGCCGGACCTGATCACCACCGGGCGCACGCTGTTCGGCGCCAAGCCGCCGAAGGGTCACGAGCTCGACGATCACTACTTCGGCTCGATCCCCGAGCGCGTGCTCGCGTGCATGCTCGAGACCGAGCAGGCGCTCGCGCGCCTCGGCGTGCCGATCAAGACCCGCCACAACGAGGTCGCGCCGGCGCAGTACGAGGTCGCGCCGGTGTTCGAGAACTCGAACGTCGGCTCGGACCACCAGCAGCTGACGATGCAGGTGATGCAGAACGTGGCGCGCCGCTACGGCCTCGTGTGCCTGCTGCACGAGAAGCCGTTCGCGGGCGTCAACGGCTCGGGTAAGCACAACAACTGGTCGATGGGCACCGACACGGGCTTCAACCTGTTCGAGCCCGGCGACACGCCACACGAGAACCTGCAGTTCCTGTTCTTCTGTGCGGCGGTGCTGCAGGCGACCGACAAGCACCAGGAGCTCCTGCGGGCCTCGGTGGCCAACGCCGGGCAGGACCACCGGCTGGGGGCGAACGAGGCGCCGCCGGCGATCATCTCGATCTTCCTCGGCGCAGAGCTGGAGAAGGTGTTCGGAGCGATCGAGAGCGGCTCGGGCGACGCCGCGACGCCGCAGACCTATCTCGAGCTGGGGGCGTCGGTGCTCCCGACGCTGCCCAAGCACGGCGGCGACCGCAACCGGACCTCGCCGTTCGCGTTCACCGGCAACAAGTTCGAGTTCCGCGCGCTGGGGTCGTCGATGTCGCTGGCGCTCCCGAACACGGTGCTGAACACGATCGTCGCCGAGGCCGTCGACGAGCTCGCGGACGGGCTCGAGCAGGCCATCGCGAGGGGCGACTCGCTCGAGGTGGCGGTGCTGTCCGTGGTCAGCGCGGCCTACGCGGCGCACAAGCGGATCGTGTTCGACGGCGACAACTACTCCGGCGACTGGCACGCCGAGGCCGAGAGTCGTGGGCTGGCCAACCTGGCCCAGTCACCGGACGCGCTGCCGTGGCTGATCGAGCCGAGCACGATCGCGGTGTTCTCCAAGTACGACGTGCTGTCCGAGCGCGAGCTCGAGTCGCGCTACGAGGTGTCGCTCGAGCAGTACGTCACGACGGTGAACATCGAGGGCGAGACGGCGGCCTCGATCGCCCGCACGATGCTCCTGCCGGCCGTGGTCCAGTGGTACACCACGCTCGAGCGGGCGGAGACCTCGACCGGCGTGCAGCGCCTGAAGGAAGAGCTGGGCGAGCTGCTGGACGCGTTCGTCGAGACGATCTTCGAGCTCGAGACGGCGAACCGCGATCACCCCGAAGCGGGCATCCTCGACGAGGCCAAGTACGTGCAGACGACGGTGCTGCCGGCGATGGCCGCGGTGCGCGAGGTGGCCGACCGGCTCGAGCGGATCGTGCCGGACGATCTCTGGCCGCTGCCGAAGTACGCCGAGATCCTCTTCATCAAGTAGGGACTCTCCGGAGTCCTGGGTCAGCGGGGGCCTCGCTTGGCGGGGCCCCCGCCGTTTTCCCGTACGTGGCAGCCTTCCGCGCATGCCACTGACACTCGAGCAATCCCAGAAGCTGATCTCCGCCGCCCACGCGCACGCTGCGTCGAGCGGGTTGCGGGTGACGGTCGCGGTCGTCGACGAGGGCGGGCTGCTGAAGGCGCTCGGCCGGATGGACGGCGCGCCGCCGCTGAGCGCGCAGATCGCCGAGGCGAAGGCGGTCGGCGCCGCGCTCTGGCACCGCGACGGCGACCAGCTCGCCGCCGTCCAGGAGTCGCGGGCGGCGTTCTTCGCGTCCGTCAGCCAGATGGTGCGGCTCCCGATCATCCCCGCCGACGGCTCGTTCGTGATCCGCGACGGCGACGCCGTGCTCGGCGCCGCCGGCGTCAGCGGGGCGAAGCCGGAGGAGGACCGCGCCTGCGCCGAGGCCGGCGTCGCGGCCGTGCTCGGTTAGGAGCCGCGGCCAGCCGCTCGCAGGGTCGCCTACGCACCGAACGCGTCGGCGACGTCCTTGGCAGGACCGTCGAAGTCCGCGGCGATTCGGATCCGTCCGCGCAGGCGGCCCGCGACGCGCCGCCCGGCGCGGTAGGCCGTCAGCGTCGCGACCGGCTCGCCGCCACGCAGGATGACGATCTCCTCGCCCGCTTCCGCCCGCCGAACGAGCTGCGAGAAGTGCGCCTGTGCCTCCTGCATCGAAACGCTGAGCATGGGACATACAGCATCGCAAACTCGCTCAAGCCGCCTCGGAGCGCTGCCGATTAGGGAACTGGGCCCGCTCGAACAACCCCGCTTTCGCCCCTCCTCCCCCTCCAGGTGAAGGCTTCAAGGGCGAGCGGGCCCTCCCTCTTCCTTCGCCGCGTCAGGCGCCGATCGGGCGCAGTTCCTCCGCGTAGGAGAGCGACCAGCGGCGCAGCTCGCCGGACGGCAGGACCTCGTAGGCGCCCATCCGCCACAGCGGCGGCGAGTACGCGTGGATCGTGACGGCGGGCGCTGCGCCCGCATGGCTGACGCGGTGGATGTCGGCCGGCTCGAACGTGAACGCCTCGCCCGCGGCAGCCGTCCGGGAGGCGGGCGCGCCGCCGAGCACCAGCCGCTCCTCTCGCACCGCGCCGGCGGCGACCGCGACCGCGCCGGCCGACAGGTCGTGGTCGTGGTAGCCGGTGTCGTGGTCGTCCATCCAGCAGATCAGCCACACGGCGACGTGCTCGTCGCGGTGCAGCTGCGCGTACGTGCGGGCGTCCGCGCGATGCTCGACCAGATCTCGCCACAGCTCCGGACGGTCGGCGAGGTCGCGCACGAGCGCCTCGAGCTCGGCCGCATCGAGGTCGTGCTCGTGGGGCTCAAGCATCGAACACGCGCGCCGGGTTGACGACGGCGATCGCGTGACGGACGGCGGGGCCGAGTGCGGCGAGCTCCGGCGGCTCGGCGACCGGCCGGTCGGAGCCGAGCACGAGCCGGTCGACGCCGATCGTCCGCAACATCGCATCGACAGCGCGCGGCCCGTAGGAGGAGACGTCGAACCAGGCGAGCTCGTCATGGACCGCTGCGGCCGGGCCGCCCCGGGCGGCAAGCCGCTCGGCGTGCAGCGGCGCGCCCCCGGCGAGCATCGCCCACACGACCTTCAGGCGCGGATGTGCACGCCGCCCCCAGGCCGCGAACGCCAGCCACGCCGCGTGCATCTCCGCCACGTACGAGGTCAGCGCCGGCCACCACGCAGGCGTCGACGCCGCGCCGGCCGGTGCGGCGCCCGGGTGCACGAGCAGCGGCGCGTTGCGGGCGGCGAGCCGCTCCAGCACCGGACCGGCGCGGTCGAGCTGGGCCTCGCCGGCGAGCGCCGACGCGGGCAGGCAGAGCCCGGCCGCACCGGCGTCGAGCCGCACGTCGACCACGGCCGGATCCGGCGCGGCGAGCGGGATCGACGCCCACGGCACGAACGGACCGCCCAGCTCGCGCACGCCGTCGTGGAAGGCGTCCAGAAGCGGCTCCGCCTGGGCTGCCGGCAGGCTCTCGATGCCGAGCGGCGAGGACGGCGCCACGAACACGCGGTCGAGCCCGTCGCGTGCGGCGAGGGCGCCGCGGGCCACTGGATCGTGGGCGCGCGGGTCGAACCGCTCAGGTGCCTCCCCGCTCAGCTCCAGCTCCCACCCGTCGCCCGCGCGGCGCAGTCGCGGTGCGTCCGAGCGCGCGGACAGCAGGCGCAGCAGCGGCTCGGGCCACAGGTGCTGATGGACGTCGGTCGCCGGCATCGTTCCGGGATCGTACATGACTTTGTCGATCAATTAAGTCGAAAAGCCTATCGGTCTGCTCGCAGGGCGACACCGGCGACCAATTGGTCAACGGCGGTCAGTTGCCGCGCCACCGCCGCTTTCTGCGTCCCCGCCGCTACCGCCACCGTCGTCGGCGTCCGGGTCGTAGTCGGCATCGGCGTAGCGGTAGCCGCCGGGGTTGCCGATGCTCGGGCTGCGATCGCGCCAGCTGTAGCTGTAGGCGGAGCTGTCCAGGTTGGAGATGTAGCCCTCGCGCTGGCGCCGCGCGCCCGTGACCCAGGCCCACCCGAAGAAGCCCCCCGCCCACGCCACTGTGATGACCACCATCACCGTGTCGCTGATTTCCACGGTCCAGAGGAAGACGAGCACGGCGAGCCCGACCACCACGGCGACGATCTTCACCTTCGACACCTCGCTCCAACGCAAGTTCATGTCGGCCGCCCCCGCCGCCGCCGCCAGCGCTGCGCGGGCCTGCTGTCCGACAGGAAGAACGCCACGATGAAGAGCACCACCAGCACGCCGACGAGGACCACCATGGATGCCTCCTACTGACGAGGGACCGCGAAGGGTCGCGCGCGCTGGGGCATCCGTCTAGAGGGGCGGGATAAAGGTTCGTAAACCGGAGGCCGCCGGCCCGGCCAGCGAGGGCCGCCAACCTTGCCAAGCCTGTGTCAAGGTTGCGCTACTCTTGGCGGTCATGCGCGACTTCCTCGCCGCTGTCCGCGACCGCGTCGTCGTCTTCGACGGCGGTATGGGCGCCACGCTCGAGCAGTTCGACCTGTCGCTCGAGCGCGACTACCGCCTTCCCGGGCGCTGCCACGAGGCACTGGTGCTCAACCGCCCGGACGTGATCGAGGGCGTGCACGAGTCGATGATCGAGGCCGGTGCCGAGGTCGTCGAGACCGACACCTTCCAGGCCTCGAGGATCAAGCTCGAGGAGTGGGGGCTCGAGGACCACACGCTCGAGATCAACCGCCGCGCCGCCGAGATCGCCCGCAAGGCGGTCGGCGAGAAGCGGTTCGTCGCCGGCTCGATCGGCCCGACCGGCCACCTGCCCGCGTCCGAGGACCCGACGCTCGGCAAGATCGGCTTCCGGGAGCTCGTCGCATGCTTCGCCGAGCAGGCGCAGGGCCTGCTCGAGGGCGGCGTCGACCTGATCATCATCGAGACCGCGCAGGACATCCTGGAGGTGAAGGCGGCGATCTTCGGCACGCGTGAGGCGTTCACGCTGACCGGCCGTACGACGCCGATCCAGGCCTCGGTCTCGCTGCTACCGAACGGCGGCAAGATGCTGCTCGGCACGGACATCTCGGCCACGCTCGCCACGCTCGAGGCCCTGAAGGTCGACGTGATCGGGCTCAACTGCTCGACCGGGCCGGAGGACATGCGCGACGCGATCCGGTTCCTCGGCGAGCACTGCCCGGTGCCGATCCACTGCATCCCGAACGCCGGCATCCCGCACCAGGGCCCGAACGGCGAGACGATCTTCCCCGAGACGCCGGACCAGGTCGCGAACGCGCTCGGCGAGTTCGTCGAGCGCTACGGCGTGAACATCGTCGGCGGCTGCTGCGGCACCACGCCGGACCACATCTACGCGCTCAAGCAGCGTGTCGACGGCCGCACGTCGTCCAGCCGGCCCGCCCCGCGGCCGCCGCACGTGTCCTCGATGATCGCCGCCGCCCCGCTCGTGCAGGAGCCGCGCCCGACGCTGGTCGGCGAGCGCGTGAACTCGCAGGGCTCGCGCAAGGCGAAGGAGCTGCTGCTCGCCGACGACTACGACGGCCTGCTGCAGGTCGCCGAGGACCAGGTCGAGGGCGGCGCGCACGTGCTCGACGTCTGCGTGGCCCTGACCGAGCGCCAGGACGAGGACGAGCAGATGCGCCGGGTTGTCAAGAAGGTGTCGCTCACCCAGCCCGCGCCGATCCAGGTCGATTCGACCGAGCCCGAGGTGATCGAGAAGGCGCTCGACCAGATCCCCGGCCGCGCGATCGTCAACTCGGTCAACCTCGAGGCCGGCCGCGACAAGCTCGACAAGGTGGTCCCGATCGCGCTCGCCCACGGTGCCGCACTGATCGCGCTGACGATCGACGAGGTCGGGATGGCGAAGACGCGCGAGCGCAAGCTCGAGGTCGCGCAGCGGATCACCGACCTCGTGTGCAACGAGCACGGCATGGACCCGGAGCTGCTGATCTTCGACGCGCTGACGTTCACGCTCACCACCGGTGACGACGAGTGGAAGCCGTCCGCGGTCGAGACGATCGAGGGCATCCGGCTGATCAAGGCCGAGCTGCCGGGCGTCAAGACCTCGCTCGGCGTGTCGAACGTCTCGTTCGGCATCGGCCTGAAGGCACGGTCGGTGCTCAACTCCGTGTTCCTGCACCACTGCGTGGAGGCCGGGCTCGACCTCGCGATGGTCAACCCGAACCACATCACGCCGTACTCGGAGATCCCGGAGAACGAGCGCGAGCTCGCCGACGACCTCGTCTTCAACCGCCGCGAGGACGCGCTGGAGCGCTTCATCGGTCACTTCGAGGGCCAGTCGGAGGAGGCTGCCGAGGTCGCCGACCCGACCGCCGGCATGGAGCCCGAGGAGGCGCTGCACTGGCACATCCTGCGGCGCAAGAAGGACGGCGTGGAGGCCCAGATCGACGCGTGCGTGGCGAAGATCGAGGCCGTCCCGACACTCAACAACGTGCTGCTTCCGGCCATGAAGGAGGTCGGCGACAAGTTCGGCGCCGGCGAGCTGATCCTGCCCTTCGTGCTCCAGAGCGCCGAAGTGATGAAGAAGGCCGTCGCGCAGCTGGAGAAGTACCTCGACAAGATCGAGGGCTACACCAAGGGCACCGTCGTGCTCGCGACCGTGTTCGGCGACGTGCACGACATCGGCAAGTCGCTCGTCAACACGATCCTCACCAACAACGGCTACACGGTGGTCGACCTCGGCAAGCAGGTCCCGATCGGCACGATCCTCGACGCCGCGCAGGAGCACAACGCCACCGCGATCGGCCTCTCCGCGCTGCTCGTCTCGACCTCCAAGCAGATGCCGCTGGCCGTGCAGGAGCTGCACGAGCGCGGCCTCCAGTACCCCGTGCTGGTCGGCGGCGCCGCGATCAACCGCGATTTCGGCCGCCGGATCCTGTACCCGAAGGGCAAGGACTCCGACGAGGTCTACGACCCCGGCGTCTTCTACTGCAAGGACGCCTTCGCGGGGCTGGCCGTGATGGACCAGCTGGTCGAGCCCGACCGCCGCACCGAGCTCGTCGCGAAGTTCCGCGACGAGGCCCGCAAGCTGCGCGAGAAGGGCCCCGAGCCCGAGCTCGGCCCGACCGACGACGAGTCCGTGCGCTCGGCCGCCCGTACCGACGTGCCGATCCCCGCGCCGCCGTTCTGGGGCGTGCAGGAGATCCCGGTCGAGCTCGACGAGGTGTTCCCCCACCTCGACACGCACGTGCTGTTCAAGCTGCACTGGGGCGGCCGCGGCCAGAAGGGCGAGGAGTGGCGGAAGCTGGTGGACGAGGAATTCCAGCCGCGCCTGGAGCGGATGTGGCGCGAGCAGGACTACCTCGCCCCCCGCGCGATTCTGGGCTATTTCCCTTGCAACACCGTTGGCAACTCGCTCGAGATCTACGACCCCGAGGATCCCGAGCGCGTGCTCGAGACGCTCGTGTTCCCGCGCCAGCCCGGGCACGACCGCATCTGCCTCGCGGACTTCTACCGGCCCAAGGAGTCCGGCGAGCGTGACGTCGTCGCGATCCAGGCCGTGACCGCCGGTCCGCAGGTGACGGACCTGATGGCCGAGCTCGAGAAGCAGGGCGAGTTCGCCGAGCAGCTCTACACGCACGGGCTCGGCGTGCAGACGGCGGAGGGCATGGCGGAGTGGATCCACGCCCGCGTGCGCCACGATCTCGGCATCCCGCACGACCAGGGGCGCCGCTGGTCGTGGGGCTACCCGGCGTGCCCGGACCAGTCCGAGCACATCAAGGTGTTCCGCCTGCTCGGCGCCGAGCGCATCGGCCTCTCGCTTTCGGGGGGCCACGCGGTCGAGCCCGAGCAGTCGACGCTCGCGATCGTGGCGCATCACCCGCAGGCGGTCTACTTCGGCATGAAGTCCGGCTTCATCCCCAAGAAGAAGGCTCCGGACGAGATCATCAAGGGCTCCGAGAAGGACCCGAGCCGCGCCGGCATCCCGACCGCCGACGCGCCCGCTCTCACGGGCTAGCCGCAGGGACGCGCTACTCGGCGCTACATCGGCGGCGCGCGAGGCCGACTACCCGGGGTGCCGCCCGGGCGCGGCTATCCCTATGCCGAACCTGTCCTACGACTCGAGCTCGTCGAGCTTCCCGCGCAGCGCCTACGTCCTGGTGGGCGTCGCCGCGCTCTGGCTGCCGCTCTACCTCCTCCTCGCGCCGACCGGGGTGGTCGCTGCCGACCTGCTCTTCCAGGCCCCCGCCACCGTCGCGCTCGTGTTCGCCGTGCGCGCGATGCTCGCCCGCGGCATCGCCGACCGGCGGTTCTGGGCGTGGCTCGCGCCCGGCGTGGCGTTCTTCTTCACCGGCGAGGTGCTGTGGGCCGTCTTCGAGCTGGTCGGCGCCGAGCCGACGCCGTCTCCGGCGGACGCGTGCTACGTCGCGGGCATGCTGCTGCTCGTCGTGGCGATGACGCGCGGCGCCGGCGCCGGCTCGTGGCCGCGCAGCGCCCGGTCGCTGCTCGAGGCGAGCGTGCTCGCGGCGGCGATCCTCAGCCTCGGCTTCGCGCTCGTCGTCGCGCCGAACGCGACGGACGGCATCAACGCCGCGGTCGTTGTGGCGCTCGCGTACAACGGGCTCGGCGTGCTCGCGCTCGTGCCGGCGCTCGCCCTCGTCCTCGGCTCGCGCCGCGTGCCGCTCCCGATCGTCCTCGTGGCGGCGGCACTCGTGACCAAGATCATCGGCGATGGGCTCTACACCTGGCTCGCCGCGAACGACGCCTACGCCTCCGGGAGTCCCGTGGACCTCCTGTGGATCGCGTTCTACGTGCTGTGCGCGCTGGCCGCCCTCGTGTCGCTGCGCCGCCCGCGGCGCGTCGGCGAGGCGCCGCCGAAGGCCGCCCGCGGCCTGGGGGTCGGCGCGATGCTCGCCGGTATCGCGGCACTGGCCGCGTTCTGGGTGGCCCGCGACCGCGAGACCTGGATCGGCATCGTGCTCGCATGCGCGGTCGGAGCGATGCTGCTCCGGTTCCTCCTCGCGGGATTGGAGAACCGCGCGATCCGCGCCCAGCTCGCCGGCGCGATCGCCGATCGCGACCGTCTCGCCGTCACCGACGTGCTCACAGGACTGCCCAACCGTGCGGCCGTCGTGCACGAGCTGCGTCAGCGTGGACCGTCACCGGGCGTGATCGTGGTCGAACTGGCCGACCCGTCGACCAGCTTCGAGGAGCGCGACATCACGATCGCGGAGGCGACCGCGCGCCTGCGCGCCGTCTCCGGCGCCGGCACCGTGCTGGCGCGTTGGGGCGACTCGGAGTTCGTGTTGCTCGCACGCGACACGAGCGCGGAGACGATGGTGGCCGCCGCCGAACGCCTGCGCGTCACGATCGCCGGCGAGCCGTTCGCCACCGGTCCGCTCGGCGCGTGCGTGGGCGTCGCGTGGGCGCCGGACGACGCGGGCGAGAACGTGCTGCACGCCGCCCAGCGGGCGCGCGACACCGCCAGGAAGCTGGGCGGCAACCAGGTCCGCGCCGGCGGCGAGCCGGGCGGGCTCGCGCTCCTGGAGTCCGTCGCCGACTCCGTCGACAGCCGCCGCGACCAGGAGGGCCACAGCCAGTCGGTCGCGCTGTGGGCAGGCGAGGTGGCCGACCATCTCGGGCTCGACGCCGACACGCGCCGGCGCTGCGCGGTCGCCGCCCGCCTGCACGACATCCCCCTCGTGTCCGCGCCCGAGGCGCTCCTGCGCCGCCCGCACGCGCCGGGCATCGACGGCACTCCCCGGCTCGCGGACCACCCGCTGGCGAGCGTTCCGCTGACCGCGGCGGCCGAGCGCCTGCTCGGCAGCGCGACGGCGGGAGTCGTGCGACATCACGAGCCGGTGGCGACGAACCCGCCGGTGGAGGCCCGGGTGATCGCGGTCTGCAACGCCTGGGCGACCCTGCGCGAAGGGCGCCCCGGTCGCGCGCCGCTCGGCGTCGAGGCTGCGCGCGCCGCGCTTCTCGCCGGCTCCGCCACGATGTACGCGCCCGACGTGGTGCGCGCGTTCCTGCACCTCGAGGCGAGCGGCCTCGTGGGCCACCGCAACGACATCGGCACGGCAGCGATCGCCGCCGGCGACGTCCTCGTCGCCGTGGCCGCGCAGGCGGCTGCCGCACCGGATCATCCGACCCTCGCACCGCGCCGCGCGACGCGCAGCGCACGGCGCCCCACGCTGTTCCTCGCCGCCGCTGTCATCGTCGTCGGCGGCTGGACCGCATCGGCCGCCAACCTGCACATGGAGGCGAACGCCGACAAGCGGCGGGCAATCGAGCTGACCCGGGCCGACCGCCATCTGCACGAGATCGAGCAGTTGCGTGTCCGCAGGCGCAGCGGCGACCTCAGCGCGGTGCCGGCCGCGATCCTGGGCCAGCGACAGCTGACCGAGCTGAACGCGGCGGTCAAGCGCGCCGGAGCGTCGTCCCCGGCCCTCCGTACCGAGCTGGCCGCGCTCGGGCGCAACGCAGACGCGATCCGGGCCGCGCTGGTGAGCAGCGACGCCGAGCGCCTCAACAGCGCCGGAGCGCAGCTCGACAGCCAGCTGTCCCGGCTCGACGTCGTGCTGAACGGCGATATCGGGCGTGCGCAGAGTGATGCGGACCACAGCAGCGCCTTTGCCTGGCGGATCAACCTCGGCTCGGGCGCGCTCGCCCTATTCGTCCAGGGACTGCTCCTGCTCGCCTTCGCTCGCACGCGACGGACCGCCAACCGGGTTCGCACTGCACGGGCACGCGCCGAGGGCGAGCGTGCCGGCCTGGGCGAGTCCAACCGCCGTTTCCGGGCGCTGGTGCAGCACGCCTCCGACTCCGTCGTGGTGATCGACGCCGACCGCGCGATCACGTTCGCGACCGATTCGATCGAGCGGCTGCTCGGCCATCCGGCGGCCTCGCTGAAGGGCCGCGACGTCGAGGAGCTCGTCGACCCCGAGGACCGGCCGCGGCTCGCCCACCTGCTCGCTGCCGCTCACCGGATGCCCGACGCGACCGCGGGCGAGCTCACGCTCCGCCACCGCGACGGCCGGCCCGTGCACGCCGACCTGCGCGTGGCCGACCGGCTCGGGCACGCCGACGTGGCGGGCGTGGTCCTGACCGTGCGCGACGTGACCGAGCAGCGCCGCCTCGAGACCGAACTGCAGCAGAGCGCGGTCGTCGACCGCCACACCGGCCTCCCCAACCGCGCCCGCTTCGAGCAGTGGCTGCAAGAGGCGCTCGCCCGCGGCGGTGGCGTCGCGACGCTGCTGATCGGGCTCGACGACTTCAAGTCGATCAACGACTCGCTCGGCCATTCCGCCGGCGATCGCGTGCTCAGGGTGTGGGCCGACCGGCTCGGCGAGGCGGTCGGCGACCGTGGCCGGCTTGCGCGCCTCGGCGGTGACGAGTTCGCGGTGCTGGTGGAGAACGTCACCGAGCCGGCCCACGCCGAGTCGCTCGCCGGCGAGCTCCTCTCGGCGACGTCGCGCGCGGTCCGGCTCGACGGCGCCGAGGTGCCGCTGACCGCCAGCGCCGGCGTCGCGCTCTCATCCCCCGGCGACCTCGCAGAGGACCTGCTCCGCGGCGCCGACACCGCCGCGCATGCCGCAAAGGCGCTCGGCGCCGGGCACGTCGTCGTCTACTCGCCCTCGATGCAGGCGCGCGCCGTGCGCCGGTTGGAGCTGCGGGTCGCGCTCCCGCGCGCGATCGAACGCGAGGAGTTCAGCCTCGCGTACCAGCCGATCGTGGAGCTCGAGACCGGCGCGACGACGGGCGTGGAGACCCTGCTGCGCTGGCGCACGCCCGACGGCGAGCCGGTCGCCCCGCTCGACTTCATCCCGATCGCCGAGGCGTCCGGCCTGATCGTCCCGCTCGGCGCCTGGGTGCTCGACCGGGCCTGCGCCGACGTTGCGCCGCTCGGCGACCTGACCGTGGCGGTGAACGTCTCCGCCGTCCAGCTCCGTACGCCGGACTTCGCCGCGCAGGTCGCGGCGACGCTCGAGCGCTCCGGCCTGGCCGCGCACCGGCTGGTCCTCGAGCTGACCGAGTCGGCGCTGATGGACGACGTCGACGAGGCACGGGTTGCGTTCTCCGCGCTGCGCCGGCTCGGCGTGCGGATCGCGATCGACGACTTCGGCACCGGGTTCTCCTCGCTCTCGACGCTCGCCGACCTGCCGATCGACATGCTCAAGGTCGACCGCTCGTTCACGGCCGCGATCGGCTCCTCGGCCGCGCACACCGCGCTCGTGGGGGGCGTCGTCTCGCTCGCCGACCGGCTGCACCTGGCGCTCGTGGCCGAGGGCGTCGAGACGCAGGCTCAGCTCGACGCGCTGACCGAGCTCGGCTGCACGTACGCCCAGGGCTACTACCTCGGCCGCCCCGGGCCGCTCGCCGTAGTTGACGGCGGCGTGCGCAGTCTTCGATGATCCAGCTGTGCTTCGCACGCCCCTCTGCGGCCTGCTCGGCATCGACGTTCCGATCATCGGCGCGCCCTTCGGCCCGTGGGAGCAGGTCGAGCTCGCCGCGGCGGTGTCGATTGCGGGCGGACTCGGCAGCGTCGGAACCGCGCTCCGCACGGTGCCTGAGCTTCAGGCGCAGTGGGCGCGCCTGCGCGAGCTGACCGACCGCCCGTTCGCCGTCAACCACACGATCCGGCCGTTCAACGAGGAGGCGTTCGATGCCACGCTGGCCGCGCGGCCGGCTGCGATCTCCTTCCATCTCGGCGTGCCGGAGGACCTCGTCGCGCGCGCCCACGACGCCGGCATCCTGTGGATCCAGCAGGTGATCGATCGCGGCCAGGCCGTCGAGGCCGTCGCGGCCGGCGCCGACGTGATCATCGCCCAGGGCGGCGAGGCCGGCGGTCACAGCGGCTCGGTGTCCACGCTGGTGCTCGTCCCGCAGGTGGTCGACGTCGCGGGCGACATCCCCGTGGTCGCCGCCGGCGGGATCGCGGACGGCCGCGGGATGGCCGCCGCGCTCGCGCTCGGCGCCCAGGGGATCAGCATGGGGACGCGCTTCCTCGCGTCGACCGAGCTCGGGATCGCGGACGAGTGGAAGCGCCGGATCGTCGACGCCGACGCGGGCGAAGCCGTCAACGTCCCGAACAGCGAGCGGGTGCTGCCGCCCTACAACCGCCCGGGCGCCCGCGTGGAGCCGCGCGCGCTGCGAACGCCGCTGATCGAGCAGTTGCACGATCACCCGGACTGGATCGATCCCGCGACGCTGGGGCCGCGGATCCGCGACGCGGTGCTCGACGGCCGCGGCCACGAGTACCTGCCGTTCACCGGTCAGTCCGCCGGCCTGATCGACGAGGTGCTCGACGCGGGCGAGATCGTGCGCCGCGTCATGGCCGAGGCCGAGGAAGCGCTCAGCCGCGCCCGTGCGGCGCGCTGAAGTCCAGGTCGAGCGGCCCGCCAGGGATGATCCGCTTCGGGTTCAGCTGGTCGTGCGTCGTGTAGTAGTGCTGGAGGATCTGGTCCATCGCGACCGTCCCGGCGATGCCCGGCAGCTGGTACAGCTCGCGCGTATAGCCCCAGAGGTTCGGGTGGTCGACGAGCCGGCGGCCGTTGCAGCGGAAGTGCGTGTGGTAGACGGGGTCGAACCGGACGAGCGTCGGGAACAGCCGCCAGTCGGCGAGCGTGAGCCGGTCGCCGGTGAGGTACCGCCGCTCGCCCAGCAGCGCCTCCAACCGCTGCATCGCCTCGAACACGCCGGTGAACGCGCGGTCGTAGGCCTCCTGCGACGAAGCGAACCCGGCGCGGTAGACGCCGTTCTGGAAGTCGGCGTAGATCCACTCGTCGAGCGCCTCGATCTCCGACCGCAGCGGCTCCGGGTAGAGATCGACGGCCGGATCGCCCCAGTCGTTGAGCATGCGCACGATGTCGGCTGACTCGTTCGAGACGATCGTGCCGGCCTGCTTGTCCCACAGCACCGGCACGCTGATGCGGTTGTCGTAGCCCGGCTCGGTCGCCGTATACGCCTCGGCGAGGAACCCGAACGCGTTCACGTCGTCCGTGAACGGGCCGCCCGTGAACCGCCAGCCACGCTCGTCGCGGTACGGGTGCAGGTAGGAGACTCCGAGCTCGTCCTCCAGGCCCTTCAGCTTGCGCACGATGATCGTCCGCTGCGACCAGCCGCAAGCGAGCGCGGCGTAGAGGTGGTACCGCGACGCCGGCTCGCCCTCGGGCACCCAGCCGCGGAACACCGCGTCCTGGCGGACGAACTCACCCCCTGCGGATCGCACTCACTCCAGGCTACTGCGGCGTCGGACCGGCCGGTCAGGCCTCGGCCTCGCGCGGCGCCGGGCCGAGCGAGACGGGCGAGGAGTGCATCGCGCGCAGGCGCACCTCGCGCCAGGACAGGCCCTCCTTGACCAGCGCGGGAGCGCCCATCACCACCGCCGTCGCGATCTCGACGGCCTGGAGGATGATCCCGTAGCCGAGCGCCTGCGCCGGGTCGACGCCGTAGGCGCCGGTCAGCACGGCCAGGCAGGCGGCCTGGAAGACGCCGAGGTTGGACGGCGTCAGCGGCAGCACGGCGGTCACGTTGACCGCGAACAGCACGGCGGCGGCGGCGCCCATGTCGAGATCGAGGCCGAGCGCGGCGAGCAGCACGTAGCACGCGACCCACTGCAGCCCCCACGCCACCAGCTGCATCGAGGTCGCCTGGAAGCCGAGTCGCGGCGAGCGGAACACGCGCAGGCCCGACCGCACTCGCGCGAGCTCCTCGCGCGCCTGCGACATCCAGCGGTGCACGCGCGCGGACCGCGACGGCAGGCCGGAGCGCAGCAGCGCCGGGGCGACGAGCACGGCGCACATGACGCCGAACGGCGCCAGCGCATACCACACGAGTGCCTGCGCGCGGCCCGCGAACAGGCCGATCGTCGCGAACATCACCGCACCGAGGATCACGAGGGCGAGCACGTTCAGCAGCGTCTGGGCGACCAGCGTGCCGAGCACCGCCGGGAGCCGTTCGCGTGGTCGTCCGAGCCGGCGCGCGACGATCAGCGCGCGTGATGGCTCGCCGAGCCGGGCCGGCAGGGTGGCCGACATCAGCACGCCGATCGTCGTGCCCTGGATGGCGTCGGCCAACCGCGGCAGAGCGTCCGGCACCGCGGCGCGCAGGATCGCGTGCCAGGCGACGGCGCGGGCGAGCATCGAGATGCACATCAGCGCGAGCCCGACGAGCACCCACACCGGCTGGGACTTCACGAGCGCATGGGCGATCGGCCGCATGCCGATCCGGTCGAGCGCGAGCAGCGTGCCGCCGGCCGCGCCGGCGAACGCCGCCGCAACCGCGACGCGGCGAGCGATCCGGAACGCGCGGTGGCCGCCGCCGGCGGGCAACGGCTCGAGCGACGGCAGGCGACGGGCGGGCGAGCGCGGGTGGGCGTCGGACGGCAGGGCGCCGACCCGCACCGCGGCGCGCTTGGCGGCGCCGACGGGCGCCGGCACCGCGCGCGCGTCGTCGTAGGCAGCGACGACCTGCTCGGCCACCCGCGGCCAGGCGTAGCGCTCCGCGCTGCGGGCCGCGCCGGCGCCGAGCCGGGCGGTCCGGTCGCGGTCGAGCGCGAGGTCGCGCAGCGTCTCGGCCAGCCGCGTGGCGTCGCCGCGCGGCACGAGCAGCCCGTCGACGCCGTCGGTCACCACGTCGCGATAGCCGGCGATGTCGGACGCCACGACGGGCCGGCCGGCGGCGAACGCCTCGGTCAGCACCATCCCGAACGACTCGCCCCCGAGCGACGGAGCGCACAGCAGGTCGGCGTCGAGGACGGCCGCGTGGCGGGCGTCGTCGTCGATCCGCCCGAGCGCGGTCACGCCGCCGCCGTCCATCAGCATCGGCGCGATCTCGTCCTGCGTGGCGCCGACGATCGTCAGCTCGGCGGGCACGTGGCCGCGCAGCGCCTCGAAGGCGCGCAGCAGCACCGGCAGGCCCTTGCGCTCGACCGCCTGGCCGACGAACACGATCCGCAGCGGCTCACCCGGCGCACGCAGCGCCGGTGGCGGCACTCCGCCTTCGGGCAGCCGAACGCCGTTCGGCACGACCCGGTAGTGGCCGCCGTAGAAGCGCCGGCCGGTCCACGCCGCCGCCTCGGAGACCGCGAGGCGCAGATTCAGCCGGTTGAGCTTGCGGCGTGCCCCCATCAGCCCGGCGATCAGGTGCGGCGGCACCGACTCGGAATAGCAGTGGAACGTGCCGACGAGCGGTGCGTCGGTGCTCGACAAGGCATCCCAGCCGACGACCGGCGTCACCGGCTCGTGCAGGTGCACGACGTCGGGCGAGAAGGCGCGCAGCTCGCGCCGCATCGTGGACACCGCATGCGGGCCGTACGAGAGGTTGGTCACCGCGCCGTTCGAGGGCCAGCCGAGCGTGCCGCCCAGCGGCACCAGCCACGGGGGAACCTCGCGCGCCTGCGGGCGCGCGCCACGGTGCGCGATTGCGGTCGCGCGGGTATCGCGGTCGAACGGTGCGAACACGCGCACCTCGTGACCTGAGGCCGCCAGCTCGGCGGCGAGGGCTTCGATGTGGCGCGTGACGCCGCCCGGGTACGTCCACGAGTACGGAGAGACGAGGGCAACCCGCATCGCGGGCATCCTAAGGGTCGGGCAGGACTGCCTCGGTTCGGTTAGCCCCCATCCCCTGGTGGGCCGTAACAACCGCTAACACGACCATTCCGAGCGCGAACGGCACCGTCCCGGGCGTACGCGCCCGCCCCGCACGGCGCGAATACCGCGATGCAGGCCGCCAGCGCCGTTCCTATCCTTTGTAAAGCACGATGCCTGAACGCCACTTCGTCAAGTACACCTTCCTCAAGGTCGACCCGGCCTGGCGTCGGCTCGATGACGTCGACCGCACCCAGCACAAGCGCGAGTTCCTGGCCGCGTGCGAGAACTTCGCGGGCGACCGTCTCCTGCGCGCGTTCTCGCTCGTGGGCACGCGCGGCGACGCCGACATGATGCTGCTGACGCAGGCGACGAACCTCGAGAACATCCACGAGTTCCACGTCGTGCTCGCCCAGAGCGGGCTGATGAAGTGGTGCGACACGCCCTACTCGTACCTGGCGATGACCAAGCCGTCGGAGTACTCGGACGAGTCGCGCCTCCAGGTCCGCCCCGCCCACTCCAAGTACCTGTTCGTCTACCCGTTCGTGAAGACGCGCGAGTGGTACGCGATGCCGGCGGACGAGCGCTGGAAGATCATGCAGGAGCACATCGCCGTCGGCCGCGAGTATCCGCAGATCGACCTCAACACCAGCTACTCGTTCGGGCTCGACGACCAGGAGTTCGTGGTCGCGTTCGAGACCGACGAGCCGGCCTCGTTCCTGGACCTCGTGCAGCGCCTGCGCACGACCGAGGCGTCCGCCTACACCAAGCGCGACACTCCCACCTTCACCTGTGTCGCGTGCTCGGTCGAGCGCGCACTGAACGCCATCGACGGCACCCCGCTGACGATCGAGCTGACGCTATGACGACCGACCTCAAGTCGGACTTCGACGAGATCCGCGACATCACCGTGATCGGCGCCGGCCCGGTCGGCCTGTCGACCGCGTTCTGGGCCGGGATGCGGCAGGCGTCGTCGCGCATCATCGACTCGCTGCCCGAGCTCGGCGGCCAGTGCACGACGCTGTATCCGGAGAAGTGGATCTTCGACGTCCCCGGGCATCCGAAGGTGCTGGCGAAGGACCTCGTGGCGAACCTGCGCGTGCAGGCGCTCGAGCAGTTCGACGTGCCCGTCCACCTCGAGACGACGGCGAACACGATCTCGTGGGACGACGACGTGGTGACGCTGCACACCGACCGCGGCGACCTGCGCTCGCGGACCGTGATCGTGGCCGGCGGCCACGGCGCCTTCGAGCCCAAGCGGCTCCCGACCTCGGACATCGACATGGCGCCGTGGGAGGGCCGCGGCGCGCATTACATCGTCGGTGAGAAGGCGGTGTTCGCGGGCAAGCGGGTGGTGATCGTCGGCGGCGGCGACTCGGCGTTCGACTGGGTCGTGAACCTGCTCGACACCGCGTCGCGCGTGACGCTCGTGCACCGTCGCGACGGCTTCCGCGCGCACGAGGCGACGGTCGCCGAGGTGATGGAGCACGTCGACGCCGGGCGCGTCGACCTGCGCGTGCCGTACGTGATCAAGGGGATTGCCGGCAACGGGGAGATCGAGGGCGTCGAGCTGCACCACGCGGCCGACGAGACCGTCGAGCAGATGGAGTGCGACGCCGTGCTGCTCCAGCTCGGGTTCTCGACCAAGCTCGGCCCGCTGAAGGAGTGGGGCTTCGAGCTCTCCAAGGGCGCGATCTGCGTCGACGGCCTGATGCAGACGAACCTCGATCGTGTGTGGGCCTGCGGCGACATCACCACGTTCGACGGCAAGCTGAAGCTGATCGCCACCGGCTTCGCCGAGTCGGCGATCGCGGTCGCCCAGGCCGTTCACCACATCCGCCCGGACATGAAGCTCCAACCCGCATACTCCACCAACACGGGTGTGCCGGGCGGAGCCGCGGGCCAGCCGTAGACGCTGCGCGCGACACATGGCATTCGACCTGGTCATCGACATCGAGAACACGCCCGGCGCGCTCGCGCAGGTCGCGGCCGCGATCAGCGATGCCGGCGTCAACATCGCCGCGGCCACCTGCCTCGGGACAGGCGACCGCGCGGAGCTCCACATCCTCGTCCCGCACGCCGAGGCCGCCAGGCATTCGCTGGCGATCTCGCATCTCGCGATCAGCCGCGAGCGCGAGGTCGTCGTCGTCGACGTCGAGGACCGCCCGGGCGTGCTCGCGGACCTGACGCGCAAGATCGCCCGCGCCGGGGTCGACCTCGACCTCGTCTACGTCGCCACGCGGGACCGCGTCGTCTTCGGCGCGCCCGATCTGGACGGCCTCAAGGCCGCGCTCGACTCCACGCGCTGACGCTACTCGTACTGCAGCGCCTCGAGGATGCGCAGGCGCGCGGCACGACGCGCGGGCAGGATCGCGGCGACGATGCCGGCGAGGATCGACACGATCACGAACGAGATCAGCGCGCCGGTTGGGATGGCGAACCGCAGGTCGAGGTCCGACAGCGCCTGCGTCACCAGCAGCGCGAGGAAGATCCCGAGCGGCAACCCGAGCGCGGCGCCGATCAGCGCCGTGATCACGCTCTCGTGCCGGACCATGCGGCGCACCTGACGCCTCGTCATGCCCACGGCGCGCAGCATCCCGAGCTCGCGCGTCCGCTCGAACACCGACAGCGCGAGCGTGTTGATCATGCCGAACAGGCTGATCACGACCGACAGCGCGAGCAGGACGTACAGCAGCAGCAGGAATTGCTGGATCTCCTCGTCCTCCTTCTCGATCCACTCCTGTCGCGTCTGGACGCGTGTGTCGGGGAAGCGCTCGAGGCCGGCCTCGACCTTCGCCTTCTCCTCGCCGGGGCCGCCGGGGACGTTGATCAGCGTGAAGCGGTTCCGCGGCCGTTCGTAGAGCTCGTCGAAGGCCTCCAGGGAGACGCTCGCGGTGCCGAGCAGCGGGTAGAACGGGCTCCCGTCGTAGATCCCGCGGACGACGAACTCCCGTCGCTTGTTGTCCGCGGTCAGGACGGTGAACTTGTCGCCGACGGTGAAGTCCTTGTCGTCGGCGACGTCGTTCGGCAACACCGCTCCGTCGGACCCCAGGCTCGCCAGCACGTCGTCCGAGCCCTCTGTCCAGCGGAAGTCGTAGACGGTGTTGATCGAGCGCGCGTCGAGGCCGGTCAGCAGGGCTGCCTCGTCGTTCACCTCCGCGATGTCCTGGCGCACGTTGCTGACGACGTCGGTGCCCTCGACCTCGGCGGCCGCGTCTCCGACCGCGGCCGGGAACTCCGTATAGCCGTCCTGCGACGTCACGACCAGGTCGGCCTGGATCTGATCCTCGATCGCCTCGCTGTTCGAGACGCGGAGGCCCTGTGCGAGCACGCCGACGAACGTCACGAGCGCGATCCCGATCATCAGTGCGGCCGCGGTCGAGGCGGTGCGCCCCGGGTCCCGCATCGCGTTGCCCTGGGCGAGCTGCCCGGCGGCGCCTCCGATCCGGCGCGCGGGCCACCCCACGAGGCGGGCGAGCGGGATGACCAGACGCGACGACAGCAGCGCCACGCCGATGAACAGCGCCAGGACGCCGATGCCGATCATGGCGAACCGGTCACCGGTCGCCACGTCGCTCCCGAGCGTCCCGTACGAGAGCGTGAGCACGGCCACCAGGATGGTCACCGCCGCGATGTATGGAGAGAAGCGCGACATCGCCGAGCGCGGCAGCGTCGCGCCCTCGCGGACGGCGGCGATCGGGGGCACGCGCGTCGCACGGAAGGCCGGCGACAGCCCGGCGAACAGCGTGACCAGCGTCCCGACGAGGATCGAGACGACGATCGTCCGCGTGGCGAACACCGTGTCCGTCTGCGGCAGCTCGGCGTTGAGCGCGATGAAGAGCTGGTTCAGGCCGACCGCGAGCCCGAGCCCGGCGAACAGGCCGATCACCGACGCGACCAGGCCGATCACCAGCGCCTCGATGATCACGGAGGTCAGCACCTGCCGGCGCGACGCGCCGATCGTTCGCAGCGTGGCGAACTCGCGCGTCCGCTGCGCGACCGTGATCGACAGCGTGTTGAAGATCACGAAGGCGCCGACGAACAGGGCGATGCCCGCGAACGACAGCAGGAAGTACCTGATGATCGACGTGAACGTCGCGACCTCGTCGGAGTCCTCGGTCGCCTGCTCGGTCCCGGACCGCACGGTCACGGACGTGCCCACCTCGTCGCGGATGCGGGTCACGAGCTCCTCGGGCGTGAGGCCGGCCTCCGCGGCGGCCTGCACCGCGTCGAGCTTGCCCTCCTTCTCGAGCAGCGCCTGGGCGGTCGGGATGTCGAAGATCGCGAACGTGGCGCTGCCGAGCGAGCTCAGCTCGCCGTACCTCGCGATTCCGACGATCTCGAAGTCCTGGGCGGGGCCGAGCGCGGCGACGCCGACCCGGTCGCCGAGCGCGAGGCTCTCGTCGTCGGCGACCCGCTCGTCGATCGCAACCTCGCCCGAGCCCGACGGCCAGCGGCCGTCGACGAGGTTGAGCGGGTTGAAGCGGTCGTACTCCGGCGAGGTGTCGATGCCGAACGCGAACGACGGGGCGCCGCCCGTCTCGATCGGCTCGCCGTCCGGCTTCAGCAGCTTGGTCTGGAAGTCGGTCACGGTGCCCGCCGCCGCGTCGACGCCGTCGACGGCCCGCACCTGCTCGAGCACGTCCTCGTCGATCGGAGGCGGCTGCGTCTGCTCGCCCTGGAACGTGATGCCGGCGTCCTTGCCGCTGACGACGGCATCGGTCTCGGCGTACGACTCGACGAAGATCGCGTTGAACGCCTTGTCGATCGTGTCCGTGAGCACGTACGCGCCGCTCATCATCGCGACGCCGACGACGATCGCGATCGCCGTCAGCACCGTCCGGAACTTGCGTCCGGCGAGGCCGCGGAGCGCCACCTGGATCATGGCAACGCGATCTCTTCGACCGTCGCGAGCACCTGATGCTCGTCGGCGTCCCGCAGCTCCTTGACGATCACGCCGTCGGCGAGGAAGAGGATCCGATCGGCGGTCGCCGCAGCGCGGGCGTCGTGGGTGACCATCACCAGCGTCTGGCCGTAGTCCCGCACCGAGCCGCGGAGCAGGTCGAGGATGTCGCCGCCCGTCTTCGAGTCGAGGTTCCCGGTCGGCTCGTCGGCGAAGACCACGGAGGGCCGGCTGACGAGCGCGCGGGCGATCGCGACGCGCTGCTGCTGACCGCCCGAGAGCTCCGACGGCCGGTGCTTGCGGCGGTCCTGGAGACCGACCTTCCCGAGCAGGTCGTCGAAGAACGCATCATCCGGCTTCGCGCCCGCGAGTGTCAGCGGTAGGACAATGTTCTGCTCCGCCGTGAGCATCGGGAGCAGGTTGAAGAACTGGAAGATGAAGCCGATGTGCTCCCGCCGGAGCTTCGTGACCGCCGTGTCGCTGAGCTCGCCGAGCCTGGTTCCGGCGATCGTGACGTGCCCCTCGCTCGGTTGGTCGAGCGCCGCCAACAGGTGCATCAGCGTCGACTTTCCGGAGCCCGAGGGCCCCATGACCGCGGTCAGCTTCCCGGGCTCGATCGACAGCGTCACGCCGCGCAGCGCGTGCACGGCCGTTTCGCCCTCGCCGTAGACGCGGCCGAGGTTGTGCGCCTCGACGACGGCGCCGTTCGAGTCCGTCGGGGGATCAGGGGAGGGCGTGGAGATGCGCGGCAGGCTTGCATATGACGGTGCGCCGCGCAAAGGTCGGGTAGCCTTTTGCGCAAGAATGGCCGGCGCACGGGGTACTCGCGCCTGCTCCACATTTTCCCTCGGGAGGGGAACATGAGACAACGGTGGAAGGTCCTCACGGCCGCGTGCGCGGTCGCGATGGTCATGTCCTGCAGCTCGGCGCTCGCGCACGACCCGGAGGAGTTCGGGACGCCGCTGGCGCGACCCATTCGGCCTGAACATCGTGGTTCCTCGCCAACTTCCAGACGGCGCAGAACCCGTTCAACGCGGCCAACACGCACGTAACGAGCTCCGACATCGCGTTCTGGGGCGACCTCGCCTACGTCGGCGACTACGGCGGCTTCCGCATCTTCGACATCTCGAAGCCGAAGCCGACAGCTCGTCTCCGACACGCGCTGCTACGGCCCGCAGGGCGACCCGTCGGTGTTCGACCGCGACCGGGACGGCCGCGCCGACACGCTCGTGCTGTCCGTCGACAGCGTCCTGGCGGGGCCGCAGTGCGGCGCCGCGCCGGTCGGCAAGGACGCGACGACCGGGCGCTACCCCGACGGGGCCTGGGAGGGCCTGCGGGTCTTCGACGTCTCGAACCCGCGCGCCCCGCAGCAGATCGCGGCCGTGTACCAGGACTGCGGTTCCCACACGAACACGCTGCTCCCCGCACCGCGCGGCAAGTCGATGTACGTGCTGAACTCGAGCTACCCGCTCGGCGAGGGCCCGACCTGCGGCCCGCTCGGCGCTCAAGCAGGGCCGCAAGGTCAACCACGGCGTCGTGCAGGTCATCGAGGTGCCCTTCCGCGACCCGGCGGCGGCACGCGAGGTCAAGGAACTGCCGATCGTCTATCCCGGTGACGCCGACGGGACGTACAAGCCGGTGAGCGAGCACGGCATCGTCGCGCCGCTGGACGACTTCCTCGGCTGCCACGACCTCAGCTCGTTCCCCGACAAGGGCATCGTCGGCGCCGCCTGCGGCGAGCAGGCGCAGGTGTGGAACATCGACACGCGGACCGGCCTGCCGGACACGGCCGACCCGCGGTGGGCGTACGACCAGCCGAACGTCGACTTCTGGCACTCGGCGACGTTCAGCTGGGACGGCAAGATCGCCAACTTCATCGACGAGTCGTTCGGTGACGGCTGCCCGACGGTGACGACGAAGACCGGCGGCCTGCCGGGCGGTCCGCGCGTGTTCGAGACGGGGAACATGTACTTCTTCGAGACGAAGCGCGGCCGAGCTGCTGTCGGAGTACCGCAACCCGCGGGCGACGAACGACGACGTCAGCCCCACCACCGGCAAGTACTGCTCCTCGCACCTCGGCATCCCGGTGCCGGCGAAGAACCGCTACCTGCTGGTGAACGCGTTCTACCGCAGCGGCTCGTCGGTGATCGACTTCAGCGACCCGACGGACGCCGAAGGAGATCGCGTTCGCCGACCTCGACGGCACGAACACGTGGTCGGCGTACACCTACCCGCGCCGGTCGGGGCGGGAGAGCAGCATCCCGGTGTACTCGAACGACGGTCTCAGCCGCAACTACGGCACCGCGACCGAACCGCGCTACCCGGAGGCCGCGTACGGCTTCCAGCGCTTCCAGGCGCGCGTCGGCCGCACGGACCTCGTCGGGCTTCAACCACCTGAACCCGCAGCTGCAGGAGCGCGTCATCAAGACGAAGCTCGACCACAAGTGGAAGTGGTCCAAGCCGCAGACGTACGCGAAGGGCACGCGCGCCCCGAAGGGTGCGCGCAACCGCTCGGCGCGGCCGTACAGCAAGTAGACGGCCCGGCGGAGGGCCCGCGCGAGCGGGCCCTCCGCCAGGCGTACACTCGCCGGGCATGAGCCTCCCCGACAGCGCCAAGGAGCTGATCCGTTCGGGCGCGCTCGGTCATCTCGTCACGCTCGGGAGCGACGGCACGCCGCAGGTGACCTGCGTGTGGGTGGCGGTCGACGGCGATGACCTGCTGACCGCCCACCTGAACACGCAGCAGCGCAAGCTCGAGAACGTCCGGCGCGACCCGCGCGTGGCGATCTCCTTCGAAGGGACCGCGATCCGTCCGCCCGGGCTGCGTGAGCATCTGGTCGTCCGTGGCCGGGCAACGATCGAGGAAGGCGGCGCTGCCGACCTGCTGCAGGAGCTCGCGCACGTCCACCTCGGGCCCGACGTGCGGTTCCCGCCGATGGACGACCCGCCGCCCGGGGTCCGGCTGCGGATCACCGTCGAGCGGGTGAGCGGGATCGGCGCCTGGGCCGGCTGACCTCCGAGGCGCAACTTCCCAACCTTGAGCGGAGGGCGGAGCGCCCTATGTCAGGTGCAGCGTCAGCGCGCCGAGCGGGCCGAGCTCCGCCGTCACGCGCTGGCCGGGCGCGACCGGCTGCGGCGGCGTCACGGCCCCGGTGATCACGACCTCGCCGGCGCGCAGCCGTTCGCCGCACGCGTCGAGCAGCTCGGCGGTCAGGCGCACCACCTCGACGAGCTCGCCGGTGAGCGCGGACGGGTCGTCGGTGGCCGCGACCTCGGCGCCGTCGATGACGACGCGGCCGCCGATGCCGTCGCCCGTCGAGCGCCCAGGGTCGACGGGCCCGAGCAGGACGTGCCGGTGGAAGATGTTGCCGGCGAGGATCGCGGTCACGTCCTTGGGCGGCGGGTCGACGTCGGCGAGCTCGATCGCCGCCGACAGACCGCCGATCGCGGCACGGACGTCGTCCCACGAGGCCCCGGGCTCCACGTCGCGCGCGATGTGCGCCGCGATCTCCGGCTCGAACATCGGCTTCGCCCACGAGCCGACCGGCACGTCCGCGCCCTCCTGCACCAGGCCGCTGTCCAGGAGGAAGCCGACGAGCGGGCGGTCGATCTCCAGCGCGGCCGCCGCGGCGGGCGCGCCGAAGCCGACCTTCCAGCCGATCTGGCGCTCGCCGCCGCGCACGCGCTCGTCGCGCACGGCGAGCTGGCTGCGCATGCCGCGGACGATCCGGTCGTCGAGCTCGGTCACGCGTCGAACTCGTCGTCCGGGCCGGGGATCGCGTAGCCCGCCGCCTCGAGCGAGCCGGCGCCGCTCCATCCCCAGAACAGCAGGACGTCCTCGTCCGAGGTGTTGTCGAACCCGTGCCAGTTGCCGCGCGGCGTGTAGATGACGTCGCCGGCCTTCGACGGCGCGCGCCCCGTGTTCGTGTAGATCTCACCGTGGCCGGTGAGCACGACGAGGAACTCGTCGCAGTTCGGATGCAGATGCCGCTCGTGCCGCGCGCCGGGAGGCAGGACGGTGCGCCCGACCACGAGGTCCTTCGCGCCCGCGTTGCGCTCGCCGATCAGGAACTGGACCTGCATGTCGATCCAGCCCTCGTCCTCGCGCAGGCCCTGCTCGAGCGGGACGTCGTCGATCCGGGTCCGGTACGGCTCCCGCGGGCTCACGCCATGCCCCCGATCCGGCGGTACGCCTCGTGCACGCTGACCAGGAAGTCGCGGTCGGCCTGCTCGGAGGCGCGAGCGGCGTTGAGCATCTCGCTCGTCGCCGCGCACGTGGGTACGGCGATGCCGAGCCGGCGCGCGAGCTCCTGCGCGAGGACGAGGTCCTTCTGCTGGAGCTCGACGTCGGCGAAGACGGCGGTGTCGTCGACGAGCAGCGGCGCGCGGTAGCCGATCACCGGCGAGGCGATGACGCTCTTGAGCGCCGCGTCGACGACGGCGGCGCGGTCGACGCCGGCCTTCTCGGCGAGCGCGACGCCCTCGGCGAACGCCGTCACCGACACGACGAGCGCGAGGTTGATCGCGACCTTGGTGAGGATCGCGTGGCCGTTCGGGCCGATGTAGGTGACCTTCGGGCCGATCGCGTGCAGCACCTGGGCGACGTGGTCGAACGCCGCGCGGTCGCCGCCCACCATGACCGACATCTGCCCGGCGGCGAGCGTCGCGGGGCTGCCCGAGACCGGGCAGTCCAGGAACAGCGCGCCGGTCGCGGCGACTCGCTCGGCGAGCGCGGTGCTGGCATCGGGCGAGATCGTGCTGACGTCCGCCCAGACCGTGCCGGGGCGCAGGCCCGCGAGCACGCCCTGCTCGCCGTCGGCGGTCGCCTCGATCGCCGCCGTGTTCGTGAGCATCGTGAACAGCAGGTCGACCGAGGCGGCGAGCTCGCGCGGCGTTTCGGCCCAGCCCATGCCCGCATCGAGCAGCGGCTGGGCCTTGGCCTTCGTGCGATTCCAGCCGACGACGTCGTACCCGGCGTCGAGCAGCCGCTGCGTGATCCCCGCGCCCATCGCCCCGAGGCCGGCGAACCCGACCTTCTCAATCGGCCTGATCATCGGCGCGACGATACTCATTGACCGGTGCGCGACGCGTGTAACGTCGTAGCGGTGCCCGAACCCGCCGACGATCTCGACCTCGACGCGATCCGCGCCGAGCTGCAGGCGCGCCGGGACAGCACGCGCGAGCGCGTCGCCTCGCTCGCCGAGCGCCCGGAGCTCGGCGCCGCCCAGGGATTCGGCAAGCGGATCGGCGACGGCACGACCGAGGCGATCAGCCGGCTGACGGACATCGGCGTCGGCCGTTCGCTGGAGACCGGCCTCGCCCGCACCGAGCGCGCGCTGGCCAAGCTCGACGAGGGCACGTACGGGATCTGCGACACGTGCGGCGAGCCGATCCCGCCGGCCCGGCTGCGGGCGATGCCCGACAGCGTGCTGTGCGTCACGTGTGCGTCGTCGGAGCGGCGGGTTCAGGCTCCGCGGCGGTGACGGGCGGCATCCAACGTCAACTGCGCTGGGTGGGGAAGCTGGGGCTATGGGCGGGTGGTGAGGGTGCATAACTCGCCACTCGACAGGTCTCGGGGGCTCGAGTGGTGAGTTGTGATCCGTGGCGGCGCATAACTCGCCACTCGATCTCGGCGGAGCGTCGAGTGGTGAGTTATGCACGCGAAAACCGTGCATTTCGGGACAACCGACCGCGCCCGGCCCGGGCGTGTCCCAAAGTGCACGCCGGCGATGCAATCCCGCACACGCGCGCCGCCCCAAGGCGTCGAGTGTCCACAAACGCACCGCACAACCCCCTTAATGCCGCAGTTGACGTTTAGCCGGCGCAACGCGACCGCCCCACCGCGGCGATCCCTTGATGTGACCTAGATTCCCGCCGGTGACCAGCATCCGCCCGTGTCGCGACGAGGAGCGCGAAGCGATCGTGTCGATCGTCAATGCCGCCGCCGAGGCGTATCGCGGCGTGATCCCGGGCGATCGCTGGCACGAGCCGTACATGCCGCTGCACGAGCTCGAGAGCGAGATCGCAGCCGGCGTCGCGTTCTGGGGCTACTACGCGGACGGCGCGCTCGTCGGCATCATGGGGATCCAGCCGGTTCGCGACGTCGACCTGATCCGCCACGCCTATGTCGCACCCGGCAGCCAGCGGCTCGGCGTCGGCGGCGCGCTGATCGAGCACCTCACGGGCCGGGCCACGCAGCGGATCCTCGTCGGCACCTGGGCAGCGGCAGACTGGGCGATCAGCTTCTATCGCCGCCACGGCTTCGAGCAGGTCTCGCCCGAGCGCAAGGACCAGCTGCTCAAGACCTACTGGACGATCCCGGAGCGCCAGATCGAGACGTCGGTGGTGCTCGCGAACCCGCCGTTCGACGCGGCATAACGCGCGCGATCGAGAGTTGCGCGACCACGCGGCCGCCGCTATCTTGCCGGGCGGCGCCGTCCCGCGCCGAACCTCCGATTCCGGCGCTCACGCCGCCGGCTCCAGCGGAGGCAAAGGGGGCTCGAGCCTTCGGGACGCCGGTCGATGTTGCCCTTTCCGGCGGGGCCCGCGAGCGTGAGTCCCGGTGCCGCCGCCACGAGAGGACACCAGATGACCAGGCAGAGATCGTTCAAGCGCCTCGTTCGCGCGCGGATGGAGAAGACGGGCGAGAGCTACACGTCGGCGCGTGCGCAGCTGCTCACCCCGGAGGAGCCCGCGGCCATCGACGGAGCGGCGCTCGCGACGTCGGACGAGACGATCCGGCGCCGGACCGGCCGGGGCTGGGAGGAGTGGTTCGACCTGCTGGACGACTGGGCCGCTCCCGACCGGTCGCACCGGGAGATCGCGCGCTGGCTCGCCGAGCAGCAGGGCATCGACCCGCTCGCCTGGAACGCGCAGGCCGTGGCCAACAGCTACGAGCTCGCGCGCGGCCTGCGCGTCGTCGGCGAGCACCCCGACGGGTTCACGATCACCGCCACGAAGACGGTGGCGGCGCCGGTCGATCGGCTGTACGACGCGTTCGTCGACGAGTCGCTGCGCCGGCGCTGGCTGCCCGACGGCGAGCTCCGCGAGCGCACCGCCTCGAAGCCGAAGTCGGCCCGGTTCGACTGGGGCGACGGCGAGACGCGCGTGCACGTCACGTTCGAGGCCAAGGGCGACGCGAAGAGCACGGCGGCGCTCCAGCACGTGCGGCTCGCCGACGCCGGCGAGGCGGAGCGGATGAAGGCGTTCTGGCGAGAGCGCGTCGCCGCGCTGAAGGAGGTCGTGGAGCGATGAGCACGCATCTCAGCCGGATCGGAACGGTGATCGTGCCCGTCAGCGATCAGGACCGGGCGCTCGAGTTCTACGTCGGCACGCTCGGATTCGAGAAGCGGATCGACGGCGAGTACGGCGAGGGCGCGCGCTGGATCGAGGTCGCGCCGCCCGGCGCGGAGACGACGATCGCGCTCGTCCCCGCGAGTCAGGGCGATCCGCTCGAGGTGAGCCTGGCGACCGAGAACGCCGACGCCGACCATGCGGAGCTGCGCGGGCGCGGCTTCGACGCCGACGCGCAGGTCATGCGGATGGGCGACTACGTGCCGCCGATGTTCACGTTCCGCGACCCGGACGGCAATCGCTTCCGGGTGGTCGAACGCGACTGACGCGATCCGCGCGGGCCGCCGCGACGCTCGGGCGTCGCGGCGGCTCGCGCAGCGCGTCGCCGCGTGCGGCTAGCCGAACCGCGGACTCGGGTGGCTACCGCGTCCCGGCCGCCTGTAGGCCGTATCGCCGCGGGGCGCCGGCGCTGCGATCTTGGCGGCATGAGCTCGTGGAGCCAGATCGAGGCAGAGCGCGCCTTCGCCGGCATGACACGCGCACGCCGGCGCGCGGCATTCGCCGGCCGCCTGCGCCGTCGCGGCCGCGCCATGTGCGGGCTGGCCGTGTACGACGAGCACCGGCGGGCGGGCGCGGCCGGCGGCCGCGGCCTGCGCGAGATCCCCGTCGGCGCGATCAGCGGCACCACCGAGCCGAACCGCGCGGCGCAGTTCGACCGCCACTTCCGTCCCACGCGGCTCACCCGCTGCCGCTGGCAGAGCGTCTGGCTCGCGATGCACCGTGGCACGACGCTGCCGCCGATCTCGGTGATCCAGGTCGGCGACGGGTTCGCGATCCGCGACGGCCATCACCGCGTCTCGGTCGCGAAGGCGCTCGGCGCCCCGACGATCAGCGCGATCGTCACGTAGCGCCGAGGTAGCGCACCGGCAGCGGCCGCTCCAGCACGCCCGTGGGCGCCCGCTCGACGCGGTACGCGGCCGCTTCGGGACGTGAGGTCACGGTCTCGTGCAGCTGCTCGCCGGCGAAGACGAGCGCGGCACCGTCGTCGGCCGCCCAGCCGTTGGCCAGCTCACCCGCGGCCACGAGCCGCTGGAACGCCGGCCGGCGCTCCTCCTCGCCGTCGTAGTGCGGGCAGCTGCTTCCGGCGATCAGGCCGAGCCCGTCCTTCAACGGGCCGGGCCGGGCCAGGTCGAACGAGTCCGTCACCGACTCCGAGAACCAGCAGTTCATCCCGGCGCTCACCCCGCACAGCACGATGCCCTCCGCCCACGCCTCCGCCAGCACGCGGTCGAGCCCGTGGGTGCGCCAGACGGCGAGCAGGTTCGCCGTGTTGCCGCCCCCGACGTAGACCACGTCCTGCTCGAGCACGAACGACCGCAGGTCGCCGACGCTGCGCGCGAACAGGGCCAGATCGGCCGGGCGGCAGTCGAACGCCGAGAACGCGCGATAGAAGCGGGCGACATAGCCCTCGTCGTCGCCGCCGGCGGTCGGGACGAAGCACACGCGCGGGCGCGGCGAGCGCGCCAGCGACAGCACGAACTCGTCCAGCAGGGGGTTGTCGGGCTCCATCGAGAACCCGCCGCCGCCCATCGCCACGATCCGTCGCCGCTCCACGGCTCGATCTCAGCCGCCCGGCAGCGCGAACTGGTCCCAGTAGCCGGGCTCGGGCTCGATCTGCTCGACGACGTCGACCCAGACGCCCGCCGGATCGAGCAGGCCGAAGCGCCGCTGCCCCCACGGCTCGTCGCGCAGCGGGTGGGCGATCGCGAGTCCGGCCTGCCGGACGCGCTCGAACTCGGACGCCGCATCCGCGACCTGCAGCGTCAGGAGGATCCCTTCGCCGCTGAAGCGCTCGGGACCCGGCGGCCGGGACGGGTGGTCGGGCGACATGAAGGCGATCCCGTGCGGGCTCCCGTCCGGCGCCGTCAGATACACAAACCAGGTGGCCTCGAACACGACCTGGAAGCCGAACCATCGCGTGTAGAAGGCTCGGCAGTCCGCGAGCCTGTCCGTCACCACCACCGGGTACGCGGCCTCGAGCTCCATCGGCCCACCTTACGATGCGCGGCGTGAGCGCCACGATCGAAGTGATCGAGCGGGGGCGGCGGCTCGCGTTCTCGTTCGAGGACGTCCTGCGCTACCACGGCCCCGGCTCGCCCGGCGGAGCGGCCCTCGCCTTCAAGGCGCTCGAGCGCGCCCTGCCGCTGCTCGACCCGGACGGCCCCTGCGAGCGGCGCGAGATCGTCGTGGAGACCGCGTTCGGCGGCCCCGGCGCCCGCGACGTCTTCGAGATGGTCACGCGCGCCGTCACGGGCGACCGGTTCCGCGTCGACCCTGCGCTCGCCCTGGCGGAGCGCGGCCGGGTGCTCGAGCGCTTCGTCTTCCGGCTCGGCTATCGCGGCCGGCTGGCGACGCTCGCGCTGCGCGAAGGGTTCGTGACCGGCGAGTTCATCGACCTCGCACGCACCGAGGCGCGCGACGCCGGCCAGGAACATCGCCTCGACACGCTCAAGCGCGAGCTGGCCGACCGCGTGCTCGCCCGGCCGGCCGGCGAGGTGTACGACGTCTCGTGACTACTGCGTCGAGCCCTCCGGCAGGCAGTCGTCCAGCCCGTTGGTCTGCGCGAACGGGCGGGTGTCGTCGGCGAGGTCCTGGAACTGCTTCGTCAGATCCTCGAGCTTCTCGCGGTCGCCGTCGCGGGTAGCGTCGGCCAACTCCGGGATCAGCCCGAACGCGCTGTCGACGCCCTCGAGGAACTTGTCCCAGTCGTCTGAGAGCTCCTCCGGCGTGTCGAGGTCGCGTAGGCGGTCGAGGAACGGGTCGTACGCCTCGGCGCCCTCCTCGAGGACGTCGGCGACCGCCTTCTGGGCATCCTCGGCCGACTTCGCCTGCTCGATCTTGGCCTTCGACTCCGCGCTGACCTCGCCGATCTTCGCCTCGCCCTCGCGGCAGATCTTGTTCGCCTCGGCGACGAACTCGTCCTTGGAGGGCGCGTCCCCGCCGCCTCCGTTGTCGTCGCCCCCACAGCCGGCGAGAAGGGCGAAGGCGAACGTGAGCATGAGGAGAGCGCGGGTCATGCTTCGCACCGTAGCGCCCCGTGCCTTGAAGCAAACCGTCGTTTCTGCCGATGCAGTCCATATGACGCAGCTTCAGGCAGAGCGCTTCCGACTCGTGACGCGCAGCGACTTCGACGGGCTGGTGTGCGCCGCCCTCCTCAAGCACCTCGGCATCCTCGACGACGTCAAGTTCGTCCATCCCAAGGACGTTCAAGACGGCAAGGTCGAGCTCGGGGCCGGTGACATCACCACGAATCTCCCGTACCACCCGAGCGTGCACATCGCATTCGACCATCACCACTCGGAGACGCTCCGCGTGGAGGGCCGGCCGGCCAACCACGTGATCGTGCCGGGCGCCGACTCGGCCGCCCGCGTCGTGTACGAGCACTTCGGCGGAGCCGACGCCTTCCCGGGCATCGAGGAGCTGATGGACGCGGTCGACAAGAGCGACGCGGCCCAGTTCACGCTCGGCGAGATCCTGCGCCCGACCGGCTGGGTGCTCCTCAACTTCCTCATGGACCCGCGCACCGGCCTCGGCCGCTTCCGCGACTTCCGGATCTCGAACTACGACCTGATGATGCAGCTGATCGACGCGTGCACGACGACGAGCGTGGAGGAGATCCTCGCCACGCCGGACGTCGCCGAGCGCGTCGAGCTGTACGTCGAGCACGCCGACCACGCGATCGAGCAGATCAAGCGTTGCTCGACGGTGCACGGCAAGCTCGTGGTGCTCGACCTCCGCGAGGAGGAGGTCATCCACCCGACCAACCGCTTCACGATCTACGCGCTGTTCCCGCTCTGCAACATCTCGATCCACGTGCTGTGGGGCCTGAGGCAGCAGAACACGGTGTTCGCGACAGGCAAGTCGATCATCGACCGCACGAGCGCCACGAACGTCGGCGAGCTCATGCTGGCCTACGGCGGCGGCGGCCACGAAGCGGCCGGAACGTGCCAGGTCGAGAACGAGGACGCCATGCGCGTGCTCGGCCAGCTGGCCACCCGCATCACCTCCGACGGCTAGACGAAGGTTACGCTAGGCTCCGGGGCCGTGAAGGCCCCGGACGCCCACCTGCACCGCGCCGATCCCGTGCTCGCGAAGCTGATCGACGACTTCGGCGGGCCCCTGCCCACCGAGCCCGACGGCCGCGGGCGGCCGGACGAGGTGTACGGCGCGCTCGTCCGCAGCATCACCGGGCAGCAGCTGTCCGTGAAGGCCGCCGCGTCGATCTGGCGCCGGCTCCTGGAGCGCTTCGACGGCCACACACCCACGCCGGAGCAGATCCTCGCCGACGACCCGGAGGAGCTGCGCGCCGCGTGCGGCTTCTCACGCGCGAAGGTCGCCTACCTGCGCTCGCTCGCCGAGCACGTCCTGTCAGGCGAGCTCGCGCTCGACCGGCTGGACGAGCTCGGCGACGACGAGGTGATCCGCGAGCTCACCGCGATCAAGGGGATCGGCGAGTGGACCGCCCACATGTTCCTGATGTTCACCCTGCACCGGCCGGACGTCCTGCCGACGGGCGACCTCGGAGTGCGCAACGCGGTCATGCGTGCGTACGAGCTGGACGCACCGCCCGCCCCGGCCGAGCTGACCGAGCTCGCGGAGCCATGGCGGCCCTACCGCACCAGAGCGTCCCTGTATTTGTGGCGCAGCCTCGACAACGAGCCCGTGTCCTGAACCTCACGCCCAGGGCCGCGGATCGGTGCGGAGAAGCGAGTACAGGAGCACGTCGTGGTTGCGGCCGCCGTTGAAGAACGCGCCCCGCACCGTTCCCTCGAGCACGAACCCGCACTTGTCGGCGATTCGGCGGCTCGCGTCGTTGCCGGGGACGATGACGAGGTGGATCCGGTGCTGCTTCTTAGTCGCGGTCAGGTAGTCGACCAGCAGCTGAATCGCCTCGGTCGTGTAGCCGTGGCCCGAATGCCGTGCGTCGTACAGCTGGTACGACAGCTCGAACGCGTCCCAGTAGCTGACCGGCGTGAAGAACTCGATGTGCCCGACGATCTCTTCTGCGTGCCAGATGAGAAGCGTGCCCTCGTCGCGATCCCAGAAGCCGTTCTCGGCGAACCGCCGACGGATGACCGTCTCCGAGAGCACGCCGAGCGGGAAGTAGGCGCCGCGGTTGCGGATGTCCAGATGCGCCGAGATGAACGCAGGTAGGTCGGCCTCGCGGATCGGACGCAACTGGACGCGTTCACCGATCAGCATGGTCGGGCGAGTCTACGGCTACCCTCATGGGCCGTGATGGCCAGGCTCCTGCCCGCCCTGGTGGCGCTTTGCGCCCTTTTTGCCGTGGCCGGATGCGGTGGTGGCGATGACTCCGCGAAGGACCCGGTCGAGCAGGTTCCGGCCGCCGGCGGGCTCCAGGAGCGCGTGCGTGCGGCCCAGCAGGTGCGCGAGTCGGACTTCCCGTCGGCCGCAGGCAAGACGCTCCAGCAGATCGCCGAGGAGGTGAAGGGCGGCGGGTCGGTCGAGGCCGGGCTCGCGACGTCGGTGTTCACGGTCGGCACCGGCCGCCTCGGCTTCGGCGTGATCGACGACGAGGGCCAGTTCGTCTACGGCCCGACCGTCGTCTACGTGGCGCCGACGCCCGAGGACCCCGCGGAGGGCCCGTTCGCGGCACCCGCTGACGTGCTCGTCACACAGGGCCGCTACCGGTCCAAGCAGGCCGCCGACGAGTCCGATCCGTTCGCGGCCGTCTACGAGGCGGAGGTGCCGTTCGACCAGAAGGGCCCGTGGTCGGTGCTGACGGTGACCAAGAGCGGCAACACGTACGTGGCCGCGCCGACGCAGGTCCAGGTGAGCACCAAGAAGGCCGACCAGATCCCCGACGTCGGCGAGCCGGCGCCGAAGGTCGCGACCGACACGCTCGCCTCGGTCAAGGGCGACGAGAAGATGCTCGACACCCGCACGCCGCCGAGCGACATGCACCGCTCCTCGTTCGACGAGGTGCTCGGAACCAAGCCGGTGGTGCTGCTGTTCGCGACCCCGCAGCTGTGCCAGTCGCGCGTGTGCGGGCCGGTGACCGACATCGCCCTCCAGATGCAGGCCAAGTACGGACGCGAGGCCGAGTTCATCCATCAGGAGGTCTACGTCGACAACGATCCGAACGCCGGGCTGCGCGATCCGCTGAAGGCGTTCCGGCTGCCGACCGAGCCGTGGCTGTTCGTCGTCGGGGCCGATGGGAAGATCACGTCGCGGCTCGAGGGCTCGTTCGGCCTGAGAGCGTTCGAGAACGCGGTGAAGACCGCCCTCTAAGGGATGCGCTTCGCTCGGGTCGCCGCGCTGACCGCCCTCGCCGTGCTGGCGACGCCGGCGACGGCGTCGGCTCACGGGGGGCCGATCCAGCGCACCGCGCTGCCGATCCCCGAGTGGCTGTTCGGCTGGGGCGCCGCGGCCGTCCTCGTCGTGTCGTTCGCCGCGCTCGCGGTGCTGTGGCCACGGCCGCGGCTGGAGGAGACGTCGTGGCGGCCGCTGCCGGGGCTCGGCCGGGCGCTCGGCAGCCGGGTGGTCGAGGTGCTGTGCGGCGCGATCGGCGTGATGCTGCTCGTGGTCGTGATCGTGGCCGGCTACACCGGGCCGGACTCCGCCGTGGACAACCTCGCGCCGACGTTCATCATGATCACCTTCTGGGTCGGGCTCGTGTTCGTGTCGCTGGTGTTCGGTGACGTGTTCCGCGCCTTCAACCCGTGGCGCGCGATCGGCCGTGCGACGGGCGCGGTGCTCGGGCGCCGCGCGCCCGTAACTCGCGCCTATCCCGAGCGGCTCGGCCGCTGGCCGGCGATGGCCGGCCTCATGGTCTTCGCCTGGATCGAGCTGGCGAGCGGCTGGGCCAGCTTCCCGCGCACGCTCGTGACCGCCGTGGTCGGCTACACGGTGGTCACGCTCGCCGCGCAGTCGGTGTGGGGCACGGAGACGTGGTCACGCCGGGGCGAGGCGTTCTCGGTCTACTTCAACCTCTTCTCGCGCGTCAGCCCGTTCGAGACGCGCGACCGTGTCGTGGGCGTGCGGCCGCCGTTGGCCGGCCTGCCGAAGCTGGACGCGGCGCCCGGGACGGTCGCGTTCGTGGCCGCGATGATCGGGACCGTCACGTTCGACGGGCTGAGCCAGGGCCCAGTGTGGAAGAACATCTCGCCGGACCTCGTGGACTTCTTCACGTCGCTCGGGGCGAGCCTGACGACGGCGCCGAAGCTCGCCAGCACGGTCGGCCTGATCTTCGGCGTGCTGTTGGTCGCGGGCTTCTACTGGCTCGGGATGGAGGGCGCGCGCTCGGTCGGGGGCGACCTCTCCGGCGAGCGGATCCGGATGGCGTTCATACACACGCTCGTGCCGATCGCGGCGGTGTACGTGGCGGCGCACTACCTGACGTACCTGCTGTTCGAGGGTCAGGCGATCCAGTACCTCGCGTCGGACCCGTTCGGCCAGGGCTGGGACCTGTTCGGCACCGCATCGGCGGCGATCGACTTCTCCCTGATCAGCCAGAACGGCACCTGGTACGCGCAGGTCGCGTTCGTCATCATCGGCCACGTGGCCGCGCTCGTGCTGGCGCATGACCGCGCGCTGTCGATGTACGGCCAGGCGAGCCTCGCGGTGCGCTCGCAGTACTGGATGCTCGGGATCATGGTGGGCTTCACCATGCTCGCCCTCTGGCTGCTCTGGCAGGCCGGCGGTTAGAGCACGCGCTGCGGGCGGCCCCGCGCGTCACCCATGACGATCTTGCCGCCCTTGAAGTAGGCGCCCCAGGACGGCGGCTCGACGGCGATCAGCACGAGGTAGTCGATGCGGCGCGCGCGTACGCCCGCGCGCTCGGCCCCGCCACGGACGAGGCGCTCGGGCGCCGCCGGGTCGATCTTGTTGAAGGCGATCGTGCGCCTGGCAGGTCCGGTGCTGGAGCCGAGCTCGCGCAGCTCGCCGTCAGCGTTGACCTGGACCTGGTGCATGCGCCCGCCGTCGCCGATCAGCGTCGCGTCGATGCGGTCGGGCGCCACGCGGAGACTGAACGGGCGGCCGAGGCCGCTCTCGCGCAGCGTTGCCAGCGCGCCGGCGAAGTTCGCGCGGAGGATCAGCGACCGGTCCTGGAGGCCGGTCGGGGCGACGGCTTCGGGCGTGACGTCGTCGATGACCCCGTTGAGCCCGTTGAGCCCGTCCTGGACCTTCACGACCACGACGCTCGCCCCCCACCCGACCGCGGCAACCACCGCGGCGACGACGAGCAGCGCGGCGAGGCCGCGGTGCCTGCGCGGCGGGCGGACGAACTGCGGCGGCGGCGGAACGGGCGGCTCGAAGGCGGGCTCGGGCTCCGCCACGCTCGCAGCCTGGGCCTCGGTGACCGGCGCGGCCGCCGGGGCGGGCACCGGGTCGACGGTCGCCTTGCGCAATGCCGCAAGCGGGTCCTCGTCGATCTCACGGCCGAAGGCGTCGAAGTCGGGCACCACACCAGTGGAGCCCACGCGCGGCTCCCGGTCAACCCCCTTCGGGGGGGTCAGACCCCTGTTCGGGCGCCCTAAGGGGGGTCTGACCCCTTTACGGGCGCCCTAAGGGGGGTCTGACCCCCTTTATGTGCAGGCGGGCGGTGGCGGAGGGGCGGAATGGCTCGGCCGTGCTCCCCAGGCCTGCCACTCGCCGAGCGCGGCGCGGGCGCGTTTGAGGTCCGTGGTGACGAGGCCGGTCGGGAACAGGTCGTCCTCGCGGAACGTGTACTGCACGGCGAGCGTGACGCGCGGGTTCCGGTACCAGCGGGTGAGGCGCTGGTGCAGCAGCCCGCAGCCCTGCCGCTCGCTCGTGATCCCGCGGCTGAGGGAGAAGCCCTGCGGCGCGGGTCCGACGCCGGTCTCGGTGATCCAGATCGCGTGCGGACGCGGGCAGCGGCGCGTGGCGAGGGCGGCCGTGACGGTCGCGACCGGGTCGGTGCCGCCGATGTATGCGTGCTGGGACCACACCGGCGCCGAGCACACCAGCTCGCGCGGCAGGCCGCGGATCATCTCGCGCACCGATGTCGCTCGCGTGGACGGCTCGAGCAGGCCGGCCGTCTCGCCCAGCACCAGCCGCTGGTCGCCGGGCTGGGCGTCCAGTACCTCGCGCATCGCGGTCGCCAGCGCGGCGTACGACCCGACCGCCAGAGACCGCGCACCGGCGTCGCAGCGGGCGCGCTGGGGCGAGAGGAAGTAGGCGTGATTGGGCTCGTTCCAGGGGCTGAGGAAGCGCACGTCCGCGCCCTCCGCGCGCGCCACCGTGAGCACGTCGGCGATCAGCCGCCGGTAGGCGGGCAGCGCGCCCGCCCGGACCGCGCCGAACTGCGCCCCGCGCCGGCACCCGTTCGCGGGCACCGCCGCCCAGTCGGGCGTGCCGGTGATCACCACCATGCCCTGCCAGCCGCCTTCTCGCTGGCGCGAGGCGAGCGCGCGGAACTGGTCGCGCAGCCCGGCGTAGGGAGCGCACGGCTGCACCGTGCGCATGCAGCCGAGCTCGAGCCGCGCGAGGTCCGGCGGGGCGTCCGCGCGCGGCTGCACGACGGACCAGACGACGACGAGCCGGTACAGGTCCGGGCGGATGCGCGCCAGCTCGTCCCGCCACGGCGTCCACTCCGGCGGGACGGAGCGCGCACCGGCCGCGGCGACGAGGCTCGGGTTCGGCTCGGTGATGCCGAGCGCGAGCGACCTCCCGTCAGCCGGAGCGTCGAGCGGTGCAGCGGCAGCAGCGGGCGTCGGTGTGGGAACCGGTGCCGGACGCGGGCGCGGCGGATCGCCGTCGCCCGTCAGGAGCAGCACGCTCGCAGCGGCGACTGCCGCTCCGGCGAGCGCGACTGCCGCTAGACCGCCGAGACCTCTTCCTCGTCCGCGACGCGGAACGAGGAGCCGCAACCGCATGCGGCGATCACGTTGGGGTTGTCGACCTTGAAGCCGGCGCCCTGCAGGCCTTCGACGTAGTCCACGATCGCGCCGTGCACGTACGGCAGGCTCGGCCCGTCGACCAGGATCCGCAGGCCGTGGTCCTCGAAGACCTGGTCGCCGTCACGCTGCGTGTCGAACGCCAGCGCGTACTGGAAGCCCGAGCAGCCTCCGCCGCGCACGCCGACGCGCAGGCCGGCGGTCTGGACCTCGCTGCCCTGGCCGGCGAGGAACTCCTGCACCTTCTCGGCGCCTCTGTCGGTGAAGCTGATCATCGCTTCAGAAAGGATAGCGCCCGCTACTCTTTTTGACGTGCCGACGACCGACGAGCTGAAGCAGCGGATCGAGACGGCGATTCCCGGCGCCCGCGCCGAGGTGACCGATCTCACCGGCGGCGGGGACCACTTCCGTGCCTCCGTCGCCGCGCCGCAGTTCGCCGGCATGAGCCGGATCGAGCAGCACCGCCGCGTCTACGCGGTGTTCGGGCCTGATATCGGCGGGCCGATCCACGCGCTGTCCCTCGAAACGCGAGCGGAGTGAGTATGAGCGAGACCACGCAGAACCCCATTCGCGAGGCGATTGCCGACGCGATCCGCGACCACGAGGTCATCCTCTTCATGAAGGGGACCCCCGAGCGTCCAGCGTGCGGCTTCTCCGCGCGTACGGTCGCCGCCCTCGAGGCCACCGGCGCGCCGTTCGCGGCGGTCGACATCCTCCCGGACCCGCGGATCCGGCAGGAGCTGTCGGGCCTGTCGAACTGGCCGACCATCCCCCAGCTGTTCGTCAAGGGCGAGTTGGTCGGCGGCTGCGACATCATCACGGAGATGTACGAGTCCGGCGAGCTGGCCGAGACGCTCGGCGTCGAGCCGCCCGCCGACGCGCCGGACGAGGCGCCGAAGGCCGCCGAGCCGGGCGCACCGCCGCTGCAGATCGACAACAACCTCGTCGACCGCAGCTAACAGCTGGCGAACCGATAGCCGCGCGACCCCGGCGTACTGACGTCGCGGTCGCGCAGCACGACCGAGACGTCGGCGCCGATCCGGGCACACGTGCGCCGGAAGTCGCGCCGGCGGTACTCGATCGCGAGCAGATGGTCGCCGAAGCGCTCGCGGTAACGGGCGCACTCGCGGTAGCGTCCGCACTCCTCGGCGATCGCGAAGTCGAACCCGATCCGGCGGCGTGCGAGCTGCGGCGTGTTCTTCTGCGCGGCCGCGAGCCCGCGGGCGTGCGCGATCCGTACGAGCCGGCGGGCGTAGGCGACGGCGTCGGCGCGGCCGAACGGCGCGCCCTCGAAGCGCGTCCATGAGTCGAGGTTGTCGTACTCGACCGCCTCGAACCCCTTCTCGGCACACCGCCGGACCATCCGCCCCACCCGGCGCGCGGCGCGCACCCGCTTGCGGTCCGTCGAGATGTCGATCGCGTACTCGCCCGGCCAGCCCGGATCGTCGCCGAGCTCCGTCAGCACGAGGTCGGCCGGCCACTGCGCGCGCTCGCCCGGCTGCGTCTGGAACGCGTTCACGTAACAGACGGCGTAGGCGCCGTCCGGAGCGCTGCCCTCGCGCCAGTCGCGCGACACCACCGTCACGCCCGCGGGCAGCGGGTAGTCGCCGCCGATCTGGTAGTCGAACCCGGCGTCGACGGGCGGCGCCATCACCGCGGCCGCGGCGAGCAGCATGCCGATCACGAAGCGTCGAAGGCCTTCACGAGGCGCTTCGGCGCCGTCATGCGCCACGCCTCGTCGATCAGCTCGGCCAGCTCCTCCGGATCGACCCGGTCCAGCTGCACGCGGACCCAGCCGTGCTGCCCCACGTAGGCGGGAATCGAGAAGGTCTCCGGCTCGGAGCCGACGAGCGCGGCCTGTGCCTCCTTCGTTGCCTTGACGGTGACTCCGGTGCCCTCGGTGTCCATCGCCATGAACATCTTGTCCCGCACCCGGAACGTCGGGTGACCCCAGGTCTCCCGCTCCTCCGCCTCGGGGAAGCCGAGCGCGAGCCTGCGGGCGTCGTCGCCGCTCACACCGCGCCGGGCGCCGGGAGCCGCCCCGCCTCGGCCAGCAGGTCCCGCAGCGCCACCTCGTCGAGGTCGTCGAGTCGCTTGAAGCGCACGCAGCTCTTGCCGACCTTCGCCTTCGGGAAGCGATCGGCGCGCGACTCGGCGAGGTACTCGCCGTCCTCGGTCAGCGCGAGCACGTAGAGCGATATGCCGGTCTTGCGGCTCGCGACGGACACCCGGTACGCGTCGCCCTCGCGGCCGGACGCGTACCGGTAGTGGAACGGCCCGTAGCCGATCGTGCCGTCCGACTCGCCGACGTCGAGATCCGGCAGGGTGTCCCGGATCAGCCGGTCGAGACGGGCGACGTCCTCGCGCCGCGCTGGTGTGTCCTCGCCTGCGATCCGTGAATCGTACGCAGCCAGTAGGCGCCGAACACGACCGCCAGGCTGCCGAGGCTCCACCACAGCTGCGACCGCACGTCCTCGACGAACGCCATCGAGCCGATCACGACGACGATCGCGACGATCACGATCCAGGTCAGCCACGGGTAGCCCCACATCCGCACCTGCAGCCGCTCGGGATCCTCGCGCTCCAGGCGTGCACGCATCCGCAGTTCGGAGACCGCGATCAGGAGATACACGAACAGCGCCACCGCTCCGGAGGAGTTCACCAGCCACAGGAAGATCGTCTCCGGCCACAGCGCGGCGGCGATCACGGACACGTAGCCGACCGAGGTCGCCAGCAGGATCGCCCGCGCCGGCACCCCGCGCGAGTTGAGCTGGACGCTCCACTGCGGCGCGTCGCCGCGGTGGGCGAGCGCGAACATCATCCGCGAGGCGACGTAGATCCCCGAGTTCAGGCACGACAGCACCGCGGTCAGCACGATCGCGTTCATGACGTCGGCCGCGCCGGCGATCCCGATCAGGTCGAGCGCTGCCACGAACGGCGACTCGCCGAGCTTGGCGCTGTTCCACGGCAGGATCGCGACGATCAGGAAGACGGAGAGCACGTAGAACACGAGCACGCGGCCGATCACCGAGTTCGTCGCCTTGGTCACGGCCTGCTTCGGCTCGTCGGACTCCGCCGCAGCGATCGTGGCGATCTCCGCCCCCACGAACGCGAAGATCACGATCACCACGCCGGTCAGCACCTTGCCGATCCCCTCGGGCGCGAACCCGCCCTCGCCCGTCAGATGGCTGAACCCGCCCTCGCCGCCGGTCAGTCCGAGCGCGTACGCCAGCGCCAGGCAGATGAACGCGATGATCGCCGCGACCTTGATCGACGCGAACCAGAACTCGAACTCGCCGTAGGAGCGCACGGACGCGAGGTTCGTGGCCGTGAGCAGGATCATCAGCACGAGGCTGGTGGCCCAGATCGGCATGTCGAACCAGCGCTGGATGATCTCGGCGCCCGCGACCGCCTCGATCGCGAGCACGATCACCCAGAACCACCAGTACAGCCAGCCCGCGGAGAAGCCGGCCCAGTTGCCCAGCGACTGCCGCGCGTAGTCCGCGAACGATCCGGTGCTCGGGTTGGCGACCGCCATCTCGCCGAGCATCCGCATCACGAACACGACCAGGATCCCCGCCACGAGGTACGAGAGCACCGCCGCCGGACCGGTCTGGTTGATCACCGCGCCCGAGCCGACGAACAGCCCGGCGCCGATCACGCCTCCCAGCGCGATCATCGTCACATGCCGGCGCTTGAGCCCGGACTGCAGCCCGTGCCGGTCGTCCTCGAACCCCTGCTCAGTGGCCATGCGCGCGGCCTACCCGGCCGCGCGCCTCCGATCACAGGTCCCGGCGGGCGAACGCCGCGGTGGCGGCCGCGCCGACGAGTGCGAGATAGGCCACCGACCACGGCCACAGCAGCGGTCCGGCCGCCTCGGCACCGCCGAACGGGCCGAGCTCGATCGCCAGCCGCGTGAAGCCGATCGTGTCCACCGTGATCGCGCTCAGCGCCGCCTGGTAGAGCGCCTCGAACGGCAGCGCCCAGCTCACGATGTTGGCCACCTGGTCGAGCGTGCGCGAGCCGAGCGCCTCGCCGATCTGGCCGAGCAGGCCGGCGGTCAGGCCCGCGCCGAACAGCATGAACACGGCGATCCCGTTCGCGGTCGACGCGAGCACCACCGAGCCGCCGAGCGACAGCGCGGCGAGGATCGACACCGCCGCGGCAAGCTGCAGCGCCGGCACGACGGTGCGGTCCGGCCACCAGTCGCTGAACACCCACGTGATCACGGTCGTGCACATGAACACCACGACCACGTACGCCGCGCAGACGCTCGCCGCCGCGACGAACCGCCCCAGCAGCACCGTCCGGCGGCTCAGCGGCCGCACCAGCACGGGCTGGAGCAGGCCGCGCTCGGCGTCGCCGCGGACCGCGCCGAGCGTCAGGAACACGGCGAGGATCGTGCCGAGGAACAGCGTCGCGAACATCGCCAGGCCGAGGATCGTCGCGCCCGCGACCGTCTCCGCCTCGATGCCGTCGATCGGCGCCTCGAACTCGCCGACCGACGCGAACAGCTGCCACGTGCCGAGCCCGTACAGGACGAGGAACGCGATCGTCAGCAGCCCGACGACGAGGAACACGCGGCGGCGCAGCGACTCGCGCAGCGAGAACACCGCGATGATGCCCACCGCCCTCACTCCTCGCTCGCCCCCACGGCCTCCAGGTACGCGTCCTCGAGCGACGAGCGCAGGACCCGCACCTCGTAGATCTCCTCACCGGCGGCCACCAGCTCGCGCACGATCGCGGGCGCGTCGTCGCGGCCGGCGTCGGCGAACGCGCGCGTCCCGTTCGCGGTCTCGACCTCCACCCCGCCGGCGCGGCTCAGCTCGTCCGGCGTTCCGGCGGCGACCAGCTCGCCGTGATCGATGATCGCGACGCGATCGCAGACGAGCTCGACCTCCGACAGCAGGTGAGAGTTCAGCAGCACCCCGACGCCCTGGCCGCGCAGGTCCTCGAGCAGCCGCCGGACGGTGCGCCGGCCGGCGGGATCGAGCGCGCTGGTCGGCTCGTCGAGCAACAGCACCTTCGGGCCGCCGACCATCGCCTGCGCGATCCCGAGCCGCTGCTGCATGCCCTTCGACATCGCGCCGACGCGGCGGTCGGTGGCCTCCTGCAGGCCGACCGCCTCGAGCAGCCGCCTGCGCTCGGCCGCGCCGCCGGCCGAGCCCGCCAGGCGCTGGTGCATGCCGAGCAGCTCGTCGGCGGTCAGCCAGTCGGGGAAGCGGAACAGCTCGGCGAGGTACCCGAGCGCACGCCGCGCCTCCGGCGAACCGGCCGGAGCGCCCGCGATCTGCGCCGTCCCGGCGCTCGCCCGCACGAGCCCGCAGGCGATCTTCACGAGCGTGCTCTTGCCTGCGCCGTTGGGTCCGAGGAGCCCGACCAGCTCGCCCTCGCCGACCTCGACGCTGACCCCCTTCAGCGCCTGGATCGACCCATAGGACTTGCGCACGTCGGTGGCCTGCAGTGCGAGCGGCATCGCCTAGCATCGTGCCCGATGACCGCCTCCGAACGTCACGACGCCCCCTCGCCGCTGCGCTGGGACGGTGCCGCGCTGCACGTGCTCGACCAGACGCGGCTGCCGGCCGAGGAGGTCGTGCTGACGCTCTCCGGGGCCGACGACACGGCGGCGGCGATCCGCCGGCTGTCGGTTCGCGGCGCCCCGCTGATCGGCGTCGCCGCCGGTTACGGCCTGGCGATGGAGGTCGCCCGCACGCCGACCGCCGAAGCGCTCGAGCGCGGTGCCGCGATGCTGGCCGGTGCGCGGCCGACCGCGCGCAACCTCGGCTGGGCGGTGGAGCGCGTCGTGGCGGCGGCGCTCGGTGCTGCGCCGGACGCGCTCGCCGCGCGCCGCCCGCGAGGCGGCCGAGACGATCCACCGCGACGACGAGGCCGCCAGCGCCGCGCTGGCCCGGCACGGCGCCGACGCCCTCGAAGCCGAGCTGCCGCCGGGGCCGGTGACCGTGATGACGCACTGCAACTCCGGCGCACTCGCCGCCTCCGGCCGCGGTACCGGCCTGGCCGTGATCGCGGAGCTGGCCGGGCGCCGCCCTGTCCGCGTGCTGGCCTGCGAGGCGCGGCCGCTGCTGCAGGGCGCGCGCCTCACCGTGTGGGAGCTGCGGCGGCTCGGGATCGAGCATGCGCTGCTCGTCGACGCGGCGGCCGCCGGGCTCATCCGCACCGGCGCGGCGCACGCGGTCGTGACCGGGTTCGACCGCGTGGCCGCGAACGGCGACGTGGCCAACAAGGTCGGCACCTACGCGCTCGCGCTCGCCGCCGGGGCCTCCGGCGTCCCGTTCCTGGCCGCCGGACCGTCGTCGTCGATCGACCTCCGGCTGGCGACCGGCGACGGCATCGAGATCGAGGAGCGAGACGCGGACGAGGTCCGTGCAGCCGGCGGCTCGCTGCTCACGATCGAGGGCACGGCGTGCCGCAACCCGGCATTCGACGTCACGCCCGCCGGCCTCGTGTGGGCACTCGTCACCGAGCACGGCGCCGCGCGGCCGGTGACGACCGACACGGTGGCGGAGGTGGCGTGAGGGTCGCGGTCACCGTCGCGGTCGGCGACACGCGGATCGAGCAGCGGCCCGACCCCGAATGCGGGCCCGGAGACGTCGTGTGCCGTGTGCTCGCGTGCGCGACCTGCGGCTCGGATGTCGGCTGGTACGTGCGGCGCAAGCTGCCGGCCGTGCTCGGCCATGAGCCGGCCGGCGAGGTGGTCGAGGTCGGCGCCGACGTGCGCGGCGTGCGCGTCGGCGACCGCGTCGCGATCCACCACCACGCCCCGTGCGGCGAGTGCCGCCGCTGCCTGCACGGCCACGAGACGCTGTGTGAGCGGTTCCGCGCGACCGCGCTCGATCCCGGCGGCTTCGCCGAGTACGTGCGGATCCAGCCGGAGCTGGTCGACGAGCTGCTCCCGCTCGACGGGCTCGATCCCGTGGCGGCGACCGTCACCGAGCCGCTCGGCTGCGCGCTGCGGGCGCAGGGCCGTGCCGGGATCCGGCCGGGCGACAGCCTGCTGGTCGTCGGCGCGGGCTGCAGCGGGCTGCTGCACGTGGCAGCGGCGCACGCGCGCGGCGTCGAGGCGGTGTGGGTCCGTGAGCCGGACCCACGGCGGCTGGCGCTGGCAGAGGCGTGGGGCGCGACCGCGCACGGCAACGAGCAGGTGGACGTGGCGATGGTGTGCACCGAGAACCCGGCGGCGATCGAGGCCGCGGCAGACGCGCTCGCACCCGGCGGCACGCTGTGCCTGTACGCGCCGCCGGAGCCGGGCGCGCCGCTCGCGATCGAGGGCTGGACCGTGTTCGCGCGCGAGCTGCGCGTGACCGCGAGCTGGTCGGCGGGCCCGTCCGACATGCGCGCCGCGCTGGCGTTGCTCCGGCGCGGTGCGGTGCCGCTCGACGACCTGCTCGCGGCGCCGTTCACGCTCGAGCAGACCGGCGACGCGCTCGCCGCGCAGGGCAGCGGCGCGGCGCTCAAGGCTGTCGTGATGCCGTGAGAGCGGCGCTGCTGTTCGGGCACGAGGATCTGCGCGTGGTCGAGGTCGAGGACCCGGTGGCCGCGCCCGGCGAGGTCGTCGTCCGGATCGAGACGGCCACCACCTGTGGGACCGACGTGAAGATGTGGCGCCGTGGCCATCCACTGCTCGGGCCGTACCCCGCGCGTTTCGGTCACGAGATGTGCGGGATCCGCGAGGACACCTCCGAGCGCGTGCTGGTGGGCGACTCGGTGGCGTGCGGGAGCTGCCGCCACTGCGCCGGTGGGCGCCCGCAGATCTGCCGTGATCCGCGTTGGGTGTTCGGCGGCTTCGCGGAGCGGATGGCCGCGCCCGAGGCAGCGCTGCACACGGTTCCGGACGGTCTCGAGCCGGCGGCGGCGGCGATGGCCGAGCCGCTGGCCGCCGCCGTGCACGCGATCGCCCGCGCTCCCGCACGGCAGGCCGCGCCCGACGCCGGCGTGCTCGGCGGCGGTCCGATGGGCCAGATGCTCGCCGCGCTGCTGGTGGCCGACGGCCGCACCGTCACGGTCGCCGACCGCCACGCCGAGCGGCGCGCCCAGGCCGAGGCGGCGGGCGCGATGAGCGCCGAGCGGCTGGCGGACCACGACATCGTGTTCGAGGCGGTCGGGACGCCTGACGCCTGGCGCGCCGCGGTCCAGGCGTGCGCCCCGGGCGGCTGCGTCGTGTTCGTCGGCGGCTGCAAGAGCGACGCCGACGCCAGCCTGCCCACGCGCCCGCTGCACTACGACGAGCTCGACCTGAGGGGCGCGTTCCACCACTCGCCCGAGGAGGTCGACCGCGCGCTGGAGCTGCTCGCCGGCGACGCGCTCGACTGGCGCCGCCTGTCAGCCGGCCCGATCGGGCTCGACGACCTGCCGCACGCCCTTGGCGCCGGCAACGACGGCCCCGCGCGCAAATGGGTGGTGATCCCGTAGCGGCAGTACGCCGCTATCCGTCGAATTTCACCGTTTGCTGGTGTATTTGCGTGCTTGCGCGGGCACCTTCATTAGTGGTGACTACTGCCACAACACTCCGCACGCCCGAGGCGCGCCGCGTCTCGCAGGCCGAAGTCCTGTCGCTCTGGCGGCGGTACAAGGCGACGGGCGACGCGAAGCTGCGCGACCGGCTGATCATGACCTACGCCCCACTGGTCAAGTACATCGTGTATCGCAAGATCCGCGAGGTCCCGTCGCACCAGGAGGCCGACGACTACATATCGCACGGCCTCGAAGCGTTGATCACCTCGATCGACCGCTACGACCCGGAGCGCGGTGCGACGCTCGAGCAGTTCCTCTGGACGCGTATCCATGGCGCGGTCCTCGACGAGCTGCGCCGGCAGGACTGGGCGCCGCGCTCGGTCCGCCGCTTCGACCGCCAGGCGGTCGCCGCGGCGCGCTCGTTCCGCGCCATCCACCACCGCGAGCCGAGCGACGACGAACTGGCGGACGCGTTGGCCGTCACCGTCGACGAGCTGCGTGCCCACCGCGGCGACCTTGCGCGCGCCGACATCGGCTCGCTGAACTCGGCCGCCGCCGAGGCGCCCGACGGCGAGGGCATCGAGCGGATGGAGCTGCTCCAGTCCGGCGACGAGCGCAGCCGGCCCGAGCACGCGGCGATGCTGAACGACACCAAGCGCGCGTTCCGCGAGGCGTTCCAGACGCTCTCCACCCGCGAGCAGGAGGTGTGCGTGCTGCTGTACGTCAAGCACCTCACGCTGCGGGAGGTCGGGCACGTCATGGGCGTCACGGAGTCGCGCATCTCACAGCTGCACTCCGGCATCCGCGCCAAGTTGCTCCAGCGTCTGCACGGGCACGATGAAGTGCTCGAGCTCATGGACGCCTAGCCGAGCTCGCGTAGCCGCCGCTCGAGAAACGCGCGTTCGATCGGGTTGCCGACCAGCGCCAGTGCCCGGCGGTAGGCGGCCGCCGCCTCCTCGCGGCGGTCGAGCCGGCGCAGCAGGTCGGCGCGCGCCGAGTGCCACAGCTGGTAGTCGTCGAGCTCCTCCGCCAACTCGTCGATCAGCGCAAGCCCGGCCTCCGGCCCGTAGGCCATCGCGACCGCGACGGCGCGATTGAGCGCGACCACCGGCCCGCTCTGGACCGCGATCAGCCGCTCATAGGCGCCGGCCACGCGCACCCAGTCCGGGCCGCCGGTCCGGGCGTGCTCGGCGGCGATGAACGCCTGCAGGGCGTACGGACCGGGCGTGGCCTGCTCGCCGAGCGCGAGCGAGCGCTCGATCAGACCGCTCCCCTCGGCGATCGCCTCGCGGTCCCAGCGCGCGCGATCCTGATCGGCGAGCAGGACCAGCTCGCCGTGCGCGTCCACGCGCGCCTCGCGGCGGGAATCGTGCAGGCGCATGAGCGCGAGCAGCGCGAGCGCCTCGGGCTCGTGCGGGAGCAGCTCGCACACCACGCGCGTCAGCCGGATCGCCTCCGCGCACAGCTCGCGCCGGACGAGCGCGTCGCCGGCCGTGGCGGCGTAGCCCTCGTTGAAGACGAGGTAGAGCGTGGCCAGCACCGACGCGCGCCGCGCGGGCAGATCCTCGTCGCGCGGCAGCTCGAAGCGGATGCCGGCGTCGCGCAGCTTGCGCTTGGCGCGCTGCAGCCGCTGCGCCATCGCGTCCTCGGAGACGAGGAAGGCGCGCGCGACCTCACGCGTGGACAGGCCACCGAGCGCGCGCAACGTGAGCGCCACGCGTGACTCCGGAGCGAGTGCCGGGTGGCAACAGGCGAAGATCAACTCCAGCCGCTCGTCCGGGATCGCGCTCACCGGCTGCGCCTCGAGCCGCGCGAGCGTCTCGTCCTGGGCGGCGACCAGTGTCGCCGAGCGGCGCCGGTCGCGACGCAGCCGGTCGATCGCCCGCCGGCGCGCCGTGAGCGTGATCCAGGCCGCCGGGTTCGGCGGCACACCGTCGCGCGGCCAGCGCTCGAGCGCGATCAGGAAGGCGTCCTGGACCGCCTCCTCGGCGCTGTCGAGATCGCCGAAGGCGCGCGCGAGCGCGGCGACCGCCTGTCCGGACTCGCGCCGGAACAGGCGGTCGATGGCTGCCCCAGGTGCGCTCACAGCCTGGATCGACCGAGGATCGGTCGATCCAGGCTCAGCCCTGGGCCTGCGCGGTCTGGCCGTCCTGGTCTGCGGTCATCCCCTCGTAGTCCATCACCGGGCGCACCTCGATCGAGCCGCTCGCGGCGTCGGGGATGCGCGCCGCCCAGCCGATCGCTTCGTCGAGGTCGCGGCAGTCGAGCAGGTAGTAGCCGCCCAGCTGCTCGCGCGTCTCCGCGAACGGCCCGTCGGTGGCGAGCGTCTCGTTGTCGCGCACGCGGACGGTCGTGGCGGAGCTGGTCGGCTGGAGGCCCTCGCCTCCGATCATCACGCCGGCCTCGTTCGCCGCCTCGCTGAACGCGTTGTAAGCCGCCATCAGCTGCTGGACGTCCTCCGGCGTTGCGGTCGCCCAGCGCGACTCGTCGTTGTAGATGGTGAGCAGGTACCTCATGGCGGGACCTCCGGTCGTCGTCGCAGCGCGCCGTCCGCGCCGCGTTTCACCCTACCGACGCCCGGTCGCCCCGCAAGCGACAATGCTGGCGCGTTGGCGCTATCGATCGAGCCAGCGAAGGTGCTCGACGATCCGGCGCGAGTCGCAGATCGCGTCGCGGCCGATCACGAGCAGCGGCACGCGGTCCTGGCCGGTCAGCGCATCGACCTCGTCGCGGGCCGACTTGCGCCATGGCACGCGCCGCTCGTCGACCTCGATCGAGCGCCGCCGGAGCTCGCGCGCCACGCGCCCGCACGGACACAGGACGTTGGTCGGGGTGCGGCAGCGGTACAGCACGACCGGATCCGTCATCGCACGACCACGCGCACCGCCTGGCCGGCCAGCCGCCAGGCCAGCGGCTGCCGGCGGCCGATCCGCAGCAGCCGATCCCCGAGGCGCTCGACGTGGAACCGGACGGTCTCCTCGACGGTGTCCTCGTGGGGGCGCGTGGTCCAGCCGAGCTCGCGCCGCGCCTTCGCGGAGCGGTACGTCCACCAGTGCGCCGCCGTTCGGATCTCCGCCGGCGTCACCGGCGTCGGCCCGGGCGCGCGAGCTGCCGCCTCGGCGAGCGCGAGCGCCGCGGTCACCGGCAGACGCAACGCCGGCCCCTCCACGCCCGAGACGCGCTCGAGCTCGGCGAACAGGCGCTGCCACGTGTAGTTGCGCGTGCCGAGGATGTAGCGCTCGCCGGGCGTGCCGAGCTCGTCGCACAGCAGCAGCCCGGCGGTGACGTCCTGCACGTCGACGATGTTGATCCCGCCGTCGACGTAGGCGGGGATCCGCTTGAGCAGGAAGCGGCGCACGACCTCGGTCGACGACCGCCGCTCGTCGCCGGCCCCGAGCACGTGTGCCGGGCACGCCACCACGACGTCGAGACCGCGCGCGGCGACGCGCAGCGCCTCGACCTCGGCGGCGTGCTTGGCGTCGGCGTACGGGATGCCGAGCGGTCCGGCGCGCACGTGGCGCTCGTCGACCGCGCCGCCCGGCCGCGCGGGCCCGATCGCGGCGACCGAGGAGACGTGCACGGCGCGCTCGACCCCCTCCGCCAGGCACGCGTCGAGCACCGTGCGCGTGCCTTCGGCGTTGACCCGCAGGAGCTGCTCTGCCGGCAGCCGCAGGTTCACGCTGCCGGCCACGTGGAACACGCGCTCGATCCCGCGCGCGGCGCGCCGCATCGCCTGCCGGTCGAGGATGTCGGCCTGCACCCGCTCGACGTCCAGGCCGTCGAGCGCCTTCTCCGGCGAGGACGGGCGTACGGTCACGCGCACCTCGTCGCCACGCGCGAGCAGCGCGCGAGCGACGTGCGAGCCGACGAAGCCGGTCGCACCGGTGAGCAGCACCCGGGCCACGACGCGAGGATAGGCTGCCTGCCATGGGCGGCGTAGCAGTGGTCACCGACACGACGCACTACCTCCCCGCAGAGGTGGTGCGCCGGCACGAGCTGCACGAGGTCTCGCTGTACGTGAACTGGGCCGGGCGCACCGACCGCGAGAGCGACATCGGCGACTACGACGCGTTCTACGACCACCTGCGCACGGCGTCCACGCTGCCAAGCACCTCGCAGCCGTCGGTGGGCGACTTCCTGGCCGTCTACGAGCCGCTGCTCGAGCGCGGCGACGACGTGCTCTCGGTCCACCTGTCCGGCGGCATCTCAGGCACCGTGGGCGCCGCCGAGCAGGCGCGCGACGCGCTGATCGAGCGCGGGATCGCGGCCGAGCGGATCGAGATCCTCGACTCCGACACGGGCGCCGCCGGGCCCGGGCTGATGGCGATCGCGGCGCACAACGCGGCCGCCGGCGGCGCGGATCTGCAGGGCGCCGCGGCAGCGGCGCGCGCGCTCCGCGAGCGGATGAAGATCGTCTTCGCCGTCGACACGCTCGAGTTCCTCCGCCGCGGCGGGCGGATCGGCGCGGCGCAGGCGTGGGTCGGGTCGGCGCTGAAGATCAAGCCGATCCTCACGATCGAGCGCGAGATCCTGCCGCTCGAGCGGGTCCGCACCGCCGGCCGCGCGTTCGAGCGCCTGACGGACGAGCTGCGGCGTGCGCGCGAGTCGGGCGCCGACGTGTTCGTCATCCAGCACATCCAGGCGCCCGACGTGGCCGAACGGCTCGCCGAGCGCGGCCGCGAGATCTACGGCCGCGACCCGGAGGTCGTGTCCGAGCTCGGACCGGTGTTCGGCGCGCACATCGGGCCGGGGCTGGTCGGCGTCACGGGCCTGCCGAGCTCACTGCTCGGCCCGGTGTAGCCCCTCGACCTCGAGGCTCGTCCCCGGCTCGAGGATCGTGACCTTCACGCCGGGCGCCAGGCCGGCGGCATGATCGGCGAACTCGCGCGGCGGCGCGGTCAGGCGATCGCCGCTGCTGATACCGATCGGGAACAGCGTGCCCCAGTGGATCGGCACCGCCTCGCGCGGCTGCAGCAGCGCGAGCGCACGCGCAGCCGACTCCGGATCCAGGTGCCCTTCGCCGAGCGTCGGCCCCCAGCCCCAGACCGGGATCAGCGCCAGGTCGAGCGCGCCGAGCTCGCTCATGCCGTCGTACAGGTCCGTGTCACCGGCGAAGTAGACGCGCGCCGCGCCGGCGGCGACGTAGCCGAGCGCGTCCGCACGCACCCCGCCCGGGCGACGCCGCGGATCGTGCACGGCGGGCACGGCGAGAACCTCCACGCCGGCGATCCGCACGCTGTCGCCCGCCACCACCTCGCGCACGTCCTTGAACCCGATCTTGCGCAGGATCGCGCCGCCGCCGCGCGGGATCACGACCGGCACCGTGCGCTCCAGCCGCCGCATCGACGGCATGTCGAGGTGGTCGAGGTGCAGGTGCGAGACGAGCACGCCGTCGAGCTTGTCGTAGTCATCCCGCGCCAGCGACGGCGAGCGCCGCCGGAGGTGCCCGAGCCGGTCGCGCAGGACCGGATCGGTCAGGAGCCGGGCGCCCGCCAGGTCGAGGCGAACGGTCGCGTGGCCGAGGTACGTGACCGACTCACGCGGGGGCATCGACGGGATTGACGCGGCGCAGCGCCCGGTACTCGCGGATGGTGATCTGGATCGACGCCGCGACCGGGATCGCCAGCAGCGCGCCGAGCACGCCGAACAGCGTCGAGCCGAACAGAACCGAGGTGAGCACGATCAGGGGATCGAGCTGCACCGCCTTCGCCTGGATGCGCGGCTGGATCACGTTGTTCTCCACCTGCTGGTAGATGATCGCGAAGATCGTCCAGACGATCGTGTCGATCGGGAAGTCCGAGAACAGCGTCACGACGCCGATGATCACCGCGCCGAGCGTGGCGCCGACCAGCGGGATCAGGTCGAGCAGGAAGATGATCACGGCCAGCGGAAGCGCATACGGGACGTTGAGGATCAGCAGCATGATCCAGCTCGTGACGCCCGCGATCGACGCCTGGACCAGCGCGCCCGCGACGTAGTTGCCGATCGCGTTGCCGATCCGCCCGTACAGCCTGTGCAGCCACTCCTCGCGTTCGGCCGGCTGGCTCGCCGCGTATGAATCGAGGAACCGCCGTCCACTGCTCATCATGAAGATCGACAGCACGATGATCGTCACGGCTGCGAAGACCGAGTTGATGATGCCGGTGCCGATGTCGGTCAGCACTCCGGCGGCGTCGCCGAGCCTCGCGGGGAGCTTGCTCGCCTGCTCCTCGAGCTTGCCCGTGATGTCGTAGTCCTCCTGCAGCTGCTTCAGGTTGTCGTTCGAGTTGACGAACTCGGTCACCTGCTGCGCGTACTCCGGGAGGTTCTGGACGAGGTTGTTGGCCTGCGTCACGAGCGGCGGCACGAGCAGGCCCATCAACAGGAACGGCGTGAGGATCGTGACCATGTAGACGATCGCGATCGCGATCCCGCGGCGCATCCGCCGGTGGAGGACGCTGACCGGCCCGGACAGCGCGACGGCCAGGAAGCCGGCGATGAAGATCCACGTCAGCGGCTTGCGCAGCAGATACATCAGCCACAGCGTCAGCACCACGGCGACGACGACCAGCGCCACGCGCAGCACCGCGCGCACGCTGAGGACGTCCTGGCTGGTGGCGGCAGGGGCGCTCATCCGCTGCGCCCGGCTTTCGCCGCCGGACGAAGAAGGCCTGCCATGTGCGCGATACACATCGCCCGGGGCGGGTGATGAGCGTCCGCCGGGGGCGACACTAGGATCAGCCGGGTGTCGATCGATCCGCCGCCGCCGCAGCGCGTCGAGGTCGTGGTGCCCGCGCGCACCATCCTCATCCTGCTCGCGGTCGGCGCGCTCGTCGCGCTCACGCTGCTCTCACTCGGCACGCTGATCTCGATCTTCCTCGCGACCATCCTCGCGCTCGGCATCGACCCGATCGTCAGCGCACTCACCCGCCGCGGCTGGAAGCGCGGCCCCGCCGCCCTCGCCGTCTTCGCCGGCCTGTTCGCTTCCGTGTTCGTGCTCGTCCTCGTGACCGCCGGACCGGTCTGGGAACAGATCGTCGAATTCGTCCAGGCGATCCCCGGCTACTGGGAAGAGCTGACCTCGAAGCCCGGCTTTGAGGACATCACCTCGGCCGCCGGCGCCGACGACACGATCGCCAACCTCTTCAAAGAACTCGCCGCCGGACTCCCAGACGCCGCCAGCGCCCTGCTCGGCGCCGCCGCCGGCGTCTTCGGCTCAGTCCTCTCGCTCGTCACCCTCACCTTCCTCGCGCTGTTCCTGGTGATGGAACGCCCGGCGATCACCGACTGGCTGTTCGGCTTCACCCCACCAGCAGTCGAAACCCGCTGGCGGCCCGTCCTCGAAGCATCGATCCTCGCCGTCTCGAACTCGCTGCTCGGCAACATCGCGATCTCGATCATCGCCGGCACCGTCGCCGGCCTGTCCGCCTGGATCCTCGGCCTCCCGTTCCCGATCGTGCTCGCCCTGATCGCCGGACTACTCGACCTGATCCCCCAGATCGGCGCCACCATCGCCGCAGTCATCCTCGTCGCCGTCGCGCTCACCGTCGGCACCACCGAAGCGATCATCATGCTCGTCATCCAGCTGGTCTACCAACAGCTGGAGAACTACGTCATCTACCCGATCGTCTACCGCCAGGCCGTCGAACTCACCGGCTTCACCACGATCGTCGCCGTCCTCATCGCCAGCGCCATCCTCGGCGTCGTCGGCGCCATCCTCGCCGTCCCCTTCGCCGCCATCATCAAGACCGTCCTACACGAAGCCACCGCACCACGAGAAGCACGGATGCAGGCACTCCGGACGCCGGAGCCGGCTAGTAGTACTGCTCCCGCGAGCGGCGCCGGCCCGTGAGCAGGCCGGTCATGGCCGCGATCCCGCCGCCGAGGACGAAACCGGCAACGGCGGCGCCGATCAGGACCTCCTTGCGATGGCGCTCGAGGTGCCCGCGCCAGTCGGTCGCCTTCGTGACCTCGCCGCGCAGGCGCTCGACGGCCTGCCCGAGCTCGACGCGATTGGCCTCGATCGACTGACGGATCTCCTCGGGAGAGCGCATCTCGGGCATCAGCGGGTGACCTCCGTCGGGCCCTGCGGGGTGCCGGGATGCTGGCTCGTCACGGTCTCCTTGATCAGCTGGGCCTCCTCGATCGCCATCTTCGGCACCGGCGGGGAGCCGCGCTTGATCAGCCGTGCGGCCAGGAAGCCGGCCAGCCCGCCGAGCAGGAACAGGAACCCGGCGACGATGATGAAGCCGATCCAGAAGTTGTCGTTGCCGCCACCCGCCAGCACCTTCCAGATCAGCCACGAGAGCGAGTGCAGCAGGTAGATCAGGCCGAACACGGCGAAGATGCCGGCGGCGATCCCCACCACGGCGCCCTTGATGAGCTTGGTGACCTTGTCGATCACCTCGGTCTTGGCGAGCTCGATCTCCTCGCGGATCAGCAGCGACGCCTTGTCGGTGATGTCCTGGATCGCTTGGCCGAGCTCGGACGTGTCTTGGTTGTCGGTCATGTCAGTCGAAGATCCGCTTGAGGATGCGTGCGAGGATGAACGCGCCGCCGAACGCGGCGCCGGCGAGCACTTCGGGGCGCTGGGCGGCGGTCGGTAGGCGGTCGGCGCCGGGGAAGGCGGCGCTCGAGTCCTTGGCCGCCGCGGCGGCCGCGTCCGGCTCCGTATGGGTGCCGACGCCGGGCGACGCGACGTTCGCGCCGGACACGGTGTGCGGGGCGCGCTCCTGTGCCGCGTCGCGCGCCGCAGCGGCTTCGTCGGCCTCGGCGCGCTCACGCTCGGCCTCGGCGTGCACGCGCTCGGCCTTCTCCTTCAGGCGGCGCTCCTTGCGCGAGAGCTCCTGCTCCTGCTCGGACGCCTTCTCCGCCTCGGCGTGCGCTCGGGCGACCTCCTCCTCGGCGCGCCGCGCGTCGGTCATCGCGACGTTCTCGCGGATCTCCGCGGTGCGGGCCTCGGCCTGCGCCTGCTCAGCGCGCTCGGCGGCATGCGCGGCAGCCGCGGCGCGGGTCGCCTCGTCTGCGGGGGTGGTCTCGTCGCTCATTCCGGAGGATCTTCCCCGAAGGCCCGGCGCCAAATCACGGCCGCAGCCTTCGAGGTCGCCACGGACGCGAGTGCTCCGAGGCCGGCGAGGAGGCCCGCCCAGACGAGGCGCTTGACCATTTCGTTGTCGGTCATGGCGCGGAGTCTATGCCGCGAGGCCGTCGCAGATGGTCTCGACCACGTAGCCCTTCGCGCGGTCGTAGGCCTCCTCGTTCTCCTCGAGCAGCCCGAAGATCCAGCCGGTGAGCACTTGTTCGATGGCGCCGTAGAACGCCATCGCGGCGAACTCGGCCGTGACGTTGTCGCGAAACTCGCCGCTGACCTGCGCCTTCTCGACGATCCCGCGGATCTGGCCGTACGCCTCCGTGATCTTGCCGAGATGGGCGGCACCGAACGAGTTCGCCGCACGCGTGACCTCGACGATGATCACCTTCATCAGGTCGGGATCGTGGCGGTAGGAGTCGATGATGAACGAGGCGATCGCGAGCAGCTTGTCGCGCGCCGGGATCGCTTCCGCGTCGGTCTCGCGGATCGCCTCCAGCAGGATGTTCCAGCGCTCGAGGAACAGCGTGTCGAGCACCTCGTCCTTGGACTGGAAGTAGTGATAGACGAGCCCGTACGCCACGCCCGCCTCGTCGGCGATGTCGGACACCCGGCACGTGTGGAAGCCCTGGCGCGCGAACACGCGCACCGCGGCGTCGAGGATGATCCGGCGCTTGTCGACGGCCGGGCGGGCGGTGGCCACTAGACCGGGAGCTCCTGGGGCCAGGCGTACGCCTGCGGCCGGCGGTTGGCGAGCGAGGGCAGCGTGCGCCGGATCTCGGTCTGGCGGTCGAGATCGAGCTCGGCGGTGACGAACGTCTCGGTGTCCGGTGCCTGCGCGAGCACGACGCCCCACGGGTCGACGATCATCGACCGCCCGCCGGAGCGGTAGCCGGGGGCGTGCTCGCCGACCTGGTTGGCGGCGATCAGGAACGCCTGGTCCTCGATCGCGCGAGCGCGCAGCAGCGTCTGCCAGTGATCGCGCGTGGTGGCGAGCGTGAAGGCGGCCGCCACGGTGATCACGCGCGCGCCCCGGACCGCCAGGATCCGGTACAGCTCGGGGAAGCGCAGGTCGTAGCAGACCGTCAGCCCCAGCTCGACGCCCTGCGCGGTCTCCGACAGCACGACCTCGTCGCCGCCCTCCTCGTGGTCGGACTCGCGATACGTGCGACCGCCGACCTCGACGTCGAACATGTGGATCTTCCGATAGACGGCGCGGACGTCGCCGTCGGGCGAGAAGTGCACCGACGTGTTGGCGCCCTTCTCGCGACCCGCGACGCGCTCGGCGATCGAGCCCGCCACGAGGTCGATGCCCAGATCGCGCGCCGTGTCGCGCGCCCACGAGAAGGCGGGACCGTCGAACGACTCGGCCCCGGCCGCGGTCTCCTCCGGTGTGCCGAGCACCGCCCACTTCTCCGGCAGCACGACGAGCTCGGCGCCGGCGGCGGCGGCGGCGCGGGTGAGCCGGTCGGCGGTGGCGAGGTTGCGCTCGCGATCGGCTGTGGACGTAAGCTGGACGGCGGCGGCGCGCACGAGATCCTCTCCTTCCGCAAGATTGACTCGTCAGTCAACCTCTGGGTGCGGGAGCATACAGCGCCTTATGGCGATCCGACCATGGCGCGGCGCGGGCGGGAGCGACGGACGGCCGGACGTGCCGCTGCCGCCCGCCCGGATGCCGCCGATGCGCGGCGGCCGGCCGCTGAAGACGTGGACCTACGTCGGCGCGTACGGCCCGGAGCTGATGCTGTGCGCTGCGAGCGCGCGGATCGGCGTCGTGCGGATCGCGTGGTGGGCGGTGTGGGACCGCGCGGCCGGCCGGCTCGTGCAGCGCACCGCCCGCGGACGCGGCGGAGTCACGGTCTCGCCCGCCCGCGTCGCGGTGGCGGGCCGGACCGTGGCGCTCGAGCTTGCTCTCGGCGACGGCGCTCCGGTCGAGGTCGTTTCGCCGCACGGCTCGCAGTACGCGTGGACGCGCAAGCGCGGCGGCGTGACGGCCCGCGGGTGGATCGAGCTCGGTGGCAGGCGGCGCGAGCTCGACCTGCGCGCGATCGTCGACGAGTCGGCCGGCTACCACGCCCGCCACACGGCGTGGCGGTGGTCTGCGGGCGTCGGCGAGGCGGCGTCCGGCGCGCCCGTCGCCTGGAACCTGGTCGACGGGATCCACGACGACCCCGCCGCCTCGGAGCGCACGGTGTGGGTCGCGGGGGAGCCGCACGAGGTCGGGCCGGTCGCGTTCGCGCACGACCTGTCGGCCGTCGGCGGCCTGCGCTTCTCACCCGAGGCCGTGCGGGCGCGGCGCGAGAACCTGCTCGTGCTGCGGTCGGACTACGAGCAGCCGTTCGGCGCGTTCGCCGGCGAGCTTCCGGCTGCCGGGCCGCTGCGCGAGGGCTGGGGCGTGATGGAGCGCCACGACGTGCACTGGTGATTGAGGGAACCGAGGGACCGCGGCGGTTGTAGTCGTCGTATGAGAACCATGCGCCGGACCGCCCTCGTGCTCGTGCTCGCCGTCCTGCTTCCTGCGGGGGTGGCGCACGCTGGGGGCTGGGCGACGGTCGAGCTCGGCGAGGCCCCGTCCGGGCTGGTCGCGGGCGAGCCGTGGAGCGTGGAGCTGATCGTCAAGCAGCACGGGGTCACACCGCTCGACGGCGTCACGCCGAGCATCCGGATCAGCGACGACGCCGGCGCCACGCGCACGTTCAAGGCGCGCCCCACCGGTGCGCCGGGGACCTATGTCGCCGACGTGGAGTTCCCGTCCGCCGGGACGTGGAGCGCGCGGATCTTCGACGGCTTCACCGACGCGGTGCCGCACCGGATCTCGGCCCTGGACGTCGCCCCCGGCGCGGGCGCGGCGGTGGGCGGGCGCGGCTTCCCGTGGGAGCAGACGATCGCGATCGCCCTCGTCGCGCTGCTGTGGATGGGCGGCTGGATCGCGGGCTACGGCTGGCCGCATCCGCACATGCGCGCGCACAGCCCGTTCCACCCGCGCCTGCGGCGGGCCGCCTAGCCGCCGACCTCGTTCAGGCCTGGCTGGACCCGCGTGTGCGCTGAGCCATAAGCTCACGCGAGCACACCCGAGGAAGAGGAATCGCCGTGGCGTTGAACGCGTATCTCAGGCTGGTGGGCCAGAAGTCGGGCGAGATCAGGGGCTCGGTCACGCAGAAGGGGCGCGAGGGCAAGATCATGGTGATCGCGATGTCGCACGACATCGCCTCGCCCCGCGATGCGGCCTCGGGCCAGGCGTCCGGCAGGCGCCAGCACCAGCCGCTGGTGATCACCAAGCAGCTCGACAAGTCGTCCGCGCCGCTCCACCGGGTGCAAACGGACAACGAGGGCTTCCGCGAGTGGGAGCTCCAGTTCTGGACTCCCCAGCTCTCGGGCGCCGCCGGTGCCGGCACCGAGGTCCAGCACTTCACGATCAAGCTCACGAACGCGTCGATCGCCTCGATCCACATGCAGATGGCGAACAACAAGGACCCCGAGCTGATGAAGCTCGAGACCTTCGAGGAGGTCGCCTTCGTCTACCAGAAGATCGAGTGGACGTGGACGGACGGCGGCATCACCGCGGTCGACGACGTGTCGGGCGATCGGGCCTAGTTCAGCGCGGCGCCACGAGCAGCGACTGCGCGCCCTGGGCGACGACGCCGTAGTCGTCGCTCAGCACCGAGCGGGCGAAGCCGGCTCCGCCGCGGGAGATCGTCGTCTCGGCGTCGAGGCAGATCCACTCGCCACGCGGCGCGCGGCGGAGGTGGACAGTGAGCTCCGGGTTGATGAACAGCCACTCGCCGAGCGGGAGCACCGCGGACACGCCGTTGGCGGAGTCGGCGACGGCGAGCACGCGCTGCAGGCCGGTCGGCTCCTCGCCCACCACGACCGGCACGCGCAGGCGCGTCCAGACGGTCGCGGGGCCGGCCTCGTCCCAGCCGCCGGTCGCGAACCGGAGCTCGACCGCCTGGCCGTACCCGAAGCCGTCGAGCCCCGGCGGCGGCGGGGTCGCGTCGGCGGGCCGCGGGGGCGGCGGCTGGTCGGCCACCGTCTCGGCGCCGGTCGCCTTCACGCGCCAGGCGCGCACGGTCATCACCGTCTCGCCGCCGGCCTTCAGCTCGCCGTCGAGCAGCTCGACGGAGCGGCCGGGACGCACCACGCGGGCGTCGACCACGAGCTCGGCGACCGGCACCGGCCGCAGGATCTCGAACGTGACGCGGGCGGGCACGAAGTCGTCGCGCGGCGCGCAGTGCTCGAGCGCGCGGCCGAGCAGCGCCGCCGGCGGCCCGGCGTGCTGGAACGCCGGGTCCCACGGCCCGCGCGTGTGCGACGTCGAGCGGAAGCGCCCGCCGCCCAGTGGCTCGTAGAACGCGTCGCTCACCTCGCCCGCTCCAGCGCGTCGATCAGCATCTTCGAGTGCATCGCGCCGATCAGCTCGCGCAGCGGCTCACGGCCGGAGCGGATGATCTCCACCGCGCGCTCGGGCTCGACCTCGCCCGCGAGCCGCTCGAGCAGCACGCGCACCTCCTCCTCGACCAGCGGCGCCAGCGCCTCGCGGTAGCGCAGCGTGTCGTACACCGTGAACCCGAGCGCCTCGTCGTAGCCGCCGGCGCGGAATCGCACGATCGCCTCGACGATCTTCAGGTCGTCGGCGTCGTAGCCGGCACGCGTCGGCGTCAGCACGCCGATCTCCGCGAGCCGGTCGAGCACGTTGGCGGGCAGGTCGTAGCGCTGGAGCACCTCGCGCCGCGGCGTGCGCGGCCGGTCGGCCTGCTCGAGCAGCTCGCGGATCAGCCGCAGCGGCATGAACCGCTCCTCCTGCAGCCGCTTGATCGTGCGGATCCGGTCGACGAAGTCGGGCGGGTAGTAGGCCATGTTGCGGCTGGTGCGCACCGGCTCCGGCAGCAGCCCTTCGCGCAGGTAGTGCTTGATCGTGCCGGCCGACACGCCCGACGCGGTGGCGAGCTCGCTCATCTTCAGGCCGGGCTTCGCGCTCATCCGAGAAACGAGCCCTCGGTCACGTCCGCCGGCCCGGCCACCGCGCCCGTGACCTTCAGTGCCGCGACCTCGTCCGCGGAGAAGCCGGCTTCGGCCAGCACCGTCTCGGTGTCGGCGCCCAGCGCCGGTCCGGGGCGCGCCGGGTCCGGCGGCGTGCGCGACAACTTGACCGGCGTGCCGAGCAGTCGCACCGGGCCGGCGCCCGGCTGGTCGACCTCCACGATCATCGCGCGTGCGCGCACGAGCTCGGACTCGAGCGCCTCATCGAGCCCCAGCACCGGCTCCAGGCAGCAGTCGTGCTCGTCGTCGAACGCCTCCCACTGCGCTCGCGTGCGCGTCGCGAACACCGCCTCGACCTCGCGATGCACGTCCGATCCGACCGCCGCGAACTGGTGCTCTACGAGGTCCTCGCGGCCGACGCCGGCACACCACGCGCGCCAGAACTTCGGCTCCAGCGCCCCGAGCGCGACCCAGCCGTCGGAGCAGCGGTAGGGCCGGTAGCAGAGCAGGCCGCCGGCCAGCTCGGTGCTCCCGCGCCGCGGGGCGTCGCCGCCGGCCAGCAGGCGCGCGGCGTCCATCGCCAGCCACGACAGCGCGCCGTCGGTCATCGAGACGTCGACGAGCTGGCCCTCGCCCGAGCGGTCGCGCTCGCGCAGCGCGGCGAGGATGCCGAACGCGGCCATCAGCGCTCCGCCGCCGACGTCGGCGATCTGCCCGGCGGCCTGGACGGGCGGGCCGTCGGGGTCGCCGGTGAGGCCGAGCACGCCGGCGCGCGCGAGGTAGTTCGTGTCGTGCCCGGCGCGGCCGGCGTACGGGCCGTCCTGCCCGTAGCCCGTGATCGCGCAGTAGACGAGCCGCGGGTTCTCCTCGCGCAGGCGCTCGTAGCCGACGCCGAGGCGGTCCGTCACACCGGGCCGGAACGATTCCAGGAGGACGTCGGCGTCTCGCACCAGGCGCAGCAGCACGTCGCGCCCCTCGGGCTGCTTGAGGTCGATCCGCACCGATCGCTTGCCACGGTTGAGCGCGAGGAACATCGCGCCGCCCGCGCTCGGATCGGCGCCCTCGTGCCGCGGCGCCGCCCAGCGCACGTAGTCGCCCATCCCGGTGTCCTCGACCTTGATCACGTCGGCGCCGAAGTCGGCCAGCAGCAGCGAGCAGAAGCCGCCCGGCAGCAGCCGCGAGAGGTCGAGCACGCGGACGCCCTCGAGCGCGCTCAGATCGCGGCCCTCTTCGGCGTGCCGAGCATCTCGCGCGCCTCGGCGACCGTGGCCACGCGCCGCCCGGCGTCCTGCGCCATCGCGCGCGCCTTCGCGACGAGGTCGCCGTTGGAGCGCGCCATCGTGCCGTCCGGCAGGTAGAAGTTGTCCTCCAGGCCGACGCGCACGTTGCCGCCCAGCGCGAGCGCGGCCGCGACCAGCATCCACTGCTCGCGCGAGATCCCGATCACGCCCCACTGGTGCGCCACCGGTGGGACCTGCTCGGCCATGTGGGCGAGGTTGCGCGCGGTCGGCCGGATCCCGCCGGTGACGCCCATCACGCACGAGACCTGGAGCGGCGTGTGGAGCACGCCCATGTGCAGCAGCGGGTCGAGGTTCGCGAGATGGCCCGAGTCGAAGCACTCGTGCTCAGGCCGGATCCCGCACTCGTTCATCGCCTCCAGCAGCGCGATGATCGTGTCGAACGAGTTCTCGAACACGGTCTTGAACACGAAGTCCTTGCGCCGGCGCGAGTACTTCGCGTAGTTCATCGACCCCATGTTCAGGGCGCCGACGTCGGGCCGCAGCTCGCGCAGGTAGGCGATCCGCTTCTCGACCGGCACGCCGATCGCGCCGGTCGAGTAGTTGATCACCACGTCGCCGACCTCGGCCAGGATCGCCTCGGTGATCGCCCGGAAGTCCTCGACCTCGTAGCTCGGCGCGCCGTTCGGCCGGCGTGCGTGGATGTGGATCATCGCGCCGCCCTCGTCGACGATCCGGCGCGCCTCGGCCGCGTACTCTTCGGGCGTGTACGGGATCGCCGGGCACTGGTCGCGGTTGGCGACGGTGCCGGAGATGGCGCACGTGAGGATGACGGGGTGGTCGAGGCTCATCGCAAGTAACCCTTCCTACTTCTCACTCTGTCGCATCGCCGCACGGCGCGCAACAATGGGCAGATGATCGGTGCCCTCATCCTCGGCATCGTGGCGGGCTTCGTCGGCCGCCTCGTGATGCCCGGCAAGGACCCTATGGGCTTCTTCGCCACCATCCTGCTCGGCCTCGCCGGCTCGCTCGTCGGCTTCCTGATCTTCACCGAGCTGCTCGGGATCGGGGACAACCAGGCGTTCGATCTCGGCGGCCTGATCGGAGCCGTCATCGGCGTGGTCATCCTGCTCGCGATCTACCGCGTGGTCGTCCGCAACCGCGCGGAAGCGCCACCGGCCGCCTAGGCGTGATCGTGTCGGTCAGCCGCGCGGTACCCAACATCAAGTCCGATCGGCCCGCTGAGACGCGCGACTTCTTCGTCGACCTGCTCGGCTTCGAAGTCGCGATGGACATCGGCTGGGTGGTGACCGTGGCGTCGCCGACCAACCGCTCGGCCCAGGTGACCATCATCGCGAACGACGACATGGCGGCGCCCGGCATCTCGGTCGAGGTGCCCGACGTCGATGCCGTCCACGCCGAGGCCGTGGAGCGAGGCCTGGAGATCGCCTATTCGCTCCGCGACGAGGAGTGGGGCGTCCGGCGCTTCATGCTCCGCGAGCCGAGCGGGACGATCGTCAACGTCGTCTCCCACCGCTCGGCCTGAGTGCCGGGCGCGATCTACGGCACGAAGCTGATCCGGAACGGCTGCTCCTCGCACCAGTCCTCGAGCTGGGAGCCCATCGAGGAGCCCGCCCCGCGGTTGTCGGCAGGGCTGATGTAGCGCACCGACGCGCCGTAGCCGCCCTCCTCGGACATCGCCGGCGGGTACTCGTCGCGATCGTAGCCCGACCGCGGCGGGAAGCCGCCCAGCGACTGCTCGCGATGCAGGTCGGCGTTCTCGCGGTCGATGTGCAGCAGCGCGTCGTGGCCGGCGTCGATCGCGTCCATCCAATGCCCGGTGGTCTGCGGATAGCGGCTCATGTCGAGCTCCACGTAGACCGAGTGGTACTGGCGCTGGCAGGCCTCCGCCGCCTGCGCCACGCCGCCTGCAAGCGCCGCCGTCCACACGGCGGCCAGCACGCACACCTTCCGCACCATCTGTCCTCCCTCGCCGAGGATCCCGCTCCCGCTGCGGCGGAGCCTACCGCGACTTGCGGGCGTACATCGCGCGGTCGGCGGCGGCGAGCAGGACGTCGGCGTCGGCGCCGTCGTCGGGGTAGCTCGCGACGCCGACGGCCGCTCGCAGCCTCGCCTGCACGCCGCCCAGATCGAGCGGCGCCGCGAAGGCGGCCTCGACGCGATCGGCGGCGTCGCGGGCGCCGCCCGCGGAGAGGTCCGGGAGCACGACCACGAACTCGTCGCCACCGGCGCGCGCGACCAGGTCCCGCTCGCGCACGCTGCCGCGCAGCCGCTCGGCGACCTCGCGCAGCGCGGCGTCCCCCGCCGCGTGCCCGTAGCGGTCGTTGACCGCCTTGAAGCCGTCGAGGTCGAGCATCAGCACGCCGACCACGAGATCGTGCGCGCGGGCGCGCGCGAGCGCGACCCGGAGCATGCGCTGGAGGGCGCGCCGGTTGGCCAGGCCGGTCAGGTCGTCGGTCTCGGCCTCGGCGCGGATCCGCTTCTCGCGCTCGACCCGGGCGGTCACGTCGACGTACATGCTGAGCGCTCCGTACGGACGCCCGTCCGGCTCCGTCAGCGGGCTCGAGTTGACCTCGGCCCACAGCGAGGTCCCGTCGGCGCGCACGACCTGGATCAGGACGCCGCGCACGGTCTCCCCCGCCAGCGCCCGGCGTACGGGCGAGCGGTCCCCGTGAAGCGGCTTGCCGTCGCGACCGCGCACGTCGATCGGCAGGTCGCGCAGCCGGCTGCCGACGAGCTCCCCGAGGGTCACGCCGCAGAGGGTCGCGGCGGCCTGGTTCGCGCGCGCGATCAGGCCGCTCATGTCGATCACCAGCAGCGCCTCCTGGAGGCTCTCGACGATCGACGCGTTGAGCTGCTCGGACGCGGCGAGCGCGCGCTCGCGCTCATGCGCGTCGGTCACGTCCTCGAACGTGACCATCACGCGCCCGTCGCCCAGCGGGCGCGCCCGGACGCGGCACCAGCCGGCGTCGTCGCAGTCCTCGACGATGTCGATCGCGCGGCCCGTGAGCGCGGCACGCGCGTAGGACTCGCCGACGTCGCGACCGGCCTCCTGGTTGGACCACAGCAGCACGAGACGCGCGGGGTCGTCGCCCGCGGCATGCCAGAGCTGCAGCCCGACGGGCAGAGCTCCGAGAAGGGCGCTCGCGTCCATGCCGACCACGTCGATTCGCGACACTACAACGCGCGCGTGAAGACTGTCGGCTACACGGCGGTGCGCGATATGACGAGCTTCAGCTTGGCGGCGGGACCGGGCTCTCGCTCGAGCTCTTCAACGGGTGTCACGTCGATCCGCGGCGGCACGGCGCCGGCCTCGTCCAGCGCGCCGGCGAGCGCCGCGCGGACCTCGTCCGGCGTGCCGGCGGGCGCGTCCGGATCGAGCACCACGCGGACCTCGATCCGGTCCGGCTCGTGCACGATCTGGAACTGGCGGACCGCGGTCAGGCGGGCGAACGGCGCGCCGATCCGCAGCGGGAGCACGGCGACCGTCCCGCCGCCCGAGGCGGGGAAGGTCAGCGTGTCCGCCGTGCGGCCGTCGATGCCGGCGAGGTGGCGGTACGGCCGTCCGGCCGGGTTGGGGTCGGGCGACTCGGTGACGCGATCGGAGAGCTCGTAGCGGATCAGCGGCAGCGTCCGGTTCTCGAGGTTGGTCACCAGCACCTTGGCGCCGGCCATCCCGGGCGGCACAGGCTGGTCGTCCTCGTCGACGACCTCGACGACGTACTGGTCCTCGAAGATCTCCAGCGCGCGCGGATGCTCGGGCGTGCTCGAGGCGATCGTGGAGGCCTCGGTGGTGGCGTACCACTCGCAGGGATCGATGCCCCACGCCTCCTGGATCCGGACGCGCATCTCGGCGGTCAGCGGCTCCGAGCCGAAGGCGAGCAGGCTCGGCGCGATGTTGAGCCGGCCGGCCAGTTGCTCGGCTGCGAGCAGCGTCGCGACGGTCGCATAGCCGAGCATCACCTCGGGCTGGAACGCGTTGAGCGCCGCGACCATCTCGTCGAGCGGCGTCAGCGCCGACAGCCGCGGCGCGGCGCCGCCGGATTGGAGCGCCGCGAAGAGGCGCGGGGACATGTGGACCCCGGGCGGCGCCCCGATCCCGACCGCGCGCTGCCCGGGCCGCGTGCCGTTGCGGGCGACCGCGCGCATGGTGTGGGCGAGCAGGGCCGCCCAGTCGCGGGCGCCGTACACGAACAGTCCGCGCAGCCCGCTGGCGCCCGAGGTCGAGAAGACCTGGTACTCGCCGAGATACGGCTCGCCGGCCTGCGCGCCGGCCGCGTGCGCCTCGACACCGGCGAGGCGCACGCGCGGATCGCAGGCGATCCGGTCCCACTGCTCCATCAGCACGGGCTTGGACAGCGTGGGCAGCTGCTCGAACGGCGTGGCGGCGGGGTCGGCGCCGAGTGCCTCGCGGTAGTAGGGCGACGCGCTCACCGCGTGCGCGAGCAGCTCGCCGAGCCGCTCCCGCTGGTAGGCGACGAGCTGCTCGCGCGACCAGCCGTCGCGCTGGAGCAGTTCGCCGACCAGCATCCGCAGCCGGTCGGCCTGACTCATCGTGGTGGCCGTAATGTCGTGCTCCTCGGCTCGACCGAGCTTGGCCCGCGTCTGCTCGGTGCGTTCACTAGACCGGAACCACTCCGTGGCGCTTCCACGGCCGCTCGACGCGCTTGCCGGCGGCCATCTCGAGCGCGCGGATGACCGTCGGGCGCGTCTCGCGCGGGTCGATCACGTCGTCGATCATGTCGTTGCCGGCGGCGACGTAGACGTCGATCAGCTTCCGGTAGGCGTCGATCAGCTCGGCCTTCTTGGCGGCGGGATCCTCCGCCTCCTCGACCTGCTTGCGGAAGACGATCTCGACCGCCCCTTCGGCGCCCATCACCGAGATCTCGGCGCTCGGCCAGGCGACGATCAGGTCCGGCTCGTAGGCGCGGCCGTTCATCACGTAGTAGCCGGCGCCGTAGGCCTTGCGGATCACGACCGTGATCTTCGGGACGGTCGCGCTCGCGACGGCGTAGAGCATCTTCGCGCCGTGGCGGATGATGCCCGCCTCCTCGACCTTCGTGCCGACCATGAACCCCGGCACGTCCATCAGGAACAGGAGCGGGATCCCGAACGCGTCGCACAGGTTCACGAACCGGGCCGCCTTGTCGGCCGAGTCGTTGTCCAGGATCCCGCCCATCTGGCGCGGCTGGTTGGCGACGATCCCGACCGGCCGCCCTCCCATCCGGGCCAGGCAGGTGATGATCGACTTCGCCCATTGCGGCTTCAGGTCGAGCCAGTCGCCGTCGTCGACGAGCCGCCGGATCACGTCGTACATGTCGTACGGCTTGCGGTTGGACTCCGGGAGCACGTCGAGCAGCTCCTCGTCCATCCGGTCGACCGGGTCGCCGACCGGCAGGACCGGCGGGGACTCCTCGCAGTGCGACGGGAAGAACGAGAGGTACTGCCGGATGCGCGCGATGCACTCCCCGTCGTCGGCCACCTCGAGATCGCCGACGCCGGATCTGCGGCAGTGCACGCGCGACCCGCCCAGCTCCTCCTGGGTCACGTCCTCGCCGACCGCGGCGCGCACGAGGTGAGGCCCCGCGAGCGCCATCGAGCCGCGGCCCTTGACCATCGGCACGAAGTCGGCCAGCCCGGGGATGTATGCGGTGCCCGCCGCGCACGGGCCCATCAGGGCGGCCACCTGCGGGATCACGCCGCTTGCGACGACCTCCTCGCGGAACAGGTGACCGGAGCCCGCGAACAACGAGCCGACCGCCTCCTGGATCCGAGCGCCCGCCGAGTCGAGCAGCCACACGAACGGGATCCGCTTGGTCAGCGCCAGCGCGCGCAGGCGCGCGACCTTCATCTCGCCGGTCATGCCCATCGACCCGGCCATCACGGTGAAGTCGTACGCGCACACCGCGACGAGCCTTCCGTCGACCTTGCCGTAGCCGGTGATGACGCCGTCCGCCGGCGCTTCCTTGCCCTCGAGTCCGCGGACCGAGTAGTGGATGCCCGCGTGGATGCCCAGCTCGGTGAACGTCCCCTCGTCCATCAGCAGGTCGAGCCGCTCGCGCGCGGTGAGCTTCTCCTGTGCGTGCTGACGGGCGATCCGCTCCTCGCCGCCGCCGAGCATCGCCTTCGCGCGCCGCTCGTGGAGGTCGTCAACGAGAGGGCGGAGCATCACAGCGCCGCCTCGAGCAGGCGGCCGGCGGCCAGCAGCTCGGCATCGCCGCCAACCTTGCCGAGCAGCTGCACCGAGGCGGGGAGGCCGTGCTCGGCCGGGCCGCACGGGAGCGCGAGCGCCGGGGCGCCGATCGCGTTCCACGCGAAGGTCAGCTCGAGCATGCGCCCACGGAGCTCGAGGTCTCCGACGCCCGCCGGCGGCGCGACCATCGGAACCGTCGGGGTGAGGATGAGGTCGAGGTCGACCATCAGCTCCGCGACGCGCTCGGTGTAGAGCTCGCGCAGGCGGACCGCCGCCTCGGCCTCGGCGTCGGTGACGCGCAGCGCGCGCTCCATCTTGAACGCGACGGTCGGGCCGTACAGCTCGCTGTGGTCGCGGTACAGGTCGGCGTGGACCTCGGCGACCTCGCGCGCGAACCCGGTGTAGACGCCGTCGGGCAGCGGGAGGTCGACCCTGCGGCTGTGCGGGAACAGCGCGCCCGCGGCCTCGACCCGCTCGCGCACCAGTGGATCGGCGCGGTCGGTCCAGGCCACGCCGACGCGCAGATCGGCGAGCGAGCGCGGCTCGGCGGGCTCGAAGCCCGGGGCCATCGCCTCCAGCATGCGCTCGCAGCCGGCCACGTCGCGCGCCATCGGCCCCGCGGTGTCATAGCTCGGCGCCAGCGGCCAGCAGCCGTCGATCGGCACCAGGCCGAAGCTCACCTTCATGCCGACGACGCCGCAGCACGCGGCCGGGATCCTGATCGAGCCGCCGGAGTCGCTCCCGAGCGCCGCGTCGGCGAGCCCGGCCGCCAGCGCCGCGCCGCAGCCGCCGCTCGATCCGCCGGCGACGCGACCGTCGCCAGCCGGGTTCGGCACCCAGCCGTAGTGGTCGTTCTCGGACGTGATCCCCCACGCGAACTCGTGCAGGTTCGCCTTGCCGACGCACGCGTAGCCGGCCGCCTCGAGCGCCGCCACCGCGGCGGCGGACGTCTCCGGCACGTGCTCGCGGAAGATCGCCGACCCGTACGTCGTGCGCACGCCGGCGGTGTCGAAGATGTCCTTCACCGCGAGCGTCGCACCGCCGGGCTCGGGGTCGAGCTCGGTGATGAACACCCCCGGCACGCTCATCCGGTCACCGGCTCGAGGATCCCGGCGATCACCTCCGCGTGGTCGGCGTGCTCCAGGGCCGTCACCTCGATCCCGACCAGCCGCCCCTCGTCGACGAGCCTCGCGAGCACGGCCGAGACCTCTGCGGCGGTCAGCCCTCCCAGCACCGGGAACTGGACCGGCATGATCTCCGGGTCGAGACCGTCGCAGTCGAAGTGGACGTAGACCGGCCCCTCCGGCGGGACACCGGACCCGACTCCGGCGCGCTCGACCTCGACGCGTTCGCCGGGGTCGAGGTCGCGAACGCCGAGGAACGAGACCGACGTCGGGTCGATCGTGTCCGGCCAGCCGGCGTCCCAGACGCCGCAGGCGGCGCCCAGGCACATGCCGCCGAGGAAGCCGCTGGGCGTGGTCTCGGGCGTATTGAAGTCGCCGTGCGCGTCGATCCACAGGATCCGCACTCCGGGCACGCGGCGCGCCACGGTGCCGAGCGTGGCGATGCAGATCGAGCAGTCGGACGACGTCAGGAGCGGCAGCTCGCCCTGATCGAGCGCGGCGGAGAGCTCGGCCGCGGCCGCCTCGAGCACCGGCTGCGCGTCCGGCAGATCCTCGCTCCAGTCGCGTGGCCGGCCCGGTGCCGGCTCGCCCACCATCCGCCCTCCCAGAAGCCGCGCAAGCGCCTCGGCACCGGCGGCGGCGCCGTCGGTGCGGTCGGAGGTCCGCCCGCGCAGGCAGGTCACTCTCAGCGTCCGGTCCACTCTGGCTCCCGCTTCTCGAAGAACGCCTTCACGCCCTCCTGGATGTCCTCGGTCGAGAACGCGATCGTGAGCTGCGCGTGCAGGTACTCGAGCGCGTCGGCGAAGGCCATGTCCTGCTGGCGGAACAGCGCGTCCTTGCCGAGCCGCATCAGCGCCGGCGACTTGGCCGCCAGCTTCTCGGCCCACTCGCGCACGGCGCCCTCGAACTCGTCCGCGCCGGCGACGCGGTTGACGATCCCGATCCGCTCCGCCTCGGCTGCGTCGATCTGCTCGCCCAGCAGCAGCAGCTCCGTCGCCTTCTTGCGCGGCACGTTGCGGTAGAGCAGCGCCATCACCATGAACGGGAACACCCCGACGTTGATCTCGGGCGTCCCGAACCGCACGCCCTCGCGCGCGACGATCAGGTCACACGCGAGCGCGAGGCCGAGCGCACCCGCCAGCACGTGGCCGTTGGCGGCGCAGATCGAGGGCTTGCCGAGCTCGCCGATCAGCCGGAACAGCAGCGGGAAGCGGTCAGTCGCGAAGTGCTTGTGCACGAGCGGCACGTCGGCCGCGAAGCCTGCCAGGTTGCCGCCGCTCGAGAACACCTTCGCGTGCGTCGACGTGAGCACGACGCAGCGCACCGCGCCGTCGTCGCGCGCGGCCTCGAACGCGGCGATCAGGTCGTCGAGCACCTCGTCGGACAGGGCGTTGCGCGTTTCGGGCTGATCGAGCGCGATCGTGGCGACGCCCGTATCGGCGACCTCGTATCGAACGGTGTCGGGCATCGCTCGCCGCACCCTAACGCTACGGGCGCGGAGCGGGGATCGACGCGTCCAGGGACCGAATGTGGCAGTGTCCGGCCCCACTTTTCACCTCTTGGGGGGGGACGACATGGGAAGGGCAAGGTTGGCTGCCTCGGCGGCGGTCGCCGTATTCGCGCTCTCGGCACAGATTGCGGGCGCCAAACAACCGCGCGCGCAAGACCGGCTCGACGCCTACACCGCGGTGGTCCAGGCCGATGATCTGAAGACGCTCTCGGACCAGGGCTTCGAGTACCACGGTCAGGAGGTTCCCGGCGGCATCGAGGTGGACCTCGTGATGACGCCCGGCCAGCGCGACAAGCTGGCCAGGGAGGGTGTCAAGGCGACGCTGACGCGCGTGAAGGGCGGCCAGACCGTGCAGCAGTTCGCGGCCAGGCAGGCGGCAAACGGGTTCACCGTCTGGCGCTCGTGGGACGAGCAGGGCGGCATCCGCGACGAGCTGTACGAGACCGCGCGCGACAACCGCCACGTCACAAAGCTCGTCCGCCTCGGCCGGACGCTCCAGGGTCGTGAGATCCTCGCGATGAAGGTCACCGACGACGCCCGCGACGTGCGCGACGGCAAGCGCTCGGCCGTGCTCTACAGCTCGACCCAGCACGCCCGCGAGTGGATCTCGACCGAGGTGAACCGCCGCCTGATGCACCACTACATCGACGGCTGGAAGTCCGGCGACAAGAAGGTGCGCTCGCTGCTGAAGGACACCGAGCTGTGGTTCGTGCTCGTGGCCAACCCGGACGGCTACGAGTACACGTTCGACGCCGAGCGCCTGTGGCGGAAGAACCTGCGCGATAACAACGGCGACGGCGAGACGCAGGTCGGCGACGGCGTCGACCCGAACCGGAACTGGCCGAACCACTTCAAGTACGACGAGGAAGGCTCGTCGTCGATCACCTCGAGCGACACCTACCGCGGCACGGCCGCCAACTCCGAGGCCGAGACGCGCGCCCTGAAAGGGCTGCTCGACCGGGTCGACTTCTCGTTCCACGTCAACTGGCACTCGGCGGGCCAGTGGCTGCTGTACGCGGACGGATGGCAGATCGGGACTCCGACGGCCGACGACCCGATCTACTTCGCCCTGTCCGGCAACCTCGACGAACCGGCGATCGAGGACTTCCATCCGGGCCTGAGCTCGGACGTGCTCTACGTCACCAACGGCGAGACGACGGACTACGCGCACGCGTCAACGGGCACCCTGGCCTGGACGCCCGAATTGTCGGAGGGCTGCGAAGGCTGCGGGTTCGTGTTCCCGGACGATGATGCGCTGGTCCAGGCCGAGTTCGAGCGCAACCTGCCGTTCGCGAAGTCGGTTGCCGATTCGGCGGAGGATCCGGACGACCCGGAGTCGACGCTCGGCATCGAGACCAAGCCGTTCTACCTCGAGAGCGACGACCCGTACAAGGCCGGCATCCCGGGCGCGAACTTCGCGTTCGACTACTCCTACGGCGACCCGCAGCCGGTCCAGGTGCTGGCGAAGCGGAGCCTCGGCAAGGTGACGCTCAAGTACCGGATCAACGGTGGCCGCGAGCACAGCGCAAGCACCTCCGAGTGGCGCGGCGGCGAGCGCTTCACCCCCGCCGACGTGTACTACCGCGAGATGCGCGGCGTCGTGCGCGGGACCGACCCCGGCGACTCCGTGAAGGTCTGGTTCGAGGGCGACGAGGGGCGCAAGAGGTACCGCTCGGAGTCGTTCAGCTACAAGGCCGTCTCGGACACCAATCGCAAGGTGCTGGTCGTGTCGGCCGAGGACTACACCGGCGCCTCGCCGGTGCAGGCGGGCGGGCCCAACTACCTCGACTACTACCTCGACGCGCTCAACGCCAACGGGGTCAAGGCGGACGTCTACGACGTCGACGCCAGCGGCCGCACGGCGCCGGACAGCATCGGCGTGCTCGGCCACTACGACGCGGTGCTCTGGTACACGGGTGACGACATCGTCACCCGCAGGGCCGGGTGGGCCGGCGGCAACGCCGACCGCCTCGCGATGGACGAGATCCTCGAGTTCCGCGCGTTCATGAACGAGGGCGGCCGCGTGCTCTACACGGGCGCCTTCGCGGGCCACCAGTACGTGGCATCGAGCGCCGTCGGCCAGCAGTTCTACGACCCGAAGGGCGAAGGCCCGTGCCTGATCGCCGGCGCCGCGAACCCGGCGTTCGACCCGCGGCGGTGCCTCGGGCTGTTCGGCTCGCCGAGCAGCGACGGGGTCGGCGACGTGCTCGAGTACTGGCTCGGCGCGTACGCGATGGCGCCGGGCGACGGGCAGGACGACGAGGGCAACCTGTTCGACATCAACGGCATCGACGACCCGTTCCTGGGGCTGTCGTGGTCGTTCGGCGGCCCGGCGAGCGCCGACAACCAGGCCATGACCGCGTCGTACGTGTCGACCAGCGGCATCCTGAAGCGGGATCAGTTCCCGCAGTTCAACAGCTGGCCATCGGCCCGCTGGGACAAGCCGGGCGGGCCGTTCGCACCGCACACGGGCGACCAGTACGTCTACTCGCAGATCGCCGACGTCACGTACAAGCGGTTGACGCGCGAGATCGCGGTGCCCGAGGGCGGCGGCAACCTGACGTTCTGGACGTCCTATGACACCGAGCCCGCCTGGGACCACCTGTTCGTGGAAGCCCGGACGGCCGGCGGCACCGACTGGACCACGCTGCCGGACGCGAACGGTCATACGACGATGGCACCGGGCGACAGTTGCCTCGCAGGCTGGCGCGACCTGCACCCGCAGCTCGACCACTACCAGACGTTCGACGGCACGGCGTGCACGGCAACGGGTACGACCGGCGTCTGGAACGCGGCCTCCGGCAACTCGGCCGGCTGGCAGCAGTGGAGCATCAACCTGAACGAATGGGCCGGCGAGACCGTCGAGATCTCGATCGCCTACGCGAGCGACTGGGCGGTGCAGAACCTCGGCGTGTTCGTCGACGACTTCGTGCTGCCGGACGGCACGAGCACGTCGTTCGAGGCCGGCCTCGACGGCTGGACGGTCAGCGGCGCGCCGGCAGGCAGCGGCACGAACGCGAACGACTGGGTCCGCACGAACGCCGACGGGTTCCCGGTCGGCGCCACGATCAGCACCCCGGAGTCGCTCCTGTTCGGCTTCGGGTTCGAGGGCATCGCGACGCAGCCGGCACGCAACGCGGTCATGAAGCGCGCGCTGCGGCACCTGCTGGACTGACCGACGGCACTTGCGTGGCGGGGCACCCGTGGTTCGGGTGCCCCGCCGGGCAGGCCTTTTCTTTCGCGCCGTGAGCGATACGCTGAAGGCCGTGTCGTTGAGGGGCCACCACGTCATGTTGGCGACATTCGCACTCGTGGTCGCCGTGCTTCTGGTCTTCCCCGCGCCGAGCCCGGCGCCGGTCGCCCCGCGTAACTGCGGGAACATCACCGTGAAGTCGAAGCCGTACCAGATCAAGGCCGACCAGATCCGCTGCCGGACCGCGAAGAAGTGGGCGCGCAGCTACCTGAACTCGCGCTCGAAGCCGAGCGGTTACAAGTGCCGCGCCGGCAGTTCGGGCTCGAGCCTGAAGTTCCGCTGCTGGAAGCGCACGCACTCGTACCTGGCCATCAAGCGCTGAAGGTGCGGGCGGCGAGCCTCCTGCCGCTAGTGACCGCACTGGCGGCGGTCGCGATCGGCTGCGGCGGGGCCGCCGCGACGGACAGCGGCACGCCCGCGAACAGCGGCGCTCTGTCGGACCGGCTCGTCGACTTCTCCAAGAAGCCGCCGTTCGTCAACGCGCTCGACGTCGACCCCGCGACCGGCAACTACCTGATGACGACCAACCGCGGGTTCTGGCGGATCGACCCTGAGAGCGACGCCGTCGAGCGGGTCCGCGGGACGGTCACGGCCGGCCGCCGGTCGTCGCCCGTCGGCACGTTCCTCGAGCTGCTCGTCACCGGCCCCGACGAGCTCCTCGGCTCGGGGCATCCCGACAGCAAGGCGCAGCTGCCGCCCTACCTCGGGCTGATCACCTCCGCCGACGGCGGCGCCAGCTGGAAGATCATCTCCCGCCTCGGTGAGGCCGACCTGCACAAGATCGTGATCAAGCACGACCGTCTGTATGCGTTCGACGCCGTGCTCGGCGCGGTGCTCATCTCCCCCGACGGGGGCCGCACGTTCTCCGAGCACTTCACCCCGCGCGAGGTCCTGCTCGACTTCGAGGTCGACCCGAGCGATCCGGACCGGATCTTCGGCTCGACCGAAGGCGAGCTGTACCGGTCCGAGGACGGCGGCGAGAGCTGGCGGCCGGTCGCCCGCTCGGACGGCATCCGGCTCGTCTGGACGGCGCCCGACGCGTTCTTCCGGGCCGACCGGGGCGGGACGGTGTACCGCTCTCGCGACGGCGGGCTCAGATGGGAGAAGATCGGCACCGTGCCGGGCGAGCCCTACAAGTTCAAGGCGCTCGACACCGAGCACCTGCTGCTGGCACTCAGCGACGGGACCGTGCTCGAGACGAAGGACGGCGGTCGCAAGTGGACGGAGGTGTTCCGCCCGTGAGGCTCGCGCCCGCTCTCGCCGCGGCGTCCGCGCTGCTCGCGCTCGCGCCGGCGACCGCCGGTGCCCATTCGCTGGTCCGGATCGGCGGCGACACCGTGCGCTACCACTCCGTCGACGCGACCTCCCTGAACACGCTGACCGTCCGCATCGCCGGCGACCGGATCGACGTCAGCGACCGGACGGTCGACGGCGGCATCGATCCCGGGCCATGCGAGCCCGGCGCGATCAGCGACGACGCGAACGCGTGGATCGTGCAGGCCCTGTGCCCACGCGCGGGCATGACCGAGCTGAACATCGACCTCGGTGAACGCGAGGACAGGGCCACGATCGACGTGCCCTTGCGCGTGGTCCTGTTCGGCGGCCCGGGCTCGGATGTCCTGCGCACGGGCGCGTCGGCGGACGAGGTGCGGGGCGACGCCGGCAACGACAACCTGGCGACCGGCCCCGGCAACGACGTGGTCGAGGGTGGCCTGGGCTACGACGTGCTCGCCGGGAACGAGGGCAACGACACGCTCCGCGACGCCGACGGGCTCGCCGACCGCATTAGCTGCGGCCCGGGCGCCGACCGCGTCGAGGCGGACACGACGGACGTCGTCGCCGCGGATTGTGAGCTCATCGCGCGCACGTTCGTCGCGCCGCCCGCGGACGCCGCCGCGAACGACGGCACGGCCCCGGTCGTGCGAGTCGGGGGACCGACGCTCCAGCGGCTCCGCCGCGGCCGCGTCCACCTGCTCGCCACCACGAGCGAGCGCGGGTTCCTGGCCGCCTCGGGCCGCGTCGACGTCGGCGGGATCTCCCTGCCGGTGCAGGCCGACCGCAAGCGCGTGTCGGTGGCCGGCGGCGGCGCCCGACTGACGGTCCGGCTGACTCGCCGCCACGTGCGGCTGTGCCGCCGCGCCCTCAAGCGGGGCCGCCGTGCCAGCGTCCAGATGTGGGCCGTGGGCACCGATCTGGCCGGCAACTCACGCCGCGCCAAGCCGATCCGGATCCGTCTCCGCGGCTGATGGTTACCCCCAGGTAACCACCATTTCGTGCGTTTCAGGCCCGTGGCGGTAGGCTCGCGCGCAAATCCGCACTCCGTGGGGAGTGAGGGACCACAAAACCACACACAGGGGGATCTGGAGTGCCTGCCCTACGGGTTCTTCGAGTCGCGCCGATCGCGCTGCTCGCATTTCTGTTGCTCGCCGCGAGCAGCGCGGCGAACGACCGGCTGACGGCGGTCGACGTCGGGGCGTGGGACGCCCCGCTCTATGAGCTCCGGCGAGGACTCATGGGTCCCGCAGTACGTCGATGGCCGCAGCACCTTGTCGCAGTGGGCGCCCGGCAAGGAGTCGGGCGGCTCGGTCCAGAGCCTGCCCCCGGTGAGCCACAACATCGATCTCATCGGCGAGCTCCAGATGGACACGCCGTACGCCTTCAAGTTCGACCCGGCGACCGGGCAACCGGATCCCTCTCAGCCTGACGTCATGCCGAGCCAGATCGCGGATCTCGCGGTCTACAAGAACGTCGCCTACCTGAACTCGTGGTCGGACGCGAGCTGCCGCCGTGGCGGCATCTTCGTCGTCGACATCTCGGACCCGAAGGAGCCACGACAGGTCGGCTTCGTCCCCGCCCTCCCCAACACCCGACACGGCGAGGGGGCCGTCGTCCGCACGATCAACACGGCGGCCGGTCAAATGGACGTCCTCGCGGTCAACAACGAGCCGATGCCGTCGCCGTGCCCGCAGACGGTTCAGAATGCGGGCGGCTTCGACCTCTGGAACGTCACCAACCCGAGCAACCCCGTGCCGCTGGCCAGGAACGTCGGCGACACCGAGCCCGACGACGGCTCGCTGACCGGTGACCAGCCGGTGCATCAGTCGCACAGCACAACCATGTGGACCGACGACAACGGACGCACGTACGTGGCGGCCACGGACAACCTCGAGCTCCACGACCTCGACATCTTCGAGATCACGGGCAACCCGGCGAACCCGCGCCCAGTGGCCGAGTTCGACATCCTCGACCGCTTCCCGCAGGTGTACGACAACAGCGCCTTCGGCGACTGGGTCTACAACCACGACATGAGCGTGCGGAAGATCAAGGGCGTCTGGACGCTGCTGCTCGACTACTGGGACGCCGGCTACGTCACGCTCGACGTCACCAACCCGGCCAACCCCCAGTACATCGGCGACACGAGCTTCGACGGGCCTGACCCGCTGATGCCGGAGTGAACCCCGCCGGAGGGCAACGCCCACCAGGGCGAGTTCTCGCACGACGGCGAGTACATCCTGGCCGCGGACGAGGACTTCGACACCCACCGCCTGGTGTCCGAGATCGACGGCGAGCCGATCGCCTTCGGATTCGGGCTCCCGGTCACGAGCACCGCGCCCACGCAGCTGCGCAGCGACCTCGTTCCCGCCCCGGGCGACCCGATCGAGGGAGACTCGCGGTTCATCGGCGAGGCGTGCTCGGCCGCGTCCGTGCCGGCGCCGCAGGCGGGCGAGACCGTCGCGATCGCCGTGCGCGGCACCTGCGACTTCGAGGACAAGGCGATGTTCGCCGAGCAGGCCGGCTATGACGCGGTGCTGATCATGCAAAACGACGTCGGAGCGGCGCCGCGCTGTGAGGCGACGAACCTCAACATGACGACCGACAACCTGCCGGTCCCTGTCTCGATCAAGATGCTGCTCATCCCGCGCAATGTCGGCTTCCGGATGCTCGGCCTGTACAACGAGGCGACGTACCAGTGCGACCCGGCGAGCCCTGCCGGCAACACGCCGAACCCGCCCGTCAACACCGCCGGCCTGCCTGTGACGCTGGCGTTCGAGTTCGACGGATGGGGCTACACGCACATCTACAAGAACAGCGCGGGCAAGCTGCGCAAATCGACTCGTACGCCATCCCCGAGGCGCACGACGAGCGCTTCGCGAGCGGCTTCGGCGACCTCACCGTCCACGAGTTCGCCACCGATCCGGAGGTGAACCTGGCGTACAGCGCCTACTACGCCGCCGGCATGCGGGTCTTCCGCTTCGGGGCCGACGGGCTGACGGAGAGCGGCCGGTACATCCCGGAGCGGGGAGCCAACTTCTGGGGCGTCGAGCAGTTCACGACGCCGCAGGGTGAGCGACTGTTCGCCGGCTCAGACCGTGACTACGGCCTGTACATATTCAAGTACACGGGGCCGGGCGCACCGGCCACGCCTGTGCCAGCGCGCCGCAGGGCTCACCGCCGAAGGTGTTCCGCGACCCGAGCCTGTCCAACGACAGGATTCGCGTGACCCGCAAGCGGATCGCGCGGGTCGGGCTCACCTGCGCACCGACCGCCAGTGGACGCTGCGCCGGCGTGCTCACGATCGGTCGACGCCGGCAGACAGTCACGCTCGGTCGCAAGTCGTTCTCGACCACGCCTGACGTCAGCCGCAAGGTGGCGACGAAGCTCACCAAGAAGGAGTTCCGTCGCTTGGTCAAGAAGCGCCGCCAGCGGGTGACGATCGAGGTGCTCACCCGCTCCGGCGACGGCGTATTGCGCCGTGCCGCCACGCGAGTGACCCTCCTGGCTCCCCGCACGCGGGGCTGACGAAAACCGGCGCTGGAGTGGGCCGCCAGACGGCGGCCCACTCCGGTTGCCAAATCCGGTCGTGCACCCACCCGCACACGTGTAGGCTGGCGCGCAAATCGCCGCACTCCGGGGGAGGGGTGACGGGCCAAAAACCCAAGATGGGGGACGGAATGCCTGCTTTCAGGCCTCTTCGCGCCGCGGTTCCTTGCCGCGGCGGTTCTTGTGCTGCTCATAACCGCGAGCAGCGCCGTCGCGCACCACTCCGGTGCTGCTGCGGGCACGCCGCGCGCGAGCGACGCCGCGGCACCGTGGGTGACCCACGGGCTGCACACCCGCAGCTCCCTGACCAGTCGGAGCGGCTTCTCGGCGGGCGCGAACCTGGCGCAACACGGGCACCGACCGCACCTGCCCGCGGTGCGGGAGAACATGGAGCTCGTCGGCAAGCTCGAGGTGAACACGCCGGCGGCCTTCGGTCGGCCGACCGACACGGGACGCGGACGCGACGCCGGCTCGAGGGCCAGATCGCCGATGTCGCGATCTACAAGAACGCCGCCTACCTCGCCTCGTGGAGCGAGCCGAGCTGCCGGCGCGGCGGGTTCTTCTCCGTCGACATCTCCAACCCGGCAGCGCCGCGCCAGCTGGCTTTCGTGCCTGCGCTGCCCGGTCACCTACCACGGTGAGGGCACGCACGTCGTGACGTTCAACGGCCGCGACATCCTGGCCGTGAACAACGAGCAGACCGTGCGCCGAGAACGGCCCCGTCGGCGGGTTCGACCTCTACGACGTCACGAACCCCGCCAACCCGATCACGCTCGTCCAGGGCTTCGGCGACCAGTCGCCGGACGAGCCCGCGGGCACGGGGCTCGGCGACACGACGCAGGACCCGGCCGAGGTCCCCAACAGCAACCACTCGATCTTCCTGTGGTCGGACCGCGGGAAGCTCTACGCCGTGATCGTCGACAACACCGAGTTGCACGACGTCGACATCTTCGACGTCACGAACCCGGCCGCGCCGGCGTTCATCGCCGACATCGACCTCGACGCGCTGGCGACCGAGCAGAACTTCGACATCTGGGACAGCTCGGAGAGCTTCGAGTTCTTCCACCACGACATGGTCGTGAAGAAGATCGGCAACGTGCAGACGATGCTCGTGTCGTACTGGGACCACGGCTACGTCAAGGTGAACGTCAACAACCCCGCCAACCCGATCCTGATGGGCGACTCCGACTTCGGCACCGTCGATCCGCTGACCGACGTATCACCGCCGGAGGGCAACGGCCACCAGTCCGAGTTCAGCCACGACAACCGGTACGTGCTCGCGGCTGACGAGGACTTCAACCCATATCGCGCGGGCACCTTCGAGATCACCACCGGTCCGAATGCCGGCGAGTACGAGGCGTCCGAGGTGGGCGGTGGTACGTCGGTGACGTTCCTGCCCGACCTGACGCTCAACGGCCCGGTCGTCTACGGCGGCTACGGCTGCGACGCTTCGACGCCGGTCCCGCTGCGGAGCAGCGTGGCGCTGCCGCCGCTGGCCACCGGTGAAGAGGCCATCATCGTGCTGCAGCGCGGGCCGACCGGCGACCCGGCGAACACCGAGGAAGCGTGCTTCCCCGGCGAGAAGGCCGAGAACGGCGTGAACGCCGGCTGGGACGCGGTGCTGCTCGTCAACCGCCATCCCGGCACCGACGGCGCCAACTGCGGCTCCGGCGATTTCCCCGCCGGCCGGCCGATCGTGACGCTGTGCACGACGCACGACGCGTTCCACCACCTGTTCGGTGAGACGCCGTCGGCCGAGGTGCCCTACCCCGCCGGCCACGGGCCGGACCTCGGGCAGGTCGGCGAGAAGGTGACTGCCAACTCGACGTTCGATGGTTGGGGATACACCCACCTGTATCGCAACACGGGTACGGATCTGGTGGCGGTCGATCACTTCGCGATCGAGGAGGCGCTGGACGAGCGGTACGCGTTCGGGTTCGGCGATCTGTCGGTGCATGAGTTCGCGACCGACCCGAAGGTCAACGTCGCCTACAGCTCGTACTACGCGGGCGGTATGCGCGTGTTCAGGTTCGGTGAGGGCGGTCTGGAGCAGACCGGCAAGTTCATCGACCACGGCGGTAACAACTTCTGGGGCGTCGAGGTCGTCACGACACGCCAGGGTGACCGCCTGATCGCGGGCTCTGACCGCGACTTCGGCCTGTACCTGCTCAGGTACAACGGGCCGGGCCGATACCAGAAGCCGACACCTCGGCCGTCACCGCCGGCGAGGCTGGCCGACCCCAGGCTCGCCAGTGACTCGGTCCGGGTCGGCAAGAAGCGCTTCGCGCGCGTGAAGCTGAGCTGCCCGCCGACGACGGTCGGCAACTGCCGCGGCATCCTGATGCTCACGCGGCGCGGAGGCGCGGCCACACTCGGCCGCAAGTCGTTCTCCAAGAAGGCCGACGTGATGTCCGCAGTCAAGCTGCGGCTGACCAAGAGCGAGTTCCGCCGTCTGGTCAGAAAGCGCCGCCAGCGCGTGACCGTCGAAGTGTTCACGCGCGGCTCGGACCAGCAACTGCGACGCGCCGCAACGCGCATCACGCTGCTGGCACCACGCCGCTAGGAAGGCTGACCGCAGGGCCGGGCCGCCACGCGCGGCCCGGCCCGGCGCGGTCTACGATGGAGCCGGTATGAGGAGAGCAGTGATCGGTGCGCTTGGCGCCGCGGTGGTCGCCGCGGTGCTTGCGACGTCCGGTGCCGTCGCGCACGACGGCGCCCACTGCTCGGGCCGCGCCACCACGCCGACGCCGCTGTGGGACCAGGACTGCGACAGCATCCGCGACGACGCCGGCGACAACTGCCGCCCGCGGTTCTTGAACGACTTCGCGATGCGCAATCCCGACCAGCGCGACTCAGACGCCGACGGCCTGGGCAACCGATGCGACACGGACGACGACGACGACGGCGTGCTCGACGGCCCGGACAACTGCGACACCGTGGCGAATCCGGACCAGGCCGACGCCAACGGGGACGGCATCGGCGACCTGTGCGCCGTCGACCAGGACGCGGACGGCATCGTCGACCCGCGCGACAACTGTCCTCCGCGCTTCAGCACCGACACCGCCGCAAGCAACCCGAACCAGCTCGACACGGACGCGGACGGCTACGGCGACATCTGCGACAACGACGACGACGAGGACTGACTTCCCGGATGGGGCGGACAACTGCCCGCTGGAGTGGAACCAGGACCAGGCTGACCGGGACCGCGACGGCCGGGGCGCAGCGTGCGATCCCGCGCGACGCGCCTCCGGCGAGCGCACCACCGCCGCCGGACCGCACAGCGCCTGCGCTCGGGCTCGCAGTGGCGCGCACGCAGCGACTGCGCGAGCTCGGTCGGTCGATGGCCGTCGAGGTGCGCTGCAGCGAGGCCTGTGCCCTCCAGGCCAAGCTGATCGTGAAGCGCAAGACGAGGGCCGCAGGCACCGCCACGCTCGCCGGCCGCGGCACGACGTACGTCTTCATGCGGCTCTCGATGAAGAAGCTGCGCCGGCTCGCTCCGGTGCGGGCGACGCTGAAGCTGACCGCCGCCGACGGCGCCGGCAACAAGCGGACGACGAGCCGCAGGCTCAAACTCCGCCGCTAAAAGTAGGCAGTCTCACTGTTTACTTTGGACGCGGCACGGGCTAGCTTTCGAGCATGGCCGCCACCGACGTCTTCAAGCCCGACCACGCCGCCTCGCGGCGGCACTTCATCTTCAACGACGAGCACGCGCAGCTGCGCGAGTCGATCCGCTCGTTCGTCCTGAAGGAGCTTCGCCCGCACGCCGAGGAGTGGGAGGAGTCCACGTTCCCGGACTGGGTGTTCCGGCGCATGGGCGAGCTCGGGCTGCTCGGGCTCTCCTACCCGGAGGCGTACGGCGGCCAGGGCGGCGACTACTACTGCAACCTCGTGCTCGCCGAGGAGATCGTGCACTCCGACTGCGGCGGGCTCGCGATGGGCGTCGCGGTCCACACCGACATGGCGACGCCGCCGATCCACGTGTTCGGCACCGAGGCCCAGAAGCAGGCCTACCTCGTGCCGTCGATCCGCGGCGAGAAGATCTCCTGCCTGGGGATCACCGAGCCCGACGCCGGGTCAGACGTGTCGGGCATCAAGACGCGCGCCGTGCGTGACGGCGACGAGTGGGTGATCAACGGCTCGAAGACCTACATCACGAACGGGCACCGGGCGGACTTCATCGTGCTCGTGACCAAGACCGACCCCGACGCCGGCTATGACGGGTTCACGCTGTTCGTCGTCGACATGGACGCGCCGGGCGTGATCCGCGAGGAGAAGCTGCGCAAGCTCGGGATGCACGCCTCCGACACCGCGCTGCTCGCGTTCCAGGACGTGCGCGTGCCGGACAGCGCCGTGCTGGGCGAGGTCGGCAAGGGCTTCTACCACATCATGTGGGAGCTCCAGGGCGAGCGCCTGATCGGCGCCGCGGGCGCCACCGCGAGCGCGCAGGCGCTGTTCGACAAGACGCTCCAGTACGCCAACGAGCGGCACGCGTTCGGGCGCCCGATCGGCAAGTTTCAGGTGACCCGGCACAAGTTCGCCGAGATGGCGACCAAGATCGAGTCCTCGCGCCAGCTCACCTACACGACCGCGTGGCGGTTCGCGAACGGCGAGTACCCGGTGCGCGAGATCTCGATGGCGAAGCTGTACGCGTCCCGGATCGCCTGCGAGGTCGCCGACGAGTGCCTGCAGATCCACGGCGGCGCCGGCTACATGAAGGAGTACGGGATCGAGCGGGTGTGGCGCGACCTGCGGCTCAACCGCATCGGCGCGGGCACCGACGAGATCATGCTCGACGTGATCGGGCGGTCGTACGGCCTGTGATCTCAGGCGGCGGCGGCCGACGGTGCCGAGAGGTCGTCGATGCGCAGCTGCCCGTCGCGCACGAGCGCAACCAGCACAGCGGCGACCTGTGCGTCGAACTGCGAGCCGGCGCCTCGCTCGAGCTCGGCCAGCGCGCGCTCGATCGGCATCCCCGGGCGGTAGGTGCGCGACGAGGTCATCGCCTCCAGCGCATCCGCGCAGTGCAGGATCCGGCTCTCGAGCGGGATCACGTCGCCGGTCAGGCCGTCGGGATAGCCGCGACCGTCGACGCGCTCGTGCAGGTGCAGCACCCAGCTCGCGATCTCCTCCAGCCCGGCGCCGGCGATGATGTCGCGGCCCAGCTCGGAGTGGCGGCGCATGATCGCGAACTCGGCCTTCTCGAGCTTGGCGGGCTTGAGCAGGACGGCGTCGGGAATGCCGATCTTGCCGACGTCGTGCAGGACTCCGGCCGTGCGCAGCTGCTCGATCCGCTCCTCTCGCAGACCGAGGGCGTCGCCGAGCTCGGCGGCGTAGCGGGCGACGCTCTGGGAGTGCGAATGCGTGTAGCCGTCCTTGGCGTCGACAGCGCGGGCGAGCGCGTGGACGGTGTTGACGAGACCTGCGCGCAGGTTGCGCTCGGCGGCCTCCTCGGCCGAGAGCGCGAAATCGATCGAGTCCGAGTACACGAACGAGCGCGCCTTGCCGTTGGACTTGGCCCAGTACATCGCGCCGTTGGCAAGGTGGAGCAGCTCGTCCTGCTCGGTTCCGTGGCGCGGATAGGACACGATCCCGGCGCTGACGGTCAGCGGCTGGCCGGTTCCGAGGCGCTCCTGCGCGACCCGTGCGCGAACGCGGTCGACGATCAGCTCGGCCGTGCCGACGTCGGTGTCGACCAGCGCGAGCATGAACTCGTCGCCACCGACCCGACCGCACACGTCGCCCGCGCGCAGCTCGTCGCGGATGGCCGCCGCCATGGTGCACAGCGCCTCGTCACCGACCGCGTGACCGAGCGCGCCGTTGATCGCCTTGAAGTCGTCGAGGTCGAGCGCGACGACGGAGACCGGGTGGCCGGCGCGCTCGGCGCGGCGCAGCTCCTCGGCCAGGCGCTCCTGAAAGGCGCGGTGGTTGAGCAGGCCGGTCAGCGGGTCCTTGAGCGCTTCCAGCAGCGCGTCGGCCATGCGGTCGAAGTCACGTGCGAGGACGGCGATCTCGTCGCGGCCGCGAAGGTCCGCCCGCGCGCGGCTGTCGCCTTCGCGGATCCGGTTGGCAACGGCGCGGACGCGGTCGAGCCGGCGCACCACGGTGCGGCCGAGCAGGAGGCTCACGAGCCCACCGAGTGCGAGCGCGGCGCCGAGGCCGAGCAGGGCGAGCGTCATCGCGTCGCCGGCGCGTGCGCGGTCGAGCGCGCTCAGGTCGTAGTGGAGCTCGAGCATCGCTTCCGGCCCGGGACCGATGGCGTAGTGGATCTCGGCATGGTGCCGGCCGCCCGAGCGGACGTCGCGATATGCCCGCTCGCCGATCTCGATCGCCGGTCTGTTCCGCGTCGGCTCGCCGCCCGTCTCGGCGATGCGGGTGACCCCGTTGACGTCGCGCCAGGACACGGCGATCTTGTCGAGGTTGGCGTTGAGCTCCTTCAGGCGGACGACGCGCGTCTCGATCAGCGCCGGGTCGGCGAGGTCGCTGACCTGGAACCCGTCCTCCCACGTCGTCGCGATGGCGATCAGCTCGCTGCGCGCGGCGCGCTCGTATGCCCCGCCGACGGAGTCGGCAGACACGCGCATCATCACGGCCGCAAGCAACAGAACGCCGCCGAGCACCAGCACGGCGATCCGGGGACGCAGGCCGGTGAAGGGATTCAGTCGGCGCACACCCCTCTATTCGGCCGGAGACCCGCACGAATTGACTGATTCGTTCCCGCAGCCCCCGTTCACTGCCGCGCATGAGGTGTTCCGCGCTCGCGCGCGCGAGTTCGTCCTGGGCGAACTGCGCCCCCATGCGGACGCCTGGGAGGACGCCGCGTGGTTCCCGAACGACGTGTTCACGGCGCTGGCGGCACGGGGCTGGCTGGGTCTCAAGTACGAGGGCGCGCGCGACCTCGTGGCCGATGCGGTGCTGACCGAGGAGCTGCCGCGCTGCGCCTCCGGCGGCGTTGCCGCGGGGATCGGGGCGCACACCCATATCGCCACGCCGCCGATCTTCCGCTTCGGCACCGACGCGCAGAAGGAACGCTGGCTGGCGCCGGCGATCCGGGGCGAGCGGATCGGCGCGCCGGCGATCACCGAGCCGGACGCGGGGTCCGACGTGGCGGCGGTGCGCACGCGCGGCGTGCGGGTGGACGGCGGCTGGCTCGTCTCCGGCGCCAAGACGTACATCACCAACGGCGTGCGCGCGGACTTCTACGTGACCGCGGTGCGAACCGGCGGGCCGGGCCACGCGGGGCGGTCGTTCCTGGTGCTCGAGCGCAGCGACGAGATCACGGCGCGCGCACTGAGCAAGCTCGGCTGGCGCGCGTCCGACACCGCGGAGCTCGCGTTCGACGAGGTGTTCGTGCCCGAGGACCACCTGCTCGGCGAGGAGGGCCGCGGCTTCTACCTGATCATGGCCAACTTCCAGTGGGAGCGGCTGGTGATGGCGCTGGGGGCGGTCGGCGCGATGCGGCGCACGCTGGAGCGCGCGGCCGCCGAGCTGGGCGGGTGCGGGCAGGCGACGCGCCATCGCGTGGCCGAGCTCGCCACGCGCGCGGAGGCGGGCACCGCGCTCACCTACCACGCGTTGCGCCGCTACCTGGCCGGCGAGGACGCCGTGCGCGAGGTCACGATGGCCAAGCTCGCGACTCAGCGCACGAACTTCGACGTGCAGGACGAGTGCCTGCGGCTGATCGGCCCCGACCCCGAGCTCGAGCGCGCGACCCGCGACGCCCGCCTCGGCCCGATCGGCGGCGGCACCGACGAGATCATAAAGGGGGTCAGACCCCTATTCGGGCGGCCTAACAGGGGTCAGACCCGTTCTCGTGGTCGCCCCACCGCAAAGGTGTGGTTACCCGTCCATTGCGCGGTACGGGCCGCTGGGAGAGTTGCGCCATGCCTGGAGTCATTGCGCACAATCTCTTCCACCGCGTCGGCGAGCGTCGCAACGGCGTGGACGTGCTCCGCGACGTGTCGTTCGACGCGCCCGCTGGGAGCGTCACCGCCGTCGTCGGCCCGTCGGGCGCGGGCAAGACCTCCCTGCTGCACCTGCTCGCCGGCCTCGACCGCCCCTCCGGCGGCACGGTCATGGTCGCCGGGCGGCCGCTGCGCGGCCTCGACGATCTCGAGCTGACGCGCCTGCGGCGCGACAGCATCGGCCTTCTCCTCCCGGCCGCCTCGGTCCTCCCCACGATCACCGTGCGCGAGAACGTCGCGCTGCCGCTGCTGATCGCGCGCCGCACGCCCGAGCCCGGCGCGGTGGACGCGGTGCTCGAGCGCGTCGGCCTCGCCGACCGGGCCGACGACCGGCCCGACCAGCTCACGGCCGCCGAGCGCCAGCGTGCGGCGCTGGCCCGCGCGCTGGTCGGAGGTCCCGAGGTCCTGCTGGCCGACGAGCCCGCCGGCGAGCTCGACGCCGACGAGGCCGCCGAGCTGCTCGCGCTGCTGCGTGACGTCGCTCACGAGGACGGCGTGACGGTCGTGCTGTTCACGCGCGACGCCGACGCCGCGGCCACCGTCGCCGACCACATGGTCGCGCTCGAAGGCGGCCGCACGGTCGCCGCTGCTGCGCCGCTCGCGGCATAGGCAAGTCACACTCCCAGCTTCCGGATCCGAAATTGGAGGCATGAGATGGGAGTCCTCGACGACAAGGTGGCGATCGTCACCGGCTCGGCGCGCGGTATCGGGCGCGCGACCGCCGAGCTGCTGTCCGAGCACGGCGCGAAGGTGCTGATCAACGATCTCGACGCCGACCTGGCGCAGCAGACCGCGTCCGAGATCGCCGGCGAGACCGTCGTGTACGGCGGTGACCTGACGGCACCGGCAGCCTCGGAGGCACTGGTCCAGACGGCGATCGACGCCTGGGGCAAGATCGACATCATCGTCAACAACGCCGGCTACACGATCGACGCGCCGATCCACAAGATGTCCGACGAGGCGTTCCAGCGGATGCTCGACATCCACACGATCGTCCCGTTCCGGGTGATCCGCGCGGCGGCGCCGCACCTGCGTGAGCCGGCCAAGAAGGAACGCGAGGAGGGCCGCGAGGTGTTCCGCAAGATCGTCAACGTGTCCTCGATCTCCGGCACGATGGGCAACGCCGGTCAGGCCAACTACTCGGCCGGCAAGAGCGCCGTCGTTGGTCTGACGAAGACGCTGGCGAAGGAGTGGGGGCAGTTCAAGATCAACGTCAACGCGGTCGCGTTCGGCTGGATCGAGACACGCCTCACTGCGTCCAAGGTCGGCGAGAACACGATGGAGATCGGCGGCGAGACGGTGCAGCTCGGGATCCCCGACCAGATGCGCGGCATGGCTCCGATGCTGATCCCGCTCGGGCGCACGGGCACGCCGGAGGAAGCGGCCGGCGGCGTGTTCTTCCTGTGCTCGCCGTGGTCGAACTTCGTCCACGGGCAGGTGCTCAACATCACCGGCGGGCAGTTCACGGGAATGACGACGTGACTTTCGACGTCGTGTTCCCTAACGTCTGCGTCGTGCTCCGAGTACGCGCCGCCACCGTCGTGTAGCCCGCCCGCATCCAGTCGCGGGCGCGGCGGTGGCCCAGCAGCGTCCCGCCCGCCCGCCGACCGAAGGAGCACACATTGACCGCCCTGGCCTTACCCGAGATCGCCGCCCGCCTGCGCGGGGTCGCCGGCTCGCCGGTGCGCGAGATCCTCGCGCTGACCGCCCGCCCTGGCGTGATCTCGTTCGCCGGCGGCCTGCCCGCACCGGAGCTGTTCGACGCGGCCGGGCTGCGCGCCGCGTTCACGGAGGTGCTGTCCGGCCCGCGCGCCGGGCGGGCGCTGCAGTACTCGACGACCGAGGGCGATCCCGACCTGCGCGCGGCGATCGCCGCGCGGCTGACTGCGCGTGGCCTACCGGCCGAGGCCGACGACGTGCTGGTCACGAGCGGCTCGCAGCAGGCGCTCACGCTCGCCGCGACCGTGCTCCTGGAGCCCGGCGACCGCGTGCTCGTCGAAGAGCCGTCGTATCTCGCGGCGCTCCAGGCGTTCGCGCTCGCCGGCGCCGTGCCGGTGCCGGTCGCGTGCGACGACGACGGGCTCGACCCGGACGCGGTCGCCGCGGCGGCGGCCGAGCACGGCGCACGGGTGCTCTACACGGTCCCGACGTTCCACAATCCGACCGGCCGCACGCTGCCGCTCGAGCGGCGGCGGGCGCTCGCCGCGGTCGCCGAGCGCGCCGGGCTGTGGCTGCTCGAGGACGACCCGTACGGCGAGCTGCGCTACCGCGGCGAGCCGCTGCCGAGCCTCGCGACGCTGCCCGGCGCCGAGGACCGCACGCTCGCGCTGTCGACGCTCTCGAAGGTCGCCGCGCCCGGCCTGCGGATCGGCTGGATCCGCACGCCGCCGGCGCTCCGCCGCCCGCTCGTGGTGGCCAAGCAGGCCGCCGACCTTCATTCGTCGACCGTCGACCAGGCGGCGACCGCGCGCTGGCTGGCCACGGTCGACCTCGACGCCCACATCGCCCGGCTACGCGCCGAGTACGGCGCGCGCCGCGACGCGCTGCTCGACGGGCTCGCCGGCGCTCTCCCGCCCGGCTCGACGCACAACCGCCCGGACGGCGGCATGTTCGTGTGGGCCCGGCTGCCCGATGGCTGGGATGCCGCCGACCTGCTCCCGCGCGCACTCGCGCGCGACGTCGCGTTCGTGCCCGGCTATCCGTTCTTCGCCGGCAAGCCGGACCGCGCGACGCTGCGGTTCTCGTTCACGACACACCCGCCCGCCGAGATCGCCGAGGGCCTGGCGCGGCTGGAGCGTGCATGGCAATAGGCTCCGGCCATGAAGGTCGTCAATCCAGCAGGCGAGGACCGCGCCACTCCACGTGGCGTCGTCGGCGGCGCTGAGATCTCGCAGGCGACCACCGGGGCGACGAACATCTACATGGGCGTCTTCCGCGTGCCGGCGGGCGCCCAGTCGCGGCCGCACTACCACGAGTCCTGCGAGAGCGCCGTCTACATGCTGTCCGGCAGCCTCGAGGTCAAGTGGGGTGACCAGCTCGAGCAGACGGTCACGATCGGGCCGGGGGACATGGTCTACGTCCCGCCGCGCGAGACCCACCTCCTCCAGAACCACTCCGACGCCGTGGCGGCGGAGTACGTCGTCGCACGGGACTCGCCGACCGAGGACTCGGTCGAGGTCCCCTGGGCCGGCTGAACCGCCGCGGGTGTCGAGCGCCGAGTTGGCCGGCCTTGTGGCCGGTGGCTCGGTGCTGGGTTTTGGGTCTCGCTCGGGAGGATCGCCGCGGTAGGCGGTGTTGGCGGGGCCGGCGTAAAGGTCAACTGCCGCATTAAGGGGGTGGTGCGGTGCGTTTGTGGACACTCGACGCCTTGGGGCGGCGCGTGTGTGCGGGATCGCATCGCCGGCGTGCACTTTGGGACACGCTCGGGCCAGGGCGCGGTCGGTTGTCCCGAAACGCACGCTCGAGCGTGCATAACTCACCACCCACCCGAAGGCCGCCAGCTTCCTCACCCAGCGCAGTTGACGTTCCCGGAAGGCCCCGCCACGGCGCCCACCGCGGCGTGGCCATTGTGAGTCGCCACTTACTTGGCGCGTAAACGCTAGCCAAGGGGTTGACGCATCGCGCTTGTAAGTGAATACTCACTCCAAGTTATGAGTGACCACTCACAAGCAACGAGAAGGAGGAGGCGTCGATGACCCGCACGCGCCCTGGCTGGACCTTCGCGATCGTCTCGATCGCGCTCTTCATGGTCGTCCTCGACAACCTCGTCGTGACGAACGCGCTGCCGTCGATCCGGGCGGAGCTCGGCGCGACGATCGAGTCGCTCGAGTGGACCGTCAACGCGTACACGCTGTCTTTTGCCGTGCTGCTGCTGACCGGTGCCGCGCTCGGCGACCGGTTCGGCCGCCGACGGATGTTCCTGATCGGGCTATCGGTGTTCACGGCCGCGTCGGCGGCGGCTGCACTCGCCCCCACGACCGAGGCGTTGATCGCCGCCCGCGCGCTGCAGGGCACCGGCGCCGCGATCGTCACGCCGCTCACCCTGACGCTGCTCGCCGGGGCGTTCCCGTCCGAGAAGCGTGGTCTGGCGATTGGCGCCTGGTCTGGCATCTCCGGCCTCGGCGTCGCACTCGGGCCGCTGGTCGGCGGCGCCGTCGTCGAAGGCATGTCGTGGCAGTGGATCTTCTGGCTCAACGTGCCGATCGGCCTCGCCCTGCTCCCGCTCGCCGCCAGCCGGCTGACCGAGAGCCACGGTCCCGCGCGGTCACTCGACCTGCCCGGTCTCGGGCTCGCGAGCGCCGGCCTGCTCGGCATCGTCTACGGCATCGTCCGCGGGACGGCGCTGGGCTGGACGAGCACGACGGTGCTCTCGTCGCTGATCGCGGGCGCCGTCCTGATGGTCGCGTTCTTCGTCTGGGAGAGCCGCGCCGCCGAGCCGATGCTGCCGCTGCGGTTCTTCCGCTCACGCACGTTCAGCGCGGTCAACGCCACCTCGCTGGCGATGTACTTCGGCGTCTTCGGCTCGATCTTCCTGCTGGCCCAGTTCTTCCAGTTCACGCAGGGCTATTCGCCGCTCGAGGCCGGGCTGCGCACGCTCCCCTGGACCGGCATGCCGATGCTGATCGCGCCGCTCGCCGGGGTGCTCGCCGACCGGATCGGCTCGCGGCCGCTGATGGTGACCGGCCTCGCGCTGCAGGCCGGCGGAATCGGCTGGCTGGCGGCCGTCTCGACGCCGACCGTGCCCTACGGGCAGCTCGTGATCCCGTTCATGATGGCCGGCGCCGGCATGGCGCTCGTGTTCGCCCCGGCGGCCACCGCGATCCTCGGCGCCGTGCGGCCGGAGGAGGCGGGCCAGGCGTCCGGCGCCACCAACGCGATCCGCGAGCTCGGCGGCGTGCTCGGCGTCGCCGTGCTGGCCACGGTGTTCGCCCACAACGGCTCGTACGCGTCACCGCAGGCGTACACCGACGGGATGACGAGCGCGATCTGGGTCGGCGCCGCGGTGCTGGCGGCCGGCGCGCTGGCGGCACTGCTCGTGCCGGGGCGGCGGCATGAGCACCGTGCCGCGGCACCTGCGATCGCGGAGCCGGCCGCCGCATAGGCGAACGCCAACTGCGGCATCAAGGGGGCGGATCGAGGGGGGTGCGTCACGAACGTTCACGAGGATCGAACAAAAGTGACGCACCCCCTCCCGTCCCTCCTTACATGCGGGGGTTGACGTTCACGGCGCCGAGGTCGAACACGCACCCGGAGTAGTACGCCCCCGCGGGCGACGCGAGAAAGGCCACGAGCTCGGCCACGTCACCAGGCTCGCCGGGCAGCACCGCGACCGGCCGGATCCCGAGCCGCGCCCACTCGATCGACAGCGTCCGCGCCATGTTCTCCAGCCCGGCCCGCGCCGCCTCCGCGTGCGCGTCGCCGGGCGGCGGCGCGAGCAGGACGATCAGCCCGCCGCCGGCCAGCGGCCCCGCCACCGCGGGCTGGATCACCGACCACGCCTCGTCGAGCGCCGCGCGACCGGCCAGCGCGGTCCCGTCCCACACGAGCACGTCGATCTCGCCCTCACCCACGACGTCGGCGCCGAGTGCGCGGGCGCGCGCGGCGATCGCCCCGGAGACCGACATGCGCACCCCAGCGAGGACGCCGGGGCGCAGGACCTCGGTCACGCGCCGCGCAGCTCGCGCCGCTGGCGGACCACGCCGCGCCGCCCGACCGCGTCGAGCTGCGCGTACAGCTTCCGCACCTCGGCGAAGATCGCGTTCGCCACCTGCTGCTGCTGCTCGCGCGTCGGCCCCTCGACCGCCTCCCACCGGATCGGGTCGCCGTACAGGATCGTGACCTTCGGGAACTGCAGCCGCTTCCAGTTGCGCACACGCGAGGAGCCGTGGATCGCGACCGGCACGACCGTGGCGCCCGACATCAGCGCGAGCCGGCCGATCCCCGGCCGCACCTTCTCCGACAGCTTGCCGGTGCGCGAGCGCCCGCCCTCGCTGTACATCGCGATCGTGCCCCCTCGCGCGAGGATGCTGTTGGCGGTCTTGAACGCCTCCTGGTCGGCGTAGCCGCGCCGCACCGGGAACACGCCGCCGTGCGTGTAGATCCACTGCATCGGCCGCTCGAACAGCTGCGACTTGGCCATGAACCGGACCTTGCGGCGAATCGCGATGCCGAGGAAGAAGTGGTCCATGAACGAGAAGTGGTTCGGCGCCAGGATCACCGAGCCCTCGGCGGGCACCTTCTCCGCCGCGATCCCGCGCGCCCGGAAGAAGATCCACGCGTACAGCGTCGTGACGATGCGCACCGCCTCGTACACCCAGTCCGGCTCGCGCGTGCGCGAGCGCTCGTGGAACCGATCGAAGTGCGATGCCGGACGCGGGTCCTTGTAGACCTGGTCCTTCATCGGGGCCAGCTTCTCCTCCGTCATCTCCCCCCTCATTCTGCCGCCCACCCACGTGAGCGGTCCAGTGCCCGGTGCCATCCGTCCAGCAGCGTCGCACGCTCATCCTCGCCCATCCGGGGCTCGTAGCGTGCCGCCTCCTCGCCAATCGAGCCCACCTGGCCGAGCGTGAGCAGGCTCGCGCCGACGCCGGCGAGCAGCGCCGCGCCGAGCGCCGTCGTCTCGGCGACCTCCGGAACCGTCACCGGCACGCCGAGCACGTCGGCCTGGAACTGCATCAGCCAGCGGTTGTCGGTCGCGGCGCCGTCCGCCCGCAGCTCGGGCAGCGGCTCGCCGGCGACGTCCTCCATCGCGCGGATCGCGTCGACCGCCTGGTAGGCGATCGCCTCCAGCGCCGCGCGCGCGAGGTGCGCGCGCGTCGCGCCGCGCGTGAGGCCGACGATCGTGCCGCGCGCGTACGGGTCCCAGTGCGGCGAGCCGAGGCCGGTGAGCGCGGGGACGAAGTAGACGCCGTCGTTGGACTCAAGCGACCCGGCAAGCTCCTCCGTCTCGGCCGCGACGTCGATGATGCCGAGCCCGTCGCGCAGCCATTGCACTGCGGCGCCGGTGACGAAGATCGCCGCCTCGAGCGCGTACGTCGTCTGCCGCCCGATCTGCCAGGCGATCGTCGAGAGCAGCCCGTCGGGCGCGGGCGGCATGCTCGTGCCGGCGTTCTGCAGCACGAACGACCCGGTGCCGTACGTGTTCTTGCCGAGCCCGGGCTCGAGGCAGCGCTGCCCGAACAGCGCGGCCTGCTGGTCGCCGGCCACGCCGGACACGGGAACGTCGTGGCCGTGAAAGACGTCCGGCCGCGTGCGGCCCAGCTCGCCGCAGCTCGGCCGCACCGCGGGAAGCGCGCGCTCTGGCACTCCGAACACGTCCAGCAACTCGGGATCCCAGCGGCCGGACGAGATGTCGAGCAGGAGGGTGCGCGACGCGTTGGTCGCGTCGGTGACGTGCTCGCCGGTGAGCTTGAACAGCAGCCACGAGTCGACCGTGCCGAACACGGCCCGTCCCTCCTGCGCGCGCTGCGCGAGCCCGTCGACGTTGCGCAGCAGCCACTCGATCTTCGTCGCCGAGAAGTAGGGGTCGAGCACCAGGCCGGTCTTGGCCCGGATCGCCGGCTCCTCGCCGGCCGACCGCAGCTCGTCGCAGCGACCGGCCGTCCGGCGGTCCTGCCAGACGAGCGCACGGTGCAGCGGCTCACCGGTCGACGGATCCCAGCACACGACCGTCTCGCGCTGGTTGGTGATCCCGACCGCCTCCAGCTCGCCGGGCTTCACGCCGGCGTCGTCGAGCGCCTCGCCGGCGACGGCGTGCGAGACGTCCCAGATCTCCGCCGCGTCGTGCTCGACCCAGCCCGGCCGCGGGAAGTGCTGGGAGAACTCGCGGTACGCACGGCCGAGCAGCTCTCCCTGGAGATCGAACACCAGGCAGGTCGTGCCGGTCGTGCCCTGGTCGATGGCGAGCAGCATCAGACGCGCAGTTTGTAGCCCTTGGAGAACAGGCGGTAGTTGACCGCGAAGACGGCGAGCGCCGCGGCCGTCAGCGCGACGAGCGAGAGCGGGACGTTCGTGTCGCTGTAGCCGATGAACCCGTAGCGCACGAGCCCGATCATGTAGTAGACGGGGTCGAGGTGGGTCAGCGTCTCGAACGGCTCGGGGAGCAGCGACGCCGAGTAGAAGACGCCGCCGAGGAAGATCAGCGGCTGGAGCAGGAAGGTCTGGTAGAAGGACACGTCGTCGAACTGCTCCGCCCGCACGCCGACCAGGACGCCGAGCTGGGCGAAGAAGAAGCCGACCAGGAACAGTGACGGCAGGAGCACGAGCACGTGGTCGACCGGCACGTCCACCAGGACCGACGCGGCGATGAACGTGAGCGTCGCGACGATCATCCCGCGCACGAAGCCGCCGAGCGAGAACGCGAGCAGCAGCTCCACCGGCGACGCCGGCGACGAGAGCTGGTCGTCGATCGCGCGCTGGAACTTCTGCTGCAGGATCGACGACGCGTTGTTGCTGAACGCGTTCATCGCCCAGGCCATCATGATCAGCCCGGGGACGATGAAGACGACGTAGTCGACGCCGTGCAGCGTGTCGATCCGCGAGCCGAGCGCGGCCCCGAAGACCGAGATGTAGAGAAAGGTCTCCAGCAGCGGCGCGCCGAGCGTCTGGCGCTTGATCTTCATGAAGCGAGTGACCTCGCGACGCGTCAGGGTGGTGAAGCGGATCTGCCGCGCGTTCACGGCACGTCCGCTTCGATGTGGGCGCGCGAGAGCTCCATCCGGCCGACGAGCTCGAGGTAGGCGTCCTCGAGGCTCGCGACGCCGAACGACGCGGCGAGCTCCTCGCTCGTGCCCTGGGCGACGATCTGGCCGTCGTTGATGAAGGCGATCCGGCTGCAGAGCTGCTCGGCCTCTTCGAGGTAGTGGGTCGTGAGCAGGATCGTCGTGCCCTCGGCGTTGATGCGCTGCACGTAGTGCCACAGCTCGAGCCGCAGCTCGACGTCGACGCCGGCGGTCGGCTCGTCGAGGATCAGCAGCCGCGGCCGGTGCATCAGCGCCCGCGCGAGGATCAGCCGGCGCTTCATGCCTCCCGAGAGCGTCCGCGTGCGGTCGTCGCGCTTGGCGGTGAGCGAGAACGCGTCGAGCAGCTCGCGCGCCCGCTCGCGACGCTCCTTGCGCGGCATCCCGAAGTAGCCGCCGTGATAGTCGAGCGTCTCCTCGCACGTGAGGAACCAGTCGAGGTTGAGGTCCTGCGGTGCAAGCCCGACCGCGAGCCGCGCCTCCTCGTAGTGATGGACCGCGTCGTGGCCGAAGATCTTGATGTCCCCGCCGGTCGGCTGGGCGAGGCCGGTCGCGCAGTGGATCAGCGTGCTCTTGCCAGCGCCGTTCGGCCCCAGGAGCCCGAAGAACTCGCCCGTCGCGATCCCCAGCGACACGCCCTTCAGCGCCTCGGTGCCGGTCGGGTACCGCTTCACGAGATCGGTGATCTGCAGGGCCTCAGGCACGGCCCGCCGTGATAGCAGGCCGCGCATCGCGTTAGCGTGTTCACGATGCCCGGGCGCGATCGGAGAGTGGTGTGGTCGAGCGGCGACGGCGACCTGCGCAAGGCGCGCGAGCCGGCGCAGGCGCGGCCCGCCGCGGGCCGACGCGTGAAGGTGCGCCGCGAGACGGCCGGCCGGCGCGGCAAGGGGGTCACGACGATCTCCGGCGTCCCGCTCGACGACGCCGGCCTGCGCGAGCTCGCAGGACGCCTGAAGAAGCGCTGCGGCGTCGGCGGCTCGGCGAAGGACGGCGTGATCGAGCTCCAGGGCGACCACCGGGATGTCGTCGTGGAGATGCTGCGAGCGGACGGCTACGACGTCGTGCTGGCGGGCGGCTGACGCGGGTGCCGGCGTTCATCGCGGGCTATTGTCACGGCCGCAACCGCGAGGAAGGAGCGCTGTGGCCGGGATCGAGGCCCACATCACGGGCACCGTCTGGAAGATCGAGGTGGCCGTCGGGGACACCGTCGAGGAGGGCGACACCGTCCTGATCCTCGAGTCGATGAAGATGGAGATGCCGGTCGAGGCCGAGGACGAGGGCACCGTGAAGGAGATCCTCGTCAGCGAGGGCCAGTCGGTTTCCGAGGGCGACACGCTCGTCGTGCTGGAGGAGTGACGCGAGAGCCGCGGGAGCTCGCGGCGGGCAAGCTGCGCCTGGACTTCCCGGCGGATCACGTCGCGCGGCTCACGATCGACAACCCGGCCAAGCGCAACGCGCTCGACCACCAGATCCTCGACGCGTTCGCCACCACGCTGCCGCAGATCGAGGCGCGCTGCCTGCTCGTGACCGCCACCGGCCCGGTGTTCTCCGCCGGCTACGACATCGGCAACCTGCCGCGCGACGAGTTCGCCGACCGAGCCGAGGCGCTCGTCGCGCACCCGTTCCACGAGGCGATCGAGGCACTCGACGCGGTCGTGTTCCCGACGGTCGCCGCGCTGAACGGTCACGCCATCGGCGGCGGGCTCGAGCTCGCCCTCTCGTGCGACCTGCGCGTGGCCTCCGAGGAGGCCAAGATGGGCATGCCGCCGGCACGCCTCGGGCTCGTGTACTCGCACACCGGGCTGCGCAGGTTCATCGACGCGATCGGTGTCCCGCGCACGCGCGAGCTGTTCTTCACGGCCCGCAACATCGACGCCCGCACCGCCCTCCAGTGGGGGCTCGTGAACGAGGTCGTGACGGCGGACACGGTCGCGCCGACGGGCGTCGCGTACGCCGCCCGCATCGCCTCGCTGGCGCCGCTCTCGCTCGAGGGGAACAAGCGTGCGCTACGCGAGCTGCTGAGCGCCGAGGGGTCGCTCGACCCCGCGGTCGAGCGGGAGCTCGTGGAGCTGCGCGAGGCGTGCTTCCGGAGCGAGGACTTCTTCGAGGGCGTGCGGGCGTTCGCGGAGAAACGGCCGCCCGAGTGGCACGGCCGCTGACATTCGAAAACCAACATCCGTCCAGGTCCCATCAGCAGGTCGGCAGTTTGCCGATAAAGGGAGTGCTGCACACAAAAGGCAAACCCGTCGCGAGGCGGGGACGCAAAGCCAGAGGTCTCGACGACAGGCGAGATGGCTCGGTTGCCAGCGATAGGCGCGCACCAGCGCGCTTGATCCCCGGCACCACTCCAGGCCAGGAGCCATCCCCAATGTCTCGCTTGAAGGTCCTCGCGGCACAGCCGCGCACAGCGCTCGGCGCACTACTCACGCTTCTCCTCGCGACCGGCGCCGTCGTGGGGTCCGGCGCCGACTTCACGGCGTCCTCGGCGAATCCGGCGAACACGTTCGCATCCGGCACGCTGAGCGTCGCCAACTCCAGGTCGGGCCTCGCGGTTCTCTCCGCGAGCAACCTGCGCCCCGGCGATCCGGCCCAGACCGGCACCGTCGACATCGAGAACGACGGCTCGCTCAGCGGCGCCTTCACGCTCTCACGCGGCGCGGTCGACGACTCGGACGCCGTCAACCCGCTGTCGGCCAAGCTCAACCTGACGGTCGTCGACTGCGGCGCCTTCTCCGGCTCGACGCCGCCCACCTGCGGCGACGGCGACGACGCGAGCAAGTACACGGGCACGCTCGCGGACATGGGCACCGGCGGCCACGCGATCGGAGCGCTCGGGACGTTCGCGGCGGGCGCGAAGCACCGGTACGTCTTCACCGTCGCGCTGGATGCCTCGGCCGGCAACCCGTACCAGGGCGGCATCTCGACCGTCCAATTCGACTTCAACGCCGCGTAGCTAGCGGCACGCGACGAGCTAAGGACGGCTGACAGCGATGAAGGGCACACGGAAGGCAGCGGCTCACCGCGTCGGGCGCATCGCGTCCGGCGCGGTGTTCTGCACCGCCGCGCTCGCCGTGTTCGTCGTGCTCGTTCCGTCGCTCTTCGGCTTGCAGTCCTACGCGATCGTCTCAGGCTCCATGAGCGGCTCGTATGACGAGGGTTCGCTCGTGATCGCCGACGTGATCGCGGTGAGCGATCTGGCCGTCGGCGACGTCATCACCTACCGGCCGCCCGCCGGCGACCACCTGATCACGCACCGGATCGCCTCGATCGAGCGCGACCAGCAGGGCAAGCCGGTCTTCCGCACCAAGGGCGACGCCAACCCGATCGCCGACCCGTGGACGTTCCACCTCGACGGCGCTACGCAGGCGCGCGTTCGGCTCGGCATCCCGTTCGCCGGCCACGCGGTGACGGCGCTCGGCCGCCGCGACATACGTGTGGGACTGATCGCTTTCCCGGCGGTACTGATCGCGGCCTTCAACCTCGCCGGCCTCTGGCGCCGCCTCGGCACGATGGCGGCGGCGACATGAGCCGCGCCCTGCTCACCCTGCTCGTTGCGGCCGCGCTCGCCGCGACCGGTGTCACGGCATCGGGCGCCGACTTCACGGCTACCTCCGCCTCCCCGACGACCTTCACGGCGGCGGCCGACTTCAACACCGTCGCCGTCTCCCTGGCCGACCCGGGAACCAATCTTCAGGGCACCGTGGAGCTGACCGCGACGGCCTCATCCGACCGCGGCGTCGACGCCGTCCTGATCGAGGCCGCACCCGCCGGCACCAGCGCCTGGGCGACCGTCTGCGACGACACGACGGCGCCGTACGCGTGCTCCTGGAACACCGTGGCCAGCGGTGACCGCAGCTACGACCTGCGCGCGACGGCGACCGACGGCGGCGGCTACTCGCGCACGGCGCTGCGCTCCGCACGCATCGTCGACAACCTCGCCCCGACGGTCTCCCTCGCCAACCCTGGCGCGTACCTGAGCGGCACAAAGACGATCACGGCAACCGCCGCCGACGCAGGTAGCGGATTGCAGTCCGTGACGATCCAGCACCGCGTGGCCGGGACGACGACTTGGACCGACTTGTGCACCGGCGCGACGTCGCCGCGAGCGTGCAGCCTGATCACGACCTCCCTGCCCGACGGGGACCGCGAACTGCGTGCCGTGACACAGGACCACGTGGGCCGCGTGAGCCAGACGACGCCGATCACAGTGCGGATCGACAACGCGGCGCCGACTTCCACCCCCACCATTCCGCCGACCGCGCGTGGGACCGTCATGATGACGGCGACTGCCAGCGACAGCGGCTCCGGCATCGCGTACGTTGCGTTCGAGGCGCTCTACGCCGGCACCTGGTACGAGTTCTGCCGCGACGCCGCAGCGCCGTTTACATGCAGCGGCGACACCGCTCAGGTCGCGGACGGCACCTACAGCATCCGCGTCGTGACGGCCGATAACGCAGGGGTGCGCACGATCAGCTCGCCGACCTCCCTCACTATCGACAACACCGCTCCCACGGCGGCGAACGTGCAGGCGGCGAACGGCGGCGCGACCGCCGGACTGATCGAGCCGGGCGACTCGCTCACGCTCAGCTGGTCCGAGCCGATCGCGCCGGCCACTGTGCTGCCGGGCTGGGACGGGTCGAGCCAGGCCATCCGCATGAGGATCGCCGACATCGCCGCCAACGATCAGCTCGACTTCTACGACGGCGCCGGCAGCACCCGGCTGAACCTCGTGACAACTGCGGCCGATCTCAAGCTCGGCGCCAACTTCGTGACGTCGGACGCAGAGTTCAACGCGACGATGGCGCGGAGCGGGAACTCCATCACGATCACGCTCGGATCGCAGATCTCCGGCTCGCTCGCTCAGGCAGCGGTGGGCACGATGACCTGGCGGCCGTCGGCGAGTGCCACCGACATCTTCGGGAACCCGGCGAGCACCGTGCTCCGAACCGAGACCGGCGCCGCGGACGTGGACTTCTAATGCGCAGCATGACGACTCTCTTCACGTCGCTCGCGATGGCGCTCGCCGCCATCGGCCTTGCGATCGCCGCCCCGGGCGGCAACAGCAAGCCCGAGGTCGCGCGAGCGACGCTCGCCGGGGCCTCCGGCTCGGTCAGCATCGCCAACTCACGCGGCGGCCTGGCCGTGTTCAACGCCGTGGCGATGCGCCCGGGCGAGGAGGTCGGTGGGACGGTGCGAATCGGCAACGTCGGCGCGGTGGCCGGTCGCTTCGCCCTCCGAAGCGTCGACGTGCAGGACACCGCTGGCCCGTACGGCGGTCTGCTGTCGGAGCGCGTGGACCTCGTTGTCACGGACGTCACCAACGCGCAACAGCCCGTCACGGTGTTCGCCGGCCATCCGGCCGACCTCGAGCAGGTCGACCTCGGAACGCTGACGGCGGGCTCCGAGCGCCACTATCGCTTCGCCGCCACGCTGCCAAACGGCGGTGTGCCCGCCTCCGACACGTCGGGCGACAATCGGTATCAGGGATCGGCGCTCACGCTCAGCTTCAAGTGGCTGGCCACCTCCCCGACCCCCACGGCAACCGTGACGCCGGTGCCCAAGCCGAAGCCGAAGCCGAAGCCGAAGCCCCCAGTCATCAAGCCGGTCGTCATGGCCGATGCGATCGGCCTTCCCGCCGCCTCCCGCTGCGTCAAGGGCGGGCGGCTGAAGCTCAAGCTCAAGGGCCCCGACGGCGCACGCGTCGCCTCCGCGAGCATCAGGGTCAACGGACGCGTCAAGGCGCGCTTGAAGGGCGCGAAGGCACGCAAGGCGGTCAGCCTCCGCGGCCTGCGCAAGAAGTCCACGAAGCTCAAGGTGACCGTGCGCGCCTCCAACGGCCGCACCTATACGGCCACCCGCACGTACCGCACCTGCACCAAGCGCCGCTGAGTCGTCCGGGCCGCGCCGTAGCGTTCGCGCGCGACGGCCCTGGCCTTCCCAGAAGGAGCGCGGATGCTGGATCTCGACGACCGCCTGGACGAGCTGAAGCAGCTCGGCCTATACCGCCGCACCAGAATGGTGAGCGGCCCACAAGGGCCACGGGTGGTGCTCGACGGGCGGCCGGTGCTGGTGCTGTGCTCGGGCAACAGCCTCGGGCTCGCCGATCACCCGCGCGTGCGTGAGGCGGCGGCCGACGCCGCGATGCGCTGGGGCGTCGGCGCGGGAGCGGCGCGGATGGCGTCCGGCACGATGACGCTCCACCGGCGGCTCGAGGAGCGCCTGGCCGGGTTCACGGGCGCCGACGCGGCGGTGCTGTTCGGCTCTGGCACGCTCGCCAACGTCGGGGCGATACCGGCGCTCGCGCGCAAGGGCGAGGTCGTGTTCCACGACGAGCTGGCGCACGCGTCGATCGTGGACGGCTGCCGGCTGTCCGGTGCCGACGTGTTCGCCTACCGGCACGCCGACCCCGAGCACCTCGCCTGGGGCCTCCAGCAGTCGGACGGCCGGGGAGCGTTGATCGCGACCGACGGCGTGTTCGGCCTCGATGGCGACGTCGCGCCGCTGGAGGAGATCGTCGACCTCGCCCACCACTACAACGTGCGCGTGCTCGTCGACGAGGCGCAGGCGATCGGCACGCTCGGCCCGGGTGGCCGCGGCGCGGTCGCCGAAGCCGGGCTCGACGAGGAGGTCGACGTCGTCACCGGCTCGCTCGGAAAGGCGCTCGGCTCCTACGGCGGCTTCGCGTGCTGCGACCACGTGACGGCGCGCTACCTGTCCAACAGCGCCCGCACGCTGCTGCACTCCACCGCCCTGCCGCCGGTCGCCGTCGCCGCCGCGATGGCGGCGCTCGAGCTGCTCGAGGAGCAGCCGCGACGGGTCGAGAAGCTGCTCGACAACGCCGAGTCGCTGCGCGACGAGCTCGCCCGCGAGGGGTTCGAGGTCGCCGGCTCGTCCACGCACGTCGTGCCGCTGCTGATCGGCGCCGCCGAGCCCACGGCCCGGATCGTCGAGTACGCGCTCGAGCAGGGCGTGTTCTGCGAGGCGGCGCAGCCGCCCGCCGCGCCGGACGCGGCGCGCATACGGCTGGCCGTGATGGCGTCGCACACCCGCGCGGAGCTGCGCGGCGCGGCCGCGGTGCTGGCCCGGGCCGCACTTCGCGCAGGCGTCCGCCCCGGTGCCGGCGGCCCGGTCGCGGTGGCGCAGTTCGACGAGCTGCCGCGGGCGGCCTAGGCGGCTACCTCGGCACGATCGCCATCGCGCGCAGCGGACCGCCGCTGCCGCCCTCGATCTTCATCGGGAGGCCGATGAACACGAAGCCGTCGGCCGGCAGCCGCCCCACCTTGGCGACGTTCTCGAACACCGGCACGCCCGCAGCGCCCAGCACGCGGTGACTCTCGAACAGCTTCGACTGGCCGTAGTCGATGCTCGCCGTGTCGAGCCCGACCGCACGGACGTCACGCCGGCGTACGAGCCACCGGGCGCCGTTCGGATGCAGGCCGGGGAAGTGCAGCTTCGGAACGGCAGCCTCCCCAAGCTCTGCGGTGCCCATGTACCGCTCGCGGTCCGGCCAGTACCGGCCGTAACCCGTGTGCAGGAGCACGATCGCTCCCTTCGGGATGCGGCCATGGCGACGCTCATGCGCGACCAGGTCGCTTCGCGTCACCTGATAGTCGCGGTCGGCGAGCGCTGCCTCGGACACGTCGACGACCACGCCGCGCCCCATCAGCCGGCGCAGCGGGATCTCATCCGCCTTGTCGCCGTTGCGCGAGAAGTGGACCGGCGCGTCGAGGTGGGTTCCGCCGTGCTCGGCGCCCTCGAAGTTGTTGGCGGCGTAGAAGTAACCGCCCTCGGTCTCGCCCTCGGCCACCTTCTCGAGCGTGAACGTCTTGGCCGTCGGCCAGTAGATGGTCTGCGCGTTGAAGGGATACGAGAGGTCGACGAGCTTGCCCTTCGGCGGTTTGACGGCCGCCTGCGGGCCCGATGGCGCGCTGCCGGCCGAACCGGCCCACCCCGCGACGGCTCCCGTCGCCAACAGCGCGGCCGCGACACAGATCCGCTTGAACATCGCCAGCTCCCCTCGTGAGCGCATGAACGGACAGACCCGCAGCTACCCGCGCCGCGACGTCGCTAACGCCCGGTCAACCGGAGTGCGTCACCACGCGACGGTGCCTTCGCGGTCGACGAAGCCACCGGTCGGTCCGTCGTCGGGGATCGAGGCCATGTCGGCGACGATCTGCGCCGCGTCGTCGGCGGTCGTCGGTGCCGCCGCGCGGTTCTCGGCGCCGCCGAGGTCCGTCTGAACCCACCCGGGGCAGACGGAGTTCACCTTGATCGGCGTCTCCGCGAGTGCCTTCGACAGCGCGATCGTGAGACCGTTGAGCGCGGCCTTCGACGTCTGGTACGCGGGGACGACCAGCCCGTAGTAGGGCGACGCCGGGTCGCTCTGGTCGGTCAGCGAACCCATCGTGCTGGACACGTTCACGATGCGACCGGAGGCGGACTTGCGCAGCAACGGCAGGAACGCGTTCGTCACCGACACCGCGCCGAACACGTTGGTCTCGAAGCTCTCCCTGAACATGCGCATGTCGAATGGTCCCGCGGCGTCGCCCGCCGTCGCCTCGGGCAGGATCCCGGCGTTGTTGATCAGGATGTCGACGCGTCCGTGCTGCTGCTCGACGTGCATGGCCGCGTCGTGAACGCTCACCTGGCAGTCGACATCGATCCTGAGCGATTCGGCGTCGAAGCCCTCTCCGCGCAGCCGCTCGGCCGCCTCCTCGCCCTTCGCGAGCGTGCGCGCGCCGACGATCACCTTCACGCCCGATTGGCAGAGCCGGCGGGCTGTCGCGAAGCCGAGCCCCCGGTTGGCCCCTGTGATCACGGCGATCTTCTTCATGGCCGGTGTAACGGTGGTGAGCCCTCGAACGTGAGGTTCGCGGACAATCCGCACCCACCGTGCGTGTGACTCCGGATGCCGCGCGGCCGCGGGCCGGCGATCCTTCGAGACGGTGATGCAGACCGCGCACACAGCAGCCGTCGACCTGTACTGGATCCCGCTCGGCGCAGGTGGTCACTCCGTCCGCTTCAACGGCCGCGTGTTCGAGGCGATCGCGGCTGCCCGCCGGCATCGGCAACGGTGCGACCTCTATCACGCAGCACTCGTCGTCGAACTGGACGGCGATCGCCACACGATCGAGATCGCCCCCTCCCCGGACGCCGACGAGGCGAGTCGAGGCGTGGTCGCCACGGGCGCAGTCGGGAGCCGCCACGCCGGCCGGCTGCGCCTGTTCCGGTACGAGGTCCGCTGCTGGCGCGGCGGGACGATCCCGGATCTCGTCGAAGCCGTCGGCGCGCCGCACCGCATCACCAACGACCCCGCGGTCGCGCGCCGGATGCTCGACCTCGTCACCGCCGTGCCGACACCCGTCTGGGGCCGCGACGAGCTCAGAGCCGGCGAGATGTGGAACTCGAACTCCGTGATCGCATGGCTGATCGCCTGCGCGGGCCTGCCGACGGACGCGCTCCACCCGCCGCCGCGCGGTCGCGCGCCGGGCTGGTCCGCGGGACTCGAAGTGGCCCGGCGCCTATCGGCTGACCTGACCGGTCACGAGCCACGCGCGCGCCGTCAGCCGGAACGGCTGCTCACCGACGCCGAGGCGCCGCTGTAGCTCCGCCTTCAGCGCCGCCCTGCGCTCGGGCGACAGAGAGGCCGCGTAGGCGCCTGAGGGAGCGATGCCGGCCTCGAGCGGCTTCCACAGGTCCTCGAAGCCCTCGTAACCGGCGCCGACCACGGCCTGCGTGACGCGCACGCCGGCGAGGCCGCTCGCGGACCACAGGCCCTGCAGCTCGTCGGGTGTGCAGTAGGGCATGCAGCGGCCCTCGTCGCGGTCCGCCGCCGACGGGTCGAGCGCGACGGCTGCGTCCCAGAACCGCCGCAGGAAGGTCATCTCTCCCGCGTAGTCCCAGACCGCGGCGGCCACCGTGCCCCCGGGACGCGTCACCCGCTTCATCTCCTGCACTCCGGCCGGCGGGTCGCTCATGAAGTTCACGACGAGCTGGGCGAGCGTCCGGTCGAACGTCGCGTCCTCGAACGGCAGCGCCTCGGCCGCTCCCTGCGCGACGTTGACGCCCGGCAGACGACGGCGGCAGGCCTCGACGAACGGCAGCGACGGGTCGATCGCCGCCACGTGGGCGGTGCCGAGAAGGACGACGAGCTCGCTCGTCAGCGCACCCGGTCCGCAGCCCACGTCGAGCGCCTGTTGCCCAGCCCGCACGCCGGCCGCGGCGACCAGCGCACGTGCGAGCTCTCGGCCGTAGCGGCCGATCAGCCGGTCGTATACCTCCGCCGGCGCCTGGAAGGTCGCCGCTCCCGGTGCGTCTCCCATGCCCCGAGCTTGCCGCCGCCGCGCCCCGCCGTCAAGGCGACCGATGAGTGGCTGGCGGTCATACGGTCATATATGGATCGACTCGAACGAGGAGGCCACGACGATGACGTCCCATCCGAACGGCGAGATCGACAGCCGCTTCAGCGATCCCGCGGCCGGGCCGACGCCGTGGTCCGACGCCGCGGACGTGCTCGAACACGCCGAGCTGTACTGGCTCACCACCGTGCGGGCCGACGGCCGGCCGCACGTGACCCCGTTGATCGGAGTCGCGCACGACGGAGCGGTGCATTTCTGCACCGGGCTGCGCGAGCAGAAGGCCCGGAACCTCGAGCACTCCAGGCAGGTCGCGCTGACCACCGGCAACAACGCCTGGGCGCAGGGCCTCGACGTCGTCGTCGAGGGGACGGCGGCCCGCGTCACCGATCGTGACACCCTGCAGGTCCTCGCCGATGCGTACGAGGCGAAGTACGGCAGCGTCTGGCATTTCGACGTCGGCGACGGCGTGTTCGGCACCGGCGAGGATGCCGCCGCGGTGTTCCGGATCGAGCCGACGAAGGTGCTGGCCTTCGCCAAGGAGCCGCACGGCCAGACGACGTACCGGTTCGCCGAACGCTGATGATGTCGAGAACGCGCCGCCGGCTCCGACGTCTCTGACGAGGGCGCCCACCGAGCGCCGACAACCAGCGGCCCGCATCTGCGGGAGGAGATTGAGATGACGAAGGTGACCTGTGACATGGCGATGTCGATCGACGGCTTCACGGCCGGCCTGAACCAGACCGAGGAAAACCCGTTCGGCGAGGGCGTCAGAGACCGCCTGACCCGGTGGATGGTCGAGGAGGCCGACGCGAACGCGGCCGAGATCGCAGCGATCACCGCGGCGGGCGCCTACATCATGGGCCGCAACATGTTCGGGCCCGGTCGCGGCGACTGGGACCTGGACTGGACGGGCTGGTGGGGCGAGGACCCGCCGTATCACGCACCGGTCTTCGTCCTGACGAACCATCCGCGCGAGCCGCTGCCGATGCAGGGCGGCACGACGTTCACGTTCGTCACGGACGGGATCGAGTCGGCGTTGGCGCAGGCGCGCGAGGCGGCGGGCGACGCTGACGTCGCGATCGCAGGCGGCGCGCACACGGTGCGCCAGTACCTCGCGGCGGGCCTGATCGACGAGCTGCGACTGCACGTCGTGCCGGAGCTGCTCGGCGCCGGCGAGCATCTGTTCGACGGTGTCGGCGACCGCAGCCTCGAGCAGCTGGCGGTGTCCGACACGGGCAGCGTCACGCACCTGACGTACGGGATCAGGCCACGAGGATGAGCTTGGTCGGCGGCTCGGCGAGCGCCGCCTCGGCCTCGTCGAAGCCGGCGACCGCGCTGGTCACGAGCGCCGGATCGAGCCGGCCGGCGGCGATCAGCGCGAGCACCTCGGGGATCAGCGCGCGGGCGTGGCAGCGCCCCGTGTGGAGCGTGCAGCCGCGCGTGTACATCTCGAGCAGCGGTACCGGCGTGACCGGCTCGAAGTAGATCGCCACGCTCGTGCAGATGCCGTCGGGAGCGGTGGAGCGCAGCGCGGTGTGCAGGCCGCCGTGGTCGCCTGAGGCGTCGACCGTGACGGCGAACCGCCCGAGCTTCGCGGGCCAGGCGAGCGCGCCGTCCTCGCCGATCGTCACCTCGACGGGCTCGGCGCCCAGCGCCGCGGCCCGCTCGAGGCGGCCGGCGTCGGCGTCGGCGTAGACCACGCGCCCGGCTCCGAGCGCCTTCGCGCACGCGACGGCGTACAGGCCGATGCTGCGCGCCCAGCCGCCGGCCACGAGAACGTCGGCGCCGGGTACACGTGCGAGTGGCTCCGCGACGGCGCGGTAGCCGTCCGGCACGTTGTCGGCGACGCTGGCGACCGCCACCGGGTCCAGGCCGTCGCTCAGCGGCACGAGCATCGCGTCCGCGAACGGGACGCGGAGCACGTCGGCGAGCGCGCCGCCCCACGCGCCGCCGAGCGGCTGCATCCCGTACGCCGAGCCGCGCGGGACCGTCCGGCAGTTCCCGGTGTGGCCGGCGGCGCACGCCTCGCACGTCCCGCACGAGATCTGGAACGGGACGACGACGACGTCGCCCGGCGCCACGGCGCGCACCGCATCGCCGATCTCGACGACCTCGGCGACGCACTCGTGCCCGAGCGGGAACGGCTCCGCGACCGGGATCACTCCCGCGAGGAAGGCGGCGTCGAGGTCGCACATCGCCACCGCCAGCGGCTTCACCAGCGCCTCGCCGTCGCCGTGCAGGCCAGGCGCTGCGACCTCGTTCCAGCGAACCGCCCGCGCGCCGGTGATCTCGAGTTGTCGCACGCAGCACGACTATGACGGAGAATCGGCGGATGCAAGAGCCCACCACCCTCGGCGCGCAGTTCGCGCGAGCGCTCGCTGCCAAGGAGTTCGACCAGATCCTGAATCTGATGCACCCGGACATCGACTTCCGCGCATTGACGCCGAACCGCAACTGGCAGGCCGGCGAGCCCGAGGCCGTGATCTCGGGAGTGCTGCGCGAGTGGTTCGAGGACAAGGACGAGATCCAGGCACTCGTCCAGCTCGAGAGCGATGCGTTCGCCGACCGCGAGCGGGTCGGCTACCGCTTGAGCGTCCGCAACCCGGACGGCAGCTTCCTGGTCGAGCAGCAGGCGTTCCTGGGGGCGCGTGACGGACGGATCGCATGGATGCGCGTGCTGTGCTCGGGCTATCGCCCGGTCTAGGACGCGTCGACGTATGCCTTGACGACGCGCGTCGGCGCGCGGCATAGCCACGCCTCGACGATCAGCTCGTGGAGATCGTCGAGCCCGATCTGGTCCAGGCGCACGAGGATCGCCGCATAGCCGTCGAAGTGCGGGGTCGTGAAGTAGACGCTCGGGTTGTCGGCGAGCAGCGCCGCCTTCGCCCCGACGTGCTCCACGGAGGCGCCGAGGATCGGTCCGTCCGGCGCGTCGTCGCCGAGCGCCTCGAGATCCTTGTTGCGCAGGGGGCGCTCCCACACGAACCCCTTGCCCTTGACCTGCCACTGACGCTGGCCGCGTGACTGCCCCTCGCTCGTCTCGGGCAGCGAGAGCGCGATCCGGCCGACATCGTCCCAAGACGCCACGCTTGTCAAGTCTGCCCGAAAGCCCCTATCGCCGCCACGCCGGCGGGTGTAGGCATGCGCCAACCCCCTTACCCCCACTCAAGGAGGAGCCATGGAGGCAACAATCGAGCAGGTGGGCGCGTACGAGCCCGGGCTCGCCGTAGGCAACGGCCACACGGTCGCCCCGCCCGTTCGCGATCCGGCGGTGCCGTTCGCGATGGGCTGGATGCGCGACCTGCCGGACGTGCGTGACTACACCGCCGACACCACCGAGGTGGCGGACCTGCTGAAGGCCGCCCCGGCGGGCGCGGCGCTCCGCGGCGAGGGACCGGCTCCCGCCGCCCGCGTGGACCTGCGCCCGTGGTGCTCGCCGATCGAGGACCAGCGGACGATCGGCTCCTGCACCGCCCAGGCAGGCGTCGGGATCGTCGAGTACTACCAACGGCGCGCCTTCCGCAAGCACCTCGACGGCTCGCGGCTGTTCGTCTACAAGGCCACCCGCAACCTGCTCGGGCTGACCGGCGACACCGGCGCGTGGCTGCGGAGCACGATGGGCGCGCTGTGCATGTTCGGCGTGCCGCCCGAGCGCTACTGGCCCTACGACGTCAACAAGTACGACGTCGAGCCGCCCGCGTTCGTGTACACGCTCGGCCAGGCCTACCAGGCGGAGAAGTTCTACCGGCTCGATCCGGCCGGGACCGTTCCGGCGGACCTGCTCGAGACGATCAAGCAGCACATCGCCGCGGGCGTGCCGCCGATGTTCGGCTTCACCGTCTACGACTCGATCGCACAGGCGCAGGGCTCGGGCAAGGGCAGGATCCCGTTCCCGATCTCGACCGACCGGGTCGCGGGCGGCCACGCGATCGCGGCCGTCGGCTACGACGACGCGATCGAGATCAAGCACAGCGGCGCGTCGGCTCCGACGCGCGGCGCCCTGATCATCCGCAACTCGTGGGGCACGGGCTGGGGCGACCGCGGCTACGGCTACATGCCGTACGAGTACGTGCTGCGGCGGCTCGCCGTCGACTGGTGGGTGCTCGTGAAGTCCGAGTGGCTCGATCAGGAGCCGTTCAAGCAGTAGCGCGCGCCGCAGCCACAAGTTCGGCGTTGCCCGGCGCGGGCGTGCCGTCCGGGAGCTCGAGCACGTCCTCGAGCCCGACCCGGATGTCATGCCCGTGCCGCACGGCGGCCTCGATCACGGCCCAGGTGGCCAGGCCGGCGCCGTGGTGAAGGCGCGGGCCCTCGACGCCCGCGCTGTCGAGCACGGCGTCGATCGCCGCGGCCGCCGCGACCGCGGGCTCCGCACCGAGGCCATCGTCGTCGATCTCCACGAGCACGCGCGCCGGGCGCAGCGGGCCGCCGGCGAGCGCTTCGGCGTCGGCGGTCGTCGCCAATCCCGCCTCGACGCCGATCCCGCGCTCGGCGAGCAACGCGGCGAGCGCCTGCCAGCCCGGCTCGGAGAGGTTCAGCGAGACGAGGTCGGGCAGCTCGGTCCAGCCCGCCACCAGTGCGTGCCGGCGCTCGACGTCGTCACCGGCGATCCACAGTCCGGTCGAGAGCGAGATCTCGACGCCGGGTGCGGCCACCCGCACGGCCCGCAGGGCGGCCGCGATGTCGGCGGCATCGAGGCTCTCCGCGCCGGCCGCGTCGCGCGGGTGCAGGTGCAGCGACCGTGCGCCGGCCTCGACACAGGCGCGGGCGTCGGCCGCGAGTTGCTCCGGCGTCAGCGGCAGCGCCGGGTGCTCGCCGGGCGCACGTGCTCCGTTCAAACAGGCTTGCAACGTAATCAAGGCGCTCACGCGAGCTTGCGAGTGTGAGTAAGCCGCATACGTACTCAGGGGTCCTCTCCGCCCGCCGCCTCCTGCACGATCGAGGCGTCGACCAGCCACTCGACCGGCGCGTGATCGTCGGTGTAGACGTCGCCGCCGCGCAGCGGGGGCTCGAGCCGCCCGGCGGCGTTCATGGCGAGCGGCCGCAGGTCGGCGGGGAGGCTGAACGCGGCGCTCTCGAGCGTCGCGCGCGACGGCTCGGCGTCGGACGCGATCACCATCGTGTTCGTCGGCTTCACCGGGTCGCGCGCGACATGCGCGAACACCGCGCCGATCGTCGCCGACAGCACCTTCTCCAGCCGGTCCGACGCGCGCGGGTGCCCGACGTTGATCACCACCGAGCCGCCGGGCCGCAGTCGCTCGCGCGCGAGCTCGAAGAACTCGCGTGTCGTGAGGTAGAACGGGATGTAGGGCTGGCGGTAGGTGTCGAGGAAGATCGCGTCGAAGCGCGCGTCGGTGCGGCGGAGGAACGGGCGCGCGTCCTCCGTGTGAAGGCGCAGCTGCGGCCGGTCGCGCATGTCGAAGTACCGGCGCCCGATGTCGAGCAGCTCGCCGTCGATCTCGACCGCGTCGATCACCGTGTCCGGGAAATAGCGCGCGTAGGCGCGCGCCGTCGTCCCGGCGCCGTTGCCGAGGATCGCGATCCGCCCCGGCGGGTCGGTGCTGACGGCGAGCGGGTCGACGAGGAAGGCGTCCCAGTAGCCGCCGGTGAGCACGGTCCCCGGGCGGTAGAGCGAGTGGATCGCGAGACCCTCGTTGAGCTCCAGCCGGCGCTCGCCGCCGCCGTACTCGACCACGCGCGCGTACTGGTACTCGGTGTCGGTCTCGTGGATCACGCGCCCTTCTCCCGATCCCTTGACGGTGCCGACCGGCACGGCCATCAGCGCCGCGATCGCGACCGGCACGATCGCCCAGCGCGCCCGCAGGCCGAGCGCCGCGACCGCCGCGGTGATCAGCGCGAAGGTCAGGAAGGTGCGCTGCGTCCCGACGAGCGGGATCAGCAGCAGCGATGCGGCGAACGTCCCGAGCAGCGATCCGACGGTCGAGATCGCGTACATCCGCCCCGCGATCTGCCCGGAGTCCTCGACCGCGCGCATCTTCAGCCGCAGCGCCCACGGCGACACCGAGCCGAGCATCAGCACCGGTACCGCCACCAGCACGAGCACGCCGAACAGCGAGCCCGCGAACGCGCCGACCGAGTACGAGTCGAACGCGTCGACGCTGAGCGAGAGGAACGGGTCGGCGACGAACGGGACGAGCGCCATCAGCACCGAGGCCGCCAGGACCGTGCCGCACAGCGCGCGCAGGTTCGGACGCCGGTCGGCCATCCGGCCGCCGAACCAGTAGCCGATCGAGAGCGCCACCAGCACGATCGCGATCGTGTTCGCCCACACGATCGTCGACGCGCCGAAGAACGGCGCCATCAGCCGCGCAGCCGCGATCTCCGCCCCGAGCGTGGCGATGCCGACCGCGAAGACGAGCAGTTCGAGCGGTGGCAGCCCGCGGTCGCCGCGGGGCTCTTCGCTGCTAGTCCTCGTAGGGGGAGAAGTCGGCCTTGCGGGCGCCGCAGACAGGGCAGAACCAGTCGGTCGGGATGTCGTCGAATGCGGTCCCTGGTGGGATACCGCCGTCGGGGTCGCCTTCAGCAGGGTCATAGATGAACCCGCAGGATTCGCAGATCCACCTCTGGACTGTCGTCGTAGTCATGGCGACCAGGGTACCCTCGCAGCCGTGGAGGTTGACCGTCCTGCTCCAGGGGAGGAGCTCAACCCGGGGCGGCCGACCGAGCCGCGCCTGGCCGCGACGGTGATCCTGCTACGGGGCGGGAGCGCGACGCTCGAGGTGCTGCTCGTCCGGCGCAACCCGGCGGCCCGCTTCATGGGCGGCGCGTGGGTGTTCCCCGGCGGGGCCGTCGACGCGTCCGAGGACCCCGAGACGGCCGGGGTGCGCGAGGTGGCCGAGGAGTCGGGCGTCACGTTGCCCGATCCGCGCGCGCTCGTGCGCTTCTCGCGCTGGATCACCCCCGCCGAGGTGCGGATCCGCTTCGACACGCACTTCTTCCTCGCCGCCGCGCCCGACGACGCCGAGCCGCGGCCGGACGGCGGCGAGACGGTCGACCTCGGCTGGTGCGCGCCGCAGCAGGCGCTCGACGCCTTCGGCCGCGGCGAGATCGAGCTCGTGTTCCCCACCATCAAGACGCTCGAGCAGCTCACCGGCTTCAGCACTGCCGACGAGCTGCTGGCGTGGGCGGACGGCCGCGTGGTCGAGCCGATCGAGCCGCAGGTGGTCGTGGAGGGCGAGGTCGCTCGCGTCGTGCTGCCGGGGGAGCCGGGCTATCGCGACTGAGCCGCTGACCGTTGCCGTGACCGGGCCGACTGGCGACATCGGCCGCGCGTTCCTGCGCGCGTGCGACCGCGCCCGCAGCATCGGGCGCGTGATCGGGATGGCGCGCCGGCCGTTCGACCCGGGCGCGCTCGGCCTGCGCAAGACCGAGTACCGCCAGGGCAACGTGCTCGACCGGGACGCGCTGGACTCGCTCGTGGACGAGGCCGACGTCCTCGTCCACCTCGCCTTCATCATCATGGGCGGCCGCGAGGAGAGCCGCCGGATCAACCTCGAGGGCTCGCGCAACGTGTTCGCCGCCGCCGCGGCCGCCGAGCGCGTGAAGCGACTGGTCTACACCTCGTCGGTGGCTGCCTACGGGTTCCACTCAGACAACCCGCAGCCGCTAACTGAGGACGTGCCCGCGCGCGGGAGCGACGAGCACTACTACTCGGCCGAGAAGGCCGAGCTGGAGACGGCGCTGTGGAGCGCGGTCGCCGGCAGCAGCCTCGAGACGTACGTGTTCCGGCCCTGCGTCGTCGCCGGCCCCGACGCGCTGATGCCGCTCGACTCGATCCCGTGGCTGGTGCGGCGGGCGCCGCTGACCGTCCTCCCGGATCCCGGCGTCCGCTTCCAGCTCGTCCACCACGACGACGTCGCGACCGCGCTGGTGGCCGCTGCCCGCGGGGCCGGCTCACCCGGCGTCTACAACCTCGCCGGCCCGGGAGAGCTGAGCGCCCGCGACCTCGCCCGCGCGCTCGGCTGGCACAGCGTTCCGATCCCGCGCGCCGCCGTCTCGCTCGCCGCGGCCGCGACCGGGGCGCTCCCGCTGGTGCCCGCGAAGGCACAGTGGCTCAACGCGTTCACGGTGCCGATGCTCATGTCGACCGCCGCGGCGCGTCGCGAGCTGCGCTGGAAGCCGCGCCATGACGCGGCTTCGACGCTCGCCGCGATGGTCGGTTCGGCGCGCGAACGAGGCGTCCTCTAGCTCTCGATGGGGCGCCGGCGGGGCTGCAGTCGGGCCGTCGTCGCAGCGCCGCGGCCCTCCCAGTCAGCCTGCTCGCCGGACCAGCGCCTTCTCCATGGTGCGGCGCGGGAGGGTGGCGACACGACGGTCGGCGTGGCTACGGGCTGCCGTGGCACGTCGCGATCGGAGTGCGTGTCGTAACCGCCCCGCGCCGCCGGGGTCGCAAGCCGGGCCATTGCGGTCGCTGCGGACTCCGGTTCCCGGTCGTGGCTCGCCCGGTCTAGCCCAGCAGCCGCCGCACGTCGTGGCGTCGCACCCCTCGCAGATGCACTGTCAGACGGAGCGCACCGGCGGCTGGGTCGAACATCGCTTGCGTCTGACCGTTCGCTTCGGCGAACACGCCCGTACCTCCCGTGATGGCCATCCTGTCTTCGTCCTCGCCGAACACCCCCTGCAGAGTGATCTGACCGAAACCCTCGAGCACCAGCTCGCCATTGCAGCGGGGATTGGCGCCGACCCTGACGACCACGCAACTCAGCGGCGTATGGCCTACTTGCCGCGTCCGATTGCGGTTGTACAGCGGGGAGTCGACCACGAACAAATCCCCGGCGGTCTCACCTTCGCCCGTGAGGTCGACCGCCGTGAACGCCGGCTCGGTAATGAGCAAGTGGAGCGTCACGCGGCTGGGCGCCCGATTTTCCGAGCCCGTCGCGGAAGGAACCCCGGCGACCACCGCCACAGCGATCAGAGCGGACAGACCGGCACCAAGCAACACCTTACGGGGCATGCGAGCCTCCTCCCGAACGCGAACTTGCCGAGTCTCGCTCGCAATGTTCGGGCTGTCAACCACACGCAGTCCTCGCCGCCCTTGCGCTGCCGATTATCGCTATGCGCGATGAGCGATAGCCGGCGAGCGCCAACGGAACTACTCGGCGCGCTGCGCCGTGGCGTCCCAAGCGCTAGTCAAGGATCCCCGCGCTCTCGACGCTGAGCGGCGGCATCAGAACCCACGGCCCCGATCGGGCCCATCGTGTCGATCAGCCACTCGCCCGTCGCGATGCGTCGCAGCTGGACGATCTCGTCGTTCGAGAGCATGGCGGCCGCTCGGTCGCCGCTAATGGCGATTGTCTGGACCGTCGCGCCGAGGAAGTACGCTCGCCAATCCGGCGTGGACCCCTTCAGCTGCTTGCAGGCGGTCCGGCTCATGTAGTCGGTGCAGGTCTGAGAGCTGGAGGCGAACTGCCGCGCCCACTTGTTGGCTGTCTCGGCGATCGGCCCCCTCGCCCCCGGCGACGCGCCGGGGAAGCTCACCAACGCGACGATGCCGACGGACTGGCGGTCGAGCCGGCACCAGCGCGAGACGTCGCGCGGGAAGCGGTAGCTCAGGCTCGTCTGGCCGGCCGGCCAGCGCCGGTAGAGCGTGATCTCGCTTCGCGGATCACCCGGCGGCGCGGCGACGGTCGTGCCGCAGGTCGCGCTGATCTCAGCGCCGCTGACCGTTTCGAAGGTCTGGTTGCGCACAGGTGGAAGCAGCTGCACCGTCAGTACCCGTCCGTCGAGGCTGAAGCGCACGCCGCGCTCGACGTCGGTAGCGACGACCTTCTTGCCCGGCGGCGCCGCCGACCGTTCGACGTCAGACTCGCGCGCGACAGTCACCACGACCGCGACGAGGGCGGCGACCACGGCGAGCGCCACCAGCGCTGGCAGGCCGGTCGCGGGGAGGACCGGCAGCAGCCGCCGCAGGTCGAAGACACGGGAGCGCGCATGGCTCTCGGTGTCGCGACGGTGCGCCCGGCGCAGCTCACGTTCGAGGTCGGCGAAGAAGTCGGTCATGGGGTCCGCCCTTCCAGCTTGCGCCGCAGGCTCGCGAGCCCGCGCGAGACGCGCTTTCGGATCACGGCCTCGGACGTGTGCGTGGCGGCGGCGATCTGCTCGTACTCCTGCTCGTCGACCACGCGCGCCTCGATCGCGGCGCGCTGGTCGGCCGGCAGCCGTTGCAGAAGCTCCACGACGTCGCCCTCCGCGGTCACCACGAGCTCGATCGCTGCATCGTCGAGCACGAGCGGCGCCATCCCGAGCGCCCGGCGGGCGCGGTCCTCGACCCGCCCGTGCGACAGCGTCCGCGCGAGCTTGTGCCGCGCGATCCCGTACAGCCAACCGATCGCCGCTCCCTTGGCGGGGTCAAAGCGCCGGCGCGAGGCAAGCGCGGCGGCGAACGTCTCCGCGGTCAGATCGGCCGCCAGCTCGGCGTCGCCGGTGCGCCGCATGAAGAACCCGGCCAGCGGCCGCGCATGGCGCCGGTAGAAGGCGGCGAAGGCCTCCTCGTCACCCACCGAGGCGACCAACAGCTCCTCGTCGGAGACCATCATCACCAGATCATTGCCGGGACCGGCCGCGTTTGTGACCGAATCGCAAAGCCTGATGCCCAGCCGACCCAAACCGGGAGCCCGCGGGGCCGTCGGTCGAGCAGCGGCTGACGTGCAGAACATAGGTCCTATGCGCGACACGGCCCGGCTCGTCGCGAACCAGTGCTCCCTCCGCCTTGATGCGATAGGCACCGACCCGGCCGATCGGCGACCATCGCAACTCGCGCAATGCACCACCGAGGCCGCGGCGGCTCCCAGGCATGGAAGGCCCGGATCACGCCGCAACAGTCGTCCGCCCGCAGGCGCCGTTCGCCTACAGACGTCATCCGGCAGCGCGCGGCTCTTAAGGTCGCGGTGGCGTCGCGCCGCGTCGCCGCGTGCTGCTGCTTTGGACGTACGGAGCAGCGAATCGCCCGCGCCGTGAAGACGTTCCCGCGGGAACGCCCGCCAGCGCAGCTCGCCCAGAGAGACAATGCGGGCTATCGAGGCCTCCACGTCCGCCTCGATGCGCCAGCGAGCCCCATACGCGGAGCTGCACGCGTTCCACGACCCGCAGGCGCGCGAGCTCGCGGCGCTCTGGCTTACCTGCGGTTCGCGCGGGCCGTGTAGCGCTTGCCGGCGCGCACGGTCACGGTCTTGCGCCTGCCGAAGTCGCGCACCGAGACGCGGCCGCGGACGACGCGCGTCAGCGTCGACGTACAGCGATCCTCCACGAGCCACTTCGTGCCCAGCACTGTGGCCGCCGAGTGCCGGCCCTTGGTGCGGAACCGGCCCTTGCCGTTGCCCCAGAGCCTGCGCTTCTTCTTCTTTTTCGCGGCGGTCGTCGCGCTGTTCGCCCTGGCGCAGCTCAGCTTCTCGGTCAGCGTCAGCGTCGTGATCGGCTTGGCGCGCTTGGTCTGGGTGAGCTTGAACAGTCCGTCGTAGAAGTCGGCCGACGCCGTCCTGCCGCTGCCCTGGGCGGCGGTGATCGCGATCCGCCCGCGGCGCGTGTCGATCGTGCTGCCGACCGGGATGTGTGCCTCGGCAGTCAGCCTGACGAAGCGCTTGCTCCCGCGCCGCTTGATCTTCACCGTGCCGGACACCGGCTCGACGTTGACGGACTTGCCGGCGACCGGCGGCGGCAGGGCGGGCGCATCGTTCAGCAGCACGGTGAACCTGTCGGCCGCCGCGCTGGTGTACGACGACGCGGCCAGGTCGGGCCGCGAGTCGCCGTCGAAGTCGGCCGCCGCGACGTCGTTGACGGCGCCGGTGAGCGGGATCGACGGGTCGCGCGTGAAGCCGCTGCCGGCGTTGCGGCGGAGGATCTCGACGGCGCCGGCGTTCGCGGCCACGGCGAGGTCGGGCCGGCCGTCGCGGTCGACGTCGGCGGCGGCGATGCCGACAGGCCCGGCGCTGACCGGGATCGGCGACTCCGCGGTGAAGCCGTCGTTGGACGGCCGGCGCAGGAAGGCTGAGACCCTGCCGGTGGCGGCGTTGGTGACCGCGAAATCGGCGCGGCCGTTGCCGTCGAAGTCGGCGGCGACGATGTCGACGGGATCGTCGCCGACCGGGACCGCCACCTCAGCGCTGAACGTGGCACCGGGGATCCGCAGCATGATCGACACGCTGTCGCCGCCCCGGTTGGCGATCGCCAGGTCGGCCGCTCCGTCGCCGTTGTAGTCGCCGACGGCGATCGCGACCGGCGTCAGCCCGGTCGGTAACGACAGCGGCGCGCCGAAGCCGGTGTTCTGGCCGTTGCGCAGCAGGAGCACGATCCGGTTGCCGTCGTACTGCGCCGCCGCGAGGTCGCGCCGTCCGTCGCTGTTGAAGTCGCCCGCGGCCACCGCGCTGATGCGCGTGCCGAGCGAGATCGCCGCGCCGCCCTCGAGCGCGAAGCCGCCGCCGGGCCGGCGTAGCAGCACCGACACGTTGCCCCCCACGAAGCTCGACACCGCGAGGTCCGCACGCCCGTCGCCGTTGTAGTCGCCGACCGCCGCGCCGCTCGGCCCGGAGCCGACCGCGATCGGTGAGCCCGCCTCCTGCGCGAAGCCGCCGCCGGCCTGGCGCAGGAACACCGACACGTTGGAGCTCGTCCCGTTGATCGTTGCCACGTCGGGGCGCCCGTCGCCGTTGAAGTCGGCGGCGTTGAGCGAGTACGGCTCGTCTCCCACCGTGTACGAGCCTTCGGTCACGAACGCCGCCCAGGCGCTCGCGGCTCCCACCAGCAGCAGCGCCGCGGCAAGCGCGGCTGCGGTCATCTTGGCCCTCACCGAACCGATCATGCCCGGTACCGGCGTGAGATGCCAACCGCCAATCGTGCAGGAAGCTGGAGAATCCTGCGATGCGCGCGCACCTGCGCTGCCATCGCTGCGATTGGGTCGACGAGCTCTGTGCCCGTCAGGCGTGCGCGCGCTGCGGCGGCACGCTCGAGGTCGGCTACACCGGCAGGTGGCCGGACTGGGAGGCCGACCGCGTCGGCGTGTGGCGCTACCGCGGCTGGCTGCCGGTCGCGGGCGACGGGGTGACGCTCGGCGAGGGCGGCACGCCGCTGCTGCGCTCACGCGCCTTCGCGCCGTCGGTCCACCTCAAGGACGAGGGGGCCAACCCGACACGGTCCTTCAAGGACCGTCCGGTGGCGGTCGCGACGGCGATGGCGATCGAGCTCGGCGCGCCCGGGCTGGTGTGTGCGTCGACGGGCAACACCGCGGTCTCGGTCGCCGCGTACGGCGCGCACGCCGGCCTGCCGGTGGAGTGCCTGGTACCGGAGAGCACGCCGCGGGACAAGCTCGAGCCGATCGCTTCGGCAGGCGCGCGGCTGCGGCCGGTGGCGGGCACCTACAGCGACGCCCACGCTGAGGCGAGCGCGCTCGCGGCGGGCTCGGGCTGGGCGAACCTCACGACCACGTACGTGAACCCGTTCATGCTCGAGGGAGACAAGACGCTCGGGCTCGAGCTGTTCGAGCAGCTCGGCCGCGCCCCGGACGCCGTCGTGGTGCCGGTCGGCGCCGGCCCGCTGCTGGCCGCGATCGGCAAGGCGTTCGCCGAGCTCCGCGTCGCCGGCCGCTTGGTGGGCAGGGCCCCGCGCCTGTTCGCGGTGCAGGCCGCCGGCTGCGCGCCGATCGCGCGGGCGTTCGACGAGGGCGCCCGGGTGCGGGCGTGGGAGCGGCCGGACACGGCCGCCGGGGCGATCGCTGACCCGCTCGCCGGTTACGTGGCCGATGGCGACCGGACGCTTGCCGCCGTCCGGGCGAGCGGCGGGGCGGCGATCGCGATCGGTGACGACGAGATGGCGCGTGCGGCGCAGGAGCTTGCGGCCGGTGACGGCATCACGGTCGAGCTGTCGGCCGCGGCCGCAGCCGCCGGCTACAGGCGGCTGCGCGAGCAGGGCCGGATCGCCGCGGACGACATCACGGTGCTGGTCCTGACCGCCGCCGACCGGCGTGCGGACCAGCCGGTGACCTCGCTCACTTGATCTGCCTCGCACGGCCGCCTGTCACATCTCTGCGCCTCCGCGGGTCATTGCGTGGAACGACCCGAAAGGAGCGAAGCACGATGAGCCTACTCACGGTACGAGCCAGGCTGAAGGAAGAGCACGTCGCGGACGCCGAGGCGGCGGTCAGGCGCATGTTCGCCGCCATCGAGCGCGAAAGGCTCGAGGGAATCCGCTACGCGTCGGTCAAGCTGCAGGATGGCGTGACGTTCCTCGCCCTACTGGAGATCGAGGATGGCGTGGAGAACCCGCTCCCCGGCCTGCCGGAGGCCCAGGAGTTCTACGACCGCCTCCCGGGCTGGTACGTCGAGCCGCCGGATGTCGGACCGGGAACGCTGATCGGGTCCTACCGGCTCTTCTCCGACGCGGTCACCGCAGAGTGAGCGGCGAGCGCGGCGACGCTCTCTACTCTTGCGGCGTGCCGCGTCGCGTCAAGGCCGAGGTTTTCGCCGATCTGAGCGATCCGGTCCTGTTCCCGCGCTTGTCGGAGGCCAAGATCGAGCGGCTGGCGGTGTCGGGGGAGCGCCGGGTCTACGAGAAGGACGAGCTGCTGTTTGATCAGGGCCAGCGGGATGCACCCTTCTTCGTGATCGAGCGTGGCACGGTGGACATCATCGACCGCCGCCCGCAGGAGGAGCTCTGGTTCGCGCGGATGGACGGCGGAACGTTCATCGGCGACATCTCCATGTTCACCGGCGAGCCGACGGTCGCGGCCGGCGTGGCCGTCGAGCGGACGAGCACGGTGGTCTTCGAGCGGCCCCAGCTGCGCGAGATGCTCGCGGAATGGCCCGAGTTCGGCGAGCTCGTACTGCAGACGATGACTGCGCGGCGGGCATGGCTCGAGGGGAACGACGTCGGCGTGTTGAGGCTGATCGCATCGCGCCAGTCGGGGCGCGCCTTCGAGGTGCGCGACCTGCTCGAGCGCAACCTGCTGCCGGTGCGCTGGTACGACGTCGACACCGACGCCGAGAGCGGCGCACTGCTCGACACGCTCGGCATCCCGCGCTCGGAGACGCCGGTCCTGATCCGGATCGACGGCATCCTCCGCAACCCCTCCCCGGCACAGGTGGCGCGCACGCTCGGCCTGCGCGCCGAGGTCGACGGCGAGACGTTCGACCTGGTCGTGCTCGGCGCCGGGCCGGCCGGCCTGGCGGCCGCGGTCTATGGCGCGTCCGAGGGGCTGCGGACGTTCGTGGCGGAGGCCTGGGCGCCGGGCGGGCAGGCCGGCACGAGCACGCGGATCGAGAACTACCTCGGCTTCCCCTCCGGGATCTCGGGCACCGAGCTCACCCGCAACGCGACGCTCCAGGCGCAGCGCTTCGACGCCGTGCTGTCGAGCTTCCACAGGGCCGTCGAGCTGGTGGACGGGCCCGACGGGATGGTGCGGGTCGATCTCGACGACGGCCAGCACGTGGTCGCGCGGACGCTGCTCGTCGCCACGGGCGCGCAGTGGCGCTCGCTCGACGTGGATGGGATCGACCGCTTCACGGGGGCCGGCGTGTACCACGCCGCGATGGCCACCGACGCGCGCCGCTGCGAGGGCGAGGACGTGATCGTGGTCGGCGGCGGCAACTCGGCCGGGCAAGCCGCCATCCACCTGTCACGGCGGGCTCGGAGCGTTCGCATCGTGCTGCGGCGTGACAACGTGTCGGCGACGATGTCCCGCTACCTGCTCAATCGCATCGAGCGGATGGCGAACATCGAGGTCGTGCCCAACACCGAGGTCGCGGCGCTGCACGGCAGCCGTGGACTCGAGGCGGTCAGTCTGCGGGAGAGCGGCAACGGCCGTGTGCAGCGCGTCGAGACCTCGGCGGTCTTCGTGATGATCGGCGCCGACCCCTGCACCACCTTCGTCGGCTCGATGCTCGCCGTCGACGACGCGGGCTTCGTGCTCTGCGGCTCTGCCGCGCGCGAGAGCGGCTGGAGCGACGACTCCCGCGAGCCCTATCTGCTCGAGACCGTCAGGCCCGGCGTCTTCGTCGCCGGCGACGTTCGGTCGGAGTCCACCAAACGGGTCGCGGGAGCGGTCGGCGACGGCGCACTCGCCGTGCGCTTCGCGCACCAGGTGCTCGGCTGAGCGCCGACAGACCGCGGTCGGCGATCACGCCTCCCGGATCCCCCGCCAGATCTTCTGAAGGCGGAGGTAGTCCAGGAGCACGATGCCTTCCCGCGCGATGATCTCGTGCGCTTCGCGGCAGAGGAGGAAGTCGAGGTCGGTCTGCCGCACGCGCCACCCGCCCGGGTCGAGGCCCTTGGCCTCGTCGTCGGCGAGCGCCGGATGGACCGCCCACTGGCTCAGCCCGGGCGGCAGCGTGCGGAGCAGCTCCGCGTACCGCGCGGACTTGCCGTCGATCTCGAGCGAGAAGCTGTCGAGCAGCGGATGGTCCATCGCCGGCAATCCGCGCGCCTTGAGTCGCTGCTGCGAACCGCGCTCAGAGGCCCGCAACGCAAGCCCGTACTCCCGCGCGAGCGCGAAACCCAGCTCGAAGACGTCGTCGCGGCCACCGTCGAGGAAGCAATGCCAGTCCAGATGCGTCGGCTCGAGCTCGGCCGTGAGCGCCGACTCGATCTGGGTTCGAAACTCCAGCTCGAGCTCATCGAGCTGGGCCTGCGCCATCAGCTCATCGCGCCCGCGCAGGCCGAAGAGCTCGCCATCTCCGTCGAGCAGCGACGGCACCTTCTCCTTCGGGGCAAGCGGGCCCCAGCGATGGCCCGGCAGGTCGCAGACCACGGTCAGATGAATGCCGAACGGGATCCGCGGACGCCGGCGGAGCAGCTCGATCGCATGTGCGGCGGCCGGGCAGGGCGTCATCAGGCTGCACGTCGTCGCCGCCCCGCGCCGCACCGCTTCGACGATGCCGGCGTTGACCGCTCGGTACATGCCGAGGTCGTCGCAGTTGAGGACGAGCAGCCGCGCATCCGCTCCGACGCCGAGCAGCTCACACGCAGTTGTCTCAGTGGTGCCTTCCATCGCCTGCGCGGTCAGGCGGCCGCGGCGATGACCGGCGCGAGGCGCTCGAGCGCCACTGCGTACGCGACGCGCGAGCCGGTGCCGATCGCGTGGGCAACCGACCGCGAATGCGCGGTCGCCGCATCGCCGGCGGCGTACACGCCCGCGACGTTTGTCCGGCCGTCGGGGTCGGCGACGATCGTCCCGTCCGCGGTCAACGCGCAACCGAGCGCGGCGGCGAGCCCGTTCGGCTGGTCCCGCCGCGTGTTGACGAACAGCGCTTCGCGCTGCTCGGCCGGACCGTGCGAGAACTCGATCTGCTCGAGGCGGCCATCGGCCCCGGCGAGGCGGGCGATCGGCTCAGTCCGGACTCGCACGCCCGCTTCCGCCAGCACCGCGCCGCCCGGGTCAGGCGCGCCGTCGGTGCACAGCACGACGTCGTTGCTCCAACCTGCGAGCACGAGCGCCGAGCGCACGGCGCCCGGCCCGCTGCCCTGGAACGCCAAGGGCCGGTCGCGCACCTCCCAGCCGTCGCAGAACGCGCAGTGGAACACCGACCGCCCCCACAGCGCCTCGATCCCGGGCAGCGACGGCGGGTCGTAGCGCAGCCCGTGGGCCAGCACGATCGCATGGGCGCGCACGGGCGACCCGTCCGTCGGCGTGACGACGAACATCTCCCGGGTCCGCTCGACGTCGTCGACGGCGCCATGACGGAGCTCGACGTTCGCGTGCTCCTGGAGCTGACGCTGCCAGCTGTCCCGCAGGTCCGCCGGCTTCACGCGATCATGCCCGAGCAGCCCGCCGACACCCTGGGAGACGGCGTTCGCCGGCCGGTCGTTGTCCACCACGAGCACCCGCTTCCTCGCTCGGCCGAGCACGAGCGCCGCGCTCATGCCCGCGGGCCCGCCACCGACGATCACGGCGTCGTACGGCGTGGTGCGCCAGGCGTCGAGGTGGTGGAACTGGCCGGTCATCTGACAAGTAAAACTCCACGAACCCTCAAAATCATCCCTGGCCAGGGAGATTCGGGGGTTAGCCGCACCCCAGACACTGGCCCCTCACCGGTTCGCGTGGAGGTACCTCCAGGACTCGCGGCCGGCGGCTGTGCTAGCCGCTCATGCGGTCGGCCGTGTGGCCCTCCGAAGATGCGCGCTCGAGGAGAATGTCCCGCGTGCGTGAGCTCGCGTTCATCCGCAGCGGCCGCCTTGCGTGGCGCGATCGTGACGCGCCGCTCCTGAGAGATCCTGGCGATGCGATCGTGCGGCCCTTCATCGCCGCACGCTGTGACGGCGACACCGTTCCGATCCACCGCCCGGTGTCGCGCCTGATGCAAGCCGGTATCGCGGTACGAGCGATCGACCCGGTGGTCGGGTGCATCTGCGGCCGCGTGCCGTTCAGGGGCCCGTTCGCGATCGGCCACGAGTGCGTCGCGCAGGTGCTCGCCGTTGGAAGCGGCGTGCAACGCGTCCGTGGCGGCCAGACGGTCGTCGTGCCGTGGGCGGTCTCCTGCGGCACCTGCGAACCGTGTCGACGAGGCCTGACGTCGAAGTGCGCCACGACGACCAGCGCCACGCTGGCCGCGTACGGCTTCGGCCCGGCGACCGGTCCGTGGGGAGGCATGGTGGCCGACGAGGTACGCGTCCCATTCGCCGACCACATGCTCGTGGCCGTCCCGGCCGATGTCCCGCCGCTACGGGTCGCGGCCGCAGGCGACAACATCGCCGACGCGTGGCGCAGTGTCGTCACGCCGTTGCGCGACCGCCCGGGGGGCTCGGTGCTGATCATCGGGGGCGGGGCCAAGAGCATCGGCCTCTACGCCTCGGGTCTCGCGGTTGCGCACGGCGCCGCCTTCGTGCATTACGTCGACGACGACCCCGCGCGTCGCCGGATCGCCGAGGCGTTCGGCGCGCACACGTTCCCCGCGCAGGCACGCTCGCGCCGCCGACGCGCCACGACGCTCCGCTATGACGTCGTCGTCGAGGCGTCGTCTCGCGCAGCAGGCCTGCGCCGCGCCATCCGGTCGCTCGCCAGAGGCGGCGTCTGCACCGCCGTGGGGTATTACCTCGCCACCGGAACCAGGGTGCCGCTCATGCACATGTACGCCACCGACGCAACGCTCCGCGTCGGTGTCTCGCACGCGCGAGCCGTGCTCCCGGACCTGCTCGACTTCGTCGCACGCACCCGCTATCCCGCGGAACAGGTGACGACCCTCACGGCGCCATGGGACGACGCACCGACTGCGTACGCAGCACGAACGACGAAGCTCGTCCTCCAGCGCGACGCCCTCTGACGCTAGTTCGCGAAGAAGGCGTCGAGGTCGAGCCCGGCTATGCGGGCCGGGTCGCCCAGCGCGTCGATCGCGGTGATCCGGCCGTCCTGGATCGTGAAGGCGAGCACCGCGACCGGCACTCCCGCCTCGGTGGCGACGAAGCCGGCCGCGCCGTCGACGATCGCGGGGTGCGCCACGCGCGTGGTCGCGAACAGACGCGCGTTGCTCGCCACCGCCTGAGCGCCCTCGATGATCCGCAACGCGCCGCCGCCGTCGTCGCCGCGCAGGACGACGTCGGGATCGAGTACCGCGAGCAGCGCGGCGAAGTCGCCGCCGCGGGCGGCGGCCAGGAACGCATCGACGACCTGCCGGTCGGCGGTTGGCGCGTCACGGTCCGCGCCCTGCACGCGGCGTCGCGCCCGCGACGCGAGCTGGCGGGCTGCGGCCGGCGATCGCTCGACGATCGTCGCGATGTCCTCGAACGGCACCGCGAACAGGTCGTGGAGGACGAATGCCAGGCGCTCGGCGGGCTGCAGCGTCTCCAGCACGACGAGCAACGCGGCCCCGACGGCGTCGGCGGCCAGCGCCTCTCCCTCCGGGTCTGGCGCGGCGTCGTCCGCGCGCGCAATCACCGGATCGGGCAGCCGCCCGGCCTCCAGCGCCTCCTCACGGCGGCGCTTGCGCGCGTCGAGCATCGTCAGGCACACGCGCGAGACGACCGTCGTCAGCCAGCCGCCGATGTTGTTCACGTCGCTGGTGTCGGCGCGGTTGACGCGCAGCCACGCCTCTTGGAGCGCGTCGTCGGCCTCGGCCGGTGAGCCGAGAATGCGCGTGGCCACGGCGTGTAGGTGAGGGCGGTGTGCCTCGAATGCATCCATCTCGTCACATCCTCGCGATCTCGTCAGTCAAAGACGTGACCGACGTCAACCCACTGATGTGACAGGAGACCAAAGCCATGCTGATGACCGCCCGCATGACCAACCCCGCCTTCGCCGTCGACGGCGCGATGGACGCCCTCAACGCCGTGTCGAAGTCCATCAGCCGCGCCCGCGTGCCGGTCAGCCGCGAGCTCGTGCATCTTCGCGCCAGCCAGATCAACGGCTGCAGCGTGTGCGTGGACATGCACGCCAAGGCGGCCCGCAACGGCGGCGAGAGCGAGGAGCGCGTGTTCGCCGTCGCCGCCTGGCGCGAGACGCCCTACTTCAACGACGCCGAGCGCGCCGCGCTCGCGCTGACCGAGGCGCTGACACGCGTCGCCGATCAGGCCGAGCAGGTGCCCGACGCGATCTGGGACGCCGCCGCCGAGCACTTCGACGAGACCCAGCTCGGCGCGCTCGTGCTCGACATCGCGACCGTCAACCTGTGGAACCGCCTCAACACCGCCACCCGCCAGGTCGTCGGCGAGCAGACCTGGTGAGCCCCGGCGCAGAGCGCGTCGGGTCGGCTCTAGGCGATGATGCGCCGGTCATGCTGGTGTTCCCGCCACGATGACGGCCGACAAGGCCGGCGAAGCCTCGTCGCTCGCGGCCGCGCAGGCCGTTGCCCGTGAGCACGGCGTAGCGTGCGACGAGGCAGTGCTGATCGCGGCGGGCAGCAACGTGCTGGTGCATCTGAAGCCCGCGCCGGTTGTGGCGCGGGTGATGACCGGGACGGCGGTCTTGCACGATGACCCCGAGCAATGGCTGGCGCGCGAGGTGGCCGTCGGCGCCTTCCTGGCCGAGCGGACCGACCTGGTCGTTCCGCCGAGCGACATCCTCCCGCCGGGACCGCACGAGCGACACGGGTTGTGGATGACGCTGTGGAAGTTCGTCCCACACGACGAGCAGGGTCCGCCGCCGGACCCACGGGAGGTCGGTCGTTCGCTGCGGGGACTGCACGCGGCGCTCGCCGACTTCCCGGGTGACCTGGCCCCGCTCAGCGAGATTCGGGACTGGCTCGGGCGCCTGCTCGCCGAGCTGCGTCCATCGCCCCCGCTGACCCAGCGGGACATCGAGTGGCTTCGCCTCGATCTGGACGCGCTGACCCCGGCGGTCTTCGAGAGCTCGGTGTCCGCTCAGGCGCTCCATGGCGACGCCTCGATGGGGAATCTGCTGCGCACCGACAGCGGACTGGTCTGGAACGATCTCGAGGACGTCTGCGCCGGCCCCGTCGCGTGGGATGTCGCGGGGCTCGTGGCGAGCGCGAGCGCGCGTGGGCACGGCGCGAAGTTCGTGGAAGCGCTGCTCGCTGCCTACGGCGAACCGCGTGTCGAGGACCTGGAGACCTTCCTCGAGGCGCACGCTCTGTACGACATCGTCTGGCAGGCCTTCGAAGCACGACGCCGACCGCGGGCGATGGAGCGGGCGGCGGCCAGTCTGGCGCTCTGGCGCGACCGGCGCGCAGGCTGACCGGCCGGCTGCGCTATGTCGGCACCGCGCACCCGACGGTCGTCTCGCCCGGGAGCGTCACGAGGCCGGTCTGGTCCTTGTGATGCCGTGCGGCCTGCTCGCCCTCGACGGGGTAGCCCTCGCGCACGTAGTACTCGAAGCCGCCGATCATCTCCTTGACTTCGCGGCCCAGCGCGGCGATCTTCGCACCCGCCTTCGTCGCGGCGTTGCAGCCGGGTCCCCAGCAGTAGACGACGATCGGCCCGTCGGGCAGCTCGTCGAGCGACTCCCTTGTCAGTCCGCGGTGCGGGTAGCTGACCGCGCCCGGGCAGGTGCGCGGCGGCGTAGGCGGCGGAACTGCGCGCGTCGATCAGGACGAAGTCGGCGCTGCCGTCCTGCAGCGCGGAGCCGACATCGTCGGCATCGGTCTCGACCGCGAGGCGGTGGGTGAAGTGCTCGTAGGCGAGCTCGGCTTGCGTCATGAGGAGAAGCGTGGAGCATCGGTCGATCGCGCGACCAGTGGCCTGAACGACGATATGCGTCAAGATCTGGCCACATGCATCGGGTCGTCGCTCTCACTCCTCCGGGGATCGCCCCGTTCGAGCTCGGCATCGTCGTCGAGGTCTTCGGGCTCGAGCGGCCCGAGCTCGACGTTCCCTGGTGGTACGAGCTGACCGTCGCGGCCGAACGACCCGGGCCGCTGCCGGCGACGGCCGGCGGGTTCGGCTTCTTCGTCGAACACGGGCTCGAGGCGCTCGAGACGGCCGACACGATCATCGTGCCCGGCTGGCACGGCGAACCGTCGGCGGCGGTGATCGCGGCCCTCCGCGCGGCGAACGAGCGCGGCACGCGGCTGGTCTCCATCTGCAGCGGGGCCTTCCTCATCGCCGCCACCGGACTGCTCGACGGCGGAGAGGCAGCGACGCACTGGCGGTACGCGTCCGCGCTGGCGGAGCGCCATCCCGAGATCACCGTCAACGCCGACGTGCTGTACGTCGACGCGGGCACCGTGCTCACGTCGGCGGGCAGCGCCGCGGGGATCGACCTCTGCCTGCACATCGTGCGGCGCGACCACGGAAGCCGGGTCGCCAACGCCGTCGCGCGCCGGCTGGTCACCCCGCCGCACCGCGACGGCGGTCAGGCACAGCTGATCGAGGCGCCGATGCCCGCGCACCCTGACGACGACCCGATCGCGAGCGTGATGACGTGGGCGCTGGAACGTCTCCACGAGCCGCTCCACCTGAACGCCCTCGCCGGCCGTGCGTGCATGAGCGTCCGCACGTTCACCCGCCGCTTCCGCAAGGCGACCGGCACGACCCCCGGCCGCTGGCTGCTCGTGCAGCGCGTGCGCGCGAGCCTGGCGCTGCTGGAGACCACGAACGCGTCGATCGAGGCCGTGGCCACGACGGTCGGCTTCGCGAGCGCCGCCACCTACCGGCATCACTTCGCCTCGATCATGCAGACGACGCCGTCGGCCTACCGGCGCGCGTTCTCGGCGGCCGCGGCGTAACGAGTCAGGCGCCGCGGGACTCGGCGAGCCGGCGCGTCCAGTACCGGAACCAGTCGGGACCGTACGGAACGTAGACGCGGGTGGGCACGCCGCGATCGTGCAGCTCGTCCAGCGTCTCGGGGCGCACGCCGAGCAGCTGCTCGACCGGCACAGGACCGTGTGCGAGGAGCAGCGCCTCTCTCAGGCGGCCGTCGTGGGTGGCCATCGACCACGCCGCGCCGCGCTCGGCGAGCCGGAAGCCGAGGCGCAGGAAGGCAACGTCGGTCGGCTCGCCGTAGGGGTATGCGCCGGTCGCCTCGACGTAGGCGCCCTTGACGAGCCGGATGTGCACGCCGGCGTCGGCGAGCACATCGGTGTCGGCCCGGGACCGCACGAGATTCGCCTGCACGGTGACGCCGAGCCGATCGGCCAGGCCGCCTGCGGCGATTGCGACGACACAGGAATGGACGACATCGGTGAGAGCGGCCTCTTCGGCGCCGACCTGCACGCGGCGGCCGACGGGCAGAGCGTCCGCGATGGCCGCGAGGCGATCGGCGGCTGCCGCCTCGCCGGCCCGGACCGCCAAGTGCGAGAGATCCACCGACAGCCAGACGTCCGCCGGCGGTGGCGGCAAGGCCGCAACGAGCGCGACGTAGTCCTCGCGAACCTCGTCGGCGACCCCCGCATCGCCCACGCGTTCCCCGAACAGGTCGACGCTGACGCCGTGACCGCGTTCGAGCAGCGTCTCGATGGTGGCGAGAGCGCCGCTGCGCGACCTGCTCGCGACGTAGCGCGAAGCCGACCGCCACGCCGCACGCTCGCCGCCGGGCACGCGCTTGACTGCGCGCTCCAGCCGCTTGCTGGTCGCCACTCGAAACAGAACGTTCCGTCCGAGACTCACCCGCCCATCCTGTCAACTACCTTTGACCGTGAGCGTCAGGGCTCTCGAAAGGAGGAACGGTGGACGAAGAGGTCTTCAACATGTCGGTGCGGAGGTTCCTCAAGCAACTGGGGGTGACCGCGCAGCGGGAGATCGAACTTGCGGTGCGCGAGCAGATGGACGCCAGTGGCCTGCGGGGCGACGAGACCCTCGACGCGACCGCGACGATCACGGTCGCCGGTCTGTCGCGCGACGTGGTCGTGACCGGGCAGATCTCGCTCGCCTAGAGCACCCTGTTCAGCGGACTTGCCTTGCCGGTCCGCGTCGGAGAGCATGGGCCCGGCGGGCCTGAGGCGCCGGAAATCCCGGAGGTCACCACGATGCGCAAGTCTCACGTTCTGTTGTCCGTCTCCGCGGCAGCCGCCTCGCTCGCGACCGCACCGGCCGCAGCGGCCGATCCGGGGATGTTCGCCTCGGCGCGGCAGGGCTCGTTGCTCGTCTCCTCCAGCGCCCTCATCAGCAACAGGAACGCCGAGATGATGGGCGGCTGGACCAACGACAGGGTCAGGTGCGCCGCGACTCGCAGGCTGACGGTCAAGATCTTCATCGACCGCGTGCGCGGCGGCCAGACAAACAGCGTGCGGCGCACCAGGACCGGCCGGGTGACGAACTGCGCGGAGGGCGGGCCGAACTTCGGCTTCGTCATCCGGGCGGCCGACGTCGGACTTGCGTGCGCGGACGGGTCGTGGCGGCCCGGGCGCTATGACTTCGCGACAGACACGCGCCACCACAGCAGCGGCCTGCACGCGATCGGCTCCGTCTTCTTCCGTATCACCGACCCCTGCTGACTGGTTCGCGCCTGCGCCATGGCGAAGGGCAAGCATCCCCCCGGCCATGACCCGTTCGACGTGACGCTGCCCGACGGCTTCGAGCTGGGCACGCACCGATCCGAGCTCGAGGCAGCGGCCAAGCAGTCGGGCTGGACGATCGAGCGCGATGGCGCGACGATCGTCGTGCGCGACGTGTGGACCGACAACGAGGATCACGCGGCATGGCTCGTCGCCACGAAGGTCGGCCTGCCTCTCGAGCGAGTCACCGTCTGGGCCGGCCGCGCCGCGTAGCTCACCGGCGCGGGCTCGGCTCCTGGTCGCGTGTGGCGACGGTGTCCGCGACGGCCACCCCGACGAGCACGGCGCACGCCGCCGTGATCCCGACCATGAGCGTCAGCGGCGCCGTCGCGACCGCGAGGATCGCGAGCGCTGCCAGTCCGAGCGACCGCGACCGCGGGACGCGCCCGAGCGCGTTGTGAAGGAAGAACACCTGGGCGAGCAGGAACAGCGCCGGCCCACCGAACGTGAGGATCGTGAAGCCGAGCGTCGTCTCGTCGTCCGGATGGGCGATCGCGAGCTCGTCGCCGACCGCGATCGCGATCAGCGCGAGCACGATGAGTGTCAGCGTCCACGTACCCCACCAACCGACGGCACCGGCGTCGTCGGAGGCCTCGGCCGCGGCGGTGCCGATGCGCTCCGCCCACTGGAAGTAGCACCACCAGAGTGCGACCGTCGACGTGAAGCCGACCGACAGTGCGAGCAGCCGCTCGAGCTCGAACGGCTCGCCGCCGAACGCGTCGCCCATCAACAGCACGGTCTCGCCGAGGGCGATGATGAAGAAGAGCCGGAACCGCTCGATGAGATGCTCGCCCGCGATCTCGGTGTGCTCCAGGTCGATCGCCCGGCCACGGCCGGGCAGCCAGTGCAGTGACCAGACGCCGCCGTGCGTGGCGACCACCGCCAGCGCCCAGAGGATCAGGCGCGCGTCTCCGTCGGCGAGCGCGCCGGCGACCCACAGCCCTCCGACGAGGACCTCCCAGATGAGGTCGTTGACGAAGTGCTCGCCGAGCGCCCGTCCCCGCAGCGCGAGCATGAGGAACACCGAGCGCCCGATCTGGATCAGCAGGTAGCCCGTGACGAACAGCCACGCCCGGCCGTCGAACGCCTCGGGAATCGCGACCGACATCAGCAGGCTCGCGAACATCAGCGCGACGAGCAGCAGCCGCACCGGCAGGCGATCCGGATCGAGCCAGTTCGCGCCCCACGCGACCATGTACCACGCGTAGATGACCGCGAGGGTCAGGATCGCCGTCTCGGCCCCGGTCCGGAGGTCGACGTGCTCGAGCAGGTGGTGTGACAGCTGCCCGATCGCGAAGACGTAGACGAGGTCGAAGAACAGCTCGAGCGGGGTGACGACGCGCTCCGCGCCCGGCGCCCGCGAGACGTCGATCCTCATCGTCGAGATCGTACGCAGGATGCCCGCGAGTCAGCCGGCCACGATCGTCGCGGCGAGCGCGACCCGATGGTCCTTCGTCCAGGGTGGCCCCAGCCTTGCCCGAGGTCCCTGCAGCACGTCGTCGGCCCGCTCCGCCAGCAGGCTGACCGCTTGACCTTCCACCGCCTTCGCGTCGTAGAGATGGACTTCCCAATCACGAGCGTGTGCGAGCTCGGAGAGCTCCTGGCGATACATGATCGCGTCGGCCCGGGCCTCGTATGGCGCGCGACGCTGGATGGCGATGTCGTCGGGGAAGTCGAGCGGCCAGGCGCGGAGCGAGATCGAGACGACCGGCGGGGCCAGCGCGGCTGCGATCTCGTCGAGGGCAGCCGACGACGCGCGAACGACGGACGCTCGCACCTGCGCGACCAGCGCAGCCGTGGCCGCAACATCGAGACGCCCGCTCTCATAGTGGATCGGCGCCGCCGACAAGCCGGGTTCGACCAGCTCGATCCGCCGGCGGTCCACCACCTCGTGGTCCGCCGACGCCGTCACCGCAACGGCCCAGCCGAGATGATCCGCGATGCCCACACGCACGCCGCCGATTATCCATTGACACAGTCGAGAACGACTACCGCGCCACGGTACGCGCGCTGCGTCCCGCTTCGAGCCCCCAGCTGACGATCCGCTCGGGATGGATCCGGATCAGCGGCGTCGGCAGCGCGATCGCCTCGCCACGCCCGCGGATCTCGATCCCGCGCGGATGCCACGGGTCTGTGCTCGCGAGATCGTCGATCACGATCGCGGCTCGCCCCGACCGGGCCACATCGCGGAACTTCTTCGATTGCTCGAGCTCGTGGCCCCCGACGTCGATCGCGTCGCGCACCGCGTTGTAGATCCATGCGACGGGCACCACATGCGGCGTTCCGTCCGCGCCCACCGTCGCAATCCGTCCGAGCTGCCGCCCGCCGGCCAGGTAGCGAATCTCGGCCTCCCTGAAGACGCTCATCGAGAGCCGAGCAAATCCGCCAGCGTCCGGCCGCTGATGACCGACTCGGGCCGCTCGGTGACGATGTCCGAGCCAGGCGCGCGCCTCGTCGTCGCGGCGCTTGATCAGCAGCCATTGCGGCTTGGCGCCCCGCCGCGTGCGCTGGAGCGCGAAGCCGCCGCGCAGCTTCTCGCCGTGCAGGACGAAGACGGCGTGGCCGCGCTCGAGCGCCTCGGGCCAGGCGACCCGGCCGCCCTGCTCGTACGTGCCGCGGTCCCACACGATCACGCCACCCTCGCCGAGCGTGCCCTCGAAGTCGTTGTGGTCGAGGCCGTGATCCTCGACCTCCACCGCCAGGCGCTTGGCGGGGGGATCGAGTGACGGCCCCTTGGGCACGGCCCACGAGCGCATGACCCCGTCGACCTCCAGGCGCAGGTCGTAGTGGTGGGCGGTCGCCTGATGCTCCTGGACGACGAAGACTCCGGCGCTCACGCCGCGGATCGCGAACTGCTCGTGACCCTCGACGCGCGCGCGTTCAGTCGGGACGACATCGCCGACGAACGCCATCAGCGCCTGTACCGCGTCGGGCTCCCCTTCGGCGTGGATCTCTCCCGTCGGCCGCACCCAGCCCATGACGGCCAGCTCGCGGGCCTTGGCGGCCACGGCCTCGGCGTCGATCCCGCCGCCGGCGGCCGCGCGCAGCGCCCGGTTTGAAGCGGGTGACGCCATCGCCCGAGCGTAGCCTGCGGCATCTCCGCGGCGCTTCGCTGGGAGACTGTCACGCGACAACCGAGCGGGAGAGGGCTGGATGACCGGCAAGGCCGATTTCACTGACGAAGAGTGGACGCGACTCAAGCGCGCGCCGTTTATCGCGGGGATGGCGATCTCGCTGTCCGATCCCGGCGGGCCGATCGAGCTGGTGAAGGAGACCGCGGCCACCCTGAAGACCGTGGCCGCTGCTGCCGAGCAGAGCGATCGGGGCGAGCTGGTTGCGGCTGCCGCCGGCGAGGTGGCCGCGGAGGCCAAGGCGCGCAAGAACCCGCTGGGCGGCTTCAAGGCCAAGGGTGCGCTGGCCGGCCAGGAGATCCTCGAAGAGCTGACCGCGGTCAACGCGATCGTCTCCGCCAAGGCGACCCCGGACGAGGCTCAGGCCTACCGCGCCTGGCTCCTGGAAGCCGCGCGGGAGGCCGCCGACGCGGCCAAGGAGGGGGGATTCCTCGGCTTCCACGCCGTCCGGGTGAGCGAGGGTGAGCAGCGCATGCTCGACAAGCTCGCCGAGGCCCTCGCGCCGCCGGCCTGACGGCGGGCCGAGGGACCGTCGAACGGCACCAGCCAGAGCGCAATCGATAAAAACCGGCAACTTCCGGCCGCGGTTGCGGGCTCCTGGTCGATGCCGCGGTCCTGACGAGGACGTCGGGCGGGCGAAGTGCCGATCAGACGGCGGCCGGTGTGACGGCCCCCTTCGATGAGCGGCGCGCAACGCGGACGATGGCTGCGCTGACGGCGAGGATCGACACGAGACCGAGCCATTGCAGCGGGTCTCCCATGCCGTCACCCCAGTACGGCTTGGACGGTCCGACCTCCACCGGGATGACGTGAAAGAACGCGAACGCGGCGATCTCGATCCACGCGACGACCAGAGCCACCCGGGCCGCAGATCGGTGCTTGAACGCCACCAGGGTGCCGGCGATGAGAACGGCGACGAGGCTTGAGAGGTGCTGCGGCTTGGCGAACGTTTCGAGCACGCCGGCCGACTGGTCGATACGCAGGTCGTCGAAGACCGCGAGGTTGAGGATCAGAAGCGCCAAGAGGGCGCCGGTCAGGCCGAGCAGCAGCCCGGCGGGATGCCCGGAGGGCTTGTCGATGTGGGTGTTCCTGTTGGTTGGCATGCGTGCAACATAACTTTGTTATAGCTCCGTGTCAAGCCCTACGATGCGTGCGTGCCCAGCCCGTCGACCACGCGGGAGTCCCTTCTCGACGCCGCGCTGCGCCTACTGCAGGAGCGCGGCCCCGGGGCTCTGCGCATCCGCGACGTGGCGGCGGCCGCCGAGCAGTCGACGATGGGCGTCTACACGCACTTCGGGTCAAAGCAGGGGTTGCTGGAGCAGCTCTACCTGTACGGCTTCCGGCGCCTGGAGGACCGGCTCGACGGCGTCCCCTCTGATGGTCAGGGCCGGCAGGAGCTGCTGGCGTTCGCCCTCGCCTACCGCGCGTTCGCGCTCGACAACGAGGCGCTCTACGGCCTCATGTTCGAGCGGGCGACGCCTGACTTCATCCCGTCCGACGCCAGCCGTCTGGCAGGCCTGAAGACCTTCGAGATGCTCGCCGCCCGCGTCGCCGGCTGGCGCCCCGATTTCACCGACCCGGCGTCCGACGCGCACCTCGTGTGGGCGACGATGCACGGCCTGGTCAGCATCGAGCTGATGCACATACGGTGGGGTGGCCCGCTCGCCGCCCACCTGCAGGGCGATCCGGAGCAGAACTACGCGACGGCCATCAACTCGCTCCTCGAAGCGCTACACGGCCGCTAGTCAGCTCTGAAGGCAGGTGGCGTGGGCGATGAACCTGGCCGGGTTCGCCGAGCCGCCGCCTCCGTCGAACGCGCCCCTCACGACCGCCGCGTCGGCCTCCGAGGCGGTGTTGCCGCGGTCGATCTCGACGTCCGCCAGCATCCGCTCGGCGTGGTCGTTGGTGTCGATCCAGTCGATCGACACGCTGAGCAGGTCCTCATCGTCGAAGAGGCAGGCCACCCGAACGCCGGCGATCCCGTACGCCCCGTCGTGCGCCGTCCCATCCTCGACGACCACCTCTTCGGATTCGTGCTCATGGACCTCGTCGAGCTCGTTCGCCCCGACTTCGTCGATCCCGATCGCGTCCTTGCCGACACTGTCGGTGCCGATCTCCGAGGCGCCGACGGCATTGGCGGCGATCTCGGGGCTGCCGACCCCGTCGGTGGCGATCTCCGGCCCGCGAACGGCGTCCGCCTTGATCTCCGGGCTGCCGACACCGTCGGTCACCAGCTCGGAGCTGCCGACGGAGCCCCTGGCGAGGTCGACCGCGGCGAGGCCGCCGCCGCCCTTGTCGTCGTCGCGGACGTCAGCCGAGCGCACGCCGTTGGTGTCCGAGATGTCCCTCGTCGTCACCTCGCCGTTGACGATGTCGTCGCTGAACACCGTGTTCGCGGCGGGGAGCGCGACCGCCGTCCCGCTCAGGGCGACGAACAGCGCCAGGTAGCCGACGACGTTGGACCGCAGATGCGCTCGGATCATGATCTCGCTCCGATTCGATCGCCGACTCCGGGCCGGCGACGCAGGTGGATGGGCGTGTCGGCGGGTATGACCCCGGGCCCGGGCGGAACGTTGGCCACTTGCGATCAGCGAGCCACCGCCAGAACCGGAGGACCGGCTCTGGCGATGGCAATCGCTAGGACGGACCTGCGCTCAGGACGAGCGCAGGTCGCGAATGAGCTCGGCCCGCTCGGCACGGGGGAGCTTGCGCTTCTCGCCGTCGAACTTGAGCACGGTCTTGCCCTTGACGTTGGTGCGGGTGTGGCGCTTCAGCCAGCGCTTCCCCACCACCTTCGCCGACGTCGCAGCGTTGGCGCTGACGGACTGGATGACGATATCGTCGCCAGGCGCGCCGTCGATCGTGTCGGTGCCGGGGCCGCCGATGATCACGTCGTCGCCCGCCCCGCCGAGGAGGGTGTCGTTGCCGTCGCCGCCGAGGAGCACGTCGTCGCCGTCGCCGCCGCTCGCCGTGAGCAGCGCCGAGTTGGCAGCCAGCCCGGTGGCGTCGACCACGTCGTCGGAGGCCAGGGCGTTCACCGTCAGCCGGTCGCTGCCGGCGATGGCGCCGGACACCGCGACCCGCGCGGCGAGACCGCTCACGGCGGCGTTCGGTCCGACACCTGCGACGATCACGACGTCGTCGCCGTTCGTCGCGTTGGTGATGACGTTGTCCGGCTGGAGGTCGTCGCCGCCGACGACGGCGAGGTCGGCCACCACGTCGGTGACGTCGGTGCCGGACAGGTCGTTGACGACGAGGTTGTCGGCGCCGCCGAGCATGTTGGCGTCGATGACCTCGACGTCGTTGAGGTCCATGACGATGTTCGCGACGTTGCGGGTGAACCGCACCCGCCCGCCGTTGGCGGAGGTCTCCATGATCTCGTTGGCGGCGCTGCCGTTGAACACCATCGAGTCCCTGCCGTCCTGACCTTCGATCACGTCGCTGCCGTCGCCCGGATCCCACTGGAACGTGTCGTCTCCGGCTCCGAGCAGGCCGACGTCGTTGCCCTGCTGGCCGTCGACGAAGTCGTTGCCGTCGCCGCCGAGCAGGAGATCGACCCCGTTGCTGCCGAGGAGGTTGTCGTTGCCCGAACCACCGTCGACGGTGATGCCGATGAGGGCGGCCAGATTCCCGGTCGCGGAGAAGCTGTCATCGCCGCCGTTGGCGTTGAGGACGAGGTTCTCGGACGTGCCGATGTCGATTGCGAACGGCGCCGGATTCAGGCGGTCGAAGCGGACGCGGGTGCCGTTGGCCGTGGTGGTGAACTGCTCGAGGCCGTTGCCTCCGTTGACCTCAACGGTGTCGACGCCGGCACCGCCTTCGTTGAGGTCGGTGTCGTCGCCCGGGTTCCAGACCATCCGGTCGGTACCGCTCTGGCCGAAGACCTGGTCGTCGGCGTCACCGCCGGTCAGGGTGTCGTTGTCGTTGCCGCCGAACAGGAGGTCGAAGCCACCCTTCCCGAGCAGCGTGTCATTGCCGGTCTCGCCGAAGAGCTGGTCGCCGCCGGAGCCGCCGGTGAGGACGTCGTTGTCGCCACCACCGAACAGGTTGGCCCGCGGCAGCGCGCCGTTGGTCTCGACGATGGTGATCGTGTCCTGGCCGGCGAGGCCGGAGGCCCGGATCAGCGAGGTGTTGGCGACGGTCGGCGTACCGCCGGCGACGGGGACCGCACCGCCGTTGACGAGGATGTTCCCCGCCGCATTGCGGCTGATCGCGATCGAGTTGTTGAGGGAGTCGCCGTTGACGGTCAGCACTCCGCCGCTGAACGAAGCGGTGGTCGCGGCGTTGGCCGACGCGCTCGTAGCGGCAAGCGCGGCGGCAGCCAGCACGCCGCCCGCGAGCAGCCGTCGCCGCGCGCGCCGCCAGTCATTGTCAAGTCTCATGGTCATCGGTGTCATGAGAACAACCGGCCGTCGATGCGGCCGGCTGTTCGTTCTCCTTGTCTGATTGGTAGTTAGTGGCGTCAGCGAATAGACGCCGCGACCGGCTCAGCTATTCCGATGAGTTCTGCGCGGCCGCCCGGTCTAATTGGGCAACCATCGAGTGAGCGATGCCGAGACCGATCGCGAAAGACGACGAGCAACGACTCGTCGCGGCGCTCTGCCGCGGCGACGCGGACGCCTTCGCGACGCTCGTCGACCGTCACAGCCCCGCGATGATCCGGGTCGCGCTCGCGTACGTGCCAAGCCGCGCGGCCGCCGAGGAAGCGGTGCAGGAGACCTGGATCGCCGTGATCCGCGGGATCGACGGGTTCGAGCGCCGCTCCTCGCTCAAGACCTGGATCTTTCGCATCCTCACCAACGTGGCGATGCGCACCGGCGCCCGCGAGCGCCGGAGCATGCCGTTCTCGGTGCTGGCCGAGGCCGAGCACACCGGCGAGCCGTCGGTCGACCCTGACCGCTTCCTCCCGGCCGACCACGAGCTCTTCCCGGGCCATTGGGCGATCGTGCCGACGCGCTGGCCGCTGCCCGAGGAGGGCCTACTCGCCGGCGAGACGCGCGCGGTGATCGCCGCCGCGATCGCTGAGCTGCCGGTGGCGCAGCGGACCGTGATCGCGCTGCGGGACGTCGAGGGCTGGAGCTCCGAGGAGGTCTGTGACGCGCTCGAGATCTCGGCCGGGAACCAGCGAATCCTGCTCCACCGCGCGCGGAACCGGGTCCGGGACGCGATCGAGCGCTACTACGGCGCGGTCGAGGAGATCGACTTCGACGCCGTAACGGCGGAGTTGATGCGGGACACTGCAGGGAGGGAGACGGATTCCGAGCGATGACCGACGAGCCCGCCGATAGCAGCGCCGATGATCTCGCCTGCACCGAGGAGGTCGAGCTCATGACCGACTACCTCGAGGGCGCGCTGCCCGCGGCCGACGTACGGCGGTTGGAGCGCCACCTCGAGATCTGCCCGGGCTGCACTCAGTACCTCGTGCAGATGCGCACGATCGCCGGCTCGCTCGGAGGCCTCACCGAGGACTCGATCCCGGCCGAGATGCGCAGCGACCTGCTCGCCGCCTTCCGCGGCTTCCGCAAGAGCTGATCCGCCCCGGTCCGTAACGCCCGGCGCTCCCGCCGTAACTGCGAGGTCAGGTACTTCGCAATTCAGGAGGCAGAGATGGCGCAGAGCGACGGACAGACGATCGGCCCTGATATCGCCCAGCCACGGCGCGCGACCCGGCGCGAGTGGATCGGCCTCGCGGTGATCGCGCTCCCGTGCCTGCTCTACGCGATGGACCTCACGGTCCTCACGCTCGCGGTTCCCTCGCTCAGCGCCGACCTGCACCCCAGCAGCACCCAGCTGCTGTGGATCGTCGACATCTATGGATTCCTCGTCGCCGGCTTCCTGATCACGATGGGGACGCTGGGCGATCGGATCGGCCGCCGCCGGCTGCTCCTGATCGGCGCCGCCGCGTTCGGCGGCGCCTCGGTCGTCGCGGCGTTCTCGTCGACCCCGGAGATGCTGATCGCCTCACGGGCGCTGCTCGGGATCGCCGGGGCGACGCTGGCGCCCTCGACGCTGTCGCTGATCCGCAACATGTTCGACGACGACCGCGAGCGCACGGTCGCGATCGGGATCTGGATCTCGAGCTTCTCGGTCGGCGCCGCCATCGGCCCGCTGGTCGGCGGGGTCATGCTCGAGCACTTCCACTGGGGCTCGGTGTTCCTCCTGGCGGTGCCGGTGATGGCGCTGCTGCTGGCAATCGGCCCGCGGCTCCTCCCCGAGTACAAGGACCCGAACCCGGGCCGGCTCGACCTCGCGAGCGCGGCGCTCTCGCTGGGCGCGGTGCTGGCGGTGATCTACGGCATCAAGGCGATCGCCACGGACGGCGTCGGCGTCGCCGGCGTGGCGCCGGTCCTCGCCGGGCTCGCGGTCGGCGCCGCGTTCGTCGACCGCCAGCGGCGGCTGCCCGACCCGATGATCGACCTCGGCCTCTTCCGCCGGCCCGCCTTCAGCCTGGCGCTCGGCGCGAACACCCTCGGGTTCGCGGTCGTGTTCGGACTCGAGGTCTTCGTGGCCCAGTACTTCCAGCTGGTGCTCGGCTACTCGCCGCTCGAGGCGGGACTGTGGAGCGTGCCCGGCGCCGCCTCGTTCGTGATCGGCTCGCAGCTCACGCCGCCGCTCGCGGCGCGGGTCCGGCCGCCCGTCGTGATGCTCGGCGGGATCGTCGTCGCGATCGCCGGCGTCGCGCTGCTCACCCAGGCGGGATCCGGCGGTGCGGGGCTCGTCGTGGCCGGCATCGTCATCCTCTCGCTCGGCCTCGCGCCGCTGTTCACGCTCGCCACCGACCTCGCGGTCGGCAGCGCTCCCCCCGAGCGCGCCGGCGCTGCGTCCGGGATCTCGGAGACCAGCTCAGAGCTGGGCGGCGCCCTCGGCCTCGCGATCCTCGGCACCGTCGGGACGGCCGTCTACCGCGACCGCACCGCCGACACGATCCCGGCGGACGCAGCCGCGAGCGACACGCTCGCCGGTGCGGTCGAGGTCGCCGACGGGCTGCCGCGGCTGCTCGCCGCCGATGTGCTCGAGCCCGCCCGCGAGGCCTTCACACAGGGACTGCAGGTCGCAGCCACGGTGAGCGGCGTCCTCGTGGTCGCGGCCGCGGCGATGGTGGCGCGGCTCCTGTGGCTGGGCCGCGAGCCCGACAAGGAGGCGCATCACGTCACAGCCCTCCCAGGCGCGTCAGGATCGCCCCGATCAGCGGCGACATGACCACGACGAGCCCTTCGAGATTCTTGCGGGCGTCGCCGCCGAGGCCGAGCTCCTGCCCGAGCGTGGTGCGGAGCGCGACACTCGCCGAGAACGCGTCGGCCGGCTCGCCGGTCGGATCGCGAAGCGGTGCCGCGTCGTCGAGGATGCGCCTCGCCCGGTGCTCGACGGCCCCGAACGCGTGCAGGTAGATCGCTGCCAGCACGCCCGTGTACCAGGCGCCGTAGACGATCACGAACGTGTCGGGGAGCGGCTCGAGGCCGGCCGACGCGACGGCGTCCCGCAGCGCGCCGGTGGCGATGACGGCCAGCGCGATGATCGCTCCCACCGCGGCCGTCGCGACGTGCAGCGACCGTCGCATGGCGCCGATCCGCGCGATCGAGACCGCGGTCGGTGACCACGCTCCGCTGTCCTGCGCCTGTGCGTGGATCTGCTTGACGACGACGAGGAGCGGGAGGATCGCGGCGCCGCCGACGAGATGCAGGACCACGTTCTTCCAATGCTGGCCGGTGAGGATCGTCGGGTTGCCGATGCCGGTCAGGCCCACGAAGACGAGCGGAAACGCAACCGCGCCGTAGACGGCGGCGAAGTAGCCCTTCGCCGATCCGACGACTCGCCTCCAGGACGTCACGCCGGTCGCCGCTTCGGGATCCCTGAGCATCCGCACGCCCACGCCGGCGAGCACCGTCCACGCGACGACGCTCGCCGTCATCACGAGCTCCCACACGGCGAGCCGGTCGTCCGGCGTCGCCTCGGGCTCCGAGCCGATGTCGACTCCTTCCAGGAGCACGTACGCGCCGATCGCTGCCAGTACCGGAGCCGCGCGCTCGACGTGCCGGAGGGTCACGTGCGGACACTAGCCAGTTGGGGTGTCAGGATCGCTACACAGCGGCCCGTTAGCCTCGATTGGATGAAGTCGGAGATCAGAGACCGGGCCCTGTTCACGGGTGGCTGGATGGCCATCGGCGGGGCTGCCGCAATCGTGACGGGAAGCACGCCGATCGGCATCGGGATCGTCGCGGGCGTCGGTGGCGTGGTCGCATGGCGCACCGCTGCCGGCAGGCTGCGCGCCCGAGGCTGACACCGACACGAGCTTCGAGAAGGAGGCCCCCAATGACCGCAATAGCCGCCCTGGACACCGCCGCCCTGACGATCTCGGCCATCGCCGTCGTGATCGTCGCGGTGATCGCGCTGCGCGAGTTCGGCACGAGGCGGTGAGCGCCTCGGCCGGGACGGCGGGTCTCCCCACCGCCCCGGTCCGCAAGCGTCAGCCGCAGTGGCCGACCCAGGGATTCGTCCCGACCGCGTAGCGCGTGCCGTTGATCCACAGGTAGCCGCTCGCGGCGATGCAGCGCCCGCTCGCCGACGCCTTCGTGGTCACAGGACCCGCGTAGTAGCGGTACGAGCCCTGGTCGACCGCGTCCGTGCTCGGGTCGTAGTGGCAGGTCTTGTTGCCCGGCGTGCGCTCGGAGCAGATGCCGATCCATGCGCGGGTCTTCAGGCTCTTGCCCCAGGTGCTGCCCGCGTGGTTCATGCGGGCGCAGTTCTTGCCGGTCGCCCGGTTGTAGTACACGTTGAGCTCGCCGACCTTCTTGCCGCCGACGTTGAGATTGCGCGACTCGATCAGCGAGCCCGCGCAGCTGCCAGACGCCGCGCCGGCGGGCGATGACCCGCTGAGCGACAGGGCGGCCAGGGTTGCCAGCGCGAGCAGGCCGGCGGCGGCGAGCAGCCGCCTGACCGGGATCCCGCGATCGAGGTTTCCGGTGGGCACGTTCGGGAGCATGTGCGGCCCCTTTCGTGTTGGTTGATCCGACATCGCCCCGCGAAGGGCGAAGGCGGTCAGGGACGCTGCCGGTCCGGACAAATGCGCACGACGACCCTGCCCGCCGACCGGCACGCTCGCAACGCGACCTTGGAGTTTCCTTGCCGTTACCTTGGCCACGGACGCGTCATCCGGCCGTTACGATTCCCGGATGCAGACGACGTCCAGGCGGGTGGGCGTCGCCGTTCTCGCGGCGCTCACGCTCGCCCTACTCCCAGCCAACGCCGGCGCGGCTCGCGCCCCGATCGTCTCCTGCGGCAATGCGACCGCGGAGGGCGGCATCCTGATCAGCGACATCTCCGCACGACGGGCGTCGTGCAAGGTCGCGCGCCGGATCGCCCGCCTCACCCCGTCGCGCTGCGAGGCCACAGGCACGTGCACCGTTCGCGGCTACACGTGCTTCGCCGCCGCCGCGACCGACGAGCTGACGTTCGCGCGCTGCTCCAAGGCCAGGGACGACAACGAGCTCTACCGGACGGTCCGCTTCGACTACGGGCGGTAGTCGAGGGGCTCGCACCAGGGATCTCCCCGATGCGGGAGTAGGTCGAGAGCCGGGATGCTGAACCCATCCTCCCCTCTCTCCCTCACTCTCCCCGGAGCCTTTGATGACTATCCAACGCTGGACGCTCGCGGTGGTCTGCGCGGCCACCGCGATGCTGATGCTCGACATCGCCGTCGTGAACACCGCGCTTTCCCGCATCGCCGAGGACCTCGACACGGGCCTGAGCGGCCTGCAGTGGGTCGTCGACGCCTACACCCTCGCCCTCGCGAGCACGGTGCTGACGGCTGGTGCGCTCGCCGACCGCCTCGGCCGGCGGCGCGTCTTCATGTTCGGTCTTGCCCTGTTCACCGTCGCCTCGCTGGCGTGCGGCGTCGCGCAGGACATCACGATGCTCAACTCCGCCCGCGCGGTGCAGGGCATCGGCGCGGCGGTCATGTTCGCCGTCTCGCTGGCGCTGCTCGCCCACGCCTTCCCGGGCGCTCGTGAGCGTGCCGGCGCGCTGGCGGCGTACGGCGCCGCGATCGGCGCGTCGTTCGCTGTCGGCCCGCTCGTCGGCGGCCTGCTCACGAGCGGCCTCGACTGGCAGTGGATCTTCCTGGTGAACCTGCCGATCGGCCTGCTCTGCCTGTGGATCACGCACCGGTACGTCGAGGAGTCGCGCGACCCGCACTCGCGCGGGATCGACTGGCCCGGCCAGGTCACGCTCACGGCCGGCCTGCTCCTGCTCGTGCTGGCGCTGCTGCGCGGCAATGAGCACGGCTGGACGAGCACCGAGATCGTCGCCGAGCTGATCGGCGCGGCGGTCGCGCTGATCGCGTTCGTGGCGGTCGAGCTGCGCGTGCGTGAGCCGATGCTGCCGATGCGGTTCTTCCGCGATCCGTCGTTCACCGGCGCACAGGTCGCCGCCTTCGCGATCTCGGCGTCGTTCTTCGCGATGTTCCTCTACACGACGCTCTACCTGCAGCAGATCCTCGGCCTGTCGGCGATCGAGGCCGGCCTCGTGTACATCCCCGGCACGCTCGTCATGCTCGTCGTCTCCGGCGCCACCGCGCAGCTCGGCGCCAAGGTGCCGGCGCGCACGATGATCGGCGTCGGCCTCGCGCTCGTCGCCGTCGGCATGGGCCTGTCCACGGTCGCCACCGAGACGTCCTCGTGGTGGGTCCTGCTTCCGGGCCTGCTCGTCGCCCTGATCGGCACCGGGCTGTTCAACCCGGCCGTGACGAACGTGGCGCTGAGCTCGGTTCCGGTGGAGCAGAGCGGCGTCGCCGCGGGTGTGAACGACACGTTCCGCCAGGCCGGCATCGCGGTCGGCGTCGCCGCCCTCGGCGCGCTGGTCCCGGCCGAGGCCGCGCTCGGCGGCGGCTCGGCGGCCGAGTACGTGAGCGGCTTCCACGACGCCCTGTGGGTCGGCGGCGGCCTCGCCGCGGTCGGCGCGCTGGCGGCGGGCCTGCTGATCTCCAAGCGCTACGGCGCCGCGGCGGAGATGCCCGCCGAGGAGGCCGCGAAGCGGCCGATCATCCAGCCCCGGGCAGTGCCCGAGCCCGCGTAGCGGAACGCCTCATGACACCTCGCTCGCGATCACCTCTGCGATCGCGAGCGAGGCGGTGGCCGCCGGTGACGGAGCGTTGAGCACGTGCACCGCGCGGCCGGTGCGGACGAGCAGGAAGTCGTCGACCAGCGCCCCGTCGCGGCCGACGGCCTGCGCGCGGACGCCCGCGGGCCCGCGCCGGACGTCGCGCGGACCGATCTCGGGGACGAACCGCGCCGCCTCGCGCACGAGCAGCCGGCGGCTCGCCGCGTGGCTGAGCTCGCGCGCGCCGGTCCGCCACCAGCGGCGCATCACGCGCCAGGTGCCGGGCCAGCGCAGCGTCGCGCGCAGGCTGACGTGCGCGGGCGCCAGCAGGGCCGTCGGGCCGATCAGCACGTCGCCGCCGACGGTGCGCGAGAGGTGGACGCCGAGGAACGGCAGGTCCGGGTCCGGCACCGGGTAGATCTGGCCGCGCACGAGGTCCGCGCGCTCTGCGGAGAGGCGCAGGTAGGCGCCGCGGAACGGCACGATGCGCACGTCCGGCCGCGCGCCCGAGGCGAGCGCGAGCCGGTCCGACCATGCGCCCGCGCAGGCGACCGCGCGACGGGCCGCGACGACCGTCCCGTCGCGCAGGACCGCCTCGACGCGATC
>CAWDYI010000003.1:0-420552 GCA_963806395.1 uncultured Solirubrobacteraceae bacterium | reverse complement strand
GGCGATGGACCGCGTCCGCGCCGAGCCGTCGATGATCGGGCGCGACCTCGCGCGCGAGGTGACGATCGATGCGCCGCGCATCTACGGCGAGGGCGACGGGCTGCGGATCGTCGCGCTCGACACCGGGATCAAGCATTCGATCATCGACAACTTCGTCGCCCGCGGGGTGCAGCTGGAGCTGTACCCGTGCACGACACCGGCCGGCGACCTGCTGGCGAGCGACCCGGACGGCTTCTTCCTGGTGCCGGGGCCGGGCGATCCGGCGGCGCTCGACTACCTCGTCGAGACGATCCGCTCGCTGCTCGTGCGCAAGCCCGTGTTCGGGATCTGCCTCGGCCACCAGCTGCTCTCGCGCGCCGCCGGCCTGGAGACGTTCAAGCTCCCGTTCGGCCACCGCGGCGCCAACCACCCGGTCAAGGACCTCGCCACCGGCCGGATCGCGATCACGTCACAGAACCACGGCTTCGCGGTCGCGGGCACGCCGGGCACCCGCATCGAGTCCGACCTCGGCGCCGCCGAGCTCACGCACGTGAACCTCTACGACGGCACCGTCGAGGGCTTCCGCCTGCTCGACGTGCCGGCCGCGTGCGCCCAGTACCACCCGGAGGCGGGGCCGGGGCCGAACGACTCGCTCGGCCTGTTCGACGACTTCGTGGGGGAGTTCGCCGGTGCCGCGTAGGGACGACCTCCACAAGATCCTCGTGCTCGGCTCCGGCCCGATCGTGATCGGGCAGGCGGCGGAGTTCGACTACTCCGGCGCGCAGGCCTGCAAGGTGCTGCTGGAGGAGGGCTACGAGGTCGTGCTCGTGAACTCCAACCCGGCGACGATCATGACCGACCCGGAGTTCGCCACCGCGACCTACGTGGAGCCGCTGCTGCCCGGCCCGGTCACGCAGGTGATCGAGCGCGAGCGGCCGGACGCGCTGCTGCCGACGCTCGGCGGCCAGACCGCACTCAACCTCGCCAAGACGCTGCACGAGGACGGCACGCTGGAGCACTACGGCGTCGAGCTGATCGGCGCGACGTACGACGCGATCTGTCGCGCCGAGGACCGCGAGCTGTTCGACCAGACGATGCGCGCGGCCGGCCTGCGGACCGCGCGAAACACGATCGCCACGAGCCTCCACCGAGGCCCGCGCCGCGCTCGACGCGTTCGGGCTGCCGCTGATCATCCGGCCGGCGTTCACGCTCGGCGGCCGCGGCGGCGGGATCGCCCGCACCGAGGAGGACTTCGCGCGGATCGTCGAGGGCGGCCTGGCCGCGTCACCGATCGGCCAGGTGCTGATCGACGAGTCGGTGATCGGCTGGGGCGAGTTCGAGCTCGAGGTGATGCGCGACGGGGCGGACAACGTCGTGATCGTCTGCTCGATCGAGAACGTCGACCCGATGGGCGTCCACACCGGCGACTCGGTGACCGTCGCGCCGCAGCAGACGCTCACCGACCGCCAGTACCAGCTGCTGCGCGACCAGGCGATCGCCGTGATCCGCGCGGTCGGCGTCGAGACCGGCGGGTCGAACGTGCAGTTCGCGGTCAACCCCGCCACCGACGAGGTGGTGGTGATCGAGATGAACCCGCGCGTGTCGCGCTCGTCGGCGCTCGCGTCGAAGGCGACCGGCTTCCCGATCGCCAAGATCGCGGCGCGGCTGGCGGTCGGTTACCGGCTCGACGAGATCCCCAACGACATCACGCGCGCCACGCCGGCCTCGTTCGAGCCGGTCGTCGACTACGCGGTCGTGAAGTGGCCGCGGTTCGCGTTCGAGAAGTTCCCCGGCGTCGACTCCGACCTGTCGACGCACATGAAGTCGGTCGGCGAGGCGATGGCGATCGGGCGCACGTTCCGGCAGGCGTTCGCGAAGGCGATGCGCTCGCGCGAGCTGGACGCCGAGGCCGATCTCTCCGGCGACCTGCTCGCGCGGATCGAGCGGCCGTCCGCCGACCGGTACGACCTGATCCTCGAGCTGCTCGCGCGTGGCGTCGCGGTCGAAGAGATCCGCGCCCGAACCGGGATCGACCTGTGGTTCCTGCGTCAGCTCGCCTCGCTCGGCGACGCCTTCGACGGCGAGCGCACCTACCGCGCGGTCGACACCTGCGCGGCCGAGTTCGCGGCCGAGACGCCGTACTTCTACTCGGCCTGGGAACGGCCGCCGGTGCGCACGGAGATCGTCCGCGGCGACCGGCCGAGCGTGATGATCCTCGGCTCGGGCCCGAACCGGATCGGGCAGGGGATCGAGTTCGACTACTGCTGCGTGCACGCGGCGATGACCGTGCGCGAGTCCGGCCGCGACGCCGTGATGGTCAACTGCAACCCCGAGACCGTCTCGACCGACTACGACACGTCTGACCGGCTGTACTTCGAGCCGCTGACGCTCGAGGACGTGCTGGCGATCGTCGAGGTCGAGAAGCCCGAAGGCGTGATCGTGCAGTTCGGGGGCCAGACCCCGCTCAAGCTCGCCGCCGGGCTGGAGGCGGCGGGCGTGCCGCTGCTCGGCACGCAGCCGGAGGCGATCGACCTCGCCGAGGACCGCGGCCGGTTCGGCGGCCTGCTGCGCGAGATGGGCCTGAGCGCTCCGCCGTACGCCACCGCGCACTCGGCCGAGGAGGCGCTGGCCGCGGCGCCGGGCATCGGCTGGCCGGTGCTCGTGCGGCCGAGCTACGTGCTCGGCGGGCGGGCGATGGAGATCGTCTACGACCTCGACGGCCTGCGCGACTACCTGCGCCGCACGAACGGCAACGGCCGCGAGTTCTTCCTCGACCGCTTCCTCGAGAACGCGATCGAGGTCGACGTCGACGCGATCTGCGACGGCGAGGACGTGTGGATCGGCGGGATCATGCAGCACGTCGAGGAGGCCGGCATCCACTCCGGTGACTCGGCGTGCGTGCTCCCGCCGCACTCGCTCGGCGCGGAGATGCTGGGGGAGATCCGCGAGGCGACGCGCCGGATCGCGCTCGCGCTCGGCACGGTCGGGCTGATCAACGTGCAGTACGGCGTGCTCGGAGACGACCTGTACGTGATCGAGGCGAACCCGCGAGCCTCGCGCACGGTCCCGTTCGTCTCCAAGGCGACCGGGCTGCCGCTGGCCAAGCTCGCCTGCCGCGTGATGCTCGGCGAGCGGCTGTCGTCGCTCGCGCTACCCGACGATCCGGGCGGCGACCATGTCTCGGTCAAGGAGGCGGTGCTCCCGTTCGACCGCTTCGCCGGCGCCGACGCGCTGCTCGGGCCGGAGATGCGCTCGACCGGCGAGGTGATGGGCGTGGCCGCCGACTTCCCGGCCGCCTTCGCGAAGGCGCAGGCCGCCGCCGGCGCGCGGCTGCCGGCGTCGGGCACGGTGTTCCTGACGGTCACGGACACCGACAAGTCGGCCGTGATGGGGATCGCCGCGCAGCTGCACGACCTCGGCTTCCGGATCGTCGCCACGCGCGGCACGGCCGCGTCGATCACGGGCATGGGGATCCCGGTCGAGCGCCTGAACAAGGTCGGCGAGGGCTCTCCGCACGTCGTCGACTGGATCGAGAACGGCGACGTGGACCTTGTCATCAACACGCCCACCGGCACGGCCGCACGCGCCGACGGCTACGAGATCCGCCGCGCCGCGGTCTCGCGCGGGATCCCGTGCATCACCACGATCGCCGGCGGGATGGCGGCCACGCGCGCGATCTCGGCGGGGCGCCACGGCGAGCCCGAGGTGGTGTCGCTCCAGGACCTGCACGCGGGCCGGAACGGAACACCCGCATTGAGAGGAGTGCGGGCGTGAGCGGGGTGGCTGCGGTCGACGACGGCAGAACACTCGCGCCGTTCGCTCGCCGCCCCACCGAGCTGGTGTCACGGCGGGACTACGGCCCGTACACGGTCCTCACCGCCCACGACCCCGAAGGCCCACGCCCCGACCCCGGCCAGTTCTACATGCTCACGGCGGCCGAGCGCTGGGGCGGCGGCGAGGACGAGCGCCCGTTCCTGCCGCGTGCGTTCAGCGTGCTCCGCGCCCACGACGACGGCACGCTCGACTTCCTGCTCGAGGACGTCGGCCCCGGCACCCGCCGGCTCGCGGAGCTCACGGAAGGCGACACGCTCCACCTGCTCGGCCCGCTCGGCCGCGGCTTCGCCCGCCCCCGCGACGGGCGCCGGCCGATCCTCGTCGGCGGCGGCGTCGGGATCGCGCCGCTGGCGATCTGGGGCGACGCGCTGGGCGCCGCGGCGCTCACGCTGCTCGGCTTCCGCGACGCCGCCCACGCCGAGGGCGCGGCGCTGATCCCGGGCGCGCGGATCGCCACCGACGACGGCTCGAAGGGCTACCACGGCCTCGTCACCAAGCTGCTCGAGGCCGAGCTCGGCTGCGATCCCCGCGCCGAGCTCTATGCCTGCGGCCCGCCGCCGATGCTCGACGCCGTCGCGGCGATCTGCAAACGCGAGAACGTGCCCGGCCAGCTCGCGATGGAGTCGGGCATGGCGTGCGGCTACGGCGCGTGCTTCGGGTGCGTCGTCCCCACCAGGCGCGGCTACGTGCGCCTGTGCGTCGACGGCCCGGTGATCGACGTGGACGAGCTGTGATCGAGTTCTGCGGCATCCCACTCGAGCACCGGATCGTCAACGGCTCCGGCACGTTCGACGCGATCGCCGCGCACCGCGCGTTCGGCGATGCGCTGTACGAGCGGTTCCCGTTCGCCGCGTTCGTCTCCAAGACCGTCACGCTCGCCCCGCGCCAGGGCAACCCGCCGCCGCGCCTGTGGGAGCAGCCCGGCGGCATGATCAACTCGATCGGGCTGCCGAACAAGGGGCTCGAGGGATACCTGCGTGAGGACCTCCCGCGGCTCGCCGAGCTGCCGGTTCCGCTGATCGTGAACGTGATGGGCTCGACGAGCGAGGACGTCGGGCGGCTCGTCGCCGCCTTCGCCGAGCGCGACGAGGTCGCCGCGCTCGAGCTCAACGTGTCCTGCCCGAACGTGAAGACCGGGCTGGTCATGGGCGCCGACCCGGCCGAGCTCGCGGGGCTGCTCGACGTCGTGCGCCCGCTGACGGAGAAGCCGCTGATCGTGAAGCTCACGCCCAACTGCGCGTCGCCCGCCGACGTCGCGGCGGCCGCCGAGGCGCACGGGGCCGACGCGGTGTCGCTGATCAACACGCTGCGCGGGATGGCGATGCATCCGGATCGACCCGGCGAGCCATGGCTCGGCGGCGGCACCGGCGGCGTGTCCGGTCCGGCAGTCCGCGCGATCGCGCTGAGTCAGGTTCGCGAGGTGCGCGGCCGCGTCGAGCTCCCCATCGTCGGCATGGGAGGAGTACAGTCCGCTGCCCACGCGCACGACCTTCGGGAAGCGGGCGCCGATCTGGTCGGAGTGGGCACTGAATCGTTCCGAAACCCGCTGGCCGCTCGGCTCATCGCAGCCGAGGCGTCCAGGTTCAAGGAAGGATTCCCTGCAAACGCGGCCCCCGCCGCGCTAGCTTCGCGTGCCTAGCGGAGACACTGGCCAAAAGTCCTGCAAAGCCACGTGTTACCGTCAACTCCCCTGCACGCGGCTTCACCTCAACTAGAGGTCGAGGCGAATTCGTGCCCAACCGCTTGTCCAGCGCCAGAACGGATGTAGACTCGCCGCCGATGCCACCAGCGACCAAGACGCCCGTCAAACCCACTGTGGCCGCACCTGAGCGCTCTCTCCATCAGCGCATGGAGGCCCTCCAGCGAGCCAACGAGATCCGCACCCGGCGTGCCCAGCTCAAGCGCGATCTCAAGGCCGGGCGTCAAAGCATCCATGACCTCCTGCTCGAGCCGCCGGAGTTCGTCGAGACGGCCAAGGTCTTCGACATGCTGCTGGCGGTCCCGAAGTACGGTCGCGTGAAGGTCAACAAGGTCCTGCAGCAGTGCCGGATCTCGCCCTCGAAGACCATCGGGGGCCTCTCGCAGCGCCAGCGCACCGAGCTGGTTTCCATGCTGCGTCGCTAGTGGCCAGGGTGTTCGTCATCACCGGCCCATCAGGGGTCGGCAAGGGGACGCTGATCCGCACGCTGCTCGAGCGGCTGCCCGAGCTCGAGCTGTCCGTGTCCGCGACCACGCGCAAGCCGCGGCTGGGGGAGACCCAGGGGGTCGACTACCACTTCCTCGACGAGGCGGACTTCGACCGCCGGGTCGCGAACGGCGAGTTCGTCGAGCACGCCGGCTACTCGGGCCGCCGCTACGGCACCCTGCGCTCGGACCTCGACCAGCGCCTCGCTCGCGGCGCCCCGGTGGTCCTGGAGATCGAGGTGCAGGGCGCTCGCCAGGTCGCCGAGACGATGCCCGAGGCGGTCCGGATCTTCGTCGCGCCGCCGTCCGAGGAGGCACTGCGTACGCGCTTGATCGGGCGCGGCACGGACTCGACGGCGGACGTCGAGCGGCGGCTCGCGACAGCGGCCGAGGAACTGAAGGCGCGGCGCGAGTTCCAGCACGTCGTCGTCAACGACCGGCTGGACGACGCGGTGGTCGCTTTGGAGGAGGTTGTCCGCGCGGCGCTAGGATCAGGTGCGACGAATCCGACGGAGGAACCCCTTTGATCTCACCGCGCGTCGATCGACTGCTGCAGCATGTGGACTCGCCATACGCGAGCGTGATCGTGGCCGCCAAGCGCGCGCGCCAGATCAACTCGTACTACCACAACCTCGGCGAGGGCACGTTCGAGGAGTTCCCGCCCCCGATGGTGGACACCGGGTCAAAGAACTACCTCACGATCGCCCTCGAAGAGGTGGCGAGCGGCAAGATCAAGTACCGCTACCGCGGCTGAAGGCGAAAGACCGCGACCGATGGCGCGCCTCCTGCTCGGCGTCAGTGGCGGCATCGCCGCCTACAAGGCGCTTGAGCTGGCACGCCTCGCGATCAAGGGCGGCCACGCCGTCCGCGTGATCCAGACGGAGGCGTCCACGCGCTTCGTGGGGACCGCGTCGTTCGCCGGGATCACGGGCGCGCCCGTGCTCGTCACCGAGTGGGAGCCGGACCCGCTGCGCGGCGCCTTCCCCGGCGACCCGGCGCCCGCCCACGCGCCGCTGTCGCACCTCGAGCTGGTCGAGCGCGCCGACGCGTTCCTGATCGCTCCCGCGTCGGCGAACACGATCGCCAAGCTCGCGGGCGGCCACGCGGACAACCTGCTGACCGCCGCCGCGCTTGCCTGCCGGCGACCGCTGATCGTCGCTCCGGCCATGAATGGCGCGATGTACGAGCACGCCACCACCCAGGAGAACATCAACCGCCTGCGCGAGCGCGGTGTGACCGTGCTCGAACCGGGCACCGGCTCGCTCGCGTCGCTGGGGGAGTGGGGGACGGGACGGCTGCCCGAGCCGCCCGAGCTGCTGGCGGCGTTCGAGGCCGCGCTGCGGGCCGGCGGCGAGCTCGACGGGCTGAAGGTCCTGGTGACTGCGGGCGGCACGCGCGAGCCGATCGACGCCGTGCGCTACGTCGGCAACCGGTCCTCCGGGCGGATGGGGTTCGCGCTCGCCGAGGAGGCCGCGCGCCGCGGCGCCGAGGTGACCGTCGTCGCCGCCAACGTCGCGCTGCCGCGGCGCTCGGGGATCGAGTACGTCGACGTGCGCACCGCCGCCGAGCTGGCCGCGGCGTGCGAGGAGCGGTTCGACGCCGCGGACGTGCTCCTGATGGCCGCCGCCGTCGCCGACTACCGGCCCGACGCCGAGCACGCCGGCAAGCTCAAAAAGGACGAGACGGGGGAACTCGCGCTGCACCTGGTGCGTACACCGGATGTGCTCGCCACGCTCGCCGCCCGTCGCCGCCCTGGCCAGCTGCTGGTCGGCTTCGCCGCCGAGCACGGCGAGGGGGCGATCGCGTACGGGCGCGCCAAGCTCGCCCGCAAGGACCTCGACGCCGTCGTGGTGAACGACATCGGTGCCCCGGGCATCGGCTTCGACTCCGCGCAGAACGAGGTTACGATCGTGACGCAGGACTCCGAGCGTCACGTCCCGCGCGCCTCGAAGGCCGAGGTCGCAACCGCCATCCTGGACGCGGTCTTGAGCCGCCGTTCATCTTCCGACATGAAGGTGCCGCGCTGAATGGAACCCGTGGAGCCCACGCCCGAGGCTGAGACCGTCGCCCCGCACGAGGTGGAGGCGGCGGTGTTGCTGGCCCGCCGGATCGCCGACAACGTCCGGAAGGCCGTGAAGGTCACCGACGACGTGCTCGAGAACGTGATCGTCGCGCTGCTCGCCGAGGGCCACATCCTCGTCGAGGACTACCCCGGCGTCGGCAAGACGGCGCTCGCGCGCGCGGTCTCGCGCTCGATCGACTGCGCGTTCGCGCGCGTCCAGTGCACGGCGGACCTGCTGCCGGCTGACATCGTGGGCACGAACGTCTACAACCAGCGCGAGCTGCGCTTCGAGTTCCGGCCCGGCCCGATCTTCGCCAACGTCGTGATCGTCGACGAGATCAACCGCGCCTCGCCGAAGACGCAGTCCGGGCTGCTCGAGTGCATGCAGGAGCGGCAGGTGACCGTCGACGCGACGTCGCACGAGCTCGCCCGCCCGTTCATGGTGTTCGCGACCCAGAACCCGGTCGAGTACGAGGGCACCTATCCGCTGCCCGAGGCGCAGGTCGACCGCTTCATGATCCGCGTCTCGCTCGGCTACCCGAACGCCGAGGAGGAGGCGGGCATGCTGGCCGGCCACGAGTCGCGCGACCGCGTGCTCGACCTCGAGCCCGTGACCGACCGCGCCGAGGTCGTCGACGCCGTCGAGACCGCCCACCGCGTGCACGCCTCACGCGCGCTGCGCGACTACATCGTCGCCCTCATGCGTCACACGCGCGCCGACAGCCGCGTCGAGCTGGGCGCCTCGCCGCGTGCCGGCCTGATGCTGTTGCGGGCGGCGAAGGCGCGCGCGCTCGTCCAGGGTCGCGACCACGCGCTCCCGGACGACGTGCAGGGCCTCGCCGAGACCGTGCTCGCACACCGCCTGATGCTCGTGCCCGAGGCGGCGGGCGTGGAGCGCGGCACGATCGTGGCCGACGCGATCGCGGCCACGCCGGCCCTCTAGCGCGATGCGCTCGGCGTTCGGGTGCGCGGCGCTCGGGCTCCTGCTCCTGATCGTCGCGGGCACGTTCGACGCCGAGCCGCTGTACGTCACCGGCTCGGCGCTCGCGCTGCTCGGGCTCGGCGCGGCGGGCTGGATCGGCGCCGGCTCGTGGGGCGCCTCGGTGCGCCGCGAGCTGGGCGCGCGCAGCGTGCTCGAGGAGCAACCGCTGGAGGTCCGCATCCGCGCGTCCTCGGGGCGGCTGCCGCTGCCGCCCGGCTGGATCGACGAGCCGCTGCTGCCCGAGCCCGTGCGCTTCCGCGCCGGCCGCCGGACCGCGCGCGTGCGCGTCGAGGTGGTGTTCGGCCGCCGCGGCCGCCGCCGGCTCGCACCACCTGCGCTCGTGCTGCGCGACCCGTTCGGCCTCGCCCAGCGCGTCGTCACCGGCGCCACCGGCGACGAGATCCTGGTGCTCCCGCGCGTGCTGCCCGTGCGCGCCATCGCCGGCGGCGGCGACGCCACGCCCGCGCACGCGCGGATGGCCCTGATCGCCGCGGCCGAGACCGAGCTCGACGGCCTGCGCGAGCATCAGCCCGGCTCGCCCGCCTCGCGCATCCACTGGCCGTCGGTCGCGCGCGGCCACGGCATGATGGAGCGCAAGCTGATCTCGGAGGCCGACTCGCGGCCGCTGGTGGTGCTCGACCCGCGCTCGCCCGCCTCACAGGATGCGCTCGACGACGCCGTCCGCGCCGCCGCCTCGCTGTGCGTGCACTTCGCCCGCCGGAGCGGCTGCTCGCTGCTGCTGCCCGGCGACCGGCGCGCGCATGTGGTCGAGAAGGACCTGATGGCGTGGCCGGCGGCGCACGTGCGGCTGGCGCTGATGGACGATGCGACCGGCCCGTCGCTGGTGGCGGCGCAGAACCGCCGCGGCCTCGTGGTGCTGGTCGCGGCGCGGGTGATCGACCGCCCGCCGCGCGGGCTCGGCCGCACGCCCGGCGGCTGCATCATCGTGATCCCCGGCTCGCTTCCGAACCGCCGCCCGGTGTTCGAGGTGTCCGGCTGCCAGGGCTTCCTGACCACGCGCAGCGGCTCCGCTGCCGCGATGCAGGCGGTCGCTGGATGACGGCGGGCGCCGCCGCCGAAGCCAAGCGCTCGCTGCCGAGCGACCCGACGCTGCCGGTGCCGACGGCGCGCGGGCTGGCGTTCGTGGCGCTGGCCGCCTTCGGGGCGCTGCACTGGATGGTGCTGCTCGACCCGCCCGAACCGGACCGCGCGCTGTACGCGCTCGGCGCCGGGATCGTGGCGATGGTGGGCCTGCTCCTCGTCGCCCGCCACTTCCCGTCCCGCCCGCGCGCCCGCCAGGGTGCCGCCGTGGCCGTGACGGTCCTGGCCATCGCGCTCGCCCTGCTCGGCGGCGGTGTCCCCGACGAGTTGCTGCGACCCGACCGCTTCGGCGACCTGAGCTCGGGCATCGGCCGCGGCATCGAGTCGCTGCCGGGCGTCCGCGTGCCCTACCGCGGCGTCGACGAGTGGACGCGCACCGTGATCCCGCTCGGAGGCACGATGCTGGTCACGGTCGCCGCCGTCGTGGCGTTCTGGCCACGGCAGGGACGCACCGGCTTCCCGGCGGTCGCGCTCGGCCTGCTCGTCGCGCTGTACGCGATCCCCGCCGTGGCGCTGGACTTCGAGAACGAGTTCCTGCGCGGCGCGGCGCTCGCCCTGCTCGTGCTCGCGTTCATGCGGCTCGAGAAGCTGCGGGTCGGCGACGCGAGCAACGCCGGGCTGGTGGCGGCGGGCGTGGCGGTGCTGGCGCTGATGCTGGCGCCGGCACTCGATCGCGACACCCCGTGGTGGGACTACGAGACGTGGGCGCTCGGCGCCGCCTCGGCGCGGACGACCGAGTTCAGCTGGAACCACGAGTACGGGCCGCTCGACTGGCCGCGCGACGGCCGTGAGCTGCTGCGCGTGCGCGCCAACCGGCGACCGGCGTACTGGAAGGCCGCGAACCTCGACGGCTTCGACGGGGTCCACTGGGTCCAGATCGACAGCGAGAGCGAGGACCCGGGCACGCCGGAGGACGTGGAGGCGCTCCGCGACGGCACCCAGGAGATCAAGGTCACGATCCGCAACCTCACCAGCCGCGCCTTCGTGACCGCGGGCTTCGCCGACTCCGTCGACTCCCCGACGATGCGGGAGACCCCGCGCGGCGACGGGACCTTCACCTCCAACCGCGAGCTGCGCCGCGGCGACGCCTACACCGCGATCGTCTACACGCCGCAGACGAACGAGGAGCAGCGCCGGAACGCCGGATCGCCCGGCGCGCGCGCCGATCTCGCACGGTTCCGCGAGCTGATGCTGTCCGGCAGCGGGACCTCGATCGGGCAGAGCGGGGCGCCCGAGTTCGAGTTCCAGTTCCCGATGTTCGGCGACAACTTCAACCCGGTGCAGGGACGCCTCGACGGCAACCCGCAGGCAGCCCCGCCCGCGGTGTCGCTGCGGGCGTTGCGGAACGGCCCGTACCGGCGCAGCTGGGCGCTCGCGCAGCAACTGGAGGGCGCCGCGGGGACCCAGGAGGACTTCGTGCAGGCGGTGCTGTCGTACCTGCGGCGCGGCTTCACGTACACCGAGACCCCGCCGCGCTCGGCGTACGACCTCGAGGGCTTCCTGTTCGACGCCAAGAGCGGCTACTGCCAGCAGTACTCCGGCGCGATGGCGCTGCTGCTGCGCATGGGCGGCGTGCCCGCACGCGTCGTGACCGGCTTCACGTCCGGCTCGCTGGACGCCAAGACGCGCGAGTACGTGGTTCGCGACCTCGACGCTCACTCGTGGGTTGAGGTCTGGTACAACGACATCGGCTGGGTGACCTTCGACCCGACGCCCGCCGCCGCACCGCCGCGCTCGCAGCCGAACGAGGCGGGCGCGGACGACGCCCCGGTTGGCAGCATCGGCCCGCCGAGCCTCGGCGGCGACGCGCCGTCGGACCCCGGCCGGCGCGGGCTCGCCGCCGAGGAGGGCACGTCGTGGGGCTGGATCGCGTTCGCGGGCATCGGAGCGGTCGCGCTCGCGGTCGCGGGGTTCGTGCTCTTCCGCCGGCGCCGCCGCCGCGCGTCCACGCCGCCGCCCGCGATCGTGCTCGCCGAGCTCGAGCGTGCGCTGCGCCGGACCCGTCGCCATCCAGGCCCGGGGGCGACCCTCGCCTCGCTCGAGCAGCGCTTCGCCCGCAGCCCCACGGCGGCCGGCTACGTGCGCGCCGTGCGCGAGCTGCGCTACGGCGGCGGAGGCGGCGCTCCGACACCCTCACAGCGGCGCGGCCTGCGCGCCGAGCTGTCCCGCGGAGGCGGCATCGCCGGTCGCCTGCGGGCGTGGTGGGCGCTGCCCCCGCGGGCCCATTAGCGCCTACACTCGGACGTACATATGGAGGACGTGTACGACCTCTTCAAGCGCGGCACGGAGCTCTTGGAGGCAGGCGAGTTCCACCAGGCCGCGGTACCGCTCTCGAAGGCGGCGGGCCTCGAGCCGGAGAAGACCTCGATCCGCGAAGCGCTCGGCCGCGCGTACTTCCGCTCGCGCCAGTTCGAGCAGGCGCGCGTGGAGTTCGAGGCCGTCGTCGAGCGCGCCCCGACGAACGACTACGCGCTGTTCTGCCTCGGCCGCGCGCTGATGGAGCTGGGGCGCCCGGCGGAGGCTCGCAAGCCGCTCGCGCTGGCCGCCCAGTTGCGCCCCGAGCGCCGCGACTATCGCATCTACAGGGAGCGTGCTGCGAAGGCGGCGTAGGCCGCGTGAGTGCTATAACACGCGCACAGCTTTTTCGTGGCCGCACGGCCAAGAAAGCGGGCGCTCGCCCGCTTTTTTCATAGATTGGGTGACTTCTTACATGAGCGCGATCCAGGCAGACATCGAGGCCCGGCTCTCCGAGGTGGAGCCGGACGTCGAGGTGCTGCTCGCCGAGGTTTCCGGCGGTCGCCTGGTCCGGCTCTTCATCGACCATCCCGAAGGCGTGACGCTCGCTCTCTGCGAGCGGGTCACGAGAGCCCTGCCGGAGCTGCGCGAGAAGTACGCGCTCGAGGTCTCCTCGCCGGGCACCGAGCGCCCGCTGACGAAGCCCGAGCACTTCCGGCGCTTCCTCGGCCATCGCGCGCGCGTGCGCACCCGCGGCGACCACGACGGCCGGCGCTCGTTCACCGGCGAGCTCCTCGACGCCGGCGACGACGGCGTGACGGTGGCGGCCGAGACCGGCGTCGTCTCGATCGCCTACGCCGACATCCATCGATCCAACCTGCTGGGGGACTGAGCAGCATGTCGCAAGAGATCGTCGATGCCGTCCGCGTGCTGGGTCGCGAGAAGGGCATCTCCGAGGAGAAGCTCATGCTCGCTCTCGAGGACGCGCTCCTCTCGGCCTACAAGAAGCAGCCCGGAGCGGCGCGCTATGCCCGCGTGCGGATGGATCGCGAGAACGGCGACTTCCGCGTCGACGAGCTTCTGCTGCCGCCCGACCTCGAGGAGCAGCTGCTCGACGAGGCCGAGGAGGCGGCGACGCTCGAGGAGCGTCGCGTGGACCCCGAGACCGGCGAGGTGATCATTCCCGAGGCGCCGGACATCGACCCCGCGCGCCTGGCCGAGTTCGAGGACCAGATCGACACCCGCGACGTCACGCCGCACGACTTCGGCCGGATCGCCGCGCAGACCGCCAAGCAGGTGATCCTCCAGCGGATCCGCGAGGCCGAGCGGGACATGATGTTCGAGGAGTACCGCGATCGCGTCGGCGAGCTGATCACCGGCATCGTCCAGCAGTCCGACTCGCGCTACACGCTCGTGCAGCTGCGCGAGCGCGTCGAGGCGCTGCTGCCCAAGTCCGAGCAGGTCGACGGCGAGCGCTACGACCACTCGCAGCGGATCAAGGCGGTCATCAAGGAGGTCTCGTCCTCCACCCGCGGTCCGAGCATCATCGTCTCGCGCCGCGACCCCGAGCTGATCAAGAAGCTGTTCGAGCTCGAGGTGCCGGAGATCGCCGACGGGCTGGTGGAGATCACCAACGTCGCGCGCGAGCCCGGCTATCGCTCGAAGATCGCGGTCGTCTCGCACGCCGACGGCGTCGACCCGGTCGGTGCATGCGTCGGTCCTCGCGGCTCGCGCGTCCGCATGGTCGTATCCGAGCTTCGCGGCGAGAAGATCGACATCATCCCGTACAACGAAGAGCCGGCCCGCTTCGTCGCGAAGGCGCTCAGCCCGGCGCGCGTGCGCGAGGTGCTCGTCGACGACGAGGCCAAGCAGGCGACCGTGATCGTGCCCGACGACCAGCTCTCGCTGGCGATCGGCCGCGAGGGCCAGAACGCGCGCCTCGCCGCTCGTCTCACCGGCTGGCGCGTCGACATCCGGTCCGAGACCGAGTTCTCCAAGCAGGAGAGCGAGGGCGGGTACGGCGAGGAGGACGCCGAGGACGTTGGCGGCCGCTGCCACGCGATCCTCGCGAACGGCCGCCGGTGCCCGAACGCCGCGCTGCCGAGCTCGCGCTACTGCGGCCTCGACACCCACCAGGCGCTGGAAGGCAAGGACACCGACGTCGTCGGCCAGACCTGACGGGCCACACGCCACAACGTCGTTGCGCGGGATGCGGCGAGCGCGCCCCGCGGGCGGCGCTACGCCGCTTCGCTACCGTGGAGGGCCGGGTTGTGCCCGATCCGGACGCGCGGCTTCCCGGCCGTGGGGCCTGGGTGCATCCTGTACGCAACTGCTTCGACGCTGCGCTCGCGCGCGGCTTCGCTCGCGCCTTCAAGGCGCCCGTATCGATCCCAAACGACACCGTAGACTTCACTGAAACATGGCCAAAAAGCGCGTCCACGAGCTAGCTAAGCAGTACGACATGCCCTCCGCGGAGGTCATGACGAAGCTGAACGCCTACGGACTCAACGTCAAGGCGTCGGCGTCTGCCGTGGATGAGCACGAGGCCGAGCGCGCGCTCACCGGCAAGCCGCCGAAGAAGGAGTCCAACGGCAAGCCCGACGCTCCGAAGGCAGCGCCGCAGCAGACCGGCATGGGCTTCGACAAGCCGGCGTCCGAGACCGCCAAGCAGCGCCTCGCCGAACGCCAGCAGCGCCTCCAGGAGGCGCAGAAGCCCAAGGACGACGACGGCAAGAAGCCGCCGGAGGGCGAGGGCGGCGACGGCACGCCGCGCCAGCGTCCCACCCGGTCGTCGCTCCAGGGCGAGCGCGCTCCCGGCGCGACCGGCGGCGTGCGCCGCGTCGTGATCGACTCGCAGGCCGCGCGCCGCGGCCCCGGTGGCCCCGGCGGTCCCGGCGGCGGGCCCGGTGGCCCGATCCGTCGCCCGCCCCGGCGCGGCGGACGCCGCCGCCGCGGCAGCTACGTCGAGCCGGCCGCGCAGGACGTCGCGTCGCTGAAGGCAGATGTCATCAAGGTCAACTCGGGCTCGACGGTCAAGGACGTCGGCGAGTACCTCGGCGTCCCGATCCCGGACATCATCAAGAAGCTGATGAGCCTGGGGGAGATGGCCACGCTCACGCAGACGCTGTCGGACGACGCGATCCAGGTGCTCGCGGACGAGTTCGACAAGGAGATCGAGATCGTCCACGCGGCCGACGAGGCCGGCGACGAGCCGGAGTTCGAGGACACCGACGAGGAGCTCGAGCCGCGCGCCCCGGTGGTCACGATCATGGGCCACGTCGACCACGGCAAGACGTCGCTGCTGGATGCGATCCGGCAGACCGAGGTGGCGGCGGGCGAGGCCGGCGGCATCACCCAGCACATCGGCGCCTACCAGGTCCACCACGGCGACAAGATCATCACCTTCCTCGACACGCCCGGCCACGAGGCGTTCACCGCCATGCGCGCCCGCGGCGCGCAGTCGACCGACATCGCCGTGATCGTGGTGGCGGCCGACGACGGCGTGAAGCCGCAGACGCGTGAGGCGGTCGACCACGCCAAGGCGGCCGACGTGCCGATCCTCGTCGCGGTCAACAAGATCGACAAGGAGGGCGCGCAGCCCGACCGCGTCCGCACCGAGATGACGCAGCTCGGCCTCCAGCCGGAGGAGTGGGGCGGCGAGACGATGTTCGTCGACGTGTCGGCCAAGACCCACGAGAACCTCGACGACCTGCTCGAGTCGATCCTCCTGCTGGCCGAGGTCGAGGAGCTCAAGGCCAACCCGGACACCGAGGCGTCGGGCGTCGTGATCGAGTCCCGGCTCGACCCGGGCCGCGGCGCCGTCGTCACCGTGCTCGTGCAGCGCGGGACGATGAAGATCGGCGACGCGCTGGTCGCGGGCGCACACTGGGGCCGCGTGCGGGCGATGCACGACTACACCGGCAAGCGCGTCAAGGAGGCCGGTCCGTCCGAGCCGGTCGAGGTGCTCGGGTTCGACTCGGTGCCGGAGGCCGGCGAGTACGTGCGCGTGGTCGAGAACGACCGCCGGGCCCGGTCGCTCGCGGGCGAGCGCGCGACGCGCCTCAAGCTCGAGCAGCAGGCCCGCCGCGGCGGCCGCAAGGTGTCGCTCGAGACGATCTTCGACCAGTACCGCGCGCAGGAGCTCCAGGAGCTCGCGCTCGTGCTGAAGGCGGACGTGTCGGGCTCGCTCGAGGCGTTCGAGGACGAGATCGCCAAGCTGCCGCAGAGCGACGTCCAGGTGACCGTCGTGCGCTCCGGCGTCGGCGGCATCACGGAGTCCGACGTCAACCTCGCCGCCGCGTCCGACGCCGTCGTGCTCGGCTTCAACGTGCGCCCCGTCGGTGAGGCCGCGCAGCTCGCCGACCGCGAGGGTGTCGAGATCCGCACCTACTCGGTGATCTACCGCGCGTTCGAGGAGCTCCGCGACGCGATGCAGGGCATGCTCGTGCCGGACGAGGTCGAGGAGACGGTCGGCAACGTGGAGATCCGCGCGATCTTCCGCGCCTCGAAGGTCGGCACGATCGCCGGCTCGTACGTCACCGACGGCAAGGTCACGCGCGGCGCGAAGGTGCGCCTGGTGCGCGACGGCGCGGTCGTCTACGACGGCGAGATCGCCTCGCTGCGGCGCGTCCAGGACGACGTCCGCGAGGTCGCCGCCGGTTTCGAGTGCGGCATCGTGCTCAACAACTTTGCGGACGTCAAGGAAGGCGACCTGCTCGAGGTCTACGAGACCCGGCAGGTCGAGCGCACGCTCTCCTAGCGGGTTCCGACCCTCCCGCCCGTCACCGCCATGGAGGAGCCTGCGTTCGTCGTCCTCATGCGCGTCCATCTGCACTTCCCGGACGTCGCGTCGCTGAAGGGCAAGCGCGCCGAGCTCAACAGCGTCAAGGCGCGCCTGCGCGAGCGCTGCGGCGCGTCGGTGGCCGAGGTCGCCTACCAGGACACGTGGCAGCGGTCGACGCTCGCGGTGGCGATCACAGGCGGCTCGCCGGGCCGTTGCGACGAGGCCGCCGACAACGTCTGCCGGATGCTCGACGGGCGCTTTCCGCAGGGCGTGCGCGTCGAACGGCGCGTGGCGTCATGGAGTGACCTGGAGTCACTACGATGACCGCCGACCGGATGCGTCGCGTGGACGAGGCCATGAGGGAGGTTCTCTCCGCCGCGATCACCTCCGAGCTCAAGGATCCCAGGGTCGGATTCGTCACAGTGACTGCAGTCCAGACAACCACAGACCTGCGTCAGGCGCGGGTGTACGTCTCGGTGCTCGGCGCCGACGCGGTTCGTCGGCGCTCGCTCGACGGGCTGCGCTCTGCGCACGGCTATCTCCAGCGCCGCGTCGCCGAGGAGCTGCGGCTGAAGCACACGCCGACGCTCGAGTTCGTCTACGACGACACGGCCGACCGGGGGCAGCGGATCCAGGAGCTGCTCGATCGCGAGGCGGAGCCGGAGTGATGTCGGACAACGGCCTACGCTCGACGCGCGACCAGGCGATCGCCGTGCTGCGCGACAACGACAAGTTCCTCCTGACCACGCACGAGCGCCCGGACGGCGACGCGGTCGGCTCGCTCGCCGCGATGCAGCAGGTGCTCGCCGCGCTCGGCAAGGACGCGGTGGCGTTCCTGACCGCGGACGAGTTCCCGCTGCCGTACGAGTACCGGTTCATCGAGCTCGACGGACTCGTCACCGAGCCGCCCGCTGACCTCGGGGAGCGCGTGATGGTGTTCCTGGACTGCGGCAACATCGACCGCACGCCGGCGGCCGCGCTGGACGGCGAGGGACGCTGCATCCTCAACGTCGACCACCATCACGACAACACGCACTTCGGGACGCTCAACCACGTCGAGCCGCACGCGTCGTGCACGGCGGAGATGGTGTGGGACCTGATGAAGGGCCTCGGCGTGGAGGCGACGCAGCGGATCGCGGAGGCGCTGTACGTGGGCGTCGTGACCGACACCGGCCGCTTCATGTACGAGAACACCGGGTCGCGAGCGCACGAGATGGCGGCGGAGCTGATCGACGGCGGGATCGACGTCCACGCGATCTACCGGCGGCTGTACGAGGAGATCCCGCAGGGCAAGCTCGAGCTGCTGGCGCGCGGCCTGACGAACGTGCAGCGCTACGACGGCGGGCTGCTCACCGTCACCCACCTCACGCTCGAGGACTACCAGTCGACCGGTGCCGACGAGAGCTACTCCGAGGGCGTGGTCGACCACCTGCGCTCGGTCGAGGGCACCGCGGTCGCCGGGCTGATCCGCGACCTGCTCGGGAACGGCTCCGCGAAGCGCAAGGTGTCCCTGCGGGCGACCGACGACCGCATCGACGTCTCACGCATCGCCCGCGCGCAGGGCGGCGGCGGCCACCGCCGCGCGGCCGGCTTCTCGACGGACCTGGACTTCCCGGAGCTCGTGCGGTTCCTGCGCGACGCTCTGGCCGAGCAGCTTTAGGGCCTGTCCAGGAACCCGTCACGACCAGGACCGCCGTGGACACGTCGCCGGATCGCCACCCAAACCCTCGGAAATACGTTCGTATTCCCTTCGGGATTTGTGCGGCGCCCGGCTCGGTCCACGACGCTCCTGGGCGGGCCGGATCGTCCCGGACAGACCCTTGAGCGACGGCGTCCTCCTCGTCGACAAGCCGGCCGGCGTGACCTCGCATGACGTCGTGGCCGAGCAGCGCCGGCGCCTCGGCCGCGGCGTGAAGGTCGGCCACGCCGGCACGCTCGACCCGTTCGCCACGGGGCTGCTGCTCGTGCTCGTCGGCCGCGCGACGCGCGCGCAGCGGTTCCTGATGGCGCTGCCCAAGCGCTATGAGACCGTCGCCCGGCTCGGCTGGACGTCCACGACCGGCGACACCGAAGGGGAGATCGCCGCCGGGCGCACGCCCGACGAGCCGCTGCTGCTGCCCACCGGCCACCTGCGTCAGCGCCCGCCGGCGTACTCGGCCGTGAAGGTCGGCGGCCAGCGGGCGTACACGCTCGCGCGCCGCGGCGAGTCGGTCGAGCTCGCCGAGCGCGACGTCGAGGTACGGCGGTTCGACCTGCTGTGGCGCGACGGCGAGCGCGCGGGACTGGTGATCGAGTGCTCGTCCGGCACGTATGTGCGGTCGCTGGTCGCCGACCTCGGCGACGCGTACTGCCTCGAGCTGCGGCGCACCCACATCGGCGCGTTCGACGTCGCCGACGCCGACCCGGAGCGGCTGGTTGGGCTCGACGACGCGCTCGACTTCCTGCCCGCGGTCGACCTCGCCGGCGACGACGCCCGCCGCGCCGGTCACGGCGTCGCGGTCGAAGGCACCGCGGAGGGGCCCGTCCGCCTGCGCGACGACGCCGGCCTGATCGCCGTCGCCGAGCCACGACCCGGCGGCAGCCTGAAACCCGTCGTAGGCTTCCGCGGCTAGATGGCCGGCCGCACGACCCACACGACCGCCTGGAGGCGTCTCGCGGCGCCGGATCGGCGCCCGGCATCCACGATCCACGACCATGCCGCCGCGCGGGCCGCACGCCCGACCATCTGATGCAGATCACCTGGCTCCCCGATGTGCAGCACCGCCCCCGCAAGCTCGCCGTCGGCGAGTTCGACGGTGTGCACCGCGGGCACCGCGAGGTGATCCGGGGATCGGACACCGTGCTCACGTTCGAGCCGCACCCGCGCACCGTGGTGGCGCCCGACTCCGCGCCGAAGCTGCTGACCTCGCTCGACGCCAAGGCGGACCAGATCGCGTCGCTCGGCGTCGAGGAGCTCGTGGTGATCCCGTTCGACGGCTCGTTCGCCGCCCAGACGGCACAGGAGTTCATCGACCATGTCCTGGTCGAGCAGCTCGGCGCCGAGCGCGTGTCGGTGGGGGAGAACTTCCGGTTCGGCAACCGCGCGCGCGGCGACGCCGAGCTGCTGCGTTCCCAGGACGCGTTCGAGACCGTCGTCGCGGAGCTCGTCGAGGTGGACGGTGAGATCGTCTCGTCGACGCACATCCGGGGGCTTGTGGCGGCCGGCGACGTCGGCGTCGCGGCCCGCTTCCTCGGCGCCCCGTTCCACATGCGCGGCCCGATCGTCCACGGCGACAAGCGCGGGCGCACGCTCGGCTTCCCGACCGCCAACCTCGTGCCCGAGCCGCGGCTCGTCGTGCCCGACCACGGGATCTACGCGTGCCGCGCCGAGGTCGACGGGGAGAGCCACGTGGCGGCCGTCAACGTCGGCGTGCGGCCCACGTTCAAGACCGGCCGCGGCCTGCTCGTGGAAGCGTTCCTGCTCGACTTCGACCGCGACATCTACGACCGCGAGCTGCGCCTGGACTTCCTCGAGCGCCTGCGCGGCGAGCGGCGGTTCGAGAGCGTGGACACGCTGATCGAGCAGATGGGCCGCGACGTCGCCGAGACCCGGCGGATCGTGGCGTAGACGTATATACGAGCGTTTAGGCGCCAGAACGCGGGTAGTCGAGTCTCAGATGCGCGTTGTCGTTGCCTACGGGCGGGCAGGCGAACGACGTCATGTTCGGGATGTGCTGGCCGCGGCCGGTTACGACGTGACCGAGTGTGACTGTGCCGGCGAAGCCCTGAACTGCTGTCTGGGCACGGACCCGGACGTCGCCGTGCTCGACCAGTCGGTCGGCGCCGGCGTGCTCGAGGGGATCAAGCGCGACGCGAACGCCTTCCGCACGGCGGTGCTGCTGATCGCCGAGGACGCCCCGTCGGTGGAGCAGGCGCGCGAGGCGGTCGACCGCGGCGTGCAGGACATCCTCATCGAGCCGGTTCGGGATGGCGAGCTGCTCACGCGCGTGAGCGCCGCGGCGCGCACCAAGGGCCTCCAGGAGGAGATGATCGTCCAGGCCGAGCGGCTCGAGTCGATGCTGCTGGAGGACCCGCTGACCGGCCTCTCCACGCGCCGCTTCATCCTCACGCAGCTGGCCGGCATGGTCAGCGGCGCCCGTCGCCACGATCGCCCGCTGACGATCGCGATCGTCGACGTCGACCACTTCAAGGCGGTCAACGACACGCTCGGGCATGCCGAGGGCGACCGCGTGCTGACCGCGGTCGCGCGACACCTGGGCAGCGGACTGCGCGCCGAGGATCAGCTCGGGCGCCTCGGCGGCGAGGAGTTCCTGGCGCTGCTGCCGGATGTCGACGGCGACACAGCCGACGCGACGACCGAGAGGCTCCGGGCCAGCGTCAACGCACTGGACGTCAGCGTGAGCATCGGCTGGGCGAGCTGGCAGGGCGAGAGCGCCGAGGAACTGCTGCGGCGGGCGGACGATGCGCTCTATACCGCCAAGGCCAATGGCCGCGACTGCGTGGTCGGCGCTCCTGCTACCGTGGCTCGCCGCAAATGATCGCGATCACGTCTGAAGAGAAGCAGGAGCTCGTCCAGAAGTTCGGCAAGGACTCGAGCGACACCGGAGCCACGGAGGTGCAGATCGCTCTGCTCACTTCGCGGATCAACCATCTGACCGAGCATCTGCGCGAGCACAAGCACGATCACCACTCGCGCCGCGGCCTGTTGATGCTCGTCGGGCGCCGCCGCCGGTTCCTGAACTACCTGCAGAAGAAGGACCTCGAGGGCTACCGCTCGCTGATCCGCGAGCTCGGCCTGCGCCGGTAGCGCGGGCCAGTGGCGATCGCCGCCGGCGATAGCGCACCGGAGTTCTCACTCGCACGCGCGCACGGCGGCCCGTTCACGCGGTCGGACCTGCTCGGGACCACGACCGTCCTGGTCTTCTATCCGTTCGCGTTCTCGCGCGTGTGCACGACCCAGCTCGGCCTCTACGACGAGCTGCTCGACGAGTTCAGCGCCCAGGGCGCGACGCTGTACGGCGTCTCCTGCGACGCGGTGCCCTCGCAGGAGGCGTTCCGGGAGAGCCTCGGGGTGCGGATCGAGCAGCTCTCGGACTTCGAGCCCAAGGGTGCCGCGTGCCGCGCGTTCGGCGTCCTGCATCCGGGCGGCTTCCCCGAGCGTGCGCTGGTCGTGATCGGGCCCGACGGCGTCGTGAAGTGGAGCCACCAGGCGGACAGCATCAGCGACCTGCCCGGCGCGAACCTGATCTTCGACGCACTGGCCGGTTGACCTGAGCGACCTCCGCTCCGCCCCGCTGCCCCCGGTCGGCCTCGAGGACCACGTACGGGGCCCCGAGGACGCGCAGCTGGTGGTGGTGTACGGCGACTACGAATGCCCGTTCTGCGCAGCACTGGAGGTGCGGCTGCACGCGCTCGCGCTGCGGATCGCGTTCCGGCACTTCCCCGTCCGGTCGAGCCACCCGCGCGCCCAGCCGGCCGCGCACGCCGCCGAGGCGGCAGCCGCGCAGGGGGCGTTCTGGCCGATGCACGACTCGCTGTTCGCGGACCAGGGGCGGCTCGAGGATCCGCACCTGTGGGCGCGCGCCGAACGGCTCGGGCTGGACGTCGAGCGGTTCGACGCCGACCGCCGCTCGGACCCCGTGGCGGAGCGGGTGCGGGCGCAGTTCCGCGGCGGCGTGCGCGCCGGAGTCGCGACCACGCCCACCGTGTTCGTCGACGGGCAGCGATGCTCCGGGCGAACCGCAGTCACGCTGTGGACGTAAACCTCATGACCGTGCCGAGCGATGCCCAGCTCATGGAACGCCTCCAGGGAGACGCCACCGGCGAGGCGCTGCGTGCGCTCTACCGCACCTATGCGGGAGAGCTGCTGGGCTTCGCGCTGAACGCGCTCGGCGAGCGCGGCGCGGCCGAGGAGATCGTGCAGGAGGTGTTCACGCGTGCCTGGCGGCACGCGGATCGCTACGACCCGTCGCGCGGAAGCGTGCGGACGTGGCTCTACCAGATCGCCCGCCACGCGATCATCGACATGCGCCGGCGCGCATCGGCGCGGCCGTCGATCGCCCCCGGGGAGCCGCTGCTGGAGACCGCGACCGGCCGTGACTCGATCGAGCAGGCGATGCTCGGCTGGCAGGTGGCGGCCGCACTCGAGCGCCTGACGCCCGAGCACCGCCAGATGATCCGGCTGGCGCACTTCCAGGGCATGTCGGTGCGTGAGATCGCCGAGCGCTGCGAGCTGCCGGTCGGAACCGTGAAGAGCCGCACGTGGTACGCGCTGCGATCGCTGCGGCTGGTGCTAGAAGAGATGGGTGTGGTGCCGTGACCCGAGCTTGTGAGCATCTGCCGGCGCTTGGCGCCTACGCGCTCGGTGCGCTCGACGTCGACGAGGCCGCGGAGGTCCGGCGGCACCTCCAGGAGTGCGCCGAGTGTGCCGCCGAGTACGACTCGTTCGCACCGCTGACGGGCCTGCTGTCGGCGGCCGGCGGCGCCGAGGCGGCGACCGCGGAGCCGCTCTCTCCGGCCTTCGAGGAGCGGCTCCTGGACGCCTTCGCGCGCGAGCATCAGGCGCCGCAGCCGCGCCGCCGCCGCCGTCCTCGCTGGCTGCCCGCGCGGCCGCGGCGGCGCTGGCTGGCCGTCGGGGCGACGGCCGCGGCGGTGGCCGCCGCGGCCGCCGGGGCGGCGGTGCTCACCGGTGACGACGAGCCGACGCGCAGCTACGACGTGGCGTTCCGCAGCCTCGGCGCCGCACAGGGGGCGAGCGCGCGCGCCAACCTCGAGGGCGACGACGGCGGCACCACGGTGCACCTGTGGGTGAAGGGCCTGCCGCGTGACAAGGACGCGGTGTACGAGGTGCTGTGCGACGCCGCGAACTGGACGGCCACCGCGGGCACGTTCCGTACGGACGCCGACGGCCGCGCATACGTGGTCCTCACGACCGCGCTGCGCCAGGGCGAGTACGACGCGATCCGGATCGTCCGCCGCGGCCACAGCGCCGACGGGCGCCTGATCAAACGTGACGTGCTCGCCGCCCGCGTGTCCTGAACCCGGGCAGGCGCGGGCGCGTATCGCTCGTTGTGTACTCGCCAACGAGTAAGGGAGAGCACGACTTGCGACGCATCACGTGGATCCTCGCGCTGGGGCTGGCCGCGCTCGCGCTGGTCGCAGCAGGCTGCGGAGACGACGATGAGGGCGGTGGCGACGAGGGCACGGGCAGCAGCGCCACCAGCACGCCGACCGCCACCGAGAGCGCCGGCGGCGGCGGGGGCGAGACCCTGACCGTGACCGCCGACCCGGGCGGCGGCCTCTCATGGGAGCCGACCACGCTGACCGCGAAGGCCGGCAGCGTCACGCTCAAGCTCGTGACCGAGTCGGACACGCCGCACGCGATCGAGGTCGAGGGCAACGGCGTCGAGGAGAAGACCGAGACCATCACGGGCGGGGAGGGGGAGGTCACCGCCGACCTGGAGGCGGGCGAGTACGAGTTCTACTGCCCGGTCGGCAACCACAGGGAGACGATGAAGGGCACGCTGACGGTCGAGTAGGCGATAAGCCCGGATCCACCGATTCTCGCGGCGCCTCGACACCGTGGGCCGAGTCATCCACGATGATCGGCGGATCCAGGCTTTGTTAGCGAACCCCGATCCGCAGTGACCTGAGCACGGCCGCCGCGGGGCCTTCGAGCGCGTCGAGGTCCCGCGGCGCCAGGCCGGTCAGATCGATCACGAGCGGATCGCCGTCGGACGCGCGCAGAACGAGCGTGCGCATCCGCGCGCCGTTCAGCAGGTAGCGGTTCGGCGCGATCGCCGTGCAGGCCACGTCGGGCCGGATGCACGTCGGCGCGAACACCGCCGGGCGGCGGAACCGCACGTGGACGCTGAACATGTAGCCCGGCACGTCGGTCACCAGCGGCGGCTCGCGCGGACCGGTCTCGAGATCGGGGTGCCGGCGCGTCCACGCGTACAGGTCCGCCGGCGCGGCGACCTGCCGGCCATGGCGGGGGTCGAACACGACGGGGAGGCGCGAGAACGTGAGCCACGACCGCCCTGGGTACTCGCCGCCGGGCTGGCCGGTGCGGTTCCGGCGCTCGAGCAGGAGGTAGTTCGGGGCCGTGGTGTCGCGCGCGAGCCACTCGGTGTCGGCCACCTCGAACGAGAGCGCCGGCACGAACGCACGCGTGCGGTAGCTGCACGCCGGGCTCGAGGCTGCCCCCGAACAGCTCTCGCTCGCGTTCGAACGTCGGCCGAGGCGTGGGCGTCGGCGTGGCTGTCGGCGCCGGCCGGCCGTTCTGGACGCCGCTCGACGCCGCGAACACGACGATCGTTGCCAGCACCGCCGCAGCGACGGCGCCCAGAACCACCTGCTCGCGGCGGGCACCCACGCCTCGACGGTAGCTCGATGGGATAGCGTCGCGTCATGACGCGGGTCGCGATCCTCGGCGGTGGCGTCGCGGGCCTGACCGCCGCGCATGAGCTGGCCGACCGCGGCTTCGAGGTCGTCGTGCTCGAGGCGCGCGCGATCCCCGGCGGCAAGGCGCGCAGCCTCCCGGTGCCGGACTCCGCGACCGACGGCCGCTCCGATCTGCCCGCCGAGCACGGCTTCCGCTTCTTTCCGGGCTTCTACCGGCACGTGCCGGACACGATGCGGAGGATCCCGGTGGGTGGCACGACCGTGTTCGACCGCCTGACCGGCGCGACCCGCATCCTGGTCGCCCAGTCGCACGGGCGCAACGAGCTCGTCGCCGGCGCGCACCTGCCCGAGTCGCTCGAGGACCTCGGCGTCCTCAGCCGCTTCCTGCTCGGCCTCATGACCTCGCTCGGGATCCCGCCGGCCGAGCACGCGTGGTTGATGGAGCGCCTGCTGACGCTGCTCACGAGCTGCGACGACCGCCGCTTCAAGCAGTGGGAGCTGGAGAGCTGGTGGGGGTTCGTGCGTGCCGAGCAGCGCTCCCCGACGTTCCGCAGGTTCCTGGCCGACGGCCTCACGCGCACGCTGGTCGCGGCCCGCGCGCGCGAGATCAGCGCCCGCACCGGCGGCCTGATCCTCGCCCAGCTGCTGTTCGACCTCACGCGCGCCGGTGGCCGTGCCGACCGCGTGCTCGATGCACCCACCAACGAGGCATGGATCGACCCGTGGGTGACGCATCTGCGCGACCTCGGCGTGGAGCTGCGCCTGAGCACCGCGGTCAACGGCCTTACCGTCAGCGGTGGCCGGATCGCGGGCGTGACGACGTCGGACGGCACGGTGACGGCCGACTACTACGTCGCCGCGCTGCCCGTCGAGGTCATGCGCATGCTCGCGGGACCGCCGCTGCGCGCACTCGAGCCGAGGCTCGCGCGCCTCGACCGGCTCGTGACGCGCTGGATGAACGGCGTGCTGTTCTACCTCGACCAGGATGTGCCGCTCGTCCACGGGCACGCGATCTATGTCGACTCCGAGTGGGCGCTGACGTCGATCTCGCAGGCGCAGTTCTGGGCGGGCGTCGACCTCGAGCGCTACGGCGATGGGCGGGTGAAGGGGATCCTGTCGGTCGACGTCTCGGACTGGACGACGCCGGGGCCGCGGACCGGCAAGATCGCCATGCACTGCACGCCCGAGGAGATCCGGGCCGAGGTGTGGGGACAACTCACCGACCACCTGAACGACGGGCCGCAGCCGTTGCTCGACGAGCGCAACGTCCTGGCCTGGTTCCTCGATCCGGCGATCGAGTTCCCGAACCCGACGGAGGCGACCAACCTCGAGCCGCTGCTGATCAACACCGCCGGGTCGTGGGCCGACCGGCCGGAGGCGACGACGAAGATCCCCAACCTGCTGCTGGCGGCCGACTACGTGCGCACGAACACCGATCTCGCGACGATGGAGGGCGCCAACGAGGCGGCGCGCAAGGCGGTCAACGCGATCCTCGACCGCACCTACTCGCGAGCCTCGCGGTGCGAGGTGTTCACGCTGAGCGAGCCGGCCGTGTTCAAGCCCGCGCGGATGCTCGACGCGGTGCGCTGGCGCCTGTTCCACCGACCCGCACGCGCGCCGCTGACGGTCGGCGAGGACGGCGTGCTCGAGGCGCGCAACCTGCTCGCGCGCGGCGTGCTCGCCGCCGGTGGCCTCAGTCGCCGGCTGGGGCGCTGACGCGCGTCAGGCCCGCGTCGCTGCACCCCGCCTCGAGCGCTTCGAGCCCGAACGCCTGCACCGGCCCGAGCGCGCCGGTGCCTTCGACTCCTGCGCCGGCCGCGCGCCGCGCCGCCCACGCGAGGAAGTCGGCGGTGAACGCGTACGGCTCGGCACCGGACAGGTGCACTTCGGACAGCCGCGAGCCGCCCACGTCGTACGCCTCGGCGGCTACCCACGAGATTCCCGATCCCGGCTCCGGCCCGGCCCCGACGCCGGCGACCTGGTCGCCGGCGGCTTTCATCACGCTGCGCACGCCCGGCATGCGCATCGCCAGCGAGCCCGCCAGACTCGCCGCCTGCAGCGGCCGCGTGAACCCGCCGAACCAGCCGAGGTAGACGTTGATCTCGAGCAGCCGCGGATACGCGTCCGGCAGCGCAAGGTGCTCGGCGCCGCCGATCGACATCGCCTCGCGCTGCTTGCCGCGGACCGTGAACGATCGCGCGCGCTCGGCCGTGCGGACCGGCCGCAGCGCGCCGTCGCGGAACGTATGGCTCTCGTCGAGCATCACGCCGACCGCGGACCGCCGCGTGCCCGCGCTGATCCCGGCGCCGAGCGCGTAGTAGCCGATGTCCACGCGCGTGGCCGCGTCTCCGGCCTCCTCGAGCGCGAGCGCCGCCGCGAGCGCCCCCGGCACGAAGTCGTAGCCCATCGCGGTCAGCAGGGCGCTATCGGCACGTTCGGCCGGCGGACCGAACTCGTCGAACACGCGCCGGATGAACGTCGGCTCGCCGGTCGAGTCGATGTACGTGCCGTGGGCCGCGATCGCCGCGCGAACGGCCGCCTCGCCCCACTTCGCAAATGGGCCGACGGTGCTGACCAGCACGTCGCCGCGCTCCAGCAGCGCGAACACCGAGTTGCGCCGCAGCGCGTCGGCCGTGCGCCACTCGAGGCCGAGGCGCTCGGCGAGCTCGCGCACCGGCTTCTCCGAGCGCCCGGCCAGTACCGGCGCCGCTCCTTGCGCGGCGAGTCGCTCGGCCACCTGTCGGCCCGTGAAGCCGGTGGCTCCGAAGATGATGATGCGGGCTGCCACGAGCGCCTACTACCATTGCAGGCAACGACTACCGAAGCGTCAGAGACGATGCAGAGGGCCCGCCGACCGATAGGCGGGCGCACGAAAGGGAACACATGCCTGAAGTTCACCGGGTCTCCGTCGAGATCGGCGGCACGGAGATCTCGCTCGAGACCGGTTGGATGGCCAAGCAGGCCTCCGGCGCGGTCGTAGTCCGCGCGGGCGACACCGTCGTCCTGGCCACGGCCACTGCAGGGAACCTCCGCGACGTCGACTTCCTCCCGCTGACGGTGGATGTCGAGGAGCGTATGTACGCCGCGGGCAAGATCCCCGGCTCATTCTTCAAGCGCGAGGGCCGCGCCGGCGAGAAGGCGACGCTGATCGCGCGCATGATCGACCGTCCGCTGCGGCCGCTGTTCCCGAAGGGCTGGCGCCGTGAGACGCAGCTCGTCGGGATGCCGCTCTCCGTCGACCAGGTGCACGCCTATGACGTGCTCGCGATGAACGGCGCGTCGGCTGCGCTCCAGCTCTCCGACATCCCGTTCCCGGAGCCTGTCGGCGCCGTCCGGATCGGCAAGATCGATGGCAACTTCGTCATCAATCCGACCGAGGAGCAGCTCCTGGAGTCCGACCTCGACCTCGTCGTGTCGGGCACCGAGGAGGCCATCCTGATGGTCGAGGCCGGGGCGAACGAGATCCCCGAGGCCGAGATCCTCGACGCGCTCGACATCGCGCACAGCGAGATCAAGAAGCTCGTCGCGGCGCAGCACGAGCTGCGTGCCAAGGCCGGCAAGCCGAAGCTCGAGATCGAGGTACCGCAGGTCGACGAGGACCTCGCGCGCCAGATCGCCGAGAAGTACGGCGAGCGGCTCGACCAGGCCACGTCGGTCGAGGACAAGCTCGACCGCCAGGCGGCCACCAAGGCCGTCGAGGAGGAAGCGGTGGCGGAGTTCGCCGGTGCGCCCGAGAGCGACACCTACGCCGAGTTCCGGCAGCGTGCGCAGCTCGCCTTCGACGCGCTCGAGAAGAAGATCATCCGTGAGCGCATCGCGATCCAGAAGAAGCGTCCCGACGGCCGCCAGCCGGACGAGATCCGGGCGATCGACATCCAGATCAAGCCGCTGCCGCGCACGCACGGCTCGGCGCTGTTCACGCGCGGTCAGACGCAGGCGATCTCGGTGGTCGCCCTCGGCACGACGCGCGAGGAGATGCGGATCGACAGCCTCGGCCTGGAGACGTCGAAGCGCTACTTCCACCACTACAACTTCCCGCCGTTCTCGGTCGGGGAGGCCGGCTTCATGCGCGGCCCGAAGCGCCGCGACATCGGCCACGGCGCGCTCGCCGAGCGCGCGCTGGTCCCGATGATCCCGGACCAGGAGACGTTCCCGTACACGATTCGCGTCGTGTCGGACATCCTCGAGTCCAACGGCTCCTCGTCGATGGCCTCGGTGTGCGGCTCGACGCTGTCGCTGATGGACGCCGGCGTGCCGATCAAGTCACCGGTGGCCGGCATCGCGATGGGCCTGATCAAGGAGGGTGACGACTACGTCGTGCTCTCCGACATCGCGGGCGTCGAGGACCACCTCGGCGACATGGACTTCAAGGTCGCCGGCACCGAGAAGGGCATCACCGCCCTGCAGATGGACATCAAGATCACGGGCGTCACGTTCGACATCCTGCGCGACGCGCTCACCCAGGCCAAGGACGGACGCTCGTTCATCCTCGGCAAGATGGCCGAGGCCATCGGCGAGCCGCGCTCGGAGCTGTCGGAGTTCGCCCCGCGGATCTCGGCGCTCAAGATCGATCCGGACAAGATCGGCCTGCTGATCGGCAAGGGCGGCGAGACGATCCGCTCGCTGCAGGACGAGTACGAGGCGCAGATCGACGTCGACGACGAGGGCAACGTCCGCGTGTACGCGCAGACCGGCACCCAGGGCGACGCGCTCGCCGAGCGCATCCGCTCGATGACCAAGGAGGTCGAGGTCGGCGACGAGTTCCCGAACGCGAAGGTGGTCAAGACCACCACGTTCGGCGCCTTCGTCGAGCTCGCCAAGGGCACCGACGGCCTGCTGCACATCTCCAACGTCTCGCCCGGCGAGCGCGTCGGGACGGTCGAGGACGTCCTCAACAAGGGCGACGAGATCTCGGTCCGCGTGGTCGAGGTCGACCGTGAGCGCGGCCGGATCGGCCTGCGCCTCGCCGAGGACCCCGACGTCGCCGGCAAGACCAAGGAAGAGCTGGCGACCGTCGGCGGCGGCGGAGGCGGAGGCGGCGAGGGTGGCCGCGACCGTGGCCCGCGTCGCGGCGGCGGCGACCGCGGCGGGCGCACCAACGGCCGTGGCGGGCGCGACCGCGAGCGCTCCGCGCCGCGCGGCGATCGGGATCCCGACCGCAGCTAGCACCGCCCTGCCCGCCCACCGGATCACGGAACTGCCCAGCGGGCTGCGGGTCGCGACGGAGGCAATGCCCTCCGTCCGATCCGCGGCCCTCGGCTTCTTCGTGGGCACAGGCTCGCGCGGCGAGTCGCAGGGCGAGGCCGGGCTCTCGCACTTCCTCGAGCACCTGCTGTTCCGCGGCACCGACCGCTACGCCTCCGCCGAGATCGATCAGCTCTTCGACGCGATGGGCGCCGAGCTGAACGCCGGCACCGACAAGGAGAGCACGACGGTCTACGCGCGGATGCTCGACCAGCACCTGCCGCGCGCCTTCGACGTGATGGCCGACATGGTGTGGCGTCCCGCCTTCCGGGACATCGACCCCGAGCGCGAGGTCGTGCTCGAGGAGATCGCGATGTACGAGGACGATCCGCAGGACACGGTGTTCGACGTGCTCGGGCAGGCCGTGTTCGGCGGCCATCCGCTCGGCCGTCCGATCATCGGCCGCGCGCCGGTGATCCGCGACACGCCGGTCGAGACGATCGCCGCGTTCCACGCCGCCCGCTACGTGCCGGGATCGGTCGTCGTCGCCGCCGCCGGCTCGATCGACCACGACCAGATCGTGGAGCTCGCCGAGCGCACGCTCGGCGGCCAGGCGGCCGACACGGCGCCGCCGATCGAGCCCGCGCCGGTCGATCCCGCCCCGACCGTCCGGTTCCAGCGCAAGGACACCGAGCAGGTGCACGTGTGCCTGGGCGCGATCGGCCTCCCGCGCGGCGACGAGCGCCGGTTCGCCTCGCGCGTGCTCGACGCGATCTTCGGCGGCCTGTCGTCGTCGCGGCTGTTCCAGGCCGTGCGCGAGGAGCGCGGCCTGGCGTACTCGGTCTACTCGTTCGCCGGCCAGTACGCCGATACCGGGCAGATCGGCCTCTACGTCGGCACGCGCCCGGACAAGGTCGAGGACGCGATGAGCGTCGTGGGGGAGGAGCTCGCGCGCCTGCGCGAGCAGCCCGCCACCGAGGAGGAGCTCGTCCGCGCGCGGGAGAACGTCAAGGCTCGCGTGGTGCTCGCGCTCGAGTCGACCGGAGCGCGCATGAACCGGCTCGGCGCCTCGCTGATGTTCGGGCTGCCGCTGCTGGAGACCGACGACGTGATCGCGCGCTTCGAGGCGGTCACGCTCGACGACCTGCGCGAGCTGACCGACGAGCTGTGGCGCCCGGAGCGCCTGTCGGCGGCCGGGATCGGCCCCGACGAGCAGCTGTTCCGCTCCGCCGTCGCCGGCGTCTGCCCGGGCGCCGTCGTCGCGGCATGACCAGGGTCGCCGTCGCGGGCGCCGCCGGCCGCATGGGCCGGATGGTGTGCGCCGCGATCGAGGGCGCCGACGGCATGGAGCTGACGGGGCGGGCCGATCCCGAGCTCGGCACGGCGGTCGCCGACGTGCTCGGCGACGCGGACGTGCTCGTCGACTTCACGCGGCCGGACACGGCGCTCGACAACGCACGGGCGGCCCTCGAGGCCGGCGTGCACGTCGTCATCGGCACGTCCGGCTTCGACCTCGACGGGCTGCGCGCGGCCGCCCGCGAGTCGCGCGCCAACGCGTTCTTCGCTCCCAACTTCGCGATCGGCGCGGTGCTGATGATGCGCTTCGCGGCCGAGGCGTCGCGGCACATGGAGCGCGCCGAGATCATCGAGCTGCACCATCCGGCCAAGCTCGACGCGCCGTCCGGCACGGCCGCCCGCACGGCCGAGATGATGGAGGGCGACGTGCCGATCCACTCCGTGCGGCTGCCGGGCATCGTCGCCGACCAGGAGGTCATCCTCGGCGACGTCGCGCAGACGCTCACGATCCGCCACGTCACCACCGATCGCACGAGCTTCATGCCGGGGGTCCTGCTGGCGATCCGCCGCGTGGCGGACCTGCCCGAGTCCCCGGTCGTGGGGCTCGAGCATTTGCTGGATTGACCGTCGGCGTCACCGACCACGCCGTAGAGCGCTACCTCCAGCGAGTTCGCGGCGTCCTCGACGCGCGCCCGGAGATCGCTGGGCGCGTGCGGCGCGCGTTCGAGGCCGGCAACGTCCGTGAGGGCGGGGAGCGCGGCACGGTCCACGTCCGCGACCTCGATCGCCCGGACCTCGTCTACGTGTGCATCCACGACCGTCCGCGCGACGAGCTGGTGGTCGTGACGCTGTGGGAAGAGGGCGAGGACCCTGCGGTGCCGCGGCGCTTCACGGATGCCCTGCGGCCGCCGCGGCGTCGCTCAGGAAGCTAGACCTACGATAAGGCGGCATGTCAGTTTGGTGACTAGCTTGGGCTGACCGCGTGGGTCGCGGTTCAAGCCATGACGAGTTATCTCATCACCGGGGGCGCAGGGTTCATCGGTTCGCATCTCGCGGACCGGTTGATCGCGAACGGCCACGCCGTCGTCGCCGTCGACGACCTCTCGACCGGCCGCCACGTGAACGTCGCGGCGCTGGCGGACGAGCCGCGCTTCGAGCTCGTGGTCGGCTCGGCCACCAACGCCGCGCTGATCGACCCGCTCGTGCACTCCTCCGATGTCGTCGTGCACCTGGCAGGCGCCCTCGGCGCCGCGCTGGTCCGCGAGCGGCCGCTGCACTGCGCGCTCACGAACGTCACCGGGACGAGCACCGTGCTCGCTGCCGCCGGTCGCCATGGGCGCCCGGTCCTGATCGCGTCCAGCTCCGACGTCTACGGCTACGACCCGCCCGTGCCGGTGGCGGAGGACGCCGTGCGCGTGTCCGGCGCCCCGGCCGACATGCGGGCGACGTACGCCGCCGCGAAGGCGCTCGAGGAGAGCCTCGCGCTCGCGTGGACGCACGAGCACGGATTGCCCGTCACCGTCGCCCGCCTGTTCAGCACCGCCGGCCCGCGCCAGCGGCCCGAGCACGGCATGGTCGTCCCGCGCCTCGTGCAGCAGGCGCTCTCGGGCCGGCAGCTGCGCGTGTTCGGCGACGGCCGGCAGACGCGCTGCTTCGCCCACGTGCTCGACGTCGCCGAAGCGCTCGACGCGCTCGCTGGATGCCGGGCGGCGGCGGGCGAGGTGTTCAACGTCGGCGGCCAGGAAGAGGTGAGCATCCTCGAACTGGCGGAGCGGGTGATGTACACGGTCGGCATCAACCGCCCGGTCGACGTCGTGGCGTTGCCCGCCGGCGTCCGCGAGCCGCGCCGGATCGTGCCGGACATCGCGAAGATCGCGTCCGTGGTGGGGTGGAGGCCGACGCGCGGCCTCGAGGCGATCGTCCGCGACGTGGTCGCCGAGCGTGGCGCCGTGCCGCAGACGTTCGTGGCTCGCTGAGCGCGCGGCAGCGCCGCCGAAGGTCAACGTCAACTGCGCTGGGTGGCGAAGCTGGGTGTGCCGGCCGCGCCGGTGGTCCCTGGCGCCTTTTCGTCGCATAGCGACGAGAACGCGCCAACCAGTGCTGCGTGGCGCCTTTGCCGCGATATGCGCGGTAAAGGCGCCATGGGGGTCGGCCGCGCCGGCCGATCCCGCCTCCCTTAATGCCGCAGTTGACGTTGGCTACCGCGCGGCGGCGCCGCTAGTACCGAACAGCGCGGCCGCGGCCGGCGCGCTTGGCCTCGTACAGCGCCTCGTCGGCGCGTGACATCAGCAGGGTGAGCGACTCGGAGTCGCCCGCGGGGCTTGCGGTGCCGATCGAGACGCCGACCGCGGGGGCGGCCTCGTCGCCCGCGAAGGCGGTCGCGACGGCGTCCAGCACGGCGGACGCGGCGTCGTCGCCTCGGCCCGGGCCGCCCGGGACCCAGACGGCGAACTCGTCGCCGCCGAGCCGGCCGGCGATGCCCTGGGCGGCGAGCCGGCGTGCGACTTCCGTCAGCACGAGGTCGCCGGTCGCGTGACCGAAGCCGTCGTTGACGGCCTTGAAGTGGTCGATGTCGCAGATCAGGACGCTGCCGGGCTCGCGCTCGGAGACCGCGCGGCGCACGGTCGCCATCCAGTGGCGGCGGTTCAGCAGGCCGGTCAGGTCGTCGACGCGCGCCTGGCGCTCCAGCTCGGCGACGCGGGCGGCCATCGCCGCGCCCGCCTTGCCACCGCGGACGGCCTCGAGCGCGAGGTCGTCGAAGTCCTCGTCGCACAGGCCGAGCGTCTCCAGCGCGGGGCCGAGCAGCGCGTAGTCGGGCTCCGCGCGCGAGGCGAGGCCGACGATCTCGTCGGCGATGATCACGCAGGCGGCCTCGGGCGACGGGATCGTCCGGCCGTCGGGGCCGCCGTGGTGGAAGGCGATCGCGATCTCGACCGGCGTCTCCACCTGGGAGGCGCGGGCGACTAGCGCGCCGGCCGCCGCGTGATCGACGCCGAGGCGGTCGCGCTCGGTGGCGGCTCGCAGTGCGCCGGCGGGATGCTCCGCCGCGATCGCATCGAGCGTCGCGGTGCCGAACGCGAGCGGCATCACGAGCTTGCCGACGTCGTGCAGCAGGCCGCCGAGGTGCGCGACGTCGACGCCGGCGCCGGTGCGCTCGGCGATCGACTGGGCGCAGCCGGCCACGGCCGCCGCGTGCAGGTGCAGATGGCCGATCGAGCGGCCGCCGTTGCCGGGGGCGCGCTGGAAGAAGCGGAACGTGGCGGCCTCGAGCGCGAGCTGCGCGATCGCCTTGCGGCCGACGAGCGTGACCGCGGCACGGATGCTGCGCGCGCGCAGCGGGCGTGCGGACGCCGCGGAGTTCGCGTACCGCAGGAGGTCGGTGGCGAGGCCCTGGTCGGACTCGAGCGCGGCGACCATGTCGCCGATCGAGGCCTCGTCGCTCTCGGCGATGACCTGGACCCGACGAACCGTCGCGCTGAGGACGGGCAGCCTTCCGAGCTGCTCGACCGCTCTGAGGAGGTGCTGCTCCGCCGACACGAGTGGTGGGGCCGTTTCTGTCAGGGGGCGAACCATGAAAACTCTTCATCAGTGTCGGGAAATTCCGCTCTGGCCTTGAGAGAAAGTTCAGGGAACCGACGCTCGCGGACACCGTCACGCCGTCAGGCCTGCCAAAATGCGCGTCCATGCGTCCCTACGAAGGCCTGCTCACGGCCATGGTCACGCCGTTCCGCGCGGACGGCCGCGTGAACGAGGAGGCGGCCGTCGTGCTCGGCCGGCATCTGCTCGGGCACGGCTCGAACGGCCTCGTCGTGTGCGGGACCACCGGCGAGTCGCCGACACTGGCCGACGACGAGCAGGTGTCGCTGGTCACGACGATGGTGGAGGAGTTCGCCGGCGAGGCGACGATCGTCGCCGGTGCCGGCTCGAACAACACCCGCCACGCCGCGCACCTGGCGGACCGGATGGCGCAGACCGGCGCCCACGCGCTGTTGTCGGTCACCGGGTACTACAACCGGCCGAACCGTCGCGGGCTGATCCGCCACTACGAGGAGGTCGCGGCCGCCGCCGGCGGGACGCCGGTGATCGTCTACAACATCCCGAGCCGCACGACGCTCAACCTCGACCCCGAGCTGCTGGCCGAGCTGGCGCAGATCGACGGCATCGAGGCCGTCAAGCAGTCCAACTCGCCCGACCTCGGGCCGATCGACGGCCTCACGGTGCTCACCGGCAACGACGACGACCTGGCGCGCGCGCTCGACCTCGGTTGCGCGGGCGGCATCTGCGTCTCGAGCCACATCGTCGGCACCGAGATGCGCCGGATGTTCGACGAGCCCGAGCGCCGCGCGGAGATCGACGCGTCGCTGCGGGACGTCTACGCCGCGATGTTCTGTACCGCGAGCCCGATCCCCGTCAAGGCGGCCCTGAACCTGCTGGGCCACGACGTTGGCGGTCTGCGGCTCCCGCTCGTGGAGGCGGACGACCACGAGCTGGGCATCGTGCGGAACACCCTCGAACGGCACGGATTGCTGACCGGAGTTCACGCAGGGTGAGTGGCAAGCTGCGCGTCCTCCCGCTCGGAGGCGTCGGCGAGATCGGGAAGAACCTGACGGTCGTCGAGTACGAGGGCCGGCTGGTCGTCATCGACTGCGGACTGCGCTTCCCGACCGCCGACATGATGGGCATCGACCTGGTGCTCCCCGACTTCACGTACCTGCGCGAGCGCGTGAAGGACATCGACGCGGTCGTGATCACGCACGGCCACGAGGATCACCTCGGGGCGCTCCCGTGGGTGCTGCGGGAGCTCGGGCAGGACAGCGTGCCGGTCGTCTACGGCGGCCAGCTGACGGTCGCCATGGCCCGCTCCAAGCTCGACGAGCACAAGCTGCGCGAGGTCAACCTCGACGTGCTGCCGATCGGTCAGGTGGCCCAGGCCGGCCCGTTCGCGATCGAGATGGTCCACCTCACGCACTCGATTCCCGACTCGTCGGGCGTGGCGCTGACCTGCGATCTCGGGACGGTCCTCTTCACCGGCGACTACAAGTTCGACCAGACGCCGGTCGGCGGGGCGCCGGCCGACATGGCGCGTCTCGCCGAGCTGGGCCGCGAGGGCCTGCTGCTGCTGTGCGGCGATTCGACGAACGCCGACCGGGCGGGGATCTCGACCAGCGAGTCGCTCGTCGGACCGCAGCTCGAGCGCCTGTTCGCCCACTGCCCGGGCCGGATCGTCGTCACCAGCTTCGCGTCGAACATCCATCGCGTCCAGCAGGTGGTCGACGCGGCCGCCGCGCACGACCGCAAGGTCGTCCTGGTCGGCCGCTCGATGCGCAAGAACGTGAACATCGGCCGCTCGCTCGGGCACATCGACATCCCCGAGGGCCAGCTGGTGCCGCCGCGCGAGCTCGAGCACTTCCCCGACTCCAAGCTCGTGATCATCTCCACCGGGTCCCAGGGCGAGCCGCTGTCGGCACTGCGGCGGATGGCCTACCGCGACCACCCCGTGGTCGAGCTCAAGTCGGGCGACACGGTCGTGTTCTCGGCCACCCCGATCCCCGGCAACGAGCGCGCGGTCAACGAGACGATCGACCGCCTCTACCACATCGGCTGCGAGGTCGTGACGGCCCGCGACGCTCCGATCCACGCCTCCGGTCACGGCTACCAGGAAGAGCTGAAGATGATGCTCAACCTCACCCAGCCGCGGTACGTCATGCCGGTCCACGGCGACTACAAGCGCATGCTGATGCACTCGCAGCTCGCCGAGGCCGTCGGCATACCGTCGGAGAACGTCTTCCGGACCGAGAACGGGACGCCGCTGGAGATCGACGAGAAGGGCGCACGCTTCGGCGAGCGCCAGACCGCCGGGCTCGTGTTCGTCGACGGCGTCGACATCGGCGACGTGGCCGACGTGGCGCTGCGCGACCGCCGGATGCTCTCCGCGGACGGCATCTTCATCATCGTCGCGACCGTGTCCGAACAGGACGGCTCATCCGTCGCCCCGCCCGAGGTGCTCGCCCGCGGCGTGCCGTTCCTCGACGAAGGCGGGACGATCATCGACGAGCTGCGCAACGCCGTGGAGGACTCGCTGGATCGCGCGGCCGAGCAGCGGATCACCGAGATCGACGTGCTCGAGTCGTTCCTGCACGACGACATCGCGGCGTTCATCTACGAGCGCCTCAAGCGGCGCCCGATGGTGCTGCCGGTCGTCGTCGAGGTATGACGCCTCACTGAGTGCCGGGCGCGGTGCGCCGATGGCCGTTGCGGCGCCGTGCCGGCGTGGCTGCGAACTGGGCCGCGTGAGCGCGCGTATACCGGTCCGATGCCCGCACCGGGGCCAGGCGACGCGGCCGGGGACGCCGTTCTCGTCGAGCGCCTGCGCAGTGAGGAGCCGGGCGACGCGATGCGCGCGCTTTTTCGCCTGTACGGCGGAGAGCTGTACGGCTTCACGCTCCACGTACTCGGCGACCGCGGCGCGGCCGAGGAGATCGTTGAGGAGGTTTTCCTGCGCGCCTGGCGCCACGCGGCGCGATACGACCCTGAGCGGGAGGCCGTGCGCGCGTGGCTGTACCAGATCGCGTGCAACGCGATCATCGACGCACGGCGGCCCGCGGCGGAGGCCGAGAGCGGGGAGACGCTGGAGCAGGCGATGCTCGGCTGGCAGGTCGCGGCTGCGCTCCAGCGGCTCACGCCCGAGCACCGCCAGATGATCCGGATGGTGCAGTTCCGCGGCCTGACGATGCGCGAGATCGCGGCCCGGACCGGCCTGCCGCTCGGCACGGTCAAGCGCCGCACGTGGTACGCGCTGCGATCTCTGCGTCTGGTGCTGGAGGAGATGGGGGTGACGCCGCCGTGAGCTGCGCCCACGCGTCCGGGTCTCGCCATCGGGCGCGTCCTAGGCCGGTTCCGCCACCACCGCGAGCTTCCGGACTCGCCCCCCGTCCAGCCACTCGACCCACAGCCGGTGGGCGGCGAGCAGTTCGTCCAGCGCCTGGCTGCCGATCTGCGCGGCGATGTCCGCAGCGTCCGCGGCGAACGCGTCCATGAGCGCCTGCGCCGTCGCGCGGTGCGGGCGGCTGCGGTCCTCCTGCCACGTGACGACGAGCCCGGCCCGCTCCAGGGACGTCGCCATCTCGTCGAGCGGAGTGAGCCAGACGGTGTCGGCGTCGGGCATCGCCGCCCTCTCGGGCGGCGTGAGCGGCAGCCCCTCCTCGAGCGTGAAGGCGAAGCGCCCGCCGGCTCGGAGCGCCGCGGCGATCTCGCCCACCAGCGCGTCCTTGTCCTCGAATGCGAGCATCGTCTCGAGCAGGAGCACGACCTCGAAGGAGCCGGCTGGGAGCGGCGGAACCTGGGCGATCGTCCAGCGGCACGGCAGGTGGCCCGCGCGCTCACGTGCGACGGCGACGGCGCTCGCGCTGGCGTCCACGCCCAGGTAGACGCAGCCCAGCTCACGCGTGAGGAACCGCCCGGGCCCGGCAACGCCGCAGCACAGGTCCAGCACCGTGACCCCGGGGCCGACGCCGGCCTGCGCCGCCAATGCCAGGATCTCGCCGGCGGTCATGAAGCTCTCCTGCCCGACGAACTCGCCGGGGGCGAACGCCGACACGCGCGCGCGGTGCAGTGCCCGGTCGACCACCGCGCGGTCGTCCTGCTTCATGGCCGCGCCTTCGCCGGCACCGGGTCAGCCGCGCGCCGGCGACGAGCCGAACGCCGTGAGCAAGCGGTCACGGAACGCTGCCATCGGCCACACTGGCGCGTGCGGGCTCGGACGCATGCCGTCCTGCCAGCCCCATCCGGCGATCTGGTCCATCACCTTCGGGTCGTGGGCGATGACCGAGATCGGCACGTCGTGGCCGGCGCCCTGGCCGGTGACGAGCGTCGCAGGCTGATGGTCGCCCAGGACGAAGAGCACGAGGTCGTCGTCGCCGTAGCGCTGCACGTACGAGAAGACCGTGCTCAGCGAGTACTCGATCGACTGCGCATAGGCGGCGCGTGCCCGCTTGGCATCGCCGAACAACGCGGCCTGCGTGGACTCCTCGGCCGGGATGCGGTGGAAGATCGAGCCGTCGCCGACGTCGTCCCAGGAGATGAGCCGGGGGATGCGGGTCCATGGCGCGTGGCTCGAGATGAGGTCTACCTCGGCGAAGAGCGGCGGCCGGTGACGTCCGGCGAGCTCGAGGCGGTGCAGGGCCAGGAGCGCGTACTGGTCGGGCATCGGGGGCAGCCCGAAGCTCGGACCGCGGTAGCCGAGGTTGCGACGGTCGTAGATCTTGTCGTAGTGGTAGAAGGTCGAGCCCTGCGGCCACGCCCGGCGGTTCGCAGGCATGTCGGCGACCGTCCGCCATCCGGCGCGCTTGAACGCCCGGGTGAGGGTGAGCCGGTTGTTCCGGACGAGCCGGTCGTACCGCCGCTGGCCGTCGACCCGGATACCCGCCTGCAGGGTGGAATGCGCCAGCCAGCTGAGGCCACCGAAGGTCGGCGAGGTGAGGAAGGCGCTGCGCGAGGAGAAGCCGGCGGCCCGCAGCTGGGCGGTGCCCTGGTCGAGCACGGTGCCGATGCGGGACGAGAACGACGAGCCCTCGACCGCGACCCTCCCGTAGCTCTCGACGAACACGAGCAGGACGTCCTTGCCCCGCAGGCCGGTCAGCAGCCGGTGGCCGGGCGTGGCGCGGAAGCGGTCGCGGGCGAGCTCGCGGCCGAACGTCGCGCGATCCTCCAGACCGGCCTTCACCGCCTGCACCTCGTCGACGGCCAGGGCGGCGGCGCTCGAGGAGGCGACCGGCGTGCCGGCGACGCGCAGGGCCATCCACACCACCAACAGCACCCCCGCCGCGTGAATCGCCCATCGGCGGTGGCCGGCCACCACCCGCGTCACCCGCAGCAGGGCCAGGACCGGAAGGGCGAGGAGCGCGACGATGAGCACAACCGCGGCGGCGACGGCGAGGTTCGCGCCCGACCTGCCGACGGCGTCGCGGAGCGTCTCGACGCCGATCCCCGCGTAGCTCGAGTCGTCGATCGGATCGAATGGCCGGTCGAAGGCCGTGAAGAAGCCCATGTCGAGGACCTTCACGACCACGAGCACGCTCAGCACCGTTCCCACCACCACGGCCAGCACCCGACGCGGCGCGGCGGGCAGCAGGACGGCCAGGGCAACGACGACGAGGAGCTCGAGGGGAAGCCGCGCGAACGCGCCAAGCGTGACGCGGCTCGGTTGGTTCGGCGCGACGAGGGCAGCCCAGACGACCAGGAAGGCGAGGACCGTGAGGCACACGCCGATGCCCGTGCGCAGCGGCCCGCGCTCGGGTTGACCGACGTCGCCCTCCGGCAGCGAGGCGCGTGCCGCGTCCCGGCGGCGCCACAGCCACCACGTGCACTCGCCGACCGACGCCGCCAGCGCGGCGAGCGCGGCGCCCAGGAGGGCCTGCGTGAGCGCCTGGGGCAGCACCTCCGCGGCCGCGACCGTCAGCACGAGCCCTTGCCCTGCCGCGACGAGCTTGCGCCAGCCGCGCTGCGGCAGCGGCGCGCGCATCCACGGCAGCAGCCACTCGCCGACGAGGAACAGGTAGCGCGCCGCCCCGATCGCGAGCACCCATGCGCCGGAGATGGGGGCGACGTAGACGGCGAGGGCCAGGATCAGGAACGCGTCGACCTCGCCGTCGAAGCGCGCGCCCAGCGCGGTCGCCGTCCCGGTCCGCCGCGCCAGCCATCCGTCGACCGCGTCCAGCACGAGCGCGACGGCTGCGAGCGTGACGAGGAGCGCGACCGGCGTGTCGCGCGTGAACGAGTCCGCGGCCAGCGCGGCGACGCCGACGGCGAGCGTGGCGCGGGCGAGCGTGATCCACGACGCGGGCCCCAGCCGGTGATCGGGACCGCGCGCGATGCCGCGCGCCAGCGCCGTCGCCATGGTCACGGCGGAGGCGACCCCGACGACCCAGCCCGCCGCGCCGAGCCCGGCCGTCGCCGCCAGGACGCCCAGCAGCAGCACCTGGGCGATCAGCCCGGCCGCCGGACCCGTCCGGCTCGCTCGCACCGTTGCCGCGTTCATTCGTCCCGGAACCGGGGCGAGAGCGCGTAGCGCAGCAGTACCACGTCGCCGATCTGACGCACCTCGGCGAGCGTGGCGCGGCGCCGCGCGCTCCACGGGAAGTGCCCGTCGCCCACGAAGCGCGGAGCGTTCGCGTCGCCGACGAAGAAGGGCGCGACGACGAGCTGCAGCTCGTCGGCGAGGTCGTCGGCCAGGAACTGGGTGTGCACGACGCCGCCGCCCTCGACCATGAGCCGCTCGACGCCGCGGTCGGCGAGGTCCTCGCTGAGCCGGCGCATCCGCACGCGACGACCGCCGTCCACGATCGTCGCCACAGGCCCGAGCCGTGCGCGGGCGTCGGCCACCTGCGTGCTCGAGGTGTAGACGATCTTCTCGGCGTCGCCGGTCGTGAAGAAGTTCGAGCGGGCGTCGAGGTCCACCCGGTTGGTCACGGTGATCTTCGCCGGAGACGGCGCGAGCCCGCGCGCCGTTCGCCGGTCGCGGCGGGCCTGCGAGCGCACGAGCAGCCGCGGGTTGTCGGTGCGCACGGTGACCGCACCGACCATGATCGCGTCGCAGGAGGCGCGCACCTCGTCGACCCGGTCGAAGTCGGCCTCGTTGGACAGCGCGAGGCGCGGCGTGTGGTCGCCGAGGTAGCCGTCAAGCGACACGCTGCAGCTCAGCAGGGTGTACGGGCGGTCAGGCATCCTGGGCTCCGTCGTGGCGCGCGAGGACCCCGGGCCGGCTCGGGAGCCACGGCGCCGACCGGGTACGGCACACCCACGCCGCCACGAGGATGGCGGCGCCCGGCAGGCTGGCGACGAACACCATCACGCCGTACACGACCGCGGTGGCGACCCCGAGCGACGCGCCCAGCCCAGCGGCGGCAAACGCCCAGGCCGTCACGCCCTCGCGCGGCCCCCATCCGCCGACATTGGGCAGCGCCGCGGCCAGCAGCACGAGCAGCGCCAGCGGCAGCATTTGGGACGGCGGCGCGGTCGCCCCCGCGGTCCGCGCGGCGATCAGGAACGTGACCGCGTGGCCCGCGACGACCAGCGCCGACGCGAGCGCGATGGCGGGCCACGCCCGGCCGGCGAGCAGGCCCTCGCGCAGGTCGCGGGCCGCGGCGCTCCGCAGCCGCGCCCACCGAGACCCGCCCACCCGGCCGACGGCGGGCCGCACGCGCATCGCGAGGGCGACGCCGGCTGCCGCCGCGAGGAGCGCGAGCGCGGCGAGCGGCGCGAACCCCCGCACGGGCGACGGCACGACGAGGAGCACGGCGACGGTGAGGACGACCTGCACGACCTGGCCGGCCGAGCGTTCCCACGCCACGGCGCGGAGCCCGCGGCCGACGTCGTTCGCGTCGCGGCCGTGGCTGATCCCGCGGTGGACGTCGCCCACCACCCCGCCGGGCAGCGTGACGTTGAGGAAGAGCGAGCGGTAGTACGCCGCCACCGCGGTGTCCAGCGGCAGGTCGACGCCGAGGCCTCGGGCCACGATCCTCCAGCGCCAGGCGCAGCACACGGTGGTCAGTACTGCGAGGCCCGACCCGGCGACCAGCGCCCCGCCGTCGACCGCGTGCAGGCCGTCCAGGAACGGGCCGGTTCCCAGGCGCCAGGTCAGGACGGCGAGCGTCGCGGCGGCGGCGGCGAGACGGACCCACCACCAGCGGTCCTCATGGCAGCACCAGCAGGTCGGCATGGTCGACGGTGACGGTGAGGGTCCCGGCCGCGGCCTGCGCCAGGCGGCGGTTCCGGTAGCCGCCGGCCTCGGCGACCAGCGCGGGCTCCTGCTCGCACGCGGCGCCGGCCCACCCGCCCAACCACTCGGCCGTCAGGTCGGCGTCGGCGGCACCCAGGTGCCAGGGGCTCGGCCGGACGAGAACCTCCGCGCCTGTCCCGCGGAGCGCCTCGATAGCGGCCGCGACGGCGTCCGGACCCAGCAGGCGGCCCGCTGTCGTCGTGCGGCGCTGGTGGGCGTCGAAGGCAGTGGCGATGCGCGCGTCCAGCGGATCCTCTGGCGTCAGGGTGACGCGACCGACGACGGTCAGCGCGAGCAGCATGGGAAGACCTCCGGGTCCGGTGCAGGTTCCGAGCACCCGGATCAGGTCGTCCGCGGTCAGCACGTCGAGCAGCGCGGAGGCGGCGACGAGGGTCGCGCCTGCGAGACCGCCCGGCGCCAGCCGGGTGATGTCGGACCGCCTCGCCTCGACGGTGACCGCAGCGCCGTCGGCGGCCTGGCCCGGAGGGTCGGCGACGGCGAGCTTCAGCAGGCCTGCGTCGCGGTCATGCACCACCCAGTGCTGCGGTCCGGGCAGCCGGGGCGCGAGCCAGCGGCCCATCGCGCCGCTGCCGCCGCCGAGGTCGTGGATCACGAGGCGGCCGGCGGAGGGGAGGTGCCGCACGAGGCGCTCGGCGAGCTCGGCCGAGCGCGCCGCCGCGTCGGCCGGCTCGCGGAGGGCGAGCCACTCCGGGCTGACCCCGACGGCCGTCGCGATCATGGCGCCGCTCCCGCGAGGACGCCGGCGAGGATGGACGTGGTGGCCGGCCACCCGCGCAGCGACGCGCGCCGCTCCCGGGCGGCTCGCCGGAGGCGCCCGCGCTGCTCGGCGTCGCCGAGCCAGGTCCGCAGCGCGGCGCCGAGCGCCGCCGGGTCGCCGGGCGGGACCAGCAGCCCCGGCCGGGTTCCGTCGTCCCCGTGCCCGAGGGCCTCGGTCACGCCGCCGACCTCGGTGGCGAGGACCGGCAGGCCGCGGGCGAGCGCCTCGGTCACGACCATGCCGTAGGTCTCGGCGTTCGACGCGAGCACGAGCAGGTCCGCGGTGGCGTACGTGCGGTCGAGCTCCGGGCCGATGAGCGGTCCCGGGAACCGGACCCGGTCGCCCAGCCCCTTGATCTGAGTCGCGCGGCGCACGCCGTCGGCGAACGCCGGGTCGCGGTCCAGGCGGCCCACGCACGCGCAGCGCCAGGACAGGTCCGTCGCCGTCGCGAGCCCTTGCAGCAGCACGTCGTGCCCCTTGCCTGGCGTCACCGCCGCGACGCAGAGCAGCGCGTCGCCGGCCGCGCTCCCCGGCGCGAGGGCGGCGGCGTCGACGCCAGGCTCGGCCACGTGCATCCGGTCGGCCGGCAGCGCGTACAGCTCCTCCAGCCGGCGCTTGGTCCATGCGCTGGTCGTGACGACCGCAGCGGCCGCCGCGAGGACCGCGCGCTCGCCGGCGTCGCCGAATGGCATGTGCATGAGCACCACCTGCCGGAGGCGGCGCGCCTGCGGGACGAGCACCTCGGAGGCGGGGGACGCGATCAAGCCGTCGAGCAGTACCACGGCGCCGTCGGGGATCCCGTGGACGGCGCGCGCGAGGTCGCTGTTGCCGGCGACGGCGTGCTCGTGCACCGCCCAGCCGAGCGCGGCGAGCCCTCGGCAGACCCGCCGATCGTACGTGTTGCCACCGCTCGGGCGCGCAGGGTCGTCGATGCCCTCCGGGACGATGACGTGGACGTCCGTCACAGCGGGCGCTCGTAGCTCGCCCACGCGACGTGGGACTCGCGCAGCGTGACGACCAGCCCGTCGAGCTCCAGTGCGCCGTCGCCCAGGGCGCCCGCCCGTGCGCGGTCGGCGAGCCGGTCCGCGACCACCCGGGCGACTGCCTCGGTGGTGGTGTTCATGCCGGCGAAGTCCGCCTCGGCGTCGAGGTTGCGGTAGCCGAGCTCGGCCACAACGGCGCGCAGCGCCGCGGCCGCGCGGCCGATGTCGACCACGAGGCCGTCGGCGTCCAGCGTCGCGCGGCGGAAGGTCGCGTCGACGACGTACGTCGCACCGTGCAGACGCTGCGCAGGGCCGAACACCTCACCGCGCAGGCTGTGGGCGATCATCATGTGGTCGCGGACGGTTACGCTGAACACGCGCTACACCCCGTCGTAGGTGATGGTGTGGCAGAGCGCCGGCAGCGTCCCCGCGGCCAACCGGGCCATGACGCCGGGTAGCTCGTCGAAGCGCGACTCGCCGGTCACGAGCACATCGAACGCGGGATCGCGCAGCAGGTCAAGCGCCAAGGCCAGCCGGTCGGCCGTCGTGCGACGTGCGCTCCGGGCCGGGGACACCGTCCCGACCTGGCTGGCACGCAGACCGAGGCGGCCCACGTGGAACGTGCCGCCCAGCGAGAGTCGCACCTCGGTGTCGCCGTACCAGCTGAGATCGAGCACCGTGCCCTCGGGCGCGAGCAGGTCCAGCGAGCGCTGGAGCCCGGCCGACGTCGCGCTCGTGTGCACGACCAGGTCGCACCCGCCGGCGGCGTCGTCCGGTACTGCGAAGCCGACGCCGAGCGCGGTCGCGACCTCGGCCCGTGACGCGTCGACGTCGACGAGCGCGACCTCGACCGCCGGGAACTGGGCGAGCAGGCGCGCGACAGAGCAGCCGACCATCCCGGCGCCGACGACCGCGACGCGGTCGCCGATCAGCGGAGCCGCGTCCCACAGGGCGTTGACGGCGGTCTCGACGGTGCCGGCGAGCACGGCGCGCGCGGGCGGTACGTCGTCAGGCACGACGGTCACGGCGCCGGCCGGCACCACGTACGCCGTCTGATGCGGGTACAGGCAGAAGACCGTGCGGCCGCGCAGCTCCGGCGGCCCGTGCTCGACGGCGCCGACGTTGAGATAGCCATACTTGACCGGCCCCGGGAAGTCCCCTTCCTGGAACGGCGCGCGCATCGCGGCGTGCTGGCTCGGGGGCACGCCGCCGCGGAACACTCGCGTCTCGGTGCCGCGGCTGACGCCGGACCGCAGCGTGCGGACCACGACATCCCCCGCTCCCGGCTCGGGTAGCGTGACGGGCCGGATCTCTCCGCGCCCGGGCGCGAGGAGCCAGAACGCGTGCGCGTCGCCGAGCACGTCCATTGCCTCAGCTTCGTACAGCATCTCTCTGGGCGACTGCGTGGAGGTGATTCAAGCGGTACGCGGGAGGGTGGAGATAGGTTCGGTGGTCATCCGGGCGTGCCTCCGTTGGCTCCGATCGGACGTCGCGACCCACGTACCCGACCGGGAGACAACGAATACCGGGGCATAAAGGACGCCCTGCGGTGGTATGCGGGGACCAAGTGACAGCCCAGGATGCGCTGACCTTCCATAGACCGCCGCGGGAGTACCCGCCGGCCGTGCCGTCGGAGAAGCTCCGGATTGCGCCGCCGCCGACGCAGCCCCCGCCGCCCCATACATCGATCATCCAGCTGCTGTTCCCCGTCGTCGGCGGGGTCGGGATGGTCGGCTTCGCGATCGCGTATCGGAACAGCGTCTTCCTGTACATCGCCGGCGCGATGCTCGTGCTGCTGCTGGCGTTCTCGTTCGGCATGCGCTGGTCGCAGAAGCGCGGCGTGCGCAAGCGCGCGGCCGCGGACGCGCGTCGCTACGCGAAGTATCTGCGCGAACAGGACGCCGAGCTGGCGGAGGCGGGGGAGCGCCAGCGCGGGGCGCTGGCGCGGCTGTACCCCGACACGGGCCGCCTGTGGACGCTGCTCGTCAAGCGCGCCGACGTCTGGGAGCGCCGGCCCGACCACAAGGACTTCCTGCACGTGCGCCTCGGAACGGGTGCGATCAAGCTCGACCGCCCGGTCGAGCTCGACCTCGGCATGAACCCGCTCGCCGAGTACCAGGCGCACTCGCTCCAGGAGGCGCGCAAGCTGGTCGAGCGGCGCGCGACGCTGCGCGGCGAGCCGGTCGTGGTCGACCTCGACGATGTCGGCGTGCTCGCCGTCACGGGCGATCGCGAGCGTGCGCGCGCGTGGACACGGACGCTGATGGCGCAGCTCGCCGCCTGGCGCGCGCCGCACGACGTCCAGCTCCTGACCGCGTTCGAGCCCACCGACGCCGCGGCGTGGGAGTGGGGGAAGTGGCTGCCGCACCAGCGCCTGGACCCGAACGTGCCGGGCAGCTTCCTGTTCGCACGGTCGGTGGCGGACCTCGAAGGCCTGCTCGAGCCCGAGCTGCGGCCGCGGCTGGACCAGCTTCGGCGGATCGCCGAGTCCAACGTCGGCGGGCGCCCGGTGCCGCTGGTCGCGCCCGAGCTGATCGTGATCCTCGACGGGTACTCGCCCGACCATCCCGCCAACGACCTGCCCGCGTTCCGTGAGCTGCTGGCGCGGGCGCGCGAGCTGCGGGCGGTCCTGATCCTGCTCACGGACGCGCGCGAGCTCGAGCCCTCGCACATCCACGCGCGGCTCACGGTGCCCGCGCGCGGGCCCGGGATGTGGGAGCTGTGGGGCCAGGATGCGCCGTCGATCCCCGAGGTGTTCCTCGACCAGGCCGATCTCGGGAGCAGCGAGGCGATCGCGCGCACGCTGACGCCGCTGCGGCTCGCCGAGGGCGGCGACGGCGAGCGCGGGTTGGGCACCGCTGTGCGGCTGAGCGGCCTGCTGGGCGGCCTCGACCGCCAGTGGGGCCGGCGCACGCGTTCCGAGAGCCTGCGAGCCCCGATCGGGCGCACCGCCGAAGGCGAGGTGCTCGAGCTGGACCTCAAGCAGGCGGCCGAGGGCGGGATGGGCCCGCACGGCGTGCTCGTCGGGGCCACCGGTTCGGGCAAGAGCGAGCTGCTGCGATCCCTGGTCGGCGGCCTGGCCGCCCGCCACGCTCCCGAGGAGCTCGCGTTCGTGCTCGTCGACTACAAGGGCGGCGCCGCCTTCGCGGACCTCTCGCGGCTGCCGCACGTCGCCGGCCTGATCACCAACCTCCAGCGCGACCTGTCGCTCGTCGACCGCATGCACGCGGCGCTGATCGGCGAGCAGGAGCGGCGCCAGACGATGCTGCGCGAGGCGGGCAACCTCGACGACATCGTCGCCTACCAGGCGCGCCGCGACACCGACCGCTCGATGCCGCCGATGCCGGACCTGCTGGTGATCGTCGACGAGTTCGCCGAGCTGCTCGCAGCGCGGCCGGAGTTCATCGACCTGTTCGTCGGCCTGGGGCGCGTCGGGCGGTCGCTGGGCATCCACCTGCTGCTTTCCTCGCAGCGGCTCGACGAAGGCCGTCTACGCGGCCTGGAGAGCCACCTGAGGTACCGCCTGTGCCTGCGCACCTACTCGTCGACGGAGTCCAAGCTCGTGCTCGGCACGCCCGACGCGTACCTGCTGCCGTCGCTGCCAGGCCTCGGCTACCTGAAGGTCGACACCGAGACATACGTGCAGTTCCGCGCCGCGCTGGCGTCCGGCCCGCACGTGCACGCGTCCGTACCGGTGGCCGCGCCGGCGGCGGTGCGCGCGTTCGACGCCGGCGAGCGCGGTCCCGACGGCCCTGTGGCACCGGACCTGAGCGCGTCGCCGGGCGGTCCGAGCGAGCTCCAGGTGCTGGTCGAGCAGCTCACGGGCGATCAGCCGCCGGTCCACCAGGTGTGGGTCGCGCCGCTCCCGGAGGCCGAGTCGCTCGACGCCGTGCTGTCGGATGAGCCGTGGTGGCGCGGCGGCGAGCGCTCCGAGGGGCTGCGCGCGCGTGTCGGCCGGCTCGACCGCCCGTCCGAGCAGCGCACGGAGCCGTTCGAGCTCGACCTCGCCGGCGCCGGCGGCCACGCCGCGGTGGTCGGCTCGCCGCGCACCGGCAAGAGCACGCTGCTGCGCACGCTCGCCGCGGCGCTGATCTGGCGCCACACCCCTGCGCAGGCGCAGATCTACGCGATCGACCTCGGCGGCGGCCTGCTGAACGCGCTCACGGGCGCGCCACACGTCGGCGGCGTCGCCGGCAAGCTCGACAAGGAGGCGGTGAACCGGGTGGTGCGGCAGCTGCGCACCGAGGTCGAGGATCGCGAGCAGGCGTTCCGCGAGGCCGGCCACGAGTCGATGACCGCCGCTCGCAACGCCGGCTCGTTCGCCGACCTGTTCCTGTTCGTCGACGGCTGGGAGGCGTTCAAGCGCGAGTTCGAGGGCCTCGACCGCGAGGTCGAGGAGCTCGCCGCGACCGGCCTGAGCTTCGGCGTCCACGTCGTGGTCGCCGCCAACCGCTGGGCCGAGATCCGGCCGGCGCTGCTCGACAACCTGGGCACGCGGCTCGAGCTGCGCCTGCACGACGCGATCGACTCGCTCGTCTCGCGCCAGGCGGCGTCGGCTCTGCCCGCCGACATCCCCGGCCGCGGCCTGACGATGGACGGCCTCCACTTCCAGGCGGCGCTGCCGCGTGTGGACGGCGTCGCGCACGATGAGGGCACGGCGGCCGCGCTCGGCGAGCTGGTCGCGGAGGCCGCCGAGCGGTGGTCGGGGCCGGCCGCGCCGCCGATCCGGCTGCTCCCGCGTGAGCTCGGTCCCCACCAGCTCCCGCCGCCGTCCGCTCGCGAGGGGGTCGCGATCGGGGTCGAGGAGCGCGGCCTGGATCCCGTGTGGGCGCGCTTCGCCGGCCCGGACCCGCACTTCCTCGTGTTCGGCGACAGCCAGAGCGGCAAGTCATCACTGCTGCGCGGCCTCGGGCGCGGGCTGATCGCCGCGCACTCGCCGGAGGACCTCCAGCTCGTGGTGGTCGATGTGCGCCGCTCGCTGATCGATCTCGCGCACGACGAGCACGTGATGGCGTACGCCGCCTCGCCCCCCGCCGCCCAGCAGGCCGCCGAGCGGCTGCGCACGATCGCCGGGGAGCGGATGGCGCCGGCCGATGCGTCGCCGCTGGCCGGCCCGTCGTGGCAGGGGCCGCGGTACGTGGTGCTGTTCGACGACTACGACCTCGTGGCCGGACCGACCGGCGGGCCGCTCGCCCCGCTGCTCGACGTGCTCGCCGTCGGCGGCGACATCGGCCTCCACGTGGTGCTGGCGCGGCGCGTCGGCGGCAGCGCCCGCGGCGCCTACGAGGCGGTCTTCGGCCGTCTGCGCGAGCTCGGGTCGCCCGGCGTCCTGCTGAGCGGCGACCGGGCGGAAGGGCCGCTGCTCGGCGGCACCAAGGCCGAGGCACAGCCGGCCGGCCGCGGGCTGCTCGTCCGCCGCGGCGAGCGCCCAGTCCTGATCCAGACCGCCTTCTCGCCGCCGACGCCAGGCCCCGGCGCGGCGACTTCAGCTTGGACGTCCGACCGTGCAGGAGACAGCCTGAAATGAACACCTGTGCCGTGACCATCGCCGGGCCTGACCGGCGCATCGACCTCGTCGTCTCGACCGAGACGCCGATCTCCGACCTGATCCCGACGTTCGTCGAGCTCAGCATGGACCAGGCGCCGCCGCACAACGGCCGGGCCCCCGTATGGAGCGTCGCGCAGCCGGGCCACCAGCCACTGCCGCTCGATCGCACCCTCGCCCAGTGCGGCGTCGCCGACGGCGCGGTGCTGACTCTGACCGAGCTGCGCTCGCAGGCGATGGCGCCGCCGAGCCCGGCCGAGGTCGTCCGCCACCCCGAGACGCGCCGTGGGACGCCGCGCGAGCGCACGCTGGCGGCCCTGCCCGAGGCGCTCAGCCGCGGCGAGCGGTTCAACCTCGCGATGAAGGCGTTCTTCGGCTACGAGCCCGAGCCGCCGATCACGGAGTCGCCCGAGCCGCCGCCGGAGAGCAAGCGGGAGCAGCTCACCCGGCCCGAGCATCGCTCGGCGAGGGACCGCGCGAAGGCGAGCTGGCGGGAGAGCGAATACGAGTCCCGGCTCGACCGCGCGATCGCCGCGCCGCGGCTGACCCGCTGCTCCACGATCGCGATCGTGTCGCCGAAGGGCGGCGTGGGGAAGACCACGCTGACGGTGCTGCTCGGATCGCTGCTGGCGCGCGTGCGGCGTGACCGCATCGTCGCGGTCGACACGAACCCCGACTTTGGCTCGCTCGGTCGCACGCTGACGCCCGACCACCAGGTGTTCGTCGACGACCTCGGCGACCTGCTGGAGCAGCCCGACCTGTCCGTGACGGCGCTCGACCGCCATCTCGGGCGCGCGTTCGAGGGCCTGATGGTGCTGCCCGCGCCGACCGACCCGTCGCGCATGGCGCAGCTCAACGAGGAGTCCTACCGGCGCGTGATCTCACGCCTGCAGTCGATGGTCGGCGTGCTCGTGCTCGACTGCGGCACCGGTCTCCAGGAGCCCGCCGCGCGGGCGGCGCAGGCCGCCGCCGACCAGATCGTGCTGATCTCCGACGCGCATCCGTCGACAGCGTCGCTGGTGGCCGAGGCGGCCGAGCTGCTGCGCACGGTCGGCCCGCCGCTGACGCTGGTGGTCAACAAGATGCCGCGCAAGCGCGACACCCGGCTCGACCTCGAGGGTCTCGAGGGCCTGGTGCCCGACGCCCACGGCCTGATCACACTCGACGAGGATCTGCGGTCGGCGACGCGCGTGGCGTCCGGCGACTACTCGTGGGACGACGCGCCGCCGCAATGGCGGCGCGCCATCCGGGAGCTGGCCGTGTCGCTGCAGGCGGACTGGCCCTCGCTGGGGATCACGACCGGGCAGCCTTGATCGCTGCCAGGTAGGCCTGGTCCTCGGGGTCCGCCATGCCCCGCGACGCGCGCTGGGTGCCCTCCTGCTCGTACATGCGCTGCAGGGAGCCGCGGATGCCGGGGTCGCCGCCGGTGAACATCTCCACCAGCTCGTCCGCTCGGCGGCCGAGCGCCTGCACGGCCGGGTCGGCCGGGTCGGTGCCGAGCTCGCGGTGCTCGCGCAGGCTCGCGTACAGCTCCGCCCACTCGCGCTCGACCGACTTGATCTTCTCGTCGCCGAACTCCTCGCGCCGGCGCTCGAGCTGCGCCAGCTGCTCCGGGGTGTAGTACTTCTCGAACATCGACATCGCCTCCAGGGCTTCCAGGAACGGGGTGGTCGACGGGTCGCCGCCGTCGAGCGCCGCGAGCAGCGTTGTGAGCTTCAGGCGCAGGCCCTCGAGCCGTTCGAGCCGGCGCTCGACGTGGCCGAGGTGCCGGCGAACGGTGCCGGCGAGCGCATCGTCGGCGTCGAGCACGGTCGCGATCTCGCCGAGCGGCAGCCCGAGCTCGCGCAGGGCGAGCAGCCGGTACAGCCGCTGCACGTCGGCCGCCGCGTACAGGCGGTGCCCACCGTGGGTGCGCGCGGACGGCACGAGCAGCCCGAGCCGGTCGTAGTGGTGCAGGGCGCGGACGGTGACGCCCGCGGACTGCGCCAGCTCGCCGATCCGATAGTGCTCGTCAGTCATCAGCACGCCTGGGACGCTACGCCCTGACGTTACGTCAGGTTCAACTGAGCTGGCGCGTTCCCGCTCAGCGAAGGTCGTGCGGGCCGTCGAACCTGGGAGCCGGGGCGAGCGACTCCTGCAGCGGCAGTTCGGCCGGTTCGTGCGTGAAGCGGGGACGCAGGTTGGCCTGCCGGCTCAGACGCGGCCGGATCAGGATCGCCACGAGGACGAGCAGGAGGACGCCCGTTCCCGCGAACGCGTACGCGGTGCGGGGCGACCCGAGCGCCACGAGCGTGCCGCCGAGCAGGTAGCCGATGCCGGGCATCGCCGCGCCGAGCGATTCGAGCAGGCCGACGATCCGCGCCTGGTAGTCGTGCGGCGTCGCCTCCTGGAGGGCGGTGACGACGGCGATCCACTGCACGCCGTTGCCGGCGCCGCCGACGACGGAGACGAGGCACGCGACCAGCAGCGTGTCGGCGGTCGCCATGCCCAGGTACGCGGCACCGATCGCCGCCGTGGACACGATGATCAAGGTGAGAGCCGAGCGCTGCTTGACGAGGAGGTAGATCAGGCTGCCGACGACGATGCCGGCGCCCCAGGACGCCATCAGGATGCCGAAGCCCGCGCTCGTCGTGTTCAGGCTCTCCTTCGCGTAGATCACCTCGATCGGGATGATCAGCGTGAACAGGACCAGCGCCACGGCCTCGCCGACCAGCAGCATCCGCACGAGCGGGTTGGTGCGAGCGAAGCGGATGCCGGCGGAGAAACGCGTCCAGAACGCCTCACGATCGACGTGGGCGACGGGCAGGCCACGGGTGAACGCGAGCAGGACCGCGATGGCGGCGAAGGAGACGGCATCGGCGAGCAGCGCGGTCGCGACGCTGAACTGGGCGATCAGCAGGCCGGCGAGCGCGGCGCCACCGACAGCGGACATCGCGAACCCGATGTTCAACAGCGCGTTGCCCTCTTTCAGCAGCCCGGCCGGCTGCAGGACGGCCGCCACCGCTCCGCGGGTGAGCGAGCGCCCCGTGATCGCGAGAGCGCCGTCGAACAGGCCGAGCAGCAAGACGAGCCACAGCACGAAATCGCCTCGGGCGATCAGCGCGAGCGCCGCGAACACCAGCGCCTCGACGATGTAGAGCGCCGGCAGGCTCCGGCGCAGCGCGAACTGGTCCAGGCGCGCGGTCAGCGCGGGGGCGACCAGCGCCGGCAGGAACTTGGCGGCGACGAAGAATGCCGCGGTCGGCGCGACGGCCTGCGTCCGGTCGTACACGAGTACGGCCAGCGCAACGATGCCCACGCTGTCGCCGAGCTCGTTGAGCGTGTACGACGACAGCAGGCGGTTGAAGGGCCTTACGGCCAGCGGTGCGAGGCGCCCCCTCACCCAGCCAATCGTAGTCCTCCAGGAAAAGAACGCCAGAGCGGACGGATGTCCGGCCCAGGAGTCACAAATCGCATTAAGTCAGGGGCATGACCTGCCGATGACCGGAAAGTCGTGACGAGACGGAACGGATTCATTTTGGTCGCGCAGATCGCCGTGTTATGCACGGCGATCGCTGTATCCGTGGCCACGTCCAGCGGCGGCTGACTGGTACCCGATCGAGCTCGTCTTTCTGCTCTTCGTCCTCGCGGTCGGCAGCGACATGCTGACGGTCGAGGTGCGCGGCGTCCGCGTGCTCCGGCGCCTTCCTCGCGATCGTGCTCGCGATGGCGCTGCTCGGTCCCGCTGCAGCGTGCGCGATCGGCTTCGTATCGGCGCTGATCGACGCGGTCATGTCGAAGCGAACCCGTGCGACAAGCGATCGACAACGTCGCGACCTGGTCGATTCTTCCCGACTCGCCGGCGCCCTGATGGCGGACACGATGCTGTCCGACGCGACGCCCTCGGCCGCTGAGGCGCTGTCGTTCGCCGGTCGCCGTGCTCGCTCGTCTTCATGGCGACGAACCTCCTCAACTTCCTGATGGTCGCGGGCTTCCAGGCGCTCCGCTGCGGACTCTCGATGATCGAGCTGACGCGGACCGTGTACCTGACGGTCCTGCCGACCGAGTTCGCGTGCGGGCTTCTGACCGCCGGCGTCGCGTTCAGCTACGGCCGCCTCGGTGTACGGGCGGTCGGGCTGGCCGCGGTCGTCCTCTTCGTCTTCCAGTATCTGCTCCGGGCCGGCGTCCAGGCGTTCGAGCGCGGCGAAGAGCTCGCCAGCGCACGCACCAGTTGGCGGCCGCTCCAGGTCGGCCTGCTGAACACCGTGCTGCAGACGCTGTCGATGCGGGACGCGATGACGGCGCGGCACTCGGCCGCTGTTGCGCGCTACGCGCGCGAGGTCGCACGGATGCGGAGGTCGACCGAGCGCGATCAGGATCTGATCCACACCGCCGCACTGCTGCACGACATCGGCAAGTTCATCTTCCCCGACTCGATCCTGTTCGCCGATCGCAAGCTGACCGACGACGAGTGGGAGATCGTCAAGCTCCATCCCGGAGCAGGGCGCGAAGCTCGTGCACCGGATCGAGGGCTACGGGCCGGTCGCCGAGATCATCCACAGCCATCACGAGCGCTTTGACGGCCGCGGCTATCCGTCGCGGCCGCGTCGGTGAGGACATCCCGCTGGGCTCGCGGATCATCGCCGTCGCGGACACCTATGACGTCATGACCTCACGCGACTCCTACCGCCGCCCTGTGAGCTCCGAGGCCGCGATCCTCGAGCTCCGGCGTGTCGCCGGCTCCCAGCTCGACTCCGGTCGTCGTCGAGGTCTTCGTCGCGATGATCGCGTCCGGCCGAGTCGCGTTCCACCACGCCGACGCCGAGGACTTCGAGTGCGAACTGGGCTTCGACCGACGCGTCGAGGACTACGCGCGTCCGCGCGTCGCTGCCGCCTAGACGCTTGTTCGATCGACCCTGCCGGCCAGCAGCCGATAAGTGGCTTAACGAGAACGAGCGCCTGAAGGCGCTCGTCTCAACAAATTATCGTCGCAGCTCTCTAGTGCTATGAAACCCATGATGACCCGCCTTCCCCCTTCACCTCGGCTGCCACCTTGGTGAGGGTGTCGCTTCCCTGACGGACTGCAACTTAGGGCGGGTACGGGCAGGACGTAATAGAACATACGTCCAACAAATGGCCTCGGCGGTTTTCGCCGGGGCCATTTGGCTTTCTAGAGCGGTGTTTCGGGCATCGGCACGACAACCCTCGAGCGCGTCCCTCCGTCGCTTCTGGTTGCGATGTCGAGCTGCCCGCCCGCGTCCTCGACGCGCCGGCGCACCATTGCGAGGCCGACATGGCCCTCCTGGACCGAGCGCCCGGAGTCCGACGTGTCGATTCCGACACCGTCGTCGTTGACCTCGATCACGACCGTTCCGTCGTCGGCGGCTGTCACCTGGACGTCGATCGCCGTCGGCGAGGCGTGCTTGACCGCGTTCACCACCAGCTCCTGCGCCACGGGCAGCAGCACCGAGTCCACGAGCACGCGGTCGTCAACGGCGCTGCGGACCGTGAGGGCGACCGCTCGCGCAGCCGGGAACGGCGCGACGGCGGCGCGGAGCGACGCCTCGAATCCGAGCTCGCGCACCGTCGCGGGATGGAACGCGGAGATGATCGCGCGGGTCTCCGCGATCGTCGCGTCGAGCTGATCCGCGGCGCCGGCAGCCGCCGCGTCCGCCTCGGCGATGTCCTGCCGCAGCGCGACCAGCCGCTGCATCGGGCCGTCGTGGAGCGACTCGGCCAGGCGTGCCCGCTCGTGCTGCTCGGCGTGCAGCACCTCGGACAGCAGGCGCTTGCGGTCGGACGAGAGGCGCGCCACGTCCGCTGCACGCTCGTCTGAGACCTCGCGCAGCGCCACCAGGTCGTCGCCGCTCTTCAGCCCGTCCGCGACCGTGCGCGTGAGCAGGATGGCCAGCACGAGCACGAGGAGCAGCCCCGCGGCCGCCGCGACGCCTGCATAGGCCCACACCAGCACGGTTGTGGCTGCCAGGAGGCCGTTCACGAGCTCCAGCGGAATCGCGGGCGGCCCGGACTCGCGGAAGATCCGCAGGCGGTCCGCCGGCGACAGCCCCGGCGCGCCGGCCGCCACGAGCGCGAGGTTCATCGCCATCAGCACCGCGTAGATGGGCAGCACGGTCAGCGCGTACGCCGCGTCCTGCCGGTCGATGCCGAACGAACTGCGGACGAGATCGAACAGGAGCCCGCCCACGAGGCCGAGCAGCGCGAAGACGACGAGGTTGTTCAGCGCCCGCTCGGCCGACACGCGGTTGACCCGGGTCTCGACCAGGGTGGAGAAGATGGCGATGGCGACAGCCGGGCCTGGGCCAAGCAGCGCCATGATCGTCACCTGGACCATCAGGCCGGGCGAGATCCGGACCCGGCGGGCCGACACGGTGGCCGCGTCTGCCATCACCAGCGCGATCGCGAGCGCGAGCACCAGCGCGGGCGGCTCCCAGTCCCGGCTCTCGAACGTCAGGGCGGCCGTGGCGAGTACGCCGCCTAGCACCAGGAGCCGGATGGCGACCGGCCACGGCATCCTGGCGTGGCGTCGCGCGGGTGCGCTGGACACGGCGCTCATGCGGGGCGGATTGTGGCTGGGACGGCAGAGCGGCGCAACCTGGTTTGCGGTCACTCCCGGAGTCGTGCTAGAAGCTGGCGCGATGCGCAGTGAAGCGAGATCGACGCGTGTGCTGGTCGCTGACGACCACCCGGTGTACCTCGACGGCATCGTCGCGGCGATCGAGCGCACCGGCGACCTGGAGCTCGTCGCGAGGTGCTCCAACGGCACGGAGGCGCTCCAGCAGATCCGGACGACGGAGCCGGACGTCGCCGTGCTCGACCTGCGGATGCCCGGCCTCGCCGCGAACACGGTCCTCGAGGAGCTCTCGGCGGCAGCGCTGCCATGCCGCGTGCTGATCCTCTCGATGCACCTCGGCGGCGACGAGATCCATACCTGCCTGAGCCTCGGCGCGGCCGGTTACATCGCCAAGGACGCCGACCGGGCGGAGATCTGCGACGCCATCCGGGCCGTCGCGGACGGTCGCACGGTGCTGTCGGGCGAGGTGATGAGCAGCATGGCGGCCGAGCTCCAGCAGCGCCACGCGGGCGGGCACGAGCTCCTGACGCCACGCGAGAGCGAGGTCCTCGGCATGCTCGCGGCGGGCGCGTCCGCTCCCGACATCGCCGCCCGCCTGCAGCTCAGCATCGCGACCATCAAGACGCACCTCCACAACCTCTACGTGAAGCTCGAGGTCTCCGACCGCGCCGCGGCCGTCGCCGAGGGCATGCGCCGCGGGCTGATCCGGTAGCGCGCTACCGGGCGATCGTGAAGCGGGAGACGAGCGCGGTGAGCTCGTCGGCGGTGCGGGCCAGGTCCTGAGCGGAGGCGGCCATCTGCTGCGTCGACGCGGAGGTCTGCTGCGTCGAGGCGGAGACCTCCTCGCTGGTCGCCGAGGACTGCTCTGCGACGGCGGCGACCTCGACCATGTCGGCCTCGAGGCGTTCGCCCGCAGCAGCGGCCTGGGCGAGCGACGCGGCGATCGCCTCCACGCGCGTGGTGACGTCCTCGACGCCCTCGCCGATGCGCAGGAAGCCCTCGCGTGCCGCCGCCACGGTCGTGGCGCTGGCCTCGGCGCGGGTCGCGCCGGCCTCGACCAGGTCGACGACATCGGCCGTCTCGGCCTGGACCTCGGTGATCAGGCCGGCGATCGTCGAGGCGGCGGTCTGGGCCTCCTCGGCGAGCTTGCGGACCTCGTCGGCGACGACCGCGAAGCCGCGGCCCTGCTCGCCGGCGCGGGCCGCCTCGATCGCGGCGTTGAGCGCGAGCAGGTTGGTCTGCTGCGCGATAGCGGTGATGGTCGTGACGATGCTGCCGATCCGCTCGGACTTCTCGCCCAGCCGGTCGATGCCCGACTTCGTGAAGGCGGCGGACTCGCGGACGCCCTCCATCGCGGCGGTCACCTCGCCGATCGCCTCGACGCCGCGTCCTGCGACCGCGCGCGCCTCGTCGGCGGCGGCGGCCGTTGCGCGCGCGTCGTCGCTGCCGGCGTTGGTGGCTCGGGCGACCTCGGCGGACGCCGTCCGTGCGCCCTCGACGCTCCGGTTCTGACGCTCGGCCCCCGCGGCAACCTCGCCGACGGCGAGGGCGATCTCCCCGATCGCCTCGCCTGCGGCGTGCGAGGTCGAGGCGAACTCCTGTGAGGAGACGCCGAGCGCGTCGGCCGTCTGCCCGACGCGGCCGATCAGCTCGGCCAGCGCAGCGCGCGACTCCTCGTAGGCGACGACGGACTCGAGCGAGGCCTCGCCGATCTCATCGACCGCGCGTGCGATGTCGCCGATCTCGTCGGCGCGCCTGCAGTCGGTGAGGGGCAGTTCGGGCGCGATCTCCGCGGTCAGGTCGCCGTCGGCGAACGCCCGCAGACCGCGCTGCAGGCCGGCGACGCACTGGTCGCGGAGCGCCTGCAGTGTCGAGAGGATTCCGGCGATCGCACGCACGATCCGCCTCGAGATGAACACGGCGGCGAGCGCGCTCAGGACGAACGCGGCCACGGCCACGAGGATCACGAGGAGCTTGGCGTCGCGGCCCTTGGCCTCAGCGCGCGCGGTCGCCGCCCGGCCGAGCGCCTTGGCGTCGGCCTCGACGTCGCTGTTGCGCTTCAGCAGCGCCTCGATCAGCGGCTCGGTGACGTCCTCGTGGTTCGCGGTCGCGTCGGCGAGGTCGCCGCGGCGGGCGACCTCGACGGTCTTGCGCACGGACTGCTCGAACTCTGCCGACGCGTCGAGGATGGCCTTCAGCTTGGGCTTCAGCGCAGGCGGCGCCTGGGACCTCGCCTGCGCGAGCGCCTCGGGTATCGAATCGCCGCCGTCGCTGACGAAGGAGGACTCAAGATCTCGTGCGATGTCGTCGGTCATCCCGTCGATCAGCACCTCGGACTCCGCCTGCAGCGCCTGGCGCGCGGCGATCTCCACGGTCATGATCTGCTCGTCCAGGAAGGCAGCCTGCCGCGTCTCACGCGTGGCGCCTTCGAGGTCGGACATCGCGGTATAGGTGATGACGGAGCTGACGAGCAGCAACGTCACCGGAACGCCGGCCAAGGCCAACAGCTTGCTTTGCAGACCGGCGCGCATGACGGGCTAGCTCAGCGCCTTGCCGATGGCCTCGAGCACGCGAGCGGGCTGGAACGGCTTGACCACGAAGTCCTTCGCGCCGATCTTGATCGACTCGAGCACCTTGGACTCCTGGCCGAGCGCCGAGCACATGATCACGCGGGCCGTCGGATCCAGCTCGATGATCTCGCGCAGCGCGGAGATGCCGTCCTTCTCGGGCATGGTGATGTCCAGCGTGGTGACCTCGGGCTTCAGCTCCTGGAAGCGAGCGATCGCCTCGAGGCCGTTGCCGGCTTCGCCGACCACCTCGTGGCCACCCCGGGTGAGAGCATCGCTCACCATCTTCCGCATGAACGCGGCGTCGTCGACTACCAGGATTCGGGCCATCGGGCCACCTCCAGCTGAGATTCGTTAGTTGTGTCCGCGGAGGACAGGACGGTCTCGATCCGTACAGCCCAATCGTTGCCGTCGACCACCATCAGGCGGCCGGTCGCAAATTTGGTTCCGTTGACGTAGAGGTCGATTGGCTCGTCTGCGGCCTGGTTGAGCTCGACCACGGCGCCCGGGGGCATCCCGACCACCTGGGCGGAGGGCATCCGCGTTCGGCCGAGCTCGGCCCAGACGCGCACCGGGATTCCGGCCAGCGACGGGCGGCCGGCGACCGCGGCGCCTGTGGGGCGGGCGGCCACGGGACCGGCCGCGGGGTCGGCCGGCGGCGCCAGCTCGGACCCGAGCTCGTCGAGCGCGCGCGTCATCCGCACGACGAACGCGTTCGGCACGAGCTGCACGAGCCTGCACGGCTCGCCGCAGACCGAGAAGGCGGCCCGCACGGCGTGCGGGGTGCGCGGATAGGCGTCCAGCGCCTCGGACGCCTCGGTGAAGATCTTGGTCTCCGGCGTGCTGATCTCGACGTCCGTACCGAGCACGGACGAGATCGCGATCGCCGCGGAGGCCATCATCTGGTTCATCGCCTCGGACACCGCCGACAGCTCGAGCTCGGACAGCTCGGGCGCGTTCGGGTCCTCCGGCTGCTCCATGCCCATCATGGCCGTGGCGAGCTTGCGCGCACCCTCGAGCGTCATGACGAACACGTTGGCGCCGGTCACGCCGTTGATGTAGGAGACGCTCGTGGCGACCGCGGGGACGGCGAGCGAGTCCATCGGGTTGGCGTCCGCGGCGACGACCGTCAGGTCGCCGGCCTGGATCTTGCCGGGCGCGAACATCTCGAGCACGCCCGTGATCGCCTCGCAGGTGGACTGGCTCAGGCGGAGCAGGGGATCGGCTTCGGTCATCTGGGCCTCCCGACCCGCTCGGTCACCTGGACTGCGCGGCGTATGCCACTGCGGCCCGGCTTGCCTCGATGGACGGGGACCTTGTCGGCGAAGAGGGTGACGCCGGCGTCGGCGGGCGCGTCGAGCCGCAGCACGTCGCCGGGGCGCAGCGCCAGGACCTGCTCGATCGGCATCTCCACGGAGGCGACCTCCACGCGCACGGTCATGTCGACGCCGCCGACAGCGCGGCGGACGCGGCGGATCTCGTCCACACCGCGGTCGGGCGCGTCGTCGCGTGCGGCGAAGCGGCTCTCCACCGGGGCGATCGCCGACCAGGGCAGCAGCAGCGCGATCGTGGAGGACACGCCGTTGAACCGGGCCTCCATGGTGAACGTCAGGGTCGGCTCGCTCACCGGGGCCATCTGCGCGGTCTCGAGATGGGTCTCGAGGGCTGACACGTTGAGCTCGAGCCCGACCATGTCGGCCCAGATCACCGACAGCTGGGCGAGCATCCGGTCGAAGAAGTGACGGGCCAGCGCCCAGTCGATGTCGCTCAAGCGGCGCTCACGCTGCTCGGTGTCCGAGGCGCCGCCGAGGAGCAGCTCGATCACTCCGAGGATCAGGCCCGGCTCGGCGCACATCAGCAGTCGCGTGCCGATCGGCTGCGCTTCCACGATTGCGGAGATCGACCCGTCCAGCACGTGGCCGTGGGCGTTCGACCAGGTCAGCTGCGAGGTGTTGATGACCTCGAGCTCGAGCGACACGCGCAGCTCGGCCGAGAGGCGCGTGGACGCCGTGCGGCAGAAGGCCTCGAGGCTGCGCTTCAGGCGGCGCTCCTGGTCGGCCGTGAACTTGGTCGGGCGCGTGAAGTCGACCGCGCGCATCCGCCGCCGCCGCTGGGGCGCAGGCGCCTCGTCGGGCAGCCGGCCGTCGCGCGCGGCGTCGACGAGCGCCGCAATTGCGTCAGCACTCAGGACGTGACCGCCTCCGGCGTTCGTCATCACACAACCTCCAGCGCGCGCGTCGCCGCGAGCAGTTCGGTGTTCTTGCCGCCGGCTTCGCGGACCGTCACGCTTGTCGTGGCGACGTCGACACGGATCGTGCGTCCGCGGTTGCCGCCGGTTGCGGCCGCCAGGACGGGGATCCGCATGGTCTTGAGCAGCTCGAGGACCGCGGCCTCGTTGCGCTGCCCGACGTCGAGGCTCGCGGACGACACCGCGAACATCGCGGCACCGCCGACGAGAACGGCTTCGAGACGGTGTCTGCGGGCGCCGAGCGCCTCCAGCTGGAGCACGAGCTCGGGCACGGCGAAGTCGGCGAACTTGTTCGGGTTCTCCGGCGCGTAGCCCTGCGACTGCGGCAGGACGACGTGGGCCAGGCCCGCGACGCAGCGCCTGCGGTCGACGAGCGCGAGGCCGATGCACGAGCCGAGTCCGAGCGAGACGAGCACGTGGCCGGACGCACTCGACGCGGCGAGCTCGCCCATCCGCACCATGGTCTCCGACGCGTTCATCAGCTCATCCCCAGGCGCGCGAGCACCATTTCGATGCCGCCGGCGTCGGGAACGAACAGGAAGGAGATCGAGCAGTCCTCACCCTCGACGCGCAGGTTCGAGTCGAGCATCAAGGCGACGTCGCTCGAGAGCGCCTGGCCGGCGAGGACGGTCTCGACGATCGCGGCGAGCATGTCGGTCGCGGTCGCGGGCGGCGTCGGCTCGATGTGCATGCGGGTCATCGCGGCCAGCGCGTTGATGTACGAGGTGCCGATGATGTTGCCGATCTCGCCGAGCGCGGAGAGCGCGAGCTCGTCGCTGGGCTCGACGCCGACCATCTGGCACATCGCATCCGCGTCGGCCGGCGGGATGAGCAGCAGCACGGTCCCGGTCAGGTCGCCGACGATCCCGAGCACGATGCCGGTGATCTCCTGCTCCGCCGGGCCGGCGGCGTCGACCGCGTCGGCGAACGGCAGTGCCTCGGCCGTCGGGACGGAGATGTCGACGGACCGCCCGAGCATGATCGAGAGCGCGGTGCTCGCGGTCCCCGAGCCGATGTTGGCGAGCTCGCGGAGAGCGTCAAGCTGGAGTTCGCTGTAGTGAGTGCTCACGGAGGACCCTTTCTCACGCAACGACGAGGGCGGCAGGACGGGACGAGTCGACGGCGTCACAGTCGATGATCAGCGCGATCTGACCGTCGGACATCACGGCCGCCGCCGACAGCGCCGAGTTCTCGGCGACCTCGGGGGGCAGCGGGCGGGTGACCAGCTCGCGCTGGCCGAACAGCGCCGTGACGGTGACCGCGAGCGGCCCGGAGGCTCCGCGGACGATCACGGCGTACTCGGCGTCGGGCGCAGGAGAGCCGCAGAACCGCTCGGTTGCGTCGACCATCGGCACGACGCCGTCGCGCATGACGAGCATCCGCCTGCCGGCCACCGAGCGGACGGTGTGGTCGGCCAGGCGAACTGTGCGCTCGATGCGGTCGAGCGGGATCGCGTACGGCCGCTCGTCGGCCTCGACCAGCAGCGCCGCCATGATCGCGAGCGTCAGCGGCAGGCGGATCTGCGACACCGTGCCGCCGCCGAGCTCGGAGGTCATCAGGACCTCGCCGCCCAGTTCGCGGATCGTCGTGCGCACGGCATCCATGCCGACCCCGCGGCCGGAGATGTCGCTCGTGATGTCGGCCGTGGAGAAACCGGGGTGGAAGAGCAGCTCGACGGCCTTGGCGGCGTCGATCGTGTCGATCGCGTCGTCGGTGATCAGGCCGCGCTCGGTGGCCTTGCGGGCGACCTTCAGGGGGTCGATGCCGCGACCGTCGTCGCTCACCTCGATCACGACGTTGCCGCCGGCGTGGCGGGCGGCGAGGCGGAGCGTGCCGGTGGGCGGCTTGCCGGCCGCGATGCGCTCGGCGGGTCCTTCGAGGCCATGGTCGAGCGAGTTGCGGATCAGGTGCACGAGCGGGTCGCCGAGGGCGTCGACCACGGTGCGGTCGAGCTCGGTGTCCTTGCCGATCAGCTGGAGGTCGACGTGCTTGCCGAGCTTGGTCGAGAGATCGCGCACGAGGCGCGGGAAGCGCAGGAACACTGCTTCGACGGGGATCATGCGGACCTGCATGACCATCGCCTGGAGGGCATGCGAGCTGCGCGTGAGGTTCTGCATCGCCTGCGAGAGGCCGGGCACGTCGGCGCGCGCGACGAACGTCTCCACCTGCGTGCGGTGCAGCACCAGCTCGCCCATGAAGTGCATCAGCTGGTCGAGCCGCTCGGCGTCCACGCGGACGGTCGAGGAGCCCTTGTGGCCGGCCTTGGGCTTCGGCCCCGCAGGGGCGGCGGCCTTGACCTGGTCGGCGACGAACGGCGCGACCTCTTCGGCGACCGTCTCGTCGTCGTCGAGTGCGGCGTCGGGAACGGCTTCGAAGACCGAGACCTCGGCGACGTCCGACACGGCGCCGGCCACGGCGGCCAGCTCGGAGTCGGCGCGCTCGGTGACGATCCAGGCGTCGATCTCGCTCCCGCGGAAGGACTCGATGTCGTCCGGCGCCGGTGTGCAGGCGAGCGTCTCGCCGAGGGCGGCCAGCGCCGACAGCACCATGTAGGCGCGGACGGAGGGGATCTGGACGTCGGCGGAGAGCGTGACGCTGACCTGCACGACGCGCCGGCCGTCGGCGAGCTCGGCGAGGTCGAGCGGCAGCTCGCGGTCCTCGATCGCCGCCTCGACGGCGGATTCGTCGGCGTCGTGGTCGCGGATCAGGCCACGCAGGCGGTCGATCAGCGACGTCGGCTCGATCTGCTCCTCGCCGGTCTCGTCGATCGACTCGATCGCGGCGGACAGCGCGTCCAGGCACTCGAGCAGGATGTTGATCGCCTCGTGCGGGAGGCCGCCGCGGCGCTGGCGGAGCAGCTCGAAGACGTCCTCCATCTCATGGGTCAGCGCGGCCATGCCGGCGAAGCCCATCGTCGCGCTCATGCCCTTCATCGAATGGGCGATCCGGAAGATCGCGTCGACCGTGTCCTGGTCGTCCGGCGTCTCTTCGATCCGTACCACGGCAAGGTTCAGCTCCTGGAGGTGCTCACGCCCTTCCGCCAGGAACATCGGGAGGTACTCGGAGGTGTCCATTACTCCTGGCCCTTCCGATAGATGAAGTGGCACGGGGAGATGAGGCCGAGCGCGGGCGCATCGGAGATGCGCTCGGAGGTGCCGACGACCAGGTAGCCACCGGGCGCGAGCGCGTCGGCGAGCCGGCCGTGGAGGGCATCCCGGACGGCTTCGGTGAAGTAGATGACGGTGTTGCGGCACATGATCAGGTCGTAACGGCCCGGCTCGACGGGCATGCGCAGCAGGTCGCCCACGTCGAAGCGGGTCATGCGCATCAGCTCTGGTTTTGCCTGCCACCCCCCGTCATCGACCGGGTGGAACCATCTCTTCAGCACGGCGGGCGGAGCGGTGCGTGCATCCTCGGCCGAGAACCGGCCGCTCTGGGCCCGCGCGATCATGCGGCGATCGAGGTCGGTGCCCTGGATCTCGACGATCGCGTCCGGCACGGACTCGCGCGCCACGGCGGCGAGCGTGAAGGCCTCGGCGCCGTAGGAGGCCCCGGCGCTCCAGCAGCGGATGCGGCCGCGCGTGGCCAGCTCGGGCAGGACGAGCGTGCTCAGCGCGACCCACTGATCCTCATGGCGCCACAGGTGCGACACGTTGATCGTCACGCGGTCCAGGAACGCGTCGAGCTCCTCGCCGTCGGCCTTCAGGCGCGCACCGTATGCGGCGAGGTCGGGCGTGCCGCGGCGGAGGGCGAACGTGCGCACGCGGCGCTCCATCTGGCCGCGCTTGTACTGGAGCAGATCGACGTCGCAGAGCCGGCGGACGAGGTCGCTGAACGCGACGAAGTCGTCCTCCTTCACGGTCGCCTCGAAGTTCGGCGCCGTGTCGGCGGCCTTGCGCTGGGCGAGCGTCATCGGCCGGCCTCGCGGACGATCGCGGCGGGGAGCTCGTCGAGCGGGAGGACCTCGTCGGCGAGGCCGGCGTCGGCGATCGCGCGCGGCATCCCGTAGACGGTGCAGGTGGATTCGGCCTCGACGAGGATGTGGCCGCCGGCAGCGCGAACCGCCTTGGCGCCCTCGAGGCCGTCGCGACCCATGCCGGTGAGCACGACGAGCAGCACGCGGGCGCCGTAGACCTTCGCTGCGTCGGCGATCGTGAGGTCGGCACGCGGGCGCAGCCCGCCCATCGGGGCGGCGTCTGACAGCTGCGAACGACGATCGGCGCCAAGGCGCAGGTGCGCGCCGCCGGGGGCCAGCAACGCGCTGCCGGGCGCCGGGGACTCGTGATCCTGCGCCTCGCTCACGGAGAGCGGGGAGGAGGCGTCCAGGCGGCTCGCCAGCGAGGCGGTGAACCCGGGCGGCATGTGCTGCACGATCAGGGTGCCGGCGCCGAGCGGGGACGGAAGCTGGGGGAGCAGCTCGCCGAGGGCCTTGGGGCCGCCGGTCGAGCAGGCGATCACGACCAGCCGCTTGCCGGTGACGAGCTTGCGGCGGATGCCCGCGAGGCGCGGGATCACGCGGATGGCACGCAGCCGTGACTGGCCGCTGTGCGCCGCAGCCTCGACCTTGCGGCCGAGCTCGGCCGTGAAGCTGTCGAGCTCCTCGCCGAACGCGGGCTTGGGGACGAGGTCGAACGCGCCCTCGGCGAGCGCATCGACGGCGCGGGCGCCGTGGGCGGGGGAGAAGGCCGAGACCACGACGACCGGCACCGGCTCGGCGCGGCCTTCGCGGAGCGCGCGCAGCACGCCGATGCCGTCCATGCCCGGCATCGCGAGATCGAGCGTCAGAGCATCAGGGCGGTGCTCCCGGCAGGCGGCGAGTGCCTCGTCGCCGTCCGCGGCGGTGGCGACCACATCGAATCCCTGCCTGTCGAGCGCGTCCGTGAGCACGCGGCGCATGAGCCGAGAGTCGTCAGCGACGACGATGCGCCGCCTGGTGGTGGTTTCCAGCAACCTTGCCCCTAGGTGTTCGCGCGGCCTAGGCCGCAGCGAGGTCGTCGGCGCCGGAGTGCGCGAACAGGCCTGCCGGATTGAGCAGGATCACGAGCCGGTCGTCGATCTTGGCGATCGCGTCGATCGACTCGGCGTTGGCGGTCGGGACGTTCTCGAGCTGGTCGGAGGTGACCGTGAGGACCTCTTCGACCTCGTCGACCATGATGCCGACCTGGCCGGTGCCGCTCTCGACGATGACGATCTTGCCGGGCTCGGCGCCGACGGCCTCGAGCTGCATCCGTGACGCGAGGTCGAAGATCGGGATGATCTTGCCGCGAAGACCGATGACGCCACGGATCCAGGCGGCGTCGGAAGCCACGTTGCGGGGCTCGGTGTAGCGGATGATCTCGTGCACGGAACCGATGGGGAGCGCGTACTCCTCGGCACCGAGTGAGAACACCACGAGCTGCTGGGAAGTGGTATCTGACATGTCGCACCGGGGATTCGGCAGCCCCGGTCGCGACTTGAGGGTTCAGCCGGTCGGTATTCGCACCACGAACCGCGCGCCGCGGCCGTCCAGCGGCTCCTCGAGCTGCACGCTGCCGCGATGCGACTCCGCGACCGCGCGCACGATCGACAGGCCGAGCCCCGAGGAGCCGCTGAAGTCGCCGGCGCCGCGGTAGAAGCGCTCGAACACCTTCTCGCGCATTTCGAGCGGGATTCCCGGCCCGTCGTCCTCGACCGAGAGCACCACCTCGCCGTTGCGGCGCTCGACGCTGGCCTCGACGGCGGTCCCCGGATCGGTGTGGCGGAGCGCGTTCTCCATCAGGTTCAGCACGAGCCGGTGCAGCTCGTCGCGCGCGCCCTGGACCTCGGCGCCGGCGGGTGCCGAGATCGACAGCTCGTGGTCGCCGGCGACCGGCTCGAGCTCCGAGGCCGCGTCGGTCACGATCTGCGAGAGGTCGACCGCCCGGTGCGGCGCCTGACGGCCCGCGTCGGCGCGTGCGAGCAGCAGCAGGTCGGCCACCAGCCGGCGCATCCGGCGTGACGAGCGCAGCGCCGAGGACGCCGCCTCGCGCTGCTCGCCGGTCAGCTCCTCCTCGAGCAGCTCGAGGTTCGCGAGCACGGACGTGAGCGGGGTGCGCAGCTCGTGCGAGGCGTCGGCCACGAACTCGCGCTGGCGGGCCAGCGCGCCCTCGGTCTCCGCGCGCGACTCGTCGAGCGCCCCGAGCATCGCATCGAGCGTGCGGGCCAGCTCGGCGACCTCGTCCTCGGCCTCGGGATGGGGGATCCGCACGGACGGGTCGCGCGAGCGCTCGATCCGCCGCGCCGCCGCGGTCAGCTCGGCGATCGGCTCCATCGCGCGGCGCGCGGTGGCGAGGCCGGCGAGCAGGGCCAGCAGCGCGCCGCCGAGCACGCCGAAGGCGAGGAACACCTTCACGCGCGCGGCGGTGTCCTGCACCTCGGACACCTGGCGCGCGTACTGCAGGTACCACGGTTGGTCCCAGCCCTGCACGTCGACGCGGCGGGTCTCCACGCGCCAGCCGTCGATGTCGGCGGTGCGGCCGTAGTAGGGCGTCCCGAAGTCGGGCGCGTTCGTGGTGTTGAAGCCGACGAGGTCGTCGAGCGTGATCACGCGGATCGCGGCGTTCTGGGAGGCGGCGAAGTCGTCGAGGTCGAGCGAGCCGGCCACCGACCGTACGAGCGGGACGCCGGCGTTGTCGTAGACCAGCCGCAGCTCCGCCTCCTGCACGAGCTTGTCGGCGCTTGCCGCCACCTCGTCGTGGAAGCCGTCGTGGATCCGCTGCGTCGTGAGCACGCCGACGATCACGGCGAACCCGCACAGGATCACGAGCGTCAGCGCCGCCGAACCGCCGGCGAGGCGCCAGCGGATCGGCAGGCCCTTATACGCGGAGGACGTAGCCCGCGCCGCGGACCGTATGGAGGAGTCGAGGCTCGCCACCGGCTTCGAGCTTCCTTCTCAGGTTGGAGACGAACACCTCGATGGTGTTCGTGATCGAGAACGGGTCGTAGCCCCACACCTCGTCCAGGAGCTTCTGCCGCGAGATCACGAGGCGCTCGTTGCGCATCAGGTACTCGAGCAGCTCGAACTCACGCTGCGTGAGGTCGATCTGGCGCTCGCCGCGCGTGACCTCGTGGGTGTCGGGGTTGAGCATCAGGTCGCCGACGCGCAGCGGCGCCATTCCGCGCGGCGGGCGGCGGCGCAGCAGAGCGCGCAGGCGCGCCAGCAGCTCCTGGCGCTCGAACGGCTTGACGAGGTAGTCGTCGGCGCCGACGTCGAGCCCTGCGACGCGCGACTCGAGCGCATCACGCGCCGTCAGCATCAGGATCGGCACGTCGTCGCCGTCCTGGCGCAGCCGGCGGGCGACGTCGATCCCGTCCAGACGCGGCAGCCCGAGGTCGAGCACGATCAGGTCCGGGAGGAACGCGTGTGCCTCGTCCAGGGCCTGGACGCCGTCGCCCGCGAGCTTGACCTCGTAGCCGTCGAGGCGGAGCGAGCGCTGCAGGACGTGTGCGATCTCGGCGTCGTCCTCGACGACGAGCACGCGCACGGGGCGGTCTGAGGCTTCCATTGCTGCACTGATGGTACGGCGATGCGGCAGCTTTCCGGAAACTGTTACAGCGTCTTTATGGAAGGGGGCGCGCCGCCGGCGTCGAAGGGGTGCCGGCCAGATGCCCGCCCGCAAGTCCAAGTCCCGTGCCCGTCGCTCAGCGCCGGTCGCGTGGCCACGCCTGCCGAAGCTCGAGCAGCGCGAGCTCGACCTGATCGGTCTCGCGCTCGTCGCTGCCGCGATCTTCTTCGCCTTCCTGATCTACCTGCGCTGGGACGGCGGCGAGGCGGGGTCGTGGGCGGTCGACGGGCTCCGGCAGCTGATCGGCGCCGTCCACTACGGCGTGCCGGCCGCGCTGCTGGCGTCCGGCGCGATCCTCGTGCTGCGGCCGATGCTGCCGGCCGTGCGGCCGTTCCGCGCGGGCGGTCTGTGCCTGTTCGCGGCGTTCGCGCTCGGCCTGGCGGCCGGGACGCTGGGCCTCGGCCCTGGTGGATCGGCCGTGCACTGGGACGCCGAGTGGGTGCGCCCGCGCGGGGGCGTGGCCGGCGAGGCGCTGTACTGGGGCGCCTCGACGGCGTTCGGCACCGTCGGCGCCCACATCGTCGCCGTGTTCTTCTTCCTCGCCGCCACGCTGCTGCTGACCGGCGCATCGGTCGCCGGCGTCGTCCAGGCCACCACGACGTCGGTCTCGACCACCACGCGCGACATGCGAGCCGCGGTGCAGCGGCGGCGGACGACGGAGGAGCTCGCTGCGCTCGAGGCGACCGAGCCGCGGGTCTCACGCGGCACGCCGCCGGCCGAGCCGGTCGAGTGGGAGGGCGAGGATCCGGAGGCGTTCTGGTCGGGGCCGGAGCGGTTCCCCGACCTGTACGGGGAGGACGAGACGGCGGTGCAGGAGGCCGACGAGGCGACTGAGCCTGAGGCTGAGGTCGACCCCGTGCCGGAGGCCGCCGAGCCGCGGCTGGCCGAGGATCCCGAGACCGATGAGCCTGGTGTGACTCGTTCGCGTATCGTCGCCGAAGGCGAGCGCGACGAAGGAGCGGCTCGCCTGGCAGGCGAAACCTCTCTCACTCCCCAGGGGCGCTACCGTCCGTCGGTCACGGAGTCGCCGGACTTCGAGTGGACGGTCCCGGACCCGCAGTTCCTCAAGCAGTCCTCCGAGGAGGCCAACCGGCCCGACACGGCCGGGCAGGAGAAGGTCGCCGCCCAGCTCGTCGAGGCGCTCGGCCACTTCGGCGTCGAGGCGCGCGTGATCGGCAAGGTCTCAGGCCCGCACATCACTCGCTACGAGCTGCGCCTGGCGCCCGGCATCAAGGTCGGCAAGGTCGCGCAGCTCAAGGACGACCTCGCCTACGCGCTCGCCGCGGCCGACATCCGCATCCTGGCGCCGATCCCGGGCAAGCAGGCGGTCGGCGTCGAGGTGCCGAACGCGCGCCGCCGGATCGTGCATCTCGGCGACGTCTACCAGCAGCCGCCGAAGGACTGGTCGCCGCTGACGGTGTGGCTCGGCAAGGACGTCGCGGGCCGCGCGATCGGTGCCGACCTGGCGAAGATGCCGCACCTGCTCGTCGCCGGCACCACCGGCGCCGGCAAGTCCGGCTGCGTGAACGCGATGCTCTCCTCGATCCTGCTGCGGGCGACGCCGCATGAGGTCCGGATGGTGCTCGTCGACCCCAAGCAGGTCGAGCTGACGCACTACGACGCGATCCCGCACCTGCTCACGCCGGTGATCACGTCGCCGCGCAAGGCCGCCACGGCGCTCCAGAACCTCGTGCGCGAGATGGAGCAGCGCTACTCGTACATGTCGCTCGCGCGCACGCGCACGCTGAAGGACCTCAACGTGGTGCGCGCCCGCCGCGGCGAGGCGCCGCTCCCGTACGTGCTGTGCGTGATCGACGAGCTCGCCGACCTGATGATGGTCGCGCCCGCCGACGTCGAGGACTCGATCATCCGGATCGCCCAGAAGGCGCGCGCCGTCGGCATCCACATGGTGCTCGCCACGCAGAGCCCGCGGGTCGACGTCATCACCGGCATGATCAAGGCCAACGTGCCGTCGCGGATCGCCTTCTCGGTGTCCTCCCAGACGGACTCGCGCGTGATCCTCGACCAGAACGGCGCCGAGACGCTGCTCGGCATGGGCGACATGCTGTTCGCACCGGTCGGCACCTCGCGCCTGCAGCGGATCCAGGGCGCGTTCATCGACGAGGCCGAGATCGCGGCGCTGACCGGGGAGTGGCGCAAGCAGGGCGAGCCCGAGTTCCGCGAGGAGCTGCTCGAAGAGGTGGAGGAGACCCCCGAGGAGGGTCGCGGCGAGGACGGCTTCGATCCGGACGAGGACGCGCTGCTGGGCGACGCGATCCGGCTCGTCGCGGAGATGCAGACCGCCTCGACCTCGATGCTCCAGCGCCGCCTGCGGCTCGGCTACACGCGCGCCGGCAGGCTGATCGACATGCTCGAGCGCCGTGGCGTCATCTCCGGCTATGAAGGCTCGAAGCCCCGCCAGGTGCTCGTCAGCGAAGCCGATCTTCCCCGCGTGCTCGCGGCCCTGGGCGAGCGGCCCGTCCCCGTGCTCGACGAGGACCCGTCCGAGCCTGAGCCTGGATTCGGCGATCGTGGGTGAGGTGCTGCGAGATCGTGGATCGAGGCTGAGTAGCCTGTTCCGCGCTCATGCCTGAGATCGGCGAGACGCTGCGCGAGGCGCGGATGCGCCGGCGGATCGACATGACCGAGGTGGAGACGGCCACCAAGATCCGCGGCAAGTATCTCCGAGCGCTCGAGAACGAGGAGTGGGACCTGCTCCCAGGTCCCACCTTCGTCAAGTCGTTCCTGCGCACGTACGCGGAGTACCTCGGGCTCGACGCGCGGCTCCTGGTGGAGGAGTACCGGCAGCGCTACGAGCGGCCGGCGACGCAGGACCTGACGCCGTTCTCGGCCGGCCGCAACCTCGGGCGCACCGGGCGACGGCGACAGCCGCGGATGGCGGCGCTGCAGCCGGTCGTCGTGATCGGTGTCGGCGTGGTGGCGCTGCTGGCCGTGTTCTACGCGCTCGGGAGGTTCGGCACGGAGGACGAGAGCCCCGCCGGCCGCGAACCGCGTCCAGGAGCCGACGGCGACGCCGACACCCGAGGGTGCGGGGGGGTCGAACGACGGCGATCAGGGGGAGACCCCGGCCCCGCGCAGGCCGCGCCGGGTGCGGCTCCAGCTCGTGGCGACCGGACCGGTGTACGTGTGCCTGGTGGACGCCGGCGGCACGCAGGTGATCGACGAGCAGACGCTCGCGGCCGGCACCCGCACGCGCACCTTCCGGAGCCGCTCGTTCCGCACGAACTTCGGCAACGACAACGTGACCATGCGCGTGAACGGGAAGGACTACCGCGTGGCGTCGAGCCCCGATCCGGTCGGATACGAGCTGCTTCCCGGCAAGCGCCCGCGGCGCCTGTCGGACGCGCGGCGGCCGGACTGCTCGTCGTGAGCGTCCGCGCCGGCATCGTCGTCACCGGCACCGAGGTGTTGTCCGGGATCATCCGCGACGACAACGGCCCGTGGCTGTCGGAGCGCCTGCGCGAGCTGGGCGTCACGCTCGCGCACGTGATGGTGGTCGCCGACCGGCCGGCCGACCTGCGCGCGGCGCTCGAGTTCCTCCGCAACGAGCGGATGGACCTCGTGATCACCACCGGCGGGCTCGGCCCGACGGCCGACGATCTCACCGCCGAGGTGGTGGCCGAGTTCTCCGAGCGCCCGCTCGAGCTCGACGAGGCGCTCGAGGGGCGGATCTGGGAGATCATCTCGGCGCTGCGCGGGCGCTGGCGCGACATCGACGAGGCGAGCCTGCGGGCCGGCAACCGCAAGCAGGCGCTGGTGCCGCGCGGGGCGGTGGTTATGGAGCCGGTCGGCACGGCGCCGGGACTGGTGGTCGCCGGCGAGCCCGTCGTGGTGGTGCTCCCAGGGCCCCCGCGCGAGCTGCAGCCGATGTGGACGGTCGCTGTAGAGACGCCGCCGGTGCGGGAGGTGCTGTCGCGCGCGGGGACGCTGGAGCAGCGGATCATGCGCCTGATCGGGCTCCCGGAGTCCGAGCTCGCGCGCACGCTGCGCGACGTGGAGGCGGGCGGCGTGGCGCTCGACCGCCTGGAGATCACGACCTGCCTGCGGCGCGGGGAGCTGGAGATCGCGACCGTGTTCCCGCCGGACGCCGGCACGGTGTACGCGGAGTTCGAAGCGGCCGTGATGGAGCGCCACGGCGAGCGCGTGTTCTCCCGCGACGGCGCGACGATCGACGAGATCGTGGCCGGCCTCCTGCGCGGCCCGCCGGCGACGACGGTGGCGGCGGCCGAGTCCTGTACCGGCGGCCTGATGGCGGCGCGCCTGACCGACCGGCCGGGCTCGTCGGCGTACGTGCTGGGCGGGGTGGTCGTGTACTCCAACGAGGCAAAGGTGGCGCAGGCCGCGGTTCCGGCAGACCTGATCGAGCGCTTCGGAGCGGTGTCGCCCGAGGTGGCGGCCGCGCTCGCCGCGGGCGCCGCGGAGCGCTTCGAGGCCGACCTCGGGATCGGGATCACCGGCATCGCCGGGCCGGACGGCGGCACGCCGGAGAAGCCCGTGGGGACGGTCTGCCTGTGCGTGGCGGGAGCCGGGGACGGGGGGCCGCGGGTCGAGCGCACGGTGCGCATGCCGGGCGATCGCATGTCCGTGCGCGAGCGCACGACGACGGTCGGCATGCACCTGCTGCGGCGCGTATTGCAATGAGCGCCGGCGGGCCGCTCCGCCTGTTCGTGGCGCTCGAGCTGCCGGAGCCCGCCCGCGCGGCGCTCGTCGCCTTCCGCGACGCCGCGGCCGACCATGCGATCTGGCGACCTGTCGCGCCCGAGGCGATCCACCTCACGCTCGCGTTCCTCGGCCGCAGGCCCGCCGAGGACGTCGCGACGATCGGGCCTGTGCTCAGCGCCGCGGCGGGTCCGGCGCCGCGGCTCGCGCTCGGCGGCGCGCTGCTGCTGCCGCCACGGCGTGCGCGCGTGCTGTGCGCCTCGCTCGCCGATCCGGACGGCACGCTGGGCGCACTACAGGCGCGCGTGAGCGACGGCCTGGCCGCCGCCGGCGTCTACGTACCGGAGAAGCGCCCGTTCCGCGCGCACGCGACGGTCGCCCGGCTGCGATCGGGCGCGCGCGCCCCGCGCTCGCTGGACGCTGCGCCCGAGCCGCTGGAGCTCGCCGGCGAGGCGCTCACGCTGTTCGTCTCGCGGCTGCATCCGCACGGCGCGCGGTATGAGGCGCTCGAACGCGTCGAACTGCACTGATCCGCGCGTCTTTCGTCGCATCTGCGCGTTGTGGTCTGTCCGATCCGCCGTGCAAGCTGTGACCTCAGTTATCGAAGACAAGAGGAGCAGATGAGCAACCAGGACGGAAAGGCGCGCGACACCGCCCTGCAAGGGGCCCTCGCGCAGATCGAGCGCCAGTTCGGCAAGGGCACCGTCATGCGCATGGGCGACGAAGGCGCTCAGGTGAAGGTCGACGCGATCCCCACCGGCGCACTGTCGCTGGACATCGCACTCGGCATCGGCGGCTGCCCGCGCGGGCGGATCGTCGAGATCTTCGGCCCGGAGTCCTCGGGCAAGACGACGCTGATCTACCACATCATCGCCGAGGCCCAGAAGCTCGGCGGCGTGTGCGCGTTCATCGACGCCGAGCACGCCATGGACCCGCTGTACGCCCAGAACCTCGGCGTGAACATCGACGAGCTGCTGGTCTCGCAGCCTGACTACGGCGAGCAGGCGCTCGAGGTCGCCGACATGCTCGTGCGCTCCGGCGCGGTCGACGTCGTGGCGATCGACTCGGTGGCGGCGCTCACGCCGCGCGCCGAGCTCGAGGGCCAGATGGGCGACCAGACCGTCGGCGTGCAGGCGCGGATGATGTCCCAGGCGATGCGCAAGCTGGCCGGCAACCTGAACCGCGCGCAGACGCTCTGCCTGTTCGTCAACCAGATCCGCGAGAAGGTGGGCGTGATGTTCGGCTCGCCGGAGACCCAGCCGGGCGGCCGCGCGCTGAAGTTCTACTCGTCGCAGCGGCTCGACATCCGCCGGATCGAGACGCTCAAGGAGGGCACCGAGGCGGTCGGCAACCGCGTCCGCGTCAAGGTGGTCAAGAACAAGGTGGCGGCGCCGTTCCGCCAGGCCGAGTTCGACATCGAGTTCGGGAAGGGCATCTCCAGCGAAGGCTGCATCCTCGACCTCGGGCTCGAGCACGGCATCGTCGCCAAGTCCGGCTCGTTCTTCTCCTACGGTGACGAGCGGCTCGGCCAGGGGCGCAACAACTCGAAGGGCTACCTGGCGGAGCATCCGGAGGTCGCCAAGGAGATCGAGGCCAAGATCTACGAGGTGCTCGGCCTCGCGGATCAGGACCTCGTGAAGCCGATCGAGCACGACGAGGACGCGCCGCCCGTGCCGGAGATCGAGGCCGCGGAGATCGCCGCCGCGTAGACCGCCGGACGGCTCGTGTACGACGAAGACGACGACGGCCAAGTCGAGCGCCCGCCCGAGCGGGCGCTCGACCCGGAGGTCCGGCTGCAGCACGCGCGCGACCTTGCGTGGCGCGCCCTCAACCGGCGCGACCACACGGTCGCCGAGGTGACGCGGGTGCTGGCCCGCAAGCGCGTCGATCCGGCGACGATCGACGCCGTCGTCGGGGAGCTGTGTCAGCAGGGCTACCTCGACGACTCGCGGTTCGCCACCCGCTTCGCCGACGACCGGCGGCGGCTCGACGGCTGGGGAGCGGAGCGGATCGAGCGCCGCCTGACCGCCGTCGGCATCCCGGGCGACCTGATCGCCGCCGCGGTCGAGGAGCAGGGCCCGGAGGCTGAGCTGGAGGCCGCGATCGCACTGCTCGCCCGCCGCTTCCCCACGCCGCCGGCGACGCCGCGCGAGTGCGAGCGCGCCTTCGGCATGCTGGTGCGCAAGGGATACGAGCTCGAGCTGGCGCACGACGCGATCCGGCGCTACGCCGGGGCTCCGGCGTTCGACTGAGGCGCGGCCGGTCCGCGGGGACGTCGGGCTCGTTGCGCGCGGGTGTTCCCGGTACTACGATCCTGCACAGCGACAGGCTGAGCCACCCTGGCTCGTGAAAACTCCAGCAAATCGACATCTTTGATGCGGAAGCAGCAGCTTCAGTGACGACGGCCACCACGAACCATCACCGCGGGCGATCAAGCGCCGCATCCGGGCGGGCGCGCCCGGCAAAACCGACCCAACACCGCTTCACAGCCGCCATCTGACGGGGTGGCCGTGCGGCCGCCTTCCTGCTCGTCTCCCGCTTGTGCCGGGGCCCGGATCGGCCTGCCGCGTTTCCAGCTAGACATGCAAAGAACTCGCGCCGCAGCCCTTGGGACAGGCGGCGCTGGGGAGAGGAAACGCAATGGAAATCGTGATCGCGGGGGTCGTCGTGGGCCTGGGGCTCGCAGCCGGCCTGGTGATCGCGGCGGGAGTCCTGGCCAAGCGCACGCCCGGCACCGCCACTGTGGCGGGTCCGGCGAAGGCGCGACCGCCGGCGCCTCCTGCCGCCGTCGACGACAAAGCGGGCCGCGTCGCGGCCGGGCGCGCCGAGGAGCGACTGCACGCGCGCGAGGACACGCTCGACAAGCGTGTGGCCGAGCTCGCCGAGCGCGAGCAGCGCCTCGGCGAGCGCGAGGGCGAGATCGACGAGATCCGCGAGAAGACCGTCCGCCAGCTCGAACGCGCCTCGGGGATGTCGGCGTCCCAGGCCAAGGCGCTCCTGCTGAAGGAGCTCGAGGACCAGGTGCGCCACGAGTCTGCGCGGCGAGTCCGCGCGATCGAGGAGGAGACCAAGCGCGACGCCGAGCGGCGCGTCCGCAACATCCTCTCGGTCGTGATGCAGCGGCTCGCCGCCGGGCACGCGGCGGAGACCACGGTGTCGGTCGTCCAGCTCCAAGCCGACGACATGAAGGGGCGGATCATCGGCCGTGAGGGCCGCAACATCCGCGCGCTGGAGCACCTGACGGGCGTCGACTTCATCATCGACGACACGCCGAACGCGGTCATCCTGTCCGGCTTCGACGGCGTCCGGCGCGAGATCGCCCGGCTGACCCTGGAGAAGCTGCTCGCCGACGGCCGCATCCACCCGGCGCGCATCGAGGAGACCTACTACCAGGCCAAGTCCGAGCTGGAGAGCCACATCGCCGAGTCAGGCGAGAAGGCCTGCTTCGACGCGAACGTGCAGGGCCTCGACGCCGAGCTGACGAAGGTCCTCGGACGGCTGAAGTACCGCACGTCGTATGGCCAGAACGTGCTCGCGCACTCGGTCGAGTGCGCGAACCTGGCGGCGATGATGGCCGACGAGCTCGGCGCGTCCGCCACGACCGCGCGCCGTGCCGCGCTGCTGCACGACATCGGCAAGGCGGTCTCGCACGAGGTCGAGGGCCCGCACGCGCTCGTCGGCGGCGAGCTCGCCCGCCGGCACGGCGAGAGCGAGGCCGTGGCGCATGCGATGGAGGCCCACCACAACGAGGTCGAGCCGCAGACGATCGAAGCGGTGCTCGTGCAGTCCGCCGACGCGCTCTCCGGCGCCCGGCCGGGGGCACGCGGCGAGTCGCTCGAGCAGTACGTGAAACGCCTCCGCGACCTCGAGCAGATCGCGACGCGCCACGACGGCGTCGACAAGGTCTACGCGATGCAGGCCGGCCGCGAGATCCGCGTGATGGTGCTGCCGAGCGCGCTCGACGACGACGGCGCGGTCCTGCTCTCGCACGAGATCGCACGCGAGATCGAGCAGGAGCTCGAGTACCCGGGGCAGATCAAGGTCACCGTCATCCGCGAGTCGCGAGCAACGGACTACGCGCGCTGAGGATGAGCGCGGCCACCTCGGCCGCGTCGTCGCGCACGCGCGGCGCGGTGAACCGCATCACGCGCCAGTGGCGCGCGGTCAGCACCGCGTCGCGGGCGCGGTCGCGCTCGAACGCCGCGCGGGTGCCGTGGTGTGCGTGGCCGTCGGTCTCGACGATCAGCCGCTGCGCGGGCCAGCAGAAGTCGACCTCGATGCCCTCCTGGATGCTGTTCACGAGCGGCCGCGGGATGGCGTAGCGGTCGCAGAGGTCGAGGAACGCGTCCTCGAGGACGCTGCGGGTGAACGGGAGGTCGCCATCGCCGACGACGTCGCGGAGCCGTCGTGCGCCGGGGTGGTCGTCGTCGATGTGGACGTGCAGCCGTAATCGCTCGGCGGCTTCGACCGCGTTCTCGAGTTGGCGGCGGGGGAGCGCGGTGGCGAGGTCGGCGAGAGTTCGCCCGGGCGTGGTGAGGGGGATGCCGGCGTGCGTCACAGGGCTGGGCGTGAGCAACGGCCGGTGCACGACGACGGTTCTCGTCGTCCGAAACCCGCATGTACGGGGGACGGTCACGTCGATCCGGGGCGCGTCGGAGGGACGCAGACCCCACAGTGCCGCGGCGCTGCGGTGGCTCAGGACGGCCTGGGGGCCGCAGGCGAGCACCGCGGCGAGGTAGGAGCCGTTGCGGTTGATGACGGTGTGGCCGACGGCGTAGACGCCGCGGTGGCGCCGATGCAGACGCCCGCTCGCCACGCGCCGCGCGATCGCATCCCGGCTGAACCCGATCGCGCGTAGCTGCTCGACGCCGACGATCCCACGCTGCCGGGCCGCCAGTTCCGCGAGCTGAACGTCGCGTGGGGTTGTTGAGTCGCGCATACCGCGACTTAGCAACCCCAACCCGAATCTCGCCCCCCCTCAAGACCACCCTCAATGCGCAGTTCGTCCCCCAACCGCTCGATACCCTCCGCAACCGTGAAGTCGTTCCACGTCACCACGTTCGGCTGCCAGATGAACGAGCACGACTCCGAGCGCATGAAGGGCATGCTGGAGTCGATCGGCTACCGCGAGGTCGCCGAGCGCGCCGACGCCGACCTGATCCTCTTCAACACCTGCTCGATCCGCGAGAAGGCGGATGAGCGGTTCGTCTCGCACCTGTACGAGGCCAAGAAGCTCAAGCGACTCGACCCGGAGCGCGTGATCGGCGTCGGCGGCTGCTGGGCGCAGTCGGTGAAGGAGCAGGTCTTCCGGCAGTTCCCGTTCGTCGACGTGGCCTTCGGTCCCGGCCAGGTGCACAAGCTCGCCGAGTTCCTGACGGCCGACTCGATCACCGCCCAGGGCTTCTTCGAGTTCGAGGGCTTCACCGGCCACCTGCCGTCCAAGCGCGGGCGGGAGTTCCAGGCGTGGATGCAGATATCGGTCGGCTGCAACTGCCGCTGCTCGTACTGCATAGTCCCGTCCACCCGTGGCCTCGAGGTCAGCCGCCCGTTCCAGGAGCTCGTGGCGGAGGCCGAGCGCGTCGTCGCCGACGGGGTGCGCGAGATCACGCTGCTCGGCCAGAACGTGAACTCGTACGGCCGCGACCTACGGCCGCAGCGCGCGAGCTTCTCCGAGCTCCTGCACGCGCTCGACGCGATCGACGGGCTCGACCGCATCCGATACACCAGCCCGCACCCGAAGGACATGCGCGAGGACGTGATCCTCGCGCACGCGAACCTCGCCGCCGTGTGCGAGCACATCCACCTGCCGCTGCAGTCGGGGTCGTCCCGGATCCTGAAGGCGATGCGGCGGACCTACGACCGCAGCCGGTACCTGGACCGCGTCGCGCTGATCCGCGAGCACGTGCCGGACTGCGCGCTGACGACCGATGTCATCGTCGGCTTCCCGGGGGAGACGGAGGCGGACTTCGAGGAGACGCTCGAGGTCGCCGCGGAGGTCGGCTACGACGGCGCCTTCACGTTCATCTACTCCCCCCGTCGCGGGACCGAGGCGGCCGGGATCACCGACGGCGTCGTCCCACACGAGGTCTCCGTCGCGCGGATGCAGCGCCTCGTCGAGGTCGTCCAGCGCCGCGCGCGCGAGCGCGCGCAGCGGTTCGTAGGCCGCACGCTGGACGTGCTCGTCGAGGGGCAGTCACGCACCGACGCGGGCCGCATCCGCGGCCGCACGCGCCACAACAAGGTCGTCAACTTCGACGGCCTCGCATCGCCCGGCGAGATCGTCCCAGTCGAGATCACCGCCGCCACGAGCCAGACGCTCATCGGCGAGATGTCGCTGCTCGCACGCGCCGGCTAGCCGCCGTCCGGCACGTATGCGAACATACGTTCGTGCGCTGGCAATCACAGAGCATCGACGCTGACACCGACCCGCGGCTACCGGGCTTCGCCGAAGACGTCGTCGTCCGCCGGTTCGACGCCCCGGAGGCACTCGACACCCGCTTCCACGAGGTCCGCACGAAGTCGGCGATCAACCGCGTGCCGGGCGGCACCCGCCTGCCGTTCGAGTGGACGGTGAACCCGTATCGCGGCTGCTCCCATGCCTGTACCTACTGCCAAGCGGGCGACACCCGGATCCTGATGGCTGATGGGACCCACCGGGCGTTGGCGGATCTCGCCGTTGGAGACGAGATTTACGGGACCGTGCGGCACGGCGCGTACCGCCGCTTCACCCGGACCTTGGTGCTCGCACACTGGTCGAGCGTCAAGCCCTCCTACCGCGTTACGCTCGCCGACGGGACCGAGCTGGTCGCTAGCGGAGACCACCGTTATCTCACCCGGCGCGGCTGGAAGCACGTCACAGGCACCGAGCAGGGACGTCTGCGCCGGCCGCATCTGACACTCGGAAGCCGCCTCCTCGGCACCGGCCGGTTCGCGGAGCAGCCCGAGCACACGCCTGACTACCGGCGTGGATACCTCTGCGGGATCGTTCGAGGCGACGGACACCTTGGCTCCTACTCCTACGAGCGCGAGGGCCGGCAGCGCGACGACCACTATCGGTTTCGCCTCGCACTGACCGACCTCGACGCCCTAGCGCGAGCACGCACGTTCCTGGCCGACGACGGTGTTGCGACTGCCGAATTCGCGTTCTATGGCGGCGCCAACGCGCGTCTGCCGGCGCGCGCGATCCGCACCTCGACGCGGGCGAGCTTCGAGCGGATCACCGAGGCGATCCGGTGGCCACTCGCTCCGTCCGCGGACTGGCGCAGGGGGTTCCTGGCGGGCATCTTCGACGCCGAGGGCTCGACGGGCGACGTCGTACGGATCGCCAACACCGACCCCGCGATCCTCGCGTGGACGACAGCATGCTTCGACGCGTTCGGGTTCGACACCGTGGTTGAGCAAACGCGGGACCGGAACGGACTAGCGTATATCCGCCTTCGCGGCGGCCTATGCGCGCGGCTCCGGTTTTTTCACACGACCGATCCCGCGATCACGCGCAAGCGCGCCCTCCAAGGCCGGGCGCTCAAGTGCAGCGCCAACCTCGAGGTCGCGAGCATCGAGCCACTGCCGGGCGCGATGCGGCTCTACGACATCACTACCGGTACCGGCGATTTCATCGCCAACGGCGTAGTCAGCCACAACTGCTTCGCCCGTCCCACGCACGAGTACCTGGACATGAACGCCGGGCGGGACTTCGAGAAGGAGATCGTCGTCAAGGTGAACGTGCCCGAGGTGCTGCGAGCGGAGCTGGCACGGCCGTCGTGGGGCGGGGCGTCGATCGCGCTCGGGACGAACACCGACCCGTATCAGTGGGTCGAGGGCCGGTACAAGCTGATGCGCGGGATCTGGGAGGCGATGCGCGACTTCTCGAATCCGTGCTCGATCCTCACGAAGTCCCCGCTCGTGCTGCGCGACGCGGATCTGCTGTGCGAGATCGCCGAGCGCACGCGCGTGAGCGCGTGCCTGTCGGTCCCGACGCTGGACGAGAAGGCGTGGCGGAGCACGGAGCCGCACACCCCCAACCCGCGCGCGCGGCTCGAGGCGGTGGCCGAGCTGAACCGGATCGGGATCCCGACCGGAATCCTGATCGCGCCGCTGATGCCGGGCATCAACGACTCGCCCGAGCAGGTCGAGCGGATCGTGGCCCTGGCGACCGAGGCGGGCGCCGTGCACATCGGCGGCCAGACGCTGTTCCTGCGCGGGTCGGTCAAGGAGATCTTCTTCGACTGGCTGCGCGAGCACCGCCCGGACCTGGTGGAGCGCTACGAGCGGCTGTATGCCGACGGGGCGTACCTGCCGGCGGACGAACGGCGCACGATCGAGCTCGAGGCCGGCGCGCCGTGGGCGCGGCGGAGGTATGCCGACCGCTTCCGGCACCGGACGCCGCCCGGACGGCGCCGGCCCGTGGCGCGGACGAAGGCCGCGAACGACGGCGCGGGAGGGGAGGTGATGCCGCAGCCGCAGGGCTCGCTGTTCTGAGGAGGCCCTGCTGACCGCGGGGCGCGGGCGCTAGTTCCGCACGCCTGCGTGACAGGCGACACACAAGTCCGATCAACCTGAAACTGGGCATCGGCAGCCGTGTTGCGTGAAGTGATGCCATTACTTCGCCGACCGCACATCGCAGACGCGCCCGCGCGGGCGCGCAGCCTGACCCTGCAGACCGCCCAGAGCGCCCGCCGCGCCAGGCGCGAGCTCGTGATCGTCGTGCCGCTGCTCGCGATCACGCTGTACGCGTACCTGCGCCGGGAGGAGCTGTTCGGCGTTGACGCGCCAGTGCGCGTCGCCGCGGCGATCGTCATGGTCGTGCTGGGCTGGGCGCTGGCGCGCGACCTCGGGCGCTTCACGGCGCCTGCGCTGTTCCGCCGGATGGACCCGGCCACGGCGGGGACGGTCGGGTTCCTGATCCGGCTCGTGTTCCTGGCCGTGGCGGCGCTGCTGTCGCTGCGCGCCGCGGGCCTGCAGCCCGAGACGCTGGCCGTCGGTGGTGCGATCACCGCCGTCGTCTTCGGTCTCGCCGCCCAGCAGACGCTCGGGAACCTGATCGCCGGGATGGTGCTGATCTCCGCGCGGCCGTTCCGGGTCGGCGATCGCGTGCGCCTGCAGGCGGGCGGGCTCGCGGGGCAGGTCGAGGGCGTCGTCGCGTCGCTGGGGCTGCTCTACACGACCTTCGCGCAGGGCCGGGACTCGATCATGGTGCCGAACAACGCCGTGCTGATGTCGGCCGTCGTGCCGCTGCGCGAGCCCGCGTCGGTGGACCTGCGCGCCCGACTGCGCCCCGACGTGCGGCCGAGCGACCTGCAGGCGCTGCTCCAGGAGAACGTCCAGACGCCGGTGCGGGCCGAGCCGCACATCTCGCTCGAGGAGGTCGACCGCGACGAGGTGGTCGTCCGCGTCGCGGCCACGCCGCTGTCGGAGTCCGACGGCCCGCAGCTGGCGGACGAGATCCTGGCGGCGATCGGCGCCGTCACGCGCGACGGTGGCGACGACGACGACCACGAGCAGGACGGCGACGGCGCGGCCGCGCGCGCACCGCTCGACCGCGACCGGCACGGGCACCGGCGCGACGACACGCAGGAGTACGAGAGCTGATCGGGCGGGCGGCTAGCGCTTGTGGCGCTGGCCCGCCTCGAACTGGCTCGCCAGCTCGTTCGCGCCGAGCCGGCGCTGGACCCGCGCCGTGAGCTCCGGCGCGAGGCCGGCGACGGCGACGCCGAGCCGCAGGCTGAGCGGAGCGACGTCGACTTCGGAGCGGTCGCCCTCGATCGCCCGGACGACGGCGTTCCCGACGTCGGCGGGACTCTTCGTCCGCACGTACGACGGCAGCCGAGCGCCGGACTCGGCGAACATCCCGGCGTCGCGGATGAAGCCGGGGAACACCGTCGAGACGCCGACGCCGCGTGGCCGCAGGTCCTCGCGCAGGCTCTGGGCGAAGCCGCGCAGACCGAACTTCGTCGCCGCGTACACCGACGCTCCGCCCGAGCCCGCCTTGCCGTTGAGCGAGGAGACGAACACGATCTGGCCGCCGCCCCGCTCCACCATGCCCTCGCACATCAACCGTGCGAGCACCATCGGCGCGCGCAGGTTCACGTCCAGCGCCCGGTCGATCTGCTCGACCGTGAACGAGTCGATCGGGCCGCTGCCCGGGATGCCCGCGTTGGCGACGAGCACGTCGACGGGTCCGGCCTCCTCGACGAGCGCTTCCAGCGCGGCGCGGTCGGAGAGATCGCACGCCAGCGCCCGGCCGCCGATCTCGGCGGCGAGCGCGTCCAGCACCTCCGCCCGGCGCGCCGTGAGCACGACGTGCGCGCCGCGGCGCGCGAGAGCGCGCGCGATCGCCTGGCCGAGCCCGCCGCTGGCGCCGGTCACGAGCGCCGTCCGGCCGCCGAGGTTCATACGAACACCGCGACCGTGGCGGTGAAGCCGTGCAGGAACGACTCGCCGCCGACCGGGCCGATCTCGCCGGCGGCGAAGAAGCCTGCGGCCGGTGCGCCCGCGAGCTCCTCGGCGACGGTCTCGGCGTCGTGGTCGTTGCGCCCGAACAGCCCGCGGCCGCGACCGTTGCAGGCGAACACCAGCGCGCCGGCCGGCGCGCGGCCGCCGAGCGCGCGCATGCGCACCCCGAGCGCCTCGCGCAGGTCGCGGTCGGCGCTCGCGGCGTCGCGGGCGTGCAGGCGCACCACCTGGCCGGGACGGACCTCGGCCGCGACCGCGACCTGTCCCGTGTCGGGATCGGCGCCGACCAGGCCGCGCACGAGGAAGTCGCCCTGGACGTACTCCGGCTTGTTCGAGTCGACGACGATCCCCATCAGCAGCCCGCCCTGGACCAGCGCGAGGTCGGTGGCGGGCAGCGTCTCGATCGTCTCGCGCAGCTTGTCGAGCGCCGGCTTGCCGGCCAGCTCCATGATCACCTGACCCTCGGAGGCCGTGATCGTCAGCTCCGGACCGATCGGCGCGGCGCCCTGCGACACGCACGGGAGCATCTCCACGCCGTCCAGCCGGATGCCGACCAGACCCTCGTCGAGCACCTCCTCGCCGAGGAACAGCGCCGTCCCGCCGCCGGCCGTGCGCGCCGAGGCCAGGCCGCCGATCAGCGGCACCGCCGGCGCGGCCTCCGACAGGAAGTGGAGCACCGGGTCGGTCGGGAACGTCGCCGGGTCGGCGAGCAGGATCGCGCCGGCGGCGCCTTCCAGGTCCGCCATCCCCGTGAGTGCGCCGGTGCCCTCCTCGACCTCCTCGACCGAGGCGTGGAACGTCGACGCCGCGCCGTCTCCGAGGTGCGCGGCCCAGACCGACACCGCGGTGCCCTGTTCGACCTCGCGGCGCGCGCCGATCACGCCGCCCGCCGCGCAGCCCGAGAGCTGGCCGGGCTCGAGCGCCTCGTACACGGCCTCCAGCACTGCCTCGGGCGCCGCCAGGTGGTTGCCGGAGGCGAACACGATCGCCAGGTCGCACGATTCGCCCGCCAGCCCTTCGCGCGCTGTCAGCGCCGCCTCGAGCGCGCCTGCGCGCTGATCGGGGCTCGTGGACAGGCCGGCGCCTACGTGGAGGGGCATGCAGTACGACGATACCCCTGCCGCGCTCATACTGCCCGACGTGCCGCCGCCCATCGTCGTCGCGCTGTTCGGCCCCACCGGCGTGGGCAAGACCGCGGTGGCGATCGCGCTCGCCGACCGCTTGCGCGCCGAGGGAGAGGATCCCGTCGCTGTCTCGGCTGACGCGCTGCAGGTCTACCGCGGGCTCGAGACGCTCACGGGCGCGGCGAGCGCGAGCGAGCAGTCGCGGCTGGAGCATCGGCTGCTGTCGATCCTGACCGTCGATACAGCGTTCAGCGCCGGCGAGTACGCCCGCCGGGCGCACGCGGAGATCGACGGCCTGCTGGCCGCGGGCCGCCGTGCGATCGTGGTCGGCGGCACCGGCCTGTACCTGCGCGCGGCACTCGCCGAGCTCGACCTGCGCCCGCCCGTGCCCGCCGCTGTGCGCGAGCGCCGCCGGGCCGACCTGGACGAGCGCGGCGCGGCGGCGCTGCACGCCGAGCTGGCCGAGCGCGACCCGGAGGCGGCCGCCGCGGTCCGGCCGACCGACGCCCAGCGCCTCGTCCGCGCGCTGGAGCTGCTCGACGCCGGTCACCCGCCGCCCGCCGGCCGGCAGCTGTGGACCGACGACACGCGCCATCCGACCCTGCTCGCCGGCCTGACGATGGACCGCGAGGCGCTGACGGCCCGGATCGACGACCGCGTGCGCCAGATGGTGGCGTCGGGCGCGGAGGAGGAGGTCCGCGCCGCGGACGCCGCCGGCGCGTCGGCCACGGTGCGCAAGGCGCTCGGCTTCCAGGAGCTGCTCGCCGGCGACGCCGAGGCGATGCAGCGCAGCACGCGCCGCTACGCCCGCCGCCAGCTCACGTGGATGCGCAAGCTGCCTGACGTGCTGCTGCTCGACACCACCGAGCGGCCCCCGGAGCAGGTCGCGGCCGAGCTGCACGCCGCCCTGCGCGCCCGCGAGGCATGATCCGCCCGTGCGCTTCGAGAAGTGGCAGGCCCTCGGCAACGACTATCTGATCCTCGAGCGGGCGGCGCTGCCCGCTCCGCTGACGTCCCAGATGGTCGAGCGGCTGTGCGATCCGCACTTCGGGGTCGGCGCCGACGGCGTGCTCGAGCTGTCACCGCCCGACGAGCCCGGCTTCGTCGCCCGCCTGCGGATCTTCAACCCCGACGGCTCGGAGGCCGAGCTGTCCGGCAACGGCGCCCGCGAGGCGGTCATGTACCTGCGCCGCTCCGGCTGGACGACGGCCGACACGTTCTCGATCCAGACCGCGGCGGGGGAGATCCGGCCCACGATCACCGGCCCGACCACCTGCAGGCTCGACATGGGCCGCGCGTCGCTGACCTCCAAGGACTACCCGGGCGGCCCGGCCGACGGGACCGGCGAGGTCGCCGGCTACGCGTTCCAGCACGTCTCGATCGGCAACCCGCAGTGCGCGATCCACGTCGCCGACCGCGACGAGCTCGAGCGGCTCGACCTGCCCGCGCTCGGCCCTGAGATCGAGCGCGCGCCGACGTTCCCGAACCGCACCAACACGTCGTTCTGGACCGAGCTCGCCCCGGACAGGATCCGTGCGCGGATCTTCGAGCGCGGCGTGGGGGAGACGCTGTCGTCCGGCACGGGCGCCAGCGGCGCGGCCGTCGCCCACGTGCTGCGCGGCGGCGACTCGCCCGTCACCGTCGCGCTCGACGGCGGCGAGCTGACCGTCGACGTCGACGAGTCGCTGCACGTCGACCTCACCGGCTGGGCGGTGCCGGTGTACGCGGGTGAGCTGAGCGCGGAGCTGCTCGCCGCTCTGTCTCATCCCAATGGATGAGACGAGCTCGGCGGTTCAACCGCGCGGCCGAGGTGGAGCGGGCGAACCCGACGTAGGTTCGCTGCATGACCTCACTGGCCATCCACACCACCGGCCTCGGGAAGCGGTTCGCGGACCGTGCGGCGCTCGAGAGCATCGACCTCGAGGTGCCACGCGGCTGTGCGTTCGGGTTCTTGGGCCCCAACGGCGCAGGCAAGACCACGCTGATCCGGCTGCTCCTCGGCCTCGCGCACGCCACCAGCGGCACCATGCGCGTCCTCGGCCACGAGATCCCGGGGGATCGCGCAAAGGCGCTCGCCCGGGTCGGAGCGATCATCGAGGAGCCGCGCTTCCATCCGCATCTGACCGGCCGCGAGAACCTCCATGTGCACGCCGCCGCGCGTGACCGCAGCGCCCAGGCCCGCATCGACGGCGCGCTCGAGCGTGTCGGCCTCGGCCGCCGCGCCGACGACCGCGTCGGCACGTACTCGCTCGGCATGCGGCAGCGCCTCGGCGTCGCGCGCTGCCTCCTGTGTGACCCCGAGCTACTGATCCTCGACGAACCGGTCAACGGCCTCGATCCCGCCGGCATCCTCGGGTTCCGCAACCTCGTCCGCGACCTCGTCGCAGAGGGCCGCACGGTGCTGCTCTCCTCGCACCTGCTCGACGAGGTGGAGAAGACCTGCGACGTAGCCGCGATCGTCGACAAGGGCCATGTGGTCGCGCAGGGGACGATCGCGCAGCTCGTCGGCGGGCACGCGCGCGAGATCGACATCGTCGCAGCGCCGAACGTACGCGCCGCCGGCCTGCTCGCCGGTGTGCCGAGCGTCGCCCGCGCGGCTCAGCACAACGGCAGCATCCGCGTGACGCTCTCGCCCGAGGCGCCGGTCGACCGCGAGATCGTCACCGAGATGCTCACGCGCCTGCTCGCGGACGGAATCGCGGTCGAACGCGTGGCGCCCGTCGCCTCCTCGCTCGAGGACCTGTTCCTGGACATGACCACCCGACTGGAGGACCGAGCGTGATGCCCGACCTGCGCCTGATCCGAGCCGAGATCCTCAAGCTGCGCCGCCGCACCGGCATGGTGGTGGTCTGCACCGTGCTGACGGTGATCGCCGTCGCCCTGTTCTACGCCGTGCTGGCGGGCCTGCACCTGGCCGAGGCCGGCCGCTCTCCGGCCGGCGGCGTCGAGCACTTCAAGGACGTCGTCGCGATCCTCGCGATGGCCGGCTCCGTCGCCGGCGTGATCGTCGGCGCGACGGCCGGCGCCGCGGACATCGAGGCGGGCGTGTTCCGCGACCTCGTCGCCACCGGACGCTCGCGCTTCGCGCTGTTCTTCGCCCGCGTGCCGGGCGCGTGGGCGATCGTCCTGCCCGTGCTGGCGCTCGCCGTCGCCCTGGCGGCCGGGCTCGCCACGATCCTCGACGGGACGTCGCCCGCGCCGACCGGCGGCGAGATCACGTCGGCGGCGATCGAGGTCCTGACGGCCGGAGCGCTCACCGCCGCGGTCTGCGTCGGCCTTGCCGCGCTCACCGGCTCACGCGGGACCGTGATCGGCGTGGCGCTGGCGTTCCAGCTCGGCGTCTCGCCGCTGCTCGCCCAGGTCGGGCCACTCGGCGACGCGCGGTTCGGCATCCCGCAGGTCGCGATCGCCCGCCTCGGCGGCGCCGGCGACCTCGAGTTCGCCGTCGCCACCGCCATCGCGATCCTGCTCGCGTGGGCGACCGTGGCGCTCGCCGCCGGCGCCTGGCGCACCACGACGCAGGAGATCTAGGCTCCGCACATGTCCCGGGCACGCGTCGCGCTGGCGGTGATCCTGATCGCCGGCGTGGCGGTGCCCGTGAACACGCCGTTCGCCCTGATCGCGCTGATCCCGCTCTACCTCTCGGGATCGCGTCTGACGACCGTCGTCGGGACCGCCGCGGTGGGACTCGCGATGGCGGCCCACGACCTGCTGTGGGACACGAACGAGCCGTTCGCCGCGTACGTGGCGAGCCTCGCGCTGTGCCTCGTGGCGGGTGTGTTCGGCATGTACCGCGCCGGCCGCCGCCAGCACGCGGAGCGCGAGCGTGAGCTGCTCGCCGACCGCGCGGCGGCGGAGGAGCGGTTGCGGATCGCGCGCGAGCTGCACGACGCGGTCGGCCACGACGTGTCGCTGATGGTCGTGCAGGCGCAGGCGCTCGGAGCCTCCGACGAGCGCGTGCGCGAGGCGACCGACGCGATCGCCGACCTCGGGCGCCGCACGATGGCCGACCTGCACCGCACGCTGCGGGTGCTGCGCGGCGACGGCGAGGCCGAGCGGCAGCCCGGTGCGGGGCTCGGCGACCTCGACGAGCTGGTCGATCGCGCCCGCGCCGCCGGCGTTCCGCTGACCGTCGTCGTGGACGGGGCGCCGCGCGCGCTCGCGCCCGCCGTCGACCAGTCCGCGTATCGGATCGTGCAGGAGGCGGTCACGAACGTCGTCAAGCACGCCGACCGCGCGGAGACGACGATCACGCTCGGCTACGGGCCGGACGCGCTCGAGCTCACGATCGCCGACGCCGGCGGAGGCGCCGTGGCGGGAGCGCCCGGGCACGGACTGGTCGGCATGCACGAGCGCGCGGAGCTGTTCGGCGGGACGCTGACCGCGGGCGACCGCGAGGGACATGGCTTCGAGGTGCGCGCGGTCCTCCCGTACGACGGCGAGGGCGTCGCGTGAGCCGCCTGCGCGTGGTGATCGCCGACGACCAGCCGCTGATGCGCGCCGGGTTCCGGACCGTCCTCGAGGCGACCGGCGCGATCGAGGTGGTGGCCGAGGCCGGAGACGGCGAGGAGGCGATCCGCGCCGCCGAGACGCACGGTCCGGACGTCGTGCTGATGGACATCCGGATGCCGGGCGTGGACGGCATCGAGGCCACCCGGCGGCTGCCGCGCCACCGGGTGCTGATCCTGACCACGTTCGGCCTCGACGAGTACATCGTCGACGCGCTGCGCGCCGGTGCCAGCGGATTCCTCCTCAAGGACGCGCGGCCGCAGGAGCTGGTCGCCGCGGTGCGTGCTGTCGCGGCGGGCGACGCCGTGCTCTCCACGACCGTGACCCGCCGGCTGCTCGACCAGGTCGCACACCGGCTGCCGGCGCCGGTGACTCGCGACCAGGCGGTCTTCGCCGACCTCACCGACCGCGAGCACGAGGTCCTGCGGCTGCTCGCCGGTGGGCTCTCGAACGCCGAGATCGCCGCGGCGCTCGTGGTGTCGGAGGCGACCGTCAAGAGCCACGTCTCCAACCTGCTCGCAAAGCTCGGGCTGCGCGACCGCGTCCAGGCGGTGATCCTCGCCTACGAGACCGGCCTCGTCGGACCTCGCTAGCGTCCCGGTAGATGACCGAGCTGCTCGAGACGGGCGCGACCGGCGCCGGCGTGGCCACGCTGGCGGGGGATCGCGTCCTCGACACCTACTTCCCCGAGCCGCGCCTGGGCGCGGACGGCGAGCCGGGGACCCACAAAACGGGGCAGGCGGCGCCCGACGAGCGCCGCGGCGTTCGCGCCGTGCCCGTGGTCACGACGATCGCCTCGCTCGCGCAGCCGCCCGCGGACGCGTACGACGCCTACCTGCGGCTGCACCTGCTCTCGCACCGCCTGATTCGCCCGCATGAGGCCAATCTCGAAGGGCTGTTCGGCGTGCTCAACAACGTCGCGTGGACGAGCCACGGGCCGGTCGATCCGGCGGCGCTGGCGGAGGTCCAGCGCACGTTCCGCGCCGCCGGCGAGCCGTTCCAGGTGTTCTCCGTCGACAAGTTTCCCCGGATGACCGACTACGTCGTCCCGGCCGGCGTGCGGGTGGCGGATGCCGACCGCGTCCGCCTCGGGGCCTACCTCGCGGACGGCACGACCGTGATGCACGAGGGCTTCGTGAACTTCAACGCCGGAACGCTCGGGCACTCGATGGTCGAGGGCCGGATCAGCGCCGGTGTGGTGGTCGGCGACGGCTCCGACATCGGCGGCGGCGCGTCGATCATGGGCACGCTCTCGGGCGGCGGCACCGCAGTGATCTCGATCGGGGAGCGGTGCCTGCTGGGCGCCAACGCGGGCCTCGGCATCTCGCTCGGAGACGACAGCGTGGTCGAGGCGGGCCTCTATCTGACTGCCGGAGCGCGCGTGACCCTGCCCGACGGCGAGGTCGTCAAGGCACGCGAGCTGAGCGGTGCGAGCGGCGTGCTGTTCCGCCGCAACTCGCAGACCGGCGCGATCGAGGTCGTGCCGCGCAGCGGCTCGTGGGGCGGCCTGAACGCCGCGCTACATGCCAATCAGTAGCTCGGCCGCGCGCTCGCACTCCGCCAGCGTCGGCACCAGCGCCAGCCGCAGGTAGCCCGCGCCGGCCTCACCGAAGTAGTCGCCGGGCGTGAGGATGATCCCGCGCTCGAGCAGCCGCTCATGCTCGCCCGGCGGCGCGCCCTCGAGCCACAGGAAGAACGTCGCGTCGCCGCCCGCGTGGCGCATCCCGCGAGCCTCGAGCGCCGGGACGAGCGCGTCGCGCTTGGCGCGGTACACCGCCCGCACCTCCTCGACGTGCCGCTCGTCGCCCCACGCGACCGCCGCGGCGCGCTGTACGAACTCGGGCGGCGCGACGCCGACGTTGGGCCGGTAGCGGTTGAGCGCGGCGATCAGCTCCGGATCGCCGGCGACGAAGCCCGAGCGGTATCCCGGCATCGACGAGCGCTTGGACAGCGTGTTGAACACGGCCACGTTCGTGCGATCCGACACCTGGAGCGCCGAGGCCGGCGGCTCGGCGCCGAAGTACAGCTCCGAGTAGGCCTCGTCCGAGGCGACCAGGAAGTCGTGCTCGCGTGCGAGCGCGGCGGCGCGCTCGTACAGCTCCAGCGGCGCCGTCGCGGCGGTCGGGTTGTTCGGGTAGTTCAGCCACAGGACCGCGGTCCGCGCCCACACGTCGGCGGGGACGGCGTCGAGGTCGGGCAGGAAGGCATCCTCGCCCCGCAGCGGCAGCTCCACCACCTGCTTGCCCGCGAACACCGCGCCGCGCTCGTACACGGGGTACGCGGGCTGGGGGACCACGACCAGGTCGCCGCCGAGCACCTGGGCGAGGTGGAACACGGCCTCCTTGGACCCGAACGTCGGGATCACCTCGGCGTCGGGGTCCACCGCCGTGCCGAAGCGGCGGGCGGCCCACGTCGCGATCGCGGCCCGGAGCTCGCTCAACCCCTCGGCCAGCGGGTACCGCGACTGCGGCTCGATCGCCTGTGCGACCGCCTCGCGGATGAACGCAGGGGTGTCCTCGCGCGGCTCGCCGATGCCGAAGTCGATCACCGGCACCCCGGCCGCCTTCAGCCGCTGCCTCGCCTCGTTCAGCCGCAGGAACGGGTACGCCCGCAGGCCGGTCAGCACGGGGGAGAGCCTCATGGCGCGAACGCCTCCAGCACGCGATGCGAGCGCACCAGCGCCGCGATCTCGACCGATTCGTCCCGGCGGTGCGCCTGCGCCGGCGCGCCGGGGCCGAAGTTCACCGCGTCCAGGCCTGCCGCCCCGAACTCCGCCACCGGGGTCCACGCCTGCTTGGGCGCCACGCGCAGGTCGCCCGCCTGGATCAGCGCGCGCGCTCGCGCGTTGCCGGTGGCGACCGGCCCGGACGGCGCCAGCGAGTCGATCCGGAGCTCCCCTTCCGGGCACAGCTCGCGCAGCCGGGCCTCGGCCTCGGCCGGCGTCCGGCCGGGTGCGTAGCGGTAGTTGACGTGCGCCTCGGCGCCATCGGGGATCACGTTGCCGGCGATCCCGCCCGCGATCCGCGTGACCGACGCGACCTCGAAGAACGACAGGCCGTCGAACACGTGCTCCTCGCGCTCGTGGGCGGCAAGCGCCGCGATCCCGCGCGCGGCGGCGTGGATCGCGTTGTCGGCGTCCCACGGCCGCGCGGAGTGCCCGGACCGCCCGTGGAAGGTCCAGGTGGCGTTGACGTTGCCCAGGCAGCCGGCGTGCAGCTCGTTGTCGGTCGGCTCCATCATCACGACCAGCTCATAGTCGAGCGACTCGCGCGCGAGCAGCGGTGCGAGCGCGCTGTCGACCGCGGGCAGCTCCTCGCGGCCGAAGAACAGGCAGTCGAACGCCGCACCGGCCAGCGCCAGCTCGACCATCACGGCCAGCGCGCCCTTCATGTCGCTCGCGCCGAGCCCGTGGACGCGCTCGTCGTCACGCCGGCCCGGCAGGTTGCCCTGGGCCGGGACGGTGTCCAGGTGGCCGGCGAGCAGCACCGGGGAGCCGCGGCGCGCGAGCAGGCAGCCGTCGCCGAGGTCGGCCACTTCGAGCACCGCCGCGAGGTGCTCAACCAGCCGCCCCTCGGCGCGCGACTCGGAGGGGATGTCCACCAGCTCGAGCGTCCGCGCGGCCAGGCGGTCACCGAGCTCGGCATCGCTTGCCACGGACGAGGACCCTAGCGTCCGGCCTACACTGGAGGGCGAATTGGCGAAGTCTCGAAGCGGTCGCACCGCCCAATCCCGATACGCCCCCGAGCCGAGCGAGGGCCGCGCAAAGCAGCGCGCGTTCCTGATCGCTGCGGCACCCGAGGCGGCCGACCTCGCGGAGCTGAAGGAGCTCCTGCGCACCGCCGGCGTCGCGACGGTCGGCGAGGTCGTGCAGATCCGCGACAAGCCACATCCGAACCACTACCTCGGCTCCGGCAAGGTCGAGGAGCTCAAGCCGCTGATCAAGGCGGCGGACGCGAACGTGATCGTCGCCGACGACGAGTTGAGCCCGCGCCAGGAGCGCAACCTGGAGAAGGCGCTGGAGATGCCGGTGCTCGACCGCACCGCCGTGATCCTCGACATCTTCGCCGGGCACGCGCACACGGCCGAGGGCAAGCTCCAGGTCGAGCTCGCCCAGCTCGAGTACAACATGGCCCGCATGCGCGGCCTGTGGACGCATCTCGAGCGTCTCGGCGCGGGTCGCGGCGTCGGCGGCATCGGTACGCGAGGCCCGGGCGAGTCGCAGATCGAGACGGACCGCCGGCTCGCGCGCGACCGCATCACGGCGCTCCGGCGCCGGCTCGACGAGGTGCGCTCCAGCCGCGCGACGCAGCGGGCCGAGCGCGAGCGCGCGCATCTGCCGTCGGTCGCGCTCGCCGGCTATACGAACGCCGGCAAGTCGACGCTTCTCAACGCGATCACGGGAGCCACGGTCGGCGTCGGCGACCGCCTCTTCCACACGCTCGATCCGACGACGCGGACGCTGCGCCTCCAGGGCCGCACGTACCTGCTGACCGACACCGTCGGGTTCATCCGCAAGCTGCCGCATCAGCTCGTCGACGCCTTCGCCGCCACGCTCGAGGAGACCAACCGCGCCGACCTGCTCCTGCACGTCGTCGACGCCAGCGCGCCGGAGGAGGAGCTGGTGCAGATGACGCGCGCGGTCGAGGACGTGCTCGAGGAGATCGGCGTCGGCGACCAGCCGCGCATCCTCGTGCTCAACAAGGCCGACCTGCTCGACGACGACCGCCGGCACGAGCTGGCGTTCCGGCACGCCGACGCCTCGCTGGTCAGCGCGGTCACGGGCGAGGGGCTCGACGAGCTCCAGGAGCGGATCGCGGACGAGTTCGAGCGCACGCTGCGCGACGTCGAGCTGCTGGTGCCCTTCTCCGAGGGCGGCACGCTGTCAGAGCTGCACGACGTGGCGGGCGATCTCGAGCGCACGGACACGCCCGACGGCGTCCACATCCAGGCCCGGCTGCCGAGCGTGGTGGCCGATCGCTTCGACCGCTACGAGGTCAACGGCGACCGGCCGAGCTGACGACGCGCGGGCCGGTGCGTCTGATCTCATGGTGGCGGTAGATGAGCCGGGGGCGGGCCGGCGTCAGGGACCGGTCGCCGCAGGGCCCGGCTCGTGAGGGAGGTGTCTCATGGCTGGACCGCATCGGGGACGGCGCGTCCACGCGCCGGCCGTTCTCCTGCTGCTCGCCGTCGTGGCCGCGGTTGCGCTCATGGCGCGCGGCGCGGCGCCGTCGGGCGAGGCCCGCGCAGCGGGCACACAGGATCGCGTTCGCGACGTGGTGTTCGCGATCCACGGCGGTGCCGGGACCATCCGCCGTTCGGATCTGACGCCCGAGCAGGAGCGCGCATACCGGGCCGCGCTCACCACGGCGCTCGAGGCCGGGCGCAACGTGCTCCGCGGAGGCGGTGACGCGACCGACGCCGTGAAGGCGGCGATCGTCACGATGGAGGACTCCGCGTTGTTCAACGCGGGCAAGGGCGCGGTGTTCACCACCGACGCCGGCCAGGAGCTCGACGCGGCGATCATGGACGGCGGCAGCCTCGACACCGGAGCGGTCACCGGGGTCGAGCACATCAAGAACCCGATCCTGCTCGCCGACACGGTCCGCACCGGCTCCCGCCACGTCATGTTCGCCGGTCGCGGCGCCGAGCTGTACGCGCAGGCGAAGGGGTTCGACCTGGTTACGCAGGAGTACTTCCACACCGACCGGCGCTTCCAGGCGCTGCTGGACGCGAAGGACGGCAAGCCGGAGTTCGAGTTCGGCACGGTCGGCGCGGTGGCGCTCGATCGGCAGGGCGACCTCGCGGCCGGCACGTCGACCGGCGGGCTGACCAACAAGCCGGTGGGCCGGATCGGCGACTCGCCCATCATCGGGGCCGGCACGTACGCCAACAACGACACGGCAGCGGTCTCGGCGACCGGAACCGGAGAGTTCTTCATCCGCCAGGTGGTGGCGCATGAGATCTCGGCGGTGATGGAGTACGCCGGCCTCCGCGTGGACCGCGCGGCGCGCCGCGGGATCGAGAAGGTCGAGGACCTCGGAGGCGATGGCGGCGTGATCGCGCTCGACGGAGGCGGCACCCTGGCCACACCGTTCAATACGGAGGGCATGTACCGCGGCTACGTGACCCGTGACGGCAAGGTCGTGACGAAGATCTACGGCGACGAGTGATCCGCACGCTGCTCAACTCGCTGGTCTACCACCCGACGCGGGAGGTCGAGCAGACGCCCGCGGTGCCGTTCTCGGACGTCGAGATCGAGACCGAGGACGGGGAGCACCTCCACGGCTGGTGGGTGCCTGCGCGGTCGCCGCCGCTCGCGCACCTGCTGTTCCTGCATGGCAACGCGGGCAACATCGGGGACCGGGCACCGCACGTCGACCTCCTGACGGCGGTGGGCCTGGACGTGCTCTCATTCGACTATCGCGGCTACGGCCGCAGCAGCGGACGGCCGAGCGAGGAAGGCACCTACCGCGACGCGTGGGCGGCTCGGGCGGCGCTCGTTGAGCCGGCCGGAGGTCGACCCTGAGCGCGTGATCTTCTTCGGCGAGTCGCTCGGCGGTGCGATCGCGCTGGCGCTGGCGATCCGCTCTCCGCCGGCGGGGCTCGTGCTGCAGTCGACGTTCACGAGCATCCGCGACATGGCCCGGCTGCACTACCCGGTGATCCCGCGAGCGGTGGTGCCCGACGCGTACCCGAGCCTGCGGCTGGCCGCCGGCCTCCGGACCCCGCTGCTGTGCATGCACGGCAAGCGAGACGAGGTCGCGCCGCTCCAGCACGGCGAGGCCCTGTTCGAGGCCGCCGGCGGCCCGAAGCGGATGCTCGTGTTCCCGACCGCGGCCCACAACGACCTGATCACGGTCGCGGGGGAGAGGTGGGCGGACGCCATCGCGACGTTCGCCGGCGACGCGACACGCGCTCAGACGCCGAACGGTGGGGCGTAGCGGATCGTGCCCTTCGGCACGCCGTGAGTGTCGTCGAGGACGAGCGCCATCATCGCCTCGTCGGGTACGTCGAACGGCGCCCGGATGCCGTAGCCGGACGCCGGCGTGAAGCCGAACCGCGGGTAGTACTCGGGGTGGCCGAGCACCAGGACCAGGCGCTCGTCCCGGCCGCGGGCGGCGTCCAGCACCGCGACGATCGCGGCCGCTCCGGCGCCCTGCCGCTGGTAGGCGGGCAGGACCGCGCACGGCGCGAGCGCGAGCGCCGGCGCGTCGTCGACATGACAGCGCGTGATCAGCGCGTGGCCGGCGATCGTGCCGTCGGGCGTCGCCGCCACGATCGACAGGCCATCCAGCCAGGCGCCGTCCGCGCGCAGCGCATCGACGAGATCGGCCTCCTCCGGCGTCGGGAACGCGGCGAGGAGGACGTCGCGGATCGCCGCACGATCCTCGGCGACCTCGGGGCGGGTGGTCCAGGTCACGGGCATGGCGTCATTCTGCGCATTTGTCCAAGACCGCGGCGGCGCGGCGGTGTACAACGGGGCGATGAGCACTGACCCGATCATCCTGCCGCCGGGCGCCGGCCGCGCGTACGACATCGGCCCGATGCGCGGCGTGTTCAAAGCCGACGGGCCGGAGACGGACGATCGCTACTGCGTGTCGGAATGGTCGGTCGAGCCGAGGCAGACGGGCCCCGGAGCGCACCACCACGAGGCCAACGACGAGATCTTCCTCGTCACCGAGGGGACGATGTCGTTCCTCGTGGGCGAGACCTGGGTCGACGCGCCGAGGGGCACGTGCCTGCGTGTGCCCGCAGGCGTGACGCACGACTTCGCGAACCGCACCGACGAGCCCGCCGTGGCCTTCAACGTCTTCATCCCGGGCGGTTTCGAGGAGCAGTTCCGGGGATGGGTCGGCTCCTAGCCGAGGGCGTCGTCGAAGAAGCCGACCACGCGCCGCTCGTACTCGTCGGGCTGGGCGCGGATGCCGCCAGTGTGGCCGGCGCCGGGGATCTTCCACAGTGTCGTGGGCTGACCGGCGGCGCGGAAGAACTCGGGGTTGAGCTGGACCTCGCCGCCCTGCCCCTTCCCTGAGTACATGAGCAGCAGCGGCCGCGGCGCGACCTTCGCGACGAGGTCGCCCAGGCTGGCCGGCGGCGCCTGGTCGTGGAACACGGCGGTGGCCGCCGTCTCGACCGCCTTGAACGGCGTGACGAGCCACTTCTCGGTCGACGACGGCGTGTCGAGCGTCTCGCGCACCGAGCGCATGCCGGCGCCCTCGGAGGCGACGGCCTTTAGCGCGCTGGTCTCGGCCGCGGCCTGGATCATCATCTCGCCGCCGACCGACAGGCCGAGGCCGCCGATGCGGTCCGGATCGACGTCCGGGCGGCGCTGCAGGAACGCGATCGCCGCCTTGATGTCCTTCTCGTTGCCCCAGCCCCACGAGGTGGGGTCGCCCTCGCTCTCGCCCTCGCCGCGGCGGTCGAACAGGAGCACGCCGTACCCGTGGCGGGCGAGCATCCGGGCGTGCGCCTGCGGGCCCTTGCGGCCCGGGAAGGCGATGACGGCCGCGCCGTTGCGCGAGGGGACGTACCAGCCGGTCAGCTTCAGGTCGTCGCTCGTCTCGAACGAGACCTCCTCGTATGGCGCGCCCAGCTTCGCGGTCGGCACAGCGGCCCTCGCGGTGTGGGTATCGACGTACGACATGCCGACCGGCAGCACCACGTAGAGGAAGCAGACGACGCCGGCGGCGCCGAGCAGCGAGCGGCGCACGTACCGGCGCGGCAGGCCGCCGTCCGGGCGGCGCGTCCGCCACAGCGTCACCACGCCGAGGCCGAGCAGCAGCAGGCCTGCGGGGATGGCGAGCAGCCCGGTGTAGTCGTCACCCGAGAGGCCGACCTCGCGCATGTAGTAGACGCCTTCGATCCCGGCGGCGATGCCCAGCACGCCGAGGGCGAGAGCGAGCGCTCCCTGCCGGCCTCCGCGCAGGCGCGGGTAGGCCCATCCCGCGAGAGCGAGCAGGGCGAGCGGCACCAGGCCGCTGACGAGGTGATCGGCCGCCGACGTGCCGGGCTGCGGCTGCAGGAAGCTGTCGTCGATCACGTGGAGCGCGATCAGGGCGACGCCGAGCACGAACAGGCGGGTTGAGTTCATGCCGTCACCGTCCCGGGACCGCAGGTGCCGCACCAAGGGGCTAACAGGCCGGTGCCGAGGCTAGGACCCGTACTAACGTAGTACGGGTCGTAGTACAGTTGTGCGACACCCGCGGGAGAGGACCCAAGATGGCCAGCACGACGATCACGTTCCGTGTCGACGAGGCCGAACGCGACGAACTCGTCGGTCGCGCCGAGCGCGAGAAGGTCAACCTCTCGGACTACATCCGCGTGCGGCTCGGGCTGCGAGGGCAGGGCCCCGGCGCCGGCGACGACGTCGACATCGATCCCCAGCATGAGCAGGGATTGCGCGAGCAGATCCTCGACCACGAGGAGCGCCTGCGCGCGCTCGAGGACGATCGCGCCCGGCGCGCGTAGGTCGACACGTGCGGCTGCTGCTGAACCTGATCTGGCTGGTGTTCGGCGGGCTCGTGCTGGCGCTCGGCTACGCGATCGCCGCGCTGGTGATGCTGATCCTGATCATCACGATCCCGTTCGGGATCGCGGCGGGCAGGATGGCCCTGTTCTGCCTGTGGCCGTTCGGCCGCACGCTCGTGCGCCGTGCCGACCACGGCGTCGCGTCTACGATCGGCAACGTGATCTGGTTCGTGCTCGCAGGCTGGTGGCTGGCGCTCGGTCACCTGGTCACCGGCGTGCTGATGTGCCTGACGATCATCGGGATCCCGCTGGGGCTGGCCAACTTCAAGCTCATCCCGGTCTCGCTCACCCCGCTCGGGCGCGACATCGTCGACATCGATCAGGCGCAGCGGCTCGTACCGTAGACCGGCATGGACACCGATCCCGCAGAACTGGCCAGGACGATCCTCGACGCGAATCTGTACATGACGCTCGGGACCGCTGACGAGACCGGCAGGCCGTGGGCGTCGCCGGTGTACTACGCGCCCGATCGGTACACGGAGTTCTGGTGGGTGTCGGTGCCGGGGTCACTGCACTCGCGCAACATCGCGGTGCGTCCGGAGATCGGCATCGTGGTGTTCGACTCCCAGGTGCCGATCAGCACCGGCCAGGCGGTCTACATGGCGGCGGTCGCCGAGCAGGTGACGGGCGAGGAGCTCGAGCGAGGCATCGACATCTTCTCGCGACGGGGCGTCGCGCACGGCGGGCGCGCCTGGACACCCGACGACGTGCTCGGGGACGCGCGGGTCCGCCTGTACCGGGCGACGGCGTCGGAGCACTGGGTGCTCGATCCGCAAGACCAGCGGATCGCGGTGCAGCCGCACGTCAGCTCCTGACCGGCGTGACCCGCCGGGCCAGCGCGGCGAGCGCCAGGAACATCACGAGCGCGAGCACAGCGGCCGCAAGGATGTAGACCGGCCACGGGCCCATGACGTTCAGCAGCGAGCCGCGCGCCGGCTTGCGCCGCAGGAACATGTAGTTGCCGCCGGTCACCAGCGTCGCGATCCCGGCGACCGCCGCGAAGCCGGCGGTGACGCCGAAGACCCGCCACACGGCATCCGGCCGTGGCGTGCGGCGCTCGCCGAACACGAGCAGGCACGCGGCCGCGATCGCCCCGGAGTGGGTGGCGAAGTAGGTGAAGAACAGGACGTCCGGGAACGCGTAGCCGAGGTCGGGCGTGAGAACGGCCTGCAGCGACGCCGTGAGCGCCCAGAAGTACACGAGCTCGACGAGCAGCTTCGACTGCGGGCGCCACAGCGCGGCGACCGACACGAGCGTGACGGCGTCCGTCAGCTGGAGCGGCAGGTTGACCTCCGCCGACCAGTCGCCCCGCAGCGCATACGTCAGCTGCTCGCAGACGAACCCGCCGAGGATCACCACCGCGAGCCCGCGCCCGACCGGAATCGCCCACCCGTCTCCCCACCGGCGCGCGCCCGCCACCAGGAGCGCCGCGACGACGGCGGTGACGATCAGCGCCGCGACGTGCTCGACGGACCAGTGCTCCACGGTGCGCGGAATGGTTGCGCGGCGGCGGGCGGCCGTGTCGCGGCGTGTGGTTGACTGGCGGCGTGTCCCGCACGTCGCGCGCGGTGAACCCGCCGCAGGCGCCGCGGCTGGAGGACGAGCTCCGCGAGCTCGCGCTCGGGGCCGACGAGGTGCGAGCCGGCGCGACCGCCGAGCGCACTCGGATCGCGGGCGCCGAGCTGGCCGGCGTCCGGGCGGCCGGTGTCAGCCTCGTCGAGTCGCGCGTCGTCGACATCGACCTCAGCGGGGCCCGGCTGGGCGGCTTACGGATCGCCGACGTCGCCGTCGACCGCGGCAATCTCGCCAACCTCGTGGCGCCGGAGCCGTCGATGCGGCGGGTCACCGTCACCGGCGCGCGGCTCACGGGCGTCCAGTGGACGCGAGGCACGATCACCGACGCGGTGTTCCGCGACTGCCGCATCGACCTCGCCACGTTCGCCGGCACGACGTTCGATCGCACGATCTTCGACGGCTGCCTGCTCGCGCAGACCGACTTCCGCGAGGCCCTGCTGCGATCCGTCCGCTTCGACGACTGCGACCTGACCGAGGCCGACCTCACCGGCGTCCGCATCGACCGCTGCGAGCTCCGCGGCTGCACCCTCGACGGGCTGGCCGGAGTGGACCGGCTGCGCGGCGCCGCGATGCCGTGGGCCGACCTCGTCGGCAACGCCGGGCTGTTCGCCACCGCGCTCGGGATCCGCGTACTCGAGGAGGACGAGCCCTAGTGCGACCCAAACCTTAGGGGTTTCCTCTATTTCGCTCGGACCCGTCTGCGCATACGGTAGGCGCTGCAACCAACGAACAAGGAGGGCCCGTGGCGACTACGGCAACGGACTCAGAACTCAAGGCACGCCATCGCACGATGTGGGCGTCTGGCGACTACCCGTCGATGGTCGAGACGTTCCTGCTGCCGCTCGGGCCGCGCCTCGTCGCGGCGGCCGGCATCGAACCCGGCATGCGCGTCCTCGACGTCGCCGCCGGCACCGGCAACGCCTCGATCCCCGCGGCAGAGCTCGGCGCCGCAGTGACCGCCAGCGATCTCACGCCCGAGCTGCTCGAAGCGGGCCGTCAGCATGCCGAGGCGCAAGGACTCGACCTGGAATGGGTCGAGGCCGACGCCGAGAACCTGCCGTTCGACGACGAGTCGTTCGACGTCGTCATCTCGGCGATCGGCGCGATGTTCGCGCCGCAGCACCAGGTCGTCGCGGACGAGCTCGTCCGCGTCTGCCGTCCCGGCGGCACGATCGCGCTGCTGAGCTGGACCCCCGAGGGCATGATCGGCTCGCTGTTCCGGACCATGGGCCCGTTCGCGCCGCCGCCGCCCCCCGGCGCGCAGCCGCCGCCGCTCTGGGGCAGCGAGGACCACGTGCGCGGACTGTTCGGCGACCGCGTCGAGTTCGGGAAGCTGGAGCGTGACGTGCTCGAAGTCACGGCGTTCGAGCGGCCGGGCGACTACGTCGACCACTTCAAGGAGCGGTACGGCCCGACCATCGCCACGTTGGCGAACGCGCGTCGCAACGGGCAGGAGGCCGAGCTCGAAGAGGCGCTGTCCGCGTACCCCGCCCAGTGGAACCTCGGCACAGAGGACCGCGCGCGGTTCGAGATGCAGTACCTGATCGCCGTCGGGAAGCGCGCCTAGCGCCCCGACGAACCGAATCCGTTCTCACCCCGGTCGTCGCTGGAGGGCGGCAACTCGTCGACCACCAGCGCGTCCGGGGTCATGAACGGGACGAGCAGCAGTTGCGCGATCCGGTCGCCGGCGCGCGCCTCGAAGCGCGCGTCGCCGAGGTTGACGAGCACGACGCGGAGCTCGCCGCGGTAGTTCGGGTCGATCAGGCCCGGGCTGTTGACGAGTGAGATCCCGTGGCGGGCGGCGAGGCCGGAGCGCGGCGTGACCAGCCCGGCGATGCCCGGCGGCAGCGCGATCGCGACGCCGGTCGGCACCGTCGCGCGCTCGCCGGGCCACAGCGCGAAGCCGTCGGCGCACCGCAGGTCGAAGCCGGCATCGCCCGGGCGGCTGCGGGCTGGCGGCTGAGCGCCCGGGCGCAGGAGCTGGACATGGAGCTGATCGAGTGCGGTGTCAGCGAGAGCCATCGCGGCACCGTAGCGGCCGCCCCGGCGGCAACCCCGGCGTTCATCCCGGACTTTGGGATCTCTTCGGCTTCTCTTCGGTAGGGCGGGCACGCTCCCTACATGACAAGTCAGAAGCAGAAGGCCGCGCTCGCCCTCACCGGCGCCGTGGCGCTCGCGTCCGGCGCCTACGCGCTCGGCGCCCAGGCCGACGACGGCGCGGCTGTCGCCGCGGGGACGCCGAGGCCCGCGTTCGCCCACCACGGGCCAGGCCGCGCCGGCCCGTTCGCGCTCGGCGGCCTCGCGGACCGGCTCGGCGTCGACGAGGCGAAGCTGCGCGACGCGCTCGAGGACATCCGCGGCGACCTCCCGGACCCGCGCGAGCGCCGCGACGAGTTCGCCGCCGACCTGGCGGAGGAGCTGGGCACCACCGAGGCGAAGATCAAGGCCGCGCTCGACCGCGTCCGCTCCAAGTACGAGGCACAGGCCGAGGATCGGCGCGACGCGCTCGCCGAGGAGCTGGCGAAGCGCTTGAAGCTCGACGCCTCCAAGGTGAAGGACGCCCTGGAGACGCCGAGGGGATTCAGGCGGCCCGGCCCTTAGAGCGTGCCCTTGTAGAGCAGGCGGTTCGGCGTGCCGCTCGCGTTCGAGCGGATCGCGCCGGCCGTCGCGTACGTGTTGATCCAGCTCCCGATCGTCACCGACGAGGCGTCGCCGTACGTGGACTTGTAGAGCGCGCCGACGCCCGCGGCGTGCGGGCTGGCCATCGACGTGCCGCTGATCGTGGCGGTACCGGTCCCGAGCCACGCGGACTTGATCCCAACTCCCGGCGCGTAGCCGTCCACGCACGAGCCGTAGTTGGAGAACGACGCGCGCCGATCGGTCTTGTCCGACGCCGCCGTCGTGTATGCGGCAGGAGTCGAGGCCGGCGAGACGTTGCAGGCGTTCTGGCTCTCGTTGCCGGCCGCGACCGCGATGAACACGCCCGAGTTGGCCAGGTTGGCCGTCGCGGTGTTCAGCGAGGTGGAGCGGCCGCCGCCGAGCGACATGTTCGCGACTGCCGGGCGCACCGCATTCACGCGCACCCAGTCGAGCGCGCGGATGATCCCGGACGTCGAGCCGGAGCCCGAGCAGTTGAGCACGCGCACGCCGCGCAGCTGCACCGACTTGGCGACGCCGTAGGTGGTGCCGCCGATCGTCCCGGCGACGTGCGTGCCGTGGCCGTTGCAGTCCGCACCGGTGCCGCCGAGCGCGTCGTAGACGTTCCTCGCGCGGCCTCCGACGCCTCCGAAATCGGCATGACCTGCGTTCAGGCCGGTGTCGATCACATACGCCGTCACGCCCGCCCCGGCGCGGTTGTAGGTGTAGTTGCGCGACAGCGGCAGCGGCCGCTGGTCGACCCGGTCAAGACCCCACGGGTTGCCCGCGGAATCCATGGTCTGGGTCGTGGACGCGGTGACGATCCGGTCGGGCTCCACGTAGGCCACACGGGCGCTCTCCCGGAGCGCTCGCACCTGGGCCGCGCCGAGCGCGGCGGAGAAGCCGTTGACCGTACGGAGCACGTGGCGGTTGCGGGCGTCCTGCCAGCGCGCCACGGCGGCGGGGTCGCGGTCCTGCTTGACCACGACGATGTACCGGCCGGGGATCGCATCCCCGGTGTTGCCCTCGCCCGCGAGGGCGGGTGCGCTCGCTGTCAGCGCACCGCAGATGGAGATGACGAGCACGAGCGAGCTACGTCGCACGAGCGTTCCTCCTATATGACCGCCGAAGCCCCTGCGCCGCAGCGTGTAGACGGCGCAGGGTACCTCGGCGGTAACAGGGTGGGAACCCTTCAGCCGCCGATCAGACCGGTCTCGGTCAGATATTCCTTGGCGACGACGGCGGGATCCTTCTTGTCGAGATCCACGCGCGCGTTCAGCTCCTGCATGTTCTCGTCGGTGAGCTGCTCCTGGAGCAGCTCGACGGTCGTCTGGAGGTCCGGTCCGGCCTCGTCGAACGTCTCCTGCTTCATCACCAGCGTCGAGTTGTAGGGCGGGAACATGCCCTTGTCGTCCTCGAGCAGGACCTCCTTCTCACGGTTGATCTGGGGGTCGGTGGTGAAGACGATCGACACGTCCGCGCGCCCTGACGTCAGGACCTCGTGGCGGCGGGCGATGTCGACGGGCGTGAACTTCCCGAACTTCAGTCCGTAGACCTGCTGCAGCCCGAGCAGGCAGTCGAGACGCTGTCGGCACTCGGGCGAGCCGTAGAGCGTCAGGTCCTCCGACTTGCCCTCGAGGTCGGAGATGTTCTTCAGGCCGAGCTTCTCGGCCGTCTCGGCCGTCACCGCGACCTCGTTGGAGGAGGTGAACGGCGTCGGCGGGAGTGCCACGAGGCCCTCGGCCTCGAAGCCGGCCTTGGCCTCCTCGTACGCGGCATCGGCTTCCTTGGGCAGCTCGTCGGCCTGCTTGCCGAAGAACGCGAGCAGCGCCGTCCCGGTGTACTCCGGGTACGCCGAGATCTCGCCCTTCTTCACCGCCGCGAGCGCGGTGTCCTGGTCGCCCAGGTTGAGGTCCTTGCTGACCGTGTAGCCGGCCGCCTCGAGCCCTTGGGCGTAGATCTCGCCGAGCACCTTCTGCTCGGTGAAGTTCTTCGAGCCGATGGTCAGCTGGACCTTCGAGTTGTCGGCGTTGCTCTTGATCTTGCCGGCGGACTCTTCCGAGCCCGTCGACGGAGTGGTGGTGGAGCTCTCAGGCTCGTCGTCGCCGCAGGCGGCCACGAACAGGGCCGAGAGCGCGAGCACGAGCACGAGTAGAAGGCGGGGGGAGGGTTTCATGGGACGGTCTGGATCCTCCTCTTGAGGGTTCTGGGACGGGATGCGCCGCCCTTTTCGAGCTTGATGCCGGTGGGGGTGACGAGTCGCTGGACGACCGATAGGCCGAGTTCGGCGGCGACGGCGAGCGCCGCGACCATGATCGATGCCCCGATCTGCCCCGAGCGCCCGAACACGGTGCCGGAGATGATCGGGTCGCCGAGCGTGAGCACGCCGACGAGCGGCGCGATCGTCGCGGTGGCGATGACGTTGACGGTGGAGGTCTTGATCCCGCCGAAGATCAGGGGCAGGGCGAGCGGGAGCTCGACGGAGCGGATGATCTGGAAGCCCGACATGCCCATCCCGCGTGCAGCGTCGACCGCGTCGCGGCTGACCTGCAGAACGCCGACGTAGGCGTTCGTGATGATCGGCGGGATCGCGAGCAGCGAGAGCGCGGCGGTCACGTTCCAGAAGTCCGGCGTGGCCGGGAAGAACGCGACGAAGAACGCGATCAGCGCGATACTCGGCACGGCGCGGCCCACGTTGGAGATCGAGATCGTGAGGAACGCGCCGCGGCCGGTGTGCCCGAGCACGAGGCCGAGCGGCAGCGCGATGGCGATCGAGAGCGCCATCGCCGCGCCGGTGAGCTTCAGGTGCGTCCACAACGGATCGAGGTTCTCCGCACCCCCGATACGCGCGCCGCCCGCCTGGGACTCACGCGAGTGGAAGATGAAGTCGATCGCGTCCCCGAACTCGCCGAGGAAGGCCAGGGTCGTGCTCATGCCGCCGCCGCCCGGGTCCAGGGGGTGACCGCCTTCTGGATGGCGAGCACGGCGATGTCGAAGACGATCGCGAGCGCGATGGCGAGGCCGCCCGCCACGAGCACGTTCGAGCGGAAGTTGATGTCCTCGAACAGCGCCTCGCCGAGCCCGCCGGCGCCGGCCAGGAAGGCGAGCGAGGCGAGCCCGACCGTGGTCGTGACCGCGATCCGCAGGCCGGCCATGATCTCCGGCAGGGCGAGCGGCAGGTCGACGCGCCACAGCAGCTGCCTCGACGTCAGCCCCATCCCGCGGCCGGCGTCACGTGTCTCCGCCGGAACGTTCTCGAAGCCCACCATGAAGTTGCGGAACAGGATCAGCAGCGAGTAGGCGACGAGCGCGATGATCGCCGTCGTGTTGCCGCGGCCGGTGATCGGCAGCAGCAGGAAGAACACGGCGACGCTCGGCAGCGTGTACAGGATCCCGGTCACCTGGACGATCGGGCCGGCGAGCCACCGCCGCCGGTAGGCGAGCAGCGCGAGCACGAACGCGATCGCGAACCCGATCGCGACCGAGACGAGCGTGAGAAAGACGTGCTGCCACAGCGGTGACAGGTAGCGGTCGAAGTTCTCGGCGATCCAGTCCGGGCAGATGCCGTTGTCGGACACGCAGTCGCCGCCGCTGCGGTCGCGGCGCTGCAGCTGGGCGAACACGACGTCGATCACGCCAGCTCCACCGAGGTCGGGACGTCCTCGGGCGGCGTCGAGGCGATCACGTGCGCCAGAAGCTCGATCGAGAGCACGCCGACGACCCGGCCCTGCGGGTCGATCACCGGCCCGTACAGCGTCTCGTGCGCCAGCAGGTCGCTGAGCGCGTCTCGGAGCACGTCGTCGACGTCGATCACCGGCTCCGCGCCGGAGCTCAGGTCCGACTGCACGACGTCTCCGGCGAGCCCGCGCTCGGACAGCCAGCCGAGCGGGCGCCCCTCCTCATCCACCAGCAGCGGATACGGGACCTCGGATGCCTCGACCTTGGCGCGCGCCTCGGCGACCGGCTCGCCGACGCGCACGAGCGCCGCCTTCCACAGGTCCACGTCGCGCACGCGCTGGAGCGCGAGCCGCTTGAGCGCACGGTCGGCTCCCACGAACTCCTCGACGAACGGCGACGCCGGGGACATCAGCAGCTCGGCGGGCGGGCCGTACTGGGCGAGGATGCCGCCCTCCTGCAGGACGGCGATCCGGTCGCCCATCTTGATCGCCTCGTCGATGTCGTGGGTGACGAACACGATCGTCTTGCGCAGCGCGGCCTGCAGCCGCAGGAACTCGTTCTGGAGGCGCTCGCGGTTGATCGGGTCGATCGCCCCGAACGGCTCGTCCATCAGCATCAGCGGCGGATCGGCGGCGAGCGCGCGCGCCACGCCGACGCGCTGGCGCTGCCCGCCGGAGAGCTGCGCCGGGTAGCGCTGCGCCATCTCCTCCGGCAGGCCGATGAGGTCCATCAGCTCCTCCACGCGGGCCGCCGTGCGCCGTTTGTCCCAGCCCAGCAGGCGCGGGACGGTGGCGATGTTCTCGCCGATCGAGCGGTGCGGGAACAGGCCGATCTGCTGGATCACGTACCCGATCTCGCGCCGCAACTCCACCTCGTCGCGGTCGCGCAGGCTGCGGCCGCCGACGACGATGTCGCCGTCGGTGATGTCGATCATGCGGTTGACCATCCGCATCGCGGTCGTCTTGCCGCAGCCGGACGGGCCGACGAGCACGCAGATCTCGCCCGCTGCCACCTCGAGCGTCAGCTTGTCGACGGCAGGCCGGTCGGCGCCGGGATAGGTCTTGGTCGCCTCGCGGAACTCCAGCGAGACGGCGTCACGGGAGGCCGACGGCCCCTCGGTCTGGGCGGTGTTTGTTGTGGGCAAAGAGGAGTCCCCGGAGCGACAGGGCGCGCCGATCCTACCCCGTCGGTCGTTTAAAACCGGCGGCGCGGCGTGCCGCGGCGTGCGCGGCGTCCTCCAGCGCGTCGTCGAGCGGCGCCAGCTCAGACGGCGCGATTCCCAGCGCTGTGGCGGTCAGCCAGTCGGCGAAGTGGGCGTTCTTGGGGAGCAACGGACCGTGGAGATAGGTCCCTACCACCGTGTCGTGCGGGCCGCCGCGGACGCCCTCGAAGCCGGACCGCCCGTCGTTGCCGTGGCCGCGCAGCACGCGCCCGAGCGGCGTCGCGGCCGGCCCCAGCCGCGTGCGGCCGCCGTGGTTCTCGAACCCGGCCAGCACCTGGCCGTCGCCGAGCTCGATCGCCACGTTGCCGATCAGCCGCGGCCCGTCCTCGCGCACCGTCTCGAGGTCGACGAGGCCGACGCCCGGCAGCGTCTCGCCACCCATGTCGTAGCCGTGGCCGAGCAGCTGATAGCCGCCGCAGACGGCGAATACGACGGCGCCGCGCGCGGCGGCCGCGTGCAGGGCGTCGCGCTTCGTGACGACCATGTCGCGCGCGCACAGCGCCTGGTCGCGGTCCTGGCCGCCGCCGATGTAGAAGAGGTCGTGGGCGTCCGGGTCGAGCGCGTCGCCGAGGCCGGAGCCGGACAGCTCGAAGCCGATGCCGCGCCACGCGCACCGGCGCTCGAGCAGCAGCAGATTGCCGCGGTCGGCGTAGATGTTGAGCAGGTCTGGATAGAGGGCGCACACGCGCAGCGTCCGGTCAGCCACGCAGCAGCACCACCTCGGAGCCGACGTGGTCGTCCGTCGGCTCGATGTAGCGGGCCAGTAGCGGCTTGAGCCCGGCAGCGGTGCCCTCGCGCTGCAGGTCGGCGGCGCTGACGGCGGTCAGCACGATCACGTCCTCGGCGGTGCTGCGCTCACCGCTGGGCGCGATCGTGTGGCGCAGGCGCTCGATCCGCGTGCCGCCGTTCACGCGGCGCACGGCAGTCGGCTGGGAGAGGTAGCGCCAGCCACCGGCCTCGCCCGTGTCGGGCGGCGGCATCTCGGGGTTCTCGAAGATCTCCAGCTCGCCGGAGATCGCGAGCGCGACGAGCCCACCGGGGGCGAGCGCACGGCGGGCGGAGGCGAAGAAGCCGGCGCGGGCATCGGCGTCCGGGAGCAGCTGGATCGTCTGCATCGGCACCGCCACAAGCGCGAACGCGGCCTCGTCTGCGTCGAACGCGGCGGCGTCCGCGAGCAGCGTCTGGACCGGGAGCCCGGCCGCCCGCTCGGCGAGCTCGGCGAGCAGCACCGGGTCGCGGTCGAGCGCGGTGACGCGGTGGCCGGCGCGCGCCAGGTCGAGCGCGACGCGGCCCGTGCCGGCGCCCACGTCGAGCACCGGGCCGCCCGCGTCACCCGCCAGCTCGCGCCACAACGGCAGGTCGGCGACGTAGCTGCCGCACTCGATGTCGTGCCAGACCACGTCGGTGTTCACCTCCAGTACTCCTCGGCGTGACCGCGCCGGGCGAGCAGGTCCTGGAGCTCCAGCAGGGCGGTGTAGGTGGGGAGCGCGTACAGCGGGCCCTCGCCGGCCGCCAGCGCGCGGTCGAGCGCCTGCCCGAGGTCGCTCACGACCTCCAGGCGCTCGGGCGCCACGCCGGCGTACTTGAGCCGCAGCGCGAGCTCAGCCGCACGGGTGCCGGAGCAGGTCAGCCGCCGGACGTGCGGAGCGACGATCTCCCAGTCGGCATCCCACACCCACGAGACGTCGCGGCCGTCGGCGATGCGGTCGTTCAGCACCCCGAGCAGGTCGAGCTGCGTGCCTTCGAGCGCGAGCGTGCGCAGCACCTCGTTCGCTCCGGCGGGGTTCTTGACGAGCAGGATCGAGGTCGGCCGCCCGGCCAGCTCGATCGTCTCCGCGCGCCCGAACGCGGGCGCGACCGCGGCCAGGCCGGCGGCGACGCCGTCGAGCGGCACGCCGAGCTCCAGGCACAGCGCGGCGGCGGCGACCGCGTTGTAGACGTTGTAGAGGCCCGGGAGCGGGAGCTCGATCCGCCGCTCGCCATCCGCCGTACAGAGCGTGAACGCGGCCGAGCGGATGCCGCGCAGTTCGACGTCCTTGGCGCTCACCGTAGGGTCGGGACGGCGCGCGCCGCAGCTCGGGCAGGCGTACCGGCCGAGGTGGGCGAGGTAGGCCGCCTCGTACACGTAGGCCGCGCCGCAGCGGCGGCAGTGCTTGGAGTCCGAGGCGTGCTGGAGCTCCGGCAGCGCCAGCGCGTCGTCCTGGACGCCGAAGTACGTCGCCTGGCGGTCGCGCCCGAGGTCGGCGACGAGCGGGTCGTCGGCGTTCAGCACGAGCGCGGTCGCCGGGTCGAGGCCGGCGACGATCTCCGCCCAGCGGTCGGCGATGATCTCGAGCTCGCCGTAGCGGTCGAGCTGGTCGCGGAACAGGTTGCCGAGCAGGACCGCGCGCGGCTGCAGCTCGGCCGCCACGGGCCCGAGCCAGAACTCGTCGACCTCGAACAGGCCCATGTCGCCGCCGCGGCCGGACGCCGCGGCCAGCGCCGCGGCGACGCCGCCCGCCATGTTCGCTCCGGCCCGGTTGTGCACGAGCCGGGTGCCGGTCCCGCCGAGGATCGACGCGACCATCGCCGCGGTGGTGGTCTTGCCGTTCGTGGCCGACACGACCACGCTGCCGCGCGGGAGCCGCGCTGCCAGGCGGGAGATCGCATGCGGCTCGGCCCGCATCAGCACCTTCCCGGGCAACGACGTGCCGCCGCGCCCGGCCAGGCGCGTCACGGCGCCGGTCGCGCGCGCGGCGAGCAACCCCGCCTGGAGCCTCACGGCGCGATCACCCGCAGCGCGCCGGGGGCGACGCTCACGGTGACGGGCAGATCTGCGATCGGGTCGCCGTCCGCGTACGCGGTGAACGGCCGGTCGGCCGAGAACGTGACCTCGCGACCGCGCCGGATCTCGAACCCCGGCGAGTCGACGTGCGTGCCCTTGAACACCTTCGGCAGGCCGCGCAGGTACGCGATCCGGGACTGGTCGGCGGTGATGAACGCGACGTCCAGGAGGCCATCCTCGAGCGACGCGTCCGGGACCAGCCACATCCCGCCGCCGAAGACCCCCGAGTTCGACACCGCCACCGAGTAGCCGCGGAAGCTGAGCGCGGTGCCGTCGATCGTCACGTCCCACTGCGCGGGATGCCAGCGGCTCAGCGCCACCAGCGCGCCGTAGGTGTAGACGAGCGGCCCGAGCCGGCGCACGCGGGTGTCGTTGGCGATGTCCTGCACGTCCGAGTCCAGCCCGGCGCTGAGGATGCCCAGATACGAGCCGCCACCGGCCTCGGCCACGTCGATCCGCCGCTCCCGCCCGGCGACCAGCACGTCGACCGCCGCCACCGGGTCGGCGCCGATGCCGAGCTTGCGCGCGAGGTCGTTGCCCCGCCCGCCGGGAAGCACCGCCATCACGGCGTCGGTGTCCTTCAGCTCGCCCGCGACGGCCCCGGTGAGCCCGTCGCCGCCCATCGCGGCCGCGATCTCGCCGGCGCCCGAGGCCTCGCGGGCGAGCGCGCGGGCATGGTCGATCGACGTCGTCCGGTCGACGCGGAAGCTGACGCCGTGCGAGCGCAGCGCCGCCTCCACCGCGGGCAGCGCCCGGGCGGCGCGGCCTGCCCCGGCGGACGGGTTGACGATCAGGCGGACGGCGCGGTCCATGCGAGCCGAGAGGCTAGTAGGGCCTCACGCGAGAACGAGCGACGCGAGCGAGTCGGCCACGTGCGTGGGTTTCGGGTCGGCCGCGTCGGCCGCAGCGCGCGACGTGCCGCCGGTGAGCACGAGCGCCGAGTCCAGGCCGGCGCGGCGGGCGCCCGCGATGTCGACGTCGAGCAGGTCCCCGACGGCCAGCACGCGGCCGGCGCCGAGGCGGTCGCGGGCGGCCTCGTACATCGCCGGCTCGGGCTTGCCGACGACGAGGTCGGCGCGCTGGCCGGTGGCCGCCTCGACCGCTGCCAGCACCGCGCCGGTGCCCGGCCACGGCCCGTCGGGCATCGGGAACGTGGCGTCGCGCGTCGCGCCGATCAGCTCGGCGCCGCGCAGCACCGCCTGGGTCGCGATCCGCAGCTCGTCGAAGTCGAAGTCGTCGTGGCCGCCGACCACGACGACGTCGGCGCGCGTCGCGAACGGCGTGCGGTTGACGATCCGCATTCCCGCCTCGGCGACGTGGTCGACCAGCGCCTGCGTTCCCACCACGTACGCCGAGCCGGGCTCGTGGCCGGAGAGCTGGTATTGGAGCGCGGCGCCGACCGTGACCACCTCGGCCAGCGACGCCTGGAAGCCGAGCCGCCACAGCTTGCGCACGAAGTCCTCGGGTGCGTGACGGACGTCGTTGGTGAGGAACAGCACCGACGCACCCGACTCGCGCAGCGCCGTGACCGCCTCCACAGCGCCCTCGCAGGCGTCGTCGCCCACCCACAGGCAGCCGTCCAGGTCGAGCAGGACGTGGTCGTACGGACGGATACGCGGTGAGACGGGCACGCTGCGTGTCTATCATCGCCGCCCATGTTCCGGCTTGTCGTCGCCATCGCGTGTCTCGCCTGCGCCCTGCTCGTCGCCGCCTGCGGCGAGGACGACACCGGCGCCGCTGGCGACGAGGCCGTCGCGACCGAGACCCCCGAGGGGCCGCCGCCGCTCGACGCCTCCAAGACCTACGTGGCGACCGTGTCCACCAACCGCGGGGACTTCCAGATCACGCTCGACGCCAAGCAGGCGCCGAAGACCGGCGGCTCGTTCAAGTCGCTCGCGGACGAGGGCTTCTACGACAAGCTGACCTTTCATCGGATCGTGTCGGGCTTCGTCATCCAGGGCGGCGACCCGAACGGCGACGGCACCGGCGGGCCTGACTACTCGGTCGTCGAGGAGCCGCCAGAGGACCTGCTGTACGAGAAGGGCGTCGTGGCGATGGCCAAGGCCGGCGACGAGCCGGCGGGAACGTCCGGCAGCCAGTTCTTCGTGGTCACGGCGGAGGACGCCGGGTTGCCGCCCGAGTACGCGCTGCTCGGCAAGGTGACGAGCGGCCAGGACGTCGTCGACAAGATCGGCGTTGTCAAGACCGACCCCTCCACCGAGGCGCCGGTCAAACCGGTGGTCATCGCCTCGGTGAAGGTGTCGGAGAACTAAACAGGCAGCGAGCCCTCGAGCTCGAGCAGCGCGCGCTTGCGCTCCGGGCCGCCGCCGTACTGCCCGATCCCGCCGCTGCTGGGCAGCACGCGGTGGCACGGCACGACGATCGGAACCGGGTTGCGCGCGCACGCCGTGGCGGCGGCGCGGTAGGCGCGCGCGTTGCCGGCGCGCTCGGCGAGCCCGCCGTAGGTCACGACCTGGCCGGCGGCGACGTCGCTGTGCAGCGCCTCCAGCACGGCGCGGCGGAACGGCGCGACGACCAGCGCGAAGTCGACCGGCAGGTCGTGCGGATCGCCCTCGCCGGCGAAGTAGGCGTCGAAGGTGTCGCGGGTGAGGGCCAGCTCGCGGTCGGAGCCGACGATCCGCGGCCCGAGCCGGCCGGCGACCTCGGCGAGCACGTGGTCCTCGGGCTCCTCCTCGAACCCCACGCGGATGATGCCGCGCTCGCCCTGGACGATGAGCAGGCGGCCGATCGGGGTGCGCAGACGGGTGAACACGGCGTCGGCCAGGCCCTCGCGCACGGCGGCGGAGGCGACGGCCTCGAGCAGGGAGTCAGGGAGCGGAGTCATGCGGCGAGCCTCTCTCGGAGCGTGCGGACGGCGGTCGAGACGCGCTGACGCGCGGCCGCCGCGGAGATGCCGAGCCGGTCGGCGATGCCCTCGTACTCGAGGTCGTCGACGTAGCGCAGCCACAATGCGGCACGCGCGCCGGCCGGCAGCGGAGCGATCAGCGCCTCGAAGGCGCCCTCGTCATACGTGTCGTGCGTGGCGACCGTCGGCACGTCATCCGTCGGCAGCTCGCGCCGGCGCGCACGGTGCGCGTCGATCGCGGCCGTCGTCGTCACCCGGTACAGCCACGCCCGCAGGTGGTCGGCATGGCGCAGCCGTGGGTACGCGCGCAGCGCGCGCAGCAGCGCGTCCTGCACGACGTCCTCGGCGTGCTGGTCGCCGGCGAGCCGCCGCGCGTGCGCGAGCAGCTCGTCGCCGTGGGCCTCTACCAGGCTCCAGAACGGGGGAAGTGCGACGGTCGTCACCTCAGTACAACGGCCCGCGCCGCCCGAATGTGAGCTAGCCGGGCCGTTTGCCGGTGACCAGGTCCGCGCGGTCCTGCGCGGCCTTCGCACGGGCGCGCTTCTGACGGCGGCGGCCGTAGATGGCGAACACGGTGATCGCGACCGCCACCAGCACGAAGCCCCAGAAGATCGAGACGCCGGAGCCGAGGCCGCCGAACGGCAGCGCGACGAGCATCACGATGCCCCATCCGAGGAAGAGCAGGCCGAGGATGATCCCGATCAGCAGCAGGACGCCGGCGACGCGGCGGATGATGCTCGACCCCGGCGGCGGGACGATGTAGCCCATCAGCTGGAGCACCAACAGCTGGCGGTTGGACGGTGGGGTCTGGCCGAGCTTCGCGGCCGCGATCTTGAGGTCGCCGGAGCGGCGCTCGGCAAGCGCGAGCGACGCCTCGGCCATCCGGCGCAGCTGCAGGCGCTCCTGCGGGCGGGCGGCGGCGATCGCGGCGCGGAAGTGCTCGCGCGAGCGCTTGGCGTCCATCCGCTCGGCGGCGCGGGCGCCGAGGATCGCCTGCGCGGCGGCGCGGAAGCGCGTCTCGGCCTCGAGCTCCTCGTCCGAGCGCCCCTCGAGCCGCTGCATCGCGGCCAGGGCGCCCTTCTGCTCCATTTTGATCTGACGTTGCTTGGGAGCCATGGCGTGTCCTCGGAGTCTACGACCGCCGGCGGAAACCGGTGGGCTCGGGGTCGGGATCGAGCGGGCTCGCGGGCAGGCCCGGCTCGGGGTCGAGCGAGTCATACCCGGACGGAGCGATGTCGTTCGGCGCGTCGGCGTGGAACAGCGCCGCCAGGTACTGGATCTGCCCGCGGCCCGGCCCGAGCTCGTACTGGCCGCCGCCGTAGGCGCCCATGCCGCGCTCGGCGCAGAAGTCGTAGCCCTCGAACAGGGCGCGCAGGCTGCCGAACCGCGACGGCTTGAGGTTCACCGTGCGTGGGAGCACCGGCGCGGCGACGATGTCGTCGACCGAGTGGATCGGCGCGTCCCACGTGATCCGGTCCTCGAACGGCCGTAGCGCCTCGCGGGCGGCGGGCGTCTCGAGGTCGGGGTCCTCGAGCCACGCGTCCGGGAACGCCTCGGCGATGCGGCGGTAGAACGCGGGGTCGGTCTCCGCGTCGACCGCGGTGCCCTTGTACGTGCCCTTGAAGTCGATCGAGTCGACGGCGCCGGTCTCGATCAGGCCGGCGATCAGCGCGTCGTCCCAGTCCGGCGTCGCGTCGAGCTTGAAGCGCAGGTCCGGGTAGCGCGCGAGCCGGCTCGTGACCGGCGCGATCGTGGGCGGCTCGCCCATCCGCGAGGAGACGACGAAGGTCACCGGCCGCAGCTCGCGCCCGAGCGCCTCGGCCAGCGAGCGTCCTGCCTGCCGCAGCGCGAGGTCGAGCGCGGCGCTCTCGAAGCCCCAGAGACGGTAGGTGCGGAACACCGGGAACTTCGGCGCGCCGGCCGGGAAGAGGTCGAGCGTGCCGAGGTGCTGGGAGAACGAGTCGAACGTCCACTCGCCGGCGAGCGGGAGCACCGGCCCGTGCTCCTGCTGGGCGATGTGGTCGTCGCCCTCGTAGGTGACGTCCTCGCCCACGCCCTCCTCGCCGCCGCCGCGCAGCCGGATCACCGTGGTCAGGCGCTCGAAGCCGCTGGACACGCTTCGCTTGAGTCCCTCGAGCGCGTAGCCGTCGATCGTCAGGGGCAGGTCGGCGACGCGCTCATAGGTGCTCATGCCCGGTCAGCCTACGAGACCCGGCCGCTTTGCCCACTAGCCTCCGGGCCGTAACCATGCTGCAAGCGCTCGGGTTCTTCGCGGTCGTCGAGGTCGTCGGCCTGGCGGCGATGCCGCTGGCCGCGCTCGCGTTCGGGCGGCTGCCGGGCGCCGGGCTCGGCTTCGCCAAGCCGCTCGGCGTGCTGCTTGTGACCTGGCTGGTGTGGATGGCCGGTTCGCTCGGTGTCGTCCCGTACGGCACCGGGACGATCGTCGGCGCCGTCGCGCTGGTGGCGATCGCCGGCCTGCTCGCGGAGGCGCGGCGGCGTACGCTCGCGTCGCGGCTGGCCGAGCGGGAGCAGGCGCGTAGCTGGTGGGGTCGCCGGCGGGCGGAGTGGCTCGAAGCGCGCGCGCTGCCCGGGCACGACCCGGTGCGGCGGCGGCTGTGGATCGGGTCGGAGGTCGTGTTCGCCGTCGCGTTCGCGGTGATGGCGCTGCTGGTCGCCTACTCGCCCGAGGTGTGGGGGACCGAGAAGCCGATGGACATGGCGTTCATCAACGCCGCCAACGCCTCGACCTCGTTCCCGCCCCACGACCCGTGGATGTCGGGCGAGGACCTCAACTACTACTACCTCGGTCACCTCGCGATCGCGATGGTGCTGCGGGTCGTCGGCTCGGCGCCCGACGAGGGCTACAACCTCGCCGTCGCGCTCGTCGCGGCCCTGTCGGCGACGGCCGTCTTCACGCTCGCAGGCACGCTGTGGGCGGCCGCGAGGCCGCGCCTCGCGGGCGTCCGTGGTGGCCCGGTGGCGGCCGGAGTGGTCGCCGTCGTGGTGTGCATCGTGCTCGGCAACCTGGCGGGCGTGCGCGCGTGGCTGGACGCCGTCGCCCCGCCGGGCGACTACGACTGGTTCGCTCCGTCGCGCGTGGTGCCGGGGACGATCAACGAGTTCCCGTGGTTCTCGTTCCTGCTCGGCGACCTCCACGCGCACGTGCTGGCGGTGCCGTTCACGATGGTGGCGCTGGCGTTCGCGCTGCAGGTCGTGCTCGTCGGTCCGCGCGGCGACGCGGTGTGGCGCGGTGTGGGGGAGGCGCTCGCCGCCGGCCTCGCGGTGGGCGTGCTGTATCCCGTCAACTCGTGGTCGTATCCGGTCGCGGCCGGCCTGCTGGTGCTGGCGGTCGCCAGCTGGCTGCGAGCGCCGGAGAGCGAAGGCCGGCGCGCCTACGCGGTCACGTGGCTGGTGCTCGTGCTGGCCGCCGGCGTCGTGCTCGTGCTGCCGTTCTGGCTCAGCTTCGACCCCGCGGCCAAGGGCATCGGGTGGGTCGACGAGCGGCGCTCGTTCAGCGACTTCGCGAGCGACCAGGCGCTGCTCTACGGCATCTTCGCCGGCGCGCTGACGGCCGCGTTCGCCGCCCGGCTGCTCGCGCGCGGGCGTTCTCTGCGCACGTTCGTGTGGATCGCGGTCGGGGCGATGTTCGCCGGGTCGCTGCTCGCCACGGTGGACTTCGCCGGGCCGGCCGCCGTCGCCGCGCTGCTCGCAGTCGCGCTGGCGGCGCTCCTGTCCCGTCAGCTCGGCGCGCCGGAGCGGTTCTTCTGGCTGCTCGTCGCCGGTGGCCTGGTGTGCGTGCTCACGCCGGAGCTGGTCTACGTCCGCGATGCCTTCGACGGCAGCGACCTGTACCGCATGAACACGGTCTTCAAACTCGGCTACCAGGCGTGGCTGATGCTGGCGATCGCCGCCGCCTGCACGCTCCTGTGGGCGGGCGCGTGGCTGCCGCGGCGGGCGTGGCCGGTGTGGGCGGCCGTCACGGCGGTGCTCCTGCTGCTCGGCGCGGTGTACCCGTACGCCGGCACCTACGCGCGCAAGAGCGGCTTCTCCCGGGCGCCGACGCTCGACGGCCTCGCGTGGCTGCGCGAGCGCGCGCCGGGCGATCCGGCGGCGATCACCTGGTTGCGCGCGAACACGGACGGCTCGGCGGTCGTCCTCGAGGCGGTGGGGGAGGACTACTCGGCGTTCGGTCACGCGCGCATCTCCACCTTCACCGGCCGCGCGACCGTGCTCGGCTGGCCCGGCCACGAGCTGCAGTGGGACCACGACGCGGGCACCCGCGAGGCCGACGTGCGCACCCTCTACACGACCACCGACCTCACCACCGCGCGCGAACTGATCGACCGCTACGGCGTCGACTACGTGGTGTTCGGGCCGATCGAGCGCACCACGTACGGCGACGCGGGCCTCGCCAAGTGGGACACGCTCGGCGAGAAGGTCTTCGACCGCGCCGGGACGACGATCTGGCGCCTTCGGCGCTGAGCGTCGACAGATCAGAAGATCTGACGTATATTCCGCCCGGCGAGCGGACCAGGGGGAGACCATGCGCAGGCGGACGTGTGTGCTGATCGCGATGCTGACCGTGTGCGTGGGCGCAGCGGCACCGGCCCATGCAACGCAGGGCGTGGACGTCATCACGGGCGTGGCGTACGCGCCGCCGGAGCCGGCGGGGAGCGAGGGGCATCTGCTGGACCTGTACATCCCGCGGGGCTCGCGGCACCCGCTGCCGCTCGTTATCTGGTCGCAGGGGTCGGGATGGCTGGCGGAGAACGGCCGCTCGACGGCGGACATGGTGGCTGCGCAGTTCAACCCCGCCGGCTTCGCGGTCGCGGGAGTGAGCGTGCGGTCGAGCACCAACGCGCGGTTCCCGGCGCAGGTCCACGACATCAACGCGGCGGTCCGGTTCCTGCGCAAGCACGCGCGCCGCTACGGACTCGATCCGCGACGGATCGGCGTCATGGGCGACTCGTCAGGCGGCTGGACGGCGACGATGGCCGGCCTCACCGGTGACGTGCGCGCGGTCGTGGACCTGTACGGGCCGACCGACTTCCTGCGGATGGACGAGGAGATGATCGACTGCCCGTTCTTCAACGAGCTGTTCGGCCTCAGCGACTGCCACAACGATCCGCTGTCGCCGGAGTCGCTGCTCGTCGGCTGCCCGATCCAGAGCTGCCCCGGAGCCGCCCGGCGCGCCAACCCGATCCGCTACGTCGGCCGCCGCAACCCGCCGTTCCTGATCGTCCACGGCCAGGCCGACCTGCTCGTCCCGCACGACCAGAGCGTGCGCCTGTACCGGGCGCTCAAGCGGGCGTGCTCGGAGGCGACCTTCTACTCGCTGCCGCTCGCGGGCCATTCGTACGCGTTGCTGAGCGACCCGTCGCTGACCGCGGGCCAGATCCGCCACGAGACGCGCGGGTGCGACCGCGAGCACGTGAGCACCCGCGCGCGCCCGGTGCAGTGGGACACGCTGATCGCGTTCATGCGCCGTGAGCTGGGCGGGCGTCACCGCCGCTCGTAGAACCACTCGGGCATGCCGCCGGTCGGGTTCCACGGCTCGCGGTCGGTGAACCAGCGGTACCAGCCGCGCGGCGACATCGCGCCGTAGTCGCGCACCCACCAGACCCGGAACGGGAACTCGCGCACGTCGTAGTCCGGCAGATCCGGCTGCAGACGGTCGTTGGAGGCGTGGGTGAGGATCAGCACGTCGCTGTTCGGCGTGCCGTCGCGCGTCAGGTCCACGTAGGAGGCGCCGAGATCGCGGAAGTACCACGCCCACGGGAACGTCGCCCCCTCCGCCGAGTCGATCGTGATCGTGAACGGCTGGTCGGCGCGCTCGGCACGGTCGGCCTTTTCCACCACGCGGTCGGCGATGCGCGCGACCTCCTCGGAGGACTGGGTGGAGACGAGCAGCTCGCGCGGGTCGGCGCGGTTCTCGGCGTTGACGAGGAACGACGCGTAGCCGGCGTAGGCGAACGCCGCCGCCGTGGCCGCGAGGCCGAGCGCGCCGTACCAGCGGCGGCGCGAATCCCAGATCGCCTGCACCCCGATCCCCGCCAGCAGCAGCAGCGGCAGCAGCGGGTGCAGCACGAGCCAGGCGAACTTCTCGCCCGCCCACGAGTAGATCACGAGCGACAGCAGGAACGCCCACACCAGGAACACGCGCAGGAGCGTCGGGCGGCGCAGCGCGACCGCGGTGCCGACCGCACCGAGCAGCAGCGCCGGCCACTCGACCCCGAACAGCAGCACGCCGTAGAAGACCCACGACTCGCCGCCGCGGCCGACGTCGTGCTGGCCCAGCCAGTACTCGAGGCCGGTGTAGATCCCGTCCCAGAGGCCGCCAGGGTGGGTGAGGAAGGTCGTGAACAGGACGGTGAACACGCCGATGAACGCCGCCAGGCCCCAGCCCCAGGCGTCGAGGCCGACGGCGCGCACCGGTGCCAGCAGCAGCTGACGCCGCCACACGAGCACGGCGAGGAAGAACGTGCCGGCCACGAACACGGTGATGAACGTGGACTCCTTGGTGGCGAAGCTCAGCGCCAGCAGCACGCCGATCAGTGCCGGGTGATGGCGCCGCGGCCGATCGAGGAAGCGGAACACGACGACCAGCAGTGCGAGCGTGATCGACGCGATGTAGATGTCCTCGCGGGCGAAGCGGGAGAAGTACAGGTACGTCGGCCCGAACGCCAGCAGCACCGCGCTGGCGAACGCGGCGACGCGCCCGATCTGCGCGCGCAGGAAGTAGGGGAGGGGCACCATCAGCGTGCCCATCAGTGCGGGAGCGAGCCGCGCCGTGAAGTCCGAGTCGCCGAACACGGCGTACATCGCGGCCGTCAGGTAGAAGCGCAGCGGCCCGTGCAGCAGCGGGTTGTACTCGTAGTCACCCTGGGTGAAGAACACCCACGAGAAGTACGCGTCCTGGCTCTCGTCGTGGTGGAACGGGCGGTCGCCGAGGTCCCACAGCCGCAGCGTCAGCGCGACGGCCACGAGCAGCACGTAGGCCGCGATCTCGCCGCGCGACCGGCGCGGCGCGGGGGCGACCGGCTCCGGTGCGGGCTGCGCCGCGACCGTGGCGGCCTCCATCAGCCGCTCGCCTCCAGCCGCGCCCCGCGCAGCCGCCCGAGCCCGCCGTAGCGCGCGGCGAGCAGCACGAGCCCGACGATCGTGATCGGGACGACGATGATGAAGCGCAGCATCACGATGTACGCCACCGCCTGCGCACCGGTGCCGCCCAGCGCCTTGATGCCGAGGATCGCGGCGGCGTCCTGGGTGCCGGCGTACGCCGGGCCGGACGGGATCAACGAGAACACCGACGCGAGCGCGACGATGTACAGCCCCTCGATCGGATCCATTCCGAAGCCGACGGTCGCGCCGGCCGCCATCCACACACCCGCCTCGATCGCCCAGATCAGGAGCGTCATCCCGAGCAGCAGCAGCCCGTGGTTCGCCCGCCGCAGACCGAGCGTGGCGGACGCGATCGGCCTCAGGAAGTCGAGCATCCGCTCGTTGCGGCGCACGACCGCGTAGGCCAGGAGCCCGGCCACGAGCACGCCGGCGGCCACCAGCACGATGATCTCCACCTTGTCGCCCCCGACCTCCCCGAGCAGGCCATAGCCGACGACCACGAAGATCACCACGAGCACGGCGACGTCGAGCAGCCGCTCGGCCAGCAGCGTGCCGAGCACGGTCCGCATCGAGGTCTGTGCGCGCGGCGCCATCAGCACCACCCGGATCGCGTCGCCCGCGCGCGCGGGGAGCACGTTGTTGCCCATGTATCCGACGCATGTGAGCGCGTACGTGTCGGCACGGTCGGGCACGGCGCCTTCGTCGACGAGCAGGCTGTGCCAGCGCTCGGAGCGCACGAGTGTGGCCAGCGCATAGAGCGCGATCGCGCCCACCAGCGCCGCCAGCTCGGTGCCGCTGGAGGGCAGGTCCGGCGGGTCCTGCCGCAACGCCCACCAGACGACGCCCGCGACCGCGAGCAGCGACACGACGAGACCCAGCCACGACAACCGCGAGCCGACGCGCCGCCCGCCGCCGGGCGCAGGGCCGCTCGCGGCCGGGGCGGCCGGCGGGGCCGCCCGTTGGGGCGTGGGAGTGGGAGTACTGATCGCGCGGAGAAGGTCGCGGGGCGGCTGTTGATGATGACACCGCAACCCGGAGCCTCGGGCACTGTTGGTGTCTGGCAATGCGCTCTGCACTCCTCGCGTTCGCCCTGCTGGCCCTCGTCCCGGCCACCGCGGCCGCGGACGACCTCGTCGTCAAGGGACGCGGCTGGGGCCACGGCGTCGGGCTCTCGCAGTACGGCGCCTACGGGTACGCGCTCCGCGAGGGGCGCGACCACCGGTTCATCCTCGCCCACTACTACACCGGCACCAGCTACGGCTCGGCGCCCGGGCGGCGGATCCGCGTCCGTCTCAAGCGTGCACGCGGCCTCAGGCTGAGCGGCGCCTCGCTGGCGCGTGCCGCGAACAGCCGGCGCGTGCGCCTCACCGAGGCGCGCACCTACCGCTTCCGCGCGCTCTCGTCGAACCGCGTCGAGGTGATCGACAACTCGACCGGCCGCACGCGCGCGCGGCTGCTCGCGCCGGTCAACGTCACCGGCGGCGAGACCACGAGGCTGCGCGGCACCGCGGAGAACGGGCTGTCGAACGGCGCCTACCGCGGCACGATGGTGCTCTCGCGCGACGGCGGCTCCGTGCTCGCGGTCAACCGGATCTCGCTCGAGCGGTACCTCTACGGCGTGATCTCGGCCGAGATGCCAGCGTCGTGGCCGGCCGAGGCGCTGAAGGCGCAGGCCGTCGTCGCCCGCTCGTACGCGCTGCGCAGCCTCCGCCCGAGCTCCGCGTACGACGTGTTCGCCGACGTACGCTCGCAGGTCTACAACGGCGTGGCGGCCGAGACGAGCGCCACGACCGCGGCGGTGCGCAGCACGCGGGCCCGCGTCGTGCGGGCCGGTGGCGACGTCGCGCAGACGTTCTTCTTCTCCACCTCCGGTGGCCGCACCGCGAGCAACGAGGAGGGCTTCGGCGGGACGCCGCTCTCCTACCTGCGCTCGGTCGACGATCCGCACGACGACCTGTCGCCGCACCACACCTGGACGGCCACGTTCAGCGAGCGCGAGGCGAACCGCAAGCTGCGCACGGTCCTCCTCGGCGACCTGCGGAGCATCGCCGTCGCCAGCCGCACGCCGTCGGGCCGCGCGGCGACCGTCCAGGTGCGCGGTAGCGGAGGCAACCGGACCGTCTCGGCAGCGACCGTCCGGACCCTGCTCGGCCTGCGCAGCACCTGGATCACCTCTTCCACCGGCCCGTAAGGGGGTCTGACCCCCTTACGCGTTTTCGCAGGTAAGGGGGTCTGACCCCCTTAGGGTTCGAATCCGGTTGGACGCAGGGCAAAACGTTCGGTACCGTTTCTGGACCGATGGCCACCAGCCGCACCTACGCCCTCAAGCCCATGCCCGCAGCCGCGGGGCATTCGTGGGTTGGGGCGCGGCCGTTCGCCATCGACCTGACGAACGACCAGCCGCGCGGCACCTAGCGGACGGAGCCTCACATGACCCCGTCCGCGCAGACCGCGGGCGGGCGTCGAGTGAGGCGCTGGAACCGCGAACTGATCATCGAGAAGATCCTCGAGTGGGACGCCCGCTACGGCGAGCCGCCCTGCTCGGCCGACTGGAACCCGTCGCTGGCCCGCTGGCGCGCGCAGGAGTGGCGCGTCGAGCGGTATCGCGACGGGGTCTGGCCGTCCACCAACGCCGCCAAGCGCCCGTTCGGCGGTTCGTTCGACGCTGCCGTGCGCGCTGCCGGGTTGGAGCCCCGGCGCCCCGGTCCCAAGCGCCGCGCGGCCGGGACGGTGCGCCCTGACGTCGAGCAGCGTGCTGCTCTGCCGCCCGAGCGCGCACCCCGTAACGTCGCCGGAGGCGAGCGCGACGTAGGAGCGGCTCGCCTGGCAGGCGAAACCGAATACACGGACCTCCTCGCCCGCATCGCCGAGCTCGAGCGCGCGCTGCTCGTGGCCGAGGGTCGCGCCGAGCGTGCCGAGGCGAAGGTGGGCGAGGCGCGCCGCCGCGCGCGCCGCGCCGGCGACCAGTCCGGCCGTGCCCGGCGTGCGCGCGACCGCGTGCGCGTCGCGCGGCCCGATGCCCGGACGCAGGCGCTGGAGCGCGTCGAGGCGCTGGTCGCCGACGCCGACGCACGCGTGCGCGCAGCCGACGACCAGGCAGAGGCCGCGGTGCGCGACGCCGCCGAGGCGCGCCGCGAGACCGTCGTGGCGGAGCGCCGCGCGCGTGAGCTGAGCGCACTCGTCGCGAACGGCCAGCGGCGGCTCACGGGCGGTGAGCTCGCCACGGCGCGCGAGGGCGGACCGTCCGGCCCGGCGGTGCTCGCCGCGGCGCTCAAGCGCCTCACGCGCGCTCGTGCCGCGGGCGATCGCGGCGGTCTGGCTGCCGCTCTCGCCGAGGTCGCCTCGGCCGCGGTGCGCTGGCGCGACCGGCTCTGAACTGCTCCCCCCAGGATCCCCGGCGAGAGAGCGGGCCGACCTTCCTCCCCGGGTCGGCCCGCTCGCAGCCGGGGTAGTGTCCGCGGTCAGGATGTCGCAACTCGTAGAGGGACAGATCGCCCGCCTGGACGTCGCATCGGACCCGCGCCCGGGGATGAACGAGAGCCTGGCGTGCCGCATCATCGGCTTCAGCGGCCAGGACGTGGTGCTGGCGCTCGATACGCAGCCGCGGGCGCCGCTCCCGGAGGGTGCTCCCGCGTATCTGCTGCTCGAGAGCGACGGCAAGCTCCAGGCGGTGCGCGGGGAGATCGGCGAGCCGGCGGCCGAGGAGGTCGTCCTGCGTCTGATCGACGACATCCGGCTCGGCCAGCGGCGGGTGTTCTCGCGCGCGCCGCTCGAGCTGCCGGCGCGCCTGACTCCGGCCGAGGGTGACGGCCCGGAGTGGACCACGCGCACGATCGACATCAGCGCCGGAGGCGTCGGCGTCGCGCGCGAGGGCGCCGACCCGGGCACCGGGGCCCTGAAGCTGACGATCCAGGTCGCCGAGTACGAGGTCGCCGCCGAGGTGCGCGTGATGCGCGCCACGCCGAGCGAGCTCGGACTCCGGTTCGAGCAGATCGAGCGCCAGGACCGGCTGCTGCTCGCCTCGCTCGCGCTCGCGTACCACCGCCGCCGCTAGCCCGCGGCGTGCACTAGGCTCCAACCAGGGTCACGTTCTTGACGGAGGAGGAGACGCTGTAATGGCACGGGTCTCGATCACGGTGAACGGCGTGGCGTACGAGGAGGACGTGGAGCCGCGGCAGCTCCTCGTGCACTTCCTGCGCGACACCATCGGGCTGACCGGTACGCACGTCGGCTGCGACACCTCCAACTGCGGCGCCTGCACCGTGCACCTCGAGGGCGAAGCGGTCAAGAGCTGCACCGTGCTGACCGTGCAGGCGAACGGCGCTCCGGTCACCACGATCGAGGGCATGGGCAGCGAGGACGACCTGCACCCGCTGCAGGAGGCGTTCTGGAAGAACCACGGCCTGCAGTGCGGCTACTGCACGCCCGGCATGATCATGGCCGGAGCGGACCTGCTCGCCCGCAACGCCGACCCGTCCGAGGAGGAGGTCCGCGAGGCGCTCGCCGGCAACCTCTGCCGCTGTACCGGCTATCACAACATCGTCAAGGCGGTGCTCGACGCCGCCCAGACGTCGAAGGGGGTGCCGGCATGAGCATCATCGAGCGCACCGCCACGCAGGACAACTTCGTCGGGCAGGCGATGCGGCGCAAGGAAGACCCCCGGATGATCACCGGGCAGGGCCGCTACGTCGACGACATCACGCTGCCCGGCATGCTGTACATGGCGGTCGTGCGCTCGAGCGAGGCGCACGCGCGGATCGTCTCGATCGACGCGTCCGGCGCGCGCGAGGCGCCCGGCGTGCAGGGCGTGTTCACCGCCGACGACCTGACGCTCGAGGGACCGCTGCCGATGGCGTGGGTCCCGCCGGGCGTCGAGATCAAGTCGCCCGAGACGTGGCCGCTCGCGAAGGAGACGGTCAAGTGCGTCGGCCAGGCCGTGGCGATCGTGATCGGCAACAACAAGTACGGCGTCATCGACGCCGCCGAGCAGGTCGTCGTCGACTACGACCCGCTCCCCGTGGTGGTCGACCCGGAGAAGGCGCTGGAGGCGGCGTCGCCGCTGGTCCACGAGGACATCGGGACGAACCAGACGCACACGTGGACGATCGGCGGCGGTGACATGGAGGCCGCCTGGAATGACGCCGAGGTGATCGTCGAGCGCCGGATCGTCAACCACCGGACCGCCGGCGCGCCGATCGAGCCGCGCGCGGTCGTCGCCGAGTACCGCGGGGGCATGTTCACGATCCACCTGACGAGCCAGAACCCGCACCTGATCCGCCTCTTCCTGGCCGGCGAGTTCGGCGTGTCGGAGGAGAAGATCCGCGTCATCGCGCCCGACGTCGGCGGCGGCTTCGGCGTCAAGATCGCCCACTACGGCGAGGAGGTGCTCGCCGCCTGGGCGTCGCGCAAGATCGGCCGCCCGGTGAAGTGGACCGAGACCCGCTCGGAGCACATGAGCTCGACGATCCACGGCCGCGATCAGATCGACTACGTGAAGATCGGCGCCAAGCGCGACGGCACGATCACCGGCCTCGACGTGCGCGCGATCTGCGACCTCGGCGCGTACTACACGCTGCTGACGCCGTTCATCCCGTGCTTCACGGGCTTCGTGATCAGCGGTTGCTACAAGATCCCGAACCTCAACTTCACCGCCGTCGGCGTCTTCACCAACAAGATGGCGACCGACGCCACCCGCGGCGCCGGCCGCCCGGAGGCGACGCACCTGATCGAGGTGATGATCGAGCAGCTCGCCGCCGAGCTCGGGCTCGACCCGCTCGAGGTGCGCAGGAAGAACTTCATCCCGAAGGAGGACTTCCCGGCGGAGGTGGCGCTGGGCCTCGTCTACGACTCCGGCGACTACCACGGCAGCCTCGACAAGCTGCTCACGCACGTCGACGTGGACGCCTTCCGGCGCGAGCAGGCCGAGCTGCGCGAGCGCGGCATCTACCGCGGCATCGGCTTCTCGACCTGGATGGAGATCTGCGGCCTGGCGCCGTCGCGCGTCGTCGGCCCGAGCGGCGTCGGCCTGCAGGCCGGCTTCTACGAGTCCTCGATCGTGCGCATCCACGCGTCCGGCTCGGTGACCGCGTACAGCGGCACCGCGCCGCACGGCCAGGGCCTCGACACCTCGTTCGCGCAGATCGTCGCCGACCGCGTCGGCGCCACGCCCGACGTCGTCGACGTGATGCACGGCGACACCGGCACCGGGCCGTTCGGCCTCGGCACCTACGGCTCGCGCTCGCTCGCCGTCGGCGGCGAGTCGCTCGCCCGCTCGGCGAACAAGGTCGCCGACAAGGCGAGGCGGATCGCCTCGCACCTGCTCGAGGCCGCCCCGGAGGACATCGAGCTCCAGGACGGCAAGTACTCGGTGCGCGGCTCGCCGGACAAGGGCCTCACGCTGGCGGAGATCGCCGGCGCGGCGTACGTCCCGGAGAACCTGCCCGACGGCATGGAGCCGGGGCTGGAGGAGACGACGTTCTACGACCCCGAGAACTTCGTGTTCCCGTTCGGCGCGCACGCGTGCATCGTCGACGTCGACGTCGAGACAGGGAAGGTGAACGTCGAGCGCTATGTCAGCGTCGACGACTGCGGGCCGGCGATCAACCCGATGCTGATCGAGGGCCAGATCCACGGCGGCATCGTCCACGCGCTCGGGCAGGCGCTGTTCGAGCGGATCCACTACGACGACGACGGCCAGCTCGTGACCGGCACGTTCGTCGACTACGCGCTGCCGAGCGCCGCCGACGTGCCGAGCTTCGAGACCGACCGCACCGAGACGCGGTCGCCGGTCAACTCGCTCGGCGTCAAGGGCGTCGGCGAGGCGGGGACGATCGCCGCCTCCCCGGCCGTGCTGAACGCGGTGATCGACGCGCTGCGCCCGCTCGGCGTGACGTTCATGGACATGCCGATCAGCTCCCAGGCGGTGTGGGAGGCCGTCGAGGCGGCCAAGGGCCGCTCCGTGCCCGGCGACCCCGGCAAACAGGGAGGCCGGTGGGACGAGCACGGCAGCGGGAGCGCCGGCTCCGGACCGACGTCGCCGAGTGAGGGAGGTGGGCTGTGATCCCCGCCCAGTTCGACTACGTTGCGCCGAGCTCGCTCGACGAGGCGCTGACGGCGCTGCGCGACGGCGGCGAGGACGCGAAGGTGCTCGCCGGCGGCCACTCGCTGATCCCGCTGATGAAGCTGCGGCTGGCGGCGCCGACGCTGCTCGTCGACCTGCGGCTGGTGCCCGGCCTGACCGGCATCCAGCGTGAGAACGGGAGCGTCCGGATCGGGGCGATGACCCGCCATCACGACGTCGCGGTCGGCGACCTCGGCCTCGCCTCGCAGGCGTCGGGCACGATCGCCGATCAGCAGGTGCGCAATCGCGGAACGATCGGCGGCACGCTCGCGCACGGCGACCCGGCCTCCGACATGCCCGCGATCCTGCTCGCCTACGAGGGCACGGTGACGATCCGGGGCGAAGGCGGCCAGCGCGAGGTCGCCGCCGCCGACCTGTTCGAGGACTTCCTGACGACCGCGGTCGGCGAAGGCGAGATCCTCACCGAGGTGCGGCTGCCGGCGCTCGACGGCTACGGACACGGCTACCACAAGTTCAACCGCCGCCAGGAGGACTGGGCGATGGTGGCGGTGTCGGCGCTCGTCAAGAAGGCGCCGGACGGCACGTGCGAGGACGTCCGGATCGGCCTCACGCATCTCGGATCGGTCCCGCTGCGTGCCACCGCCGCCGAGCAGGCGCTGCGCGGGCAGCCGCTCGACGCCGAGCACATCGCGGCGGCAGCGGAGCTGGCCTCCGAGGGAACCGAGCCGCCCGCCGACCTCAACGCGTCGGCGGACTACAAGCGCCACCTCGGCCGTGTGCTGTGCCGGCGCGCGATCGAGGACGCGTCATCATGAGCCTGTGCGCTTCGACACGACGGAGGATGTGAGCCGGGCCCTGGCCGGCGAGGGCTACCTCGCTGACCAGGCGCTCAGCACCGCCGTCTTCCTCGCCGCCGCCCTCGAACAGCCGTTGCTGCTCGAGGGCGAGGCCGGCGTGGGCAAGACGGAGGTCGCCCGCGCGCTCGCGTCCGCTGCGGGAGCGCGGCTGATCCGCCTCCAGTGCCACGAGGGCATCGACCTCCACCACGCGGTCTACGACTGGGACTACCAGCGCCAGCTGCTCGCGATCCGCGCCGCCGAGGCGGGCGCCGAGGCGCGCGAGCTGTTCGGCCCCGAGTTCCTGCTCCGGCGGCCGCTGCTCGAGGCGCTCGAGCACGACGGCCCGGCGGTGCTGCTGATCGACGAGATCGACCGAGCCGACGACGAGTTCGAGGCGTTCCTGCTCGAGTTCCTCGCCGACTTCGCGATCACGATCCCCGAGCTCGGCACGATCGAGGCCAAGCTGCGGCCGCTCGTGGTGCTCACGTCGAACCGCACGCGCGAGCTGCACGATGCGCTCAAGCGCCGCTGCCTCTACCACTGGATCGACTACCCGACCCGCGAGCGCGAGGCCGAGATCGTGCGCACGCGCCTGCCGGGCGTGCCGGAGGCGATCGCCGACCGCGTGTGCACGGCGGTGGCGCTGCTGCGCGAGGAGGAGCTGTACAAGCTGCCCGGCGTGGGGGAGACGATCACGTGGGCGCGGGCGCTGCTGGCGCTCGACTCGGACGACAACCTCGACGGCACGCTCGGCGTCGCGCTGAAGGTGCGCGAGGACATCGAGCGCGTGCGCGAGCGCGGGGTACTGGGCGGTGTCTGAGGCCGGGCTCGCGGTGCCGGTGACGGCGCGGCTGTCGCAGCTCGCGGAGCACATGCGCGCGATCGGGGCCGCCGTCGGCGTCGGCGAGCTGCTCGCCGCACACCGCGCCGTGGCGGCCGTCGACGCCGCGTCGCCCACCGAGGCCTACCTCGCGCTGCGCACCGCGTTGTGCTCGTCGCAGGCCGATTTCGCGCGCTTCGCCGAGGCGTTCGCGGCGGTCTTCCCGATGCGCGACGACGGCTCGGACCCGTTCGAGCAGCTCGGCCGGATCGAGCGCGCGGCCCTGCCGCGCGTCGGCATCCCGGCCGAGGCCGAAGCACCGGCGCTCGAGGAGGTCCCCGTCCCGGCCGCGTGGAGCGAGGAGGAGCTGCTGCGGGAGAAGGACTTCGCGGAGTACAGCGACGAGGAGCGCGCGCTCGCGCGGCGGCTGCTGATGCGGCTCGCGCGCCGGTCGCCGCAACGGCTGTCGCGGCGCACGCTGCCGACGCGCCGGCGCCGCGAGCTGCACGACCTGCGCGCGACCATCCGCGTGTCGCTGCGGCACGGCGGCGAGCTGCTGGAGCGGCGCTACCGCGAGCCCGCCGAGCGCCCGCGGCGGCTGGTGCTCGTGTGCGACGTGTCCGGCTCGATGGCGCCGTACGCGCGCATGCTGCTGCAGTACCTGCAGGCGACCGTCGCCGCGCGCGCCCGCGTCGAGGCGTTCGTGTTCGGCACGCGGCTCACGCGCGTCACGCGCGAGCTGGCGGGCCGCGATCCGGATCGCGCGCTCGCACGCGCCGCCGACCACGTGTCGGACTGGTCGGGCGGCACGCGGATCGGCGCCGCACTCGCCGAGCTCAACCGCGAGCACGGCCGCCGGATCGGCCGCGGCGCGGTGATCGTGGTGCTCTCGGACGGCTGGGACCGGGGCGAGCCCGAGCTGCTGGCCACCGAGATGGCGCGGCTGCGCCGGTGCGCCCACCGCGTGCTGTGGCTGAACCCGCTGGCCGCCGACCCGCGCTACGAGCCGCTCACGCGCGGCATGCAGGCGGCGATGCCGCACGTAGATCATCTGCTTCCCGGAAACTCGATCGCCTCGCTCGAGGCATTGGCAGGACTCATGGAGGAGGGGTTGACATGAAGGACGTACTCGAAGACGTCGATGCCTGGACCGCGCGCGGAGACGCCGTCGCGCTCGCCACCGTGATCAGCGTCAAGCGCTCGGCGCCGCGCCCGCCGGGCTCGAAGATGGCGGTCAACGAGCACGGGGAGATCTCCGGTGCCGTATCCGGCGGCTGCGTCGAGGGCGCGGTCGTCGAGGTCGCCGAGGAGGTCCTCGGCGGCAGCCCGCCGCGCTTGCTGCACTTCGGCATCGCCGACGAGGAGGCGTGGGACGTCGGGCTGCCGTGCGGCGGCGAGATCGACGTCTACGTGGAGCGGTACGAGCCGTGACGGCGCAGTCGGGCTTCACGGAGCTCGCCCGCAGCGGCGGCCGAGGCGCGCTCGTCACCGCGCTCGACGGCCCGGCGGCCGGCGGCAAGATGCTGGTCGCCGCGGACGGCACGCGCACCGGGTCGCTCGGCGACCCCGCGCTCGACGAGGAGGCCGCGCGGCTCGCCGACGACCTGATGTGGGCCGAGCGCGCCGAGCGTCACGGCGACCTGTTCGTCGACGTCACGTTCCCGCCGCCGCGGCTGATCGTGTTCGGCGCCGTCGACTTCGCGGCCGCCCTGTGCCGGATGGCGAGCGCCACCGGCTGGCGGCCGTTCGTGGTCGACCCGCGCGCCCGGTTCGCCCAGCCGGCGCGCTTCCCGGACGCCGAGGAGGTGATCGCGGCGTGGCCGGAGGAGGCGTTCAAGCGGCTCGGCGGCATCGACCGTGCGACCGCGATCGCGGTGCTCACCCACGATCCGAAGCTCGACGACGCGGCACTGGTGCTGGCGCTGCGCTCGGATGCCGGCTACATCGGCGCGATGGGCTCGCGCCGCGCGCAGGCAAAGCGGCGCGAGCGCTTGCTCGCCAAGGGGATCGAGGACTCCGATCTCGAGCGCGTGAGCGCTCCGATCGGGCTCGACCTCGGCGCGCTGACCGCCGAGGAGACGGCGCTCTCGATCATCGGCGAGATCGTCGCGATGCGCCACGGCCGCTCGGGCGGCCGGCTGGCGCACGCCAGCGGCCGGATCCACGAGGTCGGTGTGTGAGGATCGGCGGGCTGATCCTCGCCGCCGGCGAGGGGCGCCGGTTCGGCGGTACGAAGCAGATCGCAGAGCTGCGCGGCCGCCCGCTGCTCACGTACGCGGTCGAGGCGATGCTCGCCGTCCCCGCGCTCACACGCGTCGTGGTCGTGCTCGGCCACGACGCCGCGGCGATCCGCGCACGCGTGGACTTCAACGGCATCGAGACCGTGGTGTGCGACGGCTGGCACGAGGGTCAGGCGGCCTCGCTGCGCTGCGGGATCGCGGCGCTCGGCGACGTCACCGCCGCCGTGGTCACGCTCGGCGACCAGCCGTTCATCACCGCACAGGTGATCGCCGGCGTGCTCGACTTCGACGCCGAGCGTGACGATGCCGTCCGCGCGACCTACGCTGGGAAGCCGGGGCATCCGGTGCTGCTCACGCGGCGGCTGCTGGACCGCGCCGACGAACTGCACGGCGACGTCGGGTTCCGCCTGCTGCTGGAGGGCCATCACGTCCGGCAGTTCGAGGCGGCCCACCTGTGCGATCCGACGGACATCGACACGCGAGAGGAGCTGGCACGGCGATGAAGCTCGAGCAGACCTTCGAGGTGCAGGCCCCGCTGGAGCAGGTGTGGGCGGCGCTCAACGACCTCGAGCGCGTCGCCCCGTGCCTGCCCGGAGCGGCGATCACCGGGCACGACGAGGACGGCACCTACCGCGGCACGTTCACCGTCAAGCTCGGGCCGATGACGGCCGCCTACAACGGCACGATCAAGGTCGAGGACGTCGACGAGTCCACGCACACCGCCACGCTGAAGGCCAAGGGCACGGACAAGCGCGGACAGGGCGGCGCGAACGCGACGATCGTCAACACGCTGAGCGCGAACAACGGCGCGACGCGCGTCGAGGCGGTGACCGACTTCACGATCACCGGCCGGCTGGCGCAGTTCGGTCGCGGCGGGATGATGGAGGACGTCTCGAACCGGCTGCTGCGCGACTTCGCGACGTGCCTGCAGTCGCGGCTCGTCGACGAGGCCGAGCCCGCGGCACCGTCGGGCGCCGATGAGGTGGCCACGGGCGACGGAGCACCTGAGGCGAGCGCGCCGCCACCACCACCGCAGCCGCAGCCTGCCGCTGCGCCGCTCAAGGGCGGGTCGCTGTTCTTCTCCGTGGTGTGGGAGCGGATCAAGCGGATCTTCAGCCGCAAATGAGCCGAAACCCCAACCGATGCCCGCAATGCGGCGAGCGCGTGATGCCGCTGGCGGCCGGCTGCTCGCTCTGCGGCGCGCCGCTCGACACCACGCGCTACGACCGCGGCCCAGGGCCGCTGCAGCAGGTCGGCTCGTGGTTCGGCGCACTCGGGTACGGCCCGCGGATCTCGATGGGCGCGTTCATCGTGATCGCCATCGGCGCGTACATCGTGCTGCAGTTCCTCGGCTAGCCGGAGGCCGGGCGGCGGGCCCGGCTCGGCAAGTGCCCTTCCCTTAACGCCTCCCCGTCGAGTAGAACTGCCGAATGCAAGCAGCCATGGATCGGCTCGAGCGCCTCGTCGCCCGCCGCAGGCGTCTCGTCCTCGGCGTGTGGATCGCCGTCATCGTCGTCGCCATACCGTTCGCCGGCCGGCAGACCGAGCACCTGACCGGGGGCGGGTTCGAGACGAAGGGCTCGGACTCGCAGATCGTCGCCGACGCGGTGGCGCGGGAGTTCCCGGAGCTGCAGGCCGAGGACCTCCTCGTCGTGTTCGACAACCGCGAGCAGGATCCACGCGCGCTGGCCGCCGCGATCGACCGCGTGGAGCGCGAGGGATTCACCGGCGTCGAGGGGGTTCGGCTGAACCCGGAGGCGCTCGCCGCGGCGCGTGCGGCCGCCGACGAGGACGTCGTGATCATGCCGCTCGTCGTCGAGGGCAACCGTGACGAGGCCGTCGACGCCGCCACCGTCATGCGCGAGAACCTCAAGCTCGACGAGGAGGACGCGGCGGTACCGCTCCACCTCGTCGGCCCGAGCGCGCTCTGGGCCGGGATCCAGCACCTCTCCAAGGAGGACCTCGAGCAAGCCGAGATCGTCGGCCTGCCGATCGTGCTGATCGTGCTGCTCGGCGTCTTCGGGTCGCTGGCCGCCGCCGCGCTGCCGCTCGCGCTCGGCATCGCCGCCGTGGTGGTGACCGGCGCGATCGTCTTCTTCCTGTCGCAGGTGTACGGGATGTCGATCTTCGTGACCAACATGGCGTCGATGCTCGGCATCGGCGTCGCGGTGGACTACTCGCTGTTCATCCTCGCCCGCTACCGCGAGGAGCTGAAGCTCGGGTTGTCGCCCGACGTCGCGCGCGAGTCCGCGATGCGCACCTCGGGCATGGCCGTCGCGTTCTCCGGCGTGACGGTGATCATCGCGCTGTCGGGCCTGTTCCTGATCGACGCGAAGGTCGTGCGCTCGATGGCGGTCGGGGCGATCGTCGTCGTGGCGATGGCGGTGCTCGCCGCCGTTACGTTGCTGCCGGCGCTGATCGCGTTGTTCGGACGCCGCGTGTCGGAGCCCGGCAAGATCATCGGCCGGCTGCGCCGGCGCCGCAAGGCCCCGCGCAGCGGTCCGGGCTTCTGGGAGCGCTGGACGGCGATGCTGATGCGCCGCCCGCTGCCGTTCGCGATCGGCGCGACCGCGGTGATGCTGTTGATCGCCTCACCGGCGCTCTGGCTCAAGGAGGACACCGCCGCGATCGCGATGTTCCCGAAGGACTTCGAGACCCGCGTCGGCTTCGATCTCGCGAGCGAGAAGCTGGGCCCCGGCGCGCTCGGGCCGGTGCAGCTGCTCGCCGACTTCGGGCGCGACGACGTGGATCCCGCCGCCGTCGACGCCTTCGTCGCAGACATCGAGGGCATGCCGAACGTTTCCCAGGTGGCGTCGCCCGTGCTCTCGACGGACGGGACCAAGGCGCTGATCGTGGTGACGCCGCGCGAGCCACCGGAGAGCGACGCGACGACCGCGCTCGTCGACCGGCTGCGCACGACCGCCGGTCCCACCGGCTCCGAGCTCAGCGTGGGCGGCGCGACGGCGCAGAACCAGGACGACACCGAGCTGATCTCCGGCTCGCTGTGGAAGGTCGCGCTGTTCGTCCTCCTGATGAGCTACCTGGTGCTCCTGGTCGTGCTGCGCAGCGTCTTGCTGCCGCTCAAGGCCGTGCTCATGAACGCGCTCTCGGTGGCGGCGGCCTACGGGGTGCTCGTGGTCGTCTTCCAGTGGGGCTGGTTCGACGGGATCACCGGCTACGACTCGCTCGGCTATGTGCAGGCGATCACGCCGGCGCTGCTGCTCGCGGTCGTGTTCGGCCTGTCGATGGACTACGAGGTCTTCATGCTCTCGCGCATCAAGGAGCGCTACCACGCGACCGGCGACACCCAGAAGGCGGTCGCCCAGGGCCTCGCGGCGAGCGCGGGGACGATCTCGAGCGCCGCCCTGATCATGGTCGCGGTGTTCTCCATCTTCGCGGCGACGGGGGTGCCGCAGGTGAAGGAGATCGGCGTCGGGCTCGCGGTCGCGATCGCGCTCGACGCGACGATCGTGCGCCTCATCCTCGTACCGACGACAATGGAGCTCATGGGCGACAAGAACTGGTGGATCCCGAAGTCACTCGACCGCGTGCTACCGGACATGGACTTCGAGTCCTCCGGCTCCGCGCCCGCGGAGAAAGCTGCGGCGACGACATGAGCAAGACCGTCATCATCACCGGCTGCTCCTCGGGCATCGGACGGGCGACCGCGAAGCGCCTCGCGCAGAGCGGCTGGACCGTCTACGCGACCGCCCGAAGGACCGCCTCGATCGAGGACCTCGAGGCCGACGGCTGCAAGACGCTGGCGCTCGACGTGACCGACGAGGACTCGATGGTGGCCGCCGTGCGCGCCGTCGAGGAGGCCGAGGGCAGCATCGACGCGCTGGTCAACAACGCCGGCATCCAGGAGATCGGCGCGATCGAGACGGTGCCCATGGACCGGGTCCGCGGCCTGTTCGAGACGAACGTCTTCGGGGCCGCGCGGTTGACCCAGCTCGTGCTCCCGGGCATGCGCGAGCGCGGTCGCGGCCGGATCGTGACGATCGGCTCGATGAACGGGCGCTTCACCTGGCCCGGCACCGGCTACTACTGCGCGACCAAGCATGCGCTGGAGGCGATCAGCGACGCGCTCCGCCACGAGGTCCGCCCGTTCGGGATCGACGTCGTGCTGGTCCAGCCCGGATTCGTGAAGACCCCGCTGGGAGAGACCGCCGCCGGGCGGCGTACGGAGGACGACGGCCCCTACGCCAGCTACAACTCCGCGGTCGCCGACGTCGCGACCACGTACACCACGGGCATGCTCGGCAAGCTCGCCTGCTCGCCCGAGGCGGTCGCCGAGACGGTCGACAAGGCGCTCTCCTCCGAGGGCCGCCCGCGCGCCCGCTACCGCGTGGCGCCGTCCGCCGGCCTGTTCATGACCACCCGGAAGCTGCTCCCGGACGCGGGCTTCGACGCGCTCCTGCGCTCACAGATGCCGGCGCCTAAAGGTGGCGAGTGAAGAAGTCCGCGATCTCGTCGCGGCACTCTGAGACATAGCGGTAGCCGTCGTAGCGGCCGGTCGACGGGAAGCGGACGACCGGCCCGTCGACGGTCGGCGTCCCCGCGGCGAACGCCTCGACGTCCTCCATCGTCCCGTAGCGGTCGCCCGTGCCCTGGACGTACTTGACGACCGTGCCGTCGAGCGAGCGCGCCGGCAGGCCGGGATCCTGCCGGCTGGGCGGGGTCACGCGCCACGCCCGGTAGAGGAGCTCGATCGGCGGCATCATGATGAGCGGGCCCGCGGGGCCGAACTCGAGCCGGCAGAAGTTGGCGTTGAACGTCGTCACCTTGGCCGGCTGGAGGGCGAGAATCGCCTTGATCGGCTGGCAATCAGGCGCGCCGTAGAGCGCGATGGTCCCGCCCATCGAGACGCCCAGAGACCCGATCCGCTGCCCGTCGACATCCGAGCGCGAGCGCAGATAGGCCACGGCACCGGTGAAGTCGCGAGCCTCGAGCGGGCCGAAGCTCACGAGCCCGCCGCCGGCCTCGCTCTCGCCGTGCTTGCGGACGTCGTACATGAGCACGTGGAAGCCGGCGTCGTGCAGCGCCCGGGCGGCGGGCAGGAAGTCGACGTCGCGGTCGTCCACCGGCACCTTGCCGGCGACGTTGCCCAGCCGGTTCCACATCCAGCCGTGGACGAAGACGATCGCGGGGGCGGGGCCCTCAGCCTCGGCGGGGAGGAACCAGCCCTTGATGCCGACGCCGTCGCCGGCCTTGAAGGCGATGTCCTCGTAGGCCAGGCCGACCTCGGCAGGCGTTCGTTCGATGGGGGCGCGCCGGGCGAAGAGCATGAGCCGGGTGAGCCTGAGCGGATGGCGATTCATCTGATTTCCGTTTCTAGCCGAGATCGTTCGACAGCGTCAAGTCACCAGCCCAGGCGCAGGACGTCGACCGGCGCGCCGGCCGGCAGCTCGCCGGCGTCCTCGGGCGCGACCGCGAAGCCGTCGCTCTCGCCGAGGGCGCCGGTCATGTGCGAGCCCTGGCGCTCGGTCGGCGTGGCCTCGAGCACGCCGTCGGCGCCGGGGCGCAGCGACGCCGTCAGATACGTCGTGCGGCCGTCGGATGCGCTCGCCGGCGCCGTCAGGCGGCCGGGCTCGAGCCGCGGGCGGGCGTCGCTCTCGCCGGCGAGGCGGCGCAGCGCGGGCTCGATGAACACGCAGAAGCACACGATCGTGGAGAGCGGGTTGCCGGGCAGGCCGAACACGAGCGTCTCGCCGCGGCGCCCGAACCACATCGGCTTGCCGGGCTTGATCCGCACCCGCCAGAAGACCTCCTCGACCCCGCAGTCCTCGAACGCGGGCTTCACGTGGTCGTGCGGGCCGACCGAAACGCCGCCCGACACCACCAGCACGTCGCCCGCCAGACCGGCCTCGACGGCGGCGCGGGTGGCGTCGCGGTCGTCGCCGACGACGCCGTGGTCGACCAGCTCGGCACCGGCGTCGCCGGCCAGCAGGCTGACCATCAGCCCGTTGGACTCGTGGATCCGGCCCGGCTCGGGCGGCGCGCCGAGCGGCAGCAGCTCGCTGCCGGTGACGATCAGGTGCAGCCGCGGGCGGCGGTGGACGGCGACCTCGCCGACCCCGGCGGACGCGAGCGCCGAGATGCGCGGGAGCGAGAGGACCGAACCGGCGGGGGCGAGCACGGTGCCCGCGTGCACGTCCTCACCGCGGCGGCGGACGTGCGTGCCCGGGGTGAGCGCGCGGTCCGGTGCGACGTGCCCGTCCCGCTCCTCGGCCAGCTCGGACTGCAGGATCGCGTCCGCGCCGTCCGGGATCGCGGCGCCGGTCGAGACGCGCGCCGCCGTGCCCGGTTCGAGCACCTCCGCGGCCACCTCGCCGGCAGCGACGCCGGCCACCAGCCGCAGCGGGACGCCCGGTGCCGTGTCGGCGGCGCGCACCGCGTAGCCGTCCATCGCCGAGCGGTCGAACGGCGGCAGGTCGACGGCGCTGAGCGCCGGCTCGGCCGCGACGCGGCCCGCTGCGCCCGTGAGCGATACCCGCTCCGAGCCGAGCGGCGCCAGCCCGTCGAGGACGAGCTCGAGCGCCTCGTCGATCGAGATCATCCGCCGATTTGCGACATCGTCCGGGACGGCTGCACGAACCCGGGGTCATTGACGTGGTGCTTGAGCTCCTTGCGCCACACGGCGTCGCGGATGATCGTCTCCAGCTCCTCGTCGGTCGCGCCGGTGCGCAGCGGCTCGCGCAGGTCCGTCTCGGTCATCGAGAACAGGCACGTGCGCAGCTCGCCCTCGGCGGTCAGCCGGATCCGGTTGCAGTCGCCGCAGAACGGCTCGCTGACCGGGGAGATGAACCCCATCCCGCCGGTCCCGTCGGCGAACCGGTAGCGCCGCGCGGTGCCGTGACGCTCGCGACCGACCGCCTCCAGCGGGTACACGGCGTCGATCATCGCGACGATGTCGGCATTCGGGAGCACCTTGTCGCGCGTCCACGTCCGGTCGGCGTCGAGCGGCATGAACTCGATGAAGCGCACCTCGTACGGGTTCTGGCGCGCGAACTCCGCGAACCGGAGGACCTCGTCCTCGGTGAAGTCCTTCAGCGCGACGACGTTGATCTTGATCGGACGCAGCTCCGGGTGGCGCTGGGCGGCCTCCAGGCCCTCGAGCACCTGCGCCAGCGAGTCGCGGCGCGTGAGCTGGAAGAAGCGGTCGGGCGCCAGCGCGTCGAGCGACACGTTGATCCGCCGCAGCCCGGCGCGCACGAGGTCGTCGACCTGCTTCGTCAGCAGGTAGCCGTTGGTGGTCAGCGACAGGTCGTGCACGTCATCGATCGCCGACAGCCGCTCGACCAGGCGCCACAGCTCCTTGCGCACCAGCGGCTCGCCGCCGGTCAGCCGCACGTCGTGCACGCCCATCGCGGCCATCAGCCTGACGAGGCGCTCGATCTCCTCGTAGCTGAGCAGCGCGCTGCGGTCGAGCCACGGCAGGCCCTCCGCCGGCATGCAGTACTGGCAGCGGAAGTTGCAGCGGTCGGTGACGGAGATCCGCACGTCCCCGATCGGGCGTCCATGGCCGTCGATTAGCGGTTTCATGAGCGGTGGAAGTCCGCCTTCCCGCCGGTCTTGTCGAGCAGCTCGACGCGCTCGATGACCACGCCGGCCTCGATCCCCTTCACCATGTCGTAGACGGTCAACGCGCCAACTGACGCCGCCACCAGAGCCTCCATCTCGACACCCGTGCGGTCGGTCGTGCGGGCCTCGGTGACCAGCGTCACGGTGCCGGCTTCGGCCTCGATCGCGATGTCGGCGTCGACGTGCGTGAGCGGGAGCGAGTGGGCGAGCGGAATCAGCTCGTCGGTCCGCTTGGCGGCCTGGATCGCGGCGATCCGGGCGACCGCCACGACGTCACCCTTCGGGTTATCTCCCGCCGCCACGCGCGCGGCGGTGGCGGGCGACATCCGCACGACCGAGCGGGCGCGCGCATACCGCTCCGTGGCGGCCTTTGCCCCGACGTCGACCATCCGGGCACGGCCGTCGGCGTCCAGGTGTGTGAGCGCGGCGCCCTCCATCCACTCCATGGTATCCGCGCAGGCGCTTCAGAACCCCCGGCGTGCGGCCGATCCATGGGCATATGGCGTCGACGGAGACGAGGGTGACCTCTGAGCGGCTGTACCGACTGCTCGCCGACAACGCGACCGACGTGGTCACGCTGCACGATCGCTCCGGCCGCTACCTCTACGTCTCGCCGTCGATCACCGCCTTCGGTGGGTACCGTCCCGACGAGCTGCTCGGCGTCGCGTGCTGGAAGCTGATGCACCCCGACGACGTGGCCGCCGTGCAGCAGACGATGGCGGCCGCGTTCGCCGACGGCGGCGTCGCCACGCTCCAGTACCGGCTGCGCCGCAGCGACGGCGCCTGGGAGTGGGTCGAGACGACCGCACGCGGCGTCGGCGCCGAGGTCCAGTGCTCGTCGCGCAAGATCACCGAGCTGCACCACCGGCTCGCGCAGCAGTCCGCCGTGGCGCGCCTGGGCAACATGGTGATGCGCGGCCCCGACCTCGACGAGGTGTTCGACGACGCCACGCAGGCCGTCGCCGAGACGCTCGGCGCCGACCTCGTGAGCGTGACCGAGGACCTCGGCGGCGGGCGCATGAAGATGCGCGCCGGCGTCGGCTGGCCCGACGGCTACGTCGGCTCCGAGTTCGAGATGGCTTCGCTACGGGTCGACGGCCGCAGCGTGTACGCGAACGGACCGTTCGTGGTCGAGGATCTGCCCAATGACCCCGCGTGGCAGGACGCGCCGCTGGGCGCCCATGGGGTCGTCTCGAGCGTCAACGTGCTGATCGGGAGCCCGGACGCGCCGATGGGCGTCCTCGGCGCGCACACGCGCACGAAGCGGACGTTCAGCCCGACCGACATCGACTTTCTGCAGTCGGTGGCGCACATGCTCGCCGCTGCGATCGGCCGCGTCCGGGTCGAGGGGCAGATGCGCCACGCCGCGCTCCACGACGCGCTGACGGGTCTGCCGAACCGGACGCTGCTGCTCGATCGGCTGCGGCACGCGCTCGACCGGACGACGCGCGACGGCAGCCGCGTGGCGCTGTACTTCCTCGACTTCGACAACCTGAAGATGCTCAACGATTCGCTCGGCCACCACGCCGGCGACGAGTTGCTGTGCGCGATCGGTCCGCGCGTGCGCGCCGAGCTGCGCATATCGGACACCGTCGCGCGCTTCGGCGGCGACGAGTTCGCCGTCGTCTGCGAGGACATCGACGACGAGGTGCACGCGATCACGATCGCCGAGCGGCTCGTCAGCGCGTTCGAGAACCCGTTCATCGCCGGCGGCGAGGAGCGGTTCGGCTCGGTCAGCGTGGGCGTCGTGGTCACCGACCCGGCCGCGCCGCGCAGCGCCGAGGAGCTGCTCTCCGACGCCGACGCCGCGATGTACCGCGCCAAGGAGCTCGGGCGTGGGCGCTGCGAGGTGTTCGACGCCGGCCTGCGCGACCGGCTCACGGCCCGGCTGCAGGTGGAGAGCGACCTGCGCCGCGCGCTCGAGGGCGAGGGGCGCCTGTGGGTCGCCTACCAGCCGTTCTACCGCCTGCCGAGCCGGCAGGTGGCCGGTGTCGAGGCGCTCGTGCGCTGGGAGCATCCCGAGCGCGGCAGCGTGCCGCCGGCGGACTTCATCCCGATGGCCGAGGAGAGCGGCCTCGTGATCCCGCTCGGCGCCCGTGTGCTGCGCGCCGCATGCGAGCAGGTCGCCCGCTGGCAGCGCGAGACCCGCCACACCGGCCTGCGGCTCACGGTCAACGTCTCCGCGCGCCAGATGGCCACGCCCGACTTCGTCGAGACCGTGCAGCAGACGCTCGCTGAGACCGGCCTGCATCCCGACTCGCTCGGGCTCGAGATCACCGAGGGCCTGCTGCTCGAGGAGACGCCCGCCACCGCGCTGACGATCGAGCTGCTGCAGACGCTCGGCGTGCGCCTGCTGCTGGACGACTTCGGCACCGGCTACTCGTCGCTGCGCTATCTCCAGCGCTACCCGCTCGACGGCCTGAAGGTCGACCGTGCGTTCGTCGCCGGGCTCGGCGACGAGGGCGACGGCGACGGCGCGATCGTCGAGGCGATCGTCGGCATGGCGCGCGCGCTCGGCATGGCGGTGATCCCCGAAGGCGTGGAGACCGAGGGGCAGCTCGAGCGGCTGACCGCGATCGGATGCGACCACGCCCAGGGCTTCCTGCTCTCGCGCCCGCTGCCGGCACCCGGGCTCGAGGCGCTCCTGCGGAACGAGCCGTGATCGACGTCGCGCTCTCCGAGGTGCTCGGCGGGCTCTCGTACGCGCTCGACATCACCGAGGGCGAGCCGCCCGGCCACGCCGTCCGCACGACCGCGATCGGCATGCGCCTGGCGGAGCAGATCGGCATGGGGGAGGAGGAGCGCTCGGCGCTCTTCTACGCGCTGCTGCTCAAGGACGCGGGCTGCTCGAGCAACGCTTCGCGGCTGTCCTCGCTGTTCGGCGCCGACGACCACGCGACGAAGCGCGCGATGAAGGTCACCGACTGGTCGCGCAGCGGACCGCTGGCGCTGTACACGTGGCGCGCCGTCGCCGCCGGCGGCGGCCCGATCGCCAAGGTCAAGCAGATGCGCCGGCTCACGCAGGAGGACGAGGTCACGCGCGAGATGATCGGGGCGCGCTGCGAGCAGGGCGCCAGCATCGCGCGCATGCTCGAGCTGCCGGAGGGCACGGCGGAGGCGATCCGGGCGCTCGACGAGCACTGGGACGGCGGCGGCCAGCCGTTCGGGCTGCGCGGCGAGGCGATCCCGATGCTCGCGCGGATCCTCTGCCTCGCGCAGACGCTCGAGGTGTTCGTACGCACGTTCGGCCTGCCCGGCGCGCTCGCGATGGCGCTCAAGCGCCGCGGCCGCTGGTTCGACCCCGCGCTCGTCGACGCGCTGCTGTCGGTCCGCGACGACCGCGCATTCTGGGGCCCGCTCGAGGATCCGCGCGCGGTCCCGCCGGTCGCGGTGTGGGAGCCGGCCGACCGGGTGCTCACCGCCGGCGACGACCGGCTCGACCGCGTGGCCGACGCGTTCGCCCGCGTGATCGACGCGAAGTCGCCGTTCACCGCCCGCCACTCGGCCGAGGTGGCTCGCTGGGCCGTCGCCACCGGCGCCGCCATGGGCGTGCCGCCGGACGGCCTCCGCGACCTCCAGCGCGCCGGGCTGCTGCACGACATCGGCAAGCTCGCCGTCTCCAACCGGATCCTCGACAAGCCCGGCCGGCTCGACCCCGACGAGTTCGCCGCGATCAAGGAGCATCCGCGCTACACGCAGCAGATCCTCGAGCGCGTCGCCTGCCTGCGCGGCATCGTCGAGACCGCGTCGTCGCACCACGAGCGCCTCGACGGCACCGGCTATCACCGCGGGCTGTCGGGCACCGACCTCTCGCTCCCGGCCCGCATCCTCGCGGTCGCCGACATCTACGAGGCGCTGACCGCCGACCGCCCGTACCGCGAGGCGATGCCGCGCGAGCGCGCGCTGGAGATCGTGCGCGGGCAGCGCGGGAGCGGGCTGTGCCCGGCGAGTGTGGACGCGCTCGTGACGGCGGCCACCACCCCTGAGTGGGTCGCGTCACTAGCATCGCCCAGCGATGTTCGATCTCAGTCCGCCTGTTCGCCGGCCTGCGTGAGCGCGCCGGCACCGACCGGCTCGAGATCGAGTTGCCCGACGGCGCCAGCGTCGCGGACGTGCTGGCCGCGATGGCGTCGACGCCCGTGGGCGCGTTGCGGCCGCGCGAGTGCGTCGTCGCCGTCAACCGGGAGTACGCGGCCGCGGACGAGCGCGTGCATGCCGGCGACGAGGTGGCGCTCGTCCCGCCCGTGAGCGGCGGGTCGGACCCGGCGCTCCACGTGCGCGTCACCGGCGACCCGCTCGACCTCGCCGCGCTCGCCCACGCAGTGCGCGACCCGCGCGCCGGCGCCGTGGTGCTGTTCGAGGGCGTCACGCGCGACGTGCCGGAGCTCGACTACGAGGCCTACGCGGAGATGGCGCACGCCCGGATCGAGGCGATCGCCGCCGAGGAGGCGGCCCGCCACGGGCTCTGCGCGGTCGCGATCGAGCACCGCACCGGCACCGTGCCGCTGTCCGAGCCGTCGGTGATCGTGGCCGCGTCGGCGCCGCACCGCGGTGAGGCCTTCGAGGGCGCGCGCGCCCTGATCGACCGCGTCAAGGCCGAGGCGCCGATCTGGAAGGTCGAGGTCACCGAGGCGGGTCGCGAGCGGGTCGAAGGCACGCTCCCGCCTACGTGATCCGGCGCACCATCGGCAGGCGGCTGGGCGTGAACGCCGCCGCCACGAGCATCGCCAGCAGCGGCACGGCGATGCCGGTGACGGCGAGGTTTGCCCACGGGACGACGAATTCGGGCGAGCCGGTCGTGGTCCGCGCGGTGTAGGCGACGAACGCGCCGAACGCGAGCCCGAGCGCGCACCCCAGCCCACCGACGAGCAGCGCCTGGCTCGCAGCCAGCGCGCGGCGCCGGCTCGGCGGGGCGCCGACCGCGGCCAGCGTGGCGAGGTCTGCGCGTCCCTCGGCGGCGGACAGCGCCACCGAGATCGCGACCCCGACGAGCGTGACGAAGCCCGCGGCGGCGGCGATCACGAGCAGGATCGCCTGGCCCTGGCGGCTCGGATCGTCGACGTATCCGACCGCGCCGACGTCCACCGCGACGCTGAGCGCCGCGTCCACCTGGTCGCGCGTGGCGCTGTCGTCGTACTGCACGAGCGCGACGCTCGTCGCGACCTCCCACCCGTGCGCGCGAGCGACGCGTTCGGGCACGAGCGCGGACGGCAGGCTCGAATACGCGGAGCGGCGCTCGGACACGTGGCCCGGAAGGCGCACCTGCTGAGGCGTTTCGTCGCCGTCCTGGAACCCCAGGTCGAACTCGACGTGGCCGTCCTTGAGCAGCCTCGGATCGAACACGACCACCTTCCCGGCCGCGAGCGCGTCGCGCGCCGCGCCGTCCAGGGCCCGGCCGGCGGCGAGGGCGTTCAGCTCGTCGTCACCGGCGACGGCCAGCGGCGCGCCCATGCTGAAGCAGCCGTCGGCACACGCGTCGCCTCCGGCCTGCTGCGCCGGGAAGATCTGCCGCATCTCCGCGTCATGGATGTCCGACGGCGGCGATTCGCCCTTCGCCGGCGGGCGCATCGGGCGGCGAAGCTCGTGCACCCGTGCGCCGGGGAGCTCGGCGGCGGCGAGCCGGGCCGCGCGCACGGCGGTCGCGACGTCACCGTCGCCTGCCTCTACGGCGAGCACGTGCGCCGGCAGCGACGGAACGTGGCGCAGTTCGTCGGCGCGGAACGTCCCTGCGAGCACGAACGCAAGGACGACGGAGCCGGCGACCGCCACGGCGATCGCGCTTGTCGCGGGGCCGGTGCGGTGCCTGTGACGGGCGGCGTCGCGGACGGCGAGACGTGGCGAGATCGGCAGCCGGCCGCCGAGGCCGGCGAGCCGGCCGATCAGGGCGGGGGCGAGGAACACCAGCCCGGCCACCAGCAGCGTCGCTCCGCCCACGATCAGCGCGAGCGGACCCATCGGTGTCGGCGCCGACACGTAGGTGCCGGTCTCCTGCAGTCGGGCGAGGGCGCGCTCGTAGGCCGCGAAGTCGCCGGCGATCAGCCGGTCGCCGACGAGGCCGCAGGCGGCGCCCGCGGCGATCAGGCCGCCCCCCAGCAGCGCACCGCGGCGGCGCTGCCACCGCGTCGTGCGGAACCGCTCCGCCAGCGCGTCGACCGGCCGCATCCGCCCGGCGCCGATCGCCGGTACGACCGCGGCCGCGAGACCGGACAGCAGCCCGATCAGCGCCGCGCCGGCGATCTCCCACGGGCCGAACGTCCAGCCGGTGATGTCGCCGTCGGCGAACCGCTCCCACAGCGGCCGCGCGCCGACCACGAGCGCGAAGCCCGCCACGATGCCGAGGACCGCTCCCAGGAGGCCCAGCACGAGCCCCTGCGCGAGCACGATCCGGCGGACATGCCGGGCGCTGCCGCCGCTCGCGGCGACGAGTCCCAGCTCGCGCGTCTGGCGGCGCGCGCCGACGGCGAACGCGGTCCCGGCCAGCAGCACGACCTCGAGCAGGCCGAGGCCGGCGATCACCACGGTCAGCGCGGCGGCCTGCAGATCGTCGGTCCCACCGTACTGGCGGCCGGCCGGCTCGTAGTGCAGCGGGTGCACGTACGCGTCGCGCGGCACGAGCGCCACGCCCTTGCGGGCGAGGGCGGGCCACAGCGCGTCGGCGTTCGCGCCGGGTGGGAGATCGACGAGGTAGCGGGCCTGCGGCGGGTCTTCGGCTTCGGCGGCCTGTTTCGCGAGCGCCGAGCCGGGCAGCACGACGACCTGTTCGCACGAGTGGCAGAACGGTCCCGTTGCGAGGCCTGTCACACGTAACGTCGCCGAGGGCGCTGCTCGCCCGGCAGGCGAAACCCCATTCTCGTCGACCGACACCGTCGCGCCCACACGAACCCCGAGCCGCTCGGCGAGCGGGGGAGAGACGAGCGCCTCGTCGGCCTGGACCGGCGCGCGGCCTTCCACGACGCGCGCCTCGTGGCGGTGCAGCGGCTCGCGCACGTCGGCCGCCACCAGCGCGGTGCGCGCCATGCGGTCGCCGTACGTCACCCGCAGCGGCGCCTCGAAGGGGCCGGCCACGACACGAGAGCCTGCTGGGAGCAGGGCAGCGACGTCGACCTTGCGAGCATCACGCTCCCCCTCACCGTCGCCTGTGTCGCCGAACGCCGTGGGGCGGAAGTCGGGCAGGGTTCGCGCGCCGGTGACGGTGACCTGGGCGTCGGCTGAGCCCATTGCGCGCTCGGCATCGCGCTCTGGCGCCGACAGCGTGCGTGCGAGCACGTCGACCATCGTCGCCGCGGCGACCGGGACGCCGACCAGCACCGCGATCAGCAGCGACCGCCCGAGGTTGCGGCGGATGCCGCGGCGCGCGATGCGGAGCGTTAGTAACGTCGCCGAAGGCGAACGCGACGAAGGAGCGGCTCGCCTGGCAGGCGAAATCCTCATCCCAGCAGGGCTTCCACCGGTGTGGCGCGGCCGGTGTCGTCGACCATCGCACCGTCGCGCAGGAACACGACGCGATCGGCCCACGCGGCGTGACGGGCCTCGTGGGTGACGAGCACGCCGGAGGCGCCGGCGTCGCAGCGTGAGCGGAGCAGGCGGAGCACCCACTCGCCGGTCCGGCTGTCGAGCGCGCCGGTCGGCTCGTCGGCCAGCACCAGCCGCCGCGGGCCGACCAGCGCGCGGGCGATCGCTATCCGCTGGCGCTGGCCGCCCGACAGCTCGTCGGGGAAGCGGCCGGCCTCGTCGGCGAGCCCGACCTCCTCGAGCGCGGCGTGCGCCTCGCGGCGGACGTCGCGCAGCCGCACGCCGTCGAGCTCGCGCGGGAGCGCGACGTTCTCGGCCGCGGTCAGCGCCGGGATCAGGTTGAACTCCTGGAAGACGTAGCCGATGCTGCGGCGTCGCAGCGCCGCCAGCTGGGCGCGCGAGAGGTCACCGAGGTCGGTGCCCTCGACGAGCACGGCACCGTCGCTGGGCTCGTCGAGCCCGCCGGCGAGGTGCAGCAGCGTGGACTTGCCGGAGCCCGACGGCCCCATCACCGCCACCAGCTCACCGGGGGCGACGCACAGGCTGACGCCCCGCAGCGCGTGCACTGCGGTGTCGCCGCGTCCGTGCACGCGCGTGACATCCCGCAGCTCGAGCACGTGGCCGGTCATCGCAGGGCCTCCTCGTTCGCCGGGGCGGGAGCGGACGCCGGGGCGGCGGGCGCCGGCACCGCGGTCATGCGCGTCTCGCAGTGGTCGAGCCAGCGGACCTCGGCCTCGGCCTGGAAGATCATCGACTCGAGCACCAGCAGCCACGCCTGGTCGGCCACGTCGTCGGCGCTCGCCTTCAGCCGGGTCAGCTCCTGCAGCGAGCGGAGCGTCGCGGTGCGCTGGGTCTGGACGACGGCGTGGGCATCGACGCCGGGCGTGGTGAGCGCCATCGCGATCTTGATCGCCAGCTCGTCGCGCTGGCGCCGCTCCCGCGTCACCGGCGTGGTGAACCAGCGCGCGACGTCGGCATGCCCGGCGTCGGTGAGCCGGTACGTGACGCGCCCGTCGGCGTCCGGCTCCCCGTCGCCTGCGACCAGTCCGTCGCGCTCCAGCCGCGCGAGCGTGGTGTAGACCTGGCCGACGTTCAGCGGCCACGTCGCGCCTGTCGACGCCTCGAACTCATGCCGCAGCTGGTAGCCGTACATGGGGCCCCGTGTCAGCAGGGCGAGAAGACCGTTTCGCACCATACATACGCAGTATGCATACCGAGTAGGCATCCGTCAAACGCCGTTCATCTGCCTATGCAATGCTTATGCAAATGACGACGCAGACCCTGACAATCGGCGAAGCGGCGCGCGCGATCGGAGTGAGCGCCGACACCCTGCGCCGCTGGGACCGAGACGGCAAGCTGCGGACGGTGCGCGACGCGCGCAACCGCCGTCTCGTGCCGGAGGCCGAGGTCCAGCGGCTGGCACAGCACCCGCGGCGGCACGAGGCGGGGGACAGCCTGTCGGCGCGCAACCGCTTCCCGGGGGTCGTGCGCTCGGTCGAGATCGACGGGGTGATGGCGCTCGTGGAGATCGAGGCCGGGCCGTTCCTCGTGACCGCCGCCGTCACGCGCGACGCGGTCGAGGAGCTCGGGCTGGCGCCGGGAGTGGAGGCGACCGCGGCCGTCAAGGCGACCTCGGTGATGGTGAGCCGCGGATGAGGTGGGCGCTCGTGGTGGCGCTGGCGCTGGCGCTGCTCGCCGGCTGCGGCGACGAAGACGGCGCAGGCGGCGCCGACGGCGGCGACGCGCGCCTCGTCGTCTCGGCAGCCGCGTCGCTGACCGAGGCCCTCACCGCGTGCAGCACGGAGTTCGAGGGCGCCGACGTGCGGCTCTCGTTCGGCGGGTCGGACGAGCTGGCCGCGCAGATCCGCCAGGGCGTCAAGCCGGACGTGTATGCCGCCGCGAACACCAAGCTGCCCGACGAGCTCGCGAAGGAGGGGCTGCTGCGTGAGCCGGTGAAGTTCGCGACGAACGAGCTCGTGATCGCCGTGCCCGCAGACAGCGCCATCGCCTCCGTCGAGGATCTCGCCGAGCCGGGCGTCAAGCTCGCGATCGGCGCCGAGACCGTGCCGGTCGGCTCGTACACCCGCGACGTGCTCGCGCGGCTGCCGTCCGGCGTGCAGAAGAAGATCCTTGCGAACGTGCGCTCCGAGGAACCCGACGTAAACGGCGTGGTCGGCAAGCTCACGCAGGGCGCTGCCGACGCCGCCTTCGTCTACAAGACCGACATCGTCGACGGCCTGAAGGCGATCGAGCTGCCGGAGGACCTGCAGCCGAGCGTGGCGTACGGCGCGGGCGTCGTCGAGGGCGCCAAGCAGGCAGAGCTCGCCCAGCAGTACCTCGACGGCCTCACCGACGGCCCGTGCGCGGATGCGCTGGGCGACGCCGGGTTCGGGCCACCCCCGACTGGATGAGGGGCTGGTTCGCTGCGGCGCTCGTGGTCGCGCTGGGGCTGGCGCTGACGTTCCTCACGGTGCCGGTGCTGGCGATCTTCCTCGCCAGCTCGCCCGCCGACCTCATAGCCAGCCTCGGCGAGCCGGGCGCGCTCGACGCCCTGTGGCTGAGCCTGCGGACCACGGCGGCGGCGCTGGCGATCATCGTCCTCGTCGGGACGCCCGCCGCCTACTTCCTGGCCACGCGCCGCTTCCGCGGCCGCGCGCTGGTGATCACGCTCGTCGAGCTGCCGCTCGTGCTCCCACCCGCGGTGGCGGGGATCGCGCTGCTGGCCGCCGTCGGCCCGTCCGGCCTGTTCGGCGGCGCGATCGCCGACGCCGGGGTCGAGCTGACGTTCCAGACGGCGGGCGTGATCGTCGCGCTCACCTTCGTCGCCTCGCCGTTCTACGTTCGCCAGGCCCAGGCCTCCTTCGGCGCGATCGACCCGCGCTGGCTCGAGGCGTCGCGCACGCTCGGCGCGACCGAGGCGCGCACGTTCGCGCGCGTGGCCATCCCGACCGCCGCACCCGGCCTGCTGGCCGGCGGGGCGCTCGCAACCGGGCGCGCACTGGGCGAGTTCGGCGCCACGCTGATGTTCGCCGGCTCGCTGCAGGGCGTCACGCAGACCGCGCCGCTGGCGATCTACGAGCGCTTCTCGACCGACTTCGAGGACGCACTCGCCCTGTCGGCGGTGCTCGTGGCCGTGTCCGCGGCGATCCTGCTGGCGGTCAAGTTCGTGGGCGGCGCGGGCGCGCTGGGCGATGCTGCGCGCAGCGGCTGAGGCCCAGTTGGGGGACTTCCGGCTCGACGTCGCGTTCGACGTCGCGGCCGGAGAGTGCCTGGCGCTCGCAGGCCCGTCGGGCTCGGGCAAGACGAGCGTGCTGCGCGTGGCCGCAGGGCTCGTCCGGCCCGACAGCGGCCGCGTCGTGTGCGGTGAGCGCACGTGGCTCGACACGGAGCGCGGGATCGACCTGCCGCCGGAGGAGCGCCGCTGCGGCTACGTGTTCCAGGACTACGCGCTGTTCCCGCACCTGACGGCGTGGCAGAACGTCGCATACGGCCTGCGCGGGCTGCACCGGCGCGAGCGGCGCGACCGCGCCCACGCCCTGCTCGAGCGCTTCGACATCGCGCACCGCGCGGATTCGCGCCCGCGCACGCTGTCGGGCGGCGAGCGCCAGCGCGTCGCGATCGCACGCGCGCTCGCCGTCGAGCCGGACGCGTTGCTGCTGGACGAGCCGCTGGCCGCGCTCGACACGCGTACGCGCGCCGCCGCCAGTCGTGAGCTGGCGGCCGTGCTGCACGCGGCCGGGGTGCCGGCGCTGCTCGTCACGCACGACTTCCAGGAGGCAGCGCTGCTCGGCGACCGCGTGGGAGTGATGGACGGCGGCCGGATCGTCCAGACCGGCTCGGCGGCCGAGCTCGCGGCCGCCCCCGCATCGGTGTTCGTGGCCGACTTCACGGGCGCGGTCGTGCTCACCGGCGTCGCCGAGCTCAGCCCGGACGGGCTCACGCGCGTGCGGCTGGACGGTGGGGGAGAGGTGACCTCGTCAGAGCCCGCGACCGGCCCCGTGGCGGTCACCGTCTACCCGTGGGACATCTCGCTGGCGCCGCGCGGGACCGCCGATCCGGGCTCGGCGCGCAACCACCTCGACGTCGACGTACTGTCCGTGACCGCCGTCGGCGGCCGCGTGCGCGTCGGTCTCGCCGCGCCGCAGCCGCTCACCGCGGAGCTCACCGACCCGGCGGTGCGTGCCCTCTCGCTGGAGCCCGGGAGCCGGGTCGTGGCGACCTGGAAGGCAACCGCCACGCGGCTTCTGCCGCTGACGTGAATCCCCGCTTTTGCGCGGGGAATACGCCATCCGGGGGGATCCGGATCGCCTTTGAACAGTTTGTTCACCGGGGTAGTGCATAATGCCCGTCGCGTATCTCAACCAAACCGATGGAGATTGTGTTTATGTCCTACCGCCCGTGGCGGCTCGTAGCGGTTTTCATGACCCTCCTGCTTCCCGTGGTGGCGGCGGGTTGCGGCGGCGACGACGAGGCCGGAGCCGCCGGTGGTGGTGGCGGCGGCGGCGGAAGATCGCGCTCGTGGCGTACTCGACGCCACAGGAGGTCTACACGGACCACCTGATCCCGGCCTTCCAGAAGTCGACGGCGGGCAAGGGCACCGAGTTCACGACCTCGTTCGCAGGCTCGGGCGACCAGCGGCGCGCGATCCTGGCCGGGTTGCCCTTCGACTACGTCCACTTCAACCTCGAGCCCGACATGAAGTACCTGGAGGACGAGAGCCTCATCCCCAAGGACTACCGCGACGACGAGTTCCGCGGCTCGCCGCAGCAGTCGGTCGTGGTGATCGCCACACGCAAGGGCAACCCGCTCAACATCAAGACCTGGGACGACATCCTCGCCAAGGACATCGAGATCATCAACGCCAACCCCTTCACGTCGGGCGGCGCGCGCTGGAACGTGATGGCGGTCTACGGTCAGGCGATCAAGGCCGGCGGCACCGAGGAGGACGGGCTGAAGGCCGTTCAGGCCCTGCTCGAGCGCGTGCCGACGTATCCGGCCAGCGCCCGTGACGCCCTCAACGAGTTCCTCGGTGGCAAGGGCGACGTCGCGCTCCAGTACGAGAACGAGGCGATCCAGGCGCAGCTCGCGGGCGAGGACATCGAGTACATCGTCCCCGACTCGACGATCAAGATCGACACGCTCGCGGCGGTCGCGAGCGAGTCCGAGAACGCCGAGGGCGCCAAGGCCTTCTACGACTGGCTGCACACCGACGAGGCGCAGACGATCTGGGCCGAGAACGGCTATCGCCCGGTCGTCGAGTCGATCCTGGCGAAGTTCAAGGACGAGTTCCCGGTGCCGCCGGAGCTCTTCACGATCGAGGACCTCGGCGGGTGGGACAAGGTCATGACCGAGTTCTTCGACCCGGACAAGGGCAAGATCGCGGCGATCCAAAAGGACCTCGGAGCTCCGACCCAGTGACGGCGGTCGGGCACACGGAAGCCCCTCCGAGGCCGGCACGGATGCCGCGCATCGGAGGGGAGGCGCTGTCGCGCGGGTTCGTCACCACGTACCTGACGGTGCTGGTGCTGATCCCGGTCGCGGCGCTCGTCGTGCGCTCGACCGAGGACGGCTGGTCGGGCTTCTGGACCGCGATCTCGAACCCGATGGCGGTCGACGCGTTGCGGCTCACGATCATCGCCTCGCTCGTCGTCGCCGCGATCAACGCGGTCGCGGGCACGCTGATCGCCTGGGTGCTCGTCCGCGACGAGTTCCCCGGCAAGAGCGTGGTCAACTCGCTGATCGACCTGCCGTTCGCGCTGCCGACGATCGTCGCCGGGCTCGTGCTGATCGCGCTCTACGGCGAGACCGGCGTCCTCGGGATCTCCGGCATCTCGTTCACCGTGATCGGGGTGGTGCTGGCGCTCCTGTTCGTCACCCTGCCGTTCGTCATTCGCGCCGTGCAGCCGACCCTGATGGAGCTCGACACGCAGATGGAGGAGGCAGCCGCCTCGCTCGGGGCGAAGCCGCTCACGATCGTCCGGAAGATCATCCTCCCCAACCTCGCACCGGCGATCCTGACCGGTACCGCGCTCGCCTTCGCCCGCGCGGTGGGGGAGTTCGGGTCGTTGGTGCTGATCTCGGGGAACATCCCGGGCGAGACCCAGGTCGCGTCGCTGTACATCTTCTCCCGGATCGAGAGCGGCGACATGTCCGGCGCGACCGCGATCTCGGTCGTCCTGTTGCTGATCTCCGTGAGCATCCTCTTCATCTTCCACGTCGTGAACCGCTGGAGCACCCGGCATGGCCGTTACAACTGACCCCACGGTCGAACGCCTCAACGTCGTGCAGGGCGGGCCCCGCACGCGCATCGCGCTGCGCAGCGTCGCGCTCCTCTACCTCTTCCTGCTGCTCCTGATCCCCGTCCTCATGGTGTTCTTCAAGGCGTTCGAGGACGGCTTCGCCAACGCCTGGGAGACCGTCACCACCCCTGAAGCGCTCAACGCGTTCAGGCTGACGCTGATCATGATCGCGGTCGCCGTGCCGCTGAACACGGTGTTCGGCGTGGTCTGCGCGCTCGTGCTGGTCCGGCAGCAGTTCCGGGGCAAGGCGTTCCTGAACACGCTGATCGACCTGCCGTTCGCGATCTCCCCGGTCGTGGCCGGCCTCGCGCTGGTCCTGGTCTTCAACCGGCGGGACGGCTGGTTCGGCCCGTGGCTGTTCGACCAGGGGATCACCGTGATCTTCAATCCGGTCGGGATGGTGCTCGCGACGATCTTCGTGTCGATGCCGTTCGTCGTGCGCGAGGTCGTGCCGGTCCTGCAGGAGATCGGCGACGACCAGGAACAGGCGGCGCAGACGCTGGGCGCGAGCGGCTGGCAGACGTTCTGGCGCATCACGCTGCCGGCGATCCGCTGGGGCGTCACCTACGGCGTCGTCCTCTCGACCGCACGCGCCCTCGGAGAGTTCGGCGCGGTCGCCGTCGTCTCCGGGCGGATCTCCAGCGTCACCGAGACGTTGCCGCTGGTCGTCGCCAAGGAGTACGAGACGTTCAATCCCGCAGGGGCATACGCGGCTGCGCTGGTCCTTGCGATCATCGGCCTCGTGACGCTGTTCGCAATGAAACTGGTCAGGACGCGAGAGGAAGGATCATGAGCATCGTCGTTCGCTCGGTCACGAAGCGGTTCGGCGACTATGTCGCGCTCGACGACGTGTCGATGGAGGTTCGCGACGGCTCGCTCACGGCGCTGCTCGGACCGAGCGGCAGCGGCAAGTCGACCCTGCTGCGTGTGATCGCAGGGCTCGAGCAGCCCGACTCAGGATCCGTGTTCCTGGATGGACAGGACTTCACGCGCGTCCCGGTGCAGAAGCGCGGCGTGGGCTTCTGCTTCCAGCACTACGCCGCGTTCAAGCACATGACCGTGCGCAACAACATCGCGTTCGGCCTGAAGATCCGCAAACGGTCGAAGGCCGACATCGACGCGCGCGTGGCGGAGCTGCTCCACCTGATCCAGCTCGAGGGTAATGCGGACCGCTACCCCTCGCAGCTCTCGGGCGGCCAGCGCCAGCGCATGGCGCTCGCCCGCGCGCTCGCGGTCGAGCCGCGCGTGCTGCTGCTCGACGAGCCGTTCGGCGCGCTCGACGCGCGCGTGCGCGAGGAGCTGCGCACGTGGCTGCGGCGCCTTCACGACGAGGTCCACGTCACGACGATCTTCGTGACGCACGACCAGGAGGAGGCGATGGAGATCGCCGAGCAGATCGTCGTCGTCAACGAGGGCCGGATCGAGCAGTCCGCGTCGCCGGCGCAGATCTACGACGAGCCAGCGAGCCAGTTCGTGATGGAGTTCGTCGGCCCGGTCACGTGGATGGGTGGCCGGCTGGTGCGACCGCACGACCTGCAGGTGCTGACCGAGCCGGGAGAGCTCACCCAGCCGGCGGAGGTGACCCGGGTCGCCCGCCTCGGCTTCGAGGTGCGCGTGGAGCTGCTGCCGGCCGAGGGGGAGGTGCTGACGGCGCAGCTCTCCAAGGCCGAGGCCGATCAGCTCGAGCTGGCCGAGGGCCAGCTCGTCCACGTGCGCGTCGACGCCACAGGGGTGCAGAAGGAGCCCGCAGGCGCCTGAGCCGGGGGCGCGGCGAATAAGCTCCCGGCGTGCGCGTCTCCGCCAAGACCGATTACGCCATTCGCGCGGCCCTCGAGCTGGCTGCCGCCGCGGCGGACGAGAAGCCGATGAAGGGCGAGCGGATCGCGACCGCCCAGGCGATCCCGCTGCGCTTCCTCGAGAACATCCTGATGCAGCTGCGGCACGCCGGGCTGGTCGACAGCCGGCGCGGCGCCGAGGGCGGCTACCGGCTCGCCCGGCCGGCCGCCGAGGTCACGCTGGCCGACGTCATCCGCGCGATCGACGGGCCGCTCGCCGGCGTCGGCGGCGTACGCCCGGAGACGCTCGCCTTCCAGGGCGTGGCCGAGCCGATGCGCGACGTCTGGATCGGCGTCCGCGCGTCGCTGCGCAACGTGCTCGAACGCGTGACGCTCGCCGACGTGATCGCCGGCAACCTGCCCGGGCACGTCCGCGAGATGCTCGCGGACGAGGACGCCTGGGTCTCGCACTGACCGCAGCCGCGCGGCGCATGAACGTCAACTGCACTGGGTGGGGAGAGTGGCGGACTGTTGCGGCCGTGCCGGGGTCGCTCATGGTCGAATAGCGACCGTTAGCGACCCCGCCGTCGGCGGTGGGGCTAGTTAGTCGCGCATACCGCGACTCAGCGACCCCACCACCGGCGATGGCACCCGCTTCCCCACCCAGCGCAGTTGACGTTCGCTCGCGTCACCAGACCGTGTAGAACAGCAGCTCGTACAGCACCGCCTGCACGGCGAGCGCCGCCAGGACGGGGCGCAACGGCGCCCGCGTGGTCGCTGCGGCGAGGCAGACGAACGGCGCCATGAAGAGCCAGATCCGCTCCGTCTCGGCCTTCGTGAACCCCATCACCGCGGCGAAGGCGATCACCGCGAAGATCGCGATCGCCAGCGTCTCGCCGCGCGTGAGCGCCCGCAGCGCGTGCCAGGAGATCGGCAGGCCGAGGACGAGCAGGAACGCCACCGGCGAGCCGAACAGCCAGTACCAGTACGGACGGATCGAGGCGATGCCGGCGCGGTAGACCTCCTCGGTCGACCGCAGCGTCCCGATCGGGTCGTAGCCGGTGCCGGCGTGGAGCAGGGCGTAGAACGCCGCCAGCACGACGCCGCACAGGGCGGCGAGCGCGAGCGCCGGCCGGACGCCGTCGCGCCGGAGCGTCACGATCGCCGCCCAGGCGCCGATCGCCAGCAGCGACCACGCGAAGAACGACGCGGCGGCCAGCACCACCGCGCCCGCGGCCCGCGCCCGCCACGACCGCGCAGCGAGCGGCCAGGCGGCGAGCAGGCCGAGCGTCAGGTACACCGCGTCGGCCGAAGTCGCCCCGAACAGCAGCGCGCCCGGAGCGACCGCGAGCAACAGCGCCGCCACCCGTGCGCCGCGCTCGTCGAGCACCTGGCGGCCGACGAGGTAGGCGAGCGGGCCGCTGAGCGCTCCGACGCCGATGCACAGGGCCGCCATCGCGCCGGGCGAGTCGATCCCGAGCGCGTGCAGGGTGAGCAGCAGCCCCGGCGGGTGGCCGGCCGCGTGCACGGGCAACGACGGGACGAGCTCCGCGAACCGGTCGACGAGGAAGCGCGGGCCGAAGTCGAGCGCGCCGAGCGCCGGCAGGTACTCGTTGTTCGCCTCGAACGACCGCGTGGGGTCGAACACCGCGCTCCAGGCGTCGGTGCCGCGGCTGGCTGCGGCCAGCGCGAGCCGCAGCACGAGCGTCAGGCCCAGCGCGGCGAGTGCGAAGGCCCACGGAGGCACGCGCGGGTCGACCAGCCGCGGCGCGAACGCCACGGTGGCGGCGAAGCACGCCACTGCGACCGCGAGCAGCGGGTGCACGGCCGGGAGCCAGCCGCCGAGCGCCGGCGGGTACGGCACCCCGAGCGGCGTGTCGGTCGCGCGGCGCACGTACAGGCCGACGGCCACGGTCGCCACAGCGATGACCACCGCCGCCCACGGCAGCGCGCGAGTGATCCGCGGCAGCCGCGCCGGCGCACCATTCAGCACGCGTTCATCACCCGCCGGGGCCACGACTGCCATTCTCACCCGCATCCGCCTGACCGCCATGCTCCTCGCGGCCGCGTTCGCCGTCACCGCCGCCGGCTGCGGCTCGGTCACGGCCGTCGGCGACCTGCCGCCCGCGGCCGAGCCGGCGCAGTCCCCGCCGCTCGACGCGCGGCCAGCAGGTCGCGTGATCGCGCTCGATGACGCGCCCGCGAGCGTGGGCGCCCTCGCGCGCGCAGGCCACCGGACGGCGACCGACGGCGGCCGCACGATCGCCGTCGTCTCCCCGCGCAGGCGCGTCCTCGAGGTCTACGACGCCGCGACGCGGAAGCGCCTCGGGCACGCACCGGCGGGCGCCGGGCCGACGCACGTCGTCGCGGGCAGCCAGGGACGCGTCTACGTGGTCGACACGGCCGGCGACGGGCTGCTGGTGTTCGAGACGCGGCCCGAGGTGCGGCTCACGCGCCGGCTTGCGCTGCGCGACGGTCCGTACGGCATCGCCGTCGATCCCGTCCGGGCGCGTCTGTGGGTCACGCTGACGGGCACGAACCGGATCGTCGAGCTGGCTGCCGGAGCGCGTCCGCACGTACTCGCCAGGTTCCCGTCCGTCCGGCAGCCCGACACCGTCGCCGTCGACCCGGCCACCGGGCGCGTCTACGTCACCGGTCGCGCGGATGGCGTCCTTCAGCTCCTCGCCGCAGCAGATACAGCAGGCCGGCCGCCGCGAACAGCGCGGCGCTGACCAGCAGCCAGCGCCCGGCGTAGCCCTCGTAGTCGAGCCCGCTGACGGCGTGGTAGGCGCCCTCGCCCTTCTCCGCGATCGTCCCGAAGAACACGATCAGCATCAGCACCGACAGCGCCACCGGGACCCGCACGTAGTTGATCGCCCCGCCCAGCGCCGCCCGTGCCGAGCGGTCCGCGCCGGTGTACAGCGGCAGCGCCACGAGGTCGTGCAGCACCACGCACCCCACGAGCCAGATCGCGGCGCGCTGGGCGCCTTCGGGGCTGAGGATGGTCAGCATCTGCAGCAGGCCCCACAGACACAGCGGCAACAGTGCCAGGTGGGCGAGCAGGTGCAGCGGGCTCGCGCCGTACAGGCGCCTCACGATCGCCTCCCGAACTCGATCGACGCGACCCACTTGGTGTTGTGGACGCCGGGCAGCGCCGGCACGATGATCCGCGCCGGGAAGCCGTGGTCGAGCGGCAGGTCCGCGCCGTTGACCTTCAGCGCCAGCAGCGAGTCGGGATGCCGCACCTGATCGCCATTCAGCGAGGCCTTCGCCAGCACGCCGGCGGGCTGGAGCGAGCGCACGAACGCGCCGTCGACGTCGTCGGGCTCGACGCCGGCGAGCCGCGCGAGGTCGGCCAGCCGCACGCCGGTCCACTCCTGCGTCGTGGTCCAGCCCTCCACGCACGCGATCGGGAGCCGGGCCGTGCGCTGCGGGAGCGCCAGCAGCGCGTCGCGGCTCAGGTCGGTCGCCGGCCCGTCGCCCGACAGCTGCAGGCGGTACGTCGCACCGACCATCGCCTCGGTCACGCGAGCGCGCGCGGCGGTCTTGTTCACCGGGAAGTCCTCGCGGCGCGGTGCGAGGAAGGCCAGCTGGCGCAGCGGCCCGCCGATCGTCTCGCCGACGTTGGCGACCACCAGCAGCGCCGATGCGCCGCCCACGAACGCGAACAGGCCGCGGCGGCTGATCGTGGGCGGCTCGGGGTCGACGGCGACGAGCCCGCCGTGCTCGTCGGCCGGCTCCGGCCGCGTGTGCAGGAGGTCGTCGCGCAGCGGCCGCAGCCAGCCGCGCTCGCGGTACGCCCGCACGATCACCGGCGACTTCACGACCACGTGCAGCAGCAGCGAGCCGGTGAAGACCACCGCGCCGTAGTAGTGCGCCACGACGAAGTTGAAGCGGAACGCGTACCAGTACTGCGCGTTCATGATCCCGGTGACGAACTCGAACACCGCGCTCGAGACGAGCAGCGCGATCGCGAGCCGCTCGATCGCCTGCGACGGGGACGCCACCGGCGGCCACACGAACAGCCGCGGGATCACCGACCACAGCTTCGCCAGCAGCAGCGGCACCGCTGCCAGGCCGACGTTCACGTGCAGGCCCTGCGTGACCGCGTACAGCCACGCCGGGTCCGTCGGCCAGGAGAACAGGAGCGGCAGGTCCGAGCCGCGCGGCACGATCGCGTTGCCGCGCAGGTCCGGCTCGTACGCGGTGTGCGAGAGGAACCCGGTAACGGCCACGATCGTCACCAGCACCAGCAGCGCGCTGCCGATCGCCGCGGTCAGCCACGGCCCGCGCAGCGGGGACCGCCAGCGCGGCTGGGGCGGTTTCATGACCGGCGCAGCCGGGCGAGCCAGCGGCCGCCGGCGCAGATCGTCTCGTCCACGGTCAGCCCGGCGTCGCCCGCCAGCGCCGCGATCCCGTCCGTACCGACGCGCGCCCACGCGAACCACTCGGACACCACGCCGGGGGCTTCGAGCCGCAGCCGCGTGCGCAGCGTCGGCGCGCCGGGCGGGTCGAGCTCGACGAGCGCCTGACCACCGGCAGCCAGCAGCTCGCGTGTGCGCCGCAGGAGCGGCACGGGGGCGCCGCCGATCCCGATGTTGCCGTCCAGCAGCAGCGCGGTCCGCCAGTGCCCGGCCCACGGCACGCAGCCGAACACGTCACCGGGAACTGCTACGGCGCCGCGGCGGCGGGCGAGCCGCACGGCGACGGGGGAGAGGTCGACGCCTAGCCCGGGCTTGCCGGCGGCGCGCAGGGCAGCGAGGTGGCGACCCGGGCCACAGCCGAGGTCGAGCACGGCCGCCTCGGCGAGCGCCAGCACCGCAGCATCGCCGGCGTCGGCGGCGCCGACCCAGCGATCGAGCGGGAGCCTCTCGAGCGTCCCGTCGGCCGAGCGCACGCGCCCCCGCGCCGGCGGTCCGCCGCCGAGCACGTGCTGCGCAGCGGTGGCGAGCAGGCGCCCGTACAGCGCGTCGGCCGACAGCGGGATGGTTGCCGCAGCGGTCACGCGGCCTCCACCGCCGCCAGCGCGGCGGCGAAGCGGCTTCCGGGGGCCTCGGCGGCGACGGCGCGAGCGTCTTCGATCGTGTCCACGTCGCGCAGCGGCGGCAGGACCGCGGCCCGGAGATCGAGCGCCGCCAGGCGCGCCGCCTGAACCGCGCCCGTGTTGCCGGCGCTCATCGGAACGCCCGAGAACGCCTCCGCGTCGGCACGCCGCAGCCCGATGCCCCAGTAGCCGCCGTCGAGCGCGTGGCCGATCGCGGCGTCGCCGGTCTCGACCGCCGCCAGCCCGGCATCGAGCAGCGCCGGCGTCACCTGCGGCGTGTCCATGCCGACCAGGAACGCCGGGCCGCCGACATCGCCGAACGCGGCGGCGAGCCGCGCTGCGAGCCCATCGCCGCGCTGCGCCACCACCGTGAAGCCGCGCGGCACCCAGTCGCCTGGAGGACCGTCGAGCACCAGCACGCGCCGCCCGGCGCAGCGGGTGCGAACGGCCGCCGCCAGCGTGTCGAGGAGCGCGGCGGCGGCCAGTCGCGCCGCCTGCTCGGGGGTGCACGGCGGCGTTAAACGGGTCTTGACCCGTCCAGGCACGGGCGTCTTCGCGATGACGAGCAGAGCCGGCCGCACCGTTCTCTATGCGGGCCCGGGCCGGGGGCGGATCACCGCAGCACCGCGACCATGTCTCGGACGGCGCGCGCCGTGCCGCGCACGGTGCCGGTGACCTTGGAGCGCCCGGCGCGCTCGGAGTAGCCGACGGGGACCTCGCGGATCGCCCAGCCCGAGCCGGCGGCGCGCAGCACCATCTCGAGCGGCCAGCCGAACCGCCGGTCGCGGATGCCGAGCTCCAGCAGCGCCTCGCGACGCGCCGCCCGCATCGGCCCGAGATCGGTCAAGCGGACGCCGGTGCGGCGCCGCAGCTCGAGCGCGAGGACGCGGTTGGCGAGCCGCGCGTGGGGTGCCCAGGCACCGTGCCGCGCGCCGAGCACGAGGTCTGCGGCGCCCGCCGCGACCGGATCGGCCACCCGCGGCAGCTCCTGCGGGTCGAGCGACGCGTCGCAGTCCATGAAGCACACGACGTCCGCGCGCGCGGCCCGCAGGCCCGCGAAGCACGCCGCGCCGAAGCCCGGCCGCGGCTCGTGCACCACGCGCGCACCGAGCGCGGCGGCGAGCTCGCCCGAACCGTCGCTCGAGCCGTTGTCGACCACGATCGGCTCGTAGCCGGCAGGCACCCGCGCGAGCACCCACGGAAGGGCCTCGCGCTCGTTCAGAACGGGGAGGACGATGTCGCGCATCAAGGAACACCTACCCTTCCTACGTACCCGAAGCCATTACGGAGCACTGACGTCGGTACGGTCTCGCGTTGATCGCATGCGGCTTACTCGCACTCTCAAGTTCGCGCGAGCGCCTTGATTACGGTTCTGGTTACCGGCGGCGCCGGTTTCGTCGGCTCGCACGTCGTCGATGCTCTGCTCGCACGCGGCCACGACGTGCGCGTCCTCGACTGCCTGCTCCCGGCCGCCCACCGCGAGCGGCCGGACTACCTCGATCCGCGCGCGCAGTGGATCGACGGCGACCTCCGCGACCCTGCGACCACCGCAGCGGCTGTCGACGGTGCCGCCGCGGTCTCGCACCAGGCGGCGATGGTCGGCCTTGGCACCGACATCGGCGACATCGCCGACTACGTGTCCCACAACGACCTCGGCACGGCGGTGCTCCTGCGCGCGCTCGCCGCGGCCGGCTTCGCGGGCCGGCTCGTGCTCGCCTCGAGCATGGTCGTATACGGGGAGGGCCGGTACGCCTGCCCCGAGCATGGCGTCGTCCGGCCGCCGCCGCGAGCCGCGCACGATCTCGACGCCGGCCGCTTCGACCCGCCTTGCCCCGTATGCGGTGCGCCGCTCGAACCCGACGCGGTGCCCGAGCACACGCCTCCGGACCCGCGCAACGTGTACGCCGCCACGAAGGTGGCGCAGGAGCACCTGTGCGCGGCGTTCGCGCGCGAGACCGGCGTGGCGGTCACGGCGCTCCGGTACCACAACGTCTACGGCCCGCGAATGCCCCGCGACACGCCCTACGCCGGCGTCGCGAGCATCTTCCGGTCGGCGCTCGCCGGCGGCGACGTCCCGCGCGTGTTCGAGGACGGTGGTCAGCTGCGCGACTTCGTGCACGTGCGCGACGTGGCACGCGCCAACGTGCTGGCGCTCACCGCGCAGAAGCCGGTGCCGGGCGCGTTCAACGTGGCCAGCGGCACGCCGCGGACGGTGCTCGACATGGCGCGCGCCCTGACGCGAGCCTTCGGCGACGACCGCGAGCCGGTGGTGACCGGCGAATGGCGCGCGGGCGACGTCCGTCACGTGTTCGCGTCCGCCGACGCGGCCGCCGCAGGGCTCGGCTTCCGCGCACAAGAGGACTTCGACGCCGGCATGCGCGAGTTCGCGACCGCGCCGCTGCGGGGATAGTCCGGGGATGCCCGCCGGCCCCCGTGTCGCCGTCGTCGGCCACGTCGAGTGGATCGAGTTCGCGCGTGTGCCGCACGTTCCGGTGCCCGGCGAGATCGTGAACGCGACCGAGTGGTGGGAGGAGGTCGGCGGCAGCGGCGCCGTCGCCGCCGTGCAGCTCGCCAAGCTCGCCGGCGAGGCCGAGTTCTTCACCGCGCTGGCCCAGGACGATCTCGGTCGCCGCGCCGAGGAGCGGCTCGAGGAGCTCGGCGTGCGCGTGCACGCCGCGCCGCGTGAGGGCCCCCAGCGGCGCGGCTTCGTCTACCTCGACAGCGACAGCGAGCGCACGATCACGACGCTCGGCGAGCGGATCGTGCCGCGCGGGGACGACCCGCTCCCATGGGATCGCCTCGACGACATGGACGCCGTCTACTTCACCGGCGGCGACGTCGGCGCGCTCGCGCACGCACGCCGCGCCCGCCGCCTGGTCGCCACGCCGCGCGCGTTCAACACGCTGCGCGAAGGGCGCATCAGTCTCGACGCGCTGGTGCGCTCGGCCAACGACCCGGGCGAGCAGCAGGCGGAGGAGGAGCTCGACCCGGCGCCCGACTTCGTCGTGGCGACGGCCGGCAAGGAGGGCGGCCAGTGGGTCGGCGAGGACCGCACGACCGGCACATGGAAGGCCGCTCAGCTGCCCGGGCCCAAGCAGGACTCCTACGGCGCCGGCGACTCGTTCGCCGCGGGCCTCACGTATGCGCTCGGAGCGGATATCCCGATCGGCGACGCCGTGCAACTGGCCTCACGCGCCGGCGCGTACAAGCTCGCCGGGCGGGCCGCCTACGACGGCCAGCTCACGGCGGCGGACCTCTGAGCACGGCGGCACCCTCGATCCGGCCCGCCCGGAGCCGCGACAGCGCCTGCTCGGCATCCTCGAGCGCGAACTCCTGCACGGTCGTCCGGACGGGCACCCTGGGCGCGATATCGAGGAATTCGCGGGCGTCGTCGCGCGTGAGGTTCGCGACCGACCGCAGCACGCGCTCCTGCCACAGGTCGCCGTACGGGAACGAGGGGATGTCCGACATGTGGATGCCGGCGCACACCACCGTCCCGCCGGGCGCGGTGGCGCGCAGCGCGGCCGGGACGAGCGCCCCGACCGGCGCGAAGATGATCGCCGCGTCGAGCGGCTCGGGGCCGGGCGCCATCGAGTCGCCGGCCCACTCGGCGCCGAGACTGAGCGCGAGCGCCCGGGCGGCCTCGTCCTCGCGGCGGGTGAAGGCGAACACGCGGCGGCCCTCGTGCACGGCGACCTGGCAGATGATGTGCGCGGCGGCGCCGAACCCGTAGACGCCCAGCCGCTCGCCGTCGCCGGCCAGCCGCAGTGCGCGGTGGCCGATCAGCCCGCCGCACAGCAGCGGCGCCACGTCGAGGTCGCTCATGCCGTCCGGCAGCGGCAGGCAGTAGCGCTCGTCCGCGACGGCGTACTCGGCATAACCGCCGTCGACGTCGCGGCCGGTGAAGCGCGCCCGCGGGCACAGGTTCTCGCGGCCTGAGCGGCAATAGGCGCACTCGTCGTCGGTCCAGCCGAGCCACGGCACGCCGACGCGCCGGCCGTCCTCGGTCGTCGCGACGATCTGGTGGCCGAGGATCAGCGGCAGGTGGCCGGGCTCGAGCTCACCGTCGCGCAGGTGCAGGTCCGTGCGGCAGACGCCGCAGGCGTGCACGCGCAGGAGCAGCTGCCCGGGCCCGGGCGCGGGCGCGTCGACCTCGGCCGCCCGCAGCGGCGCGCCCGGCGCATCAAGCAGCATCGCGCGCATCAGGCCGCGCGGTCGAGCGTCTGCAGATCCCGCAGCTCGTACGCCGGCACCGTCTCGGGCTCGGCGCCGCAGGACACCGGGCGCGGCTCGTCCTCCCGGGAAGCGATCGTCGCCCGTAGCCGCGTGCCGTCGCGCGCGCGCAGTGTCACGACGCCGTCGCCGGTGCCCTCGACGGCGAGCGCGTCGATCGCGCGCAGCCCGAGCTCGCGGCGCACGAGCACGTCGGCGGCCTGCACGGCTCCGGGGTCCCCGGCGCGCCCGCGCAGGTGCTCGAGCGCGATCTCGCCGCGCTCCAGCGCCGCGACGATCTCCGGCCCGGCGGCCGCGGGCACGCGCCCGAACGCGAGCCCGTGCGGGAAGGCGAGGAACGTCGCGGCGAAGCGGTGGCCGCCGATGTGGCCGATCTCCCACGTCTGCTCCGGCCGGCTCGCGCGCAGCGCCCGCGCCAGCGGCCGTCCACGGCGGGCACAGCAGGGATCGCGCTTGCCGTGCGTGCAGACCGCGTACAGCGGCTCGGTCCACAGTGCCACCCGGTCAGGCTCGGCGAAGCTGAGGTCGAGGTCGAGCACCTCCGCGGGATCGCCCAGCTCGTGCCGCTCCACCCACGCACCGTCGCGTGCCGTCGACGCGAGGAAGCACGACCGTCGCTCCAGCGCGCCGCGGCGCGCGGTGCGGCGGATCAGGTGCACCTTCACGCCCGCTTCGTCGGCACGTGCCAGCAGCGCTCGCGCGATGCCCTCGTCGAGGTCGCTGTGGGTGACCGCGTTGCGGCCGCGCCACGGCCCGGGCTGCTCGAGCAGCAGGAACCGGCCGGCCGTGGGGGCGGTGGCCGCGAGGTCCTCGCCGAGGCGCTCGCCGAGAACGGAGCAGGGAAGCGACGTCACGTGAAGAGCGTAAGCACACCCGCCAGCACGAACGCGCCCGCCCACACGCTGTCGAGGTTGATCCACGCCTTGCGCAGCACCGCCACGCCCACCCGGTCGTAGACCAACAGGGCCACGAAGGCCATCACGGCGACCATCGCGGCGACGTGCAGGAGCAGCCCGAGCGCCCCCGTCAGCAGCGCGGCGCCGTCGCCACCGGCGGCCTCGACGGCGTGGTCGTTGGCGGCGGCGTCCGCCGCGCCGGCGCCGATCAGCACCGGCGCGACCATCAGCCCGGCGCCGTGGGCGCTCGACATCAGGAACGACCACCACGCCAGCTCGCGCCGGTTGACGCGCATGGTCGTCCAGCGCGGATGCGCGCGCGGGCGGACGAAGCGGAAGATCCCGAACGCGATCAGCGCGACGCCGGCCGCCAGGTGCAGCGCGGACGTGTCGGTGATCAGCCCGAGGCCCAGCACCGCCACGGCCACCAGCACGAGCGACAGCTCGTGGCCGGCCGCGATCGGCGGCAGCGCCCGCAGGACCGAGCGGCGGTCGCGGTCCTGCATGCCGAGCGCGACCGCGAACAGCCAGCCCATCGCGGGGTTCAGCCCGTGGTACGCCCCCAGCGCCGCGATCACCAGGAGCGCCCAGAGGTCCACGTCAGTCGTTCGGGAAGCAGTAGGAGTCCGAGGATGCGTCGCCGCCGCCCAGGCGCACCTGGTGCGGCCGCTCGCCCGAGAACGGCACGAACACGTCGGGATCGACCGTCAGCGAGCCGTCCTCGCCGGCGTCGAGCTTCACCAGCCAGCCGTCGATCCCCTCGGGGTAGAACTGCGCGTCCCACGCCGCGTAGAGCGAGTTCGTCAGGTAGATGCGGCGCCCGTCGCGGCTCGCCTCCACCATCTGCGGGCCACCGTTTAGCGCGCCGTTGGCCGGATGCGGAGCGCGACCGACGATGCCGCCGAGCCGCACGGACGCCGTCTCGCGCGGCCGGCGCGGGTTCGAGACGTCGAACCGCTTCAGCTCGCCGGTGCCCCAGCAGGAGACGTACAGGTCGTGGTCGTCGACCGACAGCGCGATGTCGGTGATCAGCGGCGGCACCGCGCCGAACGGCTGCAGGATCGGCGGGAGCTGGTCGGCCTCGGCCGGCTCCGGCGGGATCGTGATCACCTTCTCGGCCGTGACCGTCCCGTCGTCGGCGCGCTCCCACAGCCAGATCGACGCCGTCAGGTCGGCCGTCGACGCCACGACCCCCACGAACCCGTACGCCTTCGACGGGTTGTGGGCCGGGCGCAGCTCGAGCACCATCTGGTGCTCGGCGCCAAGGTCGATCTCCTGCGTGTGCCGGCGGGTCTTGAGGTCCCACACGTGCAGGCGGTGGCCGTACTTGTTGCCGAGCAGCAACTCGCCGACGAGGCCGTCCTCGACCATGTTCGGCGTGCCCCACTCGCTCGTGATCACGGTGTCGTAGTTGAGGTGCCACCAGAAGTCGTACGCCAGCTCCTGCGGCCCGTGGTCGGCCTCCCAGGCACCCTTGACCGAGAAGTCGTCGTGGTCGAGCAGGAAGATGCCGCCGGGGCCGTCGCCCCCGGGGTTGCCGAGCGCCGAGACGTAGATCCCGTCAGGGCCGCAGTGGACCGTGTGCGGGCGGCTGTAGCCGGCCTTGCGGGCGATCTCCTCGGCCTCGATCACCTTCACGAGCCGCGGGGCGCGCGGGTCGTCCTTGACGTCGAGCACGTGGATGCGCGACGAGCGCAGGCCCGGCACGAGCAGGTAGCGGCGCTCGACGTGCGGGTGCGGCGCCCACGGGCACAGCGCGGACGAGCACGCGTTCCAGCCGAAGTGGTGCAGCTCGTCGCCGACGTTGGGGAGCTCGAAGCGCCCGACGAGCTGCCCGTACGTGTTCGAGCCGTCCTCGAGATCGAGCACGCCGATCGCGTCCGGACGCCGGTCACCGTTGGTGCCGGTGTTCAGCGTGGCGACATACGCCACTGTCTCCGGCGGTGCCTGCGCGGCGCTGCCGGGGGAGGGATAGAAGCTGGGGTCCGGGGTCCAGCGAGCCATAGGTCCTCCTCATCCGAGAGTCTCAACCCTCAACCTACACAATCCCGACTTGGTTTAGCGTCTTTTCACAGGGGCTCGAGCGGGGACCGGCTCGGGAACGCCGCGGCGGCGCGACGGCGGCGCCGGGCTGCGGTCCCCGCCGTGGTCGCGCCGGCGTCCGGTCCACGGCTGCGAATCGGGCAGCGGGAGCTGCAGGCCGCCGGGCGGACCCGTGGGATGCTCGGGCTCCGGCGCGTTGCCGCCGCCACCGGATGAGTCGTCGGAATCGTCGTCGTCATCGCGCAGGCGGAAGAACCACACCAGCCACACGATGAGCGCCCCGATGTCGAAGACTCGGAGTCCGACCATGAAGATCCACCCCTCCAGTGTCACCTCACCCGTCAGGCTAGCGCTGAAGCCAGTGTTCGAGCAAGCGCCGGGCGATCGCGAATCGCGGCGGGAGGCCGAGCGGGCTGTCGCGGCCCTCGACGGCGTCGGCCACGTTGGCACGCGTGAACCAGCGGACGTCCTCGAGCTCCTCGTCGATCCGGCGCGGCTCGCCTGAGCGCCACGGCGCCGTGAAGCCGAGCATCAGCGAGGTCGGGAACGGCCACGGCTGCGACGCCAGGTAGACCGGAGCGCCCACCTCGACGCCGGCCTCCTCGCGGATCTCGCGTGCGACCGCCTCCTCGAGGCTCTCGCCCGGCTCGACGAAGCCCGCCAGGGCGGAGTAGCGGCCGGCGGGCCACGCCCGTTGGCGGCCGAGCAGCACGCGGTCACCGTCGGTGACGAGCATGATCACGACCGGGTCGGTGCGCGGGTGGTGGTGGGTGCCGCAGTGCTCGCAGCGACGCACGATCCCGGCCTCTGCGACCGTCGTCGGACCGCCGCAGACCGCGCAGTGCCGGTGCCGGCGATGCCAGTTCAGGAGCGCGGAGGCGTGGGCGGCGAGCCCGGCGTCCTCGGCGCCGAGCGCTGCCGCGGCGGCTCGCAGGCCGAGCACCTGCGTGCCGTCGTGGGACGCACCGGCCTCGACCGCGAACACCGGGCCGTCGGCGTCGAGGCCGAGCAGCAGCGGCTCGGCGGCGTCGAGCCCGGCCAGCGGCACGAGCGCGACCCGCGGCTCGCCGGCGGCCGTCACGTGGATGCCGTCGTCGCCCGCGAGGACCGCGCGCGCAGAGGGGTCGGCCGCCTGCGCCGCCAGCCACGCCGGATCGCCGCGCCGTTCGGCGACGCGATCGAGGCTCCCGCCGGTGAACGTGATCCCATCGACCATTCGCTGCAACGGTAATGATGTGGCGACGATGGCCTGGACAGCCACCGACATCCCGTCGCAGGACGGGCGCACGGCCGTCGTCACGGGCGCGACCAGCGGGGTCGGCCTCCACACGGCGCGCGAGCTGGCGCGCGCGGGCGCCGAAGTGGTGCTCGCCGTGCGCGACGTGGCGCGTGGGGAGGAGGTGCGCGATCGTGTCGGCGCGGCCGCTGTGGTGCAGCTCGACCTCGCCGACCTGGCGTCGGTGCGGACGGCCGCGGACGAGCTGCGCGAGCGCTGGCCGCGCCTGGACGTGCTCGTCAACAACGCGGGCGTGATGGCGCCGCCGCGGAGTGAGACGCCGGACCGGCTCGAGCTGCAGATGGCGACCAATCACTTCGGCCCGTTCGCGCTCACCGGGCTGCTGCTCGACACCCTGCGTGCCGGGCGCGTGGTCACGGTCGCCAGCGGCGCGCACCGCGGCGGCCGGATCGACTTCGACGACCTCCAGAGCCGGCGCGGCTACAACGGGTGGCGCGTGTACTCGGAGACGAAGCTCGCCAATCTGCTGTTCGCGTTCGAGCTCGGGCGCCGCGCCGCCGCCGCCGGGCTGGAGCTGCGCAGCGTCGCCGCCCACCCGGGCCTCGCGCGCACGAACCTGCACGCGGCGGGCCCGCGCGGCAACCGCGCCAAGGAGCTGGCGATCAGGGTGGGACTGCGCGTGCTCGGCCAGAGCGACGTGCAGGGAGCGCTCCCGTCGCTGTATGCGGCAACGGTCCCCGACCTGCCGAGCGGCTCCTACGTCGGCCCCGACGGGCGCTTCGAGCGCGCCGGGCACCCGCGGCTCGTGTCCGCCTCGAAGGCCGCACACGACGAAGCCGTCGCACGGCGGCTGTGGGAGGTCTCGGAGGAGCTCACCGGCGTGCGGTACCTCGACGCATGATCCGGCCGCTGCAGGCGGGCGAGGAGCTCCTGGACGACGTGCGAGCCGCCGACCGCGCGCCCGGTCTGCTCCACCTGTGGTGGGTCGGCCAGGCCGGGTTCCTGGTCGCCTGGCAGGGCCGGCACCTGCTGCTGGACCCGTATCTCTCGGACTCGCTGACGCGCAAGTACGCGGACACCGACAAGCCGCACGAGCGGATGACCGAGCTGGTCGTCGAGCCCGAACGGCTGGGCCTCGTCGACGTCGTCACCTCGTCGCACGCCCACACCGACCACCTCGACCCGGACACGCTGCGGGCGCTCGTGTCGGCGCGGCCGGACGTCGAGATCGTCGCCCCGGAGGCGCACCGCGAGCTCGTCGCCGAGCGCGCGGGCATCGCGCGCGAGCGGCCGCTCGGGCTCGATGACGGGCAGACCGTCGGCGCGGGCGGCTTCTCGTTCACCGCCGTGCCCGCCGCGCACGAGGAGATCGAGCACGACGCGGAAGGTCGCATGCTCCACCTCGGCTACGTCGTCCGCTGCGGCCCGTTCGCGCTCTACCACGCCGGCGACACGATCCCGTTCGACGGCATGGCGCGCCGCGTCCGGGACGCCGCCGGGCCGGGCGGGATCGACGTCGCGCTGCTGCCGATCAACGGCCGCGTGCCCGAGCGCAGGGTCGTCGGCAACCTGTGGGGCGACGAGGCCGCCACGGTCGCGCACGAGATCGGCGCCCGCCTGGCGGTCCCGATGCACTTCGAGCTGTTCACGTTCAACACCGAGCCGCCGGACGTGTTCGTCGACACGTGCACGCGCCTCGGCCGGCCGCACCGCGTGCTGCGGGCAGGAGAGCGGCTCACGGTCGGTCAGGCGGAGTAGAGCGAGCCGCGGTACGTCACGCGGGCGCGAGGACCCGCAGCGGGAAGGTCATGCACACCTCGGTGCCGCCCTCGGGCAACTCGGTCACCGAGAAGGAATCCGTCACGTTGGCGATCAGCGGGAGCCCGAGCCCGGCGCCGGGGCTGTCCATGCGCGGCCGCATGCCGCAGCCGTGGTCGCGGACGATGACCCACAGGAGGTCGAGGTCCCACTCGACCTCCACGCTGAAGTCACCTTCGTCCGGCCCCATGCGGTACCCGTGGACGACCACGTTGCTGACCGCCTCGGAGACCGCAAGCCGCACGGCGTCCTGGACCGGCGTGTCCGCGCCGGCCCTTTTCGCGGCACCACAGGCCGCCCGCCTGGCTGCACCGACGTGCTCTGCGCGCGCCGGCCAGCTCTGAATACATCGCTGCATCTGCAACGGTTCCTACCCGTCCTCGGCCACGTCGAACGTGAGCCTGCGCACCCTTGAGCCGCCGAGCCGCTTGTCGCGGCCTACGCGCGGACCGTCACCGGCACGCGCTGGACGGCGTTGTTGGCGTAGCCGCCGACGTTCCAGGGAGGGTCGTCGGGCTGGCCGCGGCCGGTCGTGTCGTGCGTCCGCACGCACACCTCGTGCTCGCCCTCGGGCGCGTCCCAGTCGAACGACCACGGCGCCCAGGCCGCCGGCCCGGGCGGCGCTCCGAGCTGCGCGTGCTGCCAGCTCTCGCCGCCGTCCGTGCTCACCTCGACTTGCTCGATCGGGCCCCAGCCGGACCACGCACGACCCTCGATGCGAGTCGGGCCCGGCCGCAGGAACCGGCGCCGGGTGAGGAAGTCGGGGATGCCCGGCGGGACCATCAGCGACCGCGGCTCGATGCGCGTGACCGGCGTGCCCTCGTCGTCCTCGTGCTCGCGGACCCGGTACCCGGTGACCATCTGATAGCCGTCGAACGGCTCGGCCACGACGCTGATGCTCTGCAGCCACTTGACGCTCGTCATCCCGTACCAGCCCGGGACGACCAGGCGCAGGGGGAACCCGTGCTGCGGCGGGAGCGGCTCGCCGTTGCAGCCGTACGCGAGCAGGACGTCGTCGCGCACGGCGTCGGCGATCGACAGGCTGCGCTCGTAGAGCTGCACGACGCCGCCCTCGACGCCGCGATCGAGACCCGTGAACACGACCTCGAGCGCGTCCGCGGCGAGCCCGGCCTCGGCCAGCAGCGTCGCGAGCGGCACTCCGGTCCACTCCGCGGTACCGACGGCCTCGGCGAGCCAGGGCTGGCTGACCGGCCGCGGCTCCAGCCGAGCGCGGCCGTTGCCCGCGCACTCCATCGTCACCGGCGCCGTGATGGGCTCGCGGGCGCGCAGGTCGTCGAGCGAGAGCTCCAGCGTGCGATCGACGCGCCCGCCGATCGTGAGCCGCCACGTGGCCGCGTCGACGACCGGGATGTCGTAGTGCACGAGCAGGTAGTGCAGCCCGACGGGCGTGATCTCGTGCCGCATCGCTTCCAGCGGCATCCCGTGGTTCCGGGCCGCGAGCTGGAGCTCCTCGAGCGAGATCCCCACGGTCACGTGGGGGAGAACTCCCAGTCCGCGGCCTGCTCGATCACGCCGAGCAGCTCACCGACGCGGCACACCAGCAGGCGCTCCTCGTCGACCTCGATCCAGACGCCGGCGTTGGCCGGGAACACCACGTGGTCGCCGATCTTGACCGGCATCGCCACGCCTGCCGACTCCCACCAGTCGATCCCTGGGCCGACCGCCAGCACGATCCCGTGCTGCGGCGGCAGCTCGTGGTCACCGGCGGGCACGACGAGGCCGGACCGGCGCACCCGGTCGGGGTCGAGCTCCTTTATGACAACCCGATCGAAGAGCGGTTTCAGCTGTCGACGCATCCTGCCGTGAAGATAACCGCTACCCGGTCAGCCATTCGGTCGTGAAGTGGGAGCTCACGTGGATGTCGACCTGCTTGAGCGGGCCGTCGCCGGTGTTGATGAAGCCGTGCGGCTGGTCGGCCGGGATGATCACGATGTCGCCGGCGCCCGCCTCGACGTGCTCGTCGCCGATCGTGAACGTCCCGCGACCTTCCTCGATCAGGATGATCTCCTCGTACGGGTGCTGATGCAGCGACGGCCCGCGGCCGGGCGGCGCGTCGACGAGCAGGATGCACACGCCGACGCCGCCGTGGTCCTGGCCGACGAACTCACGGGCGATGACGCTGAATGGGAGAGATTCCTGGCGGATCACGGGCATGTCCGCCTAAAAGCTACCTGCGCGAGCCCTGCTCACCGTTCCAGGGCTACATAATATGTGTTATCGAGCATTGAAGCTCGATCACGCGATGGAGACGATCCTCAGCTCGCGGGTCCCCTTCGGGATCCGGATCGACACCAGGTCTCCCACCTTGGCGCCGGTGAGCGCTCGGGCCACGGGCGAGTCGACCGACAGCTTTCCGTTGGAGGCGTCCGCGTTCATCGGCGCCACGAGCGTGTAGCTGGTCTCGCGACCGCTGGCCTCGTCGAGGACCGACACACGGCTGCCGAACTCGACGGCGTCGCTGGTGGACTCGGCGGTGCGGATCTCCGCGTGCAGCAGCCGCGCGCGCATCCGCAGGATCTTCGTCTCGAGCATCGCCTGGTCGTTCTTGGCGTCGTGATACTCGGCGTTCTCCTTGAGGTCACCCCATTCGCGAGCGGTTTTGATGCGCTCGGCGATCTCGGCCCGCGATGCGGTCTCCAGGTGCCGCGTTTCCGTCTCGAGGGCCTCGAAGTCCTCGCGGGTCATCAGTACGGCGTCCGACACGGCTGCTCGCTTTCAGATTGGGCGTCTACTTATGTAGACGACCGGAACCGCGCTGACCTTGAGCTTAGACGCGTCGGCCAAACGCCGCCAGCGCTTGGAACGGCACGACCACGCCGTCGTCGTCGGTGTGCTCGGCCAGCGCGTCCTCGAGGTCGCGCACGAGCGCGTGGCGGACCGCGGCGTCGAGGTCGCCGAGCCGGCCGGCGAGCGGCGAGCTCGCCGCCTCGCGTCGCAGCAGCTCGGCGGCGGACGGGTAGCGCTCCCCGCCGCAGACGATGCGGACGTGGACCTCGCGGAGGCCGGCGTCGGCGAGCAGTCCCCGCACGTCGGCCACGCCCCAGGTTGCGAACGGCGATCGCATCATCGTCCCCGCGTCGGCCCCCACGTGGCGCTCCAGCAGCTCGGCGAACGCCGCATACAGGGGGTTGAAGCGGCCGTCGCGAAACACGCTCAACCCGAGGCGGCCGCCCGGCGCGAGCACGCGGCGCATCTCTGCCAGCGCCGCTCCCGGGTCGGGCATGAACATCAGCGCCGCCTGGCACACGACGACGTCGAACGCCGCGTCCGGCAGCGGCATCGCGGCCGCGTCCCCCCGCAGCCACTCGATCGCCGGCTCGGCGTCGGCCGCCGCGGCGCGCGCGACGTCGAGCATCGCGCCGTTGAGGTCCAGGCCGCACACCTGCCCGCCAGGTGCGACGCGCGGCACCGCCTGGCGCGCCACCACGCCGGTGCCGCACGCGACGTCGAGCAGCCGCTCTCCGGGCTTGGGCGCGACGGCTTCCAGCATGCCCTCGGCCGCCGGGGCGAAGATGATCGGCACCAGGTACTGCTCGTAGGCGGCGGCGGAATGCTCGTCGAGCTGCCACCGCGTGAGGTCTGCAGCGGTCACGGTCATGGAGCGCAGCCTGCCACCGCCCGGGAGCCGCGGCTTCGCCCCGGCGGGCCATCTTCCGGTGGTCGCGCGGATGGCCCGCGCAGGCCACTCACAGCAGGTTCAGGCGCCCCGCCTCGGCGACCGCGGCGGCGCGCGTGGAGCACCCGAGCCTCGCGTAGATGTTCGCCACGTGGCGATGCACGGTGTGCTCGCTGATCGTCAGCGCCTCCGCGATCGCGCGGTTCCCGTGACCGTCCGCGACGAGCCGCAGCACCTCGCGCTCGCGCGCCGTCAGCGGCGACGTGTCGCGGCCGAGCAGCTCGCGCGCGGCCGCTGCGTATGCGCGCGCGCCCGCGGCTTCGAATGCGTCGAGCGCAGCCGCTGCCGCGTCGCGGGCGGCGTTGCCGCGACCCTGCCGGAGGAGCACGCCGGCAAGGCTGAGCCGCGCGCGCCCGGCCTCCACCGGCCCGTCCGCGTCCCGGTACAGCGCGACCGCGTCCTCGAAGCAGCGGCGCGCGGCGTCGTCATCGCCCGCCGCAGCCGCGGCGACACCCTCGGCGTGGCTCGCCGCGCCCAGCAGCGGCGCGGTACCGATCGCTGCCGCTGTCTCGCCCAGCTCGCGCGCGGCCTCGCGCGCTCCCGCCGCGTCGCCCACTGCCGCGTGGGCGCGCACCAGCACGTCGAGCGCGGGCGCCCGCGCCGCCCGGCATTCGTCTGGGAGTCGCCGGAGCGTGCTCGCGGCCAGTTCGCCCGCGCCCGCGGCGTCACCGGCGTCGAGCGCGAGCTCGGCCAGCCCGACGCAGGCGAGCGCGTCGCCCTCGAACCGCTCGTACAGCTCGCGCGCCTCGGCGGCGCGCCCCTGCCGTCTGCGCAGGTCGCCCAGTCGCACGACGGCCTCCGCCGCCCAGAACGGCCGCGTCTCGCTCAGCTCCCGGACCGCGGCGGTCAGCGCCACGTCCGCCTCCTCCAGCCGGCCGCGCCACGTCAGCACGACGCCGTGGTGCGCCCGGCAGACGCCGCGCAGGAACCGGATCCGCGTGCGCGCGGCGTACCGCTCGACCTGCGCGGACCACTGCGCGGCGCGGTCGTAGTCGCGCACGCTCTCGCACGCCGAGATCAGGTAGCAGCAGGTCCACCCCACGCACGAGTGGTCCTCGAACTCCCCCGCGAGCGCGGCCGTGGCGGCCTCGTCGAGGCGGCGCATCCCCGCGCCGACGTCTCCGGCGACGACGAGCGCGCGGCCCTCGGTCGCGAGCCCGAGCATCTCCAGCGACACCAGCCCGTAGCGCCGCCCGGACTCGCGCGCGCTGGCGCCGAGCGCCTGGGCGGCCGCCGGATCGCTGTTGAGCTCGGCGTAGGCCTGCATCGCGGCCAGCCAGCCGTGCTCGGGCGCCGGCTCGAGCTCGTCGAGGATGCGCGCCGCCCGCTCCAGCCACCCGCCCGCGACCGCGTAGGCGCGCCGGAACTCGACCTGGTCGTTGAACAGCCACAGGGCCATCCGCGCCGCCCCGTGGCGGTCGCCGGCCTGCCGGAAGCGGCGGTAGGCGTGCTCGCGTGCGTCGATCGCAGCGGCGCCGTCCTCGAGCCACCAGGCAGCCCACGACAGGCCCTCCCACGCCTCGGGCGATCCCTCGAGGGCGACGGCGGCCTCGAACGCGGCGCGCGCGGGCTCCCACGCGCCTCGCTCCAGCTCTGCCGCGCCGGCGCGCAGGGAATCCTCGGCCTTTGCGGTCACCAGGTGCGACCAGCGGCCCGCCCGCGCCGCGCTAGCCTGGGTTGTCCGGCGGATCGCCAACTCGGCCGTGGGAGCCTTCGGGCCTCCAGCTGTGGCAACGCGCCGGCCTCGTGCCGGCGGCCTGTCCCGGTGGTCGGGAGTGTCGTGCCACCCAGGCAGACACACAAGTCCTGGGACGTAGTAATGCAGCGGTGATCCATGACCGGGCGGTAAGGGCGGGCCGGCAACGGCTCGCCCTTTCGCATTCTTAGCCGACCCTACGGAGGTACTCGCGGGGTCGTCAAGACGCGTGGTTATCGTGCACGCAGGCATGCGCACCGAGAACTGCGAGTCCTGCGGTCGCGAGTTCGGTTGTGGCGCCGGCGACGACTCGTGCTGGTGCGGCGGGCTCGTGCTCGGTCCGGAACGCCTCGCGATCCTGCGCGAGCACTTCGAGCGGTGCCTGTGCCCGGACTGCCTCACCGTCGCGGCGAACAGTGCGCCCGAACGGCTGCGCTCCGGGTAGGCCACCGGTCAGACGGTGACGCGGAAGCGCGCGACGAGCAGCTCGAGCTGCTCGGCGGTGCGGGCCAGGTTCTGTGCGGACGCGGCGATCTGCTGAGAGTGATCGGACGCGCCGTGAGGGGCTTGAGAACGCGCTAGGACACGGTGCGCGGGAGCGCATCGCGTACGTGCCGCTCGATCGCGGCGGCGGTGTGCGGCCGCAGGTCGGCGAAGCTGTGGCGGCGCCCCGCGAGCGTCCGCACGACCAGCGTGGCCGCGCGGCGGCGGGCCCGGAGCGTCACGGACTCGACGTCGCGGAACGCGAGCGAGCGGACGCGCGCGACCGGCGCGTCGTCGAGCAACCAGAGCAGCCGGCGGTCGCTCACCGCGAGAACCGCGTGCGGGCTCGCCCACGTGCTCGCCGGCGTCACGAAGCCGACCGCCTCGCGGTCGGCCAGCGCATGGAGCAGCTCCGGGCCCAGCGCGCGCCGCACCGGCTCCGCAAGCCAGCTCCCGCGCGCGCCGCGCGGGCGCGGCGGCCGCGCGGGCGCGCGTGCGGCTTCGGCGACACCCGCTCGCAGTTGGTCGTAGGCGGCGTTGATCTCCGCCATCCGCCTCGCTGCCTCCACCCCTCCCCCCCGATCCGGGTGCCAGCGCTTGGCCTGCGCGCGGTACGCGGCGGCCACATCACGCTCGTCGGCGTCAGGTTTTATCCCGAGGATGGAGTATGGATCCACGTCCGTCATTCTTACGCGCTACCGTCCCAGCCTGAATGGTGCGCGACAGCGTGCACACCCGGGAGCTGACCCCCCGCGAGCGCGAGATCCTCGTCCTGACGGCCGACGGCCGGTCGGCTCCGGCAATCGCCCACCACCTGCAGTTGAGCCCCGGCACCGTGAACACGCACCTGCTGAGCTCGTTCGAGAAGCTCGGGGTGTGTAATCGCGCGGCTGCCGTGGCCGCGGCGACGCAGAGCGGGCTGCTCGAAACGCGCTAGCGAGCCGGCGAACGTCAACTGCGCTGGGTGGGGAGTCGGTGGGCCGCGGGGCGGCCGCGAGGGTGCATGCGCAAGGCCCATTGCGCCTTGGCCAGATGCGGCGAGATGGCCGAAGCGCATGCTCGCGAGGGTCGATAGGTCGCCATTCGTGCGGTCGCGCGCGGCGTTGGGGCGAAACCCACGCCATGGAGCACCCAACACCCGACGCGCGCGCACGGACGCGACGATTGGGGCGAAACCCACGCTGAGCGGTCGCCAACCAGGTCGAGTGTCGAGTTCCTGGGCCTCAAGCCCGCTAACTCGACACTCGGTGCACCCGCCGCGCCCGCGAACGGTCACCCCACTCCCCCACCCAGCGCAGTTGACGCTCGCCGGGCCGATCAGCTGGCCCCGCGGCAGACCATCTACCGCGCGAGCGCGCCCACGACCTCCTGCCACCAGGCACGGTCGCCGGCCGACGTAGCGCGCGCGAGTCGTCTCCGCGCCACACCCTGGAGCTCCCCGGACGGCCCGACGGCGAGCAGGCGGCCGGTGACCGCGAAACGCCCGTCGGCGAGCGCGACCAGTGCGCCCGGCTCGTCGCGCCGGGTGCGCAGCTGATCCACGACATCCAACCCGACCACCGATCTCGGGCGCCCCGGGTTGCCGTCGGCCGGGTCCCACGGGCGCATGGTCGTCACCGCCGGGCGGCTGAGCACGCGCGGCCGCGGGCGCTTGTGCACCTCGAGTGGTCCGGTGCGCCACAGGCGCATGACGTCCTGGAACTCGACCGCCACCTCCTGGCGCACGATCAGGTGCAGCTGGTCGCCCGCCTCGACGACGGTCGAGCCACGAGGCGGGATCGCCCGCTCGCCGCGCACGATCACGTTCAGCAGCGCCTCGCGTGGCAGCCCCAGCTCGCGCACGGGGTGCCCGACGACCGCGTCGTTGCTGCGCACCGGGAACTGCACCACCTCGGCGCCCAGCCGGTTCAGCAGCACGGGCTCCACGAGCGGAGCGGGGATCGCAGCCTCGTCGGACGTGACGCCGAGCCAGCGAGCCACGGGCTCGATCGTCGTCCCCTGCACGACGGTGGAGACGAGCACGACGAAGAACGCGACGTTGAAGATCAGCAGTCCCTGGTCCAAGCCGGCCGTCACCGGGAAGGTCGCGAACACGATCGGCGTGCCGCCGCGCAGTCCGGCCCAGCCGAGCATCAGCCGCTCCCTGACGTCGAAACCGGTCCCGATCGTTACGAGCACCGCCGCGAGCGGCCGCGCCACCACCGCGGTCACGACCGCCACTGCCGCCCCCTGGAGCGCGATGTCCTTGAGATCCGCGGGGAAGACGAGCAGCCCGAGCGTCAGGAACAAGCCGAGCTGGGCCACCCAGGCGAGCCCGTCGTGGAAGGTGATGATCGTGCGCCGCGCGGGCGTCGTGGCGGTGCCCAGCACGAGCCCGGCGAGGAACACGGCCAGGAACCCCGATCCGTGCAGGGTGTGCGCCGCGCCGAACGCCAGCGCGCCGGTGGCCAGTGAGGCAACCGGATAGAGGCCGGCGGAGGGCAGGCGCACGCGGCGCAGGAACAGCACCGACCCGGCCGCGACCGTCAGGCCGACCACGAAGCCGATCGACAGATCGCGCGCGGCCAGCACCAGGGCGTCGCCCACTCCGAAGGTCGGATCCTCGAGCGCCTCGATGCAGCCGATCACGAGCAGGATCGCGACCGGGTCGTTGATGCCGGACTCGCCCTCGAGCGTCCGCGCGATCTTCCGCCGCAGCGTCGATCCGCGCAGCACCGCGAACACGGCGGCCGCGTCGGTGCCCGCCACGGTCGACCCGAGCAGCAGCGCCTCCAGCGGCTCGAGCTGGTCGAACAGGAGCAGCGCCGCGACGGCGGTCAGCGCGGCCGTGCCGATCGTGCCGAGCGTTGCGAGCAGGATCGACGTGCGCAGCACGGGGCGGATCTCGTCGAAGCCGGCGGACAGGCCGCCCTCGAACAGGATGAACGCGAGCGCGATGACGCCGATCTTGCGCGCCAGCTCGAAGTCGTCGAACGGGATCCAGTTGGTCCCGTCGGACCCGATCGCCATGCCGAGCGCGAGGACCAGCACGAGGCCGGGCATCCGCAACCGGCCAGCCGCAAGCGACGCGGCCAGACCAGCCGCCAACAGGACCCCGACGACCAGAAGGAGCTGTCCCTCGCTCACGGACGCTGAACCCTGTCAGAACCGGCGGCGCGAGGGGCTGTCAGGGTGTCAGGAGCTCGGCGCCCTCGACCCCGGCCTTGTTGACGGCGGGGTTCGCCGCCGCGACCGCGGTGCGCTCGGGGTCGAGAGGCGCGAGCAGGCCGTCCACGTCGCCCGCCAGCCATGCCGCCTCCTCGTCGGGGCCGGCGAGGACGCACGGCATCCGGTCGTGCACCGGTGCGGCCACCGCGTTCGCGGTGCATGTGAGGATGCAGGCCGACGGCACCAGCTCACCGTCGATCCGGCGGCGGCCCCAGAGCCCGGCGAACGCGAACGGCTCACCGCCGTCGACCGTGTACCGGAACGGCAGCCGCGCGCCGCCCTTCTTCTCGGACTTCAGCCACTCGTACCAGCCGTCGGCGACGATCAGGCAGCGCCGTTCGGGCCGCGCCATCAACTCGGCGAACGGCGGCTTGTCCGCGGCCGTCTCCGCGCGGGCGTTGATCGGCTGGAAGCCCTTGCCCAGCGCCCGCGCCCACGGCGGGACCAGTCCCCAGCGCACCGTGCGCGCCAGTCGCCCGCCGTCCTCACCCTCGTCCGCCGTCACGATCGCGATCTGCTCGGTCGGGCACACGTTGAAGCGCTCGAGCGTGCCGGGCTCGAACGTGTCCTCGACCACGAACCGCCCGGCCAGCGCCCGGCCGCCCGGCGTCGTCAGCGTGTAGCGCCCGCACATGGGCGTCGATGCTACGAGATCAGCGCACCGTGGCCGGCGGGACGTCGCCCGTCGGCTGAAGCACGCCGTCGCGCCACTCGAACCGCACCTTCTCGGTGGTGCCCGTCGTGAGGCCGTAGGCCAGCGTGATCCCCTTCGAGCCGACCCTGGCCACCCGCAGCCTGCCGCTCGACGACGGGTCGTCGTTGCCGACGAACTCGCGCTTGACGAAGAAGAACGCGCGCGTGGCGCCGGTGTCGGCGCGCCCGACCAGCACGCGCAGGTCGTTCGCCGGCTTCCAGTCGGAGAGCCGCACGGGCTCGTATCCCTGCTCGCGCAGCGTGACCACCGCCTCGCGCCGTGCCTTCTTCTGCGCGGGGGTCAGCCCCGGCTTGTCCTTCGCGACCGCGGCGGGCGCGGCCGCGGGCGGCTTCTGCACGGCGGCGACCTCGGGCTCCGGCATCACCATGATCGCGATCGCGGCGCCGCTGCCGAGCAGCGCGCACGTGGCCAGCAGACCGAGCACCCGCGCCGGCCAGCGCCGGCGCCGCGGGCTGGCAGGCGACATCCGGATCGCGTGTGCGGCCATTGCGGGGGAATCGTCCTCGCGTGCCCCCGTCTAGTCAAGCGAACCTAGGCGAACGTCTGAACGAGCAGAAAGGCGTTGAGGGCGATGATCATGGCCGCGACGGTGGATGCGAGTGCCGTCGTGAGCGGTCGGTTGACGAGCGCGCCCATGATGTCGCGACGGCGGGTGAGCAGCACGAGCGGCACGAGCGCGAACGGGATTCCGAACGAGAGCACCACCTGCGAGATCACCAGCGCGCGCGAAGGATCGACCCCGATGCCGAGCACGACGAGCGCCGGCGCCATCGTCACCGCGCGCCGCGCGATCAGCGGGATCGTGCGGTTGATGAACCCCTGCATCACCACCTGGCCGGCGTAGGTACCGACGCTCGAGGCCGCAAAGCCGGACGCGAGCAGCGCCAGCGCGAACGCCAGCGCGGCCCCGGACCCGACGAGCGCGGTGAAGCCGGCGTGCGCCCCCTCGATCGTGTCCACGTCACCGAGGCCGGACCCGTGGAAGAGCGACGCGGCGATCACGAGCATCGACACGTTGATCACGCCTGCGACGCCCATCGCGATCAGCACGTCGATGCGCAGGAACGAGAGGATCCGCCGGCGTTCGGCGTCGTCACGCGCGGGGATCCGCCGCTGCGTCAGCGCAGAGTGCAGGTAGATGACGTGCGGCATCACGGTCGCGCCGAGGATCCCGGTCGCGAGCAGCAGCGAGTCGGTCCCGGCGAAGCCGGGGATCAGGCCGCCCGCGATCCCGGCCGCGTCGTGCGGGATCAGCAGCGTGTCGACCACGAACCCGACGAGGATCACGCCGAGCATGCCGGCGATCACGATCTCGAACCGCCGGTAGCCCCTGGTCTGGAGCCCGAGCAGCGCGAACGCCACCGCTGCCGTCACGATCCCGGCCGGAAGCAGCGGCATCCCGAACAGCAGGTTCAGGGCGATCGCGGCGCCGACGAACTCGGCCAGGTCGGTCGCCATCGCGATCAGCTCCGCCTGGATCCACAGACCGAAGGACACGCGCCGTGGAAAGTGCTCCCGGCACAGCTCCGGCAGGCTGCGCCCGGTGGCGACGCCGACCTTCGCCGACAGGAACTGGATCAGCATCGCCATCAGGTTCGCCGCGACGATCACCCACAGCAGCAGGTAGCCGAACTTCGCGCCGCCGGCGATGTTGGTCGCGAAGTTGCCCGGGTCGACGTAGGCGATGGCGGCCACGAACGCGGGACCGATGAACGGCAGCGCGGCGCGCACGCGACCGCGAAGGCGGCGGCGGGGCAGTGCTGGAGCGACGATCGTGGCTGACATCAGAAATTAATTATGGCGAGCCTAAAACAATTTTCAACCTATGGTTCTTAGGTGCTGTTGAGGGCGCCGGCTCTACCCTCACCAGCGCGATGCAGCGCCGCCGAGCCATCGTCAACGTCGTCATCCTGGCCACGCTCGCCGCGGTCGTGGTGGTCGCCGCGATCCTGATCTCGAGCGGTGGCGGGGACGACGAGGCGACCGCGACCGCCACGCCGGGAGCAACCGTCGATCAGCAGGCCGAGAAGCTCTACGCGGGCATCCCGCAGAAGGGCATCCGCCTCGGCGACCCGGACGCGCCGGCGACGCTGGTCGAGATCGCCGACCTCCAGTGCCCGTTCTGCGCCCAGTACTCGACCGGCGCGATGCCGAGCGTGGTCGAGGACTATGTCCGCACCGGCAAGCTCAACTACGAGCTGCGGCTCCGAAGCTTCCTCGGCCGCGACTCGGTGCGTGGCGCGGGTGCGGCGGCGGCCGCGGCGGACGAGAACAAGCTGTACGAGTTCGCCGACGCCTTCTTCCGCAACCAGGGGCCGGAGAACTCGGACTACGCCGACAGCGCCTTCATGCGCCAGATCGCGGCGCAGGTCCCCGGCCTGGATGCAGAGAAGGTGGTCGCGGCGGCCGACGATCCGCTGTCGCACCCGGCGGTCGAGGACGCCGAGCAGTTCGCGCGTGACATCGGGTCCACGAGCACGCCGGACTTCTTCCTGCGCGTGAACGGGCGCCTGATCAAGGTCGAGCCGCAGGGCACCGCGCCCCAGGACTACGCGAAGGCGATCGACGCCGCGCTGGCGAGGGCGTGACGCTGCGCGGCGCGACCGCCGTGCTCGCGCTCGCGGGCATCGGCATCGCCGGCTATCTGACGTGGGTGCACTACAACGGGCTCGAGCCCGTGTGCGTGGGCGGCACGGGCGGGTGCGAGAAGGTGCAGGCCTCGCGCTGGGCGGAGCTGGCGGGCGTGCCGGTCGCCGTGCTCGGTCTCGCCGGCTACGTCGCGATCCTCGCGAGCCTCGCGCTGCCCGAGCCTCTGAGCTCCTCGGCGGCGGCGTTCCTCGCGCTCGTGGGCTTCGGCTTCAGCGCGTGGCTGACCTACGTCGAGCTGGTCAAGATCGAGGCGATCTGCCAGTGGTGCGTGGCGAGCGCGGTCGTCATGACCGCACTGGCTCTTGTGACGGTGGCGCGGGTGGTGCTTGGCGCTGGGCACGCCGCGTCGGCCGCTTGACCTTCAGCTCCTTCGCCACATAGAACGAGCCGATCACGAACACCGCGGCGAAGGCCTGGGCGCCGAGCGTCTCCCAGCTCGGATACACGCCGAACCAGACGCCGAGCCAGTAGGGCGGGTCGCCGCCGATCGGGGTGATCGGGAGCCAGCCGACGCCCTGCATGGTCCGCGCCGTCTGCCCCACCATCACCACGAGCACGAAGCCGATCATCACGCCGGTCACGACCAGCATGCGCTTGTACGGCAGCTTGCGCTGGAGCAGGAACGTGAACACCCCGACGGCGAACGTCAGCGCGAGCCCGAGCGCGGCGCCCTCCACCACCGTCGCGATGCCCGCGCTGACCTGGAGCGACTGCAGGAAGAGGACGGTCTCGAATCCCTCGCGGTAGACGCTCGTGAGACCGAGCAACACGAAGCCGACCGCCTGGGCGGAGAAGAAGCCGGTGCGGTCGATCTTCTCGAGCGCCTTGCGCCGCCGGTGGAAGCGCCCGATCCACTCGCTCCAGTACACCCGGTGGAAGAACCAGTTGGTGACGAGCAGCAGCACCGCGATCGCCACGATCCCGGTGATCGCCTCCAGCCGTTCGCCGGACGTGGCGAGCGACTCGATCAGCGTGCTGGCGATCACCCAGGTCACGATCGACGCCAGCAGGCCCAGCAGCGCGCCCCACATCACCGGGCGGCGCAGCCGCCGCCGCGCGCCGACGAACGAGGCCGTGATCGCAGCGAGGATCAGCACGGCCTCGAGGCCCTCGCGGAACACGAGGATCGCCGAGTTGGTGACCACCGTGGCGCTGCTCGCGCTGTCGCCGAGCGTGGCGGCGGCGTCGTCGAGCCTGGCGTCGAGCGTCCGCCGCGTCGCCCGCAGCTCGCGCACGGGGGCGCGGTTGGCGATCAGCTTCGCCAGGCCCGGCTCGCCGTCGGCGCCGAACCAGATCAGGCCCTCGATCGTGAGCGCCATGCCTGGATCGAACGCCTTCAGGCGCCGCTCCGGGCCGAACTCGAAGAACGAGTACGCCTCGAGCCGCGCCTGCTCGGCCTGCTGGAACTGGCCGGCTCCCGCGGCCGCCTGCATGCGGTCGAGCGTCAGCGCGATCAGGTCGTAGTCGGACTCGTCGGTGCTCTTCTTCCAGGCCTCCGGCATGGCGATGTCGAGCGCCTCCTCGACGCGCTCGGTCTGCCCTTCGACCTCGTCCGTCTCGGGCACGCCGTCGTGGCGCTCGGTCGCGACGGCGACGAGCCGGCCGAGCCGGTCGAGCCCGGCCGCGGCGGCGTCGGTGCGCGCCCGGTCGCGCTTGGCGAGCTGGTCGCGCAGGTCGGCGAAGGCCGCCGCGGCGCCCGTCCGGAACGCGACCGCCTCCTGGATCTCGAAGTCGAGGTGCACGGTCGTGCCCTTCACGCCGCGGCCGTACTCGACCGGCACGAGCGCCAGGAAGCGCAGCAGCTGCTGCGCGCGGCGGGCGGCCTCGTCCGCCGTGAACGGCGCCGCGGTGAAGCCTTCGAGCGCCTCCGCAGCGCGGTCGCGGGCGGCCGCGAACGCCGCGCTGTCGTCGCCGAGCGCGGCAGCCCGGAGCGTCGCGTAGTCGGCCTGCGCGGCGTCGGCGGCCGCGGCCCCGCGGTCCTCGGCGTAGCGTCCCGCGAGGATCTGGAAGTAGCCCTCGGCCTGGGCGGCCGCCTCGGCCCGGCGCTCGGGCAGGTCGCGCTCGGCGCCGCGGCCGGCATCGTCGAGCAGCTCGCGCAGTCGCGCCTGGTAGGCGTCGAGCAGGTCCTTGGCGACCGCCGCGCGTGCCCGGCGGGCATCGAGCCGGCCGTTCGCGAGCCGCTGGACGGCGATCGTCGCGTTCGCGCCCGGCCGCGTGAAGCGGGTCGCGGTGCGGAACTCGCGCAGCAGCAGCCAGCCGCGAGCCTGTGCGGCGTCGCCGCGCTCGACGGCGACCAGCGTGGCGGCGTACGCGCCGCGGAACAGCGCGGCACGCGCCGCGCCGCGCGCGCCGGCAAGCCGTACCGAGTCGCCCTCGCGCGCCGCCAGCGCAGCCTCACGCAGCGCCGCGCGCACCGCTGCGTCGGCGCCGCGATCGGCGGCGCGCAGCCCGGCTCGCAGGCCTCCGGCGTAGGCGGCCCTGGCGCGTGCCACCTCACGTCCCGCACTCGCCCGCGAGCCGACGATCAGCTCGGTCTGGGCGTCGAACAGTGCGTCCCGCACCTCGTCCGCGGCGCGCCACGGCGCAGGCGCCGCGACGGCCGCCGGCGCCGCGACCAGCATGGCCGTCAGCGCCGCGACGAGGAGCGCGACGCGCTTCACTCAGCTCTCCAGCTCGATGTCGAGCTGGCCTGCGGCTTGGCTGACCTGGCCTGCGATCGCCTCGGCGCGGTCCTGCGCGTCCGAGCCGAGCGTGTCGGCCTCGCGGGCCGTGAACTTACGCCCGCCGGCCTCTTCCTCCCGCAGCTGCGCGGCGAACTGCTCCAGCTCCTTCAGCTCGCTGCCGGTCTGCTTGGCCTGCTGCGCGTCGACGTCCGCGATGCTCGGCTCGACCTGCTCGTAGACCAGCACGAGGCCGCCGAGGATGTCGGCGATGTCCTGGAGCCGCGAGGCCGCCACGAACGCGGTCTCCTTCGACTTGGCGCCGGCGACGAAGCGCGACTGCTTCCAGGCCTCGAAGTACTCCGACATCGTCGGCGTCATCACGACGAGGGCGGTGAACGCGTCCTGCGGCGTCGGCTCCCACGCGCGCGCGGCCGCGTCGAGCTCGTCGGCGTTGGTCGCGAAGTCCTTCGCGACGGCCACCAGGAAGTCGGCGTCCGGCACCGCCTCGCCGAAGCTCACCTTGCCGTCTCCGTCGAGGTCCGCCTTCACGCCCTTCGCGGCGAACTTCGGCTCGGTCCCCCACAGCGCGGTCTCGGTCAGGAACATGAAGTTGCCGGGCTGGTCGAACGTCTTGCCGGCGGGTGTCTTGATCGAGAACGGCACGGCGTTCTCGGGATCGGACTTGTCGGCGCCCGCGTCGATGATCACGTCGAAGTCGGCCAGCTCGGGCACGCCGGCGACCACGCCCTCCATCTCCTCGTACGCGGGGTTGGCCTCGCGGAACGTCGCCTGCATCTTCGACACCAGGCCGGCGACGTCGTCACGGCGCTCGTCGAGCAGCTTGGCGTAGTCGAAGCCGGCCTCCTCGGCGGCCGCGTGGTACGCCTCGGCGTCGGCGGCGAGCGCCGCGGTCTGGTCCTGCAGGCTCGCGGTGTGCTCGAGCAGGTACTCCTTGATCGCGCCGAGATCGGCCCCGGCGGCGGCCGCCGGCTTCTCAGCGGCGGGCTCGGCGTCGTCGCCCCCGCAACCGGCGAGCGCTGCAACGGCGACCAGCGTCGCCAGGAGCTTCATTCTCATCGTCGTCCTCACAAGTCTTAGGGTCCCCAAATCCGACCAGAACGGCAGGATATTAGGGAGACCTAAGCCCGTGTGTCGAGCGACGCTGTCCGGGACGGGACGAACAGCGACAGGGCGAACAGCGCGACAGCCGCGAGCGCAACCGACGCACCCGCCGCCACCTCCCAGTGGTAGGAGGCCAGCAAGCCGAGCACGCCGGCGAGCGCGGCGAGCGCCGCCGACAGCACGAGCGCCGCGGGCAGGCGCGGCGCGACGTTCAGCGCCGTGGCGCCGGGCGCGAGGATCAGCGCCACCACGAGCAGGTTGCCGAGTCCGCGCACGGCGGCCACGGTGCAGACCGCGAGCAGCACCAGCAGCGCGAGCTCCCACCGCGCCGGCCGCGCGCCCAGCGACGGCCCGGCCGCACGGTCGAACACGCTCAGCGCCAGCCGCCGGTGGGCGAGCGCGAGCGCGACCGCCACGCCGCCGGCGAGCACGGCGGCCTCGATGAGGTCGCCGCCGGTGACGCCCAGCAGGTCCCCGAACAGCAACTCCCCCAGCCGCGCGGGCACGTCGGGCGAGAGCGCGAGCACCGCCCCGAGGCCGAACAGGGCAGTGATCGCCACCGCCACGCCGACGTCACCACCGAGCCGCTCGTCGCGGCCGGCGAGCGCGATCGCCACCGCTGCCGCGATCACGCCGCCGACGGCCCCGAGCAGCAGCGACACGCCCGCGAGCGAGGCGATCACGAGGCCCGGGAGCATCGCGTGCGAGATCGACTCGGCGGCGTAGCTCTGGCGGTAGAGCAGGACCCACACGCCGAGCGGGCCGCAGGCGACCGCGACGATCAGCACCTCCGCGAGCGCGCGCTGCATCAACGCGCCGGAGAACGGATCGAGCAGCCAGTCGAGCATCAATGCGAGTGGTGGTCGACCGCCACCGCGCGCTCGCCCCCGGCGAGCACGACGAGCTCGGCGCCGTACGTGCTGCGCAGCACGTCGGTCGTCAGGACCTCGGCGGGCGCCCCGAACGCGACCTGCCCGCCGTTCAGGCAGACGACGCGGTCCCAGCGGCGCGCCTGCTCGACATCGTGGGTGGCCACGAGCAGCACCCGCCGCTCGGCACGCAGCTCCTCGAACACCGCGTCGATGCGGGCGGCGCTCACCGCGTCCACGCCCGACAGCGGCTCGTCGAGCAGCATCACCGGGCTGTCCTGGAGCAGCGCGCGCGCGATCAGCACGCGCTGGCGCTGACCGCCCGAGAGCGCACCGAACCGCCGGCGCGCGGCGTCGGCGAGGCCGACCCGGTCGAGGCAGGCGCGGGCGGCGTCGCGATCCGCGCGCGCCAGCCGGCGCCAGCTCGGCGTCCTGCCGTACGCGCCCATCAGGACCACGTCGAGGGCGTTGACGGGGAAGTCGAGTCGCGTGCGGTCGGTCTGCGGCACGTACGCCGGCCGGCCGGCGAGGCGCACGACGCCGCTCTGCACCGGCAGTTCGCCCAGCATCGCGCGGAACAGCGTGGTCTTGCCGCCGCCGTTGGGGCCGAGCACCGCGACGATCGTCCCGGCCTCGAGCGTGAACGAGACGCCGCGCAGCACGTCCGCGCCCGCCGTGTAGCCGCCGGCTAGGCCCTCCACGACCACCGGCGAGCCGCTCACGTCCACCGCCTTGCCACGGCGGTGACGACCGCGACGACGGCGAACAGCGCGCCGCCGAGCACCGCGATCGCCGGGCCCGGCCCGATGTTGAGCTCGTACGCCAGCCACAGGCCCGCGACGCCCTCGACCGCGGCGAGCACCACCGTGCCGGCCTGGAGCGTCGCCACGCTCGGCGCGACGAGCCTGACCGTCGCCGCCGGTATCACGAGCACGGCCGTCACGAGCAGCGCCCCGACGGCGTCGAGTGCGACCACCGCCGCGCCCGTGATCGCCAGCAGGAGCAGCCGGTCCGCGAGCTGCGCGCGGAGGCCGAGCGCCCGCGCCGTCCCAGGGTCGAAGCCCTGCGCGAGCCACGAGCGGCGCAGGGCGATGTGGAGCACAACGGCCGCCGCCAGCGCAAGGCCGGTCAGCCACAGGTCGCGATCGCTGAGACCGATCAGGCTGCCGAACAGCAGCCGGTCGACACCCGCACCGGACTCGAAGACATCCGACGCGAGGATCACGCCGAGCGCCAGCGCACCGACGAGGACGAGACCGGTGGCGGCGTCGACGGCCACCCGGCGCGCATGTCCGAGCCACTCGACGCCGCCCGCGTACAGCAGCGCGGCGGCGAGGCCGGTCAACTGCGGCGTGACGCCGGCCGGCACGGCGACCACGAGGCCCGGGAACGCGGCGGTGCCGACGCCGTGCGTGAAGAACGCGAGCCGGCGCAGGACGATCCACGAGCCGAGCACGCCGGCCAGCCCCGCCAGCAGCAGGCTCTCGAGCAGCGCGCGCTGCATGAACGGCGCGTCGAAGGCCTCCGGCAGCACGTCAAGACCCTGGCAGCGCGCACGACACCGCGCCGCCGGTGAAGCCGTCCGCCAGCGCCGCGGTGTTGGAGGCGATCGACTGGAGGTACGTCGCTCCGTCGGAGTCCTCCGGGCCGAGCGTGTCGGCCCACAGCGCCTTGCCGACCTTCGCTCCGGTCTCGCGTGCGATCGCCGACTCGACCTTCGGGTCGACGGAGCTCTCGGCGAAGATCGCCTTCACGCCCGCGTCCTCGATCGTCTGCACGAGCTTCGCCGTGTCGCCCGCGGACGGCTGGCCCTCGGTGGTCAGCGACGGGATCACGGTGCCGATCACGTCGATGCCGTAGCGGCGGGCGTAGTAGCCGAGCGCGTCGTGCGTGGTCACGAGCTTGCGCTGGGCCTCCGGGACCTTCGCGATGCATTTCGCGGCGGCGCGGTCGAGCGCGGTCAGCTTGCCCGTGTACGCCTTCGCGTTCTCGTCGTAGAGGCTCGCGTGGCGCCGGTCGGCGGCGGCCAGCGCGCCGCGGATCTCGTCGACGGCGATCACCGCGTTGCGCGGGTCCTGCCACCAGTGCGGGTCGAACGCCTCGCCCTCCTCCGACGTGTCGAGCGTCTGTATCGCGTCGCTGAGCGTGACGACCGGCGCGTCCGTGCCCGCGCCCTCGATCGCCTCGTCGAGCCATTCGTCGACGTCGCCTCCCGAGCGCACGATCAGGCCGGCGTCGGCGAGCGCCTGGGCGTCGCTCGGCCGCACCTCGTACGCGTGCGGGTCGGCGTTCGGCGCGAGCAGCCCCACGACCTCGACCTGGGTGCCGCCGACGTTGCGCACAAGGTCGGCGACCTGCGTGGTCGTGGCGACGACCGTCAGGCGGTCCCCCACTCCGGCCGCCTTGTCGTCCTCGCCGCAACCGCCAACCGAGAGCGCGGCACAAACTGCGCCGAGCAGGGCGGCGGTGAGGCGCGCGGGGAACATCGACGGAGCAGCTTACTGAAACTCATTCTCGTTTGCGTTTGGGTGAGAACGATTCTCAGACGCCCGTCACGAGCGCTACCATCCGGCGCACGATGGCCCGGGCCCGCACGCACCGCCCAAGCTCACCCGCGTGGACCGACCACGCCCACCGCGAGCTCACGCGCGCCGGCCACCGCGCCGGCGGCGCCCGCGAGGAGGTGCTCGCGCTGCTGGCCCGCCAGGACTGCTGCCTGAGCGCCCAGGACATCCACGATCGCCTGCGGCGCGGCAGCGGCAAGCGCGTCGGGCTGGCGAGCGTGTACCGCGCGCTCGACGTGCTGGCGCAGCTCAAGCTCGTGCACCGGATCGACGTGGACGGGACCGCCTGCTACGAGCCCGCCGACCCCAGCGGCGACCATCACCACCACGCGATCTGCGACCAGTGCGGGAAGATGGACTCGTTCGAGGATCCCGAGCTCGAGCGGCTGATCGACGGGCTCGGCGAGCGCCTCGGGTACGAGGTCGGCGGGCACGACATCGTGCTGCGCGGCGCCTGCCCGGACTGCGCCGACCGCTGAACCGCTGACTCGCACGACGTCGTGCAAGATCGTGGGCGGGGCACGCTACGTTCGGCCACCTCGCGTGTTCTGATCGCTGGTGCCCAGACGTCCCTTCACCCGTAGGCAGGCCCTCCAGGCCGGTGCAGTCGCCGCCGCAGCCGGAGCGCTTCGCCCCACCACACCTGCGCTCGCGGCGCGCCCTGCTGCGCTGTTCGAGCTCGACCTCGACGGCCTCGCCGACGGCCGCGCCACCGCCGCCGGCGCCTCCGGCTGGCGCACGACCCCGGTGCTGCGCGCGCCGCGCCGTTTCGACCTGATCGGGCTGCGCTGGGCGCGCGGCTCGCGCGCCGAGGCGCAGGTCCGCGCGCGCCGGCGCGGCGGCCGCTGGACCGAGTGGGCCTCGCTGCACGTGACCGGCGACCACGGGCCCGACAGCGGTCGCGTGCCGGCCGGCACCGACCCCGCGTTCGTGGGCGCCGCCGACGAGTTCCAGCTGCGCCTGCGGGGCGCGCCCCGCGCCCTGCGCGCGCGCTTCGTGCACGCGCTGCCGACCGCGACGCTGGCGCGCCGCATGGGCCGCCGCCTGCGCCGGCGTGCCCGGATCGCCCGCCGGGCGCAGGCCGGAGCGCCGCCGGCGATCATCAGCCGCGCCGAGTGGGGCGCGGCCGCGGTGCCACCGCGCGAGCCGCCGCTCTACGCCCAGGTCCAGATCGCGTACGTGCACCACACCGTGACCGCCAACGACTACGGCCCCGAGGACTCGGCCGGGATCGTGCTCGGCATCGCGCGCTTCCATCGCAACAGCAACGGGTGGAACGACATCGGCTACAACTTCCTCGTCGACAAGTACGGCCAGATCTTCGAGGGCCGTGCGGGCGGGATCGACCAGCCTGTGGTCGGCGCCCAGGCGCAGGGCTTCAACAGCGTGTCGACCGGCGTCTCGTGCCTCGGAACCTTCACCTCGGTCGCGCAGACGCCCGCGGGGATGGACGCGCTCGCGCGGCTGATCGGCTGGAAGCTCTCGGTCCACGAGGTGCCCACGAACGGCACGGTCACCGTGACGTCGGCGGGCGGCGAGACCAACCGCTACCCGGCCGGCACGCCCGTGACGTTCGAGCGCATCTCCGGTCACCGCGACGCGAACAACACGGCCTGCCCGGGCAACATGCTGTACGCGCAGCTGGCACAGCTGCGCGCCGCTGCGGCGCAGTACGCCGGGCCGGCCATGGGGCTGTCGGTGTACGCGCCGAGCCAGGTGCGCGGGCTGCGGCAGACCGCCGTGTCGGGCTACCTGCGGTTCCCGGACGGATCGCCGGCCGGCGGCGTCCCGCTCACCGTCGAGTTCCTGCGATCCACCAGTGAGGAATGGACGACCGTCGGCTCGGCCGTCTGCGCCGCCGACGGCAGCTGGCGCACGACCGTCGAGCTGCGAGCGAGCGGCCGGCTGCGCGCGGTGTTCGGAGGCGACGGCCTGCGGGCGCGGATCGAGTCCGCGCCGCGCAACGTCGCGGTCATCCCCCAGCTCAGCGTCAAGGTCAACCGCCGCCGGATGCGCGTCGGCAAGTCCGTGCAGGTGTCCGGAAACGCCTCGCCGGCCACGCACGTGCGGCTGACGCTCAGCCGCCGCAGCCGCCGCCGCTGGGTGCGCGAGCGCCGCCGCCTGCTCCGCGTCCGCAACGGCACCTATCGGGTCCGACTGCGCCCGCGCAGCCGAACGAAGTACCGCGTGACCGTGCAGGTCGGCGGCATCAAGCGCAACCGCCCGCTGCGCGTCTTCTAGGGAGCCGGACCGACCGCGCCGGCGGCGAGGACGCCGGCGACCACGAGCACGGCGGTCATCGCCCGCTTGCGCCGTGGCGTGAGCAGGCCGGCGGCATGGACCGCGAGCCAGGCGCGCGCGCCGGTGGTCGCGGCTCCGGCCGCCATCGCGCCCGCGACGCACTGGATGCACATGCGGCCGAGTGTACGACCACTAGGCATTCCCCCGATGCGGCCCGGGACGGGGCAGAGGACGATCGTGCCCCCCTCCCCTCCCCGCCTCCCCAGGAGAAACCTAGATGCTGATCAGCGAGCGCACCGTACGGGACGTCCAGGACCTTCGCGACCGCCTGCGCGGCGATGTCGTCGGTCCCGCCGACACCGCGTGGGACCAGGCCCGCCAGGCCTGGAACCTCGCCGTCGACCAGCGTCCCGCGCTCGTGGCGTTCCCCGAGGACGCGGACGACGTCGTCGCGATCGTCGACTACGCACGCGAGTACGGGCTGCGCGTCGCGCCCCAGGGCACCGGCCACAACGCCGGGCCGATCGCGTCGCTCGACGACACCGTGCTGGTGAGCACGGTGCGGATGCGCGGAGTCGAGATCGACGCCGTCGCCCGGCGCGCCCGCGTGGCCGCCGGAACGCTGTGGCTCGAGGTCACCGCGCCCGCGTCGGAGCACGGCCTCGCCCCGCTCGCCGGGTCCTCGCCCGACGTCGGCGTCGTCGGCTACTGCCTCGGCGGCGGCGTGAGCTGGCTCTCCCGTCGCCACGGCCTGGCCGCCAACAGCGTGCTCGCGATCGAGATCGTGACCGCCGACGGGCGCCTGCGCCGCGTCGACGCCGAGAACGACCCGGACCTCTTCTGGGCGCTGCGCGGCGGCGGCGGCAGCTTCGGCGTCGTGACCGCGATGGAGATCGCGCTGTACCCGGTGCCGGAGCTCTACGCGGGTGCGATGTTCTGGCCGTGGGAGCGCTCGTCCGAGGTGCTCCACGCCTGGCGCGAGTGGACCGCGACGGTCCCGGACGAGGTCACCTCGGCGGCGCGGATCATGCAGATGCCGCCGATCCCGGAGATCCCCGAGCCGTTGCGCGGACGCGCGTTCGTGACGATCGACGCCGCGATCCTCGGCGACCGCGCGTTCGGCGCCGAGATCGTGCAGCGGCTGCGCGATCTCGGGCCGGAGATCGACACGTTCGACATGGTCCCGCCGGTCGCCCTGTCGCGCCTGCACAACGACCCGGAGGAGCCGGTCCCGGCGCTCAGCGAGCACCGGCTGCTGAGCGAGCTGCCGGCGGAGGCGATCGACGCGCTGGTGGCCGTCGCGGGCCCGGGCTCGGGCTCGCCGCTGCTCCTGGCCGAGCTCCGCCACCTCGGCGGCGCGCTCGCCGTCGCCCCGGCCGGCCACGGCGCGCAGCCGACGCTCGACGCCGCCTACCTCGCCTTCGGAGCCGGCATCGCCGCGACGCCGGAGATGGTCGCCGGGCTCGAGGCGGCGCTGCCGGTGTTCAAGCAGGCGCTTGCACCGTGGGACGCGGGCCGCGGCTACCTCAACTTCGAGGAGCGCACGGTCGACTCACGCTCCTTCTACGACGAGGTCACGCACCGCCACCTCGCCCGCATCAAGGCGCAGGTCGACCCCGCGGACATCTTCCGCTCCAACCATCCGATCGCCCCGGCCAAGTAGGCCGGAGCGTGCGCGGCCGCTCCGCTGTCAGGAGCGGTCGCGCAACCAGTCGCCGACCTTCTCGGCGGCGTCGGCGACCTTGTCGCCGGCCTTCTCCACTCCCAGGCCGGCGTCCTTGAACATGGCCCGGAAGCGCTCGGCGTAGTGCTCGGCGGCGTCGCCGGCCTCGTGCCGCGGGTCCACCGGGTCGCCGCGGCGCGCGAACGTGCCGTTCATGATCGCGTCGTACTCGCCGGAGCGGACCCACTTCATCAGCTCCGACACGCGCTTGACCGGGAACGCGTGGGTCTGCGCGAGCTCGACGCGCAGGCGCGAGAGCTTGTCCCAGCCCGGCTCCCACTCCTCGTAGACGGACGCCTGCTTGAGGAAGGCGTCGAGGTTCATCTTCCGTGACGCGGCACCGCCGGCCATCACCATCAGCGTGCGCGAGGTGACGAGCGGGTCGCGGTTGACCAGCGTGGCCGCACGATCGGCGCTCAGCTCGGCGGCGCGGAACCACTCGAGCAGCGCGATCCTGACCCCCAGCAGCGGCAGCCCGGCCATCACCGGCAGCCCGCGCGTACCGATCGAGAGCAGGATCATCAGCGCGGTCCGGTACAGCACGTGGTCGGACAGGATGTGCCCGGCCTCGTGCCCCAGGACGGTCCGCAGCTCCTCCTCGTCGAACAGCTCGACCGAGCGCGAGTTGACCATCACCATCGGCCGCCCGGACCCGATCGCCGCGGCGTTCGTGACCGGGAACTGGGTCAGGTAGAGGTCGGGCACCAGCGGAAGGTCGAGCCGCGCACACGCCGCCCGGTGCCCGGCCCACACGTCCGGCAGCTGCTCGGACCCGAGCTTCACCGACCCGGCCAGGAACACCTGGTGCAGCGCGCGCTCGTACCCGAACTCGATCAGCTTGCGCACCACCTGGTCGAGCATCGGGATCGACTGCAGCGCAGCCGTCGCGGCGCGATCGGCAGGATGCTCGTACGCCTTCGGGGAGATCTCCTTGAGGCGTTGGTCTTCAGGTAGCGGCTCGCTCATTTCATTGAAGCTAGCGATCGCGCAGCCGGATCACCAGACGCAGTCCCGACCACGTCTCGTCGATCGCCGCGACCTTGTTGTCGACGAGCGTGTTGGCGAGCGCCAGTTCCCGCACCACGTCCTCGGTCAGATCGGTCTCGACCTTCGAAGCGCGCTTCGGCCACGCGATCCACAGCCCGGCGGCCGGCTGCATCGCAGCACGGAGCTTCGGCATCCGCTTCGCGAGGTCCGCGCGCGCCGTGTGGAAGGAGACGATCACGTCCGCGTTGCCCGCGAGCCGGTGCGCGACCGACACGCCCTCCGGCAGCTCGCCGAGCGTCGCGTCCTCGAACAGGTCCGGCGCCGACAGGACCAGCACGCGGTGGCCCGGCTTGATGCCGAGCTTCTTCGGCAGCGGGGTGCCGCTGTAACCGGCGTTCGGGCGCGCCGACACCCGATCAGTCTCGCACCGATCAGGAATCGAGAAGCGAGGACGCCGCACCGCAGCTAGCGTGACCGCCATGGACATCACGACGGCTTCAGGAGCGACCATGACCAGCTCTTCCACGCAGGGAATCAAGACCGTGCTGCACCCCGTCTCCGACCTGGAGGCGGCCAAGCAGGTGTACACCGCCCTGCTCGGCGCACCGCCGCAGACCGACTCGTCCTACTACGTCGGCTTCGAGGTCGAGGGCCAGCAGATCGGGCTGGTGCCCGGCGGCGGGCCGGAGGGCATGACCTCGCCGGTGGCGTTCTGGCACGTGCCGGACATCGAGGCGAAGCTGGCCGAGGTGACCGCCGCGGGCGCCACCCTGAAGGAGGCCGCGCACGACGTCGGTGGCGGCCGGCTGGTGGCCACCGTCACGGACCCCGACGGCAACGTGCTCGGCTTGCTCCAGGACCGGTGAAGGCCGACCCGCGCTCCCGCGCACAGCGTCGTCGCGACACCGAGCATCGCCTCGCCCACGACATCGATCTCTGGGTCGCCAGCGCCTCGCCGGACGGTGCGCCGTATCTGGTGCCGCTGTCCTTCGACTGGGACGGCGAGGCGCTGCTCGTGTCCACGCCGGCGGACAGCCCGACCGGCAGGAACCTGGCTGCCACCCGGGCCGTTCGGCTGGCGCTGGGCGACACCCGCGACGTGTCGATGATCGAGGGTCGAGTCGAGGTCCTCGAGATCGACGCGCTGTCGCGGGAGCGGGGTGACCGGTTCGCCGCGCGCGCCGGCTTCGACCCGCGTACCCTGGCCACGCCGTACCGCTGGTTCCGCATCACGCCGCGGCGCATCCAGGCCTGGCGCGAGGTGGACGAGCTGCCCGAACGCGAGCTGATGCGCAGCGGCCGCTGGTTAGCCTGAGGCCGCCTGACAGATGGAGAGAACATGAGCACCGCCACGACCACCGACACGCAGTCGCCCGCGCTGCACGCTGCCGACAGCCACGATCTGATCCGCGTGCACGGCGCGCGCGTGAACAACCTCAAGGACCTCAGCATCGAGATCCCGAAGCGCCGGCTGACCGTGTTCACCGGCGTCTCCGGCTCGGGCAAGAGCTCGCTGGTGTTCGGCACGATCGCCGCGGAGTCGCAGCGGCTGATCAACGAGACCTACAGCAGCTTCGTGCAGGGCTTCATGCCGACGCAGGCGCGGCCCGACGTCGACGTGCTCGACGGGATCACGACGGCGATCAGCGTCGACCAGGAGCGGATGGGGTCCAACCCCCGCTCGACGGTCGGCACCGCGACCGACGCCGACGCGATGCTGCGGATCCTCTTCAGCCGGCTCGCGAAGCCGCACATCGGCTCGCCCGGCGCGTACTCCTTCAACGTCGCCTCCGTCCACGGGAGCGGCGGGATCACGGTCGAGCGCGGCGACAAGACCATCACCAAGAGCGCAAGCTTCAGCCGCACCGGTGGCATGTGCCCGCGCTGTGAGGGCCGCGGCTCGATCAGCGACTTCGACCTGTCCGCGCTCTACGACCAGAGCAAGTCGCTCAACGAGGGCGCGCTCACGATCCCCGGCTACAGCATGGACGGCTGGTACGGCCGGATCTTCCGCGGCTGCGGCTACTTCGACCCGGACAAGCCGATCAAGAAGTTCAACAAGCGGGAGCTCCACGACCTGCTCTACAAGGACGCGACCAAGATCAAGGTCGAGGGGATCAACCTGACGTACGCGGGGCTGATCCCGTCGATCCAGAGGTCGATGTTGTCCAAGGACGTGGACGCGATGCAGCCGCACATCCGCGCGTTCGTGGAGCGGGCGGTGGTCTTCACCACCTGCCCCGACTGCGACGGCACCAGGCTCAGCGAGGCCGCCCGGTCGTCGAAGCTCGGCGGCGTCAGCATCGCCGACGTCTCGGCGATGCAGATCACGGACATCGCGAGCTGGGTGGCAGGCCTGGACGAGCCGTCCGTCGCGCCGCTGCTCGAGGCGCTGCGCGGGACGATCGACTCGTTCGTGGACATCGGGCTCGGCTACCTGTCGCTCAACCGGCCGTCGGGCACGCTGTCGGGCGGCGAGGCACAGCGCACCAAGATGATCCGCCACCTCGGGTCCTCGCTCACCGACGTCACGTACGTCTTCGACGAGCCCACCATCGGCCTGCACCCCCACGACGTCCAGCGGATGAACGACCTGCTGCTCCAGCTGCGCGACAAGGGCAACACGGTGCTCGTCGTGGAGCACGAGCCGGAGACGATCGCGATCGCCGACCACGTCGTCGACCTCGGCCCCGGCGCCGGCTCGGCGGGCGGCACCGTCTGCTTCGAGGGACCTGTCGAGGGGCTGCGGGCGAGCGACACCGTCACCGGCCGCCATCTCGACGACCGCGCCGCTCTCAAGGAGACGGTCCGGACGTCCACCGGCACGCTGGAGATCCGCGGCGCGACGACGAACAACCTGCGCGAGGTCGACGTCGACATCCCGCTCGGGCTGCTGGTCGTCGTGACCGGAGTGGCGGGCTCGGGCAAGAGCTCGCTGATCAACGGCTCGGTGTCGGGCCGGGACGGCGTCGTGTCGATCGACCAGGGCGCGATCCGCGGCTCGCGACGGAGCAACCCGGCGACGTACACAGGACTGCTCGATCCGATCCGCAAGGCGTTCGCGAAGGCCAACGGCGTGAAGCCGGCGCTGTTCAGCGCCAACTCCGAGGGCGCCTGCCCCAACTGCAACGGCGCCGGCGTCATCTACACCGACCTGGGCGTGATGGCCACCGTCGAGACCGTCTGCGAGGAGTGCGAGGGGAAGCGATTCGACGCGTCGGTGCTCGAGTACCACCTTGGCGGCCGCGACATCAGCGAGGTGCTCGCGATGTCGGTGACCGAGGCCGAGGAGTTCTTCGGCGACGGCGACGCGCGCACGCCGGCCGCGCACAGGGTCCTCGAGCGGCTCGCCGACGTCGGGCTCGGTTACCTCACGATCGGCCAGCCGCTCACCACGCTGTCCGGCGGCGAGCGGCAGCGGCTCAAGCTGGCCACCCACATGGGGAAACCGTCCCATCCGCCCGGCATCTACGTGCTCGACGAGCCGACCACCGGTCTCCATCTCGCCGATGTCGAGCAGCTCCTGGGCATGCTCGACCGGCTCGTCGAATCCGGCAAGTCGGTCATCGTCATCGAGCACCACCAGGGGGTCATGGCGCACGCCGACTGGATCATCGACATCGGCCCCGGCGCCGGCCACGACGGCGGCCGGATCGTCTTCGACGGCACGCCCGCCGACCTCGTCGCCGCCCGCTCCACCCTCACCGGCGAGCACCTCGCGGCCTACGTCGGCACCTGACCGGCGCGGAGGCCAGGGCCTCCGCGCCGATCGGAGAGTGCGTCACGGGAGCTCGGTCAGCATCAGCTCGCCGATCGAGCGGCTGAGCCGGCTCGCGCTGTGGCCACCGCGCTGGCGGTTGCTCAGCACCGAGATGACGATGCCGTCGTCCGGATAGACCCGCAGGTAGGCGTTGGCGCCCGGCTGCCCGCCGGCCTTGCCGACGACGCGCTGCCCGCCGTCCGCCGTGCCGACGTCCCACCCGTAGGCGTAGCTGCCGATCGGCGTCCACATCGTCGTGCGCTGGGCGGCGGTGAGGATCGTGCCGTCGAGGACCCGGGCGCCGAAGCGCGTGAGGTCGCGCGCCGAGGAGACGAAGCCGCCGCCGTACCACTTGTTGTCGGTCACGTCGCCGGCGTACTCGGCGTTGCTGGTGGTGTAGAGCGTCGCGCGGTCCGGCAGGTTGCCGGCCAGGTTCTCGGTGCGCAGGGTCGTCAGCCCGAACGGCAGCGTGAGCTCGTCGAACGCGATCTGGTCGGCCGACTTGCCCTCCAGCTGCTCGAGGATCGCCGCGAACACGGTGTACGCGTGCGTGCTGTAGAGGTAGTCCCCCGGCGTGCACGAGAGCGGCTGGTCCATGAACTCCTCGACGACGTCGAGCGCCGTGTCGTAGTGCGTCTGGTTCTGCGACGAGAAGCCGTCCGGGTAGTGGTCGACGCAGCTGCGGTTCATGACCGTCTGCGCGACCGTGTAGCTGTGGTGGACGGGCAGTTGCGGCAGGTGCTCGCGCAGCGGCGTCGCCCATGCTCAGCGCCGCGTGCTTCGTGTCCATGCGCATCGCGAGGACGCCGGCCACGGCCTTGCTCACCGACGCGAGCCGGTTGACCGAGCCGCTGTGCATCCAGACGCCGTCGTCGACGTCCTGGTCGCCGAACCCGCGCAGGTACACGGGCACGCCGTCATGGCTGACGGCCACGCTGATGCCCGGCACGTCGTACGTGTCGAGCTCGGCCTGGACGAGCGAGTCGACCGCACTGCGCAGCTGCCAGTTCGGCCGGGAGGAGTTCTGGCGCCAGATGCCGGCGTAGCGCGGCCCGGACGTCGTGTCGTACTTCTCGTAGCCGTCGAGCCGGTATCCCTGGTCGGAGAGCCGGTTCCAGCGGTTGCGGTACTGGGTCGCGGTGAGGTCGCGGTACGCGTACCAGCCGCGCCCGCTTCGGTTCTCGATCCAGATGCCGGCGTAGCGCCGCCCGGCCGCGGTCTGGACCGGCTCGACGTCGAGGCTCCGCAGGCCGTCGTCGGCATAGGTGTCGAATGCGTCCGCATACTGAGCGGAGGTCAGGCCGCGGCGCAGCCGCCAGGCGAGCGACTCGCGGTTCTCGACCCACACGGCCGAGTAGCGGAAGCCGCTCGCCGAACCGGTCGACCTCGACGTCGACCGGGCAGGTACCCGCGGTCGCGGTACTGGTCGAACCGCTCGGAGAACTCGGCCGAGGTGACGCCGCGATAGGACGCCCAGCCGAACCCCTCGCGGTTCTCGATCCACACGCCGGCGTACCGCCGCGCGCCGTGGTGGACGTACGTCTCCTGGTCGACGAGCCGGAAGCCGCGGTCGCGATAGTGCTCCCAGCGCTCGTGGAACTGGGCGCTCGTGAGGTTGCGCAGGCTGGCCCAGCCGCGACCGTCGGGGTTCGCGCGGAACACCGCGCCGACGCGGTAGGCGCCGTCGATCACGTCGACCTCGAGGTCGATGACCATGTTGTCGCGCTTCAGCGCGTCGAAGCGCGCGGCGAACTGCGCGCTCGTGAGGTTGCGGTACGAGTACCAGCCGGTCGTGCTCGGGTCGAACACGGCGGTCGGCACGGCGGGCGTCGCCGCCGCAGTGCCGGCCAGGGCGAGTGAGGCCGCCGCGGCGATCGCGGCGACGGTGAGCTTGAGCGTACGGGCGGACATCGTGTCCTCCTTCGGGGACGGGGGATGTCCCGATAACTGCGCCCGGCCGGATTTCTTACGCTGGGAGCCGCCCGGCTTCCCGCAGGCGCGGGATCACGCAGTCGCGCACGGCCGGGGCGAGGCCGATGCCGCGTTCGTCCGGCCACCACTTCAGCGACGCGATCTCGGCCGCCGGCGCCGGCACTCCGGCGAGGCGGGCGAGAAAGACGGTCATCCACATCGGCACGCCCTCGAGCGCGGCAGGCGCGTGGACCTCGGCGAACGGCTCGGCCGATGCGATCCCGACGCCGAGCTCCTCGGCGAGCTCGCGGCTCAGGCAGTCGAGCGGCTGCTCGCCCGCGTCGGGCTTGCCGCCCGGTAGGTAGTAGACGTCCGGCGCTGCGCGCTTGCTCACGAGCAGCAGGCCGCGCGGATCGAGCACGGCGGCGGCGATGACGCGCATCGCTACAGCTTTTCAGCCGTCTCGGCGATCACGCGCGAGAGCTGTCCTCCCTGCCAGGCGAGCGGGGACTTGCTCGGTTCCTCGGACACCAGCCGGGCGCCGGGGATCGTCTCCGCGTAGCGCTCGCCGACGGCGTACGGATGCTCCGGATCGGCCTCGTCGCGGCTCGCCACGACGATGACCGGCAGGTCGAGGCGGGCGAGGTCGTCCCAGGCGCTCGAACGGCTCGGAGCGCGGTACGGCCGACAGCGCGTCCGCGACCGCATCGGGGTGCTCGTGCGCCGACAGGCGCTGACGCAGGACCGTGCGGACGGTGTCGCGGAACTGCTCCGGCACGCGCGGCTCGCCGTACGCGTCGATGAAGCCGTCGACGCCGCCTTCCCGCAGCCCGCGCGCGAGCGCGTCCCACCGCTCGAGCCCGCGGTCTGCCGCGTCCGGGTCGAACGCCGGCGTGATGACGACCAGTGCGGCCGCGCGGTCCGGATGGTCGAGCGCGAAGCGGATCATCGTGTGAGCGCCCATCGACGCGCCCGCGAGCACCGCGCGATCGATCGCGCGGTCGTCCAGCACCGCGAGCAGGTCGGCGGCGAGCGCGTCGTACCCGTACGCCTCGGCCGGTCCCGACCGGCCGTGGCCGCGCGCGTCGTAGGCGACGACCCGGTGACCGCCGCGCTCGAGGTTCTTCGAGCCCATCACGACGTAGCGCCGCGTCGCGGTCAGGCCGTGCAGGAGCACCACGGGCACGCCGTCGCCGGCCTCCTCGCCCGCCAGCCGCACTGCCCCGGCTTCGATCGTCAGATCGCCCACCTCTGGATGTCTACCCGACCCGCTCTATTCTCGTAGTCGTGATCTTCGATACCACCGAGGCGACGTTCGAGCAGGACGTCGTCGAGCGCTCGCACGAGATGCCGGTCGTCGTCGACTTCTGGGCCGAGTGGTGCGGGCCGTGCCGTCAGCTCACGCCCGTGCTGGAGCGGCTCGTCAACGAGCGCGAGGGCCAGGTCGCCCTCGCCAAGCTCGACACCGACGCGAACCAGCGCCTCGCGGCCGCGTTCGGCATCCAGGGCATCCCGGCCGTCAAGGCGTTCAAGGACGGCGCGGTGGTCGCCGAGTTCGTGGGCGCGCAGCCGCCGCCCGAGGTCGAGCGCTTCCTCGACGCGCTGGTGCCGTCGGAGGCCGACGGACTCGTCGAAGGCGGCGACGAGGAGTCGCTGCGCCGCGCGCTCGAGCTCGAGCCCAACCGCGCCGACGCGGCGCTGGCACTGGCCCGGCTGCTGTACGAGCGCGGCGAGCTCGAGGAGGCGCTCGAGCTGCTCTCCAACGTCGGCGGCTCGTTCGCCGCCGACGGCCTCGCCGCCCGCATCCGCCTCGGCGAGGACCCCGCGCTGGCCGCCGCGTTCGCGGCGCTCGACGACGGTGAGGTCGAGCGCGCCCTCGACGAGCTGATCGCCGCGATCGCCGACAACGACGGCGACCGCCGCGAGGACCTCCGCCGCGCCGTCGTCGGCGTGCTCGACGACCTCGGCGTCGAGCACCCGGTGGCGCGCGAGTCGCGCCGCAAGCTCGCCGCCGCTCTTTACTAGCGGGTCCGCTTAGGCCACTTCGTCGGGCACGGCCTCGGCGGCGCCGACCGGCGCCGCGTCCAGCTTGCGCATCAGGCGGTTGTGCGTGCGCCCCACTGCGGTGCTCGCACGGACGAACCGCGGCCCGAGCTTGGAGGGAAGGCGCCCCGCCGCCGCCCTGTCCGCGGACTCGTCGGCGACGCTCGAATACTCGGCGATCGCGGCGACGTACGCGGCCATCTCGCGATCGGCGCGGGCGGGGGGATCGAGCCGCGCGAGCTCCGCCTGCACGTCCGACAGCTCGTCCGCGAGCCGGCGCAGCGAGCGCGGGCTGGAGTTCGTGAGCCTGGGGAAGGTTCGATCGATCCGCGCCAGCTCCTCGGCCAGCAGCGGGGCGCGGATGCCGTCCGGGACCCATCGGCCCTCGTCGTGCTGCACGCACCAGCGCAGGCCGGCGCCACGTGCGGAGACCTCGACCGCGGCCAGCTTGCCGCCCAGCCGCCCGCCGATTCGCCGCAGGTCCACGGTGTCCATCGCCGTCGTGGCGCGCAGGAGGTCGTCGAACACGCGGTCGAGGTCGCCGACGGTGGCGAGGAACGGCCGCACGCGATTGGCCGCGTCCGGCGGCCGCGGCAGGCGGCGGATCGCCGTGATCGCCTCGCGCACGTCCGACACCGCGTCCGACGAGAGCGTCTGGAGCGACCGCAGGTCATCCGCCCACCCGCGCTTGACGATCGCCTGTCCCGCGCGCTTGCACGCCGCGTCGGCGCGGTCGACCCACGGGGCGTGGGTGAGCGAGTCGCTCCCCCCTCCCCCACAGCCCGCGACCACCGCTGCGAGCACCAGTGTCAGCACCGTCCAGCGCACGCCTTACCAGTACCGAACGCGCAGGAATCTAGAGCGGGAGTGCGAGCTGTCCGGTCGCGGCGGCGGGCGCACGACGCGGCTCGGGCTCGACGTCCTCGAACCCCGCCAGCCGCACGCCAAGTAGCCGCACCGGCCGCGGCGGGTCGTAGGCGCGCAGCAGCTCGACGGCGACCTCGATCACCTGCGCCGGATCGTGCGTCGCCGCCTCGACGGTGCGCGCACGCGTCACGGTCGTCCAGTCGCCGAGCCGGACCTTGATCGCGATCGTCCGCCCGCGCCGCCCCCGGCGCTGGAGGCCCTCGCACAGCTCACGCGACATCTCGCGCAGGACCGCCTCCAGGCGCTCGAGGTCGGAGACGTCCTCGTCGAACGTGCGCTCGCTCGACACCGATTTCGCGGCGGGGCGCTCAGTCTCTACCGGCGAGTCGTCCTCGAACAGCGCGCGCGACTTGAGGAACCGCGCGGTGTTCGCGCCGAAGCGCCCGGCCAGCCGCTCCTCGTCGACCTGCTGGAGCTGGGCGATCGTGCGCACGCCGAGCTCGGCGAGGCGGTCGGCCGTCTTGGGCCCGATCCCCGGCACGCGGCTCGTAGGCGCGGTCGCGAACCGCACGCACGCCTCCTCGCGGCCCATCGCGACGAAGCCGGCGGGCTTGCCGAGGTCGCTGCAGCACTTGGCGACCAGGCGTGACGGTCCGATGCCGATCGAGATCACGATCCCGGTCGCGTCCTTGACCGCGGCCACCACTTCGCGCAGCACGCGCAGCGGCTTCTCGACGCCGGTCAGCTCGGCGTACGCCTCGTCGATCCCGATCTGCTGGACGCGATCGAGCCGCTCGCCGACCAGCTCCCAGACGCGCCGCGACGTCTCGCGGTAGGCGGTGAAATCTGGCGCGATGACGACGGCGTCCGGGCAGAGCCGCCGCGCGCGCGAGGCCGGCATCGCCGAACCGACGCCGAACGCGCGCGCCTCATAGCTGGCGGTCGTCACGACCGCCCGCGGGCCGGAGCCGGCGACGATCACCGGCTTTCCGACCAGCTCGGGGCGGCGCAGCAGCTCGACCGTCGCGTAGAAGGCGTCGCAGTCGAGATGGGCGATGACGCGCTTTGGCCCAGGCGGCACGCGAACAAGCGTACGCGTGCGGCCGGACCGTCAGCGGGTGCTGAGGATCGACCCGTGGCCGCTGAAGCGCAGCCGCTGGGCCGTCGCCTCGGTGAGGTCGAACTCGCGGCCGCCGACGTACGGGCCGCGGTCGATCACGCGCACGCGCACCGTCCGCGCACCGTGCCGCAGGGTCAGCTTGCTGCCGCACGGCAGCGACTTGTGGGCAACCCCGATGCGCCCGGGCGACAGCGTGCCGCCGCAGCCGAGGTGGTTGCCGTAGAGACCGGGGCCGTACCACGACGCGTACGCCGCCCGGTAGACGTTCAGGCGTCCGAGCGGCCGCCCGATGCCGCTCACGAGAACGCGGGCGCGCACGCTCTGCGGCTGCCCCACGCGGTCGCGCAGCACGTACCGGCCGGACGCCGCCGTGCGATCGCGGTCGATCGTCCGCCACCGCCCGCGGCGGTGGACCTGCAGCGAGGTGGCGACGCCCCCCGTCTGCGGCTGGACGGTGCCGACGACCGACACCGTGTGGCCGGCGCGGACGTGCATGCGTTTCTTCTTGACGGCAACGGCAACGCTCGCATCAGCGGGCGGCGGCACCGTCAGCGGTACTGCGAGACTCAGTGCGCCCGCCATCACGGCGGCACGCGACATGGGTCGCGGTGGCATGGGGCCTCCTTGACTGCGGCCGTGTTGCCTGCGGGGCGTGAGCTCAAGGGCTCGGTGCGCGCGAACGCGGTCCCCGCCCGTGGGCGCATCGTGCGCTCCACGGCTCGGCATGGCCAAACGGCGGCGCACCCTAGCGAGGTCTGCGGGAAATCCTTGTGCGTGCAATCACACAGCCGGTCTGAGCGGTCGCGGACGGTCCGCGTTGCGGCGGCCCGGCGAACCCGCCACAATCGGGCGAAGTGGCCAATCCCGACCGGCTCAGCGGCCTCGACGCGTCGTTCCTCGCGCTCGAGAAGGGCGGCGCCCACATGCACGTGGGCTCGGTGCTCGTCTTCGACGGCGATGCGCCGGCCTACGAGGAGCTGATCGCGCAGATCGAGAACCGCCTGCACCTCGTCCCGCGCTACCGCCAGAAGCTCGCGTTCGCGCCGCTGGCCCAGGCGCGGCCCGTGTGGGTCGACGACCCGCACTTCAACGCCGGCTACCACGTCCGCCACACGGCGCTGCCGGAGCCCGCGTCCGAGGAGGAGCTGCGGCGGCTCGCCGGCCGGGTCTTCTCCCAGTCCCTGGACCGCTCCAAGCCGCTGTGGGAGATGTGGCTCGTGCACCGCGTCGGCGAGGACCAGTTCGCGCTCGTGTGCAAGACCCACCACGCGCTGGTGGACGGGATCTCCGGCGTGGACATCATGAACGTGCTGTTCGATCTGGAGCCCGACCCGCCAGAGGCCGACCCGGGTCCTGCCTGGTACCCGCGCCCGGAGCCCAGCGGCACCGCGCTGTTCGCCGACGCCGTTACCGAGCGCGCCGGCTTTCCGCTCGATGCGGCGCGCGCCGCGGCCGGCCTGATCTCGGACCCGCGCGAGGCGGGCGCGACGGCCGCGCGCGCGATCGCCGGCCTCGCGTCGATGGCGGCCGCCGGCATGGGCGGCGCTCCCGCGAGCCCGCTGAACACCCGCATCGGCCCGCACCGGCGCTTCGCCTGGGCCCAGTCGGACCTCGACCGCTTCAAGGCGATCAAGGGCGCGCTCGGCGGAACGGTCAACGACGTCGTGCTCGCGGTCGTGACCGGCGCCCTGCGCGCGCACCTGGAGCGGCGCGGTCGCGACCCCGAGGGCCAGGAGCTGAAGGCGATGGTGCCGGTCTCGGTCCGCGCCGAGGACGAGCGAGGCAACCTCGGCAACAAGGTCGCCGCGATCTACGCGCCGCTGCCGGTCGGCATCGCGGACCCGCTCGAGCGCTTCCGCGTCGTGCACGAGGCGCTCGGCGACCTGAAGGAGTCGGCGCAGGCGATCGGCGCCAAGACGCTCACCCAGCTCGCGGGCTTCGCCGCTCCGACGCTGCTCAACCAGGGCGCCCGCCTGCAGTCGCTGCAGCGGCTCTTCAACGTGACGGTCACCAACGTGCCCGGCCCTCAGTTCCCGCTCTACGTGCTCGGCCGGCGGCTGCGCGCCTTCTACCCGGAGGTGCCGCTGGTGCAGAACACGGCGCTCGGGATCGCGATCATGTCCTACGACGGCAAGGTGTTCTTCGGGCTGCTCGGCGACTTCGACGCGATGCCGGACCTCGACGACCTCGCCACCGACCTGCAGTCGGCGATCGCCGAGCTCGCAGGCGCGGCCGGCGTACCCGAGAACGGGGCCCGCCGGAGCGGACGCGTACGCCCGGCGGCTCGCCGGACGAAGAGCCGCGCTTGAGGCGGGCCGTCGTCGTCGTGCTCGGCGTGGTGGTGGTCGTCGCCGCGCTGGTCGGGCTCATGCTTGTGATCAGCTCGCGCGACGACTCGCAGCTGTCCGCCGCTCCTGCGGGGCTGGGCGAGCTGCAGCCGGACCGCGGAGCGAGCCACGACGCCGCCGCCGAGCCGTCCGGCGCCACGCCGCCCACGAGCGGCACGCACCGTCCAGACCTCGTCACGCGCGACCGTAGGAGGCTCACGGACGACCAGATCCTCCATGCGCTCGAGCTCGGCAACGTGGTGATCCTCTACGACGCGCCGGATCCGGGCGCGGGGCTCGAGCAGCTGCAGGAGGAGATCTCCGGCCCGTTCGACGCCGAGCTGGCCGCGGCCGGCCAGGCGGTGATCCTGGCGCGCCGCGCGGGCGCCGGACCCGCCACCGCGCTCGCGTGGCGGCGGGTCCTTCAGACCGACGACCCGACCGACCCGGAGCTACGCGAGTTCGCCGAAGCGTGGCTGGGCCGGGGCCTACCATGAGCGTCAGATGGCCGGTCTGATCCCACCGCTCCGCATCGCGCTCGCCCAGATCGACACCGCCGTCGGCGATCTCGAGGGCAACGTGGCCAAGATCGCGGAGCGGATCGCGGAGGCGCGCGACGCCGGCGCCGAGCTCGTGCTGTTCCCCGAGCTCGCAGTCAGCGGCTACCCACCCGAGGACCTGCTGCTCAAGGAGCACTTCCTGCAGGCGGTCGGCGAGGCCGTGTCCGACCTGGCGCGCGAGGCCGAGGGCATCGTCGCGCTGGTCGGCTTCCCGGAGCGCTCCGACGATGTCTACAACGCGCTCGCGGTGCTCGCCGAGGGCGAGCTCCAGGCCGTCTACCGCAAGGCGGTGCTGCCGAACTACGGCGTGTTCGACGAGCAGCGCTACTTCCAGGTCGGCGAGGGCGGCGCGGTGCTGGAGCTGGGCGGCGCGCGCCTCGGCGTGACGATCTGCGAGGACATCTGGACGCCCGGCCCGCCCGCCTCCGACGAGGCGCTGGCCGGTGCGGTGCTGATCCTCAACGCCTCGGCGTCGCCGTACCACGCGGGCAAGGGCGTGGACCGCGAGCGGATGCTGATCCAGCGCGCGCGCGACAACCTGTCGGCCGTCGCGTTCTGCAACCTCGTCGGCGGTCAGGACGAGCTGGTGTTCGACGGCCATTCGCTGCTGATCGACCATGAGGGAGTCGTGCTCGCGCGCTCGCCCCAGTTCGCCGAGGCGCTGACGGTGGCGAACGTCGACCTCCAGGCGGCGCTGACGGCGCGGCTGCGCGACACGCGGCTGCGGGTGCCGGTGCGCCGCGCGCTGCCCGACGTCGGCCGCCACGGGCCGCTGGCGAGGCGGGAGGACGTGATCGCCGTCCCGCTCGGCGGCGACGTGGCGCCGCTGCTCGAGCCCGAGGCCGAGGTCTATGCCGCGCTCGTGCTCGGCACGCGCGACTACGTGCACAAGAACGGCTTCGAGCACGTCGTGATCGGGCTGTCCGGTGGGATCGACTCGACACTCACGCTGCTGATCGCGGTCGACGCGCTCGGTACGGATCGCGTCACCTGCGTGACGATGCCGTCGCGCTACTCGTCGTCCGGCACGCGTGACGACGCGAAGGTGCTGGCCGAGAACGTCGGCGTCGAGCTGCTCGAGATCCCGATCGGCAAGGCGATGGAGGTCTACGAGGAGCTGCTCGCGGACGCGTTCGCCGACCGCGAGCCGGACATCACGGAGGAGAACCTCCAGGCGCGCATCCGCGGCAACCTGCTGATGGCGCTCTCGAACAAGTTCGGCTGGCTGGTGCTCACGACCGGCAACAAGTCGGAGAACTCGGTCGGCTACTCGACGCTGTACGGCGACTCCGCTGGCGGCTTCGCGGTCATCAAGGACGTGCCGAAGACGCTCGTATACCGGCTCGTGGAGTATCGCAACGCGCGCGACGACGACCATCCGGTCCCGCGCTCGGTCATCGACCGGCCGCCGAGCGCCGAGCTGCGCGACGACCAGCGCGACGCCGATTCGCTGGGCGACTACGACACGCTCGACGCGATCCTCGAGGGCTACGTCGAGGAGGACCTCAACCCGGAGCAGCTCGAACGGGCCGGGCTGCCCGCAGACGCGATCGACCGCGTCGTCTCGCTCGTCGACCGCGCCGAGTACAAGCGCCGCCAGGCCCCGCCGGGGATCAAGATCACGCCGCGCGCGTTCGGGCGCGACCGGCGGATGCCGATCACGAACGCCTACCGGCCGGGCCGCCGCCCGCCGGTTGTTCGCTAGCCCCGGCGAACGTCAACTGCGGCATCAAGGGAGTGGGATCGAGGGGGGTGGCTCACGTTTGTCTCCTATGCGTGAACGTTTGTGAACCACCCCCCGAATCGCGCGCCCTCGCCGTCCGCGAACGGACACCCGCTTCCCCACCCAGCGCAGTTGACGTTCGCCGGAGCCAGACCTAGCCGGGCAGGTCCCGAACCGCCACGGTCATCCGCACGAGGGCGCACAGCCGGTCCTCGTCATCCGTGATGTCGACCTCCCAGACCCACGTAGTGCGGCCGCGATGGCGGCGGCGGCCGGTGGCGTGGATGGTGCCGTCGACGATCGGGCGCAGGAAGCTCGTCTGGTTGGAAAGACCCTGTGCGGTCTTGCCCTCGTCGTGCACCGCAAGCCACGTGGCGATCGAGGTGATCGACTCGGCCATCGAGGCGAACACCCCGCCGTGGACGAGGCCGGCCGGCTGGAGCAGCTCGTCGCGCACGCGCACCCGCGCACGCACCTCGTCCTCGGCCAGGCTGACGATCTCGAGGCCGTACAGGCGGTCGAAGCCGACCGGAAACTCGCCGAACGGGGTCTGCACGAGGCGCGGCACACTACCCTCTCAACGCCGCATGACCCCCCTCGACACGCTCGCCCCCGACCAGCGCGCCGTCCTGGAGCTGGTCCTCCGCCAGGGACGCTCCTACGGCGAGCTCTCCGAGCTGCTCGCGATCCCCGAGCGGGACGTCCGCGCGCGTGCCGACGCCGGTCTGCGCGCGCTTGCCGGCGCCCCCGGCGGCGGCGTTGACAGTGGCCGGATCGCCGACTGGCTGCTGGGCCAGCAGCCCGACGCCGAGGCCGAGCGCACGCGCGCCGCGGTCGAGCGCAGCGAGGCTTCGCGCGAATGGGCGGCGGTGGCCGCCGAGCGCCTGCGCGAGCTCGGCGGGTCCGTGCCCGAGGTGGCCGGCCCCGCCCCGGCCGAGACGCCCGCGGCGCGCCCGCGGCCGCTTCGCGACGATGCAGCGCCGCGCCCGCGCCCGATCCGCCCCGAGCCGGCAACCTCCTCCGACGGCGTCCCGCGCTCGTCACGGCTTGGCGGCGCGATCCTGCTCGGCGTCGTGGGGCTGGTGCTGGTCGCCTTCCTGGTGTGGATGTTCGCGCTGCGCGACGACGAGGAGACCCCCGCGGCCGCCGGGCAGCCATCGGCGTCGGCGACGGCGACGCCGGCGGCCACGCCGGAGGCGGTCGGCAACGACATCGCGCTGGCCGGCGTGAGCGGGTCGAAGGCGGCGGGATTCATGCGACTGCTGCGGAGCGAGGACGGCACCGTGCGGTTCGGGCTGGCCGCCGAGAACGTGCCGCCGAACGGGCGGCGTGACTTCTACGCGGTCTGGTTCACGAGCACGGGCGCCAAGCCGCGCCGCCTCGGCTTCGCGCAGAACCCGGTCGGCAAGGACGGCCTGCTGGCCACCGCCGGGCCGCAGCGGAGCGACGAGGACCAGTTCCCGAAGTGGTTCGCCACGTACGAGAAGGTCCTGGTCACCAAGGAGACGAGCGCCACGACGAAGGAGCCCGGCGCGAAGGTCCTCGAGGGCACGCTGCCCGCCAGCGCCGGCTGAACGGGCATCGCCGGGTTCGCCGATGCTGATCGCCGGCCTGAACCTGACGATCGACCGAAGGTCCGAGCTCCCGGGGCTGCGCCCCGGCGAGGTGCTCCGCGCGGGTGAGGTCAGCGTCACGCCCGCCGGCAAGGGCCTCAACGTGGCGCGCGCGGCGCGCGCCCTCGGGATTCCCGCCGTGCTCGTCGCGTTCGTTCCCGGCCACACCGGCCGCGCGACCGCGGCGCTGATCGCCGAGGAGGGCGTGACCCTCGACGCGGTGGTCGTCGGCGGTGAGATCGCCTCGACCGCCGTGATCGTCGACCCCGCAGGCGCCACCGTGATCGACGAGCCGCGGCCGCCGCTCGCCGCCGGCGACTGGCGGGCGCTCGAAGCGACGCTTGACGCGGCGCTGCCGGATCACGACGTGCTCGTTTGTTCCGGCAGCCTTCCCCCCAACAGTCCCAAGGAGGGCTTCGGACTGTTCACCCGGCACGCGCGGCTGGCCGGATGCCTGACCGTGGTCGACGCCGGCGGCGCGGCGCTCGGGGCCGCGCTCGCCGCCCATCCCGCGGTCGTGACGCCGAACCTCGCCGAGGCCGAGGCGCTGCTGCACGGGCGCGTCGACGAGCCGCTCGACCGGCCGCCGGACGCCCGCCGAAGGGCGGAGGCCGCCGCCGCTGCGCTCGTGCGTGCAGGAGCGGGCGCGGCGATCGTCACGGCCGCGGCCGCGGGCGCCGCCGTGACCGCTGACGGCGAGACGACGTGGATCGCCGCGCCGCGCGTGGACGTGGTTCGCAACCCGGCCGGCGCCGGCGACGTCCTCACCGCCACGGTCGCCGCGGCACTCGAAACCGGAACCGACGTCCTGACCGCCGCCCGGCGCGGCGTCGCGGCGGCGGCGGCGAGCGTCGAGCGGCCGCGGCCCGGCGATCTCGACCCGGCGCGGATGGCCGAGCTGCTCAACCAGTGATCGCGAGGCCCTCGAACAGCGCGCGCCCGAGCACGGTCGAGTGTGAGCAGCACACGACGCCGACGTCCTGCGACACGGCCGCGGTCGGGACCACCGCCGAACCGACCGTGGTCCAGCTCTCGCCGTCGGTGCTGTAGGCGCCCGTGAACGTGCTGTCGCTGCGCTCGAGCCGCAGCCACGCCGGGTACGGCGTGACGGGGCCGCCGGCGCGGGCCACCGACTCCACATAGCCGTCGCCGTCGGCGTCCCACAGCAGCAGGAACCCGTTCTGCGGCTTGGCCACAAGCAGCACGTAGCCGAGCGCGGCGCCGGCCCTGGTGAGGTCGTTGCGCATCGCGAGACCGGCGCGGGCGCTCGGATCGGTCGCGTCCTGGCTGTCGAGCCGCGTGATCGCGACGGTCGCGGGGCCGCCGGCGCCTGGGCGGAAGAGCGCGCCGTACTGGTCGATCCCCACCCACACGTCGGCGCCCGCGGCGATGATCGCCAGGCGGTCGCCGCGCGCGCCGAAGTGCGCCTTCGTCGACGCGAACGTCGCGTACGGCGAGCCGACCGGCTCGACGACGTAGACGGGCCCCGACGTCTCCTGCTCGGCCGCCGCGCCGCCGACCGCATACGCCGCCCGCGCGCGCAGCTCGTACGCGGCCGCGGGCTCGTCCTGCGGCGGCGCGGTGACCTGCCACGTGGCGTCGAGCTGACCGCCGGGCTCGACGCCCTCGAACACCTGCGCTCCCGCCGGCTCGACCGTCCAACCGGCCGGTGCGGCAAGCGAGAGCTCGACGTTCTCGTAGGCCTCCAGATCGTCGTTGACGAGCGCCACGGCGACCGTCGCCGGCTCGGACGCGCGCAACTCCGGCGCCTCCACTGACAGCCCGCCGGCCGGCGGTGGCCACTCGAGCACCATCCGGTCGCGCCTGAGCCGGCGGCGCAGCGCCGCGTACTCGACGTCCTGGACCGCGACGCCGGCGTCGATCGCGAGCGATGCCGCGGTCGCCGCCGCCTGGCCCAGCAGCATGAATACCGGCTCCATCCGGATCGACCCGTACGCGATGTGCGACGAGGACAGGCAGACCGGCACGAGCAGGTTCGCGCACTCGCCCGCGCGCGGGACGATCGACCGGTACGAGACGGGATACGGCGAGGGCGTCGGCGCCTGCACGTCGCCCTCGTTGCGCGCCCGGCCGTCGACCACGACGCGCTGGCAGTTGTGCGAATCCATCGTGTACGAGGCGAGGCCGACCGAGTCGGCCGCCACGGTCGTCCCGCGGCAGTCGTGCTCGGTCATCACGTAGTCCGACACGAGCCGGCGCGCCTCGCGGACGTAGAGCTCGTGCGGCCAGCCGCCGGTGTCCGGGAACTCGTCGCGCGGCAGGCCGTACGCGCGGACGGCGGCACGGATCGTCTCCGGCACGCGCTCGTCGTTGGCGAGGAACCACAGCAGCCCCTGCTGGTAGTCCACGTGGTCCTGGAAGATGCGTTCGCGCTCGCCGTAGTCGCCATCCGGCCAGCCGTAGTTGCGCCCGATGTTGTCGCTGGCGACCGCGCCGTTGTTGTTGATGTCCGTCTTGCCGTTGGGCATCGGCTGGTTGTTGCCGAGCACGTCGAAGATCCCGGCCTCGATGTAGCGCAGCAGCAGCGCGTAGCGGTCCGGGTCGTAGCCGCGCGGCCTCGGGAACGGCAGGCGGTCGGCGGCGGTGGTCAGGCAGACGCGGAAGTTGTACGCCTGGATCCGGTGGTCGCCCTCGCCGTGAGTTCCCGGAGGATCGGCGGAGATGCCGGCGAGCAGACCGCTCGCGGGGTCGCCGGGGACGGCGTACGGGTCGATCGGCACCCGGAACTGGTGCCCTGAGCGGAACTGGACGCCGTTGAGCGTCTCGCCGTAGGCGGCGTTGCCCTCGCGGCCGGCGAACCAGCTCGCACCGGCACGTGCCAGCAGGTCGCCCTCGTACGTCGCGTCGATGAACATCGCCGCCCGGAAGCGCGTGCCGCATTCCATCCGGAGCTCGACGATTCGGTCGCCGTCCTTGCGGACCGTGTGGAGGCGCTGCTCGCGGTGGACGGCGATCGCGTGCTCGGCGACCCACTCGTCGAACACCTCGGTCGCCACGTGCGGCTCGAAGCGGAACGTCTCCGGTTGCCCGTACCGCGCGCCGGCGCGGCGGTAGAACTCGCGCGCGAGCCCGCCGATCGCGGCGATGTTGCCGGTGTCGGTCGCGCCCAGGCCGCTGGCGCTCATGCCGCCGATCTCGCGCCCGAAGGCGGCAACGGCAACGGTGCGGCCGAGCCGGCTGGCCTGGACGGCGGCGGCGATCCCCGCCGAGGTGCCGCCGTAGATGCAGACGTCGGTCTCGATCGTGCGCCGCCGGCGGCGGCGCACGCGGTAGTAGTAGCGGAGCTTCGAGCCCCCGCCGGCCGGTCGCGCCGCCCGTGCGATCGCGCCGAGCGGCCCGCCGAGCACGTACAGCCCGACCGCCCCCGCCCCGGCCGCAGCCACGAGCTGCCGCCGCGTCACCTTCGCCCCCATATCCGCCTCCCGCCCGCTTCGCCCGCGGGAACCTTGACAGCCGCTGCGCGCGGGCGTAGCTTGCCCGCCTGACAACGTTGTCCGACAACGTTGTCCCAGAGGAGTCGATGAACGCCCTGCGCACCACGCGCCCAACCATGCGCGACGTCGCCGTGCTGGCGGGCGTGAGCCTGAAGACGGTCTCCCGCGTCATCAACGAAGAGCCTGGCGTCGCCGCCGCGACGGCCGAGCGCGTGGGCAGCGCGATCGACGAGCTCGGCTTCCAGCGCAACGACCTCGCACGCTCGCTGCGCCAGGGGATCACCTCCTCCACCCTCGGCCTCGTGATCGAGGACGTCGCGAACCCGTTCTACTCGGCGATCGCGCAGGCGGTCGAGGCAGCGGCGCGCGAGCGCGGCTACCTGCTCATCACCGCCTCGTGCGAGGAGGACCCGGCGCGTGAACGCGAGCTGGTGCAGGCGCTGCTGCGGCGGCGCGTCGACGCGCTGCTGCTGGTCCCGGCCTCGCGCGACCACAGTTACCTCGTGCGCGAGACCGCGGACGGCACGCCGGTGGTGTTCCTCGACCGTCCGCCGGTCGGGCTCGACGCCGACTGCGTGCTGCTCGACAACCTCGGCGGAGCGCGCACGGCGGTCGAGCACCTGCTCGCCCACGGCCACGAGCGGATCGCGATCGTGGCCGACCCGGACGTCCTCTACACGGCGGCCGAGCGGTTCGCCGGCTACCGGCACGCGCTGGATGCCGCGGGCGTGCCGATCCGGGAGGAGCTGGTGCGGCTCGGGACGCACGACGCCGGCCAGGCCGAAGCCGTCGTGCGCGAGCTGCTCGCGCTGCCGCCGGACCGCCGCCCGACCGCGCTGTTCGCCGGCAACAACCGCCACACCGTCGGCGCGCTGCGGGCGCTGCGCGGCGCCGAGCGGCAGGTCGCGCTGGTCGGCTTCGACGACTTCGAGCTCGCCGATCTGCTGGCGATCCCGACCACGGTCGTCCGGCACGACAGCCCGCGGATGGGCGAACACGCCGCGGCGCTCGCGTTCGGGCGCCTCGACGGCGACGATCACGAACCGCGGCGCGTGGTCGTGCCGACCGAGCTGATCGTGCGCGGCTCCGGCGAGGTGCCGCCGGCATGAGACCGATCGAGCTCCCGCCGAACCTCCAGCGCCACTTCTACGCCGGCGGGCCGCGGATCGCCGCCCTGCGCGGCCTCGACATCGACGCCGATCGGATGCCGGAGGAGTGGATCGGCGCCGTCAGCGCGATGTTCGGCCAGCCCGACCGCGGTCTCAGCCGGATGGCGGACGGCACACTCCTGCGCGACGCCGTCGCCGCCGATCCGGAGGCCTACCTGGGTCACGAGCACGTCGCCCGCTTCGGCCCCGACCCGGGCCTGCTCGTGAAGCTGCTCGACGCCGGCCAGCGGCTCCCGGTGCACCTCCACCCCGGCCGCGAGTTCGCCCGCGACGCGCTCGGCAGCGCGCACGGCAAGACCGAGGCCTGGATCATCATCGAGGCCGACCCCGGCGCGACGGTGCATGTCGGGTGGTCGCGCGCCGTCGAGCACGGCGAGGTGCGCGAGTGGATGGACAAGCAGGACGCGAACGCGATGCTCGATGCGATGCACGAGCGGCGGGTCTCGGCCGGCGACGCGGTCTTCGTCCCGGCGGGGACGGCGCACGCGATCGGCGCGGGAATCCTGCTGGTCGAGCTCCAGGAGCCGACCGACTTCTCGATCCTGCTCGAGTGGGAGGGGTTCCCGCTGACCGAGGAGCAGGCCCACCTCGGACTCGGCTGGGAGCGAGCCCTGGAGGCGCTCGACCGCGACGCGAGCGGCGATACCGGACCGCGCGAAGGCCTGCTGCCGGCTGCAGCGGACCCGTACTTCCGCGCCGAGCGGCGCACGGCCGGGACCTCATTCGATCCGGGCTTCTCGATCCTGATCGGGCTCGGCGGCAGCGGCACGCTGATGACCGAGGGCGGCGACCTGCCGTTCGCGCGCGGCTCGGCGGTGCTCGTCCCGCACGCGGCCGGCGCGGGCGAGCTGCGCGGCGACGTGGCGGCGATCCGCTGCCGGCCGGCGGACCCGGCCGCGGGGCGGAGCCCTACAAGTCGAGCTGCTGGATCACGTAGCTGAACCGGTGCGTTCCTGAGCGGAGCCGGTACCGCGGGCTGGTGTCGGGCCCACAGCTCGCGGTACCGAGCCCGCGCTGGGCGTGATCGAGATTGAGGATCACCTCGGCGCGCGGCTCGAGATCGACCGTGTGACGGGCGGCGGTCAGGTCGGCCGCGGTGAAGTGGCTCGCCGAGAAGCCGATCGTCGGCTGGGCGGTGACCTTGATGCCGCGGCCCTCGTCGTCGGTCAGCGTCAGCCAGCGCACGTCGCCGTGGTGCCCGTGCTCCTGCGGCGCGATGTACGGCACGTACTGGTCGGTCACGGTGCTGCGGTAGCGCCCGACGACCGCCGACGCCTGCCGGTCGGAGTAGTTCTCCCACGGCCCGCGCCCGCAATACTCGAGCCGTTCGAGCCCGGCCGCCAGCGTGAGCACGACGCCGATCCGCGGCAGGTCGGCCAGCTCCTCCGGCAGCTCGACCTCGTGCTCGAACAACACGCCGCCGCCGTCCAGCCGGTGTGCCGTGTGGCGGTGGACCACGCCGTCGGGAATGCCGCTGTCAAGGCCCAGCTCCAGCCAGCGGCCCAGCGGCCCGGGGCTCTTGTCGGGCACGAGCGGCAGCCCGTCGTTGTCGGTCGGCGCCCGCCACAGCTGCAGGTGCGGGCCGTCGAGCACGAGCGGCAGGTCGTCCGCCGAGCCGGGTCCGGCACGCCGGACCGGCGCGGCGGCGGGCGGGCGCAGCTCGAACTGCTGCCACGCGACCTCGCGGCCGCCGTCGCGCTCGAAGAAGCGGAAGGTGACGTGCTCGCGACCCGAGACGTCGAGCGTGACCTCGCCGCCGCCGTTCGGCAGCTCACCTCCCTCCCACTCGCCGCGCAGGTGCGACAGGTCGATGAAGTCGTGGCGGTTGTGGATCCGGAACCGGCCGGCGGCCGCGTCGAGCGCCTCCACGCGCACGGGCGCAGCCAGGTACTTGAGCTCGTTCATGGCCGGATGCGGCGTCCGGTCTGGCCATACGAGGCCGTCGGCGCAGAAGTTCGAGTCGTGCCGTGCCTCCCCGAAGTCGCCGCCGTAGGCCCAGTACTCGCGCCCGCGCTCGTCCGTGCGGCGGATCCCGTGGTCGATCCACTCCCACACGAATCCGCCCTGCAGCGCGTCGTGGCGGTCGAACGCGGCGTAGTAGTCGGCCAGGCCGCCGTTGCTGTTGCCCATCGCGTGCGAGAACTCGCACAGGATCAGCGGGCGCGGGTCGCCGGTGTCGCCGGCCGCCGCCCACGCCTCGATCGAGTCGACGTCGGCGTACATCGGGCACACGACGTCGGTCGCCCGCCGGCCGCCGGACCAGTCGCGCGCGATCGCGCCCTCGTAGTGCAGCGGCCGGGTCGGGTCGAACCCGCGCAGCCAGTCCGCGGCCGCATCGTGGTTGGGCCCGTAGCCGCTCTCGTTGCCGAGCGACCACAGGATCACGCTCGGGTGGTTCTTGTCGCGCTCGACCATGTTCTGCACGCGCTCCGCGAACGCGGCCGCGTAGCGCGGGTCGGCGCACACGTCGTCGTAGAACGCGTGCGCCTCGATGTTCGCCTCGTCGATCGCGTACAGCCCGACGCGGTCGCACAGGTCGAGCCAGTACGGGTCGTTCGGATAGTGCGAGCAGCGCACGGCGTTGACGTTGAACTGCTTCATCAGCCGCGCGTCGGCCTCCATCAGCCCGCGCGTCACCGCGCGGCCGCGGCGGTCGTCGTGATCGTGGCGGTTGACGCCGCAGATCCGCACGGCGCGGCCGTTGACGAGCAGCCGGCGGTCCGCGACCTCGACGCTGCGGAAGCCGACGCGGCAGGCCACCTCGTCCTCGCCGGCCGTCACGACGAGCGTGTAGAGGTCGGGGCGCTCGGCCGACCACTGTCGCGGCGCGCGCACGTCGTGCTCGAGCCGCCCGTCCGCCAGCGGCTCGTCGAGCAGCAGCGCTCCGTCGGGATCGAGCAGCCGGGCACGCGCCGTCGCGCCCGCCTCGACATCGACGACGAGGTGCCCGTGCATGTCACCGCGGGCGAAGACGTCCGCGATGTGCTCGCGCGGCGTGGCGTAGAGGAACACGTCGCGCGGGAGGCCGGCGTGCCACCACTGGTCCTGGTCCTCGACGAACGAGGCGTCCGACCACTGGACGACGGCGGCGACGAGCTCGTTGTCCCCGTCCCACCGCACGAGATCCGACACGTCGAACTCGGCCGGTGTGCGCGCGTCCTTCGCGATCCCCACCGGCGCCCCGTTGACGGTAACGAACAGCGCGCCCTCGCTGCCGCCGAAGTGCAGCACGACGCGGCGGTCGTGCCACCCTTCGGGAACCGTGAAGCGGCGCCGGTAGACGCCCGTCGGGTTGGCCTCGGGCACGTGCGGCGGCCGCTCGTCGAACGGCATCTTGACGTTCGTGTACTGCGGCGCGGCGAAGCCCTGCATCGTCCACAGGCCGGGCACCTCGATCGGCCCGAACCCGGTGACCGCCGCCGCCTCCTCGGGTCGCGCCGCGAGCGCGAGCTCCCATATGCCGTTCAGGGACACGGGGCCCGCGCGGAGCAGCGTCGCGCCCGGCGGCACGCGATTGAGGCTCGTCAGCTCGGGGTTCTCCCACGCGTGCCCGCCGCCGTGGCGCAGCAGCGTCTCGAGTGCGCTCACGGGCGCGCCTCGCGCAGCGCCCGCGCAGCGTCCTCGGGCACGACCGGGTTGAAGTAGACGCCTGAGCCCAGCTCGCCCGCGGCGACGTACCGCGCCACCCCGGCAGCGCGCCACGGCGACACGATCTCCACGTGCAGTCGAGCGTCCGGCCAGTCGCCGCCGTCGAACGGCCGCTGGTGGATCCACAGCATGTACGGCGTCTGTGCCCGGAACAGCCGGTCGAGCCGCTCGAGCACGTCGACGAGCAGCCGCGCCAGCGCGCGCCGGCCGGTGCGCTCGAGCGACGGCAGGTCCGGCACGTCGTCGTCGGGCGCGACCAGCAGCGCGTACGGGAAGGTCGGCGCCTCCGGCACCCAAGCGCGCCAGCCGGGCGCGGTGGCGACGAGCCGGTCGCCCGGCTCGGTGAACGGCGCGCCCCGCTCCAGCTCGCGCAGCGGCAGCTCGGGCACGAAGTCGAATGCGTAGATCTGGCCGTGCGGATGCGTGATCGTCGAGCCGACCTCCGGCCCGCGGTTCTCGAACACGAGCACGTACGCGACGTCCGGCTGGGCCCCGAGCGCCGCCGTCCGCTCGGCCCACAGGTCGATCACGCGCGCGGCCCCGTCCTCGCCGAGCGCCCAGAACGTCGCGTCGTGACGTGGTGTGTAGAGCACGATCTCGCACCGCCCGTCGGGCAGCGACGGCCAGCGATTCGGGAACCAGCGCACGTCGTAGGACTCGGGCGCCTCGAGCCCGCCGGGACAGAACGGGCAGGTCGAGGCGGGCAGGTTCGGCCGGTCCTGGCGCGAGCCGACGACGAACGTCAACGCCCCGTTGTGGGGGTCGACGCGCAGATCGATGACGTCCCTCACCGGCCGGTCGGAGCGACGATCAGCCGCTCGACGTGCTCGCCCAGGACCGTCTGCGCGTCGGCCCCGAGGCCTTCGTCGGAGACGAGCACCTGCGCCTCGCCGAGGTGCGCCATCCGGCTCAGGCCGCGCACGCCCCACTTCGTGTGATCGACGACGACCACGAGCCGCTCGGCCGACGCGATCAGCGCCCGGTTGGTCTCCGCCTCGAGCAGGTTCGGCGTCGTGAAGCCGGAGTCCTCGGTCATGCCGTGCACGCCCATGAACAGCATGTCGACGTGGAGCGATCGCAACGCGGTCAGCGCGATCGGCCCGACGAGCGCGTCCGACGGCGTGCGGACCCCGCCGACCAGCACGACCGTCAGGTCGGGCCGCGGCTGCCGGTGCAGCACGATCGCCACCTGCATCGAGTTCGTGACCACCGTCAGGTCGGGCACGTCGAGGAGGTGGTGCGCGAGCCTCCAGGTCGTCGTGCCGGCGCTGAGGGCGATCGCCTGGCCGGCCTCGACGAGGCCACGCGCGGCGAGCGCGATCGCCTCCTTCTCGGCGAACTGGCGGCGCGACTTGGCGTCAAAGCCGGGCTCGTCGGTGCTCAGGCCGCGGCGCGCGGTCGCTCCGCCGTGGACCTTGTCGACCAGCCCTGAGCCGGCCAGCACGTCGAGGTCGCGCCGGATCGTCATGTCCGACACGCCGAGCAGCTCGGTGAGCTCGCTGACGCGCACGGCGCCGCGACGGCGGATCTCCTCCGCGATCAGGTGCTGACGTTGACCGGCGAGCATTTCCACAATATCCAACACCTTCCGACAAGACCGCGTCAAGTCCGATCATTCTACGCACCACCCGGTGGGATCCTTGACACGGCTTGTGCGGGCTGGAAGGCTTCACAAAGTTGGTTCGTGAGTGATCGTGGTGAATTTCGTGGGGAACCTGCGATCACGTTTCGCTGCCATTTGAGGAGGAGGAGATCCATGTCGGATGCACAACGCCGACCCCCGACCCCGTTCGCGTTGCCGCCGCTGACCAGGCGCTCGGTGCTGCAAACCGGCGTCGCGGGGCTCGCCGCGGTCTATGGCCTCGCGGGCTGCGGGGACGATGGGGACTCCGCCTCCGGCGGCGATGACGGCGGCGGCGGGAAGGCGTCCGGCACGGCCTCGTTCGGCTCGAACTACTCCGACCCCGTCCCGAAGAAGGCGCTGCAGACCGTCTTCGATGAGTTCACGACCGCCTCGGGCGTGAAGGTCGACGTCAACACGGTCGACCACAACACGTTCCAGGAGCAGATCAACAACTACCTCCAGGGCACTCCCGACGACGTCTTCAGCTGGTTCGCCGGCTATCGGATGCAGTTCTTCGCCCAGCGCGGGCTCGCGGGCGACATCTCCGACGTGTGGGAGAAGATCGGCGGCAACTTCTCCGACGCCTTCAAGGAGGCGTCGACGCTCGACGGCAAGCAGTACTTCGTGCCGTTCTACAACTACCCGTGGGCGATCTTCTACCGCAAGAGCGTGTGGGAGAAGAACGGCTACGAGCCGGCCGCCAACCTCGACGACTTCAAGGCGCTGCTGACGAAGATCAAGGCGGACGGGATGACGCCGATCGCGTTCGGCGACAAGGACGGCTGGCCCGCGATGGGCACGTTCGACTACATCAACATGCGCACCAACGGCTACGACTTCCACAAGAGCCTGATGGCGGGCGAGGAGGCGTGGGACGGGCCGGAGGTCAAGAGCGTGTTCGAGACCTGGCGCGAGCTGCTGCCGTTCCATGCCGAGGGCTCGCTCGGCCGCACGTGGCAGGACGCGGCGCAGACGCTCAACAAGGATTCGGCGATGTACCTGCTCGGCTCGTTCGTCGGCCAGCAGTTCGAGGGCCAGGCGTTCGAGGACCTCGACTTCTTCCCGTTCCCGGAGATCAACTCCGAGCACGCGCAGGATGCGGTCGAGGCGCCGATCGACGGCTTCATGATGGCCGAGAGCCCGAAGAACGAGGATGCCGCGAAGGCGCTGCTCGAGTACCTTGGCGGCGCCGAGGCGCAGAACACGTACCTCAAGAGCGACCCGAACAACGTCGCGACCAATAACCAGGCCGACAGCAGTGGCTACAACGCGATCCAGAAGAAGGCGAACGAGCTGATCTCCGGGGCGAAGCAGATCTCGCAGTTCCTGGACCGCGACACGCGCCCGGACTTCGCCTCGACGGTGATGATCCCGGCGCTCCAGCAGTTCATCAAGACGCCCGACGACATCGACGGGCTGACCAAGAGCATCGAAGAGCAGAAGAAGACCATCTTCGTCTGATGGCAGTCGACGCGGCGCCGGAGCCGAAGGTCAAGCGCATCCGGCGCCGCAAGGCCGCGCGGCTCACGCTGCGCGACCGCTTCGCCGTCGCCCTGATGCTCGGGGTGCCGCTGCTGTTCGTCGTCGGCCTCATCTGGCTGCCGACCTTCCTCTCCGTGGTGCTGTCGTTCACGAGCTGGGACGGCATCGGCGGCATCGACACGATCGAGTGGGTCGGCACCCGCAACTACCAGCAGATCGTCGAGATCTACCCGCCGTTCTGGCCGGCCTTCCGGCACAACCTGATCTGGCTGGCCTTCCTCGCCCTCATTCCGACCACGTTCGGGCTGCTGCTCGCCTACCTGCTCGACAAGAAGATCCGCGGCTCGCGGATCTATCAGAGCATCTTCTTCCTGCCGTTCGTGCTCTCGTTCGCCGTGATCGGGTTCATCTGGCAGCTCGTCTACGCACCCGAGCAGGGCCTGATCAACAACATCCTCGGGACCACCGAGCAGGGCAATCTGATCGACTGGCTCGGCAACCCGGACCTCAACCTGTGGGCGGTGCTGGTCGCCGCTTCGTGGCGGCACGCCGGGTACATCATGGTCCTCTACCTCGCCGGCCTGAAGAGCGTCGATCCGGCGCTGCGCGAGGCGGCCGCGATCGACGGCGCGAGCGAATGGCACGCGTTCCGCACGGTCGTGTTCCCCGCGATGAAGCCGATCAACATCGTCGTCCTCGTGGTGACGGTGATCGAGGCGCTGCGGGCGTACGACCTCGTATACGTCATCAACCGCGGCCGCAACGGCCTCGAGCTGCTCTCCGTGCTCGTGACCGACAACATCATCGGCGAGGCGAGCCGCGTCGGGTACGGGTCGGCGCTCGCGGTGATCCTGCTGGCGATCGCGCTCGTCCCGATCATCACGTTCGTCGCGCGCACGTTCGGAGACGAGTGGTGAGCAGCCCCGCGACAGCGACCCCCCTCCCCCGCGCGGTCCGCCGCCCGGCGCTCGGCCGCCCGCGCTTCGGCGTGCACGCGTTCCTGTTCGTGGCGGCCGTGTTCTGGCTGGCGCCGCTGGTGTGGACGATCTACACGTCCCTGCGGCCGTACTCCGACACGGCGGAGCGCGGCTACGTCTCACTCCCGGGAGAGCTGACGCTCGACAACTACACGAACGCGTGGACGCAGGCGGACATGTCGCACTACTTCCTGAACTCGCTGCTGATCACGATCCCCGCCGTCCTGATCGTGCTGTTCCTCGCCGCGTGCGTCGCGTTCGTCGTCACGCGGCTGAGCCTGCGGTTCAACGTCGCGATGCTGATCGTCTTCGTGGCGGCGAACCTGCTGCCCCCGCAGGTGGTGCTCACCCCGCTGTACCGGATGTACCTGGAGATCCCGCTGCCGACGTTCCTGAGCGAGGACGGGACCATGTACGACTCGCTGATCGGCCTGATCGCGATCAACATCGCCTTCCAGCTCGGGTTCTGCACGTTCGTGCTGTCGAACTACATGAAGACGATCCCGCAGTCGCTGAACGACGCCGCCCGAGTCGACGGCGCCGGTGTGGTGCGGCAGTTCTTCGGCATCATCCTGCCGCTCTCCAGGCCGGCGCTCGCGGCGCTCGCCACGCTCGAGTTCACGTTCATCTACAACGACTTCCTGTGGGCGGTGGTGCTGATCCAGTCCGGCGCCAAGCGGCCGATCACGTCCGCGCTCGCGAACCTCGAGGGCGTCTTCTTCACCGACAACAACCTGATCGCGGCCGGCTCGATGCTCGCCGCGATACCGACGCTCATAGTGTTCGCCGTGCTGCAGCGGCACTTCATCAGCGGTCTGACCCTGGGGGCGAGCAAGGGATGAGCAGCATCCGCCTGCGAGACGTGACCAAGCGGTTCCCGAACGGCGTCGCGGCGGTCGACGGGGTCAGCCTCGAGATCGGCGACGGCGAGTTCATGGTGCTCGTCGGCCCGTCCGGCTGCGGCAAGACCACGCTGCTGCGCACGATCGCGGGTCTCGAGGACGCGACCGAGGGCACGATCTCGATCGGCGACGAGGACGTGACGGTGCGCCAGCCGCAGCAACGCGACATCGCGATGGTGTTCCAGAACTACGCGCTGTACCCGCACATGACGGTGGCGCAGAACCTCGCCTACGGCCTCAAGCTGCGGAAGATGCCGCGGCAGGAGCGCGAGACGCGCGTGCGCGACGTCGCGGGCAAGCTCGGGCTCGATGACCTGCTCGACCGCAAGCCGGCTCACCTGTCGGGCGGCCAGCGCCAGCGCGTCGCGATGGGTCGGGCGATCGTGCGCGAGCCGAGGGCGTTCCTGATGGACGAGCCGCTCTCGAACCTCGACGCGAAGCTGCGCGTCTCGATGCGCGCCGAGCTCGCTCGCCTGCACGAGAGCCTCGGCGTGACGACCGTGTACGTGACGCACGACCAGGTCGAGGCGATGACGCTCGGCCAGCGCGTGGCGGTCCTGCGCGACGGCACGCTGCAGCAGGTCGACACGCCGCAGAACCTGTTCAACTATCCGCGCAACCTGTTCGTGGCCGCGTTCATCGGCTCACCGGCGATGAACCTCGTCGAGGCCACGGTCGACGGCGGCCGGCTGCGCTTTGCCGACATGGAGCTGCCGCTGCCCGGCGGATCGCCGCTGGCCGGATCGGGACGACAGGTGATCCTCGGCATCCGGCCGACGGACTTCGAGCACTCCGCGACGGCCGAACGCGAGCTCCCGCGGATCCGTGTGAAGGCGGACGTGGTCGAGGAGCTCGGCTCGGAGTCGAACGTGATCTTCCAGGTCGATGCCCCGCTCGTGACCGCCGACGCGGTGCGCGCCGCCGCCGACGCGCACACCGACGACGAGGGCAAGCTGCTGTTCGCGGGCGAGGAGCGGACCAGGTTCACGGCGCGCCTGCACGGCAAGACGCCGGTCGCTGTCGGCCAGGAGCTCGAGCTCGCCGTCGACTACACGTTCATGCACTGCTTTGACCCGGACACCGGCGACGCCCTCCAGGCTCGACGGGACCGCCAGCCCGTGGCCTGATGGACACGGTGCACCTGCGCGGCGGCGGCGTCTCGCTCCTCCTGGACGCCGCCGGTCCGGGCCTTCCGCGGATCGTGCACTGGGGCGCCGACCTCGGCGCCGACGTCGAGGGCGTGCTCGAGGCCGCGACGCCGCCGCTCGCGCGCGCGACCTTCGACGTGCGCCTGCCGCTCTCGCTCGTGCCCGAGCTGCGCGGCCGGCCCGGTCTCACCGGCGGCCGCCCGGCCTCGCTGGAGGTCGACGCCGTCGACGCCTCGGGCGACGCGCTTCGCGTGACCGCCCACGGCGCCGGGCTCGCGCTCGAGTCGGTCCTCGCGCTCGATCGCTCCGGCGTGCTCCGCGTGCGTCATCGCCTGCGCAACGAGGGGCCTGCCTACGCGGTCGGCGAGCTCGGGTGCGTCATCCCCGTGCCGCCGGCGGCCGCCGAGCTGCTCGACCTGACCGGCCGCTGGTGCCGCGAGCGGCACCCGCAGCGACGCGCGTTCGATCAGGGCACCTGGCTGCGGCAGACGCGGCACGGGCGCACGGGCTTCGACACGCCGCTGCTGCTCGTCGCAGGGACGCCGGGCTTCGGCTTCCGCACCGGCGAGGTGTGGGGCGTGCACCTCGGCTGGAGCGGCAACGCCTCGTGGTGGGCCGAGCGGCTCCCGGACGGCGCGTCGACGCTGGGAGCCGCAGAGCTGCTCGAGCCCGGCGAGGTGGTACTCGCGCCCGGCGAGGAGTACGTCACGCCGTGGCTGTACGCCGCGTGGTCGGATCGCGGCCTCGACGGCCTGAGTGCCGCGCTGCACCGCTTCGTCCGTGCGCGGCCGAGCCACCCGGTCCGGCCCCGGCCGGTGGTGCTCAACACATGGGAGGCGGTGTACTTCGACCACCGGCTCGACCGCCTGAGCGAGCTGGCCGACACGGCCGCGGCACTCGGCGTCGAGCGCTTCGTGCTCGACGACGGCTGGTTCCGGCACCGCCGCGACGACACCGCAGGGCTCGGCGACTGGTACGTCGACGAAGGCGTGTGGCCGGACGGGCTGCACCCGCTGGTGAACCACGTGCGTGGCCTCGGCATGGAGTTCGGCCTGTGGGTCGAGCCCGAGATGGTGAATCCGGACTCCGACCTCGCCCGCGCGCATCCGGAGTGGGTGCGCGAGGCGCCGCCCTGGCGCAACCAGCAGGTGCTCGACATCGCCCAGCCGGACGCATACGCGTACGTGCTCGAGCGCCTCGACGCGCTCGTCTCCGAGTACGCGATCGAGTTCCTCAAGTGGGATCACAACCGCGACCTCGTCGGCGGCGCGCACGCGCAGACGCTGGCCGCCTACCGGCTGCTCGACGAGCTGCGCAGCCGCTACCCGAGGCTGGAGGTCGAGAGCTGCTCCTCCGGCGGCTCACGCGTCGACCTCGGGATCCTCGAGCGCACCGACCGCGTGTGGGCGAGCGACACCAACGACGCGCTCGAGCGGCAGGCGATCCAGCGCTGGACGCAGCTGCTGCTGCCGCCGGAGCTCGTCGGATCGCACGTCGGACCGCCGCGGGCGCACACGACCGGGCGCACGCACGACCTGTCGTTCCGGGTCGCGACCGCGCTGTTCGGCCACTTCGGGATCGAGTGGGACATCAACGCCGCGACCGACGCCGACCGCGCCGGCCTGGCGGACGCGATCGCCTTCTACAAGCGCGTGCGGCCACTGCTGCACGGCGGTGAGGTCGTGCGCGCGGACGTTCCGGACCGCGCGCTGGCGCTGCACGGCGTCGTGGCGGCCGACCGCAGCGAGGCGCTGTTCTGCTTCGCGGCGCTGGCGACGTCGCCCGCGATGGTGCCGGGCGCGATGCGGCTCCCGGGCCTCGACCCCGACCGCACGTACCGCGTGGTGGCGGTGCCGCTGGCCGGCGGGCCGTCGTTCGCGCACGTGGAGCCCCCGGGCTGGCTGGAGGGCGGCGCGACGCTGACCGGCCGCGCGCTCGGCGCGGCCGGTCTGCAGATGCCTGTTCTGGCCCCGGAGCAGGCGCTGGTGCTGCATCTCGTGGCGCGCTGAAGGGTGTGTCACAAACGTTCACGAGGATCGAACAAACGTGACGCACCCCCCGATCCCGCCGTCAGTCAACGAGCTTCCCCGGGTTCATCACGCCCGCGGGATCGCAGCGGTCCTTGACCGCGCGCAGCAACTCGACCCCGAGATCGCCGATCTCGGCGCCGAGCCACGGCACGTGGTCGCGCCCGACCGCGTGGTGGTGGGTGATCGTCCCGCCCGCGGCCACGATCGCGTCGCCGGCCGCCGTCTTGGCCGCGCGCCACTGACCGGCGGGATCCGCCGCGTCGCGGCGGCCGAGCACCGTGAAGTACAGCGACGCACCGGTCGGGTACAGATGCGAGACGTGGCAGCCGACGAGCAGGCCCGGCAGCGCCGCGCGCACGGCGGCGTGCAGCGCGCCGAGGTTCGACCACGACGTGGCGGTCTCGAGCGTCTCGACCATCACGCCGCGGTCGAGCAGGTCGTCGCGCAGGTGCGGGCCGGCGAAGCGCGAGGCGGCCCACGCGCGGCCCGGCCCCTCCCCCATGGACTTCGCGCCCGCGCCGCGCAGCAACGACGCGGCATCGCGGCGCCGGCGGGCGACAGCCTCCGGAGTGCCCTCCCAGCCGAGCACGAGCAGGCAGCCGGGCGCGCCGCGCAGCCGCGCGCCGATCACCGCCTGGGCAACCCGGCCGGTCCCTGCCAGGGCGAGCGAGAAGCGCGTCTCGTCCTCGTCCGACAGGCGCGCCACGTCGGGCGCCAGGCCGCGCTGCTCGAGCTGTCGCAGGGCGTCGCAGCCGGCCTCGAACCCCGGCGCGAACCAGCCCTCGAACCGCTGCACCGCGGGCAGCGGATGCACCCGCAGCGAGACCTGCGTGATCACGCCGAGCGCGCCTTCCGAACCGGCGACGACGTCGCGCAGCGACGGTCCGGCGGCGCTGGCGGGCACGTCGAGCGTCGCCAGGTCTCCCAGCGGCGTGGCGCAGCGCACGGCGACGACGTTCTCGTCGATCCGGCCGTGGCCGGTGGAGGTCTGGCCCGCCGACCGGGTCGCCACGCAGCCGCCGACGGTCGCCCATTCGTAGCTCTGCGGCACGTGCGCGAGCGTGAGGCCGTGGGACGCGAGCGCGCGATCGGCCTCCGGCAGCCGGATGCCGGGCTCGAACACGGCGGTCAGCGACCGCTCGTCGACGCCGAGCAGCGCGTCCATGCGCGCGAGGTCGAGCGACACCAGCGCGCCGAACGGGCCGCGGTCGGGCTCCAGCCCTCCGACGACGCTCGTGCCGCCGCCGAACGGCACGACGGCGACGCCGGCCTCGGCGCACGCCTGCACGACCGCCAGCGCCTGGTCGTGGCCCGCGGGCGCGACGATCGCGTCCGGCGCGTCCTCGCACGCCCCCGCGCGCTGGGCCAGCAGGTCGAGGTAGGACTTGCCACGGCACCGGAGCACGCGCGCCTCGCGGTCGTCGCGGACCGCGTCGGCGCCGACGATGTCCTCGAGCCGGCTCCGCAGCCCGGGATCCAGCGCCGGCTCGCGGAGGCGCACCTCCTCCAGCGCCACCGGCCGGTCCTCGACGGCGCCGTCGATCCCGAGCGCCTCGCGCAGGAACGGCACCGCGTGCTCGGGCAGCGCCGGTCCGGCGCCGATCTCGCCCCAGCCCCAGAACACCTGCTCGCGCCTCATCGCAACGCCCGCTCGAGGCCGTCGAGCGCCTCGTCCAGCTCTCGGCGCGCCGCCCGCCGCAGCATGAAGCGCCCGAACCGTGCCCACCCGCGCCCGCGCTGGCGCAGGCCGAGCGTCACACGCGTGCCCTTCTCGCTCGCCTCCACCCGCGCCTCGACGCGCCGCTCGAGCAGGACCTTCGCGAACGGCGTGCCCTCGAGCTGTTGCGCCCACGCCCGCCAGGTCGGCGGGTCCTCCTCCTCCAGGCGCCAGTCGGCGCGCACCGCACGGCCACGGGGCGAGCGCAGGACCGTGGTCCAGCCATCAGCGGTCACGGCCTTCACGCGCTCGGTGCGCGGCCACCAGCGCGCCAGCGTCCGCGGATCGGCGATCAGACTCCACGCCGCATCCGGCGCCGCCGCCACGGTGCGCGACCGGGTGACGATCACTCGTCGTAGCTGAGCAGGGCGTGCACGTCGTAACCCTCCAGCCGCTCGCGGCCGCCGAGGAACGCGAGCTCGACGAGGAACGCGCAGCCCGCGATCTTCGCGCCGGTGCCCTCCACCAGCTCGGCCAGGGCTCGCGCCGTGCCGCCGGTCGCGAGCAGGTCGTCGTGCAGCAGCACGCGGGCCCCGTGGGCGAGTGCGTCGGAGTGCATCTCCAGCGCGTCGACGCCGTATTCGAGGATGTACTCGGCCGAGATCGTGTCGTGCGGGAGCTTGCCGGGCTTGCGCGCGGGCACGAACCCGACGCCCAGCTCGCGCGCGACCGCGGCGCCGAGGATGAAGCCGCGCGCCTCGGCCGCCACGACGAAGTCGACCTCCTTCGGCCGCGCCCAGTCCGCCAGGCGCTCGACCGCCTCCGACAGCGCGTCGGCGTCGAGCAGCAGCGGCGTGATGTCCTTGAACAGGATGCCCGGCTTCGGGAAGTCCGGGATGTCGCGAATGTGGGCGGCGAGGTCGCTCACTTGGCGATGCGGCGCAGATCGCGCACGAGCAGCAGGTGCTTGAGATGCGAAGCCACGGCGGCGAGGTTCTCGAGCGTCTCGATCGCCTCCTTGCGGCGCTCGGGATTCCGCGAGCGCAGCGACGGCGCGAGGATCTGCTGGAGCAGCGCGGACTCGCGCTCGGCCGAGGTCTTGAACACGCGCAGGTTGCGGCCCGCGACCCCGTAGCGTGCGAGCTCGGTGACGGCGCGAACGATCTCGCGCTCGGTCTCGTAGTAGTACCGCGTGCCGCCACGCGCCTCGCCCTTGACGATCCCGAACTCCTCCAGCTCGCGGATCAGCTGCGGCTCGGCGCCGGTCTCCTCGATCACGTCCTCGAGCGAGTACTGCGCGCCGCGGTCGCGGATCGAGAACGTCAGCCGCCGCAGCGCAGCGCCGGGGCGGACGGCGTCGGCCGGCGCCGCTGCCGTCGCCGGCGCGGGCTGGTCGTCCTCCGCGCGGCCGGCGGCGAGCTCCTGGCGGATCACCCGCAGCGGCAGGAACTCGTCCCGCTGCAGCCGCAGGATCGTGCGCAGGCGCGCCACGTCGGACTGCGCGTACAGCCGGTAGCCGCCCGGCGTGCGCCGCGGCGCCAGCAGCTTCTGGTCCTCGAGGTAGCGGATCTTGGAGATCGAGATGTCCGGGAACTCCTGCGAGAGCGCCTTGCACACCGCGCCGATCGTCAGCGACTTGCGCGGCGCCTCGTTGTCGGCGGGCGCCGGCGGGAGCGGGACCTCGGCGAGCGGATCGTCGGCCACGGTGCTCGCCTACCGCGCCAGGTAGGTGAGCTTGTACTTGCCGACCTGCAACTCGTCGCCGTCCTCGAGCTTGTGCGAATCGATCCGGCGCCGGTTGACGTAGGTCCCGTTCAGCGAACCCGAGTCGTCGAGGAACCACTCGCCGGCGCGGCGCACGAGCACGGCGTGCTCGCGCGACACCGTCACGTCGTCGAGGAAGATCTCGGTGTCCGGCGACCGCCCGATCGTCATCCGCTCGCCGTTCAGCGGGAACGACTGGCCGACGCGCCCGCCGCCGGAGCGGATCACGAGCGCGCCGCTCTCGGCGGCGACGTCGGCGACGTCGACCGGGCGGAGCTCGCCGGTCTGCTCGTCGATGACGTAGGTGGCGGTCGTTACGTCGTCGCGTGGCTCACGAGTACCGACGAACGCGCCGCACTTCTGGCAGTAGTTCGCGCCCTCCGTGACGACGAAGCCGCATTCGGGGCAGTGGCGAGCCACTACACGTCGGGGGTGCCTTCGCCTGACGCGCGGCCGGCGAGGATGTCCGTCAGCCGCTGAACGTCTGCTCCAGAGATGACGTCCTCACCTCCCTCGTGCTTCTTGCGAAGGCGATTGACGAGCTCGGCGCGCAGGATGTCGATCTTCCCGTGCAGGATCCGCCGCCGGTAGGACACCTCCTGCTCCTCGTCCGTGAGCTGCTGGATGAGGTCCTTGAGCTCCTGGTCGGAGAGGGAGCCGAGATCGGGGAAAGTGTCCATGTGGCCGAGCATAGCAATCATCAACCTGTACTTGAGGGTCGAGAGGCGAAGCCGTCGTGCACGTATTGGGCGGTCGCTCCGATCACGAGCACGAGGCCGATGTAGAGCAAGACCGCACCGGTGATTTCCAGGCCCGCCATCGCAAAGAACAATGCGCCCAGGACGGGCCACACACCGGCGCGCCCGAGCCAGTTCACCTTGATGTCTCCGCCATGCCGCAGACCCCAGCGCACGAGTCCGATCATGAACACCTCGCGCACCGCCAGCAGCGCGAGCGCCCAGTGCGGGAGCAGGTCGTAGTACCAGCAGACGATCGCCCCGGAGAGCACCAGCAACCGGTCCACGAGCGGATCGAGCAGCGCGCCCATGCGCGAGTACTGGCCGGTCAGCCGGGCGGCGATCCCGTCGAAGTAGTCGCTCCAGCCGACGATGCCGAAGATCAGGACCGCTCGCCAGTCCTTGCCGTCGCCGGAGGAGAAGGCGAACGCCAGGAACACCGGGATCAGCGCCAGCCGGACGTAGCCGATCGCGTTCGGGATCGTCCACGGGCGCAGCGGCTGGCCGCGGAGCGTCTCGGGAGGTGGCGGACCCGATCGATCGAGCCCGGCGAGCCGACGGAATGTCAGCCGAGCGCGCTCGGCCGCCTCGGCCGCACGCTCACCGGTGGTTACGGAACGGTCCGCCACAGGTCCGCGGCCGCGACCGCGGCCCCCTCCAACGGGATCGTGCTCGTCTCGCGCCCGCGCCGGATCTGCACCTCGACCTCGCCGTTCTCGAGCGTCCGGCGCCCGACCGTCAGGCGCAGCGGCACGCCGAGCAGCTCGGCATCGGCGAACTTCTCCCCCGGCCCCGCGTCGCGGTCGTCGAAGAGGATCTTCAGGCCGGTCTCCTGCAGTTCGCCGTACACCCGCTCGGCCACCCCGCGCTCCTCGCTGCCGTCCTTGCCGAGACCGACGAGGTGGATGTCGAACGGCGCGATCGAGCGCGGCCACGAGATGCCGTGCTCGTCGGCGAACTGCTCCACCGCCGCGGCGGTGATCCGCGCCGGGCCGATCCCGTACGAGCCCATCCAGATCGGCCGCGCCTTGCCCGACTCGTCCAGGTACGTCGCGCCGAGCGGCTCGGAGAAGCGCGTGCCGAGCTTGAAGATGTTGCCGACCTCGATCGCGGGCTCGATCCGGATCGGCTTGCCGTCGACCGTGTCGCCGGGCTCGACCCTGCGCACGTCGCCGCGCTTGAACGGGAAGTCGCGGCCCGGCTCGACGCCGCGCAGATGCGCGTCCTCACGGTTGGCGCCGGTCACGTAGGCGCCGGGCTCGACCGCGTCGTCGAGCAGGATCGGCACGTCGATGCCGACCGGGCCGATGTAGCCCGCCGGCCCGATCCGCTCGGCGAACTCCTCCTCCCGCGCGGGGCGGAACTGGGCGCCGAGCGCGTTCGCGAGCTTGATGTCGTTGACGCGGTGGTCGCCGCGGACGATCACCATCGTGAGCCCGCGATCGTCGACGATCACCGGATAGGCCTTCAGCAGCGAGCCGGGCGGCACGCGCAGCGACTGGGCGACCTCGGCGACGGTGGTGAGCCCGGGCGTCCGGACCTCCTCGGGCGCATCGATCCCGTCCGGCAGCTCGACCGGCTGCGCGTCGGCGGTCGCGACCTCCGTGTTCGCGGCGTAGCCGGGCGCGAGCGCGACCTCGTTCTCGCCCACCGGGCACGGCGCCATGTACTCGTGGGCGCCGACGCCGCCCATCATCCCGACGTCGGACTCGACCCGGTACCACTCGAGCCCGAGGCGGTCGAAGATCCGGTCGTACGCCTCGCGGTAGCGCTCGTAGTGCGCGTCGAGGCCCTCGCGGTCGCGGTCGAAGGTGTAGGCGTCCTTCATGATGAACTCGCGCGTGCGCAGCACCCCGGCGCGCGGCCGCGGCTCGTCGCGGCCCTTGGTCTGGAAGTGGTAGAGCGAGAATGGCAGGTCGCGGTACGAGCGCACGGCCGGCGCCACGTGGGTCGTAACGACCTCCTCGTGGGTCATCGCCAGCACGAGGTCGGCGCCGCGCCGATCCTTGAGCTTGAACAGCTCGTCGATGCCGTACCGGCCGCTGCGCTGCCACAGCTCGGCCGGGTTGATCACCGGCATCAGCACCTCCTGCGCGCCGATCGCGTCGAGCTCCTCACGCACGATCTGCGAGACGTTCTCGTGCACCCGCCAGCCGGCCGGCAGCCACGACCACAGGCCGCTGCCGAGCTGGCGCACGAGTCCGGCGCGGACCATCAGCTTGTGGGACGGCGCCTCGGCGTCTGCGGGCGCCTCCTTCTCGGTCGGGAGGAAATATTGTGAGAGGCGGGTCATCGGGTCCGAGAGCCTAGATGGTCGAACGCGCGACCGCCGTGCACGCATGGCCCCGGACCGTGGATTCCGGAGGGTGCACGACGAAGGGGAACAGTGGCAGAGCCACGGGCCCCTTCGGCGGGTGCCGTCCGGGGCCGCGGGACGTGGGCAGGCGGGTGCGGGGGTCGTGGGTTCGGGCATCTAGTCTGTCGCGCCTCATGGAGTTCGAGGTCGCGGCGGTGGCGGATGGCGTGTTCCGGGTCGGGATGTTCCCGGAGGGACGCCCGGCGGATTACGCCAGCCCGGCGATCGCAGCCGTGCAGCAGGGCATGCGCTGCGAGACGCCGAGCGGATCAGCCCACGTCGCGGCGGATTCGAACCGCGTGCACTTCACGGACGCCGACGGGGTCGTGTTCGCGGCGGACGCGGCCGAGCCGGGGTTCGCCGACGGCCGCCCGCGGCTGGTGAAGCGGCGCGAGCCGGGCGAGCGCTTCTTCGGCTGCGGCGAGCGCACCAGCGGGCTCGAGAAGACCGGCTCCCACCAGGTGTTCTGGAACATCGACCCGCCGGCGGGCCACACGGCCGCGTTCAACAACCTCTACACGTCGATCCCGTTCGTGCTCTCCCTGCGCGAGGGACGCGCGTACGGGCTGCTGTTCGACAACACCGGGCGCGTCGAGATCGACCTCGCCCGCGCCGATCCCGAGCGCGTGGTGTACGAGGCCGCGGGCGGCGATCTCGTCTACTACGTCTTCTGCGGCCCGGCCCCGCGCGACGTACTCGACCGCTACACCGCGCTCACGGGCCGCACGCCGATGCCGCCGTTGTGGGCGCTGGGCAACCAGCAGTCGCGCTGGAGCTACATGAGCGCGGACGAGGTGCGCGCGATCGCCGCCGGCTTCCGCGAGCGCGACATCCCGTGCGACGTGCTCTACCTCGACATCGACTACATGGACGGCTACCGCGTGTTCACGTGGGACCGCGAGCGCTTCCCGGACCCCGCCGGGCTGATCGCGGAGCTCGGCGAACAGGGCTTCCGCGTCGTGACGATCGCCGACCCGGGCGTGAAGGTGGACGAGGGCTACGACGTCTACGTCGAGGGGCGCGACCGCGGCTTCTTCTGCCTCACGCGCGACGGCGAGGAGTACCGCAACGTCGTCTGGCCCGGCCTGTGCGCGTTCCCGGACTTCACCGATCCGGCCGTGCGCGAGTGGTGGGGCGACCACCATCGCGTGCTCCTGGACGAGGGCGTCGCCGGCGTGTGGTGCGACATGAACGAGCCGGCGCTGTTCGTGCCCCAGGGCGCGACGCTCCCGCCGGATGTCGTGCATCTGGGCGGCGGCACGCCGCGGCGGCACGCCGACGTCCACAACGCGTATGGGTCTTTCATGGCGCAGGCCGCCCGCGAGGGGCTCGCGCGCCTGCGGCCGGCCGCGCGGCCGTTCGTGATCTCGCGCGCCGGCTACGCCGGCCTTCAGCGCCACGCGCTCCAGTGGACGGGCGACAACTCGTCCTGGTGGGAGCACCTGTGGATGAGCATGCCGCAGCTCCAGAACCTCGGGCTGTCCGGGATCGCGTGGGCGGGCGTGGACGTCGGCGGCTTCTTCGGCGACTGCACGGGCGAGTTGCTCGCCCGCTGGACCGAGTTCGGCATCTTCCAGCCGTTCTGCCGCAACCACTCGGCGATCGAAACGGTGGCGCAGGAGCCGTGGGCGTTCGGCGAGCCGTGGGAGACGATCTGCCGCGACATGCTGCGGCTGCGGATGCGGCTGCTCCCGTACCTCTACACGCTGTTCGAGGAGTGCCACCGCACCGGCGCGCCGGTCCTGCGGCCGCTGCTGTTCGAGCATCCCGACGACCCGGCGACATATGTGACCGACGACCAGTTCATGCTCGGCTCCGCGCTGCTGATGGCGCCGATCACGCGGCCGGGGATCGAGCACCGGCACGTCTACCTCCCGGCCGGGACGTGGGTGCAGTGGTGGACCGGGGAACGCGTCGAGGGGCCTGCGCACGTGCTCGCGCATGCGCCGTTGGGGCGGCCGGCTTTGTACGTTCGGGCGAACACACCGGTGCCGCTGGCGGACGCCGTCGGGCACACCGCCGTTCCCTCCTCGCTTACTTGGTTGGTGCACCCCGCGCCGGGCTCCGGCGTCGGTGCGGTGTACGACGACGCGGGCGACGGCTACGGCGCGTCGTGCTTCCGAACTGCGCATGTAGAGAGTGGCGACGATGGGGCCGTCCGGTTCTCGCTCTCCGCGCGCGAGGGCTCGTTCGTGCCGGCCCGCGACCGGGTGGTTGTCGACGTTCGCGGCCTGGGTAGCGTCGAGGTCGAGGAGACCGCCGAGCCCGTGGTGATAGAACGGTTTGGTACGACAGACAACTGACAGGAGCTCTTAGATGGCCTACGAAGTCCCCGCGCTCCCCTACGCGTACGACGCGCTCGAGCCGCACATCGACGAAGCGACGATGCGTGTGCATCACGACAAGCACCACCAGGCCTACGTGGACAAGGTCAACGCCGCGCTCGAAGGCACCGACTTCGACGGCAAGTCGATCGAGGAGGTCCTCAAGAACCTCGACGCGCTGCCGGCCGACAAGCAGAAGGCCGTTCGCAACAACGGTGGCGGTCACTACAACCACTCGCTGTTCTGGGAGTGGATGAGCCCGGACGGCGGCGGCGAGCCCGACGGCGCCCTCGCCGACGCGATCAACAGCACGTTCGGCTCGTTCAGCGACTTCCAGGCGAAGTTCAAGGAGACCGGCGTCAACCAGTTCGGCTCCGGCTGGTCGTGGCTGATCCACGACGGCTCCGGCCTCGCGGTCGTCGGCTCGGCGAACCAGGACAACCCGATCTCCGGCGGGTCCACGCCGCTGCTCGGCGTCGACGTCTGGGAGCACGCCTACTACCTCAAGTACCAGAACAAGCGCCCGGACTACATCGACGCATGGTGGAACGTCGTGAACTGGTCGAAGGTGGCCGAGGGGTTCTCGGCCCTCTAGGCTGCTGGGTGTTGCGCGGGCGGGGCGTTTGTGGCGCCCCGCCCGTTGTTTCATGCGGATGCGTGCCGCCTTCGTTTGAACTCCCGCATTGAGGGAGGGTCCGCGGCGTCGCGGGGGGATGCTTGCGGCGTGTCCGAGCGTGGGTTTCGCCCCAATCGTCGCCCTTCCATCCGCGCGTGGGGCGAAACCCACGCCATAGGACGGTAAGTCCCAATTCGTGCGCCCGAACGCAACGAATGGGGCGAAACCCACACTGGCGACCGGGGGATCGCGGCGCTGGCGGCTCAGCAGCACGGCGTCGTGACGACCCGACAGCTTGCGACCGCCGGGCTCGGTGAGCGAGCGGTGGCCCATCGGGTGGCAACAGGCCGGCTCGTGCGGCGGTTCCGCGGCATCTACCAAGTTGGCCCGGTGACCGCCGAGCACGGGCGCGACATGGCAGCGGTGCTCGCGTGCGGCGGGACTGCGCTGCTGAGCCATCACTCCGCGGCCGCACTCTGGAAGGTCCGGCCGCAGCACGACGGCGACGTTCACGTCACGGTCAGCGGCCACGACCAGCGGTCCCGCCCCGGCCTACGGGTCCACCAATCCCTCTCCCTTAATGCCGCAGTTCTCGACGGCCTGCCCCTCACCACACCCGCCCGCACGCTCCGCGACCTCGCGACGTGCCTCCCCCAGCACCAACTGGACCGCGCCGTCGAGGAGGCGCAGGTACTAAGACTCACGACCCGCGAAGAGCTGCTCCAGCTGGACGGCAGCCGCGCCCTCGCACGCGCTCTGCACATCGAACCAAGCCTCACCCGCTCAGAGGCCGAACGCCGGCTGCTGGACCTCGTCCGAGCGGCCCGCCTCCCGCGCCCCGAGACGAACGTGCGTGTCGCCGGCCACGAGGTCGACTTCCTCTGGCGCGATCACAAGCTCGTCGTCGAGGTCGACGGGTTCGCGTTCCATGCCACGCGGGCGGCGTTCGAACGCGACCGCGCGCGAGATGCCGACCTCCAGGCGGCCGGCTACCGCGTCATCCGGCTCACGTGGCGGCAGATCGTCGAGGAGCCGCATGCCGTCGTCGCGCGGCTGGCGAGGCTCATGCCACCATGGCCGGCGTGACGGGCATGCGCGAGTACTACGAGGAGGGCTACTCGCTGACCGGTGACGAGGGCGCGAAGATGGGTCGCTGGCGCGCCCTCGGAGCGCGCTCGAAGGGCGCCCACGTCGCCGAGCTGTGCGCCAGAGCGGAGCTGCGCCCCGCCACGCTGGTCGAGATCGGCTGCGGCGACGGCGCGGTGCTGGCCGAGCTGGCCGCGCGCGGCGTCTCCCCCGTGCTGGACGGCTTCGAGCTGGCGCCGACGGCCGCAGAGATCGCCAGGGGGCGCGGTGTCGCGCGCCGGGTCGAGGCGTTCGACGGCGTCCACATCCCGGTCGAGGACGACGCCTACGACCTCGCGGTCCTCTCGCACGTGGTCGAGCACGTCCCCGATCCGCTGCCGCTCCTGAAAGAGGCGGCACGGATCGCGCCGAACGTGCTCGTCGAGGTCCCGCTCGAGGACAACCGCTCCGCAAAGCGACCCGCCAAGCGCAAGCTCGCCGAGGCCGCCGGCCACCTCCACTCCTACAACCGCACCTCCCTAAAGGCGCAGTTGAGAGCGGCCGGCCTCACACCACGCCACGAGCTCGCCGACGCACTCGGCTACGAGCACCACGCCTTCTTCTCCACCCCCGCCAAGGCCGCGGTCAAGCACACGATCCGGGCCACCACGCACCGGCTCGCCCCGCACACCGCGGAGCGGCTCTTCACGGTCCACTACGCGGTGCTGGCTACGCGCGGGTGAAGCGCCGGCCGTCGGTCGGCGAGGCGTCCTCGTCGAGCCGCAGGACGTCGTCCATCAGGTCGGCCTCGGCGCGCTGCTTCTCCGCCTCGAGCTTCGCGAGCCGCTCCGGCGTGAGCTCGCCGGCGTTCTCCTCCTCGATCCGCTGGAGCCACTCGGCGCCGGCGGCCTGCTCGGTTACGTCGACCTCGATCTTCTTGGTCTGCGTGTACTTGTCGATCTCGATGAACAGCTCGTCGACCAGGCGCTCCTGCGGCACCTTCTTGAGCGCCTTGCCGCGGGAGAAGATCAGGCCCTCGTTCTTGGCGCCGGTGATGCCGAAGTCGGCGTGCGAGGCCTCGCCGATGCCGTTCACCGCGCAGCCGAGCACGGCGACCTCGATCGGATCCTCGTAGGCCTCCAGCCGGCGCTCGATGTCGGCCACCACGGTGTCCATGTCGAACTGGAGGCGCCCGCAGGTGGGACACGCGATCAGCACCGGGCCCTTCTCGCGCAGCTTCAGCGCCTTCAGGATCTCCCAGGCGACCTTGACCTCCTCCTCGGCGTGGAACGTCGAGAGGGAGATGCGGATCGTGTCGCCGATCCCGTCGGCCAGCAGCGTGCCGAGGCCGACGGCGGACTTCAGCGACCCCGACCACTTCGTCCCGGCCTCGGTGATGCCGAGGTGCAGCGGGTACGGGATCCGCTCGCTGAGCAGGCGGTTCGCGGCGATCGTGTACGGCACGTTCGTCGACTTGATCGAGACCTTGAAGTCCTCGAACCGCAGGCGCTCCATCAACCCGACGAACTCGACCGCAGCGGTCACGAGCGCCTCGACGGGGTTCTCGCGCTCGAGCGCGTGCAGATGCTTGGGCAGCGATCCCGAGTTGACGCCGATCCGCATCGGCGTGCCCGCCGCCCGCGCCCGGTCGGCGACCTCGGCGACCTTCTCCGGCCCGCCGATGTTGCCGGGGTTCAGCCGGATGCAGTGCGCCCCGGCGTCGATCGCCTTCAGCGCCAGTGTGTGATTGAAGTGGATGTCGGCGATGATCGGGATCGGCGACTCGACCACGATCGTCTTGAGCGCCTCGATGTCCTTGTCGCGCGGTACCGCGACGCGCACGATGTCCGCTCCGGCCTCCGCGACCTTGTGGATCTGGTCCATCGTCGCGGCCAGATTGGCGGTCTCCGTCTTGGTCATCGTCTGCACGACGACCGGCGCACCTCCGCCGATCTGGACCCCGCCGACGTTCACTGAGCGCTCGGAAGCCATAGCCCATGCAGTGTACGAGCCTTATCCGGGCCAGACGGCCATTCGTCCAGCCTCGGCAACATGAGACGCACAACGATCGCAGTCGCGCTCGCCACGGGCGCGCTCGCCGTCCCCGCCGTCGCCCTCGCGGCCGGCGGAGACGACACCACCACTCCTACGGCGCCGACGCAGAGCACGGCGCCGGTCCAGCAGGAACAGCAGCCGCGCGAGGCCCCCGACGGGCACCCGTGCCCGGACGAGGAGCAGGGCGGCGGCTCGGGCGGCTCCGGGAGCAGCGGCGAGACGCAGCTCTGACGGTCAGCGGATCGCCGCGGGTCGGCCCTCGAGCCCGCCCGCGGCGGTCTTGGCTCACCGCTCGTACAGCGCCTCGATCTCAGCCGCGTACTTCGCGGCGATCGGCTTGCGCTTGAGCTTCATCGTCGGCGTGATCTCGTCCCCGCCCGGCGCCCAGTCGCCGCGCACGAGCGTGAAGCGCTTGATCTGCTCGACCCGCGCCAGCCGCTCGTTGGCGGCGTCGACGCCCGCCTGCACGGCCGCGCGGACGCGCTCGTCGTCGGCGAGCACGGCGAGATCGGCGCTCTCGATCCCCTGCTGAGCCGCCCACGCCGGGCCGAAGTCGGCGTCGAGCACGATCAGCGCGGTGTTGAACGGCCGTGCGTCGCCGATCACGCACGCCTGGCCGATCAGCGGGCTGGCGCCCTTCAGCGCCGACTCGATGTTCGCGGGCGACATGTTCTTGCCGGCCGCGTTGATGATGATCTCCTTCTTGCGGTCGACGATCCGCACGTAGCCGTCGTCGTCGATCTTGGCGATGTCGCCGGTGTGCAGCCAGCCGTCCGCGTCGAGCGCCTCGCTGGTCTTGTCGGGCGCGTTGCGGTAGCCCGTCATCACGACGTCCGAACGCATCAGCAGCTCACCGTCGCTCGCGAGCTTCAGCTCCACGCCCGGCCCGGCCGGCCCGACGCTGCCGATCTTCACCCGGTCGGTCGGGTTGCAGCAGCCCGCGCCGCAGGTCTCTGACATCCCCCAGAGCTCGGCGAGCGGGATGCCGATGGCGTGGAAGAACACCAGCACGGGGCGCGGCGTCGGGGCCGCGCCGACGTTGACCGAGGCGGCCTCGTCGAGACCGAGCATCGCGCGCAGGCCGGCGAACAGCTCGCGGTCGGCCTCCTCCACGGTGGCCGCGAGGTCGGCCGGCACATCCTCGCCGGCCTGCTCGAGCTCGACCTTCTGCGACGCGGCCTCGAGCCACGCGCGATTCCGGTCGGCGTCGTCGGGTGGGCGGGCTGACATCAGAAAGCCCTCCATCCCGGCCTTGAGCTTCTCCCAGATCCGCGGCACGGCGAAGAACCAGGTCGGCTTGACCGCCGGCAGGTAGCCGACCACCTCGCGCGGATTCGGGCAGCACGTGATCGTCATCCCGAAGACGATCGGGAGGTAGTGATGCGCCATCCGCTCGGCGATGTGCGCGGCCGGCAGCCACGAGATCACCTTCGCGCCGTCCGGGAACTGGATCAGCGCCTCGGTGGACCGCGCCGCCGTCATCACGTTGCGATGCACGAGCTGGACGCCCTTCGGCGGGCCGGTGGTGCCGGACGTGTAGATCAGCGTGACCTCGTCCTCCGCCTCGACGGCGCGCCAATGCGGCTCGGCGTCGAAGTCCGGGTCCTCGGGCCAGCCGTCCTCCAGCACGAGCACGTGCTCGAGCTCCGGCAGGTCCGCACGGGCGGCCGCGAAGCGATCGGCGAACTGCGACTCGATCAGCGCGACCTTCGCCCCTGCGTCGCCGACCACGTGGGCGATCTGCTCGGGCGAGAAGGTGGCGTAGATCGAGAACGGCGTGGCGCCGAGTGTCATCGCCGCCAGGTCCGCGACGTGGAACTCAGGCCGGTTGCCGAGCATCAGCGCGACGGTGTGGCCGCGCCGCACACCGAGCTTCGCCAGGCCGCCCGCGAGCGCGTCCGAGCGATCGCGGAGCTCGCTCCATGTGTGCGAGACCTCGTCGTCCTTGGTCCGCACCGCCACGCGGTCAGGATGCTCCTCGACCGTGATCCGGAACGCTTCAGCGATGGTGGCCGCGGCCGTTGAGGCGACGGCGCGGCGCAGGGTTTGCTCCTCCATGGGAGCACACTACCTGACCCCGAAACCGTCCCCCGTGAGTCTCCCGACGTCGTTCGTGAGCCCGATCATGAACAGCGCGATCACGAGCACGAAGCCCACGAATCCGGCCCGCTCCATCACGCTGAACGGGATCGCGCGGCCGCGGACCTTCTCCGCCAGCGCCCAGAAGATGTGCCCGCCGTCGAGCGGCAGGAACGGGAACAGGTTGATCACGGCGAGCGACAGGGAGATGATCGCGAGCAGGTACAGCGCGCGCTGGGCGTCGAGCTCGATCGTCTGGCGCGTCACCTCGTAGGACCCGACCACGCCGGAGAGCTCCTTGCGCTTCTCGGCCTGGAAGATGCCGGCGATCGTCTCGACGGTCTTGGTCGTGAAGAACCACATCCCGGAGATCGACCGGTCCGCAGCCTCGACGGGGCCGACGGGCACGGTTCTCGAGTCGACCTGGAAGCCGACGAGCATGTCGTCCTGGGTGGCGTTGTAGACGGGCGCCAGCCGCACGGTGCGCTCCTCGCCGCGCAGCGAGACGACGATCGTCGCCGGCGTGGCGGCGGCGCAGCCGTCCTTCTGCTCACCCTTGCAGCGGTGCGAGGCGATCTGCTCCTTCAGCGTCGCGAAGTCGCCGCGCACGCCGTCCACCGCGACGATCCGGTCGCCCGGCGCCAGCTGACCGAGCGCGGGCGGCGTCGTCACGTTGCTGATCCGGTTCGTCGGCTCGCCGACCCCGTTGGCCCACAGGAGCACCCACAGGATCACGAACGCCAGCAGGATGTTCACGGCCGGGCCCGCGGAGATCACGACGATCCGCTTCCACACCGGCTGGCGGTAGTACGCGCGATGCACGACCTCCGGCGGGATCTCCTCCGCCGGGTTCATGCCGGTGATCTTCACGTAGCCCCCGAGCGGGATCGCCCCGATCGCGTACTCGGTCTCGCCGCGCTTGTAGCGCGCGACCAGCGGCGGGAAGAACAGCGAGAAGCGCTCGACACGCATGCCGACTGCCTTGGCGGCCGTGAAGTGGCCGAGCTCGTGCAGGATGATCAGCGCGGCGAAGCCGAGGAAGGCCAGCACGAAGCTCATGCGTACACGCTCACCAGCTCGCCCGCGACGGTGCGCGCCTGCGCGTCAGCGTCGTACAGCGAGTCGAAGCTGTGCACGCCGCTCGCGCCGACGCGCTCGAGCGTGCGCTCGATCACGGCCGGGATGCCCATGAAGGCCAGCCGGCCTCCCAGGAACGCGTGCACGGCGATCTCGTTGGCGGCATTGAGCACGCATGGCCCGGTGCCGCCCGCCTTCGCCGCCTCGCGCGCCAGGCGCAGGCACGGGAACGCCTCCTCGTCCGGCGGCTCGAACGTCAGCGAGCCGATCTCGGCGAGGTCCAGCGTCCGCACCGGCACGTCGACACGGTCCGGATGGTGCAGCGCGTAGGCGATCGGCACGCGCATGTCCGGATGGCCGAGGTGGGCGAGCGCGGCGCCGTCGTTGAACGCGACGAGCGCGTGGACGATCGATTGTGGATGGACGACGACGTCGATCCCGGCGTAGGGCGTGCCGAACAGGTGGTGGGCCTCGATCACCTCGAGGCCCTTGTTCATCAGCGTCGCCGAGTCGATCGTGATCTTGCCGCCCATCGCCCAGGTCGGGTGCTCCAGCGCCTCCTCGATCGTGACGGCGTCGAGCTCCGCCTTCGAGCGGCCGCGGAACGGGCCGCCGGAGGCCGTCAGCACGAGCCGGTCGATCGTCCCCACGCGGCCGTGCTCGGCCGCGATCAACTGGTGCAGCGCCGAATGCTCGGAGTCCACCGGGATGATCTGCGCGCCGGTGGCCTCCGCAAGCGCCATCACCAGGTCGCCGCCGACCACCAGCGACTCCTTGTTGGCCAGCGCGAGGTCGATGCCCTCCGTCAGCGCCACGATCGTTGGCCCCAGCCCGGCCGAGCCGACGATCGCGTTCAGGACCAGGTCGGCGTCCGACCCGGCCACGAGCTCCACCAGGCCCTCCGGCCCGCGGAACACTTCCCCGTCAGTCCAGGCCTCCGCGGCGCGCGCCGCCGCGTCGCGGTCCGACAGCGCGATCCGGCGCACGCCGTGTGCGCGCGCCTGCTCGATCAGCGGCTCGTACGCCGTGCCCGCGGACAGGCCGACGATCTCGAACTCGCCCGGCGCGCGCGCGATCACGTCGAGCGCCTGCGTGCCGATCGAGCCGGTCGATCCCAGGATCAGGAGCCGCTTCATCAGCGACCCATTGTGGCAACGCTCAGCTAAGGCCCGGATGAAACGCCGCGAATGTGCCGTATGAGCGGGCGAACGAACCACAGGCCCACGATCATCAGAGCCACCAGCAGCGGCCAGTACCAGTGGCTGTCGAGCCCGAACATGTAGTCGGTGATCAGCGTCACGGCGCCGGTGATCGCCAGCGAGAGGAAGCCGAGCCCCAGGATCAGCATGCGGTTCGAGGACTCGACGATGTACGCCCGGTCGCGGTGATGGAAGCGCAGGCGGTGCGTCGCCGTCGGGGCGATGAAGCAGGCGGTCGACGCCGCCGTGGCCAGCAGGACGGCGAAGAACAGGTCGCGCTGGAAGTCGGTCACGCGCGTGAACCCCTGCGCGAACGGCACGGTGAGCAGGAACGCGAACAGGATCTGCACGCCGGGCAGGGCCACGCGCAGCTCCTGCAGCAGCTCGGCCATCTGGCGGTCGGTGTGGTCGTCCTCGGTGCTGCGGTCGTCATCCCCCATGCGCAAGCCTTACCACGCGCGCACAACCTGCGTCGCGACTAGAGCAGCGCCAGCCACACGTAGTAGCCGGCAACGAGCGTGAAGAAGGCGGCGTCGAGCCGGTCGAGCGCGCCGCCGTGCGCTCCGAACAGCGTGCCGGCGTCCTTCGCGCCCGCGTCGCGCTTGACCGCCGACTCGAGCAGGTCGCCGAGCGGCGCCACGGCGCCGACCGCCGCGCCGAGGATCAGCGCGTCCACCCCGCTCAGCCAGTCCTGGTACAGGCCCGCCGCCCAGGTGAACAGCACCGCGGTCAGGAAGCCGATCACCAGGCCCTCGACGGTCTTGTTCGGCGAGATGCGCGGCGACAGCGGGCGCGTTCCGAACGCGCGGCCGCCGAGGTACGCGCCCGTGTCGCCGAGGAAGGTGCCGACGAGGACGTCGACGACGATCCCGTCGCCATGCGGCAGGCCGCGCAGCAGAATGGCGTGGGCGATCGCCATCCCCACCCACACCACGCCGAACGTCGTGAGCGACATCGCCGCGGTCAGCGACGGTCCCTCGCTCCGCGGCACGGCCATGCCGAGCAGGAACATCACCGGGATGAACGCCACGAGCGCGAGCAGCACCTGACGCTCGCTCCCCTCCTGGGCGGCGACCGCGAACCCGGTGAGTGCCAGGAACGCGGCCAGCTTGATCGGCCGCACCGGCTCGTACAGGCGGAACAGCTCGTGCAGGCACACGAACCCGAGCACGAGGATGCCGATCGTGAAGATCCAGCCGCCGGAGGCGATGATGAAGATCGCGTAGGCGATCGCGGGGATCGCCACCAGCACCCGCAGCATCAGGTCCGACCCGGCGTTACGGCGCTGTCGCCCGCGAGTTCGCGAACGCCTGCCGCCGCGCGAGCTCATCGCCCGCCGAACCGCCGCCGCCGCACCTCGAACTCGCCGAGCGCAGCCTCGAAGTCCTCGCGTGAGAAGTCCGGCCACAGGACCTCGGTGAAGTGCAGCTCCGAGTACGCGGACTGCCACAGCAGGTAGTTGGAGAGCCGCTGCTCGCCGCTGGTCCGGATGATCAGGTCGGGGTCGTGCATCTCCGGCGCGTACAGCAGCGCCCGGAACTCCTCCTCGGTCGAGCCGGTGAAGGCGCGCGCCGCGTCGACGATCTCGGCCCTGCCGCCGTAGTTGAACGCCACGAACAGCGTGATCCGGTCGTTGGCGTTGGTCTTCTGCTCCGCCCAGTCCATCTGCTCGAGCAGCTCGGCCAGTACACCGTCGCGGCGGCCGATGAAGCGCATCCGCACGCCCTCGTCGTCGAGCTCGGGCGTCTCGGCGAGGATCCGCTCGGAGAACAGGCCCATAAGCGCGGCCACCTCCTCGGGCGAGCGCGACCAGTTCTCGGTCGAGAACGAGTAGACGGTCAGCTCGCGGACGCCGAGGTCGACGGCGTCACGGAGGCGGGCCTTGACGGCGTCGGCTCCGGCACGGTGGCCCTCCTCAACGGGCAGGCCCCGCTGCCGGGCCCAGCGTCCGTTGCCATCCGTGATGATGGCGACGTACGAGGCGCTCACACCTCGAGGATCTCTTCTTCCTTGGCCTTGAGGACCGCGTCGAGCTCCTGGATCTTCTCGTCGGTGACCTTCTGGAGCGCCTCCTCGGCGCGGTGCTCGTCGTCGGTGCCGGTCTCGCCGGCGTCGCGCAGCTCGCGCAGGTCGTGCATGACGTCGCGCCGGATGTTGCGGATCGCCACACGGCCTTCCTCGGCGATCGTGCGGACGACCTTCACCAGCTCCTTGCGGCGCTCCTCGGTGAGCTCGGGGATCTGCAGGCGGATGATGGCGCCGTCGTTGTTCGGCGTGAGCCCGATGTCGGACTCCAGGATCGCCCGCTCGATGTTCTTCATCGAGGTCTTGTCGTACGGCTGCACGGTCAGCAGCCGCGCCTCCGGCGCAGACACGGTCGCGAGCTGCTTGAGCGGCGTCTGCGAGCCGTAGTAGTCGACGTTGATGCGGTCCAGGAGCGCCGGCGAGGCGCGGCCCGTGCGCACCGACCCGAACTTCGTCCGGGTCGCGTCCACGGACTTGTTCATGTGCTCCCGGGCGTCTTTGAGAAGGTCGTCGATCATGACGGTTTCACGAGCGTTCCCACCCGTTCGCCGCAGACTATCCGGTCGATGTTCGAGTCGTCGTTCATGTTGAAGACGTAGATCGGCATCTCGCCTTCCATGCACAGCGTGAGCGCGGTGGCGTCCATCACCTTGAGGTCGCGCTGGAGCGCCTCGCGCGCGGTGATCTCGGGGATGAACTCGGCGTTCGGGTCCTTGTTCGGGTCGGACGTGTAGACGCCCTCGACGCCGTTCTTGGCCATCAGGATCACCTCCGCGTGCATCTCGAGCGCGCGCAGCGCGGCGGCGGTGTCGGAGGTGAAGAACGGGTTGCCGGTGCCCGCAGCGAAGATCACGACGCGGCCCTTCTCGAGGTGGCGCATCGCGCGGCGGCGGATGTACGGCTCGGCGACCTCGGAGATCGTGATCGCCGACTGCACGCGGGTGTGGACGCCCTCCTTCTCGAGCGCGTCCTGGAGCGTGAGCGCGTTCAGCACGATCGCGAGCATCCCCATGTAGTCCGCGGTCGCGCGGTCCATGCCGGCGGCAGCGCCTTCAAGGCCGCGATAGATGTTGCCAGCGCCGAGCACGACCGCGATCTCCACACCGCGGTCGTGCACGCTCTTGAGCTGCCTGGCGATCGCGGTCAGCGTGTCGGCGTCGGTGCCGAACTCGAGGTCGCCCATCAGCGCCTCGCCTGACAGCTTCACGAGGATCCGCTTGAAGGCGGGCTGCTCCGTCACGCTCCGACCTGGAAACGCGCGAACCGCCGGATCACGACGTTCTCGCCCGTCGTGCCGGCGAGCTCGACGCGCAGCTGCTCGATCGTCTTGCCCTCGTACTTGTCGAGGTTGACGTGCTGCTGGTTGAGCAGCACGACCTCCTCCATCCACTTGCGCAGCTTGCCCTCGGCGATCTTCGCGCGGATGTTCTCGGGCTTGTCGGCCGCCTGCTGCTCGAAGACCCGCAGCTCGGCCTGCTTGTCGTCCTCGGGAATCTCGTCCTCGGAGACGTACCTGGTGGTCGGCGAGGCGGCGACGTGCATCGCGATGTCACGGGCGAAGGCCTGGAAGTCGTCGTTGCGGGCGACGAAGTCGGTGTTGCAGTCGACCTCGACGAGCACGCCGACCTGGCCGCCGGAGTGGATGTAGGACGCGACGGTGCCCTCGGTGGCCTCACGGCCGCCGACCTTGAGCGCCTTGTCGCCGAGGCGGACGCGCAGCAGCTCGACGGCCTTGTCCAGGTCGCCGCCCGTCTCCTCGAGCGCCTTCTTGCAGTCCATCATGCCCGCGCCGGTGCGGTCGCGCAGCTCCTTGACCAGGGAAGCGGGGATGCTCACGACTTGGTCTCCTCGGTTTCCTTGGCCTTGTCGTCGGCGGGCGGCGCGTCTTCCTTGGCCTTCTTGCGGCGCGGGGCGCGCTTCTTCTTCGGCGGCTCCGCCTCGGCGGCGGGCTCGGCCGGCGCCTCGGGCGCAGCCTCAGCCGCGGGCTCGGCCGGCGCCTCAGGCGCAGCCTCCGCCGCCGGCGCCGCCTCAGCCGCGGGCGCAGCCTCAGCCGGCGCCTCTGCCGCAGGCGCAGCCTCAGCCGGCGCCTCTGCCGCAGGCGCAGCCTCAGCCGGCGCCTCAGCCGCAGGCGCAGCCTCAGCCGGCGCCTCAACCGCAGGCGCGGTCTCAGCCGGCGCCTCAGCCGCAGGCGCGGCCTCAGCCGGCGCCTCAGCCGCAGGCGCGGCCTCAGCCGGCGCCTCAGCCGGCGCGGTCTCAGCCGGCGCCTCAGCCGCAGGCGCGGCCTCAGCCGGCGCCTCCGCAGCGGGTGCGGTGGCCGCCGCAGGGGGCGCCTCCGCGGCAGGCGCGGGCGACGCCTCCGCGGCGGCCTCGGCAGGCGCGGCCGCGGGCGCGGCCGGCGCTGCCGCAGCCTCGGCGGGCTCGGCGGCGGCCTGCGCCGCCTCGGCGGCGGCACGCTCCTCGGCCTCGCGACGGGCCTGTGCCTCGGCCTCCTGGCGGGCGCGCTCCTCCGCCTCGCGGCGGGCCTGCTCCTCGGCCTCGAGGCGCGCGCGCTCCTCCTCCGTGCGGAAGCGGGTGCGGCCCTCGGCGACGACGTCGCCGATCGCGCGGGTGATGACGTTGCAGGCGCGGATCGCGTCGTCGTTGCCCGGCACCACGTAGTCGATGCCGTCGGGGTCGCAGTTGGTGTCCACGAGCCCGATGATCGGGATCCGCAGGCGCTGGGCCTCGCGGACGGCGATCAGCTCGGTCTTGAGGTCGACGACGAACATCGCGTCGGGCACGCGCTGCATGTTCTTCACGCCGCCGAGGTTGGCCTGCAGCTTCAGCAGGTCGGCCTCCGCGGACAGACGCTCGCGCGTCGGCAACAGCGCCAGCTGGCCCTCGGACGCGTAGCGCTCGAGGTCGTGCAGTCGCTTGATGCGCAGCGAGATCGTCTGGAAGTTCGTCAGCAGGCCACCGAGCCAGCGGTGGTTGACGTACGGCATCCCGGCTGCCTCGGCAATGTCCTTGATGCCGTCACGAGCCTGCTTCTTGGTGCCCACGAAGAGCACGGTGCCGCCACGATGGGCGATCTCGGACGCGAACTGCTGGGCCTGCGCGAGCAGCGCCTCGGTCTTCAGCAGATCGATGATGTAGATCCCGCCGCGCTCGCCATGGATGAAGCGGCGCATCTTCGGGTTCCAGCGGCGTGTCTGGTGGCCGAAGTGCACGCCGGCCTCCAGCAGCTCTCGGATTCCCACTTGAGCCACGGAATTGCTCCCTTATGTCGTTGTGAACAGCAGCCCGGGCGGATACGAGGCGTGCGGACCCGGCGATCGGTTCGCCGGGCAGGGCCGCGGCCTCGGGGTCGACAGCAAGAGGTCGCCCGGGGTCGATTGATGGATTGCCCATCAGTTTAGGCGAGTTTTTCCGGAGAGCCGCGTTTACGTGTTTGCGGGCCGGCCCTCCCTTCCCCTACTCCGGTGGACCGGCCCGCTTCAGCCAGACGCCGAATGCGGCTTACTCGCTCTCGCGAGCTCGTGCGAGCGCCTTAGTTAGATCGGCCGGTAAAGGCGACCGCACGTCGATGGCGGCCCCCGTCAGCGGGTGCTCGAACGCCAGTCGCTCGGCGTGCAGGAACTGGCGTTCCAGGCCGAGCCCGCCCGCGTGGCCGTACTCCGGGTCACCGGCGACCGGGTTGCCGATCGCCTTCAGGTGGGCGCGGATCTGGTGCGTGCGACCGGTCTCGAGCCGCACCCGCAGGAGCGTGTGACGCTCGAACGTCCGCTCGGTCTCGAAGTGCGTCACCGCGTCCCGCGCGTCGTCCGTGTCGGTCGAGATCCGGGTGCGTACGCGCCGGTCACGGCCCAGCGGAGCGTCGATCGTGCCGGCGCGCGCCGCCGGCCGGCCCTCGACCAGCGCGAGGTACTCGCGCGTGATCCGGCGCTCCTTCAGCATCGCCTTGAGCGCCTTGTGGGCCTCCTCGCTGCGTGCCACCACGAGCAGCCCGGACGTGTCGCGGTCGAGGCGGTGCACGATCCCGGTGCGGTTCGGATCGTCGCCGCCGACCGCGCGGCCCGCCAGCGCCTGGACGAGCGTGCCGGACGCGTGCCCGCGCGCCGGATGCACTACCACGCCGGCCGGCTTGTCGACGATCAGCAGGTGGTCGTCCTCATAGACGACGTCGTAGGCCGCCTCCGGCATCTCCCGCTCGGGCGTCGCCGGAGCGGCCCGGACGGCGATCCGCTCACCGGCCGTCACGGAGTGGCGCTTCGGCTTCGGGGCGCCGTCGACCAGGACCAGGCCGGCGTCGATCAGCCGCTGCGCCGCCGCGCGCGATCCGGCCGTGGCCGCCAGGAACACGTCCAGCCGCTGCCCGGCCGCGTCGGCCCCGACCACCAGCTCGCGGTCACCTGCCTCCATGACGCGGCGGGCCCTCCAATACGTAGAGCAGCGTCAGTACCCCGAACGTGATCGCGACGTCGGCGACGTTGAACGCCGGCCAGTACGGCAGATCGAAGAAGTCCGTCACCGCACCCTCGCGCGTGCGGTCGATCAGGTTGCCCGTCGCGCCACCGATCAGCAGGCCGGTCGGCAGCCACACGAGCGGCCGTTCGCGGTGCCGGAGGAAGAACACGAGCAGGGCGGCCAGCGCCGCGACCGCGAAGATCACGAGCAGCGCGCCGCCGCCGGAGAGCATCCCGAACGCGATCCCCCGGTTGCGCACGTTCACGAGATGGATCCCGAGGATCAGGTCGATCTCCTCGGTGCGGTCGATCGTGGAGCGCACCAGCGCCTTTACGGCCTGGTCGGCCACGACCGTCGCGGCGGCCACCACAGCCACGCGGACTGCAGGCGTCACGGATCGATCAGGCCGACGATGATGCCGCCGACGATCCGCAGCGCGAAGATCGCCACGATCGGGCTCAGGTCGAGCGGGCCGATGCGCAGCGGCAGCCGGCGGAAGATGCGCAGGTAGGGCTCACTGACGTCGCGCAGGAAGTCGAGCACCGCATTCAGCGCACGCGAGTACGGCACCCGCGCCCCCATCGAGAACACGAACTGGACCACGATCCAGGCGATCAGGATGATCACGTAGACCCAGATCAGGGCGCTCAGGAACTCGGCGATCTGCTCGCGGACCTCCACGTCAGCCGCCCACCACGTCGTCCATCGCGTTCGAGAACGCCGTGCGCACGCCGCCGCGCTCGAGCGCCGCCAGGCCGCGCGCCGTCGTGCCGCCCGGAGAGGCGACCTCGCGCCGCACGGCGAGCGTGTCGCCGCCGCGCGCACGCACCAGCTCGGCCGAGCCGGCCATCGTCTCGGTGACGAGCTCCGTCGCGAGCGCGGCCGGCATCCCGCGCTTGACGGCGGCGTCGACCTGGGCCTCCACGAGCAGCGCCCAGTAGGCCGGCCCGACGCCGGAGCAGCCGCCGGCGACCGACATCAGGCGCTCGGGGACGTCGACGACCGTCCCCACGCGCGCGAACAGGTCGCGGACCTGGCCGCGAAGCTCTTCGTCGGCCTGCGGCTCGGGCTCGGCGAACGCGAGCACGCCGCGGCGGATCTCCACCGCCGTGTTCGGCTCGATCCGGAACACCGGGACGCCCGGGTACGCCGAGCGCACGTCGGCCTGTGGCGTGCGCGCCAGCAGCGAGACCACCGCCTTGGCCGCGCCGGCGGCCTCCCAGGCGACCTCGGCGAGCTGTGCCGGCTTGTGCGCGAGGATCACGACGTCGGCCCGCTCGGCCAGCTCTCGGTTCGACGCCACGGCCTCACCGCCGAGCTCGGACACCAGCGCCTGCGCGCGGCCTGAGCCGGAGTCGGTGCACAACACGGGATCGCCCCAGCCGCGGGCAAGTGCCCGCGCCATGTTTCCCGAGCCGATGAAGCCGACCTGCATGGCCGGACAGCATACGGTCGCGGGCGGATCAGCTCTGGTTGAAGAAGCCCTTTTCGATCAGCCGGGCGCGCTCTTCGGCCGACACCTCGACGTTGCGCGGGGTGAGCAGGAACACCTTGTCGGCGATCCGCTGCATGCCGCCGTCGAGCGCGTACGTGAGCCCGGACCCGAAGTCGATCAGGCGCTTGGAGAGGTCGGTGTCCGACCCCTGGAGGTTGAGGATCACGGGGATCTGGTCCTTGAACTTGTCCGCCACGTCCTGGGCGTCGTTGAAGGACTTGGGGATCACGAGGTGCACACGGACGTCTCCTCGGCCGTTGCCGGGACGCGATGAGCCGGGCGGGCCGACCGAGCGCAAGGTCGCCGTGCCGCGCTCGGACGGAGCGTCGTCGGCGAAGATGTCGTCGATGTCGTCGCGGCGGCGACGCGACGACAGTCGCCGGACGTTCGGCCGCTCGCGGTAGCGGCTCTCGAGCTCTTCCTCGGGCTCGCGGTGATCGGTCGGCTCGTCGTCGTACGCGTCGCGGTCCTCGGCGAGGCCGAAGTAGACGAGCGTGCGGTGCCAGGTGTCGCGGAAGGCCATGCGCTGGATTGGGTTCGCGGCAGAGCGTGGATTCCCTGCTTGCGGGCAGTTTACGCGTACAAGCTTGTGCCGAGGCGCACGATCGTCGCGCCCTCGTCCGCCGCGACCCGGTAGTCCTGCGACGTACCCATCGAGAGATGGCGCAGATCGTGCTCGCGCGCGAGCTCGCGCAGCGCCGCGAACGCGGGGCGGCTGGCCTCCGGGTCCTCGGTGAACGGCGGCATCGTCATCAGGCCGGCGACGCGCACCGGGCATCGGGCGATGAATGCGCTCAGCTCGGCCGGGGCGACACCCGCCTTGCCCTCCTCTCCCGCGACGTTGACCTCGACGAGGATCTCCGTCTCCGGCGTGCCGTGGCGCTCCAACTGGCCGAGTGCGGAGTCCGACGCCACCGAGTGGATCAGCTCCACGTGCGGGAGGATCTGCTTGACCTTGCGGCTCTGGAGCTGGCCGATGAAGTGCCAGCGGAACGCCCCGGGATAGGCCGCGGCCTTCGCCTCCAGCTCCTGCGCACGGTTCTCGCCCACGAGCGTGATCCCGGCCTCGGCGAGCGTCCCATCTCCTCCAGCGGCACGTACTTGACGGCCGCGAGCACCTCCACCCCGTCCGGCAGCTCCTCGCGGACGCGGGCGAGGTTCTCGCGCACGCGGCCGGCGTCGATGCCCGTGATCAGACCCGCCATGCGACCCCTGCCTGGCGGCCGGTGACGCCGCCGTCGCGGCGGTGGGAGAAGAACAGTCCGAACCAGCACATCGTGCAGACCCCGACGTCGTGCACCGTCGCGACCCCGGCAGCGCCGAGCTGCGCGCGCAGGATCGCCGGGAGCTCGAGATTGCGCTCGCCGCGGCGGGCGTCATGGCCCGGGAACGCGGCGTGGACCTCCTCGCCGACCTCGTAGCAGCAGCCGCGGGCGCCAGGTCCGATCAGCGCGGTCACGGGGCCGCTCCCGCCGCAGTCGCGCAGCGCGGCCACGCCGTCCTTCACGATGCCGGCGGCCGCGCCGCGCCAGCCGGCGTGCAGCGCCGCGACGGCGTTGTCGGCGGCGAGCAGCACGGGTGTGCAGTCGGCCGTGAAGACGAGTGCGGGGTGGCCTGTGAGCGCTGTCGCCTGGCCATCCTCCTCCGCAGGCGGGCGCGCCGGCCCGGGCGGCTCGGTGGCACGCCGGACGGTCGCGCCATGCACCTGGCGGCCGTAGAGGAAGCGCTCGCGCGGGCAGCCGGTGGCGGCCGCCACGCGGGCGCGATTCTCGTCCACGTTGGCGTCGTCGTCTGCCGTCAGGCGCCCCAGGTTGAGCGAGGCGAACGCGCCGCTGGAGACGCCGCCGCGGCGCGTCGTGAACAGCGCGCGAGCGCCCGGCAGGGCGGCCGCGATGTGCTCGCCCTCCCAGCGGAAGGGCGCGCGCAGCTCGGGAAGCGTGGCGGTCGCCATCGACGTGAATGCTAGGCGCCGGCCGCCTCCAGGCCGGCGGCGAGCTGCGCCTCGCGCGTCTGCGCCCGGCCTTCGAGCATCGCCTTCGTTGCGGCGTCGAGCGCAGCGCCGACCGGCGGCCCGGCCAGCCCGGCCGCGACGAAGTCGTCGCCGGTGATCGCAAGCCTGCGGTGGCGGACGTCGCCGAGCCAGCGGCGCGCAGCCTCGGGGTTACCGCCGGAGGCGGCTGCGACCGCGACCGACTCGGGCGCCTGCGCGCGAAGCGCGCGCCACAGCCCGGCGTCGTCGCTCGCGTCGTTCAGCGCGCGTGCCAGCGGTTCGGCGCGCGTCGCCGCGGCGGCGACGGTGTCGCGCTCGGGGCCGGGGAAGCCGAGGCGGTCGAGCGTGGCGCCGAGTCCCGGCTCCCCGACCAGCGTCGCCGCGAGCGCCGCCAGCGCGGCGCTCGCATCCGGAGGGGTGAGGTCGATCGCCGTCATGACGCGCTCCCGGACCACGGCGAAGCCGGCCCCGAGCACGGCGGCGCCGATCCCGTGGCGCTCGAGCGCGGCGAGCGCGTCGGGCAGCGGCTCCTGCAGCAGCAGCCGGACCTCGGCGCCCAGCCGGGGGCCCGTGACGGTGGCCGGCGCACCATCCGCCACGGCCTGCGCCGCCAGGTCGTCGGTGTGCGGCTCCGGCTCGAACCCGAGCCGGGCGCCGTAGCGCACCAGCCGCAGCAGGCGCGTCGGGTCGTCGCGGAACGAGCCGTCGTGCAGCACCCGCAGCCGGCCGGAGCGCAGATCCTCCTCGGCACCCGGGTACCAGAACAGCTCGCCGTCGGCGAGGTGCAGCGCGATCGCGTTGACCGTGAAATCCCGCCGCGCGAGATCCTCACGCAGCGACGCGCCGAGCTCCACGTCCGGCAGGGCCCCGGGCCGCTCGTACCGCTCCCGGCGCGCGCCGGCGAGGTCGAACGTCGCTTCCGGCGCCTCCACCGTCGCGGTCCCGAACCGCTCGTGCACCGTCACGCGGCCGCCCAGGCGCTCTGCGGCGCGGCGCGCGACCGCCACCGCATCGCCCTCGACCACGAAGTCCAGCTCGCGCGGCTCGCGGTCCAGCAGGAGGTCACGGACGGCGCCACCGACCACGTACACGGCGTCCTCGCCGTCCAGCGCGGCGACGGCGGGTGGCCTACCGAGGCGTTCGAGCATGTCCACTGCGGGCATCTTGCCGGTAGCTACCCTCTTGGGCGCATGTCGTCGGACCGACCACCCTGGTACCGGCGGCGGATCGTCATCGCCATCGGGGCGGTTGTGGCGGTGCTCGTGAGCGCCGCCGCGGTGTTCGCGCTCACCCGCCCGGGTGACGTGTTCAACCCTGATGTCGAGTTCCGCGCCGAACCCGAGCAGACGCTCGCGCCGACCCCTACGCCGACGCCGGCGACGAAGCGCAAGAAGAAGGCCGATCCGCTGGCCGGCTTCCAGTGGGCGCAGTACGGCCTCTCGCGTGACCGGCGGCGCTATCTACCGGCCGAGAAATCGGTCCGCCCGCCGTTCAGGCGCCGCTGGAGCTGGAGCGGCCACTCGTTGCTCGAGTTCCCGCCGATCATCGTCGGCGACCGGATGTTCACGACGCGCAACGACGGCGTCGTCGTCGCCCTGAACCGCACCACCGGCAAGCGCGTCTGGATGCGGGACATGGGCTACCTGGCGGCCTCCTCGCCGGCGTACGGGGACAAGAAGATCTACGTCACGATCCTCGAGCGCAGCAAGGGCGTGCGCGCCGGGCGCGTGGCTGCGATCTGGGCAAAGAGCGGCAAGGTGTCCTGGTCGAAGCCGCTCGCGAGCCGCTCGGAGTCCTCGCCGATGGTCGTCGACCGCCGCGTGTACTTCGGCACCGAGAACGGGGCCGTCTACTCGATGCGGACGGACGACGGGAGCGTGCAGTGGAAGTTCCAGGCGGGCGGTGCGGCCAAGGGCGGCCTCGCGCTCAACGACGGCACGCTCTACTTCGGCACCTACGGCGGCCACGTCTACGCGATCAAGCAGCGGACCGGCAAGCAGGTGTGGCACGTCGGGACGAGCGGTGCCACGTTCGGCCTGTCCGCCGGCAACTTCTACGCCACCCCGGCCGTCGCGTTCGGGCGTGTCTACATCGGCAACACCGACGGCAACATGTACTCGTTCTCGGCCGCCAGCGGCAAGCTCGCCTGGCGTCGCAAGACGGGCTCCTACGTGTACGCCTCGGCAGCAGTCGCCTCGGTCCCGGGGACCAAGCCGACCGTGTACTTCGGCAGCTACGACGGCACCTTCTACGCGCTCGACGCCCGCACCGGCGGCACGCGCTGGGCGTTCCGCGACGGCGGCAAGATCTCCGGCGCCGCGACGGTCGTCGGCGACCTCGTCTACTACTCCAACTGGGGTCACCGGAACACCAGCGCGCTCTGGGTCAAGAGCGGCAAGCGGGCGTGGTCGAGCGAGCGCGGCGCGTTCAATCCGGTCGTGTCCGACGGCCAGACGATCTACGTGACCGGCTTCTCGTCGGTGGCGGCCTTCGAGCCGATCACCGTCGCCGAAGTGCGCAAGGCCAAGGAGCGGCGCGCCGCGAAGATGAAGAAGCGCAAGGCGGCCAGAGCGGAGAAGCGGAAGGCCCAGGGGGCGAAGCACAAGAAGAAGGCCGCCAAGAAGAAGGCCGCGGCCAAGAAGAAGAAGCAGGCCGCCAAGAAGAAGAAGCAGGCCGCCAAGAAGAAGAAGGCCGCGAAGCGGAAGAAGAAGGCCGCGGCCAAGAAGAAGCGCCGGCAGGGCTCCGACTAGGCGACGGCGGGCCCGCCAACGTCAACCCCGCTGGGTGGGGAGGCTGGGTGTCGGCCGGGTCGGTGGTCCGTGGCGCGTTTACCGCGATATGCGCGGCAAAGGCGCCACGTAGCGCTGCTTGGCGCTTTCTCGTCGCTATTCGACGAAAAGGCGCCACGGAGCCGCCGCGGCGGCCGATCCCGCCTCCCTTAATGCCGCAGTTGACGTTCAACCACCGCGCGCCTACGGCCGCATCGGCACGCCGGCAGCGCGCAGTTCGTCGCGCACCTGGGGGATCGTGTAATGGCCGTAGTGGAAGATCGACGCGCACAGGACCGCGTCGGCGCCCGCGGCCAGGCCGTCGACGAGATGGGCAGGCTCGCCCGCTCCGCCCGAGGCGATCACGGGCACGTCGACCGCGCCGGCGATCGCGCGGACCAGCTCGAGGTCATAGCCGTCGCTGGTGCCGTCGCGGTCCATCGAGGTGAGCATGATCTCCCCCGCCCCGCGCTCGACGGCCTCGTGCGCCCACTCGACGGCATCGCGGCCGGTGGGAGTCCGGCCGCCGGCGACGTACACCTCGAACCCGCCGGTGTCGCGCCGCTTGGCGTCGATCGCCAGGACCACGCACTGAGCGCCGAACACGTCCGCCATCTCGGACACGAGATCCGGCCGGGCGACCGCTGCGGAGTTCACCGCCACCTTGTCGGCGCCCGCATCGAGCACCGCCTGCGCGTCGACCACCTCGCGCACGCCGCCGCCGATCGTGAACGGCACGAACACCTCGTCCGCGGCACGGCGGGCCAGCTCCACCACCGTCGCCCGCTTGTCCGAGGTCGCGGTGATGTCGAGGAAGATGAGCTCGTCGGCGCCTGTCGCGTCGTAGTGCGCGGCGAGCTCGACCGGGTCGCCTGCGTCGCGGATGTCGATGAACCGCGTGCCCTTGACCACGCGGCCGGCGTCGACGTCCATGCACGGGATGATGCGCTTGTAATGCACCGCTCCTAGACGGTACCGGCGGCCCTTCTGAGCCCGCAGGCGACGCGTCGCCTAGGTAACCGCTCCAGCAAAGTTAGGTAGTCGGTTGCCGATGCGCGCGGGTGCGTCCCCGAGACAGTCCCGCGGTCATGTCGTTGCTCGACCCGCACGCCGCCGCCGCTCATCTCCCGCGCCTCAACCGCCTCGCGGTCGCGCTCTGCGGCTCGCCGCAGCTCGCCGAGGAGCTTACGCAGGAGACGTACGCGCGGGTGCTCGCCCGGCCTCGCCGGGTCCAGACCGGCAGCACCTACCACTACTTCGCGCGAACGCTGCGCAACGTGCTCCACGACCACCGGCGCGCCGAACGGCGCAAGCCGGCGCTCGTCAGCGACGAGCAGCTCGTGGACCACCCGACGAGCGACCCGCAGGGGAACCCGGAGCAGGCCGCGGAGGCGCGCGACGTATACGCCGCCGTCGCGGCGCTACCCGAGCCGATGCGCGACGTGGTCGCGGCAGTCGACCTGGTCGGCATGACCTACGCCGAAGCGGCCGACGAGTTGCGGATCCCGGTCGGGACCGTGATGAGCCGCCTCTATCGCGCCCGTGCTCGCCTTGCCGGCGCGCTGGGCGATCACAAACCCGAAAGGCACCACCGATGATTCGATATGTCAGTCTCGCGCTCGCGTTGCTCGCGGGCGCGATCGCCGCCCCCGCCGCGGCGGCCCACAATGGCGGCGGACTACCCGACGCCTAGATCTTCGCCACCAACAACACGGCGCTGATCACGGACGAGGACGACCCGCGGCTGCGCACGCGCCTGCGGCACCTCGCCCGCACGGTCACGCGCATCATCGACGACGGCGGCGGACGCCCGCGCGGGTCCGAGCTCCTGGACGGCGTGTTCTTCTCGTCCGACCTCGGCGGCACGACGTTCGAGACCTCACGCAGGTTCGACGTCGACCGCGTCAGCGACGACGAGCTGCACGACATCGCCGAGACGGTCCGCCGCCGCTTCCTCCAGCAGTCCGTACTGACCTTCGACCACCTGCATCCCGGCGATCCCGACGCCGACGCGATCGAGCTCGACGTCCCGCACGTGACGGCGCGGGCGCTGCGCAACGGCCTGCTCGACGACCCGGTCGCGCAGGAGCGGCTGTTCGGCGGGTCCGTGACCGAGGACCGGCACCTGCTGCTCGTCGCCGACCGTGCCGACGCCGACCTGGCGCGCGCGTTCGCCAAGCGGATCGGCGGCGACGTGAAGCGCGCGGTCACGCGCTACGGCGCGCGCGAGTTCGTCGAGGTCGCCACGGCGGGCCGCGCCCGGATCGAGAAGCGCACGCTCGTCCTGACCGCCACCGGCGAGGACGACAAGATCGCGCTGCGGCCCGGCCGCAGGCTCGAGATCGACTTCGGCGACGACGGTGTCACCGACTTCGAGCCCAGCCGCCGGCGGTTCGACGCATCCGCGTCGACGGCGGCGACGGGAACGACATCCTCGCGTTCGAGGGCTCCGCGTACAGCGAGACGTTCGATGTGTCGGCCCGCGGTCACCGCGTCCGCCTGTCGAGCGACAGCAGTGAGCCGATCGAGCTCGACAACGTCGAGCAGCTCGATGTCGCCGCGCTGGCCGGCGCCGACCGCCTGACCGTCGACGACCTCTCGCAGACGGACGTGTTCCAGGTCGACAGCGACCTCGGCGCCGCCGACGGGAGGGTCGACCGCGTGATCGTCAACACCGTCGACGACGCCGACGAGCAGGAGCAGAACTCGATCTCCGCGTTCAGCGGCAACGTGGCCATCCTCGGGCCGACGTTCGTGCAACTGGCCAACGCGGAGCCGACGGACCGGCTGCGGATGAACGGCCTGCGCGGCAGCGATCTCCTCAGCGCATCCACAGACGCCATGGAGATCACGCTCGACGGCGGCGACGACACGGACACGTTGTTCGGCAGCCCCGGCGACGACGTCCTCCTCGGCGGCGACGAGTTCGACAGCATCCAGGGCCGCAAGGGCGACGACACCGTCGACATGGGCGCCTTCTCCGACAGCTTCACGTGGAACCCGGGCGACGGCAGCGACAAGGTCGACGCCGGCTCCGGCTTCGACGGGATGTTCTTCTTCGGGAGCAACGACGCGGAGACGTTCGACTTCGCATGCGACGGCGACGGCCTGCGCCTCACGCGCGACGTCGGGAACATCGTGATGGACATCGACGGCGTCGAGATGTTCGACACGATCGCCGGCGGCGGCGCCGACCTCGTCCGCATCGGCGACGTGCGCCCGGCCGGCGTCCTGCAGATCCACGCCAGCCTCGCGCCGCTCCCGATCACCGCCACCGGCGACGCCGCGGCGGACCGGATCGAGATCGCCGGCTCGAGCGGCGACGACGCGGTCAAGATCACCGGCAAGACGGTGGTCAGCGGCTCGCTCACCGTCACCGGGCTGCCCGTGAAGCTCGACGTCTCCCACTCCGACGGGCTGCTCGACGCGCTGGCGATCGACACGCTCGCGGGCGACGACACCGTCGACACATCGGGCCTGCAGCCCAACACCATCGGACTCGACGTCAGCTAGCTAGACGTCGAGGCCCAGCGCGTGCGCCGCGGCGGCCGCCTCCCGCCGCGAGCGCACGCGCAGCTTCGAGAGCACCGCGGCGACGTGGTGGTCGACGGTGCGCACGGAGACGACGAGCCGGTCGGCGATCTCGGCGTTGGTCAGCCCCTCGTTCACCAGAGCGAGCACGGCCAGCTGGCGCTCGGTCAGCCCGGCCGGATTGGCACGGGCCTGCTTGCGCGGGCGCCGCGGCACGGTCACGCCCAGCGCGCGCAGGCGCTTACGGGTGTGCGCCGCCGCGGCGCCCGCGCCGAGCCCGTCGAGGATGCGCAGACCCTCCAGCGTGGGCTCCGGCGCACCGGACTCGACCAGCTCGAGCGCGCGCTCGTACGGATCGCCGGCGGTCTCCCACCCGGCCGCCGCCGCGCGCCAGTCACCGCGGAGGCCGGCGGCCCACGGCTCGGGGCAGCCGTCGAACGGCCCGGCGGGCTCGCCCGCGCGAGCGAGGTAGCGCAGCAGCTCCGCCCGGAACGGCGCGGCGCCGGGATGCGCGGTGCGCGGCAGGAGCACCGAGCCGACCTGGCGGGCCACGTCCGTGCGACCGGCGAGCCACGCCCACTCGAGATACGCGAGACCGGCGTAGGCGACGCCGATCAGCAGTCGCTGGCGGCGGGCGTGCTCCCATGCGGCGGCGAGCAGCTCCGGCGCGGTCTCGTCGCCCAGGCGGGCGAGCAGGCGCCCCAGCCACGGAACGCTGTAGGCGTACAGCATGCCGGGGTCGTCCACACCCTCGACGAGGGCACGCAGGCCGTCCAGCGCCGGCTCCCACCGGCCACGGCGGACCAGCACCACGCAGCGGTGCAGCTCGAGGCCGTAGGCGTGCGACCAGAAGCCGCGCTCGCGGGCGAAGCGAAGCCCGTCGTGCACGCACGCGTCGAGCTCGTCGAGGTCGCCGCTGCGGCAGAGCATCTCGGCCAGGTTGCAGTAGCCGCGCGCGGCGTACTCGTACTGGCGCGCGTCGACCGCCGCCATGATGCTCTGGCGCAGCAGCTGCAGGCCGTCCGGATCGCCGAGCTCGACGCGAGCCATGCCGAGGTAGTTCAGCGACAGCGCGGCGAGGTCCAGGCGGTCGGCGCGGATCGCCAGCTCGCGTGCCGAGGTGAGGATCGTGGCCGCGCGCTGCGGCTCGTCGGTGATCGCGAGGATCGCGCCCTCGTACACCGACGCGTGCGCGAGCGCAGCGCCGTTGCCGGTCGGCTGCAGGATCGTCACCGCCCATTCCGCACTGTGCTGCGCCTCGTCCGTCTCGCCGGCCATGAACAGGTGTCGCGACACTCGCGTGAGGCACTCCCCGAGCGCCACCGGGTCGCGGACCTGCTCGTACAGCCACGCCGCCTCGAGGCCGGCGGCGACCGCCTCGCGGAAGCGGTGCGCGTTGTAGAGCTCCCACCCGTACGCGTCCAGCACCTGCGCGCGCTCGCGCGCGGGCAGCCCGTGCATGTGCGGGAGAACGGACTCGAACTGCGCGAGCGCCTGCCGGTGCGAGCCCGCCTGCGCCGCCTCGCGGGCGGCGCTCGGGCCGACCGCCAGGATGCTGTCGACGTCGCCCGCCTCGACGGCGTGGTGCATCACGCGGGCGCGCTCGGGTCGCGGCTCGGCGCGCAGCGCCTGGACGACGGCCGCGTTGAGCTCCCGCCGCCGGATCGCCGGCAGGCTGCGCTCGATCGCCCGGCGCGCGAGCTCGTGACGGAACGCGAGGCTGTCCGGGCGGATCTCGAGCACGCCCGCGAGCTCGGCCTCCGTCAGCGCATCGAAGCGCGGCCCGAGCAGCCGCGCGGCGAGGTCGAGGCCGACGCGCGACGGCACCACGGCGAGCTGGTCGAGCGCCTCGCGGCACTCCGGGCCCAGCCGCTGGACGCGCGCCAGCACGGCCTCGACGACGGTCACCGGGACGGCGTCGTGCGGGGACGCCAGCGCCTCGGTCACGAAGAACGGGTTGCCGCGCGTCACGCGGTGGAGCGCCTCGGCGTCGGCGCCCGTGCCCGCGCACAGCCGGCGGACCGCGTCGCGCGAGAGCGGTGCGAGCGCCAGCCGGTGGACCGGGCAGCCGACGAGCATCCCCAGGAACCGCTGGAGCGGATGCTGGGCGTCGATCTCGTCGTCGCGGAACGTCAGCACGAGCGCCGCCTGCAGCGGCTCGATCCGGCGCGCGGCGTAGCCGAGCACGTCAAGCGTGGCGTCGTCGGCCCAGTGGATGTCCTCGACCACGAGCACGCTCGGCGGCTCCGCCGCGAGCTCCTCCAGCAGCGCGGTGAACACGCCGTCGACCGGCTCTTCGTCGGCCAGCGCGGCGGCCAGCGGGCCGAGGCTCCCGGCCGCGGCATCGCGCAGCGGGCCGAGCGTGCGCGGAGCCATCAGGTCGTCGCACGCCGCCGGCAGGAGCCGCGCCCGCTCGGCCGCCTCGGCCGCGAACGCGCGCACCAGGGACGTCTTGCCGATCCCCGCCTCGCCGGCCACGAGCACCACCGAGCCGCGGCCCGCGGCGGCGTCGGTCACCGCGCTCGCAAGGACTTCGAGCGTGGGGCCTCGCTCGAGCAGCGTCGGCATGACGCCAATAGTTCCACCCCCGCGAGGTCAGCGATCAGGCCACGCCGTCGAGGGCGGCCTGGCCCTCGGCGATCGTGAAGCGCTTCTCGTACAGCGCCTTCCCGACGATCACGCCGGACAGGTTGACCTGGCGCAGCGCTGCGAGCGCCTCGAGGTCCTCGCGCCGGCCGATCCCGCCCGAATACAGGAAGCGGCCGCGGACGGCCTCGGCGACCTGGCGCACCTCCTCGGTGTCGGGTCCCTCCAGCTTGCCGTCGCGATCGACGTTCGTGTAGACGAACGAGGCCACGCCACGCGCCATCAGGCGCCGGATCGCATCCGGCGCGGGCATCTCGGTGGTCTTGGTCCAGCCGGCGGTGGAGATGAACCCGTCGCGCACGTCGACCGACACGATGATCCGCGACCCGAACGTCGCGAGGATCTCGTCGAGGAAGTCGACGTCGCGGAACGCCGCCGTGCCGACGATCGCGCGCTCGGCGCCCGCCCGCAGCGCGTCGCGCACCGCGTCCACCGTGCGCAGCCCGCCGCCGTACTGGACCGGCACGCCGGTGCCCTGGACGATCCGGCGCAGGTGCTCGATCGACCGCGGCTCGCCGTCCTTGGCGCCGTCGAGATCGACGACGTGCAGGTACCGCGCGCCCGCTCCGACCCAGCTCTTCGCCGCCTCCAGCGGGTCGTCGTGGTACGTCGTGGCGTCCTCGAAGCGGCCCTGGACGAGCCGGACCGCCCGGCCGCCCATGATGTCGATCGCCGGGTAGAGGATCACGCGGCGACCTTCGAGCACAGGCGGGCGAAGTTCCGCAGCAGCGCGAGCCCGTCGCGCGACGACTTCTCGGGGTGGAACTGGACGCCCATCACGTTGTCGCGCTCGACGATCGAGACGAAGCTGCCGCCGTAGTCGCCGAGCCCGACGATGTCGTCCTCGACCGCCGGCTCGGGCACGAGCGAGTGCACGTGGTAGAACGCGGTCGCCTCGGCGAGCCCCTCGGTGAGCGGCGAGGGACGCCGGAACGTCACGAGGTTCCAGCCGATGTGCGGGATCCGCGGTGCACGCAGCGCCGTCACCGTGCCGGGCAGCAGCCCGAGGCCGGTCGCGCCCTCGTGCTCGGTCGAGGAGTCGAACAGCAGCTGCATGCCCAGGCACAGCCCGAGCACGGGCACGCCCGCCTCGGCGCGCTCGCGGATCAGCTCGTCCAGGCCCGCGGCGCGCAGGCGCCGCATCGCCTCCGGGAACGCACCCACGCCCGGCACGACGAGCCCGTCGGCGGCGCGCATCGCCGTCTGGTCGGTCGTCAGCAGCGGCTGCGCGCCGACGTGCTCGAGCGCCTTCTCGACGCTCCGCCGGTTGCCCATGCCGTAGTCGACGATCGCGATCACGTCAGCGTGCCCTTGGTCGACGGGACGCCGGTCTCGGTCGGATCGACCGCCACGGCGGCGCGCAGCGCACGCGCGAACGCCTTGAACGACGCCTCGATCATGTGGTGCGCGTTCGTGCCGGCCTGCAGCTCGAGGTGCAGCGTGAGCCGCGCCGCGGACGCGACCGCGCGGAAGAACTCCTCCGCGACCTCGTGCTCGAACCCCGCGATGTCGCCCGCCGGCAGCCGGTCGAAGCCTTCGACCGACGCGAACGGGCGGCCGGAGACGTCGATCGCGCACAGTGCGCGCGCCTCGTCCATCGGCACGATCGCGTGGCCGTAGCGCACGATCCCACGGCGGTCGCCGAGCGCGCCGTCGAGCGCCTGGCCGAGCGCGATCCCCGTGTCCTCGACCGTGTGGTGGGCGCCGGTCTGCAGGTCGCCGGTGACCGTGACCTCGAGGTCGAGCCGGCCGTGGCGGGCGAGCAGGTCGAGCATGTGGTCGTGGAAGCCCACGCCCGTCGTGCGGGTGCCGGCGCCGGAGCCGTCGAGCCCGAGGGTGAGCGCGATGTCGGTCTCGGCGGTCTTACGGGTGATCTGCGCGGTGCGGGTCATGTGAGCGGCGGATTCTCCCGGATCTCCATCGAGCGGGCGTGGACCTCGAATCCCTCGGCGCGGGCGATCGGCGCGGCGGCGCGCGCCAGCACGCCCGCGGCGGACCCCACGCGGACCTCGGCCATGCGGCGGCGGAAGTGGCGCGCCGACAGCCCGGAGGCGAAACGAGCGGCGCCGCCAGTCGGCAGCGTGTGGTTCGAACCCGCGACGTAGTCGCCGAACGCGGTGCCGGACTCGATCCCGACGAACAGGCAGCCGGCGCTGCGTACGCGCGGGGCGAGCGCCTCCGCGGCGGTGCCCGCGAGCTGCAGGTGCTCGGGCGCCAGCGCCTCGGCGAATGCCAGCGCGGCGTCCATGCCGGCCGCGTGGACGACCACGGCGACGTCCTCGAGCGTGTCGAGCAGCGCGGCGTCGTCGCTCACCGCGACCACGAGCGACCCCTCGCCGTGCTCGGCCTGGGCGAGCAGGTCCAGCCGCAGCGGCTCCGGGTCGGCGCCCGCCGAGCAGATCACGGTGAGGTCGCTCGGCCCGGCGAAGCCGTCGATCCCGACGTGGCCCGACACCTGGCGCTTGGCCTCCTGGACCCACAGGCTCCCGGGGCCGACGATCACGTCGACCGGGCGGACCGTCTCGGTCCCGTAGGCGAGCGCGCCGATCGCCTGCGCCCCGCCCATGCCGTAGACCTCGTCGACGCCGCACAGCGCGGCGGCGGCGAGGATCACCGGATGCCGCGGCGCTGCGAGCACGACCTCGTCGACCCCCGCCGCGCGCGCCGTGACGGCGCCCATCACCACCGACGACGGGTACGGGTGCCGGCCGCCGGGCGCGTACACGGCCGCGCGCCGCACCGCGACCTCACGCAGGCGCACGGTCTGCCCCTCTGGCAGCGCGACCTCGGCGTCGGGGTCGAGGCCCGCCTCGGCGACCGCGCGGACGTTCGCCGCCGCCCGCTTCAGGCCGGCCCGCACGACCGGGTCGAGCGCGTCGGCCGCAGCCGCGATCTCCTCTTCGGGCACGCGCAGCGGTCCGCCGCCGCCGAAGCGCGCCTCGTGCTCGAGCACCGCGGCGTCCCCGCGCTCGCGCACGTCGTCGAGGATCGCGGTCACCTCCTGCGGTTCGATCCCGGCGACGACGCCGCGCACGCGTGCTGCCGCGGAGCGGGCGTTCGCGACCGTGCACTCAAGCCGCACGGATGCGCTCCACGAGCGTGTCGATCGCCGCCGCCTTGAGCTTGTGCGCGACCGGGTTGGCGATCAGCCGTGCGGTCGACGGCGCGATCTCCTCGCGGATCACGAGGCCGTTCTCGCGCAGCGTCGTGCCGGTGGCGGTGAGGTCGACGATCCCCTCCACCAGCCCGGCCAGCGGCGCCAGCTCGACGGAGCCCTTGACCTCCACGATCTCCGCCTGGCGACCCGTGCGCTCGAAGTAGCGCGCGGCGATCCGCGGGTACTTGGTCGCGATCCGCATCACGCCGAGCCGGCGCAGCGCCTCTGCCGCCGGGTCGTCGCCGGCGATCGTCGCGAACACCATCCGGCAGGGGCCGAAGCCGAGGTCGAGCAGCTCGTACACGTCGCGCTCGGACTGCTCGGCGAGCACGTCCTTGCCCGTGATCCCGATGTCGGCGGCGCCCGCCTCCACGTAGGTCGGCACGTCGGACGGGCGCATCGTGACGATCCCCGCGTCCTCGAACAGCAGCTTGCGGTCGTTCGCGCGAACCTCGGCGGTGTCGACCCCGAGGCCGTCGAGCAGGTCGAGCGTGTCGCGCATCAGCGCGCCCCGCGGCACCGCGATCCGCAGGCCTCCAAGGCCCATCAGTGGGTCCACTAGCGGCCCTCCCCCACGCGCGCGATGTGCAGGCGCTCCACGTTCAGCGCCCAGCCGCACGCGGGCAGGTCGCGACCGAAGCGGCCGAGCAGCTCGTCATAGCGCCCTCCGCCGCCGATCGGGGCGCCGAGCGCGGCGTCGTAGACCTCGAACACCGCGCCCGTGTAGTAGCCGAGCGACCGGATCAGGCCGAGGTCGAAGATCACCCGCTCCGCCACCGCGGGCGCGAGCAGGTCGTAGACGGCGCGCAGCGACTCGGCCTCCGGCGCCACGTCCAGCACCTCGACCCCGCCGCGCAGCTGCGGCACGCGCAGCAGCTCGTCGTGCCCATGCGCCGCCACCTCGCGCTCGAGGCCCACGAAGTCGCGCGTCACCAGCTCGTGCAGGATCTGCGGGCGCGCGCCCGCGGGCACGGCGAGCCGGTCGAGCAGCCGCGGGTACAGCGACGCGTCGCCGAGCCCGATCCGGTAGTTCGCCAGGCCGGCGGCGTCGAGGCTGGCAGCGAGCACCGTGAGCGCCTCCGCGGTGCCCTCCGGGCCGGGCGCGCCGACCAGCTCGAGCCCCGCCTGCAGCATCTCGCGCGCCTGCCCGCGCTGCGGCCGGACGGAGCGGTACGCGTGCGCGAAGTACGAGAACCGCAGCGGCGGCGCGGCGCTGCCGTAGCGGCTCGCCACCACGCGCGCGATCGGGATCGTCATGTCCGACCGCAGGACGAGCACGTTCCCGTGCTCGTCGAACAGCTTGTAGGCCGGGTCGGCCGCCGCCGGGTCACCGCGCGTGAGGACGGTCTCGTACTCCAGCGCAGGCGTGGAGATCTCGCCGTAGCCGGAGGATTCGAACACGCCCCGGATCGCCTCGGTGATCGCGCGCAGCTCGCGCATCTCGTCCGGAAGGACGTCGCGCGTGCCACTGGGGATGGGGTGGATCACGCCGCGACGCGCTCTATCCGCGCGCCCAGCGCGCGGAGGCGCTCGTCGATCCGCTCGTAGCCGCGATCGATGTCGCGGACGTTGTGGATCTCGCTGGTCCCGTCCGCGCACACGGCGGCGATCAGCATCGCCATGCCCGCCCGGATGTCCGGCGACGAGAGCCGCTGGCCGCGCAGCCGGCGCGGGCCGATGACGATCGCGCGGTGCGGATCGCAGATCGTTATCTCCGCTCCCATCGAGATCAGCTTGTCCACGAAGAACAACCGGTTCTCGAACATCTTCTCGAAGATCAGCACGGAGCCCTCGGACTGCGTGGCGAGCGCGACCGCGATGCTCGTGAGGTCGGCCGGGAACGCGGGCCACGGCCCGTCCTCGACCTTGGACTGGTAGTCGCCGGCGTCGCGCGACACGACGAGCTTCTGGTCGCCCGGGACGACGCAGTCGTCGCCGTCGAGCTCGCTGTCGAGCCCGAGCCGCCCGAACACCAGCCGGATCATCCGCATGTCGTCCGGCACGCAGCCCTGGATCCGCAGCTCACCGCCGGTGACGCCCGCGAGCGCCATGAACGAGGCGATCTCGATGTGGTCGGGGCTGACGGTGTGCTCGCAGCCGCCGAGCTTGCCCATGCCGTGGACCTGCATGACGTTGGAGCCGATCCCCTCGATCGCGGCGCCCATCTTGTTGAGCATCCGCGCGAGGTCCTGCACGTGCGGCTCGGAGGCGGCGTTGCGGATCACCGTCGTGCCGTCGATCAGCGCCGACGCCATCAGCGCGTTCTCGGTGCCCATCACGGACGGCTCGTCCATGAAGAAGTCGCACGCCTGCAGGCCGCCGTCGCCGGCCATGATCCGGATGTCGTGCCCGTGCTCGACGATCGCCCCGAGCGCGCGGAACGCGTCGAGGTGGGGATCCAGCCGGCGGCGGCCGATCACGTCGCCGCCCGGCGGCGGCATCACGGCCGACCCGAACCGCGCGAGCAGCGGGCCGGCGGCCAGGAACGAGGCCCGGATGCGCTCGGCGAGCTCGGCGCTGACGTTGGTCCCGCGCACCTTGTCCGCCTGCAGCGACACGGTGTTCTCCGCGCGCCACTCGATTCGGACGCCGAGGTCGGCGAGCAGCGCGAGCATCGCGTCGACGTCGCGGATCCGCGGCACGTTGCTCAGTACGACCTCCTCGTCGGTGAGGAGGCTGCACGCGAGCAGCGGCAGCGCTGCGTTCTTGTTGCCGGCGGGCACGATCGTGCCTGACAGCGGCACCCCGCCCTCGATCAGGAGCTTTTCCATGATGGGAACGGCGGGGCTCGGGCCCCGAGGCTGGGCTAGGGTAACAGCCATGTCCGAGCCCCTTTCGCGCGATCAGGCCTGGGACCTCTTCTGCTCCTGGACCGCGTCCGAGTCCCTTCGCCGGCACGTTCTGGCAGTCGAGGCGGCCATGCGCGCCTACGCCCGCAGGTTCGGCGAGGACGAGGAGCTGTGGGGCCTCGTCGGCATGCTGCACGACCTCGACTACGAGCGCCATCCGGACCTCGAGACCGGCCATCCGCGCGTCGCCCTCCAGGAGCTCGAGAAGCAGGGCTTCTCGCCCGAGTTCGTGCGCGCCGTCGCGTCCCATGCCGACTTCCTCGAGGTGTCGCGGGACTCGCCGATGGAGAAGACGCTGTACGCGGTGGACGAGCTGTGCGGCTTCGTGATGGCCTGCGCGTACGTGCGGCCCGAGGGCATCCACGGCATGACGCCCAAATCGGTCAAGAAGAAGATGAAGACGCCGGCCTTCGCGGCGGCCATCGACCGCGACGCGATGCGTGAGAGCGCCGAGCAGCTCGGGGTCGACTTCGACGAGCACGTCGCGTTCGTGATCGCCGCGCTGGACGAGCAGTCGACCGAGCTGGGCCTCGACGGGCGCGAAGCGGCGGCCACCTGAGCCGATGGCCGACGCACTTAAGGTCATCGTGCTGGAGGGCGACGAGACCGGCCAGGAGCTGCTCGACCAGGCCGTGCGCGTGCTCGACGCCGACGTGCTCGGCATCGCGGTCGAGCAGGAGCGGTTCGACCTGTCGCTGGAGAAGCGGCGCGAGACCGGCAACGAGGTCGTGGAGGACGCCGCGCGCGCGATGCGCGAGGCGGGCTACGGCCTGAAGGCGGCGACCGTCACGCCCGAGGGCAAGGACGACGTCGGCTCCCCCAACCGGATCCTGCGCGAGTCGGTGGGCGGCAAGGTGATCGTCCGCACCGGGCGGCGGATCCCGGGCGTCGTCGGCCCCGTGTCCGGCATCTATCACCCGATCTCGGTCGTGCGCATGGCGATCGAGGACGCCTACGGCGCCAAGCAGTGGCGCGAGGGCTCCGAGGGCGCGCCCGACGAGGTCGCCTATCGCACCGAGAAGGTCACGCGCTCGACCTGCCGCGCCGTCGCCGAGTACGCGTTCCGCACGGCGGAGCGGATGGACGCGCGCGTCTACGGCGGCCCGAAGTGGACGGTCTCCCCCGTCTACGAGGGCATGCTCAAGGAGGAGATGGACGCCGCCGCCGAGCGCCATCCTGACGTCACGTACCAGCCGGTCCTGATCGACGCCACGTACGCCGGGCTGCTCACCGGAGCGACCGAGACGCCGCTCGTGATCCCGGCGCTGAACCGCGACGGCGACTGCCTGTCGGACATGGTGCTGCCGATGTTCGGCTCGATCGCCGGCGCCGAGTCGGTCCTGCTGGCCTTCGACGACGACTACGGCGTCGACGTGGCGATGGCGGAGGCGCCGCACGGCACCGCGCCGTCGCTGATGGGCAAGGACCTGGCGAACCCGATGGCGATGCTGCTGGCCTGCGGCGCCGTGCTCGGCTACGCCGGGGTGGCGGGCCACGCGGGCGCCGAACGGGCCTCGCGCGCGGTCTACGAGGGCGTCCTGGAGACCGTCGCGACCGGTACGAAGACGATCGACCTCGGCGGCCACGCGACCACCAGCGAGTTCACCGACGCGGTGGTCGAGAAGGTCCGCACGAAGGTCGACATCTGGTCATCGCTCGGCTCGCGCTGAGCGCGGAATCTGCGGGCGACGCGCCTCGGGTCCGATCTGCAAGATCGGTTGCAGGAAATCGGGGGTGCCCTGGGCGCTGCAGAGCCAAATTCGTGCTGGTCGGCACACGGAATCCCGCAGCGTGCGGGTTCCGTCCGGAGCGATTCGTAGATTGACGAACACATGTTCCCCCCGACGACCACAGGCCGCCCGCCTAAGCGCTCGCTCCGCGAGCTGGTGCGCGAGGCCGTCGACACGGCCGCGGCGTTCGCGACACTGGGCGAGGCAGGGGCTCCGGCGCAGGTACTGCACCGGGCCTCCTCCGCCCCCACGCGCGAGCACCCGCACCGCCGGCTACTTGGTCGTCAACCGCGCAGGCGCCGGCCAGGATTGGTCGAGCCTCGCGCACAGGTCTGCGTCACGCCGGTAACCCATCGCCCGGCGCGGCGCGACTGACACCCGCCCGCCGGCGTCCGGTCTGGGAGGACGGGCGCGCCGGTCGGGCAGGCGCACCAGCGCCACAAGCTCCAATGCCCTTGGGCCGCCTTCGGGCGGCCCAAGCGCTTGGGGCAGTCAGTCCTCGCCGAGGAGCGCCGGCAGGTCGCGCATGTCGGTGAAGACCGTCGTGGCCGGCCCTTCCAGGCGCTCGGCCGGCGTGACCCCGCCGCCGTAGCCGAACGCGGTCATACCCGCCGCGCGGGCAGCCTGCAAGCCAAAAACGCTGTCCTCGACGACCGCGCAGCGTGCCGGATCGGCGCCCAGCGTGGCGGCCGCGTGCAGGAACAGGTCGGGCGCCGGCTTCCCGTTCGCGACGTCGACGGCGCTGAAGATCCGGCCCTCGAAGCGGTCGTGCAGGCCGGTGAGCCCGAGCGAGTGGCGCAGCCGCTCGTGGCTGCTGCTGGACGCCACGCACGTCGGCGTGGCGATCCGGTCGAGGGCCTCGACGACGCCGTCGACGGCCGCGAGATCCTTGAACGCCTCGCTGTACAGCGGAGCGAACTCGGCGGCCCAGTCCTCGGCGAGCGGGCGCCCGAGCGCGGCCTCGATCTCCCCCACCATGTACGCCTCCGAGCGTCCCACGAAGCGCTCGATCACCTCAGCCTCCGTCAGCGGCCAGCCGAGCCGCTCGAGGATGATGACGTCGACCGGCACGGCGATCCGCTCGCTGTCCACCAGCACGCCGTCGCAGTCGAAGATCACCAGATCGAACATGGGTTCGCGTACGCTAGCCGGTGGCGCGCGAGGCGGCGGCCGCGGCGGCGATCGAGAGGATCCGCACGGTCGTGTCGGCGCGCGCCGGGTGCGGCACCTCGGCCTCGACGGTCATCCCGAGCCGGCGTGTGAGCGCGAGCGAGCGCTCGTTGCCCGGATCCACGAACGAGACGATCTCGTCGAGCGCGAGCGTCTCGAAGCCCGCTCGCAGCGCCTCCCGCGCGCCCTCGGTCGCGTAGCCGGCGCCCCACGCCTCGAGGCGCAGCCGCCATCCGGCCTCCACCCGCTCGATCATGTCCGGCCACCACAGCGGGTGGCAGAGGCCGACGAAGCCCAGCATCGCGCCGGTCGCCCGCTCGATCGCGGCCCACAGACCGAAGTCGTAGATCTCCCAATGGGCGGCGATCCCCGCCGACGCGACGTCCGACTCCGCGCGCGTCATGCCGCCCCCGTTCCCGAGGTACCGCATCACCTCGGGCTGCGCGTTCATGGCGGCGAAGCCCTCGCCGTGGGCGTCGTGGCTCCAGCGCTCGAGGCGCAGCCGCCCGGTCTGCGAGCTCGCGAGTGCCGCCACACGGCGGAGGCTATGTGACGAGCCACGCGGACGCCCGTAGTACGCGCGATGGCCCGCATCGACCGCACAGCGCCCGCCGCCGTCCTGATTGCAGCCGCGCTCCTGGCGGGTTGCGCCGACGATCAGCAACGTGCCCCTCACGACGGGCCGGCACGGCTGATCGTCCGCGAGACGCTGCCGCGGCAGCCCATCTACAAGGAGGGCACCGTGGCGTTCCTGCGGATCGAGCGGGTTCGCTCGCGGACGCTGGTGGTCGACGGTCCCGTCACCGGGCGCGGCGTCATCCGCGGCCGCACCGCGCTCTTCGACCGCAGCCTCGCGCCCGGCGCGTATCACCTGGTCAGCTATCAGCGCCCATGCGACGGCAACTGCGGCTACCTCGACCCGCCGACCGCGCGCTGCGAGGCCTCGCTCGAGCTCGACGCCGGCACCACCCGCACGGTCACCGTGACCTTGAACGACCGTGGCGGCTGCACCGTGACGAGCCGCGCAACGGGCGCTTAACGACGACGAGCCGCCCATCGGGGCGGCTCGAAGTTCACTGAAGAACCGGCGGCGACCTACTCTCCCAGGCCCGTGAAGGCCAAGTACCATCGGCGCTGTAGGGCTTAACTGCTCTGTTCGGAATGGGAAGAGGTGTTTCCCCCACGCTAAAGCCACCGGAAATTTGTCAAGCCTGCGCACAGCGGCGCGGACCTTCAAAGCTGCACAACCATGCCTACGAAACCGGGCACCACAATAAAAATATCCGTCAAGCCCTCGACCCATTAGTACCGGTCTCCTACGCACATTACTGTGCTTACAGATCCGGCCTATCAACCTGGTGGTCTACCAGGGGTCTTACTCTCTCAAGGAGATGGGAGAGCTCATCTTGAGGCCGGCTTCCCGCTTAGATGCCTTCAGCGGTTATCCGATCCGCACGTAGCTAACCTGCAATGCCCTTGGCAGGACAACAGATACACCAGAGGTGCGTTCATCCCGGTCCTCTCGTACTAGGGACGAATCCTCTCAACTCTCCAACGCCCACGGCAGATAGGGACCGAACTGTCTCACGACGTTCTGAACCCAGCTCGCGTACCGCTTTAATGGGCGAACAGCCCAACCCTTGGGACCTACTACAGCCCCAGGATGCGACGAGCCGACATCGAGGTGCCAAACCGAGTCGTCGATGTGGACTCTTGGACTCGATAAGCCTGTTATCCCCGGAGTACCTTTTATCCGTTGAGCGACGGCACTTCCACTTGCTACCGCCGGATCACTAAGACCTGCTTTCGCACCTGCTCGACATGTCTGTCTCGCAGTCAAGCTCCCTTGCTGCCTTTACACTCTACGCACGATTTCCAACCGTGCTGAGGGAACCTTTGTGCGCCTCCGTTACATTTTGGGAGGCGACCGCCCCAGTCAAACTACCCGCCTGGCACTGTTCAGGACCCGGATTCACGGAATCCTGTTAGAAGCCCAATACGTCAAGGGTGGTATCTCAAGGTTGGCTCCACGCCAGCCGCAGCCAGCGCTTCATAGCCTCCCACCTATCCTGAGCGAGACGCACCGAACTCCAATACCAAGTTGTAGTAAAGGTTCACGGGGTCTTTCCGTCTAGCCGCGGGTACTCGGCATCTTCACCGAGACTGCAATTTCACCGAGCCCCTCGTTGAGACAGCGTTCAACTCGTTACGCCATTCGTGCAGGTCGGAACTTACCCGACAAGGAATTTCGCTACCTTAGGACGGTTATAGTTACCGCCGCCGTTTACCGGGGCTTAGTTTCAGTGCTTCGAGCCGAAGCCCTAACACCTCCACGTAACCTTCCGGCACCGGGCAGGCGTCAGCCCCTATACGTCGTCTTGCGACTTTGCAGAGACCTGTGTTTTTGGTAAACAGTCGGTTGAACCAATTCACTGCGGCCCCCTCGGGCTCTGCCGGCAAGCGGCTTCACCCTACTGGGGCGCCCCTTCTCCCGAAGTTACGGGGCGATTTTGCCGAGTTCCTTAACGAGGGTTATCTCGATCACCTTAGTATTTTCTACTTGCCCACCTGTGTCGGTTTTGGTACGGGCACGTGCAACCTCCCTAGAGGCTTTTCTTGGGGGCATGGCGTCTGCGACTCGCCGGCTTATAGCCAGCTGCCGTCACACCTCAGGTTATGCGGCTCCGGATTTGCCTGGAGCCACCCCTACATGCTTGGCCCAGGACGACCATCGCCTGGGTTCGCTTAGCCTTCCCCGTCCCCCCATCGGTCAAATGGTTGCGACGTGGTACAGGAATATCAACCTGTTGTCCATCGACTACGCCTTTCGGCCTCGCCTTAGGTCCCGACTAACCCTGAGCAGACGAACTTTACTCAGGAATCCTTGGGCAATCGGCGGAGGGGATTCTCACCCCTCTTTCGTTACTCATGCCGGCATTCTCACTTCCCAGGGCTCCACGACTGGCTTCCGCCGCCGCTTCACTGCCCTGGGAACGCTCTCCTACCGCGCGTCTTGCGACGCACCCGCAGCTTCGGAGGCTAGCTTGAGCCCCGTTACATTATCCGCGCCCGAACACTTGACCAGTGAGCTGTTACGCACTCTTTCAAGGATGGCTGCCTCTAAGCCAACCTCCTGGTTGTCTATGCACTCGGACATCGTTTGCCACTTAGCTAGCACTTTGGGTCCTTAGCTGGCGGTCTGGGCTGTTTCCCTTTTGACGCTGAAGTTTATCCCCCAGCAACTGACTCCCGGAGTAGCCGTGACGGTCTTCGGAGTTTGCCTGATTTCGGTAAGCTGGTAGGCCCCCTAGACCAAACAGTGCTCTACGGCCGCCACGGAATTTATCCGAGGCTATACCTAAATATATTTCGGAGAGAACCAGATATCTCTGAGCTTGATTAGCCTTTCACTCCGACCCACAGGTCATCCGCCCAGTTTTTAACCTAGGTCGGTTCGGTCCTCCACGGGGTCTTACCCCCGCTTCAACCTGCCCATGGGTAGCTCGCTCAGTTTCGGGTCTACCGCCTGCGACTAAATCGCCCTATTCGGACTCGCTTTCGCTACGCCTTCGCTCATCGCTTAAGCTTGCCGCAGACGCGTAACTCGCCGGCTCGTTATGCAAAAAGCACGCCGTCACAGCACGAAGCTGCTCCGACCGCTTGTAGGCACGCGGTTTCAGGTACTATTTCACTCCCCTTCCGGGGTACTTTTCACCTTTCCCTCACGGTACTAGTCCGCTATCGGTCACCAGGTAGTACTTAGCCTTGGAGGGTGGTCCCCCCAGATTCAGACCACGTTTCACGGGTGTGGTCCTACTCAGGAACGCCATCGAGAGTCCGGTCAGTTTCGTCTACGGGACGATTGCCCTCTGTGGTGCGCGGTTCCACGCGCTTCAACTACCGATCGGTTTTGTAACTCTCGCCGGGATGGTCACATCCCGGGCAGGCGCCCTACAACCCCTCGCACGCAACGCGTGACCGCTTACACGTACGAAGTTTGGGCTATTCCCCTTTCGCTCGCCACTACTCGGGGAGTCTCGGTTGATTTCCTTTCCTCCGGGTACTGAGATGTTTCAGTTCCCCGGCTTGCCCCCGCATGCCTATGTATTCAGCATGCGGTAACGCCGTATTACCAGCGTTGGGTTTCCCCATTCGGGAATCCGCGGATCAATGGCTATTCAGCGCCTACCCGCGGCTTATCGCAGCCGTTCACGCCCTTCATCGACTCCTGGTGCCAAGGCATCCACCATGTGCCCTTCTTATCTTGACGGTGATCACGCGCTCGAGAAGACCCCGGAAAGGAGGTCAGCCGACCGCGCGGTGATACCCGTTTTCATTGGCTTGGTTGTGCAGTTTTCAAGGTCCGCAAAGAGGCGTAGCGCCCGGACTGGGCGCTCGGTCTCTCAAAACTCAACAGCATGGGGAGCGCGAGCTTGCGCTCGAGCGCCCCCAGGTCCGGTCGACGTTTCAGGAGCCGCTCCGATCGCCGTCGGCACACGAGGTGCCGGCGACTCCGTTGCTAAGCCGACGCGGGATGCGCCGGCCGCCTTGAGCGGCCGCTCCAATCCTGGAGCTTCCTTAGAAAGGAGGTGATCCAGCCGCACCTTCCGGTACGGCTACCTTGTTACGACTTCACCCCAGTCACGAGCCCCACCTTCGACGGCTCCCTCCCCGAGGGGTTAGGCCACCGGCTTCGGGTGTTGCTTGCTTCCGTGGTGTGACGGGCGGTGTGTACAAGGCCCGGGAACGTATTCACCGCGGCAGTGCTGATCCGCGATTACTAGCAACTCCGCCTTCATGCAGGCGAGTTTCAGCCTGCAATCCGAACCGAGACACGCTTTAAGGGATTCGCTCCACCTCGCGGTATCGCAGCCCTCTGTACGTGCCAATGTAGCACGTGTGTAGCCCTGGACATAAGGGGCATGATGACTTGACGTCATCCCCACCTTCCTCCGGTTTGTCACCGGCAGTCTCGCATGAGTCCCCAACTAAATGCTGGCAACATGCGACGGGGGTTGCGCTCGTTGCGGGACTTAACCCAACATCTCACGACACGAGCTGACGACAGCCATGCACCACCTGTGAAGATCCAGCCGAACTGACCCCGTGTTTCCACGGGTACGATCCACATGTCAAGCCCAGGTAAGGTTCTTCGCGTTGCGTCGAATTAAACCACATGCTCCGCTGCTTGTGCGGGCCCCCGTCAATTCCTTTGAGTTTTAGCCTTGCGGCCGTACTCCCCAGGCGGGGCACTTAATGCGTTAGCTTCGGCACGGAGGGAGTCGACACCCCCCACACCTAGTGCCCATCGTTTACAGCGTGGACTACCAGGGTATCTAATCCTGTTTGCTCCCCACGCTTTCGCGTCTCAGCGTCAGTAACGTCCCAGCGAGCTGCCTTCGCAATGGGTGTTCCTCCTGATATCTGCGCATTTCACCGCTACACCAGGAATTCCACTCGCCTCTTCCGTACTCTAGCCCGACAGTATCCACCGGCTTTCGAGGGTTGAGCCCCCGACTTTCACAGCGGACTTACCGGGCCGCCTACACGCGCTTTACGCCCAATGATTCCGGACAACGCTAGCCCCCTACGTATTACCGCGGCTGCTGGCACGTAGTTAGCCGGGGCTTCTTCTGAAGGTACCGTCACTCCAGCCGGCTATTCACCGGCGAAGCTTCGTCCCAACTGAAAGGGGTTTACAACCCGAAGGCCGTCTTCCCCCACGCGGCGTTGCTGCGTCACGCTTTCGCGCATTGCGCAAGATTCCCCACTGCTGCCTCCCGTAGGAGTCTGGGCCGTGTCTCAGTCCCAGTGTGGCTGATCGTCCTCTCAGACCAGCTACGCATCGTCGCCTTGGTAGGCCGTTACCCCACCAACAAGCTAATGCGCCGCGGGCCCGTCCCGATGCGAAGGCCGAAGCTATCTTTCCTCCTCTCCCTCATGAGAGAGGAGCTCATCCGGTATTAGCCCGAGTTTCCTCGGGTTGTCCCGGTCATCGGGGTGGGTTACCCACGTGTTACTCACCCGTTCGCGGCTCTGCCCCAGGCCGAAGCCTGGTTCGTCGCTCCACTTGCATGTGTTAAGCACGCCGCCAGCGTTCGTCCTGAGCCAGGATCAAACTCTCCGTGAAGAACTGCTCTTCATCAGAGTTGTCGTGCACCTCACGAGGGGCCGGCCGTACACGAGGCCGCACCCGGATGCACTGACGAGGTTTTGTTCAGGTGCCGTACGGCGCTACTTCGCACCGCCGGCGTTTTGACGAACCTGGACGCACTGATCATTGGCCGGGCACTTGGCCGCGGCCGATCGGTGCGCATGCTGTTGAGTTTTCAAAGACCGTGGCGCCTCAGTCGCGAAGGGAGCTCCTTCGCGGGGCGCGCTCGGGAAAGCGTCCCGAGCGGGCAATGGAGTGTAGCGCGCCCAGCGGGCCGTCTTCAACCCGCCTGGAGGCACTTCTCCACGCGGCGCGAGACTGTAGCAGTCGCCGCCGGCCTCGTTCAGGACACGACCTGGACGTGGATCTCGCGCCGCCGCGGGCGGTCGTCGAAGTCGATCAGCACCAGCTGCTGCCAGGTCCCGAGCACCAGCCGGCCCTCTACGAGCGGCACGGTCTCGGACGGTCCCACAAGCGACGCGCGCAGGTGCGCATGGGCGTTGTCGTCGTGGTTGCGGACGTTGTGGGCGTAGTCCCCGCCTCCCGGGCGCGCGCGCGGGATCAGGCGCTCGAGCGTCTCACGCAGGTCCTCTACCCCGCCCGGCTCGTACTCCATCGTGGTGACCGCGGCGGTCGAGCCGGTCACGAACACGCTGACGACGCCCTGCGAGACCCCACTCTGGCGGATCACCGCGAGGACGCCCTCGGTGAGGTCGACGATCTGGCCCTCGCCCTCGGTCTCCAGGCGCAGTAGGCCGGTGTGGACGGTCACGCGACGCGCAGCCGCCGGAAGCGGCGCTTGCCGACCTGCAGCACGCGGCCGTCGAGCTCTGCGGCGGGCAGGTCGAGTACGGCCACCGGCTCGCCGTCGAGCCTCACGCCGCCCTGGGCGATCGCGCGCCGCGCCTCCGAGCGCGAGCCGCCGAACAGGTCCGCGATCAGCTCCGGCAGGTGCACGGCGCCGTTGGCGGAGCGCACCTCGGCCTCCTCGATCTCCTCCGGCAGCCCGCCCGCCACGAACACGCGCTCGAACCCCGCCGCGGCCTCGGCGGCCGCATCCGGCCCGTGGAAGCGCTCCACGAGCGCGCGCGCGAGCGCGTGCTTGGCATCGCGCGGGCTCACGCCGGCGGGCGGCTCGGTGCCGAGCAGGAGGTCGTACCAGGTGCCCAGCGCCGCGTCCGGGAGCGACAGCGTCTTCCCGTACATCTCGCCCGGCGGCTCGGCGATCCCGATGTGGTTGCCGACCGACTTGGACATCTTCTGCACGCCGTCCGTGCCCGGCAGGAGCGGCATGGTGAGCACGACCTGGGGCTCCTGCCCGTACGCCGTCTGGAGCGCGCGGCCCATCAGCAGATTGAACGTCTGGTCGGTGCCGCCGAGCTCGAGGTCGGCGTGGATCGCCACCGAGTCGTAGCCCTGGAGCACCGGGTAGAGCAGCTCGAGCAGGGACACCGGCTCGTTCGCGGCCATCCGCTTGGCGAAGTCGTCGCGCTCGAGCAGCTGCGCCACGGTCGGCACGCGCATGAGCCGGAACAGATCCTCGGTGCGCATGTCCAGCCACTCGCCGTTGTGGCGGATCTCGAGGCGGTCGTCCGTGCGCAGCACCTTGCCGGCCTGTTCCACGTACGTGCGCGCGTGCGCGTCGATCTCGTCGCCGGTGAGCACGGGGCGGGTGGCCGAGCGGCCGCTCGGATCGCCGACGCGGGCGGTGAAGTCGCCGATGATGAGCACGACGGTGTGCCCCAGGTCCTGGAACTCGCGGAGCTTCTGGAGGACGACCGAGTGACCGAGGTGCACATCGCTCGCCGTCGGGTCGAGGCCGAGCTTCGCGCGCAGCGGGCGGCCGGTCCGCAGGCGTGCCTCGAGGGCGCCGGCGGGCAGCACATCGACCGCGTTGCGAGCCAGGTGCGCCGCCGCCTCGGCGGTCTCGGAGGCCGATCGATCCATCCGGGCCAATGCTAGCCTCCCCGAGGGCTTGGTCCGCCCCTGCCGGTCCGCCTCTGGGCGAGGCGCCGGAAGACCCTTGGGCGTGGAGCTCGAGGCGGGCGCCACCCCACTTATGAGCGATCGCGAACGAACCACCGACCCCGCTGCCGCCGCGCCCGATGGCGCCGCCGCGAAGGGCGCGACCGTCGTCGCGCTGCGGCCCCACGGCACGGGCAACGGACGCGAGCCGAAGCCACCGCGCCGGCGCGTGCGGATCCGCAAGCTGCGCCTGCTGCTGCTGCTCGCCGGGCTCGGCATCCTCGCCGCCGTCTCGACGGTGTTCGGGATGATGATGGCGGTCGCCTCCGACCTGCCGAAGCTCGAGCTGAAGACCGCCGTCAACTCGGTGATCGTCGACAAGGACGGCAAGCCGCTCGGCGTCCTGACGGGCAACCAGAAGCGCGTGTTCCTGAAGGAGTCCGAGATCGCGCCCGTGATGAAGCACGCGATCATCGCGATCGAGGATCGCCGCTTCTACACCAACGAGGGCGTCGATCTGCGCGGCATCGGCCGCGCTCTCTACCAGGACGTCGTGCAGCAGCGGGTCGTGCAGGGCGGCTCGACGATCACCCAGCAGTTCGTCAAGAACGCGCTCGCCGCCCAGGACGAGCGGACGCTCTTCCAGAAGCTGCGCGAGGCCGCGCTCGCCTACCACCTGACGCGCAAGTGGTCCAAGGAGAAGATCCTCAACACCTATCTGAACACGATCTACTTCGGGAACGGCGCCTACGGGACCGAGGCCGCCGCGCGGACGTACTTCCAGCCCAACCACCCGGGCTGTGACGTGCGCGGCGACAAGAAGTGCGCCTCCGACCTCCTGCCGCACGAGGCGGCGCTGCTCGCCGGCATGGTCTCCTCGCCCACCGGCTACGACCCGATCGCCCACCCCGAGGCGGCGGAGGATCGCCGGAATCTCGTGCTCCAGCGGATGCTCGACCAGAACTTCCTGACACGCGCGCAGTACGACACGGCGCGCACCCAGCCGGTGCCCGACCAGGGCGATCTGCAGCCGCCGATCGAGGACGGCGACTACCCGTACTTCACCTCGTGGATCAAGCAGCAGGTCGTCGACCGGCTCGGCGGCGGCCAGGAGGGCGCCCGGCGGGCGTTCGAGGGCGGCCTGACGATCACGACCACGATCGACAGCGAGCTCCAGCAGGCGGCCGAGACCGCGGTCAACAACTGGCTGCCCAACCGCGATGGCCCGCGCGCGGCGCTCGTGGCGATCGAGAACAAGTCGGGCAAGGTGCGGGCGATGTACGGCGGCGACGCCTACAACGAGCTGCCGTTCAACCTCGCGACCCAGGGCCAGCGCCAGCCGGGCTCCGCGATCAAGCCGTTCATCCTCGCCGAGGCGCTGCGCCAGGGCATCTCACCGAACTCGGTCTGGGCCTCGAAGAAGCTGACGATCGACGTGCCGCGCTCGAAGGAGATCTTCACCGTCAACAACTACGAGGGCGCCTATTCCGGCATCACCACGCTCGCGCGCGCGACGACGTTCTCCGATAACTCCGTGTTCGCACAGGTGGGCATCAAGGTCGGCACGCGCCGGGTCGCCCGCCTGGCGGAGCGCATGGGCATCCGCACGAACGTCTCGCACAACTACGCCATGACGCTCGGCGGGTTGAAGGAGGGCGTCACTCCGCTCGACATGGCACACGCGTACGAGACGTTCGCCAGCGGCGGCGACCTGATCTACGGCACGCTCAGCCCCGGTGCGGACAACCGGCGCGGCGACACGGCGCCCGGCCCGGTCGGGATCGAGCGCATGACGCGCAGGCAGGACGGCAAGGACAAGCTGATCGAGCTGCCGAACGGGAGCCGGGCGGTCAACCGCCCGCGCAAGCGCAACGTGCTCGACAGCGGCGTCGCCGAGCAGGTCAACTCGCTGCTCCAGGGCGTCGTCCGGTCCGGCACCGGCACGCGCGCCCAGGTATCCGACACGGTGATCGCCGGCAAGACCGGCACGACCGAGGGCTACGGCGACGCCTGGTTCGTCGGCTGGACCCCGCGGTACACGGTCGCCGTCTGGGTCGGCTACCCGAACGAGTTCAAGTCGATGAAGACCGAGTACCAGGGCCAGCCGGTCGCGGGCGGCACGTTCCCGGCCGGGATCTTCTCGACCTTCATCGAGGCCGACCTGCGCAACAACCCGCCCAAGGAGGACAAGGAGTCCCCCGACGTCCCCGTCGCCCCGCTCGAGGGCGACCCCGCAGCGCCGGCGCCGACCGCCGCGCCGCCCTCCGACGACACCGGCGGCGAGTCCGCGCCGCCGGCGGATCCCGAGCCGGCCCCGACCGAGCCCGCGCCGGCGCCGACCACGGCACCGCCGGAACCGACCGTCGCGCCCGGAGGCGAAGAGGCTCCCGACGCCGGCACCACCGGCCCGCCCTAACGCAAGCCCGGCGGCCACGGGCGCGACACGCTGCGCGAGCCTGGCGCGCTGAAGCGCCACGGCAGCTCGACCGCCTTCGTGATCCCGACCCGCGGGCCGACGACCGGGTCGACGTCCTCCCAGCCCGGCGGCGGGGCCTCGATCGCGACCGGTCCGGCGGCCAGGTCGGTGCCGTTGTGCTCGAGCGTGATCCCCAGCGCCTGGGTCAGCTTGCCCGGGCCCGAGCACAGGTCCTCCGGGCGCTCGAGTCCGCGGCGAGCGCGCATGTGATCGAGCCCTTCCAGCGGCTCGAGCGCGCGGATCAGCACCGCCGCGCCGACCTCCGGCCGCTCGCAGACCGCGTTCAGCAGCGCATGGATGCCATACGAGCGGTACACGTACGCGCGGCCCGGTGGCCCGAACAGCGTGCTCGTCCGGGCCGTCAGCCCGACATACGCATGGCACGCGGGCTCGGAGTGGTGGTAGGCCTCGGTCTCCACGATCACGCCGGCGCTGTCGCCGTGGCGCACCACGCAGCCCAGCATCGCCCGCGCGACCTCGGCCACCGGACGGTCGTAGAAGGCGTGCGAGAGCGTCAAGCGGGCTGGCCGTCGAGCTCCGCCCGCGCGTGCGCGAGCTGCTCGCGGACGCGGTCGAGCGCGGTGCCGCCCTCGGAGACCTTGGACTCAAGCCACGACTGGCGCGAGAGCACGGAGTAGTACTCGTCGTCGAGCTCCTCCGAGTGGCGCGCGAGCTCGTCGGGCGAGAGCTCGGACAGCGCGCGGCCCGAGTCGACCGCCTCGCGCACGAGGCCGGCCACGATGCCGTGCGACTGCCGGAACGGCACGCCGCGGCGGACGAGCATGTCGGCGACGTCGACCGCGGCGATCATCTCGTCGGCCGCCGCGCCGGCCAGCCGCTCGCGGTCGAACGCGATGCTGTCGAGCATCCCGGTGGCCGCCTGCAGGCACAGGTCGAGCGTGTCGGCGGCGTCGAACAGGTGCTCCTTGTCCTCCTGCATGTCCTTGTTGTAGGTGAGCGGGAGACCGTGGAGCACGCCGTGCAGCGCTCCCAGGTGGGCCGCCACCCGCGGCGCCTTGGCACGGAGCAGCTCGGCGGCGTCCGGGTTCTTCTTCTGCGGCATGATCGACGAGCCGGACGCCCACGCGTCCGACACCTCGCAGAAGCCGAACTCCTCGCTCGACCACAGCACGATCTCGGCCCCGAGACGCGACAGATGCGTCGCGCACGTGGCGGCGGCCGCCAGGTAGTCGAGCACGAAGTCGCGGTTCGAGACGGCGTCGATCGAGTTCGGCGCGACGCCCGCGAAGCCGAGCTCGCGCGCGACCAGGCCGCGGTCGGTCTCGAAGTTCACGCCCGCCAGCGCGCCCGCACCGAGCGGCAGGTCGCTGGTCGAGCCGAGCACGTGCTCGAACCGCCGCGCGTCGCGCCGGAACATCCAGAAGTACGCGAGCAGGTGATGGGCCAGGTACACGGGCTGCGCGCGCTGGAGGTGCGTGTAGCCGGGCATCGGCCAGTCGAGGTGCCGGTCGGCGAGCTGGACGAGCGTGCTCTGAAGGCCGGCCAGCCGCTGGACCGTCCCGAGCGCGTGCGCGCGCGTGAACATCGCCATGTCGGTCGCCACCTGGTCGTTGCGCGACCGGGCGGTGTGGAGCTTGCCGCCGACCGGGCCGGCGATCTCCGTCAGCCGGCGCTCGATCGCCATGTGGATGTCCTCGTCGTCCGGCCGGAACGGGAACTCGCCCGCGTCCAACTCCGCCTCGACGCGATCGAGCCCGTTCAGCAGGGCGTCGCGGTCGCGGTCGCTCACGATCCCGACGGACGCGAGCATCCTCGCGTGCGCGCGCGACTGGGCGATGTCGTAGGGGCCCAGCCGCCAGTCGAACGCGATCGACGCGTTGAGCTGCTGGAATACCGGATCCTGCGGGATGGAGAAGCGAGACATCGTCCGGGCATGATGCCTCACATGCCGATCGCCGTCCGGCCCGCCACGCCGGCCGACGCCATGCACACGCTCCTGTACGAGTCGGCCCGGCCGTACTACGACGCGTACGCCGGCTCGGAGGAGCGCGCCCGTGCGCTGCTGGCCGCTGTGTACGCCCGCCGCGGCCACGCGGCGAGCTTCGAGGTGTGCGTGGTCGGCGAGGTGGACGGGGCGCCGGCAGGCGTGATCGCGTGGTTCCCGGTCACCGAGGGCGACCGGCGGGCGCGCCGGTTCGTGTCCCTGACCGCGCCGCGGGTGCCGCCGTGGCGGTGGCCGGCGCTGCTGCGCCACCTGCGCGCCGCCGGGCTGGTCGCGCCGCACCCGCCGCCGGACACGCTGTACGTCGACGCGCTCGCGGTCGAGCCGGACCAGCGCCGCCGCGGCATCGCCACCACGCTGCTGGCGCGCGCCGAGGAAGCCGCCGCCGAGGCCGGGCTCTCGGGCGTCACGCTCGACACCGGTCTGCACAATGACGCGGCTCGCGCGCTCTACGAGCGCACGGGCTACCGCACGCGCGAGATCAGGCGAGCGCCCAGCGACGCGGTCGCGGAGGCGGTTGGCGGGCCCGGCTTCGTCGGCTACTTCAAGCCCGTGTGACGGCGAGCAGCGCCTCGGCCACGCGCGCCACCTGACCTTCGGTCATCTCCGGGAAGAACGGCAGCGCGACCGAGCGCGCCGCGACGTCCTCGCAGACCGGGAACTGGCCCTCGCGATGGCCGAAGCGCTCGCGGTAGAACGACATCAGGTGGATGGCCGGCAGGTACGGCTTGGACTGCACGCCGCGCTCGCGCAGGGCGATGATCGTCTGGTCGCGGTCGACGCCGTGCGGGAGCTGGACCACGTACACGAACCAGCCGCGCACGTGGCCGCCGGAGTCCTCGCACGGCAGCGCGATCTCGGTCCCCGCCAGCGCCTCCCGGTACGACGCGGCGACGCGGGCGCGGTCGGCCAGCATGCCGTCGAGCCGCTCGAGCTGCGCGAGCCCGATCGCGCACGCGATGTCGTCGAGCCGGTAGTTGAACCCGAGCCGGTCGTGGTCGAGCCAGCCCATGTCGGGCGCGCGGCCCTGGTTGCGCTCGGAGTCGACGCGCTCCTTGTGCTCAGCCGACGCCATCGTGAGCATGCCGCCCTCGCCGGTGGTGAGCTGCTTGTTGGCGTAGAAGGCGAACGCCGCCGGGTGGCCGCGAGCGCCGACCGCGGTGCCGTCGGCGTGCACCGCGCCGAGTGCCTCGCACGCGTCCTCGACGATCGGCAGCCCGTGCGCCTCGAGCGCCGGCACGTCGGCCGGGTAGCCGAAGATGTGCACGGGCAGCAGCGCCGTGGTGCGGCCGGTGATCGCGGCCGCCGCGGCGTCCGGGTCGAGGTTGAGCGTGACCGGGTCGATGTCGGCGAACACCGGCGTGGCGCGCTCGTAGAGGATCACGTTCGCGGATGCCACGAACGAGAACGGCGAGGTGACGACCTCGTCGCCGTCGGACACGCCGACCGCGCGCAGCGCCAGGTGAAGCGCCGCGGTGCCGGAGGACACCGCGCTCGCGTGGGTCGCTCCCATCCGCTCCGCGAACGCCTGCTCGAACGCCGGCCCGCGCGGGCCGAGCGAGAGCTGGCGGGAGCGCAGCACCTCGATCACGGCGCGCTCCTCGGCCTCACCGAGCAGCGGGCGGGCGAGCGGGATGACGTCGGTGGCGGCGGTCACGCCTGCGGGGCGCGCGTGCGCACCATGCCGGCTTCGAGCGAGTCCACGAGCGCGTCCCAGCTCGCCTCGATCACGTTCTCGTGGACGCCGATCGCGCCCCAGGTGTCGGTGCCGTCGGTGGCGTCCAGCAGCACCCGCGTGGTCGCGCCTGTGGCCTTCCACTCGTCGAGGATGCGCACCTTGTAGTTGACGAGCTTGATGTCGCGCAGGTGCGGGTAGCGCTCCCCCAGTGCGGCCCTCAGGGCCGCATCTAGGGCGTTGACGGGGCCGTTGCCCTCCGCGACGCGGACGTACCGCTGTCCGTCGACCCAGATCTTGATCGTCGCCTCGGTCTGCACGCGGCCGTCCTCGCGCTTCTCGGAGATCACGCGCCAGGACTCGAGCCGGAACAGCGGCTCGTAGTCGCCCGTCTCGCGCCGGATCAGCAGGTTCAGCGAGCCGTCGGCGGCCTCGAACTGGAAGCCGCGGTGCTCGAGCTCCTTCACGCGCTCGACGACGCGTGACGCGGTGGCATCGTCGAGCGAGCCGCCGGCGTGAGCGACCACCGTGCCCTTGCCCGACAGCTCGGAGACCAGCACCTCGCGGCTGTTGCCGACCGCCGCCGGGTCGATGTGCTCGAACGTCGCCGGGTCGGCGTTCACTCCCGCCTGGTGCATGCCGCCCTTGTGGGCGAACGCGTTCTTGCCGACGTACGGCTGGTTGGGGTCGGGCGACAGGTTGAGCAGCTCGTCGAGGTAGTGCGCGGCCTCGGTCCAGCCCTCGAGGCTCGGCAGGCAGTCGTAACCGAGCTTGAGCTGGAGGCTCGGCACGATGCTCGTCAGGTTGGCGTTGCCGCAGCGCTCGCCGTAGCCGTTCATCGTGCCCTGCACGAGCACTGCGCCCTCGGCGACCGCAGCGAGCGAGTTCGCCACGCCGCACTCGGCGTCGTTGTGGCAGTGGATGCCGATCGCGGCGTCCGGCAGCGCGGCGCGGACCGCGCGCACGGCGGCCGCGACGTCGGTGGGCAGCGAGGCGCCGTTGGTGTCGCACAGCGTGATGTTCTCGGCGCCGGCCTCGGCCGCGGCGCGCAGGCAGGCGAGCGCGTAGTCGGGGTCGTCGCGCCAGCCGTCGAAGAAGTGCTCGGGGTCGTAGATCACGCGCTTGCCCTCGGCGATCAGGAACGCGATCGACTCGGCGATCATCGCCAGGTTCTCGTCACGGCCGACCTTCACGACCTTCTCCAGGTGCAGGCTCCACGTCTTCCCAACGAGAGTGCAGACCGGGGCGAACGACGTCGCCAGCGCGCGCAGCGACGGGTCCTCGTCGGCGCGCGCGCCGCGCCGTCGGGTCATGCCGAAGGCGCACACGTCCGCGCGCAGGCCCTCGTGCTCGAGCCGCGCGAACAGCTCTGCCTCCTTCGGGTTCGAGGCCGGGAAGCCGGCCTCGATGAACGGCACGCCGAGATCGTCGAGCACGTGAGCGACGCGCACCTTCTCCTCGACGGACAGCGACATGCCCTGCCCCTGCATGCCATCGCGCAGGGTCGTGTCGTAGATCGCGATCCGGGTCACGGAGCGGGTGCTGCCTGGGGCACCACGTCCAGCCAGCCGGCGTACCGGTCCGAGCGACCGTGCAACGCGTCCTCGAACACCGACTGGACCGCGCGCGTGACCGGGCCGGGCTCGCCGGTGCCGATCGGCTGGTCGTCGATCTCACGCAGCGGCGTCAGCTCGGCGGCGGTGCCGGTCATGAAGATCTCATCTGCGACGTAGAGCTCGCCGCGCGCGACGTCGCGCTCGACGATCTCGTAGCCGAGGTCGCGGGCGATCTCGATCGCCGACAGCCGGTTGATGCCGCCGAGGATCGAGGAGTTGAAGCCCGGCGTGGCGATCACGCCGTCCTTGATGATGAAGAGGTTCTCGCCCGTGCCCTCGCAGACGAAGCCGCGCTGGTCGAGCAGGATGCCCTCCTCGTAGCCGGCCTTCTCGGCCTCGATCTTGGCGAGCACGGAGTTCAGGTACTGGCCGTTCGCCTTGGCGAGCGGGATCAGCGCGTCCTGCCCGATCTTGCGCCAGGAGGAGACCTTGCCGCGGACGCCGCGCTGCTTGCCCTCCTCGCCGAGGTAGGAGCCCCACTCCCAGACGGCGATGAAGACGTCCACCGGGCAGTCGAGCGGGTACAGCCCCATCGGTCCGGCGCCGCGGTAGACGACCGGGCGGATGTAGCAGGACTTGAAGCCGTTTCGGGCGATCAGGTCGAGCGTCGCCTCGCGGATCTGCGCCTTCGTGTACGGGACGTCCATGTAGTACATCTGGGACGACTTGAAGAGCCGGTCGATGTGGTCCTGGTGGCGGAAGACGGCGGTGCCGCGCGCGGTCTCGTAGGCGCGCACGCCCTCGAATACGCCGGTGCCGTAGTGGAGAGCGTGTGTGAGCACGTGGACCTTCGCGTCCTCGTAGGCGACGAACTCGCCGTTCATCCAGATGAGGTCCGCTTGGTTCACGTCAGCTCCTCCAGGACCGCGCGAGTCGCTTCGGCGGTCGTTGCCGTGCCGCCCAGGTCGCCGGTTCGCAAGCCGGCTTCGAGGGCCCGATCTACGGCCGATTCTATCCGTGCCGCGGGCTCCTCCCGGTCGAGTCCGTGCCGCAGCAGCATCGCGGCGGAGAGGATCATCGCCAGCGGGTTCGCGATCCCCTGGCCCACGATGTCAGGCGCCGAGCCGTGGACGGGCTCGAACACGCCGGGTCCGTCCGCGCCGAGGCTGGCGCTCGGCAGCAGCCCGATCGAGCCGGTCAGCATCGCCGCCTCGTCGCTGAGGATGTCGCCGAACATGTTCTCGGTCAGGATCACGTCGAAGTGGCGCGGGGCGGAGACGAGGCGCATCGCCGCGTTGTCGACCAGCACGTGCTCGAGCTCGACGTTCGGGAACTCGTCGCTGTGGACGCGCATCACGACCTCGCGCCACAGGCGGCTGGTCTCGAGCACGTTCGCCTTGTCGACGCTGGTCACCCGGCTGCGGGCGGCCTGGAACGCCGTGCGGGTGATCCGCTCGATCTCGGCTTCCGTGTAGGCGCACACGTCGTACGCGCGGCCGTCCGCGCGACCCTTGTCGCCGAAGTAGATGCCACCGGTCAGCTCGCGGACCACCAGCAGGTCGGTGCGCTCGATCACCTCGCGCTTGAGCGGGCTTGCGTCGTAGAGCGCCGGCAGCGGCCGGACCGGGCGCAGGTTGGCGAACAGGCCGAGGTCCTGGCGCAGGCCGAGCAGGCCCTGCTCGGGCCGGGGCTTATCGGGGTCGGTGGTGTCCCATTTCGGGCCGCCGACGGCGGCGAGCAGAACGCCGTCGGCGTTGCGGCAGGCGTGGACCGTCGCGTCGGGGAGCGCGGTGCCGGTGGCGTCGATCGCGGCGCCGCCGATCAGGTGCTCCTCGTAGGTCAGGTCGGGGGCGACTTCGGCGAGGACGGCCAGCGCGGAGACGAGCACCTCGGGGCCGATGCCGTCGCCGGGGAGAGTGACGATGGTGGGCATGCGGGGCGCCACGCTAACCGATCGCCGCCGCGACCCACTCCGGGCGGCGGGTGATCTGGGCGTGGGTGAAGCGCATCACCTGCCAGCCCGCGACTGTGAGGATCACGTCTCGCTCGCGGTCACGCTCGAAGGCGGCGGGCGAGCGGTGGTGGGCGTAGCCGTCGACCTCCACGATCAGGCGCGCGTCCCGCCACGCGAAGTCGACCTCGATCCCGTTGATGCGGGGGTTCGTTTCGGGGCGTGGCAGGCCGTGGTCGTCGCAGAGTTGGAGGAAGAGCTCTTCGAGCTCGCTGCGTGTCGTGACGCTCCCGGCGGTGTAGCGGGACAACACCGCTTGTAAGGAGGGTGACCCGGGCCGGGCCGGGTGGGCTTTGAGCGCGTGCTGCAGTTCGGCGAAGTCGACGAGTCGCTCGGCGCGGTCGAGCGCCTGCTCGAGCGGTCGGCCCTTGAGTGTTGTGGCGAGGTCGACGAGGGTGCGGACCGGTGTCGTGATCGGGATGCCGCGGTGGATCGTCGTCTCCTCGCGCGTCAGCGTCGTGCTGCGATGGATCCGGATCCCCGCTCGGTGCTTGCGGCCGGAGTCGCCAGGGATCGTCACGTGGATTGCGCCGGCGCCGACGGGACGAAGCTCCCAGGCCGCTGCGGCGCTCGCATGGCTGAGCACGGCGTCGCTCCCGCCGGCCAGGACGGCGGCCATCCAGCGCCCCTCGATAGCCAGCACGCGGTGACCCACGGCAAACACGCCCTGATGGAGGCGGTGAAGATACTTCCGTCGCAGGCGGCGGTCGACGTCCTCGTTCGTCAATCCCAAGAGCAGGAGCTGCGCCCTCGAGACGACCCCGTGCTGTGCGCCCGCGAGCGTCGCGATCGTTGGGTCCTTGGCGCTTTCTCGTCGCATAACGACGAAAAGGCGCCAGGCCGCCGAACTCGCCCCCCGGTTGACCCGTGACGGCTGTCTTGCTTAGGGTCGGCTCATGCCACAAGCAAAGCGCGCCGCGGCGCGCCCCAAGCGCGCCAGCCGGCCCAAGCGCGTCAAGCGGGTCCTCAACGTCGTCCCCTCGCGGGAGACCGACCTCGACTGGCAGTTCGAGCACGCCGACGCCGCAGGGCTCCTCGCGGCGCCGCCGGCGATCCCGAAGGCGAAAGACCTCCGGGAGACGTGGTGGAAGGTTGGCGACCAGGGCTCGACGGGCTCCTGCGTCGGCTGGGCGGCCGCCGACTCGCTGCTGCGCTGGCACTTCGTCAAGGCCGGCCGGATCAAGAACACCGAGGCGATCTCGAAGCGGTTCGTGTGGATGGCGTCGAAGGAGACGGACGAGTTCTCCAGCGCGCCGACGACCTTCATCGAGAACTCCGGCACGAGCCTGAAGGCGGCGCTGGACGTCGCGCGCAAGTTCGGCGCCGTCAAGGAGAACGTGCTCCCGTTCGACACCGGCGTCCTCTACCCCGGCACGCCGGAGGCGTTCTACGCGCTCGCGGCGCGGCTGAAGATCGCGTCGTACTTCAACCTGTCGCTCAACCGCGGCAGCTCGATCGACGCGTGGCGCCGCTGGCTCGCGACCAAGGGCCCGATCCTCACGCGGCTGGACGTCGACCGCACGTGGGACGACGCTGACGCCAACAAGGGCAATCTCGACGTCTACAAGCCGAACACGAAGCGCGGCGGCCACGCGGTCTCGCTCGTCGGCTACACGGCCGACCGGTTCATCGTCCGCAACAGCTGGGGCACCGGGTGGGGCGACAAGGGCTTCGCCTACGCGTCGCTCGGATACGCCAAGGACGCGTTCACGGAGGCGTACGGCATCTCTACGTGATCTCGTTCGACCACTGCGTCGTCGCGGTCTCGGACTGGGAGCGGTCGCACGCGTTCTACCGCGAAGTGCTGGGCGCCGAGCTGATCGAACGGGGCGCGAACGGCTGGGCGTACCGGTTCGGCGCCCAGCAGCTGAACCTGCACGGTCCGGGCGTGAAGCCCGACCCGGTGGCGCGTGATCCGGTGCGGCCCGGCAACAGCGATCTGTGCTTCCGCTGGGACCGGCCGATCGAGGAGGCCGTCGCGCACCTGGCGCAGCACGGTGTGGAGGTGGAGCTCGGACCCGTGCCGCGCGACGGCGCCGGCGGCACGGGCACGAGCGTCTACTTCCGCGACCCGGACGGCTCGCTGCTCGAACTGATCGCGTACGGTTAGCCGGCCGAGGGCGGAGCGCACTCGGCCGACAGGCGGACGGTGAGAAACTCCTCCTGATCCGCGTGGATGGGGCGCGGGTTGAGCTTGCACCAGGCGAACGCCAGCGTCCGCAGGTTCGCCCGCGCGCGGAACCCGTAGCCGGTCTGGAGGGTGGCCGCCGCGGTCTGCTGTGTCTTCTGGATGGCGAAGCACTTGAAGTACGCGGCGGTGGCCGGCAGCGGCAGTGGCACGCCACCCGTGTCGACCGGCGTGATGCGCCGGCAGGAGGTGACCGCCGGGCCGAAACGCGGGAGCCGGGCGCCGACATCGCGGTTGATCGCGCGCTCGAGCGCGGGTTGCAGGTCTGACGCCAGTGCGGCGCGCCCGTGGCGCGGTGCCTGGTCGGCGCGCAGCCGCTGCTCGGCGCGTACGCGGTTTGCCGCCGCGTCGCGCCGCGCGTCCTCGCGCACGCCGGTCGCCTGCACCAGGAAGCCGCCGAAGCCGAGCACAGCAGCCGCCGCGAGCAGGACGATCGCCACACGCACCGGCCGGCCGGCGCGGCGCCACAGCCACAGCGGCAGCGCCGGCAACGACGGCATCGGCTCGTAGCGATCCTCCACGTCCTTTGGATGGCCTGGAGGCCCCGGGCGTGTCAGACTCGCGCGGACGTGCTGATCGGTCGTGAGCTGGAGCTGGAGCGGGTCACGCGCGTGCTGGACACCGCCCGCGAAGGCGGCAGCGCAGTGCTCCTGCTGCGCGGCCAGCCCGGGATCGGCAAGACCGCGCTCCTGCTCGCCGCGCTCGACCGGGCGCAGGACATGACCGTGCTCCGCGTCCGCGGCCTCGAAGCCGAGGCCGAGCTGCCGTTCGCGGGACTGACCGAGCTGTGCCGGCCGGTGCTCGGCCTGCGCGACCGGCTGCCCGCCGCGCAGACGGCGGCGCTCGGCGGCGCCCTCCAGCTCGAGCCGGCCGCTCCGCAGGCGCGGCTGGCGATCGGCGCGGCGGTGCTCGGCCTGCTCGCGCTCGCGGCGGAGGAGCAACCGGTCGCCTGCGTCGTCGACGACCTCCAGTGGGTCGACGAGCCGTCGCTCGAGGCACTGCGGTTCGCGACGCGCCGGCTCGGCGCCGAAGGTGTGGCGGTCCTGCTCTCGCAGCGGCCGGACCGGGGCGAGCTGATGCCCGGCGTCGAGACGCTGGAGATCACGCCGCTGCCCGCCGACCGGGCGCAGGAGCTGCTGCACGCGGGCCGCGACCAGCCCGTTCCCGAGCACGTCGCGCGGCGCGTGCTGGCGACCGCGGCCGGCAACCCGCTCGCGCTGCGCGAGATCCCCGCGCTGCTGTCGCGCGACGAGCTGGAGGGACGCGCTCCGATCGAAGGGCCGCTGCCGCCGGGCTCGACGCTCGAGCGCGTGCTCGCACGCCGCCTGGGGACGCTCCCGGACGACACCCGCCGCGCGCTGCTCGTGGCCGCCGCCGCCGAGGTGCGGCGCGGCGACGTCGTCGTGCGCGCGCTGGCCGCGGCCGGGCTCGACGTCGCGGCGCTCGAGTCCGCGGAGGCGGCGGGGATCGTCACGCTAGGCCCGGGCGAGGTCGCGTTCCGGCACCCGCTGCTGCGCGCGGCCGCCTACCACGGCGGCACCATCGTCGAGCGCCGCGCCGCCCACCGCGCGGTGGCGCGCGCGCTGTCCGAGGACGATCCCCAGCGTGCCTGGCAGCTCGCCGCCGCGACCGCGCTGCCCGACGAGTCGGTGGCCGCCGCGCTCGAGCGTGCGGCGCAGGCCGCCCGCGCACGCACCGGGTTCGCGCCCGCCGCGCACGCGCACCTGCGCGCCGCCGAGCTCTCCCCGAGCCCGGTGGAGCGCGCCCGCCGGCTCGTCGAGGCCGCGCGCGACCTGCTCCCGGCCGGCCATCCGGAGGTCGGGCTGGCGCGGCTCGAGCAGGCCGAGCGCGTGCTGGCGATCGCCGAGAGCGGCGACGTCAGCGCGGTCGCGGCCGACCTGCGGACGCTGCGTGCGCAGCTCGCCCTGCGTACCGGGCGCACCGCCGAGGCACGCGAGCTGCTGCGCTCACAGGCGCGCCGACTCCAGGACGAGGCGCCGCCGATGGCGGCGATGCTGCTGCTCCTCTCCTCGCTCGGCTCGATGGCGGTGCGTGACCACCGCGGCTGGCTGGCCGACGCCGAGCGTGCGCTCGCGCTCGCCGGCGACGAGGAGCTGCTGAGCGCGCTCGCCCAGCTGTCGGCGGGGGCCGCGCGGATGACGGTCCCGGACGTCGCAGCCGGCAGGGCGCTGCTGGAGGAGGGCGAGCGGCGGCTCGGGCGCGACCTCGGCGTGGCGCTCTCGCTCGCGCCCGAGGTGGTCGCGCTGGCGGGCCACGGCTGGCTGTGGATCGAGGAGTACGAGCGTGGCGTCGAGCTGCTCGACCGGCTCGTGGCCGCCGGCCGCGAGTCGGCGTCGGTCGGTGCTCTCCCCTACCCGCTCGCGGCGCGCGCGCAGGGCAACCTCTTCCTCGGTCGCTACGGCCGTGCGCTGGCCGACGCCGAGGAGGCGGTCGCGCTCGCCGAGCAGACGGGCCAGGACCCGGCGCTGGTGATCGCGCTCGGCATCCTCGCGACGGTCCGCGCCTGGCACGGCGACACCGAAGCGGCCGAGGACGCCGCCGCGCAGGCGATCGCACTCGCGGACCGGCGCAGCCTGCCGCTGCCGGCGATCTACGCGCGCTACGCGCTCGGGATGCTCGCCGTCACGTCCGATCGCCCGGACGAGGCGGTCGAGCGACTGGAGCTCGTCCGCGCCGAGGCGCTGCCGAGCAACGTGCTGTGGGCGCCGCACCTGATCGACGCCTACATGCGCGCGGGCCGCCGCGACGACGCCGCCGCGCTCGTCGAGGACTACGCGCATACGATCGAGCACCGGCGGATCGCGCCGGCGACGCTCGAGCGCGTGCGCGCGCAGATCGCACCACCCGCGGAGGCGGAGGCGCACTTCCAGGCCGCGCTCGAGCTCCACGCGGCCGGCCCGGCGCCGTTCGAGCTCGCGCGCACCCACCTGGCGTTCGGAGAGTGGCTGCGCGAGCAGGACCGGCGCGACGAGGCGCGCGAGCAGCTGCGCGCCGCGGTGGCCGGCTTCGAGCAGGTCGAGGCACCCCCGTTCGCCGAGCGCGCGCGGCGTGAGCTGCGAATCGCCGGCGCGACGACCCGCGCGGCGCCCGAGCGCGAGGCGGAGCTGACCCCGCACGAGCTGCGCGTCGCCCAGCTCGTCGCGCAAGGGCTCACGAACCGGGAGGCCGCGGCGGCGCTGTTCGTGAGCGCGAAGACGGTCGAGCACCACCTCCGCAACGTGTTCCGCAAGCTCGGGATCCGCCGCCGCGCCGAGCTCGCCCGGTTCATGGCCGTTCGGTGAGCGCCGCGAACGACCGCATGTCCGGCACGACGAGGTCGGGCACCGCCTCCGCGGGCGGCGTCGCGCCGAAGCCGGCGCGGCCCTGACGGCGGTTGATCCACACGGTCGTCATGCCGAGCGCCTTCGCCGGCACGTGGTCGTGGAACAGGCTCTGGGCGACGTGCAGGATCCGCTCGCGCGGCACGTCGATGCGCTCGAACGCGAACACGAAGTTCGCCGGATTCGGCTTGTACCCGCGAGCCTGCTGCGCCGTGACGACCCAGTCGAACTCGACGCCGAGCCGCCGGTTGGAGTGCGCGAAGAGGTCGTCGTCGCAGTTGGTGATCACGCCGAGCCGGAAGCGCTTCTTCAGCGTCGCCAGCGCCGCGGCCGAGTCCGGGAACGCCGGCCAGTCGGCGACCGAGCCCGAGAACGTGACCACCTCGTCCTCCGCGGGCTCGAACCCGAGATCCGCGGCCACCCCGCGCAGAGCACCGGCCAGGACGTCGCGGTAGGTCCGGTACGGGCCGGCCTCGAGCGCCGCCTCGTGGCGCGCGAACGCCTCCAGCAGCATGTCGTCGCCGGCCTCGGACCCGTGGGCGGCGGCGATCGGCCGCAGGGCATCGGCGATGCCCGTCTCCCAGTCGATCAGCGTGCCGTAGCAGTCGAACGTGAGCGCGTCGAAGGCGGCGAAGTCGAGCATGCCCCGCGTTGTATCAGCGAGCAGCTTCAGGGGTCAGACCCCTGTCAGGGCGCCCTAACGGGGGTCAGACCCCCTTGAGGTTCGTGGTGTCCGGGCCGGCGCGCTCGCCGTCGCGCTCGTACGCGTCGATCTCGTCGCCCTGCTGGAGCGTCAGGGCGATGTCGTCGAGGCCGTTCAGGAGCCGGTGGCGGGTCTCGCCGTCGAGCTCGAACGGGACCGCGCGGCCGTCGAAGCGGACCTCGAGCGCCTCGAGGTCGATCTCCGCGCTGCCCGCCCGCATCATCGCGTGCACGTCGTCGTCGGGGATCTGCACCGGAAGCAGCCCGATCTTCGTGCAGTTGCTGAAGAAGATGTCCGCGAAGCTCGCCGACACGACCGCCCTGAAGCCGTAGTCCTGCAGCGCCCACGGCGCGTGCTCGCGCGAGGAGCCGCAGCCGAAGTTCGGGCCGGCGGCGAGGATCGGGTTGGAGGGCAGGTCCCAGCCGTCCTCCTTCGCCCAGTCGAAGAACAGGAACTCGCCGAAGCCGGTCCGCTCGACGCGCTTGAGGAACTGCTTGGGGATGATCTGGTCCGTGTCGACGTCGGCGCGGTCGAGGACGCTGACGTCACCGGAGACGAGCGTGACCGGTTCCATCAGCTCCACTCCCTGATGTCGACGAAGTGACCCTCGATGGCGGCCGCGGCGGCCATCTGGGGCGAGACGAGGTGGGTGCGCCCGCCACGGCCCTGGCGCCCCTCGAAGTTGCGGTTGGAGGTCGACGCGCAGCGCTCGCCCGGCTGCAGGATGTCCGGGTTCATGCCCAGGCACATCGAGCAGCCGGCCGTGCGCCAGTCGAAGCCGGCGGCGCGGAAGACCTCGTCGAGCCCCTCGGACTCGGCCTGGACGGCCACCTGCTGGGAGCCCGGGACCACCATCGCGCTCACCGACGACGCCACGCGGCGGCCCTTGACCACGTCGGCGGCTGCCCGCAGGTCGCCGATCCGCGAGTTCGTGCACGAGCCGATGAACACGCGGTCGAGGCGGATCTCGGCGATCGGCGTGCCGGCCTCGAGGCCCATGTACTTCAGCGCGCGCTCGTCGCTGTCGCCGTTCGGCTGGGGCACCGAATCGGTGACCGGGACGACCATGCCGGGGTTCGTGCCCCAGGTGACGAGCGGCGAGAGCGCGTCCGCGTCGACCTCGAGCTCGGTGTCGAACGGCGCGCCGTCGTCGGTCCGCAGCTCGCGCCAGGCGGCCACGGCGGCGTCGAAGTCCTCCGGCGCTCCCGCGCGGCCCTCGACCCACTCGAACGTCGTGTCGTCGGGCGCCACCATCCCGGCGCGCCCGCCTCCCTCGATCGTCATGTTGCAGATCGTCATCCGGCCCTCCATCGAGAGCCCCTCGATCACCGGGCCGGCGTACTCGACCACGTGCCCGGCCGCGCCGTTCGTGCCGATCTGGCCGATCGTGCCGAGGATCAGGTCCTTCGACGTGACGCCGAAGCCGAGCTCGCCGCTGTAATTGATGCGCATGCTGCGCGGCTTGCGCTGGCCGAGGCACTGGGTGGCGAGCACGTGCTCGACCTCGCTCGTGCCGATCCCGAACGCGAGCGCGCCGAACGCGCCGTGGGTGGCGGTGTGAGAGTCGCCGCAGACGATCGTCATGCCCGGCTGGGTCACCCCCAGCTCCGGACCGATCACGTGCACGATCCCCTGCCGGTCCGAGCCGATCGAGTACAGGGGGATCCCGAACTCCTCGCAGTTGCGCTCGAGCGTCTCGACCTGCACGCGCGAGAGCTCGTCGCGGATCCGGGCCGCCACAGGCGTCCCGTCCGTCGGCACGTTGTGGTCCGCGGTGGCGAGCGTGCGATCGGGCCGGCGAACGCGACGGTCGGCAAGGCGCAGCCCGTCGAACGCCTGCGGGCTCGTGACCTCGTGGACGAGGTGCAGGTCGATGTAGATGAGGTTGGGCGCCACCTCGTGGGCCGCCCAGATCTTGTCGAAGAGGGTGCTCGGAGTCATGAGCGTCGGAGTCCCGCCGACACGACGGCAAGCAGGACGGCCTCCTCCTTTCCGGGATTCTCGAAGTGGTGGGGAAGATCGGCGTCGAAGGTCACGCAGTCGCCGGTGACGAGCCGGTGGCGCTGGCCGTCGACCTCGAGGATGACGACGCCGGCCTCGACCACCGCGGTCTCGCGCGCGCCCGGCTCGTGGATCGGCGGATCGCCCGGCCCGCCGGTGACGGCGTCCGGAGTCAGCCGGTGGCGCGAGAGCTCGGCGCGCATGCCCGGCAGCGGCGGGGTGAGGATCTCGTAGTGGTGGCCGTCGGCGCCGCCGCGGCGCCCTTCGCCGGCGTGCACGACGCTGACCACGCCGCCCTCGTCCAGCCGAAGGAGCTGCGACAGCCGCAGCTCCAGCCCGGCGGCGATGCGAGCGGCCACCTGGAGCGTCGGGCTGGTCTCGCCCCGCTCGACCTGAGAGAGCATCGGAGCCGAGACGCCGGAGCGCTCGGCGAGGTCGCGCAGTGACAGGTCCATCGCCTCCCGCAGCGCCCGTACCCGCGGCCCGATCGCCGTGAACGGCTCAGCGGCTGCTGCCATACGTTTGTACGTTATCACGTACAGCGGTAACGAGTCGCACGAACTGGGAACGCCGACACGCATGGCCACCGCAACCCCTCAAGCACCTGTCGCGATCCCCGAGGCCCAGCATCGGCCCGGTCGAGCAGCGCGACCTGCCCGAGGCCCCGCCACTGAGGCGGATCATCGGCCCGAGCGTCATCCTCGTCGGCGTCGGCATCGCGTCCGGCGAGTACATCCTCTTCCCGTTCATCGCCTCGCAGGTCGGACTGATCTTCCTGTGGGCGGCGATCGTCGGTCTCCTGACGCAGTACTTCATCAACATGGAGATCGAGCGCTACACGCTCGCGACCGGTGAAACGGCGGTAACGGGGTTCCAGCGGTTGTGGAAGCCCTTGGGGCTGCTGATGGTCGCCTGCGCGATCCTGCCGAACATCTGGCCGGCGTGGGCGACCAGCGCCGCCACGATCACCACCTTCCTGTTCGGCGGCGGCAACGCGAACGCGATCGCGATCGGCGCGATGGTGCTGATCGGCATCGCCCTTTCGGCGTCGCCGGTCGTCTACCAGACGATCGAGAAGTTCGAGTTCGCGAAGGTCGCGATGGTGCTCGTGTTCCTCGTCGTCGCGCTCACGACGGCGGTCAGCGCCGGCGCGTTCGGCGACCTCGACCAGACGGTCACGAGCTTCGGCAGCTTCACCGGCGGCCAGATCGAGCTGGCCGTGCTGCTCGGCGCGCTCGCCTACGCGGGCGCCGGCGGCACCAACAACCTCGTGGTCAGCAACTGGATCCGCGACAAGGGCTACGGCATGGGTGCCTACGCCCCGCGCGTGGTCTCCCCGATCACCGGCACCGAGGAGGCGGAGCCGTCCGGCCGCGGCTACGTGTTCCCGATCACCGACCGCAACCTCGAGCGCTGGCGTGACTGGTGGCGCAAGGCGAACATCGAGCAGTTCTTCTCGTTCTTCGTCATCGGTGCGATCACGATCGTCGTGTTCTCGCTCGTCGCGTACTCGACCGTGTACGGCAACCCGGCGGTCCAGGACAGCGACTTCGACTTCATCCAGACCGAGGGCAACGTGCTCAAGGACACGGTCGGCACGTGGTTCGGCACGCTGTTCTGGGTGATCGGCGCGATCAGCCTGTTCGGCGCCGCGTTCGGCATCATCGACTACGTCAGCCGCCTGGTCGCCGACGTGCTGCGCGTCGGCTACGTGCGCGATAGCCCGCGCTGGACCGAGAGCCGCCTGTACTTCCTCGTCGTCTGGATGATGATCGCGAGCGGCTCGGCGATCCTGCTGTCGGGCTTCGACCAGCCGCTCGAGCTCGTGGTCATCGCCGCGGCCTCCAGCGGCGGCGTGATGTTCATCTACTCGATGCTGCTGCTGATCATCAACCGCCGCTTCCTGCCCGCGCCGCTGAAGGTGCGCGGGATCCGGTTCGCGGTGCTGCTCTGGGCGGTCGCGTTGTTCGGCGTGATGTCGGTGCTCGTGGTGATCAACACCGCGAGCGGCTAACCGCGTGGGAACGCCGGGTCGTCGCGGAGCGCGTCGAAGTCGGTGTCCTCGGCCGCCCACACGAGCATCTTCGGGTCCAGCTCGACGGCCGCCCGGAGATGCTCGAGCGCGGCCTCGCGGCGGCCGGCGAGCGACTCGAAGCAGGCCGCGTTGTAGAGCACCGCGGCGTTGCCGGGGTGCTCTTCGAGGGCCGTTCCCATGAGGTCGGCCGCGCCGCCCGCGTCGCCGCCGTCCGCGAGCTGCTTGGCGGAGAACCACTTCTCCCACGGCGAGACCGCGTAGGGCTCGCCGACGCGACCGCCGACGACCAGCGCCGTGGTGCCGTCCGTGAGCGCGAGCGCCGCCCGCTTCGCGGCCGGGTCGGGCAGGAACACGAGCGTGCCCGCGGGCGCGTCGTGCTCGGCGCCGTCGATCGTGAACCGGGCGCGGCCGGCGACGACGACGTACAGCTCCTCGTGCCGCCCGGAGCCGGAGCCGGTCTCGTCGTGCTCCTCGATCAGCTGCTCACCGGCGCCGGCCGTGTAGGCGTTGACGCCGAAGGCCTGCACGCCGAGCTCGCGCCGCACGGGCCGCCAGGTGACGCCGGCCGCGAAGATCGCCGGGAGCTCGTCGATGCGGGTGATGCGAGGCGCCTCGGCCACGACGGTCATGATGCCAGGGGTGACGGAGGCGATCACCGAACTGCCGGACACGCTCGTGCTCGGCGCGGGCGGGACGCTCGGCGAGGCGTGGACGCGCGGCCTGCTCAGCGGGCTCGAGGCGGCGAGCGGACCCGACATGCGCGCGTGCGAGTACGTAGTCGGCACCTCGGCCGGATCGATCGTGGCGGCCTCGCTGATCGCCGGACGCCGGCTCGAGGCCGGCGACCGCGCCGCACGCGCGTGGGCCGGCGAGGCCGGCGGCGACGCCGGCGCTTCCGCGCTGCGTCGCGTCGGCGGCGGGGTCGCGCGGATCACCGCCGCGGCGGCGTCGCCACTCGCGCCGTTCGCGCTGGCGACGCTCGCGCCCGCCGGCCGCGCCGTGCGCGCGGCCGCGCTCGCCGCGTCGCCGCGGCCCGAGCGCCGGCTCGACGGCGTCGCTCGCCACCTCGACGCGCTCGGCGCGCAGTTCGACGGACGGCTGCGGGTCGCGGTCGTCGAGCGCCGCACCGGGCGCCGCGTGGTGTTCGGCGAGCCCGGCGGGCCGGAGGCGAGCGTGCGCGACGCGGTGCTCGCGTCGTGCGCGGTGCCGTGGCTGTTCGCCCCGGTCGAGATCGGCGGCCGCGAGTACGTCGACGGCGGCGTCTGGAGCCCGACCAACATGGACGCCGCGCCCGGCGGCCGCGGCACGCACGTCCTATGCCTCGCCCCGACGGCTGCGGGTGGCCCGCTGCGAGCGGTCACGGCCGCCGCGCTGATCGCCGAGGAGCTCGCGCTCCGCGCCCGCGGCATGCGCGTCCGGACGCTCGTCCCGGACGCGGCGTCCGTCGCGGCGATGGGGCCGAGCCTGATGGACGGGAGCCGCGCCGAGGACGTGCTCGACGCGGCTTTCGCCCAGGGCCGCGCGCTCGCTACGGCGCCGGTGTGAGCTCCCGCTCCGCCGCCGCGTCGGCGACCTCGGCGGCCGTCGCCGCCTTGCGCTCGGCGTTGGACAGCGCACGCACGTAGGCGAGCGCGGCAGCTTCGATGATGTCGGTCGACACGCCCTGGCCGGCCGCCGACTGGCCGGCGATCTCGAGCACCACGCTCGCCTCGCCGAGCGCGTCCTGGCCGGCGGTCACCGAGTCGATGCGGAACTCGCGGAGCCGCGCCTCGAGGCGCGTGGCGGTGTTGATCGCGCGGAAGATCGCGTCCACCGGGCCGTCGCCGGTGAAGTTGCCCTCCACGACGTCGCCGGCCGGCGTGCGGATCGCAACGGTGGCGTGGGGCGGGCGGCGCGAGGACGCCTCCACGTCGAACCACTCGAGCGTGTAGGAGGCGATCTCGGTCCGCAGCTCGTCGGTGACCAGCGCCTCGAGATCCATCGCGGTCACCTGCTTCTTCTTGTCCGCGATGTCCTTGAAGCGCTTGAACGCCGTGTTCAGCGCCTGCCCTGAGACCGTGAAGCCGAGCTCCTCGAGCGCCGACTTCAGCGCGTGCCGGCCGGAGTGCTTGCCGAGCACGATCGAGGACGAGTCGTCGACGCCGACGGTCCCGGCCTCCATGATCTCGTAGGTCGAGCGCTCCTTGAGCACGCCGTCCTGGTGGATGCCGGACTCGTGCGCGAACGCGTTGCGGCCCACGATCGCCTTGTTCGGCTGCACCGAGTAGCCGGTCAGACGCGAGACGAGCCGGCTCGTGCGCGCGATCTCGCGCGTCTGCACGCCGGTCACCAGGCCGACGTCCTCCTCGCGCGTGTGCAGGAGCATCACCAGCTCCTCGAGCGCGGCGTTGCCGGCGCGCTCGCCGATCCCGTTGATCGCGCACTCCACCTGCCGCGCCCCCACCTGCAGGCCGGCGAACGAGTTGGCGACCGCCAGGCCGAGGTCGTCATGGCAGTGGACCGAGAGCACGGCGTCGCGCAAAGCGGGCACCAGCTCGTACAGCCGGCTGAGGAACGCGGCGTACTCGTGCGGCATCGTGTAGCCGACGGTGTCGGGGATGTTGATCGTGGTCGCGCCCTCCTCGAGCGCGGCGGCGACCACCTCGGCGGTGAACTCGACGTCGGCTCGCGTGGCGTCCATCGGCGAGAACTCGACGTCCTCCACGAACGACTTCGCGTGCGCGACGGCGGCGCGAGCCTGGCCGAGCACGTCGGCGCGCGTCGACTGCAGCTGGTGCTCGATGTGGATGTCCGACGTCGAGATGAACGTGTGGATGCGCGGCCGCGGCGCGTCGCGTACCGCCTCGGCCGCTCGCTCGATGTCGGCCGCATGAGCGCGTGCAAGGCCGGCGACGATCGGGCCGTGGACCTCGCGTGCGATCGCCCGCACGGACTCGAAGTCGCCCGGCGACGCGATCGGGAAGCCCGCCTCGATGACGTCGACGCCGAGCCGCGCGAGCTGGTGCGCGATCTCCAGCTTCTCGGCGGTGTTCAGCGAGATGCCGGGCGACTGCTCGCCGTCCCGCAGCGTCGTATCGAAGATGATGACCCGGTTGTCGTCCATGGCGCGTGCTCCTTATCGGCTTGTGTGACCTGCTCCTTCGTGCTGGGTTTGCGGCTTCGCGGCCGCCACGCGTTATTCCCCCCGAAGGGGGAGGAGAAGGAGAAGGTCAAGCCGGCGCGACATGCGCCCTGAAGCCTACCTCACGAGTCGAGTTCGAACCAGACCCGGGTGCTGCCGCGCTCGACGCCCCAGCGGTCCGACACGGCGTCGACGAGCCGCAGACCGTGGCCGCCGCCCGCCCGCGGCAGTGCGGTAGCCGGGCACATCTCCGGCAGCGGGCCGACGCCGGGGTCATGCACCGTGAAGCGAGCACGCCTGGCGTCCTGGTCGATGATCACCCGGATCTCGCAGTCCACGGGGCCGTACTTGACGGCGTTCGTCACCAGCTCGGAGACGAGCAGCGTCGCGTCCTCGGTGCGCGCGAGGCCGAGTTCGCGCGCGAGCGTACGCACGTGACGACGCGCCTGCTCCGGCGCGCCCGTGGTGCGATCGAGGGTGAGGACGGTCTCATTCATTTCGTCCCGTTCACATACCCTCTTGCGGGAACGTGACACCAGATCCAGGTCAATTCGACGTACGTACGGCCCGCATCGGCGCCAACCTCCACGTGGCTCTGGCGGGTGAGCTCGATATCGCGACGCTTCCCCTGCTCATGGACGCGGTCGCGGCCGAGGGCGCCGAAGCGCTCGATCACGTCGTGCTCGACCTGCGCGAGGTCGCGTTCCTCGACTCGATGAGCATCGAATACCTGCTCAGGCTGAACACGACCGTGGCGGAGACGGGCGCGGAGCTCGTGCTGGTGCAAGGCTCGCGCGCCGTCAACCGCCTGTTCGAGATCATGGACCTGGGCCGGGTGCTCACCATCGTCGACGAGCTCCCGGACTACGTCACACGGTCCTGAGCGTCACTGCGAAGCCGCGCGAGGCCGCCTTGGCGAGGATCCCCTGCACCGTCGGGCCCTCCTCGCTGCACGCGCCGGCACACAGGCGGCTCACGATGCCGAGCGCCTTGCCGGTGCCGATGTGGACGAGCGGTCCGCCGGAGTCGCCCCAGTGGATCGGGCCGCTGACGGTGTAGATGGACGCGTCGTCGCTGCCCATGACCGCCTTGCGCTGCTCCTGCGTCGCCGGCGTCGTGTCGTAGCCGAGGCCGTAGCCGGACAGCTGGATCGAGTCGCCGAGCAGCGTCTCGGCGGCGGTGGTGGCGCCCTTCGGGAAGGCCGGATGGCCCTTGACCGCCGGGCTCACGCGGCCGAGGTCCTCGGGATCGACCTCGATGAACGCGAAGTCCCACGCCGTCGAGTTCTGGTCGCCGATGAAGGCGACCTTGCCGAACACCGTGCCGTCGATGTCGCGCACCTGCTGGCCGATCGACGCGACGCAGTGGGCAGCGGTGCCGAGGTACGTCCTGCCGGACCCTGAGTACGCGAAGTTCAGCGTGCAGGAGCCCGCGTCGGTCTCGTGATAGGCGCCGGGCTGGAGCGTGACCGCGGCGGAGGCTTGCGAGGGAAGCGCGGCGACGACGGCGAGCGTCGCAGCCGCGGATAGGAGTGTGCGTCGGAGGTTCATGCTGTCTGCAACGAGCGTTCGCGGCGATACTTGCGCGATGCCGACCGCGGACGTCTTCGCTTTCGTGCGCGCCGCGCTGCCGCCGGCGCCCGCCCGCGTGCTCGAAATCGGCGCCGGCCGCGGCGAGCTGGCCGCCGATCTCCTGGCGTCGGGCTACGACGTCGTCGCGATCGACCCGGCGGGCGGCCCGCCGCCGGTCCGGCAGCTCGCGCTGCTCGACGTCGACGGGGCGGCGGGCTCGTACGACGCGGCGGTCGCCGTCGTGTCTCTGCACCACGTGAACCCGCTGGCGGAGTCGGTCGCGCGGCTCGGCCACCTCGTCGGCTCTGGCGGGCGGCTGATCGTCGACGAGTTCGACGTCGAGCGGTTCGACGAGCGCGCAGCCCACTGGTGGATCGAGCAGGGCCAGGTGCAGCGACGGGACCGGCCGCAGAACACGCCCCAGTTCGCGGAGGAGCTACGCGGGCACCTGCATCCGCTGGGCCGGCTGGCCGACGCGCTGGCGCCGTGGTTCGACGTCAGCGTGCCGGTGCGCGGCGCGTACCTGCACCGGTGGGACCTGGACCCTGGTCTGCGCGACGCGGAGGAAGCGCTGATCGCCGCCGGCCGGCTCCCCGCCACCGGGGCGCGGTTCGTGGCGGTCCGGCATTACTAGGGGGTCCACTAACGTCCGACGTGGATGCCCAGCGCCCGCGGCGCGGCGCACACCGCGCGCGTCAGCGGATCGGGGCGCCGGCCCTGCGACTGCAGCCACTCGGCGCGCAGCAACGCCGAGCGCACAACATTCCCGCCCGCCCACGCCAGCGGCTCGGGCGGAACGCGGAACGGCGCCGGATCGACGAGCGCCAGGCTGCGGTCGCCCTCGCCGAGCGCGAGCGCGGCGAGCATCCGCCCGGCGAGGTGCGACGGGCCGACGCCGTTGCCGGTGAACCCGAACGCGTAGTGCACCGGCCCGTCGTCGAGCGTGCCGATCTGCGGGAGGTGGCTCGGCGCGACGTCGATCGGGCCGCCCCAGGCATGCGTGACCCGTGCGCCGGCGAGCGCCGGGAAGTACTCGACGAGGTGGCGGTGCGTGACCGCGGCGACGTGCGGGTCGACCTCGATCCGGCCCTTCAGGCGGGCGCCGTACGCGAGCCGCCCGCCGCCCCAGCCGAACGCGACGCGCCCGTCCGGCGTCGTGCGGAAGTAGTGCAGGAACGTGCGCGCGTCGGTGACCGACTCTCCCCCGGTCCAGCCGATCGTCTCCAGCAGCTCGGGCACCGGCTCGGTGAGCACGATGTGCGAGGACGTGACCGACAGCCGCGACCGCAGCGGGCGCAGCCCGCGGGTGGCGGCGTTGAGGGCGACGACCGCGGCCTTCGCACGCACCCGGGCCGACGCCGTCTCAACCACGACCGCATTCGGCCCGGCCACTCGCAGCGCGCGTACGCGCGAACGCTCGTGGACTGCGACGCCGCGCTCGAGCAGCCGCCGCCTGAGCCCGAGGGCGAGCCGCGCGGGCTGCACGGTGGCGTCGTCGGGCACGAGCAGGCCGCGGCGGAAGCGCGGCGAGTCGCAGCGCGCACGCACGGCGGCGCCGTCGAGCGCGACCACGCGCGACCCCAGGGCACCGACGCCCGCCGCGGCCTCCAGGACGCCGTCCACCACGCCGTCCTGCGCCTCGGTCGTGGACGCCATCACGAAGCCCGACATCCGGAACCACGCATCGACGCCCTCGGCCTCGCACCAGGCGCCGATCGCCCGCACGCTGTCGGACGACGCCTCGCACGCCGCGAGCGCGCGCTCGTCGCCGAAGCGCTCGCGCAGCGACGGCAGGTTCGACCACAGCGTCTCGCAGAACCCGCCGTTGCGCCCGCTCGGGCCGTGGCCGCAGACGTCGGCCTCGAGCACCACCACGCGCGCGTCCGGCGCCTGTTCGAGCAGTTGCCACGCCGTCCACATGCCGGTGTAGCCGCCGCCGAGCACCACGACGTCGGCGTCGAGCTCACCGGTTGCCGGCGCCACCGGCTCGGCGCCACCGGCCTCCTGGAGCCAGTAGCCGTGCGCGTCGTGCTCCACGCGCTATCCGACTGCGAAGAAGCGCTCGGACGCGTCGGCGAGCACGGCCTCGGTCTTGGCGACCAGCTCGTCGAGCTCCGTGCGGCCGCAGATCAGCGGCGGGGCGAGGTGCAGCACGGCGTCACCGCGGTCGTCCGGACGCGCGATCAGACCCTCCTCGAGCAGCCGGCCGGTCAGGAACCCGCGCAGCAGCCGCTCGCGCTCCTCGGCGCTGAACCGGCTGCCGTCCTCGTCCCGCACCAGCTCGAGCGCCCAGAAGTAGCCGGCGCCGCGTACGTCGCCGACGATCGGCACCCGCTCCTGGACCTCCTCGAGCCGCTCGCGCAGGTAGCCCTCGTGCTCGCGCACGTTCTCCAGGACGCCCTCGCGCTCGAAGATCTCGATGTTGCGCAGCGCGATCGCCGCCGCGACCGGATGGCCGCCGAACGTGATGCCGTGGAGAAGCATCCGGCCCTCCTCGTACAGCGGCTCGGCGATCCGGTCGCTGACGATCACGGCACCCATCGCCGCGTACGCCGACGTGAGTCCCTTGGCGCACGTGATCACGTCCGGCGCGGGGCCGTAGCGGGCCGAGGCGAACCACTCGCCGAAGCGCCCGAAGCCGGTGATCACCTCGTCGGCGACGAGCGCGATCCCGTAGCGGTCGGCAAGCTCGCGCAGTCCCGCCCAGTAGCCCTCCGGGGGCAGCAGCGCACCGCCCGCGTTCTGGACCGGCTCGGCGATGATCATCGCGACGGTCTCCGGACCGGTCTCGACGATCGCGCGCTCCATCTCCTCGAGCAGTTGGGCGCAGTGCGCGGCCGGGTCGTGCTCGAGCTCGTGGCGGAACGGGTTGGTGTTCGAGACCCGCACGACCGGGATCGGGGAGGCGCCGAACGGCTCCTTCATCGGCCGCACGCCGGTGAACGAGAGCGCCCCGAGCGTGACGCCGTGGTACGCGATCTCGCGCGCGACCGCCTTCGTGCGCTGGGGCTCGCCCTTGGCGAGGTAGTGCTGGCGGACGATCTTCCACGCCACCTCGACCGACTCCGAGCCGCCGCTGGTGAAGAACACGCGGTTGAGGTCGCCGGGCGCGCGCTCGGCCAGCGCCGCCGCGAGCCGGATCGCCGGCGGGTGGGCGGTCGCCCAGTTCGTGTTGAAGGCGAGCGTCGACAGCTGCTCGCCCGCGACCGCCGACATCTCCTCACCGAACGAGTATCCGAGCTGGCAGCAGAACAGCGAGCTCAGCCCGTCGAGGTAGCGCTTCCCTTCGGTGTCGAACACGTACGCGCCCTCGCCGCGCTCGAGCACCAGCAGCCGGTTCCCGTCCGGGCCGAAGGCGCCGTTGCGGGTGAAGTGCATGAGCAGGTGGCGGTGCGCAAGCTCCTGCAAGTCGTCGGTGGCGAGCGGTTCGATCGCAGTCATAACGACCATGCTGTCTCGCACCGGCAGGACGGGCAATGGCCGGATCGTCGCGTTTGCCCGCCGGTCGGCGGACAGAACGTCAACTGCCGGGGTTGACGCTCGCCGGGCCGGCCGCCTCGCCCAGCGTCAGGCTCCGGTCCGCCGACCCCAGCTCAACGCACGCCTGCGCCACCCGTGCGGCCATCGCGGCCTCGCCCTTGAGCCCCCACGCGCGCGGGTCGTAGGCGCCCTTGTCCCCCACGCTTCCGTCCACGCGCAGGACATCCGCGTAGCGCGTCAACACGTGGTCGGCGACGGCGCGCGTGAACGCGTACTGCGCGTCGGTGTCGACGTTCACCTTCACCACGCCGTATGACACCGCCTCCGCCAGCTCGGCCGCCGGTGTTCCGCTCGAGCCGTGGAACACATAGGAGAACCGGGCGCCCGGCCGGGCAGCGGTCAGCGCCTCCTGGCCCGCTTGCAGGATCGCCGGCCGGAGCTGCACGTGCCCGGGCGCGTACACGCCGTGCACGTTGCCGAACGTGGCGGCGAGCAGGTAGCGGCCGCGCTCTCCGGTCCCCAGGACCTCGGCGAGGCGCATCAGGTCCTCGGTCGTCGTGTACAGCCGCTCGGCGTCGACCTCCCCGCCGATGCCGTCCTCTTCGCCGCCGACCACGCCGCACTCGACCTCCAGCACGGCGCCGACCTCACTGCACTGGTCGAGCAGGCCGGCGGCGATCCGGAGGTTGTCCTCCAGCGGCAGCGTCGAGCCGTCGAACATGTGCGAGTTGAACAGCGGCGGCTCCCCGCGGGCGACGCGCTCGCGCGAGTCCTGAAGCAGCGGGCGCAGGAACTCGTCGACCTGCGCGGGCGGGCAGTGGTCGGTGTGGAGGGCGACGTGCACGTCGAGGTCGGCTGCGACCTCGCGCGCGAGCGCCGCCAGGCCGCGCGCCCCGGCGGCCCGCGCCCCGCCGCCGGCGAGGTAGCCGGCGCCGCCGGTGGTGATCTGGACGATCCCGTCGGCGCCGGCATCGTCGAAGCCGCGCAGCGCGGCGTTGAGCGTCTGCGACGAGGTGACGTTCACCGCCGCGAGCGCGTAGCCGCCCGCCAGCGCCGCGTCGAGCACCGCCGCGTACTGATCGGGCGTGGGAATCCCCATCCGGCGAGCGTGGCGGCCGCCGGGCCGCGCGTCAAGCGCGGGCGTTGAAGTGCTTCACGAGGGCCATGACGCCGGCGCCGATCATGACGAACCCGAGCATGAACGCGATGTTCTGGCCCGCGGCGTAGCCACCGGAGCCGACCTCGACGTCGGCGAACAGGCGGCGGAGGACGATGCCGGAGCCCCAGAGCGTGAGGATGATGGCGAGAATGAGGTTGCGCATGGACCTGATATCGGTGGATCGAGGCCGTCGCTTGATCCCGGACGCCCCGCCATGAAGACTTCGCCGCCATGACCCCGCGCATCGCGCTCGCCGGACCGGAGCGGATCGACGACCTCGGCCCGCTGTGGCTGCAGCTGCACCATCACCACGCGCGCGTGTCGCGCGTCCAGCCGTTCGTCGACGACGAGACGTCGTGGGCGGCACGCCGCCGCAGCTACGTCGACACGTTCGAGCACGGCGGCTTCGCGCTCGTCGCGGAGGACGGCGGCGATCTCGTGGGCTACGCGATGGTGCGGATCCACGAGGGGCCGGACGACTCGTGGGCGCTCGACGATCGCTACGGCGAGGTGTGGACCGTCGTCGTCGCCGAGAGCGCGCGCGGGGGCGGCGTCGGGACCGCGCTGCTCGACGCGGTCGACGAGGAGCTCGCGCAGCGCGGGATCCGCGACCTGATGATCGGCGTCATGGAGGGCAACGACGGCGCGCGCCGCCTGTACGAGCGCCGCGGCCTCGTGCCCGGCTGGCTGCAGCTGTACCGCGTCGCGGCGGCCGCGCGATGAAGGCGACCCTCTACGGCATCCCGGCGTCCCACCCGGCGTACGCAGCCGAGCTGATGCTCCAGCGCAAGGGGATCGGATACAAGCGCGTGGACCTCCCGCAGTGGTTCCACAGGCTGATCCTGCGCGCGCTCCGCTTCCCGGCCAAGACGGTGCCGGCGCTGGTGCTCGACGGCCGCCGGATCCAGACCACGAAGGCGATCGCCCGCGCGCTCGACGAGGTGCGCCCCGACCCGCCGCTCGTGCCCACCGACCCGCAGCAGCGTGCCGAGGTCGAGACCGCCGAGGCATGGGCCGACGACGCGCTGCAGCAACTCGCGCGGCGGCTCGTGTGGTGGTCGCTGCGGCGCGACCGGGCGGCGGTCGACAGCTACCTCCAGAACGCGCGGATGTTCATCCCGCTCCCACTCGTCAAGCCTGCCGCGCCGGTGATCATCCGGATCCTCGCGCGCGACAACCGCGCCACCGACGCGGCGGTCCGCGCCGACCTCGCCGCGCTGCCGGCGATGCTCGACCGCATCGACGACTGGATCGCGAGAGGGCTGATCGGCGGCGCGGAGCCCAATGTCGCCGACTTCCAGATCTCCACGACGCTGGCGCTGCTGATGACGCTCGACGACATCCGGCCCGTGGTCGAGGCGCACCCCGCCGGTGACCTGGCAAAGCGGGTCGCTCCGGGCTACCCCGGCCGCATGCCGAGCGTGTTCCCGCCGGACTGGATCACCGCCACGGGCTGAGCCTCACTCCGCCCACGGTGGCGGGAAGGACTCGTCACCCACGCGGGCCAGTCCGCCGCAGGGCATGCACGCGACCGCCTCGAACGGCTCGTCGCCCTCGTTGCGGAGAACGACGGGCTCCCCCGCCGCCACCACCAGCGCGTCGCCGGCGGCGACGTCGTGCCGGACTCCGGAGAGCGTCGCCACCAGCCTGCCGGAGAGGGCGATGAACACCTCCTCGCGCGTGAGCGTGTGCTCGGGGCTGGCGGCGCCGGGGTCCAGCCGCAACCGCCACGCCGAGATCTCGCGAGAGCCCCGGGAGGGAGAGGCGAGGCCGGTGACGAAGGTGCCGGGCTGCTCGAAAGTGGGAGCCGAGGAGGAATCGATGACGGTCATGTCAAATACAGTACGTCAGGTATGCCTGACCGTCAAGTCAACCTGACTACCCCGGACCTGGCAATCCTCGTCGTGGGGGCGGCCCACGCCGTGGCGACGCGGCTCGGCCGCGAGCTCAACGCCGCCGGATACCCGGTACGGCAGCAGCACGGCTACGTCCTGCGCGCGCTGCACGAGCGCCCCCTCGGGCTGACCGGCCTTGCCGAGCTGCTCGGCGTCACCAAGCAGGCCGTCAGCCCGGTCGTCGACGAGATGGTCGACCTCGGCCTCGTCGAGCGCCGCCCCGATCCGGCCGACCGGCGCGCCAAGCTGCTCGCCCTGACACCACGCGGCACGGCCGCCCGGGCGCGCGCGCTCGAGGTGAGCGCGGCGCTCGAGCGCGAGGTCCCCGACGCGGATGCGGTCCGCGCCGGCCTGCTCGCACTGATCGAGGCGGAGGGGTTCGGCGACGATGCCGCGCACCGCCGCGCCCGGCCGGTCTGGTGACGCGCCGTCAGGCGGCCGTGCGGCGCCGCCGGAACGCGAGCGCGCGGACGGCGAGGTGCAGGCCGAGGACCGCGTCCTCGTCGTCGAGCGAGACGCCGAGCACCTCCTCGATCCGGTGCAGCCGCAGGTACAGCGATTGGCGCTCGAGGTGCAGCGCGCGCGCCGCCTGCGCCTTCTTGCCGCCCGCGGCCAGGTACGCCTCGAGCGTCTCCAGCAGCACACGGTGGCGCGCCGAGCCGTTCGCCAGCAGCGGGCCGAGCTGCTCGTCGACGAACGCATCGAGCGCCGGCGCGTCGCGCAGGTCGTGCAGCAGGTCGGTCACCCCCGGCCGGCGCGCGTCGTACCAGCGGCGCGGGGGCAGCGCGGTGGCGGCGCCCGCCGAGCGGCGAACGCGGCGCAGGCCCTGGCCGGCCGTCGCCCAGTCGTCCGCCGGCGCGCCGATCGCCAGCGCCGCCACCTCCATCCCGGCGCCGCGCCGCTCCAGCACCGCGTGGAACAGGCCGGCGACGTGCTCGGCCAGCGCCTCGTCGTAGCTGCGGCCGCCGAGCGCGAGCAGCACGAGGAGGTCGGCGTCGCGCGGGCCGATCAGGACGCCGAATCCCGTCGACGAGAGCGCCGCGCGCAGCTCGCCCGACAGCCGCGTCCACGACATGTCCTCGGCGCGGCGGGAGCGCGGCCCGCGCCAGCTCGCCGCGAGCGGCAGCAGCACACCGCGGCGATTCGCGTCCCACCCTCCCCACCCGAGCGCCTCGGCACGCCGGCGCGCATCGGCCTCCTCCACGCGCCCGTCGGCCAGGTCCGACAGGAACGCGCCGCGCGAACGGGCGCGAAGGTGCTCCTCGTGTTGCTGGCCGAGGAGGTCGATCGCCACGGCCAGCGCCGCCCGCTCGGTCGCGACGCGGTCGAAGTCGTCCAGCGGCTCGTCGACCGCGAGCGCCATCAGGCGCCCCCACGAGGTGTCCATCAGGCGCACGTCGACCAGCAACGCGCCCTCCGGGGTCTCGCCGCGGTCCTCGGCACGGTGCAGGTCACTCCACGCCGACAGCGCGACGTCGTCGCCGGCCCGGCCCGAGACGTAGTAGACGAGCTCGTGACCGGCATCCTCGAGCACGACCGGATTGCCGACCGCCGACGCCAGCTCGGCGAGGATCTCGGGCACGCCGCGACCGTGAAGGATCAGGTCGGTGAAGCGCTTGTGGATCTCCTCGCCGCGCCGCAGCAGCTCGAACTGGGTGTTGAGCACGGCCGAGTGCACGGCCTCCGTGATCTCGATGAAGCGCACCGAGCGCCGGAAGGCGATCAGCGGCACGCCGGCCTCCGAGCATGCCTCCACGACCGGCTCGGGAACGCGCTCGCGCCACGTCGATCCGAGCTCGACGGCCAGCGCGGCGGCCCCCTGCTCGATCAGCGAGGAGATCCAGCGACGCTGGTCACGTTCCCGGTCACCCGCCCCGATCCCCGTGGTGAGCACCAGTTCGCCGCCCTTGAGCAGGTCGCTGGGATCGGCCATCTCGACCACGTGAGCCCACCGCAGCTCGCGATCCAGCTCGTCCGCGCCCGCGAGGATCTCCGGCAGAGCACGCCGGAAAATGGGAAGTTCGAGCACGTGGCGTAAGGTCAGCATACGTTCCGTCAGTCATTCTGGAACAACACACGCCGCTGTGTCCATTGCACAGCCGCACGGAAGCCTGGGAAGGTGGCGCGTCGAGTTGGAGGGTCGGGATGTCCATAACTGACACTGCGCAGGCCCATGCGCTGCTGGTCGACGGGCAGGATGTCCCAACGGCCGCTACCCGCACGATCTATGACCCGGCGACCGGAGATCCGATCGCCGAGGTTGCCGACGCCACCGCCGCCGACGCCGATCGCGCCGTCGAGGCCGCGCGGAAAGCGTTCCGCCGCGGCGACTGGAGCCGGATCACGCCCGCCGAGCGCTCCGCCGTGCTCGATCGCATGGCCGAACTGCTCGAGGAGCGCGCGGACGAGTTCGCCCGCACCGAGTCGCGCAACACCGGCAAGCCGCTGAAGTTCTCGACCGCCTTCGACCTCCCGCTCACGATCGACAACCTGCGCTTCTTCGCCGCCGCCGCCCGCAACCTCGAGGGCAAGGCCTCCGGCGAGTACCTCGAAGGGCTCACGAGCACGATCCGGCGCGAGCCGATCGGCGTCTGCGCGTCGATCGCCCCGTGGAACTACCCGCTCAACATGGCCGCCTGGAAGGTCGGGCCCGCGCTCGCCGCCGGCAACACGGTCGTGCTCAAGCCGTCCGAGCTGACGCCGCTGACGGCGCTCATGCTCGGCCGCCTGGCGCTCGACGCCGGGCTGCCGCCGGGCGTGCTGAACGTGGTGCCGGGCCCCGGCCCGGAGGTCGGCGGCGCACTCGCCCGCCACGACGCGGTGGCGCTGATCTCGGTCACCGGGTCGACGCGCACCGGGACGAGCGTCATGCGCGACGCGGCCGGCTCCGTCAAGCGCGTGCACATGGAGCTCGGCGGCAAGGCCCCGTTCGTCGTGTTCGAGGACGCAGACCTCGAGGCGGCCGCCGAGGGCGCGATCGTCGGCGCCTTCGCCAACTGCGGGCAGGACTGCACGGCCGCCACCCGCATCTACCTGCACGAGGGCATCCGCGACGCGTTCATGGAGCGCTTCCTGCGCAAGGTCGACCGGCTCGTGGTGGGCGACCCGATGGACGACGCCACCAACCTCGGGCCGCTCGTCTCGGCGGCCCATCGCGACCGCGTGCACGGCTTCGTCGAGCGCGCCACCGCGGCCGGCGCGCACGCCGAGCGCGGCGGCGAGCTGCCGGACGGCCCGGGCGCCTTCTATCCGCCGACCGTGATCACGGGCGCTGCGCAGGACGCCGAGATCGTCCAGGACGAGGTCTTCGGCCCGGTCGTCTCCGTGCTCGGCTTCGCGTCCGACGACGAGGCGTTCGCGAAGGCCAACGACACGCGCTACGGCCTCGCCGCCTCGGCCTGGACGCGCGACGTGTTCCGCGCGCAGCGCGCCGCACGCGAGCTCGAGGCCGGCACGGTTTGGATCAACGAACACCTGGCGATCGGCTCGGAGATGCCGCACGGCGGGGTGAAGGGGTCCGGGTTCGGCAAGGACATGTCCATGTACGCGCTCGAGGAGTACACGGCGATCAAGCACGTGGTCTTCGAGCTCACCGGGGCTCCCCGGAAGGAGTGGTACGACGCGGTGTCTACCCCTGAGGTCACATGACGAGCGACGCTGACATCCGGCTGGAGTCGGTCACCAAGCGCTTCGGCGACCAGACTGCGGTCGACGACCTGACGCTGTCGATCCCGCGCGGCGAGTTCTACGCGCTGCTCGGCCCATCGGGCTGCGGCAAGACGACGTCGCTGCGCATGATCGGCGGCTTCGAGGACCCCACCTCGGGCAAGGTCTACCTGGGCGGCGACGAGGTCACCCAGCTTCCGCCCTACCGGCGCGATGTGAACACGGTGTTTCAGTCGTACGCGCTGTTCCCGCACCTGTCCGTCGAGCGCAACGTCTCGTTCGGCCTCGAGCGCAAGAAGATCGGCAAGTCCGAGGTCCGCACCCGCGTCGGCGAGGCGCTGGAGATGGTCCAGCTCGGCCAGTTCGGCAAGCGCAAGCCCGCTCAGCTGTCAGGCGGCCAGCAGCAGCGTGTCGCGCTCGCCCGCGCGCTGGTCAACCGCCCGCGGGCGCTGCTGCTCGACGAGCCGCTCGGCGCCCTCGACCTGCGTCTGCGCAAGCAGCTGCAGCTCCAGCTCAAACGCATCCAGCAGGACGTCGGGATCACGTTCGTGCACGTCACGCACGATCAGGAGGAGGCCATGAGCATGGCCGACACGATCGCGGTGATGCACGGCGGCAGGATCGAGCAGTCGGGCGGCGCCGCGGACCTCTACGAGCGCCCGCAGACCGAGTTCGTGGCGAACTTCCTCGGCGTCTCGAACCTGATCGCGGCGCGCATGACCTCGAGCAACAACGGCCACTCGACGGCCGAGACCCACGACGGCGCGAGCCTGAACGTCCCAACGGACCGCATCGGCCCGCACGGGAGCGACGCAGTCAAGGTCGGCGTGCGACCGGAGAAGGTCGCCCTCTCCCCCGCCGGCACCGACGTGGCAAGCGGCCACAACGTGCTGCGCGGCACCGTCATCGTCGCCTCGTTCCTGGGCGTCTCGATCCACTACGTGGTGCGCTCGGCCGGCGGCGAGGAGCTGACGGTGTTCCAGCAGAACCTCGACGGCTCCGAGCCGGACTCGCTCGGGGCGGGGCGCGAGGTCCAGCTCTCGTGGGACCCGCAGCACACGTTCGTGGTCGCCGCTGACGCTCCCGCCCATGACTGACGACGGTCTCTCCCGCCGCCGCTTCCTCGGCCGCGCCGGCACCACCGGCATCGCGCTGACGGGCCTGCCGGCGATCTTCGCCGCGTGCGGGATCGAGGGCACCGGGCCGACCGAGGAGGAAGCCGCCCAGGCGCAGCAGGCGGTCAGCCACCCGAAGACCGAGATCGGCAACTGGACGTTCTCGAACTGGCCGCTCTACATGGACAAGAAGGTCCTGAAGTCGTTCGACAAGGAGTACGGCGGCAAGGTCCGCTACCTCGAGGAGATCAACGACAACTACGAGTTCTTCGGGAAGGTCGGCCAGCAGCTCGAGCAGAAGAAGCCGATCGGCCGCGACATCGTGGTGTTGACGGACTACATGGCGTCGCGCTGGGTCCGCAACACGTACGCCGAGGCGATCGACAAGAAGAACGTCCCGAACGCGGCGAACCTCGTCGACAACCTCGCCACGATCAGCTACGACCCGGAGCGCAGGTTCACGATGCCCTACCAGTCGGGCGCGATCGGGCTCGGCTACAACATCAAGAAGACCGGTCGCGAGCTCGGCGCGGTCGCCGATCTCTTCGACCCGAAGTTCAAGGGCCGGGTGACGATGCTCTCGGAGCCCTACGACTCGGCCTGCACGGTCCTGCTGGGCGACGGCGTCGACGCCTCGAACGCCAAGATCGATCAGATCCTCGGCGCGATCGAGAAGATCGACGAGGTCAACCGCACCGGCCAGTTCCGGCGCTTCACCGGCAACGACTACACGACCGACCTGGCCAAGGGCAACGTGTGGGTCTCGCTCGCGTACTCGGGCGATGTCGTGGCGCTCCAGAGCGACAACCCGGACCTCCGGTTCGCCTACTTCGAAGAAGGCAACATGGCCTTCAACGACAACCTGATGATGCCCGCCGAGGTCGAGCACCCGTATGCGGCCGAGACGATGATCAACTACCTCTACGAGCCCGAGGTGGCGGCCAAGCTCGCGGCGTACATCAACTACATCTCGCCGGTCAAGGGCGCCCAGGAGGAGCTCGAGAAGACCGATCCGGAGATCGCGAACAACCCGCTGATCTTCCCGCCGCCCGAGATCCAGGCGAAGCTCAAGGCGTACCCCTCGCTGACGCCCGAGGACGAGCGGACGATGCAGGAGGCCATGGCCACCGTGACGGGCGCCTGATCGATGCTCCGGCTCTCCCTCCACTCCCGCCGCAAGCTCACGCCGTGGCTGTTCCTGGCCCCGGGCCTGATCTGGCTGATCGTCTTCTTCCTGATCCCGCTGATCAACCAGTGGAACGTCTCGCTGATGACCGGCAACCCGGAGGACGGCTACACGTTCACGTGGGCGTTCAGCACGTACACCGACGCGATCAGCGAGTACCGCGAGCAGTTCCTGCGCTCGATCGGCTACGCCGCCGCGGCGACCGTGCTGACCTTCACGATCGCCTTCCCGCTCGCCTACTTCATCGCGTTCAAGGCGGGCCGCTGGAAGAACTTCATGCTGCTGCTGATCATCCTGCCGTTCTTCGTCTCGTACGTGCTGCGGACGGTGAGCTGGCAGCTGATCCTCGCCGACGACGGCTTCGTCGTGGACACGCTCAAGACGGTCGGGCTTCTGGGCGATGACGGCCGGCTGCTGGCCACCCGTACGGCGGTCATCGCCGGCATCACCTACAACTTCCTGCCCTTCATGGCGCTCCCGCTCTATGTGTCGCTCGAGAAGATCGACAAGCGCTTCATCGAGGCGGCGACCGACCTGTACGCAAGCCGGGCGACGGCGTTCCGCAAGATCACGCTGCCGCTCGCGCTGCCGGGCATCTTCGCCGGCTCGCTGCTGACCTTCATCCCGGCATGCGGCGACTTCATCAACGCGGCGCTGCTCGGGACGCCGCGCCAATTCATGATCGGCAACGTCATCCAGAACAAATATCTGGTCATCCAGGACTACCCCTCGGCAGCCGCGCTGTCGTTCATCCTGATGACCTTCATCCTCGTCGGGATCTTCCTCTACGCCCGCGTGCTCGGCGCACGCAACCTGACTGAGGCGGCGATCTGATGGCGGTCGAGACTCCTCCCAAGGTCGGCGAGGTGATCGCTGGTGAGCTGAAGCCGTCGCGGGCCCGCCGCGCCGACCAGTCGCGCTCGTGGGCGCTGGGGATCTGGTCGGCCCTGGCGCTGCTCTACCTGTTCATCCCGATCTTCGTGATCGTGGTCTTCTCGTTCAACGACCCGGCCGGGCGGTTCAACTTCACGTGGCAGGGTTTCACGCTCGACCACTGGGCGCACCCGTTCACGAACCCGGATCTCGCGACCGCGATGAAAAACTCGTTCGGGATCGCCGTCGTCTCGACGCTGATCGCCACGGTGCTCGGCACGTTCATGGCGATGGCGCTCGTGCGCTACGGGTTCCGCGGCCGCTCGACGGTCGACTTCTTCGTCTTCCTGCCGCTCTCGACGCCCGAGGTCGTGATCGGCGCCGCGCTCCTGGCGCTGTTCCTGACCGCCTCGGTCAGCACGGGCTTCGTGACGATCGTGATCGCCCACGTGATGTTCACGGTCTCGTACGTGGTGGTGACCGTCAAGGCGCGATTGGAGGGGATGGACCGGCACATCGAAGAGGCGGCGATGGACCTCGGGGCGACCGAGTGGACGACGTTCCGCAAGGTGACGTTGCCGATGATCGCGCCCGGCGTCGCGGCCGCCGCTCTGCTCGCAGCGGCGATCTCGGTCGACGACTACGTGATCACGAGCTTCAACGCCGGGCAGACGATCACGTTCCCGCTGTTCATCTTCGGTGCCACCCGCCAGGGCGTGCCGCCCGAGGTGAACGTGCTCGCCACCGGCCTGCTGCTGGTCGTGCTCGTGCTGATGGCGCTCAACGTGATGCTGCAACGCCGCCTCGCGCGGCGTGACACCGCGCGCCAGGCCGTCGGAGCGTAACCGGACAGAACTCTCGCTCAAACCCGGGCCACCGCGCGCCGATACCCGTATGGATGCGCGGCAAGTGGCAGAACCGGATCGGTACCGGTCACATTCTCGCGGCAGCGGCCGCGGCCGTGCCGCTGCTCGTCATGGCAGTGGCCGGCCACCGTCCCGTCGATCTCACGCCTGAGGCGCACTTCTGGCCCGTCCTGCTGGCCGCGGGCACCGCGGCGGTCGTGGCGGCAGGCCTCACGATCGCCGGCGTGCGGGCGCGCGACGGCCGCGCGATCCTGCTCGGCACGGCGTTCTCGACCACGACCGCGCTGCTGGCCGTGCACGGTTTCGCGACGCCCGGCGTGGTCGTCGAGATGAACGGCGTGATCGCGCTCGCGGGCGGCGCCTCGCTGCCGGTCGGCGCCGGGCTGCTCGCGCTGACCGCGCTGCCCGGGCTGCGACAGCCGCGCCGGATCGCCCCGCTGCTGGTCCTCCAAGCGGTGCTCGCCATCGGCGTGCTGACGCTCGGCGCGCTCGCCCTGACAAAGCCGACGCTGGTCCCGATGGTGCCGAAGGCCGGAAGCCCGCCCGCGACCGCCCTGCTCGTCTTCGGCCTGACCTGCCTCGCCGTGCTCGTCCACCGGGCTCTTCGCACGCATGCGCTCACCCGTCGCCCCGCCGATCTGCTGGTGGTCGCCGGCTGTGTCTGGCTCGGCGTGTCGCTGTACGCGCAGCTCGAGATCGGGCCGGGCACCGCAGCCTTCTACGGCGGACACGCGATGGAGCTCGGTGGGATCGCGATGATCGGCATCCCGACCGTGCTGGACCTCGCACGCGGCGGCGCCTCGCGCCCGCTCGTGGGCGATCTCACTGCGCCTGAGCTGGTCGCCGCGTCGGAGGCCTTCCTCGGCCCGCGCGTGCGCTCGCTGCTCGTCCGGCTCGTCGAGCGCGACAGCTCGACGGCCGAGCACACGCGGCGCGTCGCCCTGCTCGCCGCCCGCGTCGGGGAGGAGCTCAAGCTCCCGGCCGCGCTGCGCCGCGACCTCGCCGTCGGTGGGCTGCTGCACGACATCGGCAAGCTGTCGGTGCCGCTGGAGATCCTGCAGAAGCCGGGCCCGCTGGACGACGCCGAGTTCGCAGAGATCCGCCGCCATCCCGATGCCGGCCGGCGACTGCTCGAGGAGCTGGGCGGCTTCCCGGACACGGTCCGGCGGCTCGTGTCCGACCATCACGAGCGGCTCGACGGCACCGGCTACCCGCGCGGTCTCCACGCCGGCGACCTTCCGCTCGAGACCCGGATCCTCACCGCCTGCGACGTGTACGACGCGCTCGTGTCCGATCGCGTGTACCGCCCCGCCTGGCCGGCCGAGCGCGCGCTCGCGCTGCTGCAGGAGGAATCGGGCACCGGCTACGACGCCAAGGTCGTGGAGGCGCTCGCGCGGATCGTGACGCCCGAGTCCGGCGCCCCGTCGTGGGTCGCGGGCCTGGCGGCGCCCGGGCCGCTCGGCATCCCGAGCCTGCCCGGCTTCCGGCGCGCCTGAACCGGCGTCGCCGCAACTGAATCGACACACGGTCCAGCGCTGTGCGGCGCATCATGGACACCGGTCCATTCGGCTGATCGATGGAGGCGGCTACTGTGACTGCCATGACCGCACTCGCCACTGCACGACGCGAAGGAACCGGAGAGCTGCTGCTCACCGGCAGCCTGCTCGTCCTCTACATGAGCCTGCGCGGCACTGCCCGCGCTCTCGGCGCGCTCGAATCCGTCGTCGTCCGCTGACGTGTGCGCCCTGCGGGGCGCTCGCCGACGCGGGGGAACGGCTCGATCGAGAAGATGATGTCGACCGGTAGGTCGAAGAACTCGGCGATCCGCAGCGCCAGGTGCAGGCTCGGGTTGAACTCGCCGCGCTCGAGATAGCCGATCGTCTGGTAGTGCACGCCCAGCGCGTCGGCCAGCTCGCGCCGGGAGACGCCCTGCTCCGCCCGCAGCAGCGCGATGCGGTTGTGCACCGCATCGCTCATCGGATCCACTGCAGCGCCGCCTGGCGGGCAGCCTCGACCTGCGAACCCGATTGCCGCCGGGCCATGCGCCGCAGCACCCTCGGGGTGACGACCATGCCGATGATCGCCCACGCGCCGAGCACGAGCACCGTCTCGGTGGTGCGCCAGCTTCCGCCCACCTCCAGCGCCGCGGCCGAGTCGGGCAGGAAAGCCGACCGCATGCCGAGCCCGAGCCAGTACATGGGGAAGATCTGCGCGACCACCTGCACCCAGCCCCAGAGCTGCTGGATCGGGTAGAAGATGCCCGAGATCCCGGCCAGCACCAGCACGGGCAGCATGCCCCACGTGCCGACCTTCTGAGTGCTCGGTACGACCGCGCCGACGATCATCCCGAGCGGCATCGTCGCCAGCATGCCGAGCACCAGCACCCAGACGAAGGTCAGCCAACCCGAGGCGCCGCCGGCCATGACGTCGTCGAACAGCAGGAAGCTGGGCACGAGGATCACGAGCAGCTGTGGGACGACCCCGAGACTGTGGGCGAGCAACTGGCTGGTGAAGTAGCCGCGCAGGCCGTGCGGGATCGCCTTGTAGCGAAGCAACGTGCCGTCCTCCCGCTCCATGGCGAGCATGTACGCCGGCCCGACGACGACGCCGAACACGACCAGCGCGGCGATGATGCTGGGCAGCGAGACCGACGGGACGAGCAGGTCGCTGCCGGCGACCTCGTCGTTTCGCCGGATCACGAGATAGCCGAGCACGGACAGGCCGGTGACGAGGTAGAAGCCCTGGTCCTGCGCGCTCCGGAGGCTCTGGACGAACTCGGTCCAACCGCGGCTGAGGCCCAGGCGCAGGGCGTTCGAGGCGGCGTCCATCAGCTCACCTCCGTGAACGCTCGTGCCGGCGCCGCGCCGAGGTCGCGCTCGTGTTGCTGTACGAGCGAGAGGTACGTGTCCTCCAGGCTCGCCCGCCGCACCTCGAGGTCGGCCACGTCGTCGCCGGGCTCGGCGAGGAGGCCGCGGACGAACGCGGTCGCGTCGTCGGTCGCATGGACGAAGGTCTCGCCAGACCTGGACCAGCGCACCTCGGCCCGGCCCACCACCCGGCGCGCGAGCTGCTCGGCGCTGCCGTCCGCGACGATCGTCCCCTCGGCCAGGATGAGGATGCGATCGGCGAGCTTCTCGGCCTCGTCGAGGTCGTGCGTCGTGAGCAGGATGGTCGTGTTCTCGAGGTCCGAGAGCCGGTGCACCAGGGAGTGGAACTCCCGCCGCGCGTGCGGGTCGAATCCCGCCGTGGGCTCATCGAGGAACAGCAGCTCGGGCCTGCCGACGATGCCCACAGCTACGTCGAGGCGGCGGCGCTGCCCGCCCGACAGCGTCGCGATCTTCTGGTCTGCGAGCTCGGTGAGCCCGACCATGTCGAGCAGCGGGCCGACGTCCAGCGGGCGCGGCCGGTCGGGCGTGGAGTACGGGGCGAAGTAGCCACCGAGCTGTGCGAGCAGGCGCCGCGGCGTCCATCTCGGGTGGTCGCGCCAGGACTGCAGCACCACGCCGGTGCGCGCGCGCCAGTCCTCGTCGGCGCGCGCCGGGTCGGTCCCGAGCACGCTGACGTCGCCGGCGGTCCGGATCCGGAACCCCTCGAGGATCTCGATCGTCGTCGTCTTACCGGCGCCGTTCGGCCCGAGCAGGCAGATCACCTCGCCGCGCCGCACCTGGAACTCCACCCCGGCCAGCACGTCGCGCGCTCCGTAGCGCATCCGCAGGTCGCGTACCTCGACAACCACGCCCTCTCCCGACATAGCACTCATACTACATATGTCGCAGGTATACGACTAGGCGGCGAGCGTGACCGCGCGGCCGGCGATGAAGCCGTCGGTCGTGACGATCGCGTCCACGACCTCGCGCGGCACCGGCGTGTCGGTGGTCACCGCCATCACCGCCAGCTCGCCGCCGCGGCCGCCGTCGTAGCCCGGCGGCTGGCGGCCGACTGCGGCGGCGGAGATGTTCACGCCGTGCTCGCCGAACGCCGTCCCGACGCGCCCGACCATCCCGGGCACGTCCTGGTAGCGGAACAACGTCAGGTGACCCTCGTCCATCTGCAGGTTGAAGCGCTGGCCCCAGGCCTCGAGCAGATGCGGGCGATGCTGATGGCCGAGCGTCGTCCCGACCACGCGCGTGCGTTCGCCGCCCGACACGACGGTCACGCGCACGAGGTCCGTGAAGTCGCGCGCCACGACCTCCCGGCGCTCGGAGATCTGGATGCCGCGCTCATCCGCGAGCGACGGCGCGTTGACGAGGTTGACCTCCTCGTCCGTGTGGCCGGCCAGCAGCCCGTTGAGCACGGACAGTGTGAGCAGCCGCGTGTCGCGCTCCGCGATCCGGCCGAGGTACTCGATCTCGATCCGGTCGACGCTCGAGGACTCCGCGAGCGCCATCCCGACGCGGCCGAGCCCGCGTGCCAGCGGCAGGAACGGGCCGAGCACGTCCATGTCCTCCGCGCTGACGGCGGGGATGTTCACCGCCGTCGACACGACGCCGCCGGTGAGCGCGGCCACGACCTGCTCGGCGGTCTGCACGCCGGCGCGGTCCTGCGCCTCGGTGGTCGAGGCCGCCAGGTGCGGTGTGACGACGACGTTGGGGTAGCCGAACAGCGGGTGGTCGGTGACCGGCTCGTGGGTGAAGACGTCGAGCGCCGCGCCCGCGACCTTGCCGGAATCCAGCGCCGCCTTCAGCGCGTCGTCGTCGACCAGCTCGCCACGCGCGCAGTTGACGATCCGCACGCCGTCGCGGCACTTGGCCAGCGCCTCGGCGTCGAGCCAGCGCACCGTCTCAGGCGTCTTCGGCAGGTGGATCGAGATGAAGTCGGCGTGCGCGTACAGCTCGTCGGAGGACTCCGCCTTCTCGACGCCCAGCTCGCGGAAGCGCGCCGCCGAGACGAACGGGTCGAACGCGACCACGTGCATCCCGAAGCCCTGCGCGCGGGCGGCGACGAGCTGGCCGATGCGGCCGAACCCGAGCAGCCCGAGCGTCTTGTCGTAGACCTCGACTCCGCCCCACTTCGAGCGCTCCCAGCGACCTGCCGTGAGCGCCGAGTGCGCCTGCGGGACGTTGCGCGCCAGCGCCAGCATCAGCGCGACCGTGTGCTCGGCGGCCGTGATCACGTTCGACTGCGGCGCGTTGGCGACGATGATGCCGCGCTTGGTGGCCGCCTCGACGTCCACGTTGTCGACGCCGACGCCGGCGCGCCCGATCACCTTCAGGTTCTGCGCGCGCGCGATCAGGTCGGCCGTGAGCTTGGTCGCAGACCGGATCAGGATGCCGTCGTAGGCGCCGATCCGCTCGGCCAGCTCGTCGGTGCTCCAGCCGATCCCGACGTCGACGTCGAACCGCTCGCGCAGCATCTCGACACCGGTGTCTGCGATCGCCTCGGCGACGAGGATGCGGTAGGGCGCCGTCAGCTCGGGCGCGCTCACGCGGTCGCCGGGACGCCGGCGTCGAGGAACACCTTCTGGGCGGCGCCGGCGGCCGCGCCGTGCTCGACCTCGCGGCCGAGCTGGTGCAGCACCATCTCCAGCCCCGACAGCGACGTGACGATGTCGAACGCGCCGAAGTAGCCGCAGTGGGCGATCCGCAGGATGCGGCCCTTGAGGTGGTCCTGCCCGCCGTTGGCGGTGATCCCCAGCTTGCGCAGCGCGCCCGGGACCTTGCCGCCGTCGACGTCGTCCGGGAGCTCGACCGCCGTCACCACGGTTGAGCGCTCGTCGGGGTCGCCGAACAGCTCGAGGCCGATCGCGGCGGCGCCGGCGCGGGTCGCGCGGGCGAGGATCTGGTGGCGTGCGAGCACGTCGTCCAGGCCCTCCTTCTCGATCAGGCCGAGCGCGACGTCGAGCCCGAGGAACAGCGGCACGGCCGGCGTGAACGGGCTCGCGCCCTTGCGCTGGCTCTTCGCCGTCTTGCCCCAGTCGAAGTAGAAGCGGCCGCCGGACCGGGACTCGGCGTACTCGAGCGCGCGCTCCGACACCGACGCGAACGCGAGCCCGGGCGGGCACATCAGCGCCTTCTGCGATCCGGCGACGACGACGTCGACGCCCCAGTCGTCCTGGCGCAGCTCGGCCGCGCCGAGGCCCGAGACGGCGTCGACGGCGAGGATGACGCCGTGGCGGCCGGCGACCTCGGCGATCGCCTGGATGTCGTGCACGATGCCGGTCGAGGTCTCGCTGAGCGTCGCGAACGCGACCTCGATGCCGGGGTTCTCCGCCAGCAGGCGGTCGATCTCGGCGGCGTCGAGGCGCTCGCCCCAGCCCGGCTCGTAGCGCACGAGCTCGGCGCCGTAGGCCTCGGTCAGGCCGATCCAGCGCTCGCCGAACTTGCCGGCGGCGCACACGAGCACGGTGTCGCCGGGACGCACGAGGTTCGCGACCGCCGACTCCATCGCGCCCGACCCGCTCGAGGCGAACGCCAGCACGTCGTTCTGCGTGCGGAAGACCGACGGCAGCTTGGCCAGGACGCGCTCGTACACCTCGTCGAAGGCGGGCGCGCGGTGGTAGAGCATCGGCGCGGCCATCGCCTGCGAGACGGCGGGCGGAACGGGCGTCGGCCCGGCGGTCATCAGGTACTGCTTGGTGAACGGGTTGGGCGTCATGCGGAGACCCTTGACTCGTGGGGAGGTCCGCCGCAGGTTAGTACGCGCGGCCGCGCGTACTCAGCTTGCCTGGCGCCGCTCGAGATCGCGCCGCAGGTCCTCGAGGTCGTAGCCCGATGCGTAGAGCGCGACCCATATCGCCGCGGCGATCAGGCCGATCACGACGCCGATGATGCCGAGGATCACGCCCGCGTGCGCAGTGCCGTCACCCGACGTGCTGACGCCGCTCGCGACCTGCTTGCGGCCCTGCACGCCGGTGATCCACGCGGAGATCGAGCACGGCAGCGAGAAGATCCAGCCGGCCCCGAGCGTCGGGAGCAGGATCACCAGGCCGAGGACGCCGAGGACGAGCGAGGTGGTGGCGAGGCCGTTCGTCCGCTCCGGCTTCTTGGCGGTGAAGACCGGATGGTGGACCGGATGCGGCCACGGGTCGACCGCCTGCTCGGGCTCGGGCTCCGGCTCGGCGTCCGGCGGCGTCGACTCGAACTGGGGCGCCGGCTGACCGTCCGGCGCCCGCGGAGGCAGCCAGTCCGAGGCGGTCGGCTCGTCCGGCATGAGGCTCAGAACTCGGTCTCGATCCAGTCCATCATCGAGCGCAGCTGCTTGCCCTCGCGCTCGATCTGATGGCCGGCCTGCTCCTCGCGCATGCGCTTGAAGTTCTCCTGCCCGGCGCGGTTCTCGGCGATCCACTCGCGCGCGAACTCGCCCGACTGGATCTCGCCGAGCACGTCCTTCATCGCCTGGCGCGTGGCGTCGGAGATGATCCGCTTCCCACGCGTCAGGTCGCCGTACTCGGCCGTGTTCGAGACCGAGAAGCGCATGCCGGTGATGCCCTTCTCGTACATCAGGTCGACGATCAGCTTCAGCTCGTGGAGACATTCGAAATAGGCCAGCTTCGGGTCATAGCCCGCGTCCACGAGCGTCTCGTAGCCGGCTCGCACCAGCTCGGACACGCCGCCGCAGAGCACGGCCTGCTCGCCGAACAGGTCGGTCTCGGTCTCGTCCTTGAAGGTGGTCTCCATCACGCCGCCGCGGGTGCAGCCGATCCCCTTCGCGTACGCGAGCGCGAGCGGGAGCGCCTCGCCGGAGGCGTTCGCGTGGATCGCGACGAGGCCGGGCACGCCGCTGCCCTCCAGGAACTGCCGGCGCACCAGGTGCCCCGGCCCCTTCGGGGCGATCAGCGCGACGTCGACCTCGGGCGGCGGCTCGACCTCGCCGTAGTGCACGGAGAACCCGTGGCCGAACAGCAGCGTGTTGCCGGGCGCGATCCCGTCGCGGATCTGCTCCCGCCACACCTCGCCGTGCTTCTCGTCGGGGAGCAGCACCATCACGATCTCCCCGCGGGACGCGGCATCCGCCACGTCGGTGACCTCGAGGCCGTTCGAGCGCGCCTGCTCGACCGAGGCCGAGTCCGGTCGCAGCCCGACCACGACGTCGATGCCGGAGTCCTTGAGGTTGAGCGAGTGGGCGTGGCCCTGGGAGCCGTAGCCGAGGATGGCCACGGTCTTGCCCTGGAGCAGGTTGAGGTCGGCGTCGTCGTCGTAGTACATAGGACGGGGACTGTAACGTCGCTCGCCGGGAGGAGCTTGCGACGGACGGCGAGCGAAACCCTTATCCGGTTGCTGCCGCGGCCCACGTGCGGGCCGGGATCGCGAGCGAGCCGTCGTCCTCGGTCCACGGCGCGGCGGCGTCCGCGAGTGCTTCGAGCACCTCGGGGTCGCCGGTCGTCGCGCTCGCCCGTATGCCCATCGCGCGGGTCGTGTCCCACCAATTCCGTACCGACGCGTAGCGGATCCTGAAGTCGAGCGCCTCGACGTCGTACTCGACGAAGCCGGCGGCGTCGAGGTGGTCGGCGATGATGCCCTCACGCGCCCATTCGAACTGGCCCGGCCCGGGCGGCGGGTCCGGATCGATGCGTCCGAGCGCGACGAGCCGCTCGACGGGCACCGCGCTCCACGGGTTGTCCTCGGCGGCGGTCCAGGCGGCGAGGGCGAGGCGCCCGCCCGGCCGCAGCACGCGCCGGGTCTGGCGCAACGCGGCCTCCGGGTCGTCCATCAGCATGTATCCCCAGCGGCAGAGCACGCCGTCGAGGCTCGCCGCCTCGAGGTCCATCGTCTGCGCGTCGATCTGCCGGAAGCGGACGTTGCGGATCCCGAGCGCCTCCGCCCGCCGCTGGGCCGCGCTCAGCATCTCGGGGGCGACGTCGGACGTGATCAGCGTGCCGCCGGGCGCGATCATCTCGGCGGCGAGGAAGCCGACGTCGCCGATGCCCGCGGCGAGGTCGAGCACGGCGTGGCCGGGCTGCGGGCCGATCGCGTCGACCATCCACGACGACACGGGCATCGTGTTGGCGCGGAAGGCATCAGCGTGCGTCTCCCAGCCCTTCGCGACGGCTGCCCATCGATCGCGGCTCATGCGAGTTCCCTTCGCAGCAGCTTGCCGGATTCGGTGCGCGGCAGCGCGTCCGCGAGCTCGACCGCCTTCGGGACCTTGAAGCCGGCGAGGCGCTCGGCCGCCCACGCGCGCAGCTCGTCGGCGCTCGCCTCGGTGCCCGGGCGCAGCACCACCCGCGCGGTCACCGCCTCCCCCCACTCGGAGTCCGGGCGCGCGAAGACGCCGGCGTCGGCCACCGCCGGGTGCTCGAGCAGCACGGCCTCGATCTCGGCCGGCGCCACGTTCTCGCCGCCCGTGACGATCGTGTCGGACTTGCGGCCCACCACGATCAGGCGGCCGCGGTCGTCGAGGCGCCCGAGGTCGCCGGTGCGCAGCGTCCCGGAGCCGGCGACGGACGGCCCCTCGACCAGGATCTCGCCATCGGGCGCGAGCGTCACCAGCAGGCCGGGCAGCGCGCGGCCGGACGTCTCGACGTCGCCGATCTCGCCGACGGTGACCTGCGAGCACGCCTGCGTGAGGCCGTAGGTCGGCGCGACCGGCCAGCCGGCGTCGCGGGCGCGGGTGAGCAGCGCGGGGTCGGCCGGTGCTCCGCCCAGCAGGACCGCGCGCAACCGCAGCGGCTTCGCTGCGCCCGCGTCGAGCAGCCGTGCGAGCATCGTGGGGACGAGCGAGACGATCGTGACCTGGAAATCGGGTTGCGGCGGGCCGATCACGGCCGACGTCGCGTAGATCGCCGAGCGAAGGAGCACCATCAGGCCGCCGACGTGCGAGAGCGGCAGCGGGCACAGCCACCGCTCGTGCGGATCGAGACCGAGCGCCACCGCCGAGCCGAGCGCGTTCGCCTGCACGTTCCCGAACGACAACTCGACCGGCTCCGGCGCCCCCGTCGTGCCGGAGGTGTGCACGACCAGGGCGACGTCGTCCTCATCGGGGGTCAGCTCGGGCGGGCGGCCGCCGGTCGGCAGCTCGCCATGGATCACCGCCTTGGCGGACGCCCGCAGCGCGTCCCGCTCGTCATCGGTCAGCCGCGGGTCGACCGGCATCGCCGCCGCGCCGAGCAGCAGGCACGCATGCAGCGCCACCGCGAACTCCACGCCCGCCGGCGCCGCGATCGCCACGCGGTCGCCGCGGGCCACGCCGCCCCCGGCGAGCGCCGCGGCGCCGCCGTGAGCGCGCTCGAGCAGCTCCGCGTACGTCAGGCGCACTCCGTCGGCCTCGAGGGCGATGCGCCTGGGCCGCAGGGCGGCGGCGCGCTCCAGCCATGGTTCGATCGGCATCGAAGGCAGGCTAGTGTCTCGGCGGTGACTGTCACGTGGACCCCTGCTGCCGACTACGACGACATCCGCTACGAGACGTCCGGCGACGGGATCGCCAAGATCACGATCAACCGGCCCGAGGTGCGCAATGCCTTCCGGCCGCAGACGATCATCGAGATCTCGGACGCGCTCGAGCGTGCGCGGGAGGACAGCTCGGTCGGCGTCATCGTCCTTACGGGAGAGGGGCCGCTCGCGTTCTGCTCGGGTGGCGATCAGCGCGTACGCGGCGATACCGGCTACATGGCCGAGGGTGCCGCTGTCGGGCGCTTCCACGTCACCGACCTGCACGTGCAGATCCGCCGTCTGCCGAAGCCCGTGGTCGCGATGGTGGCCGGCTACGCCGTCGGCGGCGGGCACGTGCTGCACCTCGTCTGCGACCTCACGATCGCCGCCGACAACGCGCGCTTCGGTCAGACCGGGCCGCGCGTCGGCTCGTTCGACGGCGGCTTCGGCGCCGGGCTGCTGGCGAACCTCGTCGGCCCCAAGAAGGCGAAGGAGATCTGGTTCCTGTGTCGCCAGTACGACGCACAGCAGGCGCTGGACATGGGGCTCGTGAATACCGTCGTGCCGCTGGAGGATCTCGAGGCGGAGACGGTGAAATGGTGTCGCGAGATGCTCGAGCTCTCACCCTTCTCGCTGCGGCTGCTGAAGGCGAGCTTCCACGCCGCCGAGGACGGGTTGAGCGGGATCCAGCAGCTCGCGCACGACGCCAACCTCCTCTTCTACGGCTCGGAGGAGGCCCAGGAAGGGCGCGAGGCCTACAAGGCCAAGCGCAAGCCCGACTTCTCGCAGTTCCCCAGACGCCCTTGAGCCCCCTGCACATCTGGCTCATGGCGGCGCGGCCGCGAACGTTGCCCGCCGCGGTCGCCCCGGTACTGGTCGGGACGGCGCTGGCCGCCACCGAGGGCACGTTCAAGCCGCTCACGTTCGCGGCTGCGATGCTCGGCGCCCTGTTCATCCAGGTCGGCACGAACCTCTCCAACGACTACTCAGACGCCCGCCGCGGCGCCGACACCGAGGATCGGCTCGGGCCCGTGCGCGTGACGGCCGGCGGGCTGGTCCCGCCGCGCCAGGTGCTCGTCGCGACGTATGTGGCGTTCGGCATGGCGGTGCTGGCCGGGGCGTATCTGATCGCCACCGCCGGGTGGGAGCTGCTGCTCGTCGGCGCGGCGTCGATCCTGGCCGGCGTGCTCTACACCGGCGGCCCGCGACCGTACGGGTACGAGGGCCTCGGCGAGGTGTTCGTGTTTCTCTTCTTCGGCGTGGTGGCGGTGACCGGGTCCTACTTCGCGCAGGTCGAGCGGGTGACGTGGGAGGCGTTCGTGCTCGCCGTGCCGGTCGGCCTGCTCGCGTCCGCGATCCTCGTCGTCAACAACGTGCGCGACCTCGAGACCGACCGGCGCGCCGGCAAGCGGACGCTCGCCGTGCGGCTCGGGCGGCCGCGGGCGCGCGGGCTGTACGCGGGGATGGTGTACGGCGCGTTCGTGTGCGCGCCGCTGCCCTGGCCGCTCGGGTCGGACGAGCTGTCGGCGTGGCTCGCGCTGCCGCTGCTCGCGCTCCCGCTCGCCGTGCCGATCGTGCGGACGGTTCGCTCGCGCACCGACGGCCCCTCGCTGAACGGTGCGCTCGCTCGCACCGGCATGCTCCAGCTCGTGTTCTGCGCACTCCTGTCCACCGGCATCCTGGCGAGCTGATGGCCGAGCTGTCCGTGGAGACGTTTGACCTGCGGCTGCGGACGCCGCTGCGGGCCTCCTGGGGCGAGTTGAGCGAGCGCGCGCTGCTCAAGGTGCGCGTCGACTTCGGCGGGAACGACTACGGCGACGGCGAGGCGGCGCCGCTCGAGGCCTACGACGGCGTCTCGTTCGCTGCCGTGCGCGCGGCGCTCGACGCCTACGCCCGCGTGCTCGCCCGCGCCAGCCCGCGGTCCACGCACGCCGAGCTGCTGGCCGCGTGCGCGGCCGAGCGCGCGCTGCCACAGGCGCTGGCGGCGATCGACCTGGCGCTGTGGGACCGGGCGGGCCGCCGCACCGGGTTCCCGGTCGCGCAGCTGATCGCCGCCGGCGCGGTCGGGTCGATCGCGGTCAACGCGACGATCGGAGCGACGGACCGAGCCGGCGCGGCGTCCGCCGCCGCCGCTGCCGCGGAGGCCGGCTACCGCTGCGTGAAGGTGAAGGTGGGCGTCGGGGACGACGCCGGCCGCGTGGCCGCGGTACGGGCCGCGGGCGGGGACACGATGGCGATCCGCGTGGACGCCAATGGCGCCTGGACGGCGCCGGACGAGGCGCTCGCGAACCTGCGCGCGCTCGCGCCGGCCGGGATCGAGCTGTGCGAGGAACCGGTCCACGGCGTCGCGCTGCTGCGCGCCGTGCGGGCGAAGTCGCCGGTGCCGGTGGCGATGGACGAGACGGCGGCCGAGCGCGGCGCACCGGGCTCCGGCGCCGCCGACGCCGTGTGCCTGAAGATCTCCCGCTGCGGCGGGATCTCGGGCCTGCTGCGCGACGCACGCGCCGCACGGGCCGCGGGCACGAAGGTCTACATCGCCTCGAGCTTCGACGGCCCGCTCGGGACCGCCGCCGGCCTGCACGCCGCCGCCGGCCTACGCGCCTCCGGCCCGGTCGCGTTCTGCGGGCTCGCGACGCTCGGTGCGTTCGAAGGGCTCGAGGACGAGCTCGCGCCGCACGACGGCGCGATCGACGTGCCTCGGGGCCCGGGGCTTCTGGGCCCCGGGTAGCGCCGGCGAACGTCAACTGCGCTGGGTGGGGAAGCTGGGTGTCCGTTTGCGGACGGCGAGGGCGCCTGATCGTGGGGGTGGTTCACAAACGTTCACGCATATCGAACAAACGTAAGCCACCCCCCTCGATCCCGCCCCCTCAATGCCGCAGTTGACGTTCGCCGGGGCCCGCTACGCCCGGTCGCGGCTGAGCTCGACGGCCGCGGTGACCGGATCGGTGTCGAGGTGGCGCGCGCCGGCGGCGGCCGCGAGAGCCCACGTGGCGCCGGCGCCGCCGACCGCGACGGCGACCTCCTCCGCCAGCACGGCCAGCTCCGGCGCGGCGTCGTGCAGCGGCCCGGGCTGGAGGACGCCGATGACGACGAGCGCCGGACTGACGGTCCCCACGGTGCCTGCGAGTGACTCGACGGGCGTGTCGGGGCCGAGGTAGGTGACGCGCCAGCCGCGCCGGTGCAGCGCGAGCCCGCAGCACAGCAGGCCGATGTCGTGGCGCTCGCCGGGCGGGCAGGCGAGCACGGCGCGCGGGCCGAGGCCGTCGTCCCATTCGCGCGCCAGCCCGCGCAGGCGGCCGGCGAGCAGCTCGGTCGCGTAGTGCTCCTGGGCGACGGTGACCTCGCCGCGTTCCCATCCCTCACCGACCTCGCGCAGCACGGGCAGCACGACGTCGCGCAGCGCCCCGTCGAGCGTCCGCGCCGCGAACACGCGGTCGATCGCCGCGTGCGCCTCGGCAGAGTCGAAGCCCAGCAGCGCCCGGACCAGCTCCTCGGCCGCCGCCGCGGGCGGCGGCGTCGCGGGCGGCACCGTCGGCTCGGTCACGGCGCGAGCGGCCTCGCCGGCTGCCCAGCCGTCGTCGATCAGCCCCTGCATGCGGCGTGCGCGCAGCTCGTCGTCGCGTCCATAGACGCGGTAGCCGGCGTCCGTCCGGGCGGGGGTCAGCACGCCGTAGCGGCGCTCCCAGGCCCGCAGCGTCTCGGGCGCGACACCGACGCGCCGGCTCAGCTCGCCGATGCGAACGCCGAGCGGAATCGCGGTCATACCGGGCACAGTAAACGTTTCTACAGACACTGTGCAAACTCTCAACAAAACGTGTACAGTGGCAGCGCGCCTAGATGGAGCAACGGACCCGCCCCCACCTGCGCGATCCCGAGGCGTTCTCAGCCGCCTATCGTCGCCTTGCGCCGGCGGCGCACGCCGCGGCCGTCGCGATTCTGCGCGACGGCGAGGCGGCGGAGGATGTCGTCCAAGAGGTGTTCTGCTCGCTCTGGACACACCCCGAGGCCTACCGCCCGGACCGTGGGTCGCTGAGCACGTTCGTGCGGGTCATGGCCCGTAGCCGGGCGCTCGACCGACTGCGCACGCACGCGGCTGCGACGGCGGCCCTCAACCGCCGGACGCAGGAGGCGCGCACGCAGCCGGCGACCGCCGAGCCCTCGTCGGACACGGTGATCCGCCGGGACAGCGCCCATGCGGTCCTTCGCGTGCTCGACGACCTGCCGGACGGCCAGCGCGCCGCCGTGCTGCTGCATCACATCGCGGGCCTGAGCGACCGCGAGCTCGCGCAGGCCACCTGCGTGCCGCTCGGCACGGCCAAGAGCCGGATCCGCCTCGGCACCCGCCGCGTGCGCGACGCCGTCGCCGCCTGACAGCGGCGCTGCATCATCATTGGACCGGATGCGCGTGCTGATCGTCCGCGAGACCTCTCCGCGCCGGCCCGCGCTCGAGGTCGCGGTCTCGCACGCGCTGGTCGAGCGCGTGAACGAGGGGGCGCTCGGGCCGGTGCTGCGGCTCTACCGCCCCGCCCCCACGCTGGCGTTCGGCCGCATCGATGCGCTCCGGCCGGGATTCGCGGCGGCCGCCGCGGCCGCACGCGAGCACGGGTTCGAGCCGGTCGTGCGCGCGCCGGGCGGTCACGCGGTCGCCTACCACGAGGGCTGCCTGGGCATCGACGAGCTGCTCCCGGAGGCCGACCCGATCGCCGGCATGCAGGAGCGCTTCGCGCGCTCGGCGCGCGTTCTCGCCGCCGCCCTGGGAGATCTCGGCGTGGACGCCCGCGTCGGCCGCGTGCCGGGCGAGTTCTGCCCCGGTGAGTTCACCGTCAACGCCCGCGGCGCGGTCAAGCTCGTCGGCACCGCCCAGCGCGTGGTGCGGCACGCGTCACTGCTCGCCGCGTCGCTCGCAGTGCGCGACGCGGACGCCCTCCGGAGCGTGCTCGTCGACGTGTACCGCGCGCTCGAGCTGGACTGGGATCCGGCCACCGCGGGCGGCGTCGGCGACGAGGTCGCGGGCGTGACTGTGGACGACGTCGAGCGCGCCGTCATCGATGCGTACGCGGGCGAGTGGGAGCTCGTCGACGCCTCGCTCGACGCCGGCACGCTGCAGCGGGCGCACGAGCTCCTGCCGCGGCACGAGGTGGCGGACGCGAGGCTGCGAGACGCGTCGTGAGGGCGGTCAGCGGAGCCGCAGGCGGCGGCTGACCGGCGCCGCGTTCCCGGCGGCATCGGTCGCGGTGAGCCTCAGCGTCACGGACAGCGAGCGCACCCGGCGCAGCCGCGCGCGGACCCGGCTGGGTGCGCGCAGGCGAACGGCCGCGGTTCCTGCGCCGGTGAGCGACGTGCTCCCGCGGGCGATCCGGCGCGTCAGCCCGAGGCGGCGAGCCGTGCCGGCGGCGATGCGCAGCTCGGCCGCGACGCGGCAGGCCTCGTCGCAGCGCACTCGAACGCGCACGCCCGCGCCGCGCAGCCGGCCGAGCTGGCGCAGGCTTGGTTGCACGAGCGCTGCGTTCGGCGCCGCGCGGTCGGGCGCTGGTGTGACGGGCCGCGGCGGCGGCTCGACCGCGCGCGGCGGCGTGGTGTCGATCGTCGACGTAGCGAGCGCCGTGCGCGTCACGTTCCCGGCGTGGTCGCCCTGCTCGGCACGCACCTGGTACGTCCCGTCGGCGAGCGGCGGGCGTGCCTCGACCGACCAGCGCCCGTCCGGCAGCACGAGCGCCGGCAGCGTGCGGACCACCACGCCCGCCCGGTACACCCGCGCCACGACGCCGGGGAAGTCGCCGAGCGCGGTCCCGGCGCGGCCGCCGAGCACCAGCGTGGTGTCGCGCGTCCGCGCGGCCGGCGCGTCGAGTGTCAGCGCGGGAGCGGCGGCGTCGAGCGGTCCGAGCCCGCCGGACACGTCGAGCGAGTACGCGCCGCCGGCTGCGGCGGCGTGCACCACGAGCGTGTACTGCCCGGCCGCCGCGGGTGTCGCGCTCACGTCTTCCTGACGCTCCGCGGTCGCCGAGCTGCCGATCGGGGCGCCGGCCGGGTTCTTCAACGTGAGGTCGAGGTCCGCCGGCCCGATCAGCGTCACGGCGAGCGGCAGGCCGGTGTTCGCGACCGCGACGTGGTGCTCGGTAGACGCCGTGCCGACGGTGCCGTTGAAGCGGGCATGCCTCGCGACGCCAGGCGGCGTCGCCAACGCGGCGCCGGCCGCGTGGAGCGCCGCGTAGGCGTCGAGCCGGCCCGCGCCGTAGTCGTTGTCCAGTCCCGGCGGCCCCCAGTCCTGCGCCGTGTTCTGCATCACGGCCTTGATCTCGGCCGGGGTCAGCGTGGGGTCGGCGTCGAGCATCAGCAGCGCGACCCCGGTGACGAACGGCGTCGCGCCGCTGGTTCCCGCCCCGGGCGCCCCGTCCGGCTGGCCGGGCCAGGCCGAGATGTGGGCTCCGGCCGCCACGATGTCGGGCTTCGTGCGCCCGTCCGCCGTCGGCCCGCGGCTGGAGGTCCCGAGCACCCGGAACCCCGGACCGCCCATGTCCACCGGCGTGGCCGGGTCGGCCATCGCACCGACGGTCAGCGCGTCGCGGGCGCTGCCCGGAGACGCGACGGTGCCCGCCCCCGGCCCGTCGTTGCCGGTGCCGGCGACGACCACGATGCCCGCGGCGACCGCGTCGTCGACGGCGCGCTCGGCCACGTCGGTCCCGTCTCCCCACGCGGTCGGGTCGCCGATCGAGAGGTTGATCGCCTCGATCCCGTACACGTTCTTGTTCGCGATCACCCACCGGATCCCGTCGGCGATCAACTGAAGGCTGCTCTGGAAGTTCTCGTCGACGACCTTGACACCGACGAGCGCCGATCCCGGCGCCACACCCTCGGGCAGCGCCCCGGTCGTGCTCCCGGCAAGGATGCCCGACACCCAGGTGCCGTGGCTCGCGTCGTCGTACGGCTCCGTCTGGCCGTTGACGAAGTCCTTGAAGCCGATCACCTTGTCGGCCAAACCGTGGACACGCGGGTCGATCCCGGTGTCGATCACGGCGGTCACGAGGTCGCCCTTGCCGTAGTGCGCGCGGTTGCCGTCGCGGTCGCCGTCGAGCGCCGGCGCGTCGAGTCGCGCCTGGCTGACGCCGAAGGCGTCCTGCGCCGGGCTCGCGAGCGCGGGCGCGTTCCACACCAACGGCGCGAGCACGAGCAGGGCGGTGACAAGCGGCGGTCGCATCATCGGCCTTCAGGCAGCCTAAGCGGCGCCCGCCACCGGATCCTGGTCGTTCGGGGGGATCTAGGCGGCGCCGACCGCGCGCGCCGCCGCGGCCACGCCGGCCGCCGACGCGAGCACGACGAGCAGCGGCGCCCGCAGCAGCAGCGCCACGGCGGCCGCGGCGACGCCGGCCAGGCGTGCGTCCACGACCAGCGCGCGGCCGTCGCCGAGCGTCTGGCCCACCACGAGGGCGGCGAGCAGGCAGGGCGCGAGCAGCGGCATCACGAGCGCGAACGCGCGCGGCAGCGGCCGGCCGGCGAACGCGACCGGACCGGCGCCCTTGAGCGCGACCGTCGCCACGCCGACGACGGCGACCGCGATCCACGCCGTCATCATCGCCGCACCCCGAGCGCGACCACGGCACCCGCGGCAGCCGCGACGATCGGGATGCCGGGCGGCACCAGCGGCGTCAGCGCGAGCGCGATCAGGCCGCCGGCGAGCGCCGCGGCGCGGGCGCGCGGCCCGTCGAGCTGGCCGACCAGGAGAGCGAGGAAGAGCGCCGGGAACATCGCGTCGAGCCCGTAGTCGGCTGGATCGCCGAGCGCGCTGCCACCGAGCACGCCGGCGACGGTCCCGCCGCACCACGCGACCATCAGCACCAGGCCGGCGCCGATCATCCGGTCGCGGTCCACCACGCCGTCGCGCTGCGAGACCGCCCACGACTCGTCGACCGCGAGCTGGCCCTCCGCGAGCCGGCGCAGCGGGCCGCCGCGCAGCGATGGCGCGACCGAGGCGCCGATCGCGAGGTAGCGCAGGTTCAGCAGCACCGCGGCGACGATCGCAGCGGCGACCGCACCGCCCGACTCGAGCACGGAAGCGACCGCGAACTGCGCCGACCCGGCGAACGTGGTCAGCGACATCACGATCGGCGCGGCGACGCCCATGCCGGCGTCGCGCGCCAGGATGCCGTACGAGGCGCCGAAGGCGACGACGGCGACGGCGATCGGGGCGACGGCACGCATCCCGGCGACGAGACCGCTCTGCTCGGCTTGCCGAGCAGGAGAACAGTCCGCCATAATGGAACTTGCTTCCATGATGTTGGATAGTATTCCATCAGAGTAGATCTTTGTCCAGCGAAATGGATCAGACGCAGGATGTGGAGACGACGGCGAGCGTCGACTCGTTCGTGCGGGCCGTCGCGGGCAACGTGCGCTCCCTGCGCATGCAGGCCGGGCTCACGCTCGCCGACCTGGCCGCCGCCGCGGGCCTCGGCAAGTCGACGCTCGCCCAGCTCGAGTCCGGCAAGGCCAACCCGAGCGTCGAGACGCTGTGGGCGCTCGCCGCCGCGCTGCGCGTGCCGTTCGCGCGGATCGTCGAGGAGGAGCGGCCGACGATGCGCGTCGTGCGCGGTGCCGACGTGCCGCCGATGCACTCGGCCGAGGCGCCCGGCTGGGCGGGGCGGCTGCTGAGCGCCTCGCACGGCCGCGGCACGTTCGATCTGTACTCGCTCGACCTCGAGGTGGGCGCGGTGCGCAACGCGGACGCCCACCACTCCGGTGTCGTGGAGCACCTGGTCGTCATCGTCGGTCGCCTCCGCGTCGGGCCGCAGACCGGCCCGGTCGTGCTCGGGCCTGGAGACCTCGTCACCTTCAGCTCAGACGTCCCACACATGTACGAAGCGCTCGAGACGACCCGCTGCGTGCTGCTGATGGCCTACCCGTAGGGAACCGGCGGGCGGCCGCGGCGGTACCCGCCGTGTGGGCCGATGGCGCGCCACGCTCGCCGTTCTCGCCGCCCTCGGCGGTTGCGGCGGAGATGAGGACCGCTTCACGGTCCACGACACCGCAGCGCTCGCCACGCCGCGCGCGGCACACACGGCCACGGTGCTCGCCGACGGCAACGTCCTGCTCGCCGGCGGGTGCGTGACGGACGGCTGCGGCACCGCGACCGACAGCTCCGAGCTCTACGACGCCCGCACGGCGCGCTTCACCACCGGCCCGCAGCTCACGGGCCCGCGCGACGCACACACCGCAGTCCGGCTGGGCGACGGCCGCGTCCTGCTGATCGGCGGCTACGCCCGCGAGGGCCAGGGCGCGCTGGCGACCGCCGAGCTCTGCGACCGGACGCGCTGCCGGCCGACCGGCGCGCTCGCCACCCCGCGCGGGGGCCATGCCGCGGTCCGCCTCCGCGACGGCCGCGTGCTGGTGATCGGCGGCGACGGCGCGCTCGCCTCGACCGAGGTCTGGGCAAACGGCCGCTTCCGCCCCGGCCCGCCCCTGCGCCACGGCCGCCAGGGCCACACGGCGACGCTGCTCGAAGACGGCCGCGTGCTCGTCGCCGGCGGCTACGACGCCGAGGGCCGCGCGATCGGCGCCACCGAACTGCTTAGGGGTCAGACCCTGGTTAGGGCGCCCGAACAGGGGTCTGACCCCGGTTTGGGCGCCCTAAGGACCGGGCGGGGCAAGCACGCTGCCGTTGCGCTGCCGGACGGCCGCGTGCTCGTGATCGGCGGGAGCCGGGATGCCGAGACGCGCGAGCGCCTGGCCTCGACGGAGCTCTTCGACCCGCGCACCGGCCGCTTCGCACCCGGGCCGGACCTGCGATCGGCCCGCTACAAGCTCCCGGCCGCGGCCGCCCTGCTGCCGGACGGCCGCGTGCTCGTCGCGGGCGATTCCGCCGCGCCGGAGGTCGTCGACGTGCGCCGCGGCCGATCGGTCGCCGTGCCCGGCGGCGGAATCGCCGGATCGTTCGCCACCGCGACGGCGCTCGGAGCCGGCGGGACGCTGATCGCCGGCGGCTACGACGACCGGATCGCGATCTCCGGCGCCGCCTTCGTCGCCGGGCGTTCGCGTTGAGACACCTCAACGCCGCCGCTCAGAACCCCGCTCCCTAAAGGCGCGTACAGCCGAACGTCCGAGCTGTCCAAACCTTTTGGCAGGAGGAGGTTGCTCGATGGGACGCGGCATGCGATGGGTGCGGTGCGGTCTGCTGGCCGCAGTCGCAGCTCCACTGGCGATCGCGGGCACCGCGGCGGCGCAGACGCCGCCGCCGCCCTCGGTCGTCGACCCCGACCTCGGCGTTCGCACGGCGGCGTCGGGGCTCACCCAGCCCACGTCGATGGCGTTCATCGGCGATGACGACTTCCTGGTCGTCGAGAAGTCCACCGGCCAGGTCAAGCGAGTCAAGGACGGAGAGGTGCGCGGCACGGTGCTCGACCTCGCCGTCAACTCGAGCTCCGAGCGCGGTCTGCTCGGGATCGCGCTTCACCCGCAGTTCAAGAAGAACGACTGGGTCTACCTGTTCTGGAGCGAGAGCAGGACGGGCGCCGACAGCACCGCCGGCGACGGCGTCCGGCTGCTCGGCAACCGGCTCGACCGCTTCGAGTGGGACGACGGCCGGCTCCGGTTCGACAGGAACATCATCACGTTCCGGGCGTTCCAGCAGGATGCCGACCAGCCGGTGCGAGGCAACCACGACGGCGGCGTCATCCGGTTCGGCCACGACGGCAAGCTCTACGCGATCATCGGCGACACCGGTCGCCGCGGCGCGATGCAGAACCTCGTCAGCGGCCCGTTCACACCCGCCGCGCCTGACGACCAGTTCGGCGGACCGGAGCCCGACGACCTGCACCGCACGGGCGTGATCGTGCGCCTCAACGACGACGGGTCCGCCCCGCGCGACAACCCGTTCTACCGCGAGGGCCAGACGCTCGGCGGCGAGGTCGGCGAGAACCTCCAGAAGCTGTTCGCCTACGGCGTGCGCAACAGCTTCGGCATGGCGTTCGACCCGCGCACGGGCGCCCTGTGGGAGCAGGAGAACGGCGACGACTCGTTCAGCGAGCTCAACCGCGTCCCCGCCGGGCATGAACTCCGGCTGGATCCAGATCATGGGCCCGTCCTCGCGCGTGGCGCAGTTCAAGGAGATCGAGACCTCGCCGCAGTTCACCGGCCTCCAGCAGTTGCGCTGGCCGCCGGCCAACATCGCCGACACGCCCGCGCAGGCGCTCGCGCGGCTCAACCTGCTCCCGGGCGCGTTCTTCAGCGAGCCGGAGCTGAGCTGGAAGTACGAGGTCGGGCCCGGCGGCATCGGGTTCCTGAGCTCCGACGACCTCGGGCGCGAGTACGACGACGACCTGTTCATGGGCGGCTCGCGCAACCTGCTCGAAGGCGGCCACCTGTTCCGGTTCAACCTCACGCGCGACCGGAAGGCGATCGACGTCGACGACCCGCGCCTCGACGACGGCGTCGCCGACAACCTGACCAAGTGGGAGATCACGGAGAGCGAGAGCCTCCTGTTCGGGCGCAACTTCGGCGTCGGGACGGACATCCAGACCGGCCCGGACGGTGAGCTGTACGTCGTCTCGAACTCGCTCGGCTCGGTGTTCGAGATCTTCAAGAAGCGCCGCTGATCGCAGCGGCAACGGTTTCCGGGCGCTCGAGCTGCACTGCGTGGCCGGCGCCCGGAACCACCTCGACGCGGCAATCCGCGATGGCGGTCGCCATCCGCCCGGCGATCGCCCTGAACTTCGCGTCACGCTCCCCGGCGACCAGCGTGACCGGGATCGCGAGCTCGCCGAGCCGCTCCCACAGCGACGGCATCACGCCCGTGCCGAGCCCGCGCAGCGCCGCCGCCAGACCGTCCGCGGTGTTGCGAAGCCGGTCGGCGTGCGCGGCGGCGGCGACCCGCTCGAGCTGGCCCGCGAACAGCTCCTGCGCGCCCCACTCGTCCGCGAACGCCTCGACGCCGATCGCCTCGATCCGGTCGGCCAGCGCCTCGTCGGCGCGCCGGCGCGCCTCGCGCTCGGCCGCGTCGGCGAGACCGGGGCTCGCCCCGACGAGCACCAGCGCGCTCGACGTCGCCGGGCAGCGCCAGCGCCGTGTAGAGCGCGATCCGGCCGCCCATCGAGTAGCCCACGAGCGTGCACGGCTCGCCTGCGAGCGCGCGGACGTAGCCGGCACAGGCGGCGAACGACGCCGGGCGGCGCTCGGCGGCCATGCCGTGGCCGGGGAGGTCCGGCGTCAGCGCGCGATAGCGTCCGCCGAGCGCCGCGACGGTCACACGCCAACTCTGCCGCGTCTGGGTGAAGCCGTGTAGGAGGACCAGCGCCGCCATCCGTGCGAGATCATGACGACCGCCACCGATACGTCTACGCGGCCTGCGCGCCTTCGTCGACGAGCTCGCCCGCTGCGGGCTGCGCGAGGCGTGCACGTCACCGGGCTCGCGCTCGACGCCGCTCGTGCTCTCGCTCGCGCGCGAGCCGAGGATCCGCTCGACGTCGCACGTCGACGAGCGCAGCGGAGCGTTCTTCGCGCTCGGGCTGGCGAAGGCGACCGGCGTGCCGGCAGCGCTCGCCTGTACCTCCGGCACCGCCGCCGCCAACTACGCCCCGGCGGTGATCGAGGCGCACGAGGCACGCGTGCCGCTGCTCGTGCTGACCGCCGACCGGCCGCCGGAGCTGCGCGACCTCGGCGCCGGTCAGACGATCGATCAGGTGAAGCTCTACGGCAGCGCCGCCAAGTGGTTCCTCGAGGTCGACGCGCAGCCGGCCACGCCGGAGCGTCTGCGGTGGCTGCGCCAGCTCGCGTGCCGGGCGTTCTGGACCGCGGTCGGCGGCCGCCCGGGCCCGGTGCACCTGAACTTCTCCCTGCGTGAGCCGCTCGTGCTCGACGAACCACTCGGCGCGGACGACGGCGGGCGAGCCGGAGGGCGGCCGTGGGTGACGCGGCCTCGGGCGGCCGCGCGAGCCGTCCGACGACCGCTGGTCGACGGCGCTGCGTGACGAGCTCCAGGCGCGCGCGCGCGCGCAGTGCTCGTGGCCGGCCGCGAGGAGCGCGACCGGCGGCTCGGCGCCGCGCTCGCCGCGTTCGCCGAACGCGCCTCGATCCCGCTGCTGGCCGACCCGCTGTCCGGCGCCCGCCGCGGGCCCGCCGCCGTCGCGCACTACGACGCGCTGCTGCGCGACGACGGGTGGGCGCTCGCGCACGCGCCCGACCTCGTGCTCCGGGTCGGCGACCTGCCGACCTCCAAGCCGCTGCGCCAGTGGCTGCACGGCGCGGACGACGCGCTCCAGATCGCGTTCGACCCCGAGGGCGCGTGGCAGGATCCGGCGGGTGCGGTCGCGACGATCCTGACGACCGACCCACGGACGACGCTCGAAGCCGTCGCAAGCGGGCTCAAGCGGCGCCGCGACAGCGCATGGCTGGACCGCTGGCGGCGTGCCGACCGCAGCGCCTCGGAGGCGATCGCGCGGGCGCTCGCGCCCGCCGGCCTGAGCGAGCCGCGGGTGGCGGCCGAGCTGGGCAGCGCCGCTCCCGCCGGAGGCCACGCGTGGTCGTCGCGTCGTCGATGCCGGTGCGCGACGTGGAGACGTTCTTCCCGGCGCGCGAGCAGACCGCCGCGGGTGCTCGCCAACCGCGGCGCCAACGGTATCGACGGGACCGTCTCGACCGCCTTCGGGGTCGCCTCGGCCGCCGACGGTCCCGTCGTGCTCCTCATCGGCGACGTCGCGCTGATCCATGACATCGGCGGCCTGCTCGCGGCCACACGGCTGGCGCCTGAAGCTGACGATCGTGCTGCTCCACAACGACGGCGGCGGGATCTTCGACTTCCTGCCGGTGAGCGGGGAGGGCGCCGAGTACGTCGAGCACGTCGCCACGCCGCACGGGCTCGACTTCGCGCACGCGGCTGCGCTGTTCGGCTGCGGCTACGAGGCGGTCGACGGGGTCGAGGGGTTCCGCGCCGCGCTCGGGCGTGCGCTGACGGCCGACCGCACGAGCATCGTCGCCGTGCACACCGACCGGGCGGCGAACGTCGCCCTGCACCGCGCCGTGTGGGATGAGGTGGCCGGGTCCGTCCGGGCCGTTGCCTAGGTTTGCCGCGCGATGCGGACGACTCGAAGGGGATCGGAGCGGGCGACATCGTGCTCCTGGACAAGAAGGGGCGCCGCTTCCACGCGCTCGTGACCGAGCTCGACCAGCTCGAGTCCGGCCGCTTCGAGCTCGTCGTCCGGCCGCTGGACTCGCGCATCTCGTGGCGCACCGCCTCGGTCCGTGAGGTCGTCGAGGTGTGGCGCAAGCGCCGCACGGCGGGCGTGTAGGAAGCCCGCCACCCGCGATCTGTACCCTCGGGGAGATGGTCCCGCCGCCCCTCACGGACGCCCTCACCGAGGGGCGGGAGCGCACGCTGGCGCTCGTCGGCCGGCCTCTCGGACGCCGACGTCGAGAGCCAGCACACCGAGATCATGAGCCCGCTGGTGTGGGACCTGGCGCACATCGCGGCATACGAGGAGCTGTGGCTCGTGCACCGGCACGGCGGGCGGCCGCTGTCGCGCCCGGACCTGGCGGCGATGTACGACGCATTCGAGACGCCGCGCGCCGTGCGCGGCGACCTGCCGCTGCTCGACCGCGCCCAGGCGCTCGCCTACCTGGAAGAGGTGCGAGAGCAGGCGCTGCATGCTCTCGGCGCGAACAGCTCGGACCCGGTCGTGCCGGAGATGGTGCTGCGGCACGAGCATCAGCACGGCGAGACGATGCTGCAGGCGATCGAGCTGGCGCGCCTGGCGCCGGCGCCTGCTGTCCCGAGCGCGGAGCGCCCCGTGGCGCCCGGCCGCCACACCGGCCTCGATCCGGTCGACGGTGCCGGCCGGGCCGTGCGAGATCGGCGCTCCGGCGGCGGGCTTCGGCTACGACAACGAGCGCCCGCGCCACCGCGTCGAGCTCCCGGCGTTCGCGATCGGCCGAACGCCGATCACCAACGCGTCGTTCCTGACCTTCGTCGAGGGCGGCGGCTACGAGCGCCGCCAGTGGTGGAGCGACGAGGCATGGGCGTGGAAGGAGGAGTACGACATCACGCACCCCGAGGGCTGGGCCCGTGGGCGCGAGGGCGAGTGGCGTCGCTGGACGATGGATGGATGGGCGCCGCTGGACCCCGACGAGCCCGTGGTGCACGTCTCCTGGTTCGAGGCCGACGCCTTCGCGCGATCGCTCGGCGCCCGGCTCCCCACCGAGGCAGAGTGGGAGAAGGCGGCGACCTGGGACCAGGAGGCGGGAGCGGCACGAGACTACCCGTGGGGCGCCGAGCCGCCGGACGGCGACCGCGCCAACCTCGACCACGGGTTGCTCGGCCTGGCGCCGGCGGGCGCCTACCCGGCGGGCGCGTCGCCGTGCGGCGCGCTCGGGATGCTCGGCGACACCTGGGAGTGGACGTCGACCGCCTTCCACGGCTACGACGGCTTCGTCGCCCACCCCTACCCCGAGTACTCCGAGGTGTTCTTCGGTGACCGCTACAAGGTCCTGCGCGGCGGCTCGTGGGCGACCAGGTCGCGCGTCGCGACACCGACGTTCCGCAACTGGGACCTGCCGTACCGCCGCCAGATCTTCGCGGGAGTGAGGCTGGCATGGGACGCGTGAGCGGCGCCGCGGGCACGCTGCGGATCGACGTCCACGTCGGTGACGGGGCGCCGCGCGCGCTGCCCGACGACGTGCTCGACGGCCTCACGCGCCCGTTCAAGGAGCTCCCGCCCAAGCACCTCTACGACGCCCGCGGCGCCGAGCTGTTCGACCGCATCTGCGAGCTGCCGGAGTACTACCCGACGCGAACCGAGCGGGCGATCCTGCACGCGCGACGCCGACGCGATCGTGCGCCGCACCGGCATGGCCGAGCTGGTCGAGCTCGGCTCGGGCACGGCTTCCAAGACGCGCGTGCTGCTGGACGCGATGGAGCGGGCGGGAACCGCCTGGCGCTACGTGCCGTTCGACGTCGCCGAGCAGACCGTGCGCGACTGCGCCGCCGCGCTCGCCGGCGAGTACCCGGCGCTCGACATCCACGGCATCGTCGGCGACTTCGAGCGCCACCTGCCCGAGATCCCGCCGCCCGAACCGGGCCGGCCGCGCGTGGTCGCGTTCCTCGGCGGCACGATCGGCAACTTCCCGCCCGGCGCCCGCCGGCGCTTCCTGCGCACGATCGCCGGCTTGCTCTCGGCCGGGCGACTACCTGCTGCTCGGCACCGACCTCGTCAAGGACGTCGACGTGCTCGAGGCCGCCTACGACGACGCGGCCGGCGTGACCGCCGAGTTCAACCGCAACGTCCTGCACGTCCTCAACCGCGAGCTCGACGCCGACTTCCCGATCGAGCTGTTCGAGCACGTCGCGTTCTTCGACACCGAGCACGAGTGGATCGAGATGCGCCTGCGCGCCCGCCGCGCATGCCGCGTGCGGATCGGCTCGCTCGACCTCGACGTCGACTTCGCGCGCGGGGAGGAGCTGCGGACGGAGATCTCCGCCAAGTTCACGCCGGCCCGCCTGAAGGCCGACTACGCCGCCTGCGGGCTCGACCTGGCGGAGTGGTTCACGGACGAGCACGGCCTGTTCGCGCTGTCCCTGGCGGCGCCGTCCTGAACGGGCGGTATCGTCGCGGCACTTCGCCAAGGAGGCGCACAGTGTCTGACGGGTATCCCGTCCAGTTCGACATCGAGTATCCGGACCGTCCGCTGAATCGTCTGACGACGTTCTTCCGGGTCTTCGCGATCATCCCGATCCTGATCGTGCTCGGCACCGTCTCCGGCGGCGAGGTCCTGAGCGATTACGACTCGACCGGCGCGACCGATACGACGTCGACCGTCGTCGTCGGCGCCGGCGGATTGCTGTTCCTCGGCCCGCTCCTGATGATCCTCTTCCGCCAGAAGTACCCGCGCTGGTGGTTCGACTGGAACCTCGAGCTGACCCGGTTCTCCTCGCGCGTCGGCCTGTACGGCGCGTTGCTCGATGACCGCTATCCCTCGACCGACGAGGCGCAGTCCCTGCGCCTGGACATGCCGTACCCGGATGCGCAGACCGAGCTCAATCGCTGGCTGCCGCTCGTGAAGTGGCTGCTGGCGATCCCGCACTACATCGTGCTCGTCTTCCTCTTCATCGCCGCATTCGTGTGCATCGTGGTCGCCTGGTTCGCGATCCTCATCACCGGCCGCTATCCGCGCGGGCTGTTCGACTTCGTCGTCGGCGTCGGACGCTGGAGCACGCGCGTGAGCGCCTACGCGTTCCTGCTCGTCACCGACCGCTACCCACCCTTCTCGCTGCAGCCCTAGCCACCCAGTACGAGGACGACCTCGTCGTCGTCCTCCGCCACGCGCACGAAGCCGCACTTCTCCAGCACGCGGATCGACCCGGCGTTGTGCGGCGCCACGAGCGCGTGCAGCGGCCGCTGCGTCAGCTCGCCGAGGAACTCCGACAGCGCCCGCGTCGCGATGCCGCGGCCCCAGAAGTCGCGGCCGATCCAGTACCCGACGAGCTGCTTGCCGTCCGCCTGCCAGCTGACGACATTGCCCGCCACCCGCCCCTCGACGACGACCGTCCTCGCGATCGCGCTCTCGTCGGCGAGGATGTTGTTCGCCCAGTGCGCCGCATGGGCGTCGCGATCACGGGCCGGGAAGGCCGCCATCCGCGTCGCCTCGGGATCGCGCTGGTGCTCGAAGAAGATCGGCACGTCCGCCTCGGTGACGCGCGCGCAGCACGGTCCTACACGGCCCAGGCGAGACCGGCGTCGGTGCCCGGCGGGTCCTCCACCCGGTAGACCGTGCCGCCGTGCTCGCGCTCGTACCGCGACAGCGTCCAGGCGCCCGCGGCGTCGTCGCCGACGACCCCGCCGAGCGCGACCGCGAGCACCACGGCCAGGTTGTCGACCTCGAAGTCGAACACGAGACCGATACCGCCCAGGACCAGCCCGCCCACGACGACCCGCACGGCCAGCTTGTCCCACCGGATCGTGCCCGGCTCGACGCGCTCGGCTGCGGGATCGAGCGCGCGCAGGCGCACGAGCTGGTCGCGCAGGCGGCGCCGGCGGCCGGTGTAGACCGCGGCCGCCACCAACACCGCACCGGCGATCGCGAGCGCGTCGAACCAGTGCAGGTTCAGCTCGTCGGCGCGGCCGGCGACGGCGATCGTGGCGACCGCGACGACGAAGGCCAAGAGGATTCCGGTCGCCGCGCGCACCGCGCGGCGGCGCACCTCGGCCCGGTACGGAACCGCCAGCACCCATGCACCGTACCCTTCGCCGACGATGGACGAGGACGACGGCCCTCAGATCGGCTACAAGGTGCTCCCGCGCGGCGTCCCCGTGCACACCGCGGACGGGGAGAAGCTCGGCACCGTGCACCGTGTGCTCGAGCTCGAGCGCGAGCACCTGTTCGACGGCATCATCGTCACGACGCCGGGCGGCCGCCGGTTCGTCGACGCGCCTGAGGTGGCGCGCATCACCGAGCAGCGGGTCACGCTGACGATCGACGCCGACGAGGCGAAGGACCTGCCCGAGCATCGCGGCCTGCGCGGGTCGCTCGAGACCCGCGCCAAGCGCGCCGGACGCCGCTGGAAGCGCCGGTTCGGCAGATGATCAGCCGCTGAGCACGGGCAGCAGCGCGCCTAGCTTGACCTCGGTCTCGGCCAGCTCGGCCGCCGGGTCGGAGTCCCGCACCACGCCCACGCCGGCGTACAGCCGCGCCTCGCGCCCGCGCAGCAGGGCGCACCGCAGCGCCACGCAGAACTCGCCGTCCTCGTTGCCGTCGGTCCACCCCACCGGGCCGGCGTACCAGCCGCGGTCGATCCCCTCGAGCGCCGGGATGCGCGGGGCGGCGGCGGCGTGCGGCTCGCCGCCGACCGCCGGCGTCGGGTGCAGCAGCCCGGCCAGCTCGACCGCGCTGCGCGGATGCGTCAGCTGCGCGCGGATCGGCGTCGCGAGGTGCTGGATGTTGGCGACCTTGACGATCGCGGGCTCGTCCGGCGCCGCCACCCAGACAGCGTGCGGGCGCAGCGCGCGGGCGATCCGGCGGGTCACGATCGCCTGCTCCTCGCGGTCCTTCCCGGACCGCATCAGCTGCTCGCCGAGGTGGTCGTCGACTGCCGGGTCGGCCGACCGCCGCGTCGAACCGGCGAGCGCCACGGTCGACGCGCGCAGGCCCTCGCGCCGCACCAGCAGCTCGGGCGAGGCGGCGATGAACGCCGCGTCGCCGCGGCCGGCGCAGAACACGTAGCAGGACGAGAACGCCGCGCGCAGGACGCCGAACACGGCGGCCGGGTCATGATCGGACGGCGCATGCACCGCGACCTCGCGGGCCAGCACGATCTTCTCGAAGTCGCCGGCGCGGATGCGCTCGACCGCCCGCGCGACCGCGGCCTCGTAGTGCTCGGGCGGAGCGACGGATGCGATCCGGAAGCGCCCCGCCGGCGCCGGGTCGAGGAGCGGAAGCGGATCGGTGCGCAGGGTGCGGGCGCGCTGCTCGAGCCGGGCGACGAGCTGCTCCGGCACGTCGTCGGGGGCGGCCAGCACGGCGAGCGTGAGCCGGACGTCTCCCCCGCGCCGCGCCAGCGCGACCTCGGGCACGATCAGGTCGGCGGCCTCGAAGCCGGCCCAGTGCGGCGCCGCGCCTCCGTCGTCGGCGAACGCGAACGCACCGACGGCCACGAGCCCGGCGCCCGGCGGGCCGTCCGGCGCGTCGGCCTCCGCCGACCCCGCCAGCGCGCGCCACGCGGCCGCCGTGCGCGCGAACCGGTCCGGCCCGCGGGCCTCGAGCCGCCGCACGCAGCCCAGCGCGGCCAGCGCCGCGCCGTCGCGGTCCGGTTGCTCGAAGCAGAACCAGGGCTCGTCTTCATGGCGAGAGGCGAACGCCACCGCGCTCGGGTCGAGGCTCGCCGCCACAGGCACCGTCACGGCCGCGAGCACCTCGCGGCCGCTGCGCCTGGCCCGGCGGACGGCGCCCTCGCACCGCTCGCGCAGGCGGGCCCGGGCCTCCCCGTCGAGGAGGACGCCGTGCCCGCGAGCGGAGATCGGGGCGCTCACTCCGTGCACGGTGGGCCTCAGAGCACGGCCGCGAAGGTCCGGCGGCCCGACCGGCACCGGTCGATCACGGCGCCCGCGGGCGACCGCACCGTCGACGTCACCGAGAGCCTTCCGTTCACCCCGTTCGGCGTGAAGCGGCCGTCGATCTTGACCAGGGCATGCTCGGTGGCGTTCGAGAATCGCACCGTGAAGCGCTCGCGCAGGCTGAACGTGCCGTTGGGCCTGATGCGGCCTCCGGGCGTGACGTTGTTCGTCTCGACGAACCCTCGCCGGCACAGGTTCCGGTAGTCGAACACGGCGCTCTGCACGCGCCGCGCTCTCCGGTTGACGCGAAGCGTGAACGCGCGCGGGCGCTCACGCGTCTGGCTCGTGAGGCCGTAGTAGCCGGCGTTCGCCTTCGGCGGGCCCGCGGTCGCCTCGCGCGTCGCGGCCCGGATCTGCCACGTGCGCCGGCCCGAGCTGCACTGCTCGACCACGCGGCCGTTGCGCCGGAACGTCAGCTTCACGCTCGCCGTGCCCGATCCGGTTGCGCCGGCGACGGAGCCCGTCACGGCGAACTGGGCCGTCCGGTGCACGTCGCCGTCACGGCGACGCGCCGTCGTGCGAATCCTGAACGAGCCGTCGGGCGCGGGCCTCACGGTCCGCCCGATCGATCCGAACCCGCACCGGGTCTGCACCAGCACGCGCACGACCGCGCTGGCGTCCGAGCGGGTGCGCACGCTCACGATCGTGAGCTGGCGCTTGTACTCGCGGAAGCTGTCCACCGCGGTCCCGCCACCGTAGTCGGCGGCCTGAGCCGCCACCGGCAGTGCGAGCGCCGCCAGGACCGACCCGACCAGCGCTCGCCGGAACAGCGTCACGTCTCGCTGCGTCCGCGCGAGATCGCGATCTCTCCTGTGCGTGCCATCTCCACCAGGCCAAACGGGCGAACCATCCGCTCGAACGCCTCGACCTTGTCCCATGTGCCCGTGACCTCCACGATCAGTGAACGGCGGGTGACATCGATGATCTTGCCGCGGAAGATCTCCACGATCTGCATGACCTCGCCGCGGGCGGGACCGTCGGCGGTGATCTTGAACAGGGCCAGCTCGCGCGAGACCGTCTCCGCCGGCTCGAGGTCGCGAATCTTGATCACGTTGACGAGCTTGTGAAGCTGCTTCGTGACCTGGTCGATCGGGTGCATCGCCCCGTCGAGGGTGAGTGTGATGCGCGACAGCGCGTCGTCGTCCGTCGGGCCGACGGCGAGCGTGTCGATGTTGAAGCCGCGGCGGGCGAACAGGCCGGCGATCCGCGTCAGCACGCCCGGCTTGTTCTCGACCAGGATCGAGAGGATGTGCTTGCGGCCGCTGCGGACAGCCGTCGTCGCCTCGAGCTCGGCCAGTGTCAGCGGTTCCTTGGTTCCGGGCTCGCCCATCAGCCCACCATCTCACGCGCGGCGGCGCCGGGCGCGATCATCGGATACGTGTTCTCCTCGCGGGTGACGCGAACGTCGACGACGACGGGGCCGGGCGTCGCGAGCGCCGACCGCAGGTCGGCCTCCAGCGTCGCCTTGTCGGTCAGCCGCACACCGGTGGCGCCGTACGCGTCGGCGAGCTTGACCCAGTCGGGCCAGTTGCCCATGTCCACGTTCGAGTAGCGCCGGTCCCAGAACAGCTCCTGCCACTGGCGGACCATGCCCAGGTAGCCGTTGTTCATGATCACGACCTTGACCGGGATGTCGTGCTCCTTGCAGGTCGCGAGCTCCTGGCTGTTCATCTGGAACGAGCCGTCTCCGGTCAGCAGCACGCTCGGGACGTCGGGGCAGCCGACCGCGGCGCCGATCGCCGCGGGCAGCCCGAAGCCCATCGTCCCCAGGCCGCCGGAGTTGATCCAGCGGCGCGGCTTGGCGAAGTGGAAGTACTGCGCGGCCCACATCTGGTGCTGGCCGACGTCCGAGGACAGGATGCAGTCGCCGCCGGTCGCCTTGTAGAGCGCCTCGACCAGGAACTGCGGCTTGATCTCGTTGTCCGCCGAGTCGTCGTAGCGGAGCGGGTGCTGGGCGCGCCACTGCTCGAGCCGCTCCCACCATGCCGCGAGCCGCGCCGGGTCGGGCCCGAGCGCGCGATACTCGTTGGTGAGGCGCGCGAGGACGTTCTTGGCGTCGCCGACGATCGGGATGTGGGCGGGGACGTTCTTGGAGATCTCCGCCGGGTCGATGTCGATGTGGATGAACTTGGCGCGCGGAGCGAACTCGGACAGCTTGCCGGTGATCCGGTCGTCGAAGCGGGCGCCGACGGCGAGGATCAGGTCGGCCTCGTCCATCGCGTAGTTGGCCGTGCGCGTGCCGTGCATGCCGAGCATCCCGAGCCACTGCGGGTCGGGTGCCGGGTACGCCCCGAGACCCATCAGCGTGCACGTGATCGGCAGGCGGTCGGACTCGACCAGCTCGCGAAGCTCCTCGGCGGCGTCGGCGTTGATGACGCCGCCGCCCGCGTAGATGACGGGCCGGCGCGCGTTGGCCAGCGCCTTGGCGGCCAGGCGGATCTGCTTCGAGTTGCCCTCCGTCGTGGGCTGGTAGCCGGGGAGGCGGACGTCGACGACCGGCGCGTAGTCGATCTCCGCCCGGGTGAGGTCGACCGGCATGTCGATCAGCACCGGCCCGGGCCGGCCGGTGCGGGCCAGGTGGAACGCCTCGTGCACCGCCCGCGGGATCTCCGTCGGGTGCTGGATCATGAACGAGTGCTTGACGATCGACATCGTGATGCCGAACGTGTCCGCCTCCTGGAAGCCGTCGGTCCCGAGCAGGTCGGTCCGCACCTGGCCCGTGAACGCCACGATCGGCACCGAGTCCATCATCGCGTCGGTCAGCGGTGTGACAATGTTGGTCGCGCCCGGCCCTGAGGTGGCGAACACGACGCCCACCTTGCCGGTCGCCTTCGCATAGCCCTCCGCGGCATGCCCGCCGCCGGCCTCGTGGCGGACGAGGACGTGCTTGATGCCCGCATCGACGAAGGCGTCATAGGTCGGGAGGTTCGCGCCGCCGGGGTAGCCGAACACGACGTCCACGCCCTCCGCCTTCAGGCATTCCATCACCGCATCGACGGCTCGCATATGGCGGCCAGTCTAACGGCGGGGGGCGGCGGCGGCTGACTCCGGCACGATCGCCGTGTCCGGGAAGTCGAGGTCCTCGCCGCAGCGCATGCAGACCTGGTCGTGCAGCTTGATCACCTTGCCGCAGCTCGGGCACTGGCGGCGGACCTCGTCGGTCTCGTTCCGATAGAGCAGCGCGGCGAGCAGCCCGAACACGGGCACGATCGCCGAGATCGCGAACCAGAGCACGAACGAGGAGCCCTTCGCGCGCCCGACGAAGCCGCCCGCCAGCCCGAAGAAGAAGCAGATGATCAGGTACGGCATCAGAGGTGGCGGAGCGCCCACAGGACGCCGAATACCACGACCACGAGCAGCGCGATCGAGCCGAGGACCTGCAGCAGCCCGATCACGACGCCGAACACGATCTTCAGCGCGACGAACGCAACGGCGATCACGATCACCCAGGCGATCGCCCGTTTGATGAGGCTCCCGGACGCCGAGTCGTCCACGGCCAAAGGGTACCGCGCCCGGCCGCGCGTCAAGGGAGGAGGGAGTGACGCGCGGCCGCGCGGAGCTAAGGGGGGTCTGACCCCCCTTAACGGCTGCGGGCCGGAGGAAGCTGGCGCGCGCCGGCTGTGGCCTCGCGACCCGCGAGCCGCAACCGCGCGAGGCGATAGCGACGGACGAGCTCGTCACCGCGACCGGGGCTCACGGTGGGTACGAGGACCAGTCGGTGTACCTGCGAGGGGGCGGGGGTGTGGCTCATGGGACATATGGTCGGCGTTGCGACCGGTTTGCGACATGGACCGGTGTATGGAATCCCGCGCTCCGGGTTCGACCCTCGGTCTAGGCCGCTGCGTCCAGGGCCGGACGCTGAATCGGTGGCAGCCGCCGCCGCACGCGCCAGCGCGCGCCGCTGAAGGCGAGGTTCGCGACCGTCGCGAACCCCTGCTCGTCGGTGCGCAGCGCGAGCAGCAGGTGCGCGATGCGATCGGCGGACGGCAGCCGCCGGTCGTCCACGTGGACGCACCAGCAGTCCACGCGGCGACCGCGCACCAGCAGCGCCCCGGCCTCCCCCACGACCCAGACGCCGAGCGCGCCGCGCTCGAGCACGAGGCCGGTGCGGGCGTGCAGGTCGCGCGCCTCGTGGCCGACCAGGTCGCCCAGCAGGCCGAGCGCCGCGCGCTCAGGCCCGTCGGCAGCCGGCGGGCGCCGCCGGAGCACGTTGGCGCCGCGCTTGGCGTACAGCTCCGGGATCGCCCACGCGTGCGCCAGCAGGATCAGTCCGACGGGAGCCGACAACGGCTCGAGCGCGAACAGCAGCACCGCGGCGACGGTGAAGGGGATCGTGTGCGCGACGGAGGTGAGCGTCCACAGGCGCCCGCGCCGCACGAGGCTGCGCTCGTCGACCCGCGGCCGCCAGTGGACGGCCGCGGTCTCGGGAAGGACCTCCGAGCTCACCCGCCTGCGATCGGGCGCCGCAGGATGACGAGCTCGGCGTCGAGCGGCAGCTCGTCCACCTGCCGCGCGTGGCCCTCGCCCTCGGTGACGACCGCATACAGGCCGGAGTCGAGCTGCTCGCGGAACGCGGTCACGGCCGCGTCGAACGAAAGCTCGTCTGCGGCGGTCCACTCCGCCAGGGTGGTGTGCCCCGTGTCATCCATGCGGATCAATCTGGCCATGCGCGCAATGGTACGCTCCGCCCAGATGTACGCCGTCCGCATCGTCATTACCGCCTGACACCTGCTTCAAGGGGACAGTCCCCTTCGCAGGCTCGATCGTCTTCGGGCCTGCGGCGGCAGGACGGCAGCGTGGGCTTCGAGGACTCCAAGGAGCCCCGCCATGCTCGTCGTCCCAGGAACCGCCCGCCTCCAGGCCCTCTGTCACCTCAACCTGGTCGTCTCCGACCGGCCGGACGTGCCGCAGCGCGTGATGGCGACCTGCTGCCGCCGTCAGGGCGCGGTCGTCGCGCTGGCGTTCACGCGCGGGCTGGCGGACGGCACCGCCGAGCTCGAGCTGGCGGTCGAGGTCGAGCCGCGGCTGCGGCAGGGCCTGATCGACCGCATTGCAGGGCTCGTCGACGTCCGCGAACTGCGGGTCAGACCCCGAGCTGCTCGCGTATCAGGCGGTTGACCTCGCCGCCGTCCGCCTTGCCCTTGGTCTCGCGCATGATCGGCCCGACGAGCGCGCCGATCGCCTTCGCGTTGCCGCCACGGACCCGCTCGGCGACGTCGGGGTTGTCCTCGATCACCTTGGCGACGATGCCGGCCAGATCGCCCGAGTCCTCCATCGCGCCGAGGTCCTCGCGCTCGACGATCTCGGCCGGCTCGCCCTCGCCGGCGACCATCCGGTCGAGCACGACCCGCGCGTTCCCGGCGGTGACGGTGCGCGCTTCGACGAGGTCGACGAGCCGGGCGAGCGCCGCGGGCGCGACGCGCTCCGGCGCGTCGGCGCGCCCGCGCAGCTCGGTGACCCAGTTCGCCACGATGCGCGGCTCGGCCTCGGTGGCGCCGGTGGCGGCCTCGAAGAAGTCGCCCCACTCGGGATCGAACGCGAACAGCCGCGCGGTATCGCCCGGAAGGCTCCACTCACTCTCGTAGCGCCCGGCGCGGGCGGCCGGCAGCTCGGGCAGCTCGGCGCGAGCGGCCTGGAGCATCTCCTCCGTCGGCGCGACGGGCACGAGATCGGGCTCCGGGAAGTAGCGGTAGTCGTGCGCCTCCTCCTTGGACCGCAGCGGGCTCAGCCGGCCCGAGACGGGGTCGAAGTGCAGCGTCTCCTGCACGACCTCCTCACCGGCCGCGACGAGTGCCTTCTGGCGCTCGATCTCCGCGTTGATGCCGCGCTCGAGGAAGCGGAACGAGTTCATGTTCTTGAGCTCGGTCTTGGTCCCGAGCTCGGTGCTGCCGGCGGGGCGGATCGACACGTTGGCATCGCACCGCAGCGAGCCTTCCTCCATGTTCACGTCGCTGACCCCGAGCTGGCGCAGCGTGACCCGCAGCAGGGTCAGCCACTCGCGCGCCTGCTCGGCCGAGTGGACGTCCGGCTCGGTGACGATCTCGGCGAGCGGCGTGCCGCCGCGGTTGTAGTCCACGATCGAGGCGTCGGAGCCGTGGATCCGCCCCGATTCGCCGACGTGGACGAGCTTCGCGGCGTCCTCCTCGAGGTGGATGCGGTGGAGCCGCACGTCGCCCAGCCGCCCGCCGGTGCACAGCGGGATGTCGTACTGGGAGATCTGGTAGTTCTTCGCCTGGTCGGGATAGAAGTAGTTCTTGCGGTGGAAGATCGACCGCGGCGCGATCTCGCACTCGAGCGCCATGCCCATCAGCAACCCGTAGTGGATCGCGCGGGCGTTGACGACCGGTAGCGAGCCCGGCAGGCCCAGACAGACCGGGCAGGTGCGCGTGTTCGGCTCCTCGCCGAAGCTCAGCTCGCAGCCGCAGAACATCTTCGTGCGCGTGTCGAGCTGCACGTGGATCTCGAGGCCGATGACCGGTTCGAACTCGGTCATGCGCGCGCCGCCGATCCGTCGAAGCCGATCGCCTGCTCGAGCGCGTGCGCCGCGTCGAGGATGCGGTTCTCGCTGAACGCCGGGCCGGCGATCTGGAACCCGACCGGCAGTCCTTCGGAGAGGCCGTTGGGGATCGAGATCGCCGGGATGCCGGCGAGCGGCATCGGAACGGTGCAGTAGTCGTTCAGGTACATCGCGAGCGGGTCGGCCGTCTTCGCTCCCAGCTCGAACGCGACGCCCGGCGCGGTCGGCGTGACGACGAAGTCGAACCGCTCCCACGCCTGATCGAAGTCCCGGGCGATCAGCGTGCGCACCTTCTGGGCGCGACCGTAATAGGCGTCGTAGTAGCCGCTGGACAGCGCGTAGGTGCCGAGCATGATGCGCCGCTTGACCTCGGCGCCGAAGCCCTCCTCACGCGTCTTCGTGTACATGCCGAGCAGGTCGCGCACGCCGTCCGCGCGGTGGCCGTAGCGGACGCCGTCGTAGCGGGCGAGGTTGCTGGACGCCTCGGCGGGCGCGATCAGGTAGTACGCGGCCACGCCATGCGGCGCGTGCGGGAGCCGCATGGTCTCGACCGTCGCGCCGAGCTCGCGTGCAAGGTCGAGCGTGGCGTTGAACACGTCCAGGACGCCGGGCTCGATGCCCTCGCCGGACAGCTCCTCCGGCACCCCGAGGCGGATGCCGCTGAGGTCGGTGGCGCTCGGCAGGCGCACCGGCTCGGGCAGGCCGAGCGAGGTCGAGTCGCACGGGTCGCGCCCCACCATCGCGCGGAGCAGCAGCGCCGCGTCCATGGTGTCGCGCGTGAGCGGCCCCGCCTGGTCGAGCGACGAGGCGAAGGCGATCATCCCGTAGCGCGAGACCGCGCCGTACGTGGGCTTGAGGCCGACGATGCCGGTCAGCGCCGCCGGCTGGCGGATCGAGCCGCCGGTGTCGGTCCCGATCGCCCACGGCACGAGGCCCGCCGCAACGGCGGCGGCCGAGCCGCCGGACGAGCCGCCGGGCACGCGCGAGCGGTCCCACGGGTTCAGCGTCGGCCCGTATGCGGAGTTCTCGGTGGAGGAGCCCATCGCGAACTCGTCCTGGTTGGTCTTCGCCAGCACCGGGGCGCCGTCGGCGACGAGCCGCTCGACCGCCGTGGCCGTGTACGGCGGCCGGTAGCCCTCGAGGATCTTCGAGCCGGCCTGGCTCGGGATCCCCTTGGTGCAGAACAGGTCCTTGACCCCGAGCGGGACGCCGCCGAGCGGAGCGTCGCGGTCGATCGCCGGCGGCTCCTCGTCGGACACCCATGTGAACGCGTTCAGCTCGTCGGCCGCCGCGCGCTCGCGGTACGCGTGCCAGAGGTCGGCGGGGTTCAGGTCGCCCGCCCGGACGCGCGCGGCAGCCTCGGCCGCGGTGAGGTCGAGCAGGTCGCTCATCCCGCTCCTGGGCTGGGCACGCGGAACCCGCCGGGCGCCGGGTCGGGCGCGTTCTCCAGCACCACGTCACGCGGCAGCGACGGCCGTGGCTCGTCGGCCCGCAGGACGTTCTCGACCGCCACGACGTGACTGGTCGGCTCGATGTCGGCGAGGTCGCCGAGCTCTGAGATCTTCTCGATGTGGTCGAGCACGTTCGACAGCTCGCCCGAGAAGCGCTGGACCTCGTCGTCGGTCAGCTCCAGCCGGGCGAGCCGCGCGACGTACAGGACCTGATCGCGGCTGAGCATCGGGGCGATTCTAGGAGGCGGTCGGCGTCGGGCGCAGCTCCGGCTCGACGTCCGGCGGCAGGCCGCGGACGTGCTCGTTCGCGAGCGACAACCAGCCGCCCGCGGTGATCGCCACGGTGGTGGCGAGGGCGAACCAGGCCCCGGCCTGAACCTCCAGCGCGGACGACCCGGGCTCGAAGACGATCCGGAACAGCACGAGCAGGACGCCGATCTTCCCGAGCGTGGCCGTGAGGACCCCTGCCCCCACGGGCAGCGTCGGCCCGTCCTGGATCGCCTGCAGCACCGCGAGCGCGATCGCCAGCAGGGCCAGGAGCGCGAGCAGGACGTCGACCACGCTGAACGCCTCGAAGCCGCTGACGTCCGCCCCGTCCACGCCGTACCAGGGCAGGAAGAGCGACACGAGCAGTGCGACGCCGCCGGCCGCCGCGAGCCATTCCCCGGCGCGCAGCCGCTCTAGGCCCACACCGGCTCACCTGCCTCGGCGCGCGCCGCCTGCAGCGTGTTGCGCAGCAGCATCGCGATCGTCATCGGCCCGACGCCGCCGGGCACCGGGGTGATCAGCCGCGCGCGCTCGGCGGCGGCCTCGAACTCGACGTCGCCGGTGGGGCTGCCGACGTCGATCACCACTGCGCCCTCCTTGACCCAGTCGCCGCGTACGAGGCCGGGCTTGCCGACCGCGGCGACGAGCACGTCGGCGCGCCGGCACACCGCCGCCAGGTCGTGCGTGCGCGAGTGGCACGTCGTCACGGTGGCGTTGGCGGCCAGCAGCAGCGCGGCCAGCGGCTTGCCGACCAGGTCCGAGCGGCCGACCACGACCGCCTCGGCGCCCTCGAGCGCCACGTCGTGGCGCCGCAGCAGCTCCATCACGCCCTGCGGCGTGCAGGGCCGCAGCCCCGGCCGGCCCTTGGCGAGCAGGCCGGCGGAGATCGGCGTCAGCCCGTCGACGTCCTTCGCCGGGTTGATGATCTCGGTCAGCGCGGCGCCGTCGACCTGCGCCGGCGTCGGGAGCTGGAGCAGGATCCCCGACACGCGCGCGTCGTCGTTGAGCTCGCGTAGCAGCCGCTCGACCTCGTCGTGGGTGGCGTCGGCGGCGAGTCGGTTGTCGAAGCCCTCGATGCCGACCTCGGTGGACGCGCGCTGCTTGCCGCCGACGTACACCGCCGAGGCCGGGTCGTCGCCCACGAGCACGGTCGCCAGGCCCGGCGCGTCGTGCCCGGCACGCACCCACGCGGCGACATCCTCCGCCACCTCGGAGCGCACCTGCTGGGCGATCGCCTTCCCGTCGATGATCCCGGCTGCCATTGAGGGCCCGCAGGCTATCGCGGGAAGAACCGGACCCGCCGCGGCGTCCAAGAGGATGACGATGCGGGAGGAACGCGGGCACGATCCGCCCGTCGCGGCGGACTCGGAGCGTCAGGACGCGCCATCGGCGCCGCTGCCCTCGGGCGGCGGTCCGCTCACACCCGCGGCGATCCGCGGGCTGCAGGCGACGGCGGGCAACCACGCGGTCGCCGGCATCCTCGCCCGCCGCCCGAAGACCGGCGCACGCCCGCCGGCCGCGATGACGCCGCAGGAGATGTGGCAGCTCGTGTTCTCCAAGCGCGGGCTCGAGACGCGTGTGCCGCCGCACGCGGTCCGCGCGCTCGAGGAGGAGCTGGACCAGGCCCGCGCCGCCGGCGATCTCAAGCTGGCCGAGAAGCTCGAGCGCCGGCTCGCGTCGGCACGGCGCAACCAGTCCGAGGCGCTGCCGGAGACCGGAGACATCGCGCCCGACAAGCGGCCGCTCGGCCACGGCACCAAGACCTACGCCGCGATCCAGGTCGCCGACGGCAAGCGCCGGCTTGCGTTCGCGATGGGCGAGTACCAAGGCGGCGGCGGGCCGCACGCCGAAGAGCAGGCGCTCGCCGGCGTTCGGCAGCAGCTCGACGCGCGCGGGCTCCGGGCCGACGGCGCGGCGGGCCACAGCTGGCGCATCACGGTCGTGGTCGACCAGGTGGTGTGCGAGGACCGCTGCCGCCCGGCGCTGCGGCAGTTCGCGAACGACTACGGGATCAACATCAGACACGTCGTCGCTCATCATCCGCGTCCGCTGAACGCCGACGAGACCTCTCGGAAGCCCGGGCCGAAGACCACGTCGCGCACGGCACACGTCCGCGCGAGCGGCATCCCGCGACGGGACCCGGGAACGCGCGTGCTGTGGACCGGCGAGCAGGCGACCAAGCCGTCGACGGGAAAGCCGCCGCCGGTCGCGGCCGGCCCGGGCATGAACGTTGGCCGGCAGGTCCAGAAGGTCGCGGCGCGCGTCAGCCGCGGCGTGGCCCGGCAGGCCGCGCGCGTAGCGGCGCGCGTGGCCGTCAGGGGCCTGCCGATCGTCGGCGTGCTGCTCATGCTGAAGTCCGCGCACGCCGAGGTCGAGAGCGCACGAGAGGACCTCGCGCGGATGGAGGAGCTGAAGCCGGCGATCGGCGCCGGCCTCGAAGGACTGCCGACACCGGACGACCTCCGGGCCGAGCACCTCGGCTGGGACGTCAGCGATGCGCGGGCGTACCTTGACGAGACGGCCGCGGTCGCGCTCACGTTCTTCGCCGTGGGACACAACACGAAGGACGTCCGGCACGCGGCCGCGTCGATCGGACGCGCGCTCGAGGACATCCGCGTCCGCGCCGGCGAGCTGCGCACGCTCGATGCCTGGTTGAAGGCGTACAGCGCCGAGCTGGGCGAGCTGCGCGCCGAGGCCGGCGAGCGGCACGCTGCCATGCAGCGGCTCTCGCGCCATCTGTGGGAGACCACGAAGCAGTTCCAGAACGTCAAGCCCGTGCTCGAGGAACTGGTGCCGCTCGCGCTCGTCGTCGACGAGGTCATGCGCGCCGTCGGCGGTCTCGAGGGACGGCTGGCGGCCGCGATCAAGGACTACGACGACGCCCGCCCGAAGGCGCGGAACGAGTGGTTCCAGATCGTCGGTGACCACAACCGGTGGTTCGTGCTCTATCGCGACGCCGTCCGCGTGCGAGAGGGGGCCGCCGTCGGTGGCGGCCTGATCGAGCCGGGCGAGATCGACGAGTGAGCGCGCGCGGGAATAGGCGGGGTCACCGCAGCGTTCCCCTGGTGCAGGTCTTTCCAGTGGAGGAGGTTCTCGGCAAGATGCACTCGCTGCTCGCACGGATCGTCGCCGTCATGGCCGCGACATTGCTCTTCCCGGCGGCTGCCGCTCACGCGAGCGGCACGATCAGCCTGTCCGGCACGGCGTATACCTGGGTCGGCGGGAGCGCCGCGGACGAGCTCACCGTCAGCGGGATCGCCGGCACGACGACCCGCTCGATCAGGTTCCGGAGCGCGACGCCGATCCAGCTCACGTCGATCGTCCTGGGCGTGTGCAGTTCTCCCGGCACCACCGTCACCTGCAACGGCATCGTGCCCGCGGGCACGATCAACTCGATCCGCGCCACCGGCCTGGCCGGCGACGACTCGCTCGTCTACGACGACGGAGCGCCGACGTGCACCAACTGCCTCTCGCTCAGCGTCGACTTCGACGGCGGCACGGGGGGCGACACGCTGATCGGCTCGGAGCTCGGCGACGACCTGCTGGGCGGCAGCGGCGGCGATGCGATCGACGCCGAGAGCGGCGTCGACGACATCGACGGCGGTGCCGACGACGACACGATCAGGGGCGGCACGGAGAACGACAACGTGAACGGCGGCGACGGGAGCGGCGACCGCATCCGCTACGACGAGCCCAGCCGCGCCACGGCCGTCGAGGTCGACCTCTCCGACCGGACCGGCAGCGACGGCGGGCCGACCGAGACCACCGAGGACGCGCTCGGCTTCGAGCGGATCCTCGGGACGCGCCTCGGCGACCAGCTCACCGGCGACGGCGGAGCGAACATGCTCGACGGCGGTGGCGGCGACGATGTCCTGCGTGGCGCCGGCGGCCCCGACACGCTGCGCGGCGGTGCGGGCGCAGACACCGCCACCTACAGCGAGCGCACCGAGACGGTCGCCGTCTCGCTGGACGGGGCCGCGAACGACGGCGCCCCGGGCGAGGATGACGCCGTCGCGGCGGACGTCGAGAATGCCGTCGGCGGCGCCGGAGGCGACAGCCTCACCGGCAACGAGCGCGCGAACGCGCTCGACGGCGGGGCCGGGGCGGACAGCATCGCCGGCTTTGGCGGCATCGATGCGCTCGACGGCGGCGACGGTGACGACGCAGTGAGCGCGATCGACGGCAACGACGAGTCGGTCGACTGCGGCAACGGCACCGATCTGGCCGAGGCCGACGCCGGTGACCTGCTGACGGGCTGCGAGAACGCCGCGATCGCCAGCGCGCTCGCGGACGCCGACGCCGACGGCTTCCCGGAGAACCAGGACTGCGACGACGCGAACGCGGCGCATAACCCGGACGCGCCCGAGATCCCCGGCAACGACTTCGACGAGGACTGCGACGGCGCGGCGCAGGACTTCCAGCTGGTCGGGGCGACGATCAGCTCGGCGTTCACCGTGCGCGGCGGGCGGACGCAGGTCAACCGGCTGACCGTCAAGAGCATCCCGGCGGGCGGGCGCGTACGGCTGACCTGCAAGCCGCCGAAGGGGCGCCGGACGTGCCCCTTCAAGCGTGTCAATCGCAAGCTGAGCAGCCCGAGGCGCGCGCTGAAGCTGCTCGCGCGCTTCAAGGGCCGCCGCCTGCCGGTCGGCACCGAACTGGAGATCCGGGTGACGGCGCCGCTCGCGATCGGCAAGGTGCTGCGGTTCAAGACGCGTGACGGCCGGTTGCCGCGCAAGACCTCGCGGTGCCAGGAGCCTGGCCGCTCGCGTCTGTTGCGGTGTCCTTAAACGGGCGCCGCCGAACGCCGTGAGAGCTCACGCGTGAGCAGAGCGAAGGTGACCGCGCAGACGCCGGCGAGGATCAGGTACGGGACCTGGTCGCCGGCTGCGTCGGCGAGCCACGCGCTGCCTGCGTCGCCGATCGCCTGGCCCGAGGCCCACGCGAGGTTCACGAACCCGAATGCGAAGCCCTGCGCGACGCCGAACCGCTCGGCGCCGTCGCTGAGCATCGCCATCGCAGGCGTGTAGAGGATCCCGATCGCCGGACCGGCGAGGACGATCAGCGCGCCGAGCGCCCACGCGGAGCCCGGCCACGGCATCGCGGCCATCGCCAGCCCGCCCGCGGCGACGCCGATGACGCTGGGTACGAGGCGGCCGCGCCGGTCGGACAGGCGTCCCATCAGCGGGGCCGCCGTCGCCTCCAGCGCGGCGGCGCCGACGAAGGCGGCGGCGATCGCGGCCGTGCCGGCTCCGAGCTCGTCCATCCGCAGCGGCCCGAGCACGCTGATGGTCCCGTACAGCACGCTGGGCAGCGTCGTGAGCCACATGCCGGCCGCCACGCGCCGGTCGAACAGCGACCACAGCATCGTCCGGAGTGGCGTCGCGACCCCCGGCCGTGCGGCCGGCATCAGCAGCGCCCACACCATCAGCCCCACGCCCACGGCCGCGATGCCGCCGAACACCGGCTTCGACCCGATCGCGTCGGCGGCGGCGCCGATGACGGGGCCGAACAGCGCCCCGGCGACGGCGGCGGCGAGCGCCGTGCCGATCAGCTGCCCGCGCCGGCCGCGCGGAGCCGCCCCGATCAGCCACCCGAGCGCCGCGGCCCATGACGCCGCGCCGCCGATCCCCTGCGCGAACCGCGCGATGTCGAGCACCACGACGCTGTTCGCGAACGCGAACACGACGCTCGCCGACACCAGCAGGCCAAGGCCGAGCAGCACGGTCGGCCGCACGCCGACGCGCGCCGCCAGCCAGCCGCCCGGCAGGGCCCCGACGAACGTCCCGGCCGGATACGCGGCGGCGAGCACCCCGGCGGCGGTCTTGGACAGGTCGTACTGGTCGCTGAGCGAGGGCAGCAGCGGCGTGATCGCGGCGTAGAACATCGTGTCCACGAACACGACCACGCAGGTGAAGACGACCAGTCGGCGCACTCGGGCGATGCTACGGGTGGCTCGGGCCGGGCGTCAGCGGCGCCGGATCGGCGCGTAGTCGGCCATCAGTTTGCGCTCGCTGCCGTCGCTCGCGAAGCGCGCGACCACGATCCCGCCGGGCTCGGTGCCGATCACCACGCCGTCTCCGAATGCGGCGTGGACGATGTCGTCGCCGAGGTGGAAGACCTGGCCGGCGGTGTCGCTCATGCCGCTGCCGGAGGCCTCCGCGGAAGCGGCGGCGGCCCCCGACCACGAGGCGACGCGGCCGGTCGGGAGGCCGGCGGCGGCGCGCTGCGCCTGATCCGTCAGCTCCTGCGGGATCTCGTTGATGAAGCGCGAGCGGACGCCGAACGAGTTCGCGCCGAACGAGTTGCGGCGCCGGGCGGAGGTGAGCGTGAGGTCGGTCATCGCCCGCGTGATGCCGACGTAGGCGAGCCGGCGCTCCTCCTCCAGGCTGCCCTCGTCGAGCGCCCGCGAGTGCGGGAAGACGCCGTCCTCCATGCCGATGATGAACACGATCGGGAACTCGAGGCCCTTCGCGTTGTGGAGGGTCATCAGCGTCACGAGGCCCTCGTCGTCGCGCAGGTTGTCGGCGTCGGCCAGCAGGGAGATCTGCTGCAGGAACTCCTCGAGCGAGCCTCCTTCGGGCGCGGTCGCGTCGTACTCGCGGCCGACGCTCACAAGCTCCTCGAGGTTCTCGATCCGCCCCTGCGCCTCGATCGTCCGCTCGGCCTCGAGCGCCTCCAGGTAGCCGGACTCGCTCAGCGTCTCCTGCAGCAGGTCGCCGACGGACGTGCCCGCCTCGATCCGCTCGTTCAGCCGCTCCATCGTCGACATGAAGCGGCCGAGCGCCTTCTTCGCGGCGGCGCCGAGTGCGGTCACCGAGTCGGGATCGGCGGCCGCGTCCCACACCGGGATGCCGTTGGTCTCGGCATGCGACAGGACGCGAGACAGCGACGTCTGCCCCAGCCCCCGGCGCGGCGAGTTCGCGATCCGCGTGAACGCGCCCGCGTCCTGTGGGTTCACCAGGAACGTCAGGTACGCCATTGCGTCCTTGATCTCCGCCCGGTCGTAGAACTTCGTGCCGCCGATCACCTGATAGGCGATCTGGGCCCGCACGAGCATGTCCTCCAGCACCCGCGACTGCGCGTTCGTCCGGTAGAAGACGGCGATCTCGTTCCGCGAGACGCCCTCGTCGACCATCCGCTGGACCTCGGCGGCCACGAACCGCGCTTCCGCGTGCTCGTCCGCGAGCTCCCGGACCCGGATCGGATCCCCCTCGCCGATCTCGGTCCACAGCGCCTTGCTCTTGCGCCCACGGTTGTTCGCGACGACGGCGTTGGCGCTGGAGAGGATCGTCTGCGTCGAGCGGTAGTTCTGCTCGAGCTTCACCACGTGGGCGTCCGGAAAGTCCTCCTCGAACCCCAGGATGTTCTGGATGTCTGCTCCGCGGAACCCGTACACCGACTGATCGTCGTCGCCGACCACCGCGAGGTTCCGGTGCTCGGACGAGAGCAGCTGGAGCCAGCGGTACTGCGCGTGGTTGGTGTCCTGGTACTCGTCGACGAGGATCCAGCGGAAGGCGGTGGAGTAGCGGTCGCGGACCTCCTGGAAGAGCTCGAGCAGGTTCACCGCGCGGAAGAGCAGGTCGTCGAAGTCCATCGCGTTCATGCGGTGGATCTCGCGCTCGTACTGTTCGTACACGTCGGCGGCCGTCTGCTCGAAGAACGTGCCGACGAGCTGGCGGTAGTCGTCGGCGGACCGGAGCTTGTTCTTCGCGTCGGAGATCTGGCCCTGCATCGCGCGCGGGGTGAAGCGCTTCGGGTCGATGTCGAGATCGTCGAGGCACTTCTTGATCAGCCGGCGTGAGTCGGCGGCGTCGTAGATCGTGAACTGGCGCGTGTACCCGAGCCGGTGGGCGTCGGCGCGGAGCATCCGGGCGCACGCCGAGTGGAACGTCATCACCCACATCGCGCGGGTGGCGCGGCCGACGAGCAGCTCGACGCGCTCGCGCATCTCCTGCGCGGCCTTGTTCGTGAACGTGATCGCCAGGATCTCGTCCGCCCGCGCCTGGCCGGTGCGGAGCAGGTAGGCGATCCGGTGGGTGAGCACGCGGGTCTTGCCCGAACCGGCGCCGGCGAGGATCAGCAGCGGCCCTTCGCCGTGCGTGACGGCGTCGCGCTGGGGCTCGTTCAGACCCTCTAGCAGGCCGTCGATGGAGGCGGTGTCAGGCATCCCTCAGGTGACGGTAGCGGGCGGTGCGGAAGTACTCTGCTCGGGTGTCACAGCCCTTGCTCGCGAGCGACGCCGACCGCGACATCGCCCTCGCATTGCTGCGCGAGGCCGCGGTCGACGGGCGGCTCACGATCGAGGACCTCGCCGAGCGTGCGGAGCTGGTGCACGCGGCGCGCACGCGCAACGACGTGGCGGTGGCGACGGCCGGTCTCGCACCCGCCGCGGCGGTCGACCAGGCCGAGCAGCGCCATCGCGCCGTGCTGTCGAGCATGGTGCGCGAGGGCCGCTGGCCGCTCGCGCCGCGCAATCGCTTCTCGGCCGTGCTCGGCACCGTCCGGATCGACCTGCGCGAAGCCGTGCTGCCCGGCCCGGAGGTCGAGATCCACGCGGTCCCGGTGCTCGGAACGGTCGAGATCCTGGTACCGGAGGGCGTCCACGTCGTCGTCACGGGCGGCGGCATGCTGTCGAGCCAGCAGCTGCGGCTGCCCGGTCCCGCCCCGGAGGGCGCCCCGGTCGTACGGATCCGGGCCGGCGGCGCGCTGGGGACGCTGAAGGTCCGCTGCAAGCCACGGCTGGTCGACCAGCTCAGGGACACCGCCCGCCGCCTCGCCGAGCGGTTCGGCCAGCCACCGCGCGCCTGATGGCGCTGCCCGGTGACATCCGCAGCGCCTGCGCGCGCGTCGCCGCCCGCAGCCGGCACGTTCGCGTGGTCGATGAGGCGATCGAGCCGTACGCCGCCACGCTCGCGGCGGAGTCGCCGCCCGCGCCCGACGTGGCGGGCGCGACGCTCGAGGAGCGGGCGGCGTTCAGCCTGACGCTGAACGCGATCAACTTCGGCTCGGGCTGGTTCCCGACGCTGCGCAAGGCGCCCGGCATGTCGGGCTTCCGGACGGTCGAGGCGGGGCTGCGCGCGCACGGGCCGTGGACCGCCGAGGCGCTCGCCGCGATGACGCGCGAGGAGATCTCCGGCGCCGTCGGCCAGGACCCCGCGCACGAGCTGATCGGGCACTTCGCGGTTCATCTGCGCGAGCTGGGCGAGCGGGTCCGTGACGAGCACGGCGGCGCGTTCCTGGCGCTCGCCCGCAGCGGCGACGGCTCGGCCACGCGCCTGATGGAGCGACTCGCGAGCTGGCCGACGTGGCGCGACGTCTCCGTCTACGACGGCGAGGGCGTGCCGTTCTTCAAGCGCGCGCAGATCGCCGCCGCCGACCTCGCGCTCACCGGCATCGCGCCGGCGGCCGACCTGGGCGAGCTCACGTTGTTCGCCGACAATCTCGTACCGCACGTCCTGCGCATCGACGGCGTGCTCGCGTTCGACGACGAGCTGGTGAGCCGGATCGCCGCCGAGCGGCTGATCGAGCACGACTCGCCCGAGGAGGTCGAGATCCGTGCGTGCGCGCTGCATGCCGTCGAGCTGCTGGTCGCCGCCCACGGCTCGACGACGGCGACGGCGGTCGACAACGTGCTCTGGCACCGCGGTGGCGAGCCCCGCTACAAGGCGATTCCTCGCCACCGCGCCCGTACGACCGCCTATTAGGGGAATAGAGCGCGCCGGGCGGCGTCTTCAGGGGGACTCGCATTTCTCCAGGGGAGGACTCCATGTCTCTATGCAGCAAGAACGCCCGGCGGACCGCCACGCTGGCCACGATGGCCGCGGCCGCCGCACTCGCTCTACCGGCCGTGGCCGGCGCCGCCGTCACGGGCCAGGTCACCGGTGACACCGCCGTCCTGACAGGCGACGCCGCGCCCGACACGATCCTCATCGACTCGGACGACGGGCTGCTCACCCACAACACGCTGGCGGGCTTCGAAAGTGCGACCGACTTCGACACCGACGGCGGCGTGCAGACACTGACGACGGCCGCCACGCTCACGATCGACGGTGGCGACGGTGACGACATCATCGTCGGTGGCCCGAACAACGACCAGCTGATCGGCAACGAGGGCAATGACCGCCTCACCGGCTTCACCGGCAACGACGACATCGACGGCGGCAACGGCAACGACCTCATGCAGTGGAACAACGGCGACGGCACCGACACCAACGACGGTGACGGCGGCATCGACGAGACCCTGATCACCGGTCGCAACACGACCGACGACATGACGGTGGCGAACGGCGCTGCCGGCCGCGTCCTGTTCACCCGCGCGGCCCCCGGCGGCTTCAGCGTCGACATCGCCACGACCGAGCGCCTCCAGCTCACTCCGTTCGCCGGCGACGACAGGCTCGTGGCCCAGCCGGACGTGACGCTGCCGATCACGATCGACGCCGGCCCCGGCGTCGACGACATCACCGCAGGCGGCGGCGGTGACCGCGTCATCGGCGGCCCCGGCGACGACACCCTCAACGGCAACGCCGGCGACGACACGCTGGTCTGGAACAACGGCGACGGAACCGACGTGATGAACGGGCAGGCCGGCCTCGACCGGATCGAGAACAACCTCGGCGCGGCCGACGACGTCTCGCAGGTCAAGGTCGTCAACGGCATCGTGCGCTACGACCGCGTCAACGCTCCGTTCGGCCTGAACATCGCCACCAGCGAGGTGCTCGAGCTGAACACGTTCGGCGGCAACGACACGCTCGACGTGGCGCCCGGCGTCGGTGGCCTGATCGCCATCGCGGCGGACGCCGGCGCGGGCGACGACCGCTTCAACGGCGGCGACGAGGCCGACACGTTCTTCGGCGGCCTCGGCAACGACACGCTCGATCCGGGCACCGGCAGCGACGCCGTCGACGGCCAGGACGGCAACGACACGCTGGCGATCCGCGACCGCGCTGCCGACCTCGCCCGCGGCGGCATCGGCACCGACCGGGCGACCGCCGACTCGATCGACGCCGTTTCGTCCGACGTCGAGAGCGTGCGCCGCTCCCGGTCCGGCGCGAACGCGCTCTTCATCCGCAAGAACGCGACCGTGACCCGCACGAGCACCGGCCGGCATCGCGCGCGGATCCGGCTGTCCTGCTCCACCACCGCGCTCGAGGGCTGCAAGGGCCGGCTGACGCTCCTGGCGAAGGCGCGGATCGGCGGCTCGCGCGTGGAGGCCCTGCTCGCCGGCGCGCGTTACAACGTCCGCACCGGCAAGGCGCGGCGCGTCACCGTCCGGCTGCCGAACGCCGCCGCCGACCTGGCCAGCAACCGCCGGCTGAAGGTCAAGGCCCAGGCCGTCGGGCGCAACGCCGCCGGCGCCCAGACGACCAAGACCGTGAAGGTCACGCTGCGGTTCCCGAAGCCGTAGCGCAGGGAGCGCCCGGCGGCCGAGGCGGCCGCCGGGCGCTTTCGCTCACATCGCCGCGGTCAGCGCCGTTGTACCGGCATGACCGAGTTCATCGTCCAGGCGCTCCCCGCGGGCGCCGCCGATCCGTGTGACCCGGCCGGGCGCGAGGTCGTCGCCGACGGCCCGAGCCCGTGCCGCCGCTGCCTGCGCAACGCGAAGGTCGGCGACAGCCTGCTCCTGCTGCCGTACGACCCGTTCACCGTGCGCAGCCCGTACACCGGCGAAGGCCCGGTGTACGTCCACGCAGACGGCTGCGAGGCCCACCGGCCGGAGCCGCAGGTCCTGCCCGAGCAGGTGCACGGGCGCCAGTTCTCGGTCCGCGCCTACGACGCCGACGCGATGATGCTCGACGCCGAGGTGGTGCCGGGCGACCGGCTCGCCGACACCGCCCGCGCGCTGCTCCAGCCCGGCGTCGCGTTCCTGCACGCGCACTTCGCCGGCCCGGGTTGCTTCGCGTTCCGGATCGAGCGGGCCGGCTGAGGGTCGAACTTCGGCGTTAAGGGAGGCGGGGTCGGCCGCTACCGAGGGGGTGGTTCACGAACGTTCACGAGGATCGAACAAACGTGACACACCCCCCCTCGATCCCACCCCTTAGCGCTACGCGAGCCACTCGTCGATCGGCTCGTCGACGCCGAGCGACGAGAAGTCGCCGGAGTCGCGGATCTCTTTCGCGGCCGCCGCGGCGGCCGCGATCGCCACCCACGTCAGCGCGCCGCCGACGCTGACGCGGTGACCGCCCGCGTCCGTGATCTCGCGCATCGACAGGCCCGCGTGGGCGAGCACGTTCACCGGCCGGGACACGGCGTCGCAGATCGCGCGGATCTCGTCGCCGTTGCGCAGCCCGGGCGCGTACAGCACGTCGGCGCCGGCGCGCTCGTAGGCCTGGAGCCGGGCGATCGTGTCGTCGAGATCCGGGTTGTCGCGAATGTGGTTCTCGGCGCGGGCGGTGAGCGTGAACGGGAAGTCCAGCGCCCGCGCCGCCTCGACGGCCGCGGCCACCCGCTCCGCCGCGTGCTCGGGCGCGTACAGGCCGGACTCGGCGTCCCAGTCCTCGATCGACCCGCCGACGGCACCGGCCCCGGCGGCGCGCGTGACGGCCCTCGCCGCCTCCTCGGGCGCCGGCCCGTAGCCGTTCTCGAGGTCGACCGAGACGGGCAGGCCCGTCGCGCGGTCCAGCAGCTGCGCGTGGTCGACGACCTCGTCGAGCGTCACGCCGCCGTCCGCGCGCCCGAGCGTGAAGGCGAAGCCCGAGCTCGTCGTCGCGAGCGCCTTGAATCCGAGCGCCTCGAACATCCGCGCCGAGCCGGCGTCCCACGGATTCGGGATCACGAACGGGTCGCCGTCGTGCAGCGCGCGGAACGCCGCAGCCTTGTCGGATTGCGTCATGCCGAGACGACTATCACGTCGAGGTTCCGCGGGCCGTGGACGCCCTCGACGCGGTCGAGCTCGATGTCCGACGTCGCGCTCGGCCCCGACACCAAAGTGATCGGGCGCCCCTCGGCGGCGGCCCCCGCGAGCGTCGCGACGGCATCCGGCACGCCGGCCACCACCGCATCCGCCTCGACGACGCACACATGCCAGTCCGGGACCAGCGTGAGCGCCCGGCGGCCGGAGCGCTCGCCGCCGTCGAGCACGATCGTGCCGGTCTCGGCGATCGCCAGCGCGCAGCCGGTCAGCACGCCGTCGAGCTGGTCGAGCGCCTGCGCCGACAGCGCCGGCTCGTCGACCACGATCTCGACGCCGGCCAGCACGTCGGGGCCGCCCGGCGGCACCGCGATCCGCTGCGCGCCGCGCGCCCGGCACAGCGACGCGACGGTGTCCGGCAGCTCGGCGGCGGTCACGCGCGTGACCGTCGCCTGGTACTCCGCCACGCGCTCGCAGAAGCGGTCGACGATCGCGGCCGATCCGGTCTCCCCCGCCGCGCCCGGACCGCGATACGCCCGCGGCACCTCCGGCGGCTCCACGCCGGACCCGAGCGCGCCGCGGATGCGCGCCAGCACGTCAGCCCGCGCGGCGCTCACGCCACCACTCCCGGAACGTCTCCTTCGGCGGGTCGGGGAGCTCGCGCATCGCCGTCCAGCCCGGCAGCATCGCCTTCGCGAGCGGCCCGCGGCCGAGCCGGGCGAGCTTCTGCGCGCGCTCGTACCGCGGCCGTGACGCGAACACCGACGCCGCCGTCGCCATCGCCGCGCGCTCGGGGCTGAAGCGGCCCTTCTGCTCGCGCACGACCCGTCCGCGCAGGTGCACGAGCAGCGACGGGATCTCGATCTTGACCGGGCAGGCGTCGTAGCAGGCGCCGCACAGCGACGACGCCCACGGCAGCGTCGGGTGCACGTCGAGCCCGAACAGCTGCGGCGACAGCACCGCGCCGATCGGCCCCGGGTACACCGACTCGTACGCCTGGCCGCCGACGCGCGAGTAGACCGGGCACACGTTCAGGCAGGCAGAGCAGCGGATGCAGTGCAGCGCCTGGCGACCGACCTCGTCGGCGAGCACGTTCGTGCGACCGCCGTCGAGCAGGATCAGGTGGAACTCCTGCGGGCCGTCGCCGGGGCGCACGCCGGTCCACAGCGACGTGTACGGGTTCATCCGCTCGGCGGTCGACGAGCGCGGCAGCAACTGGAGGAACACCTCGAGGTCGCGCCACTCGGGCAGGATCTTCTCGATCCCCATCACGGTCACGAGCACGTCCGGCAGCGTCGTGCACATGCGGCCGTTGCCCTCCGACTCGACGACCGCGACAGTGCCGGTCTCGGCGACCCCGAAGTTCGCGCCCGACACCGCCACCGGCACGGTCAGGAACTTCGCGCGCAGATGCTTGCGCGCCGCCTCCGCGATCGCGGACGCCTCGTTGCCGAGCTGCTCGCCCTGGGCGATCGTCTGCTCGAACAGCGCCCGGATCTCCATCCGGTTGCGGTGGATCGCGGGCACGAGGATGTGCGTCGTCTTGTCGTTCGAGAGCTGCAGGATCAGCTCCGCGAGGTCGGTCTCGATCGCGCTGATGCCCTGCTCGGCCAGCGCATCGTTGAGCCCGATCTCATCCGTGGCGAGCGACTTGACCTTGATCACCTCGCGCGAGCCGTGCGCCTGCGCGACCTTCGCCACGATCGCGTTCGCCTCCGCCCCGTCGCGCGCCCAGTGCACGGTGCCGCCCGCACGCGTCACGGACTCCTCGAGCCGCTCGAGCTGCTCAGGGAGCGTCGCCATCGCGCGCGCCTTGATCGCCGCGCCGGCGTCGCGCAGCGCCTCCCAGTCGGGCAGCTCGCCGATCGCCCGCAGCCGCTTGGCGCGGATCGTCGTCGTCGCCTTGCCGAGGTTGCGCCGCAGCTGCGCGTTCTGGAGCGTCTCGTGAGCGGCGGCGGGAAAGCCCTTCATTCGGTCGCCGCCAGGATCTCCGCCAGGTGCATCGTCCGCACGCCGGCGCGCTGGCGCCGCAGCGCCCCGCCGATGTGCATCAGGCACGAGTTGTCCGCCGCCGTGCAGACCTCGGCGCGCGTGTCGAGCACGCGCCGCAGCTTGTCACCGAGCATCGCCATCGACGTGTCCGCGTTCTTGACCGCGAACGTCCCGCCGAAGCCGCAGCACTCGTCCGCGTCGCCGAGGTCGACGAGGTCGATGCCGCGGACGGCCTCCAGCAGCCGCCGCGGCCGGTCGCCGACGTGCAGCATCCGCAGCGAGTGGCAGGTCGGGTGGAGCGTGACCCGGTGCGGGAACGACGCGCCGACGTCGGTCACGCCGAGCCGGTCGACGAGGAACTCGGTCAGCTCGAACAGCCGCCCGGCCGACGACGGGACGTGCTCGCGCACGTAGCCGACGCACGACGCCGACGGCGACACCACCAGGTCGTAGTCGGCGAACACGCGCTCCCAGCGCTGCACCAGCGCCTCGCCGTGCTCGGCATAGCCCGTGTTGCCGTGCATCTGCCCGCAGCACGTCTGCGCCTCCGGGAACACGACATCGCAGTCGAGTCGCTCGAGCAACTCGACCACGGCGCGCCCGGTCGCCGGGAACAGCGTGTCGTTGAAGCAGGTGATGAAGAGTGCGACGCGCACCGCGGCGGCCCGAGTGTGTCACAGCCTCTTGACAAACGCGGTCGTGGTTTGTTTTGTTCGTTCCTGGTCGTTTCGGGCGGGAGGTACGGCAGATGTCACAGAAACTTACGCGCGGGTCGGATGCGGGCGTGTCCGGTCTGAAGCGCTCCGAGTTCCTCACGCGCGCCGGCGCGGCGGCCGGCGCGCTGGCGCTCGGCCGCATTCCGGAAGCCACGGCCGCAGAGACGCGGCCATGGGTCGAAATGGCGGCGTACTACTTCCCGCAGTTCCATCCCGACCCGCGCAACGACGGCTGGCACGGCGCGGGCTGGACCGAGTGGGAGATCGTCAAGCGCGCGGAACCCCGCTTCAAGGGCCATCGCCAGCCCAACCTCCCGGCCTGGGGCTTCGAGGACGAGAGCGACCCGCGCGTGATGGAGCGCAAGATCGGCGCGGCCGCCGGCCACGGGCTCGATGCGTTCATCTTCGACTGGTACTGGTACGAGGGCGCGACGTTCCTGGGCGGCGCGCTCGACCGCGGGTACCTGCGAGCGCGCAACAACGACCGCCTGAAGTTCGCGCTGATGTGGGCCAACCACGACTGGTGGGACCTGTATCCGCACAAGCGCGCGATGCCGCTCTACACGCTGCTGCCGGGCGCGCCGTCGACCGCGCCCGACTCGTTCCGCGCCGCGACCGATCACGTGATCGCGCAGTACCTCGGGCATCCCTCGTACTGGCGGATCGCGGATCGCCCCTACTTCTCCTTCTATGACCTGACCGCGCTCGAGACCGGCCTCGGCGGCCGCGCCGAGACACGGGCCGCGCTCGACGACTTCCGCGCCCGCGCCCGCAGCGCTGGTCGCGGCGAGCTGCACCTGAACGCGGTGATCACGCAGTGGACCGCCGACCCGGCCACGCTGCTGCGGGACCTCGGGTTCGACAGCGCCACCCACTACACGTGGATCCATCACGAGTACGACGCGCTGACCGAGCTCGCGACGCCGTACTCGAAGCTGCGCCGCCTGGCGCCCGGCACGTGGGAGCGCCTCAGCGGCGAGCTGCCGGTGCCGTACATCCCGACGGTGAGCATGGGCTGGGACCCGAGCCCGCGGACGGCGCAGTCGGACGTCTACGAGCACCTCGGCTACCCGTTCACACCGGTGCTCACCGGCAACACCCCGCACGAGTTCCGGCTGGCGCTGGAGTCGTTGCGGAGCTTCCTGATCGAGCGCGACGGCCAGCCGCGCGTGGGAACGATCAACGCCTGGAACGAGTGGCCCGAGGGGAGCTTCCTCGAGCCCGGCCGGCGCCACGGAACGGCGTATCTCGACGCGGTTCGGAGGGTGTTCGGATGAGGACCACAGCTGCTCTGATCGGCGCGATCGCCCTCCTCGCGGTGCCCGCGGCGGCACGGGCGGACCACGGCCTGCGCGCCGGCGGGCTCACCACCGAGCACGCCGACCGACCTCTGGGCATCGACGAGACCGCCCCGCGACTGGGCTGGACGCTGACCGCCGGCCGCGACGGCGCTCGCCAGCGCGCCTACCGGGTGCTCGTGGCGACGAGCCGGCACCGGCTGACCCCCGGCCGAGCCGACGTGTGGGACAGCGGCCGGGTCCGCTCCGCCGAGCAGCCACGACATCTCCTACGGCGGGCGCGATCTGCGCTCGCGCACCCGCTACTTCTGGCGCGTCCAGACCTGGGCCGAGCGCGGCGGCTCCGACTGGAGCAGGCCGACCTGGTTCGAGACCGGCCTGCTGCACGCGTCGGACTGGACGGCACGCTGGATCGGCGCGCCCGCCGCCGACGAGCCCACCCTCGACTTCGAGGGCGCCTCGTGGATGTGGTTCGCGGCCGACGGTGACGCGCCGGCAGGGGCGCCCGCCGGCGAGCGGTTCTTCCGCACGACGTTCGACGGCACGGGCGTCACCGGCGCGAGGCTGCTGATCACCGTCGACGACGCGTTCACCGCGTACCTGAACGGCGAGCCCGTCACCGAGTCGATCGACGATCCGGAGGCGTGGCGGCATCCCCGCCTCGTCACGCTGACGCCGCGCGCCGGCGAGAACGTGCTCGCGATCGCCGCGCGCAACAACCCGCACGCCGACGGCAGCAACAGCCCGGCCGGCGTGCTGGCGCGCGTGGAGCTCACGCTCGCCGACGGGAGCACCCGGCTGATCGAGGGCGGCGACGCGTGGCGTGCCGCCGACCAGGCGCCCGCCGGCTGGACCGAGCCGGGCTACGACGACGCGGCCTGGGCGGCGGCGCGGCGCACCGCGGGCGCGGGCGACCCGCCGTGGGGGCAGCTCTCGCCGCCCGCGCCCGAACGGCCGGCCCCGCTGGTCCGCCGGGCGTTCGAGCTCGACGGCAGGATCGAGCGGGCCCGCCTGTACGTGGCCGGCGCCGCCTACGCGGCCGTGAGCCTCAACGGGCGGCCGGTCTCCGACCACGTCATGGACCCAGGCTTCACGCGCTACGACACGCGCGTCCAGTACGTCACCCACGACGTCACGAAGCAGCTGCGCCGCGGTGAGAACGTGCTCGGCGCCGAGCTCGGCCGCGGCTTCTTCGGCATGACCACGCAGAACGTCTGGAACTGGCACACGGTGCCGTGGCACGGCGACCCGCGGGCGCTGCTCCAGCTCGAGGTCACGCACCGCGACGGCAGCCGCACCACGGTCGCCTCCGACGACGGCTGGAGCTCGCACGACAGCCCGACGCGGTCGGACTCGCAGTACGCCGGCGAGAGCTACGACGCGCGGCTGGCGCTGCCCGGCTGGGACAAGCCGGGCTTCGACGCGGACGACTGGGCCGCGGCCGCCGAGCTCGAGCCGCCCGCCGGCCGGCTCGTCGCCCAGGAGCACGAGCCGATGCGCGTCCTCGAGACGCTGCGGCCGGAGCGCGTGACGACGCCGCAGCCGGGCGTGCACGTCTTCCACCTGCCGCGCAACATCGCCGGGTGGGCGCGACTGCGCGTGCGCGGGCCCGCGGGCACCGAGCTGACGCTGCGGTTCGGCGAGAAGCTCAACGCCGACGGCACGGTGCAATCGTCGAACAACCTCGTCACCGGCCGCTTCCAGACCGACACCTACACGCTGCGCGGGACCGGCACCACGGAGACATGGGAGCCGCGGTTCTCGTACAAGGGGTTCCAGTACGTGCAGGTCACCGGCTGGCCGGGCACGCCGACCGCAGCGGACCTCGACGGTCGCCTGGTGCATTCGGACGTCGCCTCCCACGGGGAGTTCGCATCCGGCACCGAGCTGTTCGCGACCATCCGCGACCTCACGCGCAAGACCGTGCTCAACAACCTGCACGGCATCCCGACGGACACGCCGATGTACGAGAAGAACGGCTGGACCGGCGACGCGCAGTTGATGGCCGAGACCGACCTGCTCGAGTTCGACGTCCAGCGGATCCTCGTCAAGTGGCTCGACGACATCCGCGACAGCGTCGACGAGAACGGCCGCCCGCCGGCGATCGCTCCCGACGGCGGCTGGGGCCAGGGCCAGTTCGGGGCCGCGCCGCCCTGGAACGCGGCCTACGTGCTGATCCCGTGGTGGCTGTACGAGTACCGCGGCGACCGGCACGTGCTCACCGACCACTACGCGGCGATGCGCCGCTACATGGACTGGGAGATCGCCCGCTCGCCGGACGGGATCCACTCGAGCTTCCTCGGTGACTACCTGGCTCCGGGCTACCACGGGAACCCGGCGGAGGACCTGGACCTCGCCGGCACCGCCTACGCCTACGAGATGGTCAGGACGATGGCGCGGATCGCCCGCGTGCTGCACCACCCGGGCGACGCCGAGCGCTACCGCGCCGCCGCCGTGCGGATCCGTGACGCGTTCAACGCGAAGTTCCTCGACGCCGAGCGCGGGATCTACCGCACGGACAGCGACCCCGACTACCGCCAGACGTCGAACGTGCTCGCGCTCGCGTTCGGCATCGTGCCGGAGGACCGCGAGGACGAGGTGCTGCAGCACCTGGTGGAGGACGTGCACGCGCGCGGCGATCACCTCAACACCGGCGCGCTGGGGACCAAGTACCTGCTGCCCGTGCTCACCGAGCGCGGCTACGGCGACCTGGCGTACACGATCGCGACGCAGCGGACCTACCCGAGCCTCGGCTACTGGATCGACAACGGCGCAACGTCGCTGTGGGAGATGTGGGACCTCGGTTCGCGCTCGCTCGACCACGCATTCCTGGGCGGCGCAGTCGAGGACTGGTTCTTCAAGGACCTCGCCGGCATCCGGCCCGCCGCGCCGGGCTTCGAGACCGTCGAGATCCGGCCCGAGCCGGTCGCCGGCCTCGACCGTGCGCGGGCGGCGACGCGGACGCCGTACGGCCGCGTGGCGGCCGCCTGGCGGCGCGACGACCGCGGCGGCCTCGAGCTCGGCGTGACCGTGCCGGTCGGCAGCCGCGCGCTGGTGCACGTTCCGGCGCCCTCGCGCGCCGACGTCCGCGCCGATCGCGGCGCGCGCTATGTGGGCATGCGGGACGGCCGGCCGGTGTTCGAGACCGGCTCCGGCGACTACGAGTTCGAGGTGGAGCGATGAGGCGGGCGGCGATCACCGCCGTCTGCGCGCTCGCGGCGCTGGCCGCGCCCGCGACGGCGGTGGCCGGCGGGCACGGCCACTCGGCGCTGCGGGCACAGGAGCTGCGCGTCGACTACCAGACCAGCCCGCTCGGGATCGACGACACGACGCCGTCGCTGAGCTGGCGGCTGGCCTCGCACAGGCGTGAGCAGACGCAGCGCGCCTACCAGGTCCGCGTGTCCGACCGCCGCGGCGTCGTGTGGGACAGCGGTCGCGTCGGCTCGCCGGACTCCGTCTCCGTCCCCTACGACGGGCCGCCGCTGCGCTCCCGCCAGCGCGTCAGCTGGACCGTGCGCGTGTGGGACGAGCACGGGCGCGCCTCCGGCTGGGCCAAGCCGGCGAGCTGGGAGATGGGCCTGCTCGAACGGTCCGACTGGAGGGCCCGCTGGATCGCCGACCCCGCCTCGCTGCGCCGCAACGCGGACCCGCTCGTGATCCGCTTCCCGTCGCGGCGGACGCGGTACGTGCGCCTCGACGTGACCCGCCTCGGCAAGCCGCTCCAGGAGGGCTGGCCCGATCCTGTCTCGCGGCTCCAGCTCGCCGAGCTGCAGGCCTACGGGGACGGGACGCTGCGCTCGCAGGGCCGACCGGTGACGGCGTCCGAGAGCTACACCGTCAGCGGTGTCTGGGAGCCGCGCCTGATCACCGACGGCAGCCTGGACTCGGACTCCGACCCTCGCGGCTACACGAGCTACGAGCGCCATCAGCAGGACCTCGGCGATGCCTCGATCTGGCTCGAGGTGGACCTCGGTGAGGTGACGGACGTCGACGAGGTGCGCCTGTACCCGCGGACCGACGCCCTGACGGCGGCTCGGGAGACGGCCAACTTCCCCGAGGACTTCACGCTGCAGACGCGCACCGACGCGTCCGAGCCGTGGAGCGAGGCGCACCGGGCCGCCGGGCAGGCGGCGCCGCAGGTGCCCGAGCAGCCGCCCGGACTGCCGCTGATGGCACGCACGTTCACGCTCGACAAGCGCGTGCACAGCGCGCGCCTGTACGCCGTCGGCCTCGGCGTCTCGGAGGCGCGCCTGAACGGCCGCAAGGTCGGCGACGCGGTCCTCGAGCCGGCCAACACCGACTACCGCAAGCGCGTGCTGTACACGACCTACGACGTCTCCGACCGCCTGCGCCGCGGGTCCAACACGCTCGGCTTCATGCTCGGACGCGGCATCTACGACGTGCCCGCCGACTCCGGCCGCTACGTGAAGTTCAGCGGCACGATGGGACCGCTGAAGCTGCTCGCGCAGCTCGAGGTGACGTTCACCGACGGGACCCGCACCACGATCGCCACGGATGGCTCCTGGCGTGCCGAGAGCGGCCCGACGACGTTCTCGAACTGGTACGGCGGCGAGGACTACGACGCCGGCCGCGAGCTCACCGGCTGGGACGCGCCGGGCGCCGACCTCGGCGACTGGCGGGCCGCGGCGGACCTCGGCGACCCGCAGCCCGAGCAGGTCCTGAGCGCACAGCAGTCGCCGCCCGTGCGGGTGCAGGAGACCGTGACGGCGAAGTCCCGCACGGAGGTCGCGCCCGGCGTCTGGCTGTACGACCTCGGCCGCAACCTCGCGGGCCGGCCGGTGATCACGGTGCGCGGAGCGGCAGGCGAGACCGCGCGATCACGCCCGGCGAGCAGCTGCGACGACGGCCGCGTCACGCAGGCGGAGATCGGCGGGCCGGTGTACTTCCGCTACACCGCGGCGACCGGCGGCGCGGAGACCTGGCGCCCGCGCTTCATGTACTACGGCTTCCGCTACCTGGAGGTCAGCGGCCTGAGCGAGCCGCCCGCGGTGGCCGACGTGCGCGCGGAGGTGCTCCGCGCCGACAACGAGCGGACCGGCACGATCGACTCCTCCGACGCGACGCTGAACGCCACCTACGAGATGGTGCTGCGGGCGGTCGAGAGCAACATGTTCTCCGTCCTGACGGACTGCCCGCATCGCGAGAAGCTCGGCTGGCTGGAGGAGTACCACCTGCTCTACGACACCGTCGCGTCGAACTTCGACGTCGCCGCGTACTACCGCAAGCTCGTGCGCGACATCAGCGATGCGCAGCTCGCCGACGGCATGGTCCCTGACATCGCACCGGAGTACACCGTCTTCGGCGGCGGCTTCCGCGACGACGCCAACTGGGGCGGCGCGCTGATCATGACGCCGTTCAAGCACTACCAGGCCTACGGCGACGCCGAGCTGCTGCGCGACGGCTACCAGGCGATGCAGCGCTACATGGACTACCTGGCGACGAAGGCGACCGACCACATCCTCTCCCACGGCCTCGGCGACTGGGGCGCGTTCGACACGTCGACGCCGCTCGCGATCCCGGCCACGACGGCCTACTACCGCTACGCGAACGTGATGGCCGAGATCGCCGGCGTGGTCGGACGACGACGCCGCGGCCGCCCGCTACACCGCGCTCGCCGCGGAGATCCGCGACCGCGTTCAACGAGCGGTACTTCGATGCCGCGACCGGCAGCTACGGCTCCGGCAGCCAGGCGTCCAACGCGCTGCCGCTGGCGGCCGGCATGGTGCCGGATGAGCACCGCGACGCCGTGCTCGGCGCCCTGCGCGCGGACATCGCCGAGCGCGACGACCACCTGTCGACCGGCGAGATCGGCCTGCGGGCGCTGTTCGACGTGCTCGGCGAGGAGGGCGACGCGGACACCGTGCTCGCGATGGCCAGGAACCCGACGGCGCCGAGCTACGCGGCGATGCTGGCCTCCGGCGCCACGACGCTGCCGGAGTTCTGGGATGGCCACGGCTCGCAGAACCACTTCATGATGGGCGCGATCGACGACTGGTCATACCGGCTATCTGGCCGGGTCCGCTCCACCGAGCCGGGCTTCCGCGAGTTCCTGGTGGCGCCCCTGATCCCGAGCGATCTGGAGCACATGGAGTCGCGAGCCTCGAGTCGCCCTACGGCACGATCGCAAGCGCGTGGAGCAAGCGCGACGGCGGTCTTCGCCAGCGGGTGTCGGTGCCGGTCAACAGCCGTGCCGAGGTGCGGGTGCCGACGGGCGGCCTGCGCACGCGGGTACGGGTGAACGGCCGGCTGGCCTGGGACGGGAGCCATGGCCACGCCTACGGCGCGCACGCCGACGGCGACCGGATCGTGCTCTCGAGGATCGGCAGCGGGAGCTGGTCGATCGAGAGCAGGCCGGTCGAGCCCGCGCCTTAGCGCTTGCAAGGCCTCAGGGACCTCTCAAGGGGCGCGCGTACCGTCGCCCCATGAGAGCTCCTCCCCAGCCCCTCCTCGCCAGCGGGCCCGGGTGGTCCGGCGTCAAGGCGCACGTGCCGCTCGTGATCGTGGTCGCGGCGGCGGTGTCCCTGGTCGCGTCGCTGTTGATCGCGCTGGCCGGCGGCGGGCGCGCCGACGTGCTCGTCCTGGTCGAGGCCGTGGTCATGATCGTGCTGATCTTCCTCGCCGTGCGGAACGCGCCTGCGGGCCAGGCTCTGGTCTCCGCATCGGTTGCGGGGGCGGCTGAGGCGGCGATGATCTTCGTCGGCGGCGACGCCGGGGGCTCGCTCCGGGAGGCGGCGGAGGCTGTGGCGTTCTGGTCGTTCGGAGCGGCGGGCGCGGCCGGTGCCGCGCTGCACCTCAACGCGCTCGACGCCGACCGCGCGCGGTCGGTCGCCGACGCGCGCCGAAGCCAGCGTCTGGAGCTGGCCCGGGATCTCCACGACTTCGTCGCGCACGATGTCAGCGGGATCGTCGTGGACGCTCAGGCGGGCCGGATGATCGGCGTGACCGCCCCGGAGCAGGCGCTGGCGGCACTCGATCGGATCGAGGAGGACGCCCTGCGTGCGCTTGCCGCGATGGACCGGACGGTGCGGGCGCTGCGCGAGGCCGGCGACGATACGGCAGGCCCGGAGCAGGCCCAGATGGCCGGGCTCGAGGATCTGGCCGAGTTGACCGGCCGCTTCGCGACGAGCTCGCGGGCGCGGGTCCAGCTCAACGCCGCGCCGGAAGCGCTCGACGGGCTCGCGCCTGAGGTCAGCGCGACCGGCTACCGCGTCGTGGTCGAGGCGCTGGCCAACGTGCGTCGTCACGCTCGTGCCGCCGGCGCGGTGGAGATCGCCGTCGCACCGGCGCGTGACGCGGCCGGCCAGGCGATCGCCGTCACGGTCACCAACGACGGCGTGGGCGCGACCGTGCGCGTGGACGACCGCGACGCCGGCTTCGGCCTGATCGGGCTGCGCGAGCGGGTGGAAGCGCTCGGCGGCAGCGTGAGCGCCGGCCCGATCGAAGCCGACGGCTGGCGGCTCAGAGCGGTCGTGCCGTGCGGCGACGGAGGCCGGCGGCGATGATCCGGATCCTGCTCGCCGACGATCACGAGCGGATCCGGCACGGCTTCCGGCTGATCCTCGACGCGCAGCCCGACATGCAGGTCGTCGGCGAGGCCCCTGACGGGCACACCGCGCAGGCGCTCGCGCGCCGGTTGCGGCCGGACGTCGTCGTCGCGGACATCCGGATGCCGCGACTGGACGGCCTCGAGCTCACCCGCCGGCTCGCCGGGCCGGAAGCCGTCGAGCCGGCTCGCGTGATCGTCGTCACCACGTTCGACCTCGATGACTACGTCCACGCCGCGCTGCGCAACGGCGCCTGCGGCTTCCTGCTCAAGCGCGCCGGGCCGGCGCTTCTGATCGAGGCGGTCCGCGCCGCGATGGCGGGCGACACGCTGGTCAGTCCCTCGATCACGGTGCGCCTGCTGCGCCATCTGACCGAGCCCGCGGCCGGCGAGGCCGAGGCTGCCCGGCGAACCGCTGACCACCCGCGAGATCGACGTCGCCCGCCTCGTCGCGCGCGGCCGCACCAACATCGAGATCGGCGCCGAGCTGTTCATCGCCGCCGGGACGGTCAAGACGCACGTCGCGAACATCCAGCGCAAGCTCGGCGCCCGCAACCGCGTCGGCATCGCCGCCTGGGCGTGGCGCGCCGGCATCGCCGACGCCTGACCACCTCTGCCGATCGGCAGATCGACGCTGCCGCCGGCGCGCGAGCTTCTGCCATATGGCCGATGGTCGCCGCCGCTCGACCGGCTGATCATGGATCGGCCGTGAACTCGAAGGAGCAACCGATGACGACGTCGCTGGAACGGATGATCGCGTGGGTCGCCGTCCTGGCGCCGCTTCCCTACAGCCTCTGGCGCCTGATCTGGGCGGTGGGGATACCGCTCGGCATCGAACCAGAGGGCCTGCACGACTTCCTCCAGAGCCCTGGCCTGGGATCGGTCGGCCTGCTCGGCTTTGTCGTGCTGTGCGAGGGCACCGCCGCGTTCACCTACTTCTTCGTCCTCCACCGGCGGCGCACGGTGCCCGACGGCATCCCGCTCCTCGGCGGCACGCGCATGCCGCGGTGGCTCGTCGTTCTACCGCTGCTGGCACCGATCGGGATCCTCGCCACCTTCAACCACTGGAGCGTGCAGTACATGGTCGACGGCTTCACGATGCCGGGCGAGGTCGCCGAAGGCATCCCCGCCTGGTCGTTCTGGACCCAGGTCGCGATCTTCTGGGTGTGGGGCGTCTCGCTCGCGATCGCCACCGCTGCGTTCAGCGCGCGCAGCTTGCGCGAGTGCACTGGACGCTTGCGCCCGCGGCGCGCCGGGTAAAGCCCGGCGAGGCAGCTAGGGGAGGCTTCGGGAAATGTACGAGCAGGTTCTTGATCCGGTTGGGGGTTCGCTGTTCGGGAGCGCCATCTTCGCGGCGCTACCGCTGATCACGCTCTTCGTGCTGCTCGGCGGCCTGAAGCTGAAGGCGCACTGGGCGGCGCTCGCGTCGCTCGTGATCGCGATCGTCGTTGCGGTCGTCGTGTACTCGATGCCGGGCGGTCAAGCGCTCAACGCGGCCGTGCTGGGCGCGTGCTTCGGCCTGTTTCCGATCATGTGGATCGTCTGGAACGCGATCTGGATCTACAACATGACCGACGCGACCGGGCACTTCGCCGTGCTGCGCCGCTCGTTCGCATCGATCTCCGACGACCAGCGGATCCAGGCCGTCGTGATCGCGTTCTCGTTCGGCGCGCTGATCGAGGCGCTGGCCGGGTTCGGGACGCCGGTGGCGATCACGTCGGTGATGCTCGTCGCGGTCGGCTTCAAGCCGATGCAGGCAGCCGCCGTCGCGCTCGTCGCCAACACGGCGCCGGTCGCGTTCGGTGCGATCGCGACGCCGATCATCACGCTGTCCGAGGTCAGCGGGCTGCCGAAGGACGAGCTCGGGGCGATGGTCGGGCGCCAGACGCCGTTCCTGGCGATGGTCGTGCCGCTGATCCTGATCGGCATGGTCGACGGCAGGCGCGGCGTCCGCAAGTGCTGGCCCGCGGCGGTCGTGGGCGGCCTCGCCTTCGCGATCGGTCAGTTCGTCTGCTCGAACTACATGTCGGTCGAGCTGACCGACATCGTGGCCGCACTGCTGTCGGCCGGCGCGATCGTGGCGCTGCTGCAGGTGTGGGGCCCGGACGAGCCGCTCCGCATGGAGGGCGGCGAAGGCCGCTTCAGCCGCCCGGCGATCGCCGGCGCGGCGACCGCCGACGCCGTGCACGAGCGCGAGGTCCAGCGCCGCAGCGATGACGCGCGCGACAGCCGCGGCGACATCCTCGCCGCCTACGCGCCGTACCTGATCATCATCGCGGTGCTCTCGCTGGCGCAGTGGGGGCCGATCAAGGACGCGCTCGCCGGCCCGACGAGGGAGATCGACTGGCCGGGCCTGAACGTGCTCAACGCGAGCGGCGAGGAGCCCTCCTCGGCGGTGTTCAACTTCAACTGGCTGGCGGCCACCGGCACGCTGCTCCTCTTCTCCGGCCTGCTCACGATGCTCGTCCTGCGCGTCTCGCCGCGCCGGGCGCTGCGCGTGTACGTGGAGACGCTGGATCAGCTCAAGTGGGCGACGCTCACCGTCGCCACGGTGCTCGCGCTGGCGTACGTCATGAACTTCTCCGCGCAGACGCTGACGCTCGGGCAGTGGCTCGCCGGCGCCGGAGGCGCGCTGGCGTTCCTGTCGTCGATCATCGGCTGGCTGGGCGTCGCCGTGACGGGCTCCGACACGTCGTCGAACTCGCTGTTCGGCGCGCTGCAGGTGCAGGCCGCCAACGAGGCGGGGCTGAACCCGACGCTGCTCGCGGCCGCCAACTCGTCAGGCGGCGTGCTGGGCAAGATGATCTCGCCGCAGAACCTCGCGATCGGTGCCGCCGCGGTCGGCCTCGCCGGGCAGGAGGGCGAGCTGTTCCGCAAGGTCCTCGGATGGAGCCTGTTGCTCCTGCTGATCATGTGCGTGATCGTTCTGCTGCAATCCACAGCGATCCTGTCGTGGATGGTCGTCTAGCCGCAGCCCCCGAAGGCCCCACCGTCGCCCCAGGCGCGCCGCAGGCGGACGCCCCCGAGCGGGACCTGCGCGCGCTCGCCGAGGAGCTGCGCACGATCTGCGGCGACAAGTGGGTGTACACGCAGGAGCACCAGCTGCGCACGTACGAGTCCGACGGGCTGCTGCAGTACCGCGCGGTGCCCGCGGCGGCGGCGCTCCCGGGCACCGCCGAGGAGGTGCAGCGCGTCGTGGCGGCGTGCGCGCGCGTCGGGGTTCCGTGGGTGGCGCGCGGCGCCGGCTCCGGCCTCTCGGGCGGCGCGCTGCCGGTCGAGGACGGGGTTCTGATCGTGCTCTCGCGGATGAAGCGGATCCTCGAGATCGACTTCGAGAACCATCGCGTGTGCGTCGAGCCGGGCGTGACGAACACGAACGTGTCGGCCGCCGTCGGCCCGGCGTTCTTCTATCCGCCCGACCCGTCGAGCCAGATCGTGTGCTCGATCGGCGGCAACGTCGCCGAGAACTCCGGCGGAGCGCACTGCTTCAAGTACGGATTCACCACCAACTACGTGATCGGCCTCGAGCTCGTGCTCGCCGACGGCGAGATGATCCAGGTCGGCGGCTACGAGCTCGACCCGCCGGGCTACGACCTGCTCGGCGCATTCGTCGGGTCGGAGGGCACGCTCGGCGTGGCCACCAAGGTGTGGCTGCGAATCGTGCCCTCGCCGGAGACCGTGCGAACGCTGGTGGCGTTCTTCGACAGCACGCGCGAGGCGGGCGAGGCGGTGTCGGAGATCGTGCAGGGCGGGATCGTGCCCGGGGCGATCGAGATGATGGACGCGAAGGCGATCGAGGCGGCCGAGCAGGCGGCGCACGCGGGCTTCCCGATGCGCGGCGCGGCGCTGCTGGTGGAGCTCGACGGCGCCGAGCGCGAATGCGCGGCGCGGTTCGACGACGTCACCGCGATCTGCGAGCGCATCGGCTCCGACGATGTGCGGGTGGCGCGCGACGAGGCCGAGCGGCAGCGGTTCTGGAAGGCGCGCAAGGCCGCCTTCGCCGCGATGGGGCGGATCTCCCCCAACTACTTCGTCCAGGACGGCGTGATCCCGCGCACCAAGCTGCCCGAGGTGCTCGAGCGCATCGATGGCCTCGCACAGGAATACGGGCTCGTCGTCGCCAACGTGTTCCACGCGGGCGATGGCAACCTCCACCCGCTGGTCTGCTACGACGGCGCGGTCGAGGGCGAGGCCGACCGCGCGGAGGAGCTGTCGGGCCGGATCCTCGACGTGTGCCTCGAGGCCGGGGGCTCGATCACCGGCGAGCACGGCGTCGGCGTCGACAAGAAGCGGCACATGCCGAAGATGTTCGGCGAGGCCGACCTCGACGCATTCCAGCGCCTGCGCTGCGCGTTCGACCCGGCCGGGCTCGCCAACCCCGGCAAGGTGATGCCGACCCCGCGCCTGTGCGGCGAGGTGCCGGGGCACTACCGCCAGCATCCGCTCGAGGCGGCGGGCCTGGCCGAGCGCTTCTGATGACGGTGGAGGAGGCCGCCGCGGAGATCCGCGAGCACGCCGCCGCAGGCCGCGCAGTCCGGCCACGCGGCGGCGGCACGAAGCTCGGGTGGGGCGGCCAGAGCGAGGCGACGGACTTCGACACGCGCCGCCTGAACCGGATCCTCGAGCACAACGAGGGCGACTTCACCGCCATCCTCGAGGCCGGCGTGCCGCTCGTCGAGGCGCAGGCGACGTTCGGCGGCTCCGGGCAGATGCTCGCGCTCGATCCGCCGCTGGGCGCCGGCGCGGCGGCCACGGTCGGCGGCGTGATCGCGGCCAACGACTCCGGGCCGATGCGCCACCGCTACGGCGGCGTGCGCGACGTCGTGGTCGGGATCACGGTCGTGCTGTCCGACGGCGCGATCGCCAAGTCCGGCGGCAAGGTGATCAAGAACGTCGCCGGCTACGACCTCGCAAAGCTGTTCGCAGGCTCGTTCGGCACGCTCGGGCTGATCGCACGCGTCGCGTTGCGGCTGCACCCGGCACCCGCCCGCACCGCGACCCTGATCGCGCGCACCGGCGACCCGGACGCGCTCGCCGGCGCGGCCGCGCGCCTGGCCGCGCTCCCGCTCGAGGCGGACTGCCTCGACGCCGGCTGGGAGGGCGACGCCGGCTGGCTCAGCGTCCGCTTCGGCGGGACCACGGCGGTCGAGCGGGCGAAGGCGGCGCTCGAGCACGTCGAGCTCGGCGACACGACGATCGAGGAGGACGACGACGAGCTGTGGGCGGCGCAGCGCGACCGCCAGCGCGCCGCCCTGGTCGTGAAGGTCTCCGGCCGGCCGACCGATCTGCCGGCCGTGATCCGCGAGGCGCGCGCCGCCGGCGGCAGTCGTCGTCTCCCGCGCCGCGCTCGGGCTGTCGTGGGTCGCACTGCCGGCGGGCGCGGACGTCCCCGCGCTGCGCGAGGCGCTCGCACCGCGGGCGTGCACCGTGCTCGACGGCGCCGACGGCGTGCAGGACCCGTGGCCGGTGGTCGATCCTGGCGTGTTGGCCGTCATGGAGCGGATCAAGGAGCGCTTCGATCCGGCTCGGACGTTCAGACCGGGCGCGTTCGTGGGAGGACTGTGACATGGCGACGAGCGCGTGGGACGACACCCGCCCCCCGGAGATGGACCTGATCAAGGACTGCGTGCACTGCGGCTTCTGCCTGCCCACGTGCCCGAGCTACGCGGTCTTCGAGGAGGAGATGGACTCGCCGCGCGGGCGGATCGTGCTGATGCGGATCGGCCACGAGGAGGGCAGCGAGGTCTCGCAGGAGATGACCACGCACCTCGACCGCTGCCTCGGCTGCATGGCGTGCGTGACGGCGTGCCCGTCCGGCGTCCAGTACGACCGGCTGATCGAGCGCGCACGCCCGCAGGTCGAGCGTCACGGCGCCCGCACCCGCAAGGAGCGCGCTCTGCGCCGCGGCATCTTCGCGCTGTTCACCCACCCCGGGCGGCTGCGCGCCGCGGTGCCGTTCATGGCGCTCCAGCAGCGACTGCGGATCCCGGTCCCGTTCAGCAACCTGGCGCCGAAGGTGCCGCTGCGCGCCGCGATGCGACAGCTCGCCGGAGGTCACTCCGGCGGTCGGCGAGCGCCGCGGCCGCGTGGCGCTGATGCAGGGCTGCGTGCAGCGCGTGTTCTTCGGCGACGTCAACGCCGCCACCGTGCGCGTGCTCGCCGCCGAGGGCTGGGAGGTGCACGCGCCGCGCCGGCCGCGCTGCTGCGGTGCGCTCCAGCTCCACACCGGCGTCGAGGACGAGGCGCGCGACCTCGCCCGGGCGACGATCGATGCATACGACGGCTTCGACCACATCGTGGTCAACGTCGCCGGCTGCGGCTCGGCGATGAAGGAGTACGGCTACCTGTTCGAGGGTGACGAGCGGGCCGAGGCGTTCGCGGCCAAGGTGCGCGACGTGCACGAGCTGCTGGCGGCCGACGAGCCGCGGGCCGAGCGCCACCCGCTGCCGCTCAAGCTCGCCTACCACGACGCCTGCCACCTCGCCCACGCCCAGCAGGTCCGCGAGCAGCCGCGCGCGCTGCTGCGCGGGATCCCCGAGCTCGAGCTGGTCGAGCCCGCCGACTGGGAGCTGTGCTGCGGCTCCGCGGGCATCTACAACCTCATCCAGCCGGAGCCGGCGGCCGAGCTCGGTCGCCGCAAGGCGGCGAACCTCGCCGCCACCGGCGCGCAGGCCATCGCGGCCGCCAACCCGGGCTGCGCGATCCAGATCGCCGCCCACATGGACGGCGACAGCGTGCCCATCTACCACCCCATGACACTGCTTGACCACTCGATCAGAGGGAGCCGCCCGTGAGCCTCGACATCGCCCCGACCACAGACGACCGTCTCGCCGAGATCCTGTCGGACGACGCGCTCGCCTTCGTGGGCGAGCTGCACCGCCGCTTCGGCGCGCGGCGCAACGAGCTGCTCGCAGGCCCGCTCCGAGCGCGGTGCACCGTCCGGCTTCCTCGATGACACACGCGAGATCCGCGAGGGCGACTGGCAGGTCGCGCCGCCGCGCAGCGACTACGAGGACCGCCGCGTCGAGATCACCGGCCCGACCGACCGCAAGCTGGTCATCAACGCGCTCAACTCGGGCGCCAAGGGCTTCATGGCCGACTTCGAGGACGCGAACTCGCCGACCTGGCAGAACCAGGTCGAGGGCCATGTGAACCTGATCGACGCGATCGACGGGACGATCACCTACGACAGCTCGGACGGCAAGCACTACGAGCTGAACGAGGAGATCGCGACGCTGCTCGTGCGCCCGCGCGGCTGGCACCTGCCGGAGAAGCACCTCAAGATCGACGGCGAGCCGGTCGGCGGCGGCGCTCGTCGACTTCGGGCTGCACGCGTTCCACAACGCGCGCCGCCTGCACGAGAAGGGGCTCGGGCTGTACCTGTACCTGCCGAAGCTCGAGCACCACCTCGAGGCACGGCTTTGGAACGACGTGTTCGACTTCGCCGAGGACGCGCTCGGCGTGCCGAAGGGCACGATCCGCGCGACGGTCCTGATCGAGACGCTGCCCGCCGCGTTCCAGATGGACGAGATCCTGTACGAGCTGCGCGAGCACTCGTACGGGCTCAACGCCGGCCGCTGGGACTACATCTTCTCGATGATCAAGTGCTTCCGGGAGGACCCCGACTTCGTGCTCCCGGACCGCACCGACGTGACGATGACGGTGCCGTTCATGCGCGCCTACACGGAGCTGCTGGCGAAGACCTGCCACGCGCGCGGCGCGTTCGCGATGGGCGGCATGGCCGCGCTGATCCCGTCGCGCAAGGACGCCGAGGCCAACGAGCGGGCGATCCAGGCCGTCAAGGAGGACAAGAAGCGCGAGGCCGAGGCCGGCTTCGACGGCACCTGGGTCGCACACCCGGACGTCGTGCAGGTCGCGACCGACGCGTTCGACGCGGTGCTGGGCGACAAGCCGAACCAGATCGACCGCCGCCGCGACGAGGTGAACGTGACTCCCGAGCAGCTCCTCGACGCCGCCGCGACGCCGGGCGACATCACCGAGGCGGGCCTGCGCAGCGACGTCAACGTCGGCTTCCAGTACATCTCGTTCTGGCTCGGCGGACGCGGCGCCGCGGGCATCAACAACATGATGGAGGACGCCGCCACGGCCGAGATCTCGCGCTCGCAGATCTGGCAGTGGATCCGCCACGGCAAGTTCACCCGCGAGCACGTGCGCGAAGTGCTCGAGGAGGAGATGGCGCGGATCCGGGCCGAGGTCGGCGACGAGGTGTGGGAGCAGGGTCGCCCGCAGGAGACGCGCGAGGTGTTCGAGCGCGTGACGCTGTCGGACGACTTCCCGGAGTTCCTCACGCTGCCTGCGTACGAGTACCTGGATTAGGACAGGCCCTTACGGGGCGGCCAGCCGGCGGCGTCGCATCGCGCCGGTGCCGAGGGCGACGAGCGCGAGCGCCAGCGCCGCGGCGAGGCCGACCTCGAGCCACGGGAACTCGGCGCCGGACACCTCCACCGTGTGACCCACCGGGGCGCCCGCGGGCGGGGTCTCGGGAGCCACGAGGTCGAGAGCGGCGTCGCGGGCATCGGGCGAGCGCAGGTCCTGGTGGACCGGCGGCGCAGGCCGCGCGTCGGGTCCGCGCAGGTCCTGGCGCAGCGACGACTCGGGCGCGAAGTCGAACATGGCGAACGCGGCCGAAGCCGGCGCTCCCGCGGCGACGACGACGAGGGCGGTGATGATGATGCGCTTGAGGAACATGGTGGCCTCCTGCCACTTCGGCGCTCCCTGGTGAGCGCCCGGATCAGTACGACTCCAAGCGTCCCTTCCGGGGTGTCGCCGCGCATCGGGCGACCTACCTAGTTTGCTCGGCGCGGCTACCGATCTTCGGCGGCCGGGGCAGAGCGGACCGCCTAGAAGTCCCCGCCGCCTCCGAAGCCGCCGCCGCCGAAGTCCCCTCCGCCGCCGAAGTCGCCGCCTCCGCCGAAGTCGCCCCCGCCGCCGGTGTCCGGACCCGACCAGACATCGCCGAGCACGGTGCCGATCATGAGACCCGGCAGCAGGCCGCCGCCGTAGAAGCCGCCCATGAACGGCGCGTACATCGGGCCGGCGTTCCAATATGGCGTCCGCTCGCCGCCGACGAGCACCTCGCGCGCCTCGGGGTCCTCCCCGCGCTCGACCCGCTGGGCGTCGGCCTCGCAGGCGGGCACGTCGCGCGCCACGCCACCGGGCGGCGTCCACTCGACGTCGCGGTCCGACGGGCCGTGGCGCGGGTCGAAGAAGCACGGCAGGCGGCGCTCCGGCGGCTCGCGGCCGTCGAGTCGGGCGCGGCTCGCCGTCATCGCCCAGCGGCCCTCCTCGAGCGCCGCGCCGACCGGCTCGAGATCGTCAGGGCGGCGCGCCAGCCGCCACGTCTGGTCGGCGCGCTCGTAGGCGTTCACGGCCCGCTCGTAGTCGTCGCGCGCCTCGGGCGTCACGCCGGGCATCTCGATGTCGACGTCGAGCGCGCGGATGTCGTCGCCGAGCGCGACCAGGTCGTCGCGCACGTTGTCCTTGACCTCGGCGAACTCGGCCGCCTGCTCGCGCCGGCGCCGGCGGTGGGAGACCAGCAGCGCCGCGCCGCCCGCGCCACCCAGGCCGAGCAGGATCAGCGTCCCAGCGGGGATCCCGTCCCCTCCCCCGCCGCCATCGCCCTTGTCCTCGAGCCGGTCGACGAGGTCGAGGAGGATCGCGCCCGCGCCGTCGCCCTGGTTGGCCTCGACCGCCTCGGTCGCCGCCTCCTGGACCTCGGCGCTCGGGCCGCTGCGCAGCGTCCTGCCGACGACGGCCACGTAGTCGCCCGGGAGGCCGGTCCGCTCGGCGAGCGTCTCGGTCACGCGTTCCGGGTCGCCCGCGCTCGCAGGGAGAACGGCGACGTGCAACTCCTCCCCACTGGCCTCGATCCGGCGCCGCAACTCGGCTGCATCGTCTTCGTCGAGCATGTTCGCGACCGCCGGGTCCACGTAGACGGGGTCCTCCTTCAGCGCCTGTGCGGCGCTCGCGACCACGTCCTGCGCACCCGCCCCGGGCGCGGCGATCAGCAGGATGACGATCGCTGCGAGCAGGACGCGCATCCGATCGACTACCCGGAGAGCGTTTCGCGAAGGCGCTCGAGGTCCTCGGTGAGCTTCTGCTCGAGCCGAGGCTGGACGACCGGGACGAGCAGGCGGGCGGTGAGCCCGCCGGCCTTCGCCTCGATCGACTGCGTGAGGCGCGTGCCGGCGCCCGCCGCCTCGAGCGAGTAGGTGCTCACGACCTCGATGCCGTTCGTGGAGAAGCGCGTCTGGGCGCCGGTCGGCGGCTCGTACGCCGTCACCTCGAGCTCGACGTCGATCGTGCGGCCGCTGATGTCGAGCACCTGCCGCACCCGCGACCCGGTCCCCATCTCGCCGTCGTCGAGCCGCTCGTACGCCGTCAGGCTGCCCGTCCAGCGCGGGACGTTGTCCTCTTCGAGCAGCCACGGGAAGACCGCCGCGGGCGGCTGCGGGATCTCGACGGTGTGCGCGAAGCTAGCCACCGGCGGGGTTCGGGCCGCGAACGGGGCGCAGTGGGACGACCTCACCTTCGGCCTGGGGCTCCTCGCCGCGGAGCTCGGCCAGCTCGCGCTCGAGCTCGCCGATCCGGCGCGAGAGCTGCTTGAGCGCGTCGGCGATCGGATCGGGAAGGTGGACCCAGTCCGCATCCGGGCCCTCGGGCTTGCGGCCCTCGACCCGGACGGGATGGCCGGGGTTGCCGACCACCGTGGAGTTCGGCGGCACGTCGTGGATGACGACGGCGTTGGCGCCGATCTTGGCGCCGTGGCCGATCGTGATCGGCCCGAGCAGCTTCGCGCCGGAGCCGATCGTGACGTTGTCCTGCACGGTCGGATGGCGCTTGCCGGTGGCGAATCCGGTGCCGCCGAGCGTCACGCCCTGGTACACCGTCACGTTCTCGCCCAGCTCGGCCGTCTCGCCGATCACGACGCCGGTCCCGTGGTCGATGAACAGCCCGTCGCCGATCCTCGCCGCCGGATGGATCTCGATCCCGGTCAGCGAGCGCGAGACGTACGCCAGCGCACGCGGCGCGACGGGGACGCCGGCCGCCTGCAACGCGTGCGCCACGCGGTGTGAGAGCAGCGCGTGCACCCCCGGCCACGACGCGAGCACCTCGACCGAGGAGACGCCCTTGGCGGCGGGGTCACGCTCGTACGCGGCGCGCACGTCGCGCCGTACTTCGCCGGCCACCCGGCGCAGAGTTTCGATCCCCAGCATCGCTGCTACAGCCTACGCACCCGCGCAGTCCGGGCAATCGTCGCGCCTGCGGACCGCGACGCGCAGGAAGTCGTGGGCGGCGAGATCGATCTGCAGGAACGCGTCGGTCAGGACGCCCGGCAGGCCGGCGAGCAGCTTCAGCGCCTCGAGCGCCTGCAGCGACCCGATCACCCCTGCCGCGGGGCCGAGCACGCCCGCCTGCGCGCACGTGGGCGCCGCGCCCGGCGGCGGCGCCTGCGGAAACGCGCAGCGATAGCAGGCGGTCTCGCCCGGCCGGATCGCCATCACGAGCCCGCTCGTGCCGATCACGCCCGCCTCGACGAGCGGCACGCCGGCGGCGCAGCAGGCTGCGTTGACCGCGTAGCGCGCCTCGAACGAGTCGGTGCAGTCGACGACGAGGTCCTGACCCTCGACCATCGCAGCGTTGAACGACGCCGGGTAGGGCTCGATCACGACGTCGGGATTGAGGAAGCCGAGCTTGGCGGCCGCGCTGTGCGCCTTCGGGACGCCGACGTCGGGCGTGAAGTGCAGGTGCTGGCGGTGCAGGTTGGACAGCTCCACGTCGCCCTCGTCGACGATCCCCAGCCGGCCCACGCCCGCGCCCGCGAGGTAGGTGGCGACCGGCGAGCCGAGCGCCCCGGCGCCCACGACGAGCACGCTCGCGTCGCCGAGCGCGCGCTGGGCCGCCTCGCTCCACTCGGGGAGCACGAGCTGGCGCGAGTAGCGCTCGAGCCACGGATCGGGCGGCGGCGGCTCGGCCCCGACCACCGCGGCTGCGGCGCGGCGGAAGAACTCGCGGCGCTCGCTCACCGGCGCACGATCCTCACGACGGCGCCGGTCACGTGCACATCGTGGCCGGCCTCCGCGGCCGAGCGAGGGACGTTCTCCAGCGCCTCGCCTTCGCGGCAGCGCACTTCGAGCGTCTCGCCGGGAGCGATCCGCTCCAGCTCCAGTTTCGTCCGCACCCAGGTCATCGGGCAGGTCAGGTCCGTGACGTCGAGCATTCGGACCGGCACGCGGGTTACGGTAGCGGTCGGATGCCGTCGCGCAGCTTCCTGATCCTCCACGGCCTCCAGGGCTCCGGCCCCGGTCACTGGCAGACGTGGCTGACGGCACGCCTGCGCGCGAACGGCGAGCGCGTGGCGTACCCGGACCTGCCGGACGCCGACATGCCGTCGCCGGCATCGTGGCGCAGCGTGCTGGACGGCGAGCTCGCCGTCCTGCCGGGCGGCGACGTGATCGTGGTCTGCCACTCGCTGTCCTCGCTGCTGTGGCTGCACCACGTCGCCGACGGCGGTCAGCAGGCCGACCGCGTGCTGCTGGCCGCGCCCCCGTCCGAGCGCGCCGAGGTGCCGGAGATCGCCGGGTTCTTCCCGGTGCCGTTGCCCGCGCTGGATCCAGGCGCCCGGCTCGTGTGCTCGGACAACGATCCGTACTGCCCGGAGGGCGCCGCGACGCTGTACGGCGAGCCGCTCGGCATCCCGGTCGACGTGCTCGAGGGCCGCGGCCACCTGAACCCGGAGGCCGGCTACGGCCCGTGGCCGGCGGTCGAGGCCTGGTGCCTCGACGGCGACCGCCCGATCACTGAGTGAACGCCAGCACCAGCTCCCGGATCGCGCCCGGGTAGCGGTAGGTGATGCCGCCGTGCTTGCCGTCGAACAGCTCGAGCGTGTGCCGCACGCCGAGCGCTTGGAGCTCGGCGGCGAACGCCTGCGCGCCGAGATCGAGGAAGAACTCGTCACGGCGCCCGGCGTCGAGGTAGATCCGCCGCATCGACCGCAGCGCGTCCGCGTGTGCGGGCGCCATCCGCACCGGGTCCTTGTCCAGCCACTGCGCCCACACGTCTTCGATCAGGCGGCCGGTCGCGACGTCGAACGGCAGCAGCGCCTTGCCCGGGTTGGCCGGATCGGGCGAGTACGCGGCGGCGTAGCCGTACATCTCCAGCGGTGCGCCGAAGGTGTCCCAGTCCATGTGGTCGGCCTTCCCCAGGCGCTCGAAGAAGACCTCGTAGGAGCCCTCGAAGTCGTCGCGCAGGCTGCGCGCGACCTCGGCGAAGCTCCGGAGGTTCGAGGCCTCGAACAGCGAGTCACCGGCGTGCGACGCGAGCCCGCCGAACACGTCCGGGCGCATCATCGGCACCACCATCGCCCCGTAGCCGCCGGACGACTTTCCGGTCAGGCCGCGGTGATCGCGGTCGGCGACCGTCGGATAGCGGTCGTCCACGAACGCCACCGCCTCGTCACACAGGTAGTCCTGGTAGCGGCCCAGGCTGCTCGAGTTCAGGAACTGCGAGCCGCCGTAGGACGTCCAGCAGTCGACGAACACGACGATCGCGTCCGGGCACTCACCGGCGGCGAACATCGCGTCGACGCGTTCGATCATCGTCGGCTCGAACGGCGTGCGATTGAACCACATGTCGAGCTGGCCGGTGTAGCCCTGAATCACATACACGCTCGGCAGCGGGCGCGGGTGGTCGAGCTCGACCCCGGGCGGACGGTAGACGTACAGCGGCCGCCGTGCCGGATCGCCGAGCGGGTTGTCCGCGAGCAGGTCCGATTCGACCACCAGGCGGTCGAGCGTGCCGTGCATCGGCCGCTCCCACGGGGCGCCCGCCGGACCTTCCACCTCGTGAAGTGCCATCCGGCAACGGTAGCGTGGCACCTATGCGCCGACTCTCCCTGCTCCTGATCCTGCTGGTTGCGGCCGCGGTCTTCGCCGCGCCGGCCAGCGCCGACGTTCGCAAGGGGCCGCGCGGAGCCGCCTTCTACAAGCCACCGACGCAGCTGAAGGGCAAGCACGGCGCGCTCATCTGGGCTCGGCGGCAGACCGGGTCCGACGCGCTCAAGGGCGCCGGACGCAACGCGCTGCTGCTGTACCGCTCGACCAGCGTCGACGGGAAGAAGACGGCGGTCTCCGGCTCACTCGCACTGCCGAAGGGCAAGGCGCCCAAGGGCGGCTGGCCGGTCATCACGTACGCACACGGGACGACCGGCTCCGCGGACTCCTGCGCCCCGACGCGCGGGTACGACGCGAGCGACCTCGTCAGCTACGCGTATCCGCTGCTGCGGCGCTGGCTGAAGGCCGGCTACGCGGTGGTGCGGACCGACTACGACGGGCTCGGGACGCCCGGCGTGCACCAGTACCTGCTCGGCGAGTCCGAGGGGCGAAGCGTGCTCGACGCCGTGCGTGCCGCCCGCGCGTACACGCCGACGCTGTCGAAGCGCTACGTGATCGCCGGCCACTCCCAGGGCGGCCACGCCGCGCTGTTCGCCGCCGCGCTGGCTCCGAAGTGGGTGCCGGACCTGCGGCTGCGCGGCACCGCCGCCTTCGCGCCCGCCTCGCACCTCGCCCCCCAGTTCAAGGCGACGCTCGGGATCGCCACGCCGGGAGCCGGTCTCGGTGCGATCGTCGGCCTCGGGCTGCGCGCCGTCGACACCGGCGATCCGGGCCTCGACGTGCCCTCATTGCTTACGCCGCAGGCGGCGCCGCTGTACCCGCAGACGCTGACCAGGTGCTACGACGCGCTCAGCAAGCCGGACTCGTTCGGGGGGTTGCCGCTCAACCAGATCCTGCGCTCGAACGCCAACCTTGCCCCTCTGCTGGCGACGATCGCCAAGAGCGACCCGGAGCACCTGCGGATGCGGACGCCGGTCCGCGTCGAGCAGGGCACGGCGGACGGGACCGTGTTCCAGGTCTTCACCGACCAGCTGGTCGACGAGTACAAGACCAACGGCGTGAAGGTGACCTACAAGACCTATGACGGCGTCAGCCACGGCGGCGTCGTGGACTCCGGCGCGAAGGATTCGGCGACCTGGATCAAGGGCCGGTTCAGATAGGATCGCGGCGCGGCGCTCCTCCGCGCCGGACCTCCTGACCGGGCGTCCACGCCGCCCGGCCGTGCGGAGGCAGAGGGGATCGATGTCCTCGGAGGACGCGATCACGCGAGTCAGTCCTTCTCGCAGGCCCGCGGCGCGGGCGCGTGGATCCTGGCCGCTGGCGACGGAGGACATCGATGACCGCTCACAAGCATCTGAAGGCCCGGATCCGCGCGCGCATGGCTCGGACCGGAGAGCGCTACGTGACCGCGCGCCGGCACGTGGCCGGCGAGCCGCCGGCCGCGGTCGACCACGGCTACCGCCTGCGCGGGGGCATCCACCCGGACACGGCGGGCATCGCGAATGTGCTTGCGCACCATGGCGTGACGGCCGCGCACACCGGCGAGCCGCTGTCGGAGGCGATGGTGCTCGGCGTGGGCGGCGGCCTCGGCGCCGGCTACATCCTGTGGGAGTTCAAGGCGCACGGGTCGGCGACGCTCGTGCTCGGCTACCGCAACCGCTGGCAGTACCCGGCGCGCTGGATGCAGGCGACGCTCGAGCGGCTCGGCGTGCCGGCGGCGCACCACGAGACCGGCGGCGCTCGCACCGCGGCCGCGCAGCTCGACTCCGCGCTGGCCGCCGGCCGGCCCGCGCTGGCGACCATCGACCGGCAATCGATCGGCTTCTGGCACCTGCCGGCCCAGCTCGAGGGCCGTGGCGGCTACCCGATCGTCGTCTACGGCGAGTCTGGCGGGTCGATGCGAGTGGACGACCGCGGCCTTGCGCCGCTGACGGTCCCGCGCGACGTGCTCGACGCGGCACGGGGCCGGGTGGGCTCATACAGGAACCGGCTGTGCGTGATCGAGCCCGATCGAGCGGTGCTGGGCGCCGACGAGCTACGCGCCGCCGTCCGCGCAGGGCTGGCGGACGCCGCCGAGCATCTCGCCGGCGCGTCGGACTCGTTCGGGCTGCCGGCGTGGCGCAAGTGGTCGCGGATGATGACCGGATCGCGCGACGCGAAGGCATGGCCGCGCGTGTTCGCCGAGCGGCGCGGACTCGCGGGAGCGCTGCTCTCCATGTACGAGGGGATCGAGCCGGTCGGCCTGGACGGCGGGCATCTGCGCGGCCTCTACGCCGACTTCCTCGACGAGGCCGCGGGCCTGCTCGAGGAGCCGCGACTGGCCGAGGCCGCGCCCGCCTGGCGCGATGCGGGCGCCCAGTGGCACTCGCTGGCGGAGCTGGTGCTCCCACCGGGCCGCGTGCGCGAGCTGCTCGTCGAGGTCCACGCTCAGGTCGTGGAGCGCGGCGACGAGGGCGCCGGCGACGCTGCCGGTGCGGCGGCTGAGTTGTGGGAGCTGCGGGCGGCGCTCGACGCGGCCTCGCCTCTGGCGGACGGCGAAGCCGCCGACCTGTTCGCGGCGATCGGCGAGCGGCTCGCCGCGATCTTCGAGGCCGAGACCGAGGCCGCGGCGCGCACGGCCCGCGGCTAGGCCGCGCCGGCGCGCTCGGGCTCGGGCGCGAAGAACGGCGTCGACACGTAGCGCTCGCCGGAGTCGGGGAGCACGACCACGATCCGGGCTCCCCGCGCCTCCTCGCGCGCTGCGACCTGCAGCGCGCCGGCGACCGCGGCGCCGCACGAGATCCCGCCGAGCACGCCCTCGCGGCGTGCCACCAGGCGGGCTGTCTCGATCGCGTCCTCGTCGTCGATCGCGATCACCTCGTCGAGCAGGCTGCGGTCGAGCACGGGCGGGACGAACCCGGCGCCGATGCCCTGGATCTTGTGCGGCCCGGGCGCACCGCCGGAGAGCACGGCCGAGCTCGCGGGCTCGACGGCGATCACGCGCATAGACGGGTTGCGCTCCTTCAGGTAGGAGCCGGCGCCGGTGATCGTGCCGCCGGTGCCGACGCCCGCGACCAGGTAGTCGACCCTGCCGTCGAGCGTCTCCCAGATCTCCGGCCCGGTGGAGCGGCGGTGCGCCTCCGGGTTGGCGGGGTTGGAGAACTGGTCGGGAAGCCAGGCGTCCGTCTCGCGGGCGAGCGCCTGGGCGGCGGCGACGGCCTCGTTCATGCCGCCGAGCGACTCGGTCACCTGCACCTGCGCGCCGTACAGCCGCAGCAGCCCCTCGCGCTCGCGGCTCATGCCCTGCGGGAGCGTCAGTACGAGGTCGTAGCCACGCGCGGCGCAGACGAACGCGAGCGCGATGCCGGTGTTGCCGCTGGTCGCCTCGACGATCGTCGTGCGGCCGGGCTCGATGATGCCCTCGGCCTCGGCGGCGTCGATCATCGCCACGCCGATCCGGTCCTTCACCGACCCGCCGGGATTGAGCATCTCCAGCTTGGCGAACAGGTCGGCGCCCTCGGGCGCGACCCGAGTGAGCTGCACCATCGGCGTGCGGCCGACATGGTCCGCAATGTTGATCGGGATAGCGACCATTGCGCGAGCTCAGCCTAGCGTGGAGCGCGTCGCTACCGTGGCCCGTCGCCTGTGTCCGGCTCGTACCTGACCTTTGTCGCACGCCGGCTCGCGGCGGCGGTGTTGATCGCAGCGCTTGTCAGTGCGATCACGTTCGTGATGCTGCACGTGCTCAGGCCCGAGTCGTTCTCCGACCCGCGCCCGCTGTTCACGCAGCTCGGTGACTATCTCTGGGGTGTGTTCACCCGCTTCGACCTCGGCCAGTCGTCCCAGCCACCGTTCCGGCCGGTCGACGACCTGATCCTCGAACGTGTGGGCGCGGACTTCTCGCTGTTCGCCGGCGCGCTCGTGTTCGGCGTCGGGGCGGGGATGGTGGGCGGCGTCGCGTGCGCGCGCCGCCCGCGTTCGCTGCGGACGCGCGCGCTCAGCTCCGTCGCGATGGTGGCGCTGTGCGCGCCGGTCTACTGGGTCGCGCTGGTGTCGATCCTCCTGTTCGGCTCCGGGATCGGCCGGGTCGTCCAGCTCGGCTTCGTCGACACCGGCATCTACCAGCCGCTCACCGAGGACCCGATCGCCTGGCTGCGGTCGCTGATCGTCCCCTGGATCGTGGCCGGGGCGCCGCTGGCGGCGATCTGCCTGCGGCTCACGGAGTCGACGATGCGCGACGCGAACGACGCCGACTTCGTCCGGACCGCGTTCGGCAAGGGGCTGACGCCGCGTGCGGTCGCATACCGCCACTCGCTCCCGTTCGCGGCCTCGCCGACATTCGTGTTCGCGGGCGCCTACACGCCGCTGCTGGTCGGCAACGCGCTGCTCGTGGAGCAGGTCTTCAATATCCCGGGGGTGTTCCGCTACACGCCCGGCGCGGTGTCGAACGCCGACTTCCCCCTGCTGCAGGGGATGGTGCTGGTCGGCGCCGTGATGGTCGTGCTCGGCAACCTCGCCGCCGACCTCGTGATCGCCCGGCTCGATCCTCGGATCAGGACTCAGTAGTTGCCGGACAGGTAGTTCCAGGCGCGCTTGAGCTTGTCGTCGAGCCCATCGGGCGTGGTGTCGCTCGGGTCGGCGGCGAGCCTCGCCGGGTTCTCGGACGGCTCTGGCAGGCGCTCCGCCGCGGCGGCGTCGAGGCGCAGGACCACACCGCGCTCGTAGATCGCCTCGACGTGCTCGGCATCGGCGAACCGGTGGCCTCCCGGCCCGGCGCGCATGTCGACGATCACACCGTCGAAGACGTCGGCACCGGCGTCGGCGAGGACGTGCGCGACCGTACCGAGCTGCCGGCCGTCGGAGGTCAGGACGGGCGTCCCGTCGGCGAGGACGAGATGAGCAGCCGGGTCTATCCGGGCGCGTGTGTAGGGACCTCCTCAGCTCAGGCGCGGCGCTTGTCCGCGCAGGCGTTTGAACCGTGGAGCTTGAGGAGGCCCCGTGTGACGATCGTAATGGGACTCGATCAGCATCGAGCGCAGATCACCGCCGACTGGCTGGACACGTCGACCGGGGAGGTCTCGCGTGCGCGCGTGTCGCCGGCGGACCGCGCCGGCGTGCGGGAGTTCGCCGAGCGCTTCCGCGACCGGGAGCTCGAGGTGGCGCTGGAGGCGACGACGGGATGGCGGTTCGTGGTCGAGGAGCTGCAGGCCGTCGGGGCGGGCGTGCATCTGGCCGAGCCGGCGGAGACGGCGGCTCGGCGGGGGAACAAGAAGCGGGCCAAGAGCGATCGCGCGGACGCCCGGCATCTGCGCGAGCTGCTGATGATCGGTCGGCTGCCGGAGTCGTGGATCGCACCGGAGCACATCCTCGATCTGCGCGCGCGGGTGAGGCTGCGGCACACGCTCTCGGCGCAGCGCGGCGAGTGGCAGCAGCGCATCCAGGCGGTGCTCTATCACCACGGCTGCCCGCAGCGCCGCAACCTGATGACGGGCGAGGGGCAGCAGTGGCTCGCCGCCCAGCCGCTGCCGACAGGCGCGCGCGAGCAGGTCACGGTCGCGCTGGCGATGATCGAAGCGGTCGATGTCCAGCTGGCGCCGCTGACGCGCGAGCTGCGCGCCTATGCGCGCCGCCAGCCGGGGTGTCGAGCGTTGATGCGCCACTTCGGGATCGGCGAGCTGATCGCCGTGACGATCCTCGCCGAGCTCGGTGACGCGCGGCGGTTCTCCTCCTCGCGCGACGCCGTCCGCTACGGCGGCCTGGACATCACCGTCCACCAGTCCGACATGCGCCGCGCCCCCGGCCACCTGTCGCGCCAGGGGCCGCCCGCGTTGCGGTGGGCGCTGTTCGAGGCCGCGCAATCGGCGGCGCGCGCCGGCAGTCCCGACCGCGACTACTACCGGCAGACGGCGGAGCGGTTGGGCGCCAATCGCGCGTGCCTGTCGATCGCCCGCAAGCTGCTCAAGCGCAGCTACCACACGCTGCGCGAACTCGGCGAGGAGGCGCTGCAACCGGCGTGAAGTCGGTCATGCGCGCGCAGCCCTCACTGACACCGATGCGCCGCGGCCGGCTCCTCCCATGCTCCTGCCGCCACGTCCGCGTGGACGGCCCTGATAGACCGAGCGGCCGCAACGCTTTCCCCAGCGGGATCACCCCATCAACCATCATGTCGCCGGCCCGGCGCCAACCCGGGCCGCGGACCGAGATAAGGCTGGGCGCCCGCGCGCACATAACCCGCACAGCAAACCGCCCGCACGCGCCACCAGACGCCCGCGACAGTTGCAACCACACAACCGGACCCGCGCTTGACGCCTGGGCCCTGCACAGATAAGGAGGCAGGGTTCCCGAGATCCATGTCGCTGCGGGTACCCGCAGGCATCCGCGTCACAATCCTTGCGTGGCCGAGCTAGAACCAGGCGACGAGTTCGCCGGCTGCCGCATCGAAGCGGTCGCCGGTCGCGGCGGCATGGGCGTGGTGTATCGCGCGACCGAGCTGAGCCTCGGCCGGCCCGTCGCGCTGAAGCTGCTGATGCCCGATCGCGCCGGTGACAGCTCGTTCCGCGAGCGCTTCCAGCGCGAGTCGCGGATGGCGGCGGCGATCGACCACCCGAACGTGATCCCCGTCTACGCGGCGGGCGAGTACGACGGATTCCTGTACCTCGTCATGCGGTACGTCGGGGGCACGGACCTGCACAAGCTGCTGCGCGATGTCGGCTCGCTCGAGCCAGAGCGGGCGGCGCAGCTGGTCGCGCAGGTCGCGGCCGCGCTGGACGCCGCCCACGCCGCCGGGCTCGTCCACCGCGACGTCAAGCCCGCCAACGTGCTGCTGGCGGACGACCACGCGTACCTGAGCGACTTCGGCCTCACGCGGCTGGCCGGCTCGGACACCCACCTGACCGAGTCGGGACAGTGGATCGGGACCGTCGAGTACTGCTCGCCGGAGCAGTTGCGCGGCGGGCGCACCGACGCACGCGCCGACGTGTACTCGCTCGGATGCGTGCTGTTCGCCGCCCTCACCGGCCGGCCACCGTTCGCACACGGGACGGTGCCCGCCACCATGCTCGCCCACCTGCACGACGCGCCGCCGATGCCGACCGAGCGCGGCGCCCCGCGTGAGTTCGACCGCGTCATCGCACGCGCGCTGGCCAAGGATCCCGAGCAGCGCTACCCGTCGGCGGGCGACCTCGGCCGCGCGGCGCTCGCCGCGGCCCGTGGCGAGCCGGTAACGGAGTCCGAGCGCAGCGTCGCGATCGGCCCGGCGGCGCCGACCGACCACGGCTCGGGGAACGGCGACGCGACCGCCGTGCTGCCGCCTGAGCCCGACGCGACCGGCGTGACCTCGTGGGATCCGGACTCGCACCGCGAGGAGCCGGAGACGGCGTTCGACGGCGGCCGCCGCCCGGACCCGGCCGGCGATCTCGGCGGTGCGCCTCCGGCCGCGGCCGTACGCGTCGTCCGCCCGCGCCGCTGGCCCGCACGGGCGGCCGTTGCGGTCGCGGCGTTCCTCTCCCTCGTCGCGCTCGGCCTGCTCGCGGGCCAGGTGTTCGACGACCCTGGCGGCTCGTTGACGGCGACGGGCCCGCTGACGGAGGGCGAGGTGCGTGACGCGGCGCAGGCGTTCGCGGATGCCTATGCCGCCGAGGACCCGGCCGCGCTGCGCAGGACGCTCGCCCGTGACGTCCGGCGCATCCTCCCCGGGGGCGCGAGCCGCGGCCGCGACGAGGTGGTCGACCAGTACACACGGCAGTTCGACGGCAAGGTCGGCGGCTATGAGCTCGACGACCTCGAGGTGTCCGGCGGCCGCGCGGGCCGCGCCAGCGGGAACTACACGGTGGACCGCGATGAAGGCGATCCGTACGAGGGCCGGATCGTGTTCGGCGTGATCCGCGAGCGCGGCGACGCCCGGATCCAGCTGATCGCCGCCGAGCCGAAGACCTGATTCAGCAGCTCTTCGCGACGATCACGTGGACGGTGGTGCCGCGGCGCACCTTCGTACCGGGCTCCGGATCCTGCTCGCAGACGGCCGGCTCCCCGGGCAGCAGCTCCTCCAGCAGCCCACCGCCGCGCTCGACGTCCACGCCCAGCCCGGCGGCGCCGAGCCGCACCTCGACGGCGGCGACCTCGAGGCCATCCAGGTCGGGCACCTCGACCGGCACCTCGCGGGTCACCCGGAACGCCGTCATCGCGGGCGTCCGCCCACGAGCTGTCGCCATCAAATCGATCACGTTGTCGCCGGGCTCGAGCGCCACGCGAGCCGAGAACGACCCACCGCCGCTGACGGTAGCCGGCCGCCCGAGCACCTTCACGGCCGCGCCCGCGGGAGTCACGGTGCCTCGCACCTCGACCGCCCCGGTCCGCACCGTCGTCATGTCATCCGGCGCGGTCACGTCGAGCTGCACCAGCGGAAGCGGCGCCTGCACCCGCGGCTCTTCGCCGTCGCCGCCGCAGCCCGCCGCAGGGAAGGCGAGGCAGGCGAGCACGAGGACGGGCAGAGCGCGCATGACGGCACGCTCAGGCTAGCCGGACCATAGGATCGCGCGACCGACAGACGAGGGGAAACGACGATGCCAGGAACAGACCCGATCGCGGTGGGACCCGGCGAGGGCGACACGATCGAGGGCCCGGCCGGAGGGCCGCTGACCTTCAAGGTGCGGGGCGAGCAGACCAACGGGGCCCTCACGGCGTTCGAGAACGTCATCGCCCCCGGAGACGGGCCGCCGCTGCACGTCCACGGCGCCGAGGATGAGGCGTGGTACGTGCTCGGCGGCGAGCTCCGGTTCCGACTCGGCGACCAGTTCGCGGCCGCGCCCGCCGGCACGTTCGTGGTCGTCCCGCGGGGGACGCCGCACTGCTTTCAGAACGCCGGCGAGACGCCCGCGCGGATCCTTGTGCTCTTCACGCCCTCCGGCATGGAGCGCTTCTTCGACCGCTTCGCCGCGCTGCCCGCCGGCGCCGTCGACCCCGGCCAGCTTCGCAGCATCGGCGCCGAGGTTGGCATGGCCGTGATCGGGCCGCCGATGGCAGCGGAGCCCGGCTAGTCGACCCGCTCTGCACGCTGGACCACCGCTTGCACGGGCTTGCCCCCGCATTTCCGCCGCTGCATGTGGGTAGGACCAACACCCGGAACCCTTCGGAGACGAAAGGTGGGGGAGATGGCCAACACCAAGCAAGGCAGTGGCCGCAAACCGTCGAGCAGCTCGACGAAGGCCTCGGGCAGCAAGTCCGCTACCGCGCGCAAGAGCGCGAGCGCGTCACGCTCGTCCAGCGCGCGCAACGGCTCCGCCCGCTCGACCGCCGCCAAGAAGCGCGCGCCGTCGAGCACGGCGAAGCGCAGCAGCCCGAGCCGCGCGAAGACGGCGTCGACCAACGGCAGCGGCAACGTCGCTCGCGTGACCGGGACGATCAAGCAGGTGGCGAGCACGGCCAAGGGGCCGGCCGTCGCCGTCGGCGCGGCCGCGGCCGGAGTCGCCGGCGGCCTGGTGCTGAGGAGCCGCACGCGCCGCCGGACCGTCCTCGGCGTGCCGGTTCCTCGCTCGCTGGGCAAGAGCCTCTCGGGACTGGACGCGAAGTCCGTCGCGAAGTCCGTCGGCCAGGCGAGCAAGCAGTTCGCGAAGACGTCGAAGAACGTCTCGAAGGACCTCGAGCGCGCCGGCGACCAGGCCGAGCGCATCGGCAAGATCCTGGACTAGGACATGGCAACCACGCGATCGAAGCCGGTGGGCAACGCGGCCGCGAACGGCGCGGTCGCCAAGACCGGCGGGGCGGTCACCGCAGCCGCGCGCCGGGCGCCGGCCGGCGCGCTCGCCGCCGGCGCGGCGGCAGCGGGCCTGGCCGGCGGATTGGTGCTCGGCTCCCGTTTCACGCCGCGACGCGGGCTGCTGAAGCTGCGCCGTCGCAGAGTTCTCGGCGTGCCGGTCGGTCGCCGTAGCACGGCCGCCACCGTCGCCCGGCGCGCCGTCACCTCGGCGGCCAAGGCCTCCAAGGCCGCAAACGACGTACATGCGATCCGGGAGCAGCTCGAACAGGCGAACCGCCGCTCGCCGGTCGAGATCCTGCTCGACGGGCTGACCCACCGCCGCGGGGCCCACAAGCTCGAGACCTAGATGTAGTACATCTGAGCGCCCGCGGCGCGGTTCTCGCTCTCGACCACGTCGGCGATCGTGGCGTTCCGGAGGACCGTGCGGGCGGCCTCGGCGGCGTCGGCGAAGATCGACTCGGCGCCGGCGCCGAGAGGGCCGTCGAGCAGCTCGACGACCTCGAGGACGGTCACCGAGGACGGCTCGCGGGCGAACGTGTAGCCGCCCTTGACGCCGCGCTGGGACTTCAGGATGCCCGCGCGCCGCAGCGATGCGAACAGCTGCTCGAGGAACTGGACCGGGATGTTGCGTCGCTTCGCGAGCTCGCCGATCGGCACTGGGGCAGTGCCGCCGGAACGGGCGAGCTCGGCGAGGGCGCGGACCGCGTAGGGGGACTTCGTCGTGATCGAGAGCATCGCCCCTCATCCTGCCACCATCACCGGCCGATGCGCGTCCTCTTCCGCTTCGGGCCGCCCCTCGCGCTGATGGGCGTGATCTTCTTCCTGTCGGCCCAGGAAGACCTCAACTCCGGTCTCGGGGTGTGGGACACGATCGGTCGCAAGCTCGTCCACATGGCGACCTACGGGGTGCTGTGGTGGCTCTGGTACCGGGCACTTGGCCTGCGCAGTCCGGCTGCCGCGATCGCGATCACGCTCGCCTACGCCGTCAGCGACGAGTTCCACCAGACGTTCGTGGAAGGGCGCCACGGCTCGCCCGTCGACGTGTTGATCGACGCGGCCGGCGTGGCGATCGCCGTCGCGTTGTGGTCGCGCTCGCGCGTTGCCGCCCGGGAATAGTTCCGGCGCCGCGCGCGTCGTTGCTCCCTATGCGCATTCTGATCAGCACCCGGAAGGGGGCCGGGCACTTCGGCCCCCTCGTACCTTTTGCCAAGGCACTCCTGAGAGACAACCACGAGATCCTGGTCGCCGCCCCGAGCTCCGCCGCCCCGATGATCGCGGCCGCAGGGATGGACCATCACCCGATCCCCGATCCGCCGCCGGAGAAGCGCGCGGAGATCTTCGCGGAGGCCGACGGGCTCCCGACCGACGACGCGAACGCTCGCGTGATCGGCGACGTCTTCATCCGCATCGACAGCCGCGCCGCGTACCCGCACGTGCTCGACGCCGTCGAGCGCTGGAGCCCGGACCTCGTCATGTTCGAGGAGACCGAGAACGCCGCGCCGCTCGCGGCGGAGGCCGCCGGCGTGCCGGCCGTGTGCGTGGGGATCAGCCTCCGCACCGCCACGTTCAAGTTCCGGCCCGTGATCGCCTCCGCGCTCGACGATGTGCGCGCCGACCTCGGCCTGGCGCCCGATCCCGAGCTCGAGCGCTTCCTCGACACGCCGTACTTCACGCTCACGCCGCCGTCGATGGAGCATCCCGGTCTGGCCGAGGGCGACGACGCACTGCGCTTCCGCGAGCCCGACGCCCACCCGCCGCGGCCGCTGCCCGCCTGGTGGCCGAACGGCGAGGCGCCGCTGGTGTACCTGACGTTCGGCTCCGTCGCGCCGACGATGGACTACTTCCCCGGCGTCTACCGCGACGCGATCGACGCGCTCGCGATGCTGCCGGTGCGCGTGCTCGTCACCGTCGGCCGCGATCGCGACCCGCGCGAGCTCGGGCCGCTCCCGCCGAGCGTCCACGTCGCGCGCTGGGTCCCGCAGGCCGACGTGATGCCGCATGCGGCGGCGATCGTCTGCCACGGCGGCTACGGGACCGTGCGCGCCGGCCTTGCGGCGGGCGTGCCGATGGTGGTGCTGCCGCTGTTCGCCGACCAGCCCTACAACGCGCGCCGGGTCGCCGAGCTCGGTGCCGGGATCGCGCTCGAGCCGGGCACCGATGGGCTGACGGACGCCGTCAGGAGCCTGATCACCGATCCGTCGTACCGCCAGGCGGCGCGGCAGGTGGCGGAGGACACGCGCCGGCTACCGACCGTCGACACGGCGACCACGATCCTGCGCCGGCTGGCGCAGACGGCTTAGAGCCAGCCGCGTTCGGTGGCGTGGAGCACGGCCTGGGCGCGGTCGACCGCGCCCAGCTTGCCGTAGATGTTGTGCAGGTGGGTGCGGACGGTGCTCGTGGAGAGCGACAGCTCGTACGCGATCTGCTTGTAGACCATGCCGGAGGAGAGCCGCTTGAGCACCTCGAGCTCGCGCGTGGACAGCGGGCACGGCTCGACCGAGCGCGGGCGGTCCTTGCTCGGGTACGGCAGGTCGTAGAGCACCGCGCGCAGCTCGCTCGGGCCGAAGCCGACCGCACGAGCGGCCTTGAGCAGCTCGGTGGAGGACACCGGCGAGCCCTGCGAGTAGTGCGCGAGCATGTCGGCCAGGCGGACGAAGGCGGCGTCGCCCTGCGCGTCCTCGGCGTGATGGCGCTCGATCGCGGATGCGACGGCCTTCGGCATGTTCCAGCGGCGGGCGAGCACGCCACCGACCAGAGCATGGTCGACGCCCAGCTCGCGGCGCTCGTAGTGCAGCCGTTCCTCCGGCGTGCGCGCCGGCCCGTGGACCTGGCGCGGATAGCCCGGGTAGGCGTGCATGAGCACGAGCTTGCCGACGTCGTGCAGCAGTGCGGTGACCAGCAGCCGGTCGCGGTGCGCGTAGCTGGAGGCGGCGGCGAGCCGGTCGGCGGCGCGCTGGACCGCGACGGCGTGCAGCCGGAAACGCTCCGGCGCTGCGTCCCAGGTCTTGCCGCGCTCGAAGAACTCGAATGTCTCGGCGTTGGCGGCCAGCGCCTGCACCGCTTCCGGTGAGAGCACCTCGACGGAGCCGACGATCGACTCGACCTGACCGCGCCGCGGCGAGTCGAGACCGTTGGCGAGGCGGAGCACCGAGATGACGAGCGCGACGTCGGACTCGATCGCACGCACGACCTCGCCGGTCGACGGGCGCTCCTCGGAGATGATGGCGAGCAGCCGGTTGCGCGACTCGGCGAGCGCCGGGAAGACCTCGAGCGCCTCGAACGCAGCGGTCAGACGCTTACCGTGACCCTCGTTGCGAGCACGGCCGACGACAGCATAGGGCTCGCGGGCGCCTCCCCCTTCGCGGGGCGCCGAACCGGTGCTGGCTGGGGTTGCGGTAGGGGGCATCAGTCTGTCTTCGGGTGACACGGAAGAGGGGTGATCGGAGGGCGGGTCAGACACGGCCTGACCTTCAAGCCCTATCGGCAGGTCTGGACGGATCGTTGAGCCGCGAGCCCCGCCTTCGCGCCGCGTCACGTCCCCTTCCTCCCGTTGAGCGCATGGTCTACCCGAGCCAAGGTTTCGTCGCGCCCGAGCAGCGCGACAGTCTCGAAGATACCCGGTGAGACGGTCGTACCGGTAAGCGCGACTCGCAAAGGCTGGAACACGTGCTTGCGCTTTACCCCGATCTGGTCGGCCGCACCCGTCAGCGCGGCCTCCACGGCCTCCTGTGTCCAGGGCGCGGGAACGTCCTCCAATGCCGCCCTGGCGGCCGTCAACGCCTCACGCCCGCCCGGCGCCTCGATCACGCGCTCGCGGGCCGCCGGATCGTCCGCCGGGCCGTCGAAGAAGAAGTGCGTGAGAGGCCAGAACTCGGCCAGGGTGGAGATCTTGTCCTGTGAGATCTCGACCGCGCCCCGTAGGCCGGAGCGGCCGGTCAGCGCCTCCAGGCGGGAGGTCAGATCGTCGACGTCGAGTTCGCGCACGTATCGGCCGTTCATCCATCGCAGCTTCTGCTCGTCGAACACGGCAGGCGACTTGGAGACTCGCTCGAGGCTGAATCGCTCCTGCATCTCGGCGACGCTGTGGAACGTCGTCTCCTCGTCGAAGCCCCAGCCGAGCAGCGCGAGGTAGTTCAGGACCGCCTCCTGGAGGTAGCCGGCGGCGCGCAGGTCCTGCACGGACGTGGCGCCATGCCGCTTGGAGAGCTTCTTGCCGTCGGGTCCGTGGAGCAGCGGCAGGTGGGCGTACACCGGTGTCGGCGCACCCATCGCCTGCTGGATCAGCATCTGCTTGGGCGTGTTGGAGTAGTGGTCGGCGCCGCGCACGACGTGGCTGATGCGGGCGTCGGCGTCATCGACCACGACGGCCAGGTGGTAGACGGGCGTGCCGTCCGCGCGCGCGATCACGAGGTCGTCGAGCAGGGCGTTCTCGAACGCGCTCTCGCCGCGGATGACGTCGTTGACCACAGTCGCGCCCTCGTCCGGCACGCGCAGCCGGACCGCCCCGGTGCCCTCGTCCTCGGCGCGGAAGCCACGGTTGCCGTGGCGCTCCTTGAACGCCTTCACCTCGTCGGGGCCCGCCGTGCTGCGGTATGCGTGGCCGCCGGCGATCAGCTGCTCGACCACCTCGGCATGGCGGTCGGCGTTGGCGGACTGGTTGATCGGCCCCTCGTCCCAGTCGATCCCGAGCCACTCGAGCGCGTCGAAGATCGCCTGGACGTTCTCAGGCGTGTTGCGCTCGCGATCCGTGTCCTCGATGCGCAACACAAGCTGGCCCCCCTGGCCGCGCGCGAGCAGCCAGTTGTACAGGGCCGTCCTTGCGTTCCCAATGTGAAGCGCCCCCGTCGGCGAAGGGGGGAACCGTACCCGCATGGCGTAAGCATGTCATGCGGGGCTGCACGCGGGGGATCGATTGGGCCGCCCGATCCGTCATCTACCATGCCCGCCCCGATGCTGATCGGTGCACACGTCTCCCCTGCCGGCGGCCCGGCGAACGCGGTCGAACGCGGTCTCGAGCGCAACTGCCGCGCGATCCAGATCTTCAACCAGAGCCCGCGCGCCTGGAAGCCGACCGTCTACAAGGAGGACGCGGTGGCCGCGTTCCACGAGGCGATGGACGCGTCGGACATCGACGCTCTGACGATCCACGCGGTCTACTTGCTCAACTGCGCGTCCGAGGACCCCGAGATCCGCTCGAAGTCGCTGACGTCGCTGATCGCGTCGCTGCACGCCGGGGCAGCGCTCGGCGCGGTCTCCGTCGTGCTGCATCCCGGATCGGCGCTGAAGCACGGCGGCGCGGTCGACGCGGCCCTCGACCGGGCGGCCGCCACGATCGCCGAGGCGCTGGAGGAGTCGGAGGACTGCGCGCTGCACCTGGAGAACACCGCCGGCGCCGGCGGCACGCTCGGGCGCACGTTCGAGGAGCTGGCGACGCTGATCGAGGGCGCGGGCGGCGGTCCGCGGCTGGGCGCATGCCTGGATTCCTGCCACCTGCTGGCGAGTGGCTACGACATCCGCACCGCGGAAGGGCTGAGCGACGTGGTGGAAGAGTTCGACCGCGTCGTCGGGCTCGACCGGCTCGGCTCCCTGCACGTGAACGACTCGATGACCGAGCTCGGCTCCAACCGAGACCGCCACGCCAACCTCGGCGACGGCGAGCTCGGCCGGGTCGGGTGCGCCGCGTTCCTGTCCGAGCCGCGGTTCGAGGGGCTGGCGTGCATCTTCGAGGGCCCGGGTGCTTCGGGGAAGGCGGTCGATCGCGCCGACATCGACAACGCGTGGAAGCTGCGTGAGGAGGGGCTGGCCGCTCGGGGGTGACGGCGGGCCCTACGAACGTCAACTGCGCTGGGTGGGGAAGTTGGCGGCTTCGGCGGCTGGTCAGGGTGCACAACTCACCACGCGATGGGGTCTCGCGCGGGGCGTGGTGAGTTGTGATCCGTGGCGGTGCATTTCTCGCCACGCGTGCGCGGCGGCTCGTCCCGTGGTGAGTTATGCGCGCCGGAGCGTGCATTTCGGGACAACCAAACGCGCCTGGCCCGAGCGTGTCCCAAAGTGCTCGCCGGCGATGCAATCCAGCACACACGCGCCGCCCAAAGCGTCGAGTGTCCACAAACGCACCGCACCACCCCTTAATGCGGCAGTTGACCTTTACGCCGGCCCCGCCAACACCGCTTACCGCGGCGATCCTCCCGCCGCCCCATCAGCCACTGGCCGCGGCCAGCAGCGGCACGATCACGTCGCTGACCGGCGTCGGAACCCCGTGTACGGCGCCCCGCCGGACGACGACGCCGTTGCGCGCGTCCCACTCGAGCGCGCGGCCCGCCTCGCGGTCGAACAGCATCGACGTGCCGAGATCCCCGGGCAGCGCTGCGCACCAGTCGACGATCTCGTCGGCCACCGCGTCCGGGAGGTCGGCGCCCTCGGCACGCGCGACGGCCAGGCACTCGGCCGCGAGCGCTCGGGCGAGCCGGCGCACGTCGTCGCGGCGGTACATGGCGGCGCGGCGGCCACTGAGGGCCATCAGGCCGGCGACCGCGTTGGCCGCGAGCTTGCGCCAGGCGTCGGTGACGAAGTCGTCGAGGTACTGGATGCGCATGCGCGAGCCGTCGAACAACTCGCCCGCGGCGCGGGCCGCAGACTCGTCGGGCAACGTGAGGCGCGGCTCGTCGCGGACGCGCACGTGGCCTGGCGCTGTCGCCTCCGCGGGCATCCAGATGACCGTCGGCACGACCGCGGCGCCGCGAGCGTGTGGGCCGACGAGAGCGCGCTGCTCCACCCCGTTCTGGAGCACGACGACGACGGTGCCCTCATCGCACAGCGCCCGCAGCCACGGCGCCGCCGACTCCGTCTGGTGCGCCTTGACGGCGAGGAAGACGAACGCCGCGGGGCCTGTCACCGCCTCCGGATCGGTGAGCACCGGGCCGGCGACGACCTCCCGCTCGCCATCGTCGTGCTCGACGACCAGGCGCTCGAGCGGCGTCCGGCCGCAGAGGAGCAGGTCGGTGCCCGCCCGCCGGCCGATCGCGGCGGCGATCGCAGCACCGATCGCGCCGGGGCCGACGACGGCGACGCGCGCGGCGCCGGTCACGCAGCGGCTCGGGCCACCGCCATCGCCGGGCCGAGCAGGTTGCGCAACTCGGACTGGAGGCCCGCGTCGCGGCCCGCGACCTTGAAGCCGTCGCCGAACCTCAGGCAGCGCACGCCGGCGCGTGTGTGCATCTCGAGCACGAACTGCTGGTCGCCGGGATAGCGCTCGAACAGGTCGCGCAGCTCCTCGATCACCGCCGGCTGGAGGCGAGCGGCGTCGACGCGCAGCCGAACGTCGTTCGGGACCGCGTTGGCCACCATGCGGGCGACCTGCTCCTTGGCCTTGTCGATCTCAGCGTCGGAAGGGTCGAACCGCTCGACGTCCTGGACGATGATGCAGCTCTTGCCGGCCTCTTTGTGGTCGACGCGCCCGCGGACCAGCACGATCTCGTCGGCCTCGAGCATCTGCTCGACCGCCGCCAGCGTCTTCTCGAACACGACGATCTCGACGCTGCCGTCGATGTCGTCGACGGTGGCGAACATCATCTGCGTACCCGGTGCGCGTGCGGATCTTCTTGGACTCGGTGATCATCCCGCCGATCTTCACCCAGTCGCCGTCCTTCTGGTCCATCACCTGGGCGCAGCTGCAGTCGGCCTTCATCCGCAGCGCCTCGCGCACCCGCTTGAGCGGGTGCTCGGTGATGAACAGGCCGATCGACTCCTTCTCGATCGCGAGCAGCTCCTGGCGCTCGTACTCGTGCGTGGGGATCGCCGGGTACGCGGGCGCGAACGCGCCGCTGCCGTTCGCTCCGTCATCGCCCCCGAGGCCGCCGAGGTCGAAGATCGAGCCCTGGCCGATCTGGGCGTCCAGCTGCGCCTTCTGGCCCGCGCCCTGGGCGGCCTCGAGCACGTCGAGCATGCCGCGCCGCGTCGCGCCCGTGGAGCCGAACGCGCCGCACTTGATCAGCGCCTCGATCGCTCGCTTGTTGACCGCGCGGCAGTCGACCCGCTCGCAGAACTCCCACAGGCTCGTGAACGGCCCGTCTTCCTCGCGGGCGCGTTTGATCGCCTCGACCGCGGCGTAGCCGACGCCCTTCACCGCGTCCATCCCGAAGCTGATGTTGCCCTCGACGACCATGAACTCGTGGTCGGACTTGTTGACGTCCGGCGGCAGGATCTCGATGCCCATGCTCTCCGCCTGGTTGACGAAGAACGGCACCTTGTCCTTCGTGTCCATCACCGACGAGATCAGGGCGGCCATGTACTCGGCCGGGTAGTTCGCCTTCAGCCACGCGGTGCGGTACGCGATCAGGCCGTAGCAGGCCGCGTGCGAGCGGTTGAACGAGTAGTCCGCGGACCGCTCGTTGACCGTCCACAGCCACTCGATCACGTCCTCCGACGTCCCTGACGCCCGGCAGCCCTCGATGAACATCGGCTGCAGCTTCGCCATCGCGGCCCGGTTCTTCTTGCCGATCGCCTTGCGCAGATCGTCGGCGCGCGGGCCGGAGAAGCCGGCGATCGACTTCGCGATCTGCATCGACTGCTCCTGGTACAGGATCACGCCCTTGGTCGGCTCCGTGATCGGGCGCAGGCGCTCGTCGACGTACGTGATCGTGTCCGGATTGCGCTTACCGCGCGCGTACGTCGGGATCTGGTCCATCGCGCCCGGCCGGTACAGCGCGTTGAGCGCCACCAGGTCCTCGAACTCGTCCGGCCCGACCTTCTTCAGCGCCTCGCGCATGCCCTCGGACTCGAACTGGAACACGCCGATCGAGTCGCCGCGGGCCATCATCTCGTACGTCTTCGTGTCGTCGAGCGGCAGCGCCGTCATGTCGATCCGGCTGCCGGTCGAGCGCTCGATGATCGCCAGCGTGTCCTCGATCACGTCGAGGTTCCGCAGCCCGAGGAAGTCCATCTTCAACAGGCCGATCTCCTCGATCGGCTTCATCGAGTACTGGGTGACGGTGCGGTAGGCCTTCTGGCCGTCCTCGGCCGTGCCCGCGTCGGCGAGCTGGAGCGGCACGATGTCGGTCAGCGGGCGGTCGGAGATCACGACCGCTGCGGCGTGGATCGACGCGTTGCGGACGATCCCTTCGAGCCCGCGCGCGACGTCGACGATCTGCTTCGCCGTCGGGTCCTTCGCGTACTCGGCCGCGAGCTCGGTGCCCGGCGCGAGGCAGTCGTCGAAGCTCGGCGGTCGGCCCATGATCGGGTCCGGGATCAGCTTCGCCAGCCGGTCGCCCGCGCCGTAGTCATGGCCGAGCACGCGCGCCGCGTCGCGCGTGGCCGCGCGCGGGAACATCTTCCCGAAGGTGATGATCTGCGCCACGCGGTCGGTGCCGTACTTCTCCGTCACGTACCGGATCACGCGCTCGCGGCCGCGCACCGAGAAGTCGATGTCGATGTCCGGCATCGACACGCGCTCGGCGTTCAGGAAGCGCTCGAACAGCAGGTCGTAGCGGAGCGGGTCGACGTCCGTGATCTGGAGGCAGTACGCGACCAGGCTGCCGGCGGCCGAGCCACGGCCCGGGCCGACCGCGATCCCGTTCTCCTTGGCGAAGCGGACGAAGTCCCACACGATCAGGAAGTAGGCGTTGAAGCCCATGTTGTCGACGACGCCGAGCTCCATCTCCATCCGCTCGACCGCCTCGGCCGGCGGCGGATCGCCGTAGCGCCCGCGCATGCCCTCCAGCACCAGCTCGCGCAGGTAGTCCTTCTCGGTCTTGCCGTCCGGGCAGTCGAAGCGCGGGATCAGCTGCTTGCCGAGCTCGATCTCGACGTTGCAGCGGCCCGCGATCTCCATCGTCGAGGCGACGGCCTCGGGCATGTCGGCGAACGACTCCGCCATCTCGTCCGTGGACTTCAGGAAGAACTCGTTCGTGTCGAAGCTCATCTTCGGCTGCGCGAGCGTCGACTTCGTCTGCACGCAGAGGAGAGCCGCGTGGTGGTGGTAGTCCTCCTTGCGCAGGTAGTGGACGTCGGCCGTCGCGACCAGCGGGCGGCCCATCTCGGTCGCGAAGCCGCGGATCGCCTCGTTCACCTGCTCCTGCTCGGCGAGACCGTTGCGCTGGACCTCGAAGTACACGTCCTCGGGCCCGAACACCTGCACAAGCTCGTCGAGGTGCGCGCGCGCATGGTCGGGCTTGCCCTGGAGGATCCGCTGGCTCGTGCGCGCCGCCAGGCACCCGGTCAAGCAGATTACGCCGTCTGCGTGGCGGGCGAGCAGCTCGAGGTCGACGCCCGGCTTGCCGCGATGGAGACCTTCGAGGAACCCGGCGCTCGAGAGCTTGACGAGATTGCGCAGCCCCTCGTCGTTCTCGGCGAGCAGCGTCAGGTGATTGCGCTCGACCTTGCCGTCGCGTGACCGGTGGTCGTCGACGAAGTACGCCTCGAGGCCGACGATCGGCTTGATCCCGTGCTGCTTGGTCGCCTTGTAGAGCTCGACCGCGCCGTTCATCACACCGTGGTCGGTGAGCCCGAGCGCGGGTTGCCCGAAGCTCGCCGCGCGCTCGGCGAGCTTGTCGATCTTGCACGCGCCGTCGAGCAGCGAGTACTCGGAGTGGACGTGGAGATGGGCGCAGCCGGCGGTGGTCACGGGACGGCCAAGACTATGAAGCCCGCCAGACAGACCGTAGGAACGCCCCGCTCGTTGGGAGGAACCGCATCGTCGCCACGCGCGTAGTAGGTGCATGAGGTCCCGGATCGGCACGGCGATCGCGTTGGCGACGGGCGCCGCGGCCGTCGCGGTCGTGCTCTCCGTCCCGGGTGAGTCGTCGAGGACGCCCTCGCCGAGAGCGGCCGCGGGGACCGCGCCGGCCACGCCGGCATCCTCGCCGGCGCCGACGACAAGGCATGCGCGGGAGGACTGTTCCACGCGGTCGGAGGCGGACTTCCCGGGCGCCTTCAGAAACCCGCACAACCTCGTGGTCGGTCCGCTCGTGCTCGTCGGCGGCGCCTACACCGACCCGATCACGGTCCGTGCGTTCGGTGGCAACAAGTTCCCGCTGCTCGTCAAGGCCGGGCATACCGTGACTTTGCGGATCGCCCGGCGCGGGCGAACGGTCGCCGGGCTCGCCTACGGGCCGATGCCGGAGGGCGAGAGGAAGCTGAGCGACAGCTACCGGAGCGTGACCTTCGTCGCCTGCCGCCGTGGCAGGGCCTCACGCCGCCGGGTGGCCGTCACCTTCTGGTCGGGCTTCGTCGTGACCCGTGCCCCCGCCTGCATCCCGCTCGACGTGTACGTGGATGGAGCGACCTCACCGCGGCGCGTGGGGCTTGCTCTCGGCCGCCGCTGCGGTCGGTAGCTCGCGCCCTCTCCGAATGCCCGCTCTTGACTCCCGCGAGCGGGCGCGACTAACGTCGCACGATGGTTGGAAGGGTCGCCGGCCAGTGAGCGTCCAGCCGATCAGGCGCTCGACGGCCGCAAGCACGCTCGCCGAAGCGGTGCGCGAGGAGCTGCTGTCCGGCCTGTTCGCACCCGGCGCGCCGCTGCGCGAGGCCGAGGTCGTCGCGCGGACCGGAGCGGCGCCGGGGACCGTGCGCGAGGCGCTCGCCGAGCTCGCCCGCGACGGCCTCGTGGTCCACTCGCTGCACCGCGGCGTCGAGGTGGCACGGATCACGCCGGAGGACCTGCGCGACGTCTACGCGGCGCGGCGCGTGTACGAGGCGGCGGGACTGGAGGCGCTGCTCGCACGGCGCCCGGTCGACGTCAGCTGGCTGCACGCGGCGTGCGAGCGGATGGGCGAGGCCGCAGTCGCCGGCGACGGGCGCGCGGTCGTGGAGGCGGACATCGCGTTCCACCTGGCAATCGTGGCGGCGGCAGGCTCGCGCCGCCTGACGCGTGCCGCACAGGGCGCGTTGACGGACCTCCGGCTCGTGCTGTCGGTCGCCGATCGCGCGACCGACGACCTGCCGGCGCTGGTCGCCGACCACCAGCACCTGATGGACGTCTTCGCCGCCGGAACGGCGAGCGCCGCGCTGGCCGCGCTGGTCGACCACCTGGATCGCGGCGAGGCCCTCGCCCGCACCGTCGCGTCCGAGCTCTGACTTTCAGGCGCCCTGAGCGCGCACGGTCCACGCGCGCATGAGCGCGACCGCGTCACGATCGCCGCGGACCAGCGGGCGGTCGCCGCTGGGCACACCTTCGCCGCGCAGGAGGCGGTCGAACGTCGCGCGGCTCATGGTCACCGTCGCGTCCGGCTCGGTGCCGGTCGTCGAGACGGTCACGCCGAGGCCGTCGCGCGCGCTCAGGTACCACGTCTCCCCGCCGGTGATCGCCTGCGCGACGGTGAAATTGTGCCCGCGGGTCCACGAGGGGTGCACCGCGTAGGCGAACGTGCGGTACACGAGCTCGGGATCGAGCGCCGCTCCCGCGCGCGCCGCCTCGGGCAACGTCACGGCGCCCGTCTGGAGCGCCCGCAGCGCCTTCAGCCGCCGCTTGCGCCCGCGCACGCGGACCGGCCCGAAGAAGCGTCCGATCCGGTGATCGACGCCCGCCAGCAGCTCGGCCAGCAGGAGCGGCTCGCCGCTCAGGTGGAACTCGGCCTCGCCGCGGGGCCGGGGGCGCTCGATCGGCTCGGCGAACGCGCGGCCGCCCGCGATCGAGACCGCGAACGTCCCGGTGCCGGTGATCGTCAGGTCGTAGCCGAGCGACCCATCGATCGCCGCGCCCTGGGCCGGCAGCAGCGCCGCCAGCAGCCGGCCGGCGCGGACCGGGTCGTCGTGGGCGAACTTGACGATCGCGCCTCGCAGCACGGGATAGTCGCGCCGCGCGGAGCCGACCATCAGCCCGCGTGCCGGCGGCCGCGACGCGGGCACGACCACCGGCCCGGCGGTCCGCGGCGCGACGAGCTTGGCGGCCGGAGGCGCGAACGCCGGCGGGACGGGCGGCGCGAACAGCGACGCCGGCGGCGCCGGCGGGGGCGCGACCGCGGCGGCGGGACCCTCGGACGGCGGCGCGGACTCGACGAGCGGCTCGGCGTCAGGTGCGGGCGGCTCGGCCGCCTCCTGCTCGTCCTCCGAGGGCGCGCGCCTGGGCGGGCCCCAGGAGCGCTCCCGCCCCTCGTCGCCGGCCGGCCGCGCCGGCTCGACACCGGGGACCACCGGCTCGCGCTCGCCGTCCTGCGCGTCATCGCCCCACTCGAACTCCGGCTCGGCGTCCGGCGCAGCAGGCTCTGGCTCGGCGTCCGGCGCGGCCGGCTCCGGCCCGCCGTCGTTCACCGGCGGCGCTGTGCGCTGCCGCAGCGCCTCGGCGGCCGCATCGAGGTCGGCGACCATGCGGCCCGCGTCGGCCGACGGTTCGTGGGAGGCCGACGCCTCGGCCTGTTCGCGAGCGAGGCGGTCGAGCTGCTCCGGCCCGGCCGCGGCTCGGCGCTCGAACTCGGCGAGGCGTGCG
>CAWDYI010000002.1:0-123418 GCA_963806395.1 uncultured Solirubrobacteraceae bacterium | reverse complement strand
GCCGAAGGGAACGTCGTGCTCCCGCACCGGCTCATCCGGCGCGCGACCACGGCCGTCCGAGGCTGAGCCTCAGCGCTGGCGCCGCCACGTTGAGCTCAACCGGTTGACGCGGCGGAGCAGGTACGGGCCGAGCGACGTGGCGAACACGCGCGTGAGGTGATTCTGGTCCTTGTGGACGAGCGCGCCTCCGACCACGGCGAAGCAGCGTCGCTCGTCACACATGAAGCGGGTGAGATCGATCAGCTGGACTCGCCGCGAGCGCGTCTGGTTGGCGGCGGCTGCGAGCGGGTCCCGCTGCAGCGCCCAGGCGCGCGTCCCCGCGCACGCGATCCCGGGGCGGCGCCGCTGTGCACGCGCCCGCATGACGCAGCGCGCGTTCAGGTAGCTCGTCCGCGGGTCGTCGCGGATCACGATGATGTGCCTGACCGAGCGCGGGAACGCCTTCCACTCCTCGATGTAGCCGCGCACCTTGGCCGCGAACTGGTCCTCGCCGGGACGCGCGCCCACGTTCCGGTGGCTGACGATCTGCGACTGGAACACGGTCGTGATCTCCGGGTGCCTGGAGAGCCAGGCGAGGACGGCACGGTTCCAGCGGGCGCACTGGCTCCGCTCGGGCTCGGGGAGGAGCCAGGGCGTCTTCGACACCGGGCAGATGCCGTTCGTGATCGACAGGCCGCGCCAGCGCTTGGCGTCTGCGGCGACCTCGACCGCCGCTCGCCAGTGCGACGCATGGCTGTCGCCGGTGAGGGCGATCGTGTCGACGGCCTTGGCGCGGCGTGCGCCGAACGCGCACGGATGCACGGGGCCGAAGCGCTTCACCCGCTCGCACGGAGCGTTCGGCGTGATCTGCGCGATGCTCGGCCGCGGCCTCACCATGAAGCGCAGCCGGCGGTTCCTACACGGGTGCCTGCGGTCGCGAGCCGCGGCACCGAAGCAGCGCGGCGTCGACGCGATCTTGGCCGCCGTCATCGCAGCGCGATCGGCGGCAGCGTGGCGAGGGACAATGGCTCCCGACGCCGCGATCACAGCGACGATCGCAGCGAGCCCGGCAGCGCGCGATGCTGGGTTGGTCATGTCCCGGCTCAGCCGGGGCCGAGTCTATCCGCGGCTGAACCGCACCGCGATGTCTGCAAGCAGCTCGTCGCCGGGCACCGTCGCGAGGGCCGGGTTGATGACCTCGACCTCGATCGGGCCGTCGTAGCCGGCGCCGTCGATCAGCGCGCGGATCTGCGGCAGGTCGATGATCCCGTCTCCCATCAGCCCGCGGCCGGCCAGCAGGTCGGGCGTCGGGACGAGCCAGTCGGAGACGTGGTAGCCGGCGATCAGGCCGGTCGCGGCGGCCAGCTCGTCGCTCAGGCGCGGATCCCAGAACACGTGGTAGGCGTCGACCACGACGCCGACCGCCGGGTCGCCGAAGCCGCGCGCGAGCGCGAGCGCCTCGCCGAGCGTCACGATCGCCGAGCGCTCGCCGACCATCATCGGGTGCAGCGGCTCGATCCCCAGCCGCACGCCGTGGTCGGCGGCGAACGGCAGCAGGCGCTCGATCCCGGCGGCGATCGTCGCGCGCGCGCCGGCGAGGTCGCCGTCCACGGGCGGGCCGCAGACGAGCACGAGCACGGGCGCGCCGAGCTCGGCCGCCTCCTCGACCGCGCGGCGGTTGTCGTCGGTCGCATCGGGGGCGGTGAAGAACCCGCCCCGGCACAGGCTCGACACGGCCAGGCCGGCGTCGCGGATCAGGCGCGCGCTCTCCGCCGGCCCGGTCTCGGCGACCTTGTGCCGCCACGGCGCGACCGTCCCGATCCCGGCGGCCGCGCACCGCTCGACCGCCTCCGGCAGGCTCCAGTGATCGACCGTGATGAGGTTGAGGCTGAGTCTCGCCGGGTCGATCACGCGATCCCCGCGAGCGCGAGCACCTGCCGCATGCGGGCGATCGCGAGTGCCGGGTCGCGCAGCAGGCCGGCGCGGTCGGCGAGCATGAACAGGTCGGCGAGATGGACGACCGAGCGCGCGCTCTCCTGCCCGCCGACCATCCGGAAGTGCTCCTGGTGGCCGTTGAGGAAGGCCAGGAATACGAGGCCGGTCTTGTAGTTGAAGGTGGGGGTCTCGAACAGGCGCCGCGCCAGCGGCAGGGTGGGGGCGAGGATGCGGTCGTACGCGGCTCGGTCGCCGCCGTCGAGCGCGTGCAGCGCCGCCCCGGCCGCCGGGGCGATCGCGTCGAAGATGCCCAGCAGCGCGTCGCTGTGGCCCTGCTCGTCGCCCGCGATCAGCGCCGGGTAGTTGAAGTCGTCGCCGGTGTACAGCCGCACGCCCTCCGGCAGGCGGCGCCGGATCGCGATCTCGCGGTCCGCGTCCAGGAGCGAGACCTTCACGCCGTCGACGCGGTCGGCGTGCGCGGTGACGATCTCGAGCAGCACCTCGGTCGCCTCGTCGAGGTCGTCCGGGTGGGCGGGGCTCCAATATCCGTGCAGCGCGGGGTCGAACATGTCGCCCAGCCAGTGCAGGATCGCGGGCCGCTCGAGACTCCCCAGCACCACGTCGTAGACCTCGCGGTAGTCGTCGGCGCTCCGCGCCACCGCGGCCAGCGCGCGGCTCGCCATCACGATCACCTGCGCGCCCTCGGACTCCACGAACGCGCACTGCTCCTCGTAGGCGGCGCGGACCTCGCGGACCGAGCGTGGCGCGGCCTGATCGGTCGCGGCGCCGGCGGCCAGCCGGCCGCCGCAGGCGCGCGCCTCGGCCGCGGAGCGGCGGATCAGCTCGCGCGCGGCCTCCCAGTCGAGACCCATGCCGCGCTGGGCCGTGTCCATCGCCTCGGCGACTCCGAGGCCGTGCGCCCAGAGGTGGCGGCGGAACGCGAGCGTCGCCTCCCAGTCGAGCACGGCGGGGCCGCCGGGCTCGCACCTGAGCGGGTCGGCGACCACGTGGGCGGCGGCGAACGCGACGCGCGACGCCGCCGGGGTGGCGCCGGCCTCGAACGCCTGCGGCTCGCCGGGCGCGTACGGCTCCAGCTGCCCGCCCGCGCGCGGGAGGAGCAGCGATGCGGTGGCGGTCGCCGTCACAGCTCCGGCACCTCGACCCAGCGCCGCTCCTGCCACGACCGCATGCCGAGCTCGGCGAGCTGCACGCCGCGGGCGGCGGCCCGGAAGTCCCACGGGAACGGCTCGTCGAGGGCCACATGGCGCAGGAACTGCTCCCACTGCACCTTGAACGCGTTGTCGGGATCCTCGCCCGGCACCGGGAGCCAGGCGGCGCGGTGCTCGATCGGATCTGCCAGGTCGGGGTTCCACACCGCTCGCGGCGTCGCGGCGGCCGGCTGCAGGCGGCAGTCGCGCAGGCCGGCGACGGCCGTGCCCTCGGTGCCGTCGACCTGGAGCTCGAACAGCTCATCGCGGTCGACGCGCACGCACCAGGACGAGTTGAGCTGCGCGATCACGCCGCCGTCGAGCTCGAACATCGCATACGCCGCGTCCTCCGCGGTGGCGTCGTAGGGCTGCCCGTGCTCGTCGTGCCGGATCGGGAGGTGCGTGGCGCCGAGCGCGAACACGCCGCGCACGGAGCCGAACAGCTCGTCGAGCACGTACCGCCAGTGGGAGAACATGTCGGCGACGATGCCGCCGCCGTCCTCGGCGCGGTAGTTCCACGACGGCCGCTGCGGCGCGGGGTCCGGGCCGGGGAACACCCAGTATCCGAACTCGCCGCGGACCGACAGCACGCGCCCGAGCGCGCCGCCGTCGAGCAGCCGCTTGAGCGTCCGGAGCCCGGGGAGGAAGAGCTTGTCCTGGACGACGCCGTGCTTGATGCCGGCGTCATGAGCGAGCCGCGCGAGCGCGAGCGCGCCGTCGAGGTCCTCGGTGATCGGCTTCTCGCAGTAGACGTGCTTGCCGGCCTCGATCGCGGCCCGCACCGCCGGCTCGCGGCGGCTGGTCACCTGCGCGTCGAAGTACACCTCGTAGTCCGGGTCCGCCAGCGCGGACTCGAGATCCGTGGTGTAGGCCTCGAGCCCGTGCGCGGCGGCGAGCGCGCGCAGCTTGCGCTCGTCGCGGCCGACGAGCAGCGGCTCCGGCCACAGCACCTGCCCCGGCCCGGCGGCGACGCCGCCCTGGTTGCGGATCGCGACGATCGAGCGCACGAGGTGCTGGTTGGTGCCCATGCGCCCGGTCACGCCGTTCATCACGATCCCGATCGTGCGGGCCCCGGCGGGCGCCTCCAGCTCCGACTGGAAAGCGTTTGCCATATCGTGCGACGATAGCGTGCCGAGGGCGGTGCGACAAGCGTTTTAGGAGACGCTGGCGCGGGCGCCGGCCAGCCGCGCGGCGGCTTCGGCGATCACCGACTCGCGCTTGCAGAACGCGAACCGGACGAGCGAGCGGCCCACGTCGGGGTGGTCGTAGAACACCGCGGTCGGGATCGCGACGACGCCGGCGCGAGCCGGCAGCTCGCGGCAGAACGCGGCGCCGTCGCCCTCCACGCGCGCGTTCACGAAGTACGTGCCGGCCGGCCGCAGCGGCTCCAGCCCGGCCGCCTCGAGGCCGGCGCACAGCTGGTCACGCCGGGCCTTCAGGCCGGTCGCGAGCGCGGCGTAGAACTCGTCGCCGAGGGCGAGCGCGGCCGCGCCGGCATGCTGGAGCGGGGTGCCGCCCGCGAACGACAGGTACTGCTTCGCGGCGCGCACGGCACCCACGAGCGCCGGCGGTCCGGTCGCCCACCCGATCTTCCAGCCCGTGACCGAGAACGTCTTGCCCAGCGAGGAGATCGTGATCGTGCGCTCGGCCATGCCGTCGAGCGTCGAGAGCGGCACGTGGGCACCGTCGAACACGAGGTGCTCGTACACCTCGTCGGTCACCGCCACCAGGTCGTGCTCGCGGCAGACATCGGCCACCAGCTCGAGCTCGGCGCGCGAGAACACCTTGCCGGTCGGGTTGTGCGGCGAGTTCAGGAGCAGCAGCCTCGTGCGCGGGCTCACCGCCGCAGCCAGCTCGTCCGGCTCGAACGACCAGTGCGGCGGCCGCAGCGTGACGACCCGGCGGCGCGCGCCGGCCATCGCGATGCCGGCCGCGTACGAGTCGTAGAGCGGCTCGAACACGACCACCTCGTCGCCCGTCTCCAGCAGCCCGAGCAGCGCCGACGAGATCGCCTCGGTCGCCCCGAACGTCACCTGCACGCCGGCCGCCGGGTCGACCTCGAGCCCGTAGAAGCGCTCCTGATGCTCGGCGATCGCCGCCACCAGCGCGGGTACGCCGGCGAGCGGCGCGTACTGGTTGTGGCCGGCCCGGATCGCCGCCTCGGCCGCGTCCAGGATCTCCGGCGGCCCGTCCTCGTCCGGGAAGCCCTGGCCGAGGTTGATCGCGCCGGTGCGCTCGGCGAGCGCGGACATCTCGGTGAAGATCGTGGTGCCGAAGTCGGCCAGCCGCGAGGCGATCACGGTCGGCAGACTACGCGCCCATGACCTTCACCGGCTTACGCGAGCGGCTGCGGCGGCGCGACCCACTGGCGGTCGCCTTCCTCGATCTCGGCTCCCCGGTCAGCGCCGAGGTGACCGCGATGAGCGGCTTCGACGTCGTCGTGGTGGACCTCGAGCACGGCGCCGGCGACGAGGGCGCTGGCCGCGCGCAGATCCAGGCCGCCGGCAGCCACACGGCAGTCATCGTGCGGGTGCCCGACGGCCCGATCCAGGCCGGCCGGATGCTCGACGCCGGCGCCGACGGCGTGATCGTCCCGCAGGTCGCGTCGCCGGAGGAGGCCGAGCGCGTCGCACGCGCCGTCCGGTACGCCGGCACGCGCGGGATCTCGCCGCTCTCGCGCGGCAACCGCTACGGCTCCGCGGGGCCCGACTTCCGCGCCAGGGCGGACGAGCGCGTCGCCTGCATCGTGCAGATCGAGCGCGCGAGCGCGCTCGAGGCGGCCGACGCGATCGCAGCGCTCGACGACGTCGACGCGCTCCTGATGGGCCCCGCCGACCTGTCGGCCGACCTCGGCTGCGAGCTGGACCTCGACGGGCCGCAACTGCGCGAGGCGGCCGAGCGGGTCGCCGCCGCGGCCGCGCGGCACGGCAAGGCGGCGGCGCTGCACATGGCGCGCGCCGACCAGGCGCCTGCGTTCCGCGAGCTCGGCTTCACGATGCTCTCCTGCACGTTCGAGAGCGCGATCCTCGCCGCCGGATCGGCCGCTGCCGCGGCGAGCCTGAACGCGTCGCGCTGAGGCGTCGGGCGCCCTAACAGGGGTCAGACCCCTTGTAGGGCGCCCTAACCGCGAACGTCAACTGCGGCTGGGTAGGGCGGCGGGGTCCCCGCGCGCGTGGTGCACTTCTCACCAACCGACGCCTCTCCGATATCGCGTGGTGAGAAGTGCACCGCCACGGATCACAACTCACCACGGGCGATCTGGCGACCCATCGCGTGGCGAGTTATGCACCCGCACCGCAGCACAGGGCGGCCTAACAGGGGTCAGACCCCTTGTAGGGCGCCCTAACCGCGAAACGTCAACTGCGGCTGGGTGGGGCGGTGGGGTCCCCGTGTGGGCGGTGCAGGTCGGGACAATCGGCGCGGCGCGTCGCGCGCGTGTGCCGATCCGCATCGCGGGCGTGCACTTTCGGACACGCGGCGCCCGGAGGCGCGTCGAATGTCCCATTTCGCACCGGAGAGCGCGTGCATTTCTTGCCACTCGGCGCCACCGAGCGATCGGGTGGCAAGAAGTGCACGCCCACGGAGCACAACCTGCCACTCGCGAAGGGACCCGCTCGAGTGGCAAGTTATGCCCCCCACCCAGCGCAGTTGACGTTCGCCGACCGCGCCGCCGACCCTCACCGCAGGACGAAGCCGGTCCCAAGCGGATCCCGCGGATCGAGCGTGAACGTGTGCTCGCCGGTGCGGTAGGCCATGCCCTCGACCTCAGTCAGCACACCCTCCGGCGTGGTGCCGAGCACGCGCGCGTAGAACGTGGAGCCGACGATGCTGTCGTGGCGCAGCATCTCGCCGTCGCCGAGCAGGCCGTCGGCGGCGAGCAGTGCGCAGCGGGCGGAGGTGCCGGAGCCGCATGGCGAGCGGTCGACCTCGCCGTCGGCGAAGATCGTCACGTTGCGCTGGTGCAGGGCGCCGAGCTCGTCGTACAGGATCGTCCCGTAGATGCCCGAGAGGCGCTCGTCGTCGGGATGGCGCGCCGCGTCGGTGCCCTCCAGCGCCCGCTTGACCTCGCGGCCGGCGGCGATCAGCTGCGGCAGCTGCTCCGGCGCGACGCTGAGCCCGAGCCGCTCCGCCGGCACCGACGCGTAGATCGCGCCGCCGTAGGCGACGTCGACCTCGACGCCCGCGGCCGGCGCGCCGCGCGCGACCACGAACGACGGCACGTTGCGGAAGGCGACCGCCTCGACCGCGCCGGCCCGCCGCCGGACGCGCGCGACGACGCGCCCCGACGGCACGTCGACCGTGACGTCGACCTCGCCGTCACGCGGCGCCGCGACGCGGCCCGACTCGACCGCCCACACGCCGAGCGCGATCGTCCCGTGCCCGCACGCCGTCGAGTAGCCGTCCTTGTGCCAGAACAGCACGCCGAGGTCGGCGCCGTCGTCGTCGGGCTCGACGAGGAAGCAGCCGTACATGTCCGCGTGCCCGCGCGGCTCGTGACACAGCAGCCGGCGCACGGCCTCGACCTCGTCCGAGGCGGCGGCCGTCGCACGCCGCTCGCGGACCGTCGCACCGGCGATCTCGGGGACGCCCTCGGTGACGATCCGGAACGGCTCACCGGCGGTGTGGTAGTCGGTGGTGGTGACGCGCACGTGCGCGAGCAGTGTCGCCTATGAGCGCGGCGGAAGCGGCACGAAGCCGCTCGTGCGGCGGACGTAGTCCGCGTAGCCCGGCCGCCCCGAGAGCGTTCGCTCGAGGTGGTCCTTGCCGGATACGCGGGTGAGCAGCACCGACATCACGAGCGGGCCGACCACCGTCCACCAGGCGCCGCCGGCCGCGGCGATCAGCCACAGCCCCCACCAGACGAGGAAGTCGCCGAAGTAGTTCGGGTGGCGCGTGTAGCGCCACAGCCCGCGGTCCATCACCGTGCCGCGGTTCGCCGGGTTCGACTTGAAGTGCGCGAGCTGGCGGTCGCCGACCGCCTCGAAGAACAGGCCCACCGCCCACACCGCCGCCCCGGCCCAGTCGAGCCAGCCCAGCGGATCGCCGAGCCCCGCCGACACCTGCACCGGCACCGAGACGATCCACACGAGCAGACCCTGGAGCCCGAACACCGTCACGAGGCTGACCAGCGGGAAGCGGTCGCCGTGGCGCCGGCGCCACTCGCCGTAGCGCGGATCCTCGCGCCGCTCACGCAGCTTGCGCGCGAGCAGGTGCGCGCCCAGGCGCAGGCCCCAGATCGTCACCAGCGCGGCGACCAGCGCGCGCCGGCCGCGGTCCCCGTCGCCGAGCGCGAACGCGATCCAGGCCACCAGCACGAACGCCGGGCCCCAGATGACGTCGACGATCGAGACGTCGCGCAGCCGCAGGCTGAGACCCCAGCTCGCGACCATCGCCGCGAGCAGCGCGACGGCGCTCACCCACAGCGTCATGCCGCGCTCCCTTCGAGCAGCACGCGCGCGACCTGCTCCGGGTCATCCCACGTCGGCAGGTGGCCGCAGCCGCTCAAGACCACGCTGCGCACGCCGGCCGGCAGCCGCCGCGGCCGGGAGACGAGCCGGTCGTGGTCCGGCCACGCGAGCGTCACCGGCATCGCCAGCCGGTCGAGCTGCGTGAAGCGCCCGGCCCGCATCGTGTCGTTGGCGTCGCGGAAGCCGGGCGACGTGGCATAGGCGCGCACGAGGTGCAGCGCCGCGTCCGGCGGGATCCGCTCCGGCCACGCGGCGGAGCCCGCGAACGCCACCCGCCGCCCCGCACGCGTGCGCAGCAGCGGCGCGAGCACCGGGAGCAGCACGCGGGCGACCGCGCGCACCGGGCTGCGCTTGGGCATCAGCGGCTCCGCCCACAGCCCGGCCGGCGCGATCGCGGTCACCGATGCCGCGCGGCCGGCGGCGGCCATCTCGAGCGCGACCCAGCCACCGAGCGAGTTGCCCGCGACGTGCGGGCGCTCGATGCCGCGCGCGGCGAGGAACCCGGTGATCGCATGAGCGAGCGCCGCCGGCGATCCGTGGTCGAGCGGGGGAGAGCCGCCGAAGCCGGGCAGGTCGAGCGCGAGCACGTCGCGCTCGGCGGCCAGCCGGTCGAGCACCGGATCCCACATACGGTGATCGGTCCCCAGCGCGTGCAGGAGGACCAGCGGTCTCCCTGAGCCGCGTCGCGCGCCGGTGATCATCACCAGCCAATACGCCCGAACGCGCCAGCTGGATCAGTATGTGATCCGCCGAGGCGCCACGAGCGAACAAGCTCCACATGGCCAACGAACCGACCCCGCGATGAGGGTGGCGATCGTCGGGGCCGGAGTCTCCGGCCTCGTGACCGCGCACCTGCTGCACCGCACGCACGACGTCACGGTGTTCGAGGCCGGCGATCGCGCCGGCGGCCACACCAACACGGTCACGGTCGAGACCGAGGCGGCCACGCACGAGATCGACACCGGCTTCATCGTCTTCAACGACCGCAACTACCCGAACTTCGAGCGCCTGCTGGCGCACCTCGGCGTCGCCTGGCAGCCGTCGAGCATGACGTTCTCGGTCAGCGACGAGGCGGGCGACTTCGAGTACAACGGCTCGTCGCCGAACGGCCTGTTCGCCAAGCGCGCGCACCTCGTGACGCCGTGGTTCCATCGGATGGTCGCCGACCTCGTGCGCTTCAACCGCGAGGCGCGCGACCTGCTGGCGTCGCGCGAGGACCCGTCGCTGCGCGGCTGGCTCGCCGATCGCGGCTACTCGCGCGCGTTCGTCGAGCGCCTGATCGTCCCGCAGGCGGCGGCGGTGTGGTCGGCCGACCCGGCGCAGATGTGGAGCTTCCCCGCCCGCTTCCTGGTCGAGTTCTTCGACAACCACGGCATGCTCGGCATCCGCGGCCGCCCGCGCTGGCGCACGATCCGCGGCGGTTCGCGCCGCTACGTCGAGGCGCTGATCCGCCCGTGGCGCGACCGGCTGCGGCTCGCGACGCCGGTCACGGCCGATCCATCGCCACGACGACCACGTGACCGTCACGCCGCGCGGCGGCGCGCCCGAACGCTTCGACGAGGTCGTGCTCGCCGCCCACGCCGACCAGGCGCTGGCGATGCTCGCCGACCCCACCGACCGCGAGCACGAGCTGCTCGGCGCGTTCCCGTACCAGCGCAACCAGGCGGTCCTGCACACCGACGAGCGCCTGCTGCCGCGCCGCCGCCGCGCGTGGGCGAGCTGGAACTACCACCTGCTCGCCGAGCCGACCGGCACGCCGGCGGTCACCTACCACATGAATCGCCTGCAGTCGCTGGCCGCCGACCGCGAGTTCTGCGTCACGCTGAACCGGACCGAGGCGATCGATCCCGCGAAGACGATCCGCACGATCGACTACGCGCACCCGGTGTACACGGCGGCGGGGGCGGCGGCGCAGGGCCGCCACGCGGAGATCTCGGGGCGCAACCGGACGCACTACTGCGGCGCGTACTGGGGCTGGGGCTTCCACGAGGACGGCGTCGTGAGCGCGATCCGCGTCGCCGGGCGGCTGGGCGAGTGACCCACAGCGCGGTCTACGACGGCACGATCCGCCACCGGCGGTTCGCGCTCCGGCGCCACGAGCTGCGCCATCGCGTGACGATGGCGTACGTCGACCTCGACGAGCTGCCGCGGCTGCTCGGCGGCCGGCTGCTCTCCCGCCGCCCCGGCCTCGTCCGCTTCCGCCGCTCCGACTACCTCGGCGATCCCGCGACGCCGCTCGCCGAGGCGGTCCGGGCCGTGGTGACCGCGCGCACGGGCGCCGCGCCCGACGGGCCGATCCGGCTGCTGACGAACCTGCGCACGCTCGGAAAGTGCTTCAACCCCGTCAGCTTCTACTACTGCTTCGATCGCGACGAGCACCTGCGCGCAGTCGTCGCCGAGGTGACGAACACGCCGTGGGGCCAGCGCCAGACCTACGTCCTGGCCGGCGACGGCCCAGTGCTGCGCGGCGAGCACGATAAGGCGATGCGCGTGTCGCCGTTCATGGGCATGGATCAGCGCTACAGCGTGGCGCTGAGCCGGCCGGCCAACACGCTGTCGGTCCACATCGAGAGCCGCGAGGACGGCCGGCGCGCCTTCGACGCCACGCTCAGGCTGCATCGCCGGCGATTCCGCGCGTCGCTGAGCGCGCTCCGCATCCTGCCGCTGATCTACGGCCACGCGGTCGTGCTGCGCGCGAAGGGAGTGCGGCCGCGATGAACGCCCGCGCGCTCGTGCTCCGCGTCCTCGCGCGGATGCGTCACGGCAGCCTCACGATCGTCGAGGGCGACAGGCGACACGAGCTCGGCCACGGGCAGCCGCACGCGATGGTCCACGTCGCCTCGCCGCGCGCCTGGCGAGCGCTGCTGCGCGGCAGCCGCGGGCTCGCCGAGTCGTACGTCGACGGGCTGTGGGACTCGCCGGACCTGGTCGCCGTGATCCGCGTCGCCGCTCGCAACGCGGGCGCGCTCGACCGCGCACGGCAACAACTCACCCCACTGCGCGCGCCCTACCAGCGCGTCCGCGGCGCGGTCGTGCGCAACACGCCGCGCCGCAGCCGGCGCGACATCTCCGCCCACTACGACCTCGGCAACGAGCTGTTCTCGCTGATGCTCGACCCGACGATGATGTACTCGAGCGCCTACTTCGACCGCGACGGCATGACGCTCGAGCAGGCGTCGATCGCCAAGCTCGAGCTGGTCTGCTCCAAGCTCGATCTCGGGCCCGACGACCACGTGCTGGAGATCGGGACCGGCTGGGGCGGCTTCGCCGTCTACGCCGCCGCCACGCGCGGCTGCCGGGTCACCACGACCACGATCTCGCGCGAGCAGCACGCGCACGCGCAGGCGCGGGTCGCCGAGGCCGGCGTGACCGGCCTCGTCACCGTGCTCGCCGAGGACTACCGCGACCTGCGCGGGCAGTACGACAAGCTCGTGTCGATCGAGATGGTCGAAGCCGTCGGCTGGAAGGACTTCGGAACGTTCTTCGAACGCTGCGCGGACCTGCTCGCCCCAGACGGGGAGATGCTCCTGCAGGCGATCACGATCGACGACCGCGCGTACGCCGTCGAGCGCGCGTCCAAGAGCTTCATCCGCACGCACATCTTCCCTGGCGGGTGCCTGCCCTCGGTCGAGGTGATCTCACGCTGCGTCTCCCGCCGGACGGACCTGCGGATGGTGCACCTCGAGGACTTCGGGCTCGACTACGCGGAGACGCTGCGGCGCTGGCGCGCGAACTTCGAGCGCGACCCGGAGCGACTGGCCGAGCTGGGCTACGACGAGCGCTTCCGGCGGCTGTGGCGGATGTACCTGTGCTACTGCGAGGCCGGGTTCGCCGAGCGGCGGATCGGCGTCGCACAGGCGGTGCTGGCGAAGCCGCGGTGGACGCCGCGCGACGCTCAGCGGCAGCGCGGGTCGTCGCGGCGCGCGGGCTCGGCGCCGTAGAGCTTCGCCGCTTCCTCGACGTCGGCCGGCGCCGGGACGCAGCGGAGCTGGTCGAGCGTCGGCGGCGAGGCTGCGAGCGACGGCGCGCAGCGGGTGTCGAACGCGTGCGGGCTCATCAGCGAGCAGGCGTTGCCGTCGCGGTGGTCGAGCCCGAGCACGTGCCCGAACTCGTGGGCTGCGACCCAGACCGACAGCGGCCGCGGATCGCCGCTCAGCTCCTCGGCCAGCAGTACGCGCGCAGGACCGTCGGCCGGTCGGCCGATCGCGGAGGAGAAGCCGAGGCAGTCATGCCCGCAGGCCTTGCGGAGCTCACGATCGTCGGCCTCGATGACGACGTCCGCCGCACTCGCCGAGCTGACCGGCTTCAGGCGCACGCGCGCACCGGAGGCGTTCCAGCGGGCGGCGGCGGTGACGACCGTGCGGCCCATGCCGCTGTCGTCGTAGTAGCGCACGATGCCGTTGTCCCACGCCTGCGGCTCGGAGGACGCGGCGCCCGGAAGCACGTGCGACAACATCGCCGCGATCGTGAACGCGGGTATCAGGGCGAGCAGCAGCTCACGGGTAGCCGGAAACCACCGGCGTTGTCGGGGAGCTTTCGGCACGAGAGGAGAACGCGGCCAGGTAAGCGGCCGCGAGGAAAGGATCTTGAAATACCGAAGCGGCGCTCACGCGCCGCGCACCCGCATTCCTATGCATGCCCAGCCCCGCGGGCGGCAAACAGGAACGTCATGGGGGCGCCGGCGCGCCCCCATGAGGTCAGTCTCAGCGGTAGGTGACCGTCTCGCGCGCGCCCTGATCGGCCGAGCGCAGCATCGCGTCGCAGATCTCCGCGGCGCGGTAGCCGTCCTCGAGCGTGGCGCCGTGCGGCGCGACGTCGGTGTCGTCGCGGATCGCGGTCAGCAGGTGGTGCAGCTCGTGCACGAACGAGTGCTCCCAGCCGATCGTGTGCCCCTGCGGCCACCAGTGCTCCCAGAACGGGTGGTCGGCCTCGGACACGAGCACGGTGCGGAAGCCCTGCGCGTTGCTTCCGGGCTTGGAGTCGTTGAAGTGCACCTGGAGCTCGTTGAGGCGCTCGAGGTCGAACGCGATCGAGCCCTTGGAGCCGTTGATCTCCCAGGTGAAGGCGTTCTTGCGGCCCTGGCAGAAGCGCGACGCCTCGATCGTGCCGACCGCGCCGTTCTCGAACCGCACGACCGATTCGACCGCGTCGTCGACGTCGCGGCCCGGGATGAACGTCTGCGTCATCGCCGCGACCGCCTCGATCTCGCCGACGAGGTAGCGCGCGAGGTCGATCACGTGCGCGCCGAGGTCGCCGAGCGCGCCCGAGCCGGCCGTCGCCTTGTCGAAGCGCCAGATGTCGCCCTCGGTGGTGCCCCACTCCTGCAGGTAGCAGCCGCGGAAGTGCTGCAGGTCGCCGAGCTCGCCGGACTCGATGATCTCGCACGCGAGTCGCACCGCCGGCACGAACCGGTAGTTGAACGCGCACATGTGCTTGACGCCTGTGGCCTGCACCCGCTGCCAGGTGTCGTACGACTCGGCGGCGTCGCGCCCGAGCGGCTTCTCGCAGATCACGTGCTTGCCCGCCTCGCGCGGCGACGATCGTCGGCTCGGCGTGCAGGTTGTTGGGACCCGCGTTGTCGAACAGCTCGACGCGCGGGTCGGTCGCGACCGCGCGCCAGTCCGTCTTGTACTCGGCGAAGCCGTAGCGGCGGGCCGCCTCGGCGACCGCCTCCTCGTTGCGGCCCGCGATCGCGATCAGCTCAGGCCGCAGCGGCGGCGGCCACGTCATGTAGGCCAGCGTCTTGTAGGCGTTCGAGTGGGCCTTGCCCATGAACGCGTAGCCGAGCATGCCGACCCCGATCGGCTTGACGTCCGCCGCCGCCGGCGGCCTTGCCCATCGTGACGAAACCGACTTCGGACATTCAGGACTCCTTCGCGAACGCTGCGTCGAACGCGACCGAGGAGGGGGCGAAGTCCGTCGCACGCACGAACGCCAGCGCGTCCGGCGCCCCCCAGTCGCGATCCATCCCGGAATCCTCCCACTCGATCGAGAGGGGACCGTTGTACCCGATCCGGTTCAGCGCGCGGATCATCGCCTCGAAGTCGACGTCGCCGTGACCGGGGGAGACGAAGTCCCAGCCGCGGCCGGGCTCGCCGAAGTTCAGGTGCCCGCCGAGGATCGAGGAGCGGCCGTCGAGGTGCCGGACCGAGTCCTTGATGTGGGCGTGGAAGATCTTGTCGCCGAACTCGGTGATGAAGGCCGCCGAGTCCAGGAACTGGTGCTCGAAGTGGCTCGGGTCGAAGTTGATGCCGAAGCCCGGCCGGTCGCCGATCGCGGCGAGCGCCTTGCGCGTCGTGACGAAGTCGTAGGCGATCTCGGTCGGGTGGACCTCGAGCGCGAACCGGACGCCCTCGGCCTCGAACACGTCGATGATCGGCCCCCAGCGCTCGGCGAACTCCTCGTAGCCGCGCTCGATCGCGTCGAAGTCGTTGGGCGGGAACGAGTAGAGCATGTGCCAGGTCGGCGAGCCGGTGAACCCGGTGACGACGTCGACGCCGAGCTGCGCGGCCGCGCGCGCGGTGTCCTTCATCGCCTCGGCGGCGCGCTGCCGCACGCCTTCGGGATCGCCGTCGCCCCAGATCTCTCGGAGACAGCACGCCCTTGTGGCGCTCGTCGATCGGGTCGCACACCGCCTGGCCCACGAGGTGGTTGCCGATCGCCCAGCAGCCGAGGCCGTGGCGCTCGAGCAGCTCACGCCGGCCCGGCGGCGTAGCCCGAGTCGCGCATCGCCTCGGCGACGTCGAAGTGATCACCCCAGCAGGCGAGCTCCAGGCCGTCGAAGCCCCAGCCGGCGCACTTGGCGGCGAGGTCCTCGAGCGTGTAGGTCCGCCCACTGGCCCGTGAACAGCGTTACGGGTCGTGCCATGTTCTCCTCCCTGACTCTCACGCGTTGACGATCTCCAGCCGCACTCCGGCGGCGCGGTACTCCTCGGCGACGGTCCTCCTCCAGGCCGTCGTCGGTGACGATCACATCAAGCTCCTGCGCCGGCGCGATCGATACCAGCGATGCGCGCCCGACCTTGGTCGCGTCGAGCAGCCCGACGGTGCGGCCCGCGGCGGCGCGCGCGGCGTTGACGACGTCGGCCAGCGGACGGCGCGAAGTGGTCAGCCCGGCGTCCAGCGTCAGCCCCGCGGCCGACACGAACGCCGTGTCGAAGTTCAGCTCGCCGATGAACTCGACGGTCCAGCGCCCGGCGAGCATCCGCATGTGCTGGTCGAGCTCGCCCGGGCAGACCACGACGTGCATCGGCTCGGCGATCACCTCGTAGGCGATCGCGGGCGAGTTGGTGACGAGCGTGAGCTCGTTCGGCGGGTCCTCCATCAGCCGCCGCGCCAGCGCGAGCGCGGTCGACGACGCGTCGAGGAAGATCGTCGAGCCCGGCGCCGACCATCGCCGCGGCCGCTCCGGCGATCGCCGTCTTGGCGCGCCGCCTGCTCGACCCGCTGCGCCCACGCGGTGGCGATCTGCGGCAGTGCCGGCCCCGCGGATCCGCGCGCGCCGCCGTGGACCCGCTCGACCAGGCCCTCGCGGGCCAGCTGCTCGAGGTCACGGTGAACCGTGATCGCCGAGACCGCATGGTCGCGCGCCAGCTCGGCGACGGACACGCCGCCGTCCCGCTGGATGCGCTCCAGGATCTGTGCTCGGCGCAGGGCAGGCGGCACGGTGCTCAGACGCGATCCTCGAACGCCCTCCGGGTCACGTTGACCTGTAGTGGGCGGAACTCGTCGATGGCCTTCACGAGGTGATCTGCGAATCGTTCCAGGGCCTCCTCGCCCTTCTCGGCCGTGGCGGTCAGCGGGTTGCCGATGACGCCCGTGCGCGAGAACTCGCCGTGGTCCATGGGGAAGACGAAGTACTGGTAGCCGTCGAACTCGACGTCCGGGGCACCGTCCTTCTTGATGAATGAGTCCGGGCAGCCACTTGGGCACCTGGGCGCGGTCCTGCTCGGCGCGCTCCATGTGCACGAGCGCCGGGTTGTGCGCCAGCACCTGCGAGGTCTCCAGCTCGGAGGCATGCCAGCCGGGCGTCTCTTCCGGCGGGTTCTCGAGCAGGTCGCCGAGCAGGCCGATGTAGCGCTCGGCGTACGGCTTGTAGAGCGCCACGAACGCGCCGGTCTCGTACTTGATCCGGCGCAGCAGCGGGTCGAGCACCTTGGTGTTCGAGCCGTGGCCGTTGACGAACACGAGCTTGTTCCAGCCGTGGTGGATCAGCGAGCGCGCGACGTCGTAGAGCACCGCGTTGAGCGTGCTCGCGCGCAGCGTGACGGTGCCGACGCTGGACTCGGTCTCGCGCAGGTGCTGCGGCGAGTAGCCGGCCCAGAACGGCGGCGTGTACGGCACGTCGGCCTTCGCGGCGGCGCGGCGCGAGACCTCGAGCGCGGTGATCGTGTCGGTGCCCAGCGGCAGGTGCGCCCCGTGCTGCTCGAGCGAGCCGATCGGGACCAGGATCAGGTCCGAGCGCTCCTGGAACCACGCGATGTCCGGCGGCGCGAGATCCAGCAGGTTGTTGGAGACGGGGCGACCGTCATCGGGCATGCGCGAGCTCCTGGGTCATGGTCAGATAGCGCTCGGCGACGACGTCGGCGAACGCGGGGTCGTCGACGTGCGCGTCGACGGTCTCGTAGGGAATGTCGGGGCGCAGCGACTCCCGCAGCGCGTCCAGGAACGCGCGGTCCGCCTCGGGGTCCCACAGGTCGCCGCCCTCGCTGTCGGCGAGCGAGAACCCGCGCGTCGGCGCGACGACGCGGACCGGGCCGCGCGCCTCGCTGAGGCGCTCGGCGACCAGCCGCCCGAGCGCCGTCTCCTCCTCGGCGCTCAGCCGGACGAGCGTGGCGACGGGGTTGTGGAAGTAGCTCTTGCGCGACCGGTAGCGCTCCGGCAGCGAGTCGCGCGGGCCCTGGTTGAAGAAGTCCACGCAGCCCGGGACGACGACCTGCGGGAGCCCGTGGCGGCCGGCCGCGCGCAGGCGGTCCGGGCCGGTGGCGTGGATCCCGTCGAGCAGCGAGTTGGCCAGCTCGGACAGCGTGTAGTCGATCACCCCGCCGAGCGCGCCCGCCTCGATCAGGTGCTCCATCGCCGGGCCGCCGACGCCGTTGGCGTGGAAGATCACCGGCTCGTGGCCGGCGTCCACGAGCACGTCGCGCACGCGCATGACGCCGGGCGTGGTCTGGCCGAGCATCGTGATGCCGACGCACTTCTCGCCGAGGTCGCCGACCGCGCCGCCCGCCGTCGCGCGCCATGCCCGCGACCGCGGCGGCCGCGTTGTCGAAGATCGCGCGCGAGATCTCGTTCAGGCCGAGGATGTCGATCACCGAGTGCATGACCGTGACGTCGCCCTCGCCGACGAACGGCCCGAACGGGCGCCGCCCGGACGCGGCGGGGGAGACGATCAGCTTCGGCACGCCGACGGGCAGCGCGTGCATCGCCGCGGCGCCGAGCAGCGCGCCCTCGGCGCCGCCCAGGCACAGCACGCCGTGCACGCGCCCCTCCGCGTACGCCGCAGCACGACCGCGCGCACGCCCTCGAGCATCAGCTGGACCGCCGCGCCGCGCGAGCCGGCGCCGCGGATCTCCTCGAGCGCGCGCCCGGCGGCGCGCGCGACCTCGTCGCGCGGCACGTCGGCCGTGCAGCCGTCCGCCTCGCCGAGGATCCCGGAGTCGACGACCAGCGGCCGCGCGCCGAGCGCGCGCAGCCGGTCGCGGACGTAGGCGATCTCGGCCCCCTTGGTGTCGAGGGTGCCGATCAGCGCGATGCCGGGATCGCCGTGCAACGGTGCCTCAGGCCTCCACGGCCGACAGCGCCTGGCGCAGGCGGTCGATCGAGTCCTGGACGTACTGGTCGTAGTAGTGCTCGGGCACCGCGCCGGTGCCGTGGTCGCGCAGGAACTGCTCCATGCCCTGGCTCGCGCCGGCCTCGGCGGCGTCGGCGATCTCCTGGCGCGTGGACAGCGGCGTGCGGTCGACGGCGGCGACGAACTCGACCGTGAGGTAGTCGTCGTAGCCGATGCCGACCAGCTCGCAGACGAGCGCCTCCCAGTCGATCGAGCCCTGGCCGCAGGGCATGCGGTTGTTGTCGGCGACGTGGAAGTCGACGAGGTACTCGCCGGTGTCGCGGATCGCCTGCGCCCAGTCGGCCTCCTCGATGTTCATGTGGAAGATGTCGAGCGTGACGCCGCAGTTGCCGCCGACGTCCTTGGCCAGCGCCACGGCCTGGTCGGCGCGGTTGATGAAGTAGGTCTCGAAGCGGTTGAGCGGCTCGATGCCGATCCGGACGCCGACCTGCTCGGCGTGCGCCTGGCACTCCTTCAGGCCGTCGACGGCCCACTCCCACTCCTCCTCGGGCGAGCCCATCGGGACGACCTTGCCGACCGTCGAGGGCACCACCGTGAGGATCCGGCCGCCCATCGAGGCGACCAGGGTGAGGCAGTCCTTGACGTACTGAACGCTGGCAAGGCGGACGTAGTGGTCCTCGTGCACGAGGTCGCGCCCGCCGGTCATCAGCGTCACCGAGCCCCAGCACTCGACGCCGCTCGAGTCGAGCTGCCCCTTGACCTCGTCCGCGTCGTAGACCGCCGGCTCGCCGGAGATCTCGATGCCGTTGTAGCCGCTCCGGCCGAGCCGCTCGATCGTGGTCTCGATCGGCTCGGGCCGCATCCAGTTGTGCATCGCCACCTTGAGCGCCAATTTGTCTCCTCTTCTCGTGGGTCCCCTACAAGCCGAGCTTGCCGGGGTTCATGACGTCGTGCGGGTCCAGCGCACCCTTGATCTGCCGCATCACGTCGAGCGCCGCGCCGTGCTGGCGGCGCATGTACGGACCGAGCTTGATCCCGACGCCGTGGTGGTCGTTGATGACCGCGCCGGCCTCCAGCGCGGCCGTCATGCCGTCCTCCCAGATCCGGTCGTGCAGGGCGAGCGCGTCGGGTCCGCCGTCCGGCACCACGAAGCGGCCGTAGATCATCGTGCCCCACGGATACCAGTGCGAGAAGTGCATCCGCAGCTCGAGCCCGACGTCGCGGTAGGGCTCGCGCACGGACCGCCGCAGCGCCTCGTACACCGCCTCGATGCGGGCGTACGTCGGCGACGACGTCGAGCGTTCCCCAGATCGCCGGCAGCTCGGGCTGGTGGGGCGGGTGGTAGAAGTCGTAGCGCCGGTCCCACCAGCGCCGGCCGAGCGCCGGGTCGAGCACCTCGGCGCCCGCCTCGCGCGCCAGCTCGAGCGTCCGGCGCTCCTCGAGCGCGGCGGCCTCGGCCTCGCCCTCGAACGCGAGCACGGTGTAGACGCCGTTGAGGTCCTCGCCGACGACGGGCGCGAACGCCAGCCGGGTCGCCTCCTCGTCGTAGAGGCGCACGACCGACGGCCGGTGGCCGAGCTGCAGCGTGCGCCGGATCGCGCCGATGCCGGCGCTCACGGTCGGGAACGCGACGGCCGCGAAACGGCGCTCCGCGGGCATCGGGACCATCTGCAGCGTCGCCCGCGTGATCACGCCGAGCGTGCCCTCGGAGCCGACGAACAGCTGCGTCAGCTCGGGTCCCATCGCGTGCCGCGGCACCGCGATCGTGTCGGCCAGGCCGCCTGCCGGCGTCGCGACCCGCAGCGACAGGACGAGATCCTCGATCTTGCCGTAGCGGGTCGAGAGCACGCCGGACCCGCGGGCGGCGATGTACCCGCCGACCGTCGCCCACTCGACCGAGGCGGGATAGTGCGGCAGCATCAGCCCGCGGGCGTTCAGCTCGGCCTCGAGCTCGCGCCCGTTCTTGCCGGCCTGCACGGTCACGGTCATCGAGACCTCGTCGATTTCGATCACCTCCGCGAGCGAGCGCAGGTCGATCACGATGCCGCCGTGCATCGGCGAGCGAGCCGCCCTGGGTGCCGGAGCCGCCGCCCCACGGCACCACCGGCACGCGCTGTTCGTCCGCGATCGCAACGACGGTTGCCACGTCCTCTTCGGTGCGTGGCAGTACGACCACGTCCGGTCGCGCCAATGGCGTCCCGGCGGCCTTCAGCGCCAGTGCCGGCCAGTACGTGTCGGCCGTGTACGCATCGAGCGTGGCCGATGCCGTTATAACGGCGCCCGCCCCCAGCGCAGCGGAGAGCGCGGCCTCGGCCTCGGCGAGCGCCCCCCGTGGGGTGGTGGTCATGAACGGCTTCCAAGAAACTTCATAACTTGACAAACAACTCTGCATCAGCTTTCAATTCCTGTCAAGGAATGTCGGAGACGACGCACCCAGGTGCTGGAGGAGGGTCTTCCGAGGGATCCGGCGGAACGCCCCCGGGCGCTGCCGTGCCGCCGGCCGAGGAGACTCAAAAGGGCATCCAGTGGACCCCGGCGCGCGTCGCCGGAGCGCTGGCGGCCGCCGCAGTCGTCATCTGGATCGGGATCCAGGCCGCCGATGACCTGAAGAAGTTCGTCGTCGTCACGCTCAACGGCCTGACGCTCTCGGCGCTGTACTTCGTCGTGGCGAGCGGCTTCACGCTGATCTTCGGGCTGATGCGCGTCGTCAACATGGCGCACGGCACGCTGTACCTGCTGGGCGGCTACCTGGCGCTGAACTTCCAGCAGAAGCTGTTCGAGAAGGACGACGGCGGGCTCGGCCTGAGCCTGAGCGCCGGCGGCGGTGGTGGCGGCGGCGAGTTCACGCTGTGGGGCTGGCTGGTGCCGCTGCTGATGGCGGTGCTGATCATCGGCCTGCTCGGCGTGGCGATACAGCAGATCTTCCTGCGCTGGAACCAGGGGCAGGACCTGCGCCAGGCGCTGATCACGATCGCGATCTCGGTGATCGCCGCCGACCAGATGCTGGCGGCGTACGGCGGCATCGCCAAGGACATCAAGGCGCCCGAGCTGTTCCCGCAGAGCGTGATGCTGCCGGGCGACATCCGCTTCGGCTTCTTCCGCCTGGTGATCGTGGTCGGCTCGGCGCTGGCGATCGCCGTGCTGCTGTATCTCATGATCAAGCGCACGCGCTACGGCAAGATCGTCCGCGCCGGGGTGGACGACCGGGACATGGTCGCCGCGCTCGGCATCAACATCCAGCTCGTCTTCGCGTTCGCGTTCTTCCTCGGCGCGATGCTGGCGGGCTACGGCGGCGTGCTCGGCGGCACGATGATCTCGCTCCAGCCGGGTGAGGACACGTCGTTCCTGTTGAACTCGCTGATCGTCGTGATCATCGGCGGCATGGGCAGCCTCGCCGGCGCGGCGATCGGCGCGCTCGCACTCGGGCTCGTCGACGCCTACGGCGACGTCTATCTCGTCTTCGGCGGCACCGACCTCACGAACTACTCGATCCTCGTGACGTTCCTGCTGCTGGTCGCAGTGCTCGCGGTCCGTCCGCTCGGCCTGTTCGGGAGGCCGGCATGAGCCTCGACGCCGCCGGCCAGGCGCCGGAGACGTCGACCGCCGAGGTCGCGACGGCACGCGACACGGTGCTCAGCCCGGCGGGGTGGATCGCGCTCGCCGCCGTCATCGTCGGGGCGCTGCTGGCGCCTCTCGTGTTCGACGAGTTCTTCGTCTCCCAGATCCTCACGAAGGCGCTGTGGCTCGGGCTCGCTGCGGCGAGCCTGATCTTCCTGTCGGCCTACGGCGGCATGGTCTCGCTCGGCCAGGTCGCGATCTACGGCACGGCGGGGATGACGTACGCGAATCTGGTCGCCGCCGACGGCGGCAACGCGGCTGCGTGGTCGCCATGGATGGCCGCGATCGGCGCGATCGTCGTCGCCACGGCCGTCGGCCTGCTGTTCGGCTGGATCGCGTCGCGCAGCGAGGGGATCTACTTCCTGATGCTCACGCTGGCGTTCTCGGTCCTCGTCTACTACTTCTTCTCGCAGGTCACGCAGCTGTCGGGGTTCGGCGGCGTCAACAACCTCGACCTGCCGAGCCTGATCGGCGAGCCCGGCGCCGGCCCGAACCCGCTGTACTTCTTCGCGCTGGCCGTCTGCCTGATCCTGTACGTCTGGATGCGCTACGTCGCGCGCACGCCGTTCGGCCTCTCGCTCCAGGGCCTGCGCGACGAGCCGGCGCGCATGCGCGCGCTCGGCTTCAACGTCAGGCTGCACCGGACGCTCGCCTTCACGTTCGCCGCCTTCATCGCGGCCTTCGCCGGGATCCTGGCCGTCTGGTACAACCGCCGCATCTCGCCCGGGTCGATCAACCTCGGGCAGACGATCGACGTGCTGGTGATCGCCGTCATCGGCGGCCTGTACAGGATCGAGGGCGCCTGGGTGGGGGCGCTCACGTTCGCGCTGCTGGACAACTACTCGCGCGAGTGGACTCCCGAGATCGGCAACGTGCTCGGCCCCGAGCGGTTCAACACCTTGCTCGGGATCATCTTCCTGATCATCGTCCTCGTCTCCCCGGGTGGCCTGGTCGGCCTCTGGGAGAAGGGCGTCGACCGCCTGCGCCGGCGACCACCCGAAGGAGGTAGCGCGCCACCACGTACCACGACCACGACTCCACCGGGGCCTGAGGGTGGCCCCGCACCGACCACTGTCAAGTGATGGGCACGAGAGGAGAGAAGGTTTTGAGGGCACGCAAGCTACTGGCGCTCGGTTGCGCCACGCTCGCACTGGGGGCGGTTGCCGCGGGATGCGGCGACAGCGATGAACCCAGCGACGAGAACACGTCTAGTGAATCGGCGGAGAAGACTGCGATCAAGGTCGCCTACCTGTCCGACTGCGAGGGCGCCTTCGGTGCGTTCTTCGAGCCGGACATCGCCGGGGCCAACCTGGCGGCGATCAAGTACGCCGGCGCCAAGCCGGCGGGCGAGAAGCCGTCCGACGGAATCGACGGCGCGACGGTCGCCGGAGCACCGATCGAGATCGTCGGCATCGGCTGCGCCGATGACACGGCGGACAAGGCGATCGAGGAGACCCGGCGCCTGATGGAGCAGGAGGACGCGGACATCCTCGTCGGCCCGCTGTCGGGTGACGAGGGCATCGCGGTCGCCAACTACGCGAAGGAGCATCCGGACAAGACATTCATCAACGGCACCGCGGGCGCGCAGGACGCGACCCTGAAGGTGCAGGCGCCGAACTTCTTCCGCTACCACAGCGACGGCGCTCAGTGGTCGGCCGGTCTCGGCGACTACGCCTACAACGAGCTCGGCTGGAAGACGGCCGCGATCATCGGTGACGACTACTCGTTCCCGTACACCTCGCTGGCCGGCTTCGTGGCCGAGTTCTGCGCGGTCGGCGGCAAGGTCACCAAGCGCATCTGGCCGCCGCTCGGCGAGAAGGACTACTCGTCGTTCATCTCCCAGATCCCGGACGACGTCGACGGCATCTACTACGGCATCGGCGGCGCGGGCCTCGTCTCCTTCATGAAGCAGTACCAGGAGCAGCGGGGCAAGATCGATCCCAAGAAGACCATGGGCAACGTGTTCTTCGATGACCCGCTGGTCCTCAAGGAGGTCTCCGACGCGGTGACCGGCTCGTTCACGGCCGGCCCGACGGCGGCGGACTCCAACGACCCGAAGGTCGCGGAGTACCTGGAGGACCTGAAGACCGCGTACGGCGAGGAGATCGCCGGCCTCGGCCCGTCAGTGTTCGTCTACAACTACTACACGGCGATGTGGGCCCTGATCAAGGGTCTCGAGGCCGTCGACGGCGACATCGCCGACCAGAAGAAGCTGCAGGAAGCGCTGGTCGGTGTGACGCTCGACGCGCCGTGGGGCGAGATCAAGCTCGACGACAACCGCAACGGCATCGCGGACAACTACGTCAAGGAGATCGTCCCCGACACCAACGGCGACAAGGTGCCGGACGTGAAGACGATCGCGAAGATCCCGGCTGTCGAGCAGACGTACGGCGGCACGTTCAGCGCCGATACGCCTCCGCCCGACCGCACGAACCCGAAGTGCGAGGCGGGCAGCGAGCCCGCCTGGGTCGGCAACTCCGAGGCGGTCGACTTCTCGTCGAAGTAAGGCAGTGATGGCAGCACCAGAGACATCCACCGAGCGCGCCGCGCCGATCCTCCGCTTGCGGGGGGTCGGCCGGCGCTTCGGCGGCGTTCACGCCGTGCGTGACGTGGACCTCGAGGTCAGGCCCGGCGAACGCCGGGCCATCCTCGGGCCCAACGGCGCCGGCAAGACCACACTCTTCAACGTGATCTCGGGGGAGTTCCCCCCGACCGCCGGGACGGTCGAGCTGTTCGGCCGCGACGTGAGCCGCGAGCCCGCGCGCAAGCGCGCCCGCATGGGCCTCTCGCGCACGTTCCAGACCTCCCGCCTGTTCCTCGGCCTGTCCGTCGAGGACAACCTGTACATGTCGGTGCTCGGCGTCCACGACGGCCATCTGCGGCTCGTGCGCACGCGCAAGGACAACGAGCTGCGCGAGCGGGGCCGTGTGATGGCGGACGCCGTCGGCCTCGGCGACCGCCTCGACGTGCTCGTGTCCGAGCTCTCGCACGGCGAGCAGCGCCAGCTCGAGGTCGGGATGGCGCGCGCGAGCGACCCGACGCTGATGATGCTCGACGAGCCCGCCGCCGGCCTGTCGCGCGCCGAGCGCGTGCGGCTGACCGAGACGCTGCTGAAGCTCGATCCGTCGATCACGCTGATCCTGATCGAGCACGACATGGACGTCGCGTTGCGCGTGGCCCAGTGGGTCACGATGATGCACGACGGACGCGTGATCGTGGAAGGCACGCCGGACGAGATCCGCGCGAACCAGACCGTGCACGACCTCTACCTCGGAAGCGGGATCGGTGGCCATGGCTGACGCACTGCTGGAGGTCGAGGGCCTCAACGGCTACTACGGGTCCGCCCACGTGCTGCAGGACGTCGGCTTCAGCATGGGCGTCGAGCCGGTCGCGATGATCGGCCGCAACGGCATGGGCAAGTCGACGCTGTGCGCCGCGATCGTCGGGCTGCTCGGCAAGGCGACCGGCTCGGTGCGACTCGACGGCGTCGAGCTGATGGGCAAGCCCGCGTACCGGATCGCCAAGGCCGGCGTCGGCTACGTCCCGCAGGGGCGGCGGCTGTTCGAGTCGCTGACGGTCGACGAGCACTTCCAGATCGTCGGCGCCTCGTCGTCCGCCGCCTGGACGACGAAGCGCGTGTACGAGCTGTTCCCGCGCCTGGCCGAGCGCAAGAACGTGTCCGGCACGTCGCTGTCGGGTGGCGAGCAGCAGATGCTCGCGATCGGGCGCGCACTGCTGACGAACCCGCGCCTGCTGATCATGGACGAGCCGTCCGAGGGCCTTGCGCCCACGATCGTCGAGGGGCTGATCCAGACGATCAAGGACCTCGCCGCGGAGGGCATGGGCCTGCTGGTCGTCGAGCAGAACCTCGGCGTCGCGACCGCGCTCGCCGAGCGCCAGCTCGTGATGGTCGCCGGGTCGATCGCGACCGAGACGACCGCCGAGGCGCTGATGAACGATCCCGCAGCGCAGCGCCGGTTCCTCGGCGTCGAGCCGCTCGCCGACGCCGCCTGAGGCGCGTTCGCGCTCACAGCGCCGCCCAGCCGGATAGGGTGCGCCCATGGGAAGTGGGGGTGCCCCCTCGGGCCTCGCGAACCAGCGCGCAGTACGCCGTCACAACCTCGGTGTCGTGCTGCGCCACGTCTCCGAGCACGGGCCCCGGTCGCGGGCGACGATCGCGCTCGAGACGGGTCTGAACAAGACCACGGTCTCGAGCCTGGTCACCGAGCTGATCGGGCTCGACCTGCTCGTCGAGCGCGGCCTCGAGCAGCGCGGCACCGTCGGCCGGCCCGGCCAGGTCGTGGAGCTGTCCGACGGCGGCGTCGTCGCGCTCGGGCTCGAGATCAACGTCGACTACCTCGCCGTGCGGGCGCTCGACCTCACCGGCGCCGAGCGCCATCGCAGCCTCGACGTGCGCGACAACCGCCGCGTGCCGGTCTCGAAGGTGCTCGACCGGCTCGCCGCCCACGCGACCACCGCGCTCGAGTCCGTGCACGCCGACGGGCTGCGCCCGGTCGGCGCGACCGTGGCGCTGCCCGGGCTCGTGGACGCCGAGAGCGGCGCGCTGCTGGTGGCGCCGAACCTCGGATGGACGGACGTGCGCGTGGTCGACGAGCTGCGCGAGCGCCTCTCCGGCCCTCCGTTCCCGCTGGCGGCCGACAACGAGGCGAACCTCGCCGCGATGGCCGAGCTGTGGGAGGGCACCGCGCGCGGCCTCAGCGACGTGCTCTACGTGTCCGGCGAGATCGGCGTGGGCGCCGGCATCATCGTGGGCGGGGAGCTGTTCCGCGGCGCACACGGGTTCGGCGGCGAGTTCGGCCACATGACGCTCGACCCCGACGGGCGCCCGTGCGCGTGCGGGAGCAGCGGCTGCCTGGAGACGCTCGCCGGCCTCGAGGCGCTGCTGGAGATGGCCGGGCTGGACGCCAGCGGCGCCGCCACCACCGCCGGGTCGGGCGAGCCGGTCGCCGTGCTGGCGGGCCGCGCCCGCGCCGGCGACGAGAAGGCGCTCGCCGCGCTGCGCGAGGGCGGCCGCTGGCTCGGCATCGGCATCGCATCGGCGGCCAACCTCCTGAACTTCCAGGCGGTCGTGCTCGGCGGCTTCTTCGCGCAGCTCGCGACCTGGCTGGCCTCCCCGATCGCGCGTGAGCTCGAGTCGCACGTGCTGGCGTCGGCCTGGGGGGTCCCGCGCCTGCTGCCGTCCACGCTCGGCCCGGAGGCGGCGGTGCGGGGCGCGGCCGCGGTGTCGCTGCGGCGGGTGCTGTCGGATCCGGTCTCAGCGGCCGCCGACGACGCGGCGTAGGCTGGCTCGCAGTGAGGCGTGCGCTCGCACTGATGGCGGTCCTCGTGGTGCTGCCCGCGGCCCCGGCGCTCGCCGCCCCGGAGACGTCGCCCGGGGTGCGGCTCGTCGCGAGCATCCCCGAGCGCGGCGTGATCTCCGCGCGCGTCGTCGGCCGCCACCTGTACGCCTCCTCGCTGACCGGCGTGTCGGTGTTCGACATCACCGATCCGCGGGCGCCCGTGCGGGTCGGGCGGCTCGCCCTGCCGAACGCCCAGAACGAGGACGTCGACGTCGGCTCCGGCATCCTGCTCGTGTCCGACGACCCGTTCGGCGGGCGCGGGATCCTGCACGTGATCGACGTCCGCGACCCGGCGCACCCGCGGCTGCTGTCGACGTACAGCACGTGGGCGCGCGGGCTGCTGGACTTCTCGGCGCCGCCGCCGCGCCGGGGCGGCGTCGGGCACACGGCGACGTGCATCCAGCAGTGCCGCTACGCGTGGCTGGCGGGCTCGTCCGCGGGCATCGAGATCGTCGACCTGCGCGATCCCGCGCATCCGCGCCGGGCGGGCCGCTTCGCGGCGCGCGAGGCGGCCGGGGCGTTCGGCACGCACGACGTCCAGGTCGACGGCTCCGGTCTCGCGTGGGTCGCCGGCGGCAACGGGACCGCCGCTTATGACGTGACCGACCCGGTGCACCCGCGGCTCGTCAAGCGGACCGACCGGCGCGGCGCGCGCCCGCCCCTGAACGACTTCATCCACCACAACTCCCAGCGCCTGGCGCCGGACGTGCTCGCGATCACCGAGGAGGACTTCCGCACCGGCTGCCGCGATGCGGGAACGCTCCAGACGTGGCAGGTCGGGAGCGGGCGCGAGCTGCAGCCGCTGGACTCGTTCGGCGTCGAGCGCGACCCGTCGGCGCGCGTGGCCTGCTCGGCGCACTACTTCGACGCCAGCGGCGGCCTGATCGCGCAGGGCTTCTACGAGCAGGGCGTGCGCCTGATCGACGCGAGCGACCCGCGGAACCTGCGCCAGGTCGGCTACTACGTGTCGCGGCCGGGCCTGTTCTGGGGCGCGCTGTTCGCTCCCACCGATCGCACCGGCTCGACCGTCTACGGGCTCGACCACTCGCGCGGCATCGACGTGCTGGCGCTCGACCGGGCGGCGCTGAAGCCGGTGCGCCGGTCCGGCTCGCCGGCGCAGGGGCGCCCGAAGGCCGGGTTCGCGCTCGGCATCTTCGACGTCTGGGACGCGGTCAGGCGCGGGCAGCGGCTGCGGATCTCGATCGGCGTCGGCGGCCGGGGCGGGCCGGTGACCGTGACCGCGACGCTGCCGCGGGAGTTCGTCGGCGTGCGCGTGCCGCGGGGCGTCACCTTCGATGCCACGACCAGGAGGCTGCGGTTCCGGCTCCGGACGGGCGACCAGGGCCGCGTCGTGAGCGTGCGCGTCGCCCGCCGGGCACGGATCGGGGCATCGCTGGAGACCATCGGATACGTCACCGGCGCCAACGATCCGATGCCGCTCGACGACCGTGGTGTCGACCGCAACGTGGTGGCCCGCCGGGCCGCTCGGAGCGTCCCGCGGGCACGCTCGTCCTCTGCCGGCGCATGGCGCGGGTTCTGCACGCTCCCGCGCGACTATACTTTCTGAAGCCATGGGGCAGCGACTGGAGAACCGGCCGTGCGGTGGTCGCTACGGCGACATCGTCCAGGCGATCGGGAACACACCGCTGGTGGAGCTCAAGCGGCTCTCGCCGAAGCCCGGCGTGCGCATCTGGGCCAAGCTCGAGTCGCATAACCCGACCGGGTCGGTCAAGGACCGCGTCGCGCGCGCGCTGATCGAGTCGGCGGAGGAGCAGGGCACGATCCTGCCCGGCCAGACGATCCTCGAGCCGACGTCGGGCAACACCGGCATCTCGCTCGCGATGATCTGCTCGCGCAAGGGCTACCCGCTGAAGGTCGTGATGCCGGACAACGTCACGCCCGAGCGCACCCAGTTGCTGCGGATGTACGGCGCCGACATCGTCTACTCGGAGGGCGCCAAGGGCTCCAACGGGGCCGTCGAGCTGGCGCTCGACATGGCGCAGGCCGACGCCTCGTACCACATGCCGTACCAGTACGGGAACGAGGCCAACCCGCGCGCGCACTACGACGGCACGGCCCGCGAGGTCCTCGACGAGCTCGACGACGTGACGGCTTTCGTGGCCGGCCTCGGCACCGGCGGCACGCTGATGGGCTGCGGACGGCGGCTGCGCGAGGAGCTCGGCGACGCCGTGAAGATCGTCGCCGCCGAGCCGATGCAGGGCGAGCCCGTGCAGGGCCTGCGCTCGCTCGACGACGGCTTCATCCCGCCGATCATCGACCTCTCCCTGCTGGACCGGAAGATCTTCGTCACCAACCACGACGCGATCGTGTGGACGCGCAGGCTGCTCGACGAGGAGGGCATCTTCGCGGGCGTCTCCTCCGGCGCGATCGCCTCGATCGCGGTCCGGATCGCCGGCGAGCTCGACGAGGGCAACGTGGTGTTCATCGTCTGCGACGACGGCTGGAAGTACCTCTCCTCCGGGGTCTACACGCGCCCGGTGGAGGAGATCGAGAACCTGGACTCGACCGTCTGGTGGTGAGCCGCCGCGGGCTGCTGCTCGCAGGCTTCGCGGGCGGCGCCACGATCCTCGCCGGGTGTGGGAAGGACGACGTCGCGGGCCCGCCGCCGGCGGCCGAGGTGCTGCGGCGGTCACGGGACGCCGAGAACGCACTCGCGTTCGCAGCGCGCACGCAGGTGTCGTCCGAGCGCGCGCTCCTGCGGCAGATCGCCCAGCGTGCCGAAGGCCGTGCCGGGCGCGTGACCGCGGCACTGCTCGAGCTGACCGGGCGCAGTGCCGGGTCGCCGGAGCGCGAGGAGCCCGTCGGCGACCCACTCGAGCGCGGCCGCGCCGCGTTGGAGGCGAACGTCGCCGCGCTGCCGAGCCTGTCCGGCCGCGACCTGCGCGAGCTCGGCGTGCTCCTCGTCGAGGGGAGCGCGGCCGACGTCGCGCTGCTCGAAGACGTGTTCGGCCCGGTGTCCGGCGACGCGTTCCCGGGGACCCCGGCGTGAGGCGGCGCGAGCTGCTCGTTGCGGCAGCGGCCGCGGTCGTCGCCCGGCCGGCCGTGGCGGTCGCGGCCGAGGACACCACCGCGGACATCCTCGAGCGGCTGATCGCGCTCGAGGAGGAGGCGGCGCTCGCACATCGCGGCGCGGCGGCTGCCGCCGTGCTGGGGATCGCGAGCCAGGAGGCCGACCACGCGAAGGCGCTGCGGACCGACCTCGAGGCGCTCGGCGGCAGCGCGCCGCCTGCGCCGACCGACGTCGCGGCGCTCGACGAGCTCGACGGCGCGATCGCGCTCGAGGCGCGGCTCGTCGCCGCCTACCGCCAGGCGCTGCTCGACCTCGAGGAGCTCGGCCTGCTCCAGACGGTCGCCACGGTCCTGGCCAGCCACTCTCAGCACCACGCGCTGCTGCTGCGCGCCGCCGGGCAGGACCCGTTCGGATAGCGCTGCGAGTGGCTGCGGCTGCTCCGGCCAGCTACTCTCAGCTGGACGGAACGCGAACGCCGGAAGAGGGAAACGGTCATGCCAGTCAGCATCGGTCCCATGGAGCTCGTGATCGTGTTGGTGATCGCGCTGATCGTCCTCGGCCCCAAGAAGCTGCCCGAGGTGGGCCGGTCGGTGGGGAAGGGGATGCGCGAGTTCAAGGACTCGCTCAGCGGCATCACGCACGACGACGACGAGGAAGACGTCAAGCCACTCCACCAGCCGGCCAAGACGGCCGACTAGCAGGTACTTGCGGATCTCGAGGCAGCTGCTGGACGAAGTCGTCGCACACGCGCGGGCGGACGCCCCGAACGAGTGCTGCGGCATGATCGCGGCGCGCGACGGCGAGGCGGTCGCCGTGCATCGCGCGCGCAACGTGGCGGCGAGCCCGCTGCGCTACGAGATGGACGGGATGGAGCAGTACCGGATCCAGAACGCGATCGAGGAGGCCGGGCTCGAGCTCGGCGCGATCTACCACTCGCACACGCGCTCCGCGCCGACGCCGTCGCAGACCGACATCAACCTCGCGTTCTATCCCGACGCCCTCTACGTGATCGTCGGCCTCGAGCGCGACGAGCCGGACGTGCGGGCGTGGCGGATCGTCGACGGCGCGGTCAGCGAGGCTGCGCTCGAGGTGGAGGACGGCGCCCGGCACTGATCGTGACGGCGCACCGCTGGTGTGCCCGTCCTGCGCCGCCGTCCACGGGCCGGAGGAGCGCTTCTGCCGCGACTGTGGCCTGCCGCTCGTGCTGGCGGCCGGCGCCGACGCCCCCGGCGAGCGGTTGAGCGAGGCGCGCGAGCGCGCGCGCCAGGTGCTCCCGCAGTACTCCGAGGGCCCGCTCACGCGCGTGGCCACGGCACGGAACCAGCCCGAGGCCGAGATGCTCGAAGGGCTGCTGCTCCAGCAGGGCATCCCGTCGCTGATCCGCCGGTCGGGCGGCTTCGACGTGCCCGACTTCCTCGCCAGCGGCCCCCGCGACATCCTCGTGCCCGTCTCCGGCGCCGAGCTCGCGCGCGAGGTGCTCGGCACGCCCGAGCCGATCGTCCCGAGCCCGACCGGCGAGGGCACGCCCGCGTGGGTGAAGGCGATGGCGGTCGCGCTCGCCGTGGCGATCGTCGCGATCATGGCCGCCGGCGTGTACGCGGCCGTGTTCTGATCTACGCCGTCCGCCGGCGCAGCGTGAGCGCGGCGAGGGCGATCGCGGCCGCCGACATCCCCACCAGCACGGCGACCTCGTCGCTCACGCCGCTCAGGTCGGCTCCGTCCACGGCGACCGCGTCGAGCGCATCGAACGCGAACGTGAGCGGCAGCACCGAGGCGACGGCGGCGAGCCCGTCGGCCATCTGCTCGCGTGGCACGAGCAGGCCGCACAGGAGGACCTGCGGCAGCACGAACGCGGGCATGAACTGCACGGCCTGGAACTCGCTGGAGGCGAACGCGCTGGCGAGCAGGCCGAGCGCGGAGCCGAGCACCGCGTTCAGCACCGCGAGGCCGGCGATCAGCGCCGGCGCGCCGGCGGCGTCGAAGCCGAGTGCCAGGAACGCCACCGCGGACGTCACCAGCGCCTGGACGGAGGCGAGCAGGGCGAACGCGATCCCGTAGCCGGCGAGCAGGTCGAGCTTGGCGAGCGGCATCGTCATCAGCCGCTCGAGCGTGCCGGTCGTGCGCTCGCGCAGCATCGCGATCGACGACACGAGGAACATCGTGATGAACGGGAACATGCCGAGCATCGGACCGCCGATGCGGTCGAACGCGGCGTCGCCCAGCATCTCGTTCACCAGCCACAGCAGCGCGCTCGGGACGACCAGCAGCAGCGCGATCGTGCGCGGGTCGTGCCGGATCTGCGCCAGCACTCGCGCAGCGGTGGCGGCGGTGATCCGCGCGCTCATCGCACCGGCTGCTCGATCAGGCGCAGGAAGGCCGTCTCCATGTCCTGCTCGCCGGTGCGCTCGCGCAGCTCGTCCGGCGTCGTGTCGGCCAGCAGGGCGCCCTCGCGCATCAGGAGTAGCCGGTCGCAACGCGCCGCCTCGTCCATCACGTGGCTGGACACCAGCAGCGTGGCGCCCTCGCCGGCGAGCCGGTGGAAGAGCGCCCACAGGTCGCGGCGCAGGACCGGGTCGAGCCCGACGGTCGGCTCGTCGAGCACCAGCACCTCGGGGCGGCCGAGCAGCGCGCAGGCGAGCGACACGCGCGAGCGCTGGCCGCCCGAGAGCGTGCCGCACAGGCGGTCGCCGGCGTCCGCGAGGTCGACCGTCGCCAGCGCCTCGCCGATGCGCTCGCGCGGCGCGCCCAGAACGGCCGCGAAGTAGGCCAGGTTCTCGCGCACCGTGAGGTCGGCGTACACGGACGGCGCCTGTGTCACGTACGCCAGTCGCGGCCGGAGCGCGGCCGAGCCCGCCGGCCGCCCGAGCACCGTCACGGTGCCGCCGGCGACCTTCTGCACGCCCACGATCGCGCGGATCAGCGTCGTCTTCCCGCACCCGCTCGGGCCGAGCAGTCCGGTCACCTGCCCGGCGGGGATCCGGGCGGACAGCTCACGCAACACATGCTGCCCGCCACGCCACACGTCGAGCCCGTCGACCTCGATCGCATAATTCATCGCCCGACGAATACTACATAAACGGGGTCAGACCCCTGTTAGGCGTGCCGAACAGGGGTCAGACCCCTCTTGCGGCCAAGCGTGCGAGGTGCGAGCGCCACGCCGCCTCGGTGTGGCGGGTCCGGCGGCGGCCGAACGCCTGCTCGAGCGCGCCGTCCGGCCCGGCGCGGACGGACGCCGACCGCCGCGCGCTCGCCCTCCTCGCGGGCGACGAGGTCGAACACCGTCCCGCCGAGCAGCAGCGCGTCGGCGCGGCCGGGCGGGAACGACGGCGCCGACCCCTCGCGCAGTCGCCGCGCGACCGCCGGCCGGACGTGCTGCGTCTGGCCCGAGAGCCACTGCGCCGCGCCCTCCAGGAACCACGCCGAGCGCATCCAGCGCGCGCAGCCGGCGCGGCCCGAGCGGCGGCGGGAAGCCCGGGTGGCGCGCCGCCAGCGCGCGCCGCGCGAGCAGGCCGGAGGGCGCCAGCATCAGCATCTCCAGCGAGCCCTCGACGTTCGACGCCCGCTGCGCCAGCAGCCGCGGCGACGAGCACGTGCAGCTCGTGCTCGGCCGCCCAGCCGACCACGTAGCGGCGCGCCGCCGGCGCCGTCAGCCGCCGCTGCACCGGCAGCCACGGCTGCGCCGCGTCGAGCTGCGCCGGCGACCCGTGCAGCACCACCGCGAGCTCGCCGAGCTCCACCTCGAGCAGCCGCTCCAGCCGCTGGCGCGCGCGTACTCGAGCTGCGCCAGCACGCGCTCGACGTCGGGCGCGTCGTGCTCGTCGTGACGGGCGACGAAGGTCTCGGACGGAGTCTCTAACCAGATGCTCCCAGCGTGGCAGGCGCTAGCGCGGTACCCGTGCCGGATCTCGTTCGACCTGCTGGAACGTCGGGCGGTTGATCCAGTGGATCAGCGGCTGCGTGGCGCCGCCGACGGCCCGGAAGCCACCGCGTCGAAGCACCACTGGTCGGCCGTCGGGCACTTCGGGTCGCCGCCGTAGATCTGCGCTCGCCGGCACCGCAACGCGGCCTTCAGCGAGCTGCGCAGCGCCGCGCCGGCAGCGCTTCAGCGATCCGCTGCCGCAGTACTCGCGCGAGTAGCGCCCGCGGACGCTTGCGCCCGAGCACGGTCCGCAGGTCCTTGCGCGCGTAGCCGTACCAGCCGTCCTGGTAGGCCGAGCCGAGGTGCTGGCCGTGGTTGTTGGGCTCGTTGTCGGCGTCGACGGTCGGCGAGCAGCCGGTCGAGCGCCGGCCGCGCCGAGCACGGGCTCGAACTCGCGCCCGCACCCAGCGCGGCCACCAGGCGTCGAGGATCCGGATCGCGTCGGCGTGCTCGTAGACGCCGTCGCGGTCGCGGTCGCGCCGCAGGCCGCCTGCCCGCCGCCAGGCGCGCAGCTTCGCGACCGCGTCGCGCAGCGCGGGATCGCGCGGCCGGCCGATCACCTTCAGCGCCAGCCGGCAGCACGGCGTGCGCGCGCAGGTCGGTCGTGCCCGCCAGCTCCATGATGTCGATCGCCTTCGGCAGCGTGACCTTCCGCCCGCCGCGGATCGCACGCTTCAGCCGGTCCTCCAGCAGCACCGACCGGTACGTGCTCGAGTACATCACGCTGTCCGAGGCCCGCGAAGCCGCGCGCCTGCTTGTTGTTCCAGTTGACCAGGTAGCGCTGGTCGACCACGCGCGGGTGCTTGCCGAACGCCGTGAACCGCGCGGTCCATGCGTCCGGGATCGAAGCCGCGCCACTCGAACTTCCGCCGCCCGCGCACCGGGAAGTCGTGGTTCAGCCTGCCGGCGCGCACGGGGTTCGCGCCCGAGTTGAAGTACGCGATGTGCTCCGAGTCGGCGTAGAACCAGTTGAACGTGTAGCCGATCTTGCTCGCCGCCCGCTGGAAGGTCGCCGGGCTGCGCACGACCTCCGGGGTGTTGAAGTCCATGAACCCGGCCGCCGAGTCGATCTCGTGGAAGTACGTCGAGCGCAGGCGCGCGAAGGCGACCGGCCTGCCGCGCACCGTCCCGCGGCCGGCGATCAGGCCCATCTTCGTGCGCTCGGCGCGCAGCGTCTGCTGCCCGGGCGGCGTCTGGTCGGCCGGCGTCGGCACCCAGCTGGTTGCTGCGCTCGAGCACCTCGATCGGCAGGCACGCGCCGCGGAAGCGGTAGTGCATCGAGCGCACGGTCGGCTTCGCGCCGCCCGGCTCGCAGAGGTCGAGCGCGAACGTGTCGATGATGTCCTGGCCGGCGGAGGTCGCGCTCCACGCGTAGTCGCGCCCGCGGCCGAGCTGGACGTAGAGGTTGATCCCGACGAACGAGGCGCCCCGGGCGTCGATCCCCGGCAGGCCGCCCGCCGCGGGCGCGTGGACGTCCTGCTCCATCAGGATCTGCGGGTTGAAGTAGGCGACCTGCGGGCCGGCCACCATCAGCGGGTGCCCGCTCGCCGACTCGCGTCCGGAGACCAGCAGCGCGTTCGAGGCGCTCGGACGGGAAGGCGGTGGGCGGCAGCGACAGCCCGCCGCGTGCACTGCGGGCGCCGCTCGCGACGACCTCGTGGCGCTGGAGCGAGCCCGGCGTCCGGCCGCGCCACGCTCCCGCGGCGGACCCGCTTCGATCGCACCTGGTACGGGAACCGGCGGCGGCCCAGCACCGTCACCGGCGCCGCGCGGTCCTCGGCGGCGCGGAAGTCGCGGAACACGCGCGCGCCACGGCGGCGGCCGAACCGCTTGTCGAGCGCGGTCGCCACCTCCGACCAGTCCAGCTCGTTGCCGCCGCCGCGCCCGAAGATCCCGCCGACGAGCGACGCGGTGGCGATCAGGTCCTCGCGCTTCCAGGGATCCGGCCCCTGCGGCCGGCCGATCGCGGCGTACTCGCCCGGCAGCTTCGTCGGGTCGAGCCTCGCCTCGGCGATGTAGCGGTTGATCCCGGCGATGTAGTTGTCGGACGTCGCGTCGCAGGATCTCGCCCTGGGGGCCGAGCGGCGCCGGGTCCTGCTCGGCCTGGCGCTTCAGGTCGGCCTCCGTGTACGGGGCGACCTCCCACTGCTCGGCGTCCATCGCCGCGTCCGGAGCCGCCGGCGAAGCTCGACAGCTGCGCGCGCCCGGCGTGGCGCAGCACGTCCATGAAGAACAGCCGGTCCTCGGCACCGGCGTAGCCGAGCCCGAACATCGCGCCGTCGCGCGTGCGCCCGTAGACGTGCGGGACGCCGTAGCCCTTGTCGCGCACGATCGTCACGTCCGACCGCGGCGAGTAGGTGCGCTCGACGTCGCCCGGCGCGCACCCCGAAGCTCGAGTCCTTGAAGTAGCTCGGGACCTGCGCGGCCGTCCAGTCCCGGCGTCGCGTAGACGAGGTCGCGGTACATCGCCGAGCTGGTCGCAGCAGTGCGGGACCGTCTTGCCGGTGGCCAGGAACGCCGCGAGCTCGATGGCGTTGTAGCGCCCGCGCGTGCCGGGCGGCAGGACGTCGCGGAACCCGCCCGCCGTCGTTCGCCTGGTAGCCGGCGGGCGGCGGTCCGCCACCCGGCAGGCCCGGCAGCTGCGCCGCGGCGGGCGTCGTCAGGAGCTAGGAAGGCGACGGCGATGACGACCGAAAACCGGAGCATAGGGCGCCCCAGTACCCATGTACGTCAGCGTTCAATCAGGCGTAAGCGAGCGCGCCGTCGGCGTGCACGATCGAGGAGATCTCCTCGGATGCACGCTCGAACTCCTCGTCGGAGAGCACGGGCGTGCCCTCGAACGGCAGGTCGCGCGTGATCTCAAGCCACGACCGGCATCCGCCGTAGTCGTCGCGCACCCGGACCGTCACCGGCCGCGGGATGCGATACGTGCGCAGCAGGAGCACGTGCAGCGGGTGCCGGCGCTTCCACGCGAGGCGCTTCTCGGCGTAGTCCGGCGTCCATACGTAGAACGGCGACAGGCCGTCGACGACGCGTCGATCGGTCACCGTCCACGCAGCCGACACCTCGGCCCACGCGCGGATCCGCACGCGGTCGGGCTGGGCCACGCCGTCCCGGGCGAGTGCGTGGGCCGGCGGCTCGCCGTCGCTCCAGACGCCCTCCTCGAGCGCACGCCGCATCTCCGGCTGGTGCGACTCGCGCACCAGGTCGCTGCGCTGGTGGTCGAAGGTCGGATACAGGAAGAAGCGGTCGTGCTCGAGCGCGAAGTGCTTCTCAGCCTCGCGGATACCGCCTTTTCGGAGCGTCACGAGCTGCTCGCCCTCGGCGAGTGCGCGCACAGTGACGGCCCATTCCTTGAATGCAATCGGCATAGGGAAGGTGGGGGGGAGATTTATTTGGAGGGTGCGATCCCGCTCGGAGGCGGCCCATCGCAACCTGCCCTGAAACTGTCGTCGACTAAACCCCCGACGGCAGCGTCACATACTATGCACAAAGTACGGGAATCGCCAAATATCCCCGCAAATCCCGCTAATCGAGGAGAAGTACCCTGTGTGACGGCCGTCACACCCGCGTGTCGTTAAGGCCTTCGATGACCTCCAGCACCGCTGCGAAGTCCTGTTCGCCGAGCCCGCGTCCGGCGCCGGCCGCGTACAGCTCGCCGGCGAGCGCCGCGGCGGGGAACGCGGCTCCGGCCGCGCGCGCCTCCTCCAGGCACAGCCGCACGTCCTTGAGCATGTGGTCGAGCTTGAACAGCGGCGTGTAGTCGTGGCGCAGCATCGGCTCGCCCTTGAGCTCGAGCATCGTCGAGTTCGCCGAGCCCGCGCCCATCACCTTCAGCAGCGCCTCGAGGTTCACGTCGGCGCGGCGGGCGACCACGAGCGCCTGCGCGAGCGTCGCGCAGTTCGCGGCGCTGACCGCGTTCGAGAGCACCTTCACCTGCTGGCCGGTGCCGACGCCGCCGACGTGGACGATGATCTCGCCCATCGCCTCCAGCACTCCGCGTCGCGCGCTCCATGTCCGCGTCGCTGCCGCCGGCCATGATCGTGAGCGTGCCGTCCTCGGCCTTCGGCGAGGAGCCGGTGACCGGCGCGTCGACGAAGGCGTGGCCGCGGCCGGTGAGCTCGGCCCCGATCCGACGCGCGTCGGCGGGCCCGATCGTCGACATGTCGACGAACAGCGTGTCCGGGCGGGCGCCGTGGACGGCGCCGTCCTCGCCGAGCAGGAGCGCCTCGACCTGCGGGCCGTCGACCACCATCGTGATCACGACATCGCTGCGCTCCGCGACCTCGCGCGGGCCGGCGGCGACGTGGCCGCCGTGCTCGGCCGCCCACGCCTCGGCGCGCTCGCGGGTGCGGTTGTGGACCGTGAGCTCGAAGCCGGCACGGCGCAGACTGGCCGCCTGGCGCGACCCCATGATGCCCAGTCCGATGAAGCCGACAGCCTCCGGCACGACGCCGGAGGCTACCGGTCAGGCGGCGAGCGGCATGTGCCCGGGCTCGGCCAGGTGCTGGTGCGACGGGCAGTAGCCGTTCTGCGGCAGCGGCGTCCGCTGGCAGGCGGTTCCACGGCGCGTCGTCGCGCGGCACTCGATCCGGTTGCCCTCGATGTCGTAGCCGCTCAGCGGCATGCTGGCGAAGTACTCCTTCGCGAACCGCAGATAGCGATCGACGACGCGGTAGACCCGCGGCTGCGCGGACATCGGGAAGTACACCCGGATGTCGTTGAACAGCGTCTTGGTCGGTCGCGCGAAGTAGTGCCAGTCCGTGGCCAGCCGGAAGACGGCGGCCTCACAGGCACGCAGAACGCGCTCGTGATTGCTCGGCCCCCACTCCCCTGACCTGTCATCGAGGATGTCGGGCGCGAGCTCGCGATAGATGGAACGACTGAAGCGATACATGGTGCGGTTCGTTCTCCCCTTCGGGCCTTCGCGCTTGACCACGGTTCCCCCAGGAACCTTGGCCTGGCACTGATAGCCGATAACGTTCAATTTGGAACGCGGGGATTGTTGAGTTCGCGTTAAGACACGAACCGGCGTTCGGTTTGTCGGGCTCCGGCAGAACGCCGTCAGGCCCAGTGCTCGAGGCGCGGCTCGGGTGAGTGCGGGTCGAACACCGTGTGGCGGTCGTCGAGCGCGCGGTCGGTCTGCGGGAAGTCGGAGCGCGCGTGGGCGCCGCGGCTCTCCTCACGCACGAGCGCCGCACGGGCGACGAGGCGGGCGAGCGGATGCGGATCGTCGAGCAGCGGCCGCAGCCCGGCAGCGTCGCGTTCGAGGCCGGCGTGGCGCCACATCGCCGCACGCGTCTCCCGGCTGGGCGGCGGGGCGAGTGCGGCATCAGGCGCCGCGGCCTCGGCCGGCGGCGGCGCCGGCGCCTCGTCGAGCGCACGCAGCGCCGCGCGGCGGCCGAACACGAAGCACTCCGACAGCGAGTTGGACGCCAGGCGGTTGGCCCCGTGCAGGCCGGTGCAGGCGCACTCCCCGACCGCGAACAGCCCGGGCACCTGCGTGCGGCCGTCGAGGTCGGTCACGATCCCGCCCATCACGTAGTGGCTCGCCGGCGCGACCGGCACGAGCTCCGTCGCGGGGTCGAGCCCGGCGTCGCGCAGCGCGGCCACGACGTTCGGGAAGCGCCCCGGGTCGACGTGGCGCATGTCGAGGCTGACCGAGCTCGTGTCCTGCTCCTGCAGCGTGCGGAAGATCGCACGGGCGACCGCATCCCGCGGCGCCAGCTCGTCCACGAAGCGCTCCCCGTGGGCATCGTGCAGCGTCGCGCCCTCACCGCGGATCGCCTCCGTGATCAGGAAGCCCTCGCGGCCGGGCACGCCGACGACGGCGGTCGGGTGGAACTGCGCGAACTCGAGGTCCGCGAGCGCGGCGCCCGCGTCGCGGGCGAGCAGCAGGCCTGAGCCGAACGAGCCGGGCGGGTTCGTCGTGCGCGACCACAGCGCGGCGGCGCCGCCGGTGGCGAGGATCGTCCCACGGGCGGCGAGCATGCGCCCGTCCTCGAGCTGGACGCCGGCGACACGACCGTCGCCGGCGAGCCTCGCTGCCCGCGCGCCCTCGAGCACCTCGATCATCGGGTCCTCGGCGACGTCGGCCGAGAGCTGGCGCAGGATCCGGCGCCCGGTCGCGCTCCCGCCCGCGTGCACGACGCGCCGCACGCCGTGGCCCCCTTCGAGCCCGAGGGCGACGTTGCCGTGGCGGTCGGCGTCGAAGCGGACGCCGAGCGCCTCCAGGTCGCGGAAGCGGGCCGGCGCCTCCTCGCACAGGACCTGCGCGGCGCTGCGCCGCACGAGGCCGCGGCCGGCGGTCAGCGTGTCCTCCAGGTGGCGCTCCGGGGAGTCGTCGACCGTCAGCGCGGCGGCAAGCCCTCCCTGGGCCCAGTAGGAGGCGGTCTCGGCGAGCGGGCGGGCTGAGATGAGCACCACCCGGGCGCCCGCACGGGCGGCGCACAGGCAGGCGAACAGCCCGGCCGCACCCGCGCCCACCACGATCAGGTCGGAGCGCTCGGCGATCACGGAAGGCCGTACGGTATCGGCGTGCCCGCACTCTGGCTGCGCAACGACACCTCGCTCGGCCACGACATCCCGGGCCATCCCGAGCGGCCCGACCGCATCCGCGCGCTCGAGGCCGAGATGGACCGCCACGACTGGTTCGGCGCGACGGTCGAGCAGGCCCCGCCGATCGAGCGCGAGCTGCTGCACGCGGTCCACCCCGAGTCCTACGTCGCGTCGATCGAGACGCTGTGCGCCAGCGGCGGCGGGTTCATCGACGCCGACACCGCCGCGGTGCCCGACACCTGGGAGGCGGCGCTGCGCGCGGCCGGCGGCGCGGTGGCACTGGTCGACGCGTTGCTCGGCGGGACGGCGACGGTCGGCGTGTCGGCGCTGCGCCCGCCCGGTCACCACGCCGAGTCAGAGCGGGCGATGGGATTCTGCTTCTTCGGCAACGCGGCGGTCGCGGCGCGGCGAGCGACGTCGGCCCACGGGCTCTCGCGCGTGCTGATCCTCGACTGGGACGTGCACCACGGCAACGGGACCGAGGCGATCTTCGCCGCCGACTCCGACGTCCTGTTCATCTCGATCCACGAGTGGCCGCTGTACCCGGGCACCGGGCCCGCGTCGTACGCCGGCGCCGGGGCGGGGGAGGGCTACACGGTCAACCTGCCGGTGCCGTCGGGCAGCGGCGATCCCACGTTTCGCTCGCTGGTCGAGCACGTGGCGGTGCCGCTGATCGAGCTGTGGGAGCCGCAGCTCGTGCTCGTGTCGGCGGGCTTCGACGCGCACCGCGACGACCCGCTGGCGACCTGCACGGTCAGCGAAGGCGGCTTCGCGGGCATGGCGGCGTCGCTGCGCCGGGCGAGCGACCGGGTCGGCGCGCCGCTCGGGCTCGTGCTGGAGGGCGGCTACGACCTCGGGGCGATAGCGCGGTCGATGGCCGCGGTGATGCCGGTGCTGGTGGGGGACGGCGCCGTGGACGTCGGCGCGGTCGCCCGCGACCCGCTCTCCGACCGGGCTGTTGAGCGGTTGCGGACGTGGTGGCCGGGCGTGGGTGGCTGACGCGGCGGGCGGGTGGCTAATGGTCGAATAGCGACCATTGACGACCCCGCCGTGGGCGGTGGGGTTGTTTAGTCACGCATACCGTGACTTAGCGACCCCATCAGCGGCGATGGCACCCCAGCTCCCCACCCAGCGCAGTTGACGTTCGCCGCGCTTGCTACGGCGTGGGGGCGACCGTAGTCGTCGGAGCCGGCGTGGCCGTCGCCGAGCCGCCCCCCGAGGGCCCGGGCACCACGTGGCGCACGTACGCGCCCTCGACCTGCCCGGAGAGGTCTTCCAGGCCCTGATCGGCGGCCCGCTGGCTGTCGTACTGGCCGGAGAAGACGACGAACCGGCCGGGCTCGAGCGAGCCGTAGTCGTCGGAGTTCAGGATCCCCACAGGCACGCCCTGGCCGGCCAGCTCGGTGGCGCGGGCCGTCGCGGCCTGCTCCGTGGACGCGGACTCGAGCACGATCGTCCACGCGTCCTTGCCCGCGGGCCAGTCGGCGATCTCGGGCGTGGTGCCGCCCGTGGTCCCGTCGTCGCTGGCGGGCGGAATGGTGATCGAGTCCGGTGTCGGCGTCGCGGCGACCCCGGGGGCCGGCGTCGCCGTCGGGGTCTGTGCCGCGGTGCCGGGGGTGACCTGCTCCGCGTCGCCGGCCAGTTCCACCAGCGCGAGCACGAGGGCGACCACCGCGACGGTGAGCAGCACGACGACGAGCGCGACCGGCCCGCGCCAGCTCGGAGTCGGCGCGAACGTCGCGCCGACATCGGCTCCGCACTCCAGGCACCACTCCTGCTCGCCGGTCAGCGCCGACCCGCATCGCGGGCACCGGCGCTGCGCGGGCTGGGGCGCGGGAGGCGGGGGAGTCTCGACAGCGCTCACGACCGCTCCTCGCCGCGCGACCCGAGCGGATCGCCGGACGGCATCGGCGGCGTGACGTCCTTGTCGCCACGCCCGTTGTTCGGGTTCGGCTCGACGGCAGGGCCCTGCTCCGGCTCGGCGGCGGAAGCGTCGTCATCGGCCGGCGTGTCGAGCGGCTTGCGGGCCCGCGCGGCGCGCTTCGGCTTCGGGGCGACGGCAGCCTCGTCGGCGGCCGCCGGCACGGGCTCGGCGTCGCTCGCGGGCTCGTCGGCTCGGTGCCGGCTCGGCGGCGGGCGATGCGTCGGTGGTCGGCGCGGCCTCGGCGGTCGCGGGAGTGTCCGCGGTCGGCTCGGGCTCGGCGACCGGATCCGCCTCCGCGACCGGAACGTCCTCCGGGGCGTCGTCGGCGGCGGGAGCGTCCGCAGCCGGGGCGGGTTCGGCGACCGGAGCGTCTGCGGCCGGGGCCGCCTCGGCGGGCGTTGCTTCTGCGGCGGGCGCTTCCTCGGCGGCGGGCGTTGCCTCGGCGGCGGCCGGAGCATCCTTCGCGCCCTCGGGGGCCGGCTCGGCACCCAGCACGGTCGGCTGCGCGAGCCACTGGCTCGTCGCGGACTTCAGCTGCGGCTCCTCCGGCTCGGCGGCGGCGGCGCGCCGGCCGGCTCGGCCTGGGCGCGCGGGCGCGGGCCGGCGGCCCACAGGACGCTCGCGGTGCCGGGCTCCGTCACATCGTGGGCGCCGGTTGTCGGGCTGAGCCGCCGCGGCGGCCGCGATCGCCGCGTCGCGGAGCGCCCGGGCCTTCGCGTCGAGCGGCATGCCGCAGCGCGAGCAGTAGCGCGCGTCGCTGGCGTGCAGCTCGCCGCACTCCGGGCACGTACCGCCGATCCCGGGCTCCCACAGCAGCGGCTCGGCGTGCGACTGGGACAGGCGGTTCTCCAGGCCGCGGACCTCGACGTCGAGCGTCGCGATCCGCTCCGCCTTCGACGCGGCGAGCTTGCGGTGCGACTCCTGCGGCGTCCCACCGGCCGTGCGATGGACCTCGTAGGCGAACCCGCCGAGGTCGCGCAGCAGCAGCTCACGCACCGCTCGCAGGTACCGCAGTCGCCGGCGCAGCTTGCCGCGCCGCGCGCTCGGAGCCGGGGCGATCGCGAGCTGGCCCGGATCGACACCGGCGGGAAGGTCGCGGGCCACGACCGGGCGCGGGCCGGTGGCCTGGGTCTCGGCGGCCGGCTGCTCGCCGGCAGCCGGCGTTCCCTCGGCGGCCGGCTGCGCTGCGGCCTCTGCCGGCTGCTCACCGGCGGGCGCCTGCGCCGCCTCCTGTGCCGCGGCGGGCTCGGCGACGGCTGCGGGCTGCTCGCCGGTGGCGGGCAGCACCTGGGTCGGCTGGTCGCCGCCGCCGGGCACGGGCTGACCGCCGCCCGGCTCACCGGGGGTCTCGGCAGGCGTGCCGGCCGGCTCGGAGGACTCGGGCATCGGAGCCGGAGTCTCGTCGGCGGTCGCGGGGCGCCGGCGTCTCAGTCGTCGCAGCAGGCCGCTCATACGTCACAAAGGCGCACGGTCGGCGTGCGCCCCTGACAGTCGAGTATAGGGTCGCCATCGCGGTCCACGCAGCATCAACCCGCGATCGCGCCGGTCGGTGCGCGCCGCGGCCTACGCGGCGTGCTCGGCGACCACGTCGCGCCAGGCCGCGACCACCCGTGCGGCCATGCGATCGGCGGAGAACAGCGCGGCCCGCGCTCGCCCGTCCACACGCGGGTCGTCCGCCTCCAGCACGGGCCGCAGGGCGGTGCGCCAGACGTCGCGATCCCACGCCGCGCAGAACGCTCCCGCGATGCCGTCGAGCGCGACCGGATGGATCCCCACGGGCGTTCCGAACGCCGGCACGCCGCACGCGAGCGCCTCGATCACGGACAGCCCGAACCCCTCGGCCTGCGACGGCACGAGCACGGCGTTGGCCGCGTTGATCCAGAACGGGACCTCCGCGGGCGGGACGCGGCCCATCGTCAGGAGCGTCGCGTCCGCGGCCGCCTCGCGCGCGCGGTCGAAGCGCTTCAGCGGCCGCGCCGGATCGTGCGGGAACAGCAGGTAGCGGCCGTCCGGGTCGAGGCCGAGCCGCTCCCTCGCCTCGCGCCGGGGGATCGGCCGGAAGCGGTCGAGGTCGATGCCCACGGGCAGCACCGCCACGCGCCGGGTCGTGCCCGCGCCGCGCAGCAGCGTGCTGAACTCGCGCGACACCGCCGCGGGCAGGGCCGTCAGCGGCAGGATCGCGCGCGAGACGCGGTTCGAGCGGGGATCGAACAGGTCGTTGCCGTGCAGCGTCACCACCACCGGTCCGAGCCGCGCCGCCACCGCCGGGTACGCCGTCAGCCCGAAATGGGCGTGCACGACGTCGAACCGCGTGCCGCGGAAACGGCGTCGCAGCTCCCGTGCCGCGCGCGGGGTAGCCGCGCAGGCCGCCGGCGAACGAGAACAGCTCGACCTCGACGTCGCCGCGCCGCCGCAGCGCCTCCACCTGGTCGCGTACGAACGAGCCGAACGCGGGCCGCTCCGGCGAGGGGTACATGTTCGTCACGACGAGCGCACGCACGCGGCGCCGAGCCTACGTCACACCCCCGTCGCAGACTTGTGACGATCGCGTCTGGAGCCGTGACGCGACCCCGCGGAGACTGGCGAAGCCTCGCCACACGGGCGGGGCGCCGGGCTCCGGGGCAGCCGGAGCGGGACCGACTGGGGGCTCACGATGCGGTTCGAGCTGATGGGACGCGCGCACGCACGGCTGGCGCGCGCGCTGGCCGCCACCGGCGGGCAGGGGACGGTCGAGTACGTCGGACTGGTGCTGCTCGTCGCGGTGCTGATCGCCGGCGTCGTCAAGGCGAGCGGCGGCTTCTCGGACACCGGCATCGCCGACGCTGTGGTGAGGAAGATCAAGGGCGCGATCACCGGCGTCGGCGAGGGGTGAGCCGGACCACGTACCGGCCTCCTCGGCTGGCCGGCCGTCTCGTCGAGCGTTCCCGCGGGAACGCCTGCCAGACTGGCGGGCGTGATCGGGCACGACGCTTCGCCGACGCCGCAACCGGCGCCCGAGGAGGTGCGCAGGCGCCCCGTCGGGGTGTTCGACTCCGGCGTGGGCGGCCTGACCGTGCTGCACGAGCTGCTGGTGCAGCTGCCCGCCGAGGACTTCGTCTACCTCGCCGATTCGGCGCGCTTCCCCTACGGCTCGCGCACGGGCGAGGAGCTCGAAGGCTTCGCGCTCGAGGTCGCGGAGGAGCTGATCTCGCGGCGCGTGAAGCTGCTGGTCGTCGCGTGCAACTCGGCCACCGCGGCGGCGCTGCCGGCGCTGCGCGAGCGGCTGCGGCAGACCACGCTCGGCGTCGACGTGCTCGGCGTGGTCCAGCCCGGGGCCGTGCAGGCCGTCGCGGCGACCCGCAACGGCCGGGTCGGGCTGCTCGCCACGCCGGCGACCGTCGACAGCGGCTCGTATGCACGCGCGATCGCCGACGCCGACCCGTTCGTGAAGCTCACGTCGGTGGCGTGCCCGGACCTGGCGGCGATCATCGAGGCCGGGTTCCCGTTCGACAACCACGTGGTCGACACCGTGCGCGCCGCCTGTGCGCCGCTGCGCGAGGCCGGCGTGGACACGGTCGTGCTCGGCTGCACGCACTATCCGCTGGTGCGGCCGATGCTCCAGCGCATGCTCGGCCGGCGCGTGAACATCATCGTCTCGGGCGATCCGCTCGCCCACCAGGTCGAGCACGTGCTCGGTGCGCGCGGGCTGGCGAACCCGCGCGGCGACGAGCGGGCCGGCGCGAGCGGGCCCGGCGGCATCGTCGAGGGCGAGTACTCGTTCCTGTGCACCGGCGACACGCAGGCGTTCCGCGAGCTCGGCACGCGCTTCCTGCAGCTGCCGCTGAGCGAGGTCGAGCCGGTCGCGATCGGCACCGGTGCGCTCGTGGCGGGAGCCCGGCCGTGAGCCGGGAACGCAGCGGCGGGCGCGCACCGGACGAGCTGCGGCCGACCACGATCGAGCCGGGCTTCGTGCGCACGGCCGACGGCTCGGCGCTGATCTCCTGCGGTGAGACGCGCGTGATCTGCACCGCATCCGTGCAGGGCACGGTGCCGCGCTGGATGGTCGGTAAGGGCCGCGGGTGGGTGACGGCCGAGTACGGGATGCTCCCGGCGTCCACGGGTGACCGCAAGCAGCGCGACGTGTCCAAGGGCCGGCCCGACGGGCGAACCGTCGAGATCCAGCGCCTGATCGGCCGCTCGCTGCGCGGGATCGTCGACTTCAAGGCGCTCGGCGAGCGCACGATCTACGTCGACTGCGACGTCCTCCAGGCCGACGGCGGGACGCGCTGCGCCTCGATCACCGGTGGCCACGTCGCGCTCGAGCTGGCGTGCAGGAAGCTCATCGAGAAGGGGCTGCTGGAGCGCTCGCCGCTCACCGGGACCGTCGCGGCCGTGTCCTGCGGGGTGATCGACGGCGTGCCGATGCTCGACCTCGACTACCCGGAGGACTCCTCGGCGGAGGTCGACGCCAACGTGGTGATGACCGGCGAGGGCGGGCTCGTCGAGGTCCAGGCGACGGCCGAGCGCACGCCGCTCTCGCGCGCGCACCTCGACGATCTGCTGGCGCTGGCCCAGCACGGGATCGAGGGCCTGCGCGGGATCCAGGCTGCCGCCGTCTCCTGAAGCCACCACCGTGCGGCTCCTGCTCGCGACCCGCAATGCCCACAAGCTCCGGGAATTCCGGCGGCTGCTGCCCGCGGTCGCGCTCGACCCGCTGCCCGACCACCTGCCGTCGCCCGTCGAGGACGGCGACACGTACGCCGCGAACGCGCTGATCAAGGCGCGCGCCGCCGCGGCTGCGACCGGCCGCGCTGCGATCGCCGACGACTCCGGGATCGAGTCGGCGGCGCTAGGCGGGGCGCCCGGCGTGCGGACGGCCCGCTACGCCGGCGAGCACGCGACGGACGGCGAGAACCTCGCCAGGCTCGTCGCCGAGGCGCCCGCCGGCAGCGGGCTGCGGTACGTCTGCGTGATCGCCCACGTCGACCCCGGCGGCCCCGAGCACCTGTTCGAGGGCACCTCGACCGGGACGGTGGCGGACCGGCTGCGCGGGGAGGGCGGGTTCGGCTACGACCCGCTGTTCGTTCCCGACGACGGGCCGGGCGATGGGCGCACGATGGCCGAGCTGTCCGACGCCGACAAGGACGCGATCTCGCACCGCGGCCGCGCGGCGCGCGCGCTCGAAGCGTGGCTGCGGCGATGAAGGGCCAGCGCTCGCGCGCCGCCGCCGTCTCGATCGCCTCCAACACGGCGCTGATCGCGCTCAAGCTCGTGGCCGGCCTGGTCACCGGCTCGGTCGCGATCATCACCGAGGCGATCCATTCCTCTGTCGACCTCGCCGCGTCGTACATCGCGTTCTTCTCGGTCCGCCAGGCCGAGACGCCCGCCGACGCGTCGCACCGCTACGGGCACGAGAAGTTCGAGAACGTCGCGGCGGCCGCCGAGGGCGTGCTGATCCTGATCGGCTCGGGCGTGATCGTGTACGCCTCGGTCCGGAGCCTGATCGAGGGCCCGGAGCTGCACTCGCTCGGCTTCGGCATCGGGGTGGTGGCGTTCGCGACGGTCGTCAACCTGGTGGTGTCCACGTGGCTGTACGGCCAGGCGCGCGTGACGCAGTCGGCCGCGCTGGAGGCCGACGCGGCGCACCTGCGCACCGATGCGTACACGTCGCTGGGAGTGCTGGCCGGCCTCGCGATCGTTCAGTGGACGGGCGCGGACTGGCTCGACCCGGTGATCGCGCTCGTGATCGCGGCCGCGATCGTGGTGACCGGCATGCGGATCGTCGCGCGCTCGTGGGGAGTGCTCGTGGACGAGGCGCTGCCCGAGCCCGAGCAGCGGGCGATCCAGGAGGCGATCGAGGCGTTCGCCGGTCGCGGGATCGTCGGCTACCACCAGCTGCGCACGCGCCGGGCGGGTGCGCGCCGCTACGTCGACCTGCACGTGCAGTTCCGCTCCGGCACCTCGCTCGAGGACGCCCACGGCACGGCGCACGCGCTGCGCGACGAGATCGACCGGCGGCTGCCGGGCGGCACGGACGTGCTGATCCACCTCGAGCCCGCGGACAAGGTCCGGCCCGGGTCCGAGCTGCGCGCGTAGCGCTTGTGCCGGCGGCCGGGCGCCTAGCGCAGGTTGATCGCGGCCGCGAGCGCGACCGCGAACACGACGCCGGCGTAGCCGTCGTAGCCGGACAGCAGCAGGATGAGGCTCGCGACCACGCAGATGGCGGCGGTGACGAGCCAGGCGATTCTCGAGAGGGGCACAGGGCGGCTATTCTCGCCCACGGCAGATGAGCCCTGCCCCGACCCTCACGCCGCCGCTCGCGCTCGACTACCTCCGGGAGCTGTCGGCCGACATCCGTTCCGGGGTCGTGCTCGACCCCGGCGGCGCCCTGCTGGCCGGCCCGGAGGCGCTCGGCGATCCCGCCCGCGACCTGCTCGGCGCGGCGGGGAGCGCCGAGGAGATCCATGTCACCACGTCTGACGGCGCCGTCTTCGCGGCGCGCTCGGACAAGCACGCGCTGGTCGTCGTCTGCGGGCGCTTCGCGCTGCCGTCGCTGATCCGTTACGACCTGCGGCTCGTGCTCACCGACCTCGCCGGCGGCGAGCGGCCGGAGGCTGCGTAGTGCCACGGATTCCGCGCAAGCCGACGGCGCCGCGACCGCGCGGCGCGGTGGGGGCGATGGCCGCGTCGTTCGCCCGCCGAAAGGCGGCGCGGGAGCCCCGTGTCGTGCTCACGGATCGGGGTGGTCAGCCCCGCACACTGGATCCCGACGACCCCGCCACGGAACCGCTGCTGGACGCCGCCGAGCGGCTGCTTTCCGCGGCCCAGCGCGGTTCTCGGTCTTAAATCAGGCACCCAAATTCACGCAAAATGCGGGAAATCATCAACATTTGGCTCTAGCGCGTCCGATGGCGGTGTTAGCTTCGCCCGCGTCATCCAGATCCCCCGGCTGCCGGGGGGTGTAAGGAGGAGTCATGACCACCAAGTCGGAATTCGTCGACAAGGTCGCGGCAGAGAGCGGCCTCAGTAAGAAGGATGCGGGCGCTGCCGTCGATGCCGTCATCAGCACGATCGAGAGCGAGCTCAAGTCGGGCGGTGAAGTTGCCTTCACCGGTTTCGGCAAGTTCCATGTCGCCGACCGCGGGGCCCGTGAGGGTCGCAACCCGCGTACCGGCGAGACGATGACGATCGCTGCCAGCCGCGTCCCGCGCTTCACCGCCGGGTCGGGGCTCAAGAAGGCCGTCAAGTCCTAGCTAGCGCTGCGAAGTCCGTGTCGGGCGCCGGCGGTCCCTCGTCGGCGCCTGGCTCGGCGCTTCGGTTTGGAGAGCGCCTCGCCGCCGCCGTTGCGGCGCGCGAGTCGCAGATCGTCCTCGGGATCGACCCCGATCCCGCCCGCCTGTGGCCGGGCCCGCTCGAGCGGACCTCGGAACCGCGCACCGCGATCGCGCGTGCGCTGGCTGAGGCGCACGCCGCTGCCCAGGCGCTGCTGGGGGACCACGAGGTCGACCTCGAGCGCGCGCCGCTGCACCCAGCTGCGCTCGAGGCGGCGGCCGCGGTGCTCGCCCACTGCCTCGCGCTGATCGACGCGGCCGGACCGGCATGCGTCGCCGCCAAGCCGCAGCTCGCGTGCTTCGAGCGGCTCGGGTTCGCCGGCGCGCTCGCGCTCGAGGGCGTGTGCTCGCACGCGCGCGCCTCCGGGCTGCTCGTGATCGCCGACGGCAAGCGCGGTGACGTACCGGTCACCGCGGCGGCGTACGCGCAGGCGCTCACGGGCGAGACGCCGTCGCCGTTCGGCACGGTGCCCGGGCTCGGCGCCGACGCGCTGACCGCGAACCCGCTGCTGGGCCGCGACGCGCTCGAGCCGCTGGTGACCGGCGCGCGTGCCGCGGGTGCGGGCGTGTTCGTGCTCGTACGCACCTCCAACCGCGGGGCGGCCGACCTGATGGACCTGCCGCTGGCCGGCGGCGAGCCGCTGTGGGAGCGCCTCGCGGCGCTGGTCGCCGAGCTCGGCGGTCCCGGCTCCGCCGCGCTCAGCGACGTCGGCGCAGTGACCGGCGCCACGGCGCCGGAGCATCTCGAGCGGATGCGCGAGCTGATGCCGCGGGCGCCGTTCCTGCTGCCGGGGGTCGGCGCCCAGGGTGGCGACGTGGCGACGCTCGCCCCGGCCTTCGCGCCGGGCCGCGCGGCCGGGCTGGTGACGGCCTCGCGCTCGATCGCGCAGGCGCACGAGACGGCGGGCGGCGACCCGGCGGCGGCCGCCCGGGCCGAGGCCGAGCGACTGCGCGCGGTCGCGTGGGCGCTCGCCTGAGACCGCCTGAGCCGACGCTATGATCGCCCCCGATGGCCGGTCGCAGCCTCGCGCGATTCCTGGCCCCGCTCGCGCTGGTGGCCTTCGTTATCGCCCTGTTCATGGTCGTGACCTCCACCCAGAACGACCCGGGGGGATCCGACGCGCCCAACCAGTCGAGCGAGACGAGCCCGGCGGCGTCGCCGACGGGTACGGCGGACAAGCCCAAGGGCCGGCGTCGCTACACGGTCAAGGCGGGCGACACGCCGTCGTCGATCGCCGAGAAGACCGGCGTGCCGCTCGACGACATCCTGCGCCTCAATCCCGACCTCGACCCGCAGACGCTCAGCCCGGGCCAGCGGATCAAGCTTCGCCAGTGAGTCGCGTCAGGCTGATGGCGATCGCGCCGCTGGCGCTCGCGATGGCGCTCGCCGCCGCTGCCCCTGCGGCCGCGCGCAACTGCCCGGCGATCGTCAAGGCGCCGAACGCGATCGTGCTCGAGGTCTCGACCGGCATCATCGCGTGTGAGCGCGACGCCGACGCGCGCCGGCCGGTCGGCTCGGCGGTGAAGCTGATGACGGCGCTGCTCACGCTCGAGAGCGCGGACATGGCGGACACGTTCACCGCCTCCGACTACCGGCCCGCGATCATGGAGTCGCAGATCGGGTTGCTGCCGGGCGAGCGGATGACGGTCCGCGACCTGCTGCAGGGACTCCTGCTCGAATCCGGCAACGACGCGGCGATGACGCTCGCCGAAGGCGTTGCAGGGTCCGAGCGCGCGTTCGTCCGGAGGATGAACCGCCGCGCGCGCGAGCTCGGGCTGAAGGACACGCGCTTCCGCAACCCGATCGGGCTCGACGAGGCCGGTGCCTATTCCAGCGCGCACGACCTCGTCCGGCTCGCCGTGATCCTCCGCACCAAGCCCTTCTTCCGGCGCACGGTCCAGAAGACGCACGTGACGCTCGACTCGGGCGCGCGCCGGCGCGTGGTCAGGAACCGCAACGACCTCGTGTCGTCGGTCGCGTGGGTCAACGGGGTCAAGACCGGCCACACGCGCTCCGCCGGCTACGTGCTCGTGGGGTCGGCGCGCCGCAAGGGCGTCCAGGTCGTGTCGGCCGTGCTCAACACGCCGAGCGAGGCAGCGCGCGATGCCGACTCGGTCGCCCTGCTGAACTGGGGCATCGGCCGCTTCGAGCGGACCACCGCCGCGCCCGCCGGCACGCTCGTCGGCGTGAAGGTGCCGATCCGCTACCGGCGCGGGGCCGAGCTCGACCTCGTGGTCGGGCCGAATGGGGAGCGCACCGTGATCCCGCGTGGCCGCGAGGAGATCCTGATGATCCGCGCGATCCGGTACCCGACCGAGGTCGAGGGGCCGATCCCGTACGGCACGCGGCTCGGCATGGCCGAGGTGCTCCAGGACGGCCGCCGGATCGCCACCGTGCCCCTGGTCGGGATCGCCGACGTGCCGGCGGCCGGCCTCGCGGTGCGCACCAAGTCCTGGTTCTCGACTCCGATCGGCGTCGTTCTCGCCTTTGCCGTGCTGAGCGCTACGGTGCTCCTGGCACGGCGATGGCGTCGATCACGCGGACCGGGCCAACGCCCGGCACGCGAGGAGGCTCGGGCCGCATGATCATCACGGTCACTCTCAACACGGCCATCGACAAGACTCTGTCCGTCCCGAACTTCCGGCTCGGGCGACGCCACCGCACGGTGGAGCAGACCACGATGCCCGGCGGCAAGGGCGTGAACGTCGCGCGCGTGCTCAAGACGCTCGGCGCTCCGGTGATCGCCACCGGGCTGACGGGCGGCGCGACCGGCACGCGGATCGTCGATCAGCTGACGCAGCTGTCGGTGCTCAGCGACTTCGTGCGGATCCGCGAGGAGTCGCGCACGAACACCGCGGTGATCGACCCGACGACCGGCGAGCAGACCGAGATCAACGAGCGCGGGCCGAAGGTCTCCGAGCAGGAGTCCGAGCTGTTCGTGGACAAGCTGCTGTACCTCGCCAAGGGCGCGAGCATGTGCGTGTTCGCGGGATCGCTGCCGCGCGACGTCGACATCGACGTCTACGCGCGCCTGATCCGCGAGCTGCGACGGCTCGGCGTGGCGACCGTGGTCGACACCGACGGCGACCCGCTGCGGCGCGCGGTGCGAGCCGAGCCGGACGTGATCTCGCCGAACGTGCTGGAGGCCGAGGAGCTGGTCGGGCACGAGTTCAACGACGACGAGGACCGCATCATCGCCGTGCGCGAGATGGTCGGCCTCGGCGCTCGCGAGGCGGTCATGACGATGCCGGACGGCTGCTTCGCGTACATGCAGTCCGAGGAGCCGGGCGCGGACCCGCGGCTGTATCGCGTGCACGTGCCGCACGGAGCCGTCGAGCCACGCGCCACCGTCGGCTCCGGCGACGCCTTCCTCGCCGGCTTCGTCGCGGCCCGCTACAGCGGCAAGCCGACCGCCGAGTGCCTCGCGTACGGCGTGGCGTGCGGCGCCGAGTCGACGCAGCATCTCGGCGCCGGTCTCGTCGATCCGGACCGGGTCTCGCGGCTGCTCGACGAGATCGTCGTAGAACGTCCGGAACTACCGGCCGAAGTGGGATAAATTGAGTTTCGCCGTTCCGCAACGCCTGACGGCGCCGCTCACGGCGACGTTACGTTTCTTGTCCGCCCCTCGCCCTAGGATCTGCGAATGGAAGTAGAGATCGGCCGCGGCAAGAAGGCACGCCGCGCTTACGGATTCGACGACGTCGCCATCGTTCCTTCCCGTCGCACGCGCGACCCGGATGACGTCGACATCACCTGGACGCTCGGCCCCTACCGGTTCGAGCTCCCGCTTCTCGCGTCGGCGATGGACGGCGTCGTGTCCCCGGACACCGCGGGCATCATCGGCAAGCTGGGCGGCCTCGCGGTCCTGAACCTCGAGGGCATCTGGACCCGCTATGAGGACGCCGACGTGCAGCTCGAGCGGATCGCGGGCCTGGACCGCGAGGAGGCCACGAGGGAGATGCAGGAGATCTACCTCGAGCCGGTCAAGGAGGAGCTGATCGCGCAGCGGATCGAGGAGATCAAGGGCCACGGCGTCGTGGCCGCGGCCTCGCTGACCCCGCAGCGCGTGGAGCGCTGGTACGAGATCGCGCTCGACGCAGGGCTCGACATCCTCGTCATCCAGGGCACCGTGATCTCGGCCGAGCACGTCTCCAGCCAGGGGCACGTGCTGAACCTCAAGGAGTTCGTGCGCGAGGTGCCCGTCCCCGTCGTGCTCGGCGGCTGTGCGAGCTACTCGACCGGCCTGCACCTGATGCGCACCGGCGCGTCCGGCGTGCTGGTCGGCGTCGGCCCCGGCGCGGCGTGCACCACGCGCGGCGTGCTCGGCATCGGCGTTCCGCAGGCGACGGCGATCGCCGACGTCGCGGCGGCGCGCTCCCAGCACATGCTGGAGACCGGCGAGTACTGCCGCGTGATCGCCGACGGCGGCATGCGCAACGGCGGCGACGTCGCGAAGGCGTTCGCCTGCGGTGCCGACGCGGTGATGGTGGGCTCGCCGCTGGCGCGCGGGTTCGAGGCTCCCGGCCACGGGTTCCACTGGGGCATGGCGACATTCCACCCGTCGCTTCCCCGCGGGGCGCGCGTCCGTACGACGCAGAACGGGACCCTGGAGGAGATCATCACCGGCCCCGCGCGTGAGAACGACGGCACGTTCAACCTGATGGGCGCGCTCCGGACCTCGATGGCCACCTGCGGCTATCAGGACATCGCGGAGTTCAACCGGGCCGAGCTGATGGTTGCCCCGTCGCTGCAGACCGAGGGCAAGCAGCTCCAGCGCGAGCAGCAGATCGGCATGGCCGCCCAGGGTGGAGCGGTGGCGCTTGTCGCAGACTGAGACCGAGGCTGAGACGCAGTCGCTCGGGCACGGCTCGGCGCTCCCGGCGGAGCAGCCGGTCGAGGAGCTAGAGCTCGAGCGCCGCGTCGCCCACGACGAGGTCCTCGTGCTCGACTACGGCGGGCAGTACTCGCAGCTGATCGCCCGCCGCGTGCGCGAGTGCGGCGTCTTCTCCGAGCTGCTGCCGCATCACGTCGGCGTCGACGAGGTCCGCCGCCGGCGCCCGAAGGGGCTGATCCTGTCCGGCGGCCCCGCGTCCGTGTACGCGCCGGGCGCGCCGCGGCTCGACCCGGAGCTGCTGGAGCTCGGGATCCCGGTGCTCGGCATCTGCTACGGCATGCAGGCGCTCGTCCTGGTGCTCGGCGGGCGGGTCGAGGGCGCCGAGGTCGGGGAGTTCGGGCGCTCGACCCTGACGGTGTCCGATCCGGGCCGCCTGCTCGCCGGCACGCCGCCCGAGCAGCAGTGCTGGATGTCGCACCGCGACACCGTCTACGAGGCGCCGCCGGGCTTCGCCGCGCTCGCCAGCTCGACCGAGTCGCCGGTCGCGGCGGTGGAGGACCTGGAGCGCGGCCTCTACGGCATCCAGTTCCACCCGGAGGTCGTGCACACGCCGTACGGCCAGCATGTGCTTACGACGTTCCTGGAGGACGTGTGCGGCTGCGCGCGCGACTGGAGCCCGGCTTCGATCATCGACGAACAGGTGGCCGCGATCCGCGCCCAGGTCGGCGACGGGCGCGTCATCTGCGGGCTCTCCGGCGGCGTCGACTCGTCGGTCGCCGCGCTGCTGGTGCACCGCGCGGTCGGCGATCAGCTGACGTGCGTGTTCGTCGACCACGGTCTGATGCGCAAGAACGAGGGCGAGCAGGTGATCGCCGCCTTCCGCGACCACTTCAAGGTCCCGCTCGTGGCGGTCGACGCCGAGGACCGCTTCCTGCGGCGGCTCAGCGGCCTGTCCGAGCCCGAGGCCAAGCGCAAGGCGATCGGCGCCGAGTTCATCCGCGTGTTCGAGGAGGAGGCCGCGCGCATCGGTGACGCGCACTACCTCGTGCAGGGGACGCTGTACTCGGACGTGATCGAGTCCGGCGGCGGCACCGGCGCGGCCACGATCAAGTCGCACCACAACGTCGGCGGCCTGCCCGACGACCTCGAGTTCGAGCTGGTCGAGCCGCTGCGCGCGCTGTTCAAGGACGAGGTCCGCGCCGTCGGGGCGGAGCTCGGCCTACCCGAGCGCCTGGTCTGGCGGCAGCCGTTCCCGGGCCCCGGCCTGGCGATCCGCGTCGTCGGCGGCGAGGCCACGAAGGCGCGGCTGGACACGCTGCGCAATGCCGACTACATCCTCCAGGACGAGATCCGCAAGGCCGGCCTGTACCGCGAGCTGTGGCAGTCGTTCTGCGTGCTGCCCGACATCCGCACCGTCGGCGTCCAGGGCGACGAGCGCACGTACGGCTACGTCGTGGCGATCCGCGCCGTCACGTCCGACGACGCGATGACGGCCGACTGGGCGCGGCTCCCGTACGACCTGCTCGAGCAGATCGCCTCGCGCATGATCAACGAGATCCGGGAGGTCAACCGCGTGGTGCTCGACATCACGAGCAAGCCGCCGGGCACGATCGAGTGGGAGTAGACGACCCTCAGCACGCGCGGAGCGGATTCCTCAGCCTCCGCAGCAAGATCGTGGTTGGTGTGGTCATCGGCGTGCTCTACGCCGTCGGGATGAGCATCAGCGGCGAGGTGCTGGCCGGCGTCGTCGGCGGCGTGCTCGCGGCGATCCTGTGCGTGCTGGTGCTGCGCGCGTACGAGCGCCAGGCGCGCGAGCGGCGCGCGCGCCGGGGACGCTGACGCCTACCCGCCGCCCGCGGCGGGCTCGGCGAACGTCAACTGCGCTGGGTGGGGAAGGTGGGTGTCCGTTGGCGGTCGCCCCGGGGTGACAACCCACCCGCGTGTCGACTTGACGTCGATATACGCCGTCAAGTCGACATCCACCGTGCGACGCGGCCGAGATCCACCGCTCCCCCACCCAGCGCAGTTGACGTTCGGCACCGACGCCGTCAGCCACCGACCGGGCTGTCGCGGTCGGTGGCGATCTCCGCCGCGCTGAGCGCGCGGTTGTAGACGCGGACCTCGTCGATCAGGCCGCTGAACCACTCCGGCCACACGCCGTTGCCGCCGATCCGCAACGGACCGGTCGAGGTCAGGGCGGTGCCGGCCACCGCGCTGCTCGACACCTCCGCCCCGTTGACGAAGACGCGCATCATCAGGCCATCCCAGGTCATCGCCAGGTGCGACCACGCGTTCAGCGGCAGGGCCGACGGCGCGAGCATCCCGCGGTCGCTGGTCGTGAACACGTGCGCGCCCGGTCGTGAGCCGGTGTCGGTCCCCGCGTACAGCGCGTAGACCAGCTGGCCGGGCTGCTCCTTCAGGACGACCGTGCGCCAGACGCTCCCGAGCGCGGCGGGCCGGACCCACGACTCGATCGTGATGCCGGTCGTGAGGTCGAGCGAGGCAGCGTCAGGCACCGACACCCAGTCGTTGACGCCGTCGAACGACAGTCCGCCGCCGTAGCGGCCGGTCGTGCGCAGCGGGCCGGACAGCGTCCCGGTGTTGCCGCGGCCCGACGCGTCCGCGGTGGTGCCGCCGGCTGCCTCGTCGAAGCCCCACGCGCCGACGAGACCACTCGAGGGCGGGGTGTTCGGCGTCACGGTCAGCGTCACCGGGATCGAGGCGGGCGAGCCGGTCGCGCCGGCGGCGGTGACCGTCACCGCGCCGCTATAGGTGCCGGCCGCCAGGCCGGCGACGTTGACCGACACGGAGAGGCTCGCCGGAGCCGTGCCGCTACCCGGCGTGACGGCCAGCCACGCGGCGTTGTCGGAGGTGGTGAACGAGAGCGTCCCGGTGCCGGTGTTGGCGGCCGACAGGCTCTGCGCGACGGGGTTCGCGCCGCCCGCGGTTGCGGTGAACGCGAGGCTCGCCGGCGTCACCGACAGCACGGGCTGTGGCGTGCTCGGGCTGACGACCAGCGTCACCGGGACCAGCTTCGGCGAGCCGCTGACACCTGCGGACTCGACGCGCACGGTGGCCGTGTAGGTCCCTGCCGCGAGGCCGGCCGTGTTGACGGCCACGCTGACGTCGCGCGGCGCGGTGCCGCTGCCCGGCGTCACGGTCAGCCAGGTCGCGTCGTCGGTCGCGGTGAAGCCGAACGTGCCGGCGCCCGCGTTGAGCAGCGTCAGGGTCTTGGCCGCCGGGCTCGCACCGCCCGCGGTCGCGCTGAACGAGAGCGCGGTGGGGGACACGTCGAGGACGGGCGGCTGCGCCCCGGTCGGCGTTCCCGACACGTAGCCGGAGATCGGCCCGTCGGACCAGGTCGCGCCGGTCTCCCACGTCGCCGGCAGCGCGCCCAGGTTCTGCGCCGCACTCGTCTGCTCGGCGCCGCCCACGGCGCCCGCCCGGTCGAGCCAGCGCAGCGTGCCGGTGGAGTCGGCCGGGTTGAGGATGCTGATCCAGTACGCCGTGCCCGCGGTCAGGCCGGCGCCGGAGACGGGCACCTCGTTCCACGCGCCGGCCTGCGGCGCGTTCAGCCGCCCGCTCGCCAACAGCGTGGTCGGCTGGCCGCCGGTGTCGGCATAGAGGCCGAACACCACCGCAGAGGCCGCAGAGGTGCCGGCGAGCCGCACGCGCAGGCTCGTCGCGAGGCCGTCGACGGCCGCGATCGTGCGGTAGACCTCAGCTCGGCCAGGAGCGGCTTCGCTCGTGTTCGAGCCGACGACGTCCGAGCCCGCGAGCCGGACGGATGCCGACGGCGCGTAGGCCGCGGTGTAGGTCGCCGTCGCGTTCGCCACGATCGCGTGTGTGGCGGCGCCGCCGTCGCTCCAGCTCGAGAACGCGTACGGGACGCCCGCCAGCGTGACCGGCGTCGACGCCGTGACGGCGTTGGTCGAGCCGAGGATGACGTCGCGCGTGAACGGCGCGGCCGCCACCTCCGAGCCCAGGGTCAGATCGACGCCCGCCGGGTTGGACTGGAGCGTGAGCGCCACGGTCCGCGGGTCGAGCCGTCGGGTGACGGTGTGGGTCAGGCCGTTCGCGTCGCGCGCCGTGAGCTGGAGCTCGAGGTGCGACGGGTACTCGTGGTCGGGAGCGACGATCGAGCCGCCCGCGCCCGTGAGGCTCTGCAGGACGTGGGTGTGACAGCCCGTGCTCTGGCGATTGCAGTGCTGGAGGTTGACCTGCCACGTGAGCGCGCTCGCCGGGAGCGCCTGGCCCTGGGAGTTCGTGCCCGTGCCCGCGAATGCGAGCGTGTCGCCGACCCTCCAGGTCGTGCCGGCGGCGGGCGAGGTGATCGCGGCGGTCGGGGCCACGCCGGCCGTGACCGTCACGGTGTCGGTGTCGGTCAGCCCGCCGCTGTCGGTCACGCGCAGTCCGACGGTCACGGTCGCGGGTGACATGTACGTGCGACTCGGCGTCGCGGAGGTCGAGTCGGTGTACGTCCCGTCCCCGTCGAGGTCCCACGCGTAGGTCAGGGGGTCGCTGTCGGGGTCGCTGGATCCGCGGCCGTCGAAGTCGACGGTGAGCGGCACGGTCCCGACCGTCGGCTTCGCCGTCGCGACCGCGGTCGGCGTGTTGTTGGGGCTCGCGCCGCGGACGCGCCGGATCGTGCCGCCCGGCATGTCGACGTAGTAGAGGTCGCCGCCGGGCCCGACCTGCAGCTCGACCGGGCCTGCCGCGGCCGCGATGAACGTCTGGCGGGTCGCGGGGTCGGGGAGCCCGTTCGAGCCGGCGAACATGACCCAGATGCACGCGCGGCTGTAATCGGAGAAGAACAGCGCGCCGTTGTACGCCGGCCCGAAGCTCCCGCCCGTGTAGAACGCGAGGCCGGAGATCGACGAGCCGCCGGTCGGGCACGTCTCGCCCGTGACGACCTTGGCCGAGTGGTTGTACGTGTAGTACGGCGGCGTCCAGGCGGAGCTTCCGGCGCTGTAGAGGTTCTCGCAGACGTTCAGGTTCAGGTTGTCGTAGGCGCTCATGCGGGCCGCGCCCTCGTAGCAGGGCCAGCCGAAGTTCGTGGTGCCGCCGGTCGGGCTCTGGACCCGGTTGATCTCCTCCCACGTGTTCCAGCCGACGTCGCCGGACCACACCTCGTTCGTGCCCGGCCGCACGGTGATCCGGAACGGGTTGCGCAGGCCGTGGGCGACGATCCGGCGGGTGTTGAGATCGGCGCTGCCGATGTTCGGGTTGCCCGCCATCGCGGCGCCGGTGTCGGGGTTGACGCGCAGGATCGCGCCGTCGAGGCCGGTCGGGTCGCCGGTCGTCCGGATGTCCTGGCTGCGCAGGGCGCCGCCTTCCGCGGTCGGCGGGGTCATCGTGCCGCCGGCGCCCGCCGGCGGGTCACCGCACGGGTTGAGCGGGCTGCCGTCCTGGCCGTAGTCGGCGAAGTTGAAGCTCGCTCCGTCGCCCGCGCTGACGTACAGCGCGCCGTCGGCGCCGAACGCCAGGCTCCCGACCGAGTGGCTCGGGTACTGCTGGCAGAAGTCCTCGATCAGCACGTCCTCGACGCCGCCCGCCGACAGGCGCGAGAGGCGGCCGGTGATCGTGCAGCCGTCGGCGGTCGGGCCGGGCGGCGTCGCGCAGCCGTCGCCCCAGCGCGGCTGCTGGCTGGAGTTCGGCGCCTTGTCGTAGGCGTACAGGGCGTAGACGTAGGGCCGGGTCGCGAAGCTCGGGTCGAGCGCGAGGCCGAGCAGCCCGCGGTCCCAGAAGTCGTGGACCTTCGTGCTGAGGTCCGCCCAGAGCGTCGCCGTCGGGTCCGAGAGGCTGTCGAACACCTTGATGCGGCCGCTCTTCTCGGCGACGAACACGCGTCCGTCGGGCGCGAAGCGGACGGCCGTCGGGTTGGTCAGGCCGCTGAAGGCCACGGTCTCCGTGAAGCCGGGCGGCAGCGCCGCCGCGGCGGCGGTCAGCTCGCCGGCGGCCGCGCCGAGGCCGCGCGCTTCGAACGGATCGTCGGCCTGCGCGGGGAGCGCGCTTGCGAGCACGAGCGCGAGCGTCGCGAGTGCCAAGAGTGCGGCGGTGCGGGCACGCCGTGGGAGGAAAGCCTGACCAGGACGCATATCGCGACCCTAAGGTCGCTCCTGCGCCCCAGCGCTATCCGATAGGACAGAGTGTCAGGACGTCTTGTCCCACGCCATCAGCGAGGGCAGCGGGTCGAGCGGGCTGCCGCCGTCGTACCAGCCCGGGGCGGTCCACATCTCGAAGTGCAGGTGACAGCCGCTGGCGCGGCCGGTCTGGCCGACGTAGCCGATCAGCTGCCCGGTGCGGACCCGGTCGCCGGCGTCGACGAGCGCCGCCTGGCGTAGGTGCATGTACGTGTAGTCGACGCCCGTCCCCTGGCCGTCGATGACGATGTAGTGGCCGGCGCGGCTGTGGTACTGCTTGAACTGCACCATGCCGCCGCGCGCCGCCCACAGCGGCGTGCCGCAGGCGGCGAAGACGTCGTGGCCCTGGTGTCCGCGCCCGCCGCCGAAGGTCGCCGCGCCGGTCCCGTACACGTGCGGCCCGCGGATCGGGAACTCGTGCTTGAGGAAGTGGAACGTCGCCGGGTCGGGCTGGGCCTCGTCGGCGGTGCGGGCGCTCACCGCGCGCTGGCCGGCCGGGTCGACGGCGCTGACGCGGAACGTGTAGCGCCCCTCCGCTGCGACACGCTTGCCCGCGGTGCCGTTCCAGGTCACGCTCTGCGGTGTCTCGGGCTCCACATCCCCGACGTCCCAGCTCGAGACGACCGCTCCGTCCTTCGCCCGCAGCAGCTCGACGAGCACCCGCGTCGGCGAGTCGCCGTGGACGACGTACGACACCTTCGCCGGGCGTGCCGCGTCGAAGAAGGCGCGGCGGGCCTGCGCCTGCACCTCGACAGTCGGCGCGCTGCCCGCGAGTTTCAGCGCGACCGGCGGCTGCATCGCAAGTGCGACCTCGCTCGGCGCGGACTGCAGGCCGTCGCGGTCGGACACGAGCAGCGGCCCGCTCGCGGCGCCGAGCGGGACGCGGACGTCGACGACGTTCTTCTTCCGCCGCAGCGGCGCGGCGGCGACGTCGTCGTCCGGGCTCTCCGCGCCGAGGAAGACCACCTCGTAGATCCGGGCGAGCTTGCGCCCGCGGATGCGCACGCGCGCGCCGGTGCCGGCCTCGTGCGTCGCGGCGCACGAGCGGATGCACCGCCAGGAGCGCAGCAGCGGCGCCGGCCGCACGACGACGCCGGGCGGCGGGCCGGACAGGCGCGGTGCCGCGCTGGGCGGCGCACCGGGCGAGGTGCCGCCGGTGGACTGGGCGGCGGCGGGGGTGGCGATGACGAGGGCTGCGAGAGCTGCGACAGCTACGGCATATCCACGTCTGCGCCCGCGACGTGTCGCGGCACTCCCCCGGGTGTGCGCCATCCGCTCCTGCTGTCTCGGCGGCCTACGGGGTTAGCTGACGGGCTCGCGCACGACCATGCGCTACCAGGCGGCATTGCCTGAATTCGCCCCAGAACTACGGTTCCCCCGATCCGCCCGTCCGAGGCGGATTCGGCCGTATCTGTGAACGCGCGGCAGTATATGCACGGAGTGCGGACGGCGCCTCCACACCCCGCTGGCTATCATCCCTGCCGCCTTGAAGACCTACGTCGCCACCCCACAAGATCGCGAGCGCAACTGGCTGCTCGTCGACGCCGAGGGCAAGACCCTCGGGCGCCTGGCGACCCAGATCGCCGACGCGCTGCGCGGTAAGCGCAAGCCGACCTACACGCCCCACGTCGACGCGGGCGACTTCGTCGTCGTCGTGAACGCCGAGAAGATCTCGGTCACCGGCGCCAAGCGGCAGGAGAAGCTCTACCACCGCCACTCCGGCTACCCCGGGGGGCTGAAGACGCGCACGCTCAACGACATGCTCGAGCGCCGCCCCGAAGAGGTCATCCGCCTCGCCGTGCGCGGGATGCTTCCCAAGAACCGGCTGGCCCGCAAGCAGCTGACCAAGCTCAAGATCTACGCGGGCCCCGAGCATCCGCACGAGGCGCAGAAGCCGCAACCGATGGAGATCAAGACCTGATGGCCGAGGACGAGAAGCCGGGCGACGTCAACGAGCCGGAGGAGCCCACGGCCGAGGCGCCCGCCGAGGAGCAGCCCGCCGCGGAGGCACCTGCCGAGCCCGAGACGCCCGCCGAGCCCGAGGCCCCGGCCGAGGAAGCGCCCGCGGTCGAGGAGCCGATCGCCGAGGCGCCCGCGGAGCCCGAGACGCCCGAAGAGCCCGAGGTCGCCGCCGAGCCAGAGGCGCCCGCCGCGGAGCAGCCGGCCGCCGAGGCCCCCGCTCAGCCCACTCCCGCCGCAGCCGCCGAGGACGCCGACGAGACCCCGCGGGTCAAGCCCGAGATCCCCGGCGCCGACCTCGAGGTCGACATCGTCCGCGAGGACGAGGTCCACCGCGGCGAGTCCCGCTGGAGCGAGGACGGCGACGAGGAGGTCGTGCCCGAGGAGGGCGAGGAGCCCGACGACGATCGAGCCGCAGCCGATCGCCGACGCCGCGATCGACCTCGCCGCCGGCGCCCGCTACACCGCGACCGGCAAGCGCAAGACCGCCGTCGCGCGCGTGATCCTCAAGCCCGGCACCGGCGCGTACGAGATCAACGGCCGCACGCTCGAGCAGCACTTCCCGCGCAACACGCTGCAGCGCAACATCCGCCAGCCGCTGGAGACGGTGGGCTACGAGACCCGCATGGACGTCGTGGCGACTGATGCACGGCGGCGGCGTGTCGGCCCAGGCCGGCGCGCTGCGCCACGGCATCTCGCGCGCCCTCATCGAGGCCGATCCCAACCTGCGGTCCGAGCTCAAGCGCCGCGGCTTCCTCACGCGCGACGCGCGCGTGAAGGAGCGCAAGAAGGCCGGCCTCAAGAAGGCCCGCAAGCGGCCGCAGTTCTCGAAGCGGTAGTGGATCCGCCGACTCGCGCCGGCCGCCACCCGCAAGCTGTTCGGGACCGACGGCGTCCGCGGCGTCGCGGGCGAGTTCCTCACCGCCGAGCTCGCGCTCGCGCTCGCCCGCGCCGCCACGGCGCGCGATCAGGACCCGACGGCCACGTCGCGCGTGCTCGTCATCCGCGACACGCGCGAGTCGGGCGAGATGCTGGAGGCGGCGGTGGCGGCCGGGATCGCGGCGGCGGGCGGCGAGGCGCTGCTCGGCGGCGTGCTGCCGACGCCCGGCGCGCCGCTGCTGATCGGCCGCTACGGGTTCGACCTCGCGGTCGTCCTGTCGGCGTCGCACAACCCGTACCAGGACAACGGCATCAAGTTCTTCGGCGGCGACGGCTTCAAGCTCTCCGACGCCGTCGAGCTGGAGATCGAGGGGATGCTCGCAGCGCCCGCCGCCCGCACCCCGGATCGGCCGCGTGCGGCGCTTCCACGGCGCGCTCGAGGACTACCTGCGCGCCCTGCACGAGCGCTTCGCGGCGCTCGACCTCAGCCGGCCGCCGTGTGCTGCTGGACTGCGCGAACGGCGCCACCTTCGAGGCCGCGCCGGAGATCTTCCGCCGCCTCGGCGCCCACGTCGACGTGATGGCCGCCGAGCCGGACGGACGCAACATCAACGCCGGCTGCGGCTCCACGCACCTCGAGCCGCTGCGGGCGGCGATGGCGCGCGGGCGGCTACGACGCCGGCTTCGCGTTCGACGGCGACGGCGACCGCGTGCTGGCCGTCGACCGCACCGGCGACGGTGGTCGACGGCGACGAGCTGATCGCGCTCGCCGCCAAGCACCTCGGCGTGACCGGCGTCGCCGTGACCGTGATGACCAACTACGGCTTCCACGCGGCGATGCGCGAGGCCGGCATCGAGGTCGCGACCACGACGGTGGGCGACCGCTACGTGCTCGAGGCGCTGCGCGAGCGCGGCTGGGCGCTCGGCGGCGAGCAGTCCGGCCACATCATCGACATGGGATTCGTGCCGTCCGGCGACGGCATCGCCTCGGCGCTGCTGGCGATGGAGGCGCTCGGCGACGGCGACCTGCACGAGCGCCACGGGATGGAGAAGCTGCCGCAGACGCTCGTGAACGTGCGCGTCCGCGACCGCGCCGCGCTCGACGGCGCGGCCGCGGTCCACGCGGCGGTCGAGCGCGAGGCGGCCGCCCTCGAGGGCCGCGGCCGCGTGCTGCTGCGCCCCAGCGGCACCGAGCCGCTCGTGCGCGTGATGGTGGAGGCCCCGACGGTGGATGAGGCGGAAAGCGTTTGCGCACGGCTCGTCGCGCTGGTCGAGGCCGAGCTGACCTGAGCGGAGGTCCAGTCCTCGGGTGGAGGACGTGGACGATGCGCGTCTAGAATGGCGGCCCGTCCAGGGTTGGACCGAAGCAACGCGAAAGGAGGCCGGGCCCATGTGCGGCATCGTCGGCTACGTCGGACAGCGCCCGGTGCAGGAGATCCTCCTCGCCGGTCTGCAGAAGCTCGAGTACCGCGGATATGACTCCGCGGGCATCTCGATCCAGTCGGAGGGCCGCCTCGACTCGGTCCGCGCCGTCGGCAACCTGAGCGCGCTGCGCGCCGCCGTCGACGAGCGCCCGCCGACGACTTCGGCGGCGGCGTCGCCGTCGCCGCCCCGCCGGCCACGACCGGCATCGGCCACACGCGCTGGGCGACGCACGGGCGCGTCTGCGAGGAGAACGCCCACCCGCACTTCGACGCCGACAACCGCGTCCACATCGTGGTCAACGGGATCGTCGAGAACTACATGGAGCTCAAGCAGGAGCTGCTCGACGACGGCGTCGAGTTCACGTCCGAGACCGACGTCGAGGTCATGGCGCACCTGATCGCGCGCGAGCTCGACGAGACCGACGACCTGACCGAGGCCGTCCGGCGCGCCTACCACCGCCTGCGCGGCCACTACGCGCTCGTCGCGGTCGCCGCCGACGACCCCGGCGTCATCGTCGGCGCCCGCAAGGAGTGCCCGCTGATCGTCGGCCGCGGCGACGGCGAGCAGTTCCTCGCCTCCGGCATCCCCGCCTTCCTCGCCCACACCCGCGACGTCCAGTACATCGAGAACGACGAGATCGTGGTCCTGCGGCCCGACAGCGTCGAGTTCTTCACCGCCGCCGGCGTGCCGATCGAGCGCGAGATCGAGACGATCGACTGGGACGCCGAGGAGGCCGAGAAGGGCGGCTACGAGACGTTCATGCTCAAGGAGATCCACGAGCAGGCCGACGCCGTCGCCGAGACGATCGCCGACCGCACCGCGCGCCCCGACGGCGTCGACCTCCCCGAGCTCGACGACGAGCTGCTGCGCGACTGCCGCCGGATCGTGATCGTCGCCTGCGGCACCTCGTACCACGCGGGCCTGATCGGCCGCTACGCGATCGAGGAGTGGGCGCGCGTCCCGGTCGAGATGGACATCGCGTCCGAGTACCGCTACCGCAACCCGATCGTCGGCCCCGGCGACCTGGTGATCGGCATCACGCAGTCGGGCGAGACGGCGGACACGCTGGCCGCCATGCGGCTCGCCCGCGAGCGCGGCGCGAGGTCGTGATCGCCGTGACGAACATCATGGGCTCGCAGGCCACGCGCGACGCCGACGGCGTGCTGTTCACGCGCTCGGGCCTCGAGATCTCGGTCGCCGCCACCAAGACGTTCACGGCCCAGGTCGCCGCGATGTACCTGCTGGCGCTGCGCATGGCCGAGCTGCGCGGCGACGATGCCGGTGGAGCGCCGCCGCGAGCTGGTCGCCGAGATCAAGCGGCTCCCGCACGCGATCGCCGAGCTGCTCGACGCCGGCTCGGACGAGGTCGACCGCGTCGCCGAGCGCTTCAAGGACGCGCAGTTCTTCCTCTACCTCGGCCGCCACGTCGGCCTGCCGGTGTGCCTGGAGGGCGCGCTCAAGCTCAAGGAGATCTCCTACACCGCGACCGACGCGTACGCGGCGGGGGAGATGAAGCACGGCCCGATCGCGCTGCTCGACGAGGGCACGCCGGTGGTCGTCGTCGCCACCGACTCGCCGGTGCTCGACAAGGTGATCTCCAACATGCAGGAGGTCCGCGCCCGCGGCGCGGCGGTGATCGCCGTCGGCGGCGACGCGGTCGTGCCGCACGCCGACGCGGTGCTGCGCGTGCCGGAGGCCGACTGGATGCTCCAGCCGCTGCTCGCGGTCATCCCGCTCCAGCTGCTGGCCTACCGGATCGCGCGGCTGCGCGGCCTGAACGTCGACCAGCCGCGCAACCTGGCCAAGACCGTCACCGTGGAGTAGCGGCGCCGCGCAGCCGCCGGAGCTCGGCCTCGGCGGCTTCCGCGCGGCGCCGCAGCGCCGCGTGCTCGAGCAGCAGCCCGAAGCGCGCGCGCAGCTCCTCGCGCGCGGCGGGCTCGGCGATGAAGTCCTGCGCGCCCGCCTCCAGCAGCGCGGTGCGGACGGCCGGGTCGCCGCCGCGCTCGACGAGCGCGACGCGCAGCACGCCGGCCAGCCGCCACTCGCGCGCCATGCGGTCCAGCAGGGCGGTGGCGCGTGCCGTCGCCGTCCAGCTCGCCGATCACGACCATGTCGGGCTGCAGGTCGGTGGCCAGGCGCAGCGCCTCGGTCGGCCTCGGTGGCCGTGAAGACGCCGGCGCGGCGCTCGAGCGCGTCGGCCAGCGCGCCGGCGCGCTCGGCGTCGCGGTCCACGAGCAGGACCGACGGCAGGCCCAGCTCCTCCAGCGGCGGCGGGGCCGTGCCGGACAGCTCGGCGGCCAGGTGCTCCTTGACGTAGCGGGTGCGGCGCGCGGCGGCGAGCTGCTGCGAGAGCCGCATCGGCGCGGGCTCGGACGCGGCCGGCTCGCGCGGCAGGCGCACCGTGAACAGCGCGCCGCCCTCGGGGGCCTCGCCGACCTCGACGGTGCCGCCGTGCAGCTGGACGAACTCCTTGACGATCGCCAGGCCCGAGGCCGGTGCCGGAGCGGCCGTGGCCGTTGTCGGCGGTCCGGAAGCGCTCGAACAGCATCGCGCGCTGCTCCGGCCGGCACGCCGACGCCGCTGTCGGCGACCTCGAGCACGCGCCTCCTCGCCGTCCTCGGCGAGCGTGCACGCGGGCGACGCCGCCGGGCGGCGGCGAAGCGCAGGGCGTTGGCGAGCAGGTTGGAGATCACGCGGCTGATCGCGCTCGGGGTCAAAGCGCGCAGGCAGCTCGTCCGGCGTCTCGACCACGAGCCGGATCTGGCGCTCGGTGGCGAGCGCGTCGAACTGCTCGGCGACCGAGCGGACGACGCCGGCCAGGTCGTCGTCGACGAGCGACAGGCGCGCCTCGCCGTGGTCGCGGCGGACCTGCTCGAGCATCGCGTCGACCTGCTCGAGCGCGTCCAGGGCGGCCAGGCGGATGCCCTGGGTCTCGGCGTCGAGCGCGCGGCCGCGGCGGTGGCGGCGCAGGCGCTCGGCGCGGGTGAGGACGATCTGCAGCGGCGCGCGCAGGTCGTGCGAGAGCTCGGCGAGCAGCCGCTCGCGGAAGTGGTGGATGCGCGCCAGCCGGTCGGTGAGCACCGACAGCTCGGCGTTCTGGCGGGCGATCCGCTCCTCCGCGCGCTTGCGGTCCGAGACCTGGCGGCCCTCGGCCACGATGAACGCCACCCGCCCGTCGCCGCCGCGCAGCGGCCGCAGGACGAGGTCGACGGTCTCGGAGACGGTCCCGCCGCTGCCCATCATCAGCTCGACGTCGAAGCGCGCGAAGCGGCCGTCGGCGGCCAGCTCGACGGCCCGCCGCAGGTCGGCCTGCACGTCCTCGGAGTGGCGGCACCACGGCGTCTGCCACAGCAGGTGGCCGACCACCTCGTGGCGGTCGATGCCCGGCGGAGGTGAGCGGCGCGTCGGTGACGTCCAGCAGTCGCCCGTCGGCCCGCAGCAGCGCGATGAAGCTGGTGGCCTTGGCGAGCGCCACCTGCGCCATCAGGCGCCGGGCCTCGGGATCGGCCTCGGGATCGGCGACCTCGTCCAGGCGCGCTTGCAGCGCGTGCTGCACGTCCATCGACGCGCGCCAGGGATCGAGCCGTCCTTGCCTCACTTGTGGGTGGTTTCCTTCCCGTGCTCCGAGCACCATCGGGGAGAATCCCGGTCGCCGGGTAGGTGCGAGCCTACCGCTCGGCGAGGGCGGGGCGGTGAAAATCTTGGCGCCCGGTTGGCCGGGAGCATAGTGGCACCTAGCCGAACGGCGAGGATCGCTTCCTTGCACGGCGCTCTGCGCACGTAGGCTCGCCGCGAGCAATGACCGCGACGCAGCCACCAAACCTCGTTCTCGTCCCCGGGACGCCGGCCGCCCGGCTCGTCTGACGGAAGAAGCACCATCGTCCACGTTGTCGGCGCAAGGCCGAACTTCGTGAAGATGGCGCCCGTCATCGCGGCGCTCGAACGCCGGCCGCGCGTTCCGCCAGGTCGTCGTCCACACCGGCCAGCACTACGACAGCCGGATGTCCGACGACGTGCTGGCGGACCTCGACTTCCCCGACGTCGACGTCTTCCTCGGCGTCGGCTCCGGCACCCACGGCGTGCAGACCGCGAAGGTCCTGTCGGAGTTCGAGAAGGTCCTGCATCGAGCGTCGAGCCGGAGGTCGTCGTCGTCGCCGGCGACGTGAACTCCACGCTCGCCTGCGCGCTCGCCGCCTCCAAGCTGGGCATCGCGATCGCCCACGTCGAGGCGGGCCTGCGGTCGTTCGACTGGAGCATGCCCGAGGAGGTCAACCGCGTCCTCACCGACCGGCTGCCGGACCTGCTCTTCACGCACAGCCCGGAGGCCACGGACAACCTCGAGGCCGAGGGCATCGGCCAGCGGGCGCGTCTACTACGTCGGCAACACGATGATCGACTCGCTGCGGCGCTGCGAGAAGCGCGCGCGCGCACTCGCGCGCCTGGGAGACCGTCGGCATGCGCGAGCGCGGGTACGTGCTCGTGACGCTGCACCGGCCGTCCAACGTCGACGACCCGGCCCGCCTGGCCGGCATCGTGCAGGGCCTCGAGGGCCTCGCGGCGCACTCGCCGGTCGTGTTCCCGATCCACCCGCGCACGCGCGCGCGGCTGGCCGAGGACGGCGGCCTGGACCGCCTCGAGGCGGCCGGCGTGGCGTGCATCGAGCCCGTTGCCTACCTGGAGTTCCTGTCGCTGCAGGCCGGCGCCGGGGCGATCGTCACCGACTCCGGCGGCGTGCAGGAGGAGGCGTCGGCGCTCGGCGTCTCGTGCTTCACCTTCCGCCCGAACACCGAGCGGCCGGTCACGCTCACCCACGGCACCAACGTGCTGCTGGGCGAGGACCCGCCGAGATCTCCGACGTCCGGCCGGCGCCGCACCCGCCGACGCCGTGCGCGATCCCGCTCTGGGACGGCCACGCCGGCGAGCGGGTCGCCGACGCGCTGGTCGCGAACTACGCGATGGTGACCGGCACCGCGGAGGCGCACGGGTGAGCGGCGGCGGCTCCTGCTCGTCTGCTCGAGCGGCGGGCATCTCATGCAGCTGCACCGAGCTTCGCGCGGCGTGGACGCCGTTCCCGCGCAAGTGGGTGACCTTCGACAAGTCCGACGCGCGGTCGCTGCTGCGCGACGAGCACGTGATCCACGCCTTCGGCCCGACCAACCGCAACGTGCCGAACCTGCTTCGCAACCTGCGCCTGGCATGGTCGGTCGTCCGGCGCGAGCGGCCGGCGGCGATCCTCACCACGGGCGCCGGCGTGGCCGTCCCGTTCGCGTGGGTGGCGAAGCTGCACCGGATCCCCGTCGTCTACGTCGAGAGCTTCACCCGGATCGAGGGTCTCTCGCTGAGCGCGCCGCATGATCGCGCCGGTCGCGACCCGGCTCTACGGCCAATGGCCCGAGCTCGCGCAGCGGACTCCGCGCGTCCGCTTCGCCGGCAACCTGTTCGTCGACTGATGATCCTCGTCACCACCGGCACCAATGAGCAGCCGTTCGACCGGCTTGTGAGCGCCGCCGCCGAGCTGGCGGTGCACGAGGACGCATTCGTCCAGTACGGCGCCTCGCAGGTGCCCCACGGGCAGGGCGAGTGGGTCGACTTCCTCACCTTCGACGAGCTCGCCGAGCGCATGCGCGCGGCGCGCGTCGTGGTCTGCCACGCGGGCGTGGGCTCGATCATGCTCGCCCGGCGCAGCGGCCATCGCCCGGTGGTGCTCCCGCGCCGCCTGCACCTCGGCGAGGCCGTCGACGATCACCAGATGCAACTGGCCCGGCGGCTGGACGCCGCGGGCCTCGTCACGCTCGTCGAGGACGAGCGTGACCTGCCGGCCGCCGTCGGCGCCCCCGAGGGCGCTCGTGCAGCGGTGTTCACCCAGCCGCTTGCGGGCGCGGCCGCCCTGGCCGCGGAGCTGCGGGGATACCTCACACAAGTAGTGCCGGCCGTGCCGGCCAAGGAGGGTTGAGCATGTCCACATGTCTCGTCACCGGCGGCGCCGGATTCCTGGGCTCTCATCTGTGCGACGAGCTGCTCGCGCGTGGCAATCGCGTGATCTGCGTCGACAACTTCGAGACCGGCTCGCTCGCCAACATCGCGCACATCCGCCGGCCCGAGTTCCGCCACATCCACGCCGACATCATCGAGCCCTTCTTCGTCGATGAGCCCGTCGACTTCGTGTACCACTTCGCATCCCCGGCGTCGCCGATCGACTACCTGCGGCTGCCGCTCCAGACGCTCAAGGTCGGCTCGTACGGGACGCACCACGCGCTCGGCCTGGCCAAGCTGCACCGGGCGCGCTTCCTGACCGCGTCGACGTCCGAGGTGTACGGCGACCCGCAGGTGCATCCGCAGCCCGAGTCGTACTGGGGCCACGTGAACCCGATCGGGCCGCGCGGCGTGTACGACGAGGCCAAGCGGTACGCCGAGGCACTCACGATGGCCTACCATCGCCAGCAGGGCGTGGACACGGCGATCGTGCGGATCTTCAACACCTATGGCGCGCGGATGCGACCGTACGACGGGCGCGCGATCCCGACGTTCCTGCGCCAGGCGCTGCAGGACCGCCCGATCACGATGTTCGGCGACGGCTCCCAGACCCGCTCGTTCACGTACGTGGCCGACCTCGTCGACGGACTGATCCTGCTCGCCGAGTCGGGGTATCACTACCCCGTGAACATCGGCAACCCGAACGAGTTCACGCTCATGGAGCTGGCTCGCGCGGTGATCGAGGTCACCGGCTCGCGCTCGGAGATCGTCCACGAGGCGCTCCCGACCGACGACCCGAAGATCCGTCAGCCCGACATCACGCTCGCGCGTGAGCTGCTCGGCTGGGAGCCGAAGGTGCAGCTGCGCGAGGGCCTCGAGCGCACCGTGGCCGACATGGGCGTCGAGGCTTTGGTCGGCACCGCCGCCTGAGCGTGGCGCGCGTCTCGAGAAAGACCCGCGAGACGCTCGACCGGGCCGGGCTGCTCGTCTTCAATGCGCTCCAGGGCAGCCAGCTGATGCCGCGGCTGATCCGCTGGGGCATGCTCCGGCTCTTTGGAGTCCAATGTGCGACACGCCGGATCAGCAACGGGTGCTGGTTCGGCGGTCGTGACGTCACCGTCGGCCGGCGCACGTTCGTGAACTTCGGCTGCGTGTTCGACAACCTCGGCCCGATCCGGGTCGGCGACGACTGCGACATCGGCATGGAGGTCCTGATCGCGACCTCCACGCACGAGATCGGGGGCCCGAGCCGGCGCGCCGGGCAGGTCGGCGGCCGGGCGGTCGTGATCGGCGACGGCTGCTGGATCGGAGCGCGCGCGACCCTGCTGCCCGGGGTGACGGTGGGCAACGGGTGCATCGTCGGCGCCGGCGCCGTCGTGACGCGCGACTGCGAGCCGAACGGGATCTACGCGGGCAATCCCGCCCGCCGGCTGCGCGACCTGGACTAGCGTCCCGATTCGGGAGCTCGGAGGCAGTCTGCGGGCGCCTGCTCGCGCCTGGCGCCCGCCGCCGACCACCCAAGTACGCCCGGTACGAGCGTGGTCGGCGGCGAACGCCAGACGCGACCATGCATCCCGTTGCCTGCGACCGAGCTAACGAATCGGGACGCTAGCGGACGCGCAGCATCAGGCGCTTGACCGGCGAGCGCCGGCCGGCGCGATCGCGGGCGACCACGGTCACGCGGTAGCGCCCGCCGCGCACGAGGCCGCGCGGGCCGATGCGGATCACGTTGACGCCCTTGTGGCCCCGCTTCCGCAGCGTGCGGACGATGCGGCCGCTGCGCGGGCGCCTGATGCGGACCGTGATCCGGCCGGCGGCGGCGAGGCGCACGCGCAGTGCGACCTTCGTCCGCCGGCATCGCGGGCGGGAAACGACGCACACGTACCGGCGCGCGAGCCGCGCTCCCGTCAGCAGGGATGTCGTCGTGCCGCCGCCACCGGCACCGGGACCACCGCCTGCAGGGCCGCCGCTCGTGCCGCCGAACTCGTGTGCTCCGGCGTCGGGCCGCCCGGCCCGGCCGAGCCCGTCGCGGTCGGTCGCCGGGGCGTCGCCGGGGTCCGCGGCGTCGATCGCCGCGGCGCCCGCCGTCAGGCGCCAGTTGTGGCCGCCGCGGTCGATGAACTGCGACATCGCTCCCGGCACGCGGCGGTCGGTCGCGTCGCACTTGCCCGAGGTCCAGACGTTGTGCGCGTACCGGACGGCGTCGTGACAGGTCGAGGCGATCCCGATGTTGCCGACCATCCGCACGTTCTGGCCGGTCGGCGGGAGCAGCGCGACCTCGGTCTCGAACGTGTTGTTGCGGAACGTGAAGTTCTGCATCGTGGAGAGCCAGTTCGCGACCATCATCGCGTAGGGCGCCTTCTGGCCGTTTGACTGGAACGTGCGCTCGAACACGTTGTTCTCGATCAGCACGTCGCGCGGCTCGGTGCCGTACAGGTGAGTGATGAAGAGTCCGAAGTACGCGCAGTTGCGGAACAGCGAGTTGCGGACCGTGAAGTGCTGGACGTCGCCGGCCCAGACGCACTCGAGGTGGGCGTTCGGGTCGGTCGCGACGGCGTCGTGGAAGTCGACGCCGTCGAACGTGATGTGCTGCGAGCTGGGGTCCGATCCGATCTGCACCGGCGCGAAGTTCGTGACGCCGCCGTAGCTGCCGCCGCGGATCGTCACGTGACGCGCGTTGTTGATGAACAGCCGGTTGCCGCGCCCGCCCACGACCGTGACGTTCTGGACGACCGTAGAGCCGGCTTCGATGTCGACGTCGCCGGTGCGGATCCCGCGGACCGTGACGTAGCTCCCGGCGATGTCGAGCCCGTCGAACGTCACGGCCGCGCCGGCGGCCGGGCGGACCTCGACGGCGGGGCCGCCGCGACCGCTGACCACCGGAATGTCCTGGGAGCCGTAGCTGCCCGCCTGCACCTCGATCACGTCACCTGGAGACGCAGCCCGGAACGCCTGGGCGACGCTGCCCCCCTGCGCGACCCGCAGCGTGTCCGCCGACGCCGCGGCCGGCGCGCATAGCGCGGCGAGCGTCAGCACGACGGCACCGCGAAGGGCACGCGCGAACTGGAGATGACTGAAGCGGCCGGCGATCATGGGGCTCCCTCCACACTTCGGTCGGCGAAAACCGTCCAGGGCTTGACCCGCCCAAACCCCCGCCTGCCCCGAACGCGCGGCGCACCCTAGCATCAGCGCACCGTGATCCTGCGGTGTACGGGCGCGGCCCGGCGCCCGGCGTCATCGGTTGCCACGATGGTGATGCGGTAGCGGCCACGCGCCAGCCGGCGGCCCTTGATCACGATCGCGCGCATGCCCGCGACCGCGTCTGCGCTGATTCGGCGGGCGAGCTTGCGGCCCCCGCCGGCGCGCCGGATCCGGACCTCGATCCGCGCGTCCTTGGAGACCAGCAGGCGCAGCGTCGCGGCCCGCGTGCGGCAGCGGGCGGCCCTGCGCGCACAGATCTTCTTCGACGAGAGCGTCGCGGACAGGATCCGCGGGGGCTGCGCCGATGTCGCCGAGGGGATGCGGGGCGTCTGTGCCGCCCCGGGCGTTGACGTCCGACCGCACGCGGACGTCCTGGTGGTGCCGGTCGCCTCCGCGCGGTTGGACTCGTTGCCGGCGGCGTCGACGGCGGTCAGGCCGATGGTGTGGGTCGTGCCGCAGCGCAGTCCCGTCACCGTGTAGCTCGTGGCCGTGACGGTCGCCACGCGCCTGCCGTTGCGGTAGATGCGGTAGCCGGTCACGCCGACGTTGTCGGAAGCGGGATTCCAGCGCAGGCCGATGCTCGTGGCCGTCCTGGTCGTCCATTGCATGCCCTGGGGCACCGATGGCGCCCGCGTGTCCGGCCCTGGCGGCGGAGGCGGAGGCGGGGCGGTGGCGGCGGCGGCGGGGGAGGCGGCGGAGGCGGTGGGGGCGGAGGCGGAGGCGGAGGCGGCGCGCTCCCGCCGTACTCGTACGCGCCGGCGTCGGGCAGGCCGTTACGGGCGTTGCCCGCGCGGTCGGTCGCCGGATAGTCGTTCGGGTTGCCGCGGTCGATCGCCGGTGAGCCCGCCTTCAGCCGCCAGTCATGCGCGGCCGGGTTCTGGAAGAACGACTTGACGTTGGACGCCTGCCGGTCGGTCGACCCGCACGCGCGCTGCGTCCACACGTTGTAGGAGTAGCTCACGCCGCTCTTGCACGTCGACGCGAGCCCGATGTTGCCGACCATCTTGGAGTTCACGACATTCGCCGTATCGAGCGCGACCTCGCTCTCGAACGTGTTGTTGCGGAACGTGAACGTGTCCATCGTGTTGATGTGCGACGCGACCATCATCGAATACGGCGCGTTCTGACCGTTCCACTGCTTGGTCGTCTCGAACACGTTGTTCTCGATCACATGGTTCCGCGGCGACGTGCCCGACAGATGCGTCACGAACAACCCGAAATACGCGCAGTTCCGGAACAGCGAATTGCGGATCGTCAGGCCCTGCACATCACCCGCCCACACGCACTCGGTGTGCGCCAGCGGGTCGGTCGCCGTCGCGTCGTGGAAGTCGACGCCGTCGAACGTCACGTTGTAGGACATCGGCGACGAGCCGATCTTCACCGTGGCGTCGTTGTTGCGTGGCCCGATGCTGCCGCCGCGGATCACGAGGTCGCGCGTGTTGCTGATCCACATCCCGCCGGTGACGGCGCCCACGACGCTCGCGCCGACGAGCTGCGTCGAGCCCGCGTCGACGTCCACGAACGGCGCGCTGAAGTTGCGCACCGTCACGTGGTGGCCCTGGATGTTGATGTCGGTGAAGGAGACCGATGCGCCGGCGGCGGGCCGGAAGTCGACGGCGGGGGCGCTGCGGCCGGCGACCGTCGGGATCGTCTGCGCGCCGTAGTTGCCGCTCGCCATCTGCACGATGTCGCCGGGGCCCGACTGCCGATAGGCGTACCCGAGGCTTCGGCACGGCGCGGCGGCGCCGGTGCAGGCGCCCGAGTCCGATCCGGACGGGCTGACGTACCGCGTCGCGGCGGACGCCAGGCCAGGCGTCGCCACGAGCGCGCCCGCGAGAACGCAGAAACCTACGACGGTCTGTCGCAGCGCAAGACGGCTCGCCACGCAAAGCATGCACACAACCCCTTGGTCGTCAGGACAGCCGCGCCCGCCCGCGCACGCACAAGCAGCCATCGTTGGCCAAGACGGCATCGGTGCCTCCAACCCCTCTCCGCGTTTCCCATTCAGAGCCGCCCGTATCGCGTACCAGGCGGCGCCCCCATCCGCGGAGCCCCAGAGTTCCCACTCCGTGCGCGTGGAAACCTACACATCGGGCTCCGCGGATGGCGCGTGACCATCGCCGACGGGCTCAGCGCACCGTGATCGTGTGATGCACCGGGGCCGACCGGCGCCCGGCGTCGTCGGTCGCCACGGTGGTGATCCGGTACCGCCCACGCGCGAGCAGGCGGCTCTTGATCGTGACGTCTCCGGCGCCCGTGATCGCGTGGCTCCGGATCCGCCGGACGAGCTTGCGGCTCCCGCCGGCGCGCCGGATCCGGACCTCGATCCGCGCGGCCTTGGAGAGCAGCAGGCGCAGGGTCGCGGACCGCGTGCGGCAGCGGGCGCTCCTGCGCGCGCAGATCTTCTTCGACGAGAGCGTCGCGGAGAGGATCTTCGGCGCCTGCGCGGCGGTCGTGATCGCACCCGTGTTCCCGGTCGGTCCGGGGGGCAGCGGCGGCAGCGGGATCGTCGGATCCGGCGTCGTAGTCGGCTCCGGATCGCAGGCTGACGTGCTCGTGGTGCCGGTCGCCTCCGCGCGGTTGGACTCATTGCCGGCGGCGTCGATCGCGGTCAACCCGATCGTGTAGATCGTCCCGCACGTCAGGCCGCTCAGCGTGTAGCCGGCGGCCGTGACGGTCGCCACGCGCGTGCCGTTGCGGTAGATCCGGTAGCCGGTCACGCCGACGTTGTCCGACGACGCGTTCCAGCGCACGCCGATGCTCGTCTGCGTCGTCGCCGTCCATGCCATGCCCTGCGGGACGGACGGGCCCTGCGCGTCCGGCACCGGGCTCGGCGTCGGGGTCGGCGTGGGCGTCGGGGTCGGCGTGGGCGTCGGGGTCGGCGGGGGTCGGGGTCGGCGTGGGCGTCGGGGTCGGCGTCGGAGTCGGGGTCGGCGTGGGAGTCGGGGTCGGCGTCGGCACCGGCACGGTCCCCGCGTACTCGTACGCGCCGGCGTCGGGCGCGCCGCTCCGGCCGCTGCCGACCCGGTCGGTCGCCGGGAAGTCGCTCGGGTGCGCCCGATCGATCGCCGGCGAGCCGGACTTCAGCCGCCAGTCGTGCCCGTCCGGGTTCTGGAAGAAGGACTTGACGTTCGACGCCTGGCGGTCGGTCGACCCGCACGTGCGCTGCGTCCACACGTTGTAGGAGTACGTCACGCCGCCCTTGCACGACGCGGCGACACCGATGTTGCCGACCATCTTGGTGTTGATCACGTTCGACGGGCCGAGCGAGACCTCGCTCTCGAACGTGTTGTTGCGGAACGTGAAGTTCTCCATCTTGCTGAGGTGCTCGGCGACCATCATCGAGTACGGCGCGTCCTGCCCGTTCCACTGGTACGTCTGCTCGAAGATGTTGTTCTCGATCAGCACGTTCTTGGACTCGGTCCCCAGGTAGTGGGTGAGGAAGAGCCCGAAGTAGGCGCAGTTGCGGAAGAGCGAGTTCTTGACCGTGAGGCCCTGCACGTCGCCTGCCCACAGACACTCGGTGTGGACCAGCGGGTCCGTGGCGGTCGAGTCGTGGAAATCGACGCCGTCGAACGTCACGTTGTAGGACATCGGCGACGAGCCGACCTTGACCGTGGCGTCGTTGTTGCGCGGCCCGATGCTCCCGCCCTTCACGACCAGGTCACGGGTGTTGCTGATCCACATCCCGCCGGTGACGGCGTTGACGACGCTGGCGCCGACGATCTGCGTCGAGCCGGCATCGATGTCGACGAACGGTGCGCTGAAGTCGCGCACGGTCACATAGTGGCCCTGGATGTTGATGTCCGAGAACGAGACCGAGGCGCCGGCGGCGGGCCGGAAGTCGACGGCGGGGGCGCTGCGGCCGGCGACCGTCGGGATCGTCTGCGCGCCGTAATTGCCGCCCGCCATCTGCACGATGTCGCCGGGGCCCGACTGCCGATACGCGTGAGCGAGGCTCCGGCACGGCGCCGCGGAGCTGCTGCAGGCGCCCGAGTCCGTCCCGGACGGGCTCACGTACCGCGTCGCGGCAGCCGCCAGGCCAGGCGTCGCGACGAGCCCTCCCGAGACAAGACAAACACCGACAATCAGCCGACGCAGCAAGCGACGGCACGTCAGACGAGACATGCAAACCCCTTGGTCGTTAGACAGCCCGCGCCCGCCAACGCACGCAGAACAGGCCATCGATGGCCAATGGCATCGGTGCCCGTGCCGCGAACCCGCTTCGCGCTTCACCGATAGGGCCGCCCGGTCCCGCCGACCAGGTGGTTCCGTTCCCTTCCGCGACGCACGAAGTGCCCCGCTCCGTTGACCTCGAAACCTCAGGCCGCCGGCGCGGGGAGCCGTGACATGAACCCGTGTGCACTGCCCTCATCGGCCTCGGGCGCCGGTATTCGGCGCTCGGAGGGCGGGCATGGACGGACGTTCGATCGCAGACCCCCCAACAGACCAGTAGACGGAACATCGCTCGCCCATAGGGTTGGGCGATGCCGAGAGTTCACGGGTTCAGGGCGGCCATCGCCGTCGCGATGACGGCTGCCGCGCTGGCGGCGCCGGGCGCGGCGCACGCGGACTCGCCGGGCCTGGTGGGCGCGTACGGCTTCGAGGAGCCGACTGGCACGACCGCCGTCGACAGCTCGGCGGGCGGCAACCCCGGCACGCTGGCCGGGGCGACGCGGACCGGGTCGGGCCGGTTCGGCCAGGCGCTCACCTTCGACGGCGCCGACGACCGAGTGAACGTGGCCGACTCCGCCTCGCTCGACCTGACGACCGGGATGACGCTGGAGGCGTGGGTGAACCCGTCGGCGTCCGCCGGGAGCTGGCGCACCGTCGTGATCAAGGAGCAGGCCGCGGGGCTCGCGTACGCGCTGTACTCCGGCGAGGACTCGAGCCGCCCGAGCGTCCACGCATACACGTCGGGCGAGTACGACAGCCGCGGGCCGGCAACGCTCCCGCTCAACACCTGGAGCCATCTCGCCGCGACGTACGACGGCGGCACGCTGCGCCTGTACGTGAACGGCTCGCAGGTCGCCGGCCGCGCGCTCGCGGGCGCCATGACAACGTCCAGCTCGGCGCTGCGAATCGGTGGCAACGCGATCTGGGGCGAGTACTTCAAGGGCCTGATCGACGAGGTCCGCGTCTACAACCGTGCGCTCACGGCCGCCGAGGTCGGGGTCGACATGAACGCGCCGGTCGTCGCCTCGGACACCACCCCGCCGACGGCGCCCACGGGGCTGTCTGCCGCGGTCACCGGCGACGACATCCGGCTCATCTGGACCGCTTCGACCGACGCCGTCGGCGTGACGGAGTACCGCGTCCATCGATCGGCGTCCGCCGGCTTCATCCCGACCGCCGCGAACCGTGTCGGCCTCGTCTCCGGCCCGCTGTTCATCCAGCAGAACCAGCCGGATGGCGCCTACTACTACAAGGTCGTCGCTGCGGACGCCGCGGGCAACGCCAGTGCGGCGTCGAACGAGGCGGGCGCAGCCGTGGAGCCGGACACGACGGCGCCGTTCGCCTTGACGGTCAACGCGGGATGCGACCCGGGCCGGCCGCTGCGCGACGCCTTCCCGTTCGCCTCGTACGCACAGGACGACCGCGCGGTGACCTACCTGCAGCTGAAGCTCGATGGCGAGAACTTCGGTCAGGCGAGCACGCGCTCGCCGCTCCTTTCCGACTGGGACACCCGCACGGCGTCGAACGGGCCCCACGTCCTGACGCTCGTGGCGAGGGATGCCGCCGGCAACGAGGCGACGCACGACTGCCACGTGACCGTCGACAACAAGCCGCTTTCCGTCGTCATCGATTCCCCGGCCGACGGCAGCGCCGTCCGCGGCACGATCACGCTCGCCGGCACGACGTTCCTCGGCGACGATCCGACGGGCAGCTCATACGTGCGGTGGAAGATCGACGGCGTCGCGATGCCGTACCAGGCCGGCCTGCCGCCGTTCTCGCGGCCCTGGGACACGACGGCGGTGGCGGACGGGCCACATACGGTGACCGCGGACATGTACTACATCGACTACTCCCAGCCGCAGGCCACCAAGTCGGTCCAGGTCAACGTCGACAACTCGCCACAGCCCGACACGACCGCGCCGGCGGTGACGGTCTCCGGCACGTGTGACGGGGCCACCATCTCGAACGCCGGCCCTATCAGCGCCTACGCGACCGACGACCGTCGCGTCACCTACCTGCAGATCAAGCTCGACGGCGAGAACCTCGGACCGGCCGAAACCCAGCGCAACTACGTCACCGCCGACTGGGACACCCGCACCGCGTCGAACGGCCCGCACGTGCTGAGCGCGGTGGCGCGGGACGCGGCAGGCAACGAGACGACGTCGGCTCCCTGCCCGGTGACGGTCGCCAACAAGGCGCTGTCCGTCGACTTCACGTCCCCGACCGACGGCGCCACGGTCGGCGGCACCGTCACGCTGTCCTCCGCGGGTCTCGCCGACGACCAGCCGATCGCAAATCTCAACGTGCGATACAAGGTCGACGGCGTGCTGATGCCGTTCGTCGGCGGCGGGCCGACGCGGCCGTGGGACACGACCGCGGTGCCGAACGGCATCCACAGCCTGACGGTGGACCTCTACTGGGCCGACTACTCGTCGCCCAGGCCACGAAGACGATCCAGGTCGATGTCCGCAACACATCGCCGACGGCGCCGAGCAGCCTGACCGCCACAGTCACAGGCGGTGACGACGTCGGCCTCAGCTGGGGCGCATCGTCGGACGATGGCGGCGTGACCGGATACCGGGTGCACCGATCGACCAGCGCCGGTTTCACGCCGTCGGAGGCGAACCGGATCGTCACGGTGACCGGCACGACGTACAGCGACAGCGACCGCCCGGCCGGCACCTACCGCTACCGTGTGGTGGCCGTCGACGGCGGCGGCCTCGCGAGTCCGCCCTCGAACGAGGCGAGCGCCACGGTGGCGCCGCCCGCACCGACCGGGCTGGTGGCCGCGTACGGCTTCGAAGAGACGAGCGGCGGCACGGTGGCCGACGGTTCCGGCAACGGCCGCACCGGCACGATCTCGGGCGCGACGCGCTCAGCGGCCGGCAAGTTCGGCCGCACCCTGTCATTCGACGGCGTCAACGACCTCGTCACCGTCCCCGACGGGGACGCGCTCGACTTCGCGAGGAACATGACGCTCGAGGCGTGGGTCAATCCCACGACGATCACTGGCGCATGGCGCACCGTAGCGATCAAGGAGCGGCCCGGCGGCCTCGTCTACGCGCTCTATGCCGGGACCGACAACGGCCGGCCGGGAGCGAACGTGTTCGCGGGCGGGAACGAGTTCGACGCGTTCGGCACGAGCCAGATCACGCTGAACACGTGGACGCACCTGGCGATGACGCTCGACGCGACGACGCTGCGGCTGTATGTCAACGGGACGCAGGTCGCGACGCGCGGCGTCTCGCTGTCGATGGCTGCGTCCACCGGCGCGCTCAAGATCGGCGGCAACAACGTCTGGCCCGAGTGGTTCAAGGGCCTGATCGACGAAGTCCGCGTCTACAACCGCGCGCTCACCGCCACGGAGATCCAGGTCGACCGCGACCGCCCTGTCGGCCCCTGACGGCGAACTGACCTACGAGCGCGCAGCGCCGATGCGCTGCGCGCACGAGGCCGAGCCGAGCCACGTGTGCGGGTTGCCGGCCCAGCACCAGCCGAGCTTCGGGCGGCCCTGGCTGATCCACAGCGCGGGCGCGCGCCGGTCGCCGCAGCGCGAGCCGAGCAGCGAGAAGCCGGCGTTCCTGGCGACCGCCTCCGGACGCTGGGTGACCAGGGCGATGCCCTCCTCGATCGTGAGCGGCGAGCGACCGTCGCGCTCGATCGCGGCCAGCGCATCGTCGGGCGTGACGTTCCGGTTCCCGGCGCCGAGGTCGACGTCGGTGATCAGGTACGCGCTGCCGGCGGGCGGCTGGCACGCTCTCGATCGGGCCGAAGCGGTCGAGGTCCGGTGCGTCCATCACCGAGAACCCGGTCGCGCCCTCGCGTTCCACGCGTTCGATCGCGTCGGCCGGGCCGAGCAGCGAGGTGACCAGCACCCACGCCTCCTCGACGTCCTCGAGGGCGGGTCGCAGCGGGGCGACGGACTCGGACACCGTCGCTGGGTAGCCCTTGGCGAGCAGGACCTCGGCCTGGCGGTCGAGCTCGGACAGGGCGGAGATCGTCTGAGAAGTCATCCAAACAGATGATACAGTCATCCGGATGGATGACAACCCCCGCCGACGCGATCCCGAGCGCACGCGCCAGGCGCTGCTGGCAGCCGCCCTCGCGGAGTTCGCGGCCAAGGGCCGTGCCGGCGCGCGCGTCGAGGCGATCGCCGACCGCGCAGGGGTGAACAAGCAGCTGATCTCGCACCACTTCGGGGGCAAGGACGGTCTCTACCGCGCACTGGTCGCACGCTGGCTGGAGCAGGAGGCCGGCTTCGCGAGCGCCGATCTGCCCCTGGCCGAGCTCGTCGCCGCGTATGTGCACGACAGCGTCGAGCACCGCGCATATCCAGCGGCTGATGCTGCGCGAGTCGCTCGAGGACGTGGACGAGCCGGCCGCCGGCATGGGCGACGCCGAGCTCGCGGACATGCGCCGACGCCAGCAGCAGGGCGAGCTTGCCGACGACTTCGACCCCGCGTTCGTGCTGCTCATCCTCCAGGCCGCGGCGAGCGCCGGCGTCATGTTCCCCGCCGACGTGCGCCGGCTCACCGGCCTGGACCCGGCCTCGCCGGAGTTCGCCGCGCGCCACGCAGAGCAGCTGAAGCTGCTCGTGGCGCACCTCGCGCAGCGCATTCCTGACGCTGCACCTGAGGGTTAGAGAAGCGGAAAGCGATGCCGCACGGCGCCGCGGACCGTCGCGGCGATCTGCACGGCGTCGTAGGCCACGTGGAAGGCGGCGGCCTTGACCGGCGACTTCGCGCCGCGGGCGCGGGCGAGCACGTTGATCGCGTACGGCGCGGCGAACGCCACGGCCGCGGGGTTCCGGCGCGAGAGCCACAGCGCGTACGCGGCCTGGAGCATCAGCGGATGCGAGCGCTCGTAGAACACGCCCTGGGTCAGGTGCTCGCGCAGGCCCGGGTTGAGCTTGTATGCCTGGACGCCGTGCGTCGCCATCAGCGCGTCCTTGAGAGCGGCGCGCGGCGTGCGCGGGAAGACGGCGTGGTGCACGACGGCGTCGGGAGCGAACAGCGCGACGCCGCCGGCCCCCTTGACACGCCAGCCGAGGTCGGAGTCCTCGCCGGCCGGCGCGGGATAGGTCTCGTCGAAGCCCGAGACCTGCTCGAGCAGGGCGCGCGGATAGACGATGTTGCACGTCTCGAAGTGCGGCGTCGGGCCGGGGAGGTACATGCTCTTCGAGTAGGTGTCGAGCGCGTCGAGCTCACGCGGGTCCGGCAGCGTCGGCCCCTGTACTACGGCGTCGGGGCGCTGACCGGCCATCGCCAGCATCGCCTCGAGCCAGCCGGGCGTCGGCACGCAGTCGTCGTCGGTGAAGGCGATCATCGGCGCGTGCGCCATCTGCCAGCCGCGGTTGCGCGCCCGCGCCGGGCCGCCGCCCTGCTCCTGGCGGACCGTACGAAGCCGCAGCACGCCTGCCTCGAGCTCCTTCGCGAGGACGGCGGGCGTGTCGTCGCTCGACGCGTCGTCGACGATGATGACCTCGAAGCGGTCGAGGCCGAGGGTCTGCGCCCGCAGGCCTGCGAGCGTCGCGGCCAGCCGCTCGGCGCGGTTGTGCGTGGCGACGACCACCGAGACTTCGGGCGTCGGGGTGGTGGGGGCGGGCATCGGGCTCGCAGTCTGATGGATGGCGGTCACGATTCGGCTGGTGTCGGGGTCGGGATGGGCTTGGGGAAGAAGCGGGCCAACGCGCCGCGCACCTCGTCGCGCACCTCGGGCACCCGCCAGGCGCACAGCGGGATGAAGACGATCGCACCGACGACGATGCAGAGCAGGAGCCGCGCGCCCATGGGCACGCCGGCGTCGACCATCGCCATCCGCGCCAGCCACACGACGGCGGCCATGCCGGCCGCCGCCTGCGCGACGCCGGCGATGCTGCGTACGAAGACCCACGGCGAGACGCCGATGCAGCGCGCCGTCAGGACGGTCAGGAGCGGCTCCACGAGCGTGCTGGAGACGGCGTAGGCGACCGCGATGCCGATGATCCCCCACTGCAGGCCGATGACGAACGCGATGATGTGCGCGGTCGTGAAGACGATCGAATACCGGAAGATCGTCGACGTGCGGTCGCGCGCCACGAGGATGTCGACGTTGATGCTCTGGAGCGCCTGAATGGCACCGACCCACGCGAGGATCTGGATGACGGGCACGGCGGCCTCCCACTGGCTCCCGAGCACCACGGGCACGAAGTCCGGCGCGACCACCACGAGCCCGGCGAGCGACGGCAGCACGATCGTCGCGAGGATGCGGGTCACGCGTGCCCACGCGGCGGCGATCCGCGCCGGCTCGTCCTGCATGCGCGAGAACGCCGGCGCGAGCACCCGCTGCAGCGGGCCGCCGATCCGCGCGGCCGGGGCGAGCATCACGTTGTAGGCGACCGCGTAGGCGCCGAGCGCGGCGGTGCCGATGAAGCGGCCGATGATGAACCGGTCGGCGTTCTGGTGGACGTAGAACAGCAGGCGATGGCCCATCAGGTAGGCGCTGAAGCCGCCGAGGTCGCGCAGGCTGGCGCCGGAGAAGATCAGCCGCGGCCGCCACGACGAGGCGCGCCACATCAGGGCGCTGGTGATGACGGCGGTGGCGAGCTGCTGGCCGATGATCGCCCACGGGCCGGTGCCGGCCGCGGCGAGCGCCACCGCCGCCGCCGCTCCGGCGAGCGCGCCGCCGACCGTCAGCAGCTCGAGCCGCCGGAAGTCCATCTCCCGCAGCAGCAGGGACTGCTGCGTCGCGCCGAGCGCGGTGAGGATGAAGCTGAGCGAGAGGACGGCGAGCAGCGGCTCGGCGGACGGCTGGCCGTAGAGGTCGGCCACCGGCCCGGCGAGGGCGATGCCGAGGACGGTGAAGGCGATGCCGGCGCCGATCGTGATCCAGAACGCGGTGCTGCGATCGCGCTCCGAGAGCGTCTTGCGCTGCACCAGCGCCGCGCCGAGCGCGAGGTCGGAGAAGACGAGCACGAGGCTGGCGAACACCAGCGCGAGCATCGCCAGGCCGTACTCGGACGGCGTCAGCAGGCGCGCGACGAAGATCGCCGCGCCTGTGCGGATCACCTGGAGCATCACCTGTGAGGCTCCAGTCCACGCGAGGCCGCGCGTCACGCGTTGCCGCATGTCGCCGCTCCCCGCCGGTCGCGCCACTTCCGTCATCGCACGCCACACTAGGACCGCGCAGGCGCAGGGGCCACAGCCAGATTGCCAGCCTCACCCCTGGCCGTTCGGTCAGGTCGAGGCCGCCGACCTAGCCCCAGGACCCATCCTGGCCGGTCGGTTAGGCAGGCTCGGCGGCACTCCGTTCTACCGTCGTCGCCGTGAAGGACGCTCCTCCCCTGCCGCGAGTGGACGCGGTGATCGTCGCCTACAACAGCGCTCGCACGTTGCGAGCCTGCGTCGAGCCGCTGGCTGCGATCGACGACGTGCGCGTGCTCGTCGTCGACAACTGCTCGCCGGACGACACCGCCGCACCGCTCGCGGGCCTGGAAGTCGAGCTCGTCCGCGCGACCCGCAACGGCGGGTTCTCGGCCGGCTGCAACCTCGGCATCGCCCACGGCGAGGCCCCGTACGTGCTGCTGCTCAATCCCGACGCGCGGATGTCCGCCGACGCCCTCGGCGCCCTCGTCGCGGTGCTCGACACCAACCCCGGCACGGCGATCGCGGGCCCGCGGATCGTCGAGGACGACGGGTCGCTCGCACCGAGCCAGCGCCGCTTCCCGCGCGCCCGCTCGACGTTCGCCCAGGCGCTCTTCCTGCACCGGATCTGGCCGAACGCGTCCTGGACCGACGAGCTGGTCCGCGATCCGGCGGCGTACGAGGCGCCTGGCACGCCCGACTGGGTCTCGGGCGCCTGCATGCTGATCCGCCGCGACGCGCTCGACCCCCTGGGCGGCATGGACGAGGACTTCTTCCTCTACTGCGAGGACACCGACGTGTGCGCCCGCGTCCGCGACGCGGGCTGGGACGTGCGCTTCGAGCCGCGCGCCACCGTCCATCACGAGGGTGGCGCGTCACGCCCGCGCGAGGAGCTGCTGCCGGTGCTGGCCCGCAACCGCGTCCTGTACGCCCGCAAGCACGCGGGCCCGCTCGCCGTCGCGCTCGAGGCCGCCGGCGTCGCGCTCGGCCACGCGACCCACGCGCTCGTGTCGCTGGCGCGGCCTGCGCTGCGCCGCGGCCACCTGAAGGCGCTCGCCGCCGCTCTCCGCCCGCTTCGATCCGAGGAGGCCCGCTAACTCATGTGCGGAATCGCCGGAGCCTTCCGGCTCGACGGGGCCGACGCGCCCCCGCTGCCCGAGCTACGTCCTGCGCCGCATGACCGAGCTGATCGAGTACCGCGGGCCCGACGACGCCGGCTACGTGTCGGGCGCCGGCTGCTCGCTCGGCGCCCGGCGGCTCTCGATCATCGACGTCGAGGGCGGCCACCAGCCGTTCGCGAACGAGACCGGCCGCATCTGGGGCGCCCAGAACGGCGAGATCTACAACCACGACCTGCTGCGCGACGAGCTGCGCGCCCGCGGCCACGTGCTGCGGAGCCGCTGCGACACCGAGGTCCTGCCGCACCTCTACGAGGACCACGGGCCCGCACTCGCCGAGCGCCTGCGCGGGATGTTCGCGTTCGCCGTCTGGGACCAGGACAACCGGCGCGGCGTCATCGTCCGCGACCGGCTCGGCGTCAAGCCGCTGTACTACGCCCACGTCGGCGACATCGTGGTGTTCGGCTCCGAGCTCAAGTGCGTGATCGCGCTCGGGTCTCGTGAGCGACGAGCTCGACCACGAGGCGATCGCCGCCTACCTGTCGATGGGCTACGTGCCCGGGCCGATGACGCCGCTGCGCGACGTGCGCAAGCTCGATCCGGGCGAGCGCCTGGTGATCGAGGACGGCGAGCTGCGGCGCGAGCGCTACTGGAGCTACCCGGCACCCGCGCCGGACCCGGTGAAGCGCTCGACCGACGAGTGGGCCGAGATCGTGCTCGACAAGCTCGACGAGTCGGTCGACATGCGGCTGATGAGCGACGTGCCGCTCGGCGCGATGCTCAGCGGCGGGCTCGACTCGAGCCTGATCGTCGCGCTGATGGCGCGCCGGATGGACCAGCCGGTCAAGACGTTCTCGGTCGGCTTCGCCGGCGAGGACTCCGAGCTGCCCGACGCCCGCCGGATCGCCGAGTTCAACGGCGCCGAGCACCACGAGCTCGAGGTTGCGCTGTCGACCGACGCGGACGACCTGACCCGGCTCGCCTGGCATCTGGACGAGCCGCTCGCCGATCTCTCGGCCGTCGGCTTCCTCGCGCTCTGCGAGCTGGCCGTGTCCAAGGTCACCGTCGCGCTGTCCGGTCAGGGCGCCGACGAGCTCCTGGGCGGCTACCGCAAGCACCGGGTCGCGTCGCTGGCCGAGCACTGGGGCAACGTGCCGCGGCCGGTCCGCTCCGCCGCCGCGGTCGCCCTGCGCCACGGTCCGGGCCGCGTCGCGCAAGCTGCTCGACGCGCTCGAGTCGCGCGATCCCGTCGCCCGCCTGCTGGCGTCGAGCGGGCTCGTGCACTCCGACCTGCGCGACGGGATCTTCCAGGGCGCGCTGGCCGAGCAGGCGGACGCCGCCGAGCGCGTCATGCGCGGGCACATGGCCGGAGCGCCCGGTGCGGCGCCGGTCGAGGGCGCGCTGTACCTGGATGCCAAGCTCGGCCTCGTCGACGACATGCTGACCTACTTCGACCGCGCGTCGATGGCGTGCTCGCTCGAGGTCCGCGTGCCGTTCCTCGACCACGAGTTCGTCGAGCTGTGCGCCACGCATCCCGACCGACGTCAAGGTCCGCCGGCTGCAGGGCAAGCACGTGCTGCGGCGCGCGGCCAAGGGCCTCGTCCCGGACTTCGTGCTCGACCGCAAGAAGCGCGGCTTCTTCAACGAGCAGGTCGGCGCGTGGCTGGGCGGAGGCATCGTCGAGCGCATGCTGCTCGCGCCACGACCCCGCCTACGCCCGCGTCGTCGACCGCGCGGTGGTCGAGCGCGCGGTCGCCGAGTTCCGCGCCGGGCACGGCGGCCATGCGCCGCTGCTGCTCTCGCTGATCATGCTCGAGCTGTGGCTCGGCGAGACCCTGCCGCGCGCCTTCGCCGTCGCCCGCGAGCCCGAGCGGGCCGCCGCGTGAGCGCGCCGCTCCGCTACGCCGTCGTCACGCCGGCGCGCAACGAGGCCGAGAACCTGCCGCGGCTCGCCGCGGCGCTCGCGGCCCAGACGCTGCCGCCGGCGACCTGGGTGATCGCCGACGACGGATCGACCGACGACACGGCGACCGTGATCGGGCGCCGTGCACGCGCGAGCACCCATGGGCGCAGCTCGTCGCACGCGCCGGCGCGGGCGACGAGGGCGGGCTGGCCGACGGCCGCCGCGAGGGCCGCGACCTGCGTCGGCTTCCGCGCCGGCCTCGACGCGCTCGCCGGAGCCGGTCGACGTCTTCATCAAGATGGACGCCGACATCGACTTCGAGCCCGACTACTGCGAGCGGCTCGTGCAGCGCTTCGCCGACGACCCGACGCTCGGGATCGCCAGCGGCACGTGCTACGAGCTCGAGGGCGGCGACTGGGTCCGGCGGACGAAGTCGGATTCCACGGTGTGGGGCGCATCCCGGGCCTACCGCTGGGACTGCCTCGGCGACGTCCAGGCGCTCGAGCCGCGGATGGGCTGGGACGGCATCGACGAGGTGCGGGTCCAGCTGCGCGGCATGCACACGGAGACCTTCGTCGACCTGCCGTTCCGCCACCACCGCCCCGAGGGCGGGCGCGAGACACGTCGCGTGCACCACTGGACGCCGCCCTCGGCCGCGCGTGCTGGTACATGGGCTACCGGCCGAGCTACCTCGCGATGCGCGCGCTCTACCGCACCCGCAGCCAGCCCCTGCGCTCGTTCATGCTGTGGGGCTATGCGGCGCGCCGCGCTGCGCGCGCGACGCCGCGCTGCCACGACCGCGGCGTGATCGACGCGCTGCGCGAGCGCCAGCGCCTCACGCGCTGCGCTGCGGCGCGGCGCTCCGGCGTCCTGAAGCACGAGCACCTCGTCCAGCACGCCGGCGATCTCGGCGACGGCGGCGCGGCGCTCGTAGGCGCGCCAGCGCCGGCGAGTCGATGCCGTCGCGCACGGCGCTCGACCGGCCCGCGGCGCGACCGCCGTCGCGGATCGCCGCGGCCATCGCCTCGACGTCCGACGGCCGGCAGAGCGTCGCGTGCGCGACGCCGGCGAGCATGTCGCGCGCGTCGCCCGTCGGGCACGGCGGCGAGGATCGGCCGCTCGGCGGCGAGGTACTCGTACGTCTTGTACGGCACGATCGCCGGCGCGCCGTCCGGGCGGCAGCTCGTGCATCGGCAGGAACAGCAGGTCGGCGGAGCGCATCAGCGCGAGCGTCTCGGCGTGGGCGAGCAGGCCGGGCGTGCGCACGAACGTCGATAGCGGTCGGCGACCGCGCGGTCGCCTGCGGTCAGCGCGCCGGCCAGGTGCACCTCGATCCGGCCCGCGCAGCCCGGGTCGCGGCGCGACCAGCGCCTCGACCGCCTCGCAGCAGGAACACCGGCGAGCGCGTGAGGATGTCGACGTCGACCGAAGTCCCGCCGAGCAGCCGCCGGCGGTGCCCGTGCGCCCGGTGGCGCAGGCCGAGCTCGGTGTGCATCGTGCCGGTGTGGACGATCCGGAACATGCCGTCGTCGCGCTCGACGTGCTCGGCGGGCGGGAAGTCGTCGCGGTCGAAGCCGATCGGGACGTTGACGATCGGCCGGTCGCGCAGCTCGGGCAAGGCCGCGCCGGATCCGCACGGCCGCCTCCTCGGCGCACGTGATCACGCGCCGCGACGCGTCGCGGAGCGAGCGGCGCATCCACCGCAGCTCGGCGCGGTGGTGCAGCGATCGTCGGGTGCACGCGCATCTCGTCGAGCGCCCACGGGTCCTCGAGGTCGACGATCCACGGCATCGCCGAGGCGGCGCGCCAGCTCGGCCCCGGCGTCGGCGGTCTCGTAGGGGTTCGCCGGACGCGAGCATCGAGTCGGCGCCGGCGCCGACGCGCGTCGCCGATCTCGACCGCGCCGTCGATCCACCACGGCGACCCAGGACGGCGGGCACGCGCAGCGCGTCAGCGCGGCCTTGCCCTAGCCCGGTCGGCCGCGTCGGCTCGGTTCCTTCGACGCGGTGCACCTCGACGTCCGCCGGGATCCGGCCGAGCAGCCCGGGGTCGTTCGGGCTCCAGCGGTCGACGCGCTCGCCCGGCCCGGTCACGACCACCGGCTCGTAGCCGTGGTCCGCGCAGATAGCGGACGGTGCCGACCGAGCGGTGCACTCCGGCGCCGCCGATCGGGCGGGAAGTGCTTCGCGAGTACGAGCACGCGGTGCGGCCATCGGACGGCGATGCTAGGCGACGCAGAGCGGCGACCTCGCGACTGCCCGATGGGTTAGGGGCGCCGGCCGCTGCCCGGCTACCGTTTCACGCGATGGCCGACGCCGCCACCGACATCATCATGCTCACGCACAACCGGCTCGACCATCTGGTCGCGACGGTCGACGCGCTCGAGCAGCGTACCCGCGCGCCGTACCGCCTGACGATCGTCGACAACGCGTCCGATCCGGACGTCCGCAACTGGCTGGCGGAGAACCGCGATCGGTTCCACCAGCTCATCCTGCTCCCCGAGAACGAGTTCCTGACGGCCCTGAACCACGGGATCGCCGCCACGACGAGCGATCCGTACATGGTCACCGATCCGGACCTGGTCGTGCCCGACCTCGAGCCGTGCTGGCTGACCCGGATGCGCACGTTGATGGACGCAGCATCCGGACTTCGGGCTGATCGGCATCGGCCTCGACCAGTCCAACCTGCCGTCCGTGCAGGAGGCGGAGTCGATCGACCCCGGCGAGATCGTCGACGGCGAGATCGTCGAGCGCGCCGTCGGCAGCGTCTTCACGCTGATCCGCCGCGACGCGCTGCGGGCGCCGTACGACACCGACTGGCACACGTGCCAGAGCGTCGCCCGCGCCGGCTACCGCTACGGCTGGGCGCTCGACATCCGCGCCTACCACCTCGGCTGGGACGACTACAAGCTGTATCCCGCCCACCTCGCCGCCAAGCTCGTGCACGGCGAGTACCGCGAGGTCAACCTGATCGAGCGCGCGCCGACGCTCACCGAGCTCGCCCTGGCAGGCCCGCTGGTCGCCGAGACGCGCGCGCCTCGGCGTGCCCGACGCCGCGGTGCTGGAGCTGACCTGGGGAGAGCCGGCGATCGCCGCCAGCCTCCCGTCGGCCGTCGCGCTGACCGCGCCCGGAGCCCGGGCGGCTGCCGTTCGACGACGGCGCCGCAGGCGCCGTGGTGCTCGTCGACCCGCCGGCCGAGCGCGCCGACGAGCTGCTGCGCGAGGCACACCGGATCGCGACGCACGCCGTGCTCGTCGTCGGGTCGCTGGCATCGCTCGGTTCGCGCACCGCGGGCGAGCTCGCACCGGCCGGTTGGACCGGCCACGAGGCGCCCGGGCCCGGCGACGTCTCGCTCGAGCTCGCCGCCGCCGCCTGCGCGGACGCCGGCATGCAGGCCAAGCTCGGGCCGCGCACGATCGACGACCGCGAGCGCTGGCTGGCGATGTTCGCGGCCGGCGCGTTCGGCGTCGGCACTCGCAGGCTGTGGATCTGGACCCCGAGCGAGGCTGCGTCCGAGTGCCCGGAGGCCGTGCGCTGGGACCCCGCGCGGGTCCAGCCCTGGCGGCCGGTCGCGGTGACGCCGACGCCGCCGCACCGCACGCTCGTCGAGCGGCTCAGCCGGCGCGCCCGGCGTGAGTGGGCGGTGGCCAGTGAGGTCGTCCGCATCCGCGCCGCGCGGCTGCGCTCTGCCTTGTCGGGGCGCGCGGCCTAGACCCTCGCGCCGCGGTTGCCGAACGTCAACTGCGCTGGGTGGGGACGTCGGGTGACCGTCGCGGCCGCGGCGGCGTTCGCCGAGCGTCGAGTTTCACGCTCCATGGCCCGATAACTCGACACTCGGGGAACGTGAGCGAGGCCGCTCGGGCCGCCTACTGCCCGCCGAGCTCGTCCATCCCGGCATCCGGCGCGCCCTCAGCACGCGGCCCCCAGGCGTCGACCTTCGGATGGTCGCCGGGGTCGCCGCGGTCGACGAGCACGCTCCCCTCCTTGAGGCGGTAGTCGTTCGCGGCGCCGCAGCAGCCGGTCGGCCCGACCATCCCGGCCTTGATCTCTTCCGGCGTCGACGCGACCTCTTCCTCGCCCGAGCAGGTCTGGCCGCCGTACACGTTGTGCGCGTACGTGCCGCCCTCGCGGCACGTGGCGCCGGCCAGCAGCGCGTTCCCGACGACGCGCAGGCCGCCGTCGGTGATCGGGTTGGCGGAGGGGACGCCGAGCGCGAGACCTCCCTCGAAGGTGTTGTACCGGATGTCCCAGTCGTCGATCGCCGGGCTGTTGCCATCGTCCGGCTCGTTGCCGCGGAGCAGCACGGAGTAGGCCGAGCAGCACTTGTCGTCGAACGTCGTGGGCGCCTCGAACAGGTTGTTCTCGAGCGTCAGCCGCGACCCCTCGGGGCTGTGCTCGCTCATCGTGACGAAGACGTCGAACACGGCGCAGCGGTAGAAGTGCGAGCGGCGGATCGTGAGGCCGACGACGCCCTGCGCGTAGATGCACTCGGTGTGGTTCGCCGAGCCCTCAGGGAGCGCGCTGTCGTGGAACGTCGAGCCGTCGATCGTCCAGTCGGAGACGCCGAACGCGCCCTCGGCGTTCGCGCCGTCGTTCAACACGAGCGTGCCGTCGCTGTTGCAGCAGACCTCGACGCGCCGCCAGGTGATGCCATCCGCCGAGCGCAGAAACCCCGCCATGCCGGTCTCCCCGCCGTGGTCGACGGTGATGTCCTCCACGGTCACCTGCTCCACGAGGCCCGTCGTCCCGCCGTCGTGGTTGAGCGTCGTCGCGGCGACGTGGCCGCCCCTACCGCTCAGGACCATATGGCTCCCGTTGAGGGTGAGAGTGCCGAAACGGACCCGCGCCCCGGGCTGCACACCGATCGTGACCGGCGGTGCCTTCGCCGACGGGTAGGTCTTGACCGCCTGGTCGCCGTAGCTGCCGGGCCGGATCTTGACGACGTCTCCGGCGCTCGCCGCGCGGTATGCGGCGTCCAGCCCGTCGCAGGCGTCGTCGTCGGCGTACGCGGCGGGCGACTCCGCGCGGGTGCACGTCCCGCCGCCCGGGTCGATCCAGATGTTGGCCTCGATCGGGCCCTCGCCGCCGAGCGAGCTCACGACGAGCACCGCCGCGGCCGCGGCGACGAGGATCGCCACGCCGGCGGCGAGCAGGCGCGTGCGCCTGCGATTCCGTCCCGGGTCCTTTCTCGCCTCCATGCCCCTCCACTCTGCCGGTCTGAGCGCCTCGTCCAGCCTCGAACTGGACGCCTGATCGACTGTCCTGGCCGATGGTTCAGGTCCGGGACTGCCCGTTCGGCAAGACCTGGCCGTTCGGCGCCTCCCAAGGGCCGATGCGGGCCTAGAGTCGTCGACATGAACCTTGCCCGCCATCTTGCTGTCGCCTGGCGGTTTCGCCGTATCGTCATCGCGGCGTGCCTCCTCGGGATCGCGCTCGCCGTCCTCGCTGCCTACAAGGTCGGTCCGTCCGGCCTCGAGCGGCGCGGTGTCGAGAGCTGGAGCAGCGAGTCGCAGATCCTCGTGACGCAGCCCGGCTGCCCGGAGTGCCGCGTCACGCTGCCGCCTGTGGCTCTGCCGGGTGAGGGGACCACGCCCGCCCAGGCTCCCGAGCAGACGTTCGCGGATCCCGGGCCGGCTCGCGAGCCTGGCGATGCTCTACTCGGTGCTGTCCAACAGCGACCGCGTCCTACAGAGCCTGCCGGAGAAGCCCGACCGCGAGCAGATCGAGGCGCTGCCGTTCGACGCCACCGGCAACGGCACGACGTTCCTGCCGATCATCAAGCTGACCACGCTGGCCGGCTCGGCGAAGGGCGCGGTGCAGCTCAACGTCCACGCGTACGAGGCCTTCCGCGACACGCTGACCCGCGATCAGCGCGCGAACAAGATCCCCGAGGCCCAGCGGATCCAGTTGGGCGTCCTCAAGCGGCCGGCCGCGCCGGTGCTCATGTCGGGCCCGTCGCTGATGCCCTCGGTGCTCGCCCTGCTGCTATGCGTCATCGCCGGGCTCGCGGCCGCCCACATCCTCGAGAGCATTCGGTCGCGGCCGTCCAACGCGTTCGACGACAGCTATGACGTGCCGGATCTCGATCCGGCGCACCTGCACGAGTTCGCCGCTCCGGTCGGCGCGTCGTCGTGGAACGGCGACGGATACGGCGGCCATGTGGCCGACCCGGACGACCGGGCGGGTCGGCCGCCGTACCGGTGAGCGCACCGGCAGTCAGCCTGTCGGGAGTCCCCGGCGACGACGAACGCCGGCGCCACGAGCGCCTGTTCCTGTGGGGCCTCGCCGCCGTCGGAGTCGTGATGCTGCTGGCCGCCGCGGCCCGCGTCCAGGCCAATCCGCTCCTGGCGCTGGCGACGGCCAGCCTCGTGGTCATCGCCTGGCAGCGCTATCTGCTCGCGTGGCAGACGATGCTCGGCTACGTGCTGGTCGTGATCCTGTTCGTCCCGATCCGGCGGTTCGTGGTCAACAGCGGGCTGCCGATCCAGCTCGAGCCGTACCGGATCCTCGTCGCCGTCGTGCTGCTGGTCTGGCTCGCTGCGCTGCTCGTCGATCCCAAGGTGCGCTGGCGTCGTACCGGCACCGAGGGGCCGCTCGTCCTCTACCTGGTCGCGATCGCCGGCTCGCTCGCGCTCAACCTCCCGCGGGTCGTGGGGCAGGGCCTGACCCCCGAGGTCGTCAAGAAGCTGTGGCTGTTCGCGAGCTTCCTGCTGATCATCTACTTCGTCGCGAGCGCGCTGCGCACGCGGCGCGACGTCGACCGGACGCTGATGCTGATCGTCGGCGGTGGGGCGGTCGTCGCGCTGTTCTCGATCATCGAGTGGCGCACGCACTTCAACCCGTTCAACCACATCGACCGCATCGTCCCGATCTTCCGGCTCGATCCGACGGCGCTCGACACGCTGAGCCGCGGCACGGCGGTGCGCACGACGGCGTCCGCCGAGCATCCGATCGCGCTCGGCGCGATGCTCGTCATGCTGCTCCCGCTCGCGATCTACCTGTTCCGCCGGCGCGGGGAGCGCATCTGGCTGGTGGCCGCCGCGACGCTCACCATGGGCGCGCTCGCGACCGGCTCGCGGACCGCCGCGGTGATGCTCCTGGTCGAGCTGTTGATCTTCTTCTGGCTCAAGCGCCAGGAGACGATCCGCCTGCTCCCGCTGCTGCTCCCGCTCGCCGTCGTCGTGCAGGTCGCGATGCCCGGGACGCTCGGCACGTTCCGCGCGATCCTGTTCCCGGAGAACGGGCTGGTGGCCGAGCAGTCGTACGCCCAGGGCACCGGAGCAGGGCGCGTGGCCGACCTCGGGCCGAGCCTGCAGTGAGTGGTCGCGGACTCCGATCTTCGGCCAGGGCTTCGGCACCCGGCTCTCGAGCCCCAACGACAAGCTCCAGAACGCCCGGATCCTCGACGACGAGTGGCTGGGCCAGTTGCTCGAGCTCGGAGCCGTCGGCTTCCTCGCGCTGATCTGGCTCTACGTCAGCATCGTGCGACGCCTCGGGCGGCTCGCCAAGCGCGACTCGAGCGCCGACGGCTGGCTGGCGGCGGCACTCGCCGCCGCGATCGGCTCGTACGCCCTCGGGATGCTCACCTACGACGCCTTCTCGTTCACGCAGGTGACGTTCCTCGCGTTCGTCCTGATCGGCATCTCGGGTGTCGCCGTCCACCTGCACAAGGAGCGCTCCGCCGCCGTTCCGGCGGCCGCTTAGCAGTCGTTCGCGCCCAGAAGGTTTCGACCGGGCGGCAGCGGGCATCCACGTTATGGGAAGTACCACCTCGCCGCGGTCGGCGGAGGATCGGACCTGGCGGACTGGTCATTCAACCGCGGCACTCGGTGGGCTTGGGCTGACTCGAAGGACGGGGCAGCCACTCCTCACACCAGTTGCGGGTCAGAGCACCGCTCCATCCGTCCACCAGATCACGGTGGGCTCAAGGCTGTGGAGCAGGAGTCGATGACCCGGAAGAACACGGTGCCATATATCGCCGTTCCGGACGCAGGGGCAGCATGTCAACGCGGAACCGGACAGGCGCTCTCACCGTTCCCATGGATGGGAACGTCACCTGGTGCGTTGAGAACCCAGGAGCCGATCGGGGGTCAACCTTTCGCGATTGAGACGCCGTAGCACCGGCCACTGAACGCCTTCCGAGGCGGACTCCGGCCGTGTCAAGCCCAGGCGGGCGGGCGTCTTACAACGAAGGGAAATGACGCATGTTCCGTGCAAGGATTCGCCGTGCCTCAGGCCGGCGAGCGATGGTTGCTGGGCTGATCACAGCCGGGGCCATGGCTGCACTTCCCGCGGCGGCCTCCGCGGCGACGAAGTACATCAGCCCGATGGGCTCGGACACGGCAGCCTGTACCTCTGTGGCTCCGTGTAAGTCCTTCGACCGCGGCTACCGCCAGGCAGCTCCGGGCGACGTGGTCGAGATGGCCGGCGGCACCTACGGCGGCCAGACGATCCCGGCTATCGCAGGACGCGCGCTCCCGGCGGTCGAGTTCCGGCCGGCGATCGGCGCCAGCGTCACGGTGTCGGGCAGCCTGAGCATCGACGGCAACCACGTGACGGTTCGCAACGTGACGACCCCGTTCGTGAACTTCGACGCCGGCTCGACGCAGGTCATCGGCGCCAAGATCGTCAACGTCAACACCGGCGGGATGTGGATCAGCAACGCCCGCGACCTCGTCGTGCAGGGCGGGAGCATCGGACCGCGCAACAACGACGCGACGGTCAAGATCGGCTCCTCCCCGATGTCGTACAACGTGACGTTCGACGGCGTCGACTTCCACGACGCGACGGCGACCGACGCCTCCGTTCATACAGAGTGCCTGTGGGCCGGCGACGTTCAGGGCCTGACGGTCAAGAACTCGCTGTTCCGCAACTGCGCGTACTTCGGGCTCTTCATCACGCACTACCTGGGCACCGAGCCCAAGAACGTGCTGATCGAGAACAACATCTTCGAGCACACCATGCAGTCGAGCGGCCAGCCCGCGATCTACTCGATGATGGTCGCCGAGCACCTCACCCGGATGGAGAACTTCACGTTCCGCAACAACACGTTCGAGGCTGAGGTCGCGCTCGGACCGTCGACCGTCATCAACACAAAGATGGTCGGCAACATCGGCGTCGCGGCGTCCTGCAAGAGCGGCGTCACGTACGCCTACAACGTGTGGACGAACCGCGCCTGCTCGTCGACCGACCTGCACGCGCCGAACGCCAAGCAGTTCTTCGTGAACCCCGGCGCGCACGACTGGCGCCTGACCTCCGGCTCGCCGGCGATCGACAAGGCCAGCCCGACCGACTACACGATCACGCGACCGCGTCGGTGCCACGCGTAACGGCATCGCCGACGCCGGAGCGCACGAGTTCGCCGGCGGCACCCCGACCCCGACCCCGACGCCGACGCCGACTCCGACGCCGACGCCGACCCCGACGCCCACGCCGACTCCGACACCCGGAGCCGACACGCAGGCGCCGTCGATCCCGCAGGGAATGGCGTGGACGACCACGACCCAGACCGGCATCGGCGTGCGCTGGAACGCGTCGACCGACAACGTCGGTGTCACGGGCTATCGCCTGTATCGCAACGGCACGCTCGTGGGGACCACGACGAGCCTCGCGTACACCGTCACCGGCACGTGCGGGACCAGCTACTCGATCGGCCTGACGGCCGTGGACGCTGCGGGCAACGAGTCCTACCGCCCCGCGGCGACCGGCACCACGAGCACGGCAGCGTGCTCGCCGGCGCCCGACACCACCCCGCCGACCGCACCGGGCAACCTCACGGTCAGCGGCGCCACCGCCAGCGCGATCGCGCTGAACTGGACCGCCTCGACCGATAACAGCGGTTCGGTTTCGTACGAAGTGTTCAAGGACGGAACCAAGGTCGGGAACGCCACGGGGACGAGCTATACGTTCTCGGGCCTCACCAACTGCTCCACCGCGCCGGTGCTCTCGGTGCGCGCGATCGACCCCGCGGGCAACGTCTCCGCGCGGCCGACGCGAACGATTCGCTGCACCTGGCAGTAGCCCTCAACGGCTAGCCAGAAACCGGTCCGGCCGCCGGGCGCGCGACATCTCGCGCCCGGCGGTCGATACCCTCTTGGCCGCGCAGGGGATATGCGTCGTCCCAGGACGGGACGGGTCAGGTCGGGTTATCACCCCCAGGCAGGGGGACGCTCGGCCACGCGACGCCACCCCAGCGCTTGACGCGCGGCGGGCGCGGTACGTCGTAATCAAGGGAGGGTCAGATGTCTCGTGCAGTGATGCGCCGTGCCTTCGGCCGGCGGCAGATGATTGTCGTGCTGCTTGCTACAGCAGCGACCGCGGCGGTGCCGAGCACCGCCGCCGCCGCCACCCGATACCTGAGTCCGTCGGGCAACGACGCCGCGGCGTGCACGGCGATGGCTCCGTGCCGGTCGTTCGACCGCGGCTACCGCGCGGCGGCTGCCGGCGATGTTGTGGAGATGGCCGGTGGCAGCTACGGCGGCCAGTCGATCCCGGCGGTCGGCGGGCGGGCGGCTCCGGCGGTGCAGTTCCGGCCGGCGATGGGCGCGAACGTGTCGGTGGGCACCCTGAACATCGACGGCAGCCACGTGACGGTCCGCGACGTGACGGCGACGTACGTGAACGTCGACGCGGGCTCGACGCAGGCGACCGGGGTCACGGTCGCCAACGTGACGACCGGCGGGATGTGGATCAACAACGTGCGTGACCTGCTCGTGCAGGGCGGGAGCATCGGGCCGCGCAACAACGACGCGACGGTGAAGATCGGCTCGTCGCCGAGCTCGGTCAACGTGACGTTCGACGGCGTCGACTTCCATGACGCGACGGCGACCGATTCGCAGGTCCATACGGAGTGCGTGTGGGCGGGTGATGTGCAGGGCCTGACGATCAAGCAATTCGCTGTTCCGCAATTGCGCGTACTTCGGGTTGTTCGTGACGCATCTGTCGGGCACGTCGCCGCGTAACCACGTGATCGAGAACAACGTGTTCGAGACGACCAAGCAGTGGAACGGTCAGAACGCGCCGTATTCGATGATGGTCGCCGGCGCACATCAACACGATGGACACGTTCACGTTCCGCAACAACACGTTCGAGAGCGAGGTCGCGCTCGATACGGCGAACGTCGTGAACTCCAAGATGGTCGGCAACATCGGGCTCGCGTCGACGTGCAAGAGCGGCGTGGCGTACTCCTACAACGTGTGGACGCAGCGCACGTGCGGGTCGACCGACCGGCAGGCGTCCAACGTCAAGTCGTTCTTCCAGAACCCGGCCGCGCATGACTGGCGGCTGAAGGCGGGCTCACCGGCGATCGACCGCGGCAACCCGAACGACTATCCGGCGACCGACCGCGCGGGCAACGCCCGTAACGGCCTGCCCGACGCCGGCGCGTACGAGTACGGCGGCGGCGCATCCACTCCGACTCCGACTCCCACTCCCGATCCGGACGACGAGGACGACGACACGCAGGCGCCTGCGGTCCCGCAGGGAATGGCGTGGACGACGGCGACCCAGACGAGCATCGGCGTGCGCTGGAACGCGACGACGGACAACATCGGTGTGACCGGCTACCGCCTGTATCGGAACGGCACGCAGGCCGGCACGACGACCGGTACGTCCTACAGCGTGACCGGGTTGGCGTGCGGCACGAGCTACACGATCGGCCTGACGGCCGTCGACGCCGCCGGCAACGAGTCCAACCGCGCCGAGGCGAGCGGCACCACGAGCACCGCCGCCTGCTCGGCGAACGACACCCAGGCGCCGACCGCGCCGGGGAACCTCACGGTCAGCGGCGCGACGGCCACGTCGATCCAGCTCAACTGGAGCGCGTCGACCGACAACAGCGGCGCGGTCTCGTACGAGGTGTTCAGGGACGGGACCCAGGTCGGGGACGCCACGGGGACGAGCTACACGGTCACCGGGATCACCGACTGCTCCACCACGCCGGCGCTCTCCGTGCGCGCCGTCGATGCGGCCGGCAACGTCTCCGGGCGGCCGTCGCGAACGATTCGCTGCACCTGGCAGTAGCGCGCAGCCACCGAGCAGCTCCGTCCCGTCGCCGGCTCAGCCGCCGGTGACGGGACGGTTCATGTCCGCGGTCACCTCGACCGCGGACAGGGCGCGGTTGTAGACGCGCACCTCGTCGATCATGCCGGAGAACCACTCGGGCCAGATCTGGTTGCCGCCGATCCGCAGGGCGCCGGTGGACGCCGACATCCCTCCGCTCAGGGCGCGGCTGGACGCCTGCGTCCCGTTGATGTAGAGCCGCAGGTTGAGGCCGTCGTACGTGGCGGCGATGTGCGTCCACGTGTTGGCCGCGACCTGGGCCGTGCCGCGCGTGTCGAACTCGCTGGCCGCGATGAACGAGTGGACGCTCGGCCGGTTGCCGTCCTCGTTGCTGTAGAGGGCGTAGACCAGGCCGCCCGGGCGCTCCTTGAGGAGCACGGTCCGCCAGCCGCCGAGCACCGACGGCCGTACCCACGCCTCGAGCGTCATGCCGGTGGTCAGGTCGAGCGAGCCAGAGTCCGCGACCGTCACGATGTCGTTGACGCCGTCGAATGTGAGGGCACCGCCGAATCTGCCCGTGGCCGAGCGCGTGGCACCGGAGATCGTGCCGGCGTTGCCCGAGCCCGAGCTGTCGGTCGCCGCTGTCCCGGACGCCTCGTCGAAGCCGAGTGCCGCCACGAGACCGGTGGGGCTGGGCGCGGTGTTGGACACGGTGACCGTCACCGGCGCCGACGTCGTGCTGTTGCCGGCCGCGTCGCGCGCCACCGCGGTCACCGTATGGCTCCCGTTGGACGCCGTCGCCGTGTTCCACGACGCGCTGTACGGGCTGCTCGTGTCCTCGGCCCCGAGCGCGGTCCCGTCGATCCGGAACGTCACGCCGGCCACGCCGATCGCGTCGGTCGCGGTGGCGGTGACCGAGATCGTGCCGGAGACGGTCGAGCCTCCGGCCGGGGCGGTCACCGAGACCGCGGGCGCCGTGGCGTCGACCGTGCCCCTGACCTCGGCCGTCGGCGGACCGACGTTGCCGGCCGCGTCCTGGGCGGTCACGCGGTAGTAGTAGTCGCCGCCGGCGAGTCCCGGATCGGGGTACGACGTGCTCGTCGGCTGCGCGATCCGGTTGGCGGCGGACGGCGTGAACCCGGCCACCGTGCTCCGGTGCACGTTGTAACGGACCACGGCCACGTTGTCGCTCGCGGCGGTCCAGTTGAGCTGGACCGAATTCGTCGCGCCGGCCGCCGTCAGCCCGCTCGGGGCCGTCGGCGCCTGCGTATCGGGTGCCGGCGCGTTGTTGACCGTGATCGCCACGGACGCCGACGTGGTCTGCAAGGTCGCCGTGTCGGTCGCCACGGCGGTCACCGTGTGCGGCCCGTCGGCGACCGTACGGCTGTCCCAGGTCAGCGAGTAGGGCGAGCTCGTATCGGCGCTGCCGACGTTGCTCCCGTCGATCCTGAACTGGACGGAGGCCACCCCGCGGTTGTCCGCCGCGGTCGCGGCCAGCGAGACGGTGGCCCCGGAGACGGTCGCCGAGGCGGCCGGCGCGGTGACGGACACGGTCGGCGGCGTCGTGTCGGGCACGATCGTCGCGTCCTCCTCGAGCGAGGAGGTGCCGGCGTTGCCGGCCGCGTCTGCCGCGACCACCTGGTAGTACCACGTCCCGACCGGCCGGCCCGGGTCGGTGTAGGTCAGCGTCGAGCCGGACACGGTGGCGATCCGGTTGGCCGCCGAGGGCGTGAAGCCGGTGGTCGCGGAGCGGTGGACGCGGTACTCGGCGATCCCCACGTTGTCGGTCGCGGCGGTCCAGTTGAGCCGCACGTCCGTCGCGTTCTGGACGGTGGCCGTGAGGTTGCCCGGCGCGCCCGGCGCCTGGGTGTCGCTCGTCGGCTGCCGGATCTGGATGATCCGGCCGACGGAGGGCACGCCCTCGTCGCTGACGGCGAAGAGGTAGTACCAGCCGGGCGGCGCCACGTTGATGTTGCTCGGCGCGTCGACGCTGACGGTCCCGGTCCCCGTCTGCGTGGTGGGCAGGTACTGGAAGCGCTGGTCCATGTCGAAGTTGTGCGTGACCGAGCCCATACGCACCAGCGACATCTGCTCGACGTCCGCGGCGTCGGGTGTGTTGACCGTAAAGCTCTGGCCGAGGTTGATCTGCGCCGGAGCGCCGGTGATCGACGGCCGCGGCCCCTTGAACAGGTACGGCGGCGAGTAGATCTCCGCGTTGCTCTCGTTCTGGGCCCCGGCGAAGGCGCCGCCACCGGCCAGCAGCACGCGTCCGTCCTGTAGCAGCAGCGCGGATGAGTGATAGAGGCGCGCACGCTGGTGCGATGCGCCCTCGGTCCACTGACCCGTGTCCGGGTTCCAGATCTCGACCGGGAACACGGCCTTGCTGTGGTCGACGCCGTCGCTCTCGCTGCCGCCGCCGCTCGCGAGCACGGTGCCGTCCGGCAGCGCGGTCAGCGTGTGGTACGCGCGCCCCTTGTGCATCGGCGCCGTGTCCTGCCATGTCGGGCTGCCCTGGTTGAAGTCGATCGTCTGGGCGCGGTTGGTCGCTTGGATGCCCGGGTAGTCGACGTCGGCCCAGGTGCCCGACTTGAGGATCTTGCCGGGCCGGTACATGACCGCGCTGTGGCCGTCGACCTGGCTCGTGGTCACGTTGGTCCACTGGCCCGTCGTCGTGTTCAGCGTGCGGGTCTGCAGGTCGGGACCGGCATCGACGACGCGGCCGTCCGGCAGCAGGAACATGAACGGGTAGAGCGGCATCCGGCGCTGGCCGGCGGGCAGCGGCGTCCACGTGTTGGTGTCGACGTTGTAGATCTCCGGCAGCGTCTCCGAGCCGTTCTTGAGCGGCGTCGGCATGCCTGGGGCGTTGAGCGTGATGTTGTCGCCGGAGACGACGAGGATCCGGCCGTCGGGCAGCGTCGTCGCCGTCGGGTACCAGCGCCCGCGGGCCATGTCCGTCCCGCGGAACCAGGTGTCGCTGGCCGGGTTGTAGATGTGCGTGTCCTTGAGGCCGACGTTCGCCTCGATGTGGCCGCCGGCGATGAACAGGCGCCCGTCCGGCAGCGTGATGTGCGCGGCGCAGAACAGGTTGCGGCCCGTCGGGATCGGGTCGAACCCGCCCGTGGCCGGATCCCAGATGCGCTCGGAGTTGAGCGCGGCGTCGAACCCGTCCCAGACGGCGATCTTGCCGTTGCTGAGCGTCGCGATGTGGACCGGCACGAGCGGCCAGGTCACCGGCGCCGAGAACTGGCCCGTGACCTCAGGCCCGGCCCCGGGCTGCGATCCCGCCGTGACGGCGGCGTCGCGATCGCGCTGGATCTCGGTCGCCGTCAGGGCGCGGCTGTAGACGCGCACCTCGTCGATCATGCCCTTGAAGTACTCGCCCCAGATCGCGTTGCCGCCGATCCGCAGCGCGCCCGTGGAGGTGAGCACCGTGCCCCCGACCGCCGTGCTGGACACCTGCGTGCCGTCGACGTAGAGCCGCAGCGTCGTGCCGTCGAACGTCACCGCGAGGTGCGACCAGGTCCCGACCGGCAGCGAGGCCGGGGCACGGGTGTCGCGCTCGCCGCCCGTGAAGACGTGGCCGCTCGGCCGGTCGCTCCAGGCGCTCGAGTACATCGAGTAGGCGAGGTCGCCACCTGCCTCCTTCATGACCACGGTCCGCCAGCCGGCGTTCTGGTCGGGATGGACCCACGCCTCGAGCGTCATGCCGTTCGTCAGGTCGAGGCTGCTGCTGTCGGCCACGTTGATGCGGTCGTCGACTCCGTCGAACGACAGCGCGCTGCCGAACCGGCCGGCGGGGCTCCAGCTCGCGCCGGTGATCGAGCCGTCGTTGTTGGCGATCGACGCGTCGTTCACGGCTGCGCCCGTGCCCTCCTCGAAGCCGAAGGCGGCGACGAGGCCGGTGGTGTCGACCGGCGGGTTGTTGACGGTGACCGTGCGGCCTGCCGAGGTCGTCTGGTTGCCAGACCCGTCGCGCGCGACCGCGGTGATCGTGTGGGTGGTGTTGGTCGCCGCCGTCGTGTCCCACGTCACGTCGTACGGCGCGGTCGTGTCCTCGGCGCCGACGTTGGCGCCGTCGACCTTGAACTGCACGCCGGCGACCGCGACGTTGTCGGTGGCGTTCGCGGTCAGGTGCACGGGGCCCACGACCGTCGCGCCGGCCGCCGGAGCGGTGAGCGAGACGGAGGGAGCCGTCGTGTCGGCCGTCGCCGTCGCGCTCGCCTGCGCGGAGGCGGGTCCGACGTTGCCGGCCGCGTCCTGCGCGGTGACCTTGTAGAACCAGGTGCCCGGTGCCACGCCGGTGTCGACGTGGCTCGTGCCGGTCGTCACCTGGGCGACGCGGTTGGCGACAGTCGGCGTGAAGCCGCTGGTCGCGCTCCGGTGGACGTTGTAGCGGACGACGCCGACGTCGTCGGACGCGGCGGTCCAGCCGAGCGTGGCGCTGCCGATGCCGCCCGTGGCGGTGAGGCCGGTCGGCGCGGTTGGCGGGCTCGCGTCGGCCGAGACGATCGCGGAGCCCATGTCGACCTGGATCTCGCCGGCGGTGAGCACACGCTGGTAGACGCGGACCTCGTCGATCAGACCGGTGAAGAACTCGTCGCCGGCGAACGAGTTGCCGCCGATCCGGAGCGGTCCGCTGCCGAGGGCGAGCGCACCGGTGGTCGGGCGGGTCGCGACGAGCGTGCCGTTGACGTAGAGCCGCAGGTTGGCGCCGTCGTACGTGGCCGCGAGGTGCGACCACGTATTGAGCGCCAGCTGCGCCGTCCCGCGCGTGTCGAGCTCGCTGGATCCGATGTGCACGTTCGCGCTCGGCCGGTTCGACGAGCTGTTCGCGTACAGGCCGTAGGACAGCCCGCCGGTGCCCTCCTTGAGCACGGCCGTGCGCCAGCCGGTGATCGCGGACGGGTTGACCCACGCCTCGAGCGTCATCGCGGTCGTGAGGTCGAGCGAGTTCGCGTCGGGCGTCGTCACCCAGTCGCCGGCGCCGTCGAACGACAGCGCGCTGCCGAAGCGGCCGGCGGCCGTGCGGGTCGCGCCGGTCAGCGTGCCGGCGTTCGCCTGGGTCGACGCGTCGGTGACCGCGTCGCCGCTCGGCTCCTCGAAGCCGTATGCCGCGACCAGGCCGCTCGTGTCGACCGGCGGGTTGTCGACCGTGACGGCGACCGCGGTCGCGGTCGTCTGCCCGCCGGCGGCGTCGCGGGCGATCGCGGTCAGCGTGTGCGGTCCGTTGCCGGCGGTGCGCGTGTCCCAGCTCACCGAGTACGGGGCGGACGTGTCCTCGGCCCCGAGGTCGGTGTTGTCGAGCCGGAATCGCACGCCGGCGACGCCGACGTTGTCGGCGGCGTTGGCGGTGACGTTGACGTTGCCGACCAGGGTCGCTCCGGCGCTCGGCGCGGTCATCGACACGGTGGGAGGCGTCGTGTCGCTCGTGGCCGTGGCGGTGGCCTCGTTCGAGGACGGCGACGGGTTGGTGGCGCCGTCCTCGGCCACGACGCGGTAGTACCACGTGCCGGCCGCGACCGCGTCGGCGTGGCTCGTGCCGGTGACCTGTGCGACGCGGTTCGCCGTCGTCGGCGTGAAGCCCGGCGTCGGCGAGCGGTGGACGTTGTAGCGGGCCACGCCGACGTCGTCGGTGGCCGCCGTCCAGGTCAGCGCGACCTGTCCGATGCTGCCGGTGGCCGCGAGGTTGGTGGGCGCCGTCGGCGGCTGCGTGTCGGGTGAGACGACCGACGTGTTCATGTCGGTCTGGACCTCGGTCGCGGACAGCACGCGGCGGTACAGCCGCACCTCGTCGATCGAGCCCTGGAAGTACTCGCCCCAGATCGTGTTGCCGCCGATGCGCAGCGCCCCGGTGGAGGTGATGACGTTGCCGGTCAGCGTCCGCGTCGACACCTGGGTGCCGTTCACGTACAGGCGCAGCGTCGTGCCGTCGTACGTGGCGGCGAGATGCGTCCAGGTGTTCACCGGAGCCGCGGCGGTGCCGCGGATGTCGAACTCGGTGTTCGTGTACACGTGCGCGCTCGGGCGGTTCGAGTCGGTGTTCGAGTACATGCCGTACACGAGGCCGGCCGGCTGCTCCTTCATCAGCGCGGTGCGCCAGCCGCCGGCGACCGACGGGTTCACCCATGCCTCGAGCGTGACCGCGTTCGTGAGGTCGAGCGTTGAGGAGTCGGGCACGTTGACGATGTCGTTGACGCCGTCGAAGCTCAGCGCGCGGCCGAACCGGCCGGACGTGGTGCGCGTGGCGCCGGAGATCGTGCCGGCGTTGCCCTTGCCGGAGGCGTCGCCCGCGGCGGTGCCGGAGGTCTCCTCGAAGCCGTAGGCGGCGACCAGGCCCTTCGGGTCGACGGTCACGCTCACCGGCGCCGAGGTCGCGCTGTTGTTCGACGTGTCGCGCGCCACCGCGGTGACGGTGTGGAGCCCGGCGGACATCGCCTGAGACGTTCCACGGCATCGTGTACGGGGCGACGGTGTCCTCGGCGCCGACGTCGTTGCCGTCGACCTTGAAGCGCACGCCGGCGACGCCGCCCGAGTCGGTCGCGTTCGCGGTCAGCGTCCCGCTGGCGACGACGGTGGAGCCGTCGGCGGGGCTCGTCACGGCGACGGCGGGAGGCGTGGTGTCGGGCGGCCGCGTCGTGAAGCTCCAGCTCTGCGGAGTGCCGAGCGTGACGCCGTTGGCGGCCCTGATCGTCGCCGCCAGCCGGAGCGTGTAGGTCGTGTTGAGGTCGAGCGCGAAGCCCGGCGTGAAGGTGATCGCGAAGGTGGTGGCGTCGTACGCGACCGCGCCGGCGACGGCGGAGCCGCCGGGCCGCTCGAGCCGCACGGAGGTCGTGTTGATCGTGGACGCGTCCATCGGGCGCGAGAACAGCGCGCGGACGAGCGACGCGGGATCGACGTCCGTCGCCCCGGAGGCAGGCGTGCGCTGAGTGACCAGCGGGGGCGCGGTCGGGTCGTCGAGGACGATGTTGCTCACCGGGGTCTCGGGCACCGACCCCATGTCCATCAGGATGTTGGTGGTCGCCTGCTGGATCCGGCGGTCGGGCTCGCCGTCGCCGCGCGCGTCGTCGGCCAGGCCCCACGCCCAGTGGTTCGTTCCGGTCGTCACCACGAGCGCTCCGCTCGGCGCCTGGTACTTGACCATGTGCGAGACCGCCGAGCCCGGGGCGTAGACGCCGCCGGCGTCCTGGAGGATGTCGCCGGTGCCGGGGGAGGCCGCGAGCGTGACCAGGCCGGGCGGGGCGGCGCCGTTGTCGACGCGGGCGTCCCACTCCCAGCCGAGCATGCCGGTGCCGAGCGTCGCGGTCTGGCCGGCGGCCTGCGTGTCGAGCCCGGTGTAGCGCCAGACGCGATCCTGGCCCTGCGCGGCCGTCACCCGCATCGGGAAGTAGTCGTAGTCCTTCTGGCCGACGTACATGACGCCCGTCAGCGCGTTCTCGGGCTGGTTCGGGCCGGCAGGATCGCGCCACGTGCTCGTGGAGATCCCGCTCGGGTCGGCGCCGCCGCTCTGGGCGGTCTTGTAGCCGACCATCACGCGGTCCTGGCGGGCGTCGACGCCGCTCGGCTCGAACCGGACCTTCCAGTAGACCTCGTTGGAGCCGGTGAAGAACAGGTCGGTGCCGCTGTCGCGCGCCTGCTCGAGCGCCGTCCGCATGGCCGCCGAGTAGTACTCGTCGTGCACGCCGGAGACGAAGATGCGGTGCTCGGCGACGGTCGGGCCCTGGCGCTCGAGGTCCGACACGGCGCCGTAGGAGACGTCGTAGCCCGAGCGTTCGAGCCACGCGACGGTCGCGTAGTCGGTGCGCGTGTACCAGTCGTGCGCGATGTTGTCGTGCTGCTGCTCGTACGGGCGGTCGAACGAGACCTTGACCGCGCGGCCGCTGCCCGAGACGGTCGGCGTGGCGCTCGAGTTGTGGTTGTACAGCGACTTGCCGCCGTAGTTGTTGTAGGCCTGGTACGTGGTGGTCGGGACGCCGTAGAGCACCTCGGCGTTGCGGGCGTCGTCGCGGACGACCAGCAGCACGTGCGTGTCGGCGTTCGTGTCGTTGCGCGTCGCCCGGATCAGGTAGACGCCGGACGGCCAGGCGGTGGTCGTCGTGATCGTCTGCGTGACCGACCAGTTGGCGCAGTCGAAGAGGCCGAGGCTCGCCGTGCTGACGCAGCCCGGCTGCGTGGCCACCGGCACCGCCGGCAGCGTCGCGAACAGCCGCGCGCCGGCGCCGCCGTAGTAGCCGCTGCGGAAGATCTCGATGTCGACGGCCGAGGCTCCCGGCGCCGAGATCTTGAGATCGACCGAGCCGCCGTGGTCGATGCTCTGGAGCGTGCCGAACGCGCGCACGCCGGACGCCAGGCCGATGTTCCAGTCGGCGTCTCCGGGCCGGCAGTTCTCGCGCGTGACGGGATTCCCGCCGTTGCACGCGGCCGCCCGTGGCGTCGCCTGCACGATCCGCGAGTTGGTGGACTCGACCCCGGCGATGATCGCGCGCACCGCGTAGTAGTAGGTCGTCCCGTTGACGGCCCCGATGTCGACGAAGCTCGCCGGGACGTTCAGGTCCGGCGGCACCATCGGGCTCACCATCAGCGGTGTCGTGATCGACCCGGGGCTGGTGCCGCGATAGATGCGGTAGCCCGTCGCTCCGGCTGCGGGCTGCCACGACAGCTCGACGCGGCCGTCGAGCGCCATGCCCGTCACTCCGCCGGGCGGCGCGGCAATCGCCGACGCAGGGGCCGCGACCCCGAGGACGAGGACCGCGAGGAACAGGAGGACGAGGCGCTTCATCGGACCACCGCGTCGACGCCGTAGTCGCTTCCGCCCCAGCTGTTGACCGGGAACGAGCCTGCCGCGTCCGCGAACACGCCGTTCGCGCCGTCCGCGACGCTGAACAGCGGGCCCGACACGATCGAGCTGTTGAACCGCCCGATCGTCATCACGAAGCGGTCGTTCATCCCGACCGAGACGACGTACGTCTGGCCGGGCGTGAGCGCCACCGGCGCGGCGAGCGCCTGCTGCTGCCAGCCGGAGCCCGTCTCGCCGGTGAACGCCACGCTGGCGACCATCTGGCCCTGCGCGTTCCAGACCCGCCCGGTGTGCGAACCAGTTTCGCCGGGGGATCTGTAGTACCGAATCGCGGTGAGCTGTGCCGCCTGCGACACGCGCACCTTGACGCCCATCTCGAGCGTCCAGCCGCTTCCGCTCCGCCCGTTCGAGGTGGCGAGGTCGGTCATGGCCGGGCTGTAGCTGGCGTCGAACAGCCGGCACGGGCAGTTCGAGGTCGAGAAGGTCCATGTGACCGGCTGCTCGAGCCCGAGGCCCTGGACGCTCTGGACGCCGGTCGTGAGCGTGACGACGTAGGCCGTCGCCGGCGCGAGCGGCGCCGACGGCACGAGGCCGGCGGTCCGCGTCACCGGGTCGTAGTCGATCCCGGCGGCCATCGCGGACCCACCGGGCCCGGTCAGCTTGAACGTGCTGCTGGTGATCGTCGAGGCGTTCATCGCCTGCGAGAACGTGGCGCTCAGCGTCGGGTTCTCGCCGAGCTGCGTTGCACCGTCGACCGGCGTCGTCGAGAGCACCGCCGGCGGCACCGGCGGAACGGTCGAGAACGTCCAGTTGACGGCCGCCGGCAACGGCGTCTCGTCGTCAGACCTGATGCCGGTGGTGAGGCGCGCCGTGTACGCGGTGCCCGTCTGGAGCGCGCTGTTGGGCGTGAGCGTGACGGTCCGCGTGTCGTCGTCGTAGGCCACGGTCGCCGGCACCGGGTTTCCGCCCGGGTCGGTCAGCCTGAACGTCGTGCCGTTCACGCTCGACGGGTTCAGATAGGTCGAGAAGGTCGCGGTCACGGCGCTCGACACCGGGATGCCGGTGGCTCCCGACGTCGGCGTCTGCGTCGTCACCTGCGGCGTGTGCTGCGGCGCGGACGGCAGGCTCACGACACCGTCGACGAAGTAGTTGCTCGACTGCCAGGAGCCCGACGGGAACTGGCCGGCCGTCTCATTGAAGACGCCGTTGGCGCCGTCGCCGACCGTGCGGAGCGGGCCGGAGGAGATCGTCTGCGCGAGCCCGTTCGTCGTCTTCGCATAGACCGTGTTGAGGCCGACGGACACGACGTAGGTCTGGCCGGGCGTCAGGGTCAGCGGCGTGGCCAGCGGCTGGCGCTGCCAGCCGGACGCGCTCTCGTTCTGGTAGGTCGCGGAGGCGAGCAACTGGCCGGTCGAGGTCCAGACGTGCCCGACGTGCGTGCCGGTCTCGCCCGGCTCCTTCCAGAACCGGAGCGCGATCAGCTTGGCCGTCTCGGTGACGCTCACCTTGGTGCCGAGCTCGTACGTGAACGGGCCTGCCCCCGAGCGGTAGTCGTGGACCGGGACGCCGGTCCAGGTCGGCGTGACGCCGGTCATCAGCGCGCACGGGCAGTCGGCTGCCGTGAAGGACCACGTGATCGCCGCGGAGGGCGGCGCGCCCGTGGTCGTGCGGACGAGCGTCGAGACGGTCGCCGTGTACTCGACCCCGGCGTCGAGGCCGGAGTACGGGGTGAGCGTCACGCGGTGGGCGGCGTCGTCGTAGCTCACCGTGCCGGCGACGGGCGTGCCGCCCTCCGGCGTCAGCGTGACCGTCTGCGCGGTCACCGTCGTCGGGTCGAGCGAGCGGTCGAAGACGATCTTCACCGTCGTGCCGTTGGAGACGGCGGTGGCGCCGGCGGCCGGGAACAGCGAGACGGCGGCGGGCGGGGGAGGCGGCGTCAGCGCGGTCGTGAACGTCCACGTCGACTCGTCGGTCGGCGCGCCGTCGGCGCCGCGGACGCCTTCGCCGGCCGTCACGGTGTAGGTGGCGCCGGCGGCGAGCGCGGAGGCCGGGACCAGCGTCGCGGTCCTCGATGCCGGATCGAACACCACGGTGCCGCTGATGTTCAGGCCGCCGGCCGTCGTCAGTTGGACGGCGTCCTCGGTCACGGTCGCGGCGTCGACGGCGCGCGAGAACACCGCGCGCACGTTGGTCTGCGTGGACAGGCCGGTGGCGGAGGCGGCCGGGAAGCGGCCGCTGATCGTCACGTTCGTGCCGGTCGTGAAGCTCCAGCTCACGGGCGCGGCGATCGGGATGCCGTCGGTCGCCTGGATGCCGGTGGTCAGCTCTGCCGTGTAGGCCGTCGACTGGGCGAGGCGGGCGGCCGGCTGCAGCCGCGCGGTCCGCGTCGCGACGTCGTAGCTGACGGTTGCCGCGACGGGCGATCCGCCGGCGGCGGGACGCAGCGTGAACGTCGTGCCGGTGACCGTCGCCGGGTTCAGCTTGCGGTTGAAGCGCGCGGTGACGAGCGCGTCGGTGAAGACGCCGGTGGCGGCGGCCGCCGGGTTCCTCGTGGTGACGACGGGCGGTGCGCCCGGCCCGGTGGTGAAGCTCCACGTGACGGCCGACGCCGGCGCGACGCCGAGCCAGCTCTTGACGCCGGTGCCGAGGTGGGCGGTGTACACCGCGTTGGGCTCGAGCACGTCGTCGGGGTGCAGCACGAGCGACTTGGTCGGGTTGTCGAGCGTCAGCGACGCCGGGACGGTCGCACCGCCCGGCTCGGTCAGGTACAGGTCGCCGGCGTCGACGGTGGCCGGGTCGAGCTCGCGGTCGAAGGTGGCGCGGACGTCGGTCTCGAGCGCGACACCGGTGGCGCCCGAGGCGGGCGTCCGGTTGGCCACGACCGGGGGCCCGGTCGGGTCGACCAGCAGGCCGGCCGCGAGCGTCGTCGGCCGCACGCCCATGTCGGAGAGCACGTTGACGGTCGCCTGCTGGATGCGGGTGTCGACCTCGCCCTCGCCGTGCTGGTTCAGCGCCAGCCCTCGCCACCAGTTGTTGGTGCCGGTCGCGAACACCAGCGCGCCGCTCGCCGCCTTGTAGATCGTGGCGTTCGACTGCGCGTTGCCGGTCGCGTAGGTGCTCCCGTTGTCCTGGAGCACGTTGCCGGACACCGCCGACGTGGCGAGCGTCTCGACGCCCGCCGGCTCGAGGCCGTTGTCGAACCGCCGGTCCCACTCCCAGCCGACGATCTTGGTGCCGATCGCGACGGTCGTGCCCGCGGCGAGGTTGGCCACGCTGCTGTAGCGCCAGAAGCGGTGCTTGCCCTCCTGCGCGGTCACGCGCAGCGGGAAGTCGTCCGCGAGCCGGTCGCCGATGTACATCTGGCCGATCAGCTGGTTCTCCGGCTTGTTCGGGCCGGCGGGATCGCGGAACGTCGACGTCGAGTGGCCGCTCGGGTCCGGCGGGCCGCTCTGGATGGTCTTGTACGTGACCATCACGCGGTTGGGGATGCCGGAGGTCGGGCTCGGCACGAAGCGCACGCGCCAGTAGACGGCGTTGGCGCCGGTGAAGATCACCGACGTGCCGGCGTCGCGCGCCGCCTTCACGGCGTCGAACATCGCCTGCGACCAGTACTCGTCGTGGGCGCCCGAGACGAAGACGTCGTGCTGGGTCAGCTGGCCGCCGTCGGTGTGCAGGTCCTCGGACGCGATGTAGCTCGTGTCGTAGCCCTGGGCCTCGAGCCACGAGATCGTGGCCAGGTCGGTGCGCGTGTACCAGTCGTGCGCGTTCGTGTTGCCGGTCGGCTGCTGGTACGGCCGGTCGAACGAGACCTCGACCGCGCGCGTCTGGGTGGAGACCGTGTTCGGCGGGTCGCTGTTGAAGTTGTAGGTCGACTTGCCGCCGTACTCGTTGTAGGCCTGGTAGGTCGACGTGGGCACGCCGAACAGCACCTTCGACGTGCCGCCGTCGGCGCGCACGACGAGCATCGCCTGGCTGTACTCGCCGTTGTCGTCGCGGACGAGCTTGAGCAGGTAGACGCCGGTGGTCCAGTCGTCGCTGGTGGAGATGGTCGCCGTGCGGTTGAGGCCGATGCAGTCGGTGAGCCCGCTGGTGTCGACCCACTTGTCGCAGTAGCCGTGCTCGGCCATGAGGCCGGGGATCGTCGACACGAGGCGTCCCTGCGCGCCGCCGTAGTGGCCGGTGCGGTAGATCTCGACGTGGTAGGGGACGTCCCAGCCGCCGGTGGTGACGCGCAGATCGACGCTGCCGCCGGCGTTGACGCTGGAGGCGGACAGGAAGCCCTCGATCCCGGTCGGGTACCAGCGCGACGCGCCGAGCGCCTTCCAGGCGGTCGTGCCGGGGAAGCAGTTCTCGACGACGACCGCGTTTCCGGTCGAGCACGCGGCCGCGCGCGGAGTCGCCGTGGCGCGCTGGGCGGCGCCGGACTGGGTGCTGTCCGCGGTCGCGCGGACCTCATAGAAGTAGGTCGTGCCGTTGGTGACGGTCGTGTCGTCGAACGTCGTCGCGCTGTACGCGGCGGGCGTGACGAGGGTGGTGATCGAGCCGGCGGACGTCCCGCGGTACACCTCATACGAGGTGGCGCCGGCGGACGGGCGCCAGGACAGCGCCACCTTGCCGTCGAGGCTCATGGCGGTCAGGCCCTCGGGCGCGAGCGGGGGGCTCGAGGCCTGGGGCGCCGCGGGAACGACGGATACCGTCCCGAGAAGCACGAAGGCGGCCAGGGCCGCCAAGCCAATACGGATGCGGTGGGGAGTCATGGGGTTCTCCTCAGCCAGATGTCGAGCGTCCGTGCTCCGGCCGCCGCTCCGGAGACGTTGGTCAGGGGCCGGAAGTCGCTGCGCAGCCACGCGGCGATCCGGCGGTTGTACGTCGTGCCGAACGGCCCGTGCTCATACGCATCCAGGGCCGTGCGATCCGTGACCACGAGGCGGACGTCACGCATCCGTGCGATCGCCGCCTCTTCCTCCTGCGGGGTCGCCAGCGCGCCCGGCAGCAGCGAGAGCTGCGGCAGCGGGTTCGGGCGGTCCGCCATGACATACAGCGCCGTCATCTGCGGCGCGAGCAACACGGGCTCCCCCGGCCGCGTGTTGCGGGCGATGGCGTCGAGCGCACGCTGGAGTGCGGGCGCCTCCGCGGGTCGCGCGGCCAGGCTGCCGTGCGGTCCGCGCACCGTCGCGGTCTCCTCGCGTGCGTCCTTGACCATCAGGCCGGCACTCGCGAGTGCGAGGAGAGCGATCCAGACCGTCCCGACCGCCGCCACCTCGCGGTTGCTGTTACCCAGCACCGCCACATGCAGCCACACCAGGAACACCGCGGCGACCGGCAGCACGTACGGCGTCGCCTCCGGGAACAGCGCGTTCGGGAACGGGTTGAACGACGCGTAGGTGTTCGCGGTCGCCGCGCCGAGCAGCAGTACGACGAGCAGCGCCGTCCGTGACGCCTCTGAGGGAGTGTGGATCCGGCCGCGCCAGATCAGCACGGCGGCTGCGAGCCACGCGCCGGCCGGGATCCAGTTGTAGCCGAACTCCAGGTAGCGGCGGACCGCCTCGGGCCGCACCACGACGGCGGCGGCGAACGCGACCACGCCGAGGCCGATCGCGACAAGCGCGATCGTGCGCGCGCGGCCGCCCGCACCCAGTGCCAGCCCGACCGCGACGATCACGGCGGCCCCGGCGGCGTACAGGAGCACGCGCGCGGCGAGCTCGGCGAAGCTTGCGGCCGTCAGCGGCGCGTGCGCGTCGAGCACGACGTGACCGGCAGCGTTGACGAAGTCGGTCGGATAGAGGTTCTCGAACAGCAGCTCGTGTGGGCTCACCGCGGTCAGGAAGGCCGCGTAGACGACCAGCGGCAGCGCCAGCGCGGGTGCGGCGACGAGCGCTGCGGCGCGCCATGCCGGCCGGCGCGCATCGCGTGCGTGCCAGACCTCGACCGCCAGCCACACGGCGATCGCGCCGAACAGGGCGAGCGCCAGCTCCGGGCGGGCGAGGGCGACGAGCCCGCACGCGGCGCCCGCCTTCAGCAGCCGATCACGCGACAGCTCGGCGAGCGGCTCGCCGGTCAGCCACAGGATCACCGCGAGTGCGAGCACGATCGCGAGCGGGGCCGAGGTCGAGTGCGGCAGCACGAACGAGTTGTTGGCGCTCGACAGCGCCGCAGCCGCGACGAGCGCGCCCGCCGCCGCGGCGGCCGGCGGCCCGGCGAACCGGCGCGCGAGGCGGTAGGTCAAGGCCGTGGCGGCGGCCGCGAGGACGAGGCCGAGCGCGGCGGCCGGCCAGACGGCGGCGCCCGTGACGGCGTAGATCCCACCGAGCAGGAGCGGTCCGAGCGGCCCGTAGAAGTACTCGTAGTCGACGTACGGCAGCTCGCCCTGAGCAGTGCGCGAGGCGGCGAGCAGGTCGTAGCCGGTGTCCATCGTGAGGTCGCCCCAGGCGCCCCAGCTGAGCGCGGCGAGCAGGACGAACACGCCGGCGAGCACACCGTGGGCGACGCGGTCGCTGTCGGCCCAGGCGCGCAGCGTGTCGACCGGGCGCCCGGCGACCGGGGCCGGCACCGGGGCCGGGGCCGTGGATCGGGCCTCTGTCGGCGCCACCGCGATCACGCCCGGCTCCTCCACAGCGTCCGCATCAGCAGCAGGCCCGCGATCGTGCTGCCGGCCGCGAACGCGATGCTGACGCGATGGAACGGGGTGCCGGGGAGCACGAGCTCGAGCGCGACGAAGGCGACGGCGCCGGCGGCCCAGGCGCGCGCGGCGTCCCAGGCCTGCGCGCGGGCCAGCGCGGCCTGGCAGAAGACTCCTGCGGCCATGAAGCCGCCGATGCCGACGCACAGCAGGGCCAGGTCGTAGCGGCCCGCGGTGAACTCGTCGCCGTACAGCAAGGTCATCGCGAACGGGCCCGCAACCAGTGCGCCGGCGGCGAGCGCGGCCGCGAAGCCGGCGAGGATCACCGCGATCTTCACGGTCGCGCGGTGCAGGCTCGCCTCGTCGCCGCGGGCGCGGAAGGTCGTCAGGCTCGGCAGCAGCGAGGCCTGGACGCCCTGGAGCAGGAACACCGGGGCGCGCACGAGCAGCGTGGCGGCGAACAGCACGCCCGCCGCGGCCGCTGCGCCTTCGCCGCCCGCGATCAGCACGAGCAGCGGGCCGCCGCTCACGAGCACCTGCTCGCAGCCCGCGATCACTGCCGCGGGCATCGCGAAGCGGACGTGCGTGCTCAACGCGAACTTGCCCCGTGTGCCCCCCGCCAGGCGGCGAAGTGCGCTCCGCCGGCGGGAGACGAGCGGGGCCACAGCGCCTCCAGCGGCCGCCGCGGCTATTGCCACGGCCGCCACCGTCTGGGAGGCGACGATCAAGAGGGGAAGTGCGAGGGCGAAGCGGATCGCTCCGTCGGCCAGCAGCACGATGCCGTAGCCGCCGAACCACTGGACGCCGCCGACGAGCCCGCGCGCGAAGTACGACAGCCCGTAGCCGGCCAGGCCGGCGACAAGCGCCACGGTCAGCACCGGCTCGCCGCCGAACAGCCGGTCCGTGATCGGCACCCATGCCAGCACGCAGCCGGCGACGGCCGCGCTGGTAACGAGCGCGGTCAGCCAGGCGGCTGCGCGGACCGCCGGCCGCGAGTCCTCACCGCGGGCGAGGTGATCCGCGATGGCACGCGAGACGGTCTGCTCGATCGGCCGGAACAGCAGGACCGCGAGCAGGAACATGGCGCCCCACAGCGCGCCGACCGCGCCGTACGCGGCCGGCCCGAGCGTACGCGCCGCGAGCACGTTGAACGCGTACGCGAGCACGCCGGAGGCCAGCGTGCCGATGCTCATCAGCGCCGCGTCGGACCGGTCGACCGCATGAAGCTGCGGGCGGGGAGAATCCCCGCCCGCCAGATGCAGCGATGTTGCTACGGCGCGGCTCACGCGACCTCGATCGCCTCCGCACGCAGTGCCTGATGCCACGCCAGCGTCAGCGCGAGGCCCTCCTCCAGCGACACCTGCGGCTCGAAGCCGAGCAGGCGCCTGGCCTTCGAGAGGTCCGGCACGCGGTGCCGGACGTCCTGGTAGTTGCCGCCGATCGACTCCAGCGACACGATCCGGGCGCGAAGCGGGCCGTCGATGCCCATCGACGCCTGCACCTTGTGCGCGAGGTCGACGATCGCGATCGGCTGGTCGTTGCCGACGTTGATCACCTCACCGGAGGTCTCCGGCCGCTCGAGTGCGCGCACGACGCCGTCGACGGTGTCGCTGACGTACGTGAACGAGCGGGTCTGGCGGCCGTCACCGTGCAGCTCCATCTCGCGGCCGTCGAGCAGGTCCTCGAAGAAGAGCGACAGCGGGCCGCCCCACCACGACGGGTGGTTGCGCGCGCCGTAGGCGTTGAAGAAGCGCAGGATCGTGACCTTCAGGCCCTCCTCCTCCGCCATCCGCAGCGCGAGATGCTCGTCGTAGATCTTCGACGCGGCGTACGACCAGCGACGGGTCGTCGGCGGGCCGATCACGATCGGGTCGTCCTCGGAGAACGGCGGCGTCGCCATTCCGTAGACGTCCGACGTCGACGCGAGCACGACGTGCGCGCCGATCTCGAGGCCGAGCTGGAGCGCGACGTGCGAGCCGTCGACGTTGACGTGCAGCGTCTTCAGCGCCCCGCCGTAGCGGGGGATCTTCAGCGCGGCCATGTGTGCGATCGCGTCGCACTGGCCCATCGCCTCGCGCATCCGCGCCGCGTCGCGGCAGTCGAACTGCTCGAGTGTGAAGTTGGGGTGGTCGAGAAGGCCCGCCAGGTTGCGCAGCGTGCCCATCGACATGTCGTCGACGCCGATCACGGTGCATCCCTCGTCGAGCAGGCGCTCCACGAGGTTGGCGCCGATGAAGCCGGCGGCGCCGGTCACCCCGATCGTCGGGGGCAGTGTCATGTCGCGCTCCTCCTTGATGCTGTTCATGGTCATGCCGCTTCCAAGCGGCGCTGTGGTGCGGGCAAACGGGCCTCCAAGCCCGCTGCGACCCGTTCGGCAACGCCGAGGATCGCCTGCCCGTGCACGATGTCGGGGTAGACCTGCGCCGACGAGGCGACGACCAGGCCGGGGACCGCGAACGGGTCCGGCTTGGGCGCGCCGACCGGGTACACCGGCTCGGCGACGGTGGCCCGCGCGACCTGCGCGGCGATGACGTCCTCCTCCTGGAACGAAGGGAACATCGTCTTCAGATGGGCGAGGTACTCGCTGCGGATGTCCGCGGAGGACTTCTCCAGCTCGGGCGAGTCCGGGTTCACGTACTTCGGCAGGTAGATCAGCGACCCGCCGGCGGCCTCGGGATCGACCACGTGCGTCGTCTCGACGACGCTCGTGAGCGGGATCCGCCGGTCCGTGATGTTGAGGGCGTAGTACGAGCTGACGCTGTGCTTGACGCGCGCGACCAGGCACACGATGCCGAGGTAGCGCTGGCGGTCCGGCCCGAGCGCGCGCTCGAGGTCCGGCGCGAGCATGTGCGGCAGGTTGGGCCGCACCTGCGTCGCCACGACGGTGTCGTGCGGGCGGAAGCCGGCGTCGAGCACGACGCCGATCGCGCGCCCGTTCGCGCACGGCACGAACCGCACCGGCGTCGATGTCAGCACCTCGCCGCCGTTGGTGCGGATGCGCTCGGCGAGCGCGTCGACCATCGCCTGGTAGCCGCCCTCGATCCAGCCCATCACCTCGTGGCCCTTGCGGTCACGCGTGCCGGCCGTGCGGTTCATGCGCGACCACAGGTAGGTGGCCGGCAGGTCGTCGTAGTTGCCGTCGAACTTGGAGTCGAACAGCGGCTGCCACAGGCGCTCCCACAGGCGGTCGCCGCACGTGCGGCGGGTCCAGGCCTCGAGCTGCTCGCCGTCGAGCGGCGCGTGGTCGGTGATCGCGCGGCAGCGCAGCACGAACCGCACCAGCCGCGCGCGGTCGGCGACCGACAGCCCGGGGAAGGTCATCAGCTGCGCGGGCGTGGACATCTCGGCGAGCTTGCCGCGGTGGTAGAAGCCGACCCCGAGCCGGCGCCAGCGCACGTTCAGGCCGAGCTCCTCGGCGAGGTCGAGCACGCGCCGGTCGGTGGTGGTGACCGCGTGGTAGAAGCGGTCGACGCGCACGCCGCCGAGCATCGTGCTGCCGGCGAGGCCGCCGAGCTGGCCGGCGGACTCGTACACCGTCACGCGCACGCCGCGCGCCGCGAGCTTGTCCGCGACGCCGAGGCCGAGCAGTCCGCCGCCGATGACGCCGACGCCGTTCACGACCGCGCCCTCGCAACCGCCTGGCGCGTCATCAGCCGCGCGTAGCCGGCCATCGTCGGGAGCACCTTCATCTTGCTCTCGCCCTCGCGCTTGCCCCAGTCGAGTGTCACCGGGACCTCGGCGATCGTGATCCCGAGGGCGGAGAGCTTCATCAGGATCTCGGCCTTGCAGGCGAAGCCGCGCTCGCGGATGAACGAGTCGCCGTAGCGCTCGTACCCGGCGTTCAACGCCGCCGCCCGGTAGACGCGGAAGAACGACGACACGGTGCTCGCGTCCAGGCCGCCGCCGCGGCGGATCACCGACGAGGCGGCGCGCGACAGGAAGCGCCGGTGGCGCGAGACGCCGACCAGCTCGCCGCCGGCGTGGTGCGAGGCGAGCACGACGTCCGCGCCCTCGCGGGCGGCCGCCAGCATCGCCTCGACCGCGTCGAGGTCGCTGGTCGTGTCGGACTCGAGCGTGACGATCAGCTCGTCGTCGGCCGCGAACGTCAGCGCACGGCGGAAGCCGCGGTCGAACGCCGTGCCGGGGCCCTGGTTGCGCCCCAGCGGCAGCACCTCGACCGGCAGGTCGCCGTCGTGCGCCCGGGCCACCTCGACCGTGCCGTCGGTGGAGCCGTCGTCGACGAGCACCACCCAGCCACCGTCGCGCCACAGGTCGGGGCGAGACTCGAGGTCGGCGAGCAGGCGCGGGACGTTGGCCTCCTCGTTGAACGCAGGGATGACGAAGACGGCCATTAGTAGGCTCCGCGGCGGTTGAGGACCACGGGGAGCGTCTGGACGAGGATCTTGATGTCCCACCAGAGCGACCAGTTGGTCACGTAGACGTAGTCGAGCTTCACCATCTCCTCGAAGGGGATGTCGTTGCGCCCGAGCACCTGCCAGAGGCCGGTGATCCCGGGGGTCGTCTCGAGCCGCCGGCTTGCCCAGCCTGTGATCTGCTCGGACTCGTGCACCACGAAGGGGCGCGGCCCGACGAGGCTCATCTCGCCGCGCAGGACGTTCCACAGCTGCGGCAGCTCGTCGACGCTCCACTTGCGCAGGAACGCGCCGACTCGCGTGATCCGCGGGTCCTCGTGCATCTTGAACAGCGGTCCGCCGCCCTCCATCTCGTTCAGATGGGCCAGCTCGAAGCGCTTGGCCTCGGCGTCGGCGACCATCGTGCGGAACTTCACGATCCGGAACTCGCGGCCGCCACGCCCGTGGCGCGCCTGCTTGAAGAACACCGGTCCGCGCGTGTCGAGCTTGATCGCGATCGCGGCCGCGATCAGCACCGGCGAGATCGCCAGCAGTCCGGCCGCCGAGGCGAAGATGTCGAACGAGCGCTTGAGTGCGCGCACCGTGCGCGAGAACGACATCGACGGCAGGCTCACGACCGGGATGCCCTCGATGTCCTCGATCGCCGCGTTGGACGCGAACAGCTCGTAGAAGTTCGGGACGATCGAGAGGTGGACGTCGGGCCGGCGCACCTCGCGCACGAGCTCGAGCGTCTTCTCGTGCGGCGCGTTGGAGAACGCGAGCACGACCCAGTCGATGTGCAGGCGGTCGACCAGCTCGGTCAGCTCGGCCGTCGAGCCGAGCACGTCCGCGCCGGGCTGCTCGTCGACGAAGCCGACGAGCTCGAGCCCGTACTCGGGGTGCGTCTCGATCTTGCGCTCCAGCAGGCGCCCGGTGGCGCCGGCGCCCACGATCAGCGTGCGGCGGGGGCGCATCATGCTCGGGAGCACCCACGTGCGCACGATGCCGCGCAGCGTCGGGACGGCGACCACTGCCAGCGAGAGGAAGAACAGCGCCTCGAGCGGCGAGTAGACGAAGATGTCGAAGCCCTTCTTGAGGCCCTGGCCGACGACGAGCAGCGCGAGCGAGCCCGCGAGCAGCGCGTTGAACAGCGTCGACACCTCGTCGAAGCTCTTGCGTGCGATCGCCGAGGACTGGCCCTCGTACAGCCGGTAGGTCCCGAAGATGCCCAGCCACGCGAGCGTGACGACGGGCACCAGCGCGACCATCAGCCAGGTCGGGGCGATGACGGCCGGCGGCCCGATCTGCTCGGCGAGCAGGAACGTGCCGGCCAGCGAGAACAGGATTGCCAGCAGGTCCGCACCGATCAGGATGCGGACGCGCCCGCGTGAGAATCCGCCCCGGCGCCGGGCAGGCGCGTGCGCAGCGGGCGGGGGAACGATCCGCAGCCCGGTGTGCAGCGCCTCCGTTTCGGCGACGGTGGCGGTCAGCTCAGGACGCCAGCCGTTCATGCGGCAGCACCAGGTCGTGCATGTAGGCGTAACGGGTCGCCTCCGTGCGGTTGGCGACGCCGAGCTTGCGGTAGGTGTTCGAGAGGTGGAACTTGACCGTCTGCTCGGTCACCCACAGCTCGCGGGCGATTCGGTTGTTGGTGTAGCCCTCGGCGGCCAGCGTGAGGATCTCCTTCTCACGGTCCGTGAGCGGGCAGTCCTCCTGGCTGACGACCGGCCGGGTGGTGCGGAAGCGCTGGACCACGTGGCCCTGCGAGATCTCGCGCAGCAGCGTGCCCATGCTCACCGGGTGCACGCTCTTGGAGAGGACGCCGTCGGCGCCGGCCTCGAAGGCCTCGCTCAGCCACTCCTCGTCCATGCGCATGGTGAGCAGCAGACGCTTGGCGTCAGGTGCGTGCTCGGCGGCCTCCTTCAGGCGCGCGATCGCGTTCTCCGGCAGTTGCATGTCGTCCACGACGACCACGTCGGGCCGCAGCTCGGTGAGCGCAGCGTCGGCAGGGGTACGGCCGTCGATAAAGCCAACGACCTGGAATCCCGCGGTCTGCCGCAGGGCGAGTCTGATTGCGTGGACCACAAACGAGTGATCCGCGACGATGACCAAACGCTTCATGCCGCCACCTCCATGGGCTGGGTCTGCTCTACGCGTGGCACCGGCAGATCCGCCGGGGGTCGCGCCACCGCGCGTTCGGTCCGCGTGACGCCCCGGAAATCCACCGTGGGCACCATCGCGGCGATGTGGTTGTGGTCTATGCCCGGGTGGGCCGTGACGATCAGCGCGACATCCGCGCCGGCCAGGGCCTGCTCGAGCTCCGTGTTGTGGAGCTCGAACTGCTTGAGCTCCGGGACATAGGGGTCGTGGTAGGCGATCTCGGCGCCCAGCGACTGCAGGCGATCGATGATCTTCAGGGCGGGCGACTCGCGGATGTCACCGACACCGGGCTTGTAGGCGACGCCGAGGACCGCGATCTTCGCGCCCTTGACGGCCTTGCCCTGCTCGTTGAGCGCGCGCTCGGCCTGCTCCACGCAGAAGTACGGCTGGGTCTGGTTCACCTTGCCGGCCAGCTCGATGAACTCCGTGGCGAAGTCCAGCTCGCGTGCCTTCCAGGACAGGTAGAACGGGTCGACCGGCAGGCAGTGTCCGCCCATGCCGGGGCCCGGCTCGAACCGCATGAAGCCGAACGGCTTCGTCGAGGCGGCGTCGATGACCTCCCAGATGTCGATCCCCATCCGGTCGGCGAGCCGTGAGAGCTCGTTGACCATGGCGATGTTGACCGACCGGAAGATGTTCTCCAGCAGCTTCCCCAT
>CAWDYI010000001.1:0-189368 GCA_963806395.1 uncultured Solirubrobacteraceae bacterium | reverse complement strand
CCGAATCACCACCGCCACGCTGACTCCGGCCGAGGCGCCGCGCGTCGCCGCCGCGGTCGAGCGGGCCTCGGCGCCGCCGCGGCGTACGCGCGCTGCGTAGCGAACGTCAACTGCGGCATTAAGGGAGGCGGGATCGAGGGGGTGGACTACGTTTGTTCGATATGCGTGAACGTTCGTAGTACACCCCCGCTCCCGCGCCCTCACGGTCCGCAACGGAACCCGCCGCCCTACCCAGCCGCAGCTGACGTTGGCCGCGGCCTAGGGTGACGGGATCCGACGAGAGGAGACTTCGTGATGGCTGACGACAAGCGCCTCGAGCGACTCGAGGCCTTCGTGGGCGAATGGCGCGTCGAGGCTCCGGCCTTCCCCCTCCCGCCCGAGATCGCCGACGCCGCCCGCATGAGCTTCGAGTGGACGCTCGGCGGCGCCTACCTGCTGCAACGGTCGTCAATCCCGGTGCCGGAGGCGCCCGACTCCTTGTCGGTGATCGCCCCCGACGCCGGCGACGGCTACACCCAGCACTACTTCGACTCGCGCGGGATCGTCCGCATCTACGCGATGACGTTCGACGGCCGCGACTGGACGCTCGAACGGCGCACGCCGGACTTCTCCCCGCTCCCGTTCCACCAGCGCTGGGTCGGGCAAATCAGCGCCGACGGCGACACGATCAGCGGCCGCTGGGAGGCATCGCCGGACGGCAACGACTGGGAGCTCGACTTCGAGCTCGCGTACCACCGCGTCTAAGGGGGGTCAGACCCCCTTACCTGCAGCGAAGGGGGGTCAGACCCCCTTGTCTGCGGCGATCACCGCGAGGTCGCGCGCGGTCCACGCCACGGCGGCGTCCAGGCCGGCCTCGGCCAGCCAGCCCAGCTGCTCGTCGACCCGGCTCGGGAGGTCGTACGACGGGCTCAGCGGTGTGATGGCGTCCGCCGGGTCGTCCGGGACGACGACGTCGCCGAGCACGAACCGCCCGCCCGGCGCGAGCGCAGCCGCCACGCGCGCGAACAGGCCGGCCTTGCCGGGGCCGTCGAGGTGGTGGACGGCGAGCACGGCGAAGACGAGGTCGAACGGCCCGGACGGGAGCGGGTCCTGCAGTCGCGACACGTGCAGGTCGGCGCCGGGCAGCACGTCCCGGGCGACGGCGAGCATGTCGGCGCTCGCGTCGATCCCGGTCAGCGTGGCGCCCGGGTGGCGCGCGAGCACGCGGCGGGCCGTCTCGCCGGTGCCGGTGCCGAGCTCGAGCAGGCGCGTGGCGCCCGCCCCCGTCGCGGCCGCCGCCTCGTCCTGGAGCCGGAGATAGTCCGGCATCTCGGACAGCATCAGCTCCATGTAGTCGTCCGGGTGGAAGTGGAACTGCCCCACGTCAGCCGCGCAGCGCCGCCAGGTCGGCCTCGAAGCCCGGGTACGAGACGGCGGCGGCCTCCATGCCGATCACCTCGACGCCGTCGCGCGACGCGAGGCCGGCAACGGCGCCGAGCATCGCCAGCCGGTGATCGCCGAGCGCGTCCAGCACCCCGCCGCGTAAGCCGCCCGTGCCCACGACGGCAAAACCGTCCTCGGTCGCCTCGATCCGCGCGCCCAGCGCGCCCAGGCCGTCGACGACCGCCGCGATCCGGTCGGACTCCTTCAGCCGCAGCTCCTGCGCCCCGCGCACGACGGTCGTGCCCTCGGCGAAGCACCCGAGGAGCGCGACGAGCGGCAGCTCGTCGATCGCCAGCGGCACCTCCTCGGGTTCGACGACGGTGGCGAGCAGCGGCCCGTGCGCGACGTCGAGCTCGCACACCGGCTCCGCAGCCGGCACGCCGTCCGCCGTCGGCTCCTCCAGTGGCCCGACGACCACGGCCCCCATCCGCTGGAGGATCCGGAAGAAGCCCGTGCGCGTCCAGTTCGCGCCCATGCCCTCGATCACGATCCGCGACCGCGGCACGAGCACCGCGGCGGCAGCGAGGAAGGCCGCCGACGACGGGTCGCCGGGCACGTGCAGCGGGCCCAGCTCGAGCTCGTCCTGGGCGGCCACCGTGACCCGCTCGCCCGACCGCGTGATCCGGACGCCGGCCGCCGCCAGCATCCGCTCGGTGTGATCGCGGCTCGGCTTTGGCTCGATCACCGTCGTCGGGCCGGCGGCCAGCAGCCCGGCGAGCAGCACGCATGACTTCACCTGTGCCGACGCGACCGGCAGCTCGTACTCGATCCCGTGCAGCGGGCTGCCGGTCACCGTGAACGGCGGGAACCGGCCCGCGGTCGCGTCGATCCGCGCGCCCATCAGGCCGAGCGGCGTCGCCACGCGATCGACCGGCCGGCGCCGGATCGAGGCGTCGCCGTCGAGCGTCCAGCTCCCGCCCTCCTGCCCCGCCAGCCAGCCCGGAAGCAGCCGCATCAGCGTGCCCGCGTTGCCGACGTCGATCGGCTCCGCCGCGGGCGCCGCCGCGCGCAGGCCGACGCCGCGCACCACCAGCGAGCCCGGGCGCCGCTCCACCAGCGCGCCAAGCGACTGGACCGCGGCCAGCGTCGAGTTCGTGTCGGCGGCGTCGAGGTAGCCGGTGATCGGCACGGGCTCGTCGGTCATCGCCGCCATCAGCGCGGCGCGGTGGGAGAGCGACTTGTCCGGCGGCGGCGTCAACGTCCCGCGCAGCGGGCCGTCGGGCGCGAAGCGCACGTTCACGGCCGCGCCACCGTCAGCCCGAGCGCCTCCACCAGCTCCTGCGCCTCGGCCGCGCTGCGGTCGCCCGCGACCCACAGCGCGATCGTGCCGGCCGACATGTCCGGTGCGGGGTAGAGCGCCATGTCGAGGATGTTGACGCCCGCGCGCCCGAGCGCGAGCGCGACGTCGGCGACGACGCCCGGCCGGTTCGGCACCGCGACCCGCAGCTCGTGCACCTCCCCGCCCGCCAGGTCGGCCTCCAGCAGCCGCCGGCGTTCCTCGCGCGCGCCTTCGTTCCATACCGCCACGGCGTCGCCGTCGCGCGCCACCAGCGCGCCCCGGACCTCGCCGAGGCGGCGCACCGTGTCGTCGATCGCCTCGACCAGCGCGTCCGCGTTGGCGAGGTAGATATCGCGCCAGATCGCGGTGTTGGCGCCCGCGACGCGCGTGGCGTCGCGGAACGACGGCCCGGTCGCCGGCAGTCGCTCGCCCTCCTCCGACAGCACTCGCGCGGCCCTCGCGACCAGCACGTTGGCGAGCACGTGCGGCAGGTGCGAGACGGTCGCGAGCAGCGCGTCGTGGGTCTCGGCGTCGAGTGCCGCCGGGCGAGCGCCGAGGTCGACCAGGAAGCGATGCAGCCGTTCGTAGAGGATCCCGCCGGTGCGCCCGGTCGGCGTCAGGTACCAGGTCGCGCCGTCGAACATGTCGGCGCGCGCGTTCTCGACGCCTGAGGTCTCGGCGCCCGCCAGCGGGTGGCCGCCGACGAAGCGCGGATCGTCAACTGCCGCGACGACCGACCGCTTGGTGGAGCCGACGTCAGAGACCACGCACTCCTCCCCCGCCGCCGCGAGCACGGCCGCGACGGTGGCGGGCAGATCGCTCACCGGCGCCGCCACGAACGCCACGTCGGCACCCGCCACGGCGTCGGCGGCGCTGTCGCACGCCTCGCTCACCGCGCCGCGCTCCAGCGCCACCGCGAGCACGCCCGCGCCGGGGTCCCAGCCGCGCACGCGCGCACCGAGGCGCTCGCGCGCGGCGAGACCGATCGAGCCACCGATCAGGCCCACGCCGACCACGGCCACGACGGGCCGGCGCGGGCTTTCCGCCATCAGACCTGGGCCGAGGAGAGCACCTTGCCGGCGACCGCGGCCGCACGCTCGACCTGCTCGGCGTACTCGGCGAACTGGTCGGCAACGATCTGCTGCGGGCCGTCGCAGATCGCCTCGTCGGGGTTCGGGTGCACCTCGACGATGATCCCGTCGGCGCCGGCCGCGGCGGCGGCGAGCGACAGCGGCGTCACGAGCGCGCGCCTGCCCGCCGCATGGCTCGGGTCCACGATCACGGGCAGATGCGAGAGCTCCTTCAGCACCGGGATCGCGGTCAGGTCGAGCGTGAAGCGGTAGGCGGTCTCGAACGTGCGGATCCCGCGCTCGCACAGGAGCACGTTCGGGTTGCCCTCCTTGAGCACGTACTCCGCCGCCATCAGCAGCTCCTCGAGCGTCGCGGAGAGCCCGCGCTTGATCATCACCGGCTTGCCCGCGCGCCCGATCTCGGCCAGCAGCGGGTAGTTCTGCATGTTGCGGGCGCCGACCTGGATCACGTCCGCCACCTCGACGACGGCCTCGAGGTCGCGCGCGTCCATCAGCTCGGTGACGATCGGGAGCCCGGTCTCGGCCTTCGCCTCGGCGAGCAGCCGCAGCCCCTCCTGCCCGAGGCCCTGGAATGCGTACGGCGAGGTACGCGGCTTGTACGCGCCGCCGCGGAACAGCGAGGCGCCGGCGGCGGCGACGGTGCGCGCCGTGGTGAGGGTCTGGTCGCGCGACTCGACGGTGCACGGCCCGGCGATGAGCGAGAAGTGCTCACCGCCGATCTTTCGCCCCTCGACGTCGATGACGGTGCGCTCTCCGGCGCGAACCTGCGACGACGCGAGCTTGTACGGCTTGAGGATCGGTACGACCTGGGCGACGCCCGGTGCACCCTCGAGCTCGAGCCGGGCCACGTGCTCGCGGTCGCCGATCGCGCCGATCACCGTGACCTCCTCGCCGCGCGAGGGGTGGGCGACGGCGCCGACCGACTGGATGCGGTGGATGACGGAGTCGATCTCCGTCTGCGTCGCACCCGCCTTCATCACGATCATCATCTGCTGCTTCTCCTAGTCGCTGGGAACTCTACGAACAATCCGCTGGCACGGCGCTCGGCCCGAAGGCCCCGATGCGGCTGGCGGCGCGACGTGCGCACCGGCCGAGCGCCTAGCTAAATCGCCAGGTGCGGTAGGAGAAGCGATAAGCACGCGTGGCCCGCGGCAGAATGGAGTTCGCGGGTCGGGCGGCCATCGGACGAGAAGTTGTAGCAGTTGCCGGGCCCGGCCGCCAGTGGGCGACCGGGCCCGGCCGACTCACCGGCGCTTCGGTGCCCGCAGCACCAGGCGCCGGCTGTCGCTGGTGGCGCTCGGGCCCGACCCCATCCGGACCCGCACCGTCATCACGACCGAGCGGCGCGCCCCCCGCAGCTTGCGCTTGAGCTTGGCCGACGGCTTCAGCCGCACGACGATCCGGTCGTTGGCCCCGCACCGCACCCGCTTGGAGGCGAGCGTGGTGGCGCGGCGCAGGCCGACCTTGCGCGCCTGCCCGCGGGTCATCGTGAGCCGCACCGTGCCGCGCTGGCCGGACTCGCACCGGCTCACCAACCGCACGCCCTTGCGCAGGAACGTGCCCAGCGTCGTCTTCGGCAGCTTGTTCAGCTTCGCCGGCGTCGGGCCGGGCGTCGGGAGCGGGCCGGGGCCGGGCTGGGGCGACGGGTTCGGCTTCGGGTTCGGGTTCGGGTTCGGGTTCGGGTTGGGATTCGGGTCGGCCCCGACATCGATCGTGCCGACCATCCCGGTCCACCGCTGGGCCGGAGCGTCGTAGGTCGAGTGCAGGCGGCACACGAATCCCCATGCCCCGGCCTTGCGGACGGTGTAAGAGACCGGGTCGCCGCCGGGCACGACGGGTCCCGAGACCTGGACCAGGCCGGTGCCGCCCGGACTCGGGTCGCTGCCGGGCGGCACGACCCACACGTCGTGCGCGAAGCCGGCGTCGTCCTCGTCGAAGTGCCAGGTCACGGTCTCGCCGAACGGGACGACCAGCTCGTCGGGCTCCCAGCGGTCGCCGAACGCGAAGACGTTCGGATCGGTGCTGCCGGTCTCCTCGATCGTGAACGCGACCGCCTTCGCGACCTCGAGGTTGCCCTCATCGTCGCGCGACCGGTAGCGGACGGTGTGCTCGCCCACGGCGGCGACCTCGACCGAGCTCGCGAACGGATCCGTGCCCGCGGTGTTCTCCGCGCTCTGCCACGCGCCGCCGTCGATGCTGTACTCGGTCACCGCCACGCCGGAGGCGTTGGCGTCCGCGCCGTCGGTGCCCGAAAGCCGGACGTCGACCGGGCCCCCGTACGTGCCGCCGGGCCCGGGCGTCGCCGGATCCAGCGTCGCGGTGGTCGCAGGCGGCTTGACGTCGTCGTCCGGGCACGACACCTGGACGTCGGGCGTGACGCGGAAGTAGTCGACGACCATGGTCGCCGGCGTGCCCGGATAGGGGTTCGCGCCGGTCGAGCCGGGGAAGTTGCCGCCTGCGTACAACCCGATCCGCGAGCCCGCCGCGTCACGGCGCGAGCCGCTCGCCGGGTTGAGGTCGAGGCCGCCCGCGATGCCGGGGAAGTTGACCCAATCGTCGGTCGCCGCGCTCTCGGGGGCCAGGATCCGGTACTGCGACGTGACGGTGTCAGAGCCGGCCGCCCGCGCGTAGCGCATCCGGATCGTCACCGAGCCCTTGGCCGGGAGGATCGTCGTGTTGCCGCTCGACTGGACGCGCTGGCCCTCGGTCGACGTCGGATTGTCCTTCGACTGCTCGACGTAGACGTTCCCGCCGCTCAGGCTGTGCGTGATCGTCGAGCGGACGAAGTTGTTGTCCGCCTGCCAGAGCATGAGGCCCAGGCCCTGCCAGCCGCCGGTGTGCTGGACGGTGAACTGCGTCTCGACCTGCCACTCGCCGCCGAGAGCGGGGAGGTCCTGACCGATGAAGTTGATCGGGCCGACCGAGGTCGTGGCGTTGGCGGCGTCGATCTCGAAGTTGTGCGTGGGCATCGTGAGCTGCCCGTTCGCCAGGGTCGGCGCGAACTCGCCCGTGGTCGGCGTGCCGCCGTTGCGCACGTGGCGCGCCCAGCGGGCGTCGAGCGCGGTGCCGTCGAACTCGTCCGAGCGCTCGTACACACACGCGCCCACGACCGAGAACGTCACGTTCTGGATCGCGGACGTGTTGCCCGCCTCGTCGGTCGCACGGAACTCGACGAAGTGGAAGCCGGTGTCCGCGAACTCCTCCTGGAGCTCCTCGGTCAGGTTCTCCTCGTCGAAGTCGACCTTCGTCCAGTCCTCCACCTGATTGACGCGGTACTCGATCGAGACGATCGGCGACAGCGCGTCGGTGGCCTCGATCGCGAGCGTGGCGGGCGAGGCGTAGTGGCCCGCGGGGTTCTGCGAGCCCGAGAGCGTCCCGGTCACGGCCGGCGCCTGGCTGTCCTCGAGGTGGACGACCGTGAACGCCGCCTGCTTGACCGCGGACACGTTGTCGTTGCGGTCGGTCGCGCGGTAGTCGACGTCGTAGGTGCCCGGTTGGTCGAACTCGACCGGCGCCGAGTACGTCTGCCAGTCCTCCTCGTCGTCCGAGTTGACCCGGTACTCGACGCGTTCCACTCCCGCGCAGCCGACATCGCCCGCGGCGAACGTCAGCGTGGCCTCGTCGAGGTAGGTGTTCGGCTCGGAGGGATGGGCCCGGCCGGCGACGTTGTGGTCGACGTTCGGGGCCTGCGTGTCCTCGAGGCACTCGTCTGCGACGGCGAACTCGATCTTCACGAGCTGCGTCTCGTTGCCGGCGCCGAGCTGGTTGCGGCAGCAGCCGAAGCTCCAGCGGGCCATGTACAGCGCGCCGTCCGGCCCGAAGCGGCTCGGGATCACGAAGCTGTTGTTGGGCGCGCCGAACTGGCCGGTGGGCACCCAGTCGTTGACGCGCAGCATCTCGTCGTCGTCCGAGCGCAGGCGCACCTCCTTCCAGAACCCGTTGTCGGCGCCCCGGTTGGCGATGAACCACGACCCGTCGTAGTACGGCGGGAACGCGCCGGGACCGGCGGTGTCCGCGTCGTAGCGGTAGACCGGGCCCGTGATCGGCTGCATGCCGCCGGCCGACAGGTCACCGAAGTCGGCGGCCGACTGGCCACCCTCGGCGCCGGGGTACTTCTTCCAGATCGTCGCCTGCTTCGCCGGGCCGGGGATCGTGTCGCGTCCGTCGAAGCTCGGCGTCGCGGAGGTCTGGCCGGCAGGGGCCCACCTGATGTCCGACGGCAGCTCGGCCAGCGAGCAGTCGTACTGCAGACCGGTGGTCGCGTTCGTCATGTAGTTCCAGCGGAAGCTGGTGTTGATCGGCGCGTTGTTGCCCATGCAGAACGGCCAGCCGTGGAAGCCGGGCTCGTCGACCAGGTTCCACTCGCACACGCCGGCCGGCGCGCGCTGTGCGTTGTTGGCCGAGTTGTCATGGCAGAACTCGCCGACCATGACGGCGCCCGGGTTGGCCGGATCGGTCTGCACCGTGAACGGCTGCCGGAAGCCCATCGCGTAGATCTCGGGCCGCGCCTGCGCCGCGCCGGGCGCGAACATGTTGCCCTCCGGGATCTCGTACGTCGTCCCGGCTCCCGGCTCGGCGCCGGCCGGGATCGTGTCGAGCGGGCGGATGCGGAGCACCTTGCCGCGCAGGTCGGCGGTGTTGGCCGACGTCTTGCGGGCGTCCCAGCGCTCGGCCGCGCGGTAGTCCATCGGCGTGTAGCGGTCGTGCCCGGGCGCGTTCGGCGAGACGTCGTCGCCGACGCCGAGGTAGAGGCTGCCGTCCGAGTCGACGTCGAGGCCGGCGCCGCCGACGTGGCCGGGGCCGGAGTCGGTCGGCCCGCCGGGGAAGCCGGCGGGCGAGCCGGAGATCTTGGCCTTCGGCACGCGCAGGATCACGCGCTCGGAGTCGGGCACGATGGCCGTGCCGTCGGCGGTGAGCGTGAAGCGGCTGACCTGGTTGTAGCCGACGACGGTCTGGTCGCCGGTGGTCGGCCACGCCGGGTTGCGCGGCGAGTAGTAGACGTAGACGTCGCGCTTGGCCGGGTCGGAGAGGTCGAAGTCCCGCTCGAGCGTCATGCCGAGCACGCCGTCCTCGGAGTTGCCGTGGTCGGCGCGCGTCGGGATCGTGGCGACGGTGGTCTTGTTGTTGGCCGCGCCGTCGGGGTCGTGGACCTTGAGGAAGCCCTCGGAGGTGTAGCCCTGCGTCGGGCCGATCTCGGTCCAGTAGACCTTGCCGTCCGGCGCGACGTCGAGCCCGATCGGGCCGACGATGTCGTCGACCAGGATCGTGCGCTTGAAGCTCGACCAGACGGTCCCCGAGCAGTCGGACTTCTTGCCCTCGCCGGCGGCCCACCGCACGCCGCCGACGATGTGCTTGACCAGGTTGTTGTTGCCGCCGTTCTCCGCATACGAGGAGCCGAAGTGGCCCATCCCGCTGGTCCACACGCGGCCGTCGTTGTACGGCTTCGGCGTGCCCGTGCCGTCGTCGACGTTGTCGCCGTCGTAGAGCTTGCACCACGAGATCGGGTGGTCCTGGCCCATCGGGTTGCCCGGCGTGTAGGTGCGCTCGTCGAGCGTCGCCAGGACGTGGTGGGTGCCGCGCACGCTGCGGACGAAGTTGTAGTGCTCGTCGCCGATGCCGAACGTGTCGGGCAGGTCGCGCGTCGAAAGGTGATGGCGGTCGGCGACCTGGACCTGGGCGACGTTGTTGATGTTCGTGGCCGCGTGGCCCTTCATCAGCGTGCCGACGGCCGAGTTGTTCCCGCCGTCCCACCAGTCCCACGTCACGACGCCGGCGCCGATGTCGGTGGCGTTGTGGTTGGCGGCGATGCCGCCGCCGTTCTGGACGAACCGGATGATCGCGGCGCGCTGGTCCTCGTTCCAGAGCGGACCGGGCCGGCCGCCGCCGGCCCAGGCGGCGGAGACGTTGAGGAGCAGGATCGCGTCGAACTGGGCGAGGTTCTCGTCCGTGAAGATGCGCGGGTTCTTGGCCGCGTTGTCGCAGTTGTTCGCGCCGCCGCCGTTGTTGTCGCAGTCCTCCCAGACGACGGTGTAGCCGGCGGCCTCGAGCGCGGTCTGTACGACCGGGCGCCCCTGGGTGATGGCGTCGGCGTGCCGGTAGCCCGTGGTGCCGGTGTAGATCAGGACGCTCTTGTCCTCGCCCTGGGCGAGCGCCGGGGTGGTGCCGACGGCAAGCGTCGCGAGCAGCACGGCCGCAGCCGCGACGGCGACCGCCGCCTGTCGCCGCGCGCGTCGACACATACCCGTAAAGGCCAGCGTTCCGATGCCCATGCCCCCTGCTCTCCCCCTTCGCCGCCGACTGCCGGCCCCGGTATGTTTCGCCGGAGCGGCGCGAAAACTAGTCCACTAACGCCGGACTGTCAACGGACTTTGTATTCCGTATGACGGAACTCCTGGAAGGCCACCAGTTGCGGTCGCCGAGCAGGACGGCGATCGCCGGGACGAGCAGCGCGCGCACGAGGAACGTGTCCGCCAGCAGCCCGAGCGCGACGACGAACCCGATCTGGAACAGCGCCTCGAGCGGGACCGCCATCAGCACGCCGAAGGTCGCGGCGAGCACCAGCCCGGCGCTGGTGATCACCCCGCCGGTGCGCGCGAGCGCCGCGGTCACCGCGTCGCGCGTCGGGCGGGTGCGGCACTCCTCGCGGATCCGGGCGAGCAGGAAGACGTTGTAGTCGACGCCGAGCGCCACGAGGAAGATGAACGCGAACAGCGCCAGGCTGGGATCGCTCGCCGGCTGACCGAGCACGTGCGTGAAGATCAGCGAGCTCATCCCGAGCGCGAATGCGTACGACAGGACCACGGTTGCCATCACGTACAGCGGCATCACCAGCGCGCGCAGCAGGATCGCCAGGATGATCAGGATCAGGACCAGCACGACCGGCACGATCAGCAGCGTGTCGCGCGACATCGCCTGCCGGGTGTCGTAGGCCTCCGCGACCTCGCCGCCGATCAGGACCGGCCCGACCGGCGCCGCCGCGGCGGCGCGGGCCCGGATCCCGGGCACGGCGTCCGTCGCCTCGTCCGAGAACGGGTCGATCCCGAGGTAGCCCTCGGCGAGCACGAGCTCCGGTCCGCCCGGCCCCGACCGCGCCATCAGGTACATCTCCTCGACCGGCGTCGAACGGCCCTCGGTGAGCGCGGCCGTCACCTCGTCGCCCGCATCGAAGCGCGTCACGACGCGCAGCGGCGCGGCCCGGCCGGCGATGAAGCGATCGCGGATCAGCTCCTGCCCCTGGACCGACTCGGGAGCGTCCCGGAACGCCTCGGAGAAGTCGAGCGGCTCGCGGCCGCTCAGGTTGCCGAGCGCCCCCGCCGCCAGCACGAGCGTGACGGCCACCGCGATCGGCGCCGGACGGCTGCGGACGCGCCGCGCGACCGCCTGCCACGCCCGGCCGGCGGGCGCGCGCCCCGCCTCGGGCCGCGGCACGGACGGCCAGAACGACCGCCGGCCGAGCGCCGCGAGGATCGCCGGGAGCAGCGTCAGCCCGGCGGCGACCATGATCGCCACGCCGAGCGCGAGGATCGGCCCCATCTCGCGCGTCGCGTTGAAGTCGGCGAGCGCGAGCGCCAGCATCGCGACGACCACGATCGCGCCGGCCGACAGGATCGCCGAGCCGGTGCGCTCGGCCGCTCGCGCCATCGCGGCGTGCACGTCCGCGGTCGCGCGCAGCTCGTCGCGGAAGCGGGCGACGATCAGCAGGCAGTAGTCGGTGCCCACCCCGAACATCAGCACGACCAGGATCGCGGTCGTCTGGCCGCTGATCGTGGTCATGCCGGCGGCCACGAGACCGTACGTGACGCCGGCCGCGACCAGGTACGCGAGCACCACGACCGCGAGCGGGACGAGCGCCACGAGCGGCGAGCGGTAGATCGCGAGCAGCAGCACCAGCAGCACGACGACGGTGACGGCCAGCAGGGTCTCGTCGATGCCTTCGACCGCCTTGCTGCGGTCGGCCTCGAATCCCGCCTCGCCCGTGACGTAGGCGCGCAGGCCGGTGCGATCGCCGGCGGGCGGCGGCACGACGGCGCGGATGGCATCGACCGCGGCCTCGGCCACCGGCGTGCTGTCGTCGCTCATCATCGCCGTGCTCAGAGCCACGCTGCTGTCGCTCGAGACCAGCAGCGCCGGGCCCGGGCTCAGGTCGAGCGGATCGGTCCTCCCGCAGGCCAGCAGGAACGGCGTACCGACGCGGGCGAGGCTCGGGATCGCCGCGGACCTGCACAGTGCGACGGCGTCGGCCTCCATCCGGCGCCGGTCCGCGGACGTGAGCCCGCCGTCGCGGAAGTAGGCGATCACGGCCGCCGTCTCGCGACCGCTCGGGAACCGCTCGTCGACGACCTGCTTGGCCTCGGCGGACTCCGAGCCGCGGACGAGGAACGTGTCGCTCTCGTCGGCGGCCCGCTCCTGGAGCTCGCCCTGAAGCGGCGCCAGGCCGACCGCGAGCGCGACCCAGGCGCCGATCACGACCCACTTCGAGCGGCGGCCGGCGGCGAACGCGGACAGCCTGGCGAGCAGTCCTGTCAGATGCCCCCGCCGACGCCTTCGATCTCGGTGACGACGCCGTCCTCCGTGTAGACGTAGATCCGCTTCGGGTCCACGTCGGTCGGCACCGCGACGCCTTCGCCGTCGCGCTTCGCGACGACCGCCTCGCAGCCGTGTTCGGCCGCCGTGGTCTCGGCGTCCTCCAAGCGCTTGCCGATCAGCTCCGCGGTGTCGAACGAACCCTTCGCCGGCTCATATCGATCGCTGCCGTCGACCTGCACCAGCGGGCACCGGATCGCGGTCAGGTCGCTGCCCGTGGGCTCGTCGTCGCCGCCCCCGCATCCCGCCCCCACGGCGACCGCGAGCGCGATGCCGAGGACCCACGTACTCCGTCGCCGAACGCTGCCCATCCGCCGGCGAAAGCTACCTCACGCGGCAAACGGGTTGTACGTGCCGAAGCTCCAGACGTTGCCCTCGGGGTCCTCCGCAGCGAAATCGCGCGAGCCGTAGTCCTGGTCGGTGAGCTCCATCACGATCTCGGCGCCGGCGGCGGCCGCTTGCGCGTAGACCGCGTCCGGGTCCTCGACCACCACGTAGATCACGTTCCGGCCGGTGTCGAACCGCGCATCGCCGTGGCCGGCGGTGCCCAGCATCACGACGCCGTCGCCGTGGCGCAGCTCGGCGTGGCCGATCACGCCGCCGTCCTCGTGGACCGTCTGGCGCTCGAAGCCGAAGGCGCGCTCGAGGAACTCGATCGCCGCCTTCGCGTCCTTGTATCGCAGGGTGGGGATGATCATGGCGCGGAGGCTAGGCCGCCATCGCCGCCATGTCTTGGACGGATGTGACCAGGTACTCGGTCGGCGTCCGCCCCGCGTACTGCCGGAAGTCGCGGTTGAAGTGCGCCTGGTCGTAGTAGCCGCAGTCGAGCGCCAGCTCCGCCAGGTCGGCGCCGCCGCGCAGCCGGTCGAGCGCGCGCTCGAACCGCAGAAGCCGCGCGAGCGGCTTCGGCGGCAGGCCGAGCTGCTCGCGGAACGACGCCGCGAGATGGCGGCGACTGCATCCGAGCTCGTGCGCCAGCGCGCCGACCGGCACGCGGCCGCCGGTCTCCAGCAGCCGCCGCCACGCCCACTCCAGCTCGGCCGCGACCGGCGGCGCATCGAGCACCCGCGCGGCGATCGCGCGTTCCAGCATGGCGAACCGCGCCGGCCAGCTCGGCGCCTCGTACAGGCGCTCGGCCAGCTCGCCGGCCTCGGCGCCGATCAGGTCCTCGAGCTCGACCACCTGCCGGGTCAGCTCACCCATCGGCAGGCCGAGCATCCGGCGGGCGCCGAGCGGCGTCAGGTAGGCCTCGATCCCGTGCCCCTCCCCCGCGTGCTCGGTGAGCGCGGGCGTGTCGTGCAGGCCGGCGACGAAGGACGTGAAGCGGTGCCCGTCGACGTCCAGCGTCGGCCCGAACGAGATCACCAGCACGATCCGGCCGCCCGGCACCTCGGCGCGCCGGACCGGGCCGTCCGCCCGCTCGCGCCAGCCGGCGAGACTGCGCACGTGAGGAGCCAGCGCCGGGTGTGGAGGGCGCTGGGCGAGCTCCATCTACAACAGCGCCGCGAGGACTTCGAGGAAGCGCTCGTTGTCGGCCTGGGTGCCGACCGTGACGCGCAGCGCGCCCTCGCGGCCGAGCGACGTGCCGGCGCGCACGAGCACGCCGCGCTCGGCCAGGCCGCGCATGATGTCCAGTTCCTCGCGGCCCTCGCCGAGGTCGATCCAGACGAAGTTGGACTGCGAGGCGGCGGGCTCGATGCCGAGCTCGCGCAGCCCGTCCTCGAGGCCGATCCGCTCGGCCAGGTTGCGCTCGACCCGGCGAGCGACCTCGTCCTGGTGGTTGAGCGCCTCGAGCGCGGCGGCCTGGGCGGCGGCGTTGCAGAAGAACGGCTGGCGCACCTGGTCGACCGCCGTGCGGAACTCCTCGGAGCCGCACAGCCCGTAGCCGACGCGCAGCCCGCACAGCCCGTGCACCTTCGAGAACGTGCGCAGGAGCACCAGGTTCGGATGCTTGTCGAGCAGCGGGATCGACTCGTCGGGGTCCTGCAGCATGTTGAACTCGCAGTACGCCTCGTCGAGGATCACGCACACGTGGCGCGGGACGTCGGCGATGAACGCGGCGATCTCGTCGAGCGGGAGCGCCGTCGAGGTCGGGTTGTTCGGGTTGCAGACGATCGCGAGCCGGGTGGCGACCGTGATCTCGCGCCGCATCGCGGCGAGGTCGTGCCGGTGCTCGGCGTCGACGGGGACCTCGATGGCGCGCGCACCCGAGGCCGCCGCAAGGTGCGGGTAGACCGAGAACGACGGCCATGCGTACACGATCTCGGCGCCCGGCTCGAGCAGCGCGTCGCCGGCCGCCAGCAGGATGTCGCACGACCCGTTGCCGACCGCGATCCGGTTCGCCGGCACGCCGTGCCGGTCGGACAGCCGGCGGCGCAGCGCCGAGTTGGTCGGGTCGGGGTAGCGGTTCAGGCCCGACAGGGCGCGCGTGACGGCCTCGACGACCGCCGGCACGGGCGGGTACGGCGACTCGTTCGACGCGAGCGCGACGATCGGCCCCTCGGAGGCGTAGCCGTCCGCGGCCGGGTAGACCGGGATGCGACCGACCTTGCTCGCGAACTCAAGCGCCATGGCCCCAGTCTATTGCGCGCCCTCGAGGTCCAGGCGCAGCCGCCGGGCCTCGCCGAGGTACACGTGCTGGGGGTCGGTCCCCTCCGGCGGATAGCAGTGGATGAGCACGCGGATGACGCGCGGGAGCGCACCCTGGACCGGGATCTCGCGCGCACACAGCAACGGAACGCGGCTCAGGCCCATGCGGCGCGCCGCGACCGCCGGGAACTCGGCGTCGAGGTCGGAGGTGAGCGTGAAGATGCAGCTCACGAGGTCCTCGGCCGCGAGCCGGTTGCGGACGAGGAGCTCACCCATCAGCTCCTCGGTGGCGTGCAGGATCGGCTCCGCCTCGTTGGCGTCGACGGTGGTGGCGCCTCGGAGTGCGATCAGCCGCATGCGCGGCGCATTCAATCAGCGGGCGCGTCGCGGAGGTGCTCGACCTCGGCGGCCGTGAGCCGGCGGTACCGTCCCTCCTGGAGCGTGCCGAGCCGCAGCGGGCCGAAGCGCACGCGCTCGAGCGCGACCACCGGATGGCCGACGGCTTCGAGCATCCGGCGCACCTGGCGCTTGCGGCCCTCGTGGATCGTGAGCTCGACGCGATCGGTCGCGAGCCGCTTCGCGCGCGCCGGGGCGGTCGTGCCGTCCTCCAGCTCGATGCCCTCGCGCAGCGCGCGCAGCGCGCCCTCGCGCACCGGCGGATGCCGGACCTTGGCGCGGTACGTGCGCGGCACCTCGAACGACGGGTGGGTCAGGCGGTGGGCGAGCGCGCCGTCGTCGGTCAGCAGGATCAGGCCCGTCGTGTCGACGTCGAGCCGGCCGACCGGGTACAGCCGCCGCGAGGTCGGCACCAGCTCGACGATCGTGGGCCGGCCCTGCGGGTCGTGCGCCGTGGAGACCACGCCGCGCGGCTTGTGGATGGCGTAGACGGCGAGCTGGCCGTCGGACACCCACACCACCTCGCCGTCGACCGCGACCGGCACGCTGCCGTCGACGTCGCGCGCCGGGTCGCGCACGATCTCGTCGCCGACGGTCACCCTCCCGGCGAACACGAGCTGCTCGGACGCGCGCCGCGAGGCGACGCCCGAGTGGGCGAGGTACTTGGCGAGGCGCACGACGGTGCCACCATAGGGGGCGTGGACCTCGCGCTGCTCGACGAGACGCTGACCGCGGCCGGCGAGCCGCCCTTCCGTGCACGGCAGGTGTGGAGCTGGACCGCTCGCGGAGCGACCGGCTACGAGCAGATGACCGACGTGCCGGCGGCGCTCCGGTCGCGGCTCGTCGAGGACGTGCCGTTCTCGAGCCTGGAGACGGTGAGCGAGGCACATGCGGCCGACGGCACGGTCAAGGCGCTGTTCCACACGCACGACGGCCGCGCCGTCGAGGCGGTGCTGATGCGCTACCGCGACGGCCGCCGGTCGGTCTGCGTCTCGTCGCAGTCCGGCTGCCCGCTCACATGCACGTTCTGCGCCACCGGCGCGATGAAGTTCGGCCGTAACCTGACGGCGTCGGAGATCCTCGACCAGGTGCTGCACTTCCGCCGCATCGAGCCCGTCGATCACCTCGTGTTCATGGGCATGGGCGAGCCGATGATGAACCTCGACCACGTGCTGGCGGCCGCCCGCCGGCTCCCGGACGTCGGGATCACCCATCGGCGGACCACCGTCTCGACGGTCGGCTGGGTGCCGGGGATCCGCCAGCTGACGGAGAGCGACATGCCGATCCGCCTGGCGTTCTCGCTGCACGCGCCGGACGACGAGCTGCGCTCGCAGATCATGCCGATCAACGACCGCTACCCGCTCGCGCAGGTGCTGGAGACGTGCGAGGCCTACCACGCCCGGCGCCGGCGCAAGGTGTTCATCGAGTACGTGATGCTCGGGGGCGTGAACGACACGTACCGCCAGGCGACCGCGCTGGCCGACCTGCTCGATCCGAAGGTCTACAAGGTCAACCTGATCCCGTACAACCCCACCGGGATGTACGACGGCTCCTCACCGGGCGCGATCGCCGCGTTCAAGGCCGTGCTGGACCAGCGCGGGCTGCGCTCCACGGTGCGGCTGACGCGCGGGCGCGACATCGACGCAGCCTGCGGGCAGCTGGCCGCGAAGGCGGCTTAGCCGGGGTTCGCGCGCGACTCGCCCGCGCGCAGCAGGCGGTCGCGGAGGGCCGACTCGTCCTCGGGGCTCGGGTCCCACTGCTCGACCTCGGGCAGGTCGTCGAGCGAGCGGAGGCCGAACAGCTTCAGGAACAGCGGTGTCGTGCGGTAGAGGACGGCGCCGAACTGCGAGCGGCCGGACTCCTCGATCAGGCCGCGCTCGACGAGCGCGGCGGTCGCCGACTCGGACGCGACGCCGCGGATGCGGGCCACCTCGGGGCGCGAGACCGGCTGCAGGTAGCCGACGATCGCGAGCGTCTCGGCCTGCGCGGGGGTGAGTGCCGGGGTGCGAGGGCGCGCCAGGAGCCGCCGCGCGGCCTCCTCGGCGTCGGGGTGCGAGACGAGCGCCCAGCCGCCGGCGACCTCGCGCAGCACGACGCCGCGGCCCGCGAGCGCTCCGTCGAGCGTGGCGAGCGCCTCGCGGACGGCCTCCTCGCCGGCCTGCAGCGCGTCGGCCAGCTCGTCCAGCGCGACCGGCTCGGGCGAGAGGAAGAGCAGCGCCTCGACCTGGCGGGAGAGCGAGCTCACGCGGGCGCCCCGGCCTGCACCGTGATCGGCCCGAACGGCTCGTCCTGCTGCCAGCGGGCCTCGCCGCTCTTGTACAGCTCCAGCAGCGCGAACAGCGTCACCGCGACCGTCACGCGGTCGGCGCCCTGCACCGCATCGTCGAACGAGAACCGCCCGCCGCGGCTGGCCAGCATGCCGCGCAGCAGCGTCAGCCGGTCCGCGACCGAGACGCGCGGCGTCTCCATGTGGCGCAGGTCGAGCGGCGGCGGCGTGCGCAGCAGCGCGCCGATCGCCTCGCCCAGCACCGCCGGGTCGTACGCGCGCTCGGCGATCTCGACCGACACGCGCCGGAGCGCGGCCGGGAGCGGCGCGACGCGGTACAGGAAGGCCTGCCCGGCGGCGTGCCCGGTGCCCATCCAGCCGCCCGCCCCGCGGAAGCGGGCGTACTGCAGCATCCGCTCCAGCAGCTCCTCGGCGGCCTCGGCGGGCGCCAGCTCGTCGAGCTCGTCGAGCACCTCGGCACCCGGCAGCATCAGCCGCGACTTGAGCTCCAGCAGCGCCGCGATCAGCACGAGGAACTCGGTCGCCGCCTCGAGATCGAGCTCGCCCTCGGCCTCCAGATGGTCGATGTAGGCGACCACGATCTCGGCCAGCTCGACCTCCAGCAGGTCGAGCTCCTCACGCAGGATCAGCGACAGCAGCAGGTCGAACGGCCCCGCGAACACGTCGAGGTCGAGCTCCAGCCGGTGCATGATCGTCGCCATCGGTGCCGACAGGCTAGGCCCCGGGGCCGACGGAGCGGCGCGCCGGGCCGACGCCCATCGCGTCGCGCACGTCCGCCAGCGTGCCGCGGGCGATCGTGCGGGCCTTGTCGGCGCCCGCCTCGAGGATGCCCTCGAGCTCGGCCTCGTCGCCGCGCAGCTCGTGGTAGCGCTCGCGCACGGGGGCGAGCCAGTCGATCATGGCGTCCGCCACCGCTGTCTTGAAGTCGCCGTAGCCGGAGCCCTCGAACTCGCGCTCGATCTCATCGGGAGCGATGCCGCGTGCGACCGACATCATCTCGATCAGGTTGGAGATCCCCGGCTTGTCCTCGCGGCGCACGATCTCGCGCCCCGAGTCGGCCACGGCTCGCTTGAACTTGCGCCGGATCGTGTCGGGGTCGTCGAGAACGTAGACGGTGCCCTGCTCGGAGCCGCCGGTGGTGGACATCTTGCGCTCGGGCTCCTGCAGGTCGAGCACGCGCCCGCCGACCGTGGGGATCCGCGACTCCGGCACCACGAGCAGCTCGCCGAAGCGCTTGTTGAAGCGCTCCGCGGTGCGCCGCATCAGCTCCAGGTGCTCGCGCTGGTCCTCGCCCACCGGCACCTCGTGGGCCCGATAGGCGAGCACGTCGGCGGCCTGCAGCACCGGGTAGTACAGGAGCCCGGCGGAGACCAGCTCGCGCTGCGACGCCGACTTGTCGCGGAACTGGTGCATGCGGTTGAGCTCGCCGATCGGCGTGACGCTCGAGAGCAGCCACGCCAGCTCGGTGTGCTCCTGCACGTCGCCCTGGCGGAAGAGGATGCAGCGCTCGGGATCGAGCCCGGAGGCGATCAGGATCGCGGCCGTGTCGTGCGTGCGCTCGCGCAGATCGGCCGGCTCGTACGGGACGGTGACGGCGTGCAGGTCGACGATGCAGTAGATCGCCGGGTCGGCGCGATCCTGCCCGGCGACGTACTGGGTGATCGCGCCGATGTAGTTGCCGAGGTGCTTCTGCCCTGTGGGCTGGATGCCGGAGAAGATGACCAAGGGAGAGATCGTATGCGCCAAGCGCGTGAGATCGAATGCGGCTTACTCGCCCTCGCAAGCTCGGGCGAGCGCCTCAGTTAGAAAGCCGAGGGGCGGGCGACCCTCCCGCGATCGCCCACCACCCGCCGGTCAGCGGCTTGACCGCACCCGACCCTCGGCCCGCTCAGCGCCGCGCCCCACTGTGTGCGTCCGCCACTTCTCTGGTGCCCTCTCGCGGCACCCGCGTAACGCCTACCGGCGCAGCACGACCCGTGTCCGCAACGTCCGCGCGCCATCTCCTCTGCGGTCGATCCGCAGGCGAACAGAAGTCGGTCGCAGCGCGCAACGGGTATTCATTGCCCCGTGGACGTCGCGGTGATCGGAGCTGGAATCGTCGGCCTGTCGACGGCGTACGCGCTCGTCGAGCGCGGCGCCTCGGTGACCGTCTACGAGCGCGGCGCGCCCGGGAACGGCCAGTCAGGTGGCGAGTCCCGGATCTTCCGCCACGCGCACGACGACCCGCGTCTCGTCGCGCTCGCGCGTGAGTCGCGCGCGGGATGGAGTGACTGGGAGCAGCACTTCGGCGTGGAGCTGGTCTCGGGCGACGGGTCCGTGCTGCTCGGCGCGACGGCCGAGCGCCACCTCGCGCTCCTCCGCGACGCCGGAGTGAGCGCCCGCGCGATCGATGCGAGCGAGCTGGCCGAGCGGCTGCCGGTGCTCGCCCCGTGGCGCGGTCCGGCGATGATCGACGACGACGGCGGCGTCATCCGCACGACCGCTGCGATCGCGGCGCTGGCCTCCGCGCTGGGCGATCGCATCGTCGCCGACGAGGTGATCGCCGTGCGGCCGTCGGGCGAGGTCCGCGCCGGCGGGCGGGCGACCGCGCACGACCGCGTCGTCGTCTGCGCCGGACGCGGGACCCCGGAGCTGGCGCTCGGCGCCGGCCTTGCGCTGCCGGTCCACGAGGCCGCCCACGTCCGGCTCACGTACGAGCTGCGCGGCGACCCGCCGGCGCAGCTGGCCTGCCTGCAGGCCGGTGACGGCGCCTACGGCGACCCGCTGCCGGGCAACGGCCGCTACGCCGTGGGGCTCGAGGTCGTCGACCCGTCCGAGCTCGCGGCCTCCGCCGACCGCACCAACGCCTACGTCGCCCGGATGCTCCCCGGGCTCTCGGGCGAGCCGGTCGAGTCACGCAACTGCTGGGTCACCGAGCTCCCGTGGAGCACGGATGGCTTCGCCGCCTGGGAGCGCGAGCGCCTGCTCTTCGTCGCGGGCGCCAACCTGTTCAAGCACGCCCCGGCCCTCGGCCGCGCGCTCGCGGCGGCCGCGCTCGGCGACGGCCTCCGGCCCGACCTGAGCCCGCAGGCGAGGCTCGGCCACCACTAACGCGGGAGCGGCGCGGCCGCCTTCGCGATGCCCTCCCATGGGTCGCCGCGCGCCTCGAGCCGCTCGGGCACGGTCGCCAGCGTCCAGCGGCGCGGATGCAGCTCCGGGTCCTCGAGCTCGTCCCAGGCGAGCGGCGTGGCGACCGGCGCGCCCGGCTTCGCGCGCACGGCGTACGGGGCGACCGCCGTCTGCGCGTAGGTGTTACGGGCGGCGTCGACGAGCACGCGCCCGCCGCGGCCCTCCTTGCGCCACGACGTCGTCAGCTGGTCCGGCAGGCGCCCGGCGACCTCCTCCGCCAGCTCGCCCGCCACCGCCCGCACCTCGTCCGAGCTCGCGCGCCGCCGCAGCGGCGCGACGACGTGCAGCCCGCGCGACCCGGACGTCATCGCGAACGGCTCCAGTCCGCGCTCGCGCAGCAGGTCGCCGATCGCGAGCGCTCCCGCGCGGATCGCCTCGAACTGGCCGCCGCCCTCGTCCGGCGGGTCGAAGTCGAACACCAGCCGGTCGGGGTGGTCGGGCCGGTCGGCGCGGCTCGTCCACGCATGCGGGGTGATGCAGTTCTGGTTCGCCAGCCACACGAGCGTCGCCGCCTCGCCGCCGACGGCATGGGCGACCTCGCCGCCGCGCCGGCGCGGGACGGTCACGCGGCGGACCCAGTCCGGCGCGCCCTTGGGGATCGCCTGCTGGACGACGACCGGCTTGTCGATGCCCAGGTTCCAGCGCCACAGGTTCAGCGGCCGGTCGCGCACGTGCGGCACCATCGCCGGCGCCACGGCCGCGTAGTAGCCGGCGAGATCGGCCTTCGTGATCCCGTCGTCGGGGAACAGCACCTTGTCCTGGTTCGTCAGCCGGACGCTGCGGCGACCGACGCGCAGGGTCGTCTCGGCACCGGCCATGCCTTAGAGCGGTTGCCGGATGACCGGCCGCTTGGCGGCGGCGGCTTCGTCGAGGCGGCGGACCGGCGTCGTGTACGGCGCGTTGCGGGCGACCGAGGGATCGTCAGCCGCCTCCGACAGGATCTCGGCGACCGCCTCCGCGAACGCGTCGAGCGTCTCGCGCGTCTCGGTCTCGGTCGGCTCGATCAGCAGCGCCTCGTCCACGAGCAGCGGGAAGTAGACCGTCGGCGGGTGGAAGCCGTGGTCGAGCAGGCTCTTCGCCAGGTCCGTGGTCCGGATCCCGAGCGCGCGCTTCATCGGCCCGCCGGTGAGCACGAACTCGTGCATGCAGGCGCGGTCGTAGGCGGCGGGGATGTGCTCGCCGCACAGCTCGCGCAGCCGCGCCATCAGGTAGTTGGCGTTCAGCACCGCCGTGTCCGACGCCTCGGCCAGCCCGTCGGCGCCAAGCGACAGGATGTACGCGTAGGAGCGCACGAAGACGCCGAAGTTGCCCTGGAACCCGCGCAGGCGGCCGATCGACTGCGGGCGATCGAAGTCGAGATCGAAATTCCCGTCGGGACGGCGAACCACTTGAGGCCGCGGCAGGAACGGCTCGATCCGGTCCGAGACCGCGATCGGCCCCGCACCGGGCCCGCCGCCGCCGTGCGGCTGCGTGAACGTCTTGTGCAGGTTGTAGTGGACGATGTCGAACCCCATGTCGCCCGGCCGCGCACGGCCCATGACCGCGTTGAGGTTCGCCCCGTCGTAGTACAGCGTCGCGCCCACGTCGTGCACGATCCGGGCGATCTCCTCGATGTTGCGATCGAAGACGCCGAGCGTGTTCGGGTTGGTCAGCATCAGCGACGCGACGTCGTCCGAGGCGTGCTCGCGCAGGTCGTCGACATCCACGCCGCCGTCCGCGTCGGTGCCGATCTTGACGACGTCGTAGCCCGCCATCGTCACGGTCGCGGGGTTCGTCCCGTGCGCCGTGTCGGGCGTCAGGACCTTGCGCCGCTGCTCGCCGCGTGACTCGTGGTAGGCGCGGGTGAGCAGCACCCCCGCGAGCTCGCCCTGGGAGCCGGCGGACGGCTGCAGCGAGACGTGCGGCAGCCCCGCGATCTCGGCCAGCGCCCCCTGTAGCTCCCACATCAGCTGCAGCGCACCCTGCGCGCGCGCCGGGCTCTGGAGCGGGTGCAGCCGCGCGTACCCGGGCAGCGCCGCGACCCGCTCGTGCAGTTTCGGGTTGTGCTTCATCGTGCACGAGCCGAGCGGGTAGAAGCCCTCGTCGACATGGAAGTTGCGCCGCGACAGCCGTGTGTAGTGGCGCACGATCTCCGGCTCGGCGATCTCCGGCAGCTTCGGCGGCTCCGCCCGCCGGAACCGCTCCGGCAGCGCGTCGTCGTCACGCGGGACGTCGAGCTCCGGTGCGACGAACGCGCGGCGCCCGGCGACCGACTTCTCGAAGATCGTGACCGCGCGGTCAGCCTGCAGGGGCGTCTCGGCCAGGCTCATGCTGTCACTGCCTGCCGCTCGGCTGCGACCGCTGCCCCGAGCACCTCGGCCAGCCGGTCGATGTCGGCCTTCGAGCGCTGCTCGGTGATCGCCACCAGCAGCCCGTCGCCGTACTCCTCGTAGTCGGCGCCGAGCCGGTAGCCGGGATTGACGCCCGCTGCCGCGCAGCGCTCGATCACCTGGTCGACCGGCGCGTCGAGCCGCACCGCGAACTCGCGCACCACCGGCTGCTCGTGCAGCAGCTCGACGCCCTCGAGCGCCGCCAGCGCGCGCCGCGCGTACGCGGTCCGGTGCAGCAGCAGCTCGCCCATCTCGACGATCCCACGGCGGCCGAGCCACGACAGGTACACGACGCCCGCGAGCGCGTTAAGCGTCTGCGCGGTGGTGATGTTGTGCGTGGCCTTCTCGCGCCGGATGTGCTGCTCGCGCGTCTGCAGGGTGAGCACGAAGCCGCGGCGCCCGTCGGCGTCGGTCGTCTCGCCGGCGATCCGGCCCGGCATCCGCCGCAGGTACGCATCCTGGGCGGCGAAGAAGCCGAAGGACGGCCCGCCGTAGTCGAGCCGGTTGCCCAGCGACTGGCCCTCTCCGACGGCGATGTCGACGCCGAACTCGCCCGGCGGCCGCAGCACGCCGAGCGTCAGCGGGTCGCACTGAACCACCAGCAGCGCGCCGCTCTCGCGCACGACCGGGGCGATCGCTTCGAGGTCCTCGACCGCGCCGAGGAAGTTCGGCAGCTGGAGGAAGACGGCCGAGACGTCATCGCCGATCGCCTCCCGCAGCGCATCGACGTCGGTCGCACCGGCGGCCAGCGGGACCTCCTCGACCGCCGTGCCGTAGCCGGCCGCGGTGGTCGCGAGCGCCTCGCGCGAGTGCGGATGCAGGGCGCGTGAGACCAGGAACCGGGCGCGCCCGTTCTGGAGCCGCGCCAGCCAGCCGGCGGATGCGACCGCGGACGGCGCCTCGTACAGCGTCGAGTTCGACACCGGCAGGCCGGTCAGCTCGCTGATCGCCGTCTGGTACTCGAACATCACCTGAAGCGTGCCCTGGGAGACCTCGGGCTGGTACGGCGTGTACGGCGTCAGGAACTCCGAGCGCGAGAGCAGCGCGTCGACCAGCGACGGGACGTAGTGGTCGTACATCCCGGCGCCGACGAACGACACCTCGTCCTCGGTCGAGACGTTGCGCGCCGCCAGGTCGCGCAGGTAGGCGTACACCTCCTGCTCGGGCTTGCCGGCCGGCAGGTCGATCGGCCGGTCGAGCCGGACGCCCTCCGGGATGTCGGCGAACAGCTCGTCGACCGAGCCGGCACCGATGCGCTCGAGCATCGCCTCCCGGTCGGCGTCGGTGGCGGAGGTGTAGCGACTCAAGCCAGGCTGCCCTCGTAGGTGTCGCGGTCGAGCAGATCGTCCAGCTCGGACGGCTCGGTGAGCCGGACCTTGACCAGCCAGCCGTCGCCGTACGGGTCCTCGTTGATCTTCTCCGGCGCGTTCGCGAGCGCCTCGTTGACCTCGACGATCTCGCCCGACAGCGGGGCGACGACGTCAGAGACCGCTTTCACCGATTCGATCTCGGCGTAGGGCTCGTCCTTGGCGACCGTCTTGCCGATCTCGGGCGGGTCGACGAACACGACCTCCCCCAGCTGGTCCTGCGCGTACCAGGTGATGCCGAACACGGCGGTATCGCCGTCGATCCGCGCCCAGTCGTGCTCCGGGTGGTACTTGAGGTCGTCGGGATAGCTCGCGTCGGCCACGTTCAGCGCTCCTTGGAGTACAGCGGCTTGGCTCGCACCTCGGCCGTGCGGGTCTTGCCGCGGACGTCGATCTCGATGGGTGTGCCGGGCTCGGTCTTCCCGGCCGGCACGTAGGCCATGCCGATGCCGATCCCCAGGCACGGGGACATGGTTCCGGACGTCACTTCGCCGCCGCCGACCACCGGGTTGCCCTGCCGGGCGATCCCCGGGCCGGTCATCGCGAACGGCACGAGCGTCTCCTCCGGGCCCGCCTCGCGCACCGCGCGCACCACCTCGGCACCGATGAAGCCCGTGTCCTCCTTGCAGCACCAGCCGAGACCGGCCTCGATCGGCCCGCGCTCCTCGGTCAGGTCGTTGCCGTAGAGGTGGAAGCAGACCTCGAGCCGCAGCGTGTCACGCGCGCCGAGGCCGGCCGGTACGGCGCCGCCCTCGACGATCGAGTCCCACAGCAGCGGCGCGAACTCGGGGTCGACCAGCAGCTCGACACCGTCCTCACCGGTGTAGCCCGTGCCGCAGACCAGCACTCCGGGCATGTCCGCCACGGTCAGCTCGGTGGTGCGGAAGCGCTTCGGGAGCTCGCCGTTGGCGAGCGCCGCCACGATCCCGCGCGCGTCGGGGCCCTGCACGGCGAGCATCGCGTAGTCGTGCAGCCGGTCGTGGAGCCGGACGTCGAACCCCCTCGCCTGCCGGCGCATCCACTCGAGGTCCTTCTCGTGGTTGGAGGCGTTGGTCACGGTCAGGAAGCGGTCGCGCGACAGCCGATAGGTGAAGAGGTCGTCGAGCACGCCGCCGTTCTCGCGGCACAGCACGGAGTACTGGGCGCCGCCGTCGGCGAGCTTGGAGACGTCGTTCGACAGCACGCGCTGCAGGAACGCCTCGGCGTCGGCCCCGGCCGTCTCGACCTCGCCCATGTGCGAGACGTCGAACACTCCCGCTCCCCGCCGCACGGCGATGTGCTCGTCCTGGATGCCCGCATACTGCACCGGCATCTCCCAGCCGGCAAATGGAACGAGCCGCGCACCCGCCGCCACGTGGCGGTCGTACAGCGGGGTGCGCTTGAGCGTCTCGGCACCGGCGGCCATGCGACGCCGGACCCTAGCAGCGCTACCTCGCGCCTCATGCGGCGACCGCGGGTGGCGCTGTGCACCGCAATCCTCGCTCTGGCGGCGGGTTGCGGCGGCGAGGGGCGCCTGCGCGTGAAGGTGCTGGACGGGCTGGACTAGCTGGTGGCGCCGGCGGAGACCGTGTGGGCCGCGAACGCCGTGCACCACGCATCGACCACGGCGGGGTCGAACTGTCGTCCGGCCTCGTGCCGCAGATCCTCGAGCGCGTCCTCGGCCGTGCGCGCAACGCGGTACGGCCGGCCGGCCGTCATCGCGGCGAACGCGTCGGCGACGGCGACGATCCGGGCGCCGACGGGGATCGCATCGCCGAGCAGGCCGTCGGGGTAGCCGCCGCCGTCCCAGCGCTCGTGGCTCGAGCGGACGAGCGAGGCCACGCGCGCGAGTGCGGGGGCGGCGAGGATGATGCGCTCGCCGATCGCCGGGTGGCGATGGACGAACTCCCACTCCTCGTCGGTCAGCGGGCCGGGCTTGCCGAGGATCGCGTCCGGGATCCCGACCTTGCCGACGTCGTGCAGCTCGCAGGCGTGGCGCACCTGCTCGACCTCGTCGGATGCCAGCCCGAGCGCCGTCGCGGTCGCGGCGGCGAGCGCCACCGTGTCGGCGTGCGTGCCGAGGGCGGGGTCGCGCTCGGCGAGCGCCCGCAGCAGCACGTCCTTGCTCTGACGGCCGGCCGACGTGCGCAGGGCGTGCTTGTTCGCGTACATCCGCTGGTCGGCGATCCGCAGCGCCTCGACGGGCTCGGACGCCTCGACCGGAAGCGTGATCGATCCGTGCGAGCAGGTGATCGAGAAGCCGTCGCCGTGCTCGGAGAGCGCGGCCGCGGCGCCGAGCACCATCGGGCCCGAGGGCTCGCCGGCGGTCGGGAAGAGCGCGCAGAACTCGTCGCCGCCCATCCGGAAGGCGCGACCGCGGCCGTGCAGGAAGGCGGCGAGGTTGGCGCCCAGGCGGATCAGCAGCGTGTCACCGGCCGGATGGCCGAAGGTGTCGTTGTACTGCTTGAACCCGTCGAGATCGAAGAGCGCGAGCACGACCGGGCGTTCCGGGGTGGCGTCCGGCAGCATCGCCTCGAGCGTGCGCGCCAGGTCGCGGCGGTTGCCGAGGCCGGTGAGCGCGTCGGTGAGCGCCTCGTCGCGCGAGGTGCGCAGCATCGCGACGTTCTCGCCGAAGGTGAGCGTGGCGCGCGCCATCACGGCCAGCAGCGACGCGGCGGCGAGGCCGACCGCGAGCGGGTTCAGCCCGGCGATCGAGCCGTAGACGAGCAGCGCGAGGCCGATCGTGCCGAAGGCGAGCGGGACCGCGATCACGCGCAGGCGTTCCTCGACCGGCTGCCGCTTCTGCTCGGGAACCGGCTGCCACGCCGCGGCGGCGATCAGCGCGAGGCCGGCCCACCAGCCGGCGTCGAACCAGCCGCCTGCCTCATAGACCCCTTCGGCCGTGCTCACCAGGTACAGCGAGTCGGCGAGCCAGAACGTCGAGACGCCGGCCGCGAGCAGCATCCACGTCCGGTCCAGCCGCCAGCCCGTGCTCGCGAGCGCCCCTACGGCCAGGCCGAGGAGCACGAGGTCGAACAGCGGATAGGCGAGGCCGGTCGCGACGGCCAGCGGCTTGCCCTCGACGCTGCCGAGCACCGGCTCGAACACGATCGCGGCGCTGAGCGCCGCCACGCCGAGCGCGGCGGTGACGCCATCGACCCACAGCCGCCGCGACAGGCCGCGGGCACGCGCGTGCAGCAGCACGAGGCAGCCTGCGAGCACCAGCGGCGGGAACAGCAGGAAGCCCGCGTCGGCGAGTGACGGGATCGGCGGATCGGGCGCCGTCCACAGCACCGCCGTGTAGTAGACCTCGCCGAACGCCCAGGCGAGCAGACCGGAGCCGATCAGCCCCCAGGCGAGTCGCTCCGAGCCACGCACGTACCGCACCCGAGCCAGGCAGACCGCCGCCGCCAGCACCAGCACGACATCGTGGGCGAAGCGCGAGAACAGCGGTCCGGTGTCGAGGCCCGGTACGAGCACGACCCACAGCTCGTACAGAGCCATCCACGCCACGCATGCGGCGAGCAGAAATCGGAGTGGGCGTGGTGCGGCAGCCATCGGAACCTATATCGGCGCGCCGCACCGCGCGCGTGAGGGCTAGCGCAGGAAGGGCGGGATATCGAGGTCGTCGTCGCGGATCTCCAGCGACGAGCGCTGGCGATCGTCGATCCGCGGGCCGCGGTCGCGCGGACCGCGCTCACGCTGCTCGCGTGCGGCGCGCACGCCGCCGCGGTCGAAGCCGGTGGCGATCACCGTCACGCGGATGTCGTCGTTCATCGCGTCGTCGATCACGGCGCCGAAGATGATGTTCGCGTTCGAGTCGGCCGCCGAGTGGATGATCTCCGCCGCCTCGTTGACCTCGAACAGGCCGAGGTCCTTGCCGCCGGTGATGTTCAGCAGGATGCCGCTGGCGCCCTCGACCGACTCCTCCAGCAACGGGGACGACACGGCCGCCTTGGCGGCCTCGGCCGCGCGCGACTCGCCGGTCGCCTGGCCGATGCCCATCAGCGCCGAGCCGGCGTCCTGCATGATCGTGCGCACGTCGGCGAAGTCGAGGTTGATCAGACCGGGGATCGTGATCAGGTCGGTGATGCCCTGCACGCCCTGGCGAAGCACGTTGTCGGCCTCGCGGAACGCGTCGAGGATGCTCGTCCGGCGCTCGACGATCGACAGCAGCCGCTCGTTCGGGATCACGATCAGCGTGTCCACCATCTCGCGCAGGCGGTCGATGCCCTCCTGCGCCTGGCGCGCGCGCTGGGCGCCCTCGAACTCGAACGGGCGCGTGACGACGCCGACGGTCAGCGCGCCGATCTCGTTCTTGGCGATCTCGGCGATCACCGGCGCCGCGCCCGTGCCCGTGCCGCCACCCTCGCCGGCGGTGACGAACACCATGTCGGCGCCCTTCAGCGCCTCCTTGATGTCGTCGCGCGACTCTGCCGCCGCGCCCTGACCGATCTGCGGGTTGGCACCGGCGCCCAGGCCCTTGGTGAGTTGGTGGCCGATGTTCAGCTTGATGTCGGCGTCCGTCATCTGGAGCGCCTGGTTGTCGGTGTTCGCAGCGATGAACTCGACGCCGGAGAGACCGGCATCGATCATCCGGTTAACGGCATTCGTTCCACCGCCGCCGACACCGACGACCTTGATCACTGCGAGATAGGAGCCAGCTTCCATAAGTTCCGTCCGGACCTCTACTTATAGTCGAGCGTTTTGGAGCGCTCGGTTCGGGCGCGGATTGTGGCACGTTACGGCGGTTTCGTTCCCGATGTCAACGCGAACGAACCTCGGCAACAACCGTTGCAGACCGCCAAAGTCTCGACCCGTCATCGAGGGTAGCCCTATTCTCACCCTAAGGTTGAGGGATGCCGGACGGCTCCTCCGGCGGCGGTTCCTGGGGCACCGGACCGATGCCCCCGGCGGCCACGCGGCCGGGCACGCGAAGGTCGAGATAGGTCGCTCCGGCCGCGCTCGGCTCGGCCAGCACGCGGGCGGCACCGGCCCACTTGAGATCGGCGTCGTCGCCCGTGCCGAACACCAGCGGCGGGCCGTCGCTGAGGTCCGCGGTGAGGCCCTTGGGCCCCCACCACAGCCGGTCGCTGCGTGCGAGCAGCGCCGGGGGCGCGGCGGCCGCGACGGCGACGGCGGCGCGCGTGCGGGCATCGTCGACGCGCCCGCCGGCGGGCGCGGCGTCACGCCGGATCGCGGGCAGGTTGCGATCTGCCTCGACGCCGGTGAGCACGATCCCGCCGCTCGACACCGGCACCCGCCGCCCATGGATCTCGAGCGCTGCGACCGGCCGCCGCTCGAGCACCTCGATCGCGAGGTCGTGCGGGAAGTCGGCCTTCACGTGCAGCCCGGCCACCGACGGGTAGGACGCGACCGCCTCGTCGAGCACGTCGCGGCGCACGTGCAGCGTGCTCATGTCGAGCGCCGCGGCCTCGAGCGCGGCACGGATGCTCGGCTCCTCGCTCGTCGTGGCGCCGGTCACGCGCACGCGCTCGACGCGCACGAACTGGGAGTCGCGCGCCCACAGCCAGCCGCCGCCGAGGATGGCCGCGAGGAGAAGGACCGCGGCGAGGCCCCGGACGAACGGACGGCGCAGAAGCACTTACGACCGGTTCGACGCGGGGGGTCTGACCCCTGCAACGCGGCTGCGGCCGGCGGCCGCGATTCGGGGGGTCAGACCCCCGTCGCCCCTGCCAGCCGGCGGCCGAGCGCGTCGACGTCGCCGGCCCCGAGCGTGAGCAGCAGGTCGCCGTCGCGCAGCTCCGCCCGGAGGAACCGCTCGGCCTCGTCGAACCCCGGCAGCCACGCGACGCGCCGCCCACCGGCGCTGTCGGCCGCGGCGGCGGCGACGAGGCGGCCGGTGACGCCCGGGAAGTCCTCGGCGCGCTCGCGCGCCGGGTAGACGTCGAGCACGACGACGAGGTCGGCGAGCGCGAGCGCGGCGCCGAACTCGCGCGCCTGGTGACGCGTGCGCGAGAACAGGTGCGGCTGGAAGGCGGCGACGAGGCGGCGCGGGCCGAGCGTGCGTGCGGCGGCGATCGTGGCGCGGACCTCGGTCGGGTGGTGCGCGTAGTCGTCGACCACCGCGGCGCCGCTCGACGTGGTGCCGACGCGCTCGAACCGGCGGCCGGCGCCGCCGAAGTCGGCCAGCGCGGCAGCCACGCGCTCGGGGTCCGCGCCCGCGAGCGTGCAGGCGGCGACCGCGGTGGCGGCATTGCGCGCGTTGTGGGCGCCCGGCACGGGCAGCGTCACGGCCACGCCGGCGACGCTGAAGCGCGAGCCGCCCGGCTCGAGCTCGACGTTCTCGGGTCGCGCGACGGTCCCGCGGAAGCGCTCGAGGTCCGGCTCGTCGCCGAGCACGACCTGATCGGCCATGTCGAGGAACGCGCGGAACGTGTCGTCGACGTCGCGCTGGGACGCGTACGTCGCGTGGTGGTCGAGCTCGGCGTTCGTGAGCACGGCGATCCGCGGCGACAGCTTGAGCAGCGAGCGGTCCGACTCGTCGGCCTCGACCACGAGCCACTCCCCCGCCCCCCAGCCCGCGTTCGACCCGGTCGAGCGCACCTCGCCGCCGACGAGGTAGCCCGGATCCATGCCGCAGCCACGGAGCGCGTGCACGACCATGCTCGACGTCGTCGTCTTGCCGTGGGTGCCGGTGACCGCGATCGTCGGCCGCAGGCGCGTGATCTCACCGAGCAGGTCGGCCCGGTGCAGCTCGCGCAGCCCGCGCTCGCGCGCCGCCGCGCGCTCCGGGTTGTCCGGCGGGATCGCGCTCGAGACGACGACCTCGGCGCCCTCCGGGACGTTCGCGGCATCGTGGCCGGCCGCGGCCACGATCCCCGCCGAACGCAGGTACGGCGAGTCCGGGCTGCGATCGGAGCCGGTCACCTGCGCGCCGAGCGCCCGCGCGACCACGGCCAGCCCGCTCATCCCGGCGCCGCCGATGCCGACGAAGTGGAGCCGCCGGCCGGCCCATGGCGTCGCGCTCGTCACGGTGCCGGCACGTCTCGCCGCCTCGCCCCCAGCTCGCGCGAGATCGAGCGCGCCGCCTCCGTCACCGCGGCGACGGTGCGCTTGGCCGGGCCGCGCGGCAGCAGTCGCGGCGTGTCGCCGACGACGCCGATCGCGCCGACGGCGGCCCCGGCGTGGTCGAAGATCGGCGCCGCGACGCTCGACTCGCCGAGGACCGCCTCGTCGCGCTCGCGGGCCACGCCGCGCTCGCGCACGGTCTCCAGCTCCTCGATCAGGCCGGCGGCCGCGAGCGTCTTCTGCGTGAGGCGCGGCAGCGGCTCCGCCGTGAGCTCGGCGACGACCGCCGGCTCGGCCCAGGCGAGCATCGCCTTCCCGAGCGCGCTCGCGTGCGCGGGCAGTTGCGCGCCGACCTCGAGCACCTGGAAGCCGGTGTCCGGCCGGAACACGTGATGGACGACGACGACGGAGGAGCCGTGCATCACGCCGACGCGCACCGACTCGCCCGCTTCGCTCGCGAGCCGCTCGGCGTGCACGAGCGAACGGGCGCGCAGCTCGTTGTGGTCGAGGTACGACGTGCCGAGGTGCAGCAGGCCTGCCGCGAGCTGGTACTTGTCCGAGTCGCGGTCCTGCTCGACGAAGCCGTGCGCCTGCAGCGTCTGCAGCAGCCCGTGGACGGTCGGGCGCTGCAGCCCGAGATGGTCGGCGAGCTGCGAGACGCCCAGCCGCCGCGGCCCGGAGGCGAGCAGCTTGAGGATCCGAGCGGCGCGATCGACGGACTGGATCGTGCCCCGGCGGGGTGACGGCGGGATCGCCTCGAGCGGGCTGAGATCGGATTCTGGATTCGGCATTGTCGAATCGGCTTCGATACTTTAGACTCGGCCGGGAAGGACGAACTGCAAGGGAGTGTGATCGTGGTCGGGATCGTCATCGTGTCGCATAGCCACCTGATCGCGTCGGGCGCCGCCGAGCTGGCCGGTCAGATGGCGGGACCGGACGTGCGGATCGAGGCCGCCGGCGGCGACGTGGACGGCGGCCTGGGCACCGACGGCGCGCGTGTCCGCGCCGCGATCGACGCCGCCGAATGCGGCGACGGCGTCGTCGTCCTCGGCGACCTCGGCAGCGCGATCCTGACCGTGCGCGCCGTGCTCGACGGCGACGGTGAGCGCACCCGGCTGGCCGACGCCCCGCTCGTGGAGGGCGTCGTGGCCGCGGCGGTGGCCGCGTCGGCGGGCATGGACCTCGAGTTCGTCGTGCAGGCGGCGGAGGAAGCCCGTGGCTACAGCAAGCTCTGAGACCCTCGTCGACCTTCCGGCAGGCGTCGACCTCCACGCCCGCCCCGCAGCCGAGTTCGTGCGCGCGGCGATGGCATTCAGCGCGAGCATCGTGATCAGCGTGGACTCGCGCGACGCCAACGCGAAGAGCCTGCTGTCGGTCCTGGCCCTCGGTGCCAAGGGCGGCACCCCCCTACGGCTGCGGGCCGACGGGGACGATGCTCCCGCGGCCGTCGCGGCCCTCGCCGGCTGCGTCGCCGGCCTGCGCGACTAGCGCCTCGACGTCGGTGGCGCCGGGGAGACTCAGCGCCGCGCGGGCGACCCGCTGCGCGGCCGCGTGGTCGAGGCCGCGGACCCAGGCGCGCACGCGCCCGACCTGGGCCGCGCCCACCGACAACTCGTCCACGCCCAGGCCGACGAGCAGCGGCACCGCGAGGGGGTCCGAGGCGGCGTCGCCGCAGACCTCCAGCACGACGCCGGCTGCGCGCGCCGCCTCGGCCGTGCGCGCCACCAGCGCGAGGACGCGCGGGTCGTGCACGGGCGTGACGGCGCCGCCGGGTGCGAACCGGTCGCTGCCGGCGGCGGCGTGGGCGAGGTCGTTCGTGCCGATCGACAGGAAGTCCGCGGCCTGTGCCAGCTCCCCGGCGCGCTCGACGGCCGCGACGGTCTCCACCATCGCGCCGATGCTCACACCCAGAGCGGGCGCGATGTAGGCGAGCATCGAACGGACCGAGTCGACGTCCTCCGGCCGCTCGGCGATCGGGAGCAGAATCCGCAGGTCCGTGGCTCCGCCCTGGGCCGCGATCGCACGCAGCTGAGATGCGAGCGCGTCGGGCACCGCGAGCAGCAGCGCGAGCCCGCGCAGGGACGTCCCGTTCAGGAACGGCGGCACCTTGTCGCCGCCGAAGTCGAGCACCCGCACCGTCGCGGTCCGGCCGTGCAGGCGGGCGAGAAGCGGCGCCAGCAGCCGGTGATGGGCGGCCTCGTCCGGCCACCGTCGGGCGTCGAGGAACGCAAGCTCGGTGCGCAGCAGGCCCACGCCCTCGGCCCCGGCCGCCAGGCCGGCGTCCAGCTCGGGGACGGTCGCGGCGTTGACCAGGACGCGCACGCTGCGCCCGTCGAGTGTGACCGCGGGCAAGCCGCGGTCGGCGGCGGAGCGGGCCCGCTCGGCGGTCTGCCGGCGGTGGCCGGCGTGCGCGGCCGCGAGCGTCGCCGCCGACGGCGAGAGCACGGCCGTCCCGGCGTCGCCGTCGACCGCCACCGGCTCGCCCGCGCGCGCTTCCAGCAGCGCCGAGCCGAGGCCGACGGCCAGCGGGATGCCCAGGCCGCGCGCGACCACCGCGGCGTGTCCGGTCGGCGTGCCGGCCGCCAGCGCGACGGCGACCACGGCCGCGTCGAGCTCGGCCACGTCGGCCGGTCCGAGGTCGTCGGCCACGAGCACCACGGGGTCCGAGCGCGGGTCGAGCGCGGCCCGCGCCGCTGCCGGCTCCTGCGCCAGGCGCGCGGCCCGCCGGCCGAGCGAGCGAACGTCCTCAGCGCGCGCGGCCAGCCGTTCGTCGCCGATCGCGGCGATCGCATCGGCGTGCTCGCCGCACGCCTCGAGCACGGCGGCCGCCGCGGTGAGGCCTGCGGCCGTGTGGCGCTCGACGGCGTCCTCGAGTGCCGCGTCGGCGGCCATCAGCGCGCCCGTCGCGACGATCTCGGCCTCGTCGGGCCGGCCGTCGGCGCGCAGCCGCCCGGCCAGCAGCTCGAGCTCGGCGCCGGCCGCCGCGAGTGCGTTGCGGGCGCGCTCGAGCTCGTCCGCGCGATCGGCGGCGGGCACGGTGCCGGCGGCGGCTCGCGCGCGCGGCCGTGAGCACGCGCGCGGGTCCTGCTGCCGTGCCCGGCGCCGCGGGCAGGCCCATCAACCGGCGCTCGGACATCAGCCCGGTTGGCCGACGGCCCGTCCGAGGGCGCGGACGATCAGCGCGGTCGAGGTCGCCCCGGGATCCTGGTGGCCGACGGACCGTTCCCCGAGGTACGACGCGCGGCCCTTGCGCGCCTGCATCGGGATCGTGCCGCGCGCGCCTGCCTCGGCCGCCTCGGCCGCTCCCTCGAGCGCGGGCTGCAGCTCGTCACCCGCGGCCAGCCGCGCGCGCAGCGCCTCGATCGCCGGGCCGAGGGCGTCGACCATCGTCTTGTCCCCCGGCTCGGCGGCGCCCAGCTCCACCACGGCGGCGAGCGCCGCCTCGAGCGCCGCCAGCACGCCCGGGCCGTCCATCTCGCCGGCGTCGCCGAGCGAGCGGCCGGCCCGCCGCAGCGCGAGCCCCCAGAGCGGCCCGCTCGCTCCGCCGACCGTCGAGACGAGCGTCTTGCCCGCGAGGATCAGCTGCCGGCCGGGCGGCTCGCCGTCGCTCTGCTCGTCGATCGCCGCGAGCACCGCCCGAAAGCCGCGCGTCATGTTCACGCCGTGGTCGCCGTCGCCGATCGCCGAGTCGAGCTGGGTGAGGCGGTCGGCCTCCGCCATGACGGCGGAGGCGGCCTCGTTCATCCAGGTCGTGACAGAGACGGCGGCGTCCATGGTCGGCTGCACCGCTCACACACCCCAGCGGAGTGCGGCGGTGTGGACGGGAGCATCCCACAGCGACGCGAGCTCGTCGTCGAGCTCGAGCAGCGTCAGCGACGCGCCCGCCATCTCCAGCGACGTGATGTACGAGCCCACGAGGCGCCGCGCGGGCACCAGCCCGCGCTCGCGCAGCGCGCGCTCGACCTCGCCGTAGAGCACGTACAGCTCGATCTGGGGCGTCCCTCCCATGCCGTTCACGAACGGCAGGACCTCGGCTCCCTGCGCGGGTTCGAGGTCGCTGACGACGGCCTCGACGATCAGGTCGGCCACGTACGCAGCCGTGCCGAGCACTTCGCGCCGGCGTCCCGGCTCGCCGTGGATCCCGATCCCGACCTCCATCTCGCCCGCGGGCAGGTCGAAGATCGGCTGCCCGGCCGCCGGCGGGATGCAGGACGACAGCGCGACGCCGAACGACCGCGAGCGGTCGTTGACGCGGCGGGCGACGGCCGCCACCGACGCGACGTCGTCGCCACGCTCGGCGGCCGCGCCGGCGAGCTTCTCGGCGAGCACGGTCGCCCCGACGCCGCGCCGGCCCGCGGTGTACAGCGAGTCCTGGACGGCCACGTCGTCGTCGATCAGCACCGACTCGACCGCGATCCCCTCGTCCGCCGCATCCTCCGCAGCGAGCTTGAAGTTCATCACGTCGCCCGTGTAGTTCTTGACGATGTGGACGACGCCGGCGCCGCCGTCGACCGCCTTCGTGGCCGCCAGCATCTGGTCGGGCACCGGGGAGGTGAACACCGCGCCCGGGCACGCCGCATCGAGCATGCCGAGGCCGACGAAGCCGCCGTGCAGCGGCTCGTGGCCCGAGCCGCCCCCGGAGATCAGCGCGACCTTGCCGGCCCGTGGGGCGTCGGCGCGCACCACGATCTGTGCCGCGCCGTCGACGCGCAGGATGTCGCCGTGCGCCGCCGCCAGACCGGCGAGCGAATCGCGGACGACCGCCTCTGGGTCGTTGAGCAGCTTGCGCAGCGTCGGGGTCACCGTGGCCATGAAGCCTCTCCTCCTGTCAGTTCGCCGAGATGACGTCGTTGTCCGGGGTAGTGACGGCCGCCTTGATCGGCCGCTCGACGCGGCGCGGGGTGGCGAGCGCGTCGTAGACCACCGCGGCGAGCGCCGAGCCGACCAGGCCGGGCAGCACGTACACGGGGATCAGCTGGCCCCACTGCGTCGCCCCGCCGCCGATCGCGGACACGAGCTCGGGCCCGAAGGCGCGCGCGGGGTTCAGCGAGGCGCCGGTGATCGGGCCGATGAGCATGATGATCGCGACGACCGCGCCGCCGATGACGATCCCCGCGTGGTCAGTAGGTGACCGGCTGTCGACGATGCCCAGGATCGCCAGCATCAGCATGAACGTCCCGATGCCCTCGGCGAAGATGGCCGACGCCCACGTGGTGGTGTCCTCGTTGAACGAGGTCTGGCCCATGCCGAGGTCGATGCCCGACTGCGCGAAGATCGCCCAGATCCCGAGAGCGCCAAGCACCGCGCCGACGACCTGGGCGCCCCAGTACATCGGGACCTCGCGCCACGGGAAGCGCTTGGTGGCGGCGAGGCCGAAGGTCACGGCGGGGTTGATGTGGCAGCCCGAGACCTTCCCGAACGCGTAGACGAGCACGGTGATGATCAGCCCGAAGGCGAACGAGATGCCGAGCAGGTCGGCTCCCGTGACGGCGGGCTGGCTGTCGCCGGCCAGCGCCAGAGTGGCGACCACGGAGCCCGGGCCCACGAGCACGAGCAGTGCAGTGCCGAGCGTCTCGGCGAACGCACGCTGACCGAGCGAGAACGACTCCATTCTCTCCTCCTCTTAGGAGAACGTGATTCGACAATGTCGAATCGGGTTCTGTCCGAACGTACTCGCCTGAGCCGGGGAAGTCAAGCGCTTCGAGCGCTCGGCGCGCGCCGGAAGCCAACGATCGGAGCTTCCGGGCGCGTCGAGCGGTTCCTGCGGGATTACTTGCTACGCCTCCAGCGGAGGACGCGACGGGAGCGCGGGGCGCTGCTCATCCAGCTCATCCTCGGCAGCGGTCGGGGCGGAGCGGGGACGTTGGTGGCCAGCGAGTAGTACAGCCAGGGATACATTGGACGTTCCTGTGTCGGGGAGTTCGGGGTTGTCCTTTGCAGGACGCGCGAACCGCCCGGGTCATTCCCGCGTGCGCCTACCAGCCGCCGCTCTGCGGGCAGCCGCCCTCGCCTGGCCCGTTGCAGGTACGCACGATTCGCCCGGACCCGCCCAGGATCTCGAACGGTCCGCCGCCCGAGGTCCCCGACACCGAGTCGACCGAGATCGTGTACGTGTCGTCGGTACCGGAGAACACGAGCCCGCGCGCCGCGGCGATCGTCGGCTCGATATCCGTCAGCGCGGTGACAGTGGCGCCGTCGTACGTGTTGTGATCCTGGTGCCAGATCTCGAGCGCGGTCGAGACGACCGTGGCCGCCGACTTGGCATCGGCGTCCTGTGCCTTGACGCGCTGGTTCAGGAAGAGCGGCAGGGCGATCGCGGCCAGGATCCCGATGATCAGGATCACCACGAGTAGCTCGATGAGCGTGAATCCACGCTCCGATTTCGCCGAGGGCCGCTCCATGGCTTCAAATAACGGCACGTCGGGCGGAACGCTTTAGCGCAGCCTTATGAGACTCGACTTCTGTCAGGGGCCGGCGGCGGCGGCGAGGACTTCGCGAGCGATCTCGTGCGCCGCATCGGGGCGCGCCAGCGCCGCCGATGCGGCGGCCATCGCGACCCGCCGTTGCTCGTCATCCACCAGCGCGTCGACCTCGGACCGCAGGCGCTCGGGCGTCATCTCCGGGTCCGCCAGCACGGTCGCGGCGCCCGCCTGCTCCATCCAGCGGGCGTTGGTGGCCTGGTGGTTGCCCGACGCGTGCGGATACGGGATCAGCACCGCCGGCAGCCCGTATTGGGCGAGCTCGAAGACCGATCCCCCGGCGCGCGCCACCGCGAGGTCGGCGGCGGCCAGCGCGGTGCCGAACGGGACCACGTAGTCGCGCAGCACGTAGTGCGGGCCGGGGGCCTCGAGCTCCGCGAAGTCGCGCCGGCCGGCGACGTGGAGAATCCGGTAGGGCGCGTCCGCGAACGCCTGGACGGCGGCCTGGTTGATCGACCGCGCGCCCAGCGAGCCGCCGAACACGAGCACGGTCAGCTCGCCGGGCTCGAGGCCGAAGGCCGCGCGCGCCGCAGTGCGATCGGTGATCGTCGGCGGCACCGGGCGCCCGGTCAGCAGGTACCGGTCGTCGTTGCGGCCCTCGATCGGGAACGCGAGGCAGACGCGGCGCGCGCGGGCCGCGAGCACGCGATTCGTCAGGCCGAGGTGCGAGTCGGCCTCGGTGAGCACGAGCGGGGTCCCGCGCAGCACCGCGGCGAGCCCGACCGGGCCGGCGGCGTACCCCCCGCCGCCCAGCACGGCGTCGGCGCGGTGGCGGCGCAGCAGGCGCGCCGCGGCGCCGAGTGCGAGCACCGCCTTGGCGAGCGCGCGGATCGCCTTCAGCGGATTGCTGCGCGAGATGCCCTCGACGCGCAGCGGGTCGAGCTCGTAGCCGGCGGCCGGCACGAGCTCGGCCTCGGCCCGTTCGCCGCCCGCGAAGCGGACGTCGGCGCCCTCAGCCCGTAGCGCGTCCGCGACCGCGATCGCCGGAACGACGTGGCCGGCCGTTCCGCCCGCCGCGATCACGATCCGCGGGGCGCTCACGGCCGCCCTCGACCGCGCGCAGGTGCGCCGACCCGCCTCCGGCGATGTTCAGCAGCAGGCCCATCGAGCACAGCAGGACGATCAGCGATGTCGAGCCCGAGGAGATGAACGGCAGCGGCACGCCGGTGAGCGGCGCGAGTCCGAGGACGGCGTAGACGTTGAGCAGCGCTTGGCACAGGATCAGGCTGGTGAGGCCGCCGGCGAGCAACTTCGCGTAGGCGCCCTTCGCGTTGCGGGCAGTCCGCAGCCCCGCATACGCGATCATGCCGTACAGGCACAGCAGCGCGCTGACTCCTGCCACTCCGAGCTCCTCGCCGATCACCGCGAGGATGAAGTCCGTGTGCGCCTCGGGGAGGTAGAAGACCTTCTGCACCGACTGCCCCGGCCCGAGGCCGAACAGGCCGCCGGACCCGATCGCGATCTGGCCCTGGACGGCCTGGAACCCCGCCCCTGACGCTTCGGCCCACGGGTTCACGAACGACGTCAGCCGCTCGGTCCGCTCGGGGTCCATCAGCGCGAACACGAGCACCAGGAACGCCGCGACCCCGGCGACGAGGCCGAGCTGGCGCAGCGGCAGCCCCGCCGCCACGAGCATCGCGGCGAGCGTGAGCCCGATCACCAGTGCGGTGCCGAGGTCCGGCTGCATCAGGATCAGCAGCACCGCCCCACCGCCGACCCCGAGCACGGGACCGGCCACGCCGCGGACGCTCCGCGCGATGTGAGGACGGGCGCTGAGGACGGCCGCGACGTGCAGGACGAGCGCGAGCTTCATCACCTCCGACGGCTGGAACGTGAGCGCCCCGGCTCCCAGCCACCGGCGGGCGCCGTTGACCTCGACGCCGATGTGCGGGATCAGGACGAGCACCAGCAGCACGAACGCGCCGATCAGGATCAGCGGCGCGAGCCGGCGAGCGGCGCCGAGGCCGTGGCGCGAGAGCAGGTGCATGGCCACGAGCCCGACCGCGCCGTAGGCCATGTACTTGACGAGGTAGGCGGTGCCGTCGCCGTGGCCCGCCAGGAGCGTGCGCGCCGACGAGGCCGAGTAGACCATCACCGCGCCGCCCGCGAGCAGGCAGAAGGTCGCCGTCAGCAAGAGCCGGTGCTCAAGTGGCTGCGGCGTCTTCGCGCGCGCGGACCTGGCCATCAGGCCTCGCTTCGACGCGCGGCGCTATCCCCCTTTGTCGACCAGGCTGCGGAAGTGCTCGCCGCGCTCCTCGAACGACCGGTACTGGTCATAGGAGGCGCAGGCGGGCGAGAGCAGGACCACCTCGCCGGGGCCGGCCGCGGCACGCGCGGCGGCGACGGCCGCCTCCAGCTCGCCGCAGTCGTGCAGCGGGACGCCGGTGGCCGCGAGCGCGGCGTGGATCTCCTCCGCCGCCTCGCCGATCAGGTACGCGCCGCGGGCCCGCTCGGCGATCGCCAGGGCGAGCGGCGCATAGTCGCCGCGCTTGCCGCGCCCGCCGAGGATCGCGTGCACGGTCCCGGGCGCGAATGACTCCAGCCCGACCACGGCCGAGGCGACGTTGGTCGCCTTTGAGTCGTTGACGTAGAGCACCCCGCCGACGTCGGCGATCTCCTCGAGCCGGTGCGGGACGCCGCCGAAGCCGGCGAGACCCTCGCGGACCGCGCCCGCCGGCAGGCCGCGCGCCAGGCAGACGGCCGCCGCCGCCATCGCGTTCTCGCGGTTGTGCGCGCCACGGAGCCGCATCTCGTCGGTGCCGATCAGCGCCTCGCCGCGCCACCACAGGCGGCCGTCGCGGTGCTCGACATCGCCGCCGGCCCCGAACGTGACCCGCTCGGCGTCGCCCGGCAGCATCGAGACGAGCCCGGTCGGCGCGGCGGCGATCGTCCCGGTCGGCTGGAGCGCGAAGGCGCGCAGCTTCGCCGCCCGGTAGGCCTCGACCGACCCGTGGCGGTCGAGGTGGTCCTCGGCGAGGTTGAGCAGCACGGCGGCGTCGGGCGCGAACGCCTCGGCATCCTCGAGCTGGAACGACGACGCCTCGCAGACGACGACGGCGTCGGGCCGCAGGCTGCCGGACAGGCTCGTCAGCGACGTGCCGACGTTCCCGGCGACCACCACGGGCAGCTCCGCCACGCGGTGCACGTGGCCGATCAACTCGACCGTCGTCGTCTTGCCGTTGGAGCCGGTGACCGCGACGAACGCGTTCGGCAGCAGCCGCCAGCCGATCTCCAGCTCACCGACGACACGCTTCCCCTGCCGCAGGCCGGCGGTGACGACCGGCGCGTCGTTGGGAACGCCCGGGCTCTTGACCACGGTCGACGCGCCGGCCAGCAGCTCGACGCCCTCCGACGGCGCGTGCACCGCGATCCCTGCCGCCTCGAGCTCGGTCCGCACGTCGTCGCCGACCGCGCCGACGTCGCACCCGGCGACCTCGCCGCCGCGCGCGCGCAGCGCGAGCGCCGCCGCGACGCCCGAGCGGGCGAGCCCGACGATCAGGAACGGCCCGGGAGGGAGCGGCGGACGTTCGATCACGGCCCGAATTGAAGCGGGTTCGCGATCCGGCCGGCCATCGCACGCGGCGTTGACACGAATCCACGCTGGTAGCGCAGCGGACTGGGATGCTCGCGACTCCGGGCCCGGGACTGACAGCGCTCGGAGCGGGGATACCACCGAGGAGAGGGACGCGCATGGCACGGAGGAAGGGAATCGCCGGGCTGGTCGGGCTTGTCGGGGACGGTGATGTTCTTGGCGTTCGCGCCGGCGGCTGCGATTGCACATCCCGCCTGTGCGACGGCCGCGACCAGCTTCCTGTCGCTGAACACCGATTCCAGCTGGACGGGCACGCTGCCCACCGGTGAGGAGCTCTCAGAGGCCGCGTGCTCGCTGATCGACGTCGAGGCGGCGCTGAGCCAGAACATCGAGACGACGGCCGCTGCGGACCCGGTCGAAGAGGTCTCCGGCCTCTACACGAAGAGCACCAACATGACGCCGGTCGGCTTCTCGGCCCGCAGGATGCCGCTGACCCCCGCGCTCGCGGGCATCAACTCCGACCTCGCCTTCAAGGGCAACTACGCTCACCAGGGCCACTGGAACGGGTTCCGGGTGCTCGACGTCTCCGATCCCGCCAACCCCGTGCAGGTCTCCAACTACGAGGCGTGCGTCCACCCCGCCGGCCAGGGCGACGTCGTCGTCTACGGCAACCTGCTGATCCGGACCTGGGACTCGCCCAGCAACACCGGCGCCCTGACCTGTGGCGGCCAGTCGGTCGGCACCGGCTTCGAGGGCATCCACATCTTCGACATCGCCGACCCTGCCAACCCGGTCTTCGGGCCGCAAGCTGCGGATGTCCGCCACGGACGAGAGTGTTCCGCCCGTGCCGGCCACGCCGGCCGGCTGCGGCGCCCACACCGCGACGGCGATGCCCGACGCCGCCCGCGACAACCTCCACCTCTACGTCGGCGGGTCGAGCGGGGCGTGCCAGGGCATCGACATCGTGCGGATCAAGATCTCCGACCCGACGAACGCCGTGTTCGTGCGCCGCGCCCCGGCTGGGCGGCAGTGCCATGACAACAACGTGATCCTGGGCACCGTCAACCTCGCCATGTGCGCCGGCGGCAACGGCTTCTCGATGCTCAAGTTCGACCCGGCGCTCGATCCGGCCGCCGAGGGAGGCATCGAGAACCCGACCCTCCTGTACTCGCGCTCGATGGGCATCTCCACCGGCCACTCGGGCTCGTTCTCCTACGACGGCAAGGTGCTGATCTTCGGCCACGAGCCGGGCGGCGGAACGCAGGCGCAGTGCGAGGCCGGAGACAGCATCCTGAACAAGTCGCTGTTCTTCATCGAGCCGCTGACCGGCAACACGCTGGGGACGATGGTGCACGTGCGCCCGCAGGGCAATCAGGAGAACTGCACGTGGCACAACTTCAACGTCGTGCCGACCTACAAGGGCAACGTCGCAGTCATCGGCAACTACCAGATCGGGCATGTCCGTCATCGACTTCACCGATCCGGCGGCCCCGCGGGAGATCGCGTTCGCCGACCCGGCGCCGCTCATCCCCGTCGACGCCGATCGATCACCGGCGGCGACTGGTCCACCTACTGGCACAACGGGAAGCTGTACGAGTCCGACATCCGGCGCGGCCTGATCGATCTGGGACATCAACGAGCCGGCCGTGAATCGCTCCAGGTCGCTCACCGGTGACCACAACCCGCAGACGCAGCCGACGTCCTTCGAGCCCGACTTCGAGGGCTCCGACGATCGACATCGCGTCGCCGGTCGCCGGCACCGAGCACGCGAAGGGCGCTGTGGTCCTCGCGGACTTCAGCTGCGCCGACGCCGCCACCGCGATCGAGTCGTGCGTCGGCACGGTGGCCGACGGCGCGCCGATCCCGACCGGCGTGATCGGCCACCACACGTTCAAGGTCACGGCGACCGATCTGGCCGGCAACGTCACGACCAAGAGGTCGCGTACAGCGTCCTGCACACCGACGTCAACGGCGACGTCTCGGGCACGGTGCCCGGCACGCTGTCGCTGGCGGTCGGCGCACCGGCGTCGTTCGGCGCCTTCACGCCGGGCGTCGCGCGGGACTACCTCGCCAACACGACGGCGAACGTGATCTCGTCGGCCGGTGACGCGGTGCTGACCGTCGCCGACAGCAGCCCGACGGCGACGGCCCACCTCGTCAACGGGGCGTTCTCGCTCCCGTCGGCACTGCAGGCGCGTGCTCGCAACGCGGCCAACACGGGCACGTCGTACGCCGACGTCGGCTCCGCGGCGGCCCCGCTGAGCCTGCTGACCTACGCCGCCCCGATCTCCAACGACGCGGTGTCGCTGGAGTTCAAGCAGTCGATCGGGGCGAACGACGCCCTGCGCACGGGTACCTACAGCAAGACCCTGACGTTCACGCTGTCCACGGCCACGCCGTAGGCGCGCGATCACGTCGCACCCCGGGGCGCCGGCCGCGCGAGCGGCCGGCGCCCCGGCCTTTGCGCCTACGCCACCTCCAGCGGGCGGGTCCTTGCGGCGGGGTTCGCCCGGCCGCCGTCGAACTCGAGGCCCTCGGCCTCGAGCCGGCGGCGCACCTCGGCGGGATCGCCGAGCGCCGTCCCGCCGACCGTCCCATCGGACTTCAGGACGCGGTGCGAGCCCGGCGTCTCCTCGCGGATGAATCGCTGGTTGAGCGCGCGAGCGTGCACGTCGGTGCCGCCGGCGGCGCGCGCGACGTCGCCGTAGCTCATCCAGGCGCCGTGTGGGATCGCGGCGACGACCTCGCGAACGCGGTCGGGATCCATGGGGCTTCTCCTCTCGTGGCATGTCGAAGCGCGACGCTACGGCCACGCGGGCAAGGTCACGGCCGGTGCGCGCAAATCGGCACAGAATCGGCACGGATCGGTCGCGAACACGGGCGGAGCTGTTGCAAACCGGGCGAGCAACCGGAGTTGACAGGCCGTTCGGTGTCAACTACGGTTGCTCGCATGCCGACGACCGATTTCCAGTCGCCCCGCGACCCGGCCGACGGGCTCGCCGCGGTCGTGGCGCTGCGCCGGCTCGCCGACCGGCTCGAGGACAGCGAGGTCGAGCGGGCGGTGCGGGACGGCTGGACGTGGTCGCTCGTCGCCGAGGCGCTCGGCGTGACGCGGCAGGCGGTGCACAAGAAGCACGCCAAGCGGCTGCGCGCGCACGGCGTCGAGCCGAGGAGGCGCTGATGTTCGAGCGGTTCACCCGCCAGGCCCGGGCGGTCGTCAGCGACGCCGAGGCACAGGCGCGCGCGCTCGGCGACGCGACGATCGAGGCCGAGCACCTCCTGCTCGCGATGACGCGTGAGGACCCGCCGACGGCGGCGCGGTCCGCGCTCGGCGACGTCGGGCTCGACCACGACGCGCTGGAAGACGCGCTCGTCGCCGAGCGCGACCGGAGCCTGGCGGCCGTCGGCATCTCGGCAGGGGATTTCGACGTCTACGGCAGCTCGCCCGGTGGGCGGCCGCGGATGGCGGCGTCCGCGAAGGCCGCGCTGGAGCGTGCGCTCCGGATCTCACTCGTGCGCGCGGACCGGCGGATCGGCGCGGGTCACATCCTGCTCGGCGTGCTGCAGGCCGAGGCCGGGACGGTTCCACGCGCGCTGGCACAGGCCGGCGTCGAGCGCGACGATCTGCGGAGCCGGGTCGAGGCCGCGCTGGACCGCGAGCGCGGTCGATGATCGCCGCGCCGAACCGGTGCCGCCCGGTCCCGCGGTTGCCATACTCCGGCGATGCTGAGGCGCCGCGTGCAGGGGTGCGCGAGCGTGCGCATCGCCACGCTGACGATCGCCGTCGCCGTCGCGGGCTGCGGCGGCTCCGACAAGCCCGAGCAGGAGCCGCGGGCCGGCTCGACCGCGGCGGCGCCGGGCGTGGCCGGGCCGCTGTGCGACGTGCTGCCGGCAGGCGATGAACCAGGCGCGCCGGCGACCCTGACAGGCGACCCCGCCGACGTCGCGCTCCAGTGGATACCGGTGGTCACCACCTTCGAGGCGGCCGTGCGGGCCTCGGGACTGACCGCTGAGCTGCACGGGACGCGTGGCGTGACGATCCTCGCGCCGACCGACGACGCCTTCACCGCTGCCTTCAACCGGCAGCGGCTCGACGATCTCCTGCTCTCCAGACGCCGCGCGCTCCGCGGTCTCGTCGAGGCCCACGTGGTCGACGGCGTCCTGACGCTCTCCGACCTCCTCGCCGCCGGCAGCGTGACCACCCGCTCCGGCGACACGGTCCAGGTCACGCGGGCAGGCGACATGGCGCGGTTCGGTGACCGCGCCACGACCGTCTGCGCCGACTACCGGGCGGCCAACGCCGCGATCCACGTGATCGACGGCGTTCTGCGCTAGCAGTCCACCCGCGTCGCCCCGAGGATCGGCTCGGCGGCCTGCGCGTCGAGCAGGAGCGGGATCAGCCCGCGCTGCGCCTGCTTCATCGGCACGAAGTGGTTGCGCCGCCCGCGCCGCTGGACCTTGATGCCGTGCGCCGCCAGGCGCTCGCCGGCCGGCCTGCCGTCCTCCTGGGGACCCCAGTACTGATCCTCGCTCAGCAGATAGCCGCACGGCGGCGGATCGAGGATCTGCTCCGGCGTCGGGTTCTCCTCCGGCGGCGGGCTCTCACCAGGATGCGGGGCCGGGTACGCCGGGATCGGGTACGCGCCGCGGAACACGATCCGGCCGCGGTTCGATCGCTGGAACTTCAGCGACTTCTGGATCGCGCGCTCGATCGCCCGCTCGTTCGCACGCTGGTAGTCGAGGAACTGCTGGTACGTGTACAGCGCGGAGTACGTCTTGCGGCGCCGGTTGTTCGGCGCGTTCGTCTCGTTCGGGCGAGTCGTCCCGCCCGAGCTGCGCGCCTCGAGCAGCGACCCGACGACGCTCTTGAGCCCCATCGTGTTGCGAAGGATCGTCTCCTGGCTGAGACCGACCGCCCCGCCCCCCTGGCAACCGTACGGGCAGTACCACCAGCCGTCGTCGGAGCCGCTCCCGTACATCCAGCCCTCGATCATGCTCTGTGACTCGTCGAAGATCGACCGCGCCACGTTCAGGTGCCGCGGCGGCAGCACCGGCAGGTCGCCGGCGCTGGAGTTGCCGAACTCGTGGCCGTCGAACGCCGCCTCCGGGCTGTAGTCGCGCAGCATCTTCACGAACGAGAACGTCTCGGGCTGCCGGATCAGCGAGTAGTCGCGGTTCAGGTCCTGGCCGGTGGAGTTGCCGCGCGTGTTGGCCGCGCGACCGTCGCCGTTGATCGTCGGGACGATCAGCACGGTCGCACGGCGCAGGAGGTCGATGGTGCGGCGATCCCAGCCGAACGCGAGCTCGCGCGCCAGGATCAGGCACGCCTCACGCGATGACGGCTCGTTGCCGTGGACGTTGCAGTTGACCAGCGCCGAGTTGTCCCTGGCGACCGCCTTCGCGGTGCGCGGCGGCTGCGGGTACCCGATGACGAACATGTTGATCGGCCGCCCCTGCAGCGTCCGACCGATCTCGACGACCCGCACGCGCTTGCTGGCTGCGTCGAGCGCGGCGGTGTACTCGTACTCGTTCACGTCGCTGGTGTACTGCGCGGCCTGCGTCAGCTCCCACTGCGTGCGCAGGCTGCTGCCGGGAAGCGTGAGGTTGCCCCACGAAGGCTTCGTCGTCCCGAACACGGGCGCCGAGTACGGCTGAGGCGTCGTACCGACCCTGGCGCGGACGCGCCACTGGAACCGGTCGCCGGGGTTGAACCCGGCATCCGCGAACGTCGGCGAATCCGGCGTCACGGTCCGGTTGGGGCGCCACACGCCGACGATCGCGCCCGGCCCCGTGGCCGTGTTGCCGGCGTCGACCGGCGTGCGCTCGATCTGGTAGTCGGTCGCGCCCGCCACCGGTTCCCAGCCGAGCGTCGTGAACCCGTCCGCCTGGCGCGCGTCGAGGCCGGTCACCTGACCCGGTTCCTGTGCCGGCGCCGCGGCCACCGGTAGCGCCACGGAGACCAGCCCCGAGGCCAGAACCACCATCAACGACAAACGCCACGCCCGCTGCGTGCGCATGTGCACCCCTCCCGCCGTTGCCCGCTTCCCTGCGCAACTTGTACCGCTTAACCGCCCTACGTCAAGCCCACCACCGCTTCAGCCTCGATCTCGACGCGCCAGCGCGGGTCGAGGAAGCCGGAGACGACGATGAACGCGCTGGCGGGCCGGACGTCACCGAACGCGCGGCCGTGCACGGCGCCGACCGCGGGCCCGTCGGCGGCGTCGACCAGGTACACCCGCGTCCTCACGACGTCCGCCAGGCCGGCGCCCGCCTCGGCCAGCGCCGCGCCGATGATCCCCAGGCACCGCTCGGCCTGCAGCGCCACGTCGGCGTCGACGTGCCCGTCGGGCCAGATCGCGGCGGTCGCCGACACGTACACGGACGCGCCGGCCCGGACGGCGCGGCTGAACCCGATGTCGCGCTCGAACGTCGATCCCGACGAGACGAGCCGGCGCTCGGTCATCCCACCGACTGCTGGTAGAGCGTGAAGCCGATCGCCGCGCAGACCGAGGCGACGATCCAGAACCGCAGGATGATCTTCGTCTCCGACCACGCCTGCAGCTCGAAGTGGTGATGGATCGGGGCCATCAGGAACACGCGCTTGCGGAAGACCTGGAACGAGAAGACCTGGATCAGCACGGACAGTGCCTCGATCACGAAGATCCCGCCGAGGATGATCAGCAGCACCTCGGTCTTGGTCATCACCGCCATCGCGGCGATCGCCCCTCCGAGCCCGAGCGAGCCCGTGTCGCCCATGAATATCGACGCCGGGAACGAGTTGAACCACAGGAAGCCGACGCACGCGCCGACGAGACAGCCGGCCAGCAGCGTGAGGTCGAGCTGGCCGGTCGTGAACGTGATCGCGATGTAGGCCAGCAGCACGATCGCCGCGCAGCCGGCGGCCAGCCCGTCGAGCCCGTCGGTCAGGTTCACGGCCGACGTCGTGCCGGCCAGCACCAGGTAGATCAGCACCGGATAGAACACGCCGAGGTCGATCACCGCGTCCTGGATCCGGAGGTTGAGCGTGTCGCCCAGGTCCGCCCCCTCCGACGCGGCGACCCACAGGCCGATCGCGATCAGCATCGTCACGACGAGCTTCGTGCGCCCGCGCAGCCCCAGCGACCGCCGCTTCACGAGCTTGGTGTAGTCGTCCAGGAAGCCCAGCAGCGCGCACGCGACCGCGACGCCGAACACCGCGAGCGACCGCGGATCGCGGTCGGTCAGCAGCAGGAACGGCACCGCGATGGCGAGGAAGATGATGATCCCGCCCATCGTCGGCGTGCCCGCCTTGGCGTGGTGCTCCTGCGGCCCGTCCTCGCGGATCTGCTGGCCGAACTCGCGCTCGCGCAGGAACTCGATGAACTTCGGCGAGAGGAACACGCAGATCAGCAGCGACGCCGTCCCGGCGATCAGCACCTCACCCATGCGGGACCTCTGCAGCGGCGACCAGCGCCTCGGCCACGACCTCGAGGCCGACGCCGCGCGAGCCCTTGACGAGCACGATGTCGCCGGCCTCGATCAGCTCGCCGGTGAGCGAGGCGGCCTCGGCCGCGTCCGCGACCGCGTACGACTCGCCGTCGAACTCGTCGAGCATCGCCGCCGCCCGCCGGCCGACCGTCACGAGCACGTCCACGCCCGCCTCCTCGGCTGCCGTGCCGATCTCACGATGCAGCTGCTCCTCGGTGGCCCCGAGCTCGAGCATGTCGCCGAGCACGGCGATCCGGCGCCCCGTGAGCGGCTGCGATGCGAGGTCGTCGAGGGCGGCGCGCACGGACAACGGGCTGGCGTTGTAGCAGTCGTTGATGACGGTGGCGCCGCTCGCGAGCGCCACGTGCTCGCCGCGCAGCGCCCCGAACGACACCTCCAGGCGGCCCGACGGACGCACCCCGATCGCCCGCGCCGCGGCGACCGCCGCGAGCACGTTCATGCGCTGGTGGCGCGAGGTGAACGGCAGCTCGAGGTCCAGCCGCTCGCCGCCCGCGACGACGATGTCGCCGTCGAGCTCCACGTCGCCGCCGCGGCCGAAGCGGACGACCTCGAGCCCGGCCCGCAGGTACCGGTCGAGCAGCGGCTCGCCCGCCGGCACCACCGCGTTCCCGCCGTCGCGCATCCCCTCCAGCAGCTCGCCCTTGGCGCGCGCCACACCCTCGAGCGAGCCGACCTGCTCGAGGTGAACCGGTCCGATGTTGGTGATCACGCCCACGTCGGGCTCGCAGATCGCCGCCAGGGTGGCGATCTCGCCGAACCCGCGCATCGCCGCCTCGAGCACGAGCACCTCGGTCCCCATCGGCGCCGCGAGGATCTCGAGCGGCATCCCGATGTCGGTGTTGAAGTTCGCACGCGACGCCGACACGGCGCGGTGGGGAGCGATCAGCGCGGTCACGAGCTCCTTGGTCGACGTCTTGCCGACCGAGCCGGTGACGGCGATCACGGCCGCGCCGAGCGACCGGCGCCAGTTGCGCGCCAGCGCGCCGAGCGCCGCCAGCGGGTCGCCGGCGGAGAGCACCGCGCCGCCCCCGCCGACCTCCGCCCACAACGGCCCCACGAGCACGCCCCACGCGCCGGCCTCCAACGCCCCGGCGGCGAACCGGCCGCCGTCGGCGTTTTCGCCCACCAAGCCGACGAACAGGTCGCCCGGCCCGGCCTCGCGCGAGTCGATCACGACGCGCTCCGGTGCACCCGGTGCCGTGCGGACGAGCCTCGCTCCGGCCGCGGCGGCGACCCGTGTCGCGTCCCAGTCCTTCACGCGCGCAGCGCCTTCCTGGCGACCGCCACATCGTCGAACGGCTCCTTGCGGCCACCGGCGAACTCCTGCCCCTGCTCGTGGCCCTTGCCGGCGATCACGACGACGTCGCCCGGCTGCGCCAGCGCGACCGCGCGGTCGATGCTCGCCCGCCGGTCGGCGTTGTGTTCGACGTGGGCGGCATCGCCGGCGCCGGCGAGGATCTCCGCGATGATCGCCTCCGGGTCCTCGGAGCGCGGGTTGTCGGAGGTCACCAGGCACACGTCCGCCAGGCGCGCTCCGATCTCCCCCATCAGCGGGCGCTTGCCGCGATCGCGGTCGCCGCCCGCGCCGAACACGACGACCACGCGGCCGTCGCGCTCGCCCGCCAGCTCACGCGCCGCGAGCAGCACGTTCTCCAGCGAGTCGGGTGTGTGGGCGTAGTCCACCAGCACCGCGAACGGCTGGCCCTCGTCCACCGGCTCGAACCGGCCCGGCACGCGGCCCGCCTCGGCCAGCGCGGCGGCCAGCACGTCCGGCTGCGCGCCGACCGCGCGCGCCGCCGCCCACGCGCCGAGCGCGTTGAGCACGTTGAAGCGGCCGGGGAGCGGGACGTGGACCTCGAACGCGCCGTCCGGCGTCTCGAAGGTGCAGTCGCTGCCGGCGAAGCCGGTGCGGACGCCGGTGGCGCGATGGTCGGCCGGCGCGTCGATCGCGAACGTCACGGTGCCGGCGAACTCGTCGGCCAGCCGGCGGCCGTACGGGTCGTCCAGGTTCGTCACCCGCACGTCGGTCAGCGGCGACGCGAACAGCCGCCGCTTGGCGTCGAAGTAGTCGTCCATCGTCTCGTGGAAGTCGAGGTGGTCCTGGGTGAGGTTGGTGAACACGGCCACCGCGACGTGGACGCCGTCCGCCCTTCGCAGCTCGAGCGCGTGCGACGAGATCTCCATCGCGCACGCCCGGTCGCCGCCGTCGAGCATCTCGCGGAATATGCGCTGGAGGTCGATCGCCTCCGGCGTGGTGCGCACCGTCGGGCGCTCCTCCCCCGCCACGACCGACGTGACCGTGCCGAGCAGCCCGCACTGGCGGCCCGACGCGGCGAGCAGCGAGCGGACGAGGAACGCGGTCGTCGTCTTGCCGTTGGTCCCGGTGATGCCCACGACCGGGAGACGTGCCGTCGGGTCGCCGTAGAACCGTGCGGCGGCGAGCGCCATCGAGGCGCGCACGTCGTCCACCTGCACCTCCGGCACGCCGAGGCCGAGCGGCCGCGCGACGACGAGCGCCGCGGCGCCGCGCTCAACCGCGTCGGGCGCGAACTCGTGGCCGTCGCGGGTGAAGCCGGGGACGCAGAAGAACAGCGTTCCCGGCTGAACCGCACGGTTGTCGTAGGCGAGGCCGCCGATCTCGACCGCCGGCCCATCGCCGAGCAGATCTCGGACGGTCATCCGCGGGCAGTCTACGAGCGACCGCGGCGCCTACGATGCAGCGCGATGCAGGTCGAGCGCAAGGTGCTTCGCGACGTGGTGGGGACGCCCGTCGGCCGATACGAGCACACCGAGCGCGACCACGCCGTGTACGCCGACATGTTCGTGCGCGAGCCGGGAGTCCCGCTCGAACTGGTCGTCGAGACGCTGCTCGCCGAGCTGCGCGGGATGCGGATCGCCGGCGACGAAACGCTCGGGCGGGCGCTGATCGCCGCCGGTGGCAAGCCGTACCGCCACGCCCACGTGCTGTCCCGCGACTTCGTACGGGATCCTGCGCCCGCGCGCTGGAGCGAGCGCCCCGGCGTCCGGCTGACCGACGTCGACCGCCCGGCCGCGGATCTCGTCGACACGTTCCGGGCCGCGTACGCGCCCGGTCACCCCGACCATCGCGACGAGCCGCCCGAGCGCACGCTGGCCGACCTGGAGGGGTGGATCGCCGGTCGTGAGTTCGGACCGCTGCTGGCGGGCAGCGGGCTCGCGGTCACGGCCGACGGCACCGTGGTCGGAGGAATCCTCCTCGGCGACACGCCCGGTGACCCACCCGACAACGGGCCGTGGGTGATCGAGCTGTTCCGCCACCCCGCCCACCGCGGCGTCGGGCGGGCGCTGCTCGAGCGGGCGCTGGCACTGGCGACCGTGGCGACCCTCGGCCTGGCCGTGACCGAGGGCAATCCGGCACGGGCGCTGTACGAGGAGCTGCGCTTCAGGCACGTGCAGTCGACGCTGGTCGTCGAGATCTAGAGGCGGTCGCTGGGCTCGGCGAACGTCAACTGCGACTGGGTGGGGAAGCGAGGGTGCCGGCCGCGCCGGCGGTCCGTGGCGCCTTTTCGTCGATATCCGACGAAAAAGCGCCACGGGTGCCCATTGTCGACTTGACGTCGCATATCGACGTCAACTCGACACGCGCCCTCGCCGGGCGCCGGACCCGCCTCCCTCGATGCCGCAGTTGAAGTTCTCGATCGGGGACTAAATCGCCAGCGCGCGCTCGAGGATCCACGGCCCGTCGATGCCGGCGGGGAGCGTGCCGAACACGCGGCCGCGCCCCTCGCCGAGCCGCCCGGCGCAGAACGCGTCGGCGACGGCGGGCGGTGCGTGGCGCACCAGCAGCGACGCCTGGAAGGCGACGGCGAGGTCCTCGACGGCGCGCCGGGCGAGCCACTGGGCGTCCGGGCCCGCCAGCGCGCCGAGTGTCGCCGGCAGCGCGTCGAGGTGCGCGTCAAGCCGCGCGTCGGCGCCGCGCGCCAGCTCGCATTCGGCCAGGAACGCCGGGACGCTCTCGGGCTCGCGTGCCACCGCGCGCAGCACGTCGAGGCTCATCACGTTGCCCGAGCCCTCCCAGATGCCGTTCAGCGGCGCGTCGCGCAGCAGCCGCGGCATCGGCGACTCCTCCACGTAGCCGTTGCCGCCCAGGCATTCGAGCGCCTCGGCGGCGTGCGGCGTCGCGCGCTTGCAGACCCAGTACTTGAGCACCGCCGTCGCGAAGCGGCGCAGCGCCGTGTCGTCCTCGTCGTAGGCGCGCGCGAGCCGCAGCGCCGTCGCGGTCGCCGCCTCGGACTCGATCGCGAGGTCGGCGAGCACGTTGACCATCGCGGGCTGCTCGGCCAGGCGGCGCCCGAACGCGCTGCGGTGGCGGGCGTGCCACAACGCCTCGGCCACGCCGCGGCGCATCCCGGAGGCGCTGCCGATCACGCAGTCCAGCCGCGTGTGCGTGACCATCTCGATGATCGTCGCCACGCCGCGCCCCTCCTCCCCCAGCAGGCGGGCGGGGGCGCCGCGGAACTCGACCTCGCTGGACGGTAGCGAGCGCGTTCCGAGCTTGTCCTTGAGCCGCTGGAACTCCATCCCGGGCCCGCGCTCGAGCACGAAGCACGACAGGCCCGCGGGCGCCTGCGCGAGCACGAGGAACACGGCGCACGGCGGGTACGAGCAGAACCACTTGTGGCCGGTCAGCTCCCACCAGCCGTCGCCGGCCGGCTCGGCGCTGGTCGTGTTCGCGCGCACGTCGGAGCCGCCCTGCTTCTCGGTCATCGCCATCCCGCACAGCGCGCCGCGGTCGTAGTCGGGAAGCGTGAGGCGCGGCTCCCACTCGGCCGCCAGCTCGGGGTCGTGGCGCAGTGCCGGGATCGCCGAGTAGGTCATCGACACGGGGCACATGACGCCGGCGTTGGCGTGCGTCCACAGCAGCTCGAGTGCCGCCCGCGCGGCGTGGGCGCCTGGCTGCGGGTCGCGCCAGGGGAGCGCGTGGATCTCGCGCTCGACCGCGCCGCGCAGCAGCCAGTGCCAGCTCGGGTCGAGCTCGACCTCGTCGAGCCGGTGGCCGAAGCGATCGTGCGTGAGCAGTCGCGGCTCGTTGCGCTCCGCGCGGCGGCCGTGCTCCTGCGCCTCGGCGGACCCGGCGACGGCGCCGGTGTCGCGCGCGCGGTCCACGGCCCAGCCGGCGCCCTCGCGGTCGAGCGCCTCGCGCAGCGCGAGGTCGGTGTCGAACAGGTTGATGTCCTCGAACGGGACGGACTGGTTCAGGACGTCATGCGATGTCGTGCTCACGAGCGGCACCCACGGATCGGAGGACGAAGGTCTGGAGGCCGGCGACGAGCGCGTCCGCGCCCGCGTCGCGGCGTTGGAGCGGCCCGACCAGCGCCTCGGCCAGCGCGCCGACGATCGCGGCAGCGGTCAGGTCGGCGTCGAGCGCAGGCAGCTGCCGTTCGTGCACGCCGTCGCGCAGTGCGCGCGCGAACAGGTCGGCGTAGGCGCGGCGGAACGTGATCCGCTCGGCCTCGACGGCCGGATCGACCGGCTCGGCGATCAGCGCGTAGGCCCGCACCGGCTCGGCCAGCGCACGGCGCACGAACGCGTCCACCCACGCCGCGAGCCGCTGCGTGACCGGCTCGCCGCGGTCGGTCATCGAGCGCAGGACGTCGACCTCGCGCTGGGACGCGCGGCGGAACACCTCCGCGAACAGGTCGCCCTTCGACGGGAAGTGGCGATAGACGCTGCCGGTGGCGACGCCCGCGCGGCGAGCGACGGCGACGACGGACGCCGAGGCGTAGCCGCCCTCGGCGAGCTGCGCGAGCGCTGCGTCGACGATCCGCTCGCGGACGGCGGCGAGGCGGGCACGGGTGCGTTCGGTCGGGCGGTACGGCATCGCCCTAGAATTGAATCACAATTCAGTTGTTGCGTGGGTCACTTCGGCGAGATCCGCAGGTACTGCAGCGCGAAGCTCGTGATCTTCCCGAAGGCGGGCGCGGCCACCGTGCCGCCGTAGATGTCGCCCTGCGGCTCGTCGACCATCACCGCGACGAGCAGCTTCGGGCGCCTGGCGGGCGCGAAGCCCACGAACGAGGAGACGAACTTCGTCTTCGAGTAGCCGCCGAACTCGTCCGGCTTCTCCGCCGTGCCCGTCTTGCCGGCGAGCACGTAGCCGTCGATGCCTGCGCCCGAGGCGGTGCCGCCGGGGCCGAACACGCCCTCGAGCATCCGGCGCAGCGAAGCCGCGGTGGTCTCCGACAGGATCCGCTTGCCCTTCGGCTTGCGCGCCGCCCGCGAGCCGACGTCCTCGACGATGTGCGGCGGCCGCAGGACCCCGCCGTTGGCGATCGCCGCGTAGGCCGTGGCCATCTGCATCGGCGTCACGGCGATGCCCTGGCCGATCGGGAGGTTGCCCATCGACGCGCCGGAGTACTTCTCGACGTCGAGCACGATCCCGCGCTCCTCGCCCGGCAGGTCGATGCCCGTCGGCGTGCCGAACCCGAAGCGCCGCACCCAGCGGTCGAAATCGGTGGCGCCGAGGCGCTGCCCGATCATGATCGCGCCGACGTTGCTCGACTGCTCGAGGATGCCGCGGGTGGTCAGCGTGCGATAGCCGACCGGATGCGACTCGCCGATCTCGCGGTCGGCGACCTTGATCGTCGGCGGAAGGTTGAACGGCGTGTCGGCCGTCACCTTGCCCTCCTCCAGCGCGCCGGCGACGGTGAACGCCTTGAACGTCGATCCCGGCTCGTAGGTGGCGCCGATCGCCCGGTTCTGGCGCGCGTAGTCCGGCGCGTCGCCGAGCGCGTTCGCGTTGACCTGCGGCCAGTTCGCGAGCGCGAGGATCGCGCCGTCGCGCGGGTCCATCACGATCGCGGTCGCGCCCTTGGGCTTGAGCTCGGCGCCGACCTCGGCGAGCACGTCCTCGGCGCTCTCCTGGATCGCCGCGTCGAGCGTCAGCCGGACGTCGGTGCCGGGCACGGTCCGCCGCGTCTCGCGCAGCTCGATCGCGTCGCCGAGCGCGTCCTTCGTGAGCTTGCGCTCGCCGTCGCGGCCGCGCAGGAGCTCGTCGAGCGAGTACTCGATGCCGGCCAGGCCGTGGTTGTCGGTGCCGGTGACGCCGAGCAGCTGGGAGGCCATCCAGTTGCGCGGGTAGACACGCGCGAACTCGGGGATGAGCTCGAGTCCTTCGAGCTCCATCCGCTGCACGCGGCGCGCACGCGCGGCCGGCACCCGGCGCGCCAGGTAGGCGAATCCGGTGTCGCGGCGGGTGAGCTGCTTGAGCAGCTCGTCCTCGGGCTTGTCGAGCGGGCCGGATAGCCGCGCGGCCACGGCGCCCGGATCCTTGATCAGGTACGGGGTCACCGCGATCGTCACCGCGGGCTGGGACACCGCGAGCTCGATGCCGTCGCGGTCCGTGATCGTGCCGCGGCGGGCGGGGACGAGGATGTCGGCCTTCTGCTGGGTGGAGGCGGCCTGCTTGAGCGTGCCGGCCTTGACGACGCCGAGCCACGCGGCCTTGAGGCCTCCGATCAGAAGCAGGGCGAGGAATACGGCGAAGAGGAAGCCGATGCGGCGCTCGATGAGCCGCACCCGCTACTCCGTGGCGGGCGCGACGGCCGCCCCATTTTCGACCGGCGTGGTAGCCGCCGGGTTCGTTTCCGCCGGCGGGGTCGCGGCCGCCGCCGGGTCGGTGGTCGTCGTGGTGGCGCCCGTCACCGGCGCCGTGTCGGTCGTGTCCGGCGCGACGAGCGCCGTCGAGCTCGCGGGCGCCACCGCGAGCACGCCCGGCTCACGGCCTCCGTTCGCCATGATCGCCGCGGCGTCGTCGCTCGGCGGCGCCATCCTGCGCGCAGCGAGCCGCGCATCGCGGCTGGGGCGCACCGGGAGGAAGCCGATGTCGCCCGCGGCAGGCGTGATCATGCCCTCGGCCATGGCGGCCGCACGGACGCGCTCGCCGGCCGACAGGCGGCCGATGTCGGCCTCGATGTCCGCGTTCTGGCGCTCGAGCGTGCCCGCCGTCGTCACCGCGCGGGAGATGCCCGCGTTGAGCTTGAGCAGCGACACCTGCATCGCGACGATGCCGCCGAGCAGCAGACCGATCAGCCAGATCCACACGCGGCCGCGCAGCAGCCCGTCGACCACGCGGGTCTCGGGCAATGCGCGCAGGCGCTCGAACGCCCCGGTGCCACCGCGGCGCAGCGGCGGCGCGCCGGCGGGCGCCGGGCGCAGGGGGCCGGACACGCGGCGAGGCGCGGGACGAGCGACGGGGCGGGTTCGTGGCCGTGCGGCGCCCTGGCGCGTCCGAGCGCGTGCCGCGGCAGTCTGCGGTGGCATCTAGTGCTCCTCCCTGAGCTTGCGGGAAGCCCGCAGGCGGGCCGACTTCGAGCGTGGGTTGTCCGCGATCTCTCCGGGCGTCGGCGCGACCGAGCGGCGGAACACCGGCTCGGCCTCGGGCGTGCGGCCACACCCGCAGACGGGAAGGTCGGGCGGGCAGATGCACCCGCGTGCCTTCTCGGTCAGGAAGCGCTTCACGCGCCGGTCCTCGAGCGAGTGGAACGAGATCGCGGCCAGGCGGCCGCCGACGCGCAGCACGTCCCAGGCCAGCGGCAGCGCCGCGTCGAGCTGGGCGAGCTCCTCGTTGACGGCGATCCGGATCGCCTGGAAGGTGCGCTTCGCCGGGTGCCCGCCCGCGAACCGCGCAGGTGCGGGGATCGCGGCGGTGATCGCGTCGACGAGCTCGAAGGTCGTCTCCAGAGGCCGGCGCCGGACGATCTGGCCGGCGATCCGGTCCGAGTAGCGCTCCTCGCCGTACTCGCGCAGGACGCGCGCGAGGCGGCGGCGGTCCCAGGTGTTGACCAGCTCGGCGGCGGTCAGGTCCTGGTCGGGGTCCATCCGCATGTCGAGCGGCGCGTCGTACGCGTAGGAGAAGCCGCGCTCGCGCGTGTCGACCTGCATCGAGGACATGCCGAGGTCGAGGTAGGCGATGTCGGCGCGCACGCCCTCCTCGGCGAGCTGCCGGAGGCCGTGCTCGAAGTCGGCGCGGATGAAGCGCGTCGCGCACGTCACGTCGGCGGCCAGCTCGGCGAACGCCTTCTCGGCGAGCGGATCGCGGTCGATCGCGATCAGCGTGCCGGCGGGACCGAGGCGGTCGGCGACCAGGCGCGCATGGCCGGCGGCGCCGAGCGTGCAGTCGATCGCGATCTGCCCGGGTCGGGGGTCGAGCGCTTCGATCAGCTCACCCGCAAGAACCGGGACGTGTGTGCGCGGCATGTCAAGAAGGATGGCCAAGAGATGCGGTGAGGTCAGGCGCCCGTTGGGTCAGGTCGCGGTCGTAGGCCTCCCAGGCCGAGCGGTCCCAGAGCTCGAGGCAGTCGCCGGCGCCGGTGATGACGACCTCGCGGTCGATCCTCGCGTGCTCGAGCTGGCGCTGGGTCAGCATCACGCGGCCGGCCGAGTCCAGCTCGGTGTCCGTCGCGTTGCCGTAGAGCATCCGCTTGAGCTCGCGCGCCTGCGGCGAGAACGGGTTCAGCCCGGACAGCGCAGCCTCCGTGAGGCCGGTGTACGTGGCTTCCGGATACAGCGAGATGCAGGGATCCACACCCCGTACCAGGAACACCTTCCCGGACAGCGCTGACCGGAACCGGGACGGGACCGTCAGCCGATTCTTGGAGTCGAGCGAGTGTTCGAAGGTGCCGTGGAAGGCCAAGGCTCATGTTCCGACGAGGTTTGTGTTGCGAAGTGGTCAGTCGATCCGGGGTGGTGGAGTGGGAGGAGCCCCGCCACCCCGGACCGGCTTCGCATAGTGCAACGTACCCCACACTGTCCCACTCTGCAACACAAATCTCGTCATCTGCCCCACGTGACTTGAATCCCGTCACCCCGCAGTTCAGGAAAATGGGGATATGCAGGCGACAACCATCGACGGGCGGGACCGTGCACGGGACGCGAGAACTTGCACGTCCGATTGCATCCGCGCCGTTTGCAACACCACTTGCGGGGTATTCGACCTTCCACGTAGCCTTGTGGGGCCGCGTGGGAGACACGCGGAACCGTCAGCCAGGGAAGGACCCTCGAACCCATGTTCCGTGCCGCCTCGCTCGCCGCACTCGCCCTCTCAGCCGCGTTCGTGGCCGCCTGTGGAAGCGGCGCCGCCGGCGGCGAAGGAGATCCGGCGACGGCTGTCCCAGCCAACGCGCCGTTCTACCTCGAGGCCGTCGTGCGGCCGGAGGGAGACCTGCGTGAGGACGCGCTGGACGCCGCCGGCAAGGTCCTGAGCACCGACGACCCGTCGGGCAAGATCTCCGAGCTCCTCGACATGGCGCTGAAGGAGGACGGCGACACGAAGCTCGACTACGAGAAGGACATCGAGCCGTGGCTCGGCGAGCGCGCGGGCGCGTGGTTCGCCGACACGACCGACGAGGACGGCGACGCCACGGGCGCGGCGATCATCGCGACGACCGACGAAGACGCCGCGATCGCGGCGGTCGAGAAGGCGCGCAAGAGCAGCGGCGACCGCATGACCAAGCGCTCCCACGCCGGCACCGACTATCAGGTCGACGAGGACGGCGACGCGATCGGCGCGACCGACGGCTTCCTGATCGCGGGCCCGGAGGCGGAGTTCAAGCGCACGCTCGACACGCTGAAGGACGGCAAGCCGCTCGCCGACGCGGACCGCTACACCGACGGGGCGGACAGCCTCGAGGACGACCGCCTCGGGCACTTCTACGTCGACTTCCAGGCGCTGATCAAGCTCGGCTTCGAGAGCGAGCCGAACGGCGCGGAGCAGCTGCGCCAGTTCGAGCAGCTCGTGCCGTTCGAGAAGCTCGGCCCGCTGATGGGCTCGTTCGCGGCCGACGGTGACCGGCTCGCGCTCGACATGAACGTCGACTTCTCGGGCGCGAAGTCGCTCGGCGCGCTCGGCAACCTGACGACGGGCGCGAGCACCCCGCTGATCAAGGAGCTGCCCGGCGACACGTGGGGCGCGTTCGGCTCACCGAAGTACGGCGAGTCGCTGCGCGTCACGCTCGACCAGTTCGCCGGCGCGCTCGGCGGTGCCGCGCTCGAGGGCCAGCTGCGCCAGCGCTACGGGATCGACCTGGACGACGACGTGCTCAGCTGGATCGGCGACGTCGCCTTCTTCGTCCGCGGGGACAGCATCGCCGAGCTCGACGGCGGCGCGGTGATCCAGGTCACCGACGAGGAGAAGGCGGCGACGGGCTTCGGCAAGCTCGTCGGGCTCCTGCAGTCCGAGGCCGGCGTCGACGCCAAGCCGGTCAAGATCGATGGCGCCGACGCCGCGTTCTCGATCTCGGACGGGACGGTGCCGAAGCCGATCGTGTTCGCGCGCGGGAACGGCAAGGTGGTCATCGCCTACGGCGACGACGCCGCCGCCCAGGCGCTCTCCCCCGCCGACAAGCTCGGCGACGCCGACATCTACGGTCAGGCGAAGGACGCGCTCGAGGACCTCGAGCCCGGCCTGCTGCTCTCGATGCCGTCGATCGTCTCGCTCGTCGACTCGAGCGGTGAGACCGATGCCAGCTGGGACGAGGCGAAGCCGTATCTCGAGCCGTACGACGTGATCGCGATGGGCGCGGAGGGCAGCGGCGGCCGCGCGAAGGTGCGGATCGTCGCCGGGCTGAAGTGAGTCTGGGCGGCTAGGCCGGGACGATCGCCGGAAGCAACGCGGCCGCGACCAGCAGCAGCACCGCCGGGACGAGCAGCAACGCGACGACGAGCTGGATCTGCGGGGCGGCCCGCGCGGCCGCCTCGGCGGCGCGCTGCGCGGCGCGGGCCCGCGCGGCGCGGGTCTCGGCGGCCAGCGCGGAGGCGAGCGGCGCGCCGTGGCGGTCGGCGCGGCGCAGCGCCGCCACGAGCGCCGGCACGCCCGCCGCCTGGCAGCGCGCCTCGAGCCGGGCGTAGGTCGTCTCGCGCGGCACGCCCAGCGCGGCGTGTGCGGCCGCGCGGCGCAGCTCGGCGGCCAGCACCCCCGGGTGCCGGCGGCCGACCTCGGCGAGCGCGCGGCTTGGCGCGAGCCCGGCGGCGACCGAGACGCGCAGAAGGTCGAGGACGTCCGCGAGCTCGCTTTCGATCGCCCGCGCCCGGCGGCGAGCGCGGCGCCGGAGCGCCGCGTCGGGCGCCAGGAAGCCCGCGGCCGGGCCCGCGGCGAGCAGCGCGAAGCCGGTCCGGCCGGGCGCGGCGGGCAGCAGCGCGACCGCGCCGGCCAGCCCGGCGAGCGCAGCTCCCGCCTTCACGGCCATCACGTCGCCCACGGCGGTGTCGAGCCCGGCAGCGGCGATCCGCGCCGCCAGGCCGCGCGGCGGTCGCCAGCCGAACCCGCGCCCGATCCGGCGAGGGCGGCGACGCCCGCCGGCGCGGCCCGCAGACGCCGCGGCCGGCGGAGCGTCGTGATCAGCTCGATCACGGCGGGGGCCGCGAGCGCACCGGCGGCGGCGGCGAGCAGCACGGAGCGTGTCATCGCGAGCGCGCCAACCGCGCGACCGCGAGGATCGCCGTCACCTGCAGGACGGCCGCCATCGCCACGAGCCAGACGGACAGCGGATGGTCGACGAGTCCGGTCAGCAGGCCCGGGCTCGCCAGCTCGGCGAGCAGCGCCGCGCCGGCCGGCAGCAGCAGGACGAGCCGCGCGGTGAAGCGCGCCTGAGCGGTCGCGACGCGGGCGTCGCGCTCGATCCGCTCCGCCGCCTCGAGCGCCGCCGCCTGGTCGCGCAGCAGGCCGGCGAGGTCGCCGCCGGCATCGCGCTGGAGCAGGATCCCGGCCACGATCGCGTCCCACGCCGGATCGCTCGCGCGGCGGCGCAGACGCTCGATCACGGCTGCCGTCGGGTCGCCGAGCGCGAGCGCTCGGGCGGCGGTCCGCAGCTCGTGGCCGACCGGGCCGGTGGCGCCGTCGGCCGCCACCGCCATCGCGCCGCGGACCGAGTGCCCGGCAGCGACCGCGTCCGCCAGCGCGCGGGCGGTGCCCGCCGCGCCCCTCCGAAGCTCGCGCGCGTACCGGCGGCGGCGCGTACGCACTGCCGCGACCACGACCGCGGGGCCCGCGACGGCCGCGATGGCGCCGAGCGCCGGACCGCCGATCAGCCAGCCGGCGGCGGTCAGCGCGCCGGTGGCGAGCAGCGCCAGCCGGCGCCGCTCCGGGCGCGTCGGCTCACGTCCTTCGCGGCCGGCGCGTGCGAGCGGCTCGACCGCTCGCCCGAGCGCCGCGAGGATGCGCGACCGCTCGATCGCGGCGAGCGCGTCCCACGCGCCGAACACGCCGGCCGCGGCCGCGCCGAAGGCGAGCGCTGCCGCGCCGCTCATGCGGCCGCCAGCCGCGCGGCGAGCGCATCGCTGAGGACGGCGCGCCAGTGGCCGCGGCCGCCGCGCCACGCGTACAGCTCGCGGGCCGCTGGGCCGCCCGCGACGCGGACGACCTCTGCCACGCCGACGACGCGCCGCGCGCCGTCCGCCGTACGCGCCTGGCACACGACGAGGTCGAACGCGTCGGCCACCTGCTCGCGCAGCGCCGCGTGCGGGAGCCCGAGACCGGCCATCAGCGCGAGCGTCTCGACACGCCGCAACGCCTCCGCCGGCGTGCCGGCGTGGATCGTGCACAACGAGCCGTCGTGACCGGTCGACAGCGCGGTCAGCATGTCGAGCGCCTCCGCGCCGCGGACCTCGCCCACGACGATGCGATCCGGCCGCATTCGGAGCGCGTTTCGCACGAGCCGCCGGATCGTCACCTCGCCGCGGCCCTCGAGGTTCGGCGGCCGCGCCTCGAGCCGGATCACGTGTGGCTGCCGCAGCCGCAGCTCCGCCGCGTCCTCGATCGTCACCACGCGCTCGCCGGCGCCGATGAAGCTCGACAGCGCGTTCAGCGTCGTCGTCTTGCCGGAGCCGGTGCCGCCGCACACCAGCACGCTCGCTCGCGCACGCACGGCGCGCGCGAGGAAGTCGAGCAGCGGCTGCGTGAGCGTCCCGTTCGCGACCAGCTCGTCGGCCGTGAAGCCGCGGCGCCGGAAGCGGCGGATCGTCAGCACCGGTCCGTCGAGCGCCAGCGGCGGGATCACGACATTCACGCGCGAGCCGTCCGGCAGGCGCGCATCGCACAGCGGCTCCGCCTCGTCGACGCGTCGCCCCAGCGGCGCCAGGATCCGCTCGATCGCGTCGCGCAGGTCGCGCTCGCGCGCGAACCGGACGGCCGTGCGCTCCAGCCGGCCGCCGCGCTCGATCCACACCGGCGCCGTGCCGCACACCATCACCTCCTCGACCGCCGGATCGCCGAGCAGCGGCTCCAGCGGCCCGAGGCCGAACGCGCGCTCGGCGATCCGCCGCGACCAGCTCCGCCCGCGCGCCGGCGTCGAGCACAGCCGCCTCGCGGTCCACGAGCGCCCGGATCCGCTCCGTCGCGTCGGTGCCCGGAGCGACCGGGTCGCCCGCGTCGGCGAGCAGCCGGTCACGCAGGTCGGCGGCCAGGGCGTCCAGGTCGTGCATCCCCACCAGAGGGCGCCGCCGGGCGTCCTCGCCCCCCTAGCTCCGGTGGTACTCGCCCTCCAGGAAGGTGAGCCACTCGACGCCGTCCGATGACGTCTCGAGGCGGAACCGGAAGCTCTCGCCGGACGCCTCGTAGACCTGGCGGCTGGCGCCGGTCGCGGCGCTCTCGTGGCTGAACGTGAGGCAGTCGCCGTCCCAGATGCCGAACGAGGGCTCGCCGTTCGCGACGCCGACGGAATCGAACCAGTGCAGCGTGTAGCAGCGCATCCGCGAGTCCCAGCTGTAGACGCCGTGACCCTCGAAGTTGACGGCGCCGCCGCGCCGCTGCTCGTAGTCGGCGATCAGGCACAACCCGCCGAGCCCCATCCGCGCCCGCCAGGTGCCCTGAGCAGGGCCGCCGTCCGGATCGAACGGCGTCGGGTGGATCCGCTCGTCACCCTCCCAGTCCCCCGCGAGGAGCGCCAGGCGCTCATGCTCTCCCGCGGGAGTCGGTTGCTGCATCGGAGTACTAATCACCGGACTGAGTGAGCGCCGAACCGGCGTCCACGGTCGCCCGGCCCGCGAGCCGGTGGTCGCCCGGGCGCGCGGACCAGCAGGCCGATCTCGCGCGCGAAGGCTCCCGCCGCGGCGAGGAAGACCGCCTGGTCGGACCGTCACCCGCAGCGTCGCCGACACCTGCGGGCCCGCGCCGTCACGCGCGGGCGCCGAACGCGTCGCGAGTACCTCGACGTCCTCGAGCGCCAGCTCGGTGTCGCCACCCCGGCCGCGCTCGCGGGTCACGAGGACGTCCACCCTCGCTCCCGCGGCGCGATCTGCGCCGCGGCCGGCGATCACCTCCACCGCTCGCTCGCCCGCGGCGGACCGTGGCGCCGGGGGCGGCCGGCGTCCGCGCGAGCAGGTGCGCGCCGACGGGCGCGCCGGCCGGCAGCGGAACCGCAAGCCGCTGCCCGAGGACCAGCTCTGGCGCCGGCACCCCGCCCGCGGACGCGAACCGCGTCGGGCACCCGCCGGGTCGCGAGGTCGCTCGGGCGCGAGCCGCCGCCCGGCGTCCAGCGGGCGCGCGGCGACGAGCACGGCCACGGCCGGCCCGACCTGGTCGCGCAGCGCCGCCTCGCGGCGCGCGACGTCCGAGGCGGCGAGCGCACCGAGCACGAGCGCGAGCCCGAGCAGCAGCGTCGCCGCGCCGCCGGCCCACGTCAGCCGGCGCCTCGGGCAGAGTCGAGCACGAGCCGCGCGCCGGCGGGCGGACGGGCGCGGACGCAGAGCCGGCCGCCGTGGCGGTCCGCGATCTCCGCGGCGATCGCCAGCCCGTGCCCGCGCCGGCCGCCGGCCGCGCGCGCGCGCCGACGAGCGCCGGCGACCGGCGCCGGCAGGCCCGGGCCGCGTCGGCCACCTCGACGCGGACGCGCCTCCCGGCCGCGCGCGCGCGCACGCGGACGCGGCCGCCGCCGTGCTCGACCGCGTTGCGCGACGAGGTTCCCGCACGCCTGCGCGAGGCGCAGGCGATCGCCGACGACGCCGGCGCGGCCGCCGTCGATCGCGCAGCGCGGCGCCGTACGCCGCGGCCAGCGCGCGCCAGGCGCGCTCGGCGTCGGCCAGCAGGCGGCCGACGTCGACCGCCTCCAGCCGCTCGCCGCGCGCGCCGGCCGCGCGCGGCGCCGCGAGAGGTCGTCGAGCGCCAGCGCGGCGCGCCGCAGCTCCAGGTCGATCGCGTCGCACGCGCGGCCGGCCCGCTCGCAGCGCCGTCCAGGCCCAGCCGCGCCGCGCACAGCGGGCCGCGCACCTCGTGGCCGGCGCGCGCCGACGAGCACGAGCCGCTGCGCGGCGCGCGCAGGTGCAGCGCGCAGTCAGCGCCCCCAGCGCCGGCGACGCGAGCAGCGCGAGCCAGCGGCGGTCACGCCGCGCGCCTCGTCCGCCACCGGGCCGTCGACGAGCCGATAGCCGACGCCCCACACGTTGACGACGAACCGATCGCCGCCGGCTGCCGAGCTTGTGGCGCAGGCGGCAGGCGTGCGAGTCGAGCGTGCGGGTCGTGCCCGAGCGACCGGAACCCCCAGACGTCGCGCAGCAGCTCCTCCTTCGTCAACACCCGCGTCGGCTCGGCGGCGAGCGCGCGCAGCAGCGCGAACTCCTTCTGCGACAGCGTCGACCGGCCGGCCGCGCAGCGCGCACCTCGCGCGACGCCGGGTCGATCTCGAGCTCGCCGACGCGCAGGCGCCCGCGGCCGCGGCGCTCGCGCGTGCGGCGCAGCACCGCGGCGAGCGCAGCCGCAGCTCGCCGTACGAGAACGGCTTGGCGACGAAGTCATCGGCGCCGCGCTCGAACCCGCGCACGCGGTCGAGCTCGGTCGCGCGGCCCGAGAGGACCACCAGCGGCAGCGTCGGGTCGAGCCGCGACGCGACGCCGTCGGCCGCGCGCACCCGCGCGATCAGCTCGAGCCCCGAGCCGTCGGGCAGCCCGAGGTCGACGATCGCGAGGTCGGGTCGCCGGTACTCGAGCTGCGCGCAGGCCGTCGCGCAGCGAGTCGGCCACGAGCAGCTCGTAGCCGTCGGCGCGTCAGGTTGTCGGCGAGGAAGGTGCGGAGGACCGGGTCGTCCTCGACCAGCAGGATGGTCGTGGGGTCGGCGGCGCATGCCGTCCCTTAGGACGGCGCGACCAAACCTCGGCCCCCGCGCCTAGCGGTTGTAGCGCGGGTCGACGTAGACGTCGTCGACGCCCACGGTCGCCACCGACGCGGTGAATTCGCAGCCGGATGTATGCCGCGCCGGCGCCGAACTGGCCCTGCGAGAACCTGAGCACCGGGGTCAGACTCCACGCTGCGCGCGGAGTGAACGCGGCGGACTCCTTCGCCTTCAGCGGGTAGATGACTTCGACGGCCAGCCTGCCGCCGCCCGCCGACCGCGCGGCGAAGCGCCAGCTCGGGTACCCCTTCTCGACGCAGATCGGTCCGCTCAGAGCCGACGCGCCGGCGGGCAGCGACAGCGACGACTTGCCGGTCGCAAACGGTGAGCTCCCGGCCACGACCGCTGCGCGCCCGGTGAGCGTCCAGCCGGTGGCCGTGGACTCGAAGCTGCCACCCGGCGCCAGCGTGTAGAGCGCGGAGTCGCTCCACTTCGCGAAGACGGTGGTGAACGCACGGGGAGCGCAGGCCGCCTCGGCGCCCGCGATCGTCGCCGCGTTGGCGGCGGGGGCCGTGAGGGCCATTGCTGCACTGACGGCAACGGTGCACCGGACCAGCGTCGAGCGAATGATGCGGTGCATGGGATTCCTTTCCCCTCGAGCGTGACTGCCTTGTCATTACAGCTATCGGCGCCGATCCGCATCCGGCGAATGTGGTGGACGAACGTTGAGCCGCAACGGCCGGCGGGCGGTATTCGCCACGCCGGACGGCAGTGCTAGCGGTTGTAGCGGGGGTCGACGTAGACGTCGTCGAGCCGGACGCTGCCCTCGGTGGCCGCGAACCGCAGCCGCACGAACGTGGAGGCACCGTGGCGGACGCGGAAGCGCCCCTGCGCGAGCGAGATCTTGCGGGTGGGCGCCCACTCGGCACCCGGCCGGATCCGGCCGGCGAACTTCGGCTTGCCCGTGGCGTAGAGCACCTGGACGCGGACGACGCCCTGATCGGCGCTCACCGACCTCGCCAGGAGCCGGAAGCTGGGGAACCCACGGGTGACGCAGATCGGCGGGCTGACCGCCGAGGCCCCGGCCGGCAGCTCGAGCGACGACATGCCGAGCGTGGCGCCGAGCAGGAACGGCGAGCTGTCGGCCGCGATCGACGTCGGCCCGGCGAGCGTCCAGCCCGCGGCCTGCGCCTCGAAGTCGCCACCCTCCGCGAGCGTGTAGAGCGCCCGGTCGTGCCACGGGGAGAACACCTTGGTGAACGTCCGCTCGGCGCACGCGGCGTTCTTCGCCGGAGCAAGGGCTCCCGGCTTGGTCTCGGCCTTGCCGACGACCTTCGCAGGCTTCTCCGCCTTGTCGGGCTTCGTATCGCCGGCGTGGGCAACCGGCGCCGTGAGGGCGAGGGTCGCGCCTACGAGCCAGCCGGCCCGCCTGGTGCACTTGAAGAGAAGCATGGGTTCCGTCCCTGGATTGCTCGATGTGACGCTCTGACCCTTGCCATCGGCGTCAATGTGGCGCGCTGGAGGCGAGCGGACGGACGTCGTAGCGGCGATGAGGCTCAAGCGCGCCCCGAAACAGCCGATTTCCCGGCAGAGCCGACCACGGCTCGCCGCTTGCCCATGCCTCCGCTCACGCTGACCAACGCCACCCCCGCCGACGAGGCGCTCGCCGTCGACGAGGCGCGCCCGACCCGGGGCGAGCTCCGCGCGGAGCTGCTGATCCTCGCCGGCCTCGTCGCTGCGGTCGTGGCGCTGTATGTCCTGGCCCCGGACGCCAGGTCAGCAGACCCGCTGATGGTCGCGCTGTGCGTGACGCTGATCGCGCTCGCCCACGCCGCGCGCTTCGACCTCCCGCTCGGCTGGACGGCGCCGGTCCAGCTCGCGCTCGTCCCAACCATCTTTCTGCTGCCCCCGTGGCTGGTCCCGGTCGCGATGGCGGTGGGGATCGTCGCCTCGCGCGTGCCGGACGTGCTGCGCGGCCGCACGGCACCGGGCCGCCTGCTGGTGTCCCCCGGCAACGCGTGGTTCACGGTCGGCCCGGTTGCCGTCTACGCGCTCTCAGGCATGCCCGGCCCGGCGCAGGCAGGCGTCGTGCTGCTGGTCGCGATGCTCGCCGCCCAGATCGGCACGGACTTCGCGATCTCCATGCTGTGGCAACGGCTCACGACGTGTGCGACGGCGGCCGAGCAGCTCCGCGAGGCGTACGAGGTCTATCTGGTCGACATCGCGCTCGCGCCGGTCGGCCTCCTTGCCGCCCTCGCGATCGGCGAATCCCCGTGGTACCTCGTCCTGATGATCCCGCTGTTCGGCGTCCTGGCCGTGTTCGCCGCCGAGCGCCGCACGCGCCTCGAGCAGCTTACGGAGCTCAACGGCGCCTACCGCGGCACCGCGTTGGTCCTCGCCGAGCTCGTCGACGAGGACGACGCGTACACCGGCAGGCACACGCGCGGCGTCGTCGAGCTCGCGACCGCCGTCGCGGACCAGCTCGGCCTGGACGCCCGGCGCCGGCGCAACGTCGAGTTCGGCGCCCTGCTGCACGACGTCGGCAAGGTCTCGATCCCGAACGAGATCCTCAACAAGCCCGGGCCGCTCAGCGACGCCGAGTGGCGGGTGATGCGCACGCACACGATCGAAGGCCAGCGCATGCTGGACAGCGTCGGAGGCTTCATGAGCGAGGTCGGCGCGATCGTGCGTGGGTCGCACGAGCGATGGGACGGCGGCGGGTATCCAGACGGCCTGGCCGGCGCGACGATCCCGCTCGAGGCTCGGATCGTCTGCTGCTGCGACGCGTACAACGCGATGACGACCTCGCGCCCGTACCGCGGGGCGATGCCCGCCGGGGCCGCCGCCGCGGAACTGGTGCGCTGCGCCGGCACCCAGTTCGATCCCGCGATCGTCGACGCCGTGCTGACCGTCGTCGGCGTGACTCCGGCGGACGAACGTCCGCTCGCAGCCTGAGCCCCTACAGGCATAGACTTCCGCAATGGCGCGGATCGTCCGTCGCACAGAGATCAACGAGTGCAGACGCTGCTCGACGTTCTGCGACCGCGTGATCGCGCCGGCCACGTGCGTGGCCAACTCGTGTCCCAATCTCTACGCGTACGACGACCCGCTCACCGGCCGCCGGTACATGGGCTGCCTGCAGCAGGTGTTCGCCACCGAGATCGACGTCGAGATGTTCCGCGACGCCGAGCGCACGCGCGCGGGATTCGGCACGGTGCGGCTGGCCAACGCTCCGCTGCGGCGCTGCCAGTTCACCGTCGAGCAGGCCTACGACGGGCGCGGGCTGGAGGACTTCCGGTGCGTGAACAAGCGCTTCTTCGACTGGCCGGACGAGGCAGCGGACGCCGTGCGGGCGTTCGACCTGCGCGAGCGCTGCGCGGAGTGAAAGATTCGTCCCATGAGCGGCGCCGAGGCAGGACTCGGGCCTAAGATGCAGACGCCCCGGGCGGGACCTCCGGGCCGATCAACCATGGACCCGATGCGCCGCGGCAACTACGACTCCGGACAGGACTACGTTCTCGAGTATGGCGAGCTCCGATTCACGTTCAACGAGCGTGATTTCTCCGAGCGCGTGGAGCAGGCCGCCCGCAAGCTCGGCTTCGTCGGCGGGCGGCTCGACCCGACCGAGCTCGAGGATCTCGTGAACCTCGCCGTCAACGGCGAGATCCAGGATCCGGCCTCGCGGCTCGGCGAGCATGTGAACGACTGCTGGCCGGAGCTCGTCGGCCCGGCGGACCGGTCACTCGTGCACTGGCTGCGCCGCCTCGTGTTCCGCTCCGCCTGGCTCGACCAGCGCGTGAAGGAGGGCGAGCTCGACGTCGTGTTCGACGAGGTGACGAACACGTTCGGGTACGTGCAGCCCGAGCACGACCACGAGCCGATCGAGCTCTCGCCCGAGCCGAACTGGCAGCGCGTGGCGTACTCGCGGAGCTAGGCCCGACTGGACCAATAGCCAGCCCGGTCGGCCGCACGGGTCGTACCCTGTGCGCGACATGCCGCACATCAGAAATCACCCCCGCGCCTGGTCCCCGCGCCTTGGCAGGAAGGCCGCGCTCGGACTCGCCGTGGTCGCCGTGGCCGCGATGGCGATCCCCGCCGCCGCCGACGCCAAGAAGAAGGGCCCCAAGATCACGGTCATGACCCGGAACGTGTTCCTGGGCGCCGATCTCTCGCCTGCGCTCGCGGCGACGAGCATCCCGGGTGCCATCGACGGTGCCGGCGTGATCTGGAACGAGGTCCAGCGCACGCGATTTGCGCAGCGCGCCGTGCCGCTCGCGCGCGAGATCAAGCGCTCGAAGGCGGACCTGGTCGGGCTCCAAGAGGTGGCGCTGTGGCGTAAGCAGACGCCGTCGGACGGCGGCGCGCCGCCGATCAGCCCGCTGCCGACCGCTACACCGGCCACGAAAGTCGAACAGGACTTCCTGGCGCTCCTGCGCCGGCAGATGAAGCGGTGGGTGCGAAGTACAGGGTCGTCGTCGTGCAGAACGAGTTCGACGCCGAGCTGCCCGTCGACGAGGATGGCTCGGACCAGACCGGCACCGGTCCCCTGGCCGCGCTCGGCGCGGACTTCGACGTCAGGCTCACGATGCGCGACGTGATCCTGGTCAGGAAGGGGAGCAAGCTCAAACTCGGCAAGACCCGCAAGGGCCACTTCGACACCCGGTACGAGCCCAACGTCGGCGGCCTCCCGATCCCCGTCGATCGCGGCTGGGCGTCGGTCGAGGCCAGCATCAAGGGCAAGGGCAAGAATGCGAAGAAGAGCCGTTTCCGCTTCGTCGACACCCACCTCGAGGCGTTCGGCGACCCCGCGATCCGGGAGGCGCAGGCGAAGGAGCTGACCACCGGGCCGCTCAAGACCGGCACACAGGTGATCCTGGTCGGCGATCTCAATTCCGGGATCGCCCGGCACAACGAGCCGGAGCAGCCCGGCGACGATCTCGCCTTCCTGGCGCTGGCCGGCTTCGGGATGCACGACAACGGCGCGGTCCAGAGCTGCTGCTACGACAGCCTCTTCGATCCGAACGCGATCTTCGACCACACCGTCGACCACGTCCTCAGCAAGCCGCGCCTGAAGACGCTGAAGGCGACCGTGACGGGCGACGACCGCAGCAGAGGACCGCGTCGGGCCTCTGGCCGTCTGACCACGGAGGAGTCGTCAGCACGCTGCGGCTGCGCAAGTAGCGCAGCCGCCGGAAACTGGTGCCCGCCCTAGGCGGGCTGGTCGGCCCGCGCCTTGGCGATCGCCTCGGCGCCCGCCTCGCCGACCAGGCGCTCGGGGCGCAGGACGCCCGAGCGGGTGAGGTCGAGCGCCGGGAACTGGCCGCGTGCGGTGCGCTCGGCGTCGAGCGTGGCGACGGTCGTCTCGCCGCCGACGGGCGCCGGCGCGGTGGCGATCACGGTCAGCGAGCCGCCGTCCGTGATGTTGCGCGCGGCCGCGAGCGCCCGGCGGGCGGCGTGCGGCGGCAGGTGCTCGAGCGTGTCGATCAGCACCACCGCGTCGCCGCCACGGGCCGCGACACGGCGGCCGAGCTCGATCGCCTGCTCGACGGCCTGCGCCTGAGCGTCGGTCGGGGCGCCGAACGACAGCGCGGTGCCCGGCTCGACCGGACCCTCGCGCCACTCGCCGATCTCCTCCGGGCGGACGCCGGCGAGCACGAGCGAGACGTCGAGGCCGTCGAGACCCGCGAGCGCGCCCGCGAGGCGGCGCAGCGCCTCGGTCTTGCCGGACCGCGCCGGACCGGCGAGCACGACGCGCGAGCCCTTGCCGAACGGCGTCAGCCACTCGATCGCCTTCACGGTCGGATCCTCGGACCCGAGCTCGAAGCGGTCGGCCGGGAACTCGGCCGGCAGGTCCTCGAAGCGCGTGCCCTCGGCGACCTCGTCGGCGGGGCGGCCGTTGATCGTGTCGACCCGGACCAGCGACGGGAAGCGCTCCGAGCGGCGCGGGGCGCGCAGCGGGCCGCCGATGCGGTCGCCGGACACCAGCTCGCAGCGCTTGACCTGCGCCGCGGAGATGTAGACGTCGTCGTCCGTCGGGTCGGGCGGTGAGAGCCGGATGAAGCCGGAGCCGTTGGCGAGCAGCTCGACGACGCCATCGACGGACTTGTCGGCGGCGGCCTCGGCGTCGGAGTCATCGCCGGCGTCCTCGTCGGTCGCCCCCTCCTCGGCGCGGCGGCCGCGGCCCCGGCCTCCGCGGCGTCCGCGGCGCGGGCGGCGGGCGCCCTCGTCCTCCTCGTCGGTGGCCTCCGGGGCGTCGGCGGCCTCGACGGTGTCGACGACCTCGGCCTCCTCGGCCTCCTCGGCCTCCTCGGCCTGAGCGGGCTCGGCACCGGACTGGCGGGCGCCGATCGCGTCGATCAGGTCCTCGCGGCGCAGGCGGCGGTAGCCGTCGACCCCGAGCTCGTTGGCGAGCAGGTGAAGGTCGGCGAGCGGGCTCTGCTCCAGCTCGGAGCGGTCAAGAACGGTGGACATCTGCGTCCTCCTCTATAGCGGTGGTCGGTTGGCATCCGGCGCGTTGTGCGCAGCAGCCGGCAACCCGTTGCACCGTTCAGCCTAGCGAGTGATCCTCCGGTGGGAAGCGATCCGGCGTCAGCCCCGCCTCGGCCGCCAGCTCGACCTCGCCGCGCAGCGCCGCCTGCACGCGCAGGAAGTCGGTGACCGCCGCGACGTCGTGCACGCGCAGGACCTGGGCCCCGGCGTCGACCCCGTGGGCGACGGCCGCCAGCGTGCCGGCGAGCCGCTCGCGCGGTCCGCGGCCGGTGAGCGCGCCGACGAAGTCCTTGTTGGAGACGGCGAGGAGCAGCGGGCGCCCCAGCGCGTGCAGCTCGCCGAGCGCGCGCAGCACCGCCAGCGTCTGCGCAGGAGTCTTCGCAAAGTCGGGTCCGGGATCGAGGATCAGCTGCTCGGGCGCGACGCCGTGCTCGATCGCGGTGTCGATCCGCTCGCGCAGGAAGCCTGCGACGTCGGCCACCACGTCGTCGTAGCGGCCCGGCTCCAGCAGCGTGCCCTTCGGCGCCACGCGCGTGTGCATCAGCACGAGCCCGGCGCCGGTGCGGGCGCACAGGTCGGCCATCCGCGGGTCGCGCAGCCCGGACACGTCGTTGACGAGCACGGCGCCGGCGGCGATCGCCGCCTCGGCCACCTCCACCTTGTACGTGTCCACGGACACGAGCGCGCCCAGCTCGCCGCTCAGCCGCACGATCAGCGGCACCACGCGCTCGAGCTCCTCGGCCGCGGCCGTCGCGGGACGGTCCCCCCGCGCCGACTCGCCGCCGACGTCGAGCAGGTCCGCACCCGCCTCGAGCAGCGCCGCCCCGAGCTCCACGCGGGCGTCGAGCGTCGGATGGTCGCCGGCGTCCGTGAACGAGTCGGGCGTCGCGTTCACGATCCCCATCAGCAGCGGCCGCGGCCCGAGATCGAGGACGCGGTCGCGCAGTCGTAGGACGGTCGCCGCGCTCATCCGCCCACCCGGAACGTGACGCGGCGGCTGACCGGCGAGCGCTGGCCGCGGCGGTCGACGGCGACGACCTGCACCGTGTGCGTCCCGCCGCTCACCCGCTTGAGCCGGAACGTCCGGCGCGGCGTCGTCTTGACCACGCGGCCGTCGACCAGCACGCGGAAGCGCTGCGGGCCGACGAACTCCTGCCCGGGCGTCCAGCGGATCAGCGGGCGCGGCCCGGCGTCGCGCCGGACCGAACGCAGCGTCGGGCGGCTCGGCGGGTGATCGAACATGGCGACGCCCACGGAGCGCTGGCCGGCGGCGCCCTGAAGGACGGCGACCGCTACGTCGCCGACCCGGTTCGACGACACCGACGGCTCGCCGGCAACCGCCGCGCCGAGCGACGACCGAGACAGCACCGCCTCGCCGCCGAGCCGCCCGCGCTCGGGCGCGAGCCGGCCGCGGACGACGGCGCCGGCGCGCCACACGAGCACCGAGTCGTTGCGCTCGGAGGTCGCGACCGCGGCCTCGGACACCGCGCCCGCGCGGTCGCTGCGGGCCGCGGCCCCGAACACGTCGTCGCGCAGGCGGGCGCCGTACAGGAGGCCGCCGGCGGTCACGCTCACCGCGTGCCCGATGCCGCCCGAGCTCATCGACAGGTGGGGCTGCGCGCTCGCGATGCCGCGATCGAGCGCGAACGGCGCCTCGAAGGTCGACGCCCGCAGGCGCCGGGCGATCGTGCGCGAGCGGCCGCCGATCGTCTGGCGGAACGCGACCCAGGCATACGAGCGGTCGAACTCGACGTCGACCTGGGGCGAGTCGGCCGCGCCGCCGGCGCCGCCCTCGAAGGCCTGCAGCGTGGCGTCCTGCGGCAGCACGGACAGCGTGGTGCCGTAGACGCGGCGGGCGAACACGTGCGTGCGGCCGTCCGGCAGCGCCTCGCCCCACACGACGACGGCGCTGCCGTCGGCGGCGACCGTGACGCGCGGGCGCGATGTTCCGGTGCCCGCGCTATGCGCCGGGTCGATGTCGAGCGGCGCGGGCACTGTCCTCCAGGCGGTGTCGAGCCGGGCGGCGCGGACGTCGCCGTTCTGCCCCCACACAACGTAGGCGACGCCGTTCACGCCGATGTCGATCGCGAGGTCCGCCGCTCCGGTTCCCGTCGAGAGCGCGACCGGCGGCGAGCCGACTCGCGCGCCGTAGACCACGCCGCCCTGCACCCAGGCGACCACCAGCCTGCCCTTCTCGCCGGCCGTGACGACCGCCTCCGTCGTGCCCGCGCCGCTGATCGCGACGGGCGTGGTCCACGCGCCCCGCGTCAGGCGTGAGAGCCAGGCGCGCCCGCTCTTGACGTAGACGAGCCCGCCGCCCTGCTCGCGGGCGAGATCGACCGCAGGGCCCCCGATCGCTCCCCGCCCGTCGACCGCCTCGGCGGCGAACCAGCGCGCGCCGGCCTCGGGAGCGAGCGCCAGCGTGAGCACGAGCGAGAGGGCGAACGGGGCGAGACTTCTCATACGCGGCGTGCAACCTAGTACACGGAGCAGCGGGCTACCGGCCCGCAGCGACGACGACGCCTTCGGCAGCCGCCTCGGCCCGGAACGCGTCGGCCTCGCGCGCGCTCCGTCCGGCGTCCCACCCGAGCTCGGCGGCCAGCGCGTCGGCGACCCGCTGCGGCGCGGCGGCGTCCGCGGCGCAGACGTCGCGGGCCGCCGTGAGCGCGAGCCGCGTGCGCCGCAGCAGCACGTCTCCCACGGTGAGCGCCTGCTCACGCCGCGCCGCGTACACGGCCTCGGCCAGCAGGTCGGGCATCCCGGCCTGGATGGGCGCCGCCAGCTCCGGCCGCTCGGCCGCGAGGCGCAGCACTTCGTGCGCGGCGTGGCCGTAGCGGTGGGCGAGCTGGTCGTAGGCGTCGTCGGGCACCCCCGGCACGCGCGGGAGGTCGTCGGGCTCGACCGCCATCCCCAGCGGCACCTGGTGCGTCTGGCACGGCGCGTCGCGGCCCTCGCGCTCGACGATCCGGTCGACGGTCATCTTCGCCATCCGCCGCCAGGTGGTCAGCTTGCCGCCCGTGATCGTGACCATGCCGCTCGACGTCTCGTACAGCTCGGCCTTGCGCGAGATGTCGACCGACTTGCGCGGATCGCCGGTGGAGATCAGCGGGCGCACGCCCGCGTATGCGCCCGCGATGTCGCCTGGCTCGAGCGCGGTCGCGAAGAACGCGTTCACCGCGTCGAGCAGGTACGTGACGTCCTCCGCGGCCGGCTGCACCCGTTCGAGGTCGCCTTCGTAGTCGTTGTCCGTGGTGCCGATCAGGGTCTGGCCGAGCCACGGCAGCACGAAGATCGTCCGGCCGCCGCCGGCCGGGGCGATCACCCCGGCGACGAGCGGCAGCGTCGCCCCCGGCACGATGATGTGCGTGCCGCGGCTCGGATGGATCACCGGCACCTCGGCCTCGTCGTGCAGCTCGCCGGGGCGCAGCCGGTCGGCCCACACGCCGGTGGCGTTCACGACGTTGTCGGCGCGGATCTCTAGCTCGTCGCCGCTCTCGCGGTCGCGCACGCGCGCGCCGCACGCGCGCCCACCGTCCTGGAGCAGCTCGACCGCCTCGAGCCGGTTGGCGGCGACCGCGCCGAACCGCGCCGCCTCCGCGAGCACGGTGAGCACCAGGCGGACGTCGTCGGTCTGGCAGTCGTAGAACAGGTAGCCGCCGCTCGGGCTGCGGCTCGCCAGCGCCGGCACCAGCTCGAGCACTTCGTCGCCGCCGATCATCCGGTGGCGTGCGGGGCTCCAGTCGGCATCGTCGCGGGCCCGCCGCCGGGCCAGCGGTGAGATCCGGTCGACCGACATGACGTCGTACATGTTCAGTCCGATCCCCGTCAGGCGGTCCGGCCTGGCGCCGTCGAAGGCGGGCACGACAAGCGGCAGCGGCCGCACCAGGTGCGGCGCCAGCGCCACGTTCAGCTGGCGCTCCAGCAGCGCCTCGCGCACGAGCCCGAGGTCGAAGTTCTGGAGGTAACGGAGACCGCCGTGCACGAGCTTGGACGAGCGCGACGAGGTGCCGATCGCATAGTCGCCGCGCTCGATCAGCGCGACGGAGTAGCCGCGCGTGGCCGCGTCCAAGGCCACGCCCGCGCCGGTGATGCCGCCTCCGACCACCAGCACGTCGAACGGTCCGGCACCGAGCGCCGAAACGGCTTCTGCCCGGGGGAGCATCGGCCGATGAGGCTAACGTGCCCGGCCCTATGGACCCCGCACGCGGCACTGTGACCGGACTCTGGCGCTGGCCCGTCAAGTCGATGGCCGGCGAGCGCGTGAACGCGTTCCGGGTCGACCTCCGCGGCGTCGGCGGGGATCGCACGCACGCCGTCCTCCACGAGCACAAGGGCGAGCACAAGCCCCTCACCGCGCGCGAGGCGCCGCGGCTGCTGGCGTGGCAGGCGACGTACCCGTTCAACACCGGCGGCGGCCTCGACCCGGCGCGCCCGCCGTTCGCGATCGTCACGGCGCCCGACGGCCACTCCTACCGGTGGGGCGACCCGCGCCTGCGGACCAGGCTCGAGGACGACGTCGGCCGGCCGGTGCAGCTGCGCCGCGACGTCGCGGGGATCCAGGATCTGCCGGGCACGCTGCTGCTGACGACGCAGGCATCGCTGGACGCCCTCGGCGAGGAGCTCGGCGGCCCCGTCGACCTGCGCCGGTTCCGGACGAATGTGCACCTCGACCTCGATGCCGAGGCCTGGTCCGAGCTCGCTTGGACGGGCGGCGAGCTGGCGTTCGAGGGCGGCGTGCGGCTGCGACTGCTGCACCCCTGCGAGCGCTGCGCGATCCCGACCCGGGATCCCGACACGCAGACCAAGTGGCCGGGCCTGCTCCGGCACCTCGCAGCGACCCACGATCAGCTGTTCGGGATCAACGCGCGCGTGCTGACCGGCGGCCGCCTCGCCGCCCACGAGACAGCTGAGTTGCTGCCGCCTTCAGGTTCTGCGGCGACCGGTCGATAAGGGACAGGCTACGCCCCGATTGGAGGACACGTTGCTTCGCATTGACGAGACCTCCGGGACGCTGGTCGCCCCCCAAGCCGGTGGCCTTGTCACGGAGAACAGCCCTGACCGCGAGGAATTGCTGGCGCTGATTGGCGCCTCATGGCCCGCGTTCGCACAGGAGCTGGGCCTTCCCAGCCTTCGCCTGGTCGCCACCGAGCCGGTTCCCGGCGTCGACCTGCTCGCGTTTGACGAGCAGTCCGGCCGCGCAGTGGTCCTGCACGTGACCGGCGAGACAGTCGAGTGGCAGATCAGCCGCGCGCTGGCCGCCGCCGCCGAGGTCGCCGGCTGGGACGCCGCGCGCCTGTCGTCCGTGTCCGACGCGCTCGAGGCCGTCGTGCCCGGCGACTCGCCGCAGCTCGTGCTGGTCGCCGGTGGCTACGACCCCCGCGCACTGGCCACCGTCGAGTGGCTGAGCCGCCGCCACGGTGTCGAGGCGTCCTGCTTCAGCGTGTCGGTCCTGCGCTTCGGCAACGAGCGCCTGCTTTCCGTGCACCGCGAGCCGCGCGACGGCGAGTCGCCCGACGCGGCCGCGCAGGTCCAGTGGATGCTCACCGGCGCCCAGGCGCCGGCGAACGGCGAAGCCGCAGCGCTCGCCGCGCAGGCCGCGGTCAGCAGCACGCCGCCTCCGAGCAACTAACCGAGGTCCGCCCTGGACCGGGGCCCGTGCATCCGTCGCACGGGCCCCGGTTAGGGTCCTCTCCTACTTCACCTTCAGCCGCGCGACCTGCGGGTCGTGGTCGGAGGCCTGGTCGTGGAACTCCGCGTTCACGTGCACCGAGTCGTACTCCGGCCGCGGGCTCATCAGCGCCTTGGTGACCAGGATCTGGTCGAGCGTCTGCGAGTTGCCGTCGAACACGTACGAGTAGCGCTCCCATACCGGCAGCGTCTCCATCAGGTTGAACAGCCCGCCGTCCTCGAGGATGTCGAGCGTCTCGGAGAACTCGAAGTCGTTGAGGTCGCCGAGGACGATCACGTTGGCGTGCTTGTCGGCCGCCAGCACGTCCTCGACGAAATCGGCGACCACCGCAGCCTGCTGGTGGCGCTGCGTCTCGGTGGCACGGTTCGGCGGCTGGAAGCGGCCGAACAGCGGGTCGTCGCCGCCCTTCGAGTTGAAGTGGTTCGCGACCGCGAACACGGTCCGGCCCTTCCACGTGAACTCGCCGGCCAGCGGCTTGCGGCTGTTGGCCCACGCCGGGTTGGCGGGGTCGATCCGCCCCGGGCTGATCGACAGCTCGGCGCCGGAAGGCGTATCGAGGACGGACACCGGCGTGGTGGCATCACCGCCCGACCGGTCGACGAACGCCAGCCCGCGATCGGTGCGGAACAGGAAGCCGACGCGGATGTTGCCGTTCGGCTCGCCGCCGTCCGGGTTTCCGGGCGCGGGGTTGATCTGGCGGAACTGGTAGGTCGGCCCCCCGACCGCCTCGATGGCGGCGATGATCTCCGCGTAGGTCTCCGAGGCGTCGGTGCCGCCGGCGGCGGCCCCGTTGTTGTCCTGCACCTCTTCGATCGCCACGAGGTCGGGGCTGCGCATGTTGGTGACGAGGATCTTCGCGAGCTCTTCGAACTTGCCCGGCGGGTCCGTCGGATCGAGGTTCTCGACGTTCATCGATGCCACGGCGAGCTCGTCCTTCTTCGGCGCCTGCGTGACTTCGCGCTTGATGCCACCCGACTTCACGCCGGGCGCCGAGGTGACGAAGTACTTGAAGTTGCCGAACGAGTAGTGGGCGACGGCCTGGACGCTGTCGACGCGGTCGCCCACGTGCGCGAGCGGCGTCGCGAAGCCGGCCTCGCCGTCGAGGATGATCCGCTCGGGGTTGAAGTCGTGCGGATGGACGAACACGCCCCCGCGCAGGGTGCGCGGGAACGCGAACAGGCCGAAGTCGCCGACGACCGACAGCTCGCCGAAGCCGTTCGTCGGCCCGGTCGCGACCGGGTGGTTGACCCGCACCAGCATGCCCTCGAGGCTCTCATGGAAGTCGAGCCCGTCCGAGCGTGGGTCGAACGGCGTCGCCGGGTTCTCCGCGTTGCCGCCGACCGCGTCGTCGTCGATCGTGAAGATCGGCGCGAAGCGGCCGCCGAGACCGATCACCGTCGGCTTGACGGAGCCCGGCGCGCCGAGCGTCCAGGTCGCCGAGGTGATCTCGGTGATCGTGAGGTTGTTGCCGGTGGCACTGCCGGGCCGGAACTCGTCGACGCGCCCGCTGACGCGCGCTGACGCCCCGACCGGCACGTTCGGGTTGCTGCCGACCCCGGTGAAGACGAACACGCCCTCGGAGGTCTTCTCGTCACGGTCGGCCTGAGTGTCCTGGATCCAGAAGCCGTCGGTCCCCTTGGCGATGATGACTCCGGGGACCATCGAGACGAAGTCGTTGTCGTGCGGCGAGAGATGGTGCGCGCCCTGGATGTCGTGGATCCGCAGCGCCAGGCCGAGCGTGCTGAACGAGGCTGTGAAGTCGGCCGCCATGTTGTCTGGCGGGTCGTCGGTGTCCTCGTCGACGACGCCGGCCGCCGACACGCTGATGGTGCACAGCTCGTTGCGCATGAAGTCGGTTGCGGGGTCGAACGTGTAGGTGGTGGGGCCGCCGCTGACTTCGCCGGCGTGCGGGCCGCTCTCGGTGCACTGCAGGGTGACGGCCCCGGCTGCCACGTTCACCGGCTCGCTGAACGTGATCGAGACGCTGGCGTCGAGCGCCACCTCACCGTCGCCGGCGTCGGGCGCGGTCTCGGTGACGGACGGCGCGTCGTCGCCCGCAGGACCGCTGCTGCGCGGCGTGGGGGCCGCGGCTACGAAGTCGGCCGAATTGTTGTCGGTGTCCTGCGCGCCGCCGAGGGCGCGCAGCGCGGCGGTCGTGTTAGTCAGCGTGGGCGCGGCTCCGGCGCCCTCGAAGAAGTTCGCGTTGCCGTAGCCGACGAGGTCGACGATGCGAGCGAGCTGGGGCGCATCGCACGGCGTCGAGCCGCCGTTGCAGCCGAGCGTTGTCGCGTCCGCGGCGATCACGACCTTGCCGGCGCCCGCCGCCAGCGCGATCGGCGTCGGGTCGACGATGTCGGGCGTGGGCAGCGCCACGCCGTTGCCGGTGCCGGCGCCCTCCTGCACGAGGAAATACTGGCCTGGCTGGAGCATGACGTTGGGCAGTTCGGTGAGCTGGCCCGCGTTGGCGCCGATGTTGCCGGTGCCGGTGGCGCTGGCGTACTGGAGCGACTTCCCGTTCAGGCTGACCGCCGCCGGCCCGCGATTGAAGAGTTCGATGAAGTCGTGCGTATATGGGGCGCCGGCATTGCCGCCGCCTCCGTAGACCTGGCTGATGACGATGTCCGGCGATGCGGCCGAGGCCGGTGCCGCGAGGATGAGGGCGGCCGCTAAGGCGGCGAGCAGAACGCGCATTTCGCCACCCTAACCGGGGCGCGGGATGCCAATGTGAAAAAGGTCAGAGCGCGTGCACCTCGGTGAGCACCTCGCTCACCGAGGTCTTCGCGTCGCCGAACAGCAGCGCCGTCTTCTCGTTGTAGAACAACGGGTTGTCGATGCCCGCGAAGCCGCTGTTCATCGAGCGTTTGAGCACGATCACCGAGCCGGCCTTGTCGACGTCGAGGATCGGCATCCCGTAGATCGGCGAGTCGGCGACCGTACGGGCCGCGGGGTTCGTTACGTCGTTGGCGCCGATCACCAGCGCAACGTCGGTGCGCGCGAACTCGCCGTTGATGTCGTCCATCTCCTTCAGGAGCTCGTACGGGACGTCGGCCTCGGCGAGCAGCACGTTCATGTGGCCCGGCATGCGCCCGGCGACCGGGTGGATGCCGTACAGCACCTCGACGCCGCGCTTCTGGAGCTCGGTGGCGAGGTCGGCGACCGCGCGCTGCGCCTGGGCGACCGCCATCCCGTACCCCGGGACCACGACGACCAGCCGCGCGTAGGAGAGCTGGATCGCGACGTCGGCGGCGCTCGTGGAGCGCACCGTGCCGCCGTCCGTGCCCGCGGCGAGCGCCGGGCCGCCCGCGCCCAGCCCGCTGAAGAACACGCTGGCGATCGAGCGGTTCATCGCCTCGGCCATCTGCTTGGTGAGGATCGAGCCGGACGCGCCGACGAGCATCCCGGCCACGATCAGCACCGTGTTGTCGAGCGCAATGCCGGCGGCGGCCGCCGAGAGGCCCGTGAACGCGTTCAAGGTCGAGATCACGACCGGCATGTCGGCGCCGCCGATCGGCAGCACCGCCAGCACGCCGAGCGTGCCCGCCGTGACCAGCATCAGCCAGAACAGCGCCTCGGACTCGATGCCGGCCGCGATCGCGACCGCGATGGCAACCGCCACCAGCGCCAGCGCGGCGTTGACCTCCCTGGGGATCCGGAAGCCGCGCTTGAGCGTCTCCTGGAGCTTGAGGAAGGCGATGTTCGAGCCCCAGAACGAGATCGAGCCGATGATCGCCGCGAACAGCACCGGGATCAGTGCCTCCAGCGGCGGGTTTCCGCCCGCCTCGAGCGCCTCGCGATACTCGACGACGCTGATCAGCGCCACCGCGCCGCCGCCGACGCCGTTGAACAGCGCCACCATCTGCGGCATCGCGGTCATCTTCACATTGCGCGCCGCGGGGATCCCGACCGCCGTACCGATCACGACACCGAGCACGATCAGGCCCCAGTCGCCGATCTCCTCGCCGAGCAGCGTCGCGATCACCGCGATCGCCATGCCCGCGGCGGCGACCTGGTTGCCACGCACCGCGGTGCGCGGGCCTCGCAGCATGTGCAGGCCGGCGATGAAGCACGAGAAGGCGACGATGTAGAGCGCCGCGATCAGGTCATCCATCTCGATCGGGCTTCTTTCCCTTGAACATCGCGAGCATCCGATCGGTGACGAGGAAGCCGCCGACGACGTTGATCGTCCCGAAGGCGATTGCGATCACGACGAGCACCTCCTCGAGCAACCCGTCGGCCGGTCCGATCACGATCAGGCCGCCGATCACGACGATGCCGTGAATCGCATTGGTGCCCGACATCAGCGGCGTGTGCAGCGTGTTCGGGACCTTCGAGATCACCTCGAAGCCGACGAACGCCGCCAGCACCAGGATCGCCAGCTCGGTCAGCAGGTCCATCAGCGCTCCACCCTCTCGCCGTCGCGGGCCACGCAGGCGGCCCGGATCACCTCATCGTCGAAGTCCAGCTTCAGCGCGCCGTCCTCCCCGGTCATCAGCTCGAGCAACGACAGCACGTTGCGCGCGTACAGCGCCGACGCGTGCTCGGGCATCCGCGACGGCAGGTTCAGCGGCGCGGCGATGATCACCCCGTTGTCGGTGGTGTACGTCTCCCCCGGCCGCGCCAGCTCGCAGTTGCCACCGGCCTCGGCGGCGAGGTCGACGATCACGCTGCCCGGCTTCATGCCCGCGACCGCCTCGGCCGAGATCAGCTTCGGCGCCGGCCGGCCCGGTACGAGCGCGGTCGTGATGATCACGTCCGACTTGCCCATCTGCACGGTCAGCGCGGCGCGCTGGGCCTCCTGCTCCTCCGGCGTCAGCTCGCGCGCGTAGCCGCCGGTGCCCTCCGCGTCGCCGAGGCCCTCGACCTCGAAGAACTTCGCCCCCAGCGACTGGATCTGCTCCTTCACCGCCGAGCGCACGTCGAATGCGGTCACCACCGCACCCAGCCGGCGCGCCGTCGCGATCGCCTGCAGGCCCGCGACGCCGGCCCCGAGCACGAGCACCTGCGCGGGCGGGATCGTGCCCGCCGCGGTCATCAGCATCGGCAGGAAGCGCGGCATCTCCCCCGCCGCGATGATCACCGACAGGTAGCCGGAGACCGTCGCCTGCGAGGAAAGGGCGTCGATCGACTGGGCGCGCGAGATCCGCGGGATCGCCTCCATCGCGAACGCCGTCGCGCCGGTGCGGGCGATCGCCTCGACGCCGTCGGCGTTGGTCAGCGGCGCCAGAAAGCCGATCAGGACGTGCTCGCCGGCCAGGCCGCCGGGCTCGGCGGGAGCGACCCGGGCGATCACCTGGGCGGCCCAGGGGTCGCCGACGTCGGCTCCCGCGTCGGCGAACGCCTGATCCGCGAATCCCGCCTGCGCACCGGCGCCCGGCTCGATCACGACCTCGTGGCCGGCCGCCGCCAGGCGGCGCACGACGTCGGGAACGAGCGCCACGCGACGCTCGCCCGCGGCCGTCTCCTTGGGCACACCGATCTTCATCGGGGGCGCACCGTATACGACACGGCGTGGGCCCGGCTCAGATCAGCGCCGCGAACAGCACGCCTGCGGCCGGCACCTGGGCGGCGGCCGCGAGTGCATCCGGGGACACGGTTCTCACCACCTGGACCGGCGGCAGCGATTGCTGCTTGGCGGCCGTGGGAGTCGCCGTCGCGGTCGCGGTCGCGGCCGGCGTGGCGGCCGCCACCGCCGCTCGCGGACGGCGAGCACGCGGGACGCGGGCGAGCGGAAGCGTCTTGCGCGAGAGCGCGGCCAGCACCTGGCCGGTGACCCACACGGGCGTCTGGCGGCTGGTGCGCGAGTACCGCACCTCGCCGCTCGAGGCGGTCAGCGATCGCAGATAGCTCATCGGATCGCGTGAGCCGTTGCGGCGCACCTTCGCGGGGTCACGCCCGGCGGCCAGCAGGCCCTGCACCGCCCATGCGGTCGACTGTGCGTTCGACGGCCCGCCCGGGATCAGGGCAAAGCCGCCGTCGGACGCCTGGTTGCGCACGATGAAGCGGACGGCCCGCTTGGCCGCCGGGCTGCGTCCCTTCTTCGCAGCGGCGAGCGCCTGGAGCACGGCGCCGGTGTCGTCGATCCCGGACGGCCCACCGCGCCCGGCGAAGTTGAAGCCGCCGTCGTCGTTCGCCTGGCCGACGATGTAGCGGACGGCGCGGCGCATTGCAGGTTCGCGGGCGCGCCGCCCGACCGAGCGCAGCCCGAGGATCGCGAACGCGGTCGTGTTCACGCGGCCCTCGAACGACCCGTTCGCGCGTTGCGCGTCGAGCAGCTCGCGCTCGAGGTTGCGCCCGCCGACGCGCGGCTTCACCCCGGCGGCGCCCAGCACGAGCAGCGTGCGGCTCACGTCGCCGAGCACGTTCAGCTGCCCGGGATGGGCGCGGATGTACGCGACCACGCTCGGCGACCCGACGTCGCGCGGGTTGCGCCCGTTGGCCGCGAGCCCGGCCGCCGCCCACGCCGTGTACAGCTCCGACGAGGACTGGCCGGGACCGGCGCCCCACCCGCCGTCGTCGTTCTGCGCGTTCAGCAGGTAGCGGACCGACGCGCGCGCAGCGGCGGCGTCGGCCTCGGACGCGCGTGCGGCGGGCGCAGCGGCGGCGGCCACGACGAGCAGCGCGAGCAGCACCGGGATCGCGGGCGCGGTGGCGGGCGCCCAGCGGATCTCGGACCGGGTCCGGTAGCGCGCCAGCGCGCGGACCAGCGCAGGGCCGAACGCCAGGCAGAACAGCGTGCTCCCGACGGCGTGGGCGAGGTCGAACGTCAGCGACGTCGCGAAGTAGGCGCCGAGCTTGGCCGCCGTGTGATCGCCCGAGTACATCACCCACAGGTGCAGGTTCATCACCGCCCCGAACCCGAGCGAGGCGACCGCGCACGCGGCGGCCAGCGGCACGCGGCGCAGGTCCCGGCCGGCGACCCGGGCGAGCCCCGCTCCCGCGAGGCCGACGCCGCCCCACGCGGCCATCTGCCACGGCGTCCACGGGCCCTGGCCGAAGAACAGGTTGGACGCCAGCGCCGCCACCGAGCCGACCACGAAGCCGGGCGCGCCGCCGAGCACGTAGCCCGAGATGAGGACGATGTCGGTCGTCGGCTTGACGTTCGGCAGCGGAGCGAAGGCGATCCGGCCGAGCGCCGCGAGCGCGGCGAGCGTCGCGACCAGCGCGATCACGCGCGCGGACGGCTGAGCGCGCTCGTACCAGGCGAAGCCGGCGGACAGCGCGACCGTCAGCAGCGCGAACGAGGCGAGCGCCCAGCTCATGTGACCGCCCCCGCCGGCACGCGCAGCAGCGCCGCGCCGGCCTCGGGATCGAGCGCGCCGCCCGCCCCGCCGAGCACGCGTGCGGTCTGCGTCGCGAAGTACCAGCCGCCGCCGAGCACCTCGGTGGTCGGCGCGTCGGCCACCGGGCGGCCGTCGCCGAGCAGGATCGTGCGCTGCGCCCATGCCGCCGCGAACTCGGCATCGTGCGTCGCGACCAGCACGGCCGTCCCTCCCGCCGCCAGCTCGCGAAGGCGCGCGGCCAGGCGCGCGCCGTGCCCGCGATCCATGCCGCGGGTCGGCTCGTCGAGGCAGACGGCGACCGGGGCGTCGCCGGTGGCGAGGACCAGCTCGAGCGCCAGCCGCTGGCGCTCGCCTCCGGACACGTCGTGCGGGTGGCGGTCGGCCAGCGGGCCGGCTCCCGGAACGTCGTCACCGACCCGGTCGTGCAGGAAGTAGTCGCCGGGGTTCTGCAGCAGCAGCGCCACCCGGCCCACGCGCTCGACGCTGCCGCGCGTAGGGTCGATCAGGCCCGCCAGGAGGCGCAGCAGCGTCGACTTGCCGGCGCCGTTGCGGCCCATCAGCGCGACCGTCTCCCCCGGGCCGATCGCCAGGTCGACGCCGCGCACGATCGCCGGGCCGTCCGGGATCTCGTACCACACCCGCCGCATCGCGAGAACGGCGTCACGGCGGCCCCCACGGCCAAATCGCCGCCTAAGGGGGTCTGACCCCCTTACGGCCGCCGCGGGAGTAAGGGGGTCTGACCCCCTTAGGGCCAGAGCGGCGATTTGCGGGGCGAGCGCGCGGCGTGCCGCCTTCACCGTCGCGGGGCGGTCCGGGATGCCCGCGAGCGCGCACAGGCGCGTCACCGGCGGCTGCAGTTCCGGCGGCGCCCAGGCGGCGAACGCCGCGGGCGTGCCGTCGAAGGCGAGTGCGCCGTCGCGCAGCGCGAGCACGCGGTCGGCGGCGGGGAGGCAGCGCTCGAGGCGGTGCTCGGCGACCACCACGGCGGTCCCCCACTCCTCGTTGATCCGCCGCAGCACGCCGAGCAGCTCGTCGCCAGCCACCGGGTCGAGCTGCGAGGTCGGCTCGTCGAGCAGCAGCAGCTGCGGGCGGCCGGCGAGCGCGGCGCCGAGTGCGACGCGCTGCAGCTCGCCGCCGGACAGGTCGCGGGTCGAGCGGTCCAGCAGCGACGCGATGCCGAGCGCGAGCGCCGCCTCCTCGACCCCGCGCGCCACCGCCGCCGCGCTCCAGCCGCGGTTCTCGAGCGGGAAGGCGAGCTCGGAGCGGACGGTGCCCATCACGACCTGCGTCTCGGGGTCCTGGAACAGCGTGCCGGCCACGGCAGCGAGCTCGGCCGGCCCGTGCTCGCGCGTGTCGAGCCCGCCGCACGTGAGCCGGCCGGCGAACGAGCCGCCGTGGAAGTGCGGCACCAGGCCGGAGGCGGCGCGCAGCAGCGTCGACTTGCCCGAGCCCGACCCGCCCGCGAGTACGACGAACTCGCCCGGCTCGACGGCCAGCGTGACGTCGCGCAGCGCGGGCGCGGACGCGCCCGGGAAGGCATAGGTGACGGCGTCGAGCGCGAGCGCGGTCACCCGATCCCCCGGCGGTCGGCGAACGGGAGCAGCGCGCAGGCCGCGAGCACGGCGGCGAGCAGCGGCACGGCGGCGTCGAGCGGCAGCACGATCCGCGGGTAGGCGTCGAAGCCGTCCCAGCCGCCGAGCCAGGCTGCGACGGCCATCACGGCGAGCGCCAGCGCCGAGGCGCCGAACGCGAGGTCGTGGCGGGAGACCGGCCGGTGGGCGCGGGGCGGCGGAGCGTGGGAGCCGAACCCGCGCACCTCGAGCGTCGCCGCCACGTCGGTCGCCCGGTCGAGTGCGCCGGCGGTGACCGCGCGCAGCACGCCGAGCCGCGTCGCCGTGGTCGGCGGGCCGCCGGTGAGCGCGCGCTGGGCGTCGGCGAGCCGGCGGCCGTCACGCGCCAGCACGGGGATCAGGTGTGTGGCGAGCGCGGCGGTGACGCCGGCGCGCAGCGAGCGCCGGCGCACGGCGCGCAGCAGCTCGTCGGGGTCGACGGCGGCCGTCAGCAGCGCGGCGCAGGCGATGATCGCGATCGCGCGCAGCCCGAGCATGCCGCCGTACACCAGCGCCTCGGCGGTGACGTCGAGCCGGCCGATCACCGGCACGGAGCCGCCGCGGAACACGACGGTGACGCCGTCGCGCGTCACGATCGCGTTGACGGCGACGATAACGACCGCGAACGGAACGGCCCACATCGCGGCCCGCAGCACCTCACGCCCGACGCGTGCCGCCACACCGGCGGCGAGCACGATCGCGAGCACCGCCGCGAGCAGCAGCGGGTGCTGGAACGAGAGCGCGACGAGCCCGAGCATCCCGCACCAGAGCGCCCCGACGCCCGCCCGTGTGGCGTGGAGTGGGCTGGCGCGGCGCCGGTACGTCACTGTCCCGTCCCCGGCCCGGAGACGGGCAGCGGCACGTCGCTGCCCGCGTCCACCGCGAGCGCGAAGTGCTGCTCCAGGCGCTCCTCCGTCAGCGCCGCGGCGGCCGCGGCGACGCCGACGTCGTCGGTCCCGGTCACGATCCAGGTCGGCGCCTGCGCCTCCACGCTCGTCGCCGCCACCAGGCCGCCGCCGGCGCGCAGTGTGCTGACCGGCTTCGCCTCGGCGTCGAGCAGCTCGATCGCGTCACCCGCGCTCGTCGGCTGCGCGAAGACGCCCGAGGCCGCAGGCCCGCGCTCGAGCCGGCGCGCGATCGCGTCGCCGCGGATGTCGGCCCAGGGGCCGACGAGCACGCGCAGGATCTCCTTGCCGCCGGACTGCTGGATCACCGAGCGCGAGACGGCCTTCACGCCCGCTTCCTCGAGCCGCTCGGTGACCTCGTCGCACGATCGCTCGTCGTCGCCGGCGCACACGAGGCGGACCGGGAACCGCTTTCCCTCCAGGCCGGTTGCGAACGGCTCGGGGAACGATCCGACCACGGCCGGGACGCGCTGCGCCGCGTCCCACGCGTGGTGGTCCCACCACACGCGCTCGCCCGCGGCGACGCGCCGCTCAGCGGCGCCGATCGGTGCCTCGATCCCGTTCACGTAGTAGAACCAGTCGACCGGCCGGCCGTCCTCACGGCCGCCGCCGACGCCGTCGATCTCCTGCACGAACCCGCCGCCGAACCGCGTGTCGACCTCGTAGTTGCGCGTCAGCAGGCGCATCACCGTGTCGCCCTCGGTCGCGTGCTCCTCGATGCCCTCGTGCAGCCGCTCGCCGCCGAAGTCGCGCGTGACGGTGAGTGAGACGTCGCCGGTCTCCTCTCCTGCCCCGAAGCCGCAGCCGGCGGCCGGGAGGACCGCCAGCACGCATAGGAGCCCGAGGAGCGACCGCCGCCTCATCCCACGGCCACCTCGGCCGGGAACGCCGGCACCATGCCGTCGCGCTCGGCCTCGAGTGCCAGGTCGCCGGTCTGGGCCGGAGCCGTCAGCGCCGCGGTGCCGGCGGCGCCGGTGACGGCAGTCGCCGAGCCCAGCCGCACGGTCGCGCCCTCGACGGGCACGCCCCGGCCGAAGTCGTCGTAGCCGCGCACGGTGATGGTCAGCGTCTCACCGGGCGCCGCCGTCGTGCGGTCCGGCCGCACCTCGAGCGTCCGCTGGCAGCTGCCTGAGCTCTCCAGCGTGCACCAGAACCACGTGACCCGCTGGCCGTTGCGCACGCGCCGCCCGGTCCCGAACGGCCCGGTCAGATCGGCCGCGCCCGTGGTCGCCGAGCGGCGGCCGACCTTGTACACCCAGCCGGAACTGCCGGAGGCGCGATCCCGCGCGATCCGCGACACATAGAGGCCGGAGGCGTCACGCGGCCGCCGCCCGCAGCGCGCGTAGTCGCGCGCCGCGAACTTCAGCCGCGTGCCGGCCAGCGCGGACAGCGCCGTCGCGGCGCCGATGCGGCAGCGGCGGCGGCCGACCTTGACCGTGCGCTGCTTCAGCCGGACCTCCGTCGGCGCCCGCAGCACGCGCTCCTTGCCGACCACCATCACGTCGACCTTCGCCGCCGCCGCCGGAGCGGGGGCGGCGAGCAGCGCGGTCGCGACGATCAGCCCGATCCGCCTCATCGGACCCGGAACCTCAGCGTCTGCTCCGCTCCGCGGTTGAACACGTTGTCGATCGCGTAGGTGTTGAGCACGTAGCGCCCGCGCGGCAGCCGTGACGGCAGCAGGTAGCTCCAGTCGGCGCGGTCGCCGACCTTGAACGCGTACGACTTGCCGCACGTGCGCCTCAGGAACCGCTCGCGGGTGCCGGAGAAGTACCAGCACTTCGCGCCCAGCCGCCGTGTCAGCCGGATCTTCACGGCCCACAGCCCGGACGGATCGGCGCTCACCGAGCCACGCAGCTCACGCGGCGCGCGACGGCGCCGGAAGACCTGGCCGTCGCGGAGGCCGGCGATCGACGCGACCGGCGCGGTCCGGTCGGGAGGCGACGGCTGCAGCGTGCCGCATGCGCCGTCGGCGCCGTCGGTCACGCAGACCCGCAGGCGGTTGGAGCGGATGGTGCCGGTCTTGGCGGCCTTCAGGTCGTTGTCACCGCGGGCCAGCGGGCCGACGACGGCCCGGCCGTCCGCCGCGGTCTGCCGGCCGCCGACCGTCGCACCCTCCACGGGCGCGCCTGACGGCTCGGTGACCCGAACCGTCACCGCCTCGCCGGGCCGGGCCCGGGCCGGACCGCTGAGCTCGAGCAGCTTCTCGCTGCCGTCCGCGTAGGCGAACAGGAGGTCGTCGCCGCTCTGGATCGGGTCCGCGCACGCGCCGAACCCGGCGAAGGCGCCGTTCTTGTACTCGGCCAGGAACCGGTTGGTGCCGGGATCGAACGCGACGGACTCGCCGGCGATCTCGGTGAAGGTCGCGCCGAACTGGTCGTGCCAGCTACCGGCGATCGAGAACGGCGTCCGCTCGGCGGCCGCCGCGACGGCGGCGCCGCGGGTCGGCACCGGTGAGGGACTGGCGCCGCCGACCGTCGTCCCGTCGCACTGGTGGCCGGTCGTCTCGCCCGTGAACCGGAACGGCCGGACGTCGGTCGTCACCGGACCCTCGAACAGCGTGCGCGTCGGTCCCTCGATGCGCAGCTCGACGGTCACGGGCGCAGCTGCGGCGGGCGCCGCGAGCAGCATCGCTGCCGTGAGGCCGGCCGCGAGGCCGGCGGGAGATCGGAGCTTCATCGGGTGGAGCCACCCCTTTCCGCGAGGGCGTGTCGGCTTCGTGGTCGGAGGGAGGTCTCCTGGCTTCCGGGCCTACCGTCCGCGCCTTCCCGGCTCGCGCTGCGAGGCAGTGGCTGCGGCCCTCCACGGGCCGCATGCGGCTGGCTTCCCCGGTAACAGTGGCGGGTCCGCGCCGGATTCTCACCGGCTTCCCTGACCACCGACCTGGTCGAGGGCCATGCTATACCCCGAGCAGGGCATGACCGTCAACCTCACGCGCATCTACACCCGCCTCGGCGACGGCGGTGAGACGCATCTCGGCGACATGAGCCGTGTGCCGAAGACGCATCCACGGATCGAGGCCTACGGCACCGTCGACGAGCTGAACGCCCAGCTCGGCCTCACGCTCGCCCAGGGCGGCATGCACGATCGCCACGCCGCGTGGCTGCAGCGCGTGCAGAACGACCTGTTCGACGTCGGCGCGGACATCTCCGTCCCGCACGGCGGCGACCGAACCCGGTTGCGCCTGGCGCCGGAGCAGACGGCGTGGCTCGAGCAGGCGTGCGACGAGGTCAACGCCGAGCTGCCGAACCTGAAGTCGTTCGTGCTGCCCGGCGGCACCGCGACGGCCGCCCAGCTGCATGTCTGCCGCACCGTCTGCCGGCGCGCCGAGCGGCGCACGATCGCCTGCGGCGAGGAGGTCAACGCCGAGTGCGTGCGCTACCTCAACCGCCTGTCGGACCTACTGTTCATCCTCTCGCGCGCCGACAACGTGACGGCGGGCGGCGGAGAGCCGCTGTGGGAACCGGGTCGCTTCCGGTAAGCGAGAACGGCCTGTTCCCGGCCGAGCACCGCTCGCTGCGGGAGCTGTACGCGATGACGCGGCAGCTCGGCGGCCACTGGGCGCGGCTCGACGACAAGCTCGACGAGCCCCCCGAGGTGCTCGCGCGCGGTGTCGCCGCCTCGAAGGAGCTGCTTGCCGAGCTGACCGAGCGCACCGCAAGTTACGGCCTGCACGGCGTCCCGGCCGCGACCGGCGCCGGCGCCTGGAGCTCGCGCGTGCGCGGCGCCGGCGACCTCCTGCTCGAGCGCAATCAGGCACTGCGCTCGGCGGTGCTCGACGTGCAGCACGTCACCACGCTGCTCGGGTTCCTCGCCGCGCTCGCCTCGCACCGCGACGACGCCGCGCTCGCGACCTGGCACCGGCGCTGGGAGACGCGCCTGCTGGAGATCGAGGCCGACGCCCGCGCCGCCGCCGTCGCCGAGGCCGCCGACCCGGCGCGCGCCATCGAACCGTACGACGGCTCCAGGCTCGGCCGCGCCGGCCACAAGCTCGCGGTCGGCCTCGGCACGCTCGGCGAGGCGATCGACAGCCGCGTCGCCCGCCGGCGCTAGCTCCGCCGCAGGCGGAGGTGGATCTCCTCGAGCTCCGGCGGCGCGGTCATCAGCTGCCAGCCGCGAGCCGACAGCGCGTAGATCTCGCCGTTCTCGCGCAGCAGCACGAGGCGGCCGTCCGGCGTCGTGGCCAGCGGCGCCGCGCTGAGGGGCCAGTCGCCGTAGTCGTCGAGGTACTTGATCGCGCGGCGGACGTCGCGGTGGCGCACACCGCGCTCGAGCAGCGCGCGCACGATCGCCGCCTCGGCGACGTCCTCGACGCTGTAGACGTGCGGGTCGCCGTCGGACTGCGACGCGCGGATGTACTCCCAGCGCGCCCACTGGCCGATCGTGTTCCCGGACACGCCGGCGAGCTCGCCGGCCTCGCCGGCGAGGAAGTGACCGTGCGGCTTCGCGTTCGAGGCCACGGGAAAGGTATCCCCGGCCCGGGCTGCGTTGGCAAGCCCAGGCCGGGAATGTGCGGTGCGGCTCGGTAGCGCCGACGACCGGGTCTGCTCAGCCGCCAGTGACCTCGACGTACCGCAAGCTCACATGCCCGATGACAATGGCGTCCCCATTGGTCAGGGTTGCCTCACCGACGCGCGCGTCGTTGACGAACACGCCGTTCCGGCTCCGATCGTCCAGAAGGACTGCGCGGCCGCCGCGGTGCACGAGCACCGCGTGGCGGCGGGACACCGACGGATCGTCGAGCAGGATGTCCGCTGCCGGGCTGCGCCCGATCCGAAGGCTCTGGCCGTCGCGGTCGCCGAGCGCGAACAGCACGACCTCACCGCCGTCCTCGATCGCCAGGTACCGGCCGGGCGCGGGTTGCCCGATGTTCGGGAGCGCCCTTCGCCGATCCCGATCCCCGAGGCGGGGAAGCGGGCCGGTCTCCTGTGTGGGGACCTCCGTATGGAGGCCGGCGAGGGCGTCTGTCATGGGCTGAATCCTCTTGGCCGTTTCCAAGCGGGGGATAAATGTCCCCCAGAACGAATTGAAGACTTCGATGGCGTCGCCGCCACCTGTGAAGCTCTACGCTCGGCTCGTGCTCGCCATCACAGCGTTCGCAGCCGGCTCGGTCGCCGTCGTGCTGATTGCCCGGCTCGTGCAGGCGACACCGTAGCGCCGGAACTGGGCGATGCTGCGGATACTTGCAGTGGTGACACCGGCGGTATTGGCGCTGACCTTCGCGCCCGCGGCGATCGGCCATGCGCAGATCACGCCGGAGCACGTTGAGCCGGAAAAGCGAGTGGAGTTCACCCTCCACCTGCGGGAGGAGGTCGACGGCGCCCACACGACGCGCGTCGAGATGACGGTCCCGGACAAATTCTCCCTGCACGCGGCCGTGAGCGACCCGGAATGGCAGGCCGAGGTCGCGGGCCGGGTCGTCACCTGGACCGGCCGCGGCGATCTGGACCTCCGCTTCACGGGCACGCCCCGCGAGGCCGGCGACTACGCGTTCGAGGTCCGCCAGCACTACTCCAACGAGGCGGTCATGAACTGGGCCGGCGCCCACGCCACCGAGATGCCGGCCGCGGTCATCGACGCGAAGGAGGGCGGCCGCTCGACGCCGGTGATCGTCCTGTTCGCGATCGCCGCGGTCGTGGCGCTGGCAGGTGCCGTGATCTTCCTCGTCCGCGGCCGCCGCCCGCTCGCGTGAGGCGGCGACTCGCGCTCGTGGCCGCAGTCGCGGCCGTGCTCGCGCTGCCGGCCTCGGCGTGGGGCCACGCCGCGCTGCTGCGGGCGTCACCGGTCGCCAGCACGCTCTCCAGCGAGCCGCCGCGGCAGGTGACGCTGACCTTCACCGAGCCGGTCGAGCCGCGGTTCGCGACGATCTCGGTCACCGATCCGGCCGGCGCGCAGCAGGTGGCCGGCGCGCCGCGGCACGCGCCCGGCCGCGACGACGTGCTCGAGACGCCGCTGCGCCGGCTCGAGCAGGGCTGGTACCTCGTGTACTGGCGCGTGATCTCGGCCGACGGGCACCCGGTCCGCGGCGCGTTCACGTTCGCGGTCGGGCCGACCCCCGGGCCGGCGCCGGAGTTCGCGGTCCCGGCGGTGTCGGAGAGCGCCGCGACGCCCGGACTGGTAGCGCTGCGGTGGCTGATGTTCCTCGCGGCGATGAGCGCGATCGGGCTGTTCGTGCTGCGCGCGATCGTGGTGCGGCCGGTCGTCGCACGCGTCCCGGGCACCGCCCTGCGCGCCGTGTCGATCGCGTTCTGGGCGGCGCTGGCGGTGGCGCTGGTCGCGACGCCGGTCTACGCCGTGGCGGCGACGGCCCAGTTCGCGCAGCGCTCCGTGTTCGACGTCGGGGCGGTGCTGCCCTTGCTGGACGTATCGCAGTTCGGCCGCAGCTTCCTCGCGTTCGAGTGGGCGTTGCTGCTGTTCGCGTTCGCGGCGGCGGTCGCGCTGTGGCTCGACATGCCGCAGCGCGAGCAGCGCTCGGTCGCGGCGCTGCTTGCGCTGGCCGGCGCGCTGCTGGCGGCGGGCGCGGCGCTCGTCGCGCCCGGGGCCGGAGGTCACGCCGCGCAGGCCGACCCGCGCGGCCTGGCGATGGTGGTCGACTGGGCGCACCTCGCCGCCGGCTCGATCTGGATCGGGGGGCTGGCCGGGCTGCTGGTGCTGTGGCGGAGCCTGCCCGCGGACCGGCGGATCGCGGCGCTCGCGGTCTGCGTGCCGCGGTTCTCGAACGTCGCGCTGGGCTCCGTGCTCGTGCTCGTCGCGACCGGCACCGTCTCGGCGGTGATCGAGCTGCCGACGCTCGCCTCGCTGTCCGAGAGCGGCTACGGCCAGATGTTGCTCGCGAAGATCGCGCTGCTGCTCGGCGCCCTCTCGCTGGCGGCGATGAATCTCACGCGCGCGCGCCCGCGCCTGCGGCCGGCCGCGTCGCGACCCGAGAGCGCCACGGCGGCGCTGCTGCTGCGGCGGATGGCGAGCGGCGAGGTGGTGCTCCTCACGGGCGCGGTGCTCGCCGCCAGCGTGCTCACCAGCCTGGCCCCGCCCGCGAGCGCGCTCGCCGATATCGGCAAGCCGCACGCGAAGGCCGGACCGGGGCCGGTCCGGGAGGTCGTCGAGCGCGAGGGCTACCGGTTCGACGTGCGCGTCGACCCGAACCGGGCCGCCGTGCCGAACGCGTTCGCGGTGCGGGTCACGCGCAGCGGTCGGCCGGTCGACGGCGCGCGGCTGACCGCGACGCTGACCATGCTCGAGATGGAGATGGGCTCGCAGGAGTACGCGCTCACAAGCGCCGGAGACGGTCGCTACCGCCTTGCGGCCTCGGCGCTCGTGATGGTCGGCCGGTGGGGCCTGAGCTACCGGTTCGAGCCTCCCGGTCGCCCGCCGGTCGACGTGATCGTCGTCGACCGCGTCTTGGGGTAGATCAGCGAAGCGCGGGGGCTTCGGCGTCGCTCCACTCGATCGCCTGCTGGTACGCGTCCGAGAGCACCTCGGACGAGACGTGCTCGGCGGCGGCATCGAAGTCGCCGCGCTCGTAGGCGAGCGTGGCGGCGAGCACCCTGCCCTCGGGTCCCACATGGTCCGCCAGCGCCTCGGCGAGCCGGTCGTCGAAGGGCAGCTCGCGGACGAGGTCGGCCATCGGCCGGCCCGTCATCGCGTCAAGAAGAGAGAACAGGCCGGCCGTGAACGCGCGGTCCCGGCTCGCGGACATCGACGGCGCGAGCAGCTCGCTCATGCGCGCCCGTACGAGCGCCGCGCTGAGCAGGTGGTGCGGTCCGTCGCGCAGCCCGGTGAGCGACAGCAGCATCCCCCAGCGACGGATCGCGACGGTGCCGATCATCGTCAGCGCCTGCTGAAGCGAGGCGATCGGGCTGAGCGGCGACACGTGGGCGGAGTTGGCGAAGCGCAGCAGCTTGTGGCTGAGACCGGCGTCGCGGCTGATCGTCCGATGCAGCTCCTCGAACGTCGTGTGGACGTCGGTGCTGGCGAGCTCGCACAGCGTCCCGAGCTCGCGTGTCGGCGTCGCGGCGGCGCGGCTGAGCTCGGGCAGCGCGAAGAAGTAGCCCTGGTAGGCGTCGAAGTCGAGCTCGCGGCAGCGCTCGTACACGTCGGCGTGCTCGACCTTCTCGGCGACGAGCTGCAGCCCGCGTGTCTCCAGCCGGCGCACCTCGGCGGCGAGCTCGTCGGGCGTGAAGTCGAGGACGTCGAGCTTGACGATCGAAGCGAGCTCGAGCAGCGGCTCCATCTTCGGCGCGTAGTGGAAGTCGTCGAGCGCGAGCGTGAAGCCCGCGTCGACGGCCTCGCGGAGCACGGCCAGCAGCGGGGCGTCGATGACCTGGCTCTCGACGAGCTCGATCACCGTGCGCGCCGGTGCAAGCGGCAGCGGCCGGACGGCGAGCAGGAAGTCGCGGGTGACATTGATGTGGGCCGGCAGCGTGCCGACCAGCGAGTCGAGCCCGACATCGGAGAACGCGTGAGTCAGGAGGCCGGCGGTCATCGCCTCCGGCGTGACGGGCTCCGAGGGCTCGGAGACCGACCGGTACAGCAGCTCGTACGCGATCACGTTCCAGCCGGAATCGAAGATCGGCTGGCGGGCGACTACGACGTCGCCTTCGAACACGTCAGGGGTCGACGCTGTCCCGGGGTCTTCTTCGATGATCGCCATGGCCTTCTCATGCCATCGGCATCCGGCCGCGACGCTTGAACCCCGCGGGTGCGTGGTCAGCCCATGATCGTGGTGATGACGACTTTTCCGCGGGCGTGCCCCTCTTCCAGATACGCGAGGGCGTCCGGGACCTGGCTCAGCGAATACGTCCGGTCGATCACGGGCGTGACCGTGCCCGCTTCGATCAGCCCCGTGAGGAACTGCAGGTCCTTCGTGTTCGGCTTGACCGTGTAGGTCACCATCTTCTGGCTCACGAACGGGGACAGCAGGAGGGCTTTGACGACGCGGGCCACCGGTCCGATCCAGTGGCCCTCCGAATCTCCGCTGATCAGCACGAGCCTCCCCTTCGAGGTCAGGACGCGCCTGCAGTCGGACGGCGAACGAGTCCCCGACACCTGGAAGATGAGGTCGTAGCGCCGGCCGCCCTGGGTGAAGTCGTCGTGCGCGTAGTCGATCACGTGGTCCGCGCCGAGCGACCGGACCAGGTCGACGTTCCTCGTGCTGCACACGCCGGTGACCTCGGCGCCGAGCGCCTTGGCGATCTGCACGGCGAACGTCCCCACGCCTCCCGACGCACCGACGATCAGGACGTTGTGCCCCGGCTCGATCTGCCCGTGATCGCGCAGACCTTGCAGCGCCGTCGTCGCGGCGACGGGGACGACCGCCGCATGGTCGGCCGAGAGGCTGGCCGGCTTCGTCGCCAGGACATCGTGCGGGACACAGACGCACTCGGCGAACGCGCCCCACCCGCGCATGAACGAGCTCCCGAACACCTCGTCGCCCGGCTGCAACGTCGTGACGCCGTTGCCGACCGCTTCGACGAGCCCCGCCAGATCGCAACCGAGGACCGTCTCCTTCGGCTTGCGCAGCCCCATCTGCAGGCGCGCGATCCGCGGCTCGCCTCGCATGAAATGCCAGTCGGCGGGATTGACGGAGGTCGCGTGCACGCGCACCAGCACCGCGTTGTCCTCGACCACCGGCTCGTCGACGTCCTGCAGCTCCAGGACGTCGCCGGGCGCGCCGTACCTGACTTGGACGATCGCTTTCAACGTGCTCTCCTACGGCTCGCGCGCATCATCGGGGACGCCGGAGAGTACGCCGCACGCCGGAGACCGGTTCACTCCAGAAACGACGAAACCCGCCGTTGAGGCGGGTCTCTGAGGTACCGCTACGGGGATTCGAACCCCGGTTTCCGCCGTGAGAGGGCGGCGTCCTAGTCCCCTAGACGATAGCGGCGCGGGACCGTCGGTCGGCCAGTGTAGTAGCGACGTCGGGGAGTGCGGCTGAGAGGACTCGAACCTCCAAGGGCTTTCGCCCACACGGACCTGAACCGTGCGCGTAGACCAATTCCGCCACAGCCGCGCGGAAGCGCACACTCTAGCCGACGTTCGCGGACCGACACCCTCGCGCGTGTAACGGCAACGCTCGGTGACGCGTTCGGTTGTGGGCGAGGAGACGGCCTTCCCCAAAACCCTGGTCGGATTTACTACCTTTCCAGTCCCCCCGTCCTCCAGGAAGGAGTCGCGTGATGAGCGTCATCGACGAACTGGTCGCCAACAACGAGGCCTACGCGTCGCGGTTCGACAAAGGCTCGCTGCCCCTCCCGCCGGCGAAGAAGGTCGCCGTCGTGGCCTGCATGGACGCCCGCCTCGATCCCGCCGGCGCGCTCGGCCTGACCGAAGGCGACGCGCACGTGATCCGCAACGCCGGCGGCGTCGTAACCGACGACGAGATCCGGTCGCTGGCGATCTCCCAGCGCCTGCTCGGCACCGAGGAGATCATCCTCATCCATCACACCGACTGCGGCATGCTGACGTTCGGCGACGACGACTTCCGGCGCTCCATCCAGGAGGAGACCGGCATCAAGCCGGAGTGGGCGGCCGAGGCGTTCAGCGACCTCGAGGAGGACGTCCGGCAGTCGATCGCCCGCATAACGGCGAGCCCGTTCATCCCGCGCAAGGACAACATCCGGGGCTTCGTCTACGAGGTCGAGACCGGCCGCCTGCGCGAGGTGGAGTAGCCCGCGCGCCGCTCCCTCCTGCAAGGGATCGTGCAAGAGGGAGGAGTCCGCGCTGATAGAACGACGTCCGCCGAGTCGCCGGCCCACAAGGGACGGCGAACGGGGGAACCAGAGCGGCCGGTACGAGGTCGCAAGGGGCGAATCGCAGCCATGGGTGCTGCGTAGCGCACGTGCGCGAGCCCGTCAGCTCACCTCGTAGGCCATTCGACAGACATAGATGCGGACGGACGGACAGTACGAAATGGACATTCGACGCGGCAGCGCCCGCGGGTTGATCGTCGCCTGCGTGGCGGCCGTCGCCCTGCTCGCACCCGCCACCATCGACGACGCCTCGGCAGCGTCGCTCAAGCGCGGCGACACGGGCGCGCGGGTGGCGAAGGTGCAGCGCTGGCTCGGCCTCACGCCCGATCGGATCTTCGGCCCGGCGACGCGCCGCGCGGTCAAGCGCTTCCAGCGCTCGCACGGGCTCACGGCCGACGGCATCGTCGGCCCGGTCACGTGGCGCGCGCTACGCAGCGCGTCGGCCCGGCGCACCACCAGCCGGAGCGGCGGCGGTGGTCACCGCTCCGCCGTGGTCCTCCTCCAGCGAGCGCTCGGGATCCCGGCCGACGGCATCTTCGGGCCCGGCACCCAGGCCGCCGTCAAGCGCTTCCAGCGCAGCCGCGGCCTGACGGCCGACGGGATCGTCGGGCCCGCGACGTGGAGCGCGCTCGGCCACCCCGGCCGCACGACGATCCTGCGCCGGCGCGGCTCGCGCAGCGGCGGCGGCGGGTCGTCCGTCGTCCAGCGCGTGATCCGCGCTGCCAACCGGATCCAGAGCAAGCCGTACAAGTACGGCGGCGGGCACGGGCGCTGGAACGACACCGGCTACGACTGCTCGGGCTCGGTCTCCTACGCCCTCCACGGCGGCGGCCTGCTGTCGTCGTCGCTGACGAGCGGCGGGTTCATGAGCTGGGGTAGGCCGGGCCGCGGGCGCCGGATCACGATCTACGCCTCCCCCGGCCACGTCTACATGATCGTCGACGGCCGCCGGTTCGACACCACCGGCCGCGACGAGACCGGCACGCGCTGGCAGGGCACCGAGCGCTCCTCGACGGGCTACGTGGCCCGTCACCCGGCCGGCCTGTAGCTAGCGCGGGCAGCACCACTCGACCGCGTCGGGGAACGCACCCCGGCGCGGCCCGGCGGCGAACTGCCGGCGGATGTTCGCGACCGCGGCGATCCGGCCCCCGTCGGTGGAGAGGAACAGCCACTGGTCGGCCTCCGGCCACGGGACCAGCAGGCGGCTGCCGGACGGTGACCACGCCAGCCGGCCGAACCGGCCGGGCCCCGTGAAGAGCAGCCGCGCCGGCGAGACGCCGGCCGGGTCGGCGAGCACGACCTCGCTCCCCTCGGCGCGGCGCCGCACGACCGCGACGCGGTCGCCGCGCGGCGACCAGGCGACGTCGTCGGCGACGAGGCCGGCCGGCAGCGACCGCCGCGCGAGCAGCCGCCCGCCGCCGGCGTGCAGGAGCAGACGCCGCGGCGTGGCGACGAGCAGGCGATCGCCGTCCGGCGACCACGCCAGCTCGCGTACGCCGGGCACCGGCGCGGAGCGCCACAGCTCGCGACCGGTGTCGACCGCCAGCACCCGCACCCGGCCGCGCGCGTCGGCGTAGGCGAGCACGTGCGCGTCGTCGGGCCGCCAGGCGGGTGCGACGGCCCGCATCGTCGCGAGCCCGCGGTCGCCGGTGCCGTCGCCGTTGACCACGCGCAGCGACGTGCCGGACCGGTAGGCGATCCGGAAGCCGTCCACCGGCGACCAGCGCGCGAGCGAGATCGCGCCGCGGCGCGCCAGCGACCAGCGGACGCCGCCGCCGGGCTCGACGGCCAGGAGCTCGCCGCCGCGCCAGGCGACGACGAACCGGCCGTGCGGCGACCACGAGGCGCCGTCGTAGTCGCCGATCCGGCGGCGCGCGCCGTCGGCGGCGACCACCCACGCGCCGCTGCGCTCGGAGCTGACCGCGAGCCGCCCACCGCCGGGCACGCGCACGAGCGCCGGCCGCGCGTCCTCGCGCCCCGTGCCGAGCACGTCGCGCACCCAGCGCGCCACGGCGTCACCGGGCGCGCCGACCGACGCGATCACCACCGCCACCGCGAGCGCGCACGCAACGAGCGCCACGGCGGGCGCCCACCGGCGCCGGGGGCGCCGCAGCTCGCGCTCGCCGTAGGCGACGCGCACGACGCGCAGGGTGCGCGCCCGCGCGCCCGCGTCGTCGATCGGGGCGTCGCGGAGCGCGTCGCGCAGGCGCTGCTCGTTCACGGCTGGTCCTCCTCGAGCACGCCGCCGAGCGCGTCGAGCGCGCGCCGCAGGCGAGAGTTCACCGTGCCGCGCGGGAGGTCGAGCGCGTCGGCGATCTCGCCCGGCGTCAGATCCAGCAGGTAGCGCATCACCACGACCGCGCGGTGCTCCGGCGACAGCCGGGCGAGCTCGGCCCCGAGCGCCCCGAGGCCGAGGTCGTCGCGAGCCGCGGGCGCCGCGACCTCCGGGACGGCGGCGACGTCCACCTCCTGGCGGAGCTTGCGCGCCCGCGCCCAGTCGATCGCGCGGTTGACGACGATCCGGTGCAGCCACGGCCGCAGCGGCCGCCGGCGGTCGAATCGCGGCAGCGCGCGCAGTGCCGACAAGAACGCCTCCTGTGCGATGTCCTCGGCCGCCGCACGGTCGTGCGCGATCAGCAGCGCCGTCCGGTAGGCGTCCGGCCAGTGACGGGCGAACAGCTCCTCGACCGCCCGCTCGGAGCCGTTCTGGGCGGCGCGCACGAGTGCCGCGTCGCTCGTCCGGCGCACGGGCCGCCACACCGCGAGGCGGCCGATCCGCGAGTCCTCGAGGCCGACCTCGGCGGCGTCCACACCACAGATACGAGGACGGCGCCCCGTGAGGTCCCTCCTCTAGGTCCGGATGATGCGTTCCGCCGTGGAATCCATCATCAGATTCGCTCCAGCGCGAGTGCCGCCCCGCGGTCGGACGGGAACACCGGGTACACGACGTCGGCGATCCTGCCGTCGCGCACGATCAATGTCAGCCGGCGGATCAACCGCAGCCCTTCGACCTCGAACGTCGGCAGGGCGAGCGCCTCGGTCAGCTGCAGGCGGGCATCCGAGAGCAGCTGGTAGGGCAGGTGCAGGCGCTCGACGGCCTCGCGCTGGTAGTCGCTGTCCTGCGTCGAGAGTCCGAACACGCGGGCGCCGACGGCGCCGAAGCCGGCGATCTCGTCGCGGAACGAGCACGCCTCGGGCGTGCAGCCACGGGCGCCGGGGATCGCATTCCAGTGGGCGTCGCCGCCCGGCGACTCCTCCCCCGGCCGGCCGGTCCGCGGGTACGCGAACACGACGCTGAGGCCGTCGAGCCGGTCGAGCCGGACGTCGCTGCCGTCGGTCGCGGCGAGCGCGATCGCGGGCAGCGCGGCGCCGATCAGGTGATCGGTCGCCCCGTCGTCCTCGGGGGCCGGCAGGTCGTCGGGCAGCACGAGCGGGTCGCTCATGCCGCCGAGACTACCCGTGCGCCTTCGCTGCGTAGAGGTCCGCGTCGGCCTGCTTGAGCAGCTCGTCGCCGTCGCCGTCGCCGCCGTCGGCGGAGTGGCAGGCGACGCCCGCCGCGGCGCCGATCCGCTCGCCGAATGCCGCGACCGTGCGGGCCGCCACCTCGCGCGCCTCCTCCACCGGCACGCCGGGGAGCAGCAGCGCGAACTCGTCGCCGCCGAGCCGGCCGATCGAATCCGACTCGCGCAGCAGGCCCTTCATCGTGGACGCGACCCACCGCAGCAGGTCGTCGCCGGCCGCATGGCCGTGGCGGTCGTTGACCTGCTTGAAGCCGTTGAGATCGAGCTGCACGAGCGCGACCTCGGTGCCCTCGCGCTCAGCCCGGGCCAGCTCGGCGTCCAGGCGCTCGGCGAAGCCGCGGCGGTTGAGGCATCCGGTGAGCGGATCGGTGCGCGAGAGCTCGGCCAGCTCGTCGCGCTGGCGCTCGCCGAGACGCGTCTGCCACACGCACAGCACGCCGGTCATCGCCATGCTCACGAGGAACATCGCGACGTACGGTGCGTCGGGCTCGAAGGCCTCGTGGGCAACGCCGCCGACCACGCCGAGGACGGCGACGCCGATCACGCTCGCCGCCGCGACGACGATCATCGACGCCAGCGGATAGGACAGCGCCGAGAACACCAGCATCAGGAAGAGCATCAGCGTCGCCGGGCTCGTGATGCCGACGTCGAGGTAGGCGAGCGTGCAGACGAGCGCGACGTCGAGCAGGCTCCAGATCAGGAAGAACGCCTCGCGATAGCGGCTCCGCACGATCTGCTCGGCCGGGAGCCGCGAGACCACGAACGCACTCACCACCGCGACGCAGACGAGCGCCAGCGTCAGCTCGCGGTACGGGCGATCCCAGGTGGCGACCGCCCACCCCGCTAGCGCGGCGCAGGTCATGTAGGTGACCCAGACTCCCGCCGTCACGACCTGGACGCGCAGGCGAAGCCTTGAGCTGTCGAGGCCCATGCCCTCTTGATCGCCCCAGCGGGCCGGAAACATGAGCGTTTGCGCGCCACGACAGGTGTACGGGACGTCCGGTCGAGGCATTGTTTACTATTTCAGTCGAGTTAGAGATATATGCACGCGTCGACCCTCTCGCACTCCACGAACCACGGATCGGCTGACTACGCTGATCGTCCAGATGGGGTCGACGGACCACCCGCGTTTTTCGCCGGCGCCGGTACGCGCGTGAACGAGGTCGTCGTCTGCGCAGCCGACGAGTTGGCGCCCGGCGAGATGGTGCCGGCGCGCCTCCAGGACCGCACGCCCATCGTGGTCGTGCGCACGCACGACGGCGAGCTGCACGGACTCGTCGACCGGTGCCTGCACCAGGGTGCGCGGCTGTCGGGCGGCCTGTTGCAGGCGGGCACCGACGCGGTGCTCAAGTGCCCGTGGCACGGCTACGAGTACGACGTGCGGTCGGGCTGCGCGCTGTTTGACCGGCGGCTGCGCCTGCAGCGAATCGGCGTGCGCGTTGAGGACGGCCTGATCGTCGCCGGCGACCGCAATCCGCTGTGACCTCCTACCTCGTCTACGCCACCCCGCGGAGCGGGAGCACGCTGCTGTGCAAGACGCTCGCCGACACCGGCGTGGCGGGCGACCCGGAGGAGTTCTTCGAGGCGGTGCCCGCGACCGGCGTGCCGCGCCGGCCGCTCGACTATCTCAGCGGGCTCGACGACCCCGCGGCGCTCGCGCTGATCGAGGATGCGCCCCGCATCCGGCGCCGCCGTACTCCGACCTGCGTGCCGTCGGCAGCTATCCGGAGCACCTCGAGCGGGCGCGCGAGTGGGGCACGACGCCGAACGGCGTGTTCGGGGCGAAGATCATGTGGGCCCACCTCGAGGACCTCGCCCGCCAGCGCGATTCCGACGATCTCCGCGCGGTCGTGGACACCGTGTTCGACCGGCCCCGACTGGTCTGGGTACGGCGTGCCGACACGGTCCGCCAGGCCGTGTCGCTGTGGCGTGCGATGCAGACCCAGTCGTGGCGCGCCGAGAACGAGCCGGACGCGGGTGAGCCGCAGTACTCGTTCGCCGCCCTCCGCCACCTCGTCGAGCTGCTGGGCGCGCACGACGCCGCCTGGGGACGGTTCTTCGACTCCGCCGGCGCGGACGTGCTCACGATCGCCTACGACGACCTCGCGAGCGACCTCGCCGGCGTGCTGGAGCGGACGCTCGAGCACATCGGCGTGGCGCCGCCGGACGGCGCGCTCGATGCGCTGCCGCGGCTGAGCCGGCAGGCCGACGAGCGCTCCGACGCCTGGGCCGACGCGTACGCCCGGGACGCGGCGCTCGCGGCCCGCTGACGCCGTTGGCGGGCACCGCTCCTATGATCGGAGCCGTGCCGGATCGCCACGTGCTCGAGTCGCTCCAGCGGGTGACCGATGCCGCGCTCGCGCACCTGTCACGGCAGGATCTGCTGGACGAGCTGTTGAGCCGGATCACCGAGATCCTCGAAACGGACACCGCCGCGATCCTGCTGCTCGAACCCGACGGCGCGACGCTGCGCGCACGGGCGGCCAAGGGGATCGAGGCGGCGGTCGAGCACGGCGTCCCGATCCCGCTCGGGCGCGGCTTCGCCGGCCGGATCGCCGCCGAACGCCGAGCGGTCACGATCGACGACGTCGACCTCGCCGACATCGTCAACCCCGTGCTGCGCGAGAGCGGCATCCGCTCGCTGCTGGGCGTCCCGCTGCTCGTCGAAGGCCGCGTGCTGGGCGTCCTGCACGTCGGCACCCTCACCCGCCGCACCTTCACGACCGACGACCGCGACCTGCTCCAGCTCGCCGCCGACCGCGCCGCGCTCGCGATCGAACACGCACGGCTGTACGAGCAGGAGCGCGCGGCTCGGCAGGCCGCCGAGCGTGCGTCGCAGCGGCTGGAATCCCTCCAGAGCGTCACCGACGCGACGCTGGCGTACCTCCCCCAGGACGACCTGCTGGCAGCGCTGCTGAGCCGGATCACCGAGGCGCTCGGCGTGGACACCGCCGCGATCCTGCTGCTCGAGCCCGACGGCGCGACGCTGCGCGCACGCGCGGCCAAGGGCATCGAGGAGGAGGCCAGGCAGGGCGTGCGGATCCCGGTCGGGCGCGGCTTCGCCGGCCGGATCGCCGCCGAGAGCCGCGCGGTCACGATCGACGACGTCGACCACGCCGACATCCTCAACCCGATCCTGCGCGAGACCGGCATCCGCTCGCTGCTCGGCGTTCCCTTGCTCGTCGAAGGCCGCGTGCTCGGCGTCCTGCACGTCGGCAGCCTCACGCGCCGCACCTTCACGACCGACGATCGCGACCTGCTCCAGCTCGCCGCCGACCGCGCCGCGCTCGCGATCGAACACGCCCGGCTGTACGAGCAGCGACGGCTCGCGGAGGCGGTCCAGCGCCGCCTGCTGCCCGAGGAGCTGCCGAGCATCCCCGGGCTCGAGCTGGCGAGCGCCTACCTGCCGGCGAGCGGCGAGAGCCTCGGCGGCGACTGGTACGACGCGTTCGAGCTCAGCGGCGGGCGGATCGCGCTCGCGGTCGGCGACGTCGTCGGGCACGGCCTCGCCGCGGCGGCCGTGATGGCGCAGCTGCGCGCCGCGCTGCGCGCGTACGCCGTCGAGGAGCACCCCGCCGCCGGCGTCGTCGAGCGGGTGAACGCGCTGATGTGGCAGCTCGGGCCGACCGAGATGACCACGCTTGCCTACCTCGTCCTCGACCCCGTCGAGGAGTCGCTGGAACTGGTGAACGCCGGTCATCCCCCGCCGCTCGTGATCGCCGGCGACGGCGAGGTCTCGTACCTCCCGCTCCAGGGCGGGATCGCGCTGGGGGCCTCCGCGCTCGCGACGTACCACAGCGAGAGCTTCGCCTTCGCGACCGGGTCGAAGGTGGTGCTCTACACCGACGGCCTCGTCGAGCGCCGCGGCAGGTCGATCGACGACGGGCTCGAGCGGCTCCGCACGTGCGCCGCAGGCGCCGGCGACGTCGGGGCGCTGGTGTCGGCGATCATCGAGCACATGGTCCCGGTCGAACGCCCGGACGACATCGCGGTGATCGCTGCGAGCCTGCCGCTGCTGCCGGACGAGCTGGTGAGCCGGTGGCCGGCCGAGAAGGAGGCGCTGGTGAGCGTGCGCCGGCTGGTGCGCCGCTGGCTGCACGGCCGCGGCGCCGGCGAGAAGGAGACCTACGACATCACGGTCGCCTGCCAGGAGGCGTGTGCGAACGCGGTCGAGCACGCGTACGGCCCGGGCCGGCGGTGGTTCGACGTCGAGGCCTCGCACCGGGACGGCCACGTCCGTCTGACCGTCCGCGACGGCGGCCGCTGGCGTGAGCCGCGCGGGTCGAACCGCGGGCGCGGGCTCCCGCTGATGCGTGCATTGATGGAACTGGTGGAGGTGCAGCACACGGCGGACGGCACGGTCGTGGTCCTCGAACGCACGCTCGGGCGCGGGGCGCCGTGAGGCCGCTCGCCACCATCGTCGAGGAGCGCCATGGCGAGACCGTGGTCGCCGCGATCGAAGGCGAGATCGACGCGTCCAACACCGATGAACTCGGCACACGTCTGCGCAGCCGGCTCACGAACCGCAGCGAGACGCTGGTCGTCGACCTCGTCGCCACGACCTACATCGACAGCGCCGGGATCAACCTGCTGTTCGCGCTCGGCGGCGAGCTGCACCAGCGCCAGCAGCGCCTGCACCTGGTCGTCGCCGACTCCTCCCCGATCGCCCGCATGATCGAGATCAGCGGCCTCGCCACCGCCGTCCCGGCGCATCCGACGCGCGCCGCGGCCCTGGTCGCGGCGAGCGCGCCGGCGGGCTGAGCCAAGCGACCACTCCCCCCGATCGTCGGGCGTTGACGCGTCATGCGCCCACAAACGGCGCCGGTTCAGTCACGGTATCCGGGTGCCGATCTCACGCGGGTTCCGCGGCCGCCGCCGCGACGACGTAGACCCGGCCCGGGTGCCCCCCGGCCAGTACGTCACGCCCGACTTCCCGGTCCTCTCCGCCGGGCCGACGCCGCGCGTGGCGCTCGACGAGTGGAGCTTCATGGTCGACGGCGCGGTCGACGACGCGGTCTCGTGGAGCTGGGACGAGCTGCTCGCCCTGCCTGCGGAGACGTTCACCGTCGACATCCACTGCGTGACCAAGTGGTCGAAGCTCGACACGACCTGGACGGGCGTGTCGCTCGACGTCCTGCTCGAGGACGTCGCCACGGCCGCCGACCACGTCACCGCCTGGTGCGACGGCGGCTACACCACCAACCTGCCGCTCGAGGACCTCACCGGCGGCCGCGCCTGGCTGGCGTACCAGTACGACGATGAGCCGCTGGACCCCGAGCACGGCGGGCCGGCCCGGCTGCTCGTGCCGCACCTGTACCTGTGGAAGAGCGCGAAGTGGGTGCGCGGGCTCACCCTGACCGAGCTCGACGAGCCCGGCTTCTGGGAGTCGGTCGGCTACCACAACTACGGAGATCCTTGGAAAGAGCAGCGGTACTGGAGCGACTGACCGCGGTGCGCTGGCGCGTCGCGACCGTGCGTGACGTCGTGGCGGAGACCCCGTCCGCGCGCACGATCGTGCTCGACGTGCCCGGGTGGCCGGGGCACCGCGCGGGCCAGCATGTCGACGTCCGCCTGACCGCCGAGGACGGCTACCAGGCGCAGCGCTCGTACTCGATCGCGTCGGCGCCCGAGCTCGACGCGCTCGAGCTGACGGTCGAGAGGATCGACGACGGCGAGGTGTCGCCCTACCTCACCGAGGAGCTGCGAGCCGGCGACGAGCTCGAGCTGCGCGGGCCGATCGGCGGGCACTTCACGTGGACGGTGCAGGACGGCGGCCCGCTGCTGCTCGCCGCCGGTGGCTCCGGCGTCGTGCCGCTGATGGCGATGCTGCGCCACCGGGCAGCGCGCGGCAGCACGGTCGACGCGCGCCTGCTGCTGTCCGCCCGTCGCCACGAGGATGTGCTGTACCGCGAGGAGCTGGCGGCGCTCGACCCGCGCGGCCTGACGGTCGCGACCACGCTCACGCGAGAACAGCCGATCGGCTGGGACGGCCTCAGCGGCCGCGTCGACGCCGCGATGCTGGCCGGCCTCGGCCCATCGCCCGCCGAGCGCCCCCGCGTCTTCGTCTGCGGGCCGACCCCGTTCGTCGAGCACGTCGCCGACCTGCTGGTCGACGCCGGCTACGACCCTAGGGCGATCCGCGCGGAACGGTTCGGACCGACTGGAGGCTGAGATGACCGACATGCACCTCGACGGCAACGGCGTCGCCGGCATGCTGGCCGAGATCTTCGGCACCGACGCGACGACGGCCGACTGCACCTGCCGGTCGTGCGGCGCCCGCCACGTGCTCGCGGCGCACCGTGCGTACCGCGGCGCCGGACTCGTGCTCCGCTGCCCGGCGTGCGAGGACCTCGCGATCCGGATCGGCGTGCTCGCCGACCGCTACGTCGTCGAAGTGCGCGGCCGGCTGCTCATGCAGGTCCCGCACCGCGGCTGAGACAGGTGCGGTTTCCCGCACCACGAGGTCGACTGACCCCTACCGCGTGGGTCGAGTCACCCCCGCTGCGCGGGCGCCTCCGCGGCCGTACCGTCAATCCATGCTCTCAGTCGGCGCCAAGAAACAGATCGGCGTGTTCGTCCTCGCCTATCTCGCATACAGCGCCGCCCGCTTTCTGACGATCGGCGATCTCGGCGCCGCGAAGGCGAACGCCGACTGGATCCTCGACTTCGAGCACCATCTCGGCGTCGCGTCCGAGGCGTCCGTGCAGACGGCGCTGACCGGCACGTGGGCGCTGTGGCTCCTCAACCACCTCTACCTGGCCGCCCAGCTGATCGTCCTCCCCGGCGCGCTGATCTTCCTCTACCACCGCTCGCAGCCCCTGTACGAGCGGCTGCGCAACACGATCCTCGCCACGTGGCTGATCTCGATCCCGGTCTACGCCGCCTTCCCCGTGGCGCCGCCGCGGCTCGCCGACATCGGCCTCGTGGACACGATCACGCACCAGACCGGGGTCGCGCTCGACTCCGGGCTCACCACGAGCTTCTACAACGAGCTGGCCGCCGTGCCGAGCCTGCACGTCGGGTTCGCGATGGCGATCGGCATCGCGCTCGCCGCCGCCGTCCGGAACCCGGTCGCCAAGGTGCTGTCGCTGCTCTGGGGACCCACGATCGCGCTCGCCGTCGTGGCCACCGGCAACCACTTCGTGTTCGACATCGCGGCCGGCGTGGTCGCCGCCGCGATCGGCTACGGCGTCGGTGTGGCGCTGTCGCGGCCGGTGGTGCGCCGGGTCCCGGCGCTGCGTCCGGCGTTCGCCGATGCGTGATCGGGGTACGCGGCGTTCATCGCCATGTGGCCCGAGTACGAGCGGCGCGGCAAGCCGCGCCAGCAGCATGAATACGAGGTCTTCGACGACGGGCGCCGTATCGGCCGCCTCCAGTGGCGGCTGCGACCGCGTAGCGTCGTCGGCTGGTACCTGACGCTCGAACCGGGTGCGCCGCGGCGCCTGCACGTCGACTCGGCGATCGACGACCTCGCCCGCGACAAGCGGTCCGGGGACCACGACTGGGACCTGCACGCCGAGCTGGCGGCGATCCTCAGCACCGCGCTCGCGCTCGACGCGGCCGAGCTGTACCTGCATCCCGAGCGCGAGCTGCCGCGCGGGCGGTTCAGGCGCAAGCCGAACTTCGGCAGCTACGAGATCCACATCACCAACGTCGAGCCGGCGATCCTCGCGCGCGCCGTGCCGGAGCTGCACCTGGAGGCGGTGGCGAACGTGGTGATCCTCGCCGGCGAGCTTGCGGGGATCGGGCTCGAGACGGCGCTGCGGCGGATCGCGCTGCTCGGCGGGCGAGTCGTCGCCGTCTTCCGCATGCACCCCGACGACGCCGGCGAGCAATGAGCGTCCTGCCCGCGGCGGGCGCGATCTCGTTCGCCCGCGGGATCCCGTCGCCCGACCTGCTGCCGGTCGAGCAGCTCGCGGAGGCGTCCAGGCGCGCGCTCGAGCGGCACGGCCGCGTGGCGCTCAACTACGGGCCGTCGGCCGGCTTCGGGCCGCTGCGCGAGTGGATCGCGGCGCGGCACGGCGTCGCGACCGAACGCGTCGTCGTCACGCCCGGATCGCTGATCGGGCTCGGCTTCCTCGTCCGCCACCTGCTCGCCGGCGGCGGCCGCGCGCTCGTCGAGTCGCCGACGTACGACCGCATGCTGCACCTGCTGCGGGCCGCGGGAGCCGAGGCCGTCGCGGACCCGCCGGCGCGGCTCGCCTACGTGATGCCGACGTTCCACAACCCGACGGGACGCACGCTGACCCTGCGCGAGCGCGAGCAGCTCGCCGACGTGGTCGTCGAGCACGGGCTGACCGTGATCGAGGACGACCCGTACGGCCTGCTGCGACTCGACGGCGAACCGGAGCCGTACCTGCACCAGCTGCTCGAGGACCGCGGCGCGGGCGAGCTCGCCGTGCTCGATGTCGTCGTTCTCCAAGAGCGTGGCGCCCGGGCTGCGGGCCGGCTACCTCGTGCTGCCCGAGGCGCTGGTGGCGCCGATCGAGGCGCTCGCCACCTCGACGTACGTGTCGCCCCCGCTGCTCGCACAGGCGCAGCTGTACGAGTTCCTCGCGGCGGGCCATCTCGAGCCCCACCTCGCGGACGTGCAGACGGCGCTGCGGGCCCGGCGCGACGCGCTGCTCGAGGCGCTCGAGGCCGAACTGGGCGCCCATGCGACATGGACACGCCCGGACGGCGGCTACTTCCTGTGGCTCGAGCTGGCCGAAGGCTCCGCCGCGCAGCTCGCCGAGCGCGCCGCGGCGGCCGGCGTGCCGATCGTGCCGGGCGCCGGCTTCTTCCCGGCCCAGGCGGCGAGCGCAGCGTGCGGCTGTCGTTCAGCTACCCGTCGGTCGCCGAGATCCGTGAGGGCGCACCGCGCCTCGCGGCCCTGATCCGGCACCCTGACGAGTAGTGGCGCTCCCGTTCGGACACGAGACGTGGTTCGACCACGGCGACTACCCGACGGACTGGGGCTTCGCCGCTGAGACGCTCACGCTCGCCTACCTCGGCGCCGCCGTGCTCGCCACCGTGCTCGTGCGGCTGCTCGCGCGCGTCTATCCCGGCGTGGACGTGCCGGCGCTCGGGCGCCTCGCGCCATTCATGCCGTTCGCGATCCGGCTGCACCTCGCCGTGTCGATGGTCGGACTGCTCTCGCTCGGGTTCTACCTCTCCCCCGCGATGGACCTGCAGGCCGACGTGGCGGGCATCCTGCTCGGAGCGACGATGGCCGTCGTCGCGATCACCATGGCGACCGGCTGGCGCGCCCGCTGGGGCGCCGCGCTGCTGATCGCGGCCGGGCCGATCGGCATGCTCGAGTTCGGGATCTGGCCCGTCCTGCAGCGTGTCGACCTGCTCGGGCTGGGCATCTACGTGCTCGCGGTCGGTCCCGGCCGCTGGTCGGCGGACCTGGAGACCGGCCGGGCGGTCGAGCCGAGCCTGATCGACCACGCGCGCGGCATCTGGGCCCTGAAGGTGGCCGCGGGCTGCGCGCTGATCGTCGTCGCGTTCGCCGAGAAGCTCGCGACGCCGGACCTGGCGGTGCAGTTCCTCGCCGATCACTCCGAGCTGAACGTCGCCCAGCAGCTCGCGATCGCCATGAGCGACCTGGAGTTCGCGCGCCTGGCGGGCGGGATCGAGGTGCTGTTCGGCCTGCTCCTGATCTCCGGCGCGCTCCCGCAGGCGGTGATCCTGATCGCCGGGATCCCGTTCAACGCGACGCTGTGGTTCTTCGGGGCGAACGAGCTGATGGGGCACCTTCCGATCTACGGCACGATGCTCGCGATGCTCGTCTACGGCTCCGACCCGCGGCTGCGCCCAGCCGTCTCCGCGCTCATCCCGCCGCGGCCTGGCTGACCAGGCGGAAGTGCTGGAAGGCGTGGATGCCGTCGCGCCCGCCCTCGTAGCCGTAGCCGCTGTCCTGGAGGCCGCCGGTCGGCGCATCCGGCATCGCCGGCGCCATCTGGTTGACGCCGATGTTGCTCGCGCGCACGCCGGCCAGCACGCGGTCGCGCGTCAGGCCCGAGTCCGTGAACAGGTACGCCGCGAACGCGTAGGCGGTGCCGTTGGCGCGGTCGACGGCGTCGTCGATGTCCGTGAACGGCGCGAGCGCGGCGATCGGCCCGAACGGCTCCTCCTGCGCGAGCTGCGCGTCATCGGCGACGTCCGCCAGCACCGTCGGCGCGAAGAAGTAGCCCTCGTCGCCGGTCCGCTCCCCGCCGCACAGCACGCGCGCACCGCGCGCGACGGCGTCGGCGATCATGCGCTCCACCGCCTCGACGCGGCGCGGGGTGATCAGCGGGCCGATCGGCAGCTCGCGCGCCGCGGCCGTGAACGCGCTCGCGAACGCCTCGTACCGGTCGGCGTGGACGTAGAAGCGGCTCGGCGCCACACACGACTGCCCGGCCGAGCCGAATTTGGCCGGCAGCGTGGCTCGCACGGCGAGGTCGACGTCGGCGTCCTGTGCCACGATCACCGGCGCGTGCCCTCCCAGTTCGAGCACGCACCGCTTGGGGCCGCGGGCGGCGAGGCCGGCGATGATGCGGCCGACCGCGGTCGACCCCGTGAACGTGACCGCGCGCACCTCGGGCGCACCGATCAGGTGCTCCGAGACCCGCGGCGGGTCGCCGAAGACGAGGTTGACCGCGCCGGCCGGCAGGCCCGCGTCGGCGAGCGCGCGGACGACCTCGGCGGCTGTCCGCGGCGTCTCCTCGGCCGCCTTGAGCACCACCGTGCAACCGGCCGCGAGCGCCGCGCCGAGCTTGCGCGCGGCGAGCACGGCCGGGAAGTTCCAGGCCGCGAACGCGGCCACCACGCCGACCGGCACCGGCGTCGACAGCCGCAGCGCGCCGGTGGCGCGGCCCTGGATGATCCGCCCCTCGATCCGTCCGGCCTCCTCGCCGTTCCACTGCAGCGTCTCGACCGCGCGGCCGACCTCGGCGGCCGCCTCGGCCGGCAGCTTGCCGCCCTCGACCGACAGCGCGTCCGCGACCTCGCCCGCGCGCTCGTGCAGCAGCGCGGCGGCGCGCTTGAGGATCGCCCCGCGGTCGTGCCCGGGCGTCGCGGCCCAGGCGGGGAACGCGCCGTGGGCGGCGGCGACCGCGTCGTCGAGGTCGCCCGCATCCGCCACCGCGACCGAGCCGGCCGGCCGCCCGGTGGCGGGATCGACGACGTCGAGCCGGCCGCCGGCCCCGTCGCGCCAGGCGCCGCCGACCAGCAGGCGGACGTCAGCGGACATAGCTGGCGCCGTTGACGTCGATCGTCGTGCCGGTCGCGTGGCGCGCGAGGCCGGAGGCGAGGAAGGTGATCACGTTCGCGAGGTCCTGCGGGCCGGCCACCTCCCCGAGCCCGGTGTCCTGGGCGAAGAAGTCGAGCCCGTACCGCTCCACCAGCGCATCGTTGAACGGCGTGTTGACGAAGCCCGGCGCGACCGCGAACGCCGTCACCCCGTCGCGGCCGTACTGGCGCGCGATCGTCCGCGTGACGGCGACCATGCCGGCCTTCGCGGCCGCGTAGTGCCAGTACTCCGGGTCCTCGCCGCGGAACGCCGCGCGGCTGGCGAGGTTGATCACGATCCCGCCCGACTCCTGCGCGCGGAACGTCCGGATCGCCTCCCGGCACAGCGTCGCCGGAGTCGTCAGGCAGATCGCGAGCGTGCGCTCCCATGAGGCGGCCCAGGCGTCGAGGTCGCCCTCGGGGTCGGCGGGCTCGTAGATGCCGGCGTTGTTGACGAGCACGTCCACCCGTCCGCGCCACTCGAGCGCCTCGAGCCACAGCGGTGCGGCGGCGCGCGGGTCGGCGAGGTCGGCGGCGACGGCGTGCGCGCGGTCGCCCAGCTCCTGCGCCAGCACGGCGAGCCGCCCGTCGGACCGCACGTCGTGCACCACGACGTAGCCGCCGGCACCGACGATCGTCCGCGCTGTGGCTGCACCGATGCCGCCCGCCGCGCCCGTGATCAGGGCGACGCGATCCGTGAGGTCGATCATGGGGCGAAACATAAACGGGCGCGCATCACGATCGATCGCCCGTGCGGCTGGCTTTCGGCGAACCTCAACTGCGCTGGGTGGGGAAGCTGGGGCTTTGGGGCGGTGGGTCAGGGTGCATAACTCGCCACTCGAGGGGTCGCTCGGCCTCGAGTGGTGAGTTGTGATCCGTGGCGGTGCATAACTTGCCACTCGATCTCGGGGGAGCGTCGAGTGGTGAGTTATGCACGCGATAACCGTGCGTTTCGGGACAACCGACCGCGCCCTGGCCCGAGCGTGTCCCAAAGTGCTCGCCGGCGATGCAATCCCGCACACACGCGCCGCCCCAAGGCGTCGAGTGTCCACAAACGCACCGCACAACCTCCCTTGATGCCGCAGTTGACGTTCGCCGGCGCCTCCGCACCCATCGGTCCCTGCAGGCCAAAGGACTAGACTCGATGTACAGGGCCTTTTCACCGCTCCTGCGAAGCCACTTCGCGCAGAGCACCGCCGGCCAGATGCCGAACGGCGACCTCACGGACAGTTTCGTCCCCAGCGACGGAAGAGCCGTCTCCCACAGAGCAGCATCGAGGAGTCAGGCATGCGCGATCGTCACATCCCACGGCTCTGTCGGTCCTGTCACGGACCGATCGCCCGCCAAGAAGACAGCTGCTGGCGATGTGGGGCCCAATGGGCCTTCGAAGAGGCTCCGCGTCCGAAGCTGAAGGTCGCGGAGGCCCCCGCCGGTTCCGACCGCTGGGTCGACGAAGGCGGGAGCGTCGCCGCCGCCGCCGCGACATGAGCCATCTCTGCTGCATCGAGTGCCGGCTGCGGTTCGCGCCGTCGGCGGTCACGCACGCGACGTGTGCGCGCTGCGGCGCGCCGCTCACCGCGCTGGCCGCGCCCGGCGCGATGGGATATTCGCTCTCCCCACGCGTCGATGCCGAGTGGGGAGCGGCCGACCTCGACGCGCTCGCGCGCGCGGTCGCGAACGTGATCGCGAGTACGCCGCTGTGACGCGGCGCTACCTTCAGGTGCGCGCCCCGGACCTCACCCTTCTCTGCCCTGGCGTGCCACTCATCTGAGACGGGCGGGAAGGCAAGACGGATGCGTCACGAATTCAGCGAGGAAACGCTGGCGAGCCTGCTGCAGGCGATGCGCGATCGCTCGGAGACCAGCCCCGACAACCCGGGCCTGATCGCCTGCTGGCCGGACGTGCGCGAGGACCGGATGGCCACGGCGTGCGCCGAGCTGGTCGGCCAGGGCTACGAGGTCAAGCAGGTCGTCGTGCCGAGCACGACCGGCGGCAAGCCCCGCACCGCCTGGGCACTCTGAGCTAGGCGTCCTCCGCCAGCCGGGCGGCTCGCTCCTCCAGATAGCGCTGCTCCGGCAGGCTCGTCGTGCGGCGTGCCGCGACCCGGTACGCCGAGCGGGCGCCGGCAGGGTCCCCGTCCATCTCCAGCAGGTGGGCGCGGACCGCGTCGAGGCGGTGGTGGCTCGCGACGCGCTCGTCGGCGTCCAGCGTCCGCAGCAGGCGGAGCCCGGCCTGCGGCCCGTGCACCATCGCGACGGCGACCGCGTGGTTGAGCGTGACGATCGGATTCGGCGACAGACGCCCGAGCAGGTCGTAGAGGGCGAGGATCTGCGGCCAGTCCGTGTCCTCGGCGCGCTCCGCCTCGGCGTGGACCGCGGCGATCGCCGCCTGGAGCTGGTACGGGCCGAGCGGCGCCTGCGAGAGGGCACCGGTGACGAGCGCGACGCCCTCGTCGATCAGCTCACGGTCCCACCGCATGCGGTCCTGCTCGGCGAGCGGGACGAGCGCGCCGTCGGCCCGCGTGCGTGCCGGGCTGCGCGCGTCGGTCAGCAGCATCAGCGCCAGCAGCCCGGCGACTTCCCCGTCGTCCGGCAGCAGCCGCCGCACCTCGCGCGTCAGCCGGATCGCCTCGCGGGTCAGGTCGCGGCGATGCAGATCGGGTCCGGCGGTCGCGGTGTAGCCCTCGTTGAAGATCAGGTACAGCACGTGCAGGACCGCGCGCAGCCGCTCCGACCGCTCCTGCTCGGGTGGCATCTCGAACGGGATGCCACTGGTCAGGATCGTCTTCTTGGCGCGGCTGATGCGCTGGGCCATCGTCGCCTCGGGCACGAGGAACGCCGCGGCGATCTCGGCGGTGCTGAGGCCGCCGACGGCGCGCAGCGTGAGCGCGATCTGGGACGCGCCGGACAGCGCCGGATGGCAGCACAGGAACAGCAGTGTCAGCGTGTCGTCCTCGTCGAGCGGCTGCTCGTCGGCGGGCACCTGGGCGGCCGCCGTCTCCTCGCGCCGCCGGCGCGCCTCTTCGCTGCGCAGCTCGTCGACCAGGCGGCGTGAGGCCACCGTGACGAGCCAGCCGCGCGGGCTCTCCGGCAGACCCTGCTCGCCCCACTGCGCGGACGCGGCCAGCAACGCCTCCTGCACCGCGTCCTCGCACGCGTCGAACCGCCCGTGGCGCCGCACGAGTGCGCCGAGGACCTGCGGCGCGAGCCGGCGCAGCAGGTCCTCGACAGCGGCGTCGGGGCTCACATCTCGGTCCCGCCGCCGCTCATCAGCGGCCGCAGCTCGACCGCCCAGTAGCGTGCGTCGGGCCAGCGGGCGGCGATCTCGATCGCCCGCTCGGGGGTCTCGCACTCGAACAGGCAGTAGCCGGCCAGCTGCTCCTTGGCCTCGATGAACGGGCCGTCCGTCACCGCCGGCACGCCGTCGCGAACGCGGATCGTCTTGGTGTGCGACGAATCGGCGAGCCCTTCGCCGCCGACGAACTCTCCGGATTCGGTGAGCTCCTGCATCAGCTCGTCGACGTCGCTCATCACCTCCGACACCTCGGCCGCGGAAAGCGCCTGGAACGCGCTGGGATTCTGGTAGATCAGCAGGATGTACTTCACGTGGTCGCTCCTTGCGGTCCGGGCGCTCCGTGTGAGCGCCTCTCGCAGGTACGTCGTAGCCGCCGCGGCTTCCTCGACATCATCGCTCAGGGGACCGGCGGCGGCGCCCCGGCGATCCGGCTCCCCCGGCCAGTACGCTGGCTGATGTAGATGCGCCAGGTCCGCTTCCCAGGTGAGTCCGCCGAACATCGCCGAGCGCGCGACCTGCGCGTGCGCGTGGACGACTTGCGCGGGGCGCGGCAGCGCATCATCGCCGCCGCCGACGCCGAACGCCGGCGGATCGAGCGAGACCTCCACGACGGCGCGCAGCAGCGGATGGTCGCCGTGGCCGTCACGCTCGGCCTCGCCGAGGCACGGCTTGCGAGCGACCCGGCGAGCGCGGCGCAGCTGATCGCCCAGGCTCGCGAAGAGGCCAAGCTCGCGGTCAAGGAGCTGCGCGAGCTGGCGCGCGGGATCCACCCGGCGGTGCTCAGCGACCGCGGGCTCTGCCCGGCGCTCGAGGCGCTCGCCGCCCGCGCTCCGGTGCCGGTCCAGGTCCGCGGCGAGCCCGGGGACAGGCTCGGGCATGAGGTCGAGGCCGCCGCGTACTTCGTGACCGCCGAGGCGCTGACCAACGTCGCCAAGTACGCGCAGGCCAGCGAGGCCTCCGTTCACGTCGCCGTCGACGGCGACCGCCTGCGTCTGGAGATCAGCGACGACGGCGTGGGCGGTGCCGAGGCGTCCCCGGGAGGCGGCCTGGACGGACTGCGCGATCGCGTCGACGCGCTCGACGGGAGCCTCGAGATCGACTCGCCGCTCGGCGGCGGCACGACTGTCACCGCCGAGATCCCGCTATCGAGCGGCTGACGCGGCGATAGAGAGCACCGGCGGCAGGTGCGTCGCGGCGTCGAACCAGCTCGCTCCCGCGTCGGCGGACCCGAACACTGCGCCTGAGGTCGCCCCGAAGTACAGCTCGAGCGCATCCCCCTCGCCGACCCAGTCGAACGCCTCGCGCAGGATCGTGAGATAGGCCTGCTCGGGCGGGAGCCCGTCGCCACGCGCCGTCCACGTCGCGCCGGCGTCGCGCGTCTCGTACACCCGCACCTGGCCGCCCGGCGTCACGCGGTCGATGTCGGCGTTCAGCGGGATCACGTAGGCGCTGTCCGGATCGGCAGGATCGACGGCCAGCGGGAAGCCGAAGTCCGACGGCAGGCCGGCCGCGATGTCCTCCCAGGACTGGCCCGCGTCGTCGGAGCGGTAGACGCCGCCGTGGAACTGCATGAACATCCGCTCAGGCTGCATCGGCGCGCGCTGCAGCCGGTGCACGCAGAGGGCGACGTCGTCGGCCGGCACGTCCTCGGGCAGGTACCGCGCGACGATGCCCTCGTTGCCGCTGCGCCAGGTGGCACCCCGGTCGTCGGTGAGCCACACGCCGGCGGCCGAGATGCCGACGGCGAGCCGGTCGGGCTCGCCGGGCCACGTCACGATCGAGTGCAGGCACAGGCCGCCGGCGCCCGGCTGCCAGGTGGCCCGGCTGGGATGCGTCCACAGCCCGCGGTTGAGGCTGAAGCTGGTGCCACCGTCGCGGCTCTCCAGCAGCACGCCCGGGTCGCCGCCGGCGTACAGCGTCCCGTCCTCCTCGCCGGGGACGATCACCCAGACCCGCTCGAGCGCCTCGTCACCGCCCTCGGGCAGGGCGACGCCTTCCGCCTGCTCCCACTCGTCCCCCGGATCGTCGGCGTAATAGATCTTCGGCCCGTAGAAGGGCGAGGTGACCGAGGCCAGGACGCGACCGGAGCGATGGTCGCGGAGCGCATACTCGACGGGCTCTCCTTCGAACGCGCGGGCGGTGACGTCGAACGGCTCGCCGGGCTCGCCCTCGAGCACGAACAGTCCCTTCTTGGTCCCGACGAGCAGCTCGGTCATGCGCTCGTCCCCCCGGAGATCGCCGGGAGCACGTCGACCTGGTCGTCGGCGTCGACGTGGGTGTCCTGCGCGCCGCGCTCGCCGTTCACGAACACGTTGATGTGCCGTCGCAGCAGCCCGCGCTCGTCGAGGATCCAGCCCTTCGCCGCCGGGTGCTCGCGCTCGAGCGCGAGCAGCAGATCGCCGACCGAGACACCCTCAATAGCATGCTCTGCGCGGTCACCGGCCAGCCGCTTGAGCGGCCCACGGACACGTACGACGGGCATGCATGGATCCTAGTCAGGCCGGGTCGCCGCCGATCTGCGGCCCGACTCGCGTCACCTCAGGGACCGGCTGCAGCGCCCACTCCGGCGGCTCGACGCCAGCGCGCTCGGCGGCGATCCGGGCGAAGTGACGCTCGAAGCCGGCCGGCGTGCAGACGAGCACGAAGCGAGCCGGCTCGGCAGTGCGGTTGGTGAACGTGTGCGGCACGCCGCCGGGAGCGAACGCGAGCTCACCCTCGCGCGCGCTGATCAGCTCGTCCTCCACCTGGAACGTGAGCTCGCCGTCGGCCATGTAGAAGGCCTCGTCGAAGTCGTGCGTGTGCAGGTACGGGCCCTTCGCACCGGCCGGCACGATGCTGTCGATGATCGAGACCTGTGCGTTGCTCCGCTCGCTGCGCAGCAGGACCTTCGGGCGCCCTTCCGGAATGGCCAGCTCCGTGACCCGGTCGCCCGCCGGATCGATCTGGGGGCCGACGAAGACCGTCTCCGGGTAGGGCCCGGCCGGATCGGGGTCGAAGCGGCGCTCGAAGCCGCCCGGCGTGCAGACCAGCAGATAGCGCGCCTCGCCGTCGCTCAGGTTGGCGAGCGTGTGGTGGACGCCGCGCGGGGCGAACGCGAGCGCTCCGGGCCCGGCGGTGCCCAGGGCGCCGCCCACCTGGAACGTGAGCTGCCCGGCGAGCACGTAGAACGCCTCGTCGAAGTCGTGGTGATGCAGCGGCGGGCCGCCCCAGCCGGCCGGGACGGTGATCTCGATCGCCGAGACCCGGTCGCCGGTCTGCTCGCTACGCAGCAACACGCTGCTCCGAATCGCTTGAGCGGACATCGGTGCTCCTTTCTTGCTTCATCTGTCTTAGGGGGACCTCCTTCAGGAACAGGACGACCAGCGCGCCGAGCGCGGCGACCGGTGCGGCCACGAGGAAGACGGTCTGCAGCGCGTCAGCGACCGAGTCGGGGCTCTGCGTCGCGCTGCCGGCGTCGAGCCGGCCGCCGAAGAGCGCTCCGTAGACCGCGACGCCGACTGCGCCGCCGAGCGAGCGGAACAGGTTCGCCGACGCGGTCGCGATGCCGAGGTCGCGGCGGTCGACGGAGTTCTGGATCGCCACGGTGAGGACCTGCGTGACCATCCCGAACCCGAGACCGAAGACCACGAGCAGGAGCGACGCCGTCGCCTGCGAGGTGCCGACGGTCATCCGCGACAGCAGTAGCAGGCCCGCCGACATCAGCGCCAGACCGGTGACCGGGAAGACCTTGTAGCGCCCGGTGCGGGAGATCACGCGCCCCGACACCGCGGTGCTCGCCGTCGCCGCGAGCAGCAGCGGCAGCAGCAGGAACCCCGAGTCGGTCGCGCTCGCGCCGGTGACGACCTGCAGGAAGATCGGCATGAACACGATCACGGCGAAGAACGACAGGAGCGTGAGGAACAGCGCTGCCGAGACGATGTCGAACACCGGGTCACGGAACAGGCGCAGCGGCAGGATCGGCCCCGGTGCCCTGCGCTCCTGGGCGATGAACGCGCCCAGCAGCAATACGGCTACGGCTCCGAGCCCGAGGATCTCGGCCGAGCCCCACGCGTACTCGCGTCCGGCCCACGTCGTGACGAGCAGCACCGACGTCAGCGCGGCGGCCAGCAGCGCGGCGCCGAGATAGTCGATCTGCACGCGATCGCGCCGGCCCGGGAGCTTCAGCGCGCCGGCGGTCAACGCCAGCGTCGCGACGCCGATCGGCAGGTTCACGTAGAAGACCCAGCGCCACGAGAGGTGGTCGGAGAACAGGCCGCCGAGCAGCGGCCCGGCGACGCTGGCGACGACGAACACCATCTGGATGTAGCCCTGGTAGCGGCCACGCTCGCGCGGCGCGATGATCTCGGCCACGATCGCCATCGCGAGCGTCATCAGGCCTCCGGCGCCGATGCCCTGCAGCGCGCGGAACGCGATCAGCTGGCCGAGCGTCTGGGCGACGCCGCTGAGCGCGGAGCCGAGGAGGAACACGACGATCGCGGCCTGGAGCAGGCCCTTGCGGCCGTAGAGGTCGCTGGCCCGGCCCCACAGCGGCATTGTCACGGTGGCGCCGAGCAGATAGGCGGTCACGACCCACGACAGCTGGTCGAGGCCGCCGAGGTCGCCGACGATCGTCGGCAGCGCGGTCGCGACGATCGTCTGGTCGAGCGACGCCAGCAGCATCGCCAGCAGCAGGCCGAGGAAGGTGAGGAGCGTCTGTTTGCGGGTCAGGTCTGGGCTCATGCCCAGTTACTATAGTCACCCTAATTTTCATGTCAACCCATTTCTCGTGCTGGTACACTTTCAGACATGACGATCGAAGCGCCCGAGCTCGGGCTGCGCGAGCGCAAGAAGCAGCAGACGCGGCAGCTGATCGCCGAGACCGCGCGCGGGCTGTTCGGCGAGCGCGGCTTCGAACGCGTGACCGTCGCCGAGATCGCGCGCGCCGCCAACGTCTCCGAGCAGACGGTCTTCAACTACTTCCCCACCAAGGAGGACCTCGTCTACTGGCGCTTCGAGTCGTTCGAGGACGAGCTGCTGAAGACGATCCGCGAGCGCGAGCCGGGCGAATCGGTGCTCGCCGCGTTCAAGCGCTTCGTGCTGGCGCCGCGCGGGCTGCTCGGCAAGCACAGCCCGGAGGCGCGCGAGCGCCTCGCGGCGCTCACGCGCATGATCACCGAGAGCCCGTCGCTGCTCGCGCGCGAGGAGCAGATCTTCGCCGGCTACACCGCGTCGCTCGCGGCGCTGATCGCCGGCGAGCGCGGCGCGGACGCCGGCGACGTCGAGCCGTGGGCCGCCGCCAACGCCCTGATGGGCGTGCACCGCGCGCTCGTGCACTACACCCGCCGGCGGGTCGTCGAAGGCGCCCGCCACCCGCGTCTCGCCGGCGAGGTCCGCGCCCAGGCCGAGCAGGCGCTTGCACTGCTCGACCAGGGCCTGGGCGGCTACGCGGTCAGGGACCCCTCCCACACGCCGGACGCAGCCGCGTCGCGCGCGTAGTCGGCGAAGTCCTTCGGCTCGCGGCCGAGCGCCCGCTGGACGCCGTCGCTCAGATACGCGTTGCGCCCGTCGAGGACCTCCGTGAAGAGGTATCGCAGCAGGCTGACGACGTCGTCCGGCACGCCCTCGTCGGCCGCCGCCGCCGCGTAGGCGTCGATCGGGACCGGCACGAACCGGACGCTGCGGCCCGACGCCCTGGCGATCTCGGCGACCGCGTCGGCGAACGTCAGCATCCGCGGGCCCGTGAGCTCGTACACGCGGCCGCTGTGCCCGTCCTCGGTGAGCGCGGCGACCGCGACGTCGGCGACGTCGTCGGCATCGACGAACGGCTCCGGCATGTCGCCCACCGGCAGCGCGAGCTCGCCCGCGAGCAGCGGCTCGAGCATGTAGCTCTCGCTGAAGTTCTGGTTGAACCAGCTGCAGCGCACGATCGTCCACTCGGCGCCGGCGTCCTTCACGAGCTGCTCGGCACGCTGCGCCTCCTCCTCCCCGCGGCCCGAGAGCAGGACGAGCCGCCGCACGCCGCTCTGCACGGCCAGCCGCGCGAACGCCTCGACGGTGTCGCCGGCCCCCGGGACCGCGAGGTCGGGGTAGTAGGACACGTACGCCGCCGTCGCGCCGGCCAGCGCCGGCGCCCACGTCGTCCGGGCCTCCCAGTCGAACGGCGGCGCCGCCGAGCGCGAGCCGGCGCGCACCGCCACGCCGCGCGCCTCGAGGCGCTCCAGCACCCGTCGGCCGGTCTTGCCGGTGCCGCCCGTCACCAGTGTCATCTGCTGCGTCTTCTCGGTCATGCCGACAGTGAACGGCGCGGCGGCAACACTGTCCATGACTCTCAGTCGCTACATCATGCGCGAGCGTCCAGATCGCGCCGGGCGGGCTTCGTTCTAGGGCAGACCGACCGCCCGCCCGTCGAGGCCGGACCGCGCCGGGATCCGCATCTCGCGCAGGATCGTGGGCAGGATGTCGACCGATCGCAGTGGGTAGCGCGAGTCGCGCGAGCCGACGTCCGCGCCCGCGAACACGATCGGGATCTCCTGCACCGGCCGCTGCGCTCCGCCGTGGTCGCCGGCGACGCCGTAGCTGGTGTTGTCGCGCAGCAGGCCGACGACGTCCGCGGCGTACGGCGCGGCCATCGTGTCCACGATCTCCTGCCCGTGCAGGACCCAGTAGACGAGCTCGTCGCGCGACATCGCCCTCAGGTTCGCGGTCACGAGCCGGTAGCGCCGGCCGTCCAGCCGGTACGTGGCGATCACGTCGGGCAGCTTCGCCATCACCTTCGCCGCGCGCGTCTTCGCGGCCTCGGACGTGTCGGTCAGCCACGTGCGGATCGCCGAGTCCTGGTAGGAGAAGCGCACGTTGCCGGTGGCGATCAGCGGCTCGAGCGACGGCGAGGGAGCCAGGAACGTGCCGTTCTCCGTCTCGCCGTAGTACCAGTTGTTGTTGCCGCGGCCGGCCTCGTTGACGCCGTTGAAGTGCTTCGACGGCTGGCCGCCGTGATCGGTGGTCAGCACGACCAGCGTCTCGTCGAGCTGGCCGAGCTGGCGCAGCTTGCGCATCAGGCGCCCGACCTGCTCGTCCGCCGTCTTCGCGATGAAGCGCAGGTGCGCCTGCTCCTCCGGCGAGCCCGGCGGGTAGGTGCCGGTGTCGGTGATGCCGCCCCACATGTGGCTCGCCTTGTCGATCGAGCCGAGCGTGAGCAGCATGCCGCTCCACGGCTCCTTCTCCATCATCGCGAGGCCGGCGTCGGTGGTCCACACGTCGCCGCCGCGGTGGGCGGGATCGAAGCCGGGCGCGAAGCGATTGCCGTCGAGCGGATACATCCACGCCGGTGCGGTCGTCGCCGTGCCGTACGACTGCGAGGCGGCGGAGTCGACGTAGAACCGCCCGCAGGAGGGCGCCGACAGGTAGCTCGGCACGTTCAACCCGGTCGGCCCGCGCCAGTTGTTGACGCCGTCGCCGTCGCAGTCGAAGTTGCGGCCGGAGAACGTCACCGAGATGTCGCCGGTCGGCCCGTTCGAGCTGTAGACGGCGTAGTCCTTCTGGCCGGCGGCGATGAACTTCGTCCCCGGGTGCTTCGCATGCAGGTAATCGGCGAGCTTCGCGTAGCCGCGTCGGGCGATCAGGTCGTTGAACTGCTCGCGCAGGAGCGAGCCGGAGATCCACATCGAGCCCGCGCCCTCGCCCAGGACGTCGTCGGCGTCGCGATAGGCCTCGTCGGCCCAGCCCATGTCACGCGGGAGCTGCCCGCTCGTGATCACGTTGTGGGTGATGACGGTCTCGGACGCCATGTGACCGAGGTAGGCGTTGTCGAACGACACGCCGTCGCGCATCAGCGCCCGCACGTTGCGCATGTCGAACTCGTCCACGTAGTCCGGCCGGAACTGGTCGAGCACGACGATCAGCACGCGCTTGGGCGGCTTCGCGTGGCCCCATGCCGGAGCGCACATCACCAGTAGGACCAGCACACCTGCTGCCGCCGCCGACACGCGCCCGAGGTACCGCATGGACCCTCCTCCGGTGGACGGCCGTGATTCTCTACGACTCGCGCCCGAAGTGCCAGCGCGGGGCTACGTGGTCCGTGGACGACCGGCGAAGACGCGGGTCAGTTGATCATCACGGTCGGAAAGCCCGCGACGATGACGCCGCCATGGGCCGTCTTGTCGCCCACGCGGGCCGCCGGCTTGCCGGCGATCATGACCTTCGCCGAACCCGCAGCGATTGCGTCGGGTGGTCCGGCGCACGTGCACATGTCGCCGACCCGCGCCGCCGGCTGTCCGCCGATCAGCACGGTCGGGGCTCCGGGAGGCAGCACTGGCCCGCCGACGTGCGGCTTCGGCCCCGGGTCGACCATCGGGCACGTGTGCATGTCGCCTACGCGAGCGGCGGGTGGCATCACTTGTAATGACGCCGGAAGGGCCGCCGATCTTCCCCGGATCGATGCGCAGTCGGCTGCCGTGCGTCAGCGGGCGAGGTAGCCGCCGTCGACGGCGAGTTCGGCGCCGGTGATGTAGATGGCGTCGTCGGAGGCGAGGAAGGCGACGGCGGATGAGATCTCTTCGGGCTCGGCGCGGCGGCGAAGCGGGGTGATGTCGACGGAGGCGTCGCCTTCTTGCTCGCTCATCGGTGTCCTGACGGGTCCCGGGCAGATGGCGTTCACGCGGATGCGGTCCTGTGCGTGTTCGAGGGCGGCGACCTTGGTCATGGCGATCACGGCGCCCTTGCTGGCGGTGTAGGCGACGTAGCCGGGGGCGCCGACGGGTCCGTAGATGGAGGCGATGTTGATGATCGAGCCGCCTCCGTTGCGGCGGAGCGCGGGGATCGCCGCGCGCATGCCGTAGAAGACGCCGGTTGCGTTGACGGCCATCGTGGCGTGCCATCCGTCGTCGATGAGGCCGCGTGAGATGCGTTCTTGCAGGCGGATCGGGAGGCGGCCGAGCAGCGGCAGCTCCGAGCGCGGCCGGCCGAAGAGCGTCTTCGGCTGAAACACCAGCCCGTTGCGCACCGACACATCGGTCTCGTGGCCGGCCTGGGCTGCGTCGACGGCCAGGTCGCAGCCGGAATTGCCGGCTCCGACGACGAGCACCCGGTCGCCGTCCAGGTCCCTGACGTTGCGGTACCGGCCAGAGTGCAGCACACGTCCGTCGAAGTGGCCCGGATCATCGGGCACGAAGGGGTCCCACAGGTGGCCGTTGGCGACGATCACGCCGTCGTAGGTGTGGCGCTCGCCGTCGGAGGTCGTGACCTCCCAGCCGGCAGCCGGACGGCTGCTCCGGCCCGAGGCCGAACGCACGCTCGCAGCAGCCGGCGAAGCCGCCGACGTCGTGCAGCGGGCACGCACGCTGACCGGCGGCACCGCGTCTCTCGGGACGTTCAGCACGGCCCACCACCTCCTCCTTCCCGGGCTCGTCGAAGACTTCGTGCATCGCCATCCGCAGGTGGCCGTGCGCGTCGTCGGCGAGAACTCCGTCCAGCTTGTGGAGGCGGTGCGCGCGGGGCGGATCGAAGCGGGCCTGGTCGCGCTGCCGATCGACGACGAAGGGCTCGAAGTCGGCGCCGCGATCGCCGTGTTCGAGGTCGTCTACGCCAGCACCGATCCCGCCCGGCTCGCCGGCGCCATGACCATCGAGCGGATCGCTGACGCTGCCCTCGTGTTGCCCGAGGCCCGCTGGGGCGACGAAGATCCGACGCGGCGTCAGCTTGCCGAACGCGCCCAACGCGCCGGAGTCACGATCCGGCCACGCATCGAGGTCCAGCACGCAAACGCCGCGCTCCAGCTGGCCGCCCGTGGTCTCGGCGACACGCTGGTGACCCGCGCAGTGCTCGAGGCCCTCGGCTACCTCGACGATCTCGCCGCCGTGTCGCTCGACCCGCCGCTACACGAGACCTTCGCCTTCATCCAACGACGCAACGCCCGCCTCTCACCCGCCACACGCGCACTGATGAGGCTGGCCGACCAGCATCTCACGAGCCTCGCAAACCGATGAAGCGTCGCCGCGCCGCTACTGCTCTGGACGAGCGCCTGCGAGTGCTGTCAGACTCGCGCCGAGCGAACGTCGAATGGCGACCACGGACAACAAGGGCCGTGTTCGCGTCGGTCCCGAGGATCGGCGCACTCTGTTCGACCGCGTCTGGCCGCAGCGTCACGGGAAGTGGTGGAACTTCAACAGTGACACGGGAACGACGAAGAAGCTCCACGAGATCCTGGCTGAGCTGCCGGCGGCGACCGAGAAGCAGGCGAACGCCCAGCTGGAGCACGTCGAGGCGATAGCTCGTAGCGCCGCCGAGCGCGCAGCCGCCGCTGATCGCCGCGCCTCGACGATCGCGGGGAGCGTCGCGATCGCGGCCAGCTTTACGTTGAGCGGCGCGGGATTCGTGCTTGACACCCAGAAGGTCGCGGATCCTGACGTCCAGGTCGCCTTCGCCATAGTCCTGTTCGCGACGACGGTGTCGTTCGTCTTCTCAGCGGTGTACGCGCTGCGGGCGCTCGTGGGGACGCACCAGTGGAACTGGACCAAGCCGCCCGAGCTCGACAAGTACGCGCGCGACGTAGGCGAGGACGCGGACGGGATCCAGCGACAACGGCTCCGGGCCGCGTATCTGCTCAAGGACTTCGCCGCCAACTGGGAGATCTCGGACCTCAAGAACCGGTGCGTCGACATGGCGCTGCGGTGGCTCGTGGTCGGCCTCATAGGCATTGCCGCCTTCGCCGCGCTGCTTGTCTACTACACCATGCGCTGAGCCGCATCGCGCCGCGCGCGTCGGGTCTGTCCAAATCGCCCCGCGCGCTGCGACGTAGTGACGAGGGCCGCGTAAAGATGCAGCGAAGACGGAAGATCGGAGGCTTGATGTCTCAGTACATGTTGCTGGTGTATGAGGAGGACGTCGACGAGGCCGAACAGGCCGAGCGCGAGAAGGTGACGCCGACGCTGCTGGCGCTGCACGCCAGCCTGCGTGAGGCCGGGCTGCTGGTGGGCGTCCAGCGCCTGCGGACGGTCGACAGCGCGACGTCGGTCCGCGTGCGCGATGGACAGACGGAGATCACCGACGGCCCGTTCGCAGTGACCAAGGAGGTCCTGGCCGGCTACTACATCCTGGACTGCGCGGACCTCGACGAAGCGCTGAAGCAGGCCGCGCGGATGCCGATGGCGGGCTGGGGGACGATCGAGGTCCGCCCGGTCGTGTCGGCCGACGAGTGGGTGGAGGTGGTGCGGCGGGCCGGCGTCGACGTGCCCGACGAGGCGGTCGAAGACCTGGCGTGAGCGGCGGCGTGGAGCCGGCCGACCCGGTCGCGGCAACGGTCGCGCGCACGTTTCGCGACGAGCGGGCGATCGTGCTGGCGACGCTGATCCGGCAGGCCGGTGACTTCCAGCTGGCCGAGGACGCGGTGCAGGATGCGTTCGAGGCGGCGGTCACCGTGTGGCGGCGCGACGGTGTCCCGGCAAATCCGGGGGCGTGGATCACGACCGCGGCGCGGCGGCGGGCGATCGATCGCCTGCGCCGGAACCGGTCGGTGGCCGATCGCGCCGAGCGGCTGGCCGAGCTGACGCGCCTCGAGACCCAGCACGAGGAGCCTTCCATGGACGACGAGAGCACGATCGTCGACGACCGGCTGCGGCTGGTCTTCACCTGCTGCCACCCGGCGCTGGAGATGCCCGCGCGCGTGGCGCTCACGTTGCGCGCGCTCGGGGGCCTGACCACCGGCGAGATCGCGCGCGCGTTCCTGGTCGCCGAGCCGACCATGGGCAAGCGGATCGTGCGCGCGAAGCGCAAGATCGCCGAAGCGCACATCCCGTACCGGGTGCCGGCCGACGAGGAGCTGCCCGACCGCCTGCGCGGCGTGCTCCGGGTGGTGTACCTGATCTTCAATGAGGGCTACGCGGCCGCTGAGGGCGATCGCCTCGTCCGCGAGGAGCTGTGCGACGAGGCGATCCGCCTCGGCGAGCTGCTGTGCCGGCTGATGCCCGATGACGCCGAGGTGTGGGGACTGTCGGCGTTGATGCTGCTGCACGACGCGCGCCGCGCCGCCCGCGTCGACCCGAGCGGCGACTACGTTGCGCTCGACGCCCAGGACCGGTCGCTCTGGGATCAGGGCCGGATCCGCGAAGGGCTCGCGAAGCTGGAGCGCGCGGTGCGCCTGCGGCGCCCGGGCGAGTACCAGCTGCAGGCCGCGATCACGGCCCTGCAGATCCAGGCCCCGGACGCCGAGGCCACCGACTGGGCACAGATCGCCGAGCTGTACGGCGCGCTGGGCAGGCTCAACCCGTCACCGGTGATCGAGCTCAACCGCGCGGTCGCCGTCGGCCTGGCCTCCGGGCCCGCCGCGGGCCTGGAGCTGCTCGAGCCGCTGCTCGGCGAGCCGGCGCTCGAGCGCTACCAGCCGCTGCACGCGGCGCACGCCGAGTTGCTCAGCCGTGCGGGCGACGCCGAGGGCGCCGCGCGTGCGTACGAGCGGGCGATCGCCCTCACCGCCAACGCCGTCGAGCGAGCGGAACTCGAACGGCGCCTGGGCGCGCTGGGCTAGCGGATTCTCGAAGGCCTGTCCAAATCGCCCCTCCTGCTGCGACGTCTTGTTGAGGCCCCACAACGAGCCTCGATCTTCGTCCACCCGAAGGGAGCAGAACATGACCAACCTCGCCGTGATCACCGCAATCGTCGCCCGCAACCGCGTCGCGGAGCAATTCGCCCCCCCGGCTGTGACCGCCGCCGCGCCTGCGCCGCGGATCTGAGGCGGAGCAACCATGTCCACCCCTCAGCACACACAACCCGACCCCCGCCGCTGGAAGGCCCTGGCGCTCCTGTGCACGGCCTTCTTCATGGTCATCCTCGATTCCGCGATCGTGCTCGTGGCGCTTCCGTCGATCGACGCGGACCTGGCGTTCTCGGCCGGGGATCTGCAGTGGGTTCTCAGCGCCTACCTGCTCAGCTTCGGCGGTCTGCTGCTGCTGGGCGGGCGCGCCGCCGACCTGTTGGGACGTCGCCGGATGTTCATCCTCGGCACCGGTCTGTTCGCGCTGGCTTCGCTCGGCGCCGGACTGGCGGGCACGAGCGCGGCGCTGCTCACCGCGCGCGCCGTGCAGGGCGTGGCGGCCGCGATCATGACCCCGACCGCGCTGTCGATCGTGATGACGACCTTCCCGCAGGGCGCCGAGCGCAACAAGGCGCTCGGGATCTGGGGCTCGACCGGCGCCATCGGCGGGACCGCCGCGTGGCTGGTGGGCGGCCCGATCACCGACGGCCTCGGCTGGGAGTGGATCTTCTTCATCAACGTGCCCGTGGCCGCCGCGGTGGCCGCACTCAGTCCGGTGCTCCTCCACGAGAGCCGTGCGGCGACCGGGCGGCGGCGCTTCGACGTCGCCGGCGCGGTGACGATCACGGCCGCGTTGGTGGCGCTCGTCTACGCGGTCGTCGAGGCTCCTGAGGCCGGTTGGGGCAACGTTCAGACCCTCGGCCTGCTGGCGCTGGCGGCTGTCCTGACCGTGGCCTTCGTCGGCATCGAGTCGCGCTCCGTCGCTCCGCTCGCACCACTGGGGGTGTTCCGGTCGCGGTCGCTGGTCGGGGGCAACCTGGTGCTCTTCGCGCTCGGGACGACGGGCTTCGGAGTGCCGTTCATCCTCACCCAGTACGCCCAGGAGGTCCTCGGCTGGTCGCCGATCCAGTTCGGGCTCGCCTCGGTCGTCATGCCGGTCACCGCGGTGATCGGAACCGCCGCCGCGCAGGCGATCGCCACCAAGGGCGGCGTCAGGGGGGTCGCCGTCACCGCCATGGCGCTCACCGGCCTGGGCAGCCTGCTGCTGACGCAGATCTCGGTCGGCGGCAGCTACCTCGGCGACCTCTTCTTCGCCCTGCTGATTCTCGGCCCGGGCATCGGCGCCGCCTACGTCGCCGGCTCGATCGCGTCGCTGACCGGCGTGGCCGAGAGCGAGGCTGGGCTGGCGTCGGGCCTGAACAACGCCTCCTTCCAGATCGGCGGCGCGGTGGGCGTGGCGATCCTTTCCTCGGTCGCCGTGTCCGGCGCGCACGCCACCGACCCCTTGGCGGCGCTCACCGAGGGCTACCAGTCCGCCTTCGCCGTGGCGATCGCCGTCGCCGCGCTCGGGATGGTGGCGGCGGGCCTGCTGCTCGGCCGGACCCGCGAGCGCCGGCTCGAGGCCGTCGCCGAGACCAAGGCCGAGCCGGCCATCGCCTGACCAACACACGAGAGACAAGGAGACACCGATGAAGATGCCACCGATCGCTTCGACGCAGGAGTGGAAGTCCGCCCGCGAGGCACTGCTGGTCAAGGAGAAGGAACTGACGCGCGCGCGCGATGCGCTGGCCGCGCAGCGCCGCCGGATGCCGCGGATGGCGGTCGAGAACGACTACCGCTTCGAAGGGCCGAACGGGCCGGCGAGCCTGCTCGACCTGTTCGACGGACGCCGTCAGCTGATCGTCTACCGCTTCTTCTTCGAGCCGGGCGTGGAAGGCTGGCCCGACAGGGCCTGCCGCGGCTGCTCGATGATGGCCGAGCAGGACGCCCACCCCGCGCACCTGAACGCTCGCAACACCACGCTCGCGTACGTCTCGCGCGCCCCCCGACCGGAGATCGAGCGGTTGCAGGCGCACACCGGCTGGCGGGTCCCGTGGTACACGCTGACCGACGACTTCGACAAGCACTTCGACGTCGACGAGTGGCACGGCACCAACGTCTTCTTCCGCGACGACGACGACCGGATCTTCCGCACCTACTTCGTCGACGGCCGCGGCGACGAGGCGCTCGGCAGCACCTTCAGCTACCTCGACATCACGCCGCTCGGACGCCAGGAGAACTGGGAGGACTCACCCGACGGCTACCCGCAGACCCAGCGGCCGCCCGAGTGGTGGAGGCTCCCCGACGAGTACGAGCAGGTCTCCGCATGATCGCCCACGTGGGCGGCGTGCCGCTCGAGGAGGCGTTGCCGGCGCTCCCCAGCGCCGGCGCCGCCCTGCTCCTGGCGCGCGCCTGGCTGACCACGCGCCTGCGACGCCGACGCGAGGCCGAGACATGACCTGGTCTCGGTTGCGACGAGCCGTGCCGTAGTCCGGAACCCCGTCAAGCGTCGTTGGTACGTTGGTGTGGTGGCGGAGGCCCCGGATCGCCAGGAGCTGTTGACCGCTCTGACCACCGAGCACTTCACGCTCCAGGGCGCCCGCTCGCAGACCGCGAGCGAGAGCGCCTCCCGCGCCTCGCTCTACATCCTCTCGGTCTCCAGCACCCTGGTCGCGCTGGGGTTCATCGGCCAGGCGTCGCAGATCGGCAGCACCTTCGATGTCTTCGCCCTCACCGTCCTCCCGACGCTCTATGTCCTCGGCGTCTTCACGTTCGTGCGCGTGGTCGAGTGCGGTGCCGAGGACTTCCGGTACGGCGTCGCGATCAACCGGATCCGCAACTACTACAAGCAGATCGCCGGCGACCAGGCGGAGCTCTTCCTGCTCTCCGGACACGACGACGGACGAGGGGTGTTCGAGAACGCCGCTGTGCCGCCCGAGAGGCGCAAGCAGTTCTTCACGTTCGCAACGGTCGTCGGCGTGATCAACAGCGTGGTCGGTGGCAGCGCGATCGCGATCGCGCTCGGTGCGATCGCCGGTACCTCGCTTGGCGTCGCCGCGGGCGTCGGCGGCGTCGTGGCGCTCGTTTCCCTTGTTGCTCTGCTCCGTTACGCCGACCGGCTGCTCGAGGAGCGCACCGGCCGCACCGAGTCGATCTTCCCTTCGCCGCCGTAGCGTCAGACAACGGATCCACCAGGTATCTGGGATAGAGCTTCCCGCTCGTTCGCCGCATCCTGTCGCGCACGAAGCCGGTGCCGTCTCCTTGCTCACAATGGAATATCACGCGTCTTTCTACGTTGTAGGAGGTGAACGGGCGGGCGGGTACTGCCGCCTCGCCACGCTTTCGATCCCACGGAGAACGCGTGAGCACCGTCCCAATAACACCCGAGCGTGTGCACGAGGATCTGGACAGGCTCCTGCATCGTGGCAGCGGCGTGCGCGACTTCGCGCTCGGCGCCGCCCGGATCCTCGCTCGTGCGGTGCCGTTCGAGGGCGTGTGCGTGCTCACGATGGACCCGGCGACGCTTGTGCCGACCGGCGCAGTGATCGAGAACGGGCCGCCGACGGCGGCGTATCCGCGGCTGAAGGAGATCGAGTTTCGCGGAGAGGACGTCAACGCGTTCCGCTCGCTCGCGCTGTCGGACTGCCATGTGGCGACGGTCAGCCAGGCCACCGGCGGCGTCCTGGACCGCAGCGAGCGTTACCGGGAGATCATGGGCCCGAACGGCTTCGGCGACGAGCTGCGCGCGGTGCTCGTCGACGGCCAGGTGACGTGGGGCGCGCTGGCGTTGCTGCGCGGCTCGGATAGCGAGCCGTTCTCGCCCGCCGAGACGGCGGTCGTGGCAGCGGTGACGCGACAGCTCGCCGAGGGCCTGCGGCGCGCGGCGCTGCTCCACTTCGAGGCCGGGCCACCGGACGCCGACCACGCGGCGGGCCTGGTCGTCCTCGCCGCCGATGACTCGACCGCATTCACGGACGAGGTCGGGGCGGCGTGGATCGACGAGCTCGGCGGACATGGCTCGGTGCCGCCGGTCGTGACCGCGGTCGCCAGCCAGGCGCGGACCGTGGCGGCGGGTCCGGCGCACGACGGCCGGATCGCCCGGGCGCGCGTGCGGACCGAGGCGGGGCGCTGGCTGGTCGTGCGGGCCTCGGTGCTCGCAGACGAGCCCGGCGCGCAGGTCGCCGTGATGATCGAGCCCGCGCGCCCGCATGAGCTCGCGCCGCTCGTCGCCGACGCCTACCGCCTCAGCGAGCGCGAGCGAGAGGTGACCCAGCTGATCGCCCGCGGACTGCCCACCGACGCCATCGCCGCGCGCTTGCACCTGTCCTCGTGGACCGTGCAGGACCACCTCAAGGCGATCTTCGAAAAGGTCGGCGTCGCCACGCGTGGCGAGCTCGTCGCGCTCGTGTTCTTCCAGCAGGGCGCGCCCGAGCTGTAACGCCCCGTCAGGGCTGGCCGAGCCGCACGAGCACGTCGGCACGCGACTGCGTCGCCTGGACGAGCTCGGCGTTGCGCTGGTCTGAGCGCATCACCCAGTCGCGGGCGAAGTCCGGCGCCTTGCCGAACTCGATATGGCGCTCGATCAGCAGTTCGAGCCTCCTGTCCTCGTCCTGCACGACGTACCACGCCTCATCCAGCAGGTCGCGCACCTGCGCCCACGGGCCGTCGTCGACGAGCAGATAGTTCCCCTCGGTGATGACGAGCGGGAGCTCGCGCGGCACCGCGACCGCGGCGTTGACCGGCTCCTCGATCTCGCGCCGGAACTCCGGCGCGTACACGACGTCCTCCGTCGCATCGCGCAGCCGCCGCAGGAGTGCGACGTAGCCCGCGCCGTCGAACGTGTCGAGCGCGCCCTTGCGGTCCTGCCGGCCGAGCCTGACGAGCTCGGCCTGCGCGAGGTGGAAGCCGTCCATGCCGACGAGGCCGGCGCGGCCCGAGAGCTCCTCCGCGACGACGTCGGCGAGCGTCGACTTGCCGCAGCCGGGCGGCCCGGTGATCCCGAGCAGCCGGCGGCGGCCGTCGGCGGCGAGGCGGCGCGCGCGCGCGACCGCCTCGCCGACGGAGATCGTCGTCGCCTGCATGTCAGGCGGCCGCCGCCATGGCCCGCTGCTCCTCCAGGAACTGCCGCGCCGAGGTCGCGAGCTCCATCCCGTCGTCCCGGGTCTCGCGCCAGGTGCACAACGCGTGGTACGTGTCGAGCTGGACGGTGGCGTTGTCGGCGCCGAGCTCGTCGAGGAACGCGAGTGCCTGCTCGGTCGTGTTCAGCAGGTTGCTCTCGTAGCGATTCACGACCTCGAGCCCGATCGTAACGCCCTCGCGGGCCGCGTTGTCGCACGGCTCGCGGATCGCGTCCACGGCGTTCGCGCGCCCGCGCTCGGTCACGTTTCGGCGCACTAGGAGACTTCTGTTCAAAGTCAAATGAAGTTTGCCCAAAGTATTCGTAAGTGATACGGTCCAATGGATGGCAGCCACGGGAGCCAAGCGACGCAACACCGCGGGAGCCGGCCGACTGCTCGAGCTCGTGCGGACTGGCAGGGCGGACACGCGCGTCACGCTCACGCGCGAGAGCGGCCTCGCGCGGGCCACGGTCAACGACCGGCTCGACCTGCTGCTCGAGGCCGGCCTGATCGCCGACAACGGCAACGCGAAGAGCACCGGCGGCCGGCGGGCCGCCGCGTTCGCGTTCAACGAGGCGAGCGGCGTCGTCGTCGTCGCCGACTTCGGCGCCAGCGGGGCGGGCTTCGCGATCTGCGACCTCGCCGCCGACATCGTGGTCCTCGAGCGGCGCCCGATCGACATCGCCGCAGGCCCCGACGCGAACCTCGCGCTGGTGCGCGAGCTGCTGCCGCAGCTCCTGGCAGACGCGCACCGGGACCCGCGCGACGTCGTGGCCGTGACCGTGGGCGTCCCCGGCCCGGTCCAGGCGGAGCCGGCGCGCGTGGTCTCGCCGCCGATCATGACCGGCTGGGACGGCGTCGACATCGTGGACGCGCTCGCCTTCCCCCTCCCCGTCCCCGTCCTCGTGGCGAAGGACACCAACCTGATGGCGCTCGGCGAGCACCGCGCATGCTTCGCCGGCGACGAGCACATCCTCGTCGTCAAGGTGGGCACCGGCGTCGGCAGCGGCGTCATCTGCGCCCGCGCGCTCCACCGCGGCGCCGAGGGCGCGGCGGGCGACATCGGCCACATCCCGGTTCCGGGCGTCGAGGAGCAGTGCGTCTGCGGCAAGGCCGGCTGCGTCGAGGCCAAGGCCGGAGGCTGGGCGCTCGCCCGCGACCTCCGCGCGCTCGGGCACGACGCCGAGGGGTCACGGGACGTCGTCAAGCTGATCCGCGCACACGACCCTGACGCGATGCGGCTCGTGAACGAGGGCGCCAAGGTGCTCGGGATCGCGGTCGCCGACGCCGTCAACGTCCTGAACCCGTCCACGGTCGTGCTCGGCGGTGACATCGCCAATGCCCACGAGCAGCTGCTCGCGCACGTGCGCGAGGTCGTCTACACCCGCTCCCTGCCGCTGGCCACCCGCTCGCTGAACATCGCGCTCAGCACGCTGGGCAACCGTGCAGGCGTCCTCGGCGGTGCGTACCTCGCGATCGAGCATCGGCTCCAGCCGGACGCGATCGACCGCGAGCTCGAGCGCCGCCTCGCCGCGGGCGCATCGCTCGGCGCCTGGGCCTGAACCGTGTGAGTGCACACACAGCGGGCCGGCACCGTTTGACGGTCGGCCGCGATGGCTAGGCTTTAGGAGACGGCTTGGCGTCGGGCCTTGATCTCGCCCGCGTCCCTCATTTCCGTTCTCCGGTTTCGCTGTCCCGGGGGACCGCTATTCCGATCGGACTTTGGATGACCGCTTCCCAGAAGAAGGTTCTGCAGTACCTCGGCGAGGCCGAGAGCACCGAGCACGCGCTGGTGCGCGAGCTGCAGGCGCAGATTGCGATGACGCCGCGCGGCGCCTACCGCACGGCGCTCGAGCAGCACCTGCGCCAGACCACCGACCACGCGGCTCGCGTCGGCGCCCGCCGGCAGGAGCTCGGCCAAGGCGGCAACCCGCTGACCGCCGTAGCCGGTGCCGTCGGCAACGTCGCCGGCCAGGCGCTGGCAATCGGCAAGACCCCGTTCAACCTGCTGCGCGGCTCCGGCGGCGAGGAGAAGTTGCTCAAGAACGCCAAGGACGCCGCCGCGTCAGAGGCCCTGGAGATCGCCACCTACACGGCGATCGAGCGCCTGGCCGGCGCCGTCGGCGACGACGAGACGGCGAAGCTCGCCGCGTCGATCCGCACCGACGAGGAGAAGATGCTCGCGCGCGTCCTGCGCGAGATCCCCAAGCTGACCGACGCCGTCGTCCGCGCCGACGTCAAGGGCAACCCCTCGTACGACGCGTCCAAGACGGGCGCCGCCGACGCCGTCCGCGAGGCCGGCGAAGCCGCGACCGACACGGCACGCACGACCGCCGCAAAGGCCAAGCGCACGTCGCGCCAGGCCCGCAAGGTCCCCGGCGTCGCCCAGGCCGAAGGCCAGATCAAGGGCGCCGTCGCGTCCGAGGGCGATCTCGCGATCGCGCGCTACGACAAGCTCACCGCCGAGGAGATCATCGGCAGGCTCGCCGAGCTCTCGCAGATCGACCTCGCCAAGATCGACTCGTACGAGCGCAAGAACCAGAACCGCGCGACCGTCCTGGGCCGCATCACCACGCTCCGCGGCGACGAGCCGTGGGCCGGCTACGACGAGCTGACCGCGGCAGAGGTGCAGGCCGTGCTCTCCGAGGGCGGCGACGACGATCGCGTCGCGAAGGTCCGGTCCTACGAGCGCAGCCACAAGAACCGCGCGGGCGTCCTGGCGGCCGCCGAGCGCGAGCTCGCGAACGCCTAGCGAATCGGGTTGGGGCCTCCGGCGGGTTCCGGAGGCCCCGGTCCGGGCGTCGTTGGCCAGTTCGGGCCAACGTCAACCCCGGCATTAAGGGAGTGGTGCGGTGCGTTTCTGCACACTCGACGCGCTCAGCGGCGCGTGTGTGCGGGATCGCATCGCCGGCGTGCACTTTGGGACACGCTCGGGCCAGGGCGCGGTCGGTTGTCCCGAAACGCACGCTCCAGCGTGCATAACTCACCGCGGCCCATAGCCCCAGCTTCCCCACCCAGCGCAGTTGACGTTGACGTGCGCCCGTAGCCTCACGCACGTGTACTCGATCTTCACCCCCGCGCACCGAGGCGGCGCCGGACCCCCGCTCGTGTGCCTGCACGGCTTCACCGACACCTGGCGGATCTGGGAGCTGGTGCTGCCGACGCTCGAGCGTCACCACGACGTGCTCGCGCCGACGCTGCCCGGCCACGCCGGCGGACCGCCGCTCCAGCACCCCGTCGACGCGGCGCAGATCCTCGACGCGATCGAGCGCGCGATGGACGACGCGGGGTTCGAGACCGCCCACATCGCCGGCAACTCGCTCGGCGGCTACGCCGCGCTCCGCCTCGCGGCGCGCGGCCGCGCCGAGTCGGTCGTGGCGTTCGCGCCCGCCGGCGGCTGGGCGCGCGGCGACCCGTCGATGGAGGAGACGCTCCGCTTCCAGGCGACGATGCACGCCGAGGTGAAGGCCGCCGCGCCGCACGCCGAGGCGCTCCTGGCCTCCGCCGAGGGCCGGCGCAACGCGACACGGCTGATCGCCACGAACTTCGAGCACATCCCCGCCGAGCTGCTCGTCCACCAGATGCTCGGCGTCGCGAGCTGCGGCGGCGCCCTCCCGATGATCGAGAACGCGCTCCGCGAGGGCTACGGCCTCGACGCCGGAGAGATCACCTGTCCGGTACGGATCGTGTGGGGCACGGACGACAAGCTGCTGCCGTGGCCGTCCGCCGCCGAGCGCTATCGCCACGACTGGCTCCCGCACGCCGACTGGGTCGAGCTCGAAGGCGTCGGCCACTGCCCCCCGCTCGACGTCCCGCTCGAGGCGGCGCAGCTGATCGTCGGGTTCACTGCGCCCTGAAGGCCGCGCACACCGCGGGTCGCATGGAAGACTTGCGCCAGCCCTGCTTCGACTGAGGAGTTTCGAATCGATGGACGTCGCCGTCACGTTCCAGACCGACCCGCCCGCCAGCCGCGTCGTCGAGCTGACCCGGCGCGCGGAGGAGCTCGGGTTCAGCCACGCCTGGACGTTCGACTCGCACATCCTGTGGCAGGAGCCATACGTCATCTACTCGCAGATGCTCGCCGCGACGGAGCGGATCGTCGTGGGGCCGATGGTGACCAACCCGGTGACGCGCGACCCGACCGTGACGGCCTCGCTGTTCGCGACGCTCAACGACATGTACGGGAACCGCACGATCTGCGGGATCGGACGCGGCGACTCGGCGCAGCGGGTGCTCGGGAAGAAGCCCACGACGCTGGCGCAGACCGAGGACGCCATCCGCACGATCAAGGAGCTCGCAGAGGGCCGGTCGATCGAGACGCCGGCCGGCGAGGTCTCGATCCCGTGGGTGCGCAACGGCAAGCTCGACGTCTGGATGGCCGGCTACGGGCCGAAGGCGCTCGCGCTCACCGGCCGTGTGGCCGACGGCTTCATCCTCCAGCTCGCCGACCCGGCGATCCTGCGCTGGACCGTCGACAAGGTGCGCGAGTCGGCGGAGGCGGCCGGCCGCGATCCGGCGGACGTGGCGATCTGCGTAGCGGCGCCGGCGTATGTCGGCGACGACATCGACCACGCGCGCGAGCAGTGCCGGTGGTTCGGCGGGATGGTCGGCAACCACGTCGCCGACCTCGTGCGCCGCTACGGCGCGGACGGCGAGATCCCGCAGGCGCTGACCGACTACATCAAGGCGCGCGAGGGCTACGACTACGCCCACCACGGCCGCGCCGGCAACCCCGACACGGAGTTCGTGCCGGACGAGATCGTCGACCGCTTCTGCGTGCTCGGCACGGTCGACGACCATGTGGCGAAGCTGCGCGAGCTGGAGTCGCTCGGCGTCACCCAGTTCAGCGTGTACCTGATGCACGACGCGCAGGACGAGACGCTGGAGGCCTACGGCAGCTCTGTGATCCCTGCACTCGAGGAAGGAGTACGTCGATGAGCGATCTGGTGCTCGCGGGTGGCACGGTGGTGACGGCGGAGGGCTCCTTCCGCGCCGACGTCGCGGTGACCGGGGAGACGATCGAGGCGATCGGCACGGACGTGCCGCGCGACGGCGCAGAGGTCGTCGACGTCTCGGGCGCGCGTGTGATGCCGGGCTTCATCGACGGCCACACGCACATGGACATGCCGTTCGGCGGGACGGTCACCGCGGACGACTGGGACACCGGTACGGCGGCGGCGCTGGCAGGCGGGACGACCACGATCGTCGACTTCTCGCTCCAGGACCCCGAGCGCACGCTGGCCGACGCGGTCGAGACGTGGCACGGCAAGGCCGACGACAAGGCGCACATCGACTACGGCTTCCACGTCGCGATCACGAACCTGACGGAGGACGTCAAGAAGGAGATCCCGTCGCTGCCCGCCCTCGGCGTCGCGACGATCAAGATCTTCATGGCCTACAAGGGCACCCCGCTGTACACGGAGGACCAGGACCTCTTCGAGGCGATGCAGATCGCGCGCGAGGCCGGCGTGCTCGTGCTGGTGCACGCGGAGAACGGCGACGTGATCGCCAGCCTGCAGGCCCAGGCACTCGCGGCCGGGAACACCGAGCCGCGGTTCCACGCGCTGACGCGCCCGGAGGAGGTCGAGGCGGAGGCGACGAACCGCGCGATCCGCCTCGCCGAGGTCGCCGACGCGCCGCTGCTGGTCGTGCACGTCTCGTGCGCGAAGGCGCTGGAGGAGGTGCGCCGCGCCCACGCGCGCGGCCGGCCGGTGTACGCCGAGACCTGCCCGCAGTACCTCGTCTTCTCCTACGACGAGCTCGCCCAGGACGGCTTCGAGGGCGCGAAGTACGTGCTCTCCCCGCCGCTGCGCGACCGCAGCAACCAGCCGGCGCTGTGGCACGGCCTGCAGACGCAGGACCTGCACATCTTCGGCTCCGACCACTGCTCGTTCAACTACGCCGAGCAGAAGGAGCTGGGCCGCGACGACTTCACGCTGATCCCGAACGGCGCGCCCGGCGCCGAGGAGCGCTCGGCGGTGCTGTGGACGCACGGCGTGCCCGAGGGACGCGTGAGCGAGAACCTGATGGTCGCCGTCCTCTCCACCAACCAGGCGAAGGTGCACGGGATGGCCGGCAAGAAGGGCGTGCTCGCACCCGGCGCCGACGCCGACATCGTGGTGTGGGACCCGGACCTGACGATCACTGCGACGCAGTCCAACCGGCACGGGAACGTCGACTACACGCCGTACGAGGGCATGACGTTCACGGGCAGTCCGGCCTCGGTGTACGTGCGCGGCAAGCTCGCCTACCGCGACGGCGAGGTGGTCGCCCCGGCCGGCTCCGGGAAGTTCGTGCGCCGGTCGTTCTCGCAGCCCGCCCCCGGCCCGGCCGTCCGCTGATGGCCGCCGTCGACGCCGCGCGCGCGGTCGAGGGCCTGCAGGAGCTGCGCCGCCGGACCGGGAACGACGACGGCGCCCAGCGGGTCGCGTGGACGGACACGTGGATCACGGCGCGGGAGTGGCTGCGCTCGGAGCTCGACACGATCGACGGCGTGACCGTCGAGACCGACGAGGCGGGCAACACGTGGGCGACGGCGCCCGGCGAGTCCGACGAGTTCGTGATCGTCGGCGGGCACCTGGACTCGGTGCCGAGCGGCGGCTGGCTCGACGGGACGCTGAACGTCGTCGCCGGGCTCGAGGTGCTGCGCGCGCTCGCCCCGGAGCCGCGCAGGCTCACGCTCAAGCTCGTGGACTGGGCCGACGAGGAGGGCGCGCGCTTCGGGCGCAGCCTGCTCGGCTCCAGCGCCGCCGCCGGGAGCCTCGAGCCCGACTCCGTGCGCGGGCTGACCGACCGCGACGGCACCGCCCTGCCCGACGCGCTGGCGGCGCACGGCGTCGACCTCGACCGCGCGCTCGACGCCCGTGGGCGGCTCGACGGCGCGGTCGCGTACCTCGAGCTGCACATCGAGCAGGGCCCGGTGCTCGAGCAGAAGGACATCCCGCTCGGCGTCGTGCTCGGCACGTTCGGCGTGCAGCGCCACCGGATCCGCTTCACCGGCGCGCACGCGCACGCAGGAGCGACGCCCATGCACCTGCGCCGCGACGCGTTCCTCGCCGCCGCGCGCTCCGCGCTCGCGTTCCGCGAGGACGCGGCTGCGCGCGACGACGTCCGCGCGACGACCGGCACCGTGAAGGTCTCCCCCGGCATCGTGACGGCGTTCAACGGCATCTGCGAGCTGTCGCTCGACCAGCGCGCGCTCGACGCCGGCGTGCTCGCCGAGATGCTGGCGGCGGCGAAGGAGTCGTCTCAGCGGATCGCCGAGGAGGAGGGCTGCGAGGTCGAGTGGGAGCGCGTGTGGGAGATCGAGCCGATCCCGTTCGATGCCGGGCTGATCGACCTCGCGGACGAGGTCGTCGAGGAGATAGCCGGCACCAGCCTGCGGCTCCCGAGCGGCCCGCTGCACGACGCGGCCGAGATGGCGCGCGTGCTGCCAACCGTGATGCTGTTCGTCAAGAGCCTCGGCGGGGTCAGCCACACCAAGGACGAGGACACGCCGGTCGAGGACCTCGAGCTGTCCGTGCGGGCACTGCACGAGCTGACCAAGCGCACGCTCGATCGCGCGCAGTGAGCGAGGTCGATCCGTTCGCGGCGCTGTCGGACGACGAGCGTGCCCTCCTACGGCCGGCGCCCCGTGCCGACCGCGTGCAGCCGATGAAGGCGGTGCTCACCGACGAGCGCTTCTCCGACCCCGACTGGATCTACGAGCGCAAGCTCGACGGGATCCGCTGTGTGGCGACCAAGGCCGAGCAGCGCGTGCGGCTGCTGTCGCGCAACGATCTGAGCCTCAACAGCCGCTTCCCGGCGGTCGTGGACGCGCTCGAGCGTGACGCGGCGACCGACCTCGTGCTCGACGGCGAGGTCGTCGCGTTCGACGGCGCGCAGACCAGCTTCGCCCGCCTCCAGCAGCGCGGCGAGCGCGACGCGGCCGTGTACTTCTACGTCTTCGACCTCCTCTACCTCGCCGGTCACGACATCACCGCGCTCCCGCTGCGAGCCCGCAAGGCGCTGCTCCGCCGCGCGCTCGCCTACCACGGCCCGCTCCGGCTGACCCCGCACCGCAACCGCGACGGCGAGGCGCTGTTCCGCGACGCGTGCCGCAAGGGCTGGGAGGGCGTGATCGCCAAGCGCGCCGACGCGCCGTACACGCACGGGCGCTCGCGCGACTGGCTGAAGTTCAAGTGCTCGGCCGAGCAGGAGCTGGTGATCGGCGGCTTCACCGCTCCCCAGGGCAGCCGCACCGACCTGGGCGCGCTGCTGCTCGGGTACTACGAGGACGGCCGGCTGCGCTACGCCGGCAAGGTCGGCAGCGGCTTCACGCGCGCCACCCTGCGCGATCTCGCGGCGAAGCTCGAGCCGCTGCACCGGGATCGGTCGCCGTTCGTGGACGAGGTGCGCGAGCCGCGCGTCACCTGGGTCGAGCCGCGCCTCGTGGGGCAGATCGGCTTCAGCGAGTGGACGCGCGACGGCCGCCTGCGACACCCGAGCTTCCTCGGGCTGCGCGACGACAAGGCCGCCGAGGAGGTCGTGCGCGAGCGCTGACCGGCGTCAGCGACGGCGCAGGCCGGCACGCAGCGCGTAGTACGCGGGCCGGCGCTTGCCGTTGGCGGACACGAACGCGGAGTCCCAGCTGCGGCCCGTGACGTGGCGCCACTGGTAGAAGTAGATCCGCTTGATCCGCTTCGACTTGCGGGCGAGCAGGAACACGCGCTTGACCGCCTTGGCCTGACCCTTCAGCCCCCCGCGATTCCGAAGACCGCCGGTCTCGGTCAGCCACACGGAGCCGCGAACCAGTCGCAGGAACACGGCCGTCGTGCCGCGCGACCGCGTCGAGTCCTTGTAGTTGTGCAGCGCCCACACCTTGGCGCCGCGGACCTTGCGCTTGTAGACATTGATCCACCGGACCATGTTGGCGCCGTCGTTGACGCCGCCGGCCGTCACGGTGCAGCGCCGGCACGCGGCGCGCATGGCGTTGAAGTAGCGGGCCGCGAGCGCCGGCTTGCGCGCGAACGGCTGGTCTACCGAGTTGGGCTCGTTCCACGGGGAGAAGTCGCGCACGTGCGGGTAGCGGGCGCGCAGCAGCCGGAAGCTGTGCTTGTAGCGCGACATCTTGGGGACCAGACGGTTGCCGCCGCGCTTCCAGTTGCGGTTGAAGCTGATCAGCGGCCGGAGGCGCTCGGCCCGGACGGCCGCGACCCACTCGTCGGTCCGCGCGGTCCAGTACGCGTCCTTGTACCAATCCCACGGGATCGCGAGCCGCGCTGTCTTGAGCTTCGTCAGCTTGCGCATCGACGGGTCGTGGTAGGCGCTGGGGTTCTGATCGCCGATACCGACGAGCAGGCGGCCCTCAGCGGCCGTCGGGACGAGGAGGACGCAGACGAGCAGGAATGTGGGAATGAGAATCCGGCGCATTGGCTTCCAATCAGCCTAGCGACGACCCTCCCGGCTCTTTTATCTCAGGGGGATCGGTGCGCCGTGCTCGGACTCCGGGCGGGGCCCGAAGATGCGGCGGTCGGTCTCGTCGATCGGCACGTCGTTGATGCTCGCCTCGCGCCGCCGCATGTAGCCCTCGTCGTCGAACTCCCACTGCTCGTTGCCGTAGCTGCGCCACCACGACCCCGACGCGTCACGGCTCTCGTACTGAAAGCGGACGGCGATCCGGTTGTCCGTGAACGCCCACAGGTCCTTCCGGAGCGCGTAGTCGAGCTCGCGCTCCCACTTGCGGCGCAGGAACTCGACGATCGCCGGCCGACCGGTCAGGAACTCGTCCCGGTTGCGCCATTGCGAGTCCTCGGTGTAGGCGGCCGCCACCCGCTCCGGGTCGCGCGTGTTCCAGGCATCCTCGGCCGCCTGGACCTTCTGGCGGGCGGTCTCCTCGGTGAACGGCGGTACTGGGGGTCGCATGACGTCAAGCATCGCATGGGTACGGCTAGCCGAACCGCGAGATGCCGGGCAGCCGTGCCGAGGCACGCGAGGTCGAGTGGAACCCTCGATCGCAATGCTTTCAACGCCTCAGCTCGCCGACGATCTCGACGGTCGGCTCATCACTCCCGATCACCCCGAATACGACAAGGCGCGCACCGTCTTCCTCGGCGGTGTCGACCGCCGGCCGGCGCTGATCGTCCGCGTCGCGAACGCGGCCGACGTCGCACGCGTGGTCGCGCTCGCCGGCGAAACCGGGCAGGAGCTCGCCGTCCGCAGCGGCGGCCACAGCGCCGCGGCGCACGGCGTCAGCGACGGCGGGATCGTGCTCGACCTGCGGGACATGCGGGCGCTGGAGATCGACGCCGAGCGACGCACGGCGTGGGCCGAGTCGGGCTTGACGGCGGGCGAGTACACGGTCGCGGCCGCCGAGCACGGCCTCGCCACCGGGTTCGGCGACGCCGGCTCGGTCGGCATCGGCGGGATCACGCTGGGCGGCGGCATCGGCTACCTCGCCCGCAAGCACGGGCTCACGATCGACGACCTGCTGGCCGCCGAGATCGTGACCGCCGACGGCGAGCTCGTGCGACGTCGACGCCGAGTACGCATCCGGACCTGTTCTGGGCGATCCGCGGCGGCGGCGGCAACTTCGGCGTCGTGACCCGGTTCCAGTTCCGCCTGCATCCGCTCGACACGTTCGTCGGCGGGATGCTGATCCTGCCGGCGACGCCCGAGGTGATCGACGGCCTTCATCGCCGAGGCCGAGGCCGCGCCGGAGGAGCTCTCGACGATCGCCAACGTCATGCCCGCGCCGCCGCTGCCGTTCCTGGCGCCGGAGCATCACGGCCGGCTCGTGGTGATGGCCATGCTGGCCTATTCGGGCGCGGTCGAGGACGGCGAGCGCGCGATCGCCCCGTTCCGGGCGCTCGCGACCGCCGATCGCCGACATGGTCCAGCCGATGCCGTATCCCGAGATCTTTCCCGCCGCACGACGGAGGACTACCGGCCGGTCGCCGAGTTCCGCAACGCTGTTCCTGGACGGCATCGATCGCGACACGGCCGCGACGATCCTCGACCGGCTCGAGGCCGCGACCGCGACGATGGCGGTCGCGCAGCTCCGGGTGCTCGGCGGCGCCGTGGCCCGCGTGCCGGCCGACGCGACCGCATACGCCCACCGCGAGCGCCGCGTCATGGTGAACGTCGGCGCGATCTACGAGCGCCCGGACGAGCAGCCGGTGCACGCGCAGTGGGTCGCGGGCCTTGCGGCCGAGCTGCGCCAGGGCGATCGCCAGCGCGTACGTCGGCTTCCTCGGCGACGAGGGAGAGGCGGGCGTCCGTGCCGCCTACCCGGCATCGACCTGGGACCGGCTCGCCGCGATCAAGGCCCGCTACGACCCGGACAACCTCTTCCGGCTCAACCAGAACGTCCCGCCGGCATTCGAGAGCAACGGGCGGTAGCCGGCATCCAGCAGCTTTCGAGAAGACAGCGGATCGGCGCGCGGCTAGCGTCGCGCGAATCGCACCGACGAAGCGAGGAGCCAGCACGTGAACGACGCATCGAGCGTGGCCGACGAGCAGCCGCAGGTACGCGGTCGGAGCGGCGCGGCGGCCGCCGTGGAGGCCGAGGCGCTGGTCAAGCACTATCCCTCCCGGACGGGCGTCATCGAGGCGGTGCGGGGCGTCGACCTGACGGTTGAGGCCGGTGAGGTGTTCGGGTTCCTGGGGCCAAATGGCGCGGGCAAATCGACGACGGTGAAGATGCTGACGACGCTGCTCACGATCACCTCGGGCGTCGCGCGGGTGGCGGGCGTGGACGTCGCCGGCGACCCCGACGGGGTGCGGCGCAGCATCGGTGTGGCGCTCCAGGAGGCGGGGCTCGACCCTCGCCAGACCGGGCGCGAGCTGCTCGTCCTGCAGGCCCGGCTGTTCGGGTTGTCCGCGGTTGAGGCGTCGCAGCGCTGCGACGAGCTGCTCGCGCTCGTCGAGCTCGAGGACGCGGCCGACCGCCGCATCAAGAGCTACTCCGGCGGGATGAAGCGCCGGCTCGATCTCGCCTCGGCGCTCGTGCACGAGCCGGAGGTGCTGTTCCTCGACGAGCCGACGACCGGGCTCGACCCCGCGAGCCGGCTCACGGTCTGGGACGAGGTGCGGCGGATCAACGAGCGCGGCACGACCGTGTTCCTGACGACGCAGTACCTCGAGGAAGCGGACGCGCTGTGCGACCGGCTCGCGATCATCGACGACGGCCTGATCGTGCGCGAGGGCACGCCGGCGGAGCTCAAGGCCGAGCTTCGCGAGCGCCAGGGCCTGACCAGCGACCCGTCGCTCGACGACGTGTTCCTCGACGCGACGGGCCGCACCCGCGACCGCGTTGAGGGCGCCGTGCAGGAGGTGTCGTCATGACGCAGGCCTGGCTGCTGGGACAGCGCGCGCTGCGCGAGGGGTGGCGGACGCCCGAGGCGCTGCTGCCGACGCTGTTCATCCCGCTCTTCTTCCTCGTCGTCAACGTCGGCCAGGCCGGGAAGATCTTCCCGGCGGCGTCGACGGAGTTCCTGTACGGGCAGGGCTACGGGGCGTTCCAGCTCCCCGTCTCGCTGCTGCTCGCCGCGTCGTTCGGGACCGCCGCGCTGTTCCTCGTCGAGGACATCGAGGGCGGCTACTTCGACAAGCTGCGCGCGGCGCCCGTTCCGCGTACCGCGATCGTGATGGGCCGCCTGATCGCCGAGCTCGCCCGGGGTCTGCTGATCGCCGGCGCGGTCACGCTGCTCGGGCTCGCCTTCGGGATCTCGATCGCCAGCGGCCCGGCGGGCTTCCTGCTGCTCGTCGGCCTGACCGCGCTGTGGTCCGTCGTGTTCGTCGGGTTCATGCAGCTGATCGCGCTCAAGACGCGCAGCGCGGCGGCCACCAACTCCGGCGGCCTGATCTTCTTCCCGCTGCTGTTCCTGACCCCGAACTTCGTGCCTCGCGAGCTGCTCACGAGGCCGATGGAGGTCGCCGCCACGCTCAATCCCGTCACCTACGTGATGGAGGCGCTCCGCTCGCTCATCCTCGTGGACTTCGACTGGGGTGCGATCCTGCCCGGGTTCGCCGTCGTCGCCGTGCTCGGTGCTGCGATGCTCATCCTCAACGTGCGCATGATCCAGAACTACGACTGAGATGAGACGCATCGGGCTCTTGGGCGGTATGAGCTGGGAGTCCTCGGCCGTGTACTACCGGCTCGTCAACGAGGCGACGCGCGACCGGCTCGGCGGCCTGCACTCCGCCGACTGCGTGCTGCGGTCGGTCGACTTCGCCGACATCGAGCGCCTGCAGCGCAGCGGCGACTGGGAGCAGGCCGGGGCGGTGCTGGCCGCCGAGTCGGCGCAGCTGGTGGCGGCGGGAGCGGAGCTGATCGTCCTCTGCACGAACACGATGCACAAGGTCGCCGACGCGATCGTCGACGCGGTCGACGTGCCGTTCGTGCACATCGCCGACACCACCGCCGACGCGGTGCGTGCCCAGGGCCTGCAGACGGTCGGCCTGCTCGCCACCGCCTACACGATGGAGCAGGACTTCTACGTCGGCCGGCTCCGCGACAAGCACGGCCTCGACGTGCTGGTGCCGGGCGAGGACGACCGCCGCGTCGTGCACTCGGTGATCTACGACGAGCTCTGCGTCGGAGTGGTCGACGAGGGCTCGCGCGAGCAGTACCGCCGGATCATGCACGGGCTGGCCGGCCGCGGCGCCGAGGGCATCCTGCTCGGCTGCACCGAGATCGACCTGCTCGTCGGGCCCGGAGACTCCCCCGTCCCGGTCTTCGACACCACCCGCCTGCACGCCGAGCGCGCCGTCGAGCTGGCGCTCTCCCCACCGGCGTGATCAGGTGCCGCGCAGCCTCACGTGCAGATGGTCGTCATGGTGCACCAGCGCCTGCACCACCCGCGGCGGGCCGTGCAGCGCGAGCGACGGCCCGACGAAGACCTTCTGCGCGCCGACGCGCACGAACGCGTCCACGAGTCGCTGCGCGCCGTCGCGGTCGACCTGGTCGGGCCGGCGGGCGACGCCGCGCCGGCCGTCACGGCGCGGGTAGTAGACGTCGACGTCGAGCCCGTTCTGGTGCGACGCGTGGCCGATGCCGCCGTAGCGCGGACCGAAGTCGCCTCCGCGCGGGCGCGAGAGGTCGCCGACCAGCACGGGCGCCGCGCCCCGGTGCCCGCGCGCGTACTCGGCGAGCACGCGGCTGACGACGCGCACGAGCCTGCTGGTGCCCCAGCGGCGCCAGGCGCGGTTCGGCACCCGCTTGCGGATCGGATCCCATGTCGCATAGCCCGGTCCGCGGACCGGCAACCGGCGACCGTGCACGAGCCGGCCCGCCCACGGTCGGCCGACGGCCCGCGACGGCCGTAGCGGAGGCGTCTGCGCCGCCGGCGGCGGCGCGGTCGGCTGCGGCACGGACACGGCCGGAGCGCGCCCGGGCGGCGGCGGTCGGTCGGCGCCGCGTGGCGCGACCACGGCGAGCACGAGCGCAAGGAGGATCGCAACCGGCACGAGGCGCACGAACCGAGTACGGCGAGGACGGTGCGACAGGTCCTAGCCGCGCCGGATCGCGTTGTGCGGCCCGAGCAGCAGGCGCGTGAGCGCGACCCGCGAGTCGACGTCGAGCTTGCGGTAGATGCGCTTCACGTACTGGCTGACGGTGTGGTGACTGAGGCACAGCCGCTCGGCGATCTCCCGATCTGCGAGGCCTTCGACCACGAGCACGGCGACCTCCTGCTCGCGCGGCGTCAGGCTCGCGAGCACGCCGCGGGGGATCCCGGGTTGCTCGCGCTCGAGCTCGAGCACAGCGACCAGCGCCCCGTCCTCGTCGTCGACGGGTCGGAGGTGACCGTGGATCACGCCCGTCTCACCGGTCGCCAGCTCGACGTCGATCCGGCGGGACCAGCCGCCGCTGGTCGCGGGACGGGCGAGCAGGCGGTGCAGGTGCTCCTCCGCGTCGACGACGTCTGCGAGCAGCCGCCGGGCGGCGTCGTTGAGCCGCACCTCGGTCGCGAGCGGGTCGCTGACCGCGAACGGCGTACCGGCCACGTCGAGCACCGTGAGCGCCTGGTCGCGCTCGCGCTCCACGCGCTCGCGCGACTCGATCGCCTCGAGCGTGAGCCCCAGCACCCCTCCGAGCGCATCGGCCAGCCGGATGTCGTTGGCGCTGAAGTCCCAGTCGGGATCGCTCGTGCCGAAGTGGACGTTGCCCGTGATCCGGCCGTCGGTCACCACCGGCACCTCGACCACGTGCCGCATGGTGTGCACGCTGTAGGCGCGGCGGTAGACGGGCGACTCGAGCCACTCCTCCGCCGACATCAGGTCGAGGTTGTACGTCGGCCGGCCGGTGTCGTACGCCTCCGCGAGCACCGGGTCGATGTCCTTTGCGTCGCGCTCGTACTTCGCGACGAAGGTCGGGCTGACGTTGCCCGTTGCGACACACGTCGGATAGCCGGTCGGATCGACGAGCGCGTAGCCGTACATCGGCACGCCGAGCAACCGGCCGAAGCCGGCGAGGAACCCGTGTTTGAGCTGGTCGAGGCTCGACGCCGCAGAGAGCGTTCGAACGAAGCGCACGACCTCGACGCCTCCCGCTTGCTCACTACCGGGGAGCGGCATGAGTTGCCGTTCGATCACTGCGCCGGACAAGGTACAGGACACGAGCAGAGCTACACTGGTCTTCATCGTGCCCGGGCGGTCCGCTCGGGCGAACAGTGCCCGCGTTCGTAGTTGTGCCCTCGCACCTCCCGCGCTGCGCCGCACATGACTCCCGGGAGGGAAGAGATGGCAACCGGAACGGTGAAGTGGTTCAGCGATGAGAAGGGCTTCGGGTTCATCACCCCTGACGATCAGGGCAAGGACCTGTTCGTGCACCACAGCGGTATCGCCGGCAGCGGCTTCAAGTCGCTCCCCGAGGGCGCGAAGGTCAGCTACGACGCCGAGACCGGGCCCAAGGGCCCGAACGCGGTAAACGTACAGACGCTCTAGGCCCGCTCGTCGTAGGAACCGCCCGCCGGCCCGCAGTGCCGGTGCGCGCGCTCGCGTGTCCTCCTCGACGCGCTCGAAACCCCACCAGAAGGGACGGAACGCATGGCCTCCAGCTCCAAGAAGAAGACCACGATGGCGAAGCTCAACCGCGAAGCCGCGGTCCGCGAGCGCCGGCAGATGAAGGAGGCCAAGAAGAACGCGCGGAAGCTGGCCGCCTCACAGCCCGCCGTCGTCCCGAGCGACGACGTGCCGGCCGAAGACGCACCGGCCGAAGACGCCCGCTGACCTGGGCGCGTCAGCGGTCCTGCGCGTAGTCGGCGAGGAGCTCGGCGATCACGTGACGGTTCACGGCCGCCTCAGGCGCGTCCCGTTCGAGCTCGCCGACGAGCGAGATCAGCGCCTTCCACAGCGCCCAGCCGCGGCCGCGCGACCACGTCCCGGAGTCCACGCCGAGCTCGGCGCGGAACGTGGTCCGGCTCGCGCCGGACAGGAACGTCCAGGCGATCACCACGTCGCACGCGGGATCGCCGACGCCCGACGTCCCGAAGTCGATCACCGCCGCCAGGCGTGCGTCACGGACCAGCAGGTTCCCGGCCGCGACGTCACCGTGGAACCACAGCGGCTCGCGTTCCCACGAGCTGGTCATGGCGTCGTCCCACACCCGCCTGACCGCATCGCCGGGGATCTCGGTCCCTAAGGCGTCGATCGCCTCGAGCGCCTCGCCCTCGTACGTCGCCAGCGGGCCGCCGCGGTAGAAGTTGTGCGGCCCGGGCGCCGGCCCGCCGGTCGCGTCGACGCGGCCCAGGGCCTTCAGGAAGCCGGCCAGCGTCGTCGCGAATCCGGGCAGGTCGCCGACGCGCGCGTTCAGCGCCGGCTCGCCGTCGAGCCAGCGGTAGACCGACCACGCGTACGGGAACCCGAGGCCGGGCTCCCCCCTGGCCACCGGAGCCGGGATCGGCAGCGGCAACTGCGGCGCGAGCACCGGCAGCCACCGCTGCTCCTTCTCGACCTGCTTGGCGTACCAGTCGCCGCTGGGCAGCCGGACGGTGAGCTCGGAGCCGAGCCGGAACGTGCGGTTGTCCCAGCCGTCGAGCTCGACCGCGGCGATCGGCAGATGCGACCACTGCGGGAACTGGCTGTCGACGAGGCGGCGCGCCAGTGCCTGGTCGATCACGCTCATGGACGCTGCAGTGTCTCATCGGCGCCAACTCTGCTTGCCCGCGTTCGTGGCCCGGCGTAGGCTCGCCGCGTGGCTCGGGTCCGCGGTCATCGACCGGGAGGCGTGGCGTACCCGACGGCTGATGGCGGAACCGCCGCACGCGAACCGCCGGAGCCGGCGCCGGTCGAGCGCATCCTCGCCCTGCAGGGCGCGGCCGGCAATCGCGCCGTGGCAGCCATGCTCTCGCGCTGGCCGGCGCTCGTGGTCGCCGACCAGGCGAGCGACCGGTGGATGGCCGAGTACGTCGGCAGTACGCGCGCCATCCCCGCCGGCACGCAGGTCGAGGTCCTCGAGCCGCTCCGCTGGGACGGCGAACGCGTGCGCGCACGCACCGGAGCCGACGAGTTCTGGGTCGCGATCAGCGCCCTGAAGCCGGCGGCGCCGGACAGCCGGCTCGGAGAGGAGATCGGCAACCGGCTGCGCGACGCGCTCCTCCAGCTGGTGAAGCCGAGCCTGTTCCGCCTGCTGAAAGCGGCCAAGGGTCTCGTCAGCACGGTCGACGTGGATGGGGCACGTGCGCTGATCGGCGAGATCACCGGCGCACTCGACGAGGTGCACGTCGCGCGCGGCGACGCCGAGTCCCGGGCCGAACGGCGCGGTGTTCCGCTGCCGCTCCCGGACACGCTCACGAAGGCCGAGGCGGCGGCTCGCAAGCTGATCCAGGACACGGGCATTGCGAAGGCGATGGGGGCAGCCGGCAAGGCGGGCGTGACGCCCGAGGCGCTCGGGCTCTATCGCGAGCTTCGCGACATGCTGGAGCTCCCGGAGTTCAAGGGCCTCGCCGGGTCCAAGCCGGCTGCCGAGGCGTTCTCGGCGTTCGAGCTCGGGGTCGCCGACGCACTCGAGCCCGTGCCCCTGACCGGCGAGCCCAAGACCGTTCTGGGCGACGGCACCACGCTGGAGCATCGCGCGCCGGCGATCGGCCCCGGCAGCGCGTACGAAAGCCGCGGCGGCCAGACGACGGAGGCGCCGAAGCCTCCTGAGGACGCGCCGCCCGACAAGCAGATCGGCGACGAGGTGATCCAGTACAAGGACCCGTGGCCGGACCTGAAGCTGCCCCGGATCGTCCAGCACCGCCGCGACGCGAGCTCGTTGTACATCGACGGCCGGCCGTCTGCGGACGACGTGCGGCAGACGGGGCTGGGTGACTGCTACTACCTCGCGCTGGTGGCGTCGGTCGCCGAGCGCGATCCCGGCCGCATCACGCGTCTGGTGCCGGACTCGGCGGGCGCCACGTTCACCGCGACGTTCTACTTCCAGCCGAGCCGGCACAGCACGACGTTCATCCCACGCACCGTCCGGTTGCCGGTGACGCTGGCGTATGCCGCAGGCACCGACGACGTCCGCGGTGCGCAGTTCCGGATCGTCCCGACCGGCAAATCGCGCTGGACGCGCCGCGGGGCCGGCGCGTCGGAGGTCGTGTGCGAGGAGAAGCTGTACAAGGCGGCGCTGTGGGCGCCGCTGATGGAGAAGGCCTACGCCCGCTTCGCGCAGGAGCATGGCATCTACGGAGAGCTGTTCGGCCAGGACAGGAGCGGCTACGACGTCATCGGCGAGCGCGGCGGGAGCTCGCACTGGCTCGCCAGCGTGATCTACGGTCCCGACCTCAAGGACCGTCCGAGCTCGTCGTCGATGCGCGGGGCCGGCGAGCCGGGACTCCAGGCGCCGAGCGCCGAGCTCGTCGCGACGCTGGCGCGACTCGCGCTGCAGGGCGGGTCGAAGCAGGCCGTCCAGCTGACCGCGAGCGCCGACGAGGAGGACATGGGCAGCCAGGCCGTGCAGCTGGCGACGGCGATACTCGGCAGCGCGCTCGCCCAAGCCCTGCCGGCCCTGATCACCGACGAGCTCGACCGCCTCAGCCAGGCGACGGATGCGAATGGCTCGATCGACACCGACACGGTCCGCGACGCAGCCGGGAATCTCACCGACGCGCTCGTGTACCTCGACGCGGGGGCCACCGGCACGGCGCGCAACCAGGTCCGCCGGCAGCTCGAGCTGATCGGAGGGCTCACGGTGCCCGCCGGCGATGACGAACGGCTGCGCGCGCTGCCAGGCGCCCGCCGGCTGCTGCGCCCCGGTGCGGCGGCGCTCGACGACGACAAGGAGGCGATGGCGCGGACCGGGCTGTCGGCGGCGACCCACTGGGAGCTCAAGAAGGTCCAGAAGGAGTTCCTCGAGTCCACCGACGACGACTGGGGCGTGTCGCGCTATCGCAAGCTGTTCAACATCGGGCAATCGGTCCAGAAGACGATGCGGCCGGGCGACGACACGCTGTCCGCGCTGCGGACGCTGCGAGCCGACCGGCGAGGCGCCGCACTGCTGGAGTTGGCGTCGTCGCTGCGCAACGCGGGCGATTCGAGCATGGGCCAGCGGTTCGCGTACGGCGGCCACGCCTACGCCGTGCTCGGGGTCGACTTCCGTGACGGCCGCGGAAACCGCGTGGCCGTGTCGCCCTGGAACCCGGCGAAGGCGCTGACGCAGCTGGACACGGACAAGACGCAGATCACCCTGCGCAACCCTCATCACGAGAACGCACCGGACCCGGAGGCGACGAAGTCGCGCGGCACGGGCGAGTTCACTCTCTCGCTCGCCCAGTTCACGCGCCACTTCGACACGGTGCACGAGGCGGTCGTGAAGAAGACCTGATCGTCAGATGGCACCTTGCGTGTCGCGCAAGTGGCCAACCTCCAGCGCCTCCGCGGGGTCAACCGGCCGACAGCCAACTCACCCCATGAAAGGGGCGCAGCATGTTCGGTAAGAAGCTGGTCGGCACCATCGCGGTGCTCGCGCTCACGGCGCTGGTCCCGGTCGCCGCCGCTCAAGATGGCCCGGGTCCCGTCGAGGGTCCCGAGATCCCCCAGGTCGAGATCTGTGAGGACAAGGTCGCGACGATCGTCGGCAACGAGAACGCAAACGTGCTGGTCGGGCAGCCGGGAGTCGACGACGTCATCGTCGGCCTCGGCGGCAACGACCTGATCATCGGCCGGGGCGGGAACGACACCATCTGCGCCGGCGACGGCGACGACCGCGTCCTCGCCGGCAACGGCGTCGACACCGTCCAGGGAGGCATCGGCGACGACATCATCCGTGCCGGCCGGGGCGCGGACAAGGTGCACAGCGGCCCGGACGACGACGTCGTGCGCGGCGAAGGCGGCGATGACACCTTCCTGCATGCCGACAGCGGCAACGACCGCGTCGTCGGCGGCCCCGGCCAGGACGACTTGTTCGGCGGAACGGGCGAGGATGACCTGTTCGGCGGCGGCGGCGTCGACATCATGCACGGCGGCACCGACAACGACCGCATGGCCGCCGGACCCGGCAACGACTCGCTGTTCGGCGACTCCGGCAACGACCTGCTGCGCGCGGGCACGGGCGACGATGTCCGCCTGTACGGCCAGGACGGGGACGACCGCCTCAACGGCGGGCCGGGCCTCGACGACGACTGCCAGGGCGCTCCCGACGCCGACGGCGACGGCGTCCCGGACGTCGGCGCCGACGGCGTCGTGGACGTCGATCAGATCCGCCGCTGCGAGCCGTAGCGACTCACGCCCCCGGCCCGCGACAGCGGGCCGGGGAGCCTCTCCCGGTGTGTCCGCAGACGGTCACGCTGCTTGACGGGGAACGCTTGAGCCCCCACGATGCGCTTCTGCCTGCTCGCGTCCTCATCGTCGATGACGCGCTCGTATTCCGGGAGGTCGCACGCGAACTGCTGGAGCGGCGCGGTTACACCGTTGCCGGCGAGGCGGACAGCGCGGCATCGGCGATCGACGCCGTCGCGCGGCTCGCGCCGGATGCCGTCCTGGCCGACGTCCGGCTACCGGATGGCGATGGGTTCGAGCTGTGCGCCGCGCTCACACGGGCGCACCCGAAGCTGGCGGTGCTGCTCGCCTCCGCTGACCGCGTCCCGCCCAGTCCGGCGCGCCTACTGGCCTGCGGAGCCTGCGGCTTCGTGCTCAAGTCCCGCCTCGTGGCGACCGACCTCACGCAGTTCTGGCCCAACCCGAAGTCGAGCTAGATCGGTATCGCTGCGGCGACTCGGGTCCCGCGCCCTGGAGGGCTGTCGACCTCGAACGTGCCGCCGACGGCCTCGACGCGATCGCGTAGGCCCTGCAGTCCGGAGCCCTTGCTCTCGGCGGCGTCGCCAATCCCGTCGTCGCCGATCTCCACGTGGAGGCACCGGCGCGTGACGGCGGCGCGCACCGAGATCGAGGAGGCCTGGGCGTATCTCTGCGCATTCGTGATCGCCTCGGCCACGACGTAGTACGCGGTGGCTTCGGCGCTCTCTTCGAAGCGTGTCGGCGGCAGCCCGCTCACCTCGATCGGCACCGTCGAGCGAGCGGCGATGCTCTCGATCGCGTACGCGAGACCCCGTTCGGTGAGCACCGCCGGCTGGATGCCCTGCGCGAGGTCGCGTAGCTCGCCGATCGCGAGCAGCACCTCGGCCTCCGCAGCCTCGAGGACCGCCGATGCACGGTCGGGCGCGTCGCGCGCGTGATCAGTGGCCATCTGGAGGCGGAGGCTGAGGGCGGTCAGGCGCTGCTGTGCCCCATCGTGGAGGTTGTGCTCGAGGCGCCGGCGTTCGGTATCCGCCGCCTCGACCAGCCGGGCGCGCGAGGCGCTGAGGCTGTCGGCGAACCTCCTCCGCTCGCACACCACAGCGGTCAGGCACAGTGTCGACAGTGCGGAGACAGCGAGGAACAGCTGCGCGCTCAGCACGCTGTCCGTGATCGACTGGTAGGAGAATGGACCCACGGAATGGGCGGTGTTCGAGGCAGTGAAGCCGACCATGATCGCGATCGCCGATGTGGCGCCGCGCTGGCCAAAGCGCAGTGCGGCCCAGATCAGCGGCGGAAAGACGAGGTAGGTCAACGGGTTGTCGCGACGCAGTGCGAACTCGCTCACTGCCACGACGACAATGAGCAGGGCGACCGCCTCGAGCGACCGTCCATGCGACCAGCGCGACGGCGGCGGCCGGGACCATGCGATCGCGAGGGGGACCACCGCCAGGGCGCCGGTGAAATCGCCGAGCCACCAGGTCCGCCAGACGTCCGCGATCTCGCCACTTGAGAGCACGCCTCCGAGCAGGAGCGAGAGCGGACCGACGGTGGCGCTGATCGCCGCCCCGGCGGCGAGCGCGACGAGCAATCCCCCGAGTCCGGCGACGCTGTCCAGAGGCGAGCCCCGGCGAAGAAGGCGACGTATGAGCAGCGCCGCCACGATTACCTCGAGCATGTTCCCGAACGTCTGTCCGAACGCAGACCCGAGCGGGAGCGCCGCGTAGTCGTTGGCGAGCAGGTCGCCGGCCAGCACTCCGGGCCAGAACCGCAGGCCGCCGAGCGTGAGGAAGCTGATGCCGACGCCGGCCGGCAGCCAGAGGATGGCGGCGACCGGGCCCGCGAAGTCGAGCGCGTAGCCGACCTGCGCCGCGCCGTAGTACGTGACCGCCAGCGCGACGACGCCGACGATGTAGCGAATCCCCGCGTGCCCCGCGAAGCGAACGATGCGGGACTGCCCTGAAACGGCGTGCGTGGCGAACGCGAACTCGCGCATCAGCCCCGAACGATGCCAGACCACGGCGACGGCTACCTGCCGACCCCCCTCGTGGCGTGGGGCGTACACCCTTGCCCTGCCGGCGTTCGGGTTGCGATGGTCTGCACACGGCGTGCGCGCCGTGTCCAGCGATGGCCGACAACGAGGAGGTAGCGGTGGAAGCGCACGAAGAGGAACTGGGGCCGATCGACATCGTCGTGATCGGCTACCAGCCCGGCTCGCCGATGACGGGCGAGGCGGTGCCGATACTGCTGGATCTGGTCGACCGCGGGATCATCCGCGTGCTCGACGTGCTGTTCGTCGTAAAGGAGCAGGACGGGACGTTCGCGGGGTTCCAGGCGACCGACCTGGAGAGCGACAGCGTCGGCGATTTCACGGCGTTCGAGGGTGCCTCGTCCGGGCTGCTCGGCGACACGGACGCTGCCACGGCCGCGGAGGCCATCGAGCCGGGGTCGGCAGCCGTCGTGCTCGTCTACGAGAACCGCTGGGCCGGCCCGTTCGCCGCTGCCGTCCGTCGCAACGGCGGTAGGCTCGTCGACTTCCAGCGGATCCCCGTGCAGGAGCTGATCGCGTCCCTCGACGCCGCCGAGGCGGCGGCCTGACCTAGAAGGAGAACCAATGCCAGGACTGCTCCGCGGCATGGCCCGCACCGCTGTGGTGGCGGGCACGGCCACCGCCGTTTCGAACCGTGTCAGCCGCCGTCAGGCGAACCGCTGGGCCTCGCAGGAGCCCCCGCCAGAGGAATATGCCGCCCCGCCACAGCAGTACGCCCCACCCCCCGCCCCGGCCGACGACGGGCCGGACCTCGTCGAGCAGCTCACGCAGCTCGCCGCCCTGAAGGACAAGGGGATCCTCACCGAGGAGGAGTTCGCGGCGCAGAAGGCCAAGCTCCTGGCCGCCTGATAATCGTGACGCGGGAGGTCACAGACGGGCACGCCGTCGAGGACCGCCTCGAGCGCTTCCGCGCGCTCCGGCGCGATCTCGAGACGTCTGTGCTCCCACTCGCGACGTCGGTCGACGGCCGCCGCTTCTCCTTCCAGGCGTCGCTGCACGGGCTCGAGCTGCAGCCCGGCGGCTACGTCATGCTCGGGGACGACCGCCTCGGCCAGGTGCTCGGTCTCGAGATGGGGGTGCGCGAGGGGACCGACCTCGACCTGCCGCCGGACGAGCAGTCCGCGTTCGGGCTGCGCACGAGCGTCCCCATCCGTCATGCGCGCGGCGACGGGACGGTGCTGGAGGGAGACGGCGCGCCGTTCCACGACGTCCTCGCCCGGCCGGCCACGCCGGAGGAGGTGCGGCGGTGGCAGGAACGCGCCCAGTCGGCGCGCGCGCAGCTGGCGATCGGTGAGCTGGCGACGGCTCCCGGCGTCCCGTTCGCGCTCGACGCCGGCGGCTTCGACCGGCACACGTTCCTGTGCGGGCAGTCCGGCTCCGGCAAGACGTACTCGCTCGGCGTCGTCCTCGAGCGGCTGCTCATGGAGACGACGCTGCGCGTCGTCATCCTCGATCCCAACTCCGACTACGTCCGGTTGACCGAGGTCCGTGACGGCGTCGACGAGGAGACCGCCGCGCGCTACCGGCGCGCTGCGGCGGGCGTCGAGGTGCCTGAGCTGCGCCTCCGGCTCGCGGACCTCGAGCCCGCGGCCCAGATGGCCCTGCTGCGGCTCGACCCGATCGATGACCGCGAGGAGCACGCCGAGCTCGCGTCGCTACTCGCGGCGGAGCGGCCGCAGACGCTCGAGGCGCTCGCCGACTCCGACCGGCCGGAGACGCGGCGGCTGGTGCTGCGCGCTCGCAACCTCGGCTTGGACGCGTTTGGCCTATGGGCCCGGGGCGCCCCGGGCTCGCTGCTCGATGCGTTGACCGACGAGGGGCCACGCTGCGTGGTCTTCGACCTCGGGTCGCTCCCGACCCGCGAGGAGCAGTCGCTGGTGGCGGCGTCGGTGCTGGGCGAGCTGTGGCGGCGACGGGAACAGCGCAACCCGGTGCTCGTCGTCATCGACGAGGCGCACAACGTCTGTCCCGCGCGGCCGGAGGACTCGCTCGTCGCGCTGGCGACCGACCACGCCGTGCGGATCGCCGCCGAGGGTCGCAAGTTCGGGATCTACCTGCTGGTCTCCACCCAGCGCCCGCAGAAGGTGCACGAGAACGTGATCTCGCAGTGCGACAACCTCGTGCTCATGCGCCTCAACTCGGCTGCCGACGCGGCGTTCGCCCAGAGCGTCTTCTCCTTCGTGCCGGCGAGCCTGGTCGAGCGCGCCACGACGTTCCGGCTCGGGGAGGCGCTCGTCGCCGGCAAGATCTCCCCGGACCCCGCGCTGATCCGCTTCGGCGCCCGCCTCGCCGAGGAGGGCGGCGCCGACGTCCCGAGCACCTGGGCCCGTCGCGCGTAGCTAGCGCTGCGCCGCTCCGACCAACGCCAGCGCCTGCGCCCTGTCACCCGCGACCTGGATGAGACCGCCGAGGAGCGTGGTCTCCACCAGGTCGGAGACCGGTGGTCCCGCTACGACGAGGGCGAGCGCGCCCTCGATCCGGGTCACGCCGCGCCGCATGCGCAGCAGGACGCCGAGCAGCCCTGGCCCGACCTCGGTCACATCCACGAGGTCGAGCACGACGCGGGTGCGGCCTCGCGCGATTCCGGCGACGATGCCACGCTCCAGCTCTCGGGCCTCGAGCAGCCCGACGGCGCCGCCGGCCGCGGCGATCTGCGTATCGCTGCCGACGGCGATCAGCTCGAGCGTGAACTCGCGTGTCGTCCCCCCGGACACGAGCGATCGGCGATCAGGCCTCGGCCCGCTTGCACTGCTGCACAGTCGGCCGTGACCGTGTCGGACCGGAAGTGCTCATCTCTGCCTCCTCGAAGGCCGTAGCGCCGCCCCGGCGGGGCGGCCCTGCGGCGGACGCTACGCAGCGTCCACCGGCGGCACATCACCCGGATCGCATGAACCGCACCGGCTGCCGCAGCTCAGACGATGCGCGTGACAGCGGGCGGCGTCCAGCGCCGAGCCAGGGCTTCCTCACGCGGCCAGTAGAGGCGCAGCGCGAGCGTGAAGTCACCGGTCGGCGCCGGCAACCAGTTCGACCGCAGCCTGCGCGGCGGGCGGTCGTGCTGAATGTGGATGGGCAGCGACCCGTCGGCGTCCACCGTCAGCCCATCCCGGTCGCTGAGGGAGATCGACGGACCCTCGATCGCGGCGTGCGTGCTCAGCGCCCACAGGCCGTCGACCGGCGGCGGCACGTCAGGAGCGAAGCGCAGCACGTAACGATGACGCCCGGTGAGCGGCCGGCCCTCGGCGTCGGCACGCGTGAGCGCAGGCAGCGCGTCGGCCGGGATATCGGGTCTCAGCCGCGCGCATGCCGCACCGGCTCGCGACAGGTAGTCCCTCCCGAAGTCGCCGCACCGATACTCGATGTGCCACCCTCCGCGCGGATCGCCCATGAGCGACGCAGCTCGGTCCCGCACCGAAGCGCGGCCGCGCTCCATGCCACGCTCGACCGTGCGCTGCAGCTCCTCGTCGCTCCCCACCCATGGGTCGTTGCCGGTCGTCAACAGACCGATCTGGCGCGCTCGGTCGATCAGGCGGCGATCCTCCGTGTGCGGCGGGTTGTCTTCGAGCAGCCGGCAGGCGAGGCGGAAGAACGCCCGGGCATCCAGCCGGTCGACGAGCTCCGCGGGCGGGCCGTCCTCCCCGCTCGTCACGACTGCGGGGGCCTCGTGCGCGCCCCACGGACGGCTGAGCGGCGCGAGGCGGTATCCGCCCTGGACCGCGTCGGCATCGGACTCGCCACGGTCGATGCACGTCTGGCCGGCGATCCGCACGTAGCGGGTGGGGGCGGCGATCCGCATCACGCCGGCGGGCAGCCGCGCCGCGTGCGCGCTACCCAGCCCGAGGGCGTACGCCCCCGCGCTCGTGCCCGTGGTACGAGCTCCGATCGATGCGAACGCGTTCGTCCACAGGTCGATCATCGACATCACGTAGTACCGCCCGTGAGTCTCGGGCACCGAGAGGACCACCGGCTCCGCCGCCAAGTCGAGCCACGCGGAGGAGCTCAGCGTGTCGGCCCCGAGGCTCGCGTGGGCACCGGCACCCGGTCGTCTTCGTGCGTGCACCAACTGATTCAGCGGCGCCCGCATCGTGCTCGGGTCCGGCGCCGGCACCGAGGTCATCTGGATCCGCGTGAGCTCCATGAGCACGAGCGGATACGCGAAGACGAACGCGTCCTCGCTTACTGCGGCGGCATCGATCCTTGTGAGGTGGGCGCTCTCCATGGGCTGGGCTCGGGTGGTCGGGCACCGACCGTACGCGCCAACGGCGAGCGACTCATCATCAACAACGGGTGAAACCGGCATCAGGCGACGTGTCACGCACCCACCGCGCGTGGTGGCAGCCACCGCGAATGCGGTGGCATGCGCCCTTGCCGCTCGTGACGGCGACGGGCGATGCTCCTGTCATCGACGTACCAATCGACCGCATAACGCCTGACTCAGCGCCGCGGAGGGCGCTGCCGTGACGGCTCCCGCCGCAGTCGCCGCCCCCGGCGACGTTCTGAACTACGCGACGGTGGCCCGCGGGCCCTGGCCGGGTCGCCGGCCCGCGCGCCACGAATGGGTCCGCCGGCCGCGGCTCGTGCACCGGTTGCAGGACCCGGGCTCGCCTCCGCTCGCCGTCCTGGTCGCGCCCGCGGGATACGGCAAGACCGCGCTGCTGCGCGAGTGGGCCGACCGTGATCGCCGGCCGTTCGCGTGGGTCACCGTCGACGAGCGCGACAACCACGCCGCCCGCCTGCCGGCCCGGGTCACCCGCACACTCGCGGCGGTCCAGCCCGACGGGAGGGAGGGTGGCCTCGTCCTCGTCCTCGATGATCTGCACACGCTCCACGAGCCCGCTGCGCTCGACGCGCTCGGCAGCATCGTCGCCAACCTCGGCCCGGAGGTCATGCTGGCGCTGGCCTCCCGAAGCCGGCTCGCACTGCCGATCGCCCGTTTCCGTGAGCAGCGGCTCGTCACGGAGCTCGGACCGCGCGACCTCGCCATGACGAGGAGCGAGGCCACGTTGCTGCTCAGGCTCGCAGGACTCGAGCTCGATCGAGACGGCGCCGAGACCCTCCTGCGCCGAACCGAGGGGTGGCCGGCCGGACTGTCGCTCGCGGCCCTGTCGGTCGGCGAGCGCGCGACGGGCCCCGCGGCGCCGAAACGGTTCGGCGGCGAGGATCGGCTGGTCGCGGAGTACCTGCGCGACGAGATCCTCGACGGCCTCTCGGCAGACCAGCTCGAGTTCGTGCTGAGAACGTCTGTGCTCGAGACGCTGACGGGCCCGCTCTGCGATGCGGTGTTGGAGCGATCGGGCTCGGCCCACACGCTGTCCGGGCTGTCGCGATCGAACGTGCTGCTCGTGCCGCTCGATCGCACCGACGAGCGCTACCGCTATCACCGCCTGTTCGGCGAGATGCTGCGCGCGGAGCTGCGCCGGCGCGAGCCCGAGCTCGAGCTCGAGCTCCACCGGCGCGCGAGCGCCTGGCATCAGCGGGTCGGCAACGCCGACCGTGCCGTGGAGCATGCGATCTGCGCAGGCGACATCGAGGGCGCCGGAGAGCTCGTCTGGAGCAGCGTCGTGGCCGCGGTCGGTCACGGGCGCCAGGCGACCATCGAAGCGTGGCTCCGCCGGTTCACCGACGTGCAGATCGCCGCCCACCCGACACTCGCGCTCGCGGCCGCCAACAGCCAGCTCGCCTGCGGGCAGGGTGACTTCGTCGAGCACTGGGCGTCCGCAGCGGCGGCGGCCACCGACCGCTCCGACGCGATCGAGGCCGGGATCGCCATCATGCGCGCAGCGCTTGCGCGGGACGGCATCGCGCACATGGAGCAGGACGCCGCGCGTGCCTATCGGCTGGAGCCGGACGTCAGTCCGTGGCGTTCCCTGTGCTGCATGCTCGCCGGCACCGCACAGCTGATGGTCGGTCGCCATGACGAAGCGGTCCGCCAGCTCGAAGAGGGCGCGCGCCGTGCCGCGGTGGTGGCGCCCGACGTGCACGCACTCTGCCTGGCACAGCTCGGGGTGCTCGCGCTGATGGACGAGGATTGGGAGGACGCCGCGGGGCTCATCACGCGAGCGCGGTCACAGGTCGAGCGCCACGGGCTCGCCACGTCGGCGACCGCCGCGCTGGTGTTCGCCGCCTCGGCGCTGGTGCGCAGTCATCGCGGCCGGGTCGAAGACGCGCAGAGCGACCTCCAGGCCGCGCTGCGCCTCCAGTCCACGATGACGGATTTCGCCGCGTGGTACGACGTCGAGCTGCGGATCCTGACGGCGCGCGCCGCCGTCCGGCTGAGCGACTCCAACGGGGCTCGGGACGCCCTCGTGGCGGCGGCGCCGCGCATGCGGCGAGTGCCCGAGGCGGTCGTCCTCGAGGCGTGGCTCCAGGACGCGTGGGCGCGGCTCGATGCGTTCACCGGCCCGACCAGTTCACTGCCGTCCGTGCTGACCCCGGCCGAGCTGCGCATCCTCCAGTTCCTGCCGACGCACCTCTCCTTCCGCGAGGTCGCCGAGCGCACATACGTCTCCGCGAACACCGTCAAGTCCCAGGCGAACGCGGTGTACCGCAAGCTCAACGTCTCCTGCCGTTCGGAGGCAGTCGGACGGGCCCGGGAGATCGGGTTGCTCGACGCCGGGTGACGCCGGCTCACGCGTCAGACGCGCGTAGCCACTCGTCCACCACGATGCCGCCGTCGTTGCGCTCGATGGCCTCGCGCAGTGGGACCGCCCACCGGTGCTCGAGGACGACCACCGCCGCGCTCGTGCCGAGCGGAATCGCATCGGCGAGGTGCTGTACCTCGTCGTCGCTGCCCGCCGGGAGCCCCACCAGGCTCCCGGCCAGGTCGCCGATCCTCGCCGACTCCTCGGCGCTCAAGTCGCTCGCCTCCATCGAGGAGACCGTGCCGTCGGCGTCCTTGGTGACGAACCGCAGGTCGGCGACGCGAACGACGTCCAGCTCGCGCAGCCGGCGCAGCTCCGCGACGATCTCGCCGGTGAACTCGGCGCGGCTGCCGAAGCCGACGACCAGCACCTGCATCGGTCCCGACGTCATGCAGGGCTCAGTCTCTGCCGTCGGCCATCGCGTCGACGGCGACCGCGACCGCCAGGACGACGATCTCGTTCTGGCCCGGCGCGATCTCGACGCCGTAGGTGTCACGCACCCGGAACCAGCGCTTGGAGATCTCGGCGATCTTGGTCCCGTCGGCCTCGATCTCATACTCGTGATCGACGATGTTGCCCTGTACGCGCAGGTCGGGCCCCTCCTCGACCTTCACGTCAAAGCGCGCGCGCAGCGGCGTGAACATCGCCTCCTTGACCATCGCGACCCGATCGCCGTCCGGGCCCTCGATCTCCATGCTGTCCTTCACCCGCAGCTTGCGCTCCTGGATCTTGCACAGCGCGTTCCCGTCCAGGTCCTCGAAGATCAGCGTCTTCCGAACGCGCAGCGCCTTGCCGTTCACCTTGAAGGCATGTTCACCCGCCGCGTTCTCGATCCAGGAGTCGCCCCCGATCGAGAGCAGCTTCGCGCGCATCTGGTAGCGCACCGCGTCACCGCGAGCACCGAACGACCCCCGTTCGTCGCGCCGCTCCTGTCTGCGTCCAAGCATGCTCGTCGGCCTCCTCAGGGGTAGCGGTCGACGACCGACTCGGCGGCGCGCCGGCGCGAGTTCAGGAGCACGAGCCCGAGCACCAGCCCGACGACGCCGACGACCATGAGGATCACGCCGACGACCTGGATGTCGATCCCGACGAACTCCGCGGTCACGGCGAACGTGAAGATCGCCCCCACGGTGATGCAGAACAGCGAGGCACCGATCGTCATGAACGAAGCCTCTCCGCAGCGCCCGTCGCACACAAGCAGGCACGCAGGCCAACCGACGGGGGGTACACACGCCTACCGCCCACAGCCGATCCCACGGCTTATGCTTGGGCCGTGACGGCCCGCATCCTGGCCGCGGTCGACACCTGGCAGCGAAGCCACGCGGCCGCCGCCGTCCCGGTGGCGGTGGTGAAGAAGTTCAGTGACGACCGCGCCTCGAGCTTGGCGGCGCTGATGGCGTACTACGCGTTCTTCTCGCTGTTCCCGCTCATGCTCGTGTTCGTCTCGGTCCTCGGGTTCGTGCTGGAGGACGATCCGTCGCTGCAAGCCGACATCGTCGATTCGACGCTCGCCCGGATCCCGGTCATCGGAGCCCAGCTCGACGATGAGGTGGCGCCGCTGACGGGCAGCCCGCTCGGGCTCGCGGTCGGACTCGCGGGCGCGCTGTGGGCAGGCCTGGGTGTCACGCTCGCGCTCGGTCGAGCGTTCCAGGAGATCTGGGACCTGCCGCGGCTCTACCAGCGCGGGGCGATTCGTGCGCGGGTCTACGGCGTCGTCGTTCTGATGGTGCTCGGCGCCCTCCTGATCGGATCAACGCTGCTGAGCGGCCTGGCGATCGGCGGCGGCATCGGGCCTGCGGCCGAGCGCGTAGGAGCGCTGTCGGTCTCGCTCATCGTCAACGCCATCGCGTTCCTCGCCGTCTTCGGCCTGCTGACCCAGCGGCCGTTTCGGATCCGCGAGCTGCTGCCCGGCGTCACGCTGGCCGCAGCCGGCTCCCTGATCCTGCAGTCGGTGGGCGGTTGGTACGTCGACCGCGCGGTCACCGGCGCGGGCGACACGTACGGCACCTTCGCGCTGGTCATCGGCCTGCTCTCCTGGTTCTGGCTCGGAGCGCACCTGATCCTGGTGGCCGCGGAGGTCAACGTCGTCCTCCGCCGCCGGCTCTGGCCGCGATCGCTCACCGGCGACCTCGAGCGCGCCGACCGCGAGGCGCTGCGACGGAACGCCGAAGCCGCCCGCCAGGACCCGCGTCAGGAGGTCGTCGTACGGTTCGACGACAGCGCGGCGCAGCCGGCACGGGAGCCCGACTCCTGACACCGCTGCTGGACGCGCTTTTTCATACCAACCGGATGAAGAAGGCCCGCGTGCGCACGCCTAGGCTCGCTTGGTATGCGGTGACGGCAGCCGTGACAGCTGGAAAGCAACCAGACGACCCAGGAGGTACGGGATGCGCGGTGCAGGTCGAGCGACATTCGCAGCGGTCCTGCTGTTGATCGCAGGAACGCTCAACATCATCTATGGCATCGGCGCGTTGGACAGCGCGAACATCTTTGCGAACGACACGAGGTACATCTTCAGCGACCTCAACACCATGGGCTGGATCCTGATCGTGCTCGGCGTGATTCAGCTCACCGGCGGCTTCTCACTGCTGGCCGGCAACACCTACGGGCGGGTGATCGGCTTCGTCGGCGCCGGCCTCGGCGCGATCGCGGCTCTGCTGTCGATCGGCGGCGCCAACCCGTGGTGGTCGCTCGCCATCTTCGTCCTGTGCATCTACGTCATTCACGGCATCCTCGTGTTTGGGGAGGACGAGCGCGCGACGGCGACCTGAGCCCACGACGCGCGGCGGTGCGGTCGGCGGAGTCAGTCCGCCAAGACCGAGCCGCCGCGCCGTCGCGCCGTCGCGGAAGCTAGGCGAGCGCCTTTGCCTTGATCGCCTCGAACTCGCTCTGGTTGATCGCGCCGCTGTCGAGCAGTCCCTTGGCCTTGTCGATCTCGGCGGCGGGGCCGCCGGACGTGGCGACCGTCTTGACGTAGTCGTCGAACTCGGCCTGCTGGGCCTGGGCCTGCCCGATCTTGCGCTCGGCCATCTCGTCGCTGTTGGCGATCAGGTAGATCAGCACGCCGAGGAACGGCAGGACGATCACGAACACGCTCCACAGCGCCTTCGACCAGCCCGAGATGTCGCGCCTGCTGAAGATGTCAGCGAAGACCGCGATCAGCATCCAGATCCAGGCGATCCAGAAGAAGAAGATGATCATCGTCCAGAAGACGTCGAGGAACGGATAGTCAGCTGCGAACACCATGTCGGCTACTCCTTGTCACCTAGCCTGCGCGGAACGTCGCCTACGTGTGAGGCGCGCCGATCATCCGCCGCCCTCGAGCAGGCACACAAGGTTGCGCGCACGTCGATTGCGGTGGTGGCCGCTCCCGCACGAGCGACCCGTTGCGTTCGCGTGGACCGGCGGAGCGCGCGCACGCGCGAACTGTGGTGTCCGCGCCCTTGAGGGGCTCGCGTCGCCGGCGCGATGATCGCCACGATGACAGGCGCCCCAGCACCGAAGGAAGCGGGGCGCACTCGGCTGTCACTCGTGCTGGCGGCGGCGATGTTCGTGCTCGTCGTCGACACGTCGCTGATGAACGTGTCGATCTCGGCCGTCGTCGAGGACCTCGACACCACGGTGAGCTCTGTGCAGGGCGCGATCGCGCTCGAGGCGCTGGTCTCCGCCGCGTTCATCCTGATCAGCAGCAAGATGGGTGACCTCTTCGGACGCAAACGGGCGTACGTCGTGGGTCTGCTGGGCTATGCGATCGGCGCGGTGGCGATGACCCTCGCCCAGAGCTTGACGGCGATCATCATCTTCTGGGCGATCATCGGCGGGCTCGGCGCCTCGCTGCTGCTGCCCGCGATGCAGTCCCTGATCCATGGCAACTTCGAGGGAGCGGCACAGAAGAAGACCTATGCGCTCGTCGGAGCGGCGGCCGCGATCGCCGCCGCGGTCGGGCCGCTCCTCGGCGGCTTCGTCACCACCTACCTGTCCTGGCGCGTCGGCTTCCTGCTGGAGGCCGTGGTCATCGCGGTCGTGCTGTCGCAACTCGGGCTCCTCAAGGACGTCCCGTACACGGGAGACCGGCAGGTCGACGGGGTCGGCGCAGTCCTGTCCATCATCGGGATGGGAGGCGTGGTGCTGGGCATCCTCGTGTGGCAGGAGGGCGGCGACTACGTCCTGCTGCTGATCGCGATCGGCGCGCTCGCGCTCTGGGCACTCGCCCGCTGGCTCGTGCGGCGCCATCACGAGGGCAAGGTGACTCTGCTCGATCCGGAGCTCTTCGCGCTCCCGCACTTCAGACTCGGGTTCACCGGCCAGATGCTCCAGAACATCACGCTCGGCGGGGCGATGATCGCGCTGCCGATCTTCCTGCAGATCCAGCTCGAATACGACGCGCTGGAGACGGGCCTGTCGCTCGCCCCGCTGTCGCTGACGATGTTCGCCGTCGCGATCCTCGCCGGTCGGAGGTCCGGCGGCCGGCGCGGTTCCGAGATCATCCGGGCCGGGTTCGCGCTGACCACGCTCGGCATCGCGCTGATCCTCCCGATCGTGCCCCGCGCCGACTCCGGCTGGTACCTCTTCGTCCCGCTGGCGATCACGGGAGCCGGGCTCGGACTGCTGGTGTCGCAGCTCAACAACTACACGCTCGCCCCGATCGACGACGACCGGATCAGCGAGGCGGCCGGCGTCAACTCGGCGTCGGGCTCGTTCGGCCTGTCGTTCGGCCTGGCCGTGGCCGGCGGCATCATGCTCGCGACACTCTCTCTGGCCTTCACCAACATGTCGAACGCGAGCGTCGTGATCCCGTCCACACAGCAGCAGCAGATCGCGCAGACGCTGGAGGACGACGCGCAGGTCGTGAGCAACACGCAGCTCGACGAACTGCTCGCCGACGAGCCCCCGGCGGTTCAGGAGGAGGTCCTCGCGATCAACGCCGACGCCACGGACCTCGCCCTTCAGGTGGCTCTGCTCGTGCCGATCCTCGCGGGCCTGCTCGGGTTCTTCAGCTCGTTCCGCATGATGCGGCTACCGGACATCGAGCCCTCAGCCTCCGTCGAAGTCGCGGCATTAGGTTGACCCCGGCCGCTCGCGACAAGAAACGCCGCCGCGGCGTGCTGGACCGTCCGAAGTCGAGCGAGGAGCGCTTGGCCGAGGGACGCGGCGAGCGTGAGTCGGTGCCGCTGGAGGCGCACGGCGAGTGGGCGGCGCCCGATCACCGTCCGGACCCGGTCGGGATCGTCGAGAAGCAGAACGCGACGCGCGTTCCCGAGCTGGTTCCGATCCGGCACGGGCGGATGATCGTCTCGCCGTTCACGTTCTACCGCGGGAGCGCGGCGATCATGGCGTCCGACCTGTCGCTCAGCCCGACGACGGGATTGCGCGTGCAGTGCTGCGGCGATGCCCACCTGTCGAACTTCGGCCTGTTCGCGGCGCCGGACCGCCGATCTGTCTTCGATCTCAGCGACTTCGACGAGACGCTGCCGGCGCCGTTCGAGTGGGACGTCAAGCGCCTCGCGGCGAGTGTCGTCGTCGCCGGCCGTGGGAACGGCCACCGTCGCAAGGAGCAGCGGGCGGCGGCACGCGCTGCGGTCATGGCCTACCGGACGACGATGGCCAAGGCGGCGACGATGCGCTTCCTGGACGTCTGGTACACCCGGTTCGACGCGGACAAGGTGCTCGCGGAGATCGGTTCCAGGTTGGGGAAGGGCGAGGTCAAGACCGCTCGGAAGGCCCTCGGCAAGGCGCGGACACGGACGAGCCTCGGCTCGTTGTCGAAGTACGCGGAGCGGGTCGAGGGCGGCTACCGGATCAAGCAGCAGCCGCCGGTGATCGTGCGTCCGACCGAGACGATGTCCGACGACTTCGAGGAGCGCGTCATCCGGCAGGGACTCGCCGAGTATGCGAGCTCGCTTGGCCCCGATCGGCGCGTCGTGCTCGACCACTACCACTACGAGGACTTCGCGCGCAAGGTCGTTGGCGTCGGCTCGGTCGGGACCGAGGCGCTGATGATCCTGCTGATGGGCGACCGCGATGACGATCCGCTGTTCCTGCAGCTCAAGGAGGCGAACGCGTCGGTGCTCGCCCCGTATGCGGGCGCCAGCGAGTATGAACACCAGGGCGAGCGGGTCGTGCACGGCCAACGGCTGATGCAGGCCGCAAGCGACGCATTCCTGGGATGGGTCACCGGAACCGGTTCACGGAAGCACGAGTTCTATGTCCGCCAGTTGCGCGACATGAAAGGCTCGGCCGCGGTCGAGACGATGACGCCGCCGCAGCTGGCGGTCTACGGCGAGCTCTGCGGCGCCACGCTGGCTCGCGCGCACGCGCGCACCGGCGACGCGACGAAGGTCACCGGCTACCTCGGCGACGACGACACGTTCGACCGTGCACTCGCACGCTTCGCCGTCGCCTACGCAGACCAGAACGACGCCGACTACGCCGCGTTCACCAAAGCGGCGGACGAGCACCGCATAGACATCGAGCGCAACGTCTGAGACGGTCGCCGCGGAGCGCTTGCGGTGCCTTACGCCACGCTGGCGATTCCTGCTCGGTGCGGATCGTCCTGCGTGTCCCACAGCAGTTCCAGCGGCCGCGAATACGGCGGCGACCAGCCGTCGCGGCGGACGTGTGGATGGAGGCACCGATCCCTCAGATCGGCGGTCTTCACGATCCGCGCCAGACGCCCGGACCCGCCGGCGGCGTGCGCGATCAGCTCCAGATGAGCGAGGTAGCGGAGGTCCGAACGTGAGTCGGACCTCCGGCAGAGAAGCCTGAGGGCGCGCAGTTCGTCGCTCGTGAGGCCCGCAACGAGCAGTTCCTGCTCGGTCACGGCGGTCCACTCCAGGACCTCGTGCAGCCAGGCCACGGCGCGCGCGTCCTCGGTCACCGTGCCGGCGACACGTTGCACGTGCCGGATGACAGGCGTCCCGTCCTCCTCGCGGTCGCCGACGTGCAACCGCCTGGCGATCGCCCGTGCACGTGCTGTGTCCATCGTGACGCGATCGTGCCATGGCGGCCGTGGCGTATAGGGGGCATGCACCCGTGAGTGACCCTGGGGCACACGACGGTGCGGGAGTCAGGCGACTATCACCCGCTCAGGATGATGACCGGAGCGGGCGCCGGTGCTTCCATCACTCGCATGAGACTCGGGCTCGGCAGCGTCGTTCAATGCACGGACGCTCCGTTCGGCGAACTCGCCGATGTCGTCATCGACCCGGTTTCGCGCCGCGTCACGCACCTCGTCGTGCAGCCGCACCATCGTGCCGACCGCGCGCGACTCGTGCCGATCGAGCGAGCGAGCGGCGCCGGCGACGCGGTCGCGCTGGACTGCTCGATCGCCGACGTCGAGGCGCTCGAGCCGGTGCACGAGTCGGCCTACCTACGCGTCGGCGAGTTCCCCGTGGCAGACCCGGACTGGGAGATCGGCATCGAGGACGTGCTCGCGCTCCCGCTCTACCAGGAGATGGACGGCGGGGGGACCGTGATGGACCCCGACCCGCATGTCATGGTCAACTACGACCGGATCCCCAAGCACGAGGTCGAGATCCGCCGTTCGAGCGCCGTGATGTCAGCCGACGGGCATCGCCTCGGCCACGTCGACGGCTTCCTGATCGGAAGCGGCGAGACGGCGGACATCGTGCTCGAGCGCGGTCACCTGTGGGGCCGGCGCGAGATCGTCATCCCCGCCGCCGCAGTCGCGCGCGTGGAGAACGACGCGGTCACCTTGAGCCTGACCAAGGACGACGTCGAAGCGCTCACCGCGCGTCGCGTCCACCGCTGGTACTAGGGGCACGCATCATCCGATGCGGGTGATGCGGTCGCGTTCATGTGCGAGGAGGCTGACGTCGAGGTGTTCAAGCGTCGCCGCCGCCATCTGCCCGGGTCCGGGCTGCACGAGTGCCCGCTCTGCCACGACGATTCCGTGGTTCCGGTGAGGGCGGAGCCGCTCGAGCTCGGGCGCTGGGATCTGCGGCTGCGCTGTGGACAGTGCGGGACGTACCGCGATGTCGTCGTGAGCGACGGCGCGGCAAAACGGTACGAACTCGACCTCGAGCGCGGCATGGCGGAGATCGCGGCCGCACTGACACGACAGGACCGCGACCGGATGGCCGCCGAGGCGAGGGTCTTCATCGCGGCGCTCGAGCACGACCTGATCGACGCCGTGGACTTCGACTGCAGCTAGTCGCAGATGGCTTGGTCGCTCGCGATCGTGGCGCTCGCGCTGCTCGGGGTTGCCGCGATCTCGCGGCGGCTATCGGGGACGCCGATCACGCCGGCGATCCTGTTCGTCGCGATCGGGTTGCTGGTTGGGCCCCAAGTGCTCGTCGGGGTCGATCTCTCCGGCACGAGCTCGCCCGTGCAAGCGCTGGCGGCTGCGACGCTGGCACTCGTCCTGTTCTGCGACGCCTCGCGGATCGATCTCGGAGAGCTTCGACGCGAAGTCGGCGTTCCGCTGCGGCTGCTCGGCATCGGCCTGCCGCTCACCATCGCGCTCGGCGCCGTCGCGGCGGCCCTGCTCTTCGGGCAGATCACCGCCGCCGAGGCCGTCATCCTGGCGATCGTCCTGGCGCCCACCGACGCTGCACTCGGGCAGGCAGTCGTCACCGAACCACGCATCCCGCCGCGAATCCGCCAGGGACTGAACGTCGAAAGCGGCCTCAACGACGGGATCTGCGTCCCGCTGTTGTTCGCGGCCGTCGCGGTCGCCGACGTCGAATCGGACATCGCGGGCGGCCGCAGCGCGGCGACACTCGTGCTCGAGGAGATCGGCTACGGGATTGTCGGAGGGGTCGCAGCCGGGCTCCTGGTCGCCGCGATCGTGATCCACGCCGGCCGGCGGAACCTGATCGCGGGTGAATGGCGGCAGGTCATCCCGGTCGCCGGCGCAGCCCTTGCCTACGGGACGGCACTCGCACTCCACGGATCGGGGTTCATCGCGGCATTCGTGGCAGGCATGGTGTTCCGCATGGCACTCAGACGCGACCCCGGGGACCTCAACGAGCTGAACGAGGAGGTCGGCAATGTGCTCAACGCCGTCACCTTCGTCCTCTTCGGGGCCATTCTGCTCGGGCCCGCGCTCGGCGAGTTGAGCTGGCAGATCGCCGTCTACGCGATCCTCAGCCTCACGCTCGTGCGGATGGTCCCCGTCGCGATCGCGATGTGGGGAAGTCACGCCCGAGCCCCCACCATCGGCTTCCTCGGCTGGTTCGGACCCCGCGGTCTGGCCTCGATCGTGTTCGCACTGATCGTGGTCGAGGAATCACAGCTCCCCCACGAGCACCTGATCGTGCTCGCGATCTACGTCACCGTCGGACTCTCGGTCTTCGCGCACGGCCTCACCGCCGCCCCGCTCGCCGACCGCTACGCGCGCTGGTATCGGCAGCATCCACGCGACAAGGCCCCGCCGATGGAGAGCGCACCGACCGAGGTGACGCGCGCGCGAGGAGGTCGAGCAGGCGTACCTCGGTGAAGGTGAGACTACGGGCCCGCCGCCGGCGCGCGCAGGACGACAACCGTGGATCCGAGGTACTCCTCCGTCTCGGGGATCGAGAGAGGAGGCTCGGTCAGGAACCCGAGCTGCGCCGCTTCCGACGTCACCTCTTCGGGTGTCACCCGGTCGAGCCGCACGACGGCCTCGACCGACTCGTACCGGTCTCCCGGCCCGATGACCTCTCGCCGGCGGTGGATCGCTGCGCGGCCGTCCTCCTCCACCACGGACGTCAGGTGGCTGGCGTATCGCACGCCGCCGGTCTCGCATGCGTCGGGCGGCGGCGGCATGTCGTGCTCGTCGTCGAAGCAGTCCATCGCGTCGGCCAGCGCAGCGGCCAGCCGCCCGCCGGGCTCGAGATGGCGCAGCGCGCAGAGCAGGAAGGCGGCACGGCCGCGGCGGCCGCCGAGCAGCTGCAGCGTCTGCATCGGCACGAGCACGAGCGAGAACCGGCGACCGAGACCGAAGTCGCGCGCGTCGGCGACGACCGTCTCGACCGGCAGCCCGGCGGCGCGGCGCTCCAGCGCCTCGAGCAAGGCGGCGTCGGTGTCCAGGGCAACGACGGCGACGCCGCCGCCGGCCAGGTCGAGGCTGACCCGGCCGGTGCCCGCGCCGACGTCGAGCACGGGCCCGCCCGCCTCGGTGGCCAGCGCGCGCCAGACCGGCAGATCCTCGTCGTACCCGCTGCACTCGAGGTCGTGCCAGAGCACCTCGAGCGTCATACGGCGAGGCTGACCGGGAACGTCGCGATCCAGATCACGCTGCCGGCGAACAGGGCGAGGCCGAGTCCGAGGACGACCATCCGAGGCGTGGATGATCTGAGCCGTGTGCTGATGCCCGCGAAGAACAACGCCGCGGCGAACAGCACGACGGCCAGCGAGTAGTTGTCAGCCCGCTGGATGAACTCCCCGACGCGGATGGAGAACGCCGCGGCCTTCGCCTCCAGCTCGTCGGCCTCCGCCGACGCGGCGAGCTTGTACTCGGGCATGGCGAACGGCGACAGCGGGGCACTGGGATTCGTCCGCGGCGCGGTCGCCACCCAGGCCTGGAAGGCCGGCCTGAACTCATCACGGAAACGCCGGCGGTAGAAGTCGGCGAGCTCGGTCTCCTCACGAACGTAGGCGTCCACCCACTGGGTGAACAGCGCGACGTCGACCTGCCCGTTGCGGTTCGCCAGGCCTGCCGCGCGCGTCGACTCGACGCGGGCGGCGATCGAAGCGCCCCCGGCCTTCGCCTGCTCGCCGCGCCACCGCGCCGACTGGTAGGACGCCCAGGCCGTCGCCACCGCGGCCATCGCGAGCAGCACGGTCGCGGCGATCTCGAAGCGACGGGCGAAACGGGCCTCACCCGCGTTCTCCATCAGGACGACCCCGGAGCGCCGCGGGCGTCGCACGGAAGTGGAGCCGTGTCGTTCAAAATGGTGCGCGCGCTGTCCAGGAGCCGCAGCGACCGCTCCATCGCGACCGGCGTGATCTGGCCCATGCCGGGCCGGTACGGCCCGTTCAGCGCATAGATCGCCGCCAGCGTGAGGACGATCACCGTCGTCGCCGAGCCCATCAGCATCGCCTGCGAGACCGCACGCTCCGCGCTGTCGGCGAAGAACAGCATGTAGACGAAGACGACGCCCGCGATCAGGAAGAGGACGAGCCAGATCGAGCCCGGGATGATGCCCTCCGCACCATGCAGCCGATCGCGCCGCCCCTCCTCACGGTCCGACGTCTGATCGAGCCACTTCCCGAACGCCGCCTCCTCCCTCGCGCCGTCCGGCTCCACGCGCTGCAGGCTCCGAAAGAGAGCGACCGACCACGGGTTGATCGTGTCGCCGCCCGTTCCCTCCTCCATCTCCGGCCACTCCTGGTACACGACCGAACGCCCGTAGCAGACGAGCTCCCCGCCGAGCCGGTCGTTCAGCGCGGCCGGGAGCAACTCCGCGGTCTCGAACTGCTGGACGACGGTGAGCGCCTCGGTTTCCCCACCGGTCCGCGACTGGTCGTAGCTCGCGAACGCCAGAAAGATGATGAAGCCGGCGAAGATCGCGAAGCCACCCGCGAGGACGCCGAACACCCCCGACGCGCGGTCGCCGTCCGAGAAGTAGCTGCCCTCCGGCGCCCTGCGACGCACCAACAGCATCGCCGAGATCGTCGCGACGTTGATGGCAACGACGATCGCGACGGCCCAGACAATGTTCATGGGACGGCGGCGGCGGCCGCGGGCTCGTCCGGTAGGACCTCGGCCGACCGTTCCCTGAGCGCCGCGCTGATGTGCACGGCGGCCGACGTCAGCGGCGCCGCCAGCGTCAGGCCGATCATCCCGAACAGCGCGCCGCCACCGACGGTCACGATCAGCACGGCGAGTGGGTTGAGGCTGAGCGCCGCGCCCATGACGAACGGCTGCAGTAGTTGCTGCAGCGCCCCGTTGGCGAGCAGGATGATCACCGCCAGGATCGCGGCGTCGGTCGGGCCCTGCGATCCGAGCGCGAGGGCGAACGCGAAGATGCCGGCGACCCATGCGCCGATGTACGGGATGTAGGCCGTGATGAAGGTGACGACTGCGATCGTGCCGGAGAGCGGCACGCCGAGGATCAGCGCGCCGAGCCCGACGACGACTCCGTTGAAGGCCGCGATGATCGTCACCCCGGTGAAGTAGTTGCGCAGCCCCGACGCGACCTCCCGCGTGACGATCTCGGCGACCGGCACCGGCAGGCCCATATGGCGCGTGACGAAGCGCGACATCACCGGAGCGTCCTTGAGCACGAAGAACGTGGCGAGAGCCGAGAAGGAAAGGAAGAAGAGGAGAGACGTCAGTCCGTCGATGCCCGCGGCGAGTCCGCTGACGAGGGTCTCGCGGATCTCTGGCACCGCCTTCTTGATGCTCTCCTTGGCGTCCGCGGTGGTGATGCCGGCGTCCTTCAGCCACGCGTCGACCTTGTCGAGCGCCGCAGACGCCTGTCCCGACACGTCATCCGAGTTGGCAGAGATGCCGTGGACGATGAGGAAGACGACCCCGACGGCGATCGCCACGAGGCCGAGCAGGACGAGCGCGGCGCCCGCGGCCCGCGGCGCACCGCGGCGCTGCAGCGAACCCACGAGCGGGCCGGCGACCGCGCCGAGAACGGACGCCAGGATCACCGGCCCCACGATCGTCGAAGTCTGGCTCAGCAGCCAGATCAACCCGATGATGATCAGCACGAAGCCGACGAGCATCCACGACGCGAAGCCCAGGTCACGCAACCACGCCGGCGTCGAGAACATGCTCTGGCGCTCCGCGGACATGCTCGGCTCGCGGTCTGGGGTCAACGGACCGGCTTCTGGGCGCGGCGACCCGCGGACGGCGCGTACACGACGACGCTGTGCACCAGTCGGTCATGCAAAGCGCGACGCTGCGAGTCGACGAGGATCATCAGGTAGCCGAGGAACAGGATCAGCGCCGACAGCACCGCACCCGCGAGCCGTATGACCGCGCGGCCGAACGACAGCGGCCGGCCGTCATCGGCGTCCTGCACACGGATCTCCATCACGCGGTTTCCGGGCGTCTGCCCGGTGGTCACCCAGAAGAACACGAAGTAGCCGGCCGCCCAGAGCGTCGCCACGACAGCCCCGATGGCGATCAGGATCGCCTCCGCGTCCTCTGACGGATCCAGCAGCGAGAGGACGACGGCGGCGATGCCGCCGACCATCCACGACACCGCTTGGATGATGAGGACGTCGACCACCAAGGCGATCACGCGCGTGGCGAGCCCGGAGTACTGCGGGACGAGAGCCGGGAGGAGGTCCGGCGCTCGCGGCGCGGTGCCGTTCGAGGCCGGCGACACCACATCCGCACTGGGAGTGGCGTCCGCGCTCACGGCATCTGAGGCTCCGGCGGCCGCCGCAACACCCGGCGCGCCGCGCGCTCGAGCCAGGCGTCCGCGGCGCGGGAGCGGTTCCGGACCTCGCCCGCGACGTCGTCCACCAGCCCCAGCCCCTGCTGCGTGATGGCGTCGGTGACGGCCGGGCTCTGCGCAACCTCGTCCACGAGCGCCCACAGCGCCTGGCTCTCGAGGATCCGCGCGATCAGCCGTTCCATGCCGGCGCTCTCGAGCGCGCTCACCAACGCGGCTTCCACGCGTTCGCTCTGGAACGCAAGGGCGACCATCCGCTCGAGCTCGGGGCCGTCGAGGACCCGCTGCACGAGTTGCTCGGCCAGGCCGTCCGCGAGCAGGCGGTCGGTGATCCGCTGCGGCACGCCGAGGGCCACCGCGCGGTCGAGGCCCTGGTCCACCGCATCTCCCGCGAGCAGCTCGGTGAACGCCTGGGCGACCGCACGCTCGGCGAGCGGGCTGGCGAGGATGCGGTCGACCGCCTCGTCGGCGCGCGGGGAGGCGAGCAGCGCGTCGAGGACGACCAGCGCAGCGTCACCCGCGCGGTCCATGGCGTCGGTGCGGAGGCGGAGCTCCACGCGGCGCCCCGCGGCGTACGCCCCGGCCACCGGGCGCAGCGCGAGCGTTGCAGTCCAGGTACCAAGACTGACGGCCTCGTGCAGCATGTCCGCGACCTTATGGCGGCGCCGCCCGCATTTCTTCACCCGAATCGGACGATGTGTCGTGCGGTCTGCGCGCGTAGCTTCGGCATCCCCAGGAGAGGAGTGGCAATGTCCGGTGAGTACGCGAGCGTGGGAACGGAGACCTCTGGTGTCCGCGACCGTGCGTACGCGGAGCCGGAAGCCGGTCTCGGGTGGCTCTCGTTCGCCGTAGTCATGCTCCTGATGGCGGGGACGGTGAACGTCATCTACGGGATCGCGGCCCTGTCGAACTCGAGCTTCTACGCAGGCGGGGCGCGCCACGTCCTCTTCAGCGACCTGAACACGTGGGGCTGGGTGGTGCTGGTCATCGGCGGCCTCCAGCTCGGCGCCGGCATCGCGATCTGGGCCGACACCCAGGTGGGCCGCTGGCTCGGAGTGTTTCTCGCCGCCACCGGCGCGATCGTGCAGCTGCTGTTCATGCCCGCCTCGCCGTTCCTGGCGCTCGCGCTGTTCGCGGTCAACGTCCTCATCGTCTACGGCCTCGTCGCCCACGGCGGGCGGCGCAACCCCTCGTACTGACTGTGGCGACTGAGACGCCGTCACGCCATCCCCGTCGCGGCTGGGCGCGCGCACTCGTCGTGCTCGCGTCGATCGTCGCGTTCGCGGCGATTCTCGCCGTGTGGGCGAACCGCCAGGTCCTGAACACGGACAACTGGACGAACACCAGCACCGAGCTGCTGGAGAACCGCCAGATCCGCAATCAGGTCGCCGTGTACCTCGTGGATCAGCTGTACGCGAACGTGGACGTGGCCGGCGAGATCCGCGAGGCGCTTCCGCCGCGGCTGCAGCCGCTCGCGGGCCCGGCGGCCGGCGGGCTGCGGCAGCTGGCCGAGCGCGCCGCGAACGAGGTGCTCTCCCGCCCACGCGCGCAGCAGGCGTGGGCGAATGCCAACCGGGCCGCGCAAGAGCAACTGCTGAGGATCCTCGAAGGCGGCGGCCCGATCGTCTCCACCACCGAGGGCAACGTCGTCCTCGACCTCACCGAACTTCTGAACCAGATGCAGGAGCGGGTCGGCATCGGCGGGCGTCTGGCGGAGCGCCTCCCACCCTCCGCCGCGCAGATCACGATCATGGAGTCGGACCAACTGGCAGCCGCTCAGGACGGCCTGAAGGTCGTCAAGGGACTGCCGGTCGTGCTGGTCACGCTGTCGCTCGTGCTGTTCGGGATCGCCCTCGCGATCGCTCCGACCTGGCGACGCCAGGCGCTGCGCGCCTACGGAATCGGCTTCGTGTTCGTCGGAGCGCTCGCGCTGATCACGCAGGTCCAGGCAGGCGAGGCGCTCACGAACGCGCTCGCGGACACGGCGGCGATCGAGCCGGCCATCGGCTCCGCATGGACCATCTCCACCACGCTGCTCGTGGAAGCGGCATCGGCCACGATCGGCTACGGCGTCTTCATGGTGCTCGCCGCGTGGCTGGCCGGGCCCTCGCGACCCACGATCGCGCTCCGACGCGCCGTCGCGCCGTACGCGAGCAGCCCCGCGATCGCCTACGCGGCCTTCGCCGTGTTCATCGGGCTGCTGCTGTGGTGGGGGCCGACCCCCGCCCTGCGCGACCCGGTCCTGGCGCTGATCCTGATCGCGCTCCTGGCCTTCGCCTGGGAGGCGCTGCGCCGGCTGATCAAGCGCGAGCACCCGGACGCCAACATGGCCGACGCGAACGAGCGCATGCGCGAACGCGCCCGGCACGCCGGCAACTGGGTCCGCCAGGGCACCTCAGCGGGCCGGACGGCCGTGGCCGGCACGGCCTCGCGAGTGGTGACCGAGGCGAAGACCAGGACGTCAGGTGGTGGGTCGGCCGGTGACGAGCGGCTCGAACAGCTCGAGCGGCTCGCGCGGCTGAAGGAGACCGGAGTCCTCGACGAGCAGGAGTTCGCGGCGCAGAAGCGACTGATCCTCGCCGGCGCCGACGACGGGCCCGAGCCCGACGACGGCGCGCCCGCTCCTCCGGCGGTGGCGCCCGGCTAACCACCGGGCGCTTGCGTTAGGGCGGGCGAACGTCAACTGCGCTGGGTGGGGAAGTGGCGGTCCGTTTGCGCCGGGCGAGGGTGCGGAACGTCGACAGCGTCGCGTTGTCCGGGACGCTGTCGACGAAATGCACACCAGAGGTGCACAACTGCACGCGCGCGGCCCGGTCGCGCGCGGTGTTGACGAAAAGCACACTGACGGGGGTCGATGACGCGAGGCGCGAACACGCGAGTGTCGACTTAGCGGGCGTGAGGCCCAGGAACTCGACGCTCGGCGAACCCTCACCGCGGCCGACGGTCGCCCGCTTCCCCACCCAGCGCAGTTGACGTTCCCGGCCGCCGCCCGAGCGTCAAGCAGGCGCCGCGTCGGCCGCGGCGCGGTCCGGCGCGGCAGCGGGGCCCTGCAGGCCCTGGCGCCAGCCGGCGAGCAGGGCGTGCACGGCGGCGGCGCCGAGGATCGGCTCGTCCGGCAACGAGAGCCCCGGCGGAGCGAGGATGAACGGCTGCGTCTGCGGGCCGCCGAGGCCGCCGTGGAAGGAGATCAGCTCCTCGAACGCGCAGCCCTCGTCGACCATCGGGTCGTAGAAGCTGCCGATCATGATGTCGGCGACGTGGGCGAAGCCGTCCGTGCGCCGTAGGTGCTCCGCCGCCGTCGGCGAGAACGGAGCCAGCGGATCCTCGCCGTCGACGCGGCCCTCGTCGAGGTAGGACGCGCCCGCCAGTCCGAGCACCACGGCGCCGTGGTCGGCCGACCGGACCAGCAGCCAGCCGATGTGCGGGTGCTCGCGCAGCGAGGGGATGAGCCGCGGATGGCGCTCATCGATCTCCTCGAGGGTGAGCCGGTGCTGGGTCTCCATCAGGTACACGAGCCCGAGGTTGCCCGAGCCGAGCACCACGACCTCGCGATCCGACACGTCGTTCTTCGGCTTATTCTTCTGCTTCCGCCCGGTGGCCTCCGCCACGGCGGTCTGGACCATCGCGTTCTGCTCGTCGCCGCCGGCGTACCCGCCGACCTGTCCCTGCGCGAGCGAGCGCTCGACGAGCTCGTCGAGCCCGTAGCCGTTGCGCTGCTTGAACGTCGCGCCCTGCGTCTGGCCGTGGTCGGAGAGCACCACGATCTCGTACGGCCGCGGCGCGTACCGCCGCGCGCGCTCGATCCGACCGAACTCCCGGTCGAGCTTGCGCAGCGCCTCCATCGTGTCCGCCCGCTGGAGCCCGGAGTGGTGGGCGACCTCGTCGTAACTGGAGAACGTCGCGTAGACGGCGGGGCGTCCGCGCATCATGTCGGTGAGCACGCCGAACACGATCAGGTCGCGGACGATCACGCACATCACGCCCCGCATCAGCGGATAGATGCCGCCGCGATGCCCGCGCGGCACGACGTCGCGGCGGGTCGCCCGCGCCGCGGCGGTCCACTCGAGCACGATCTCCCAGCCGAACAGGACGAGCGCGCGCGTGACGTTGAAGCCGTTCGCGAAGAACGCCCGGTAGCCCGGGTTCGACCGCTTCTCCGCCTCCGCCCGGCTGACGGTGAGGATCACCTCCTCGGCCTCGCCCGAGAGCAGGTTGCCGCGGCTCGCTCCCCCATCGACGAGCAGTCCTACGCCGGTCGCGTGGCGGCGCTCGATCTCGACGCAGTCGGCCGGTGACGAGCACACCATCATCAGCCCGGTCTCCTTCTCCACCCAGCGGAAGGCCGGGATGTCCTCGTTGGACCCGAGCAGGATGCCGGCCTGGCTGGCCCCGGTCTGCGAGGAGAGGTCGGTCTCCCACTCGGCGAGCCGGTAGCCGTCGTCGGCGATCCAGCGCGCCATCGTCGGGGCGGAGCCGTCGCGCATCGCGTCGCGCAGGACCGGTAGCGCGAGGCCGTCGATCTCGAGGTACAGGATGCCGGGCACGTCGGTGCGCGCGTGCGCGCCCTGGCGCTTGGCGATCCGCCGCGTGACCTTCAGCGAGTACTGGTCGTCGTCGTTCGTGCCGAGGATCGTCTGCAGCACGACGCTGGCCGCCGAGATCACCAGCGACGCGAGCAGTGCGTCGCCGAACGAGTCGACCCGGATGTCGCCCGACAGCAATGCGTCGGCGAGCAGTAGCAGGAGTGCATCGGCCACGAGCACGAGCAGGAAGCCCAGGGCCAACATGAACGGCAGCCGCAACGCCGCCAGGAACGGCGGCAGGATGGCGTTCAGGATCGCGATCACGGCCGCGACCAGGAAGGCGGAGCCGGTTGCCTCGAGGGCCACGCCGGGCACGAGCCACGCCGCAACGGCGACCGACGCCGCAGCCACCACCCACGAGACGATCGTGCGGACGAGGCCGAGGCGCGGTGTCGCCGGCTCCCATTTGACCGGGGCGCCGTATGTCAGCGGAGCGGGCTCGTCGGGCATAGGACGGGCATCACTCTCCCATGCGCGTGCGCGCGCGACATCACCCGGTTCGGGCGATGTCGCGCCGCGCCGCCGTGGCTAGCGTCCCGTCCGACGAAAACGAAGGAGGACGAGATGTGCCGGTGGATGGCGTGGTTCGGGCAGCCCGTGCTGATCGACGAGCTCCTCTTCAAGTCCCAGCACGGGTTGATCGACCAAAGCCTCCACTCGCGACTGGGCGTCGAGGCCACCAACGGCGACGGCTTCGGACTCGGTTGGTACGGGGCAGGTGAAGGCCCGGGCGTCTACCACAGCGTCTCACCGGCCTGGGGGGATGCCAACCTCCGCGAGCTCGCCGCCCACATCGAGTCCCCGCTCTTCCTCGCGCACGTGCGCGCGACGACGGGCACCGCGATCCAGGAGACGAACTGCCACCCGTTCCGCCACGGCCAGTGGCTGTTCGTGCACAACGGCGTCGTCGCGGGGTTCCACGGGATGCGGCGCGAGCTCATGCTCGCCGTGGATCCGGCGCTGTTCGCTGAGATCGAGGGCTCGACCGACTCGGAGGTGCTCTTCTACCTCGCCCTGACGTTCGGGCTCGCCGACGACGCGGTCGCCGCGCTCGAGCGCATGATCGGCTTCGTCGAGGCCACCGCCGAACGGCACGGCATCGAGAACGCACTGCAGACCAGCATCGGCGTGAGCAACGGCGAGCGGCTCTGGGCCGTGAGGTACTCGACCGAAGGGCGCTCGCGGTCGCTCTTCACGTCGGCCGACGCGGACTCGCTCCGCCGGCTGCATCCGGACAACCCGCGCCTGCAGCGGGTCCGCGACGAGGACCGCCTCGTCGTGTCCGAGCCGTTCTCGGACCTCCCCGGCGTGTGGAACGAGGTCCCCGAGTCGACCGTCGTCATCGTCCAGCCCGGTGCCGACGAGCAGCGGCCGTTCAGGCCTCAGCGGGTGGCGGCACCGGTACCGGCCTGAACAACGCCTCAGTCGCCGCCGATCGGGTCGACGATCACGAGACCGCCGCCGGGCCGGCCGTCGGGTCCGCGCACGGCGGTCGCCGTCTGCGCGACGTGAACGACGTCGCCGACCTTGGTGATGAACCGTGCCTCGGCGCGGCGGTGCGGGATCTCGCCCGCCAGCGCCTGCTGAGCGAGCTCACGGTCGTCGGGGTGGGCGATGTCGTCGAAGCGCTTGCCCACGAGCTCGTCGCGCGAGAAGCCCGTGATCGCGCACAGGGCACGGTTCGCGTCGATCAGCCGGAGGTCCGTGCCGACGAGCGCGATCCCGACGGGGCTGTCCTCGAACACCTGGCGGAAGTGCTGCTCGGCCGTACGCAGGGCCTTGTCGGCGGCTCGCCGCGCGGTCACGTCGGTGTGGACGGACGTCCACACGGCGCCGTGCCTCGGATCGTCGAACGCCGACACGCTGACCGAGCACCAGAAGCGAGTGCCGTCGTTGCGCACATGCTCGATCTCCCCGCTCCAGGCCCCGTCGCGCTCGAGACCGTCCACGATCTCGGCCGCCCGCGCGGCCGGTGCCTGATCGGTCGGCACGTTGAGCCGGGCGATCGGCGTGCCCAGGAGCTCGTCGGGGGCGTACCCGAACATGGAGCCGACCGTCTGGTTCACGTAGAGGATCTCGCCGTCCGCCGCCTTGATGAGGATGACCGCCTCCGCCATGTGGTCCGCGATCGCGCCCTGGAAGCGGCGCTCCTCGTCCCGGCCCAGGCGGTCGGTCACGTCATGGATCACGACCACCGCTCCGAGCGACCGCCCGCCGCGTCCTGCGACCGGGCCGCCGCTCACGCTCACGAGCCGGCGCGGGCCGCGCCGCGGCTGGACCGTGAGGATGACGTCGACGAGTTGCTCGCCCCGGAGCGCGCGCTGGAGTGGGATCTCCTCGGTGCGCAGCAGCCGGTCGCCCTCAGCGGTGTAGAGCCCGTAGTGATCGGCGCAGTCCTCCGGGTCGCGCTCCTCCCCGGTTCCATCGAACGTCTCGCGGGCACGCCGGTTGAACACGAGGTTCGCGCCCTCCGGCCCGCAGGCGATGACGCCGACGGGGAGGGTCTCGTATAGGACGGCCGCGACGCTCGGGTCCCAGTCCCGCGTCCCGGTCCCCCACGCGCGCGGCCGCCGCAGGCGATTGAGTTTCATGGCGGCGGTTACCCGATCGGAATGGTACCGACGATGCTCGTCCCCTGGCCCGGCTCGGAGGCGATCGCCAGCCGGCCGCCGACCGACGCGAGCCGCTCATTGATGTTCATCAGCCCGGCCCCCAGCGCGGTCGGCCCGGCCGGGAAGCCGGCGCCGTCGTCACGGACCTCGAAGCGGACGCCGTCGTCGGCGTGCAGCAGAATGGTGATGTGGCTCGCGCCGTGGGCATGCTTGACGGCGTTCTGGACAGCCTCGAGGCAGGAGAAGTAGACCGTCGTCTCGACCTCGGGCGCGAAGCGCCTGATCCCGTGGCTCACCACGCTGGTGCGGACGGGCGTTCTCGCTGCCGACGACCGCAGCGCCTCGACGAGCCCGTCGCGCGCGAGCACGTCCGGGTATGGCAGGTGTGCCAGCGACCGCACCTCCTCGATCGTCTTCTCCACCTGCCCCGCGAGCTCGACGAGCTGCATGGCGCTGTCGGGCGAGTCGCCGTTCATGCGCTCGGCGAGCAGCGCGAGGTTGATGCCCAGCGCGACGAGGCGCTGCTGCGCGCCGTCGTGAAGGTCTCGCTCGATCCGCTGCCGCTCGTCCCGGGCGGCCGTTGCGCCCCTGGATTCCGAGTCCGATAGCCGCAGCAGCGACGCGCGCAGCTCGCCGATCAGGCGCGTGTTCTCCAGTACCACGAGGCCGTAGGACGCCGCCGCCCGGACGAGCGCCGTGTCAGGCGCGAGCGCCTCGTCATGGACCACGGCCGCCAGCCGCCGGCCGCTCACGTGCACCTCGGTGACCGCGACGCCCGGCTCGCCCTCGGGAGCCGTCGTCGGCCAGCCGCTCTCGTCCACCCACCGTCCCGGGTCGCCCGGAAGCCAGTAGACGACGCGCAGCGACGGGTCCTCGAGGGCGTCCGCGAGCCGGCCGCGCAGCTCGCCGGCCGTCGCCGGGGCGCGCAGGCGCAGGCTGAGACGCTGTAGCGCCGAGGCGGCGTGAAGCCGGCGATTCATCAGCCCGGCACCGAAGCTCAGCGCGACAGCGGGGAGGCTGAGCAGCCAGAGCCATCCGATCAGGTCGACGGTCTCAGGGACGCTGCCGGCGCGGCGGCTCCACTGGTAGGCGACGAACGCGGCGACCTGGACGACGGCCACGACGAGGACCGGCGCCGTCGCCCTGCGCAGCATCGGGCCCGAGAGCCGCATCCGCTGGGCCAGGATCACGGCGACGGCGAGCACTGCCAGCACCACGAGGATCTCGCGCACAGGTACGACGATGTCCTCGACCAACTGTGGATCGACGTGGAACAGCGCGAAGGCATTGGCTGGACACTCGACACCGCAGCGCGCCCACGGCGACGGCTCCGGGAAGTGCTGAACGATCAGTGCCGTCGGGAGGTAGAGCGTGGCCGCCACCGCGGAGACGGCCGTCATCAGGCGCCGGTCCCGGCGCGCGACCAACCGTCCGGACGGGAACGCCAGCATCAGGTAGAGCAGCACCGGCACGACGAGCCAGACCGACACGCGCCCGATGCTGTGGAGCACGCCGTTGTCCGACTGGGACAGCGCGGTCAGCGAGAACGCCGCCCCTGCGGCCACGAGCAGGCGGGCGAAGCGATCGTCCGGGTGCACGTTCCAGGCGACGAGCCCGACGATCATCGGGGCGCCGACGAGGAGGCCGAACACCACAGCCGTCGTCAGCCGTTCGTCCGCGGGCGCGCCGGCCAGCGAGACCGTCACGACGCCCGCGCACAGCAGCGCCGTCGCACTCGCGACGGGTACCCGCACACTGCGTTCCGGCCGCTCGCCTTCCAGGTCGCCGAGCGCGTCGGTGGTCTCGGCCGTGACCATGGGCTCCGCACGACCGTACAGCCATACGGCCTCAGTGTCACGTAGATGACCAGGCGTTCACGCGCCCGACTCGGTTGACGGCACCCCGGTTCCGGGGGATAGTCGCTCCCGCGTGATCGACTCCCCGCTCGCGAGTGCGCCCCCACGGCCGATCCGGGTCGTCTTCGCCGACGACAGCTACCTCGTCCGTGAGGCGATCGCCCATGTGCTCGGCCAGGACCCGCGGATCGCGCTGGTCGCGATCTGCGAGGACGGCGAAAGCCTCGTCGTCGCGATCGAGGCCGAGCTACCGGATGTCGTCCTGACTGACATCCGCATGCCCCCCTCCGGTGACGAGGAGGGCATCGTGGTCGCCAACCGCCTGCGGATCACGCACCCCGAGATCGGCGTGGTCGTCGTCAGCCAGTACGCGGACCCGCGCTACGGGCTCGCGCTGCTGGAGGGAGGCTCAGACGGGCGTGCGTATCTGCTCAAGGAGCGCCTGCACGACCGGGGACAGCTGGTAGCGGCGCTGATCGCGGTCAACGAGGGCGGCTCGGTGGTCGATCCCAAGGTGGTCGAGGCGCTGATCGCCGCGCGCGTGCGCGCCGAGGAGTCGCCGCTGGCGGAGCTCACCCAGCGCGAGCTGGAGATCCTCAGCGAGATCGCACAGGGCAAGAGCAATCAGGCGATCGCCGACAAGCTCGTGCTCACCAAGCGCGCGGTCGAGAAGCACATCAACGCGATCTTCCTCAAACTGGGATTGACCCGCGCCGAGGACGTCAGCCGGCGGGTGAAGGCGGCGCTCATCTATCTCGCGCAGGGGCACCCGGGCGAACCGCCGGACGCCTGAGACATCGCGCTCACATTCAGTAACCGGTCCCCGTCTTGGCCCGCTTACGGTCGAGCGGGTGCAGCCCGCCCTTCTGCTCCAGCGTCGAGCAGGCCTGCGCGAGATCGTCCGCGAGCGTGCTCACGAGCGTGTGGCCGAGCGTGAGCTTGACGAGCGCTCGCATGATCGTGACGTGCTCGGCGTTCGGGGGCAGCGTGTACGCCGGCACCATCCACCCCCGTTCGGCGGCGAGCTGCGAAGCGACATCGAACTCGTCGAAGTTGCGCTCCTCCGCGAGTTGGAACGCGACGAGCGGGAGCTGTTCCGCGCCCGCGTCGCCGACCAGCTCGAAGTCGCCGATGCCTGCGATGCGCTCTGCCAGCCACCGGCTGTTCTGCTGCATCGTCTCCATCACGTAGCGGTAGCCGTCGTGACCCAGCCGCACGAAGTTGTAGTACTGGGCGAGCACCATCGCCGACCCCGTCGAGAAGTTCAGGGTGAACGTCGCGTCGCGCTTGCCGAGGTAGTTCTCGTAGAAGACGAGATCCTCGGCAAGGTCGGCGGTCTCTCTGAACACGAGCCAGCCGATCCCCGGGTAGACCAGGCCGTACTTGTGCCCTGACGTGTTGATCGAGCGGACCTGCTCGAGCCGGAAGTCCCATTCGGTGTCCGGGTACAGGAACGGCCAGACGAACCCGCCGCTCGCCGCGTCGATGTGGAGCGGGACGTCGAGCCCGCGATCGTTCTTGATAGAGACCAGGAGGTCGTTGATGCCGCCGATGTCGTCGGCGTGGCCGGTGAAGGTCGTGCCAAGCACCGCGGCGACGCCGATCGTGTTCTCGTCGAGGTGGGGCTCGACGTCCTCGGGGCCGATCGTGTACTTGTCCTTCTGCAGCGGGATGATCCGCGGCTCGACGTCGAAGTAGCGGCAGAACTTCTCCCACACGACGTGGACGTCCGCGCCGAACACGAGGTTCGGGCGCGTCGTGTCCTTGCCCACCTGCTCGCGCCGCTCGCGCCACTTCCACTTCAGCGAGAGCGCGCCGAGCATGATCGCCTCCGACGAGCCCTGCGTCCGCGCGCCCGTGGTCTCGCCCGGGGCGTGGAACAGGGCGGCGAGCATGCGGATGCACCGCTGCTCGATCTCGGCGGTCTGGGGATACTCGGCGTGGTCGATGAAGTTCCGATGGAGGTTCTCCGCGATGATGCGCTGCGCCTCCGGTTCCATCCACGTCGTCACGAACGTCGCGAGGTTGCGCATCGGGATGCCGTCGAGCACCAGCTCCTCAGCGATGAGCCGCATCGCGTCGACGGACCGCATGCCGTGCGCGGGCAGCTCGCGGTCGGGCGACGGCTCGAGCAGGAACCGGTTGCCGTACTGGCTCGCGAGCGCCTCGAGCTGCTCGCTGAGCTGCACCTCCCCGCCGTTGGACGCGGCGGGCGCGGCCTCGTCGCGCTGGTGGATCGACATCGTCGTACCTCCTCAGGATCGTGGCCGATGAGCGGACCGACGGGATCGTCCACCGCTACGCGCTGCGCGGCATCCCCTCGAAAGGATGAAGCCGCCCAAATGACCTGCGCGACATCGCGTGGACTGACTAAGCCGTCTGCCGCTGCCCGCCGTAGGCGGCGAGGCCGTAGATGATCATGATGTCGAGGGCGAAGATCGCCAGCGACCAGAACGGATAGGCGGGGATCGAGAGCAGCGCAGCGATCGCGCTGAAGCTCGCGGCGATGATGCCGAACCAGCGGCCGAACTGGCCGCCGCGGACGATCGAGAGACACGCGAGCAACTGCAGGACGCCGACGATCAGCGTGACCCATCCCCATGTGTTGAGGTTGCTGAGGATGTACTGCGTGTCGTCGACGAAGAAGTTCGAGTTGCCGATCGCCGCGATCCCGTAGATCACGTTCAGGACGCCGGCGATCGAGATGATGATGGCTGCGAACAGCAGCCAGCCTGGTCCGCTCTCGGTGCCGTAGTCGGCGGATTCGTACTGGGCGCCGGCGGTTCGTGCCGTCACGCGCGCGCCTGGATCAACTGCGGACATCGTGCTCCCTCCCGAGGTTCTCGCTTCCTGCTCTGATGCTCCAGCACCGCGAGGGCCCCGTCTTCATCCCTTTCGGGCGATGAGTGGCGATCGCACAACCGCGAGGATCGTGCTCGACGCCGAATCAGGAGGCACCAATGACCGAACGGCCACGCGACGTAC